>NZ_JBWKZO010000001.1:0-4497500 GCF_059424605.1 Pseudomonas sp. GW101-3H06
ATGTCCCGACTCAATCCCCGGCAGCAAGAAGCCGTGAGCTACGTCGGCGGCCCTCTTTTGGTGCTCGCCGGTGCAGGCTCCGGCAAGACCAGCGTGATCACGCGCAAGATTGCCCACCTGATCCAGAACTGCGGTATCCGCGCCCAATACATCGTCGCCATGACCTTCACCAACAAGGCCGCACGCGAGATGAAGGAACGGGTCGGCACCCTGCTGCGTGCCGGTGAAGGCCGGGGCCTGACGGTCTGCACCTTCCACAACCTGGGCCTGAACATCATCCGCAAGGAACACGTGCGGCTGGGCTACAAACCGGGCTTCTCGATCTTCGACGAGACCGACGTCAAGGCCCTGATGACCGACATCATGCAGAAGGAATACTCGGGCGACGACGGCGTCGACGAGATCAAGAACATGATCGGCGCCTGGAAAAACGACCTGATCCTGCCCGCCCAGGCCCTGGAAAACGCGCGCAACCCCAAGGAACAGACCGCCGCCATCGTCTACACCCACTATCAGCGCACGCTCAAGGCGTTCAACGCGGTGGACTTCGACGACCTGATCCTGCTGCCGGTGAAGCTGTTCGAAGAGCATGCCGACATCCTGGAAAAGTGGCAGAACAAGGTGCGTTACCTGCTGGTGGATGAATACCAGGACACCAACGCCAGCCAGTATCTGCTGGTAAAAATGCTCATCGGCAAGCGTAACCAGTTCACCGTGGTGGGCGACGACGACCAGTCGATCTATGCCTGGCGTGGCGCGCGTCCGGAAAACCTGATGCTGCTCAAGGAAGACTACCCGTCCTTGAAAGTGGTGATGCTGGAGCAGAACTACCGGTCCACCAGCCGCATCCTGCGCTGCGCCAACGTGCTGATCTCGAACAACCCCCACGAATTCGAAAAGCAGTTGTGGAGTGAAATGGGTCACGGCGACGAGATCCGTGTGATCCGCTGCCGCAACGAAGACGCCGAAGCCGAACGCGTGGCCATGGAAATCCTCAGCCTGCACCTGCGCACCGACCGCCCGTACAGCGATTTTGCGATCCTCTACCGCGGCAACTACCAGGCCAAACTGATTGAGCTGAAATTGCAGCACCATCAGGTGCCGTACCGCCTGTCCGGCGGCAACAGCTTTTTCGGACGTCAGGAAGTGAAAGACCTGATGGCCTACTTCCGCCTGATCGTGAACCCGGACGACGACAACGCCTTCCTGCGAGTGATCAACGTCCCACGCCGGGAAATCGGTTCGACCACGCTGGAGAAACTGGGCAACTACGCGACCGAACGAAAAATCTCGATGTACGCCGCCACGGACGAAATCGGCCTGGGCGAACATCTGGACAGCCGTTTCACCGATCGCCTGTCGCGTTTCAAGCGCTTCATGGACAAGGTCCGTGAGCAATGCGCCGGCGAAGACCCGATCTCGGCCCTGCGCAGCATGGTCATGGACATCGACTACGAGAACTGGCTGCGCACCAACAGCTCCAGCGACAAGGCCGCCGACTACCGCATGGGTAACGTCTGGTTCCTGATCGAGGCGTTAAAAAACACGCTCGAGAAGGACGAAGAAGGCGAAATGACCGTCGAAGACGCCATCGGCAAACTGGTGCTGCGCGACATGCTGGAGCGCCAACAGGAAGAGGAAGACGGCGCCGAAGGCGTGCAAATGATGACCCTGCACGCCTCCAAGGGCCTGGAATTCCCCTACGTGTTCATCATGGGCATGGAAGAGGAAATCCTCCCGCACCGTTCCAGCATCGAAGCCGACACCATCGAAGAGGAACGCCGGCTGGCCTACGTAGGAATTACCCGCGCGCGTCAGACCCTGGCCTTCACCTTTGCCGCCAAGCGCAAACAATATGGCGAGATCATCGACTGCGCGCCAAGCCGCTTTCTCGATGAGTTGCCACCGGACGACCTGGCCTGGGAAGGCAACGACGACACCCCGACCGAGGTTAAAGCCGTTCGCGGCAACAACGCATTGGCGGATATACGCGCGATGTTAAAGCGCTAGAATTGACCACTTTATTTAGACCTTCGGCGCAAAAGGCGCCAAAAGAGGACAGCTTCATGGAAGCCCTGCACAAAAAAATCCGCGAAGAAGGCATCGTGCTTTCCGATCAGGTCCTGAAAGTCGACGCCTTTCTGAACCACCAGATCGACCCGGCCCTGATGAAGCTGATCGGCGACGAATTCGCCACGCTGTTCAAGGACTCGGGCATCACCAAGATCGTCACCATCGAAGCCTCGGGCATCGCCCCGGCGATCATGACCGGCCTGAACCTCGGCGTGCCGGTGATTTTCGCCCGCAAGCACCAGTCCCTGACCCTGACCGAAAACTTGCTGTCGGCGACTGTGTACTCGTTCACCAAGCAGACCGAAAGCACCGTGGCGATCTCCCCGCGCCACCTGACCAGCAGCGACCGCGTGCTGATCATCGATGACTTCCTGGCCAACGGTAAGGCGTCCCAGGCGCTGATCTCGATCATCAAACAGGCCGGCGCCACCGTGGCGGGCCTGGGGATCGTGATCGAGAAGTCGTTCCAGGGCGGCCGTGCGGAGCTGGATGCGCAGGGGTACCGCGTAGAGTCGTTGGCGCGGGTGCAATCGCTGAAGGATGGCGTTGTAACCTTCATCGAATAACCAACAACACCGTATTTCCCCTGAGGGAGCCAGCCTGCTGGCTCCCTCAGTTGCTCTGGGCGTAGGCGTTATAGCGCGGTGGCTTTCAGGCCGGTGAGCAACAGTCGTTGGAACAAATCCTCTTTCAGCCCTTCAGGGTTGCTCAGCTGCATCCGCTGCAAATGCCCGGAAAATTCCGAAGCCGGCGGTGCATCCAGTGCAGCTTTGCCCAATTCCAGTATCTGGCTCAGTTTGAACTTGCTCTTCAGCCAGTTCAGCGCTCGCAACAAATCTTTTTCCACCTCAGTGAAATCACAACCCAGCGGATACTCCGCAAACAACTGCACATGCCGCGCCTGTATCGCCTGCAAGCGTTGCGGACGGTTGTCGGTGAAACGCGGATCGAGACGAAAATCCTTGGGCAACTTGCCGACCTGTTGCGCTTGTTCGATCAAACCCTGCTGAAAGCGTGAGTCACTGATGTTCAACAGCGCTTCGATCACCGCTGCATCGGTCTTGCCGCGAAGATCGGCGATGCCGTACTCGGTGACCACGATGTCCCGCAAATGCCGTGGGATCGTGCAGTGGCCGTACTCCCAGACAATGTTTGAACTGACATCCCCACCCGACTCGCGCCAGCTGCGCAGCAGCAACACCGAGCGCGCGCCTTGCAGTGCATGGCCCTGCACAACAAAGTTGTATTGCCCGCCGACGCCGCTGAGCACCCGCCCGTCTTCGAGTTGGTCCGCCACGCCGGCACCAAGCAGGGTCATGGTGAAGGCTGTGTTGATGAACCGTGCATCGAGACGCTGCAAACGCTTGAGCTCTTCCTGACCATAGAGCTCGTTGATGTAGCTGATGCGGGTCATGTTGAATTCGAGCCGCTTGTTCTGCGGCAACTCGCGCAAGCGCTCATAGAAACTGCGCGGTCCGAGGAAGAAACCGCCATGCACCGAGACGCCATCGGTCTGCGCCGCTTCATCGAGGGTGCCAGCATTCGCCTGTTGTTGGGTCGGTACGTCCGGATAGACCTTGCGCCGCACGATCCCCGCATCGGCCAGTACCAACAGGCCGTTGACGAACATTTCGCTGCAGCCATACAGGCCCTTGGCAAAGGGGTCGAGGCCGCCTTCGCGCTCGATCAGTGGCGCCCATGGGCTGAGGTCCACGTCCGCGAGCAATGCCTGGTAACCACCGTTATCCGCCTGGCGTGCCAACAACGCCGCCGTCAGCGCATCGCCCATGGCGCCGATGCCGATCTGCAGCGTGCCACCATCGCGCACCAGCGTACTGGCGTGCAAACCGATGAAATGATCCTGGAACCCCACCGGCATGTTCGGCGTAGAAAACAGCGTGGTGTGATCTTTCTCGTCGATCAGCACATCGAAAGTGTCGATACCGACTTCGGCGTCACCGGGCATGTAGGGCAAGTCGTTGTGCACCTGGCCGACCATCAGGATCGTCTCCCCGGCGGCTCGGCGCTTGGCGATCATCGGCAACAGGTCGAGAGTGATGTCCGGGTTGCAGCTCAGGCTCAAGCAGTCGGGATGCTCGGCATGACTGGCCACCAGTTGCGCCACCAGGTTCAAGCCCGCAGCGTTGATGTCCCGGGCCACATGACTGTAGTTGCTGCTGACATAGTCCTGCTGCGCCGCAGGACTGTTGAGCAGGCTACCGGGCTGCATGAAAAACTGCTGGATATGAACATTGCCCGGCAGGCTGTCGCGGTGCAGGTCGGCGAGGAAATCCAGCTCGGGATAATCGCCGAAGACCCGGTCAATGAACGGTTCAAGAAAGCGCCTCTGCAAGCCGTCGCCCAATGCAGGTCGCCCCAGGCACAGTGCGGTGTAGATCGTCAGCTGCCGTTGGGGCAATTGCGCGACGCGTCGATACAGTACGTTGACGAAATGGTTGGGTTTGCCCAGGCCCAGGGGCAGGCCCATGTGAATATGCGCTGGCAATCTGGCCAACACCTCATCGACCGCTTGCTCGATAGAACACAGCTGCACCATCCGATCCTCCCTTACATTCCATGAACTGGGGTTGGACCGAGCTTGCCGGGTCTTTGCTGCAATGAACACCAAAACCTTTGCAAGAGGATCGGCAGGCACAAAAAAGCCGCTCGCAAGCGGCTTTTTTGTGAAAGAGGCAGGCTTGTTACAGGCCCGACATCTCTTTGATGGCACCTTTGAGCTCGTCATCGGAGCAGTCGGCACAGGTGCCTTTAGGCGGCATCGCGTTGATACCGGTAATGGCTTTGGCCAGGATACCGTCGAGGCCGCCCTGGTGATCGGCACGTTCTTTCCAGGCTGCCTTGTCGCCGATTTTCGGCGCGCCCAACAGGCCGGTGCCGTGGCAAGCATTGCAATGCTTGGCAATCACATCTTTAGGCGCCTTGGCACCGCCACCACCGCCAGCAGCAGCGGCGACTTCCATGCCTTTGCACTCTTTACCCTGAACACAGACCTGGCCGACTGGCTCAAGGCGTTTGGCAATTTCGTCGTTGGTCGCAGCTTGAGCGCTGACAGCCCAGAGGGCCAGTACGGTTGCTGGTGCGGCCAGCATTTTCATAATTAGGTTCACGCGTTCACCCTCAATGGTGGCTATTCACGCCTGCGGCCACGGTTCGCAGGCGGGCGCAAGTATAGCGGTAAGCCCGCGACACTGAAACAACCCCAAAGTCGAAGGGGTCTTGTTGCGCAACGGAAAAACAGCTCGGGTGCCTCGGCCATGCTGGCAGGGCGCCTCTTTTCTTAGAAATTCGCGGGTGTAGCTGCGCTGATTAGTCGCGCCGGCGCATCGAACGGATTACGGAAACGGTGCGGCTTGGTACTTTCAAAGTAGTAGCTATCGCCGGCTTCGAGCACAAATGTTTCGAGCCCGACCACCAATTCCAGCCGACCTTCCACCAGAATTCCGGTTTCCTCGCCTTCGTGGGTGAGCATCTCGTCGCCGGTGTCGGCGCCTGGCGGGTAGATTTCATTGAGGAACGCGATAGCCCGGCTCGGGTGAGCCCGGCCGACCAGCTTCATGGTCACCGCACCATCGGAAATATCGATCAGCTCGTTGGCCTTGTAGACGATCTGAGTCGGTTTTTCCTGCAGGATCTCTTCGGAAAAGAACTCGACCATGGACATGGGAATGCCGCCCAACACTTTCCTCAGCGAACTGATCGAGGGGCTGACACTGTTCTTCTCGATCATCGAAATGGTGCTGTTGGTGACGCCCGCGCGTTTGGCGAGTTCACGCTGGGAAAGACCTTTGAGCTTACGGATCGATTGCAGTCGTTCACCGACGTCCAAAGCTTGCGCCTCCAGGGATTCAGATTGTTGGAATATTGAGCGTTATCATGGCGACAGCGTTCAGTATTTACAACACTTTGACCTGAATCCTGTTCAGTGAGGCGACTTTCGGTCCGGCTCGCTTGCCGTCAACTCCCGGAATAGAGCATTGGCACCCGACGCAGGTTGCAGAAGATCTGATAAGGAATCGTGCCCGCAGCCATGGCCACGTCGCTGGCCAGGATGTTTTTGCCCCACAACTCCACCGTCGAGCCCAGGCCAGCCTGTGGAATATCGGTCAGATCGACGCACAGCATGTCCATCGATACCCGGCCGATCAACTGGCTGGGTTGCCCGGCCACCAGGACCGGCGTACCGGTCGGAGCGAGACGCGGGTAGCCATCGGCGTACCCCATGGCCACCACCCCAACACGCATCGGCTTCTGGGTGATGAATTTCGCGCCATAGCCGATCGGCTCGCCGGCCGGCAGTTCACGCACGCTGATCACCTTCGATTCGAGGGTCATCACCGGTTGCAGGCGCGAAGCGACGGCATTGGCTTCTTCGAAAGGCGTGGCGCCGTAAAGCATGATGCCCGGGCGCACCCAATCACTCGGAATCTGCGGCCAACCCAGCACCGCCGGCGAATTGCGCAGGCTGACCTCGGCCGCCAGGCCCTGACGCGCTGCGTCGAACACCGCGACCTGCTCGGCACTGGCCTGGCAATTCAATTCATCGGCACGGGCGAAGTGGCTCATCAGTACAATCTTCGCCACTTTGCCGCTGGCCAGCAGCCGTTGATAGGCCGATTGATAATCCTTCGGATGCAGCCCCACCCGGTGCATGCCCGAATCGAGCTTGAGCCAGACCGTGATCGGTTTGCTCAGTGGCGCTTTTTCGATCGCTTCGAGCTGCCACAACGAATGCACCACGCACCAGAAGTCATGCTCGACGATCAGCGACAGTTCATCGGCTTCGAAAAAGCCTTCCAGCAACAAGACCGGCGCGCGAATACCAGCGGCGCGCAGTTCCAGTGCCTCCTCGATACAGGCCACGGCAAAGCCATCCGCCTCGGCTTCGAGCGCCTGGGCGCAACGCACCGCGCCATGACCATAGGCATCGGCCTTGATCACCGCGAGGGCGCGGGCTCCCGTGACTTCACGGGCGATCCGGTAGTTGTGACGAAGGGCTTGAAGGTCGATCAGGGCACGGGCAGGACGCATGGCGGCAGACTTCTGGTCGGTCGTTTGGAAGAAAAACCGGCGCTGGCTGACGGCGTTAACCGCCAACAGCACCGGGAGAGGGATCTTTCTGACTGGCTCAAGGCAAAGCGGTTACCCGCGACAGCCCATGCACTTACTGGTGAGCTGGCGCTGGATTAACGTGCTTTGCGGATTCCTGTTGCTTGTTGCCATAACGGGAAATATCCAGGCCTTCGGCGCTGATCTGTGGTTTTCTCTTCGCCATCAAGTCAGCCAGCAAGCGACCGGAACCACAGGCCATGGTCCAGCCAAGCGTGCCGTGACCGGTGTTCAGGAACAGGTTCTTGAACGGGGTGGCACCCACGATAGGGGTGCCATCCGGCGTGGTCGGACGCAGGCCGGTCCAGAAACTTGCCTGGGCCAGATCGCCGCCCTGAGGATAAAGGTCGTTGACGATCATCTCCAGGGTTTCGCGTCGACGCGGGTTCAGCGACAGGTCAAAACCGGCAATTTCCGCCATGCCGCCGACGCGGATGCGGTTGTCGAAACGGGTGATCGCGACCTTGTAGGTCTCGTCGAGAATGGTCGAGGTCGGGGCCATCGCCGGGTTGGTGATCGGCACGGTCAGGGAGTAGCCCTTGAGCGGGTACACCGGCGCCTTGATACCCAGCGGCTTGAGCAATTGCGGCGAATAGCTGCCCAGCGCCAGCACGTAGCGGTCAGCGGTTTCCAGCTTGCCGTCGATCCACACTCCGTTGATGCGATCACCGGCGAAGTCCAGGCGCTGAATGTCCTGGCCGAAACGGAACTGCACACCGAGTTTCGCGGCCATTTCAGCGAGCTTGGTCGTGAACATCTGGCAGTCGCCGGTCTGGTCGTTTGGCAAGCGCAAGGCACCGGCGAGGATATCGGTGACGCTGGCCAGGGCCGGCTCAACGCGGGCAATGCCTTCGCGGTCGAGCAATTCGAATGGCACGCCGGACTCTTTCAGCACGGCGATGTCTTTCGCGGCGCCATCAAGCTGAGCCTGGGTGCGGAACAGCTGGGTCGTACCGAGGCTGCGGCCTTCGTAGGCAATGCCGGTTTCGGCGCGCAGTTCGTCGAGGCAGTCACGGCTGTATTCGGACAGTCGGACCATGCGCTCCTTGTTCACCGCGTAACGGCTGGCGGTGCAGTTGCGCAGCATCTGCGCCATCCACAGGTATTGATCGATATCGGCGGTCGCCTTGATCGCCAGCGGCGCGTGACGCTGCAGCAGCCACTTGATGGCTTTGAGCGGCACACCCGGCGCAGCCCAGGGTGAGGCATAACCCGGCGACACCTGGCCGGCGTTGGCGAAACTGGTCTCCATGGCAGCAGCCGGCTGCCGGTCGACTACCACCACTTCAAACCCGGCACGCGCCAGATAATAAGCACTGGTGGTACCGATGACGCCGCTACCCAAGACCATAACGCGCATTTTCATATCCCTCATCGCGGCTGACCGCTGACGTGTGTAGTTCAGAGCTTTAGATGTGCGCAGTGTAAAAAAGATTGGTCAGTGATTTTCACTATATAAGCGCCTATATTTGGCGACAATTCTCGGCAAAAACCCTTTTCACGGAGGCGCATCCCCTATGCGTACCAACACTCAAACCAAACGTGAGCTGGACAAGATCGACCGCAACATCCTGCGGATCCTGCAAGCGGACGGGCGTATCTCTTTCACCGAGCTTGGGGAAAAGGTCGGGCTATCGACCACGCCCTGCACTGAGCGGGTCCGGCGCCTGGAGCGCGAGGGGATCATCATGGGCTACAACGCGCGGCTCAACCCTCAACACCTCAAGGGGAGTCTGCTGGTGTTCGTCGAGATCAGCCTGGACTACAAATCCGGCGACACCTTCGAAGAGTTCCGACGAGCGGTGCTGAAACTGCCCCATGTGCTGGAATGCCACTTGGTATCAGGGGATTTCGACTATCTGGTGAAAGCGCGGATTTCCGAGATGGCCTCGTACCGCAAGCTGCTGGGCGACATCCTGCTCAAGCTGCCCCATGTGCGCGAATCCAAGAGCTATATCGTGATGGAAGAGGTCAAGGAGAGTTTGAGCTTGCCGATTCCGGATTGAGGTTTTATAGCGCCTGTTCGGCCGCCTTCGCGAGCAGGCGACCCGGTCTGACTGTTAAACGAGAACTTGCCGGTTACTCGCCATATACTCGAACACCTGCTTTTCGACCCGCGGGTGAATCAATTCCACCGGCCGCCGCCCATTGGGGCACGGCAAAGTCTGGGTAGTACCGAACAACCGGCAGATCAACGGCCGCTCGTCATACACGGTGCAGCCGTTCGGCCCGAGATGGACGCAGTTGAGTTCGTCCATCGCCGCTTCCTGCTCGGCCCGGGTCTTGCGCGGCAGGCGCGACATTTCTTCCGGCGAGGTAGTCACCGGACCACAGCAGTCGTGACAGCCGGGCACGCACTCGAACGAGGGAATCTGCTGGCGCAGCGTGCGAATTTTCTGACTGTTGCAGCTCATCGAGGCGGTGACCGATTTCAGGAAAGAGCGTAATTCTGAGGCAAAAGTCGCGATCCAGACAGCGGTAACCGACCAATGTTGCCCGCCCGCGAAGGCCCGGCTTATGCTCCGTCAAATTTTCTAAACACAAGAACCAGGATCACGCACATGACAGCCCGTGCTCAGCAACCTGTCCCGAGCCACCAACACACGGCCTCTTATTACGCAGCCAGCAGCCTGCCGCAGCCGGATTACCCGGTGCTCAAAGGCGAAGTGGTGGCCGATGTATGCGTGGTCGGCGGCGGTTTTTCCGGGCTGAACACCGCGCTGGAACTGGCCGAGCGCGGCCTCAGCGTGGTGCTGCTCGAAGCCCATAAAATCGGTTGGGGCGCCAGCGGGCGCAACGGCGGGCAGCTCATTCGCGGGGTTGGTCACGGCCTCGATCAGTTTACCCATGTCATCGGCACCGACGGCGTGCGTCAGATGAAACTCATGGGTCTGGAAGCGGTGGAAATCGTCCGACAGCGGGTCGAGCGTTTTCAGATCCCTTGTGACCTGACCTGGGGTTATTGCGACCTGGCCAACAAGCCCCGCGACCTCGAAGGTTTTGCCGAGGACGCCGAAGAACTGCGCATTCTCGGTTATCGCTACGAGACCCGCCTGCTGCAACCCCACGAAATGCACACCGTGGTGGGATCCGACCGTTACGTGGGCGGCCTGATCGACATGGGCTCCGGGCACTTGCATCCACTGAACCTGGCGTTGGGCGAAGCCGCCGCCGCGCAACAACTGGGTGCCAGACTGTACGAACAGTCAGCCGTCACCCGCATCGATTACGGCTCCGAAGTCAAGGTGCATACCGCCCAAGGCAGGGTCCGCGCCAAGACATTGGTGCTGAGCTGCAATGCCTACCTCAATGAACTCAACCCCGAACTCAGCGGCAAGGTACTGCCCGCCGGCAGCTACATTATCGCCACCGCGCCTCTGAGCGAAGAACTGGCGCACTCGCTTCTGCCGCAGAACATGGCGGTCTGCGATCAACGGGTGGCGCTGGATTACTACCGACTCTCGGCGGACCGCCGCTTGCTGTTCGGCGGTGCCTGCCATTACTCGGGACGGGACCCGAAAGACATCGCGGCCTATATGCGGCCAAAGATGCTGGATGTTTTTCCGCAATTGGGCGACGTGAAGATCGATTATCAATGGGGCGGCATGATCGGCATCGGCGCCAACCGCCTGCCGCAAATCGGCCGTCTCAAGGACCAGCCGAACGTGTACTACGCCCAGGCTTACTCCGGGCATGGCGTGAATGCCACGCATCTGGCCGGCAAATTGCTGGCCGAAGCCATCAGCGGGCAGCAGAGCAGTGGCTTCGATCTGTTTGCCAAGGTCCCGCACATTACCTTCCCGGGCGGCCGGCATTTGCGCTCGCCGCTATTGGCGTTGGGGATGTTGTGGCATCGGTTTAAAGAGTTGGTCTGAAGATCTTGTGGCGTTTTAGCGGACGTCTTCGCGAGCAGGCTCGCTCCCACCATTGATCTCTGTCGATCACAGATAGTGTGCATACAGATGATCTCCTGCGGGAGCGAGCCTGCTCGCGAATGGAGCTGAGGAGCTCATTGCTATCAGATCCGCCAGAAAGGTTTCAACCCCTCCTCCCGCGCCTGCTCACGCGTCAGCCCGACATCCTTGAGCTGCTCGGATGTCAGCGTCAGCAACGCCTTGCGCGTGTGCAGACTATGCCAGAACAGACCCCAACGACTCAGGCCGGACGGCGCGTTGCGCATGTGCGCCTCGCGTGCATCGTTATCTTGCCCAGCCGCCAGTTCCTGACTGTGTAACGTCAGCCGCACATCGCTCAAGCCGTTCATTTTGAATGCTCCTGTTTACTTGGGTAGCCAGAGCTTTCATGATGCGTGGATGGCGAAAACCATTACAGATCCAACGCATCTGTATTATTTCAATACAGATTGTTCGCCTCAGGCTCTGAATCCTGGTTTTTTCACCCATCTGTACTGGTTAGCCGTATCACTTACCTCGAGACTGCGCCATGACCCTTTACGTCAACCTCGCTGAACTGCTCGGCACGCGTATCGAGCAGGGCTTCTATCGCCCTGGCGACCGGCTGCCGTCGGTACGGGCGCTGAGCGTCGAACATGGCGTCAGTCTGAGTACGGTGCAGCAGGCCTATCGCGTACTGGAAGACAGCGGATTGGCCACGCCAAGGCCTAAATCCGGGTACTTCGTGCCGGTGAGTCGCCAATTACCGGAGCTGCCAGCGGTGGGCCGCCCGGCGCAGCGGCCTGTGGATATCTCGCAATGGGATCAGGTGCTGGAGTTGATTCGCGCGGTGCCGCGCAAGGATGTAGTGCAATTGGGTCGCGGCATGCCGGACATCACCACCCCCACCCTCAAGCCCCTGCTACGCGGCCTGGCGCAGCTCAGTCGTCGGCAAGACATGCCTGGTCTGTATTACGACAACATTCACGGCAACCTCGAACTGCGCGAACAGATCGCCCGGCTGATGCTCGATTCCGGTTGCCAGTTGAGCCCCGGTGACCTGGTGGTCACGACCGGCTGCCACGAAGCGTTGTCCACCAGCATTCGCTCCATCTGCGAACCGGGGGATATCGTGGCCGTGGACTCGCCGAGCTTTCATGGCGCCATGCAAACCCTCAAGGGCCTGGGCATGAAAGCCCTGGAAATCCCTACCGACCCGCTCACCGGGATCAGCCTCGATGCACTTGAACTGGCCTTGGAACAGTGGCCGATCAAGGCCATACAGTTGACGCCCAACTGTAACAACCCACTGGGCTACATCATGCCGGAGTCGCGCAAACGCGCATTGTTGACGCTCGCACAGCGTTTCGACGTGGCGATCATCGAAGACGATGTGTATGGCGAATTGGCCTACACCTACCCGCGCCCACGCACGATCAAATCCTTCGACGAAGACGGCCGCGTCCTGCTCTGCAGTTCATTTTCCAAGACCCTTGCCCCCGGCCTGCGCATTGGCTGGGTCGCACCCGGTCGCTATCTGGAACGCGTGCTGCACATGAAATACATCAGCACCGGCTCCACCGCGCCGCAACCGCAAATTGCCATCGCCGAATTCCTCAAGGGCGGTCACTTCGAACCGCATTTGCGGCGGATGCGCACGCAATACCAACGCAATCGCGATGCGATGATCGATTGGGTCACCCGCTATTTCCCCGTCGGCACCCGCGCCAGCCGCCCGCAAGGCAGTTTCATGTTGTGGGTTGAACTGCCTGAAGGCTTTGACACCCTGAGACTGAATCGCGCCTTGCACGATCAGGGCGTACAGATTGCCGTGGGCAGCATATTTTCCGCTTCGGGCAAGTATCGCAACTGCCTGCGTATGAACTACGCTGCCAAACCAACGGCACAGATTGAAGAAGCCGTACGCAAGGTCGGCGCCGCCGCCATCCAGCTGCTGGCGGAAACCGACTGGCTGACCGACTGACCTTTCTGAAGCGTTCAGCGTCCATATGCCAACATTCGCCAATCGGAACGATCCCACGTGAGAGTCAGACAGCCCCTGCTTGCTCTGGTGTTACTTGCTTCGTTCCTCGGCGGCTGCGCCAGTTTTGACGTGCAGCGCCAACCGAGCCAGGCATTGCCGGCGAGCGCTTCGGCATTCGGCCGTTCGGTCCAGGCCCAGGCCGCCCCTCATGAAGGGAAATCAGGCTTTCGCCTGCTGTCCGACAGCACCGAAGCCTTCACCGCCCGCGCCGAACTGATCCGCAACGCCCAAGGCAGTCTCGATCTGCAGTACTACATCGTGCATGACGGGATCAGTACGCGAATGCTGGTGGAAGAAATGCTCAAGGCCGCCGACCGCGGCGTGAGGGTGCGAATTCTCCTCGACGACACCACCAGCGATGGCCTGGACCGCACCATCGCCACCCTTGCGGCACATCCACAGATTCAGATTCGCGTGTTCAACCCCTTGCATCTGGGGCGCAGCACCGGCGTGACGCGCACCATGGGCCGCCTGTTCAACCTGTCGCAGCAACATCGGCGCATGCACAACAAGCTGTGGCTGGCGGATAACAGCATGGCCATCGTCGGCGGGCGCAATCTGGGGGACGAATATTTCGATGCCGAGCCGAATCTGAATTTCACGGATATCGACATACTCGGCGTCGGCCCCGTCGCCGAGCAGCTGGGTCACAGTTTCGACCAGTACTGGAACAGCGCCTTGAGCAAGCCGGTAGAGCAGTTCCTGTCGAGCAAACCGACTGCACAGGACCTGAAAAACACCCGCACGCGGCTGGAAGAATCCCTGGAGGAGTCTCGCAAACAGAACCACGCGCTGTTTCAACAATTGATGAAGTTCGCCACCGACCCGCGCCTGGATATCTGGCGCAAAGAGCTGATCTGGGCCTGGAACCAGGCGTTGTGGGATGCGCCGAGCAAGGTACTGGCGGACGGCGAGCCAGACCCGCAGTTGCTGTTGACCACCCAGTTGGCGCCCGAACTTAACGGCGTCAGCAAAGAGCTGGTGATGGTCTCGGCTTACTTCGTGCCGGGCCAGCCGGGGCTGGTGTACCTGACCGGCCGTGCCGATTCCGGCGTATCGGTGCAATTGCTGACAAATTCACTGGAAGCCACCGACGTCCCGGCGGTGCATGGCGGCTATGCACCGTATCGCAAAGCCCTGCTGGAGCATGGCGTGCAACTCTATGAATTGCGCCGCCAGCCCGGTGATGAAAGCGGCAGCGGACCTCGCCTGTTTTCCCGACGATCCTATGGCGAATCCGATTCCAGCCTGCACAGCAAGGCGATCATCTTCGACCAGCAGAAATCTTTCATCGGTTCATTCAACTTCGACCCGCGCTCGGTACTGTGGAACACCGAAGTCGGGGTGCTGGTGGACAGCCCGGAATTGGCGGCCCGCGTCCGCGAACTGGCGCTGGAGGGCATGGCGCCGGCCCTGAGTTATCAGGCGCGGCTGGAGAATGGCCAAGTCGTCTGGACCACTGAAGACGACGGCAAAATGCACACCCTGACCAAGGAACCAGGCAGTTGGTGGCGGCGCTTCAATGCCTGGCTGAGCAACACGGTGGGGCTCGAGCAGATGCTTTAAGCCGGTTCGACAACCGCGCCAAACGCCCCCTGGCGCGACACTAGAATCACCAGTCCCAACGCACCCGCCGCCATCAGCAACGGCAACGCATGCCCGCTGATCCACTGACTGCCGGCACCGGCGATCAACGGCCCGAGCAGGCAACCGATGCCCCACAGTTGCGCGATGTGTGCGTTGGCCCGAACCAGCGCATCGTCACGATAACGCTCGCCGATCAGGATCAGGGACAAGGTAAACAAACCGCCGGCACTGGCGCCGAACAACACCCACAACGGCCAGATCAGCAGCGTGTCGATCAGCAACGGAATCGCCAGACTCGACACCAACAAAACCATCGCACACCACGTGAACAATGCACGACGCGACATGCGATCCGCCAGCGCACCGATCGGCAATTGCAACAAGGCATCCCCCACCACCACCGTACTGACCATCGCCAGCGCGATTTCCGTGGTGAAACCCTGACGCAAGCAGTACACCGGCAGCAATGTCAGGATCATCGCCTCGAACGCCGCGAACAGCGACACTGCCCAGGCAATCGCCGGCAAGCCACGACAGAACGTCAGCAAATCACCGAAGGTCACGCTGCAGGCCTCGCTGCTGGGCGCGCCACTGCGGCCCAATAACAGAAACGGCGCCGCCACCAGCAAACCGACCCCGACCCAGAAGCCATAATCATGCTCAGTGCCCAGGACACCTAACAATATCGGCCCAGCCAACTGACTCAACGCGTAGCTGCTGCCGTACAGCGCCACCAGCCGTCCGCGCCATTCTTCGACCACCAGTTGATTGATCCAGCTTTCGCCAAGGATGAACACCAGGGTCAGCACCACACCGATCATCAAGCGCAGCACCAGCCAGATCGGATAGCTCGGCATCAACGCCAGCAAACCGATGGACACCGCCCCGCCCCACAAACACAGACGCATCAAATTGGCCGTGCCGAGACGCGCCGCCAGATGACTGGAGATCTTCGCACCCAGTAGAACGCCTATGGCTGGCATCGCTGCCATCACACCGATGGCAAACGAGCCGTAACCCCAGCTTTCCAGGCGAAACGACACCAGCGGCATGCTGACGCCCAGGGCCAGGCCGACACTCAAGACAGACGCCAACACGGCGAAATACGTCGCCCAACGCATGTTCCACGCTCCTGTGGATAGTTTTTATGTACAACACAAAACACTGTGGGAGCGAGCCGGCTCGCGAAGACGGAGCAACATTCAACATTGACGTCGATTGTTATACCGCTTTCGCGAGCAGGCTCGCTCCCACAGGGGATACGCGTCGTTTGGGGATGCCTGCTACTACAGCAGGCTCCCGTTAACGGCTTACAACTTGATCCAGGTCGCCTTCAGCTCGGTGTACTTGTCGAACGCATGCAGCGACTTGTCGCGGCCGTTGCCGGACTGCTTGAAGCCACCGAACGGTGCCGTCATGTCGCCGCCATCGTACTGGTTGACCCACACGCTACCGGCACGCAGTGCCCTGGCGGTCAGGTGAGCCTTGGAGATGTCAGTCGTCCACACTGCAGCGGCCAGGCCATAAGGCGTGTCGTTGGCAATAGCAACGGCTTCTTCGGCGGTGTCGAAGGTGATGACCGACAACACAGGTCCGAAGATTTCTTCCTGGGCGATTTTCATCGCGTTGCTCACGCCATCGAAAATCGTCGGCTCGACGTAGGTGCCACCGGTTTCCTGAAGTGTACGCTTGCCACCGGCCACCAGTTTGGCGCCGTCAGCGTGACCGGATTCGATGTAGGACAGCACGGTGTTCATCTGCTGGGTATCCACCAGCGCACCGACATTGGTCGCCGGGTCCAGCGGGTTACCTGGCTTCCAGGCTTTCAGCGCCTCGATCACCAGCGGCAGGAATTTATCCTTGATGGAGCGCTCCACCAGCAGGCGCGAGCCGGCGGTGCAAACTTCACCCTGATTGAAGGCGATGGCGCCAGCCGCCGCTTCGGCCGCTGCTTGAAGGTCCGGAGCATCGGCGAACACTATGTTCGGGCTCTTGCCGCCGGCTTCCAGCCAGACGCGCTTCATGTTCGACTCACCGGAATAGATCAGCAGCTGCTTGGCGATCTTGGTCGAACCGGTGAACACCAAGGTGTCGACGTCGTTATGCAGGGCCAGGGCCTTGCCGACGGTATGACCGTAGCCGGGCAGCACGTTCAGCACGCCTGCCGGAATGCCGGCCTCAACGGCCAGTGCAGCGATACGGATCGCGGTCAGCGGGGATTTTTCCGACGGCTTGAGGATCACCGAGTTACCGGTCGACAGCGCAGGCCCTAGCTTCCAGCACGCCATCATCAACGGGAAGTTCCACGGCACGATGGCGCCGACCACGCCGACGGGTTCGCGGGTCACCAGACCCAATTGATCGTGCGGAGTGGCGGCCACTTCGTCGTAGATCTTGTCAATGGCTTCTCCGCTCCAGCTCAGGGCTTGCGCCGCGCCGGGAACGTCGATGTACAGGGAGTCGCTGATCGGCTTGCCCATGTCCAGGGTTTCAAGCAGTGCCAGCTCCTCGGCGTGCTGTTTCAGCAGGCCGGCGAAACGGATCATCGCGGATTTGCGTTTGGTCGGCGCCAAGCGCGACCAGACGCCCGAATTAAAGGTGGCGCGAGCGTTTTCCACAGCGCGCTGGGCGTCGGCGGCGTCACAGCTGGCAATCTTGCCCAGCAGACGGCCATCGACCGGGCTGATGCACTCGAAGGTCTCGCCGGAGACAGCATCGGTGTACTCGCCATTGAGGTAAGCACGGCCTTCGATCTTCAGATCGCGAGCCTTTTGTTCCCAGTCGGCACGAGTCAGGGTGGTCATTCGAGTGTCCTCCTCTTATTGAATACGACACCCGCGTTCTTCGCGGGCGCTGTCAGGAATTCTGCCCGGCCAGCCTGCTTTTCGGCCAAGGGCAACCGCCACCCTAAACCAGCGGCAGGTGAAGTTTCAATATATTTGACACAAGGCTGGCAAACGGCCTTGCGATGTTCATTTTAATAAACATAGACTTTGGCAACAGTCACCACTCGTACCGCAATGACGGGGGAATACAACAATGAGCATCCAGAACATCGTCGACTTCAGCCAGGCCACCACCGCCGCCGAACGCTATCGTCCAGACCCGACCAAGGTGCTCAAGGGCGATCCTGAGCAAGCGGTGTTCAACCACTACAACAGTCCTTGCGGCCAGCTGAACGCCGGCGTGTGGGAAGGGGCTGTCGGCCAGTGGACAGTGAACTTCACCGAACACGAATATTGCGAAATCGTGCAGGGTGTTTCCGTGCTGCGTGATCTTGATGGTAACGCCAAGACGCTGCGGGTTGGCGATCGCTTCGTCATCCCGGCAGGTTTCCGGGGCACCTGGGAAGTGCTGGAGCCATGCCGCAAAATCTATGTGGCGTTTGAGCAGAAGGCCTGACAATTAGCGTTGCCTGGGCCGACGCTTTCGCGAGCAGGCTCGCTCCCACAGGAGATCAGTGTGTCACGGACATTGTGGGAGCGAGCCCGCTCGCGAAGGGGGCCCGACAGGCAATACCTGTCCATCAGGCAACAAAAAAGGCCCGTATCTCGCGATACGGGCCTTTTTCGTAAGTCGGGAAAAATCAATTACTTGATTTTGCCTTCCTTGTAGATCACGTGCTTGCGAACAACCGGATCAAATTTCTTGATCTCGATTTTGTCCGGAGTAGTGCGCTTGTTCTTGTCGGTAGTGTAGAAGTGACCAGTACCGGCGCTCGAAATCAAACGAATCAATTCACGCATGATTAGCTCCCTTAAACCTTGCCATCGCGACGAAGTTCGGCCAGCACGACACTGATGCCACGCTTGTCGATGATGCGCATGCCTTTGGCAGATACGCGCAGACGTACGAAACGTTTCTCTTCTTCAACCCAGAAGCGGTGATGCTGCAGGTTCGGCAGGAAACGACGACGGGTTTTGTTGTTTGCGTGGGAAATGTTATTCCCAGTCACCGGACCCTTACCGGTAACTTGACATACTCTAGACATGCCTCAGCCCTCTAAAACCACATGCCCAACCCGGCATGGGTTGGCCGCTTAATCTCTAGTCATTGTGGCGCCAGGCGCCGCGATTCTTTAGAGGTCTTACCGGCTACACCTACAGTGAAGGAACCGGGCCCCTAGAAAAGAGCGCTGCTTTATACCAGAAAGACTGGAGAGCAACAACATTCGCTGTGCCTTGAATGGAGAAAAACCCGGTTTTCCACGCCACAAGCGCTTTGGATAAAGGCTGTCGTCGTTTTCGACCGCTCGTCGCGAGAATCTGCCCCACGCCACGACGCCGCCGTTTTTCCACCCGAGCACAGCAAAATCAGGCGCCTATAGTCCCCTGAAAATGAAAAAGGGGATAGTCATTTGCAAAGGAGCCCACTAGGGTAAGCCTTTTCCAGACTGCACTTGCAGATGGGCCTTCGATCTGTAAAGGAATCCGACCATGCGCCTCGCTGCCCTACCGCTGTTGCTCGCCCCGCTTGTGCTGAGCCCACAGGCCTTCGCCGCCGCCCTGAGCGTTTGCACCGAGGCCAGCCCCGAAGGGTTCGACGTGGTGCAATACAACTCTCTGACCACCACCAACGCCTCGGCGGACGTGCTGATGAACCGTTTGGTGGATTTCGACACGGACAGCGGCAAAGTGGTCGCCAGTCTCGCCGAAAGCTGGGAAGTCAGCCCCGATGGCCTGACATATGTGTTCAGGCTGCGCCCGCAGGTGAAGTTCCACCGCACCGAGTATTTCAGCCCGACGCGCGAAATGACCGCCGAGGACGTGAAGTTCAGCTTCGACCGCATGCTCGATCCGGCCAACCCCTGGCACAAGGTCGCCCAGAGCGGCTTCCCCCACGCGCAATCCATGCAATTGCCGGCGCTGATCAAAAAAATCGACGCCCTCGACCCGCTGACCGTGCGCTTCACGCTGGACCATCCGGATTCGACCTTCCTCGCGACCCTGAGCATGGGTTTCGCCTCGATCTATTCGGCCGAGTACGCCGATAAACTGTTGAAGGCCGGTACCCCGGAGAAGCTCAACAGTCAGCCGATCGGCAGCGGCCCGTTCGTGTTCACGCGCTTCCAGAAGGACGCCTCGATCCGCTACAAGGCCAACCCGGACTACTTTGGTGGCAAGCCGTCAGTGGACCCGCTGATCTTCGCCATCACCCCGGACGCCAACGTGCGCTTGCAGAAGTTGCGTCGCAATGAATGCCAGATCGCCCTGTCGCCCAAGCCTCTTGATGTACAGGCCGCGCTGAAAGAGCCGACCCTGAAAGTGGAAAAGACTGACGCGTTCATGACCGCATTCGTCGGCATCAACAGCCAGCACCCACCGCTGGACAAGCCTGAAGTGCGTCAGGCGATCAACCTCGCTTTCGACAAGGCCAATTACGTCAAGGCTGTGTTCGAAGACACCGCCGAGCCTGCCAATGGCCCCTACCCGCCGAACACCTGGAGCTACGCCAAAAGCCTGCCGGGCTATGCCCATGACGTGGAGAAAGCCAAGGCGTTGATGGCCAAGGCCGGACTCAAGGACGGCTTCCAGACCACCATCTGGACTCGCCCGTCGGGCAGCCTGCTGAACCCGAACCCCAGCCTCGGCGCCCAACTGCTGCAGTCTGACCTCGCGGAAATCGGCATACAGGCCGAAATTCGCGTGATCGAATGGGGCGAGCTGATCCGTCGTGCCAAGGCCGGTGAACATGACTTGCTGTTCATGGGCTGGGCCGGCGACAACGGTGATCCGGACAACTTCCTTACGCCGCAGTTTTCCTGCGCCGCGGTCAAATCCGGCACCAACTTCGCTCGCTATTGCAACCAGGACCTGGACAAGCTCATCAGTGCCGGCAAGACCACCGGCGAGCAAGGCGTGCGCACCAAGCTCTACGAACAGGCTCAGACGCAAATTCAGCAGCAGGCATTGTGGCTGCCGCTGGCACACCCGACGGCTTTTGCCCTGACTCGCAAAGATGTCGAGGGTTATGCGGTGAGCCCGTTTGGGCGGCAGGACTATTCGAAGGTCAATATCAAATAATCCGTCCGGCCACAAAACCTGTGGGAGCGAGCAGGCTCGCTCCCACAGAGCCTTGCTTAGCGCCACCCCGCTTTACATCCACCCATATTCAGCCATCGAAAGCGGATCGCCATCGCCGATGATGAAATGGTCAAGCACCCGCACATCAATCAGCTCCATGGCCTTTTGCAGACGCTTGGTGAGCAGCCGGTCGGCCTGACTGGGGTCGGAGTTGCCCGACGGATGGTTATGGCAAAGGATCAGCGCCGCCGCGTTGTGTGCCAGCGCGCGCTTGACCACCTCCCGTGGATGGACACTGGTGTTGTCGATGGAGCCACGAAACAGTGCCTCAAAGGTAAGCACCTGATGTTTTGAATCCAGAAACAGACAACCGAACACTTCGTGAGGCTCATGGCGCAGCATCGCCTTCAGGTAATCGCGCACCGCACGCGGATTTTCCAACACTGGCTTGAAGCGCAGCCGCTCAGCCAGATGCCGTCGACTCATTTCCAGAATCGCCTGCAATTGTGCGAACTTTGCCGCACCCAGTCCTAACTGCCTGCTGAACGTCGGGAGATCCGCCTCCAACAGTGACCGCAGACTGCCAAATTGCCCCAGCAGATGCCGCGCCAGATCCACCGCGCTTTTGCCTGACACCCCGGTTCGCAAAAAGATGGCCAGCAATTCGGCATCCGAAAGGCTTGCCGGCCCCTGTTCAAGAAGCTTCTCCCGCGGCCGCTCCGCCGCCGGCCAATCGCGAATACTCATAGCACCTCCCTGTCTGTGGGCGCCGCTGTTCCGTAGCGGTCGCTGTGATATCGTAGCCCATCTTTTTTGCGGGCGAATTCACCCTGGGGAGGGGGTTTCGCTACGTTTGTCACCCACGAATTGAAAGGCAGGCCTATGCAGCGGCTGTATCGGAAACGCATTGTTCTGGGCGTCGGCGGCGGCATTGCTGCCTACAAAAGCGCCGATCTGGTTCGCCGACTGATGGACCAGGGCGCCGAAGTGCGCGTGGTCATGACTCGCGGCGGCAGCGAATTCATCACGCCACTGACCATGCAGGCCCTGTCCGGGCACCCCGTGCATCTGGACCTGCTGGACCCGGCGGCCGAAGCGGCCATGGGCCACATCGAGCTGGCCAAATGGGCTGACCTGGTGCTGATCGCCCCCGCCACCGCAGACCTGATCGCCCGATTGGCTCAAGGCATAGCCGACGATTTGCTGACCACGCTGGTGCTGGCCACTGACGCAGTGGTCGCGGTTGCTCCGGCGATGAACCAGGCCATGTGGCGCGATCCAGCCACCCAGGCCAACCTGCAAACCCTGGAAAGCCGCGACCTGAAAGTCTTCGGCCCAGCCTCCGGCAGCCAGGCCTGCGGCGATGTCGGCCTGGGCCGCATGCTCGAAGCCACCGACCTGGCACAGCTGGCCGCGGATTGCTTCAAGCGCCAGGCGCTGACCGGCAAACACGTGCTGATCACCGCCGGCCCGACCCAGGAAAACATTGATCCGGTGCGCTACATCACCAACCACAGCTCCGGGAAAATGGGCTTTGCCCTGGCCGAAGCCGCAGTCGAAGCCGGCGCCCGCGTGACCCTGATCACAGGCCCGGTGCACCTGCCGACTCCAGACCGTGTTACCCGTATCGACGTAGTCAGCGCTCGCGACATGCTCGCCGCCTGCGAAGCCGCGATCCCTTGCGACCTGTTCATTGCCTCGGCAGCGGTCGCGGACTACCGCCCGGAAGTCGTCGCCCCACAGAAACTCAAGAAAGATCCTACGAACGGCGACGGCCTATTACTACAGATGGTGCGCAACCCGGACATCCTGGCCAGCATCGCCACCCGCCCCGACCGTCCGTTCAGTGTCGGTTTCGCCGCCGAAACCGAACACCTGCTCGACTACGCCGCGCGCAAGTTGAAAGACAAGAATCTCGATTTGATCGTCGCCAACGACGTCGCCAACCCGAGCATTGGCTTCAACAGCGAAGAAAACGCCTGCAGCGTGATCGATCGTCAGCTTCACGCCACGCTTTTCGCCCAAACTAGCAAGAGCAAGATTGCTCGCCAGTTGATCACTTTCATCGCCGAACGTCTGAACCAGGTTTAATTTACATGCACGCTTTGCAAGCCAAGATCCTCGATCCTCGCATCGGTACCGAATTCCCGCTGCCGCAATACGCCACTCCAGGCTCCGCCGGTCTAGACCTGCGCGCTATGCTGGAAAAAGACATTGTGATCAAACCGGGCGACACCGTGCTGATTCCTACGGGGCTGTCGGTCTATATCGGTGACCCGAACCTCGCGGCGCTGATACTGCCGCGCTCTGGCCTGGGCCATAAGCATGGCATCGTACTGGGTAACCTGGTCGGCCTGATCGATTCCGACTACCAGGGCCCTCTGATGGTCTCGTGCTGGAACCGTGGCCAGACCGATTTCACCATGGTCGTTGGCGAGCGCCTGGCGCAATTGGTACTTGTGCCGGTGGTACAGGCACATTTCGAGATGGTCGAAGAGTTCGTCGAGACCCAGCGCGGCACTGGCGGCTTCGGTCATTCCGGCAGCCACTGATCCGACAGGATCCATTGTGGCGAGGGAGCAAGCTCCCTCGCCACAAAATTTGTGCTGATTTTTGCACCGTGCTGGTGTCATGGCCCTTTCATACCACGAACTCTCTGTGAAAAACGTCGTCATACCTTTCACTTTGAGCCTGCCCACGAATGATTCGCAGGCAGGTCCAGCCACTTTCGAGATGGAGCATTCCCACAGATGAGCACCCCCGCCCGCATCGCCCCCAAGTTCCCTGACAGCATCTTCCGCGCCTACGATATTCGCGGCACTGTTCCGGAATTTCTGAACGCTGAAACGGCTTACTGGCTCGGTCGCGCCATCGGTGCCCAAAGTCTGGCCCAGGATGAACCGAATGTTTGCGTCGGCCGTGATGGTCGCCTGTCCGGCCCTGAGCTGGTGGAGCAACTGATCCAGGGCCTGGCTGACAGCGGCTGCCACGTCAGTGATGTCGGCCTGGTGCCAACCCCTGCGCTGTACTACGCCGCCAACGTACTGGCCGGCAAATCCGGGGTGATGTTGACCGGCAGCCATAACCCGTCGAACTACAACGGCTTCAAGATCGTCATCGCTGGCGACACCTTGGCCAACGAACAGATTCAGGCCCTGCATGACCGCCTCAAGAATAACGACTTGACCAGCGGCCAGGGCAGCATCACCAAGGTCGAGATCCTCGACCGCTACACCACAGAAATCGTCCAGGACATCAAACTGGCCCGACGCCTGAAGGTCGTGGTGGACTGCGGCAACGGCGCTGCCGGCGTGATTGCCCCGCAACTGATCGAAGCACTGAACTGCGAAGTCATCCCGCTGTTCTGCGAAGTCGACGGCAATTTCCCCAACCATCACCCAGACCCGGGCAAGCTGGAAAACCTGGTAGACCTGATCGCCAAGGTCAAGGAAACCAACGCCGACCTGGGCCTGGCCTTCGACGGCGATGGCGACCGCGTGGGCGTGGTCACCAACACCGGCAGCGTCGTGTTCCCGGACCGCCTGCTGATGCTGTTCGCCAAGGATGTGGTAGCACGCAACCCCGACGCGGAAATCATCTTCGACGTCAAATGCACCCGCCGCCTGATCCCGCTGATCAAGGAATATGGCGGTCGTCCGCTGATGTGGAAGACCGGTCATTCGTTGATCAAAAAGAAAATGAAACAATCCGGCGCCCTGTTGGCCGGTGAAATGAGCGGGCACATCTTTTTCAAGGAACGCTGGTTCGGTTTCGACGACGGCATCTACAGCGCCGCGCGGTTGCTGGAAATCCTCAGCAAGGAAAAATCGTCGGCTGAAGAATTGTTCGCAACCTTCCCGAACGATATTTCTACGCCGGAAATCAATATCCATGTGACCGAAGAGAGCAAATTCAGCATCATTGATGCACTGCACGACGCGCAGTGGGGCGAAGGCGCCGACCTGACCACCATTGACGGCGTGCGAGTCGACTATGCCAAAGGCTGGGGCCTGGTTCGCGCCTCCAACACCACACCGGTGCTGGTACTGCGCTTCGAGGCCGATGACGAGGCTGAATTGCAGCGTATCAAGGACGTTTTCCATGTCCAGTTGAAGCGCGTTGCACCTGATCTCCAACTACCGTTCTGATTCACCCGGAGCCCTGAATGACCCTCGAACGCGAAGCCGCCGCCAACACCGCCAAGGTCCTGTCCGAAGCGCTGCCTTACATTCGCCGCTATGTCGGCAAGACGCTGGTGAT
This sequence comes from Pseudomonas sp. GW101-3H06, assembly GCF_059424605.1. Taxonomy (NCBI): domain Bacteria; kingdom Pseudomonadati; phylum Pseudomonadota; class Gammaproteobacteria; order Pseudomonadales; family Pseudomonadaceae; genus Pseudomonas; species Pseudomonas sp. GW101-3H06. The sequence continues at coordinate 25,008 of NZ_JBWKZO010000001.1, forward strand.
CAAATACGGCGGCAACGCGATGGAAAGCGAGGAGCTGAAAACCGGCTTCGCCCGCGACATCGTGCTGATGAAAGCCGTCGGCATCAACCCGGTGGTCGTTCACGGCGGCGGCCCGCAAATCGGTGACTTGCTCAAGCGCCTGTCGATCGAGAGCCACTTTGTCGACGGTATGCGCGTCACCGACGCCGCGACCATGGACGTGGTGGAAATGGTCCTTGGCGGCCAGGTCAACAAGGACATCGTCAACCTGATCAACCGTCACGGCGGCAGCGCCATCGGCCTGACCGGTAAAGACGCCGAGTTGATTCGTGCGAAGAAACTCACCGTCACCCGCCAGACCCCGGAGATGACCCAGCCGGAAATCATCGACATCGGCCACGTCGGTGAAGTGGTCGGAATCAATACCGACCTGCTGAACCTGCTGGTCAAAGGCGATTTTATCCCGGTGATCGCGCCAATCGGCGTCGGCGCCAACGGCGAGTCGTACAACATCAACGCCGATCTGGTAGCTGGCAAGGTTGCCGAAGCACTGAAGGCCGAAAAGCTGATGCTGCTTACTAACATCGCCGGGCTGATGGACAAATCGGGCAAGGTATTGACCGGCCTGAGCACGCAGCAGGTCGACGACCTGATCGCCGACGGCACCATCTACGGCGGCATGCTGCCGAAGATCCGCTGCGCGCTGGAAGCGGTCCAGGGTGGCGTGGGCAGCTCGCTGATCATCGACGGTCGCGTGCCGAATGCGATCCTGCTGGAAATCTTCACCGATACCGGCGTGGGCACCTTGATCAGCAATCGCAAGCGTCACTAAGCGATAGCGGATGCTAAAAGACCCCGCTCAGCCTGGCTGAGCGGGGTCTTTTTTTGATCGGTCCTTTGGCATTGCCCATTGTGGCGAGATAGCTTGCTCCCTCGCCACAAAAGCCCCCCACAAGGGAACTGTGGTTAAACGCCGAACTGGGCGCGGTACGCTTCGACGGCCGGCAAATGCTGCTTGAGCTGCGGATCGTCAGCCAGGAATTCCAGCACCTGATTCAGCGAAACAATGCTGATCACCGGAATCCCGAAGTCGCGCTCCACTTCCTGGATCGCTGACAACTCACCGTTGCCACGCTCTTGACGGTTCAGGGCGATCAATACGCCGGCAGCCTTGGCGCCGTCCTGGGAAGCGATGATCTGCATCACTTCACGGATCGCGGTGCCCGCGGTGATCACGTCGTCGATGATCAGCACCTCGCCAGTCAGTGGTGCGCCAACCAGGCTGCCGCCTTCGCCATGAGCCTTGGCTTCCTTGCGGTTGAAGCACCATGGCAGGTCACGGTTGTGATGCTCGGCCAACGCCACGGCAGTGGTTGCCGCCAGAGGGATGCCCTTGTAGGCCGGACCGAACAGCACGTCGAAGGAAATGCCGCTTTCGACAATGGCTGCGGCGTAGAAACGACCCAGCTGCGCCAAGGCCGAACCCGAGTTGAACAGGCCCGCGTTGAAGAAGTAAGGACTGGTGCGCCCGGACTTCAGGGTGAACTCACCGAAGCGCAAAACGCCGCGATCGATGGCAAAACGAATGAAATCGCGCTGATACGCTTGCATGAAAAAAACCCCAAATACCACGGATTTAGCTAATTAGCTTGACGCCGTGTATCATACACGCACGCGATTTTTGGGGCCATTTATGCGGATCATCAGTGTGAACGTCAATGGTATTCAGGCTGCAGTCGAGCGGGGTTTGCTCAGTTGGCTGCAAGCACAGAATGCCGACGTCATCTGCCTGCAGGACACCCGTGCCTCCGCCTTTGAACTGGACGATCCAGCCTTCCAACTGGATGGATACTTCCTTTATGCCTGCGACGCCGAAGTTCCCGCCCAAGGTGGTGTGGCTTTGTACTCGCGGTTGCAACCGAAGGCTGTCATCAGCGGTCTCGGTTTCGAGACGGCCGACCGCTACGGGCGCTACCTGCAAGCCGATTTCGACAAAGTCAGTATTGCAACCTTGTTGCTTCCGTCGGGTATGAACGGCGATGAGGACTTGAACCAGAAGTTCAAGCTCATGGACGACTTCGCCAAGTACCTGGACAAGCAACGGCGCAAACGCCGCGAGTACATTTATTGTGGCTCGCTGTACGTGGCGCAACAGAAGCTGGACATCAAGAACTGGCGCGACAGCCAGCAATCCCCGGGCTTCTTGGCACCTGAACGTGCCTGGATGGACGAGATTGTCGGCAACATGGGTTATGTTGATGCCCTGCGCGAAGTCAGCCGTGAAGGCGACCAGTACAGCTGGTGGCCCGATAACGAACAGGCCGAAATGCTCAACCTCGGCTGGCGCTTCGACTATCAGCTGCTGACCCCGGGCCTGCGCCGCTTCGTGCGCAGTGCACGCCTGCCACGTCAGCCGCGGTTCTCGCAACACGCGCCGCTGATCGTGGACTACGACTGGACGCTGACCATCTAAGCGTCAGATGCAAAAAAGCCGACAGCGATGTCGGCTTTTTTGTGCGCGCTGGTTTGCTTTCTGTGGGAGCGAGCCTGCTCGCGAAAGCGGTCTATCCGTCACATCAGTGTTGACTGTGACGACCTCTTCGCGAGCAGGCTCGCTCCCACAAAGAGAACCTCGCTGATCGTTATTTGATCAATCGCCAAGTGAACGGGTAACGGTAAGGCACCCCTTCATTGGCTTTCACGCCACCGATGATGGTCAATACCAGCGCACCGATCGCCACCAACCCGAACATAAAGAACCCGATAATCACCACCATCAGCAGGAAGCAGATGGCCGAGGCAATGGCGACGGTGATCTGAAAGTTCAGCGCCTCCTTGCCTTGAGCATCGATGAACGGATCCATCTCGCGCTTCATCTGCCACAGAATCAACGGGCCGATCAGCGTGCCGAACGGGATCCAGATTCCCAGCAAGGCGGACAAGTGACAAAACATCGCCCACTGCCGAACCTCTTTGCTCGGGGTGGGAAGCAGCTGTTGCTCATCACTCATGACGCCCTCCTTGCCTGCGGTATTCCGATCAGTCAGCCAGTGCAGCCTTTTGCAGATCGAAAATTTCGTTCATGCCTTTCTTGGCCAGTTCCAGCATGGCATTCAGCTCTTCAGGCTGGAACGGCGCGCCTTCGGCAGTGCCCTGTACTTCAATGAAACCACCGGTGCTGGTCATCACGACGTTCAGGTCGGTCTCGGCAGCCGAGTCTTCCAGATAGTCGAGGTCGAGCACTGGCTCGCCCTGGTACATGCCGACCGAAACGGCACCGATCATTTGCTTGAGCGGGTCGCCGCCTTTGAGGCCGCCACGCTTCTTGATCACTTTCAAGGCATCGACCAGAGCAACCATGGCACCGGTGATGGAAGCGGTACGAGTACCGCCGTCGGCCTGGATCACGTCGCAATCGACGTACAGGGTCACGTCGCCCAGCTTGGACATGTCCAGTGCAGCACGCAGGGAGCGACCGATCAGACGCTGGATCTCCAGGGTACGGCCGCCTTGCTTGCCGCGGCTCGCTTCACGCTGGTTACGCTCACCGGTGGCGCGCGGCAGCATGCCGTACTCGGCGGTCAACCAACCCTGGCCCTGCCCCTTGAGGAAACGCGGCACGCCGTTTTCGACACTGACGGTGCAGATGACTTTGGTATCACCGAACTCGACCAGTACGGATCCCTCGGCGTGTTTGGTGTAGTTGCGGGTAATGCGGATCGAGCGGAGCTGATCGGCAGCGCGACCACTTGGACGTTTCATAAGGGATACCTGTACGGGGACGGAAAACTGCGGAGCATTATAGAGCTGCCAGCCACGACTGGGCACTTCTAAAAAAATCCTCCGACGACTGAAGGCTCTGGATAGCCCGTCGCCGACGGCCTGCAGTCCTTTGTGACACCGTGTGTTTGGGCGCATCCGCCGCACTGCGCTACAATCCTGCGCCTTTGCTGCCAGTCGGCTTAAATTCATTGATATCGGGTTGCCGGAACGTCGTTCCGGGCCGATCTGCATTGCGAGGTACCTCCATGGTGCACAGCATGACCGCCTTCGCCCGCGTCGAGAAAGCCGGCGTCCAGGGCACCCTGAGCTGGGAACTGCGCTCGGTCAACAGTCGCTACCTGGAACCCCACCTGCGTTTGCCGGAGTCCTTTCGCGACCTCGAAGGCGCTGTCCGCGAGGCGCTGCGCCAGGGTGTGTCCCGGGGCAAGCTCGAATGCACCCTGCGCTTCACCGAAGAAAACACCGGCAAACCACTGCAAGTGGACCAGGCACGCGCCGCACAACTGGTTGCGGCCGCCGAGACCGTCGCCAGCCTGATCAAAAACCCGGCAGCGCTGAACCCACTCGAAGTGTTGGCCTGGCCCGGCGTATTGGTGGGCGACGCGACCGACCCGCAAGCGCTGAACGCCGAAGCACTGGCACTGTTCAACCAGGGCCTGAAAGAGCTCAAGGCCGGCCGCGAGCGCGAAGGCGCGGAGCTGGCGCGATTGATCAATGATCGCCTGACGTCCATTGAAGAAGACGTGGTGATCCTGCGCGAACTGGTTCCGCAGATGCTCGCCACCCAGCGCCAGAAAGTACTCGACCGCTTTGCCGACATGAAGGCCGAGATGGACCCGCAGCGCCTGGAGCAGGAAATGGTCATGCTCGCGCAAAAAAGCGACGTCGCCGAAGAACTGGATCGCCTGAGCACTCACATCATCGAAGTTCGCCGGGTCCTCAAATCCGGCGGTGCTGCCGGACGGCGCCTGGACTTCCTGATGCAGGAGCTCAACCGCGAAGCCAATACACTGGGCTCCAAAGCCTTCGACCCGCGCAGTACCCAAGCGGCGGTCAACCTCAAGGTGTTGATCGAGCAGATGCGCGAACAAGTGCAGAATATTGAGTAAGGCATACCCGACATGACCCACAGCACCGGCACCCTGTACATCATTTCCGCCCCATCGGGCGCGGGCAAGAGCAGCCTGGTCAAGGCCCTGACCGATGCCGAACCGGAGATCCGCGTTTCCGTTTCCCACACCACCCGCGCCATGCGCCCCGGTGAAGTGGACGGCGTGAACTATCACTTCGTCGAACGCAGCGAATTCGTGAAGATGATCGAACACGGGGATTTCCTTGAGCGCGCCGAAGTATTCGGCAATCTCTACGGCACCTCGCAAAGCCATCTGCAGCAAACGCTGGATGAAGGTCATGACCTGATTCTGGAAATCGACTGGCAGGGTGCCGAGCAGGTGCGCAAACTGATGCCTCAGGCCCGCTCGATCTTTATCCTGCCGCCGTCACTTCAGGCCTTGCACCAGCGCCTGACCAATCGTGGCCAGGACAGCGACGAGATCATCGACGGTCGCATGCGCGAAGCCGTCAGTGAAATGAGCCACTACGTCGACTACGACTACCTGATCATCAATGACGATTTCGCCCACGCCCTGCACGATCTGAAGGCGATTTTCCGCGCCAATCAGCTGCAACAGAAACGCCAACAGCAACGTTTCGGCAAACTGCTGGCTGAATTGCTGGGCTAATCCACTCTTCCCAAAACTGCTGCAAGGGCTTTACATTGGCACTTGCAGCGCGTTGAAGAGCTTGATCAAAAAATCAGCGCTTCCCTAATCGCTGGTGATTTTTTAAACTGTTGAGTCCGCTCGCCCATCCGGGCAGCGCGCATATTGCATTTGCTACGAGGAAGACCATGGCCCGCGTAACCGTTGAAGACTGCCTAGAACACGTGGATAACCGCTTTGAGCTGGTCATGCTCTCTACCAAGCGTGCCCGTCAACTGGCCACCGGCGGCAAAGAGCCGAAAGTAGCATGGGAAAACGACAAGCCTACCGTCGTCGCCCTGCGTGAAATCGCTGAAGGCCTGATCGACTACGCAGCTATCGCCGAAGCCGAAATCGTTGAAGATGAACCGCTTTTTGCTGCATTCGAGGACGAGTCCAACGAGGCCGTCTAAGCCTATGCCTGGTCGACGTAGCACGGCGCGGGAACAGAGCTTTCGGCAGGAGATATCATGCCGAGCATAGACGCCCTCGCCGATCGCTTATCGACCTACCTCGGCAATGACCAGGTCAACCTGGTCCGCCGAGCGTATTTTTACGCCGAACAAGCCCACGACGGCCAACGCCGCCGTAGCGGTGAGGCGTACGTCACGCACCCGCTCGCGGTGGCGAATATTCTTGCCGACATGCATATGGACCATCAGAGCCTGATGGCAGCCATGCTGCATGACGTGATCGAAGATACCGGTATTGCCAAGGAAGCGCTGCAAGCGCAATTCGGCGAAACCGTGGCCGAACTGGTCGATGGGGTCAGCAAACTGACCCAGATGAACTTCGAGACCAAGGCCGAGGCCCAGGCCGAGAACTTCCAGAAAATGGCCATGGCCATGGCCCGCGACATTCGCGTGATCCTGGTCAAGCTGGCCGATCGGCTGCACAACATGCGCACGCTGGAAGTGTTGTCCGGCGAAAAACGTCGGCGCATCGCCAAGGAAACCCTGGAAATCTATGCGCCTATCGCCAATCGGCTGGGCATGCACGCCATCCGCATAGAGTTCGAAGACCTCGGCTTCAAGGCCATGCACCCGATGCGTTCCGCGCGGATCTACCAGGCGGTCAAACGCGCCCGGGGCAACCGCAAGGAAATCGTCAACAAGATCGAAGAGTCCCTCAGTCACTGCCTGGCCATCGATGGCATTCAGGGCGAGGTCAGCGGTCGTCAGAAGCACCTCTACGGCATCTACAAGAAAATGCGCGGCAAGCGTCGGGCCTTCAACGAGATCATGGACGTCTATGCGTTCCGGATCATCGTCGACAAGGTCGATACCTGCTACCGCGTGCTGGGTGCTGTTCATAATTTGTACAAACCGTTGCCGGGCCGCTTCAAGGATTACATCGCGATCCCCAAGGCCAACGGCTATCAATCGCTGCACACCACGCTGTTCGGCATGCACGGTGTTCCGATCGAGATCCAGATCCGTACCCGTGAAATGGAAGAGATGGCCAACAACGGCATCGCCGCCCATTGGCTGTACAAATCCAGTGGCGACGAGCAGCCAAAAGGCACTCACGCCCGTGCCCGCCAGTGGGTCAAGGGCGTGCTGGAGATGCAGCAGCGCGCCGGCAACTCGCTGGAATTCATCGAAAGCGTGAAGATCGACCTGTTCCCGGACGAGGTCTATGTGTTCACGCCAAAGGGCCGGATCATGGAGTTGCCCAAGGGCTCCACGGCGGTCGACTTCGCTTACGCGGTACACACCGACGTGGGCAACAGCTGTATTGCCTGTCGGATCAATCGGCGTCTCGCGCCGCTGTCCGAACCGCTGCAAAGCGGCTCCACCGTCGAAATCGTCAGCGCCCCCGGTGCGCGTCCGAACCCGGCCTGGCTCAACTTCGTGGTCACCGGCAAGGCACGTACGCACATCCGCCATGCGCTGAAACTGCAACGCCGTTCCGAGTCCATCAGCCTGGGTGAGCGCCTGCTGAACAAAGTCCTCAATGGTTTCGACAGCTCGCTGGAGAAAATCCAGGCTGAGCGCGTCAAGGCCATGCTCACCGAGTATCGCCTCGAACTGATCGAAGACCTGCTCGAAGACATCGGCTTGGGCAATCGCATGGCCTATGTGGTGGCGCGCCGGTTGCTCGGCGAGGGCGAACAGTTGCCAAGCCCGGAAGGTCCGCTGGCGATTCGCGGCACCGAAGGTCTGGTTCTCAGCTACGCCAAGTGCTGTACACCGATCCCGGGCGATCCGATCGTCGGCCACCTGTCCGCCGGCAAAGGCATGGTCGTGCACCTGGACAACTGCCGCAACATCAGCGAAATCCGCCATAACCCGGAAAAATGCATTCAGCTCTCATGGGCCAAGGATGTCACCGGTGAATTCAATGTCGAACTGCGCGTCGAGCTGGAGCACCAGCGTGGCCTGATCGCCTTGCTGGCCAGCAGCGTCAACGCAGCCGACGGCAACATCGAAAAAATCAGCATGGACGAACGCGATGGTCGCATCAGCGTGGTCCAACTGGTGGTCAGCGTACACGACCGTGTGCACCTGGCCCGCGTGATCAAGAAACTGCGCGCCCTGACCGGGGTGATCCGCATCACCCGCATGCGCGCGTAGCCATCCATCAATTACAAGGAGTCATTCATGACCAAGACTGTTATCACCAGCGACAAGGCCCCGGCCGCCATCGGTACTTACTCCCAGGCGATCAAGGCTGGCAACACCGTTTACATGTCGGGTCAAATTCCTCTGGACCCAAAAACCATGGAACTGGTTGAAGGCTTCGAAGCCCAGACCGTCCAGGTCTTCGAGAACCTCAAAGCCGTGGCTGAAGCCGCCGGCGGTTCGTTCAAGGACATCGTCAAACTGAACATCTTCCTCACCGACCTGAGCCACTTCGCCAAGGTCAACGAGATCATGGGCAAGTACTTCGACCAGCCTTACCCAGCTCGCGCCGCCATTGGCGTAGCGGCCCTGCCAAAGGGTTCGCAGGTTGAAATGGATGCCATCCTGGTCATCGAGTAATGCGTCCGGCGCAGCCTCAGGCTGCGCCGACTGCTCTGCTGTAAAGAAAGCTTGAAAGGATTCCACCATGCGCAAAGCGCTTGCTCTCTCGCTGCTCGCCCTGCTTCTGGGCGGTTGTGCCAGCGACCCTGCCGACCGAGATATCAGCGGCACCTGGATCAATCAGGTGGCGATTGATGCTGCATCCAAGGGCGTCCCCCTGCGCGAAGCGCTTCAGGCCTATGGTCCGAACCTGGAATGGGACGTCAACACCAAGGCCGGTCAGGCCCGTTACACCAATGGTTTTGAAAATGTCGACGGCAAGCTGCTGGGCGAAGAGTCCGGCGCCTGGAAAATCGACTTTTACGGCAGTTCCGGCAGTGAACTGAAGCGCGACGGCAAACAACTGAGCCAGGCCGCGACCGAGAACGAACCCGCACAGGTCTTCGACCGCGCATTGATCCCGGTGCCGGATGGCGCGCCGATTGGCGCCAGTTTCGAACGCGCGTTGTATTCGGCCTACATGGGCGGGAGCTGGAAAGTCATCAGCGGCCCCGGCGAAGGCAACACTGTTCAGTTTCAGGCTGACGGTCAAGTGACCGGCCTCCAGGGCGCTGATCGTTATGCGTTGTGCCTGGCCGGTGATTGCGCCTCGATGAGTGGCGGCAACGACAACATGTGGCTGCAACTCAATGGCCAGGGAAATCCATGGATCTTTGCACGCAAAGGCAAGGAGCTGGAAATCTTCCAGGCCGTGAATACCGCACAGGCGGACGAACAGCCTCAGTTCACGCCGGGTGATCGCAAGTGGTTGCTGGAAAAACAATAACCCGGGTCTAACTGCAAAGAAGGTCCCATGTGGGAGCGGGCTTGCTCGCGAAAGCTATTTATCATTCAACGTTGATGTCGACTGATACACCGCCTTCGCGAGCAAGCCCGCTCCCACATTTGGTTTGTGGTGACTGGAATTCAGCAGCGCCCTTCGAGGATCGCGGCATAACCCTCGCGAAAGCTCGGGTACTTCGGCTCCCACCCCAACGCCTTCGCCCGCGCATTACTGCAGCGCTTGCTCCCGGTGCGGCGCACAGTGGCGTCATCCGCCCATTCGGTCACGCCCAGATACTCACGCAACCAGCCCACCACATCAGCCAGCGCTGCCGGTGCGTCATCGACACCGATGTACACATCATCCAGCGCCACGCCACGCCGATCCGCCTCAAGCAGGCACGCCATCAACCCGGCGGCGTCGTCGGCATGAATCCGATTGGCGTACAAAGGCGGATCGACCGCCACGCGATAACCACGGCGCACCTGGGTCAGGAATGACTCACGGCCCGGACCATAAATACCGGTCAAACGCACGATACTCGCCGGGATGCCGCTATTAAGGGCAATCTGCTCGGCTTCGAGCATCACGCGCCCTGAATAGCCAGCCGCTACCGCTGGCGACTTCTCGTCAATCCACTCGCCCTCTTGCTGACCGTAAACGCTGCTACTGGAAACGAACAGCAGGCGATTGGGCACCTGCCCGTAGTCGTCCAGCCACTCGAGCACATGCTTCAAGCCTTGAATGTAAGCGGCGCGGTAACCGGTCTCATCGTGATCAGTGGCGGCCGCGCAGTACACCAGGTAATCCACCGCACCAATCGGCCAGGTCGCCGGACATTCCTTGTTGAACAAGTCGCCGGCAACGCCAACCACCCCTTGGGGCAGACGCGAGATGTCGCGCCGCAGGCCATGAACCTCCCAACCGGCGGTCAACAATTGCGTGGCCAGACGGCTGCCGACATCACCGCAACCGGCGATCAAAACAGAAGGCGCGGACATCAGAAAACTCCCCTTGGAAACGGACAGACTAGCGCCGGCAATGGACGAGCGGCTAGTAATACAGGAAAAAAAGATACTCTATTACTTCTGTTAACAAGAATTACTTGCAATAATACGCACCACTTTTGTTCTCGGCCTTACGAGGCCTGGAAGAGCATCATCGTTTTTCTATCTCAGGTCCGGCCAGCATGACATGCAATCAAATCCCCGCTTCGCCAACCAAACGACCTCGCGCCTGGAGCGCGGTGGCCGCCCTGCTGCTCAGCCTGATGCTGGCACCGACCGCGGCATTCGCTGACGCACAAACACCCGCCACCCCGGCCGCTACTGCAGCGGCCCCGGCTGACCACGCCGTCCCCGCTGCTGCTCCTGCCGCAACCGACCCGGCCCAGGCAGCACCTGCTCAAGAAGCGCTCGGCGAAGACGTTCCTGAAGTCCTCGAAGCCAACAATAGCCTGGGCATGGCTCATGACCTGTCGCCGTGGGGCATGTACCAGAACGCCGACATCATCGTGAAGATCGTGATGATCGGCCTGGCGATCGCCTCGATCATCACCTGGACCATCTGGATTGCCAAAGGCTTCGAGCTGATGGGCGCCAAGCGTCGTCTGCGCAACGAAATCGTACACCTGAAGAAAGCCGCCACGCTCAAGGAAGCCGCCGCCTCGGCAACCAAACCAGGCACCGTGGCCAATCTCTTGGTGCATGACGCCCTGGAAGAGATGCATTTGTCCGTCAGCAGCCGCGAAAAAGAAGGCATCAAGGAACGCGTCAGCTTCCGCCTTGAGCGCCTGGTGGCCGCCTGCGGTCGCAACATGAGCAGCGGCACCGGCGTGCTCGCCACCATCGGTTCCACCGCACCGTTCGTCGGCCTGTTCGGTACCGTGTGGGGCATCATGAACAGTTTCATCGGCATCGCCAAAACCCAGACCACCAACCTCGCCGTCGTGGCCCCCGGTATCGCCGAAGCCCTGCTGGCGACTGCCCTGGGCCTGGTCGCGGCGATTCCTGCGGTGGTGATCTACAACGTGTTTGCCCGCTCCATCGCCGGTTACAAGGCGCAGGTGTCCGACGCTTCGGCAGAAGTCCTGCTGCTGGTCAGCCGCGACCTCGATCACCAGCCTGAGCGCAGCTCGCATCCGCACATGGTGAAAGTGGGGTAATCGGCCATGGGCCTGCATTTGAAAGAAGGGGCGGACGACGATCTGTCCGAAAATCATGAAATCAACGTCACGCCATTCATCGACGTGATGCTGGTGCTGTTGATCATTTTCATGGTGGCGGCCCCGCTGGCCACCGTGGACATCAAGGTCGACCTGCCTGCGTCCACTGCCAAACCGGCACCGCGGCCAGAGAAGCCGGTGTTCCTCAGCGTCAAGGCTGACCAACGCCTGTTCCTGGGCGAAGACGAAGTGAAGGCCGAAGCACTCGGCGCCACGCTCGACGCCAGGACCCAGGGCAAGAAAGACACGACGATCTTCTTCCAGGCCGATAAAGGCGTGGATTATGGCGACCTGATGAGCGTGATGGACAACCTGCGCTCGGCCGGTTACCTGAAGGTCGGCCTGGTTGGACTCGAGACGGCAGTCAAGAAATGATCACGACGCGCCATAAGCTGACGCGCTACAGCGGTAGCCTGGCTGTGGTGCTGGGTGTTCACGCGCTGGCCATTGCGCTGGCCGTGAACTGGACGGCCCACCCGCCCATCGAATTGCCGCCCCAGGCAATGATGGTCGAGCTGGCACCGATTCCAGCCCCGCCACCGCCTGCACCGCCAAAGGTCGTCACACCACCGCAGCCACCGGCTCCGGTTGAAGAACTGCCGATACCGAAGCTCGCCGAAGCGCCAAAGGCCGAGATCGCGGTGCCGAAACCGGTCAAGCCCAAGCCGAAACCTCAACCGCCCAAGCCCGTGGAGAAAAAGCCCGAGCCGCCGAAGGAAAAACCGTCCGAGGCAAAACCGAGCGAAGCACCGCCGACTCCAGCGCCGACCGAGAAATCCGCTCAGCCTGCGCCTGGTCCATCGGCCGCTCAAGTGGCGGCCAAGGCCAGCTGGCAAGGCACCCTGCTCGCGCATCTGGCCAAGTACAAAAAGTACCCGGCCAGCGCACAGGCACGGGGCAAGCAAGGCATGAACCGTCTGCGTTTCGTCGTGGATGCCGAAGGCAACGTGTTGTCGTTTGAACTGGTGGGTAGCTCCGGCACTGCCGATCTGGACCGGGCAACCCTGGACATGATTCGCCGTGCTCAGCCTCTGCCAAAACCCCCGGCCGACATGCTGAACAACGGCTCCATTGAAATTGTTGCACCGTTTGTTTATTCGCTGGAAAACCGCCGGCGGTAATCATCACCCAACCAAAGTGGGAGCGAGCCTGCTCGCGAAGAGGCCGGCACATTGAATATCTTTGCTGGACGTCAAACCGCTTTCGCGAGCAGGCTCGCTCCCACATAGGCTTCAGTCACGGCTGAAAAGGCACCGATAGGTGCCTTTTGCATATCTGCCAGCGCCAAACCCATATTGCCCAGTGTCACTCGACACCTGCCTTCTGATAACGTGCGTCTATCGATTGCAGGCGGTATGCTTGGCCCGCATCTTCATGGACGCTTGCTATGACTCTCACAGAATTACGCTACATCGTTACCCTCGCCCAAGAGCAGCACTTCGGCCATGCGGCCGAGCGTTGCCACGTCAGCCAGCCGACTCTGTCGGTGGGTGTGAAAAAGCTTGAAGACGAACTCGGTGTGCTGATTTTCGAGCGCAGTAAAAGTGCCGTGCGCCTGACTCCTGTGGGTGAAGGGATTGTGGCCCAGGCCCAAAAAGTTCTGGAACAGGCCCAAGGCATTCGCGAACTGGCCCAAGCCGGCAAGAACCAGCTGACTGCGCCGCTGAAAGTTGGCGCGATCTATACCGTCGGCCCGTACCTGTTTCCACACCTGATTCCGCAACTGCACCGGGTCGCTCCGCAGATGCCGTTGTACATCGAAGAAAACTTCACCCATGTGCTGCGCGATAAGCTGCGCAACGGTGAGCTCGACGCGATCATCATTGCCCTGCCGTTCAACGAAGCCGACGTGCTGACCCTGCAGCTTTACGATGAGCCGTTCTACGTGCTGATGCCGGCCCAGCATCCGTGGACGCAAAAGGAATCCATCGACGCCAGCTTGCTCAACGACAAGAGCCTGCTGCTGCTCGGCGAAGGTCACTGCTTCCGCGACCAGGTACTCGAAGCCTGCCCTACCCTGACCAAAGGCAACGACGGCGCCAAGCACACCACGGTGGAGTCCAGCTCGCTGGAAACCATCCGCCACATGGTCGCGTCCGGCCTCGGCGTTTCGATCCTGCCACTGTCGGCGGTCGATAGTCATCACTACGCCCCGGGGGTGATCGAAGTCCGGCCACTATCAGCTCCGACGCCCTACCGCACCGTGGCTATCGCCTGGCGCGCAAGCTTCCCGCGACCCAAGGCAATCGAAATCCTCGCCGACTCCATTCGCCTGTGCTCGGTGGCCAAGCCGTCCGCGCAGGTGGTGGCGGGCTAAGCAAGCGTCATGACCGAGTTGTCGCAAGTGTCGGTGACGGCACTCAAGGGTGTCGGTGAAGCCATGGCCGAGAAACTGGCCAAGGTTGGCCTGGAAAATCTCCAGGACGTGTTGTTTCACCTGCCGCTGCGATATCAGGACCGCACTCGTGTGGTCCCGATCGGCGCGCTGCGCCCCGGGCAAGATGCCGTGATCGAAGGCACTGTCAGCGGTGCCGATGTGGTCATGGGGCGTCGCCGCAGTTTGGTGGTGCGCCTGCAGGATGGCACCGGCGGACTCAGTCTGCGCTTCTACCATTTCAGCAACGCACAGAAGGAAGGTCTCAAGCGTGGCACACGGATTCGCTGTTACGGCGAAGCGCGACCCGGCGCGTCGGGACTGGAAATCTACCACCCGGAATACCGTGCCATAACTGGCGACGAACCACCGCCGGTGGATGAAACCCTGACACCGGTGTACCCGCTCACCGAAGGCCTGACGCAACAGCGCCTGCGCCAATTGTGCATGCAAACCCTGACGTTACTCGGACCTACCAGCCTGCCCGACTGGCTGCCGACCGAACTGGCCCGTGATTACCAACTGGCGCCACTGGCCGACGCGATCCGCTACCTGCACCACCCACCGGCCGATGCCGATGTCGACGAACTCGCCCTCGGCCATCACTGGGCGCAGCATCGCCTGGCCTTCGAGGAGCTGCTGACCCATCAGCTGTCCCAGCAGCGGCTGCGCGAAAGCATGCGCTCGCTGCGCGCGCCGGCCATGCCCAAGGCCACGCATCTACCGGCCCAATACCTGGCCAACCTCGGGTTCAACCCCACCGGCGCCCAGCAACGGGTCGGTAACGAAATCGCTTATGACCTGAGTCAGCGCGAACCCATGCTGCGGCTGATTCAGGGCGACGTTGGCGCGGGTAAAACCGTGGTGGCCGCCCTCGCCGCGCTGCAGGCCCTGGAAGCCGGCTATCAAGTGGCGCTGATGGCGCCTACTGAAATTCTCGCCGAGCAGCACTTCATCACCTTCAAACGCTGGCTCGAACCGCTGGGCATCGAGATTGCGTGGCTGGCCGGCAAACTCAAGGGCAAGAACCGCGTGACCGCGCTTGAGCAGATCGCCAACGGCGCACCGATGGTGGTCGGCACCCACGCGCTGTTCCAGGACGAAGTGCAGTTCAAGAACCTGGCCCTGGTGATTATCGACGAGCAGCACCGCTTCGGCGTGCAGCAGCGATTGGCCTTGCGACAGAAGGGCGTCGGCGGCCGCATGTGTCCGCACCAGCTGATCATGACCGCCACTCCGATCCCGCGCACATTGGCCATGAGCGCCTACGCCGACCTCGACACCTCGATCCTCGACGAATTGCCGCCCGGCCGGACCCCGGTCAATACCGTACTGATCACCGACACCCGACGCGTCGAAGTCATCGAACGGGTACGCAGCGCCTGTGCCGAAGGGCGTCAGGCCTATTGGGTCTGCACACTGATCGAAGAATCGGAAGAACTGACCTGCCAGGCCGCCGAAACCACCTATGAAGACCTGACCGCTGCACTCGGCGAGCTGAAAGTGGGGCTGATCCATGGCCGCATGAAGCCTGCCGAAAAAGCCGCAGTGATGGCCGAGTTCAAGGCCGGCAACTTGCAACTGTTGGTGGCTACCACGGTAATCGAAGTCGGCGTGGACGTGCCCAACGCCAGCCTTATGATCATCGAAAACCCCGAACGCCTGGGCCTGGCGCAACTGCACCAATTGCGTGGGCGCGTCGGCCGGGGCAGCGCCGTCAGCCATTGCGTACTGCTCTACCATCCGCCGTTGTCGCAGATCGGTCGTCAGCGCCTGGGCATCATGCGCGAAACCAACGACGGCTTTGTCATCGCCGAAAAAGACCTCGAACTGCGTGGCCCCGGCGAAATGCTCGGCACACGGCAGACCGGCCTGCTCCAGTTCAAGGTCGCCGACCTGATGCGCGATGCCGATCTGTTGCCCGCCGTGCGCGATGCCGCTCAGGCCTTGCTGGAGCGCTGGCCGGACCACGTCAGCCCGTTACTCGACCGCTGGTTGCGTCACGGGCAGCAATACGGCCAAGTGTGAGCACCGTCGCAGTTTCTGGAGGATGGGTTTGAGCAAGCTGGTTATACTCCTGCAATTGTTTTAGTCCGGATACAGACCATGACCGAAGTTGCCCTCGCACCTGCCTCCCCGCACGCTCCGTCGGTTATTCGGCTGCTGCTGGGCAAACTGGGCATTGCTTACGAGGAAGTCCTCGATCATCACGGTTTGAACCCCGCCAGAAAAGTCCAGGCTGTGCTGCTCGATGACGCCATTGGCGCGCTAATGGTGCTGTTCCCGCAGAGCCAGTTGCTCGATCTCAACCGCCTCACCGAACTCACTGGCCGCCGCCTCACCGCCGTACCGACCGAACGCCTGGTAAAGATGCTCGGCAAACACAGCCTGAGCCTGCTGCCAGGCCTGCCAGCCCTCACCAGTTCGCCGTGCCTGTATGACGAAAGCCTGCTGCGCGAGCCGACGGTACTGGTCAATTCGGGTGAGCCCGGCGTCCTGCTGGAAATCACCAGCGAAGCGTTCAAATCCATGCTGAACAAGGCCAGCGCCGCCAACTTCGGCGAAGCGCTGAGCAGCATTCGCCCGAACCTCGACCGCCCCGATGATGACCGCGAGGAAATCACCCAGGCGGTTCAGGCATTCACCGCGCGGCGCATCCAGCAACGCCTGGAAGCAACCATCGAAATTCCGCCGCTGGCCGAAACCGCGCAGAAGATCATCAAGCTGCGCGTCGACCCCAACGCCACCATCGACGATATCACCGGCGTGGTCGAAACCGACCCGGCCCTGGCCGCGCAAGTGGTGAGTTGGGCAGCATCCCCGTATTACGCCTCGCCGGGCAAGATTCGCTCGGTGGAAGACGCCATTGTGCGAGTGCTGGGTTTCGATCTGGTGATCAATCTGGCACTGGGCCTGGCTCTTGGTAAAACCCTGAGCCTGCCCAAAGACCACCCGCAACAGAGCACACCGTACTGGCAGCAATCGATCTACACCGCGGCCGTCATCGAAGGCCTGACCCGCGCCATGCCACGCGCCCAGCGCCCGGAAGCCGGCCTGACCTATCTGGCTGGCCTGTTGCACAACTTCGGCTACCTGCTGCTGGCCCACGTGTTCCCGCCGCACTTCTCGCTGATCTGCCGCCACCTGGAGGTCAACCCGCACCTGTGCCACAGCTACATCGAGCAACACCTGCTGGGCATCAGCCGCGAGCAGATCGGTGCATGGCTGATGCGCTACTGGGACATGCCCGATGAACTGGCCACCGCGCTGCGCTTCCAGCACGACCCGGCCTACGACGGCGCCTACGCCGAGTACCCGAACCTGGTGTGCCTGGCCGTGCGCCTGCTGCGCAGCCGTGGCATCGGTTCCGGCCCCGACGAAGACATCCCCGACGCCCTGCTCGAACGCCTTGGCCTGAGCCGCGCCAAAGCCGAAGACGTCGTCAGCAAAGTCCTCGAAGCCGAAGTGCTGCTGCGCGAACTGGCTTCGCAGTTCAGCCAGGCTTAAAAGTATTCGCGAGCAGGCTCGCTCCCACAGAGGTCAGATATTCCCTGTAGGAGCAAGTCTTGCCCGCGATGAATCCGCCTCGGTCTAACTGACCGCCTCAGGCCTTTGGCTTGGCCTTCTTCGGCTTCAAATACTTGGTCAGCCCTCGAATCACATCACCAGCCAACGCGGACAAAAAACTAGCGCCCTGCTATGATTTGACTGCACATAGAGGGCTTTCCCGATGACCCAAACAGCGACTGGCAGTGTTGCAAATCAGGTCCGCAAGCTAGCCAAAGATCACATGGTCACTGCCGATCCCGACGGCATGAGCCGTATGGCAGTGCTCATTACCCGCATGGCCGGCGATGTCGTTGAGTTGGATGGCGTCGAGCAATTGCTCGTCAATCTCAAGAAAAAAGGCGTCTTGAGCAAATCCGAGACCCTGGCACTCCAAGGACGCTACCTTCAGGAAAGGCGTTCGAAGAAACGTAGCGCATGACTTTTGATCCGTTCGGCGACTTCGAAGCTGCTGGATATCTCCAAAATTCGCTGCAACTGAAAGACCCCACTGAAGTAAAAGAATCAGAGCATCTTTCGTTCGAATTGAGCATCGAAGATGCGCTTGCCTATTTGGCTAAAAAGAAGCCAATCGACTACAAGGCAGTCCTCAAAGTCCATGAAATCCTGTTCTCCGGCTTTTATCACTGGGCAGGAAAAGACCGAAACGAGCTTGTACCTCACCTGGCAGTCTTCAAGGGCTCACACGACGATCCTCGAAACACCGTTTTCGAGCACCCGCACTTCATCAAAATGTCTGTCGACTATGCACTTGAGCTGGCCGCAGACAAGAAGTCCTTCAAAGACCACCCTGGCCGTGTGATGGGCCAACTGGCTTTCGCACACCCCTTCCTGGACGGCAACGGGCGCACAATCCTCTTGGTCTTCATGGAACTCTGCTATCGCGCCAAGTTCGCCATCGACTGGTCAAGGACGAACAAGGATGACTACCTGAGGGCATTAAGCGATGAGATCCGTGAGCCCCGCGAGGGGAATCTCGACAACTACCTGAAACCTTTCATCATCGACATCTCCAGTCGCGACCAGTGGCCGGAGACCATCAGCGGCATCAGAGGCCTGGATGGTCTGGACAAGGAAGGCATCACATACGAGAGCCTGGACAACCCGGAAGTCCAGCAGATCTACAAGACATACAGGTCGCAAGCTCTCGACAACCCTCCTGAGTCCGATAACTGAAGCGGCGAACGCCTCGCGGATGACCTGAAAAACCTCACGCCTTTGGCTTGGCCTTCTTCGGCTTCAAATACTTGGTCAACCCCTGAAACCAGATCACCAGCGCCGGGTTGCCCTTGATCTGAATCGACTTGTCCTGAATCCCCGTCATGAACGCCAGTTGCTTGTTCTTCGCCTGCATCGTGGCGAAGCCATACCCGGCATCCTTGAAGGCAATGGCGAACGCCGGCTCGGCATACACCCCAGCCTTGCTGGTGATGCGCTGGTCCTTCACCCGAAAATGCCGCGCCACTTTCCCGTCCAGGGTCTGCAGCTGAAACACCAGTTCCTTGTCACCCAATTGCTGCTGAAACGCCGGATTGCTCCGACTGGCCTTGCCCATCAACAAACCCAGCATCCACAGCAGAAAACGAAATTTCATGCGCAAGCCTCAAAAAGAAAATGAACGGCTGGCGCAGTGTAGCGATTTGGATAAAGAACGCCACCATCGAGTTGCGTTAGAAGAAGATCAGCCCTATTTCTCGCATGATGACCACCAAGTCACAGTTTCGCCCTCCCACAGGTCACTACCGTATTGGGGCATGCGAACGCATCTTGTGAGCCATCTTCCTACCTAGTACAAAACCCCTTCCAACACTTCATAAACAATCCCGCTCCCCACTGCGATCAGCACAATATCGCCACCCGCACGGCGCCATTCGTAGCCAGGGTAGTAAGGCAGCCGCCCCAGTGCGCGGTTATCCAGGCGCTCACCATAGTAGCCATGGGGCAACGGCCGACCACGCTCCAAATGAATACCCGGTGGTGGCGGCGCGCCGCGCACGAAATAGCCGTGGTTGTCGTGAATGGTCTGGCGCACTGGGCCGAAGTCCCTGGGCGGAGGTCCGCCACGACGGTTGTCCTGTCCGCCACGGTGATCGTCACCGCGATTGTCGTAATGGCCCTGCTGCGGGCCGCCACGGTCGTGATCGTCGTGTTGATCGGCGCTGGCATGCTGCAATGGGGTTGCGCTGAGCATCAGCACGCCCAGGCTGGCAATCAGACGTTTCGGCATTTTCATTGGATCTTTCCTCACAACACACGCAACAAAAAGGGCTTCAGAACGTAGTCCTGAAGCCCTCGGTCTTGCTGGTTAGTCTGTGTCCGGAGGCTCTAATTCCTCTGTATCAGGAACTTTACCTTCAGCTGACGCGAGCCTTACGTACGCCGTCGGCCAATGCCGAGCACAGGCTCAGTACGCCATCGATCGCCTGATCCGGCGTCGAGGCATTGGCGATGTGATCGATCAGTGCCGAACCCACCACCACGCCGTCTGCCAGACGCGCGATAGACGCCGCTTGCTCCGGCGTACGAATGCCGAAACCGATGCTGATCGGCAGATCGGTATGGCGACGCAGGCGAGCGACTGCCTCTTCGACGTGCTCCAGTGTCGCCGCGCCGGCACCGGTCACACCGGCAACGGATACGTAATACACAAACCCGGAGCTGCCGTTCAAAACCGTTGGCAGACGCACGTCGTCGGTGGTTGGCGTGGTCAGACGGATGAAGTCCAGACCGGCTGCCTGGGCCGGATCGCACAGTTCGCCGTTATGCTCGGGCGGCATGTCGACCACGATCAGGCCATCGACACCGGCCTCTTTGGCTTCGGCGATGAAGCGCGGTACGCCGTACTTGTGGATCGGGTTGAAGTAACCCATCAACACCAGCGGCGTTTCGTTGTTGTCCTTGCGGAACTCACGAACCATTTCCAGGGTTTTTGCCAGGTTCTGCCTGGCGGCCAGGGCGCGGATGTTGGCAAGCTGGATCGCCGGGCCGTCGGCCATCGGATCGGTGAAGGGCATGCCCAGTTCGATCACGTCGGCGCCAGCGGCCGGCAAGCCTTTGAGGATCGCCAGGGAAGTGTCGTAGCCCGGATCGCCGGCGGTGACGAAGGTCACCAGAGCGGCGCGGTTCTGTTCCTTGAGTTCGGCAAAGCGCGTTTGCAGGCGGCTCATCAGTGTTTCTCCTGCTTTGATTGTTCCATGTGGTGCATCACGGTCTGCATGTCTTTGTCCCCGCGACCCGACAGGTTGACCACCATCAGGTGGTCTTTCGGCAGCTTCGGTGCGCGCTTGAACACTTCGGCCAGGGCATGGGCGCTTTCCAGTGCAGGAATAATCCCTTCCAGGCGGCAGCATTGGTGGAAAGCGGCGAGTGCTTCGTCGTCCGTCACCGAGGTGTACTGAACACGGCCGATGTCATGCAACCAGGCGTGTTCCGGACCGATGCCCGGGTAGTCCAGGCCTGCGGAGATAGAATGGGCGTCGATGATCTGGCCATCGTCATCCTGCAACAGGAAGGTACGGTTGCCGTGCAACACACCCGGAACGCCGCCATTCAGGCTGGCCGCATGTTTGCCGGTTTCGATGCCGTAGCCGGCCGCCTCAACACCGATGATTTCGACACTCTTATCGTCGAGGAACGGGTGGAACAGCCCCATAGCGTTGGAGCCGCCACCGATGCACGCCACCAGGCTGTCCGGCAGGCGGCCTTCCTGGGCTTGCAGCTGGTCGCGGGTTTCCTTGCCGATAACGGCCTGGAAGTCGCGGACCATTGCTGGATAAGGGTGCGGACCGGCTACGGTACCGATCAGGTAGAAGGTGCTGTCGACGTTGGTTACCCAGTCACGCAGCGCTTCGTTCATCGCGTCCTTCAGGGTGCCAGTGCCGGCCACGACCGGGATCACTTCGGCGCCCAGCAATTTCATGCGGAAGACGTTGGCCTGCTGACGCTCAATGTCAGTGGTGCCCATGTAGATCACGCAGTCCAAGCCAAAACGCGCGGCCACGGTAGCGGTCGCCACCCCGTGCATGCCGGCGCCGGTCTCGGCGATGATGCGTTTCTTGCCCATGCGCCGCGCCAGCAGGATCTGGCCGATGCAGTTGTTGATCTTGTGCGCGCCGGTGTGGTTCAGCTCTTCACGCTTGAGATAGATCTTGGCGCCACCGCAGAACTCGGTCAGGCGTTCGGCGAAGTAGAGTGGGCTTGGACGACCGACGTAGTCGCGCTGGAAGTAGGCCAATTCTTCCTTGAATGCAGGATCTTCCTTGGCCGCTTCGTATTCACGGGCCAGATCGAGGATCAGCGGCATCAGGGTTTCAGCGACATAACGGCCGCCGAACGCGCCGAACAGGCCGTTGACGTCAGGGCCGTTGCGCAGATTAGTCTGGGTCATGGGGCGCTCCAGTTGAATGCGTGAAGAGACAGTGGGCTTCACTCTACCCCTGCCGCGAAGGCCTGAAAACCGATAAGATCGCTGCAACCTGTCAGAAAAACTCACACATACCATGAGCCACGACCTGCCCCCCTTAAATGCTTTGCGCGCCTTCGAAGCCACCGCCCGCCTCAACAGCGTCAGTCAGGCTGCGGAACAGTTGCACGTCACTCACGGCGCGGTCAGCCGCCAACTGAAAGTACTCGAAGAACACCTCGGGGTCAGCTTGTTCACCAAGGAGGGGCGTGGCCTGAAACTCACAGATGCCGGCATGCGTTTACGCGATGCCAGCGCTGAAGCCTTCGAGCGCCTGCGCACGGTGTGCGCTGAACTCACCCAAAGCACCGCCGATGCGCCATTTGTGCTCGGCTGCTCGGGCAGCCTGCTCGCACGCTGGTTTATTCCGCGCCTGGGACGGTTGAATGCCGACTTGCCAGATCTGCGCTTGCACCTGTCGGCCGGTGAAGGGGATCTTGATCCTCGCCGACCAGGCCTGGATGCCTTGCTGGTGTTTGCCGAGCCACCCTGGCCGGCGGATATGCAGGTGTTCGAGCTTGCCAGTGAACGCATCGGCCCGGTGATGAGCCCCCGGTTCGTCGGATACGACAGGCTTAAAACCGCACCGGCCTCAGCCCTGATCAATGAATCCGTACTGCACACTACCTCGCGCCCACAAGCCTGGCCCAGTTGGGCGCAGCAAAGTGGCCTCGACGCCAAAGCATTGAAGTACGGTCAGGGTTTCGAGCATTTGTATTATTTGCTGGAAGCGGCGGTGGCCGGGCTGGGCGTGGCGATCGCCCCTCAACCGCTGGTGGCCGAAGACTTGAAGGCCGGTCGACTGGTCGCACCTTGGGGCTTCAGTGAAACCCCGGCGCAACTGGCGCTGTGGCTGCCCAAGCGCGCCGCAGACGGGCGCGCCCGGCAGCTGGCGCAATGGCTCAAGAACGAGTTGCACCAGACGAATTAGTCACCGCGTTTGAACAGCAGGTAGGCCGCCAGCAGGCCCAATGCGCCTACGGCAACACCGGCTGTCGTCCAGGGATGCTCCTGGGCGTAATCCCGAGTGGCAATTCCGGTTTCCCGGGTTTTCACTTTGACCTCTTCATAGGCATCAGAGAGCAGATGGCGCGAATGTCTCAGCGCGTTCTCGGCGTTGCCCTTGAGCACCTTGAGGGTTTTACGCGACTCGTCCGAGGCGTCGTCCTTAAGGTTTTCCAGGGATTTGAGCAGACTCTCGATCTCCGCTTCCATGCTTTGCAATGAGGCTTTACGTAACGAGCTATTGGCCATGGTGGCTCTCCTGCATTGTTGATGAGTGGCGTGTGTTGGTTGGGACTTCGGGGGGCCGAGAAAGTGCAGTAAATGTGAACTTACATATCAGTCCGACCGACAGAAGTAAGACCGAAAATCACTGCTAGGCTGTATTTCACACCCTAAGGAGAACGCCATGTCTGATCATCACACCTACAAAAAAGTCGAGTTGGTTGGCTCGTCCACAAGCAGCATCGAAGACGCGATCAACAACGCACTGGCCGAAGCCAGCAAAAGTCTCAAGTACATGGAATGGTTTGAAGTGACTGAAACCCGCGGGCATATCAAGGACGGCAAGGCTGCGCATTTCCAGGTAACGCTCAAGGTCGGGTTCAGGATTGCCAGCAGCTGACGTTGGTCTAACCTTCTGAACTTGCGCGCTGGCCGAGTGCCATAGGGAATGGCAAGGCGCTATATAACTCAATCTGGCCAAAGGCTGGGTGTTCCCTTTTGATCCGACCAGAGAATGCGACTGATGAAGAAGTTTATTTTGGCGGCAGGTTTGTTGAGTCTGGCGGGGGCAGCCTTGGCTGACGTCAAATCCTGCGAAGAACTGAAAGCCGAGATCGCGGCAAAACTTGATGCCAAGGGCGTTTCCGGTTATTCGCTGGAAATTGTCGATAAAGGTACCGCCTCTGGCGGAAAAGTCGTCGGCACCTGTGAAAAGGGCACCAAGGAAATCGTCTACAAGCGATAAGCCAGGCTCACCTTTGCAGGAGCGAGCTTGCTCGCGATGGATTCAAGAGCGCCGCGTTTAACCGGTAAACACGCGTAATCGTTAAAGACCATCGCGAGCAAGCTCGCTCCTACTGTCGATCTGCTAAATCTCAGCCCTTCATGACCTGGGCCAGCAATTCATAGGAATGCAAACGATCGGCATGTTCATACAGGTCGCAGGTAAAAATCAGTTCATCGGCCTGGGTCTGCTCAACCAACACGTCCAGCTTGGCGCGGACTTTCTGCGGGCTGCCAATCATGGCCAACCCCAGGAAATCCATAACCGCCTCTCTCTCATGGGGCAACCACAGCCCATCCATGGTTTTGACCGGTGGACGCTGCACCAGGCTCTGGCCGCGCATGAGCGCGAGGATGCGCTGAAACACCGAGGTGGCCAGATAGTCGGCTTGTTCGTCGGTGTCAGCGGCCACCAATGGCACACCGAGCATCACGTAGGGTTTGTCCAGCACCGCCGAAGGCTTGAAGTGATTACGGTAGACGCGAATCGCTTCATGCATGAAGCGCGGTGCGAAATGTGAAGCGAAGGCGTAGGGCAAACCGCGCTCGCCCGCCAGTTGTGCACTGAACAGGCTTGAGCCCAGCAGCCAGATCGGCACATTCGTACCGGTACCCGGCATCGCGATGACGCGCTGGTCCGGCGTGCGCGGTCCAAGATAACGCACCAGTTCCGCCACATCTTCCGGGAAGTCGTCCGCGCTGCCGGAACGCTCGCGACGCAGGGCGCGGGCCGTCATTTGATCGGAACCGGGGGCACGACCCAGTCCCAGGTCGATGCGGCCCGGATACAGACTCTCAAGGGTGCCAAACTGTTCGGCAATCACCAAAGGCGCATGGTTGGGCAGCATCACCCCACCGGAACCCACGCGAATGGTCGACGTGCCCCCCGCCAGGTAGCCCAGCAGCACCGAAGTCGCGGAACTGGCAATGCCGTCCATGTTGTGGTGTTCGGCGACCCAAAACCGGTGGTAGCCGAATTTTTCGACGTGCTGTGCCAGGTCCAGCGAATTGCGCAGCGACTGGGCCGCGCTGCCGTTTTCCCGCACGGGTACCAGATCGAGGGTCGAAAACTTGATATCGGACAGTCGTTTCATGAACCTGCTTCTCCAATTGAGGACGCAGGTTTTTCTCGCGAACGAAAACCTGCCGAATCCAAAGCGTGTTTCATGCAATGAGGGCATATACCCGAGTTTCAATAGCTCAGGGAAAATTCCTACAAAAAAGCGCCCCAAATCGAATCAAGTGAACTTTGCCTTACGGTCTATCCTCAGAACCCTACCAACCGAAACCACACAGGCGCGATCTTGCGCGCCGGACCTTGAGGAGACTGGCATGGCTATCATCAAGAAAGCATCGGCCCACTGGGAAGGTGATCTGAAAACCGGCATCGGCTCGATTTCCACGGAAACCGGCGTGCTCCGGGAAGCGCCTTACGGCTTCAAAGCACGCTTCGAAGGCGGCAAGGGCACCAATCCAGAAGAACTGATCGGCGCGGCCCACGCCGGGTGTTTCTCCATGGCCTTCTCCATGATCCTCGGCGACGCTGGCCTCAAGGCCGACAGTATCGATACCCATGCTGAAGTGACCCTGGACCAGGTAGAGGGCGGTTTTGCGATCACGGCGGTGAAACTGATCCTCAAGGCAAAAATCCCCGGCGCCAGCCAGGCGCAATTCGAGGAACTGAGCAACAAGGCCAAAGAGGGCTGCCCGGTCTCCAAAGTGCTGAACGCGAAAATCAGCCTGGATGCGACATTGATCAACTAAGCGCTGAAATGAAAAGATCGCAGCCTCGGCAGCTTCTACTGGCTTTAAGTGAACCTGAAGGTGCCGCAGGCTGCGATCTTTTTTGCCTTGAAACAAAACAGGGCTCATAAAACTGTGGTCGAATAAATGACAGCAGCCCAAACGCAGAATCCTGCGCGCTGCTTCAAGGGAGCTTCAACCATGAAACGTTTTGCCTTGACGGTTATCTGTTGCGCACTGGCCACTTCGGCCCTGGCGGCGCCGAAACCCTGTGAAGAACTCAAGGCCGAAATCGAAGCCAAGATCCAGGCTCGCGGAGTGACATCCTATACCCTGGAGATTGTCACCAACGACGAAGTGCACGATCAGAACATGGTCGTGGGCTCGTGCGAAAACGGCACCAAAAAAATCATCTACCAGAAGAACGACCGTTGATGAGCCTTATGGAACACAGTTGATCTGGCGTTCTTCGGCAACAATTTCGCGGTTGGCGTTATACAAACGAGCTTCGGGGGTAAACGCCATGGAGCGGGCTTGCAGCAGATAACGCTGGCCGGCTTCGAAATGATCATACTTGATGATCATGTAGCACAACCGTTCCGTGCCTCCGTCGACCAAGTCCGAACCGCCACCAGGCACTTCAAAATCGAAGCGCACAGTCAATTCGTGGCTACCGGGCGTCAGCTGGAAAAAACGCCCGTCGCGCAATCGCTGACCGTCCAGTCGCTCGGCCATCAGCAATTTATCGTTGGGAAATGGCGTAGAGAAGTCGACCCACGCCATTTGCGGGTTGGCCGCCGGCATCGGGGCCGAACAGCCGGCAATGGCACTCGCAGCGAGCAATAGCATCAACCTGCGCATGATAAATGTCCTGAATACTGGATATTCAGAATAGCGCCGATCAGGTGCGTTGACAGCCTGCCGGTGTGCCCTGACCAATCACTTTTCGCTGCTGATCGTAAAGCTTGGCCCATGGCCTGAATCCGATATTCCCCGCTTGCAACTGATAGCGCTCCCCGGCGTTGAAACCGCTGTATTTCACATTCATCTGACAATCGCGCCACAGCGGCTCGGCATCGGGACCAATGTTGGTGGGCTGGACCGGAAACAGGTAGCGCACCGTCAGTTCATGACTGCCGGGCTGCACCTCGAAATAGCGTTTGTCGGTGGCGGCCTTGTTGTCCACTTCCAGCGCCTGCAGGGCAGTGTCCTCCTGATGCGATTCGAGCTCGATCCACGCTTGGCTCGGATCATGGCGAGGTAATCCGAATCCAGCACAACCGGCCAGCATCAGCAGGCCTCCCATCAGCATCAATTTGCGCATAGCGGAGCTCCAGTCAAGCGGGATAGTCTTGCGAGCAGACTCTCCAGGAATTTTTTATTTTGATCAGGCCGTGTCCAAGCCTTGGGTTACTTGATCGCGTTTTACGCATTTTGTTTCCGGGTGTGTTGCTTTTGTTGCTCAACGGTTGCTCCAGCGTCAGCTACTACAGCCAATTGGCCAGTGGTCAATGGCAACTGCTGCGGGCACGGGAACCGGTTTCCAACGTGATTGCCGATCCTCATCGAGATCTGAAACTGCGTGCGCACCTCGCCGAATCTCAAAAGGCCCGGACCTTCGCCAGCCAACAGTTGCACCTGCCTGACAACCAAAGCTACCGCTTGTATGCGGACATTGGCCGTCCCTTCGTCGTCTGGAATGTATTTGTCACGCCAGAATTCTCCCTGAAGCCGCAGAACCATTGCTTTCCTGTCGCCGGTTGCGTGGCCTATCGCGGTTACTACAGCCAGAGCGCGGCCCGTGGCGAGGCGGCGCTGCAACGCTTGCAGGGCATGGACGTATCGATCGGTGGCGTCGAAGCCTATTCGACCCTGGGCTGGTTCAACGATCCGATCATGAGCTCAATGCTGGGTTGGGGCGACGAGCGCCTGGCCACGTTGATTTTTCACGAACTGGCGCATCAGCGCATTTACGTGAAGGATGACACTGAGTTCAACGAATCATTCGCCACCTTCGTCGAGCAGGAAGGCACCCGCCAATGGCGTGCCTACCGAAGCCTGCCGCCAGACACCGGGACACAAGCACAACGACGGGATCAGTTCATTCAACTGGTGCTGAACGCCCGCACCCGGCTTGAAAAGCTCTACACCCTGCCACTGCCCCCCGAACAAATGCGCCAGCGCAAAGCGGCGGAATTCGAGCGTATGCGCGGCGAGTATCGACAACTACGTGACAGCCAATGGGCGGGAGATAAGCGTTACGACGCGTGGATTTATGCACCGATGAACAATGCACGGTTGCTGCCGTTCGGCCTGTACGACCAATGGGTCCCGGCGTTTGCGGCGTTGTTCAAGCAGGTGGGTGGGGATTGGGTGAGGTTTTATACGCAGGTCGAGCAGTTGGGGGCGATGCCGGTTGAACAGCGTAAGTTGGCGCTGAAGGCTCTGACGGAATCCAGAATTTCCGGTGCCTGAGCGGGTCTCTTCGCGGGCAAGCCCGCTCCCACAGGGATTGGGTTTAAACACAAAACTTGTGAACAACCAAAATTACTGTGGGAGCGTGGCTTGCCCGCGAAGGCGATTTCACTAACGCTGCAAAAACGCCCGGTGCATCTCATCCAGCGTTTCAAAATGATAGGCCGGGGTCTCGGCGCTCAACTCTTCGCGACTGCCAAATCCGTAACCCACTGCCGCCGCGTCCAGCCCATTGCTGCGTGCGCCGATCAGGTCGTGTTTGCGGTCGCCGATCATCAGTGTGCTGGTCGGGTCGAGGCCTTCTTCGGCCATCAAGTGGGCGATCAATTCGACCTTGTTGGTTCGGGTACCGTCCAGTTCGCTGCCGTAGATCACTTTGAAGTGTTTGGCGAAGTCGAAATGGCGGGCGATTTCCCGGGCGAAGACCCAGGGCTTGGAGGTCGCGATGTACAGCTGTCTTCCTTGTCCGCCAAGAGTTTCCAGCAGCGGCATGACGCCTTCGAACACGCGGTTTTCATACAGGCCGGTGACCTTGAAGCGCTCGCGGTAGAAATTCACCGCCTCCCACGCCTTGGCCTCATCGAAGTCATAAAACTGCATGAACGCCTGCAACAACGGCGGGCCGATGAAATGTTCGAGTTTGGTCAGGTCGGGCTCATCGATACCAAGCTTGCTCAAGGCGAACTGAATCGAACGGGTGATGCCTTCGCGTGGATCGGTCAGGGTGCCATCAAGGTCGAACAAAACGGTTTGGTAATGCATGAAAATTCCTGGGCAATAGCGAGACATTTCAGATCTGGTCATAGCCTTCAGCCAGATGCAGATCCTTGAGCTTCACGTAGTTCGCCGCGCTGTAAGTGAAGAAGGCTTGTTCCTTGTCAGTCAGGGGCCGGATCTGTTTCACCGGACTGCCCACATACAGGAAACCGCTTTCCAGACGTTTGCCCGGTGGCACCAGACTGCCGGCGCCGATGATCACATCGTCGGCAACCACCGCGCCGTCCATGACGATGCTGCCCATGCCGATCAACACCCGACTGCCGACCGTACATCCATGCAGCATGACTTTATGAGCGATGGTCACATCATCGCCGATCAGCAACGGGAAACCGTCGGGGTTGAACGGTCCGGCGTGGGTAATGTGCAGCACGCAGCCATCCTGAACGCTGGTGCGCTCACCGATGCGGATGCGGTGCATGTCGCCGCGGATCACCGTCAATGGCCATACCGAGCTGTCTTCGCCGATCTCGACGTCGCCGATCACCACCGCCGAGCGGTCGACAAAAGCGCCTTTGGCGAGCAACGGCGTGTGGTTCTGATACTTGCGAAGGGACACGATAGGTTCTCTCTCTGTCGCTGATAGCTGCGGTGAGTGTCGATTGTAATTAAGATGGCTGCATGTTTCTTCCAGCCAAGGTGTCAACCGTGAGCGTGAACAACCCTCTTTTGCAGTCCTACGACCTGCCGCCGTTCTCCACGATCCGTGCCGAACACGTGCAACCGGCCATTGAACAGATCCTGGCTGACAACCGCGCCGCCATTATCGAGATCCTCAAGACCCAGGGCAAACAACCGACCTGGGCCGGCCTGGTATTGGCGATGGACGAGCTCAATGATCGACTGGGTGCGGCCTGGAGCCCGGTCAGCCACTTGAATGCCGTGTGCAACAGCGCCGAATTGCGCGAAGCCTATGAATCCTGCCTGCCGGCCTTGAGCGCCTACTCCACCGAACTGGGCCAGAACCGTGAACTGTTCCAGGCCTATGAAGCCCTGGCCAACAGCCCGGAAGCCGCCGGATTCGACGTGGCGCAAAAAACCATCCTGGAACACGCCCTGCGCGATTTCCGCCTGTCGGGTATCGATTTGCCTGAAGCCGAGCAAAAGCGTTACGCCGAAGTACAAAGCAAGTTGTCCGAACTGGGCAGCCGCTTCTCCAACCAGCTGCTGGATGCAACCCAGGCCTGGACCAAGCACATCACCGATGAAGCCGCCCTCGCCGGCCTGACTGATTCGGCCAAGGCGCAAATGGCCGCCGCCGCCCAGGCCAAAGACCTTGAAGGCTGGCTGATCACCCTGGAATTCCCGAGCTACTACGCGGTGATGACCTACGCCCAGGACCGTGCGCTGCGCGAAGAAGTCTACGCGGCCTACTGCACCCGGGCGTCGGACCAGGGTCCGAATGCCGGTCAGAATGATAACGGCCCGGTCATGGGAGAAATTCTCGATCTGCGTCAGGAGTTGGCGAAACTCTTGGGCTTCGCCAGTTTCTCGGAGTTGAGCCTGGCGACCAAGATGGCCGAATCCAGCGATCAGGTATTGAGTTTCCTGCGTGACCTGGCCAAGCGCAGCAAGCCGTTCGCCGCTCAGGATTTGCAACAGCTCAAGGCCTACGCTGCCGAACAAGGCTGCCCGGACCTGCAAAGCTGGGACAGCGGTTTCTACGGTGAAAAACTTCGCGAGCAGCGTTACAGCGTTGCCCAGGAAGCCCTGCGTGCCTACTTCCCGATCGATAAAGTACTGAGCGGCCTGTTCGCCATCGTGCAACGTTTGTACGGCATCCAGATCGCCGAGCAAACAGGTTTCGACACTTGGCACCCGGATGTCCGCCTGTTCGAGATCAAGGAAAACGGTCAGCACGTCGGCCGCTTCTTCTTCGACCTGTACGCCCGCGCCAACAAGCGTGGCGGTGCCTGGATGGACGGCGCGCGCGATCGTCGTCGTACCGCCGAGGGCGTGCTGCAAAGCCCGGTGGCCAACCTGGTGTGCAACTTCACCCCGGCCGACAGCGGCAAACCTGCGCTGCTGACCCACGATGAAGTGACCACCCTGTTCCACGAATTCGGTCATGGCCTGCATCACCTGCTGACCCGTGTCGAGCATGCCGGCGTATCCGGTATCAACGGCGTGGCCTGGGATGCGGTCGAGTTGCCGAGCCAGTTCATGGAGAACTGGTGCTGGGAGCCGGAAGGCCTGGCACTGATTTCCGGTCATTACGAAACCGGCGAGCCTCTGCCTCAGGACCTGCTGCAAAAAATGCTCGCGGCGAAGAACTTCCAGTCCGGCCTGATGATGGTGCGCCAGCTGGAATTTTCGCTGTTCGACTTCGAACTGCACGCCACCCACGGTGACGGTCGCAGTGTGCTGCAAGTGCTCGAAGGCGTACGTGACGAGGTTTCGGTGATGCGTCCTCCGGCCTATAACCGCTTCCCGAACAGCTTCGCCCATATCTTCGCCGGCGGTTACGCCGCGGGTTACTACAGCTACAAATGGGCAGAAGTGCTGTCGGCGGATGCCTTCTCGAAGTTCGAAGAGGAAGGCGTACTCAACGCCGAGACCGGTCGTGCATTCCGCGAAGCCATTCTTGCGCGCGGCGGCTCTCAGGAACCGATGGTGCTGTTCGTCGACTTCCGTGGCCGTGAGCCATCGATTGACGCCCTGTTGCGCCACAGCGGCCTGACCGAGGGCGCGGCAGCATGAGCGAGGGTCCCGTGATTACCAAACGACGCTTTATCGCTGGCGCGGTTTGCCCGGCCTGCAGCGAGCCGGACAAGTTGATGATGTGGAACGAAGACAGCGTGCCACATCGCGAGTGCGTGGCCTGCGGTTATTCCGACACGCTGAATGAACAAGGTCTGTCCGTGCCCAAGGAATTGGGCACGCGGGTCAATACGCCCGCGGTGAAAACACCGGATACCAAAGTGCAAGCCGTGCAGTTTTTTCCGAACCCAAAACTGAAGAAAAAGCCTGACGAGCAGCATTGAGTCGCAAAGACGCCCTTCCACCGCGCAAGGCGGTGGATGGCGTTGCTACTGCAGATGGGCTGACTGGAACCAGTTCTTCATCGAACACGCCGCGAACGGGCTCGTGCTGCAATCGCCATTGGCCAACGCCGTGCGAAGCTTCTCGACATCAGCTCGCATCATGTAACGAACGCCATCCTTGAAGTGGGTACTGTCACCAAAGCCACCTTCAGTCATTTCACTCAACGCATCCTCCTTGCTCCAACCCTGCACCACTACGCGGTACATGGCCGCCATCAGGCCGGTCCGGTCAGAACCATGCTTGCAGTGCATCAGCACCGGGCCAGTGGCCTCGGCGGCTTGAATGGCACGCAGCGCCTTGAGTACGTCGGCATCATCAACATGATCGGTGCGATAAGGCAGTTGCACTTGGGCAATAGCAGGTGTCATCAGCCAGCGAGAATCCGGCTCGGGCAGAAAATTGATCACCGTCGCAACCTTGAGTTTTTCCAGCAACGGCACCGCGCCACTGTCGGGCAGCGCGCTGCGGTAAAGCGTCGGCGACATCTGAAACAGTTTGTATTGCGCCTCGACCGGTTGCGCCCATTCTGTGGGACGTGGCGACGTGGCGTCGTCGGCATGGACGAAAGTGAACAATGCGGACAGTGATAACAGTATCGTCGCAATTGAAAGACGCGCTAAGGACATACTTGGACGACCATGGGAAAGTGTGAGTGGTCGTAGTGTCGCTACTGGCTGGTTAAAGGCCTGTGAGGTGTCCGTCAAAGAATTGTGAATTGGAGGCTCTATTTGTTTTTTTGAAATATACAGTTCAAAAAATAAAAAAACGGCACAAAACCAAAGTGCCGTTTTATATCGCTGGCTATAGGCGTTACCTGCTTGAAGAGCCAGATATATCTGCGGGTCAGGGGTTGATAATCTTCGAATAAGCTTTTGCCAGCCCCACCAATACCACCTTGTCCTGCGCGTCGATGGCGCCATCACCGTCAACGTCAGTGGGGCTTTTGATTGTAAAGGTGGCACCGCCGTCATTCGATACGGCCTCGCGAATGGTCGAGTCGAGCAAGGAGCAGGTGACATCACCGATGACCGGGTCGTAGCCTTCTTCCTTGAGTGCAAACTGCATGGAAACCCGCATTTCCTTTGGGTTCACGACAGAGGGTCGTAATAACTGCAGAAATACGCCACGTTGATTGTAATTCGACATAAATAAATCCTTTTATTAATGAATACACGATCATTTCGTGTGACGTAGAGGGTACTGATGAAATAGCAGAACACTACCGGCGATATGTTTCCCGTCATGAACATCGGCGATTTGGAAACGCTCAAAAACTCTTTGGACGCCGAACGGCACTGGTCTGCCAGTCGAACCTCGGATACTGTATGCACATACAGCTAAAGGATCACACTGATGGCTAGCCCCCTGCCTCCTCGCGGACGCGGCACCGCGACCAACCCGCACAACCGCTTCACCCCCAACCGTTCAGTGGCCGAGGACGACGGTTGGTTTCAGGAAGTGCCGATGACCCAGGGCACCGAGGTGCGCATCGAGACGGCGAAGACCATCATCACCTGCAATAACTCGCCGGATCTGCCCTTCGATCGCTCGATCAACCCCTACCGTGGCTGCGAACACGGTTGCATCTATTGTTATGCGCGCCCCAGCCACGCCTACTGGGACCTGTCGCCGGGGCTGGATTTCGAAACCAAACTGATCGCCAAGACCAACGCCGTGGACGTGCTGGAGGAACAACTGTCCAACGCGGTTATCAATGCGCGCCGATCAACCTCGGCTCCAATACCGATCCCTATCAACCGATCGAGCGCGAATACCAGCTCACCCGACAAACCCTCGAAGTGCTGCTGCGTTACCGCCATCCGGTAACCATCGTCACCAAGGGCTCACTGATTCTTCGTGATCTGGACCTGCTGACTGAACTGGCCCGGCAAAGGTTGGTGGCGGTGATGATCAGCCTGACCAGTCTGGACGACGAACTCAAGCGCATCCTCGAACCCCGGGCTGCGGCGCCAAAGGCCCGGTTAAGGGCGATCAGGGTCATGCGTGACGCGGGAGTACCGGTGGGGGTGCTGTGTTCACCGATGATTCCGATGATCAACGACAGCGAACTCGAAAACCTGCTCACCGAGGCCCATGCAGCCGGGGCACAAAGTGCTGCCTACATGATGTTACGTCTGCCGTTGGAAGTGGCCCCGCTGTTCGAAGAGTGGCTGGCCGCCCACTACCCGCAACGGGCTGCACATGTGCTGAGCCTGATTCGCCAGAGCCGTGGTGGTGAACTGTACGACAGTCGCTTCGGGGCACGGATGCGTGGCGAAGGCCCCTTTGCCGACTTGCTGGCGCAACGCTTTGCCAAAACCATCAAGCGCCTGGGGCTTAATCGTCGGGAAGGCTTCAATCTGGATTGCACAGCCTTTTGTCCGCCAGGTCGCCAAATGTCACTGATTTGAGGACAATTGGCCTATGGTTGAGTACTGGGAAACCCGTGCAAACTTTAGGCTGGTCACGTTTTTTGTGACCGGGAACAGGCGTGCTAGAGCGTTTTATTCAGTTTCAATTAAGATTCGGCAGCTACCTTGTTCATCGAGTGACTGACGGGTCGGGCTTTTTGACCCGGATGTTTTTAACCAGCCACTGGCTTCACACCGGACAACACGGAATGACTTCCTGAGTCCGCCAAAGAGGATGAATCATGAGTGACAAGGATAAACAGCCGTTGGCTGCGTCGGCTTCTGCCCAACCCCAGGCGGAGTCCGCCGATGCAGCGTTGAAGCACATCGTTGACGGCTTTTTGCATTTTCATCATGAGGTCTTTCCGCAGCAGGAAGAACTCTTCAAAAAACTCGCCACGGCCCAGCAGCCAAGGGCGATGTTCATTACGTGCGCCGACTCGCGCATCGTGCCCGAGCTCATCACCCATAGCTCGCCTGGCGACCTGTTCGTCACCCGCAACGTCGGCAACGTCGTACCGCCTTACGGCCAGATGAACGGTGGTGTTTCCACGGCCATCGAGTACGCGGTGCTGGCACTGGGCGTACAACACATCATCATCTGCGGCCACTCCGATTGTGGCGCGATGCGTGCGGTGCTCAATCCCGACAGCCTGGAAAAAATGCCCACGGTCAAAGCCTGGCTGCGGCATGCGGAAGTCGCGAAAACCATGGTTCACGACAACTGCAACTGCGCCGACGAAAACGAGCGCATGCATGTTCTCACCGATGAAAATGTCATCGCTCAGTTGCAGCACTTGCGGACCCATCCCTCTGTAGCCTCGCGCATGGCGAACGGTCAACTGTTCATCCATGGCTGGGTCTACGACATCGAAACCAGCGAAATCAAAGCTTACGACGCGGATCAGGGTCGTTTCCTGCCGCTCGACGGCAGCCATCCGATTCCGGTGGCGACGCCTAAAGCGCGCTTCTAAATCCTCCTAACCATCTGTGTGGTTTGACGCCGGCCGCTGTTTCAGCGGCCCGGCCTTGCCATGCCTGAAGAAATCTTCGGGAGAGTCACCATGCGTGCTGCTCAACTCAAAGCTGTTCTGCCACGGGAGCTGCTGGCTTCGGTGGTTGTGTTTCTGGTCGCCCTGCCGCTGTGCATGGGCATCGCCATCGCTTCGGGACTGCCTCCGGCCAAAGGCCTGATCACCGGGATCGTCGGCGGTCTGGTTGTGGGCTGGCTGGCGGGCTCTCCACTGCAAGTCAGCGGTCCCGCGGCAGGTCTGGCTGTGCTGGTATTTGAACTGGTGCGCCAGCACGGTATAGCCATGCTCGGGCCGATTCTGCTATTGGCAGGTTTTCTGCAACTGGTGGCCGGCCGCTTGAAGCTGGGTTGCTGGTTCAGGGTCACCGCGCCTGCGGTGGTGTACGGCATGCTCGCCGGGATTGGCGTGCTGATCGTGCTGTCGCAGGTGCATGTGATGCTCGACGCCGCACCGAAACCCTCTGGCCTGGATAACCTCACGGCATTCCCGGGTGCGGTGGCCCAGGCACTGCCATCCTTCGGCTGGCAGGCCGGTCTGCTCGGACTTTCGACCATCGCCGTGATGTGGCTGTGGGAAAAACTGCGACCGCACTCACTGCGCTTCATTCCCGGAGCGTTGCTCGGGGTCGGTTTGGCAACGATCGCCAGTCTGATGCTGGCATTGCCCGTCAAACGGGTCGAAGTACCTGCCAACCTGGCCGAAGCCATCGACTGGTTAAAACCTGCGGACCTGCTCAATCTGGCTGATCCCGCATTATTGATCGCCGCGTTCGCCGTGGCCTTCATCGCCAGTGCCGAAACGCTGCTGTCCGCCGCGGCCGTGGATCGCATGCACAGTGGCCAACGGTCGGACTTCGACCGTGAACTGTCGGCTCAAGGTGTGGGCAACATGCTCTGCGGATTGCTCGGTGCGTTGCCGATGACCGGGGTGATCGTGCGCAGCTCGGCCAATGTCCAGGCCGGTGCCACTACCCGTTACTCGACGATTTTCCACGGGTTGTGGTTGCTGGCGTTCGTGTTGCTGCTGTCGAGCGTGCTGCAAAGCATTCCTGTGGCGAGCCTGGCCGGTGTGTTGGTCTATACCGGCTTCAAGCTGGTGGACCTCAAGGCCTTCCGCGGCTTGGGTCGTTATGGCCGAATGCCCATGTTCACTTACGCTGCGACGGCATTGGCGATCATCTTCACCGACTTGCTGACCGGTGTACTGATCGGTTTCGGCCTGACCCTGGTGAAACTGGCGCTGAAGGCTTCACGGCTGAAAATAAGCCTGATCGACCTGCCCCAGGACGGCGAAATGGAGCTGCGCCTGGTGGGCGCGGCGACCTTTCTCAAAGTGCCGGCGCTGACTCGAGTACTGGGCAGCATTCCGCCCGGCGCAACGGTGCATGTGCCGCTCAACAACCTGAGCTACATCGATCATTCGTGTCTGGAATTGCTGGAGGAGTGGGGTCGGGCGAATGCGGCCAAGGGCTCGAAGTTGTTGATCGAATCCCGAGGGTTGAAGCGCAGGCTTGAAGGACGGGTGCGGACCAATACCGGTATCGGCGCGGCTGGCTGAGTAACCCTGTGGGAGCGAGCCTGCTCGCGAAAGCATTCTGTCAGTCGACATAAATGTTGAATGATCAAAAAGCATTCGCGAGCAGGCTCGCTCTCGCATGTTCGGAGGGGAACTACGCCACGGTTTGATCCAGCTCCAGCCCCACACCCAGGCGGCGGGACATGCACGGCCAGCGTTTCCACGCGGCGCCGGTGTCCGGGCTGCTGAGCTTCTCGCGGTAGGTTTCGACCGACTCCAGCGCAAAGCTTTCGTCGTCGAGCATCTCGTCCACCGTGTGATGCACGGCCTCGTCCAGTTGGTTGGCAAATTCCTCACCGATCAGCTGGTGAGCAATCAGATTGGCGACCGTCATGTCCAAGGGGATCAGTGGCTGGCCGAAATGCTTGATGTACAGGTCGTTGACCTCTTCGACAAACCGATGCGCCAGGTAAGCTTCGTCCAGCAGGCTGTCGAGCCCGACGTGCCCGGCCATGATCGCCGGCGGCTGGAGGAAGTACTGCTCGGCGATTTTCAGCACCGGTGTGATCTGTGACTCGATGCCCGCTTCCCTGGCGACTTCATTGGCTGCTTCCAGCAGATCAGGAACTTCGTCGATATAGGCGGCGACAAAACGCGTCAGCACGCCATTGGCGTCCGCTTCCGGCAATTGGATCGCCGGGTGTAGATGAGGCAGCTTGCTTTCCAGCTGACGGGTCAGCAGGCCGGTTTCGGCTTCGTGTTGTTGGGCTTTTTGGATCTGCTCGCGCAATGCGGCGGTGTTCATGAAAACTCCAGGAAACAAAGGCAATGAAATAGGGAAGACATAACTTAGCCGGCTTACGAAAAATGCTAAGACGCATTTGTCATAAATGTTTCATCCTTGAGACGTCTCCGTTATATCGGTTTGCCACCACTCGTCTGCATCCTTCTCCATTCGTGACCTGCAAAGCAAGTTAATGCTGTTTCAGATGATTTACGCCTTCACATTGCCAGCTGAGAGTCGCTGTCTATACTCGCTCATGAATGGAGTTAGCTGATGACGCCCGACTGCACTGCAGCAAGGCCCGGC
This sequence comes from Pseudomonas sp. GW101-3H06, assembly GCF_059424605.1. NCBI lineage: Bacteria > Pseudomonadati > Pseudomonadota > Gammaproteobacteria > Pseudomonadales > Pseudomonadaceae > Pseudomonas > Pseudomonas sp. GW101-3H06. The sequence continues at coordinate 63,046 of NZ_JBWKZO010000001.1, forward strand.
GATTCAAGTTCGTAGTCTGATGCAGCCGCTCCCTTGCCGCAGGTGAAAGCCGGCGGGATAACAAGAACGATAAGGGGAACCCGCAATGATGCGACATCCACATGTCTGGATGGGCCTCCTGTTGTGGTCGATTTTCAGTCAGGCACAAGCGGCCTGGACTGTGAATATGGCGCCTGGAGCGACTGAAATCAGTCACGCTGTATTTGACCTGCACATGACCATTTTCTGGATCTGTGTAGTGATCGGCATCATCGTCTTTGGCGCCATGTTCTGGTCGATGATTCTGCATCGCCGCTCGACCGGGCAGGTCGCCGCAAAATTTCATGAAAGCACCACCGTCGAAATCCTCTGGACCATCGTGCCCTTCATCATTCTGGTGGCCATGGCGGTTCCGGCGACCGCGACCCTGATCAAGATGTACGACGCCAGTGAGCCGGATATCGATATCCAGGTCACCGGCTATCAGTGGAAGTGGCACTACAAATACCTGGGCCAGGACGTCGAGTTCTTCAGCAACCTGGCCACACCCGCCGACCAGATCAACAACAAGGAAACCAAGGGCGAGCACTACTTGCTCGAGGTCGACAAGCCTCTGGTGCTGCCGATCGGCGCCAAGGTGCGTTTCCTCGTGACCTCCGCCGACGTGATCCACTCCTGGTGGGTGCCGGCCTTCGCAGTCAAGCGTGATGCGATCCCGGGGTTCGTCAACGAAGCCTGGACCCGCGTTGAAAAACCCGGCCTCTACCGTGGTCAATGCGCCGAGCTGTGCGGCAAGGATCATGGATTCATGCCGATCGTGGTCGAGGTCAAGGAAAAGGCCGATTACGAGAAATGGCTGGGCGAGCGCAAGGCTGAAGCCGCGCAACTCAAGGAGCTGACCAGCAAGGAATGGACCCTCGACGAACTCAAGGAGCGTGGCGACAAGGTCTATCACACCACTTGCGTAGCCTGTCACCAGGCCGAAGGCCAGGGCTTGCCGCCGATGTTCCCGGCGCTCAAGGGCTCGAAAATCGCCACCGGACCGAAGGACGCTCACTTGGGCATTGTCTTCCATGGCAAGCCAGGCACTTCGATGGCGGCGTTCGGCAAGCAACTCTCGGAAGTCGATATCGCAGCGGTCGTGACCTACGAACGTAACGCCTGGGGCAACAACAAGGGCGACATGGTCACGCCTAAAGAAGTGCTGGAGCTGAAACAGGCGGAAAGCAAATGACCCGGTCTATTGCGTACATCAGCAACCGGTCGGGGCAACGCGCCCCGGCCCGCCCAGCCCATCTGTTTGCAGGAGACAGGACATGACTGCTGTAATTGATGACCCTGTTCATACCCACACCGACCACGCCCACGGCCCTGCCAAAGGCTTGATGCGCTGGGTGCTGACCACCAACCACAAGGATATCGGCACGCTGTACCTGTGGTTTGCTTTCGCCATGTTCCTCCTGGGCGGAACGTTCGCGATGGTGATTCGCGCCGAACTGTTCCAGCCGGGGTTGCAGATCGTCCAGCCGGAGTTCTTCAACCAGATGACCACCATGCACGGTCTGGTGATGGTGTTCGGCGCGGTGATGCCGGCCTTCGTCGGTCTCGCCAACTGGATGGTCCCGCTGATGATCGGCGCGCCGGACATGGCCCTGCCGCGAATGAACAACTTCAGCTTCTGGCTGCTGCCGGCGGCGTTCATTTTGCTGGTCTCGACCCTGTTCACCCCCGGTGGCGGGCCGAATTTCGGCTGGACGTTTTACGCGCCGCTATCAACGACCTATGCACCGGAAAGCGTGACCTTCTTCATCTTCGCCATCCACTTGATGGGGATCAGTTCGATCATGGGCGCGATCAACGTGATCGCCACCATCCTCAACCTGCGCGCCCCCGGCATGACGTTGATGAAAATGCCATTGTTCGTCTGGACCTGGCTGATCACCGCGTTCCTGCTGATTGCGGTAATGCCGGTGCTGGCCGGTTGCGTCACGATGATGCTGATGGACATCCACTTCGGCACCAGCTTCTTCAGTGCCGCCGGTGGCGGTGACCCGGTGCTGTTCCAGCATGTGTTCTGGTTCTTCGGCCACCCCGAGGTGTACATCATGATCCTGCCGGCCTTCGGTGCCGTCAGCTCGATCATTCCGGCGTTCTCGCGCAAGCCGCTGTTCGGCTACACCTCGATGGTCTACGCCACGGCGAGTATCGCGTTCCTGTCGTTCATCGTCTGGGCGCACCACATGTTCGTAGTGGGCATTCCGCTGGTGGGCGAGTTGTTCTTCATGTACGCCACGCTGCTGATCGCGGTGCCGACCGGGGTGAAGGTGTTTAACTGGGCCAGCACCATGTGGCAAGGCTCACTGACCTTCGAGACGCCGATGCTGTTCGCGGTGGCATTCGTGATCCTGTTCTCCATCGGCGGTTTCTCCGGGTTGATGCTGGCCATTGCCCCGGCGGACTTCCAGTACCAGGACACCTACTTCGTGGTCGCGCACTTCCACTACGTACTGGTGCCGGGGGCGATTTTCGGGATCTTCGCCTCGGCCTACTACTGGCTGCCGAAGTGGACCGGCCACATGTACGACGAAACCCTCGGCAAGCTGCACTTCTGGCTGTCGTTCATCGGCATGAACATGGCCTTCTTCCCGATGCACTTCGTGGGGCTGGCGGGCATGCCGCGGCGGATTCCGGACTACAACCTGCAATTCGCCGACTTCAACATGGTGTCGTCGATCGGTGCGTTCATGTTCGGCGCCACGCAGATCTTCTTCCTGTTCATCGTGATCAAGACCATCCGCGGCGGCCCGCCTGCACCGGCCAAACCATGGGATGGGGCTGAAGGCCTGGAGTGGAGCATTCCGTCACCGGCGCCGTACCACACGTTCACCACGCCGCCGGAAGTGAAATGAACACTGTTTCCTTTGTGGGAGCGAGCCCGCTCGCGAAGAACGATGATGCGGTATGCCTGCCAAACCGTGGCGTCTGCCTCGCGAGCAGGCTCGCTCCCACAGGGGTTGGGGTAGGAGTTCAAAGTCATGGCTGACTCGATTTCAATGAAGAAGCTGGTCACCCGTCTATTGCTGGTGGTGGTAGCGATGTTTGTCTTCGGGTTTGCCCTGGTGCCGATCTACGACGTGATGTGCAAAGTCTTCGGCATCAATGGCAAGACCGCCGGGCAGTACGAGGGCGAGCAGACGGTTGATACGTCGCGGCAGGTTCGTGTGCAGTTTCTGTCGACCAATTCCGCCGACATGTCTTGGGATTTCTATCCCAAGAGCGATGAATTGACGGCCAACCCCGGGGCGGTGAACGAGATGATCTTCATTGCGCACAACCCCACAGACCGCCCGATGAGCGCCCAGGCCGTGCCGAGCATCGCGCCAAGCGCCGCGGCGGCGTATTTCCACAAAACCGAATGTTTCTGCTTTACCCAGCAAGTGCTGCAGCCCGGTCAACGGATCGAGATGCCGGTACGTTTCATTGTTGACCGAGACATGCCCAAGGATGTGAAGCACCTGACGCTGTCCTACACGCTGTTCGATATCACCGCCCGACATCCACCGGTAGCTGTAAACACTGGCGGTTGAGCGTGCCCGATAAGGAGAACAATAAATGGCAACTCATGAACATTATTACGTCCCGGCCCAGAGCAAATGGCCGATCATCGCCACGGTCGGGATGTTCGTCACAGTGTTTGGCCTGGGCACCTGGTTCAATGATCTGAAAGCCGCGCGGCCGGAATCCCACGGCCCGCTGATCTTCTTCGTTGGCAGCCTGCTGCTGGCCTACATGCTGTTCGGCTGGTTCGGCACGGTGATCAAGGAAAGTCGCGGCGGTTTGTACAGCGCACAAATGGATCGCTCGTTCCGCTGGGGCATGAGCTGGTTCATTTTCTCGGAGGTGATGTTCTTCATCGCCTTCTTTGGTGCACTGTTTTACGTGCGCCACGTTTCCGGTCCGGCGCTTGGCGGTGAAGGCACCAAAGGCCTCGCGCATCTGCTATGGCCTGGCTTCGAGTGGACCTGGCCGCTGCTGAACAACCCGGATTCCAAACTCTTCGTGCCCCCGAAGGACGTCATAAGCCCCTGGGGCTTGCCGTTGCTCAATACCGTGTTGCTGGTGAGCTCCAGCGTCACGATAACCATCGCCCACCATGCCTTGAAAAAGGGCCATCGCGGCGCGTTGAAACTCTGGCTGGCAATCACCGTATTGCTGGGCTGCGCGTTCCTAGGGTTCCAGGCCGAAGAATACATTCATGCCTACAAGGAGCTGGGCCTCACCCTGGGTTCGGGCATCTACGGCGCCACCTTCTTCATGCTCACCGGTTTCCACGGCGCGCACGTGACCATTGGCACCATCATTCTGTTCGTGATGCTGATGCGCATCCTGCGCGGGCACTTCGACAACGAGCATCAGTTCGGCTTCGAGGCGGCAAGCTGGTATTGGCACTTCGTGGACGTGGTGTGGATAGGGCTGTTCATTTTTGTCTACGTGCTTTAGGACCGCCGCACATTACCAGGGCGCTTGAGACACAAGCTGGCCGCTGAAAAAACCCCAGGCAATCAAGCCGACGGTCAAGGCGGCCAGCGTCACACGAACACTCAAGGCAATGACGAGGCGGTTCGAGCTGCTGTCGTCCTTGACCAGAAAAAACAGGCCGCTGAACAGGCTGACAACCGTGGCAATCAGCATCAGGACGATAGCTGCTTTGAGCATGGTGGAACTCCGGGGGGACAAGCGATGCATATGAGTATAGCTATCGCGTTGACCGACTGGCTGGCGACGCCATGAAGCGTTTCCGGCCTGGCATTGTGCCGACGCTGGTGGTCGCAATCCTGCTGCCGCTGCTGGTGTCCCTCGGGTTCTGGCAATTGAGCCGGGGCGCGGAGAAAAGCGCGCTGCTGCAAACCTGGAGCGAGCGCCGGGCCGCCGAACCGATGGCCAGCACCGAACTGCGACACACCACCGACCCGGCCTTTCGCCGGGTGCGCCTGCACGGCCGGTTCGACGCCACCCATAGTCTGCTGCTGGATAACCGTCAGCGTGGCGGCAAGGTCGGGGTCGAGCTGCTGCAACCGTTTCAGGACCAGGCAACCGGGCTGTGGCTGCTGGTCAATCGCGGCTGGCTGCCGTGGCCGGATCGCCGTACACCGCCGCAATTCACCACCCCCGACGCCTCTCTGAGGCTCGACGCCTGGGTCTACGTGTCCCCCGGCGCGGTCTTCCAGCTTCACGCCGACCCCAGCACCAGCACCTGGCCAAAACTGCTGACGGCCATTGACCCGAACGCGCTCTGGACAGCCCTGGACCGCGAAGGCTTTGCCTACGAATTACGCGCAGAAACCGGACCCGCGACTTACCAGGCCGATTGGCCGGTGGTTGCCACAGGTCCGGAAAAACACATCGCTTATGCCGTGCAGTGGTTCGCCATGTCGGTCGCCCTGCTCGGCCTTTATCTCTACCTCGGTTGGCACAACGCAAAGGAGAAACACCATGGGAGCGGCCATGAATCCACCCAGCATGTCTGAGGCAAAAACGCCGGTGAACCGGCGCAAGGGACGCTTGCAGCTGCTGCTGATTGTGCTCGGGGTGGTCGGTCCGATGATCCTCGCCACCGGCATGTACAAATGGCAGTTCTGGGTACCGGAAGGTCGCAGTTATCACGGCGAATTGATCGGCAACGGCCAGACTCGCGCCGACCTGGGCGTGCAGGCGCAAGAAAATCGCTGGCAGTTGCTGGTCACGGCACCGAGTGCGTGTTCGGTGGACTGTCAGCAACTGGTTTACCTGGCGCGACAAATCCAGATCGGCCTCGGTCGTGATGCCGGTCGCGCCAGTCACGCACTGGCGGTGACCCAACCACTGAGCAGTGATTACGAGGCTAAACTTCAACGCGAGTACCCGCAGTTGCAACGCTATCCCCTGGACTCGCAGATCTACACCAAAGGTGCCCAGAGCAATGAAGCTGCACACCTGTGGATCATCGACCCCCACGGCAATCTGGTGCTGCGCTACGACCCGTCGGTCAAAGGCAAGGAACTGCTCAACGACCTGCGACACCTGCTGAAACTGTCGAACATCGGATAAGGGCATCGTCATGGCCAAACCTGGATTTCGCCTCGCGCTGTTTGCCACCTTCCTGGCACTGATTGTGGTGTTGCTCGGCGCCTATACACGCCTGACTCACGCCGGCCTCGGCTGCCCGGACTGGCCTGGTTGCTATGGCTTTATCAGCGTGCCGAAAAGCGAAGCCCAACTGGCCCATGCCGAATTGCATTTCCCGGATGCCCCGGTGGAGGCCCACAAGGGCTGGAACGAGATGGTCCATCGCTACTTCGCCGGCACCCTCGGCTTGCTGATTTCGGTGTTGGCCGGTCGTGCCTGGGTTCATCGTCGGGACCCGGGGCAACCAGTGAAGCTGCCGCTGTTCCTGCTGGCGGTGGTGTTCGCCCAGGCTGCCTTCGGCATGTGGACGGTCACGCTCAAGCTCTGGCCGCAGGTGGTGACCGGGCATTTGCTTGGCGGATTCGCCACCTTAAGCCTGCTGTTTCTACTGACCTTGCGCCTGTCCGGCGTACTGCCGGCGCTGACGGTGCCGCGTCGCTTGCAGCACTGGGCGACCGCCGCGCTGCTGCTGGTGATCGGGCAGATCGCACTCGGCGGCTGGGTCAGCTCCAACTATGCCGCCGTGGCGTGCATCGATTTCCCGACCTGCCACGGCCAATGGCTACCCCCTGCCGATTTCGCCAACGGCTTCCACCTGACGCAGCACATCGGCCCGAACTACCTTGGTGGGCAACTGGACAGCGATGCCCGCACCGCGATTCATCTGACGCATCGCATCGGCGCACTGCTGGTGACCCTGGTGTTGCTCGGCCTGGCCTGGCAACTGAAAGTCGTCGGCATGACACGGCTGGCCGGGTTGGTGTTGATCGCCCTCACCGCGCAAATCACCCTGGGCATCAGCAACGTATTGTTTCACCTGCCGCTGCCGGTGGCCGTGGCGCACAACGCCGGGGGCGCGGCGCTGCTGCTGACGATGGTACTGGTCAACTATCACGCGCGGACCAGTCTGGTTCGGATCAAGCAACCGAATCGCTGGCGCTTCAGCCCGCGTAAACATTCAGCCGGGCCCATAACAATAAAAGGAGAAATGCCATGGCGATTCTGATCGGCGAGCGGCACAGCCAGGCAATCTGGCGTGACTACCTGGAGCTGACCAAACCCAAGGTGGTGGTGCTGATGCTCATCACCTCGCTGGTCGGGATGTTCCTGGCCACTCGCGCCGGGGTGCCATGGACCGTGCTGGTGTTCGGCAATCTGGGCATTGCCTTGTGTGCCGGCGGAGCAGCGGCGGTGAACCATGTGGTGGACCGGCGGATCGATGCGGTGATGGCGCGCACCCACAAACGCCCCTTGGCCGAAGGGCGCGTCTCGCCTGCCGCCGCGCTGACCTTTGCCCTGGTACTGGCATTGCTCGGCCAGGCATTGTTGCTGGCCTTCACCAATCCGCTGACCGCGTGGCTGACCCTCGCCTCGCTGCTGGGCTATGCAGTGGTCTACACCGGCTTCCTCAAACGTGCGACACCACAGAACATTGTGATTGGCGGGCTGGCCGGTGCCGCTCCGCCCCTGCTCGGCTGGACGGCCGCCACCGGTCACATCAGCGCCGAACCGCTGTTGCTGGTGCTGATCATCTTCGCGTGGACCCCGCCACACTTCTGGGCGCTGGCCATCCACCGCAAAGAGGAATACGCCAAGGCCGATATCCCGATGCTGCCGGTGACCCACGGCGAGCACTACACCAAAATCCACATCCTGCTTTACACCTGCGCCCTGCTGGCCGTCAGCCTGATGCCCTACGTGATCCACATGAGCGGCCTGCTCTACCTGATTTGCGCCATCGGCCTGGGCGCGAGGTTTCTGCAATGGGCCGTGGTGCTGTACCGTGGCACTCGGCCGCACGCGGCGATCAACACCTTCAAGTACTCTATCTACTACTTGTTCCTGCTGTTTATCGCCCTGCTCGTAGACCACTACCTATTGTTGAACCTATGACCCGAACCCAGAAAACCGTCTTCATCCTTGTCGCCCTGATCGCGCTGGTCATGGGCCTGACCATCAACAAAGTGCTCACCGGCAAAGGTCAGGGCGATCCGACGGCCCTGATCGATGCCGGCATCATCCTGCTGCCGCAGAGCCGCAATCTGCCGGATGTGAAGATGACCGATCAGGACGGCAAGCCAGTAGCGGTCAACGAGCTCAAAGGCAAGTGGAGCCTGTTGTTCTTTGGCTACACCTTCTGTCCGGACATCTGCCCGACCACCCTCGCCCAACTGCGCCAGATCAAGAGCGAATTGCCGCCTGAAGCGGTGAACAAGTTGCAGATCGTGCTGGTCAGCGTCGACCCGAACCGCGATACACCCAAGCAGCTCAAGCAGTATCTGGGTTACTTCGATCCGCAGTTCATCGGCCTGACGCCGACCTCAATCGAGGAGCTGCAGAAAGTCGCCAACGCTGTGAGCATCCCGTTCATTCCAGCGGACACCAGTAAACCGAACTACACCGTCGACCACAGCGGCAACCTCGCAGTGATCGGGCCGGACGGGACGCAGCGCGGGTTTATTCGAGCGCCATTGAACAACGTGAAGCTGGTGGCGCAGTTGCCGGTGATGCTTAACCGTCAGTAAGTGAACAACACATAACTAATGTGGGAGCGGGCTTGCTCGCTCCCACAGAGTCCGTGTTTCAGGCATAAAAAAGGGACGCTCATGGCGTCCCCTTTTTCGTTGCGTCAGCAGATCAGAACGCCGGCACGACCGCGCCTTTGTACTTCTCGATAATGAACGCTTTCACTTCCGGGCTGTGCAAGGCCGCCACCAGTTTCTTCATCGCTTCGCTGTCCTTGTCGTCCGGACGGGCAACAAGGATGTTCACGTATGGCGAGTCGCTGCCTTCGATGACCAGTGCGTCCTTGGCCGGATCGAGCTTGGCTTCCAGCGCGTAGTTGGTGTTGATCAGCGCCAGGTCGACCTGGGTCAGCACGCGCGGGATGGTCGCAGCTTCCAGTTCACGGAATTTCAGGTCTTTGCTGTTCTCGGTGATATCTTTGACGGTCGACAGGATGTTGTTCGAATCCTTCAACTTGATCAGACCGGCCTTGGCCAGCAGCAACAGCGCACGGCCGCCGTTGGTAGCGTCGTTCGGGATCACCACGTTGGCGCCGCCCGGCAGTTCGGTCAGCGCTTTGTACTTGCTGGAGTAAGCGCCCAGAGGCTCCAGGTGCACACCGGCCACCGACACCAGGTGGGTGCCCTTGGCCTTGTTGAATTCATCGAGGTACGGCTGGTGCTGGAAGAAATTGGCGTCCAGGCGTTTTTCCGCCACCTGCACGTTCGGCTGGATGTAGTCGGTGAAGACCTTGACCTTCAGATCCACGCCTTCTTTTGCCAGCGCCGGTTTAACGAATTCGAGGATTTCCGCGTGCGGCACTGGCGTGGCGGCGACCGTCAGGGTGTCAGCGGCGTGGGCGGAAAAGGCTGCAATGGCAGCGAACGCGACGAGTAGTTTTTTCATTCAGCGAACTCCTTGTGAGGCGCCTGAATTCGGCGCCTGCCAGCGAATGGCCGGCTCATGTCTTACTTACGGGAAAAGTGGACGACCAATTTATCGCCGACGGTTTGCAGGACCTGTACCAGCACCAGCAGCAACACCACCGTGACCACCATCACATCAGTCTGGAAACGTTGGTAACCGAAGCGGATCGCCAGGTCGCCCAGCCCACCGGCACCCACCACACCGGCCATCGCCGTGTAGGAAACCAGCGTAATGGCCGTCACCGTAATCGCCGCAAAGATGCCCGGACGGGCTTCTGGCAACAGCGCATTGGTGATGATCTGCCGCGTGGTCGCACCCATGGACTGGGTCGCTTCGATGATGCCGCGGTCGACTTCACGCAACGCAGTTTCCACCAACCGAGCGAAGAACGGCGTGGCGCCTACCACCAGCGGCGGGATTGCACCGGCAACACCCAGGGAGGTGCCGGTGATCAGCACGGTGAACGGAATCATCACGATCAGCAGAATGATGAACGGCAGCGAACGCAGAATGTTCACCATCAACGACAACATCGCGTAGACGCCTTTGGCCTCCAGCAATTGACGCGGGCTGCAGAGGAACAGCAATACACCCAGCGGCAGGCCTAGCAATACGGTGAACAGCAGCGAACCGCCGAGCATCAGCAGGGTGTCGCCGGTGGCCAGCCAGATTTCGAACCAGTCGATATTGGCGAAGAAACTTGTCAGGGCTTCCATTAACGCAGCACCTCCATATGGACGTCTGCGGCGGTGAAGCGGGCGAAGGCCGCTTCCATGTCACCGCCGGTCACGGCCAGGGTCAGTTGCCCGTAAGGGACGTCTTTGATGCGGTCGATACGACCGGCGAGGATGCTGTAGTCCACACCCGTTTCCCGGGCGACGGTACCCAGCAACGGTGCGTAGGTCGCCTCGCCCTGGAAGGTCAGACGCACGATGCGGCCCGGCACATGAGCGAAGTCGTCGCGCTGTTCGCTTTCGTCGATGTGCTCGTCTTCTTGCACGAAGCGCCTGGTGGTCGGGTGTTTCGGATGCAGAAATACTTCGGCCACCGAGCCTTGCTCGACGATCACGCCAGCGTCCATCACCCCGACCTGGTCGCAGACCCGGCGGATCACGTCCATTTCATGGGTGATCAGCACGATGGTCAGCTTCAACTCGCGATTGATCTCGGCCAACAATTGCAGGACCGACGCGGTGGTCTGCGGGTCCAGGGCACTGGTGGCTTCGTCGCACAGCAGGATTTTTGGCTTGGTGGCCAGGGCGCGGGCAATGCCGACGCGCTGCTTCTGACCGCCGGACAGCTGCGCCGGGTACTTGTTGGCGTGATCGGACAAACCGACCCGGGCCAGCAACTCGGCAACGCGCTGGTCGATATCGCTGCGGGACAGTTCACCGGCCAGCGTCAGCGGCAGCGCGACGTTGTCGGCCACGGTTTTGGACGCCAGCAGGTTGAAGTGCTGGAAAATCATCCCGACCTGTTGACGGAAACGGCGCAGGCCGTTGGCATCGAGCGCGGTGACTTCTTCGCCATCGACAATGATCTTGCCGCCACTGGAGTTTTCCAGGCGATTGATCAGGCGCAGCAGGGTACTTTTTCCCGCACCGGAATGACCGATCAGGCCGAAGACCTGACCGTTCTCAATCGTCAGATTGGTCGGGTGCAGGGCGGGGATATCCCTACCGGCGACGCGGTAGGTTTTATGGACGTTTTGAAACTCGATCACGTAGCGAACCTTGTGGGGCGCGTTGGAAAAGGATCAGCGGTTAGCCGGGCGCGCATTTTAGCCTGTCCGTATAGAGGTTCTTAGCATTTATTTCGTATTCAACCAGCCATTTGGCAATAACGCGATCAAAGGTCAGATAAAAGGAACGGCTAAAAACGTCACCAGTCACTACTTAGGCATCTCCAAAAAGCCTGAGGAGTCTCGCCTGATGAGTACTAAAAAGCCTGCCACGCCAAAGAGTGACCTGGCCGGAACCGATACCCTGGACCGAAGCAACACCAACGCCAAACTCGATAGCCTGGAGACATTCCGCTCCGACGCCACAGGCGAAGCCTTGCGCACCAACCAAGGCGTGAAGGTGGCGGACAATCAGAACACCCTGAAAGCCGGCGCCCGCGGGCCGTCGCTGCTGGAAGATTTCATCATGCGTGAAAAGATCACGCATTTTGACCATGAGCGCATTCCCGAGCGCATCGTTCATGCCCGCGGGACGGGGGCCCATGGTTACTTCCAGAGTTATGAGAATCACAGCGTTCTGACCAAAGCCGGATTCCTGCAAGATCCCGGCAAAAAGACGCCTGTGTTCGTGCGTTTTTCCACGGTGCAAGGACCTCGGGGGTCAGGCGATACCGTGCGTGATGTACGAGGTTTCGCCGTGAAATTCTTCACCGATGAAGGCATCTACGACTTGGTAGGCAATAACATGCCGGTATTTTTCATCCAGGACGCCATCAAGTTCCCTGACTTCGTCCACGCGGTGAAACCTGAACCCCACAACGAAATACCCACCGGCGGCTCGGCCCACGACACCTTTTGGGACTTTGTTTCGTTGCAGCCGGAATCGGCGCACATGGTGATCTGGGCCATGTCCGACCGGGCGATCCCAAAAAGCCTGCGCAGCATGCAGGGCTTTGGGGTTCACACCTTCCGCATGATCAATGCCGAAGGAAAATCGCGATTCGTCAAATTCCACTGGCGCCCCGCCGCCGGCACCTGTTCTCTGGTGTGGGATGAAGCACAAAAACTTGCGGGAAAAGATACCGACTACCACCGTCGCGACCTCTGGGAAGCCATCGAAATGGGCGACTACCCGGAATGGGAATTGGGTGTTCAGGTCGTCGAGGAAGAAAACGAACACGCTTTCGATTTCGACATCCTCGACCCGACCAAGCTCATTCCTGAAGAGATCGTACCCATCACCCCGCTGGGCAAAATGGTGCTCAACCGCAACCCGGACAACTTCTTCGCCGAAACCGAGCAGGTCGCGTTCTGCCCGGGGCATATCGTGCCGGGGATCGACTTCTCCAACGATCCACTGCTGCAGGGCCGGCTGTTTTCCTACACCGATACGCAGATCAGCCGACTCGGTGGCCCGAACTTTCACGAGATTCCAATCAACCGAACGATTTCACCCCTGCACAATGGCCAGCGGGACGCGTTGCACCGCACCACCATCGACAAAGGACGTGCGGCCTACGAACCAAACTCCATCGATGGCGGCTGGCCTAAAGAAACCCCACCCGCAGCGCAAGACGGCGGCTTCGAGAGCTACGCGGAGCGCATCGACGCCAACAAGATCCGTCAACGCAGCGAGTCGTTCAGCGACCACTTCTCCCAGGCGCGCCTGTTTTTCCACAGCATGAGCAAGCACGAGCAGGAACACATCATCTCGGCTTACAGCTTTGAGCTGGGCAAGGTGGAACGTGAGTTCATTCGGGCAAGGGAAGTCAATGAGATCCTGGCCAATATCGATCTGGAACTGGCCAAACGGGTGGCACAGAACCTTGGCCTGCCGGTGCCGAAAGCCGGAACGGTCCAAGTACCGAAAGCGTCCCTGGAACGCTCGCCGGCTCTGAGTCAGGCCAATCTGCTGCCGGGCGATATCAAAACCCGGAAAGTGGCGATTCTGGCGGCCGACGGTGTAGACGGTGCAGCAATCGAAGCCATGATGAAAGCGCTGGAGGCGGAGGGGGCGCATGCCAAATTGCTCGGTCCGACCTCGGCACCGGTGAAAACGGCCGATGGCAAGTCGATGCCGGTGGACGCTTCGATGGAAGGCTTGCCTTCAGTGGCGTTCGATGCGGTGTTCGTGCCTGGAGGCGCGGCGTCGATCAAGGCACTGAGCACTGACGGCGTGGCGTTGCATTACGTGCTGGAGGCTTACAAGCATTTGAAAGCGATTGCGCTGCATGGCGAGGCGAAGCAGTTGCTGGATGTGTTGAAGCTGGAGGTTGATGCGGGGTTGATCGTGGGTGCGGACGCCAAGCTGTTCAAGGCGTTTTTTGCGGCGATCGGGCAGCATCGGGTTTGGGAGAGGGAGCCGAAGGCCAAGCGTATTCCAGCCTGACGTGTTGTGTCGACGGGGATGACCTCTTCGCGCAGGCTCGCTCCCACAAGGTTAGCGTGAACCTGTGGGAACGAGCCTGCTCGCGAGCTATTCAGGGTTTACGCGGACTCAGGACCATCTGCGCCGGAACGCTGCGCAGAATCTGCCGTTCCAGATTCAGATCAAACTGCGGATCAAGCTTCTTCACTCGCTTGGTCAGCAAATTCGCCAACCAGGGGTAGTCATCGGTACGCGGAGCCTGAATGCTCACGTCGCACTTAAAATTCACCACATCGGCAGCGATCGCATCGAGTTGACGACGCAGTTTGGCCATATCGTTGATATTCAGCGCCACTGTCGTGCTTTGCGCGGTCGGATCGATGACTTTGGCTTTAGGCTGTGCTTCGGCGGCCTTCAGGGCGGCTTCGGTTTTTTCCAGTTCGGCCTTGCGAGCTTGGGCCAGAGCACCGTTCACCCCGCCGGTCAGCGCCGGAGCCTTGGGCATTAGGGCTCGGGCGCGGGCCAGGGCGGTGGCTGCCGCGTTTACATCACCTTTTTGCAGCACGATCTGGCTGCGCATCAGATAAGCTTCGGCCAACTGCCGCTGGTATTGCTCCAGGGATTGATCGTTGGGCGATTCAGCCTGCAAGGCGGCCAGTTGACCTTCGGCGGTGGCCAGTTCGCTGCTGGCCAGGCTTTGTTCCAGCTGTGCAATGGCCGTGGCCCGCGCATCCGGGACCTCGGTGGCCGCCGGTGGCGTGCTTTGGCAAGCGCCCAGCAGCACTGAAAATGCGACAAGGAGCAGATAACGGGAGGGGAACGACTTCATTCCTGCGACTCTCTATTTGCGCAAAAAACGAGCAAGTCTACACCCCTCGACGGGGCAGAACAAAACTCAGCAGAAACAGTGCGGCGGCCGTCACTACAATCGACGGGCCGGCCGGTGTGTCCTTGAACCAGGACAGCGCCAGCCCGCCACACACGGCGAGTATGCCCAGCAGGCTCGCGCCCAGTGCCATCTGTTCCGGTGAACGGGCGTGACGTTGTGCCGCAGCCGCCGGGATGATCAGCAACGAAGTGATCAGCAACACGCCGACGATTTTCATCGCCACGGCAATCACCACGGCGATCAGCAACATCAGCGCCATACGCAACCCCGCCACAGGCAGGCCTTCGACCCTGGCCAACTCCTCGTGCACGGTGATTGCCAGCAATGGCCGCCACAGCGTCACCAGCAACGCCAGCACTGCCGCGCTGCCGCCGAGAATCCACGCCAGATCGGTCGGACTGATCGCCAGCAGGTCGCCAAACAGATAGGCCATCAGGTCGATCCGCACTTCGTGCATGAAGCTTAGTACCACCAGGCCTAAAGAGAGGGTGCTGGGTGCGAGAATTCCTAAAAGCGTGTCGGATGCCAGCGGCTGACGCTGCTGCAACGTCACCAACATCACTGCCAATAGCAAACAGCCCACGGTGACCGCAACGGTTGGGCTGACATCCAGCAGGAAGCCCAGCGCCACACCCAACAGCGCCGCGTGTGACAGAGTGTCGCCAAAATACGCCATGCGCCGCCAGACCACGAAAGACCCCAACGGACCGGCGACGACCGCCAGAGCCAAACCTGCAAGCAGGGCGTAGAGCAGAAAATCAGCCATGCTTGCAGCTATCTCCGTGAACATGGTTATGGCCCGACGCGGGCGCCTTGACTACCGAGCCATGCAAATCGTGGGCGTGGTCGTGGTGGTGGTGATAAATCGCCAGGCTTTGTGCGTTTTTTCCGAACAGCTCGACGAAGGCCGGATCGCCGCTTACCTGCTCGGGGTGGCCGGAGCAGCAAACGTGGCGATTCAGACAAACCACCTGGTCGGTGGTGCTCATCACCAGATGCAGGTCGTGGGAGACCATCAGTACACCGCAGCCGTGACGGTCACGCAGGCGGGTAATCAGGCTGTAGAGTTCGGCCTGCCCGGCCACGTCGACGCCTTGCACCGGCTCGTCGAGCACCAGTAATTCCGGTTCGCGCAACAGGGCACGGGCCAGCAATACGCGTTGCATCTCTCCGCCGGAAACACTTTGTACAGGGCTGTCGATCACCTGTTCGGCACCGACTTCCTTGAGTGCGGCCAAGGCCATCGCTCGATCCACCCCCGGCACCAGACGCAAGAAGCGCAGGACCGAGAGCGGCAGGGTTGGATCGACATGCAGCTTTTGCGGCATGTAGCCGACCCGCAGTTTCGGCTTGCGCCAGACACTGCCGCTGTCGGGTTTCAACAATCCCAGTACAGCGCGCACCAGGGTGGTTTTGCCGGCACCGTTGGGGCCGATCAGGGTGACGATCTGCCCTGGCTCGACGCTCAGCTCGATATTATCCAGCACACTTTGCCCGGCGAACGTGACGGCAACCTGCTCGAGGCGGATCAGCGCGTTGCTCATCAAGCCCCCTGACAACCCGAGCAGAGGCCGATCACTTCGACCGTCTGGGCTTCGACGACGAACCCGACATCCTGGGCGCTGGCGATGATCGCGTCGCTGATGGATTTCTGCTCGAGCTCAATGGCTGCATGGCAATCACGGCAGATCAGGAACTGGCCCTGGTGTGCGTGTTCCGGGTGGTTGCAGCCGATGAAGGCGTTGAGCGAAGAGATGCGGTGCACGAGGCCGTTTTCCAGCAGGAAATCCAGCGCGCGGTACACAGTCGGTGGTGCGGCACGGCGGCCATCCTGCTCGCTGAGTACCGCGAGAATGTCATAGGCGCCCAACGGCTTGTGGCTTTGCCATACCAGCTCCAGCACCCGCCGACGCAACGCGGTCAGACGCAGACCTTGGCGTTCGCACAGGGCATCGGCCTCAGACAGAGCGCTGTGCACGCAATGAGAGTGGTCGTGGGGACGGCTGGCAATCGGTGTTTTAGGCATGAGCGGCGACGAGTTTTGTGAGAGACGTTATTATGTTACCCGTTCTCGCCTCTTCGAGTGGTCACCGTGTCCCGACTTTTTTCTATCTTTGTCGCATTTGTCGCAAGTTTTCTGCTGATTGGTCCGGCGCAAGCCGAGGTCAAGGTCCTCACCAGCATCAAGCCGCTACAGCTGATTGCCGCTGCCGTACAGGATGGCGTGGCGATCCCGGAAGTCTTGCTGCCGCCCGGCGCTTCGCCGCATAACTATGCCCTGCGCCCTTCCGACGTACGGAAGGTGCAATCGGTGGATCTGCTGTACTGGATCGGGCCGGACATGGAAGGCTTTCTGCCTCGGGTATTGAATGGCCGTTCGCTGCCCAGCGTCGCCGTGCAGGATCTGCCCGGCCTGAAACTGCGCCATTTCGACGAAGATAATCACTCCCATGCCGAAGAAGCCGACGAACATGACCACGATCACCGCCCGGGCAGCCTGGACGCGCATTTGTGGCTTTCGCCGATCAACGCCCGGGTCATCGCCGCGAAAATGGCCGCTGACCTCAGTGCAGCCGACCCTGACAACGCCGTGCGGTATGCGAGCAACCTCAAGGCCTTTGATGAACGCCTGGATGCCCTCGACCTGCGTCTGAAGAAACGTCTGGCGGCTGTTGAAGGCAAACCCTACTTTGTGTTCCACGAGGCCTTCGACTACTTCGAAGATGCCTACGGTCTCAAGCACGCGGGTGTGTTCAGTGTCGCAGCCGAGGTGCAACCCGGTGCCCAGCATGTCGCGGCGATGCGCGAGCGACTGCAGGAGGTCGGCAAGACCTGTGTGTTCAGCGAACCACCGCTGCGCCCACGCCTGGCGGAAACCCTGGTAGCCGGCCTGCCGGTGAAACTGGCGGAACTGGATGCGCTAGGCGGGTACACGCCAGCGACTGCTCAGGGGTACGAGCAGGTGCTGGAGAAGTTGGGGAATGATTTGGCGGGGTGCCTGGAGTCTTTGTAACTTCGAATTTTGTGTCGACTCATTCGCGAGCAGGCTCGCTCCCACATTTGACCGGGTTCTATCTGGAAGCACTTGGCCTAATGTGGAGCGAGCCTGCTCGAGAGACTTTTAAAGGGCGAAAGGTAGCGGCGTGTTGACCGTTTGCCGTTGCGCCAATCGCTGTTGAAACTCCATCGGATCGTGAATCAACACATCCTGCCCGGCAAATGACTCCGCCGCGATCAATCGCGACAACCAGAAACGCACACACGCCACCCGCAACATCGTCGGCCAAAGTTCTGCCTCGGCAGCGGTAAATGGACGCAGTGCGGCATAAGCCCCCAGCAATGCCCGCGCCCGTGGCCCGTCGATCAGGCCGTCATCGTCGGAGCACCAATCGTTCAGGGCTATCGCCACGTCGTAGAGCATCGGCCCCGAACAGGCGTTGTAGAAGTCGATAAGGCCGGTCAGGTGTGTGCCTTCGAACATCGCGTTATCGCGGAACAAGTCGGCGTGGATGTTCGCCCGAGGCAGCGCCAGAATTTTCTCTTTCTGTTGCGTGATTTCTTCCAGCGCCCGCTCCAGCAGTTCTTTCTGGTCGGCATTGAGGTGCGACAGAAACTGCGTGCCCTCCTCCAGCATCCAGTCCAGGCCACGATCGGTCTTGCGCTTGATCATTTTGGCCTGGGTCGCCAGGTGCAGGTGCGCCAGCAACTCACCCACCTGCGCGCAATGCTGCGCGTTGGCTTGCTTGATGTGTTTGCCGGCCAGGCGCGGCTGCAACAGCGCTGGCTTGCCGGCCAACTCGCGCAGCGCAACGCCGTCGGTGGTGCGCAGGGCGTAGGGCACCGGCAGGTCGGCTTCGTGCAGTACGTCGAGCAATTCAATGAAGAACGGCATCTCCTGCACCGGGCCACGCTCGACCAGGGTCAGGACGAACTCGCCCTGCTCCAGGCTGATAAAGAAATTGGTGTTTTCACTACCGGCGGCAATCCCCTGGAAATCAAGCAGGCGGCCGAGGCCATAAGGGGCGAGAAAGGTTTCCAGCTCGGGCCGAGCCAGGGGGGTGAACACAGACATGTTTAAACTGCCAGTACGGGCGCCGCTCTTGAGCCAGCGCCGATTGAAATTAAGAAACTACTTCCACTCAAAGATCTTCCACGACGGAATCAGCATATCCGGCTGATCCGAGCGGATGAAGTTACCGTCCGATCCATCGGCGCGCACCAGAAAATACGGTTTGCCGACACTCGGAGTGACCTGAATGGCGTACAGAAAGCCATTTTGGCGGTACTCCTTGATCGTATTGTCGCCTTCCGTGCGAATGGTGACTTCCGGCTCCGGCGATGGCGCATCGTCCGCCGCCATCACGGCCAACGGAGTGATTGCAAACAACCCAGCCAGCAACAGGCGATTTAGTGTGCGCATGATAACCTTGTCCCTTTGTCGTCAACGGTCCCGCTATTCTAGCGCCGGACCCGCCGAAAAGGTTGATCCTGCTCATGAGCCAAGCCCCCCTCGTCCTGGTGGACGGTTCGTCTTACCTGTACCGCGCCTTTCACGCGCTGCCACCGCTGACCACCTCCAAAGGCCTGCCGACCGGTGCGGTCAAGGGCGTGTTGAACATGCTCAAGAGTCTGCGCAAGCAGTACCCGGACAGTCCGTTTGCCGTGGTGTTCGACGCCAAGGGTGGGACATTTCGCGATGAGATGTACGCCGAATACAAAGCTAACCGTCCGAGCATGCCCGATGACATGCGCGTGCAGATCGAGCCGTTGCATCAGAGCGTGATCGCCCTGGGCTTCCCGCTGCTGTGCGTTGAAGGCGTCGAAGCCGACGACGTGATCGGCACCCTGGCCCGCAGCAGCGCCGCCGCCGATCGCCCGGTGGTTATCTCCACGGGCGACAAGGACATGGCGCAACTGGTCGACGGCCACATTACCTTGGTCAATACCATGACCGGTAGCAGCATGGACGTGGAGGGCGTGAAGGAGAAATTCGGCGTCGCTCCGGAGCAGATCATCGATTATCTGGCGCTCATGGGCGATTCCTCCGACAACATTCCGGGTGTTCCGGGGATCGGTCCAAAAACCGCCTCCGGCCTGCTGGTCGGTGTGAATGGCGGCCTGACCGAACTCTACGCGCAACTCGATATCGTCCCGACCCTGCCGATCCGCGGCGCCAAGACTCTGCCGGCCAAGCTCGAAGAGCACAAGGAGATGGCGTTTCTCTCCTACCAGCTGGCGACGATCAAGGTCGATGTGCCGCTGGACATCGGCCTCGATGACCTGCAAATGGGTCCTGAAGACCCGGTCAAACTCACCGAACTCTACAACCTGCTCGAATTCAAGAGTTGGCTGAACGATCTGCAACGGGACGCCAAGCGCGTTGAGCTGAGCGCTGCCGCCGAGCCTGAGGCAGTCGTCGATCTGTTCAGCAGCGCCGAAGCCGACGCACCGGTGACGACGTCTGAAACCCGATACGAGACCATCCTCGATCAGGCGCGATTCGACGTCTGGCTGGAGAAACTGAACAACGCCAAGCTGTTCGCCTTCGACACCGAAACCACCGGCATCGACGCACAACAGGCGCAACTGGTGGGCTTGTCGTTTGCCGTGCAGGCCAACGAAGCGGCCTACATCCCATTGACCCATTCCTACATCGGCGTGCCGGAGCAGTTGGACCGCGACACGGTCCTGCGTGCCCTGAAGCCGATTCTGGAAGACCCGAACAAACTCAAGGTCGGCCAGCACGCCAAGTTCGACATGAACATCCTGGCCAACTGCGCCATCGGTGGCGATCAGGCCAACGGTATCACCGTGCGTGGAGTCGCTTTCGACACCATGCTCGAGTCCTATGTACTCAACTCCACAGCGACCCGCCATGACATGGACAGCCTCGCGCTGAAGTATCTGGACCACACCACGGTGAGTTTCCAGGACATCGCCGGCAAAGGCGTCAAGCAGCTGACCTTCGATCAAATCGCTCTGGAACAGGCGGGCCCGTATGCCGCCGAAGACGCTGACATCACTCTGCGCTTGCACCAGGCACTGTTCGAGAAACTCACCGCCATCCCGAGCCTGGCCAGCGTGCTGACCGACATCGAAATCCCGTTGGTGCCGGTGCTGGCGCGTATCGAACGCCAAGGCGCGTTCGTCGATGCCGCACTGCTCGGGGTGCAAAGCATTGAACTGGGCGACAAGATGGTGGCGCTTGAGCGTGAAGCCTTCGAGATCGCCGGCGAGGAGTTCAACCTCGGTTCGCCCAAGCAACTTGGCGTCATCCTTTACGAGAAGCTCGGTCTGCCGGTACTGAAGAAAACCGCCAAGGGCCAGCCATCCACTGCCGAAGAAGTGCTGGCCAAACTGGCCGAGGACGACTACCGGCTGCCCAAGGTGCTGATGGAATACCGTTCCATGAGCAAGCTGAAAAGCACCTACACCGACCGTTTGCCGGAGCAGATCAACCCACGTACCGGACGCATCCACACCTCGTACCACCAAGCGGTGGCATCGACCGGCCGTCTGTCTTCCAGTGATCCGAACCTGCAGAACATCCCGGTGCGCACTGCTGAAGGGCGTCGCATTCGCCAGGCCTTCGTGGCCCCGACCGGTTATAAATTGCTGGCGGCGGACTATTCGCAGATCGAACTGCGGATCATGGCGCACCTGTCCCGGGACGAAGGCCTGATGAACGCCTTCCGCCACAATCTGGACGTACACACCGCCACTGCTGCCGAGGTGTTCAAGGTCGAATTGGCGGACGTGACCTCCGACCAGCGCCGCAGCGCCAAGGCGATCAACTTCGGCCTGATCTACGGCATGGGTGCACAGAAGCTTGGCAAAGACATCGGCGTCGATACCAAGACCGCCAAGGCTTACATCGATACTTACTTCGCCCGTTATCCGGGTGTGCGCGAGTACATGGACCGCACCCGCGCCCAGGCGGCGGAGCAAGGTTATGTGGAAACCTTCTTCGGGCGTCGCTTGTATCTGCCGGAGATCAACTCCAACAAACCGCAAGAGCGTGCGGCCGCCGAACGCACGGCGATCAACGCGCCGATGCAGGGCACCGCAGCGGACATCATCAAGAAAGCCATGGTTGCGGTGGACCACTGGCTGGCGTCTTCTGGCCTCGATGCCAAAGTCATCCTCCAGGTGCACGATGAATTGGTGCTTGAGGTGCGTGAAGATCTGGTCGACCAGGTTCGCGATGAAATTCGCGTCCACATGAGTGGTGCGGCGAAACTGGATGTTCCGCTGCTGGTCGAAGTGGGTGTAGGTAATAACTGGGATGAGGCTCATTGAGCCCATCAAGATGGTTTATTTGCTGCGGCATAGTGCCGCGGCAGCACAACTACAAAGCGCTTAGTCCGGAAAATGCTTGGAGTTATTCCAAACGTATTTGAAAAAAATCTGAACTAGTCTGGGATTCGCTACTCAGAGTTACTGAATGGCTGGTGAAGCCCTTCGATGCTCCTATGTTGTGTTAAGTGTTGGCAGATATCTGGACCCCGCCCTAGCGGTCTAGAACTTGAACCCCGGAACTTCCCCCTCCCCATAGAAGTCCGGGGTTTTTTTTGCCTGAAAACTGGCTGTGACGCACTTTGGCCTTGCCTGAGCGCGTTACAGCCAGTTTTTTTTATTCGGCCACCTCGGCACCCTTGTCCGCCAGTTCCATCCAGCCTGCCAATACAGTGTAGGCGTCTTCCAGGCCCATGCGTTTCGGCGCTGAAAAAAGCTGAATCGTCACGCTGTCGCCCCAGCCCTTGCGGATTTCCGACTGAACCTTGAGCAGCGTGTTCTTGGCCGCACCGTAGGTCAGCTTGTCCGCCTTGGTCAGCAGAATGTGCATCGGCATGCCGCTGGCCACGGCCCAGTCGAGCATCAGCAGGTCGAAATCGGTCATTGGATGACGGATATCCATCATCAGAATCAGCCCCTTCAAACTCTCGCGACTGCCCAGATAAGCTTCCAGGTGACGCTGCCAGTGTTGCTTGAGCGGGATAGGCACTTTTGCGTAACCGTAACCCGGCAGGTCGACCAGACGACGTTCATCGTCTAGCTTGAAGAAGTTCAACAGCTGTGTGCGTCCTGGTGTTTTCGAGGTACGCGCCAGACTGGCATGGGTCAGGGTGTTGAGCGCACTGGACTTGCCAGCGTTGGAACGCCCGGCGAAGGCGACTTCAAAACCTTCGTCGTCCGGACATTGGTCGACTTTGGCGGCGCTGAGCATGAAGGTGGACTGTTGGCACAGACCGAGGATGGGATTCTTGAGTTGCATGGGATTTCCGATGTGGGCGGCGCCGGGAATGGGCGCGGCAAGCAGTGTCGCTTCCGTTTCAGTGACGCCAGTATATAATGCCGCAGATTTTGTGTGCGCTTTGTCCCAGCGTAGGATGAAGTTCACGAGAGCGACAGACCTTGATTGCGCACTAGAACGCAGCACGCTCTCAACCCTGAAAAGGTCGTTTTATGACGAAATGGCTGCTAGCCGCCGGTGTCTTGATGCCGCTTTACAGCGCTCAGGCTACACAGGATCCGGAAGCTGTGTACAACCGTGTTTGTGGTGCCTGTCATTCCGGCCAACTACCCATGGCGCCCAGAAGAGGCGATCAGGAAGCTTGGACGCCGAGGTTGGCGAAAGGTATGGAGACGCTGGTGCAACACGTGACCCAGGGTTTCAAGGCGATGCCGCCGCGTGGTTTGTGCATGGACTGCAGTGCCGAGGATTACCGAGCCATCATCCAGTGGATGAGCGAGTAAACCCGGTCCATAACTCTTAACCCTTAGCCGTAGTTGGATTAGCTGATGAACAAATTGATCGTGAGTCTGCTGTTGACCGTGGGAATCTCCGGCATTGCCCATGCTGCAGGTGAGCCAGTAAAACCTGGTGACGCCGCCGCAGGCCAGGCAAAAGCCGCCGTATGTGGTGCCTGTCATGGCCCGGATGGCAACAGCATGGCGCCAAACTTTCCAAAACTGGCGGGGCAGGGTGAACGCTACCTGACCAAGCAGCTGCACGACATCAAGTCGGGCAAGCGCACCGTTCTGGAAATGACCGGTCTGCTGACCAATCTCAGCGATCAGGACCTGGCGGACATCTCCGCCTACTTCGCCAGCCAGAAAGGCAGCGTTGGCGCCGCCGACCCGAAAATCGTGGCTCGCGGCGAAGCGCTGTTCCGTGGCGGTGATCTGGCCAAGGGTCTGCCATCCTGCACCGGCTGCCACTCGCCAAACGGCACAGGCAACGCCGCTGCCGGCTTCCCGCACCTGGGTGGCCAGCACGCTCAATACATTGCCAAGCAGCTGACCGACTTCCGCAAGGAAGAAGGTGGTCGGGCCAACGACGGCGATACCAAACCGATGCAGAGCATTGCCAAAAAGCTGAGCGACGAAGACATCGCGGCAGTGTCGAGCTACATTCAGGGTCTGCACTAAGGTCGGCGAATCGGGCGTTGCACGAGGCAAACAACGCTTGCAACGTTAACGCTCGATTAATCCGTCGCAGCAAGTATAAAAAGGGTGGCTTTGGCCGCCCTTTTTTGTGGCCGCTGCCGTTACACTACAGAACTCAGACCCGCCATGACCTGTCTGAAAACAGGTCGCGCGAGGCGATCAAATTTGTCCAGGAGTAAAGCATGCGTAATCTGATCATCAGCGCCGCACTCGTCGCTGCCAGCCTGTTCGGCATGACTGCCCAGGCTGCCGAAGCCCCCGCCGCCCCTTACGTCGAACTGAGCAATCCGGTTCCGGTCGCCGTTCCGGGCAAGATCGAAGTGGTGGAGCTGTTCTGGTACGGCTGCCCGCACTGCTACGCCTTCGAGCCAGTGATCAATCCCTGGGTCGAGAAGCTGCCTTCCGACGTGAACTTCGTCCGTATCCCCGCCATGTTCGGCGGCCCATGGAACGCACACGGCCAGATGTTCCTGACCCTGGAAGCCATGGGTGTTGAGCAGAAGGTCCACGCTGCGGTGTTCGAAGCTATTCAGAAGGAGCACAAAAAGCTGACCGACAAGAATGACATGGCGGACTTCCTGGCCACCCAGGGTGTCGACAAGGACAAGTTCCTGGCCACCTTTGACTCTTTCGCCATCAAGGGTCAGATCGCCAAGGCCACCGACCTGGCCAAGAAATATGAAATCTCCGGTGTTCCAACCTTGATCGTCAACGGCAAGTATCGCTTCGACGTAGGCTCTGCCGGCGGCGCCGAGCAAGCCCTGCAATTGGCTGACAAACTGATCGACAAAGAGCGAGCGGCTAACAAGGCTGCCGCCAACTAAGGGCAGCACCCGCCATGCGCCGCTGGGGAACTGAACGCATCGTTGGCCTGCATGATCCACGGGTCAACGAGCATCATCTGGAGTCGACGGGCCTGCCCGAAGACAGCCGTTTACGCCTGCTCAGTTTCAATATTCAGGTCGGCATCAGTACCGAACGCTATCGTCACTACCTGACCCGGGGCTGGCAACACCTGTTGCCGCACACCGGGCGAGCTGACAATCTGCAGAAAATAGGCAACCTGCTGGGGGACTTCGATCTGGTCGCCTTGCAGGAGGCCGATGGCGGCAGCCTGCGCTCAGGCTACGTCAATCAGGTCGAACATCTGGCCCAGCTCGGCGCCTTCCCCTACTGGTATCAACAGCTCAATCGCAATCTCGGACACCTCGGCCAGCACAGCAATGGCGTGCTCAGCCGCTTGCGCCCGTGGGCGATCGAAGACCATCCGCTGCCAGGGCCGAAAGGTCGCGGAGCGATCCTGGTGCGCTTCGGCGAAGGTCCGGAAGCGCTGGTGGTGGTCATGATGCACCTGGCGCTGGGCGCGCGAGCCCGCAGCATGCAATTGGCGTACATCCGCGAAGTGATTGGCGGTTATAAGCACCAAGTGCTGATGGGTGATATGAACACCCATGCCAGCGACTTGCTGCAACACTCGCCATTGCGCGATCTCGGCCTGCTTGCACCGCAACTGGAAGCGACTTTCCCCAGCTGGCGCCCGCAGCGCTGCCTGGACCACATCCTGCTGAGCCCTACCCTGACCCTTGAAAAGGTCGAGGTGCTGGCCCAGCCCATTTCCGATCACCTGCCGGTCGCGGTAGAGATTCGTCTGCCGGGTTCGCTCATGGCCGATGCATTGCCCGCGTTGAGTCCTGCCCCACGCGGAACCCCTGAATGAGCGACGAAGCACAGCGCTGGAAAGAGAAGTACCTCAAAAGCATCGAACAACAGGAAAAGCTCGAACGTCGCTGGGACGCCCGCCTCGACTTGCTGCGTCGCGGACTGGTACGCAGTACCCTGGCGGCGGAAGGCACCGACCGCGCCGTCGACCAGTGCATGAAGGAGATGCGTGAAGTCGTGCGCACCGATGACATGGACGCCGGTCTGGCCGCCCTGCTTCCGCGTCTGGAAAAAGCCGTGCTCGACTCCGAGCAGCGCCGGGAAACCCGAGTGAGCCAGACCAGCGCGGCACTGACCGCACTGGTGACTCAGTTGCAAACATTGCCGCTGCCCCGGGAAGTCAGCCGACCGCTGAAGAACTTCGCCAAACAGCTGGATAGCCGCGTCAGCCAGGCCCGCGAGATTCCGTTGCTGCTCAGCGAACTGAGCGGCTTGCAAGGCAAGGCCTTGAGCCAGGTGGAAAGCCCTGCGGAACCCGGACGCCCTGGTCTGTTGCAACGGTTGTTCGGTCACCGGGACACTGAAGATGCAATGACGCCGCTCGCCCCTGTCCCCGGACAAGCCGCCATTGCAACGCCTGTCGAAGCGATCCCGGCGCCGATGGCCGCGTCATCGCTCGCAACCACCGAACCCGCACCGGCCATCGATGAACCACGCATCGAAGTTTCGGTATCGACCATCGTGGCCGCCCAGCCACAAGCTGTACAGGCATTATCCGAGACGCCCGAACCTGCTGCTGCCCCTGCAGCTGCCGCGCCTGTCCCCGATCCGCAGCAAGCACCCAATCCGCTCCCCGAGGTGCATGCCCGACCGGATGAAGCCGACGAAATACCAATACCCGTTGAGACACCCGTGCTTCAGATCGAGCCGGCAATCAATCCCGACGAACTTACGCATGCAGCGCTTCCCGATTCCCCGCCACGGCCTACAGCCCTGGCATCCGGCGAGCCGGAACTGCCCAGCCACGACATACTCTATGCGCTGCCGGACTCCCCCGAGCCATCCTACAGCTCGGTGGCCAAGCACATTGAAGACACTTTGCTGGGACTGCTCGACGATCTGACGCTTCCCGAACGACACCGCCCGCAAGCCGAATCGATGCGCGATCGCCTGAAAAACGGCTTGAACTGGTACGAATTGCTGCCGATCCTCGACGATCTTGCGACTTTGATGCTAGCGATCTCTGACAGTGGTCAGCATGAGTTCGAAGCGTACCTACAGCGCCTCAACGAACGCCTCGAGTCGTTCCAGAGCAATCTGCAAGCCGCCAGCGCGGGTCATGCCGACAACCGTTGCGCAGCAGAGGCCATGGATACGCAGATCCGCGAACAGGTCGACGGCCTACAGACCCGCATGCATGAAGCGGCCGACCTGGAGGGGCTCAAGCATGTTCTGGAAAACCACCTCGAAGGCCTGCTCGGCACCATGGACCAGCACCGCAGGCAGCGCGACGAGCGCGAGCAAGAGGTCGCAGCCCGTCTGCACAGCCTGGCCGAACGGGTGGCCCACATGGAGCAGGAAGCCTTGGGCTTTCGCGAACACCTGGAAGAACAGCGCCAGAAAGCATTGATCGACCCGCTGACCGGGCTGCCCAACCGCGCAGCCTGGAGTGAACGGTTGGACCATGAAATCAGCCAATGGCAGCAACATGGCAACACGCTGATGCTGGCCATGCTTGACCTCGATCACTTCAAACGCATCAACGATAACTACGGTCACCTGGCAGGTGACAAAGTGCTGAAGATCATTGCCACCGTGTTGCGCAAACGCCTGCGCGGGACGGATTTCATTGCCCGGTTTGGCGGCGAAGAATTTGTCCTGCTGCTGCCATCGACGGTGCCGGCGGCCGGCATGAAACTGCTGGAACACCTGCGCGCTTCGATCGAAGCCTGCCCGTTCCACTTCAAGGGTGAGCGGGTAACGATCACTATTTCGATGGGCCTGACAGCATTCAAACCTGACGAGCATAGTGATCTGGTACTCAAAAGAGCCGATCAGGCGCTCTACAGAGCTAAAAATGCTGGCCGCAACCGAGTGGAGCTGGGCTAGGAAACAGGCTGAGGGCTAATTGTTCCATTTTGTTCAATTGCCCTCCCTACACCACGCATTACGTTACACTGTTGCATTACTGTCCAGTGTGTATTGCCTCCTGCCATGAAATTTATCGCTCTGATTGTGTCGCTGCTGCTCTTGGCCGGTTGCGCCAGCGGCCCCCGCTTCGACACCAGCCACCCTTCAGCCAATCATGACAGCCGCATCCAGTTCGTGGTGCTGCACTACACCTCAGCGTCGATGGAGCGCTCGCTGCAACTGCTGACCCATGGCGAAGTCAGCGCCCATTACCTGATCGGCGACGACAAGAAAGCGACCATCTACAAACTGATGGATGAAAACATGCGGGCCTGGCATGCCGGCGAAAGCCAATGGCAAGGCCGGACCTGGATGAACTCCAGCTCCCTGGGCATCGAAATCGTCAATCCGGGCTTCAAGGACACACCCACCGGGCGCCTCTGGTACCCCTACAGCGAAGCGCAGGTCCAGTCCTTGATCGTCCTGCTCAAGGACATCAGCAAACGCTACGTCATCAGTCCTCGCAGTATCGTCGGTCATAGCGACATTGCACCGCTGCGCAAGCTCGATCCGGGCCCGCTGTTTCCCTGGAAGCGTCTGGCAGCGGAAGGTATCGGCATCTGGCCGAACGAGCAGGCCGTGGCACGACAGCAGGTACAGTTTGAAGTACAGCTTCCGAGCATCAGCTGGTACCAGGCACAACTGGCCCGCGTCGGTTATGAAACACCGCAGACCGGCGAACTGGATGTCGCTACGCGCCATGTGATCGCCGCCTTCCAGATGCATTTCCGCCCATCGCGCTTCGACGGTACACCGGATGCACAAACGGCGGCGCTGCTACAGGTTTTGAATCAGACAAAATAATGACGCCCGCCCGACGGTCAGCGCTTTTTTCCAATCAGCAGCTATAACTCATTGGTAATTCTTCGGATATTGCCATATGACTGTTGCTCGCGAGACATTCCGCAGTTGGTTCTATCGCCCATGGTTTCTGGCGATACTGGCGGCTGTCCTGAGTGCAACATTATTGATGACCGGCAGCCTGTTTATCGCCCTGCATCAAGTCGAACAGAGCGAAAGCCAGGAAATGAATGCGCAAGGCGAACGCTTCCTCGCCCGGCTGGAACAGTTGTTCGGGCAATTGCGCGAAAGCCTTGATGATCTGGAAGCCCAGCCGCTGCGCACCTGCAATGAGGAGATGGTCGCGACGCTGCAACAGGTCAGCTTCAACTATCGCTTCGTCTATGAAGCCGCCTACATGGATGCCCCGCGGATCTGTACCAATCGTCCGCGCAAGGAAGCGTTGTCGCTGATACGACCACCTGACATCCAGGGTCCCACCTATAGCTACTGGCTGAACACCACCACCGAACCCGATGAAAACCGTGCCGTTCTGATGCTCGGGCGAGGAAATTTCCGGGTCGCGACGTCCCGCGGGCATTTGACCGATATGGTCGACTTGTCGCCGGGAAGCAGCCTGCTGGTGGTACTCGACCACGGTACTCGGGCGATTCCGGTACTGGGTGTGTCGCAAGCCTGGCCACCCAAAATGTGGCCGCCGAAAAGCCGGGATGCGCTGCAAGTCACTCAGTCACGTTTGATTTACCGCATGCCCACCGACAACCCGGAATACCAATTGGTGTTGATCAGCCCCCGCGGCGGCCCCCATATACCGCCGGTGTGGTGGTGGTTGTTGCCAGTCTGCGTGGGATTGGCCTTGTGCGTGGGTTTTCTGGTGTTTCTGCTGGTGCGCCAGCGGCAGTCCCTGGACGCCGAATTGACCGGCGCCATACGCCGGGGCGAATTGCAGGTGCTGTATCAACCGATCTTCGACCTCGACAGCCGTAACTGCGTCGGCGCCGAGGCCTTGCTGCGCTGGCGCCGGCCGGATGGAACCCTGACCAGCCCCGACCTGTTCATTCCAATGGCGGAGAACACCGGACAAATCCGCCAGATGACCGACTTCGTCCTGCAACGCTTGCTGGAACAATTGGGGCAATTGCTGCGAGCCAATCCACAGCTGTACATCTCGGTCAACCTGGCGGCATGTGATGTGATGGTGCCGCGAATCGGCCAGGTGATGGCTCGCCTGTTGACCCTGCATCGTGTTGCCGCCAAACAGATTGCCTTTGAGGTCACCGAACGCGGGCTGATCGATGTGGTGGTAGCCCGGGAAAATCTGCAAGCCTTGCGCGATGTCGGGCATCAGGTGCTGATCGATGACTTTGGCACCGGCTATTGCAGCCTTGCGTATCTGCAAACCCTGCCGGTCGATTGCCTCAAAATCGACAAAGCCTTTATCGATGCGCTGGGCCATGACGCAGCCAGTAGCGGTGTGGCTCCACATATCATCCACATGGCGCAATCATTGCACCTGAAGGTCATTGCCGAAGGCATCGAGCATGAAGCGCAGGCGAAGCTGCTGAGCAGTGAGGGTGTGAAGTTTGGCCAGGGTTGGTTGTTCGCCCATGCATTGAGTGCTGTGCAGTTCATCGAGTTGATTACCCGTGGTCGCCGACTGGCCAGCCGACGCCTGGATGACGAAGCGTAAAGCACTAAACCGTCAACGCCATGTAGAACTGCGTGCCCTGCCCTGGCCGCGAATAAACACCCATCCGTCCGCCGTGCAACTGCACGATCTCCTTGCACAGTGCCAGACCGAGCCCGGCCCCGCCTTTCTTGCGTCCGACTTGTACAAAGGGCTCGAAGATCCGCCCCTGCTGTCCGTAGGCAATGCCTTCGCCATTATCTTCAACGCTGATGATCACCCGCTCGCCATGACGCCGGGCCTGCAAGCGTATGAGGCCACCCGAGGCAGTATGGCGCAGGGCATTGTCGATCAGGTTGTCGAGCACCCGATCCAATTGCGACTGATCGGCCTGCAGGCGTGGTAATGGCCCCTGCACTTCCACCAACAACTCGATGCCCTTCTCCTCGGCGCCCGTGGTAAAACGTAGCTGCGCCTGCTCCAGCAAGTCCTCAATGGAACACGGCGCCAGGGTGAGCTTCTGCAAACCGTTCTGGTATCGAGAGAAATTCAGCAAGTCGTTGATCAGCTGCATCAGGCGCTGCATTTCTTCGTTCACCGTATCCAGCAGATCGGCTTCACGGGAGTCCGGGGCAAAATGTGCGCGCTCGCGGAACAGGCCGAACGCCATGTGCATGCCGGTCACCGGCGTCCGCAGCTCATGGGAGGCGCGCAACACGAATTCGCTTCGCACCCGTTCGAATGCCCGCTGCTCGGTAACGTCATGCAGCACCATGACCGCACCAAGAATATTCCCTTGGGTATGAATGACCGGCGTCAAGCTGTAGGTCAGCAACCGTGCCTCGCCATCGACCTCGATGCTCAAATCCTCCGGCGCTCGCTCCAGCGTGCCGCCACGCAGCACCAGTTGCAGCTGCTCATCGAGTTCGGGACGTTGCAGTGCAGCGCCCAACCCCTGGCCAACCCGCTCATCGTCCCAACCCAACTGGCGCTGTGCCACCGGGTTGAGGTGTTCCAGGTGACCCTGGCGATCGATCATCAGCAAGCCGTCGTCGATACTGTCGAGCACCGCCAGCAGCCGCTGCTGACCGGCAAGCAGTTCATCGACGTTGGTGGCCTGATGTTCACGCAACGCTTCGGCCATGATCCCGAAGCGTTTGGTCAGCTGATTCAGCTCAACCGCCGAGGAGACCGGCAGGGTCACGTCGAAATTGCCCTGGCCGATGTTATCCGCCGCCTGCGCCAGGGCCTCGATGGGTTCGCCGAAACGTCGAGCGATGGCATGGGCCGTCACAAAGCCAATGATCAAAACAGCCAACCCGACCAGACCCAGCAGGCCAGCGATCAGCAATGCACGTTCACGGGCGCGACGCTCGGTTTGCGTGATGTCGTCCAGCGCACGCTTGTGTTCGGTGATCAGACCATTTCGCAGGGCGTTGAATTTTTCGGTGAGTTCGTCGTCGCCGCTCAGTACACGTGTCGGATCTGGCGAAACTTCGTACGCCTTGATAAAGCTCAAGTAATCAGCCTTGGCTTTTTTAAAGCCGTATTCATTGCCGATGCTCGCCGGCTCTTGGGCGATCCCCTCTTCCAGCAATTCGAAGTAACGCTGCTTGGATGCTTCGAAGGCCGCAGAATCGGGTTGCTCACTGAGCATGATGACCAACTGGTCACCCAGCGCCTGGCGTAGCTTGAGCCCGATATCGAGGGTGACGAAGTTGTTGCGCACCAGGGCTTCCTGGCTCCCGGCCATCTGCATCACGCTGACCAGGCCAAGCAACAGCCCGAGCAGTGCAACGGTGATCAGTGCGGAAATACTCAGGAACAGCCGGGTCCGCAACTTCATCGCCAGTTTCATCGCAGGCGGCTCACAAATTGTACTGCTTGCGTTTGCGATACAGCGTCGACGCGTCGATGCCCAGCGTCTTGGCGGCTTGATCCAGCGTGCCGGCGGTGGCGAGCACCGCGCCGATATGGGCTTTCTCCAGTTCATCCAGACTCAGGGCAGCGCCAATGCGCGGCGCATTGTTGACCGGTGCTTCCGCCATGCCCAGATGACTGATCTCTACCCGCTCCTGTGGGCAAATGATGCTCGCACGTTCCACCACGTTGCGAAGCTCACGAATATTCCCCGGCCAGCGATACCCCAGCAACGCTTCGCGGGCCTCATCACTGAAACCCCGGGCCGGACGGGCGTACTCTTTGACGAAGCGCGCCAGAAAGCGGTCGGCGAGATTAAGGATGTCCTCCCTACGCTCACGCAGCGGTGGCAGGTGCAACGTGATGACGTTCAGGCGATAGAGCAGGTCTTCGCGAAAACGTCCGTCGCGAACCATGTCTTCGAGGTTCTGGTTGGTGGCCGCAAGAATGCGCACATCGGCGCGACGGGTGATCGGATCGCCCACACGCTCATATTCTTTGTCCTGAATAAATCGCAACAACTTTGGTTGTAAAACCAAGGGAAAATCGCCGATTTCGTCGAGAAAAAGCGTGCCGCCATCCGCCTGGTTGACCCGACCCAGGGTACTTTCACTGGCCCCTGTGAACGCTCCGCGACTATGGCCGAACAGTTCGCTTTCCATGAGTTCGGCAGTCAGCGACGGGCAGTTGATGGTGATGCAGGACTTTTTCGCCCGTTTGCTCCAACCGTGAATGGCTTGAGACAGCTCGCCTTTACCCGTGCCGGACTCACCGAGAATGAGGATATTGGCATCAGTGCTGGCCACCTGACGGGCCGTTTCCAGCACGACTTTCATCGCCGGGCTATGGGAGTCCAGGCCGTCCTTGGGTTTGCGCACCTCGCCTTCCAGGGCTTCCAGGCGCGCCGACAATTGCCGCACTTCCAACTGCTTGGCAGTGGCCAGGCGCAATTGGTCGGGGCTGCAAGGCTTGACCAGATAATCGGCAGCACCGGCCTGAATGGCATCGACGGCCGTGTCCACCGCCGAGTGCGCGGTGACGATCACTACGCGCATCCAGGGCGCTTGAATGCGCATCTGGGCCAACACATCGAGGCCGTTGTCTTCACCCAGGCGCAAATCGAGGAAGCACAGGTCGAAGACCTGACGTTGCAGCAACGCGTCGGCTTGCGCGGCGCTATTGGCAGTCGCCACGCTGTAGCCTTCATCTTCGAGGCAATAGCGGAAGGTTCGCAGGATGGCGGACTCATCATCCACCAGAAGAATACGGCCTTGATGCTCAGTGGCTGATTCCATTTTCCTACGCTCCATAATGAATGTTCTTGGTTTAGTCCCGGAAAAATCGGGCAAGTTGCATGGTTCATTCTGATCCATTCCCGTCATGGCAGGGTAGTTATCTACCGCCACATCGGTTTTTGTCTGATTTTGTATTCCTTTTATAGACAGCTTCTGCTCAGACGGTGAATCGAGTCTTTTTCTGACAGCTACGCCCTCCTCTCAATTCCAAAAATATTGCGATAACCGTCAGTTGATCGTGCATTACGCACGACCGCGAAAAGCTCCATCGTGCAGGATGCGTCCGACAGGTCTTGCGACATCATCATAAGTGTCTGATTTATCAGTGTTTATTCTCTAAAAAAATCTGGCACGCAGGCTGCAATGTCGTGAGTAACGCAGGGCAACAATAAATCGCCCTCAACCCGATTACCCCGAGTGGGAGGAGCTTCAGGATGAATCGCCAACGTGCCACCCCATTGCAGCTCTCGCCACTGCATCTGCAGCAAGGCGTGTTCGCCGTGTTGGCGCTGCTGATCACCTTGATCGGCGGCCAGCAGTTTGTGCGCTGGGAACAAAGCCAACAGCAAGAAGGGCCAAGCGTGTCGTTTCAGCACCCGACCCAAACCCACTTCAGCGCCGCCAGAAACGGTATGGCCGACAGCAGTTCGATGCGAATGATGGATGTCGACCAACACCAGGCGATGGATGAAATGCCTCGCCAGGAGCGCTGGGTGTTCTAAGTACCCACACTTGGCGCGCTCAAAGCGCCGGGAAACGCAGCACCTCTAAATAGAAGCGTAAGGAGAATCACCATGTTGAGCTGGGCAATCACATTCTTGATCATTGCCATTGTCGCCGCCGTATTGGGCTTCGGTGGTATCGCGGGCACCGCCACGGGTATCGCCAAGATTCTCTTTGTCGTGTTCCTGGTGATGTTTATTGCTTCCTTCTTCTTTGGCCGTCGCGGTCGAGGCTGAACATGAGCGTTTGGTAGAGACACTGGCAGCCGCCCTACTGTTGGGCGGCGCTGCCCCGGGCTCAAACGGGCAGGCACACTCCGATTCCTCGGCAGACCGCACCAGGGTATGCCGGAATGTTTGATGGAGCAGCCCGAAAGGACCCGAACAAGTACTGAATTCAGATAGACGAGAGAAGCCTTGGCTTCTTCCCCTGCGCCGACCCGAGGACGGTCGGCGCATGACCAAGGGGTCGGGTCGTTCTGCTTGTTTCAGGGGCGGAGTGACCTACGGGTACAGGGAGTACCTGCGCAAGGACCGGGTCAGGAAAAGCTGCGTCGCAAGTTCGCCGGTCAAATCACGACTCGACGGACTTGCGAAGGGCTTAACGTGCAAAGCCTTGAACCAGAGCGATCCCTTCGCTTTCATCCCCTCCCCTCGATAATTCCTCCGCTCTTCCCCGAAAAATACTTTTCCCGGTGTTTCGCCAGCGACCGTATATCGAGAAATATTGCCTGTCTTTCACCGTAAATTTTTCCCGCGCCCTGTGGGATTTTCCCAAAAATATCCTTCCATTCGACTGTTCAAAAAACACTCAGCCTACGCTGTGATGGCCGGCTCACGGCACTTATGCCTGCCAAAATGTCATATTCGAACCGTTTGCGACGTTGCTTTCAGTAAAAAAACCTCATGCCGATTCGGCATAGGGTAGGCGTTTACGGCATTAGACGTTGCTTCCTTGCATCGGAATAGTTGCGCCTTTTTTCGCCTGCCAGAGAGCCACCAACAAGCGCTCCGGGGCTCCTTATACGGGGGCAGATGCATACGACTTTTTCGCCACGAGCGTTCCAGTTCGCGCATCTGCCCGAGTCAAACTGAAGTAAGGGTAAAGATATGAAGAAGGCAAAGCTTAGCCTCGCCTGGCAGATCCTCATCGGTCTGGTATTGGGGATTGCAATCGGTGCGCTGCTCAACCATTTCAGTGCCGAAAAAGCCTGGTGGATCAGCAACGTTCTGCAACCGGCAGGCGATATCTTTATCCGTCTGATCAAGATGATCGTGATCCCGATCGTGATCTCCTCCCTGATCGTCGGCATCGCCGGCGTCGGTGATGCGAAGAAGCTCGGCAGCATTGGCCTGAAAACCATCATCTACTTCGAAATCGTCACCACCATCGCTATTGTCGTCGGCCTGCTTTTGGCCAACCTGTTCCATCCGGGTGCGGGCATCGACATGAGCACCCTGGGTACCGTGGACATCTCCAAGTATCAGGCGACGGCGGCTGAGGTTCAGCATGAACACGCGTTCATCGAAACCATCCTAAACCTGATCCCGTCCAACATTTTTGCGGCCATGGCCCGCGGCGAAATGCTGCCGATCATCTTCTTCTCGGTGCTGTTCGGCCTCGGTCTGTCGAGCCTCAAGCCTGAGCTGCGCGATCCGCTGGTAACGATGTTCCAGGGCGTCTCGGAAAGCATGTTCAAAGTCACTCACATGATCATGAACTACGCCCCGATCGGCGTTTTCGCACTGATCGCGGTGACAGTGGCCAACTTCGGCTTCGCATCCTTGCTGCCGCTGGCGAAACTGGTGATCCTGGTTTACGTCGCCATCGCCTTCTTCGCCTTCGTGGTCCTGGGCCTGATTGCTCGCCTGTTCGGCTTCTCGGTGATCAAGCTGATGCGCATCTTTAAGGATGAGCTGGTACTGGCCTACTCCACCGCCTCCTCCGAAACCGTGCTGCCGCGCGTGATCGAGAAGATGGAAGCCTACGGCGCGCCGAAAGCCATTTGCAGCTTTGTGGTGCCGACCGGTTACTCGTTTAACCTCGACGGTTCGACCCTGTACCAAAGCATCGCGGCCATCTTCATTGCTCAGCTGTACGGCATCGACCTGTCGATCAGTCAGCAACTGTTGCTGGTCCTGACCCTGATGGTCACCTCCAAAGGCATCGCCGGCGTACCGGGCGTGTCCTTCGTAGTGCTACTGGCCACCCTGGGCAGCGTGGGTATCCCGCTGGAGGGCCTGGCCTTCATCGCCGGTGTCGACCGCATCATGGACATGGCCCGTACCGCGTTGAACGTCATCGGCAACGCCTTGGCCGTGCTTGTGATCGCTCGCTGGGAAGGCATGTATGACGAAGCCAAGGGCCAGCGCTACTGGAACTCCCTGCCGCACTGGCGCAGCAAAGAAAAGCTGCCGGCTGGTGAAGTTTCCACCAACTGATAGCGAAGCCCTGTGGAGTCTTGCTTTTATGTGGGAGCCAGCCTGCTGGCGATAGCGGTGTATCAAACAACAGAGATGTTGAATGTGCCGGCCTCATCGCCAGCAGGCCAGCTCCCACGGTGACCCGAGCAAGCCACACAAACAAACCCCGGACAAATCCGGGGTTTGTCGTTTCTGGCCACCCCGCTATCATTCGCGCATCTTTTGGGGGATTTGACTGATGCTTAATGGCCTGTGGCTTGGCTTCTTCATCGTGGCCGCCGTGTCGGCGCTGGCGCAATGGCTGATCGGCGGCAACGCCGGGATCTTCGCGGCGATGGTGGAAAGCATTTTCGCCATGGCCAAATTGTCGGTCGAGGTCATGGTCCTGCTGTTCGGCACCCTCACCCTCTGGCTGGGTTTTTTGCGGATTGCCGAAAAAGCCGGGATCGTCGAAAAGCTGGCCAAGGCCCTGGGCCCGCTGTTTCTGCGGTTAATGCCTGAAGTGCCGGCCGGTCACCCGGCCATCGGCTTGATCACCCTTAACTTCGCCGCCAACGGCCTGGGCCTGGACAATGCCGCCACGCCAATCGGCCTCAAGGCCATGAAGGCCCTGCAGGAACTCAACCCCAGTGACACCATCGCCAGCAACGCGCAGATCCTGTTCCTGGTGCTCAACGCCTCGTCCCTGACCCTGCTGCCGGTGACGATTTTCATGTACCGCGCCCAGCAAGGCGCGCCCGACCCGACGCTGGTGTTCCTGCCGATTCTGCTGGCCACCAGTTGCTCGACCATCGTTGGCTTCCTGGCGGTGGCGTTCATGCAACGCCTGCGTGTCTGGGACCCGGTGGTATTGGCCTACATCATTCCCGGTGCCCTCATCCTTGGCGGCTTCATGGCCTTGCTGGCAACGCTCTCTGCCACCGCCCTGGCCAGTTTGTCGTCGATCCTCGGCAATCTGACGCTATTTGGGATCATCATGCTGTTTCTGGTGATTGGCGCGTTGCGCAAAGTGAAGGTCTATGAGGCGTTCGTCGAAGGTGCCAAAGAGGGTTTCGACGTCGCGAAGAACCTGCTGCCGTACCTGGTGGCGATGCTCTGCGCCGTAGGCGTGCTGCGGGCGTCCGGGGCACTGGATTTCGGCCTGGACGGGATTCGTCATCTGGTGGAATGGGCCGGTTGGGACACGCGCTTCGTCGATGCGCTACCGACCGCGATGGTCAAACCATTCTCCGGCAGCGCCGCCCGGGCGATGCTTATCGAAACCATGAAAACATCGGGGGTCGACAGCTTCCCGGCACTGGTCGCGGCGACGATCCAGGGCAGTACCGAAACCACGTTCTATGTGCTGGCCGTCTACTTCGGCGCGGTGGGCATCCAACGCGCACGGCATGCGGTGGGGTGTGCGTTGCTGGCGGAGTTGGCGGGCGTGCTGGGCGCGATCGGCGTCTGCTACTGGTTCTTCGGCTAACCACAAAACCAATGTGGGAGCGTCGGCGGCTTCAAGGCCGTGGTGGTGGCGCCAGTTTCTGCCCTTGCTCCACGGCCCAAGCCACCACCTGCGCCGTCAGTTGATCATTGGCCTGGCCAAATCCGCTGACAACGGCAGGCACCTTCACATCGCCCAATGGTTGGCGCACTTCAAAGCGGCGGCTGGCAAGGATGCGCTGGTCATACCCGCGCACCAGCAGCGCATCCATCCGCACGACGACGCTGGCGGTGGTGCCTTGATACTCCGTCTGGAACGCCTGCAAATTGCCACCCAATTCCAGGTCTGCCAGGAAGTTGCTGTCGTCAGTGCTGAGCAACGTCACCCGGCCATCGCGCTGAAAACCATCCAGTAGGCGATTGCGCAGCAGCACCGGTGCCGGATCGCTCCAGCGCGAGCCCTTGTAGCTGCTGATCACATCGCCTTGGGGGATGACAGCAATGTTCGGGCTGTTCAACGCCTCGCTGGCCTGGGGTTTATTCAGGCGCAGCGACCAGCGCTGCGGCATAACGTGACGGGTCGACGGGCTGCTTTGCGCTGACGGCAATCGATAGACATCGAACGGCTCGGACTCGGGCAGGATCGAGCATGAGCTGATCAGCGTGAAGCCGGCGAGGAGGGCGAGGGCAGTCAGCTTCATGGGGTGAATTCCTTGTTCTTGTCACTGCCCAGCAGGTAGCCGCTGGGGTTGGCCTCCAGGCGTTGCGAAATAGTGCGTAGCGAGGTCAGGGTTTCCCGCAGCTCGCGCACCGCCGGGGCCAGGCCATTGAGGCCCTGCATGCCGCTGTTGAGCGAGTCCTGATTGGCGCTGAGCAGTTTGTTGATCGTCGCGCTGCTCTGCTCCAGCGACTTCATGGCCTGTTCAGCGCTGCCGAACATCTGCTTGCCCTGATCGTTGAGCAGACCGTTGGCGTTGCGCATCAGCGCCGAGGTCTGTTCCATCATGGTGCTGGCCTGCTTGCCGACAGAAGCCAGTTGCTGCATGGCCAGGCGCAGGTCGCCGCGCTGCTCGGCAATGGTGCCGGTGGTTTGCTCCAGGTGCTCGAGGGTCTTGCTGATGCGTTCGATGTTTTCCGTCGAGAACATCAGATTGGCGTTGTGCATCAGCATGTTCACGCCAGACATCAGGTCGTTGCTGTCGTTGAGCAGTCGGGCGATGGGCGAGGGTGAAGCGACGATCACCGGCAGCTTGCCGCCCTTACCCTTGAGCGTCGGACTTTGCGGTGTGCCGCCACTGAGCTGGATGATCGACGTCCCGGTAACCCCGGTCAGCGCCAGCTTGGCCTGGGTGTCTTCCTTGACCGGCGTATCGCCACCCAGACGAATCCGCGCCAGCACTCGGCGCGGGTCTTCCGGGTCCAGACGCAGCAACACCACGTCGCCGACCTTGATCCCGCTGTATTGCACTGAGCTGCCCTTGGACAAGCCGCTGACCGCTTCGTTGAACACGACTTCGTAGTCCTTGAATTCGGTGTCGACACTGGACTTGGCCAGCCACAGGCCGAAGAGCAGGGCGCCCGTCACCACAATCACGGTGAACAGGCCGATCAATACATGATGGGCTCGGGTTTCCATGTCAGACCTCGTTGAGCTGTTGAGCGGCCGTCAGCGCCGCGCGGCCGCGAGGGCCGTGGAAGTATTCGTGAATCCAGGCGTCGTCGGTTTCCGAGACCACGTCAATGGCATCGGCCACCAGCACTTTCTTTTGCGCCAGCACCGCCACCCGGTCGGTGATGGTGTAGAGCGTGTCGAGGTCGTGGGTCACCAGAAAAACGCTCAGGCCCAGGGCGTCACGCAGGGTCAGGATCAATTGATCGAACGCAGCGGCACCAATCGGATCGAGGCCGGCGGTGGGCTCGTCGAGAAACAGAATGTCCGGATCCAGTGCCAATGCCCGCGCCAGCGCCGCACGTTTGATCATGCCGCCGGACAGGGAGGCGGGGTATTTGTCCGCCGCCGACAGCGGCAGCCCGGCGAGGGCCATCTTGACCGCGGCCAGGTGCTCGGCGTCGTCACGGCTCAGCCCGGCATGCTCGATCAAGGGCAGGGCGACGTTCTCGGTGACCGTCAATGAAGAGAACAGGGCGCCTTTCTGAAACAGCACGCCGAAGCGACGTTCGACCAGGGACCGCTCATGTTCGGACAGCGTGGGCAGGTTTTTACCGAACACTTTCACCACGCCCTCGCTGGGCTGGCGCAAGCCGACGATGCTGCGCAACAGCACCGATTTGCCACTGCCGGAGCCACCGACCACGGCCAGGATCTCGCCCTTGTACAAATCCAGGTCGAGGTTCTCATGCACGCTCTGGCGGCCGAAGCGATTGCACAGGCCACGGACTTCGATCACCGCCTCTGAAGGCGCTCGGGGTACACGGCTCACCAGCTCATCTCCATGAAAAACAGCGCGGCCACGGCATCGAGCACGATCACCACGAAAATCGACTGCACCACGCTGGAGGTGGTGTGCGCACCGACGGACTCGGCGCTGCCGCTGACCTTGAAACCTTCCAGGCAACCAATCGCGGCGATCAGGAAGGCAAAGATCGGCGCTTTGACGATCCCCACCAGAAAGTGCTGTACGCCGATGTCCGATTGCAGCAGCGACAGAAACATCGCCGGGGAAATATCCAACGATATTGCACAGACCACACCGCCGCCGACGATCCCTGACAACATCGCCAGAAAAGTCAGCATCGGCAGTGCGATCAGCAGGGCCAGAACGCGCGGCACCACCAGCAATTCCATCGGGTCGAGACCCAGGGTGCGGATGGCGTCGATTTCTTCGTTGGCCTTCATCGAACCGATCTGCGCGGTGAACGCGCTGGCAGTACGCCCAGCCATCAGGATCGCGGTCAGCAACACGCCGAATTCGCGCAGGAAGGAAAACGCCACCAGGTCCACGGTGAACACCGTCGCACCGAAACTGGCCAACACCGTCGCCCCGAGAAACGCCACCACGGCACCCACCAGAAAAGTCAGCAGGGCGACGATGGGGGCGGCGTCGAGGCCGGTCTGTTCGATGTGCGCAACCATCGGCGTGATGCGCCAGCGTTTCGGGCGAAACAGGCCACGGACGATGGTTTCCAGAATCAGGCCGACGAAACCCAGCAGGTGCAGGGTGTCCTGCCAGACGGTGTCCACCGCGCGGCCAATACGGGTCAGCAGTTGAATGCCGACACTGATTTCCGGCTCTTTGATCGGCACACAGAAATCGGTCAGGGAGCGATAGACCGTTTGCAGCAACGCGCGGTCGGCGGCCGAAAGGGTGCAATCGGGGTGTTCGGCGGATCGTCCCAGCCGTTCGGAGCCCAGCAGTTCCACCAGCAACGAGGCGCCCGCCGTGTCGAGGGCGCCGAGGCCATTGAGGTCGATATGGGTGCTGTCGTCGTACTGGCCTTCGAGCTTTTCGCTCAAGTGCTTGAGGTCGGCGTAATGGGCGAGCGTCCAGTCCCCCGTGACCCGGATCCGGGTCGGGGAGTGCGAGGTGTCCAGTTGGGCATTGCCGGCCACTGTGCTGCTGGTCATAAGCTCCGTGCTTTTTCGGCTATTTACGCAGACCTACGTAATAGCACGAACTCTCCTACTTTTCTTTGATCGGTGTGCTGTCGGTGATCTTGAAGCGCAGCACCCCGATCAACTGACCGTCTTCGGTCAGCACCCGGACCTGCCATTTGCCCGCCGGATTGCCGGGGAAGTTCTGCTTATGGGTCCAGGCGCGATAGCCCTCCTTGCGGCCACCGTGAATATCCAGCGCGATGCGATCGACCTCTTTGCCGTTGAACTGCCAGACATGATAAATCCGCTCGTCGAGGCCGCGCGGTGCGTTGATCGCTGTGTAGGCATACAACCCGTCACCACGGATCTGCTCGGCGCTGACTTCTTCCAGACTCTTGCCTGGCGTACGGTCCTGCATTTGCGTGCTGATGGCCACTTCGGTCATCCACAGCGTCGCCGGCGGTACCCACGAACGCAGCACCCAGCCCACGCCACCGATGCCCACGGTGATACTCAGGATCGCCACGGCATTGCGCACGGTGCGAATAGGGAAGATTGAAGCGAGACTCGGGAACGACAACAGCACCGCGATGCCCAGCGCCCACTTGAAACTTTGTGAGGTGGTCAGGTGCATGATCACCGGTAACGCGGTGAGCAAGGCAGCGAACAGGGTCAGCGTATGCAACGCCAGGAACGCCCAGCGCCGCGGCGCCAGCCACTTGTAGTAGAGCGGGTCGACGATGGAAATCAACGCCGCGATCCCCAATAGCCCGGTGAAGAACAGTTGGCCACTGTTCCAGGTGGTGGTGATGAAAAAGAACGGCAGGACGAAGAACAGGCTTTCCTGATGGATCATCTGCGTCGCGTAACGCAGCAGCGGCTGGGGAATTTCTCGCTTGAAGATTTTGGTGAACAGCTTGGTCAGGCTGTTTTCCAGCATCAGCCAGACCCAGCTGATCAGCATGATGGTGGTGATCCAGCTCGCCAGCCCCTGTTGCCGATCCACCAGAATGAAACTGCCAACCCCGGAGACGAAACCACCGAGCGCAATGACCCCGGGGTAGCGCTTCATCAGTTCGAGGATGCGCTGTACGAAAAGGGTCAGGGTCGGCATTCGGCGGTTCACAGTCGTCGTAGGAAAAATCCTCGACAGGGTACCGCTGGCGGGGCGGTGTGGCGAGGGGCCACGGCCGGTTGATGTGCGAAACTTGTGGGAGCGAGCCTGCTCGCGTAGAAGTCGGCAGATCCCACGTTGATATCGCCTGCTATACCCGCCTTCGCGAGCAGACTGGCGCCCACAAGGATCTCTTACTTTCTGCGATGAAAGCGCCAGGCCGCCAGACTGAGCACGATCAATCCCAGTATTGCGGCCATCACCCACAACAACTGATCGTCACTGAGCAACGGCTTTTCAATACGGATATACCCCGGTTGCAGGAGCAATTCGCGCATCGCCTTGTTGGCTTCCGCCAGGGTCACCGCTTGCAGTTCCTTGGCCGGATTGGCGAAACGTCCGTCCTCGTAGTCCCCCAGGGCGCTCCAGTAGTAATCGGCCAGCGCGCTGTTGCCTTGCACGGCCCAGGCCTGGCGGGCGATGGCGGCCTGTTTGAGGCGGTTGAAGGTCTCGGCATTCAGGCCGTCCTTGAGCAACCCGGCCTTCATTTCCTCCAGCACCTTTTGCGCTTCGACCACGTCATCGCGCTCCAGATCGGCATTGAGGCTCATGAAGCCCACACCACCGAACACCTCACGCTCAGCCCAGGGACCGTAGGACAAACCGTGCGCCAGGCGCAACTGGCGATACAGCGCCCAGTCCAGATAATCCTTGAGCAGGTCGAAGGTTTGGTCGTGCTGATCCTCCAATACCGGTTCCGGTACCAGCCAATGCAGCTTGGCCCCACCGCCGACAAAGCCGCGGGTCAGGTTGCGTTCATGGGCGGCACTGGCCTGGATTTGCGGCAGCGGCGGGTGGCCCGTCGGTTCGACAGGCTTGA
This sequence comes from Pseudomonas sp. GW101-3H06, assembly GCF_059424605.1. Lineage (NCBI taxonomy): Bacteria > Pseudomonadati > Pseudomonadota > Gammaproteobacteria > Pseudomonadales > Pseudomonadaceae > Pseudomonas > Pseudomonas sp. GW101-3H06. The sequence continues at coordinate 106,623 of NZ_JBWKZO010000001.1, forward strand.
GCACGCCATACGCGCGCTCCAAATAAGCTGGCAGCAAACGGTCAAGATCACCGACCACGATCAACGTCATATTGTTGGGCGCATACCAATCCTTGCGCACCTTCTCCAGTTGTTCGCGAGTCAGTTGATCGACTTGCGCACGTTCGGGGCATTTGAGACCCAGCTCGACGGCCAGTTGCTTGCTGGCGGTATGCCCCAGATCCTGGCGATCCAACCAACGCTGCAAATGCGTGTAATGGCCGCCGTCTTCGCGCTCGACCACCTGTTTGGCGGCGTTGATGGCATTGTCATCGAAACGGGTCTGGGTGAGCAGCGCCAGCAGCAGGTCGAGGACCTTGCGCTGGTTTTTGGCCGGGGCTTCGATCACGAAGGTGGTGTCGGCATTGCTGGTGAAGGCGTTCCACTCGCCCCCCAGCGCTTGCATTCGCTCTTCCAGGCCGCCTTCGCCGCTGGCGTCGATGCCACTGAACAACAAGTGTTCAAGCAAGTGCGGCAACTCTTTCTCGGCGCAACCGAAATCATCGATACCCACGCCAACCACCAGGCGAATCGCCACGTGCCCGCGTTCGGCACCGGGCTTGAGCAGTAATTGCAGACCGTTTCGCAGGGTGTAGCCCTCGACCTGGAAGCGATCCAGGGCTAGCGACGGTAATGATCCCAGCAACAGACAGGCGAACAACAGGCAACGCATAACGAGTTTCCATACGGCTGATTGGAGATCCATGTCGTCAGTCAGGCCGTATTCGCGAGCAGGCTCGCTCCCACATGGTTTTGTGAACCCTGCAAATCAACTGTGGGAGCGAGCCTGCTGGCGAATGACCTTCCAGCCGAATCAATGTTACTGACTGACCACTCTGGCAGACGTTCAAGGCGAATGCGTGATGTCCGCCAGATCGTCAGCCGCCAGTGCACCGGTTTCGGAGGTTTCCAACACCACATAGGCACTGCTGCAAAACAGCGAATTCAGACGCTTCATGTCGGCAATCAGCTCCAGGTGCAGGGAGCTGGTCTCGATACTTTGCACGATCTTACGTTGCAATCGGCTGACATGAGCGTGGGCCAGGCGGCGTTCCTGTGCACGAAAGCGACGTTTCTCCCGCAGCAGCTGGCGGGCACTTTCCTTATCGGCGCTGAGGAACACCGACAAGCCCAGACGCAGGTTGGAAATCAGCTGACTGTGCAAGCCCGCCAACTCCTCCAGGCCAACTTCGGAAAACGACCGTCGCTGCGCGGTTTTCTGTTGCTGGACCTTGCGCAGCATGCGCTCGATCAAGTCACTGGCCAGCTTCAGGTTGATCGCCAGCTCGATGATTTCCGCCCAGCGCCGGCTGTCCTGGTCACTGAGATCCTCACGAGGCATTTGCGCCAAGTACAGCTTGATGGCGCTGTAGAGGGATTCCACATCATCCGTCAGGCGTCGCATTTCCTGAGTGACGGCAGTTTGCTTGCCGTGCAGCACGTCCTGCATGGCTTCGAGCATGTTATCGATCAGGTCACCCATGCGCAGGGTTTCCCGGGCGGCATTGGCCAAAGCGAGACTGGGCGTGACCAACGCGGTCGGATCAAGGTGCCGGGGCTTGGCAGTGCCATTGAGTTGCGGGCGCTCCGGCAGTACCCACGCGCAAAACCTGGCCATCGGCCCGACGCTGGGTAGCAGGATCAGGCAGCGGGTCGTGTTGTAGAGCAGGTGAAAGCCGATGACCATTTCCTGGGGACTGAAATCCAGGCTGTCAATCCAATGCACCAGCGGGTCGAGCACCGGAATGATCAGCAACAGGCCAATCAGCTTGTACAACAGGCTGCCCAACGCCACCTGACGACCCGCTGCGTTCTGCATGCTGGTGCTGAGGAACGCAAGGATGCCACTGCCGATGTTGGCGCCGATCACCAGGCCAAGGGCCACCGGCAGACTGATCACGTTGGCACCGGCCAGGGTCGCGGTCAGCAACACCGCCGCCAGGCTGGAGTAGGAAATCATCGCGAACAGCGCGCCGACCAGGGCGTCGAGCAGGATATCGCCGGTCAGCGAGGCGAAAATCACCTTCACCCCTTGGGCGTGGGTGATCGGCGCGGCGGCTTCGACGATCAATTGCAGCGCCAGAATGATCAATCCCAAGCCAATACTGACGCGGCCCATCTGGCCCAGTCGAGTCTGTTTACGCGAGAGAAAGAAGATCACCCCGACAAAAATCAGCAGCGGCGACAGCCATGACAGATCGAAGGTCAGCACCCGCGCCATCAGTGCCGTACCGACATCGGCCCCGAGCATGGTCGCCAGTGCGGGCGTAAGCCCCATCAGGCCCTGACCGACAAATGACGTGACCAGCATCGCCGTGGCGTTGCTGCTCTGGACCATTGCAGTCACCACGATCCCGGAGACGAACGCCAGCCAGCGTTTGGACATGTTCTGGCCGATGACGTGGCGCAGGTTGGAACCGTAGACCCGCAGGATGCCGGTTCGGACGATGTGCGTGCCCCAGATCAGCAAGGCCACGGCAGAAAGCAAATTGAGCAGGGTGAGCATTCAGGGCCCCCTGTGGTGGTAGCGCCCCAAAGGAGCAAGTTGACGGTGCCGCGCGATGTTCTACGTTCTGTACTTAAGCTGTAGTTGGCTAACGGTCTGGGCGCCAGCATCGCATAGCTAAAGAAGCGATTGAAACAAAACTGTCATGAAAACAGCTTGCTGCGGACTAAAAAGAGCCCCCGAAACGACTGTGGGAGCGAGTCTGCTCGCGAAGGCGGCATGACAGACGACATCGATGTCGACTGGCATTCCCTCTTCGCGAGCAGGCTCGCTCCCACAGGTCTTGCGTTTTAACAAGGCACCGGAATTATTGCCCCGGAATGTCCTTGCGTAGTTTCACCGGCTCCTGCTGCTTCTTCTTTTTGGCGATCGCGGTGCGCATCTTGATGTTGATCGCTTCCACTGCCAGCGAGAACGCCATCGCGAAGTAGACGTAGCCTTTTGGCAAGTGCACTTCGAAGGACTCGGCAATCAACACGGTACCGACCAGCAACAGGAACGCCAGCGCCAGCATTTTCAGCGACGGGTGCTTGTCGATGAACGCACTGATGGTACCTGCGGCCAGCATCATCACCAGTACGGCGACGATGATCGCAGCGACCATGACCGGTACATGGGAAACCATACCCACAGCGGTAATCACCGAATCCAGGGAGAACACAATGTCGATGATCGCAATCTGGATGATGGTGTACAGGAAGCTGCCGCCTTTGACGGCTGGCTCATCATGCGATTCATCTTCGCCTTCCAGCGCGTGGTACATCTCTTGCGAGCTTTTCCACAACAGGAATAGACCACCGAAGAACAGGATCAGGTCTCGCCCGGAAATACCCTGGCCGAACACTTCGAACAGGTCGGCGGTAAGGCGCATGACCCAGGTGATCGACAGCAACAACAGAATCCGCGTGATCATGGCCAGCGCCAGGCCGAAAATCCGGGTGCGCGCCTGCATGTGCTTGGGCATGCGGCTGACCAGGATCGAAATCATGATGATGTTATCGATGCCCAGGACGATTTCCAGGGCGGTCAGGGTGAAGAAGGCAACCCAGATTTCAGGGTTGGTCAGCCATTCCATGTGTATTCCTTTGAGCGAGTGTTAAACCACAAAAGGCCCGGGCTTCAAACAGCGAAGCCTGGACCCCGAGTGGTGAGTCTTGGGCTTATAGAGTGCTGAACAGCGGAAAAATCCCCATCAGCAACGCGGCGACCAGTATGCACATGCACACCAGCACTGCCCACTTGAGGGTGAAGCGCTGGTGATCACCAAAGTCGATCCCGGCCAGGGCCACCAACAGGTAAGTCGATGGTACCAGCGGGCTCAGCAAGTGGACGGGCTGACCGACGATCGAGGCACGTGCCATTTCCACCGCGGTTATACCGTAGTGACTGGCGGCCTCGGCAAGTACTGGTAACACGCCGTAATAAAATGCATCGTTCGACATGAAGAAGGTGAACGGCATGCTCACCAGCGCCGTGATCACGGCCAAATACGGGCCGAGGAAATCAGGGATCACCGACAGCAGGCTTTTCGACATGGCATCAACCATACCGGTGCCCGACAGGATACCGGTGAAGATGCCGGCGGCAAAGATCAGCCCGACCACTGCCAGCACGCTGCCGGCGTGCGCCGCGACGCGATCCTTCTGCTGTTGCAGGCAAGGATAGTTGACGATCATCGCGATGCTGAAAGCCACCATGAACAGCACCGGCAGCGGCAGCAGGCCGGCGATCAGGGTGCACATCAGGCCCAGGGTCAGGGCGCCGTTGAACCAGATCAACTTCGGACGACGGGCATCCGGGAACTGCGAAACGCTGATTTCGCTGTGATCGATTTCATCGCCGACCAAGTGCAGTTCACCCAGGCGCGCACGCTCACGTTTGCCGTAGAAATAAGCGATGGCCAGGATAGCCACGACACCGGCAGCCATCGCCGGAATCATTGGGACGAAGATGGCCGACGGGTCCACATGCAGCGCACTGGCCGCGCGGGCGGTCGGGCCACCCCATGGGGTCATGTTCATCACGCCACCGGCAAGGATGATCAGACCGGCCATGATCCGCGGGCTCATGCCGATACGGCTGTAAAGCGGCAGCATGGCGGCCACGCAGATCATGTAAGTGGTCGCGCCGTCACCATCGAGAGAAACGACGAGCGCCAGTACGGCGGTGCCGACCGATACTTTCAGGGGGTCACCCTTGACCATCTTGAGGATCTTGCGCACGGCCGGGTCGAACAGGCCGGAGTCGATCATCAGGGCAAAGTACAGAATGGCGAACATCAGCATCACGCCGGTCGGCGCGAGCTTGGTGATGCCTTCAAGCATCATCGGGCCGATTTTCGGGCCGAAACCACCGAACAGGGCGAAGACGATCGGGATGATGATCAGGGCGATCAGCGCGGACAGGCGCTTGGTCATGATCAGGAACATGAAGGTGATGACCATGGCGAAGCCAAGGAAAGTCAGCATGGGAATACTCCAGGCGTGGCGCGGCTAGGGAATGGGCAGACCGGGTCGGGTCAGCGCAGAACAGGAAGCACGAGACGTACGGGCGGAGTGACAGCGAGGAGGCGGGTTACAGAGGACATCAGAATCACCATTGTTGTTGTTAAATGGACCTGGCGAGCAATCGAACACTCGCATTGGCCAACCGGTCTGTTGCCGGCAGTGAGGGCGATCCTAATCGCGCAAGCTTTCAGCCAGCTTTCGGCCATGAAAGCGTTGACCTGAAGTGCAACCGGTCGTCGGACGAGGCAGGGAGCGCAACCGAGTCAAGCCTGCTCGCGAAGGCGTCAGTCAGGAGGAGGCGATATGGTCGACATTCATACAGGCGGCTGCCACTGCGGCCAGCTGCGCTATCAATTCAGCGGGCCGCTGCGCGACATCGCCCACTGCCATTGCTCGATTTGCCGAAGGGTCAGCGGCGGCATCGTGACCACTTGGATCACCGTGCCCGTTTCGGCATTTCAATGGCTGGGCGGATCACCGGCGCGGTACGACTCTTCAGCGACCTGCGCGCGTTACTTCTGCGGCCACTGCGGGGCGCAACTGGCACTGGTCACCCACCTCAGCCCCAAGACTATTGATGTGACCATCGCCACCCTCGACCATCCAGAACAGGCTCCTGCCGAACGGCACATCTGGACTGACAGCCGCTTGCCATGGCTGCACCTGGACGAGCATTTGCCCGGCGAACCGGAAGAAACCCTATAAACTTAAATTAAGCCTGATCGAAAAATAGACAGGTCCAGCGGGCGAATCGCGCCCATCCAGATCGCGTGCTCGCTGTGATCACGCAGATCGTCACCGGTGTCCGGGTGGAGGAACACCACCAGCCCCTTGCGGTTGAGCGCCAACCAGGGCAGCACGTCACCGATCAATTCCGGACCGAAGGCCAGCTGACAGCTCCAGTCCGGGTGCGGGCCGACTGGGCGTTCGTGCACCCGGCCCATTTTCAACGGGAACAGTTGCGCCGCCTGCTCACACAAGGCCCGCGCTTGATCAACGGTGCTGGCGTCGAAATACACATGGGCGTGGTAACCCTTGATCGTTGGCATCTGAAGCCCTCTGAATCGGTTCGAACCGTTGGTGTTTACCACAGGTCACACGCCATATAGGTCAATAACAGGGAGCGCAGCCATGAAGAATGCCGAAACCCCGGTCGTGAAAGTGGTGCTTTATGGTGCCATGAGTAGCCTGGGCAGTGCGCTGATGGCTGAATTGCTACGCCGCCAGCACGAAGTGATCGCCATACTCGATGACCTGACGGCGCTCGCGCCGCGTCCGGGTTTGCGCACCAAGACCGGCGATTTGTTCGAGGCTGAACGCGTGAAGCAAAGTGTGGCGGGCAGTTCGGCAGTTATCTGCCTACTGGACGCACCCGGGTTACCGTTCAACAGTGAACACGTGGAAAAAAACATCGTTCCGGGGCCGGTCGAGCAAGTACTGGCGGCGGACGCGTTGATCGATGGCATGCAGGCGGCGGGTATCGCGAGGTTGTTTCTGGTGGGGGACTTCGAGGTCCTGGACGACCCCGAGACCTTCGATCCACTGCAGCGTCACGCCGCCGAGGAAATCCGCGAAGCCCTGCAAAGCAGCACTTTGAAGTGGACGTTGGTGAATGCTCCGCGTGGAGTGCCCGGATTGACCATCGAACATTTCAGCCATGTCAGCAGCACCTTGGAACCTGGGCTGGCTGAACCGCTGGAGCGCCTGGTCCGGACGGCAACCGGGATTACCGATGAATTGCATTTGAACCTGCACGTCGGTGAGCACGTCAGTTTCGTTGCGACTGACAGCTAAACGGCGATAGAGGGCAACGTCAGGCCATTGAGTGATTGCGCACTGCTGGCCTGCTCGGCCATCAACCAATCGACAAACTGCTGAATCAACGCTCCGCGCCGTTTACGCTGCGGCAGTACCACGTAGTATCCCAACCGCGACATCACTGTCTCGGCAATCGGCCGACACAGCAACCCCTGCGCCAACAAGTTATCCACAAGGTGGCGCCAACCAATGGCGACGCCCTGACCACCAATCGCCGCCTGGATCAGCAACGTGTAATTGTCGAAGCGCAATTGCCCTGGAGCGGGAGGCGAGGTGATCCCCAACTCGCGAAACACGCCGCTCCAGTCAAACCAGTTGCTGCTGTGCTCGCCGCGCAAGTGCAATAGTGGAAACTCCAGCAATCCCTGAGCGGGCAAGGGCAGGGCACGCTCATTCAACAGTTGCGGGCTACAGACCGGAAACACTTCTTCGCTGAACAGCCAATGGCTTTCGCCCTGCTTGAAGCGACCATCGCCGAATAACACCGCCACATCGATATCGGTGCGCAGCATGTTGTGACTACGTTCACTGGTCACCAGGCTGACATCCACCTGCGGATTGGCAGCGTGAAAACGATGCAAACGCGGCATCAGCCAATAGGCGGCGAAGGCGAAATCGGTGGCAACTTGCAGTACCTCATGCTGTTGCTGAGCGCTGATCGCGTTTAAACCAGCATCGATTTGCTGCAAACCCAGCTGAACTTGCTCGAAAAGTATCATCCCAGACTCGGTCAATTCGATGCCGCGATAGATGCGGTCGAACAGCCGTGTCGCCAGTCGTTCCTCCAGGCGCTTGATTTGCTGGCTGATGGCCGGTTGCGTGGTGCCAAGTTCGACTGCCGCAGCGGTAAAGCTGCGTTGGCGCGCCGCTGCTTCGAAGGCGCGGAGCAAATCCAGGGACAGGTCACCAAGAGCGTCATACATAAGCTGTGCTTATCCTAGTCATTGTCACGCATGGGCTTTACCACAAAGTGTATGGGTTTCATGCTCGATCACAGCACTCTCGCATAAACATCCACTATGGAATGCCGCGATCACATGAAGCGCAAGAACATTCTTTTCATCATGGCCGATCAAATGGCCGCGCCAATGTTGCCGTTCTACGGCCCTTCGCCAATCAAACTGCCTAATTTGAGCCGCCTCGCCGCTGAAGGCGTGGTGTTCGATTCCGCGTATTGCAACAGTCCGTTGTGCGCGCCGTCGCGTTTTACCTTGGTCAGCGGTCAGCTGCCGAGCAAGATCGGTGCTTACGATAACGCAGCGGATTTCCCTGCCGATGTTCCCACTTATGCCCACTACCTGCGTCGTCTCGGCTATCGCACCGCGCTGTCGGGCAAGATGCATTTCTGCGGCCCGGATCAGTTGCACGGCTATGAAGAACGCCTGACCAGCGACATCTACCCAGCCGACTACGGTTGGGCGGTGAATTGGGATGAGCCGGACGTGCGGCCGACCTGGTACCACAACATGTCGTCGGTGCTGCAAGCGGGACCCTGCGTGCGTACCAATCAGCTGGATTTCGATGAAGAAGTTGTATTCAAGGCCCAGCAGTATCTGTTCGATCACATTCGCGAGGATGGCGATCAGCCATTCTGCCTGACGGTTTCGATGACCCATCCACACGATCCTTACACCATCCCAAAGGCTTTCTGGGATCTGTACGACGACGCCGACATCCCATTGCCCACAACGCCGGCCCCACACGATCTCGATCCGCACTCCCAGCGGTTGCTCAAGGTTTATGACCTGTGGGACAAGCCGCTGCCTGTGGATAAGATCCGCGACGCACGCCGCGCCTATTTCGGCGCCTGTAGCTACATCGACAGCAACGTCGGCAAACTCCTGCAAACGCTCGAAGATACTGGTTTGATCGAGGACACCATCATCGTCTTCTCTGGCGACCATGGCGACATGCTGGGCGAGCGGGGCCTCTGGTACAAAATGCACTGGTACGAAATGGCTGCAAGGGTTCCTCTGTTGATAAGTGCGCCGGGGCAATTCGGGGCGGGGCGGGTCAGCGCCTCGGTGTCCACCGCCGACCTGCTGCCCACCTTCGTTGAACTGGCGGGTGGGTCACTGGAGCCGGGCTTGCCGCTGGACGGTCGGTCGCTGGTTCCGCATCTGCAAGGGCAGGGCGGTCATGACGAAGTGTTCGGCGAATACATGGCCGAAGGCACCATCAGCCCATTGATGATGATCCGCCGGGGCAACTATAAATTCATCTACAGCGAAGACGACCCTTGCCTACTCTTCGATGTGCACAACGATCCACATGAGCGGGAAGAACTCAGCCAATCACCGCAATATCGCCAACTGTTCGACGATTTTCTCGCCGAAGCGCGTGCTAAGTGGAATATTCCGGCGATCCACCAACAGGTGCTCGCGAGCCAGCGTCGCCGGCGTTTCGTCGCCGACGCCCTGACCATCGGCAAGCTGAAGAGCTGGGATCACCAGCCGCTGGTGGACGCCAGTCAGCAATACATGCGCAACCATATCGACCTTGATGATCTGGAGCGTAAAGCACGTTATCCACAACCCTGCCAAAACCAATAATGTTAAGGGGAAGTCCATGCAAAGGTTATCCAAAGTACTGACGGTCGGGCTTCTGGCTCTGGGCAGCGCATCGGCCTATGCCGATCAGAGTTGCGAGACAGTGAAGATGGCCGATCCTGGCTGGAGCGACATCGCGGCGACCAACGCCATCACCGGTTTTCTGCTGGACGGCATGGGCTACAAGGCCAAGGTCGACACCCTTGCGGTGCCGATCACCTTTGGCGGGCTCAAGGACGGTCAGGTCGATGTGTTCCTGGGTAACTGGATGCCGGCGCAACAGGGCTTCTACGACAAGTTCGTCGCCACCGGCGATGTCACGCAACTGGCGAAAAACCTCGACGGTACCGAATTCACCCTCGCGGTTCCGGACTATGTCTGGGACGCGGGCGTGCATACCTTCGCCGATCTGAACAAATACGCGGACAAGTTCGACAGGAAAATCTACGGCATCGGTTCCGGTGCGCCAGCGAACATTTCCCTTCAAGAGATCATCAAGAAAAACGATTTCGACATGGGGCAATGGAAACTGGTCGAATCCAGTGAGCAGGCGATGCTGGCCGAGGTGTCCCGCGCCGTGAAGAAGCAGAAATTCGTGACATTCCTGGGCTGGACTCCGCACCCGATGAACGTGCAGCTGAAAATGCATTACCTCAAGGGCGGCGAGAAATACTTCGGCGACACCGGCACCGTTCACACCTTGACCCGCAAAGGTTATGCACAGGCCTGCCCGAACGTTGGCAAGCTGCTGACCAACCTGAGTTTCACTCAGGAGATGGAGAACAGCATCATGGCCGAGGTGGTGAACAAAAAAGTCAGCAATGCCGATGCAGCCAAGGCGTGGATCAAGGCCAACCCGGCGGTGCTGGATAAATGGCTCGATGGCGTAAAAACCGTGGATGGCAAGGATGCATTGCCGGCAGTGAAAGCCAAGCTCTAAACCTGTGAGAGCGGGCTTGCTCGCGAAAGCGGTGGGTCAGTCGACAAGTGTGTTGCCTGACCCACCGCTTTCGCGAGCAAGCCCGCTCCCACATGTGTCCTCCTGATATTCTGTGGAAAACCCCAACCGAGAGGCTTCATGGCCCTTCCCAGCCGCCATTCACTCTTCCCGTTCCTCACGTGGTTGCCCCGGCAGACCCGCGCCAGCGTCGGCCGGGACCTGATCGTCGGCCTCAGCGGTGCGATTCTCGCGTTGCCACAATCCATTGCCTATGCCCTGATCGCCGGTCTCCCACCGGAATACGGCTTGTACGCGGCGATCATCCCGGTCTTGATCGCTTGTCTATGGGGATCTTCGTGGCATTTGATCTGCGGTCCTACGGCAGCCATTTCCATTGTCCTGTACGCCAGCATCAGCCCTCTGGCCGTTCCGGCGACACAGGACTACGTCACCTTGATCCTGTTGCTGACGTTTCTGGCCGGGATTTTCCAGTGGCTGCTGGGCTTGCTGCGCTTTGGCGCGCTGGTAAATTTCATTTCTCATTCCGTGGTACTCGGCTTCACCCTCGGCGCGGCGGTGGTGATTGCCATCGGCCAGTTGCCCAACCTGTTGGGGCTGGATTTGCCCAGCCAGGCCACGGCACTGGATAGCTTCATCACGTTATTCAAGCACCTGGGTGAAGTGGATAAGCCCTCGCTGACGCTGGGACTGGCGACCGTGGTGGTGGGGGTAATCCTCAAGCTGTGGTTGCCGCGCTGGCCGACGCTGTTGATCACTCTGGTGCTGGGCGCACTCACGGTCTGGCTCTGGCCATCGATGTTCGGCCACGTGGAACGGGTCAGCGCATTCACCGGAAAGCTGCCGCCCTTGAGCCTGTTGCCGCTGGACCTCGACCTGATCCTGCGCCTGCTACCTAGCGCCGTGGCCGTGGGCATGCTCGGCCTGGTCACCAGCTTGTCGATTGCCCGTTCGTTGTCGGCGCGCTCGCAACAATTGCTCGACGCCAATCAGGAGGTCCGCGCCCAAGGGTTATCCAACATTGTCGGTGCGTTTTTTTCCGGATCGCTGTCGGCCGGCTCCTTCACCCGTTCGGCCCTGAGCTACGAAGCAGGCGCCTGCTCACCCCTGGCAGGTATTTTTTCGGCGTTGTGGGTGGCCTTGTTCGCAATCTTCGGTGCGCAGTTGATCGCGCACATTCCGATCCCGGCCATGGCCGGCAGCATTCTGCTGATCGCCTGGGGCCTGGTGGACCATCGCGGCATTCGTGCCTTGTTGCGGGTCAGCCGCGCCGAGTTCCTGGTCATGGCCCTGACGTGTGTCGCCACCTTGCTGCTGGAACTGCAGACGGCGATCTATGCCGGGGTGCTGGCGTCGCTGTTCTTTTACCTCAAGCGCACCTCGCAACCGCGGGTACAACATGTGCGCGACGGCGATGAGGACATTCTGCGGGTGGGCGGTTCGATCTTTTTCGGCGCCAGCCATTACTTGCAAGTACGCCTGCAACGGATGCACGGTGCGCGCGTGGTAATCGAGGCGCAACAGATCAACTTCATCGATTATTCAGGGGTGGAAATGCTGCATCAGGAAGCGCGACGGCTACTGCGGCAAGATCGCAGCCTGACTCTGCGCCGGGCGCGGCCGCAGGTGGTGGAAGAGTTGAGAAAGCTCGAAGGGCCGGAGAAATGCCCGATTCGGTTTGAAGACTGATCGAACTTCATCGCGGGTAAGTCGAATCGTCGCACCGTCGCTCCCACAGGTTACAGGTGGTCCCTGTGGGAGCTGGCTTGCCCGCGATGCTTTTATAGGGCCAGTTGTCGGCGAAGTTCGGCCAATACTGGCGCTGTGTCCGGGCGCACGCCACGCCACAGGAAGAACGCCTCCGCCGCTTGCTCAGCAAGCATGCCCAAACCGTCCATTGCCACCGCCGCGCCGTGTTCGCTGGCCCAGCGGCAGAACGAGGTCGGTTCCTTGCCGTACATCATGTCGTAGCACACCGTTTTGCCCGGTTCGATCAGGCTGGCGGCAATTGGCGGCACATCGCCCGTCAGGCTCGCGGACGTGGCATTGATGATCAGATCCACCGGTTCTTGCAACCAGTCGTAACCGCTGGCCGATACCGGTCCCAGGTCGCAGAACAGTTCCGCCAGCAACTCAGCCTTGTCCACCGTCCGGTTGGCGATGATCACTGACGCCGGTTGCTCGGCCAGCAAGGGCTCCAGCGCACCGCGCACCGCGCCGCCAGCCCCGAGCAGCAGGATGCGTTTGCCCTTGAGGCTGAACCCGGCGTTAACCGTCAGGTCCCGAACCAGGCCGGCGCCATCGGTGTTGTCACCCAGCAAACTGCCGTCGTCCAATTTGCTCAGGGTATTCACCGCACCGGCCCGTTGCGCTCGCGCGGTCAGGGTGTCGGCCAGGCGATAGGCTTCTTCCTTGAACGGAACCGTTACGTTTGCTCCGCGACCTTCGAGGAAAAATGCCCGGGCGCAGCCGGAAAAATCGTCGAGGGGCGCCAGCGAGGTGCTGTAGTCGAGTTTCTGCGCGGTCTGCTCGGCGAACAACCGATGAATCAGTGGCGATTTGCTGTGGCCAATCGGATTACCGAAAACGACATAACGGTCCATCAACATTCCTCGTTCAGGCCTCGGCCAACCAGTCGCGGTCTTGCAGGAAATACTCGGTCAGGCGCGCCTCTTCACTGCCAGGCTCGGCTTTCCAATCGTAACCCCAACGTACTTGCGGTGGCAGCGACATGAGGATCGACTCGGTACGCCCGCCCGATTGCAGGCCAAACAAGGTGCCGCGGTCGTAAACCAGATTGAACTCGACATAACGCCCGCGACGGTACTCCTGGAATTCCCGCTGCTCGGCGGTGAACGCATCATGCTTGCGGCGCTGCACGATCGGCAGATATGCATCGATGTACGCATCACCAATGGCACGCATGAAGGCGAAACTGGTGTCGAAATCCCACTCGTTCAGGTCGTCGAAAAACAGACCGCCGATGCCCCGCGGCTCATGACGATGCTTGATGTGGAAATAGCTGTCGCACCAGGCCTTGTAACGCGGGTAGACGTCCGGGCCGAACGGCGCGCAAGCCTGCTCGGCCACACGGTGCCAGTGCACGCAGTCATCGATGTTGCCGTAGTAGGGCGTCAAGTCGAAACCGCCACCGAACCACCAGACCGGTTCTTCGCCTTCTTTTTCGGCGATGAAAAAACGCACATTGGCGTGGGAAGTCGGTACGTGCGGGTTGTGCGGGTGAATGACCAGCGACACGCCCAGAGCTTCAAAGCCACGCCCGGCCAGTTCCGGTCGATGGGCGCTGGCGGACGGTGGCAAACCGCTGCCGAAGACGTGGGAAAAGTTGACGCCGCCCTTTTCGATGACCGTACCGTTTTCGATCACCCGCGTCCGTCCGCCACCGCCGGCAGGCCGGGTCCAGGCGTCTTCGACGAAGCGCGTGCCGCCGTCTTCGGCTTCCAGGGCAGCACAAATACGGTCTTGCAGATCGAGCAGATAGGCTTTTACGGCCTCGGTGCGGGTAGTCATGGCATCACCTTGGATCGGGCAAAGCTACGCGGCGCTCCATCGGAGCCGGCCTGCGCAAATGGGCGCGTAGCATACCACCGCCAATGCGCTCGTCGCAGTTGACGAAGATCAAGCTTAGGCGTTCGATAGGGCGCTTGGTAAAGCGACCTCAGGAGAGTGCAGATGGCAAAGCGTATCCAGTTCCGTGCCCATGGCGGCCCCGAAGTACTCGAGTATGTGGATTACCAACCCACCGAGCCCGGCCCTCAGCAGGTCCGCGTCAGCAACAAGGCCATCGGCCTGAACTTCATCGACACCTATTACCGAAGCGGTCTCTATCCGCCACCGTCCCTGCCATCAGGTGTGGGGTCGGAAGGCGCGGGCGTGGTTGAAGCGGTCGGCAGCGAAGTTACCCGGTTCAAGGTGGGTGATCGCGTGGCTTACGGTAGCGGCCCATTGGGCGCCTATAGCGACGTGCATGTCTTGCCCGAGGCCAATCTGGTCCACCTTCCGGATGCCATCAGCTTCGAACAGGCCGCCGGGGTCATGCTCAAAGGCCTGACGGTGCAGTACCTGTTGCGTCAGACCTATGAACTCAAGGGTGGCGAAACCATTCTATTCCACGCTGCGGCTGGCGGCGTGGGTTCCCTGGCCTGTCAATGGGCCAAGGCCTTGGGCGTGAAGTTGATCGGTACGGTGAGTTCGGCGGAAAAAGCCGCGCTGGCCAAGGCCAATGGTGCCTGGGCGACCATCGACTACAGCCATGAAAACGTTGCGCAGCGTGTGCTGGAATTGACTGACGGCAAAAAAGTCCCGGTGGTGTATGACGGCGTCGGCAAGGACACTTGGTTGACCTCTCTGGACAGCGTCGCGCCACGGGGGCTGGTGGTGAGTTTCGGCAACGCTTCGGGCGCGGTGGATGGTGTGAATCTGGGAATTCTGGCGGCGAAAGGTTCGCTGTACGTCACCCGGCCGACCCTGGGGACTTATGCCAATAACGCGCAAAACCTGCAGCGTATGGCTGATGAGCTGTTCGAGATGATCATCAGCGGCAAGCTGAAGGTGGACATCAGCCAACGTTATCCACTGGCGGAAGCGGCGAAGGCGCAGGCTGAATTGTCGGCGCGGCGTACGACGGGATCGGTGGTTCTGTTGCCTTAAGGACGCTTTCGCGAGCAGGCTCGCTCCCACATTTGATCGTTGTCGAACACCCATTCTGTGTTCCCTGAAGATCTACTGTGGGAGCGAGCCTGCTCGCGAATGGCCACACCTCGGTATTAATCCGGGCGCACAACATGCCCGGTTGCCAAATCACGAATCACGCTCGGGTTCTTGCGCCCGCCCAGATTCCCGCCCAGCACCAGATCAACCTGCCCACGGAAATACTGCTCGACGCGAATCCGCGTGCGCGCCGCCGGCCGGCCCTGCGGGTTGGCAGAGGTCGACACCAACGGCCCGACGAGGGCACACAAATCCCGTACTTGTGGGTGATCGCTGACCCGCAGGGCCACCGTTTCATGCACGCCGGTAATCCACTGCGGCAACAGATTCTGATGCGGTACCAGCCAAGTGTTCGGCCCCGGCCAGGTGCTGGCCATGCGGTCCATCCACAATTCGGGGAAGTCTTCGAACAGGAAGTCGAACTGGCGAATGTTATCCGCGACCAGAATCAGGCCCTTATCCACAGACCGACCCTTGATCAGCAACAATCGGTCCACTGCCTCTTCGTCCCACGGGTCGCAACCCAGACCCCAGACGGCTTCGGTTGGGTAGGCAATTACCGCCCCTGCGCGAACGGCTCGTGCGGCTTGTTGCACACGCCAACTGTTGACCATGAAAAACGCTCCAGAATAAGGCTCTGTGCAGTTTACCGATCTTCCTTATAAAACCTAGCTCACCCGCACAAACCAGCGCCCGTTTTCGCAGACTGCGCGGCCCTCCATTTCCAGTTCAGTCAGCGCCACCAGCACATTGGGCAAGGTCCAACCGATGGCGTCGGCCAGCGCTTCACTGGTGTAAGGCGCAGCGTGGAGTAACTTCAGCAAAGGATGGATGGCTTTCGCCGGCTCGTCTCTGGATAACGGCAGCTGTTGCCAGCCACGCAAGGCTTCGAGGATATGTTCGACGGTTTCCACAAGCACCGCGCCGTCGCGGATCAACTGGTGACAACCCTTGGCGCCGGGATGGTGGATCGACCCTGGAATGGCATAGACCTCGCGCCCTTGTTCCGCCGCCAGCCTCGCGGTGATCAAGGAACCACTGGCAACGCTGGCCTCGACCACCAACACACCGAGGGACAAACCGCTGATGATTCGATTGCGTCGTGGGAAATTGCTGGCCGTCGGGCCCGCGTCCAGCGGGAACTCGGAAAGTACTGCGCTGCCCGAGGCGATCATCGCATCGGCCAGCCGCCGATTGCGCTGTGGATAAAACTTTTCCAGCCCGGTGCCGAGCACTCCGATGGTTTGCCCGCCAACGTCCAGTGCGGCCTGATGCGCAGCGGCGTCGATGCCCAGGGCCAGACCGCTGGTGATGACGAATCCAGCTCCGGCCAGAGTGCGGGAGAACGCAGCAGCCGTGTCCATGCCTGGCCTTGATGCGCGACGACTGCCCACCATCGCCAGTTGCGGTTTTTCCAGAATGTCGAGATCGCCTGCGACGAACAATAATGGCGGTGCATCGCTGATTTGCGCCAGCAGCGCCGGGTAGTCAGGCTGGTCCCACATCAATAAATGCTGGGCCGGACGCTCTAGCCAGGCCAGCGCATGGCTTGCGCCATCGCGGACCTGCGAGCATCGTCGAGCCTCGGAACAGGCCGATGGCAAGCCCAGCGCACGCCAGGCGCTGGCCGGAGCGCTGATGGCTTTTGACGCTGAACCGAAGGCCTCCAGCAACTTCCTGAATCGCGCCGGACCGAGTTCCGGCAATCGATGCAGGCGTAAACGAGCTTCCAGTTCCGCGGGTGAAACCGGTGTAAAAGCTGACTGCGACATGGATCATCCTTGATCGTTATAAGCACCCGTCCAAGCGGGAATAAGCTGTGGATAACTCTGTTGGTAACTTGTGAAGCCAGTTTACGGATTTCGCACCTTGTCCATCACCGCCAGGGAACGCGACGCGTTGAGTACCAGCCCGTAGCTGAGCTTGTCGTAGGTACGGAAAACCATCAGCAGACCGGCGCGTTCATCCGGAATTTTCAGCGGCTGGCCAGTGATCCGGTCACGCACGGTTTCCCCAGTCTTCATCACCACCAACACATTGCCTTCGGCCAGGCCATCGCGTCGGCCCTTGTTCAGCGTGACCACGTCCAGTGCGCCGATCTGGGTGACCCCGCGCGGCACATCAATGATCAGGCCGTTGATGTCGGTGCCGGGGGCGCTGGGCATGAAGGTCGAATTGATCGAACGCTCCTCACCGCTGAACAAACGATCACCGAGGCGCACTTCCTGGGTGGTGCGCTGCAACGCCAGCGTGGCGACGTCACCTTCGGTGGCGATGATTTCGCCGCCGCCGATGTCGTCGGCGTTGATCCCCAGAAACTCCCGCGTCTGCGGATCGGTGTAGACCTTGCCCTGACGGAAGATGCCGAAGACCGGTTGCGCCGGGTCAAAGTGGCCGCGGGCGAAGATACGATCGCCAATGCCGCTGAGCACGCGCTCGGCATCACCGGCGACGATGTACGGCGCCTTGTCGAAATCCTCGACCTTGTCGACGATGCGGTTGCTCAACAGAAAACTGTTGATCGATTTCAGAGGAATGCTCGGAATCGCGTCAGCCACCGGACTGCTGCGCACCCGTGGCGAGAGTTTGATGGTGCCTCGGGAGGCCCCGCGATTGAGGGTCAGGCGTGGTTGACCGTTGACGTAGACCAGCGAAAGCGTATCGCCGGGGTAGATCAGGTTGGGGTTGTCGATTTGCGGATTGGCTTGCCACAGCTGCGGCCATTGCCACGGCTCACAAAGGAATTTTCCCGAGATGTCCCAGAGTGTGTCCCCCGATGCCACGGTGTATTGCTGTGGAAAACCTTCCCTGAGTTGCACTTGCCCGTGGGCCAGACCGGTAGCGACCAGAAGCAGCAAGGCGAGTAGTGATTTCCTCATGCGGTGAATCCCTTTATTATGTACGTTCGCGTGAAACGCCAGAGCCGTCAGTGGCTCGCTCCCGGCTTGCTTATGAAGAGAAGGGAGCTACGTTTCACAAAGGTAGCCTGCCTCTTCGGACTCACCAGGCCACCGACCCGACCTTACTTCACACGTGCAGTCATCAAGCTTATGGCCATTTTGAACATCCTCGAATTCCCTGACTCGCGCCTGCGCACCATCGCCAAACCGGTGGCCGTAGTGGACGACGAAGTGCGTCAGTTGGTCGATGACATGTTTGAAACAATGTATGAGGCACCAGGCATCGGCCTCGCCGCGACCCAGGTCAACGTACATAAACGTATCGTCGTGATGGACCTTTCCGAAGACCGCACCGAGCCGCGAGTGTTCATCAACCCCGAGCTCGAACCTCTGACCGACGAGATGGGCCAGTACCAGGAAGGCTGCCTTTCGGTACCGGGCTTCTACGAAAACGTCGATCGTCCGCAACGGGTCAAGGTCAAGGCGCTGGACCGCGACGGCAAGCCTTACGAACTGATCGCCGATGACTTGCTCGCTGTGTGCATCCAGCATGAATGCGACCACCTCAACGGCAAATTGTTCGTCGATTACCTGTCCACGCTCAAACGCGACCGCATCAAGAAGAAACTGGAAAAGCTTCATCGCCAGAACGCCTGATGCCCATCTTCAAAGGCTTGCTGCGGCAAGCCTTTTTCTTTTCAAGAAGCTTTGCAATAGAGAGCCACCCATGACCGAGCCATTGCGCATTGTCTTTGCCGGCACCCCGGAATTCGCCGCCGAACACCTCAAGGCGCTGCTCGACAGCCCTTACGAGATCGTCGCGGTCTACACCCAACCGGATCGCCCGGCAGGTCGTGGGCAGAAATTGATGCCGAGCCCGGTCAAGCAGCTGGCGCTGGAGCACAACATCCCGGTGCTGCAACCGCCAACACTGCGTAACGAAGACGCTCAGGCCGAATTGGCCGCGCTGAAACCGGACTTGATGGTGGTGGTCGCCTACGGCCTGATCCTGCCGCAAGCAGTGCTGGATATTCCGCGCCTGGGTTGCATCAACAGCCATGCCTCCCTGCTGCCTCGCTGGCGCGGTGCAGCGCCGATCCAGCGCGCCGTCGAAGCGGGTGACCGCGAAAGTGGCGTAACCGTGATGCGCATGGAAGCTGGCCTGGACACCGGACCGATGCTGTTGAAAGTCACCACGCCGATCAGCGCTGAAGACACCGGCGGCAGCCTCCA
Source organism: Pseudomonas sp. GW101-3H06 (assembly GCF_059424605.1). Taxonomy (NCBI): domain Bacteria; kingdom Pseudomonadati; phylum Pseudomonadota; class Gammaproteobacteria; order Pseudomonadales; family Pseudomonadaceae; genus Pseudomonas; species Pseudomonas sp. GW101-3H06. The sequence continues at coordinate 125,843 of NZ_JBWKZO010000001.1, forward strand.
CGACCGCCTGGCCGCAATGGGTCCACCAGCGGTGGTGCAAGCGATTGCCGGTCTCGCCGCCGGAACACTGGAAGGTGAAGTGCAGGACGACAGCCTCGCCACCTACGCGCACAAATTGAACAAGGACGAAGCCCGCATCGACTGGAGCCGCCCGGCCGTTGAGCTGGAGCGTCTGGTCCGGGCCTTCAACCCGTGGCCGATCACTCACAGCACGCTGAACGGCGAAGCCCTGAAAGTCCTGGCCGCGAATCTGGCTGAAGGCAAGGGCGCTCCGGGGGAGATCCTTGGCGCCAGTAAGGACGGCCTGATCGTCGCCTGCGGTGAACAGGCTTTGTGCCTGACCCGTCTGCAATTGCCCGGCGGCAAGGCACTGAGCTTCAGCGACCTGTTCAACAGCCGTCGCGAGAAATTCGCCACTGGTACCGTGCTGGGTCAAACGGCGGACGTTCAATGAATCCACGTCTGGCCGCCGCCAAGGCACTGGCTGCTGTTCTTAGCGGAAAAGCCTCACTCAACAGTTCACTGCCGACACAAATGGACAAGGTCGAGGACCGCGACCGCGGCTTCACCCAGGACCTGGCGTTCGGCACCGCGCGCTGGCAACCACGCTTGTCGGCGCTGGCGGCCAAGCTGCTGCAGAAACCCTTCAAGGCGGCCGACGCCGATGTCGAAGCGCTGCTGCTGGTCGGCCTCTACCAATTGCTCTACACCCGCGTCCCGGCCCACGCCGCCATCGGCGAAACTGTCGGTTGTGCCGACAAGCTGAAAAAGCCCTGGGCCAAAGCCTTGCTCAACGCCGTACTGCGCCGCGCTCAAAGGGAAAGTGAAGCGTTGCTGGCCGAGCTCGAGCATGATCCGGTGGTACGCACCGCCCACCCGCGCTGGCTGCAGAAATCCCTGAAAGCCTTCTGGCCCGAGCAGTGGGAAGCGATTTGCGCGGCGAACAACGCGCACCCACCGATGATTTTGCGGGTCAACCGTCGCCATCAAACACGCGATGCCTATCTGGAATTGCTGAGCCAGGCCGGCATCGCCGCCAACCCCTGCGTTTACAGTCGGGACGGCATCATCCTAGACGCGGCCGCCGACGTGCGCAGCCTGCCGGGTTTTGCCGAAGGCTGGATCAGTGTGCAGGATGAAGCGGCACAATTGGCGGCCGATCTGCTTGATCTGGCCCCGGGCCAACGGGTGTTGGACGCCTGCTGTGCACCGGGCGGCAAGACCTGTCATATCCTCGAAGCCGAGCCGGCACTGGCCGGCGTGGTGGCGGTGGACCTGGAAGCCAAGCGCCTGGTTCGGGTGCGGGAAAACCTCGAACGCCTGGGCTTGAGCGCCGAGCTGATCGCTGCCGACGGCCGCGACACTCAAACCTGGTGGGACGGCAAACCATTCCAGCGCATCCTGCTGGATGCACCGTGTTCGGCCACCGGCGTGATTCGTCGTCACCCGGACATCAAGCTGACCCGCCAACCGGATGACATTGCCGCGCTGGCGATGCTGCAAGGCGAGCTGCTCGACGCCATGTGGAAAACCCTGGAGGTTGGCGGCATTCTGCTCTACGCCACATGCTCGACATTGCCGACCGAGAACACCGAAGTCATTGAGTCGTTCCTCAACCGCACCCCCGGTGCCCGCGAGCTGGACCTGGCTACCGCGGCGGGAATCAAGCAGCCCCATGGTCGCCAGTTGCTGGCCCGGGAAGGCGGGCATGACGGGTTCTATTACGCCAAGCTGATCAAGATCGCCGCCGCGCGCGGTTAAACGGATTCAATGGAGTGACTGGATGAAAATCATCATCCTCGGTGCGGGGCAAGTCGGCGGTTCGCTGGCAGAACACCTGGCCAGCGAAGCCAATGACATCACGGTGGTAGACACCGACGGCGAACGCCTGCGCGACCTTGGCGACCGCCTGGACATCCGCACGGTACAAGGTCGCGGCTCGCTGCCGACCATTCTGCGCCAGGCCGGGGCAGACGATGCCGACATGCTGGTCGCCGTGACCAGCAGTGACGAAACCAACATGGTGGCCTGCCAGGTCGCCCACACCCTGTTCCACACGCCCACCAAGATCGCCCGGGTCCGCGAAGCCGCGTACCTGACCCGCGACGAATTGTTCGATAACGAAGCCATCCCCGTGGACGTGCTGATCAGCCCGGAGCAAGTGGTCACCAACTACATCAAGCGCCTGATCCAGCATCCGGGCGCCTTGCAGGTGATCGACTTCGCAGAAGGCAAGGCACAGCTCGTCGCCGTGCGGGCCTACTACGGCGGGCCGCTGGTGGGCCAGCAACTGCGGCAGCTGCGCGAACACATGCCGAACGTCGAAACCCGCGTCGCGGCGATTTTCCGTCGTGACCGGCCGATCCTGCCCCAGGGCGATACGGTGATCGAGGCGGATGACGAAGTGTTTTTCATCGCCGCCCGGGCGAACATTCGCGCGGTCATGAGTGAAATGCGCCGTCTCGACGAGACTTACAAACGCATCGTCATCGCCGGTGGCGGGCAGATCGGTGAACGCCTGGCCGAGGCCATCGAAAGCCGTTACCAGGTGAAGATCATCGAGATGAACCCGGCGCGTTGCCGACATCTCTCGGACAACCTCAACAGCACCGTCGTGCTTCAAGGCAGTGCCTCGGACCGCGACCTGCTGCTGGAAGAGAACATCGCCGACGCCGATATCTTCCTGGCCCTGACCAACGACGACGAAGCCAACATCATGTCGTCGCTGCTGGCCAAGCGCCTGGGCGCGAAGAAGGTGATGACCATCATCAACAACCCGGCCTACGTCGATCTGATCCAGGGCGGTGACATCGACATCGCCATCAGCCCGCAACTGGCAACCATCGGTACTCTGCTGGCTCACGTGCGGCGTGGCGATATCGTCAGCGTGCACTCACTGCGACGGGGCGCGGCGGAAGCCATTGAGGCGATTGCCCACGGCGATGCCAAATCGAGCAAGGTCATCGGCAAGTCCATCGAGAATATCGGCCTGCCGCCGGGCACCACCATCGGCGCGATCATCCGCGACGAAGAAGTGATCATCGCCCACGATGACACGGTGATCGCGGCGGGTGACCATGTGATTCTGTTCCTTGTGGATAAAAAGCATATTCGCGATGTGGAAAAGCTGTTCCATGTGGGGCTTAGCTTTTTCTGAGCCGGCGCTGGCCTCTTCGCGAGCAGGCTCGCTCCCACAGGGTTTTCGGCTGTACACAACATTTGTGGTCACTGAAGATCAACTGTGGGGGCGAGCCTGCTCGCGAAGGCGGCCTCACCGAAATCAGATCCTTTCCTGATACACCCGAATAAGGAATCCACCATGATTGAATCCCTGGAAAAAATGCTCGCCAAGGGTGTGGATAACGCATTGCTGCGCTTCGGCCTGGGCAAGGGTTATCTGGATCTGGGGGAGAGCGCCAAGGCTGTGGAACATTTTCAGCGCTGCGTCGAGATCGATCCGAAGTATTCGGCCGCCTGGAAGCTATTGGGCAAGGCGCATCTGGCGCTGGCGGATTATGCCGCTGCGCGTGACGCCTGGGAGAAAGGCCTGGAAGCCGCTCGAAACCATGGCGACAAGCAGGCCGAGAAGGAAATGACGGTGTTTTTGAAGAAGCTCGATCGTCAAGCGCACTGATCAGAGGTAGCGCAGGCCAATACCCTCGGCATCGACTTGTACCACTTCCATGCGCACCCGCGGCGCACCTGTGGGTAAGTCCTGAACTTGCCCGTAAACCACTGCGCCTCTAGGCAGCGTCGATAATGCCGGATGCTTGACGTAGACCCCCGTGGTCGACAGGTTGCGCGTCTGGCCCAGGCATTCGCCGAAGCTTTCGTGAGTAATCTTGATGCGAAATGATTTGCGTTGTTCGGACATCTTCTGCGCCCTTGAATGAACGGTTGTGGATAACCCCGACACCGAGGTTATCCACAGATCATGCCAACCGACTCAGTACCAGCGCTCCTCACCCGCAGGACGCTTCTTGAAGCGCTTCATGCTCCACATGTATTGACTCGGATAGGCCCGCACATAGCGCTCTACCACCTGGCTCATCGCGGCACAGGACGTTGCGGTATCGGTGCTGTACATGGCCTCTGGCGCAGCCTCCAGTATCACCTTGTACCCCGAACCGTCCGGTAGCCGCAGCGCATGCAGGAACACACCGACCGCTTTGCCGCCGGCGAGCATGTTCGGTACGAATTTACTGGTCAGCGCCTGAGTGGCGAAGAACGGCACGAAGATCCCGGCGGATTCGGCCGGTTCCGGGTCAGCGGGAATGCCCACTGCACCACCTTTGCGCACTTCCTTGATGACGCTGAGGATGCCTTCCTTGGTGGACGCAGCCACCTTGTTGCCCAGTTGTACGCGCTGCTTTTGCAGCAATTCATCCACCGCCTTCAATTTTGGCGGGCGATAGAAAATGATGGGTTTGCACTGGCTGCAATAGAAATGGTTGAGCACTTCCCAGTTGCCCAGGTGACTGGTGATGCCAACGACGCCTTTGCCTGAGGCGAGGGCGTCCTTCAACACGTCGAGACCTTCGACTTCGCGCACCAGGTCGATGGAACGCTGGGCCGGCCAGATCCAGGCGCAGGCGCTTTCAGTCAGGGACTTGCCGATATCTTTCAGGCTCTGGCCGACCAGACGCTCGCGTTCGGCGGGGTCCATGTCCGGAAAGCATTTGGAGAGGTTGATCCGCACCACGTCGCGGGAGCGGTTGGGGGTTTTCCACATCACCCAGCCAATCGCCGAGCCGACAGCCTGCACTGCCCGCCAAGGGAGCAGGGCAAACAGCCGCAGAGCGCCTACCAGCAAGGCGCCTTTAAACTTATCCACAGGTCACTCCTGATCTTGTGCTGTGCGCGAGGCGGCTATTCTAACCGCCGTTGGCCAGCATCGCGTAGCGATCGCAATCCTGCGTGTGATCCATGACCATGCCCGAAGCCTGCATCAACGCATAACAAATGGTCGGACCCACAAAAGTGAAGCCGGCTTTTTTCAAGCCTTTGCTCATCTCCACCGCCTCGGGTGTGACGGCCGGCACTTCGCTGCGATCCTTGAAATGATTGATCTTCGGTACATCCCCGACAAAGGACCAGAGAAACGCCACCGGGTCTTCCAGCACCAGCCAGGCCTGGGCATTGCGCCGGGCAGCATTGAGCTTGAGGCGATTGCGGATGATGCCGGGATCGAGCATCAATTCTTCGATTTCAGCGTCGCTCATCTGCGCCACACGTTGCACGTCGAAGCCATACATCACCTGGCGATAGTGCTCGCGTTTGCGCAACACGGTGATCCAGGAAAGGCCGGCCTGGAACCCTTCAAGCAAAAGCAACTCGAACAAACCCTGCGCATCGCGTAGCGGCGTGCCCCACTCCTGATCGTGATAAGCCATGTACAGCGGATCTTCGGAACACCAAAAGCAGCGTGGCATAAGGCTCCAGGGGGCGTGCGCAGCAATGAATCGGGTATACTCCCGCTCTTTAAATCGCAGCCCAAGAAACAGGTGAATTTCGTGAGCCAGCCTACGCCAGCCGTGCGTACCTTCCAAGACTTGATCCTCGCCCTCCAGCAATACTGGGCCGAGCAAGGTTGTGTGGTACTTCAGCCCTACGATATGGAAGTAGGCGCCGGCACTTTCCACACCGCTACATTCCTGCGCGCCATTGGCCCGGAAACCTGGAACGCCGCTTATGTACAGCCAAGTCGTCGCCCGACTGACGGCCGCTACGGCGAAAACCCGAACCGTCTGCAGCACTACTATCAGTTCCAGGTTGTCCTGAAGCCGAACCCGGACAACTTCCAGGAATTGTACCTGGGCTCCCTCAAGCACGTGGGCCTGGACCCATTGGTGCATGACATCCGCTTCGTCGAAGACAACTGGGAGTCGCCGACCCTCGGTGCCTGGGGTCTGGGCTGGGAAGTCTGGCTCAACGGCATGGAAGTGACACAGTTCACTTACTTCCAGCAAGCGGGCGGCATCGAGTGCTATCCGGTAACCGGCGAGATCACTTATGGTCTGGAACGCCTGGCCATGTACCTGCAAGGCGTGGACTCGGTCTACGACCTGGTCTGGGCTGACGGTCCATTCGGCAAAGTGACCTACGGCGATGTGTTCCACCAGAACGAAGTGGAGCAGTCGACCTACAACTTCGAGCACGCCAACGTCGAGAAGCTGTTCGAACTGTTCGATTTCTATGAAAGCGAAGCCAAGCGCCTGATCGAACTCGACCAGCCGCTGCCGTTGCCGAGCTACGAAATGGTGTTGAAGGCTTCCCATACTTTCAACCTGCTGGATGCGCGCCGGGCGATTTCCGTGACTGCGCGTCAGCAATACATCCTGCGTGTTCGCACCCTGGCGCGTTCCGTTGCGCAAGCCTACCTGCTGGCGCGCGCCAAGCTGGGCTTCCCGATGGCGACCCCGGACCTGCGTGACGAAGTACTGGCCAAGCTGGAGGCTGCACAATGAGTGCTCTGGATTTTCTGGTTGAACTGGGCACTGAAGAACTGCCACCCAAAGCCCTGAACACCCTGGCCGAGGCGTTCCTTGCCGGTATCGACAAGGGCCTGCAAGCCGCCGGCCTGAACTACGAGACCAAAACCGTTTACGCGGCGCCACGTCGCCTGGCCGTGCTGATCACCTCGCTGGCCACCCAGCAGCCGGATCGGAGCATCAACCTGGATGGCCCGCCACGCCAGGCCGCCTTCGATGCCGAAGGTAATCCGACTCAAGCGGCACTGGGCTTTGCCAAGAAGTGCGGCGTCGACCTGAGCGAAATCGATCAGAGCGGCCCGAAACTGCGCTACAGCCAAAACATCGCCGGCAAGCCGACCGCGAGCCTGCTGCCGACCATCGTCGAAGATTCGCTGAACGACCTGCCGATTCCCAAGCGCATGCGCTGGGGCGCGCGCAAGGAAGAATTCGTTCGCCCGACCCAATGGCTGGTGATGCTGCTCGGTGACCAGGTCATCGATTGCACCATCCTCGCCCAGAAGGCCGGTCGCGACTCCCGTGGTCACCGCTTCCACCACCCGGAAAGCGTGCGTATCGGTTCGCCGTCCAGCTACCTGGCCGATCTGCGTGCCGCTTACGTGTTGGCCGATGCCAACGAGCGTCGCGAGATCATCAGCAAGCGCACCGAAGAGCTGGCAACCCGCCAGGAAGGCACCGCCATCGTGCCACCGGACCTGCTCGACGAAGTGACCGCGCTGGTCGAGTGGCCAGTGCCGCTGGTGTGCTCATTCGAAGAACGCTTCCTCGATGTACCCCAAGAAGCCCTGATCACCACCATGCAAGACAACCAGAAGTACTTCTGTCTGCTGGATGTCGACGGCAAGTTGCTGCCACGTTTCATTACCGTGGCCAACATCGAGAGCAAGGACCCGCAGCAGATCATCGCCGGTAACGAGAAAGTGGTTCGCCCACGCCTGACCGACGCCGAGTTCTTCTTCAAGCAAGACAAGAAGCAGAAACTCGAAGACTTCAACCAGCGCCTGCAAAACGTGGTGTTCCAGGAAAAACTCGGCAGCGTTTATGACAAGGCCGAACGTGTTTCCAAACTCGCCGCTTACATCGCTGCGCGTATTGGCGGCAACGCCTCCTGGGCCGCTCGTGCGGGCTTGCTGTCCAAGTGCGACCTGGCGACCGAAATGGTTGGCGAGTTCCCGGAGATGCAAGGTGTCGCCGGTTACTACTACGCCCTCAACGATGGCGAGCCGGAAGATGTCGCACTGGCCCTGAACGAGCAGTACATGCCGCGCGGTGCCGGCGCTGAACTGCCGGCCACCCTGACCGGTGCGGCCGTGGCCATCGCCGACAAGCTCGATACACTGGTCGGCATCTTCGGCATCGGCATGCTGCCTACCGGCAGTAAAGACCCGTACGCCCTGCGCCGTGCCGCACTTGGTGTGCTGCGCATCCTGATCGAGAAACAACTGGATCTGGATCTGAACGACGCCGTGGCTTTCGCGGTGAATGCATTTGGCGCCAAGGTCAAGGCAGCAGGCCTCAACGACGCGGTGCTGGAGTTCATCTTCGACCGCCTGCGTGCGCGTTACGAAGACGAAGGGGTTGATGTCGCGACTTACCTGTCGGTACGCGCCCTTAAGCCGGGTTCTGCCCTGGACTTCGACCAGCGTGTACAAGCGGTGGAAGCGTTCCGCAAATTGCCGGAAGCCGCGGCCTTGGCCGCCGTGAACAAGCGTGTGTCGAACCTGCTGAGCAAGGTCGAAGGCTCCGTGCCGACAGTCGTGGAAGCCAAGTACTTCGACAATGCCAATGAGTTCTCCCTGTACTCGGCGATTCAGCAGGCAGACCAGGCCGTTCAGCCAATGGCTGCGGCACGTCAGTACAGCGAATCGCTGGCACGTCTGGCCGCCCTGCGTGAACCGGTGGATGCGTTCTTCGAAGCGGTGATGGTCAACGCTGAAGATGCCAAGGTCCGCGCCAACCGCTATGCGCTGCTGGCGCGTCTGCGTGGCTTGTTCCTCGGCGTCGCCGATATTTCGTTGCTGGGGTAAGTCTGTTTGAAACTGCTGATTCTCGATCGGGACGGGGTAATCAACTATGACTCCGACGCTTACATCAAGTCGGTGGAGGAGTGGATTCCACTTCCCGGTTCGATCGAAGCCATCGCGCAGTTGAGCAAAGCCGGCTGGACGGTAGCGGTCGCTACCAACCAGTCGGGCATCGCTCGCGGCTATTACGACATTGCCACCCTGGATGCCATGCACGAGCGCCTGCGCTCGCTGGTGGCGCAGCAGGGTGGTGAAGTCGGGCTGATCGTCTATTGCCCTCACGGGCCGGACGACGGTTGCGATTGCCGCAAGCCAAAACCCGGGATGTTGAAAAACATCGCCGCACATTACAACGTGTCGCTGACTGATCTATGGTTCGTCGGCGATAGCCTCGGTGACCTGGAAGCCGCCAAAGCCGTCGATTCTCAGCCAGTTTTGGTAAAGACCGGGAAAGGCGAAAAGACTTTGGGCAAGACCCTACCGGCAGGCACATTGATTTTCGATGATCTGGCGGCGATTGCCGCAGAACTTATCCACAATTAGAGCGCTTTCGACAGTTCGGGAGTGCGCTTGAACAGTCGGGCAGTGCCCGTAACGGTAAACGTCGCCATGTCGATACTGCAGGCCATCAGAACCTTCCTCTTTTACCTGCTGCTGGGTACCAGCTCTTTGCTGTGGTGCAGCCTGAGCTTTTTTATCGCGCCCTTTCTCCCGTTCAAGGCGCGCTATCGTTTCATCAACGTGTACTGGTGCCGCTGCGCCTTGTGGCTGAGCAAGGTATTCCTCGGCATCCGCTACGAAGTGAAAGGCGCCGAAAACGTGCCTGAGCGGCCCTGCGTGATTCAATCGAACCACCAGAGCACTTGGGAAACGTTCTTTCTCTCGGCGTATTTCGAACCGTTGAGCCAGGTGCTCAAACGTGAGCTGTTGTATGTGCCGTTCTTTGGCTGGGCCATGGCCATGCTGCGTCCGATCGCCATCGACCGTGACAATCCAAAAGCCGCCCTCAAGCATGTGGCGAAGAAGGGCGACGAGCTGCTCAAGGACAACGTCTGGGTACTGATCTTCCCCGAAGGCACGCGTGTTCCTTATGGCACCATCGGTAAATTTTCCCGGGGCGGGACCGCGCTGGCGGTCAATGCAGAGTTGCCGGTGCTGCCCATCGCGCACAATGCCGGCAAGTTCTGGCCCAAGACCGGTTGGGCAAAGAAGCAGGGTGTGATTACCGTGATCATCGGCGCTCCGATGTATGCCGAGGGTAGCGGACCGCGGGCCATTGCCGATTTGAACGACCGGGTCCAAGCCTGGAATGAGCAGATGCAACGGGAAATGGGCTCCCTGCCACCGACGCCGCAAGCTCCGGTTTCCAACGATCAGGTGGCTGTTTGAGTTTTTGTGGATAACCTGTGCACCGTTCTTGAGAAAAGTGGTGTCGAACGATCCTAACCTACTAATTTTTATAGATATTTTATAAACAGATAAATTTCTGAAAAACGTGCATAAGTTTTTTTCGGGCGCAAAAAAACCGGCTGATATAGCCGGTTTTTTTATACCTGTGTTTTGACCGTTTCCATCGAGAAGTGCAAACCAAATTGCGGCACTTGCACACCATAAAAAAGGCCAACGCTTGAACGTTGGCCTTTTTTATTTGGCGGGGCGAGCTGAATCAGAAGTCCAGGTTGGAAACCGCCAGGGCATTGCTTTCGATGAAGTCACGGCGAGGTTCAACCGCATCCCCCATCAGGGTGTTGAAGATCTGGTCGGCGCCAATGGCGTCTTCGATCGTCACTTTGAGCATCCGGCGAACGCTTGGGTCCATGGTGGTTTCCCACAGCTGGTCCGGGTTCATCTCACCCAGCCCTTTATATCGCTGGATGGTGTGACGCTTGGTGCTTTCAGCCATCAGCCAGTCCAGGGCTTCCTTGAACTCGGTGACCGCCTTCTTGCGCTCGCCACGCTGGATGTACGCGCCTTCGTCCAGCAAGGTGCTCAACTGAGCCCCAAGGGAAACGACAGTTTTGTAGTCATTGCTGCCGAAGAAGTCGCGGTTGAACGTGACGTAGTTCGATAGGCCGTGGGAGATCAGTTCAACCTCCGGGAGCCAGACATTACGTTCGCGGTCTTCGCGCAGGCTGGCCTTGTACACCAGGCCCGACTTCTCGACGGTACGCAGACGCACTTCGTACTGGGCCAGCCAATTCTGCATCGCTGCGTGATCGGACAGTTGCTCCAGGCTGACGGCCGGCAGGTAGATGAAGTGCTCGGTCAGTTCCTGCGGGTACAGGCGCGACAGGCGCTTGAGGGTCTTCATCACCAGACGGAAGTCATTCACCAGGCGCTCAAGCGCTTCGCCGGAAATACCCGGTGCATCTTCGTTCAGGTGCAGGCTTGCGTCTTCCAGGGCCGACTGCGTCATGTACTCTTCCATGGCGTCGTCGTCTTTGATGTATTGCTCTTGCTTGCCTTTCTTGACCTTGTACAGCGGTGGCTGGGCGATATAGATGTAGCCACGCTCGATCAGCTCCGGCAGCTGACGGAAGAAGAAGGTCAGCAACAGGGTGCGGATGTGCGAACCGTCGACGTCAGCATCGGTCATGATGATGATGTTGTGATAACGCAGCTTGTCGATGTTGTACTCTTCGCGACCGATGCCGCAACCCAGCGCAGTGATCAAGGTGCCCACTTCCTGGGAAGAGATCATCTTGTCAAAACGCGCCTTCTCGACGTTCAGGATTTTACCCTTGAGCGGCAGAATCGCCTGAGTCTTACGGTTACGGCCCTGCTTGGCGGAGCCACCAGCAGAGTCACCTTCCACGAGGTACAGTTCGGAAAGGGCAGGGTCCTTTTCCTGGCAGTCAGCCAGTTTGCCCGGCAGGCCGGCGATGTCCAGGGCGCCTTTGCGGCGGGTCATCTCACGTGCCTTGCGCGCCGCTTCACGGGCACGAGCAGCGTCGATCATCTTGCCGACGACCAGCTTGGCTTCGTTCGGGTTTTCCAGCAGGAAGTCGGAGAAGTACTTACCCATTTCCTGTTCGACCGCGGTCTTCACTTCGGAAGAAACCAGCTTGTCTTTGGTCTGGGAGCTGAACTTCGGATCCGGCACCTTCACCGAAATGATTGCTGTCAAGCCTTCACGGGCATCGTCACCGGTGGTCGCGACCTTGTGCTTCTTCGCCAGACCTTCGGCTTCGATGTAGGTGTTCAGGTTACGCGTCAGCGCGGAACGGAAACCCACAAGGTGAGTACCGCCATCGCGCTGAGGAATGTTGTTGGTGAAGCACAACAGGTTCTCGTTGAAGCTGTCGTTCCACTGCAGGGCGATTTCAACGCCGATGCCGTCTTCACGCTGGATGTTGAAGTGGAACACCTGGTTGACCGGGGTCTTGTTGGTGTTCAGGTATTCAACGAACGCACGCAGGCCACCTTCGTATTTGAACAGTTCTTCCTTGCCGCTGCGCTCATCCTTGAGGACGATGCCGACACCGGAGTTGAGGAAGGACAGTTCACGAATCCGCTTGGCCAGGATGTCCCAGCTGAAGTGGATGTTCTTGAAGGTTTCGCTGGAAGCCTTGAAGTGAATTTGGGTACCGGTGGTTTCGCTGTCGCCGACAATTTTCATCGGCTCCTGCGGAACACCGTGCACGTAGGTCTGTTCCCAGATCTTGCCGCTACGGCGAACGGTCAGGACCAGTTCCTCAGACAAGGCGTTCACCACCGAAACACCTACACCGTGCAGGCCACCGGAAACCTTGTAGGAGTTGTCGTCGAACTTACCGCCGGCGTGCAGCACGGTCATGATGACCTCGGCTGCCGATACGCCTTCTTCTTTGTGCACGTCTACCGGGATACCACGGCCGTTGTCGCGGACGGTGATGGATTCATCCGGGTGGATGATGATGCTGATGTCGTCGCAATGGCCGGCCAGCGCTTCGTCGATCGAGTTATCAACCACCTCGAACACCATGTGGTGCAGACCGCTACCATCATCGGTGTCGCCAATGTACATACCGGGACGTTTGCGTACGGCATCCAGGCCTTTCAGCACTTTAATGCTCGTTGAGTCGTACGTATTTTCTTCGCTCAATGCCTTCACTCCCGATGGTCGTGGGTCTGGGTGATACGGCCCTGTTCCACGTGGAACAGAGCGACTGGCGTTTCCGTCTGCCAGCCTTCCCTCAATAATTCGTGATCTACACAGGTGATAAACACCTGGCAGCGTAAGTCTTCCAACAAGCGGCAAAGCGCGCGACGGTGGTGCTCGTCCAGTTCGGACGGCAAGTCATCCACCAGATAAATACACTGACCGCGGCGAATCTGGCTGACCAGATGCCCTTGAGCAATCCGTAATGCGCAAACCACCAACTTCTGCTGTCCGCGAGACAAGATGTCCGCGGCATTGTGTGCGCCTAATCTGAGACGCAAATCTGCGCGTTGCGGTCCGGCCTGGGTATGCCCCATCTGCTGATCCCGTTGAAGGGAACCGGCGAGCACAGCGCTCAGCTCACGGTCCTTGTCCCAACCTCGGTAATAGCTGAGCGTCAAGCCTTCGAGCTCAACCAGTTCGCTCAAGGTCTGTTCAAAGACTGGCTTCAAGGCTTTGATATAAGCGCGGCGGTATTCATCAATTTCAGCGCTGGCCTGGCACAGTTCCCTGTCCCAAACCGCTTGTGAAACGGCGTCAAGTGTACCATGCCGCAGCCAAGAGTTTCTCTGGCGCAGGGCCTTCTGCAAACGCTGCCAAGTGGACATGAACCGTGGTTCCACGTGGAACACACCCCAGTCGAGGAACTGTCGGCGAATCTTTGGTGCACCTTCCAGCAGGCGAAAACTGTCGGGGTTGATCAACTGCAAGGGGAGGATTTCCGCCAGCTGCGCAGCACTGCGAGCGTTTTGCCCATCGATACGGATTTGAAACTCCCCCTGGCGGTCACGCGATATACCGAGTGCGCTATGTCCACCTTCAGCCAGCTCAACTTGGCCGAACACTGTGCATGCCAATTGCTCGTACTGAATGACTGGTAACAGACGGGTGCTACGGAACGAACGGGCAAGCCCCAGCAGGTGGATGGCTTCCAGAACACTGGTTTTGCCGCTGCCGTTGGCGCCGTAAAGAATATTGATTCTGGGAGAAGGGGAGAAGGTCACCGGGTGCAAATTGCGCACCGCGGTGACCGAGACGCGACTTAAGGACATCTAGCTTCTGCTGAGCATGATTACAGACGCATCGGCATGACTACGTAGGCCGAGTCGTCATTGTCGGACTCTTGCACCAGCGCGCTGCTGTTGGAGTCGGACAGGATCAGACGAACTTGCTCGGTGGTCATCACGCCCAGTACGTCGAGCAGGTAGCTCACGTTGAAACCGATCTCCAGGGAGCCACCGTTGTACTCCACACCCACTTCTTCTTCCGCTTCCTCTTGCTCCGGGTTGTTCGCCTGGATCTTCAGTTGACCATTGGCCAGTTGCAGACGGATGCCCCGGTATTTCTCGTTGGACAGAATCGCGGTTCGGCTGAAAGCTTCGCGCAATGCCTGACGATCACCCAGTACCAGCTTGTCACCGCCCTTGGGCAGCACGCGCTCGTAATCCGGGAACTTACCGTCGACCAATTTCGAGGTGAACGTAAATTCACCGGTGGTAGCGCGTATGTGATGCTGGCCCAGAACGATACTGACGTTGCCGTCCGGTTCGGTCAGCAGACGCGCCAGTTCCAGAATGCCTTTGCGTGGCACGATGACCTGATGGCGATCCGGTTGGCCGATATCAGCCTGCATCGAACACATGGCCAGGCGGTGACCGTCGGTGGCCACGGCCCGAATCACACCGGCCGAGACTTCCAGCAACATGCCGTTAAGGTAGTAGCGCACATCCTGTTGGGCCATGGCAAAGCTGGTTCGCTCGATCAAGCGACGCAGCTTGCTTTGCTCAAGGCTGCAGGTCAGAGAGCCCGGGCCTTCTTCTACCGTCGGGAAATCATTGGCCGGGAGAGTCGACAAGGTGAAACGGCTACGACCGGCTTTCACCACAAGCTTTTGCTCGTCGACCTTGATGTCGATCAGCGCATCGTTCGGCAAGCTTTTGCAGATATCCATCAGCTTGCGCGCAGGCACAGTGATGGAACCTGGTTCTGCGGGCTCTTCGAGTTGAACACGACCGACCAGCTCGACTTCCAGGTCAGTACCGGTCAGCGACAATTGCTGGCCTTCGACAACCAGCAGCACGTTTGAGAGCACCGGCAAGGTCTGTCGGCGCTCAACGACGCCTGCGACCAGTTGCAGGGGTTTCAACAGGGCTTCGCGTTGAATGGTGAAATGCATGGTCTAGTCCCTTGCCTTAATTAGCTGCGCTGGTGTTCATCAAGTGGTCAGTGTACGCAGCAGGTTCTTGTAGTCCTCGCGGATGTCCGCGTCGGATTCCTTAAGTTCGTTGATCTTGCGACAGGCGTGCAAAACCGTCGTGTGGTCACGTCCGCCAAACACGTCACCAATTTCCGGCAGGCTGTGGTTGGTCAGTTCCTTGGACAACGCCATGGCGACCTGACGTGGACGGGCGACTGAACGCGAACGGCGTTTGGACAGCAAGTCGGAGATCTTGATCTTGTAGTACTCGGCGACGGTACGCTGAATGTTATCCACAGAGACCAGTTTATCTTGCAGCGCCAACAGATCCTTCAAGGATTCGCGAATCAACTCGATGGTGATGTCGCGGCCCATGAAGTGAGAATGAGCGATCACACGTTTGAGCGCCCCTTCAAGTTCACGGACGTTGGAGCGAATGCGCTGGGCTATGAAAAACGCGGCGTCGTGGGGCAGCTCGACTTTGGCCTGGTCTGCCTTTTTCATCAGGATTGCCACGCGGGTTTCCAGCTCAGGCGGCTCGACAGCTACCGTCAGGCCCCAGCCGAAGCGGGATTTCAGGCGTTCTTCAAGGCCTTCGATTTCTTTTGGGTAGCGGTCACTGGTGAGAATGACTTGCTGGCCACCTTCAAGCAGGGCATTGAAGGTGTGGAAAAACTCTTCCTGAGAGCGTTCCTTGCGAGCAAAGAACTGAATGTCGTCGATAAGCAAAGCATCCACCGAGCGGTAGAAACGTTTGAATTCGTTGATCGCATTCAGCTGCAAAGCCTTGACCATGTCCGCCACGAAGCGCTCGGAATGCAGGTAAACAACCTTGGCATTCGGATTCTTCTTTAATAGATGGTTACCCACAGCATGCATCAAGTGGGTTTTACCCAAACCTACGCCACCATAAAGGAAGAGTGGGTTATAGCCATGTTTGGGGTTATCCGCGACCTGCCAGGCCGCCGCCCGGGCCAGTTGGTTGGATTTACCCTCAACGAAGTTTTCAAAGGTGAAGGTGCGGTTCAGGTAGCTGGTGTGCTTGAGCGCGCCTTCCACCTGCACAGTACGTTGTTCCGCCCGAACCGGAGCCTGCTGCGAGCTGGCCCCTGCCATCGGGTCGAAACTGTCCCGCGACGGCTCTTCCTCAATTACCTCGGCAACTTTTTGCGTTGCGCGCTTGGTTTGAGTCGTTGTCGGTGCGGGTGCCGGCGCAGTGATCTGGGCCGAAGCTGTCTGGACTTGGGAAGCAGCGGCAGCGGCAGCCAGTGGAGCATTCGGAGCGGCACGCGGTGCCGAGCTGCGTTTGCTGCCTATTAATAAGGAAAGCGCTGGCGCCATCCCGTTGCCATGCTCATCCAGCAATTCCAGGACGCGACCCAGGTACTTTTCGTTGACCCAGTCCAGGACAAAACGATTGGGCGCGTAGACACGCAACTCGTCGCCTTCGGCTTCGACCTGTAGTGGACGGATCCAAGTGTTGAATTGTTGGGCAGGCAGCTCATCGCGCAAAAGCTCCACGCACTGCTGCCAAAGTTCCACTGACACGGATATCCCCTAAGTTGAAAGCCGGTGAGGCAAAAACAAGCGGCCATTGTAACGATCAGACGCCGACTTATCCACACGTAGGTGGGGCATCGACCAATAAGAATCAGCGGTTTATACGAAAAAAAGACGACCAATGGTCTGTGCATAAGCTCTGTGGATAACCCGGCTTGAGGGCATTGCACAACTGGGGGCGAAACTCGGTGGATAACCCGCCTGTGGATAAAACGACTTTTCACACACAGGTTTTCCGACAGTGCAGCACAGGCTCAACACGGTTTTCCACCGTAGTTGTCATTCCCTGTACAGCTCGTGGCATAAGGGCTCAAGCCAGTTATCCACAGATGAATGTGCCCCTAGCTTTTATAAGCTTTACAGAAAAGCTTTAAATACTTTCCTTCTTTATTTTTATATCTGGCAAAGGGTCAGAGTCCAGGTAGACGCTCTGGAGATCTATTTATAAGGAAACGTTGGTTGGAAATTGACCTAGAGGCTTGCTTTCTCTAGAATCCCCGGTCTCTTAAAACGGGGGCCATTCCGGCCCGTTGTGGACGAACCAGGTAACACGACAATGAAACGTACTTTCCAACCAAGCACTATCAAACGCGCTCGTACCCACGGTTTCCGTGCTCGCATGGCTACCAAGAACGGTCGTGCCGTCCTGTCGCGTCGTCGCGCCAAAGGTCGTGCGCGTCTGGCAGTTTGATAATCCGGCACTGGAGGTGAGTCAGGACTTCAGTCGGGAAAAGCGTCTGCTTACACCCCGGCATTTCAAGGCAGTCTTTGACTCCCCTACCGGCAAGGTTCCGGGGAAAAATCTCCTGCTCCTTGCGCGCAACAACGATCTTGATCACCCCCGTCTCGGGCTGGTAATCGGGAAAAAGAGCGTAAAGCTCTCCGTCGAGCGCAATCGCCTCAAACGTCTGATGCGCGAATCGTTTCGCCTCAACCAGGATTTACTGGTCGGCTGGGACATTGTTATCGTCGCGCGCAAAGGTTTGGGTGACGTAGAAAACCCCGAATTGATTCAGCATTTCGGCAAACTCTGGAAGCGTCTGGCACGTAGCACGCCGGTACCAGCAGTCAAAACCGAAACTGTAGGGGTAGACAGTCCAGATGCGTAAACTGGCCCTCGTTCCGATCCAGTTTTACCGCTATGCCATTAGTCCCCTGATGGCCAGTCACTGTCGTTTCTACCCCAGTTGTTCCTGCTACGCGTTGGAAGCCATCGAAAATCATGGCCTTCTGCGCGGTGGCTGGCTGACCTTTCGTCGTTTAGGTCGCTGTCATCCGTGGAATCCCGGTGGTTATGACCCGGTTCCACCTATCCCTACCTCCCGTTCTTCTTCGATGGCCGAGTAATCATGGATATCAAACGCACGATCCTGATCGTCGCCCTGGCAATCGTGTCCTACGTTCTTGTTCTTAAATGGAACCAGGACTATGGCCAGGCTGCCTTGCCGACTCAGAATGTTGCTTCCAGTACGACCGCGCCGGGTCTCCCGGATACGGCAACTGGCAATAAAGCGTCCGTCAGTGACGACATTCCACACGCCGCAAACGATACCAGCGCACCTGCCGAAACTCCGGTAGCTGCAAGCACCGATCTCATCCAGATCAAAACGGATGTGCTCGATCTGGCTATCGATCCACAAGGTGGTGATGTTGCCCAGCTGAAACTGCCGCTGTATCCACGTCGTCAGGACCATCCGGAAATTCCATTCCAGCTGTTCGACAACGGTAACGAACGCACTTATCTGGCACAAAGCGGCCTGATCGGTAGCAACGGCCCGGACGCAAGTCCTGCCGGTCGTCCTGTTTACTCCTCGGAGAAGAAGATTTATCAACTGGCTGACGGCCAGGACCAATTGGTCGTGGACCTGAAGTTCAGCAAGGACGGCGTCAATTACATCAAGCGTTTCACTCTGAAGCGTGGCCTGTATGACGTAACCGTTTCGTACCTGATCGACAACCAGAGCGCTCAGCCCTGGTCCGGGGCGATGTTCGCGCAGTTGAAGCGTGACGCCAGCTCCGATCCGTCTTCCAGCACTGCCACCGGCACCGCGACTTACCTGGGCGCCGCCCTGTGGACAAGTAACGAGCCATACAAGAAAGTGTCGATGAGCGACATGGACAAGGCTCAGCTGAAAGAAACCGTCACCGGTGGTTGGGTTGCCTGGTTGCAACACTACTTCGTGACCGCGTGGATTCCGGCCAAGGGCGAAAACAACATCGTCCAGACCCGTAAAGACAGCAAAGGCAACTACATCATCGGTTACACCGGTCCGTCTCTGACCGTTGCGCCGGGCGCGAAGGCTGAAACCAGCGCTACTTTGTACGCCGGTCCGAAAAGCCAGGCTGTGCTGAAAGAGTTGTCCCCAGGCCTTGAACTGACCGTCGACTACGGCATTCTGTGGTTCATCGCTCAACCTATCTTCTGGTTGCTGCAACATATCCACGCCATTGTGGGTAACTGGGGCTGGTCGATCATTTTCCTGACCATGCTGATCAAAGGGATCTTCTTCCCGTTGTCGGCTGCCAGCTACAAATCCATGGCGCGCATGCGTGCAGTGGCACCGAAACTGGCTGCGCTGAAAGAGCAACATGGCGATGACCGGCAGAAAATGTCGCAAGCCATGATGGAGCTGTACAAGAAAGAGAAGATCAATCCGCTGGGTGGTTGCTTGCCAATCCTCGTGCAGATGCCGGTTTTCCTTTCGTTGTACTGGGTTCTGCTGGAAAGCGTTGAAATGCGCCAAGCGCCGTTCATGCTTTGGATCACTGACCTGTCGATCAAGGATCCGTTCTTCATTCTGCCGATCATCATGGGCGCCACCATGTTCATCCAGCAGCAGCTGAACCCGACTCCACCGGATCCAATGCAGGCCAAGGTGATGAAGATGATGCCAATCATCTTCACCTTCTTCTTCCTGTGGTTCCCGGCCGGTCTGGTGCTGTACTGGGTAGTGAACAACTGCCTGTCGATCGCCCAACAGTGGTACATCACTCGTAAGATTGAAGCAGCTGCCAAAGCGACTGCCTGACTTACACTGTGGATAACCACTCAGAACGCCCCCTAGTGGGGCGTTTTGCTATCTGTCACTTTTGTCTGGATACCGGTTTATGAGCGCTCCTCGTGAAACCATTGCCGCGGTCGCCACTGCTCAAGGTCGTGGCGGCGTAGGCATTGTCCGTATTTCCGGGCCGTTGGCCAGCGTTGCGGCCACGGCCTTTAGCGGTCGTGTACTCAAACCGCGATTCGCTCACTATGGACCGTTTCTTGGTGAAAACGACGAAGTGCTCGATCAGGGCATCGCGTTGTATTTTCCAGGACCGAACTCTTTCACTGGCGAAGATGTATTGGAGTTACAGGGGCACGGAGGCCCGGTTGTCCTGGATATGCTGCTTCAACGCTGTCTTGAACTCGGCTGTCGTCTGGCTCGACCGGGAGAATTCAGCGAACGTGCATTCCTGAACGACAAGCTCGACCTGGCCCAGGCCGAAGCCATCGCCGACCTGATCGAAGCCAGTTCTGCACAGGCGGCTCGCAACGCATTGCGCTCCCTGCAAGGCGCCTTTTCGGCTCGTGTGCATAACCTCACGGAACAACTCATCGGGTTGCGTATTTATGTCGAAGCGGCGATCGATTTTCCGGAAGAGGAAATCGACTTCCTGGCCGACGGCCACGTACTGGGCATGCTCGACAAAGTGCGCGATGAGTTATCCACCGTGATGCGGGAGGCCGGACAGGGCGCCTTGCTGCGCGACGGCATGACCGTGGTCATCGCCGGTCGTCCGAATGCGGGTAAGTCCAGCCTGCTCAATGCGCTGGCCGGCCGTGAAGCGGCCATCGTCACCGAGATCGCCGGCACCACGCGGGACGTCCTTCGCGAACATATCCACATCGATGGCATGCCGCTGCACGTGGTGGATACCGCCGGGTTGCGCGATACCGATGACCATGTGGAAAAAATTGGAGTGGAGCGGGCATTGAAAGCCATCGGCGAGGCCGATCGGGTGCTGCTCGTTGTCGATGCAACCGCGCCGGAAGCGCTCGATCCTTTCGCACTATGGCCTGAGTTCCTTGAAACCCGCCCCGATCCGGCGAAAGTCACGTTGATCCGCAACAAAGCCGACCTTACAGGCGAGGCCATGGCCCTGGAAGTCAGCGATGACGGGCACGTCACCATTAGCCTCAGCGCCAAGTCTGCAGGTGTTGGCCTGGAGTTGCTGCGCGACCACCTGAAGGCTTGCATGGGCTACGAACAGACCTCGGAAAGCAGCTTCAGTGCTCGCAGGCGCCACCTGGAAGCATTGCGTCATGCCAGTGCGTCCCTTGAGCACGGCCGCGCGCAATTGACCCTGGCGGGTGCCGGCGAATTACTTGCCGAGGATTTGCGCCAGGCTCAGCAGTCGCTGGGAGAAATCACCGGTGCATTCAGCTCAGATGACCTGTTGGGACGAATTTTTTCCAGCTTTTGCATCGGTAAATAGTCTTTCTGTTATCTACAGGCAGGCCGTCCTGGCCTGTCTGCCCCCTCCATTTCCAAAACCATCCCCTCCAGTGCCGAGCAGATTTTTCTGCTTGAGCGGTTTTTCCTTGCCCGAATTTCCTTCGATCGACGCTTTTCTGTGGATTAAGCCCTGTTAATAACCGCGGCTAAGGGCAGTTGATAACAGGGCCTCAAAACTGAAGATAACCGACCCTGTGGATAAGCACCCCATTCATCCACAGGCTTAAACCGGTTATCCAAGGGCCTCATTGGCACATGACCACAGGGTTTTGAATCTCTGTACACAACGTATTTAGTGGGCTGTAGAAATCTATCCACAGAAAGGTCGGTCAGTAGAAATAAACATAAAAACAAAGATTTAATAAATTTCTCTCTTTTTAATTTCTATAACCGCCACTTTTCCACAGCTGGTTAAATTTTGTGCAAAGGGTTCTTTAGGAAGGGCGAAGTCCCTATACTTGTCGACCAGGTCCAGAAACCTGAGCTCAAACTATTCCTGAATTACCTACTTAAGCAGGCACGAGGTGCGTGGTGGATTTCCCTTCCCGTTTTGAAGTGATCGTCATCGGCGGCGGTCATGCCGGTACCGAGGCAGCACTGGCCTCAGCACGTATGGGGGTCAAGACCCTATTGCTGACGCATAACGTGGAAACCCTCGGTGCCATGAGTTGCAACCCGGCCATTGGCGGAATCGGCAAAAGCCATCTGGTCAAGGAAATCGACGCCCTTGGTGGCGCGATGGCCATGGCTACCGATAAAGGTGGCATTCAATTTCGCGTATTGAACAGCCGCAAAGGTCCAGCCGTGCGCGCAACTCGCGCTCAGGCCGACCGGGTTCTGTATAAAGCCGCTGTCCGCGAAATCCTGGAAAACCAGCCGAACCTGTGGATATTTCAACAAGCCGCCGATGATCTGATCGTCGAGCAGGACCAAGTACGCGGTGTGGTTACTCAAATGGGTCTGCGTTTTCTCGCCGATTCGGTGGTTTTGACCACAGGTACCTTCCTTGGTGGACTTATCCACATCGGTTTGCAGAATTTCTCCGGCGGTCGCGCTGGTGATCCGCCATCGATTGCGCTAGCTCAACGTCTTCGGGAATTGCCACTGCGTGTTGGTCGCCTGAAAACCGGAACACCGCCGCGTATCGACGCACGGTCTGTGGATTTTTCCGTGATGACCGAGCAAGCAGGCGATACGCCGATTCCGGTGATGTCGTTCATGGGGTCCAAAGAGCAGCATCCGCGACAGGTCAGCTGCTGGATTACCCACACCAATGCACGCACTCACGAAATCATTGCCGCGAACCTCGACCGTTCGCCGATGTATTCCGCTGCCGGTGAGATCGAAGGCATCGGCCCGCGTTATTGCCCGTCGATCGAAGACAAGATTCATCGTTTTGCCGACAAGCAAAGCCATCAGGTCTTCATCGAGCCGGAAGGCCTGACCACAAACGAGCTGTATCCGAACGGGATATCCACATCCCTGCCGTTCGATGTGCAATTGCAGATCGTGCAATCGATCCGCGGCATGGAAAACGCGCACATCGTGCGTCCAGGATACGCCATCGAATATGACTACTTCGATCCACGTGATCTGAAGTACAGCCTGGAAACCAAGGTCATCGGCGGCCTGTTCTTTGCCGGACAGATCAACGGCACCACCGGTTACGAAGAAGCCGGCGCCCAGGGTTTGTTGGCCGGAACCAACGCCGCGCTGCGTGCACAAGGCAAAGACGCCTGGTGTCCACGTCGCGATGAGGCGTACATCGGGGTGTTGGTTGACGACCTGATTACGCTCGGCACCCAAGAGCCATACCGAATGTTCACATCCCGCGCCGAGTACCGCCTGATTCTGCGTGAAGACAACGCCGACCTGCGCTTGACCGAAAAAGGTCGGGAACTGGGTCTGGTCGATGACGAGCGTTGGGCCGCGTTCAGCAAAAAACGCGAAAGCATCGCGCAGGAAGAACAGCGACTGAAAAGCACCTGGGTTCGCCCCGGTACTGCGCAGGGCGACGCGATTGCCGAAAAATTCGGCACGCCGCTGACCCACGAATACAACTTGCTCAACCTCTTGAGCCGTCCGGAAATCGACTACGCTGGTCTGATCGCCGTAACCGGTGAGGGCGCAGAAGATCCACAGGTCGCCGAACAGGTCGAAATCAAGACCAAATATGCTGGTTACATCGATCGTCAACAGGATGAAATCGCCCGTCTGCGCGCCAGCGAAGACACAAAATTGCCTGTGGATATCGATTACACGAACATTTCCGGTCTCTCCAAAGAGATCCAGAGCAAGCTCGGTGCGACCCGTCCGGAAACCCTGGGCCAGGCGTCGCGTATTCCGGGCGTTACCCCAGCGGCGATTTCGCTGTTGATGATTCATTTGAAAAAACGCGGCGCGGGCCGTCAGTTGGAGCAAAGCGCTTGAGTTCGTTGGTCACCTCGCAACATGCCGAAGAGTTATCCACAGGCGCTCGCCAGCTCGGTGTCACGCTGACAGAAACCCAGCACGCGCAATTGCTGGGTTATCTGGCCCTGTTGATCAAATGGAACAAGGCTTACAACCTGACCGCGGTGCGCGATCCGGACGAAATGGTGTCCCGTCATTTGCTCGATAGCTTGAGTGTGATGTCGTTCATCGAAAACGGCCGCTGGCTGGACGTTGGCAGTGGCGGCGGTATGCCGGGTATTCCACTGGCGATCCTGTTTCCGCAGTCTCAAGTCACCTGCCTGGACAGCAACGGCAAGAAAACCCGCTTCCTGACCCAGGTCAAACTCGAACTCAAACTGGATAACCTGCAAGTTATCCACAGTCGCGTCGAAGCTTTCCAGCCAGCTCAGCCGTTCAACGGGATCATTTCCCGGGCGTTCAGCAGCATGGAGAACTTCACCAACTGGACGCGTCACCTCGGGGACACCGATACACGTTGGCTGGCAATGAAGGGCGTTCATCCCGCCGATGAGCTGGTAGCATTGCCGACAGACTTCCACCTCGATAGCGAACACGCCCTGGCCGTACCCGGTTGCCAAGGCCAACGCCATCTGCTGATACTGCGCCGCACGGCATGATTGGGAACACAAGCAAGAATGGCTAAGGTATTCGCGATAGCGAACCAAAAGGGTGGTGTGGGCAAGACCACCACCTGCATCAACCTCGCAGCATCTCTCGTCGCAACCAAGCGCCGGGTGTTGTTGATCGATCTCGATCCACAGGGCAACGCCACCATGGGTAGCGGTGTGGATAAACACGGCCTGGAAAACTCGGTCTATGACCTGCTGATCGGCGAGTGCGATCTGGCCCAGGCCATGCATTACTCGGAGCACGGTGGTTACCAGCTGTTACCGGCCAACCGCGACCTGACGGCCGCCGAAGTGGTTTTGCTGGAAATGCAGATGAAGGAAAGCCGCCTGCGCAGTGCACTGGCGCCGATCCGTGAAAACTACGATTACATCCTGATCGACTGCCCGCCGTCGCTTTCGATGCTCACCTTGAACGCATTGGTTGCCGCGGACGGGGTGATTATCCCCATGCAGTGCGAGTATTTTGCACTCGAAGGCTTGAGTGACCTTGTGGATAACATTAAGCGCATCGCCGAGTTGCTGAACCCGAACCTCAAGGTCGAGGGCCTGTTGCGGACGATGTACGACCCGCGCCTGAGCCTGATGAACGATGTGTCGGCGCAGCTCAAGGAACACTTCGGTGATCAGCTCTACGACACGGTCATTCCGCGCAACATTCGACTGGCCGAAGCCCCAAGCTACGGTATGCCGGCGTTGGCGTACGACAAAGCATCGCGCGGCGCTGTAGCCTATCTGGCTCTGGCCGGCGAAATGGTTCGTCGTCAGCGTAAAAACTCACGCATCGCCGCAGCTCAGGCAACTTAAGGAATCCCCATGGCCGTCAAGAAACGAGGTCTCGGACGTGGACTGGATGCACTGCTGAGTGGTCCGACTGTCAGCTCGCTGGAAGAACAAGCGGCACAAGCCGATCAGCGTGAGCTGCAACATCTGCCACTGGACCTGCTACAGCGCGGCAAATACCAGCCACGTCGGGACATGGATCCCCAGGCGCTGGAAGAACTGGCGCAGTCAATCAAGGCTCAGGGCGTCATGCAGCCCATCGTGGTTCGCCCGATTGGCAGCGGCCGTTTTGAAATCATTGCTGGCGAACGCCGCTGGCGTGCCAGCCAGCAAGCCGGGCAGGAAACCATCCCTGCGATGGTTCGCGACGTGCCCGATGAAACCGCGATCGCCATCGCGCTGATCGAGAACATCCAGCGCGAAGACCTGAATCCGATTGAAGAGGCGATGGCCTTGCAGCGTCTGCAGCAGGAGTTTCAGTTGACCCAGCAACAGGTGGCCGAAGCCGTCGGTAAGTCCCGGGTGACCGTGGCCAACCTGCTGCGCCTGATCTCGTTACCGGAAGTCATAAAGACCATGCTGTCCCATGGCGATCTGGAAATGGGTCATGCCCGTGCTTTGCTCGGTTTGCCGGACAATCAACAGGTTGAAGGGGCGCGACATGTTGTCGCACGCGGACTCACCGTGCGCCAAACCGAGGCACTGGTTCGTCAGTGGTTGAGTGGCAAACCCGAGCCCGTCGAACCCGTAAAACCAGACCCGGATATCGCACGATTGGAGCAGCGTCTGGCCGAGCGCCTAGGCTCTGCGGTGCAGATCCGCCACGGGAAGAAGGGAAAAGGGCAGTTGGTGATTGGCTACAACTCCCTGGATGAGCTTCAAGGCGTGCTCGCACATATTCGCTGAAACATTTCCTCATGTAGCGCGCAGTCGGAAATCACTACCTGACAGTTGAATAGGGGCAGAACCGCCCCTATACTCTGCGCGCATTTTGTCGGCACAAATTATGCCAAGTTATTGCATTTCGGCAGCCGACCATTGGAGAGCAATAGTGATGGAAACCCGCACGCCAAACCGCTTGCCGTTCCATCGCCTCGCGGTTTTCCCGGTGTTAATGGCTCAATTTGTCATTTTGCTCATTGCCGCTCTGGCGCTCTGGCAATGGTATGGAGTCGTTGCCGGGTACTCGGGACTTTGCGGAGGCCTGATAGCCTTGCTTCCCAATGTTTATTTCGCTCACAGGGCATTTCGGTTTTCCGGCGCCCGAGCAGCTCAAGCCATCGTCCGGTCTTTTTATGCCGGCGAGGCGGGCAAACTGATTTTGACGGCAGTGCTGTTTGCACTGGTGTTTGCAGGTGTGAAGCCATTGGCGCCGATCGCAGTATTCGGTGCCTTCGTGCTGACTCAGTCGGTCAGCTGGTTCGCTCCCCTGCTGATGAGAACAAGACTTTCGAGACCTTAGGGCGTTTGAGGCAACCATGGCAGAAACAACCGCTTCGGGCTATATCCAGCACCACTTGCAGAACCTGACTTTCGGTCAGCACCCTACCGGCGGCTGGGGCTTTGCCCACACCGCAGCAGAAGCCAAGGAAATGGGCTTTTGGGCTTTCCATGTCGATACCCTCGGCTGGTCGGTCGCATTGGGTCTGATCTTCGTTCTTCTTTTCCGCATGGCGGCAAAGAAGGCGACTTCCGGTCAGCCAGGTGCTTTGCAGAACTTCGTTGAAGTATTGGTCGAATTCGTCGATGGCAGCGTGAAAGACAGCTTCCATGGCCGTAGCCCGGTGATCGCACCGCTGGCACTGACCATCTTCGTCTGGGTGTTCCTGATGAACGCCGTCGACCTGGTACCGGTCGACTGGATTCCTCAGCTGGCCATCATGATCTCCGGCGATGCACACATCCCGTTCCGTGCCGTGTCGACCACCGACCCGAACGCGACCCTGGGCATGGCGTTCTCGGTTTTCGCACTGATCATTTTCTATAGCATCAAGGTCAAGGGCCTCGGCGGTTTCATCGGCGAGCTGACCCTGCACCCGTTCGGCAGCAAGAACATCTTCGTTCAGGCCCTGCTGATCCCGGTGAACTTCCTGCTGGAATTCGTGACCCTGATCGCCAAGCCGATTTCCCTGGCTCTGCGTCTGTTCGGCAACATGTATGCCGGCGAACTGGTGTTCATCCTGATCGCTGTGATGTTCGGCAGCGGCCTGCTCTGGCTCAGCGGCCTGGGCGTTGTTCTGCAGTGGGCGTGGGCAGTGTTCCACATCCTGATCATCACCCTGCAGGCGTTCATCTTCATGATGCTGACCATCGTCTACCTGTCGATGGCGCACGAAGAAAACCATTAAGGCCAGTCTCGACTAGTCTGATGTCCCTCCCGGTCAAACGGGAGGGGAGTCCTTGGGGGCTCTGAAACGATTTGTTTTACCGCTTTAATCTAAAAAACCTAAACCATACGACGTAAAAGTCGGGAGGAAAGATGGAAACTGTAGTTGGTCTAACCGCTATCGCTGTTGCACTGTTGATCGGCCTGGGCGCACTGGGTACCGCAATTGGTTTCGGCCTGCTGGGCGGCAAGTTCCTGGAAGGCGCAGCGCGTCAGCCAGAAATGGTTCCAATGCTGCAAGTTAAAATGTTCATCGTTGCCGGTCTGCTCGACGCCGTAACCATGATCGGTGTTGGTATCGCTCTGTTCTTCACCTTTGCGAACCCGTTCGTTGGTCAGATCGCTGGCTAATTACTCGGATCTTCCGAGTGATTTGATGTGATGGACAACGTAACTGCGAGGTGTTGGCGTGAACATTAATGCGACCCTGATTGGCCAGTCCGTTGCGTTCCTCATTTTTGTACTGTTCTGCATGAAGTTCGTATGGCCTCCGGTCATCACGGCACTGCACGAACGTCAAAAGAAGATCGCGGATGGACTGGACGCTGCCAGCCGAGCAGCTCGCGACCTGGAGTTGGCCCAAGAGAAAGCGGGTCATCAACTGCGCGAAGCGAAAGCTCAGGCAGCTGAAATCATCGAGCAAGCCAAGAAACGCGGTTCTCAGATTGTCGACGAAGCCCGTGAACAGGCTCGCGTCGAAGCTGACCGTGTGAAGGCTCAGGCTCAGGCCGAGATCGAACAGGAACTGAACAGCGTCAAAGACGCGCTGCGCGCCCAAGTGGGTAGCCTGGCCGTTGGCGGTGCCGCGAAGATCCTGGGTGCCACAATCGATCAAAACGCGCACGCAGAGCTGGTTAACCAACTGGCTGCTGAAATCTAAGCGAGGGCGATCATGGCAGAACTGACCACGTTGGCCCGACCTTACGCTAAGGCGGCCTTCGAGCACGCTCAGGCCCACCAGCAACTGGCCAATTGGTCAGCCATGCTCGGCCTGGCAGCAGCGGTGTCGGAAGACGACACCATGCAGCGCGTGCTCAAGGCCCCGCGACTGACGAGCGCAGAAAAGGCCGCCACGTTCATTGACGTGTGCGGCGACAAGTTTGATGCCAAGGCACAGAACTTCATTAACGTCGTTGCCGAAAACGACCGTCTCCTGCTGTTGCCGGAGATCGCCGCTCTGTTTGACCTGTACAAGGCTGAGCAAGAGAAGTCGGTAGACGTTGAAGTCACCAGTGCATTCGCATTGAACCAAGAACAGCAAGACAAACTCGCCAAGGTTCTCAGTGCACGACTCAACCGGGAAGTGCGCCTGCAAGTCGAGGAAGACAAGTCCCTTATTGGGGGCGTTGTTATCCGCGCCGGCGACCTGGTTATCGATGGCTCGATTCGCGGCAAAATCGCGAAACTTGCCGAAGCATTGAAATCTTGAGTTTGAAGGGGCAGCAGAGCAATGCAGCAACTCAATCCTTCCGAAATAAGTGAAATTATCAAGGGCCGCATCGACAAGCTCGATGTGACCTCCCAAGCCCGTAACGAAGGCACTGTCGTCAGCGTATCTGACGGCATCGTGCGGATTCACGGTCTGGCCGACGTAATGTATGGCGAGATGATCGAGTTTCCGGGCGGCGTCTACGGTATGGCCCTCAACCTGGAGCAAGACTCCGTAGGTGCCGTTGTACTGGGCGCATACACCAGTCTGGCTGAAGGCATGAGCGCCAAGTGCACTGGCCGCATCCTGGAAGTTCCGGTTGGTAAGGAACTGCTGGGTCGCGTAGTCGACGCACTGGGTAACCCAGTTGACGGCAAAGGTCCGCTGAACAACACCGAGACCGACGCGGTCGAGAAAGTTGCTCCAGGCGTGATCTGGCGTAAGTCGGTAGACCAGCCTGTACAGACTGGCTACAAGGCTGTCGATGCCATGATCCCTGTCGGCCGTGGCCAGCGCGAGCTGATCATCGGTGACCGTCAGATCGGTAAAACCGCTCTGGCGATCGACGCGATCATCAACCAGAAAGACAGCGGCATTTTCTGCGTCTACGTAGCGATCGGTCAGAAACAATCGACCATCGCCAACGTTGTTCGCAAGCTGGAAGAAAACGGTGCACTGGCTAACACCATCATCGTTGCTGCCAGTGCTTCCGAATCGGCTGCACTGCAGTTCCTGGCACCGTACTCCGGTTGCACCATGGGCGAATACTTCCGTGACCGCGGTGAAGACGCGCTGATCGTTTATGACGATCTGTCCAAGCAAGCAGTGGCTTACCGCCAGATTTCCCTGCTGCTGCGCCGTCCACCGGGCCGTGAAGCTTACCCAGGCGACGTGTTCTATCTCCACTCCCGTCTGCTGGAGCGCGCATCCCGCGTTTCGGAAGAGTACGTAGAGAAGTTCACCAACGGCGCAGTGACCGGCAAAACCGGTTCCCTGACCGCTCTGCCGATCATCGAAACCCAGGCTGGCGACGTTTCCGCGTTCGTTCCGACCAACGTGATTTCCATCACCGACGGTCAGATCTTCCTGGAATCGGCCATGTTCAACTCGGGCATCCGCCCTGCAGTGAACGCCGGTGTTTCGGTATCCCGTGTGGGTGGTGCCGCTCAGACCAAGATCATCAAGAAGCTGTCCGGTGGTATCCGTACCGCTCTGGCTCAGTACCGTGAACTGGCGGCATTCGCCCAGTTCGCTTCTGACCTGGACGAAGCGACCCGTAAGCAACTTGAGCATGGTCAGCGCGTTACCGAGCTGATGAAGCAGAAGCAATACGCGCCAATGTCGATCGCCGACATGTCGCTGTCGCTGTATGCCGCTGAGCGTGGGTTCCTGACTGACGTTGAAATCACCAAGATCGGCAGCTTCGAGCAAGCGCTGATTGCTTACTTCAACCGCGATCACGCCGATTTGATGGCCAAGATCAACGTGAAGGGTGACTTCAATGACGAGATCGATGGCGGCCTGAAAGCCGGTATCGAGAAGTTCAAGGCCACCCAAACCTGGTAAGCCGCAGCGGGAGCCGCAAGGCTCCCGCTTGCTAACCTGATAGGTGTTACATGGCAGGCGCAAAAGAGATTCGCAGTAAGATTGCGAGCATCAAAAGCACGCAAAAAATTACCAGCGCCATGGAAAAAGTGGCGGTCAGCAAAATGCGCAAGGCACAAATGCGCATGGCTGCTAGCCGTCCTTATGCGGAGCGTATCCGCCAGGTAATTGGGCATCTGGCCAACGCCAACCCGGAATACCGCCATCCGTTCATGATCGACCGTGAAGTCAAGCGCGTTGGTTATGTTGTGGTGAGCAGTGACCGTGGTCTGTGCGGTGGCTTGAACACCAACCTGTTCAAGGCCCTGGTCAAGGACATGGCGGTAAACCGCGAAAACGGCGTCGAGATCGATCTGTGTGTGATTGGTAGCAAGGGTGCGGCTTTCTTCCGCAACTTCGGCGGTAACGTCGTTGCAGCTATCAGCCACCTGGGTGAAGAGCCGTCGATCAATGATCTGATCGGCAGCGTCAAGGTGATGCTGGATGCTTATCTGGACGGCCGTATTGACCGCTTGTCCGTAGTGTCCAACAAGTTCATCAACACCATGACGCAACAGCCTACCGTGGAACAATTGGTTCCGCTGGTGGCAACCCCGGATCAAGAACTCAAGCACCACTGGGACTATCTCTACGAACCGGACGCCAAAGAGCTGCTTGACGGCCTGATGGTGCGTTACGTGGAGTCGCAGGTGTACCAGGCGGTGGTCGAGAACAACGCGGCTGAACAAGCTGCGCGGATGATCGCGATGAAGAACGCTACCGACAACGCCGGTGATTTGATCAGCGATTTGCAGCTGGTCTACAACAAGGCGCGTCAGGCTGCGATCACCCAAGAGATCTCGGAAATCGTCGGCGGCGCTGCCGCGGTTTAACGGTTCAAATATTCAGAGGATCCAGCTATGAGTAGCGGACGTATCGTTCAAATCATCGGCGCCGTTATCGACGTGGAATTTCCACGCGACAGCGTACCGAGCATCTACGACGCCTTGAAAGTTCAAGGCGCCGAAACCACTCTCGAAGTTCAGCAGCAGCTGGGCGACGGCGTGGTTCGTACCATTGCGATGGGCTCCACCGAAGGCTTGAAGCGCGGTCTGGACGTCAACAACACTGGCGCAGCCATCTCCGTACCGGTCGGTAAAGCGACCCTGGGCCGGATCATGGACGTACTGGGCAACCCGATTGACGAAGCCGGTCCGATCGGCGAAGAAGAGCGCTGGGGCATTCACCGTCCTGCACCTTCCTTCGCAGAACAAGCCGGTGGCAACGAGCTGCTGGAAACAGGCATCAAGGTTATCGACCTGGTTTGCCCGTTCGCCAAGGGCGGTAAAGTCGGTCTGTTCGGTGGTGCCGGTGTAGGCAAGACCGTAAACATGATGGAACTGATCCGTAACATCGCCATCGAGCACAGCGGTTATTCCGTGTTCGCCGGTGTGGGTGAGCGTACTCGTGAGGGTAACGACTTCTACCACGAGATGAAGGATTCCAACGTTCTGGACAAAGTGGCACTGGTTTACGGTCAGATGAACGAGCCGCCGGGAAACCGTCTGCGCGTAGCCCTGACCGGCCTGACCATGGCCGAGAAGTTCCGTGACGAAGGTAACGACGTTCTGCTGTTCGTCGACAACATCTATCGTTACACCCTGGCCGGTACCGAAGTATCCGCACTGCTGGGCCGTATGCCTTCGGCAGTAGGTTACCAGCCGACCCTGGCTGAAGAGATGGGCGTGCTGCAAGAGCGCATCACTTCGACCAAGCAAGGTTCGATTACTTCGATCCAGGCCGTATACGTACCAGCGGACGACTTGACTGACCCGTCGCCAGCGACCACGTTTGCCCACTTGGACGCCACCGTCGTTCTGTCCCGTGACATCGCTTCCCTGGGTATCTACCCAGCGGTAGACCCACTGGACTCGACTTCGCGTCAGCTGGACCCTAACGTGATCGGCAACGACCACTACGAGACTGCTCGTGGTGTTCAGTACGTGCTGCAACGTTACAAAGAACTGAAGGACATCATTGCGATCCTGGGTATGGACGAGCTGTCGGAAGCCGACAAGCAGTTGGTAAACCGTGCTCGTAAAATCCAGCGTTTCTTGTCGCAGCCGTTCTTCGTGGCTGAAGTCTTCACCGGTGCTTCGGGTAAATACGTTTCCCTGAAAGACACCATTGCTGGCTTCAAAGGCATCCTCAACGGTGACTACGACCACCTGCCAGAACAAGCGTTCTACATGGTTGGCGGCATCGAAGAAGCGATCGAGAAAGCCAAGAAACTGTAATCCCGGCGCCCGGCAACGGGCGCTAATTTAGGTTGAGGCAATCAGATGGCTATGACAGTCCATTGCGATATCGTCAGCGCGGAAGGGGAAATCTTTTCCGGTCTGGTCGAGATGGTGGTTGCGCACGGTGCACTGGGTGATCTTGGTATCGCCCTGGGTCACGCGCCGCTGATCACCAATCTCAAGCCGGGTCCGATCCGCCTGATCAAGCAGGGCGGGGAAGAGGAGGTGTATTACATCTCCGGTGGTTTCCTCGAGGTTCAGCCGAACATGGTCAAGGTTCTTGCCGACACCGTGCAACGGGCTGCCGACCTGGACGAAGCCTCCGCTCAGGAAGCCGTTAAGGCTGCCGAGAAGGCCTTGCATGAGCGGGGCGCGGAATTCGATTACGGTTCTGCTGCCGCACGTCTGGCCGAGGCTGCAGCTCAGCTGCGCACCGTCCAGCAGATCCGCAAGAAGTTCGGCCATTAAGGCCAGCTTGTTGTGTGATTGATAAAAAAGGGTAGCCTCGGCTACCCTTTTTTCTTTTCCGACTTTCATCACTATGGTCGCAGCCGCTGACCACCCAGGATTGGTAGCCAGTCATGTCTCTTGAAATCGTTATTCTCGCTGCTGGCCAAGGTACGCGCATGCGTTCGGCCTTGCCGAAAGTCTTGCACCCGATTGCCGGCAACTCGATGCTCGGCCATGTTATCCACAGCGCTCGGCAACTCGATCCACAGCGCATCCATGTGGTGATCGGTCATGGTGCCGAGGCAGTACGTGAACGCCTGGCCGCCGACGATTTGAATTTCGTCCTTCAGGACAAACAGTTGGGCACTGGCCATGCTGTCGCCCAGGCCGTTCCCTTCATCAAAGCCGATACCGTGCTGATTCTTTACGGGGATGTTCCGCTGATTGAAGTGGACACCCTGCAGCGTCTGCTCAAGAAAGTGGCGCCCCAGCAACTGGGGCTGCTGACGGTCGAGCTGGAGGACCCAACCGGCTATGGCCGCATCGTTCGAGGCGCCGACGGACAGGTCACTGCCATCGTCGAGCAGAAAGATGCCAATGAAGCCGAGCGCGCGATCACCGAAGGCAATACCGGTATTCTGGCCTTGCCTTTCGAAAGTCTTGGCGGATGGATGAGCCGGCTCTCCAACAATAATGCCCAAGGCGAGTATTACCTCACCGACGTGATCGCCATGGCGGTCAGCGACGGTCTGGTGGTGGCCACCGAGCAACCCCACGACGCCATGGAAGTGCAGGGCGCCAACGACCGCAAGCAGCTTTCCGAGCTTGAGCGTCACTATCAGTTGCGCGCCGGTCGCCGCTTGATGGCCCAGGGCGTAACCCTGCGCGACCCCGCACGTTTTGACGTTCGCGGTGAAGTAACCGTTGGCCGTGACGTGCTGATCGATATCAACGTGATTCTTGAAGGCAAGGTTGTCATCGAAGATGACGTGGTGATTGGCCCGAACTGCGTGATCAAGGACAGCACCCTGCGAAAAGGCGTGGTAATCAAGGCGAACAGCCATATCGAAGGCGCAATTCTCGGTGAAGGCAGCGATGCCGGGCCGTTTGCGCGTTTGCGTCCCGGTACGGTGCTGGAAGCACGGGCGCATGTGGGTAACTTTGTCGAACTGAAAAATGCGCACTTGGGCGAAGGCGCCAAGGCTGGCCATCTGACGTATCTGGGCGATGCCGAAATTGGCGCACGCACCAACATCGGCGCCGGCACCATCACTTGCAACTACGATGGCGCCAACAAGTGGAAAACGGTATTGGGCGAAGATGTTTTCATCGGGTCCAACAACTCGTTGGTAGCGCCTGTGGATATCCTCGACGGTGCGACGACCGCAGCCGGTTCAACCATTACCTCCACTGTGGATAAATCCCAGTTGGCGGTGGGGCGCGCACGCCAGAAGAACATCGATGGCTGGAAACGGCCGGAGAAGGTCAAGAAAAGCTGAGTTATCCACATATCGATACTGAGCTGAAGTTACGCACAGGCTGATCCATCGTATTCGCGGGCAAGCCCGCTCCCACAGGGTTATCAACATGCCTTGGGGAGTGGTCTTGCCCGCGAAGCTTTTATCCACAGAACTTTTTATCGCCTCGCGCTTGACGAAGTTTCAATGATAGGTTTTGATTGCTTACGTTATCTTTCGAATCGAAACTTACTTAACCATGTCGAAGCGCAACACACCTCAACGCCGCCACAACATCCTGGCCTTGCTTAACGAGCAAGGCGAAGTCAGTGTGGACGAACTGGCCAAGCGCTTCGAAACCTCCGAAGTTACGATTCGCAAGGATTTGGCAGCGCTTGAAAGCAACGGTTTGCTGCTGCGTCGTTATGGCGGTGCGATCACTATGCCCCAGGAACTGGTGGCCGATCTCAGTCAGCCTGTCTCCAAATACAAGCAAGCGA
Organism: Pseudomonas sp. GW101-3H06; assembly: GCF_059424605.1. Classification (NCBI taxonomy): domain Bacteria; kingdom Pseudomonadati; phylum Pseudomonadota; class Gammaproteobacteria; order Pseudomonadales; family Pseudomonadaceae; genus Pseudomonas; species Pseudomonas sp. GW101-3H06. Next base: position 160,724 of record NZ_JBWKZO010000001.1, read on the forward strand.
TCGCCCGTGCTGCAGTGACGCGGATTCGCGAGCATGCGCGCATCATCATTGACAGTGGCAGCACCACCGCTGCGATGATCCCGGAACTCGGCCAACAACCGGGTCTGGTGGTGATGACCAATTCCCTGCATGTCGCCAATGCCCTGAGCGAGCTCGAGCATGAGCCAGTGCTGCTGATGACCGGCGGCACCTGGGACCCGCACTCCGAGTCCTTTCAAGGGCAGGTTGCCGAGCAGGTACTACGCTCTTACGACTTCGACCAGTTGTTCATCGGTGCCGATGGCATTGATCTGGTGCGTGGCACGACGACTTTCAATGAGTTGCTGGGATTGAGCCGGGTCATGGCCGAAGTGGCGCGCGAAGTGGTGGTGATGGTGGAAGCCGACAAGATCGGCCGCAAGATTCCCAACCTGGAACTGCCCTGGAGCAGTGTCCATACCCTAATTACCGATGATCGCCTGCCGCTTGAGGCACGGGATCAGATTCAGGCCCGTGGCATCACGCTGATTTGCGCGGCCATCAGTCAGGAGAAATAACATGTGTGGAATTGTTGGCGCAGTCGCAGAACGTAACATCACCGCCATCCTGGTCGAAGGCCTCAAGCGTCTTGAGTACCGCGGGTATGACAGTGCCGGTGTGGCGGTTTATACCAATGACGAAAAACTCCAGCGCCTGCGTCGTCCGGGCAAGGTCAGCGAGTTGGAGCAAGCCTTGAATGAAGAAGCCCTGGCCGGTCGCTTGGGTATCGCCCATACCCGCTGGGCAACCCACGGCGCTCCGAGCGAGCGAAACGCGCATCCGCATTTTTCAGGTGATCTGGCGGTGGTGCATAACGGCATCATCGAGAACCATGAAGCGCTGCGCGAGCAGCTCAAAGCCTTGGGCCATGTCTTTACGTCGGATACCGACACTGAAGTCATCGCCCATTTGCTGAACCACAAACTCAACGAACTGCGTGATCTTTCCGTTGCCCTCAAGGCGACAGTCAAAGAGCTGCACGGTGCTTATGGCCTGGCGGTAATCAGTGCCCGGCAACCGGATCGCCTGGTGGCAGCCCGTAGCGGTAGCCCACTGGTGATCGGTCTGGGCCTGGGTGAAAACTTCCTGGCCTCCGACCAGTTGGCCCTGCGCCAGGTTACTGACCGCTTCATGTACCTGGAAGAAGGTGATATTGCGGAAATTCGTCGCGACAGCGTGCAGATCTGGGACGTCAACGGCCAGGCCGTCGAGCGCGAAGCCGTGCAATATCGCGATGGCGCCGAAGCAGCGGAGAAAGGCGAGTTCCGCCATTTCATGCTCAAGGAGATCCACGAACAACCGTCCGTGGTGCAGCGCACCCTGGAAGGTCGCATCAGCCAGAATCAAGTGTTGGTGCAGGCATTCGGCCCACAGGCGGCAGAGTTGTTCGCCAAAGTGCGCAACGTGCAGATCGTCGCTTGCGGCACCAGCTATCACGCTGGCATGGTCGCCCGTTACTGGCTCGAAGAACTGGCCGGTATCCCTTGCCAGGTCGAAGTCGCCAGCGAGTTCCGCTACCGCAAGGTCGTGGTGCAACCCGATACCCTGTTCGTCACCATTTCCCAGTCCGGCGAAACCGCCGACACCCTGGCTGCTCTGCGTAACGCCAAGGAACTGGGCTTTCTCGCCAGCTTGGCCATCTGCAACGTCGGTATCAGCTCCCTTGTGCGTGAGTCCGATCTGACGCTGCTAACCCAGGCCGGCCGCGAAATCGGCGTGGCTTCGACCAAAGCGTTCACCACCCAGCTGGTAGGCTTGTTGTTGCTGACCCTGTCCCTGGGTCAGGTACGCGGTACCTTGGCCGACGGCGTTGAAGCCAGGTTGGTCGAAGAACTGCGTCGCCTGCCAACCCGTTTGGGCGAGGCACTGGCAATGGACAGCACGGTGGAGAAAATCGCCGAGCTGTTCGCCGAGAAGAACCACACGCTGTTCCTCGGCCGCGGCGCGCAATTCCCGGTGGCGATGGAAGGCGCACTCAAGCTCAAGGAAATCTCCTATATCCACGCCGAAGCCTACCCGGCCGGCGAGCTGAAACATGGTCCGTTGGCGCTTGTGGATAACGACATGCCCGTGGTGACTGTGGCGCCAAACAACGAGTTGCTGGAGAAGCTGAAGTCCAACCTTCAGGAAGTCCGTGCCCGTGGTGGCGAGCTGATCGTCTTCGCCGACGAGAAGGCCGGCATGACCAACGGTGAAGGCACGCACGTGGTGCAGATGCCACACATCCACGACATCCTGTCGCCAATCCTCTACACCGTCCCATTGCAACTGCTGTCGTACTACGTGGCCGTGCTAAAGGGCACTGACGTTGACCAGCCGCGCAACCTGGCAAAATCGGTGACTGTGGAATAAGTTATCCACAACTGATGGAACCTTTAAAAATCGCAGCCTCCGGTTGCGATTTTTTTATTTGAGTCGAGGACACGCTCATGGATCGCTTCCAGGAAATGCAGGTCTTTGCCGCTGTTGCCCAGGAGCAGGGCTTTTCGGCGGTGGCGCGGCGTTTGGGCATGTCGGCTGCCAGTGTCACGCGGGCGGTGGCGGCGTTGGAAAGGCGAATCGGCACACCGTTACTTGTGCGTACCACGCGCAGCGTGCATTTGACTGAAGCGGGCCAGCGTTATCTGGAAGACTGTCGAAGAATCCTTGCCGAGGTGCAGGAGGCCGAGGACTCGGCAGCAGGAAGCCATGCCCAACCACGTGGGCAGTTGACGATTACTGCGCCTGTTTTGTTTGGAGATTTGTTCGTTACACCGCTGATGGTGAGTTTTCTGACGCAATTCCCGGAGGTGTCGATTAATGCGCTGCTGGTTGATCGAGTGGTCAGTGTGGTGGAGGAGGGGATCGATGTAGCGGTACGCATCGGTGAGCTGCCCGACAGCAATCAGCATGCGATTCGGGTAGGGGAGGTTCGACGGGTGATCGTTGCCTCGCCGCGGTTTCTGGCCAGTCATGGTCGGCCAATGCACCCGCAGGAACTAACGCAGACACCGATCATTGCGACATCCGCCATTGGTCAATCAAGAAACTGGCCATTCCTTGAGCAAGGTGAACCGCTGAGCGTCCGGGCCGAACCGCGTCTGGTGGTCACGGCGAATCAGGCCGCCATTACTGCGGCGGCTTTGGGGCTTGGGTGTACTCGGGTTCTGTCATATCAGGTGGCGAGCAAAATTGCTGCCGGGGAGCTGGAAATCATTCTGGCGGATTATGAAATGCCCCCACTGCCTATCCATGTGGTTTATCAAGGCGGTCGCAAGGCTCCGGCTCGGGTGCGTAGTTTTGTCGACTTTATGGCGGATGGCCTCAGATCGCATACGGCATTGCATGAATAATTTCACTAGATGAAATAATGGATTGCGGTTCCTGGTTATTCTGTTGTTTTGGTGACTGATAGAAGATGGCTGCCATCGGTGCTGATCGTTTCCGAACAGTGCCACTTACCCGCGGAGTCGACCATGCAAGCCATCAAACTCTATAACTTCCCACGTTCCGGCCACGCTCACCGTGTGGAATTGATGCTATCGCTGCTGCAGCTTCCAACCGAGCTGATCCTGGTCGACCTGGCCAAGGGCGAACACAAAAAACCGGAATTCCTGGCACTCAATTCATTTGGTCAGGTACCGGTGCTGGATGATCAAGGCGTCGTGTTGGCCGACTCCAACGCAATTTTGGTTTATCTGGCGCAAAAATATGGCAACGGTCGTTGGCTGCCCACCGATCCGGTTGGCGCAGCGAAAGTGCAGCGCTGGCTATCCGCCGCTGCCGGTCCCATTGCATTCGGTCCGGCCCGAGCAAGGTTGATCACGGTGTTCGGTGCGCCGTACAGAGCTGATGAAGTGATCCCGTACGCCCACACTGTGCTCAAGGTTATCGACCACGAACTGGCGAACTCGATTTATCTGGCGGGCGATGAGCCGACGATTGCCGACGTGGCCGCCTACAGCTATATCGCCCACGCGCCGGAAGGCAACGTGTCGCTGGACGACTACGCTAACATTCGCGCCTGGCTGGCCCGGGTCGAAGCTTTACCTGGTTTTGTCGGCATGCCACGCACCGTCGCCGGCCTGCAAAAAACCGCCTGATGCTGGTGGCCCGGCTTTTCCGGGCCTTTCACACTGCGCCTTGGGTGCAGGGGAGAAGCCGTAATGGACCGTTCACCGTGGCATGCTGGCGAGCAACAATTGCAGGCACATGTAGGTGTTGTCGAGCGAATGGAGACGTTGGGCCGAAGGGTGATTCGCAACGAAATGCCCGACCAGCACCGTACCTTCTACCAGCAATTGCCCTTCATGCTGTATGGGGCAGTCGATGCGGATGGCAACCCGTGGGCCAGTGTGCTGGAAGGCGAACCGGGTTTCGCTCACTCGCCCGAACCTGGTCTTTTGCAATTCAGCAGCCTGCCGGCCGCTGACGATCCGGCGCAATTGAGTGAGGGGGCGGCCATCGGTCTATTGGGGATCGAACTGCATACCCGGCGACGCAACCGTATCAACGGACGTGTTGGCGGCGTGTCAACGGACGGCTTCGGGGTGACGGTGCAACAGTCCTTCGGCAATTGCCCGCAGTACATCCAGTTACGCCAGTTTCGTACCGTGCCGCTGGCGGACCCGGCGACGCGTATCGCCCAGCATCTCAACGAACTGGATGGCGCGACTAAAGCCGTGATTGCCGAGGCTGACACCTTCTTTGTCGCCAGTTACGTGGACGTCGATGGCGAGCGTTCAGTGGACGTTTCTCATCGTGGTGGACAGGCTGGCTTCGTACACGTGGAAGGGAATCGGCTGACCATTCCGGATTTCGCCGGCAACCTGTTTTTCAACACGCTGGGCAACCTGCTGGTCAATCCTCGGGCCGGTTTGTTGTTCATCGATTTCAATTCAGGTGATTTGCTGCAACTGAGTGGCCGCACCGAAATCATCCTTGAAGGGCCGCAGGTCGAGGCATTTCAAGGTGCCGAACGTCTGTGGACGTTCCACGTGGAACATGTCGTGCGTCGTCCTGCTGCTCTGGCGTTGCGTTGGCGCTTCGACGGTGTATCGCCCACCAGTTTACTCACCGGCACCTGGGCGCAAGCCGAGGCGCGCCTGCAAGCAAAGGCCCTGGGCGATCAATGGCGGCCACTGCGGGTGGTGCGGATCGAAGCGCAAAGCCACAACATCCGTTCGATTTATCTGGAGCCAGCGGATGGCGCCGGTCTGCCGCTATTTCAGGCCGGGCAGCATTTGCCCTTGCGATTCAACATTGATGGCGACGTGCATATCCGCACATACAGCCTGTCGAGTGCTCCGTCCGACGACTTTTTCCGCATCAGCGTGAAGCGCGACGGGCGAGTGTCTTCGCACCTTCATGAGCAGGTTCGCGTTGGCGACCTGTTGGAGGCACGTGCGCCACAAGGCCATTTCACGGTGGCACCCCATGAGCGTCGACCACTGGTATTGCTGGCCGCCGGGGTCGGCATCACGCCGTTGCTGTCGATGCTGCGTGAGGTGGTTTATCAAGGGCTGCGTACACGCCGTATCCGGCCGACCTTGTTCTTGCAGAGTTCGCGCTCGTTGGCCGATCAGGTGTTTCGTCCTGAACTGAACCGCTTGCTCGATGACGCCGGTGACGCGGTCAGGGTGGTGCGCCTGCTTAGTCAACCGGAACCGGAGGCGCGGGAGGGTGAGGATTTTGATTTGACCGGGCGGATCGACGTGGAACTGATCAAAACCCTGATTGAGGTCGAGGATTACGATCAGGTGGATTTTGTCCTGTGCGGCCCCGGCAGTTTTACCCAAGGGCTGTACGACAGCTTGCGGGAATTGGGCATTCGTGACGCACGGATTCACGCCGAAACCTTTGGCCCTTCTACGTTGCGTCGACGACTTGATCCCGATGCGGAGGTCATCGAGCAGCCGCCAGCTGCGACGACGTCGGTGCCGGTGGTATTTCATCGATCAGGCAAAGAAGCACGCTGGCAACCGGAGGGTGGCAGCCTATTGGAACTTGCGGAAAGCCGTGGCTTGCGCCCGGAATTCAGTTGCCGTGGCGGTTCCTGCGGTACCTGCAAGACGCGACTGATCAGTGGCCAGGTGAATTACCCACTGCCGCCAGCGGAAGTACCGGACGAAGGGCAGGTTTTGATTTGCTGTGCGATTCCGGCTCAGGGCGCGCAACCTTTGGTTCTGGACCTGTAAAGAATGAACTGAGGTGAACATTTGCTCGGCGGTCGATGGCTGAGTAGGGTAGTGGGCAGAACGAAAAAGGGCCGTTAACGGCCCTTTGTGCATTTTCAGGGACAGACGCTTTCATGGTTTTTTTCACTCGCTGGACGATCGTGCTGACGGCGCTGGCGCTGCTCAATGGCTGCGAACGACAGGACGCGCCACCACTCGATCAGCAGCTCTACGTCTGGCAAAGGCAGTGGACACCGGCTCATGAAGCGGCTCTGAGAGACAGCCGTGCAGATTTCTCCACCCTTCGAGTGTTGGCGTTGCAGGCCTTTCCCCGGGCGGGCTGGAACCGGGCGCGGATCGATCCGGCGTTGCTCAAGATGGATGGCCGGCCGCTGATTGCCGTGATTCGCCTTGATGGGCAGCTCAAGTCACTGAATCAGGACGAGGTCACGGCGCAGATTCAGCAGGTGATCAGTGATTGGCAGGCACAGGGCCTGACGCTCGCGGGCGTGGAAATCGACCACGACGCGGGTAACGCTCGGCTGCCGGCCTATCACGTTTTCCTGACGCACTTGCGCGCTGCACTGCCGACCTCTGTGCCGCTGAGCATTACTGCACTGCCGGCCTGGCTCGACAGTCCCGAATTGCCATCGTTGTTATCCACAGTCGACAGCAGTGTGTTGCAGGTGCATGCGGTGCGCGATCCGCGTCATGGACTGTTTGATCCGGATCAGGCATGGCAGTGGGCGAAAGCCTGGAGTCGCGTCTCTGCGAAACCGTTCTATCTGGCGCTGCCGGCCTATGGCGTGGCGCTGTTGCCGGATGCCGGCGGTGCGCCAATCGTGGAGAGTGAAGTCAGCATCGAGCGGGGTGGCCAACGGCGGGAGCTGCTGGCCGATCCGCAGCAAGTGAGCCAGCTTGCCACCGAACTGCGTGCCGACCCGCCGGCGCATCTGGCTGGCCTGATCTGGTTTCGCCTGCCGCTGACTAATGACCGTCGGGCCTGGAGCCTGACCACCTTGCGTGCCGTGGCGCGTGGTGATGCCCTCGACAGTCGGCTGGCGCTGAGCCTCTCGACGCAACAGGGCCTCTATGACATCGGCGTGCGCAACGAGGGCAATCTCGACAGCGCCTGGCCCGAGCGTCTGACACTGGCGGTGCAAGGTTGCGAGGGGGCTGATGCGCTGGCCGGGTATGCATTGCAACAAGGTCCGGATCTGCTTACCTTCACCCGCCTGCGTGACGGTCGGATCGCGGCCGGCGGGCAGCGCGCCATCGGTTGGGCACGCTGCGCAAAAATTGATCAAGGAGAGTCGAATGTTCACCCATAACTGGCCGCGCCATCTGCTGTGCCTGAGTCTCAGCCTGCCGCTGGGTACGGCGCTGGCGTGCGGGCCTGACTTTCCCATGCGCCTGCTGGATAACCGTGGCCAGTCTCTGTCAGAGCTGCCGGAAGGCAACTTCCGGTTTGAGATCAATCGGCTTGGTCACGCGATCGGAGGATTGAAAGACGTCTCTGAAGTTGCGTATGGCATGGACGCCACCGACTACGCACAACAACGCAGCCAGGCCGAGCAAACCGGTTTGACCGTCGAACAACAAGCCTTGGTGAAGCAGCTGCGTGGTTTGACCGATGCCCGCCAGGTCGAGGCGCAAGGCGCGAGTCTGCCAGCCGAACTCAGGCTGTATCTGGCTGGAGCCGTGGCGTTTGCTGCGGATGACCATGGTTTGGCGGCGGATTATTTTCAGAAGGTGCTCGCGTTACCGGCTGATCAACGGGCGTTGCGCAGTACCTGGGCGGCGTATTCGTTGGGCCGCGCATTGTTCACCATGAGTTCGCAAGCGGGCGCAGGCTCCGACCTGCTGGCGCAGTCGAGAACGGCGTTCGAGCAAACCCGGCAACTGAGCATCGACGGCTTCAATGATCCGCTGGAGCTGGGTGTCGCCAGCCTCGGTGAAGAGGCCCGCGTGGCGCGCACCATGGGTGACTGGAACAGCGCCATCGAGCTCTATGCCACACAAAACCGCCACGGTTCGACTGTGGGCTACACCTCGCTGAAATTGTTGATGGCCGATCTGGCGAATATGCCAGAAGAGGAGCTGGCTGAATTGCTCAAGCATCAACCGGTGCAGCAGTTGGTCACGGCCTCGTTGATCAGTCGCCTGGGCTGGTCATTCGGTGATCAGCCGCCGAACGAACAAAAGTTGATCAAGCTGCTGAAAAGCAGCACCCGTGGCAATCTCGACAATGCCGATCGACTGGCAGCGGTGAATTATCAACAGGGCGATTACGCCAGTGCCAAGGCCTTCCTCAAGCATGCCGGTGATGGCGGCCTGGCCTGGTGGCTGCGGGCCAAGCTGGCGGTGCGCGAAGGCGATAAAAATGCGGCGGCTGCGGCCTATGCGAAAGCGGCCCAGGCCTTCCCGCAGAAGGAATCCTGGGGCGAGCGGCGCACGCCGGACTGGGCTTTTGAGTCCGTGCAGCCCAAGTGTCGGGTAGAAGGTGAAAGCGCGATTCTTGCCTTGCAGCGCGGGGATTATCTGCAAGCGTTCGATCAGCTTTACCGCAGCAATGATATCTACTGGTTTGATGCGGCGACGGTCGCCGAGCGGGTGCTGACCGTTGATGAACTCAAGCATTACGTCGATACCCAGGTGCCGGCGCCACCGGCGCTGACTCAACAGGAACGTGATAACTACGTCCCGTTACCGGTGGCGGCGAAACTGCGCAACTTGCTCGCGCGGCGATTATTGCGCGAAGAGCGCTATGACGAAGCACCGGCGTATTTTGACCGTGTCGAGTTGCAACACAAGGCTCGTTGGTACGGGCAGTTGCGAGACGATGCCGAATCGAAATGGTGGCCGACCAAACGGTCATTCGCTTATTTCCATGCCGCGCAGGTGGCCCGTTACGACGGAATGGAGTTGCTGGGCTACGAGATGTCTCCGGATTATGCGACCTTCGGGGGCAATTACAGTCTTGAAACCCCAGAGCTCAAGGTGGGGCCGCTGATTGCCGAGGGCGAAGTCCAGCGACAGCAAGCGACAGTCGCTCAGCCAGACGAACGTTTCCATTACCGATTTGTCGCCACTGCTTTGGCGAACAAGGCAGCAGATTATTTACCCCACAGCAGTCAGGCATTTGCAGCGGTACTGTGCAAGGCGTCGAACTGGGGCACAAATCTGCAAGAACAGAGGGCGTTCTATCGGCGTTACATCGAAAATGGTCCGTATGTTGTGTGGGCCGGTGATTTTGGCCATCAATGCCAGGACCCCGACTTCCAGAACGCCGACAAACGCTATGTCACCCAGGTTACCGATGCGGCAAGGTCAGTGCTGCGACCGTACAAGAGCGCACTGCAGGTGGGCGGCGTGCTGGCCGTTGCGGCGGCGGCGCTGATGCTGATCATTCGCCGCCGCAAGGTACGGTGAGGTTCAAGCCTGTTGAACAAACGTCAGCCGCAGGGCGAAACCGATCAATAGGCTGCCGAACAACCACTGTTGCAGGCGTTGGGCTGATGGACTGCGTTGCAACCATCGGCCCAGGGCGGCGCCGACCAGGGCATAAGCGCTGTCGAACAGTAAACCGACGGCCACCAGCACCACACCCAGCGTGGCGAATTGCGCAAGCACCGATCCTGCGTGGGGGTCAATGAACTGCGGCAGCAGCACCGAGCAGAACAGCAAAGCTTTGGGGTTGAGCAGGTTGGTCAACAAACCACGCTGGATCGCTTCCCGATAACGCGGTTTTTCACCGGTTGCATTCGGGCCGTTCAGGTTCGGGAGCATCGTCGTGCGCAGGCACTGAATGCCGATCCACAACAAGTACGCGGCACCGGCCAGGCGCACCACATCGAAGGTCCAGGGCGCCGCCTTGAACAGTGCCGCCAGCCCCAGTGCCGCCAATGCCACATGACAACCCCGAGCAATGGCCAAACCCATGGCAGTAGCCAATGCCGCGCCTTTGCCCTGGCGGGCGCCGGTTTGCAACAGCAGGATCATGTCCGGTCCCGGCAGCAGGTACACCACCGCCAGCGCCATGAAAAACAGCCAGAGTCCCGCCATGTTGCACCCCATTCGTTGTCGATTCGGTACGGCCAGTCTAGGGCGAAGGGGCAGGGCAGGTGCTTGCGTAGTTTGCTTCTAAAACAGCTTGGCTTGGCATAATCTGCCATTAAATGCTCAGTAAACTCTCAGGATCTGCCAAATCATGAAACTCGATGCCTACGACCGCAAGATTCTCGCCGCGCTGCAACGCGACGGTCGCCTGAGCAATGTGCAACTGGCTGACGAGATCGGCCTGTCCGCGTCGCCCTGCTTGCGGCGGGTGCGGATGCTGGAAGACGCCGGGGTGATTCGTGGCTATCAGGCCAATCTGGATCGCGATGAAGTCGGACTCGGTTTAACGGTGTTCGTCGGGGTGAAGGTCGAGCGCCATAACGACGAACAGGCCGAAGCCTTTCGCCAGGCTGTAACGGCGTTGCCCGAGGTGATTTCGGCGTTTCTGGTGTCCGGGGAATCGGATTTTCTGTTGCAGGTGGTGGTGCCGGACTTGCGGGGTTATGACCGGTTTCTTACGGGGCGTTTGCTCAAGTTGCCGGGTGTAAGCGATATCCGCAGCAATTTTGCGATTCATACGGTGAAGGCGCCGGGGGCGTTGCCGCTTGAGCATTTGCCGCTTTAAACCGAGTCGCCTCCTTCGCGAGCAGGCTCGCTCCCACAGGGAGTCATTGAGCCACTGTGGGAGCGAGCCTGCTCGCGAAAGCGGTAGAGCAATCACGACAATTCTTCAGCCTTACATCTGTGTCGCCATCCCCTCCACATTCATCGCCGCCTGGCGCAAGGCCTCGGAGCGAGTAGGGTGTGGATGGCAGGTCAGGGCAATGTCTTCGGCCGAAGCGCTGAACTCCATGGCCACACAATACTCGCCGATCATTTCACTGACGCTAGGCCCCACAAGGTGCACGCCGAGGATTTCATCGGTGCGCTCATCGGCCAGGACCTTGGCGAAGCCTTCGGTTTCGTGATTGATCTTTGCCCGGCTGTTGGCGGTGAAGGGGAATTTGCCGACCTTGTAAGCCCGGCCTTCGGCCTTCAGTTGTTCTTCGGTCCTGCCGACGCTGGCCAGTTCGGGTTTGGTGTAGATCACGTTGGGAATCAGCTCATAATTGACCTCGCCAGCCTTGCCGACGATCTGCTCGACGCAGGCCATGGCTTCGTCTTCGGCCTTGTGTGCGAGCATCGGTCCGGAGGTCACGTCGCCGATCACCCAAACCCCGGCGGCTTCGGTGCGATGACCCTTGTTGGCGAGCATGCCGCGTTTGTCCGTGGCGAGGCCGACATTTTCCAATCCCAGACCCTGTGTATAAGGTCGGCGCCCGATGGCCACCAGTACGTAATCGGCTTCAATCGTTTCGGCGGTGCCACCTGCGGCGGGTTCGACGCTGAGCTGGACGCCGCTGTCTGACGTTGTTGCGCGGGTGACTTTGGAACTCAACTTGAAGCTGATGCCTTGCTTGCTCAACGAGCGCTGCAGGGTTTTGCCTGCTTCGCCATCCACGCCGGGGCAGATCCGATCGAGGAATTCGACGACGGTCACCTGCGCGCCCAGACGCCGCCACACCGAGCCCAGCTCCAGGCCGATCACGCCGGCGCCGATCACCACCAGATGCTTGGGCACTTGCGCCAGTGAAAGCGCGCCGGTGGAATCGAGGATGCGCTTGTTATCGATATCCACACCGGGCAGGGGAGTGGGCTCGGAACCGGTGGCGATGATGATGTCCTTGGCACTCAGTTCGGTCTTGCCACCCGCGTTATCCGTCGCCGTGACTTTGCCCGGTCCGTCGATGTGGCCCCAGCCCTTGATCCAGTCGACCTTGTTTTTGCGAAAGAGAAACTCGATGCCCTTGGTCAATCCGGTCACGCTTTCATCTTTCTGTTTCATCATCTGGGCGAGATTAAGGGTGGGTTTGACCTCAATGCCCAGATTGGCGAACTCCACGCCCATGGCCGCGTCGTAAAGTTCGGAGGCGTGCAACAACGCCTTGGACGGCATGCAGCCGACGTTCAGGCAGGTGCCGCCGAGGGTGGCGCGTCCTTCAACGCAAGCCGCTTTCAAACCCAATTGGCCAGCGCGGATCGCTGCGTTGTAACCGCCGGGGCCACCGCCCAGTATCACGACGTCATAAGTGCTCATGGATCGACTCCTGGATGGAAAGGGGATCGGGAGGGTAAAAGTAGTCCCGAATAAAAAATTACGAACGTAATATGTGCGTTATGGCGCCTTTCGGTCAAGGCTTCAGGCGAGGGACAGGTTACGCACCTTTAGATAACGCAATTGAGTACGGAAATTTCACTCTTTTCGTTATATCGTAACGAATTGCGATGTGAGCAAAGTTGAGCACTGGGGTGGTATGCAAGTCGATCTCGATGTGGAGGAAGCGCAGGTAGCGGAGCTATCGCGCTTTCAGCAGGCAGTTTTTCAAGGGCGGCGACTGCGGCAGCTCGCTATCGGCCTCGGCGTGCTGGCGGCCATGGGGTTGGTGGTGGGGTTCTTTGTCGGGCTATTTGCCTCGCAATCTCTTTGGCCGGCGCTGTTGTTCAATCAAAGCGCTGCGTTGCTGGTGTTGGTTGCCGGTTTGCAATCGGCCTGGTGGGTGACGCAATGGCGGGCTCGGGCGTTGAATCCCGTGGTGCCGGTGGTCGAAGCGCAAGAAATCGAATCCCCGGTTGGCTGGTACGAACGACTGCTGGATCGCATAGGTCAGCGCTGGCTGCACATCCTCAAACAGATCGGTGCGCCAACGCTATGGCTCGGTGGTTGGGCATTGTTGGCGCTGCTTTGCGTCAAACAGTTCTGGAACCTTGGCTTGCCACCTGCCGCGCTGGGGTTGTCCGCCACTGTTGGCACGGCCTTAGCGTTGTTGCTGGCGTTCGGTTTGCTGGTCCTGGAACGTCAACTGATTCAGGAAACCCCGGCTCAGTGGCCTGAAGCCGGAGCGTTGGCGCAGCTGACCCGGGTGGCAATCATCAGTCTGGTGCTGGGTGCACTGTGCCTGTTGTTCGGCAATGAAACCTCGATGTGGCCAGTGCGTCTGGCGGTGCTGATCGGCCTGCTGCCAGGGCTGGTTGCGGTGGAATTGCTGTTGCGCGCGGTGCTGTCGTTGTTCAGTCCCCGCCGTGAACAACTTGAACCTTCGTTGCTTGCGCGCAGTTTTGTTGCTGACATGCTGCGCTGGCCACCGCAACCGTTACTGGCGCTGCAGCACGAACTGCACAACCGCTTCGGTATCGACCTGCGGCAAATCTGGGCTTTTACTTACATGCGCCGGGCGTTCTTACCGGTGCTGGCCGTTGTTGTTATCGTCGGTTGGTCACTCACCGGCATTCACGAAATACCGCTGCAAGGGCGGGGCATTTACGAGCGTTTCGGCAAGCCGGTGGCGGTGTTCGGCCCTGGTTTGCATGCCGGGTTACCTTGGCCGCTGGGGCGGGTGCTGAATGTCGAAAATGGCGTGGTTCACGAGTTGGCCACCAGCGTAGGAGAAGCATCGGCACCGATACAGGCCACCCCCGCTGAGGGGCCGGCGCCGCTCACGGCTAATCGGTTGTGGGATGCGAGCCATGTGAACGACAAATCTCAAGTGATCGCCAGCAGCCGTGCTGACAAGCAGAGCTTTCAGATCGTCAACATGGACGTGCGTTTCGTCTATCGCATTGGCCTGAGTGATCAGGCGGCACTGGCGGCGACGTACAACAGCGCCGATGTGCCGACACTGATCCGTAGTACGGCCAGCAGGATTCTGGTCCACGACTTCGCTTCCCGGACCCTGGATGGATTGCTCGGAGAAGACCGGGTAGGGCTTGCCGAAGAGATCGGTCGCGCGGTGCAGGCGGACCTGAACAAACTCGACAGCGGCGTGGAAATCCTCGCCACGGTGGTCGAAGCGATTCACCCGCCAGCCGGGGCCGCCAATGCTTATCACAGCGTGCAAGCGGCGCAGATCGGTGCGCAGGCCCTGATCGCCCGAGAACGCGGAGCGGCTGCCGAAGCCACTCACCAGGCGCAGCTGCAGGCCAGCATCGCCCGCGATCAAGCAACGGCCAGCGCTCGTGAAATCAACGCGAGTGCGCAAGCAGCCGACCTCAAATTCAGTGCCGAGCAAAAGGCTTACGCCAGCGCCGGCCAGGCCTTTGTGCTGGAGCAGTACCTCAGTCAACTGTCCCAAGGCCTGGCCAATGCCAGGTTGCTGGTGCTCGATCATCGTCTGGGCGGCAGCAACAATGCGCCGACCATCGACCTGCGTACATTCACATTACCGGCTGATCCCGCGCCGTCACGTAAAACCGCTCAGCCAGGAGCTGCCAATTGAGCCAGTCTCACACTCAGGGTCACGATGACCAAGCCGCCCACGATCATGGCCATGGCGGGCATCACCACCACGGTCATCATCACCATCATGGCGACCCACAGGAAGCCGGTCCGTTTCCATGGCGGCGCATGGGTTGGGCGGCGTTGTTGGTGGCGTTCGCGGTTGCAGCGGCGAGCCTGGTGCAGGTGAGATCGGGGGAGGCCACGGTGATCACGCGCTTCGGCAATCCGTCGCGGGTGTTGCTTGAACCGGGTCTTGGCTGGCGCTGGCCGGCGCCGTTCGAAGCGGCCATCCCGGTTGACCTGCGACTGCGTACCACCTCCAGCGGTTTGCAGGACGTGGGTACGCGCGATGGCTTGCGCATCATTGTCCAGGCTTACGTAGCCTGGCAGGTGCAGGGCGACCCGGACAATGTGCAGCGCTTCATGCGTGCCGTACAAAACCAGCCGGATGAAGCGGCGCGGCAGATTCGCACCTTTGTCGGCTCGGCGCTGGAAACCACCGCCAGCAGTTTCGATCTGGCCAACCTGGTGAACACGGACGCCAGTCAGGTGCACATCGCCGATTTCGAGGCGCAGTTGCGCCAGCAAATTGATCAGCAGTTGCTCACTACGTATGGCGTGCGCGTGTTGCAGGTCGGTATCGAGCGTCTGACTCTGCCATCGGTCACCCTCACCGCGACGGTCGACCGTATGCGTGCCGAGCGTGAAACCATCGCTACCGAACGTACCGCCATCGGCAAGCGTGAAGCGGCACAAATTCGTTCTGCAGCCGAACGTGATGCGCGGATCGTGCAGGCCGATGCCACGGTGAAAGCCGCTGACATCGAAGCGCAATCACGCGTTGAAGCCGCGCAAATTTACGGTCGTGCCTACGCCGGTTCGCCACAGCTGTACAACCTGCTGCGTTCACTCGATACCTTGGGTACGGTGGTCACGCCAGGGACAAAACTGATTTTGCGCACCGATGCTGCGCCATTCCGAGTGTTGGTTGACGGTCCGCCAAGCCTCGATAACAAGTCCGGGTCGCAACCATGAGCGTGGTTCCACGTGGAACAAATAAATTGAGCAGTCCCTGGATTCAGGCCGGGCGACTGGCATTTCTCGCGTTGTATGCAGTGACGGTGTTGGCCGCTTTGGCGTGGGCGTTTTCCAATGTGCGGCAGATTGATCCGCAAAATCGCGCGGTGGTTCTGCATTTCGGTGCGCTGGATCGCATCCAGAATGCGGGATTGCTATTGGCTTGGCCACGGCCGTTTGAGCAGGTGATTTTGTTGCCCGCAGCCGATCGGGTGATCGAGCGCCGGGTAGAAAATCTGCTGCGCAGTGATGCGGCTTTACAAGCCGATCGCGCCGCCAGTTTCGCCACACCCATCAGCGATGCGCTGGCAGGCTCCGGTTACCTGTTGACCGGAGATGCCGGGGTGGTGCAACTCGATGTGCGGGTCTTCTATAAGGTGACGGATCCCTATGCTTTCGTGCTGCAAGGTGAACATGTGCTACCGGCACTGGATCGCCTGGTCACTCGCAGCGCGTTGGCGCTGACGGCGGCGCGTGATCTGGACACCATTCTGGTGGCGCGACCGGAGTTGATCGGCGCCGATAGCAAGGCCGCTGAAAGACGCGAGCGCTTGCGCGGTGATTTGGTGCAGGCCATCAATCAACGCCTCACCGAATTAACGGTGATCGGTCAGGGACTCGGGATCGAAGTGGTGCGGGTCGATGTGCAATCGAGTTTGCCAGGG
This sequence comes from Pseudomonas sp. GW101-3H06, assembly GCF_059424605.1. Taxonomy (NCBI): domain Bacteria; kingdom Pseudomonadati; phylum Pseudomonadota; class Gammaproteobacteria; order Pseudomonadales; family Pseudomonadaceae; genus Pseudomonas; species Pseudomonas sp. GW101-3H06. The sequence continues at coordinate 177,013 of NZ_JBWKZO010000001.1, forward strand.
CCTGCGGTGAACGCTTTCAACGCGGTGTTGACAGCCGGCCAGCAAGCGGACAAAGCCGTGGCCAATGCGCGCACTGACGCCGAGAAACTGACTCAGGCCGCCAACGAACAAGCCGACCGGACGCTGCAAGTCGCTCACGCACAGGCGAGTGAACGGTTGGCCAAAGCCTCTGCCGATACGGCCACGGTGATGAGCCTGGCGAAGGCGCAACAGCAAGGCACCGACCCACAGATGTTGCTGCGGATTTACCGCGAACGGATGCCGAAAATTCTCGGGCAGGCGGGTTCGGTGACCACGGTAGATCCGAAAGACGATTCCCGCCTGATCATTCAGGGAGCTGCACAATGACTGCGCAAACCGCCGCTGCACCGAGCATGTTGTCCTCGGCCGAACAACGCAGCGCCGCTCGCCAATTGACCCTGGCCATGCTTGCCCTCGGCTTGCTCATACTCGGTTTGGTCTGGCGCTGGTTGTCGCCCGAGCAGACCGGAGTCAGCCAACTCCTGCTGGGTTTTGCTTCCGTGCTGGTGGCCGTACCGGTCATGCGCTCGGCCTGGTACAGCCTGCGTTATCCGAGTCTGCACGGCATTACCGATCAGCTGATCGCATTGGCCATGCTCGGTGCCTGGGCGACCGGCGATCTGCTGACGGCGGCCTTGCTGCCGATCATCATGATCTTCGGCCATGTCCTGGAAGAGCGCAGCGTGATTGGTTCGCAGGAAGCCATTCACGCCCTCGGCAAGCTGACGCGCAGTCATGCACGGAAAATTCAGGCCGATGGCTCCATCGTTGAAGTCGACAACGGCACGCTCAAGGCTGGCGACCGGGTGGAGGTGCGCGCCGGTGATCGGGTTCCGGCGGATGGCCGGGTACTCTCCGGTCAAGCGAGTCTCGACACCGCCTCCATTACCGGTGAATCAGTTCCGGTTGAGGCGGGCGTCGGCATGCCGGTGTTCGGGGGGGCGATCAACCTCGATGGCCTGCTGCGCATCGAAGTGACCCGCACCGGCCATGAGTCGACCCTCGGTAAAGTCATCGCGCTGATGCAAAACGCCGAACGTTCGAAACCGCCGATCACGCGGTTATTGGAGCGTTACGCTGGCAGCTACATGGTGCTGGTGTTGTTGCTGGCCGCAGTGACCTGGTTCATTACCAACGATGCCCAGGCCATGCTCGCGGTACTGGTGGCGGCCTGCCCCTGTGCACTGGTGTTGTCGGCGCCTGCTACCGCAATTGCCGGCGTAGCCGTGGCGGCACGACATGGGATTTTGATACGCAGCTCGGCGTTTCTTGAAGAGCTGGCAGACTTGACCTCGCTGGTGGTCGACAAGACTGGCACCCTGACCTTCGGCACCTTGCGTCTGCAATCCATCGACAGCCCGCTGGAGGATCGCACCCCTGTGCTGAAACTCGCCGCCAGCCTCGGTTCCGCCAGCAGTCACCCGGTTAGCCGGGCGCTGGCCGGGCTGGTGACACAGGAGCATTTTTTTCTGCTCACGGATATTCATGAGCGCCAGGGCCTGGGTGTGGTGGCCATGACGGAGCAGGGTGAGGCGGCGCTCGGGCGACCTGAACTGTTCGCCCAGTTGAAAATTCCCACCTCAACCGTTCCGGACCACGACGGCCCGATTGCCGGACTGGCCCTCAACGGGGAATTCCTCGCCTGGCTGCTGCTGGCCGACAGCGTGAAACCCGAAGCCAGGTTTGCCCTGAGCGAGTTGCGTGACCTTGGCTTGGGACGGCAGTTGTTGCTCACCGGCGACCGCAAAAGCGTCGCGCATACGCTGGCGCGGGATGTGGGTATCAGTGATGTCGAAGCGCAGGCGTTGCCCGAGGACAAACTCAACCGTGTGTTGAAAGAAATTGGTAACGGTTTTCGGCCTATGGTGGTGGGTGACGGCATCAATGATTCGTTGGCCCTCAAGGCTGGCGTGGTCGGAGTGGCCATGGGGGCTGGCGGCGCGGATATCGCCCTGGCGTCGGCCGATATCGTGTTGATCGGCAGTGACTTGCGTCGTCTGGGGACCTGCGTGCGCTTGAGTCGCCAGTGCCGGCAAACCTTGCAGGTCAACGTGATCATCGGTCTGGGTTGGACGCTGGCCATCGTTGCCTTCGCTGCGTTCGGCTGGCTCGGTGCGGCGGGGGCAATGATCGCGGCGTTGCTGCATAACTTCAGCACATTGCTGGTGTTGGGTAATGCCGGGCGTTTGCTGCGGTTTCAGGAGCCGTTGCTCAAGCTCAAGGACGAAGTTTGAGCGCGTCGAGATTCACAGAACTGCGCGCCGAATTTGTAGTCATTTAGGGTAAGAGCGATCATTTCTGTGAATTCACGACGAATTTTCGGGTGCAGCAGCTCCATAGAAGTCCGCTATGAAATCGATAGGCAGCTATTTTTCCAGGATGGTCTAACCTCTCAGCAGACGTCTGAAACAAGGGGGATTTTCCATGCTCGCGCAACTTCCACCGGCCTTACAGAATCTGCAGTTACCGCTACGCCTGCGACTCTGGGATGGCCATGAATTCAATCTGGGGCCGACGCCCAGCGTCACCATTGTGGTCAAGGACCCACAGATGGTTACCCAGTTCACCCATCCAAGCCTCAGCTCGCTCGGAGCAGCGTTTGTCGAGGGCAAGCTGGAGCTCGAAGGCTCAATCAGTGATGTGATTCGCGTGTGTGATGAATTGAGCCAGGCATTACTGACTGAGGATGGAAGCGGGGAAACGATCCGCACCCCCCATGACAAGGAAACCGACGCCAAGGCCATTTCCTACCACTACGACCTTTCCAACGCTTTTTATCAGCTGTGGCTCGACAGCGACATGGCTTACTCCTGCGCTTATTTCGAGACCGGCAGCGAGACTCTGGAGCAGGCCCAGCAGGCAAAGTTCCGTCATTTGTGTCGCAAACTGCGCCTGCAACCGGGCGAGTATTTGCTGGATGTCGGCTGCGGTTGGGGCGGCCTGGCACGGTATGCGGCCCGTGAGTTCGGCGCGAAAGTATTTGGTATTACCCTCAGTAAAGAGCAACTGGGTTTAGCCCGGGAACGCGTGAAAGAAGAAGGTCTGGAGGACATGATCGAGCTGCAGTTGCTCGACTACCGCGACCTGCCGCAGGACGGTCGCTTCGACAAAGTGGTCAGCGTCGGCATGTTCGAACACGTCGGTCATGCGAACCTGGCCGAGTACTGCACAACCCTGTTCGGCGCGGTGAAGGAGGGCGGCCTGGTGATGAACCACGGGATCACCGCCAAACACACCGATGGCCGTCCGGTGGGACGCGGTGCCGGTGAGTTCATCGAGAAGTATGTGTTCCCCAACGGCGAGCTGCCGCACCTGTCGATGATTTCAGCCGAGATCAGCGAAGCAGGGCTTGAGATTGTCGATGTCGAAAGCCTGCGCCTGCACTACGCACGTACCCTGGATCACTGGAGTGAACGCCTGGAAGACAACCTCGAGGCCGCCGCGAAACTGGTGCCGGAGCAAGCGTTGCGGATCTGGCGTCTTTACTTGGCGGGCTGCGCCTATGCATTCGCCAGAGGCTGGATCAATCTGCATCAGATCCTTGCAGTGAAAGCGCACCCCGATGGCAGCCATGAACTGCCATGGACCCGGGACGACATCTACAACCCCTAAAGAATCGGCGAAATAAGCCGGGCGATCCGCATGCCGACCTGTTGCAGGCGTGCGGTCTCTCGGCCCTCTCCTTTGGCGATTTCGTGGGCCTGAGCGAAGTCATCGTTGAGCATCTGCTCCACTTTGGTGGCAAACGCGCTGTCGACCGTCAGCAACATCACTTCGAAGTTCAAGCGGAACGAACGGTTGTCCATGTTGGCGCTGCCAATGGCGCTGATTTCGCTGTCGATTAACACCACTTTCTGGTGCAGGAAACCGGGTTCGTAGCGGAATACCCGTACGCCCGCACGCACCGCTTCGAACGCAAACAGACTCGAGGCCGCGTAGACGATACGATGATCGGGCCGTGACGGCAGCAGAATCCTTACATCCACCCCGCGCAGCACCGCCAGGCGCAATGCGGCGAATACGGCTTCGTCGGGTATGAAATACGGGCTTGTGATCCACACCCGTTCGGTCGCTGCGTGAATGGCTTCGACGAAGAACAGTGAACAGGTCTCGTAAGGGTCTGCCGGACCGCTGGCGAGCATCTGGCACAGGACGCCGTCGTCTGGGTACTGCTCTGGCAGGATCAGCGGCGGCAACGAACGGGCCGCCCAGAACCAGTCTTCGGCGAAGGATTCCTGCATGCAGGCCACCACCGGTCCGCGTACCTGTATGTGGGTATCGCGCCAAGGTGCCAGCGGCGGTTTCTCCCCCATGTATTCGTCGCCGATGTTGTGCCCTCCGACGAAACCGAGGATGCCGTCGACCACTACGATCTTGCGGTGGTTGCGAAAGTTGACCTGGAAGCGGTTCAGCCAACCGCTGCGGGTCGCGAATGCCTTGACCTCGACACCTCCATCGCGCAACGCCTGTACGTAACGGTGGGGAAGGGAGTGGCTGCCGATTCGGTCATACAGCAAATAGACCGCGACGCCTTCGGCCGCCTTCTCCAGCAGCAGGTTATGCAGGCGCTGGCCGAGGCGGTCGTCATGAATGATGAAGAACTGGATCAGCACCGCTGTTTTGGCCTGGCGGATGGCGGTGAAAATCGCATCGAAGGTGGCCCGGCCATTGATCAGCAGTTTCACTTCGTTGTTTGCCAGGCACGGCATGCGCCCCAGCTTCGGCATCGCCCTGAGCGACGTATAAGCGTTGGAGGCGCGAGCGGTAAGCGCTTCTTCTACCCACGGCCGCCAATTGAGCTCGGAGACGGCTTTGCGCATTTCTTCGTTGGCCTGGCGCCGGGCTTTGATGTAACCGTCGAAGGTGCTGCGGCCGAATACCAGATAGGGGATGAGCGTCAGGTAGGGCATGAAGACCAGAGACAAGGCCCAGGCGATCGAGCCTTGAGCGGTTCGAACGGTCAACACGGCGTGGATCGCTGCGATCGTGCCCAGGGAGTGCAGCAATGCGATGGTGTAACCGAAAATATGGGGTCCAAAATAATCCATGGGGGGCAGCCTTGCTCCTGAAGATTCAATGCTTAACAGACCATGTTCCGGGCAGAATGTCGCTATTTAATTGGCCCATGAACCGAAGCCCGTGGCTGACGTCTAACGGCCACCATTGATCAGGAGTTACATGATGAACGTTCGTTTGCTGGGTTTGGCCATTACGCTGGGTTTGGCGCTTCCTGTGGCGGCTCAGGCGCAGATGCTGCAGCCAGGTTTGTGGGAATTGACCACCAGCAACATGAAGGTCGATGACCAGAACCTTCCAGATCTGCAACTGATCCTCGGACAGATTCAAAGTCAGATGACCCCCGAGCAGCGCGCGCAGCTGGAAAAACAGGGCATCACCATGGGCGGCAAGGGGATTCGCGCGTGCCTGACACCGGAGCAGGTCAAGACCGACGACATCCCGCTGACGGACCCGCAATCGGGCTGCAAGCAGGAAATCACCGACCGTACCGGTAACCAGTGGAAATTCCGCTTCAGTTGCCCGAAAGCGCAGGGTGCGGGTGTCGCGACTTTCCTCAGTGACCGTGAGTTCACTACCAAGGTAAACGGAACGTTCAATGCCACCGGCCTTCAACAGAAGGGCAGCCTGGAAAGTCGCGCCGTGTGGTTGGGGCAGGATTGCGGCACCGTCAAGCCAAGAGCTTAAAAGCTTCACGAGCAAGCTTCGCTCCTACAGAACCTCGTTGACCTGTAGGAGCGGAGCTTGCCCGCGAAGGCCTCGGCTCAGCCCTCTGCGATCCCTGGCTGTCCCAACCATTCACACACCGCCTCAACCGCCATCCTGCCAAAATCCTGCCCGTCGCGGCTGCGTACACTGACAAACCCACCGGCCTTTTCCTTCTCCCCGACTACCACCACGTACGGCACCGTTTGGCTGTGATGACGAATCTTGTGGCGGACTTTCTCGTGACGCAGGTCCGCAAGAGCACGCACGCCACCGCGGCGAAGGCGCTCGGTGACCGCGTGTGCATAGCGGGTCTGGCGTTCATCCATGCTGACGACTACCACATGGGGCGGCAAGCGCCACTGCTGCAGTTCCTGGTGGCTGGACCAGCAGGTACCGTAGATGCGTTGCTGCAAGGTCCCACTGATATGATCAAGGGCAAATGCCTGCAGCACCTTGGTGGTAGGGACGTGCGGACCGGTTGTCAGATACTCGGTATCACCGAGGCGGTACAGTGACAGATGCTCGGAAGGTGTCGATGGAGAGGGCGTCGGACGTCGGCGGATTGAATGATTGGTCGCCGCCAGTGATTGCATGCGCGCTTCGATGAGTGGCAGGTCCGTTGTCGTTAAAGGGCGCTCGACAGCAAACTCGCAATAGAAACCGTCACCCAGCTCCGAGCCCGTTCGCAATTGCGCATGGGCGTGCAGTTGCCTGACGGCCATCGCCAGCATCAACGAACAGGATCGACGGAGGATTTCCAGTCCATCGGGTTCCTGCGCCGTCACGATGTTGACCCGGGCATTCGCCCTGATCACGAACTCGCAATCCACCAACACACCGTCCACCCGACCCGCTACCGCTGCGTTGGCCAGCCCGGGGCCAATACTCGCGGCAACCTCATGTACGGACAGCGGTTGGTCATACTCACGCAATGAACCATCGGGCAGGGTGATCTGGATCATGGTTATTGTTCTCGGATGCTTCGATCACACGCGCTAGCGCGTCAACATTACTGGCAAACGATTGCTGTTGTCATGTAGACGTTTGTCGAGCCACGTCTGTGAACACTCCGGGACACCGATTATGGCTTGCTCAGCGCGTCGTACAGGGTGTTGAGGTTGTATTCGAATAAACCGGTAAACGTACTGGCCGGGCCGCTCGCAGCGAGCGCATCGGAGTACAGGGTGCCACCGATCCGAGCGCCGCTTTCGTCGGCAATCTGCTTGAGCAGGCGCGCGTCCTTGATGTTCTCCATAAACATCGCCTTGACCTTGGCCTGACGAATCTGGGTGATCAGCGCAGCGACTTCAGCGGCGGAAGGTTCACGTTCGGTGGACAGGCCCTGGGGCGCCATGAAGTCGATCCCGTAGGCCTGTCCCAAGTAACCGAATGCATCATGGGACGTCACGATCTTGCGGTTGCCCGGCGGCAGGGAACCGAGCTTGGCTCTGGCTTGAGCAAGCAGGGTGTAGATGTGCTTCAGGTAAGCCTGGCTGTTGCGCTGATAGTCGGCCTTGTTCGCCGGGTCGGCGGCAATCAATGCCTTGGTGATGTTGCTGATGTACAGCTCGGCGTTCGCCAGGTTGTGCCAGGCGTGCGGGTCGGGAACGGTCTGGCCGTCTTCATCCAGAGCGCGCGGAATCACACCCTGGCTCGCGCTGATCACCGGCGCCTTGGTCTCGGTACTGATCACCAGGCGATCGAGCCATGGCTCGAATCCCAAACCGTTCTTGATGATGAGCTTCGCTTTGAGCAGCGCCTGGCCGTCGTCCGGGGTGGGCTCATAAGTGTGGGCATCAGCGTCTGGACCGACCATGTTGGTGATTTGGATATGATCGCCGCCGACCTGCTGCGTCATGTCGGCTAGGATGCTGAAACTGGTGACTACCTGGAGTTTTTCTGCGGCAGACAGCGACATCGACAGCATCAAACTGAACAGCACGAATAAAGCGCGCATCGGGTAATACCTCATTGGGATGTGAGCAAAGGCGGGTGGCGCAGCAAACCGTGCACAGGACCGAACACGACGGACAGCAGATACCCACCGCCCGCCACCAGGACGATGGCCGGACCGCTCGGTAGCGAGTAATGGAAGGACAGCAACAACCCGAGCCAAACCGAGAGACTGCCGAACAGCGCGGCAATGGCCATCAACACCGGCAAGCGCCGACTCCAGAACCGTGAAGCCGCGGCGGGGAGCATCATCAGGCCGACCACCATCAACGCGCCGATGGCCTGGAAGCCGATCACCAGATTCAGCACCACCAGTGTCAGGAAGACGCCATGGGCCAGGGGGCCGAGGCGGCTGACGGATTGCAGGAAAAGTGGGTCGAGGGTGTCCAGCAGCAGGGGGCGATAGATCACCAGCATGGCGATCAGACTTACCCCGCAGACCCAGAGCATGCCGTTCAGGGTCGGGGCGTCGACTGCCAATGCCGAGCCGAACAGCAGGTGCAGCAGGTCCAGGCGTTTACCGGCGATTCCAAGAATCAGCACACCGCTGGCCAGGGAAATCGGGTAAATCGCCGCGAGACTGGCGTCCTCTCGCAAGCCCGTGCGACGGGTGATCCAGGCGGCGAGCCCGGCCATGCCTAGGCCGGCACCGAGGCCGCCGAGGGTCAATGCGGGAAGGCTCAAACCGGCGAACCAGAAACCCAATGCGGCGCCGGGCAGAATGCCGTGTGCCACCGCGTCACCGATCAGGCTCATTCGTCGCAGGATCAGAAATACGCCCAGGGGCGCTGTGCTGCAGGCCAGAACAAGACCGCCGAGCAGCGCGCGGCGCATGAACACGAATTCGTTGAAGGGTTGCCAAAGATGAGCGGCGATAAGCATCAGGCCACCGGTGCTTGAGGTGGTTGGCGAATAAGATCGATGCTCCGCCCGAAGACGTTTGCGCTGCTTCTGATCAGCAGTGTGTGTGGGATGTGATGGCGAACGGCGGCCAGGTCATGACACACAACCACCAGGGTTCGATCCGCGGCATGCCACCTGTGGAGGTGTTTCCACAGCAGTGCCTGACCGAGTTCGTCCAGGGCGGCATGGGGCTCATCAAGCAGCAACAATGGCGCATCTATGAGGCTCAAGCGTGCGAGTAACGCACGCTGCAACTCGCCCCCTGAAAGCGCCATCAAGGGGCGCCGCTCAAGGCCGCTCAGGCACCAATCGTCCAGTACCGATTCGAGACGATCACGACGCCATGCAGGCGATTGCTTACTACCCCAGAAACCGGCGGCGACCAGTTCCTGAAGGTTGATGGGGAATTGGCGATCCAGATGTTGTTGCTGCGGCAGAAACGAGAGGGAGCCTTTGCGTGGAACATCCAGCAAGACCTTTCCCGCGAGCGGTTTTTGCAGGCCGGCGATGACTTTCAACAAGCTGCTTTTGCCGCAGCCATTGGCACCGATCACGGCGGTCATGCTTCCCTTTGACAGCTCGATATCGAGAGGCGGCGTCAGCGGTTGCCCTGGCGCTCCCCAACGCAAAGCTTGAAAACGGATCATGCAGCCTCCCAGTTCCAAAAACTTTCGGCAACGGCGTCATGGGCGTGGAGGCTCTCGGCGTGAACAACTCGAATGCGAAAACCGTTGATACCGGGTGAGCGTTTCAGGGCCATGTTCAAGCGTCGCGCGGCGTCTTCGCAGAACATCAGGTTCTGACCGTTGGCCAGTGCGAAGGCTTGTTCGTCAGCGCGCTTAACGGCGGTTTGCACGGCGGTACCGAGCGCGGCTTCGGCATCATTGATCAACGCAATCAGCGGCAGATCATCCAGATAGTCGTCCAGACGCAGGCATAACTGCGCAGAGCTGCGTTGACTATGCGGCGTTGCAACGATGCCCTTGGGGGAGCCGAGCCAAGCCAACACATCGGCGTGGTGCAGAGCCTTGTTGGCGAAGTCATCGACGAATTGTTGTTGAATCAGTTGTCGGGAAAGCGCTGCTGAACAGGGGCACGTAGAGGAATAAGGCACCTCGATTTTTAGTTCCACGTGGAACATCGCGTTTTTCAGACGTGCCCGGATGCTGGCCGGATAGGATTTCCACCCGGCCAAAGGACTGATCAGCGCCGGTCTTTTCAACAGTAAGTCCGTGTGAATGGTCAGGTAAGCGTTGTTCGAAAGACCTTCATGACTGGTGAGGAAACTTAACAGGACTCGCCGAAGCAAATCGGGTGAAAGGGGTTCGTGCTCAAGCCTTTCCAATGCCAGATAGAGCCGCGACATATGAATGCCGCGCGCCTCACCATTGTCGAGGCTCACACCGGCATCAACCGTTGCAGCCACACGTGCGTTTTCAATCAAAACAGGAAGAGCAATGCCACACATACCCACCCACTCCAGTGGCAGGGTTTGGCGTGAGGCCTGCGCGGCGATATCCGGCAGAGTCAGCGCATTCATGAGCAAGGTCCATCATGGGGGGTTGATTTGATGTGTTACTGTATAACAATATAGTTATAACATAACACTATCAAGCCCGGCGATTGACCGGGTAACCCTGTGAGGATTATCTGATGCCCAATCGTCTCCCTGTCACCGTCCTGTCGGGCTTTTTAGGGGCGGGAAAAAGTACACTTCTTAATTACGTACTACGTAATCGTAATAATCTGCGGGTTGCTGTAATCGTCAACGATATGAGTGAAATCAACATTGACGGCAGCGAAGTCCAGCGCGATGTCAGCCTCAATCGCGCAGAAGAAAAGCTCGTGGAAATGAGCAACGGTTGCATTTGCTGCACCCTGCGCGAGGATCTGCTGGAGGAGGTAAGCAAACTCGCACGGGACGGTCGCTTCGATTATCTGTTGATCGAATCCACGGGTATTTCCGAACCGCTGCCTGTTGCGGAGACGTTCACGTTCCGCGACGAAAACGGCCAGAGCCTCACCGACATCGCGCGACTCGACACCATGGTCACTGTGGTCGACGGCATGAATTTCCTGCTCGATTATCAGGCTGCCGAAAGCCTTGCTTCCCGTGGCGAAACCCTGGGTGAAGAGGATGAGCGCGCGATTACTGATCTGTTGATCGAGCAGATCGAATTCGCTGACGTCATCCTGATCAGCAAGATCGACCTGATCAGTAGCCGCGAACGCCTGGAGCTGATGGCGATCCTCGAACGGCTCAACGCACAGGCGCAAATCATTCCGATGGTCATGGGCGAAGTGCCGCTGGAGAAGATCCTCAATACCGGACGCTTCAACTTTGAGAAAGCCGCGCAGGCACCGGGCTGGCTGCGGGAACTGCGCGGTGAACATGTACCGGAAACCGAGGAGTACGGCATCGCCTCTCACGCTTATCGTGCGCGTCGTCCCTTTCATCCACAGCGTTTTTTCAACTTCATCGACCGGCCGTGGCCCAATGGCAAGTTGCTGCGTTCCAAGGGCTTTTTCTGGCTGGCGAGCAAACCCATGGACGCCGGCAGCTGGTCGCAGGCAGGTGGGTTGATGCGCCATGGTTATGCCGGACGCTGGTGGCGTTTCGTGCCGAAGAATCAATGGCCGCAGGATGCAGAAAGCACCGCCGCCATCATGAAAAACTGGGCCGCTGCCTCCGGTGATTGCCGACAGGAACTGGTGTTCATCGGCCAGGACATTGATTTCGCAAAGCTCATTGCCGAACTCGATGATTGCTTGCTGACCGACGATGAAATGGCAATGGGTGAAGAGGGCTGGCAGAAGCTGCCGGATCCGTTTGGTCCCTGGTTTGAAGAGGTCGCCTGACCGACGACTGAGCTCAAGGCTTGAGCCAGGTTCCCTGGCTCTTGGTTTCACAATACGGCTTCAGATATGCCGCATCCGTGGCAACGCCGTAATAGTGAATATCCTGCCGGTAAGGCATATTGGCGACTTGGGCGTTGCTGCATACGCCGAACGCCCCGCTGGGGCACAGGTCGACGTACTGCACCTCGACTTTCTGCCCGGCCAGGTTTGGCTGGCAGAATCCGCCGGCGAACAGTTTTTCCGGGATATTGCGGTTTTGCTGGCAGACTTTAACGTCGAGCCGTTCCGCCTGGCTGTGGACTACGCAGGCCTGGGCCAGCGCCTCGCCGCTAGCAAGCGACAGCAGTAGCGACCATCCCATCCACCGCATCCTTACCTCCTCAGAACCTTCGATCATGTTGCAGAACATTCCCACCCACGTCATCGCCGGACCCTTGGGGGCCGGTAAGACCAGCCTGATCAGGCACCTGCTGGCGCAACGTCCTGACGGTGAGCGCTGGGCGGTGTTGATCAACGAATTTGGCCAGATCGGCCTCGACGCTGCGCTGCTGACTCGCGATGCCGATGGTATCGCACTGGGCGAAGTGGCCGGGGGCTGTTTATGTTGCGTCAACGGCGCACCGTTTCAGATTGGGCTCGGCCGGCTGCTGCGCAAGGCCCGGCCGGACCGCCTGTTTATCGAGCCATCTGGTCTGGGCCATCCGGGGCAGTTGCTCATTCAGCTGAATGAAACGCCGTGGCGAGGTGTACTAAGTGTACTGCCTTGTGTACTGGTTTTGGACGCTCAGGCGCTTGCGGACGGCAAGTTGCTGCCGCAGGCGCAACAGGAGGCGCTGAACAATGCCGGGCTGCTGCTGATGAATAAATCGGAAAATCTTGATGAGGCTGATCGCCGGCGCCTCGCCAGTCAGCTACCGGTTCGACCGTTGTACTGGACGCAACAAGGAATGCTGCCATTGAGCGAACTGCCCGGCCTGGAGGCTAGGGCCGTGGCGGGTGTGGATAACTTTGTTGTGCCCAAGGGACTGGCGCAGGTTCCGGCGATCTGGACTGATCCGGCCTTTCCGATTTGTTTGAGTCAGGAACAGGAGGGCGGCTGGAGCGTTGGCTGGCGTTGGCACCCGAACCAGACATTCGATTTGGCACTTGTCGAGCAGTGGCTTGAAGGCCTTGCCTGGCGAAGGGCGAAGCTGGTTATCCACAGTGGCCAAGGCTGGGTGTCGGCGAATGCAGTGGATAACTCGATACGGGAATGGCAGCCGAGTGAATGGCGGCAGGATTCGCGGGTTGAATTGATTTTCAGTGAGTCGCAGGAGGTTGATTGGCTGCAGAGAGGTTTGGCGGAATGCAGGGTTCAATAGAACTAGCGGGTTTCTGTATTGCGGCTAATGGCCCATTCGCGAGCAGGCTCGCTCCCACATTTGGGAATGTGCTCCCCTGTGGGAGCGAGCCTGCTCGCGAACTGACGACATCAATCATCAAGGCCGCCACTTGTTATGTTCCTGCCGCCAATGGCTCAGTTCGATCACCTGGGCGCTGGGCTTGACCACGTCGGCGACGGGCGGGGTGTCGTCGAACGGCATCGGGTAGGGCGCCAGTTCGATCTGCACACTGTGGGGGCCGAACTGGGTGATCGTGCCGTTATGACGACTTTCGCCGGTGACGGTGAATTCGAAGTTATACACACGGGCCAGGCGCCGCCGGCCGCTGGCATCCTTGATGAACGCGATTTTTTTCAGCGCCACGTTACCATCCAGCAATTCGATCCCGACGTTGCTGCAATGCTGCTTGACCCGCTCCAGTGCACGTTCGCGCAAACCGTGGTTGTGCCACAGCCAGGCGCCCGCGGTGGCAAGCAGCATCAGCACGAAAATATTTCCAAGGGTCAGCATCAACAGGGCGCTCCAACAAGATAGTGTCAGCTTAACTGCGTCGCCGGTCTGTCGTACAGGCTGCGTTTAGTCGCATACTGCGCTGCTCGAATTTCAATCGTTTTACGGAAACTCACCGCATGAAACGTACGCCCCATCTGCTCGCTATCCAGTCCCACGTGGTGTTCGGTCACGCCGGCAACAGTGCCGCGGTTTTTCCGATGCAGCGGGTCGGGGTGAATGTCTGGCCGCTCAACACCGTGCAGTTCTCCAACCATACACAGTACGGCCAATGGGCCGGCGACGTGCTGGCTCCGCACCAGATCCCCGATCTGGTAGAAGGTATCGCGGCGATTGGCGAGTTGGGCAATTGCGATGCGGTGTTGTCGGGTTACCTCGGCAGCGCGGCGCAGGGTCGGGCCATCCTTACAGGTGTTGCGCGGATCAAGTCGATGAATCCCAAGACGCTCTACCTGTGCGACCCGGTGATGGGCCATCCGGAAAAAGGCTGCAGCGTACCGGCGGAAGTCAGCGATTTCCTGCTGGAGGAGGCCGCCGCCGTAGCCGACTTCATGTGCCCGAATCAACTGGAACTCGACAGCTTCTCGGGGCGCAAGCCGCAGTCGCTGTTCGACTGTCTGGCGATGGCGCGGGCGCTGCTGGCGCGTGGGCCGAAAGCGGTGCTGGTCAAGCATCTGGACTACCCGGGTAAAACGCCGGGCGTCTTCGAAATGCTGTTGGTGACGGCCGAAGGCAGTTGGCACCTGCAACGTCCGCTACTGGCGTTTCCGCGTCAGCCGGTAGGCGTTGGTGACCTGACTTCTGGATTGTTTCTGGCGCGCGTCCTGCTGGGCGATAGCCTGGTAGCTGCTTTCGAATTCGCGGCGTCGGCGGTACATGAGGTGCTGTTGGAAACTCAGGCCTGCTCCAGCTACGAGCTGGAACTGGTGCGGGCGCAGGACCGGATCGCCCATCCCCGGGTGCGGTTCGAAGCGACACCGATCAGCCTCTGATCGGCGTTGATCCCATTCGTGAGCAGGCTCGTCTCCCACATGGATGTACAGATCCTCTGTGGGAGCGAGCCTGCTCGCGAAGACCATCTCAAGCGCGCCATCAATCGGCCTGATGCACCTCAGGCATCACCCTTGATTTCCTGATACCGCTTTTCCAGTTCCTGACGAATCTGACGACGCTGCTGGGCCTGGATGTAGCGGCGCTTGTCTTCGCTGTTTTCCGGTTGCAGAGGTGGTACTGGCGCGGGTTTACGCTGGTCATCCACCGCCACCATGGTGAAGAAGCAGCTATTGGTATGGCGTACCGAGCGCTCGCGGATGTTCTCGGTCACCACCTTGATACCTACCTCCATCGAGGTGTTCCCGGTGTAGTTGACTGAAGCAAGGAAGGTCACCAGTTCGCCGACATGGATCGGCTCACGAAATATCACCTGGTCCACCGACAGGGTCACCACATAGCGGCCGGCATAGCGGCTGGCGCAGGCGTAGGCGACTTCGTCGAGGTACTTGAGCAGGGTACCGCCGTGAACATTGCCAGAGAAGTTGGCCATGTCGGGGGTCATCAATACCGTCATCGACAGCTGGGCGTTTCCGGGTTCCATAGCGTTCTCACGGATCAAGGCAGGGTTTGAGGGATGCACCTCTGCGGGTGCCTGCATGGTTTTTTCGAACCAACAGTTATCGGGACGCCGGACGGTAAGCCGCCGTCACGCCGGATCGATCTGTTTCCATATATTGCACCGCATTTCTGCCGGAAGTCGCGGTGTTACCCTGCAAAAGCCCACCCCAAAAGGCAAATTCCTACACCAAAAACGAATTTCTACTTTTGCTCAATCGGACATTTCCCGCGTCTGCGATTGAACGTTGTACAAACAAGGAGCCCCACACCATGCATGCCATCAGTTTTATTCAGGATCTGGCAGTGATCATGTTGGTCGCAGGTGTGGTGACCGTACTGTTCCACCGCTTCAAACAGCCGGTGGTGCTGGGCTACATCGTTGCCGGCTTCATCATTGGTCCGCACACGCCGCCGTTCAGCCTGATCCATGACGAAGGCACCATCAAGACCCTGGCGGAACTCGGGGTGATTTTCCTGATGTTTTGCCTGGGCCTGGAGTTCAGCTTGCGCAAGCTGTTCAAGGTCGGCGCCACGGCGTTTATCGCGGCGTTCCTGGAAATCGTGCTGATGATCTGGATCGGCTACGAGATCGGTCGCTGGTTCGACTGGAACACTATGGATTCGTTGTTCCTCGGCGCGATCCTGGCCATTTCCTCGACCACCATCATCGTCAAGGCACTCAATGATCTGAAGATGAAAAACGAGCGCTTTGCGCAGCTGATTTTCGGTGTGCTGATCGTTGAAGACATCCTGGGCATCGGCATCATCGCCTTGCTTTCGAGTATCGCGGTCAGCGGAACGGTCAGCTCGGGCGAGGTATTTTCCACCGTTGGAAAACTCTCGCTGTTCATGATCGTCGCGCTGGTGATCGGCATCTTGCTGGTTCCGCGACTACTGGCCTATGTGGCTAAGTTCGAAAGCAACGAAATGCTGCTGATCACCGTGCTGGGCCTGTGTTTCGGTTTCTGCCTGCTGGTGGTCAAACTCGAATACAGCATGGTACTCGGCGCATTCCTGATTGGCGCGATCATGGCCGAATCCCGGCAGTTGCTGAAAATCGAGCGCCTGATAGAACCGGTTCGCGACTTGTTCAGCGCGATTTTCTTCGTGGCGATCGGGTTGATGCTAGACCCGATGATTTTGCTGCAGTACGCCTGGCCAATCGCAGTGATCACGTTGGCGGTTGTACTCGGCAAGATGTTGTCCTGCGGTCTGGGTGCCTTTATCGCCGGCAATGACGGACGCACCTCATTGCGAGTGGGGATGGGGCTTTCGCAGATTGGCGAATTTTCCTTCATCATCGCCTCGCTGGGCATGACCCTGCAGGTCACCAGTAACTTCCTTTATCCGGTGGCCGTGGCGGTTTCGGTGCTCACCACGTTGATGACGCCCTATTTGATCCGCGCGGCCGACCCATTGTCGATCAAGCTGGCCGCGGTGATGCCGCAACGGCTGGCTCGAGTTTTGGGGATGTATGGCGAATGGTTGCGCAGCATTCAGCCGCAGGGAGAGGGTGCGTTGCTGGCCTCGATGATTCGGCGGATCCTGCTGCAGGTGGGGGTCAATCTGGCGTTGGTGATTGCAATCTTCTTCGCGGGCGCTTACTTCGCTGAGCGAATGTCTACTTACCTGCAAGACTGGATCAGCGACCCAAGCTGGCAGAAAGCGCTGATCTGGGGTGGGGCGCTGCTGCTTTCGCTGCCCTTCCTGATTGCCGCGTATCGCAAGCTCAAGGCGCTATCGATGTTACTGGCGGAAATGGGTGTGAAACCGGAGATGGCCGGACGTCACACGCAACGAGTGCGTCGGGTGATCTCCGAAGTGATCCCGATTCTTTCGCTGTTGGTGATTTTTCTGCTATTGGCAGCCTTGTCGGCCAGTATTCTGCCGACCAACAAGTTGCTGGTGCTGATCGCCATCGTAGCCGCCGCCGTGGCTGCGCTGCTGTGGCGCTGGTTCATCCGCGTTCACACGCGTATGCAAGTGGCCTTGCTGGAAACCCTGGACAATCACAAGGATTCGCCAGGGCACTGACCCGGTGGGGCGTCAGCTGAGTCAGCTTTCCAGCCAGACGTCCCGCGCCCAGTGCCACACCGACTCCCAGGTTTCTTCGGCGATCAGCTCTTCGTCGCCCAGCCACAACACCACGGTGCCGTCTTCTTCGACACAGTAGTAGTTATCGCCATCCTGGCAGATCGGGATCAGGCTGCGATCGACGCCCGCATCCCAGGCGTTGGCAGCAACGTCCGGCAGGTAGGTGTGGGATTGCGGGTCGGTGACGGTGACCGGTTCCAGGCTGCCGTAGACCACGTCGCTGACAGTCAGCAAAAACTCTCTGAAGACAAATGGAATGTCGATGAACAGTTGTTCTTCGATTTCGACCAGCAGATCTTCGTCGGGCAACTCCAAGGGGACCGGTACCGGTTCGTTGGCTTCACGCAGTTGTTCGATGATTTCTTCCACGTCCGGGATCCTCTTGCTTGTATGGCGCGGTTTATATGGGGCGGTTTATACAGTAGCTCGCTATAGATGCAATCGCGAAATAGAAAAACCCCGGCAAGCCGGGGTTTTTATTACAGCGTATCAAGCGCGGAGGGTGATCAGCCGTTCTGGCGGATACCTGCCACCAGCCAAGGCTGGTTTTCGCCCTGGGCGCGTTCCATGTTCCAGCTTTCGCTAAACACTTCGCCCTGGTCGAAACGCGAGGTTTTCGAAACGCCGCTGAAGGTCAGGGTGGCGATGGTCTTGTCGGCGCGGTCATCCACACCGTCCAGTTGCACATTGAGGTTATCAATGTAGGTGGACTGGAAGCCGTCGCCCAGATCGGCACGTTCGCGCTTGAGGAACTCCAGCATCTGCGGGGTCACGAACTCGGCGATCTTGTCCATTTCATTGGCATCCCAGTGCTGTTGCAGGGACTGGAAGTGGTTGCGGGCTGCTTCAATGAAACTCCTCTCATTGAACCAGGCCGGTGCATTGATGACCGGACGTGCGGCAACCGGTGCAGCCGAGCCGCCGAAGATCGAACCGCCAGCAGGCTTCTGTTCGAACGCTTCACGCTGCATCGGCGCGTGACCAGCCGGAGCGAACTGCTCCTGCTGCTTGCGGCGACGGGCGGCGATGAAACGGAAGACCAGGAACGCGATGACCGCCATGATCAGGATGTCGAGGATCTGCATGCCCTGGAAGCCGTCGCCCATGAACATGGACGCCAACAGGCCACCGGCGGCGATGCCGGCCAGAGGACCGAGCCAGCGCGAGGCGCCGCCGGCCTTGGCAGCAGCGCCAGCGGCACCGGCAGCACCAGCGGTCGCCGCGGCGCCGCCCATGCCAGGAGAAGAAGGAGCCATTTGGCTGGTCTGGTGAGTCGGCGCAGCGCCTGCGCTTTTGCCACCACCGAAGCGCTTGGCGGCATTGACGTCGAGACTCATCGTCAGGCCGATGCACAACGCCATGGCGATGCTAAGAAAACGTTTCATAAAGGGAATTCCCATTTGTGGAAGGCACGCGCGCCATGTTGCACAGCTGAAGTGTTACTGGCTAGCGGCAGAGTGTTTCGGGCTTTTGCCTGACAGGTTCGGTTCAGCTTCAGTCAGCGCAATAAGCTTGTTAACTTTGGTCTGTAAGATGAGTGGATAAGTTCTGTAGGACAGATGCCTAGCGTCGCAGCGTCAACATCACAACACCTGCCGTGATCAGTCCGATTCCGCCCCATTGGCGCAGATCGAGTTTTTCACCCAGCAGGATCACGCCGAGCACGGCCACCAGAACCACACTGAGTTTGTCCACTGGAGCGACCAGGGACACAGGACCGACGTTTAATGCGCGGAAGTAGCAAATCCACGATGCGCCGGTAGCCAGGCCAGACAACAGCAGGAACAGGTAGCTTTTGGAAGATATCGATCCTAATGCTTGATATTGGCCCGTGGCGTACAAAATCAAGGCCAGGCTGACCAGGACCACGACCGTTCGCAACAATGTGGCGAAGTCAGAGTTGACGTTTTCGACACCGATCTTCGCGAAAATGGCGGTCAACGCCGCAAAGACGGCCGATAACAAGGCCCAGAATGTCCAGGAAGAAAAGAAGCCTGAGCCCATGACTTTTCCTTTCAGTTCAGCCAATGCATAACCCTGTGGGAGCGGGCTTGCTCGCGAAAGCGTCAGGCTAGTCGACATTGATGGTGCCTGATCCACCGCATTCGCGAGCAAGCCCGCCCCTCATTGGTCCTTCAGCGATCTTTAGATCGCCTCCAGCTTGGCATACCCCAGCATCAGCCACTTGCTGCCTTCACTGAAATTCACCTGAACCCGCGCCTGTGCGCCGGCGCCTTCGAAGTTCAGGATCACACCGTCGCCGAACACCGAGTGTCGTACCGCCTGGCCGAGACTGAAACCGGTCTGCGGGATTTCGCTGCCGCCGAACAGACTGCTGGTACTTTGCTGCTGACCACTGCCGAATGGACGGCTGACGCTGTTGGAAAGCCGTACTTCCTGGATCAGACCTTTCGGCACTTCGCGTACGAAACGCGAGACCTTGTTGTAGGTTTCGCTGCCATACAGGCGTCGCGTTTCAGCATAGGTCATCACCAGGTTATGCATGGCGCGGGTGACACCGACATAAGCCAGGCGACGTTCTTCCTCCAGGCGACCGGGTTCTTCCAGGCTCATCTTGTGCGGGAAAAGCCCTTCTTCCATGCCCACCAGGAACACATAGGGGAATTCCAGGCCCTTGGCGCTGTGCAGGGTCATCAGCTGAATGCTGTCTTCGTGCTCGTCGGCCTGGGTATCCCCGGCCTCCAGCGAAGCGTGACCGAGGAACGCGGCCAGTGGCGTCAGATCCTCGTCTTCTTCACTGTTTTCGAAGTTGCGCGCGGCGCTGACCAGTTCCTCAAGGTTTTCTACTCGAGCCTGGCCTTTCTCACCTTTTTCCGCTTCGTGGTAAGCGATAAGCCCCGACTGCTCGATGACGGTCTGGGTCATCAGGTGCAGCGGCATGTCCATGCACTTGGCAGCGAGGTTTTCGATCAGCTCGATAAACGCACCCAGTGCGCTGGCGGCGCGACCGGTAAGGCCCTTGTTGGCCACCAGTTGGCGCATCGCTTCCCACATCGACACATCGCTGTGGCGCGCATGGTCGCGAATCGCTTCGACGGTTTTTTCGCCGATGCCACGGGCCGGCACGTTGATCACCCGCTCCAGCGCGGCATCGTTGCCTCGGCCTTCGAGCAAGCGCAGATAAGCCATGGCGTTCTTGATTTCAGCCCGCTCAAAGAAGCGCTGACCGCCATAGATACGATACGGAATACGCTCACGCAATAAAGCTTCTTCCAAAACGCGCGATTGGGCGTTGGAGCGGTACAAAATCGCGATATCGCTACGCGCCAGGCCGGTTTTCAGCGCACTTTCAATGGTTTCGACAACGTAGCGGGCTTCGTCATGCTCGTTGAACGCGGCGTACAGGTTGATCGCTTCGCCTTCGCCGCCATCGGTCCATAGCTCCTTGCCCAGACGACCGGTGTTGTTGGCGATCAGGGCATTGGCAGCTTTCAGGATGCCGGCGGTGGAGCGATAGTTCTGCTCCAGTCGAATGGTTACGGCGTCGGGGAAGTCTTCGGAATACTGGTAGATGTTCTCGATTTTTGCCCCGCGCCAGCCGTAAATCGACTGATCGTCGTCGCCAACCACCATCAGGCTGTCGCCACCCTTGGCCAGTAGGCGCAACCACGCGTATTGCACGGCGTTGGTGTCCTGGAACTCGTCCACCAGAATGTGCCGGAAACGCTTCTGATAATGCGCCAGCAGCCCCGGGTGATCGCGCCACAGGTCGAGGGCACGCAGCAGCAGTTCGGAGAAGTCGATGACACCGGCGCGCAGGCACGCGGCCTCATAGGCCTCGTAGATGCTGCGCATGGTCGCCAGGAACAAGTCGCCGCTGGCTTGAATGTGTTGCGGGCGCAGACCTTCGTCTTTCTGCCCGTTGATGAACCATTGGGCCTGGCGGGCCGGCCAGCGTTGCTCATCCAGACCGAGCTCGCGAATCACCCGCTTGACCAGCCGTTGCTGGTCGTCGCTGTCGAGAATCTGGAAGGTCTGGCTCAGCCCGGCTTCCTGCCAGTGCGCCCGCAGCAACCGGTGCGCAAGGCCGTGAAAGGTACCGACCCACATGCCGGCCGGGTTGATGCCCATCAGCTGCTCGATGCGTTGGCGCATCTCGGCAGCAGCCTTGTTGGTGAACGTCACCGACAGGATGGAGTGGGGCGACGCGTTTTCGACCTGGATCAACCAGGCGATACGGTGCACCAGCACTCGGGTTTTACCGGAACCAGCACCGGCCAGGACCAACTGACGACCCACGGGGGCCGCTACGGCCTGGCGTTGGGCATCGTTGAGGGAATTCAGCAGAAGGGAGAGATCATCGCGCATCGGGGCATTCTAGGGGGCGGCGACACACCGGGCAAACCCCGCTTTGCTTTAGCCGATAAAAGATGCGCGCGGGACGACCGGTCAGTCATCGCCTGCAAGCGTTGGCCGCTCTACGCTGGCGGCTTGGAGGGCGTGTCGGGCGGTCGGTGCTTTTGTCTGTTTTTTGATCTGTAGCAGTTTGGTACGGGCACTGCCTTGTGTATGCTCCGTCGATGTTTCGGGCTCATGCTCATCATTATAAGAACAAGAACATTGCCTATGACCCTCAGCTCCGATCTGTCGGGCCCCTCTGTGGAGCCCCGGGTTATCCGAAAGCAATACGCCATGGAAATGGCGGTTGAGCGCACGCGCCTGCTGTATCAGGGTTCTTTGCTGCCCACTTTGTTCATGTTGACTAATGGTCTGGTCTGCGCCGGTTTGCTCTGGAGCCCGCAGCGCTACTTCCTGGTCTCGGTCTGGCTGGTGTGGTTGCTGTCATTGGTGGCGTTGCGGGTGATTCAGGTGGCCGCCTTCGATTCGGCGATTCCCAACCGCCAGGCCCATCCGATCTGGCGACGCATGTTTTTACTGGGTTCGGGGCTCACCGGCCTGACGCTGGCTGGTGCGGGCATCGCCCTGGTTCCCGCCGACAATTTCATCCAGCAAGCCTGGGTTTTCGGCCTGATTGGCGCGGCGGCCCTTTCAGCCAGCGTTGCCTACGCCGTCAGCCTGCCAGCGTTTCTGTCGTTCACCTTGCCCTGTTTATTGCCCGCCATCGCCTACATGTTTTGGGGGCAGGAGCAGGGCTGGGGCTGGTTTGGACTGATATTGCTCGGCGCATTGAGCGTGGTCGCCTGGCAGGTCAATCGGCTGATCGATAGCGGCATGTTGCGGCGCTTCCAGAATCAGGCGCTGATCGAGCATCTGCAGCGGGCGCAAAATTGCAGCGATCAGCTCAACAAAGAGCTGGCCAGGGAAGTCGACCAACGTCGGCGTGCCGAAGACGAGTTGCGTGAAATCCAGGTCGACCTGGAAACCCGCGTGGCCCAGCGCAGCCTGGAACTGGACGCCGCCAACCAGGCATTGAGCAAGAGTGAAGCGCGTCTGGCGCTGGCATTGAAGGCCAGTGAGCTGGGACTGTGGGACTGGAACCTGCAGACCGACGAAGTCCATCACACGCACATTCAGGAATTGTTCGGCCTGGAGCCGGAATACGTGAGGGCGATGTTGCGCCACCTCAAGCCCCGTTTGCATCCCGAGGATCTTCCGACACTGAGAAAGGCGTTGGTCGAGCATTTGAAGGGCCGAACCGAGGATTATCAGATCGAATACCGCGTGCGTCATGGCGACGGTCACTGGGTCTGGATCGAAGATCGAGGGCGGGCGGTCGAGCGGGCCGAAAACGGCCGGGTGGTCCGCATGGTGGGCACTCGCCGTGACATCAGCGTCAGCAAGGCACTTGAAGAGCAGCAGCAATTGGCGGCGACGGTTTTCGAGGCAGCCAGCGAAGGCATTGTGATTTTCGACCCCAACTACGCCCTGATCGCCGTCAATCAGGCCTTCAGCCGCGTTACCGGTTATAAGATCGAAGACATGCTTGGGCGCAATGTCGTCGAATTGCCCTGCAGCCGCGACGCTCGCCGTCATTACGCAGCGATTCATCAGGCACTGGATCAGCACGGCAGCTGGCAGGGCGAACTGGTGGAAACCCGCAAGAATGGCGAGATGTATCCGCAATGGCTGCAGTTGAATACTGTGCGCGATAACCGGGGAAAGGTTAGCCATATCGTCGGCTTCTTCGCAGATCTCTCCGCTCGCCGAGAATCCGAAGAGCGGATGCGCTACCTGACCCATTACGACGAACTCACCGGCCTGGCCAACCGTTCGATGTTCCGCGAGCGGCTCAGCGAGGCGTATCAGCGTGTGCGTCAGGGCGGCTATCGCAGCCTGGCGCTGCTACACATCAATCTGGACCGCTTCAAACAACTCAACGACAGCTTGGGTCATGAGGTCGCCGACCAGTTGTTGCAGAAAATGGCCCGGCGACTGGTCAATGCGCTGCCCGAGGCGGACACCATCGCGCGTTTGTCCGGCGATGAGTTTGCGGTGCTGTTCAACTCCTATGGGAACCTGTCGAGCCTGGCGCGGGTGGCTACACGTTTGGCGAACAAGTTGCGTTTGCCGGTGACGGTCGAGGGGCATGAACTGGTGGTCAGCGCGTCAATGGGCATCAGTCTGTTGCCGGACAATGCCCGGGAAATTTCCGCGTTGGTCAGCCAGTCGAACATGGCCATGCAACATGCCAAGCATTTGGGAGGCAACAACTTCCAGTTTTACACTGACAGCCTGCAAGCGAGCACGCTGGAACGCTTGCAGCTGGAAAACCAGTTGCGAAAAGCCGTCGAAGAGAAGCAGTTGAAGGTTTTTTACCAGCCGAAACTGTGCCTCGCTACGGGCAAACTGAATGCCGCCGAGGCGCTGGTGCGTTGGGATCATCCAACCATGGGGCGCGTGCCACCGGGAGACTTCATCGGCCTGGCCGAGGAAACCGGGCTGATCGGCCCGATTGGCGAATTCGTGTTGCGCCAGGCGTGCTGGCAAGCCTGTGAGTGGCAGCGGTTGGGGCTTGAACCGATTCGGGTATCGGTCAATTTGTCGGTGCACCAGTTGCGCCAGGGCAAACTGGTCAGCCTCGTGCGGCAGGTGCTGGAGGAGACCGGACTGGCACCGCATTACCTGGAACTGGAACTCACTGAAAGCCAATTGCTGGACAGTGTCGAGCACATCATTGCGACCTTCCAGCAGCTGCGTGATCTGGGCGTAAAGCTGGCGATCGACGATTTCGGCACCGGTTATTCATCCTTGAGCTACCTCAAGCGCATTCCAGTGGATTACGTGAAGATCGATCAGGCGTTTATTCGCGGGTTGGGAGAGGGTACAGAGGATGCAGCGATCACCCGGGCAATCATTGCCATGGCCCATGGGCTGTCATTAAAGGTAGTGGCCGAAGGCGTGGAGCGGCGGGAGCAGTTGGATTTCCTCAAAACCGAGCACTGTGATGAGGTGCAGGGGTATCTCATCAGCCGGCCGATAGAGGCGGACGGATTGGCGGCGCTACTACGTGAACAGGGCATGGATTGAAGGGGCAATCCCGTCGACCGCTTTTCGAAGGTCGACGGGCTGCCTGAGGCAGGTGTTTCTTAGTGGGTGATCAGAACTTTGTCGATATGATGCAGTAACTCGCCTTTATAGAAGATGCTAACGCTGGGGACATTCGAGTTGCCCATTACTTTGTATTCAACAAACTTTTCGGTTTCAACTTGCAGCGATGGTTCATCGGATGTTTCCAGTTTTAGTTCCAAGCGCACATTGAATGACTTGTCCTGTACTTTCATGTATTCCAATGTGGGTGTGGCACCGCTGTGGGGCACGGTTACCGTGCCATAGACGCGGAAGGACGGGCTGCCGGGCATCCGGTCGATTTGTGCGGTCCAGTTATTGGTTTTAATGCTCATGCTTAATAACTCCTGTAATTAATTTGTGTTGCTTCCTGCCGGGTCAATATATCCATCCAAAATGGAGTGTGCGAAGTAATTGAGGGTTGGGTTTGTAAACGTGTATGTTTTGGTAAGTTGTCGGAAATTAATCAGGCGTTGAATTCATATGAACGATAAATGGGCGTAGTGCCTTTTGAAGTCGTGCAGTGGTGACGTGCTTGAGCATCCCGCGCGATGGCTACATGAGGCGCGAGCACCTGAAATCGAGGGATCTGGTTACTCATTGAGCAGGCAAAAAGCTGATTCATGTAGTATAACTACAAGCGTGCTACATCCCCGGCACCTGCCAATAACAAAGAGTCCAGCCCTTTGAATCTGCTGCAACACATCGCCCAGTCTCGCCACCTGTTACGCAAATCGGAGCTCAAGGTCGCCGATCATGTGCTGCTTGACCCTGCGGCCGTGATGCACAGCTCGATGGCCGACCTGGCCCATAGTGTTGGCATCAGCGAACCGACCATCGTGCGTTTTTGCCGCGCCATCGGCTGCTCCGGGTTTCAGGACCTGAAGTTGAAGCTGGCCCAGAGCCTGGCGGCAGGCGCAAGTTTCGGGCAGTTTGCAATCCATGAAGATGATTCGGTCGCCGACTACAGCCTGAAAATCTTCGACACCACGCTGCATACCCTGATGGAGGTTCGTGAGAAGCTCGATCCGGTGGAGTTGCAGCGTGCGGTGACGCTGATGTCCCAGGCTCAGCGCGTGGAGTTCTACGGCTTCGGTGCTTCGGGTGCGGTAGCGGCAGATGCGCAGCACAAGTTTTTCCGTTTGCTGCTCACAGCGGCAGCGTATTCCGACCCGCACATGCAAGCGATGTCGGCGGTGACCCTGAAACCGACCGATGTGGCGATCTGTATTTCCCAGTCCGGGCGTTCCAAGGACCTGCTGATCACCGCCAACCTGGTGCGTGAAAGCGGGGCCTCGTTGATCACCCTGTGCCCGAGCCAGACACCGTTGGCCGAGTTGTCGACCGTCAACCTGGCGATCGACGTGCATGAGGACACCGAAATCTATACGCCGCTGACCTCGCGAATCGCCCACCTGGTGGTGATCGATGTGCTGGCGATGGGCGTGGCCATGGCGCGTGGACCGAGCCTGGTCAACCACCTCAAGAGCGTGAAGCGCAGTCTTCGCAGTCTGCGGTTGTCGCCGAAGTCGGTGAAGGCGCTGGACGATTGAACATCAAAAAAAGCGGAAGGTCGTTCCGGCCTTCATATCGCGTGCAGGCTCGCTCCACGGGGGATCTTCAGTGCTGCATAGAATCTGCCCACGCCACATAACCTGTGGGGGCGAGCCTGATTGCAAAGGCGTTATTGAATTCACCACAACATTCATCAGCCTGTAACCCCCAAGCCGCCAAACCGTCATCCCCCGTGCCTATCTTGAAACTCCCGTATTCGCCTTGGGAGTCTTGAAAATGGCCTTGCCCTACGAAGAACGCAACAGCGCCGTCAAAACCCGTCGTCAGCAGGAAGACCAGCGCCGCATGGAGTTTCGCCGCGCCATCGAGGATCGTTGCGAACGCCGTCAGCTTCTCGCCGAAATTGGCGATTTTCCTGAAGAGTTCGAACTCAATTACTGGCAGGCGGCCTCGACAGCTTCCCGTCGAAACGCTCAACCAGGCCGCTGATCTGCACCCGTTCGCTGCGCACAAACGCAAGGAATGCGTGAGCCACCGGTGACAGCCGCTTCGCCTTGGCCTGCACCAGGCACCAACTTCGGTACAGTGGCAGTTCTTCGACCGGTAACTCGATCAAACCCCCGGTCGCCAGCTCCAGGTTCAGGGCGTGGCGCGTCAACAGCGCAACGCCCAATCCCGCCAACACACATTCACGCTGGGCTTCGGCTGACGAGACTTCCTGAGTCTGGTTGAAGTGCACGCGCTTTTCCTTGAAATACTCTTCGCAAGCCAGACGCGTACCGGAGCCGGTTTCGCGCAGGAGCAGGGTGTAAGGTTCAAGATCTTGCAGGCGCAAGGGTCCCATGTGGCACAGCGGGTGATCAGGCGGTGCGACAGCGACGATGGGGTTGTTAAGGAACGGCAGGAACTCCAGGCCCATGTCTTGCGGCACCATGGACATGATCACCAGGTCATCCCGGTTATCGGAGAGGCGTCGAATGACCTGGCCGCGGTTGACCACTGTCAGTTGCAGGTTCACTTCCGGATGCTGGCGCTTGAACGCAGCAAACAGGTGGGGGACGAAGTATTTGGCACTGGACTCCACCGCCAGTTTCAGCTGTCCCTGTAACGAGCCCTGCATGTCGGAAAGCTGCATGTCCAGGTTTTCAAGACGCCCGAAAATGTCCCGGCTGGCGCGTTGCAGCGCTTCGGCCGCTTCCGTCATGTAGAGTTTTTTGCCGACGTAATCGAACAAAGGTTGGCCAATCAGCTCCTCGAGTTGCCGAATCTGTAGGCTGACGGCCGGTTGTGTGAGCGACATTTCGTCGGCTGCGCGGCTGTAGGACCTCAGGTCACAGACTTCGTTGAAGATCTGCAATTGACGCAACGTCATACGCATCAAGGACTTACGCATTTTTTATTTTCTCGCCGCAGGCTGATGAGCTAACTATAAGTCTTTACTTATGCGTGACCCAATTATTATTCATTTTTGTTAATCCCTTGTGAGCGCTAGTGTGGGCCTGCGACCAAATTGAAACATTTGGTCACGCGTCGACCTGGTCTAGCGGGTCGTGGGTGCCACCGGCTCAAGGGAATTTCCAAGTGATAACAAAGATCCTGATCGCCAACCGTGGTGAGATTGCCGTACGAATTGTGCGTGCTTGCGCCGAAATGGGCATTCGCTCGGTCGCGATCTATTCCGATGCCGACCGCCATGCCCTGCATGTGAAGCGTGCAGACGAGGCCCATAGCATTGGCGCCGAGCCTCTGGCGGGTTACCTCAACCCGCGCAAGCTGGTGAACCTGGCTGTGGAAACCGGTTGTGATGCATTACACCCCGGCTACGGTTTCCTTTCGGAAAACGCGGAGCTGGCGGATATCTGCGCCGAACGCGGTATCAAATTCATCGGTCCATCGGCTGAAGTCATTCGCCGCATGGGCGACAAGACCGAAGCTCGCCGTAGCATGATCAAGGCGGGCGTGCCGGTCACTCCAGGCACCGAAGGCAACGTCTCGGGCATCGAAGAAGCCCTGAGCGAAGGCGATCGCATTGGTTATCCGGTGATGCTCAAGGCCACTTCCGGTGGTGGTGGTCGCGGTATCCGTCGCTGCAACAGCCGCGAAGAACTCGAACAGGCTTTCCCGCGGGTCATCTCCGAAGCCACCAAGGCCTTCGGTTCCGCGGAAGTGTTCCTGGAAAAATGCATCGTCAACCCCAAACACATCGAAGCACAGATCCTTGGTGACAGCTTTGGCAACGTGGTGCATCTGTTCGAGCGTGACTGCTCGATCCAGCGCCGCAACCAGAAGCTGATCGAGATTGCTCCGAGCCCGCAACTGACCCCTGAGCAACGCGCCTACATTGGCGACCTGTCGGTACGTGCGGCCAAAGCCGTGGGTTACGAAAATGCCGGCACCGTGGAGTTCCTGCTCGCCGAGGGCGAGGTGTACTTCATGGAGATGAACACCCGGGTGCAGGTTGAACACACCATCACCGAAGAAATCACGGGTATCGACATTGTCCGCGAGCAGATCCGCATTGCTTCCGGGCTGCCGCTTTCGGTGAAACAGGAAGACATTCATCACCGTGGATTCGCCCTGCAATTCCGGATCAATGCCGAAGACCCGAAAAACAACTTCCTGCCGAGCTTCGGCAAGATCACCCGTTACTACGCACCCGGCGGTCCCGGTGTACGTACCGACACGGCGATCTACACCGGTTACACCATTCCGCCGTTCTACGATTCGATGTGCCTCAAACTGGTGGTGTGGGCGTTGACCTGGGAAGAGGCAATGGACCGTGGCTTGCGAGCTCTCGACGACATGCGTGTGCAAGGGGTCAAAACCACCGCCGCCTACTACCAGGAAATCCTGCGCAATCCGGAATTCCGCAGCGGCCAGTTCAACACCAGCTTCGTTGAAAGCCACCCTGAATTGACTAACTACTCGATCAAGCGCAAACCCGAAGAGCTGGCCCTGGCCATCGCTGCCGCCATCGCTGCCCACGCAGGCCTGTGAGGAATAGAACAATGAGCAAGAAGATTCATGTAACCGACACCATCCTGCGCGACGCCCACCAATCGCTGCTCGCGACCCGCATGCGCACTGAAGACATGCTGCCGATCTGCGACAAGCTCGACAAAGTCGGCTACTGGTCGCTGGAGTGCTGGGGCGGTGCGACGTTCGACGCCTGCGTTCGCTTCCTGAAAGAAGATCCGTGGGAGCGTCTGCGTCAACTGCGCGCGGCGTTGCCTAATACCCGTTTGCAAATGCTCCTGCGTGGCCAGAACCTATTGGGCTACCGCCACTACAGCGATGACGTGGTCAAGGCCTTCGTCGCCAAGGCTGCGGTCAACGGCATCGACGTATTCCGTATCTTCGACGCCATGAACGACGTGCGTAATCTGCGCGTGGCCATCGAAGCGGTGAAAGCGGCGGGCAAACATGCCCAGGGCACCATCGCCTACACCACCAGTCCGGTGCACACCATCGACGCATTTGTGGCACAAGCCAAGCAAATGGAAGCGATGGGTTGCGACTCGGTGGCGATCAAGGACATGGCCGGTTTGCTGACGCCATACGCCACTGGCGAACTGGTCAGGGCGTTGAAAGCCGAGCAGTCGCTGCCCGTGTTCATCCACTCCCATGACACAGCTGGGCTGGCCACGATGTGCCAGCTCAAGGCCATCGAAAACGGTGCCGACCACATCGACACAGCGATCTCCAGCTTCGCTTCGGGCACCAGCCACCCAGGCACCGAGTCGATGGTCGCCGCCCTCAAAGGCACCGAGTACGACACCGGCCTGAATCTCGAACTGATTCAGGAAATCGGCCTGTATTTCTACGCCGTACGCAAGAAGTACCACCAGTTCGAAAGCGAATTCACCGCCGTCGATACCCGCGTACAGGTCAACCAGGTTCCGGGCGGCATGATCTCCAACCTGGCCAACCAGCTCAAAGAGCAGGGCGCCCTTAATCGCATGAGCGAAGTGTTGGCAGAGATCCCGCGTGTTCGTGAAGACCTCGGCTTCCCGCCACTGGTGACCCCGACTTCGCAGATCGTTGGCACCCAGGCGTTCTTCAACGTACTGGCCGGCGAGCGCTACAAGACCATCACCAACGAAGTGAAGCTGTATTTGCAAGGCGGCTACGGCAAGGCGCCGGGCGCCGTGAACGAGAAACTGCGTCGTCAGGCCATCGGCAGCGAAGAGGTGATCGACGTTCGCCCAGCTGATCTGCTCAAACCGGAAATGGCCAAACTGCGTGCTGATATCGGTGCATTGGCCAAGTCTGAAGAAGACGTGCTGACCTTTGCCATGTTCCCGGACATTGGCCGCAAGTTCCTCGAAGAGCGTGCCGCCGGCACCCTGACACCGGAAGTATTGTTGCCAATTCCTGAAGCTGGTGGCGTCGCTTCGGCCGGCGGTGAAGGCGTTCCGACCGAGTTCGTTATCGACGTTCATGGTGAAACCTATCGCGTCGACATCACCGGTGTCGGCGTCAAGGCTGAAGGCAAGCGTCACTTCTACCTGTCCATCGATGGCATGCCGGAAGAAGTGGTGTTCGAACCGCTCAACGAATTCGTCAGCGGTGGCAGCAGCAAGCGCAAGCAAGCCACTGCACCGGGCCACGTCAGCACCACCATGCCCGGCAACATCGTCGATGTGCTGGTCAAGGAAGGCGACACCGTCAAGGCGGGCCAAGCGGTGCTGATCACCGAAGCGATGAAGATGGAAACCGAAGTCCAGGCCGCCATCGCCGGTAAAGTCACCGCCATTCACGTGGCCAAGGGCGATCGGGTCAACCCTGGCGAAATCCTGATCGAGATCGAAGGTTGAATTAACAACCTCGGTACAACGCTTTAAACCTCGGGGGGGCATGTGCTCCCCTTTTTTTTGCTTGCAAATCCGTCCTCAAAAACGCCGCATACCATTGTGGGAGCGGGCTGGTTGATCAGAAACTCATTTGCCACTGCCCGATCAAACCGTGATTGCGGCTGTTGTTGCCGATTTCCCCGCTGTATCCGATGCCCAGCGAATGACGAGCCGAAATGCCCACATCCAGCCCTGCCTCCAGCACCAGGCTGTCCCGATCCAGCGAAACGCCATCGACACTGAACGCCGTGCCACCCGTCACAAATGCCTGCCGCGTCGAGTTGCCGAC
Source organism: Pseudomonas sp. GW101-3H06 (assembly GCF_059424605.1). Taxonomy (NCBI): domain Bacteria; kingdom Pseudomonadati; phylum Pseudomonadota; class Gammaproteobacteria; order Pseudomonadales; family Pseudomonadaceae; genus Pseudomonas; species Pseudomonas sp. GW101-3H06. Next base: position 208,215 of record NZ_JBWKZO010000001.1, read on the forward strand.
ATCGCCGTAGGTGTGTTTCCAACCGGCGGTCATGCGTGGGGTCAGGCTCATGCCGTTTTCCAGGCTGCTCAGGTGGGCCAGGCGCAGACCGACGGTGGTGCTGAAGTTGTCCTGGGTTTGTCCCTCGACTTGCAGGGCGGCGGTCCCACCTTTTTCCTGATAACTGTCGCGGTGATAGCGCTGGTAGCCCAGGTTGGCAAACGGCTCGGCGCTCAGACGGCCATTGCCCATGGCGTAACCGATTTCAGCGAAAGCCTGCTGACTGTCAGCGTCGTAGTCGCCTTTGGGGCGGTCGCTGAAACCGTTGAACGCGATGGTGCGTTTGCTCTCGCCCTGATGGCCGCTGTAAGCCGCGCCGAAGCGCAGGGCCAACGGGCCATTTTGATGTTGCGCGTACACACCGGCGTGCCAGCTCTCGACGTTGCCATCGACGCCCGTGGCATCCAGATCGGTCTTCGAATAACCGCCGAGCACGCCCAGGCGCCATTGTGGATTCAGTGACCAGTCTGCACCCAGCACGCTGCCTTTGGTGCGTTGCTCCAGACCGCCGCTGCCGTGCTCATCGTCGAGTTTTCCGTAGCCGCCAATGGCCTGCAGCCAGAGACGGCCGCGAGCGTTCGGGTCGTTCAAATGGCGGGCTTCGGTCGGTACGCCACTGGCGGCGAGGACTGGCGTGTCGCGTTGATCGAGGCCGACCATCAAGCTTGGGTTGCCGCCCATTTGCTGCATCGCCGACAGCATGCTGGCGCCGACCTGACTGCTGGCGCCGAGTGTCGCACTGGTCAGATTGGCATTGCTGGCGCCGCTCAGTTGTTCAATCGCCGCGCCGGCCGTAGCGTTGGTGGTGTTCAACAAGGCGTTATACAGCGCGTTGTTCTTGCCCAGTGAAGCCAGGCTGTTGGCGGCGTTGCTGCCGTTGCCGGTGACGGCGAATTCATTGAAGGCCACGTCGTTACGGGTATAGGTCAGATCGACCTGGGTTGACGTGTAGGCAAGCGTTGGTGTGAGGAATGCGTAGTCACTGGTGACCGTGCCGAACGTGCCGTTGATGCGTGCGGCTTGCAGCACGGTGTAGTGGCTTTGCCACGGATAGGTACCGCTGCCGGGATTGACCGCCAGGGTCGCGCCATTGAGGTTGGCCGTGCCGCCGACCTGCACCGGGGCGCTGCTGCCGTCGGCATTGACGCCATAGGCGAGGGTCGATGCGCGGCCCATGCTCAGGTCGTGCACGATGGTCGCCGTACCAAGGCTGGTGTTGGTTCGCAAGGTGCCATTGACGTCGAGGTTACCCACCGAACCTCCCCCGGCATACACACCGCCGGCATCCACCGTCAGACTACCGGCAATTGCGCCTTGGTTGATCAGCGTTGCCCCGTTACGCACAGCACCGCCGTCGCTGAAGTCGCCCTTGCCGGTGAGTGTCCAGGCGCCTTGCTTGACCTCCAGCCATTCGAAATTACGGCTGCCGCCGAAACTGCCTCCCGCCGCGTCGTCCATCACCACGCGGTCGTAACCGCTGCCGCCATCCACTGCGCCGATGAAGCGGCTGCCGTTGCGCAGGGTCAGGCTGTCGTTGCCGCCGCCGAGGTCCAGCGCCAGGCCGTTGCTACCGCTGATGGTGCCGCCGTTGGTCACGCTGTCAGCGAACTCGCCGACGAATTTCACACCGAAGCCATTGAGGCCCTGGATGGTGCCGACGTTTTCCAGGGTGGTCGCCGCCAACCCTGAGCCGCCGCTGCCGTCATCCACCAGAATCGCGCTGTCGGCGCCGCTGATCAGCGCGCCGCTGGCGTTGAGAATATAGCCGCCGCCGAGTGCGATGCCTTCGCTGCCGTTGGCGAAGCCAGCTTTGTCCACGCCACCGGCACCGACGCCCTGAATGGTGCCGTAGTTTTCGATATGGGCGATTTTGTCGATGTCTACGCCATCGCCGTCGCCATTTGGCTGCAATCCTGAATAGGCGCCGGTAATGATGCCGTGGTTGATCACCGTGCCGTCGCCATCGGAGCCGAAACCGGAGCCGTTGCGCCCGGTGATGTGTCCAAAGTTGGTCAGGGTCGCCCCCAGATCAGTGGTGATGCCGTGGCGCCCACCGGAAATGTTGCCGTAGTTGATTACTGTCACGCCGGTTGCCGAGTCGATATCGACACCGTCGAACTTCTCGTCGGCATTGTGTGAATCGCCGGTGGAGATCTCTCCGTAGTTGGTGATCGTCGCGTTGGCACCGGTCTTCATGCCGTCGCTGGCATCGCCGCGAATCAGTCCGCCCGCGCGGTTGATGATCGTGGTCGTGACCCCGTCACTGCGCAGTGCATCCAGGTCCAGGCCCTGGCCGGTGGTGGAGCGGATGACGCCGCTGTTATCGATCAACAGACTGCCGCTGACGAAATTGCTGTCGATACGCAGCGCATCGTTGAACCCCAGAATCTGCCCGCCCGCGCGGTTGTAAATGCTGTAGTTGCGCGCCTGGGTCAGGTCGCCACTGCTGTCAATCGCCCGGCCACCGGTAGAAACAATCTGCCCCGCGTTATCAATCACCACCCCGGCGCCGGCAGTACCGTCCTTGAGGCTGACGGCTTTGCCGGCATTGGTAATGCTGCCCGGCGCCGAAATCGTCAACGTGTCAGCGCCACCCAGGGTTTGCGCAGTGGTGGTGGCGGTATCGATCTGCACGGTTTTATACGGTGCCGCGAGGGTGCCGGTACTGATCGACAGAGCGATGACGAGCGCCAGGCGCTGGGGCGAGAAGGGCATTTTGGACGTCCGTTTCGTTATAAGCGGGGCGTCCTGTATAGCGGATGGTTTTTACAGATTGATGTCGGGCTGTGTTAAGAGCTTCGCGGGCAAGTCGGAACGCCGCCCGTGAAGCCTTGCATCCAGGCGCTGAAGATTATCCACGGCACTCAGTCAGCGTTTTCAGTTGCCCTGAACCCGTCTGGTTTTCATCGCTCAACCACTGTTCGAATCCCGCGGCAATCGCCGGCCATTCCGAGTCCAGAATCGAATACCACGCCGTATCCCGGTTCTGACCCTTGACCACCATATGTTGGCGGAACACGCCTTCGAAACTGAAGCCCAGACGCTCAGCCGCGTATTTGGATCGGGTGTTGCCGTTGTTGCACTTCCATTCCAGGCGACGGTAGCCGAGGGCGAAGGACTCCTTGGCCAGCAGATACACTGCCTCAGTGCTTTTCGGCGAGCGCTGCATCGGGGCGCCGAAGGTGACGTGGCCGATTTCGATGCGGCCCTGGGCCGGGACGATGGACATCAGGCTGAGGATGCCTTGCACCTCGCCGCTGGCGCGGTCGATCACGCTGAAGAAATACGGGTCGCTGTTGGCGGCGTGGTTGTTCAGCCAGTCATTGAAGGCGCTGCGTTCCGGGAATGGACCGTACGGCAAGTAGTCCCAGAGCTTGGGGTCGGCACCGGGGCCTTGCAGGGCTTTGAACAAATCGTCGCCGTGGCGCGCCGGGTCGAGTTTTTCCAAGCGGATAAAGCGCCCTTCGATGGTTTGCACCGAAGGTGCCGGAACGCCTTTCCAATCGGCGAGTGAAGTCGACATGTTGTTCTCCTTGAGCCTCAGATGGCTTTGCGAAACTGAATGAAACCTGGACGTTCGGCGATGCGCTCGTAGAGCTGGATCGCCGTGGCGTTGGTTTCGTGAGTCAGCCAATGCACTTTGCAGCAACCGTCGGCCTTGGCGGTAGCGTAGACGTGTTCGATCAGCAGGCGACCAACGCCGGTGCCACGGGTTTGCGGTTCTACCAGCAGGTCTTGCAGGTAGCAGGAATTTTCGATGCTCCAGTTCGAACGATGGTAGATGAAATGCACCATGCCCACCGCTTTGCCGTCAGCCCAGGCGAGGGCGGCGTGGGTCGGTTCGCTCGGGTCGAGCAGGCGCTGCCAGGTGCTTTGGGTAACGGCTTCGGGCAGTTCGGTGTTGTAAAAGCGCAGGTAGGCTTGCCACAGCGGCAGCCAGGCGCCGTGGTCGTCGGCGCTGACCGGGCGAATCTCGATCTGACTCATGTTCATTCCTTAACGCATCAAGTGGGCGAGGGCCTGATCGTGCACGTCAGGGCTGGCGGCCAACCCTTCGCGCACACCGGCGATGTCTGCGGTGCTACGGTTCTGACTGAGCTTGCGCTTGCCCTCCAGGCGTTCGATCGGCACGGCGAAACCGACGATGGCCTTGAGCATGCCGTCGATGTAATCGGCGGGCGCATCGGCGACTTTCCAGGGCTGGGCACGGGCGATCTCATGGCGATCGGTCAGGGTGCTGACGATGTCGAGCAGCCGTCCGCCATCGCTGAATGTTTCGGCGCGGCCATAGGCGTGTACGGCGACGTAGTTCCAGGTCGGGACGACTTTGCCGTGTTCGGCCTTGCTCGGATAAAAGCCCGGGCTGACGTAGGCATCGGCACCGGGAAAAATCAGCAGGGCTTCGGCGCCGTCGCGCAGGTCTTTCCACTGCGGATTGGCCTTGGCCAGATGCCCGTACAGCGTGCCGTTCGGGCCCTGTTCACGATGGAGTAGCACGGGCACGTGACTGGCCTGCAAACCGTGTTCGCCGTGGGTCACCAATATGGCGAGGCGGGTGGCCAGGATCAGTTCGTGCAGCTGGGACAACTCATCGATGGCAAAAGCGCGGGGCGTGTACATGGTGAAATTTTCCTTGGCGAATGCCTGCATCCTAGGCACGCTATTGGTCTGTTGTAAGAGCCATTAATGACCAATTTCATAGGTCCATTAACATGAATAGCGAGCCGCTGTCCCTGTCGTTCAACCCGGCCGGCATCGAGCTTGATCGCCGCCAGGGCCTGAGCCGTCAGCTCTATCAGGCATTGCGTTTACGCGTGCTCGACGGGCGACTGGCCAGCGGCACGCGTTTGCCGGCCAGCCGGGATCTCGCGGCAGCACTGTCCATTTCGCGTAATAGCGTGGTGCGCGCCTACGATCAGCTGTATGCCGAAGGCTTTATCGAGGGGCGGGTGGGTGACGGGACTTATGTCGCGCAGTTACCGCAAAGCGCGATACCCGGGGGAAAATTATCCACAAAACTATCCACAGGGTTGTTAACAGGCTTACCCACAACCTTATCCACAAATTGGCTGGATATGCCTGTGGTTTCATCCAGTAAAGTTATCCACAGCGGTGCTTTACGACGTGTTGAAAAGAACCACTTACCAGTGCCACCGAGCGGTCCGCCTCGCGCATTTCGGGTAGGTGTTCCAGCGTTCGATCTGTTTCCTTTTGAGGTGTGGGCCAAGCTGAACGCGGCTTTCTGGCGCAAACCGGATTTACAACAGCTATGTTATGGCGACCCGGCCGGCGATGCGCGGTTGCGGGGCATGATTGCGGCCTACTTGCGCAGTTCCCGCGGCATGCAGTGCACAGCTGAGCAAATTGTGATCACCAGTGGCGCGCAACAGGGAATCAGCCTTTGTGCACAGTTGCTGGTGGAGCCCGGCGACGGGGTGGCCATTGAAAATCCGGGGTATCGAGCCGCCGGTCATGCCTTCGCCGTGGCCGGGGCGCACCTGCACGGCGTGTCGGTGGACAGCGAGGGTATCGATTGCGCCGAATTGTCAGCGCTCAATGACTGTCGTCTGGTTTATGTCACACCTTCGCACCAGTACCCAACCGGTGTGGTCATGAGCCTGGCGCGCCGCCTTGAATTGCTCGCCTGGGCCGAGCGCACCCAAGGTTGGATCGTCGAGGACGATTACGATGGCGAGTATCGCTACAGCGGCGCGCCATTGGCGCCGTTAGCGGCACTCGATCGACAGGGGCGGGTTTTGTACGTCGGGACATTCGGCAAGGTCGCTTTTCCAGCGTTGCGCCTGGGTTATCTGGTGCTGCCGCCGCCACTGGTGGATGCGTTTTCGCAACGCCGCGCGGTGGAGGTCCGGCACTCGGAAGTCAGCACGCAAGCGGTGATGGCCGAGTTCATGGCTTCAGGGCATTTTCAGCGGCACATCCGCCGCATGCGTCGGGCTGCTCTGAGTCGTCGCAATACCCTTCTGGCGAATTGGCCAAAAGATATCCCCGGCGTGGGCAGTCTGCCCAGTGTGGCAGCCGGGCTGCATATGACGGTTTCGGTCGAGAGCGTGGCTCGCGAACGTGAGTTGGTGGCGCAAGCCGAGACGGTGGGGGTTGAGATCAATGCGTTGAGCACCTATTGGCTACCGGATTCGATCCGGCCAGCAGATGAGCGTGCCGGTCTGGTGTTGGGGTTCGCGGCTGTGCCGGAAGCCGACATTCAGGCGGCATTGGTGCGGTTGCGTTCGGCGTGGGCTCACTAAAGCGTAACTCCTGAGGGGGGCGAGCCTGCTCGCGAAGACGGTATTCCAACCACAGCGGATCTGGCGGATGTACCGACCCTTTCGCGAGCAGGCTCGCTCCCACAAGGGGTGATCGTCAGTGCAACAGTGCTTGTTATCAAGTCCCTGATTTGATCTTGGTCCAGGCCCGGGTGCGTGCACGTTCGGCATCGCGCGGCAGCGGTTGCAAGGTGTAGAGCGTACTCATCGCCGTTTCGGTGGGGTACAGGTTCGGGTTGTTGCGGATCGCCGGGTCGACCAGCTCGGTGGCGTCCTTGTTCGGGTTCGGGTAGCCGACAAAGTCGCTGACTGGGGCGATCACCTGAGGTTGCAGCAAATAGTTGATGAAGGTGTAGGCGTCCTCCGGGTTCTTCGCGCCCTTCGGAATGGCCAGCATGTCGAACCAGATCGGTGCGCCTTCCTTGGGCAGGCGCATGTCGACGGTCACGCCGTTTTTGGCTTCCTTGGCGCGGTTGGCGGCCTGGGAGAAGCTGCCGGAATAGCCGACCGCGACGCAGATGTCGCCATTGGCGATATCGGCCATGTACTTGGACGAGTGGAAGTAGGTGACGTACGGGCGGATTTTCATCAACAGCGCTTCAGCCTTGTCGTAGTCCGCAGGTTTCTTGCTGTTGGGGTCCAGGCCCAGGTGTTGCAGGGCCAGGGGCAGGATCTCCGATGGCGAGTCGAGCAGGGCGACGCCGCACTGTTTGAGCTTGCTGATGTTCTCTTCCTTGAAAATCAGATCCCAGCTGTCCACCGGAGCATCGGCACCCAACGCAGCCTTGACCTTGTCCGGATTGAAGCCGATCAGGATGGTCCCGTACATGTAAGGCACGGCGAATTGGTTGCCAGGATCATTGGCCTCGATCAGCTTCATCAGCTTGGGATCGAGGTGGTTCCAGTTCGGCAACTTGCTGCGATCCAGCGGTTGGAACACACCGGCTTCAATTTGCTTGGCGAGGAACACGTTGGATGGCACCACCACGTCGTAGCCGGAGTTACCGGTCAGCAGCTTGGCTTCGAGGGCTTCGTTGGTATCGAAGATGTCGTAGACCAGTTTGGTCTGGGTGTTCTGCGCCTTGAAATCTTCCAGGGCCTTGGGGGTGATGTAGTCGAACCAGTTGTAGACGCGCAACGTTCGCTCTTGGGCATGCACAGCGCCGCTGAGTACCGTGGCGCATAACGCTGGCGCGATAAAACGCTTGAGTCTGTTCATTGTCGTTATTTCCCCTGGGCGCTTTCAAAACCTTCGAGAACGTTCACGGCATTGATGCCGATTTCCTCAACGGCGTAGCCACCCTCCATCACGAACAGCGTTGGTTTGCCAAGTCCGGCAATGCGCTTGCCCATGGCCAGGTAATCCGGGCTATCGAGCTTGAATTGCGAGATCGGATCATCCTTGAAGGTGTCGACGCCCAGGGACACGACGATGATATCGGCACCGTAGTTTTCGATCTCTTTGCAGGCCTGTTCCAGCGCCGCGCTCCAGATGTCCCAGCCCGAACCTGCGGCCAGCGGGTAGTTGAAGTTGAAACCCTCGCCGGGACCTTCGCCCAACTCATCTTCATAGCCGAGGAAGAATGGAAATTCGGCTTCCGGGTGGCCGTGGATCGAGGTGAACAGCACGTCGTTGCGCTCATAGAAAATCGATTGGGTACCGTTGCCATGGTGGTAGTCGACGTCGAGGATCGCGACCTTCTTGTGGCCCTGATCGAGGAACGCCTGGGCCGCGATGGCGGCGTTGTTGAGGTAGCAATAGCCTCCCATCAAATCGCCAGCGGCGTGGTGTCCCGGCGGACGGCACAGGGCGAAGGCGCTGTGGGCGCCGCGCTGGATTTGCGCTTGAGCGGTGAGCGCTACTTGCGCTGCGCTGTACGCTGCTTGCCAGGTACCGGCGGTGATAGGGGCGCCGCCGTCGAAGCTGTAGTAACCGAGTTCGCCGTGCAGGCTGGCGGGCTTGATACGGCGCAAGGTGCGGGCCGGCCAGGTATAGGGCAGCAGGTCGCCGTCGGTGTTGAACTCGGTCCAACGGGCCCAGGCGCCTTTGAAGAAGTCGAGGTAGTCGCGGCTGTGGATGCGCGCGATCGGTTCGAGGCCAAAATCCTTCGGTCCTTCTACCGGACCGAGGTTCTGGTTTTGCACCCGTGCCAATACATGGTCGGCACGTGAAGGCATCTCGAAGCAGGGCTTGAGTTGCCCGTCGATCAATTCACAACGGCCGTGGTGCAGGTGGTGATCGTCCGAGTAGATCGTCAGCATTTCTTGTTCTCCGCAGGCTGATTCGGTTGAACACAGTCTTGCGGTGCAGACGGTTTTGGAGAACGGCAGGAAAGGCCAAAAGGGGATTAATGTGGCCAAAACATCTGACCGAAATTCGCCCCTTGTTGGCACGGCTGAACACCCGAACCGGGTATGGAATGCAAAACCTGTGGGAGCGAGCCTGCTCGCGAAAGCGGTGTATCAGTCGCATTTATGGTGGAACCATCGACGCCTTCGCGAACGGGCTCGCTCCCACATGAAGATCAGTGCGGGCGGAACTGGCTGGGCGCCACGCCGCTCCAGCGCACAAACGCATGACGGAAACTCGCGGTTTCGCTGAAGCCCAGTGCTTCGGCAATCCGGTAGATCGGCAGTTGATCTTCGCAAAGCATTTGCTTGGCCTGTTCGAAACGCAGTTCGTCGAGCAATTCCTGATAGCTGCACCCCATGTCCTTGAGATGTCGGCGTAAGGTTCGCGCGGAACAGTTCATCTGTTCGGCCAGGCCTTCGAGCCCCGGTGCCGCATTCAATTGCGCACTGAGCAGCTGGCGAATCCGCCCCAGCCACGCCTGGCGCCCGGTGAACTCGGTGTTCTGCTTGCGGCAGCGTTCAGCCATGGCTTGATGGGTGATGACATCCGCCAGTGGCAAGGGTTGGTCCAGCCACTGTTGGTCGAAGGCAAAGGCGTTGTCCCGCGCACCGAAGTGCAGCGGGCAATCAAAGTGCTCGGCGTAAGTCGATTCATAATCGGGTGCGGCATGTTCAAAGCGTGCGGCCAGCAGCGGCAGCGGGTGACCGAGCAAGTCGTCGCAGATGACTTTCAGCGAGACCAGGCAGAACTCGGCATTGAACACCGCCAGCGCCGGGTTCTCCCGGTAATCGGCGGCGACGAACCAGACGCGCTCGCCGTCGTCTTCCAGACTCAGTTCGAACAGTGTTCCCAGGAGTGCCGGATAACGCATCGCCAAACGTAATGCGTCACCGAAGGTGGCACTGGTGAGTAATGCGTAACCGAGCATGCCGTAGGACGAAACGTGCATGCGCCGCCCCAGCTCCAGGCCGATGTCACGTTTGAGGGCAACGGCATTGGCGCAGACCTGCATCTCCTGATTGGTCGTGATGCGCGTGTCGGCCCGGCTGAGGTCTGCCGCACTGATGCCACTGCCGGCCAGCAGCGCTTCGCTCGACAGGCCCTCTGCCTTGAAGGTGCTGAGGATCAGGGAGACGGCGTTGAGGGTGGTGAGGTGGGAGTGGAGCATGCAAGCATCCGGTTACTGAATATAGGTAACGAAAGGCAAGTTTTGTGCCGGGTTGAAGTAGCACAGTATTAAAGATGTGGCTGCTCGCCATTTAAATTTATAGATGTTTAGCGAGTTTGCCCACTGTCATTAATATCAGTTTAGATGGGCGGAATTAGTATTTCGTCGGATTTTTGTAAAGTTGTTAAATAATAGTTTGTTGGCGGATTTAAATTTGACCCTGCATTAACTGTGAGCTAGGTTTTCGATCGTTACAGATCATGCTGTTCATTAAATTTAAAAGGTGAACGAAATGAAGATGAAGGATATTCAAGACTGGCTGGACAATAAACCCGCAAATGCACCAAAAGAAGTTGGAGAGGCTACGGTAGACGTAGATGGCGTGAGTAAAATCTATCCCGCGCAGTATTTAGATTGGAACAATGGTGCTTTTTTAATGTTCTTTGGTTATCCCGGTGGGCACCCGGTAACAGAGGGACTCTTCATAAGAATTCTCGAGAAAGATCTCGGAAAGGAAATTATATTACCAGACCCATACGCGTTGGTTAACTGCATTCACAACTCTCAAGCCTATGGTCCGGAAAGCGGGACACTTACGGTCTATTTTGATGCGTCCCCGGTCACCGGGGAATTTAATGTTAAGGTACGAAATGGAGCGCCGGTCTCCAAGCTAGAGAACGGAAAATTCTGCATATCTCCTGTGAAAACTTAAATCCAACCGTTCTGGCAGGATGGGCGATTCCAGGAGCCGGTTTGCTGGCGAAGTTCGATAACGCAGTGTAACTAATACACTGCGTTGACTTGATCTCCGGCAAGTCGGCTCCTACGGAGTTATGAGCGCTCGCACGACGAACAGGGGTTAGCTGAGTTCGCCGCAGAGGTCGAGCTCGACGAGTCGCCGAACTTGATTGGTTTCAAGTCCGGCACCGATCAATCCATGCAACTTCCCGAACGCGGCCTCACGGGTCATCCCGCCGCCAGACAGCACACCGACGCCACGCAAGCGGCTACCGGCTTCGTACACATCCAGCTCGACCCCGCCTTCATGACATTGGGTAACGGCAACCACCACCACGCCCTTGTCCCGCGCCCGTTCCAGGCTGGCGAGAAATTCAGGGTTGTCGCTCGGCCCGGTGCCGCTGCCGTAACACTCCAGCACCAGACCTTGAATGCCGCTATCCAGCAGGCCATCCAGGATCTCGGCGCGGATACCGGGAAACAGCGGCAGCACCGCGATATTCGCCAGTTGTTTACGCTGGTTGTAGTTCAACGCGGCGGGCAGTGAAGCGGCCTTCACACCGCCGCCCTGACGTTCCAGGCGCTTGAAAGGATGGCGACCGAAACTGCGCACCTTCGCGCAACGGGTCGGGTCCAGCACTTCACCGTGGAAATACAAATGCACGCCCGGCGCCAGGCCTTGGCCAAGGGCAACCAGCGCACCGCCGAGGTTTTCCCAGGCATCGCTGTCGGTCACGCCGGCCGGCAGCATCGAGCCGGTAAAGCACACACGGGCATGCAGGCCCAGCAGTTGGAAACTCATGGCTGCTGCGCTGTAGGCCAGGGTGTCGGTGCCGTGCAGGATCAGCACACTGTCGCAGCCCTGAACATCAACCGCATCGACTACCGCTTCACGCAGTTGCTGCCAGTACGATGGGGTCATGTTGGCGCTGTCGATCAGCGGCGCCATTTCGCGGAAACGCCACTGTGGCACCACAAGTTCAGGCTGGCTGTGCAGGTAGTCGCGCATCCGCGCTTCGAAGCCGGACGCCGGGGCCAGGCCATTGGCGCTGGCCTGCATGCCAATGGTGCCGCCGGTGTAGAGCACCATGACGTTTTGCGCGGCAGGGTAGGTATTGGAAATCATGAGCAGGTCTCCGCAAGAGATAACTGTGGGAACGAGCCTGCTCGCGAAAGCGGTGTCTCAGTCAACGAAGATGTTGAATGTGATGGCCCTTTCGCGAGCAGGCTCGCTCCCACAATGTGTGCACTTTAACTGACGGGCGCAGGGGATGCGCCCGTTGTTTACCAATCAGCGTTGCGCCGCGGGTACGCCTTGCGGCTGAGCTTGAGCCTTGGTGGCTGGCGGTGGGTTGGCCGGCCAGGCTTTGAGGTCCAGGTCCAGATCCGGGAACTTGCTCGAATCAAAGACGGGTGTCTCGATGCCGGCAGCGCGCTGGTCATCGTAGTCACGCAGGATGCGCATGCCGACCTTGAACAGCAGGAACAGCGCGATCAGGTTGACGAGCGCGAGCAGGGTCATGGTGATGTCGGCGAAAGCGAACACGGTGCCGAGGTTTTCAATGGCACCCCAGAAAATCAGCAGCAATACCAGCGCGCGGTAGCCGATCAGCGCCTTGCGGTTTTCACCGATCAAAAAGCGCAGGTTGCTCTCGCCCAGGTAGTAGTTGTAGAGGATCGAGGTGAAGACGAACAACGCCAGGGCCACGGAGATGAACATCCGGCCCCAGTCACCGACCACAGCGGCCAGGGAGTTCTGGGTCAGGGCAATGCCGTCGCCTTCGAAACCCGGGGTGTAGAAGCCCGAAAGCAGGATCAGCAGCGCGGTGCAGGTGCAGATCACGAAGGTGTCCAGAAACACACTGAACGCCTGGACAACGCCTTGCGCCACCGGATGCTCGACCGACGCAACGGCGGCCACGTTCGGCGCACTGCCCAAGCCCGCTTCGTTGGCGAACACGCCACGCTTGACGCCCATGATTATTGCACTGCCGATCAACCCGCCGAAGGCCTGGTCCAGACCGAAGGCGCTTTTGACGATGGTCATTAACATACCCGGCACCTGATCAAACTGCAGCACGATCACGTAGAGGGTCACGCCGATGTACGCCAGGGTTTTCACCGGCACCAGCAGGTCGGCGACCTTGGCGATGCGTTTGATCCCGCCGATGAACACCAGGCCCAGCAGTACCGCCAGAGCGATACCGGTGTAAGTCGTGTCGAGACCGAAGGCGTTGTTCAGCGAGTGGGTCACGGCATGGGATTGCAGGCCGTTGAAGGCGAAGCCGAAGGTGATCAACAGCAGGAACGCCATGATCATCCCCAGCCAGCGTTTTTGCAGACCGTGCTGGATGTAGTAGGACGGGCCGCCACGATAGGTACCGTCGGCGTCAGCGCGTTTGTAGAGCTGGCCGAGGGAGCATTCGAAGAAGCTGCTGGACATGCCGACCAATGCGGTCACCCACATCCAGAACACCGCGCCGGGCCCGCCAAGGGTTACAGCGATGCCGACACCGGCGATGTTGCCCGCGCCGACACGGCCGGCGAGGCTGAGCATCAGGGCCTGGAACGAACTGAGTTGACCGGCGCTGCTGCGCAGACTGTCGCGGAACACCGCGAACATGTGGAAGAAGTGGCGCAATTGAACGAAACGCGAGCGGATCGTGAAGTAGCTACCGAGCCCGACAATGAGCACGAACAGTACTTTCCCTGAGAGGAAGTCGTTAATGACTTCGAGCATGGATTATTCCTCGCTGTTTTTTGTATAGGCAAATGCTGGCCGGATAGACACATCGAGTTACATCCGTTGGCACTCGGCACAACGGGCGGGTCGATGTTCGTCCCGGTTTCATATCGCGGGTTTGTTATTAGTTCGGGTTTCGCATGGGTTGTGGCCTCGCTACCGACGACCGCTCACGCGAAGAGGGGCGGCACTATACCGATGACAGTGCCGTCCGTCTGCACGGTTGTGGTGCGTGCTGTGAAACGAGGCTGGTTTTATGTGGGAGCGGGCTTGCTCCCACAGGGTCTGTGTTTACCTGTAAAAGGTTAAAAAAAAGGGCCTGGAGAGTGATCTCCAAGCCCTCAAAAGGTGAGAGGTGTCTAGTCCCTCGACCTGGTGAGCGGTGCTACAGGTAACGCGTCGGCTCAAGCTTTAAGCGGAACCAGACGCGGAGCAATCATGTTTTCCGGGCGCAGGATGTCGGCGAGCATGGCGTCGTCGAGCAGGCCTTCTTCTCGCACCAGTTCCAGCACGCCGCGGCCGCTTTCGAGGGCGATACGGGCAATGCGGGTGGCGTTTTCATAGCCGATGTACGGGTTCAGCGCGGTGACCAGGCCGATCGAGTGCTCGACCAGTTCACGGCAACGTTCTTCGTTGGCGGTGATGCCGGTGATGCAGTGCTCGCGCAGCATGTCCATGGCGCGTTGCAGCAGGCGGATCGAGTCGAAGATCTTGAAGGCGATCAGCGGCTCCATCACGTTCAGTTGCAGCTGGCCGCCTTCGGCCGCGATGGTCAGGGCCAGGTCGTTGCCGATGATCTGGAACGCCACCTGGTTCACGGCTTCCGGAATAACCGGGTTGACCTTGCCGGGCATGATCGAGCTGCCCGGCTGACGCGCCGGCAGGTTGATTTCATTGATGCCGGTGCGCGGGCCGCTGGACAGCAGGCGCAGGTCGTTGCAGATCTTCGACAGCTTGACCGCCGTGCGTTTGAGCATGCCGGAGAACAGCACGAAGGCGCCCATGTCGGAAGTGGCTTCGATCAGGTCGGCTGCCGGTACCAGCGGATGACCGCTGATGGTCGCCAGGCGCTGAACGGCCAGGTGCTGGTAACGCGGATCGGCGTTGATGCCGGTACCGATCGCGGTGCCGCCCAGGTTCACTTCGGTCAGCAGTTCTGGCGCCAATGTCTTCAGGCGTGCCAGGTCTTCGCCCAGGGTGGTGGCGAAAGCGCGGAATTCCTGGCCCAGGGTCATCGGCACAGCGTCTTGCAGCTGGGTACGACCCATCTTCAGGACGTGGCTGAATTCTTCACCTTTGGCGGCGAACGACTGGATCAGGCTGTCGAGGCTGGCCAGCAGCGCGTCGTGACCCAGCAGCAGACCCAGGCGGATCGCCGTCGGGTAGGCGTCGTTGGTCGACTGCGCCATGTTCACGTCGTTGTTCGGGTGCAGGTACTGGTATTCGCCCTTCTGGTGACCCATGGCCTCCAGCGCGATGTTGGCGATGACTTCGTTGGCATTCATGTTGGTCGAAGTGCCAGCGCCGCCTTGAATCATGTCCACCACGAACTCTTCGTGGTAATCGCCGCGGATCAGACGGGCACAGGCTTCGCTGATGGCAGCGTGCTTGGCTTCACTCAGGTGACCCAGCTCGCGGTTGGCGTCAGCGGCGGCTTGTTTGACCATCGCCAGGCCGACTACCAGCTTCGGGTAATGCGAAATCGGAACGCCGGAGAGACGGAAGTTATTCACCGCTCGCAGGGTCTGGATGCCGTAATACGCTTGAGCCGGTACTTCGAGTACGCCAAGCAGGTCTTTTTCTGTGCGGAATGATGCAGCGGAGGACATGATAGAAATCATCTCGATATGGACCCGGTCTGTGCCGGAACACTGCAAATGCTAGGCTTGTAGAGAATTTTGGGCCAATGCTGTTAAACACTGCCCTATGCATATTCGGCATAATGCATATGTGACGCCGTGTTCGCGACGAGCGTGCGACCTAAATTGGTGCGTGTCCGGGAGGACGTGATGAATCTGGAAAGTAAATGGCTGGAGGACTTCAGTGCCCTGGCCGCCACCCGCAGCTTCTCCCAAGCGGCGGAACGGCGCTTCGTGACCCAGCCGGCCTTCAGTCGGCGCATCCGCAGCCTCGAAGCCGCGCTGGGTCTGACACTGGTCAATCGCTCGCGAACGCCCGTCGAGCTGACGGCCGCAGGGCAGTTGTTTCTGGTCACCGCACGCACTGTGGTCGAACAGCTGGGCGAAGTGCTGCGACATCTTCATCATCTGGAAGGGGGGCAGGGCGAAGTGATGCAAGTCGCCGCCGCGCACTCGTTGGCCTTGGGCTTTTTCCCCCGCTGGATCGCCCAACTGCGCAACGAAGGTTTGAACATCGCCACGCGGTTGGTGGCGACCAACGTCGGCGACGCGGTGCATGCACTGCGTGAAGGAGGTTGTGACCTGATGCTGGCGTTCTACGACCCCGATGCGGCGATGCAGATGGACCCGGAAATCTTCCCGTCATTGCACCTTGGCCAGACCGAAATGCTGCCAGTGTGCGCCGCGGACGCCAACGGCAAGCCGCTGTTCGATCTGGAGGGCGAGGCCAGCGTGCCGTTGCTGGCCTACAGCGCTGGCGCGTTTCTCGGGCGCTCGGTCAATGTGCTGCTGCGCCAACGGGCGCTACGCTTCACCACCATCTACGAAACCGCCATGGCTGATAGCCTCAAGAGTATGGCGCTGGAAGGGCTGGGCATTGCCTGGGTGCCGCAGCTCAGCGTGCGCGCCGAACTGGCTCGCGGTGAACTGGTGGTATGCGGCGGTCCGCAATGGCATGTGCCGCTGGAGATTCGTCTGTACCGCTGCGCGTTGGTGCGTAAAGCCAACGTGCGGTTGTTGTGGCGCAAGCTTGAGGGTGGGGCAGCTCAAGGTACAACCGGTTCCTGAGGCCAATAAAAATCAAATGTGGGAGCGGGTTTGCTCGCGAATGCGTTAGGTCAGCCAGCATAATTACCCACTGACAGACCGCATTCGCGAGCAAGCCCGCTCCCACAGGGTTTTTGCGGTGTATCTGATTGACCTTCAGGTCAATAAAACCGGTGCTTTGCGCCGTATGACAGATGGTCGCGACGGGGGCTGTTTATCTGCCGTATTGCGGTATACTGCGCGGCCTTCGGCCGGTTACGACCGGCCATAATTCGTACATTCAAGCCACGCACATTGCGTGGCTTGTTGTTTTTTGACGCGCCCGCGGGCGCCCAGAGAGAAGAGGCACGACGATGAGTGCACTGGTTGGCGTGATCATGGGCTCCAAGTCCGATTGGTCCACCCTTAGCCACACCGCCGATATGCTGGAAAAGCTCGGCATCCCTTACGAGGTGAAAGTGGTCTCTGCCCACCGCACCCCGGACCTGCTGTTCCAGTACGCTGAAGAAGCCGAGGCGCGTGGCATCGAGGTGATCATCGCCGGTGCCGGTGGCGCGGCCCACTTGCCGGGCATGTGTGCGGCCAAGACCCATCTGCCGGTACTGGGCGTACCGGTACAGTCGGCGATGCTCTCGGGCGTCGATTCGCTGCTCTCCATCGTGCAGATGCCGGCCGGCATTCCGGTCGCCACCCTGGCCATCGGCAAGGCCGGTGCGATCAACGCAGCGCTGCTGTCGGCGAGTATCCTTGGCGCCAAGCACCCGCAGTTCCACAAGGTGCTGAAAACCTTCCGTGCTGAACAGACAGACAGCGTCCTGGAAAATCCAGACCCACGCATCGCCTGAGGTTGTTGACGATGAAGATCGGTGTAATCGGTGGCGGCCAGTTGGGTCGCATGTTGGCGCTGGCGGGCACTCCGCTGGGCATGAATTTCGCTTTCCTGGACCCGGCGCCAGACGCTTGCGCCGCTGCATTGGGTGAGCACTTGCGCGCCGATTACGGCGATCAGGATCACCTGCGTCAGCTGGCCGATGAAGTCGATCTGGTGACTTTCGAATTCGAGAGCGTTCCGGCGGAAACCGTAGCGTTTCTCTCGCAATTCGTTCCGGTCTACCCGAGCGCCGAAGCCCTGCGTATCGCCCGCGATCGCTGGTTCGAGAAGAGCATGTTCAAGAACCTGGGGATTCCGACCCCGGCGTTCGCCGACATTCAGTCCCAGGCTGACCTGGACGCCGCCGTGGCTTCCATCGGTCTGCCGGCCGTGCTCAAGACCCGTACCCTGGGTTACGACGGCAAGGGCCAGAAAGTACTGCGCACCGCTGAAGACGTGGTCGGCACGTTCGCCGAACTGGGCAGCGTGGCCTGCCTGCTGGAAGGCTTCGTGCCGTTCACCGGTGAAGTCTCGCTGATCGCCGTGCGTGCCCGCGATGGTGAAACGAAGTTCTATCCATTGGTTCACAACACTCACGACAGTGGCATTCTCAAGCTGTCCGTGGCCAGTACCGACCATCCGCTGCAAGCCCTGGCTGAGGACTACTCCAGCCGCGTGCTCAAGCAGCTGGACTACGTCGGCGTGATGGCGTTCGAGTTCTTCGAAGTCGATGGCGGCCTCAAGGCCAATGAAATCGCCCCGCGGGTGCACAACTCCGGACACTGGACCACCGAAGGCGCCGAGTGCAGTCAGTTCGAAAACCACCTGCGGGCGGTAGCTGGCCTGCCGTTGGGTTCGACCGCCAAGGTTGGCGAAAGCGCGATGGTCAACTTCATCGGCAAAGTGCCGGAGACCGATAAAGTCCTGGCCATAGCCGATTGCCATCTGCATCACTACGGCAAGGCGTTCAAGGTCGGTCGCAAGGTCGGTCACGCCAACCTGCGCTGTGCAGACCGCGAAACGCTGGCCGCGCAGATCCTCAAGGTCGAAGCGCTCATCGCCGAGTAAAACAGTTTCATGTGGCTGCGGCGGAACCATTGCGGGACCGCCGTTCTCTCATGGCAGGATGCCAAAGTCTGACTAGGCTTTCGCATAACCAACCAAATCAGAGGGAAATGCCATGGGAATTATCGGAACCATCTTTATCGGCTTGATCGTCGGCCTGCTGGCACGGTTCCTGAAACCGGGCGATGACAGCATGGGCTGGATCATGACCATCCTGCTCGGTATCGGCGGTTCGTTGGCGGCCACTTACGGCGGCCAGGCCCTGGGCTTCTATCAGGCGGGTGAAGGCGCAGGCTTCATCGGTGCGCTGGTGGGCGCTGTCATCTTGCTGGTGATCTACGGCTTGATCAAAAAGAACTGATTCAAGCGACAAAGTCCTCTCGGCTGCGCAGCCCGGGAGGGCTAGAATGCCCGGCGATTTCCTCAACCCTACCGAGCATTTTCATGCGACGTCTTCTGCTGACTCTTGTTTTACTGAGTACGGCTCTTGCCCATGCCGGCGAGCTGCCGGAAACCGACTGGCTCGAACTGATGCCCAAGTCGGACCAGAAAGCCCTCGAGGCCATGCCCGAGATCGACCACAACTCCCCCGAAGCCAATGGCACCTTTACCGAAAAGGGTGGCATGAAGCAGAGCAAAGGTCTGCCGGCGGTGATGTATTCGACCAAAACCGTGTCGTCGATGAACGACAAGAACATCCGCTTGGGCGGTTATCCGGTGCCGCTGGAAACCGATGCAAAGGGCCACAGCACCTTGTTCTTCCTCGTGCCTTATCCGGGCGCCTGCATCCACGTACCGCCACCTCCGCCTAACCAACTGGTGCTGGTGCGTTACCCCAAGGGTTTGAAGCTCAATGATATCTACACGCCGTTGTGGGTTACTGGCACGCTGAAGATCGAGAAGGTCAGCAACGACCTGGCGGACGCGGCCTATGCGCTGGATGCGGCGAAGGTGCGGGTGGTGCAGGAAGCGGATCTGTAACGCGCTTTTCAGGCCAAACACAAGCCCGCTCCCACATTTTGTTTTTGGTGTTTACAGAGGTTTGCTGGCGATGCTCACGCCCAGGGTATGGCTGGCCCCCGGCGCCAATGCCACCACATCATCCATCACATTCGCCGTCTCGATGCACAGCATGCGCTGCCAGCCATCGTCGGCCATGTCGCTGAATGCCGCGGCGCGGTCGATCCATGGGTTCCAGATCACCGCCGAGCGCGAACCGGTACTGGTCAGCTCGATGCGCCGCTCCCAGGTTGGGTCGACGATGCTCAGTTTTGCTGGAGGATCGAGGTAGATGCGGTCGGTTTCGCTGGTAAAGCGCAGATCACCGGTCTGTATGACGGTTTTCCAGTCGTCCAGCGTCTCGACGTAATTCAAGCCATCCACACCTTCGACATGCACGTTGCGCACATCACTGACGGCGAAATAACTGTGCAGTGCCTGGCTGACGGTCACTGTTTCAGTGCCTCGGTTGTGGCTGGTCAGGCTGATGTGCAATTGCTCGTCCACGCGAATGCTCAGCTTCAAGTCCACCTGATGCGGCCAGCCTGGCAAGCCTCCTTCAGGGTAGGGCAAGAGGAATTCGACCTTCAGGCTTTCGCCCTCGGCTTCGATGCCTCCCAGTTCCCAGTCCATCGCCCGCACCAAGCCATGAGCGCTTGGCGGTTCGTTGCCGACGCGCATTGCCTGCACACTTTGCGGGTTACGCGAGAAGTTGCCGAACCACGGCCAGCACACCGGCACACCGGCGCGGATGCTTTTGCCGGCCTTGAACACGGCCTCGTCATTGAGCCAGATCACTGGCGGTTCCCCCGCCAATTGATAACTGAGGATGTGCGCGCCTTGCTGGGCCACCAGTAATTCGGCCTGACCGTGGCGAATGCGCCAGCAGTTCAGTTCATCCAGTTTCACGGCTTCAACGTTGGGCGTGCTCATGGGACAGCTCTCGATCAGTAACAGGACTGCAATGGACCGTAAAACGGTCGCCGGGTTTAACGAGGCTCTTTAACGAGCGCGAGGCGGAACCGAGCGAGTGCGGCCGCTGCCATCGATGGCGACGAATACGAAGACCGCTTCGGTGACTTTGCGCCATTCGCTGGACAGCGGATCGTCGCTCCAGACCTCGACCATCATCTGGATCGAGCTGCGGCCGATTTCCAGTGCCTGTGTATAGAAGGAGAGCTGGGCGCCCACCGCCACCGGTACCAGAAACGCCATTCGGTCGATCGCCACCGTGGCCACGCGACCGCCGGCTACCTTGCTGGCCATCGCGGTACCCGCCAAATCCATCTGCGCCACCAGCCACCCGCCGAAAATATCGCCAAAGCCATTGGTTTCGCGGGGAAGCGCGGTGATTTGCAGGGCCAGGTCGCCTTGCGGGATCGGATCTTCTTGTTCGAGCTCTATCATGCCGGGGGTGCCTCTGACCCGTGACTCTTCTTTGGTAATGCCTGGTGGTAGCCGTCTTCAGGAAAAACGATTCAGCACCGAACATACTACGTTCGTCACGTTTTCCATAAGGCGCCTAAAGGGAAACTCTGCGAAATCGCCTATGAACCTGACAGGCGTTTTCGCACAGCAACCCTTGCAAGCCATTGCACAGTTGCGAGTATATCGGTCGGTAGACTCCGATACGACCGTCCGGTTCTCATTTTGACCGTCAAATAAGCACCTCTATGTGCTTTTTCGAACAATTTGCTATCGTGCCGGACCTGCCCGAGCCCTTGCCAGCGTTGTTGGGGCGGCAGACCTGACTATAAGAGAAGCCCTTGCCATGACCACAGCGCCCTCGAGTATCGCGCAGCCTTCACAACCAGCACGTCCATTGACCCGCAGCGACTACAAGACACTATCGCTGTCGGCCCTGGGTGGCGCGCTGGAGTTTTACGACTTCATCATCTTCGTGTTCTTCGCCACGGTGGTGGGCAAGCTTTTCTTCCCGGTGGACATGCCCGAGTGGCTGCGCCTGATGCAGACCTTCGGCATCTTCGCCGCCGGTTACCTGGCCCGGCCGCTGGGGGGCATCGTGATGGCGCACTTCGGCGACCTGCTGGGGCGCAAAAAGATGTTTACCCTGAGTATTTTCATGATGGCGGTGCCGACCCTGATCATGGGCCTGCTGCCGACCTATGCGCAGATCGGCATGTGGGCGCCGATCCTGCTGCTGCTGATGCGGGTGATCCAGGGCGCCGCGATTGGCGGTGAAGTGCCCGGCGCCTGGGTCTTCGTTTCCGAACACGTGCCGCAACGCCATATCGGTTATGCCTGCGGCACCCTGACCAGCGGCCTGACGGCGGGTATCTTGCTGGGTTCACTGGTGGCCACGGCGATCAACAGCGTTTATACCCCGGTGGAAGTCTCGGATTACGCCTGGCGGATTCCGTTCCTGCTGGGCGGTGTGTTCGGCCTGTTCTCGGTGTACCTGCGCCGTTGGCTGCACGAAACCCCGGTGTTCGCCGAACTGCAACTGCGCAAGGCTTTGGCCGAAGAAGTGCCGCTGCGTGCGGTGCTGCGTGATCATCGTGGTGCTATCGCCATTTCCATGCTGCTGACCTGGCTGCTGTCCGCCGCCATTGTGGTACTGATCCTGATGACCCCGACCGTGTTGCAGACGGTCTACCATTTCTCGCCAACCACGGCCCTGCAATCCAACAGCGTGGCGATTGTGCTACTGAGCTTTGGCTGCATCATTTCCGGTGCCCTGGCGGATCGCTTTGGTGCGGGGCGAGTGTTCGTGATCGGTTGTACCGCGTTGCTGGCCAGCTCCTGGACCTTCTATCACAACCTGGCTGACCACCCGGACTGGCTGTTCCCGATGTACGCCGTGACCGGCCTGCTGGTGGGCACCATCGGTGCGGTGCCTTACGTCATGGTCAAGGCGTTCCCGCCGGTGGTGCGCTTCAGCGGCCTGTCGTTTTCCTACAACGTTGCCTACGCAATTTTCGGCGGCCTGACGCCGATGATCGTCAGCCTGCTGCTCAAGGAAAGCCCGATGGGGCCGGCGTATTACGTGGCAGTGCTGTGTGGGGTGGGGATTTTGGTGGGTGCGTATCTCTGGAAGAAGGGTCGTTAATTTCGACTTTCCTATCGTCTGTACCGGCCCAATCGCCAGCAGGCTGGCTCCCACATTGAAATGCATTCCAATGTGGGAGCCAGCCTGCTGGCGATTGGGGCGCCATGAATCATCCAGGAAAAACTCCAATACTGGCCTTTCATCCAATTGTCATATTTCAGCCATAGAGTGTTCACACGGCCTGCTGATACTTGGCCCCGACTTAACACACCCTATCTGCTAGGAGTAAGGCATGAAACTGAAGCGTTTGATGGCGGCAATGACTTTTGTCGCTGCTGGCGTTGCGACTGCCAACGCGGTTGCCGCTGTTGACCCTGCTATCCCGAGCTACACCAAGACCACTGGTGTGTCGGGCAACCTGTCCAGCGTCGGCTCCGATACCCTGGCCAACCTCATGACCCTCTGGGCTGAGAACTACAAAAAAGAATACCCGAACGTAAACATTCAGATTCAGGCCGCTGGCTCCGCCACTGCGCCACCTGCGCTGACTGAAGGCACCTCCAACCTGGGCCCGATGAGCCGCAAGATGAAGGACACCGAACTGGCTGCCTTCGAGCAGAAGTACGGCTACAAGCCAACCGCAATCCCGGTTGCCGTGGACGCCCTGGCTGTATTCGTGCACAAGGACAACCCGATCCAGCACCTGACCATGGAACAGGTTGACTCGATCTTCTCGTCCACTCGTCTGTGCGGTGCTAAAACCGACGTGAAAACCTGGGGTGACCTGGGCGTGACCGGCGACCTGGCCAACAAGCCGGTTCAACTGTTTGGTCGTAACTCGGTATCCGGCACCTACGGCTACTTCAAGGAAGAAGCCCTGTGCAAAGGCGACTTCAAGCCAAACGTCAACGAACAACCAGGCTCGGCTTCGGTCGTGCAGTCGATCAGCTCCTCGCTGAACGGCATCGGTTACTCGGGCATCGGCTACAAAACCGCTAGCGTGAAGACGGTGGCCCTGGCCAAGAAAGGCAGCACCGACTTCATCGAAGACACCGAAGAAAACGCCCTGAACGGCAAGTACCCGCTGTCGCGCTTCCTGTACGTTTACGTCAACAAGGCCCCGAACAAGCCTCTGGCCCCGCTGGAAGCCGAGTTCGTGAAACTGGTTCTGTCCAAGCAGGGTCAGGAAGTTGTAGTGAAAGACGGCTACATCCCGCTGCCAGCCAAGGTTGCTGCAAAAGCACTGGCTGACCTGGGTCTGCAGGAAGGTAACAACGTAGCAAAAAAGTAAAACCCTGATCCGGGGCTAGCCCCGGATCTGTGTAGGAGCGAGCTTGCTCGCGATGGAAGTCGAGCCACAGAAAATGTGTCTGAATGTTCCATCTTCGCGAGCAAGCTCGCTCCTGCAACGGCTCAGGGTTGCCATTTTCGGTAACCCGGCCCTCCCCAATTCTCTGTCCACTGCCAGTTCCCGCTGGCGGCGGATTTGTTGCGTCACTGCACTGTCATCTTTCTGTCATACAGGATCGCTAGGGTGTGCGAATGAATGATCTGGCCAATTCCACAATGACTACAAATCCCCCCAAGCGAATTGATTTCAATACGCCTGAGCTACAACGCAAGCGCCGCATTCGCGCGCTCAAGGATCGCCTGACTCGCTGGTACGTTCTCGTGGGCGGCCTTGCCGTTCTGGCGGCGATCACACTGATTTTCTTCTTCCTTGCCTACGTGGTCATGCCCCTGTTCCAGGGGGCCAGCCTGACGGCCAAGGACGCCATCACGCCTGCCTGGATGCAAGATGCCGGCAAGCCGTTGATGTTTTCCCTTGAAGAGCAGAACCAGGTCGCCATGCGGGTTTCCGACAAAGGCCAGGCACTGTTCTTCGATATCGACAGTGGCGCTGAACTCAAGCGCGTCGATCTGCCGGTTCCTGCGGGTGCCAGCGTGACGTCCATCGGCGAAGATCAACCCGGTCACCCGCTGGTCGCCGTGGGCTTTTCCAACGGTCAGGCCCTGGTGTTCCGTCACACGTATAAAGTCAGCTATCCGGACGGCAAGAAAACCATCTCGCCGGCCATCGAATACCCTTACGGCGAAACGCCTATCGCGCTGAACGAAACCGGCGGTGCGCTGGAGCATGTCAGCCTCAACGCCAACGATTCGACCCTGATGCTGGTCGGTTCCACCGGTGCGCAACTCAATGTTCTGTCGCTGACCAGCGAAGAAAACATGATGACCGGCGAAATCACCAGCGAGCAGAAACGCATCGATCTGCCGCAAATGACCGAGCCGGTGAAGAACATCTTCGTCGACCCCCGTCAGCAATGGCTATACGTGGTCAACGGTCGTGCCCAGGCCGACGTGTTCAGCCTGCGTGACAAGAGCCTCAACGGTCGCTACAAACTGCTGGAAAACGGTGACGCTGAAATTACCGCCAGTACCCAGCTCGTAGGCGGCATCTCGCTGATCCTTGGCGATTCCAAAGGTGGCCTGGCCCAGTGGTTCATGGCGCGCGATCCGGATGGCGAACAGCGCCTGAAGCAGATCCGCACCTTCCAGATGGGCACCACGCCGATCGTGGAAATCACCGCCGAAGAGCGCCGCAAGGGCTTCGTCGCCCTGGATGCTTCCGGCAAACTCGGCGTGTTCCACAGTACCGCCCACCGCACCTTGCTGGTGGACCAGGTGGTCGAAGGCCAGGGCCTGTTCGGCCTGTCGCCACGGGCCAACCGCGTGATCGTGGAGCAAGGTGGCAAACTGCAGCCGTTGCTGCTGGATAACCCGCATCCGGAAGTGTCGTGGAGCGCGTTGTGGAGCAAGGTCTGGTACGAGAACTACGACGAGCCTAAATACGTCTGGCAATCGACTGCCGCCAACACCGACTTCGAACCGAAACTGAGCCTGTCCCCGCTGACGTTCGGCACCCTGAAAGCTGCGTTCTACGCCATGCTGCTGGCCGCGCCCCTGGCTGTCGCCGCTGCGATCTACACCGCGTACTTCATGGCCCCAGGCATGCGTCGCAAGGTCAAACCGGTGATCGAACTGATGGAAGCAATGCCGACGGTGATCCTCGGATTCTTCGCCGGACTGTTCCTCGCGCCGTATGTGGAAGGGCATCTGCCGGGCATCTTCAGCCTGTTGATGTTGTTGCCGATCGGTATTCTGGTCGCCGGTTTCACCTTCAGCCGCCTGCCTGAATCGATCCGCCTGAAAGTCCCTGACGGCTGGGAAAGTGCCCTGCTGATTCCGGTGATCCTATTCGTCGGCTGGCTCTCGCTGTACATGAGCCCGTACATGGAGAACTGGTTCTTCGGCGGCGATATGCGCATGTGGATCTCCCACGACTTGGGCATCACCTACGACCAGCGCAACGCATTGGTGGTCGGTCTGGCCATGGGCTTTGCGGTGATCCCGAACATCTACTCCATTGCCGAAGACGCCGTGTTCAGCGTACCGCGTGGCCTGACCCTCGGTTCCCTGGCCCTCGGTGCCACGCCGTGGCAGACCATGACCCGCGTGGTGATTCTTACCGCCAGCCCGGGCATCTTCTCGGCGCTGATGATCGGCATGGGCCGCGCGGTGGGTGAAACCATGATCGTGCTGATGGCCACCGGTAACACCCCGGTCATGGAGATGAACCTGTTCGAAGGCCTGCGCACCCTGGCGGCCAACGTCGCGGTGGAAATGCCGGAGTCGGAAGTCGGCGGCAGCCACTACCGCGTGCTGTTCCTCTCGGCGCTGGTGCTGCTGTTGTTCACCTTCATCATGAACACCCTCGCGGAACTGATTCGTCAGCGTCTGCGCAAGAAATACTCGTCGCTTTAAGAAAGGTAGAAGTCTGTGAAACAGAACTCCCTGAAAGGATGGTTCAAGAGCGGCGCCCCGGGCGTCTGGATCAGCGGTGGCGCGGTGTCCATCGCGGTCATCATGACCATTGGCCTGTTGGCGGTGATTGCCGTGCGCGGTCTGGGTCACTTCTGGCCGGCGGATCTGGTGCATGCCAGCTATGACGTGCCGGGCCAGGCCAATCACCTGGTCATCGGCGAAGTGGTACAGAAGGAAGAAGTGCCGCGCGCGCGCCTGAAAAGCGCTGGCCTGCCGGTGCCGGATGAAGGCCCGGAGTTCATGACCCGTGAGCTGATCAAGGTCGGCAACCGTGACCTGAACGGCACCGACTTCACCTGGATCGTTGGCGAGTGGCTGACCAATCAGAAAAACCCGGTCGAATTGATGGCGCTGGAGCGTCGTGAGTGGGGCAACTTCTACGGTTACCTGGTCAACGTCAAACAGGACGGCAAGGTGATCGCCGAAGGCGAAGCGGCCTGGCCCGAGTTGCAAGCGCGGATCAACCGTGTGAACCAACTGGCCGTGCAACTCAAGACCCTTGAAAAGGTCGACATCGGCGCGATCAACGCCGGTCTCGAGCGCATCCGCCTGCACAGCCGAAAACTGGAACTGGAAGGCAAGCTTGATCCAGCCGCGCAAGCGGACATGGAATCCGAGCGCGCCGAACTCAATGCCCGTTACCAGGACATCGAGGTGCGTCTGGGCGATCTGCACGCGCAGTTCAACCGCGACAGCCTGACCGCCCGTGATGCCAATGGCAAAGAAATCGAAATCAGCCTCGGTAAAGTGGTTCACGCCTATCAGCCGAACGCCATGGGCACCTTCACCAAGATTGGTTTCTACTTCAGCAAGGTGTGGGAATTCCTCAGCGATGACCCGCGTGAAGCGAACACCGAAGGCGGGATTTTCCCGGCGATCTTCGGCACCGTGATGATGACCCTGATCATGGCGATGATCGTGACCCCGTTCGGCGTGCTGGCGGCGGTGTACCTGCGTGAATACGCCAAGCAGAACACCCTGACCCGGGTGATCCGCATCGCGGTGAACAACCTGGCGGGCGTTCCGGCCATCGTTTATGGCGTATTCGGTCTGGGCTTCTTCGTCTATGTGCTGGGTGGCTCGCTCGATCGTCTGTTCTTCCCTGAGGCCTTGCCGGCGCCGACCTTCGGTACGCCAGGGCTGCTGTGGGCTTCGTTGACCCTGGCGCTACTGGCGGTGCCGGTGGTGATCGTGGCCACCGAAGAGGGCCTGGCGCGGATTCCTCGTACCGTGCGTGAGGGTTCGTTGGCCCTCGGCGCGACCAAGGCTGAAACCTTGTGGAAGATTGTGCTGCCAATGGCCAGTCCGGCGATGATGACCGGCATGATCCTCGCCGTCGCCCGTGCCGCGGGTGAAGTGGCGCCGCTGATGCTGGTGGGTGTGGTGAAACTGGCACCGTCGCTGCCGGTGGACGGTAACTACCCGTACCTGCACCTGGACCAGAAGATCATGCACCTGGGCTTCCATATTTATGACGTCGGCTTCCAGAGCCCGAACGTCGAAGCCGCGCGACCGCTGGTATACGCCACAGCGCTGTTGCTGGTGCTGGTGATTGCGACATTGAACCTGTCGGCCGTTTATATCCGTAACCACCTGCGCGAGAAGTACAAGGCGCTGGATAGCTGATTTACAGCAGCAATGATTTCTATGTGGGAGCCAGCCTGCTGGCGATGGCATCACCGCGGTTTCAGAGTTAAACCGCGTCGCTAGCATCGCCAGCAGGCTGACTCCCACAAAAACTGAACCGAATTTGTTAGCACAGGGAGCCTCCCATGCAGCACGAAGCACATACCCACGGCATCAACATGTCGGCCCTGGGTCGCGACAAACAGAGCCTGAGCCTCGAGCAGGAAACCGTGGCCATCGAAGTGCCGGGCCTGAGCCTGTATTACGGCGAGAAACAAGCGCTGTACGACGTCAGCATGAACATCCCGAAACAGCGCGTGACCGCCTTCATCGGCCCGTCCGGTTGCGGCAAGTCCACGCTGCTGCGTACCTTCAACCGTATGAACGACCTGGTCGATGGCTGCCGTGTCGAAGGCGCGATCAACCTGTACGGCAACAACATCTACCGCAAGGGCGAAGACGTCGCGGAGCTGCGTCGTCGTGTCGGCATGGTGTTCCAGAAGCCGAACCCGTTCCCGAAAACCATCTACGAGAACGTGGTCTACGGCCTGCGTATCCAGGGCATCAACAAAAAACGTGTACTCGACGAAGCTGTTGAGTGGGCGTTGAAAGGCGCGGCACTGTGGGACGAAGTCAAAGACCGTCTGCACGAGTCGGCACTGGGCCTGTCCGGTGGTCAGCAACAACGTCTGGTGATTGCCCGCACCATCGCCGTGGAACCGGAGGTGCTGCTGCTCGACGAACCTTGCTCGGCACTCGACCCGATCTCGACGCTGAAAGTGGAAGAGCTGATCTACGAACTGAAATCCAAGTTCACCATCGTTATCGTGACCCACAACATGCAGCAGGCCGCGCGGGTTTCCGACTACACGGCGTTCATGTACATGGGCAAACTGGTGGAGTTCGGCGACACCGACACTCTTTTCACCAATCCGGCGAAGAAGCAGACCGAAGACTATATTACGGGGCGCTACGGCTAGTGGGGGAGCTGCAGGCCGCAAGCTTCAAGCGGCAAGTAAAAGCAGTTCAGCATAACGACACACATCAGCTTGCAGCTTGTAGCTTGCAGCTCACAGCTTTTGCGGAGCAGACACAATGATTTCTAAGGAAGGCCTCACACACCACATTTCCGCGCAGTTCAACGCCGAGCTCGAGGAAGTACGCAGCCACCTCCTGGCCATGGGCGGGCTGGTCGAGAAGCAGGTCAACGACGCGGTGACCGCGCTGATCGAGGCCGACTCCGGCCTGGCCCAGCAAGTGCGCGAGATCGACGACCAGATCAACCAGATGGAACGCAACATCGACGAAGAATGCCTGCGTATTCTGGCCCGTCGCCAGCCGGCGGCATCCGACTTGCGCCTGATTATCAGCATCTCCAAATCGGTGATCGACCTGGAGCGCATCGGTGATGAAGCGACCAAGATCGCCCGTCGCGCCATTCAGCTGTGCGAAGAAGGCGAAGCGCCACGCGGTTACGTCGAGGTGCGCCACATTGGCGACCAGGTCCGCAACATGGTGCGCGATGCCCTGGACGCCTTTGCCCGTTTCGACGCCGACCTGGCGTTGTCGGTGGCGCAGTACGACAAGATCATCGACCGCGAATACAAGACGGCCCTGCGTGAGCTGGCGACCTACATGATGGAAGACCCACGCTCTATCTCGCGGGTCTTGAGCATCATCTGGGTGCTGCGTTCGCTGGAGCGCATCGGTGACCATGCGCGCAATATCTCGGAGCTGGTGATTTATCTGGTGCGCGGCACTGACGTGCGCCACCTGGGCCTTAAACGCATGAAGGAAGAAGTTGAGGGAACAAGTGGCGAAACCGCTAATGTTCCGGGCAAAGCTGACGATAAGTAAGGTTGCCCCAGGACGCGCCCGGCCCTTTGGCCGGGCGTTTTTGTTTGTGGCTTACGAATTCGAAAAGCAGCACCCGCGAACGAAAAGTGCCGGCGTGACTGAAGGTTTTTGGCAAAGTGCCATCAGCAAAGCGGTATGCTTGCCGGGATTTTTTAAAGGGGTTATGGATGAGTAAGGTCAGTGTATTGGTCGTGGACGATGCCTCGTTCATTCGTGACCTGGTAAAAAAATGCCTGCGTAACTATTTCCCGGGCATGCGGATCGAAGACGCCGTCAACGGCAGGAAGGCTCAGGCCCTGCTGGCTCGGGAAGCGTTCGACCTGGTTCTGTGCGACTGGGAAATGCCGGAAATGTCCGGCCTGGAACTGCTGACCTGGTGCCGTGAGCAAGACAATCTCAAAGGCATGCCGTTCGTCATGGTGACCAGCCGTGGCGACAAAGAGAACGTCGTCCAGGCGATCCAGGCCGGGGTATCCGGTTATGTCAGCAAGCCATTCACCAACGAGCAACTGATCACCAAGGTCAAGCAGGCGCTGCACAAGGTCGGCAAGCTCGACTCCTTGATGAACACCGCCAACACCAAAACCAGCTCGGCATTCGGCAATGACTCGCTGAATGCATTGACCGGTGGCAAGGCCGCCGTGGTGGTGTCCACTGCACCTGCACCTGCACCTGCACCTGCTGCGGCAGCCGCCCCAGCCCGTGGTTTGCTCAACAGCCCACCGGTCAAGGCACCGGTAGCCGCTGCGGCCGCCGTGGGAGGGCGTGGCCAGGGTCAACTGCGCTTGCCGAACGGCATTCAGCAATGCGTGATCAAGGCCCTGAGCCTCAAGGAAGCGCTGCTGGTGGTCAAACGTGCCGACACCTTGCCGCAAGTGCTCGACAGCGCCGTACTCGACCTGGAGCAGGGCGACAACGCCGAAACCGCGCGCCTGAACGGCTACCTGCACGCCATCGTCGCCCACGAGCAGAAACCTGACAGCGAATGGTTGCAACTGACCTTCCGCTTCGTCGATCAGGATGCGCAGAAGCTTGATTACATCTCCCGATTGATTGCCCGGGGCACGGCGCAGAAGCACTTCATTCCGGGCGCGTAATCTTCGTCGCCTGGCTGTCCGTCTTCGCAAGCAAGCCCGCTCCCACTTTGGAATGCATTTCAACTGTGGGAGCGGGCTTGCTCCGGGCGGCGTTCCGACGAAGGGGCCATCACCTGTACCACACATCACCCTGATCCACCCATCTTGAAACATCTGCCGACTACCCGGGTCCATTGCAGCTGCTAGGCTCCTTCCCAGGCCTTACTCGACAGAACCCTGCCCATGTACGCGCGCCTGCTGTATTTCTGTGGTCTTTTCATGGCCTCCACTTCGGCTGTGGCCATGACGATCTACACGTCCACCGACGCCAATGGCGTGGTCTCCTACAGTGATCGCCCCATCAAGGGCGCCAAGGTGTTCGTCTTTCGCGATCGCATGGACGAGCACCTGGAACGTCAGGTGTACCTCGATATCAAAAAGCTCAAAGGCATGGACAGTGTGTTTGTGCGCAATGACCTGTATGCGCCGGTAGAGATCGAACTGAGTTTTGCTGGCTTGAACAACGTCAGTGGTGCGCCGAGTCGGCCGATCCGTCGGGTGATGCCTGCCCGCAGCAGCATTCGTCTGGCGCTGCTCAAAGCCAGCCGCCCCGGAAAGCCGCTGGTGTATACCCCAAGGTTCGAATATTCCCTGGGCGACCCGTCAGGGGCCGCCATGGCCTATCGCTACCCGCTGCCTTGGCGAGGTGGGCCGTTTCGCCTGAGTCAGGGTGCCAATGGTCAATACAGCCACTATGGGCCGAAGAACCGTTACGCCATGGACATCGCCATGCCCGTGGGCACGCCGATCGTCGCCGCCCGTGGCGGAGTCGTGGTGAAAACCGAAAACCGCCAGACCGGGCGCGGCACCGACCCGTCGGGCAATTTCGTGCGGGTGCTGCACGATGACGGCACCATGGGCGTGTATCTGCACCTGAAAAAGGGCTCGGTCAGTGTTCGCGAGGGGCAGCGGGTGGCAGTGGGCAGTGCGCTGGCACTGTCAGGCAATACCGGCAACAGCAGCGGGCCGCATCTGCACTTCGCGGTGCAGCGCAATACCGGGATGGGGCTGGTGTCGATACCGTTCCGGTTCAATCAGCCGGTGGGGGCTTTGCCCAACTTTGCGTTGGGCAAACAATGAGGTGTTGCTTGAGCTGACGCCTTCGCGAGCCTGCTCGCGAAGGGATCGAATGGGTGTCAGATCAGTGTGTCAATCGAGCATCAACACCTTGGCCAGGACAATCTTCGGCCCTTTCATCTTCTTGATGATGATCCGCAGGCCTTCGACTTCCAGTACTTCTTCCTCTTCCGGCACCCGCTTGAGGCTGTCGTAAACCAGTCCGGCGAGTGTTTCGGCTTCGACGTGGTCCAGATCAATGCCCAGCAGCCGTTCAACTTTGAACAGCGGCGTATCACCGCGCACCAGCAGTTTGCCCGGCTGGTACGCGAGGATCCCGCGCTCGGCCTTGCGGTGTTCGTCCTGGATGTCACCCACCAGCACTTCCAGCACGTCTTCCATGGTCAGGTAGCCGATGATATTGCCGTCGGCCTCTTCAACCACGGCGAAGTGCGAGCCGCCCTTGCGGAACTGCTCCAGCAACTGCGACAGCGGCATGTGCCGGGATACACGCTCCAGCGGGCGGGTCAGTTCGGCCAGGTTGAACGACTCGGGAATGTGGTCCAGGGCTGCCAGCTCCAGCAGCAGGTCCTTGATGTGCAGCAGGCCGACGAACTCCTGGCGCTCGCTGTCGTACACCGGATAGCGGCTGAACTTGTGGCGACGAAACATCGCCAGGATTTCCTTGAGCGGTGCGTTGAACTCCAGGGTCACCAGGTCTTCGCGGGAGTTGGCCCAATCGACCACTTCCAGCTCGCCCATTTCCACCGCCGAGGCCAATACGCGCATGCCTTGGTCGCTTGGGTCCTGGCCACGGCTGGAGTGCAGGATCAGTTTCAGTTCTTCACGGCTGTAGTGGTGCTCGTGGTGCGGGCCGGGCTCGCCTTGCCCTGCAATGCGCAGGATCTGGTTGGCGCTGGCGTTGAGCAAGTAGATGGCCGGGTACATGGCCCAGTAGAACAGGTACAGCGGCACCGCCGTCCACAGCGACAGCAATTCGGGTTTGCGGATCGCCCAGGATTTCGGCGCCAGTTCGCCGACCACGATGTGCAGGTACGAAATGATGAAGAACGCGGTGAAGAACGACACCGCCTTGACCACTTCGGGGGAGTCCACGCCAGCCGCGCTCAGTACAGGTGCCAGAAGGTGGGCGAACGCCGGCTCACCGACCCAGCCCAGGCCCAGAGAGGCGAGGGTGATACCCAATTGGCACGCCGACAGGTAAGCATCGAGCTGACTGTGCACCGTGCGCAGGATGTGCCCGCGCCAGCCGTGCTGCTCAGCGATGGCTTCGACCCGGGTCGAGCGCAATTTGACCATGGCAAATTCGGCCGCAACGAAAAAGCCGTTGAGCAAAACCAGGATCAGAGCAAAAAGAATCATGCCGAAGTCGGCGAATATTGTTGCGAGGGACAAGCCAGGGGAAGGGTCCATGATGGAGTTTTGCGGGTTCCGTGTATTCGAATGGAAAGAAAAAAGTGCGCCTGAAAAGCAGGCGCAAGTCAGCCAATGTAACGGCTGACCGTGCGATTGCCTAGTGGCGCGTGCTGGCCGGTATCAGTCCGCGGTACTGATGACCCGGGATTTGCTGACCTGGGCAGGGGCGAAATGGCAGGTAAAGGTGCTGCCGTGGCCCGGTACGCTGCTGATCTCCATGCGCGCGCGATGGCGCAACAGCACGTGTTTGACGATGGCCAGGCCCAGCCCGGTGCCGCCGGTGTTGGAGTTGCGGCTGGAGTCGACGCGGTAGAAACGTTCAGTCAGGCGCGGCAGGTGTTTGCTGTCGATGCCGATGCCGGAGTCCTGCACGCTCAGGTGCGCGCCTTGCTCATCGCCCCACCAGCGAATACGAATGTTGCCTTCGGCCTGGGTGTATTTCACTGCGTTGAACACCAGATTGGAAAACGCGCTGCGTAATTCCGTTTCGCTGCCCTTGAGCAGGATCGTCGGGTCGGCTTCCAGGGAAATTTTCTGGTTTTTCTGGCCCGACAGCTGTTGCGCATCACTTTTGATCGATTGCAGCAAACCGTCGATGGCCACCGGTTGGTTGTCCGACGGGTAATCGGTGGCTTCCAGTTTCGCCAGCAGCAGCAAGTCGTTGAGCAAGGTCTGCATGCGCCCGCCCTGTTGCTGCATTTGCTGCAGGGCGCGGGTCCAGCGCGGGTTCACTTCCTCGACGTTGTCGAGCAGGGTTTCCAGATAGCCGCAAATGACTGTCAGCGGCGTGCGCAGCTCATGGGATACGTTGGCGATGAAGTCTTTGCGCATCTGTTCCAGCTGATGGATGCGCGTCACGTCGCGCACCAGCATCAAATGCTCATTGTTGCCGTAGCGGGTGATGTACAACTGAATGCGCATCCGGTCGTTGGTCGGCGAGGGGATTTCCAACGGCTCGGCATAACTGTCCTGCTCGAAGTACTCCTTGAACCGCGGATGGCGCACCAGGTTGGTCACCGGCTGGCCGCTGTCCTGCGGGGTCTTGAGGCCCAGCAGGGTCTCGGCGGCGCGGTTCCACCATTCCAGGTTGCCGTCGCTGTCGAGCATGACCACCGCGTCCTTCAAGGCCGCCGTGGATTCCTGTACGCGGTCGATCACCGCTTGCAGGCGCCCGCGCACGCGTTGGTCACGACGTTGCAGGTGGTAGATGCTGTCGAACACCTCGCCCCACAGGCCATAGCCATCGGGCGGTGCTTCATCGGGTTTGTGCAGGCGCAGCCATTCGTGCAGCCGCAGCAATTGTTTGAGCGTCCAGGCCAGGTAAAGGCCCAGTCCCGCAGCGAGGCTCCAGCCGTAGTAGCCGGTAATCAGGCCGATCACCAGGCAAGCGGTGACCAGTAGCAGCATGTGGCGAATCAGGGTGCCATGCCAGTTTTGGTTCACTTGAACGCGCGTCCTTGTCTACTTCTAAAGCGGGAAAAGTCCGGATCAGGCTTTGGTAGAAAAGCGATACCCGGTGCCGCGCACGGTTTGTACCAGGTTTTCATAGGCATCGCCGAGGGCTTTGCGCAGGCGACGGATGTGCACGTCGACGGTGCGCTCCTCGACGTAGACGTTGCCGCCCCAGACCTGATCCAGCAACTGGCCACGGGTATAGGCACGTTCCTGGTGGGTCATGAAAAACTGCAGCAGACGGTATTCGGTCGGCCCCATTTCCGCGGGTTTGCCATCGATGGTCACGCGGTGGCCGATCGGGTCCAACAACAGGCCACCGACTTCAATCGGCGCCTCGCCATCGCTCGGGCCGGCACGGCGCAATACGGCTTTGAGGCGCGCAACCAGCTCGCGGGGGGAAAAGGGTTTGGTGATGTAATCGTCGGCGCCGACTTCCAGGCCCTGGATCTTGTTGTCCTCTTCACCCTTGGCCGTGAGCATGATGATCGGGATATCCCCGGTCAGCTCATCGCGCTTGAGGCGCCGGGCCAGCTCGATGCCGGACGTGCCGGGCAGCATCCAGTCGAGCAGGATCAGGTCCGGTTTGCGGTCGACGATAATGGCGTGGGCCTGCTGGGAGTTTTCCGCCTCCAGGCAGTCATAGCCGGCCATTTCCAACGCAACGGCGATCATTTCGCGAATGGGCGCTTCGTCGTCGACGATCAGAATGCTCCTGCCAACCATGCCTTAATCCTCTTGTCATTTAACTGTCTTGCGCCGCATTAGATAACGGAATTATTGCAGTCGTGTGACAGTATTTTAGTCGCCTGCGGTTGTCACGAACCTGGACTAAGCTCTAAGTCCGAATCCTGACAACCACAAAAGGAAGGTTTCCATGAAGCTATGCCCGCAATCCTTCAAAGGCCTGCTGTTGGCGGCTGCCCTCGCTTTACCAACAATGGCCTTCGCTGCCGAGCCGGCGATGATGAAAGGCGGCGTGATGACCGACCACAAAGGCATGACGTTGTACACCTTCGACAAGGACACCGGCGGCAAGTCTGCCTGTACCGGCCAGTGCGCGGAAAATTGGCCGCCACTGATGGCAGAGGCGGGTGCCAAGGCAGAGGGTAAATGGAGCGTTATCAAACGTGATGACGGCAGCATGCAATGGGCCTACGACGGCAAGCCGTTGTACTACTTCGTCAAGGACAAGGCCCCGGGAGACATGACGGGCGACAAGATGAAAGACGTTTGGCACGTTGTGCGTGAGTCGCAGAAGTAATGGAAACGGTGAGCTGAAAAAGATCGCAGCCTGCGCCAGCGCCTACTGGTGTACACCCACCCATGTAGGAGCTACCGCAGGCTGTGATCTTTTCAGTTTTTCAACGCAACGCGTAATCCAGCACAATCCCGACAAAAATCGCTAACCCGGCCCAATGATTGTGCAAAAAAGCCTTGAAGCAGCGCATGCGGTCCTTGTTGCGGGTGTACCAGAATTCCCAGACAAAACAGCCCGCCGCCACCGCCAGGCCGAGGTGGAACCAGCCGCCAAGCTCGAACTTCGAACCGGCCAGCAACAGGCAACCCAGCGCCAATCCTTGCAGGGTCAGGATGATCACCCGGTCCGCCTCGCCAAACAGAATCGCCGTGGATTTCACGCCGATCTTCAAGTCGTCGTCACGGTCGGTCATCGCGTAATAAGTGTCGTAGCCCACCGTCCACATCAGGTTGGCGATCCACAGCAGCCAGGCTACCGCCGGTAACTCGCCGGTTTCGGCGGTGAACGCCATCGGCATTCCCCAGGAAAACGCCGCGCCCAGCACCACTTGCGGGTAATAGGTGTAACGCTTCATGAATGGATAAGTGCAGGCCAGGGCCAGGCCGCCGAACGACAGCCAGATCGTTGCCGCATTGGTGCACAGCACCAGCAGGAAACTCACGCCCATCAGCAAGGCGAAGAACACCAGCGCTTCTTTGGAGCTGATCTTGCCGCTGGGCAGCGGGCGCTGTTCGGTGCGCTTCACATGGCCGTCGACCTTGCGGTCCGCCCAATCGTTGATCACGCAGCCGCCCGCGCGGGTCAGCACCACGCCAAGGACGAAAATCACGATATTGGCCAGTGACGGCGAGCCCTTGCCGGCAATCCACAGCGCCCATAACGTAGGCCACAGCAGCAGATAGATGCCGATAGGCTTGTCCATGCGCGTCAGCTGAATGAAATCCCAGGCCCGTGGGTTCAAGCGATTGAGGGACTTGAGCAGGCTCTGGTACATCAAGAGTTCTCCGGATGGGCGCGGGCGGCGCTCCATAGGGTCGGCAGGAAGATTTCAGCCACCAGCACGCTCAACGTACCGCGGTCGAAGCGCGAACGGCGACCCCACAGCTCAGGCGCCTGCACTTCGGTCGGCAGCCACGCTTGAGGATAGTGACAAACCTCGATGGCGCGGCGCTGGAAGGCGTGGTCGCAAAACAATAGCTCGCCCAGGGAGCGACTGCCCAGTTCGTCCATGTGCAAGCCGTCGCCCTGCAACGCGCTGCGCGCCGCGACGCTGCGGGCAAATACCCAGGCCTGGCCATGCCCACGCAAGTACACCTCGCGCACCCAGCCTTCGCTGCCTTCGGCCAGGTCCAGCGCGGCGCATTCATCGGCGCGCAGGGTTTGCCAGCCTTCGAACAGCGGCGTGACGCTGAAACCGTCATTCGACAAGCGGGTCAGGCGTCGGGTCAGCGATCCTTCGTCAAACAGCCAGTCGAGGATAAACGGGTCGGGGAGGGGCGTCAGCAAGCTTTGAGGGAGCCAGAGTGGGGCCGAACAGGGGGATTTTGTGTGTTGCACAATGAGTCATTATTGGCAGCAAAGGAGGCGGCGAGCTTAACATGTCAGCTCATCAAATTGACTGGTCCGCCCGCCCGTTGCACCGAACGGGCTTGCATCTGCGTGGCCCCATCAGTACAAAACGCGCTGAGCCGAACGCCAGCACTGCAATCATCGACCGTTCGCGCCGGCAAAAGCCTGAATCCTGAGGAAGTACCTGAATGAAAAAGTGGCAATGTGTAGTCTGCGGCCTGATTTACAACGAAGCCGAAGGCTGGCCGGATGACGGCATTGCGCCGGGCACCCTGTGGCAAGACGTGCCGGAAGACTGGCTGTGCCCGGACTGCGGTGTGGGCAAGATGGATTTTGAAATGATCGAAATCACCGCTTGAAAACTGAGGAGTAAGGAATGAACGCACCTGTCGTGATCGTCGGCACCGGCCTGGCTGGCTACAACCTGGCCCGGGAGTTTCGCAAACTCGATGGCGAAACCCCGCTGCTGCTGATTACCGCCGATGACGGGCGCTCCTACTCCAAGCCGATGCTCTCCACCGGTTTCGGCAAAAACAAAGACGCCGACGGCCTGAGCATGGCCGAACCGGGCGCGATGGCCGAACAGTTGAAGGCCGAAATACGCACCCACACCCGCATCAGCGGCATCGACCCGGGCCACAAACGCCTGTGGATCGGTGAAGAAGCGGTGTACTACCGCGACCTGATCCTGGCCTGGGGTGCTGAAACCGTGCGCGTGCCCATCGAAGGCGACGCGGCGGACTGCGTGTTCCCCATCAACGACCTGGAAGACTACGCACGCTTTCGCGCGGCAGCGGCCGGCAAACGTCGGGTGTTGTTGCTCGGCGCCGGCCTGATTGGCTGCGAGTTCGCCAACGACCTGAGCCTGGGCGGCTATGAGGTGCAACTGGTTGCACCGTGCGAACAGGTCATGCCGACCCTGCTGCACCCGGCCGCCGCCGCTGCGGTACAGACCGGGCTGGAAAGCCTCGGTGCACGCTTCCACCTGGGGCCGGTGCTCACTCGCCTGCAGAAGGTCACCGAGGGCCTGGAAGCGCACCTGTCCGACGGCCAGGTCATCCCGTGCGACGTCGTGGTCTCGGCCGTTGGCCTGCGCCCGCGCATCGACCTGGCGGCCGCTGCCGGTTTGCAGGTCAACCGTGGCGTTGTCGTCGACCGTCACCTGCAAACCTCCCACGCCAACATCTACGCCTTGGGCGACTGCGCCGAGGTCGATGGGCTGAACTTGCTGTACGTGATGCCCCTGATGAGCTGTGCGCGAGCGCTGGCCCAGACCCTCGCCGGCAACCCGATGACGGTCAACTATGGCCCGATGCCCATCACCGTCAAAACCCCGGTATGCCCCTTGGTGGTGTCCCCGCCGCCACGGGGTGCGGAAGGCGTCTGGACGGTCGAAGGGCAGGGCGCCGACATCAAAGTGTTATGCCGCGATGCCAGCGGAAAACTGCTGGGTTATGCCCTCACCGGCACGGCCGTGATGGAAAAATTGGCCCTGAACAAAGAGCTTCCGGCACTGCTGGCGTAAATACCGGTCGTTCTGTCGGAATCACCCCCAAAATGCCCTGAGAATGGCCACGCGGATACTGGCGCAGGGCTTCCGTGCGTGCCATCCTCACTCCCGTCTGCCGCAGAGTAGAGCATCTGCGGCGCTTTGGGCGCTGCTCCATAGAGAGCAGCACGGACATAACAACAAAAAACCGTCAAAGGGGCTTCACTAACATGCGTAAACCAGAACTCGCCGCAGCAATTGCTGAAAAAGCAGACCTCACCAAAGAGCAGGCCAACCGCGTCCTGAACGCCGTTCTCGAAGAAATCACCGGCGCCCTGCACCGCAAAGACAGCGTCACGCTGGTAGGCTTCGGCACCTTCCTGCAGCGCCACCGCGGCGCCCGCACCGGCAAAAACCCGCAAACCGGTGAGCCAGTAAAGATCAAGGCCAGCAACACCGTTGCGTTCAAGCCAGGTAAATCGTTGAAAGACAGCGTCAATCCGTAAGTCGTTTCCCTGACCCGTGTAGCGGGGGAGTGGAATAAAGAATGGGCACGCCAACCGAGGTTGGGTGCCCATTTTTTGATTAGCGATTTAATGCATCTAATCCATTGTGTGCGTTGCATATTTCATCAGTTTTTAAGTATCGCTAATGTCTCTATAACGGCCAGCAACACCATAGACGTTAGCGTTCCGATAATGCCCCATTGCAATTTAATAAGTTGCCGTCTGAGTGGCATGGGGAAGTTCTTCATGTCTTCCGCATCAAGAGTCCCCTGCTTCAAAAATATATTAGGAAAAGTCACAACGAAGGCAATTCCCCCCACCAGCTGCATTTTACCGTAAGGGCCGGAATTTCTGTGCGTGGCACTGGTTATGCTGGATCGGCTATTTTTGAAGTAGCTACATAACTGATCACCTTGGGTGTAGCCATAGTAGAGGGCAATCCCGATACAAATGAATAAACCCAGCAGCACCAAGCCACCCAAACTGCCAACAATCAGTTCTGCATTGCTCATTTTGTTGTCTCGTAAATTATGTTCCCAACCCCTTCACCAAGCATGCCGCCCAATTCGCTTCCTGCATATGAGCCAGTGCCCGCTACAACGATACTGCAAGCCAAAGTGCCTATGCCTCCTGTTGATATCCCCAATCCAATACAAAGTGCACCGACAACGGGTACAGTTAATATCAAACCAGCTCCTGCACCTCCGCCGACGCCACCAAAAAAACTTCCCGCCGCAGTAAACTTAACCCGTGCACACGCTTCGGTATTTCCCGCAGTACACACCTCCTGAACTTTCAAAGCAGACGCCCCACCGCCGATGGCAGTGCCCAGCCAACCGCCATATTTAACGTATTTAGAAGCCTTCGCCACACCCTCAAGGTGGGTGGCGTAACCTGGAATTTGCACGGTTGAACTGGCATCGGTCCAGAGGTGAACGAGGCTTTGACTGGAGATGCCCAGCATCTTTTTCAGATTGATGTGTTCAGGGAAGCCAATACCCTTGCGTGTCAGTGCTGTCATATGACTGTTGAGCTGTGCGAGCAGGCGCTGTCGTTCTGCAAAAAATGTCGGCGAGCGCAGGTGCCCATCGCGTTGGAGCGTCTTCTGCTGCAACGCTTCGATGTCCTTCAGGGCGTCGCCTACGTTATCCAGATTGTTTTTGAAAATGCTCGCGCCAACGCCGATTGCAGTCGAGCCATGGCCAAGGAAAGTCTGGATGGCGTCACGGTGTTGCACCATGAAATCCGCTTCTTCCGGGCTAAGCGTCTCAATAATCCGGTTGGTCTTGGCCGCTACGTCCATGAGCAAGGCTTCTTCGCGGGTGCATTGGTAATTATTGGGATCACCGAGCACGATCATCGAGCCCGCTTTTACATTGCGCAGGTAGGGGTTCAGCAGTTTGAATTTGCCCATTACTGCCGGGTCGCGCAGGGTGAAGAGGTTGGCCTCGAGTTGTTCACGGGTGGTGCTTTTGGGAACGATGTAAAAACCGGGGTCCTGGGGTGATGTATGGAGCGGTATTGGATTCGGATTGCTGCGCGCCGTTGCAAATGATGATGGCGTAGAGACCGAGTTGCTCGTGGCTCGTGCAGTCGGTTGTCTGACGGTCGGAGCGGCGTTTGGTGACGTACTCATTCTTGATACGTACGAGGCTGAGAATTCCGACGCGAGCAACGTTGCTCTGCAAGGGCAACCGCTGGAGCTGTGCAGCGTGCCGGCACGCAATCGTCCATTACTCTTCATGAAAGGAATGCCGCCCACAATCGTGTAGGTTTGGCCGTCCACGCCGCAGCTCACCGGGTCACCTTCGCACGCATGGGCGCGCTCATTCATGCGGCTTCTTGTATCGGCGTCCTTAACCTCGCCTCCACAGGTGGTCTTGTCGCCTAAGACGATGAAGTGTCCTTTAACCATGGTTGAACTCCCTGTTTCTTCGCGCCATCAAGCGCACTGTGGTTATCGGTGCGGTGCACCGACGCAGAGTTCAGTTGGCCTTAAACAGGTACTTGGGCAAAGACGCCATTTGAGGCGCCAGAGATCAAACCAGACGTGTCTTACACATGCGTCAGAAACAGGGACGGGGGTTGTGTAGGAATGGTTACTCCCACTGTGGCTTGGCCAAGAAAAACCCCGATCGGTGTCATCACCCATCGGGGTTTTTGCTGCTTCGCGGGTTAGAAGACCCGACTGTGTCGCTTGGCAATAATCGCCGCCATGTCCGGTTCATCCAGATGATCCAGCGCTCGCTCTACCAACAACTGCACCCCATCGGCCATGCGGCTGAGTGCCAAGGCTACGGAGCGACGCGAACCGTCGACATCATCGGCGAGGTCGGCGGCGATGGCGCTGATCGACAGCAGGTCTTCCGAGGCGTTGGCCAGGAGTGCTTCAGTGTTGATGTCCGGGCAGACACTGAAGAGTTGGCCGTTGCGTTTCGGTGGTTTCTTTTCGGTAGGCGGGAAGTGATGGTCGAGGGCGCGTTCGGCGGCTTCGTGGAGTTTCTTTGAATCGAGGTTTTCGTAGGGTGATACCGGATCTGTTTCTGGCGGATTTGGAGTGACCTTGAACATTGGCTCTATCCTCATATGAGTGAGGCTGCAACCAAGTCGCTACTAAACGATAGGGTGGCAGCTGTGCACAGGTTAGTAGACCGATGAGCCAAGAAATCGGCGCGCCGAAGCGCCCTGCGCACAGCCACCATCAAATGCAGGGATGGGATACCTGCTTGATGGAGATCTTGTGCGACTTGACTACGACGGGCTACTAAACCCGATCACTGATGGGCAGTGACGCGAATCAAGTTACCGAGCAGCCCCAAGGCGCACAAGCCGGCGGATTCTGGCGTACCTGTAGGCAACGGCGCAAGGTGTCGTAGCTTTCCTGAAGTAAATCTGACGACTCTTAAACATGGGGTTGTTGAGTAGGTGTTGATCAGTGGAGTACAGATCAAGAAGCATTCAGTGACATAGATCTCGTTGCTTTAACTACTATAAATTTTGTGAGGCATTGAACACTAAATAATGCGCAAGTAATTGCACTATAGAGATTGCTGTTTAATCAATATTCTCCAGTTTATTGCTGTCTTACACCGGGGAATGGCAAATCGCATGGAATACAGCGACTTTTCCTACATATTCGGCCTCAATTTCATAATAAGTTCTCCAGCCTTCAACGGATGACCT
This sequence comes from Pseudomonas sp. GW101-3H06, assembly GCF_059424605.1. NCBI lineage: Bacteria > Pseudomonadati > Pseudomonadota > Gammaproteobacteria > Pseudomonadales > Pseudomonadaceae > Pseudomonas > Pseudomonas sp. GW101-3H06. The sequence goes on from NZ_JBWKZO010000001.1 coordinate 250,845, forward strand.
TTGCTTCGTGGGTTCGGTCGTACACTTTCCCAACATCCAAAGCCTGGCCTTTTCGTAATCCTGTCTACTTGCAAGCGTATTCTTGATGTGAGTTGTAAGTTTCTATGACATATTCAACTAAGCTATCGGCGCATTATCTCGAATTAGCCAAGTCACCAGTCTGCAACGGTAATTTTGCAGGGGAGGATGTTCGCTATTCGAGCGAATACGAAGCGTTGGAAAGTGAGTTGGATAAAGCTCGATCCATGCAGGAACGAGGGCAGATCGATTGGCTGAAAGTTCGCGAGAACTGCGAAGGCCTGCTGCGGACCCAGTCCAAGGATTTACGGGTTGGCGTCTGGCTGACATGGGCCTTGTACCAATGTGAGTCCTTCCAGGGACTGTTGGCCGGCCTCGGGTTGTTGCGTCACCTGTGTGAAAGTCACTGGACCGAGGTTTACCCGAAAAAATCCCGTACCCGTGCTGCCGCGATCAACTGGTTGGTGCCGCGTCTTGAAAAGGTGCTCACTGAAAACGTTGCGATCAAAGAGCAACTGCCCTTGTTCCATTGTTTTGTGGAGCACCTGGAAGGGCTTGATGCCATTTGCACCAAATGCTTGGGCGACGACGCACCTTTGTTGCTACCCATTTCCCGTCGCCTGAAAAGTCTGGTGCAACGCACAATCGAGCATCAATCGGCACCCAGCGTCGTTGAGTCCGCAGTGGCTCAGGTCAAACAGGTTGCCACGCAGCTATTCAACCCCTGCACACCCATTGATAACGAAAAAGATGCCCATAAAGCCTTGCGTGCCCAACAGGACAGTGCGAGGCCGCTGTGTGCCTGGTGGCTCAAACAAATGGCTACCGATCTGCGCGCATTACGTCTCAACCGTACGCTGCTCTGGCTACCTGTCGACACATTACCCGAGCGCAACGCCGAGCAGATCACCGCACTGCGCGGGTTACCCGTCGACAGGCTCCAACTCTTACAAGAGCACTACGATCAAGCCCGATACGCTGATTTGCTGGTGGAGCTGGAGTCCAGTCTGTCCAAGGCGCCGTTCTGGTTTGACGGTCAGCGGATGGTTTGGGAATGCCTTCAGGGATTGAACGCAGAGATGGCCATGCGTGAAGTGGAAATCCACTTTGCATTATTGATTCAGCGTCTGCCCGGCATCCTCGAGTTGCGCTTTCATGACGGCGTTCCATTCGCCGATCCGGCCACCCGTACATGGGTCAATGCCCAAGTCATGCCGCATTTGAAAAGTCCCCATGCACCTCGCTCTGCAGATGTCCTGGAGGCTTTACCTGCTTGGGAGCAAGCCTTGGAAGACGTTCAGCCGATCCTGCGCAAGAACGGCCTCAAGCCTGCGGTGCAGATTCTCAAGCAGGGATTGCTGAGCGCACACGGCGAGCGGGCGCGGTTTTTCTGGAAGTTCGCACTCGCACGCCTGTGCTTCATGGCCAGAAAGTTTGAATTGGCCAAGACTCAACTTGAAACCCTCGACCAGACGTTAAGGAACGCAGGCCTGCACGCCTGGGAGCCGGATCTTGCGTTGCAAGTGCTGCAGTTGCTGCACAGCTGCTGCGAGTCATTACCGCAGAACCACGCGGTGCGTGAATGCAAGGAAGAGATTTATCGCAGGCTGTGCCACCTCGATCTTGAAGTGGCACTCGACTAGGCCTCAGGGCCACAACCGTAAGGAGAATCGCCATGGCCAAAGAAGGCTCGGTAGCCCCCAAGGAACGCATAAACGTCACGTTCAAGCCCGCCACCGGTGGCGCTCAGGAAGAGATCGAACTGCCACTGAAACTGCTGGCGATCGGGGACTACACCCAACGCAAGGATGACCGGAAAGTTGAAGATCGCAAGCCGATCAACATCGACAAGTTGAACTTTGACGAAGTACTGGCCAAGCAGGAGCTGCAGGTGACCGTGAGTGTGCCAAATCGACTTCAGGATGACAGCGGTTCTGAAGAGTTGGTCGTGGATCTGCACGTCGACTCGATGAAGGATTTCAATCCGGCCAGCCTGGTCGAGCAGGTACCTGAACTGAAAAAACTGATGGAGCTGCGTAATGCGTTGGTCGCGCTCAAGGGGCCGCTCGGTAATACACCTGCGTTCCGCAAGGCCATTGAAGGGGTTTTGGCAGATGACGAATCCCGCAGTCGCGTACTGGTTGAGCTAGGGCTCAACACCGAAGCTCAACCCGCCTGAATCTGCCACCCGTCAAGGAAGCCAATAACGTGAAAACCAGTGCAGCGCAGCAACATGGCAACGAGAGTGAATGCAGCATTCTCGACAGCATCATTGCCCAGACCCGCCTCAGCCCTGACGACGAAGCCTACGACATTGCCAAACGTGGTGTGTCGGCGTTCATTGAGGAACTCATCAAGCCCCGGAATGATGGTGAGCCGGTCAAGAAAGCCATGGTTGATCGGATGATCGCCGAGATCGACAGCAAGCTCAGCCGCCAAATGGATGAAATCCTCCACCACCCTGACTTTCAGTCGCTGGAGTCCTCGTGGCGAGGTCTGCAGTTGTTGGTTGATCGCACCAACTTTCGCGAGAACATCAAGATCGAAATCCTCAGCGTCTCCAAAGAAGACCTGCTGGATGACTTCGAAGATTCGCCAGAGGTGATGCAGTCTGGCTTGTATAAGCACATTTACACTGCTGAATACGGCCAGTTCGGTGGCCAGCCGGTCGGAGCGATCATCGCTAATTATTTCATGTCGCCGAGCTCGCCGGATGTGAAGCTGATGCAGTACGTGTCCAGTGTCTCCTGCATGTCCCATGCGCCATTCATCGCAGCCGCCGGGCCAGGGTTTTTCGGCCTGGAGAGCTTTACCGGCCTGCCTGATCTGAAAGACCTGAAAGACCACTTCGACGGTCCGCAATTCGCCAAATGGCAGAGTTTCCGCCAATCGGAGGATGCGCGTTACATGGCGCTGACTGTTCCGCGTTTCCTGCTGCGCAATCCCTACGATCCGCAAGAGAACCCGGTGAAGTCGTTCGTCTACAAAGAAACCGTGACCAACAACCACGAGCACTACCTGTGGGGCAATACGGCTTACGCGTTCGGCACGCGATTGACTGAAAGCTTCGCCAAGTTCCGCTGGTGCCCGAATATCATTGGCCCGCAAAGCGGTGGCGCGGTTGAAGATCTGCCGTTGCACCACTTCGAAAGCATGGGCGAAATCGAAACCAAAATTCCGACCGAAGTGCTGGTGTCCGATCGCCGTGAATACGAGCTGGCGGAGGAAGGGTTTATCGCCCTGACGATGCGCAAAAGTAGCGATAACGCAGCTTTCTTTTCTGCCAGTTCAGTGCAGAAGTCAAAACACTTCGGCATCAGCGCCGAAGGCAAGGTTGCAGAACTGAACTACAAGCTCGGCACTCAATTGCCATACATGATGATCGTCAATCGCCTGGCCCACTATTTGAAGGTATTGCAGCGCGAACAGCTGGGTTCGTGGAAGGAACGTACTGACCTCGAGCAGGAGCTCAATAAATGGATTCGTCAGTACGTAGCCGATCAGGAAAACCCGAGTGCTGAAGTCCGTGGTCGTCGACCACTGCGCTCAGCGCAGATCATTGTCAGCGATGTCGACGGGGAACCGGGCTGGTATCGCGTCAGCCTCAACGTACGCCCGCACTTCAAGTACATGGGGGCCGATTTCACTCTGTCTCTGGTTGGCAAGCTGGACAAAGAATAAGAGAAGCTGACTCATGACTGGATATGGCAGCCTCTTCGAACGCCTGGGCGGAGATGTGGAAGAACGTATTGGCTGGAGTCGCGAGAACTCTGCCATGGCGTCTGTGGCTGCCCATCTGGCCAAGATGCTAAGTACCCGTATGGGCAGCGTGCAGACATTGCCCGACTACGGATTACCAGATCTCAATGACATGCGCCTGAGTCTGCACGACTCCCTGAGTCAGGCGTGTCTGGCCATTGAACACTTCATTGAGGCCTACGAACCACGTCTAAGCAACGTCCAGGTTTCTCCTGGAGTGCGGGATGACGATTGGCTTCGGCTGTCCTTCGCCATTAAAGGTCTGTTGGAAATCGACGGCTTCAAACGGCAGATCAGTTTTACGGCATGTCTGGATGGCAGCGGACAGGTCAAGGTCAGCCAGTGAAAGACGGAGTTTTCCATGTCCTTTAACCACTACTACCAAAGCGAACTCACCGCGCTGCGCCAGTTGGGCCGTCGTTTCGCCGAGCGTAGTCCGGCATTGGCACCTTTCCTGGGCCAGCCCGGACGTGACCCGGATGTGGAGCGATTGCTTGAAGGGTTCGCGTTCTTGACCGGGCGTCTGCGGCAGAAGCTTGACGACGAATTGCCAGAGCTGAGCCAATCGTTGATGCGGTTACTGTGGCCCAACTATATGCGGCCGCTGCCGGCGTTCAGTATTTTGCAGTTCGCAGCATTAACGCGTTCGGAGCCGGCATTTGTGGTTGAGCGCGACACACCGGTGGAAAGTGTGCCGATCGATGGTGTGCGTTGCCGTTTCCGCACGTGCTACTCGACCGAAGTCTCAGCACTGAATCTTGTCGGGCTGAATTATTCGGCCAAAGGCGATGGTTCGCTTTTGAGCTTGCGGCTGGAGATGAGCACTGACGGCCATTTTGGTGAGCTGGCCTTGAATCGTCTGCGCCTGCACTTCACGGGTGAGCGTTATATCAGCCAGATGCTTTACCTGAGCCTGTTGCGCCATTTGCATGGCATCGAATTAGTCCCGTTGGATGGCGCTGGCAAGCCACTTGTTGATGTGAGCGAGATGCAGATGGCACTCCGGTTATCTGGCAATCATGTGCAACCGGTAGGTTTTGCCGAAGAAGACGCATTGGTGCCTTACCCGTTGAATACCTTCCGCGGTTATCGCTACCTGCAGGAATATTTCGCTTTCCAGGACAAGTTCCTGTTTGTCGATATCAATGGATTCGATCTGCTCAAGTCTTTAGCCGAAGACCGCATGAAGCAGATGCGAGGTTTGGAGTTGCGCTTTGATATTCGCAAGAGTGCATTGCAGCAACTGTGTCCGACCCTGGACAACATAAAGCTCCACTGCACACCGATTGTAAATCTGTTCACACACGACGCGCTGCCAGTGCGTCTGGACGGCAAACAAGATGAGCACTTGCTCCTGCCAGCCGAGTACGACCCGCAACACTGCGGGGTGTTTTCGGTTGAAAGCGTCACCGGATGGAGAGCTGGGGGGCTGGGTAATCGGGACTATGTGCCGTTCGAATCCTTCGAGCACGATCCGAGTTTTGATGTGCCGGTCAGCCGCCCGCACTACAGCGTTCGCCAGCGTTCATCCTTGCTTCACGACGGCCTTGATACCTATCTGAGTTTCGGCGTTCAACATTGCGAAGTACAGGAAACGCTCTCGGTCGAGCTGATGTGCACCAACCAAAACCTGCCGCGCAAGTTAAAGCCCGGTGACATCAACCAGCCTTGTAGGCAGACGCCGGAGTTCCTGCGTTTTCGCAACATCACTTCGGTCACATCATGTTTTGCGCCGCCGCTCAATCAGGACTTCCTCTGGAAGCTGATAAGCAATATGTCGCTCAACTATCTGTCCCTCGCCGACGTCAATGCTCTGAAGCTGATTCTCGAAACCTACGACCTGCCACGCTACTACGACCAACAGGCTGAGAAAGTCAGCAAGAGGCTGCTCGGCGGGCTGAAGTCGATCAAGCATCAGCACGTCGACAGATTGCACCGTGGATTACCGGTACGAGGCTTGCGCACCGAATTGGTCATCGACCCTCAGGGGTATATCGGTGAGGGCGATTTGTTCGTGTTCGCTTCGGTACTCAACGAGTTTTTCGCACTTTACGCCAGCCTCAATTCGTATCACGAGCTGCGGGTAATCAGCACACAAGGAGAGGTCTATCAATGGACACCGCGCATGGGGCTTCAGCCCTTGCTCTAAGCGGGCTGAGCCGGGCAATTAGAGAATATTCACTGTTTCAGGCTGTGCGGCTGGTGATTAATCGGTTGCGCGAGATGTATCCGCATCTGAGCGAAGACCAACTGTATGACCAGCTGGAGTTCCAGGCTAATCCGAGCCTTGGTTTTCCCGGTAGCGACGTGGACCGTGTGGAGTTCTTTGAAGAGCACGGGCAGATGCGCGCGCGGTTGCGATTCAACCTGATAAGTCTGGTCGGTTCCGGTTCACCGCTGCCTGCATTTTATGCCGAACAAGCCTTGAGGGACGGCGAAGAGGGTAACCCGACCCGCGATTTTCTCGATCTGTTTCATCACCGATTGCAACGGCTGATGTGGCCGATCTGGCGCAAGTACCGATATCACGCGGGCTTTCAGAGTGGTGCCCTCGATTCTTTTTCTTCGCAACTGTTTGCCCTGATAGGTCTTGGTGGTGAAGAGATTCGCAAAGCCCGGGAGTTGAATTGGAAGCGCTTGCTGCCGTACCTCGGTTTGCTCAGTCAGCGAGCGCACTCGGCAACCTTGATCGAGGCAGTACTACGTTACTACTTCAAGCACGCCGAGCTCACCATCGAGCAATGCATCGAGCGTCGCGTTTCGATTCAAGACGAGCAACGCAATGGCCTCGGGCGCAGCAACAGCAAACTTGGTGAAGACCTGGTACTGGGCGAGCACGTTCGCGATCGAAGCGGCAAATTCCGGATTCATATTCGCAAACTCGACTGGCAACGCTTTCATGAATTCCTGCCGGTCGGTTTCGGCTATCAGCCGTTGTGTGCATTGGTGCGATTCACCCTGCGTGATCCGCTCGACTACGACATTCGACTGGTTCTGTGTCAGGAAGAGATTCGCGATTTGCGCATCGGTGCGCTGAATGTCTGCCATTTGGGTTGGACCAGTTGGTTGGGCCGCGAACGCGCCGATGGTGTGGTGACACTAAGCAGTAAAAACTCATTAAGGATGTGAGCAATGATCAACGTGGACCTGCAACAGCTTATTCAAGCGCTTGACGCCGAAAGCCGTCATGACCTGGAAAGCTCTGCCGAGCGCTGCATCGCCCGTGGTGGCAGTAAAGTTCTCGTCGAGGATTTTCTGCTGGCGTTATTGGAGCGGCCGCAAGGTTTGCTAGCCCGAGCCCTGCAAGACGCTGAAGTAGATGCCGGTGAGTTGGCGGCCGCGTTGACATTGCGCGTCGAGCACACCGCCTCGCAGAGCCCTGTGTTTGCACTGGAATTGGTCCAATGGCTGCAGGATGCCTTACTGCTGGCAACAGTCGAGTTGGGTGAGCGCGTGATCGGGCAGGCCGCACTGATCCTCTCATTGTTGTGCAATCCGCTGCGCTACGCCGGTAGTCATTACCAGTTGATCCTCGCGAGGTTGAACATTGAGCGAATCAAAGAGTTCGCCCTATCACGGATTGAGTCACCCGCCACCGGCAACCCGGCTCAATCTGCTGAATCCCTGCTGGAACGCTTCACTCACAACCTGACTCAACAAGCCCGTGACGGCAAATTGGACCCGGTGTTGTGCCGCGATATTGCGATCCGTCAGATGGTCGATATTCTCGCCCGTCGTCGCAAGAACAATCCGATCGTGGTCGGCGAAGCGGGCGTGGGGAAAACGGCCCTTGTCGAAGGTCTGGCATTGCGCATCGCTGCTGGTGAAGTGCCGCCAGCGTTGAAAGGTGTTGAGTTGTTATCCCTGGACATGGGGCTATTACAGGCTGGCGCCAGCATCAAAGGTGAGTTCGAACGGCGCCTCAAGGGTGTAATTGACGAAATCAAGGACAGGTCAAAGCCGGTGATCCTGTTCATCGACGAAGCTCATGCGCTGATCGGTGCGGGAAGCAGTGCTGGCGGTTCCGACGCGGCCAATCTGCTCAAGCCGGCGTTGGCTCGTGGCGAGTTGCGAACCATCGCCGCCACGACCTGGACGGAGTACAAGAAATACTTCGAAAAAGACTCGGCCCTGGTCCGACGTTTTCATCCCGTGCAGTTGCATGAACCAACTATCAGCGAAGCCGTGACGATCCTTCGCGGGCTGGCTCCGGTGTATGAGAAGAGCCACGGCATTTACCTTCGTGATGACGCTGTGGTGGCAGCGGCTGAACTGTCTGCTCGCTACCTGACCGGTCGTCAATTACCGGACAAAGCCGTGGATGTTCTCGACACGGCATGTGCCCGTGTGCGTATCAGCCTGGCTGCGGCTCCGCAAAGTCTGGAGCATTTGCGTGGTGAACTGGCTGAAGGTGTCCGCCAGTGTCAGGCCATGTGTCGGGACGCCGAGGCGGGATTGCAGATTGATCATAAAGCGCTGACCGTCCTGCAAGAACGCCTCGTCCTGGTTGAACACGAAAGGGCTGAACTGGAATCAGTGTGGGCCGTGCAAAAGGAACTGGCTGAACGTCTGCTGGAGCTGCGTCAGCAACTGGCAAGGGCCCGGGAAGACGCTGTCACTAGAACAGCCGTAACCGAGGAACAGGCACCAGACATTGAAGTTCTGGGAATTGCACTCAACGAAGTCTATCGCGCCTTGATCGATGCGCAAGCCAGACAACGCCTGGTGAGCTTTGAAGTGTGCCCGCGTCTGGTGGCTGAAGTCATTAGTGCCTGGACGGGAGTGCCATTGGCTCAACTGGCCCTTGAGCACAACGCCAGGATAGCCAGTTTTGCTACTGACCTTCGCAATCGTATTCGTGGTCAGGAACAAGCCATCGAGGTACTGGATCGCTCGATGCGCGCGACGGCCGCCGGCCTGAACAATCCTGAAGCGCCGGTGGGCGTATTTCTGCTGGTCGGCCCGAGTGGCGTCGGCAAAACCGAAACCGCGCTGGCGCTGGCGGACTTGTTGTATGGCGGTGATCGTTTTATCACCACCATCAACATGTCGGAGTTCCAGGAAAAGCACACCGTCTCTCGCTTGATCGGAGCGCCCCCCGGTTATGTCGGTTATGGGGAGGGTGGCATGCTTACCGAAGCTGTGCGTCAGAAGCCGTACTCCGTTGTATTGCTTGATGAGGTCGAAAAGGCCGACCCGGACGTACTCAACCTGTTCTACCAAATCTTTGACAAAGGCTTGGCCAACGATGGCGAAGGGCGCCAGATCGACTTTCGAAACACGCTCATTCTGATGACCTCCAACCTGGGTAGCGAGCGGATCAGCGAACTGTGCAAAAGCGTTGCACGGCCACCCTTGCAGGAGCTCGAAGCCTCCATTCGCCCGATTCTCATCCAACACTTCAAGCCGGCACTGCTGGCCCGTATGCGCGTAGTGCCGTATTACCCGGTCAGTGGGTCTGTGCTCCGTGAGCTGATCGAGGTCAAGCTTGGCCGCTTGAGAGAGCGCTTGCATCGTCGTCAGCTGGACTTCGGCTATTGCCAGAACCTTGTCGATCACTTGGCCGGGCTTTGCACGCAAAGCGACAGCGGTGCCCGTCTGATTGACCCGTTGCTGGACCGGCATGTGATGCCCCAGGTGGCTGACCGCTTGCTTGATGCAATGGCAACCGGTGAACACTTCACGCGCGTTCTTGCGACGCTGGATGCTGATGCCGGCGTTATCTGCGAGTTCGCTTGAGATGGGGGTAATGCTCGCTCAAACACCTCAACCGCTGGCATATGCCGAAGCCTTGCTGGATCAATTCGTCAGTTTGTCACAGGCGGCGGACAGCGCTGTATTGCTGGGAGACTTTCTTCGCGCAGTGACGCAACTGAGTGATTGCGAGCTGGCGCAATTGTATCTGCTTGACGCAAACCACGGCTGCCTGGAACTGAACTCCGAACACTTGAACGGTATTTTGCAGCCTCGGGACCCGGCGGACATCCCGGTGGATTTCCACGATGCGCAGCTGTTGCAATACGCCCTGCGCCAGAACCGCGTGATGTGCCTCGACTCCTTGAGTGACAGCTTGTACGAGACCAGTTTTTTGCCGCTCCAGAGCAAACCATGGAGATCATTGTTGTGTGTGCCTCTGCTAAATCGGCAAAAGGGCGTTGAGGGTTTAGTGCTCTGTGCCAGCCGCCGACATGTTGATCTGCAGGGGCTCGCCGAGTCACTGGGTCAATTGGGCTCGTTTGTGCTTGGCCAGCTGCAACTGTTGCAACGGCTGCGTCGACCGTCTGGCAATACACGATGTGCATCAGTCAGCGTCCCAAATGCCAGTGGCTATGGACTGGTCGGCAATAGTCCGGCCATGCGCCGAACCTATTTGCTGATCAGCAAGGTCATGCATAGTCCTTACACCGTGTTGTTGCGCGGCGAGACGGGTACTGGCAAGGAAGTGGTTGCGCGGGCGATTCACAATGGAGGCCCTCGGCGTTCTCGGCCACTTATCGTGCAGAACTGCGCGGCATTCGCCGAGAACCTCCTGGAAAGTGAACTGTTCGGCTACAGAAAGGGCGCCTTCACCGGTGCCGACCGCGATCGCGCCGGACTGTTCGATGCGGCAAATGGCGGCACCCTGTTCCTGGATGAAATCGGCGATATGCCATTGTCTCTGCAAGCCAGGTTGTTGAGGGTTTTGCAGGAGGGAGAGGTCCGGCCCCTGGGCAGTAACGATACCCACAAGATCGACGTGCGCATTATCGCGGCGACCCACCGTGATCTGGCGTTGCTGGTCAGGGAAGGAAAATTCCGTGAGGACTTGTACTACCGTCTCGCGCAGTTTCCAATCGAACTACCGGCCCTGCGTCAACGTGCAGGTGACATCCTCGATCTGGCCCGGCATTTCGCTGAAAAGGCTTGCACCTTCCTGCAACGCGATAGCGTGCATTGGTCTGAGGCGGCGCTGAGTCATCTGGCGGCTTATGCCTTTCCCGGCAATGTGCGAGAACTCAAAGGACTCGTCGAGCGTGCGGTGTTGCTGTGCGAGGGCGACGAGTTGCTGGTCGGGCACTTTTCTCTGCCTATGGATTCGATTACGCAAGACAGCAGCCTGCACTTGCGCCAGCGCCTTGTGCAGGTCGAACGCAGTCTGGTCATCGATTGTCTGCGAAAAAACAACGGTAATCAGACGCTTGCTGCCCGGGAGCTCGGGTTGCCACGCCGTACGCTGTTGTATCGCCTCGCACGTTTGAACATAAAGCCAGGTGACCTCGATGGTTGATCGTCTGGTTATGAATGATCGGTTCCCTGCGTCCGTTCAACCTGCTCCAACCTCTTTTGTCTTTCGGAGACCTCGCATGCCTGTTCGTCACTGGCAGGCCGCTTTGCTGGCGCTCGTCGTTTTATGCGGCGTTGGCGGCTGTGGCGGTAATTACAAGTTCAATGACAGCACCTATCGCCCCTTGGGTGATCCACAGGCGGCCAATCGCGGCAAGTAAATACAGGGAGCACCACCATGGAACTGGTTTTAGAAATGCTGAACAACAAACAGTTCGTGCCGACCGATTTGTGCCAGAAAACGTTCACACAGTCTGGTGGATTGATCGGTCGGGGCGAGGATTGCGACTGGGTTATTCCCGACCGTAAACGTCACCTTTCCAGCCACCACGCAATGATCAGCTATCACGAGGGCGTGTTTTACCTGACCGATATCAGCAGCAACGGTATCCTGGACCAAGTCAGTGGTACCCCACTCATGAAGGGGGAAGCGATGCGTATCGAGGCCGGCAGCATTTACGCGCTGGGCGACTTCGAGATCCGCGCGCGACTGAGCCATGACTCTGGATTCTTAGGCGCCGAAGCCTGCCGTCCGACCAGGACTGGCAACATCATTCCTGACGATGTGTTCCTTGACCTCGATCCGTTGAGCGCCATTGATCAGCTGGAGCGTTCTTGCTGCGAGCTCGAGGAGCTGAGTGACTTCGATGCGCCGTTTCAAGCACCCATGCAACGCGCCGACTATGCGCGCATCGACATGGAAAATCTGACGGTACCGCAGTTGATTGATATTCCGTCGGAACCCGCACCAGTCAGGCCCGAAGTAACCGAGCCTCAGCGTGAGGATTTCTGGGAGCGCTTCGGTGCCACACTGGGAGTGGATCTCAAGGGCCTCGACTCTGTCGCCCGCGAAGCAGTTGCGCTCAATGTCGCACGATTGCTCAAGCAAAGCGTCTGCGGCTTACAGCAAAGCCTGCGCACCCGTAGCGAGCTGAAAAACGAGTTGCGGCTTGCCCAGACGACCCAGCAAGGGTTACCCATAAACCCGCTGAAGATCGGCGTTGGTGCAGGTGAGGCGCTGGGGATGCTGTTAGCCAATAAACCAGGTCAATTATCGGCTGAGCAAGCACTCTCCCGCGTTTTCCGTGATCTACAGGCGCACCAAGTCGCCTTGTTGGCCGGCAGTCGCGCGGCGCTTCGAGGCACTCTGGAACATCTCTCACCCCAACAGCTGACCTTGCGTTTCGAGCGCGACAACAAGTCGCTGATCGCTACTTCCGGCAGCCGCTGGAAAGCCTATGGCCGTTACCACCAGGCCCTGCTACAGGATGACGACTGGAGCGAGCGTTTGCTGACGAGAGACTTCGCCGTGGCCTATGAAGAGCAGATTCGCCTGATCTCCACCCTCCATTCTGACCTCCAGGGATGATGCATATGTCGCGCCGTTGGACTGTTTCAATCAATGCGCTGACCGGTCTCGCGGCGCTGCTTGTGCTGACGGGGTGCTCGGTGTTATCGCCGTATTCCGCTATGACCAAGCTCAATCTGAAGCTGACCGCCAGTGATCAACTGAATCCGGATCTCCATGGGCGTCCATCTCCGATAGTCGTGCGCCTGCTGGAGCTGAAGCACCCTGTTGCGTTTGAGAACGCCGACTTCTTCAGCCTTTACGAGCGTGCGACGACGTCTCTGATGCCGGATCTTGTGACCAGTGAAGAGCTACAGCTGCGGCCCGGGGAAACTGTAGAACTCAAGCTCAGCGTGCAAGGAGAAAGTCGCTTCGTCGGCATCCTCGCTGCTTACCGTGACCTGCCTGAATCCAGGTGGCGCTTCACCGTGCCACTCACATCAGGGGACATTAACAACTCGGACCTCAAGCTGGACCATGCCGGTATTCGCAGCAGCAATGAAACTCTCGCCAAGGCAGGTGATTGACCATGCATACCCATAAAGTCATGTGGCAGGAGGGCATGCTGCTGCGTCCGCAGCACTTGCAGCACAGCGATCGCTACCACGACCATCAGTTGAAAGCCCGAACACAACTGGCAGGCAGTTACATCTGGGGTCTCCTGAACCTGGAAATCGATCCGCAGTTTCTCAAGATGGGGAAAGTGGTTATCAACTGTGCCTCGGGGATCCTGCCGGATGGCAGTCTCTTCGAAGTGGGAGGCAGCACCAGACCGCTCATCCTGGACATACCGGCCAACACCGGCAATTCACCCATCTATCTGGCGTTGCCGCTAGTGACCGGCAACCATGTCGAATCACGCCGTCCGGAGCAAAACGACGTACTGGCGCGTTACATCGCCTATGAAGTTGAGATCGCCGACTCCAATGCGCAAGACGGTTGCACCGGCACGGTGAGTTGCGGCCGTCCGGACTTCCGCCTAATGCTAGGCGAACAGCAAAACGATCAGGCCTTTGTGAAGCTGAAAGTCTGCGAAGTCCTCGACACCACTCCCGATGGTGTGATCACACTCGCTCCGGATTTCGTGGCGACGTACCTGCAGGTCCACTCGTCCAGCTATCTGCTCTCTTGTCTGAAAGAGGTCATCAGCATGCTCGGCCATCGGGGGGACGCCATTGCCGAGCGGATTCGCTCCAATGGCAAGGTGGGGGGCGCGGAAGTGGGCGATTTCATGATGCTGCAATTGATCAACCGCACCGAACCACTGTTGCGTCATTACCTCACCAAAGAGCAGCTTCATCCTCAAGAGCTGTACTGCACACTGCTGACCCTGCTGGGCGAACTGGCCACTTTCTCCAGCGAAAGCAAGCGCCCAGGTCTGGACAGTCGCTATGAGCACAGTGACCAAGGCACAAGCTTCCGCAAACTCATGGAGGCGATTCGTCAGGTTCTATCGATGGTGCTGGAACAGCATGCTGTCGAGTTGCCGATGCAGGCGCGTCAGTACGGAATCATTGTTTCGCCGTTGCACGACCATAAACTACTGGGCTCGGCCTCGTTCGTACTCGCCGCCAGTGCTCAATGCGATAGCGAAGAACTGCGCCATCGATTGCCGGCACACCTCAAGGTCGGTCCGGTGGAAAGCATCCGTCAACTGGTCAATCTTCATCTGCCGGGTATCAAAGTCAGGCCATTACCGGTAGCCCCGCGTCAGATCGCGTTCCACGCCAACAAAACCTATTTCATCCTCGAACTCAGTTCCGAAGACCAGACGCAACTCGAGCGCTCTGGCGGCTTCGCGTTCCATGTCTCCGGTGAATTCGCCGAGCTCGAACTGAAATTCTGGGCCATCAGGAACTGAGCAACATGATCAAGAACATGGACCATCATCAGGACGACAAAACTGTGCTGCTCGATCGTTTGGGTCATGGACCGGCGCAGATAAACCTGACCGATTCCACCGCCCCACCGCATTTCGAACAGTTGGAAGCGCGCATGATTTACGCCGCTCGGCAGCGGCCGGCACATAGTTTCAGCATGAGTCTCAACTCGTTGGTGGCGGCGGCATCCGGTCTGCTATCGGAAGTGGTGCAGCTCAAGCAGACCGCCGCCGGTGAAGACTTGCCAACCCTTAACCAACGGTTGAGTACCGCGCTGGGAGACTTCGTGAATAACGCGCTGCACAAAGGTGTCGAAAGTGGCCAGGTATCAACTGCACGTTACGTACTTTGCACAGTTGTTGACGAGGCGGTGGCGACCTCTGCGTGGGGTAAGGAAGGCGAGTGGTCGAAAATGAGCCTTTTGAGCACATTTCACAATGAGACGTCAGGTGGTGAACGATTCTTCCAGCTCCTTGATCGTTTATCAAAAAACCCGGTCAAGCACTTGCCGATGCTGGAGCTGATGTATTTGTGTCTGGCTCTTGGGTTCGAGGGCAAATACCGAGTTCAGTCGCGAGGCCATCAGGAGCTGGAAAATCTCCGTGATGCACTCTATCGGCAGATTCACCAGTTGCACGTAGATGTTCCGCATGAACTTTCACAGCACCGCAAAGGCGTTGGTGAAGGCCAGCGGCGCGGTCTGATGCGGATAGTGCCGTGGTGGACGGTGGCGCTGATTACCGGGGTGTGCCTGATAGTTATGTACTCAGGGTTTGCCTGGGTATTGTTTGAGCAGCGTGCTTCGGTTTTAAAGCCGTTCCAGCAAATTGACCAAACAGCGGTTCATTCGCAGTCGCACCCATTGAAGGGGCGCTGGTGATGATCACGCTCTTCAGAAGAACCGGCCCTTTCCTGATAAAGACGTGGATCTGGAGCCTGTTGTTGGTGTTGTTTGTCGCACTGCTGGTGTGGCGCATCGGACCGCTGTTGGCAGTGGATGATTATAGGTTCTGGGAAAGTCCCACCTCGCGTCTGCTGAGCATCAGCGTGTTGTTCCTGGTCTGGGGCCTGACCATGGTTTTCGTCAATTGGCGCGCCGGTATACGCCAGCAGATCCTGGAAAGCTCCGAAGACGCCCGGGCAAGTCTTTTCCGTGATCAACAGATCAATCAGGAATGCACAGAGCTGAAGGTGCGCTTCAAGAGTGCCCTTCACACCCTCAGGACTTCGAACCTCTATCGCGGGCGTCGTGAATTGCCGTGGTACTTGCTGATCGGTCCTCAGGGCAGTGGCAAAACCAGTTTACTGGAGCGTTCAGGCCTGGAGTTTCCGCTCAATTCGTTCGACCGCACGCTGACTCGCGATTTGCTCAGTACAGAGTATTGCGATTGGTACTTCACTGAGAACGGTGTGCTGCTCGAGACGGCCGGCCGCTACTTGACTCAGTCAAACGTTGAAGTCGACGCCAGTGGCTGGAGCTCTTTACTCGGCCTTTTGCATAAACGATGTCGCAGCAGACCGCTCAATGGTGTGATGGTGATGCTCCCGGTGCAAACCTTGTTCAGCCATGACCATGAGAGTTTGGAGGTTTTGGCGAAACACGTGCGTTCACGTTTGCAAGAGATACAGCAAAGGCTGCACGTCGACCTTCCGATCTACCTGGTGTTAAGCAAAACGGATGATCAGCCGGGCTTTCAGGAGTTTTTCGATCGCCTGACCCGGGAGGAAAAGGAGCAGGTGCTGGGCGCCAGTCTGAGTGAAACGTCGCTGGCGTCTGAGGCTACCGCGGTACGCATCGAATTCGAAGCAATGCTACAGCGCCTCAACAGCCAGGTGATTATGCGCATGCATCAAGAGCGCGACCCTCTGCGTCGAGGCCGCATTCTCGATTTTCCGCATCAATTGGGTCAGGTTGGTGAAGGGCTGTGCAAATTCGTCGAAAAGACATTTAGCAGTAGCCGTAATCCTCACATGGGCCAATTACGCGGTTTCTACCTCACCAGTGCCACTTACTCAAGCAAGCCGCAGAATCAACCAACTGACGCCGGTGGAGGGCTGAATCAGGGGGCTGCGCCGGTCCCGCATGCCGGGCACTCGCGGTTTATCCACCATTTGTTCAGTCGAACCATCTTTTCCGAGTCCGGTCTTGCCGAGCTGGATAAGCGTGAGCGCAACCGTCTTTCCTGGATGCAGCGCACGCTGTATGTGGGGGCGCTGACTGCATTGAGCTTGTTTGGTTTTTTATGGGCCAGCAGCTTCTCGGCCAACCATGAGCGCTTGGATAACCTTCGCGCTCTTGCGCAGACCTGGATTCAACAGCGTTCGACCCTGACGGCAGAGGATGAATGGCTGCCAGCGCTCGAGTCCCTCGACACCAGCTACGCGGCAACTCAGGTGTTCCCTGACAAACGCGATGTCTCCTACCACGAGCGCGGGGGCTTGTACCAAGGTGTAGAGGTAAATACGGTGATCAGAAGTGCCTACGAGCGCGAACTTGAAGCGCTCCTTCTGCCGCGGCTCGCGACGCTGCTGGAAGGGCAGATCCGCACCAACATGAAAGACCGCGAGCTTTTGCTCAACGGCCTGCGTGCATACCTGATGTTGAGCAACCAGGATCGCCGCGACGTGGCATGGCTTAAGGAATGGGTTGCCACTGATTGGTCCGTGCGATACGCGGGCAACACTTCAGTGCAAAACCGCGTGAACACCCATGTTGATCATTTGCTCGCGTTACCCTTCAGCTACCCCCTCAATGATTCACTAGTGGCCCAGGCACGTCAGAGCTTGCTCAGCGAATCCCTGGCCAACGTGGTTTACCGAATACTCCGCGAGCAGGCTCGCATTCTCCCGGAGTACCGTTTGAGTCAGCATCTGGGGCCACAGGGGGCACTATTGGTTGGCACCGATCACGTGATCCCCGGCTTTTACACCCGGCAGGGTTATCAGCAGTATTTCTCGGTCCGGGGCGCTGCGCTGGTCACCGACATTTTGCGCGACAACTGGGTGCTGGGTGAGGTGTCGAACATCAGCAACATGGACTTGCGGCGCTTGATGGTCGAGCTGGAGCAATTGTATTTCCGTGACTACGCCAATGCATGGGGCGATGCGATGGGGAGGGTTGCTTTACAGCCCATCAACCACGCCGTCGAAGGGGCAGAGCAGCTGGCCGGCCTGACATCTGCCAACTCGCCCGTGATGCAACTGCTCGTGCAGGTGCGTGAAAACACTCATTTCCCGGTGGTCACCGATGCTGTAGATGACGTAGCGACAGCCGCACAAATATTGGTAGAGAAGAATGGGGAGGTTGGAAAACTCGCCGTCGCCACGTTAGAAAAAGCATCAGGCGCCTTGGGCAGTAGTCTGCCGGACACCGCGAGAAAGGCCCTGCAACGTCGCTTTGAACCTCTCCACCGGTTACTGGATGAAAATAACGGCCCGAGCGCCGACCTGACCCCTGTTATGCACGCGCTCAATGAGCTGCAACTGCAATTGTCGAGTCTGGCTCGTGCCAGCTCACCTGATCAGGCGGCGTATGATCTGGCCAAGGCCCGTATGGCTAACCAGCGTGATGCGCTGAGTCAATTGCGCATGGCCTCAGGTCGCTTGCCGCGACCAGTCGGTGCCTGGTTCAACGTGCTGGCCGAAGATGCCTGGCGTCTGGTGCTTGGCGACGCCTATCAGTACCTGAATCAGCGCTATCAAAGTGAGTTGTACAGTTTCTATGGCAAGGCGATCTACAAGCGTTATCCATTCAGTGCGCATAGTGCCAGCGACGTGGCGCTCAGCGATTTCCGCGAGTTTTTCAAGACTCAAGGCATCGTTGACCGCTTCTTCGACAACTACATGCGCCCATTTGTCAGCGGCGGCCCGGGTAACTACCGTTTGCGCAGTATTGATGGTCAAAATCTGCCCGTGTCTCGGATTTACCTCGATCAGATGGCTTCAGCACACATCATTCGCCAGAGTTTCTTCGCCGAGAACTCAGCCGAGCCGCACGTGCCGTTTAAGCTGGAGCCGTACACCCTCGATCCGAGCGTCAGCCGTTCCGAGTTCCGCTTTGGAGATACGGCCATGGAATATCGCCACGGGCCAATCGTAGCGGCTTCATTCAAATGGCCAAATGATGCCGAAGATGGCCGCACCAGCCTGGTACTCGAGAGAATGACCGAGCGTCCGATCGGTATCGAGAAGAACAGCGGTCCATGGTCGCTGTTCCGTCTGTTGGACCTGATGCAGACCGAATACCTGATCGGTCGTGATGTGCTCGTGCTCAAAGCCGATGTGGGTGGCCTGCGCGCCAACTACTTGCTGACGAGTCAACGTGCGCCGAATCCGTTCGATATGGGTGTACTGCGCACGTTCCGCATGCCGGTGCAGCTCTGATGTCGATGATCAGTCCCTGGCGAAGTGCTGCGCGTACCGATGTCGGGAAGGTCAGGGGGTGCAATGAGGATGCCTTTCTCGATTGTCCGCAGCAGGGGCTTTGGGTGGTCGCCGATGGCATGGGAGGACATCAAGGGGGCGACATTGCCAGCCAGATGATCGTTACCAGCCTGGCGGAGATGCCGCTGCAAAAAAACTTCGATGATCGACTCAGAAGTGTGAGTCAGTGCCTGCATTGGCTCAATCGTCGTTTGGGCCAAGAGTTGACCCTAATGGCCGGGCATCAGGACAGCATCGTCGGCAGCACCGTGGTAGTGCTGCTTGTGGATGGCAGTCGTGCGGCGTGTATCTGGGCTGGCGACAGCCGCTGTTATTTGTGGCGCGACCAACGCTTGTATCAGCTGACCAAGGACCATTCGCTGATGCAGCAACTGATCGACCAGCAGCAGATGTGCGCCGGACAGGCCAGCATTCAACCGCATGCCGGAGCATTGACCCGCGCAGTAGGGGCAAGCGAACAGCTGACGCTCGAGGTACTGGAATTGATGGTGTATCCCGGAGACTCGTTTTTGCTGTGCAGTGATGGTTTGTATCAAGCCTTGAGCAGCAACGCACTGGGCAGCGCCCTGAGTCTGAATACACCAACGCAAGTGATGGAGCGCTTGTTCGATAGCGCCTTGAGCGGTCCGGCGCGGGATAACTTGACGGGTGTGGTGATCCGCCAATGAGTGAGCCAGTACCAACACCTGAGAAACTACCGATCTGCGAAGGGGCGGCCACCGATCTGACCTATTTTGCTTTCGCCAAACCTGCCACCGCATCCCATGACGTCATCTTGCCTCAAGCCGCTGCCGTCGAATTGCCTGAGGTGCTGTCGGGACGTTACCGCATTGAGCGGTTGCTCGGTGCCGGTGGTATGGGTGTGGTGTATCGCGCACGGGATTTGTTGCACGAACAGTTCGGTGATCGTGAGCCATACGTTGCGCTGAAAATGCTCGGTGAAGACCTCGTCGATTCCCCGGACGCCAGCGCCTTGCTCTACAGTGAGTTTGCCCTCACCCAACATTTGCACCATCCGAATGTGCTGCGCTTGAACAGTTTTGACGTGGACACAGGTTGCCAACGAGCCTTCTTCACAATGGAGCTGATGCGCGGCTTGACCCTAGATAAACTGCTCTGCGAAAGGCCTCTTGGAATATCGTGGCCAGAATTGCGCGATGTCGCGCTCCCGCTGCTCGATGCATTGGCCCATGTTCACAGCCGTGGTGTGCTGCACGGCGATCTAAAACCGAGCAACGTAATGGTCAGCGAAGAAGGCGTTCGGCTGTTTGATTTCGGTCTGGGCCGAGCCGATGAAAGCATCATTCCGGGGCTGCCCAAGCTGAGTCGCGACCGATTCAATGCCTGGACACCGAGTTATGCGGCCCCTGAGTTGCTTGAAGACCAGCCGCTGTCCGTCTCTTCGGACATTTATGCCGTGGCTTGTGTGCTGTATGAGTTGGCGGGAGGCAAGCACCCATTCCACCGTTGGTCTTCAACCCGCGCGCGGGATGAGCATCTTGACCGTGAATTGCGAGCCCCCCGGTATTTGCCGAAACACTGTTGGCCCGCACTACGAAAGGCCCTGAGTTTCGATGCAGCCCAACGCACTATCACGGCCCGGGAGCTGTATGGCGCTTTCAACAAGCAATCGTGGTTGCGACGCTGGGTCGCACGTTGAGCTGGTCGATCAGGTTGTAAGGCATCAAGGCAACTCCAACCCCCCCGAAGCCTTGTGCAATTTACGCAGATGCTCCCCAATCTGCTTCACGTTGGCTTCATTGGCCGCCATTTCCGCAGCGCGTTCCGGTTCGAGCAGCGCGCGCACTTCCTTGTCCAGATCCCCGCTCAGTGCCTGCAGCTGTTTCTGGCGCAGGCTGCTTTCCGATTCCAGGCGTTGCCATTCATTCGGTTGCGGCAAGCCATAGCCGCCGCTGCCGAGCAGTTCTGCCGGGCGACTGAGGAAGCCGCTGTTGGCGAGAATTTCCTGCAAGGTTTTGTTGGCCCTGTCCATGCCGCCGTGTTGCAGTTCCCGGGCGCCCAGGTAGCGTTGCTTCACTTCGTCCTGGGCCAGCACCAATTGTTGGCGGAAGCTGGCTTGTTCGAGCAGGAGTAACGCGGCGCTAGTGCGCAGGTCTGCCTGATCGAACCATTGGCGGCGCTGTTCGGCTTTCAGTGACAGCCAGTCCTCGACCTTTTCCTGCTTGATCGGCAAGTGTTTCTTCAGCACTTCGAACATTGCTTGGTAGCGCTCGCGGAAGGAGTCGAAGCGGTAACCCAGGCGCAGTGCTTCACGGGGATCATCCAGCACGCTGGTGTCCGCCAGGCCGCGCCCCTTGAGTACTTCGAGCAGGCCGTTGGGCATGATGCTGTCCAGCCCCACCAGTTTCGAATTGTTGGTGCCGCTGCGCAGCAGTTTCAGGCCTTCTACGGCGCAGTTGTTTGAAAGGAAGAAGTAGTTGCCGTCGTAACTCCAGTGCATCTCGGCGGCGTGTTCCACCACCTCATCAATCTCGTTGCGCGACAGGTTCAGCGGCACGGAAGCCAGGCTGCGCAATTCGGTCTTGGTGTATTCATCGATCACCTGAGCCAATGGCAGCACAAACAGGCGTGACGGGTATTTACCCACCAGCCCATCCCAGCTCGACAGTTGCACGTCGCCGACGAAGGCGCGGTAGGACAGCACCAGATGTTGGTCCAGGTCCAGCCGACAGTCCGGCCCGCGCGGGCGACCGGGCGCACAGATCACCAGGCGCAACATGCTGTGGCCCCAGCGGCTGACCCAGTTCTGGTTGGCTTCGGCCAGCAGGTAGTCGACGGCATACACCCGCTCGGGGTCGACCTGACCCAGTGGCGTCTTGGCAAAGTCATTGCCGGCGTTAAGGAAGGCGTAGGTCTTGCCGCAGGTGTCTTTGGCGGCGGGCGCCCAGCCGAAGTGCTCCTGGTAGTAGCGGTACAGGGCAGGGCGGCGGCAGGCGTAGCCGGGGTCGAGGAGGAAGTACTCCATGTTGACCGCGACGAACTCTTTGGGGCTGCTGGTCTCGTAGATGTCCGGGCTGCGCGCGATCTGCCGGTTGTACTGTTCGCGCTCACCGCGACGGCCTACGTATTGCGGCCAGCCGGCAAGGTCGAGCAGGCGTGGATCGTCACTGAGGGTAAAGCGGCGGCCGGACTGGCCACGGCATTGGTCGGGAATGCCGATCAGGCCTGAGCTGTTGTCCTGGCGGGTGCAGCGTTGGATCAACGTGCGCTCCGCCTGTGGCCACAGGCGGGAACGGTCATAGATGTGGGTCAGTTCGTGCAACACCGTGGCGAGCATTTCCCGGCGCACGGTGCCATGGGGGCGATAGGTTTTTTTGGTCGCGGCGCTGCCGTCCGTGAGGCTGGCCAGCAGTTTGCGATTCAGATCGAGTTCGGACACCAGCGATGCCTGCCCATAGGCGTTACCGGGCATGTCATCGGTCCAGCCGACGTCGATGCGCCGGTCCAGTTGCTCGATAAAGCGCGGCGGTAGCGCCTGCATGGCTTCATCGAGCAAAGCCTGGCTGGCTTGCTGTTGTGCGGGACTCAAGCCTTCGGTCTTGAGGTGTAATTCAAGGCCGGCGTGGGCGCTGCTGCCCAATAGCAACAGCGCCCCGGCCATCAGCCAGGTTGCTGGAAACTTCACAGTGCGAGGATGGCTTCGGCGAGGACCTGATCACTGGCGTCACGGGCTTCCGGTACGCGGGTGCGCAGCATGTCGAAGGCGGCTTCCAGGTGCGCACCGCGAATATCGCCATTGGTTGCGACGAAACTGGCGGCGTCGTCATGGGCTTCACGGACGATTTTCGAATCGCGGATCGACGTGGTGGTGTCGGAGGTGAAATCCAGTGTGCGCTCGGTGGCACGGATGAGGATGTTACTGGTGGCAACCAGGGTATGGGCCTGGGCCATATCGGCCAACAACAGCAGGCCAAGGGTGGCGGCAATTAGCGGGCTACGCATGGAACGACTCCGGAGAAACTAAGGATAACTATTGGACGAGAATTGCCTGTGCCAGTTCAAGATCGCTGGCATGAAGTTTTGGCTGGGTCTGACGCAGATAACGCAGGGCCGACTCCAGTTGTGCACCTCTCAGTTGGCCGTCGCTGGCAATGAATGCCGCGGCGTCATCCTGGGCGGCAAGCAGCAGTTTATGGTCGAAGGGGGCGGAGGTCACCATGCTTGTGGCGTAACCGCTGGCCACGATGCCTTGGGTCGACAGGTTAAAAGCGTCGAAGGCGCAGGCTGAACCTGAATAATTGGCCGCAAGAAAGGCTGAAGTGAGTAACAGATTTGAAAGAAAACGCATGAGACTCGACGGTTGAAGGCGAGTCCCAAGGCTAGCGCAATGCCCGGTCTAGAGCCAGCGCCGAAACACGGGGACACGTCGGGCGTGTCCCATGCCAGGGAAGGCGCTTAGATCGCGAGGATCGCCTGCGCCAGTTGTGCATCGGATGCGTTCAGCTGTGGTGCTTGATGGCGAATGTGATCGAGGGCGCTTTCCAGTTTTACACCGCGAATGTTGCCTTCACTGGCAACGAAGCTGGCGGCGTCATCACGGGCGGCGAGTACGATCTTGTCATCGCGGAAGGATGAGGTGACGTCCGAGGTCGCGTCGGAGGTGGCTTTGAGTGCACCGACGACGGCATCGGTGGTCACGATGAAGCTGGTGGCGTGGGCATTGGCAGCCACGGCAAGCAGGGCTGCAGCGCTGAGCAGGCGAAGACGGGACATGGTGTAACTCCTTTGGGTAAACCGATTGAAAGGTGGCGCAGTGTCCAAAGAGTCAGACGTTAGACGCTCGGTATTCGCCACGTTCTGGATTGATAGTAGGCCCGTGCGCGATGTTGCGACAATCTGAACGTGTTGCGATCTGCAAGAAGCCGTATGGATGAAATACTATCGATGTAACTGTACTGGTCAATTTTATTCCTGTATTAACTGTACTTGTTGTCTTTTTTTGCCCCTGAAACGACAAAACCCGACGTGGTTTCCCACGTCGGGTTTTGCTTGTTCAATTCAGGTTGCTGGCGGTGGACCCTGTGGGTCAGAGCCAGCGACGCTCACTTAGCGCCAGAACGGCTTGCTCAGCTCTTCGTAGCGTTGTGCTTCGCTAATCCCGGCGTCAGCCAGCAGACGCGAATCCAGACGAGCCAGTTGGTGGCGGCTGGAGATGCGGCGCTGCCACAGCATCAGGTTGGCGATAACGCGCAGAGGCATGGAAGCCTGGGTTTTTGCAGCGGTGTTTTCGAAGAACAGATCGGAACTGAGTGTACGTTCCATGGTTTTCATCCTTCCGCTTGTGGCGGGATTAGGTAGTGGTTTAACTGGTGCCCATGATCCTCCCGTTTGCCTAGTCTCTGTAGATACAGTTCACCTGTATTGTGAGAGCTCAGTTAACTGTTTATAGGGGGTGTACTGGTCTAAATTGAGGCAACTGTACCTATCTGCACTGTTATGGTGCGTTTTTACTGGTTTCGCGTCAAGTTGTAGGGTTTTTCTGTAGGAAATGACCGGTACAGCAGTACAGTTTTTGACGAGTTGTGGCTTCGCAATAGCGGGCTGGCGAAACTGTGTTTGCGCCAGCGGCTATCTGTATCAATTACACAGCGAGCATTCGACCGGTGTCTTCCAGGTTCATGTGCCAACTCAGGGCATCGCGCAGGATATGCGGGGTGTGTCCGCCGAGGGCGCAAGCAGCATTGAAGTAGTCATTCAATGCCTGGCGGTAGTCGGGGTGCACGCAGTTGTCGATGATGACGCGGGCGCGTTCCCGAGGCGCCAGGCCACGCAGGTCGGCCAGGCCGATTTCGGTGACAAGGATGTCGACGTCATGCTCGGTATGGTCAACGTGGCTGACCATCGGCACCACGCTGGAAATCGCACCGTCCTTGGCGATCGACTTGGTCACGAACACCGCAAGATGGGCATTGCGCGCGAAGTCGCCGGAACCGCCAATACCATTCATCATCCGCGTGCCGCAGACGTGGGTGGAGTTGACGTTGCCATAAATGTCGAACTCCAGCGCCGTGTTGATGCCAATGATGCCGAGGCGGCGGACCACTTCGGGATGGTTGGAAATCTCCTGTGGGCGCAGCACCAGTTTGTCCTTATAGCGCTCCAGGTTGCCGAAAACATCGGCGTTGCGACGGCTGGACAGCGTGATCGAGCTTCCCGAAGCAAAGCTCAACTTGCCGGCGTCGATCAGGTCGAAGGTCGAGTCCTGTAGCACTTCGGAGTACATCGTCAGGTCTTCGAAGGGCGAGTCGATCAAGCCGCACATCACGGAGTTGGCGATAGTGCCGATCCCGGCCTGCAGCGGGCCGAGCTTGTTGGTCATGCGTCCGGCGTCGACTTCCTGCTTGAAGAAGCCGATCAGGTGATCGGCGATGGCCTGGGTGTCTACGTCCGGCGGCAATACAGTGGAGGGCGAGTCGGACTGGTTGGTGACCACGATCGCGACGATCTTTTCCGGCGGAATCGGGATGGCGGTGCTGCCAATGCGATCGTCGACCTTGACCAGCGGAATCGGTGTACGGGTCGGACGATAGGTCGGGATATAAATGTCGTGCAGACCTTCGAGGTTCGGGTTGTGCGCGAGATTGATCTCGACGATCACATGTTTGGCGAAGATCGCGAAGCTGGCGGAGTTGCCCACGGAAGTGGTCGGCACGATATGGCCTTGTTCGGTGATGGCGACGGCTTCGATCACCGCGATATCCGGCAGCTTCAATTGCTGGTTGCGCAGTTGCTCGACGGTTTCCGAGAGGTGCTGGTCGATGAACATCACGTCCCCGGCGTTGATCGCCTTGCGCAGTGTGCTGTCCACCTGGAATGGCATGCGTCGTGACAATACGCCGGCTTCGGTGAGCTGTTTGTCGAGGTCGTTGCCCAGGCTGGCGCCGGTCATGAGGCTGATCTTCAGCGGCGTGACCTTGGCCCGCTCGGCCAGTGCATGGGGTACGGCCTTGGCTTCGCCGGCGCGGGTGAAGCCGCTCATGCCGACGGTCATGCCGTCCTCAATCAAGGCAGCAGCCTCGGCGGCACTCATCACTTTATCCAACAACGAAGGCAGGCGAATTCGGTCACGGTACATGGATTGTTATCTCGGGCAACGGGTACAGGAAGCGCAGTCTATTGAATTTCACCGGTCCCTGTCCCGCTACCAAGGTCGCAAAAGAGGCGTCTATTCCGGGCCTTTAAAGCAAAACACCGTTACCGGATCAGTAACAAAGCGGTGGTTTGTCCGACGATTCGCGCAAACAAAAACGCCCCGACAAGTCGGGGCGTTTTGTGGTGCCGGCGAAGGTTATTCGACAGCCTTGACCATGTCCTCGATGACTTTTTTCGCGTCACCGAACACCATCATGGTTTTGTCCAGGTAGAACAATTCGTTGTCCAGGCCGGCATAGCCGCTGGCCATCGAGCGCTTGTTGACGATGATGGTCTTGGCCTTGAACGCTTCGAGAATCGGCATGCCGGCAATCGGCGATTTCGGATCGTTCTTGGCGGCCGGGTTAACCACGTCGTTGGCGCCCAACACCAGGACCACGTCGGCCTGACCGAACTCGGAGTTGATGTCGTCCATCTCGAACACCTGGTCGTAAGGCACTTCAGCCTCGGCCAGCAGTACGTTCATGTGGCCAGGCATACGACCGGCAACCGGGTGGATCGCGTACTTCACGGTCACGCCGCGATGGGTCAGCTTCTCGGTCAGTTCCTTCAGTGCATGTTGCGCCCGCGCTACCGCCAGGCCGTAGCCCGGAACGATGATCACGGTGTCGGCGTTGGTCAGCAGGAAGGTCGCGTCGTCAGCCGAACCGGATTTCACCGGGCGGGCTTCTTTCGAACCCGCAGGGCCGGCCGCATCCGCGGTGTTGCCGAAACCACCGAGCAATACGTTGAAGAATGAGCGGTTCATCGCCTTGCACATGATGTACGAGAGAATCGCACCGCTTGAGCCTACCAGGGAGCCGGCGATGATCAGCATCGAGTTATTCAGCGAGAAGCCGATACCCGCTGCTGCCCAGCCGGAGTAGCTGTTGAGCATGGACACGACGACCGGCATGTCGGCGCCGCCAATCGGGATGATGATCAGCACGCCGAGCACGAAGGCCAGCGCCAGCATCACGCCGAAAGCGGTGTAGTTGCCGGTGAGCATGAACGTCACGCCCAGTGCCAGTGTGGCCAGACCCAGCAGCAGGTTCAGCTTGTGCTGGCCGGAGAACTGTACTGGTGCGCCCTGGAACAGGCGGAACTTGTATTTGCCCGCCAGCTTGCCGAAGGCAATGACCGAACCGGAGAAAGTGATCGCACCGATGGCAGCGCCGAGGAACAGCTCCAGACGGTTACCGGCCGGGATCGCATCGCCGAGGTTCTGGACGATGCCCAGCGACTGCGGTTCGACCACGGCGGCCACGGCGATGAACACCGCTGCCAGGCCGATCATGCTGTGCATGAAGGCGACCAGCTCAGGCATCTTGGTCATTTCAACGCGTTTGGCCATGATCGAGCCGGCAGTGCCGCCGATCAGCAAGCCAACGATCACGTAGACGATGCCGTCATGGGCCAGTTCAGCCCCCAGCTTGTAGATCAGGCCGACCGTGGTGAGGATCGCCAGGCCCATGCCGAGCATGCCAAACAGGTTGCCGCGACGCGACGTGGTGGGGTGCGAGAGTCCCTTGAGCGCCTGGATGAAGCAGACCGAGGCGATCAAATACAGGGAAGTAACCAGGTTCATGCTCATGCTTGCTGCACCTCAGCCTTGACTGCTTCGGCCTTGGCTGCCGGAGCTTTCGCTGGCGCCGCTTTCTTCTTGAACATTTCCAGCATGCGCCGGGTCACCAGGAAGCCACCAAACACGTTGACCGCGGCCAGGGCCACGGCCAGGGTGCCCATGGTCTTGCCCAGCGGGGTCACGGTGAGGGCCGCGGCGAGCATGGCGCCGACGATCACGATGGCCGAGATGGCGTTGGTGACAGCCATCAGTGGAGTGTGCAGTGCAGGCGTCACGTTCCAGACCACGTGGTAGCCGACATAGATAGCCAGCACAAAGATGATCAGGTTGTAGATACCGTGAGAGATCAGCATGTCTTCCATTGTTTTTATCCTCAGCCGTTCTTGCGCACGATCTGGCCGTCGCGGCACATCAGGCACGCGGCGACGATATCGTCTTCAAGGTTGATCACCAGTTGTCCTTCTTTATCGAACAACAGTTTCATGAAGTCCAGCAGGTTGCGTGCATACAACGCCGAGGCGTCGGCTGCGACCGCGGCCGCCAGATTGGTGGGGCCAACAATGGTCACGCCATTTTCGATCACCACCTGATCAGCCACGGTCAGCGGGCAGTTACCGCCTTGGGCCGCCGCCAGATCGATGACTACCGAGCCCGGTTTCATTTGCGCCACGGTTTCCGCGCTCAATAGCGTCGGAGCCTTGCGGCCTGGAATCAGTGCGGTGGTGATAACAATGTCAGCCTGTTTGGCGCGTTCGTGCACAGCCACAGCCTGACGCTGCATCCAGCTGGCCGGCATTGGGCGCGCGTAGCCGCCGACACCAACGGCACATTCGCGCTCTTCATCGGTCTCGTAAGGCACGTCGACGAACTTGGCGCCGAGGGATTCGATCTGTTCTTTAACCGCAGGGCGCACGTCGGATGCTTCGATCACCGCTCCCAGGCGTTTCGCCGTGGCGATGGCCTGCAGTCCGGCGACGCCGGCGCCGAGAATCAGCACGCGCGCCGCTTTCACGGTGCCCGCAGCGGTCATCAGCATCGGCATGAAGCGCGGATAGTGGTGAGCAGCCAGCAACACGGCTTTATAGCCGGCGATGTTGGCTTGCGAGGACAGCACATCCAGGCTCTGGGCACGGGAGGTGCGTGGCGCAGCTTCCAGCGCAAACGCGGTAATGCCGCACTCGGCCATTTTGGCGATGGTTTCGTTACTGAACGGATTGAGCATCCCCACCACAATGGTGCCGCTTTTTATCAGCGCAAGTTCGCTGTCAGTGGGGGCCACGACCTTCAGAATCAGCTCTGCACCAAACGCGTCACCGGCGCTGCCAATAGTTGCGCCTGCGGCTTCATAGGCACTGTCGACAACGCTGGCATTGACGCCGGCGCCGCTTTGTACAGTGACCTTATGACCCTGGCCGATCAGCTTCTTAATGGTTTCAGGGGTTGCAGCAACCCGTGTTTCACCGGTCTGGGTTTCGAGAGGAACACCAATGTGCACGTCAAATCTCCTGCGTGATCTTATTGAGTAAACCCATGCACTACGGATGGTGCGGCTGGGGCGGCCGATCAGCACGACCCCGCCAAATCAGGGCGGGGCGCGGCATTTTGCAGGCGAACTTTGTGCCCTTCAAGGGATTATGACGCGTGACGGAAAATTAACTACAAGTCACCCCGTGACCGAATGTCGCATCGATTAGGCGCAGTCCCATGTAATGCGTGCCTTTCAGAGCGTTTTTCTTGAATTTGAGAATTTTCACATAGGCCATATGAATGTTCCTGCATTGCTTCGAAATAGCGGCGCAAAGCCATATGTTCAGGCACTTGTGGGACGTTTGTACTGCTTTCGGTACAGTCTTCGAATATGCGACAAATAGTTATATCTGTAGGGTTTTTATTTTGCTGACTACTGGGTCAGCTATCGTCTGTAAGCCTTTATCCTTCGAGGCTGTAGCTGTGCGCCTGATTGACCAGCCAATCTCTGAATGCCCTTAAAGACGCCGATTCGACCTTTCGCTCAGGAATCATCAGGTAATAAGCCTTGATGCTTGAGAGTGCCTGGGGGTTGGCAATGACCAGGCGCTTCTCGGCTAATTCACGCTGAATCAGGAAGGGTGGAATCAAGGCGATGCCCATGTCGTGCATGGCCGCTTGGGCCAGCATGGAGAATAGCTCGTAGCGCGGTCCTGTCATGTCCCGAGGGACATTCAGTCGCTGAGAGTTAAACCAATGTCGCCAGGCGTAGGGGCGGGTGGTCTGTTGCAAAAGGGGGAGTTCAGCGATTTCACCTGCGGACAGGTGCGTGTTTTCCCCCATCAGGTTCGGGCTGCAAACGGGAAGCGGGTGTTCATCCATCAAGCGGTGGGACTGCGTACCGGACCAGTCCGCATCGCCGAAGTAAATCGCTGCGTCGAAGTCCGTATCGGCGAACAGGAAGGGGCGCGTGCGGTTGGTCAGGTTGACCGTCACTTCCGGGTGTTTTTGCTGGAAGTCCTTGAGTCGAGGCAGCAGCCACTGGGTACCGAACGTCGGAACTACGGCCAGCTCGATCACGTTTGCGCCTTGCTGCCCCATCACAGACAGCGTGTCGCGTTCGACCGCGTCGAGCTGGGTGGCGACCCGGCGACTGTAGGAGAGACCGGCTTCTGTCAGTTTCACTCCGCGTCGTGAGCGTCGGAACAGCTCAACGTTGAGAAACTCCTCAAGGCTGGCGATCTGTCGGCAAATCGCGCCTTGGGTCAGTGAAAGTTCCTGTGCCGCCTTGGTAAAGCTCTCATGGCGTGCGGCCGCCTCAAAGCTGATCAGGGCGGTCGTGCTGGGTATCTTCCTGCGCATGTACGTCAACCTCACTAATACATCGCACAATTTGCCGTTTGCGACGTTTCGGAGTGAGAAATTAGCACAACAGTATGCGAAATCCTCGTTTGCCGAGACGACGAACCCGGCCTAGGATCAGTCCACGTTTATTTCACCCGTTTCGAGAGGAAACACCCATGGCCGGTAAAGCAAGCTTCAACTGGATCGATCCCCTGCTGCTGGACCAGCAGCTCACCGAAGAAGAGCGCATGATCCGCGACACCGCCGCGCAGTTCGCCCAGCAAAGCCTCGCACCGCGCATTCTCGAAGCGTTCCGTCATGAAAAGACCGACCCGGCGATCTTCCGCGAGATGGGGGAAGTGGGTCTGTTGGGGGCGACCATTCCGGAGCAGTACGGTGGCAGCGGCCTGAACTATGTCAGCTACGGCTTGATTGCTCGTGAGGTCGAGCGTATCGACTCCGGCTATCGCTCGATGATGAGTGTGCAGTCTTCGCTGGTGATGGTGCCGATCAATGAGTTCGGTACCGAGGCGCAAAAACAGAAGTACCTGCCGAAGCTGGCCTCGGGTGAGTGGATCGGCTGCTTCGGTCTGACCGAGCCTAACCACGGTTCCGACCCGGGCGCGATGATTACCCGTGCACGCAAAGTGGAAGGCGGCTACAGCCTGACCGGCAGCAAGATGTGGATTACCAATAGTCCGATCGCCGATGTGTTTGTGGTCTGGGGCAAAGACGACGCGGGCGATATCCGTGGGTTCGTTCTGGAAAAAGGCTGGAAAGGCCTGAGCGCTCCGGCGATTCACGGCAAAGTCGGCCTGCGCGCATCGATCACCGGAGAGATCGTCATGGACAACGTGTTTGTCCCTGAAGAGAACATTTTCCCGGATGTCCGTGGCTTGAAAGGTCCTTTCACTTGCCTCAACTCGGCACGTTACGGCATTTCCTGGGGGGCGTTGGGTGCTGCCGAGTTCTGCTGGCACACCGCTCGCCAGTACACACTGGATCGTCAGCAGTTCGGCCGCCCATTGGCTGCCACACAGTTGATCCAGAAGAAGCTGGCCGACATGCAGACCGAAATCACTATGGCTCTGCAAGGCTGCCTGCGTCTGGGGCGCATGAAGGATGAAGGTACCGCAGCGGTTGAAATCACTTCGATGATGAAGCGCAATTCTTGTGGCAAGTCTCTGGACATTGCGCGCATGGCCCGCGACATGCTGGGCGGCAACGGTATCTCCGACGAGTTCGGCGTCGCGCGTCATCTGGTCAACCTGGAAGTGGTGAATACCTATGAAGGTACACACGACGTCCACGCGCTGATCCTCGGTCGTGCGCAGACCGGCATCCAGGCGTTCTATTAATAGGAGAATGGCATGGGCGCGCTTTCACATCTACGGGTACTGGATTTATCGCGGGTGCTGGCCGGGCCGTGGGCTGGACAGATCCTGGCCGACCTTGGCGCTGAAGTGATCAAGGTCGAGCGCCCGGGCAATGGTGATGACACGCGCGCCTGGGGTCCGCCATTCCTTAAAGACGCTTATGGCGAGAACACTAGCGAGGCTGCCTATTACTTGTCGGCCAATCGCAACAAGCAATCGGTGACTATCGACTTCACGCGCCCAGAGGGGCAGAAGCTGGTGCGAGATCTGGCGGCGAAGTCGGACATCCTGATCGAGAACTTCAAGGTCGGTGGTCTGGCCGCTTACGGCCTGGACTACGAATCGCTGAAGGCTATCAATCCGGACCTGATTTATTGCTCGATCACCGGTTTCGGTCAAACCGGTCCTTATGCCAAGCGTGCGGGTTATGACTTCATGATCCAGGGGCTGGGCGGCCTCATGAGCCTGACGGGGCGACCCGAGGGGGATGAGGGGGCGGGGCCGGTGAAGGTGGGTGTGGCGCTGACAGATATTTTGACCGGGCTCTATTCGACGGTCGCGATCCTGGCGGCGCTTGCGCATCGTGATCATGACGGTGGTGGTCAGCATATTGATATGGCGTTGCTGGATGTTCAGGTGGCGTGCCTGGCTAACCAGGCGATGAACTATCTGACGACAGGCAATGCGCCCAAACGCTTGGGGAATGCTCATCCGAACATCGTGCCTTATCAGGATTTTCCTACGGCGGATGGCGACTTCATCTTAACCGTGGGTAATGACGGGCAGTTCCGCAAATTCGCGGAGGTCGCCGGGCAGCCTCAGTGGGCGGATGATCCGCGCTTCGCAACCAACAAGCAGCGGGTAGTGAATAGGGCGGTCCTCATTCCACTGATCCGCCAGGCCACTGTATTTAAGACCACTGCAGAATGGGTGGCGCAGCTGGAGCAGGCGGGGGTTCCTTGTGGGCCTATTAATGATCTTGCACAGATGTTTGCCGATCCTCAGGTCAAGGCCCGCGGGTTAGCGATTGAGTTGCCGCATGCGTTGGCCGGGATAGTGCCGCAGGTGGCGAGCCCGATTCGTTTGTCGGAGACGCCGGTGGAGTACCGTCGTGCACCTCCTTTGTTGGGAGAGCATACGTTTGAGGTTCTACAGCGGGTGCTGGGGCTGGATGCTGGTACCGTGGCTAACTTCAAAGAGTCCGGCGTGCTCTAAGGATTTCCCTCTATATAGAAGAGTGGCTTGCTCCTTCCAGGTGTGGGTGGAGCGGGCTCATTTCCTACCTCTCGTAACTTATTGAAAGAAAACTGAAATTAACGGTTGACGGCAGATCTGAGGTGTCTATAATTCGCCCCACTTCCGGCGCAGTCGAAACGGAAAACTCCTTGGTAAACAATGAGTTACGCAGTTTTCGGCAGCAGGTTGCTTCAGGTCATCGAAGCTGAAAGGAAGTTGAAAAAGAGGTGTTGACAGCAGCGAGTAACGCTGTAGAATTCGCCTCCCGCTGACGAGAGATCGAAAGCGCAAGTGGTTGAAGTTGTTAAGGAAAGCCTTGAAAACTTCTGAAATAACCGCTTGACAGCAAATGAGGCTGCTGTAGAATGCGCGCCTCGGTTGAGACGAAAGCTCTTAACCAACCGCTCTTTAACAACTGAATCAAGCAATTCGTGTGGGTGCTTGTGGTATTAGACTGCTAGTCAACAGATTATCAGCATCACAAGTTACTCCGCGAGAAATCAAAGATGTAACCAACGATTGCTGAGCCAAGTTTAGGGTTTTCTCAAAACCCAAAGATGTTTGAACTGAAGAGTTTGATCATGGCTCAGATTGAACGCTGGCGGCAGGCCTAACACATGCAAGTCGAGCGGATGAAGAGAGCTTGCTCTCTGATTCAGCGGCGGACGGGTGAGTAATGCCTAGGAATCTGCCTGGTAGTGGGGGACAACGTTTCGAAAGGAACGCTAATACCGCATACGTCCTACGGGAGAAAGCAGGGGACCTTCGGGCCTTGCGCTATCAGATGAGCCTAGGTCGGATTAGCTAGTTGGTGAGGTAATGGCTCACCAAGGCGACGATCCGTAACTGGTCTGAGAGGATGATCAGTCACACTGGAACTGAGACACGGTCCAGACTCCTACGGGAGGCAGCAGTGGGGAATATTGGACAATGGGCGAAAGCCTGATCCAGCCATGCCGCGTGTGTGAAGAAGGTCTTCGGATTGTAAAGCACTTTAAGTTGGGAGGAAGGGTTGTAGATTAATACTCTGCAATTTTGACGTTACCGACAGAATAAGCACCGGCTAACTCTGTGCCAGCAGCCGCGGTAATACAGAGGGTGCAAGCGTTAATCGGAATTACTGGGCGTAAAGCGCGCGTAGGTGGTTTGTTAAGTTGGATGTGAAAGCCCCGGGCTCAACCTGGGA
Source organism: Pseudomonas sp. GW101-3H06 (assembly GCF_059424605.1). NCBI lineage: Bacteria > Pseudomonadati > Pseudomonadota > Gammaproteobacteria > Pseudomonadales > Pseudomonadaceae > Pseudomonas > Pseudomonas sp. GW101-3H06. The sequence continues at coordinate 284,962 of NZ_JBWKZO010000001.1, forward strand.
ACTGCATTCAAAACTGACAAGCTAGAGTATGGTAGAGGGTGGTGGAATTTCCTGTGTAGCGGTGAAATGCGTAGATATAGGAAGGAACACCAGTGGCGAAGGCGACCACCTGGACTGATACTGACACTGAGGTGCGAAAGCGTGGGGAGCAAACAGGATTAGATACCCTGGTAGTCCACGCCGTAAACGATGTCAACTAGCCGTTGGGAGCCTTGAGCTCTTAGTGGCGCAGCTAACGCATTAAGTTGACCGCCTGGGGAGTACGGCCGCAAGGTTAAAACTCAAATGAATTGACGGGGGCCCGCACAAGCGGTGGAGCATGTGGTTTAATTCGAAGCAACGCGAAGAACCTTACCAGGCCTTGACATCCAATGAACTTTCCAGAGATGGATTGGTGCCTTCGGGAACATTGAGACAGGTGCTGCATGGCTGTCGTCAGCTCGTGTCGTGAGATGTTGGGTTAAGTCCCGTAACGAGCGCAACCCTTGTCCTTAGTTACCAGCACGTAATGGTGGGCACTCTAAGGAGACTGCCGGTGACAAACCGGAGGAAGGTGGGGATGACGTCAAGTCATCATGGCCCTTACGGCCTGGGCTACACACGTGCTACAATGGTCGGTACAGAGGGTTGCCAAGCCGCGAGGTGGAGCTAATCCCATAAAACCGATCGTAGTCCGGATCGCAGTCTGCAACTCGACTGCGTGAAGTCGGAATCGCTAGTAATCGCGAATCAGAATGTCGCGGTGAATACGTTCCCGGGCCTTGTACACACCGCCCGTCACACCATGGGAGTGGGTTGCACCAGAAGTAGCTAGTCTAACCTTCGGGGGGACGGTTACCACGGTGTGATTCATGACTGGGGTGAAGTCGTAACAAGGTAGCCGTAGGGGAACCTGCGGCTGGATCACCTCCTTAATCGACGACTCAGCTGCACCATGAGCTCCCACACGAATTGCTTGATTCATTGAAGAAGACGATAGAAGCAGCTTTAAGCTCCAAGCTGATAGCTCACGCTAACAGTTACAAGCTCGAAATTGGGTCTGTAGCTCAGTTGGTTAGAGCGCACCCCTGATAAGGGTGAGGTCGGCAGTTCGAATCTGCCCAGACCCACCAATTTTGTATGGGGCCATAGCTCAGCTGGGAGAGCGCCTGCCTTGCACGCAGGAGGTCAGCGGTTCGATCCCGCTTGGCTCCACCATAAACTGCTTCGAAAGTTTGAGAGTTTAGAAATGAGTATTCCGGTGTGAATATTGATTTCTAGTCTTTTGATTAGATCGTTCTTTAAAAATTTGGGTATGTGATAGAAAGATAGACTGAACGTTACTTTCACTGGTAACGGATCAGGCTAAGGTAAAATTTGTGAGTTTAATCGCGAATTTTCGGCGAATGTCGTCTTCACAGTATAACCAGATTGCTTGGGGTTATATGGTCAAGTGAAGAAGCGCATACGGTGGATGCCTTGGCAGTCAGAGGCGATGAAAGACGTGGTAGCCTGCGAAAAGCTTCGGGGAGTCGGCAAACAGACTTTGATCCGGAGATGTCTGAATGGGGGAACCCAGCCATCATAAGATGGTTATCTTGTACTGAATACATAGGTGCAAGAGGCGAACCAGGGGAACTGAAACATCTAAGTACCCTGAGGAAAAGAAATCAACCGAGATTCCCTTAGTAGTGGCGAGCGAACGGGGACTAGCCCTTAAGTTGATTTGAGATTAGCGGAACGCTCTGGAAAGTGCGGCCATAGTGGGTGATAGCCCTGTACGCGAAAATCTCTTATCAATGAAATCGAGTAGGACGGAGCACGAGAAACTTTGTCTGAATATGGGGGGACCATCCTCCAAGGCTAAATACTACTGACTGACCGATAGTGAACTAGTACCGTGAGGGAAAGGCGAAAAGAACCCCGGAGAGGGGAGTGAAATAGATCCTGAAACCGTATGCGTACAAGCAGTGGGAGCCTACTTTGTTAGGTGACTGCGTACCTTTTGTATAATGGGTCAGCGACTTATTTTCAGTGGCGAGCTTAACCGAATAGGGGAGGCGTAGCGAAAGCGAGTCTTAATAGGGCGTCTAGTCGCTGGGAATAGACCCGAAACCGGGCGATCTATCCATGGGCAGGTTGAAGGTTAGGTAACACTGACTGGAGGACCGAACCGACTACCGTTGAAAAGTTAGCGGATGACCTGTGGATCGGAGTGAAAGGCTAATCAAGCTCGGAGATAGCTGGTTCTCCTCGAAAGCTATTTAGGTAGCGCCTCATGTATCACTGTAGGGGGTAGAGCACTGTTTCGGCTAGGGGGTCATCCCGACTTACCAAACCGATGCAAACTCCGAATACCTACAAGTGCCGAGCATGGGAGACACACGGCGGGTGCTAACGTCCGTCGTGAAAAGGGAAACAACCCAGACCGTCAGCTAAGGTCCCAAAGTTATGGTTAAGTGGGAAACGATGTGGGAAGGCTTAGACAGCTAGGAGGTTGGCTTAGAAGCAGCCACCCTTTAAAGAAAGCGTAATAGCTCACTAGTCGAGTCGGCCTGCGCGGAAGATGTAACGGGGCTCAAACCATACACCGAAGCTACGGGTATCATCTTCGGATGATGCGGTAGAGGAGCGTTCTGTAAGCCTGTGAAGGTGAGTTGAGAAGCTTGCTGGAGGTATCAGAAGTGCGAATGCTGACATGAGTAACGACAATGGGTGTGAAAAACACCCACGCCGAAAGACCAAGGTTTCCTGCGCAACGTTAATCGACGCAGGGTTAGTCGGTCCCTAAGGCGAGGCTGAAAAGCGTAGTCGATGGAAAACAGGTTAATATTCCTGTACTTCTGGTTATTGCGATGGAGGGACGGAGAAGGCTAGGCCAGCTTGGCGTTGGTTGTCCAAGTTTAAGGTGGTAGGCTGAAATCTTAGGTAAATCCGGGGTTTCAAGGCCGAGAGCTGATGACGAGTTACCTTTCAGGTGACGAAGTGGTTGATGCCATGCTTCCAAGAAAAGCTTCTAAGCTTCAGATAACCAGGAACCGTACCCCAAACCGACACAGGTGGTTGGGTAGAGAATACCAAGGCGCTTGAGAGAACTCGGGTGAAGGAACTAGGCAAAATGGCACCGTAACTTCGGGAGAAGGTGCGCCGGTGAGGGTGAAGCACTTGCTGCGTAAGCCCACGCCGGTCGAAGATACCAGGCCGCTGCGACTGTTTATTAAAAACACAGCACTCTGCAAACACGAAAGTGGACGTATAGGGTGTGACGCCTGCCCGGTGCCGGAAGGTTAATTGATGGGGTTAGCTAACGCGAAGCTCTTGATCGAAGCCCCGGTAAACGGCGGCCGTAACTATAACGGTCCTAAGGTAGCGAAATTCCTTGTCGGGTAAGTTCCGACCTGCACGAATGGCGTAACGATGGCGGCGCTGTCTCCACCCGAGACTCAGTGAAATTGAAATCGCTGTGAAGATGCAGTGTATCCGCGGCTAGACGGAAAGACCCCGTGAACCTTTACTATAGCTTTGCACTGGACTTTGAATTTGCTTGTGTAGGATAGGTGGGAGGCTTTGAAGCGTGGACGCCAGTTCGCGTGGAGCCATCCTTGAAATACCACCCTGGCAACTTTGAGGTTCTAACTCAGGTCCGTTATCCGGATCGAGGACAGTGTATGGTGGGTAGTTTGACTGGGGCGGTCTCCTCCTAAAGAGTAACGGAGGAGTACGAAGGTGCGCTCAGACCGGTCGGAAATCGGTCGTAGAGTATAAAGGCAAAAGCGCGCTTGACTGCGAGACAGACACGTCGAGCAGGTACGAAAGTAGGTCTTAGTGATCCGGTGGTTCTGTATGGAAGGGCCATCGCTCAACGGATAAAAGGTACTCCGGGGATAACAGGCTGATACCGCCCAAGAGTTCATATCGACGGCGGTGTTTGGCACCTCGATGTCGGCTCATCACATCCTGGGGCTGAAGCCGGTCCCAAGGGTATGGCTGTTCGCCATTTAAAGTGGTACGCGAGCTGGGTTTAGAACGTCGTGAGACAGTTCGGTCCCTATCTGCCGTGGACGTTTGAGATTTGAGAGGGGCTGCTCCTAGTACGAGAGGACCGGAGTGGACGAACCTCTGGTGTTCCGGTTGTCACGCCAGTGGCATTGCCGGGTAGCTATGTTCGGAATAGATAACCGCTGAAAGCATCTAAGCGGGAAACTAGCCTCAAGATGAGATCTCACTGGAGCCTTGAGCTCCCTGAAGGGCCGTCGAAGACTACGACGTTGATAGGTCGGGTGTGTAAGCGCTGTGAGGCGTTGAGCTAACCGATACTAATTGCCCGTGAGGCTTGACCATATAACACCCAAGCAATTTGATACTCCGAGTTGAAAAGACGAAAGAGACCAGATTGCGGTGTGTGAAGACGCAATGAACCGAAAGTTCGCCAACACACAAACTATCGCATACCCAATTCGCTGGAACGTCGCAAGACGCGTCAGCTCAAGAATTTCTTGACGACCATAGAGCATTGGAACCACCTGATCCCATCCCGAACTCAGAAGTGAAACGATGCATCGCCGATGGTAGTGTGGGGTTTCCCCATGTGAGAGTAGGTCATCGTCAAGATTAAATTCCGAAACCCCTATCTGCGTATGCAGGTAGGGGTTTTGTTTTAGTAGAAGTCACCCATTTTCGCTGGTACGTTAGAATTTTAACGAACCGGTCACAGAATTTCTTGACGACCATAGAGCATTGGAACCACCTGATCCCATCCCGAACTCAGAAGTGAAACGATGCATCGCCGATGGTAGTGTGGGGTTTCCCCATGTGAGAGTAGGTCATCGTCAAGATTGAATTCCGAAACCCCTGTCTGCTTGCGCAGACAGGGGTTTTGTCGTTCTGAGACTTCCAAAAGCTGCCGATGTAAAAAGCCAGGCTGGCACAGGATGCCACATAGGACTCATTGGTCAGGTTGTTCGCATTCAGACGTACATCCACGCCTTTCAGACCCACCTTGCCCAAGTCATAGCCGACAGGGGCGTCAAACAACGTATACGACGCCACCTTCATGGTGTTTTCCGCACCGGCCCAGCTATAACCCACATATCGAAGCACACCACCCGGTCGCAGACCATCGAACACTGCGCGAACAGCGATGCCGTGAACAGGTTGTCAGTGCCCGGTGGTTGTTACTTCAAACCGACTTCCCACTGCGAGCCATCGATCGGTGCCAAAGGATTGCCGGCACTGTCGTTACTGTCGGCATAGGCGTCCGGGTTAAATGACTCGCAATAGCTGATGTACGGCGCAAGGCCGTTTTCGAACAGATACAACGCTCCGGCACGCCCTGTCAGCTTGGTTCGAGTGTCACTGATTTCCGTGCCCTGCGCAGGTCCGGTTTCCGCCAGCCGATTTTCATCAGGGGTTTCGACCCAGTCCTGACGCAGGCCGAGGGAGAAACGCCATTTGTCCATCTCGATCAGGTCTTGCAGGTAGACGCCTGTTGTTCCAGGCGGCGCAGATAGCTGGTCGGCTATAGAAACCGATCGACGAGTTCCTCAAGGGTGGAGAATTTGCAACGGCCGCTGTTCTTCACATCAGTTGCACCGCGTTATCGTTCATTCGCGTGCAGGCTTGCTCCCTTCAGTGTGTGGGAGCGAGCCTGCTCGCGAAAGCGGTATATCAAACACCGCTTAACGACAGCCCTAAGCAAACATCTTCAGCACATTATTCATCGCATCATCGGCAAACGCCTGCACGAAATCCTTGAAGCCCGGCAAAGCTTCGGCGCCACCCAGCGCCGGTTCGGCGATGATGATCCAGGTCGCCTCAGACTTGCCTGCACCCAGCGGTTTCACCTGCATCGCCGCCCACAAATTAGCCACGCCCAGTGTGTTGTAGATCGTGGTCCAGGTCATGCTCAGGGTCTGGTCGTCGCGTGAGTTGAGCTGCTCGACCACCAGATTGCCGTCCTTGAAGAACTTCTTGCGCAGGGATGACACACCTTCACCGGTCATCTCGATGTGCGACAGCGCCGGGATGAATCGGTCGAAGCCGGCAAAGTTGCCGACCACTGACCAGACCTGCGTGGCGTCCGCCGGGACTTCCACAGAGGACACGACGTGGCAGCCTTGCGGGTTTTTGATCAGGGTATCGGGTTGCAGTGTGCTCATGGTTTTGCTCCGTTGCTGGTTGGGATGAATCAGATGAAATTGATTTCTTTGAGGTAGTCGCAGCCCCGACGCAGTAGTGCCGGAGTTTTTTCCGGGTAACGCGCGCCCATCTGCCGTACGCCGGCCTGGGCGTTGTCATGGCCGATCATCGAGATATCGCCGATGTCTTCCTCGAAACCGTTGAGGTAGAAACCCAGCACGCCGAACAACGCGTTGTCGCTGTCGACCCGGCCCAGTTGTTGCTGCCAGTCGGCGACGCTGACCAGGGAGAACTCCCGACCGGCTTCACGAAAGGACGCTACATAGCGGTCCCAACTCAGGGGCTCGGGGTTGTGCAGGTTGAACACCGCTTTTTCCGGCTGATAGCGGCTGGCATGGAAGGCGATGAAACGGGCGAGGAAATCCACCGGCATCAAGTCAAAGTTCAGCGCGAACTCCGGCACCTGGCCGAGCTGTATCGAGCCCTTGAGCATCAGCATCAAACGGTTTTTGTGGGGTTGGCACACGCCCGTGAGGCTGTTGAAACTGATGTTGCCGGGCCGGAAGAGATTGACCTGCACGCCACGCTCACGGGCGCGCTCGAGGATTCGCTCGCCCACCCACTTGGACAGGTTGTAGCCGTTCTTGATGTAGATCGGCGGGGTCTGCGCGGCGGGCAGTTCAAGCACTCGGCCATCGGCGGAAATCGTGCTGGAGGCCGAGAGCGTCGAGACGAAGTTGAAGATCTTTTTGCTGCGCCCTTCGCACAACCGCAGGCACTCGAAAATTGGTTCGACGTTGTCGCGCGCCAGCGACTCGTAATCGAGTACGTGATTGACGTTGGCGGCGTTGTGCACCAGCGCGCCGAATTCCCGATCAAGGCGCTCGTAGACCTCGGCGTCCAGTCCCAATTCCGGGCGCGTGATGTCCGCCGCGTAAACCCGCACCCGACTCAAATCCAGGTGCTCCAGGCGGTTCTCCCGCAGTGCCTGGGTGAAGCGCTCGGTCGCCGATTGCCCGTTGCCGTCGCGGACCAGGCAGGCGATTTCACTGGCACCCCACGCCAACAGCGCTTCCACGATGTGGACGCCGACAAAGCTGTTGGCGCCAGTGACGATCACCTTGTGCACATCGCCCATGCGGCTGATTGGCAATGGCTGCACCTGAAGTTCGCGCGAGGCATCGGCCATGGCCTGTTCACTCAACACCTCATCACTGCCGGAGCCACGCACCAGTGTCGCCAGTTTGGTGATGGTGGGCAGTTCGATGAAGCGGTTGATCGAAATGCTGCGCCCGAATTCTTCGCGCAAGCGCAGTAGCATTCGTGACAGCAGAATCGAGTGCCCGCCCAGATTGAAAAAACTTTCGTCGGTGGAAATATCGTTGGCGGGCAACTCCAGCAGCTCGGCCCAGATCTCCAGCAGCAGGGCTTCATCGGCGTTGGCGGGCAGGCGTCGCAGAGTGTTTTCGCTGACGCTGACCGGCAGTTCCAGCAGCGCCTTGCGATCGACCTTGCCGTTGCTGGCGTATGGCATGCTCGCCAGTTCGGTCCACGCTACGGGCTGCATGTAGTCGGGCAGCAATTGCCTGGCGTGGGTCTTGAGCGCTTCGCGAGCGGCACCGGGCCGGGGTTCGCGAGGCTGGGCGAGGAAGGCCAGTATCCGTCGCTGGCTATCGATCACCACCGCCACCTGCCGATACAACTGGCTGTCGCGCAGGCAGCGTTCGATCTCTTCCGGCTCGACCCGAAAGCCGCGAATCTTCACCTGATTGTCGCGCCGTCCGCACAGCTCGATACCGGTAACGGTCCACTTCGCCATGTCGCCGGTGCGATAGGCGCGCAGGCTCCGGCCATCGGGCAGGGTCAGGTTCAGGTAGCGTTCGGCGGTTTGTTGCGGGTTGTTCAGATAACCCAGACACACGCCCGGACCGACGATGTGCAGCTCGCCGACGGTCTGCTCGACCACCGGTTGTAAATCCTCATCGAGAATCAGCACCTGACTGTTGGCGATCGGGTCGCCCAGGGTCCGATTGTGATCGCCGGCCTGCAGTTGTCGCGCGGTAATCAGCACCGTGGCTTCGGTGGGGCCATAAAGGTTGTAGAGCTTGCCCTGACGGGTCAGTTGCTCGATGACCCAAGGCTCGCAGACATCGCCACCGGTCATGATGTGATCGAGATTGATCAGCTGCTCCAGCGGCAGAATGCTCAACAGTGCTGGCGGTAGAAAGGCGTGGCTCAGGTGTTGATGACGAATCAGCTCCACCAGTTGCAGCGGATCGCGTCGCTGATCGTCGCTGGGTACGATCAACTCGGCACCTTGCAAGAGGGTCGGGAAAATATCGATCAGCGACGAGTCGAAACTCAACGAGGAAAATTGCAGCACGCGACTCTGTTCGGTCAGTTGCACATAGTCGGCGTACCACGCCGTGAAGTGGGCGAGGTTGGCCTGGCTGAGCAGCACGCCTTTGGGATGGCCGGTGGTGCCCGAGGTGTAGAGCGCCATGCATGGAGCGTCGAGATCGGGGCGGTGGCGCATCAGGGGGAGATCGAGATTCACCTCATCGCAGTCGATGGCGGTGATATCCAGGCCTGGCATTTCTGCCGCGAGTGGATGCTGCCCGTCGTGCAGCAGCAACACCGCGCCGGCATTCGACAGGATGTACTGCTGACGTTGCAACGGATGGTTCGGTTCCAGCGGCAGGTACACAGCGCCGCTGCCAAGGATCGCCAGAATCCCCGCGTACAACGCAGTGCATTTTGGCAGGCAGATACCCACCACCCACGGCCCCTCATGTTGTTCGAGCAGGGGCTGCAAACGTTGCTGAACAACGCGGCTCATGGCATGCAATTGGCGATAGTCGAGCGTGCTGCCTGCCACGCTCAACGCCGGTCGTTCGGCACACTCAATGAAACGCTGTTCCAGTCGCTCGATCATTGGCGCCCGGGCCAGTTCCAGCAACCGGGGTTCTGCGGTTGTATTGCGCTGATGGACGAACGCCAGGCTGTCGAGAAACAGCAGGTTTTCGACCTTTGCGAAGTGAACGGGGGCCACCGGTTCGGCGAGCAGAAAATACTCGGCATCCCGGGAGTAGCGACTGACCAGCAGGGCCACCTGGTCCACCAGTTCCGCCACCGCGCGCAGACGCAGTGCCTGTCCGTTGCCTGTCTGTTCCTCGGCGATTGGTACGCGGGCGTGCAGCGTCGAATTGTGCAGGCACAGCAAGTCCAATGACGGTAGGCCGCAAACGCCCGGCAGCCCGATACCCAATTGCAGGGTCAGTCGCGTCGCTGCTCCGAGTCCCTTGACCGGCAAGCTGGCATCATCGATCACAAGATCCGGGTGACTCGGCACTTGATCATCGAGCGCCGTCACCCGTGTCAGTGCATGACCGTGTTGCTCCAGTTCCAGCCCAAGATCAGTCAGGGCCTGGCTTTGTCCAATGAGCAGAATGTCGAGACGTCTCATGATGTGCTCCTCGTCAGATCAGGTAGTCGCTCAAGGCGCTTTGCACGCACGGCGAATCGAGCAGCGAGCTGCTGCGGAAGAACCGCACGATGTTGGCCACCAGGGGGTGATGGCGATTGATCGGAAAGGCCAGCCCCGACACTTCGCTCTTGAGGGCTTGGCGCGCCGCATCGCTGATCTGCAAGGCGTCGATCAGTCGGAAGTCGAAAGACTTCTGGATGTCGTTGGTCAGGTAATGGCCGATGAACACCGGCAGGATTTGCGCGATGCACTGGCGATCATCTTCACTCGCGGTGTGCCAGTAGATGCGCACCATCCGCGACCAGAAGCCGGAATGGCGGCCCTCGTCGAGCAAGTGGTCGGCCATCAACCCTTTGATCGATTGCTTGACCGTGTCGTCCTTGGCAAACGCAGCGACATCGCCGGTCACGGTGTTCTCGGCGATGGCCACGCAGATCAATTCCACGGCGCTGCGCAGATGCGCTGGTGCGAGGTCCACGGCCGCCGGGATCGCCCGGCTCAGCTCGATTTCGTCGGGTAGATCGATGGGCGTAATGCCGGTCATGGCGACGGTCTGCTGCATGAAATCCATGGCCACCAGCGCGTGGTAATCCTCATCCACCACCACGGTCATGGCGTCGTAGCGACAGGCAAACGGGAAGGTCACGGCGAACCGATTCTTGGCGATGCTACGGGCGGTCTTGTCGACGATCTCGGTTTCGAAAATCACCACGTCGTTGATGAATTTGTACAGCGTCTGCACCAGGGCAAAGTCGCGCTGCTGCGGGCATTCACGCAGAAAGGTTTCGCTGAGCACCAGCGGTTGGCGGCTCAGGGGATAGATCAGTTTGTCGTCGTTCTCCAGCACGCGACGCGGGCGGGTGCGGATGGTGGCGCGGCTCTCCCAGGCGTCGGCGAACGACTGATAGTCGGCGGCGTTCATGCGTTCACCTGCGCCAAAGGTTCGCTCATGCTCAGTCGCAGGCCATCCCACAGGGCGATGCGACTTTCCACGGCGGCGATAGCGCTGGCATAAACGTCTTCTTGGCGTTGCGGGTTGCCATCGACCAGCCGTGCGAGCAGTTCTTCAGCGGCAGGGCCATGGTCTTCGGAGTCGACCTCGATGTGTCGCTCGAGGTAGTAGCGAAAGGTCGGGGCCTGTTCGATGCCGATGCCCCAGTCATCGAGGATGCGCTGGAACATCTGTGGGATCACGCTTTCGCGTCCATGCAGAAATGCCGCCGCGACACTGTGGCTCGGGGCGTGCAGCGCGGTGTGCAGCGTATGGCGTACGAATCGCGCTGCCGCCGGCTCGACATCGACACTTTGCAGCGCCACGTCGTAGCTTACGCCCTCCTGTTGCAGCGCCACGAAGCGCTCTACGGCGTCGGTGCTGGCGCCGACTTCACGCATGGCATCCAGGTACAACTCGAAATGACTGTAGTGACCCTGGCCCGGGCGGTCATCGGACTCTTCACCCAGCACAATCTCATTGATCAGCCGCGCCGCCTGCGGATCGCGCGGGGGCAACCAGGGAAGGCGCGTACAGGTCAGTTCCTGCTGCAGGCGCTTGGTCAGCGACATGAAGTCCCAGACGGCAAAGACATGGGTTTCCATGAAACGTTGCAATACCGACAGTGAGCTGATTTCGGAGAAGATCGGATGCGCACTCAGTTCGGATTTTTTTTGTTCGAGATGTTCTTTAGTTGATTTCATAAGCAAGCCTTTCAATAGTTGAATGTCAGTGGCGATCAATTGCTTGATTGCTGTTTGAAGTTTCTGCTGGCGAGCGGATGCCTCAAACGAATTGATCTGTATAAGTTGCTCTCAGAGCAGTGTTGATGCGCTGTGCGGCCAGAGTTTATGGGCGGCGTGAAAAAGCTAGTACACAAACAAAGTGTTGAGCAAGTTATTTTATTAATATTTGTATGTTCAACTTTTTTGAGGGTGACAAGTTTCAATAAGACTTTTGGTTTAAGTTTTATTTGGATGTAGCTGCTCCTTCCGTCTTATATAAGTCAGAATTTTTTATAAAGAGTGAATGCCTCACTCGAAGCAACTTTCTAACTGAATCCGTCGAGGTGATCTGAGGGGGTGGAAGTTGGCGGGGGCTGCGCCGATTCTTCCGTTCCCGTGACAAGGCTCCTTCCGTAGGTTCTTGGTGCGGGGACTGCGCCACTGTAGCGGTGCGTCACCCGTTCATGGTTGTCGCACCCCAAGAGTGAGCGTAATTCAAGGCAGCCGCTATCACCCAGAACCGGGAATCGGTCAGGGTTGTAGGGAAGGGGATTTTGTAGCGGATTATTCGCGGGCACTGTACCTGTGGCGAGGGAGCTTGCTCCCACTGAAGCAAGCTCCCTCGCCACAGGGATGATGGGTTAGTTCGAGGTGTTTCTACTCTTGGCCTCGGGGCTATTGAGGTAGCGGGTAATAACCTCGACCCCCCGATTGAGGTGATTTTCCAGTAGCTTCACCGAGCCTTCGACATCGTGGTTTTCGGCGGCCCGCAACAGTGCCCGGTGATCTTCCTGGGACAATTTGCCCAGGCCCATGGCTTCGAGGTTGAAGCGCAGGAAGCGTTCCTCCTCGTTCAACCCTTCTTCGACCAGTTTCAGCAATCGCTTATTGGGTGCCTTGCAGTAGAGCGACATATGGAAGAGACGATTGAGCCGGCCGATTTCGGTGTAATCGTGTTCCGTTTCCAGCGCGTCAATATAGTGGGCGGACTGTTCGAGATCCGCGGTATCCAGCAGCGGGATCGACAGCCTCAGTGCCTCGGACTCCAGGAGGATCCGCAGGGCGTAGGTCTCTGCGGCATCACCCTGAACCAGCGGCGCAACCACCGCACCTTTGTGGGCGACTACGTTGAGCAGCGCCTGGGCTTCGAGCTGGCGCAAGGCTTCGCGCACCGGCATGCGGCTGACACCGAACAGGTCGGCCAGGTCTTGCTGACGCAATGCAATGCCGGTAGGCAAGCGGCCATCGAGAATGGCCGAGCGCAGGGTTTGTTCGATCACCGAGCGTGCCAGGTGAGCGGGAATCGGCCCGTTGACCTTGATACTGCTGAGAGGGTTGGGCTTTTGTGTCACTACAACGCACCCTGATTGACTGATTTGTTTTTGGATCCAATTGACACTAGTAACTGCCTGACGGCTTGTCAAACGCGCAACAGAGCGTTCTTCCTCCAGTTTAGCGCGCTGTGGGTGATCGCACCGTGCCATTGTTTTTTAACGGGCTAACCTACACCATCAATCGACTTCCACCTGCCTACCCTGGATGCCTTGCATTGGCGGTACGTTTCCCGATTCCCCCGATATTGCGCTGGCTGTGCGGCGCTTGGCTGCTGTCCGGCGTGATGCTGGGCGGTGTACTGGCCGATTGGGACTTTTCCACAATCAGCCGTCGGGCGCAGGCATTGTACGGACCTTTGGGTGCAGGTCAGCAGCGTATTGATGATTGGCAACAGTTGTTGGCCACACAGAAGCAGGTCAGCGAGCTGGAACAGCTCAACCTGGTCAACCGGTTCTTCAACCAGCGGATGCGCTACGTCGAAGACATCGACCTCTGGCACCAGGTCGATTACTGGGAAACCCCGATCGAGGCCCTGTGGAAAGGTGCCGGCGATTGCGAAGACTACGCTATCGCCAAGTACTTCAGCCTGCGCCATCTCGGGGTTGCCAGCGACAAGTTGCGCATCACCTACGTTAAGGCATTGAGCCTGAATCGCGCGCACATGGTGTTGACCTACTACACAAGCCCCGACGCCATGCCGCTGGTGCTCGACAGTTTGATCGATACGATCCAGCCGGCCAGTCAGCGTACGGATTTGCTGCCCGTCTACGCTTTCAATGCAGAAGGGTTGTGGTTACCCGGTACCAAGGGCAACCAGAAGGTCGGTGACACAAAGCGCCTGTCCCGTTGGCAGGATGTGCTGAAGAAAATGCAGGCCGAAGGATTTCCGGTCGAGACGACTCATTAGGAGTACGCCCACAGATGTCTTTGTTCAAACAACTGTTGATCGCTATCTGTCTGTTCCTGGTCATCGCCTTCACCGGCAGCTTCATGGTCAGCCTCGAAAGCTCGCGCAGCCAGTACGTCAACCAGTTGCGCTCCCACGCGCAGGACGCCGCAACGGCACTGGCGCTGTCCCTGACGCCGAACATCGACGACCGGGCGATGACCGAGTTGCTGGTCAGCTCGATCTTTGACAGCGGTTACTACGCGAGCATCCGGGTGGTTGATCTGTCCAGCGACAAAACGCTGGTCGAGCGCAGCGGTATCCCGGCCGATACCCAGGTGCCGGACTGGTTCGTCAGGCTGATCGGCCTGGAGTCTGCCGGTGGCGATGCGATTATCAGCCGCGGTTGGGAGCAGGCGGCGCGTGTCGAGGTGGTCAGTCACCCGATGTTCGCCCTGGCCAAATTGTGGCAAAGCGCGCTGGGCAGTCTGGTGTGGCTGCTGATCTGCGGCGTGATCAGCGCGGTGTTGGGGGCGTTGTTGTTGCGTCGACAATTGAAGCCGCTCGACTACATGGTCCAGCAGTCTCACGCCATCGCCCGCCGCGAGTTCCTCAGCTTGCCGCAGTTGCCGCGCACACCGGAACTGAGGCGCGTGGTGCAGGCCATGAATCAGATGGTCGAGAAGCTCAAGGCATTGTTTCAGGAGCAGGCCGAGCGCAGTGAAAAACTGCGGGCCGAATCCTATCAGGACACCCTGACCGGGTTGGCCAACCGCCGTTATTTCGAGATGCAATTGAACGCACGGGTGAGCAACCCGGAGCAGGCCAGCTCCGGGTATTTGTTGTTGCTGCGGGTTCAGGATCTGGCGGGGCTCAACCAGCGCCTGGGCGGGCAACGCACGGACGAATTGTTGCAGGCGGTCGGCGAGCAGCTGTTGCGTGAATGCGCCCGCTATCCGGCAACGCAAAACCTCGTCACGCGGATTCGAGGCGGCGAATTTGCCGTGCTGGCGCCGGGCCTGATGCGCGAAGAAGCGCTGCAACTGGCGCAGCACCTCGATACGGCCCTGGCGAGCCTGCATGCGACCGGGGCCACCGACGTGGCTTCGGTCGCTGCGATCGGGCTGGCACCGTTTGTTCATGGCGATGCGCCGCAAGCGGTGCTCGCGCTGGCTGATCAGGCGTTGGCACAAGCCGAAGGCCAGAGCGATTCAAATGGGGTCTGCCTGGATCAGCGCGCCCTGTCCGGGGGCGGCGATGACCATCACGCCTGGCACAACTTGCTGGATCAGGCACTCAATCAACGGCGATTCAAACTGTATTTCCAACCGGTGGTGGCCAGCCAGGACACACAACTGGTGCTGCACCACAAAGTGCTTTCACGCTTGATTGATGACCAAGGCCAGAGCATTCCAGCGGGACGCTTCCTGCCGTGGCTGCAGCGGTTCGGCTGGACCGCGCGGCTGGATCGCCTGATGCTGGAATTGGTGCTGGAGCAGATGGCCGATCACAACGCCTCGCTGGCGCTGAACCTGTCCTCGGCCACCTTGGAGGACCCGCAAGCATTGGATGCACTCCTCGAATTGTTGCGTTCTCATTCCAATATGGGGCCGCGGCTGACTCTGGAAATCGGTGAAGAACAGTTGCCGGAGCAGGCCATGCTGGAAGAACTGACGCGGCGTTTGCGCGCACTCGGATTCTCGCTGAGTCTGCAACATTTTGGCGGGCGTTTCAGCATGATCGGCAATCTGGCGCGTCTCGGGTTGGCGTACCTCAAGATCGATGGCAGCTACATCCGTGCGATCGATCAGGAGAGCGACAAGCGTCTGTTTATCGAAGCCATCCAGCGCGCTGCCCATAGCATCGACTTGCCCTTGATTGCCGAACAGGTCGAGACCGAGGGGGAGTTGGCGGTGATTCGGGAGATGGGGGTATATGGAGTTCAGGGGCGATTGGTGGGGGAGCCCAGGCCCTGGCAGTAAGGCGTTGAAGTTGCGTCGCCAGTAAGACCGTTTCGCGAGCACAGACACCGATGAGGCTGGGCTAGATAACCCCTTCCTCATCATCATCAACCAAATGACTCAACCCGCCCAATGCCTCCCGGGCCTGGGTTCGGTCCATCAGTTTGGCCCGTGCGGGCGCCGGCAGGTCGGTGACGAGGATCACGCCTTTGCTGATCAGCACCTCGATCAAGTCGTCGAGTACCCGGATCATTTCCAGGTCACTCTGGCGCAGTTGCTTGAGTTGTTTAATTTGCTTGAGCTGATTGAGGCTGGTGGCCATGACCTCGTTGGCGAACCAGGCCTGGAGGTCAGGGTGGTCGGCCGGCAGCGTTTCCGTGGATTCGGCGTAGGCTTCGGCTTCGACGCGCATCAGTTGCCCTTCTGCATTGCGTTGCACGTAGAACATGGAGCATCCCTCAGAAGTGAACCGCGTCATGCTGTCAGCAGCATAGGCGAAATACGCCATATGGTTATTCGCTAACGGTATTTAAAATCCTGTTCTTATAGCTATAAAGTCACACCCCTGCGTACCTGCCGACCAATCGGCGCGCCGCACGACACGAACCAACACGGGACCTCCGTGAGTTTCTGATCGACGCGCGCGCCCTTGAGCGTGCCGTGCGTGGGAGTGATTTATGTCAGCAGTTTCAGCATCGCCAGTCATCGCGCCACAACGCTTTGAAATCCGCCCGTTCAGTGGGGCGGTGGGCGCCGAAATCATCGGCCTCGATTTGTCCCGACCGATCAATGATCAAGACTTCGCCCGCATTCACCGCGCGCACCTGGATCATCACGTGGTGGTGTTCCGCGACCAGCGCATCACCCCCCAGCAACAGATCGATTTCAGCCGCCGTTTTGGCGTGTTGCAGATCCATGTGCTCAAGCAGTTCCTGCTGACGGGGCATCCGGAAATCCTCATCGTTTCCAACATTGTCGAGAATGGCCAGAACATCGGCCTGGGCGATGCCGGCAAATTCTGGCACTCCGATCTCTCCTACAAGGAACTGCCGAGCCTGGGTTCGATGCTGCATGCCCAGGAGCTGCCGACCGAGGGTGGCGATACCCTGTTCGCCGACATGCACAAGGCCTGGGACAACCTGCCTGAAGCGTTGCGCAAAGCGGTCGAAGGTCGCTCGGCAGCGCACTCCTACACGGCGCGTTACAGCGAGACCAAATTCGAAGGCAACTGGCGCCCGACCCTGACGCCGGAGCAGCTCGCCCAAGTGGCTGAAGTCGTGCATCCGGTCGTGCGAACGCACCCGGAAAACGGCCGCAAGGCACTGTTCGTCAGCGAGGGCTTCACCACCCGCATCGTTGGCCTGCCAGAAGACGAGAGCCGGCAACTGCTGGCCGAGCTCTACGCCCACAGCGTGTTGCCGCAAAACATCTACCGCCATCAGTGGCAGCCCCATGACCTGGTGTTCTGGGACAACCGTTCGCTAATCCACCTTGCCGCCGGCTGCCCAAGCTACCTGCGGCGCAAGTTGTATCGCACCACCATCCAAGGCGACGCGCCTTTCTGATTTCTCGGAGATTTGATCATGTCCAAACGTCTTCCTTTTGCGTCACTGGCCGCGGCGATCGGCCTGGGTTTCAGCTTGATCGCCGGCAGCCTGGTGGCGCCGACCGCAGCCCACGCCGAAGGTGAAATTCGCATCGCCGAACAGTTCGGCATCGTTTATCTATTGCTCAACGTGGTGCGCGATCAGAACCTGATCGAGAAGTACGGCAAGCAGGAGGGCATCGACATCAAGGTCGACTGGACCCAGCTCTCCGGCGGCGCGGCGGTCAACGATGCGTTGCTCTCCGGTTCCATCGACATTGCCGGTGCCGGCGTCGGCCCGCTGCTGACCATCTGGGACCGCACCCATGGCAAGCAGAACGTCAAGGCCGTGGCATCCCTGGGTAATTTTCCGTACTACCTGGTGAGCAATAATCCCAAGGTCAAAACCATCGCCGATTTCACCGAGAAGGACCGCATCGCGGTGCCGGCGGTGGGGGTGTCGGTGCAGTCGCGTTTCCTGCAATACGCGGCCGCCAAGCAGTGGGGCGACAAGGAATTCAATCGCCTCGACAAGTACACCATCGCCGTTCCGCATCCCGACGCCACGGCGGCGCTGATTGCCGGCGGCACTGAGTTAAGTGGACATTTTTCCAACCCGCCGTTCCAGGATCAGGCGCTCGACAACCCGAACGTGCACGTGGTGTTGAACACCTATGACCTGCTCGGCCCGAACTCGCCGACGGTGCTGTTCGCCACCGAGAAATTCCGCAACGAAAACCCGAAAACCTACAAAGCCTTCATCGAAGCGCTGACTGAAGCCGCGCAATTTGCGCAGAACGATAAAGGGGCGGCGGCGGACACATACATCCGCGTCACCAAAGCCAAGATCGACCGCGCTGCGTTGCTGAAAATTATCGATAACCCGCAGTTCGAATTCAGTGTCACACCGAAAAATACTTATCCGCTGGCCGAGTTCCTCTACCGCGTCGGCGCGATCAAAAACAAGCCGGACTCGTGGAAGGATTACTTCTTCCAGGACGCCAAACCACTGCAAGGGAGCTGACCTACATGAACGCCCCTTTGCAAGGCCACACGGTCAGCAAACCGACCACGGCAGCCCAAGCGCTGCTGTCGGTCGATAACGTCAGCCTGGAATATCGCACGCCCCAGCGGGTGGTGCGGGCGACCCATCAAGTCAGTTTCGAGATCGATTCGGCGGACCGCTTTGTTCTGCTCGGTCCGTCCGGTTGCGGCAAGTCGACCTTGCTCAAGGCCGCTGCCGGGTTCATTCAGCCAGTGGAGGGTGAGATTCGGTTGCAGGGCCAGCGCGTCGATGCGCCGGGGCCGGACCGGATCGTGGTGTTCCAGGAGTTCGATCAGCTGCCGCCATGGAAGACGGTCAAACAGAACGTGATGTTTGCGTTGCTGGCGTCGAAGACCCTCAAGCGCAAAGAGGCTGAAGAGCGGGCGCTGCACTACCTCGACAAGGTCGGTCTTGCAGCGTTTGCAGATGCCTATCCACATACCCTGTCAGGTGGCATGAAGGCGCGAGTCGCCATCGCCAGGGCACTGGCCATGCAGCCGAAAATCCTCCTGATGGACGAACCCTTCGCTGCGCTCGATGCGCTGACCCGACGCAAGATGCAGGAAGAACTGCTGCTGCTTTGGGAAGAAGTGCGCTTCACGCTCTTGTTTGTCACGCACTCCATCGAAGAGGCGCTGGTGGTGGGCAACCGCATCCTGTTGCTGTCGCCACATCCGGGGCGGGTGAGGGCGGAAGTCCACAGCCATCAGTACGATTTGCATAGCCTGGGCGGTGTGGCGTTTCAGGAATCGGCGCGGCGTATCCACAGGCTGTTGTTTGACGAAGGGCAGTCGCCGGAAACCGAGCGCGAACTGGATTTCGCCGACATCCGCATCGCTTATTGAGCCAGTTGAAAGGAGGGCCCGATGAGCCATTTATCATCCCCGCGTGAAGAATTCGAAACCGTATTGCAGCCACTGACCAGCGTGCCGCTAGAGCGTGAATTGCCCCTCGGGCAACGCCTGTGGCAACAGGGCTGGCTGCGCAAAAGCCTGATCCTGATTTTGCTCGCCGTACTCTGGGAGGCGGTCGCCCGTTATCAGAACAACGACCTGTTGCTGCCGAGCTTCGTGCAAACCTCGCACGCACTGTACGACGGTCTGCTCAGCGGCGAGCTGCTGGGCAAGGTGTGGATTTCCCTGATGGTGCTGCTCAAGGGCTACCTGATCGGCATTGTCCTGGCGTTTGCCCTGACCACGCTGGCAGTGTCGACCCAGTTCGGCCGCGACCTGCTGAGCACCCTGACCTCGATGTTCAACCCGCTCCCTGCGATTGCGCTGCTGCCGCTGGCACTGTTGTGGTTTGGCCTGGGGCAGAACAGCCTGATTTTCGTGCTGGTGCACTCGGTGCTCTGGGCCTTGGCCCTTAACACCTACGCAGGCTTTCTCGGCGTCTCGGAAACCCTGCGCATGGCCGGACGCAACTACGGCCTCAAGGGTATGCGTTTCGTGCTGTTCATCCTGATCCCCGCAGCACTGCCCTCGATCCTCGCGGGCCTGAAAATCGGCTGGGCGTTTGCCTGGCGCACGTTGATTGCCGCTGAGTTGGTGTTTGGTGCTACCAGCGGGAAGGGCGGGTTGGGCTGGTACATCTTTCAGAACCGCAATGAGCTGTACACCGACAAGGTGTTTGCCGGGTTGGCGGTGGTGATTTTGATTGGGTTGTTGGTGGAGAATTTGGTGTTTGATTCGCTGGAGCGGGTGACGGTGAAGCGGTGGGGGATGCAGCGGTGAGGCTGGCCTCACCGCGCTGTTTTTTGGACGGTGATTAATATCCCCTTCGAAGTTCTGTGACACGCGTTATTGGTCCCGTCGTGGCAGTCATCCGCGGTCTGCTTCCGGTTCTACTTCCAGGCACAGACTGGGTTTGTTGACCCCTGAGTGAATTGTGTCCTTGATAGGGGTTTGGCTGCTTGACGACGCGATTTGATGGTGGTTTTTGTTTAAATTTTTGAGGGTAAGGGGGTAGTTTTTTCAGGGCTTCAGGATCAAACAAAAAATTGTCGGCAAAGGCCTTTTTTACACTTTTTGCAGCACCTAAAACCTGCGAAACACCGCTATTGGCGAGGCTTGCGGTCTTCCTGAGCACAGGAGCAGCAACGGTTTGCACTGCGTCCGTCAATGCCTGCACAAAGCGTGAAAGCGCCCAGGGTGAATGCCCCGTCGGATCCGAGTTCATCACCGGCTCCCCGTTGCAATATGCATACGCATTCCTTCCGCCCTTATCCAACGGACTCAAACTGTCCGGGCGGTGAAAACGCATCAACCAAGGGTTGTAAGCACGGTAGCCTTTGCCCAGCAAATACCAATCGAATCCCGGCTCGCGCAGTTCACCGTTGAACCCTAGCCGCGTCATGACCTCAAGCTGCGCCGACTGCTGGCCGTAGGGTGAGTATGCGATGCGATTGGTCCTGCCCGCGTCGATTTCGGCGAGTACCGAGTTTTTAAAATCCACCGCCAGCAGCACCGTGCGTTGTCCGGTCGAATTCTGTTGATTGGGTTGGGTCATATCGAAAACCTATGTGGGAGGGTCGATGTGATGTCTGGCTAAGTTTTACCCTCCACGGCAACGGTTGAGAACTAGCAGAACTGATAGTGGTTCGGGCGAGTTAGATGGGGATCTATGCGGATGGTGATGGTGATTGTGCGGGCCTCTTCGCAAGCAGCCTGCTCGCGAAGGGGCCGGAACTGCCAACGCATCAGTGGGGAGATGTTTGCTAGCATTGCGCCTGAATCAATCTACATCAGACACGAGTGCTCAGCATGCAACTCCCGGATATGAACCTCCTGGTCGCTCTCGACGCCCTGCTCGACGAAGGCAGCGTAGTGGGTGCCGCGCGGCGGATGAACCTCAGCCCGGCGGCCATGAGCCGAACGCTGACGCGCATCCGCGAGGCCATTGGTGATCCGATCCTGGTGCGGGCCGGCCGTGGTCTGGTACCCACACCCAAGGCGCTGGAGTTGCGCGAGCAGGTGCGGGATGTGGTGGAGCAAGCCGCGCAGCTATTCCATTCGGCCCGTGTCGTGGACCTGGGCAGTTTGCGCCGACGCTTCAGCATTCGGGCCAATGACTTTTTCATCGGCATCTACGGCGGCAAACTATTCGACACCATGGAGCGTCAAGCGCCGCATTGCGAGTTGCGCTTCGTTCCGGAAGGCGATGGCGATGACGAGGCCTTGCGTGAGGGCCGCATCGATTTGAGCGTCAGCAACAACCGGCCGCTGATGCCGGAAGTGAAAGTGCAGAACCTGTTTTCCACCCAGTTCGTCGGCCTGGTGCGCGAAGATCATCCGTTGCTCGATGAAGAGATCACCGCCGAACGTTTTGCCGGGTTTTCCCATATCAGCATGTCACGTCGCGGGATTGCCCGTGGACCGATTGACACGGCGCTCAACGCCTTGGGGCTGGAGCGGCGGGTGGCGGTGATCGCACCGAGTTTCCATGCAGCGATGTTCGCCTTGCCCGATTCCGATCTGATTCTGCCGGTGCCCAGGGAAACGCTGCTGAGCGTGCGGCGCCTGGGTTTGAAATTGCGTTCGTTCACCCTGCCGGTGCCGCTGCCGACCATCATGCTGACCCAGGCCTGGCATCCGCGATTCGATAATGACCCGGCCCACCGCTGGTTGCGTGAGACGCTGAAAAGCTGTTGCGATGAGACGTGGCTGGCGGCACAGCCGGTCTGAAGATCAAAAAATCGCAGCACCGCTCTAACACCTATGGATGGTGGTCCGCCTGACTCGGTGGTGTTAGTTTTTTCCCGTCGTTTCTTCGCGAGACCACTTTCTGTCCTCGCTTTTTTTATCATCCAATTGCTGCGTCCCACGCACTTATAAATTACCAATAAGTCAGTTTTCGTCAGCGATTTGCCTTCGTAGACTGCCCTCTCAATCATTTCGGAGTTGTGAACCGATGACCTCCCTGACGGCCTCGGTGCCTCTGGCCGCGCCTGTGTCGGCCGCCGCGCCAGTGGTGTTTGGTCCACGGATCATCATTGGCCTGGTGGGTGTGCTGCTGGCGGTGTTGGTTTCGGGCCTGAACGAGATGGTGACCAAGGTCGCCCTGGCTGACATTCGCGGTGCCCTGGCCATCGGCTACGACGAAGGCACCTGGCTGGTCGCCAGCTACGCCGCGACTTCGGTAGCGGCTGCGGCCTTCGCGCCCTGGTGTGCGGTGACGTTCTCGTTACGGCGTTTCACGCTGTGTGCGATCAGTGCATTCATCCTGTTAGGCGTGTTGTGCCCGATTGCGCCGAATTACGAAAGCCTGCTGGTTTTACGCACGTTGCAAGGCCTGGCCGGTGGCGCGTTACCCCCCATGTTGATGACTGTCGCACTGCGTTTTCTGCCGGCCAACGTGAAGATATTCGGCCTGGCCGGTTATGCCCTGACCGCCACCTTCGGTCCGGGCCTTGGCACGCCACTGGCGGGGTTGTGGACCGAATACGTCGGCTGGCAATGGACGTTCTGGCAAGTCGTCGCGCCGTGCCTGATCGCCACGGTGGCGGTGGCCTACGGGATTCCCCAGGACCCATTGCGACTGGAGCGCTTCAAGCAGTTCAACTGGCGCGGTTTGCTGCTGGGATTCCCGGCGATCTGCATGTTGGTGATCGGCATTTTGCAGGGCAATCGGCTGGACTGGTTCGAGTCGAGTCTGATCAGCGTCTTGCTGGTGGGCGGCACGTTGTTGCTGGTGCTGTTTCTGATCAACGAGTGGTCGCAGCCGATCCCGTTTTTCAAGATGCAGATGCTCGGCATTCGTAACCTGTCGTTTGCTTTGTTAACCCTGGCCGGGGTGCTGGTGGTGCTGCTGGCAGTGATCATTATTCCGTCCAGTTACCTGGCGCAGGTCCAGGGTTATCGCCCGGTGCAGACCGCGCCGATCACCCTGCTGGCGGCGTTGCCACAGTTGATCGCGCTGCCGTTGGTGGCGGCGCTGTGCAACTTGCGCTGGGTCGATTGCCGCTGGGTATTGGGCATCGGCCTGGGCATGCTGACCCTGTCCTGCCTGGGTGGATCGCAGCTGACCTCTGCATGGATTCGCGATGATTTCTATGTGCTGCAACTGCTGCAAATCTTCGGTCAGCCCATGGCGGTGCTGCCGCTGCTGATGCTTTCAACCGGCAGCATCAGCCCGATGGATGGGCCTTTCGCCTCGTCCTGGTTCAACACCGTGAAAGGCCTGGCGGCGGTGATCGCCACCGGCGTGCTGGAGACGTTGACCACGGCGCGGCTGCACTTTCACTCGACGATGCTGGTGGATCGCCTGGGCAATTCGCCCTTGGCCGATGCCGACAGCGCCGGCCTCGCCCATCGGCTGCATGAGCAGGCGGTGGTGCTGACCGCAGCTGACCTTTACCTGTGCATGGCCGGCGTCGCCGTGGCGCTGATCCTGCTGATTTTCTGGCTGCCGACGCGGATCTATCCGCCGCGCGCACCGACCTGAATGCTCCACTGAAACTGAAGGTTTTTATGACGACTCAATCGAAGCAAAAAGTGGCCGTGGGCGCTGCCGTTGTGATCGCGGTGGGCGCGCTGATTTATCTGCTGGGGCCTGGCCTGTTCGGCCAGCGTACGCACCAAAGTACCAATGACGCTTATGTCTCGGCGGACTACACGCTGGTGGTGCCGCGCGTTGCCGGGTTCATCAAGCAAGTGCTGGTGGAAGACAACCAGCAGGTTCAGGCCGGGCAGTTGCTGGCGCTGATCGATGATCGCGATCTACGCGCCGCTGCCGAAGCGGCTGCCGCAGAAGCGCTGATGGCCCAGGCGCAATTGCAAAATGCCAAGGCCACCCTTGAGCGCCAGGCGTCGGTGATTGCCCAGGCACAAGCCGCGATGGTGTCGGCCAAGGCTGAGATGGCCTTCGCCGAGCATGAGCTCAATCGCTACAACCATCTCGCCGGTGTCGGTGCCGGTACGGTGCAGAACGCGCAGCAGGCGCGCACGCGCATCGATCAGGCCAGCGCCCGGTTGACCAATGTCACGGCGGTGCTGGCGGCGGAACGCAAGCAAGTGGACATCCTCACCGCTCAGCGCGATGGGGCTGACGGTGGCTTGAAGCGGGCGCAGGCGAAGCTGGAAATGGCCAGTTACGAGCTGTCCTACACGCGGATTACTGCGCCGCAGGACGGCATGGTCGGCGAGCGAGCGGTGCGGGTTGGCGCTTATGTCACACCGGGCAGCAAGCTGCTGGCTGTGGTGCCCCTGGCGCAGGCTTATGTGGTGGCCAACTTTCAGGAAACCCAACTGACCCACGTGCAGCCGGGGCAGAGCGTCCAGGTCAGCGTCGACACCTTTGGCGGCGAAATGCTGAATGGGCGCGTCGAGAGCATCGCACCGGCTACCGGAGTGACCTTCGCTTCGGTCAAGCCGGACAACGCGACCGGTAACTTCACCAAGGTCGTGCAGCGGATTCCGGTGAAGATCGTGCTGGCGCCGGGGCAGCCCTTGGCTGAACGGTTGCGGGTGGGGATGTCGGTGGAGGCGAGGATTGATACCGCGAGCGCCGGCGTCGAGCATGAGGTGGCGCAGCGATGAAGATGTTTGGTGATGGGTCTGACGCTTTCGCGAGCAGGCTCGCTCCCACAATGGGACGGTGCGTTGACCACAATCTATTTTCAAAAGGTGATTCCCTGTGGGAGCGGGCTTGCTCGCGAAGAGGCCATCAGCCTCGACTCACCTTGTGCGCCTTACTGGTCATGAGTCTTTCAGCCTGCACCGTCGGCCCGGACTTCAAGAAACCCGAAACCCAACAAGTCACCGAGTGGTCGAAACCTTCAAATGCCGCCCCCAGCCAGGCCATCACCGAGGCGATGAACGAACGCTGGTGGGAAGTGTTCAACGACCCGAAACTCTCGGCCTTGAGTCAGCGCGCCCTGACCGATAACCTCGACCTGAAGCTCGCCAGCAGTCGCCTGGAGCAAAGCCGCGCGGTGCGCCAGGTGGTCACCGCCGACCGCTACCCGACGACCGCTGCCACCGGCAGCTACGCCCGTAAACGCAACAGCGGCGAAGGCTTGATGGACCCCTCGGGGCACAACGGCAATTCCGCATTCAACCTCTGGGATGCCGGTTTCTCTGCATCCTGGGAGCTGGATTTCTGGGGGCGGGTGCGCCGCGAAACCGAGGCCGCCGACGCCACACTGGAAGTCGCGGAAAACGACCGTCGCGGGGTGCTGTTGTCGGTCCTCGCTGAAACCGCCCAGGACTACATTCAACTGCGCGGTGTACAAAACACCCGGGCCGTCACTGAGCAGAATCTTGAGGTGGCTCGCCACAGTCTGAAGCTGTCGCAGCTGCGCCTGGCCGACGGTGTCGCCACGGATCTGGACGTCGCCGAAGCCGCCGCGCAAGTCGCCGCCATCGAATCGCGCCTGCCGGCGCTGGAACAACGTCAGGCGCAACTGATCAACGCCTTGAGCCTGTTGATGGGTGAACCGCCCCAGGCGCTGACGGCCGAGCTATCCACCGATGCGCCGGTGCCGCAGACGCCGCGCCAGGTTGCCATCGGCCTGCCGTCGCAACTGGCCGAGCGCCGCCCGGACATCCGCCAGGCCGAGGCCCGTTTGCATGCTGCCACCGCGAGCATCGGCGTGGCCAAGGGTGATTTCTATCCACGCATTACCCTGTCGGGCAATGTGGGTTCGCAAGCCATGCAGTTGAGCGATTTCGGTTCGTGGGGCTCGCGTGCCTTCGGTATCGGCCCGCAATTCACCCTGCCGTTGTTCGACGGTGGGCGCTTGCGCGGCGTGCTGAACCTGCGCGAAGCCCAGCAACAGGAAGCGGCCATCACCTACCAGCAAACCGTGCTGCGGGCCTGGCATGAAATCGATGACCAACTGAGCGCCTACAACGCCAGCCAATTGCGTCGCGACAGCCTGGCCGAAGCGGTGCGCCAGAACCGGATCGCCCTGCAAACCGCGCAACGGCAATACGTTGAAGGCGTGGTGGATTTCGTCAACGTGCTCACTGTGCAAGGCGCACTGCTGGCCACCCAGGAGCAATGGGTCGAGAGTTCGACCGGGGTGTCGCTGGCAGCGGTCGGGTTGTACAAGGCATTGGGTGGTGGATGGGAGTCGGTTTATCCGCTCGCCGCGCCGCGTTAAGTCACCGTATGCCGCTCAAGGCTTGGCCGACAGATCCGCCATGCCCTTGAGCAACTCGATCGGCAATGGAAAAACGATGGTCGAACTCTTGTCGCCGGCAATCGAGCTCAGTGTCTGCATGTAACGCAACTGCATGGCGCCGGGCTGGCGACCGAGCATTTCGGCGGCTTGCATGAGCTTTTCCGAGGCCTGCAATTCGCCTTCGGCATGGATCACCTTGGCCCGGCGTTCCCGTTCCGCTTCGGCCTGTCTGGCGATGGCGCGGATCATCGATTCGTTGAGGTCCACGTGCTTGATTTCGACGTTGGCCACCTTGATGCCCCAGGCATCGGTCTGGGCGTCGAGCACTTGCTGGATGTCGATGTTCAGCCGTTCGCGTTCGGCCAGCAGTTCATCGAGTTCGTGTTTACCGAGCACCGCGCGCAAAGTGGTTTGCGCCAATTGACTGGTGGCCATCAGAAAGTCTTCGACCTGGATGATTGCCCTCTGGGGATCAAGGACGCGGAAGTACAGCACAGCGTTGACCTTGACCGAAACGTTGTCGCGGGTGATCACGTCCTGCGCCGGCACGTCGAGGACGATGGTCCGCAGATCGACGCGGACCATTTGCTGGATCACCGGAATCAGCAGGATCAGGCCCGGTCCCTTGACCTGCCAGAAGCGCCCGAGCTGGAACACCACCCCGCGCTCGTATTCGCGCAGGATGCGGAACGTCGCGCCTGCCAATGCGATCAGCAGCAACAGGAGCGCGGCAAAACCCAGCTGTAAGCCCATGACTATTCTCCAACCGATACCGCGTCAGCCGCGGCCACTTCCAGCATTAATCCCTTGCGTGCCACCACCTGGACCCGCTGACCGATTTGCAGCGGCTTGGCGCTCCACACCTGCCAGTGTTCGCCCTGTAAATGCACCCAACCGTGGCAGGTATCGCCCACTTGAAGCGATAACACCGGCGTCACACTACCCAGCAGTCCGGCATCGCCGCTGACGTTCTGGCGCGGTCGGGTTTTCAGGGCGCGGATCAGCAAGAAGATCAGCAGCAGTGCACTGATCAGTCCCAAGCCAATCATCAAGGGTACGGGTAATTCGGCATTGGTCAGGATCACGGCGCCGATCACGAACATCACGATCCCACCCAGGCCGATCACGCCATAGTTGGGCAGGGCGGCCTCAGCGATCAGAAACGCGATGCCGAAGGTGATCAGCCAGATGCCGATGGGGTCGGGACCCGGCAGTCCGACAGGGTCTGCGGCGAAGGCGGAGCCGCTCAAGGCCAGCAGGAATGCAATGGCACAACAACGCGTATTCACGTGACCCTCCGGGAGAGTCGCTGGTGGTTCTGTATACAGTTTAGTTGACGTGTCGTTTGTATGAATTTTGCTCAGTTGTCGACCTGTCCGATGGGCGGATTTCCCGCCGGATCGTTCCGGCAGGCCTAGACTTTGAGTACGTAGAAAAAGTGTTAACCATCGTCCGCCAGGCGTTTTTGCGGACACCGAGGTGCATCATGCGTATGGCAAGAACCGTGCAGAGAAGCCTGGAAAAGGCTCAATGCGACTATGACATCGTCACCCATCCCCACTCGGCCAGCAGCCTCGAAACGGCGCGTGTCGCGGGCATTCCCGCCGAACGGGTGGCCAAATCCGTAATCCTCGACGACCACCACGGGCACTACCTGATGGCTGTGCTGCCCGCCAGCCGTCACCTGGACCTGAGCAAAGTCCGCAGCAGCGGTGAATGGCAAGTCTCCCGTGAAAGCAATCTGCCGCACCTGTTTGACGATTGCGAACGCGGCGCCGTGCCTGCCCTGGGTGAAGCCTATGGACTGGACGTGGTCATCGACCCGCTGTTGACCCGGCAGAAAGACATCTACCTGGAAGCCGGCAACCACACCAATCTGCTGCACATGAACGTGCCGGATTTCCTGAAAATGGTGCCGCATGCGGAAGTGCGGGAGTTGAGTTATTAAGTTTACAGCGCCTGTGACATCGATTCGCGAGCAGGCTCGCTCCCACAGGGGATCGCGTTTCTCTTGTGGGAGCGAGCCTGCTCGCGAATGACTGCGAAGCAGTCACCTCACGACGAAAGAAGGAGTCAGACATGGAAAACCCAACCCACAGCCTCCCATCCCTGTTCAAACAACTCGGCCTGCCGGACGACGCCGAAAGCATCGATAAATTCATCGCCACCCATTCACCGCTCAAACCGGATCTGCATCTGGCGGATGCGTTTTTCTGGAGTCCGAGCCAGGCGGAACTGTTGCGCGATGAAATTCTGGATGATGCCGATTGGGCGGAGGTGGTGGATCAACTGGATGTAATGTTGAGGAAGGGGCGGGGGGTGTAGGCGTTTAGTTCGCTGGAGGCCATTGTCGGGATGTATGAACCAAGGCAAGTATCCAGACTGCATCCAGTTCCTGTTGATAAACCATGCGATAACTCTGGTGCGGAATGAGTTCGCGAGTGCCTGAGACGACTCCAACAGGACCACTCCCGGGGTTCTGTACAAGTCTGGATATCGCATCGCTGAAGCGGTTATCCATGTCGATGGCCGCTTTTGGGTTAACGGCGTGTAAGTAATCCCAAATGTCTGCACGGTCCTGTGCTGCTTCCTTCGTCCAGATTATTTTCATTCTTGTATGGCTGCCCTTCCACGCCTGGCGGCGAACTCTGCTTCAACTTCTTCATTCGTCAGACCATCACCTTTGCGCATGGAAGCACGAGCGATATCCACTTTACGTTGCAGGAATGCTTCGTATTCACGTGACTCTCGTTGTGTTTGAACAAATTGTCGCATCATTTCCCGAACAATTTGCGAGGCAGGCCGGTGAGCCGCTTCTGCTTCGGCCATGAACTGTTCGCGCAATTCTGATTCGAGTTTCATCGTAAAAACGGCTTGTTTTGACATGGCCTGGCCTCCGAACGGATGTGATGAAAAAGTATATACAAATTCATTACATTGATTCGCCAACGGTCGGGCAGTAATGACGGATGGTCACCAATTTGTTTCAAAACTTGACGAAAAATCCCTTCAAATGCCATATTGATAGTTAGCAAACTAACAGTGTGTGCCTTCCCTCGTGCCGAATAACCTCGACGCTCTCCAAATGAACATCAGCAGCTCCATGGTGGTGGCCGCGCGGCATTGGCGCAAGATCTGCCAGACGACGCTGGTCAACTATGGAATCTCCGAAGCCTGCGCCGTCCCGTTGTTGATGATCGGACGCTTGGGCGATGGTGTGCGGCAAGTGGCGGTGGCGCAGGCGTCGGGGATGGAGAGTCCTTCGCTGGTACGTTTGCTGGATCAGTTGTGCCATGCCGGTCATGTCTGCCGCACCGAAGACGCCCAGGATCGCCGCGC
Organism: Pseudomonas sp. GW101-3H06; assembly: GCF_059424605.1. Lineage (NCBI taxonomy): Bacteria > Pseudomonadati > Pseudomonadota > Gammaproteobacteria > Pseudomonadales > Pseudomonadaceae > Pseudomonas > Pseudomonas sp. GW101-3H06. The sequence goes on from NZ_JBWKZO010000001.1 coordinate 314,558, forward strand.
CAAATGTCTGAGCCTCACCGACAGCGGACGGACGCTGGTGCAAACCGTCGAGGTCGAACTGGTGCGTTTGCGCAATGAAGCACTGGAAGGCATCGACCGGCGTGATCTGGAAGCCGCGCTGCGTGTGTTGAAGGCCTTCGAATCGGCCAGTCCATTTCCGGTGACCCACCCTTGAACGGTTTCTTTACCGGCATGCCCCCGGCGCGGGACTGGTTCTACGGCGTGCGCACCTTCGCGGCGTCGATGATCGCGCTGTACATCGCCCTGCTCATGCAAATGCCGCGTCCGTACTGGGCGATGGCCACGGTGTACATCGTTTCCAATCCGTTTCTCGGCCCGACCACATCCAAGGCGCTGTACCGCGCGGTCGGTACCTTGCTGGGTGCTGCTGCAGCCGTTTTTTTCGTGCCGATGTTCGTCCAGAGCCCCTATGTGCTGGTGCTGGTCATTGCCCTGTGGACAGGGACGTTGCTGTTCCTGTCCTTGCATCTGCGCACCGCCAACAACTACGCGTTGATGCTGGCCGGATACACCTTGCCCTTGATCGCATTGCCGGTGGTGGATAACCCTTTGGCGGTGTGGGACGTAGCGCAAGCGCGCACCGAGGAAATCTTCCTCGGTATCGCCGTCGCAGCAGTGGTCGGCGCGATCTTCTGGCCCCGGCGGCTTACGCCGGTGTTCAACGATTCGGTGAGCAAATGGTTTACCGATGCATCGACCTACAGTCTGCGTTTTCTCAGCCGTAACGTTCAGCCGGATGAAGTCAGTGGTTTGCGCGCCTCGATGGTCGCGACCTTCAACAGCCTGGAATTGATGATCGGCCAGTTGCCCCACGAGGGTGCGCGTCCGCAGACCGTGCGCAACACCAAGGAATTGCGCGGGCGCATGATCCACTTGCTGCCGGTGATCGATGCCCTTGACGATGCGCTTTACGCCCTCGAACGGCGCACACCCGAGCTTGTGGACAAGCTCGCGCCGCTGCTCGGCGCCACTTCCGATTGGCTACAGCGCCAAGACGCCGACATTGACCGCTGGCAGGCGTTGAAGCATCAGCTCGAAGCCCTGCAACCCAGTACTCAGGCGCTGGAGGATCGCAAGCAACTACTGTTTTCCAACGCGCTGTATCGCCTCGGCGAATGGATCGATCTATGGCAGGACTGCCGCAGCCTGCAAATCGCCATCCAGTGTGAAAACCAGGACAGCTGGCGCGCGGTGTATCGCCATTGGCGGCTGGGGCGGCTGACGCCGTTTCTGGACCGTGGCCTGATGCTTTATTCGGCGGCGTCCACCGTCACCGCGATCATTGTCGCGTCGGTACTGTGGATTCTGCTCGGCTGGACTGACGGTGGCGCGGCGGTGATCCTGGCCGCCGTGGCGTGCAGCTTCTTCGCTTCGATGGACGACCCGGCGCCGCAGATTTACCGGTTCTTTTTCTGGACAGCGATGTCGGTACTGTTCGCCAGCCTGTATCTGTTTCTGGTGCTGCCCAACCTGCATGATTTCCCGATGCTGGTGCTGGCGTTCGCCGTGCCGTTCATCATCGTCGGCACCCTGACGGTCAAGCCGCAGTTTTACCTGGGGATGCTGCTGACGCTGGTCAACACCTCGTCCTTCATCAGCATTCAGGGCGCCTACGACGCAGATTTCCTCAGCTTCGCCAACTCCAACCTGGCAGGTCCCATCGGTCTGCTGTTTGCGTTTATCTGGACCCTGGTTGCCCGGCCGTTCGGCGCCGAGCTGGCAGCCAAGCGCCTGACCCGTTTCAGCTGGCGCGATATTGTCAGTCTCACCGAGCCGGCAACGCTGGCCGAGCACCGGCACCTGGGCGTGCAGGTACTGGATCGCCTGATGCAGCACTTGCCGCGCCTGGCCATGACCGGCCAGGACACCGGCATCGCCCTGCGGGAAGTGCGCGTGGTGCTGAATCTGCTGGACCTGCTCGCCTATACGCCACGGGTTGATGGCGTGCCGCAGGCGCTGCTGCATCAAGTGGTGGCCGAGGTCGGCAAATACTTCAAGGCGTGCCTCAAGGCCGGCGAACGCTTGCCGGCGCCGAGCCCGCTGCTGATGACCCTTGACCGGACCCGTCGCGCCCTCGCTGGCGCGGGTGACGAGCAAACCCGCCTGCACCTGCTGCACGCCTTGAGCGGCTTGCGCCTGGCGCTGTTGCCGGGTGTCGAATTCGTCGGTTCCGCAGAGCAAGAAGAACCGCTTCCTCATGGCATCGATGGAGCGCCTTTATGATCGGTGATCTGGATATCAGCGGGGTGTTCCTGCCCACGCTGCTGGTGCTGATGGGCCTTACGTACGTGTTGTACCTGCTGGTGCATGGGGTACTGACGCGCCTGCACTTTTACCGTCTGGTCTGGCACCGGGCATTGTTTAACGTGGCTCTCTACGCCTTGCTGCTTGGCGTGGTGGATTCACTCAGTCGATACCTGATGACATGAAAAAACCTTTATTGACCATCGGTCGCGTGGTCCTGACCCTGTTGATCGTGAGCTTCGCCGTTGTCGTGGTGTGGCGCATGGTGATGTATTACATGTTCGCCCCCTGGACGCGCGACGGGCACATCCGCGCCGACATCGTGCAGATCGCTCCGGACGTGTCCGGGCTGATCCAGCAGGTGGAAGTACGCGATAACCAGAGGGTCAAGCGAGGACAGGTGCTGTTCAGCATTGACCCGGACCGCTTCAAGCTGGCCCTGCGCCAGGCAAAAGCGGCGTTGGCCGACCGCGAAGAAACCCTGGCCCAGGCCCAGCGTGAAGCCAAGCGCAACAAGGGGCTCGGTAATCTGGTGCCGGGCGAGCAACTGGAGGAAAGCCAGTCGCGGGTGGCGCGTGCCCAAGTGGCATTGATGGAAGCCCAGGTGGCGGTGGACAGCGCTCAGCTCAACCTTGATCGCTCGGTGATCCGCAGCCCGGTGGACGGCTACGTCAACGACCGCGCGCCGCGTGCCCAGGAGTTTGTCAGTGCAGGGCGGCCGGTGTTGTCGGTGGTCGACGGCAACTCTTTCCACATCGACGGCTATTTCGAAGAAACCAAGCTGGACGGCATTCATGTCGGCCAAAGCGTCGACATCCGCGTGATCGGCGACCGTGCGCGGCTGCGCGGTCACGTCGAAAGCATCGTCGCCGGTATCGAAGACCGCGACCGTACCAGCGGCAGCAACCTGTTGCCCAACGTCAATCCGGCGTTCAGTTGGGTGCGGCTGGCCCAACGGATTCCGGTGCGGATTGCCTTCGATGACGTGCCGGCGGATTTCCGCATGATCGCCGGACGCACCGCCACGGTGTCGATCATTGATGATCAGGTCCGGGGGCCGGTGCAATGAGCAAGGCCTCGGTTTTAGCGGTCGCCGGATTGGGCCTGCTGTTGTCGGCGTGCCAGGTGGTCGGGCCGGACTATCAGTTGCCCGAAGAAGCGGCCATCCAACGTGAGGATTTGCAGGGCGAACTGGCGGTCGATGGCAAGCCGGTGGTTTCGGCGCCTGTACCTGCCGATTGGTGGCGCCTGTACAACGACCCGCGGCTCGACCAGCTGGTTCAACAAGCCATGGCGTCCAATACCGACTTGCGCGTAGCGGCAGCGAACCTGCTGCGGGCTCGCGCCCAGGTCGACGAAGCCGAGGCGGCGGGCGGCTGGAGCGCTGGTGTGAAGATGGGTGCCCAACGCTTGCAGGAGTCCGGCGAAGCGTTCCTCTTGCCGGAAAAAGTACCGGTGGCCAACATCGGTGATATCGGCATCAGCGCTTCTTATCAGTTCGATTTGTTCGGCACCTTGCAGCGCGGCATCGAAGCGGCCAAGGCCAATGCCGATGCGACGCAAGCCGCGGCCGATACTGCACGCATCACCCTGGTGGCCGACGTGGTACGCGCCTATACGCAAGTGTGTGCAGCCAACGAAGAGCGGGAAATCGCCCAGCACTCCCTCGACCTGCAAGCCCAGAGCACCACGCTGATTCAACGTCTGCGCGATGCTGGGCGCGGCGATGAAACCCAGGTCACCCGTTCGCAAACCCAATTCAAATCCCTGCGCGCCGACATGCCGCGTTATGAAGCGGCGCGCCAGGCCGGACTGTTCCGTTTGTCGATGCTGTTGGCCATACCGGTGGGTCAATTGCCTGCCGGGACCGACAGCTGCGCCGAACTGCCGAAAATTGCCCACTTGATGCCGGTGGGGGATGGCGCGGCATTGCTCAAACGGCGTCCCGACGTACGGCAAGCTGAGCGCCGACTGGCGGCTGCGACTGCCACCATCGGCGTTGCTACGGGTCAGCTTTACCCGGACATCAGCATCGGCGCGACCGTCGGTACCATCGGTATCCTGGATAACCTCGGCGAACCGTCCACCAACCGCTGGGGCTTTGGACCCTCGCTGACCTGGACGGTGCCGACCAACGGCGCCCGCGCGCGTATCCGCGAGGCCGAAGCGGCCACTCAGGGCGCACTGGCACATTTCGACGGCGTGGTACTCAACGCTATTCGTGAAGCCCAGACCGGCCTGGCCCAGTACTCCGCCTTGCTGCAACGCCGTGATGCCCTGGCGGACGCCGAGCAATCGGCGAAACTGGCGGCCGACCAGACTCACCGTTTCTTCCAGGCCGGCCGTGCGTCATTCCTGGCGGACTTGCAAGCGACCCGCACCTACACCGACGTCACGGCGCAACTGGCGGCTGCAAACACTCAGGTTGCGACGAGCCAGATCGATTTGTTCCTGGCCCTGGATGGCGGTTGGGAAAGCGGACGAACGCAAGCGTCGAACTCCGGCAAACCCTGAGGCCGTTGCTATGCTTTGAAGTGTTGAAAGGGCGTTCGTGAAAACGCCCCTTGCTTCGTACAAGGCTTGCGCAGGTCATGGGGAAACCAATAATGAAAAACCCTTATGCTCTCGGCTTCTGGTGTGCCGTCGTGGCGTTGGTGCTGCTCACGGCGACCTATTTCTACGGCATCATGCTGGCCCACCAGATCGACAAGGCGATGGTATTTCTCGACAGTGCCGCCGCGCTGATCGCCGTGATGTCCATCGCAGTGGTGGCCTGGGCGTCCGTCCAGACTCAGCGGGTCAAAAAAAGACAACTCGAACAAGGCAAGACCCTGGTGCTGATCTGGGACACCAAGGTGGCGCTGCGTCGTGTCGAAACGGTGTTCGACCGCTATTTCTGGGGCAGTTACTGGCAACCGGGGCGCACGTTCCAGGAAGTCATGGGCGAGCTCACCGGCACGCCGCTGGAAAAGAGCCTCGAAACCTTGAAAAAGCAGTGCCTGGAGCTGGACAAACAAGTGGCCGACGATGGTCGGCACTGGCTCAACAACGCCCGGGAACTGGCCGATGTCGCCACTGCCATGGCTCGTGAGCGCTATCAACTGGATTTCTGCGATCCACGTGGGGAAGTGACGGGCGGGGCGGTGATCAATCGGGACTTTGAAGTGCTGGTGTACACCTGGACCGCTCGGCTCAAAACCTTTGATCATCAACTGGATGAGATCGAAGTTCAGTATTCCTGAATCGATGTTGGGTGTTCTGACGCCTTCGCGAGCCTGCTCGCGAAGGCGTTTTCATGAACACAAAATACCTCACCCGCTTATGACACTCTTTCACCTTTAATCATTGGGCCGCTCCGCGCACCTGATGCTAATCTGCTCCCCACTTCAAGCGCAGTCGTGACCGCAACCCGTCATGGGTTCAGGGAAGACGACCACACCTTCAACAACGGACATTGATCGGGTCATTCATGAATAAATCAGCAGGCGTGCTTCTGGGCATTGTTGTCGCCATCGGCGCAATCAGCGTTGGCGGGGCGTGGTACACCGGCACCAAGATCGAAAGTGTACTGAACACCTCCCTGGCGGACGCCAACCAACAATTGCAGGCCGCGCTGGTGGGACACAAGGGCACGGCGACGGTGGAGCTGGTCTCGCTGGAGCGCCATGTATTCAGCAGCACCGCGCATTATCGCCTCAAGGCTGAAGGTGAAATGTTCGGCGAGGCGCCAGTCGAGTTGCTGTTTGTCGATCGCCTCGAACACGGCCCGCTGCCATTCTCGCGCCTGGTCTCGTTGAAGTGGTTGCCGGTCATGGCCACCAGTCATTACACACTGGAAAAAACGCCGCTCACGGCAAAATGGTTCGCCGCGACCAAGGATGCTTCGCCACTCAAAGGCGTGGTCAACATCGGCTACGACAATTCCACCCATGGCACGCTGGAATTGCTGCCGCTGGAAACGGCGCTGGATGACAAGTCCAGCATGAAATTCTCCGGTCTGAAAGTCGACCTCGCGGCCAGTGCCCAGGCACAAAAGGTCAAGGCCGACGGCTACATGGACAGCCTGAAGCTGACCACTGTCGCCGAAGACCAGTCACCGGTGCAGGTGGAGTTGAGTGGCCTGACCCTGGCCAGCAACCTGAGCAAAAGTACCTACGGTTACTACACCGGTGAAAACACGGTCGAGCTGAGCAACAGCCAAACCACCTTTGGCCCTAAACAGTCGGTGCTGGGCTTCAAAAAATTCGAAATGAAGAACCAGACCTCGGAATCGGGGACCAACGCCTCCGGGCGTGCCGATTACAAGATTGGTGAGGTGTCCCTCAACGGCAAGGCTGTCGGTTCTGCGCAGATGGCCCTGAGCCTGAAGAACCTCGACATTCCTTCCACCCTGGCGTTGATGCAGATCTACCAGACCAAACTGCAACCGTACGAGGAGGCTGTCGCCGAGGCGACCGAGGCGGGTCAACCGGTACCGGAGCTTCAGCTGACCGAAGCCGAAGAGGCGCAGCTCAAGACCCATCTGGAGCAATTGCTCGCGGCCGGTCCGCAGGTGGCGCTGGAGAACCTGTCGTTCAACACCGCCAATGGCGAAAGCCGCGCCAACCTGGTGCTCGATTTGACCAAGCCACAAGCGATCGACCTGCCGGCCGATCAGTTGGTCAGACAACTGATCGCACTGCTGGACTTCAATCTGCAAGTGTCCAAGCCGATGATCGTTGACGTGCTCACCGTGCAGTCGCAAATCGACGGTCAGACCGACGCCAAGTTGATCGCCGATCAGGCCACCGCCACGGCCGACATGTTCAGCAGCATGGCCGTCGGTTCGCAGTTGGCGAAACTGGAAGGCAACAACATCGTCACCAAGCTGCACTACACCAACAATCAGGTGGATTTCAACGGCCAGAAAATGACCCTCGAAGAGTTTGTCGGTTTCTTGATGAGCAAGTTTGGTGGTGCTGGCGACGTTCAGTAAAACCATTGCTTGAATAAAAATGCCCGGCCTTTGCGCAATGCAGACGCCGGGCGTTTTGCTGTCCTGGATCGCGATTTATCCACGAATCAACCGCCACCCCTCATCCACCGACAGCGGCTGTTTCATCCGCTCGGCGAGCATCGCCATGGTCCGCTCTTCGTCGCAGGCCACGGCTGCCGTCACCACGCCGTTCTTGCCGAACAGCCCGATAAAGGGCGGGTTGAACGGATCACCCTTGAATTCGACTTCGTCCCACGCTTCCACGTGGCCGAGGTAGTCGTAGTTTTTTCCGAAGTGCCAGGTCCAGAAGTACGGTACGTCGAGGTAATGCTCATCCCCCCCGAGCATGTTCGCGGCGGCGATGCGTGCCTGTTGCTGGGCCAGGCGCCAGTGTTCGATCCGTACAGGCTGCCCGTTGAGGGGGAAGGTGGCGATATCACCGGCTGCCCAAAGTCCATCGGTCACGCGCATGCCGCCGTCGACCTGCAGCGAGAGGTCCTTTTCCTTCGGCAGGTCGGTAAACGCTCCGGTCGCCGGGCTCACGCCAATGCCGACCAGCACCAGATCCGCCGGTAACCGTTGGCCATTGCCCAGGCGCACGGCGTCAACCTTATTCGCACCCTCAATTCGCTCAGCTTCGCCTCCGGTATGAAACACCACCCCATTGGCCTGATGCAGCGCAAGGATCGCCTTGCCAACGGTCTCACCGAACTGTTTGGCGAATGGCACCGGCTGACGGGCCAGGACGGTAACGTCGAGGCCATGTTGGCGCAGGGACGAAGCAGACTCCATGGCGATGAAGCTGTCACCGATGATGACCGCCTGCTGACCGGGTTTGGCGCTTTTCAGGATCTGCTGCGCATGGTCCCTTGAGCGTAAAACAAACACTTGCGGCAGGTCGGCGCCGGGCAGTTCCAGTATTTTTGGTGTGCCGCCGGTTGCCAGCAGTGCGGCGTCATAATCGAGCGATTGGCCATCGCTGAGCCGTAGTGTTCGGTGGGTGGAATCCAGGTTCACCACATCCGCATTGATCCGCTCAATGCGTTGCACTTTATAAAATGCTTCATCGCGCAGGGTTGGGACATCGTCCGGGGGTGTTTCTCCGGAAATCACGAATTTGCTTAATACCGTACGGTCGTAACCGGCAGCGTTTTCGCGGTCAATCAACAATACCCGGCCACCGAAGCCTTTCTCCCGCAGCGCCGCTGCCGCCGCCGTGCCTGCAGCGCCGGCGCCGACAATCACAAAGGTCCGCTCGTCGTCGGCCGGCGGCGTGTGGGCATCCACCAACGGCTGATCGCCCACCCAGACCTCGCCGTCACGCACTTCGAGCGGGTAGCGCTTGAGGCTGTCGAGGGCCGGTGGTTCGCACAACCCGCCGTCCTCGATACGAAACTGGGCCTTGTGCCACGGGCAGGTCAGGCGTCCGTTGCAAAGCGCGCCCTCGGCCAGCGGCGCTCCGGCATGAGGGCATTCGCCTTGGTAGGCGCGCAATTGGTCGCCGACCTTCAACAGCAGGATTTTGCTGTCCTCGATCTTGACTTCAAGACCGCGATTTTCAGGAATATCGGCGAAGCGGGCGACGCGATGCAGGATCATGATCGCTCTCCAGACAAGCGTTTCATTTAAGAGTCTGGCCCCAAATTTGAGGTTCAGCCAAATCCCGGTGCCAAGGCGCGAACGGTCCGGCTATAGTTTGCACGCCGACGACGGCCCCACCCGCTTAAGGTGCTCTGGAATGACCCGATTGACCTCACTGAACCCTTGGCTGGCAGCCTTAGCCGTCGCCTTTTGCGTGCAATTTCCGGCGCAGGCGGCCCAGGAACGATTCACCCTGAACATCCCGGGTGTATCGGATGACCGTTTGTTCACCTCGGCCGCCGCCAGCGATGCCCAGGGTTGCGGCGGCCACAATGTTTCGCCGGCGTTGAACTGGAATGCCGGTCCGGCAGGCACGCTCAGCTATGCCATCGTCATGCACGACCCGGATGGCCAGAAAGGGCAGGGCGTTGATCATTGGGTTCATTACGGCATCAAGGCCACCACCCACCAGATCCCGGCCGGTGTCGGTGCCAAATCCGCGCTGGAAGGCGTGGGCGGCACCAACAGCAAAGGCACCACGGGCTATGTCGGTCCTTGCCCGCCAGTGGGCGACAGCGCGCACCACTACATTATCCAGCTCTACGCCCTGGACCTGGCCCCGGATGCCTTGCCCGCCGGCCTGACCCGTACGCAGTTCCTGGAAAAAATCAAAGGCCATGTGTTGAGAAACAGCAGCGTGGTGCGGCGTTATCACCGCTGAAGATTTTTGCGCATGGGTTAACCCGAATCATTTGGGCTGTCCGTCTCAGAGGATGAATGGATCAATTTCCTCCTGAGGCCAGCCCCATGCTCCTTTCTCTGCAGTCCCTCCCTCTGCATGTTCTTCGCCCGGCCACCCAGGGTTTTGCCGCCGGGCTGTTACTGGCGATTGCCGGTTGCGGCGTTTCTTCGAAGCCCGAGTCTGCGGTGGTGCCGCCGCCGGCGCAGGCGGAACTGAAAACCGAAGCCTTGGTGCAACATGAAACCGTCATGGCTGATGCCGCGGTGGCCAAGCGCAGCGTACGCGCGGCACCCATGGCTGGTTTCGCGCCGACGCCTGCCGGGGAGGCTTATCCACAAGACTCTTATCCACAGGGTTATCGCGACGAACAGCGCGAGCAATACCAGGCCCTGGTCGACAACCCGATCCACAGCGTCACCGACGCGCCGGTCTCGACCTTCAGTGCCGACGTCGATACCGGCGCCTACGCCAACGTCCGCCGACTGCTCAACCAGGGACGCCTGCCACCGGAAGGCGCGGTACGGCTGGAGGAGATGGTCAATTACTTCCCTTACGACTACGCCTTGCCCACCGATGGCTCGCCCTTCGGCGTGACCACCGAACTGGCAGCGTCACCGTGGAACCCGCATACCCGTTTGCTGCGCATCGGCATCAAGGCGTCGGACCGTGCGGTGGCGCAATTGGCTCCGGCGAACCTGGTATTTCTGGTCGATGTGTCCGGCTCGATGGACCGCCGCGAGGGCTTGCCGCTGGTCAAAAGCACGCTGAAATTGCTGGTCGATCAACTGCGCGACCAGGATCGAGTATCGCTGGTGGTTTACGCCGGCGAATCGCGCGTGGTGCTGAAGCCCACTTCCGGACGCGACAAGGCGAAGATTCGTACCGCGATCGACCAATTGACCGCCGGCGGCTCCACCGCCGGGGCCTCGGGCATCGAACTGGCCTACCAAATGGCGCAACAGGCATTTATCCCCAAAGGCATCAACCGCGTGTTGCTGGCCACTGACGGTGACTTCAATGTCGGCATCAGCGACTTCGAAAGCCTCAAGCAAATGGCTGTGGATAAACGCAAGACCGGCGTATCCCTGACCACCCTCGGTTTTGGTGTGGATAACTACAATGAACACCTGATGGAACAATTGGCCGATGCCGGCGATGGCAACTACGCCTACATCGACAACCTGCGCGAGGCGCGCAAGGTGCTAGTGGACCAGCTCGGCTCGACCCTCGCCGTGGTGGCGAAGAACGTCAAGCTGCAAGTGGAATTCAACCCGGCGCAGGTCAGTGAATATCGCCTGCTGGGCTATGAAAACCGCGCGTTGAAGCGTGAGGACTTTAGCAACGACAAGGTCGATGCCGGTGAAATCGGGGCAGGGCATACGGTGACGGCGCTGTACGAAATTGTCCCCACGGGCGAGAAGGGCTGGTTGGAGCCGCTGCGTTACGGCAAACCGGGTGGTGTTGTTGCCGAAAAAAGCGGGGAATTGGCGATGCTGCGTGTGCGATACCAGCTGCCGGAAGGTGGGAATAGTCGCCTGATCGAGCGCGCCATCACGGATCGCGTGACGCTGGCCAGTGACGATCTGCGATTTGCCGCTGCCGTCGCCGCGTTTTCTCAACAACTCAAGGACGGCCGTTACACCGGCGAGTTCAGCCTCAAGGACACCGAAGCGCTGGCCCGTGGTGCCCGGGGCGACGACCGCTTCGGCCTGCGTAGCGAGTTCGTGCAATTGGTGGAACTGGCGCAGAGCCTGCGCACCACTACAGCGTCGAATCCAACCACCACTGACCGACGGATTGAATAGTGAGCCGACTCAAGGGGTTCATCAGCCAGCTGTTCGCACCTGCAGACAGCGTTGAGGCCAGCAGCGACGAATCGCTGCTGGCCCGCTATCGCCAAGGCGACAACGCGGCGTTCGAGATTCTGTACGCGCGCCATCGTCAGGGGTTATACCGGTTTCTGCTGGGGCTCAGTGGCAGCGCGGAACGGGCCGAGGAGGTGTATCAGGAAACCTGGCTGAGCCTGATCCGCAGCGGCAGTCAACCACAAGGAAAGGCGACTTTTCGTACCTGGCTGTACCAGATCGCTCGCAATCGCTTGATCGATCACTGGCGAAAAAACGGAGTCCACCAACCGCTGCACGACAGTTACGACGAGCAGATTCACGCGATATCTGACGGCGTAACCGATCCCGAGCAACTGCTGAGCCTGAGCCGTGACAGCCAGCGCCTGGAAGCCGCCTTGCAAATGTTGCCCGCCGACCAACGCGAAGTGTTCCTGCTACGTGCCTACAGCGATCTCGACCTGCCGCAGATCGCCACCCTCACCGAAACACCGCTGGAAACCGTCAAGAGCCGCTTGCGCTACGCCCAGCAAAAACTGCGTCGGCTGCTGGCCGAGGAGGTACTGACATGACTGACGCCCGCCCGACACCGCAAGACCCGGTAATCGAGCATTACCGCGAACATGGGAAAGGCGAACCACCTGCCCATCTCGATGCCTTCATCCTGGCCACCGCACAGCGCGAAGCGCCTATACCGAAGCCAAGCCTGTGGCAGCGCTGGATACGCGCCTGCCAACAACCCCGCTGGCAAGTCGCATTCGCCAGCCTCGTCGGCGTCGCCCTGATGCTGACGCTGGTACAACGCACCCCGGAGCAAGCGCCAAGCTACGACCTCGCACCTGCGCCCGAGGCTTCGGCACCGATTGCCAAACAAGAGGCCGAGTCAGCCGTTGCCCGTTCGCTCGCCGCCCCGGCCGGCGCTATGCCTGCTCCAGCGGCGCCCATGGCGGGCATGACAGCCCCCGCGCAACGTGAATCCTTCAGCGCCGAGATGGCTGACGAAGCCAACGTCAGCAAGCGCGCAGCGGCACCGGTGAAATCACTGGATGAACAACTGCGTGAAGTCCTGCGCCTGCAAAAAACCGGACAGACCCAAGCCGCCGACAAACTGCTGGCAGACCTGCACAAACGCTTCCCCAACGAAAACCTCACCACCCGACTCAAGGCACTGCAAAAAAACTGAGCCTTACCAACCCCGGCGATTTGGCATCCGCGCCCGAAAGCGCGCACTATCAAGCTATCGCCGATGGGGTTGGAGGAAGCCGTGGCAAAAAAAATCGACCGCATCGCCCAAATGCTCAACTGCCCGGAAAAGGGCGAAGAACTTCGGCGCGCGATTACTGAGAGTCGGAAGGATTTTCTGCTGAATCAGCCGCAAGAGGGTGGCGCTGAGGAAGAAGACGTTCATGAAGAGGACGTGTTCGATGACGACGAGGATGATGAGTACGACGAGTTTGATTGGACGACGGAATGAAAAAACCGCTTTTGCGGTTTTTTTGTGGGCCACAAAAAAGCCCCAGACCTTACGGCCTGAGGCTTTCTCGTTTCTATCTATGGCGCACCAGGCGGGATTCGAACCCACGACCCCTGCCTTCGGAGGGCAGTACTCTATCCAGCTGAGCTACTGGTGCAAGCGGGCGCCATGATACTCATATGCATGGCGGGCGTCCATGCTGCTGAATCGCTTGCTGTTTTCACAAGCGTAACCTGCGTTTGCTACGTTGATCAGAAAAAACAGGCAAATGCGGCGTTTTCGTTCTTTTTTTCGAACGGCCTATTGTCCTTTACCCCCTTTGATCCTAGGATTCGTTTGAGATTTCAAACGCTCTTGTCTGGGTGCTGAACCGCACGAGTCCAATCCGTGCGCTATTTTGTGCTTCAGCCCGGTGAATGATTTCCCTGACGGCAGCCTACTGAGGCGCCTTTCTACAATCATAATTTGCTCCGCATCTATTGCGGTGCTGTTAAGGAAAGCCGACATGCAGCTTAAAGACACCCAGTTGTTCCGCCAGCAAGCCTTCATCGATGGCGCGTGGGTCGATGCGGACAGTGGTCAGACGATCAAGGTCAACAACCCGGCAACGGGCGAAATTCTGGGCACCGTGCCGAAAATGGGCGCTGCCGAAACCCGCCGTGCCATCGAAGCCGCTGACAAGGCGCTGCCGGCCTGGCGTGCACTGACCGCCAAAGAACGTGCGACCAAGCTGCGTCGCTGGTTCGAGCTGATCATCGAGAACCAGGACGACCTGGCTCGCCTGATGACCCTGGAACAAGGCAAGCCATTGGCTGAAGCCAAGGGTGAAATCGTTTATGCCGCTTCCTTCATCGAATGGTTCGCCGAAGAAGCCAAGCGTATTTACGGTGATGTGATTCCGGGCCACCAGCCAGACAAGCGCCTGATCGTGATCAAGCAGCCGATCGGCGTGACCGCTGCCATCACCCCGTGGAACTTCCCGGCCGCGATGATCACCCGTAAAGCCGGCCCGGCCCTGGCCGCCGGTTGCACCATGGTGCTCAAGCCTGCCTCCCAAACGCCGTTCTCGGCGTTCGCCCTGGCTGAACTGGCCCAGCGTGCCGGTATTCCTGCCGGTGTGTTCAGCGTTGTGTCCGGCAGCGCCGGCGACATCGGCAGCGAGCTGACCAGCAACCCGATCGTGCGCAAGCTGTCCTTCACCGGTTCGACCGAAATCGGTCGTCAACTGATGGCCGAATGCGCCAAGGACATCAAGAAAGTCTCCCTGGAACTGGGCGGCAACGCGCCGTTCATCGTGTTCGACGACGCCGACCTGGATAAGGCCGTCGAAGGCGCGATCATTTCCAAATACCGTAACAACGGCCAGACCTGCGTCTGCGCCAACCGTCTGTACATTCAGGACGGTGTCTACGATGCCTTCGCCGAGAAACTGAAAGTGGCCGTTGCCAAGCTGAAGATCGGCAACGGTCTGGAAGCTGGCACCACCACTGGCCCGCTGATCGACGAAAAAGCCGTGGCCAAGGTGCAAGAGCACATTGCCGACGCCTTGAGCAAAGGCGCGACCGTACTGGCCGGTGGCAAGCCGATGGAAGGCAACTTCTTCGAGCCGACCATCCTGACCAACGTGCCAAACAACGCTGCCGTGGCCAAGGAAGAAACCTTCGGTCCATTGGCGCCACTGTTCCGCTTCAAAGACGAAGCCGACGTGATCGCGATGTCCAACGACACCGAGTTCGGTCTGGCCTCGTACTTCTATGCTCGCGACCTGGGTCGCGTGTTCCGTGTGGCTGAAGCCCTGGAATACGGCATGGTCGGCGTTAACACCGGTCTGATCTCCAACGAAGTCGCGCCGTTCGGCGGCATCAAGGCCTCGGGCCTGGGCCGTGAAGGCTCCAAGTACGGCATCGAAGATTACCTGGAAATCAAATACCTCTGCCTGGGCATCTAAGCCCGGAAAAAGGCATCGCTTCAAACGCAAAGGGCACGAGAGCGCTGTCCCTTTGCGTGCTTCAAACGAAATTTTCTCGGTGGCCGGGAACGCTGTAGCAGTCGATCATCGCATGCTGCCGCTGTTGTTCCCCGCCGCTTAATCCTTGAACCACGCCGCCCGATGAGCGGTGAATGAGGAATGTATGAGCAAGACTAACGCTGATTTGATGGCCCGCCGTACCGCTGCTGTTCCACGTGGTGTTGGCCAGATTCACCCGATCTTCGCCGACTCCGCGAAGAACGCGACCGTGACCGACGTTGAAGGTCGCGAGTTCATCGATTTCGCCGGCGGTATCGCCGTGCTGAACACCGGCCACGTGCACCCGAAAGTCATCGCCGCCGTGACCGAGCAGCTGAACAAGCTGACCCACACGTGCTTCCAGGTACTGGCCTACGAGCCATACGTAGAAGTGTGCGAAAAAATCAACGCCAAGGTGCCAGGTGATTTCGCCAAGAAAACCCTGCTGGTGACCACCGGTTCCGAAGCCGTTGAAAACTCCATCAAGATCGCTCGTGCCGCCACTGGCCGTGCCGGCGTGATCGCCTTCACCGGCGCTTACCACGGTCGCACCATGATGACCCTGGGCCTGACCGGTAAAGTCGTGCCTTACTCGGCGGGCATGGGCCTGATGCCAGGCGGCATCTTCCGCGCGCTGTACCCGAACGAACTGCACGGTGTGAGCATCGACGATTCGATCGCCAGCATCGAACGCATCTTCAAGAACGACGCCGAGCCGCGTGACATCGCGGCGATCATCATCGAGCCGGTTCAAGGCGAGGGTGGTTTCTACGTGGCGCCTAAAGAATTCATGAAGCGTCTGCGCGCCCTGTGCGACCAGCACGGCATCCTGTTGATCGCTGACGAAGTGCAAACTGGCGCTGGCCGTACCGGCACCTTCTTCGCCATGGAACAGATGGGCGTTGCTGCCGACCTGACCACTTTCGCTAAATCCATCGCTGGCGGCTTCCCGCTGGCCGGTGTGTGCGGCAAGGCCGAATACATGGACGCCATTGCTCCAGGTGGCCTGGGCGGTACCTATGCCGGTAGCCCGATCGCTTGCGCCGCGGCCCTGGCCGTGATGGAAGTGTTCGAAGAAGAGCACCTGCTGGACCGCTGCAAGGCTGTCGGCGAGCGCCTGGTCACTGGCCTGAAAGCCATCCAGGCCAAGTACCCGGTGATCGGCGAAGTCCGTGCCCTGGGCGCGATGATCGCCGTCGAGCTGTTCGAAAACGGCGACAGCCACAAGCCAAACCCGACTGCCGTGGCAGCGGTGGTGGCCAAGGCTCGCGACAAGGGTCTGATCCTGCTGTCCTGCGGCACCTACGGCAACGTTCTGCGCGTTCTGGTACCGCTGACCTCGCCGGACGAGCAGCTGGACAAAGGTCTGGCAATCATCGAAGAGTGCTTCGCTGAGCTCTGATCGCCAAGTGTGACCTGATCGACAAAAAACCCGCTTCGGCGGGTTTTTTCATGCCGGTCGTAATACATCCCGCGCATTCGCGCTGTATCGAAGGGCCAGCATTCGCTAAGGTTTAGGCATTGCCAGGGAGAGCTGTATGACTGCCGTTAATTTACCCGCCGTTCCCAGAGTGTTGATTGCCGAGTCCGACCCTTGGTCCCGGGATCTGCTCAAGGAAGTGCTGCTGAACGTGCGCTGCGATGCGCGACTGGATTTGTGTGCCGACGGCCAGCAGGCGCTGGAGTTGCTGGCGGCCAATCCTTACGATCTGGTGATCGTCGATTGGGAACTGCCCGGTGTCGATGGTCTGAATGTGTTGCGCAGTGTCCGCCAGCGCAAACGCAACCCGCCGCTGCCCTTCATTCTGATGAGCAGCCGTAACGATAGCGCCAGCGTGCGCGAAGCCTTGCCGCTGGCCCCCGCCGCCTATCTGACCAAACCCCTGAACATGGAAAGCCTGACTCATCGCTTGCAGGATTTGCTGCTTGATGCCGGTGAGGAAGTCACCTGCGAGGTGCCATCGCTGGCGCACGGCATGACCTTGTCGGTGTATCTGGAACGTCGCCGTGAACTGGCCGAAGGTGCGCCGCTGATGACCGACGTGCAGTTGGCGGTCAAACGCAGCCTCAATCCCAGCGGCCTCGATCTGTCGAAGCTGGAAAATGAAATCCGTACCGATCCGCAGGTTACCGCTGTGCTGATCGCCGCCGCCAACAGCGCTGCCCAGCACCATGGCGCCGCGGTGCAAACCCTGTCCCAGGCGTTGCACCGGCTGGGCACCGGTCAGAGCATGAACCTGATTCTTGGCCTGGCCCTCAAGCGCAGTGCGCGGCTCAGTGATCCGTACCTGGCGGACTATGCCGAGCGCTATTGGGACTTGTCGCTGCACACTGCCGAGTACGCACGAACCCTGGCGCGCTTGCTGGATCTGGATCAGGCGCGCTGCTATTGCGCCGGCATGCTGCATCGCCTTGGCGACCTGGCGTTGTTACGTTGCCTGCAGGAATGGAAGCAGGCCGGTGGCGAGCTGGACGATCAGGAGGAGGTGGGCGAAGCGCTGGCCGAATTCGGCGCGGCCTACGGTTCGGCGTTGCGCACCCGCTGGCGCTTGCCGTTGGAGCTGCGACAGCTGATTGCAGCGGCCTACCAGCTCGGTGGCGGGGTGTACTCCCGTGAAGCGCTGGTGATGAACATGGCGGCGCAGCTGGCGCGCCTGACCGAGCATGAGGGCATCGAGGAGCTGGCTAAAAGCCGGACGGCGCGGTTGCTCAAGATCGGGTTGCCGGAATTGATACGGATGCGCAAAAAATAGGTTTCACGCTAATCCCGGTGTTGGATTTGAGCCTGGAGTCAGCCCGTGACGATCCGGTTCTTGCCATCGCGCTTGGCCTGATACATCGCCGCATCCGCCCGGGCAAACAGGTTTTCGATGTTTTCATCCTCGTCCTTGAGGCTGGTCAGCCCCTGGCTGACGGTGATGCCGAATGTCTGGCCGTCATGGTCGAAGCTCAAACGCTGGATCTCCCGTTGCAGCCGTTCGGCCACTTGCAGGGCCATGGCCGGTGTGCAACCGGGGAACACGGCCGCGAATTCTTCGCCACCAATGCGCCCGAACAGATCGCCACGACGTAATGCCGCGCGACCGCTGTCGGCAATGCGTTGCAGCACATTGTCACCTTCCTGGTGACCGTAGGTGTCGTTGATCACTTTGAAGTCATCGATGTCCAGCATCAAGAACGACAGCGGTGTGCCTCGCTGCCGCGCCAATTCGAATTCCTCGCGCGCGCCTTCGAAGAAGTGCCGGCGGTTGCTGCTCTGGGTCAGGGCATCGGTGGTGGCCAGGCGTTGCAGCTCGGTTTCCATCAGCTTCTTGTCGGTGATGTCTTCGGCGATACCGACAATGATCACCGGCTGACCGGGCTCGGCTTGACGGTTGATAAAGCATTTGTCGCTGAGCCAGCGGACCTGGCCGTCGGCGTCGATGATCCGGTATTCGCGGTCTTCGACGGCGCCTTTGACCAGCACGTCCGCCAGGCTGCGCTCGGCGTACTCCAGGTCGTCGGGATAAATGGCGTCGCGCCATTGGTTGGAATCGGCCAGCAGTAGATCGGCAGAGCGGCCGAAAATCCGTTCATAAGCGGGGCTGACATACAGCACCTGACGGGTTTCCCAGTTGAATGCCCAGAGCACTGCGTTGACGCTCACCAGTAAGGTACTGAGCAGCTGTTCGCGTTCGCTCAGGCGTGCCACTTCACCTTGAGCGTGCATCAGCGCCAATAGGGTTTGCGCAGTCTCGGGCCACTGCGGTGGAGATGGGTCTTTCAGGTTTTTATTGACCATCGGCACAAATCTCAAAGGGCGTGCCGCGGATTCGACAGCGGCCAACACGAAGCCCGCCTGGATGGCGAAGTGTCTTTGAGATGGGTGATTTAAGGTGAAGTTCCCGCTTTCTGCGGTGAGGAGGAGGGCTTCCGCCGGGCGGCATCCTTGAAGCTGATCAAAAAACTAATGTGGGAGCGAGCAAGCCCGCTCCCACAGTTTTTGGTGTCAGGCAGCAGGGCGCAGGGAATAGGTTTTGAGCTGGTTGGCGAAGTCGCGCAGGGATTG
The DNA here is from genome assembly GCF_059424605.1 of Pseudomonas sp. GW101-3H06. Lineage (NCBI taxonomy): Bacteria > Pseudomonadati > Pseudomonadota > Gammaproteobacteria > Pseudomonadales > Pseudomonadaceae > Pseudomonas > Pseudomonas sp. GW101-3H06. Next base: position 333,495 of record NZ_JBWKZO010000001.1, read on the forward strand.
AATCCCGCTGGCTTCTGCTTCGTGTACCCAATCCTTGATGGCGGCCAGCATGTCATGACCATTTGAGCTGGTCTTGACCCAGATCTGCTGCAAGGCCAGGCGTTTTTCGTAAATTACCTTCAGTGCCTGGCTGTGCTCGAGCATGTTCTGGATGCGTACGTGGTGTTTGTCATCCAGCAGGCTGGTTTCCCGCGACAGCAAGCGCTTGGCGCGGCGGAACTGGTGACGGACCGAATGATCGACCTTGTCCAGCTCTTGCTTGACCAGCGGGCCGATCACCAATTTGCGGTACTGGGCCATGATCTGGAAGCGGTTGTTGAGGATGGCCATGGCAGTGTCCATGTCCAGGTTGCCCTTGCCTTCGACACGGTGGGCGATCGGAGCGAGGCGCTGAACCTTGGCCAGGCGCAGGAAGCTGAACACTTGAATCCAGGCCCAGCCCAGATCGAATTCCCACTTCTTCACCGACAGCTTGGCCGAGTTAGGGTAGGTGTGATGGTTGTTATGCAGTTCTTCACCGCCGATCAGGATGCCCCAGGGCACCAGATTGGTCGCCGCATCGCGGCACTCGAAGTTGCGGTAGCCGATGGCATGGCCCAGGCCGTTGACTACGCCTGCGGCCCAGACCGGAATCCACATCATCTGGATGGCCCAGATGGTGATGCCGATGGTACCGAACAGCAGCAGGTCGATGACGCCCATGATCGCCACACCCAGCAGCGGGTAGCGGCTGTAGAGATTGCGCTCGATCCAGTCTTCGGGGCAGTTTTTGCCGTAGATGCGCAGGGTCTCGGGGTTTTCCGCTTCGGCGCGGTACAGTTCGGCACCTTTGCGCAGAACCGTGGACAAGCCCTTGATGACCGGGCTGTGCGGGTCATCGACGGTTTCGCATTTGGCGTGATGCTTGCGGTGAATGGCCGTCCACTCACGGGTATTCTGCGCCGTGGTCAGCCACAGCCAGAAGCGAAAGAAATGTTTCAGGCCGGCATTCAGCTCCAAAGAGCGGTGGGCTGAATAGCGGTGCAGATAGACCGTGACGGCGACGATCGTCACGTGGGTCATCAGTAAGGTGACTGCCACCAGTGACCAGGGCGACAAGCCGAGAAAACCTTCGTACCACATAGCCTGTAGGGCCCTCGATAAAGAAAAAACAGCCGTTGCATTATCACCAAGCCCACAGAGAAAACCAGTCGCCCTTTCAGATAAGAGTGGCTGGATGTGTCTTTAATCTATAATCCCGGCTTTTTTGTAGGGACATGGACAGTCTTATGTCTGCCAGCTATCGCGATGCCGTGCGCGCAGCGCTGCTTTACCTGTTGCTTTCTGTGGTCTGGCTACCGCTGGGTGGCTACTTATTGAACAGTTTCTTCGATAGCTCGGTTGAGCTGTTGCGATGGCATCTGATCAACGGTTATGTCTGGGTGGCGATCAGCGCCGGGTTGGTCTTCGTTGCCCGTGCGCGACCGTTGCGTAGCCCGGGCGGCAGCGACCAATTGCGCCAGCGCAGCGATGATCGCGAGCGTTTGCGGCAAGCGGCGGCCGTATTTGATTGCACCCGCGAAGGCGTGCTGGTCACCGACCGTGACGGCTTGATCGTGCACGTCAACCGCGCCTTCATGGAGATTACCGGCTATCAAATCGAAGAAGTCATGGGGCAGCGCCCCAGTCTGTTCAAATCCGGCCGTCATCCGGCAGAGTTCTACCAGGCGATGTTCGCGTCGCTCGACAGCGCCGGTGAGTGGAGCGGCGAGATCTGGAACCGACGCAAAAGCGGCGAAATCTACCCGCAATGGCAAACCATCCGCGTCATTCATGATGAATTGGGGCGGCGCAGCCACTACGTTGCGGTGTTTTCCGACATCAGCGCGATCAAGAAGTCCGAACACGAACTGATACACCTGGCACACCACGATCCGCTGACTGACTTGCCCAACCGCCTGCTGTTCACCGACCGTGCCGGGCAGGCCTTGGCTTCGGCGCAGATCCACAAGCGCGGTTGCGCATTGCTGCTGATCGATCTGGATCATTTCAAGATGATCAACGACAGCCTCGGGCACACCATCGGTGACCAGTTGCTCAAGGCGGTGGCTGAGCGCTTGAGGGCCATGTTCGGAGCCGGCATTACTCTGGCTCGGCTGGGAGGCGACGAGTTCGCCGTGCTGGCCGAAAGCTGCCCGCACTTGGTGCAGGCGGCGGCGCTGGCCGAGCGAATCATTGATGGCCTCAAGGAGCCGTTCCCGATTGAAGGGCATCCGCTGTTTATCAACACCAGCATCGGTATCAGCCTGTTCCCCGGCGATGCCTTGAGCGCCGAACAATTGTTGCGCAATGCCGATTCGGCGCTGTTCAAGGCCAAAAGCGCTGGCCGCAATGGCTATGCACTCTACACCGAAGAGTTGACGGTCCATGCCCGGCAGCGGGTCGAGATTGCCTTCGAATTGCGCCGTGCGCTGGATCAGCAGCAATTGCGCGTTTATTACCAACCGGTTCACGACCTTCGGACCGGTCGGTTGATCGGCGTCGAAGCGCTTGTGCGCTGGGAGCATCCACAACGGGGTTTGGTGTCGCCGGCAGAATTCATTCCTGTTGCCGAGCGAACCGGCCTGATCGCCGAAATCGACGCCTGGGTAATGCAGCAGGCCTGTCGGCAAATGTGCCAATGGCAGCAGGCAGGCGTGGTGTTGTCGTTTGTCGCGGTGAACGTTTCTTCGCGTCTGTTTGCCCGCCGCGAGCTGTACCAGCAAGTGGCGCAAGTGCTGCACGAAACCGGGCTGGCCCCGGCCTGCCTGGAGTTGGAGGTCACGGAAAGCGCGGTGATGGACGATCCGGAAGTCGCGCTGGAGCAGATGCATCGCCTGCGTGAGTTGGGAGTGCGGCTGGCCATCGACGATTTCGGCACGGGCTATTCATCACTGTTACGGCTCAAGCGCTTGCCGGTACAGAAACTCAAGATCGACCAGGGTTTTGTCGCCGGGTTGCCGTGGGACGAAGACGACGCCGCCATCGTGCGGGTGATCATCGCCCTGGCGCAGAGCATGGGAATGCAGGTGCATGCGGAGGGGATCGAGCAGCTTGAGCAGGCGGCGTTCCTGCTCGAACACGGCAGTGATCTGGGGCAGGGGTACTGGTATGGGCGGCCGGTGCCGGCCGGGCAACTGAATTGGCTGAATGCGCCGGTGATCGGTTAGCAACCGGCAAACCCTGTGGAGCGTGACCCACCCGCAAACCCTTGCCCCATCAAATAATGTCTTATGGTTATATAAACATTCTTAAATAGTCTTTTTAAGAATATCCATGCCTCTCTACTATTGGTTCCACGCCGCAAGCAGTGCCGCCACTGCCTGGCAACCTCTCAGTCGAAGGAGCAGCACCATGAGCGCATCTCTACGTAGCGTTGACGGCCAGGACGAAGCAACCATTCTGCGTGAAATCCAGAGCGCCCTGCGCGACCTGCGTTTCGGCGCTGTGGAAATCACCGTCCACAACGCCCAGGTGGTTCAGATCGAGCGCAAGGAAAAATTCCGCTTGCAGCAGCCGGGCAACAAACCCGGCTGAAGCGAAACCGCGTGACCGGCACCCCAGTTCCAGCACCTCCATAAGAAAAGCCAACACTCAAGAATTCCAGGAGCTTTCACCATGTCGTCGATTCGCCATTTCGCTTTGGCCGCCCTGGCCAGTGCCCTGTTTGCCGGTACCGCGGTTGCCAAGGATTACGAGCTGCTTAACGTGTCATACGACCCGACTCGTGAGCTGTACCAGGATTACAACGCTGAATTCGTCAATTTCTGGAAGAAAAGCAATCCCGGCGACACCGTGAAAATCCAGCAATCTCACGGTGGTTCGGGCAAGCAGGGTCGCGCGGTGATCGATGGCCTGCGCGCCGACGTGGTGACCCTGGCCCTGGCCGGTGATATCGACGAAATCGCCAAGCTCGGCAAATCGCTGCCGGCTGACTGGCAAAAACGCTTGCCGCAAGCGAGCACGCCTTACACCTCGACCATCGTGTTCCTGGTGCGCAAGGGCAACCCCAAGGGCATCAAGGACTGGGGCGATCTGGTCAAGAACGACGTCTCGGTGATCACCCCGAACCCGAAAACCTCCGGCGGGGCACGCTGGAACTTCCTCGCAGCCTGGGCCTATGGCCTCAAAGCCAACGGCGGTGACGAAGCCAAGGCCAAGGAATACGTGCAAACCCTGTTCAAGCACGTGCCTGTGCTGGACACCGGCGCTCGCGGTTCGACCATCACCTTCGTCAACAACGGTCAGGGCGACGTGTTGCTGGCCTGGGAAAACGAAGCGTTCCTGGCGCTCAAAGAAGATGGCGGCGCCGACAAGTTCGACATCGTCGTGCCTTCGCTGTCGATCCTCGCCGAACCTCCGGTGGCCGTGGTCGACAAGAATGCCGAGAAAAAGGGCAACACCGAGATCGCCGAAGCGTACCTCAAGCACCTGTACAGCCCGGCGGGCCAGGAAATCGCAGCGAAAAACTTCTATCGTCCACGTGACAAGGATGTCGCCGCCAAATACGCCCAGCAGTTCCCGAAACTGGATCTGGTGACCATCGACAAAGACTTCGGCGGCTGGAAAGCCGCGCAGCCGAAATTCTTTAACGACGGCGGCGTATTCGACCAGATCTACCAGGCGCAGTAATCTGACTTAAGCCACACCACGAGCCTGATGCTCAGGCGCGTAACCTGTGGGAGCGGGCTTGCTCGAAAAGGCGGTGTGTCAGACGACGTAAGTGTTGACTGATACTCCGTCTTCGCGAGCAAGCCCGCTCCCACATTAATGCGTTTAGCGGATCGCTTTTTAACCAAGGACTTTTATGTCGCGTCGTATCTCCCCCGTCATACCCGGCTTCGGGCTGACGCTGGGCTACACCTTGGTGTACCTCAGCCTGATTGTGCTCATACCACTGGCGGCGATGTTCGTGCATGCCGCTCAACTCACCTGGGATCAGTTCTGGGCAATCATCTCGGCACCACGGGTGCTGGCGGCGTTGAAGCTGAGCTTCGGCACCGCACTGTATGCCGCGATCATCAACGGCATCATCGGCACGCTGCTGGCGTGGGTGCTGGTGCGCTATACCTTCCCTGGGCGCAAAGTCATCGATGCAATGATCGACTTGCCCTTCGCATTGCCTACCGCTGTGGCGGGTATCGCGCTGACCGCGCTGTATACCCCCACCGGTCTGGTCGGTCAGTTTGCCGCGGACCTGGGTTTCAAGATCGCCTACACCCCCCTGGGCATCACCCTTGCCCTCACTTTTGTGACACTTCCATTCGTAGTACGTACCGTACAGCCAGTATTGGCTGATATTCCGCGGGAAGTGGAAGAAGCGGCAGCGTGCCTGGGCGCAAAACCTCTGCAGGTTTTCCGTCATATTCTGATGCCGGCGCTGTTGCCAGCCTGGTTAACGGGTTTTGCCCTGGCCTTTGCGCGTGGGGTCGGTGAGTACGGTTCGGTGATTTTCATCGCCGGCAACATGCCGATGAAAACCGAGATCCTGCCGCTGCTGATCATGGTCAAGCTCGACCAGTACGATTACACCGGCGCTACCTCCATTGGTGTATTGATGCTGGTGGTTTCCTTCATCCTGTTGCTGCTGATCAACTTGCTGCAGCGGCGCATCGAAACCCCATAAGGAGGCGCAGAACATGTCCCAATCGTCTATTGCTGCCGCTTCCTCGGCCAACGCCGCCCGCCGTGGCAGTGCTTCGGCGCGACGCATACTGATCGGCCTTGGCTGGTTGATTTTTGCGCTGTTCCTGTTGCTGCCGCTGTTTATCGTGGTGTCCCAGGGCTTGAAGAACGGGCTGGGTGCGTTTTTCACCGCGATCTTTGAACCGGACGCCTTGTCGGCCTTGAAACTCACGGTGATTGCCGTGCTGATTTCGGTGCCGCTGAACCTGGTGTTCGGCGTCAGCGCTGCCTGGTGCGTGAGCAAATACTCCTTCCGCGGCAAAAGCATGCTGGTGACCCTGATCGACCTGCCGTTTTCGGTATCGCCGGTAATCGCCGGTCTGGTCTATGTGCTGATGTTTGGTGCCCAAGGGCTATTCGGCCCATGGTTGCAGGATCATGACATCCAGATCGTCTTCGCTTTGCCGGGCATCGTGCTGGCGACCATCTTCGTCACTGTGCCGTTCGTGGCTCGGGAGCTGATTCCGCTGATGCAGGAGCAGGGCACCCAGGAAGAAGAGGCCGCGCGCCTGCTTGGGGCCAATGGCTGGCAGATGTTCTGGCATGTCACCGTGCCCAACATCAAATGGGGCCTGATCTATGGCGTGGTGCTGTGTACCGCGCGGGCCATGGGCGAGTTCGGTGCGGTATCGGTGGTTTCCGGGCACATTCGCGGGGTGACCAACACCTTGCCGTTGCACGTCGAGATCCTCTACAACGAATACAACCACGTGGCCGCGTTCGCCGTGGCGAGCCTGTTGCTGATCCTGGCGCTCTTCATCCTGCTGCTCAAGCAGTGGAGCGAAAACCGTATTAACCGCCTGCGCGCCAGCGCCGCGGAGGAATGAATTCATGTCGATCGAAGTGCGTAACGTCAGCAAGAATTTCAATGCGTTCAAGGCGCTCAATGACATCAGCCTGGACATTCAAAGCGGTGAGCTGGTGGCGCTGCTGGGGCCGTCCGGCTGCGGCAAGACCACGCTGTTGCGGATCATCGCCGGCCTGGAAACCCCGGATCAAGGCAACATCGTGTTCCACGGCGAAGACGTGTCCGGCCACGATGTGCGTGATCGCAACGTCGGTTTCGTATTCCAGCACTACGCCTTGTTCCGCCACATGACGGTGTTCGACAACGTTGCGTTCGGCCTGCGGATGAAGCCGAAGAACCAGCGCCCGACCGAAAGCCAGATCGCGACCAAGGTTCACGAATTGCTGAACATGGTGCAGCTGGACTGGCTGTCGGATCGCTACCCGGAACAACTTTCCGGCGGCCAGCGTCAGCGTATCGCCCTGGCCCGTGCCCTGGCGGTGGAACCGAAAGTGCTGCTGCTCGACGAACCCTTCGGCGCCCTCGACGCCAAGGTTCGCAAGGAGCTGCGTCGCTGGCTGGCTCGCCTGCATGAAGATATCAACCTGACGTCGGTATTCGTGACCCACGATCAGGAAGAAGCCATGGAAGTCGCCGACCGTATCGTGGTGATGAACAAGGGCGTGATCGAGCAGATCGGCTCACCGGGCGACGTCTACGAAAACCCGGCCAGCGATTTCGTCTATCACTTCCTCGGTGATTCGAACCGCCTGCATCTGGGCGAAGACAATCACGTGCTGTTCCGTCCGCACGAAGTGTCGTTGTCGCGGCATGAGCTGGAAGATCACCATGCGGCTGAAGTACGGGATATCCGTCCGCTGGGCGCGACCACACGGGTGACGCTGAAGGTCGAAGGCCAGACTGATTTGATCGAAGCCGAAGTGGTGAAGGATCACGACAGCCTGATCGGCCTGGCCAAGGGCGAGACGCTGTTCTTCAAACCGAAGGTCTGGCAGAAAGTCGCCAACATCTAAAGCAAAAGCTTCGCGAGCAGGCTCGCTCCCACAGGGGACCGGTGTTGTACACATATCATGTGACCGACCGAAAACCCTTGTGGGAGCGAGCCTGCTCGCGAAAGCGATCTAAATCGCTGCCCGATTCGGATTGACCCGCACACCCCCAACCCGTGCCTCGATCTGATCTTTCAATTCATGGCGCAATCCCAGTAAAAACGCCAACTCAGCCACCACAAACAACGGCCCGACAATCAGCCCCGTCACATCATCGACAAACGCCGGTTTGCGTCCTTCATAGTGATGCCCGACAAACTGGATCGCCCACCCCGCCACAAACATCCCGACGCCGCTTGCCAGCCAGACCAGCGTGCTTTGCTGCGCCAGTACATGACCGGCCCAGACGCACAGCCCCAGCAACACTGTCATCAGAACACCGAGGCGCAGCTCCAGACGCAGGTAGAACCACGCCGAAGCCAGCGACACCAGTACCGCTGGCGAAAGCCAGCCTCCGGCCCATTGTGGGCGGGATAGCAACACAGCCACCGCCACGACAATCAGTGGAATGCCGACGAAGTGGGTGGCGATGTTGCGCGGGTCACGGTGATAGGCGGCGTATTGACTGAGATGGTCAACGAGGCTTTTTTTCATTGTTATTCCTCCTGTAGGGTGACTGATCTTGCCTCGGGGCCGTTTTTTGCTCTGTCAGCCAGGCGACAATCTCTAGGAGTTTTCATGGATATGCAGGTCTGGCGCCCGCGCCTGATGCGTGGTCAATGGTTCAGCCATTTGCCTGTTTCCTTACAGGATAGTCTGCTGACTGCCGCGCGGGTGCGGCATTTGGCGGCGGGTCAGCGCTTGTTCCAGCGCGGTGATCCACCGTGTGGCCTGTACGCGGTGCTTGAAGGCGCGGTGCGTATCGGCGCCGTGAACGAACAGGGTAAAGAAGCATTGCTGAGCCTGGTGGAGCCACCGCATTGGTTCGGTGAAATCTGCCTGTTCGATGGTCAGCCACGTACCCATGATGCGTTTGGCGTAGGTCAGTGCATGCTGTTGCACATCCCGCAAACCACATTGCTCGCCTTGCTGGACGAACAACCCGCGCACTGGCGTCAATTGGCGTTGCTGATGAGCCAGAAACTGCGCCTGACCTTCATCAATCTCGAACAGCTGAGCCTGATGCCCGCCCAGGCACGGCTGGCGCACCGCTTGCTGATGATCGCTGAAGGATACGGCCAGATCGACGAACCACGCCGCGTCCTGCAATTGCCGCAGGAGCAGCTGGCTTCAATGTTGTCGCTGTCGCGCCAGACCACCAATCAAATCCTCAAGGATTTGCAGGGGCAGGGGATTTTGAATCTGGGGTATGGCGAGATCGAGATACTCGATGCCGCACGGTTGCGGGCGTTGGCGACACTCTGACAGGGCCTCTTCGCGAGCCTGCTCGCGAAGAGGCCAGCCCAGGCAACCCAAATTCCTGACCCCTCAGCTTAATCCATCCCGAAACTGTCCCGGCGTCATCCCCGTCCAGCGTTTGAACGCGCGGCTGAAACTGCTGGTATCGGCAAACCCCAACAGATAACTGATCTCGCTCAACGACACCTGAGGATCGCGCAGGTGCAACAGCGCCAGGTTTTCGCGGCTTTCGTTAAGTAGCGTATCGAACCGACAACCCTCGTCAGCCAAGTGCCGTTGCAAGCTGCGCAGGCTCAGATGCAAGGCCTTGGCAATGTGCTCGGCGCTGGGTTCACCTTCCGGCAATTGCTCTTCGATGGCATCGCGTACCTTGCGCTCCCAGGTCAACGGCTTGAGCTGCGCCAGGGTACGCTTGAGTACGGTTTCGTTGTGTTCGGCCAGTTCCGGGTTGGCGTCGTCCAGATGGCTGTCGAAATCAGCCAGTGCGAACTCCAACCGGTCTTCATCGGTGGAAAAATAAACCGGTGAGCGGAACACCTTGTGCCATTGGTGCGCGTCTGCCGGTTCCGGGCGACGCAGGTACACCGCCAGCGGGGCATAGTCGCGGCCCAGGCGATTGCGGCAAGTGCGTACGTAAATCGCAGTGAAGGCATCGATGGCTTCGTAGGCCGGAGCGGGATTGCCCGGCGGGATTTTCAGGCGGAAGTGGTAGCGGTCTTCAGCGCGGGTCAGTTCCAGCTCCAGCGCATCGCTGACCACCTGGTGATAACGCACGATGCGCTCGAACACCTCGCGCAAACTGCCGCTGGCCACTAGCGCATAACCCAGGGCGTGAAACGTGGTGGGGCTGACGAAGCGTGAGACGCGCAAGCCAATCGCCGGGTCGCCGCTGACCTGCACTGCGAGTTCCCACAGGCGTGTGGTGCCGGACAACGGGTAGCGCGCGTTCGGGTCGTCCATCAGTTGTGGGTCGAGCCCGGCTTGCTGGCACAGCGCGATGCTGTCGAGGCCCAGGGCGTCGAGCTGCTTGCGCAATGCGCGGGTCCAGCTGGCGAGGGAGGTCGGTTCAGTCATGCTGATTGGCGCTTCCGGTCAACAGGTTGGCGTTCACGGCTACCGCTACGAGAGGGCGCAGCGGGCAGGATGCGAACATCAATAACCAGAGGATGGAAGCATGCACGGTACTTCTGCAAGTCCCCAGCGACTGAATGTTGCTCAACGCTCGGCGCATATTCGTGAAGTGGTGCTGGCCAAGGGGGTCCAATTGCGCGAGCACTACCCGATTCTCAAGCACCAGGATGCCCTGGGTGCAGGCATTCTGGCCTTCGCGCTGGCCGGGATGATCGGTTCGGCGGCGCTCTACATGACGGGTCATTTGGCGTGGTGGGCGTGCCTGTTGCTCAACGGTTTTTTTGCTTCGCTGACCCACGAACTGGAGCACGACCTGATTCACAGCATGTACTTTCGCAAGCAGCGGGTGCCACACAATCTGATGATGGGACTGGTCTGGCTGGCGCGCCCGAGCACCATCAACCCTTGGATTCGCCGTCATCTGCATCTCAACCATCACAAGGTCTCCGGCACGGAAGCCGACATGGAGGAACGGGCGATCACCAATGGCGAACCCTGGGGCATCGCGCGCTTTTTGATGGTCGGCGACAACATGATGTCGGTCTTCATCCGCATGCTGCGGGCGAAAACCCGGGCGCATAAATTCAGCATCATCAAGCGCACGTTGACGGTCTACGCACCGTTGGCGCTGATGCATTGGGGCGCGTGGTACGTGTTCCTCGGTTTCCACGCGGCCAATGGCATCGCCCATTGGCTGGGGGCGCCGATTGAATGGTCGGCGACCACGCTGTCGGTCATGCAGGTCATCGACATCGCGGCGGTGGTGATCATCGGCCCGAACGTATTACGCACTTTTTGTCTGCATTTCATCAGTTCGAACATGCACTACTACGGCGATGTGGAACCGGGCAACGTGATGCAACAGACACAGGTTTTGAATCCCTGGTGGCTGTGGCCCTTGCAGGTGTTCTGCTTCAACTTCGGCAGCACCCACGGAATTCATCACTTCGTAGTGAAGGAGCCGTTCTACATTCGCCAGATGACCGCTTCGGTGGCGCACAAGGTGATGCGCGAGATGGGTGTGCGTTTCAATGATTTTGGCACGTTCGGGCGGGCGAACCGGTTTGTGCGCGAGGAATCGACAGAGCCGCGGCAGGTGCGTGCCGCTCAGGTGTGATCGTTGTTCCCGGAAACTCAGATGCGTAAACGTCGTCATCAATTTGACCCAAAGGGGCGCTACGGTGTGACGCAAGCAACGATGATTGGTGGTTGCCGTGGGGGTGATTTGTCTTATGTAATTAAGGTCTATTAAAGTAATTAAATATTCCTTTATTGGATAAGCGATTTCGCTAATCATCTACGCCAAGGTTGTTGATCAGCGCTGACAGAATTTGAGTTTTCCGGGGCCGTCTCCTTGGCAGGGTGCGGTCCCTTTTTTATTCCATCTGAAAAACCACACCGAACCCCTGTGGGAGCGAGCCTGCTCGCGAAAGCGGCCTGTCAGTTATCTTCCATGTTGACTGACACGGCCCCTTCGCGAGCAGGCTCGCTCCCACAATGGTCATGTTTTATATTCGATACAGGTCTTAATAAATAGCTTCTTATTCCTTAACGAATATAACTCTCCTCCCTATACTCGACCGGGAACAGACACGCAGCAGGAGAGCTTCCCCATGCGCAACGAATCCATTCGCTACCTGATTGTGCCGGGCTGGCAAGGATCGCCAGAAGATCATTGGCAAAGCCATTGGCAGAACAGTCTGCCGAACAGCGCACGGGTGGAGCAGGCCGACTGGCTGACACCGCGACGTGAAGACTGGGTCGCGGCGCTTGCCGAGGCGATTGCCGCCGACAGTACCCCGGTGATCCTGATTGCCCATAGCCTGGGCTGCATCACCGTTGCGCACTGGGCAGCGACGGCACCGTTGCAGTTTTTGCGTCAGGTTCGCGGCGCCTTGCTGGTCGCGCCTGCAGACGTCGAGCGCCCGACCTGCGCGCCGGCACTGCGCAACTTTGCGCCGATTCCTGCCGACCTGTTGCCGTTCCCGAGCCAGGTCATCAGCTCCGACAACGACGCCGCCGTCAGTGCGCCGCGGGCGCTGGAGCTGGCGCGTAACTGGGGGGCGGAAGCGGGGATTCTGTCGGGTGCCGGGCATATCAATGTGAAGTCCGGTCACCAGCGTTGGGAGCAGGGCTTTGCCTACCTCTATCGCCTGCAAAACCGCATGGAACACCACGCTCTGCGCCGCGCTTGAAACTTTCAACTTTTTAAACGCCCCCGTCCCCCGGCGGTTTGGGGCGGGAGTCTGCCATGAGTTTTGAAACCTTCGGTCAGCCGCTGCTGACCTTTCCCGACGCCGAAAAAAGTCCCCTGAGCATCCGCGCCAAGGCGCTGGTGTTCGTCGACCCGCGCTCGCGGCAATTGCGCCAGGAGCTGGAACAACTGGCACCGCGTTCGATCTCGGTGCTGATCCGGGGGGAAACCGGCACCGGCAAGGAGTTGCTGGCGCGGCATATCCATCGTGCCAGTGATCGCGGCGGGCTATTTGTCTCGGTCAACTGCGGCGCGATCAGCCCGACCTACGCCGACGCCGAATTGTTCGGTTATGCCGCCGGCAGCTTCAACGGATCGGCCAGCAGCCGTGCCGGCTGGTTCGGTTCGGCCAACGGCGGCACCTTGTACCTGGACGAGATCGGCGATTTGCCGTTGCCCATTCAGATCAAATTGCTTGCCGCCCTGGAAAATCACGAAGTCACCCGTGTCGGTGCGCACCAGCCGAGCCCGGTGGATGTGCGTCTGGTCGCCGCCACCAGCATTGACCTGGCCCAGGCTGTCGCCGCCGGCAAATTCCATGAGCGGCTTTATCACTACCTCAGCGAAGGTCAGCTCGAGCTGCCGGCATTGCGCGACCGGGTCGGCGATATCCTGTCGTTGGCCGAGTACTTTCTCGGCATCTACAGCCAACGCCTGGACCTGCCGGTGCCGCTGATCAGCGAAGCCGCGCAACGCGTGCTGGAACGACACAGCTGGCCGGGCAATACCCGCGAGCTGGAAAACGTCATTCACTTTGCGTTGCTGGTGAGTACGGGCGATGAAATTTTGCCGGAGCATCTGAATTTGCCGGATGAGGGGCTGGGACGGATTGAACAGCAGCTCGAACAGATTCTTGGCAATGCCTCGGATGCCGAAAAAGAAGTCTTGAAACAAATACTTAAGGACGTCGCCCGCTTTCTGTAGAGCAAGCGTTGTTCCCGTCTATATCGTCGAACCCACGGGCTAGAGCGGTCGGCTGCTTTATGAACAAAATGGAATATGAAAGTGAATAAAAGATATTGTTCGGGAATAAAAAATCCCGGTATTGTCCGCATCACGCCAGCGATAGCATATGAATGGCACTTGTATTTAAAGCCGTCGCCACAAGCGACTGTGATTTTCGATAAGGACACTGCATGAAAAAGGTTCTGTTGTTCACCGCACTGGCGGCTGCCCTGACCGCGGGCCTGGCCCAGGCTGGCGAGAAACTGGTGGTTGCGGCAACCCCGATTCCACACGCCGAAATTCTGGAACTGATCAAGCCAACCCTCGCCAAAGAAGGCGTGGATCTGGAAATCAAAGTCTTCACCGACTACGTTCAACCGAACGTGCAGGTCGACCAGAAGCGTCTGGACGCCAACTACTTCCAGACCCTGCCGTACCTGAAAAGCTTCAACGAAGGCAAAGGCACTCACCTGGAAACCGTGATCGGTGTTCACGTTGAACCCTTCGGTGGCTACTCGAAGAAAGTCAAAACCCTGGCCGAGCTCAAAGACGGCGCGACCATTGCCATCCCTAACGAAGGCAGCAACAGCGGCCGTGCCCTGATCCTGCTGCAGAAGGCTGGCCTGATCGAGTTGAAAGACCCGAAAAACGCCCTGGCGACCCCGAAAGACATCGCCAAGAACCCGCACAACTTCAAATTCAAGGAGCTTGAGTCCGCCATGCTGCCGCGTGTGCTGGACCAGGTCGACCTGGACATGATCAACACCAACTACGCGCTGGAGGCAGGCCTGAACCCGGCTAAAGATGCGCTGGTGATCGAAGGCGCGGATTCGCCTTACGTGAACTTCCTGGTGGCTCGTCCAGACAACAAGGACAGCGTTGCCATCCAGAAACTGGCCAAAGCCCTGACCAGCCCGGAAGTGAAAGCTTTCATCGAGAAGAAGTACAACGGCGCGGTATTGCCAGCGTTCTGATTCGCGAGGTAAACCCCTTAAAGGTTTCCAACGCCGACGGCTGGTATGAGCGTCGGCGTTTTTTATTGCCTGCAAAATTCATGTGGGAGCGATTTCACGAAACAGGTCAAGCCATCCCGGCCTTCAACGCCCTGCGCAACGCAACCAGCCATTTGACGATGTCTTGCGAATTCATCGGTTGGGGCACTTTCACGTCTGCCATGTTCTCTTCCTTGTGATGGTTCGGCCGGGGAGTCTGGCCAAAAGTGGTCCGTCCTTGGAGGGGGAGTCTGAAATAAAGATCCGTCCTACGGCGCAAGGGAAAATAGCCGTCTTACGTCGCCTCGGCAAATGCCGAAAGACAGTAGTCTTTGCGAAGCTTTGCCAGGCGCCCCTCAGTCGGGCCAGTACCACGCCGGTTCATCCAGCATTCGCTGCCCGACCATTCCGGTTTGCCCCAAGTTTTTTTCCAGCACGATGCAATTGCATTCCGGGTCCTCTTGCAGCGCCGAAATCAACCGTCGGGCATGGGACACCACCCACACCTGACACTGCTCCGACGTGCGGATAATCAGCCTCGCCAGCGCTGGCAGCAGGTCCGGATGCAGGCTGGTTTCCGGTTCGTTCAGCACCATCAAAGTCGGTGGCCGCGGCGTCAACAGCGCCGCCACCAGTAATAAGTAACGCAACGTCCCGTCCGACAGCTCAGCCGCCGACAACGGCCGCAGCAAGCCTTCCTGATAAAACTCAATGGCAAAGCGTCCGCCGGCCAGCGGCTGGATATGCAGTCGTGCACCGGGAAACGCGTCGCTGATTGCACTCTGAAGTGCTTCGGGGTCGCCGATCTCGATGATGGTCTGCAATGCCGCCGCCAAGTCTCTTCCATCGTGGTGCAGCACAGGGGTGCGAGTGCCCAGTTGTGGCTGGCGCACTAGGGCGTCGGCGTCGCTGCGAAAGTGATCGTAGAAGCGCCAGCGACGGATGAACTCGCGCATTTGCAGGACTTCCGGCGAGCTACGCAGACTGCCAATCTGGTCGAACAGGCTATCGAAATTCGGCGTGTGTTGAGCCAGCACGTCCCAGCTACGATTGGCCCGGGCGCGGATCATCGGGCCGTCGCGATCTACCAGCAGACTGGCTGGGCGGTAAAACGGTCCGGACCAGATGCATTCCTTTTTTATTTCCGGGTCCAGGGAGAATGCTGACCGGCTCGGCTCGGGCAATCCGAGGGCAATCGAGTAGCTGAAATCATCGCTGGCGAACCCCAGGCGCAGGCGTTTGGGACCGTGTCGTACGGTCGACTCAATCGGCACTTCACCATTGCGCATGCGTCGCGAGAGGGTTTGCGGACCGGCCCAAAAGGTTGAATCCAGTCCGCCCTCGCGGGCCAGTGCATTGACCACTCCGCCCTGAGCGGTTTCCGCCAGCAGGCGCAGTGCCCGGTAGAGATTGGATTTGCCGCTGCCGTTGGGGCCGGTAATCAGATTCAACTGACCCAGCGGGATCACCAGTTTGTTGATCGAGCGGTAATTGGCCACCGCGAGGGTCTTGAGCATGGGTGCTTCCTTAGGCTTGTTCTACCGCATCCAACGGTTTTTGCAGTGCAGGGAAAATAGCTTTCTTGCGCTGGCATGGCGAGTTGGCGAAACAATTTTCCATGCATGACTAGCAGTTCTGATAGGTGCCCTTCACTTTCGGACAGTGCAAGCTGCATCGGAGGGAGGTACTCCTGATGCTGAAAACAGAATTGTGCCGCTATCGCTATAACGCTCTGGACCAACTGATCGGGTGTGAACTTGCAGGACAGCAAGAACTGCAACGATTTTACCGCCACGAACATCTTACGACCGAACTGCAAGGCCAGGTCAGCCGGAACGTGTTCCAGTACGACAAGCAACTGCTGGCGCTGCAATCATGCGAGGGTGGTGTGCTTGATAGTCAGCTGCTGACCACTGATCAGCAGCGTTCCGTATTGCAGGTCACCGGGCCGGGTGGAGCGACGCGTCAGGTTTATACAGCCTACGGTCATCGACGGGCCGAGAGCGGGTTTGGCAGTTTGCTGGGCTTCAACGGCGAGGCGGTCGATCGGGTCACCAGGCATTATTTGCTGGGCAATGGGCATCGGGCGTTCAACCCGGTGCTGATGCGGTTCAACAGTCCGGACCGGTTGAGTTCGTTCGGGCGAGGCGGGTGGAATGCGTATGCGTATTGTCAGGGGGATCCGGTGAATTTCTGTGATCCGACGGGACAGTTTGCCCTCGACAGCATCCTGAGGCTTTTTGTAAGCAGCAGTACCTTCGCCAGTTCAGTCATCGCATTGAAACCGGTCATCCCTTTCAAGCTAGCCAACAGTGCGTTAGCAAACGGTGGCGTATTTCAATTGGCTGCCAAGCCTGCATTTGGCGCGGCATCTTCCGCAATTGCCGGAGTCATTGGCCTAGGGTTTGGCGTAACGGGTTTAGCAAGCGCGATCATCGCCGCCGTCGACAGTGAGTCTGCGCTGCTGCGACCTCTATCTATCATATCGGCGGCCTTCATGGCCGGTGCTGTGGTGGGCAGAGTGGGATCTGCATGGGCTGCGCGTGATCCGAAAACCATTCCTGCATTGAAGGGTTTTGTAGAGAACAAAGGGCGTGCAGTGAACGCCCAAACGCCATCTTCGCCTAGACCTACCGCACCGCCTCAGACCCCAGACCCATTTGCGGGAGCAACAGCTCCTCCCCTGACAGCCAGTCCGACGGATGCTCCAAAATTTCTCTTTCCGCAAAATCCCCGCGACAGCGTAGGAACGACGGCCAGGGATATTCGCAGGCGATCTGTGTAATGCCGGAGCCAGACGACCAAGAAACCGTTAACCCCGGACTTTTTTGACCCGCATCGGGTGCGCCCCTGAAACCCTGTTCTAAGCTGACAGACGAATCGCGCCCGTAAAACGCAAAGGAGTCTGCATGGCTGGTCCCGGATTGAAAATGGCGTTTGGCCTGAGCCTGTTGGCCTTGCTGAGCGCTTGCAGTGAGGAGAAACCCGTCGAAAAGGACCGGCCACGGGTGTTCGTGCAGGAGGTGACGCCGGCTGATTACGCCGCCAGCGTCACCTTGACCGGTGATGTTCAGGCGCGGGTGCAGACCGAGCTGTCATTCCGCGTTGGCGGCAAGATTATCCAGCGGACGGTCGATGTGGGGGACCGGGTTTCCGCCAAACAGGTACTCGCCCGGCTCGATCCCAAAGACCTGCAAACCAACGTTGACTCGGCGATGGCCCAGGTCGTCGCCGAGCAGGCCAAGGTCAAACAGAACGCTGCGTCTTTCGTGCGTCAGCAAAAACTGCTGCCCAAGGGCTACACAAGCCAAAGCGAATATGACTCGGCACAAGCGGCGTTGCGCAGCAGCCAGAGTTCGCTGGCGGCGGCCCAGGCGCAGTTGGCCAATGCCCGTGAACAACTGAGCTATACCGCGTTGATATCCGATGCACCGGGTGTGATCACCGCGCGTCAGGCCGAGGTCGGCCAGGTGGTACAGGCCACGGTGCCGATTTTCAGTCTGGCCCAGGACGGTGAGCGCGACGCGGTGTTCAATGTCTACGAGTCGCTGCTGATCGAACCGCCGACGGACCGATCGGTGGTGGTCAGCCTGCTCGATAACCCGGCGATCAAAACCACCGGCAACGTGCGCGAAATCACCCCGGCAGTCTCCGAGCAGACAGGTACCGTGCAGGTCAAAGTCACCCTGGACAGCTTGCCCCCAGGCATGCAATTGGGCTCGGTGGTGAGTGCAACCGGCACGACTGGCGGCAAAGCCGCCGTGCAGTTGCCGTGGTCGGCGCTGACCAAAAAAGTCAGCGATCCCGCCGTGTGGTTGGTGGACGGGGAGGGTAAGGCGCAATTGCACCCGGTCACCGTCGGCCGCTATCTGACCGGTAAAGTCATCATCAGCGCCGGTCTGAACGGTGGCGAAAAAGTGGTCGTCGCCGGTGGTCAGTTATTGCACCCCGGCGTGACGGTGGAGATTGCCGAGAACACCTACAAGGACCTGGCCACGGAGACTCAACCATGAAGTCTCTGTTATGGGTTTTTACCGGTGTGTTGTTGGTGGGCTGTTCGAAAGAGGAACCGCCGGCGCAAACAGTGCGGCCGGTGCTATCGGTCGAAGTCCGGACCCTGGGTGAGGAAAACCTCGGGCGTTTTGCCGGCAACATCCAGGCTCGTTACGAAAGCAATGTCGGCTTCCGGGTGCCGGGGCGCATTGCCAGCCGCAGCGTCGATGTCGGTGCGGAAGTCGAAAAGGGCGCCTTGCTCGCCTCCCTTGATCCCACCGATCAACAGAACCAGTTGCGTTCGGCCGAGGGCAATCTGGCGAGCGTTCAGGCGCAATTCATCAATGCCCAGGCCAATGCCCGGCGGCAACAGGAATTGTTCGATCGTGGTGTCGGCTCACAGGCGCAGCTCGATGCCGCACAGACCGATCTGAAAACCACCCAGGCGTCCCTCGATCAGGCCCGGGCTGCGGTCAATCAGGCCAGGGATCAGCTCAACTACGTTGAGCTGCGCGCCGACCACAAGGCTGTGGTCACCGCATGGAATGCCGAGGCCGGGCAAACCGTCACCGCTGGCCAGCAAGTGGTGACCCTCGCACAACCGGACATCAAGGAAGCGGTGATCGATCTGCCGGACACCCTGGTCGACCAGTTGCCCGCAGGCGTGGTGTTTCAAGTTGCCTCGCAACTGAACCCACAGATCAATACCACGGCCATCGTGCGGGAAATCGAACCCCAGGCCGAAAGCACCACCCGCACCCGACGCGCACGCCTGACCCTGGCCGAGACACCGACCGCGTTCCGCCTGGGCACGGCGATCAGCGTGACCCTGAGCTCAGCGGTCAAACCCCGCATCGAAGTGCCTGTGAGCGCATTGCAGGAGGTCGAAGGCAAACACCGGATCTGGGTAATCGATCCCAATGCGCAAACCGTGTTCCCTCGAGATGTCATCCTCATCCGTCGCACCGACAGCAGCGTGGTGCTGGCCAACGGTGTGAAGTCCGGCGAACGTGTGGTCACAGCCGGTGTGAACAGCCTCAAACCGGGGCAAAAAGTGAAAGTCGATGAGGACAGCCCGCAATGAAAGGGAGTTTCAACTTATCCGAATGGGCGCTCAAGCATCAGTCGTTCGTCTGGTACCTGATGTTCGTCGGCCTGCTGATGGGCGTGTTCTCCTACATGAACCTGGGCCGCGAGGAGGATCCTTCGTTCACCATCAAAACCATGGTGATCCAGAGCCGCTGGCCCGGTGCGACCCAGGAAGAAACCCTCAAGCAAATCACCGACCGTATCGAGAAAAAACTCGAAGAGCTCGACTCCCTCGACTACGTGAAAAGCTACACCCGCCCGGGCGAATCCACGGTCTACGTGAACTTGCGCGACACCACCAAGGCCAAGGACATTCCGGAAATCTGGTACCAGGTGCGCAAGAAAATCGGCGACATCAAAGGCCAGTTTCCCCAGGGTATTCAGGGGCCGTCGTTCAACGACGAATTCGGTGACGTATTCGGCTCGGTCTACGCCTTCACGGCCGACGGTTTGTCGATGCGCCAGTTGCGTGACTATGTCGAGCAGGCCCGCGCCGAAATCCGTGACGTGCCGGGGCTGGGCAAGATCGAGATGGTCGGTCAGCAGGACGAGGTCCTTTACCTGAATTTTTCCACGCGCAAACTGGCGGCGCTGGGCATTGATGAACGCCAGGTATTGCAGAGCCTGCAAGCCCAGAACACCGTGACCCCGGCCGGGGTAATCGAGGCGGGACCCGAGCGGATTTCCGTGCGCACGTCCGGGCAGTTCGCGTCCGAAAAAGACCTGGCCAACGTCAACCTGCGGCTCAATGACCGGTTCTACCGACTGGCCGACGTCGCTGACATCCGCCGTGGCTACGTTGATCCGATGAGCCCGGAGTTTCGCTACAACGGCCAGCAGGCCATCGGCCTAGCCATTGCCATGCAGAAGGGCGGCAACATTCAAGTCTTCGGCAAGGCGCTGCACCAGCGCATGATCGACCTGACCGTCGACTTGCCCGTCGGCGTCGGAGTGCACACCGTTTCCGACCAGGCCCAAGTGGTGGAAGAGGCCGTCGGCGGCTTCACCAGCGCATTGTTCGAGGCGGTGGTGATCGTGCTGGTGGTCAGCTTCGTCAGCCTGGGTATGCGCGCCGGGTTAGTGGTGGCGTGTTCGATCCCGCTGGTACTGGCGATGGTGTTCGTGTTCATGGAATACAGCGGCATCACCATGCAGCGGATTTCCCTCGGGGCGTTGATCATTGCTTTGGGTCTGTTGGTGGACGATGCGATGATCACCGTCGAAATGATGGTCTCGCGCCTGGAGCTGGGCGATACCAAGGAGCAGGCGGCAACCTTCGCCTATACCTCCACGGCATTTCCGATGCTCACCGGTACCCTGGTGACCGTGGCCGGCTTCGTGCCCATTGGCCTCAACGCCAGCTCTGCCGGCGAATACACCTTTACCCTGTTTGCGGTGATTGCCGTGGCGATGCTCGTCTCATGGATTGTCGCGGTGCTGTTCGCCCCGGTGATCGGCGTGCACATTCTGAGCGCCAATGTGAAGCCGCACTCGGCTGAGCCAGGGCGTCTCGGGCGGGCTTTCAACAGCGGATTGCTGTGGAGCATGCGCAATCGATGGTGGGCCATCGGCATCACCGTGCTGCTGTTCTTGCTGTCAGTGGTGGGCATGCGTTTTGTGCAGAACCAGTTTTTCCCGTCCTCGGATCGCCCGGAAATCCTGCTGGACCTGAACCTGCCGCAAAACGCCTCCATCGATGAAACCCGCAAAGCCGTGGACAAGCTCGAAGCGACGCTCAAGGGCGACCCGGACATCGTGCGCTGGAGCACCTACATCGGTCAGGGCGCGATTCGTTTCTACCTGCCTCTGGATCAGCAATTGCAGAATCCGTACTACGCGCAACTGGTGATCGTCAGCAAAGACTTCGAGGCACGCAAAGCCCTCAGCGACCGCCTGCGCGAGCGCCTGCGCAAGGATTTCGTCGGCATCGGCAGCTACGTGCAGGCGCTGGAAATGGGGCCGCCGGTCGGGCGGCCAATCCAGTACCGTGTCAGTGGAAAAGACATCGACCAGGTGCGCAAACACGCCATCGACCTGGCCAGCGAACTGGACAAGAGCCCGCACATCGGCGAGATCATTTTTGACTGGAACGAGCCGGGCAAGGTCTTGCGCATCGACATCGCCCAGGACAAGGCACGCCAGCTCGGCCTGTCGTCCGAGGACGTGGCGAACCTGATGAACAGCATTGTCAGCGGCTCGACGGTGACCCAGGTCGACGATGACATCTACCTGATCAACGTGGTCGGTCGTGCGGTGGACGCCGAGCGGGGCTCGCCGGAAACCTTGCAGAACCTGCAGATCGTCACACCTGGCGGCACGTCGATTCCGCTGCTGGCGTTTGCCACCGTGCGCTACGAACTCGAGCAGCCGTTGGTGTGGCGCCGTGATCGCAAACCCACCATAACCATCAAGGCCACGCTGCTTGGTGACATTCAGCCAACCGACTTGGTGACGCAGCTCAAACCTGACATCGACAAATTCGCCGCGAGTCTACCGGTGGGCTACACGGTTGCCACCGGCGGTACCGTGGAGGAAAGCAACAAGGCCCAGGGGCCGATCGCCAAGGTGGTACCGTTGATGCTGTTTTTGATGGCGACTTTCCTGATGATCCAATTGCACAGTGTGCAGAAGCTGTTCCTGGTGGCTAGCGTCGCGCCGCTGGGGTTGATCGGTGTGGTGCTGGCGTTGGTACCGACGGGAACGCCGATGGGCTTTGTGGCGATTCTGGGGATCCTGGCGCTGATCGGCATCATCATCCGCAACTCGGTGATTCTGGTAACCCAGATCGATGCGTTCGTCAGCGAAGGGTATTCGCAGTGGGATGCGGTGATGGAGGCGACGGAACACCGCCGTCGCCCGATCCTGCTGACCGCGGCGGCGGCGAGCCTGGGCATGATCCCGATTGCCCGGGAAGTGTTCTGGGGGCCGATGGCTTACGCGATGATTGGCGGCATTATCATCGCCACCTTGCTGACGCTGCTGTTTCTGCCGGCGCTGTACGTGGCCTGGTACAAGATTCGCGAGCCGAAGAAAGAAGTGGCTTAAAGGCGAGCGCTGCGTGCTCATCGCTGGCAACGCTGTGCCGATGGTTCCCGAAAAAAATTTTGGGAACGG
Source organism: Pseudomonas sp. GW101-3H06 (assembly GCF_059424605.1). NCBI lineage: Bacteria > Pseudomonadati > Pseudomonadota > Gammaproteobacteria > Pseudomonadales > Pseudomonadaceae > Pseudomonas > Pseudomonas sp. GW101-3H06. Next base: position 355,932 of record NZ_JBWKZO010000001.1, read on the forward strand.
TCCTACTTACAGCGCCAGAGCGTTTCGGTACGGTCTCTTTTCCAAAAGGAGGAGGGATTTCGATGTCACGGATTACCCGTCGTTTGTGTTGGGGGCTGTTGTTAGGCGTTCTCCTGTTTTCATCCTCGACACTGGCCGCCAACGTGCTGGAAAACCCGTTGTGGCGCGTCGAGCTGGACCCCGCCACGCTGGCCATCCGCGTCACTCCCGCGCAACACCTGCCCGTGCAAGCTTCGACGGGGGGTGTCAGGCACAAGGTCGGCGAACTCAAACAAAGTGCTCATCGCCTGGACTGGCAATGGGACGACGCGGCCTGGACCCTCAGTGCCGTCCTCGATCAGCGAGACCTGTCGCTGTCCATCACGGCCCGCGATCCCGGAGAACTGAAATTTCTCGAACAACCGGGCCATGCCATGGGCAAAGGCTTGATCTGGCCATTGGCCGAGGGGCGCTACGTACCGGCGGGTGACGCGCGCTGGCAGAAGTTCCTTCTTGATCAAGGTGAAGTCAACACCACCCAGGATCTGAGCCTGCCCCTTTGGGGCGTCGATCACGGCGGGTTCACGTTGAATTGGCTGATGACCAACCCCTACAACAATCGCCTGACGTTCAGCGCCGAAAACAATGCTCTTGTCCTGGCGACCCATCACCAATTCACCTCACTTGAGCCTGATGCTCCGCTGACGTTCAAGCTGTCATTGGGGGATGCCGATCTGTTGGCCGGGGCCAAGCGTTATCGGCAATGGTTGGTCGACAACGGGCAATACGAAACCTTGAGCGACAAACTGCTGAAGACACCCGAAGCCAACAAGCTGCTGGGCGCCACTCATGTTTATTTGTGGGGCAACGACCTGCTCGGACCGAACGACGTGCGCAGCTGGTCGGCGTTGTTGACCCTGTTGCGAGGCGACGGGGCGCTGGCCGGCAAATTGCGAGGCAGCTTAGATATTGAAAGCCGCAAGATGCTCGGCGTCGTGCAAGCGCCGCTGAACCGTTATCAACAAACGACAGTGCTGCGCGGCCTTAACGGCGCGCTCAACACCTTGGTGCGAAAGGGCTGGCAGGCTGTCGTCGAGCCGGACATGCAGAAACTCGCCGAGGGTTACGGCCAGTTGCGCAGGGAGTTGGCCAGTGAGTTCGCCGAAGCACTCACCGACGGCCCTGAACGTTGGGGCAGCAGTTTGTCGAGGCGCACGTTTGAACAGCTGCAAGCGGCAGGGCTATCGCGGCTCTGGATAGGCCTCGGCGAGGGCTGGGAGGGCGGTCTCTGGCATCCCGAGGCAGTGCGCGAGGCTGTCGCGCAAGGGTATTTGCTGGCGCCGTACGATGCCTATGAAACCGCGCTCAGTGCCCGTGAAAATCCGGACTGGACCACGGCGCACCTGGGTTCTCGGGCCAACCGGGAATGTGCGATTGTCTTGAGCGGTGGGCGGTTCAAAAGCGGTTTTCAGCAATCGGGGCATTACACCGATCCGCGTTGTGTACGACCATTGCTTGAGGCCCGTATCAAGGCCGTACAGGCGCGCGCGAATTTCAACAGCTGGTTTCTCGATGCCTATGCCACCGGCATGCTGTTCGACAGCTATCGACCTGGGGCCCCCTTGACCCAGGCTCAAAATGCCGAGGGTAATATCGACGCGTCGCGCTGGGTCAATGAAACCTTGAAGCTGCCAACAGGCTCCGAGGATGGCAACGCCACAACGGCCCAAGGCGTAGTGTTTGCTCACGGCATGCAGACACCGGTGATCGGCTGGGGTGATCCGGACATGAGCAAGCATCCGAATTCGCCCTATTTCCTGGGCCGCTGGTTTCCCAATGAACAACCGCAGGTTTTCTTCAAAAACGTGCCGCTCAAGGAACCTTACCGCACGGTGCACTTTGCGCCGCAGACGCGATTGCCGCTCTATCAGGCGGTGTTCCACGGCTCGGTCATCACTTCCCATCACTGGTTGTTCGACAGTCTGAAGCTGAGCAATGTGCGGGTCGAAAACGAACTGGCTCAGTTGCTCTACAACGTACCGCCGCTGTTTCACCTCAGCGCCGAAACGCTCAAGCAACGGCTGCCGCTGATGGCGCGCCAGGATGCCTTCTTTCGGCCCCTGCACGAGCGCCTGGCGACCCAAGCGATGATCGACTTTCGGTGGTTGAGTGAGGATCGCCTGGTGCAGCAGACCACTTTTGCCGATGGCACGCGGCTGGTGGCCAATTTTGACGCGCGTGAACGTGAGGTTGAAGGTCAGCGGCTGGCGGGGCAGGGCATCACTGCATTTGTGGCAGATGGAGCCGTATTGAAGTATCAGGCATCGTCCATGCCCTGAAGAGCTTCGCGAGCAGGCTCGCTCCCACATTTGACCGCGTTCGTCTGGATAACTCGATCAAAGGTGGGAGCGGGCTTGCTCGCGAAAGCGTCAGTACAGACAACGCTAATTTCAGTTCTCTATACCTTACGCCAGACACTCGCCAACCAAGGCTGCTGCTCGCGCGGCAACCCCGCCGGCCGGTAGTAATGTTCCAGCTCCACAAACCCCGCCTCGGTCAGCAACTGTTGCCACGCCGCCAGATCGTGATAGGCCCCATAACGCGCCCCATTCCAGCCTTCCTGATTTTCGCCACGGGGATTGGAACTGAACAACACGCCACCGGGCTTCAACGCCGCTCGTAGCTGCTTCAACACCCTCGGCAACTCCTGACGCGGGACGTGAAACAACACCGCATTGGCAAAGATCCCATCGAAGCGTTCGGCCGGTAGATCGAGTTTCAAAAAGTCCTGCTGCCAGACCTCGCACCCACTGTCCTCACGGGCCATCTGCGCGAGCTTTTCCGAACCGTCGAGACCTACAGCCTTGTGGCCCATGCGGGTGAAGGTCTGCAAATCACGCCCCGGCCCACAGCCGAAATCGAGAATATCGAACGGCGCCTCGCCTTGAATATGCCGCAACAACGCATCGATGTTCTGGCTGACATCGTGATCACGGGTCCCTTCACGAAACCCCTCGGCTACCGAGTTGTAATGGGCCAAGGTGGTGGCGGTGATCTGTTGGAGGTCGGTGGGGGTCTGTTTCATGGTGGCTGCACAGGCGATTGATATCTGCCGAATATACGCCATCAGGTTCGGGGCTGCTGAGCAGCCCATCGCGAGCAGGCTCGCTCCCACAGGGTTCTGGGCGGTACACAAGTTTTGTGTTCACTGAAGATCACTGTGGGAGCGGGCTTGCCCGCGATGGCAGTGGTGCTGACAAACGAATGGCTCAAGCCATACTCAGCCTTGCTTCATCCCCAAACACTCAATGGACCGATCAACCATCGCTTTGGCGATCTCCAGCAAATGCCACACCGAAAACACCATGGCCCGGTCGGCACCCTTGAGATGGTCACCACACTGGTACGCCGTCACCGAGGCACAGCGCAGCAGATCCGCGATGTAGAGTTGAGTGTCTTCGAAGCTCACGTCCTTGCTGACGTTGTAGAACCGCAGTTCATCGGGGGGGGAGGGTTGATCGCCAGTGAGGTAAAAGTCGATGGCGCGGTAGAGGGCGGAGCGGTCTCTGAGCAGGTCGTCGGTGACGGCTTCGTTGGAGGGGTTTTCTGGTGGATCGGGAACGGATTTTTCCATGAGTGTTGCTCCTATTGCTGCATGGGAGCCATCACTTACCGCCTACTAAACGATTGGGTGGTGGCTGTGCGCGGGTAGTAGGCCGGTCAATAGGAAAACCGGTGCATCCGAAGATGCCCCACGCACAGCTACCATTTTGCATGCGGCAAGAATTGCCGAGCATGGACTTGCTATGCACCTATTGTCCGGGGCTACTAAACCCGATCACTGATGAGCAGTGACGGACCGAGACTAGCCACCGGATCTGGCAGGCGCAAGCGAGCGGAATAATCTAGGAAATGTCCTGCAAAGGAAAGGGATCTGGCCTTCGGAAACACTGATTTTTCTGTGCGAAATATCACCGCTCAACGCTTGTTGAGCCCGCGCGCCAACCGATCCCCACCCAGCTGAATCACCGCCACCAACGCCACCAGCAACACAATCACGGTCAACATGATCTGGCTGTCAAAGCGTTGATACCCGTACCGATAGGCAATGTCGCCCAGCCCGCCGGCGCCAATCGCCCCGGCCATGGCTGAGGAATTGATCATGGTCACCAGGGTGATGGTGAAACCGCCGACAATCCCTGGCAGCGCCTCGGGCAACAACACATGCCAAACAATGTGCCCACGTCGGCAGCCCATGGCCTGTGCCGCTTCGATCAAGCCATGATCCACCTCGCGCAAACTGACTTCGGCAATTCGCGCGAAGAACGGTGTGGCGGCGATGGTCAGTGGCACTACAGCTGCCCACACTCCGTAGGTGGTACCGACGATCAACCGGGTGAACGGAATCAGCGCCACCATCAAAATCAAAAACGGAATCGAGCGGAACAGGTTCACGAACGCACCCAGCACACGATTCACCGTCGGCGCCTCGTAGATGCCACCCTTGGAACTGGTGACCAGAATCACCGCCAACGGAATGCCCGCCAGCAGCGCGATCAGCGATGACACGCCGACCATCAGAAACGTATCGACGAAGCCCAGCAGCAAGCGATCAAACCACATAGCCCAACACCTCCACTTGCTGCGCCCATTGACCGGCACGCTGACGCAACTGTTCAGCAGCGAGAGGCGAACCGGTCACCGCCAGCAGCAGTTGCCCCAGTGCATGGCCCTGAATCCGTTCCACGCCACCTTGCAGCAAGCGCACGCGGCCACCGAGGGCGCTGAACAGGGCGGCAATGTCCGGCTCGTCCTGCGCCGAACCCGTGAATTGCAGGCGCAGTACGATGGCGTTATCCGAGGACTGCTGTTGCGCCTGCAAGCGGCTTTGCAGCTCCGACGGCAGGGCATGCTGCAACGGGGCGAGCAGCGTCTTGCTGACCTCGTGCTGCGGGTTGCCGAAGACTTCCCAGACCGGTCCCTGTTCCACCACACGCCCGCGTTCGAGGACGACGACGCGATCACAGATCTCGCGGATCACGGCCATCTCATGGGTGATCAAAATGATGGTCAGGCCCAGGCGCCGGTTGATCTCGCGCAGCAGGCCGAGGATCGATTGTGTGGTCTCTGGATCCAGCGCCGAAGTGGCCTCATCGCAGAGCAGAATCGCCGGATCATGAACCAGCGCGCGGGCGATGCCGACACGCTGTTTCTGGCCACCGGAGAGCTGTGCCGGGTAGGCCTTGTGTTTCGCTTCCAGGCCCACCAGTTCCAGCAGCTCACGGACCTTTCGGTCGCGCTGTTCCTTGGGTACGCCAGCGACTTTCAGCGGCAATTCGACGTTCTGCCAAACGGTCTTGGCCGACATGAGATTGAAGTGCTGGAAGATCATGCCGATGCGCCGACGCAGTTTCACCAGTCGGTCCTCATCGAACTCGCCGATGTCCACCTGATCGATCAACACCCGGCCGCTGCTCGGTTGTTCGAGGCGGTTGATGGTACGAATCAGCGACGACTTGCCGGCGCCGCTGCGGCCGATGATGCCGAACACTTCACCGCGCTGGATCGCCAGGTCGATGCCGTGCAGGGCTGCCACCGGGCCTTGCTGGCCGTCGTAGGTTTTACCCAGGCCGATGAAGCGGACATGGGCACGATTGAGCTCGGGGCGCAGTTCGGTTTGTTCTGCAATGTGGGGCGCTGGAATGTCCAGTCGCAGCTGGGTCGCAGCCGTCATGTTCAGCTCTCCCAACCGGCTTGATAGAGCTTGCCATGGGCTTTATCCAAGGCGGCGCGAACAGCGGGCGAATGCTGGTAGATGTCGACGAACTTGATCAGGCGCGGGTCGGTTTTGCTTTTTGGCTGGATCACGAACTGAATCACGTATTCCTTGTGATCGAGGCCGTCGAACAGCAGCGCCGAGCCAGCATCGAAAGTCTTCGCCAGGCGGATATAGGCCGGGTAGCCCTGCACCAGATCGGCGTCGTCGTAGGCGCGCACCAGTTGTACCGCTTCAACCTGCAGAATCTTGATCTGCTTCGGGTTGGCGATGATGTCTTCTTCAGTGGCCTTGTAACCCACGCCCGGCTTGAGAGTGATCAGACCGGCCTTGGCCAGCAGCTGCAAACCGCGACCGCTGTTGATCGGATCGTTGGCGATGGCCACGCTGGCGCCTTCGGGCAGTTCATCGAAGCTCTTGTACTTTTTCGAGTACAGGCCGACGTTGTTGATGATCCCTGGCGCGAACGGCACCAGGTCAAAGCCGGAAGCGGCTTTGGCGTTTTCCAGGAACGGGATGTGCTGGAAGTAGTTCACGTCGATGTCACCCGAGGCGAGGCTGACGTTCGGCGCGATCCAGTCGGTGAACTCCACCAGTTCGACGCTCAGGCCTTGTTTGCCGGCTTCTTCGACCGCCGCTTCCAGCGGGATGGCGAACGCGGCGGTGGTGCCGATTTTCAGCGGCGCGTCGGCGGCGAAAGTGATGCCGCTGAAAAGACCGAGGGTCAGGGCCAGTGCTTTGACTGGGTGAGAGAAGGCGTTCTTTTTCATGATGAGTTTTCCAGTCAGTGCATAAATGTGTGGTGTCTGGGCTTGCTCGCGAAGCTTTTAGCGGCGAAACGCGGACCCCGTGTGTTGCTCAGGCAAATGCGCCCCTTCGTTGAACAGCTTTTCCCTCAAGCTGCCATCGTCATAGGCGGTCTTGTACGACCCCCGACGCTGCAACTCCGGAATCACCCATTCAATGAAATCGACATAGCTTTCCGGCGTGACAATGCGCGTCAGGTTGAAGCCGTCGAGGCCGGTTTCGGCGATCCACGATTCCAGTTCGTCCGCGACTTGTTCGGGCGAGCCGACCACGGTGATGTAGCGCCCGCCGAGGGCGTGTTGTTCGAGCAATTTGCGCCGGGTCCAGTCGTTGTTTTGCAGGTTTTTGGTGGCGGACTGGATGGCGTTGCTCTTCACGTACTGGATCGGCTCGTCGATACCGTACTCGGAGAAATCGATGCCGGTGGACGCCGAGAAATGCGCCACACCGGCTTCGGCACTGGCGTAGCTCAGGTACTCGGCGTGCTTCTTCCAGGCCAGCTCTTCGGTGGCGCCGACAATCACGTTCAGCCCCATGAACACCTTGATGTCTTCGGGGTTGCGACCGGCCTCGACGGCGCTGGCGCGAACCTTGTCCACCTGCACCTTGGTCGATGGCTTGTTCTGGCCGCTGATGAACACGCACTCGGCATGCCGTCCGGCGAACAGCAAGCCGCGATCGGAACTGCCGGCCTGGAACAGCACCGGCGTGCGTTGCGGCGACGGCTCGCACAGGTGATACCCGTCGACCTGATAGAACTCACCTTTGTGCTCGACCTTGTGCACCTTCTCCGGTTGCGCATAGATACGCTGCTGCGGGTCGTTGAGCACCGCGCCGTTTTCCCAGCTGCCTTCCCAGAGTTTGTAGAGCACCTCCAGGTATTCGTCGGCCTGGTCGTAGCGGCGGTCGTGCTCGACCTGTTCACTCAGGCCCATGGCCTTGGCGGCGCTGTCGAGGTAACCGGTGACAATGTTCCAGCCCACGCGCCCGCGGCTCAGATGATCCAGCGTCGACATGCGCCGGGCGAACAGGTACGGCGGCTCGTAGGTGAGGTTGGCGGTGAGGCCGAAGCCGAGGTTTTTGGTCACAACCGCCATGGCCGACACCAGCAGCAGCGGGTCGTTGACCGGCAGCTGGATCGACTCTTTGAGCGGCACGTCCACCGAGTTCTGGTACACGTCATAGACGCCGACGATGTCGGCGATGAACAGGCCGTCAAACAGCCCGCGCTCGAGCAATTGCGCCAGTTCGGTCCAGTATTCGATCGTCTTGTACTGAGTCGAGGTGTCCCGTGGGTGTGTCCACAGGCCATGGTTGATGTGCCCGATGCAGTTCATGTTGAACGCGTTGAGCCGGATCTTTTTTTTAGCGGCAGCCATCAGAGGGTCCCCCGCAATGGCGGGTTTTCATCGTTGAGGTAGTAATTGCCCACGGCGTGGTACTTCCAGCGCACCGGGTCATGCAGTGTGTGCACCCGGGCATTGCGCCAGTGCCGATCCAGACCATGTTCGCTCAGGGTTGCCTGGCTGCCGGCCAGTTCGAACAGTGTGGTGCCGGCGGCGAGGGAGATTTCGGTGCTGATGGCCCGGGCTTCGGCGACCGCAATCGAGGCCGCGGCGACAGTCTCGGCAGTGGTGTCGGCCTGGGCCCTGTCGAGAAATTCACCGGCGCGCTCCAGCAGGGCCTCGGTGGCGTGCAGGCGAATGCTCAAGTGACCGAAGCTCTTTACCGTCAAAGGATCTTCAGTGGCTTTTTCGTGAGTAGCGTCGATCCATGCCCGGGTCTTGGTGCGCACAAAGTGCAGCGCATCTTCGTAGGCGGCGCGGGCGATGCCGGTGTCGATGGCGGCATGGAGAATCTGCGCCAGCGGGCCGACCGGGGTCGGGCGCTCGAAGGCGCTCTGGAACGGGATCACATCTTCTGCGGCCACAAACACATCTTCGAACACCACCGAACCGCTGCCGGTGGTGCGCTGGCCGAAGCCGCTCCAGTCGTCGATCACCGTCAGGCCCTTGCTGTGGCTCGGCACGAATGCCAGTTGCTGCACACCGTTTTCATCGATTACCGAGGTGGGGATGCGCTGGGCGTAAATCGCGCCGGTGGCGTAGAACTTGCGACCGTTGATGCGATAGCCGTCACCGTCGCGGGTGAGGCTGGTTACGCGGTCGTGGGCGGTTTTGGTGCCGAGTTCGGCCAGGGCGTTGCCGAAACGCTGACCGGCCAGTACTTCGGCATACAGGCGTTTTTTCTGCTCTTCGCTGCCGTTCACCTGCAGCACTTCCAGGGCATAGAAATGGTTCTGCGGAATCTGGCCGAGCGAACCGTCAGCCCGGGCAATCAGCGCAATGACCTTGGCCAGCGTGACGTTGGAAACACCGGCACCGCCGTACTCCCTGGGCACGCTGATGCCCCACAGGCCGGAACGGGAAAACACTTCCAGCTCCGGGTGTGGCAGCCGGCGTTCGCGGTCGCGCAGGGCGCTGTCGCGTTTGAAGTCTTCGGCCAGGTCGTTGGCGACGATCAGGGCTTGCTCATCGCTGGTGATGACCGCGACGTGTTGAGAATGAGTCATGTGTTCTCCAGAGATCTGGTCAAAAGTGTTCTGGTCGTCAGATCCAGGAATGGCGAGCCGGCAACGTGCCGTTCAGGTGATAGGCGCCGACCGCGTGGTACTTCCAGCGCACCGGGTCGTGCAGGGTGTGCACCCGTGCGTTGCGCCAGTGGCGGTCGAGGTTGAATTCAGCGAGGGTGGCGCGGCTGCCAGCCAGTTCGAAAAGCTTTTCGCTGGCCAGCAGCGAGATCTCGGTGGTCAGCACTTTGGCTTCGGCGACAGCGATCGAAGCGCGGGCGGCGGACTCGGCGGTGAGCGGCGCGGCATGTACCTGATCGAGTACGTGCCCGGCCTTGCGCAGCAAGGCTTCAGCGGCGTGCAGTTCGATTTTCAGTTTGCCGATGTCGGCGATCACGTACAGGTCATCGCTGGCCCGCTCAACGTTGGCATCGATCCATGGCCGCGCGCGGGTTTTCACGAATTCAATGGCATCGTCGATAGCTCCCCGGGCGATACCGGCGTCGATGGCGGCCTGAATCAGTTGCGAGACGGCGCCTTGGGTATTCGGCTTGTCGTTGATCTTCCAGTTATCCACCACCAATTCGGCGTCGACCCGCACGTTGTTGAGCAAGATCGTGCCGCTGGCGGTGGTGCGCTGACCGAAGCCGGACCAGTCGTCGACGATCCTCAGTCCCGGCGTTCCGCGACGCACGAAGGCCAACACCTGCTTGCCGTCGTCATTGAGCGCCTTGACCGCGACCCAATGCGCGAACAGCGCACCGGTGGAATAGAACTTCTGCCCGCTGAGGACAAAACCGTCGCCGTCGGCCGTAATGCGCGCCTTGAGCTCAAGGGTGTTTTTTGTTCCGCGCTCAGGCCCGGCATTACCGATGCGCCAGCCTTCGAGAACGCTTTTGAACAGCTGTTTTTTCTGCGCCTCGGTGGCGCTGCCAAGTACCAGATTCAGGATGCCGAACTGATTCTGCGGGATCTGCCCGAGGGCCGGATCCGCAGCAGAGATAATCGCGAAAACCTGCGCGAGGGTGACGAACGAAACCTGTGGGCCACCGTACTCGCGCGGGATGGCAATGCTGCCCAGGCCGCTGCGGGTGAACTGTTCGATTTCCGACCATGGCAGCTTGCGCTGTTGGTCCCGTTTGGACGCTTGCAGGCGGGCGGTTTGCGCCAGCTCATGGGCGGCCTTGATGGCTTGTGCGTCGTTGCGCAGCACTTGTGCGGGCAACAACAAAGGGGCGACATCCAGATCACTCTGGACGATTGCATCTGCCAGACTGGACATCAGCGCCACTCCTTGGCTGCTACACGCAATGCCCTGGCGATCTGCACTGGGGTGATTGTGTTCCGGACCATACCTACCTCACATCTTATGGAAGCACCGCGGTGCGGCGAACGAAAACAAGAATGTCCGGTGGTCCGGTGTATATACCCTAAGCGTTTATAAAAAACTTATGAACTAACTTTTGGGAATATATATAGAAGTGTGTCACCACGAACTGTATGCAGATAAACACTTGTTTCCAGAGCAACAGTTCAGTGTTTGATTCGGCTTCTTTGGGAGGGAGCTGCTCGCGACGGTCGTTAACGATTTCGCGTCTTTTCTGGCTGAACGCGGCGCATGGAGTCCATCGCGAGCAAGCTTCGCCCCTACAGTGAGTTGCAGGTTTTTCTCGGGGCTTTATGCGTTTTCTTCGGCGGCAATTTGAGGGATGGGTTGGCAAAACCAATCCTCAACGTCCGCGCCGGCGCCCAGCGCGAGTTGTTACCCACCCGGTCGAGAATGCAGTAAGTCACCTCCAGCCGCAGATCTTCACCAGCCTCGACAATGATCGCCGGCGGCACCCAGACCTGGATGGGTTTGCCGACATCGCCCGCCTTGAGCCTTGGCAGATCCATGCGCACATCGCCCCAGCGCAGGGTGATTTCGTCGTCGACCGCCATGTTCCGATAAGGCTCGATGGTCAGCGGTACGCCGCGCTTGATCTGGTTCGGATTCACGCCCTGACGGCGAATCGTTGCGGGAATGCTCACCGGCGCCAGGCCTTGGTTTTCGTCGCCGCACAAGGCTGATGGCTGGCCACCTGGACAGTCCAGTTTGACCTGCACGCGCCGGGCGGCTGACACCGCCTGGCCTCGGCCCACCTGCATGATCCGGTAGTGGATGCGTGCGGTACCGTTGGTGATGAAACTTTCGGGTACCCGCAGCTGAACCGGCTGGCCGACGTCAGTGGCTGTCAGCACCCGGGAAGCGACGTAGCAGCTGTCCCAGAACAGTTCGATCAGGTCTCCCTTGTCCATTGTGGGGTAGGGCGCAATGTCGATCAGCAAGTGCGCGGCGCAGGCGATGTTGATGTCGGTCTTGTGAGATTGCGCCAGGGTCGGGGCCGCAAGCCTGGCTTGGTTCGAAATGCTTGTCATGGAACGTCTCCTTGAAGACTTGCAGCGAAGTTCATGTCTGAAAAAAGAAGATATGAAGTTTCAGTAGCAAAGCCGTTCATTACTTTGAGTTGAAATAATGAGCGGGCGCAATGAAGGGCGCCGGTTGGAGACTAGATAAGAGCGAGCATGAAGGGGTGTCAATGGAGTGAGTTGGCCGGATACAAAAACGCGTGTTATTCAGAAAGTTCCTACGCCGGCAAGTTAATAAACGCTATGGTTGCGTCGAAGTTGACTATAAGTGATGGGGGGGTTATGGATGAAGTGCCTGTGTCATAGGCTTTTGGCGGTTCGCCATTGCTGGGCGTGCAGGCAGGAAAAATATAAATATGTACAGCGCAAGCTGACAAAAAGTCTGTTGTTCAACTTCGGTAATTGTAGGGTGTTGCGAGAGGGTAGTAACTTCCGTCCGTGGAAGTTGACAACTTTTTTCAGGAAGTTTTCAGCTGTGTGAGTTGTTCAGGAACTTGCTGAGAAACTGCTTGGTGCGTTCTTCTTTCGGGTTGGCAAACAGCGCCTTGGCTTCACCTTGTTCGACGATCACGCCCTTGTCGAAAAACACCACACGATTAGCCACATCACGGGCGAAGGCCATTTCGTGGGTCACGATGACCATGGTGCGATTCTCCTCGGCCAGGCCGCGGATAGTCGCCAGCACTTCGCCGACCAGCTCCGGGTCGAGGGCTGAGGTCGGTTCGTCGAACAGGATCACTTCCGGTTCCATCGCCAGCGCACGGGCAATCGCCACGCGTTGTTGCTGGCCCCCCGAGAGACGGCGCGGATACGCGTCTTCCTTGCCCGCCAGTCCTACCTTGGCCAACAGCTTTTTAGCCAGGGCAATGGCATCGTCACGCGGGACCTTCTTTACAACAATAGGGCCTTCGATGACGTTTTCCAGGGCAGTGCGATGGGGGAACAGGTTGAAGTTCTGGAACACGAAGCCCACGTGCTGGCGCAAACGGCGCACCAGGCCCTGCTGCTGGTTCAATGGACGGCTGCCATCGATTTCGATGTCGCCGACCTTGATCCGGCCGCTGGTGGGTTCTTCCAGGAAGTTCAGGCAACGCAGGAACGTGGTCTTGCCCGAGCCGCTGGGCCCGATGATAGCCACGACCTCACCTTCCTTCACTTGCAGATCGATGCCGTTGAGCACGACTTGACCCTTGAACTGCTTTGTCAGTTTTTCCACGACAATCATTGGGTCAGGACTCCAGATCGTGCCGATTGACCCGGGCTTCCAACTGGTTCTGCAGGTGCGACAGCACCGTGGCCAGGACCCAGTAGATCAGCGCGGCGGCAAGGTACATGGTGAAAATTTCGAAGGTACGGGCGGTGATCAGTTGTGCCTGACGGAACAACTCCGGCACCTGGATGGTGGCTGCCAGCGCGGTGTCCTTGACCAGCGAAATGAAGCTGTTGCCCAGCGGCGGCAATGCAGTGCGCATCGCCTGCGGCAAGATGGCCCGGCGCAGGGTTTGCGCGCGGGTCATGCCGATACTGGCAGCGGCTTCCCACTGGCCGCGCTCGATGGAGCTGATCGCGGCCCGCAGGATTTCACAGGCGTAGGCAGCCATGTTCAGCGAAAAGCCGATCAGGGCCGCCGGCAGCGGATCGAGTTCCAGACCCAATTGCGGCAGGCCGTAATAGATCACGAACAGTTGCACCAGCAACGGCGTGCCGCGAAAGAACGACACGTAGATGCGGGCGATCCAGCTCACCAGCTTGAAGCGCGACAGGCGCATAAGCGCCAGGCCGAACCCCATCACCAGGCCGAAAAACATCCCGCCCAGGCTCAAGATCACTGTGTAGTACGCGCCCTTCAGCAAGAAGGGCGCGGAGTCCAGTGCGAGTTGAAAAGCCTCTTCCATTATTGAGTGACGTCAGCGCTGAAATATTTTTCCGAAAGCTTTTTCAGCGTACCGTCGGCACGCAGCTTGTCGATGGCTTTGTTCACAGCTGCCAGCAGCTCAGGCTCGCCTTTGCGCAGGGCAATGCCGGCTTCCTGGCGGGAGAACGCTTCACCGGCAGCCGCGGTGTCCTTGGCCTTCCTGGCGTATTCCAGCGCGGCCAGACGGTCGATCAGGATGGCATCGATGCGGCCGACACGCAGGTCCTGGAACTTGGTCGGATCATCTTCGTAGGTGCGCACGTCAGCGCCCGGCACATTGGCTTTGACCCACTGCTCGTAGTTGGTGCCCAGGCCTACGCCGACTTTCTTGCCACTCAGGTCGGCAGCGGTCTTGATGGTGTCTTTGTTCTTGGTCAGGGTCAGCGCCTGAATCCCGGAAACGGTGTACGGCTCGGAGAAGTCATACTTCTTCTTGCGCTCTTCGGAAATGGTCACCTGGTTGATCACGGCGTCCAGACGCTTGGATTCCAGCGCCGCGAGGATGCCGTCCCATTTGGTCGGTTGCAGTTTGACCTTCACGCCCAGCTCTTTGGCCAGGGCCTCGGAGAATTCGACTTCGAAGCCGGCCAGTTTGCCGTCGGCGTCGACGAAACTGAATGGCGGGTAAGTGCCTTCCAGGCCGACGTTGATAACGCCTTTGTCCTTGATCTGTTGCAGCTGTTCACCGGCAACCGCCTGGCCAATCAGGCCAGCGCTCAGTGCCAGGCCCAGCGAACCCACCAGCAGATTTCGACGTAATGCGGAAAAATTCATGACAAGCCCCTGTGTTTTCTTATGGAAGACGCTTTTAAAAAGGTTGGCGAAATCGGGAATTGGACGACAGCGCTATCCTGCCTTAAAGCAGCGAACGCGTCTCTCGGGAAATTCGCGTATAGCATGACTATATGATGGCGTTTTTAGAATAGAAAATAATGATTTTTCTATTTGTTATTCCAATTTTGAATACTTAGGGTTTTTCCTGTGGGAGCGAACTTGCTCGCGATGGTCGTCAACGATAACGCTGTCAACCTGGCACCCCAGGGTGCCCTGTCGTTCATCGCGAGTATTCGAGCGTCGACCGGCTGCTCCTGCAGGGTCACAGAAAATCCTTGTAGGCAAACAACGCTGGCGCCCCGCCGGTGTGCAGGAAGATGATCGGCCCTTCATCGAAACGCTGACGCCCGATGCCATCGAGCAATCCGGCCATGGCCTTGCCGGTGTAGACCGGGTCGAGCAGCAGGCCTTCCTGACTTGCCACCAGCTTCACCGCCGCCAATGTCCCGGCGTTCGGCTCACCATAGCGCGGCCCGAAATATTCGTCCCACAACTCGACCTTGAAACGCTCCGGCAGGTTCACACCCAGCAACTCGGCGGTGCGCTCCGCCAGGCTTTGCACTTTCGGGAACTGATCTTCTTCGCTGCGCGAAACCGTGACGCCGATCACCGGCAAATCCGGCAGCGCTTCGCTCAGTGCCAGCGCCAGGCCGCTGTGTGTTCCGGCGCTGCCCGAGGCCAGGACGACGGCGGCAAAATTCAGCCCTGTGTCCTTGATCTGCTCGGCCAGTTCCAGCCCGGCACGCACGTAACCCAGGGCGCCCAGTGCGTTGGAGCCACCAATCGGTACCAGATATGGTTTCTTGCCATTGCTGCGCAGACGAGAAGCCAGGGCGTGCAATTGGTCGTCGGCATTGTCGAGGTTTTCCACCTGCTCGACCTTGGCATCGAACAGGTCCAGCAACAGCCGATTGCCGTTGCCGACATAGTTGGCGTCGTCGGTGCCGAGGGGATTTTCCAGCAGGGCGACGCAGCCGAGGCCTAGCTTGGCGGCAATCGCGGCAGTCTGGCGTACGTGGTTCGATTGCAGGGCGCCAGCGGTGATCAAGGTGTCGGCACCCTGGGCCAAGGCGTCGGCGGCGAGGTATTCGAGTTTGCGCAGCTTGTTGCCACCCATGGCCAGTGGTGTCAGGTCATCGCGTTTGACGTACAGATCGCGGCCCAGCCAGGTCGACAGACGTTCGAGTTTTTCCAGGGCGGTGGGCTGACCGAGCAGGTCGAGACGGTTAAAGCGGGCAAGCTGTTGTTTGATCATGAGTCCGTACTGGCCGTGAATGATCAAAGGACTATAGGCACGCCCAAAAGACTGGGCAACCTTCAATCGCTTATAGCCAATGGTGCTTACCACAGCACAATTGGTTCTTAATTTGGCTCGCGGACCTTGCCGTAAAGTAATCGCCGTCAGTGCGGCCAGACAGTCCGGCCGCCCGTGAGGAGTTTTTACCGTGAGTGAGCGTTCCAGCCATTGGCAATTGCAGACCATCGTCAGCCAGCTGCGCACCGCGCGTGACCAGTGGCGTGCGCAAAACGGCCGCGCCAGCACCGAGCAGGGTGGTCGCGAGTTGCCGTCCCGGGCGGCCATGGCGGAGATTCTCGAAGCCTTGTGTGGTGCGCTGTTCCCGATGCGTCTGGGCCCGGTGGACCTGCGCGAAGAAAGTGAAGACTTCTACGTCGGCCACACCCTTGATGTCGCGTTGAATGCGCTGTTGGCCCAGGCGCGACTCGAATTGCGCTATGCCGCGCGCCACAGTGCCCAGGCCGAGAACGAGGTCGAGGCCAAAACCATCCAGATCATTCAGGATTTCGCCCTCGCTCTGCCGGGGCTGCGCAGCCTGCTGGACACCGACGTGCTGGCGGCGTATCACGGCGATCCGGCGGCGCGCAGCGTCGATGAGGTGCTGTTGTGCTATCCGGGCATTCTGGCGGTGATTCACCATCGCCTGGCCCACCATTTGTATCGCGCCGGGCTGCCGTTGCTGGCGCGGATCAGCGCGGAAATCGCCCACTCGGCCACTGGCATCGACATTCACCCCGGCGCGCAGATCGGCCGCAGTTTCTTCATTGATCACGGGACCGGCGTGGTGATCGGCGAGACCGCGATCATTGGCGAGCGGGTGCGGATTTATCAGGCCGTGACCTTGGGCGCCAAGCGCTTCCCGGCGGATGAAGACGGTCAGTTGCAGAAGGGCCAGCCGCGGCATCCGATTGTCGAGGATGATGTGGTGATCTACGCCGGGGCGACGATTCTGGGGCGGATTACCATCGGCAAGGGTTCGACCATCGGCGGTAACGTCTGGCTGACCCGCAGCGTGCCGGCGGGCAGTAACCTGACCCAGGCGAATCTGCAGCATGATGATGGGACGCAGAAGTAAGGTCTTGAAGCTTCGGTGACTGAACCGGCCTCTTGGCGAACAGGCTCGCTCCCACAGGGAAATGCATTCCTATTGTGGGAGCGAGCCTGCTCGCGAATGATTTCAAGCTGTATAGAGACAATGGCATTCGGCCAATTCTCCACTGAGCGAATCCCCCAAACCCCGCCTCAAACCCCTGCTTGAGCTAGTGTTCAAACACGACCGCCCAGCCCTGCGATTAGTCCTTAGCACCCTATCCATGTTTAACTTGAACGTTCATTCAAGTTAAACCGGTGGTTCGCTGCCCGCTCACAACAGGAGGCTTGCCTTTGCTGAGTCCGATTTCTACAGCCACGATTTACCCCTTCGAGGTGCACCGTTCATGAGTGCATCATCAATTCCTTCAAGCGGCCAGGTCCGCATGAACCCGCCGGTGTTCTGGTTCGCGGCGAGCTTCATTCTGTTGTTCGGCGTTGTGGTCATGGCCATGCCCGAGCAGGCCGGTGCCTGGCTTCTGGCGGCGCAAAACTGGGCGGCCAACACGGTTGGCTGGTACTACCTGCTGGCGATGACCCTGTATCTGGTCTTCGTGGTGGTCACCGCGTTATCGGGCTACGGCAAGATCAAACTCGGTGCCGACCACGACGAGCCCGAATTCAGTTACCTGTCCTGGGCGGGCATGCTGTTCGCCGCCGGGATCAGCATCACCTTGTTTTTCTTCTGCGTGTCCGAACCCTTGACCCACATGCTGCAGCCGCCGCAAGGCGAGGCGGGCACGGCGGATGCGGCGCGCCAGGCAATGCAGGTTCTGTTTCTGCACTGGGGGCTGCATGGTTGGGGGGTGTTCGCTTTTGTCGGCATGGCGCTGGCCTACTTCGCTTACCGCCATAACCTGCCGCTGGCCCTGCGCTCGGCGCTGTATCCGCTGATCGGCAAGCGCATCAATGGCCCCATCGGTTACGCGGTGGACGGCTTCGGCATCATCGCCACGGTGTTCGGCCTCGGCGCCGACATGGGCTTTGGTGTGTTGCACCTTAACTCGGGTCTGGACTACCTGTTCGGCATCGCCCATACCCAGTGGATTCAAGTCGGACTGATCACGCTGATGATGGGCGCGGCGATCATTGTGGCGGTGTCGGGCGTCGATAAAGGCGTGCGGGTGATGTCCGACATCAACATGCTGCTGGCCTGCGCGCTGCTGCTGTTCGTGTTGTTCGCCGGCCCCACGCAGCACCTGCTCAACACCTTGATCCAGAACCTCGGTGATTACCTCGGCGCCTTGCCGATGAAGAGTTTCGACCTGTATGCCTACGACAAGCCCAGCGACTGGTTGGGTGGCTGGACAGTGTTCTATTGGGCCTGGTGGATTGCCTGGTCGCCGTTCGTGGGCCTGTTCATCGCGCGGATTTCCCGTGGCCGGACCATCCGCGAATTCGTCTTCGGCGTGCTGTTGATTCCGCTGGGTTTTACCCTGGCGTGGATGTCGATTTTCGGCAACAGCGCGATCGATCAGGTGCTCAATCACGGCATGTCAGCGCTGGGGATGTCGGCCCTCGACAACCCGTCGATGACCCTTTACCTGTTGCTGGAAACCTACCCGTGGAGCAAAACCGTGATTGCAGTCACGGTGTTCATCAGTTTCGTGTTCTTCGTCACTTCCGCTGACTCCGGCACCGTGGTGCTGTCGACGCTGTCCGCCAAGGGGGGTGGCCCGGATGAAGACGGGCCGAAATGGCTACGGGTGTTCTGGGGCGCGATGACCGCGTTGGTGACCAGTGCGCTGCTGTTCTCCGGCAGCATTGATGCGCTGAAGTCGGCGGTGGTGCTGACCTCGCTGCCGTTCTCGCTGATCTTGCTATTGATGATGTGGGGGCTGCACAAAGCGTTTTATCTGGAATCGCAAAAGCAAATCGCGCAAATGCATTCCCTGGCGCCGGTGTCCGGTTCGCGGCGTGGTGGTTGGCGCCAGCGCCTGAGTCAGGCGGTGCATTTTCCATCGCGGGACGAGGTGTATCGCTTCCTCGATTCGACAGTACGGCCGGCCATCGAAGAGGTGTCGGCGGTGTTCATCGAAAAAGGGCTTAGCGTCGTTACTCATCCCGAACCGGTCAATGACAGTGTCAGTCTGGAGATCGGCCATGGCGATCAGCATCCGTTTATCTACCAGGTGCAGATGCGCGGCTATTTCACGCCGTCGTTCGCCCGTGGCGGCATGGGCTCCAAAGAGCTCAACAACCGTCGTTACTATCGGGCCGAGGTGCATTTGAGCGAGGGCAGTCAAGATTACGATCTGGTGGGTTATACCCGCGAGCAGGTGATCAACGACATCCTTGATCAGTACGAGCGGCACATGCAGTTCTTGCACCTGGTGCGTTGATCGGGTTTTCACGTCTCGGTGGTCAGCACCATGAACAACACCAGCGCCGCCACCGGGACACCGAACACGGCGCTGCCGACCACCAGCTCTGTACTTAATGGCTGGCCGGCGTGAACCATGCCGACCGCGCCATTGATCAACGTCAGCGCCAGCCACAGCACGATAAAGCTGTAAGCCAGGACTGAGCGGGTGAAGCCGATTTTTTCGCCGATGTAGAGCATCAGGGCGAGGAGGATCAGGCCGAAGGTGATGATGATGGTGGTGTGCATGTTGGGTTTTGTCCTGCAGATGTGATTGCCCTTGAGGCTGCCTTCGCGAGCAGGGTTCGCGGTTCACCTCGGTATCAGCTTGAGCATAGTTAAACCAACCCACCATTGACCCGCAGAATCTGCCCGTTGACCCACGCCGACTCCGGCCCGGCCAAAAAGGACACGACGCGGGCGATATCTTCCGGCTGCCCCAAACGCTCCAGCGGTGCCATGTTGGCGAAATTCTGGATCTGCTCCTCACTCTTGCCATGCAAAAACAGATCAGTCGCAACCGGCCCGGGCGCTACCGCATTGACGGTGATGTTGCGCCCGCGCATTTCCTTGGCAAACACCTGGGTCAGGGACTCCACAGCCGCTTTGCTGGCGATGTACACGGCATAGCCCGGCAGGTTCAGACCGACGGTGCTGCTGGAGAAGTTGATGATCCGGCCACCGCTGTTCAGACGCGTAGCGGCCTCACGCAGGGTGTTGAAAGTACCGCGGGCGTGAATGTCGAAGGTTTGCTCAAACAACTCGTCGCTGTGTTGCGCCAACGGCATGACCTTGAGAATGCCGGCGTTGTTCACCAACACATCGACCTTGCCCAACTGTGTTTCGGTCTCGTCGAACATCCGGCGCACGTCGTCAGCCTTGGCTACGTCAGCCATGATCGCTATGGCTCGATGGCCGGCCTGACGCAATTCCACCACCAATCTGGACGCTTCGCTGGCGCTGCTGGCGTAGTTAATGGCGACAGCGAAACCTTCGCTGGCCAGTTGCTTGGCGATGACTGCGCCGATGCCGCGAGAGGCACCGGTGACGATAGCCACTTTCGAAGTTTGAGAGGTCATGGGCGGTGTTCCTGTTGATGGGGTGTGAAGCCAATTTCACATGTTTACTCAGGCCGATAAATGCACCAGAGTTGCCTTGACTGTTCAAAAATCGCCAACAATCGAGGAGCCCGCTGTGGATCAGGTCAAAGCGATGAAAGTGTTCGTCCGGATCTATGAGCGCAGCAGCTTTACCCTGGCCGCGAATGACCTGGATCTGCCGCGCGCGACGCTGACCCACACCCTGAACCAGTTCGAAGCCTGGCTCGGTACACGTCTACTGGAGCGCAGCACGCGCAAGGTGCGCCCAACGCTGGATGGTGAGGCGTACTACCGGCGTTGTGTGCAATTGCTGGCTGAGCTGGAAGAGGCCGAACTGGCATTTCGCAGCGTGGCACCAAAGGGACGATTGCGCGTGGATTTGCATGGCACCTTGGCCAGGCATTTCGTGATCCCGGCCTTGCCGCAATTCATGGCGCGTTACCCGGACATCGAACTGTCCATCAGCGAAGCCGACCGCCTGGTTGATCTGATCGGCGAAGGCGTCGACTGCGTGCTGCGAGCCGGCACTCTGAGCGACTCCGCCCTGATCGGCAAACGTGTTGCCAGCTTGCGCCAGATCACCTGCGCCAGTCCCGCCTACCTGCGTAAGTATGGCGAACCGAAAAGCCTCGACGACCTGAAAAATCACCGCGCCGTCAACTACGTTTCCCGCACCACCGCCAAGCAGTTCCCCTTCGAATTCATGGTCGATGGCCAGCTCAGGGAAGTGACTATCGAAGGCGCGGTGTCGGTGTCTGGCGCAGAAATCTACGCCGCTTCGGCCATCGCCGGCCTCGGCCTGATCCAATGCCCGCACTACCGTATGGAAACGCAAATCGCCCAAGGGCTGATCAAGGAAATCCTCATCGACACACCACCGCCACCGATGCCGGTCTCGGTGCTCTATCCGCACAACCGACATATGTCGCCTCGGGTCCGGGTGTTTGTGGATTGGTTGGGGGAGGTGTTTGCGGGGGCGAGATAAAGGTTTTTTTTTGCGTTTGTCATGCGTCGAAGATGAAATCTGTGAAACGTTTCAGCAATTAGTCGAGTCCACGGTTTTTTAGCGTTTATCTGGGCGTATGCTGGGCGACTGGCGAAGCAGTCGAGACCAGATTCAAGACCGACAAGAGAGGATTCGATGACTTACACCGCTGCCGAAAACCGTTATGACTCCATCCCTTACCGCCGCGTGGGCCGCAGCGGGCTGGTGCTGCCCGCATTGTCCCTTGGCCTGTGGCACAACTTTGGCGACAGCACGCCGATCGACACCCAGCGTGCGCTGTTGCGTACGGCGTTCGACCTGGGCATCAACCATTTCGACCTGGCCAACAACTACGGCCCGCCGTACGGCAGCGCCGAAATCAACTTTGGCCGGCTGCTGCGTGAAGACTTCAAGCAGTATCGCGATGAGCTGATCATCTCCAGCAAGGCCGGTTGGGACATGTGGCCCGGCCCTTACGGTCAGGGCGGCGGTTCGCGCAAGTACGTGCTTGCCAGCCTCGACCAGAGCCTGCAACGCTTGGGTCTGGATTATGTCGACATCTTCTACTCCCACCGTTTCGATCCAGATACTCCGCTGGAAGAAACCGCCAGCGCACTGGCCGCTGCGGTGCAACAGGGCAAGGCGCTGTACATCGGCATTTCGTCGTATTCCGGGGTGAAAACCCGGGAAATGGCCGCGTTGCTCAAAGAATGGAAAGTGCCGTTGCTGATCCATCAGCCAGCGTACAACCTGCTCAATCGCTGGGTGGAAAAAGACCTGTTGGACACCACTGATGAACTCGGCACCGGTGTGATTGCCTTCACGCCGTTGGCGCAGGGATTGCTGACGGACAAGTACCTCAACGGCGTGCCGGCGGATGCGCGGGTGAATCGTCCGGGGGGTGGTTCGTTGCAGGCTGCTCATCTGTCCGAAGCCAACATTGCTCATGTGCGGGCGTTGAACGAAATTGCCAAGCGTCGTGGTCAGAGCCTGGCGCAACTGGCGCTGGCCTGGACCCTGCGTGATCCGCGTGTGACCTCGGCGCTGATCGGCGCGAGCCGGCCGGAGCAGATCATCGAGAACGTCGGGGCGTTGAAGAATTTGAGCTTTAGCGCAGAGGAGTTGGCAGAGATTGATCGGTTTGCCCAGGAGGGTGGGATCAATCTTTGGGAGAAGCCTTCGACGGCTGAGTAAGTGTTGGGCGCCGGATTTTGCGGTGCCTGTTCCGGCCTATTCGCGAGCAGGCTCGCTCCCACTGTGGATCTGTGTTGACACAAACCCTGTGGGAGCGAGCCTGCTCGCGAAGGGCCTTCAAGGCCACTAAAGCACTTCAGGGTTCAGCGAAAGAACGGAACATCCCCCAACACCGTCGCCCGCTGCATCACCCGCCGTGCCGGCCGGTAATCATCCACCGCGTAATGCTGGGTCACGCGGTTGTCCCAGAACGCGATGTCGTCTTGCTGCCAGCGCCAGCGAATGGTGAATTCCGGTCGGGTGGCGTGGGCGAACAGGAACTTCAGAATCGCTTCGCTTTCGGTCTCCGACAATTCGTTGATCTTTGAGGTGAAGCCTTCATTGACGAACAGCGAACGGCGCCCGCTCACCGGGTGCGTGCGGATCACCGGGTGCGACAGCGGCGGATTCTTGCGTCGTGTTTCTTCCCATTGGGCCAGTGCCTCAGGCGTGTTGCCGTAGCGTTCCAGCGGGAACGAACGGGTAAAATCGTGGGTGGCGGTCAACCCTGCGAGCAGGGTTTTCATCGGTGCGGACAAGGCTTCGTAGGCAGCTATACCACTGGCCCAGAGGGTATCGCCGCCAAACGCCGGCAGCAGCTTGGCGCTGAGTACCGCGCCCATGGCCGGGGTCGGCAGGAAGGTCACGTCGGTGTGCCAGATCGCATTGTCGCGCACGTCGGTCACAGCGGTATCGAGGATCAGCACCTCCGGTTGCTCCGGGACGTTCGGGTAGATCGGGTGAATGTGCAGGTCGCCGAAATGGGCGGCGAAACGTGCCTGTTGCTGCGGCGTGATGGGCTGGTCGCGGAAGAACAGAACCTGATGCTTGAGCAGCGCTTGCTCGATGGCGTCGCGCTGCTCCAGGTTCAGCGGCTGGCTGATATCGACGCCGCTGATTTGCGCGCCGAGGGCGAAGCTTAAGGGGACGATGGTCAGATTACTCATAGTCTTCTCTTCAAATCAGGTATCGAGCTTTTGTGGGAGCAGGAAAGAAAATCAGTGGGCCTGGCCATGCCACGGCACGAGTTTGCGTTGCAGGGCGCGCAAACCCATTTCCATGGCGAAGGCGATCAGCGCGATCACCAAAATCCCCAACACCACCACATCGGTGACCAGGAACTGCGCGGCGGATTGCACCATGAAGCCCAAACCGCTGGTGGCAGCGATCAGCTCGGCGGCGACCAGCGTCGACCAGCCCACGCCCAGGCCGATTCGCACCCCGGTCAAAATGTCCGGTAGCGCACTCGGCAGAATCACATGGCGAATCAACTGCGACCGTGTTGCGCCCAGCGACTGCGCGGCGCGCAATTTGGCCGGGTCGACGGTACGTACGCCCGTAGCGGTCGCGATGGCGATCGGCGCGAAAATCGCCAGGTAAATCAGCAGGACTTTCGACAGTTCACCGATGCCGCACCAGATCACGATCAACGGCAGATAAGCCAACGGCGGAATAGGGCGGTAGAACTCGATCAGCGGATCCAGTACGCCACGGGCGATACGGTTGGCACCGATGGCAATCCCGACCGGCACGGCAGTGAGTACCGCAAAGCCAAGGCCCAGCCCAATTCGGCCGAGGCTCGCGCCCAAGTGCTGCCACAGGGTCGAATCCATGTAACCGCTGGTCACCAGTAGCCAGCCTTTTTGCAGCACGGCGGAAGGTGGCGGCAGGAACAGCGGTTCGATCAAACCGCTCGCCGTTACGCCCCACCAGATGACAATGAGCACCACCAGCGTCAGCAGGCTGATCCAGCGAGTGCTTAAGCTGCGACGGGGCGCAATCACGGTGGTGCCGTTTTTTACCGCGGCGGCAGGGATTTCGTAGCTGCTCATGCGTGCTCCTGACGCTGGATGGCACTGCGTTGGGAGAACACTTTGGCGAGTACGTGTTCGCGGGTTTCGATAAAGCGCGGGTCGGATTTGATCGAGCGGGCCGATTCACCGGCGGCGTAACGCTGACCGAAATCCAGGCTAAGACGCTCAACGACTTGCCCGGGATTGGGTGCCAGCAAAATCAGGTCGGTGGCGAGGAACACTGCTTCTTCAATGTCGTGGGTAATCAGGAAGACCGGTTTTGCAGTGCGGCGCCAGACTTGCAACAGCAGTTCCTGCATCTGTTCGCGGGTAAAGGCGTCGAGGGCGCCGAAAGGCTCGTCCATCAGCAGCACACGCGGGTCGGCGGCGAGCGCGCGGGCCAGGCCGACGCGTTGTTTCTGGCCGCCTGAAAGCTGCCATATGCGGCGGTTTTCAAAACCGGAAAGGTCCACCAACGCGAGCATTTCCCGGGCTCGGATTTCGCGTTTGTCCCGAGCGATGCCAGCCAGTTCCAGGCCGAAACCCACATTGGCCAGCACGTCCTGCCAGGGCAGCAGGGCATCATCCTGAAACACCACGCCGCGTTCGGCGCTCGGACCGTTGACTGGCACGCCATCGAGGGTGATACGTCCGGCGCTGGGTTCGACAAAACCGGCAATCAGATTCAACAGCGATGTCTTGCCACTGCCGGACGGGCCGAGGGCGACCAGCAACTGCTGGGGCCCCAGGGTCAGGGAAATATCCGCCAGCACAGGTGTAGGGCTGCCTGGGTACTGTGCGCTGATGCGCTCCAGCTGTAGCAAGGCCATCGCGGTTAACTCCCGATCAGTTGGTGATGAACTTGGCGCTGACGTATGGCGCGTAGTCCGGCAGTACCGCCTCAACCTTGCCCTGCTCCTTGAGGAACACGGCCGTATCGGTAATGGCTTTAGTGGTCGGTGCGCCGAGGCTGGTCACTTGATCGGCCGCCAGTGGGTAGACGTTGCCTTGCAGCAGCAGAGGAATGTCGCTGGCCTTGGCGCCGGAGAGTTTCACCAGCTTGTCGACGTTGCTTTGGTTGGCGAGCCAGGCTTGCGGGTCCTTGCGGTAATCGGCGTAGGCATCCAGGGTCACTTTGGCGAAAGCAGTGACGATTTCCGGGTGCTTCTCGGCGAAGTCCTTGCGCACGATCCAGGCATCGAAGGTTGGCGCGCCGAACTTGGCCAGTTCACCGGAGGTGATCAGCACTTTGCCGTTTTCTTTCGCTACGCCGAGTGCCGGATCCCACACGTAGGTGGCGTCGATATCGCCGCGTTTCCATGCCGCGATGATGGCCGGCGGGGCAAGGTTGAGGACGGTGACTTTCGACGGGTCGATGTTCCAGTGCTTCAACGCGGCCAGCAGGCTGTAGTGACCGGTGGAAACGAATGGTACGGCGATTTTCTTGCCGATCAGGTCTTGTGGAGTCTTGATCCCGGAACCGTCGCGGGCCACCAGGGCTTCGGCGGCGCCGATCTGGGTGGCGATGAGGAAGGTTTCCACCGGGACTTTGCGGGTGATGGCCGCGGTCAGCGGGCTGGAACCGAGGTAGCCGATCTGCACGTCGCCGGAGGCGATGGCGGCGATGATGTCGGCACCGTTATCGAATTTTCGCCAGCTGATGTCGGCCTTGGTGGCTTTTTCGTAAGCACCGTCAGCCTGTGCGACTTTCGCCGGGTCAACGGTGGTCTGGTAGGCGACGGTGACGTCAGCCGCCTGGGCAAACAAACTCGCCGCAGCCAAAGATGCGGCCGCCAGCAAGCGAAGAGGGAAAGTCAGTTTCATGGGAAAGCTCCTTGTCAGGCGACCGAGAGTCGGTGTGAAAAGGAGACTAAATGATATAAGAATTCGAAAATAAATAACTTTTTCGAATGAGCTTATGAGCGGAAAATTCTAAGCAGGAGTGTAAATCGCTATCCCTGTGGGAGCGGGCTTGCTCGCGAAGAGGGACTGTCAGCCGACATCAATGTTGACTGGTGCACCGTCTTCCCGAGCAAGCCCGCTCCCACAGGGGGGGCGCGTTTTCAGGTTAGTTGCTGATCGCCAGAATGCTCGCCTGATACGACCCGACAAACACATCGAAATCGCCCACCTCGTTCTGCTCCAGCTCAACTTGCTCAGCGAGCGATGAACGTGCGCGCTCTTCAAACTTCGCCTGGTCTTCGCTGGACAGTGGTTCGCTACGGAAATACTCCGCATGAGCCTGGCTTTGGCGCAACGAGAACTGGGCAAAGCTTTCCTTGTGCTCGGCCATCGCCGCCAGCACCTGGGCCGATGGCGTCAGGGACGGGTCCTGGACCTTGGCCAACTGGGCATCCAGCGCCTTGCTGTGGGCATCGCCGCCATGGCTCTGGTCGAGCAGCGCGGCCAGCGGTGCGATGTTTTCCAGCAGTTCGCCAGCCCACTCTTTCAGGTCCACCGGGTGGCCGTCGCGTTGCAGTTGCAGGCCCGGACGCCGGCCTTCCTTGACCACGCTGAGGAAATTCGACGTCGCGTTGCCACAGCTGGTGCTGGTCAGCAGCGGGCTATCGTTCAGGGCGCAGTACAGCAGGAAGGCGTCGAGGAAACGTGATTCGGTGATGTCGATGCCCATCGGCAGGAACGGGTTGATGTCCAGGCAACGTACTTCGACGTACTGGATGCCGCGGGCCATCAGTGCCTGGATCGGACGCTCACCGGAATAGGTCACGCGTTTCGGACGGATGTTGGAGTAGTACTCGTTTTCGATCTGCAGGATGTTGGTGTTGAGCTGAACCCACTCACCGTCCTTGTGCGTGCCGACCTCGACATACGGTGCATACGGCGTGGCCACCGCTTTGCGCAGGCTGTCGGTGTAGCTGACCAGGTCGTTGTAGCATGGGGTCAGGCCAGCCTGGGCGTTGCTCTGGTAACCCAGGTCGCTCATGCGCAGGCTGGTGGCGTACGGCAGATACAGGGTATCCGGATCCAGCTGTTCCAACTGGTGCGAACGACCACGCAGGAAACCGGCGTCCAGGGCCGGCGACGCACCGAACAGGTACATCAGCAGCCAGCTGTAGCGGCGGAAGTTGCGGATCAGGGCGATGTAGGACGACGACTGGAAGTCGCGGTCGGTGCCGACAACACCCTCAGCCGCCTTGAGCAGCGGCCAGAGTTTTTCCGGCAGGGAAAAGTTGTAATGGATCCCCGCGATGCACTGCATGGTCTTGCCGTAGCGCAGGGCCAGGCCCTTGCGGTACACGTACTTGAGCTGACCGATGTTGGAGGTGCCGTAATAGGCGATCGGGATATCTTCCTCGGCCGGCAACGGGCACGGCATCGATGGACTCCACAGGTACTCGTTGCCGAGCTTGCTGTAGGCAAAACGGTGAATGCTGTCCAGGCTCGCCAGCGTATCGGCAGGATCGGGCAGGGCCGGGGTGATGAACTCCAGCAGCGACTCGGAGTAGTCGGTGGTGATCTGTTCATTGGTCAGCGCGGAACCCAAGGCTTCCGGGTGCGGCGTTTGCGCCAGGCGACCTTCGCCGGTCACGCGCAGGCATTCACGTTCGATGCCGTGAAGGCACTGTTCGAGCAGAGAGAGGTTAGCGCGCTCGCCGAGCAGGGCCAGGCGGCGGTTGAGAAGTTCGCTCAAGTTGGATTCCTTCACGCGTCAGTCGCCCCAATATGGGGGTGGGTAAGACGGTCTACAAGGGTGAAGTTGAAACTGGCGTTTTCGCCTGGTTTTTGGACTGATCAGCACAATCCCCCATGGGAGCGAGCCTGCTCGCGAAGAGGGACTGTCAGCCGACCAGGTTGTCGTCTGACCTACCGCCTTCGCGAGCAGGCTCGCTCCCACAGGATTCAATGCGTCGAAATTACCTCAAATCGATGACGGCTAGCTACAGGACAGCGAACGTGCCTTGCGCTTTTGCGACCAGTTTGTCGCCTTGCATCACGTCGGCTTCGACCACCAGCGTGCGGCGGCCCGGGTGGATCACCCGCGCCGTACACATCACCTCGCCGTCGGCGACGGCGCGGATGTAGTTGATCTTGCACTCGATGGTCGCGCTCTGCTGGTCAAAGCCGTGGGTGCTGGAACAGGCCAGCCCCATGGCAATGTCCACCAGACTGAACAGGGCCCCACCGTGCAGCTTGCCGCCACGATTGCGCAACTGCGGTTCAAGCCCCAGGGCGACTTGCGCCACCCCGGTTTCCAGGCTGTGCAGACGACAGCCCAGGAGCCTGAAAAACGCGCTTTCGGTCAGCCCGGCCGGGATGTCCATCAGCGTTTCTTCAACTGCTTGGCGTTGGCGAACAGCGAAGCCATGGCGTTGTTGGCCGGGGCCGCCGCCGGGGTTTCCTTGCGTGGTGCGCTGTTCTGGGATTGGCGTGGCGCCGAGCCTGGACGTGCGCCACGGGCACCGTCGATTTTCTCGCCCGGGGTGTCGCTCATGCGCATCGACAGGCCCACGCGCTTACGCGGGATGTCGACTTCCATGACCTTCACTTTCACCACGTCGCCGGCCTTGACCGCTTCACGCGGATCCTTGATGAACTTCTCCGAAAGTGCAGAGATGTGCACCAAACCGTCCTGATGCACGCCGATGTCGACAAATGCGCCGAAGTTGGTCACGTTGGTCACCACGCCTTCGAGGATCATGCCCAGTTCCAGATCCTTGAGATCTTCGACGCCTTCCTGGAACTCGGCAGTCTTGAACTCCGGACGCGGATCGCGCCCTGGTTTTTCCAGTTCTTGCAGGATGTCGGTGACGGTCGGCAGGCCGAAGGTCTCGTCGGTGTATTTTTTCGGGTCCAGGCGCTTGAGGAACGCGGCATCGCCGATCAGCGAGCGGATGTCGCGGTCGGTTTCTGCGGCGATGCGCTGCACCAGCGGGTAGGCTTCCGGGTGCACGGCGGACGAATCCAGCGGGTTTTCGCCGTTCATGACGCGCAGGAAGCCAGCCGCCTGTTCGAAGGTTTTCTCGCCCAGCCGCGCCACTTTCTTCAACGCTGCGCGGGTTTTGAACGCGCCATGCTCGTCGCGGTGGCTGACGATGTTCTGCGCAAGGGTCGCGTTGAGGCCGGAAATCCGTGCCAGCAGCGCCACGGATGCGGTGTTCACGTCCACGCCGACGGCGTTCACACAGTCTTCGACCACGGCATCCAGGCCGCGCGCCAGTTTCAACTGCGACACGTCGTGCTGGTACTGGCCGACACCGATGGATTTCGGATCGATTTTTACCAGCTCGGCCAGTGGGTCCTGCAGGCGACGGGCAATGGACACGGCGCCGCGGATCGACACGTCGAGGTCCGGGAATTCCTTCGAGGCCAGTTCCGACGCCGAATAAACCGATGCACCGGCTTCGGAAACCATGACCTTGGTCATCTTCATGGCTGGGTATTTTTTGATCAGTTCGGCGGCCAGCTTGTCGGTTTCGCGGCTGGCGGTGCCGTTGCCGATGGCGATCAGGTCCACCGAGTGCTTGGCGCACAGGGCCGCGAGAATAGCGATGGTCTGGTCCCATTTGTTGTGCGGTACGTGCGGGTAAACCGTGGCGTGATCCAGTAATTTGCCGGTGGAATCGACCACGGCCACCTTGCAGCCGGTGCGCAGGCCCGGGTCGAGGCCCAGGGTGGCGCGCGGGCCGGCCGGGGCCGACAGCAGCAAGTCGTGCAGGTTGTGGGCAAAAACGTTGATCGCTTCGGTCTCCGCGCCGTCGCGCAGCTCGCCCAGCAGGTCGGTTTCCAGGTGGGTGTAGAGCTTGACCTTCCAGGTCCAGCGCACTACTTCGCCCAGCCATTTATCGGCCGGACGGTTCTGGTTCTGGATACCGAATTGCTGGCCGATCATGCCTTCGCACGGGTGCATGGTGCCTGGAAGCTCATCACCCACTTTCAATGCGGAACTGAGAATGCCTTCGTTGCGACCACGGAAAATTGCCAGGGCTCGGTGCGATGGCATGCTTTTGAGCGGTTCGTCGTGTTCGAAGTAATCGCGGAACTTGGCGCCTTCCTCTTCCTTGCCGGCGATCACGCGGGCACTGAGAGTGGCTTCCTGCTTGAGATAGTTGCGCAGCTTGTCCAGCAGGCCCGCGTCTTCAGCAAAACGCTCCATCAGGATGTACTTGGCCCCTTCGAGGGCGGCCTTCACATCGGCCACGCCTTTTTCAGTGTCGACGAAACGTGCGGCTTCGACCTCCGGTGTCAGACTCGGGTCGTTGAACAGACCGTCAGCCAAGTCGCCGAGGCCGGCTTCCAGGGCGATCTGGCCCTTGGTGCGGCGCTTCTGCTTGTACGGCAGGTACAAGTCCTCGAGGCGGGTCTTGGTGTCGGCGAGCTTGATGTCGCGTTCGAGTTGCGGGGTCAGCTTGCCTTGCTCCTGGATGCTGGCCAGGATGCTGATGCGCCGTTCGTCGAGTTCTCGCAGGTAGCGCAGACGCTCTTCCAGATGACGTAGCTGGGTGTCATCGAGGCTGCCGGTCACTTCTTTCCGGTAACGGGCGATGAAGGGAACGGTAGAGCCTTCATCGAGTAGCGCGACGGCCGCTTCGACCTGTTGTGGGCGTACGCCGAGTTCTTCGGCAATGCGGCTGTTGATGCTGTCCATAAAACCACCTGACAAATTGTGAAAGCAGGCTCGCAGGCGCAGGGATAACGGCCTGGCGAGTCTGGTTGAGCGGCCTGGCCTGCGCCGCTACCTGGATCAAAAGGTATCCCGTTGACCCGTGAAATCGAACAATTACTGCCGGCGCCATAAAAATAAAAAGCGGCCGCCCGGCGTAACGATCAGACGTTGCCTGACACAAAAGGCCGCGCATTATAACCAGCGTTCTGCCCTTCGGGGGGTATCGCAGGCTGTAGGCAAAATGCCTGGATTCCTGGCGGGGAAGGAAAAATCTGCTAACAATGCACACGGTGCGTATAACGGCAGCTACGCCATAATGCGCGCCGAGATCAAAGGAGCATCCAATGAGCAGCACTGCAAACATTGCTGAAGGCGAAAAAATTCTTATTGTTGACGACGATCCGGGGCTCAGCAGCCTGCTGGAGCGTTTTTTCGTCAGCAAGGGCTATCGCGCCCGCGCCGTACCGAACACCGAGCAAATGGACCGCCTGCTGGCACGCGAAGTGTTCAACCTGGTCGTTCTCGACCTGATGCTGCCCGGCGAAGACGGCCTGACCGCCTGCCGCCGCCTGCGCGGCGCGAACAATCAGATTCCAATCATCATGCTGACCGCCAAGGGCGACGAGCTGAGCCGCATCAAGGGCCTTGAACTGGGCGCCGACGATTACCTGGCCAAGCCGTTCAACCCGGACGAACTGATGGCGCGCGTCAAGGCCGTCCTGCGTCGTCAGTCTGCACCGGTGCCGGGCGCGCCAGGCAGCGAAGACGAAAGCGTGACCTTCGGTGACTACGAGTTGTCCCTGGCCACCCGCGAACTCAAGCGCGGTGAAGAAGTGCACATGCTCACCACCGGTGAGTTCGCCGTACTCAAGGCCCTGGTGATGAACGCTCGTCAGCCTCTGACCCGCGACAAGCTGATGAACCTGGCCCGTGGCCGCGAATGGGATGCGCTGGAGCGTTCCATCGACGTACAGATTTCCCGTCTGCGCCGGATGATCGAGCCCGATCCGTCCAAGCCGCGCTACATCCAGACTGTCTGGGGCGTGGGTTACGTGTTCGTTCCGGATGGCGCCGCCACCAAGTGATCGGCGATTTGCAGTAGCGGGTCGTGCGGGCAACGGTCGGCTGACCTTGCCCGCAGACTTGCGACCCGCAATATGCGAGCATCGCTCGTTCCTGCAAGTGTGTAGCGCTTAACTATGAAAACCCCGGTTTGGTTCCCCCAGAGTTTCTTTTCCCGCACCCTTTGGCTGGTGCTGATCGTCGTTCTGTTTTCCAAGGCACTGACCCTGGTCTATCTGTTGATGAACGAAGACGTGCTGGTGGACCGCCAATACAGCCACGGTGTCGCGCTGACGTTGCGTGCCTACTGGGCGGCCGATGAAAACAACCGTGACAAGATAGCCGAAGCCGCGACCCTGATCCGGGTGGTGGGTGCCGGCGTGCCGGAAGGCGAGCAACACTGGCCTTACAGCGAAATCTATCAGCGGCAGATGCAGGCTGAACTGGGTGCCGATACCGAGGTGCGATTGCGCATGCACTCGCCACCGGCATTATGGGTTCGAGCGCCAAGCCTGGGCGACGGCTGGCTGAAAGTGCCGCTGTATCCGCATCCGTTGCGCGGTCAGAAAATCTGGAATGTACTCGGATGGTTCCTGGCCATTGGCTTGCTGTCCACTGCATCGGCTTGGATTTTCGTCAGTCAGCTCAACCAACCCCTGAAACGTCTGGTCTACGCTGCGCGCCAACTCGGCCAGGGTCGCAGCGTGCGACTTCCAATCAGCGATACGCCGAGTGAAATGACCGAGGTTTATCGCGCCTTCAACCAGATGGCCGAAGACGTCGAGCAGGCCGGTCGCGAGCGTGAGCTGATGCTGGCCGGGGTGTCCCATGACCTGCGCACACCGCTGACCCGCTTGCGGTTGTCCCTGGAGCTGATGGGCGACCGAAGCGACCTCACGGATGACATGGTCCGCGACATCGAAGACATGGACGCGATTCTCGACCAGTTTCTCGCGTTCATCCGCGACGGTCGCGACGAATCGGTGGAGGAGGTGGACCTGAGCGATCTGGTTCGCGAAGTCGCCGCACCGTACAACCAGAACGAAGAGAAAGTGCGCTTGCGCCTGGAGCCGATCCAGCCGTTTCCATTGCGCAGGGTGTCAATGAAACGTCTATTGAACAACCTGATCGGCAATGCCTTGCATCACGCGGGCAGCGGGGTCGAAGTGGCGGCGTATGTGTCGGGGGATACCAGTGCGCCGTACGTGGTGCTGAGCGTCATGGACCGTGGTGCCGGGATCGATCCATCGGAGCTGGAAGCGATCTTCAACCCGTTCACACGGGGTGATCGGGCCCGGGGCGGGAAGGGCACCGGGTTGGGGTTGGCGATCGTGAAGCGGATAGCTTCGATGCACGGCGGCAATGTTGAACTGCGCAACCGCACCGGCGGTGGGCTGGAAGCGCGGGTGCGCTTGCCGTTGGGGTTGTTGTTGCCGCGGGATGCGGTCTAAAGGCGGAAATCTTCAGGGGGGCTAGTGGCCTCTTCGCGAGCAGGCTCGCTCCCACAGTTGAAATGTATCTATTGTGGGAGCGAGCTTGCTCGCGAAAGCGGCCTCCTTGCCACCGCAAAGGCTTGGGTTATCCCTTGCCCTTGGTCCGGGTCATATTCGGCCCGCCATTCTTTTCCAGATGTTCAATGATGATCCCCGCCACGTTCTTCCCAGTGGTGGTCTCGATTCCTTCCAGTCCTGGTGACGAGTTCACCTCCATCACCAGCGGCCCGTGATTGGAACGCAGGATATCCACACCCGCGACCGCCAGGCCCATGACCTTCGCCGCGCGCAATGCCGTCATGCGCTCCTCCGGCGTGATCTTGATCAGGCTTGCGCTACCGCCGCGATGCAGGTTGGAGCGAAACTCACCGGGTTTGGCCTGGCGCTTCATCGCCGCAATCACCTTGTCGCCCACCACGAAGCAGCGAATGTCGGCACCGCCAGCCTCCTTGATGTATTCCTGAACCATGATGTTTTGCTTGAGGCCCATGAACGCCTCGATCACCGACTCTGCCGCCGTGGCGGTCTCGCACAGGACCACGCCGATGCCTTGGGTGCCTTCCAGCACCTTGATCACCAGTGGTGCGCCGTTGACCATTTCGATCAGGTCAGGAATGTCGTCCGGCGAATGGGCAAAACCGGTGACTGGCAAACCGATTCCGCGGCGTGACAGCAGTTGCAACGAGCGCAGTTTGTCCCGGGAGCGGGCGATGGCCACCGATTCGTTGAGTGGAAAAACCCCCATCATTTCGAACTGGCGCAACACCGCACAGCCATAAAACGTGACCGATGCACCGATTCGCGGGATCACGGCGTCAAAACCTTCCAGCGGTTTGCCACGGTAATGGATCTGCGGCTTGTGGCTGGCGATGTTCATGTAGGCGCGCAGGGTATCGACCACCACCATTTCATGGCCGCGTTCGGTACCGGCTTCGACCAGGCGACGGGTGGAATACAGACGCGGGTTCCGCGACAGCACAGCGATCTTCATGCAACACCTGTGGAGAGGGTAGATACCGGGAACACCGGCTTGTCTTGTACATACTTGATGCCCGGATTGACGACCAACTGGCCGTCGATCAGGGCTTTGGAACCGAGTAGCAGGCGATAACGCATGGACTTGCGGCAGGCCAGCGTGAACTGGACCCGCCAGACCCGATCACCGAGGGCCAGGGTGGTGCTGATCACGTACCGCACCTGCGCGTGACCGTTGGAGCTTTTAATGGTTTTCATCGTCACCAGCGGTGCTTCACAGCGCCGGTGACGCAACTGCACCACCGTGCCCAGATGCGCCGTGAAACGCACCCATTGCTCGCCGTCGCGGTCGAATGTCTCGATGTCGGTAGCATGCAGGCTGGAGGTACTCGCGCCGGTGTCGATTTTTGCCCGAAGGCCGGCAACTCCCAGATCAGGAAGTGCCACCCACTCGCGCAGACCGACAACGGTCAAATGGTCAAATGTCTTCAAGATTGCTCAACCGGTAGAAACCGCAGTGGCCGCAGGCGGCCGAATTCGCGGTATTCACGCAGAATAATGGTTAAAAGGCGACAGATATCGACGGCCGGGATTTCCAGCTTCGCAATGAGGTTATGGAATGTCAGCATTGTAATCCGGGACGACGTAATTCTTGGTACGAGAGAACGGTAGTACAGTTCACCAATATTTCAGAACGAGGAAATCCCATGGCACAAAAAAACGAAGAGGACGACAAAGTCCGTCTCGATAAATGGTTGTGGGCCGCACGTTTTTACAAAACCCGCGCGTTGGCCAAGGCGGCGATCGAAAGCGGTAAGGTGCACTGCCGTGGCGAGCGCTGCAAGCCGGGCAAGGAGCCACGCATCGGCGATGAGTTCGTGATTCGCACCGGCTTCGATGAGCGCACGGTGGTGGTTCAGGCGCTGTCGATCGTGCGCCGTGGCGCCCCGGAAGCGCAGACGCTGTACGCCGAAACCGAAGCCAGCATCGCCAAGCGCGAGAATGCCGCGGCCCAGCGCAAGGCAGGTGCTCTGGGTGTGAGCACCGATGGCAAGCCGAGCAAAAAGCAA
Source organism: Pseudomonas sp. GW101-3H06 (assembly GCF_059424605.1). Taxonomy (NCBI): domain Bacteria; kingdom Pseudomonadati; phylum Pseudomonadota; class Gammaproteobacteria; order Pseudomonadales; family Pseudomonadaceae; genus Pseudomonas; species Pseudomonas sp. GW101-3H06. The sequence continues at coordinate 391,305 of NZ_JBWKZO010000001.1, forward strand.
CGGCGGGATCTGTTCAAGTTTCATGGCAGCAGCAACGAATGAATGATCGGGTCCGTCGATCAGTCAAACAGGCGAACACTTGTAATTGTGCTTGCGCGTAGCCATATGGGGTAATTCGCCTACCCTACATGAGCCATTGGCAGCGCCATTCGTCGTAAAGCGCACGCAGCTGCCGACCTGTAAGCCATAACCAGGCAGCAGGGCGCGATGGCCAGGCGTAAATTCCAATTCTGTAACCACTTTTGTCTCCACTTCAGATACCCAGACTTATGACCGACCTACCGGATAACGACTTCACCCAACGCTTCATCTTCGATGACAGCGACACCCGTGGCGAGATGGTTTCGCTGGAGCTCAGCTATGCTGAAGTCCTCGCCAAACACGCCTATCCGGAGCCGGTCGCACAACTGCTCGGCGAGCTGATGGCAGCGGCGGCGTTGCTGGTCGGCACCTTGAAGTTCGACGGGTTGCTGATCCTTCAGGCCCGTTCCGAAGGCCCGATCCCGTTGCTGATGATCGAGTGTTCCAGCGAGCGCGACATCCGTGGCCTGGCCCGTTACGAGGCGGACCGGATCGCCCCCGATGCTACTCTGGCCGACTTGATGCCGGATGGCTCGTTGACATTGACCATCGACCCTACACAGGGCCAGCGTTATCAGGGCGTGGTCGATCTGGACGGTGAAACGTTGTCTGACTGTTTCACCAACTATTTCGTCATGTCGCAGCAGATCGGTACGCGCATCAAACTCTGCGCCGATGGCCGTCGCGCCCGTGGCCTATTGCTGCAGCAGCTGCCCGCCGATCGCTTGAAAGACGAAGAAGAGCGTGCCGCCAGCTGGCAGCACCTCACCGCTCTGGCCACCACCTTGACCGCCGATGAGCTGTTGGGCCTGGACAACGAAACCGTGCTTCATCGTCTCTATCACGAAGAGCAAGTGCGTCTGTTCGATGTGCAAAAACTGCGCTTCCGCTGCAGCTGCTCGCGCGAACGTTCAGCCAATGCGCTGGTCAGTCTGGGTATGGAAGACGCGCAAAAACTGGTGGTTGAACACGGTGGCAATATCGAAATTGACTGCCAGTTCTGCAACCAGCAATACCTGTTTGATGCCGCCGATGTCACTCAATTGTTCGCCGGCGCGGGTGTCGATTCACCGTCAGATACCCGTCACTAAAACGGTTCAGCGCAGGTAAATTCACTGGTTAGTGCCGGAATAACGCCGTTACGACGGGAGGACCCTACACTTTTTGGGCTTTTCTGGCATAATCCGGCCCACTTTTTTCGCGGTAGTAGTGCACGACTTTCTACTACAAAACGTTTGGAGCACTCGGCCACTGGCCGACGGGGAACCTCATGACGCAAGCCAATAACGCCGTGTACACCGATCTGAGTGTTGATGATCTGGTTAAAGAAGCCCTGAACCGCGGTGAAGGCGAGCTTGCCGATACCGGCGCACTGGTTGTTCGCACCGGTCACCGTACCGGCCGTTCGCCGGTCGATCGTTTCATCGTTGATGAGCCGACCACCCAGGCCGCCATCGCCTGGGGCCCGATCAACCGCAAGTTCCCGGCCGACAAGTTCGATGCCCTGTGGGCTCGCGTCGAGGCCTTCAACAACGCGCAAGAGCATTTCGTTTCCCACGTCCACGTAGGTGCCGCTTCCGAGCACTACCTGGCTGTGAAGATGACCACCCAGACCGCCTGGCAGAACCTGTTCGGTCGTTGCTTGTTCATCAACCCGGCCCAGTACAACCCGGCAGGTCGTGAAGAGTGGCAGGTCCTTAACGTTGCCAACTTCGAGTGCGTGCCTGAGCGTGACGGCACCAACTCCGACGGTTGCGTCATCATCAACTTCGCCCAGAAGAAAGTGCTGATCGCCGGCATGCGTTACGCCGGTGAAATGAAAAAAGCCATGTTCTCGGTGCAGAACTTCCTGCTGCCGGCCGCTGACGTACTGCCAATGCACTGCGCCGCCAACATCGGCGAAGAAGGCGACGTGACCCTGTTCTTCGGTCTGTCCGGCACCGGCAAAACCACCCTGTCCGCCGACGAAAGCCGTTACCTGATCGGTGACGACGAACACGGCTGGGGCGAAGGCGTTGTCTTCAACATCGAAGGCGGCTGCTACGCCAAGTGCATCGACTTGTCCGAGAAGAACGAGCCGGTCATCTGGAAAGCCATCAAGCACGGCGCAGTCCTGGAAAACGTCGTCATCGATGACGCCAAGCACGCCGACTACGCTGATGTCAGCCTGACCCAGAACAGCCGTGCCGCCTATCCGCTGGAACACGTTGCCAAGCGTTCCGAGAAAAACCTCGGTGGCGAGCCGAACGCCGTGATCTTCCTGACCTGCGACCTGACCGGCGTACTGCCGCCAGTGTCGATCCTGAACGAAGAACAGGCGGCCTACCACTTCCTGTCCGGCTACACCGCTCTGGTGGGCTCGACTGAAATGGGTTCGGGCAGCGGCATCAAGTCGACCTTCTCCACCTGCTTCGGCGCACCGTTCTTCCCGCGTCCGGCTGGCGAATACGCAGAACTGCTGATCAAGCGCATCCGTGGCTTCGGCTCCAAGGTTTACCTGGTCAACACCGGCTGGACCGGCGGCGGCTACGGCGTCGGCAAACGCTTCAACATCCCGACCACCCGTGCCGTGATCGCAGCGATCCAGAGCGGCGCGCTGATCGGTACCGAAACCGAGCACCTGGACACCATCAACCTCGACGTGCCGTTGGCCGTACCGGGCGTTGAAACTGGCCTGTTGAACCCACGCAACACGTGGGCCGACAAAGCCGCCTACGACGAGGCCGCCAAAGCACTGGCCGGCCTGTTCATCGAGAACTTCAAGAAGTTCGAAGTGAGCGACGCGATCAAGGCTGCTGGTCCTAAGCTGTAAGTGTTGGTTTGACGCAATGAAAAAGCCGCCCTTCGGGGCGGCTTTTTTGTGTGCGTTTTTCAGGTCTTCAGGTGCAAGACAAACGCGCCAACCAGCACCAGGACAATCCCCAACACCTGAATCTTCGCCAGCCGTTCCTTGAAAAACACGTACCCCAGAATCGCCGCGATCCCACCTGAGAGCGTGCTGATCACCGTCACCACCGAAACCGAGCCGGCCACCGCTCCCCAAGCAAAAGACGAGAAGCCACCGAGATTCATCAGGCTCGCGCCGGTCAATGTCAGGCAGTTTTTCAGCGGCGGGATCTTCAGGCCATCATCGATCCTGAGGACGATCACCACCAGCACAATCAGGCCCACCAGGTAGGCCAGCCACAGCATCGTCACCGGCCCGAGTATCGGCAGGACGAAGCGGCCTTGTAGCCAGAAACTGGTGCCGTAGAACGCTGCCGCCAGCAGTGCGTAGGCAATGGAACTGCTCGCTTGAGTGGTGTGTGGCACTTTCGGGTCGGAGTGAATGCTGGAGAGGACCACGCCGATCACGCACAGGGCGATACACAACAACTGGAGCAGGCTGATCTGTTCTCCGCCAGCCCAGGACAACAGCGTGGTTACAACGCCGTAGGACGTCACCAGCGGCGCCACAATGGACGCTTTACCGAGCGCAAAGGCCTTGGATAAGGCAAGGGCGCCAGATACGGTCAGCACCGCAGCCACAACCCCGAACAGCCAGGTTTCGAGAGGCGCGGCCATGGACCGCAGAATGAATACGGGAAAGGCGATCAGCAGCAGGCTCATGATGGTAAAGCCCAGTGCCTGACCGAAGTAAACCGCGCGTTTGACACCGACTGCGCGGGCGTTCAAACCCACCAGAAAATCCGTGCCGCCCCAAAGCAAGGCGGCCAACAACCCCATCAGTACGTCCACGCAATGTCCTTATTGTTAAGCGCCGGGGACGTTACAGACCTTCAAGCTCCCGAGTGTCCCAGCGTTGGGCCTTGATAGCCCGGTAGAGCATGCCGATGGTCAATGGTTCCTTGTCGCCGCGACCCTTGGCTTTGCGCTTGAGGAACACATCGTAGCCTTCGGGCTGGAAATAGCGATAACTGTCGTAATCCACGAAATCGATGTGGAATTGGTCTTCCAGGGTTTCGATCAAGTGTTGTGCGTCGGCGCCGTTGCAGCCGAGGTCGAAATTGATCGAGGTGGTGAGATGGATGGTTTTGCGTTCGAGGAGGCCGATTTCTTCGTGGAGTAGCTGGATGAGCAGGTGCATGGTGGCGTCATCGGGGAAGTTTGGGGCGAGGTTCATGGTGGGGTATCCAGAGGAGATTTGCGTGGAGCTTGTTGGTCGTCGGTCATGAGTGGAAGGCCGGCGTTCGCCTCGTAAAATCTCATCCACATCTTGCACGCTTTCCATTAGCTCATCAAAAAACTTGCTCATGATCATCTCCAGTGTTCGGTAAAGGCTTTCGATACGTTGCGTTTATCAGAGGCCGGTCTCGTTACCTGATCGTTCCCAAGCGAGAATGGGAACGATCATCCATCAATGTCAGGCAGGGGCTTTCCAGTTGAGCATGCGTTGCTGTGCAACCTTGAGTAGGTCGTAGCCGTCCTGGGTCAGGAGGTAAAGCGCGTGGGTGATGTGGGGAATGTCTTCGACGTCACCGTCCTTGAAGCTTTGGCAGTGCAAGGTTTGGAGGAGGTCGCTGGAGGCTCGGATGCGCTGGAGGGCGGCTTCGGGGATGTCTTGGGGGTTGGCTGCTGTGTCGATGATCAGGGGCGAAGTGTCGGTGAGGTTGGTTTGGAGTGGCAGGTAACGTTCGTTGGTGAACGGGTTCCATTTGTTCATTTTATGTATTCTCAAATGCTTCAGATGAAACCGCTTTCATCGTGACCAAGCGATGGAGGCGGACTGTGTTCGGGTTGGTCAACCGGTAGAACACACAAGACCGGCACGCCCTAAGGCGTCCCAAACACAGCCACCATAAAGCGTACAGACACTTGAGATGCCGGCAGCATACAACGGACGCGTTTGTGTGTTCCATCGGGTGACCAAGCCCGAGTCGCTGATAGCGACAGTCACGACTATAGGTATTAGCCTCGGGACAGCGATAGGCGACAAGTTGTCTTGTTTTGTAGGACCGTGCCGAAGCTTTGATAGGGCGATCCCTACAGACTTTCCTTCATCGCGATGGGCTTCAGATAGACCGCGTTATCGTTCTTCGCGAGCAGGCTCGCTCCCACAAGGGGAATGTGGTCAGCGGGTGGTTTTGGGCAAGCGCTGACGGGCGATGTCGAGCAGGTCGTTGCCGTCCTGGATCAGCAGGTACAGCGCACTGACGATGTTGGGGATGTCGCTGGCGTCGGCCTGTTTGAAGCACAGGCAGTACAAGGTTTCGAGCAAGTCGCTGGCGGCGCGGATGCGTTGGTGGGCGGCGTCGAGGATTTCCAAGGAATCGGCGTCGGTGTCGATGACCAGCACTGCGGTTTCGCTGTAGCTGGATTTGAGCGGACGATAGCGGTCGGTCATTGGATCAGTGTTGTTCATCGAAGTGGTCCTGTGCGAATTCGGCAACTGTTCCGGCAGGCCGAGACACTGCTTTCTGCCGCGCTGGAAACTATAGAAGGGGCGATCAGTGAGGGACAAGACGGCGGTAGGGGACGGCTTTCGTAGGGCTTTTATCGCCGATTGAGGAAGGAGCCTACGCACTGAAGCTGGTTTTTGGTTATGAAGCCGCTATTGGTAAAAATGCCTACGGCGTTATCAGGTATTGCATGGCCAATCTCGGCAGGAGATGCCTAAGACTCTGTGAGGTTTTTCGTAAGGCTGAAGCTTGAGCCCGTACGGCGGGACGGGCTCGGCGATCATATTTAGTAAACCTGGACTTTGGGGGGCGTGCGCGATGCTGCATCCAGGTCCATCAGCCCCCGGCCATAAGCTTCGCTATTGGCGTAGATGCCAGTGCGATTGGTCGTCGACAACAAATGCTCACGAATCTGTTGTGCATTGAGGTGAGGGAAGCGGCTTTGCAGGGCGGCCAGTGCTCCGCTGACCAATGCCGTCGCAGGTGATGTGCCCGCGGTTTGCACATACTTGCCATCCTTGTCTGTGGTCAAAAGGCCTTGGCCAGCACCCGAGTCCCCGCCCGGAACGGCAATGCACCACGCCGCCGCCACGCCGCAATAATTGGATTTGGCGTTGATGGCGCTGCCATCATTTTTCAGTGCGACGACAGCGATCCAGCCTTTCTCCAGCTCAGGCAGGGCGACAGGCAAGCCCGGCTCCGCCAGCGGTTCGCGCTTGAGTTCATTACCGGTTGGAAAGACCATCACGGCGCCGTCCTTGACCAGTTTTCGGGCGGTCACCAATGATTTCGGCATGACCTGGTTGTAGCGCGCTTCAGTGATCTCGGTAGCTGGAATGGAGTTGGCCCAGGAGTTACTCAGGATGCGGGCGCCTTTATCGAATCCGTCCTGCCAGGACAGGGCGATTTCATCATCGAAAAAGAACGGTTCGTTATCGTCGCCGAAACGGTAAGGGATCAGCTGAGCATTGAACGCGATGCCATGCATGCCCTGTTCATCTTTGTTGGCGGCGAGAATACCGGCCATTTGTGTGCCGTGACCGAGTCGATCATGGGTGCCGGGGCGGTTCTCGACATGGTCGAATCCGGGGTCAAAGACCCTGCCTTCAAATTCCGGAAGGTCGGTGTTCAGGCCGGAGTCGATCAACGCGACAGTCACGCCCTGACCAGTACCGCCTCGGGCATAGAGTCGTGATGCCTTGATGACTGCCAGCCCTTTTTGAGCCTGATACTCGGGCGTATTGAATGGGTCTGCTTCGATAGGGGGCTGTTTGGGAGGCGACAGGCATCCGCCGAGAAGCAGAGGCATGGTCAGTACGAGAGCCAATGGAAAAATTGGGGGTTGGAACATACTCGGTCCTTCGAATGGGTCTGCGTCCTCCAGGCTGCTTGCCGATGAAGTTTTGCGCAGATTTGCGTTGTTGGTTGCGAACCTTACCCGTGGATGGGCAGTGGTCGTCAGGTGGCAAAGTGCTCCGTGTATTTCAATCTGTGGCGCAAGCAGCGTGGGTTGAGGCTGTATCATCCGGTATCGTTTTTTGCCCCGACCTTTTCTCGACTCGCTGCGATCGCCGGCTAGGCTTTGTCCATCGCAGCGGTCAATGGAGTGACAGCTTATGCACAACACCCTGGAGCAGGTTTTCGGTTATCCACTGTTTCGACCCGGCCAGGAAGCAACGATCAGCGCAGTGTTGGCCGGGCGTTCGGCGGCGGCGATTTTTCCCACCGGCTCCGGCAAATCCCTGTGTTATCAGTTATCGGCGGTCATGCTGCCGCACCTGACGCTGGTGGTCTCGCCCCTGTTGGCGTTGATGCAGGATCAGTTGGCGTTCCTGCAACGCCGCGGCATTGCGGCAGGCAGTATCGATTCGGCGCAGAGCCGCGATGACGCCAGCGATGTCATGGCACGCGCCAGGTCTGGCGAATTGAAGATCCTGATGATTTCCGTGGAGCGCCTGAAGAACGAACGTTTCCGCCATTTTTTGCAGCAGGTCCCGATCTCGTTGCTGGTGGTGGACGAGGCGCATTGTATTTCGGAGTGGGGCCATAACTTCCGTCCGGATTATCTCAAGCTCCCGGACTACCAACGTCAGTTCAACATCCCTCAAGTCCTGCTGCTGACGGCCACTGCGACGCCCAAGGTGATCGCCGACATGCAGGCCAGATTCGCCATCGCTCCCGAGGATGTAGTGACCACCGGATTCTATCGGCCCAACCTCAAGCTCTGGGTTGAACCGGTGCGTGGGCAGGACAAGCGCCGACGCCTGGTTGAGTGGATGAGCGAGCGTCCCGACCAGCCGAGCATTGTCTACGTCACCCTGCAAAAAACCGCCGAGCACATTGCCGAGCATCTGAGCCGTAACGGCATTCAGGCCGAGGCCTATCACGCAGGTTTGCCAAATGATCAGCGCGACGGTATCCAGAAGCGCTTCATGGGTGGGCAGTCCAATTGCATCGTAGCCACCATCGCGTTCGGCATGGGCATCGACAAGAGCGACATCCGCAACGTGGTGCATTTCGATCTGCCCAAATCCATCGAAAACTACAGCCAGGAAATTGGTCGTGCCGGGCGTGACGGGCAGCCGTCCGACTGCCTGGTACTGGCCAATCGTGACAGCCTCAACGTGCTGGAGAACTTCGTCTACGGCGATACGCCGGAGTGCGACGGCATACGCCGTGTGCTCGACGAGTTGCAAGCATGTGCGCCTGAAGGGCAGTGGGAGTTTCTGTTGGGGCCGCTGGCGGACAACAGCAACATTCGCCAGCTGCCGTTAAAGACTCTGCTGGTTCAGCTGGAACTGCGTGGAATCATCGCCCCGCGTTACGCGTACTACGCCGAGTACCGTTTCAAATATTTGCTGGAACCGCAGGAACTGCTGGCCCGTTTCGAAGGTGAGCGCAGGGATTTCGTCGCGGCGATCATTCAGACGTCCTCCCGCGCCCGGACTTGGGCCACGGTCAATTTCGATACGCTGTACGAGCAGTATCAGGCTGAGCGGGACAGGGTGGTCAAGGCGCTGGATTACTTTCAGGAGAAGGGCTGGGTGGAGCTTGAAAGCAAACTGATGACCGAGGTCTACAGCTTGCTGCAATCGGACTTTGACAGCGCCGCATTGAGCGAAGAACTGCACGCTGACTTCACTCGGCATGAGCAAACCGAAATCGCACGAATCCACGCCATGCTCGATCTGTTCGCCACCGACCATTGCCTGGGTTATCGGCTGGCCGAGTATTTCGGTGATGAAAATGCGCCTCGGCAGTGTGGGCATTGTTCTGTCTGTCATGGGCAGGTGGCGCGTCTGCCTGAGCCACCGGCATTGCCGGCGCTTGCAGATAAAAATTTCGAGGCCTTGTGCGGCGACTTTATCCACAGGCATGAGCAGCACACCGGCAGTTTGCCTTCTGCGGAGCGTGTGACGCGGTTTCTGTGCGGGATCAGTGTGCCGCTGTTCACCAAGCTCAAGGTCCGGACGATTTCCGGGTATGCAGCGCTTGAGGATTATTCCTACGCCGAGGTGCGCGCGTGGGCTGAACATCATCTGTCTGATTGAGATGCGATAAATGTGGGAGCGAGCCTGCTCGCGAAGAACGATTACGCCGTATTCGCTTTAAACTGGCCATCCAACCTCAGGAGCCGACACTGATGTCCAACCCGATGCCTCAACGCACCGACTACCCGCACTTCCAGCCCATCACCACCCGCTGGCATGACAACGACGCCTACGGTCACGTGAACAACGTTACCTACTACAGCTTTTTCGACACGGCGGTGAACACCTACCTGATCGAAGTCGGCGGCCTGGATATCCACGATGGTGAGGTGGTGGGTTTCGTAGTGAGCTCGGCGTGCGATTACTTTGCTTCCATCGCATTTCCTGATCGGATCGAGATCGGTCTACGGGTAGGCAAACTGGGCAACAGCTCGGTGCAGTATGAGTTGGCGGTATTCAAGCAGGGGGAGGACGAGGCCTGCGCGGCGGGGCGCTTTGTGCATGTGTTTGTGGATCGGGCGTCGAACCAGCCGGTGGCAATTCCGGCCGGACTGCGCAACGCCCTGGAACGTCTGGTGGTTTAGTTCAGGCAAAAAAATCGCAGCCCTGGGGCTGCGATTTTTTACCTGCCAGCGAAACCGCTTCGGTCTCAGTGACGATGGCGGTAGTGCTTGTGATGCTTGCGATGGCCATAGGCATGACCGCGACCCGGGTGGCCGTCACGGTAGTAGCGACGGTCACGGTCACGATAGGAGCGACGATCATCATCGTCGTCATCATCGTATTTGTTGCCCATGTAGTTGCCCAGCGCGCCACCGGCGCCGCCGCCTGCTGCGGAGCCGATCAGGCTGCCAGTGGTGCCGCCCATGCTACGGCCGACCACGTTACCGCCTGCCGCGCCCAGCGCACCACCGATGGCGGCTTCGCCACGGCTGTGTTTGTCCGCGCCAACTGCGCTACCACCCGCCCCGCCCAGGGCCGCGCCGATGGTGGAACCTGTATTACCGCCAATTGACTGGCCGACGACCGAGCCTAGAACCCCGCCCAATGCGCCACCCACACCTGCTTCGGTGGTGCCGCCAGCAGAAGCAATGCCACTGACCAGGCCAAGGGACAACAAGAGAATCGAGGAGAACTTCATGGAGGAGGAACCTCAAGGGGATGACGTCGCGATCCTGAGGCCGTGGCATGGGCGTGACAATCGAAATCCGACGAGTAACACGACTTGAGCACATTTCTATAAGTTACTGTTTTTTAGACGGAACTTAAGTGTTTTTCGCCGGTCTTTAGCTACTTCGGATAGGCCGTTTTTGTGAGAAAACGGCCTTTTTTGTGGGCGTTAGGAAAGTATTCGATTCGGAAAACGTGTTGAACATCTTACCGCTTTCGCGAGCAGGCTCGCTCCCACAGTGGGGCCGGAGCGAGCACAAATGCCTGTGCCTACAAAAGATTCAATGTGGGAGCGAGCCCGCTCGCGAAGACGACAGATCAAACACCGCGTTAAGCCGATTTGGCCATGATCAACCCGGTCTCACTCGCCGCTTCCAGCCGGATCGCCACGAACTTCGACGTCGGTGTATGGCTGCCGTCCCCGGTGCTTTCCAACGGCACCAACGGATTCACCTCCGGATAGTACGCTGCCGCTTGCCCGGCCGGGATATCAAACGCCAGTAGTGTGAAGCCTTTCACCCGACGTTCGACACCATCATCCCACAGTGACACGATGTCAGCCTTCTGCCCTGGCTTGAAGCCCAGGCGAATGATGTCGGCTTCGTTCACGAACAGCACATCACGCTGACCTTTCACGCCGCGATAACGATCGTTGAGGCCATAGATCGTGGTGTTGTACTGATCGTGCGAGCGCATCGATTGCAGGATCAGGTCTGGCAATACGCCAGTGGCGCGGGTGCGCTCGTGCACCAGATCCTTGGGCAATACGTTCGGACGGAAATTGGCCCGACCCGACGCGGTGTTCCACTTGCGAGCACCGGCACTGTTGCCCAGATAGAAACCGCCAGGATTCTTGATCTTCTCGTTGAAGTCCTTGAAGTTGGGAATGGTGTCGGCAATCAGCTCGCGGATGCGTCTGTAATCCGCCACCAGCCAGTTCCAGTCCACCGGGTGGCTGCCCAGCGTGGCAGCGGCGATTCCGGCAAGAATGGCCGGCTCCGAGCGCATCTGGTTCGACAGCGGCTCCAGTTGACCGTTGGAGGCATGGACCATGCTGAATGAGTCTTCGACGGTCACCGCTTGTGGACCTTCAGCTTGCCGGTCGATATCGGTCCGGCCGAGGCATGGCAGGATCAGCGCGTCTTTACCATGGGCCAAGTGGCTGCGGTTGAGCTTGGTGCTGATCTGCACGGTCAGGTCGCAATTGCTCAGGGCCTTGAAGGTCCGTGGGCTGTCAGGGGTGGCCTGGGCGAAGTTGCCGCCCAAAGCGATAAACACTTTTGCCCGACCTTCGGCCATGGCGTGAATCGCCTCGACCACGTTGTGGCCGTTTTCACGGGGGACCTTGAACTGGAAGCGACGCTCCAGCGCATCGAGGAACGCCACTGGCGGGCGTTCGTTGATGCCCATGGTCCGGTCACCCTGCACATTACTGTGGCCACGCACCGGGCATAGGCCAGCGCCTGGCCGACCGATGTTGCCGCGCAGCAGCTGCAAGTTGGCGATTTCCTGGATGGTCGCCACCGAGTGACGATGCTGGGTGATGCCCATGGCCCAGCACATGATGACGTTCTTGCCCTTGGCGTACATGCGCGCCGCTTGCTCGATCTCAACAAGGGACAAGCCCGACTGCTCGACGATCTGCTCCCACGAGGTGTCGTCGAGGACGGCCAGGTAGTCCAGCACGTTGACGCTGTGTGCATTGAGGAAATCGTGATCGAACACCGCCTCGGTGCCAGCTTTCTGCGCGTCGCGCTCCCATTGCAGCAGGAACTTGGCCATGCCGCGCAGCACCGCCATGTCACCGCCCAGTGCCGGACGGAAGTACGCGGTGTTGGTCGGTTTGTCGCCGTTGGTGAGCATTTCGATCGGATGTTGCGGGTGCTGGAAACGTTCCAGGCCCCGTTCCTTCAGCGGGTTGATACACACCACCTGCGCGCCCCGTTTGACCGCTTCTCGCAGTGGTTCGAGCATCCGGGGGTGGTTGGTGCCCGGGTTCTGGCCCCAGACGAAAATCGCATCGGCGTGTTCGAAGTCGTCGAAGGTCACGGTGCCTTTGCCGACGCCAACACTTTGCGACAACGCAACTCCGCTGGCTTCGTGGCACATGTTCGAGCAGTCGGGGAAGTTGTTGGTGCCGTAGGCGCGCACGAACAACTGATAGAGGAAAGCCGCTTCGTTGCTGGCACGACCCGAGGTGTAGAACTCGGCTTGATCCGGGCTCGATAAACCGCGCAGGTGCTTGGCGATCAGGGCAAACGCATCGTCCCAACTGATAGGTTGGTAGCGATCGGTTTGAGCGTTGTAGCTCAGCGGTTCTGTCAGGCGGCCCTGGTATTCGAGCCAGTAGTCGCTCTGTTCCAGCAGCGAGGTGACGCTGTGTCTGGCGAAAAATTTGCCATCGACGCGGCGCTTGGTTGCTTCCCAGTTCACCGCTTTGGCGCCGTTCTCGCAGAACGCCACGATGCCGCCTTCGAGCGAATCACCCCAGGCGCAACCGGGGCAATCGAAGCCGCCGTTCTTGTTGGTCTTGAGCATCATGCGCAGGTTTTTCAGAGCGTTGTCGCTGGTCAACCAGGCTTGGGCGACGCTGATCAGTGCGCCCCAGCCACCGGCCGGGCCTTTGTAGGGCTTGTAGCGAGGGACGGGGGGCTGGTCGGCTTGACGGTGTTGACTCACGCTTGATTCTCCAACGCTGGGCTGTAGACCCGTGGCGCATTCTTTTGTGGCAGATGAATGAGGTTAAGGTTGTGGCGACGGGCCCATTGCACGGCGAGGCCCGTGGGCGACGACAGGCTGACCAGGGTCTGGATGCCGGCGCGCAAAACTTTCTGGATTAATTCGAGGCTGCAACGGCTGGTGACAATCGCCAGTCCACCCGTGATCGGGATGTGGCGACGGATCAGCCCGCCGATCAGCTTGTCGAGGGCATTGTGGCGGCCGATGTCTTCACGGCCGAGCAACAACTCACCCTTGTCGTTCATGAACACCGCCGCGTGCACCGCGCCGCTGTACTGCCCCAGCGGCTGAAATGCGCCGATGCGTTGGCGCAGGCCGTCGAGCCATTCGGCGGGCGGCAGTGGCGCGCCGGGCAACACCTTGAGATCCGGCAAGGCTTGCTCGACCGCCTCCACGCCGCAGAGCCCGCAACCGCTGGTGCCCGCCATTTGTCGACGCTGCAGCTTGAGGTTCCAGAAGGCACGGTTGGCGATGGTCACCTGCGCATACTGCGCCGACCCCGACCCGCTGAGTTGCAGGTCGTAGATTTCATTGACGTCTTCGATGATGCCGCTACCCAAACTGAAGCCGACGATAAAGTCTTCAAGATCGGTCGGTGTCACCAGCATGACGGCCTGGCTGATGCCGTTATAGGCAATCGCCAACGCCACTTCCTCGGCCAACGCAGTGCTGGCCGATTCGGCGTTTTCAATGTTGCTGTAGCTGTATGTCTGGCTGGCTGCAGGCGCGGGCGTTTCGAGGGCGGGCGCCGGGCAGGAAGGGCGCTTGGCGTTCATGGCATCACCGAGGGGTTGATCAGCTTAAAGACTAGGCGCGGCAAACTGTCGCGTCTAATCGCTATTACTGATCTGCCGATAGAGGCCGTCGATCAAACACCCATCAGCGATTGCTGATAAACCGCGAAACACGCTTCTGCCAGCGCTGAACGAGGGGCGGTGCGACGCATGATCAGCCCCAGGCGGCCAAGGGTTTGGGCGTTTTCGATCGGCTGTAGGCGTAAATGATCAGTCAGGTCTTCGAGGCCACCGTCCAGTGGCATCACGGCGCAGCACAAGCCGCCATGCACAGCCTGTAAAAGTTGATGCACGGCATCGGTCTGCAACAACGGCTGCGGGGTGAGCCCGCGGCTGTGGAAGTTATGGTCGATGGACTGGCGAAAGTGCATGCCGCTGGTGAGCATGCCCAGCGGCAGCTCGATCAACGATTCCCAGCTCAGCGGCTTCTCGCCAAAGGTAAAGAAGCGCTGATCGTAAAGCAGACCCATGCGGGTTTCACTGAATGTGAGTGAGTCAAAGTGTTCGGCATCAAGGCGTTCCAGGTACGACACACCAAGATCCAGGCGATTGTTCGCCAGTTGTTCGAGGATTTGCTCCGAGCTCAGTGCCGACAATTCAAATCGCAGGTTCGGGTGCTCAGCATGCAAGCGTTGCAACAGCGGCAGTGGGTCGAAGCTCGACAGAGGCACCACACCCAGGCGCAAGGTGCCGACCAGATTGCCGCGACAGGCGGCCGCCTCGGCGTACAAACCGTCATAGGCTGCCAGTACAGTGCGCGCCCAGGCCAGCACCCGTTCGCCCGGCGCAGTAAAGCCTTCGAAGCGTTGTCCGCGATTGACCAGCGGCAGATCGAGTTCTTCTTCGAGGCTGCGCAGGCGCATGGAAAGGGTCGGTTGGGTGATGTGGCAGCGCGCGGCTGCCTGGCCGAAGTGTCGGGTTTCGTCGAGAGCGATGAGGAATTTCAGTTGCTTGATGTCCATCTTCGCTCCAGGGCGGATCCAGGGGGTGAGCAGGGGTGGATTCTATCGCTTGGCGCGCAGCGGCGTCATTGGTCGGTTTGAAGTCGTGTTTGGCAACCGTGGTCTAGGCTTTTGCGTCTGGACACTAATTCCCAGGGAGAGCACACGATGAGCCTGTTCAGTTTTCTTAAAGAAGCCGGTGAAAAAATCCTTGATGCGCTGACGCCGGACAAGGCCGAAGCCAACAGTGAAGCGTTGACCAAGCATGTGCAGAGCGCGCTGACTGGGATCGATACTTCCAGGATTCAGGTGAAAGTCGAGGGCGATAAAGTCATCGCCACGGGTGAAGCGGGCAGCCAGGAGGAAAAGGAAAAAATCCTGTTGGCGTTGGGTAACGTGGCCGGCGTCAGTGGTGTTGACGATCAGATCACGGTGACGGGCGCCGTGGCTGCGGCCGCGAAGTTTGTCACGGTCGAGAAGGGCGACACGCTCAGCGCGATTTCCAAGCGCGTGTATGGCGATCCGAACAAGTACCAAAAAATCTTCGAGGCCAACAAACCGCAACTCAAGCACCCGGACAAGATCTATCCGGGGCAGGTGTTGCGGATTCCTGAGTAATCTTCAAGACCGCTTTCGCGAGCAGGCTCGCTCCCGCATTTGATCTGTAGCGAGTACAGAGTGTGTGCACGACGCAGATCCATTGTGGCAGCGAGCCTGCTCGCGAAATAGGCGACTCGGTCTAAAGCCCGGCAATCAGATCCCGATAATCCTCCACCGCTGCAAACTCCGCCGTGTCCCTCGGCCCCTGACGACTGTCCGGCTCGCTCACGGCCAGCAAATGCGCCACACCAAAATCCCGCGCACTGCGCAGGATCGACAAGGTGTCGTCGATAAACAGGCTGCGCGCCGGATCGAAATCAATGTCCTCCCTCAAGGCGTCCCAGAACTGCGGGTTTTCCTTGGGGAAGCCATAATCGTGGGAGCTGATCAAGCGCTCGAAATACGGCGCCAGTTCGATTTTTTCCATCTTCAATGACAGAGAATCACGGTGAGCATTGGTGATCAGCACCACGCGTTTGCCGGCCTTTTTGAGCGCCTCCAGAAAGGTATCCGCGTCCGGGCGCAGGGCAATCAGGTGCGCAGTTTCCAGTTTCAGTTCACGCACGGACAACTTGAGCTCGGCGCTCCAGAAATCCAGGCAGTACCACTGCAACTGACCGGCGTGGCGCTCGAACAACGGTTGCAACTCAAGCTCGGCCATTGCCCGACTCACCCCGTGCAGTTCGGCGTAACGCAGGGGCAGATGCTCCAGCCAGAAATGGTTGTCGAAGTGCAGGTCCAACAACGTGCCGTCCATGTCCAGCAGAACGGTGTCGATGTCGTGCCAGGGCAACGGGGACATAAAAAACTTCTCCAGCGATAAAAAAGGTATCCGGGGACAACAATCAGGATAGGCCGGGTATAGTAACCCGCTATCGCTCAGGAGCCGCTCATGCGCCAGAAACCCACCATCCTCGCCCGCGAGATCGTCGCCACCAGCCGTTTATTCTGCGTCGAGGAGCTGAAACTGCGCTTTTCCAATGGTGAGGAGCGCACTTACGAGCGATTGGTCGGCAAAGGCACCGGTTATGGCGCGGTGATGATCGTGGCGATGCTCGATGCGGATCATGCGGTGCTGGTCGAGGAGTATTGCGGCGGAACCGATGAATACGAACTGTCGCTGCCCAAAGGCCTGGTCGAACCCGGTGAAGATGTGCTTGCAGCGGCGGAGCGCGAACTTAAGGAAGAGGCCGGGTTTGGCGCGCGGCAGCTTGAGCATTTGACGGAACTGTCGTTGTCGCCCGGTTACATGAGCCAGAAAATCCAGGTGGTGCTGGCCACTGATTTGTACGAAGAGCGTCTTGAAGGTGACGAACCGGAGCCGATGGGGGTGGGCAAGGTCAACCTGCGGGAGTTGTCGGCACTGGCGCAGAACCCCCAATTCACCGAGGGCCGCGCCTTGGCGGCGCTGTACCTGGCCCGTGATCTGCTGACCCAGCGTGGAGTGTTCCTGCCATGATTTTTCCCCATCCGCTGATGGCACCGGTGATAGAGCTGGCCTTGAAGGCTGGCGAAGCGATTTTGCCGTTCTGGCGCATCGGCACGACGGTGACCGCCAAGGCTGACGACTCACCCGTCACTGCCGCCGACCTGGCCGCCCATCACCTGATTGTTGCCGGCTTGACCGCGCTGGACCCGAGCATCCCGGTGTTGTCCGAAGAAGATGCCAACATTCCTCAAAGCGTACGCGCCGGATGGCAGCGCTGGTGGCTGGTGGATCCGCTGGACGGCACCAAGGAATTCATCTCCGGCAGTGAGGAGTTCACGGTCAACATCGCATTGATCGAGCAGGGGCGCGTGGTGTTTGGCGTCGTGTCGATGCCGACGAGTGGGCGCTTTTACGTGGGTGGCACCGGGTTGGGCGCATGGCGCGGCGACAAGGGCGCCGAGCCGCTGCCGATTCAGGTTCGCGAAGTGCCGCCGACGAATGCGGCGTTCACCGTGGTCGCCAGTCGCCGACATTCCAGCCCGGAGCAGGAACGCCTGTTGGCCGGGTTGAGCGCCAGCCTGGGTGAGCTGGAACTGGCCAATATTGGCAGCTCGCTGAAGTTTTGCCTGTTGGCCGAAGGTGCGGCCGATTGTTATCCGCGCCTGGCTCCGACTTCGCAGTGGGACACGGCGGCGGCGCAAGGCGTGCTGGAAGGGGCGGGCGGTGAAGTGCTGGATTTGAGCGGCGCGCCGTTCTGTTATCCGGCGCGGGAGTCGCTGTTGAATGAGTTTTTCCTGGCATTGCCGGCGAAGGCGGCGTGGCGTGAAAAACTGCTGAACCTCGCACGCTCCTGAGCTTCACGCTAAATCCTGTTGTCTGAATTGCGGCTGCGGCGCAGCCGTTCGCGAGCAAGCCCTAGCGGTGCAACACATACTGCCCGACAAACCTCACCGCATCCTCATCACTGCCCGCATTCACCACCCGCGTATGCAGCGCCAGTCGCGCTCGTCCATAACGGTGGTAGGTGGCGAGGAACTTCTTCCACACCTGTGCGCCAGGCGCCTGGCAAATGGCGTGCGCATCGCCGGTCACCGGCAGCGGGTAGTTGATCTGCCCTTCCTGAATCACGATGTGCCCGTCCGCAATCCCTTCTTCTTTCAGTCGCAAATGCAACCAGCCCCAGCCGGCCAGTACCGCGCCGCAATACAGGCTGCCACCGAACATAGTGCTCTTGTGGTTGACGTTGGCGTCCAGCGGCAAATGCAGGCGCAGTTGCTGATCGTGCCAGTCGAGCACTTTGAGGCCCATGTCCCGCGTGAGGGGAATGTCATGGTGGAGGACGGATTCCAGTTGACGACTGTCGCGGCTCATTCAGAGGCCTCTTGTATGGGGTGGATGATTGGACGGTGGCTCAATCGAGTTCGTCGGACTGGCTGGAGGCTCCGCTGTCGGCGAAGTTCAGGCCATGTTTGCGCAGTTTGTCATGCAAGGTCTTGCGCGGAATGCCGAGGGCTTCGGCGACGCTGCGCACGGAACTGTGGGAGCGCGCCAGTTCGGCGGCGATCAGGGTTTTTTCGAAGTTTTCCACTTGCTCGCTCAAGCCACCGCTGACCGGTTCCACCAGGGTACCGGCGGCGCCTTGCGACTCGCTGTTGTCCAGCGCCAGTTCCAGGCCCAGGGCGAAGCGTTCGGCGGCGT
Source organism: Pseudomonas sp. GW101-3H06 (assembly GCF_059424605.1). Classification (NCBI taxonomy): domain Bacteria; kingdom Pseudomonadati; phylum Pseudomonadota; class Gammaproteobacteria; order Pseudomonadales; family Pseudomonadaceae; genus Pseudomonas; species Pseudomonas sp. GW101-3H06. Next base: position 409,647 of record NZ_JBWKZO010000001.1, read on the forward strand.
TTTGCAGTTCGCGCACGTTACCGGGCCAAGTGTGGCGCAGCAGCAGTGCGCGTTGGCCCGGTTGCAGTTCATGAGGCGGCAAGCCGTGGCGTTTACTGGCCTCATCGGTAAAGTGCTGAAACAGTACCAGCGCATCTTCACCTCGTTCACGCAGCGGTGGAATGCGCAACGGCGCGACGTTCAAGCGGTAATACAGGTCGGCGCGGAAACGCCCCTGATCGGCGGCCTGCCTCAAGTCTTCCTTGGTGGCGGCGATGATGCGGATATCCAGTGGAATCAGCTGATTGCCGCCCAGGCGTTCGACCACCCGCTCTTGCAGCAAGCGTAGCAACTTCACCTGCACGTCCAGGCTCATGCTTTCGATTTCATCGAGGAACAACGTGCCGCCGTTGGCGAATTCGAATTTGCCGATGCGCCGCTTCTGCGCACCGGTGAAGGCGCCCGGCTCATGACCGAACAACTCGCTCTCGACTACCGATTCGGCCAGCGCTCCGGCGTTGATCGCCACGAAGGGACCGTTTCGGCGGCTCGACAAATCATGCAGCGCCCGCGCCACCACTTCTTTACCGGCACCGGTTTCACCAAGGATCAGTACATCGGCTTTGGTCGCCGCCAGGGCACCGATTTGCTCGCGCAGGCGCAGCATCGAAGGCGATTGCCCGACCAGACGTGTGCTCAGCTCATTGCGATCGCTCAGGGCCAGGCGCAGGCTGCGGTTATCCAGCACCAAGCGGCGTAAGGCCAGGGCGCGGCGCACACTGTCGAGCAGGGCATCGCTGGCGAAGGGCTTTTCCAGAAAGTCATAGGCCCCGGCGCGCATGGCTTGCACGGCCAGCGGCACGTCGCCGTGACCGGTGACCAGCAACACCGGCAGCTCCGGGTCCTGGGCGTGGAGTTCGGTCAGCAGTTCGATTCCGTCCATGCCGGGCATGCGAATGTCGCTGACCACCACCCCCGGCCAGTCGCGTTCCAGTTGCCCGGCCAGCCCCTTGGCCTCGGCCAGCGGCAGAATTTTCAAGCCGGCCAGATCAAGGGTCTGGCTCAGGGCCTGGCGCAGGTGGGGATCATCGTCGATCAACACAACCTGAATTCGATTGTCGATGGTCATGCACTTCGGTCCTCGGACGGTTGCAGGCTCACACCCGGCGCGCCTGCGCGCAGTTTCAGGGTAATCAGGGCGCCGCCCTCCTTGTGGTTGGCGAACAGCAGTTCACCACCGAAGGCGCGCATCAGGGTCTCGCAGATCGCCAGTCCCAATCCAAGCCCCTGGGTGCGGGTCTTGGTGGTGTAGAAAGGTTCGCTGGCGCGACCAAGGGCCTCCATGCAGAAGCCGGGGCCATTGTCGCGAATGTACAGGTTGACGCCATCGGCACTGGATTGGGCACTCAGCCAGAGTTTACGAGGCGGGCCTTTTTCCGTCAGGGCGTCCAGAGCGTTGGCCAGCAGATTGCCGAGCACTTGGCGCAGGCGGGTTTCCCCGGCCTCGACCCACAAGGTCGCGGCGGGCAAATCCCGTATCAGTTCGACTTCCATGCTGCGCCGACGCTTGGCGAGCAAGGCCAGTGCGTCGTCCAGCGCAGGTTGCAGGGCGACGCTTTCCGGGGCGTGGCGATCGCGTCGGGCAAACGCGCGCAGATGCGCAATGATCGAGGCCATGCGCCCGGTCAGTTCGCTGATCAGCTTGAGATTGCCGCGGGCATCGTCGGTGCGCTGATGGTCGAGCAACACTTCGGCGTTTTCCGCGTAGCTGCGGATGGCGGCCAGGGGTTGGTTGAGCTCGTGACTGATGCTCGCCGACATCGTTCCCAGTGCCGACAGTTTGCCGGCCTGCACCAGATCATCCTGGGCGCGTACCAATTCTTGCTGGGCCTGTTCGCGTTCCAGCACTTCCTGCTTGAGACGACGGTTGAGGCCCTCCAGGTCGCTGGTACGTTCAGCGACCCGGCCTTCCAGCTCACGTCGGGCCTTGGCTTCGAAGGCTATTCGATCAAGGTAATGACGGCGGCGCTGCATCATCAGGCCGAGCAACAGCATCACCACCAATAGCGTCGCGCCCCCGATGGCGACCACCGTGCGCACCGGGCGGTCGATCAGGGTGCGTGGCGCGAGGATGCTGACATTCCAGCCGGTTTCCGCGATGGCCTGAGTCTGGGTCAGCCAGGCATCGGGATTGAGATTCAACGGCTTCGGATCGCGGGTTGGATAGGGTTGGATCGCGATGATGGCTTTGCGTTCGTCTTCACTCAACGGGCGGGTCGAGCGGAAGCGCCATTCAGGTCGTGAGGTGAGAATGACCACTCCGTTGTGATCGGTCAGCAGCAGCTGTTCCGGAGTTTTCCCCCAGAGGCTTTCGGTGTGGTCGAGGTCGACCTTGACCACCAGTACGCCGATGATTTTCTCGCCCTGGCGCACGGCTGCAGCGAAGAAGTAGCCGCGTTTGGCGGACGTGGTGCCGAGTCCGAAGAATCGCCCCAGCCGCCCGGCCATGGCTTCGCTGAAATACGGCCGAAACGAAAAATTGCGCCCGACGAAACTGTCGTGCTTGTCCCAGTTGGAGGCCGCCAGGGTCTTGCCCGTGGTGTCCATCAGGTACATGACTTCGGCGCCGGTCTGGGTGCTGATGTTTTTCAGCAGGCGGTTGGCATTGCCCTGGGTGACACCATCGTCCGGCGCACCAAGAACGGCGCGCAGGGCCGGCAGATCGCCGAGGATCTGCGGCAGCACTTCATACCGGTGCAGGGTACCCAGCAGGTTGGCGACGTAGAGGTCGAGGGTCTGGCGGTTCTGCCCGGCCAGTTCACTGCGGTAGTAGCGCTCGGCCAGATGCTCCAGCGGCCACAACAACGGTGCCAGGCACAGGGCGAGCAGGGCCAGGCTGCGCCAGCGGGGTCTGCGGGGGAGGGTCGGAGTCATGAGCATCGAGCGCCTGTGGGTATGGGCACATTATGCCTAGGCTTGCGGGCACAGTCTGCGAGCCGTTGATGACCGACGGTTGTTCGTCAGGCTGGCGAACAGGGGGTTGCGTATCGGCCCGAGCAGTGGCGATATAGGCGCCTAATAAATTTAACACCTTCATTGAAGAGGTCTGTTTCATGCCGCTCGCCACGTTGATTCATCGCGCCAGTTTGCCCGGTCCGCAAGTCTCTGCGCAGCAAGCGCTTGAACTGTTGCAGGAGCATTACGGGCTGGGCGGCAGGTTGCAGGCCCTGGGCAGTCAGCAGGATTTGAACTACCGCGTCGACAGCGATCTGGGGCGTTTCGTCCTGAAAATCTGCCGGGGCGATTATTCGGCGCAGGAGTTGCAAGCCCAACATGCCGGGCTCAAGCACCTGGCGCAGCACCCCGACGTGCATGTGCCGCGCGTGATCCCGGCGAAAAACGGTGCGGACCTGCTGTCTCTGGATGTCGCCGGCCAAGCGGTGCATGTGCGCTTGCTGGATTACATCGAGGGCCAGTCCCTGACGCACCTCGATCATTTCAACCGCACGGTGGTGGCCGGTTTCGGCCGCTTGTGCGGCGAGATGGACCTGGCACTGGCGGAATTCGACCACCCGGGGCTGGAGCGCACCCTGCAGTGGGATGCGCGCCATGCCCAGGCATTGATCGCGCATTTGTTGCCGGTCATCCAGGATGACGCGCAGCGCAAAACGGTCGCCGAAGCGGCGGAGCAAGCCGAACGTCACTTGCAGCCCTTGGTGGACAAGTTGCCGATCCAGGCCATCCACATGGACATCACTGACGACAACGTCGTGTGGCAGCGCGACTCAGCGCGCCAATGGCAGTTGCAGGGCGTGATCGATTTCGGCGATCTGATCCGCACCTGGCGCATCACCGATCTGTCGGTCACCTGCGCGGCATTGTTGCACCACGCCGATGGCGACCCGTTCTGCATTTTGCCGGCGGTACAGGCCTATCACGCGGTCAATCCCTTGCAGCATGAAGAGCTGCTGGCGTTGTGGCCGCTGATTGTCGCCCGTGCCGCGGTGTTGGTGCTCAGCGGTGAGCAGCAGGTCAGCATCGATCCGGGTAACGCCTACAGTCGCGACAACCTGACTCACGAGTGGGAAATTTTCCGCGTGGCGACCTCGGTGCCGTTGGCGCTGATGGAAGCCGCGATCCTGACCGCTGTCGGGCAGAATCTGCCAGGCATAGCCGGTGACGGTTTTGCACCGCTGCTGCCGAGCCTGGTGGGACGTGAGTTTGCCTTGATCGACCTGGGCGTACTCAGCCCGCATTTCGAGGCTGGTAACTGGGAGCAGGAGGGTGTCGATCAACGCCTGCTGGACGAAGCGGCCGCCGCCCACGGCCTGGCGGCCAGCCGCTATGGGCAATACCGCCTGTCCCGCACTCGCCCGGACAGCGCCATCGAACCGGACACCTGCCCGTTGCACGTCGAGTTGCGCGTGCCCCATGGCACGGCAGTCGAGGCGCCGTTCGCCGGGGTGGTGCACCAGCCGTTGCCGGGAGTGCTGCAACTGGATGGCCCGCAACTGAGTGTGCGCCTATGGGGCGTTACGTCATCGCTGCATACAGGCGCTGCGCTGGTCAAAGGCCAGGTGCTGGGCTCGGTCAGCGGGCCGTTGATGGTGCAACTGTGCCGCGGGGCGTCGTTTACCGCGCCTTTGTTCTGCACGCCGACCCGCGCACCGGCCTGGAAAGCGTTGTGCCCTTCACCGGCGGCGCTGCTGGGGCTGGCTTGCGATGCCGAAGAGGAACTCGATGCGCAAACCTTGCTGGCCCGTCGTGATGCCAGTTTCGCCCGTACGCAAAAACACTATTACGTCGATCCGCCGCGTATCGAGCGTGGCTGGCGCAACCACCTGATCGACATGCAGGGCCGCTCGTACCTCGACATGCTCAACAACGTCGCGGTACTCGGCCATGGCCATCCGCGCATGGCCGCGGTCGCCGGCCGCCAGTGGTCGTTGCTCAACACCAACTCACGGTTCAATTACGCCGCCGTGGCTGAATTTTCCGAGCGTTTGCTGAAGCTGGCCCCGGACTCCATGGATCGCGTGTTCCTGGTCAACAGCGGCAGCGAGGCCAACGACCTGGCGATCCGTCTGGCCTGGGCCTACAGCGGCGGCCGCGACATTGTCAGCGTGCTGGAGGCCTATCACGGCTGGACCGTGGGCGCGGATGCGGTATCGACCTCGATTGCCGACAACCCCAAGGCGTTGGAAAGTCGCCCGGACTGGGTGCATCCGGTCACTGCACCGAACACCTACCGCGGTGAGTTCCGTGGCCCGGACAGCGCGCCGGACTACGTGCGCAGTGTCGAACACAACCTGGCGAAAATCGCCGAGCAGAAACGCCAACTGGCCGGCTTCATCTGCGAGCCCGTGTATGGCAATGCCGGTGGTATCTCGCTGCCACCGGGTTATCTGAAACAGGTTTACGAAAGGGTCCGCGCCCAAGGCGGGGTTTGCATCGCCGACGAAGTGCAGGTGGGCTACGGACGCATGGGGCATTTCTTCTGGGGTTTCGAAGAGCAAGGCGTGGTGCCGGACATCATCACCATGGCCAAGGGCATGGGCAACGGGCAGCCACTGGGCGCGGTGATCACCCGTCGGGAAATCGCCGAAGCCCTGGAAGCGGAGGGCTATTTCTTCTCGTCGGCGGGCGGCAGTCCGGTCAGTTGCCAGATCGGCATGGCAGTGCTGGATGTGATGGAAGAAGAAAAACTGTGGGAAAACGCCCAGGTCGTGGGCGGGTATTTCAAGGAGCGACTCGAAGCGCTGATCGATATTCATCCGCTGGTGGGCGCGGTGCATGGTTCCGGGTTTTATCTGGGCGTGGAGTTGATCCGCAATCGCGAAACATTGGAGCCGGCGACCGAAGAGACCACAGAATTGTGCAATCGCTTGCGCGACCTGGGCATCTTCATGCAACCGACGGGTGATTACCTGAACGTGCTCAAGATCAAGCCGCCGATGGTGACATCGCGTCGGAGCGTGGATTTCTTTGTGGACATGCTTTCGAAGGTGCTCGCCGAAGACCTGTAAACATATCCCCCACGGGTACACGGTAAAAAAGTGGGAGCGGGCTTGCTCGCGAAGGCGGTGTGTCATTCAACATTAATGTTGATTGAGCCGAGGCTTTCGCGAGCAAGCCCGCTCCCACATTTATTTTGCGGTTTTAATTCGATTGTTATCGGGTTTAAGTGCCTGATTTATGACAAAAGGCAGATTTACAGCTTCAAAAGCCGATTTTTATCGGTTATAAAGTCGCCACTGCCAGGGCACGGATAAGCCATGCCCGACCGTCAAGCACTTGCCCGGAGATGATTCATGAGCCGTATCGTTACCGTTGCCGCCACCCAGATGGCCTGTTCCTGGGACCTTGAAGGCAACATCGAGGTCGCTGAAAGACTGGTCCGTGAAGCCGCTGCCAAAGGCGCGCAGATCATCCTGATTCAGGAGTTGTTCGAGGCACCGTACTTCTGCCAGAAGCCGAATCCGGATTACCTGCAACTGGCTACGACCGTGGAAGACAACGTCGCTATCAAGCACTTCCAGAAAGTCGCCAAGGAACTGCAAGTGGTGCTGCCGATCAGCTTCTACGAACTGGCGGGGCGGGCGCGTTTCAACAGCATCGCGATCATCGACGCCGACGGCAGCAACCTCGGGATTTATCGGAAAAGCCACATCCCGGACGGCCCTGGCTACCACGAAAAGTATTACTTCAACCCGGGCGATACCGGCTTCAAGGTCTGGGACACCCGCTACGCGAAAATCGGCGTGGGCATCTGCTGGGACCAGTGGTTTCCGGAGGCGGCGCGCAGCATGGCGCTGCAGGGCGCGGAAATCCTGTTCTATCCGACCGCCATCGGCAGCGAGCCCCACGACAAGACCATTTCGTCCCGCGATCACTGGCAACGCGTGCAACAGGGCCACGCCGGCGCTAACCTGATGCCGCTGATCGCCAGTAACCGTATCGGCAATGAAGAACAAGACGGCTACGACATTACCTTTTATGGTTCGTCGTTCATCGCCAACCAGTTCGGCGAGAAGGTGCAGGAACTCAATGAAACCGAAGAAGGCATTCTGGTTCACACCTTCGACCTCGACCAACTGGAACACATCCGTAGCGCGTGGGGCTCGTTCCGTGACCGTCGTCCGAACTTGTACGGCGCGCTGAAAACCCTCGACGGTACCCTGGAGTCCTGATCGACATGACCACTTTGAAAAGCACCCCTCGCGCAGACGGCTTTTACATGCCGGCCGAGTGGGCACCCCAGACCCAGACCTGGATGATCTGGCCCGAGCGTCCGGACAACTGGCGCCTGGGCGGCAAACCGGCGCAAGCGGCGCACGTGGCAGTGGCCAAGGCCATCGCGCGTTTCGAACCGGTCACCGTGGCGGTCTCCGCCGGCCAATACGAAAACGCCCGTGCCCGCCTCGACGTACCGAATATCCGTGTGGTCGAGATGTCCAGCGACGACGCCTGGGTCCGGGATACCGGCCCGACGTTCGTCATCAACAACAGCGGCGAAGTCCGTGGCGTGAACTGGGATTTCAATTCCTGGGGTGGTTTCGACGGTGGCCTGTATTCACCGTGGAACCGCGACTCGCAGGTGGGCGGCAAAATCCTCGAGATCGAGCGCAGCCCGCGCTACCGCACCGAGGGCTTCGTGCTCGAAGGCGGTTCGATTCACGTCGATGGCGAAGGCACGCTGATCACCACCGAAGAATGCTTGCTCAACCGCAATCGCAATCCGCACCTGAACCGCGCGGAAATCGAAGCGGTGCTCAAAGACAATCTGGCTGTGGATAAGATCATCTGGCTGCCGGACGGCTTGTTCAACGACGAAACCGACGGCCATGTGGATAACTTCTGCTGCTACGTGCGTCCGGGTGAAGTGCTGCTGGCGTGGACCGACGACCCGCAGGACCCGAACTACCCGCGTTGCCAGGCGGCCATGAAGGTGCTGCAAAGCAGCACGGATGCCAAGGGTCGCCCGTTCACGGTGCACAAGATGCCGATTCCGGGGCCGCTGTACGCGACCGAAGAAGAATGCGCCGGTGTCGACCCCGTGGATGGCACCCAGGAACGTAATCCATCGGTGCGTCTGGCCGGTTCCTATGTGAACTTCCTGATCGTCAACGGCGGCATCATCGCGCCGAGTTTCGACGACCCTCTGGATGGTCCCGCCAAGGAAATTCTGCAGACACTGTTCCCGCAGCACGAAGTGGTGATGGTGCCTGGCCGCGAACTGTTACTGGGTGGCGGCAACATTCACTGCCTTACCCAACAACAGCCAGCACCGCACAAGGAATGAGTGACCTCGTAACAGCTTGAGTTGATTGCCAAATCATTCACGCAAACGTTTTCGCTCGTTACCTCGCACAGAGCCCGCAGCCCTTCAGGATTGCGGGCTTTTTAGTATCCGCTTATCGACAATCCAGACACATTGGCATAGCTCTTGTATCTCTCATGAGGCAACTCGGGGAGGGGGAGAACTGCGATGTTCTGTCATAAACCTTGGATAAGTTAGCCGCTCACAAACCAGGAGAGAGCGCTGAAATGAACGCCGAAGTAAATGTGGTGAGCGAGCGGGCGTTGCATCCCCTGGCAGTCAATGGCGAATCGCTCCAGATTCTGGCGCACTGGTTCAAGTCCAATGGAACGCGTCCGATCAGCGAGGCTGATCCGCGCCGGACAATGATCGAGCGCTACCCCGCTGGTTTATTCAGCGAAGCGGAACTGGATGCGTTATGGGATGTGATGGAAGGATAAGTAGAAAAACAACGGATTGATAAAACAAAAGCGCTGCCGGGATGGCAGCGCTTTTTTTATGGACGACTAATGAATAGTAAGAATTGAATTTTTCTGCCGCGCAAAATCATTTCTTAGACGATTTTTGCCTAATTCCAGACGATTCATGAAATTGACACAACGTTCAGGGCACGGCTACGATTCGGCCAACGCCTGTGGCAGACCGCCATGACTCTAAAATAATAAAAAGGCCCGCCGCGAGTGATCGTGGGCGGGCTTTTTGTTTGCGGAATGAAAAAGAGCGCGATAGTGCCGTTTCAGCCGTTCGACACAGCGCGTTTCAACCCGTAATAAGGAAAATAAAATGTTGAACAAGCGAATCAGCCTGATCGCTCTGGGGATTTTGAGCGCTTCACAGGCCATGGCTAACGACCAGGCCGAATCCAAGGGATTTGTCGAAGACAGCAGCCTTAAAGTGTTGCTGCGCAACGCCTACATGAACCGTGACTACAAAGACGGCAACGACGATAAAGCCGAGTGGGGCCAAGCGGCTATCGGCACGTTCTCGTCCGGCTTCACCCAAGGTACCGTGGGCGTGGGCGTGGATGCCTTCGGTCTGTACGCACTGCGCCTGGACGGTGGCAAGGGCAAAAGCGGCGCACAAGGTATCGACTTTTTTAAGCAAGGTGACAGCGGCAGCGCAGCTGACGACCTCGCCAAGGCTGGCGCCGCCGTCAAATTCCGTCTCTCCAGCACCACGCTGACCTATGGCGACCAGATGCCGGCCCTGCCGGTATTGAGCTACGACACTGTGCGTCTGCTGCCGGAAAGCTACACCGGTACTTTGATTACCTCCAAGGAGATCAAAGGCCTGGAACTGAACGCCGGTCGCTTCACCGCCGAATCGCGTAAAAGCGCTGAAGGCCGTGACAGCGGTGGCCTGAAGTCGATCAACGTGTTGGGCGGCAGCTACCAGTTCACCGAACAGTTCAAGGCTTCCCTGTACGCCTCCGACGTCGAAGACGTGCTCAAGAAGCAATACGTGAACGCCAACTACGTGTTCCCGCTGGCCAAGGATCAGTCCCTGACCCTGGACTTCAACGGCTACCGCACCAAGCTGGACAGTTCCTATGTTGAAGACGTCGGTGCTACCGGCGACGACAACAAAATCTGGAGCCTGGCCGCAATCTACGCCACCGGCCCGCACTCGTTCACCCTCGGCTACCAGCGCAGCACCGGCGACAGCAACCTGGGCTACCCGTATGGTGGCTACCAGAAAGACCAGAACCGCGTCGGCGACGGTGGCAACACCATCTACCTGGCCAACTCCTACTGGTCCGACTTCAACGCCGAAGACGAACGCAGCTGGCAACTGGGCTACGGCCTGGACTTCAGCACCTTCGGTGTTCCGGGCCTGAGCTACAACTTCGCCTACGTGCGCGGTGACAACATCACCACGTCCACCAGCGAAGGCGGTACCGAGCGTGAAATCTTCAACCAGTTCAAGTACGTCGTGCAAAGCGGCCCGGCCAAAGACCTGAGCGTAAAACTGCGTAGCTCGATCCTGCGCGTGTCGCAGAAATCGAGCGAATACAACGTCAGCGGTAACGAAGTGCGTGTGTTCGTGGATTACCCGATCAACATTTTCTGATGATCGGTTACGGTATCGAGGCCTGATTCAAGGCCAAAAAAAACAAGCCCCGACTGGTTCGGGGCTTTTTTATGGGCGCTGCAGGGCTCTGGTCTGCGCCTCAGGACAATTCAATGGTCTGTCGCCGTCACGTTTTCCACCTCGAATGATCGAAATGAGCATTCTTGTTGATTGAATTGCGCAAAATCAGACAATGCCCTAAGATTATTTTGACTGAACTAATCATTGCGTGATCAGTTCAGTCAGTTTCGAGGTGATACACGTCTTACCCAACAATTATAAAAGGAGACCCTCGTGGCCCAGATTCCTATCAAGCGCACCATTGAACGCATCCCCGGCGGCATGATGATCGTGCCCCTGCTGATCGGCTCGCTGGTCGCAACCTTCACGCCTGACACCCCCAAGTTTTTCGGTTCTTTCACCAACGCGTTGTTCACCGGTGCATTGCCCATTCTGGCGGTGTTCTACGTGTGCATGGGCGCGAGCATCAATATCAAGGCCACGCCTTATCTGCTCAAGAAGGGCGGTACGCTGCTCATCACCAAAGTCGGCATCGCCATGCTGCTGGGCATCGTGCTCGGGCAATTCCTGGGTGAGCAGCCGATCTCGTCAGGACTGTTCGCCGGCATTTCCACACTGGCGGTGGTCGCTGCGATGAACGACACCAATGGCGGCTTGTACATGGCGTTGATGGGGCAGTACGGCCGCTCCGAAGATGTCGGTGCCTATTCGGTGATGTCGCTGGAGTCGGGCCCCTTTCTGACCATGGTCACGCTGGGCATTGCCGGTCTGTCAGCCTTTCCCTGGCCGACGCTGGTGGGCAGCATCCTGCCGCTGGCCCTCGGCATGTTGTTGGGCAACCTCGACCGTGACATGCGTGACTTCCTGGCCAAGGCCGTGCCGGTGATGATCCCGTTCTTCGCCCTGGCCCTTGGTGCGAGTCTGGATCTGCATAACGTCTGGCAAGCCGGTTTGTTGGGCCTTGCCATGGGTGTCGCGGTTGTCGTGCTGACCGGTATCCCGCTGTTTTTTGCTGATCGTTTGACCGGTGGCACCGGCGTCGCGGGTGTTGCGGCAGCCACGACCGCCGGGAATGCTGCCGCCGTACCTGCGCTGATTGCAGCGGCAAACCCGGTATACGCCGAGGCGGCCAAGAGCGCGACCATACTGGTAGCCGCCTGCGTCGTGGTGACCGCGATCCTGGCGCCGATACTCACCGCTGCAGTCGCCAAACGCGTGCAGCAGCGTAACGCCGCCGTGGTCCCCGAGCCGGACCTCAAACCGCAAAAGCGGGAAGCCTTGCGATGAGTATTCTGATCATCGCCGACGATCTGTCCGGCGCGGCGGATTGCGCCATCGGCTTTGCCAGTGTCGGGCTGCAGACCGTGGTGACGCTCGACGCCTTGAACGATCAGCCGGATGCGCAGGTAATCGCCGCCGATACCGACACGCGACGCCTGTCGCCCGAGCAGGCAGCCGAGCGCACTGTCGCGGCGTTCAAGGCGCTGCGTAAACCCGGGCAGCGGTTGTACAAGAAAATCGATTCGACCTTGCGCGGTAACTGGGCGGCGGAAGTCGCCGCCCTGCAACCGTTGGCGGGGCTGGCCATCGTCGCCCCGGCGTTCCCCGCCACCGGGCGCACGCTGCGCGGCGGTCGGGTATTCGTGAACGGTCAGCCGCTGGAGACCACCGATACCTGGAAGCTGGAAAACGCCGACCGACCGGCGGATGTCGAAGCCATGCTCGTCGCCACCGGCCTTAGCACCGCAAAACTGGACCTCTATACCCTGCGCGGCGACCCGGATGCACTCGCGCATTATTTCGCCGAACTCGCTCGCAGTGATACGCAGGCAGTGATCGTCGATGCACAAACCGAAGACGATTTGCTGACCCTGGCGCGTTTGACCGCGACACTGGACCAGGCACTGTTCTGGATCGGCTCGGGTGGCCTGGCGCGGGAAATCGCCCAACTGCCCGACTTTTTCCACACATCGAATCAGCGTATCGAAAGCACCGATAGCGAGAAAAATCCGGCGTCGACTCTAGTGATGGTTGGCAGTCTCTCCGGCGTCTGCGAACGGCAATGCACGGTATTGAAAGCGCAGGCAGGACTGAGCGAATTGATCGTTCCGCCCGCGGTACTGCGCCAAGGCAGCAAGCATCCAGACTGGGCGACCTGGCAGGCCCGCATCGGCGAACAGCTCGAAGGCTGGAGTGACCTTCTGCTGCGCATCGGCCGCGACGAAGCGTTCGACCCGCAAGAAGGGGCGCACCTTTCTACCATGCTGGCTGAGATGGTCGAACCGCACTTCGCCAAGGTCGGTGGCCTGATCGCCACGGGCGGCGAGACGGCGCGGGCCATTCTGACCACCGTCGGCATCGACAGCCTGCAACTGCTGGCGGAAGTCGAAGCGGGTGTGGCTTTCGGTCGGCCCTGCGCCTCCCGCTATGGCTATCGCCCGGCAATCATTACCAAGGCAGGCGCGTTCGGCACCGACCGCGCCTTGTATGCGGCATGGCAACACCTGAGCGACATCAACGATCGCTCCCAGCTCCAACGCCCACGAATCCAGGGACTCGAATGAACACTATGAGCAACTACCTCCCCATCATTGGCATCACCATGGGCGACGCTTCGGGTGTCGGTCCGGAAATCATCGTCAAGAGCCTGACCCACGACATCGTCTACCAACAGTGCCGGCCGCTGGTGATCGGCGATGCGCGACGCCTGGAGCAGGCCAATGTGATCGTCGGCGGCAGCGCCAAAGTACGCCGTATCGAGGACGCCTCCCAGGCGCGCTACGAGGCCGGCACCATCGACTGTATCGACCTCGACCTGATCCCCGATGACTTGCCCTTCGGCGAGCTGTCGCCCATTGCCGGTGACGCCGCCTATCAGTACATCGCCCGCGCCGTGGAGCTGGCCGAGGCCAAGCAGATCGACGCGATCTGCACCGCGCCACTGAACAAGGAAGCGCTGCACGCCGGCGGTCACAAGTACCCGGGTCACACTGAAATGCTCGCGCACCTGACCCACGTCGACGAAGTGTCGATGATGCTGGTGGCGCCGCAGCTGCGGGTGATCCACGTCACGACCCACATTGGCATCATCGACGCGATCCGCAAAATCGAGCCGGGCCTGGTCCAGCGCACCATCGAGCGTGGCAACGCTACATTGATCAAGGCCGGCATCGCCCGTCCGCGAATTGGCGTGTGCGGGATCAACCCGCATGCCGGTGAAAACGGCCTGTTCGGTTATGGCGAAGAGGAAGAAAAAATCATCCCGGCGGTGAAGCTACTGCAGGAGCGTGGTCTGGACGTGACCGGCCCGTTGCCGGCCGACACGCTGTTCTTCCGCGCCGGACGCGGTGACTTCGACCTGGTGGTGGCGATGTATCACGACCAGGGGCATGGCCCGGTCAAAGTGCTGGGGCTGGAAGCCGGGGTGAATGTGACGGTGGGCCTGGAAGTGATCCGCACCTCGGTCGACCACGGCACCGCCTTCGATATCGCCGGCAAGGGCATCGCCGATGAACGCAGCCTGCTCGAAGCCCTGCGTCAGGGTGCGGAGCTGGCCACGCGACGGGGATGAGCGGCGGCGGCGCTGTCGTGTAAGATCGACCACCGTCCAAACAACGAGACCCGCCATGAAAGTGTCCGAACGTCACCGCGCCATCCTCGAACTCGTGCGCATCGGTGATGCCAACGTCGAGCAATTGAGCGCGGCGCTCGGGGTTTCGGAAGCAACCGTGCGACGCGACCTGACCATGCTCGCCAAACAGCGACACCTGGTCCGCACCTATGGCGGCGCCACCGCGGTGGTGGGCGTCCATGAGCCGGAAGCCTCGCTGGAAGAGCGCAAGACCAGCCAGTGGGAACAGAAGGACGCCATCGCCCTTGCAGCAGCGGCCCACGTTCAGGACGGCGACACCGTCCTGCTCGACGGCGGCACCACCTGCGCGGCATTGGCCCATCACCTGTGCTCGCGCCAGGACGTGCACGTGGTCACCAACAACCTGCTCGCCGTGATGACCCTGGCCAACGCACCGGGCGTGCGCCTGACCCTGATCGGCGGTGACTTGCGTGGTTCGAGCATGAGCACGTTAGGGCCGTTGGCAGAGCTGACGTTGAGCCGGTTGAGCGTCGACAAAGCCTTCCTCGGCGCGGACGGTGTCGTCGCGGAATTCGGCTTGTGCGAAGCGAGTGCGCAGCAGGCGTATCTCAAGGAATGCATCATCAAACGTGCCGCCCAAATCGTCGTCCTCGCCGACACCGACAAACTGGGCCGCGCTCGCCAGCAACACTGGACGCCGATCGAGCGGGAATGGCGGTTGATCACCGGCGCTACCGCCGATGAGGCTTTGCTTGCGCCGTTTCACGCGATTGCGCAAATCACTGTGGAAACCGTATCGGTCGATTGACACTCAAACATTGTGGCGAGCGAGCTTGCTCGCGTTGGGCTGCGTAGCGGCCCCAGAAAATCTGATATCCAGCGCGTAGATTCTCTCGCCACAGCACTCATGTCGCCAAAACTCATTTTCGATAACACGTGTCGCCAACATGTCGTCCGCGACGACACGTTCCCAAGACGTGTCGCAAAAAGTCGAAAATTGCGACACGTTAAGCACACATGTCTACACTGGCGACATGAGTGAGGGCTATCTCTGCTCAAAAAACATACAAAATGATCAGGATCGCATCCATGACCGAACCGCTGCTGCCATGGCAGGCTGACAGGCCATACAACCAACTCCCACTGTTACCACCAGAAATTGAGCTGGAAACACGTGCAGTCCTCAAAAAATGCATTGAGGCACGGACTGCATTGGCCGAGTTGAAACAGGCAGCAGAGTTGATTCCTAACCAGACCGTTCTGATCAATACCATTCCGTTGCTGGAAGCCAAGGCGAGCTCTGAAATAGAAAGCATCGTCACCACCACGGATTTGCTGTTCCAGCATGCCCAGGACATGGAAAACCAAGCAGACCCGGCGACCAAAGAAGCGTTGCGCTATCGAACGGCACTGAGCCAAGGCTTCCAGTCCCTGACTGAACGGCCGCTTTCCACCAACACCGCCGTGGAAATCTGCCGCACGTTGAAGGGCGCGAAACTGGATATCCGCCGCACACCCGGTACGCAGCTCGCCAATGACCGGACCGGTGAAGTCATCTATACCCCGCCCGAGGGAGAAGACCACCTGCGCAACCTTCTCGCCAACTGGGAGCGCTTTCTGCACAACGAAACCGATCTAGACCCTCTGGTTCGCATGGCGGTCGGGCATTATCAATTTGAAGCTATCCATCCTTTTGTCGACGGTAATGGTCGTACCGGACGGGTCCTCAATACGTTGTTTTTGATTCAAGAAGGCCTGCTCAATCTGCCGATTCTCTACCTCAGTCGCTACATCATTGCCCAGCGTGCTGACTACTATCGACTCCTGCTGGAGGTGACGACCCAACAGGCGTGGGAGCCATGGCTGTTGTTCATGCTCAGTGCAGTAGAGGAAACCGCGCGTTGGACGACAGCCAAAATTGCCGCAATACGCGCATTGTCCGAACACACCACTCAATTTGTGCGTGACCAATTACCCAAAACCTACTCACGGGAATTGGTGGACGTCATCTTCGAACAACCCTATTGCCGCATTAGCAACGTGGTCGACAAGAAGGTTGCTCAGCGGCAGGCTGCTTCGCGTCACCTGAAAGATTTGGTGAGCATTGGTGTGCTTGAGGAGGTTCAGGTAGGTAAAGAGAAGCTGTTTATCCATCCGAAGCTGATGCAGTTGCTTAGTCGCGATAGTAATGAGTTCAGACATTACGCCGGCTAACACGTGAGTCGAAAAAAAAGCCCCGAATGATTCGGGGCTTTTTAGTGTGCTTGGATCTATGTAATGGCGCTATTGACCGCGATTGTTCATCGGCGCGTCCAATACCTTCACCACATCATCAATGATCGCCTTACTCATATCCTGCAAAAAGTGCGACGCCCAGGCATGCCGGTCGCTATCGCGAACCATGGCGGCGTCTGATGCGAGCAGTTTGGCGACGTGGAGTAAGTCGGAGGCGTGGTACAGCGCCTGAACGACTGGAACACCGGCACTGATGCGGAACAGCGGTTCGTTGGCGTGGTAGGAGAAGGGGGTGAGGCCGATGGTTTTCAGGTCTTGGGGGTTGGTCATTGGGCACCTCCGGCAGTTGCGCGGTGGTGGTGTACGACCGGTGGTCTAGACGGATCTACTGCGTTCATTAGCAACTCCTACATTTGGTAGAGCTGTCACGTTCGTTATCAGGCGAATGGGTGGCAGCTGTGCGCAGGCTGATAAACCGGAAATGTAGGAAACCGGCAGACTCGAAGGTCTCCCACGCACAGCCGCCATTGCACGAATGAGCGGGTATAAAAAAACGCCGACAATCGTGATTGGGCGCTGAAGCGCCTACATATTACCCGGGTTATCAGGCCCGGTCGCTGAATTGGCAGCGACGGCACGAAGGTAGCTTGAGGGAGGAAGATGCGCAATCGTGGCCAGGTGGTGGCGTAAGGTGGAGAGGTTGCCTTTGTGAGATCTTGCGCCGCTGATCGAATAGCAAAAGTGCATTGCTTATCTATACGGCAAAGCCGTATGGTCGGCCTCATCTTCACAGTCCTGGAAATCTGCAATGGTCAATGAACTGGAGCAATTCCAGCAGGATTTTCTGGAATCTGTGCGGCAAATGAAAGCCGACAAAGCTGCCCGTGTGACAGAGGTGCCGCTGTCAGCGGCGGCTAAGGCGCGGGCCAAAGTAGGTGTTTCCCAAAGCGCGTTCGCGAAGCTGATTGGGGTAAGTTTGCGGACGTTGCAGGACTGGGAGCAAGGACGGCGGCAGCCGACAGGAGCGGCACAGACGCTGCTGCGTGTCGCGAGTCAGCATCCTGAAGCATTACGTGACCTTCAAAGGATCTGATTTAAATGAACGGGTTTCATTGTGAGGTAGTACCGATGGTTCAAAAATGAATCTGTCCGTTTTTCATATTTGGTATTTTATTGCTTTGGTTTGTAGGTTTTTTTGATCTTAAGTAATGGATCGACAGCAATCGCAGCGATTTCTACAGCATAGTCTAATCCCCATAAGACTTTTAGTGCGTTTTTCAATGTTACTTTTGAGAAAAATGGTAGTTCCTGCGGTATTTTTTTTGATGTGGCGATTGCGTATATTACTTTGTAGTCATGAGGGTTGGGGCGGAGTGTTGGGTTTGTCAACTGAATTGACGGTGGCAGCTTGGAATTCAGCTTTTTTCTGAATTCTACATCTCTGATAAAAGCTTCAGCCGAGACGCATCCTTGTGAAAATAGATGGCTTAAGGTGCTTGAACTTCTATAATATTTCACGTGAATTAAGTCGGAACCATTTCTTATTAGGTCGCAGAACTCAAGTTTGTCGTATGATCCTCCGATTCTAATATTTTTTTTGTCAAGTAACTCAAATGACGGGTCACTGATAAGGGCAAGGTTATAATCATCTTCCCTGCTCTGGGTGTAAATTGGGAAAGTGTGGTTATAGGTTGTAAGTTTTGAAAGGTGTTGATCAATTGATTTTACGAATTCATCGTTGACTTTATACCAGATTGAGTTTCGCAGTATGTAATGGTCTCCGCTGTAGTTGATTTCTGCATAGAGACATTTATATGCAGACCAATTTTTTATAGAGTGGTATTGATGATCGTTAATGTGCACGAGAGTGTGTTTAAGCGAGTCGATGCTCAGTGGCATTGATTTCGATTTTAAGTGTGCTAGCAAATGCTGGAAATCAAGTACCGCATATCGCTCAGTTCTGGGGTACATGTCGAATGAGTAACCAATCTGGCTTTCCCAGTCGACGATCTCAGGTTCGCCGAGCCAGAGACTTGAAAGGTTGGGGCCGGATAAAACCTTTTCTAGTTCCAAGTCAAGAATGGCAATATGGTCAGAGTCCCGAACTTTGCTTACGTTGTCCACCCATTCAAATATTTCAGGAAGTTTTTGCTTGTACCTGACTATCGTCTCTTCCAAGATCTCATATAGGTGGTCTAGGTCTAAGCTGGTTGTAATAGTGAATGCATCGCGACCAGTGACATGAGTTCCAAATAAATCAACTGTTGAACTTCCTGTTACAGCGTAAAGCATTTCGATTTCTGCATCTATATGAAGGTCAAAAATATCGACTTCTTTTGTGCTTTGGGTTCTGGAGTTTAACGGGTTGTGGTCATAACTAGATTTGTCTAAGCTTCGAAGTTTATCTGGGTGTACAGAGTTTAATGTGACTTTTAATCCAAAATCTCGTTCAATGGCTTCTTCATGTAGAAGGTGAAAGCCGGTGCCGAATGTCAATATGAATTTGTGTTGATGTACTCCGATTATAAGGGCTGCGCCAACACTGCTACTGTTTCCAAACGCACCTATAGGTACTTCAGGTCTTGATTTGAATAGTTGAGTCCAAGGAGGTGAGTGTATAGGTGGTTCTTTTTTAATGTACAAGTGAGCATTTTCTACACCTGAAATTTTTAGCTCTATCGGAGAGTTGGCATTCTCCAATTTTAATAGCTCGAGGTCATTGCTTTTATGATTTTTCGCTAAATATATCGATAGCTTTTCTTTGCGCTCTTTTCTTTCTTTTGGTTTGAGCATAGCGATTCTTTCCGTGAGACGCTTGGGTCCAGAAATGATATCAAAATGAAATTAATTAGGGGTAGGCCCCTACAAATTTGTGACTAATTACACCACGTAACTAATGATGTTCCCGCCCCCACCTTTATCCCCTCCAGCGAACTCCCTACATTGAGCTCCAACACCTACCCATCACCCCGACGGGCAGGTCACTGGAGATTCCTCAATGCCTTTCGTAAGCGTACGCATTACCCGCGACGGCGTTACCACTGAGCAGAAAGCTCAGGTGATCGCCGAAATCACTGAAACACTGGAACGCGTCCTCAACAAGCGCCCAGACCTGACCCACATCGTGATCGAGGAAGTCGACACCGATAACTGGGGCTACGCCGGGATCACCACCACTCAATACCGCAAGCAACTGGCGCAAGAGGGGCAGTCATGACGGCGTCGGTGACCATCGATTTCATCTCCGATGTGGTGTGCCCATGGTGCGCCCTGGGCGCAACGGCGCTGGAGCAGGCGATCGAGAACGTGGCGGGCGAGGTTTCGGTAGCGCTGACTTACAAGCCGTTCGAGCTGAACCCGAACATGCCGCCCGAAGGCGAGAAAGCCGTCGAGCACTTGATGCGCAAATACGGGCGCACTGCCGAGGACGTCGCTTCCGGCAAAAAGATGCAGATCGAGCGCGGGGCGGCCATTGGCTTCAAGTTCGATCTGGAGAAGCGCACGCACTTCTACAACACCTTCGACGCTCACCGTTTGTTGCTGTGGGCACTGGAAGAAGGGCGTCAGGTGGCGCTGAAGAAAATCCTGCTTCGCGCTTACTTCAGCGAAGGCCAGAACCCGAGTGATCAGCAGACGCTGGTGCGGTTGGCGGGTGAAGCGGGATTGGACGAGGCCCGTGCACAGCAGGTGCTGGTGTCAGGTGCCTTTGCCGAGGAAGTGCGTGAGCTTGAGGCGTTTTACCAGCAGCACGGCATCAATTCAGTCCCGGCCATGGTGTTGAACGGCCGTCACCTGGTGTCCGGTTCGCAATCGGTCGAGTACTACGAACAAATGTTGAGACAAATGGCGACGGCCCCTGCTGAAGCCTGATTTATCGAATTTCAAATCCCACTATTGTTAGAGGTATACATCATGAGCAATTCGAAAAAAGTCATCGTCATCACTGGCGCGTCCCAAGGTCTCGGCGACGGCATGGTCAAGGCCTTCCGTGAACTCGGCTACCAGATCGTCGCCACTTCGCGTTCGATCAAGCCGTCCACCGATCCGGACATCCTCACCGTGGCAGGCGACATCGGCGAACCGGAAACCGCCCAGCGCGTGATTCGTGAAGCCATCGCCCGTTTTGGCCGTATCGACACGCTGGTCAACAACGCCGGCATCTTTATCGCCAAGCCGTTCACCCAATACACCGCTGAAGACTACGCCAATGTGTTGTCGGTCAACGTCAACGGCTTCTTCTACATCACCCAGCTGGCCATCGCCGAGATGGAAAAACAGGGCAGCGGCCACGTCGTCAACATCACCACCAGCCTGGTTGATCACGCCATCGACGGCGTGCCATCAGTACTGGCCTCGCTGACCAAAGGTGGCCTGAACGCGGCGACCAAATCCCTGGCCATCGAGTACGCCAAGCGCGGCATTCGGGTAAACGCAGTTTCGCCTGGCATCATCAAAACTCCGATGCACGGCGAAGAAACCCACGCCGCGCTGGGCGCACTGCACCCGGTCGGTCACATGGGCGACATCGATGACATCGCCAACGCAGTCGTGTACCTGGACGGCGCCAAGTTCGTAACCGGCGAAATCCTGCACGTTGATGGCGGTCAGAGCGCGGGTCACTAAGACCTGGGTTTTCAACGACAGAAACAACAAAGCCCTCGTATTGCTACGAGGGCTTTGTTTTTGGGGGGTAAGTGAGGTGAGGGGCTGCATTTTCAGAAGCGTCTGACATACGCAGTGGCGACTTCTTGATGATCATTGGTGCTTTTCCGTGGCACGGGGTCACGGGAAGGTCACTGAAGGATTTCCAGTGGAGTACTTGAAGCTGCATCGCGATCACGGTCTGTCGGAAATGGACCGCCGTTGATGGAGGGCACACTGAAAAAGGTCTCTTTCGACGTTGATCGCGTGTTCTGCATTTCATTGAGTGAACGCGAAGACCGACGTGCATTGTTCGAACAGGCGGTCGCAACCCTGATTTCCAACCCGATTGAATTCTTCGTTACGGAACGCTGCAGCGACCCGGTACAGGGATGTTTTGAGTCGCATCAAGCACTCGCCAGAAGGGCCCTGGCTGAAAATTGGCAAAGAGTCCTGATCTTCGAGGACGACGCGAAACCCTACAAACTTTGCGCCACGCAGGTCCGATGGGTAAATCGGTTTGTACGGGGCAAAAAATTCCAGTCACTGCATCTGGGATACAGCATGGGCCGAACGTGGCTGACGTGGTTCCCATTCGTTGCCCGGGGTGAAGTGGTTGCGCTCCATGCCTACATCATCTCTCGCGAAGGTTGCCGGGTCTTGGCCGAAACGCCTTACTCCGGCAAGCCAGTCGATGTCGTGTTCAAGCAGCAGATCAAACAACATTGCGTGTTTCCCATGCTTTTTCGTCAGCACGGGGCGGCTGTGGCAGGCAGTAATATCCTGGAGGTTGCCATCAATGAAGATGAGTGGTGGGAGCGCAACTGGAAAAAACACCGGCGATCGTTGCTCAAGAATATTTGGCGAACGGTGCTGCGGGTAAGGTTCTGAGATTGGGTATCTAACATTTATAAAGGTTAGGAAATAACCTTTCGCTAACCAAAACCTAACCGGTGATGGTCGTCGCAAAACCGCGCAGCACAAGGCTTATAGCGCGAGCAGAAAGAAACTAACCTTCCTAACCCACTTTCCCTTGGGTCAACCCAAAAAGCGCGGTTGAGTTATTGCGGGCAGGCGCGCGCAAGCCTTATTCAAGAGCTTCTGTATGAAGACTCTTTGGATACCTGCGCCTTGAAAAGTACGTGGAGCAGATCCGCAATGTATCTGAGGTACTGCCTAATAAATGCTCGCCCAGGTGGACATAGCCCAAGCTGGTGCGCTTGCGAGTCCATAGGTAGGTCACCAAGCCGAAAATGAGACCTACGATCCCAAGCAGCGTACCAGCCAGCTTTTGTCCATAAGACTCAACGCATAGTCGATCCACGACATGACCGTATTCCTACAGGTGATGATGACTCGAAAGACGGCGTTCTTATTAGGTCGCTTGTTACGTATTGCGGATAAACAAAAGGCCCGCATTGCTGCGAGCCTTTGTTTTGTATGGTGCGGCACCAGACGAACGGTATGTTTCGCTGAGACTAGGTTTTCCGGGCGTCTGGAGTTCGCTGGAAAATTCGGCGTACCCCAACTAGTAACTATAAATAAATCAGCTAGTTATGGCGTTCGGTGGAATCGAATTCGGGATTTTTTAGATGTCAGCACATTGTCGGTCTGTAAGTAATTCAGAGCCGCATACGAATGGTAAACCTCCTGAATTTGAGCGTTGTCGATCATCCCTTCCGTAGAGAATAGGCAGGAATCTGCCAAAAGCTGCCGTGGCGGCAGGCAGCAGATGGCCGATAGCAGCCTGACGCGAAGGGCTGCAATCGACCCGAAGCACGTCTCCATGTCGGCCTGAGGGACCAGCGCAGCGATAGAGAAAAAGCCCGCTTACGACGACACTGCACATCGACTGTGAAAAATGAAATGTCTGGCGTGAGTGTCCCAACTCCAGCCGCACCACAGGCCAGCACTGAGTCTTGAAGGCCGTGCTTGCCTGATGACATAGTGGCGACTCATCGAGACTGATAAGGATTCATCGTGGAGTCGAAACGGATAGCACTGCTGATTGACTGCGACAACGTTAGCCACGCCGCTATCGGCGGTGTGCTCGATGAGCTTGCCAAATATGGCATGGTGAACATCAGGCACGCTCACGGCAATTGGAGTTCTCCGCACCTTGCAGGCTGGGTCGAGAAGGTCCACCCCTACGCTATTCGACCCATGCAGCAGTTCGCTTTCACGAAAGGCAAGAACGCCACTGACTCTGCAATGATCATTGACGCAATGGACTTGCTGTACAGCAAAAACGTCGATGCTTTCGCACTCATGACCAGCGACAGTGACTTCACCCCGCTTGTGCTGCGACTGCTTGAAAGCGGCCTGCCAGTGTATGGCTTTGGCGAGAAGAAGACTCCCAAGCCGTTCGTAGATGCCTGCTCTCAGTTTATCTACACAGAGAACCTGATGAGCGACGATCAGGAGAAAGCTGCCGAGGGCGATCCACCGCTATCCACGAAGCGAACCCGGAACGAGCTGCGCAGCGACACGTCCCTTGTCCGATTGCTGAGGACAGCAGCAGAGAAAACCGCAGACGATGCAGGGTGGTCCCATCTCAGTCAGGTCGGTCAATTCATCCGTAACAACAGCTCGTTCTCAGCAGTCAATTACGGGCATCGTACGCTGGGCGATCTCATTCGCATGTCTGAGCTGTTCGAGATCGATATGCGCCACGGAGGAACCGCGATGTTTATCAAGAACACACGTAAATCAAGCCTCACGACGCCCCACCAGGCCGAAACGAGCACATCGTAGTTACAAGCCTCAGACCACGTTCTGAAAGCTTTCAGATTTGACTCTGAACGTGTTCATAATGGTTTCAGATTTGTTTCAGAACAGATTTCGAATGTTCAAAAGCGTCTGCGTAGCTTTACGAATTTTGAACACTCCAAGAGGAATAACCATGGCAATTTTGGATTTTATGTTTAGCGTCAAGCTCTTCGAATTCCTCTCGAAGTCAAAACGTTGAAGCTTCTCCCCACGTCATCCCGCCAAGAATGTTGAGTGTTATCAGGGATCAAGGCCCCTGCGACCTGTGAGGGTTGTCCACTAGCGCGGGACTGGCGGCTCTTTACGACCGGGAGCTTGGGCATCTCATGATCTGGACTCCTGAACACTTCCGAAGACGTGGGCGGGTGGAGGCTGCGCTGGCTGACGAGACCAAAGCCGCGAGATCCTGAGTCAGGTGAAGGCAGTGATGCGATGACCGGGGCATGCCTGACTGTCAGTCAGGTGCAATCCATTCCTTGGGCTGCGGCACCATCATCGGCATCGCTGTTGCTGGTGACTTTTCGGTGTTTGTCACGCCGATTGTCACGAGGGGGAATGCCGCAAAGCCTTTTACGAGTTGGGCTGCAGCAGCGGTAGGAGCGCCCGTCTCACGTCATTGGGTTTGACGAAAAGGTACATGCCGCCGCCGTCGAACAGTTTGTAGGCGCGTTCGCGGGTTTTGGCCGTGCGGCATTCCAGGTCGCTGAGAGGGATCGCTAGACGTGGCATAGGGGTACGCGCTCCTGACCGGAAAATCGCAGTACCCCTAACATACCCTCGGGGAAGGGGGATTTTATTGGATCCCGACAGAGGGTCATGGAACGAAAAAACCCGCCAAAGGGCGGGTTTTCGGAGCTTCCAGAGCATTCGATGGAATGCAATGGAGCCTAATGTGGTGCGGCACCAGGAGTCGAACCTAAATATAACTATATATTTTTGTTGATAATTTTTTTCGAACAGAAAAATTATACCCCATCGATTATCCTCTCATAGTCTCAACGGTTGAGCGTTAGAGCTATTATCGGACGAGCATGGTAAGCAATATAGAGGGATTATGGTTTTTAATTAAAGCTTAGCCAGACTCAGCTTAGCTTGTTATGGCCGCCTGGAGTAGGGATGGCTTAGTGTTTTGAGTTTGACCACGAATCGTGTGAATTGTGGAAACTTTTGAGCCCCAAATCATTGAAGTGTAGACTGCAGCTTCGATTTTTGTACAAGCCGAAAAATCAAAGCTTTCATATGATTCTTTATAAGCCATAAACTCCGAAGGATATTTTTCAGCAAGGTTGAAGTAAGGAAGCTTGTTTAATGCATCAACCTGGATGAACTTTGCGCCTGCTCCCTTTAGGAGCATAGATTTTCCGGAGTCATTTGAAAAAATAGCTTTCAAATAAAATAATATATTAAGCACGTCGGCTGTGTGCGGCTGTATAAATATTATGCAGTCAGTGCTACTGGGAATAGCGCTAATAGGGAATAGTCCAAATGAAAGATGTGCATCTCTGGATACTCGCTTAACTCCAATGCATAGAGCTTCAGATGGGGAGTTGCGATAACTGCGCCAAGCTCCGTTTTCAAAAGAGTCAGAATGAACGTAAGATTTATCTTTGTAGTTATTTCGGATTGGTCCGCGACCAATTTTGCATAATTTCAGAAGGGGTTGTGCGCTTGATGAAACGAGTCTCTCAAGCAAGAAAGTACTTTTATAAAATGAGTGGTCTAGTCGGTGCCCAAGGCGTGCAAAGTCTTTAGCGGAGATTTTTAAATCTGCACTGCCATTAGTGTTTCGAAGGGTCACGCAAGACTGTTTTATGCCCTTCTTAAATACCAGCAGATAGAATGCCCCTTCGATATTGAAAAAGGTTCTTGCCGGTAGCTGATATGCATAAACAAATGCGCCCTCAGAAGCGAATTGTTTTCGTTCATCTTCCAGTCGCGATGAGTTGACTAAAGTGTCTGGCACTATTGCCAAAAGCGTACCGCCTTTTTGGAGAAGACTTACGCACTTCCTAAAAAAAACCAGCTCTATGGGAAGTTTCTTGTTCTCATGGCTTATCCAATTTTCTGATCTGGCAGAAAATGGGGGGTTGGTTATAATTAAGTCATATTTATGATCATGGTTTTCTGAAGACCATGAAATGAAGTCGGCAGAAATTAATGAGAGACCGCTATGCATGACGCGTATCGCGTCTAGCCTCTTAGGGTCTATATCTAAAAGTGTCAAACTCTCGTTGAGTTGAGAGCTACACAGCGCATCAAGCAACGCACCTTCTCCAACCGCAGGTTCCAATATTTTTTTAGCAGTTTTTGGTACGTGCCGTTTCAAAAGCTTAACCACGGCATGCGGCGTTCTATGATAGTGCAATTTACGGAACCATGTAATGATAGTAATGGCGACGCCCGACTCCCCGGCTTCGCTCGCTACGCTTGTCAGGCTGATCGTACAGTAATCGGGTCGTGTCTGGAAACTCTAGCATCATCAGTATCGCAGCTAATGAATTAGGTTTCGTGCCTAATGGTACGAGGTAGTTAATCGTTTCTGCATCGTTAGATTTGACTTTGTATATGGATTTTAGCGCATCTGTACAACTGCTGGCGCTACAGTATCCTATTCTAGTACTGAAGGATTGATCGTGCAGAGCTTGTAGATTCCTACGAATTGATTTTACTTCCCAGCCCGGTTTAAATGCAGGTAGGCCAAAATAAATTCGCGCTTCATCAGTTGCTACATCATATGTTTCTATAGCATTTTGGAGCCTGCCACCCTCAAATCCTACAAAAAAAATAAACCTACGACCGAGTTCGCTTTCGACTGGCATAGAAATGGTTGGTATACCTGTTCCTTCGAATCCAGAAATCTCATCTGATAGAGAAAACTCCTCATGCTCCAACATCTTTTTTGCACCGGTTGAGTACTCGGCAGGCTCTACATACATAATTACAATCTTTAGGCCTTTGAGACTGTGCAATGATTTCAAGATTAACGCTAGTTCCGGAATGTCCAGACTCGTAGAGTCAATTATTATAGATGTGAGCTCCAGGCTTTGCAGGTATGAGGCCAATTCGTGGCATTCGATAGAGTCTCCCCCTACGGCAAGGTCAAGGGTTTCCTTTCTATATTCTATGGTTAAAGAGTTCGCAGACTGGCGCTTTACAATTTCAATAGAATATCTGGTTCGATCGTCAATGGCGCAGCCTGAAATTCCAAGTGAGAATTCAGTTTTGAATGAGTAATCTTCTTCAGTATAGGCCGACCGAATGTCTATCATAATAATGTCGCCTGCTTCGGCTGAACGGTGGAGTCTTCTAGTCCAGACAATCGCATTTTTTTTCGAACTTCTTTAGTAATTGCGGCTTCGCCAAGCAAATACATTTGACGAATGGTAGATGATTCTATCTCGATTTTCCTTCCCTTGCGATAGCTTATAAGAAAAAATGGAGAGTACACGGGATTTAGTACATAGTCATAAATTGCTGCGGATGCACTGGACTTGTTCTTAGTCGATTCGATAGCTTGAAGAACGCCCCATTTTTCAGCCTCTTTGAAAAACTTGTCATCTTCTTCAGTTAGCGGGCTATCATCTTCTTTAATTCCGAAATGAGTTACTTCTGTTTCGCTTTGAGTCTCTTTGTCCTGGCAAAGTTGGAAGATTCTTCCTAGTGCTTTCACAAAATTACTAAGCTGTGAGCCGAGGGGCGTGAACCTAGTAATCTCTTTCACTAGCTCATCACTAGTGTTTTTTGCTGCAATGTGTTGCAAAGCTCTGTCTATAATAAATTTTTCAGTAAGCGTGGAATCGTCGAGCAAGCTAAATGCGCTTTTGCTAAGCTCTAAAAAGTGACGAACGTTTTTCCCCGAAAGCGCCGAGTACACATCAAATCCTGAGTAAAATGTGCTTCCTGCCTTGTGCGAACGGATTATTCTTAGGTAACAACCGATGAAGTTGTTATGCTCCCAGTCTGTCTTGTTAGTGAATTTATTGTCGATATTACTTACTAGCTTATCAAGTTCTGCTTTGATTTTTTCTGGGTCTAAGTTCCTTCTGTAAAGCAAGGAAGAGCAAACTATGGACGCCTTTCGATAGTTTTGAAGAATGAAGTCTTCTGCTTTAAGTGAGGAGTGACGCATTATTAGTGCGCGCTCTATTTCAGACGTTAGTTTATTATAGTATCTTGATGTTTCGAATATTTCGTCTGCCAGATCTTGATGTGAGCGACCAGGGAATATACCTTCGACAATTTCCCGGCAATGTCTTCGATACTCAGCGCTGAATCTGTATTCCAGGTTATCCGGATTGGAGCAGGCATTCAGGTCGATTTTCAGCTCTTTAGCTATAGTCGGCGAAGCTTCGCTGAGTTTTTTAAGAAATATCTCGGA
The DNA here is from genome assembly GCF_059424605.1 of Pseudomonas sp. GW101-3H06. Classification (NCBI taxonomy): domain Bacteria; kingdom Pseudomonadati; phylum Pseudomonadota; class Gammaproteobacteria; order Pseudomonadales; family Pseudomonadaceae; genus Pseudomonas; species Pseudomonas sp. GW101-3H06. The sequence goes on from NZ_JBWKZO010000001.1 coordinate 437,652, forward strand.
GACGAAATCATCAAACCCGCTTCGTTCAATTTCTGCGTCAAGGTTGACGATTGCGTAGTCGGCTTTGTTCTCCAAGCGCTCGTCACTAAGTGTTTGTGTCTCTGACATGCCATTGAGTTTAATGGCTATGTTGAAAATAAGTGGCGGTTCGGAGTGTTTGATTCTGGTGTTTATTATCCGTTGCTGGTAGTTTAGCAAGTTTTCATATTCATCTATATATACAGAAAAAACTGTTTGCTCCAAACCTGGGATCTGCTCTTTTGCTGATTCCACTAAATAGTGTAAGAAGGAAACTGGGAGTTTCTCTAAGGTGTCAATTCCGCTTACGTTTTGAATTATCGTATCTGTCTTTCGAATTCGGCTTCCGATTTCCTTGAGAACACCTTCAAAGCTTGTGTTTTCAAATCCGAAGTCCAAGGCGCCTTCAAAAATAACATTGGTGAGCGAGACTTTATCCACTGCCTCATAAGCGCTATTTGCAATTAATTTTATGCTGGATAAAACTTCAAGTCCAAGTCTGAGATTTAGGTAATGATCAAATACTGGGGACCAGTCTTCATCAGACAGACTGCGCTTCTGCATTATGCGAAGAAATTGGGTGTCGGCCTTCCAGTATAGGCCCACGCTGTCAGCAGCATTCTCTGGTAGCTTCTTCCGATCCCCAGAAAATTGACTATGGTATGACAGGTATCGTAGAAGCATTGTCTTTCCGCTGCCACGGCCACCTTCCAGCCTGATAGGCATGGTCGATATCAGAGGTACTCGATTAAAAAATCGTGGTATTACGAAATCGCTCCAAACATCTTTTCCAAGATGTTCTGATCTATTTTTGGTCAGCGAGTGTTTGACTTGTGATATTTCAGATGTGGAATCATGCATTATTAACGCCTCACCAATGGGTAAAATTTGTCGCTTTCATACCAATATAGCGGTAGGCTAGCATTGGGCGTTGCGTGGTGATATGAGAAAGTCAATGCGAGGGAGTTGTATCCAGTCGGCATCTGGTTGAATAGTCTTCGATTTATATATTTTTTCGCGACTTTCAAATAAAGTTGTTCTAGGTCTGTGATGCTGCTAAAACGTTCATTTTTAAATAGACTGTTACCGTGGTCTATTCTTTCCACTGGACTGATGTTTATATATGGGTGGTCCAGCTTCAATCGATTAATACCTTCTTCATGCGCCAGAAGAGGTATGTATGAGAAGTGTACTTCTTCATACTTGTGTAGTTCGTAGGCTGTAAAGAACTCAGATGCTTGCTGGCCGCTAGCTAATACGTCGTCAATAAATACAAACGAATTTGTCCCTTTTGGGATGCTATCTTTTATTAGCCATGGCCAGATCATGTACTTTTCGTTAACGCCTAGTTGTCTCTTGTACATTCTGGCGATGGAAGGTCCACTTTTGGTTGGAGGGTCTAAGTCTCTAATTACAGGTACAATTCGAATTGAGTCTATTACTTGCCTGGAAGTGAGTTGCTTGATGTAGTCAACTCCTTCGAATATTTCTTCTGGCGTATTGTATTTGGCATTGGGTAGCGAGCATTGTAATGCGCTTGTTAATATTGAGGTCGTCTGGGCTTCCGAGCGTGATATTAAGCTCTCTAGAAGTATTGCTGATAGCAATTGCTCTTCAGTATTTTTGAAATTGCTAAGCCAATTGTCTAAATCATTACTGGTAATTGAGTCCCAGATGCGTTGTTCAATCTGGAGTTTGGCATACTGTTTGACTTTTAAGGAGTATTCCTGGGTTTCGTCGAGTAACTCCTTGTAAGAGGTCATATCTTATCCTTTGATCTGGTTTCGACTCGGTGCATTGGCTTGATCTCTTCCAGTGTCACGGCTCGTTTTTTTAGGGGGCCTGAAATAAGAACTGGATGCAGCCTAGCAAATTGTTAGCCGCGAATCTACACCGGTGCTCCGTGTCCTAGGCGACAACGCTGTTAAAATTTCCATGGTTTTCCGAGCCTGGTCGCAATGAGCTGAATGGTGAGAACATAGCGGTAATGCGTAGCAGGTGAATGCACTGTTCGACTTTGCTGGAGGAACCAAAGCAGATGTTTCTTCTGCCAAGTCCAAGGAGATTTTTTGCTCCAGCGTTTCGAAATGGCCAGTTGTATGATTTCTCCTTGTTTGACATGGCGTATTCGGGTACTTGTCGCTCCAGACAGTACAGCAGTAAGAAAAAGTCTAATATCTACTGATTCTCTCATGTTTGCCCACCTATGTAGGCTGAGACGATGTCTATACGACTATGTCCAAGTTCGTAACTTATTTTGAGTCTTGCACTTTTATCGAGGCCTGGATCAAGCTTCCTACACTTTCCGCCGTTGATGGGGGCTGCATGGTTGGTGATCTGTTCGTAGCGGCCGCACGCGTAAGCTGCTCGCAGTTCATGAAAGCCTTTGAGTCCATTTTCGTGTAGCAGTAATCGTGCAGGGCGTACAACTTTCTGCTGAAAGTCGCGGTAGCTTTGTTCCAAAGCTAGTAAGTTGTGACTGCCCTTGGGTGACATCTGCTCGGCGTATTTGAGAGCGTAGCTAATGGAACGGTCCAGATTGATCCAGCGCGGCGCGTTGGCTCCACGGCGGCCGCCTTTAGTGCCATCCTGGATATTGATCCTACCAAGGCGGTCGGCTTCGCGCGTAAGTCGGGGTAGGTCGGCCAAAATGGCTTCGCGTAAACGCATGCCGGTAGCGCGGGCAAGTAGAGCTATAGCCGCTGCAATAGGGTATCTATCGTGTAAGGAATTCAGGATCAGAGCCACTTGCATGGCGTCTTGTCCTTGTGGAGCCACAGTACGAACAGTTCTTCGCCGCATTCCTAGGGCCGCACTTGGACTGGTCAATTTCACGCATCGATCGGCCCGAAGCGCGGCCAGTGTTCTGTTCACGCTTGACAGACGATTATGTGCTGTGGAAATCGCTAAGTCACCGCGCTCTACCAAGCCGCGTAAATGTGCGGCATAGTCCGCCAGCGTCTGTCGATCAATTTGCCTCGCATCATTGAATCCCGGCCCATCTTTTGATCTGCACCAACGCACAAAGGCCTGCCAGCGGTCGCTGTGTGCTTTGACCGTGCCGTAGTGACCTTCTCCAAACATATCCTTTAATGCCTGTGGTCCTGCATAGCTCATTTGCCGGCCCCATCCAAAATTGCGCCCTTCACGTCTACCGACCAATCCCATGACCAATCCCCTCTCGAAGCCACACTTGTAAAACTTTCCCCACGTCATCCCGCCACGAATGTTGAGTGTTATCAGGGATCAAGGCCCCTGCGACCTGTGAGGGTTGTCCACTAACGCGGGACTGGCGGCTCCTTACGACCGGGAGCTTGGGCATCTCATGATCTGGCCTCCTGAGCACTTCCGAGAAAGTGGGCGGGTGGAGGCTGCATTGGCTGACGAGACCAATGCCGCGAGATCCTGAGTTGGGTGAAGGCAGCTATGCGATGACCGGGGCATGCCTGACTGTCAGTCAGGTGCAGTCCATTCCGTGGGCTGCGGCACCATCATCCGCAACGCTGTTGCTGGTGACTTCGGTGTTTGTCGCGCCGATTGTCACGAGGGGGAATGCCGCAAAGCCTTGTACGAGTTGTGCTGCAGCAGCGGTAGGAGCGCCCGTCTCTTTCCTGGAGAAAGAGACGGGCGCAGGTTGGCGCAAGGAAATGACTACGCGGATAGGTTGCTGCAGGGCAGCTATGAAAGGGGATGAGTTGCCGCAGTGGGCACACTGGTAAAAGTAGGCATCCATCACATCGCTGTGACCGTGCGAGCCGCCGGACGCTAATCGCACTTGGGGAGAACCACCACGGTGTGGCGTAGCCTCAAAGGTTCTGGCTACCTGGGTTGCTGTCAACGACAGCACTTTGCCCGATCTTTTCTACGCCTGTGGATAATTCGGGTCAAGACTCTAATTTTCGGGAGTTCTGCGGCTGTGGATGAAATTATCCACCGGTGGAAATCTGTGGTTTTCCACAGACAGTTGCATGGGTTTTAGATTTTTTAAGTGAGGTCCATCCAAGCAGGGCGGCTTTGCAGCCCTGTTTGGATGGACCCGCGTGGACAAGCGGATCATCGAGATTTCGAGAACGTACGCTTACTTTGCTGCGCCGCGATTGGCGATTGGCGATTGGCTTTTGGCCGTGTGACCTGCCTACGCGGGAGCAAGTGTTCGTAGGTCCGCTGCAGAGCTCCGAACATTACGCCAGCAGCTCCGAACATAACGGGGCTAGCTCCGAACATAACGTCGAACTGGATATGCAGCGAAACGATGATGGCTGCTTGTTGAGCAATCATATTGACGCGCCGATGATCGATGCTTGGGGCAGACTCATGAAAAGCAGGCGTACAAAGCGCACATGGGTGGGCAGGACGAGGAGTAGGCTAACGGCCTACTCCCTCAAGCGGCTTTTCGCCTTGAGTCGCGTGACGTTCGCCCCGGTCTGATTGGCAAATTCGTGCGGGGTGACATGCTCCTGCCGATTGGCCTCCAGGTACCGGCTCCACCAGTTCATGATCAGCCTGCGCTCCTCGATGAACTCGGCCTTGTGGATGTAAGCGGCGCGGACGTTGTTGCGTTCCTTGTGGCTCATCTGCCGTTCAATGGCTGTCTCCGACCACAATCCTGATTCGATCAGTGCGCTGCAGGCCATCGAACGAAAGCCATGGCCGCAGATTTCGGTTTTGGTGTCGTAGCCCATCTTTCGAAGCGCGCTGTTCACCGTGTTTTCAGACATGGGTTTCCAGGGCTTGGTATCGCCTGCAAACACCAGGTCGAATTTACCGGTGAGGACGCGGATCTGTTCAAGCAGGGCCACGGCTTGCGGCGATAAGGGTACAAGATGGATATCCCCGGCCATTTTTGTACCCCTTGTGGAAAAGGGGACGCCGTCCAACGCGGGACGGGTGTCGGGAATCTCCCAGGTGCCGCGCTTGAGGTCAAATTCATTCCAACGGGCAAAGCGCAGTTCACTGGAGCGGACAAATACATGCAGCGAGAGCATGGCCGTCAGCCGGGTAAGTACGCGGCCGTTATAACCCTCAATGCGCTCCTGCAATTCAGGCAGACGCGATAAGGGTAACGCTGGGCGGTGAACAACCCTCGGGGCTTTGATCAAACCTTCAAGGTCGGAGGCAGGGTTTGCCGCGATCTGTCGAGCACGCTTCGCCTCGCGCATGATGCTTTGCAGGTAGTTTTGTACCCTTAAAGCTACGTCAATTGTGCCGCGCTCCTGGATCGCTTCCAGAGGTTGCATCAGGTCATGGGTGTCCAAGTCGACAATAGAGCGAGCGCCGATCAGTGGAAAGACATGGGTTTTGAGGCGGCTCAGAACCGTCTTGGCATGGCCCGGTGCCCATTTGGCAGACATCGCTTTGTGCCAGTCCAGGGCCGCGCTTTCAAAGGTTCGGCCTTGGATTGCGGCCTGCGTCTTGGCTTGGTGTTTGGACTCTATGGGGTCGACGCCTTCCGCCAACATCCGCTTGAGCTCCAGGCGCTTGTGGCGCGCATCGGCGAGACCAACCACGGGGTAGTTGCCGAACGAAGTCAGTCCTTCGCGTCCATCAGGTTTTACATACCTGAGACGCCAGCCTTTACGGCCATTGGGTTGGACGAGGAGGTAGAGGCCGTCGCCGTCGAAAAGCTTGTAGGCGCGGTCGGTGGGCTTGGCTGCGCGGCAAGCCGAATCGGAGAGTGGTGCAGTGGTGCGCGACATAAGGGTACTCCTCCCTTTATCGAATGACCTTACCCCTATATCTATCCCTAAAACGGTCGGAATCCAACAGATTTTGACGGAATCTGACGGAACGCCAAAACGAAAAAACCCGCCAGAAGGCGGGTTTTTCGGGGGTTCCAGAGATTTTGAAAGCTTTCTATGGAACCTTGGATGGTGCCGGCACCAGGAATCGAACCCGGGACCTACTGATTACAAGTCAGTTGCTCTACCATCTGAGCTATACCGGCGTGTCAGGGCGACGATTATAGCGATTGGGTTGGTTCTGTAAACCCCTGAATTCTGACTATTTTTGCGCAGGCCTTTGTGGAAGATTTCTGGTGTGCACTGAGCCTCATCGAGGGTTGTAAAACGTGGTGCCCGACGGGATGTCTTTGTTGACGAACGACATGGCCCCGATGATGACGTTGTCGCCGATTGTCAGGGTGTCCGCGATGATGCAACTGTTGGCGCCCACGCTGACATTGTCGCCGATGACCAGGTCGTAGCTGTTCAGTCCCAGGGTCTTGATGCCAATCGTGGTGTTTTGCCGGATGAAGAAGTCGCGGCCGATTTTGACTTCGCCGGTGATCACTACGCCCGGCAGGTGGCCGATGCGAAATCCCGGTCCAATTTGGGCGTCGATGCTGATGTCGACGCCGTACTTGAGGTTGAGTTTTCTCTCAAGACGCTTGGCATACCAGCGCGCAAAACCGTTTCCGGAATAAAAGTACTGGGCCAGTCGAAACATGAACAAGTAGCGCAGGGCATTGTTCTTGCGAGTCCGCTTGAGGATGTTGCTGATGAGCCCCGTGCGGCTTCCGCGTTTTTTCTTGTTCGAGACTTCCGACCGCCAATGTTCTACCAAGGTGTCCAGATTCAAAACATGGCCCTGTTGATTGTGGGTGTTGTGAGGTCTTTGATAGTAGCTGCTGGCTATCACGATTCCTACGCTCACTTTCTGCCCAAATTTCAACAGATATGTCTTTTGCTTAAATGCTTATGCACAACGGGATTCGCAATGCACGGGGTATATGACGAATTTGTGGATCCGTTCTCAACTGTTCGCAAATCACTGTTTTTCTGGTTTTTTATCCAAGTGTACGAAAACTGAACAGTGACGTTTCACCCCTGAAACAGCTGTAAAATATTGGATCCACGATATTTCATCAACAGAGTTATCCACAGGTTCGGGTCTTAGGTGTGTTCTGCCAATATCAGGAAATTACGCGGTGTGAGCGGGGTTTCACAAAAAGTGCCGAGACGAACCTTGTAACCCTGTTCGAGGAGGAAAAGTGCGCGATCGAGTACCAACCAAAGCTCCAGTGGGCGTCGAAACAGTCCGCGCAGCAGCTCCAGATTGCGCACCTGCGCCAAGCGCTGCCAACCTGCGGCTTCCAGAACCGGCCAATCCTGCGGGCCGATTGTGGATAAATCTTTAAGGTGGGCCAAATGCTGGCAGTAATCGGCGAAGGGCTTGTCCAGCCAGGCGCTGGGCAGGGAAGGTGTTGGCAGGTATTCGTCAACGCCGCGCAGTTGCCGTTGCAGCAGGTCGAAGGCCAGGCGTCGGGCCATGGAGCTGTCGCGTTGGCGTCGGACGCGTGCACCAGCGGTGACGGTTTCGCTCATTGGTAACGCCAGATCATCGAGAGACAGCTGTAGGTCGGCGGCCATGGCGGCCGAGGAAAGTGGCGAGTACCGGGGAAGACTGATTCGGTTGTAACAGCAAGGAGCAATGGCGAGTTGTTTGCAGCCTGCAGCGCTGGCGAGCTGAATCAACCTCACGTGGAGATCGCCGCAGGCGTGCAGTGCGACGGGTGTGTGTTGGGCGTTCAATAACGTGGCCACATCGACAGCGAGTACATCCTGCTCGATATGCAGCGCATGCAGTTGATGGCGCTGACTTAAAGCCTGGCCGCTGGCGACCAGTGCCGGGTCATATTCCAGGCAAGTCAGCTGTTGGCCGGTTTGCAGCAAGCGTCTTCCCAAGTGCCCTTTGCCCGAACACCAGTCCAGCCAATGCTTGGGCGCATGGGTGAACAGCAGGCGACTGGCAAAGGCTTCGATTTGCTGCCACTTGCGCCCCGGCACATCGACATTTAATCGATGGCCCGCCGCTTCCAGCGCGTGGGCGGGCAATTCATCCACGCTACTCAGCGCAAGAGACTTCGCCGCCAAGGTCGCAAAAGGCTCCGGCGCATCTAAAAGGGCAGGTTGGTTGTGTGCGTTTTCCGCATCTTCCAGCGACCGTCCGCGCAGCCAGAGGGCCAACTCAGTGTAGGAAGTTTCCCAGGGAAGTTGCAGGTGCGTGAACGGCCGTGGTTTCCACAGGGCCTGATGCGTTGTCAGAAAAGCATCCAGCGCCGTGAAGCGGGCGAGCAGGGCCTCGCCCGTCAACACGCGGGAATCAACGCCCTTGGCAGGCATCGACGCGCAGCCAACGCTCCAGCAGCTTGAAGCCGCGCACCAGCACATAAGCCATCAGCAAGTAGAACATGCCGGCAGCGAAGAAGATCTCTACCGGCAGGTAGGTCCGGGCAATGATGGTGCGGGCCATGCCGGTCAGTTCCAGCAAGGTCACGGTGCTGGCCAGGGCGCTGGCCTTGAGCATCAGGATCACTTCGTTGCTGTAGGCCGGCAGACCGATACGTGCCGCCCGTGGCAGGATGATGTAGAACAGCGCCTTGGGCTTTGACATGCCCAGCGCGCGTGCTGCTTCGATCTCGCCCGGTGGAATCGCCTGAATGGCGCCGCGCAGGATTTCGGCGATGTAGGCCGCGGTGTGCAGGGTCATGGTCGCCGTGGCGCACCAGAACGGATCGCGCAGGTAAGGCCACATCGAGCTGTTGCGGATGACATCGAACTGCGCCAGCCCGTAGTAGACCAGGAACAGCTGAACCAGCAGCGGTGTGCCACGGAAAAAGAAGATGTAGCCGTAGGGAAATGCCCGCACCCACCACAGGCGCGACGAGCGGGCGATGCCCAGTGGAATCGCCAGCAGCAAGCCGGCGATCACGGCGATGGCCACCAGTTCCAGGGTCAGGGTTGCACCCTGGGCCAGTTTCGGCAGCCACTTGATGATGACTTCCCAGTTCATTGGGTGCTCCTCGCGAAGCCGCGAGCGGCGCGTTTTTCCAGGAAGTGCATGCCGGTCATGGCCAGAATCGTCAGACCCAGGTACATGAACGCGGCCACCATATAGAAGGTGAACGGTTGTTTGGACACGGTCACGCCGATTTGTGCGTGACGCATGATTTCTTCCAGGCCGATCACCGATACCAGCGCGGTGTCTTTCATCAGGATCATGAACAGGTTGCCCAGGCCGGGCAGGGCGATGCGCCACATCTGCGGCATGATCAGCTTGGTGAAGATCCGCCATTTCGACAGGCCCAGGGCTACGCCGGCCTCACGATGGCCTTTGGGAATGGCGAGGATCGCGCCACGAAACACTTCCGTGGCGTAGGCGCCAAAGCACAGGCCCAGCGCAATCACACCGGCGGCGAAGGCATTGAGTTCCAGGTCGGGGTTACCGAAGAATTCGCCCAGCGCACGCATCAGGTTGACCGTGCCGAAATAGATCAGCAGTACCCAGAGCAATTCCGGGATGCCGCGAACCAGGGTCGAGTAAGTACCGCCAAGCCATTGCAGCGGCTTGTACGGGGAAGTCTTGGCCAAGGCGCCGAGCAGACCGAGTACCAGCCCCAGGCACAGGGCCGAGAGTGCCAGTTTCACAGTCATCAGCGCGCCAGCGGCGAGCGCCGGGCCGAATCCGTAGAGGTCGATAATCATGGATTTCTTTTCAAATCGCGGCAGGCAAGGCCGGGGACCGGCGTCATCACAAGGCGACGCCGGTCCGGCAGGTCAGTATCAATAGATGCTGAACGGGAAGTACTTGTCGTTGATCTTCTTGTAGGTGCCGTCAGCGACGATTTCTTTCAGCGCGGTGTTCAGCTTGTCGCGAATCGGGTCGTTTTTACGTACCGCGATACCGATCTTGTCGCTTTCTTCCACCGGGTCGCCCTTGAATTCGTAGGGCTTGCCGGCGTCGCTTTTCAGCCACTCGTAGTTGACGTATTTGTCGGCCAGGATGCCGTCCAGACGACCGGAGGTCAGGTCGAGGTAGGCGTTTTCCTGGGTGTCGTAGAGCTTGATGGTGATGTCATCGCCAATGTTGTCTTCCAGCCAAGTGCCGGCCAGGGTCGCTCGTTGGGCGCCGATAATCTTGCCTTTCAGCGAAGCCTTGTCGGTCTTGAAATCGACGTTTTTCGGGGCGATGAACTGCAGCTTGTTGGAGTAGTACGGGTCGGTGAAATCCACCGCTTGCTTGCGCTCGTCGGTGATCGACATCGACGAGATCAGGAAATCGAATTTCTTGGCGTTCAGGGCCGGGATGATGCCGTCCCAGTCGGAGGTGACGACGGTGCATTCGACTTTCATCTTGGCGCACAGGGCGTCGCCGATTTCCTTGTCGAAGCCGACAACGTTGCCGCTGGCATCTTTGTTGTTGAACGGCGGGTAGGCCGCTTCGATACCCATCTTCAGGTTTTCGGCCATGGCGCTGGCGCTAAAGGCCAGGGTGACGGCGGCAGCCAGGAAGACCTTTTTGTAGTTCTGCATGCGGGTAGCTCCGTTAGCGGTTGCTGGACATGAATTGTTTGCAGCGCGCCGAAAGCGGGTTTTCAAACACCTGCTGTGGCGATCCTTGCTCTTCTACCAGGCCCTGGTGGAGGAACACCACTTCGCTGGAGACCTGACGGGCAAAGCCCATTTCATGGGTTACCAGCAGCATGGTGCGGCCTTCTTCGGCCAGTGCGCGGATGACATTAAGTACTTCCTGGACCATTTCCGGGTCAAGCGCGGAGGTCGGCTCATCGAACAGGATGACCTTGGGCTGCATGGCCAAGGTGCGGGCGATGGCTGCGCGTTGTTGCTGCCCGCCGGACAGTTGCGCCGGGTAGGCGTGGCGCTTGTCGGCGATACCGACCTTGGCCAGCAGGGCTTCGGCTACTTCAATGGCTTCAGCCTTGCTCTGGCCGAGCACGCGGCGCGGGGCTTCGATGATGTTGTCGAGCACGCTCATGTGCGGCCAAAGATTAAAGTTTTGAAACACAAAACCGATTTCGCTGCGCAGGCGGTTGATCTGCTTGCCATCGGCAGCGACCAGCTCGCCGTTCTTCGCGGCCTTGAGTTTGAGTTCTTCGCCGGCCACCAGGATCTGCCCCTGATGCGGGTTTTCCAGCAAGTTGATGCAACGCAGGAACGTGGACTTGCCGGAGCCGGAGGAACCCAGGATCGAGATCACGTCGCCGTCGCGGGCGGTCAGCGAGATGCCTTTAAGCACCTCCAGCGAGCCGTAGCGTTTGTGCAAGTTGCGGATTTCAAGCGCGGGCGTGGCCTCAGCCATGTGCGTTCCTCATTGTGTATTCGCTCCTGCTGTTGGTGGCCTTCCTGGCGAGGCGGCCAAGCTAGCATAGCGTTTCAAAGGCAGCCAACAGCGCTACGGGCAGTAAGCAGGTGGCATGTGACAGGTTGTCGCATCGACGCAGCAGACTGTCGCCCCATCAACAACCGAACAGCCGTTTGAACCCTGCCCGCAGGTAAAAGCGCGGTGGCTGTCGCGTAAAAAAGGGCGCGATGTTGCCAGCTTTGGCGGGGGGTTGGAAGCGCTAACAGGCCAAAGGTTGCCGATCCGCACTTTTACTGTGCGTTAAGGGATTGCGAGGTGTGTTCCCGGTGCGCTGTTTCGTTCACAAAGTGAGTCGCAGGGTAACGATTTGGCAAAGTGCCATTATTATCAATGAGTTGCGATGACTGTCCGGTCAGGGTGAGATCGCCGGGGTAGAGGGTTTTGAAACATTTTGGCGCAATTATTGCGTGCAGATTCCGGAACGCCCCGTTTGTTTCTTTTTACAGAAGGGAAATTCAAACGGGATGCATGCATTCGCTTTTCCTTACAAAGGTAGTTTCAATGAGCAGTACCCAAAGCTCTAACGGCCTCGAACAGGGGCTTAAACCGCGTCATGTGACCATGCTGTCGATCGCCGGGGTTATCGGCGCCGGCCTGTTCGTTGGCTCGGGCCACGCCATCGCTGCTGCAGGCCCGGCCGTGCTGTTGGCCTATGCCGCCGCCGGTATGTTGGTGGTGTTGGTGATGCGCATGCTGGGTGAAATGGCGGTTGCCTCGCCAGACACCGGCTCTTTCTCGACATACGCCGATCGTGCAATCGGTCACTGGGCCGGCTTCACCATCGGCTGGTTGTACTGGTGGTTCTGGGTGCTCGTCATCCCTCTGGAGGCCAACGCCGCCGCAACTATCCTGCACGCCTGGTTTCCTGGCGTGGACATCTGGGCCTTTGCCCTGGTCATTACCATGCTGCTGACCGTGACCAACCTGTTCAGCGTGAAAAACTACGGTGAGTTCGAGTTCTGGTTTGCCCTGCTCAAGGTTGTGGCGATCATTGGTTTCATCGTCCTCGGCGTGTTGGCGATCTTCGGCTTCCTGCCGAGCAGCCAGGTCAGCGGCGTTTCACACCTGTTCGACACCCAAGGCTTCCTGCCAAATGGCATGGGCGCGGTGCTGGGTGCCATCCTGACCACCATGTTCTCCTTCATGGGTACCGAGATCGTGACCATCGCGGCCGCGGAATCGAAGAATCCTGGCAAGCAAATCTCCAAGGCCACCAACTCGGTGATCTGGCGCATCGGCTTGTTCTACCTCGTATCGATCTTCATCGTCGTGGCCCTGGTGCCATGGAACGATCCGGTTCTGGCCAGCCTTGGTTCCTACCAGACCGTGCTTGAGCGCATGGGTATCCCGAATGCCAAGATGATCGTCGACATCGTGGTACTGGTCGCCGTGACCAGCTGCCTGAACTCGGCGCTCTACACGTCGTCGCGCATGTTGTTCTCCCTGGGCAAGCGCGGTGATGCACCGGCCGTGTCCACATGCACCAACAAAAGCGGCACCCCGTACTGGGCGGTCATGCTGTCCACTGGCGCAGCGTTCCTGGCAACCTTCGCCAACTACGTAGCCCCGGCGGCGGTGTTCGAATTCCTGCTGGCCAGCTCTGGCGCGATTGCGCTGCTGGTGTACCTGGTGATTGCGATCTCGCAACTGCGCATGCGCAAACAGCGCATGGCTCGCGGCGAGAAAATCGTCTTCAGCATGTGGCTGTTTCCGGGCCTTACCTACGCGGTGATTGTATTCATCGTCGCGGCCCTGACCATCATGCTGTTCCAGGACGCCCACCGCGTGGAAATCCTTGCGACCGGCCTGCTCAGCGCTCTGGTGGTGGCTGCCGGCTTGCTGGTTGCCCGCCGTCGTCGCATCGAGCGCGGTGTGGCGGCAGTCGCGCGCTGAGTCTTCTGACTCAAGGCAGATTGTTGAAGTAAAAAAACGGCCGCTGTCAGTGATGACGAGCGGCCGTTTTTGTTTGAGTTGGAAGCCTTATTCGGTTTTTTCTTCCGGCGCATCCACCGACTGGCGGTAGACGTCCAGTGCGTCGCCGAAGTCAGCAATGAACTGTGGGTCGGTCAGCCAAGCCTGAGCGGCGTCGCGGTCCATGCCGTCGGCCCACATGCGGTAGTCGATCAGCATGTCGGCGGCCAGGTGGGTAGCGGCCATGCCTTCGTCGTCGGCGTTTTCCATGTCCAGCAGTTCTGGATGGTCAATGATGATAAAAGCGAGGTTCGTCAGCAGTACGGCGAGCATTTCACTACGGCTGACAGCTTCCGCATCGCGCATCTTGCTGAACATCGCCAGGGTGTATTCCGGGATCGGCTCGCCGATTTCACCCAGGTCATCGTCAAGCGCGGCGGGCTTTCTGCCGTGGATGTTGATTTGCTTGGCTTTGAGCTTGGCGCGTTTGGCGCGTTTCTGTTGCTTGTTCAGGGAGGCCATGGGAACTCAGTTCGGTTTCTGTTGGGTTTGGGCTGCGATAACGTCGGACGCTGCCACGTAGTCAGCCTGGAAGGCTGGGGATTCGATCCACGCCAGGGCGCCGGCTTCGTCGGTTTCGGCGGACCATTGACGGTATTCGATCAACGCCGCGAGGATGAAGTCCATTGCACCTTCTTCGCCCTCCTGCTCGTACACCAGCTCCAGCAGCGGGTCTTCCAGGAAGGCGATGCACATGGCTTGCTGACTGACTTTTTGCGCGTCGATCATTTTCTTGAACAGTTCGGTCAGGTCCACCGACTCGAAATCGATGCGATCATCGTTCGGGTCCAGTTCGACCGGCGCGGCGGCGCGTTGGCTGCGGTTCTGCTTGGCCTTGGCCTTGGCGCGGGAGGCGCGTTTTTGCTGCTTGTTGGCGGAGGCCATGGGCGTCGTTCCGTCATTCGTTGAGAGGGCAGTGTCTCAGCTGCGTGGCACTGTTCGCCCGGGTGTCTCGGGGGGCAGTTCGCCGTTTTGTAGCCAGGACAATGCAATGGGCCATAGTGTGGCTTGGTATGCGCTGCGAAAAAAGGCGAAATGTCCGACTTCTGCTTCGCCGATGTCTTCGGGGGCGATGCGCAGGTGGGTGTTGGTGCTGCTTGTGAAGTAGCCGAGCAGGCGTTCGATGGCCGGGATGGTGCCGTAGGGATCGTCGCTGATGCTGATCGCCAGGGTTTTCGCGGTGACCGCGGCGAAGTTCCCGACATGGCTGTCCTGGCCGCTGGGGCGCTTTTCGTAGAGCGGTGTGGGCGTGCTCCAGTCACGAACCACCCCCGCCGGCGTGTCTTCGAGCCAGCCGAGGCGCTTGCCGGGAAAGTAACCGCAAATCATCGTCACTATCGGCATCACCACATGCCATTTGCCGAACATCCGCCAGCGATGGGCCGGCGCGTAATCGCGCCAGTAAGCGAACTGCGCACCGACCGTCACCAAGCGTCGGATGAGTTGTCCGGACGCTCCCAGGCCCGCTGCACAACCTCCAAAACTGTGACCGACGACATCGATCGGCTGGCCGGGAAACTCATGCTGTGCGCGCTTGAGCATCGCCTCGAAATCCAGGGCCCCCCAATCGGACCATGACGCCTTCAATCCTTTGATCGATGCCGGGCGCGACTCGCCAATACCGCGATAGTCATAGGTGATGACATCGAAGCCGTTGGCAAACAGGTAATCGGCGAAGCGCGAGTAGTGTCGGCAGCGGACGGAGGTGGCGGCGTTGATGATGACGACCGCGCGAGACGTATCCCGGGCAGCGTGGCGCCAGGTAAAACCGCCCAACAAGTAACCGTCGGCGGCGGGTTGCTTGAAATATTCACCCGATACATCGCCTGTCAGCTGCAACTCGATTTGTGTAGGGGCCCGTGAGGGCGTGTCCTGCAAATTCATCGGTGTTGGACCTTTGCGGGGAGTTGCCCACGATAATCTTCACGCCACGTCTGGACAACAGGGCCCATTGGATTGCACGGAGATGTTCAGGTGGCGTGCATCCCGTGCCGCTGGGCGTTGTCGGGAGCAGCTTCGGGGCGCAAGAGCGGTATAGGGAGTGTCACATAGTACGTTTCGTAGTGAGCTCAAGCACAAATTGATCTAAAACCCGATGACTGCGCCAGAAATCAAAAATTAAGTAACAGATGGGTTCTTCAGAGCCCGGGAGTCGTCATCATGAAGTATGTCCATTCATTCATGTTGCCCGTTGCCGCAGTCGGCGCGCTGATGTTCTCAGGTGTGACAACTGCCGCCAATCTTGAGCCTATCGATAGCTCGGGCGTGCAGGTTCAACAGCAGCAGCAAAACGGGATTCCCTATTTGTCGGGCGGTATCGGTGTAGATGAGTCGAAGGCCATCCAGCAAACAGCTGGCTACAACTTGCACATGACCTTCGCTGTCGGACCGGACAATAAATACATTCCTGACGTGGATGTCGTTATCCAGAAAGCCTCAGGGCAACCCGTGTTGACGCTGAATGAGGCGGGACCGCTGGTATATGTTCAGCTGCCTGCCGGCAAGTACACCGTGATCGCGACGCGCAATGGCGAGGTACGGCGTGATACTGCGGATATAGGAAGCGGTGCGGCTCGTAATCTGGTCTTCCACTGGAACAGTGATAGCTGAGGCGCGGGGGCGGGTAGCTATCTCATGGAGTCGGGCAGGGAGGCCACTTATCAAACCGCAGGCATAAAAAAAACCCTGAATCTTTCGATTCAGGGTTTTCGGTATTTGGTGCCCAGAGACGGAATCGAACCGCCGACACGGGGATTTTCAATCCCCTGCTCTACCGACTGAGCTATCTGGGCAACGGGGCGCATTAAACGGGTTTTTCAGGGGGTCGTCAAGCAAGTTTTCAAAAAAATTTAATTATTACCGTCGCTTACGATCCGACCCCCGATTTCACGGGGTTACTCAGCGGGCGGCACGTAACCTTCAGCCTTGGCGTAATCCTCGCCGGAGAAGAACTTGTCCATCTCGCCCTGAAGATATTTGCGGTCTTCGGCGTTCATCATGTTCAAGCGCTTTTCATTGATCAGCAGGGTCTGGTGCTTTTGCCAATCGGCCCAGGCCTTGGCCGAGACGTGGTCAAAAATGTCCTGGCCTTTGGCGCCCGGGAACGGGGCGCGCTCCAGGGCAGGCAATTCTTCTTTGTACTTGCGGCACATGATGGTGCGGGTCATGACGACTCTCCTGCGTTCAATACGACGGCCGCGCGTTCGAGCAAGGTTTTGACCGGGGCGGCGAGGCCCAGGCGCGGCGGGGTGGCGAGGTTATACCAGAGCCAGTCGGCCTCGGCCACGTGATGGCCTGTCTCCTGGACCTGAACCAGCCAGGGTTCGATGGATAACTGAAAATGGCTGAAGGTGTGCACCAGGCTCGGCAACGCCTGCTGGACGCCCAGTTCCAGCGAATGTTGCGAAGCCAGATGCTGCAGGTCATCGAGGTCGTCGAGCTCCGGCAAGCTCCAGAGACCACCCCACAGGCCCGTGGAAGGGCGGCGATAAAGCAGAATCGCGCCCTCACCGTTGGCAAGCATTGGCATCAGCGTGCGCTTCTGCGGGACGGTTTTGCGCGGCTTGGGGATCGGATAACGGGTTTCCAGACCCAACATGTGCGCTTCGCAGCCCTTTTCCAGCGGGCAGAGCAGGCAGCTCGGTTTGCTGCGGGTGCAGAGCGTCGCGCCAAGATCCATCATCGCCTGGGTGTAGGCGTTGACCCGATCATGTGGCGTGAAGCGCTCAGCGTTCGCCCATAGCTGCTTGGCGACCTTTGGCTCGCCGGGATAGCCCGCTTGCGCGGTAAATCGCGCCAGGACCCGTTTGACGTTGCCGTCGAGGATCGGCGCGCGCAGGCCCATGCTGATACTGGCAATGGCCCCGGCGGTGGACAGGCCGATGCCCGGCAATGCGGTGAGTTTTTCCACGTCCCGGGGAAATTCGCCGCCGTATTGCTCGACGACGATCTTCGCGGTTTTCTGCAGATTGCGCGCGCGGGTGTAGTAACCCAGGCCCGTCCACAGGTGCAGCACTTCGTCCTCCGGTGCGGCGGCCAGGGCTTCGACGGTTGGCAGCGAAGCCATGAAACGGTCGAAGTAGTTCAGCACCGTGCTGACCTGGGTTTGCTGCAACATGATTTCCGAGACCCACACCCGATAGGGGTTGATGTCCTGTTGCCAAGGCAAATCATGACGGCCGTGGCGGTCGTACCACTCCAGCACCGCCATTGAAAACTGCTCGGCTCTCATCGCTTGAACAGCCCCTTGAGTGCATCTTTGAGTTCCGGGCTGACCTTGTCGCCAAGTTTTTCGTCGATTTTGTCGCTGATCCGCTCGCCAGCCAGTTTGCTCGCGACCTGACCCATGCGCTCGTTATCCAGCCGGCAGGCCTTGGCGCCCAGTTCCAGCGGGCCACGGCAGCGCAGCGGCCATTCGATGCCGACGAATCTCTCGCTCACCTGGCAAGCCGGGTCCGGCATGTCACTCTTGTCGCCTTCGACGATGATGCCCACGCGGTAGTCCATGCCCAGTACTCGCAGATCGATATCACCGTTGCCGTTGACGGTCATGCCCGGGATGCGCACTTTCAGGTCCGGGTTGCTGGCCACGCCGTTACGCAAGTTCAGGCTGCCCTTGAGTTCCTGGAAGGGCGTGTCCTTGCCCCGAGGCTCGCCATTGAGGGATTTGCGGTTGAGCGTGGCGATGCCTTTGCACAGCTGCTGTTCGAGGTTGGCGTTGAGCAGCACGCCATCGTTGATGACAAAACTGGCGTTGCCATTGAGGGTTTCGATCAGTGCTTTCTGACTGTTACCGCTCCCGGTCACATTGCTGTTGAATGTGACCAAGCCTTTGACCGGTGGATTTTTGCCCTGGCTTTCGAGGATTTTTTCCGCCGGCACCCGGCTGATTTGCGTCTGCAAATTCAATACGGGAGTTTGCTGGCGCACATCGAGCGTGCCTTTGGCTTCGAAGTTGCCTTCGTACAAGTCCCCGCGCAGGTTCGCCAGTGTCAGCAGTCCACCCTGGCCGTTGGCCTTGAGTACAGCGTTGTGGATCGGCAGTTTTTCCAGGGTCAGCTGGCCGAAAGTCAGGTCGGCGTCCACATCCAGTTTGCTCAGGCGTTCCACCGGCAACAGGCGTTCATTGCTCCACGCCTCTTTGGTCGGTGCCGGCGGCAGCGGGGTGCTGCCGGCGCCCGCCATGGCATCGGCTTCGGTGCTGGCGACTTCGGCCTGGCGCACCTGTTTCACGCTGCTGGCCTCGGCCGATTTTGGCGGCAAGTAACGGTCGACGTTAAAGGTGTCGGCCTTGAGGGTGGCGCGTAGCGATTGTTTGGCGAAGTCCTCGACGGCGATGCGCCCGCTGAAAGTGCTGTCGTCGACTTTCAGGTTGATGTCATCCAGTACGACGCTGGTGGGCGTGCCTGCCAGGCGGCTCACCAGTTCGACTTTGCTCAGGCTGCCTTCGGCCATCGCCGGGAGTTTCTGGCCGATGCTGTCGACGAACTTTGCCAGATCGAACTGGGCAATCGACAGGCCGCCGCTGACCTGCGGCGTCTTGTCCAGGTCATTGACCTTCAGTTCACCCAGCGCGCGCAGTTGGTTGGCGGAAATCTTGATGCCGGTCCATTCAGCGACGTTGGCTGCCTTGTCCAGCAGCAACTGGCCCTGGGCGGCGAACGTCATGGTCTTGCCTTGCAACGGATCGCCGGCGACTTCACCGGACAGTTTCATGTCTTCGAACTTGTAGCGCTGCAAAGCGCGCTCGAAACGCAGCTCGCCGTTGAGCTCGGTGCGGACCCGCAGGACCGGTTGGTTGGTACCCAGGAATGCGGTGAGCTTGACCGGAATGTTGGTTGAGTCGTGCACCGGACCCGTACTCAGCTGGATGCTTTCCGCGCTGAATTGGCGGCCGGTTTTCTCGTCGCTGTATTCGACGCGGGCGTTGTTGACCGTCAGGCTGTCGATGTCCAGGCGAACGGGTTGAGCTGGTTTCTCTGCTTGAGCGGTGGTTTGCGGTTCAGGCTCGCTGGTAGTGGCGGGAGGTGTGCCAGCGGTGTTCGAAGTGGCCGGGACCTTGCCGATGTCTTCCCAGTTGCCGTGGCCGTCCTTGTCGCGGCTCAGGCGCAGGTTCAAACCTTCGACGCGCACATCGCTCATCTGCACTTCACGGCGCAGCAGAGGCAGCACGCGGACCGACAGGCCGAGCATCTGCAAATCAGCGAAGGGTTCGGCGGGTTTGGCCAGGGTCGCCACAGCGGCGTCGTGCAGTTCCAGACCCAGCCACGGGAACAGGCTCCAGCCGATATCGCCATTGAGCGTCAGCTCGATGTGGGCCTTGTCGCGGGCAATCTGGCGGATCTCTTCCTTGTAGTCGTTGGGATCGAAGAGGTGGGTCAGGGCAAAGCCCAGCGCCACAATGATCAGCAGCAACCCGAGAAGTACCAGACCCAGGATTTTGCCGAACGCTTTCATGGGCGAGTCCTTGTAGTTAGTCGAATTCGAAATTTAGCCGAGGAGTATAGCGCCCCGAAACGTTTGACCGGTCATCGATCACTCCGGCGTGGCATCGAGCGGCACGTTCAACTTGGCTGCCAATGCCTGGGCTTCCAAGTGCCCGGCAGGTGCCAGCAGGCGCAGAGTGGCGCCGGATTGCGCGGCCATGGCCTGTGCTTCACGCACCAGTCGCTCCGCGACGCCACGGCGTCGGGTGACTTTTCGTACACACAATTGAGACAAATGCCAGACGTCCGGGTGCCGTTGCAGGCGTGCCGCACCCAACAGTCGATCGTTGAAGCGCCCCGCGATCATCGAGCCTTCCCGCAGGCAGACCTCGATCAGCTGTGTATCCCCTGTAAATGGCGCAAACAGCCACTGTGGAGCGTCACGGTAGATTTTCTGCAGATCCTGCTGATCCTGGCTGGTGGCTTCGTTCAACGACTCGACAACGATGGGCATGGACAATCCTTCTGAGGTACGAGAACAGACAACATTGAAAAAGGTGATATCAGTTTGGTTTTTCTGTCACGTGCAAATGGTAACCTTCGCCCGTTCGTCGGTCCTTCTGCGACCTGATGTCGCACCAAAATGGAGCTTTGCCCTGAAAAAGACAGTCATGCCTGCGTGCAACAAGGCTGGGGGTGAAGAGTGGCTGGCGAACCATACTAATAATTGGGGGATACACAATGACCACGAGTATCGCGGCGGACGGCTATGCCGACCAGCCCTCGTTCCTTTCCAAGGAACGCATCATCGCCAAGCCCGGGTTCAACCGTTGGCTGGTGCCACCGGCCGCTCTGGCCATCCACCTTTGCATCGGCATGGCCTACGGCTTCTCGGTGTTCTGGCTGCCACTGTCCAAGGCCTTGGGCATCACCAAAGCGGTAGCTTGCGCGCCGGACATGAGCTTCATCGCTCAAGTCTTTTCTTCGCAATGCGACTGGCCGATCTCGATGCTCGGCTGGATCTACACGCTGTTCTTCATCTTCCTGGGTTGCTCTGCAGCCATCTGGGGCGGCTGGCTGGAACATGCCGGGCCGCGTAAGGCTGGTGTCGTATCGGCACTGTGCTGGTGTGGTGGTCTGCTGATTTCTGCGCTGGGGATCTATACCCACCAGATCTGGCTGATGTGGATCGGCTCCGGGGTCATCGGCGGTATCGGCCTGGGCCTGGGTTATATCTCGCCGGTGTCGACCCTGATCAAGTGGTTCCCGGACAAGCGCGGCATGGCGACCGGCATGGCGATCATGGGCTTCGGCGGTGGTGCGATGGTCGGTGCACCCCTGGCGACGGCTTTGATGAGCCACTTCGGTTCGCCGGAAGGCGTTGGCGTGTGGCAGAGCTTCGTGGCAATGGCTGCGATCTATTTTGTGTTCATGATCGGTGGTGCCTTGTCCTACCGCGTTCCGCCAACCGGCTGGAAGCCTGAAGGCTGGACCGCTCCGGCGAAAAAAGCCTCCAATACGATGATCACCAACCGTCATGTGCACGTGAGCGTTGCGTGGAAAACGCCGCAATTCCGCCTGGTATGGCTGGTGCTGTGCCTGAACGTGTCGGCCGGTATCGGCATCCTCGGCATGGCTTCGCCGCTGTTGCAGGAAGTCTTCGGTGGCAAGTTGCTGGGTAACGATCTGGCGTTTGGTCAACTGGACGCTTCGCAACTGGCCTCGATCGCCGCCATTGCTGCCGGCTTCACTGGTTTGCTGAGCCTGTTCAACATTGGTGGCCGGTTCTTCTGGGCATCGTTCTCGGATTACCTGGGCCGTAAAAACACCTATTTCGTGTTCTTCGCCCTGGGCTTTGCCCTGTATGCGCTGATTCCGAACCTCGGTCACCTGGGCAGCGTTGCGCTGTTCGTGGCGGCGTTCTGCGTCATTCTGTCGATGTATGGCGGTGGTTTTGCCACCGTTCCGGCTTACCTGGCGGATCTGTTCGGTACGCAAATGGTCGGCGCGATCCACGGTCGTCTGTTGACGGCGTGGGCGGCGGCGGGCGTCTTGGGTCCGGTGCTGGTGAACTACCTGCGTGAGTATCAGTTGAGCATCGGCGTTGAGCGTGCCGCGGCTTACGACATCACCTTGTACATCCTGGCGGGCCTGCTGGTGCTGGGTTTCATCTGCAACCTGCTGGTGCGCCCGGTGGCCGACAAGTACTTCATGACCGATGCCGAGCTGGCCGCCGAACAGGCGCTGGGCCACGACAAAGGCGCTGACAGCAGCACCTCACTGGAGTGGAAAGCGGCCGCGGGCACCAAGCCGCTGGCAGTGGCAGCCTGGCTGGTGGTCGGTCTTCCGTTGGCGTGGGGTGTCTGGGTGACCCTGCAGAAAACGGCGGTTCTGTTCCACTAAGAAGCTGAGGGTCTGGCCTGGTATCTTCAGGCCAACACCAAACCCTGTGGGAGCGAGCCTGCTCGCGAATGCGGTCTGACAGTCGACAGAGATGTTGAATGTGCAGCCCCTTTCGCGAGCAGGCTCGCTCCCACATTTGTTTTGTGATCCATGCCAATGGCTTGTATGGACATGTCTATCCCCGACGGCCGGGGATTCTATCCGTCAGCGATATCACCTCTCGTGTTTCTGTTTGGCGCCCGCGCCCCTATAATGGTTGCCTTTTTCGCCCAATGATTTTGCGGAGCTGGTGATGGCCGAACGTAAGGCGTCAGTCGAGCGCGACACTCTGGAAACCCAGATCAAAGCCTCGATCAACCTGGATGGCACCGGAAAGGCCCGATTTGATATCGGTGTGCCTTTTCTTGAGCACATGCTCGACCAGATCGCCCGTCACGGGCTGATCGACCTGGATATCGTCAGCAAAGGCGACCTGCATATCGATGACCACCACACGGTGGAAGACGTCGGTATCACCCTGGGTCAGGCATTCACCCAAGCCATCGGCGACAAGAAAGGCATCCGTCGCTACGGCCACGCCTATGTGCCGCTCGATGAAGCGCTGTCGCGTGTAGTGATCGACTTCTCCGGCCGTCCTGGCCTGCAGATGCACGTTCCCTATACCCGTGCCACCGTCGGCGGTTTCGACGTTGACCTGTTCCAGGAGTTCTTCCAGGGCTTCGTCAACCACGCCAACGTCACCCTGCACATCGACAACCTGCGTGGCCACAACACCCATCACCAGATCGAAACCGTGTTCAAGGCTTTCGGCCGCGCGCTGCGCATGGCCGTAGAGCTCGATGACCGCATGGCCGGTCAGATGCCGTCGACCAAGGGCGTTCTGTAATGCAGACAGTCGCGGTTATCGATTACGGCATGGGCAACCTGCACTCGGTGGCCAAGGCCCTCGAGCACGTCGGTGCCGGCAAGGTGCTGATCACCAGCGATGCCAGCGTGATTCGCGAAGCCGACCGGGTGGTTTTTCCCGGGGTCGGCGCAATTCGCGACTGCATGGCGGAGATTCGTCGCCTCGGCTTCGACTCGCTGGTGCGTGAAGTCAGCCAGGACCGTCCGTTCCTCGGCATCTGTGTCGGCATGCAAGCCTTGCTCGACACCAGTGAAGAGAACGACGGCGTCGACTGCATCGGCCTGTTTCCCGGCGCGGTGAAATTCTTCGGCAAGGACCTGCACGAAGACGGCGAACACCTGAAGGTCCCGCACATGGGCTGGAACGAAGTGCAGCAGAAGGTGAGTCACCCGCTGTGGCACGACATTCCGGACCTGGCGCGTTTCTATTTCGTGCACAGCTACTACATCGCTGCCGCTAATGCGCGCCAAGTGGTGGGTGGCGGTCATTACGGTGTCGATTTCGCCGCAGCGCTGGCCGACGGCTCGCGTTTCGCCGTGCAGTTCCACCCGGAGAAAAGCCATACCCATGGCTTGCAACTCTTGCAGAACTTCGCTGCGTGGGACGGTCGCTGGTAAATGGCCGTCAAGAAGTCCAGACCGCCGATCCTGACCCTCACGCCCGAACAGGAGCGTGAGGCCAATCACAAGATTCAGCGGTTCATGGAAGATCGCTTCGAACTGGACCTGGGTTCATTCGAGGCGGCGGAAATTCTTGAGCTGTTTACCCGCGAAATTGCTCCGCACTATTACAACAGGGCGATTTTCGATGTGCAGGCGCACCTCAAAGAGAGGTTCGAAAGCATCGAAAGCGACCTGTGGGCGCTCGAGAAAAACTGATTTCCGAGCCAAGCTGAACATTCAATTTTGAAGGTTTGCCAGATGCTGATTATTCCCGCTATCGATCTTAAAGACGGTGCCTGTGTTCGTCTGCGCCAGGGCCGCATGGAAGATTCCACGGTGTTCTCCGATGACCCGGTGAGCATGGCTGCCAAGTGGGTGGAGGGCGGTTGCCGTCGTCTGCATCTGGTCGACCTGAATGGCGCGTTCGAAGGCCAGCCGGTCAACGGCGAAGTGGTCACCGCCATTGCCAAACGCTACCCGAACCTGCCGATCCAGATCGGCGGCGGCATCCGTTCGCTGGAAACCATCGAACACTACGTGAAAGCGGGCGTGAGCTACGTGATCATCGGCACCAAAGCCGTGAAAGATCCGGCCTTCGTTGCCGAAGCCTGCCGTGCGTTCCCGGGCAAGGTGATCGTTGGCCTGGATGCCAAGGACGGTTTCGTCGCCACTGACGGTTGGGCTGAAATCAGCACCGTTCAGGTGATCGACCTGGCCAAGCAGTTCGAAGCCGACGGCGTGTCCGCTATCGTTTATACCGACATCGCCAAAGACGGCATGATGCAGGGCTGCAACGTGCCGTTCACCGCTGCGTTGGCCGCTGCCACCAAGATCCCGGTGATCGCCTCCGGCGGCATCCACAACCTCGGTGACATCAAGACGCTGCTCGACGCCAGAGCGCCAGGCATCATCGGTGCGATCACCGGTCGGGCGATCTACGAAGGCACTCTCGATGTCGCTGAAGCACAAGCTTTCTGCGATTCGTACAAAGGCTGAGGACTGACCATGGCGCTGGCCAAACGCATCATCCCTTGCCTGGACGTGGATAACGGCCGGGTGGTCAAGGGTGTCAAGTTCGAGAACATCCGTGACGCCGGTGACCCGGTGGAAATCGCCCGTCGTTATGACGAGCAGGGTGCTGACGAGATTACTTTCCTCGACATCACCGCCAGCGTCGATGGTCGCGACACCACGCTGCATACCGTCGAGCGCATGGCCAGCCAGGTGTTCATCCCGCTGACCGTCGGCGGTGGCGTGCGCACCGTGCAAGATATTCGCAACCTGCTCAATGCAGGTGCGGACAAGGTCTCGATCAACACCGCGGCGGTGTTCAACCCGGAGTTCGTCGGTGAAGCGGCGCAGCATTTCGGTTCGCAGTGCATCGTCGTTGCCATCGATGCGAAGAAGGTTTCCGGCCCTGGCGAAACCCCGCGCTGGGAAATTTTCACTCACGGCGGCCGCAAACCGACCGGCCTCGACGCCGTCGAGTGGGCGAAGAAAATGGAAGGCCTGGGCGCCGGTGAAATCCTCCTGACCAGCATGGATCAGGACGGCATGAAAAACGGCTTCGACCTCGGTGTAACCCGTGCCATCAGCGATGCACTGGGCATTCCGGTGATCGCTTCCGGCGGCGTCGGCAACTTGCAGCATTTGGCCGATGGCATTCTCGAAGGCCACGCCAGTGCAGTGTTGGCGGCGAGTATTTTCCATTTCGGCGAATACACCGTGCAGGAAGCCAAGGCCTATATGGCTCATCGCGGCATCGTGATGCGCTAGGTTCTTACGAAAACTGCCTGCGCGACGATCATGCTGCGTTAAAAACAGGTTCGTCTGATCGTCGCTCGGCGAGTTTTCGTTAAGAGCCTATACATTCCAATACAGGCCAGTGGACATCATGGCGGGCTCAAGGCACTCTTGGGTACGCCATGGATTTCGGTAGCCAGACATGCTTAAACGCCTTCTTCTCGTCCTTGCCAGCGCTTCCCTGTTGTTTGTCAGTGGAGGGCAGGCTGCAGACAATCCCGACACCGACATGGTGTTGCTGACGGAAAACTTCCCGCCGTACAACATGGCGAAGAACGGCAAGAACTTCGCGCAAGACGAAAACATCAGTGGCATTGCCACGGACATCGTCCGTGAGATTTTCAAGCGCGCCGACATTACCTACAGCCTGACGCTGCGTTTCCCTTGGGAGCGAATCTACAAACTCACCCTGGAAAAGCCCGGATACGGCGTGTTCGTCATGGCGCGGCTACCTGATCGTGAAAAGTTGTTCAAATGGGTCGGCCCGATCGGCCCGGACGACTGGATCATGCTGGCCAAGGCTGACAGCAAGATCACCCTCGAAACCCTGAATGATGCGCGCAAATACAAGATCGGCGCCTACAAGGGTGATGCGATCGCCGAGACCCTGGCCAAGCAGGGACTCAATCCAATCGTTGTGCTGCGCGATCAGGACAACGCGAAGAAACTGGTCAACGGCCAGATCGACCTGTGGGCCACAGGCGACCCGGCCGGCCGTTACCTGGCTCGACAGGACGGCGTGACCGGGCTCAAAACGGTGTTGCGCTTCAATAGCGCCGAGCTTTATCTGGCACTGAACAAGGACGTGCCGGACGAAACCGTTGCCAAACTGCAAGCTGCACTGGATCAACTGCGCAAGGAAGGCGTGGTGGACGACATCATGGCGCGGTATCTGTAGCTACAGGTGGTTCTGTCATCGGATTGGGGCTGAGGACTTCGCTGTTTTTTTCAGGTGGGTATTCGCTGAAGTGAAGGCTGTCGGTATCGGTGTAACGGATGTCGGACGCCACCTGAGTACCGTCTTCACGCAGTAGCCTGTAGTCACTTTGCATCAGATAAGCCACCACGGATTTGTTTTTCTCGACGCGGCTAATGACCTCCACGGCGGCGGAGTTTAGCCAGCCGTTGGGCGATGCTTGAGTGTGGGTGAAATCATTGCTCAACCTCGCCGAGAATCTGATCGAAGCGTTCATCAACTGAAACAGATGCTCTGGGTTTGAAACGTAGAGCGGCCATTCGGTTACAACCCTGATAGTGGTGACATTCGTGAACGCTTCCAGGGACTCAATCGTTTGGAGTCGTGGCGCTGTCCATCTGTAGTTCCGGTTGGCAATTGAAGTGTTATGGCCATGTCCGACGAGCACATACCGGTCCGACCTTTCCAGGCGGTAGAACGCTGATGCGTGGAATTGCTCAAGGGGGGTCAGCTGCGGATCTTTGACCGCGAACCAGGGAAGTCGGGCCGTGTGAGTGATCTTGGCCATTTCTTCAGGTGCAGGCGGTTCGAAGCTGGAGAGGCTTGGGGCCTCGGGAGCGGCATCAACCTGCAATGGGATACGCGCACGCAATGAATAAGCGGCGTCATCTGTCGCTGGTCTGGTATGGCTGTTGGCTCCGACAAAGGTGCCGGGAGAAAGGTAAATCTCTCCCGCTGCCGCACTTGGCGGCGCAATGGCCCAGGCGCTGAAGTCCTGACTGGCACCGCTGCCACTATCGCTCCAGATCCTGTTGCTGATGTGTGAGGCGACCACCAGATCCGCCCGGACGCAGCGAACGGTATTGGACAATGGTTTATCGCGGCCATTGGAACACACCAGTCCCAGTGCCACATAGCCGGCGGGAGGAACAGGGCGCCATATGGTGCAGTCCGCGGCGGCTCCTGAGCCTGAATCTCTCCAGACCCGTTCAAAATCATCAGGCGGGCAGAGCGCTTTGCCTATCGACGTGTCTCCGTCCTTCGGAACACCTTCGCAGACGACAGCCACAATCGTGTTCCCGTTGATATTGCCGTATCCGGGAATAGCGATATCGCCGAGTGGAAAATACCCCGGTAGCAAGTCAGGAGCGGGGGTCGGGCGCCAAAAACTTGCAGGTTTCGAACCGGAGCCCCTACTGTCCCAGATTCGATTAAATTCAGTCGTAAAGTTGATCAACAGATTACCGAATTCTATCGGTTCCATTTGCCTTGCAGCTGTTGCGACATTGTTCTCGGTGTTCATGGTCATTCCTGATAATTGAAAAGCGACTCAGAGTCGCGACCTGTTGCAGGTCTCAATATCTGGAATTGGGAGAGGTGGCGGGTGGTAACTATTTATAGGTGGGTGGCGGGTTGTTACCGATAAACTCCGTCCTTTCCATGGGCACTCATGGCGCGATTGCCGCGCACGCTGATCATCTGCCGGATATCGATCCACTCAATCCCCTGCGCCTTGAGTTTCGGCAGTTCCCGCTCCAGCACTGCCAGGGTTTGTGGATAAGGATGGCCGATCATCACTGCTGACCCCTGTTTGCGCGCCAGGCTGATCGCCGTTTGCAGCTGGATATGGATCGCTGCTTCGGTGGGTTCGTCATCAAGAAATACATCCCGTGAAACGCTCGCCAGATCGATCTTCTGTGCCTGTTGCGCTGCCACGGTCTGTGCGCTGGTGCGACTGTCGACGAAAAACTTGTGCCTACGCTGAAGCTCGCCCATCAACCACGCCATGGCGGCGGGTTGCGCGGTCATGCGACTGCCCATGTGGTTATTGATGCCGGCGGTGTAAGGCACCATTGTGAAGGCGGCATTCAGGCGTTTTTCGAGCTCTTCGGTGGGCAGTTCGGGGTGCCAGGCGAAGGGGCCGGTGGCCGGGTCCATGGGCATGTGCAGGATGACGATTTTGCCGGCGCGATGGGCTTCGCGGGCAAATTCGGTGGCGTGGGGTGTATCGGGCATGATCGCCGTGGTCACCGGGCCGGGTAGGGCCAGGACGCGGCGATCCCGGGGCAGGTTCTGCCCCAGGTCATCAATGATCAGACTCAGGTAGGCCTTGTGAGGCGTCGACCCGGCGGGATCTGCGTGAGCAGTGCCCGCCAGGCAGCACAATAGGACGAGGATGACGCGCAGGCACATCCTCAGCGGCCGGACGTGATGCTCAGCCCTTTGAGCAGGCTCAGGGCCTGGGCCAGTTGGTAATCGTCATCCTGCGGCATCGCCTTGGCCTTGCCGCCGGTGCCGGTCGGTCTGTCGGCACCGCCGTTGCCATTGCCCAGGTGACCTTGCAGATCGGCTTCCTTGAAGTAGTCGCTGTCCTGCTCGCTGGTGATTTTGGCCTTGCGTACTTCGATGTCCGGGACGATGCCCTGGGCCTGGATCGAGCGACCGTTCGGTGTGTAGTACAGCGCTGTAGTGATTTTCAGCGCGCGCTCGTTGTTCAGCGGCAGCACGGTTTGCACAGAACCCTTGCCGAAACTGGTGGTGCCCATGACGACCGCGCGTTTTTGATCCTGCAGGGCGCCGGCGACGATTTCCGAAGCCGAGGCGCTGCCGCCGTTGATCAGGGCAACCAATGGTACGGCTTCGCTTTCGTCCTTGCCGGTGGCCGAGAAACGCAGCTCGGAGTTGGCGATCCTCCCCTTGGTGTAGACGATCAGACCTTTGGTGATGAAGTGATCGACCACTTCCACTGCCGCCTGCAGCACGCCGCCCGGGTTGTTGCGCAGGTCGAGGATGATGCCGTTGAGCTTCTTGCCGTTGTCCTTGCGCAGTTTGGCCAGGGCCTTTGAGACCTCTTCGCCGGTCTTGACCTGGAACTGGGTAATGCGGATGTAGCCGTAGCCGGACTCCAGCAGCTGGCTCTTCACGCTCTTCACTTGAATGATCGCGCGGGCCAGGGTCACGTCGAACGGTGTGCCGCCGTCACGTACCAGGGTCAGGGTAATCTTCTGGCCGATCTTGCCGCGCATCTTGTCCACGGCTTCGGTCATGCTCTGGCCGCGGGTTGGCTGGCCGTTGATCTTGACGATGAAGTCGCCTGCCTGGATGCCGGCCTTGGAGGCCGGGGTGTCATCGATTGGCGATACCACCTTGATGAAACCGTCCTCGGCGCCGACTTCGATGCCCAGGCCGCCGAACTCACCGCTGGTGCTTTCCTGCAACTCGGCGAAGTCTTCCGGTCCCAGGTAGGCGGAGTGCGGATCAAGGTTGCTGAGCATGCCCTTGATCGCGTTTTCCAGCAGGGTCTTGTCATCCACCGGTTCGACATACGCGGCCTTGATCCGATCCATGACCTCGGCGAAGGTGCGCAACTCTTCCAGCGGCAATGGCGCCTTGGTGGTCGCGGCAGTGCCCGCAGGCGCGATCGCCGGGGCCGGTTGAGCGGCAAACGCCAGGGGCGCGCCGATCACCAGGGCGATCGTCAGGGCCAGCGAGGTAAGGCGGGACAAATGCAGCATGTCGAACGAACTCCTGAATTGGATGGCACGCTTATCCTTGCGCGCGACACCATTGCGCCGGATCACTCGGGTGACCCTGCTGACGAATCGCAAAATACAATGCTGGCGTGTCCTGCCCACCACTGTTACCGACAGTGGAGATGGACTCGCCGGCTTTTACCACGTCACCCGCCGATTTGAGCAGTGTCTGGTTGTGACCGTAAAGACTCAAGAAACCGTTGCCGTGATCCAGAATCACCAGCAGGCCGGCGCCACGTAACCAGTCGGCGAACACCACGCGACCACCGTGTACCGCATGCACCGCGCTGCCAGCCGATGCGCCGATCATCACCCCGTCCCACTTGGTCCGGGCATCGTCGCCACGGCTTTCACCGAAGCGTGCAAGCAGTCGACCGTCGACAGGCCATGGAAGTTTGCCGCGGCTTGAAGCAAAAGGTCCGCCGAAGGTTTCGCCTGAACTTGAAACCAGAGCGCCGGGTGTCGATTTGATGGGTTTGCGTGGGGCGTCAGTGGCCTCTGCTTGAGCCTGAGCCTCACGTAAACGCTTTTTTTCGGCTTCCTGCTGGGCGATCAGCGCTTTCTGCCGCGCCTCTTCTGCCTCACGAGCCTGGCGGGCCAGGGTTTCTTCAATGGTTTTAAGGACTTTAGACAGGTCTGCCTGATCCTGCTCGCGGGCTGCCAGTTTCTGGTCGCGGGCTTTCACGTCGTCATTGAGCTTGGCCAGGACTTGCTGGCGTTCCTGGCGGACTTTGTCGAGTTCATCGCGCTGGCTGTCGAGGCTGCTTTTCTGCACCAGCAACTGGGCCTGCTGCTTGGCGATGTCCTGCTCGACGTTGGCCAGTTGGCGCAGGGTTTCATTGAAATTCTTCAGCTGCTCCAGGCGGGCCTGGCTCAGGTAGTCGTAATAGGTGAGGGTACGGGCGAATTTTTCAGGATTCTGCTGATTGAGCAGCAGTTTCAAGTATTCCTGACGGCCGTTCTGGTAAGCCGCCCGGGCCTGGATCGCGATCAGTCTTTGCTGTTCAGTACGTGCGCTCTGGAGTTTTTTTTTCTCCGCATCGAGTCGCTGCAGCTCGGTTTCGCTCTTCTTCAGCTCTTTTTGCAGGGCATCGACCTGCTTCTCGAGCTTGCCCATCTCGGTCTCGGTGCCCTTGAGGTCCTTCTGCACGCCGGATTTTTCTTCCTGCAGCTTGCCCAGCAGCTTTTTCAGCTCGGCAATGTCCTGACGCGTGGCGTCCAACTGTTGTTGGGTTTGCGCGCGCTCGTCAGCGAAGGCCGGTTGGAGCAGGCAAGTCAGAGCAAGGGCTATCAGGACGCGAAGCATAGAGGCGGGCGACACCAGGGAAAGGGACAGCCTAGTATGCCCGCCCCACGCTGCAAAAAAAACGCCCAATTGGGGTTGTGTGATAACTGGCCCGAAAAACACTGAAGACCAATGTGGGAGCGAGCCTGCTCGCCAAAGCGGTGTGTCAGGCAACGTTGATGTCGACTGACAGTCCGTATTCGCGAGCAGACTCGCTCCCACAGGGTATTGCGGCGTTGGTAAGTCCGGTTTATACCAGAATCGATGTACCGGTCATTTCCGCCGGTTTTTCCAGGCCCAGCAGCTTCAGCATGGTCGGTGCCACGTCCGCCAGCACGCCGCCTTCGCGAACCTTGAGGTCGCGCTTGCCGACATAAATGAACGGCACGGGCTCGGTGGTGTGCGCGGTGTGCGCCTGACCGGTGGTTTCGTCGGACATCTGCTCGACGTTACCGTGGTCGGCGGTGATCAGTGCTTCGCCGCCGACTTTTTCCAGGGCATCGACAATGCGGCCGACGCACTGATCCAGGCACTCCACGGCTTTCACCGCTGCTTCGAATACACCGCTATGGCCAACCATGTCGCCATTGGCGTAGTTGACTACTATCACGTCGTAACGCTGGTTTTCGATGGCATCGACGATACGGTCGGTGACTTCCGGCGCACTCATTTCCGGCTGCAAGTCGTAAGTGGCGACTTTAGGCGATGGAATCAGAATGCGTTCTTCGCCCGGGAAGGGTTCTTCGCGACCGCCGGAGAAGAAGAAGGTCACGTGAGCGTACTTCTCGGTTTCAGCGATGCGCAGCTGGGTCTTGCCGTTTTTTGCCAGGTAGTCGCCCAGCACGTTTTCCAGGCTGCCGGCAGCGAAGGCCGATGGCGCTGGGATGCTGGCGGCGTATTGGGTCAGCATCACGAAACCGGCCAGTTTTGGCTGACGGCTGCGCTCGAATTCCTTGAAATCGTCTTCGACGAAAACGCGGGTCAGCTCGCGGGCACGGTCGGCGCGGAAGTTCATGAACACCACGGCGTCACCGTCTTCGACTTTCACCGGCTCGCCGATAGAAGTGGCTTTGACGAACTCGTCGCTCTCGCCCCGCTCGTAGGCGGCTTGCAGGCCTTGCTGCGCGGTGGCGGCGTTGAATTCGCCAGCGCCATCGACGATCAGGTTGTAGGCCTGGGACACGCGATCCCAGCGGTTGTCACGGTCCATCGCATAGTAACGACCGATAAGGCTGGCGATGCGGCCTTTGCCCAGCGCCTGGAAGGTGGCGTCGAGCAGTTCGATCGACGATTGCGCGCTTTTCGGTGGCGTGTCGCGGCCGTCGAGGAAGGCGTGCAGGTAGATTTTTTCAGCGCCGCGTTTGGCGGCCAGCTCGGCCATGGCCACCAGGTGATCCTGGTGGCTGTGCACGCCGCCATCGGACAGCAGGCCCATGAAATGCACGGCCTTGCCGGCGGCAACGGCTTTATCCACCGCGGCGCAGATGGTCGGGTTTTCGAAGAACTCGCCGTCGCGAATCGATTTTGTGACGCGAGTGAAGTCCTGGTACACAACGCGCCCGGCGCCGAGGTTCATGTGGCCGACTTCGGAGTTACCCATCTGGCCATCCGGCAAGCCGACGTCCATGCCGCTGCCCGAGATCAGGCCGTTGGGTACAGTGGCCCATAGACGGTCCAGTACGGGCTTCTTCGCTGCAAAAATCGCGTTGGATTCAGGGCTTTCACTGTGACCGAAGCCGTCGAGAATCATCAGGACCAAAGGTTTGGGCGTGGTAGTCATGGAATCCACTCTGGCTTAAGTTAAAAGAGGCGATGGAAAAAGGGAGTCGCAGTTTAAAGCGAAGTTCCGGCCGCGTCACCGCCAGACGGGGTTTGGCCCACCATGGGGGCTGTGTATACTGGCCGACATTTTAACGCCCTGGAACCTCCTTCGATGGTTGCTAACCTGATTCAATTTGCCACCAACCACTACATTCTCGTCGGTATCTTCGTCGTACTGCTGGCACTGCTGATTGCCTATCAGTTGCAAGGCGGCGGCCGCAGCCTGAGCACTGGCGAACTGACGGGCCTGGTCAACAAAGACGCAGGCGTGGTGATCGACATCCGTCCGAGCAAGGACTTCGCCGCCGGTCACATTGTTGGCGCGCTGAACATTCCTCACGACAAGCTGGCTGCCCGCGTTGGTGAACTGGAAAAACACAAGGCCAAGACCATCATCCTGGTCGACGCCATGGGCCAGACCGCCGGCACCCACGCTCGCGAACTGGTTAAGGCCGGCTTCACCGCCGCCAAGCTGTCCGGTGGTGTTTCCAGCTGGAAAGCCGACAATCTGCCATTGGTGAAGTGATATGAGCCACGTCGTCGTCTACTCCAGCGATTACTGCCCTTATTGCTCGCGAGCCAAATACCTGCTCGAGAACAAAGGCGTGGCCTTCGAAGAGATCAAGGTCGATGGCAAACCACAGGTGCGCGCCGCCATGGCTCAGAAAGCCGGACGTACGTCCGTGCCGCAGATCTGGATCGGCAGCACCCATGTCGGTGGTTGTGATGATTTGTTTGCCCTGGAGCGCGCCGGCAAGCTCGACGCGATGCTCAAGGCCTGAACACCGTACCCAATAAAAGACCCAAGATCAGAAAGGATCTGAGATGACTGACCAACAGAACACTGCAGCTAGCGAAGAAGAAACCGCACCGCAATTCTCCTTGCAGCGCATCTACGTACGTGACTTGTCCTTCGAAGCCCCGAAAAGCCCGGCGATCTTTCGCCAGCAGTGGGAGCCGAGCGTCGGTCTGGATCTGAACACCCGTCAAAAGGCGTTGGAAAACGATTTTCACGAAGTCGTTCTGACTCTGTCAGTCACCGTGAAGAATGGTGAAGAAGTGGCGTTCATCGCCGAAGTGCAACAGGCCGGGATCTTCCTGATCAAGAACCTGGACGACGCTTCGATGAGCCACACCCTGGGTGCGTTCTGCCCGAACATCCTGTTCCCGTATGCCCGTGAAGCGCTGGACAGCCTGGTGACCCGTGGCTCGTTCCCGGCTCTGATGCTGGCGCCAGTGAACTTCGACGCGCTGTACGCACAAGAACTGCAACGCATGCAGGCAGCGGGCGAGACACCTACCGTTCAGTAAGCGGTCTGAGTGTCGAAGCGAGTCCAATGTGGGAGCGGGCTTGCTCGCTAATGTGGTGTATCAGTCAAGATTGAAATCGACTGACACACCACATTAGCGAGCAAGCCCGCTCCCACATTTATTATGCGGTGTTATTTGAAGCCGTTCTGCCGCCATGCTTCGTAAACGGCTACCGCCACGGTATTGGACAGGTTCAGGCTGCGGCAGCCTTCACGCATTGGCAGGCGCAAGCGTTGTTCGCCGGGCAGGGCGTCCAGCACTTCGGCCGGCAGACCCCGGCTTTCCGGGCCGAACAGGAACGCATCGCCCTCCACAAAGCTGGCGTCGTGGAACGGTCGCGAGCCCTTGGTGGTGAAGGCGAACACTCGTGGGTTACCCAGGCTTTCCAGGCAGCTGGCCAAGTCCGCGTGGCGTTGCAGGGTGGCATACTCGTGATAATCGAGGCCGGCGCGGCGCAGGCGCTTGTCGTCCATCTCGAAGCCCAGCGGTTCGATCAAATGCAGGTGGCAGCCACTGTTGGCGCACAGCCTGATAACGTTGCCGGTATTCGGCGGAATTTCTGGTTGAAAAAGGATGACGTGAAACATGCACGGCTCCGAAGGTAAAGATGAGCGGCATTCTACGCCGCAACCCGACCCTCGTTCGAAACTATTCCCGCGGGTGATGGCTTCGCTGGCCATTGTCGGGGTGATGGTGGGGCTGATGATCGGTCGCCTGACCACACCCGACCCCAGCGAATTGCAGCAGGTCGAGGTGACGAATGACGGGTTGGTGGTGTGGTTCAACAACGAACCCAAGACTCACGGCGAGATCGTCGACGGCAGCGTCGCGTTGTTGTTCGAAGCGCAAGGCAAGGCGCAGCAAGGCCAGCTCAAGCTCAACGACAAAAGCGTGAACTGGCGGGTGCGTTCGAGTGACGGGGGGTTGTTGTTGACGGCGGTGGCGGCCCGGCCCCTGCAAGGGGAGTGGACCGGCAGCGAAGTCGATGACCGCTGGCGGCTGGAGATCCATCTCCGAGAGCAATAAAAGAGGGAATCCCCGGCCTGCCTGTACCAAGGTCCCCAAAAGGGCAGGGTTCGCGCATGGCGTCGTGAACCCGGTGTAAAGAGGGAATCCCCGGCCTGCCTGTACCAAGGACCCCAAAACGGCAGGGCTCGTCGCTTATGCGGTGTGAGCCCGGTGTAAAGAGGGGAATCCCCGGCCTGCCTGTACCAAGGTCCCCGAAACTGGGTAGTGAACTGAATCACTGATGAGACTATTGCAGGGGGCGTGCCAGGTTTTAACAAGCTGAAACAGAAAGGCGCGTGTAAACGCTGAAAGCCCCGTAATTCGGGGCTTTCGTGTTTTTTCGATAGGGGTTCGATTGCGAACGGAGGCGGGATTTCGGATCGGTTACCGTGCGCGATTGCGGTTCACGGTGCATTCGGGCGGTGCACAGTGGCCCCAAAAGCTTCGCGAGCAGGCTCGCTCCCACAAGGTTCGGCAGTACTCACTCGAAGGTGCGCACTGCAAATCCACTGAGGGAGCGAGCCTGCTCGCGAATGGGGTGTGACGGTCAGTGAAGAGCCCAGGCTATTTAACCTTCATCCCCCTCATCATCGTCCCCACCATCAACCTTCATTCCCAATTCCTTGATCTTGCGTGTCAGAGTATTACGTCCCCAGCCCAGCAAAACCGCAGCGTCGCGACGACGGCCTGCAGTGTGCTTGAGCGCGGTTTCGATCATGATCCGCTCGAAGGCCGGCACGGCGCTGTCCAGCAAGCTCGACTGACCACGGGCCAAGGCCTGGTCGGCCCACTGTCGCAGCGCCTGCTCCCAGTTAGTCACCGGTGCCGAATCCTGCGGCAGGCTCAGCAGCTCCGGCGGCAGATCACCAATGTGCACTTCGCGACCGGAAGCCATCACGGTGATCCAGCGACAGGTATTCTCCAGCTGACGCACGTTGCCGGGCCATGGCAGGTTTTTCAGGTATTCCTCGGTTTCGCTCTTCAGCAGTTTCGGCTCGACGGCCAGTTCTTGCGCGGCGCGGCTGAGGAAGTGCTTGGCCAGGGTCGGGATGTCTTCACGACGGTCCGACAGGCGAGGAATGTGGATGCGGATCACGTTGAGACGGTGGAACAAATCCTCACGGAATTTCCCGGCGTGAACCAGGGTTTCCAGATTCTGGTGGGTCGCGGCGATGATCCGTACATCGACTTTGACCGGTACGTGTCCGCCAACCCGATAGAACTCACCGTCGGCCAGTACCCGCAGCAGGCGGGTCTGGGTGTCGGCCGGCATGTCGCCGATTTCGTCGAGGAACAACGTGCCGCCATCCGCCTGTTCAAAGCGCCCGCGACGCAGATTGGCGGCACCGGTGAACGCGCCTTTTTCGTGCCCGAACAGCTCGGACTCCATCAGGTCTTTCGGGATTGCCGCCATATTCAGCGCGATAAATGGCGAAGCCGCGCGTGGACTGTGGCGGTGCAGGGCGTGGGCCACCAGTTCTTTACCGGTTCCCGATTCGCCGTTGATCAGCACGGTAATGTTGGAGTGGCTCAAGCGCCCGATGGCGCGAAACACTTCTTGCATCGCCGGTGCTTCGCCGATGATCTCCGGGGTGCGGGTCAGGGTCGGAGCGACTTCCAGGCCTTGCTGTTCCTGGGCGTGCTGGTTGGCACGTTTGACCAGGGAAACCGCTTCGTCGACGTCGAAAGGCTTGGGCAGGTATTCGAACGCGCCACCCTGGTAGGACGCGACAGCGCTGTCCAGATCGGAGTGCGCCGTCATGATGATCACTGGCAGCCGGGGGTGTTGTTCGCGAATCCGCGCCAGGAGATCCAGGCCGCTGGCGCCGGGCATGCGGATGTCGGAGATGATCACGTCCGGCTGCTGGCGCGCCAGACGACTCATTACGCCATCGGCGCTGTCGAAGCTTTGCGTGGTCATGCCTTCCTGCTGCAAGGCCTTTTCCAGGACCCAACGGATAGAACGGTCGTCATCGACGATCCACACGGTTTCACTACGGCTCATGTCGATGTGGCTCCTTGTTCCAGTGGCAGAAAGATCGAGAAAGTGGTGTGGCCGGGGTGGCTGTCACATTCGATCAGGCCCTGGTGCTGGCTGATGATGTTCTGGGTAATGGCCAGGCCGAGCCCGGTACCGTCCGGACGACCGCTGACCATGGGGAAAAAGATGGTTTCCTGGAGATCCGCAGGAATGCCCGGTCCGTTGTCGATGATTTCGATCTTGGTCACCAGGCGGTGACGCACATGGCCTATCGTGAATTGACGCATGGCGCGGGTGCGCAGGCTGATGCGGCCCAGGCGCAACTCGTTCTGGCTGCTGATGGCCTGCATCGCATTGCGCACGATGTTCAGCACGGCCTGGATCATCTGCTCGCGATCGATCAATACATCGGGAATGCTTGGGTCGTAATCGCGCACCAAAGTGATGCAGCCCTGGCTTTCGGCCTCGACCAGATGGCAGACGCGCTCCAGCACTTCGTGGACGTTGCACATGGCCAGCGAAGGCAGCTTGTTGGAGCCGAGCATACGATCTACCAGATTACGCAGGCGGTCGGCTTCTTCGATGATGACGTTGGTGTAGTCGCGCAGGCTTTCTTCCGGCAGTTCACGGGCGAGTAACTGCGCCGCGCCACGAATACCGCCCAGCGGATTCTTGATTTCGTGGGCGAGACCGCGCACCAGCATCTTGCTGGTTTCCTGCTTCGACAGCTGCGCTTCTTCCTTGGTGATGCGCAGCAGGCGGTCGCGGGGATGTACTTCAAGCAGCAGCAGCGTGTCGCCATTGCTCAGGATCGGCGTGACCGCGTAATCCACTGTCAGGGTCTGGCCGGTGAGCGCGGTGAGCATTGCTTCACGCTTGGTGAACGGATGTGCCTGCTGGACCGCCTGACGCAACGAATTCAGTGCCTCGGTGGATTCGGTGAACAGCTCGCTGATGAATTGACCATGGCTTCGCTGGCCGCTGATGGCCAGAAGCATTTCCGCCGCCGGGTTCATGTACTCGAGTCGCAACTCGGCGTCGAGCAGGATGGTGGCGGTCGTCAGGTTGTCGAGTAGCAAACGATGCAGTGCGTCGCTGATGGTCATTCAGGACCTCTTTTGGCGCATGAATTAAGAGCTGATACAAGGAAACTGCAAAAACCAAACCAAGGCTCCGAAAAGAAGCGTTCAACGCCTGAAACGGGCGTTTGACGCTCGATTGCGTGGCGTTCGACCGAACTTGGCGGGTACTTTCGAACCAAAATGGGTTGGATTTCGACTGCGGTGCAACCGTTCGCACCAATATAGTGCGCAATGCGGGGTGAAGGTAAAAGATTGGCAGGAGCCGGCTTTTTTCTTCGGCGGGTTTATCGACGAGCGGACATTCCGGCCAATGGCCGTAGTCATGGACGTGAAGACCTCTGCGCTGGTGCAGGCAGTGCGAACAGGCAGGCAATCAGCAGTCAGGGCTTCAGCGCTTGTGTACCCGTTGCACGGTAAAAGTCACGGTGGGGCTTTGCTGGATCACGGTTACGCCGTCAATCACTTGCACCGCGAGGCTGTGCAGGCCACGGTCGATGTTCACCAGTTGCAGGGCCGGTACATTGCCTGGTTGGCCATAAGGCTTGCCGTCCAGCAGAAGCCGGAACAGATGCGGGCCTTCCAGGTGTGGTTTGATCAGCACATTGACGGTAAACGTGCCGTTATTCGCGCGCAGGGCTTCGGTGGTGGGCAGGCCTGTGAGTTCGAGTACCTCGTAGGCGCTCTGAGGTTGTTCGCGGGCTTCAGCGGCGGGTGAGGGGCTGCCGGTTGGCTGGGTTCCAACACTGTTGAGCGCTGGCAACTTGACCGGCTGAGCCTTCACGCCATCCGGCGGTTGATTGCTGTAGGCGGTATTGCCGCCGGCATCTGTGTACTTGTAGATCTGCGCTGAGGCGGGCAGGGCGATCAGTAGCAGGATGAAGAGAAAACCACGACCCATAAAATCGACCGGAAACGAAAGCGATGGGGTGCAGCATAGGACAGGAGGAGTGGTTGGCCTAGCTTGTTAACAATTGGATATGGATTTGCCAGCTGTCCCCCTGTGGGAGCGAGCCTGCTCGCGAAGGCGGACTTGCAGGCGACAACTGGTTTGAATGTGCAGCCCTCTTCGCCAGCAGGCCCGCGCCCACAGAGGATCCTCAGTGATCGTTAAATCGCGGGCATAAAAAAGGCCTTCCGAAGAAGGCCTCTTTTTTTACGCCGCTTGCGCAGGCGTCACTGGATTAGCAGCTGTAGTACAGGTC
Organism: Pseudomonas sp. GW101-3H06; assembly: GCF_059424605.1. Taxonomy (NCBI): domain Bacteria; kingdom Pseudomonadati; phylum Pseudomonadota; class Gammaproteobacteria; order Pseudomonadales; family Pseudomonadaceae; genus Pseudomonas; species Pseudomonas sp. GW101-3H06. The sequence continues at coordinate 477,140 of NZ_JBWKZO010000001.1, forward strand.
GTATTCCAGTGGGTGTACGAAGGTACGTACCTTGATTTCTTCTTCGCTTTTCAGAGCGATGTAAGCGTCGATGAAGTCGTCGGAGAACACGCCGCCTTTGGTCAGGAACGCACGACCTTTGTCCAGCTCTTCCAGGGCTTCTTTCAGGCTGCCGCAAACTTGTGGGATCTCTTTGGCCTCTTCAGGCGGCAGGTCGTACAGGTTTTTGTCAGCGGCATCGCCAGGGTGGATCTTGTTCTGGATACCGTCCAGGCCAGCCATCATCAGTGCTGCGAAGCACAGGTATGGGTTGGCAGCCGGATCCGGGAAGCGCGCTTCGATACGGCGGGCTTTCGGGCTCGACACGTAAGGAATGCGGATCGAAGCGGAACGGTTACGAGCCGAGTAGGCCAGCATTACCGGTGCTTCGAAGCCTGGAACCAGACGCTTGTAGGAGTTGGTAGCCGGGTTGGTGAAGCCGTTCAGGGCCTTACCGTGCTTGATGATGCCGCCGATGAAGTACAGGGCGGTATCGGACAGGCCGGCATAGCCTTCGCCTGCGAAGGTGTTCTTGCCGTCTTTCCAGATCGACATGTGAACGTGCATACCCGAGCCGTTGTCGCCGTACAGGGGCTTAGGCATGAAGGTAGCGGTGCGGCCGTAGGCATCGGCAACGTTGTGCACGACGTACTTCAGGGTTTGGGTTTCGTCGGCTTTCTTCACCAGGGTGTTGAACTTGACGCCGATTTCGTTCTGGCCGGCAGTTGCCACTTCGTGGTGGTGAACTTCGACGGTCAGGCCCATTTCTTCCAGTGCGTTGCACATGGAGGTGCGGATTTCGTGGTCGTGGTCGAACGGCGGAACCGGGAAGTAGCCACCTTTGACGCCTGGACGGTGACCTTTGTTGCCGCCTTCCACGTCCTGGTCGGACATCCACGAACCTTGTTCGGAGTAGATCTTGAACATGGAGCCGGAAATGTCGGACTTGAACTTCACTTGGTCGAAGATGAAGAACTCTGGCTCTGGACCGGCGTACACGGTGTCACCGATGGCGGTGGACTTCAGGTACTCTTCGGCGCGCTTGGCGATCGCACGTGGGTCGCGGTCGTAGCCTTGCATGCTCGAAGGTTCGATGATGTCGCAGACCAGGATCAGGGTCGGCTCTTCGGTGAACGGGTCCAGTACGGCAGTGCTGTCGTCCGGCATCAGGATCATGTCGGAGGCTTCGATGCCTTTCCAGCCGGCGATGGAGGAACCGTCGAACATCTTGCCGACTTCGAAGAAGTCTTCATCCAGCGCGTCGCGAGCCGGCATGGTCACGTGGTGCTGAGTGCCGCGGGTGTCCGTGAAGCGCAGATCAATCCACTTGACGTCATGATCTTTGATGAGTTGAACCGACTTCGACATAGTGTCCTCCGGGTGGATTAGGGCGGGTAGTGGATGCCCTTAAATGTTTGTGATGCCGGCGCGAATACTCTGCCAAGGCAACCTGCCTCACAAGGGAGCAAATTGCATGCCAGTGCCCCAGCATGGGTTTTTTGCCCCATTTTCACGCTTATAGAGGTGCAAAGCGTCTTAAAGGAGAAATTCTCGCCCCTTAATGTAGCGTGGAAAGCGGAAAGTGACCTGTTTTGGTGCGCGCAAAACCTTCTGCACATTAACTGGTTAAACCTTGAGCAATTTCCGCTATAATCCGCGCCCCCCTTTTTCGGCTGGCCCAGCGCGCGCTGTTTTCATGAAACTAATCGTAAAAGTCTTTCCCGAGATCACCATCAAGAGCCGCCCGGTACGGATGCGTTTCATCCGCCAATTGGCCAAGAACATCCGTGCCGTGCTCCGCGATCTGGACCCGGCTGTGGTGGTGAACGGCGTATGGGACAACCTCGAGCTGGAAACCCGCGTCAGCGACCCCAAGGCCCTGAAAGAGATGGGCGAGCGCCTGAGCTGCATGCCCGGCATCGCGCACTTCCTGCAGATCGACGAATACCCGTTGGGCGATTTCGACGACATCGTCGAAAAATGCAAGCAGCACTACGGTGATGCGCTGGCCGGGAAGATCTTCTCGGTACGTTGCAAGCGCGCCGGCAAGCACCCATTCAGCTCCATCGATATCGAGAAATATGTCGGCAGCCAGTTGCGCCGTCAGTGCGGTGCTGCCGGGATCGACCTGAAAAAGCCGGAAATCGAAGTCCGCATTGAAGTTCGCGACCAACGGTTGTTCGTGATCCACAGCCAGCACAATGGCATCGGCGGTTATCCGCTGGGCGCGCTGGAGCAGACGCTGGTGTTGATGTCCGGCGGTTTCGACTCCACTGTCGCGGCGTACCAGATCATGCGCCGCGGGCTCATGGCGCATTTCTGCTTCTTTAACCTGGGCGGACGTGCCCACGAACTGGGCGTCATGGAAGTCGCGCATTTCATCTGGAAGAAGTACGGCAGCTCGCAACGCGTGTTATTTGTCAGTGTGCCGTTCGAGGAAGTGCTGGGAGAAATTCTCGGCAAAGTCGATAACAGTCATATGGGCGTAGTATTGAAGCGTATGATGTTGCGCGCTTCCTCCCAAATTGCCGATCGACTGCACATCGAAGCGCTGGTAACTGGTGAGGCGATCTCCCAGGTGTCGAGCCAGACGTTGCCGAACCTGTCCGTGATCGACTGCGTGACCGACAAGCTGGTCTTGCGTCCGCTGATCGCCAGCCACAAGCAGGACATCATCGACACGGCCAATGAAATCGGCACCGCCGATTTCGCCCGGCACATGCCGGAGTACTGCGGGGTCATTTCGGTCAACCCGAAGACAGCCGCCAAGCGCTACCGCGTGGAGCACGAAGAGAAAGAATTCGACATGGCAGTCCTTGAGCGTGCGCTCGAGAACGCCAAGCTGGTGCCGATCGATCGTGTGATCGATGAATTGGGCCAGGACTTGCAGATTGAAGAAGTCAGCGAAGCGCTGGCCGGTCAGATCGTGATCGACATCCGTCACCCGGATGCCGCCGAGGATGACCCGCTGGAACTCGCTGGTATCGAGGTACAAACGATGCCGTTTTATGCACTGAACGCTCGTTTCAAGGAACTGGACCCTACTCGCCAGTACCTGCTGTATTGCGACAAAGGCGTGATGAGTCGCCTGCATGCCCACCATTTGCTCAGTGAGGGGCATGCCAATGTGCGCGTTTATCGACCGAGCTAAGTGCCCGGGGCTGTTTGCCTGTGGCCTGCGTCACCGGCCCCCCGATGCCACCGTCAAGCTGTAACGGCTTTCACGGACGCTACTGTTAATCGCTGCCAAGACTTGTCAGCACACCGAATCCTCTGATCGAGATACACAAGTGATCGAAAATCTACGCAACATCGCCATCATTGCCCACGTTGACCATGGTAAAACCACCCTGGTAGACAAACTCCTGCGTCAATCCGGCACCCTGGAGCGCAACGAGCTCAACGACGAGCGCGTGATGGACTCCAACGACCAGGAAAAAGAGCGCGGTATTACCATTCTGGCGAAAAACACCGCCATCAACTGGAACGGCTACCACATCAACATCGTGGACACCCCGGGCCACGCCGACTTCGGCGGCGAAGTTGAACGCGTAATGTCGATGGTCGACTCCGTTCTGCTGCTGGTTGACGCTCAAGACGGCCCTATGCCGCAAACCCGTTTCGTGACCAAGAAGGCTTTCGAAGCCGGCCTGCGTCCAATCGTGTGCATCAACAAGGTAGACCGTCCAGGCGCGCGTCCGGACTGGGTTCTGGACCAGATCTTCGACCTGTTCGACAACCTGGGTGCCACCGAAGAACAGCTGGACTTCAAAGTCGTCTACGCCTCGGCCCTGAACGGTATTGCCGGTCTGGACCACAACGAAATGGCTGATGATATGACCCCGCTGTACCAGTCGATCGTCGACAACGTACCGGCGCCGGCTGTTGACCGTGACGGTCCGTTCCAGATGCAAATTTCCGCACTGGACTACAACAGCTTCCTGGGTGTTATCGGCGTTGGCCGTATCGCTCGTGGTCGCGTCAAGCCGAACACCCCGGTTGTGGCGATCAGTGCTGACGGCAAGAAGCGTAACGGTCGTATCCTGAAGCTGATGGGGCACCACGGTCTGCACCGTGTCGACGTTGAAGAAGCAGCTGCCGGCGACATCGTGTGCATCAGCGGTATGGACGAGTTGTTCATCTCCGACACCCTGTGCCAGCAGGACACTCCAGAGGCGATGAAGCCTCTGACCGTTGACGAGCCAACCGTTTCCATGACCTTCCAGGTAAACGACTCGCCATTCTGCGGTAAAGAAGGCAAGTTCGTGACTTCCCGTAACATCAAGGAACGTCTGGACAAAGAGCTGCTGTACAACGTTGCACTGCGCGTTGAAGAAGGCGACTCGGCTGACAAGTTCAAGGTGTCCGGCCGTGGTGAGCTGCACCTCTCGGTACTGATCGAAACCATGCGTCGCGAAGGCTTCGAAATGGCTGTAGGTCGTCCGGAGGTGATTATCCGTCTGGTTGACGGCGTGAAGCACGAACCGTACGAAAACGTGACCATCGACCTGCCGGAAGAATCCCAGGGCAAGGTGATGGAAGAGATGGGCCTGCGTAAGGGCGACCTGACCAACATGGTGCCGGATGGCAAGGGCCGTGTACGTCTGGAATACAACATCCCTGCTCGCGGTCTGATCGGTTTCCGTAACCAGTTCCTGACCCTGACCAACGGTGCTGGCATCCTGACCTCGATCTTCGACCGTTACGACGTGATGAAGTCCGGCGACATGTCCGGCCGTCAGAACGGCGTTCTGGTTTCGGTTGAAACCGGCAAGGCGCTGACCTACTCCCTGGAAACCCTGCAGGCACGTGGCAAGTTGTTCGTTGAACACGGTCAGGAAATCTACAACGGTCAGATCGTTGGTCTGAACAGCCGTGACAACGACCTGGGCGTTAACCCTACCAAGGGCAAGAAGCTCGACAACATGCGTGCTTCGGGTAAAGACGAAACCATCGCCCTGGTTCCACCTGTTCGCTTCACCCTGGAACAGGCTCTGGAATTCATCCAGGACGATGAGTTGTGCGAAGTGACTCCAAAGTCGATTCGCCTGCGTAAGAAAATTCTTGACGAAAGCGAGCGTACCCGCGCTGCCAAGAAAGCCAAGGCGTAAATAGCCCCGGCTGAACGAAAACGCCCCCGGTCGAAAGGCCGGGGGCGTTTTTGTTTGTCTGGAGTATATAGGTTGATTGTGCTGGCGCCTTCGCGAGCCTGCTCGCGAAGGCGGCCGATCAGCCGCCAAAAAATTCAGAACGGATCAGAACCGTTCAATACTCCGCGAATTCTTCTCACGCTCCACTTCCTTGGGCTTGTACGCGCAATAGCCAGGCCGCGGGCCGATTTTCGGGTGGTTGCGGCAAGTGTCGGGGCGCTTTTCATAAATAGTGCACAGACGGCTCTTACGATCCAGATAGTAGCAATCGTTGTTACTCATGCGCTGGAGGGTGAAGATGCCTGATTTCTGGTTGAAGCGTTCGACCAATCCTTCCTTCTGCAGACGCTTGGCGATGTTCTTGGGCGGATCGCCCAGCTCGAATTCGTCGACCACGCCGATACGGACCAGGTCCTTGATCTTGACCTCCACCGGCAGCGTGCAGCAGCTGGAGATACACGAGCCGCACATCGGGGCCGAATATTTGGCCCAGGTATCGAGACGATCGATCTCGGCTGCGGCAATCAGGTTGGGCTTCATCATCGAGGGTTTTACCAGGTGTATGCATCAGGGCGCGCGATCATACCGGGACTGGTGGATTTTTGAACAACCTTTCGCCAGATTTTTTCTGCGTCGTCCAGCAAACCGCTAATCCGGCACGGCCCCTGCATTGATTGATGTAACCGACAATGTAATGCCGATCAATTCGCTTATCAGGAAAAACTGCCGAACCAGAGCCTCTACCGCCTGTCAGACCGTCTAGGCTCAGACAACTCCAAGCTCGCTCGAGGTCCTATCGATGACTCAAGAACCACTTGTTCGCGAAGCAGAGGTGGCCGCATTCCGCGACGCCGTCTTGACCAAACTCACCTATGCGGTGGGCAAAGACCCGGATCACGCCTTCGACCATGACTGGTTCGAGGCCATTGCGCTGGCGGCGCGTGATCACATGGTCGAGCACTGGATGGACCACACGCGGCAGATCTACCGCAAAGGTCAGAAGCGGGTTTATTACCTCTCCCTGGAATTTCTCATCGGTCGGCTGCTTTACGACAGTTTGAGCAACCTCGGCCTGCTCGACGTGGCTCGCGAGGCGATGACGGAACTCGGTGTCGACATCGAACGCATTCGCCTGCTGGAGCCTGACGCGGCGCTGGGTAACGGTGGTCTCGGTCGCCTGGCTGCGTGCTTCTTGGAAAGCATGTCGACCCTGGGCATCGCCGGCCACGGCTACGGTATTCGCTATGAGCACGGCTTGTTTCGCCAGGCCATCGTCGACGGTTGGCAGCAGGAGCAGACCGAACACTGGCTGGATTTCGGCAACCCCTGGGAGTTCGAGCGGGCAGAGGTGGTTTACCCGATCGCCTTCGGCGGCAGTGTCGAGACTGTGACCGATGACGCCGGCAAGTCAAAACAAATCTGGCACCCTGCAGAAACCGTTCGGGCCATTGCCTACGACACACCGGTGGTCGGCTGGCGCGGGGCGAGCGTGAATACCTTGCGACTGTGGCGCGCCCGGGCCATGGAAGATTTGCACCTGGAGCGTTTCAACGCGGGTGACCACCTGGGTGCGGTCGCCGAAGTGGCTCGGGCCGAAAGTATCTCCCGCGTGCTCTATCCGGCGGACAGCACCGAAGCCGGCCAGGAACTGCGCCTGCGCCAGGAATACTTTTTCGTTGCCGCGTCCCTGCAGGACTTGCTGCGCCGCCATCGCAACATGCACACCTCGGTGCTGACCTTGGGCGATCACGCGGCGATCCAGCTCAACGACACTCACCCCTCGATTGCCGTGGCCGAGCTGATGCGTCAATTGGTCGACGTCTATGACGTGGCCTGGGACGCGGCGTGGCAGATCACGGTCGATACGCTGTCCTACACCAACCACACGTTGCTGCCCGAAGCGCTGGAAACCTGGCCGGTCGGTTTGATGGAGCGTATGTTGCCGCGGCACATGCAGATCATTTATTTGATCAACGCCCAGCACATCGACTCGTTGCGCGCCAAAGGCATCCACGATTTCGACGTGCTGCGCGCGGTATCGCTGATCGAAGAAGACAATGGCCGTCGCGTACGCATGGGCAACCTTGCGTTCCTCGGCTCCCACAGCGTCAACGGCGTGTCCGGGTTGCATACGCAACTGATGCGTAAAACGGTGTTCTCCGAACTGCACAAACTCTACCCGGAGCGGATCAATAACAAGACCAACGGCATTACCTTCCGCCGCTGGCTGTATCAGTCCAACCCGGAGCTGACCTCCATGTTGGTCGACGCCCTCGGCCCGCAGGTGCTGGACAATCCCGAACAGCAGTTGATCGATCTGGAGTCGTTTGCCGAGAAGACTGCGTTCCGCAAGGCTTTTGCCGAACAGCGCCTGCATAGCAAAAAAGCCCTGGCGTACATCATTCACGAACGGTTGGGAGTGGCGGTCAACCCGGCGGCAATGTTCGACGTGCAGGTCAAACGGATTCACGAGTACAAACGCCAGTTGCTCAACCTGATGCACACCGTGGCGTTGTACCAGGCGATCCGTGCCGAGCCGGAAATCGACTGGGTGCCGCGAGTGAAAATCTTCGCCGGTAAAGCGGCAGCCAGTTATCACCAGGCCAAGCTGATCATCAAGCTGACCAACGACATCGCTCGGGTGGTGAATAATGACCCGACGGTGCGTGGCTTGCTCAAGGTGGTGTTCCTGCCCAACTACAACGTCAGCCTGGCGGAGAGCATCATTCCGGCGGCGGATTTGTCCGAGCAGATTTCCACGGCCGGTTTCGAAGCGTCAGGCACCAGCAACATGAAATTCGGCCTCAACGGTGCGTTGACCATTGGTACGCTGGATGGCGCCAACGTGGAAATGTGCGAGCGCATCGGTGCCGAGCACATGTTCATCTTCGGCCTCAGCGCCCAACAGGTTGAAGCACGCAAGCAGAACCACGAGTTCAGTGCGGTGCCGGACATCGCCGCCTCCCACCGGCTCAACGACGTGTTGCAGGCGATTCGCGGTGGGGTGTTCTCGCCGGATGATCCGTCGCGTTACACCGGGCTGATCGATTCGTTGGTGGACTACGACCGCTTCCTGGTCTGCGCCGATTTCGATTCCTACTGGAACGCGCAGATGCGGGTCGAGGCCCATTGGCACGATTCGAAAGAGTGGTGGCGTTCAGCGGTGTTGAGCACGGCGCGGATGGGCTGGTTCTCGTCAGACCGGACGATTCGCGAGTACGCCACGGATATCTGGAAGGCGTTGGGCTGACTTTCAATAAACAATAATTGCGAGCAAGGCCCAGCGGCTGCCGGGCCTGATCGATATACTAAGTACCAACTTGATCCTTGTGGGAGCGGGCTTGCTCGCGAAAGCGGTGCATCAGTCGACACTAATGTTGAAGCTGATGGCCTTTTCGCGAGCAAGCCCGCTCCTACATTGGATCTGTGAAACAGGAACTATCTGTTTTCACACTGGATTCCGGGCGTCTGGTTACTAGACTCAGGTCACACATTCCTCCCGGACTCGCCCGCCATAGGGCCGCTTAGGGATATCGACCATGCAATGGATGTTCATGCTGATTGGCCTGGTGCTGGGCTGGATGCTCGACGAGTCGTTCAGCGACGCGCTGCTGGGCGCATTGCTCGGTTTGGCGATTGGCCAGGCCATGCGTATCAGTCGGTTGGCTTCGCAAGCCAATGAGCATCGCCGTCAGCTGGAGCAGGCGCAGGTGGCACTGCATGGCGTCGAGCAACGGCTGGCGCTTCTGGAGGTGTCCGGTGCCGCTGCACCTGAGACCGTTGAATCTGTAATCAGCGAAACCACTCAGAGCGCGGAGACCGTTGTCGGGCAAACCGCTGCCGAAACCCCGGAACTGGTCTGGGAACTCCCGCCCGAACTCGATCCCGTCGCCGAACCCGACCGTCCACTGCCCGTGGACCCCTGGAAACCGCAACCGGTTTCCCGCGAATCGCAACAACCCGCGATCCCCCTCGGCCCCAATTTCATCGAACGCGCCATCAGCGCTGCCCGGGCGTGGTTGTTCGGCGGCAACACTGTATTGCGGGTGGGCTTGGTCCTGTTGTTCCTCGGCCTGGCTTTTCTGCTGCGCTACGCCACCGAAGGCATGGTGGTACCGATCGAGTTGCGTTACGCCGGTGTTGCTGCGGCGTCATTGGGGCTGCTCGGGCTGGGTTGGTGGCTGCGAACGCGCAACCACAATTACGCCTTGATGCTGCAAGGCGCCGGGATCGCGGTGTTGTACCTGACGGTGTTTGCGGCGATGCGCCTGCATCCGTTGCTCGATCCTTCGGCGGCGTTTGGCGTCCTGGTCGCCATCACGGTGTTCTCGGCGATTCTTGCCCTGACCCAGAATGCCATGGGGTTGGCAGCCGTCGCGGCGCTGGGTGGATTCGCCGCACCGATCCTGGCCTCCACCGGCGCCGGTAGTCACGTCGCGCTGTTCAGCTATTTCGCCTTGCTCAATGCCGGCATCCTGGCCATCGCCTGGTTCAAGGCCTGGCGCCTGCTGAACGTTATCGGCTTCGTCGGCACCTTTGGCATCGGCTTCGCCTGGGGTTTGCGTTCCTATACGCCGGATTTGCTGTGGAGTACTGAGCCGTTTCTGATTCTGTTTTTCCTGATGTACCTGGCCATCGGGTTGCTGTTCGCCCGTCGCAAGTTGCAAGGGACGAGCGACGCCCCTGCGGATGAGAATCGCGAAGCGCTATTGCGCTGGTCGGCCCGCAAGGGCGACTACGTTGATGGCACGCTGCTGTTCGGCCCGCCACTGGTGGGCTTCGGGTTGCAGTTCGCCCTGGTGCAGCATCTGGAGTTTGCCGCTGCCTTCAGCGCTTTGGCCATGGGCATGATTTACATGGCGCTGGCCCGTCTGCTGATGGGGGGGCGTGCAATGCTGTTGGGGGAAACCTGCCTGGCGTTGGGGGTGATTTTCACCAGTCTGGCAATCCCGCTGGGGCTGGATGCACGCTGGACGACCGCTGCATGGGCAGTGGAAGGCGCGGGAATTTTCTGGCTCGGCCTGCGCCAGCAACGGCCGTTGGCCCGGGCATTTGCCTTGTTGCTGCAACTGGGTTCGGCGCTGGCGTTTCTCAGCGAGCTGAGCAGCGGCGAGGGCAGCCTGCTCGACGGTACACCGTTGGGCGCGCTGATGCTGGGTGTCGCACTGTTGTTCAGTTTCTATCAGTTGCACAAAGCGTCGCCGGAGCAAACCAAACCCTGGGAGCACCAAGGATCGCCCGTTTTGGCCTGTCTGGGCCTGGGATTTCTATATCTGCTGGCGCCGCTGTTTTTCTTTAGCCATGGCACGGTGATCTGTTGGGCCTTGGCGGGGCTAGTGACGTTAGTTGTCGGTCTGCGCATTGAGTCGCGTGCGATCCTGTTCAGCGCGTTTGCCGTGCAATTGTTGGGTGGCGCGCTGTTCCTCATATCCTGGCCGCCGTCCAGTGAGACGCTAAGGCCTTTGGCCCATGGCGGGTTCTGGGCACCGCTGATGCTGGGGTTGGCTGCGTTGGTCGGTGCCTGGTGTTTGCACATCGGCAATCGGGCCATGGCGACTGATGGTTTGAGTCTGCAGCGTTTGTCCCCAGTGTTGCTGGTGTGGGGCGCGGCCTGGTGGATGTTGGCGTGGGTCAGTGATGTGATGCGCTTTGCAGCGTTGCCGCTGCAGGGGACGTTGATACTGATTGTCGCGGCTGTAAGCGTTGCGATATGGACAGTGCTGGCGCTGCGTCTGAAATGGTCGTCGCTGGGGGTGCTCTGCACGGTGTTGATCCCTGCTGCCGCGCTGGTGTTGCTGGGGGCCTGGCACTCGCGCTATCACCCGGCCGCCTATTTCGGCTGGCTGGTCTGGTCAGTGTTGTTCGTGGTGCATTTCGTCTCCCTGCGACGCCTGGGGACGATGTTGCCGGCGCGGGTTTTGAGTGCGGCTCATGTACTCGGCTGTTGGTTGTTGATCGGAGTGCTGGCCCTGGAATTGCGTTACGGCTTGCTGCTTTTGTCCGAGCAATACAACGCCTGGCGCTGGTTGGGCTGGGCGATTCTGCCAAGCCTCTATCTAGTGCTGATGGCAGCGCCCCGGGCCTGGCCATGGCCGGTGTCGTCTTACAATCGCGAATACCGCCTGTACGCCGCTGCCCCGTTGGCGCTGTTGATGCTTGCCTGGTTCTGGTTGGCGAACGCCTTCAGTAATGGCAGCGCCGAGCCATTGCCTTACGTACCACTGATAAATCCACTGGAGTTGGGGTTGATCTTTGCGTTATTCGGTGTGTATGTCTGGTCCCGCAGTGCTGTGACGCAGCTTGGTGTGGGCAGGGAGTTCGCGGCCAAAGCCATTCTGGCGATCACGGGTGTCTCGCTGTTCGTATTCTTCACGGCACTGGTCATGCGCACGGCGCACCAGTGGAGTGGCGTGCCATTCGAGCTTGATCAGCTGCTTGAATCCATGCGGGTACAGGCTGGCCTGTCCATTGTCTGGACCTTGATGGCACTGAGTCTGATGATCGGCGGTCATCTGCGTGGCCGTCGTGAGGTCTGGCTGGTGGGCGCCGTGCTGATCGGGGTGGTCGTGGCCAAGCTGTTCTTTGTCGAATTAAGCAACCGCGGCGGGCTGGCGCGGATTGTGTCGTTCATTGGCGTTGGCGTATTACTGCTGGTGGTGGGCTACTTCGCCCCATTGCCGCCCAAACGCGTCGAGGCTGTGCCGGAAGCTGAAAAACCGGCACCGCAAACCGAAGGAGTGTCGTCTTGAGTCGAAAGCTGAACCTGGGCTGGTTGGGCGCTGTTGCGATGGGCATGGCGCTGGCGGCCGGTGCTCAGGAAAAACCGGCGGATTTCGCCACGCAGGTACCGTTGTCCGTGAGCGGTGAAGGTCCGTGGTATCGCCTTGAATTGCCCCTGGCGGTGCAGCTGAATGCACGGCAGACCGACCTCAGCGATGTACGCGTGTTCAACGCTGCCGGCGAGCCGCAAGCCTATGCTCTGGCCCGGGAAGCCGCCCAGGTTGACGACAACCGTGTACTGACCAACGTCAAATGGTTCCCGCTGTACGACTCGGCGGACGACACCGAGCGGGCGCCGGGCGTACGAGTGCAATCAAACTTAAACGGCACGTTGGTCGAAGTGCAGCCATCCAGTCAGCTGGAGGCGGGTGAGGAAGTACTGCGCGGTTGGTTGCTCGACGCCAGCGGTATCAAGGCGCCCTTGCAGCAGTTGATCCTCGACTGGACCAGCGAGCGTGACGGATTCCAGAGGTTCAGCATCGAGGCCAGCGATGATTTGCAGCATTGGCAGTCCTGGGGCGAAGGGCAAGTGGCGCGGCTGACCTTTGCCGACGAACGGGTCGAGCAGCATGAAGTCGGACTGCCGGGGCAATCGGCGCGCTATCTGCGATTGCTGTGGAACACGCCGCAAGCGGCGCCGATCCTGACGTCGGCGCAGCTGCAGAGCGCCAGCCCACGCAGCCTGCCGCTGCCGTTGGTCTGGTCGCAAGCGTTGGCCGGCAGCAGTGTCAAGGCCGGGGAGTACATCTGGCAATTACCGATGGGGCTGAACGTCGAGCGCGTGCAGATCGTGCTGGACCAGCCCAATAGTCTGGCGCCCGTGGTGTTGTCCGGTCGCCGGGAAGGCAGCCTGCCGTGGCGGCCGATGAGCAGCGGCTTGTTGTATCGCCTGACCCAGAACGGTCAGGACGTGCTGCAGAACGAATTGCAGTTGTCGGGGCAAACCGTGCAGCAGTTGAGACTGGTGGTGGACGAGCGCGGTGGTGGCCTGGGGGCCCAGGCGCCCACACTGACATTTGCCGTGCGCGCCACGCAACTGGTGTTTCTGGCGCGGGGGGCGGGTCCTTTTACGCTGGCGTTGGGCAGTGCGACGGCGAAGGCGGCGAACCTGCCGTTGTCGACGCTGATTCCGGATTTCAGCGCAGCGAAACTGGCGACGCTGGGCCGGGCTTCGGTCGATGGTGGGGCCGTAGTCACCCCTGCTGCTGCGGCCGTACCGGCACCGACCGGCACTGACTGGAAGAAATTTGGCCTGTGGGCAGTGTTATTGCTCAGCGTGTTTTTTCTGGCGGCGATGGCTGTCAGTTTGCTGCGCAAGCCACCAATCAAGCCCTGAAGGCGGGTGCTTTGCACCCATTCGCGAGCAGGCTGGCTCCCACAGAATCATGCGTTCCCATGTGGATGCGAGCCTTCGCGCGAATGCGATCAATCAGTCGATAAAGACGCTGAAATGACCGCTACGCTTGGGCCCACATTCGATCTATTTCCTACTACGCTAATCCCGGCGCATGAACTCTCTTCGACCGATCACGTCTGATAGGAGGAAATGCGCCCCGACTCGCGTTAAACTGCGCGGGTTTTTAAGCCCCCCATTCCTCCGGAGCCTTCCATGTCCCGCGTTACCCTGAGTCGCTATTTGATTGAGCAGACCCGCAGCAACAACACTCCTGCCGATCTGCGCTTCCTGATCGAAGTGGTGGCGCGTGCTTGCAAGGAGATCAGCCACGCCGTTTCCAAAGGCGCCCTGGGCGGTGTTCTGGGCAGCATGGGCACTGAAAACGTCCAAGGCGAAGTGCAGAAGAAGCTCGACGTACTGTCCAACGAAATCCTGCTTGAAGCCAACGAATGGGGCGGTCACCTGGCCGGCATGGCGTCCGAAGAAATGGACAACGCCTACCAGATCCCGGGCAAATACCCGAAAGGCGCGTACCTGCTGGTATTCGACCCACTGGACGGTTCGTCGAACATCGATATCAACGCCCCGGTCGGCACAATCTTCTCGGTGCTGCGTTGCCCGAATGAATACCTGAGCCAGAACGAAGCGCTGAATGAAAAGGCCTTCCTGCAGCCAGGCACCCAGCAGGTTGCCGCCGGTTACGCCATCTACGGCCCTCAGACCATGTTGGTGCTGACCTTGGGCGACGGTGTGAAAGGCTTCACCCTGGACCGTGAAATGGGCAGCTTCGTCCTGACCCACGAAGACATCACCATTCCTGAAACCACCCAGGAATTCGCGATCAACGCATCCAACCAGCGTCACTGGGAAGCGCCTGTCCAACGTTACGTCAGCGAACTGCTGGCAGGTGACGCCGGTCCGCTGAAAAAGAACTACAACATGCGCTGGGTGGCCGCGATGGTCGCGGACGTGCACCGCATCCTGACCCGTGGCGGTCTGTTCATGTACCCGCGTGACAGCCGCGAGCCGTCCAAGCCGGGCAAACTGCGCCTGATGTACGAAGCCAATCCGATGTCGTTCCTCGTCGAACAAGCCGGCGGCGCCTCCACCGACGGCCACCAGCGCATCCTCGACATTCAGCCTGAAGGCCTGCACCAGCGTGTGGCGGTGTTCCTCGGCTCGAAAGAAGAAGTTGCACGCGTCACGGCTTACCACAAGGAATAAACCATGACCGCGCCCTGGCAGCCGTTGCTCGAATGGTGGTTCGGAAACGCTGAATCATCGAAGGAAGTGGCGGCACAGAAGGGCAAATTGTGGTTCGGCAAGCGTGACAGCCAGGACCTCGAAGCGCGTGAGCGTTTCGGGGGCCAGGTCGAGCAGGCACTGGCCGGCGGTTTGACCGAGTGGGCGCAACGCCCGGAAGGTTGGCTGGCTCTGGTGTTATTGCTCGATCAACTGCCGCGAATGATCTTTCGCGACTCTCCCAAGACTTATTCCGGTGATGCTCGGGCCCAGGCACTGGTAGCGCAAGGCATTGCGGCGGATTTCGATCGGCAGTTGCGACCGATTCAGCGGGTGTTTGTCTACCTGGTGTTCGAACACTGCGAAAACCTCGCGGTGCAGAACGAAGCGGTCTCACGCTATATGGATCTGGTGGCGCAGCAGCCGGAAGAAGACCGGGCGTTGTTTGCCGATTACCTGGATTACGCCGAGCAGCATCAGCAAGTGATCGCGCAGTTCGGACGGTTTCCGCATCGCAATGCGGTGTTGGGACGAGAATCTACAGCTGAGGAGTTGGCGTTTCTTTCGAAGCCCGGCTCAAGGTTCTGAATCTTCATTGCGGCTGATGCCGTTTTCGCGAGCAGGCTCGCTCCCACAGGGGATTTGTGAACAACACAGATCCAGTGTGGGAGCGAGCCTGCTCGCGAAGGGGCCGGTAAGAGCGCCTTAGATCCGGAAGCTACCCACCAACTGCTTCAACCGCGCCGCCTGCTGTTCCAGATCGGAGCACGCGCGCAGGGTGGCCTGCAGGTTTTCCACACCTTCCTGGTTCAACGTGTTGATCTCTGTGATGTCGACGTTGATCGATTCCACCACGGCCGTTTGTTCTTCCGTCGCCGTTGCCACCGATTGGTTCATGCCGTCGATCTCACCGATGCGCTGGGTCACGCTGCCCAGGCGTTCGCCGGCCTGATTGGCGATGCTCACGCTGCTTTCGCTATGGCGCTGGCTTTCGGTCATGGTACCCACCGCTTCACGAGCGCCGACTTGCAGTTCTTCGATCATCTTCTGCACTTGCTGCGCCGAATCCTGGGTGCGGTGAGCGAGGTTGCGCACTTCATCGGCAACGACTGCAAAACCTCGTCCGGCTTCACCGGCACGCGCGGCTTCGATCGCGGCATTGAGGGCCAGCAGGTTGGTCTGTTGGGAGATGCTGGTGATCACTTCCAGAATTTGCCCGATGTTGACGGTGTTGCTGTTGAGCGTCTCGATGTTGCCGCACGAATCGCTGATCTTCGCCGACAGCTGATGCATCGCGGAGATGGTTTTATCCACCACCTGCTGGCCTTCTTCGGCCAGCGAACGGGCATCGCTCGAATGCTGGGAGGCGAGGGCGGCGTTCTGGGCGATTTCCTGGGCGGCGGCGCCGAGCTGGTTGATCGCTGCGGCGACGCTGCTGGTGCGCGAAGCTTGCTGGTCGGAGTTGAACATCGACGAGTTGGATGCAGCCACGACTCGCAGCGCCACTTCGTTGACCTGGCCGGTGGCCGAGGACACCTCACGAATCGAAGTGTGAATCCGTTCGACGAAACGATTGAACGACAGCCCCAGTGCACCGAATTCGTCCTGACCGTGAATGGCCAGGCGTTTGGTCAGGTCACCTTCACCTTCGGCGATGTCATGCATGGCGCGGCCCATGATCAGCAACGGTTGCATCAGGAAGCTGATCAACATGCCCAGCAACGCGATGATGATCACCACCGCAATCACCATGGCAATGATCGCCGAGGTGCGGAATTCGCTGAGCATCGAGAAGGCGGTGTCCTGGTCGAGAACCAGCGCCACATACCAATCCGCCGACGGTACGCCGTTGACGTGGGTAAAGGAGATGAACTGCCGTTTGCCGTCGATCTCGACTTCTTTCATGCCAGGGCTGACCTTGGGTGCGCCGTTGGGGTAAGCGTCGGCCAGGTTTTTGAGTACCAGTTTGCTGTCGGGGTGGATCAGGATCTTGCCGTCTGCGCCGACGATGAAGGCATGACCGTGACCGCCGAAGTTCAGGGAGTTGATGATCGCGCTGACGCTGGACAGGTCGATGTCGGCGCCGGCGACGCCGATCATCTGGCCTTGCTGCTTCACTGGCGTGGCGACTGTGATCACCAGTTTGCCGGAGGACGCGGCAATGTACGGTTCGGTAACGATGGTCTGCTGTGCGCTGTTGGCTGCTTTGTACCAGCCACGGGCGCGCGGGTCGTAGTCCGCTGCGCGGTTGCCAGCCGGAATCGAGAACATCACGCCATCGGTGCCGCCGAAGTAGCTCAGCTGGAAGTTGCCGGTATAGGCGGGCAGGTCGATGGCGCGTTTGAGGTTAGCCTGGGCGCTGCCGTCCACGGCGATTTGCTGGGACAGCGATTGCAGCAACTGAATGCGGCTATCCAGCCAAGTCTGGATGTTGCTGGTGGTCAGGCTGCCGAGCTCCTGCATCGAGGCTTCGGTGCTGCTACGCAACGTCTGACGCTGGCGATAGTCGTTGAACAGGATGAAACAAGCGAATGCAACGGCCACCACGAGGGCAGCAGCCAACAGGATCTTGTGGCTGAACTTCATGTTTCTGGTCATTAAATGAGCTACCGCGGAAAGACTCGTCGACAAAGGGGGCAAATGCCTCGCAAGTGGGCATTGCGCTGCCCTGTATGTCGACTGAGCTGCGCCAAAGATTAGGCGTTTTTTGACGGAACCCGACGAAATGCCCGATAACGCTGCAAAGTGGTTGATTATTTGGCGCAAGGCAGACGAGCGGCCCTATAAATACACAGCAGGTGACGGAACCAGAAAGGAGTTTTCTCTTCTAAGGTTCTGCTTGGCAGCCATGCCAATCCCCTTTGCCCCTGGAGTTACACCATGTCGCTGCGATCCATCGCCTTGCTTTCGTTCTGCGTGTTGTTGGCTGCGTGCAGCAAGGTCAATCAGGAAAACTACTCGAAGCTCTCGTCCGGCATGGACAAGGCCGAGGTTGAAACCCTGCTGGGCAAACCCACCGATTGTTCAGGCGCGCTCGGCATGTCCAGTTGCACCTGGGGCGATAAGAACAGCTTTATCAGCGTGCAATATGCCGGTGACAAAGTGCTGATGTTTTCCGGCCAAGGCCTGAAGTAATCCGGGGCCGAGCGCCCACGGGAGAAAAATAATGAAGCGGTTGTTGATCATGCTTTTTGCCGGCCTGGTATTGGCCGGCTGTGCCACTTCTGGCCAGGATCCGTTGGCGCCCAAGACAGTCAATAGCGTCAATCTCAAGCGTTACCAGGGCACCTGGTATGAGTTGGCGCGTCTGCCGATGTATTTCCAGCGCAACTGCGCGCAATCCGAAGCTCACTACACGCTCAAGCCTGACGGCAATGTGGCGGTGCTCAATCGCTGCCTGACGCCGCAGTGGGAGTGGGAAGAGGTCAAGGGCACGGCCTATCCACAGGTGCCGGGCAAGACCGACAAATTGTGGGTGGAGTTCGATACCTGGTTTTCCAGGCTGATTCCGGGGGTTGCGAAGGGTGAATACTGGGTGTTGTACGTCAGCGATGACTACAAAACTGCCATTGTCGGCGACCCTGGCCGTCGTTACCTGTGGCTGCTGTCGCGCACCCCAACCGTCAACGGTGTGGTGCGTGAAGAGTTGTTGAGCAAGGCGCGTCAGCAGGGTTACGACACCACGCGGCTGATCTGGCGGGCGTCGGATACGCAGATGGCCAAGACCTCGAAGTAACCGCCGCCAAAGAACAAAACTGTGGGAGCGAGCCTGCTCGCGAAAGCGGTCTGCCAGTCAACATTTCTGTTGAATATGACGACCTCTTCGCGAGCAGGCTCGCTCCCACATTTCGTTTTGCGTTAACCCAGGAGGTCGCGCAGGACTTGGGTGAAGGCCCGGTTACTCTCTTCTTCGCCAGCATGGCGCCCGTCACGCACAACCCACTGACCATTGACCAGCACGTCCCGCACCTGACGATCGCCCCCGGCAAACAGCCACCGATTCACAATCCCGTCGCCGCTCGCTGTCGCCAGGTACGGATCGTTACCATCCAGCACCAACCAGTCTGCACGCTTGCCAACCTCCAGCGCGCCAATCGGTTGACCCAACGCTTGCGCGCCGCCATCGAGTGCCGCGTCGTACAGCGTGCGGCCAACCATCGGCTGCTCCGCCCCATACAACCGGTTGCGCCGCTGATCGCGCAGGCGCTGGCCATATTCCAGCCAGCGCAGTTCTTCCACCACGCTCAGTGACACATGGCTGTCGGAGCCAATGCCCATGCGTCCGCCCTGTGCGAGGAAGTCCACCGCCGGGAAAATCCCGTCGCCCAGATTCGCTTCGGTGGTCAGGCACAGGCCGGCGATGGCGCGACTCCTGGCCATCAGCGTGACTTCTTCCGGGTTGGCGTGGGTGGCGTGAACCAGGCACCAACGCTGATCAACCTCGATGTTTTCATACAGCCATTGCAGCGGACGACGGCCACTCCAGCTCAGGCAGTCGTCGACTTCCTTCTGCTGTTCGGCGATGTGAATGTGTACTGGGCACTGCTTGTCGCTGGCCGCCAATACTTCACTGATCTGCTGAGGCGTTACTGCGCGCAACGAGTGGAAACACAATCCCAGCGATTGCGCCGGTTGCTGCGCCAGGATCGGCTGCAAGCGTGATTGCAGCTTCAGGTAGTTTTCGGTGCTGTTGATAAAGCGGCGCTGGCCGTCGTTTGGAGTCTGACCACCGAAACCGGAGTGGCTGTAGAGCACCGGCAGCAGCGTCAGGCCGATACCGGCAGAACTGGCCGCCTGGCTGATACGCAACGCCAGTTCGGCAGGGTCCTTATAGGGTTGGCCGCTGGTGTCATGGTGCACATAGTGGAATTCCGCGACCGAGGTATAACCGGCCTTGAGCATTTCGATGTACAGCTGACGTGCGATAACGCCAAGTTGTTCCGGACTGATTTTTCCGACGAGGCGATACATCAAATCGCGCCAGGTCCAGAAACTGTCGTTCGGATTGCCCGCCACTTCCGCAAGCCCGGCCATGGCCCTCTGAAAGGCGTGGGAGTGCAGATTCGGCATGCCCGGCAGTAGCGGACCGCTCAACCGCTCGGCGTCATCTGCATGGGAATCGGCCTGGATATGGGTCAGGACGCCATCGGCGCTGACCTCAAGACGTACATTGTTGGCCCATCCACTAGGCAGCAGCGCGCGTTCGGCAAAGAAGGCGGACATGGTTCAGCACCCCATCGTGTGTTATTTGTATATACATATACAGACGTTTGCCTGCCCGGTAAACTCCGGCAAGCTAGCAATCTTTCTTCAACGAACAGGGATCCACCGTGCCGACTCCGCCTCCAGTCTCTCCGTTGGCCGCGAACATGGGCGACAGTCCGGCGCCCTTGTACGCCCGCGTCAAACAAATGATCACTCAGCAAATCGACAGTGGAAACTGGCCACCGCACTACCGCGTTCCGTCGGAAAGCGAGCTGGTCAGCCAGTTGGGCTTCAGCCGCATGACCATCAACCGCGCCCTGCGCGAGATGACCGCCGATGGCCTGTTGGTGCGCATGCAAGGCGTCGGTACGTTCGTCGCCGAGCCAAAAAGCCAGTCCGCTCTGTTTGAAGTGCACAACATCGCCGACGAAATCGCCTCTCGTGGTCACCGCCACACGTGCAAGGTCATCACGCTTGAAGAAGAGGCCGCGGGTTCCGAGCGCGCCCTGGCCCTGGATATGCGCGAAGGGCAGAAAGTCTTCCACTCGCTGATCGTGCATTTCGAAAACGACATCCCGGTGCAAATCGAAGACCGTTTCGTCAACGCACTGGTGGCGCCGGAATACTTAAAGCAGGACTTCACCCTGCAAACGCCTTATGCCTACCTGAATCAGGTTGCGCCATTGACCGAAGGTGAGCATGTGGTCGAGGCGATACTGGCCGAGCCATCCGAATGCAAGTTGCTGCAGATTGAAAAGGGCGAGCCGTGCCTGCTGATCCGTCGGCGCACATGGTCCGGCCGCCAGCCGGTGACCGCCGCCCGTTTGATCCACCCCGGTTCCCGTCATCGTCTGGAAGGTCGTTTTCATAAATAGAGAGCAGTAAATGAGTAACTTGAAGGTTCTACGCGCGGTCGATTACCCGCGCATGCCGTGGAAAAACGGCGGCGGCAGTACCGAAGAAATCACCCGTGACGCCGGCACCGGCCTGGACGGCTTCGGTTGGCGCCTCTCGATTGCCGACATCTGCGAATCGGGCGGATTTTCCACCTTCGCCGGTTATGAGCGAATCATCACCGTACTGCAGGGCGACGGCATGACCTTGTCGGTTGACGGTCAGGTGACGCGGCCGTTGTTGCCCATCGATCCGTTTGCCTTCAGCGGTGAGAGCCAGGTGTCCTGCACATTGCTCGGCGGACCGATTCGCGATTTCAACCTGATTTATGCGCCGCAGCGTTACAGCACACGGTTGCAATGGTTGAGCGGTGAGCAGCGGTTTTTCAGTGAGGCGGGGACCGTACTGGTGTTCAGCGTCAGCGATGCGCTGGAGGTGAAGGTCGGTAACAGTGCTTCGCAACTGGGTCGTCATGATTGTCTGCAACTGGTGGGTAACACCGGGTTGCTGGAAGTCTCCAGCAACGGTGCCTGTTGTGTGATCGAACTCACCGCACGCTGATCCAAGACTCAAGTGACACGATGCTTTCCGACACACACACACGTTCCCGAAAGCGCACCACTTTGTTACCGAACGCCCCAGCGTGGCGCAAAAACACGCTCAAGTAACAGCCCTGCCTTCCATCAATAAAGCCCCTCGAAAAATTTCATCCGCGCCGGAGCCCCTGATCCAGGCGCTCTCCAGCCGTGCGCGTGGTTTTTCTTGAGTGGCCATCCAACAAGTTGGCCGCCTGATTGCATATGCTTGTATGTACAAGTAAAGACGTATGCGTATGAGTCGATCGAGACTCCCCGCAACGTCCACTGATTCGCTTGTTGCGCTTTGACGCGCACAGGCTGGCTTACCCACCGCCAGGGTTGGTTTGGATTGATCGCTGAGGAGTCTTTTTCGTGACTGACAACAAAATTACCACCGCCTCTGTAACAAAGCGTCGTGACGTTGAAATCCGTGCCTCGCGCGGCAACAAGCTGACCGCCAAAAGCTGGCTGACCGAAGCGCCGCTGCGCATGCTGATGAACAACCTCGACCCGGAAGTCGCCGAGAATCCTAAAGAACTGGTGGTTTACGGTGGTATTGGTCGTGCGGCGCGTAACTGGGAATGCTACGACAAGATCGTTGAAAGCCTGACCAATCTGAACGACGACGAGACCCTGCTGGTGCAATCCGGCAAGCCGGTCGGCGTGTTCAAGACCCACAGCAACGCCCCGCGCGTACTGATCGCCAACTCCAACCTGGTGCCACACTGGGCGAGTTGGGAACACTTCAACGAACTCGACGCCAAAGGCCTGGCCATGTACGGCCAGATGACCGCCGGCAGCTGGATCTACATCGGCAGCCAGGGCATCGTCCAGGGCACCTACGAAACCTTCGTCGAAGCCGGTCGCCAGCACTACAACGATGACCTGAAAGGCAAGTGGGTCCTGACCGCTGGCCTGGGTGGCATGGGCGGTGCCCAACCTCTGGCCGCGACACTGGCCGGCGCTTGCTCACTGAACATCGAATGCCAGCAGGTGAGCATCGATTTCCGCCTGAAAACCCGCTACGTCGACGAGCAAGCCAAAGACCTCGACGATGCCCTGGCGCGTATCGCCAAGTACACCGCCGAAGGCAAGGCGATTTCTATCGCGCTGTGCGGCAACGCAGCTGAAATCCTCCCGGAAATGGTCCGTCGCGGCGTGCGTCCGGACATGGTCACTGACCAGACCAGCGCCCACGACCCGCTCAACGGCTACCTGCCGGCCGGCTGGACCTGGGACGAATATCGCGCTCGCGCCAAAACCGAGCCGGCTGCTGTTGTGAAAGCCGCCAAGCAATCGATGGCCGTACACGTTAAAGCGATGTTGGATTTCCAGAAAATGGGCGTTCCAACCTTCGACTACGGCAACAACATCCGTCAGATGGCGCAAGAAGAAGGCGTGGAAAACGCATTCGACTTCCCGGGCTTCGTACCGGCCTACATCCGTCCGCTGTTCTGCCGTGGTATCGGCCCGTTCCGTTGGGCTGCACTGTCGGGCAACGCTGAAGACATCTACAAGACCGACGCCAAGGTCAAGGAGCTGATCCCGGACGACGCCCACCTGCACAACTGGCTGGACATGGCGCGCGAGCGCATCAGCTTCCAGGGTCTGCCGGCGCGTATCTGCTGGGTTGGCCTGGGCCTGCGCGCCAAGCTCGGTCTGGCATTCAACGAGATGGTGCGTAGCGGCGAATTGTCCGCTCCAATCGTGATCGGTCGCGACCACCTGGATTCCGGTTCCGTTGCCAGCCCGAACCGCGAAACCGAATCGATGCAGGACGGCTCCGATGCCGTGTCCGACTGGCCATTGCTCAACGCCCTGCTCAATACCGCGAGCGGTGCGACCTGGGTTTCCCTGCACCACGGCGGCGGCGTCGGCATGGGTTTCTCCCAGCACTCGGGCATGGTGATCGTCTGCGACGGTACAGACGAAGCGGCCGAGCGTATCGCTCGCGTACTGCACAACGACCCGGCGACCGGCGTCATGCGTCACGCCGATGCCGGTTACCAGATCGCGATCGACTGCGCCAGGGAACAAGGGCTGAACCTGCCGATGATTACCGGCAAATAACTCTGGAAATCAGGGGGCTTTATGTGGGAACGAGCCTGCTCGCGAATGCGGCATGTCAGCAAACATAGATGTTGAATGTGCTGGCCTCTTCGCGAGCAGTCTCGCTCCCACAGGAGCCAAACCAAAAATAATCGGTAAACCCAGAATAACAATCCACAGAGGTTGAACCATGGCTGTTAACAGCGAGCGTGCAGGCAGCAAACCGTTGATCGAGACGCGATCGATCGACTACATCCCGGAAGCGGAAAGACACGGTCGTCTGTTTAGCCAGTTCACCCTGTGGATGGGTGCCAACCTGCAAATCACAGCGATTGTCACCGGGGCCCTGGCCGTGGTGTTGGGCGGTGACGTGTTCTGGTCGTTGATCGGTTTGCTGATCGGTCAGGTGCTCGGCGGCGGCGTCATGGCGTTGCATGCGGCGCAAGGACCCAAGCTTGGCCTGCCGCAGATGATCTCCAGCCGGGTACAGTTCGGCGTTTATGGCGCGGCCATCCCGATCGTGCTGGTCTGCCTGATGTACCTCGGATTCACCGCGACGGGCACCGTGCTGTCCGGTCAGGCGTTGGGTCAATTATTCGGGGTCAGCGACAGCGTCGGTATCCTGATCTTCGCCAGTGTCATCGTGCTGGTCACGGTGCTCGGTTATCGGGTGATCCATTGGATTGGCCGTGTTGCCAGCGTCATTGGTGTGATTGCCTTCGTTTACCTGTTCAGCCGTCTGATGAGCCAGACCGATATTGACGCGCTGCTGCAAATCCGTCACTTCAGCTGGAGCAGCTTCCTGCTGGCGGTGTCGCTCGCGGCGTCCTGGCAGATCGCCTTCGGCCCTTATGTGGCTGACTATTCACGCTACCTGCCGAGCAAAACGTCCTCGGTGAAAACCTTTTTTGCCGCGGGTGCGGGTTCGGTCATCGGCGCACAAGTGGCGATGATCCTCGGTGTGTTTGCCGCCGCTTCGGCCAATGGCCAATACGCCGGCCATGAAGTGGCCTACATCGTTGGTTTTGCCGGCAGTGGTGCCACCGCTGCGCTGCTGTACTTCAGTATCGCATTCGGCAAGGTCACCATTTCCACGCTGAACTCCTACGGCAGCTTCATGTGTATTGCGACCATCATCAGCGGTTTCCGTGGTGACCTGAAGGTCACGCGCTTGCAGCGTCTGGTGTTCGTGCTGGTCATCGTTGGTGCGGCGACCCTGATGGCGTTGCTCGGCCAGCACTCGTTCCTCGGTGCGTTCAAGTCCTTCATCCTGTTCTTGCTGGCGTTCTTTACGCCCTGGAGCGCGATCAACCTGGTGGATTACTACTGCATTACCCGCGAGCGCTATGACGTGCCGGCGCTGGCCGATCCGAACGGTCGCTACGGCCGTTGGAACGCCCTCGGTATCAGCGTCTATGTGTTCGGTGTGCTGGTGCAGCTGCCGTTCATCGCCACCAAGTTCTATACCGGACCGCTGGTGGAAGCATTGGGGGGGGTGGATATTTCCTGGATCATCGGTCTGGTGCTTCCCGCAGCGCTGTATTACGTGTGTGCGAAAAAATGGCACGGCACGGTACCCGATAAGCTGATCCTGCCGGTCGAGCAGGGCAGCGTTGTACAACCAGAAACAAGCGGGGCCGGTCGCGCTGCGGCGCAGGCCTGATTGGACGTGGACAGGGCTGGATGCCTCTTGACTGCCGTAAGCCAATTCATGATTAGGAGCGTCACACAATGAAATCGAACAAGACCCTGCTGACCACATTGCTTTCCCTGGGCCTGCTGGCCAGCGCCGGCGCCACTCAGGCGGCGGGTTGGTGCGAGTCGGGCAAACCGGTGAAATTCGCCGGCCTGAACTGGGAAAGCGCCATGCTGCTGACCGACGTGATGCAAGTCGTGTTGGAGAAGGGCTACGACTGCAAGACTGACAGCCTGCCGGGCAACTCCATCACCATGGAAAACGCCTTGAGCAGCAATGACATCCAGGTCTTCGCCGAAGAGTGGGTGGGCCGCAGCGAGGTCTGGAACAAGGCCGAGAAGGCCGGCAAGGTCGTCGGCGTCGGTGCTCCAGTCGTCGGTGCTGTAGAAGGCTGGTACGTGCCGCGCTACGTGATCGAAGGCGACGCCAAGCGCAAACTGGAAGCCAAGGCGCCGGACCTGAAAAACATTGCCGATCTGGCCAAGTATTCGGCGGTGTTCAAGGACGCCGAAGAACCTTCCAAAGGCCGCTTCTACAACTGCCCGGCCGGTTGGACCTGTGAGCTCGACAACAGCGAAATGCTGAAAAGCTACGGTCTGGAAAGCTCCTACACCAACTTCCGCCCAGGCACCGGCCCGGCGCTGGATGCCGCCGTGCTGTCGAGCTACAAGCGTGGCGAGCCGATCCTGTTCTACTACTGGTCGCCAACGCCGCTGATGGGCCAGGTCGACGTAGTGAAGCTCGAAGAGAAACCCGGCGTGAACAAGACCGTGACCATCAAGGTCGGCCTGTCCAAAACGTTCCACGAACAAGCGCCGGAGCTGGTGGCCGTGCTGGAAAAGGTCAACGTTCCAATCGACCTGCTGAACCAGAACCTGGGTCGCATGAGCAAAGAGCGTATCGAGTCGCCAAAACTGGCCAAGATCTTCCTGAAGGAACATCCTGAAGTCTGGCACGCGTGGGTGAGCGAAGACGCAGCCAAGAAAATCGACGCGGCCTTGTAGGTTGAGCCTCACCGACTGCTGGCGACGGCAGTCGGATGCTTGATCGCAACCCTTTGATTGAGAGCCTTTTATGTTTCCCGAAAGCTTTACTTTTTCCATCGCCGACTGGGTCAACGGTTGGGTCGATTCGCTGGTCACCAACTACGGCGATGTGTTCCGCAGCATCTCCGACACCCTGTTGTGGGCCATCGTCAATCTTGAAGGGCTGCTGCGCGCTGCGCCCTGGTGGCTGATGCTGGCGATCGTTGCCGGCGTAGCCTGGCACGCGACGCGCAAAGTGGTGACCACAGCGGTCATCGTCGGTTTGCTGTTCCTGGTGGGCGCGGTAGGCCTCTGGGACAAGCTGATGCAAACCCTCGCGCTGATGATGGTGGCAACGGTCATCTCGGTGCTCATCGGCATTCCGCTGGGCATTCTCTCGGCGCGCAGCAATCGCCTGCGTTCGGTGCTGATGCCGTTGCTGGACATCATGCAAACCATGCCGAGCTTCGTGTACCTGATCCCGGTGCTGATGCTGTTCGGCCTGGGCAAGGTCCCGGCGATTTTCGCCACTGTGATCTACGCCGCGCCCCCGCTGATCCGCCTGACCGATCTGGGCATTCGCCAGGTCGACGGGGAAGTGATGGAAGCGATCAACGCCTTCGGTGCCAACCGCTGGCAGCAACTGTTCGGCGTGCAACTGCCGCTGGCCCTGCCGAGCATCATGGCGGGGATCAACCAGACCACCATGATGGCCCTGTCGATGGTGGTGATCGCCTCGATGATCGGTGCCCGCGGTCTGGGTGAAGACGTGTTGGTGGGGATTCAGACCCTGAACGTCGGACGTGGCCTGGAAGCCGGTCTGGCGATCGTGATTCTGGCAGTGGTGATCGACCGCATTACACAGGCGTACGGTCGCGCACGGCATGAGGTGAGCAAATGAGCAACGCAACCGTGAGCAAGATCGAAGTCAAAAACGTCTTCAAGATTTTCGGTAACCGCGCCAAGGATGCACTCGCCATGGTCGGCCAGGGCAAGACCAAGGACCAGGTGTTGGCCGAAACCGGTTGCGTGGTCGGTGTGAATGACTTGTCGCTGAGCATCGGTAGCGGCGAGATCTTCGTGATCATGGGCCTGTCGGGGTCCGGCAAGTCGACCCTGGTGCGCCACTTCAATCGGCTGATCGACCCGACCAGCGGCGCGATCCTGGTCGACGGCGTGGACATCCTGCAATACGACATGGAAGCCCTGCGCGAATTTCGTCGGCGCAAGATCAGCATGGTGTTCCAGAGCTTCGGCCTGCTGCCCCACAAAACCGTGGTGGATAACGTCGCCTATGGCTTGAAAGTGCGCGGCGAGAGCAAGCAGTTGTGTACCGAGCGCGCGCTGCACTGGATCAACACCGTGGGTCTCAAGGGCTACGAAAACAAATACCCGCACCAGCTCTCGGGCGGCATGCGTCAGCGCGTGGGCCTGGCCCGCGCCTTGGCGGCAGATACTGACATCATCCTGATGGACGAAGCCTTCAGTGCCCTCGACCCGCTGATCCGCGCCGAGATGCAGGACCAATTGCTGGAACTGCAAAAGACCCTGCACAAGACCATCGTTTTCATCACCCACGACCTCGACGAGGCCGTGCGCATCGGCAACCGCATCGCGATCCTCAAGGACGGCCGCCTGATTCAGGTCGGCACACCGAAAGAAATCCTGCATTCGCCGGCGGATGAATATGTCGACCGCTTCGTGCAGCGGCGGGCGGCGGTGGTTTAAAGATTTGCAGTGTTTGAGCTGGCCTCTTCGCGAGCAGGCTCACTCCCACATCGGAATGCATACCCCTGTGGGAGCGAGCCTGCTCGCGAAGGCGGCGGCAGGGCTGCATCAATATTCAGAATGTTCGGTTGAGGTTGAAGATGTCCCAGGCTGAAAAAATCGTTATCGCCGATGCCCCGTTGCGTTGGCAGGATGTGGTCGCGGTCGCCCGCCATGGCGCACAGCTTGAGCTGTCGGCGCAGGCCTGGGCGCGGATCGAGAATGCCCAGGCAATCGTCCAGCGCATCGTCACCAGCGGCGAACGGGCCTATGGCGTGAACACCGGCCTGGGTGCCTTGTGCAATGTCTCGCTCAAGGACGAACAACTCAGCCAGCTGTCGCGCAACACCCTGCTCAGTCACGCCTGTGGCGTTGGCGCTCCGTTGGCCGACGAGCAGACCCGCGCGATCATGTGTGCGGCCATCCTCAATTTCACCCAGGGCAAATCCGGCGTGCATCGCCGGGTGGTCGAAGCCCTGCTGGCGCTGCTCAATCGCGGCATCACCCCGCAAGTGCCCTCCCAGGGTTCGGTCGGTTACCTGACCCACATGGCCCACATCAGCATTGCGTTGCTGGGTGTCGGCAACGTCAGCTATCGCGGGCAAGTCGTGTCCGCACAACAGGCGTTGGTCGAAGAAGGCCTGCAAACGGTTCAACTCGGCGCCAAGGACGGTCTGTGCCTGGTCAACGGCACGCCGTGCATGAGCGGTCTCAGCTGTCTGGCAATTGCCGATGCCACGCGTCTGTTGCAGTGGGCCGACGTGATCAGTGCCATGAGCTTCGAGGCCCAGCGTGGGCAGATCGCTGCATTCGACGCCGAGATCATTGCGCTCAAGCCGCATCCGGGCATGCAACAGGTCGGAATCAACCTGCGCGCTCTGCTGGATGGCAGTGAAGTGATTGCCCAGAGCAAGGGCATTCGCACTCAGGATGCGCTGAGCATCCGCTCGATCCCGCAGGTGCATGGTGCCGCTCGCGATCAGCTCGAGCATGCTATCAAGCAAGTCGAAACCGAACTCAACGGCTGCACCGATAACCCGTTGCTGCTGGGTACGCCCGACAACTTTCGCGTCATGTCCCAGGCTAACCCGCACGGTCAATCGGTGGCGCTGGCAGCGGATTTGCTGGCCATTGCCATGGCGGAAATCGGCTCCATCGCCGAACGGCGCCTGGATCGTTTGATCAACCCCCACGTCAGCGGTCTGCCTGCGTTCCTGGTGGCCAACCCGGGGGTGAACTCCGGGATGATGATCGTGCAATACGTCGCCGCTTCGCTGTGCGCGGAGAACCGTCAGCTGGCGCAACCGGCAGTACTCGATAACTACGTGACTTCGGGCTTGCAGGAAGACCACCTGAGCATGGGCACCAACGCCGCGCTGAAGCTGCATCGCGCGCTGGAAAATTGCACGCAGATCCTCGCCATCGAGTACCTGCTGGCGGCCCAGGCTTTCGAGTTCCTCAAGGAACAGCGTTTTGGTGCAGGCACCGACGCGGCGTGGCGCCTGCTGCGTGAGCGCGTTCCTGCCTACGATCAGGATCGCTGGCTGGCGCCGGATATCGCCGCCGCCGCCAGCGTTTTGAAAGACCCGGCCTTGCTGCAAAAAGCCTTGCCGAATTTGAACTGATTTCCATACAAAACCAGCGTGCCAAGGCGCCAGCCCTCCTCAAAAAGGCGGGAAGCGACGGACAACGGATACTTCCGGAGCGTCTGGTAGTTAATAAAAACTCTCAAAAGGAGAATGAATGTGACTGCGCTTAATTTGATTCCCGGCCAACTGACCCTTGCCCAACTGCGTGATGTTTATCAGCAGCCGGTGAAACTGACCCTCGACCACAGCGCTTCGGCCCAGATCGAAGCCAGCGTCGCCTGCGTGGAACAAATCCTCGCCGAAAACCGCACCGCTTACGGCATCAACACCGGTTTCGGCCTCCTGGCGTCGACTCGCATCGCCAGCGAAGACCTGGAAAACCTGCAGCGCTCGCTGGTGCTGTCCCACGCCGCTGGTGTCGGCGAGCCGATCAGCGACGCACTGGTGCGCCTGGTCATGGTGCTCAAGGTCAACAGCTTGAGCCGTGGCTTCTCGGGTATTCGCCGCGTCGTGATCGACGCGCTGATCGCCTTGATCAACGCCGAGGTTTACCCGCACATTCCGCTTAAAGGTTCGGTCGGTGCTTCGGGCGACCTGGCGCCACTGGCGCACATGTCGCTGGTGCTGCTGGGTGAAGGCAAGGCTCGCTACAAGGGCGAGTGGATGGAAGCCACCGAAGCCCTGAAAGTCGCTGGCCTGAAACCATTGACCCTGGCCGCGAAGGAAGGTCTGGCATTGCTCAACGGCACGCAGGTGTCCACCGCGTTTGCCCTGCGCGGACTGTTCGAAGGTGAAGACCTGTTCGCCGGTGCCCTGGCCCTGGGTGGTCTGTCTGTCGAAGCGGTACTCGGTTCGCGTTCGCCATTCGACGCACGTATCCACGCCGCCCGTGGCCAGAAAGGCCAGATTGATGCCGCCGCCGCTTACCGCGATCTGCTGGGCGAGCGCAGTGAAGTCTCTGATTCTCACGAGAACTGCGAAAAGGTCCAGGATCCGTACTCCCTGCGGTGCCAGCCGCAAGTCATGGGCGCCTGTCTGACCCAGTTCCGTCAGGCTGCCGAAGTGCTGGCTGTCGAAGCCAACGCGGTCTCCGACAACCCGCTGGTATTCGCCGCTGAAGGTGACGTGATTTCCGGCGGTAACTTCCACGCCGAACCGGTGGCCATGGCCGCTGACAACATGGCGCTGGCCATTGCTGAAATCGGTTCCCTGAGCGAACGCCGCATTTCGCTGATGATGGACAAACACATGTCACAACTGCCGCCGTTCCTGGTGGCTAATGGTGGCGTGAACTCCGGTTTCATGATCGCCCAGGTGACTGCGGCCGCTCTGGCCAGCGAAAACAAGGCGCTGTCTCACCCACATTCGGTAGACAGTCTGCCGACGTCCGCCAATCAGGAAGACCACGTGTCCATGGCTCCGGCTGCCGGCAAGCGCCTGTGGGAAATGGCTGAAAACACCCGTGGCATTCTGGCTGTGGAGTGGCTGGCGGCGGCTCAGGGCCTGGATCTGCGCAACGGTCTGAAGACCTCGCCGAAACTGGAACAGGCTCGGGCGATTCTGCGTAAGGAAGTACCGTTCTATGAGAAGGACCGTTTCTTCGCGCCGGACATCAATGCCGCCAGCGAGTTGTTGGCTTCGCGTTGCCTGAATGAGCTGATCACTACCAAGCTTTTACCTAGCCTGTGATGGACTCATCGCCAGCAGGCTGGCTCCCACAGTTGCAATGCGTACCTCTGTGGGAGCCAGCCTGCTGGCGATTCGATTTTGACTACTGTGGAGACTAAGGGATGAAAACCCTCTGGCAACACTGCCACGTCGCAACCATGGCGCAAGGCGTCTACTCGATCATCGAGGATGCGGCCATTGTGACGTCCGGTGCGCACATCGAGTGGGTCGGCCCGCGCAGTGAACTGCCGTGCGGCGAATACCCGGCGGTCAATGATTTGAAAGGGACCTGGGTCACGCCGGGCCTGATCGACTGCCACACCCACACGGTGTTTGGCGGTAATCGCAGCGGTGAGTTCGAGCAGCGCCTGCAAGGTGTCAGCTACGCGCAAATCGCCGCAAGCGGCGGTGGTATCGCCAGTACCGTACGCGCCACCCGTGCCGCGAGCGAAGACGAATTGTTTGCCAGCGCCGCCAAGCGCCTGAAAAGCCTGATGCGTGACGGCGTCACCAGCGTCGAAATCAAATCCGGCTACGGCCTCGACCTGGCCAACGAACGCAAGATGCTTCGAGTCGCCCGTCGTCTCGGTGCCGAACTGCCGATCAGCGTGCGCAGCACCTGCCTGGCCGCTCACGCCTTGCCGCCGGAGTATGCAGAACGCGCCGACGACTACATCGAACACATCTGCTCTGAAATGCTCCCGGCCTTGGCCGCCGAAGGGCTGGTGGATGCGGTCGACGCGTTCTGCGAATACCTGGCGTTTTCGCCTGCGCAGGTCGAGCGCGTGTTTATCACTGCACAGAAACTGGGCTTGCGGGTGAAGCTGCACGCCGAGCAGTTGTCGTCCTTGCACGGTTCCAGCCTGGCGGCGCGTTATCACGCACTGTCCGCTGATCATCTGGAATTCATGACAGAAGAAGACGCCATCGCCATGGCCGAGTCTGGCACCGTGGCAGTGCTGCTGCCGGGCGCCTTCTATTTCCTGCGCGAAACCCAATTGCCGCCGATGGATGCCCTGCGCAAGCACGGCGTGAAAATCGCCATCGCCAGCGACCTCAATCCCGGTACCTCGCCGGCGCTGTCGTTGCGCTTGATGCTGAACATGGCTTGCACCTGTTTTCGCATGACCCCGGAAGAAGCCCTCGCAGGCGCGACGATCCATGCGGCTACGGCACTGGGCATGGCCGATACCCACGGTTCGATCGAGGCCGGCAAAGTGGCGGATTTCGTCGCCTGGCAAATCGAGCGTCCAGCCGACCTGTCGTACTGGCTGGGCGGCGATCTTGAAAAACGCGTCGTGCGTCACGGCGTCGAAACGAGCGTGTAGGAGAGCAGTTGTGGATAAGGTTCTGAACTTCAAACAAGGCCACGTGCCGCTGCTGATCAGCATGCCTCACGCCGGTGTACGTCTGACCCCGGCGGTCGAAGCCGGGTTGATCCCCCAGGCGAAAAGCCTGCCGGACACCGACTGGCACATCCCGCAGCTGTACGATTTCGCCGCTGAACTGGGCGCCAGCACCCTGGCCGCCGAGTATTCGCGGTTTGTCATCGACCTGAATCGGCCGTCCGACGACAAGCCGTTGTACGTGGGCGCCACCACCGGTCTGTACCCGGCGACACTGTTTGACGGCGTGCCGTTGTTTCGCGAAGGTCTGGAGCCTTCGAAAGCCGAGCGCGCGACTTATCTGGAGCAGATCTGGACGCCCTACCACAGCACCTTGCAGCAGGAACTGGCGCGTCTCAAAGCCGAGTTCGGCTATGCGCTGCTGTTTGACGCGCACTCGATCCGCTCGGTGATCCCGCACCTTTTCGACGGCAAACTGCCTGACTTCAACCTCGGCACCTTCAACGGCGCCAGTTGCGATCCGCAGTTGGCTTCGCAGCTGGAAGCGATCTGCGCCGGGCACCCGGGCTACAGTCATGTGCTGAACGGGCGCTTCAAGGGCGGGCATATCACCCGGCATTACGGCAATCCGGCGGAAAACATTCATGCGGTGCAACTGGAGCTGGGCCAGTGCACGTATATGGAAGAGTTCGAGCCATTCCGTTATCGCGCGGATCTGGCGGGGCCGACGCGGGTGGTGCTCAAGGAGTTGCTGCAGGGCTTGTTGGCCTGGGGCAAAAAGCACTACAACGCATAACCCCTGTGGGAGCGGGCTTGCTCGCGAAAACGGTAGATCAATCAACATATGTATTGACTGACACACCGCCTTCGCGAGCAAGCCCGCTCCCACAGGTATTTTGTCTCGCCACAGATTCGTGCGTGCTGACAGTCGCCACCGTGCAAAACACGGTCGCCACAGGTCGCTTTTACCGCTCGTCTGCTGCGTAATGTTTCCGGCACGGTGCACAAAGACACCGGCCCGACAATAATCCGCTGCCGCACGAGAATGCTCCCCATGACAAGCATCAAAGGTCTGTTCACCCGCTGTCTCTCAATCCTCTGCGGCACTGCTTTTCTGAGCGCCAGCGTCCTGGCCGCTGACGACCCTTCCTGCAAGGCCGTGCGCATGGGCGTGGTCAACTGGACCGACGTGATCGCCACCAGCGGCATGGCCGACGTGCTGCTCAATGGCCTCGGTTATGAAAGCAAGCAAACCAGCGCCGTGCAGCAAATCATCTTTGCCGGTATCCGCGACAAGCGCCTGGACATCTTCCTCGGTTACTGGAAACCGGCGATGGACAAGAACATCGCGCCGTTCCTGGCCGCCAGTCAGGTCAAGGTCATGGACCGGCCAAGCCTGGCCGATGCCCAGGCGACCCTCGCGGTCCCTGATTACGTGGCGGCTGCCGGCCTGAAAACCTTCGCCGACATCGCAAAGTTCAAGGATCAGCTCGGCGGGAAGATCTACGGCATCGAACCGGGCAGCGGCGCCAACACCACGATCAAAACCATGATCGAGACCAATCACTTCGGCCTCAAGGACTTCAAATTGATCGAGTCCGGTGAGGCTGGCATGCTCGCCGCGGTGCAACGGGCCGTGAACCGCAAGGAATTCGTGGTGTTTGTCGGCTGGACCCCGCACCCGATGAACATCAACATGAACATCGCGTACCTGACCGGCAGTGAAGACGTCTATGGGCCGAACGAGGGCGCGGCGACCGTTTCTACCGTAACCGCCCCCGACTACGCCGAACGTTGCCCGAACGTCTATCGCTTGTTGGAAAACCTGACCTTCACCGCCGCCCAGGAAAGCCAGTTGATGGTGCCGATCATGGAGCGCCAGACACCCCAGGATGTCGCCAGAAAATGGCTACGCGAGCATCCGCAGGATTTGCAGCGCTGGCTGGCCGGTGTCAGCAGTTTTGATGGCAAGGACGGCGTGGCCACGGTTCAGGCCAGTTTGAAAAACTGACGGCAACCGCAAACCTGTGGGAACGAGCCAGCTCGCGAAGGGGTATGCCAGCCAAAATGGATGTTGTCTGACACACCGCCTTCGCGAGCAGGCTCGCTCGCACAGGGTCAGGCCCCCTATATTTCCCCTAAACGGGCACCAGGTTTATGGCTCCTTACCCGCTTTCTGAACAAATGCAGGCTTTCGTAGAGAAAACCGTCAGCTTCAACAGCACCGAAACCAGTCTGGAAGGATTGCGCCAGGCCTATAGCGAGATGTGCCGGGCGTTCACGCCACCCCGGCCGGCCGGGCTGTACGTGGTCGATTTCGAGTTGGCGGGTGTCTGCGTTCGCTCGTATCAACCTCCGGATTCACCCTCTGCTGGCGGTGTGCCCTGCGTCGTATACCTGCACGGTGGCGGGTGGGTGGTGGGGGATCTGGACTCCCACGATTTCATCTGCGCCGAGCTGGCCTCAACACTTGGTGTATTAGTGATTGCCGTCGATTACCGCCTGGCGCCGGAGCACCCGTTTCCGGCGGCGTTCGATGACTGCCTGGCTGTCTGGCGGGCGTTGCGTGGCGGGCCGTTTCGGCTGGATCCTGAGCGCACGTTGGTGGCCGGTGACAGCGCCGGCGGCAATCTTGCTGCTGCGTTGTGCCTGGCGCTACGTGATACCGGCGAGCCGATGCCATGCGCGCAAGTCCTGATTTATCCGGGACTCGGTGGTGATCACCGGTTACCGTCACGCAGCGAATGCGCTGACGCCCCGTTGCTCGGCAGCAGCGACCTGGATTGTTATCAGGCGTTGTATCTGCGTGGCACGCCAAAACCGGGCGCTTACGCGATGCCGCTGCTGGCCGGGGATGTAAGCGGATTGCCACCGGCCTGGATCGCCGTGGCGCAGTTCGACCCGCTGCGCGATGACGGCGTGCAGTATGCCGAACGACTCAACGCCGCCGGCGTGCCCACGACGCTGTACTACGGCAGTGGACTGGTTCATGGCTGTCTACGGGCGCGAGGGCAGGCGGCCGAGGTCGATGCGCTGTATCAAACATTGATTGATTTTCTGGCGGCAAAACTCTGACTCTGCAAGGGCATGCTCATTGGCGTAATTCGGGTTTATGATGCCGGACGGCAGAATAATAGAAGTCCCCCCAGGGATGACCTCGACCCCTTACGGAGCGCGCAATGCAGACTTTGTACCCGCAGATCAAACCTCACGCCCGGCACGATCTGGCCGTCGACGAGACTCACACGCTGTATGTCGACGAAAGCGGTTCACCGGAAGGATTGCCGGTGGTTTTCATACACGGCGGCCCCGGCGCCGGGTGCGATGCGGCGAGCCGCTGCTACTTCGATCCCAACCTTTACCGAATCGTGACGTTCGACCAGCGTGGTTGCGGTCGCTCCACGCCCCACGCCAGTCTGGAAAACAACACCACCTGGGATCTGGTCGCCGACCTTGAGCGAATCCGCGAGCACTTGGGCATCGACAAGTGGGTACTGTTCGGCGGTTCCTGGGGATCGACCCTGGCGCTGGCCTACGCGCAAACCCACCCGGAGCGTGTACACGGTCTGATCCTGCGCGGCATTTTTCTCTGCCGTCCGCAAGAAATCGAGTGGTTTTATCAGGCTGGCGCCAGCCGGTTGTTCCCCGATTACTGGCAGGACTATATCGCCCCGATCCCGTTGGACGAGCGTGGCGATTTGCTCACCGCCTTCCACAAACGCCTGACCGGCAACGATCAGATCGCTCAGATGCACGCGGCCAAAGCCTGGTCCACGTGGGAAGGCCGGACCGCGACCCTTCGGCCGAACCCATTGGTGGTCGATCGTTTTTCCGAACCCCAGCGCGCGCTGTCCATTGCTCGCATCGAATGCCACTACTTCACCAACAATGCGTTCCTTGAGGCCAATCAGTTGATTCGCGACATGGGCAAAATCGCTCATTTGCCCGGCGTGATCATCCATGGTCGCTATGACGTGATTTGCCCGCTGGATAACGCCTGGGAGCTGCACCAGGCCTGGCCGAACAGCGAACTGCAAATCATCCGTGACGCTGGCCATGCCGCCGCTGAACCCGGGATTACCGACGCATTGGTGCGTGCTGCCGATAGGATGGCGCGCCGCTTGCTCGATCTGGCTCCCGACGAAGCATGAAAGGGCTGCTGCAGCGCGTGCGTGGCGCGCGAGTCGAGGTGGCGGGGCAGGTAGTGGGTGCGGTCGACCAGGGCTTGCTGGTGCTGGTGGCCGTTGAGCCCGAGGACACCCGGGCCAGCGCCGACAAACTTCTCAATAAGCTGCTTAACTATCGGGTGTTCAGCGACGCAGAGGGCAAGATGAATCTGTCCCTGTCGGATGTGGGCGGCGGGTTGTTGCTGGTCTCGCAGTTCACCCTGGCCGCCGACACCAAGAGCGGGTTGCGCCCGAGTTTCTCGACCGCGGCCCCCCCGGCCTTGGGCGAGGAGCTATTCGACTATCTATTAGATAAAGCGAAACAGGTGCATGGCACTGTGGCATCAGGTAGATTCGGCGCGGATATGCAGGTGCACCTGGTCAATGATGGCCCGGTAACCTTCCTGTTACAGACCTGAAAGCGCTTGAAACATCTTTTTAAGCGCTTTTCGACTGAAAACAGGCGTTTTTCCCGATAAATACTTTGTTACCCCTGATGCGTTGTAACGCGGCCTACTAGATAATCGCGCGCTACGGGGATCAGCGTTCGTTGGTCCATTTTGACTTAGGTAGAGACTTGTCCTGAACCGTTTGGGGAATCATTTCGCCCCATCGGAGTCGGAACAATGCTCGCCAACTTGGCAAGAGTGGTCTGCAAGGCCGGGTTTTTCACACCGGACACCGTACAGACCCTTTAACTGGCCGTTGGTTTTTTGATCTGTTTTCGGCGAGGGTTGCTCGTGATTGTTAGTCCCTGTAACGCACCAAAATTGTCTGCCAAACGGTTACGTAGCGCTCTGGTAGCGGGCTCGGCAATGCTCTGCCTGCTCAGCGCGGGCCAGCTTTGGGCATTCAATCTGGATGATGTGTCGGCCAAGGCAAAAGAGCTGGCCGCTCAGAAGTACGAAGCGCCGCGCAGTAACCTGCCGACCGAATTCCGCGAAATGAAGTTCGCCGATTATCAGAAAATTCGTTTTCTGACGGAAAAAGCCGAATGGGCGGACCAGAAGACCCCATTCAAGCTGTCCTTTTATCACCAGGGCATGCACTTCGATACGCCGGTAAAAATCAACGAAATTACCGCGAACACCGTCGAAGAGATCAAATACGACCCAAGTCGTTTCGATTTCGGTGACGTCAAGTTCGACCCCAAAGCCACCGAACAACTGGGCTACGCCGGCTTCCGCGTGCTGTACCCCGTCAACAAGGCTGACAAGCAAGACGAAATCATGACCATGCTCGGCGCGAGTTACTTCCGCGTGGTCGGCAAGGGGCACGTCTATGGCTTGTCCGCTCGCGGCATGGCGATCGATACCGCGTTGCCGTCCGGTGAAGAATTCCCGCGTTTTCGCGAGTTCTGGATCGAACAGCCGAAGCCGGGCGACAAGCACCTGGTGATCTTCGCGCTGTTGGATTCTCCACGGGCGACCGGTGCTTATCGTCTGACCCTGCGTCCGGGTAGCGACACCATTGTCGACGTCAAGGCGCAGATGTTCCTGCGCGACAAGGTCGGCAAACTGGGTATCGCACCACTGACCAGCATGTTCCTGTTCGGCGCCAACCAGCCGTCGAAAATCCTCAACTATCGTCGCGAACTGCACGATTCGAGCGGCCTGGCGATCCATGCCGGCAACGGCGAGTGGATCTGGCGTCCGCTGAACAACCCGAAACACCTGGCGGTGAGCAACTTCTCGGTCGAGAACCCGCGTGGCTTCGGCTTGCTGCAACGCGGCCGTGACTTCAGCCACTACGAAGACCTCGACGACCGCTACGACAAGCGTCCAAGCGCCTGGATCGAACCGAAAGGCGACTGGGGCAAGGGCACCGTCGATCTGGTCGAGATTCCGACCGCCGACGAAACCAACGACAATATCGTGGCTTTCTGGAGCCCGGAAAAAATGCCGGAGCCAGGCCAGCCGCTGGACTTCGCCTATCGCATGCACTGGACCATGGACGAAGCGGCGCTGCACGCACCAGACAGTGCCTGGGTCAGTCAGACGCTGAAATCCACTGGTGACGTCAAACAGTCCAACCTGATTCGTCAGCCGGACGGCAGCGTTGCTTATCTGGTGGACTTCGAAGGTCCGTCCCTGGCGGCATTGGCACCGGAC
This sequence comes from Pseudomonas sp. GW101-3H06, assembly GCF_059424605.1. NCBI lineage: Bacteria > Pseudomonadati > Pseudomonadota > Gammaproteobacteria > Pseudomonadales > Pseudomonadaceae > Pseudomonas > Pseudomonas sp. GW101-3H06. The sequence goes on from NZ_JBWKZO010000001.1 coordinate 515,820, forward strand.
ACCGATGTGCGCAGTCAGGTCAGCGTCGGCGAAAACGCCGAACTGGTCGAAAACAGCGTGCGCTACAACCCTGAAACAAAGGGCTGGCGCCTGACCCTGCGCATGAAGATCAAGGACCCGAGCAAGTCCACCGAGATGCGGGCTGCACTGGTGCAGAACATCGTGCCTGCCGATCTGGCCAAGACTTCGATTCCTGCGTCCACCTCTTCCGTTGCCAAGGCCGACAAGGTGGCTGCCAAGCAAGCGGAGAAAGCGGACAAGGAAGCGAAGGCCGCCGAGGCCAAGCAGGCCGAAGCCAAGCCAGTCGCAGCTGCCAAGGACAAGGCGAACAACAATGACGCCAAGCAGCCTGCTGCTGCCGACGCGGCCCCAGCCACACCGGAATCGGCATCGACTGAAGAAGTCCTGACCGAGACCTGGAGCTATCAGTTGCCTGCCGATGAGTAATTCTCAAGTACAGCCAGAGACGCTTTCCGAGTATCTGGCGCATCTGCCGATGACCGACCAGCAGCGCGCGGAACTCGCGGGCTGCAGGTCCTTCAGTGAACTGCATGAGCGTCTGTCGTCTTCGACGTTCGACGCGCCGACCGAGGCCGCCCAGGCTTCGGTCGGCAAGCGCCTGACACTCAGCACCGCCGAAGAATTGCAGGACGCCGAAATGCTGGCCCTCGACGCCAGCGGTCGGGTCTGCCTCAAGGCAACCCCACCGATTCGCCGGACCAAGGTTGTGCCGGAGCCATGGCGTACCAACATTCTGGTGCGCGGCTGGCGGCGCCTGACCGGCCGGACCAATCCGCCCAAACCGCCGAAAGACGAAAACGTACTTCCGGCGGCACGCTGGCGCACCGTCGGTTCGATCCGCCGTTACATCCTGCTGGTGCTGATGCTCGGCCAGACCATCGTCGCCGGCTGGTACATGAAAGGCATCATGCCGTATCAGGGCTGGTCGTTCGTCGACCTCGAAGAGGTCCTGCACCAACCGCTCCTGCAAACCGCCACGCAAGTGCTGCCGTATGCGTTGCAGACCAGCATCCTGATCCTGTTCGGGATTCTGTTCTGCTGGGTTTCGGCCGGTTTCTGGACGGCGCTGATGGGCTTCCTCGAGTTGCTCACCGGCCACGACAAATACCGCATTTCCGGCAAAAGCGCCGGTAATGAGCCGATTCCGAAGGACGCGCGCACTGCACTGGTGATGCCGATCTGTAACGAAGACGTGCCGCGGGTGTTCGCCGGTCTGCGCGCGACGTTCGAGTCGGTCGCGGCCACGGGTGACCTGGATCGTTTCGACTTCTTCGTCCTCAGCGACAGTAACGACGCCGATATCTGCGTTGCCGAGCAGCAGGCCTGGCTGGACGTCTGCCGCGAAGCCAAGGGCTTCGGCAAAATTTTCTATCGCCGCCGCCGTCGTCGCGTAAAACGTAAAAGCGGCAACCTCGACGACTTCTGCCGGCGCTGGGGTGGTGATTACAAATACATGGTCGTACTCGACGCTGACTCCGTGATGAGTGGCGAGTGCCTGACCAGTCTGGTGCGTCTGATGGAAGCCACGCCGGATGCCGGGATCATACAGACCGCGCCGCGAGCGTCGGGCATGGACACCTTGTATGCGCGCATGCAGCAGTTCGCTACCCGGGTGTACGGTCCACTGTTCACCGCCGGTCTGCATTTCTGGCAGTTGGGCGAATCGCACTACTGGGGCCACAACGCGATCATTCGCATGAAGCCGTTCATCGAGCACTGCGCCCTGGCGCCGCTGCCCGGTAAAGGCGCGTTTGCCGGTGCGATCCTGTCCCATGACTTCGTAGAAGCCGCGCTGATGCGCCGTGCCGGTTGGGGTGTGTGGATTGCCTACGACTTGCCGGGCAGCTATGAAGAGCTCCCGCCGAACTTGCTGGACGAGCTCAAGCGAGACCGTCGCTGGTGTCACGGCAACCTGATGAACTTCCGGCTGTTCCTGGTCAAGGGCATGCACCCGGTGCACCGTGCGGTGTTCCTGACCGGCGTGATGTCTTACCTGTCGGCACCGCTGTGGTTCTTCTTCCTTGTGTTGTCGACCGCGCTGCTGGCGGTCAACACGCTGATGGAGCCGCAGTACTTCCTCGAACCGCGCCAGCTTTACCCTCTGTGGCCACAATGGCACCCGGACAAGGCAATTGCGCTGTTCTCGACCACGATTGTGCTGCTGTTCCTGCCGAAGCTGTTGAGCATCATCCTGATCTGGGCCAAGGGCGCGAAAGAGTTCGGTGGCAAGTTCAAGGTGACGTTGTCGATGCTGCTGGAGATGCTGTTCTCCATGCTGTTGGCGCCGGTGCGGATGATTTTCCACACCCGTTTCGTCCTCGCCGCGTTCCTGGGCTGGGCCGCGACCTGGAACTCGCCGCAGCGTGACGATGACTCCACGCCATGGAGCGAAGCGGTCAAGCGCCACGGTCCGCAAACCTTGCTGGGCTTCTTCTGGGCCTTGCTGGTGATTTGGCTGAACCCGAGCTTCCTGTGGTGGTTGGTGCCGATCGTCGGTTCGTTGATGCTGTCGATCCCGGTATCGGTCATTTCCAGTCGTGTCGGCCTGGGCCTCAAGTCCCGTGACGAGAGCCTGTTCCTCATCCCCGAGGAATACAATCCGCCGCAGGCGTTATTGGCGACCGACCAGTACACCCACGAAAACCGCTGGCACGCACTGAACGACGGCTTCATCCGTTCGGTGGTCGATCCACAGCAGAACGCCCTGGCGTGTTCGCTGGCGACCTCCCGTCACCGCGAGGCAGAGCCAATCGAATGGTTGCGGGTAGAGCGGGTACGCCACGCGATGAAGGTCGGGCCGGAAGGCCTGACCAACAACGAGCGTGTGCAGTTGCTGAGCGACCCGGTGGCATTGGCCCGCCTGCATGATCAGGTCTGGAACGAAGGTCACGCCGAGTGGCTGGGCGCATGGCGCAAGTCGGTCAAGGCCGATCCCCATGCACCGCTGCTGCCGCTCAGGCCGCTGAGCGTACAGCCTCAGATGGCATGATAAAAAACCCGCGAAAGCGGGTTTTTTATTGTCCAAAATCCCGCCTAAACCCTTGTGCAATCGAGCGAGTGCGTTAGCATCCGTCCCCGAATTGGTGCGCCCGGACCGTTTTGTGTCCGTATCTATCGGTTTTCACTGGAAAACTGTCGATTTCGCGCCGCAAACGCAATGGTTTTGGGGACTTGAAGATGAAGAAGTATCTGTCGATGCTGTTGGTCGGCGTCACGGCATTGGTTGCAGTCAGCGCGGCGCAGGCCGGTGCCATTGATGACGCGGTCAAGCGCGGCACATTGAAGGTCGGCATGGATCCGACCTACATGCCGTTCGAAATGACCAACAAACGCGGCGAGATCATCGGCTTCGAAGTCGACATCCTCAAGGCCATGACCAAGGCCATGGGTGTCAAGCTGGAGCTGGTGTCCACCGGTTACGACGGCATTATCCCGGCCCTCCTGACCGACAAGTTCGACATGATCGGCAGCGGCATGACCCTGACCCAGGAGCGCAACCTGCGCCTGAACTTCAGCGACCCCTTCATTGTGGTCGGCCAGACGCTGCTGATCCGCAAGGAGCTGGAAGGCACCATCAAGTCCTACAAAGACCTGAACACTGCCGATTACCGCATCACTTCCAAGCTCGGCACCACCGGCGAAATGGTCGCCAAAAAGCTGATCTCCAAAGCCAAGTACCACGGCTACGACAATGAGCAGGAAGCCGTGCTCGACGTGGTCAACGGCAAGGCTGATGCCTTTATCTACGACGCGCCTTACAACGTTGTGGCGCTGAACAAGGTGGGTAACGGCAAACTGGTGTTCCTCGACAAACCGTTCACCTACGAACCTCTGGCCTTCGGTCTGAAGAAGGGTGACTACGACAGCCTCAACTTCATCAACAACTTCCTGCACCAGATCCACGAAGACGGCACCTACGATCGCATCCATGACAAGTGGTTCAAGAGCACCGAGTGGCTCAAGGACATGGAGTAAGGCCCGGTCAGATAGACCGCGTCACGCCCAATCGCCAGCAGGCTGGCTCCCACAATGAAATGCATTCCTCTGTGGGAGCCAGCCTGCTGGCGATGACGGCCTCCAAGGCAATACAAATTCCGGAACACTCAATGAAACAAAGAAAAGCCCAATGGCCCTGGCACGTATTGACCGTGCTGGTGCTGATCGGCCTGGCCGGCGCGCTGTATTACGCCACCTCGCTGATGTCCTACGAATGGCGCTGGAACCGTGTGCCGCAGTACTTCGCCTACCACGCCGAAGAGTCCCAGCGCGCCGCCGACATCTCCACCGTCAGCGAACTGGTGCGCAAGGGCGACACGGTTGAAATCACCTTGCGCAACGACGCGGGCGACGAGCAACACCTGACCGTTGACGAAAACAGCCTGCAAGTCGCCCAGGGCGATGATGTGGCTGAAGGCGATGTGATCGGCGTAACCCGCCATTGGGCCGCAGGGCCATTGATGTGGGGGCTTTGGACGACCTTGTGGTTGTCCGTGGTGTCTGGCGTGCTCGGTCTGCTGATCGGCCTCGCCACCGGCCTGTGCCGGCTGTCGAACAACCCGACCCTGCGCGACCTCTCGACCATTTACGTCGAACTGGTGCGCGGCACGCCGCTGCTGGTACAGATCTTCATTTTCTATTTCTTCATCGGTACGGTGATGAACCTGTCCCGGGAATTCGCCGGGATTGCCGCGCTGTCACTGTTCACCGGCGCTTACGTAGCTGAAATCATCCGCTCCGGCGTGCAGTCGATTGCCCGTGGCCAGAACGAAGCCGCGCGCTCCCTGGGTTTGAGCGCCGGCCAGTCGATGCGTCACGTGGTCCTGCCGCAAGCCTTCAAGCGTGTGCTGCCGCCGCTGGCCGGGCAGTTCATCAGTCTGGTGAAAGACACCTCGCTGGTGTCGGTGATCGCGATTACCGAACTGCTCAAAAGCGGTCGTGAAGTCATCACCACGTCGTTTTCGCCGTTCGAAATCCTGTTCTGCGTTGCCGGACTGTATTTGTTGATCAACCTGCCGCTGTCGAAAATCGCCGGCCGGCTTGAGCGGAGGCTCGCGCAAAGTGATTGAAGTCCGCGATCTGGTAAAAGTCTTCGACACCCGCGGCCAGGTGGTGCGCGCGGTGGATAACGTGTCCACCCATGTAGCCAAGGGCGAAGTGCTGGTGGTGATCGGTCCGTCCGGTTCTGGTAAATCGACCTTCCTGCGCTGCCTCAATGGCCTGGAAGCGTTCGATTCTGGCTCGGTGAGCATCGATGGCTTGCAATTGGCCGACCCGAAAACCGATGTGAACGCCTATCGCCGCGAAGTCGGCATGGTGTTCCAGCACTTCAACCTGTTTCCGCACATGACTGTGCTGGAGAATCTGTGCCTGGCCCAGAAGGTCGTGCGCAAGCGCGGCAAGAAAGAGCGCGAGGCCAAGGCCCTGGCGCTGCTGGAGAAAGTCGGGATTGCGCAGAAGGCCAACGAGTTTCCGTCGCGCCTGTCCGGCGGCCAGCAACAACGCGTGGCGATTGCCCGCGCACTGGCCATGGAGCCGAAGGTCATGCTGTTCGACGAACCGACCTCGGCACTGGACCCGGAAATGGTTGGCGAAGTGCTGGACGTGATGAAAAACCTGGCCCTGGAAGGCATGACCATGGTCTGCGTCACCCACGAAATGGGCTTTGCCCGGGAAGTGGCGGACCGGGTGCTGTTCTTCGATCACGGCAAGTTGCTCGAAGATGCTTCGCCGGCGGAGTTCTTCGATGCACCGAAGGACCCGCGGGCGCAGGCGTTTTTACGGCAGGTGTTGTGAGCCCACTCCCAAATCGATCTTGAGGGCCGCAAAGCGGCCCTCGGTCGTCTGCGGCACAGGCACTCCTATGTGGCTTGCCGGATCGAAATGGCGTTTGGAGGTTTATTTGGTCCAGCTTTGAACTCACCCTGTTGTAACGGCATATTCAGATTGGATGTATCTGGAATCGAGGTGGAAACTGGCCCTCGAGTATTGAGGTTGGGTAGTGACGCGGTTCGTCTCAGCGGCGGTAGTGTCGATGGCAGAAGTGGTCGAGTTCCTCGGACTGCCAATCGGTGCAGAGTATAAGCAGCGCTGTTAATAGTGGCGAATGTACTAGTCGTCAAAAAAGCGTAAAAGAGCGGATCATTGACTGGTGATAGAGGGAAGGCGGCCTCCACGCGGTTCATGACCAAATAAAGTGCAGAAGCAGAAAATCCACCGACCTTTGCCATTGATTTGGTGACACCGCCAAAGGTGGTATTTGCTACGACGGGTATGCGCCTTGCCAGCCACCTGGGGACACGGGGAATCACGTAATCGTCCACCATACCCAAAGCGCTATTCGCAAACCACGCCCATCCGTACCAGGTTTGTCCTGTGGGGTCCGTGCGATTGATGGGGTCTCCCCCGCAATACGCATAGCCATTCAAGCCACCCTCTCCAAATGGGCTCAATCTGTCGTGACGGGCGAAACGCATGAGTACCGGACTGAAATCACGATGCCCATTTCCAAGTAAGTAATGTTCGGTGACCGGTTCCGAACGTTGGCCATTGAAACCGAGACGACTGGGTAATCCATCATTGACGGTGCGATGACCGTAAGGGGTATAGGCCGAATCGCCGTCAGTAGTCTGTAACACCGAACGTTGTTTATCGGTCATCAGCAGTGCCGTCCGTTGAATACCCTCCTTATGCAGTTCTGCTAGTAATACGTCCTCGAACTGGAAGATCTGTTGCTCAACGGTTCCCTGGACTTCCGTAGCCAGCCGCTCGTTTTGATAGAAGCGATTCTGCCGGAGCTGCCCATTGGGCACGCAACTGATGCAACGGTCGAGAGCATCGTAATGGTAGTGAATTAACAAGTTTTCAGGAGTGCGAGACATAGGACAACTTCAGGTAGTCAGGTTATGAAGGCAGACTCCACTGGAATGAGAATGATGTCTACCTATCAGATCTGATAGGTCTCGCGCGCACACGAAAGATGGCCATCCACTCGCTTTTTTGCATCAGGAGTAGCAGATGATGGAATGCTGTGCCGGATAACCTTGTGCAAACTGTTTCCGCATGCATGTAAAGTAATGCGACTGATGGGGAATGACCTGGAAATACCTTGAGTTGAATTCCACATTCTATATGTCACATATGTCGAGGATAAGCTCGGTCAGAATAGTTAAGAAATAAAAAGACAATTGATAAATTCAAATGGACGAAAATTTTTGTTGAAAATATCGCGTTGGTAATAATTAAAAATATTGATGTGAAGGGGCAGGTGGGTAGTGGAAATATCTGGATAGACAGTACCAGGCTCCATCAACTTTACATGTAGATTTCAGATTATTAGGATTCAGTGGCTGGAACTGAATAGCTATTGTTTGAATGCCAACTACCTGATGGGGTCGCAATCAAAGATGAAAGTTTTTTCTAGTCACCATAATAATCTGACTGAGCTCGAGGTTTTCGGCTTGTCGGCACAATATAATCTTGCAGATGGACACAGTTATATTTCTGCGGAGAAATATTTCAGTAACGTATTGTCTGAACTGCCTTTGTTATGGAGTTCGGCTGTTGAAACTCCCGTGCCAGAGATGGAAAAGCTTTTCAAAAACAAATTTGCAGAATACTTCGCTCTGGAAGGTTTAAGCAAGCACACACATTTTTCGGTATGTCCGACGGCATCCAATAGCATAGATATCGTCGGTGCCTGGGCTCGATCAATGAACTACAAAGTTGGGCTTGTCGAACCCACATTTGATAATCTCGCGCAGTTGCTCCGTCGTAGAGAGGTGGAGCTGGAAGCGATTTCTGAAGTTGTGCTTACCGACATGGCTTTGCTGGAAGAATTGCTATATAGCAAGCAGCTTGATGCTTTGTTCATGGTAAACCCAAATAATCCAACAGGTTTAGTTATCGATGCGGCCACGATGTCGAACATTGTCGAGTTGTGCAGTCGGCTAGACGTGGTATTGATACTAGACACTTCTTTCCGCTTCTGCCACAAGACCGACATAGATGAGTATGCGCTACTTATAGAAAAGGGCTGCTCCTTTATCATTCTGGAGGACACTGGCAAACAGTGGCCGACATTGGATACCAAAGCCAGCTTACTTTCATATAGCGAAAATTTGGCGCGTGATATCCGTAATATTTATGAAGAGATATACCTGTGTTGTTCAAATTTTTCATTGAGATTGATCATCGCATTTATTGATGCGACCCTGAAAAAAGGAGGGCTTTCTTACATCCAGTCGATCATCTCCAGAAATATCGAAATCGCGACGTCAGAGCTAAAAGATTCGATGATCACCATCGAAGCGCTGGAACCAGACTCCACGATGACAATCATGTGGCTAAATATTGAGAAAACCGGGCTATCTGATCTTGAATTGACTGAATATCTTGCAACCTACAGCGTTGCAGTCTTGCCAGGCAGGTACTTTTATTGGAATAGCCATCAAGTCGCGGGACATAATCGCATCCGAATTGCTCTTCTTAAACCGGACGACCAATTCGGCCCTTCAATTTTGCGTTTAAAGATGGCACTGGCAAATCTTAAAGATGTAAAGACTTCGAGTAACAAGAACTTGGTGGAGAGTGTGTGTTGAGAAAAATTCTGGTTACAGGAGATTTTTCCATTGGAGATGATGTATTTCCAGAAGATTTTGAACTCATTCATATTCGATGCCCCATTGATGAACAGCAAATTTTAGACGTCTTGCCTGAGGTTCAGGACTATATCCTGGGTGGGCCTGAGTATGTGTCTGCTCGTTTTCTAGATCACGCAACTCGGCTGGAAAACCTGGTTGTGATGGGAACCGGCACCGCGAGTTTCGTGGACATCGAGTACGCAGCGAAAAGAGGTGTTCGAATAGTCAACACCCCGCATATGAACATCCATGCGGTAGTAGAGTTCACGCTGGCCATGATGACAACCTGCCTGGCAAAAGTGTTTGAAAGTGTGGAGCGAGTGAAAGACGGGTCACAGTGGATCCAAACACCCTAGCGTTCATTGTCTGACTTGAGTTTTGGTTTTGTTGGCATGGGAGGCATCGGTAGCGAGATGGCTCGTCAGCTTCATCAGCGAGGGTGCAGAAAGATTAGTTACTGGTCCAGAAGTCAGAAGGTCGAGCTCGAGACTTCGTTTGGGCTACGATACGAATCTTTGGAGCATATAGCTAACTCCGTCGATGTTTTATGCATTCTTGTTACGAGTTGCGATGAGACTTACCACTTGATTGATGAGGCGATTCTAGAAAAAGCATCATCAGTGTTGAAAATATTTAATCTGTCTGATTCAAATGTGATTTGTCCTGTCGCATTAAAGAAGTTCCTCTTGTGCAATCCTGAAGCATTCTGTTTTATGGACGGGTATTACAATGAGTGGGTTAAAAACCAGGGTCAGTCCAATGATACACATGGTTTGCTTGCGCTTCCCAGCAAAAGTCTGATCGTGACCTCGCACTTGGCGGCGCAAGAAAAAGAAACCGTTGATAAGTTGTTCGCTCAAGCAGCAGAGCGAATTCTTGAGTTTGGTTGTGATCGTATAAAATAAACAAGTCGTAGTCGGTCGTAGCCTTATAGCGCACCTGTACTGACGCATTTGTAGATCGGCCATGAACTAGATGAGGCTAATATAGCCACTTATAAAAAATCTGATTATTCACCGATTTTTGAACCTCGCCGTAGCGAAGACTTCAAAAATCGGCGGATATTGAACGTTAAATTTGTGAGTTGCGATAAAGCATCACAGTTCATCACGCGCAACAGGTTTTGAACCTAGAGCCTGAGCAAATCGCAGCAGGTAGCCGTCAGGATCCAGTACAAGGAAATTACTTTCACCAAGAAGGGATTTATTTTCTCTATACCATGATGTTTCTATGGGCTTGTGCAGTTTGTACCCGGATAGGGTTATTGCTTTCGCCAGCGTAGCGACATCCGGACAATCGATTGAAAGGTTCATCCCACGTCCATAGGGCTGCTCCAGAGGCTCCACTCGCCATGGTGAGGGCTCCAAATTGTCTTGCTCCAACATCAGTTGGCTTCCGTTATAAGAGATAAATGCAAAGCCATTTTCCGGCCTTTCGTACTCGACACTGAAACCAAGTACTTTGCGATAAAATTTTAAACTGGTTTTTATGTCTGAGACGATCAGTTCTGGTATGAGTTTGTTGAAATTAACCATGAAGTATCTTCATCCTTGAAAAATAATAGTCGTAAGTTATGACGCGCAATCACTATTGGCGATGTTTGAGGAAAGGTCTAATTAAAAATCTTGATGTTTTCTGTTTGTTTGTAAGCGCCAAATTCTCGCACTATGAAATACAGATTATTTGTATTGGGCAGGCTTCACTATTTAAATAGGAGGTTTTCTAATGGGCGGATTTCAGAAGTCAGAAGAAATCTATGCTTCGCAGTTGAAGACTGGCAATTTGACGCTGATCGATGAATTAGCGAAGCAGGCGTTCAAGCGACCAACTGATAATTATAGACTTCAAGGTGAAACGCTCCAGCGGTGGTCGGCAAGCATGGAGTCAATGAATGAATTTTTATTCAAGCCTAAAGAAGATATAAAAAGAATTCAGTTGTCAATAATCAGTAACCTGGTTGATAAGGCGTACAAAAATGTACCCTTTTATCGGGAGCTTTATGGGGCGTGCGGGTATATTGAGGGAGGAATATCAAGCTTTTCCGATTTCGAACAGCTACCAATTGTCTCTAAATCTCTTCTTAATAGTTTTGATGACAGCATTAGGGTGAGTGATCCGGGAGCTATTGAAAGTGCGCACACCGCTCGAACATCTGGCTCAAGCGGTAAGCCATTTTCAGTGTACAGGGATGATGACTATATTGTATTAGAGCATTTGCATCTGATGCGTTTTTATAATGCATGCTTGCAACAGCCCCTACAACCGCATGATTGGATTTATATGATCCATCACGCAGGATTGGCATTTTCATCACTGCACGGTAAGTACAGGACGTTTCAATTGCCAGATTTACTTTCAAACACTCCATTGGGTGAGCACTTGCTTTTCTTGCGACCAAAAGTTGTCGTGACCTTGCCGAGCTACCTTCCTATAATACTTCGGCATAAATCCGAATTTGTAATGAGCGGTGTTGAGGCCATTCTAACTAACTCCGAAAGTAGCACGCAGTTGGAACGAGCCTATTACTCGAAAGCCTTGGGGGTTCCTATATTCGACGAGTATAGTTCTGAGGAAATTGGCATGATTGCGACACAGTGTTCTCATGGTCAATATCATGTTGCTGAAGATAACGTATACCTCGAGATTGTGAATGAAGATGAACAGGGCTTTGGTAATGTTATATGCACAGGCCTGAGTAATGAATTGATGCCATTGATCCGATATGACCATGGTGATGTTGCGAAGGGAATTCAAAATCAAACACGTTGTGATTGCGGTAGCTTTTGTACCTCGCTTAAAGAAGTGAATGGCCGACGAGATGATGCTTTCCGTACTCATGAGCACAAACTCGTTCCCAGCGCATCACTCCTTGCTGCAGTGGACGATATATTGCTTGCAACCGACAGGACGCTGCAAGCGTTCCGTTTGGTACAGAAAAGTTCAGACACGATAGAATTGTTGACTAAGTATAATGGTGAGACAAACAGAAATATGCCGACAATGTTAGAGCAGTTGAAAATCCGGTTCTCTTCATTATTCGGTTATACAGTTAATCTTCTGCATCAAGAAGTTGGCGCTCTCCCGGAACAAAAATCGTACAAGCGTAGAAGCATTGTACGAGAGTGGGAGTTGGATTGACCATGTCATTGGTTAAATTGGAAAATGTATCTCTATCTCTAGGCGGAAAAATAATTTTTTCGAATCTGAACCTTTCCATAAATAGCGGAGACAGAATAGGTATTATTGGTGACAATGGTTCTGGAAAGAGCTCATTAATGCGCAGCATGGCAAAAGTGTTGAATGAGCATGAAGGAAACATTAGTCATTCCAGATGGCTGAATTGTCAATACGTAGCGCAGGGATTTTCCTCTGGCTGGGATGATTCAACGGCGTTGGAAATATTAGAGAGCTGCCTAAAAAATCGTGCCTCCGATAAGTGGAAAGCCGAGTATGTGTTCGAGTTACTTGGTTTTCCAAAGAGCTACCGTACGCTGAGATTCTGCCAGTTGAGCGGCGGCTGGAAAAAGATGTTGATGATCGCCAGGGCGGTACTTTCGGAACCAGATCTTTTGTTGCTGGACGAGCCAACAAATCATCTGGATAAGGAGCATATCGAAAAGGTTATTTGGTTGCTTCGAGACAGCAATGTTGTGTCTACATTCGTTGTGGTGAGTCATAATCGAGATTTTTTGGATTCCGTAACAACGAGTACATTAATTTTACATAACAAAGCAATGTCACATTTTAACGCTTCCTTCACACAGTCTAGAATGTTATTTCTAGAAAATGAGAAAGAGTTGTTGCGCACAAGAGTTGAAACTGTCAACGAAATTCAAAGATTAAAAAAGAGTGCGAAATTTCAACGTCAGTTAGGCGTAAATAATTACAGTGACAAGGCGCTGCAAAAGGCAAAAAAAATAGAGCGAAAAATTAAAAGCCTTGAGTCAGTAATGCCCGAAAAACCTTTTTTGCAAAAAAAAGATATCACGTTGGCGGTAGACGAGTTCAGCGCTAGAAAAATTCTTCAGATTGATGATTTATTGTTGCGATCAACGGAAGGGGAATTGCTATTTTTTATTAAGTCTCTGGTGATCAACAGGGGGGACCGATTGGTGATTTCTGGAGCTAATGGATGCGGTAAAAGCACTTTTCTTAAAGCGATATTGCATCCGGGGCCCTGTATCCGAATTGGACCATCAGTCAAAGTCGGTGTCATTGATCAAGAGCTTTCTTCGTTACCGCTAGATCTACAGATTTTGGATTATTTTACGGCTAATTTCGAGCTCGACCAACAACAAGTAATCAACAAACTCGCATCCTGTGGTTTTTCCTATTTGGAGTCGCAAAAAAAAATTGGGCATCTTAGCTACGGTGAGCGTGCACGGCTTGTCATGCTGGCACTTCAATTGAGTTCACCAAATTTTCTGGTTTTAGATGAGCCGACCAATCATTTGGATATAAGCTCTCAAGAGTTGTTGGAAAGTGAAATTCAACGCGTTGATTCCGCGGCAATAATTGTTTCTCATGATGTGCGATTCATCGAAAACGTAGGTACTCGTTTTTTTGAAGTTTCGAATGGGCAACTGACAGAGTTACATTAAAAACCAAAAACAATTCTGGCTTATTCCTTGCTGTTCGGCATTAGCTTGGAATTATAGTGTGCCAGTACTTTGAGCGAAAATAAAAATCCTATGGAAACTTTGATTAATGTAACGAGCGTCGAAAAAAACTATTATTCAGCCAAGGAAACGCACGGTGCAATGGAGTGGTGCAAACAATTGATATGGCCGAGCTATGTTTCGTTTCAGGTGTTGAGTGGGGTAAGTTTCAATATTTCAAAAGGCGCGGCTGTTGGGTTTATCGGGCCGAACGGAGCAGGTAAGTCCAGTCTGATAAAAATTCTATGCGGGATACAAAAACCTACATCAGGCTCTGTAAGGATTTTTGGTTATGATCCTGCACTTCGCGAAAAAAATTTTCTGAATCAAATAGGCGTTGTATTTGGTCATAAAACATCGTTGTGGTGGGATCTTCCGGTAGAAACCAGTTTCGAGACGTATAAAGAAATTTACAACATCAAGGATGCTGATTACTGCGAGCGACTTTCGGAGTTATCTGAAGCGTTGAACCTTGGTAAGATCCTTCACAAGCCTGTGCGCAATTTAAGTTTAGGCGAGCGCGTAAAATGCGAGCTGACATTGAACCTGTTGCATTCACCGAAGCTTATTTTCCTGGATGAGCCTACGGTCGGTCTGGATGTTACATCAAAGTATGAGATACGAAAGTATTTGAATTATAAAAGAAGCCGGGACAATCTTTCAATATTTCTAACAAGTCATGACTTTGGTGATATTGAGTCTTGTTGTGATGGTGCCATTATTATTGATAGTGGAAAGATACGATTTGATGGTTCAATGCGCGAACTCAGCGGCAATTTTAAAGCCAATGTAAAGTTGACTGTTACCACGCTCGATCCAGACCCGTGTGGGGGCGAATTGATGGGGGTCAAACAAGCGATGGAGGCATTTCAAAGCGTTGGTATTATCAGTGATGGGCAAAATCAACTAACTTACCGAGTGCCAAAGGAATTGTTAGGAGCAGTTTTTGATAGATTTCAGGGGGGGATTTATTGTCTAGAGGTTTCCCCCATGGATTTTGAAAGCAATGTGGTGGATCTTTTCAAGACATGGTCTGGTGAGTGATTTGTGAATAGTGCTGCTTATTTTAGATTAGTGCGAACAGGTTTGCTCTCGGTCTATAGAGATCGATCCATGTTGATTACAGATCTTTTAATTGCCACGGGCGTGCCATTTTTTATACAGTTTGCAATCTGGCGATTTGTCTATGATGGAGCTGTCGCTGATACAATGTCGCAATACAGCCTGGAAGAAACATATCTTTATTATATTGCAGTGTTGGCCCTCAATCGATTGAACAATGCGTACGATCTTATTGTGCGAGTGTCTACGCATGTACACGAAGGACAGTTGGAGGGGATACTTGTAAAGCCGATCAGCTATTTCAAATACAATTTTTTTCTCTTTGTCGGTGGAAGTATCCTCTACTATATTCCTGTGGTTGTTATTGCATTGTTTGTAATAGCCTGGCGCGGAGAGTGGGTTGGCGTTCTGGGGTTCGTTTCTTTGAGTGTTGTTAATTTGTATTTTTGTTTTTTGCTGGGGTTTCTTATGTCGTTGTTTGCTTTCTGGCTTACTCGGCCCGATATGATACTTAGTTTTCAGGTTGTACTGGCGAGCGTCATTGGCGGTACTCTATTGCCTCTCGAATATTGGCCGGCCTATCTCGAGCCTCTCATGAGATATAATCCATTTCGACTGATTATCAGTGGTCCTGCGGAGTTTTTATTACGCCCAAGTAGTGGTTTGCTATTCGAGCTCTTATGCCTCTATGTTATTTGGTTTTTAATATTGCTAATGTCCTGTAAAGCCATATTCAGGATTGCCGGTAGCAGATACTCAGGGTCGGGAGGTTAAATGAGCGTGCGCAATCTGATATTGAATTCATTCAAAGAGGAGGCAAGGTACAGGACCAACTTTATCGGCTCCATACTAGCGCTTTTTACTCTTTATAGTCTGCAGTTCATTTTCTTTGATGTCATAGGGTCATTGGTCAAGCCTGACAAAGCCGATGCCAACTGGTTGCTGATTTTCTTTATGTCGTATGCATTGGGAGGTTTGGTAATAAGTTTTTTCAGTGCAGGTATTGCGGACTTTTTTCGACAGCTGACCCTCGGGCGGGTAGATGTTCTTCTGGTACGGCCTGTTAACTTGCTTGTGTTGATTTTGTTCAGGTGGTGCCAAGTGTCTTATCTGCTGGTCGCTCTCCTGCTTATTGTAATGTGTATCGTTTCGGGAAAAATCGATTTTCATTCTTTCACTGTCAGTGCGGTTAATACGGGACTCTATGTGATCGCGCTGATGGCTGGGGTGATGGCGGGTATAACCTTTTTGTTGGGGCTGAGTTCGTTTTCATTTATTACCCAGCGTGAATTGCCTGTTGATTATATTCACGCCTCGATATTTACATTTGCGTTGTTGCCTGAACATTTTTACTCAAAAACACTGTCGTACGTTCTGGTGTCAGTTTTGCCAATGATTGTGTTTGCTTCTGTGGCAATGGACGCACTCTACAATGGACTGACACCGTTTGTGCTGACA
This sequence comes from Pseudomonas sp. GW101-3H06, assembly GCF_059424605.1. Classification (NCBI taxonomy): domain Bacteria; kingdom Pseudomonadati; phylum Pseudomonadota; class Gammaproteobacteria; order Pseudomonadales; family Pseudomonadaceae; genus Pseudomonas; species Pseudomonas sp. GW101-3H06. The sequence continues at coordinate 531,658 of NZ_JBWKZO010000001.1, forward strand.
TTCTTGTTTGCGGTCAGTCTCGCATTTTGTTTGGCGTTAAAAGTTGTTTATAATTTATTTAACCGCTTCGATAGCATTGGAGGCTGAGCCGTTTCTTTTTTCGCAGGCTCAGCCTGTAGCGATTGTGCGATGTTCCAACTAATAGCGTCAGGTTTTGAATTTGCCCACCAGCATTTGAAGATGCGTCCCCAACCGCGCCAGCTCAACACTGGACGCCGCTGTCTCTTCACTCGCCGCCGACGTCTGATCCGACACATCGCGCACATTCAGCACGCTGCGGTTGATCTCCTCGGCCACGGCGCTTTGTTGCTCGGCAGCGGCGGCGATTTGCTGGTTCATGGCCTGGATCGCCGACACTGTGCGGGTGATGCTCTCCAGTGAGCCGCCGGCGCGGCGGGTCAGTTCGACGCTGCTGTCGGTCAGGCTGCGGCTGTTGTCCATGATGGTCGCCACTTGCTGGGTGCCGTTTTGCAAGCCGACGATCAGCTCTTCGATTTCTTCGGTGGATTTCTGGGTGCGTTGGGCCAGGCTGCGGACCTCGTCAGCGACCACGGCAAACCCGCGCCCGGCTTCACCGGCGCGGGCGGCTTCGATGGCGGCGTTGAGCGCCAGCAGGTTGGTTTGCTGGGCCACGGACTTGATCACGTCGAGCACGCTGCCGATCTTGTCGCTCTCGCGCTTGAGTTCGCCCATGGCTTCGGTGGAGTTACCGACTTCCAGGGCCAGGCGTTCGATCTGGGCGATGGCTTCGCCGACCACCTTGTCGCCTTCGCGAGCCTGCTGATCAGCGGCGACGGCGGCTTCGGAGGCTTCCTCGGCGTTGCGCGCGACTTCCTGCACGGTGGCGGTCATTTCGTTCATTGCAGTGGCCACCTGGTCTGTCTCGACCTTCTGGTTGTTGACCCCGGCGCTGGTCTGCTCGGTGACCGCTGACAGCTCTTCGGCGGCGCTGGCGATTTGCGTGACGCCGTCGCTAATGCCGCCGATCAGTTCGCGAAGGCCTTGGGTCATGCTCTGGATGGCGCGTTGCAGCTGGCCCAATTCGTCCTGACGTTTGGAGGTCAGGTTGTGGGTCAGGTCGCCGGCGGCGATGCGTTCGGCCACCTTGAGGGTTTGATTCAGCGGAATCACGATCTGGCGGGTGATGGCCCAGGCGGCGAACAGACCGAAAATCAAAGCCAGGACGGTGGCCAGCAGCAGCATATTCTTGGCGTGCACCACGTCGGTATCACGTACGAGGGTTTGTGAGGCGGTGAGCTTCTTGCTGACATCGAGCAGGATTTCACCTTGGGCAGCCATGCGTTTGAGCGCTTCGGCTGCGGCGACCTGGGAATCCCGGTACTGGCTGACGGCCGCGCGGTAGGCCTTGAGCGAGTCTGTGGCTTGCTGAAGGTTGGCGATGTGTTGTTCCGGCAGTTTCGATGGCAGGCTTTCGAGGTATTTCAGGGCGTTGTCGATGGCATCCAGCGCGGGCTGCTCGGCCTCGGATTTGCCGCTGTAGGTGTAGCCGCGCACCTGGAAGCGTGCTTGCTGGATCAGTTTGCTCAGGTCGATCACGCTGTTGAACTGCGCAACGCTGTCGCCCTGCAACATGGATTTTTCAACTTCGGCGACCTTGGCCACGGCATTGTCGGCAGTAGCGCCAAGTTTGCTGCGGGCGTCTTCACGGTTGGCGCCGGCCTGGGTCATGGCGCCGAAGGCTTGTTTGTATTGGCTGAGGGCGGCCAGTTGTTGGTCGATCATGGCGACGTCGGCTGGCTGCTCGATCATCTGGCGAGCGGCTTGCAGGCTGGTGTCGATCTTGGCCAGCAAGTCGTTGACGATTCCGGGGCCTTGCTCGCCGCGACGCATTTCGTAGTCCAGGCGAGCGATGCGCAGGTCTTTGGTCAATCCGTTGATATCGGAAATGAACCCCAGCTTGTCGCCGCGGCTGGTCACATCGCTCAGGCCGGTCCAACCGGTGACGGTGATCAGCAATGTCAGCAGCAGCACCAGGCCAAAGCCGACGCCCAGTTTGCGATTGACGCTTACATTCCCTAGTTTCTCGGCCAGCCATTGGTACATGCTGCAACTCCCTCGGACCATCTATTGGTTTTATGGGGGTTGTATCGGCAGGGGAGTGGGGTTCTGTAGGCGGCACCCGATGGACGGGCGGGTGCAACTGATGACCAGTGGGAAAGTGTCTGCTGTTAGAAAAGGCGTGCCAGCAGCGCCGTAACGGCTGTTTCCACGCGCAGAATGCGTTCACCCAACTGAACCGGTTGCAGGCCGGATTTGCCGAGTAAATCGATTTCGTAAGGAATCCATCCGCCTTCCGGGCCGATGGCCAGTGTCACCGGTTCAGTCAGCGCTCGGGGACAGGGCGGGTGGTTACCGGGATGGCCAACCAGGCCGAGGGTGCCTTCGCTTATCGCCGGCAGACGGTCTTCGACGAAAGGCTTGAAGCGCTTTTCGATGATGACTTCCGGCAACACACTGTCCCGGGCCTGCTCGAGGCCGAGGATCAACTGCTCGCGAATGGCTTCCGGTTCCAGGAACGGGGTTTGCCAGAAGCTCTTCTCGACGCGATAGCTGTTCACCAGCACGATGCGCGGCACACCCATGGCGGCCACGGTCTGGAACACCCTACGCAGCATTTTGGGCCGTGGCAGGGCCAGAATCAGGGTCAATGGCAGCTTGGCCGGTGGCGGCTGGTCGAGATTGACGCGCAATTCCGCTTCGGCGGCGTCCAGGCGCAGCACTTCGGCCGAGCCCATCAACCCGCCGATTCGCCCGACACGCATGCTGTCACCGACTTCACAGCGATGGACTTCCTGCATGTGGGTCAACCGGCGATCGCGCAGCACCACACGGTCAGCCGCAATGAAATCGGCCTCTTCGAGGAGCAGCAGGTTCACGCTTGGGTCGCTGGCGGCTGGTCGTTGTGATCGTCAGCCGGCTGGTCATCCGGATGTTCGCCGCGCTTGCTGATCAAGCCGCCAAACAGGATGCCGATTTCGAACAACAGCCACATCGGTACGGCCAGCAGCGTCTGCGAAAAGATGTCCGGCGGTGTCAGGATCATGCCGACCACGAAGCAGCCGATGATCACGTACGGGCGGATTTTCTTCAGGTATTTGACGTCGACCACGCCGATCCATACCAGCAGCACCACGGCCACCGGGATTTCGAACGCCACGCCGAACGCGAAGAACAGCGTCATGACGAAGTCGAGGTAGCTGGTGATGTCGGTCATCATTTCCACACCGGCCGGGGTGGCGGCCGCGAAGAACTTGAAGATCAGCGGGAACACCAGGAAATAGGCGAAGGCCATGCCGGCGTAGAACAGCATGATGCTTGAAACCAGCAAGGGCACGGCGATGCGTTTTTCATGCTTGTACAAGCCCGGCGCGATGAAACCCCAGATCTGGTGCAGGATCACCGGAATCGCCAGGAACAGCGACACCATCATCGTCAGCTTCAGTGGCGTCAGGAACGGCGACGATACGTCGGTGGCGATCATCGTTGCGCCTTCTGGCAGGTACTGGCGCAGAGGCGTGGAGACGAAGGTGTAGATCTGCTGGGTGAAGGCGAACAACCCGGCGAAGATGATGAACACCGCCGCTACGCAGCGCAGCAGGCGGGTACGCAACTCGGTGAGGTGCGAAACCAGCGGCATGTGCTGGTCGTTTTCAGGAAGATCGCTCATGAGGCTCGCGGCGGCAATGTTGGGTCTTGAGGGGCCGGCGCGACAGGCGCAGCGGCTGGAGCAACAGGTTCAGTCGAGGGCGCTGCAACAACGGGCGCGGGTTCCACGCTCGCTGTAACCGGTGCTGACTCGGTGGCGACAGGCGCATGAATCGTCGGCGTCGCTACAGGCTCGACCGGTGTCGGCTCCTGCTGGATCGGCGTGAAAATCTTCCGCGCCTCCTGCTCCAGAGACAGAATGTGTTCGTTGTGCAGTTGCCGGCGAATTTCGTCGGCACCGATTTCACGTTCAACTTCCTGTTTGATCGCATTGAAGCTGCGCTTCAGGCGCCCGACCCACAGTCCGGCGGTGCGCGCAGCGCCCGGCAGGCGCTCGGGACCCAGTACCAGCAGGGCAACGAGGCCGACGAGCAGCAGTTCAGAGAAGCTGATACCAAACATTAGTCAGTGCTCACACGTCTTTGCGGATCGGCTCTTCGACTTTCTGTGCCTGCACGTCGATGGTGTGCGGCTGGTTTACCGACTGCGTGGCTTGTGGCTGAACAGGCGGAACCGGTTGGGCTGGAGTCGCTGTCGGATCGGCCGGCTTTTCGTCGTCGTTCATGGCCTTGCGGAAGCCCTTGATCGATTCGCCAACGTCGGTACCGAGGTTTTTCAGCTTTTTGGTACCGAATACCAGCACGACAACTACCAGGATGACGACCCAGTGTTTCCAGTCAAAAATGCCCATATTGCTGCTCCTCTCTAATAGTTATTCAGGCGGATGGACGCGAGGCTTTCTCAGCGTGTCCGGACAGACCGAAGCGACGGTCCAGTTCATCGAGTACAGCCTGTGGATGCTGCCCCAATTGGGCGAGCATGACCATGCTGTGGAACCACAAATCGGCGGTTTCGTAGATCACATCGCTGCAGTCGCCGCTGACGGCGGCATCCTTGGCGGCAATGATGGTTTCGACCGACTCTTCGCCGACTTTTTCCAGAATCTTGTTCAAGCCCTTGTGGTATAGGCTGGCGACATACGAACTGTCGGCGGCGGCGCCTTTGCGCTCTTCCAGTACCTGGGCCAGACGGGTCAGTGTGTCACTCATGTTTGTGTCCTGCGGAGTAAATGGCATGCGGATCTTTGAGGACCGGGTCGACGGTTGTCCAGTCGCCGTTTTCGTAGACGCGGTAGAAGCAGCTCTGACGGCCGGTATGGCAGGCGATGTCGCCGATCTGCTCGACCATCAAAATGATGACGTCAGCGTCGCAGTCCAGTCGCATCTCGTGCAGGGCCTGCACATGGCCGGATTCTTCGCCCTTGCGCCACAGTCTGCCACGAGAGCGTGACCAGTAGATCGCACGGTTCTCGGCAGCGGTCAGTTCCAGCGCTTCGCGGTTCATCCAGGCCATCATGAGGACGCGCCCGGTCTTGTGATCCTGGGCAATTGCCGGCACCAGGCCGTCGGCGTCCCACTTGATCTCATCCAGCCAGTTTTTCATCTTCGACTCCGACAGCGAGCCCGGCACTTCATTAGCCGGGCTCAACGTTGAAACAGTGTGCCAGTGCGCAGCACAACTGGCTATCGGCGAACGACCAGATACAAGCCGACGGCCATCATGATGCCTGCCGGCCAGTAGGCCAGGTCGTTCAACGGCCCGCCTGCAGCCAGGATCGCGCCGCCGGCCAAGTGGGCGGTGCCGAGCAACCGCAGGAACCAGTCGTCGCGGCGTCGGTGCCAGGGCGGTGACGGGTCGCTGGCGTGGGGCTGGGACAGGCGTTCGAGCAAGTCGCGGGTCATGTTGGCCAGGTGCGGGATCTGCTCGATCTGGCCCTGAACGTTGCCAAACAAGGCCTTGGGGCTGACGCGCTCGCGCATCCAGCGCTCGAGGAACGGTTGCGCGGTGTTCCACAGGTCGAGGTCCGGGTACAGCTGCCGGCCGAGGCCTTCGATGTTCAACAGCGTTTTCTGCAAAAGAACAAGCTGCGGCTGGACTTCCATGTTAAAGCGCCGGGCCGTCTGGAACAGGCGCATCAACACCTGACCGAAGGAAATATCTTTTAACGGTTTTTCGAAGATCGGTTCGCACACAGTACGGATTGCCGCTTCAAATTCGTTGAGTTTGGTTTGCGCTGGTACCCAGCCCGAATCGATGTGCAATTGCGCGACACGACGGTAATCGCGCTTGAAGAACGCGAACAGGTTGCGGGCCAGATAATCCTGGTCTTCCGGGGTCAGGCTGCCGACGATGCCACAGTCGATCGCGATGTATTGCGGGCTCCACGGCTGCACGGTGCTGACAAAAATGTTGCCGGGGTGCATGTCGGCGTGAAAGAAGCTGTCGCGAAATACCTGGGTGAAGAAGATTTCCACGCCGCGCTCGGCGAGCATTTTCATGTCGGTGCGCTGGTCGGCCAGGGTGGCCAGGTCGGTAACCTGAATTCCGTAGATGCGCTCCATCACCAGCACTTTCGGCCGGCACCAGTCCCAATAGACTTGCGGCACGTACAGCAGCGGCGAACCCTCGAAGTTGCGTTTCAGCTGGCTGGCGTTGGCCGCCTCACGCAGCAGGTCGAGTTCGTCATAGATGGTTTTTTCATAGTCGCTGACCACGTCCACCGGGTGCAGCAGGCGCGCATCGGCCGAAACTTTTTCGGCGGCGCGGGCCAGGATGAACAGCCACGCCAGATCCTGGGCGATCACCGGTTTGAGGCCCGGGCGGATCACCTTGACCACCACTTCTTCGCCGGTTTTCAGTTGCGCGGCATGCACCTGCGCCACCGAGGCCGAGGCCAGCGGTTCAACGTCGAAACGGCTGAACACCTCGCTGATCTTTTTGCCCAGCTGCTCTTCGATCAGCTTGACCGACACTTGCGAGTCGAACGGCGGTACCCGGTCCTGCAACATCATCAATTCATCGGCGATGTCTTCGGGTAGCAGGTCGCGACGAGTGGACAGAATCTGCCCGAACTTGATGAAGATCGGCCCCAGATCCTGGAGCGCCAGGCGCAATCGGGCGCCACGGCTCAGGTCCAGGGTCTTGCGCGGGAACCAGCGCCACGGCAAGGCATAACGCAGCACCAGCAAAAACCAGGGCAGCGGCAGGGCGAACAGCAGGTCATCGAGGCGGTAGCGGATCACGACGCGCTGGATGCGCAACAGACGGCGGACGGCAAGCAGCTTCATGCGTTATCGCTTGGGTCGAGGGATCGGGAAAGGCGCTCGAAACGCGCCTCAAGTCGTTCCAGATCGAGTTTGATCCGGTCCAGTTCACTGAATCGGGCTTCAGCTTCGCGCTGCCCGACAAGGGTGCGCGACTCTTCGGCCAGGTATTCGGCGAGGTTCTGGTTGAGGCTGGCAAATCCTTGTTGATACCAGCGGGCGCGGCTGCGCAGGTGGCCGCCGACCAGTTGTGTGGCGACGGGGCCGAGCCAGCGTGAGAGTTCATACTCCCAGTCCAGCTCGAGGTCCTGCAGGATAGCCGCCAGTTCCAGCAGCACACCGCTGTCGCCATCGAGCTCGACTTCGGGTGCATGCAGCACCGCCGTCTTGTCCTTGCTCATCGCCAGTTTCAGCAGGCTGGAGGCCGGTGCACGCAAGGTGCAATCGGCGCCGGTATCCCATTGGGAGGCGAGCATCAGGCCTTCATCGCTGGGCAGGATGAACAGTTGCAGCGCCGGACTGCGGCAATCGACGGCAATCACTTTGCCGCTCAAATGCGCGAGCCGCGGCAGCGCCGTGCTGTCGAGTCGCAGCACCCGGTTCAGACCGAGTTCAACGCTGGCGAGCAGGCCGGCGAGCAGCATCAGGGTTTGATGCCGCGATGCAAGGCGACGATGCCTGCGGTCATGTTGTGATAGGTCACGCGATCGAAACCGGCCTCGACCATCATCGACTTCAGGGTTTCCTGGTTCGGGTGCATGCGGATCGATTCGGCCAAGTAGCGATAGCTTTCCGAATCATTGGTGATCAGCTTGCCCATCAGCGGCATGAAGGCGAACGAGTAGGCGTCGTAGGCCTTGGACATCAGCGCGTTGGTCGGCTTGGAGAACTCCAGCACCAGCAGGCGGCCGCCGGGCTTGAGTACACGCAGCATCGAGCGCAGGGCGTCTTCCTTGTGCGTCACGTTGCGCAGGCCGAAGGCGATGGTCACGCAGTCGAAATGGTTGTCCGGGAACGGCAGTTTTTCCGCATCGGCCTGGACGAATTCGACGTTGCCGGCCACACCCAGGTCCAGCAGACGGTCACGACCGACCTTGAGCATGGACTCGTTGATGTCGGCCAGCACCACTTGGCCGGTCGGGCCTACCAGGTGGGAAAACTTGCGGGTCAGGTCACCGGTGCCACCAGCGATGTCCAGCACGCGGTTGCCGGTGCGCACGCCCGACAGTTCGATCGCGAAACGCTTCCACAGACGGTGCATGCCGCCCGACAGGAGGTCGTTCATCAAGTCGTACTTGGCGGCTACCGAATGGAAAACCTCAGCGACTTTTTCCGCTTTCTGGCTTTCCGGAACGTTTTTGAAGCCGAAGTGAGTGGTGGGTTCGGCATCGTTGCCTTTGCGCTGATCAGTCATATCGCTGTCACCAAAAGAGAATGCGCGACATTCTAATCCCCATGGGATGCTTTGTCTTGGCAAGGCTGAAGGTAAGATGGGTCAACCTCGGGACGTTTTGCCGCAGCAGCGGTCAGGACCCACCGAATCAGTATTCATAGAACAGGAGTCAATCGATGGCCCGTATTAGTGTTGAGCGTGCCCACGGCCTGGGTAAGGAAGCGGCACGCGAGAAGGCTGACAAGCTGGCGCAGAAACTCTCCGACCAGTATGGCCTGGCGCCGCAATGGTCCGGCGACACCCTGAACCTGACGCGCCCGGGTGTGAAAGGTGCCGTGTATGTAAGCGAGGGCTCGATCAGGGTCGATGTGGAGTTGGGCCTGATGATGTCGGCCATGAGCGGCATGATCAAATCGGAAATCGAAAAGGCGCTGGATAAAGCGCTCGTCTGATTTCCGAGTCGAACCACATCCCCTGTGGGAGCCAGCCTGCTGGCGATGACGGTGCATCAGTCAACATTGGTGTTGATGGATAAATCGCTATCGCCAGCAGGCTGGCTCCCAAATTTGTTTGTGGTGTGCCCAAAGTTTCATGTCAGTTGTTAGGGTGCCGTTTCTAATTTTTCTCCCTACTTTGTGCCGGAGCCCGACACTTTCGCGGGCAGTTCCTCAAACCTTCTGCGCGTGAGGTGCACCATGGCCAAAGTTATTTTGAAGAAAAAAATCGACGCTTCGACTACCGCTCTGGGCGACGTCAAATCGTATGCCCGCAAGATCTGGCTGGCAGGCCTGGGCGCCTACGCCAAGGTTGGCCAAGAGGGCAGCGAGTACTTTCAAGAGTTGATCAAGGCTGGTCAAACTGTTGAAACGAAAGGAAAAAGAGCAGTTGCCGAGAAGCTCGAAGCGGCCAATGCCGAGATCGATGAAGCCAAGAACGAAGTGAGTACATTCAAGGGCAAGGTTGAAGTTCAGCTCGACAAGGTCGAGAAGGCTTTTGACTCGCGTGTTGCAAGTGCCTTGAATCGTATCGGCATTCCGTCTAAACATGACGTGGAGACACTCTCTGTCAAGCTCGATGAGCTGACGGCATTGCTCGAACGCGTCGCGCGTAAATCTTAAGGAGAACGGGATGGCTGTTAAAAAGAACACCGAAAAAGAAGGCAGCTCGTGGATCGGGAAAGTCGAAGACTACTCCCGCAAGATCTGGCTGGCTGGTTTAGGCGTGTACTCGAAGATCGACACTGACGGCAGCAAAATCTTCGATGCATTGGTTAAAGACGGCGAGAAGGCCGAGAAGGCGATTGGCAAGAAAGTCGACACTGCCAAGGACAGCGCCAAGGGCTCTGCCTCTTCGGCCAAGTCGCGCATCAGCGGCGTGAAAGACAAGGCGCTGGGCAAGTGGGATGAGCTGGAAGGGGCTTTCGACAAGCGTCTGAACAGCGCCATTTCGCGTCTGGGCGTGCCGAGCCGCAATGAGGTCAAGGCACTGCACAGCAAGGTCGATACCCTCACCAAGCAAATCGAAAAACTGACCGGTGCCAAGGTTGCGCCTGTTGCGGCGAAAACCGCGGCAGCCAAACCCGCTGCCAAACCGGCCGCCAAATCCGCAGCCAAGCCACTGGCCAAAGCGGCGGCTAAACCCGCTGCCAAAACGGCTGCGGCAAAACCTGCTGCCAAGACTGCAGCCAAACCGGTAGCAGCAAAAGCCGCGGCTAAACCGGCAGCGAAACCTGCTGCCAAGCCTGCAGCAGCAAAAACCGCAGCCGCGAAACCTGCAGCAAAACCTGCCGCCGCGAAGAAGCCAGCAGTGAAAAAGCCGGCCGCTCCAAAAGCCGCCGCACCAAAACCGGCAGTGGCAGCCGCCAAACCGGCAACCCCGGCCGCTCCGGTCAGCGCATCGAACTCCGCTACCGCGCCGACCCCTGCTGTGACCCCGACTGCCGCGCCAGCTCCATCGACGCCAACCAGTCAGTCCTGATTCTTCAGGGCTCCAAAAAAACGCCCGGCCTGCCAAGGTCGGGCGTTTTTGTTTGAGGATTGAAAAAGATCTTAATGTTCTTCGAGGTACTGAAGCGCCATTTGTTCGGTCGCCACCTTGATCGGCGGCAACAGATGCGGCGCCACCAGCATCATGATCTGGTACACCACCAGCCTCACTTCACCTTCTCGATCGAGAATCCGCTGATAGTCCAGCGAGAACAATAAAGTCATGGTGATCTGTTCCACCAGTTGGCCCAAGGCCTGGGTGTCGCTGACCAATTGCCCCTGAGCTTTCAATCGTGCCAGCAGCGAAGCCAATGTGCGTTTGAGCCCATTGAGCAAGTTGCGAATACCCTTGGCCAGTTTTGGCAGGCGTCCGGCCAGATTCGACAGGTCCTGGAACAGAAAGCGGTAATGGGCCAGGCGCTCGACGATCAGGTGCAGGAATAGCCAGTAATCCTCGGGGGACAGTTCGACGTCGGCGGGTGGATCGAGCAGGGGGGACAGTTCGGCCTGGAAGCGCTCGAACAACCCGAGAATCAACGGCTCCTTGCCGTGGAAGTGGTAGTAGAGGTTGCCCGGGCTGATGCCCATTTCGTTGGCGACTTCCATGGTGGAGACGTTCGGTTCGCCCTTCTGATTGAACAATTGCAGGGCACATTCGAGGATGCGGTCGCGGGTTTTCATCCAGTCTTCTTAATGTTCGGGTCATGCCACGGCCGGTAGCGGCCGTGGGTCGTTTGAACGTCAGCGCACGCGCACGTAAGTACCGGGCGCCGCCTCCATCGGTGGATAGTTCTGGTTGCCGAGGGTCATCAGGGTTTCCTTTTGCGCACCCGAGCGTTCCTGAATCCAGCCCAGCCATTGCGTCCACCAACTGCCGTCGACTTGCTTGGCGTCGTAGTACCAGGCCCGTGGGTCGCTGCTCAGTTTGGCGCCCTCGACGTAATTGGCCTTGGGGTTGCTTGGCGGATTGAGAATGCTCTGCACGTGACCGCTGTTGGACAGCACGAAGCGGCGGTCGCCCCCCAGCAGCAGCGTCGAGCGATAGACTGCATCCCATGGGGTGATGTGGTCGTTGATGCCCGCCACGCTGAAGCTGTCGACAGTGACCTTCTGCAAATCGATCGGCGTGCCGCACACTTCGAGGCCGCCCGGATGGCTCAGCGGGTTGTGCTTGAAGAAGTCCAGCAAGTCGCCATGCAGGGCTGCCGGCAGGCGCGTGTTGTCGTTGTTCCAGTAGAGAATGTCGAACGCCGGTGGCTCCTTGCCCAGCAGGTAGTTGTTGACGAAGTAACTCCAGATCAAGTCGTTGGGGCGCATCCAGGCAAAGACCTTGGCCATGTCCCGGCCGTCGAGCACACCTTTCTGATAGGAGCGGCGCTTGGCGGCTTCCAGGGTCTGTTCGTCAGCAAACAGGGTCGCCGGCGTATCCAGTTGGCTGTCGAGCAGGCTCACCAGGTAGGTCGCACTGGACACTCGCCGCAACTGGCGCTTGGCCTGCAGATGACCTTGCAGCGCGGCAATGGTCAGCCCGCCGGCACAGGCGCCCATCAGATTGACCTCGCGGGCACCGGTGATCGCCCGGCAGACATTCATGGCTTCTTCCACCGCTTCAACGTAGGTCGACAGACCCCATTCGCGGTGGCGCACATCCGGATTGCGCCAACTGATCACGAAGGTTTGCAGGCCATTTTTGAGCGCGAACTGGACGAAGCTGTTGTGGGGGCTCAGGTCGAAAATGTAGAACTTGTTGATCTGCGGCGGCACCACCAACAGCGGTTTTGAATACTGCTTTTCGCTCATCGGCTTGTACTGGATCAATTCCAGCAGTTCGTTGCGAAACACTACCGCGCCAGTGGTGGTCGCGACGGTCTTGCCGACTTCGAAGGCCTGCTTGGTGACCTGCCGGGGCAGGCCATCGTTGTGCAGGAAGTCGTCCACCAGATGGCTGATCCCGCGCACCAGGCTGTTACCACCCGAGTTGAAGATCTCTTTGATCGCCAGCGGATTGAGCAAGCTGTTGGACGGCGACACGGCATCGTTGAGCAGGGCGAACGCAAAGTGCGCGCGGGCACGATCGTCCGGGCTCATGTTGCTCTCGTCGATCCAGCTTTTGACCTGCTTCTGCCAGCTCAGGTAGGCCTGCAGGCTGCGGCGATAAAACGGGTTGAGGCTCCATGCCGGGTCGGCGAAACGGCTGTCCTGCGGGTTGGTCGGGTGCAGGGTTTCACCGAGCAGTACGCGGCCCAGTTGGCCGCCCAGTTTCAGGGCATGCCGGGCGCTGTGCACCGGGTTGCGCAAACCATGGGCAGCGACGCTGCGCAGGGTCGAAAACAGATCCCGCCCGCGCAGGCCGGTAATCGCACTCTGTGCGTTGATGAACGCGGCGGGAGTGGGCAAAAAGTCCCGCGCTGGTTTGTCACGCATGAGTCAACACTCCTTCGTCTTCAGGCCAAAAACAAACAACCGAACCAGAACACCATAGACGCTGTAGCGGGTTGTTGCGCGGCGCGGCGTCCTGCCGACCGACAATGCGTCGGTTAACCGCCCAATGGTGACGGATGCGGGTGCATGACCGCACGCTGGCGCTCTTCCTCAAGGAACTTCATGATGATCGGCGCCACGGCTTCGGCCCGGGTAATCAGGAACAGATGGCCGTCATCGATGATGTGCAACTGGGCGTTGGGAATCCGCCATGCCAGCAAGCGCATGTTGACCAGCGGGATCAGCGGATCGTCGTCGCCGGCCAGGACCAGGGTCGGCTGGTTGATCTTGTGCAGCCAGTGAATGCTGGTCCAGCCGAGACCGGCGAACAGCTGCCAGTAGTACCCAAGCTTGCCTGCCGAACGCACCTTGGCTGCGTGGCTGGCAGCGAGCGTGGGATCGCGCCGGAACGAGCCGCCGTAGATCATCGGTGCAATCCGGATCACGTGTGAAGGCTGGATGTAGCGCCGAGGGCTGGCCATCATCCACAGCACTTTCGGTTTGCCCGGCACCATCACCGCGCCCGCCGCCGTCGCTGCCAGTACAAGCTTCTTGCAGCGCTCCGGATAGTCATAGGCGAACTGTTGGGCCAGGGCGCCACCCCAGGAGACACCAATTACATTGACCTGCCCGTAGTCGAGGTAGTCGAGCATGCGTGCCGTGAGCTTCGCCAGGCTGGGAAAGCGATAGGGGCGATTGGGCGTCGACGAACCACCGACACCGGGAACGTCGAAAGCGATGACTTCCAGGTCCGGGTCCAGCGCAGCGACGAACGGAAACACCAGCTCCAGGTTGGCGCCAATGCCGTTGAAGATCAGCAAGGGCGTCAAGTGAGGCTTGCCGGGGCGCACCGCCGTGCGGAGGGTCTGGCCATCCAGGTCGACGGTACGGAATATGAACGGTTGCGGCATGCTCTAGCCCTGTTTATGAATTCATCCCCGAGTCCCTGTGGGAGCGAGCCTGCTCGCGAAAGCGTCGGGTCAGTCGACCTCGATGTTGAATGTTCAACCGCATTCGCGAGCAAGCCCGCTCCCACAGTGGGGCGGGGTGTGTCAGTTACCGTTCATGCACGTAAGTACCCGGCGATGCTTCGCCTGCCGGATAAGCCTTGTTGCCCAGTTTTGCCGGGGCCTTTTTCAGCTCGCCCGAGCGCTGGGCCTGCCAGGCTTGCCAGTGCAGCCACCAGGAATCGGTGTGTTTGGTGGAGTTCTCTTGCCACTGCTCGGCACTGTCTGCCATTTCGGTGCTGGTCATGTAACGGGATTTCGGGTTGCCCGGCGGGTTCAGGATGCTCTGGATGTGCCCGCTGCTGGACAGCACAAATTCAACATTGCCGCCGAACAACTGCGCCGACTTGTAGCAAGACTTCCACGGGGTGATGTGGTCGTTGGTGCCGGCCAGGGAAAAGATATCGGCCGTCACTTGCTTGAGGTCGATGGCGGTACCGCACACCTCCAGTGCATTCGGGCGGATCAAAGGATTGTTTTTGAACATTTCGATCAGATCGCCGTGGAACGCTGCCGGCAATCGCGTGGTGTCGTTGTTCCAGAACAGGATGTCGAAAACCGGTGGCTCGTTGCCCAGCAGGTAGTTATTGACCCAGTAGTTCCAGATCAAGTCGTTGGGGCGCATCCAGGCAAAGACCTTGGCCATGTCGCGACCTTCCAGCACGCCGGCCTGATACGAGTGGCGCTTGGCTGCCTCGAGGGTTTGCTCGTCGACGAACAGGGCTACATCGCTGTCCAGGGTGGTATCCAGCACGCTCACCAGTAGGGTGAGGGCGTTGACCTTGTTCTCGCCGATCGCAGCGTAGTGGCCCAGCAGCGCGGTGCAGGTGATGCCGCCGGAGCAGGCGCCGAGCATGTTCACGTCTTTGCTTCCGGTGATGGCGGTGACCACATCGACCGCTTCCTTGAGCGCCTCGATGTAGGTCGACAGGCCCCACTCGCGCTGCTCCTTGGTCGGGTTGCGCCAGCTGACGATGAAGGTCTGCACATTGTTGCGCAGGCAGAAGCGCGCCAGGCTCTTGTCCGGGCTCAGGTCGAAAACATAGAACTTGTTGATCTGCGGCGGCACCACCAGCAACGGACGTTCGTGAACCTGCTCGGTGATCGGTTTGTACTGGATCAGCTCCAGCACATCGTTGCGGAACACCACCGCGCCTTCGGTCACGCCCAGGGTCTTGCCGACTTCGAACGCACCCATGTTGACCTGGCTCGGCATGCCGCCGTTATGCACCATGTCCTTGGCCAGATGCGAGAGGCCGTCGAGCAGGCTCTTGCCGCCGGTTTCGAAGAAGCGCTTGACCGCTGCCGGGTTGGCCGCCGTATTGGTCGGGGCCATGGCTTCGGTCACGAGGTTGATCACGAAGTGCCCGCGGGCGACGTCCTTGGCCGAGAGGTTGCTGTCGTCGATCCAGTCGTGGAGTTCCTTGCGCCACGCCAGGTAGGTTTGCAAATAACGTTTGTAGAGCGGGTTCTGGCTCCAGGCTGGATCGGCGAAGCGGCGATCGTCGCTGGTCGGTTGCAGCTCGGACTTGCCGAACAACACGTTCTTGAGTTCCAGGCCGAAATGCGCGACATGCCTGGCGCTGTGCACCGGTTGTTTGATGGCTTGCCTGAGCACCATTCGAGCAGAAGCCAGTAGATCCTTTCCACGCAGCCCAACGACAGGATTCAGTCCCAAGGTGTTTTCCGAGGCCTGATACTTCAAGTCATCGTTATTCTTGTTACTCATCTACGACGCTCCATTGTCCTGAGACGAGTACCCGGTCCCGCTGTGCAGTCACACAACCAATTCCAGGTACTGCTGCTCGGGTGACCGTTAATTCTGCATTGCTGCTTTTTCTTCGCAGAGAGCACTGCAGGGAACTTGCCAGCTCCATTGGTTACCCGAGTTTAATTTTTTTCGCAAGCAGGCCAATCACCGGCATCGAAGCGGAGCATTCAAACAGATGGAATTAGAAAATGCCTTCTAATGAGCAAAAGGCTTGGGTTAGAGCATCAGCTTGACGACAGATTCGTTAGGGTCGCGGGTTTTTCCGGCGGCTTTGAGCTCAGCCAGATAATCCTCCCAGAGTGCGTCGTAACGACGCCCCAGTTCGTAGAGGTATTCCCAGGTGAACAGGCCGCTGTCGTGGCCATCGTCAAAGGTCAATTTCAGTGCGTACTGACCGGCCGGTTCTATCTTGGACAGGCCTACGTTGATCTTGCCAAATTGCAGGATAGGTTTGCCGTGGCCCTGGACCTCGGCGGAAGGAGAGTGCACGCGCAGGAACTCGGCGGGCAGGGTGTATTCCTCGCCGGACGCGTACTTGAGCGTCAGGGTTTTCGAGGCTTTGTGCAACTTGATGTCGGTGGGAAGTTGGGTCATGGCCATATGTCCGTCTCTGTGCGGCACCCAATGTGGGAGCGGGCTTGCTCGCGAAAGCGGTGTGACAGTCAACGTTTATGTCGACTGAAACTCCGTCTTCGCGAGCAAGCCCGCTCCCACAGGGTCCGCGATTACCGTAAGTATGGCTTACAGGATATAACGAGACAGGTCTTCGTTCTGCGCCAATTCGCCCAGGTGGTTGTTGACATAGTCGGCGTCGATCAGGATCGCCTTGTCATCGTGGGCGCTGGCCAGGTCGCCGGCGCTGAACGATACTTCTTCGAGCAGGCGCTCGAGGAGGGTGTGCAAGCGACGGGCACCGATGTTTTCGGTTTTTTCGTTGACCTGCCAGGCGATCTCCGCCAGGCGCTTGATACCGTCCGGCTGGAACTCGATGGTCAGGCCTTCGGTTTTCAGCAGCGCGCAGTACTGCTCGGTGAGCGATGCGTGCGGCTCGCTGAGAATGCGCTCGAAGTCTTGTGGAGAAAGTGCTTTGAGTTCTACCCGAATCGGCAGGCGGCCTTGCAGCTCCGGTACCAGGTCGCTCGGCTTGCTCAAGTGGAACGCGCCGGAAGCAATGAACAAGATGTGGTCGGTCTTGACCATGCCCAGTTTGGTGTTCACGGTGCAGCCTTCGATCAGTGGCAGCAGATCGCGTTGTACGCCTTCACGGGACACATCGGCGCCACCGACATTGCCGCGCTTGGCCACCTTGTCGATTTCGTCGATGAACACGATGCCGTGCTGCTCGACCGCTTCCAGCGCCTTGGCTTTCAGCTCTTCGTCGTTGACCAGGCGGCTGGCTTCTTCGTCGCGCACCAGTTTCAGCGCTTCCTTGACCTTGAGCTTGCGGCTCTTGCGTTTGCCCTTGCCCATGTTGGCGAACAGGCTCTGCAACTGGTTGGTCATCTCTTCCATGCCCGGTGGCGCGGAGATATCGACGCCGGACATTTCGGCGACTTCGATCTCGATTTCCTTGTCGTCCAGCTGACCTTCGCGCAGGCGCTTGCGGAACAGCTGACGGGTGTTGGAATCGGTCGTCGGGGCATCGTCGCTGCTGAAACCCATGCGGGCCGGTGGCAACAACGCGTCGAGGATGCGCTCTTCGGCGGCGTCTTCGGCGCGGTGGCGAACCTTGGTGATTTCCTGCTCGCGCAGCAGCTTGATCGCTGCATCGGCCAGGTCGCGAATGATCGACTCGACGTCACGGCCGACATAGCCGACTTCGGTGAACTTGGTCGCTTCGACCTTGATGAACGGCGCATTGGCCAGCTTGGCCAGACGACGGGCGATCTCGGTTTTACCGACACCGGTCGGGCCGATCATCAGGATGTTTTTCGGGGTTACTTCAACGCGCAGCTCTTCAGGCAGCTGCATCCGGCGCCAGCGATTGCGCAGGGCAATGGCGACGGCGCGCTTGGCGTCGTCCTGGCCAATGATATGGCGATTGAGTTCGTGGACGATTTCACGGGGAGTCATGGACATAATATTTGACGGACTTTGAACAAGAGGAGTCGTGGCGCTTGGCCGAAACAGACTTACTCGTCGCCTTTGGCGCAGTCCTGCTCCTCAATGGTCTGGGTGTGGTTGGTGAATACGCAGATGTCGCCGGCGATGCCGAGTGCGGTCTCGACGATTTCCCGGGCGGACAGGTCGGTTTTTTTCAGCAGTGCGCTGGCGGCGGCCTGGGCAAAGGCACCACCGGAGCCCATGGCGATCAGGCCATGTTCAGGTTCGACCACATCGCCATTGCCGGTGATGATCAGGGAGGCGTCTTTGTTGGCGACTGCGAGCATGGCTTCGAGGCGGCTGAGGGTGCGATCGGTGCGCCACTCCTTGGCGAGTTCGACGGCGGCACGAACCAGGTGGCCCTGATGTTTCTCCAGTTGACCCTCGAAACGTTCGAAAAGGGTAAAGGCGTCAGCCGTGGCACCGGCAAAACCGGCAAGGACTTCGCCGTGGTACAGGCGACGGACCTTCTTGGCGTTGCCTTTCATCACGGTATTGCCGAGGGATACCTGGCCGTCGCCGCCCATGACGACTTTGCCGTGGCGGCGGACTGAAACGATGGTGGTCAAGGGAAGAGTCTCCACGCAGCGGGGCGAAAGTGCCTTATCCCGATACATATGGGGGTGGTGGAGAGGATTTCAACTGCGGGGCGGGAGAGGGGACGAGTGGTGTTTGTCAAACGGGGATATGTGGTGTTGGACATGACGCCATCGCCAGCAGGCTGGCTCCCACAGGGGCTGTGCAAAACCTGTGGGAGCCAGCCTGCTGGCGATGAACGATGACGCGGTATTTCTGAAGGGGGTCAGCGGCTCTGGCGTTGTTGTAACAACAGGTTGCTGAAACCGGCACCAGAGAGTTGCTTCTGTGCAGTGGTCAGCTGTTCACGATTGCTGAACGGTCCCACCAATACCCGATACCAGGTCTCGTCCTTGACTGTGCCGGACTCTACCGCCACCGCCTGGCCGAGCAGGATGATCTGCGCGCGTACCTTATCCGCGTCAGATTCCTTGCGGAACGAACCGGCCTGCAGGAAGAACCTGGTCACTGGCGCGGCCTTGGTGACGGGCGGTGCCGGCGGCGGCGTGATCCCCGCCAAAGCAGCCTGAGCGCGGGCTGTGTCGATTTTCGCCGCTTCCGCCGGGGTCACCGGCGTGGTCGGAATGGCAGGCACTTGTGGCGTCGGCAAGGTTTTTTCCGGCACAGCATCCGGCGGCACGATGACTTCCGACTCCGGCAGCAGGGTGTAGAAGTCGTACTTCGGCTTCACCGGTTGCGTCGGGCTCGGCGGGGTCTTGTTGGCTTCGGCGATCTTGGTGGCTTTCTGTTGCTGCTCGACCTTCTCGCGTTTGACCGTGTCGCTGCCCTTGCCCGGTTCCAGCTTCATCAGGAACACGATGAAGGCACCGACTGTCAGGCCGATAGCCATCCACAGCCAACCCGGGATCGGTTGCTTTGCCGGAGCTTGGTAACGGCTGGCGCCACGCTTGGGTGCAGGTTTTTTCTTGGCAGCCAACTTACATACGCTCCAGAGTTTCCAGGCCCAAGAGTTCCAGGCCTTGCTTGAGAGTGCGCCCGGTCAGCGCGGCGAGGCGCAGACGGCTCTGCATTTGTTCCGGAGTGTCGGCGGCGAGGATCGGGCAGTTCTCGTAGAAGCTGGAGAACAGGCCGGCGACGTCGTACAGGTAAGTGCAGAGAATGTGCGGTGTGCCTTTCTCCGACACATTGTTCAGCACTTCGCCGAACTGCGCGAGTTTCGCCGCCAGTTCGTGTTCGTGCGCAGCTTCGAGAACGATCTGGCCCTCGACCTCACTGAAGTCCTTGCCCAGTTTGCGGAATACACCGGCCACACGGGTATAGGCGTACAGCAGGTACGGCGCAGTGTTGCCTTCGAAATTCAGCATCAGGTCGAAGTTGAAGCTGTAGTCGCTGGTGCGGTGCTTGGACAGGTCGGCGTACTTCACCGCGCCGATGCCCACGACCTTGGCGATGTTGCGCAGGTCGGCTTCGGCCAGCTCCGGGTTCTTGTCCTTGACCAGGGTGTAGGCGCGTTCCTGGGCTTCGGTCAGCAGGTCGATCAGCTTCACGGTGCCGCCGTCACGGGTTTTGAACGGACGGCCATCGGCGCCGTTCATGGTGCCGAAGCCCATGTGTTCCATTTCCATCGGGTGCGTCACGAAACCGGCCTTGCGCGCCACGGCGAACACTTGCTGGAAGTGCAGGGCCTGACGCTGGTCGACGAAGTACAGGGCGCGATCGGCCTTGAGTTTGCCGCTACGGTAGCGCACGGCGGCCAGGTCGGTGGTGGCGTAGAGGTAGCCGCCGTCAGCCTTGACGATGATCACCGGCAGCGGATCGCCGTCGGCGTTCTTGAATTCGTCGAGGAACACGCACTGGGCGCCGTTGCTTTCGACCAGCATGCCGGCGGCTTTCAGATCGTTGACCACGTTGATCAGATCGTCGTTGTAAGCGCTTTCGCCCATCACGTCGGCCATGGTCAGCTTGACGTTCAGCAGTTCGTAGATTTTCTGGCAATGGGACAGCGAAATGTCCTTGAACTTGGTCCACAGCGCCAGGCAATCGGCATCGCCGGCCTGCAGCTTGACCACCAGGCCGCGGGCCCGGTCGGCGAACTCTTCGGATTCGTCGAAGCGTTGCTTGGCGGCGCGGTAGAAGTTTTCCAGGTCCGACAACTCGTCGCTGGTGATCGGGTTTTCCTGCAGGTAAGCCATCAGCATGCCGAACTGGGTGCCCCAGTCGCCGACGTGGTTCTGACGGATCACGGTATCGCCGAGGAACTCCAGAACGCGAGCCACGCCATCGCCAATGATGGTCGAGCGCAAGTGACCGACGTGCATCTCTTTGGCCAGGTTCGGTGCCGAGAGGTCAACCACCGTGCGCTGTACCGGGCCGGCCTTGCGTACGCCGATGTGTGCATCGGCGAGGGCGGCGTCCAGGCGGGTGGCCAGGGCCTGGGTGTTCTGGAAGAAGTTCAGGAAGCCCGGACCGGCGATTTCGGTCTTGGTGACGTTTTCGTCGGCCGGCAGCGCGGCGATGATTTTTTCCGCCAGATCGCGCGGCTTCATGCCCGCAGGTTTGGCCAGCATCATGGCGATATTGCTGGCGAAGTCACCGTGGGTCTTGTCGCGGGAGTTCTCCACCTGGATCGCCGGCGACAGGCCTTCAGGCAACACACCTTCGTTGACGAGTTGGGTGATGGCTTGTTGGATCAGCTGGCGAATGGTGTCTTTCATGGTCTTCTCTTTCAACCGCAGGCGCGGCGGGCGCTTCGATGCGCTGGTGGAAAAACTGGGCATTATCCGTTGCCAAGGCGGGCTTGCCAACTATAGCGGGCGGGTTATGGATATGTGGTGACAAATCTGGCCCCTTCGCGAGTAGGCTCGCTCCCCTATTGGAATGCGGACACTTGTGGGAGCGGGCCGGCTCGCGAAGGCGATCTTGAAATCAATACAAATCCACGGGATCGACATCCAAAGACCAGCGCACCGCCCGCCCGCTCGGCATTTGCTCCAGCACCAGCAACCAGCTGGCAAGCAATCGGTGCAAGGGGGAGCGGGCGGTAGCCTGTAACAACAGCTGCGCACGATAGCGCCCGGCCCGGCGCTCCATCGGTGCGGGCACCGGCCCCAGCAGTTCGATTCCGGTCAGTTTCTGTTCGGCCAGCAAGCGTTCGGCCTCGCTGCACGCTTCATCGAGAAAGCCTTCGGCCTGACCCGGTTTGTGTGCTTCGGCCCGCAGTAGCGCCAAGTGCGCGAACGGCGGCAGGCCCGCCGCGCGACGTTCGCTCAAGGCCTGCTCCGCAAATGCGAAATAGCCCTGCTCGGTCAATTGCACCAGCAGTGGGTGGTCGGCCAGGTGCGTCTGGATGATCACTTTGCCCGGTTCCTCGGCCCGACCGGCGCGCCCGGCGACCTGGACGATCAATTGCGCCATGCGCTCACTGGCGCGGAAGTCACCGGAGAACAGCCCGCCATCGGCATCGAGAATCGACACTAGGGTCACCCTTGGAAAGTGGTGGCCCTTGGCGAGCATTTGCGTGCCCACCAGGATGCATGGCTGGCCCTTTTGGATCGTTGCGAACAGTTGATTCATTGCGTCCTTGCGCGACGTGCTGTCCCGGTCGACCCGTAATACGGGGTAGTCCGGGAACAGGATGCCCAAGCGCTCTTCGGCCCGTTCGGTGCCGGCCCCCACCGGGCGCAAATCGACCTTGTTGCACTTTGGGCACTGGCGCGGCACGCGCTCGACGTAGCCGCAATGGTGGCAGCGCAGTTCGCCATAGCGTTGGTGCACGGTCATGCGTGCGTCGCAGCGCTGGCATTCGGACATCCAGCCGCAGTCGTGGCAAAGCAGCGTCGGGGCGAAGCCGCGGCGATTGAGGAATACCAGCACTTGCTGGCCGGCAGCCAGGGTCTGGCCGATGGCTTGTTGCATCGGCCCGGAAATACCACTGTCCAGCGGACGGCTTTTCACATCCAGGCGCAGGAAGCGCGGCTGCTTGGCGCCGCCGGCACGTTCATTCAGGCGTAGCAGGCCGTATCGGCCGGTGTAGGCGTTCTGCAGGCTTTCCAGTGACGGAGTGGCCGATCCGAGCACAATCGGAATGTTTTCTTGCCGGGCACGCACCAGTGCCAAATCCCTGGCGTGATAGCGCAATCCTTCCTGCTGCTTATAAGAGCCGTCGTGCTCTTCATCAATGATGATCAGCCCCGGGTTTTTCATTGGCGTGAATAGCGCCGAGCGGGTGCCGATAATGATGTCGGCCTCACCGTCGCGGGCGGCGAGCCAGGCGTCGAGGCGTTCGCGATCATTCACCGCTGAGTGGATCAGCGCGATGCGCGCATTGAAACGCTGTTCGAAGCGCGCCAGGGTTTGCGGGCCCAGGTTGATTTCCGGAATCAGCACCAGCGCCTGTTTGCCGGCCTCCAGGGTTTCGCGGATCAGCTGCAAATACACTTCGGTCTTGCCGCTGCCGGTGACGCCGGCGAGAAGGAATGCGTGATAACTGTCGAAACCAGCGCGAATCGCCTCACAGGCGGCGCGTTGTTCCGGGTTGAGTGGTAACTCCGGTTGGGCCAGCCAATGCTCGTGGCGGGCGCCGGGGGCGTGCCTGCGGACTTCGACTCGCACCAGGTCCTTGGCCAGCAACAGATCGAGGCTGTCCTTGCTCAGCATCAGTTTGCTCAGCAACTGATGGGCGACACCATGGGGATGTTGGGCCAGTGTTGCCAGGGCTTCACGCTGGCGCGGGGCGCGGGCGATGCGCGGATCATCGAGGCTGGCACCGGGAGCGGCGGACCAGAACCGTTCCTGGCGGGCTTCGGCCAGTTCACCCTGACGCAGCAATACCGGTAGCGCCCAGCTCAGCGTATCGCCGAGGCTGTGCTGGTAATACTGGGCAGTCCACAGGCACAGCTTGAACAGCGTGGGGGGCAGGGGGGGCGTGGCGTCCAGCAGTGCCAATGCCGGTTTGAGTTTCTCTGCTGGCACTTCGCTGGTATCGGTGACTTCTACCAGAATCCCGATCATCTCCCGGCGCCCGAACGGCACCCGCAAGCGCATGCCAGGATGCAACTGGGCGCGCAGGACGCCAGCCGGCGCGCGGTAGTCGAACAGGCGGCGCAGGGGCGAAGGCAGGGCTAGGCGCAATATGGCGTCGGGCACGCGGGGGGTTCTCGATCAGCGGACAAAATAGAAGCAGGGGGCAATCTCATAACCTGTGGGAGTGACCTGCTCGCGAAGAGGGGGTATCAGCCAGCATTTCTGTTGTCTGATGCACCGCTTTCGAGAGCCGGCTCGCTCCCACTGGGGTGGCGCATAGGGTCGGGAGCCTAGCAGACGGTCGGTCTGAGTGACAGCTTGCGTGATCAGGATTGTCTGGTAGAATCCGCGGCCTAATTACGTGCGGTATTCAACAATAGTGTTGGGTGGCGGCACGCTAGCCCGAGGAAGACACCATGAAAGCTGATATCCATCCAGAATACCCAGCAGTTGCTGTTACCTGCAGCTGCGGCAACAAGTTCGAAACCCGTTCGACCTTCGGCAAAGCCCTGGCGATCGACGTTTGCAACGAATGCCACCCGTTCTACACCGGTAAGCAGAAGACTCTGGACACTGGCGGCCGCGTTCAGCGCTTCGCCGACCGTTTCGGTGCTTTCGGCGCGAAAAAGGCCTAAGGCCGATCAACTTGGGAAGCCGTTCGGGTTTTTCCATGCTGATGAAAAAGGCGTCCCTTGCGGGCGCCTTTTTTGTGTCCGCGATTTGGCTATCCGCTGCCCAGGCCTTCTGCCCGGCGCCGGGCGGCCTGACATCCGTCGCGGTGCAGCGGGTGGTGGATGGCGATACGCTGCGCCTGAGCGATGGTCGCAATGTACGCATGATCGGCTTGAATACGCCGGAGTTGGGCAAGCAAGGCCGTTCCGATGAGCCGTTCGCCGTGGCTGCGCGCAAGCGTCTCGAAGCCTTGGTGGCGGCGAGCGACGGGCAAGTCGCTTTACTGCCCGGTAAAGAAAGCAAAGACCGCTATGGTCGGACCCTGGCCCACGTCTACGGTGCCAACGGTGCCAACCTCGAAGCGCAAATGCTCGCCGAAGGCCTCGGTTTTCTGGTGGCGGTCGCTCCCAATGTCGATTTGGTCGGCTGTCAGCAAGCTGCGGAACGCGCTGCCCGCCAAGCCGGGCTAGGTCTGTGGCGTCAATCACCTGTACTGAAAGCGGATCAGATCAGCGCGGCCGGTTTTGCTGTGCTCAGCGGCCGTGTGAGCAAGGTTCAGCGCAATCGTGGCGGCGTTTGGATCGAGTTGCAGGATTCGGTTGTATTGCGCGTTGCACCCAATTTGCTCACTCGCTTCGATGCGGCCTCGCTTGAAAAGCTCGAAGGCAGGCAAATCGAGGCGCGCGGTTGGGTACTGGATCGTTCGCGCCGTGGTGGGCTCAAGGAGGGACAGGCGCGCTGGATGTTGCCGCTGACGGACCCGGCGATGCTTGAATGGGTGCAGCGATAAAAAATTGTAGACATTTTTTGCATTGATTGTGAACAGTCTATCCCTTGTGTTCCGCGGCTCTTGGCCAAAAGTCGTAGGGCAGGGCAGTTGACAGGGGTGACCGGTCAGTCTTGTGGGGATTTTGTGAGGCGCGTATCCTCGCTGACCAGTCTGTCCAACAGTAAAAGCGGAATGCCCACATGTCTGATCTGAAAACTGCCGCTCTCGAATATCACGCCAATCCTCGTCCAGGGAAGCTGAGCGTCGAGCTCACCAAGGCCACCGCTACAGCCCGCGACCTGTCGCTGGCCTACAGCCCCGGCGTAGCCGAACCAGTACGCGAAATCGCCCGCGATCCTGAACTGGCCTACAAATACACCGGCAAAGGCAACCTGGTTGCAGTCATTTCCGATGGCACCGCGATTCTCGGCCTGGGTAACCTCGGCCCACTGGCCTCCAAGCCAGTGATGGAAGGCAAGGGCGTTCTGTTCAAGCGTTTCGCCGGCATTGACGTCTTCGACATCGAAGTCGACTCCGAAAGCCCGCAAGCCTTCATCGACACCGTCAAGCGCATCTCCATCACGTTCGGTGGCATCAACCTGGAAGACATCAAGGCGCCTGAGTGCTTTGAGATCGAACGCGCTCTGATCGAGCAGTGCGACATTCCGGTTTTCCACGATGACCAGCACGGCACCGCAATCGTCACCGCGGCCGGCATGATCAACGCCCTGGAAATCGCCGGCAAAACCCTGCCGGAAGCCAAGATCGTCTGCCTGGGTGCCGGCGCTGCCGCCATCTCCTGCATGAAGTTGCTGGTGAGCATGGGCGCCAACATCGAAAACATCTACATGATCGACCGTACCGGCGTGATCCACTCCGGCCGTGACGATCTGAACCAGTACAAGGCTGTCTTCGCTCACGCGACCGACAAGCGCACCCTGGCTGACGCCTTGCAAGGCGCAGACGTGTTCGTCGGCCTGTCCGGCCCGAACCTGCTGAGCGCTGAAGGCCTGCTGTCGATGGCAGCCAACCCGATCGTGTTTGCTTGCTCGAACCCGGATCCGGAAATCTCCCCGGAACTGGCGCACGCTACCCGTAGCGACGTGATCATGGCCACCGGCCGTTCGGATTACCCGAACCAGGTCAACAACGTACTGGGCTTCCCGTTCATCTTCCGTGGCGCCTTGGACGTTCGCGCCAAGCGCATCAACGAAGAGATGAAGGTGGCTGCAGCCAATGCCTTGCGCGAACTGGCCAAGCTGCCGGTTCCTCAGGAAGTGTGCGACGCCTACGGCGGCATCAAACTGGAATTCGGTCGTGAGTACATCATTCCGAAGCCAATGGATGCCCGTCTGATCACCCTGATCTCCGACGCAGTGGCCAAGGCTGCGATCGAGACCGGTGTGGCAACCCTGCCGTATCCGAAGAACTACCCGCTCAAAAGCGTGGATGACGTGTTCAACGGCTAAGTCGTTGTAGTGCTTCAACCGAAAGCCCCGGTTCGTATTGAGTCGGGGTTTTTTTGTGCTTGAAGATTTGCGCTGGATGGAAGGGCCTCTTCGCGGGCAAGCCCGCTCCCACAGGTATCTCTGTTGCTTAATAGAAATTCAGCACGCTGATATTCATTGTGGGAGCGGGCTTGCCCGCGAAGAGCCCGGTCATTCACTGCAAAACTGGCAGGCAGTAAAAAGCCCTGCGACTCTCTCGAGGGCAGGGCTTTTTTGACTCCGATCAGAACAAATCGATCGGCGCCGCTTCGTCCGCTGGCAGCGGGCTGCCTGGTGCATTGCCATTGCCCAGTTCATTCACCGACGGTGGCGTGTCTTCGGCCTTGAACAGTTCGAAATACGCCCCTGGCGTGCCTGGAGTCGCCGCACGGCCGCTGATCGGGTCGACCCGCAGGCTCAGGATGCCTTCCGGTTCTGGTTGCGTATGAGGCGGCAGGTCTTTGAGCGCGGCGCCCATGTAGTTCATCCAGATTGGCAGCGCGACTGTTCCGCCGAATTCCTTGCGGCCCAGGCTTTCGGGCTGGTCGAAACCGGTCCAGACCGTGGTTACATAATCGGCGTTGTAGCCGGAGAACCAGGCGTCCTTGGATTCGTTGGTGGTGCCTGTCTTGCCGGCAATGTCGCTGCGGCCAAGGGCCAGGGCGCGGCGGCCGGTGCCGAGTTTGATCACATCCTCGAGCATGCTGTTGAGAATGTAGGTGGTGCGGCCGTCGACGATGCGCTCAGCCACCGCTGGAGCCTGAGGCGCCGGTTGGGCGGTCAGGGTTTCACCTGGCGTGGCATTGACCGTAAAGGCTTCAGCGACTGGCGCAGCAATACCATCGCTGGCGACACCACCCTTCGGAACGCTCGGCGGATTAGCGACAAACAGCGTATCGCCATTGCGGCTTTCGACCTTGTCGATGATGTACGGGGTGATCTTGTAGCCGCCGTTGGCGAAGGTGCTCCAGCCGGTGGCGATTTCCATCGGGGTCAGGGTGGCGGTGCCGAGGGCCAGGGACAGGTTGCGCGGCAAGTCCTGTTTGTTGAAACCGAACTTGCTGATGTAGTCGATGGTGCGGTCGACGCCCAGTGCTTGCAGCAGGCGGATCGACACCAGGTTGCGCGACTTGTACAACGCTTCGCGCAGACGGATCGGGCCGAGGAAGGTGTTGGTGTCGTTTTTCGGGCGCCAGACCTTGTCCAGATACTCATCGACGAACACGATCGGTGCGTCGTTCACCAGGCTGGCGGCGGTATAGCCGTTATCCAGCGCGGCGCTGTAGACGAATGGCTTGAAACTCGAACCCGGCTGGCGCTTGGCCTGCAATGCGCGGTTGTAGTTGCTCTGCTCGAAGGCAAAACCGCCGACCAGCGCGCGGATCGCACCGTTCTGTGGGTCGAGGGATACCAGCGCGCCTTGGGCTTGGGGGATCTGGCTGAACTTCAACGAGTTGTCCGGCTGGCGCTGAACGCGAATCAGGTCGCCGACCTGGGCTACATCCGACGGCTGCTTCGGATTGGGTCCCATGCTGTTGGTGTTCAGGAATGGGCGAGCCCACTTCATGGTGTCCCAGTTCACATGCTCGCTGCCGGTTCGAGTCAGAACCTGCAGGCCGTTCTTGTCGACCTGGGTGACGATGGCCGGCTCAAGGCTGCTGATGGTGCGCTGCTTGGTCAGTTCGGTGGCCCACGCCTCGCGGGTCTTGCCCGGCAGGCGTGATTCAGGGCCGCGATAGCCATGACGCTGATCATAGGTCATCAGGCCTTCATGGAGGGCGGTGTTGGCCATTTCCTGAAGGTTGCTCGGCACCGTGGTGGTGACGCGGAAGCCTTCGGTGTACGCGTCGCTGCCATAGCGGCCGACCATTTCGGCGCGAGCCATCTCGGCGATGTAAGGGGCGTTCACTTCCGGTGTCGGCACGTGGTAGCTGGCGTTCAGCGGTTCGTTGATCGCGGCGGTGTAATCGGCTTCGGTGATTTTTCCGAGCTTGTACATGCGCCCCAGGATCCAGTCACGTCGCTCCTTGCTGCGTGCGGGGTTAGCGAGCGGGTTGAAGCGTGACGGGGCTTTTGGCAGGCCGGCGATCATGGCCATCTGCGCCAGGCTGACGTCACGAATCGACTTGCCATAGTAAACCTGCGCCGCCGCCTCGATGCCGTAGGCGCGGTTGCCCAGATAGATCTTGTTGACGTAAAGCTCGAGGATTTCGTCCTTGGTCAACTGCCGTTCGATCTGCAAGGCCAGGAGGATTTCAGTGGTTTTGCGCGAAAAGCTGCGCTCGCTGGTCAGGAAGAAGTTCTTCGCTACCTGCATGGTGATGGTGCTGCCGCCGGACTGAATGTGACCGCTTTTGACCAGCTGGGTGGCGGCCCGCATCAGGCTGCTGGGGTCGACGCCATAGTGATTGGCGAAATTGTCGTCTTCAGCACTTAGTAACGCATTGATGAAATTGGGGGGAATGTCGGCGAAACGGATGGGAGTACGGCGCATTTCGCCAAACTCTGCGATCAACTTGTTGTCGCTGCTGTAGACCCGCAATGGAATCTGCAACTGGATGCTTCTCAGCGCCTCCACCGACGGCAAACCGGGGCTAAGGTAAAGAAACGCCCCGCTCAGACCCAGAAGCAGTCCGCAGAAAACCGCGACGATGGACCAACCGAAAAATTTCAGCAGACGAATCAAGGCTTTTGGATATCCAGGGCAAAAAATGAATTAGGCATCAGGGTTCAGGCTAAAGGCGAACGACCCGCGCTTGAGAAAAACCGGAAAAAAACGCTGGGCATTATAAGCATTTTTCCACCTCGGGCGTCATTGAAGGCTGTTGTCAAGACGGGTGGATTGAACGCAACACACATTACAGAGTCCGTAACTCACGGATAGTCATAGGGAATTGCGAGTGCCAGGACTCTTCAACAAAAAAGCCAACACGCTTTTGGGTATCGACATCAGTTCCACATCGGTAAAACTTCTTGAGCTGAGCCGTCATGGCGAGCGCTATCGGGTCGAAGCCTATGCGGTCGAACCGCTGCCTGCCAGCGCGGTTGTCGAGAAAAACATCGCCGAACTCGAAGGTGTGGGCCTGGCGCTCTCTCGTGTGCTGATCAAGGCCAGAACCAGTCTCAAGAACGTCGCCGTGGCCGTTGCCGGGTCGGCAGTGATCACCAAGACCATCGAGATGGATGCAGGTCTTTCCGACGACGAGATGGAAAACCAGCTGAAGATCGAGGCCGATCAGTACATCCCTTATCCCTTGGACGAAGTCGCTATCGATTTCGAGGTTCAGGGCGCATCAGCACGCAACCCTGAACGGGTTAGCGTGCTGCTCGCGGCCTGTCGCAAGGAGAACGTAGAAGTCCGTGAAGCGGCGCTGACCCTGGCTGGCCTGACCGCCCGTGTGGTCGACGTGGAGGCCTATGCCCTGGAGCGATCCTTCGGCCTGCTGGTGAATCGATCGGCCATCTCCGAGGGAAGGCTGGTGGCGGTGGTCGACATCGGCGCCACCATGACCACCCTGAGCGTGCTGCTCGGCGGGCGAATCATCTACACCCGGGAGCAATTGTTCGGCGGTCGACAGTTGACCGAAGAGATACAGCGTCGATATGGCCTGACCGTTGAGCAGGCGGGGCTGGCGAAGAAGCAGGGCGGGTTGCCTGACGATTACATCAGTGAGGTGTTGCAGCCGTTTCGCGAAGCATTGGTGCAGCAGGTTTCGCGTTCATTGCAGTTTTTCTTTGCCTCTGGTCAATATCACTCGGTCGACCACATTTTGTTGGCGGGCGGCACGGCGTCTGTCTGCGGACTGGGTCAGTTGATCGAGCAGCAATTGGGCACGCCGACGCAGGTGGCCAATCCGTTTGTCGACATGGCGCTGAGCAGTAAGGTCAATGCTGCAGCATTGGCCAGTGACGCGCCGGCCCTGATGATCGCCTGCGGGCTCGCCCTCAGGAGTTTCGACTGATGGCGCGGATCAATCTTTTACCCTGGCGCGAGGAGCAACGTGAAAGGCGCCGCAAGCGGTTTTTATTGATTCTGGTCGGCGCACTGGCAGGGGCGGTTGGCGCTGTATTGATCGCAAATCAGGCGATCAATGCCGCCATCAATCGGCAGATTGCTCGCAACGATTACATTGGCAAGCAAATCGTCGTGGTCGATGAGCGGATCAAGCAGATCAGTGAACTCAAGATTCGTCGCCAGCAACTGGTCGAGCGCATGCGCATCATCCAGGACTTGCAGGGCAACCGGCCGATCAGTGGGCGAATTTTTGATCAGTTGGCGCGGACCCTGCCTGAAGGGGTCTACTTCACCGAAGTGAAAATGGCTGGCAAGACCTTGTCCATCACCGGTGCGGCAGAATCCAATAACCGTGTTTCCGACCTGATGCGCAATCTGGATGCCTCCGACTGGTTCGACGCGCCCAGCCTGACGGAAGTAAAGGCAACCACCGCCGGCCAACTGGACCAGGCCAATGTTTTCCGGTTGACCGTTCGTCAGACTCAGCCTGCAGCCCTGGAGGACGGAAAATGAGTCTGTCCGACTGGTTCGAAGGCTTGCGCAAGATCGACATCAACGATCTGGACACTAACAACATCGGTTCCTGGCCGCCCGCGATCAAGGTCTTAGTGGGCGCACTGCTCATGGTTCTGGTATTGGCAGTCGGTTACAGCTTATCCACGAGCGGGCTTGAGAGTCAGCTCCATCTCAAGCGCGAGGAAGAATCGACCCTCAAGGAGCAATTTGCCACCAAGGCCCATATGGCGGCGAATCTGGAGCTTTACACCCAGCAGATGAAGGAGATGGAGAACGCCTTTGGCGTGCTGCTGCGGCAACTGCCCAGTGACACCGAAGTGCCCGGCCTGCTTGAAGACATCACCCGTACCGGCTTGGGCAGCGGCCTGGAGTTTGAAGAGATCAAACTATTGCCGGAAGTCACCCAGCCGTTCTACATCGAACTGCCTATCCAGATTACCGTCACCGGCGCCTATCACGACCTGGCCACTTTCGTCAGCGGTGTAGCCGGCCTGCCGCGTATCGTCACTCTGCATGATTTCGACCTGGCGCCGGCAAATCCCGACGGCGGGCCGAAGCTGCGCATGAGCGTCCTGGCCAAGACTTATCGCTATAACGACAAGGGGCTGCACCCATGAGCCCGATTCGTGTCTTTTCCATGGTCGTGGCCTTGGTCGTCCTGGCCGGTTGTGGTGGCAGCGATGACGTCAGTGATCTCGATGCTTACATGAACGATAGGCGCCTGCAGGCGCCGGGCAAGATTGAACCAACGCCGACATTCCTGTCTTACCCCTCATTCACTTACAACGCCGCCAACCTGCGCAGCCCGTTTTCCCGGCAAGTCAGAATCGACCTGGCCGGGCAGGGACAAGGCTCGCGCAACGTCAAGCCCGACCCCGATCGGGTCAGGCAATACCTCGAAGGTTTCAACATCGAGCAGTTTGAAATGGTCGGCACGATCTCCAATGCAACAGGCTCCTTTGCGCTGCTGCGCGGGGCCGGCGGGGTGCATCGGCTGAAAGTCGGAGATTATCTGGGGCGCAACGATGGTCGGATTGTCGCCATCAGCGCCTCACAAGTCGATGTGGTCGAAATCGTCCCCGACGGCGAAGGCGCCTGGCTGGAAAGGCCGCGGACCATTCCTTTGAAAGAACATACATAGTGGAACTCGAATGATGAGCAGGATTTTCTCCACCCTCGGAGTGTCGCTATGGATAGCGCTGCTGTCGCCGATGGTACAAGCGGTCAACCTCAAGGCCGTGGATGTCGCCTCGCTGCCTGGGGACCGAGTCGAGTTAAAGCTGGTGTTCGATGAACAACCTCCGATACCCCATGGCTATACGACGGAGTCCCCTGCGCGGATCGCGCTGGACTTGCCCGGTGTCGTCAGTCAGCTGGCGAACAAAACGCGCGAGCTGGGCAGTGGCAATGCCCGAAGTGCGACAGTGGCCGAAGCCAAGGATCGCACGCGACTGATCATCAATCTGACCCAGTTGACCCCTTACAACACACGGGTCGAAGGCAACAACCTGTTTGTGATGGTGGGCCAGGGTGCCAAAAGTACACCGCCCAGGCCACCAGCCGCGGCGGCCCCGGCGCGTGGGCTTGCGTCGACGACGAAGGCCATCCGCGCAGTGGATTTTCAGCGCGGCACCCAGGGCGAAGGCAATGTGGTGATCGATTTGTCGGACCCATCCATTGCGCCAGACATACAGGAACGTGATGGCAAGATCGTCCTGAGTTTCGCCAGGACCCGATTGCCCGAGCCACTGCGCGTTCGCCTGGACGTCAAGGATTTCGCCACGCCGGTGCAGTTCGTCGATGCCGGCGCCACAGGTGAGAGGGCCACGATCACGATCGAAGCCGGCGGTGCCTTCGACTATTCGACCTATCAGACCGACAACAAGCTGACTGTCAGCATTCGCCCGATGGCGGTCGATGAACTGCAAAAGCGCAATGCCGACCGCTACGCCTACAGTGGTGAAAAGCTCTCGCTGAACTTCCAGGACATCGATGTGCGCTCGGTACTGCAACTAATCGCCGACTTCACCAATCTCAATCTGGTGGCCAGTGACACGGTGCAAGGGGGCATCACCCTGCGTTTGCAAAACGTGCCGTGGGATCAGGCGCTGGATCTGGTGTTGAAAACCAAGGGGTTGGACAAGCGCAGGATCGGTAACGTCCTGCTGGTGGCGCCGGCCGATGAAATCGCCGCCCGGGAACGTCAGGAACTGGAGTCGCAGAAGCAGATCGAGGAGTTGGCGCCATTGCGGCGCGAGTTGCTTCAGGTCAATTACGCCAAGGCTGCCGATATCGCCAAGCTGTTCCAGTCGGTGACCAGCGCCGAGGCAAAGGTCGACGAGCGGGGATCGATCACTGTCGATGAGCGGACCAACAACATCATTGCCTACCAGACCCAGGATCGGCTCGATGAACTGCGTCGAATCGTGGCACAACTGGATATCCCGGTACGACAGGTGATGATCGAGGCGCGTATCGTCGAAGCCAACGTCGACTATGACAAGAGTCTCGGCGTGCGCTGGGGCGGTTCGATCCAGAACAAAGGCAACTGGAACACATCCGGCGTCAGTAACGGTGCGAACGGTTCCACAACCATCGGCACGCCGGGAAGCACCAGCACCAATACGCCGTTCGTCGACCTGGGGGCTGCAGGGAATACCTCGGGTATCGGCATCGCGTTCATCACCGATAACGTGTTGCTTGATCTGGAGCTGACGGCGATGGAAAAAACCGGCAACGGCGAAATTGTTTCGCAACCCAAGGTAGTCACCTCGGACAAGGAGACCGCCAAGATCCTCAAGGGCACCGAAATTCCCTATCAGGAAGCCAGTTCCAGCGGCGCTACCTCGGTGTCCTTCAAGGAAGCTTCGCTGTCGCTTGAGGTGACGCCGCAGATCACCCCGGACAACCGGATCATCATGGAGGTCAAGGTCACCAAGGACGAACCGGACTACCTGAACAAGGTGCAGGATGTGCCGCCCATCAAGAAAAACGAGGTCAACGCCAAGGTTCTGGTCAACGATGGCGAGACCATCGTCATTGGTGGCGTTTTCTCAAATACTCAAAGCAAGGTTGTAGATAAGGTGCCATTTCTTGGCGATGTGCCGTATCTTGGCCGCCTTTTCCGGCGTGACGTGGTTTCGGAGAAAAAATCCGAGCTGTTGGTGTTTCTCACACCGCGTATCATGAATAACCAGGCGATTGCTGTGAGTCGTTGATTCTGTGCGAAATTTGATTCTTGTAGGACCGATGGGTGCTGGAAAAAGCACCATCGGCCGGTTGCTGGCCAAAGAGCTGCGCTTGCCATTCAAAGATTCCGATAAGGAAATTGAATTACGCACGGGCGCCAATATCCCATGGATCTTCGACAAGGAAGGCGAGCCGGGCTTTCGTGACCGCGAGCAGGCAATGATTGCCGAACTCTGCGATTACGACGGTGTAGTGCTGGCGACTGGTGGTGGCGCGGTCATGCGCGAAGCCAATCGCCGGGCACTGCATGCCGGCGGACGGGTGGTCTATCTGCATGCGTCCGTCGAGCAGCAGGTCGGACGTACATCCCGTGATCGCAATCGACCCTTGTTGCGCACCGCCGATCCGGCCAAGACCCTTCGGGATCTGCTGGCAATTCGCGATCCGCTTTATCGGGAAATCGCCGATCTGGTGGTGGAAACCGATGAGCGGCCACCGCGAATGGTCGTGCTCGATATTCTCGAACGCTTGCAGCAGCTGCCTCCCCGTTAATGCGTAGCGCGAAATGCGCTATCCTCGGCGTCCTGCCACGACCGCTCAAGGTTGTGGCGAACAGCTACCGAACGGCGTCACACCAGCAGAGGCCGTGGACATTCGTTAACTCAAAGGCAGGATGCCTGATTCCATCTTCACTGTGGGGACACATGCAGACACTCAAGGTCGATCTAGGCGAGCGCAGCTACCCGATTCATATTGGCGAAGGTTTGTTGGATCAGCCCGAGCTGCTGGCCCCGCATATCCGCGGACGGCAAGTAGCCATCATCTCCAACGAAACTGTTGCGCCGCTCTATCTCGAGCGTCTGACTCGCAGCCTCGCGCAGTTCTCAGTGATCTCCGTGGTGCTGCCCGACGGTGAAGCCTTCAAGACCTGGGAAACCCTGCAACTGATTTTCGATGGTCTGCTGACCGCACGGCATGACCGCCGTACCACGGTGATCGCACTCGGTGGCGGTGTGATCGGCGACATGGCCGGCTTTGCGGCTGCCTGCTACCAGCGCGGCGTCGATTTCATCCAGGTCCCGACCACCTTGCTGTCGCAAGTCGACTCTTCGGTGGGTGGCAAGACCGGTATCAATCACCCGCTGGGCAAGAACATGGTTGGCGCTTTCTACCAGCCGAACGTGGTGCTGATCGATACGGCGTCCCTCAAGACCCTGCCGCCCCGCGAGCTGTCCGCGGGCCTGGCCGAAGTCATCAAGTACGGACTGATCTGCGATGAGCCGTTCCTGACCTGGCTCGAAGATAACGTCGATCGGTTGCGCAATCTTGATCAACAAGCACTGACTTATGCCATCGAGCGCTCCTGCGCAGCCAAGGCGGCGGTCGTCGGGGCTGACGAAAAAGAGACCGGGGTGCGAGCCACGCTCAACCTGGGTCATACCTTTGGTCACGCCATCGAAACCCATATGGGTTACGGTGTCTGGCTGCATGGCGAAGCGGTCGCCGCTGGAACCGTGATGGCGTTGGAAATGTCCGCACGTCTGGGCTGGATCAGCGAACATGACCGCGATCGTGGCATTCGCCTGTTCCAGCGCGCCGGCCTGCCGGTCATCCCGCCTGAAGAGATGAACGAAGCCGATTTCCTCGAACACATGGCAATTGATAAAAAAGTGATCGACGGTCGATTGCGCCTGGTGCTGCTGCGCCGCATGGGCGAAGCAGTGGTGACCGACGATTATCCGAAAGAGGTTCTACAGGCCACGCTGGGAGCGGATTACCGCGCCCTGGCTCAGCTTAAAGGTTAATAAGAACACAATGACTAGTTTGCATGCCGACGAGGCTTTCCTTGGCCATTACCAGTTGAGTCATGACCCTTTTGCTCCGCGGGTACCTGGCTTCAAGTTTTTCCCGGCCCAGCGCAAACCGGTGCTGGGGCAGTTGCATCACCTGGCGCGCTACAGTCAGTTGCTGCTGGTAGTCACTGGCCCGCATGGCAGTGGCAAGACCTTGCTGCGTCAGGCCCTGGTGGCCAGCACCAACAAGCAGTCGGTGCAGAGCGTGGTGGTTTCCGCCCGTGGCGCGGGGGATTCGGCTGGCGTACTGCGTCAGGTCGCCCAGGCGCTGGACATTGCCCAGGCCGAGATCGGTGCCATTCTGGATCAGGTGGTGCAGCTCGCTCTCACGGGACAGGAAGTCTATTTGCTGGTGGATGATGCCGAGCAACTCGACGAGTCTGCGCTCGAAGCCTTGATGGCGCTGGCCGCCGGTGCGCCGGAAGGTCGTCCGCATGTGTTTCTGTTCGGCGAGTCGTCGTTCATTGCCCAGCTTGAGGCTTTGCATCTCGAAGAAGAACGCTTCCACGTCATCGAGTTACAGCCTTACACCGAAGAAGAAACCCGCGAATATCTGGAGCAGCGTCTTGAGGGCGCGGGTCGGGGTATCGAACTTTTCACCGCGGATCAGATCTCTGATATTCACGAAAGCTCCGACGGTTGGCCTGGCAACATCAACCAGGTCGCCCGCGATGCAATGATCGAAGCCATGATTGCCAGCCGCTCAGCGGTCAAGCGTCCAAGTATGGGGTTCAATATGCCGAAGAAACACGTATTGGCGATTTCCGCCGTCGTTGTGGTCGCGGTAGCCGCCGCCTGGCTGATGCCGGGTCGCACCAAAACACCGACCGCGGGGGCACCCGCCAACGAGCAGGCGCAATTGCCGCTCGGCCAGGGTTCGTCGAACGGCGGCGCACCTGCCGTCGAATTCGCCGGCAACACGCAACCGATGCCACTGCCGTTGGTCGGTAATTCTCAACCGGTCATGCGTGGCCCGCTCGCCGAAGCCGCCGGTGGCATCACCGAGGGCGACGATGGCGTGCCGGTGGAAGGCTCCAGCGCAACGCCGCCTACCGTGACCACGATCGCGCCACCTGAGGGTGCCCCGGCTGGCCCGGCGCCAACGCCAACGCCAACGCCAACGCCAGTGACCAAACCGGCTCCCGCGCCGACTCAGGTCGCTACCGCCAAGCCGGCGCCGGTTCCTGCTGCCAAGCCTGCTCCTGCACCGGCCAAGCCGGCCGTTGCCGCTGCTGCCAAGCCTGCTGAGAAGCCGGCCACCGCGGCCAAGGCCGCCGGCGGTACCTGGTACGCCGGTCAGGCGCCGGGTAATTACGTGGTACAGATCCTCGGCACCAGCTCCGAGGCGACCGCGCAAAGCTTCGTCAAGGAGCAGGGCGGCGAGTACCGTTATTTCAAGAAAGTCCTCAACGGCAAACCGCTTTACGTCATCACTTACGGTAGCTTCGCCAACCGCGATGCAGCTGTTACCGCCATCAAGGCCTTGCCAGCGAAGGTTCAGGCTGGTAAACCTTGGCCACGCTCTGTCGCCAGTGTCCAACAGGAACTGGCAACAGCTCGCTGAAGATTCGGCGGCCTTACCCAGGTCGCCTCTCTCCCGGCACCTCAAAATTTCTGCAACGCATGCGACCTTCGGGGCGCGTGCGTTGTGGTGTCTGCGTCACAGTAGTCTTTGAGTCGTTGCGGTCAAAATTAAAAAAGTTTTGACTAGCACAGCAGATCGCTTTAAACCTTTCACAAATGCGACATAGATTTGCGACATTTCGTCGTCAAATTTGTGGGGCCAAGTGTCGGTGTGTACAATGACCTCCCTTTTGTCCCCGCAAAGCTGGCGTACGTTCGGCGCGGATGGCAAGTGGTTGAATTGAAAAGAAATTTGCCTCGACAAGAGGCAGCCTGGTGAGAAAGTGTCTATGAAAGCAGGTCTGTACCAACCAGATGAATTCAAGGATAACTGCGGTTTCGGCCTGATTGCCCATATGCAGGGCGAGCCCAGTCATACCCTTTTGCAAACGGCCATCGAGGCCCTGACCTGCATGACCCACCGCGGTGGGATTAATGCCGACGGCAAGACCGGTGACGGTTGCGGTCTGCTGATTCAAAAGCCGGACGTGTTCCTGCGAGCTATCGCCCAGGAAACGTTCGGCGTCGAAATGCCCAAGCAATATGCCGTGGGCATGGTCTTCTTCAACCAGGACCCGGTCAAAGCCGAAGCCGCTCGCGCGAACATGAACCGCGAGATTCTGGCCGCCGGCCTGCAGTTGGTCGGCTGGCGAAAAGTGCCGATCGACACCAGCGTCCTCGGCCGCCTGGCCCTTGAGCGCCTGCCGCAGATCGAGCAAGTGTTCATCGGCGGTGAAGGTCTGAGCGACCAGGAAATGGCGATCAAGCTGTTCAGTTCGCGTCGTAAATCGTCCGTGGCCAACGCTGCCGACGTCGATCACTACATCTGCAGCTTTTCCCACAAGACCATCATTTACAAAGGCCTGATGATGCCGGCGGATTTGACCGCCTTCTATCCAGACCTGAGCGATGAGCGCCTGAAAACCGCCATCTGCGTGTTCCACCAGCGCTTCTCCACCAATACCCTGCCGAAATGGCCGCTGGCTCAACCGTTCCGCTTCCTGGCGCACAACGGCGAGATCAACACCATCACCGGCAATCGCAACTGGGCCGTGGCCCGTCGCACCAAGTTCGCCAACGACCTGATGCCCGATCTCGAAGAGCTCGGTCCGCTGGTCAACCGTGTCGGTTCCGACTCATCCAGCATGGACAACATGCTCGAGCTGATGGTCACCGGTGGCATCGACCTGTTCCGTGGCGTGCGGATGATCATTCCGCCCGCGTGGCAGAACGTCGAAACCATGGACCCGGATCTGCGTGCGTTCTACGAGTACAACTCGATGCACATGGAACCGTGGGACGGTCCGGCCGGCGTGGTAATGACCGACGGTCGCTACGCGGTGTGCCTGCTCGACCGTAACGGTCTGCGTCCGGCGCGTTGGGTCACCACCAAGAACGGTTTCATCACCCTGGCGTCGGAAATCGGTGTCTGGAACTACCAGCCTGAAGACGTGATTGCCAAAGGTCGCGTTGGCCCGGGCCAGATCTTTGCCGTGGACACCGAAACCGGTCAGATCCTCGATACCGATGCGATCGACAACCGCCTGAAGTCCCGTCATCCGTACAAGCAATGGCTGCGCAAGAATGCCCTGCGCATCCAGGCGACCATGGAAGACAACGACCACGGTTCGGCGTTCTACGACGTCGATCAGCTCAAGCAATACATGAAGATGTACCAGGTCACCTTCGAAGAGCGCGACCAGGTGTTGCGTCCGCTCGGCGAACAAGGCTACGAAGCCGTGGGTTCCATGGGCGACGACACGCCGATGGCCGTGCTGTCCCAGCGCGTGCGCACGCCGTACGACTATTTCCGCCAGCAGTTCGCGCAGGTCACCAACCCGCCGATCGACCCGCTGCGTGAAGCCATCGTCATGTCGCTGGAGATCTGCCTCGGTGCCGAGCGCAACATCTTCCAGGAGTCGCCGGAACACGCTTCGCGCGTGATCCTCAGCTCGCCGGTCATTTCCCCGGCCAAGTGGCGTTCGTTGATGAACCTCGATCGTCCGGGCTTCGAGCGCGCGATCATTGACCTCAACTACGACGAAAGCGTCGGCCTCGAGGCGGCGATCCGCAACGTTGCCGACCAGGCTGAAGAAGCCGTACGCGCCGGTCGTACTCAGGTCGTGCTCAGTGACCGTCACATTGCCCCGGGCAAACTGCCGATCCACGCGTCCCTGGCGACCGGTGCGGTACACCACCGCCTGACCGAAAAAGGCCTGCGTTGCGATTCCAACATCCTGGTGGAAACCGCGACCGCTCGTGATCCACATCACTTCGCGGTGCTGATCGGTTTCGGCGCCTCGGCGGTTTATCCGTTCCTGGCTTATGAAGTGCTGGGCGACCTGATCCGCACCGGTGAAGTGCTGGGCGACCTCTATGAGGTGTTCAAGAACTACCGCAAGGGCATCACCAAAGGCCTGCTCAAGATCCTGTCGAAGATGGGCATTTCGACCATCACCTCGTACCGTGGTGCACAGCTGTTCGAAGCCATCGGCCTGTCCGAGGAAGTCTGCAACCTGAGCTTCCGTGGCGTACCGAGCCGCATCAAGGGTGCGCGTTTCGTCGACATCGAA
Organism: Pseudomonas sp. GW101-3H06; assembly: GCF_059424605.1. Classification (NCBI taxonomy): domain Bacteria; kingdom Pseudomonadati; phylum Pseudomonadota; class Gammaproteobacteria; order Pseudomonadales; family Pseudomonadaceae; genus Pseudomonas; species Pseudomonas sp. GW101-3H06. Next base: position 571,484 of record NZ_JBWKZO010000001.1, read on the forward strand.
GCCGAGCAGAAAGCCCTGGCCACCGAAGCCTGGAGCCCGCGCAAGCCGATCCAGCAAGGCGGCCTGCTGAAGTTCGTCCACGGTGGCGAATATCACGCGTACAACCCGGACGTGGTCAACACCCTGCAAGCCGCGGTGCAGCAGGGCGACTACAGCAAGTTCAAGGAATACACGTCGCTGGTGGACAACCGCCCGGTGTCGATGATCCGCGACTTGCTCAAAGTCAAAACCCTCGACACACCTCTGGACATGAGTGAGATCGAGCCGCTGGAATCGGTGCTCAAGCGCTTCGACTCCGCCGGTATCTCGCTGGGCGCCCTGTCGCCGGAAGCTCACGAAGCCCTGGCCGAGGCCATGAACCGCCTCGGTGCGCGTTCCAACTCCGGCGAAGGCGGCGAAGACCCGGCGCGCTACGGCACCATCAAGAGCTCGAAAATCAAGCAGGTTGCCACCGGCCGTTTCGGTGTGACCCCGGAGTACCTGGTCAACGCCGAAGTGCTGCAGATCAAGGTCGCCCAGGGCGCCAAGCCCGGCGAAGGTGGTCAACTGCCAGGCGGCAAGGTCAACGGTCTGATCGCCAAGCTGCGTTACGCGGTACCGGGCGTGACCCTGATTTCGCCACCGCCGCACCACGACATCTACTCGATCGAAGACTTGTCGCAGCTGATTTTCGACCTGAAACAAGTCAACCCGAAGGCGCTGGTCTCGGTGAAGCTGGTAGCAGAAGCGGGCGTCGGCACCATCGCCGCCGGTGTGGCCAAGGCCTATGCCGACCTGATCACCATTTCCGGCTACGACGGCGGCACCGGTGCTTCGCCGCTGACCTCGATCAAATACGCGGGCGCTCCGTGGGAGCTCGGCCTGGCCGAAACCCACCAGACCCTGCGCGGCAATGATCTGCGCGGCAAAGTCCGGGTGCAGACCGACGGTGGCTTGAAAACCGGCCTCGACGTGATCAAGGCGGCCATCCTCGGCGCTGAAAGCTTCGGCTTTGGCACCGCGCCGATGATCGCCCTGGGGTGCAAATACCTGCGCATCTGCCACCTGAACAACTGCGCCACCGGCGTTGCGACTCAGAACGAGAAGCTGCGCAAGGATCACTACATCGGTACCGTCGACATGGTGGTGAATTTCTTCACCTACGTCGCCGAAGAAACCCGTGAGTGGCTGGCCAAGCTGGGCGTGCGCTCCCTTGAAGAGCTGATCGGCCGTACCGATCTGCTGGAAGTGCTCGAAGGCCAGACCGCCAAGCAGCATCACCTGGACCTGACCCCGTTGCTGGGCAGCGATCACGTGCCGGCAGACAAGCCTCAGTTCTGTGGCGTCGAGCGCAACCCACCGTTCGACAAGGGCCTGCTGGCCGAGAAAATGGTCGACATGGCCACCTCGGCAATCAACGACCTGAGCGGCGCTGAGTTCGAGCTGGATATCTGCAACTGCGACCGTTCCATCGGCGCGCGGATCTCCGGCGAAATCGCCCGCAAACACGGCAACCAGGGCATGGCCAATGCGCCCATCACCTTCCGCTTCAAGGGCACGGCTGGCCAGAGCTTCGGTGTGTGGAACGCCGGTGGCCTGAACATGTACCTGGAAGGCGATGCCAACGACTACGTTGGTAAGGGCATGACCGGCGGCAAACTGGTCATCGTTCCGCCCAAGGGCAGCGTGTACAAGACTCAGGACAGTGCCATCATCGGCAACACCTGCCTGTACGGCGCCACGGGCGGCAAGCTGTTCGCCGCCGGCACCGCGGGCGAGCGTTTCGCCGTGCGTAACTCCGGTGCCCACACCGTGGTGGAAGGCACTGGCGATCACTGCTGCGAGTACATGACCGGTGGTTTCGTCTGCGTCTTGGGCAAGACCGGTTACAACTTCGGCTCTGGCATGACCGGTGGTTTCGCCTACGTGCTCGACCAGGACAACACCTTCGTTGACCGGGTCAACCACGAACTGGTGGAAATCCAGCGTATCAGCGGCGAGGCGATGGAAGCCTACCGTAGCCATCTGCAACGCGTGCTGAACGAGTACGTCGAGGAAACCGACAGCGAGTGGGGTCGTGAACTCGCCGAGAACCTCGATGATTACGTGCGTCGTTTCTGGTTGGTCAAGCCCAAGGCTGCCTCCCTGAAATCGTTGCTTTCCAGCACCCGTGCCAACCCGCAGTGATATGCGCCTGAAGAGTTTGATGAGGTTTTAAAATGGCTGAACGTCTGAATAATGACTTCCAGTTCATCGAGGTCGGGCGCAAGGATCCGAAGAAGAAACTGTTGCGTCAACGCAAGAAAGAGTTCGTGGAAATCTACGAACCGTTCAAACCCCAGCAGTCGGCCGATCAGGCCCACCGCTGCCTGGGCTGCGGTAACCCGTATTGCGAATGGAAGTGCCCGGTGCACAACTTCATTCCCAACTGGCTGAAACTGGTGGCGGAGGGCAACATCCTCGCCGCCGCCGAGCTGTCGCACCAGACCAACACCTTGCCGGAAGTTTGCGGCCGGGTGTGCCCGCAGGACCGTCTGTGCGAGGGTGCCTGCACCCTCAACGACGGCTTCGGCGCGGTGACCATCGGTTCGGTGGAGAAGTACATCACCGACACCGCGTTCGCCATGGGCTGGCGCCCGGACATGTCCAGGGTCAAACCGACCGGCAAGCGTGTCGCCATCATCGGGGCAGGTCCTGCGGGCCTGGGCTGTGCCGACGTGCTGGTGCGCGGTGGCGTGACGCCGGTGGTGTTCGACAAGAACCCGGAAATCGGCGGCCTGCTGACCTTTGGCATCCCCGAGTTCAAGCTGGAAAAGACCGTGCTGAGCAATCGCCGCGAAGTCTTCACCGGCATGGGCATCGAGTTCCGCCTCAACACCGAGGTGGGCAAGGATGTGACCATGGAGCAACTGCTCGAAGAATACGATGCCGTGTTCATGGGCATGGGCACCTACACCTACATGAAAGGCGGCTTTGCCGGTGAGGATCTGCCGGGCGTGTATGACGCGCTGGATTTCCTGATCGCCAACGTCAACCGCAACCTGGGCTTTGAAAAGTCGCCGGAAGATTTCGTCGACATGAAAGGCAAGAAGGTCGTGGTACTCGGTGGTGGCGACACGGCCATGGACTGCAACCGGACTTCGATCCGCCAGGGTGCCAAATCGGTGACCTGTGCCTATCGTCGTGACGAAGCGAACATGCCGGGCTCGCGCAAAGAGGTGAAGAACGCCAAGGAAGAAGGCGTGAAATTCCTCTACAACCGCCAACCGATCGCCATCGTTGGTGAAGACAAGGTCGAAGGCGTGAAGGTGGTCGAGACCCGCCTTGGCGAACCGGACGCCCGTGGCCGTCGAAGCCCCGAGCCGATCCCGGGCTCCGAAGAGATCATCCCGGCAGACGCCGTGGTCATCGCCTTCGGTTTCCGTCCGAGCCCGGCGCCGTGGTTCGAGCAGTTCAGCATCCAGACCGACAGCCAGGGCCGCGTCGTGGCACCGGAACAAGGTCAGTACAAGCACCAGACCAGCAACCCGAAAATCTTCGCCGGTGGCGACATGGTGCGCGGTTCCGATCTGGTGGTGACGGCGATCTTCGAAGGCCGTAATGCGGCTGAAGGGATCCTGGATTACCTGGGCGTCTAAACTGCGATTCCAAACTGAAATGCAGTAAACCTGTGGGAGCGAGCCTGCTCGCGAAGGCGGTGGATCAGTCAATAGAGATGTTGAATCTGATGCCCTCTTCGCGAGCAGGCTCGCTCCCACAATGGTTTTGTGGTGTTGCGAAGACCGTTTTCCCCCGCGACAAATTGACCCGATAGACAAAAGGTGCGGCGCTTGCCGTGCCTTTTGCGTCGAGCTCTGAGAAAATGCCCGCACTTTTTTTCCGGATGCCGACATGACTGCCCTGAAGAACGACCGTTTCCTGCGCGCACTGCTCAAGCAACCCGTAGACGTCACCCCTGTGTGGATGATGCGTCAAGCCGGCCGCTACCTGCCGGAATACCGCGCCAGCCGCGCCAAGGCCGGTGATTTCATGAGCTTGTGCATGAACCCGGCGTTCGCTTGCGAAGTCACGATGCAGCCGCTCGACCGTTATCCACAGCTGGATGCGGCGATCCTCTTCTCCGACATCCTCACCATCCCGGATGCCATGGGCCAAGGCCTGTACTTCGAAACCGGTGAAGGTCCGCGCTTCAAAAAAGTCGTCAGTACCCTGGCCGACATCGAAGCCCTGCCGATTCCCGATCCGCAGAAAGACCTGGGCTACGTGATGGACGCTGTCAGCACCATCCGCCGCGAACTCAATGGTCGTGTGCCGCTGATCGGCTTCTCCGGCAGCCCATGGACCCTGGCCACCTACATGGTCGAAGGCGGCTCGTCGAAAGACTTCCGCAAGACGAAGGCCATGCTCTACGACAACCCACAAGCCATGCACCTGCTGCTGGATAAACTCGCGCAGTCGGTCACCAGCTACCTCAACGGCCAGATCCTGGCCGGCGCGCAAGCGGTGCAGATTTTCGACACCTGGGGCGGCAATCTGTCAGCGGCGGCCTACCAGGAGTTCTCCCTGGCCTACATGCGCAAAATCGTCAGCGGCCTGATCCGCGAGCACGAAGGTCGCAAGGTGCCGGTGATCCTGTTCACCAAGAACGGCGGCCTGTGGCTGGAAAGCATCGCCGATGCTGGTGCAGATGCCTTGGGTCTGGACTGGACATGCGATATCGGCAACGCCCGTGAGCGCGTCGGCAGTAAAGTCGCGTTGCAAGGCAACATGGACCCGACCGTGCTTTACGCCAAGCCTGAAGCGATCCGCGCCGAAGTCGGCCGCATCCTTGCCAGCTATGGCAAGGGCAGCGGCCACGTGTTCAACCTGGGCCATGGCATCACACCGGAAGTCGACCCGGAGCACGCCGGTGCTTTCCTGCGCGCGGTACATGAGTTGTCGGCGCAGTATCACGAGTAAAATTCTTGAATTGTAGAAAAGCCTGTTCGGCCCGCTGCCGGACAGGCTTTTTTATGCCATTCAACTTTATGTTTAGTTGATGTCGCATCCTGTGAGAGATTTTCTAATCCGTTGTCGGATACAGAAGTAGAGAGACTTTTCCTGCTGTAAGCAGGGACTTTCCCTACATAGAAAACTCATTCATCCAAGTAAGGTTTCGGACCCTTGCCCAGCCCGGTGCTGAGCAATATCGCAAACATCGGCGCCAGTAATTCGCGCCTTACTCTTCGATATGTAGTCCGGAACTCATGTGATGAAAAATACTTCTTACAAGGGAAGTGCGTTAGCTGTCTGCACTTCTTCAATGATCCTGTTATCGACAATGTTGGCGTCTCAAGGTGCTTCTGCTCATGGCTATCTGGAAGTGCCGCCCTCGCGTGCGCTGCTTTGCCAGAAAGGCTTGAATACCAACTGTGGTGGTGCGCAATACGAACCGCAAAGTGTCGGTGAGACTTTTAAAGGTTTCCCGGCCGGTACGGGTGGTGCTCCGTTGCAAGGACCGGTTGACGGCAAAATTCCGAGCGGCGGTCACTCGTTGTTCTCCGCTCTGGACGCACAGTCCGCCACACGGTGGCATCTGACGGAAATCAAGGACCGCACCATCGATTTCCAATGGCATTACACGGCGGTGCACCCTGCGACCAAACATGAGTACTTCATTACCCGCAACGGCTGGAACCCGAACGAATCCCTCAAGCGCGCCACTTTCGAAAGCACGCCGTTCTGCACTGTAGACGGTGGCAATCAGAAACCATCCAACAGCGACAAACACAATTGCACCATTCCGGCCGACAAATCCGGTCAGCATGTGATTCTTGCAATCTGGACCGTCGGCGACACCGATGCAGCGTTTTACAACGCCGCGGACGTGAACATTCTGGCGGAACCGGAGCTGCCGGGTGGCTGGTCCTCCGTGGGCAGCATTGCGCCTTCGACTCAGTTACTGGTCGGCGACAAGGTCAAGGCCCGCGCATTCTCGGCCAACGGCGAAAACCCGCAATACAGCGTTGAAATTTCCATCGATACCGCTGAACAAGGTTTGCCGAACAACTGGTCGTTCAAGCTGGCAGAGGCCATCAACAAGGCTCACACCCTCATCCGCGCTGGCGTTCGTGATGAAAACGGCGCCATCGAACCGGTCAAGGGCAACAATAGCTTGTACGCTCAAAAAGAGAGCGGCGTAGCCCGTTACGAAGTTCAGCTGGACATGAAAGAAGACGCTGCTGCGCGCATGTCGGTAGCCTCCCAGCAAGCCGAATACGTGTTGGAAAAAGGTCTGGTCAAGGTCGACTTCAGCATGATCTCCAACCGCCAGATGAACGTTGAAGCGACCTTGTTCGACGAGAAAAACAAGCCGGTCGGATCTACGGCGGCACGTGCGGAAAGCGGCATTACCAATCTCGTCATGGATGTTCGCAGTAATCCTGGCAAGCACACCCTGACACTGGTCGGCACTACTCTGGATGGCCGCACTACACGCCAGGATACCCAGACTACCAACCTGACCGGTGAAGGCGCCGGTGCCGACTATGACTTTGTGTTCCCTGAAGGTCTCAGTGACTACAAGGCGGGCACCAAAGTGCTGCAACCGAAGACCAACGAAGTCTTTGAATGCAAGCCGTTCCCTGAATCGGGCTATTGCAAGCAATACAGCCCCACCGCCAACGGTTTTGAACCAGGCATTGGTGCGCATTGGCACATGGCCTGGAACAAGATTTAAGTCCGCGCCACTTCAGGCAGCCCGTGAAGGGTTGCCTGAAGGTTGAAATCCCTATTGAACATCGAGTAACCCGTCGTGAATTTTTCACTGAAGGTGGTGATCCTTTTCGTCCGGCAAATGAACGTGGTTGGCCTGTTGGTTTTATCGGTGGGCTGCACTGTGTTTGTGGTGTGGCAGGAGTGGCACTTTCGTGAGCAGCTACCTCGACCTTCATCGGTCGTAGCGGCGACGACACCCTCACCTGAGCGTATGCCACTGGATGCGACAGGGGTGGCGATGGTGTTTGGTTTGGCGAGTGAGGCCACGCCGCAGGTCAGTACCGAACCGTTCACCTTGCAGGCCAGTTTTGTCGTCAGCAATGGATTGTCCAAAGCGTTGCTGGCCGACGCTCAAGGTCCGCGTCTCTATCAGGTAGGCGAGCGATTGCCGGGGGGAAGCGTTCTGCGTCGAGTCGAGGCTAATCAAGTGCTGTTATGGAACAAGGGCCGTGAAGAACGGCTGACGCTGCAATCGCACGCCACACCTTTTCTGCACCCATTCGAAGCCTCAGTCAACGTAAAGGCTCCAACCGCTTCCGCACGTTATCTACGCCCGCTCACTGGGCCGTCAGAGTGATCGAATTCATGAACAGTTTCATTGGCGCGCAGCTCCTGCGCTCCATGCTTCTTCTTGCCGTACTGTCAGCAGCGACCTTGCCGGGCACGTTGCAGGCCGAGCAAGAGAAATGGCAGTTGGCGATGAACAACGCCGAGTTGCGCGACATCGTCGAAGAAATTTCGTCCATTCTCGGGATCACTGTGGTGCTGGACCCCAGAGTCTCCGGGCGCATCACCGTGATGTCTCGCCAGGCCCTTGATCGCGAAGGCGTTCGCCGGTTGTTCTATTCGGTGCTCGATGCCCACAACTTCACGGTGATCGACGAGGGTGACCGGATTCTGATTACGCCAGTGGCAGAAGCTAAAACCCGTGCCGGCAGCGGGTCCGCAAAAAACGTCACCGCCTCGCAATTTGTCACCCGGGTCATCGAGCTCAATACCAGCAGCGCCGCAGACATCGCCGGACTGGTGCGACCGCTGATCTCGGTCAACGGCTATGTCGGCCCGTCAGTGTCGGCCAATGCGCTGGTGGTGACGGACACGGCCGCCAATGTTCAACGCATTGCCCGAGTGGTTCGGCAACTGGACTCCGGGCAGGGCGACATGCATGCGGTGGTTCAATTGCAGCACGCCCAAGCCGGCGATGTGGCGTCGTTGATGGGGGCTTCTCTAGGCAAACGCAACGCCGACACCGCGATCCAGGTTCTGGCCGACAATCGGACCAACCGTCTGATCCTTATCGGCCCCCCTGCAGTTCGCCAACGCTTGACCGAGCTTGCTCGCGGTCTAGACATCCGTGCCACGGCGAGTCCTGATAACGCCCGTGTGCTGCGCCTGCGCCATAGTGATGCCGGGCAACTGGCCGAGATTCTGGAATCCATGGGGCAGGGCAGAAAGGCACCTGCGACCCTTGCTGGCGTGAAGGAAGCGTCCTCTGGTACGACCTTCATGATCAAGGCCGACGAAAGCCAGAATGCGCTGGTGCTGATGGCCGAGCCAGCGCAAGTCAAGATCATCGAAAGCATCGTGCGACAGCTGGATCAGCCTCGGGCGCAAGTGCTGATCCATGCCGCCATCGTCGAAATTTCCGGGGACATCGCCGAAGCGGTGGGTGTGCAATGGGGCATTAACACCGGTGATGCCAAGGGTTTCATCAACTTCCCCGGCACTGATATTCCCATCGTCGGCGGACTGAAATTCGACGAGAAAAAATCGGCGCCGGAAGGCGCAATTCTGCAGCTGGGCGGTGACCGTTTCGGTGCGTTGATTTCTGCCCTGGCCAGCAACACCCGCAGCAATCTGCTCTCCACGCCGAGTCTTCTGACCCTGGACAATCAGGAAGCAGAAATCATCGTTGGTCAGAACGTACCGTTCAAAACCGGTTCCTACGCCACCAACAGCAGCGGCGCGGACAATCCGTTTACCACGGTCGAACGCAAGGATGTGGGCATCAGCCTGAAGATCAAGCCTTATATCAACGACGGCTCCAGCCTGCGCCTGGAAGTCGAGCAAGAGGTGTCGGACATTGCGCCTTCGGTATCGGGCATTGATTCCTCTGACCTGATCACCAACAAACGGGCGCTCAAGAGCACCATCCTGGCTGACGATGGCGAAATCATCGTGATTGGCGGCCTGATCCGCGATAGCGTGCGCACCCAGAAAAGCGGGGTGCCGCTGCTGCGCGACATTCCATACCTCGGCGCCCTGTTCCGCTGGACCCGCGACACCCAGACCAAGAGCAATCTGATGGTGTTTTTGCGGCCGACCATCGTGCGCAGCAAGGAAGACCTGACCGACGTCAGCCAGCAGCGTTACAACGCGCTGCGTGACCTGAGTCAGCGCGGGGCGCGGGACAACAACTCGTTGCTCCTTCCCGCCGATGCGCGTCAGTTGTTCGAGCCGGTGTCCGATGCGCCGCTGCTCGACTTGCGCCAGCCGGCGCCGAATGCACCATGACTGACTCGAGCGTAATTTGCGAGCCGCTGCCTTTCGGGTTTGCCCGCAGGTTTGGTGTCCTGCTGGAGCGCGAGGACGATGAATGGACCTTGGTGATATGCACCGATACGCCGCTCACCGCCGTGGCCGAGGCGCGTCGCGTGTGTGGCCAGGATCTACGGCTGCGATTGCTGCAACCCGAGGTGTTTGCGGCTCGGCTGGCGGCTGCGTATCGCGAAGGGCAGAGCGCCGCCGAGCAGGTTGCACAAGGGCTGGACGAAGAGCTTGACCTGTTGAGCCTGGTGGACCAGGTACCAAAAACCGCCGACCTGCTGGAGCAACAGGGTGATGCGCCGATCATCCGTCTGATCAATGCGTTGCTCAGCGAGGCTGTACGCGAGCATGCGTCCGACGTGCATCTGGAAACCTTCGAGCAGTACTTGTCGGTGCGCATGCGCATCGACGGGCAGTTGCGTGAAATGCTTCGGCCAAGACGCGAACTGGCGACGCTGCTGGTGTCGCGGATCAAAGTCATGGCGCGGCTGGACATCGCGGAAAAGCGAATTCCCCAGGACGGACGGATGGCCCTGCGGCTGGCAGGGCATGAAGTCGATGTGCGAGTCTCAACGCTGCCTTCGGCGCACGGAGAAAGGGTGGTGTTGCGGTTGCTCGATAAACAGGCCGGACGCCTGGAATTGCAGCGCCTGGGCATGCCGGACGACATCCTCGCGGCGTTGCGCCGATTGCTGGGCAAACCCCATGGCATCCTGCTGGTTACCGGACCCACCGGCTCCGGGAAAACCACCAGTCTGTATGCCGCGCTGAGCAGTCTGAACGATCAGACCCGCAACATTCTTACGGTCGAAGATCCCATCGAATACCACTTGCCGGGGATCGGCCAGATGCCGGTCAATCCAAAGGTCGACATGACTTTCGCTCGAGGTTTGCGGGCGATTCTGCGACAGGATCCGGACGTGGTGATGGTCGGTGAAATCCGCGACCGCGAGACTGCGGAAATTGCCGTCCAGGCTTCGCTGACCGGGCATTTGGTGCTTTCGACCTTACACACCAACAGTGCGGTCGGCGCGGTGACGCGTTTGGTGGACATGGGCGTCGATGCCTATCTGCTGGCGTCGTCTTTGGTGGGCATTCTGGCCCAGCGTTTACTGCGCAGGTTGTGTGGTCATTGCAAGGTGTCGTACTGCGCGGATGCAGCGGCGTGCCAGCGGCTGGGGCTCGACTCGGCGTCACCGCCGATGCTGTTCCGAGCGGTGGGGTGCGATCAGTGTCAGCACGGTTATCGCGGGCGGATCGGGATCTATGAGCTGATCGAGGTGACGCCTGTCGTCTCGACGCTGATTCATCAAGGCGCCAGTGAGCAGGCGTTGATGGGTGAAACGCGCAAGGTATCACGCAGCCTGTTTCAGGATGGCCGCCAACGGGTGCTGGACGGCGTGACCAGTCTCGATGAGTTACTGCGCGTGACTCAGGAGGACTAGGCATGCCGACGTTCGATTACCGCGCTGATGATGCAAAGGGCCGACGTTGCAAGGGCCGGCTTGAGGCGGATAGCCCGCGTCATGCCCGGCAGCTGATGCGTGAGCAAGGCTTATGGCCGCGCCAATTGCATGAAACCAGGGGTGGCGACGAGGGAACGCAGCGACGCAGCGCAGGCCTCAGTGCCGCGGACCTGGCGCTGTTGACGTTGCAACTGTCCACCCTCGTTCAAGCCGGTCTGCCGCTTGAGGAAGCCCTTGAGGCGGTAGCGAAACAGAGTGCCAAACGAAAGGTTATCGGTCTGTTATCGGCGGTCCGCAGTCGGGTGATGGAAGGCCATGCCCTTTCCACAGCGTTGGGTCTGTTTCCCAAAGCGTTTCCCGAATTGTTTCGTGCCACCGTTGCTGCCGGTGAGCGCTCCGGTCATTTGGGTGATGTGCTTGAGCAGCTAGCGGCTTACACGCAGGCGCGTCAGGCCTCGCGACAGAAAATCCAGATGGCCCTGGTGTACCCGTTGATCCTGATGCTGACCAGCGTGGTGATCGTCGGCTTTCTGCTCGGTTATGTAGTGCCGGACGTGGTGAAGATTTTCGTCGACAGTGGCCAGGCATTGCCTTGGCTGACCATGGCGTTGATCAGCGTGAGCGACGGCTTGCGCAATCATGGGCTGCTGCTGATAGGCGGCTTGGCCATGCTGATCAGCCTCTGGCGCTGGAGCCTTCGCCAGCCGGCAGGGCGGCTGCGCTGGCATCGTCTGGTGTTGAAGCTTCCGGTGATTGGCGAAGTGCTACGGGCCATCGAAGCGGCGCGGTTTGCCAGCACGCTGGCGATCCTCGGCAAAAGTGCGGTGCCTTTGGTCGACGCGCTGGAAATCGCCGCCGCCGTCATTGGCAACCTGACCATTCGTGCGCGCATGGCCGATGTCGCCCGCTCGGTCCGCGAGGGTGGCACCTTGACCCGAGGCCTGGAATTGAGCGGCGACATCCCGCCGATGATGCTGCACATGATCGCCAGCGGCGAACGGGCCGGAGAACTCGACCGCATGCTGGCCCGCGCCGCCGAACAACAGGAAAACAGCCTGGCGGCGCGCATTTCCCTGGTGGTGAGCCTGTTCGAGCCGGCCATGCTCGTGCTGATGGGCGCCATTGTGCTGCTGATCGTCCTGGCCATCCTGCTACCCATTCTCAGCCTCAACCAATTGGTGAATTGACCCATGAACGCTTTACGTCACAGCGCTTCCCAGCGTGGTTTTACCCTGATCGAAATCATGGTGGTGGTCGTCATCATCGGCATCCTGGGGGCCATCGTGGTGCCCCAGTTCATGAGCCGTCCTGATCAGGCCAAAGTCACGGCGGCCAAAACCGATATCCAGGCCATCGCCACTGCTCTGGAAATGTATCGCCTCGACAACTTCCAGTACCCCTCGACGCAGCAGGGACTGGAGGCGTTGCACAAACGTCCTTCCGGGTTGCCGGCGGCGCGTAACTGGAATCCTCAGGGTTACCTGAAAAGCCTGCCCGTGGATCCGTGGGGTACCCCTTATCAATACCTCAACCCCGGTGTGAAATCGGTCGATGGCACCTACGACCTGTACTCCCTCGGTTCCGATGGCGTGGTGGGTGGCGAAGGGCACGCGGCCGACATCGGCAACGGGGGGTGATGCATGCCGCGTCGCTGTCGGGGGTTTACCTTGCTGGAATTGATGATCGTGATCGTGTTGATCGGTGTGCTGGTGGGCATGGTGAGCTTTGCCACCGGCATGAACCCGGCACGTCAGGCCAGCCAAGAAGCGCAAGCCCTCGCGGGGATGATTCGACAGTTGCGTGAGCGGGCGGTGCTCGAGAGTCAGGAGTACGGTGTACGGTTGAGCACCGACGGTTACCGGGCAATGCGGCTTGACAGGCGCGGCTGGGAACCGGTGACGGCGTTCTATCGATGGCCCGATGACTTGCGCCCACGACTGGATCACGACGGGTATTTCGTGAGTTTGGGTGCTGACGAAGGACCTCCTCAGCTGTTGATGCTCAGCAGCGATGAAACCAGCGTGTTCACCTTGACGTTCGAAACCGGGGGCCGAAGCTGGTTGACCCTGTCCAGCGATGGTATCGGCGAGGTGCGGATCGATGGCTAAGCCGTCTTTCGTACCGCCCATGGGTGGCTTCACCTTGTTGGAAATCATGGTGTCGCTGGCAATTTTCGCGACCCTGGCGACAGCGGTGCTGTCGGCGAGCCAATACGTGGTGAAGCAAGCCGGCAACCTCGAGGAACGGCTTATCGCGGCGTGGGTGGCGGACAACCGATTGAATGAACTGCGCCTGCAACCTGGCCTGGACATTGGACAGTCTCAGCGGATAGTGCGGATGGATCGTCGCGATTGGGTCGTTCGGCAACACGTCCAGGCGGCAAGCCGCGAACGCCTGTTCAAGGTCGATGTCGATGTCAGCCTGAGCGGGCGCGATCAGACCGTGCATCGCGCCAGTGGCTGGATACTCGGACCTCATGAATAAACAGGCCGGGTTCACCTTGATCGAGCTGGTGATCGCCATTGCGATCTTCGCCTTGCTGGGTCTGGCGAGTTGGACGCTGTTCGACGGTGTGGCGCGCGTGCAACAGGGCACCATGACCCATGAGCGGGAGTGGCGAAGCCTGCAACGTGCCGTGGCCGTGATCGAACGCGACCTGTTGCACATCACCGAACAACCCATCGTGCTTGATCAAGGGCAGTTGCACTTGCAACGCAGCAATTGGCGAAATCCGCTGGATCAGCCGCGCAGCGAGCGGCAGGCACTGACCTATCGAATCGCCAACGGCGTGCTGTGGCGCGAGAGCCAGGGAGAAGGCTCGCTGATCCTGCATCGGCAAAAACTGCTCGACGAGGTTCGGCACCTGAGCTGGCGGCTGTTCGACGGTCAGGTGGGCTGGCGTGGCGATGGCCGCGTGGAGACGCCGCTGGCGCTGGAAATGGAAGTCTCGGCGGGACGTTTCGACGCGATCCGTCGGGTGCTGTTGTTGCCGGGTGTACCAAAATGAAGACACGGCAACGTGGCGTGGCATTGATCAGCGTGTTGCTGGTCATGAGCCTGGCGCTATTGATCATCGGCGGCGTGCTGCGCAGCCATCATTCGTTGCTGCAAAGCAGCGGGCAGCAGCTGCAGCAGTTGCACCTGCGTCAGCTCGCTGCGGCTGGGGAAGCCTGGGCAATTTCACGGTTGCGGATGCAGCAGAACAACAGCGATCCGATCCCTGATCAGTCGCCTGGCTTGGATATCGAAAACGCGCAAATCCACGTTGATATTGAAGACCTGGCCGGACGCTTCAATCTTAATGCGTTGCTGAATCAGGGCCAGATCGATCAGGTCACGCTCAATCGCTGGGCGCGTTTGCTGAGTGTGCTTCAACTTCCGCCATTGCCGCTTGAGCAGGTAGGCGTATTGCGAGAGCTGAGTCAGCTGCGTTTGCTGGCGGGCGTCGATGGTGAACGGCTGCGTCAACTGGAACCCTGGGTCGCCCTGCTGCCCACGGACGCGGCGTTGAACATCAATACGGCACCGGCGCTGATATTGCGCACGCTCGATGGCGTCGAACCCGTACTGGCTGAAGACCTGCTGCGCCAGCGCTCGAAATCCCCCTGGCCAAGCGTTCAGGCTTTTACCCAAGACCCGTTGCTATCGGGTCTGGGCTTGAGCAGTCATGGCCTGGGCATCGGCAGTCGCTGGTATCGGATCACCGTTGAGGTGACCCTGGGGCAAAGAGGACTGCGCCTGGCTACCGATGTCGAACGCGATCCCAAGACACGCCGACTGAAAGTCCTGCAACGACGTTTGCTGCCATCGAATACCCAAGAGAAAACCCCATGAAAACCTGGCTCTACCTGTCGCCCGAAGGACTGGCCGCGCCATCGGCCGGCTGGCCCTGCTGCCTGTGGTCATCGACGGGTCAACGACAGCTCATGCCTATGAATCAGGCGGCCCAGACGCTGAACGGCAATCCCGTCGACCTGCTGTTGCCCATGGAACTGTGCAGTTGGTTGCGCAGCGAGCCGTGGCCTTCCGCCCGTCGACCCAATGCACAAGCCATCGCATTCGCCATTGAAGAGCAACTGAGCGAGACGCTCGAGCAGCTGCATCTGAGCGTTGGTACCCGCGATGCGCAAGGGCGCTATCCGGTGATGGTGATTGGCCGCGAGCGCTTTGCCGCTGTGCTTACATTGTTGACCGAGGCAGGTGTGCAAGTGCGCTCCGTTTTTGTCGATGCCGATCTCTTGCCGCAGGATCAGGCTCTGGGCGTTTGGTGGTTTGGTCGCTGGGTACTGGGCGGCGGTCTGGCGGCTCGCCTGACATTGTCAGACGACGGATTGGCGCTCATCAGGCCGATGTTGTCATCGGACAGACAATGGCGCGACGAACGTGAGGGGGATGTCGATCAATGGCTGATTGACGGCCATGGGCAAGCAATCAACCTGCTGCACGGTGACTTTGCCAAAAAGCGAAGACCACTGCCGTGGCGGGTTGGAGGGGTGGCAATACTGATGCTGTTGCTGCTGAACTGGGGCGCCAGTGAAACGCGAATCCGCTATCTGGAAAATGAAAGTCGCCAGCTCTACAGCCATAGTGAACAGCAGTTCAGGGCGCTGTACCCGGAGCAGACCCGCATCGTCGACCTCGCTGCGCAACTCACGGCACTGCAAGGCCAGGGTACGCAGTCTCGGGGCGGTCATATCGCCGGCCTGGTCAAACGGGTCGAGCAAGTCATCGGCGCCAGCCCTGTCGAAGTCAAGCGCATCGAGTTTCGTGATGGCGATGGCTGGAAAATCCAGCTGACAATCAACAGCTTTGCCGAGCTGGAACTGCTTCGCGAGCGCGGGCGACAGCAAGGCTTGCCTGTGCGGGTCGACAACGCGAGCAAGGATCGTGACCGGGTTCAAGCGACGTTGAGCATGGAGCAAGACGTATGACGCCATGGAAGGCGGTGATCCTGCGTTGGCAGCGTCTGTCCGCCCGCGAGCAATGGGCGTTGCGGGTGCTTGGCGTTTTTGTCCTGAGCGTCGCGGCATTCAATCTGATCTGGCAACCGGTGCAGCAACGGCTGGCGATCGCCGAGCGCCAGTATCAACACCAACTGGCACTGGCGGCTCTGCTGCAACGAGCGCGGCCCCATAGCAGTGTTCCCGAACCTACCGACCAACCCCTGTCGCTGCGCCTCAACGAAAGTGCCGCCACGGCGGGGTTGGAATTGCATCAGATGGACACCGACGCCGACCTGCTGCGCCTGACCCTCAGCGGCGACGCCAAGGCCTTGTTGTCGTGGCTGGACCAGATCGAGCGCGAGGGTGTTGCGCTGCGATCTCTGACTCTGGAAAAGCGCGATACGGTGCTGCACGCGCAGGTGGTGCTCAGACAGTGATACCCACCACATTTCCCACAAGGGGGCAGCGCGGCTTTCACCGCTTTAGCGCAACGGCGGCAACTTGGCCAGTTTCAACGCGATCAACAATGCCACCACCAGCAACCCGCTGATGAACAGGCCGATGCCGTTCCAGCCACCCAGATGCCAGAACACCCCGCCTGCCGTGCCGGCGATGCTCGATCCGGCGTAGTAGCTGAACAGGTAAAGCGACGACGCCTGTCCCTTGGCCTTGGTGGCGCGGCGGCCGATCCAGCTGCTCGCCACCGAATGGGCGCCGAAGAAGCCGAAGGTGAATACCAACATGCCGAATATCACCAGCGGCAGCGGCGTGAACATCGTCAGGGCGAGGCCGGCGATCATCAGCACGATGGTGCTCCAAAGCACTTTTCGCCGTCCCAGCTTGTCGGCCAGGGAGCCGATTTTCGCCGAACTATAGATGCCCGACAGGTACACCACCGAAAGCAAGCCGACGAAAGCCTGTTCCATGTGGTACGGCTCGGCCAGCAGGCGATAGCCGATGTAGTTGAACAGCGTGACGAACGCCCCCATCAGTACAAAGGCTTCGAGGAACAGCAGCGGCAGACCGGCGTCGCGAAAGTGCATGGTGAAACCGTCGAGCAGGCTGCGCGGATGCAGCGAACGGGCGCGGAAGTTGCGCGATTCGGGAAGGATTTTCCAGAACACCGCCGCTGCAATCAGCGCCAGGCCACCGACCACCAGCATCGCTGAATGCCAGCTGACGAAGTCGATCAGCACCCCGGTAATCAAGCGTCCGCTCATCCCGCCGATCGCATTGCCAGCGATGTACAAGCCCATGGCCAGGCCGATGTGTTGTGGGTGGATTTCTTCACTCAGGTAAGTCATGGCGACCGCCGCCAGACCACTCAACGACAAGCCGATCAATGCGCGCATAAAGAGTACGCCATGCCAGCTCGGCATCATCGCGCTAGCCATGGTGCACAGCGCGGCGGCAAACAGTGCCGCGACCATCACCGGTTTGCGCCCGACGCGATCAGAGATCGGGCCGGTGATCAGCAGGCCAATGGCGAGCAGGCCGGTGGCCACCGAGAGGATCAGGCTGCTCTGGGCCGCGTTGATGGAATACTCCTGGGACAACAGCGGCATCATCGGCTGCACGCAATAGAGCAGGGCGAAAGTCGCGAAGCCACCGCAGAACAGCGCCAGCACCGTACGCATGAACGCCGGTGTGCCTTTTTCGATGTAGATCTCCTTCAGTTCGACGGCAACATCGTCCAGCGCTGAGGGGGAAACTTCATGGGCAAGTGGAGCGACAGCAGATTTCACGTTGGACCTCGAAAAGAGCACAGCCGGTCAGGCAATGAAAAAAGCATATAGCTGGCTAATGATTCAATCCAATATATTGTTCGACCTGTTTGATAGCTTTAACGACCTAATGGGGTTTCCATGGAATTGCGTCATCTGCGCTACTTCATCGCCGTCGCCGAAGAACTGCATTTTGGCCGCGCCGCACAGGTGCTAGGCATCTCTCAACCGCCGTTGAGCCAGCAGATTCAAGCGCTGGAACAGGAGGTCGGCGCGCGACTGTTCGAGCGTACCAATCGTCGGGTCGAGCTGAGCGAAGCCGGTCGGTTGTTCCTGGAGGAAGCGCGTCTGGTGCTGGCGCAAGTCGACAAGGCGGCAGATGTTGCGCGTCGGGCGCAGTTGGGTGAGTTGGGCGAACTGAAAATCGGCTTTACCTCGTCGGCGCCGTTCAACTCGACGATCCCCCAGGCGATCTTCTCGTTTCGCCAGCGTTTCCCGGCGGTGCACCTGAACCTGCGGGAAATGAGCAGCACCCAAGTGGCCGATGCATTGGTGGATGAATCCATCGAAGTCGGAATCATGCGGCCATTGGGGCTGCCTGACTCGCTTAGCGTGGTCGAGCTGATGCGCGAGCCGCTGGTCGCGGTACTCAGCTCCAAGCATCCGCTGGTAAAGGACAGTGAAGAAGGCTTGTACCTGTCGGCCCTGGCCCTGGAACCTTTCGTGTTTTTCCCGCGCAGCTACGGCAGTGGCCTGTACGCACAATTGCTCAGCCTGGCTCGGGATGCCGGCTTCAGCCCGCACTTCGCCCAGGAGGCTGGCGAGGCGATGACCATCATCGGGTTGGTGGCGGCGGGGTTAGGCGTGTCGGTACTGCCGGCGTCTTACCAGCGGATGCGCATTGATGGCGTGGTTTATCGACCGTTGCTGGATCCGGCGGCGGTGTCGGCGGTGTGGCTGGTGCAGCGCAAGGATCAGAAGTCGGCGATGGCGCGGGCGTTTGTCGAACTGCTCACGCGCAAGGTCGAGTCACTGTAGGAGCGAGCTTGCTCGCGATGGACTAAAGAGCACCGCGTGTACTCAGGAAGCATGCACCATCGTTCACGATCATCGCGAGCAAGCTCGCTCCTACAGGAAATCAGAAACATCACCGCTGGCCGTAAGACATTTCTGAAAGCCTTCGAACAGGCTACAGCGCCTTGCGGCGTTACCTACAACTACTCCAGAATCCGCCGGCTTGTGCGCTTTGAGGGTCGTCGCTAACTTGAATCGGGTCACTGATGGTCAGTGATCGGGTTTAGTAGCCCGTGTCCCCGACGAAGCGCATTTGCGCTCCTGATAGGCAGGTATGTCCATACCTGCCCTTGACGGTAGCTGTGCGCAGGGCGCCCTTGGGCGCGCCGGTTTCGTCGAGGCCCGGTCTACTAACCTGCGTACAGCTGCCACCCTTCATTTTCAGGACGCTGACTCATGACCCATACGCCTAATCCACCGGACACCGAGCCGGACGCGCCCCGCCAACCCAGCCCGATCTTCCTCATCGCCCCTGATATCGACAACCACACCTTGCTGGAATACGCGTGCGTATCGCTGGCTTCGGCGAATGTCATGGCGAGTGATTTTGCGAGGGATTTACAAGGGTCGCAGGGCCAGAAACTGTTGGGGATTCAGCAGTCGATCATGCTGGGGGAACTGGCAGTGAATCGGGTGTTGGATAACCTCGATCCGCCATGAGCCTGTGGGAGCGAGCCTGCTCGCGAAAAACGTCCAAACAACGCGTACATTCAGGCAGTAAGCGTCATCGTTGACGACCATCGCGAGCAAGCTCGCTCCCACAAGGAGATAGGCGTTCCTCTGTAGGAGCTGTCGAGAGCAACGAGGCTGCGATCTTTTGATGTTCAAAGGCAAGATCAAAAGATCGCAGCCTGCGGCAGCTCCTACAGCCAGCGCTTGAAGATCAACGACGTATTCACCCCGCCAAACGCAAAGTTATTGTTCATCACAAACTGATTGCTCATCTGCCGAAACTCGCCTCGCAGGTAGTCGAGTTTGCCGCAGTGCGGGTCGACTTCGTCGAGGTTGAGGGTGTGGGCATACAGGTCGCGGTTGAGCATTTCGATGCTGAACCAGGATTCCAGTGCACCGCAGGCGCCGAGGGTGTGGCCGAGGAAGCTTTTTTGCGAGCTGATCGGCATGTGTTCGCCGAACAGGCTGCTGGTGGCCAGCGTTTCGGCGATGTCGCCTTGTTCAGTGGCGGTGCCGTGGCCATTCACGTAGCCGATGTCCGACGGTTTGAGTCCGGCGTCTTCCAGCGCCAGTTCCATGGCCCGGCGCATGGTGACTTGCTCCGGACGGGTGGTGTGCTGGCCGTCGGCGTTGCTGCCGAAACCGACGATCTCGGCATGGATGCGCGCGCCTCGTGCCAAGGCGTGTTCCAGTTCTTCGAGCACCAGCATGCCGCCGCCTTCACCGATCACCAGACCATCGCGCCCCTTGTCATACGGGCGTGGGCTGCTTTGCGGGGTGTCGTTTTTCAGGCTGGTGGCGTAGAGCGCGTCGAAGACCATGGCCTCGGTCGGGCACAGCTCTTCGGCGCCACCGGCGAGCATCAGCGGCAGGCGTCCGAACTTGATGGCCTCATACGCGTAGCCGATGCCCTGGCTGCCGCTGGTGCAGGCGCTGGAGGTGGGGATCAGCCGGCCGGTAAGGCCGAAGAAGATGCTGATATTGGCCGCCGTGGTGTGCGGCATCATGCGCACGTAGGAGTTGGCGTTCAGGCCTTCGGCCACCGAGTTGAGCAGCATGTTGCCGAACGCCTTGATCTCGTCGGTGCTGCCGGTGGACGAGCCACAAGCGACGCCCATGCGCCCGTCCTTGATCGATTCGTCACCCAACAATCCGGCGTCGGCCAGCGCCTGTTCCGCCGCGCCGACCGCCAGCCGCGAGACTCGGCCCATGCTGCGCAACTGCTTGCGGGTCCAGTGGCTCGGCACCTTGAAGTCATCGATGGGGCCGGCCAGGCGGGTGTTGAGTTCGGTGAAACGATCCCACTCATCCATCCGGCGGATGCCGCTGCGGTTGGCAGCGAAGTTCCCGGCGATGGTGTCCCAGTCACTGCCAAGCGATGTGATACCGGCCATGCCGGTGACGACGACGCGTTTCATCAACACAGGCCTCCATTGACGGCCAGTACCTGCCGGGTGATGTACGAGGCTTCCGCCGACATCAGGAAATTGACCGCGCCGGCCACCTCTTGCGGGGTGCCCATGCGCTGCGCAGGGATCATTTTCATCAGTTCTTCCACCGGCACGTTTTCATCGAGCATTGCGGTGTCGATCAGGCCGGGTGCGACACAGTTGACGGTGATTTTGCGCTTGCCCAGTTCGATCGCCAACGCCTTCGCTGCGCCGATCAGCCCGGCCTTCGAGGCGCTGTAGTTGACCTGGCCACGGTTGCCGATCAGACCGGACACCGAGGTGATGCAGACAATCCGCCCGGCAGCGCGACGACGGATCATCGGCATCATCAACGGGTGCAGCACGTTGTAGAAACCGTCGAGATTGGTGCGCATCACCACATCCCAATCATCCTCGCTCAGCGCCGGAAAAGCACCGTCACGGGTCAGGCCGGCGTTGAGTACCACACCGTAATAGGCGCCGTGGGTTTCCACGTCGGCCTCCAGAATGGCTTTGCAGGCGGCACGGTCGGACACGTCGAATTGCAGGATGCGCGCCTTGCGCCCCAAGGCCTCGATTTCACCTTGTACCGCTATTGCGTCTATCAGGCCGCTGCGGCAGTGCAGCACGATGTCGTGTCCAGCCTGGGCCAGGCGCAAGGCGATGGCGCGGCCGATACCACGGCTGGAACCGGTGACCAGTACGGATTCAGTCATGGCTGTGTTCCTTGTGAAGAACCTTGGGGTTCATGTAGATACTGAGCCGCCTGGGGCGGGCGATACACGTTCAGACGGGCGCTGGCGTGAATGCCAGGCGCATTGATATGGCATTCGAACACGCCCATGCCATTGTCGTCTTCCAGCGAGCGAATGCCGTGGATGGTCAGTTCGGTGCCGGCCGGAAAACTTTCGACGTTGCATTCGAACTTGCGACTGCCGAGCAGAAAACCGAGCTCCACCGCATCGCCACGCTGGCGTGCATGGCAACCGGCGAAGGCGGCAACGCTCTGGGCCATCAGTTCGATGCCGACCCAGGCCGGCAAACTGCCGTCCGGGTGGTTGAACAATCCGTCGGGTTTGACGGCGAGGCAGGTGTGAATCTGCTCCTCATCGAACCCCAGGATTCGGTCGATGAGGATCATGTCACCCGCGTGGGGGATCAGTTCGGCGAGCGGCCAGTCAGTCATGGGGCGTCTCCGATAATCAGGCTGACGTTGTTGCCACCGAACGCGAAAGAGTTGCTCATCAGGTAGCGAGGACCTGTGGACGCCAGGCGATCGGCCGGGGTCACCCATTTCAGGGCGGGCAGCGCAGGGTCCGGTTGGCCATCCCACACATGCGGCGGCAAAGCCCGTTCGCGGTTGCCTGCGCTCAGGCTCAACCAGCAGAACGCCGCTTCCAGCGCGCCAGCGGCGCCGAGGGTGTGGCCGGTCATGGGTTTGGTAGAAGAGCAGGGCACACCGGTCGGGAACAATGCGGCCACCGCCTGACTTTCCATGGCGTCGTTATGCTGGGTGGCAGTGCCGTGCAGGTTCAGGTAACTGATTTGTTGTGGTTGCAGCCCGGCTCGGGTCAACGCCTTGCGCATTGCCTGCTGGGCTCCACGGCCCGAGGGTTCCGGCGCGGAAATATGGTGTGCATCGGAGCTGGCGCCGCTGCCGAGTAGAGCAATCGGATGAGTGCCACCAGCCTGCTTGCTCATCAGGAACAGCACGGCCGCTTCACCGATGTTGATGCCGTTGCGATTCACTGAGAACGGGTTGCAGCGCTGATCGCTCACCGCTTCCAGCGCCGAGAAGCCATTGAGGGTCAGTTTGCACAGGCTGTCGACGCCGCCACACAGCACCACGTCGCATACGCCGAGGTCGAGCAGGCGTTGGGCGCTCATCAGTGCTCGGGCGCTGGAGGTGCAGGCGGTGGAAATCACATAGTCCGGACCGCTCAGTTGCAGCCAGTCGGCGAGGAAGCTGGCCGGCGCGCCGAGTTCCTGTTGCTGGTAATCATATTCGGCCGGGAACTGCTGCTCGCGGATGTAATGGGACAGGCCCTGGCTGGCTTCGTCGATGCCCGAAGTGCTGGTACCCAGAACGACGCCGATACGGTCGCGGCCGTAGGTCTGGATGGCTTGGTCGATGTCCGGGCGAATTTGCAGGGCGGCTTCCATCAACAACCGATTGTTGCGGGTGTCTTGCCGGGACAGTTCGGCCGGGATAGCCACCAGTTCGCCACGCACCGCGCCCACCGGCAACGAACGCTGCACCACCCAGCCAGTTTCACTGCGCATGCCGGAGCAGTCGCCGGCAAACAGGTTGCGCGCAACTCCTTGTTTGTCACGGCCCAGAGAGCAGATGATCCCCAGGGCATTCAGGTAGGCGGTCATGGTGTCTCCCCGCTTAGCGGCGTGACTCGGTACTTCGGGCCTTCGGGCAGGTTCAATTCAAAGCTCATCGGTTGTGAATAGCGCACGTCCCAGCGCGCGGGCAGGGAGCGTTGTGCGCCATGTTGCCAAGCGGCAGGGTAGTTGCCGGAAAGCTCATCCTTGGGCGTCAGCGCGAATAACAACGCCGCGAACAACTCCCGGGCCTCCGGGTTGGGCGGCAGCAGGCCATCAGCCTGCCATGCTCCATCCACCAGTTTCTGACGCGCCTGTGGAATGCCCAGAAGGTCCATCATCGACCAGCGAATGGCCGGGCCTTCACGCTGGATCACCAGCACCCAGTCCTGGCGCTGTTCGGCTTGCAGTCGCTGGATGTGCAATTGCAGCGGCAACGGCAAGCTTGGGGTTTGCTCCGGCAATGGTGCCCGGCTGGTGCAGGCACTCAATAGCAGAACACATCCCAACAGCAGTAATCGCAGAATACTCGGAACCCTTGTGGGAGTGAGCCTGCTCGCGAAGAGGGCATTACATCCAACATCACTGTTGAAGGATGCACCGCTTTCGCGAGCAAGCCCGCTCCCACAGGTTGAATAGCTCATGTGGCATCCCTTGCACAGAGTTCCGAGATCATTTTCAAGCGACGCTTGGCTTCGCTGACGAATGGGTTGCGCTCGTCCCAGGCATAGCCGGCCAGGATCGAGCTGATCATGCGACGGATATCCGGCGAGCCGCCCTCATGGTAAATCACGTCCTGGAATGTCCCGGCGTACCAGCCTTCGACGTAGCAACGGAAGGTGTCGACGCCACGCTTGAGCGGTTCGGCGAACTCCTTTTGCCAGTCGACGGTTTCGCCTTGCAGCTGACGGTGCAACACCCCGGCGGCCATGCTCGCCGAACGCATGGCGATGGTGACGCCGGAGGAGAACACCGGGTCGAGGAATTCCGCGGCGTTGCCCAGCAGCGCGAAACCTGGCCCGTACAGGGTTTTGACGTTGGCCGAATAACCGCCGATGGTACGCGCTGGTGTATCCCACACGGCATTGTCCAGCACGCTGGCCAGGCTTGGCGTCTCGACAATGAAACCGCGCAGGCAGTCATCCAGATTGTCGGTGCGACCTTCGAAGTGCTCGGCGGCCGCGACTACGCCTACCGAGCAACGGCCATTGCTGAACGGAATGGTCCAGAACCAGACGTCGCGATGAACCGGATGGGTGGTGATGAGGATTTTGGTGCGGTCGAAATTCGGGTGGTCGATATGGTCTTCGACGTGGGTGAATACCGCCTGGCGCACCGGGAAGTTCGACGGTGCCTCGAGATCGAGCAGGCGTGGCAGTACGCGACCGTAACCGCTGGCGTCGAGCATGAAATCGGCCTCGACGCGGTATTCGCTGCCGTCCTCGCGACGCACGCCAAGCTGCGGTTTGGCGTGTTCGAAATCGACGCTGACGATGGCTTCCCCGTAACGGATTTCCACGCCTTGCAGTGCCGCTTGATCGGCGAGCAACTGGTCAAAATCGGCGCGCTGGACCTGGAAGGTCGTCGGCTTGCCGTGGGTGAAGGTGTCGCCGAAGTCGAAGGCGCTGTACCGCTCGCCCCAGGCAAATGCGGCGCCGGTCTTGAGCTGAAAACCGGCGGCGTTGACAGCGTCGAGCATGCCCGCTTCTTCGACGAAATCCAGGCAATGGGACAGCAGGCTTTCACCGATGGAAAAGCGTGGGAAATGCTGACGCTCTATGACCAGCACATCGTGTCCCTTGCGCTTGAGCAGCGCGGCGGCAATGGCCCCCGAGGGGCCTGCACCGATGACCACGATCTGGCGATGTTCCGTTTCAACGGTTGGCATGGGGGCTCCTTGCCGAGACGGCAGCTTTCAGGGGGGGCCGGTGCATGCCGGCCAATGCCGGCAGCAATGTGGCGATCAGGCCCATCAGCATCAGCGCAAAGTACAACGCCGGGCTGATAAGCTGTTGTTGCAGTAGCAGGTTGAGAAAGACGATTTCGCTCAAGCCTCGAATGTTTAGCAGCACACTTTCCCGCCAGCGGCTGGCGCCCTGGAACGAGGCGCCGGCCCAGCCCAGGCCGAGCCAGTTGCCCAGCAGTTTGCTGGCAATCGGCAACAGCAGCAGCGCCGCCAATTGCACCCAGCCGAGGCTGTCCATGGCGCTGTGCACGTTGATCTGCACGATGCCGAAGGTGAGGATCAACGGAATGGCCATGTAGGTCTGCAAGCGACTCATCCAGATCGCCGGCAGCGGTAGAACCAGCGGTGCTTTCAGTGCGGCCATGATCAGCACATAACCGATGCCGAAAATCAACGCATTGAGCTTGTAGTGCTCGGCGACCACCAGCAAGGCAAAAAAGCTCAGGCTGTACAGCCACAGTTGGCGCAGGCCCAACAGCCTCAGCAGTACGGGAAGACAGGCGCCGGCCAGTGGCAGCAACAGGCTGCTCAGGTGCAGGGTGCCTTGGGCGACGGCGAACAGGGTCCAGCAGGTGAGGTCGATGAGGATCGCGGTCTGCACCAGCCGCCGGGTGGCGGCGGGTGGGTAATCGATATGCCGCAGGTACAGGTACAGCACCGGGATCGCGGTAATGGCGAACAGCAGGCCCACCGCCAGGGAGCTGATCCAGGGCTGCGGCGGCAATAGCCAGATCGCCGTGGCAAGGCCGCAGGCGAACGGAATGCAGAAGCTCGGCAGGGCGATTTTCAGACTCTGGCGGTCCAGGTGCAGGTCGATCACGTCGCTGAGGATGTACCCCAGCAACAGCGCGAAACTCAGACTGTAGAGGTTCTTCAGCCAGAGCGGCGACACCAGCGCCGCGCCGCTCAACTGCCATTGTGGTTCGATCCAGAAATACATCAGCAGCGGCAGGCCAACGGTCGCCAACAGCAACTGGCTGACGATCGGGATGAGGCCGAAGTGGCGACCGACCCGTGTCGCCACGGCAAACAGGGTCAGGGCCATTACCCAAAACAAGGCGATCATCATGCTGTCGGCTCCGCGACCGTGGCCGCATGCACCTGGCGACCGGCCCAGGGTGCGAGCATGAAGCTGAATACCAGGCCCAGGCTGACCGACAGGCCGAAGTTACTCACCGCCGGCGTGCTCGACACCGCCAGCAGGCCGAACGACAGCCAGGTCGTCAGCGCCGCCAGCAAGGTGCCCAGCAAGCTCACGGCGGCGCCACCCACCTGTTCGCGCATGAGGATTGCGTAGTCGACGCTGATCGCCGTCACCAGCAGCAGGCCGAACAGGCTGAACAGGGTCAACGGTTGCCCCAGCCAACCGAGGCTGGCGAGGCTGCACAGCGCGGCGAGCAGCGGCAAGGAGACGATGCGCAATGCGCCGCCGAAGCCGAACGGCAGGATCAATACCAGCACAATCAGTACGCAGGACGCGAGTTTCAGTTCGGCGGCACTGATTTGTGTGTCAGCGAAGACCTTGTTCAATTCACCCAGCCGGTCCACCAACTGCACGCCCGGCAAATCTTCGGCCTGGACCCGCAGCAGGGCAGGGTTGTTCAGGCCTTGCAGGCTGACCATCGCC
Organism: Pseudomonas sp. GW101-3H06; assembly: GCF_059424605.1. Lineage (NCBI taxonomy): Bacteria > Pseudomonadati > Pseudomonadota > Gammaproteobacteria > Pseudomonadales > Pseudomonadaceae > Pseudomonas > Pseudomonas sp. GW101-3H06. The sequence goes on from NZ_JBWKZO010000001.1 coordinate 597,999, forward strand.
GCCACGCCATCAGCGGTCGGTCCCAGCCACAACAGGCGATAAGGCTCGGCCAAGGGGCCGGTCAGCGCGGCGTCGATGTCTTCGGTGGGTAGCGCCTGCAATGCCGTCAGCTCCGCCTGCAGTGCCTCGACCGGAACGCCGACATCGAGCAACGGCTGCCAGAACTTCGGCAGTTTGCCTAGCGCTTCGCGTACCTGCTGCTGTTCATTCGGCGGGCTGACCAGTTGATTGAGCGACAGGAAACCCTGGAGTTTTTCCAGGTTGACCAGTTGATCCAGGCGTTCGCTCAAGGCGGACTGACGTTCAAGCAATTGCTGTTGATCGGCCGCCTTCACCAGGAAGAATTGGCTGGTGGGTTGATAACCGGTAATCCGCGCAATGGTTTGCGCCTCGTCAGTCAATTGCTGCGGTGCGCCGACCCATTGGCGGATGTCATTTTTCGTTTCCAGCTGCACCAGACCACCGACGCAGAAGGCAATCAGCAGCGCCAGCAACACCGGCGTATGCAGGCGCTTGAGCAGTGCTTCTCGACAGCTCAGCAACGACTCCGAAATGCGTAGCGGCCACTGTGCCGGACGCAGTTCCACACCCTTGAGCCATGCCGGCAGCAGGCACACGGCAGACAGATAGGCACCCAACAGGCCGGCGGCGGAGAACACTGCGATCTGGGTCAGCGCCGGGAATGGCGTCCAGGCCAGGGCCAGGTAGCCGATGGCGCTGGTGATCAGGCTCAGGGTCAGGCCCGGCAAGGTCAGGCGCAGGGCCGGCCAGCTGTGCCAGGGTTTCAGGCTCCAGCTCTTGGACAGGTAATGCAACGGGTAATCGACGGCGACACCGATCAGGCTCGAACCCAGCACCAGGGTCATCACATGCATGTGACCGAAGAGCGCCACGCAAGCCACTGCGCCGAACAACATGCCCACCAGCACCGGAACAAAGGCCAGCAGCACGCGCCAGCGACGGAAGGCCAACAACAGCAGCAACAGAATTCCGACCGTGGCACCGCCGCCGACCCAGGTCATTTCACGGGAGGCTTGCTTCTGACCGTTGGCGGCATACAGCAGGCCGCTGGCCGCCAGCAGCTGCACGCCGGACTCGGCAGCTTCTTCGCGGCTGTGCTGGAGCAGGTCGGCCACTTGCAGCGGCAGGCTCATGTCGAAGGCGTTGCCGGTGGTCCGCGCGCGCAGCAGTACCCAATGTTTGCCGTCGGCCTCGGCAATCAAGGCGCCGCTGCCGATGTCCAGTTGCACCGCGCCGTGTTGCGGCTGACTGTTCTGGATGCGCCCGGTCAGGCCCAGCCAGTCGTCCTGGCTTGGTACCAGGCTGAAACCGGTGAAGGGGTCGAACAGTGCCTGCACCCGTTGCTGAATAAAGGCGTCGGGATGTTCGATCAGTTGCTGGCGATCTTGCGCGGAAAGCATCGCCAATCGGCCTTGCAGCAGCTGCGTGCGCAGCGCCGGCAAATCGGCTTGCAAGTTCCACTGGACCTTCTCGAACAGGCCGCTGGCCTGCCATTGATCCCCCAGTTTCTGCGCCATGTTGATGGCTTGTTCGCGATGTTCATGGCCGACCAGTACAAGCATTTCGCGGTTCAGCGGTTCTTGCATGCGTTGTTCGGCGCGCAGCTCCAGGGCGTCCGGCGCGGTGCCGGGCACCAATTCCATCAGGTTGGCCGACAGCGGTGCGCCGTCGCGCCATTGCCAGCCCGCGAGCGCCAGCACCGCCAGCAGCAGGATCAGGAACAACCGTGGGAGCATCCGTTCACTCGGCAAAGTCATGTTGCTCCGCGTCGCTCAATGGTTGGGCGCTGGTGCTGTCCTGCATGCGTAACAGGGTGCTGTCGCCCTGGGTTTCCTGCAATTCGATGCTGTGCACCAGTTCGCCGCCGGTGATGTTGATCTGGTTGAACACCTGCTTGAGCAGCATCGAGCGTGGCAACAGTGTCAGTTTCCAGTTCTGGGCGTCGCCGCTCAGTGACAGTTCGAAATCCCGTTGCAGTCCACTGCTGTCGCCTTGCAGTACGGCAAGGAACAAACGGTTCTGCTCGGCACCGGCGCTTTTAGCCGGCAGCATCTGCCAACCGCTGGCATCACGTCGTGCGATGCCCTTGGTGGTGATGCGGTAATCCTGCTGCAGCGGTGTTTTCAAGAGCCACAGCAAACCGTGCTTTTTTGCCAGGACGAAGGAGCCCTTGCTGGTCAGCGGCTGCGGCAAGGCGCGCAGATATTTTTCCTGGATGAAGTTGCCATGGATCACCTCGGGTCTGGACAGTTGATCGCTGAGCTGTTGCAAGTCGAAGGCGTGGGCAAGGGAGGACAAGGCGAGCAGTGCCAAAGCGCCGAGGCATTTGCAGAACGGGTTCATGCCAGCATCCTTTCAACTGCTTCGGTAAAGATCTTCGGCGAAGCCAGTTGCATCTCGCGGCTGCCCATGTCGACGGCGACTTGCACGGAAACGGCGCGGGTCAAGCGTTCGCCGGTTTCCAGGTCGCTGATCAGGTAGTTGATCTTCAGTCGGTTCTCCCACTCCACCAGATTGGCGCGCACATTCAGCTTCTGACCGAACACCGCGCCCCGCACGTAGCGCAATTGCAGGTCGATCACCGGCCAGGCGTAGCCCGATTCGGACATGGCGCTGTAGTTGTGGCCGATCTTGTCCAGCAACGCGCAGCGGGCGATTTCCAGGTATTTGACGTAGTGGCCGTGCCAGACGACGTTCATGCTGTCGACGTCAAAGAACGGCACGAGGATTTCCGTATCGGTGTGAAGCACTCCCTTGCTACGCATGCAGCCTCCAGTGTTGTTCGGCGATACGTTGCAGGCACAGGCGCAATTCGCCTTCCAGCGCGCGGTCTTCGATGACCGGCGGGAAATCCTTGGCCAACTCTTCGTGCATGGCGGCCAGCGCTGGCGGCAACGGACGAGAGTCTGCGGACTGTTCGCGCAGCCAGACGCCCTGATTGGCGGCCAACAGCGTGGCGGCGGCGACCTGTTCGGTCAATTCCAGCACGCGAATCGCATCACGGGCGGCGATGGTGCCCATGCTCACCTTGTCCTGGTTGTGACACTCGGTGGAACGCGAAAACACGCTGGCCGGCATGGTGTTTTTCAGCGCTTCGGCGGTCCACGCACTGGCGCCGATCTGCACCGCCTTGAAGCCGTGATTGAGCATGGCCCGCTCGGCGGAGGCACCGGACAGGTTGCTCGGCAAACCATGGTTGTAACGCTCGTCCACCAGCAGCGCGAGCTGGCGATCGAGCAGGTCGGCGACGTTGGCCACGAGGTTTTTCAGGCTGTCCATGGCGAAGGCGATGTGGCCGCCATAGAAGTGCCCGCCGTGCAGTACGCGCTCGGCCTCGGCGTCGATGATCGGGTTGTCGTTGGCGCTGTTGAGCTCGGTCTCGATGAATGAGCGCAGCCAGTTCAGGCTGTCGGCCAGCACGCCGAGGACGTGGGGCGCACAACGCAGGGAGTAGCGATCCTGCAGGCGATGCAATGGTGCGGTCGGTGCGTCGATCGCCAGGTCCTTGCGCAACCACGCGGCGACCTGCATCTGCCCCGGATGAGGCTTGGTGGCGAACAGACGCTCGTCGAAGTGCTCCGGGTTACCTTGCAAGGCGACCACGTTCAGCGCGGTGATGCGGGTCGCCAGTTGCAGCAGGTAATCGGCGCGGGCGTAGGCCAGGCAGGCAAGACCGGTCATTACCGCCGTACCGTTCATCAGCGCCAGGGCTTCTTTCGGGCGCAGCACCAGGGGTTGCCAGCCGAGTTCGCGATGCACATCGGCGGCCTGCCGGCGCTCGCCACGGAACATCACTTCGCGTTCGCCGGACAGGGTCGCGGCGACATAGGACAATGGCGTCAGATCGCCGCTGGCACCGACCGAACCTTCTTCCGGAATCAGCGGCAGGATGTCGTGTTCAAGAAACGCTTGCAGGCGCTCCAGCAGCTCTACGCGCACCCCGGAAACACCGTGGCACAATGACTGCAACCGCGCCGCCAGCACCGCGCGGGTGGCCTGGGCGTCGAGCAGTTTGCCCAGCCCGCAGCCGTGAAAGGTGTACAGATGACGCGGTAGCGCCTCGACGTGATGCAGCGGCACCGCCACCACGCAGGAATCGCCGTAACCGGTGGTCACGCCATAGATCACGCCTTCCTTGTCCAGCAGGGAATCGAGGAAGCGCGCACCCTTGGCGATGCGCTCGCGGTACGCGGGGTCGCTCTGCAGCTGCGTGGGTGCCTGGCGGTTGGCCAGGGCCAGCACGTCTTCGATGCGCAAAGGGAGTTCGCCGAAGGTTACCGGCTCAAGCGTTGGCGTCGTCATCGGTCTTCCAGAAAGGGTAAAAGTTGAACCATTGTTGGGGCGCTTCGAGGCAATAGTGACTCAGGCGCCCGGCATAACGGGATGCCCACTGATGAATGACCTGCTCGCGGTCTCCGCGTTTCCAGGTGATCGCCTCAGCGAACGGCTCCAGGGTCAGTCGATAACCGCCGTCGGGTTTCTTCAGGCACAGCAGCAGATTGACCGGACATTTCAGCAGGCCGGCCAGCAGCCACGGCCCCTGCGGAAATTTCGCCGGGTGCCCCAGGAAATCCACGGTCACGCTGCGTCCGCCATGCAGCGGCACGCGGTCGCCGGCAATCGCCAGCCATTCGCCACGCTCCAGGCGTTCGTGCAGTTGCAGCATGATCACCGGGTCCAATTCGCTGACCTGAATCAGGCGCAGATTGGTGGCACCGGCTTCGCCCAGCAAGCGATTGAATTGTTCGGCGTGTTTGGTGTGCACCAGCACGTTCATCGTCACCTTCTCACCGATCTCGGCCAGCGCGCGGCAGACTTCCAGGTTGCCCAGGTGCGCACCCACCAGCATCTGTCCGCGGGTGCCGCGCAACTGGTTGCGCAACAGCGCCGGGTCGATGATCTCAATCTGTTCGATGCTCAGCTTGCCGTTCCACACGTCGAGCTTGTCGAGCATGGAGTCGGCGAAGGCCATGAACTGGCTGAATACCCGCCAATGGGTCGGACGCAATTCGCTGCGGCCGCTCCAGTCGGCAAGCCGCTGCTGGTACTGCCAGGCGCTGTGACGGGCGCTGCGACCGAACAGGAAAAAGTACAACACGATGCCGTACAGCAACGGGCTCAACAGGCGACGGCCGAGGACTTTGGCGGCGAACGCCGTGAATTTCATCAGCCAGAAGCTGCCGCGTTCCTCGCGGTCCGCCCAATGTTGCTTGTCGACGTTCATGTTCGCCACCGCCGCCAGAGAATCAGGGGCGAGCGCAGCAGCATGCCGAAGAACAACCGGGTGTGCATGCTCGTAATCAGCACGTTGTCGTGGAACATGCGGAAATGCGAAACGCCGTCCAGAGGGTAGTGAACCCGGGTTTGCAGCCATTGCATCGGCTGATCGCGCCAGGCCAGGCGTACCAGAATGTCCGAATCGAAATCCATGCGCTTGCCGATCTTCGCGGTGTCGATCAGCGCCAGTACCGGCGGCAGCGGATAGACGCGGAAGCCGCACATGGAATCACGAATTTGCAGTGACAAGGTATTGATCCAGACCATGACGTGGGTCAGGTAGCGGGCGTACAGGCGACCCTTCGGCACGCTGGCGTCGTACAGTGGATAGCCGCAGATCACGGCTTCGGGATGAGCGCGCGAGTGTTCGATGAAGCGTTGGACGTCTTGCAGGTCGTGCTGACCATCGGCGTCCACCTGCAAGGCGTGGCTGAATCCCAGGCGCGACGCTTCACGCAGGCCGCTCATCACCGCGCCGCCCTTGCCCTGATTGGCGGCCAGGCGGATCAGGTGAACCTTGTCGCGCTGGGCCAGTTGATCCAGGACCACGGCGCAGGCTTTATCGCTGGCATCGTCCACCAGAATGCACGGCAACTGGCTGGAGAGCAGCGCCTCGACCACCGTGGTGATCGCGGTTTCGTGGTTGTAGACCGGGATGACAGCGCAGGGGTTATGCATGCACAGCCTCCAGCAGAATCCGCCCACTGGAACAGGTGGCGGTTTCATTGCGATAGGCGAAATACAGTTTGCTGCGGGTCGGATCGAAGCGCAGATGCAATTGCACTTCATCGCCGGGACGCACCAGTTGCTGGAACTTCAGCACTTCCATGCCGGCGAATTTTTTCGGCAGGTCCATCAATTGCTGGCCCAGGCTCAACGCCCACTCCACTTGCACCACGCCTGGCAGCACCGGTGCGCGGGGGAAGTGGCCGCTGAAATAGGCCAAGTCCGGTGGCACGGCCAGTTGCAGGCTCCACTCGCCCTCGTTTTCGATCTGTTCCAGCACCTGCGGTGCCTTGGGACGCGGCGCCAGCAGCAGGGCTTCGACATCGGCCTGGGGCAGTTTGCCTTGAGCGTTCAGCGGTAGTTGCCGCAGCAAACGCCAGCGCCGGGGCAGGGCCAGGGCTTCGCAATGCTGACTCAGGTGTTGGCGCAAAGCTTCGGTGACGCTGCGTCGACCTTGATTGCGCAGGGCATGCAACCCCGCGTCGCTGAGTACCAGCAGTGCCCCCAGTGAGGCGCGGTTTTCCTGAACGACACCGAGCCGCGCTTCGCCGACCCAGTCGTGGCTCGTCAGCGCCTGCTCCAGCATCGGCAACGAAATGCGTTTTTCTTCCAGTTTGACGATCCGGTCCAGCCGCCCGAGCAGTTCGAATCGGCCATCAGGTTCGATTCGCGCCGCATCGGCGGTGTGTTCGACATGGCCGGGGGGCAAGTAGGGCGAGGTGATGAGCAGTGCGCCGTCTTTGTCCTGTCTCAGCGCGACATCGGCGAAGGGCTGCCACAGATCGTGCCCCTGACGCCAGGCAATGCCACCGGTTTCCGAACTGCCGAAAATTTCGGTTGGCCATTGATGCAGGCGCTCATGCAGGCTCTGTGCGGCCTCGCCTGGCAATGCACCGCCGGATGAAAATACCTGACGCACCGCGCTCAAGGCTGGCCAGTCGAGGTTGTCACCCATCCGTTTGAGCAGCGCCGGGCTGGCAACCCAGGCGAAGGCCGGGTGCAAACGGCTGGCGCGTTGCAGGTCTTCCGGAAAGGCCAATTGCTTGCGCACGAACGGGCGCCCGGCGCAGAGCGGCCAAAGTACCCGAAACAGCAGGCCGTAAATGTGTTGGGTGGCAACGCTGCCAATGATGCACGCCGGCCCAAGGTTGGCGCCCCACAGTTGCTCCAGGGCTTGGATTTCATTGGCCAGTTGGCGCAGGCTTTTCTCGATGCGCTTGGGTTCGCCGCTGGAGCCGGAGGTGCACAGGCTCAGGGAGCAGTGATCCAGATCCAGTGCCGCAGCGGCCAGTGGCGAGTGCTGGAAATCGCCCAGACGGGCGTCATCGGGTTGATCGGTGAGCCATAGGTCGACTTCGCCCGACCAGCGCTGGCGATTCTGGGCTTGCAGGTCGGCCGGCAACAAAACGCTGACCCCGGCACGCCAAGCGCCGAGCAGGGCAATCGCCAGGTCGGCGGCGTCCTCAAGGTGCACGGCGATGCGCTGTACGCCTTTGGCTTGCAGGCCGGCGGCCAGGTTCAGGGCCTGTTCGCACAGTTGTGCGTGATTCAACGCCGGTTCGGCCGTTACGACACGCTCCGGCTGAGCCTTGAGCAACAGGTGCTCAAGTTTTATCCAATTCATGGGTGGCCTCGTACCCGTTGTCGTATAAGCCATTCAATGGCAAACATCAGGCCTATCAATCCGTAGGAAATCAGGCCGGTGTACAACATCCACCAGCTCAGCGGCGCCCAAAGCGTCAGGGCGGCGGCGCACAAACCGTTGCACAGAAAAAACACACTCCAGGCGATAGTCACCTGGCGGGTATAGCGAACGCCCTTGGCCGGCAGGTGCGGCTCACGCAGACGGGCCAGGCGTTCAACCATCGGCGGGCCATAGATCAGGCTCGCTGCGAACAGCACCAGCATGAAACCGCTGATCAGGACCGGGTACCAGCGCAGCAGGGCCGGGCTGTCGAACAGCGCCAGCAACAGACAGAACACGATGGCCACCACGGCCATCCACAGACTGCCCGGTCGCCGCCGTCCGGTCAGCGCTCGCGCCAGCCATAGGCTGCCCAGCAGCAAGCCGAACTGCCACGGCGCGAAATGTTCCATGCCGAAATACACCACGAAGGGGTACAGCAGGCCTGCCAGCAGCAGGCCGAGGCCGATCAGTCGGCTCATGCGGCCGGTTGAACCAGACGGTAGACCGCCTCGACCACGTCACTGACGGTACGCACCGATTTGAATTCCTCGGCGGCGATTTTCTTGCCGGTCTGACGTTTGATGTGATCGATCAGGTCGACCGCATCAATGCTGTCGATTTCCAGGTCCTGGTACAGGTTGGATTCGAGGCTCACGCGCTCGGGCTCCAGTTCGAACAGCTCGACCAAGGCATCGCGCAATGTGTTGAAAATATCGTCACGAGTTTGCATGGTCCGGTCTCAAGCTGCCTGTTTTGCGGTGACGAACGCCGCAAGGCTCGCCACGTTGCTGAAGTGGTTACGGGTGTCCTTGGCATCGGCGTCGATTTTGATGCCGTACTTTTTCTGGATGGCCAGGCCCAGTTCCAGTGCGTCCACCGAGTCCAGGCCCAGGCCTTCGCCAAATAGCGTCTGTTGATCGCCGATGTCGTCGGCGCTGATGTCTTCGAGGCCGAGGGCTTCGATGATCAGATCTTTTATTTCACGGTTAAGATCGCTCATCTTCGGCGAGCTCCTTGATGAAGTAAGAATGCAAATAGTCGTTGAGCTTGCGCGAGGCCTGAGGGGGCGGACCCAGCGCGGCGAAGGTCTGTGGGTCTATATCGGCGCCGACACGAAAACTGAAGTGCACACGGCGTTTTGGGATCCGATACCAAGGCTCGGCCTTGGTCAGAGTGCTCGGGTTGACCTTTATGACCACTGGGGTGAGGATTTTCGCACCCCGCACGGCAATTGCCGCACCCCCCCGATGAAAGGCCGGCGCCTGCCCTGGTCGGGTGCGGGTGCCTTCGGGAAAGATAATCAGAGTCTGGCCACTTTTCAGTGCAGTGGCGGCGGCATCGAGCATGTCCATGCTGCCATCGTTGCTGATGTATTCGGTACGGCGCAGGGGACCACGGGTAAACGGGTTTTCCCACAGGCTCTGCTTGACCACGCAATTAGCGTGGCGCACCAGACCGATGAGAAACACCACATCGATCAGCGAAGGATGATTGGCGACGATCATTTGCCCGGGACGTCCAAGTTTTTCCGCGCCCTGGATGTCGTAGGTCAGCACACCGGCGCGCGCCATGAAGCGGACAAAAAACCAGAAGCAGCGACTGACGGTTTGTCGTGCGCGCAACCGATGGGTCTGGGCATCGCCCGGCAGGCAACTCAGCAAAGGGAAAACCACCAGGCGCAGGCACAGCCCGCCCAGCCCGAACAGGGCGAAGCTTGCGGCGGTGGCCAGCAGGCGCCAGTAGTAGGCGTCGCGGTTTTTTTCGGTCACGGGTTGCGTTGCCAGGTCCATACACGATTTTTCCAGGCATGTTGGCAATTGGTTTGCTGGCCAAGCAACGTACGCAACAGATTCAGCGCGTGCGGCCAACGGGGTTTGGACAACGCATCCGCGGGGCTGTTCAGGGACAACTGCCAGTCATTGCCGGGCGTGATCAGCAGGCCTACGGCATAAGGAAAAGGCACGTCGTCGATCCAGGTCGAGTAAGCCTCGGGCGGTCGTTCTTCGGTCACTACCAACAATACCGCGGGTGCGCCTTCCTTAAGCAGGGCAGCGGCTTCCAGCATGCCATGTTCCAGGCCATCACCGGCAGCGGCCAGAGCGGTCATTTCGCTGGTTTCGCCGCGCATGATCGACCACAGGCCAATGATCGCGTTATGGACTGACAGGCTGAACTGTGTCGGGGACAGCGGCTGGTCGACGGCCAGATCACTGAGAATGTCGAAGGTGCGCGGGGTTTCTCCATGACGGGAAACATATACCAGCGGCAGGTCCTGACGACCCTCGGCCAACGGCCAGGCGACACTGGACGCCATCCGCGCCAGACGGCTGAGGCGCCGGCGTTGCATGGCTGGCAGGAACGAGACGTCGGGAGCAGCGTCGCTGACCGGCAGTACCACCGGTTGCTGGCTCCAGGCCTGCCAGTCGTCCACGCTTTCGAGCCCCGGGGCCCACGCGCGCCACTGGGCGATGTTGAAATTGATCACAGACATTCATCCCGCCCCTGCGGGCTTCTTGACGCGGTGAGTGGCAGAAGACCACGACCCACTCTACGTGGCGCCTGGCGCCGAGTGGTGCGCATTATCCCGGTGCCGGGAACGTGTAGCAAATGCTGGTTACATTTTGCACAGTAAGATGTACCGATCAGTTCGAAAAAACCGAACGTTTGACAATTATTCACATCCCTATCGGCCCGTCTGTCGGCTCTGATGGAGGTCTATGCACGAGTTTGCCGTTTATTTGGCGGGAGATTGCCGATGACTGCGTAGTCCTTGTCTCAGCGAGGTAGCTAAGCCATGCCGTGGACTACTACACTCGGTCATTCTTTGATACACGGAGGTTTTTCACATGCGGCGCGTGGTGTTCAATCAGAAAGGTGGCGTGGGCAAATCCAGCATTGCCTGCAATCTGGCGGCGGTCAGCGCCAGCGAGGGCTATCGCACCCTGTTGGTGGATCTCGATGCCCAGGCCAACTCCACTCAATACCTGACGGGACTCACTGGCAATGATATTCCGATGGGTATTGCCGATTTCTTCAAGCAGACTTTGTCATCCGGGCCTTTCGCCAGGAAAAACCAGGTCGACATCTACGAAACTCCATTCGATAACCTCCACGTCATCACCGCTACAGCCGAGCTGGCGGATTTGCAGCCCAAGCTTGAGGCCAAACACAAAATCAACAAGCTGCGTAAATTGCTTGAAGAGCTGGACGAAGATTACGACCGAATTTACCTCGATACGCCGCCAGCGCTGAATTTTTATGCGGTTTCAGCGCTGATAGCCGCTGATCGCGTACTGATCCCTTTCGATTGCGACAGTTTTTCTCGTCAGGCGCTTTACGGCCTGCTGGCGGAAATTGACGAATTAAAGGATGACCATAACGAAGGCCTGGAAGTTGAAGGCATCGTGGTCAACCAGTTCCAGGCTCGCGCCAGCCTGCCTCAGCAAATTCTCGACGAATTGATCGCCGAAGGTTTGCCGGTGCTGCCGGTGTACCTGGGCAGTTCTGTGCGTATGCGCGAATCCCACCAGGCCAACACACCGCTGATCCACCTCGACCCGCGGCACAAGCTGACGCAACAGTTCGTCGAACTGCACAACCTGCTGGAAAACGCCTGATCCCCAATGTGGGAGCGGGCTTGCTCGCGAAAGCGAAGTGTCAGTCACCATCAATGTCGACTGTCAGACCGTTTTTGCGAGCAAGCCCGCTCCACATTAGCTTGTGGTAGCTTCAAATCCCCTGACTACGCAACCAACTCATCAATTGCGGCAACGGGAAGGCCCCGCTCTGGCGTGCGATTTCCCGTCCGTTCTTGAACAGGATGAGGCTCGGAATCGAGCGAATCCCCAACTGCGCCGACAACTGCTGATTCGCCTCGCTGTCCAGCTTGGCCAGTCGACACTTGCCCGCCAACTGCCCGGCCGCTTGCTCGAATATCGGTGCAAACGACTTGCACGGCCCGCACCAATCCGCCCAAACGTCCACCAACAGAGGCAGATCACCCTTGATCTGACTGGCATAGTCACCCTGTTTCAGTTCGAAGGGTTTGTTCAGCAGCACCTCGGACTTGCAGCGACCGCATTTTGGGTGGTCGTTGAGGCGCTCGGCGGGGATGCGGTTGAGGCCGTTGCAGTGAGGGCAGGGGATGAGGAGTGGGTCTGACATGAAAGATGGTCCAATGAGAAGCGGGTAGTCCTTATCTGGAGACACCCGCTTGAATTTTCAATTGCGCGGTACATCACGACGAACAACTGATCTCCAGATGCTTGCCCCACTCGGGCGGTCGCTGCGCGTAGCTCTCCATCCCCGTTTGTTCCTCGAACGGATGACTGAGCACCGCGTGCAGGCGGCGGACTTCCGAGTAGTCGCCCTTTTCTGCTGCATCGATGGCGTTTTGCGCCAGGTAGTTGCGCAGGATGTACAGCGGATTGACCGCGTGCATCCGGTGGCGACGTTGCTCCTGGTCAAGCGTGCCTTCGCGGATTACCCGGGCGACGTAGAGCTCGCTCCAGGCATCGAAGCCCTTGAGATCGACGAAGTCATCGCGCAGGCGACGCACAGCCGCTTCAGGTGATTCATTGCCCAGCCGGCGAAAGAACAGGCTGTAGTCGACACCGCTGTTCTGCATCAGTTGCAGCAGGTGCTCCAGCAATTTCTGGTCGTCGTCTTCAGCGGTGGTGAAGCCCAGGCGACGGCGCATCAGGTCCAGGTAGTGAGCCTGGAACAGCGGCAGGTACAGGCCGAGGGTTTCGCGCAGGGCCTCGACGCTGATGAATGGCGTCAGGGCCTGGGCCAAGGCGCTGAGGTTCCATTGGCCAATCGGTACCTGGTTGCTGAAGGAGTAGCGGCCCTGATCATCGGAGTGGTTGCAGATGAAGTTGGCATCGAAGTCATCAAGGAAGGCAAACGGGCCGTAGTCGAAGGTAATACCGAGGATCGACATGTTGTCGGTGTTCATTACCCCGTGGCAGAAGCCGTAGGCTTGCCACTTGGCAATCAGTTCGGCATTGCGCTCGACGATCTCGCGGAACATCGCCAGATAAGGTTCTGGCTGTTCGAGGCATTCTGGAAAATGCATGGCGAGGATGTGGTCGCCAAGTTCTTTCTGTTTTTCGGGGCGTTTGGTGTAGTAGAAATACTCGAAGTGCCCGAAGCGCACATGACTCGGCGACAGGCGCAGGACCATGGCTGCGCGCTCCTGTTTCTCGCGCCAGACCGGCGTGTCGGAGCCGATCACGCACAGCGCGCGGGTGGTCGGGATGTTCAGCGCATGCAGGGCTTCGGAGGCGAGGAATTCGCGGATCGAGGAACGCAGTACCGCCCGTCCGTCGCCCATGCGCGAGAAGGGCGTCTGCCCGGCACCCTTGAGGTGCAGGTCCCAATGCTCGCCGGCTTCGTTGTACACCTCACCCAGCAACAGGCCACGGCCGTCGCCCAGCTGCGGGTTGTAGGAACCGAATTGATGCCCTGAATAGACCATCGCCCTCGGGACCGCGTCGGCCCAGAGCTTGTGGCCGCTGAACAGCTCGGCGAATTCCTGGGTTTCGGCGACGGCCGGGTCAAGATCCAGCAACGCCATGGCGGCGGGGCTGGCCACCACCAGACGCGGGTTGTCGATCGGTTCGGGCAGCACATGGGCGGAAAACGCATCGCCCAGGCGGTCGAAGCGATTATCGAAGGTCAGTTCGTCGAGGGCTTTCAAAGGCCGTCTCCAGCAGAATGTCCGAGCATTCTGCTGGGGATTGGCCGGTTAGTCGAGTTTGGCGGCGGGCGGTACCAACGGCGGTTGCCTGTCATCGTTGAGTGGCACAATGGTTTTCGCTTCCGGTTCGATGGGTACCATTTTGTATTCCTGGCCATGGAGATTTTTGAGGTAGACCTCCATCTGCCGGAACGAGATGTTGATGTGCTGCTTCTTGAACTCGCGGTTAATGAAGCGGTTAACTTCATCCAGTACCGGGTTACGGTCGCCGAGGTCACGTACATGCATGCGCAGTTCGTGATCGAGGGTGCTTTCACCGAAGTTCAGGAAATACACGTGCGGCTCCGGTTCCTTGAGCACTCGTGGGTTTTCCCGCGCGGCCTTGAGTAGCAGTTCCTTCACCAGGTCCAGGTCCGAGCCGTAATCGACCCCAAGTTTGAGCGTCACCCGGGTGATGGTGTCGGTCAGGGACCAGTTGATCAGTTGTCCGGTGATGAACGTCTTGTTCGGAACAATGATGTCCTTGCGGTCGAAGTCGGTGATGGTCGTGGCGCGGATGCGGATCTTGCTGACTGTGCCCGACAGGTTGCCGATGGTGATGGTGTCGCCGATCCGCACCGGGCGCTCGAACAGAATCATGATGCCGGAGATGAAGTTGGCGAAGATCTCCTGCATGCCGAAACCGAGGCCTACCGACAACGCCGCTACCAGCCACTGCAATTTGTCCCAGCTGACGCCGAGGGTCGACAGGGTCGAGACAAAGCCGACGCCGGCGATCACGTAGGACAGCAGCGTGGTGGTGGCGTAGGCGCTGCCCTGGGCCAGGTTCAGCTTCGACAGGACGAAGACTTCCAGCAGACCCGGCAGGTTGCGCGCCAGGGCGAAGGTGATGCCGATGATGATCAGGGCGCCGAGCATGTCGCCGATGCTGATCGGCACCATGCTCATGTTGGCGCCGGTGCCGCTGGTGTATTCGTAGAGGGTGATGTTGTCCAGGTACGAGAACACCGTGATCAGGTCGGCCCAGACCCAGTACAGCAAAGCCATGAAGCCACCAAGCAGGGCCAGGCGGATCAGGCGCAGGGACTGTTCGTTGACCTTCTCGATGTCCAGGGTCGGTTCTTCGATCACCGCTTCACCGTCGCCGGCCTCTTTCGCTGCCTGACGTTTGGTCAGGGCTCGCTGGTAGGCGAGGCGACGTGCTGCCACGCTGAGACCGCGCACGAAGGTGGCTTCGATCACCAGCCAGAACATCAGCAGGTACAGGGTGTTGATCAACCGGTCACTGAGTTTCAGCGCGGTGTAGTAGTAACCGAAGCACACTGCCACGAACAAAGCGATCGGCAAGGCGGTGAACATGATGGCCACGGCCTTGCGGAACAGTGATGCGTTCTCGTGGGTCGGGCTGCTCCAGAGCAGTCGGCTGAGCAACCAAGTCATCAAGGCGTAGCAGATGAGCACCACCGGCATGCCCATCACGTCGTCGGCGAGCGCCGCCGGTTGCAGTTCGGCAACTGCGACCACTGCGACCAGTGCCATCACCACCATGCCGAGCCGGCGGACCCAGCCGCGCAGGAATTCGACCTGGGGCTTCTCCCAGCGGAAATGCAGTTCCGCCACGCCGCCCGGCGCGAGGATCCGATAGGCGGTGTAGAACACCAACCATGCCTGGGCCATTTGCAGCAACGCTGCACCCATGTTGGCGTTTTGCCCGCGAGCGTCGATTTGCAGGGCCAGGCCACACAAGGCCAGGCCCAGCGACACCGGCATCGCCAGCAGAATGTTGATCAGAATCGCCTGCGGCGTATGCCACTGGCTGTCGCGCTTGAAGTGACCGATGTCCTGGTGAACCTTGTTCAGTCGGGCGTACAGGCTCTCGCGGCGCCACAGCAAGGCGCCGATCAACAGTGCCAGAGGCAGGAACAGCAACGGTCGCTGGGTCAGGCCGTCGGTCAATTCACTCAGGCTGGAGGCCAGGGGAAGCGTATCGATCTGACGTTTCAGGCGGTCCGGCACGCTGCGGAACCATTCAGGATCGAGCGGCTTGTTACTGGGAATCCAGAACATCTGCTCATCGAGCGTCGCGCGCAGGCTTTGCGCGGTGCTGAGCAGTTGCTTCTGGTTCAGTTGCAGGGTGATGGATTCGTTGAGTACGGCGCTCAGTTCGCGGTTGAGCCGCTCCAACAGGTCCGCACGGGTGGTGGCCAGCTCCAGCAGGCTCTTGCGCAGCTGCGGGGTAACTTGCTCGGGTGGTTGGGTCGACAGCAGGTTGTCGACGTAGGTGGTCGGGTTGCTGAGCAGCTCCCTTTGCTGGCTGACTTCGAACTGATACAGACGAATGTCGGCGATCTGGTCGGCCAGATCACGGTCGACCCGCAGACGCGGCAAGGCCTGTTTCTGTTTGTAGAGAATCTTGGAGAGCAGCAGGCTGCCCTTGAGTACGTTGATTTGTTCGTCCAGGGCCGAATCGCTCTGGGTCACGCTGTCCAGTTGCTGCTTGGTCTGCAGGTTCTGCTGGGTGACTTCGTTGAGGCGGTCAGTGCTTTTGAGCAAGTAGTCCGAGAGTTTCAGGTTGGCCGCGCTTTCGGTCGCCAGCAGGCTGCTGCCACCGGCCTTTTGCGCTTCGATGGACTGCTGCGTCACCGTCTCCTGGGATTGAGCCAGGCGCTTCTGGTTGATCAGGTTTTGCAGCTCCTGGATTTCCCGATCCAGCCGGTCGGATCGCTCCGACAGCAAATCATGCTGACTATTGCCCAGGTCTTGCAGCTGAGTGTTGCCGGCCAGTTCCTGGCGACGCAGGGGAATCAGGGCGTTGAGTGCCGAGAGTTCAGCATTGAGCTGGTCACGCTGCTCGGCGCTCAAGGTCTTGCCGGCGTCCTTGCCGGCCTTGAGGATATTGTTGATCTGCTGGATGCGCGTCTGGCTGGCGGAAATTTCCGCCTGGGCGCGCTCGGGGCGAGTCTGGGCGGTAATGATCAGGCTGTTGGCTTCGGCCAGTGCCTTTTGCAGATCGCTTTGCTGGGTAGAGCGCTCGGTGAGCATCTGCTCAAGCTGCTGAATCGACTCTTTGGTAAAGCGTTGCGCAACCGGCACCACGTTGCTGGCCTTCAGACGCGTCAGCTCACGCTGGTTCTCGACGGTCTGTTTGGGGGCCGTGGCCAGTTGCTGCTTGAGGTCGCTGAGCTTCTGCTCGTAATCACGCTGGTTGTTGAGCTGCGTCAGCGTGCCTTGCAGGACCGACTGCAGGGCTTTTTGATCGGCCTCCGGCAGTTTGCGGTCGGCGATCTTGTCCAGGCTCGCCTGCACGGTTTCGCGGGTGGGTGACTCGGCGGCTTGCAGCGTGCCGACGGAAAGGCTCAGGCCCAACAGGACCAGGACAAAAAAGGTGCGCAGGCTTGACATAAAGACCGATCAAAAAACAGGACGAAGTATGGAGTTTAGAGGAAGAGTCCAGGACCCGGGCGACTTCCTTCGGGAAATCTGACGCCCACTTTACCGATCTTGTTCCCCTCCATGACCGCTACGGTCCAGATGGTGTTGTTCCATTCCACCTGGTCACCGACTACCGGTGCACCCCCCACTTTCTGGGCAATGAAGTGGCCCAGGGACATGCTTGGATCGATGCCTTCGACCTTCAAGCCGTACAGGGCAGCAACCGCGGCCAACTGGGCATCTCCTTCGAGTACGAAGTCGCCGAAAAAGCGCAAATCGAGGCCTCGTTGCGGTGCCTGGCTGAAGAGTTTTCCAAGGGCTCCCAGATTGTGTTCATGGCCGATTACGCACAATAAATCGTCGACTTCGAGCACCGTACTACCCGACGGATGGAGCAGTTGCTCGCCCCGAAACAGGGCTGCGATACGGGTGCCTTCGGGCATTTTCAGCTCGCGAAGGTGCGAACCGATGCACCATTTTTCGGCGCCGAGGCGATAAACGAACAGCTCCCACTCGCTGGTGACGTGAACTTCGAGGGCCGAACGGGAGATCGGCGCAGGCTCCGGTGGCACCGTCACCTTCAACAGTTTGGCGATCCACGGCAGGCTCGTGCCCTGTACCAGCAGCGACACCAGCACGATAAAGAAAGCGAGGTTGAAATAAAGCTGGGCGTTGGGCAGGCCTGCCATTAATGGGAACACTGCCAGAATGATCGGTACCGCGCCACGCAAGCCTACCCAGGAAATGAACGCTTTTTCGCGGCCATGGAAAGCTTTGAATGGCAATAGGCCGACCAGTACCGACAGCGGCCGGGCAAACAGAATCATCCACAGCGCCAGGCCCAGTGCCGGCAATGCTATCGGCAGCAAGTCGTGGGGCGTGACCAGCAGCCCCAGCACCAGGAACATGCCGATCTGCGCCAGCCAGGCCATGCCGTCGAGCATGTGCAGGATGCCGTGGCGGCTGCGCACCGGCCGGTTGCCGATCACCAGTCCGCACAAATACACCGCCAGGAAGCCGCTGCCATGCAGGGCGTTGGTCAGGGCAAACACCACCAGGCCGCCGGCGATGACCAGAATCGGATACAGGCCGGTGGCCAGGTTGATGCGGTTGACCATTTGCAGCATCAGCCAGCCGCCGCCCAGGCCGATGACGGCACCGATGCCAAACTCGCGCAGCAAGTGGGTCAACAGGCTCCAGTGCAGGCCGGTCTGGCCGCTGGCGAGCATGTCGATCAAGGTCACGGTGAGGAACACCGCCATCGGGTCGTTGCTGCCGGATTCGATTTCCAGGGTTGCGGTCACCCGCTCGTTCAGACCTTTGCCACCCAACAGGGAGAACACCGCAGCGGCGTCGGTTGAGCCAACGATAGCGCCGATCAGCAGGCCTTGAATCATGTTCAGGTCGAACAACCAGGCGGCGGCCATGCCAGTCAGCCCGGTGGTAATCAATACGCCAACCGTTGCCAGCGACAATGCTGGCCACAACGCCACGCGGAAACTCGACACTCGGGTGCGTAAACCGCCATCGAGCAGGATCACCGCCAGTGCAAGGTTGCCGACGAGGTAAGCCGTGGGGTAGTTATTAAAAATGATGCCGCCGCCATCGACCCCGGCGGCCATGCCCACCGCCAGGATGATCACCAGAATCGGGATGCCGAGGCGCGAGGAAAGTGAACTCACCAGAATGCTCGCACCTACCAGCAACGCGCCGATCAAGAACAGGCTGTTGATGGTCGTCGCATTCAAAGGCAGTACTCCGGAAAGCTGAAAGACGGGCACAAACTGACCATGCAGTCTGCGTGCCAGCGATTCTAACCTGTTGAAATGTGATGCTGTCAAAAAGCTTTTTGCAGATTAAAAGAACACAACCTGCTGGTACAGCCGATCCCCTGTGGGAGCTGGCAAGCCAGTTCCCACAGGGGGCGGTGTTGGCGGATTACAGGCTGAACCGCCCAACCATCGTGTTCAGGTCCACTGCCAATCGCGACAGCTCGCTACTGGCCGCACTGGTCTGGTTGGCGCCGGTGGCCGATTGCACCGACAAATCACGAATGTTCACCAGATTGCGGTCCACTTCGCGGGCCACTTGCGCCTGTTCTTCGGCGGCGCTGGCGATGACCAGGTTGCGTTCGTTGATTTCGACGATGGCGCTGTTGATGGTGTCCAGCGACAATCCGGCGCCGCGGGCAATGTTCAGGGTCGATTCGGCGCGCTCGGTGCTGTTGCGCATCGAATCCACCGCGTGCTCGGTGCCGCTCTGGATGCTGCCGATCATGCGTTCGATTTCGCTGGTCGACTGCTGGGTGCGGTGCGCCAGGGCCCGGACCTCGTCCGCTACCACCGCAAAGCCGCGGCCGGCTTCACCGGCGCGCGCCGCTTCGATGGCGGCGTTCAGGGCCAGCAGATTGGTCTGGTCGGCCAGGCCGCGAATTACATCCAGCACTTTGCCGATATCGCGGGATTCATTGGCCAGGTCGCCGATCAGGGTGGCGGTACTTTGCACATCGGCGCTCATGCGCTCGATGGCGCTGACGGTTTCCTGCACCAGATCGCGGCCGTCACCGGCGGAAGTTGTAGCGTTTTTCGATGCTTCGGATGTGCTGACCGCATTGCGCGCGACTTCTTCCACGGCGCTGGTCATCTCGTTGACTGCCGTGGCGGCCTGTTCGATCTCGTTGTTCTGTTGGGTCAGGCCACGGGCGCTTTCATCGGTGACACTGTTGAGCTCTTCGGCGGCAGAAGCCAGCTGAGTGGCGGAGCCGGAAATTCGCTGCAGGGTGTCGCGCAGCTTGTCCTGCATCTTCGACATCGCCAGCAGCAAGCGGCCGGCTTCGTCCTCGCCGTCGACCGTGATCGGGCGTGTCAGATTGCCCTCGGCGATTTGCTCGGCAGCGTTCAGCGCGTTGGCGATCGGTTTGGTGATGCTGTTGGTCAGCAGCCAGGCGAACAGAATCGTCAGGCCAGTGGCGATCACCAACAGGGTAATGACCAGATTGAACGCCGAATCGTATTGATCGGCGGCTTGCTGGTTGGTGTCGAGGGTCTGCTGGGTATTGATCTCCAACAGCTTGCTCAGCACAGCGTTGATCGCTTCGGAGTTGCTCAGCAGATCGGCGTTGAGCAGGCTGCGCAGTTCGTCGACCTGATTATTGCGCGACAGGGTCTTCATCCGGTCTTCGATCTGGCGGTACTGCCCGAGCAGCTGTACGTATTGATCGTAGGCCGCACGTTCCTGCGGGCTGGCGATCAGTTTTTCGTAGGTGGCCTGGGCGGCGCGAATCTGCTGGTTGCGCAATTCCAGCAGCTCGATGGTTTTCTGTTGCACGTCCGGCTCGCGGTTCACCAGCAGGCGATAAGACAGCACGCGCAGGCGAAGCGTCAGTTGAGTGAACTCGTCGAGGCTCTTGATGCTCGGCACGCTACTGACGGTGATGTTCTCGGCGGCACCGCGGATCTTGCTCATCTGGTTCAGGGCAAACACGCCCAGCACCAGCATCAAGCCGCCAATCAAGGCAAAACCGAGGAACGCTCGCGGCGCGATATTCATATTACGAAGGGACATGGTGATTACCGAAAAGAGCGCACCTGAGCGGTGCCGAGGCTGACGTATGAATGACTTATCGGTCATACGACTAAAGTCTTGAGTCCCTGCGCGGTTTTGCCGCATAAGCGCTACGGCGACGAAGTGCAGGAACCAGATCGGCCAATCACAGTCTTTAAAGTTCGCGAGATAGGTCACTCGTCAGGAAAATCAAGGCTTTGCGCCCGTTTAACCCTGGCATCCACGGTGACTTTTCTTTATCGTACGCGCCCTTTGAAAATGCCTGGAAAATCAAAATGTTGGAAGCATCCCTAAGCCAATTGGAACAACTGGTCAGCGACCTGGTACAACAGAACCAGACCCTGCTCGGTACCAACCAAGCCCTGAGCGCCGAACTGGCCCAGGCCAAGGATGAAAACGAAAGCCTGCAACTGAGCCTGATGGAACAGGAAGAGAAACAAGGCGCCACCGCCGCGCGCATTCAGGCTTTGGTTGAGCGCGTCAGCGCTGGGCCTCTAGTCGAATCAGTCAGCGCATGAGTTATGGCGCAGGGGTAAAAGTCGTCTCGATCCTGGGGGAGGACTATTCGATCAAGGCGCCGGCCGGGGAAGAACAGACCCTGCTCGATGCTGCTTTGATGTTGAAGGCTGCCCTGGCCGAGACCAAAAAGAAGTACCCGACCCTGATCGGTGACCGACTGCTGGTGCTGGCCGCCATGAACCTGTGCTCGCAACAGATCGAAATGCAGAAGCAGCACAAACTCGAACTCGACCGTTACCAAGAGCAAGTCAGCGCCACGGTTGAAGTGATCACCAAGACGATCAATCAGGCCTGATCGGCTTTGCGCACAACCAAAGAATAGATTGTCGATCTGGTTGTATACAATCGGCATGGCTGTTGCAGTGTTTCAGCCTCTTATTCTTTGGGGGTGCTCCATGCAGTTCTGGCGACGCAGTATTCAATGGCAGTTGATCCTCAGCATGGGCACCGCCCTGCTGGTCAGTATCCTGATTGTGGTTGGCATTTATACCCTCGTGGTCAATCGCCTCGCCCAGCGCTATTTGGTCGAACAGGCACTGCCGTCGAGCATCGAAGCGATGCGCAACGACATCGAGCGCATCCTCGTCCAGCCCCTCACTGCCGCCAAGGATATCGCCAGTAACAGCATGGTGCGCGACTGGTTGGCCGGGGGTGAAAATCCCGCCCGGACTTCGTCGTTCGTGCAGTATCTCGAAGGTATCCGCGCCGAACACAAGGCTTTTACCGCGTTGATTGTCGGCACAGCCTCAAACCACTATTTCACTGAAAAAGGTCTGGACCGGACCCTGAGCCGTTCCAATCCCAAAGACGCCTGGTTCTATTCGTTCCTCGACAGCAGCCAGCCGCGCACCCTCAACATTGACAACGACACGGCCACGGGAGAGTTGGCGCTGTTCATCGACATCAAGGTCGAACAGGCCGGTAAAGTCGTGGGTGTCGCCGGGCTTGGATTGAGCATGAAAGAGCTGTCCGAGCTGATTCACAATTTCGCCTTCGGAGAGCGCGGCAAGGTCTATCTTGTGCGTTCCGATGGATTGATCCAGGTACATCCCGTGGCGCAATTCAGCGGCAAACGTACCCTGAGCGAACAGATTGGCGAGTCGGCGGCGCAAGCCGTCATGGGGCAACTCTCCACCTCCACTGCATCCGCCACCAGCAGCTTTACCCGCGATGGCGAGGATTATCTGGCGTTGAGCCTGCCGTTGCGGGATCTGGGCTGGACTTTGGTGGCCGAAGTGCCGCAGTCGCAGATCTACGCTGAAGCGCGACGCGCGATGTGGATGAGCAGTGGCATTGGCCTGGCGGTGGCGCTGGTGTGCCTGTTACTCGTGGTGTTGCTGGCCCGTGGGTTGGTGCGGCCGATTCGTCAGGTAACAGCTGCACTGGTAGCCATCGGTAGCGGTGGTGGAGATTTGACTCACCGGTTAGATTCCAGCCGCGCCGATGAGCTGGGCGATCTGGCTCGCGGCTTCAATCGCTTCCTCGATAGTCAACGCGACATGATTGGCGAAGTGCTGACCACCAGCGAACACCTGCGCACGGCCGTCGGTCAGGTGGCCAAGGTGGTGGATAACACTGCCGAGCGTTCCGGGCGTCAGCAGGAAATGACCGACATGGTCGCTACCGCTGTCCACGAAATGGGCCTGACGGTCCAGGAAATTGCGCAAAACGCCGGTAATGCTGCAGTGGCTTCGCAAAACGCCCGAGATGAAGCCATGCAAGCGCGGGAAGTGGTGGGCGGCTCGATTCGCCATATCGAAAGCATGTCCGATGAAATCGGTATCGCTGCCCGCGCCGTGGGTGAGTTGGCCGATCAGGTCGCTTCCATCGATCAGGTGTTGGCGGTGATTCGCGGGATTTCCGAGCAGACCAATCTTCTGGCTTTGAATGCGGCGATCGAAGCGGCGCGGGCCGGGGATATGGGGCGCGGATTTGCGGTGGTTGCCGATGAAGTGCGCACGTTGGCGCGACGTACGCAAACGTCCACCGATGAAATTCAGCAGATGATCGGCAGCCTCAAGCAAGGCGCGGAGAATGCGGTTTCGTCGATGCACACCGGGCAGGCGGCCACCGGAACCGGTGTTGAGTCGAGCCAGCGCACCGGGGCGTCGTTGACTGCGATCACGGGGCAGGTTGAACGCATCAGCGATATGAACCACCAAGTCGCGACGGCGACGGAAGAGCAGTCCGCGGTGACCGAAGAAATCAACCGCAACGTGCAGGGGATTTCCGATCTGGCGCGGGCGACGGCGGGGGAAGTCCGAGCTTGTCGTGAGGATTGCCAGACGTTGCAGCGGTTGGCGGATGATCTGGCGCGGCAGATGGGTGGGTTCAAGTTGAAGTGATGTGTTGCCTGTGCTGGCCTCTTCGCGAGCAGGCTCGCTCCCACAGTTGAGCGTGAACCACTGTGGGAGCGAGCCTGCTCGCGAATGGATTTCAGCGGCGCAACAAGGCTTTGGTCAGAACCACTCATCCTGCATATTCAGGCAGACATCATCCCGCGCCTCAAGAATCGCCAATTCATGGTGGCACCCCGGAATTTCCCAGGTCAGGAAATACCGCGCTGCCTGCAACTTGCCTTTATAAAAGTTCACATCCGCCGCATTGCCCCTGGCCAATCCTTCCTCGGCGCGAATCGCCTGTTCCAGCCAGCGCCAGCCAATCACCGTGTGGCCAAACACTTTCAGGTACAGCGCCGAATTCGCCAGGCTGCTGTTGACCTTGCCCTGGGCCAGATCGGTCAGCAGGCCGATGGTTACGGTTTGCAGGCGCGCCACCAGTTTCTCCAGCGGTTCACGCAGTGCGGTCAGCGACTCATGGGCCTGGGCGCGCTCGGCGGTGTCGGCGATCAGGCGGGTCAGTTGCTTGAGTCCCGCGCCGCCGTTTTGCGCCAGTTTGCGACCCAGCAGGTCCAGCGACTGAATACCGTGAGTGCCTTCATGGATCGGGTTCAGACGGTTGTCACGGTAGTACTGTTCCACCGGGTATTCGCGGGTATAACCGTGGCCGCCGAGGATCTGGATCGCCAGTTCGTTGGCTTTCAGGCAGAACTCCGATGGCCAGGATTTGACGATCGGCGTCAGCAAATCCAGCAACTCATGGGCTTGTTTGCGCTCGGCTTCGGTCCCGAGGGTAGTGGTGTCGTCGAACAGTCGCGCGGCATACAGCCCCAGGTCGAAAGAGCCTTCTACGTACGCCTTCTGGGTCAGCAGCATGCGCTTGACGTCGGCATGCTGAATGATCGCCACCGGTGCGGTGTTCGGGTCCTTGCTGTCCGGCACACGACCCTGCGGTCGCTCGCGGGCGTACTCCAGCGAATACAGGTAACCGGCATACCCGAGCATCACCGCGCCCATGCCGACGCCGATCCGCGCTTCGTTCATCATCTGGAACATGTAGCTCAAGCCATGGTGCGGCTTGCCCACCAGATAGCCGACACACTCGCCGTTATCGCCGAAATTCAGTGCGGTGGACGTGGTGCCACGCCAGCCCATCTTGTGAAACAGGCCAGCCAGCAACACATCGTTGCGCTTGCCCAGGCTGCCGTCATCGTTGACCAGGAACTTGGGTACGATAAACAGCGAAATACCCTTCACCCCGGCCGGTGCATCCGGCAGTTTGGCCAGGACCATGTGCACGATGTTTTCCGACAACGGGTGATCGCCGCCGGAGATGAAGATCTTGTTGCCCTTGAGTCGATAAGTACCGTCAGACGCAGGCTCGGCGCGGGTACGAATATCCGACAGCGATGAACCCGCGTGCGGTTCGGTGAGGGCCATGGTCCCGAAGAAGCGCCCGTCGATCATCGGTTGCAGGAAACGCCGTTTCTGCTCCTCGGTGCCGAAGCTTTCGATCAGGTTCGCCGCGCCCATGGTCAGGAACGGGTACGAAGTCGATGCCGCATTGGCCGATTGAAAGTGCGCGAAGCAGGCCTGGGAGAGCAGTGTAGGAAGCTGCATACCGCCAACGTCGAAACTGCGCGCGGCGTTAAGGAATCCGGCCTCGAGGAAAGCGTCCACCGCCGGTTTCACTTCCGGAATCAGAATCGCCTGACCGTCCTCATAGCGCGGCTCGTTCTCATCACCCTTGCGGTTGTGCGGGGCGAAGAACTTCTCGGCGATGCTGCGGGCGGTGCCGAGGGCGGCATCGAAAGTCTCGCGATTGTGTTCGGCGAAACGCTCACGCTGGGTCAGGCCCTCGGCATCGAGGACTTCATACAGCTCGAAAGCCAGATTGCGGGAACTGAGCAACGTCTCGGACATGGCGGCTTACCTGTATTGGAGTGCGCCTGAGTCTAAGTCGGGGAATTGAGAGTGGGTAGTAAGATTGATGTGGGTGATGGGCGATTAGAACAGGGAGGCGCACAAAATATTCGCCTCCCGTAAGGTTCTAGCTAAGGATTTTGGGTGTGATACAGAATGGTAAAGGTCCCGTCCCCGTTATTTGTCCAATGTTTTCTGGTGAGCTTTTTAGTTTCTCCATTGGGGAAAGTGATGAGATCTCCGGCTTGGACGTTTAGAGCGTAGTCGCGTGAAGTAATAGGCTCATTCAGTGCTTCGCCTTTAATAGTGTCGAATGTAGTACCGCCTTCATTTTCCATGATCGTTCTCCGTTTTTGGGGATGCCCGAAAACAGCGAAAAGATCCACTCAGGCTCGACTTAAAATACGCCAATGAAAGAGGTTGACTACCTATCAAAAGTGATAGGTTGCTGACAGCGAGGAGGATGGTAGGCTGGGTGCGACGTGATCGTCCCCCAAAAAATGGGGGACGATCATTAGATAGCTATTTAGCCGATTGTCATCAAGCTTGCATTACCACCCGCCGCCGCAGTGTTAACGCTCAATGCCCGCTCGATCACCAGGCGTTCCAGCGCAATGTTGGATTCCCCTTGCGACAGACCCTGCACACCAACAATCGCGCCAGCACGCTTGGCCACCTGCTGGCAGACCGCACGCAACTGATCGGAATGGCCGTGATGCAGAACCGCATCAAATACCACTTCGTCCTTGTTCCAGTCGGAAACCAGCTTGATACGCGCCTGAATGTCCTTCGGCAGGCGTGCGAACAGCACCTTGCTCAGGTCAGTTTCCGGCCATACCGCCGAACCGCCTACCGACAGTACCGCTGCCAGTTGCGTCAGCAGGTCGCCTTCGACTTCTGCCAGGCACAGCACGTGCTCACGCGGCAGGATCGCATAGCTGTTGCGCTCGCCGGTCGGACCCGCCAGGACACGGGTGATACCGCTTTGCGATTGCGCGGCGAACTGCACGCACAACGCGCTCAGGTCCGCGAACTTGTTGCTGTCGGCCCAGGCTTTCAGGGCGGTCAGCGGCTTGCTCATGGCGTCGCGCAGGCGCACATCCGGTGCCACGGCGGCATCGCCGCGAGCGAAGGATTGTTCGATGGCGTCGGTAGGACGGGTCGACAACAGACGGTACAGGTACAGCGGGCCACCCGCCTTAGGACCAGTACCCGACAAGCCTTCGCCCCCGAATGGCTGCACACCGACCACGGCGCCGACGATGTTGCGGTTCACATAGACGTTACCGGCATTGACGGTGTCGATCACCTTGGCGATGGTCTCGTCGATGCGGGTGTGCACGCCCAGGGTCAGGCCGTAGCCGGAAGCGTTGATCTGGCCGATCAGTTGATCGATGTCTTTGCGCTTGTAGCGAACCACGTGCAGCACCGGGCCGAAGATCTCCCGTTGAAGTTCGTCGAAGCTTTCCAGTTCGATCAGCGTCGGCATCACGAAGGTGCCGCGTTTGATTTCTTCGGCGTCGGCGATGGCCACCTGGTACACGCTGCGACCTTTGTCGCGCATGGCCTGGATGTGCTTCTCAATGCCTGCCTTGGCTTCAGCGTCGATCACCGGACCGATGTCCACGGACAGGCGTTCCGGGTTGCCGAGCCGGCTTTCAGCCATCGCGCCCTTGAGCATTTCGATGACGCGGTCGGCGGAATCTTCCTGCAAGCACAGCACGCGCAAGGCCGAGCAACGTTGACCGGCGCTGTCGAAGGCCGAGGATACGACGTCGATGACCACTTGTTCGGTCAGCGCCGAGGAGTCGACGATCATGGCGTTTTGACCGCCGGTTTCGGCGATCAGCGGAATCGGACGGCCCTGGCTATCCAGGCGACCGGCGATGTTGCGCTGCAGCAGGCGCGCCACTTCGGTGGAGCCGGTGAACATCACGCCTTTGACGCGATCGTCGCCGACCAGGCCGGCGCCGACAGTTTCGCCACGGCCCGGTAGCAGTTGCAGCACACCCTCCGGAATCCCGGCTTCGAGCAGCAGGCGCACAGCCTGAGCAGCGACCAGTGGAGTCTGTTCGGCAGGCTTGGCCAGCACCGGGTTACCGGCGGCCAGTGCGGCGGCCACCTGGCCACTGAAGATCGCCAGCGGGAAGTTCCACGGGCTGATGCACACCACCGGACCCAATGGGCGATGGGCGTCATTGGTGAAATCGTTGCGTGCCTGCACTGCGTAGTAACGCAGGAAGTCCACGGCCTCGCGCACTTCAGCGATGGCGTTGGCGAAGGTCTTGCCGGCTTCACGAGCCAGCAGGCCCATCAGCGGCTGGATCTCGGCTTCCATCAGGTCGGCGGCGCGTTCCAGGATCGCGGCGCGTTCGGCCGGCGGGGTGGCCTGCCAGATCGGTGCGGCGTTCAGGGCGCATTGGATGGCGTTGTCGACGTCGTCGACCGTGGCTTCCTGTACGTGACCGACCACGTCGCGCAGGTCGGACGGGTTCAGGACCGGTGCCGGTGCTTCGTTGCTGGAAGCGCAACCGAGCATCGGCGCGGCTTTCCAGTGATTGTGTGCGGTGGCCAACAGGGCACAGGACAGCGAGGCCAGACGATGTTCGTTGGCCATGTCGATGCCGCTGGAGTTGGCACGCTCGGAACCGTACAGGTCACGCGGCAACGGGATGCGCGGGTGCGGCAGGCCGAAACCGCCTTCCAGCGTCGCCATTTGCTCGATGCTGGCTACCGGATCGGCGACCAGTTCCTGGATCGAAATAGACTGGTCGGCGATGCGGTTGACGAACGAAGTGTTCGCGCCGTTTTCCAGCAGACGACGCACCAGATAGGCCAGCAGGGTTTCGTGGGTGCCGACCGGAGCGTACACGCGGCACGGACGGTTCAGCTTACCTTCGGAAACCTTGCCTACGACCTGTTCGTACAGGGGTTCACCCATGCCGTGCAGGCACTGGAACTCGTACTGGCCCGGGTAATAATTCTGACCGGCGATGTGATAGATAGCTGACAGGGTGTGGGCGTTGTGCGTGGCGAACTGCGGGTAGATGACTTCCGGCACCGACAGCAGTTTGCGTGCGCAAGCGATGTAGGAAACGTCGGTGTACACCTTGCGGGTGTAGACCGGGTAGCCTTCCAGGCCTTCAACCTGGGCGCGCTTGATTTCGCTGTCCCAGTAAGCGCCTTTCACCAGGCGGATCATCAGGCGATGGCGGCTGCGGCGAGCCAGGTCGATCACGTAGTCGATCACGTACGGGCAACGCTTCTGGTAAGCCTGGATCACGAAGCCGATGCCGTTCCAGCCGGTCAGTTGCGGCTCGAAGCACAGGCGCTCAAGCAGGTCCAGCGACAACTCGAGGCGGTCGGCTTCTTCGGCGTCGATGTTCAGGCCGATGTCGTACTGCTTGGCCAGCAAGGTCAGCGACAGCAGGCGTGGGTACAGCTCGTCCATCACGCGCTCGTACTGCGCGCGGCTGTAACGCGGGTGCAGTGCCGACAGCTTGATGGAGATGCCCGGGCCTTCATAAATCCCACGACCGTGGGAGGCTTTGCCGATCGAGTGGATGGCTTGCTCGTACGAGGCCAGGTACTTCTGCGCGTCATGTTCGGTCAGTGCGGCTTCACCGAGCATGTCGTAGGAATAGCGGAAGCCCTTGGCTTCGAACTTGCTGGCGTTGGCCAGGGCTTCGGCGATGGTTTCGCCGGTGACGAACTGCTCGCCCATCAGGCGCATGGCCATGTCGACGCCCTTGCGGATCATCGGTTCGCCGCTCTTGCCGATGATGCGGCTCAGGGAGGAAGTCAGGCCGGCTTCGTTGTGGGTGGAGACCAGCTTGCCAGTCAGCAGCAGACCCCAGGTGGCGGCGTTGACGAACAGCGACGGGCTGTTGCCCAGGTGTGGCTGCCAGTTACCGGTGCTGATCTTGTCGCGAATCAGTGCGTCGCGGGTACCTTTGTCCGGGATACGCAACAGCGCTTCGGCCAGGCACATCAGCGCCACGCCTTCCTGGGACGACAGGGAAAACTCCTGCAGCAGCCCCTGAACAATGCCTGCGCGACCGCCAGCACTCTTCTGATTGCGCAGTTTTTCGGCAATCGAGGCGGCGAGTTTGTTGGTGGCTTCGGCCATCGGCGCCGGCAGACGCGCCTGCTCGATCAGCATCGGCACCACTTCGGGTTCCGGGCGACGGTAAGCGGCGGTGATCGATGCGCGCAGCACCGATTGCGGCAGGATGCTTTCGGCGAATTCAAGGAAGCACTGGTGTGCGTGATCGACATGGACTTCGCCCGCGTCGTCAGCGTCCCTGGTGGTCAAACCGTTCAGCTCGGTCAGGGTTGCACCACCCTCGAGTTTTTCCAGGTAATTGAAAATTGCCTGCTTGATCAGCCAGTGCGGCGTGCGATCAATCGAGGTCGCGGCCGCCTTGAGGCGTTCGCGGGTCGGGTCGTCAAGTTTGACCCCAAGGGTGGTGGTAGCCATGTTTTTATCCTCATGTTTGCCACGACTGCGTGGCATCAGCTGGCGGCAAGATTAGCCGTGCGTTGAGAGAGGTGCAACCGGGTGCAACCCTTTTTTGTCGGAAAAATCGGCGCCTCGTCAGGAATTAAATTCTGGGACGAACGTGCGGCTCCCGCTTGGTGCTTTTACTTCTAGAAAAGCATCGTGACTGCACTAAAAGGGAGCAAAAACAATGACTTTTGCGGTAAATCCGACTAGGTGCAACTAATTCCCGAAAAATGGGTTGCACCTCATTTGCTTTGTTGAATAGCATTCGCGCCCCAAGGTGCAACCCGTCGAAAAGGCGGGTGTGCCGGCTGATGGCTTTCCTGGGGAAACATCAGTCATAAATGCGCGGGATCCCGGATCGTCTGTCAAACGTCATCGTTTGCGAGCGGTTCACCAGCCGCCGCTACATAAAAACAAAGCCAGGGCGTCACTTAATGAGCGTAACGAATCCAACCCTGATCACGTTCGTGATCTACATCGCTGCAATGGTGCTGATCGGTTTCATGGCCTATCGCTCCACCAACAACCTTTCCGACTACATTCTGGGCGGTCGCAGCCTGGGCAGCGTCGTGACCGCATTGTCCGCCGGTGCTTCCGACATGAGCGGCTGGTTGTTGATGGGCCTGCCGGGCGCCATCTACATGTCCGGTCTTTCCGAAAGCTGGATCGCCATCGGCCTGATCGTCGGTGCGTACCTGAACTGGCTGTTCGTTGCCGGCCGTCTGCGCGTGCAGACCGAGCACAACGGCGATGCCCTGACGCTGCCGGACTACTTCTCCAGCCGTTTCGAAGACAAGAGCGGCCTGCTGCGGATCATCTCCGCCGTAGTAATTCTGGTGTTCTTCACCATCTACTGCGCCTCCGGCATCGTGGCCGGTGCCCGTCTGTTCGAAAGCACTTTCGGCATGTCCTACGAGACCGCGCTGTGGGCCGGTGCTGCGGCGACGATTGCCTACACCTTCGTCGGCGGTTTCCTGGCGGTGAGCTGGACTGATACCGTGCAAGCCACCCTGATGATCTTCGCCCTGTTGCTGACGCCGATCATCGTGCTGTTGGCCACCGGCGGTGTCGACACCACGTTCCTGGCTATCGAAGCGCAAGATCCAAGCAACTTCGACATGCTGAAAAACACCACTTTCATCGGCGTGATTTCGCTGATGGGCTGGGGCCTGGGCTACTTCGGCCAGCCGCACATCCTGGCGCGCTTCATGGCGGCGGATTCGGTGAAATCGATCGCCAATGCCCGTCGTATCTCCATGACCTGGATGATCCTGTGCCTGGGTGGCACCGTGGCGGTAGGTTTCTTTGGTATCGCCTACTTCAATGCACACCCTGACGTGGCCGGTCCCGTGACCGAAAACCACGAGCGTGTGTTCATCGAACTGGCGAAAATCCTCTTCAACCCATGGGTCGCCGGTGTGCTGCTGTCGGCTATTCTGGCTGCCGTCATGAGCACCCTGAGCTGCCAATTGCTGGTGTGTTCGAGCGCCCTGACCGAAGACTTCTACAAAACCTTCCTGCGCAAATCGGCTTCCCAACTGGAACTGGTCTGGGTCGGCCGCGCCATGGTGCTGCTGGTTGCCTTGATCGCCATCGCGATGGCCGCCAATCCGGAAAACCGCGTGCTGGGTCTGGTCAGCTACGCCTGGGCCGGTTTCGGTGCCGCATTCGGTCCGGTCGTACTGATCTCGGTGATCTGGAAAGACATGACCCGCAACGGCGCACTGGCCGGTATCCTGGTCGGCGCGATCACCGTGATTGTCTGGAAACACTTCGAACTGCTGGGTCTGTATGAAATCATCCCTGGTTTCATCTTCGCCAGCCTGGCGATCTACATCGTCAGCAAAATGGGCGCACCGACCGCCGGCATGCTGCAACGCTTTGCCGCGGCCGAGAGTGATTTCCGCCTGAACAAGTAATGGGTTGAGCGCGTGCGCTGAGCCAATGCTTGAATGAAAACGGCCCGCTTCCTTTGGAGGTGGGCCGTTTTTTTGTGTCTGCACATTCCTCGAATGTCTCACAACCCCTGTGGGGGGGGAGCTTGCTCGCGATAGCGGTTGATCATTCACATTGATGTTGGCTGACCCGGCGCCATCGCGAGCAAGCTCGCTCCCACAGGGGTAAAGGGTGCTTCTGAAGGGAATGTCTGTAGCCGGAAGAGCCGTTATCTGAAGTCCAATGCTTCAACTGAAGTAGGGTATTTCTGTTTTTCCAGCCCCTCGTTCCTCCCCCATGCCTCTCATGCAGAATCCCCCGCTTCGAATCTGCAGAGACACACCGGATGTTCGCTTCTGCCAATCAACCGCGCTTCACGCTGACCGTCGACGGCGTCCCCAGTGAGCTCAAGGTGCTTGAGTTCACAGGCAAGGAGGCTATCAGCCAGCCGTACCGTTTTGATCTGGAGTTGGTCAGCGAACGACCGGATATCGAGCTCGAAAGCTTGCTGCATCGTCAGGCGTTTCTGAGTTTCGATCCGCTAGGCTGTGGTATTCATGGTCAGATTTTTCGCGTTGGCCAGGGCGATTCCGACACGCGTCTGACGCGCTATCAGATCAGCCTGGTTCCGCGCCTGGCTTACCTGAGCCAGCGCATCAATCAGCGAATCTTCCAGCACCAGAGTGTGCCGACGATCATCACGCAAATTCTTAAAGACCACGGCATCCTCGGCGATGCCTTCAAGTTTCAGCTCGGTACTGATTACCCTGAGCGCGAGTATTGCGTGCAATACGCGGAAAGCGATCTGGCGTTCATTCAGCGCCTGTGTGCCGAGATCGGCATCCACTACCACTTCCAGCACAGCGTCGATGGGCATCTGTTGGTGTTTGGCGATGATCAGACGGTTTTTCCGCGCCTGCCTGAACCGACGTCCTACCGACCGGGCAGCGGGATGGCGGGGGATGAACCGGTGATCAATCGTTTCAATGTCGCCCTGGAAGCTCGGGCCACAGCGGTAACCCGCCGCGACTACGACTTCTGTAAACCTCGCCTTGAACTGGAAAGCCGTTTCGACAGCAAGCAACTGCCGGCGCTGGAGGATTATGGTTTTCCCGGTCAATTCAACGATCCCGAAGTTGGCAGGCGCCTGGCGCAACGAGCCCTGGAAAGTCATCGTGCGGATTACCATCAGGTACTGGGACACAGCGATCAACCCGCCTTGATAAGTGGGCATTTGTTGCAGCTCGACGAACATCCTCGGCGGGAATGGAACGAGCTGTGGTTGCTCACGGAAGTCGAACACCATGGCCGTCAACCGCAGGTGCTTGAAGAGTCTGCGGGTAGTGGCGGTCCGGATGAGTTTCAGGGTTACCGCAATAGCTTTCTGGCGATGCCGTGGGATGTGTTCTTCCGTCCGCCATTGATCAAGAAGCCTCGTGCAGCCGGTTATCAATCCGCCGTGGTCACTGGCCCCAAGAAGAGTGAAATCCATTGCGACGAATACGGTCGGGTCAAGGTTCAGATGTTGTGGGACCGAGACGGCCAGATGGATGAGTTCACCAGTTGTTGGTTGCGGGTTGCCACCGGGTGGGCCCATGACCGTTACGGCAGCGTGTTGATCCCCCGAGTCGGCATGGAAGTGTTGGTGGGTTTCGTCGACGCCGATGCCGACAAGCCCTTGGTGATGGGCTGCCTGCCTAACGCCTCGACACCGGTGCCGTTGGACCTGCCAGCGGACAAGACTCGCAGTATTTTCCGCAGTCAGAGCAGTCCCGGTGGCGGTGGTTACAACGAATTGCGCATCGAGGACCGCAAAGGTTTCGAGGAAATCTACCTGCGCGCCCAGCGAAACTGGAATCAGCACGTACTCAATGATCAGCGGGTGCAGGTCGATAACCAACGCAGCATTGTTGTTACCGGTACTGCCAGCCATGAA
The DNA here is from genome assembly GCF_059424605.1 of Pseudomonas sp. GW101-3H06. Lineage (NCBI taxonomy): Bacteria > Pseudomonadati > Pseudomonadota > Gammaproteobacteria > Pseudomonadales > Pseudomonadaceae > Pseudomonas > Pseudomonas sp. GW101-3H06. The sequence goes on from NZ_JBWKZO010000001.1 coordinate 631,566, forward strand.
CTGAAGGCCGACGAGCAACGCATCACCCACGGCCAGCGTCGGTCCGAAGTGAAGCAGGACGATCACCTGCTGGTCACTGGCGACCGTCGCATTCAGGTGACCAGCCAGGCGCTCAACGCTAGTCAACAATTCCATGTCAGTGCCGGCCAGCAGGTGGTGATCGACGGCGGAGTCAACGCGACCATTCAGGCAGGCGGGCACTGGATCAACATTGGTCCGGGGGGAATCTTCAGCAGTACGCCGATTCAGGTCGGTGGTGCGCCGATGGTGGCCATGAGCGCCGCACCGGATTTGCCGGGTGCGCCAGAAAAAATCCGGGCCGCCCCACCCAGCGCTGCGCAGATCCGCAGCCTCAAGAGCCCTGCGGCGTTTTGTGAAGAGTGTTGCAAGGACGGTTTCTGCCCTGCACCGAACTCATTGCTCGGTGCATCCAAAGTCACCGCAAGTAAAGGCGCCGAACCGGGTTTTCACATCGTTGAGCAATCCCTATCCCGCGCGGCGCTTGAAACGCATTTGTTTCCTCAATCGAATCCGGTGGTACTAAAGAAATTCCGCAGCCTCAATCCGCAGTTGGGCAACTTTGCCAAGCCTGGTCAGTTGATCGTTCTTGGCGATCCGCAAAATACGCAGTGCACGCGTGAAGAGGCACTGTTGATGGAAGCGGCGCAGACAGTTGATGCGGCATTGGGGCCGATGAGTGATGTGGAGGCGGAGTTTATGGCTCGGCATCACGATGAGATTGAGTCGTACCTCACTCGAGGGTCGACCGGAGTGGGTATTGGTGCCGCGATGTATAGCAAGCATCTGGAGAACTTGAATCAAACTTTGAGAGACCTTGAAGCGCTGCATACAAGAACTTTTAATCAACACGGCAAGCTCTCCGGCGACGACTTCTACGCCAAGCGCAGTCAACTGATGAAACAGCTCGACAACAGCCTTCGTCCACTGGTGCGCAAAGGTTTGGGGATTCCGGAGCATCCGAAACTTAAAACCGCTTTAGGTGTTTCCAGTCGCGCCCTGGTGCATCACTGGAAAAAGGCCGGCACAGCGGGTGGGATTCCGGGGTATGCGACGCATATTGAAGGGGTGAGCAAGGCCAGTAAGGTGATTAAGGCTGGGGGGTGGGTCGGGGTTGGATTGGGGGCGGGGGCTTCGGGGCTTAAGGTGAGTGAGGTTTGTCGGGCTGAGGCGGAGGGTGAGTGTAAGAAAGTTAAGTTTACTGAGAGTGGAAAGTTCATGGGGGCTTTAGCGGGGAGTACTTTTGGGCCGCAAATAGTTGGTCCTGTTTGTGCCGTAATAGGCTTGACACCTTATGGAGTGCTCGCCTGCGGAATAGTTGCAGCAGGAGCAGGTGCGTTTGGTGGCGGATTGCTAGGTGAAACTATTGGGGAAGGTGTTGGCGAACTAATATACGAGTGGAGCGAGTAATGTTCGGTGCAAGAAATATTTTTTTTGTAATTGCCCTTATTGTGATTGTTTTAGGGGTTGGGTTGTTTTTTGTGCAGTTGTATTTTTCTTACTTTAAGCTTGATCGTGTTTTTGAAGTGTTGCGTAATTCTTATGGCGCACAAATCCGTAAGCCGATGCTGGGTAGAGATCCCATGAGCAGATTGTTCCTTTCTACTAATTTTGGAATTATGCTTGTGTACTATAAGCGATCAATAATAAATGGTGAGTTGGATGTCGCGGATTACAGAAACTTTCCTTCTTCGTTATTGCTTTTTATTAAGTTTATGCATTTTTCTGCGGTGTTTTTGGGAGGTGTGATGGTTTTGCTTTTCGTGGTTGGAAAAAGCATTGGGTGGCTCTAGTTGTACCGACCAATTGCCTGTCCATGCCATTAGTAGTTTTTAGTTTTGAGTTGTTTATATGATTAGCTTCGATACTTGGCTACAGCGTGCTCCGCAATCTGAAAGTGAAAAACTATTCGCTATCTTCAGCAGCGCCAGCGCCGCTGTACCATTCAAGGCCTGGCGTCACTCAAAGTGCGGTTCGGCGCCGGTTTCGGTTTGGGACGGGACTATTTACTCCGAGTGGAAAGAGGTGATGCCCTACATAGCAATTGTCGACGCTGACAGCGAGTTTTTGCAGTGGGCGGCGACGACTGAGTCCCGTGACTGGGGTTGGTTGGCGGTGTCATCGGCGAGTGTGGAGGCGGTGGTCGAGCATTTGCGCAGTCTGACTCAGGTGACGCTGCCGGATGGCAAGGTTGTGTTTTTTCGCTTTTGGGATGGGCGTTTTTTGCTGCCGATTCTGAGGGCCGCCGAAGTTGATGTGGCTGAGTTGTTGCCGGTGATTTCGCGATGCTGGATCAACGGGGAGTCGCTGGAGATCGGCGGTAATATGGTGAAAGCGCAGAAGGTATTTCCCTGGTGGGAGGTGCCGGAATCGGTGCTGCAGCACCTTGGCGCTGGAGATGACTCAACCCGGATCAGCAATTTGATTCAGTGGTTGGGAGAAGAACAGCCGAGTGTGTTCGAGGCGTTCTCTGAAAGTGTGTTGCGCAGCAAGGTCGCGAAATTTCTCAAGGAACCTGAATTGCCGACGGTGCCGAAAGATGAGTTGTTGGCGTACTTGATGGAGGAAATGCGGTAGGTCCTAGGACGTTTCTGGGCAAGGTCCTAGGAGATTTCCTTCGAGTTGTGGCGGTTTGCGTGAACTGGTGGGCGATGGATTGGGGGGATAGTCTTTGGCTGTCACCGCACATGCAGTGGCAGGGTGTAGGAACCCTTGTACTCCAACGCGCATCAGCGCTGTCGTTTGATTGCGGCACTTTATTCGTGCCCGTAAGATCGTTCGCGGCGGCTGTGTGCGGGACACGTTTCGACGTGGCTGAGTTGGAGTACCTCAGTTTCCTACTCCCGCGCACGGCTGCCACCCAAGCCCGTAGGAAAGGCCGTTGGCAGCTTCAAATTGGTACTCTATGGATTCTCGAAAAATGACGACATTAAAGCCTGATCCGCCCTACGAAAAACCAATCCCCCATCCCGACAATCGCTTCATGGCGCTGACCAGCAACTGCAGCGAAATGCCCACCCTGTTCGTCGACACCCACGCGCCGCTCGACGTCCTGATGGATGCCGCCAACTACCGAATCCGTGCCGTCACCCAAGTGCTCGAAAACCTGTCCATGCGCGGCTCGATCGAGTGTGAGTCGTTCATCCTCAGCGACTTTGCATTGCTCTGCGCCATCCCGATGCGCGATGGCTGTGATGTGTTGGATGTGGTGGGGCGACGATTGCGGGCGCGGCCTTAGCAGCGGTGAACGCGGACCTGGGCGAGGGAGCTTGCTCCTACAGGTTTCTTTATCAGGCCGTTCAATTGTGTCGAGCCGCTCAGCCGCGACCGCCTGACTTGCAGGCCGGTAAAAGGTAAACTTCCCGGCCTTCGCAGGAGCAGCCATGAATTATCGTCACGCCTTCCATGCCGGCAATCATGCCGACGTGTTCAAACACCTGACCTTGACCCGCCTCATCGCCCTGATGTCGCGCAAGGAGCAGCCGTTTGCCTATCTCGATACGCATGCCGGCATTGGCCTGTATGACCTTCAGGGCGATGAGGCCAGCCGTACCGGCGAGTACCTGGAAGGCATTGCTCGTTTGTGGGATCAGCCGGATCTGCCGATCCTGACCGCTGATTACATGCAGGTGCTGCACGAGATGAACCCGGATGGTCAGTTGCGCTATTACCCGGGTTCGCCGGAGTTGGCGCGACGCCTGACCCGCCCGCAGGACCGCGTGTTGCTCAACGAGAAACATCCGGAAGACGGCGTGTTGCTCAAGGACAACATGGCCGGTGATCGCCGGGTGAAGGTGCACCTGGGTGAAGGCTGGCATGTTCCACGGGCCTTGCTGCCGGTGCCGGAGAAGCGTGCGGTGATGTTGATCGACCCGCCGTTTGAAAAGCTCGATGAAATGCAGCGCTGCGCGGCGTCGTTGAAAGAGGCGATTGGCCGGATGCGGCAAACCGTTGCAGCGATCTGGTACCCGGTGAAGGATCAGCGCGCGTTACGGCGCTTCTATCAGGACCTGGCCGGCACCGGTGCGCCGAAGCTGTTGCGCGTGGAGTTGCTGGTACATCCGCTGGACACGCCCAACAGCCTGAACGGTTCAGGTCTGGCGATTGCCAATCCGCCGTGGGGGCTGGAGGAAGAACTGCGTGAGTTGTTGCCGTGGTTGTCCAAGAAGCTTGGGCAGACCCAGGGTGGGTGGCAGATGGATTGGTTGATCGCTGAGTAGCAGCTACAAGCTGCAAGTAGAAGTGGCGAACACTTAGCTTGCAGCTTGAGGCTTGCAGCTGCGTTTAGATAGGGCAGGTCACGCCAGTGCCGCCAATCCCGCAGTAACCTTCCGGATTCTTGGCCAGGTACTGCTGGTGATACGCCTCGGCATAGTAGAAGGTCGGGGCTTCGTCGATTTCGGTGGTGATGATCCCTTGGCCGGCCTTGGTCAGTTCGGCCTGGAACACTTGCGCGCTCTTCTTCGCCGCTTCCAGTTGTTCCGGTTTGGTGGCGTAGATCACCGAGCGGTACTGGGTGCCGATGTCGTTGCCCTGGCGCATGCCCTGGGTCGGATTGTGCAGTTCCCAGAACATCTTCAGCAGTTCTTCGTAGCTGACTTTCTCCGGTTCGTATACCACCAACACCACTTCGCTGTGGCCGGTCAGGCCCGAGCAGACTTCTTCATAGGTCGGGTTTGGCGTGTAGCCGCCGGCGTAGCCGACGGACGTACTGAACACGCCTTCACGCTGCCAGAAGCGACGTTCTGCGCCCCAGAAGCAACCCAGGCCGAAAATGGCAAATTCCACATTGCCCGGGAACGGACCCAGCAGCGGGTTGCCGTTGACGAAGTGTTCGTCCGGAACCTTGATCGGGGTCTCGCGACCAGGCAGAGCTTGTTCTTTAGTAGGAAGCACGTTTTTGTTCACCAGAATTTCCGAGCGCAGAACCATTATCAGTCCTCAGTCAGGGTAATTAGTCAGATAGGCAGTTTGCCTGAGTGTCGGGCCGCTGTCAGGCGATCGGACCGCGCGGGTAGCGTTTGAGCTTCTCGATCAACTCGGCGCCCGGGATCGGTCGATCGAACAGGTAGCCTTGGCCGACATCGCAGCGATGGCGACGCAGGAAGGCCAACTGCTCGGCGGTTTCGATGCCCTCAGCCACGACCTTGAGTTTCAGGTTGTGGGCCATGGCGATCACCGCGGAGGTGATCTCCATGTCGTCCTGGTTGTCCGGGATTTCGTGAATGAAGCTTCGATCGATCTTAATGATGTCGATGGGGAATTTTTTCAAGTAGCTCAGCGACGAGTAACCGGTGCCGAAGTCGTCCATGGCCAGAGTCAGGCCCAGGCGCTTGAGCTGGTCGAGCTGCAAGTGAGTGTCTTCGGTGGCTTCCAGCAGAAGACCTTCTGTCAGCTCAAGCTCCAGCAGGTTCGCCGGCAATGCTTCTTCCTTGAGGATGTTGGCGATGGACGCCACCAGGTCCGGGTCGGAAAACTGCTTGGGGGACAGGTTGATCGCCACCTGAAGATTGCCCAGCCCGGCGGCGGTCAGCTCCTTGCTCTTGCGGCAGGCCTGGCGGGCGATCCATTTGCCGATCGGAATGATCAGGCCGGTTTCTTCCGCGACGCTGATGAATTGATCCGGCCGGATCATGCCTTTTTCCGGGTGATCCCAGCGCAGTAGCGCTTCCATGCCCAACAAGCGCCCGCTGCGCAGACAGAGCTTGGGCTGATAGAACACGTCCAGCTCGTTCTGGGTCAGGGCGCGACGCAGATTGTTTTCGACGAACAACTTGTAGCTGGCTTCGGCGTTCAGTGCTTCGGTGAAGACCTGCACCTGATGCTTGCCGTTGGCCTTGGCCTTGTGCAACGCCAGCCCGGCGTTACGCATCAGGGTTTGCGGATCGCGCCCGTGCAGCGGCGCGCAAGCCAGGCCCACGGAGCCGGTGACGCTGATCAACTGGTTGTCGACGAACATCGGCTTGTCGAGAGTCGTCAACAACTGGTTGGCGACCAGTTGTCCGGTGTTTAGGTCGGCATTGTCCAGCAGCACCGCAAATTCGTTACTGGCGAAGCGTGCCAGGCTGCCGCTTGGGCTGAGGCTGTTGCGCAGGCGCCGGGCCAGGCTGATCAGCAGCTTGTCGCCGGTCTGGTGGCCGAGGCTGTCGTTGATGCGCTTGAAGTTGTCAATGTCCACCAGCAACAGGCTGATCGGGGTATCGCTGTCTCGGGCGAAGCGTTCATCGAGATTGCGGATGAATGCCGGACGGTTGCCGAGGTTGGTCAGGTTGTCGGTGTAGGCCAGGCGTTCGATGCGTTGCTGGGCGAGCTTGGTCTGGGTGATGTCTTCGTAGATGCCGATGTAGTGGGTCAGTTCGCGGTTATCGCCATAGACCTTGGAGATCGACAACTGACCCCAGTAGGGCTCGAGGTTTTTGCGGCGGCTCTTGAATTCGCCCTGCCAGCTGTTGCTTTTGGCCAGCGCTGACGGCGCGTCGAACAGCAGTTCGCTGAGGTTTTCCAGTGCTGGCAATTCCGCCAGGCGCTGGCCGTGGACTTCTTCGGTGCTGTATTGGGTGATCGCGGTGAAGCTCGGATTGACGTATTCCACCACGCCATCGCAATTGACCAGCAGAAAGGCGTTGGCGCTTTGCTCGACCGCTCGCTGGAACAGGTGCAGCGCGCTGGTGGCGGTGCGCCGGTTGTGATTGCTGATGACCTGGGCGAACTGGTCCGCCAGCTCGCCGGCGAAGGCGATTTCATCCGACTGCCAGGCGCGGGTAGCGCCGGTTTGCTCCAGGCACAGCACGCCAACCACCTGGCCGTCGACGCGGACACTGGCGTCGAGCATTGCGTTGACATCACGCGGGCGCAGGCTTTCGGCCATGTCCCGGGTGCGCGGGTCGCGCATGGCGTTATGGGCGTCGATGGCGCGGCCAGTGTGCAGGGCGTCGAGGTAGTCGGGAAAGTCGCTGACGTCGATTGGCTGCGGCAACAGGTATTGCTGGTCGGCGCGGTAGTAGGCCGAAATCGGCACCAGCATCGAGCCTTCCAGGTTCCACAGGCTGGCACAGTCGATTTCGTAGATCTCGCAGGCGCTGCGGGTGATCAGTTCGGCGGCCTCTTGCAGGGAGTTGTTGCTGCTGTAGCGCTGGCGGGTCAACAACAGGATCAGGTCCTGCTGGGCGCGTACCCGGTCCAGATGCTGCAGTTGTTCCTGTTGTGCGCGCTGGTTGAGCTCCAGGGCGATTTGCAGCCGAGAGTTCTGGGTTTCCAGGTCCAGCGCCGGCAGCAACGGGTCATCTTCGAAGAGACCGTCGATGACCAGCAGGTAACCGCGCAACAGGTGTCGATTGTGTTGTTTATAGGCTTCGCCCAGCTCCAGCAAGTTCAGCGAACCTGTGGCGGTGTGCAGGGTGTAGCGGATCAGGTAATGCGTGGCTTCTGTCAGCTGTTGCTGGATCGCGTCATGCAGCTGATAGCGCGCTTCCGGCTCCATCAGGCTGGCGTAGGGCGAGCCGACCAGGGCGCACAGCTCCACGGCCGGCAAGCCGAATTGTCGTTCGCAATTGGGATCGAGAAACAGCAGCGCCCAGCTTGGTTCATTCAGCCGTTCGAAACGCAGCATGCCGAGCCGCGAGGGCACAGGCAACTGCGTCACTACCTCGGCCACCATACGGCTGGCGGCATCGGGTTGGCTCTTCATAGGGAGGGAAACTCGCTTCGTATTTGCTGAACGCGCCGGGCTCTCGCCCTCTTTACTGTTGCCTGCGGCAAGGTTGCATCATTGCGACACCGACTGACAAGAGACATGAAGGCCAAGTGCTATAAGAATATGTCGGCAGGAGCGAAGATTTCTTCAATTAAGGTCAAAAGTAATGCTATTTCCGTAAAAATCGCCGCCTTCCGCAGCTCATGCAAGAGAACGACCGTACATGCTGCAGGAGCGGCGGAAAGCTGCGATATTTTGTTTTATTTAGCGCAACGGGATACCGGTCGATTGCAACAGGTTGCCATTGCGATCGTGATAACGCACATGAATCATTTCGGTGTCGACAATCAAATGTGCAAAGTTGTCCTGGCTGATGACCTTACCGGTGAGTTCATGTCGATAATCGCCTGCGGCGGTGCGGGCCAGCGGCTGATCGAGGATAAAGGTTGAGTCTTTGGCATAGGGCAGCAGTTTGCTGTTGCACAGCGGAGACGAAACGATCGCATGAATTTCGAAGTCCGGGTCCTCGCTGTGGCTCAGGCGGCTGGTCAAAGAGCCGTGGACATCGCCGGAAACGAAGATGACGTTCTTGATCTTGTGGAGGCGAATGGTCTCCAGCAATCGCAATCGTTGTTCGGGGAACGCCTCCCAGGCGTCTCCGGCAAGGCGCTTGCGGTCTGGGTAGAACATGACGCTGGTGACCACGAATTTGACTCGTGCCGGGCTGTGGATCAGCCAGTCGCACAGAGCCTGTTCCTGTTCGATATCAAAAATGCGCCGGTCGTTAGCCGCGAGATTGCGCCGGGTGCGGCTATCGGTGACAAACCACTCGATATCGCCATGGGTAAACTGATACCAATATTGTTTTAGCTGCCAGTTTAATTGCCCTTCAGTATTCAACTCATGGGCGGGACTGTGACTGGCCTGAAATAACTCATAGGCACCCATGGCATTTTTGTATAGTTGCTCATCGCCTCTGGATTTATTGGCTGGCCAGTTGTCTTCGATTTCATGGTCGTCGAGAATCATGTAAGTCGGTGTGCTGGACATCAACTTTGTAATGTGCGGTTGAGAAAAGGCGACGCGGTATTTGGCAAGTATTTCGTTGTATTCACGATCCGGTGCGATAAAGTTCAAGTCATCGATATAGACCTGGTCGCCTGTCATCAACATGGCGCTGACGGGCGGTGAGCCATGTTTTGCCAGATGTGAAATGGATGCGAAGATCCGGTCACCCAGATGCGGTGCCCATGGCACGCCGGCGGTCATGCTCAAGTAGCGACATGATCCGATGATATAAGCCCGTGGCGTTGTGATCTGGTTCGACTGCGTGCGAAAGCGATAGACCTCCCGAGGCCATTGCAGTGGCAGTTCCTGAATGGTTTCCACGGTGTGCACCGGGTTCATGGGGCTGAACCATCCGGCTTGGTATTCGTATTCGGTATCGGCGTAAAGATCTTGAAGAACAAACACATCCGACACATCGCGCACGTCCATAAGTTGCTTGAATACACCTTTATTCCAGCGTTCTTCGCTGATCCGTCGATAACGGATTCCTCCAAATACCAAAGCCTCTTTTTGTTTTTTGGCGCTTAAGAAGATACGGGTTTGATTAGTTGTTGTGTGGCCAATAATAGGGCCTACAGTTGGTTTTAACATGGTCGAGTCCATTCGATTATTTATGATTCAAGCTGCCGGGTTTCGACTGTTTTACACAGTTGTAAAACAAGGCTAGTTATTGAATGCGAAAAAATATCGAGCCGAAATGGACTTGAGTTGTGGGCGATATCAGCCACAAATGTAGGAAGGGTTTCTGCCAGATAAAAACATCAAGCAAAAAAAGCCCCGCCAAATTGGCGGGGTTGAGGTACGAGCGTGGCGCTCGGAAAACTTGAAACGCGGCAGGCCCTCCGGTGAAAGAGGGCCTGTCGGGGTTACAGCAGGATGGTGCGGATGTCCGCCAGCAGGTCGCTCAGACGCTTGGTGAAGCGAGCGGCAGCGGCACCGTTGATCACACGGTGATCATAGGACAACGACAGAGGCAGCATCAGTTTCGGCTGGAAGGCTTTGCCGTCCCAGACAGGCTGGATGGTTGCCTTGGAAACACCGAGGATCGCCACTTCCGGCGCGTTGACGATCGGCGTGAAGCCGGTGCCGCCAATGTGACCGAGGCTGGAAATGGTGAAGCAGGCGCCTTGCATTTCGTCCGACGAGAGCTTCTTGGTCCGGGCTTTTTCTGCCAGGGAAGCGGCTTCGGCGGCCAGTTGCAACAGGCTCTTCTGGTCGACGTTCTTGATGACCGGTACCAGCAGGCCATCCGGGGTGTCGACGGCGAAGCCGATGTTCACGTATTTCTTGCGGATGATCGCCTTGCCGCTTGGTGCCAGCGAACTGTTGAAGTCCGGCAGTTCCTTGAGCAAGTGAGCGCAGGACTTGAGCAGCAGCGGCAGGATGGTCAGCTTGACGCCAGCCTTCTCTGCAACGGCTTTCTGGGCGTTACGGAATGCTTCCAGCTCGGTGATATCCGCCGAGTCGAATTGCGTCACGTGCGGCACGTTCAGCCAGCTGCGGTGCAGGTTGGCGGCACCGACCTGCATCAGGCGGGTCATCGGCACTTCTTCGATTTCACCGAAGCGGCTGAAGTCCACGACCGGGATCGGCGGGATGCCCGCGCCACCGGTTGCGCCGGCGGCAGCGGCCGGCGCTTCCTTAGCCTTCTGCATCATGGCCTTGACGTAAACCTGCACGTCTTCTTTCAGGATGCGACCGTGCGGACCGCTGGCGCCGACAGCGCTCAGCTCGACGCCGAACTCACGAGCCAGTTGGCGCACCGCAGGACCGGCGTGAACCTTGGCGCCAGGCTTGGCCGGGGCGGCAACAGGAGCAGCAGCTGGAGCCGATGCAGCAGCCGGCGCGGCGGCTGGCGCGGGAGCACTCGGTGCGGCAGCCGCAGGTGCCGGGGCAGCAGCCGGAACCGCACCTTTGACTTTCAGCTTCAGAATCAGGTCGCCGGTACCGACTTCGTCATCCAGTTTGACGGAAACGCTTTCCACCACGCCAGCGGCAGGCGATGGGATTTCCATGCTGGCCTTGTCGGATTCCAGGGTGATCAACGACTGATCGGCCTCAACGGTGTCGCCGGCCTTGACCAGGACTTCGATGATCTTGGCCTTGCCGGCCGAACCGATATCCGGAACGTGAATGTCCTGAACACTGTCTGCCAAGGGTGCAGCCGGAGCTGCTGCAGGAGCAGGGGCGGCAGCCGGAGCGGGTGCAGCGGCCTGGGCTGGCGCGGCGGCAGGTGCAGCAGCACCTGCCACTTCCAGATCCAGAATCAGGTCGCCGGTGCCGACCTCGTCGTTGAGCTTGACGCTGATGGCCTTGACCACGCCAGCGGCAGGCGATGGGATTTCCATGCTGGCTTTGTCGGATTCCAGGGTGATCAGCGATTGATCAGCCTCGACGGAATCGCCGACTTTGACCTGGATCTCGATGATCTGAGCCTTGCCCGACGAACCGATATCCGGCACGTGCACTTGCTGAACCGAAGCAGCTGCCGGCGCAGCCGCAGGAGCGGTCGGAGCTGCTGGCACAGGAGCAGCTGCGGCCGGTTTCTCTTCGGCTTTCGCAGCAGGCGCGGCGGCGGCCGCAGGGGCTGCGGTGGCACCTTCGACTTCCAGTTCAAGCAGCTCGTCGCCTTCTTTCAGGCGATCGCCCAGCTTCACTTTCAGGCTCTTGATGATACCGGCCTTCGGCGCAGGCACTTCCATGCTGGCCTTGTCCGATTCCAGCGTCAGGATGCTCTGGTCGGCTTCGATACGGTCGCCGACCTTCACAAACAGTTCAATTACTTCACCTTCACCGCTGCCGATGTCAGGTACGCGAATGAGTTCGCTCACAGAATCTCTCCTCAGCAGTCCAGTGGGTTGCGTTTTTCCGGGTTGATACCGAACTTGGCGATGGCTTCAGCCACCACTTTAGGTTCGATATCGCCACGGTCAGCCAGTGCTTCCAGGGCTGCCAACACCACGAAATGACGGTCGACTTCGAAGAAATGACGCAGTTTCTTGCGGCTGTCGCTGCGGCCATACCCGTCGGTACCCAGGACTTTGAATTCCTTGGACGGTACCCACTGACGAATCTGCTCGGCGTACAGTTTCATGTAGTCGGTCGAAGCAATGACTGGACCTTGACGGCCGTTCAGGCACTCTTCCACGTAGCTCAGCTTAGGCTTCTGGCCCGGGTGCAGGCGGTTGGTGCGTTCTACGGCCAGGCCGTCGCGACGCAATTCGTTGAAGCTGGTAACGCTCCACACGTCGGCGCCGACGTTGAACTGTTCGCGCAGGATCTTCGCCGCTTCACGGACTTCACGCAGGATGGTGCCGGAGCCCATCAGTTGCACGTGGTGCGCCGCTTCGCGGTTGTCCTCTTCGAGCAGGTACATACCCTTGATGATGCCTTCCTCGACACCGGCCGGCATGGCTGGTTGCTGGTAGGACTCGTTCATTACGGTGATGTAGTAGAAAACGTCCTGCTGCTCTTCGGTCATTTTCTTCATGCCGTCCTGAATGATCACCGCCAGCTCGTAGCCGTAGGTAGGATCAAAGGTGCGGCAGTTCGGGATGGTGGCAGCCAGGATGTGGCTGTGACCGTCTTCGTGCTGCAGGCCTTCACCGTTCAGGGTGGTACGGCCGGCGGTGCCGCCGATCAGGAAGCCACGGGTGCGGCTGTCGCCAGCGGCCCAGGCCAGGTCGCCGATACGCTGGAAGCCGAACATCGAGTAGAAGATGTAGAACGGCAGCATTGGCTGGTTGTGGCTGGAGTACGAAGTACCGGCAGCGATGAAGGAGCTCATGGCGCCCGCTTCGTTGATGCCTTCTTCGAGGATCTGGCCCTTCTTGTCCTCTTTGTAGAACATCACCTGGTCTTTATCGACTGGCTCGTAGAGTTGGCCGACGGACGAGTAGATGCCCAACTGACGGAACATGCCTTCCATACCGAAGGTACGGGCTTCGTCCGGGATGATCGGGACGATGCGCGGACCGATTTCCTTGTCCTTGACCAGTTGCGCGAGGATCCGCACGAAGGCCATGGTGGTGGAAATTTCACGATCGCCGGTGCCGTCAAGGATAGCCTTGAGGGTTTCCAGTGGTGGCGTCGGTACGTTGAAGCTCTGCGCGCGACGCTGAGGCACGAAGCCGCCCAGTGCAGTGCGGCGTTCGCTCAAGTAGCGGGCTTCAGCGCTGTTCGGTTCCGGTTTGAAGAATGGCAGGTTTTCCAGTTCTTCGTCTTTTACCGGAATGTCGAAGCGGTCGCGGAACAACTTCAGGCTCTCGACATCGACCTTCTTGGTGTTGTGCGCGGTGTTTTTCGCTTCGCCGGCACCGGTGCCATAACCCTTGATGGTCTTGGCCAGGATGACGGTAGGCTGTTCTTTGTGGTTGACCGCTTCGTGGTATGCCGCGTAGACCTTGTACGGGTCGTGGCCGCCACGATTGAGTTTCCAGATCTCGTCGTCGGACAGGTCTGCAACCATCGCCTTGAGTTCCGGCGTGTTGAAGAAGTGTTCACGCACGAACGCGCCGTCTTTGGCTTTGTAGTTCTGGTACTCGCCGTCGATGACTTCATCCATGCGGCGCTGCAGGATGCCGTCGACGTCCTTGGCCAGCAGTGGGTCCCAGAAACGGCCCCAGATGACTTTGGTCACGTTCCACTGGGCACCGCGGAACACGCCTTCGAGTTCCTGGATGATCTTGCCGTTGCCGCGAACCGGGCCGTCGAGGCGCTGCAGGTTGCAGTTGATGACGAAGATCAGGTTGTCGAGCTTCTCGCGGCCAGCCAGCGAGATGGCACCCAGGGATTCCGGCTCGTCACACTCGCCGTCGCCCAGGAAGCACCAGACTTTCTGTTTGCCAGGCTGGATGAAGCCGCGGGCTTCCAGGTACTTCATGAAGCGCGCCTGGTAGATCGCCTGGATCGGACCCAGACCCATGGATACGGTCGGGAACTGCCAGAAGTCAGGCATCAGCCAAGGGTGCGGGTAGGACGACAGACCTGTTCCGTCGACTTCCTGGCGGAAGTTGTTCATCTGGTCTTCGGTGATGCGCCCTTCCATGAACGCACGGGCGTAGACGCCTGGCGAGGTGTGGCCCTGGAAGTAGATCAGGTCGCCGCCGTGTTCGTCGGTCGGGGCCTGGAAGAAGTAGTTGAAGCCGATGTCATACAGGGTCGCACTGGAAGCGAAGCTGGAGATGTGACCACCCAGGTCAGAATCTTTCAGGTTCGTACGCATTACCATGGCCATCGCGTTCCAGCGTACCAGCGAGCGAATGCGGCGTTCCATGAACAGGTCGCCAGGCATGCGTGCTTCGTGGGTCACCGGGATGGTGTTGCGGTAAGGCGTGGTGATGGCGTAAGGCAACTGCGAGCCGCTGCGGGTCGCGAGTTCGCCCATACGGGTCATCAGATAGTGAGCACGGTCTTCGCCTTCTTTGTCGAGAACCGATTCCAGGGCGTCCAGCCATTCCTGGGTTTCGACGGGATCGAGGTCTTGCATGGCTTGCTCCAGGGCGGAAAGGCTACCAGAATCGGTTGCCTGAGTTAGCGACTGGCCTTGTGGGCAGACGTTATGAATTCTTGGATTGCCGATAGGTTGTTCCGGCGGCGTGTAGTTTTACTACAAATCATCCCGCATTTCAGCTATCCGAATGTATATACGAGTAGTAAAACTACAGATGAGCGGCTTGTGGCCTCCGACTACGTTGTGAGAATAATCGTTAAGGTTGGAATTTTGCTAACCAAAAAAGGTGAAAGCTTGATGTTGGCTGCCAAAAATAAAGAAATTTCAGCTATTTCTAACCTTTGTTCGACAGTCGATCAGGTAGTGTGCTTCGTTAAATCACTACATACAGCCCTCTACACGCCGATCAAGGATAGACCATGAGCCTTCCTTCGCTTGTCGAACTGCCAGCCATTCTGCTGCCGTTTGTCACTCGCGCGCAGCAGTCGTTGCGCGCCGCCGTTGCTGCTTTGGATGATGACCATGGCTTATCCGAATGGACGCCTGAGCGCTGGGAACAATTTGCCCGCGTGACAGCTGCCAGCGACTTTGTGACCGAGCAAAGCGTGCGGGATCCACTGATGCTTCTGGAGCTGGTTCGGTCCGGCGAGCTGGACCGTCACTACGCTCCCGGCGAGTTGTGCGCGCAGATCGCCAAGGCAGTCAGCGTCGCTGAAACCGACGATCAGCTTGGCCGGGCGCTGCGCCGCCAGCGAGCGCGTCACCAGGTGCGGATCATCTGGCGCGACCTGACACGCCAGGCCAATCTGGTCCAGACCTGCCGCGATCTCTCTGACATGGCCGATGCCAGCATTGATCAGGCTTATCAGTGGCTGTATGCGCGACATTGTCAGCAGTTTGGTGTTCCGACCGGTCGACGCAGTGGCGAACCGCAGCAGATGGTTGTCCTCGGCATGGGCAAACTTGGTGCGGTGGAACTCAATCTGTCGTCGGATATCGATCTGATTTTTGCCTATCCCGAGGGCGGCGAAACCGTTGGCGTGAAGCGCTCGCTGGACAACCAGGAATTTTTCATCCGTCTCGGCCAGCGCCTGATCAAGGCGCTGGACCCGATGACCGTCGACGGCTTTGTGTTCCGTGTCGATATGCGCCTGCGACCCTACGGTTCGTCGGGTGCGCTGGTCCTGAGTTTCAATGCGCTGGAGCAGTACTATCAAGACCAGGGTCGCGACTGGGAACGCTACGCGATGATCAAGTCGCGAGTGGTGGCTGGCGATCAGGTGGCCGGTGCGCAATTGCAAGAGATGCTGCGTCCGTTCGTTTATCGGCGTTATCTGGACTTCTCGGCCATCGAAGCCCTGCGCACCATGAAGCAACTGATCCAGCAGGAAGTCCGACGCAAAGGCATGGCCGACAACATCAAGCTGGGCTCTGGCGGCATTCGCGAAGTCGAGTTTATAGCCCAGGCATTCCAGCTGATCCACGGTGGCCGTGACCTGAGCCTGCAGCAACGTCCTCTATTAAAAGTACTGAGCACACTGGAAGGCCAGGGCTACCTGCCGCCAGCGGTGATCAGCGAATTACGCGAAGGTTACGAATTCCTGCGTTACACCGAGCACGCGATCCAGGCGATTGCCGACCGTCAGACCCAGATGCTGCCCGATGGCGCTCAGGATCAGGCACGCATTGCCTTTATGCTGGGCTTCGCCGATTGGACGGCTTTCCATGAGCAGCTTATGTACTGGCGCGGTCGAGTGGCCTGGCACTTCGGCCAGGTGATCGCTGATCCGGATGAGGAGCAGGGCACCGAAAGCGAAGTCGTGGTGGGTGGTGAGTGGCTGCCATTGTGGGAGGAGGCCCAGGATGAAGAGGCGGCCTGCCGGCAGTTGCAGGAGGGCGGTTTCGCTGATGCCCCCAAAGCCTTGAAAGCCTTGGCCAGTCTGCGCAGTAGTCCGCAACTGCGGGCCATGCAACGTCTGGGGCGCGAACGCCTCGATGCTTTTATTCCGCGCTTGCTTGCCCAGTCAGTGGAGCACGACAACCCGGATCTGGTGCTGGAGCGGGTATTGCCCCTGGTGGAGGCGGTGGCGCGTCGCTCAGCTTATCTGGTGCTTCTGACCGAAAACCCCGGCGCGCTTCGACGCTTGCTGACCTTGTGTGCTGCGAGCCCATGGATCGCCGAGCAGATCACCCGATTCCCGTTGCTGCTCGACGAACTGCTCAATGAGGGCCGGTTGTTCAAGCCGCCCCTGGCGCCGGAACTGGCCGCCGAGTTGCGCGAGCGTCTGACGCGGATTCCCGAGGATGACCTTGAGCAGCAAATGGAAGCCTTGCGTCATTTCAAACTGGCGCACCGCTTGCGGGTGGCTGCCTCGGAAATCGCCGGCAGCCTGCCGTTGATGAAAGTCAGTGATTACCTGACCTGGCTTGCCGAAGCGATTCTTGAGCAGGTGCTGGCCCTGGCCTGGCGCCAGACCGTGGCCAAGTACGGTACGCCGTTGCGCACCGATGGCACCCTGTGCGATCCCGGCTTCATCATTGTCGGTTATGGGAAAGTCGGTGGTCTGGAGCTGGGGCATGGTTCGGATCTGGACCTGGTATTTATCCACGATGGCGACCCGCAGGCGGAAACCGACGGGCCGAAGCCTATCGATGGCGCGCAATTTTTTACCCGGCTCGGGCAGCGAATCATCCACTTGCTCACGGCTCAGACCAACTCAGGCCAGTTGTATGAAGTGGACATGCGCTTGCGGCCATCCGGCGCATCGGGGCTGCTGGTGAGTTCGCTGGGGGCGTTTGCCCGTTATCAGGAGGGCGAAGCCTGGACCTGGGAGCACCAGGCGTTGGTGCGGGCGCGGGTGTTGGTGGGTAGCGAAGATGTCGGCCGGGCATTCGAGCAAGTTCGCGCGGCGATTCTGGGCAAGACGCGGGACTTGCCGACCTTGCGCCAGGAAGTGAGCGACATGCGCGCCAAGATGCGCGACAACCTGGGCAGCAAGACCACCGCGGCCGGTACCGGGGCAAATGCCTTCGAGGCCACGGCGCCGTTCGATCTCAAGCAGGATGCCGGAGGTATCGTCGATATCGAATTTATGGTGCAATACGCGGCCCTGGCGTGGTCGGAAACTCACCCGCCATTGCTGCGCTGGACCGACAATATCCGCATTCTGGAAGAGCTGGAACACGAAGGGCTGATGCCCGCCGAAGATGCCAGTCTGTTGCGTGAAGCCTATAAGGCTTATCGCTCCGCCGCCCACCGGCAGGCCTTGCAGAAGAATCCCGGGGTGATAACCGGCGACCAGTTTGCGGATGAGCGACGAGAGGTCATGCGGATCTGGCGTGAGCTGGGGCTAAGCTGAACAGGATGTTTGAAACACCGAGTACCCAATGTGGGAGTGAGCCTGCTCGCTCCCACAGAAGATCTGCAGTTTTTGTAGAATCATCGAGGCGGGGAGGCGTATGCCTCCCCGGTTCGTTTTTGGAAGCCACATGAAAATTCTGATCGTTGGGCCCAGCTGGGTCGGTGACATGGTGATGGCGCAGACACTGTTTCAGTGTCTTAAGCAGCGCCACCCGCAATGCGAAATCGACGTGTTGGCCCCCGAGTGGAGCCGGCCGATACTTGAGCGCATGCCCGAAGTACGCCAGGCCTTGAGCTTCCCGCTCGGCCACGGTGCACTGGAGTTGGCGACGCGTCGGCGCATCGGCAAATCCCTGGCCGGCCAGTACAGCCAGGCGATCCTGTTGCCCAATTCCCTGAAGTCGGCGCTGGTACCGTTTTTTGCCGGCATCCCCAAACGCACCGGTTGGCGTGGCGAATTCCGTTACGGCCTGCTCAACGACGTGCGCACGCTGGACAAAGAGCGTTATCCGCTGATGATCGAGCGCTTCATGGCGTTGGCTTACGAGCCCGGTCTTGAACTGCCCAGGCCTTATCCGCGACCCAGTCTGCGGATCGACCCGGTGACTCGCGAAGCGGCACTGGCCAAGTTCGGTCTGGTGCTGGATCGTCCGGTGCTGGCGTTATGCCCGGGGGCGGAGTTCGGTGAGTCCAAGCGCTGGCCGTCCGAGCATTACGCCAAGGTTGCCGAAGCGAAGATTCGCGAGGGTTGGCAGGTCTGGCTGTTCGGTTCGAAAAACGATCACTCGGTGGGCGAAGACATCCGTTCGCGGCTGATTCCCGGTTTGCGTGAAGAATCGGTGAACCTCAGTGGCGGCACCTCGCTGGCCGAGGCGATCGATTTGATGTCGTGCGCCGACTCGGTTGTTTCCAACGACTCCGGCCTGATGCATGTCGCCGCTGCGCTGAACCGTCCATTGGTGGCGATCTACGGCTCGACGTCGCCGGGCTTCACGCCACCACTGGCCGAGCATGTCGAGATCGTGCGCCTGGGCATCGAATGCAGCCCGTGCTTCGATCGCACGTGCCGTTTTGGTCATTACAACTGCCTGCGTCAGCTGATGCCGCAAGCGGTGAACGAAGCCTTGCAGCGTTTGCAGGGTACTGTGGTCGAGGTCAAATAGTTTGCGGGTACTGCTGATCAAGACTTCATCGCTGGGCGACGTGATTCATGCGTTGCCGGCGCTGACCGATGCTGCGCGGGCCATCCCCGGCATTACCTTCGACTGGGTGGTGGAAGAAGGCTTCGCCGAAATTCCCACCTGGCACCCGGCGGTGGGCAAGGTGATTCCGGTGGCTATCCGTCGCTGGCGCAAGAACATCTGGCAGACCATCAAGAGCGGCGAGTGGAAGCGTTTCAAGCAAAGCCTTCGTGCCACAAAATACGATCTGGTCATCGATGCCCAGGGTCTGCTCAAAAGCGCGTTGCTGACCCGCTACGTCAAGGCCCCGGTTGCTGGTCTCGACAAAGACTCCGCCCGTGAGCCGATTGCCGCGCGCTTCTATTCCCGACGTCTGGCCGTGGCCCGTGGGCAGCATGCGGTGGAGCGGGTGCGTCAGTTGTTCGCCGTGGCCCTGGGTTATGACCTGCCCAAAGGCCTGGGCGACTATGGCCTGAACGTCGAGCGGCTGGTGGAGCTGCCGCGCAAGAATCCGTACGTGCTGTTCCTGCACGGCACCACCTGGGACACCAAGCACTGGCCGGAAGCCTACTGGCGCGAGCTGGCCGAGCGTGTCGGTTACCTGGGGGTCGGGGTGAAACTGCCTTGGGGCAACGCGATCGAAAAGGCCCGCGCCGAACGCATCGCCAAGGACTTGAAGCACGTCGAAGTGCTGCCCAAGCTGAATCTGGCGGGTGTCGGCAAGGTGCTGGCCGGGGCTCAAGCCTGCGTGGCCGTGGACACCGGCCTCGGTCACCTGGCCGCGGCACTGGATGTGCCGACCCTGTCGCTGTTCGGCCCGACCAACCCCGGACTGACGGGTGCCTACGGCAAGTCGCAGATTCACCTGGCCAGCGATTTTCCCTGTGCGCCGTGCCTGCAAAAGAAATGCACCTATCAACCGACGGCCGAAGATGCCCGTCAGTTTGATCTGAAACGCGAGTGGCCACTGTGCTTCACGCGTCTGAACCCCGAGCGTGTCGCCAGCAGACTGAGCACGTTGTTACTGGCTGAGGAGCTGCGCTGATGCAATTGGCATTTGTCCTGTACAAATACTTTCCCTTTGGTGGCTTGCAGCGCGACTTCATGCGCATTGCCCTGGAGTGCCAGAGGCGCGGCCACCAGATTCGCGTCTACACGCTGATCTGGGAAGGCGACGTACCGCCAGGATTTGAAGTGCTGGTGGCACCGGTCAAGGCGTTCTTCAATCACCGGCGCAATGAAAAGCTCAGCGAATGGATGGAGGCTGACTTGGCCAAGCGCCCGGTGGATCGTCTGATCGGCTTCAACAAGATGCCCGGCCTGGATGTCTACTACGCCGCCGACGGTTGCTTCGAAGACAAGGCGCAGAACCTGCGCAACTCGCTGTACCGCCGCTGGGGCCGTTACCGTCACTTCGCCGAATACGAGCGCGCGGTGTTCGCCAAGGACGCCAAGACCGAAGTGTTGATGATTTCCGAAGTGCAGCAACCGCTGTTCATCAAGCATTACGGCACGCCGCTCAAACGCTTCCATCTGCTGCCGCCGGGCATCGCCCAGGACCGCCGCCGGCCCGCGGATGCGGACGAGATTCGTGCCGGGTTCCGCGCCGAATTCAACCTCAAGGACGATGAGTTGCTGTTGGTGCAAATCGGCTCGGGGTTCAAGACCAAGGGGGTCGATCGCAGCCTCAAGGCGTTGGCGGCACTGCCCGCCGAGCTGAAAAAACGCACTCGGCTGTTTGTAATCGGCCAGGACGACCCCAAATTATTCCAGATGCAGAGCGCCACATTGGGGCTTGGTGACAACGTGACGTTCCTCAAGGGGCGCAGTGATATCCCGCGTTTCCTGTTGGGCGCCGATCTGTTGATTCACCCGGCGTACAACGAAAACACCGGCACTGTGCTGCTTGAAGCGCTGGTGGCCGGGTTGCCAGTACTGGTGAGTGCGGTCTGTGGTTATGCCCATTACATTGCCGAGGCCGATGCAGGCCTGGTGTTGGACGAGCCGTTCGAGCAGGCACAATTGACGCAGTACCTGACCGGCATGTTGAACGACGTTCAAGCACGGGCGGCCTGGAGCCGCAACGGTCTGGCCTTCGCTGAAACGGCCGACCTCTATAGCATGCCGCAGCACGCGGCCGATGTGATTCTGGCGGAGCACGCTTAAATGAAGTTGATGCTGGCTGAACCGTTCAAGAGCCTCTGGGCCGGGCGCGACCCGTTCGCCGAAGTCGAGGGGCTCAAGGGCGAGGTGTACCGCGAACTTGAAGCTCGCCGCACCCTGCGCACCGAAGTGAACGGCAACGGATTCTTCGTCAAGATCCACCGTGGCATCGGCTGGGGCGAGATCTTCAAGAACCTGCTCACCGCCAAGTTACCGGTACTCGGTGCCGGCCAGGAGTGGAAAGCCATCCAGCGCCTGCAGGAAGTCGGCGTGCCGACCATGACGGCCGTCGCTTACGGCGAGAAGGGCAGTAATCCGGCGGATCAGCATTCGTTCATCGTCACTCAAGAGCTGGCGCCGACTATCAGTCTTGAAGACTTCAGCATCAACTGGGTCAAGCAGCCGCC
This sequence comes from Pseudomonas sp. GW101-3H06, assembly GCF_059424605.1. Classification (NCBI taxonomy): domain Bacteria; kingdom Pseudomonadati; phylum Pseudomonadota; class Gammaproteobacteria; order Pseudomonadales; family Pseudomonadaceae; genus Pseudomonas; species Pseudomonas sp. GW101-3H06. The sequence continues at coordinate 652,909 of NZ_JBWKZO010000001.1, forward strand.
GGAGCCAAAACTCAAGCGCGCGCTCATCGCCGAAGTTGCACGCATGACCGGCATGATGCATCGCGCCGGGGTCAATCATCGCGACTGCTATATCTGTCACTTCCTGCTGCATACCGATAAACCGGTGACTGCGAACGACTTCAAACTCTCGGTGATCGACCTGCACCGCGCCCAGACCCGTCCGACGATCACCCGGCGTTGGCGCAACAAGGATCTGGCGGCGCTGTATTTTTCGGCGTTGGATATCGGTTTGACCCGTCGCGACAAACTGCGCTTCCTCAAAGGATACTTCCAGAAGCCTCTGCGGCAGATTCTCGGTGAAGAAGCCGGGCTGCTCAATTGGCTCGAAGGCAAGGCCAACAAGCTCTACGATCGCAAGCAGCGATACGGGGACGCGCTCTGATGGCGGGTTGGACACTGGAGCCTGCTTACAGCGATCTGGCCGCAGATTTCGGCAGTCTTGATGCTGTGTTTGCATTAAAGGGCGAGCGACTGACCCACGACCCGCTGTCCGAGGTTATTCGCGTTCAGCGCAACGGCGTGAACTACTACGTCAAACGCTACGTGGGCGCCGGCAAAGGCTTGCGTCGCTACATCGGCAAGCCGCGGGTGAAAATGGAATGGCAAAACCTCAAGCGCTTTGCCAAGTGGGGCATTCCCACTGCCGAGGTGGTGGCCTGGGGGCTGGAGCGGCGAGGGGCAACCTATGATCGCGGGGCGATGATCACCCGTGAGTTGCCGCACACCGAAGACTTGTCGGCCCTGGCCGAGCGGCGCGACCCGAAGCTTGCGGACCGTGCCTGGGTCGATACCGTCAGTCGCCAGTTGGCCGACTATACCCGGACCATGCACGAACATCGCTTTACCCATAACGATTTGAAGTGGCGCAACTTGCTGATCGACGATCAGGCCAGGTTGTTCCTGATCGATTGCCCCAATGGCGATTTCTGGCGCGGCTTCTGGCTCAAGTATCGCATCACCAAGGACCTGGCGTGCCTGGACAAGGTCGCCAAGTATCAATTGTCGGCTACCCAGCGCCTGCGCTTTTACCTGCAATACCGCCAAACTGCCCGGCTGACAGTCGCCGATAAAAAACGGATCCGGCACGTGGTGAGATTTTTCGAGGGACGCGAATGACTGATTTCCTGGCTGCTGAAGACCGTGCGCTGCTCGAGCGTCACGGCCTCGGCACGTTCGACGCACTCTGGACCCGGCAGCTCGATGCCGTGGACGAACCCAACACCCTGCGCGGTGGCTGGAGCAGCGTGTTTCGGCTGGATCTGGAAGGTCACGGCTTCTACCTCAAGCGTCAGAGCAACTACCAGATGCACACCTTGCACGCGCCCTTTGGCGAGCCAAGTTTCGCCCGGGAGTTTCGCAACATCAGCCGCTATGAGGCGCTCGGTATTCCGGCGCTGAAGGCGGCGTTCTTCGGTGAACGCAAGGTCGACGGTGAAGTCCGGGCAATTTTGCTGACCCGTGCCCTGGACGGTTGGGATGATCTGGATTCGTTGCTGCAGCGCTGGTCGGACCTGAGCGAGGCGCAACACACCGCCATCCTGCAAGCCTGCGGGAAACTGGCGCAGCGTCTGCACGGCAAGCGTCAGGTGCACGGCTGTTTTTATCCCAAGCACATTTTTCTGTGCGCCACCGGCGATGGCTATCAGGCCCGGTTGATCGACCTGGAAAAGACCCGACCGTTGCTGCTGGGTCGGCGCGACCGGGTCAAGGATCTGGAGCCGCTGCTGCGTCGGGCGCCGGAGTGGAGCGAAGCGCAGTTGCGCATTTTGCTGGCCGCCTATCTGGATCAGACGCCAGACAGTTCGTTGATCGATAGCTGGTTGGCCCGTTTGACCTCGCGGCGCAGCTATAAGGAGAAGCGCTGATGCGTTTGTCGGAGTTGAAGAACGCTGGCCGCAGTCCGTCATTGCCGCTGAGTCTTGCCCTGGCTGACGCCGCGGGGCCTGCCGATTTGCAATTGCTGAGCCTGTTGCGGGTGCTGCCCGGGCAGCGTTATGTCGGTGCCGGTGTGTGGCGGGGGCGTCCGGTGCTGGCCAAATTGCTGGTCGGCAGCAAAGCGGCGCGACATTTCAAGCGCGAGCTGGACGGCGTGCGCCTGTTGGCGGCGCAAGGCTTGACCACTCCGCTGCTGTTGGCAGACGGTCTTAAGGACGGCGAGGGCGGCTGGTTGCTGTTCGAGTTTCTGGAAGGCGCTGCAAGCCTGGGCGATGACTGGAAGCAGGTCGAACACATGCCGGCGTTGGCCGATGAGCAATCGGCGGTTCTGGCCGAAGCCTTGGGCGCGATCGGTCAAATGCACCGCAGAGGCTTGTGGCAGGAAGATCTGCACCTGGACAACTTGCTGCGTCAGGGCAGTCGATTGTATTTGATCGATGGCGCCGGGATCTGCGCCGAAACACCTGGCCAGCCACTGTCGCGGCAGAAAGTCCTGGAAAACCTCGGGGTATTTTTCGCCCAGTTGCCCAAGACGCTGGAACCGTTCACCGAAGAGTTGCTGGTGTACTACCTGCTGAGCAATGGCGAGCATGCCTTGCCCATGGAGGCGCTGCAGAAGCAAGTCGACAAAGTGCGTAGCTGGCGTCTCAAGGATTTCCTGGCCAAGGTTGGCCGTGAGTGCACGTTGTTCAGTGTCCGGCGCGGCGCATTCGGATTACGGGCCATCCGTCGCGAGGAAGAAGCGGCGATGCTGCCGGTACTGGCGCAGGCCGATGCTTTGCTTGATCAGGGGCACTTGTACAAGACCGGCGGTGCGGCGAGCGTCGGCAAGGTCGAGGTGGATGGTCGCACGCTGGTGATCAAACGCTACAACATCAAGGGTTTTGCCCACTGGCTCAAACGCTTCTGGCGCCCCAGTCGCGCCTGGCACTCCTGGCGTGAGGGCAATCGCCTGGCGTTCCTCGGCATCGCAACACCCAAACCCCTGGCGTTGCTGGAGAAGCGTTTTCTCTGGCTGCGCAGCCGCGCCTACCTGATCACCGAGCATCTGTCGGGGCCGGACATCATCGAGCGCTTCGCCCCCTTTGTTGAAAGTGGTGATGCGCCCGAGGCTGAGTTGGCCGCGCTGGATCATCTGTTTGCCGAACTGATACGCGAGCGCATCAGTCATGGTGACTTCAAGGGGCACAACCTGTTCTGGCAGGATGATCGCTGGGCGCTGATCGATCTGGATTCGATGTGCCAGCACGGTTCGCTTGCCAGCTTCGCCCCGGCGTACGCGCGGGACCGGGCGCGGTTCATGCGCAACTGGCCGGAGGGCAGTGCGCTGTATCAGGTCATAGATCAGCGATTGCCCAAAGACATCTCCAGCGCTTCCTGAGTCGAACCTTCGGTCCTTTCGCGGGCTTGCTCGCGAAGGGGCCAAATCAGGCGCTCGAGATCAGGGGGCAAGTTCTTGTGATCCGTCCTACGCAATCTTCGGAAGTCATGAACTGTGACTTGATTGAGCACGATGCTAGTTTGCCTGACGTTCTCGGAGGGCAGGCTTTGACAATCAGAATGGCAGTCGCATCAAGCGCAATCTCACTGGCCTTGACCGGTTGCGGGACCGTTGCAACGGTGTTGCAGGATGATGCCGAAGCCGCCCAGGGGCTCCGCCGGCAAAAAACCTACTGTCAGTCAATCCCGCGGGTCTACAGCGGCCTGGCTTACGATTTTTGTGTACTGAACGCGCCGCCCGATCCCACGGGAATCCTCGTACCGCTCGTTTTGCTGGACCTGGCTTTGTCTGGCGGTCTGGATACCGTTGTCTTGCCGTACACGATTTACCGGCAGACCGTGGATGGCAACATCCTCATTTACTGGCGGCCCGCGCGCGGCTGGGGAGCCTCTTGAGGGGCGCGCGCTTTCTTGCCGTTTGCAGCTAGAGGCTTGCCGCTGCTTTTAAGCTATAATCCCGCCCTTTAGCTGCCTCGCGCTCCTTGCGAAGGCACATCATTTTTTGAGGCGCCACTGCGCCTGCATGCAGACTAAAGAGGCTAGACCCCTGTGGCATTGACGATTCTTGGCCTGTCCGGCGCCCTTAGCCATGATCCTTCCGCAGCCTTATACATCGACGGCAAGCTGGTCGCGGCGGCTGAGGAAGAGCGCTTCGTACGCGATAAACATGCAAAGAACCGCATGCCTTACGAATCGGCAAAGTTCTGCCTGGAACAGGCTGGTATCAAACCTTCCGACGTTGACGTGGTAGCGATCCCGTTCGCTCCGATCAGCCTGTTCGGCAAGGCGCGTTGGCACTACGCCAAGCGTTACTGGTACGCCCCGGACCGCGCCCTCGACGCGATCCTGATGGGCAATCGCCGCTACAAGCGCTATCGCAACAAGATTGTCTGGTGCCTCGAGCAACTGGGCTTCGATCCGAAGAAAATCAAGATCGAGCCGGTCGAGCATCACCTGGCCCACGCCTCCAGCGCCTACCACTGCTCCGGTTTCAAAGAGAAAACCGCGATCCTCGGGATCGACGGCAAGGGTGAGTACGCCACGACCTTCTTCGGTTACGGTGAAAACGGCAAGATCCACAAGATCAAGGAGTTCTTTGATCCTGACTCCCTGGGCGGCCTCTACGGCGCGATCACCGAGTTCCTCGGTTTCGAGATGCTCGACGGTGAGTTCAAGGTCATGGGCATGGCGCCGTACGGCGACGCCAGCAAATACGATTTCTCGCGTCTGGCCTCGTTCGAAAATGGTGAGTTGGTGATCAACACCGATTACGCCAACGTCATCGGCCTGCGCCGCTATAAAGAGAAGGGCAAGGGTTTCTACTTTTCGCCGAAGTTGATCGAATGGCTGGGCCCGAAGCGCGAAGGCGACATCGCCGACGAGCCTTACATCCACTACGCCGCGAGCATGCAAGCGCTGTTCGAGAAACTGGCGTTGCAGATGATCGACCATTACCTGGGCGATGTGCTCAAGGAAACCGGCAAGCTGGCCTTCGCTGGCGGCTGTGCGTTGAACGTCAAGCTGAACCAGAAAATCATCGCCCGCGACGATATCAAGGAACTGTTCGTACAGCCTGCATCCGGCGATGCCGGTACCGCAGTCGGCGCCGCTGCCTATGTATCCCACGCCCGTGGCGTACCGGTCGAGAAAATGGAGCACGTCTACCTCGGCCCCTCGTACAGCAACGAAGACGTGATCGCTGCCTGTGCCCGTCATGCGAACAAGCCAGCGTGGCGCAAGCTCGACAACATGCCGGAGCAGATCGCCAGGATCATGGTCGACGGCAATCCGGTGGCCTGGTTCCAGGGCCGCATGGAGTTCGGTCCGCGCGCATTGGGCGGTCGTTCGATCATTGGTTGCCCGAGCGTGGCCGGCGTGGCCGATCGCATCAACCACCAGATCAAGTTCCGCGAGCGCTGGAGGCCTTTCTGCCCGTCGATGCTCGACACCGTCGCGCCTCAAATGATCAAGATCGATCACCCGGCTCCCTTCATGACCTTCACCTTCGAAGTGGCTGAGGAGTGGAAAACCCGCGTGCCGGAAGTCGTGCACGAAGACGGTACTTCCCGCGCCCAGGTGCTCAAGCGCGAATACAACCCGCGCTACTACGACATGATGAAGGCGCTGGAAGTACTGACCGGCAACGGTGTGTCGCTCAACACCTCGCTCAACCGTCGTGGCGAGCCGATGATCTGCTCACCGACGGACGCCTTGAACATGTTCTTCGGTTCGGATCTACAGTATCTGATCATGGAAGACATCCTGGTGGTCAAAGAGGGCGCGAACGCATATGACACGCTCGGCTGAACGCCATGTGCTGCAGTTCTGCCACGGCTATGATGGCCCGTTTCTGGACTGCGCCCGGCAGTACGCCAGCCTGTTCGCGGGGACCGGCTATCGCGTGACCACGGTTTTTCTGACCGGGGTCGCCGATGCCGAAGTTGCCGCGGGGTGCGCCTCCGATGAAGTGTTGTTCATGGAGTACAGCTCCAGGGCCATTCGTGGCTTGAAGCTGGGTGCCATCGGCGATCTGCGCAAGATCGCCGCTTCGCGCAATTTCAGTTTCTGCATCGCTCATCGCTTCAAGCCGATCTATATCGCCTTGCTCGGCACCTCGTTGCCGGTGATTGGCGTGCATCACGCGTTTGACGATTACAAACGTGGCTCGCGCAAACTGTTCGCGCATATTTTCCGCAAGCGTCTGAGCCTGCTCGGGGTGTCCGATGCGGTGCGCGATGACATGCGCAGTTGCCTGCCGAAATGGCCAGCGGCACGGATACGAACCCTCTATAACCGCATCGATGTGCAGGCCTTGCAGGACAGTCAAGTGCCGGCGAGCGAGGCGCGAGAAGTGCTCGGTCTGGCGGCGGATGCCTGGATTGTCGGCAACGTCGGGCGACTGCATCCGGACAAGGACCAGGCCACGCTGTTGGACGGTTTTGCTGCGGCGCTGCCGGGCTTGCCGGCCAACAGTCAGTTGGTGATCCTCGGCAGCGGTCGTCTGGAGGAAGATCTCAAAGCCCAGGCCCGCGAGCTGGGGATTGGCGACCGCGTACTGTTCCTCGGCCAGGTGCCCGAGGCGCGACGTTATTTCCGTGCCTTCGACGTGTTTGCCCTGAGTTCCGATCACGAACCGTTCGGCATGGTGCTGCTCGAAGCCATGGCTGCCGGCGTACCGTTGCTCGCCACCGCGTGTGGCGGGGCGAAGGAAGTGGTCGAAGGCGTGGGCATCCTGTTCCCGCTGGGCGATGCCGAACACCTGGCGCAAGGGCTGCAACATCTGGCCGCGATGGACGAAGGTCAACGTCACCAATGCGCCGAACTGATGCTCGACCGCTTGCGCGAACGTTTCTCCGACCGCGCGGTACGCGATGCTTTCTGGCATTTGCCACACGTTATCGAACTGGCACCGAGGGGCTGATGCTCAACCGATTTCAAGGCTGGCGCGAACGTGGCTGGTCGGTAGCCGACGCCTCTACATATGCCGAAACCTGGCAGCGTTATGGTGGCAGCGTCGCGACTCATCCGATGGTGGTCGAGCGGCTGGCGCAGCTGGCCGATATTCCGGTTCGTTACCTGGCCTGGGAGCAAAATGGCGAAATCAAGGCGGCGATTCCGACATGGGGTCGTGACCTTGCATTGTCCAAGGACGTACTCAAACGCAGCGGAAAGAAAGGCCTGTTCGACCTTGGCAATGCCGAGATCATCTTGCCCGCCGCTGAAGATGCACAGGCTCCCCTGCGTCATCGCGGTCGTTATTTGTCGGCGCTGAACGAAAGCCGTTTTACCGGCATCAAGTTGCAGGCCGAACAACTGGCCATGGCCCGCACACCTGAAGAGTTGTCGAAGAAGTTTCGTTACAACCAGCGCCGCGAGCTCAGGCTGCTGGAGGAGGCGGGTGGCGTAGTACGGCCGGTCGGCGAATTTACCAGTGGTGAACTGGCCGCCATTTATTGCGATCTGTTCCAGCGGCGCTGGGGTTTCCCGGCCACAGGAGCTGAACGCATGGCCGACGTCATCGAGCTGTTGCGCGAGTTGCTGATTGGCTCGGTGATTTTCCTCAATGATGCGCCGATTGCGATCCAGCTGGTGTACCGCGTCGAGACGCCGCAGTGGATCAGCGTCGAATACATCAATGGCGGCGTCGACCCTGAAACCCGCGAATTCAGCCCCGGCAGCGTGCTGAGTTTTCTCAACACCCAAAGCGCCTGGGAGCATGCCCGGGCGCTGGACAAGCCCTTGCGTTTTTCCTTCGGTCGCGCCGACCGGGAATACAAGGATCGCTGGTGCAACCCTGTGCCGGTCTACACCGTGTGAGTCAGCCCATGAGCCGCAAGCAGCAATTGCTCAAGCGTCATCGCCGCAACAAGCGCATCGGTCTGCTGATCGCACTGGGGCTGTTGGTTGTATGTGGTGCAGTGGTGGCCTGGTGGCTGCCGCTGGTGCTCGCGGCTCTGGGGTGGATTGCCCATGAGGCCTGGTTTGCCGATCACCTGTTCTATTCGCCCCAAGACGATTATCAATACAGTTTCCCGCCCTACACGCCGCAACCCAAGGTTCATCTGAGTGGCGATCGCCTGCGGCTGGACGATGGCGTCATGCTGGTCGATGACGCGACGCTGGTGTTGGCGCTGCGCGTCAAAAGTACGTGGTTGGGGCGATTCATTGATCCGGTCGTCGAGCTGTCCGGCGGTGATAACCCGGATCGACAAACCTTCGAACGTGGCGTGAACGGCTTGCGTTACCTCAACCTCAGCGGTCAGGCACAGGTGTTGTCGCGCGGGGAATTGCGCCTGCGTGGGCGTTTCTGCCGGCTGTGGGGCGAACCGGTGCTGTGGGCATTCGAGCATCCGGATTACAGTCGTCAGCGGGTGATGGTCATTGCACCCCATGCCGATGACGCGGAACTGGCTGCCTTCGGGTTGTACAGTCGTGCCAGTCAAAGCTGGATCGTGACCGTCACGGCCGGTGAAATCGAAGCCGAGCACTATCAGCGGATGGGGCTTGAAGGCGTCGAGGCGTCACGGTTGAAGGGGGCACTTCGCGCCTGGGATAGTGTCAGTGTGCCGTTGTGGGGCGGTGTTCCTCAGGAACGTTGCATCCAGCTGGGTTATTTCTGCCTGCAATTGCCTGCGATGCAGAGCGCGCCGGCCGAAGCCGTGGCGTCCCGTGAGGCCCATCTGGGTGATACCCGGTATTTCCGCAAGTTCAATCCATTTACGTTGGGCAGTGATGTCGACGGAGTGCCATCCTGGAACAATCTGCTGGCCGATTTGCGTGAGCTGATCGAGCGCATCCAGCCCCAGGTCATTGTTTTGCCACATCCGCACTTCGATCCGCATCCGGACCATCTATGCTCACAGCAGGCGGTGATGCAAGCGCTGCTCGGCACAGCCTGGCAGCCAGAAATCCTGTTGCATTACGCCAATCATTTGCACGACAACGATCGCTGGCCAATGGGCGACGCAGGCACGGGTGTCGCGCTGCCACCGCAGTTCGATGCTGTCGAGCCCTTGCGGCCATGGACGCCTTTTCTGTCGACCGAAGTGCAGTGGCACAAAGCCATGTCTTTGGGCATGATGCACGACCTTCAGCCCCGGCTGCCCCTCAAACGCCTTCTTCGCCGGGCCATTCAACGGTGTCTCGCAGGCCGACGCTGGCCAGCTTTTGGTGAAAACGAATTTTTCCGTAAAACAGTGCGACGCCACGAGTTGTTCTGGGTCCAAGAGTTGACTGGCAAGAGAGAGCCCAATTGAAAGTTCTGTTTCTGGTGCAGAAAGAGCAACGAGCGATCCTCGATCGACTGTATGACGGTATTGCCGAGCAGTGCGACTGCGACAAGCGTGAGCTGACCAGTGCCGAGCAGGACGACTTGCGGGGTTATTTCCGCAAACATGTCGATGTGACCCTCTATGACCGGATCGTGTTTTTCCTGCGCTTCAAAAAAGAAATCAGACAGGTGCGGTTCATACAGACGCTGCCCAATCTGGTTATTCTGGAGCACGATGCCTATCAGAATTACATCCCGTGCAAATACACCGGCAAATTCAGTGCGCATTACCGTAAATTGCCGTGGGCACGGGTGATCAGCTCGGGGTTTATGGTCAGCCAGCGTTTGCGTGACGAGGGCTTTGACGCGCATTTCGTGCCCAAAGGCTACGACCAGGCGCTGCTGCAAAACCGTCAGCGCGAACGGGATATCGAATTGGGTTTCGTCGGCAGTCTCAACAGCGTTGCTTATGCTGGACGCAAGGAGATGCTCGAGTCCGTTGCCGAAGTCGAAAACCTGTTGATCACGCGCACCAAGTCGGGCGAGGAATACTGTGAAACGCTGAGCCGGATCCGTTACTTCGTTAGTGCCGATGTGGGTATGGGCGAGTACATGATCAAGAATTTCGAGGCCATGGCCTGTGGTTGTGTGCTGTTCGCCTACGATCAAGGGGAAGAAGAGAATCGCGCCTTGGGTTTCGTCGACATGCACAACGTTGTGCTCTATCGAACCCGCGACGAACTTCGGGAAAAACTGGCCGTGCTGCGCGAGTCTGCGCAACTGACCGAGGCCATTTCATTGGCCGGACAAACGCTGGTAGAGCAGCGTTATACCTTCCGTGCGGTGGGGCATGCGATTGTCGAGGCGATGCGTGCACCATTGCGCGAGCGGGCTCCACTGAGCTGGAAAGAAAAATTACGCGTGTCGCTAGGGCTGTGAGGCCGGGCGATTCAACAATCAAGGGTGCGGTGTAAACACATGCTGTTCAGCGAGACTAGCGACATTTCGGTTGTCATCACCAGTTGCGGTCGCTTCGATCTGTTGAAGCGAACCCTGGAGACTTTTGACCGGTTCAACACGGCTCCCATCCGTAAAGTGTTCATTACCGAAGACTCTGGCGACCGTGCCGTAGAGGCTTGTATTCCGGAACACTGGAGGGCGCATACCCAGTTTTTCATCAACAATCCGCGCCTGGGTCAGTTGAAGTCCATCGATGCTGCCTATGCTCAGGTGCAGACATCGTGGATTTTCCACTGCGAGGATGACTGGGACTTCTATCGCGAAGGGTTTATCGAAGAGTCCCAGTGCCTGCTGGAGGAGGATCCACAGGCGCTTCAGGTGTGGCTACGCAGCTTCAATCACGACCTGATGGTCCACAGTCCTTATGTGTTCCTCAACGAGCGCAAGGTCAGCCACGGCATTCCTTTTTATGTACTGGGCTCGCAAAAGGCAGACTGGCAGGGCTTTTCCTTCAATCCGGGCCTGCGGCGCCGTGCGGATTACCTGGCCCATGCGCCGTATTCCGCGTTCTCTGGAGAAAAAGACCTGTCGCGCCTGTATGCCGCGCAGAACCGCTATGCGTTGATTCTGGAAAACGATGCGGTACTGCACACGGGCTTCGGTGAACACGTAGTGGTTCCGCAGGAGCGTGTGAATAAATTGCGACGTAAACGTCTCGATCGATTCAAGCTGATCGCGGCCCTTGTTATCGGTCTTGTAGCAGGTTGGGTGCTTCATGGGATCTAGCGGCGTGAAGCCAGGAAAGATCACCGTCACGTCGTATTTCGGAGCAGTACTCTGCCTGTTCTTGCTGAGCTTTGTGGTGGGCTGGTCCTCGAAGTGGACCAACAATCTGTTCTACGGCCTGATGGTAGTGCCGGGTCTGGTGTTCCTGATCAAGGAGCGAGGCGCAGGCTTGTTCAGGCAGCCGCTGGCGCTGGGCTGGCTGGCGTTCATCCTTTGGTTTCTGGTGCCGGCAGCCATTGCCGGGCAGATGCAGTTTTTCAAGCATGTGTTCTACGTGATGATGTTCGTCATGGTCGTGGGTGCCTTCAGCGATCCATGGTTTTTCCGCAGCCCGGGGTTTGTGCGTGCGCAGTTCTGGATCCTGGCGTTGTATATCTTCGGTTGCGCCCTCTACAGCTGGTTCACCAATGAATATGCAATCGGCAGCCGGGTGGCGCTATTGCCGGCACGCTTGCAGAACGTCATCTACGCCAGTATCTGGCTGCTGTGCGCATTGGCGCTGGCATTGCCGTACTGGTTCAGGGAGCGTCGCTGGATGGAAAGCGCACTGGCCATCGTCTTTTCACTCTTTGCGGTGACCTTTGTGCTGCAAACGCGCACAGCGTTTGTCGGGGTCGCGTTCCTGCTGGGCATATGGTTGCTTTATGGGCTCTACCACAAGCCGCGACTGGTTGGCAGTATGGTGGCGATCAGTCTGGTGGTTGTCGGTGTGCTGTTCCTGATCGTGCATGACGAAGCCTGGTATCAGTCGCTCTGGACCCGTGGCGATTCGTATCGCATCGAACTCTTTCACATCATGGTGGGCGAGTGGCAGAACTGCGGCTGGGTGCTGGGTTGCGGCGTTAATTTCCACACCGATCAGTTGCTCGATGGCTGGATGCCGATCCAGCACCCGCACAACATCTATGTGGCACTGGGGTTGTACAGCGGCGCGGTGGCTCTGGTGTTGTTTATCGGGCTGATGGCGGCCACGCTGTGGCAGGCCTGGCGTCTGCGTGATGCCTGGGGCATGTACCTGGCGTGTGCGCTGGTCATGCTGAACTTCGATGGCAGCTTGCTGATCGGCAACCCTGACGAGTTGTGGCCGCTGGTGCTGCTGCCTGGGGCGATGATCCTCGGGCGAGTGCTCAAGGCGCAGCGTATCGCGCTGGCATGAACCTGACCTTCGCCTCCTCGGAGGCGAAGGTGGTCGGATCATTTTTGCAGGGCGCTGTTCAGTTCTTCCGGGGAGCAGATGCTCTGGGTCTGACCATAGTGCTGCATGAAGACTTCTCCACGCCTGTCGAGCAACCATTGCCGATCCTGCGGGTAGCGCACCATATGTTTGAAATTGCGCAGCCGCAGTGTCTTGCGTAGTGGACGGCGATAAACCCGCAAATCGGCAATGTCGATCAGGCCCAGCTGATGTTCGGGCGTGAGCACGATGTTGCCCAGATGCGCCGAGCGGAAGTAAATCCCGCGCTCGTGCAAGGTGGCCATGAAAACCCCAAGCTGACCCCGCAGTGGATCGGCATCGCCCTGGATATCCAGCAGCTGACGCAAGGTCTGCCCCGGCAACGGATCGTAATGCACCGCATCGCGGGCGATACTCGGGATGCGATAGACCTGGCGGATTGAGGGACAGGGAATCTGCCGCTCACGTAGCGCATCGCAATTGTCGGCGAACCGTTTGGCGTACGGATACCAGGCGGCCGAAGTCAGCAGACGCTTGCGACGAAACAGTTTGAGGATCGAGCCATCCGTCAGCCGCAAGACCTTGTCCCCCGAACCATCCGCTTCAAGGACTTGTGCTCCCTCGCGCAGGGCAAGGTATCGGGTGTGATCAAGCGCTTGCATCAATACTCCGGGGTCGACGCCATGAGGCATGGATAGCCGGCCATGTTACCGCAGCTCAGCGACTAAAATGGCCTGTGTTACACTCGCGGGCTCTTTTCTCATACAACGGGTTCTCATGACTAGCCCTGATTCGCCTGCGCCGTCGAGCTTGAAGATTTACCTGCGCCTGCTGTCGTATGTGCGTCCGTACTGGGGCATGTTTGCGCTCAGTATCGTTGGCTTTGTGATTTTTGCCTCGACGCAGCCGATGTTGGCCGGCATTCTCAAATACTTCGTCGATGGCCTGAGCAACCCTGAAGCGGTGCTCTTCCCCAATGTCCCCTATCTGAAAGACCTGCAGCTGCTGATGGCCGTGCCATTGCTGATCATTCTGATCGCTGCGTGGCAAGGGCTCGGTTCGTTTCTTGGCAACTACTATCTGGCGAAGGTCTCATTGGGGCTGGTCCATGACTTGCGCGTCGAGCTGTTCAACAAGTTGCTGGTGCTGCCCAACCGTTATTTCGATACCCATAACTCCGGGCACCTGATTTCGCGCATCACCTTCAACGTGACCATGGTCACCGGTGCTGCCACGGATGCCATTAAAGTGGTCATTCGTGAAGGCCTGACCGTGGTGTTCCTGTTTGCCTACCTGCTGTGGATGAACTGGAAGCTCACCCTGGTAATGCTTGCGATCCTGCCGCTGATCGCGGTCATGGTGAGCAGCACCAGCAAGAAATTCCGCAAGCAGAGCAAGAAGATCCAGGTAGCCATGGGGGATGTGACCCATGTGGCTTCCGAGACCATCCAGGGCTATCGCGTGGTGCGCAGCTTCGGCGGCGAGAGCTATGAAGAGCGCCGTTTCGCCGCCGCCAGCCAGGGCAATACCGACAAGCAATTGCGCATGACCAAGACCGGCGCGGTCTATACGCCCATGCTGCAGCTGGTGATCTATACCGCCATGGCGGTGTTGATGTTCCTGGTGCTGTTCCTGCGCGGTGATGCCACTGCCGGTGATCTGGTGGCCTACATTACTGCCGCAGGCTTGCTGCCCAAGCCGATCCGGCAGTTGTCGGAAGTCAGCTCGACCATCCAGAAAGGCGTTGCCGGTGCCGAAAGCATTTTCGAACAGCTTGACGTCGAACCTGAAGTCGATAACGGCACGGTCGAGCGTGATCGCGTCGAAGGCCATCTGGAGGTGCGCAACCTTAGCTTCACTTATCCAGGGACCGAGCGCGAAGTGCTGAAGAACATCAGCTTCACGGCGGCGCCAGGGCAAATGATCGCGCTGGTCGGTCGCTCCGGCAGCGGCAAATCGACCCTGGCCAGCCTGATACCGCGTTTTTATCATCACGACATTGGCGAAATCCTGCTCGATGACGTCGAAATCGAAGACTATCGCCTGCGCAATCTGCGTCGACACGTGGCGCAGGTCACGCAGCATGTGACCCTGTTCAACGACACCATTGCCAACAACATCGCCTACGGTGACCTGGCTGGCGCTCCCCGCGCCGACATCGAAAAAGCCGCCGCCGATGCCTACGCGATGGACTTCATCTCGCAAATGCCTGAAGGCCTGGATACCCAGGTCGGTGAAAATGGCGTGTTGTTGTCCGGCGGGCAGCGTCAACGCCTGGCGATTGCCCGTGCGTTGTTGAAGAATGCACCGCTGTTGATCCTCGATGAGGCAACGTCGGCACTTGATACCGAGTCCGAGCGCCACATTCAGGCAGCACTGGACCAAGTCATGAAAGGTCGCACCACACTGGTCATCGCCCACCGCTTGTCGACCATCGAAAAGGCCGACCTGATTCTGGTGATGGACCAGGGCCAGATCGTCGAGCGCGGCACTCACACACAGTTGCTGGCGCAGAATGGCTATTACTCGCGTCTGCATGCGATGGGCCTGGACACACCGGCCGAAGATATCGCCTGACCCCGACAGCAGGGTGGGCCCGGCTCACCCTGTTGCACTGTCGACGTGCAATGCGTCCGCAGACTTGTATCCAGATCCTTACGTTTCTTGATCAAACCTGAATAAATCCCGGCAGCGTTCCTGCCTGTTTATCCACGTGCCCAAATGTGCCGGCAGCAGTATCTGTGCTGCGTTGTTCGATGGCTGGAGCCTCGGACACCTGCCGTTGTACTGGTACGAGCAACAATTTCCCGAACAGTTTGCCAGCAGCTTCAAATTTGCCTTTGTTCGCGGTGCTTGAATATCCCTGAGTGTTGTAGTGATTGATCTGACGCCTTCGCGAGCGGGCTCGCTCCCACGGTTGAAATGCATTCCAATGTGGGAGCGATCTCGCCGTTCCGGGTCGAGCGTGAGGCGGCGCGGCGGTTGTTCGCTGCGGGCGTGCCAGTGACTGACGGAGATTCTGCTCAAAAAATGACCAGAAAACCCTGCCGTTTCATCCCGTTGCAGCCATCGCACAAGCGGGTGCCTGCCCTGTGTTAATATCGCGCCCCTGTTCATTTTGTATGTGGGTTGCTCCATGAAGTTGTCCATGCCGCGATTCGATCAAGCCCCTGTCTTGGTGGTCGGCGATGTCATGCTCGACCGTTACTGGCATGGTGGTACCTCACGGATTTCCCCTGAGGCGCCGGTACCGGTAGTCAAGGTCGATCACATTGAGGACCGCCCGGGCGGTGCCGCCAACGTTGCGTTGAACATTGCCGCCCTCGGCGCCCCAGCCTCGCTGGTTGGCGTGACCGGCGACGATGAGGCCGCCGATAGCCTGGCCAACAGCCTCAAGGGTGCCGGCGTACGGGCGTTGTTCCAGCGTGTTGCGCACCAGCCGACCATCGTCAAGCTGCGGGTCATGAGTCGTCACCAGCAATTGCTGCGTATCGACTTTGAAGAGCCGTTCGCCACCGACGCGCTCGAACTGGCGGCGCAAGTCGACGAATTGCTCGAGGGCATCAAGGTGCTGGTGCTGTCCGACTACGGCAAAGGCGCGCTGAAAAACCACCAGGTCTTGATCCAGGCCGCCCGTGCCCGTGGCATTCCGGTACTGGCCGATCCCAAGGGCAAGGATTTCTCGATCTACCGCGGTGCGAGCCTGATCACGCCGAACCTCAGCGAATTCGAAACCATCGTCGGTGGTTGTGCCGATGAGCACGAATTAGTGAGCAAGGGCGCGCAGTTGATGCATGACCTGGAACTCGGCGCCTTGCTGGTGACCCGTGGCGAACACGGCATGACCCTGTTGCGCCCGGATCATCCGGCGCTGCACCTGCCGGCCCGCGCCCGTGAAGTGTTCGACGTGACCGGTGCCGGCGACACGGTGATTTCTACCCTGGCGGCGGCGATTGCCGCAGGCGAGGAGCTGCCTCACGCGGTCGGCCTGGCCAACCTGGCGGCGGGCATCGTGGTTGGCAAACTCGGTACGGCGGCCATCAGCGCGCCGGAGCTACGTCGTGCCATTCAGCGTGAAGAAGGTTCAGAGCGCGGCGTGCTGGGTCTCGAACAACTGCTGCTGGCAGTCGACGATGCCCGTGCGCACAACGAGAAGATAGTCTTCACCAACGGCTGTTTCGACATTCTGCACGCCGGCCACGTGACGTATCTGGAGCAGGCGCGGGCGCAGGGCGACCGGCTGATTGTCGCGGTCAACGACGATGCGTCGGTCAGCCGCCTGAAAGGGCCGGGTCGGCCGATCAACAGTGTCGACAGGCGCATGGCCGTGCTGGCCGGTCTGGGCGCGGTGGACTGGGTGATCAGCTTCCCGGAAGGCACCCCGGAAAACCTGCTGCGCGAGGTCAAGCCGGACGTGCTGGTCAAAGGCGGGGACTACGGGATCGATCAGGTTGTCGGTGCGGACATCGTGACCGCTTATGGTGGGACGGTGAAGGTGCTGGGTTTGGTGGAAAATAGCTCAACGACCGCGATCGTCGAGAAGATCCGCAAATCTGAATGACGCCATAAAAGATCGCAGCCTTGCTCCTGCAGGGACTGCGATCTCTTGCGTTAAGAGCTGACTTTTTTACGCGGTACCATTTTCTTCAGCAGCTGTTTCGCCTTCCCGCGTAACAGCGCCAGACCTGAATCCTTCCCCGGCGGGGTCAACCCCTGCTGCCTGACCCAATCCTTCCAGCGAATCCGCTCATCCTTGACCAGCCATCCCTCTTGGCGGGCAAAGCTTTCCGCCAGGTACAAGCCGCGCGTGCTGGCCGGGTACAGTTGATCCTTTTTCAAGGTGTAGAGCTCAGCCAGTGGGTGGCCGTCCTGCAAGGGCATCAGGTACAGGTCGGGGCGCTTGCGGTCCAGGCGGGCCACCAATTGATCGCCCTCCAAACGTTCGTCGACATGGAACAGGCTCAGGGATTTGGCTTCCTTGGGTACGTCCAGGCGCAGATCATAGATAAGTTGCAGTGACGCCGTCGGCAGGTGCACATAGGCCCGTGGCCGTTCGATCAGCGGCAGTTTGGCGCAACGCACCGGCCGTGCCGAGCCGGACAGTGACGTCAGGCGAAACGGCATGGCTTCGCGGTAGTGCAGGGCTGAAGAGTAGGGTGCCGGTAGCCAGGTATCGTGGAAGCGCCCGCCGAGCCAGCCTTCCGGGGTTTCCAGCAGGCATTCCTCGGCAATCTCCTGGATCGCGGTGTGCAGCGGCAGATTCAGTTCATGTGCCGGCACATAGCCGGAAATCAGCTTGAGCACCACGTCGCCACGGTCCTGCCGACGTTGCCTCACTAACACCCAGTAGTCGCGATTCTGCCAATGCAGCGTCAGGCGCACCGAAACCCCGAGGTTGGCCAGTTCGAGGGCAAACCGCTCGGTGTCACCGACCGCTACGGGGCGGCGACGCTGGAGGATCTGGGCGAAATTGAGCGGCCTCCCGACGCTCTGATAACTCAAGCCTTCGGGAGTCGCTTCAACGAATAACGGCAGGGTCTTGAAGTTGCTCGGGTTCTTTCTTATGAGCGTACGCGGCATGTCGGCTCCTGCTTAAGGCCGCGTGGGCGGCATCAGTTGCTACGTAGGACCTGGGCTACGGTCGCGACGTTGTGGGCGAGGTGCAGCGGATTGATGGTCCCGACAATAGCACTGGCAACACCCGGATGTTCGAACAACAGCTCGAAACTCGCGCGCACCGGATCCACTCCCGGGCTCAGGCACACGTGCCCGCTGGCGAGGGCTTTTTTCACCAGAATGGCTTTGCCGTGAGCAGCAGCATAGTCAATGACGGGCTTCTCGGTCTGTTCGTTCAGATTGTAGGTGACCATCGCGCAATCACCTTGCTCCAGAGCCTTCAAACCGCCTTCGACGGTTTTGCCGGAAAAACCGAAGCCGCGGATCTTGCCTTCGGCCTTGAGCGCGGCGAGGGTGGCATAGACTTCGCAGTCGTCGAGGATCGCCAGATCGTTGCCATCGGAGTGCACCAGCACCAGATCGAGGAAATCTGTCTCCAGGCGTTGCAGGCTACGCTCCACAGAAAATCGGGTATGCGCGGCGGTAAAATCGTGGCGCGACTGACCGTCGGCAAATTCTTCGCCGACCTTGCTGACAATCACCCAATCCTTGCGCTGTCCCCGCAGCAGCGGGCCGAGGCGTTCTTCGCTGCGACCATAGGCCGGTGCGGTGTCGATCAAGTTGATGCCCAGGTCGCGCGTGAGTTTGAGCAGCATCCGCGCTTCGTTATCGTCAGGAATCTGGAATCCGTTGGGGTACTTCACCCCTTGATCGCGGCCAAGTTTGACCGTGCCCAGGCCCAGGGGCGATACCAGCAGGCCGGTGCTGCCCAAGGGGCGATGCAGCTCGTGCAAGGTCGGTTGGCTCATGGCAGCAGTTGCTCCCAGGCAGGCACACCCATCGGCGGTTTTGGCAGGGGCGGCAATTCGAATGTCGGGCCGGGTCGAATGCCATCACGTTCAAGGCTTGCGATCACCCGATCGGCAAAGTCCGGTGCCAGAGCCAGTTTGGTTGGCCAGCCCACCAGCAGTCGCCCTTCCTCGGCCAGGAACGCATTGTCAGGACGGGTCAGCCCCGTTTGCAGGGGCTCGGCACGATCCACGCGCAAGGTGGCCCATTGCACGGTGCTCAAGTCGATCCAGGGCAGCAACTGGCCGAGTTCTTTCTGGGCGGTGGCGATTTGTTCGGCAGGCTCACGGGCTACGCCGTCGGTTTCGGCGATATCGCCACCCAGATACCAGACCCACTGGCCGTCGGCGGCCGGGTGGGTGGTCACGGTAATACGTGGTTTGGTGCCGCCGCCCAGGCAGTGGGCGTACAGCGGTTTGAGGCTCGGGCCCTTGGCGATGATCATGTGCAGCGGCCTGCGTTGCATGGCCGGCTGACTCAGGCCCAAGGCCTCAAGCAGTGCCGCCGTCCCGGCGCCGGCGCTCAAGACGATGCGTTGCGCGCGGATCTCACGCTCGTCCACTTTAAGGCCGACGAGCACGCCGCCCTCCAGCAACGGTTCGATTTTCTGACCGGCGAGCAAACCCTCACCCGCCAGGTCAGCCAGGCGCTGGACCAAACTTGGCACGTCTATCACCAGTTCGGCCAGGCGATAGACCTTGCCCTTGAAACGCTTGTCCTGCAGGGCCGGTGGCAGTTGGTCGCCCTTGACCTGATCGACGCGACCGCGCACGGCTTTGCTGGCGAAGAAACTGGTGAGGTTGCCGGCGATCGTGCCGGGGGACCAAAGGTAATGGGCTTCGGACAACAGGCGCACGCCGGACAGGTCCAGCTCGCCGTCCCCGGCCAGTGCCTCACGCCAGCGACGCGGCATATCGGCGATGGCTTCAGAGGCACCGGTCAGGGCGCCATGCAGGGCGTATTTGGCGCCGCCATGGATGATGCCCTGGGACTTCATGCTCTGCCCGCCACCGAGGCTGGCGCTTTCCACCAGTACGGTCGAAAAACCCTGGCGGCGCAGGCGCGCATTCAGCCAGAGGCCGGCGACACCAGCGCCGACAATCAGAACGTCGGTGGAAATAACGGATGGCATGCAGCGACCTCAGTGTTCAAGACGAGGGCGCAGTATACAGACTCGAAGATTGGAGGGCTGCTGCACCTGTGGGAGCGAGCCTGCTCGCGAAGGGGCGTGTCAGTTGATATTTATACTGCTGACTCACCGCTTTCGCGAGCAGGCTCGCTCCCACAAGGGAGGGGGGGCGGGTTTTAATGTCCGGCAGTTTTGGAGAAAAGCTGGATGACCACGACGCCCAATACGATGAGCGCCATCCCCATCATCGCCGGTACATCCAGCTTCTGCCCGTAGATAAACAGCGCCGCGACACTGACCATCACGATGCCCATGCCGGCCCACACCGCGTAAGCCACGCCCACCGGCACACTGCGCACCACCAGGGTCAGCATCCAGAAGGCAATGCCGTAACCGATGATGACCAGCAGCAGTGGCAGCGGGGTGCTGAAGCCCTTGACCGCTTTCATCGAAACAGTGGCAATCACTTCGGCGCAGATGGCTATGGCCAGGTAGTAGTAAGCGGTCATGGGTCAATCCTCGTGTGAAGTGCTGCTTTCTAAGGTCGGCATTTTAGAGGCTCTTCAGATGCGGTAAAGTCATTACCTATCTGTTATCAAGATGGGTTGATCCATGAATATGCAATGGAATCTGGAGCAGTTGCGCCTGTTTGTCAGCGTTGCCGAGCAACGGTCGTTTTCTGCCGTGGCACGGGAGCAGCGCAAGGCGCAGTCGGCGGTCAGCAGTGCGATCGCGTTGCTGGAGGAAGACCTGGGCGTGAGTCTGTTCGATCGCAGTAGCGGCCGTCAGCCGAAACTCACCGAGGCCGGCAATGCGTTGCTGGAGGAGGCGCGGGAAGTGCTGCGCCAGTGCGAGCGCCTCAATGGCCGGGCACTGGCGATGATGCGCGGGCAGGAAGCCCGACTGCGTCTGGCCCAGGATGAGGCGATGCCTTATCAACCGATCATCGAAAGTTTCGAAGCATTGGCCGAGCGCTTTCCCAGTCTTGAAGTGCAATTGACCAGCGCCGCCCAGGGCGAGGTCGCACGCAAGCTGGTGGAGCGCCGCGCCGATCTGGGCTTGCTGTTCTTTCATGATCAGATTCCCGAAGCGCTGGAGCGGCGCGTGCTCGGAAGTGTGGAAATGGTCACTGTCTGTGGTGTCGACCATCCGTTGGCCCGTCAGGCACAGGTCGATTGCCAGCAACTGGCGCAACATCGTCAATTGCTGATGTCGACCCAGTCCAGCGTTTACCCCGGTAGCGAACCGGCCAGCCCGCAAGTCTGGCGTGCAGACAGTTTTTACGTGATGGCTGAGTGGCTGGTGCGCGGTCTCGGTTGGGCCTGGCTGCCGCGCCATGTGGTGCAATACCCGACCTATCACGGGCAGATGGTCGAACTGAGCAGCGAATGGACCCCGCCAGCCTTGGTGGTGGAGCTGGTCTGGCGTCGCGATGAGCCGCTCGGTCCGGCGGCGCGCTGGCTGGCGGAACGATTTGCCGTGCACTTGCAGGCGATCGGCGAAAAAACCGATAAACTCCGCCGCCATGAATAGAACTCTCTACACCGCGTTGTTTTACCTGGGGCTGCCATTGGTGGCGATTCGGCTGTGGCTGCGGGCGCGCAAGGCGCCGGCCTATGCCAAACGCATTGGCGAGCGTTTTTCCTACGGGATACCGACGATGAAACCGGGCGGTCTATGGGTGCACGCAGTGTCCGTGGGCGAAAGCATTGCCGCCGCGCCGATGATTCGCGCCTTGCTGCAACGTTATCCACAGCTGCCGATCACCGTGACCTGCATGACGCCAACCGGGTCCGAGCGTATCCAGGCGTTGTTCGCCAATGAACCGCGCATTCAGCACTGTTACTTGCCTTATGACTTGCCATGCGCGGCAAAGCGCTTCCTCGATCAGGTTCGGCCGAAACTGGCGGTGATTATGGAAACCGAGCTCTGGCCCAACCATATCCATCAATGTGCCAAGCGTGGAATTCCCGTGGCCCTGGCCAATGCCCGATTGTCCGAGCGCTCGGCCAAAGGCTACGGCCGCTTCGGTAAGTTGACCGGACCGATGCTCGCCGAAATGAGTTTGTTCGCGGTGCAGACAGAAGCAGAGGCCCAACGGTTTCGTGAGTTGGGCGCGCGGGTTGAAACCGTCGAAGTCACCGGTTCGATCAAGTTCGACCTGACCATCGACCCACAGCTGTTGCAGCGTGCCGCCGAGTTGCGCGGGCAATGGCAGGCGCAGGAGCGTCCGGTGTGGATCGCCGCCAGTACGCACGACGGTGAAGACGAGGTGGTGCTGGCGGCTCATCGCCAGTTGCTGGCGAGCCATCCCGATACCTTGCTGATTCTGGTGCCGAGACATCCGGAGCGTTTCAATCCGGTATTCGAGTTGTGTCGCCAGCAGGGGTTTTCCACGGTCCGTCGCTCCAGTGGCGAGCCAGTCACCGCGAACACTTCGGTGCTGCTGGGCGACACCATGGGCGAACTGCTATTTCTCTATGCCTTGGCCGACATCGCGTTCGTCGGCGGCAGCCTGGTGCCCAATGGCGGGCATAACTTGCTGGAACCGGCGGCACTGGCCAAACCGGTGCTCAGTGGTCCGCATCTGTTCAACTTCCTTGAAATCGCTGCGCAGTTGCGCAACGCCGGGGCGTTGCAGGAAGTGGAAGATGCCGAAGGGTTGGCGTTGGCGGTGCAGCGGTTGTTCGAATTGCCGAGGGATGCGCAACGCATGGCGCAGGCCGGGCTGAAGGTGATGCGCACCAATCAGGGGGCATTGCAGCGGTTGCTGGATGGGCTGGGGCGGTTGATCGACTGACTTGACACCTGTGGCGAGGGAGCAAGCTCCTTCGCCACAAAATCACCCTCCAGTAGGTCTGTTACTGGCCCGGTCTTGCCTTCAACTGTTCAGCCGCAGCCTTGGCCAGATCCGGTGGCAGGAAGTCCTTGTCCGGGTTGTAATCGGGCTTGAGCCAGCGCGCCAAATCCTGCAAATCCCCCGGGTTCAGAGTGCCGGCCTGTTGTTTCAAACGCAGGTTGTCGAGGATGTAGTCGTAGCGAGTGTTGTTGTAATCACGTACGGAGTTGTACAGCGAACGTTGCGCATCCAGCACGTCGACGATGTTTCGTGTTCCCACCTGATAACCGATTTCGGTCGCTTCCACCGCACTTTGGTTGGAGATGATCGATTGTTTACGCGCCTGTACCTGTTCGACGTCGGTGTTCACGGCGCGGTGCAGGTCGCGGGTGTTTTCTACGATCGACCGGCGCAGCGATTCGCGTTGCTGTTCGGTCTGGTCAAGTTGGGCATAGGATTGACGGACCTGGGAATTGATCAGCCCGCCACTGTAGATCGGGATATTCAACTGCAGCCCGACTGACGTTTGCTCGACGTCGCCTTTGTACGGCACGCCGAAGGCGCTAGGGTTGCTGAAACCCAGCGCATCGTTGTCGCCCTTCTCGTATCTGGCCACGGCATCGACGGTCGGCGCATGACCCGCCTTGCGCTGTTTGAGGGTTTGTTCGGCGGCGCTGACCGCGTAGTTGCTGGCCAGCAAATTAAGGTTCTGTCTGGCCGCCGTTTCAACCCAGGCCTTGGCGTCATTCGGTGCCGGCGGCAGGATCGGCAGATTGTGGCTGATGCCCTGGATCGAGTTGTAGCGTCGATTGGTCAGGGTGACCAGGGCTTCGAAGGCATCATCCACCTGGCGCTGCGCGACAATGCGGTTGGCCCTGGCAGTGTCATAGCTGGCTTGTGAGTTCAATACGTCGGTCTTGTCCGAGAGACCGACATCGAAGCGCTCGTTGGACTGATCGAGCTGGCGCTTGAATGCCGCTTCTTCGGCCTTGGTCGAAGCCAGGTTGTCCTGGCTGCGCAGCACGTTGAAGTAGCTGTCGGCCGTTTGCAGGATCAGGTTTTGCTCGGTCGCCGAGAGTTGCAGGGCGGCCTGTTCGTTCACATCCTTGGCCGCCTGGAACTGGAACCAGCGGTCGGCACGGAATAGCGGCTGCGCCAGGGTGGCCTGGTAGGAATGAGCATTGCGGTTGGCGGTGGCCGAAGGCTGATCGATCGAGGTGCGAACGCTGGAAACATCGGCGCCACCCGAGAGATTGGGCAGCAGACCGGCTCGGGCCTGAGGCACGACTTCTTTCTGCGCGCCATATTGGGCAATGGCGGCAGCGAGGTCGGCGTTATTGTCAACCGCTTCCTGATAGACGCTGACCAGGTCGGTTTTGGTCGATAAGGGCGCTTCTGCTGCCCAGGCCATTCCATTGGACGCACAAGACACGGCAACGGCCAGTGAGAGTTTGCGCAGCATGAGGCGATCCCTGAAAATTACACTGATAATTTGAGCGCCAAGGCTACGGCGCGGCACCTGCAGCGTCAATGCACAGCTGGGCCGTTGCGAGTGTAGTAGTGCGCTCGCCTCGCAACAATCCTGTAATTGCGCCATTCATCATGGTGTTTGCAGCGGTGTTGGCGTTCTTGATCAGTTGTGTCTAGACTGGCCACGTTCTTGTCGGGGTGCCTTGCTATGAGGCTGAGATCGAATAATTTCGGATCCCGTTGAACCTGATCAGGTTAGCGCCTGCGTAGGGAACAAGATTTCTCGTCACCCGGCGAGTCCTCTTGTGCTTCGTCCGGGATGTTGTTCGACAATCGAATACCCCTCGAGCACTGAGCACAGCACAGCTGGTTTTCCAGCGCCCGTGCGTCCATTCGTTTACAGGTTCGCTCCGACAAAATTCCACTGCCTGGATGCTGTCTGGAGAGCCCGTGATGACTACAAAAGCAAAAATCGCCACCAACCTGAGTGACTCGGCCAAGGTCGATCAGCAATCGGTTCAGCCGTTTACCCGTTCGCAAAAAATCTATGTCCAAGGCACTCGCCCGGACATCCTCGTGCCGATGCGCGAAATCAGTCTCGACGTGACGCCAACCGACTTCGGCGGCGAAGTCAATGCGCCGGTGGTGGTGTACGACACCTCGGGCCCGTACACCGACCCCAACGTCATCATCGATGTGCGCAAAGGCCTGGCAGACGTGCGCTCGCCATGGATCGAATCCCGTGGTGATACCGAGCGCCTGAGCGGCCTGAGCTCCAACTTCGGCCAGGAACGCCTTGCCGACCCGGAACTGACCAAGCTGCGTTTCGCCCACGTCAACAACCCGCGTCGCGCCAAGCCGGGTGCCAACGTCAGCCAGATGCACTACGCGCGCCAAGGCATCATCACCGCCGAGATGGAATACGTCGCCATCCGCGAAAACATGAAGCTGGAAGTGGCCCGCGCCGCCGGCTTGCTGGACCAGCAACACGCCGGCCACAGCTTCGGCGCCAGCGTGCCGAAAATCATCACCCCAGAGTTTGTCCGTGACGAGATTGCCCGCGGTCGCGCGATCATTCCGGCCAACATTAACCACACCGAGCTGGAACCGATGATCATCGGCCGTAACTTCCTGGTGAAGATCAACGGCAACATCGGCAACAGCGCCCTGGGTTCGTCCATCGAAGAAGAAGTGGCGAAACTGACCTGGGGTATCCGCTGGGGTTCGGACACGGTCATGGACCTGTCCACAGGCAAGCACATTCACGAAACCCGCGAGTGGATCATCCGCAACTCGCCGGTGCCGATCGGTACCGTACCGATCTACCAGGCCCTGGAAAAAGTCGGCGGCGTAGCCGAAGATCTGACCTGGGAGCTGTTCCGTGACACCCTGATCGAACAGGCCGAGCAGGGCGTCGACTACTTCACCATCCACGCCGGCGTATTGCTGCGCTACGTGCCGATGACCGCCAAGCGCGTGACCGGTATCGTTTCCCGTGGCGGTTCGATCATGGCCAAGTGGTGCCTGGCGCATCACAAGGAAAACTTCCTCTACACCCACTTCGAAGACATCTGCGAAATCATGAAGGCCTACGACGTCAGCTTCTCGCTGGGCGATGGCCTGCGTCCGGGCTCGATTGCCGACGCCAACGACGAAGCGCAGTTCGGCGAACTGGAAACCCTGGGCGAGCTGACCAAGATCGCCTGGAAGCACGACGTGCAATGCATGATCGAAGGCCCGGGCCACGTGCCGATGCAGTTGATCAAAGAGAACATGGACAAGCAGCTCGAGTGCTGCGACGAGGCGCCGTTCTACACCCTCGGTCCGCTGACCACCGACATTGCGCCGGGCTACGACCACATCACATCCGGCATCGGCGCGGCGATGATCGGCTGGTTCGGTTGCGCCATGCTCTGCTACGTAACACCCAAGGAACACCTGGGCCTGCCGAACAAGGATGACGTGAAGACCGGGATCATCACCTACAAGATCGCCGCGCATGCCGCCGATCTGGCGAAGGGGCATCCGGGTGCGCAGATCCGCGACAATGCCCTGAGCAAGGCGCGTTTCGAATTCCGTTGGGAGGATCAGTTCAACCTGGGCCTTGATCCAGACACTGCTCGTTCGTATCACGATGAAACCCTGCCGAAGGATTCAGCCAAGGTTGCGCACTTTTGCTCCATGTGCGGGCCGAAGTTCTGTTCGATGAAAATCACCCAGGAAGTCCGTGAATACGCGGCCAACCAACGGATCGAAGCGGTGGACGTGGACGTCGCCCAGGGCATGGCCGAGCAGGCCGAGCGCTTCAAGCAGGAAGGCAGTCAGCTGTACCAGAAAGTTTGATCTGACCTGAAAAGGAGGGGCCTGCACAGGCCCCATCGCCAGCAGGCTGGCTCCCACATTGGATCTGTGCCTTTCACATGTCCCCTGTGGGAGCCAGCCTGCTGGCGATAGCGACCTACACAACAAATCTCCCTCTGAGATAACACCCTTGAGCATTCAACCCAGCACTTACTCCCCCGATATCGCTGTGCCGATCGACAAACGAGTCTTCGGTGGGCGCGATCTGTTTTCCCTGTGGTTCTCCCTCGGCATCGGCCTGATGGTTTTGCAGACGGGCGCCTTGCTCGCGCCCGGCCTGGGGCTGTCCGGCTCGTTGCTGGCGATTTTCCTCGGCACGCTGGTCGGCGTTCTGCTGCTGGCCTCGGTCGGTGTGATCGGCAGCGACACCGGCCTGTCGTCGATGGCTGCGCTCAAGCTCAGCCTCGGTGCCAAAGGCGCGAGCCTGCCGGCGGTGCTGAACCTGCTGCAACTGATCGGCTGGGGCTCATTCGAAATCATCGTCATGCGCGATGCCGCCAGTCTGCTGGGCGCGCGTGCCTTCAGCGAAGGCAGCCTGATGTCCAACCCGGTGCTGTGGACGCTATTTTTCGGTGCATTGGCGACCTTGCTGGCCGTCAGCGGTCCGCTGACCTTCGTGCGGCAGATCCTGCGCAAGTGGGGCATCTGGCTGCTGTTGGCCGCGTGCATCTGGCTGACCTGGAACCTGTTCGCCAAGGCAGACCTGGCGGCGTTGTGGGCGCAGGCCGGTGACGGTTCGATGCCGTTCGCCGTGGGCTTTGACATCGCCATCGCCATGCCGCTGTCGTGGCTGCCGCTGATTGCCGACTACTCGCGTTTCGGCAAACGGGCGAAAAACGTTTTCGGCGGCACCGCGATCGGTTTCTTTATCGGTAACTTCTGGCTGATGAGCCTGGGCGTGGCCTACACCCTGGCGTTTGCGCCAAGCGGTGAAGTCAATGCCTTGCTGTTGGCGTTGGCCGGTGCCGGCCTGGGGATTCCGCTGCTGTTGATTCTGCTGGATGAATCGGAAAACGCCTTTGCCGATATTCACTCGGCGGCGGTGTCCAGCGGGATTCTGTTGCGCTTGAAGGTCGAACACCTGGCGCTGGCCATCGGCGTGATTTGCACCTTGATCGCCTTGCTGGCGCCTTTGGCCCAGTACCAGAACTTCCTGTTGCTGATCGGTTCGGTGTTCGCGCCGCTGTTCGGCGTAGTGCTGGTGGATCACTTCATCCTGCGCAAACGCAGTGGCCAAGTGGCGTCAGCCGCGTTGCGCTGGCCGGCGCTGCTCGCCTGGCTGGGCGGGATCAGTACCTATCATCTGCTGGCCAATCTGTATCCGGATGTCGGTGCAACCCTGCCGGCGCTGGTCCTGGCAGGGCTGCTGCAGCTTGTGCTGGGCCGTGCCTTCAGTTACGGCCGGGAAACAGCTCAGGCTTGATGATGCCGTTCAGGCGCGGGTAGGGGATCTTCAGTTCGACATGGCCCAGCGCGTAAGGCGCGATGCTGCTGGTTTCGTACTTGAGGATCACCCCGCCGTAGGTCAGCGCCACGTTCTGGGTTTTCTGGAATGGCCAGCTCTTCACGAACTCCGGTTCCTGATCGAGCTTGGTGCTGATCAGCCAGCTGTTGTGCGCCACCTGCGCCGCCTTCCAGAAGGCTTCTTCCTGCCCCGGCACCAGCATGTCCGACAGCGTCAGCACTTTATGCTGTTGACGTGAATAGTTGATGAAACCTCGACCCGGCGTGCCATGGGCACCGCCGGTGTCCAGGTAGCTGGACAATTCAATGATCACCAAGCCGTCATGCTGCTCGCGTACTTTCGCTTGCAGATAACTGCTGTTGCGTGGTCCGGCGGTGCGCAAAAACTGATCGCGATACGCCGCCAGCGTCGGCGCAACCGGAGCGTCTGGCGAGGTGCGGGTCATTTGCAGCAGGCGTTTCTCGATGATGCCGTCCAGTTGTGGTTCATCAGGGAAACGCAGCGTGTCGATATTCACCAGTGGACAATCCTGGTCCTTGCAACCCGGTTTCAGCTGTTCGCTGGCATCGCGGGTGGTTTCCAGCGGCACTCGATAGTTGGGCTGGAACAGGCTCTGGCAGGCACTCAGGGTGAGGGCAAGAGCGGCCATGGAGGCGATTTTAAAAAGCGACATGGGTGTCCTTCATAAAACAGGGAAAGGCAAAAAGTTACCCGCTTCGACTCTCAACGGAGCAGTCAGTTCGCCACTAAGCTAATTAGAGTGGGTTTCGCCCTCACCGTCTATCCCGCTGACGGGAAAGGGGCTGCATCAAACGTCGCGGGCGCGTTAGGATGGCGCGAAGTCGAGGCTCAAGGAAAAAAGGAGCCTCGTATTGGATGTGAAACAAGAGGACTGTCATGACCGATTTTGCCAACGCCATTCCGACCGCCATCGATATCGTTCGGCGCGAAAAGTGCTTCGAGGGCTTCTACAAGCTCGATCGCGTGCACTTGCGTCACGAATTGTTCGCCGGAGGCATGAGTCGTGAAATCCATCGTGAATTATTTGTCCGCCACGATGCGGTGTGCATGCTGCCTTATGATCCACAGCGCGACGAAGTGGTGCTGATCGAGCAGTTTCGCGTCGGCGCCATGGGCAAGACCGCCAATCCATGGCTGATCGAACTGGTCGCCGGTCTGATCGACAAGGACGAACAACCGGAAGAAGTTGCTCACCGTGAAGCGCAGGAGGAAGCTGGGCTTGTGATCGGGGCGCTGTGGCCGATGACCAAATATTTTCCATCGCCGGGCGGCAGCAACGAATTCGTGCATTTGTACCTGGGGCGCTGCGACAGTAAAGGGGTCGGCGGCCTGCATGGGCTGGAGGAAGAAGCAGAAGATATCCGCGTCACGGTGTGGGCCTTTGAAGATGCCCTGCAGGCCGTACGCGACGGACGTATTGCCAACGCGCCCAGCATCATTGCCTTGCAGTGGCTGGCTTTGAATCGCGTTGAAGTGAGGGGGTTATGGTCGTAAACAAGTTGCGCGATCGCTATCGGGTGGATCTGGTTGGGCTGCAAGCGTCCTGCGAGGCAAACTACGCGCGCCTGATGCGATTGTTGCCGGACATGCGCAGCGAGCCGGCGGCACGGCGCATCGCCGTCACCCATGGCGACCAGATGCTCGGCGTTCTGGCGCTGGAAGTGCTGCAAGTCTGCCCGTACACCACGACCCTGCAAGTGCGCCAGGAACACAGCCTGCCATGGCTGCCTGTGCCACAGCTGGAGGTTCAGGTCTACCACGATGCCTGCATGGCCGAAGTGGTCAGCGCCGAGCACGCGCGACGCTTTCGCGGCATCTATCCTTACCCGAACGCCTCGATGCACCAGCCCGACGAGAAGGCCCAGCTGAACATGTTTCTGGGTGAATGGCTGAGCCATTGCCTGGCGTTGGGGCATGAGTACGAAGTCGTCCGTTAACGTTGTTGTGAACTGCGTCAGGTTCACCGATTCCCCTTTTCGATCATCCCCCAGCATAATTGCGCCATCCTCCATTCCCGTGATCATGCCCTGGGAGAACGCCTTGCCGAGCGTATCCACATTGACCACCGCCGATCCGGCGTTGCTGGTGCAACTTTCTGACAGTCATCTGTTTGCCGAGGCGGACGGCACGCTGCTGGGCATGAACACCCGCGACAGCCTGCAAAAAGTCATCGAGCTTGTTCGCGCGCAGCAACCCCGAATCGATCTGATCCTGGCTACCGGGGATCTGTCCCAGGACGGCACGCTGGAGTCCTATCAACAGTTTCGCGAATTGACCCGACAGCTCGATGCGCCGTCGCGCTGGATTCCCGGCAATCACGACGAGCCGCAGGTCATGGCTGAGGCGGCGGTGCAAAGCGCTTTGCTGGAATCGGTAGTGGATATCGGCAACTGGCGGGTCACGCTGCTTGATTCGGCGGTGCCGGGCTCGGTGCCGGGCTATTTGCAGGACGAACAATTGCAGTTGCTGGCCCGTTCGTTGAGCGAAGCGCCACAGCGACATCATCTGGTGTGTTTCCATCACCATCCGGTTTCGATCGGTTGTGCCTGGATGGAACCTATCGGGCTGCGCAATCCCGAAGCGTTGTTTGCGGTGCTGGATCGTTTTCCACAGGTACGCGCCGTGTTGTGGGGGCATGTGCATCAGGAAATCGATCAATTGCGTAACAATGTGCGTCTGATCGCTTCGCCGTCGACCTGCATTCAGTTCGAACCGGGCAGCGAGGATTTCAAGGTCGGTGAGCAGGCACCGGGGTATCGCTGGCTGCGGTTGTTGCCGGACGGGCGGCTTGAAACCGGGGTGGAGCGGGTCGTCGGGTTCGATTTCACGGTGGATTACGGTTCTAACGGCTACTGATTCATTTGTCATTTTGTATGACCGAGTCGCGAAGGCGTCCGCCTTGGCGACACAAATTGCGCATGTATCCCCGATTCCCCCGACACCCTGTAAACTCCCTCCTTCTTTACCCGATGCACAGGGAGTTCAAATGTCCGGCTCGATCCTTTATATCCACGGCTTCAACAGCGCGCCTGCCTCAAAAAAGGCCACTCAGTTGAGCGAAGTGATGGAGCGACTGGGCTTGAGCGATCATCTGCGCGTGCCCGCTCTGCATCACCATCCCCGCGAGGCCATTGGCCAGCTGGAACAGGCGATTGCCGAGCTCGGTCGGCCATTGCTGGTCGGCAGCTCGCTCGGCGGCTACTATGCGACTCACCTGGCCGAGCGCCATGGCCTGAAAGCCTTGCTGATCAACCCTGCCGTCAGTCCGCACCGGATGTTCGACGGATTTCTGGGAACCCAGAAAAACCTGTATACCGATGAGGCCTGGGAACTGACCCACGACCACGTGACGGCCCTGGCCGAGCTGGAAGTGCCGGCACCGCAGGATCCGCATCGCTATCAGGTGTGGTTGCAGACCGGGGACGAAACGCTGGACTATCGCCTCGCCCAGCGGTACTACCGGGCCTGCGCCTTGCGTATCCAGGCCGGCGGCGATCATGGTTTCCAGGGGTTTGCCGAACAGTTGCCGGCGATGCTGAGCTTTGCCGGCATCGGCGCCGATGTGTATCAGGCGATTGATTTCGCGGCACTCTGATTTCATGGCGATAGTGCCCTTTTTGTACTGAACCTTTTTTACTGAACAGCTTTTCACTGAAGGACGACGAGACCCCATGGCCACTCCCAGCGCTAGCTCTTATAACGCCGACGCCATCGAAGTCCTCTCGGGCCTCGACCCGGTACGCAAACGCCCCGGCATGTACACCGACACCAGCCGGCCGAACCACCTCGCCCAGGAAGTCATCGACAACAGCGTCGACGAAGCCCTGGCTGGACATGCCAAATCGGTACAGGTCATCCTGCACGCCGATCACTCGCTGGAAGTCAGCGATGACGGCCGTGGCATGCCGGTGGATATTCACCCGGAAGAAGGCGTGTCGGGCGTCGAACTGATCCTCACCAAGCTTCATGCGGGCGGCAAGTTCTCCAACAAGAATTACCAGTTCTCCGGCGGTCTGCACGGGGTGGGTATTTCGGTGGTCAACGCCTTGTCGACCGAAGTCCGGGTGCGCGTAAAGCGTGACGGCAATGAGTACCAGATGACCTTCGCCGATGGCTTCAAGGCCAGTGAACTGGAAATCGTCGGTACCGTCGGCAAGCGCAACACCGGCACCAGCGTTTTCTTCGCCCCGGATCCGAAATACTTCGATTCACCGAAGTTTTCCATCAGCCGTCTCAAACACGTGCTCAAGGCCAAGGCCGTATTGTGCCCTGGCCTGTTGGTCAGCTTCGAAGACAAAGGCACCGGCGAGAAGGTCGAGTGGCATTACGAAGATGGCCTGCGTTCCTACCTGGTGGACGCGGTCAGCGAGTTCGAACGCCTGCCGGACGAGCCGTTCTGCGGTAGCCTGGCGGGTAACAAGGAAGCGGTGGACTGGGCCTTGCTGTGGCTGCCGGAAGGCGGCGACGCAGTGCAGGAAAGCTACGTCAACCTGATCCCGACCGCCCAGGGTGGCACCCATGTCAATGGCCTGCGTCAGGGCCTGCTCGACGCCATGCGCGAGTTCTGCGAATTCCGCAGCCTGTTGCCGCGCGGCGTGAAGCTGGCGCCGGAAGACGTCTGGGAGCGCGTCGCTTTCGTGCTGTCGATGAAGATGCAGGAACCGCAATTCTCCGGTCAGACCAAGGAGCGTCTATCGTCCCGCGAGGCGGCGGCGTTCGTTTCCGGTGTGGTCAAGGATGCCTTCAGCCTGTGGCTCAACGCCCACCCGGAAACCGGCCTGCTGCTGGCCGAACTGGCGATCAACAACGCCGGTCGTCGTCTGAAGGCCAGCAAGAAGGTCGAGCGCAAGCGCATCACCCAGGGGCCGGCGTTGCCGGGCAAGCTTGCCGATTGCGCCGGGCAGGACCCAATGCGTTCCGAACTGTTCCTGGTGGAAGGTGATTCCGCCGGTGGTTCGGCCAAGCAGGCGAGGGATAAAGAGTTCCAGGCGATCCTGCCGTTGCGCGGCAAGATCCTCAACACTTGGGAAGTCGACGGCAGCGAAGTGCTGGCCAGCCAGGAAGTGCACAACATCGCCGTGGCCATCGGCGTCGATCCGGGCGCGGCGGACATGAGCCAGCTGCGCTACGGCAAAATCTGCATCCTCGCTGACGCCGACTCCGACGGTCTGCACATCGCCACCTTGCTCTGTGCCTTGTTCGTCCAGCATTTCCGTGCACTGGTCGATGCCGGTCACGTGTATGTCGCCATGCCGCCGCTGTACCGCATCGACCTGGGCAAAGAGATTTATTACGCCCTGGACGAAGCCGAGCGCGACGGGATTCTCGATCGCCTGGTGGCCGAGAAGAAACGCGGCAAGCCACAGGTCACCCGATTCAAAGGCCTGGGTGAAATGAACCCGCCGCAATTGCGTGAAACCACCATGGACCCGAACACCCGGCGCCTGGTGCAACTGACGCTGGACGATTTCGAGGCAACTTCGGAAATCATGGACATGCTGCTGGCGAAAAAACGTGCCGGCGACCGTAAAACCTGGCTGGAGTCCAAGGGCAACCTGGCCGAGGTTCTGGGCTGATGCGTCTGGGCTTTGCCCTGGCGTGTGCGTTGCTGCTGACCTCGATCACGGTGTCTGCGGAGCCGAAACCGCAACTGCGTCTGTTGTCCGAGCATGCCATCGAAGGCATGCGCGGCGGCAACCTGTCCGGTCTGGCGCAATGTGGCCACGAGTTGTGGACGGTGTCTGATCGTGACGACGACCAGCTCTACCGCCTCGAAACCGGTGGCGACGTCTGGCAAGCTGAAGCGGTCGGCATCGGCGTTCCTCCGGTGCCCGACAACGGTTTGCCTTGGGGGTTGCGTTCACGTGCCTGGGTGGCGTCGTTCGTGCGCGGTGGTGACCTGGATTTCGAAGGCATCACCTGCGACAGTGCGGGCAACCGTTACGTGGTCAGCGAGTCACACGGGGCGGTATTGCAAGTTCCGCCAACGGGGCCGACGTCCTGGCTGAAGATTTCGCCGCTCATGGTTCGTGAAGCGCGGGCCAGTGGCATGCTGTTGCGCTTCAATGCGCTGTTCGAAGGCCTGGCGATCAGCCCCGAAGGTGACCAATTGTGGTTGGCCGCCGAGCGAGACAGTCGCGGGTTGTTGCTGATCAAGCGCAAGCAAAGCGTCTGGGACTGCGATGGCGGCTGCGTGCTGCTGAGCGAGGCCGGAAAAGAAATGCAACCAGCACAGTTTCCCCGAGCCCGGGCGTTGCCCCGGGATTTTGCCGATCTGTCTTTGTTCAACGGCAAGCTGTTTACCCTTGAGCGCAATGTGTTCGAGATTTGTCGCCGTGACGCCTTGACAGCGAAGGTCGAGCGCTGCTGGTCATATGCCGACGAGGCGCTGCAGGAACATCGCCGTTATCCGCAGGACTATGGTCTGGCGGAAGCGCTGGTCGTGGACGCCGAGGGTGCATGGATCGGTATCGACAACAACACCGGAAGCCGCGCCGATGGCGAGGTGCGGCCGATCGTCTGGCGCTTTGCCGCACCTGACGGTGGCTGGAGCGCCAGGCCGTGAGTCAGCAAACGCCAGGGAAACGTGCCGGACGGGTATTGATGGTGCTGGCCTGGTGCGCAGCGCTGTTTTTGGCGACGCGTTTTTTTGGCCAATGGGAAGAGCGGCAGCAAAATCCCAACGCCGTGATCAGCTCGCAGCAGGGCGACGGCTTTGTCGAAGTGAAACTGATCGGCAATGCCCAAGGGCATTTTGTCGCCAGCGGCCAGATCAACGGTCAGCCGGTGGACTTCATGCTCGACACCGGGGCGACCGATGTAGCGATTCCGGCACAGCTGGCCAAGCGCTTGAAGCTTGAAGAAGGTTTCGGTGTGACCTTGAGCACGGCCAATGGGCTGAGCCAGGGCTATCGCACCCGTATCGAACGCCTGCAACTGGGCGACATCGTGCTGCGGGACGTCCGCGCCCTGGTGGCGCCGGGCCTGCATGGCGATCAGGTGCTGCTCGGCATGAGCGCGCTGAACAAACTTGAATTTACCCAGCGCGGTGGCACCATGCTGCTGCGCCAGACAACGAACCGATGAGGCCCGCATGAGCGACATCCTTGCAGACAGCTTAGATGGCGTAGAACGCCGATCGCTGGCTGACTTCACCGAAAATGCCTACCTCAACTACTCCATGTACGTGATCATGGACCGTGCCTTGCCGCATATCGGCGATGGCTTGAAGCCCGTACAGCGGCGCATCATTTACGCCATGAGCGAGTTGGGGCTGGATGCCGACTCCAAGCACAAAAAATCGGCGCGTACTGTCGGTGACGTGCTCGGTAAGTTCCACCCCCACGGCGACTCAGCCTGCTACGAAGCCATGGTGCTGATGGCCCAGCCGTTCAGCTACCGCTACACGCTGGTGGACGGCCAGGGCAACTGGGGTGCGCCGGATGATCCCAAGTCCTTCGCTGCCATGCGATACACCGAGGCGCGGCTGTCGCGTTACTCCGAGGTGCTGCTCAGCGAATTGGGCCAGGGCACCGCGGATTGGGGGCCGAACTTCGACGGCACACTCGACGAGCCGCTGGTGTTGCCGGCACGTTTGCCGAACATTCTCCTCAACGGTACCACTGGTATCGCCGTGGGCATGGCCACCGACGTACCCCCGCACAACCTGCGCGAAGTCGCCAGCGCCTGTGTGCGGTTGCTCGATGAGCCCAAAGCCACGGTCGAACAGCTCTGCGAGCACATCCAGGGGCCGGACTACCCGACCGAGGCGGAAATCATCACGCCGCGCGCCGATTTGCTGAAAATCTACGAAACCGGTCGCGGTTCGGTGCGCATGCGCGCCGTTTATCACATCGAAGACGGCGACATCATTGTCACTGCGCTGCCGCATCAAGTATCCGGCGCCAAGGTGCTGGAGCAGATCGCCGCGATGATGCAGGCCAAACCGTCCAAGGCCCCGCAGATCGCGGACCTGCGTGACGAATCGGACCATGAAAACCCGTGCCGGATCGTGATCATTCCGGGCGCGCGCAAGAACTTTGACCACGATGCGTTGATGCAACACCTGTTCGCCAGCACGGAGTTGGAGTCGAGCTACCGGGTCAACGTCAACATCATCGGCCTGGACGGCAAGCCGCAGCTGAAAAACCTGCGGGCCTTGCTGGTCGAGTGGCTGGAATTCCGCGTGCAGACCGTGCGTCGCCGCCTGCAATTCCGCCTCGATAAAGTCGAGCGCCGCCTGCACCTGTTGGACGGTTTGCTGATTGCCTACCTCAACCTGGATGAAGTGATTCACATCATCCGCACCGAGGAGCACCCGCGGGCCAAGCTGATCGAGCGCTTCGCCCTGAGTGAAATCCAGGCCGATTACATCCTCGACACTCGGTTGCGTCAGTTGGCACGCCTGGAAGAGATGAAGCTGCGCGCCGAGCAAGACGAACTGCTCAAGGAGCAGGCCAAGCTGCAAGCCTTGCTCAGCAGTGAAGCCAAGCTGAAGAAACTGGTGCGCACCGAGTTGATCAAGGACGCCGAAACCTACGGCGACGACCGTCGGTCGCCGATCGTCGAGCGCGCTGAAGCCAAGGCTCTGACCGAGCACGATCTGCTGCCCAACGAGAAAGTCACCGTCGTGCTGTCGGAAAAAGGCTGGGTTCGCTCCGCCAAGGGCCATGAGATCGATGCCACGGGGCTTTCCTACAAGGCTGGAGATGGCTTCAAGGCCCTGGCGACCGGGCGTTCCAACCAGTTTGCGGTATTCATCGACTCCACGGGGCGCAGTTACTCGGTGGCGGCGCATACGCTGCCATCGGCGCGTGGTCAGGGCGAGCCGCTGACCGGTCGTCTGACGCCACCGCCGGGGGCGAGCTTCGAATGCGTGCTGATGCCGGAAGATGATGCGTTGTACGTCATCGCGTCCGACGCCGGTTACGGTTTCGTGGTCAAGGGTGAAGACCTGCAGGCCAAGAACAAGGCGGGCAAGGCGCTCTTGAGCCTGCCGAACAACGCCAAGGTGATCCTGCCGCGTCCGGTGGCCGATCGTGAACAGAACTGGCTGGCTTCGGTGACCACCGAAGGTCGCTTGCTGATCTTCAAGATCAGCGATCTGCCACAATTAGGTAAGGGCAAAGGCAACAAGATCATCGGGATTTCCGGTGAGCGTGTAGCCAGTCGCGAAGAATATGTCACGGACATCGCCGTCATACCGGATGGCGCCACCTTGGTGCTTCAGGCCGGAAAACGTACCTTGTCACTGAAAGCGGACGACCTCGAACACTACAAGGGTGAGCGCGGGCGTCGTGGTAACAAGCTGCCACGTGGCTTTCAGCGGGTAGATGCGCTGCTCGTCGAAAACCTCAATTAAGCGTCCTAGAGCGTCCGATCTACGATTTAACGCGTAGATCGGCGCTTTGGCGCTGGAGTCGGAACGCATATTCACGGATGATATGGCCTTTCAAGCGCCGGCGTGGCCGAGCGTTCTTCATATTTATTGAGTATTTTCACTGTGATCAGCCTTGTGGCGATCACCTGGATGGGACGATGACTGCTCTGCGCCTTCCTTTTATTTTGATGCTCGCTGGCGTTCTTGGCCTGGCGGGTTGCAGCGTTCACCAGCCGGTGTCGTTGTATCAACTGGACAGCGGAAGTCCGGTTCAGCCTGCGCAAAGCGCGGGCATGGCAGTATTGCTGGGCCCGGTAACCGTTGCTGACTACCTTCAGCGTGAAACCCTGTTGCAGCGTCAGCCAGATGGCAGCCTGCAAGCCTCGGCCGACGGTCGTTGGGCCGGTAGCCTGTCTTCGGACATCGATCAGCTGTTGTTGCGTCAGGTCGCCGGTCACCTGGACAGCCAGCGCGTGGTGTTGGCACCGGCAACCGTTGGCTTCACACCGGATGTTCAAGTACTGCTGACCATCACGCGTCTGGATTCGGGTGAAAAACAACCCGCAATCCTCGATGCGCAATGGCGCCTGATCGACCGCCGTGGTCAGGTGCGCGACAACCGCATCATTCATCTGCAGGAGCAACACGCTGGCACCACGGCCGCTCAGGTTCAGGCTCAGGGTGTGCTGTTGCAGAAACTCGCCGAACAGCTGTCAGTGGCGCTCAAGCCACTGGCCAATCAACCGCCAATCGCCGAAGCGCCTAAAAAGCCGGCAGCCAAGCCTGTGGCGCCTGCGGCGGAAGCGGAAAAGCAGCCAAAGATTCCGATGGCAGCACCGATTCGTACGGATATGGAAGTGTTCCGCTTCTAAGTCCACACCGATTCAACACAAGGCCCGCATTGATGCGGGCCTTGTTGTTTCAGCTGGCTGGAGACGCCTTGCGCCTGTCCCGGCCCCTTCGCGAGCAGGCTCGCTCCCACAGTGGGTTTTCAGTGATCACACCCTTTGTGGGCAGCCTGGATCAAATGTGGGAGCGAGCCTGCTCGCGAAGGCGCCGTTACAGGCAATAAAAAGCCCGCAGACGATCACTCGTGTGCGGGCTTTTTCATTTCGAGGCTATCACGCCCGACGCTCATGCATCCGCGCCAGCTGTCGCTCCAGCATCGACGGATAAGGCTCCATCAGGCGCTCCACGCAGCACGCGCCTTCCGGGCTGGCAATCGGCCGGATGCGTGCGCGCTGGCGGATCAGGGCATCGTCACTGATCTTTCGCTCCACCAGCAGCAGGTTGCGGCTGTGCTGCGAGAGGGCCAGGGCGTCCTGGGCGGGGTCGGTCAGCAGCAGGTCGATCTGGCTCAGGCCGAACAGCTCGTCGCCCAGGGTCAGGCCCAGCTGCAATTGCAGGGTGATGCCGCTGTCGGCGACTTCGATCTGTAACTGATGGCCCAGCGCGCGCAACAGCTCACCACAGCAAATGGCGTTGGTCAGGTAGTCGTCGCCGCTGTCTTCGGTGTGGAACAGCATCAGCGTGCTGCCATCGTTCAGGGTATGCAGTTCGCTCTGGTAGAGCGAGGCAGCCTGGTCAAGGCAGTCGCGGTAGCGTTTGAGCAGTTCTTCCAGGCGCGTACGTGGCAGGCGACGCAGTTGCTCCTGGGAGCCCAGCTGAACAGCCAGCACCGCGCTGTGCTGTGGCACGTTGGAAATCACGGGTTTGGCCAGCGGTTTCAAGGCGCTGTCCGGCGCATCATCGAGCAGGTCGGCGAATGCATCTTCATCATCGTCTTCGACGGTGTTGGCGGTGCGCCGTGGTGCAGCCTTCAGCGCAGTCACCGGACGGCTTTCATCAAAGCTTGGATCACGCAGGTTACGCACTTCGAAGCCCGGTTCGGCATCGTCATAGTCGTTGTCGTCGAACTCGGGTTCCGGCGCGGGCTCGGGTTCGGCAGGTTCCGGCGCGAAGTTGGCGTGCAGCTGGCGCGCCAGGTCGCCGATCTCGTCCTGGCGTTCGGTGGCCGGGGTGTGCTCGTCAATGTTGCGCAGCCATACCCGCAATTGCAGGAGTGGTGTGGAGAGGTGTCGGCCCAGGCGCAGGCTCAAAGCCAGGGACAAAGCCAGCAGGATGGCGCTCAAAATGCCCATGCTCTGCAGGCTGATGGTCATCGGCTGTTGGAATTGATCCATGTCCAGGCTGATGCGCAATTGTCCGGCGGTCACGTCCTGGAAGGTGATCTTGCTCTGATAAATGCCTTCGGCCTCGCCCAGCAGACCGTGCTTGGGACGCTGGCCGGCCTCGGCAAGGATGCGGTTATCCATGCTATAGATGGCGGCGTGGGCCACCAGCTTGTTCTTGGTCAGGTTGTTGAGCAGCACGTTGAGGCTGAGGATGTCGTTGGACACCAACAGCTCGGTGGCCGAAGTGGCTGTCTGCGTGGTCAGGCTTTCACCCAGCGCATCCGCCTGCTCATGCATGGCCTGTTTGAACTGCAAACCCATCACGCAGGCGTAGATCACCAGGGCCAGGGCGACCAGGATCACGTTATGGCTGGCGATGCGCAATGCAATCGGTACACGGCGGTGGCGCAGTGCACGGAAGATCAGCAGAAAGAAGTTGTCGGTTTTTACTGGCGTGGGCCGGTTCACTTGAGCTCGGCTCTTTTGTCCGTGAAGTTGACGCGCAGTATAGCGACAGGCCCTAGACCGGCAAAGCGCTCACGGTGCCCGATGGTCACTGAATGTGGGTAGAATGCGGTTTTTTTCCACCTGCGGGGGTGCGCCTTGCGCGAAATCGTCCTGATAAACATCACGGGAGTCGACCGTCCGGGTCTGACTGCGGCCATTACCGGCGTTCTGGCCCAAGGTGGTGTGAACATTCTCGACATCGGTCAGGCGGTGATCCACGACACCCTGTCGTTCGGCATCCTGGTTGAAATTCCTGACACCGAACAAGGCAAGTCGGTACTCAAGGACATTCTGTTCAAGGGCTATGAACTTGATCAACAGGTGCGTTTCACGCCGGTGTCCGAAGAGGATTACCAGCAATGGGTAGGCAACCAGGGCAAAAAACGCCACATCGTGACGCTTTTGACTCGTAAAGTGACCGCCGGGCAATTGCAGGCTGTCAGTTCGATCACCGCCAAATATGGCCTGAACATCGACCATATCGATCGTCTGTCCGGGCGCATGCCGCTGGACACTCCGGCCGACAAGGGCAAGGGCTGCATCGAGTTTTCCGTGCGCGGCGAAGCGGCCGATCCGCAAGCGTTGCGGGCAGAATTCCTCAGCGTGGCCCAGGAGCTGAACGTCGACATCGCCTTTCAGGAAGATTCCCTGTTCCGCCGTAACCGCCGTCTGGCGGTGTTCGACATGGACTCGACCCTGATCGAAGCCGAAGTCATCGACGAATTGGCCAAGGCGGCCGGTGTAGGTGACAAGGTGTCAGAAATTACCGAGCGGGCAATGGCGGGTGAGCTGGATTTCCGCGCCAGCTTCAAAGAGCGCCTGGCGTTGCTCAAAGGCCTGGATGTCGGCGTTCTGGATTCGATCGGTGCCTCGCTGCGCCTGACCGAAGGTGCTGAAACCCTGTTCGCCGAACTCAAGCGTCTGGGCTACAAGACGGCCATTCTGTCGGGCGGCTTCACCTACTTCGCCAAGCAATTGCAGGCCAAGCTGGGTATTGATTATGTGTTCGCCAACGAACTGGAAGTGGTCGACGGCAAGGTGACCGGCGTGGCGGTCGAGCCGATTGTCGATGCGCAGCGCAAGGCTGATCTGCTCAAGGAGCTGGCGCACAAGGAAGGTTTGCGTCTGGAGCAGACCATTGCGGTCGGCGATGGAGCCAACGATCTGCCGATGCTGGCGATTGCCGGTTTGGGCGTGGCGTTCCGCGCCAAGCCACTGGTCAAACAGTCGGCCAAACAGGCGATTTCCACCCTTGGGCTGGATGGTGTGTTGTATCTGCTGGGCTTCCGCGATCGCGACGGGCAGCTCTGATGTGCTTGTAACCAGTGTGGGAGCGAGCAAGCCCGCTCCCACATTAGTACTTCACATGACTTGGGCTTTTGGTGAGCCCATACCCTGACCCATCTGCACCGGTGAGCCAGCGGCCAGTTCCTCAGCCCATTTCACCTGATCCGGCCCGAACAGCACGACAGCGGTCGAACCCAGCTTGAAGCGACCCAGTTCCGCGCCTTTTTCCAGGTGGATCGGTGCGCGGGCGGCTTCGTCGTAACGGAACGTTTTCAGCTCGCGCTTCGGCGGTGTAACCAGGCCGGCCCACACGGTTTCGATCGAAGCCACGATCATTGCACCCACCAGCACCACGGCCATCGGCCCGCGCTCGGTGTCGAAAATGCACGCCACACGCTCGTTGCGGGCGAACAGTTCCGGGACGTTTTCAGCGGTGGTCTGGTTGACCGAGAACAGGCGGCCCGGAATGTAGACCATCTCACGCAGGGTGCCGGCCAGCGGCATGTGCACACGATGGTAATCCTTCGGCGACAGGTAAATGGTGGCGAAATCACCCCCCATGAACGGCGCGGCGTTGGCTGCGTCGCCACCGAGCAATTCCAGCACGCTGAAGCTGTGCCCCTTGGCCTGGAACACGCGACCGTGTTCGATCGGGCCGAGCTGGCTGACCGCGCCGTCGGCCGGGCTGAGGATCGCGCCTGGCGTTTCGTCCAGTGGGCGGGCGCCGTCTTTCAACGCGCGGGTAAAGAATGCATTGAAGTGCTCGTAGGCGGTCAGGTCTTCGACCAGGGCCTCGGACATGTTCACCTGGTAACGCTGGGCGAACCAGGCGGTGAAGGCATTCTTGAACCAGCGCACGCGGCATTCGGCGATGCAGCCGGCCAGTCGCGAGAGCAGGTTGTGGGGTAGCAGGTACTGGCTGACGATAAACAGACGCTTGTTCATTAACTGTCCTTAAAAACCTTAATTCTCTACGGGGGTGTCGGGATGGTTGCCCCATTCGCCCCAAGAGCCGGCGTAGCCTTTGACCCGCGGATAACCGAGGGACTTGGCCACCAGATAGGTGAAGCCAGAGCGATGGTGGGTCTGGCAGTGGGTGATCACTTCTTTGTCTTTGCTGATCCCGAGTTGTTCAAGGATTTGCGGCATATCGGTGCGGATGCGCAGGTTGCGTGACCGATCCATGCCGGCGGTCCATTCGAAGTTCACGGCGCCCGGGATGTGTCCGCCCTTGGCTGCCAGGACTTTTTCGCCGGAGAATTCCAGTGGTCCGCGCGCGTCCCAGATCGCCAGGTCGGCAGCCCCCAGGCGGCTTTGCAGGTACTCACGGGTGGCAGTCGGCTCGTCGTGCAGGGTCAACGCAACCGGTCCACCAACGGCAGCCGGGATCTGGATCGACATGGGCATGCCTTCTGCCAGCCAGGCTGTCAGACCGCCGTCAATATAGTGGTATTTGCTGTGGCCAATGACATCCAGTAGCCAGATAAAACGCCCGGCCCAACCACCGCCTTCGTCGTCATAAACCACGTAGACCGCGTCGGGGTTGTGCCCCAGCTCACCGAACAGGGCTTCGAGTGCCGCTTGCGGCGGCATCAGTCCTGGTGCCGGCGCCTGACCGAGTTGCGTGCGTTTAGGGTCGACGAACCGTGCGCCGGGAATATGCCCTTCGGCGTAGCGGGCACTGCTGGTCAGGTCCACCAGGATCAGTTCGCGGGCGTCGAGGCGAGGGAGCAAGTCGCTCGGTTCGATCACCAGCGGCAAGCCAGAGAAGTCAGGCATGTGAGGTCTCCAGGGCACAAAAGGGGGGATTGTAACGCAGCGTCATTTGCCGCGCTGACTAAAGCTGTGCAGTGCTTTTTCGATGCACTGTGCGGTTTTGCCGAAGGCTTGCACGGTGATCTCCGAAAACGGCCCGCCGCCCTGGTCCGCCACGATAATCATGATCACCCGGCCATTGTTGACAAGCGAGCGCAGCAGCAGATGTTCGCCGCGGAACTGCGAACGCAGGCTATTAGGCAGCAGGGCGGAAAATTGCGCGTTGTTGTCCGGTGTCAGACGCACTTGGGCCTGCTGCGCGAGCAAACGCTGCAGTACGGTGCTCTGGTTGACCGCGAAATTCATACCGGCAACTTCCTTCGGCAACCCGGCAATCTGGTGAACCCGAAGATTGGCATGGGTGCGGTCGGCCATCAGGATCATTACCCGACGCATGCCGCTTGCGACTAAAGCGTCACGGGCGGCAGTGGTCAAGTGCATGGCGTTGGTAAAGCGGCTCGGCTCGAACAGCAGCTCGGCACATTGTTTGCGCCACTGCACCAGGTCTTCGGTGGTGGGTGCCGGTGCTGGCAGCAGCCCGGCGTGGACACGGTTCGTGCCCAACGGCCAGATCAGCGCAACGGCGGGGTGCCAGAGGTCGGGCATGGCGTGGTGGCGTGCACTATTGGCCGCCTGCTGATGCAATTGCTGTTGGACTTCGCCCATCGGCAATTGCAGGTAAAGGCTGGTCAGGTACTGCCAACGCTCACTGTGCGGGCTGTCCCAGGCCTGTTGTGCCGAGAGCGCCAGGCCGTTGGCCAGCAACACCGTG
The DNA here is from genome assembly GCF_059424605.1 of Pseudomonas sp. GW101-3H06. Taxonomy (NCBI): domain Bacteria; kingdom Pseudomonadati; phylum Pseudomonadota; class Gammaproteobacteria; order Pseudomonadales; family Pseudomonadaceae; genus Pseudomonas; species Pseudomonas sp. GW101-3H06. The sequence continues at coordinate 696,739 of NZ_JBWKZO010000001.1, forward strand.
TTGGCCGGTTGATTGAGCCAGCGGCGCAGCGTCGGGTCGTCGTCGAGGCGGTTCTGCTGGCGCAACGGATGCTCGTTGTCGCGGGCAATGCGCAAGACTTTCACCAGTTCCCGCTGCTCGGTGAGCAGCAGCCGATAGCCTTGCTGTACCCAGATCGGCAGACGCCAGATATCTACGAGGGCCAGGCCGATTTCCAGCAGGCGCACGCCAAACAGTTGCTTCTCGACTTTGCGCGCCGACTCGCGTTTGTGGATGACCCGCAGCTCCCATTCTTCGAGTAATTGCGGATGCGTCAGCGCCAATGGCCACAGTGGCGACAGAAACAGCAGGCTGCCCCAATGGATGTCCTGCCAGAGTCGCGCCAGGCGGCTGGCAAAAAAACCGTTGGCCTGTTGGGTGGCGTGCAGGCTGATCATCTGCAGCTGACGCAGGGCTTTCGGAATCTCGGCCATGGGCTCTGCGGGCAAGCGCTCGAGTAATTCTTCGGTGCGCTTTAGGCCGAGGCGATTGATCGCGACTTCAAGGCTTTCCGCAGGCTCGGTCATGCTGCCATGAGTGTGGCGATTGGCATGACGAATGACACTCAATGCCAGGGCCGGGCTGCCTTGCATCAATTCGGCAATGTCGCGCAGCGAGCTGCGACTGTCGCGGATCGCCCGACAGACAAGGTCGTGACTGTCTTGCGGAACCGGCAGGCGCACGCCATCGAGAAGCTTGACCCAGCCTTCGAGCGTGGTCGGTTTTGCAGGCGGGACGTTCGTTTCGTTAGCCATGTCTGGAGGCGATCATCGTCAACATTACCTGGGCCCGGAGTGGGTCAAATTGGCTTTTCGCCTGAACTGGCTATAGTCTGGCGCAGTTTTGCCGATAAGTAGAAGAAGAGATTTTTTAACTTCCGAATATGACCTTGAACCCGACTCAGTAAGTGCTCTCCTACCTATGGCTAAAATAATCGGCATCATCGTCGTATTCGCGAGCGTGCTCGGCGGATACGTGCTCTCCCACGGCAAAATTGCCGCCCTGATCCAGCCCTTCGAAGTGATGATTATCGGTGGTGCGGCCCTCGGTGCATTCCTGCAGGCCAACCCGGGTCATATGGCGATGCACGTTCTCAAGAAAGCCTTGGGAATGTTCAGTTCGCGTTTCACTCACGCTTTCTATCTGGAAGTGCTGGGGCTGATCTACGAGATCCTCAACAAGAGTCGCCGCGAAGGCATGATGGCGATCGAAGGCGATATCGAAGATCCGGCCGCGAGCCCGATCTTCGCCAAGTACCCTACGGTCCTCAAGGATGAGCGCATGACAGCGTTTGTCTGCGATTACCTGCGCATCATGTCTTCCGGCAACATGGCTCCCCACGAACTTGAGAACCTGTTCGACATGGAGCTCGCCAGCCTCAAGGAAGATCTGGACCACCCCTCCCACGCAGTGAACGGCATTGCCGACGCCATGCCGGGTTTCGGTATCGTCGCGGCGGTACTGGGTATCGTGGTGACCATGGCTTCGCTGGGTGAAAGTGACCAGAAAATGATTGGCCTGCACGTGGGTGCGGCACTGGTCGGCACCTTCTTCGGTATTCTCGCGGCCTACGGTTTCTTCGGTCCCCTGGCGCATGCCCTGGGTCACGATGCCAAGGAAGAACTGAACGTCTACGAAGCCATCAAGGCCTCGCTGGTCGCTTCGGCTTCCGGCATGCCGCCATCGCTGGCAGTAGAATTCGGGCGCAAGGTTCTGTACCCGGCGCACCGCCCTAGCTTCGCCGAGCTGGAACAAGCGGTTCGCGGCAGATAAGTCATGGAAAATAACCAGCCGATTATCATCAAGCGCGTCAAACGCTATGCCGGCGGGCATCACGGTGGCTCATGGAAAATCGCGTTCGCCGACTTCGCCACGGCGATGATGGCGTTCTTCCTGGTGTTGTGGCTGTTGTCCACTGCTACGCCGGAACAAAAGCTTGCCATCGCCGGTTACTTCAAAGACCCGATCGGCTTCACTGAAAGCGGCACGCCCTACATCATCGATTTGGGCGGCACGCCAGAGTTGGCGCCGGAAAACACCCTCAATCCCGAGGTGAAGTCCCAGCCGCAGCCGGACAAGGTGACTGTCGACGCCGAGCAGGTTGAAGGCATGGCAGAGATGGTGGAGAAGGAACGTCTCGAATTGTTACTGCAAGAATTGCAGAACAAGGTCGAAGAGAATCCGCAGTTGCAGAAGTTCAAAGAGCAGATCATGTTCGAGATCACCACGGACGGACTGCGCATCCAGATCGTGGATGCTGAGAACCGGCCGATGTTCGACTCTGGCAGTGCTCGCCTGAAGCCGTATTTCGAAGACATCCTGCTGGCCATGGCCGACACCATCAAGGCGGTGCCGAACAAGATCAGCATCAGTGGCCACACCGACGCCAAGCCGTACAGCGGTCAGGGTGATTTCGGTAACTGGGAGCTATCGGCCAACCGAGCCAACGCCGCTCGCCGTGCGCTGGTCGCGGGCAGCTATCCGGATCAGCAAGTGGCGCGAGTGGTCGGTTATGCCTCGTCGGTTTTGTTTGACCGCGAACATCCGTTCAACCCGGTCAACCGCCGTATCGACATCGTGGTGCTGACCAAGAAAGCCCAGCGTGCCATTGAAGGTTCGCAAGGGGCAGAACCGGCTCCCGAGCCAACGCAAGGGCAGGGCGGTCCGGGTGAAGTGCCAACCGACCCGAACGCGTTGCCGGCGGATAAGGAGCCGTTGCCGGCTCACGAGCTTCGTGAGCGGCTGAATCTGTTTGATGATCCGGCGCCGAAACCGGGTGAAGCACCCAGGCAGTGACCCATGAAAAAGCCGACAGTGATGTCGGCTTTTTTGTGCCTGTAAGAATGAATTTAAGTCCGACTGATTGCGGTAAAAATCAACGAATGAGGCCGTGTCCGAGAAAGGTGTAGGAAGTCTCCGAGACGCATAAACCGGGTTTCACTTCGCTGGAGGCGCGCCTATAGTTTGGCCGTCGCCGACGAATCGGTGATCGACTTTAGCCAGTCGTAACAGATGATGCACAAGCGCCCGTATAATCGCGGCGCTTTTTGCTGTCTGACATCTACATGTCTATGGTGGCTGTGCGTGGGACACCTTAGGGTGTGCCGGGTTCATCTGTCCGGTTGGCTAACCCGCGTACAGCTACCACCCCAATTCGTTTAGCCACGAAAGGATGGGAGTTTCACCAATCAGATGAGATTCAAGTCATGCCTAAATTTCACCCGCTCCAAGGCAACTTCAGCGTCGGTCCCACCCTGTACATCGACACCGAAGCTCGCGCTGCCGATCTTCTCGAAACCGCCGTCCATCGTCTCAAGGCCGCGCGCAATCTTCTCAACAGTGTCACCTGCCTTTGCGTCAAAGAAGCCGAAGGTCACGATCTGGAGCATTTCGCCAGCGCCGCGCACATGTTGATCCAGGACGGCTGTGATGCCTTGGATGTGCTGGGCTGGACGCTGGAAAGAACCGCACGCTGAAAACGAGAAGGCCGCGATATTCGCGGCTTTTTTGCGGGCTGTGTTTCGAAGAGCCTGTGTTTTGACGGGGGCACTGGCTGACTAAGACGAGCGGCATGGTCCGAATCTCTGCATACCTTGCAACCGCTACAAAGAATCTATACTGTCCCGTGAGTTTTGCGGCAAGACAGGATGTCTACTGCTTGAGCGCCCCATTTCATGTGATGCCATTCTAGGGAGGAGGGATCTATGACCACAGTTCAGAATCTTTACTCCGCCTTAGACAAACATGGCATTTCGAAAAGAAAGCTCGCTCTTCTGCTGCCTGACTGGTGGACAGATGAGGTCGAGGCGTCACCTTCAGGTGTGCAGCAAGCCAAGGTCTATCTAGCCAAAGCATTAAGTCTGCGTATGCTTCCTTTCAGTGAGACGCCTCCGCGGATTGAGTTCGACCTACCAGCGGATAAGCGATTCAAAAAGTCTGCTAAAACCTCTGAAGCAGATGTGAATCTTGCGGTTGCTTTGGCTCGCAGCGCCTCGCGCCTCGCGCTTTCTGCGCTAGACACTCAATTCGTTCCGCCTCCACCGGATGCACAGGCGATTCGCGAGCACTTGCTTTCGTCTGGCGCTCCTTGGGTAGGTTTGTCTGCGTTGCTCGACTATTGTTGGAGCATTGGCATCCCGGTCATCCACTTGGCTACACCTTTGCTCGGCCGAAAAATGGATGGCATCGCCATGGCGATCAATGGCCGGCCATCGATTGTGCTTTCTAACAATCGAAAAAGCGGCTTCTTGCTTTTCCATTTGGCACATGAGCTTGGGCATATTGCCTTAGGTCATGTCGGTGCAAATGGAACGATTGTCGATGATGAAATCAAGGAAGGTGACGGGCTAGACAAAGATGCCGATGAGCTTGCCGCAGACCAGTTTGCGATTCAGTTACTGACCGGTAATGCTCTTTGCAATTTAAAGCTTCAGCAGCTGGTCAAAGCACCTGTGCTGGCAAAATTGGCAGTGAAATATGGAACAGATCACCAAATTGATCCTACACATATCGTTTTGAATTGTGCCCATAACAACAAAAGCATTTTTGCACTGTGTGTTTCTGCCGCAAATCTTATCGCTGGAGAACATACTGACCAGATAATGGTTTCAGATTTTGTTTTTCAGCAGCTTCGAGAGAATCTCAAAGACGACAGCGAGCATTTACTGCGGAAACTGATCGCATAAATGATTCTCCTCACCGACAACGACATATTGGTAAAGCTAGCCCAATGTGACTTGGTTGAAGAAGCTTTATCAGTTTTTCAGTGCGGACTTTCTGAATGCTACGTCCTGGACAGTGCCAAGCACTCTCTCTACTTAAATGATGTGGAAAAGTGCGTGTCCAGGCGTGTTGGCTGCTATCAAACCTATGATCGACTTTGCAGTCTCGTTCAATCATGCCGCGAGCTTGGCGCTGCTGATGACGATTTGGACTTCATGGATGAACTGCTTCAGATCGACAGTATCGACGCTGGCGAGCTTTTGCTGTTGATGCATGCTTTTTCTCTCTATCAAAATCGACAACCGTACTTATTTACCACGGGTGACAAACGTGCCCTCGTTGGTATATCGATGTCGGAGTCAGCAAGAGCCAAGCAGATACTTTTTCAGCGAGTGGAATGTGTCGAATCAATTATTTTGAAGGCGATTCAAATATACGGTTTCTCGCATATAAGCACGAAAGTCGTCCACGCTCAGGCTATTGTGGCAGCGGAAAAATATGACAAGGTTTTAAGGATGGCTTTCGGGGCTGGGCGTGACGAGGATCACTCCAATGCCTGTCTTTCTCAATATCTTGCGCCCGTCGGTCAGTTCATCCGGCCTTGACTCATTCAAACTCAGCAGCCCTTCGAAGCCCCAAAAGGCCACGAGACGATCGTGGCTTTTTTATATCTATGGTACGAAAAAGCGGATGCTGCTGATCCTTTTCGTGGTGTCACGAAAATGATCGAAAATGGCTCTATGCTCGCTGCTTTAGGGCGGTAAAGTATTTTTCTATCGCAATCCCGCCGAGTCCGCGTAGCAAATTGACTGTCTTGATCCATGGGCGGGTACCAAAGCCGCGACAAGGTCGCGGCTTTCTCTATCTTTGCAGCAGCTTCAGAACCCGCGGATGATCCTGGACTTGAGGTCGGTATGAAATCGATCGGCATTGGTCCTGTTGACGCTACGCACCGACTCGCTGCCGGTCACCGACTCCAGTGACATCGAACGCTTGAGCGTCGCTTCGTTTCGATAGGCATCGATAAAGAACTCGATGTCTCTATCACTGCTGAGCTTCGGCCACTTATCGAGGTACAGCGGCAATTCTGCCGGTCCGGTCTTGAACGAGCAGATGCGTCGGTTAGTAATGGTCGCCTCGCCGATTTCGAACGGCACCCACCACGACAGTGCGGTTTTCTCCGATACCACCGCCAGCAGGTGTGTGCATTCGCTGATGTTGCGGGTGATTACTCCGGTGATGTCATCGGTGGTCTGGGATTCCGCATCCAGTACGTCGAGGTAGGTCTTGATGTTGGCCTGTATCAGGCGGCTATTGATAGCGATGGCGTAAGGCCGATCGATGTGGCGGTAGCTGATAAATACTGGCATCAGAAGTGTCCCTTGATCGCGAGTTCGCGGTAATAGGCGCCGAGCGCGGTGAGGCGGCAGCCGGTAGAGTGGATGGCGGCGTAGTACATATGCTCGGCGTCCACCGGTTCGATGAGGCTGTGGCGGTTGCACTTTTGCAGCTGGGCGAAGACCTCGCCGTGTTCCGGTCTGAATTCAGGCTCAGTGGGCTCAAAGCTGGGGGCGAGGGGGTACACCGATTCCGCTTCTGCAAACCATTCGGGTAGTTTGCGCAGTATTTCTTTGGGTATCAGTGGCGTGACTTCGCGCAATGAAATGAACTGCGAGACGTTGGTCTTGAATACCGGACGCTGTTCCCAAGCGTCCAGGGCGTTATCGACAAATGAGTAGAGACTGCCGGGCGTGATTTTCCCAAGAATGTTTGCGGCGCCGCCGTGAAGTGCTTGAAGCAATAATCCGGTAAAGACACCGTGGCCGGAGCCTTCCATCGCCGGTTGTTCTTTTTTGCATGCGGTGAGAATGGTCATACCTTCACCGATTACACTGCTGTCGCTACGCAATCCGCGCATTTCTCCGGCAGCACCTCCTTGGCAGCAGTCGAGAATGATGACTTTGTTTTTGATTTTCTCGGCTTTGGTTGCCCAGTTCAGAATGTCGCTCAACCGAATTCCATCCTTGGCTGTTTTATAATCCTGGGGCAGTAGCATGCCTTCATCGTTATCTGTGTCGAAATGACCGTGGCCGGCGAAATACAGCAGCGCAACATCACAATCTCCGGAAAATAGAGCCTGGATATGGCCCTCAAGTGCCTCGCGGCCCAGATAGTCTTCGGCTGAGGTCAGTACGATATTCTTGAAGTTCGGGTCTCCGTCAGCATGGGTTTTCAGCACCGACGCCATCGCCATCGCATCATTGCTGCAGCCATTTAACTGGGAAACATGGTTGTAGTTATTGATTCCGATGAACAATCCCCTTCGCATGATTCACTCCGTTGCGTGCGTGCGGATGGCACTAACGATGCTGCTGGTATTCCATGCGCATTCCGCGTGGGCCGCCTGCCGCACCACCGTGGAGATCCGTTCCGCACCAAAAGGCTTGATCGCGATGATCACCTTGCCCATGCGCTTGGCGATCTCGATTTCCTTGTTGATCCACTTGCTGTAAGTGGAGTACATGCCGGCCATGATCAGTACCGCCGAGCAAGGGCGGATCTTGTTTTCGATGGCTTCTTCCAGTTGCTTGTCGGTCAGGGCGCCGACGATGGGGTTATGCGATGGGACGGAGAAGTTCTTGAAGTTGAACGTTGGATGCGCGGTGAGCAGCTTCACCAATTTGTCGTGGGCATCGGAATAATTCCACGAATGACTGATGAACAAATGAAAGGTCTGCATGAATATCCCTCTGTATCGCTTGGGTGCGAAGAGGGTTGAATGTATCCAATAGGAAGGCGCCTACAAGGCTTACGCGGTTAATCAGAATTGCCCTTCAAGAAGACGGGCCGCGGTCTTACAGAAACGTCTGATGTTTAAGGTGGCAAGGCGCTCGTAAGGAATGGCGGATGACCGGCTACCCTATTGATGCAGGATGGCCGGTGATTCTGTTTAGTAACCGTTTTCCGGCAAACTCGCGATGATCGAGCGGTAGCTGTTCATCCGTTGTTGTTGCACACGGCCATCTTCCAAGGCCTTGAGCAGCGCGCAACCCGGCTCGCGGTCGTGCTTGCAGTCTCGGAAGCGGCAGGTGCCGAGCAGGTCGTTGAACTCGATGAAGCCGGCTTCGACGTCGGCACGGCTGACGTGGCCGAGGCCGAACTCGCGAATGCCCGGGGAGTCGATCAACTCACCGCCGCCGGGGAAGTGGAACAGCCGCGCGGTGGTGGTGGTGTGAGTGCCCTGGCCGGATAGCTCGGACAATGGCCCGACACGGGTTTCGACTTCCGGCAGCAGGCTGTTGACCAGCGATGACTTGCCGACGCCGGACTGGCCGACGAATACACTGATGCGCCCGTCCAGTTGCTTCTGCAGTTGCTCCATGCCGTTGCCGTGATGGGCCGACACTTCGAGCACCGGATAACCCAGGGTGCGATAAACCGCCAGCAAGGCGTTCAGCGCCGGGGCGTTATGCTCGTCGATCAGGTCGAACTTGTTCAGCAGCAGCAGCGGCTTGATTCCCGCGTGCTCGGCAGCGACGAGGTAGCGGTCGATCAGGTTGGCGTGTGGCTCAGGCAATGGCGCGAAAACGATGACGATCATGTCGACGTTGGCTGCAACCGGCTTGAGCTGGCCACGGCTGTCCGGGCGGCACAGTTCGGTGTTACGCGGCAGTTGCGCGACGATCACGCCGATGCCCTGGTTGCCGGCACGCCAGACCACTTGGTCGCCGGTCACCAGCGCCGGCAGGTTGGCGCGCAGGTGGCAACGGAATACCTGGCCGGCCAACTCGCCATCACGAGCCTCGACTTCGACCTGCACACCGAAGTGTGCGATCACCAGGCCGTGCTGTTCCGGACCCAGGTCGCCACCTTCGAGTGCCTCGACAGCCGAGGACTCGCGTTTGGCGGCGCGGGCAGCGCGTTCGCCCTGAATCTTTTCGATGCGCCAGTTTTGACGACGATTGAGTTGGCGTTTGGCCATGGGTGTTCCGTAGTAATAATGCAGCGATTAGGTAAAACGGCGGCGAGTTTAGCACGCCCGGCCACCGGCCTAAGCTAAACTGCGCAGCATTGCCTAGGAGCTGACACATGCAAAACCCGCAGAACCTGATCTGGATCGACCTGGAAATGACCGGTCTGAACCCGGATACCGACGTCATCATCGAGATGGCCACCATTGTCACAGACAGCGACCTGAACACCTTGGCCGAAGGTCCGGTGATCGCCATTCATCACAGCGACGAAATCCTCGCCGGGATGGACGAGTGGAACACTCGCACCCACGGCAACTCGGGCTTGACCCAGCGCGTGCGCGAAAGCCGCGTCAGCATGGCCGAAGCCGAAGCAGCCACCATTGCCTTCCTGGAGAAGTGGGTGCCGAAGGGCAAGTCGCCGATCTGCGGCAACAGCATCTGCCAGGATCGTCGCTTCCTTTATAACCACATGAAATCCCTGGAAAGCTATTTCCACTACCGCAACCTCGACGTTTCGACGCTCAAGGAGCTGGCCGGACGCTGGGCGCCGGACGTGCGGGACAGCTTCAAGAAGGGCAGCACCCACCTCGCCCTGGACGACATCCGCGAATCCATCGCCGAGTTGCAGCACTACCGTAAGCATTTCATCAAGTTCTGATGGGGTGGTGTCAGTACGGGCCTCTTCGCGGGCAAGCCCGCTCCCACAAGGTCAGCGATAACCCTGTGGGAGCGGGCTTGCCCGCGATGGCGTCCGTCCAGTCACGGAGCGACCGTGTGAGAGGATGAAGTTCTTGGGAGCGCTCTTTTGGTGCTTAGGTGAAGTGAGTAGACTGCGCGCCTTTTTGCAAGGACCGCCACCATGTTGCTGATGCTTTACCTGATCGCCATCACCGCCGAAGCCATGACCGGCGCCTTGTCCGCGGGCCGTCGCGGCATGGATTGGTTTGGTGTGGTGCTGATCGCGTGCGTCACGGCATTGGGCGGTGGTTCAGTGCGCGACGTACTGCTCGGCCACTACCCGCTGACCTGGGTCAAACACCCGGAATACCTGATATTGACGACCATCGCGGCGATGTTCACGGTGTTCACTGCCCGCTGGATGCGTCATCTGCGCTCGCTGTTTCTGGTACTCGACGCCGTCGGTCTGGTGGCGTTCACCCTGATCGGCTGCATGACCGCCCTGGAAATGGGACATGGCATGTTGGTCGCGTCGGTCAGTGGCGTGATTACCGGGGTTTTCGGCGGCATCCTGCGCGACATCTTCTGCAACGACATTCCGCTTATCTTCCGTCGCGAACTCTACGCCAGCGTCTCGTTCGCCGCGGCGTGGTGCTACATGCTGTGTCTCTGGCTGAACGTGCCGGGTGAGCAAGCGATACTGATTACGCTATTTGGCGGTTTTCTGCTGCGTTTGCTGGCGATCCGTTTTCATTGGGAAATGCCGAAGTTCATCTACAACGACGAGGCCTGACGGTCGGCATGTTGCTGCAATGCCCATTCGACATGCTCACGCACCATCTCCGATGGATAATCGCGACGCGCTTTTAAAGCTTCCAGAACCGGAATCGTTGATGGTGCGTTGCCCAGCCCGACCGCCAGATTGCGCAACCAGCTTTCGTAACCCGCCCGTCTGAGTGGTGAGCCTTCAGTGCTGCTCAGAAACCTGGCCTCATCCCACATGAACAGCTCGGCCAGGTCGGCGTTGTCCAGGTTGTGCCGTGGCTTGAAATCGCTTTCGCCGGATGGACGGGCGAAGCGGTTCCACGGGCAGACGATCTGACAGTCATCGCAGCCGAACACCCGGTTGCCGATCAGCGGTCGCAAGTCCTCGGGGATCGCACCCTTGAGTTCGATGGTCAGGTAGGAAATGCAGCGTCGGGCGTCCAGCACATAGGGGCCGACGAAGGCGTTGGTCGGACAGATGTCGAGGCAGGCGCTGCAGCGACCGCAGTGTTCGGTAGCGTGGGGCGGGTCCACCGGCAATGGCAAATCGACGAACAATTCGGCGAGGAAGAAGTAACTCCCCGCTTTACGATTCAAGACCAGGGTGTTTTTGCCGATCCATCCCAGGCCAGCCTGTTCGGCGATGGCTTTTTCCAGCACCGGGGCGCTGTCGACAAACGCACGGTAGCCGAACGGACCAATCACGGCCTGAATTTTTTCCGCCAGTTGTTGCACGCGTTTACGGATCAATTTGTGGTAATCGCGGCCCAAGGCATAACGCGAGACGTAGGCTTTTTCCGGTTGGGCCAGCAACTGCGCCATTTTGGTGTCGCCCGACAGGTAGTCCATGCGCAGCGAAACCACGCGCAAGGTGCCGGGTACCAGTTCATCCGGGTGCGAGCGTTTGCTGCCATGGGCGCCCATGTAGTCCATTTCACCGTGGTAGCCGGCGTCGAGCCAGCGCTGCAGGTGCTGCTCATGCTCCCCCAGGTCGAGGCCGCTGATGCCGACTTGCTGGAAGCCCAGCTCGCGGCCCCAGTCCTTGATGGATTGGGCGAGGGCGGGCAGGTCTGTGGTAATAGCGGGCATGAGGCGAGAGAAACCGGAGCTGAGGTGCGTATAATTCTGCCAGACATCGGAGCCCGAAGACGCATGCTGCACACTAAAGATGATTTACCCGACGCGCTGTACAGCGCTGCGCAGGTCCGAGGGCTCGATGCGAGCTTGATTGCGGCCGGTACCCCGGGCTTCGAATTGATGCGGCGCGCGGCGCGGGCGACCTGGCGAGCGTTGGTCCGCCAGTGGCCGACGGCGAGCGAATTGACGGTGGTCGCCGGTCACGGCAATAACGCCGGTGACGGTTATCTGGTGGCCGTGTTGGCCAAGCGTGCCGGTTGGTCGGTTCGGGTACTGGCGGCGGGCGATCCGCAGCAGCTGCGCGGTGATGCGGCGGCGGCTCATGCTGAGGCGGTGTCCGAAAACGTCTTTATCGAAGCCTGGGCAGCAAACTCCGAATTGCGCGGCCTCATGCTGGACGCCTTGCTGGGCACCGGCCTGACCGGTGAGGTGCGCGAGCCTTACGCCAGCGTCATCGCGGCGATTAACGCCAGTGGGCTGCCAGTGGTGGCGGTGGATATCCCTTCCGGACTCTGCGCCGATACGGGACGAATCCTCGGCAATGCGGTACGAGCCGATCTGACGGCGACGTTCATCGGTTTGAAACTGGGTTTGTTCACCGGTGACGCGGCGGACGTGGTGGGCGAGTTGGTCTTCAACGACCTGCACGCCGATCCGCAGCTGCTTGAAAGTACTGCGACCAGTGCCCGGCGGCTGACGGCTGGCAATCTGCCGCAATTGGCCACCCGTGCCCCCACTTCCCACAAAGGCAAATTCGGCCATGTGCTGCTGATCGGTGGCGATCGCGGACTGGGTGGCGCGATCCTGCTCAGTGCGCAAAGTGCGCTGCGCGCCGGTGCGGGCATGGTGTCGGTGGCGACCCGCAGCGAACATGTGCCCGCCGCTTTGGCCCGAATCCCCGAGGCGATGGTGTTGGGTACTTCGTCGGCCAATCAGTTGATGGAATTGCTGCAAAAAGTTTCCGTGTTGGTCGTCGGTCCCGGTTTGGGTCAGGCTGCCTGGGGGCACAGTTTGTTGTCCGCTGCCGCCAATGCACCACTTGCGCAAGTCTGGGACGCCGATGCGCTGAACATGCTGGCGCAGGAGCGTGTGAAACTGCCCAGGGATTGTGTGATCACGCCGCATCCGGGCGAAGCGGCGCGGCTGCTGGGCATGAGTACTGCCGAGGTGCAGGCTGATCGCCCTGCGGCAGTGCGCGCCTTGAGCAAAAAATATACAGCGGTCGTGGTGCTCAAGGGCGCCGGCAGCCTGATCGCCAGTCCTGACGGGCGGTTGGCAGTGTGTCATCAGGGCCATCCAGCCATGGCCACCGCCGGTCTGGGTGATGTACTGGCCGGTCTGGTCGGCGCCCTGTTGGCCCAGGGCATGGATACGTTCGACGCCGCCTGCCTGGCGGTCTGGCTGCACGCCAATGCCGGTGAGCAGCAAGGTAAATTGGGCCGCGGGCTGGCGGCCAGTGATCTGATTCCAGCCATTCGTCAGTTGTTGGAGGAGCAAGCACCGTGTCTGAAGTAACCCTGTACCTGGCTGATGAAGAGGCGATGACCGCGTTTGGCGCACGCATCGCCCAAACCACTAAAGGGCACGGCCTGATCTTTCTCGAAGGCAACCTGGGGATGGGCAAGACCACGTTGTCCCGGGGCATCATCCGGGGGCTGGGGCACGTCGGGGCGGTAAAGAGTCCGACTTTCACCCTGGTCGAGCCCTACGAGATTGGCGATATTCGCGCCTTCCACTTTGACCTGTATCGCCTGGTCGATCCGGAAGAGCTGGAATTCCTCGGTATCCGCGACTATTTCGAAGACGACGCCCTGTGCCTGATCGAATGGCCCGATAAAGGTGCAGGCTTTTTGCCAAAGCCCGACCTGACCATTACCATTAGCCCGCAAGACAGCGGGCGTTCGCTGAAAATTTTGTCCCAGGGCTCGCGCGGCGAGTCGTGGTGTGCCGCTTTGGCATTGGAATCCAAATAAATGATGGGGTTAGGTATGCGCTTTCGCGCGTTGGTTGCTGCCGTAGGGGTATTGTTTTTGGCGGTGACCGTCGACGCTGTGGCCGAGACGAAGGTCAACAGTGTTCGCCTGTGGCGGGCGCCGGACAACACACGGCTGGTGTTTGACCTGACCGGCCCTGTGCAGCACAGCGTCTTTACCCTGACGGCCCCCGATCGTCTGGTCATCGACATCAATGGCGCGTCCTTGGGTGCGCCGTTGAACGTCAACAGCGCCAATACCCCGATCACCGCCATGCGCTCGGCCCAGCGCACGCCGACGGACCTGCGGGTGGTCATCGACCTGAAAAAGGCCGTCACCCCGAAAAGCTTCTCCCTGGCCCCCAACGCCCAGTACGGCAACCGATTGGTGGTCGATCTGTTCGATAACCCGGCCGATGCCGCGCCGCCGCCTGCACCGACGCCGTCGGTGGCCACGGTGCCAGCCGTACCGGTCACGCCGACGGAGCCTGCTATCAAGCTGCCTCCGGCCCCGGCGGGTAAACGCGACATCATTGTGGTGATCGATGCCGGTCACGGTGGCGAAGACCCGGGCGCCTCCGGCTCGCGCGGTCAGCGCGAAAAAGACGTGGTGCTGCAGATTGCCCGCGAATTGCAGCGCCAGGTCAACGGCATCAAGGGTTTCCGTGCCGAGCTGACCCGCACCGGCGACTACTTCATTCCGTTGCGCGGGCGTACCGAAATCGCCCGCAAGAAGGGCGCCGACCTGTTCGTATCCATCCACGCCGACGCCGCGCCTTCGACCGCCGCGTTCGGTGCTTCCGTGTTCGCTCTGTCTGATCGTGGTGCCACCTCGGAGACCGCGCGCTGGCTGGCCGACAGTGAAAACCGTTCCGACCTGATCGGTGGTGCCGGTAATGTGAGCCTCGACGACAAGGACCGCATGCTCGCCGGCGTGCTGCTCGACCTGTCGATGACCGCGTCCCTGACCTCCAGTCTGAACGTCGGTCAGAAAGTATTGAGCAACATTGGCCGGGTCACACCGCTGCACAAGCAGCGGGTTGAACAGGCCGGGTTCATGGTGCTGAAATCGCCGGATATTCCATCGATCCTGGTGGAAACCGGATTTATCTCCAACGCCAACGAAGCCTCGAAACTGGCCGCGTCGAGCCACCAGCAGGCGCTGGCCCGCTCGATCAGCAGCGGAGTGCGTCAATTCTTCCAGCAAAATCCGCCACCGGGCACTTACATCGCCTGGCTGCGTGATTCCGGGAAAATCGCCCAAGGCCCGCGTGACCACCGGGTAAATCCGGGCGAGACGCTGGCGATGATCGCCGTGCGTTATCAGGTGTCGCCGGCCGCGCTGCGCAGTGCCAACAACCTGGCGAGTGACGAACTCAAGGTCGGTCAGCACTTGACCATCCCTGGCACTGAATTGGCGGCCAAAGAATGAACCAGGTGCTGACCAACGCTGCCCGCATCGAGCTGCTCAGTCCTCGGCTGGCAAACCAGATTGCCGCCGGCGAGGTGGTAGAGCGCCCGGCTTCGGTGATCAAGGAGTTGCTGGAAAACAGCCTCGATTCCGGCGCCAGACGCATCGATGTCGATGTGGAGCAGGGCGGCGTCAAGTTGCTGCGGGTGCGCGACGATGGCAGCGGCATTTCTGCCGATGACCTGCCGCTGGCCCTGGCGCGACACGCCACCAGCAAAATCCGCAATCTCGAAGACCTGGAACAGGTCATGAGCCTGGGCTTTCGCGGTGAGGCGTTGGCTTCGATCAGTTCCGTGGCGCGCCTTACCCTGACGTCCCGCACCCGCGAAGCCGATCAGGCCTGGCAGGTCGAGACCGAAGGTCGTGACATGGCGCCCCGCGTACAGCCGGCAGCGCATCCGGTAGGCACCTCCGTCGAAGTTCGCGACCTGTTCTTCAACACGCCGGCACGACGCAAGTTTCTCAAGACCGAAAAAACCGAATTTGATCATCTGCAAGAAGTGATCAAGCGTTTGGCCCTGGCGCGTTTCGACGTGGCGTTCCATCTGCGCCACAACGGCAAGACCATCCTCAGCCTGCACGAAGCCCACGACGATGCGGCCCGTGCCCGGCGAGTCGCGGCGATTTGCGGTCCCGGTTTTCTGGAGCAGGCGCTGCCGATCGAGATCGAGCGCAACGGCCTGCACCTGTGGGGTTGGGTCGGGTTGCCGACGTTCAACCGCAGCCAGGCGGATTTGCAGTATTTCTTCGTCAACGGCCGTGCGGTGCGCGACAAGCTGGTGGCCCATGCGGTGCGCCAGGCTTATCGCGACGTACTGTTCAATGGGCGACACCCGACATTTGTACTGTTTTTCGACGTCGATCCGGCGGGCGTTGACGTCAACGTACACCCGACCAAACACGAAGTTCGTTTCCGTGACGGGCGCATGGTCCACGATTTTCTCTATGGCACCTTGCACCGCGCCTTGGGTGATGTGCGGCCGGAAGACCAATTGGCGGCGCCGGTTGCGACAGCGATTGTCCGGCCTACCGGGCTGGATGCCGGTGAGTTCGGTCCCCAGGGTGAAATGCGTCTGGCGGCCAATGCGTTGCTGGAGCAGCCTCAGGCACAACCGTCGTTCAATGCGCCAGCCGGATCGGGTTCGGGGGGTGGTTACCAGTATCAATACACACCGCGTCCTCAGTCCGCTGTGCCTGCCGCCGAAGCCCAGGCCGCCTATCGCGAGTTCTTCGCGCCGCTGCCCGAAGCCAATGCGGTCGCGCTGCCGGCCGGGCAGGGTGACATCCCGCCGCTGGGTTATGCGCTGGCGCAGCTCAAGGGTATCTACATTCTTTCGGAGAACGCCCAGGGGCTGGTGCTGGTGGACATGCACGCCGCACATGAACGGATCATGTACGAACGCCTGAAAGTCGCCATGGCCAGTGAAGGCCTGAGCGGACAGCCGCTGCTGGTGCCGGAGTCCCTGGCGGTCAGCCAGCGTGAAGCCGATTGCGCTGAAGAGCATGCCGCCTGGTTCCAGCGACTGGGCTTCGAATTGCAGCGCCTGGGCCCGGAAACCCTGGCCATCCGGCAGATTCCGGCACTGCTCAAACAGGCCGAAGCCAATCGGCTGGTCGGCGATGTGCTGGCTGACCTGATGGAGTACGGCACCAGCGACCGGATTCAGGCACACCTGAACGAATTACTCGGCACCATGGCCTGCCACGGCGCGATCCGGGCTAACCGGCGTCTGGCCTTGCCGGAAATGAACGGTCTGCTGCGTGACATGGAAAACACCGAGCGCAGCGGTCAATGCAACCATGGCCGACCGACCTGGACCCAACTGGGCCTGGACGATCTGGACAAACTGTTTTTGCGCGGTCGTTGATGAGCCAGCTCCCACCTGCCATTTTCCTGATGGGGCCGACCGCCGCCGGCAAGACCGACCTGGCCATCGAACTCACCAAGGTCCTGCCCTGCGAACTGATCAGCGTTGATTCGGCACTGGTCTACCGTGGCATGGACATCGGCACCGCCAAGCCGTCGAAGGAGCTTCTGGCGCAGTTTCCGCACCGTTTGATCGACATTCTTGATCCGGCCGAGAGTTATTCGGCCGCGGATTTTCGTCGTGACGCGCTCGAAGCCATGGCAGATATCACTTCGCGCGGAAAAATTCCGCTGCTGGTAGGCGGCACAATGCTCTACTACAAGGCTTTGCTCGAAGGCCTGGCCGATATGCCGGCTGCCGACCCGGACGTGCGCGCACAAATCGAAGAAGAGGCTGCACGCCTCGGCTGGCAAGCCTTGCACGAACAATTGGCGGTGATCGATCCGGTTTCCGCGGCGCGCATTCATCCGAACGATCCGCAGCGGCTCAGTCGAGCGCTGGAAGTTTATCGCGTCAGTGGTCAGAGCATGACCGCGCTTCGCCTGCAACAATCTGCGCAAAGTACTGAAGCAGCCGCTTCGGGACGGCAACAATTGCCCTATACTGTCGCGAACTTGGCGATTGCTCCGGCAAATCGTCAGGTACTGCATGAGCGAATTAAACAAAGATTCACTTTAATGTTGGAACAGGGATTCATCGACGAGGTCGTAGCCCTGCGTGAGCGAAGTGACCTGCATGCCGGGTTGCCGTCTATACGTGCGGTAGGCTACCGACAAGTCTGGGACTACCTGGATGGCAAGCTGACGTCAGCCGAGATGCAGGAGCGTGGAATCATCGCCACGCGCCAATTGGCAAAGCGCCAGTTCACCTGGCTGCGCAGTTGGGCTGATTTACACTGGCTGGACAGCCTGGATTGCGACAATCTGCCGCGCGCCTTGAAATACCTGGGGACCATCTCCATATTGAGCTGAGTCCTTGCAATTGCCGTCTATCCTTGGGGGTGTGACGGCCACAAGCCATCTGATTACCTATTTTTTTTATATTGAATCCTTAAAGGAGTGCGGCACATGTCAAAAGGGCATTCGCTACAAGACCCTTACTTGAATACTTTACGTAAAGAGAAAGTTGGGGTGTCCATCTACCTGGTTAACGGTATCAAGCTGCAAGGCACGATCGAGTCTTTCGACCAGTTCGTTATCCTGCTGAAAAACACCGTCAGCCAAATGGTCTACAAACACGCTATCTCTACAGTAGTGCCGGTTCGTCCAATTCGTCTGCCTAGCGCAACCGAATCCGAAGCAGGTGATGCTGAGCCAGGTAACGCCTGATAGGAGTCTCCTTTGTTCTTTGAGCGCCACGGTGGTGGTGAGCGAGCCATTCTCGTTCACTTGGATGGTCAGGACCCTGAGGCGCGCGAAGATCCGCAGGAGTTTCAGGAGTTGGCAATGTCGGCTGGCGCCGAGACCGTCGCGTTTTTCAACGTGCCGCGTAATCGGCCAACCGCCAAATACCTGATTGGCAGCGGCAAGGTCGAGGAGTTACGCGACCTGGTCAAAGCCGAACAGGTAGATCTGGTGATTTTCAATCACATCCTCACGCCCAGTCAGGAACGTAACCTCGAAAGGATATTCGAGTGTCGCGTGATCGACCGCACGGGTCTGATTCTCGATATCTTCGCCCAACGCGCCCGTACCCATGAAGGCAAGCTCCAGGTCGAACTGGCTCAGCTTGAGCACATGAGCACGCGGCTGGTTCGTGGCTGGACTCACCTTGAGCGGCAGAAGGGCGGTATCGGTCTGCGCGGTCCGGGTGAAACCCAGCTGGAAACCGACCGGCGTCTGTTGCGGGTTCGCCTTCGGCAGATCAAGGGGCGCCTGGAAAAGGTCCGCAGCCAGCGCGAACAGTCGCGTCGTGGCCGCAAGCGCGCTGACATTCCGACGGTTTCACTGGTGGGTTATACCAACGCCGGCAAATCGACGCTGTTCAACTCGGTCACCGAGTCTGACGTGTTCGCCGCCGACCAGTTGTTCGCCACCCTCGACCCGACCCTGCGCCGACTCGAACTGGACGATCTCGGTCCGATCGTGCTGGCCGACACCGTGGGTTTCATTCGTCACTTGCCGCACAAACTGGTCGAGGCATTTCGGGCTACGCTCGAAGAGTCGAGCAATTCCGACCTGTTGCTGCACGTGATCGACTCCCATGAGCCCGAGCGCATGGCCCAGATTGAGCAGGTCATGGTGGTGCTGGGTGAGATCGGGGCTCAGGACTTGCCGATCCTTGAGGTATACAACAAACTCGATTTGCTCGAGGGTGTTGAACCGCAGATCCAGCGCGATGCCGATGGCAAGCCGCAACGGGTCTGGTTGTCAGCCAAGGAGGGTACAGGCCTGGGTCTGCTCAAGCAGGCCGTGGCCGAACTGCTCGGCGATGATTTGTTTGTTGGCACCTTGCGCTTGCCGCAACGATTTGCTCGACTGCGTGCGCAGTTTTTCGAACTCGGTGCGGTACAGAAAGAAGAACATGACGAAGAAGGTCTCAGCTTGCTGGCCGTTCGTTTGCCACGGGCCGAATTGAATCGGCTGGTGAGCCGCGAAGGTTTGCAGCCGCTGGAATTCATCGAGCAACACACTTTGCAATAAAAGCCTGAGAAAGCGGTTGTGCCGTGGTGACAGGCATTCTGTAGCATTGGTCGGCGCGCCGTGGGTGCGTCTTTGCTTTATCAGATGGAGAGCGCTATGGCTTGGAATGAGCCGGGTGGCAACTCGAATAATCAGGATCCTTGGGGTGGCAAGCGCCGTAATAACGGCGATCGCAAGGGGCCGCCAGATCTCGACGAGGCCTTCCGAAAGCTGCAGGAAAGCCTGAACGGGTTGTTCGGTGGTGGTAAGAAACGTGGTGATGACGGTGGTGGTCCGGGCAAGAGCGGCGGCTTCGGCGGTCTGCTCGGAATCGGCCTGGTCGTGTTGGCGGCCGTATGGCTGTACAGCGCGGTCTATGTAGTCGACGAGCAGGAGCAGGCTGTGGTGCTGCGCTTCGGCAAGTACTACGAAACCGTCGGCCCGGGTCTGAACATTTATTTCCCGCCGATTGACAAGAAGTACATGGAAAACGTCACGCGTGAGCGTGCGTACACCAAGCAGGGTCAAATGCTGACTGAAGACGAAAACATCGTCGAAGTGCCGCTGACCGTGCAGTACAAGATCAGCAACCTGCAGGACTTCGTGCTGAGCGTCGATCAGCCGGAAATCAGCCTGCAACACGCGACCGACAGCGCCTTGCGCCATGTGGTGGGTTCCACCGCGATGGACCAGGTACTGACCGAAGGTCGTGAATTGATGGCCAGCGAAATCAAGGAGCGCCTGCAACGCTTCATGGATACCTATCGCACCGGCATCACCGTTACTCAGGTCAACGTACAGAGCGCAGCGGCACCGCGTGAAGTGCAGGAAGCCTTCGATGATGTGATCCGTGCCCGTGAAGACGAGCAGCGTTCGCGCAACCAGGCTGAAACCTACGCCAACGGCGTCGTGCCGGAAGCTCGTGGTCAAGCCCAGCGTATCCTCGAAGACGCCAATGGCTACCGTGACGAAACTGTCTCGCGTGCCAAGGGTGAGGCTGATCGCTTTACCAAACTGGTCGCCGAGTATCGCAAGGCGCCTGAAGTCACCCGCCAGCGTCTGTACCTGGACACCATGCAGGAAGTCTTCAGCAACACCAGCAAGGTTCTCGTGACCGGTAACAAGAATGGCCAGAACAACCTTCTGTACTTGCCTCTGGACAAAATGGTCGATAGTGGTCGCAGCACCAGCGCTCCGGTGAGCAGTGCAGCCGCCACCAGCAATGAAGCGAATGCGCGTGCGGCAGCTGATCTGCAGCAACAGCAAGCACGTACCAGGGAGAGTCGCTGATGAGCAATAAATCGCTGATCGCCCTTATTGTCGGCGTCGTCGTGGCGATCGCTGCCTGGAACTGCTTCTACATCGTGGCTCAGACCGAGCGTGCGGTGTTGCTGCAGTTCGGTCGCGTGGTTCAGACCGATGTTCAGCCAGGCCTGCATGTGAAGGTGCCTTACGTTAACCAGGTGCGCAAATTCGACGCCCGCCTGATGACGCTGGATGCACCGACACAACGCTTCCTGACGCTGGAAAAGAAAGCCGTGATGGTTGATGCCTACGCCAAGTGGCGCGTGAAGGACGCCGAGCGTTTCTACACCGCGACTTCCGGCCTCAAGCAGATTGCCGACGAGCGTCTGTCCCGCCGTCTGGAATCGGGCCTGCGTGACCAGTTCGGTAAGCGCACCCTGCACGAAGTGGTGTCGGGTGAGCGTGATGCGCTGATGGCGGATATCACGGCTTCGCTGAACAAGATGGCTGAAAAAGAGTTGGGCATTGAAGTCGTCGATGTCCGGGTCAAGACCATCGACCTGCCAAAAGAAGTGAATCGCAGTGTGTTCGAGCGTATGAGCACCGAGCGTGAGCGTGAAGCTCGCGAGCACCGCGCCAAGGGTAACGAACTGGCTGAAGGCATCCGTGCCGACGCCGATCGTCAACGCCGCGTGCTGCTGGCTGAAGCCTACCGTGAGTCCGAAGAGATTCGCGGTGACGGCGATGCCCAGGCCGCTGCGATCTACTCCAAGGCCTACGGTCAGGATCAGGAGTTCTACGCGTTCTACCGTAGCCTGCGTGCCTACCGTGAAAGCTTCGCGAACAAATCCGACGTCATGGTCCTCGACCCAAGCAGTGACTTCTTCCACTACCTGGAAAAAGCCAAGCCTTGATACGGCGTTGACCTGAATCATCCCGCCGGGCGGCTAAAACCTCTGGCGGGGTGATCCTTTGGGAAAACGTGTGTATGATGCGGCAGCCGGGAAATTCCCGGCTTTTTTGCGTCTGCACGTTTGATTGCTGTTTTTGTGCAGGTGCCCGAGCGCAATGGCTCGACAGGTTTTACGAGGAAAGTGCTTGGCGAAGCCCATTTCAGGCTTTTCGCTTCGTCGCTCATGCGCGTGGTTTGTGCTGAGCCGAGCGTTTTCTGCTTCACTCAAGGCTCGCCCAAAGGCTTGCCGCCCGGATCATAGGGGAATGGCGTAATGGCAACGGTAGACCGCTGGCTGCTGCCAGATGGCATCGAAGAAGTACTGCCACCGGAAGCGGCGCGCATAGAAGTCGCGCGTCGCCAGGTGTTGGATCTGTTCCAGAGCTGGGGTTACGAGTTTGTCGTGACTCCCCATATCGAGTACCTGGAATCCCTGCTGACCGGTGCGGGCCAGGACCTGGATCTGCGTACCTTCAAGGTCATCGACCCGCAGTCGGGCCGGCAGATGGGTTTCCGCGCGGACATCACGCCGCAGGTGGCGCGTATCGATGCGCATACCCTGCGTCGCGAAGGCCCGAACCGTCTGTGCTATGCCGGCAGCGTGCTGCATGCGCAGCCGCGCGCCTTGTCGTCCTCGCGCAGCCCGATCCAGTTGGGCGCCGAGTTGTACGGCGATGCCAGCCCGAGCAGTGACGTTGAGGTCATCAGTCTGATGTTGGCCATGCTGCAACTGGCCGATGTGCCGGACGTGCACATGGACCTGGGGCATGTGGGTATCTATCGCGGGCTGGCCCGCGCCGCCGGCTTGTCCGGTGAAGTCGAACAACAGTTGTTCAATGCATTGCAACGTAAAGCCATCGACGAGGTCATTACCTTGACCGAAGGCTTGCCGGCCGATCTGTCGGCCATGCTGCAGGCACTGGTCGATCTGTGTGGTGGTCGTGAAGTACTGGGGGCTGCCCGCGAGCGCCTGGCCAAGGCCCCGGCCCCGGTTCTGGCCGCGCTGGACGATCTGCTGGCGATTGCCGAGCGTTTGTCCGTGCGTTTCCCGGAGCTGCCGTTGTACTTCGACCTGGGTGAGTTGCGCGGTTACCACTATCACACCGGTGTAGTGTTCGCCGCGTTCGTGCCGGGTGTTGGTCAGTCCATTGCCCAGGGCGGTCGTTACGACGACATCGGCGCCGATTTCGGTCGCGCCCGTCCGGCAACCGGTTTCTCTACCGATTTGAAAACCCTGGTGACCCTGGGGCGTGCTGAGATCGAGCTACCGTCTGGCGGTATCTGGATGCCTGACAGTACGGATGCGGCACTCTGGCAGCAGGTTTGCCAGTTGCGCAGTGAGGGTCAGCGTGTCGTTCAGGCCTTGCCTGGACAACCTTTGGCCGCCGCCCGTGAAGCGGACTGCGACCGGCAATTGATTCAGCAGAACGGGCTTTGGCAAGTATCGCCACTGGCTTCTTGAGTTTTCCTGCCGGCCACCGCCGGCACCAAGTTTGCGCGAATGAGGACAAGTGTTATGGGTAAGAATGTCGTAGTCCTGGGCACCCAATGGGGTGATGAGGGCAAAGGCAAGATCGTTGATCTGCTGACCGAACATGCTGCCGCCGTAGTGCGCTACCAGGGTGGCCACAACGCTGGCCACACGCTGGTGATCGACGGTGAAAAAACCGTCTTGCACCTGATCCCGTCGGGCGTGCTGCGCGAAGGCGTGCAGTGCCTGATCGGTAACGGCGTGGTGGTTGCACCTGACGCCCTGCTGCGGGAAATCAACAAGCTGGAAGAGAAAGGCGTGCCGGTGCGCGAGCGCCTGCGTATCAGCCCTTCCTGCCCGCTGATCCTGTCCTACCACGTTGCACTGGACCAGGCCCGTGAAAAGGCCCGTGGCGAGCTGAAGATCGGCACCACCGGTCGTGGCATCGGCCCGGCCTACGAAGACAAGGTTGCGCGTCGCGGCCTGCGCATCGGTGACCTGTTCCATCGTGAGCGTTTCGCCGCCAAGCTGGGCGAACTGCTGGACTACCACAACTTCGTACTGGTCAATTACTACAAAGAGCCTGCAATCGACTTCCAGAAAACCCTGGACGAGTGCATGGAGTATGCCGAGCTGCTCAAGCCGATGATGCTCGACGTCACCGCCGAACTGCACCAGCTGCGTCGTGCCGGCAAGGACATCATGTTCGAAGGTGCCCAGGGCTCCCTGCTGGACATCGACCACGGTACCTACCCGTACGTCACCAGCTCCAACACCACCGCGGGCGGTATCGCCACCGGTTCGGGTGTCGGCCCGATGTTCCTGGATTACATCCTCGGCATCACCAAGGCTTACACCACTCGTGTCGGTTCGGGCCCGTTCCCGACTGAACTGTTCGACGACGTTGGCGCGTTCCTGGCCAAGCGTGGCCACGAGTTCGGTGCAACCACCGGCCGTGCCCGTCGTTGCGGCTGGTTCGATGCCGTCATCCTGCGTCGTGCCATCGACGTCAACAGCATCTCGGGCCTTTGCCTGACCAAGCTGGACGTACTGGACGGCCTGGAAACCATCAACATCTGTGTTGGCTACAAGAACCAGGATGGTGCAGTGATCGACGCGCCGACCGACGCCGACAGCTACATCGGCCTGGAGCCGGTGTACGAAGAGATGCCGGGCTGGAAAGAATCCACCCTCGGTGCCAAGACGCTGGAAGAGCTGCCGCAAGCTGCGCGCAACTACATCAAGCGCGTCGAAGAGTTGGTCGGTGCGCCGATCGACATTATTTCGACGGGCCCGGACCGCAACGAAACCATCGTTCTGCGTCATCCGTTCGCTTGATAAGTCGTTGATGTAAAAAACAAAGGGCCCTTGATTGGGCCCTTTGTCGTATATGCCTGTAGGACGGCATGACCTTTGCTGTAAGAATTGCTTCTGGCGAGCCATCAATTTAATGGCGCTCATGCAGAGGGATTTCCAGTGTCGGCCGTTCTCTCACTGTTACAAAGCCGTCTCTTGCGGCCTGTGTTCGTTACTCTCGGTATCGCCCTTTTGGTGCAGGTGCTGGTAGCTGTTGCTCTGACCCGGAGCACGGTGACCGCGCTGGAAGCCGATCTTGGCGTACGCCTGGGAGCTGACAGTCAAAAACTTTCCGGCGAACTTGAGCAGGCGGGGCGTGAAGTCACGTCGAGCCTCGACAGCCTCTCCGCCAGCACGCGTCAGCGTCTTACAGCCGGTCTGTCTTCGCGGTTGAAGGAAGAGCAGGCGCAACTGCGTGCGACTCTGGAAAAAGACCTGAAGGACTCCGCCAATGATATGGCGCAGCTTCTGGCTTCGGTCGCACCCCGCGCCATGTGGGACAGCGACGTTCCCACTCTCTCTGAGTTCGCGCGTCGGGCGCAGCGCAATCCCAATGTGCTGTTCGTGGTCTACGACGACGCAACGGGCCAGCATCTGACGCGCTATCTCAATCGGGAGAACCCGATCAACAAGGCGCTGCTGGAAAAAGGCCAGGGCGAACGCGCGCTGGACAAGCTGTTGGATGCAGCGAAGAACGATCCGTCGGTCTACTACCTCGAAGCCTCGATCAATCCCAATGGCGTGGAAATCGGCAAGGTCTTGATGGGGGTCTCTACCGCTTCGGTGGAAACCGACCTGGCGGCCCTCGACAAGCGCTTCTCGGCCTTGATTGCCAGCAGTGATCAGTTGGTGGGCGACAGCCTCAAAGGCGCGGCGGCCGACAGCGCGACAGCCATGCGTGCACGGCTGCAGTCGGCGCAATCCACAGCCTCTGAAATGAAAGCCAACACCACCACCACGGTGCAGGAAGCCGCGGCGACCTTGCGCTGGCGCATCGGTGCGGGCCTGGCGGTCGTGGGTGCTGGCGTGCTGCTATTGCTGGCAGTGGTGCTGGGCCGTCGAGTGGTCAATCGCTTGAAAATGCTGATTAACGCCATGGATGACCTGGCGGCCGGCGAAGGTGATTTGACCAAGCGCGTGAAGATCAACAGCAAGGACGAGATCGGCGACATGGCTTCGGCGGTCAATCGCTTTGTGGATAAGTTGCAGCCGATCGTGCGTGAGGCGGGTGATGTAGCTCAGCGCACGGGGGTGGAAATTGGTGCCATGACCTTGCGCAACGCCGGAGCCGACGCGGCGGCGGGCATGCAGCGCGATGAGGTGGCCGAGAGCCTGCGTGCGCTGTCGCAGATGGCGGATGAGGCTCAGTCTGAAAGCCATGCCATGCAGGCGGCATTGAAGCAGGTGGTGGATATTCGTCAGGCCACCGATGAAAACACCCGGACCTCGGCGAAGGTCGGCAGCCTGATCGAGGCGTTGGCCGGGCAGGTCGATACCGGTGCACAAGTGATCGAGCGTCTGGCGCAGCAGAGTGAGCAGATTGAGGTGGTGCTGACGGTGATTCACGGGATCGCCGAGCAAACCAACTTGCTGGCCTTGAACGCGGCCATCGAGGCGGCACGAGCCGGTGAGACCGGGCGCGGGTTTGCCGTGGTAGCCGATGAGGTGCGGGCGCTGGCGAGCAAGACTCAAAGCTCCACTGGCGATATCCAGGCACATATCGTGGCATTGCAGCAAGGTGCACGCGAAGCAGTGGCGGCGATCGGGCAAGCGGGGCGTCAGGCCAACGAGGGTTTGCTGGTATTGCGTGACAGTGCGCGGTTGCAGCAATCGGTACAGGCATCGGTAGAGCAGGTGCATGCGGCGATTGGCCTGGCGACACAGGCTGCGGCGCATCAGGCGCAGGGTGCACAGGCGGTGCGTGGACGGGTCGAGACTATCCATGCACAGGCCGAGAAAGCGGCTCAGGCCGTGGTGGAAACCACGGCCAGTGGCAAGGTGCTGGATGGCCTGGCAGCGCAGTTGAAGGCGAGCCTGGGGCAGTTCAGGGCTTAAGATTGATCTTGCTCGCACTGACCTCTTCGCGAGAGGGCTCGCTCCCACATTGGGTATCTGGTGTTCACAAAGAGTGAGTTCACAGGAGATCCAGTGTGGAAGCGAGCCTGCTCGCGAAAGCGCTTTCAGCGGCTCAGATACATCCGCGTCGTAAGCAAATAGACCGGTAACCCCGACACCAATATCAACAACGCCGCATAAGGCGCCGCCGCCGCAAACTCCACGTTCGCGGTATGCGCCCAAACCTCCGTCGCCAAGGTGTTGAGTCCTGTCGGGCTCAACAGCAGCGTCGCCGTCAGTTCCTTCATTGCATCCAGAAACACCAGCGCAAACGCCGCTCCCAATGCCGGGAAGATGATTGGCAATGTCACCCGGCAAAACGCGGTGAACGATGATGCACCCAGTGTACGTGCAGCCTCTTCCAGTTGCGGTGTAGCCTTGTTCAGCGCTGTGCGGATCGGCGCCTGGGCCAGGGGCAGAAACAGCAGTGCATAAGCGATCAACAGTAGCGTCGACGTCTGGTACAGCATCGGTACATAGTGCAAGGCGAAATACACCAGGGTCAGGGCGATCACCAGACCTGGCAGTGCGTGCAGCAGATACGGCAAGCGTTCGGCCCAGATTGCCAGTTGGCCTTTGTAGCGCACCACCAACAGTCCCACCGGCACCGCAAGCACCAGGCAGAGCGCCGCGCCGCCCAGCGACAGTGCCAGGGACGACAGCAGCGCCTCGCTGATGGCGGCAACCGGGAAAGCGGCCGATGATCCCACAGCAAGCCAGTAAGCCAGCATGCCCAGCGGAATACCGCTGCCGACGATCGCCAGAAACAGGCAATACAGTTGCCCGGCAATCGCCCATGGTCCCAGCCGCACTTGCTCCGCCTGCCGCGCTGCACCCTGTCCGGTGCGCACATGCCGACCCTTGCCACGAACGCGAAGCTCCAGCCACAGCAACATCAGGCACAGTATCAGCAGTACCGCTGAAAGCATCGCCGCGTTGGCGTTGCTGAATTCCAGTTCGAACTGTTGGTAGATTGCTGTGGTGAAGGTTTGCAGGCCAATGATCGATAGTGCGCCGAACTCAACCAGCATGTGCAGTGCGATCAGCAAAGAGCCGGCAATCAGCGATGGCCAGAGCAAGGGCAGGGTGATCTTGAAGAATGCGCCCCAGCGATTGTGTCCCAGTGTTCGCGCGGACTCTTCCAGCGAGGGGTCAAGGTTGCGCAAGGTCGCTGCAACCGGCAAGAAGATCAGCGGGTATTTGGACAGGGTCATGACCAGGATCGCCCCGCCCAGTCCTTCGAAGTGTGCGCTGAGGGAAACCCAGGTGAAGCTGCTGACAAACGCCGGTACGGCGAACGGCAAGCACAGAATCACACCCCACAACCGCCGTCCTGGCAGATTGCTGCGTTCCAGCAGCCACGCCAACGTCAGGCCGATCACGCCGCAGGCCAGTGTAACGCCGACCATCAATGCCAGAGTGTTGCGCAACAGGCCGAACACGTAGGGCCGCCACAACAGATGCATGGCTTCGGCCCAGCCGGCTTGCCAAGCCTTGAGCCCGACATAGACCAGTGGCAGCAGGCTAAGCACCACCAGCAGCAAAACCGGCAGCAGCAGCCAGATCGATGGCCGCTTGCGTCGCGGCACGTCGCTGCGGCGCCCGGCGGTGGATAGCGTTGTGCTCATCAGTTCAGGCCAACGTCACGTTCCAGGTCCAGGGCTTCTTCAGCATTGCCGAGGTCGGCAGGCGTGACGTTCGGTGCTTGCAGTTCGCTGAATGGCTTGAGGCCGCGATCCGATTCCATGCCTTTGTGCAGCGGGTATTCGGCGGTGGTCTGGGTGATCACTCGCTGGCCTTCTTCGCTGGCCATGTAGGCGAGCAGTTGCTGGGCTTCTTTGGGATGCTTGCTGGATTTCAACACGGCCGCACTGGAAACCGTGATCAGCCCGCCGACGTCGCCGCCAGTGAAGTAATGCAGCTTCGAGTCGAGCTGGCCTTTTTCCCGTTTAAGGGCGAACCAGTAGTAGTTGTTGACCAGTACTGTAGCCACTTCGCCATTTTCCACGGCTTTGAGTGCAACCATGTTGTTGCTGTAGGTCTTGCCGAAGGCGCGCAGGCCGGTGAGCCATTCTTCGGCCGCGTCCATGCCGTGCACCTTGATAATCGCCACGGCCTGTTCCTGGAAGGCGCCACTGGTGGGCACGAAGCCGACCTTGCCTTGCCATTTCGGATCGGAAAATTCCATCACCGATTTCGGCAGGTCTTTTTCATCGATCAGCTTCGGATTGAACGCGACAACCCGTACCCGGGCGGTCACGCCAATCCAGGTGCCATTCCCGGCGACGTAATCCTTGGGCAGAACCGCCAGGGTTGCGTCGTCAGCCTTGGCCAGCAGACCTTGTTCGCCGAGCTTGTTCAGCGGGGGCGATTCTTCGGTGTAGATGACGTCGGCAGGGGAGCGATCGCCTTCTTCGACGACCTGGCTGGCGAGTTGGTTGCTGCTGCCTTTACGTACGTTAACGTGAATGCCGGTCTTGGCTTCGAAGGCTTTGGCGACCGCATCGCCGACTTCCTTGTGCTGGCCGTTGTAGAGTGTCAGGGAAACCGGATCGGCGGCTCGGGTGAGGGGAGAGGCGAGTGTCAGGCCGAGCAGGGTGATGGTCAGGCCTCGGCGCAGGGTATTTCGAAGCATCATTCGCAGGGTTCCTCACTGTCGCATTGCAAAATCTTGCAACAATGATAAACGATATTCTTTCTCAAATGCGCCTTGTGAGATGGGATTGATTTTGATAAAGGGGGGCTTTTTCAGATGCCAGAAACGCAAAAACCCGCTTTCGCGGGTTTCTGTGAAATTCAAGGCCGTAACCTTGAACTTGAATTGGTGCCCAGAAGAAGACTCGAACTTCCACGGCCGTAAGGCCACCAGCACCTGAAGCTGGCGTGTCTACCAATTTCACCATCTGGGCATTCATCTTCAGCGTTGCCGCTGTTGATGTGGCGCACTATACGGAGAGTATTTTTATCTGTAAACCCCTGATTTAAATTTATTAAATCAGGGGTTTAGAATGCAAAAAACCCGCTTTCGCGGGTTTTGTGTGAGCCTTGAAATTGATCTAATCTCAAGCTCGAAATTGGTGCCCAGAAGAAGACTCGAACTTCCACGACCGTAAGGTCACCAGCACCTGAAGCTGGCGTGTCTACCAATTTCACCATCTGGGCAGTATCGACAACGTTGTCCGTCGTCGATGGCGCGCACTATACGGAGCGTCTTTTTAACTGTAAACCCCCGGTCTCAAAAAAACCTGAAAAATTTCACCAGCGGTCTGCAATTCAGCGTTGAGGTGTCGATACAGGGCTTTAGATGGGCCGTCTTAGCTTGAAATTTCCCGTTTCATTACGCCTATGCCAAACTAACCCGCATATAGACAAGGTGAAAACTCTCTAATGGCCGATTGGCAGTCCCTCGATCCCGAGGCCGCTCGTGAAGCGGAAAAATATGAAAACCCCATTCCTAGCCGCGAACTGATCCTTCAGCATCTTGCTGATCGGGGTTCGCCTGCTAACCGCGAGCAATTGGTCGAAGAGTTTGGTCTGACCACAGAAGACCAGATCGAAGCCCTGCGCCGCCGCCTGCGCGCCATGGAGCGCGATGCTCAACTCATCTATACCCGTCGTGGCACCTATGCGCCGGTGGACAAACTCGACCTGATCCTCGGTCGCATCAGCGGTCACCGCGACGGTTTCGGTTTCCTGGTGCCGGACGACGGCAGCGATGACCTGTTCATGAGCCCGGCGCAAATGCGTCTGGTGTTCGATGGCGACCGTGCCCTGGCCCGTGTTTCCGGCCTGGACCGTCGTGGTCGCCGCGAAGGCATGATTGTCGAAGTGGTGTCCCGTGCTCACGAAAGCATCGTCGGTCGTTACTTCGAGGAGGGCGGTATCGGTTTCGTGGTTGCCGACAACCCGAAGATCCAGCAGGAAGTGCTGGTGACACCGGGCCGTAACGCCAATGCCCAGATCGGTCAGTTCGTCGAAGTGAAGATCACTCACTGGCCGACGCCACGCTTCCAGCCGCAAGGCGACGTGGTTGAAGTCGTGGGTAATTACATGGCGCCGGGCATGGAAATCGATGTCGCCCTGCGGACCTACGACATTCCTCACGTCTGGCCGGACGCCGTGCTCAAGGAAGCCGGCAAGCTCAAGCCGGAAGTCGAAGAGAAAGATAAAGAGAAGCGCATCGACCTGCGCCATCTGCCGTTCGTCACCATCGACGGCGAAGATGCCCGCGACTTCGACGACGCGGTTTACTGCGAAGCCCGGCCGGGCAAGCTGCGCCTGTTCTCCGGCGGTTGGAAGTTGTACGTGGCGATTGCCGACGTTTCCAGCTACGTGAAGCTCGGTTCGGCACTCGATGCCGAGGCCCAGGTTCGTGGCAACTCGGTGTACTTCCCCGAGCGTGTGATCCCGATGCTGCCGGAGCAGCTGTCCAACGGTCTGTGCTCGCTGAACCCGCAAGTCGATCGTCTGGCCATGGTTTGCGAGATGACCATCTCCAAAACCGGTGAAATGACCGACTACTGCTTCTATGAAGCGGTGATCCATTCCCATGCGCGCCTGACCTACAACAAGGTCAGCGCCATGCTCGAAACGCCGAAAGCCACCGAAGCACGCAAGCTGCGTGGCGAGTACACCGACGTCGTGCCGCACCTCAAGCAGCTGTATGCGCTGTATAAGGTGTTGCTGGCTGCCCGTCATGTGCGCGGCGCGATCGATTTCGAAACCCAGGAAACCCGGATCATCTTCGGCTCCGAGCGCAAGATCGCCGAAATCCGGCCGACCGTGCGCAATGATGCGCACAAGTTGATCGAGGAATGCATGCTGGCGGCCAACGTGGCCACCGCCGAATTCCTGAAAAAGCACGAGATTCCTGCGCTGTATCGTGTTCACGACGGTCCGCCACCGGAGCGTCTGGAAAAGCTGCGCGCCTTCCTCGGCGAGCTCGGCCTGTCCCTGCACAAAGGCAAGGACGGCCCGTCGCCGAAGGACTACCAGGCACTGCTGGCCGGTATCAAGGATCGTCCGGATTTCCACCTGATCCAGACCGTCATGCTGCGCTCGTTGAGCCAGGCGGTGTACAGCGCCGATAACCAAGGCCACTTCGGCCTGAATTACGAGGCTTACACCCACTTCACCTCGCCGATTCGCCGCTATCCAGACTTGCTTACGCATCGGGCGATTCGCAGCGTCATCCATTCGAAGCAGGACACCCCACACGTTCGTCGTGCCGGTGCGATGACCATTCCGAAGGCGCGCATCTACCCGTACGACGAAGCGGCGCTGGAGCAACTCGGTGAGCAGTGCTCGATGAGCGAGCGCCGTGCCGACGAAGCGACCCGCGACGTGGTGAACTGGCTCAAGTGCGAGTTCATGAAGGATCGCGTGGGTGAATCGTTCCCGGGCGTGATCACGGCGGTAACCGGTTTCGGTCTGTTTGTCGAGCTGACCGATATCTACGTCGAAGGTCTGGTGCACGTCACGGCGCTGCCGGGCGATTACTACCATTTCGACCCTGTGCATCACCGCCTGGCCGGTGAGCGTACCGGGCGCAGTTTCCGCCTTGGCGATACCGTTGAAGTCAAGGTCATGCGCGTCGATCTCGACGAGCGCAAGATCGACTTCGAGATGGCCGAAAAAACCATCAGCGCGCCGATCGGTCGCAAGAAACGCGGTAATGAAACCGCCGCTCCTGCGGCAAAGCCCGCCGCAGAGCCCGCGCCGGCAAAAACCGGTCGTCGTCCTGCCAAGGAGAAGGCTGTCGAAGCTTATCGTCCGAGCGATGCCGCGGCGAAAAACGCTGAAGTGCGCAAGAGTCGTGAATTGAAAAAGGCGCTGTTGGCCGACGCAAAAAGCGGCGGTAAAGCGGCGTCTGCGGGAAAGACCTCACGGTCGGCGCCTGACAAGGCTCCCGGCGGCAAGCCAGCCAAACCGAGCAAACATCGTAAAGGTCCGCCAAAAGCGGGCTCGGCCCCAGCCAAAAGTGGTGGGGCGCGTAAACCTAAGGCCAAGTCATGAGTCAGTTGGAAAAAATCTATGGCGTGCACGCTGTAGAAGCGTTGCTGCGTCACCACCCCAAACGCGTCAAGCAGATCTGGCTGGCCGAAGGCCGCAGTGATCCGCGGGTGCAAACGCTGATCGAGCTGGCCAACGAGAATCGTGTCCAGGTCGGCCAGGCCGAACGCCGTGAAATGGATGCCTGGGTCGAAGGTGTGCATCAGGGTGTGGTCGCGGACGTCAGTCCGAGCCAGGTCTGGGGCGAAGCGATGCTCGATGAGTTGCTCGATCGCACTGAAGGAGCGCCGCTACTGTTGGTGCTCGACGGCGTGACCGATCCGCACAACCTGGGTGCCTGCCTGCGATCCGCCGATGCGGCGGGTGCGCTGGCGGTGATTGTGCCGAAGGACAAGTCCGCGACGCTGACCCCGACGGTTCGCAAGGTGGCTTGTGGTGCCGCCGAAGTGATTCCGTTGGTCGCCGTGACCAACCTGGCGCGCACACTGGAAAAGCTCAAGCAGCGTGGCTTGTGGGTTGTCGGTACGGCGGGCGAGGCGGAAGTCAGTCTTTATGACCAGGACCTGACCGGCCCGACCATCCTGATCATGGGGGCAGAAGGCAGCGGCATGCGTCGCCTGACTCGCGATCTGTGCGACTACCTGGTCCGCCTGCCGATGGCGGGTAGCGT
Source organism: Pseudomonas sp. GW101-3H06 (assembly GCF_059424605.1). Taxonomy (NCBI): domain Bacteria; kingdom Pseudomonadati; phylum Pseudomonadota; class Gammaproteobacteria; order Pseudomonadales; family Pseudomonadaceae; genus Pseudomonas; species Pseudomonas sp. GW101-3H06. The sequence goes on from NZ_JBWKZO010000001.1 coordinate 729,786, forward strand.
CAGCAGTCTCAACGTCTCCGTAGCGACCGGCGTTTGTCTGTTCGAGGCCTTGCGCCAGCGCGGCGCGAAAGCGGCCACCAAAAAGGCTTGAGCCAGTTGTAATCCCTGTGGGAGCGAGCTTGCTCGCGAAAGCGGAGTAACATTCAGCATCAATGTTGAATGTTTATGTCCCCTTCGCGAGCAGGCTCGCTCCCACAATCATTTGTGCGCGGGCAAGGATTGGAGGTTGTTCAAATAATCACCAATTACCTTGCACCTCCCACGCCCCTTCTCTACAATTGCGCCCCTTGCTGTGACGGCAGGCGCGCATGTGCCTTACCCACGCAAGTCCATAAGTGTCATTCACTCCTTGTCTGACCGCTTTTGAGCGGCAGGCTACAACCCGTAAGGAGCATTCATGCGTCATTACGAAATCATCTTTTTGGTCCACCCGGATCAAAGCGAGCAAGTCGGCGGCATGGTTGAGCGTTACACCAAGCTGATCGAAGAAGACGGCGGCAAAATCCACCGTCTGGAAGATTGGGGCCGTCGTCAACTGGCCTACGCAATCAACAATGTTCACAAGGCTCACTACGTGATGCTGAACGTTGAGTGCACCGGCAAGGCCCTGGCCGAGCTGGAAGACAACTTCCGCTACAACGATGCAGTGATCCGTAACCTGGTCATCCGTCGCGAAGAAGCCGTTACCGGCCAATCCGAGATGCTCAAGGCTGAAGAAAACCGCAGTGAGCGCCGTGAGCGTCGCGACCGTCCTGAGCACTCCGACGCTGAAGGCGTTGAGGGTGATGACAGCGACAACAGCGATAACGCTGACGAGTAATCCACGGACCTTTTAAGGAGCCTATCAAATGGCACGTTTCTTCCGTCGTCGTAAATTCTGCCGCTTCACCGCTGAAGACGTGAAAGAGATCGATTACAAAGATCTCAACACTCTGAAAGCTTATGTATCCGAGACCGGCAAAATCGTTCCAAGCCGCATCACCGGTACCAAAGCTCGTTATCAGCGTCAGCTGGCCACCGCTATCAAGCGCGCCCGCTTCCTGGCCCTGCTGGCCTACACCGACAGCCACGGCCGCTGAGACCGGGCAGTCGACACGTAGCAAAGGATTGAATGTATGCGGGCCTTGGCTGAGTTCATCATGCGGGGCCGTATGCAGGCCACTCTGGTAGTGGCTGGATGCGCGGCATTGCCGTTGTTGTATTGGTTGGGTGCTGCCGCCGGATGCCTCGTGCTCCTGCGGCGCGGATTGAAGGACGCCCTGGGCGTTCTTGCTCTGGGACTGCTGCCGGCGTTGATCTGGTGGCTTTACTCCGACGACCCACGGGCGCTTCTGGTGCTGCTGGGGTCTGCGAGCCTTGCGTTGGTTTTGCGCGCAAGCGAGTCCTGGAACCGCGTGCTGCTGGTCAGCATAGCGATGGGAGTGGTGTTTTCAGTGGTGCTGGGGACGGTTTTTGGTCCCCAGATCGAGATGCTGGCGCAGGCTTTGATCAAAGTCATGCCGTCGCTACTCGGTGAGGTCTACCAAAAGATGTCGGTAGACGAGCAAGCGCGTTTCGCGTCCCTGATTGCACCGATCCTGACCGGCCTGATAGCGGCCTTGTTGCAAATCGTCAGTGTGCTGAGCCTGATTGTCGGGCGCTACTGGCAGGCGTTGTTGTACAACCCCGGTGGTTTCGGTCGCGAGTTTCGCGCCGTCCGAATCCCGCTGGGTCCCGCGATGTTGCTGCTGGCGGGCATGGTTGTGACACCGAATCTCGGTGTCCAGATGTCCATGCTTGTGCCGTTGTGCAGCGTACCGCTGGTTTTCGCCGGGCTGGCCCTGATTCACGGGCTGGTGGCGCAAAAGCGACTGGCCAGGTTCTGGCTGGTGGGGTTGTACGTGACGCTGTTGCTGTTCATGCAGCTGATCTATCCGTTGCTGGTGGTCCTGGCCATCGTCGACAGCCTGATTGATTTTCGCGGTCGTCTGGTGTCGAAAGACCCCGATAACGCGAACGGTGAAGGTTAAAAGTTAAGAGGATTTTCACATGCAACTGATCCTTCTGGAAAAAGTCACCAACCTGGGCAACCTGGGTGACAAAGTGAACGTTAAGGCTGGTTACGGTCGTAACTACCTGCTGCCTTACGGCAAGGCTACCGCTGCGACCCCAGCCAACCTGGCTGCGTTCGAAGAGCGTCGCGCTGAGCTGGAAAAAGCCGCAGCAGACCGTAAATCTTCGGCTGAAAGCCGTGCCGCCCAACTGGCTGAGCTGGAAGTGACTATCACTGCCACCGCTGGTGACGAAGGCAAGCTGTTCGGTTCGATCGGCACTCACGACATCGCTGATGCACTGACCGCCTCTGGCGTTGAAGTTGCAAAAAGCGAAGTTCGTCTGCCGAACGGCACCATCCGCAACGTAGGTGAATTCGACGTGGCCGTGCACCTGCACGCCGAAGTTGAAGCCACCGTACGCGTTGTCGTGGTAGCAGCTTAAGCAGCACTTGTCGGCTGGCACCCTCGGGTGCTTGCCGGTAACATCGGGCACGATCCTGTTTACAGGTCGTGCCCTTTGTCTTTCTGGTAACACCCGTTTTTCAATCCCTGCTTTTCCTAAAAAAACCAAGTGGCCATGAACGAAATCTCCGCTCCCGAGCAATACGATCTGCAAACCGCCGCGCTGAAGGTGCCGCCGCATTCCATCGAAGCCGAACAGGCTGTGCTCGGTGGTCTGATGCTGGACAACAACGCCTGGGAACGCGTGCTTGATCAAGTCTCCGACGGTGATTTCTATCGACATGACCACCGCTTGATTTTCCGCGCGATCGCCAAGCTGGCCGATCAGAACTCCCCGATCGACGTCGTGACCCTTGCCGAGCAATTGGACAAGGAAGGTCAGACTTCGCAGGTCGGTGGCCTCGGTTACCTTGGCGAGCTGGCGAAAAACACGCCTTCCGTCGCCAACATCAAAGCCTATGCACAGATCGTCCGCCAGCGCGCGACCCTGCGCCAACTGATTGGCATCAGTACCGAGATTGCCGACAGCGCCTTCAACCCGGAAGGTCGCACGGCTGAAGAGATCCTCGATGAGGCAGAACGGCAGATCTTCCAGATCGCCGAGGCCCGGCCAAAAACCGGCGGCCCGGTGGGTGTGAACGAACTGCTGACCAAGGCCATCGACCGCATCGACACCCTGTTCAACACTGACAACGCGATCACCGGCCTGTCCACCGGCTACACCGACCTCGACGAGAAGACCAGCGGTCTGCAGCCGGCCGACTTGATCATCGTCGCCGGCCGTCCGTCCATGGGTAAGACCACCTTTGCGATGAACCTGGTGGAAAACGCCGTGCTGCGCAGTGAGAAGGCCGTTCTGGTTTACTCGCTGGAGATGCCAGGCGAATCGCTGATCATGCGTATGCTGTCGTCCCTCGGCCGTATCGACCAGACCAAGGTCCGTTCCGGCCAGCTGGAGGACGACGATTGGCCGCGCCTCACTTCGGCGGTGAACCTGCTCAACGATCGCAAGTTGTTCATCGACGATACCGCCGGCATCAGTCCGTCGGAAATGCGTGCCCGTACCCGACGTCTGGTGCGTGAGCACGGTGACGTCGGCCTGATCATGATCGACTACCTGCAATTGATGCAGATTCCAGGTTCCAGTGGTGACAACCGGACCAACGAGATTTCCGAAATCTCCCGCTCCCTGAAAGCCCTGGCCAAGGAGTTCAACTGCCCGGTGGTGGCGTTGTCCCAGCTCAACCGCTCCCTGGAGCAGCGGCCGAACAAGCGTCCGGTGAACTCCGACTTGCGGGAATCCGGAGCGATCGAGCAGGATGCCGACGTAATCATGTTCGTGTACCGCGACGAGGTGTATCACCCGGAAACCGAACACAAAGGCATTGCCGAGATCATCATCGGCAAGCAGCGGAACGGCCCGATCGGCTTCATCCGCCTGGCGTTTATCGGCAAGTACACCCGATTCGAGAACCTGGCGCCGGGTAGCTACAACTTCGACGACGACGAATAGGTTTTTGTTGCCTGAACTGGCCCCATTCGCGAGCAGGTTCGCTCCCACCCTGGAATGCATTCCTCTGTGGGAGCGAGCCTGCTCGCAAATGGGGTATCACCAATTTCCGACCATAGCCGTCGGAATTGGTCAAAATTTGTGCTATATTCCGCGCCCGCGAAATTCAATGAAAGCCAACACCGGTTATCGACATGCAAGCAGCCAAGCCGTTATTTGACTATCCCAAGTACTGGGCCGAATGTTTCGGGCCAGCGCCGTTCCTGCCGATGAGCAGGGAGGAGATGGATCAGCTTGGCTGGGATTCCTGCGACATCATCATCGTGACCGGTGATGCCTATGTCGATCACCCGTCGTTCGGCATGGCGATCATCGGTCGGCTGCTGGAGTCCCAAGGCTTCCGCGTCGGGATCATTGCCCAGCCGAACTGGCAGTCCAAAGACGATTTCATGAAGCTCGGCGAGCCGAATCTGTTTTTCGGTGTCGCGGCCGGCAACATGGACTCGATGATCAACCGCTACACCGCGGACAAGAAAATCCGCTCCGATGACGCCTACACGCCGGGAGGCCTGGCGGGCAAACGTCCGGACCGTGCGAGCCTGGTTTACAGCCAGCGCTGCAAGGAAGCCTACAAGCACGTGCCGATCGTACTCGGCGGTATCGAAGCCTCCCTGCGCCGCATCGCCCACTATGACTACTGGCAGGACCGGGTCCGCAACTCGATCCTGATCGACGCCTGCGCCGACATCCTGCTCTACGGCAACGCCGAGCGTGCGATTGTCGAAGTCGCCCAGCGTCTGTCCTACGGTCACAAGATCGAAGACATCACCGATGTGCGCGGCACCGCGTTCATCCGTCGCGACACGCCGAAAGACTGGTACGAAGTCGACTCCACGCGCATCGACCGCCCGGGCAAGATCGACAAGATCATCAACCCGTACGTGAACACCCAGGACACCCAGGCTTGCGCCATCGAACAGGAGAAGGGGCCGGTTGAAGATCCGCAGGAAGCCAAGGTCGTGCAGATTCTGGCCAGCCCGAGGATGACCCGTGACAAGACCGTGATCCGTCTGCCGTCGGTCGAGAAGGTACGCGGCGACGCCGTTTTGTATGCCCACGCCAACCGCGTGTTGCACCTGGAAACCAACCCGGGTAACGCCCGTGCCTTGGTGCAGAAACACGGCGAAGTCGATGTCTGGTTCAACCCGCCACCGATTCCGATGACCACCGAAGAAATGGACTACGTGTTCGGCATGCCTTATCAGCGCATTCCGCACCCGGCGTACGGCAAGGAGAAAATCCCGGCCTACGAGATGATCCGTTTCTCGGTGAACATCATGCGTGGCTGCTTCGGCGGTTGTACCTTCTGCTCGATCACCGAGCACGAAGGCCGGATCATCCAGAACCGCTCCGAAGAGTCGATCATTCGCGAAATCGAAGAAATTCGCGACAAGGTCCCGGGGTTTACCGGTGTCATTTCCGACCTCGGCGGCCCGACCGCGAACATGTACCGTATCGCCTGCAAGAGCCCGGAAATCGAATCCGCGTGCCGCAAGCCGTCCTGCGTGTTCCCCGGCATCTGCCCGAACCTGAACACCGACCACTCGTCGCTGATCCAGTTGTATCGCAGTGCCCGTGCCTTGCCGGGCGTGAAGAAGATCCTGATCGCTTCCGGCCTGCGCTACGACCTCGCGGTCGAGTCGCCGGAATACGTCAAGGAGCTGGTGACCCACCATGTCGGTGGCTACCTGAAGATCGCCCCGGAACACACCGAGGAAGGTCCGCTCAATCAGATGATGAAACCGGGCATCGGCAGCTATGACAAGTTCAAGCGCATGTTCGAGAAGTACTCCAAGGAAGCCGGAAAAGAGCAGTACCTGATCCCGTACTTCATCGCCGCCCACCCGGGCACCACCGATGAAGACATGATGAACCTGGCGCTGTGGCTCAAGGGCAACGGTTTCCGCGCCGACCAGGTGCAGGCGTTCTACCCGTCGCCGATGGCCACCGCGACCGCGATGTACCACTCGGGCAAAAACCCGCTGCGCAAGGTGACCTACAAGAGTGATGCGGTGACCATCGTCAAGAGCGAGGAACAGCGTCGTTTGCACAAGGCGTTCTTGCGTTATCACGACCCGAAAGGCTGGCCGATGCTGCGTGAAGCGTTGACCCGTATGGGCCGCGCCGACCTGATCGGGCCGGGCAAGAACCAGTTGATCCCGCTGCACCAGCCGTCCACCGACAGCTATCAGAGTGCCCGTCGCAAGAACTCGACGCCGGCCGGCAGTCATAAAGTGGCGGGGGAAAAGACCACCAAGATCCTGACCCAGCACACCGGCCTGCCACCGCGTGCCAGCGATGGCGGCAACCCGTGGGACAAGCGTGAACAGGCCAAGGCGGCGGCATTCGCCCGCAACCAGCAGGCAGCCAAGGAACGCAAGGATGCGGCCAAAGGCAAGGGACCCAAGCCAGCGCGCAAGCCGGTCGTACCGCGCTGAGCCTCGCTTGAGATGAACAAAACGCCAACCTTCGGGTTGGCGTTTTGCATTTCAGGGTTTAACCATTTGTGCTGGAGCCACTGGCCTCTTCGCGGGCTTGCCCGCGAAGAGGCCGGAACTGCCAACCAATTTCTGGTCGATCGCCACATTTACGTGCACCTACGCCAAACCATTTTCCCGCATCGCCCGATTTTGGTGCTGTACTGCCCCCAGTAACAGGAGAAAGCGCCAGCGTTGCTGGATGGCATAAGTCTTGCGCGCTTTCGAATACGCTCAAGGCTCGCAGGAGGCACGCCGTGTCGATTCATGTCGCATTGCACCATGTCACGCATTACCGCTACGACCGCGCCGTCGAGCTTGGTCCGCAGATCGTTCGCCTGCGTCCGGCGGCCCACAGTCGCACGCGGATACTGTCCTATGCGCTGAAGGTTTCGCCCGAGCAGCATTTCATCAACTGGCAACAAGACCCGCAGGGTAATTACCTGGCGCGGTTGGTGTTCCCGGAGAAAACCGATGAGCTGCGCATTGAGGTCGATCTGCTGGCGGAAATGGCGATTTTCAATCCTTTCGACTTCTTCCTCGAACCCTACGCAGAAAAAATCCCGTTTACCTATGCCGCGGATGAGCGCAAGGAATTGGCGCCGTACCTGGAAACCCTGCCCCTGACACCGAAGTTCCAGGCCTATTTGGAGGGCATCGACCGCACGCCGCTGCCCGCCGTGGATTTCCTCGTTGCACTCAACCAGCGCCTGAGCGAAGACGTCGACTACCTGATTCGTATGGAGCCGGGGGTGCAAACCCCTGAGCACACCCTGGAACAGGCTTCAGGTTCGTGCCGCGATTCGGCGTGGCTGCTGGTGCAACTGCTGCGAAACCTTGGGCTGGCAGCGCGCTTCGTCTCGGGTTACCTGATTCAGTTGACCGCCGATGTGAAAAGCCTCGACGGTCCCTCCGGCACCGAGGTGGACTTTACCGATCTGCATGCCTGGTGTGAGGTCTACTTGCCCGGTGCGGGCTGGATCGGCCTGGATGCAACCTCGGGGCTGTTTGCGGGTGAAGGGCATATCCCGTTGGCCTGTAGTCCCGATCCGTCCTCTGCGGCACCGATCAGTGGCTTGGTGGAACCTTGCGAGTGTGAATTCAGCCATGAAATGTCGGTGGAGCGGATCTGGGAGGCGCCAAGGGTTACAAAGCCCTACACTGAAGAGCAGTGGCTGGCGATCCAGGCTCTGGGCCGGCAGATCGATGCCGACCTGCTCGAAGGGGACGTGCGCCTGACCATGGGCGGCGAACCAACCTTCGTGTCCATCGATGATCCTGACGGCGCCGAATGGAATACTGCCGCACTGGGTCCGAACAAGCGTCGGCTGTCCGCAGAACTGTTCCAGCGCATGCGTAAACACTATGCGCCTCAAGGGCTGGTGCATTTCGGTCAAGGCAAGTGGTATCCCGGCGAGCAGCTGCCGCGCTGGTCGCTCAATTGCTATTGGCGTCGCGACGGTGTGCCGATCTGGCATAACAGCGCACTGATTGCCGATGAGCAGCAAGATTATGGTGCCGATGGCGAATTGGCCGGGCGGTTTCTGGCGAGTGTGGCTGAACGCCTGAAAATTCCGACACGCTTTGTATTTCCGGCTTACGAAGACAATTTCTACTACCTCTGGCGCGAAGGCACGTTGCCGCAGAACGTCAGCGCCGAAGATTCACGTCTTGAAGAACCGCTGGAGCGTGCGCGGCTGCGCAAAGTCTTCAGCCAGGGCCTGGACAAGGTCATTGGGCAGGTGCTGCCGCTGGCGCGTACCGCCAAGGGCGATCAGTGGCAAAGCGGGCGCTGGTACCTGCGCGACGAGCATTGCCGGCTGGTACCGGGAGATTCTCCACTGGGTTATCGGCTGCCGCTCGGCTCGCAGCCTTGGGTGAGAGCGGCCGAGTACCCATTCATTCATCCACAGGACCCGAATCAGGATTTCCCGCCGCTGCCCGACACCGCGCAGTTGAACAGCCATGGCGAGCCGGCTGAGGCGCAGGAGCGCATGCCGAAGATCGACGAATCCGCCGACTGGCTGACGCGCACGGCGTTCTGCGCCGAGGCGCGGGAGGGGCGGCTGTACCTGTTCATGCCACCGCTGGAGCGCGCTGAGGACTATCTGGAGCTGGTCGCTGCCATTGAAGCCACTGCCGGGGAGCTGCATTGCCCGGTACTGCTCGAAGGCTATGAACCCCCCAGCGATCCGCGTTTGAGCAATTTGCGCATCACCCCGGACCCCGGTGTAATCGAGGTCAATGTGCAACCATCCGCGACCTGGGATGAACTGGTCGAGCGCACCGAATTTCTGTACGAAGAAGCCCGACAGACCCGACTCACTACCGAGAAATTCCTGATCGACGGCCGGCACACCGGCACCGGTGGCGGAAACCATTTCGTACTGGGTGGTGCGACACCGGCTGACTCGCCGTTTCTGCGTCGCCCGGATCTGTTGCGAAGCCTGATCAGTTACTGGCATAACCATCCATCACTGTCCTACCTGTTTTCCGGACTGTTCATCGGCCCGACATCCCAGGCGCCGCGGGTCGACGAAGCCCGTAACGACGCCTTGTACGAATTGGAAATCGCCTTTGCCCAGATGCCGGAACCCGGCGAGGAGTGCCCGCCGTGGCTGGTCGACCTGCTGCTGCGTAACTTGCTGATCGACGTCACGGGCAACACCCACCGCGCCGAGTTCTGCATCGACAAACTGTATTCGCCGGACGGCGCCACAGGACGCCTGGGCTTGCTGGAGTTGCGCGCTTTTGAAATGCCACCCCATGCACGCATGAGCCTGGCTCAGCAGCTGCTGTTGCGAGCGCTGGTTGCGAGGTTTTGGCGCGAGCCTTACGCGCCGCCGAAACTGGCGCGCTGGGGCACGGAGCTGCATGACCGGTTCTTGTTGCCGCACTTTATCGAACAGGATTTCGCCGACGTTATCGTCGATCTCAATACCTCGGGTTATCCGGTGCGGGCCGAGTGGTTTGCGGCCCATCTGGAGTTCCGCTTTCCCAAGGTGGGCGATTACGCCGTCAGTGGTATCGCGCTGGAACTGCGGCAGGCACTCGAACCGTGGCATGTGCTGGGCGAGGAAGGTGCGGTCGGTGGCACGGTGCGCTATGTGGATTCATCCCTGGAGCGTTTGCAGGTCAAACTCACCGGCCTGCCGCCACAGCGTTATTTGCTGACGTGCAACGGCATCCCCGTGCCATTGCAGCCAACCGGGCGTGTAGGCGAATTCGTCGCTGGCGTAAGATTCCGTGCCTGGCAACCGGCGAATTGTTTGCAACCTACCATCCCGGTTCATGCACCGTTGGTATTCGACTTGCTCGACACCTGGATGGGCCGATCACTGGGTGGTTGTCAGTACCACGTCGCACATCCGGGCGGGCGCAATTACGAGGCCTTGCCAGTCAATGCCAATGAAGCAGAGAGCCGGCGCATGGCGCGATTCTTCCGCATCGGACACACGCCAGGGAAACTTCCTATACCGATTCTGGAAATCAATGACGAACTGCCGATGACGCTCGATTTACGACGTTTCTAAACCGTACGCGACGCTCGGACTTTTCGTATACCCGGGCGTCACGAGCCTGCGTTAGTCTGACCGTTCCTTGCTGTCTGCCGAGCTTTCCATGCCTGACCTGCTAGACCGCTACCCGCTGACGGCGGGCACCTATCACGAACTGCTCGACGACAGCGGCGAGGTACGTCCGCACTGGCGTCGACTGTTCGACCAATTGCAGCGCAGCACGCCAGCGCAACTGGTGCAGCGGCAGGCACTGCTGACTCGGCAGATTCAGGAAAACGGCGTTACCTATAACGTCTATGCCGACCCCAAGGGTGCCGATCGGCCGTGGGAACTGGACCTGCTGCCCCATGTGATTGCCGCTGACGAGTGGGAGCAGTTGTCGGCCGGCATCGCCCAGCGTGCCCGATTGCTCAATGCCGTGCTTGCCGACCTGTATGGGCCGCAGCGCCTGATCGCCGAAGGTTTGCTGCCGGCCGAACTGGTTTTCGGCCACAACAATTTTCTCTGGCCCTGTCAGGGCATCAGCCCGCCTGACGGCGCCTTTCTGCATCTGTATGCCGTGGATCTGGCGCGCACTCCCGATGGCCGTTGGTGGGTCACGGCGGATCGTACTCAAGCGCCTTCCGGTGCCGGCTATGCGCTGGAAAACCGTACCATCGTCTCCCGGGCTTTCCCCGAGTTGTACCGCGATCTGAAGGTGCAGCATCTGGCCGGCTTCTTCCGCACGCTGCAGGAAACCCTTGCCCGCCAGGCACCCAGCGATGAAGACGTGCCACTGGTGGTACTGCTGACGCCGGGGCGATTCAACGAAAGCTACTTCGAACATTTGTACCTCGCTCGCCAACTCGGTTATCCGCTGGTGGAGGGCGGCGACCTGACGGTGCGTGATGCCACGGTTTACCTGAAAACCCTGAGTGGCCTGCGCCGCGTCCACGCGATCATGCGCCGCCTCGACGACGACTTCTGTGACCCGCTGGAGTTGCGTACCGATTCGGCACTGGGCGTACCGGGTCTGCTTGAGGCTGTTCGACAAGGGCGGGTACTGGTGGCCAACGCCCTGGGCAGCGGTGTGCTGGAGTCGCCGGGCTTGCTGGGTTTTCTGCCGAAAATCAGCCAATTCCTGTTCGGTGAAGAACTGATCCTGCCGTCCATCGCTACCTGGTGGTGTGGTGAAGCCCCCGTACTGGCCCAGGCGCTGGAGAAACTGCCGGAATTACTGATCAAACCGGCGTTCCCCTCTCAGAGCTTTACACCCGTCTTTGGCCGCGATTTGAGTGAAAAACAGCGTGATGAGCTCGCCCGGCGCATGCAGGCGCGACCTTATGCTTATGTGGCGCAAGAATTGGCGCAGTTGTCTCAGGCACCGATCTGGCAGGCCGAGGGGGGGCAGTTACAGCCTCGGGCGATCGGCATGCGCGTGTATGCGGTGGCCAGCCACGATGGTTATCGGGTGTTGCCCGGCGGGTTGACCCGAGTGGCCGCCGACGCCGATGCCGAAGTCGTGTCGATGCAGCGCGGTGGCGCGAGCAAGGACACCTGGATACTGGGCGATCGCCCGCCCAGTGGCGAGCAATGGAAAGCCCAGCGCAACGTTGGCGTGCATGATCTGGTACGACGCGACCCCTATTTGCCGTCGCGCGTAGTGGAAAACCTGTTTTGGTTCGGCCGTTATTGCGAGCGTTGCGATGACAGTGCGCGATTGCTGCGCATCATGCTGGCGCGCTATGTGGACGGTGATGATCCGCAGGCGTTGCAGGCGGCAGTCGACCTGGGCGAACGGCTGATGCTGTTGCCCGATGAAGGCGAGCTGCCCGAGCGCCTGTTGGCGGCGATACTTGGTGATGACTGGCCGTTCAGCCTGCGTTCCAACCTGCAGCGCTTGCAGTGGGCGGCTTCGCAGGTTCGCGGCAAGCTTTCGCGGGAAAACTGGCAAGCGCTGGTGGAGTTGCAACGTGAAGCCATGGAGCTGGAGACCGATGAGCCGGACTTCGGCGAGCTGCTGGATTTCCTCAACCGTCTGGTGATGTCTCTGGCGGCGCTGTCCGGTTTTGCCCTCGACGACATGACCCGGGACGAAGGCTGGCGCTTTTTGATGATCGGTCGACGGATCGAGCGCCTGCAGTTTCTCAGCGGCAGCCTGGCGGCGTTTCTGCGGGGTGCGGGCGCGTTCGATCAGGCCGGTCTCGAATGGTTGCTGGAGTTGGGCAACAGCAGCATCACCTACCGTTCGCGGTATCTGGCGGTGGCGCAGTTGATCCCGGTGCTGGACCTGTTGCTGCTCGACGAACAGAACCCTCACGCCGTGCTGTTCCAGTTGAAACTGGTGAGCCGTACCCTCAAACGCCTGAACGATGACTTTGGTGCCCCGCGAGAAACCGGGCTGCCGCAGTTGGTGGAGCGACTGGCGGGATTTGACCTGGGCTGTCTGGAAAACCCGCTGTTCGGCGAAACCAGCGTGCGCGCGGCGCTCGAAGGTTTGGCCGATCTGCTGCAAGAGATCGCCGATGCCAGCGGGCAAGTATCCGATCGCCTGGCCTTGCGTCATTTTGCCCATGTCGATGATGTCAGCCAGCGCACGGTGTCCGTCTGATGAGTGCTCGATACCAGATTTTCCATGACACCCATTATCACTACGACAGCCCGGTTTCCCTGGCCCAGCAACTGGCGCATCTGTGGCCGCGTCCATGCACCTGGCAACGTTGCACCGAGCAGCAATTGCAGATCAGTCCGGACCCGACGACCCGCCGTGATGAGTTCGATGTATTCGGCAACCCGCTGACCCGGCTGGCGTTCGAGCGCCCTCATGATGAACTGCTCGTCAATGCCAGCCTCACGATCGAAGTGCTGCCCCGGCCTGCGCTGGATTTCAATCTGTCCCCGGCCTGGGAAGCAACCCGCAATGCGTTGACCTACAGCAGTCAGCCGCTTTCAGCTGAATTGCTGGATGCGTGCCGTTATCGGTTTCAATCGCCCTACGTGCATTTGAAACGCAACTTCGTCGAGTTTTCAGACAGCTGCTTTCCGGCAGGTCGACCGCTGTTGTTGGGTGTGCAGGCATTGATGGAGAAAATCTTCAGCGAATTCACCTTCGACGCCGAAGCTACTCAAGTGGCAACGCCGCTGGTGGAAGTGCTGGAGCGTCGGCGCGGGGTCTGCCAGGACTTCGCCCACCTGATGCTGGCTTGCGTACGCTCCCGAGGCCTGGCCGCGCGCTATATCAGCGGTTACCTGCTGACCCAGCCCCCGCCCGGTCAGCCACGGCTGATCGGCGCCGATGCCTCCCATGCCTGGGTGTCAGTGTATTGCCCGGTGCTGGGCTGGGTAGATTTCGACCCTACCAACAACGTGCAACCGGCACTGGAACACATCACCCTGGCCTGGGGCCGGGATTTTTCCGATGTGTCGCCGTTGCGGGGGGTGATTCTGGGAGGCGGTAATCATGACCCGGAGGTCCGCGTCACCGTGATGCCACTGGATTGATAGAGAACTAATTGTGGGAGCGAGCCTGCAACATAGAATCTCCCACAGGGATGTGTGGAGTGTTCAGGGATTGGGTATTTCAGATTGACCCGTGAGGGCCGGCAGCAAGACTGCCAACCCTGGACACAGATCCGGTGGGCCTGATGTGTTCATCCGGCCCGGAGGGTCTCAGGCATCGGGCGCCTGGTCTTTCGGTGCTTCAACATCATCTTCTGTCGCGACGTCACCGTCAGGGTTCAGTGTTGCGTCTTCAGCCATCGCTTTCTTGCGCTGAAGCTTTTCCTCTTTCTTCTGCTCCTTGGCCAAGTCACGCTGACGTTTGGCGAAGGAATAATTGGGTTTAGCCATGGGCGATCCTCTGGGGTCGAAGGTGAGGTTGAGCGGCGCGTATTCTGCCCTGTATCGGTGCTGAGTCGTTAGTCGGGTTTTTGTTCGACCCACTTGGGCAGTACGGTCGGTTGCCAGCTATCGAGGGCATCGAGCAGCGTCTGTGGCGATTCGCTCACCTGCAGCATGTCACGGTGCGCCCCGCGAACGAAGCCTTCGCCGACGATGTGATCGAGAAAACCGGTGAGTTTGCTGTAGAAGCCGTTCACTTCCAGCAACCCCAGCGGTTTGCCGTGGTAGCCCAATTGGCCCCAGGTCCAGACTTCGAACAGTTCTTCCAGCGTGCCCAGGCCGCCGGGCAGGGCGATGAAGGCATCGCTGAGTTCGGCCATCCGCGCCTTGCGCGCGTGCATGCCGTCGACCACTTCCAGGCGGGTCAGGCCGCTGTGGCCGATTTCCTTGTCCTTGAGGCTTTGCGGGATGATGCCGATCACTTCGCCACCGGCCGCCAGCGCGGCGTCGGCCACGATGCCCATCAGGCCCACGGCACCGCCGCCATAGACCAGGGTCAGCTTGCGTTCGGCCAGGGCCTGGCCGAGCGCCACAGCGGCTTCACGATAAGCCGGGTTGATGCCGGTGCTGGCACCACAAAATACACATACGGATGCTAAAGACATGCCTTACTCCATGGTCGAACAGTGCCACAGAGTAAAGGCAGGCGCGCAGCGCACCAAGGGCTAAACTTCCCGCTTGGGCGTTTCGTAAGTACCGCTGGCGCCACAGGCGTAGGCGGCGAGCAAGCTGCACAACAGGCTATTGAGGGACATGTCGGACGCTCCGGTCAGTGATGATGGCTTGATCATAGGCCCGGGCCAGACGCCTGGCTGGTAGATTGTCTCGATCGGTGCCATAGCCCAAAAGTTGTATACAATTTTTGATTCAGGTCATATGAACTTGCGAAGTTTTCAGGCAGTCTTCTGTTCATTCGCATTTTCCAATAACCCTGCCTTGGAGATTCACCATGTTTGCCAAACTTGTTGCGGTATCCCTGTTGACGCTGGCCAGCAGCCAATTGATGGCTGCGGAGTGCAAAGTCACCGTTGACTCCACAGACCAAATGTCCTTCAACACCAAGGCCATTGAAATCGACAAGAGCTGCAAGACATTCACCGTGGAACTGACCCACTCAGGCAGCTTGCCGAAAAACGTCATGGGTCATAACTGGGTGCTGAGCAAAGAAGCTGACATGCAGCCGATCGCCACCGACGGCCTGAGCGCCGGTATCGACAAGAGCTATCTGAAAGAAGGCGATGCCCGCGTTATCGCTCATACCAAGATCATCGGCGCCAAGGAAACCGATTCGGTGACCTTCGACGTGTCGAAGCTCGATGCCAATGAGAAATATGGTTTCTTCTGCTCGTTCCCGGGCCACATCTCGATGATGAAGGGGACTGTGACCCTGAAGTAAGTCGACACACCGCGTTATCGTTCTTCGCGAGCAGGCTCGCTCCCACAGGTTTAGCACCGTCAATGTGGGAGCGAGCCTGCTCGCGAAGAGGTCATCAGCATCAACACATGCATTGGCCAAGGAAAAAGCCCGCTGAAGATCAACGCTTCAGCGGGCTTTTTTCATTCATTCACTCATCAAGGCGCAAACGGCATCACACGCTTGTGATGGGTCTTGTTGTACGTGTTGCAAATGATCTTGAACGCTTCCTCGCGCACCGGCTGCCCATGCAAGAAGGCGTCAATTTCGGCGTAGGTCACGCCGTGGGACGCTTCGTCCGGCTTGCCGGGAGACAGGTCTTCGAGGTCGGCGGTCGGGACTTTTTCCACCAGTGATTCCGGCGCGCCGAAGCTGCGGGCAATTGCCCGGACCTGGTTCTTCACCAGGCCACTGAGCGGTGCCAGGTCGCAAGCGCCATCACCGAACTTGGTGAAGAAACCCATGACCGCTTCCGCCGCGTGGTCAGTACCGATCACCAGGCCCTGGGCGGCTCCGGCGATGGTGTACTGGGCAACCATGCGCATCCGCGCCTTGGTATTGCCGAGTACGAAGTCCACCGACACCGCGTGCTTGCCTTCGAACGCTGCGACTTCATTGGCCAGGGACTTGACCGCCGGGCCGATATTCACGGTATGACGTTCGTCCGGCTTGATGAAATCCACCGAAGCCTGGGCATCGTGTTCATCGAACTGAGTCTCGTACGGCAAGCGCACGGCGATGAACTTGTAACTGTCATCACCCGTGCGGTCGCGTAACTCGCGCATGGCACGCTGGGCCAGCAGGCCGGCGGTCAAGGAGTCGACACCGCCGCTGATGCCCAGCACCAGGGTCTTGAGCCCGGAATTGACCAGGCAGTCCTGGATGAAGGTGATTCGCCGGGCGATTTCTGCCTCAAGGGCGGCCTCGTCGGCGAACGGCGGTTGGACCTTGAGCTGCTCAGCAATCTCACGCTGTACGGCTTGCATGAATTCACTCCTTGCCAGGTAGGCTTGATGGGGCAGGTACTTGGAAAACGTGTCGCAAATAGGCGACGAAATTCGGGTCTTTGCAGTGAGTCTTGCCAGGCTCGTCGGAGATCTTCGCCACCGGCGCGCCGTTGCAGGCGGTCATTTTAAGCACGATGCTCATCGGTTCGACACCCGGAATATCGCACGTCAGGTTGGTGCCGATGCCGAAGCTGACATTGATCCGACCACGCAGCGCGCGAAATATTTCCAGGGATTTGGGCAGGGTCAGGCTGTCGGAGAAGGTCAGCGTCTTGCTCATCGGATCGATGCCGAGCTTGTGATAGTGGGCAATGGCTTTTTCTGCCCAGACCACCGGATCGCCGGAGTCGTGGCGCAATCCGTCGAAGAGCTTGGCGAAAAACAGATCGAAATCGCCGAGGAAGGCATCCATGGTGATGCAATCGGTCAGGGCGATTCCCAGCAGGCCGCGGTACTCGCGCACCCAACAATCGAGGGCGGCGATCTGGCTGTCGATCAACCGCGGGCCGAGTTGCTGGTGAGCCATGATCCATTCGTGGGCCATGGTGCCCAGCGGCTTCATATCCAGTTCCCGGGACAGGTGCACGTTGCTGGTGCCGACGAAGCGTCCAGGGAAATCGTGCTTGAGCACATTCACCACTTCTTCCTGCACGCGGTACGAGAAGCGACGGCGGGTACCGAAATCGGCGACCTGCAACTCGGACAACTCGTCGCTGCCAGCGTTGGCGGCCAGCCAGTCAAACTTGCGGTAGAGCTGCTCGCGAGCCTGTTCCAGGACGATTTCCGGGTAGCGATAGCGGTTACGCACTTCACTGACTATCGCCAGTATCGGCACTTCGAAAAGAATGACGTGTAGCCACGGGCCACGCAGGCGGATGAACAACTCACCGTTTTCGATCCCTGTGTGGATGTAGCGCAGGTTGAAGCGAAACAGCCCGAGAAAGCGCAGGAAATCCGGCTTCAGGAAGGTGATGCGCTCCAGAAAGCCCAACTGATCGGCACTCAGGCTCAACGCTGCCAAGCGCTCGATCTGGAAGCGGATCTCCGCCAGATACGGGCGCAAATCTTCACTGTTACGGCAACGAAACTCCCATTCGACTTCCACGTTCGGGTAGTTGTGCAGCACCGCCTGCATCATCGTCAGTTTGTAGAAGTCGGTGTCGAGCAGGTTCTGCACGATGCGATCGGCAAACACACTCTCGCTCATAACGGGAATCTCCAGACGTGCCACGGCGTGGCGCGGTATCAATCATGGGTGCTAGTGGCGCATATCAACGATGAGGATTGCCAGCGTTTTTTTGGCCTCAACAAACCCTTGTGGGAAACTCTAAATATGGAGGGCATCCGGGCTATCGATCTGCTCCAGCATCCACTTCACAAAATCCCGCACCTTGGGCACTTCCGCCGAATGCTCCGGGTACGCCAGGTAATAGGCATCAGTGCTGGGCATTGCATGCTGCCAGGGAATGACCAGCTTGCCTTCGGCCAGTTCTTCTTCCACAAGAAACCGTGGCAATAACGCCACACCACAGCCGACTTGCGCGGCGCGGATGCACATGTAGAACGTTTCGAAGCGCGGACCGTGGTAGCTGTGTTCAGTGTGGTAACCCTGACTGTTGAACCAGTCATGCCAGGCCTGGGGGCGGGAGGCGTTTTGCAGCAGGACCAGGTCGGTGAGTTGCGTGGGGTCGGTGAAGGGCTCGGCGGGCAGGCTGCCGGGGGCACATACCGGAACAAGCTCCTCACTGAACAGCTTCAGGCATTCGGTGCCGGGACGAGAACCCTGGCCGAAGTAGAACGCCAGGTCGCTGCGACCTTGCAGCAGATCATCAGCCTCCTGCTCGCTGCACAGATCCAGATGGATCGACGGATGGCGCAGGCGCCAGCCTTTGAGCCGTGGCACCAGCCAGCGCGCACCGAAGGTCGGCGGTGTTGAGACGCGCAGGACCTCTGTTTCGCCGCCGTAGGAACGCAGGTAATGGGTCGACATCTCCACTTGCGTGAGGATTTTTCGTACCTCGACCAGGTACAAATCGCCTGCCGGGGTCATTTGCAGGCGTCGGCGCACCCGGCGAAACAACAAATGCTGCAACAGCTCTTCGAGTTGCGCGACCTGTTTGCTGACGGCGCTCTGGGTCAGGTTCAACTCTTCGGCGGCCCGGGTGAAGCTCAGATGCCGGGTCACGGCTTCGAAACACTGCAGGGCAGCGATCGATGGCAGGTAGCGTTTGTTCAGCATGGGCGGTCCTTTGTTCTTGTCTCTTTATTGCCAACAATGCACAGCATGAATAAACGGAATGATATCTCTCTTAAAGGTCGTTTGTTGAGTAACCTGCGGGGGGCTAAAACTACAGGCCTGATCAGCCGTGTCCGCGCGGCTGCACACGTACCGTTTTTTGCTTGAGGAGTAACCCATGGTTGCCGCATTGCTTGATCGTCTTGGTGTGAACCCGGCCCTGTACCAGAACGGCAAAGTGCCGGTGCATTCGCCCATCGACGGCAGTCGCATCGCCGCCGTGAACTGGGAAGGTGCCGCTGAAGTCGAGCAGCACATCAGTCGCGCAGATCATGCGTTCGAACTGTGGCGCAAGGTTCCGGCACCGCGCCGTGGCGAGCTGGTGCGTCAACTGGGCGACATCCTGCGTGAATACAAGGCCGATCTCGGCGAGCTGGTGTCCTGGGAAGCCGGCAAGATCACTCAGGAAGGTTTGGGTGAAGTTCAGGAAATGATCGACATCTGCGATTTCGCCGTCGGCCTGTCCCGTCAGTTGTACGGTTTGACCATTGCTTCCGAGCGTCCTGGCCACCACATGCGTGAAACCTGGCATCCGCTGGGCGTCGTCGGCGTCATCAGCGCCTTTAACTTCCCGGTAGCGGTCTGGGCCTGGAACGCCACGCTGGCACTGGTCTGCGGCAACCCGGTGATCTGGAAACCGTCGGAAAAAACCCCGTTGACCGCACTGGCCTGCCAGGCGCTGTTCGACCGTGTATTGAAGAACTTCAGCGATGCACCTGCGCACCTGAGTCAGGTCATCATCGGTGGTCGCGATGCCGGCGAAGCGCTGGTCGATGATCCACGTGTCGCGCTGGTCAGCGCCACCGGCAGCACCCGCATGGGGCGCGAAGTGGCGCCGAAAATCGCCGCGCGTTTTGCCCGCAGCATCCTGGAACTGGGCGGCAACAACGCAATGATCCTCGGTCCAAGCGCCGATCTGGATATGGCTGTACGCGCGATCCTGTTCAGCGCCGTCGGCACCGCCGGCCAGCGTTGCACCACGTTGCGTCGCCTGATTGCCCACGAATCGGTCAAAGAAGAAATCGTCACTCGCCTGAAAGCCGCGTATTCCAAAGTGCGCATCGGCCATCCGCTGGAAGGCAACCTGGTCGGTCCACTGATCGACAAGCAAAGCTTCGACAACATGCAGGACGCACTGGAGCAGGCCTTGAGCGAAGGCGGCAAGGTGTTCGGCGGCAAGCGCCAGCTGGAAGACAAATTCCCGAATGCCTACTACGTTTCGCCGGCCATCGTCGAAATGCCGGAGCAGAGCGACGTGGTCTGTCACGAAACCTTCGCGCCGATTCTGTATGTGGTCGGTTACACCGACTTCAACGAAGCCCTGCGCTTGAACAACGCCGTGCCTCAAGGCTTGTCATCCTGCATCTTCACCACCGACGTGCGTGAAGCCGAGCAGTTCATGTCGGCAGTGGGCAGTGACTGCGGCATCGCCAACGTCAACATCGGCCCGAGCGGTGCCGAAATCGGTGGCGCATTCGGTGGCGAGAAAGAAACCGGTGGCGGCCGTGAGTCCGGTTCCGATGCTTGGCGCGGGTACATGCGTCGTCAGACCAACACTGTGAACTACTCGCTGGAGTTGCCGTTGGCCCAAGGCATTACGTTTGACTGATATTTCAGCCAAACAGTGATCCCCTGTGGGAGCGAGCCTGCTCGCGAATGCTATCTGTCAGCCGACATCATTGGTGGCTGATATACCGCTTTCGCGAGCAGGCTCGCTCCCACAACTGATTGGTGTGGGTTGGTTAGGTTTCTGTTGGAGTCTGGCAATGCCGTTACGCGAAGAGTGTCTGTGGGAAAAACTGACGCCGCAAAGGCCTGACAATGCGGCGCTCAAAGGTGAGGTGAAGGCGGATGTCTGTGTCATCGGTGCCGGTTTCACCGGGCTGTCGGCGGCGCTTCATCTGCTGGAACAGGGCAAGACGGTTTGTGTAGTGGAAGCCCATCGTGCCGGCCATGGCGGCTCGGGGCGCAACGTCGGGCTGGTCAACGCCGGAATGTGGATACCTCCGGATGAGATCGAGGCCGGGTTTGGCGAGGCGGTCGGCAGTCAGCTCAACCGCATGCTGGGCGCGGCGCCATCGCTGGTGTTCAGCCTGATCGACAAATACCACATCGATTGTCAACTGCGCCGCGAAGGTACGCTGCACATGGCTCACAACGCCCGTGGCGAAGCCGATCTGCGCAGTCGAGAAGAACAGTGGAAACGTCGTGGCGCGCCGGTCGAACTGCTGACCGGGCAAGCTTGCGAACAGGCAACAGGCACCAAAAAGATCGCTGCCGCACTGCTCGACAAGCGTGCCGGCACCCTCAACCCGATGGCATATACAACGGGGCTGGCAAAAGCAGCCATCAGCCTCGGCGGTCAGTTGTTCGATCATTCCCCGGTCACCCGCCTCGAACGCCAGGGCCAACGCTGGTCGGTGCAAACTGCGCAGGGTTCGGTGCTGGCCGAGCAAGTGGTGATCGCCTCCAACGCCTACACCGAAGGCGACTGGACCGAACTGCGGCGCAATTTCTTCCCCGGTTATTACTATCAAGTGGCATCCGTGCCGCTGACTGACGAGGCTGCCCGGCAAATCCTGCCCGGTGGCCAAGGCTCATGGGACACCCGTCAGGTACTCAGCAGTATTCGCCGGGATAAAGACGGTCGCCTGCTGCTTGGCAGTCTGGGCAATGGCAACCAGAAACCGACCTGGTTCCTCAAGGCCTGGGCCGATCGCGTGCAACAGCATTACTTCCCTTATCTCAAACCGGTGGAATGGGAATGCACCTGGACGGGGCGAATCGCTTTCACGCCGGATCACTTGATGCGCCTGTTCGAACCCGCGCCCGGAATAGTGGCAGTCACCGGCTACAACGGCCGGGGAGTGACCACTGGAACGGTGGTCGGCAAGGCGTTTGCCGATTATTTGTGTAACGGAAATCCTCAAGCGCTACCCATTCCTTTCGCTCCCATGCAGCCATTGGCAGGGGTGGGGTTGCGTAGCTGTTTGTACGAGGCCGGGTTTTCGCTGTATCACGCAGGCCAGTGCCTGCGGATCGTGATCTGATTGTTGAAATTTGTTGCTGGAAGCGGCGCTTTTTCGCGCAGCGACTAGCCTGTAGTGGTGCGCGTTGTAGCAGTTGCGCACCAGCAGTGTGCAGTTCGGTGACGCGCGTTGTTACAGGCTGGTTGCACGCCGTTTCGCGCCGCGGTTGCAATGATGGCGCAGAGGGGTTGCGCCTCAAAAAATAAATGGTTTTACCTTCCGCGGTTTAGACGGTTGCACGCCCAATGAAAATGGGATCGAAACAGTCGAAATAACAATAAAGCAGCGACTTTTTTCAGAATAAAAAACCGATGGCACGGCACTTGCTCTGAGCATTCAGTGAAGTCGCAGTGCCAATTAAAAAAAACCTTGGAGCACCACCTCATGTCCCAGACGTTTTACAAGAAAGGCTTTCTGGCCCTCGCAGTGGCAACTGCGTTGGGTGTTTCTGCGTTTGCTCAGGCTGACATCAAGATCGGCGTAGCGGGTCCAATGACGGGCGCCAACGCAGCATTTGGCGAGCAGTACATGAAGGGTGCACAGGCAGCGGCCGATGCGGTTAACGCAGCGGGCGGCGTGAACGGGGAAAAAATCGTACTGGTCAAGGGCGATGACGCCTGCGAACCGAAACAGGCTGTGACGGTCGCCAAGGACCTGACCAACCAGAAAGTTGCCGGCGTGGTCGGTCACTTCTGCTCCTCATCGACCATCCCGGCCTCCGAGATCTATGACGAAGCGGGCATCATTGCAATCACCCCGGGTTCCACCAACCCGGCCGTTACCGAGCGTGGGTTGAGCGCCATGTTCCGTATGTGCGGACGTGACGACCAGCAAGGCATCGTGGCCGGCGACTACATCGTCGACGTGCTCAAGGGCAAGAAGGTTGTCGTGCTGCACGACAAGGACACCTACGGCCAAGGCCTGGCGGATGCCACCAAGGCGCAACTGGCCAAGCGCGGCGTGACGCCAGTGCTGTATGAAGGCCTGACCCGTGGTGAAAAAGACTTCAGCACCGTCGTTACCAAAATCCGCGGCGCGGGCGCCGATGTCGTCTACTTCGGTGGTCTGCACCCGGAAGCCGGTCCTCTGGTCCGTCAACTTCGTGAGCAAGGCCTGAATGACGTCAAGTTCATGTCCGACGACGGTATCGTGACCGACGAACTGGTGACCACCGCTGGTGGTGCGCAGTACACCAAAGGCGTGCTGATGACGTTCGGCGCCGACCCACGCCTGCTGCCAGACAGCAAGACAGTGGTAGACGCATTCCGTAAAGCCGGCACCGAGCCTGAAGGCTACACCCTGTATGCCTACGCTTCGGTCCAGACCCTGGCAGCGGCGTTCAACGGTGCCAAGTCCAACAGTGGCGAGAAAGCCGCCGAGTGGCTGAAAAAGAACCCTGTCAAAACCGTCATGGGCGAGAAGACCTGGGACAGCAAGGGCGACCTGAAAGTCTCCGACTACGTGGTTTACGAGTGGGACGCGAACGGCAAATACCATCAACTGGAAAAACAGAAGTGATATGAGCGGCTGATCTGCCCGGTGCCTTATGGGCCGGGCAATCCTGAAACATGTCCGTGCAGTACCTGTCTTTTCTCGTAGAGCTGCACACAACCGCATAGCGTCGGCGGCTGAACCCCGGTCCGACGCTAGCGGCTTCTGTGCAGTCTCTCAAATGCGTGAGATTGCGTTATGGATGGTATTTTCCTGCAGCAACTGGTCAACGGCCTGACTCTCGGGTCGGTCTATGGCCTGATCGCCATCGGCTACACAATGGTCTATGGCATCATTGGCATGATCAACTTCGCCCACGGCGAGGTTTACATGATTTCCGCTTACCTCGCGGCAATCAGTCTGGCACTGCTGGCTTACTTCGGTATTGAATCCTTCCCGCTGCTGATGCTCGGCACCCTGATCTTCACTATCGTCGTCACGGCGGTGTATGGCTGGGTCATCGAGCGAGTCGCCTATAAACCCCTGCGTAACTCCACCCGACTGGCACCGCTGATCAGCGCCATCGGTATTTCGCTGATCCTGCAAAACTACGCCCAGATCTCCCAAGGCGCGAAGCAACAGGGCGTTCCAACCCTGCTGACAGGTGCCTGGCGCGTCGATATCGGTACAGGTTTCGTGCAATTGACCTACACCAAGGTCTTCATTCTGGTCGCAGCGTTTGCCGGGATGGCCCTGCTGACCTACATCATCAAGTACACCAAGCTCGGCCGCATGTGCCGCGCGACCCAGCAAGACCGCAAGATGGCCTCGATCCTGGGGATCAACACCGACCGGGTGATTTCCTACGTGTTCATCATCGGTGCAGCAATGGCGGCCCTGGCCGGCGTGCTGATCACCATGAACTACGGCACGTTCGACTTCTATGCCGGCTTCATCATCGGAATCAAGGCGTTCACCGCTGCGGTACTCGGCGGGATCGGTTCGCTGCCAGGCGCCATGCTTGGCGGGATCATTCTCGGGATTTCCGAATCGCTGTTCTCCGGTCTGGTGAACTCGGACTACAAAGACGTATTCAGCTTCTCGCTGCTGGTTCTCGTTCTGGTCTTTCGGCCTCAAGGCCTGCTCGGCCGTCCTCTTGTGTCGAAGGTGTAAGCGATGTCCTCAACCACTAAAAAAACCATTGATCTCAAGAAAAGTCTGGTTGACGCGATCCTTGCCGGGCTTGTGGCCCTGATCGTATTCGGGCCGATTGTCGGTGTTGTGCTCGACGGCTACGGCTTCAACCTGGAATCGACCCGGGTGGCGTGGATTGTTGCCATCGTCATGGCCGGTCGCTTTGCCTTGAGCACGTTCCTGCAGACGCCCAAGGGCCTGAGAATTCTCGAAGGCTTTGAAACCACCGGCTCCGGGGTGCACGTACTGGCGCCCGATTACAAATCGCGCCTGCGCTGGATCATCCCGCTGATGATCGCCATCGCCGTGGTGTTCCCGTTCTTCTCCAACTCCTACGTGCTGGGCGTGGTTATCCTCGGGCTGATCTACGTGCTGCTGGGCCTGGGGCTGAACATCGTGGTCGGCCTGGCCGGCCTGCTTGACCTGGGTTACGTGGCGTTCTACGCCATTGGTGCCTACGGCCTGGCGCTCGGTTATCAGTACCTGGGCCTGGGTTTCTGGACGGTGCTGCCGCTGGCGGCGATCACCGCCGGGCTGGCCGGTTGCATCCTTGGCTTCCCGGTGTTGCGTTTGCACGGTGACTACCTGGCGATCGTGACCCTGGGCTTCGGTGAAATCATCCGCCTGGTCCTCAACAACTGGCTGACCCTGACCGGCGGCCCGAACGGTATGCCTGCGCCGCTGCCGACCTTCTTCGGCCTCGAGTTCGGCAAGCGTGCGAAAGACGGTGGTGTGCCGTTCCATGAGTTCTTCGGTCTGGCCTACAACCCCGACGTGAAGTACTACTTCATCTACGCGGTGTTGTTCCTGGTCGTGCTGGCTGTGTTGTACATCAAGCATCGACTGGTCAAGATGCCTGTAGGCCGTGCCTGGGAGGCACTGCGTGAGGACGAAATCGCCTGCCGTTCCATGGGCCTGAACCATGTATTGGTCAAGCTCTCGGCGTTCACCATCGGTGCATCGACGGCGGGCCTGGCCGGCGTGTTTTTCGCCACCTACCAAGGCTTCGTCAACCCGACTTCGTTCACCTTCTTCGAATCGGCCCTGATCCTCGCCATCGTGGTGCTCGGCGGCATGGGCTCGACCATCGGTGTGGTCATTGCGGCTTTCGTACTGACCGTAGCCCCGGAACTGCTGCGTGGCTTCGCCGAATACCGCGTTCTGCTGTTCGGCATCCTGATGGTGTTAATGATGATTTGGCGACCGCGCGGACTGATTCGGATCAGCCGTACCGGTGTGACCCCGCGTAAAGGAGTAGCGCCATGAGCGAAGTCGTACTCAGTGTCGAAAAACTGATGATGCACTTCGGCGGCATCAAGGCGTTGAACGATGTCAGCCTGAAGGTCAAGCGCAACTCGATCTTCGCCCTTATCGGCCCCAACGGTGCCGGCAAGACCACCGTGTTCAACTGCCTGACCGGGTTCTACAAGGCCTCCGGCGGCAAGATCGAACTCAACGTGCGTGGCCAGCAGACCAACGTCATCAAGTTGCTGGGCGAATCGTTCAAACCGACCGATTTTGTCTCACCGAAAACCTTCGCCAGTCGTCTGTTCTACAAAGCGTTCGGTGGTACTCATCTGGTGAACCGGGCCGGGCTGGCGCGGACTTTTCAGAACATTCGCCTGTTCAAGGAAATGTCGGTGCTGGAAAACCTGCTGGTGGCTCAGCACATGTGGGTCAACCGCAGCATGCTTGCGGGCATCCTCAACACCAAGGGCTACCGCAAGGCCGAAAGCGACGCCCTGGACCACGCGTTCTATTGGCTGGAAGTGGTGGACCTGGTGGACTGCGCCAACCGTCTGGCCGGTGAGCTGTCCTACGGCCAACAACGTCGCCTGGAGATCGCCCGGGCCATGTGTACCCGTCCGCAGATCATCTGCCTCGACGAACCGGCCGCCGGCCTCAACCCTCAGGAAACCGAAGCGCTGAGCGCGATGATCCGGCTGCTGCGCGACGAGCACGATCTGACCGTGGTGCTGATCGAACACGACATGGGCATGGTAATGAGTATTTCCGACCACATCGTGGTGCTGGACCACGGCGTTGTCATCGCCGAGGGCGGCCCCAATGACATCCGCAACGACCCGAAAGTGATTGCCGCGTACCTGGGCGCCGACGAAGAGGAGGTGGTATGAGTAAACCCATCCTCGAACTCAAGGCGCTGGACGTGTTTTACGGGCCGATTCAGGCTCTGAAGAAAGTCTCGCTGCACATCAACGAAGGTGAAACGGTCAGCCTGATCGGCTCCAACGGCGCCGGCAAGTCGACCCTGCTGATGTCGATCTTCGGCCAGCCGCGGGCGGCGGACGGGCAGATCCTCTACCAAGGCGTGGACATTACCCACAAGTCGTCGCACTACATCGCGTCCAACGGCATCGCGCAATCGCCGGAAGGCCGGCGGGTGTTCCCCGACATGACCGTCGAGGAAAACCTGCTGATGGGCACCATTCCGATCGGCGATAAATACGCCAAGGAAGACATGCAACGCATGTTCGAGCTGTTCCCGCGGCTCGAAGAGCGGCGCACCCAGCGCGCCATGACCATGTCCGGCGGTGAGCAGCAAATGCTCGCCATCGCCCGGGCGTTGATGAGCCGGCCCAAGTTGCTGCTGCTCGACGAGCCGAGCCTGGGCCTGGCCCCCATCGTGGTGAAGCAGATCTTCGCCACCCTGCGGGAACTGGCAAAGACCGGCATGACCATCTTCCTGGTGGAGCAGAACGCCAACCACGCCCTCAGGCTGTCGGATCGGGCGTATGTGATGGTCAACGGCGAGATCCGCATGAGCGGCACAGGCAAGGAACTGCTGGTCAACGAGGATGTGCGTAACGCTTATCTTGGCGGGCATTGATTCGTTACTGAAGTATCCACAGCCCCGGCGAGTAATCTCCGGGGCTTTTTTACATCTCGATAAACCGCAAAAAACCTGTGGGAGCGGGCTTGCTCGCGAAGGCGTCGGCACACTCAATATGGATGTGACAGACAGACCGCTTTCGCGAGCAGGCTCGCTCCCAGAGGGGATGGTGGTGCGGTCTTGGGAAATTGTGGAAAACAATATTCGCAAGCTCCCAAAGCGCGACATAAAGCCGCTGCAAATAGTTGTTTTGTCACGGTTTTGACTTGTCCCCGTTTGCTGTGGAGCTGGCTGTGAATAACGTGGGTGTAGCTGGCTGTAAGCCTCTGAATCCGGGGGCTTCAGCGCTGTGGTTGTTTTTTGATCAGGCGCTTTTGCGAGCCTTGAGGCCGGTTTTGTCAACTACTTTCTTGGGGGTGAAACTGCTGAAAACGGGTGTGGGAAAGCCTGTGGATAAGTCTGTGGTTAAACTCTGGAAAGACTCGGCTGAAGGCCGTGGTTACTGGCTCGCGGCCACCGTCGGATTGACCGGCTGGTCGAGAATATGGCCGTTGGCTACACGGCTGGACGACGAGGGTCAAGCGAAAAAGTTTTGTAATCTCTCGCAAAGCCTTGTGGATAGCGGCTTGCAGCATTTCGACTTGCCCCCGGAATGTGTGGATGGGGCTGTGGATAAGGTGCGCGCACCTGTCTGCAAGCCACGGTGCACAAGGTGTGGCGTGGGTTGGTCGTTTTTTGTACAGATTTGGCAGTGGTTGCCGCTGTGGGCAAGGCCGGGCATGCTGCTTGCTGATTTTCTATTCCAATGGCGGACCCTCAGTCCAAGCAAGGAGAACACGATGTCCAACACCCTGTTTATTACCGGCGCGACCTCCGGTTTTGGTGAAGCCTGTGCCCGTCGTTTTGCCGAGGCCGGCTGGAAACTGGTGCTGACCGGCCGTCGTGAAGAACGCCTCAACGCGCTGTGTGCCGAACTGTCGAAGCAAACCGAGGTGCATGGCCTGGTGCTCGACGTGCGTGACCGCAAGGCTATGGAAGAAGCTATCGCCAACCTGCCACCCTCTTTCGCCAAGCTGCGCGGGCTGATTAACAATGCAGGCCTTGCCTTGGGAGCTGATCCGGCGCCCAAGTGCAGCCTGGACGACTGGGACACCATGGTCGATACCAACATCAAAGGCCTGATGTACAGCACGCGCTTGCTGCTCCCACGCCTGATCGCCCACGGTAGAGGAGCCGGTATCGTCAACCTGGGTTCCGTCGCCGGCAATTATCCGTACCCGGGCAGCCATGTGTATGGCGGGACCAAGGCATTCGTCCAGCAGTTCTCCCTGAGCCTGCGCTGTGATCTGCAAGGCACTGGCGTGCGGGTTAGCAACCTCGAGCCGGGTCTGTGCGAGAGTGAGTTTTCGCTGGTGCGTTTTGGCGGCGATCAGGAGCGTTACAACGCCACCTACGCCGGTGCCGAACCGATCCAGCCGCAGGATATCGCCGACACCATTTTCTGGATTCTCAATGCTCCGGCACACATCAACATCAACAGCCTGGAGTTGATGCCGGTCAGCCAGAGTTGGGCCGGGTTTGCGATTGATCGCAGTGGTGGCAAAAACGCATAACGGCTATTCGCGAGCAGGCTCGCTCCCACAGGGAGGTGCATTCCAATGTGGGAGCAAGACTGTTCGCCAAAGCGATTTATCAGTCAGCGAAGATAATCGGCCAACCCGGCATAGCAGGTCGCCAGGTGGTAGGGCGTGGTCGATGGCATATCCCGACGACTCACTTCCCCCTGCTCGTCACGGCACTCGTACCACCCGCCTGCGTGCAGCGAGCTCTTTTGCAACGCCTGCAATTGACGCAACACCGTGGCTTCGCTGTCCGGGCGCAGCGTCAACGCGCGCAGGTACTCGGCCTGCGCCCAGATTCGCTGGGTAGCGTCCCGAGAGCCGCCATTTGGCCCCAGGTCGAGCATGGCCCGCACGGCGCCGGTCTGTTGATCTACACCTAATTGCTCGGTGAAGGCAAACGCGCGCTCCAGCGAAGTGTGCAGTTTCGAACCGCGCAGCAAATCAGAAGACTCCAGCAGGAAATACCATTCGAACTGATGCCCCGGTTCAAACCAGTTATCCACAGCGCCCAGTGGTTTTTCCATCAACACGCCGTGCTTCGGATCGATAAAACCTTTTTGCATGGCTGTGCATAATTCCGCGAGTGCCCGTTGTGCGGCGAGGTCTTCGCGAACGGATAATGTGGCGAGGAAGGCTTCGGCCAAGTGCATCAACGGATTCTGCAATGGGCCGGTTTGCAAGGTACTCCAGTCACGATCGAGGCAGGCTTCGTAGAGACCGTCGCCGGTGGCGAAGCGTCTTGCAATCACTTCCAGGGCGGCGTTGAGCACCGACTCCACCAGCGGTTCGCGGACTTTGTCCCAGTAATGGGCGCAGGCGAACAGGATGAAAGCGTGGGTGTAAAGGTCTTTGCGTTGATCCAGCGGCGCTCCGTGCGGATCGATGCTGTAGAACCAGCCACCGTGCTCGGCGTCGTGAAAATGCCGTTGCAGGGAACGGAACAGCGCCGCTGCACGCTCTTCAGCCGCCGGTACCTGACCGATCAGGCTGGCAAACAGATACAACTGCCGTGCGCAAGCCATGGCCCGGTAACGCTGCGCAGGGAGTGGCTGATGTTTGGCGTCCAGCGCCTCATAAGGCAGCGCCATGTCGGCATTCCAGCCGGGGCCTTGCCAAAGTGGCACGATCACGTCCTGGAAGTGCTGTTGCACCGAGGTGAACAGCGCGGTCAGTTCAGGCTGGGAGGCGGAGCGAGGAACATGCGGCATTGGCTGGCGTCGTCACGGCAGGTTTGATTGCGCGACATGTTAACAGGCCTGAGGGACGCGGTGTCTGTCAGGCCCTCATCGCGAGCAGGCTCGCGCCCACAGGATTGCGGACAACACAAAACCTGTGGGAGCGTGGCTTGCCCGCGATGAGGCCATCACAGGCAGTAAAGGATCAACCCGCCAACAACCAGGCCCCAGTCGCCGCCGAAGCCGCGCCCGCCAGCCGAACCAGCGGAGCTGCCGCTTGCGGCAAGACCCGCACCACGGCATAACCCGCCGCATGCAAAACAGCCGTTGCCACCACAAACCCTGTTGCATACGCCCACGGGCTGGACATATCCGGCAACTCCAACCCATGTGCCACGCCATGGAACAGCGCGAACAGCGCTGTTGCGGCAACCGCTATGCTCACCGGCGGACGCACCGCCAGGGCCACCGCCAGACCCAACGCCAACACAGACGCGGCGATCCCGCCTTCCAGTGCCGGCAGGTTAAGGCCTTCAAAACCCAGCAGCCCGCCAAACAGCATGGTGCCGACAAACGTGCACGGCAGCGCCCAACGCGCCGCGCCTTTCTGTTGTGCTGCCCACAGTCCCACCGCAAGCATCGCCAGCAAGTGGTCGAGGCCGCCGATCGGGTGACTGATGCCGGCGATCAATCCATTGTCACCATGACCCGGGTGGGCGAAGGCGATAGCCGGGGTCAGCAGAAGGGCCAGGGCGCCCAGGATGCGATTCAGTGTCATGGATAAGCTTCCTTGTGAATATGGGGTTCAGGCCGCGCTCAGCAGACCCTGGCGTTCAATGAAGGCGATGATTTCTTCGAGGCCCTGGCCGGTTTTCTGGTTGCTGAAGACGAAGGGCTTGCCGTTGCGCATGCGCGTGGTGTCGCTGTCCATCAGGGTCAGCGACGCGCCTACCAGCGGCGCCAGGTCGATTTTGTTGATCACCAGCAAATCGGACTTGCAGATCCCCGGTCCGCCCTTGCGTGGCAGCTTGTCGCCGGCCGAAACGTCGATTACATAGATGGTCAGGTCTGAAAGTTCAGGGCTGAAGGTCGCCGACAGGTTGTCGCCACCGGACTCCACCAGAATCAGGTCCAGGCCGGGAAAGCGGCGGTTCAACTGATCCACGGCTTCGAGGTTGATCGAGGCGTCTTCGCGGATCGCCGTGTGCGGGCAGCCACCGGTTTCCACGCCAATGATCCGCTCTGGCGCCAGAGCCTGGTTGCGCACCAGAAAGTCGGCATCTTCGCGGGTGTAGATATCGTTGGTCACGACAGCCAGGTTGTAGCGATCGCGCAGGGCCAGGCACAGGGCCAGGGTCAGGGCGGTTTTACCGGAGCCGACCGGGCCGCCGATGCCGACGCGCAGGGGTTGTGTGTTCATGTGGTTCTCCAAAATAGAGCGGCCAAAATAAGGGGGCCTAGGAACGAAACAGACGGCTGTACTGGCGCTCGTGGGCCATACACGCCAGGGACAGGCCGAAAGCGGCGCTGCCATAGTGTTCGGGGTTGATGGCGGTGGCGTTCTGCTGGGCTTGCTGCACCAACGGGAGCAATTCGCTGGTCAGGCGCTGGGCAGCTTGTTGGCCCAGCGGCAGGGTTTTCATTAATACCGCCAACTGGTTTTCCAGCCAGCTCCAGAGCCATGCGGCCAATGCATCCTGCGGACTGATCTGCCAGGCGCGAGCGGCCAGCGCCCAGCCCAGGGCCAAGTGCGGTTCGGGGCGCTGAGCCAGAAAGGCGCGTGCCGTTGCGTCCAGCTCCGGCAAACCGTAGAGCAATTGTTGCAGGGAATAGCCCATCTGCCGGCTCTCCTGATGCAACTCACGGGTTTCCCGGCTGGCGCGGTGTTCTTCGCAGCGTTGCAGCAGTTCGCTCCAGTTTTCCTCGAAGGCGGCCATGCAATGAGCAAGCAGCAGCGGGGCTTCGAAGCAGGCGAGATTGAGCAGCAATTGATCACTGATCCAGCGCCGCGCACTGTCCGGATCGTGCACCCGACCGTTCTCCACCGCCATTTCCAGGCCTTGGGAATAGCTGTAGCCGCCGATCGGCAATTGCGGACTGGCCAGACGCAGCAGCGCCCAGGCGCGGTTCATGGGCGCACGCCGAACTGGTGCAGTTTGGGCGGGTAGTTGAAGTCTTCATCACCATGGCGCGAGTGATGATGGCCGCCGCCATAGGCACCGTGCTCCGGCTGGAATGGCGCTTCGATGCTTTCGGCGGTGGCGCCAAGTTGTTCGAGCATGGCCTTGAGTACGTAATCATCGAGCAGGCGCAGCCAGCCGTCGCCAACCTGCAAGGCAACGTGGCGATTGCCCAGGTGATAGGCGGCTCGGGTCAATTCGAAAGCGTTGGCGCAGGTGACGTGCAGCAGCTGTTCCGGGCGGGCGCAAACGCGGACGATGCGCCCGTCTTCGGCTTGCAGACATTCGCCGTCATGCAGTGGCGATTGACCGCGCTCCAGAAACAGGCCGACGTCTTCACCTTCGGCACTGAAACAGCGCAAACGGCTTTTGCTCCGGGCTTCGAACGTCAGGTGCAACTCGGCGGCCCAGACGGGTTGAGGGTCGATTCTGCGATGAATCACCAGCATCGGAAAGCTTCCAGCAATGGACAATGCTCAGGCTAGAGCAAGGGGCTTGCCAATCGGGGTGGCGTGTAGGAAATGCCTGAGGGATGTGTAGGTCGAGGTTTGTTGGGGCGTGGGTTTTGAGTGATGTTGGTGCAAGAGGATTTTGTATTGCACCAGCGTGGGGCGGCTTGGCTTTTCTATGGGAGCGAGCTTGCTCGCGAATGGGGCGGCTCAGTTGCCTTGATGTTGAGTGGACAACCGCTTTCGCGAGCAGGCTCGCACAGGGAGTTGTGTACCGTCAGGGGCAGAAGCGGGTTACTCAGTGCTGCCGAGACCTTGCCAGTGCTTGAGGCCGATAAAGATAAAGCGCAACTGCTGGGTAATCTTCGCCTGAGGCGTCAGGTGTTCAGGCAATGCCTCGGCCGGCGGATCGATGATGTCCGGCAAGGTGGCGAACACGCTTTTAACGATCAGGTCCGCCATCACGCTCAGGTCGGCGATGTCCAGGTGTTGCAGCTTTGGCATCAGCGACAGGTCGGCAGCCAGGTCCGAGCTGATATCTTCGCGCAAACGGCCGATGGCCAGACGCACCGGTAGCGAACCGCCGTATTGCTCGCGGGCAAGAAACAGAAATTGTGATCGGTTGGCACTGACCACATCGAGAAAGATCCGCACCGACGCATCGATGATACCGCCCATGACAAATTCGTTGTGTCGCACCAAGCGAATGGTTTCACGGAAGGTCTGGCCGACCTCGCTGACCAGCACCAGGCCCAATTCATCCATATCGGCGAAATGTCGGTAGAAACCGGTCGGGACAATCCCGGCGGTTTTCGCCACTTCACGCAGGCTCAGGCTGCCGAATCCTCGGCCACCTTCCATCAAAT
Organism: Pseudomonas sp. GW101-3H06; assembly: GCF_059424605.1. Classification (NCBI taxonomy): domain Bacteria; kingdom Pseudomonadati; phylum Pseudomonadota; class Gammaproteobacteria; order Pseudomonadales; family Pseudomonadaceae; genus Pseudomonas; species Pseudomonas sp. GW101-3H06. Next base: position 763,239 of record NZ_JBWKZO010000001.1, read on the forward strand.
GGCGGGCAGCGTCCATCAGGGCGTTGCGGGTCTGTTGTTTCTGTTCGGCGCGGGGCAGCATTACAAAGGCGTTTTCTGGAGAAGGAGAGCGGCGCACTCTAGCAAATCGGCTTTGCCGGCGTCGAACGGGGATAAGGAGATCCAGCGGGAGATGAGCGGCGTCTATAAAGCGAGGAACCAGAAAATCAAAAGCCCAATCCGGTGATTGGGCTTTTCTTCAGGGCCACCATGGGGTTAGCTCATGGTGCTGTTGCGTTCGATTACGCGGTCACCACCACCTTCGGCGAGGGTTTGACCTGGGGTGCGGTCCGAGCCGTCAGCGGCAACGGTTTGACCTTGAGGCGTCTGGTCGTAGCCATCTTCAGCAACAGTCTGGCCTTGTGGGGTCTGGTCGTAGCCGTCTTCGGCAACAGTTTGACCTTGTGGGGTTTGATCGTAGCCATCTTCGGTGATCAGACCTTTTTCTTTCAGGCGATCGTTACCACCTTCGGCAAGGGTTTGGCCTGGAGTACGGTCGGAACCATCGGCGGCGACGGTTTGGCTGAATACCGAGTGGCTGTCTTTGACTTGCGGAGTAGCCTGGTCAGCGGCCGGCAGTGCGAAAGCAGTGCTGGTCAACATAGAAAGGGTAAGGCTGAGCAACAATTGGCGTTTCATGATCGGGTGCTCCGTGGGAGGGCGATAAATTGGGTACGAAGGCAATGCTACTCTCGATAAGTCGATATAAAAGTTCATAAACGCAATGTTAATAATCAACGGAATTGATTGTTCTCTGCAGGCCTTCTAAACCGGGGCTTTGCGGTGCACCGAGGTGGGTATTTTCGACTCACTTGCGCCACGCAAAAGTGCGGGTGCGGTAACGCAGGAGGGGAAGGAGGCACGGCACTCGAGCGGTCGATTGCGGCAAAATCTGTTTTTCGATTAAACCTGCCCGCAGTTTTCCAGTCGTAGATTCCATAGCGGGCCGGTTCTGGCCCAGCGTTTTTCATGTGCGTCGCAGTCGGGGCGCTCAGTCGTATCAGGAGCCCTGTGCAATGACGCGCACTCGTAACATTCTCGCCTGGACCTTCACCAGCTTGGTCGTGCTGCTGGCGGTGCTGGTACTGATCATCGTGTTCTTTGATTGGAACCGGATCAAACCGTCGCTCAATGCCAAGGTTTCTGAAGAGTTGCACCGTCCATTCGCCATCAACGGCAACCTGGCGGTGGTCTGGCGCCGCGAGCTTGATGAGAGCGGCTGGCGAGCCTGGGTACCGTGGCCGCACGTGGTGGCCGAAGATTTGAGCCTGGGCAATCCGGATTGGTCGAAGGCGCCACAGATGGCCAGCCTCAAACGCGTCGAGCTGCGCATCTCACCATTGGCCTTGCTGGCACAGCGTGTGGTGATTCCGCGTATCGACCTCACAGAACCCAATGCCGAACTGCAACGGCTGGCCGACGGCCGTGCCAACTGGACGTTCAAGTTCGATCCGAAAGACCCGAACGCCGAACCATCACCTTGGGTGATGGATATCGGTGCAATCGGTTTCGACAAAGGCCATGTCACCCTCGACGACCAAAGCCTCAAGACCCAGCTCGACGTGTTGATCGACCCGTTGGGCAAACCGATTCCGTTCAGCGAGATTGTCGGCGACAAAACCGCGAAAGCCGCCCGGGAGAAGGGCACATCACCGCAGGACTACGCCTTTGCCTTGAAGGTCAAAGGTCAGTATCACGGTCAGAAACTCGCGGGGCAGGGCAAAGTCGGAGGCTTATTGGCCTTGCAAGATGCGGCGCGGCCATTTCCGCTGCAAGCCCAGGTAAAGATCGCCGACACCAGCGTCGAATTGGCGGGTACCCTGACGGATCCGATGAACCTGGGTGCCCTGGACCTGCGCCTGAAGCTGGCCGGAACCAGCCTGGGCAATCTCTACCCGCTGACTGGCGTGACCCTGCCGGATACGCCGCCGTACGCCACCGACGGGCACTTGATTGCCAAGTTGCATGAGCCGGGGGGCGCAGTCTTCCGCTATGAAGCGTTCAACGGCAAGATCGGCGCCAGCGACATTCATGGCAACTTGAGTTATGTCGCCAGTCAGCCGCGACCGAAACTCAGCGGTTCATTGCTTTCCAATCAGCTGCTGTTTACCGACTTGGCCCCGTTGATCGGTGCCGATTCCAATGCCAAGCAAAAGACCCGTGGCGGAGAGAGCAAGCAGCCGGCGGACAAGGTACTGCCGGTCGAAGCGTTCAAGACCGAGCGCTGGCGCGATATGGACGCGGATGTCGAGTTCACCGGCAAGCGCATCGTCCACAGCGAAAAACTGCCGTTCAACGACCTCTATACCCACTTGGTGCTCACCGATGGCGTGCTGAGTCTCGAGCCGCTGCGATTCGGCGTTGCAGGGGGCAAGCTGGATGCGCAAATTCGTCTGAACGGTCGCACTGAACCCCTGGAAGGCAACGCAAAGCTCACCGCGCGGGGTTTCAAGCTCAAGCAGTTGTTCCCGACCTTCGAGCCGATGAAAACCAGTTTCGGCGAGCTTAATGGTGATGCCGACATCACCGGGCGCGGCAATTCGGTGGCCAAATTGCTGGGCAGCGCCAATGGCAACCTGAAAATGCTGATCAACGACGGGGCGATCAGTCGCGAGTTGATGGAGTTGGCCGGGTTGAACGTCGGCAACTACGTAGTGGGCAGGATTTTTGGCGACAAGGAAGTGAAGATTAACTGCGCAGCGGCCGACTTCGACATCAGGAGCGGTCTGGCAACCACGCGGTTGTTCGTCTTCGACACCGAAAACGCCATTGTCTATGTCGATGGCACGGCGAACATGGCGACCGAGCAACTGGACCTGACCATTACCCCGGAATCCAAGGGCTGGCGCTTGATTTCACTGCGTTCGCCGCTGTACGTGCGTGGCAAGTTCATCAAGCCCGAAGCCGGGGTAAAAGCCGTACCCTTGATGTTGCGCGGCGCCGGGATGGTGGCGCTGGGGGTGATCGCGGCACCCGCGGCAGGGTTGCTGGCGCTGGTGGCGCCGAGCGGCGGCGAGCCGAATCAGTGCGCGCCGTTGCTGGAGCAGATGAAAGCGGGCAAGGCGCCGAAGACGGTGAGAAACTGAGGCGAGTTGAAAAATGCTTGATCGCTGCCGCAGAACAAGTCCGAGCGCGATCAAGCATAAACTGCGGCAGATTCTCAGCCAGCAAGGGTAGGCGTTGGAACGTGCAGCACGTCTGTGTTGATGTGATCGCCGATTTTTTTTATGACAGCAGCTCTGATCTTGTCGTACTCACGCGCATCCAGCGAGCTCACCAATAACCACATGTTGGATTTTCCATCTTTGATGGAACTGAGGACTGGCTGGTTCAGAATATCAGCGTTGATTCCATCATTTGCTTGAAATGCAATCCGCAGGCTAATGATGTTTGCATTGTTGCGAACAATGGTTAGCCGGGTTGAAGTGGCGACCGGTGTCTGCTTTGAAGCGATGATTTTTACGCCGGGATCAAATGTATTGGCTCGGAGTCTATCAAGAATTACGTTGGTAACAGGCGATTGGGTGGGCGGTTTACTCAGTTGCAAAAAAGCATTGTGTAATGTTTGTTTTTCCACTTTTGTCAGGGAGGTTTCTGCACATGTTTCCACCGTCTTTAACAGGGTTTTCGCGGAAAATTCGCAACGCTTGAACTCTCGGCCCTTGGTAATCCAGCCTAACTTGTTGATCGTGGAAACGTACTCGGACCACGAAAGCTCGCAGTGTGAGTGTTTCGACCCTGAAGCGAGATCGCTCAACAGACTGGAGTTCAAAACGTCTTTCTTAAAGTCTTCGGTGTGGGGACCGCAGAAAACGGTTATATTGCCTCTGATCAGGTAAATATCAAACGGAGATGTGTCCATGATTGTTGGGGCTCTGGTTTGGCATTTAATATATGGATTTCTAGATTTTTGTTCCCTTAGAAATTTAGCCCTTCGATGAATTGCTCAGCTTGCTTGCTGAATTTTTTGTACAGTAGTTCGCGAATGCCAGAGAATACCCGGTTGTCCAGATATGTTCGCACGGCCCCGGTCTTGATGGTGGTGGATTGCCTTGTGGATTTCCAGAACAGGATGCCACGGGTGCTTTCCCTTGCATCGAGGGATATGCAGTTAAGGACCATGTTCGCTTGTCCGTTACCATCAACCCAAACGGGAGCGATGTCGAACTTGGCTTGTTTTCCAAGCTTGGAATTTCGGTTAAAAATATCGATGGCTCGAGGATTTTTCTGTACAGCCTCTACTGCCTGTTTGCCGACGTTTGCAAGGATTTGAGCACTATTTGCACCAATCAACCCCTTGGCAACTTCCAGGGCAACCTGATCCATCGTTAATCCAACTCTTCGGATAGTGGTCTCTTGAATGTCCTTGGCTTGAATGATCCAGCCCAGCTTGCTCAAACCGGTAACATAGTGTTTGTACCATTCAAATAACTGCGTGTCATTTGGATATAATCTATCTGCGTCCCTTTGCATTATTAACTTGCAGATGTTGACATCCTCGATCAGTTGTTGCGAAACACCTGGCATAAACACATCGATTGTGCCTGGCAGTGCGCTGGCGTTTGGTTTGTTTATGTCGTATGCGGGCTGGTCTTCAGAAGTGCCGGAGAATGCTCGTGGCATTGTTATCAGTGGTAGCGTTGGAAGGGAGTCGACAAATTCGAGTCGTTGTTCCAGGAACATGAGTGTAGTCCTTTACTTGATTATGTAAGCAACCGGTTGGTTACGGTTTTAGATTAATTTTCTCCGAAAAAAAGTCCATTTAACGTTTGTAACTTTAAATATGGGATGAGGTGTTAGATCTTGAGTTATTTTCTATCTATCAGGTTTTCGGGTTGTGTTTTTAATGGAGAGGTGCTCAATCTTTTATATCTAAATGTCGAGTGACTTATCTTTGAGGCTCAACGCGCGGTCTGTCCCGAGCCAAGTGCCTCTTCTCGCAACCACGCAAAAAACGCTCGAACCGGAGGATGTCGCTCACGCCCCGGTACACAGAGTGCGCTGTATCCGGCGCCATCCACCTGCACATCGCCCCGATAAGGCACCAGCACACCGCTGGCAACGCTTTCGGAGACCAGAATGTTGCTCGCCAGCACCAGACCTTGCCCGGCGATCGCCGCTTGCAGGGCGTAATGTTCTTCATCGTATTCCCGCACGGCGGGCTGGCCGGTCAGCCAGGTCTCGTCGGCCTGTGCGCACCAGGCCTCCCAGCCGTGGGCATAGAGCTTGGAGTTGTGCCAGCGCACGCTGATCAGCGTTGGCGTGCGAGTAGTGGCCAGGCTCACTTGCTCTGGTGAGCCATAGACGCCGAAGGATTCGTCGAACAGGCACAACCCATACAGGTTCGGATAGTCATCGAGGCTATAGCGCACCACCAGATCGACGCTGGCGTCCTGATGCAGATCGATGACTTCGCAATGGGTATCGAGGCGCAGGCTGATGTTTGGATGGCGGGCGTAAAAGCGCCCAAGGCGAGGTACCAGCCACAGGGCGGCGAAGGCGGCGGTGGTGGAGATCGTCAGGTTCGTGCCGCTGCGTTGGGGGCGCAGGGTGTCGACGCTTTGCGCCACTTCCAGAAAAGCGCCATGCAGGCTGTGGAACAGCCGTTCGCCGCAGTCGGTCAGCCGTACCCGACGTGGCAGGCGCTCAAACAACGGCACGCCGAGCCACGTCTCCAGCGAGCGAATCTGATGGGACACCGCCGTCGGGGTCACCGACAGTTCTTCGGCGGCGGCCTTGAAGCTCAGCAGGCGTGAAGCGGATTCGAAGGCGCGCAGGGCGGTCAGCGGTAGCGAGGCAAACATTGAATGCTCCATGGATGAAATTAACTCACCCAGACTGATTTTTGTTCAGTTGAATAGGGCCAGCTGCGAGCTTCAAGCTGCAAGCCACAAGCAGTTTTAGTTTAGTCCCAAGGAGATTCAGATGAGTAAGATTCTTGCTGTTCATGCCAGTCCACGTGGTGAGCGCTCGCACTCCCGGCGTTTGGCCGAAATGTTTTTGTCAGCCTGGCAAGCGCGCAACCCCCACGCACAACTGACCCGCCGGGAGGTTGGCCGCGCGTTGATTCCGCCGGTCAACGAGGCGTTCGTGGCTGCAGCGTTTTACCCCAAACCCGAGGCTCGACCGCTGTCAATGCAGGCCGACCTGGCGTTCAGCGATGAACTGGTCGGTGAGCTGCTGGACCATGACGTGCTGGTGATTTCCACACCGATGCACAACTTCAGCGTCCCCAGCGGCTTGAAGGCCTGGATCGATCAGATTGTGCGGCTTGGGTTGACCTTCAATCACACGCTCGACAACGGTATCGCCCAATATGAACCGCTGGTGCGGGGTAAAAAAGCACTGATCATCACCAGTCGCGGCGGCTTCGGTTTTGGACCGGGCGGCGAGCTGGAAGCCATGAATCACGCCGACCCCTTGTTGCGAACGGCACTGGGTTTTATCGGTATCACCGATGTCACGGTGGTCGCGGCGGAGGGCGAAGAGTCCGCGGCGCGCACCTTCGAGGTTTCCGCCGCCGAGGCCGAACAGCGTCTGCTGGCGCTGGCCAGGGAGTTCTAGATGGCCTGGCTGTTCTTGCTGATCGCCGCCGGGTTCGAAGTGACCTTCGCCATGGGCATGAAGTACGCCGAGGGCTTCACCCGACTGTGGCCCTCGTTGATCACCGTGGTGGCGGCGGTGGGTGGGGTGTACTTCCTGACGCTGGCCATGCGCGAGTTGCCGGTGAGCATCGCTTACCCGATCTGGACTGCCATCGGTTCGCTGGGCACGGTATTTCTCGGGTTTGCGTTGCTGGGCGAAAGCCTGACCGCAGTCAAGTTGCTGTCAGTCGGGCTGATTGTGGCGGGGGTAGTGGGGTTGAAGTAGGGTTGATGTCATAAAATGGTCGTCGAGTTGTCATGTTCGCTGGCTTAGCTTGGCGGATGTCTTGCATCTCGCCTTGCATCAAGCCTCATTCACAAGCCCCGATCACAAGGACGTCCGCCCATGTCGCAAGGTTTCGCCCCTCGCTATCCGTTGGTGCTGGTCCCGGGAATGCTCGGGTTTGTGCGGTTGCTGCTGTATCCGTACTGGTACGGGATCATTACCGCACTGCGCCAGGGCGGTGCAGTGGTGTTTGCGGTGCAGGTCTCACCGCTCCACTCCAACGAAGTGCGCGGTGAACAATTGCTGGCGCGAATCGAGGAGATTCTGCGCGAAACGGGGGCCGAGAAGGTCAACCTGATCGGCCACAGCCAGGGTTCGCTAACGGCCCGCTATGCGGCTGCCAAGCGACCGGACAGGGTGGCCTCGGTGACATCGGTGGCGGGGCCGAATCATGGTTCGGAACTGGCGGATTATCTGCACCGACATTATCCCCATGACTGCGCCCGTGGCCGGCTGCTGAGTTTTGTGCTTCGTCTGGTCGCAGCATTGATGAGCTTGCTGGAAACCGGATATCGCGGACCGAAACTGCCGGTGGATATCCACGCGTCTCACCACTCACTCACCACCGAAGGCGTGGCGCTGTTCAATCAACGTTATCCACAGGGGCTGTCCGAGACTTGGGGCGGACAGGGGCCGGAAGAGGTCAATGGCGTGCGTTATTACTCCTGGTCCGGCACCTTGCAGCCGGGAAAAACCAACCGCGGACTCAACCTGCTCGATGGCACCAACCGCAGTTGCCGGCTGTTCGCCAAAACCTTCGTGCGCGAAGCCGGGCATTGCGACGGGATGGTTGGACGCTACAGCTCGCATCTGGGGATGGTGATTGGCGACGACTACCCGCTGGATCACTTCGACATCGTCAATCAGTCGTTGGGCTTGGTGGGGAAGGGGGCCGAGCCGGTGAGGCTGTTTGTCGAACATGCGGCGAGGCTTGAAGCGGCAGGGCTTTAGACCGGGTTGTGGCGAGGGGATAAATCCCCTCGCCACAGGTCAGGCAGCGCTGATTTTACGGCCCAACACCGTGGTCCAGCGCTCGGAAAGAATCACCCCACCCAGGGTCAACATCCCGCCCACCAGGTGATACATCGCCAATTGCTCGCGCAGCACCGCCGCCGCAATCAAGGCAGTCATCACCGGCAGCAAATTGAAAAACAGCGTGGTCCGGCTCGGCCCCAGATGCACCACCGCCTGCATCCATGCCAGTGGCGCCAGCATCGAAGCCAGCAAGCAGGCGTACAGCACCAGCGGAATGTTCTGCAGGGTCAGGCCGGTCTTCGGTGAGACCAGGAACAGCGGAAACAGCACGACCACAGCCACCAGCACCTGCAAATACAGCAACACCAGAGGCGGCAACTTCAGCTGCCATTTCTTCAGCAGCGTGCTGTACACCGCATAGGCCAGCGTGGCGACCAGCATCATCGCATCCCCCAGGTTCACCCCATGCTCCAGCAGCACGTCGAGACTGCCGGAAGAGACCACCACCAAGACCCCGGCGAACGACAGCCCCGCACCCGCCAGTGCGCCGGCGGTCAGGCGCTGGCCGAGGCTGATGATTGCCATGGCCAACGACATCAGCGGCATCAGGGACAGGATGATGCCCATGTTGGTGGCCGTGGTCAGGGCCGCGGCGAAGTACGCCAGGCTTTGATAGACCGCCATGCCGAGTACGCCGAGAATGAAAATCTTGCCCAGGTGCGGGCGAATGACCGGCCAGTGGGCGATCACCGGTTTGAGCATGAAGGGCGTGAATAGCAGTCCGGCGAGCAGCCAGCGGTAAAAACCGATTTCCGCGGGGAAGATCGCCCCGGCAGACATTTTCGTGATCACGGTGTTGCCGGCCCAGATAAAAATGGCCAGCAGGGGATAAGCGTATTGCATCGGGGAAAACCAGAACGTTAATGAGGGGCAATTATCCTCTGTCCGGATACAAGCCTATACTTCGATCCAGACAACTTACCCTTGATTCCGGACAGCATGACCAGTCAACACATTGACCTGCTGGATTTCAGCGAACTGCCGGCCCCGGTGTACTTTCGCTATGCCGATTTTGATGCGCACCGCTTTGCTTCGGCTCACCGGCATCCGTGGGGCACCCTGGAATATTCCGCCCATGGTGTACTGCACATGGAGATCGGTGGCAGCCGCTTCATGTCACCGCCGCAATACGCCGTGTGGGTGCCACCCGAGACCGAGCACAGCTTCTACAGCAACCAGCCGATCAACTATCGCGCGGTCTGCCTCGCGCCGATCCTTTGCCGTGATCTGCCATCGCAAGCCTGCACCCTGGCCATCAGCGACATACTCAAGGCCATCCTCAAGGATTTCGCCGCCCGGGATGTGAAGATTCCCGAGCGCGACGCGGACCAGCGCCTGGCTCAGGTGTTGGTGGATCAGCTGCAACAGGCCCCCGTGCATGAGTGTTATCTGCCCTATGCCAGTAGTGTCGCGTTGCTTGGCATTCTCGAAGCCCTGCAGAACGAACCTGGCGACAACCGGCCGTTGGCGGATTGGGCAGCGCACATTCATGTGAGCGAGCGTACCTTGGCGCGGCAGTTTGTCCGTGAGTTGGGGATGAGCTTCGGTGAGTGGCGCCAGCGCTTGCGGTTTGTCGCCGCCATCGAAGCGCTGGACAGCCAGCGCAGCATCCAGGAAATCGCCTTCGACATGGGCTACAGCACCGGTTCGGCGTTCATTGCGATGTTCCAGCGCCAGGCCGGATGCACACCAGAGCAGTATCGACGCAGCCATTTGGAGAACAGGAAGGTGTAACAGCTGTTGTCTACACTACACTGCGAGGCCGTTCCCCTCGGTGCGGCAACAAGGAGAAAACTCCATGAAGATGTTGCGTGCCCCTTTGTTGATGATCGGTTTGTTGCTCTGCACACAGGGCTTCGCCGCCACTGATCAACAGAACAAGATGACCACCTGCAACGCCGACGCTACCGCAAAAAACCTCAAGGGCGAGGAGCGCAAGGCCTTCATGAGCAATTGCCTCAAGGCGGCACCGGCAGCCAACGACGCGGGTAAAGTCCTGACACCGCAACAAGAGAAAATGAAAACCTGCAATGCAGACGCTGCGACCAAGGCCCTCAAGGGCGATGCGCGCAAGGCGTTCATGAGTGAGTGCCTGAAGAAAAAATAGGCATTGATCCGGGTTCTGTGGCGGTTGTGGGGGGCCCTTCGCGAGCAGGCGTTGGTAAGGACGCTGCAAATCTTGACCGGAACCCCGACCAAGGTCGTCCCACACAATCCCTAGTGCTGACACCGGATCGCTGGCAGACTGCCAATCCTTTTACGCCGTTCGTTTTGAGGCTGTATGCCAACGTTTTCTCAGCGTCAAGTGTTGCTGGTCATCAGCTGGGTCATCATTTTCGGCGGGTTGCTGCTGGTGATTCCACTGCGGTTGTTGCCCAGTCTGTTGGCCGGGTTGCTGGTGTTCGAGTTGGTGAACATGCTCACCCCGCAGTTGCAACGGCTGATCGAAGGCCGGCGTGCGCGCTGGCTCGCGGTGGCATTGTTAGGGACGTTGATTGTCAGTGTCCTGGCGCTGATCTTTGCCGGCGCCTTTAGCTTTCTACTGCACGAGGCGGAAAACCCCGGCGCTTCTCTCGACAAGTTCATGGGCGTGGTCGACCGCGCTCGCGGGCAACTGCCACCCTTCATCGACGCCTACCTGCCGGCCAGTGCCGCCGAGTTTCGTGTGGCGATAGGCGAGTGGATCAGTAAACACCTCAGTGACTTGCAGCTGGTAGGCAAGGATGCGGCGCACATGTTCGTGACGCTGTTGATCGGCATGGTGCTCGGCGCAATCATCGCCTTGCAGCGCGTGCCGGACCTGACCAAGCGCAAGCCTTTGGCCGCCGCGTTGTTCGATCGCCTGCACCTGCTGGTTCAGGCCTTTCGCAACATCGTGTTCGCGCAGATCAAGATTTCCCTGCTCAACACCTTCTTCACCGGGATCTTCCTGGCTGTCGTGCTGCCAATGCTCGGCATTAAGTTGCCGCTGACCAAGACCCTGATCGTCCTGACCTTCCTGCTCGGCCTGTTGCCGGTAATCGGCAACTTGATGTCGAACACCCTGATCACCATCGTCGGCCTGTCATTGTCGATCTGGGTGGCCGTGGCGGCACTGGGTTACCTGATCGTGATCCACAAGCTGGAATACTTTCTCAACGCGCGCATCGTCGGCGGGCAGATCAGTGCCAAATCCTGGGAGTTGTTGCTGGCAATGCTGGTGTTCGAAGCCGCGTTCGGCCTGCCGGGGGTGGTGGCGGGCCCGATTTATTACGCGTACCTGAAGAGCGAGTTGAAGCAGGTGGGGATGGTCTAGAAGCAGCTGCAAGCTTCAAACTGCAAGTAAGGGCAAGGAGCAGATCGTGTTCGCTCCTGCTTTTACTTGCCACTTGAAGCTTGCAGCTTGAAGCGGCTCCTCAGCCGTAGCGCTTGGCGGCTTCGATGGCCAAACCACTGCCGATGCTGCCAAAGATGTTCCCTTCCACATGCCGCGCGTTCGGCAGCATGGCCGAGATGCTGTTACGCAGCGCCGGAATCCCGCTCGAGCCGCCGGTGAAGAACACCGTATCCACCTGATCGACCCGAACATCGGCATCCGCCAGCAGCTGGCTCACGCTGTTGCGCACGCGCTCCAGCAGATTGTCGATGGCTGATTCGAACAGCGCACGGGTCAGCTCCACGCTCAAACCGGCTTCGATGCGATCCAGTGGCACATGACGGCTGTCGCAATAGGTCAACTCGATCTTGGTTTCTTCCGTCAGCATGGCCAGCCAGTGCCCGGCGCGCTGTTCGATCAGCTTGAACAGGCGATCGATGCCACCGGTGTCTTCGATGTCGTAGCGCATGCTGCCCAACGCCAGTTGCGACTTCTGGGAATACACCGAGTTGATGGTGTGCCAGGTCGCCAGGTTCATGTGGTGGCTGGTGGGCATGTAAGCGCCGCTTTTCATCCGGCTGCCATAGCCGAACAGCGGCATCAGGCCTTGCAGGCTCAGTTGCTTGTCGAAGTCGGTCCCGCCGATATGCACGCCGCCGGTGGCCAGAATGTCTTCGTGACGGTTATCCACACCCCGACGCTCGGGGGACAGGCGCACCAAGGAAAAGTCGGACGTACCACCGCCGATGTCCACAATCAGCACCAGTTCTTCTTTCTCGATGGTCGACTCGTAGTCGAAAGCAGCCGCAATCGGTTCGAACTGGAACGAGACTTCCTTGAAACCGATCTTGCGCGCCACATCCACCAGGGTGTCTTCGGCTTCCTTGTCCGCCATCGGATCATCATCGACAAAGAACACCGGGCGGCCCAGCACCACTTCTTCGAATTCCCGACCGGCGGCGGCTTCGGCGCGGCTCTTGAGTTGACCGATAAACAGTCCGAGCAGGTCCTTGAATGGCATCGCCGTGCCCAGGACGCTGGTGTCGTGCTTGATCAGCTTGGAACCCAGCAAGCTCTTGAGCGAGCGCATCAGTCGGCCTTCGTAGCCTTCCAGGTACTCGTGCAGCGCCAATCGGCCGTACACCGGGCGGCGTTCTTCGAGATTGAAGAAGACCACCGAGGGCAGGGTGATCTTGTCGTCCTCCAGCGCGATCAGCGTTTCCATGCCGGGGCGCAGCCAGCCGACGGTGGAGTTGGATGTGCCAAAGTCGATACCCACGGCACGGGCTGGAGATGCGTTTTTCATGTCTTTCGAGTTCCGGTTAAAAAACGGCCGCGCAGTGTATGCCAGAGCGACACAGAATCGTAGGCCGACTATCTGCTAAATCTTGCCATTCAACGCTTGAAAGAAGTGCCATCACCCCCAAACTACCCTGCATCAACCGGACAGCCCCGAGGCAAGCGCAAGTCGCCCCGCCCGCTGCCGATAAACTTCTGATGCGCCATCCGGTCACAAACTTGAGATCGGTCAACCCCTGCGCTGTAATCAAGCGCATGCTGTGGCAGGTGGCGCGACTTCGATAACGGATGGTGATTCCCGCGATGGACTTCAAAGACTATTACAAGATTCTCGGTGTGGAGCCGACGGCGGACGACAAGGCGATCAAGGCCGCCTATCGCAAGCTGGCGCGCAAATACCACCCCGACGTCAGCAAGGAAAAGGACGCCGAGGCCAAGTTCAAGGATGCCTCTGAAGCCTATGAAGCGCTGAAAAGCGCCGATAAACGCGCCGAATACGATGAGCTGCGTCGCTATGGTCAGCACGGTCAGCCATTCCAGGGACCACCGGGCTGGCAGAGCCGTGGCGGTTTCGGCGGCGGTGGCCAGGACACTGGCGATTTCTCGGACTTCTTCAGTTCGATTTTCGGTAACCGCGGCCCAGGATTCGGTGGTGGTGGACAGTCACGTCGCAGCACCGGGCGTCGAGGGCAAGACGTGGAAATGGAACTGGGGGTTTTCCTCGAAGAAACCCTGTCGAACGAATCGAAGAAGGTTACCTTCCAGGTACCGCAGTACAACGCGGCCGGCCAGCACGTCAGCAACACCCCGAAAAGCCTGAACGTGAAAATTCCCGCCGGCGTGACCGACGGCGAGCGTATTCGCCTCAAAGGCCAGGGTGCACCGGGCGTCGGTGGTGGCGCCAACGGCGATCTGTACCTGACGATTCGTTTTGCGCCACACCCGAAATTCGACGTCGAAGGCGAAAACCTGATCATCACGCTGCCGCTGGCGCCGTGGGAGCTGGCGTTGGGCACTGAAGTCGCGGTGCCGACCCTGACCGGCAAGATCAACCTCAAGGTCCCGGCCGGCAGCCAGAACGGCCAGCGCATGCGCGCCAAGGGCCATGGCTTGTTGAACAAGTCGGGTGAGCGCGGTTACCTGTTCGTGCAACTGAAGGCCGTCATGCCGAAAAAAACCGACGATGACATCAAGGCCCTGTGGCAGGAGCTGGCGAAAAAAGCCGCGTTCGACCCCAGAGAAAATTTCTGATCCCAGACATGGAGTAGCCCGTCATGAGCAACCCCCTGATCGTTCAACTGGACCTGGCAGAATTCTGTGAGGCAACCGACCTGACGGACGTCTACGTGATCGAGATCGTCGAGCACGGCATCCTCGAACCTCAGGGCGCCGTGCCCAATGACTGGCGTTTCACCGAATACGAACTGGCGCTGGCCAAGCGCGCGGCCAAGCTGCGCCATGACCTGGAACTGGACTGGGAGGGCGTCGCCCTGGCGCTGGACCTGCTTGAAGAGGTCCAGCAGTTGCGGGCGGAGAACCGGATGTTGAAGCAGCGGTTGGGGCGGTTGGTGGTGGAGTAATTCTCGGTACTGCCACAAAGGTTCCCTCACTGCAACGGTCTAAACCTTTCTCGGCAGCACCACGGTGAACAGCGTTCCGTCTGTTTCGCTTGAACTGACCTCAACCGTCCCGCCATGCGCATCCACCACTTCCTTGACGATGAACAAACCCAGACCGAGGCTGGTGGACGGGTGGCCCAGTTCTTCGTCGGTGCTACGCACCAATGGATCGAAGATCGTGCCGATGTCCTTCTCGGAAATCGGTGCGCCGTAGTTGTGTACCGTGAGGTGAACGGTGTCGGGTTCGCCGCTGAGCGTCACCGTTACATCGCCTTTGGTCGAGCCATGCTGCAATGCATTGCCGATAAGATTTTGCAGCAACTGGCTTAGCCGCGCGGCATCCCAGACGCCTTGCATATCCCCCGCTACTTTTAACGTCGGATCGCACTCCGGATTCCCCGCGCAAGCCTGAGCAATGGCCTCATGCGCCACGGCAGACAGGTCCATGGGCGCGGGGTCTATCGGCAGGTTTTTGCCCAAGCGACTGCGCACCAGTTCCAGCAAATCATTGACCATCGCCGCCATGTGCCGGGTGCCGCGCTTGATGTTGTTGGCGCAGGTCAGCGCATCGCCTTCCAACGACGTTTTGCGCATCAGCAATTCGGTGGACATGCTCACCGCTTGCAACGGCGCGCGCAGGTCATGGCCGAGAATCGCCAGGAAGATATCCCGCGAACGATTGACCTGTTCGGCATAGGCGGCGGTGGATTCGGCGAGGGCTTCGTCGATGGCTTCGTTGAAGCGGATCATGTCCTGGAAGTACGTCATATCCGGTGATTCCAGGCTGTCGACCCACAGGCGAATCACACAGGCACGCAGGTGACGGAATTCGCTGGTCATCTGTACCAGATCGAACCCCACGGTATGACGCAGCTCGCCATGGCTGGCGCCGGCTTCGTCCAGGCTTGGGGTTTTCTCCGGGCCTTCACCCTTGGCTTTGGCCATTTGCTCGCTGGCACTCTGGGGCTTGGTCATGTCCCGCGCGGCCGCCAGCAGAATGGCCTTGGCGTGGTCGCGCAGGGCCACTCGATCCATGTATTCGGCCGCAGGCGTGATGGTGCTGGCGAACTGCTCCCATTCATCGACGATACGGTCCGCCTGTTGCGTAATGAAATCGGATAGACGCATGGGCGGTGTCCTGGGGCAGTGGAGGTGAGGTGTGTCGAAATAGTAGCCCCTTTGGGCCGGGTGTAAACCTGCCGCAGGGCGGATGCACGATAAGCCGTTTCAGGGATGGTACAGATGTATATCCATTCCTTGGCTTCGCATGAATAGGCTATTGGCTTAACGATTCATTTGAAGGTCTGAATCATGTCTGATTTGCAAGGAAGCAACTCGACGAATGCCCCTCTAAATTTGAAAAGAGTGTTCACGAGCAACGCGTAACGAGGGGGATTCCCGATGCAATAAAAAAATGCGCCGCCAGTGCTGCTTGAATCAGACTGCAGAAATACCGGATTGGTACTTGAAAACGTCGGCCGCGGATCGACAGCATTTGAAAGCGTTGGAATGATCGAGGGCATTTTCTCGTAAAGCTCGGTATCGATAACCTGCATCGCGCGGCGCTGATGCCATAACTATGTACCGCAAGCGAGGCTGTCGGCCATGGTGTGCTAGTGCTCCCATTTACAGGAGACACACCATGTCCGACAACCTCCCGTCCGCCGGTCAACCAACCGCTGTGACAAAAAGCATTCACGGGCCACTCCTGGAAAAAGCCATTCCCGACTGGCTGATCCAGGCCACGCCACAACGCCGCACAGAACTGAAAGATCACGATACGCCCCAGCCGGATTGGTACCTGCGCGCCTCGCCAGAGCAACGCCAGGCGTTGAACGCCACCGTCACCGCCAGCTTTAGCGCACAAATCCGGCTGGACCAGGCCATGGCGGCCTTCCAGGACATCGACACCTTCGCCGCACCCTTGCTGAGCAAGGCACTGAAGGACCGGTTCAACGTCGAACTGGACGTCAATGAAACCCTGATCAGTCTCAAGCAACCGCTGGAGATGGGCATCCTTGAAATAGATGTCGGGACGTTCGACGTCTTGAAATTGCCGCTGCTGCAGGCTGCGTTGCATAACTTTGAAGCGTCGGAATGCGAGGACGGCGCCTTTGATGAGTCGTCGGGATTCCTGACGCAAAAATCGGCGACGGACGACTTCGAGGCGGTCAAGACGTCCTTGACGGTGGCGCAATTCACCGGCTTGTGTCGCTCGCTGGATATCGGCGCGAAGTATCAGGTTTATCTCAAAGACTTCCTGCAACCGGCCGATGCTGCGGCGGAGCAGGCGCTGCGCCATAAATTCATCGCGGCTCAAAAGACCGCCTTGCGAGCAGCGGCTGAACTGGCGCTGTTGAAAAAGGATATCGAGCCTGCGGACTACAGGATGATCCTGTCTGTGATCAACGGTGAAGTGCATCCCCGTCTGAACGGTAAACCGGTCTGGTTTCGGGATCTGACGTTGATGAAACGCAGAATGACCGGCTGCGTAGTATTCAGCATTTGCGAAAAATACCGCTACTCCGACGAACTGATCCTGTATATCCCGAACGACCCCCACCATCCCCTCAAGCGTTACACCTACAGCGAATTGACGGCGATGTTCAAGCGTCGCTTCACTACCGGCGATGCCGCGCAACCTTGGGACGGCAGTCCAACCGCGTACCAGCGGTTTTTCAGCCAGTTTGTCGACTATGCGGATCGTCCGCACTATTTCAGTGAATTCACCGACGATGCATCCAATGCACCGTTGAGCCAGAAGCTGGGTCCTTATGCATCGATTTTCAATGCCTTGGCGCAGGGCATCAATCCGTTTGTCGGCTTCAAAAAACTGCCGCCCGCCGAGCCGATCAATCAGCAACCCAATGACGATCCCGCCCTGGTCCCGGCGGGTGCTCCCCGCAAGGGCCACGGGATATGGAGCGATAACATCGAGCTGTGGAACTATCTCTTCGAGCAGCACCGCGCCAAGGTCATCGCCGATGCGCAAGCCCACGCCGTGCCCACGGCGGATGTCGATGCCAGGGTGCGCTCCGAGAAACTTGCTCGACTGCTGAATATCGGCATGTTGGTGCTCACCGCTGTTTCAATGTTCATCCCGGTGTTCGGCGAGTTGATGATGGTCGTGATGACCGGCCAACTGTTGTACGGAGCCTTTGCCGGTGCGGTGGAGTGGAGTGAGGGCGATCGCAAGGCCGCCAAGGCCCACTTGGTGGAGCTGGCGGAAAACCTGGCCCTGCTCGCCGTAACGACCGGTGCGGGTAAGGGACTGGCCAAACTGACCGCGGTCAAGGCCGAGCCCGTGATCGAAAGCCTGGATCCGGTGACCCTGCCCAATGGCGAGCGTCGATTGTGGAAACCCGACCTGAGTGGCTATGAGCGTTCCGTTGCGCTTGACCCCGGCGTGACCGCCAATGCCCTGGGGCAGTACGAGGTTGAAGGCAAGACCTGCATCAGGCTCGGTGGCCAACTCTACGAAACAACCTATGAAGCTTCGTTGAAACAGTGGCGGATCAAGCATCCGACCGATCCCCAAGCCTACCAGCCCGTCCTGACTCACAACGCTGCCGGTGCCTGGCGTCATACACTTGAGCGCCCGCTGGCCTGGGATCGCCTGACGCTGATGCGGCGCATGGGGCCCGTGGTTGAAGCGTTCTCCGACGATCAATTACTTCAGATCGCCGACGTCAGTGGCGTCAGCGACAATGCCTTGCGCAAGATGCACCTGGATATCCGCCTTGAAGTACGGGAACGCGGGCTCGAGGGTGAACTGCGCGCCAGTGTCGGTTCCGAACAGGCTGCCGAACGCAAGGTGCTGGTGCGGGTGGGCGAGGGACTCTACGAGGCACGCAATGAGCGCGATGAACACTTGCACGGTACCGACGATCTTTACGCCTCGATCCAGCACGCCTTGCCTGACCGGCATCGTCAAGCCATCGGGTTACCCCATGTCGCGCAGGGCGCGCAGCTGAAGACGAAGATCATCGAGCATCAGTTGCCCCGTGATCAGCTTCGTCCGCTATTGAGAATGCAACCGCGTCGACAACCTTTTTTCCGGGTACCCAAACGCCTGTCCGGCGAGCGTATTGGTTATCCCCTGAGCGATCACCCTGACGTCAGCCAGTGGCGACCTGTTTTTGAGCAACGGGTTCGTCACTTGTACCCCACGATGTCGTCGCAGGAGATGGACTCGTTTATCGCGAGCTTGGGCGACAGTCGCGAAACGACCCTCAGAAACCGTGAGCGAGAGTTTGATTCGCTCACTCGCACCTTGCAAAACTGGGTGCTGGCTATCGAACAGTCCCCTCAGCAGGATGCACGACTGACGATCACCAATGCACTCGGTCAGGCCTGGCAACGCAGGGGGGAGGTGGACGTGGACAATACCGGTTGGCCCCAGGGCCAAACGATTGATTTGTCCAACATCGACCTGCAGGGACAAGTCGAAGAACTACCACCGCTGTCGGCCAATTTCAGTCACGTGACTCACCTGAATCTATCGGGTACCGGCATCGCACACGCGGATGGATTTCTGCGTCATTTCAAGCGTCTGCGCAGACTGAATCTGAGCAACAACGAACTGGACAAGATGCCGCAAGCATTGACGCAATGGGTTCACCTGACCGAACTGGACCTGTCAGACAACCTGATCGAGTTCGACACGCAGATTGTCGAGCAACTGCGCGAGCTGACGCATCTTCGATACCTGGGGCTTGAGGGCAATCCCTTGAAGTTGCCTCCGGATATCGGGCAGATGCCCGAACTGCTTATCCTTTTGCTGGCCAATACGGAAATCAATACCTGGCCTGTGGGTTTATTCGATCAGCCCAGGAGCCGCACGCTGTTCCTGGACATGAGGTCCAACACCCTGGAAATCGTTCCGCAGGTGACGCCAGGGTCAGAGCAAGCGGAGATCGTGGCACGCACGCTCATCAGTCACGAGCCAGCCTCTATTTCCCCGGAGAATCTGAGCAGGGTCAGAGACTATCGCCAGTCGGTCGGCTTTGAGCCGGATCGACAGTTTCCACCCCAAGGTGTGTTCGACAGCAGTCTGTGGAAAGAGGGGCTGACCGAAGCGCAATGGAAGGAAAAACAGGATGTATGGGCCGACCTCGAACGTGAACCCGGGTCGGAGCCATTTTTCAGTGAACTGAGGAAGCTCTCGCAATCGGCGGATGCTCTGTCCGCCAACGAAGCGGCGAGGGTCGAGTTGTGTGGCAAGGTCTGGTCAATGGTTGAGGCGACGGCCGCAAACACTGCTTTACGGGAAAAACTGTTCCGTATGGCCGCTGCCCCGACAACCTGCGTGGATGCCGGCGCACAGGTATTTAATGCCATGGGCGTCGAGGTCTTGATCGTTCAGGCCTATGACCTGGACGCCGACGAAGTCGAGGTCGAACTGGTGACATTGGCGCGGGGCAAGTCGCGTCTGAACGAGCTGGGGAAGATCGCTCGAAAGCGGGTCGACGAGCTGGTGGCCGAGGGACGCCGGTTTCCCGAATTCGATGCAGCAGGCGATCTGGTCCCCCATGTGGATGCGCAAGGGCAGCCGCTTGAGGATATTGATGAGGTGGAAATCCATATGATCTACCCCACTCAATTGGCGGAGCGTCTGGAATTACCCTGGCAATCGCGGGAGATGATGTTCAGGGCACCCGATGTCTCGGACGAGATGATCACGAGTGCTTGCGAACAAGTGCTGGAAAAGGAGAGGGGGCCGCTGTTGCTGGAACGGCTGCTCGAGCAACCCTTCTGGGTCGAGCACCTCGAGCGACACTATCAGGAACTGTTCAGACCCTTGCGGGCCAAAGGCGAGCCACTGCTGGACTTGCAGGCAGCGCAACGAGCCTGGCTCGACAGTGATTCGGCCGAGCAAAAGACTCATTGGCGCTCGGAAGTTGTCCGGTTGGCGAAAATTCTGGGCAAGCCTGACAGTGAGATAAAGCCAGGCACGATCATGAGCAATGCACAGTATTACGCCGAGATGGGGGCGATCGCGGCGCAGGAAAAGGCGCTGCTCGCTAAATTGACCGGCGAAGCCTTGCAGCGCGCCAACCTGCAGTGACTGAATGTGCCGTTCAGGGTTGAGGGTCTGGCAGTACCTCTGACCTGAGCCGCGGTAGCCCCTGTGGGAGCAAGCGGGCTCGCTCCCACAAAAAAGACAAGGCCGGTGGGATCAGAACAGGAAATAACGCTGCGCCATCGGCAGCGTTTGCGCCGGTTCACACCAAAGCAGTACCCCGTCGGCCTTGACCTGATAGGTTTGCGGATCGACGTCGATGTTCGGCAAATAATCGTTGTGGATCAGGTCGGTTTTCTGCACCTCGCGGCAGCCCTTGACCACAGCGATTTTCTTTTTCAAACCCAAGGCCTCCGGTAACCCGGCTTCCTGCGCCGCCTGACTGATAAAGGTCAGGCTGGTGGCGTGCAGCGAGCCGCCGTAACTGGCGAACATCGGGCGGTAATGCACCGGCTGCGGTGTTGGAATCGATGCGTTGGCGTCGCCCATCAGGCTGGCCGCAATGGCGCCGCCCTTGATAATCAGCGTCGGCTTGACCCCGAAAAAAGCCGGGCGCCACAGCACCAGATCCGCCCATTTCCCCACTTCGACCGAACCCACTTCATGACTGATGCCGTGGGTGATCGCCGGGTTGATGGTGTATTTGGCGATGTAGCGTTTGGCGCGGAAGTTGTCGTTGCCAGCGCCGTCCCCCGGTAGAGGACCGCGCTGCTTTTTCATCTTGTCGGCGGTCTGCCAGGTGCGGGTGATGACTTCGCCGACCCGGCCCATGGCCTGGCTGTCGGAGCTGATCATCGAGAATGCGCCGAGGTCGTGGAGGATGTCTTCGGCAGCGATCGTTTCGCGGCGAATGCGACTTTCGGCGAAGGCCACGTCTTCGGCAATGCTCGGGTCCAGGTGGTGGCAGACCATCAACATGTCGAGGTGTTCGTCGATGGTGTTGCGAGTGAACGGACGGGTCGGGTTGGTCGAGCTCGGCAGCACGTTGGCGAAGCCGCAAGCCTTGATGATGTCCGGCGCGTGGCCGCCGCCCGCACCTTCGGTGTGGTACGTGTGGATGGTGCGGCCCTTGAAGGCGGCGAGGGTGGTTTCGACGAAGCCGGACTCGTTGAGGGTGTCGGTGTGGATCGCTACCTGTACGTCGTACTGATCGGCCACGCTCAGGCAGTTGTCGATGCTCGCCGGGGTGGTGCCCCAGTCTTCGTGCAGCTTCAAGCCGATGGCGCCGGCCTTGACCTGCTCGATCAGCGGCTCCGGCAGACTGGCGTTGCCCTTGCCGGTCAGGCCAATGTTCATCGCGAAGGCATCCGCCGCCTGGAGCATCCGCGCCAGGTGCCACGGACCGGAAGTGCAGGTGGTGGCGTTGGTGCCGGTGGCGGGTCCGGTGCCGCCGCCGATCATGGTGGTGACGCCGCTCATCAGCGCTTCTTCGATCTGCTGCGGGCAGATGAAGTGGATATGGGTGTCGATGCCGCCGGCGGTGAGGATCATGCCTTCACCGGCGATGACTTCGGTGCTGGCGCCGATGGCGATGTTGACGTTGGGCTGGATGTCCGGGTTGCCGGCCTTGCCGATCGCAGCGATGCGCCCGTCCTTGAGGCCAACGTCGGCCTTGACGATGCCCCAGTGGTCGATGATCAGCGCGTTGGTGATCAGGGTGTCGACGACTTCGGCGGCGAGCAGTTGACTCTGGCCCTGGCCGTCGCGGATGACTTTGCCGCCGCCGAACTTCACTTCTTCGCCGTAGGTGGTGAAGTCCTTCTCGACTTCGATCCACAGCTCGGTGTCGGCCAGGCGGACCTTGTCACCGACGGTGGGGCCGTACATGTCGGCGTAGGCCTGACGGGAAATCTTCATTCGTTCGCCTTGAGATTCAGTTGAATTTGAAATCGTTCGATGCGCTCACATTCGCGAGCAAGTTCGCTCCCACAGGGGAACGCAATCAACTGTGGGAGCGAGCCTGCTCGCGAAGGGGGCGGCGCTGATAACGCATTAATTTAGAGATCACCCATGATTCGCCCGGCAAAGCCGAACACCCGGCGATGCCCGGCCAGATCCACCAGTTCCACTTCCCGACTCTGCCCCGGCTCGAAGCGCACGGCGGTACCGGCGGGGATGTTCAGGCGCATGCCGCGGCTGGCGGCGCGGTCGAAGGTCAGGGCGTCATTGGTCTCGAAAAAGTGATAGTGCGAACCGACCTGGATCGGTCGGTCGCCACTGTTGGCCACGTTCAAACTGAGGGTGCGTCGGTCAATGTTGAGTTCAATGTCTCCGGAC
This sequence comes from Pseudomonas sp. GW101-3H06, assembly GCF_059424605.1. NCBI lineage: Bacteria > Pseudomonadati > Pseudomonadota > Gammaproteobacteria > Pseudomonadales > Pseudomonadaceae > Pseudomonas > Pseudomonas sp. GW101-3H06. Next base: position 785,794 of record NZ_JBWKZO010000001.1, read on the forward strand.
TGGATCTGGTATTCACCGGGAATCATCAATGGGCTCCTTGGAGAATCTTGTAGTAGAGGGCGGTCGGCTTGTAGCGACCGCTCGGGTCGCAGGCGTAATCGGGGATTTCGCCGGCGCGGGTGTAGCCCAGCGCCTTGTAGAAGTCTTCGGCGGGGGAGCCGGCCTCGGTATCGAGGTAGAGCATGCCGCGCTTGTGTTGCAGGGCGGCCTGCTCCAGAGCGGTCATCAACTGCTGACCCAGACCGCGCCGCCGCGCATGCTCACGCACCAGCAATTTCTGCACCTCGGCGCGGTTCAGGCCATTGGCTTTCTGGCAGAGGGTCAGCTGTACGCTGGCCTGAACTTGTTCGTCCTTGACCACCACCCACAACAACACATGGCCCTTGTTCAGGTTCTCCTGAACCTCATCGAAATACGCGCGGGCCTGGGTTGCATCAAGGTTGGCCATGAAGCCGACGCTGGCGCCATAACCCACTGCATCGAGCAACAGATCAATCAATCCCTGGCGGTAGTGCGCAAAGCTTTCAACATTGACGCGTCGCAGTTGGGCGGGGTTCATCGGGCATCACTCCTTGCTGGCACTCGGTGGTTGCGCGCCAGGATTAAGGGTCAGTTGCATAAAAGTCAGGTCCAGCCAGCGCCCGAACTTGGTGCCCACCTGAGGCATCTGTCCGGTGATCACGAAGCCGGTACGCTCATGCAGGCGAATCGAGGCGGCGTTGCCGCTTTCGATGGCGGCAACCATCACGTGCTTGCCACAGTCCCTGGCGCGTTCAATCAGGGCGTCCATCAGTTTCGGGCCCAGGCCATTGCCGCGCTGGTCGCTGCGCACGTAGACCGAATGCTCGACGGTGTGTCGGAAACCGTCGAATGGGCGCCAGTCGCCGAATGAAGCGTAGCCCAGCACGTGGTTGTCGGCGTTGACGATGACCAGGATCGGATAGCTTTGCGCCTGCCGGGCGCTGAACCAGGCCTGGCGGTTGCCGAGGTCGACGGCCTGTTCATTCCAGATCGCCGTGGTGTTGAGTACGGCATCGTTATAGATGTCACGGATTGCCGGCAGGTCGGCATGCACGGCATCGCGAATGGTGTAAGTCATGGCGAGCCTCAGGCGATCGGTTGATGGACGGTGACCAGTTTGGTGCCGTCGGGGAACGTCGCTTCGACCTGGATCTCCGGGATCATTTCGGGGATGCCTTCCATCACTTGTTCGCGGCTCAGCAGCGTGGTGCCGTAGTGCATCAGTTGTGCGACGGTCTGGCCATCGCGGGCGCCTTCGAGCAGCGCCGCAGAGATGTAGGCCATGGCCTCCGGGTAATTGAGTTTCACACCGCGGGCCAACCGCCGCTCGGCCACGAGGCCTGCGGTGAAGATCAGCAGCTTGTCTTTTTCACGTGGGGTCAGGTCCATCGTAGAAATCCATCTGGGCAGATTGAAAAGGTTTTCGGACCTGTAAATACAAATCCCTGTGGGAGCGGGCTTGCATTTCAAGTGCTCCATATTCTGGGTGGGACGGCTTCGCGGCCTAGCAGTGCGGGTCTGAGCAACTTCCATAGCTCGATCAACCAGCCTCGCGCCAACAGCGCTTCGCTGGCCAGGCATCGGGCCACAATCAGCCCCGGCAACTGCGTCAAATCCCCGCGCACGTCATTGGGCAGCGAACGGCATTTCTCCAGCAGTTCGCTATCAATCTCGCCTGTCACCAACAGCGTGGCAAACACCGGTTGCCCGTCCAGCCCAATGGGCGAATCCAGCAAGCCATCATCCCCGACAATGCGCTGGCGCTCATGCCAGAGCAACTGGCCGTCGCGGCGGATATCCAGGCGCGCCTGAAAATGCCCGAGGTCGAAGCGTTCGCCGCTGGCAGGCCGACCCAGTGCGACCACGTCCCAGTAGAACAGCCGCGCATGCCCTTCAAGATCAATCGAAGTGCTGAGCTCAGCCTGCGCTGCACTGAAAATGATCGTCTCTTGGGGCAGCCATTCCAGTGTCGCACCGGCCGCCACTTTCAAGTCCAGCTGCTGATAGGCGGGGCCGGCGGCGCGATACCACTTGGCCGCACCCGGGCTGGTGATCTGCGCCCAGGCATCGCGGCCGACGCTGGCCGAAATGGCCAGGCGATCACCCCCGGCAATCCCGCCTGGCGGGTGGACGACGATGTGTTGGCAAACCTCGGGACCTTCGGCATACAAATGCTTCTGCACGCGCAATGGACCGAGATGACGGCGCTGTACCGGGCGCGTGCTGTCACCGAAGCGGGCGTAACCCAGCTCCAGCTCGGCGTGCCAGCTTGGGGTAAACAGGGCAGTGGCGGCAGGTAAATTCATGATGTCCAATTATCGTTAGGTTGCTACAGATTAAATCGTGCTCTTATATCGTGACTAGACCACGCACACCCTCGGCTTCCATATTTTCACCGCGACCCTGTTGCACGATCTCGCCACGGGACATCACCAGGTATTGATCGGCCAATTCAGCGGCGAAGTCATAGAACTGCTCCACCAGCAAAATCGCCATGTCGCCGCGGGCCGCAAGTTTCTTGATCACCGCGCCGATCTCCTTGATCACTGACGGTTGAATGCCTTCGGTGGGTTCGTCGAGGATCAACAGGCGTGGACGACTGGCCAGGGCTCGGCCGATAGCCAACTGCTGTTGCTGGCCGCCGGACAAATCACCGCCACGGCGCTGTTTCATTTGCAGCAGCACCGGGAACAGTTCGTAGATGAAGGCCGGGACTTCCTTGGCGTCGGAGCCAGGGAAGCGCGACAGGCCCATCAGCAGGTTTTCTTCCACGGTCAGTCGGCCAAAGATTTCCCGACCTTGCGGCACGTAGGCGATCCCGGCATGCACCCGTTGATGTGGCTTGAACGTGGTGATGGGTTTGCCTTCCCAGTTCACCGCACCCTCCTTGGCCGGCAGCAGGCCCATCAGACACTTGAGCAAGGTGGTCTTGCCCACGCCGTTGCGACCGAGCAGGCAGGTGACCTCACCGACCTTCACGTCGAACGTCAGGCCGCGCAGGATGTGGCTACCGCCGTAGTACTGGTGCAGCTTGTCGACTTGCAGCATTCCTTCAGTTCTCCTCAATCCCCTTGTGGGAGCGGGCTTGCTCGCGAAAGCGGTGTGTCAGTCACATTGATGTTGGATGTGCCGCCGTCTTCGCGAGCAAGCCCGCTTCCACAGTTGGATAAGTGTTCGCAAATTTATCGACCGAGATACACCTCGATCACCCGCTCATTGTCCTGCACCTGCTCCAGCGACCCTTCGGCCAGCACGCTGCCCTGGTGCAGCACGGTGACGTGGTCGGCAATCGAGCCGACGAAGCCCATGTCGTGTTCCACCACCATCAGCGAATGCTTGCCGGCCAGGGTCTTGAACAGCTCGGCGGTGAATTCGGTTTCAGCGTCGGTCATGCCGGCCACCGGTTCGTCGAGCAGCAGCAGTTGCGGGTCCTGCATCAGCAACATGCCGATTTCCAGGAACTGCTTCTGTCCATGGGAAAGCAGGCCTGCCGGGCGATTGACCGAGGCGGTCAGGCGAATGGTGTCCAACACTTCGACGATGCGATCCTTCTGCTCGCCATTGAGCCGCGCACGCAGGCTGGCCCATACCGACTTGTCGGTTTTCTGCGCCAGCTCCAGGTTCTCGAACACGCTCAAAGCTTCGAACACCGTCGGCTTCTGAAATTTGCGACCGATCCCGGCCTGGGCGATCTGCACTTCGCTCATTTGCGTCAGGTCCAGGGTTTCGCCGAACCAGGCCTTGCCGTGACTCGGCCGGGTCTTGCCGGTGATCACGTCCATCAGTGTGGTCTTGCCCGCACCGTTGGGGCCGATGATGCAGCGCAGTTCGCCGACGCCGATGTACAGGTTCAAATCGTTCAATGCCTTGAAGCCATCGAAGCTGACGCTGATGTCTTCCAGGGTCAGGATGGTGCCGTGGCGGGTGTTCAGGCCTTTGCCGGCGCGCTGTCCAAGTCCGATGGCATCGCGGCTGCTGCCGGCGTCCTTGTTTGGTTCCAGCGGCGGAAAGAAGGCCGGTTCGAGCATGAATTCAGCGCTCGCAGTGACTCTCATTGTTCACCTCTTTTCTTAAGCAAACCGATCACGCCTTTGGGCAGGTACAGGGTCACGACGATGAACAGCGCGCCGAGGAAGAACAGCCAGTATTCGGGGAAGGCCACGGTGAACCAGCTCTTCATGCCGTTGACCACGCCAGCGCCAAGCAAGGGGCCGATCAGGGTGCCGCGACCACCGAGGGCGACCCACACGGCGGCTTCGATGGAGTTGGTCGGCGACATTTCACTCGGGTTGATAATGCCCACTTGCGGCACATACAACGCACCGGCCAGGCCGCACAACACAGCGCTCAACACCCAGACGAACAGCTTGAAACCCCGTGGGTCGTAGCCGCAGAACATCAGGCGGTTTTCCGCATCGCGCAGCGCGGTCAACACGCGACCAAACTTGCTCCGCGCCAGCCGCCAACCGATGTACAGGCTCGCCACCAACAACAACACTGTGGCGAAAAACAGCACCGCGCGGGTGCCCGGTTCGGTGATGCCAAAGCCGAGAATCGTTCGGAAGTTGGTGAAGCCGTTGTTGCCGCCGAAGCCGGTTTCGTTGCGGAAAAACAGCAGCATCCCGGCGAAGGTCAGGGCCTGGGTCATGATCGAGAAGTACACGCCCTTGATCCGCGAACGAAAGGCGAAGAAACCGAACACCAGCGCCAGCAGACCCGGCGCCAACACCACCAGGCACAGGGCCCAGAGGAAGCTGCTGGTGCCGGCCCAGTACCAGGGCAATTCGGTCCACGACAGGAACGTCATGAACGCCGGCAAGCCATCACCCGAGGCCTGGCGCATCAGGTACATGCCCATCGCATAACCGCCGAGGGCGAAGAACAGGCCATGGCCGAGGGACAACAGGCCGGCGTAACCCCAGACCAGGTCCAGCGCCAGGGCGACGATGGCGTAGCAAAGGATTTTACCCACCAGCGTCAGCGTGTAAGCCGACACATGCAGCGTGCTGTCCACCGGCAACAACGACAGCAACGGCAACGTCAGCAGCAGAGCGAGGACGACAACACCGACGACCATCGTGACTTTGGGGCCGGCTTTTTGTGTCGCGGTAACGAGCAGGGGCTGGTTCATCAGTCGATCACCCGTCCTTTGAGTGCGAAGAGGCCTTGCGGACGTTTCTGGATGAACAGAATGATCAGCGCGAGGATGAGGATCTTGCCGAGCACGGCACCGATCTGCGGTTCGAGAATCTTGTTGGCGATGCCCAGGCCGAAGGCGGCGAATACGCTACCGGCCAGTTGCCCGACACCACCGAGCACCACCACCAGGAACGAGTCGATGATGTAGCTCTGGCCGAGGTCCGGACCGACGTTGCCGATCTGGCTCAGCGCCACGCCACCGAGACCGGCGATGCCTGAACCGAGGCCGAAGGCAAGCATGTCGACGCGCCCGGTGGGCACGCCGCAGCAGGCGGCCATGTTGCGGTTCTGGGTGACCGCACGCACGTTCAGGCCCAGGCGAGTCTTGTTCAGCAACAGCCAAGTGAGGACGACGACAAACAAGGCAAAGGCGATGATGACGATGCGGTTGTACGGCAGCACCAGATTCGGCAGCACTTGAACTCCGCCAGACAACCACGCGGGGTTGGCCACTTCGACGTTCTGCGCGCCAAACAGCAAACGCACACACTGGATCAACATCAGGCTGATGCCCCAGGTGGCGAGCAGGGTTTCCAGCGGACGCCCATAGAGATGGCGGATCACCGTGCGTTCCAGCGCCATGCCGACCCCGGCGGTGATGAAAAACGCCACCGGCAGCGCGATCAATGGATAGAACTCGATGGCCTGCGGCGCGTAACGCTGGAACATCAGTTGCACCACGTACGTCGAGTAGGCGCCGAGCATCAGCATCTCGCCGTGGGCCATGTTGATCACGCCGAGCAGGCCGAAGGTGATCGCCAGGCCCAGTGCCGCGAGCAGCAGGATCGAGCCCAGGGACATGCCGCTGAAGGCCTGGCCGAGCAATTCGCCCATCAGCAGTTTGCGTTTGACCTGTGCGAGGCTGGTCTCGGCGGCCGTGCGCACATTGGCGTCAGTTTCCACGCCCGGATCCAGCAGGCTTTCCAGGCGGGTGCGGGCTAGTGGGTCACCGGTTTCACCGAGCAGGCGAACGGCGGCCAGACGCACTGCCGGATTGGCGTCCACCAGTTGCAGGTTGGCCAGGGCCAGGCTCAGGGCGGCGTGGACGCTTTCATCCTGTTCGCCCGCCAGTTGCTGATCGAGGAATTTGAGCTGCGCGGGTTTGGCGCTTTTCTGCAATTGCTGCGCGGCGGCCAGACGGATTTTCGCGTCGGCGGCGAGCAGTTGGTGGCTGGCCAGGGCGGTATCGATCAGACCCCGCAGGCGGTTGTTCAGGCGCAAGGTTTTCGGCTGGCCGTCGACGGTCAACTCGCCTTGTTGCAGGGCGTTGATCAGCTCGATGCGCGCCGGATCGGGCTGCGCGGCCCAGGCTTCAAGCAGTTTGGCTTGCTGCACGGAATTGGCGGCGACGAAGTCTTCGGCGTCACCGGCGAACGAAGCCATTGGCAAAAGAAATGCGATGGCGAGGATGAAGCGGAAAAGGGCAGTGGGCATAGAGAGTCGCCTTGACGCGGACATTGTGGGAGCGAGCCTGCTCGCGAAAGCGGTCTGACATTCACCCTCAATGTCGACTGTCAGGACCTCTTCGCGAGCAGGCTCGCTCCCACAGGGGAAATCGTCGGGCCTGAGTTGTGCGGTCAGGCCCGACATCCAGTGGCTCAGTTGCTCTTCACCGCATACTCAGGCTTCTTGTCGTTGCCCGGAATGAACGGGCTCCACGGTTGGGCGCGGATCGGGCCTTCGGTCTGCCACACCACGTTGAACTGACCATCGGCCTGGATTTCGCCGATCATCACCGGCTTGTGCAGGTGGTGGTTGGTCTTGTCCATGGTCAGGGTGTAGCCGGATGGCGCGGCAAAGGTCTGGCCGCCCAGGGCCTCGCGGACTTTGTCGACGTCGGTGGACTTGGCTTTTTCAGCCGCCTGCGCCCACATGTGGATGCCGACGTAAGTGGCCTCCATCGGGTCGTTGGTCACCGCTTTGTCGGCGCCAGGCAGGTTGTGTTTCTTCGCATAGGCTTTCCAGTCGGCGACGAATTTCTGGTTGGCCGGGTTCTCGACCGACTCGAAGTAGTTCCACGCCGCGAGGTTGCCCACCAGTGGCTTGGTGTCGATGCCGCGCAGTTCTTCTTCACCTACCGAGAAGGCCACCACCGGAACGTCGGTGGCTTTCAGCCCCTGGTTAGCCAACTCTTTATAGAACGGCACGTTGGAGTCGCCGTTGACCGTGGAAATCACAGCGGTCTTGCCACCGGCCGAGAATTTTTTGATGTTGGCCACGATGGTCTGGTAATCGCTGTGACCGAACGGGGTGTAGACCTCTTCGATGTCCTTGTCGGCCACGCCTTTGGAATGCAGGAACGAGCGCAGGATTTTATTGGTGGTGCGCGGGTAGACGTAGTCGGTGCCGAGCAGGAAGTAACGCTTGGCGCTGCCGCCTTCTTCGCTCATCAGGTATTCAACGGCGGGGATCGCCTGTTGGTTCGGCGCGGCACCGGTGTAGAACACGTTCGGCGACATTTCTTCGCCTTCGTACTGCACCGGGTAGAACAGCAGGCCATTGAGTTCTTCGAACACCGGCAGCACCGATTTACGCGACACGGAAGTCCAGCAGCCGAACACCACCGCCACCTTGTCCTGGGTCAGCAACTGACGGCCTTTTTCCGCAAACAGCGGCCAGTTCGACGCGGGGTCGACCACCACCGGCTCCAGCATCTTGCCGTTCACGCCACCCTTGGCATTGATCTCGTCGATGGTCATCAACGCCATGTCCTTGAGCGATGTTTCGGAGATCGCCATGGTGCCGGACAACGAGTGCAGAATCCCGACCTTGATGGTCTCGGCTGCCTGGACAGTCCAGGTCATGCCCATCGCGGCAATGCTTGCCGAGAGTGTGAAAGCCTTGATCAAACTGCGACGCTTCATTGTGCGATCTCCATGAACGTTTAATTTTTCTGATTGGCAGATGCGGACGACTGAAGGGTCTTTAGCAAGGGCTGTGCCCAACGACGAGAATGCCTTGTCCAGAAGGGTAAACATGGGCTGGCACAAGCAGCGCTGCACTATTAACAGGCAGAGAGGTTGGTCGGGTGCGCCTGTCTGCGCGCAAATGGTGCTGCACCTGAGGGTGAGTACCCAAAAAGTCTGGATACACAAACGATAGATATGTACCGCTGATCAAGGCGCACGCATGGCGACACTCATTCGGTAGTTATCCCGATACTCTTTCGCAGGATTTTTATCATGAATGACATGTCAGGCCGGGAAGTCCGTGCCGCAGTACTACCCTCCAAAACCAGGCTTCCAAAGCTCAGTCCGGGTTTTCTGACGGAGGAGGATGCCGCTTATTGGGTCCATGGCCAGATCCCTGCCAATGCGGACAGGGAATATGGAAGTGTGATCGTGCAGTTGCCGGACGGCGATTTTGCAGCCACCCAGCCTGTGCAAGGCGAGGTGAACACGTTTGATTTCAGGACCATTCTGGATACCGATGCCAACGGAAACTATGTGCATCCTGCAGGATATACCTGCGTCGCGAATGTCCATTCGCATCCGCCGGCACTCGACAAAGTCCGGGCGGCCAATCCCGGCCAGGATGAAATCACTCTCAGGCTTTTCCTCAATTTCTTCTCCGATATGGATTTCATTTCCGATGTCTCGGAGCGCAGTTTTTTTCGCAGCGCCTATCTGTCGGGTCCTGACGGGGGGCTGTTGAAGTATTCGCCCAGCGGTACGAAGGAGGAGTTCAGCTATTACCTCTGGCTTAAAGCCGGTGCGCCGCGTGATAACCCTGTCGGTGTATTCGGAGTGGCGAACGTCATCAGAAAGGTCGCTTCGATCGGTGAGCTTAAAGTCATTGTGTCCAATGCCGATTGGGTGGGCTCCGTCGGTAAAGTTCCACCGGACTGGCAGCCAGGCAAAGCTTTTTCCAAGGGGGTGATAACAGAGTGGCCTTTGATGACTCGCATTTGCGGCAGCGCCGAGCTGGCTGTGCTCGCAGCATTGAAGGAAAAAAGCGCGCTGACTTCCGGATTGGTGCTCAAAAAGCTGGCGGCCAACGAGTACATCGCGACACAGGCCCGTCCCGCCGGTCAAGCGTCATGGGATCCGGTCCGGTTTTTTCCTCGCGGTGACGATGGACGGGTGAAGCTGCCGGCCGGCTATGTGCTGGAGGGTTTTTATTATGCGTCCCGCCCTGACCCCGCCCTTTTTCCCCCCACTCAGGCGTGGCTCTACGAAAACTTCTTCACGCCGGGTGAAATGGCTGCGGCCATTGCATGTCAGGCCTTGAGCAAAGCGTTGTCCGAAGCCGGTAAGCCTTTGTCGCTATATATGCGAACCAGGGACAGCTCGATATTGAAGTACAGCTTCAGCGGTTCCGAGATTGAAGCGGCGCTGAGCGTGAAGAACGCAGATGGCACCTTTGGCGATGGTGGCCTTCAAGCCAGGATGCAGGCCGGGACCCTTCGCCCGCGCGAGTTCGTCTCGACGCTGGCGCTGGCCGGGCGGTTGGAAGTGTTGCGCGGTAGTACGTTGTGGGACCGATTGGGGCAGGTCGGCCTCGACTGGGTGCCCTTCGCCGGGTTTCCCTGGCCGACGTTGAGCCCTGCGTTTTTATCGGCCGACGATGCCGCTCGTTATGTCCACGAGCGAATCGGCAATCGGCGTGATCGCCACTACGCGGGCTATGTTTTTCAGCGCGATGACAAGCGCTTCATCGCAACCGAACCGCTTGAAGGGGGGATCGAATCTCTCAGCCTTGGGCAGTTTTATCCGCGAGACAATGAGGGGCGCACCATTTTCCCTATCGACCATGTCATGGTGGGGCGATATGTCTCGCACGAAGCACTGTCACGGCTTGATCCCGGGAAAGTGGACAGGTTGAAGTGGTCCCGGCAAGAAGCAGCCCTTAGTTTGCAGGCATTCAGTGTCGAAGAGATGAGGCAGGTTTTGCTCGATGAGATTCCTCTCTATTTATCCGGTGCCCAAAAAAGTCTGGTGAAATTCGAGCCTGCCGAGACGGCCGGTGCGCGGGATCTGGAAAAGCGCTTGGGCTCGGCGAAACACCCGGGGCCACTCGTCACTGAGCTGGAAACTGGCGTTGTGATGCCGAGCGACTTCATCAGGGAGCAGGCAGCCGCCGGCCGATTGAGTGTTGTCGTGAACAGTGAAATGTGGGGGGCGCGTGGGCCGGTGACGGCGGCATGGTCCGTCCCTGCCTCGCCGTGGAAATGGACACGACCCAGGCAAGTAGCGTTCGGAGCGGTTTTTTCCTCGGCAGATGACGCCGCACTGGATCGGTATTTCCATGACGTGCGCCTGCACGATCAGGAAAAAGCGTGGTTTGGTTTTATCCTTAAGCACAGGGACCGGGAGGAATATATCGCTTCCGAACTGGTCCCCATCGGCGACGAAAAGAACAATGTTTTCCAGCCAGAGAGTCTGTTCGGCGTTTCCAGCATGCCGCCTTTCTATTCGTACCCTGAAGGCTTCAATCGACATGCCTTGTTTTACTCGCGACAGCGGGTGAAGCATCCGTCAGATAAAACCGGTTCCTGGTTGTCGCAATACTTCATTTCGCTTGATGATCTCTACATAGCGGTCTACTACTCGCGACGCCGTCCGGTCACGGAGTCAGACAAGCCCATCCCGCTGTATATGTCCACGCAGGACGGTGCGTTGCTCAAATATGAGAATCGTCGGGGCAGCAAGCTGTTCGACAACGACACTCCTTACTTGAGTTTGGAGGTCTTGAAACAGAACCTGGCCAATGGAAAGTTGCAACCTGAAGATTTTGTCCGGTTGGTCGCCGGCCAGGGCCAATTGAACGTCATGCGCACGAGCCTGTGCTGGGACAGGCCCTGGCCAGTGGACCTCCATTGGCAGCCCTTTTTGAATCTGGAGCGTCGCTGGCTAAGCCCGGCATTCAGTCAGCAGGACGATGCTGTGACGTATGTCCGCTCCCGGCTGCTTGATCATCCAGACAAGCTGCTCGGTGGCGTGGTATTGAAACGGGGGGACGGTCTTTACCTGGCCACCGATCCGGTTGAAGTGCCTCAGGAAGACTTCGACGTAAAGTTGATTTTTCCTGATGAAAGCATCCGTTCCGGCCTGTTTCCCGAAGGCTGTCAGGTTGTGGCGCGTTACCGGACACGCCTCGCGGCAGAATTGCCGCTGGTTTTTACCGAAATTCAGAAGCAGACCTACTTGAATATGTTGTCGGTCGATACGCTGTACACGGCATTTAGCGGCCCCGGCACTGTGACGAATCTGAGTGAGTACCTGTTCGGGCCTGACGGCTCATTGATTCGATATGAAGCGGGTCTGCTGAGCCGTTTACGTGCCGACCTCGTGAGTGTCCTGACAGACTACAAGCAATTGCCGACCGACCTTGACGGCAAGAAAATCAAGCAGCAGATCCACAGTGGTGCGTTGAAGCCCAGTGATTGGGTCGACTCCCTGGCACAGGCAGGTTATCTGCGTGTTGTCACCGGCAGTCGGTTATGGGGATCAAGTGGCCCGGTGACCCGCTGGGCTCCTTATCCAGCCGTCGCGCCTGGTCCGGTGGGTGACTATGACAAGGCAGTGGCGGCTCCCGCGTGCAGCCCGGCATTCATTCAACAGGACACGGCGGCGCGCTATGTGAATGAAGGCCCGCGCCACACTTCGCTCCCGACCTTCGGTTTCATTTTGTGGAACGCTCGGGACGGCGTTTTTATCGGCACTCTACCGGTTGAGAACCAGCATTCCAGGATGGCCCTCGATCGTGTATTCCCCGAAGGTGCACTGCCCGATGGTTATGCCGTACAGGCACTTTATCTGCGCTCGGCAGCCGCCCCGGAAGGCGTACAGGAAGATGACCCGCGACAATTCATTCCTTCGCCCATACTTGTGCAGCAGCTGTGTACGGCTGCCTATACGCCTCAAGGATACAAGCCGATTTATTTCTCTTGCGCCGATGGCGCGTTGCTGCGATTCGACATGGCGGCCTTTGAGCCTGGCCAATTTTACGATGCTTATGGCCAGGTTGAATTGAGGCCTAACCAGTTTTCATACTCGGAGCGGGCGAGGCAGGATGATCAAGCCTATAGGCGAGGCAGGCTGGACGAGCGGGCATACATCCATCGCATGGCAAGGGCCGGAAAACTCGAAGTCCTCGTGACCAGTGCTTACTGGTCACGGCATGGGGTAGTCGACGAGAAGTGGCAGCCGCGCCTGGCGGATGTGTCCGACAGTGAACGTTGGGCGGCCCGCCCGGTGCCGGCACTGGGGCCGGTCTTTCATCATGCCGATGATGCCGCCCGCTATATCCAGCAACGTGCGGGCAGCGCAGAGGAGGGCGATACCGGTTTTGAGAGCGCGATACTTGCCCGAACGCCATCAGTACTGAATCGAACGCCTCGTTTCGTCCCGCTCGAACCCCTGGCAAGCTCCGCGACCGGAGCAAGTCCCGTTGCCCGGATTTTCCGCAAGGCTAATGATCCGCTTGCGACGTTCAATACTCCGGCTCCCCGTTATCCCGACGGCTACACGCTTGTGGCAACCCATCAGTTGTACTTGTCAGGCAACACGACACTCGTCCCGGATATCGAACAGGTCTATGCCAATTTCGCTTCACCTCCCATGGTGCGTGAACATACCCAGTACCTCAAGGACAGAGGATTCGAGATCAAGGACTATTACTACTCAACCCCTTACGGTGTGTTGCTTCGATACACGCCCGTCTACACACGCGCAGAAAAAGACTTGCTGTCGATGAAAGCGGTCGAGTTCAAGAACGGAGCATGGCAGGCTCAGCTTTCCTCGGGAGACTTTATTTCCAGGCTCGTCGATCTTGGGGATTTCAGGGTTCTGATTGCCGGTTACTACTGGAGGCAGTCAGGTCGCATGGGCGTCAAGTGGCGCGAGCGTCGGCGCCAGCCACACGGTCTCGGGGTTGTCTGGTATCGGGACGAGCTCTGATTATCCGGCTACCCATTGCGCAACAGATACAACTCATCTGTTGCGCATCAGGCCGATGAAGAACAGCCCGCCGATGGCGGCGGTGGCGACGCCGATGGGTAAGTCTTCGGGGGCAATCATTGTTCGTGCGGCAACGTCGACCCAAACCAGAAACACGCTGCCAAGCAACACGCACACCGGGAGCAACCGCCGGTGTTCCGCCCCAATCAGGCGCCGCGCAATATGCGGCACCATCAACCCGACAAAACCAATCGAGCCGCTGATGGACACCAGCACGCCGGTCATCAGCGAGGCGATCACGAACACCCACAATCGTACCGTTCGGGCGTTCAAGCCCAGTGTCACCGCCGTCTGCTCGCCCGCCATCAAGGCGTTCAGCGACCGGGCCATGCCCAGCAGCAACACCAGGCCGAGCATTACGCTGGCAGTGGGCACGGCGAGCAGTTCCCAACGCGCCAGCCCAAGCCCGCCGAGCATCCAGAACATCACCGCGGAACTGGCGCGGTGGTCGCCAAGAAACAACAGCAGGTTGGCGATCGCCATCATCACAAACGAGACCGCCACGCCGCACAGCAGCAGGCGATCACTGTCCAGCCGACCGTGGCGACTGGCGATCATCAGCACCACCAGCATGCTCAACAGTGCACCGATGAAGGCGGCGATCGGCAAGGTCAACAGGCCGACAATTTCACCGACATGCAGCACCACGATCACCGCGCCTAGGGTGGCGCCGGACGTGACCCCAAGTAAATGCGGGTCAGCCAACGGGTTGCGCGTCACGGCTTGCAACACCGCGCCGATCAGCGCCAGCCCCGCACCCACCAACGCACCGAGCAGCATGCGCGGCACGCGGATCAGCCAGACGATGTGGTCCTGTCCGGCGCTCCAGTCGGGTACGCCGAAGCCGAACAGCTTGTGCAGCAGAATTCGCCACACTGCGTCCACCGGCACCCGCGCCGGACCGAAGCCCAGCGACACCACGCACGACACCAGCAATAGTGCGCCGAGGCCGATCAGCAACACGGCGTAGCGATGGTTGATCATTCGCTGTGAAAGCCTTTGGCCAGGGTTTGTACCGCCAACACGTTATCGATCCCCGGAGTAGCCTGCACATACGGAATGACAATGAAGCGCTGGTGCTTGATGGCGTCCACCGATTGCAGCGCCTTGTGGCTGCGCAGAAACTCAACCTTCTGCTCGGCAGTGACTTCGCCATAGTCGACGATCACGATTACCTGCGGATTGCGCTCAACCACGTTCTCCCAATTGACCCGGGTCCAGCTCGCCTCGACATCGTCGAGCACATTGCGTCCGCCGGCCGCATCGATCAGGGCTTGCGGCATGCCCAGGCGACCCGAGGTCATGGCGCGGTCTTCGCCGCTGTCGTAGAGGAACACCCGCGGTTTGTCGGCGGGCAGGTTCTTGCGAATCCCGGCGACTTGCGCCTGCATCTGGCTGATCACGGTATTGGCGCGATCCTGCACGTCGAAGATTCTCCCGAGGTTGCGCAGGTCGTTGTACGTGTCTTCCAGCGTTGCCGGTGGACGCTTCATCACAAAGGCGCAGGACTCGGTCAACTCGTAGACGTTGATGCCCAATGGTTGCAGGGTTTGCGGCGTGAGATCACCGCCCACGCGCATGCCGTAATCCCACCCGGCGAAGAAGAAATCGACGTTGGCGTTGAGCAGGGTTTCCACCGACGGATACTTGGCCGCCAGTTCAGGCAATCCGTCGAGGATGCCGTGCATCTGAGGCGTCACTGACTTCCAGCCAGACACGCCGCTGTACCCGGCCATCTGCGGTTTGAGGCCGAGGGCGAGCATCATCCGGGTCATGTTGATGTCGTGGCTGACGGCGTGTTTGGGCGCTTGCTGGAAAGTCACTTCCCGGTTGCAGCTTTGAATGGTCAGCGGGTAGTGCGTGGCCTCTGCAAACACCTGGGCGCTGCACAGTAATAGGGAAAGGTACAGCAGGGGACGCAAAGTCATGGTTGGGTTATCCAGGTCATTCGAGGGTAGCCATGCAAGGGGTGTTCATCGATCAGCGCCTGGACGCCGAATACGTTGCGCAGCAATGCGGTGGTCAGGACTGCTTTCGGCGTGCCACTGGCGACGATGCGACCGTGGTTGATCACGTACAGTCGATCACAGAAGGCTGCGGCCAGATTGAGATCGTGGATGCTCGCCAGGGTGCCGATCTTCAGGCGCTTGACCAACTGCAACAGCTCAAGTTGATAGCGCGGGTCGAGGTGGTTGGTCGGCTCGTCGAGGATCAGCAATTGTGGTTGCTGAGCCAGGGCGCGGGCGAGAATCACGCGCTGCTTTTCTCCGCCGGAAAGGGTGGAGAAGGCATGGTCTTCGAAGCCCTTGAGGCCGACCGATTCCAAGGCTTGGGTTGCGAGGTTTCGATCTTGCGGGGTATCGCCATCGAACAGGCCTTTGTGCGGCGTGCGGCCCATGGCGACCACCTCGTCGACGGTCAGGCCGAAGGCATCGGGAAACTCCTGCAATACCACGGCGATGCGTTGCGCGCACCAGCGTGATGACTGTTGCCAGACGTTATGGTGGTCGAGCCTGACCTCACCGAGTTCCGGTTTGCTGAAGCGCCACGCGCAACGCAACAGGCTGGTCTTGCCACTGCCGTTGGGGCCGATCAAACCGACGAACTCACCGGCGGCCACGCGCAGCGAGGCATCGCGCAACCGGAATTGGTGATGACAGTGGCCGTGGCCCAGGGGGGACCAGGTGAGGTTTGTGAGGTTCAGCGAGGTCATGCAGTTTCTCTGAGTTATTCGGTGTTGCTGATGACGCCTTCGCGAGCAGGCTCGCTCCCACAGGAATTGTGCCGTCCCTTGTGGGAGCGAGCCTGCTTGCGAAGGGGGCGACTCGGTTTAAAAAAAAGCAGCCCTTAGTTCCAAAGTAAGGGCTGCGGGTCGGGCGGCGCATTTGCTTTATCAGGTAACGCGCAATAGGCCGTGCGATAAGCGCCGAAAGTCTACAGAACCCTCTAAACCACGCATCTCGCCTGTCTCATGATGAAGGTGAAGTCGATTCAGTTTGTCGGTTGAAACGCGACAACAGCAGTTTGTCGAGCAGCCAGACCACCACCAGCGAAGCGCCCACCAATGGGAACGCCACCGCCAGGGCAAACATGATGACCATCGCGGTTTTCCATTTCGGCAGGTCTTGACGTAAGGGCGGCACACCGAATTTGCCTTGCGGGCGGCGCTTCCACCAGATCACCACGCCGCTGACGGCGCTGAGCAGGATCATCAAGCAGATCAGCAGCACAACGATCTGATTGAGCACGCCGAACATCTTGCCTTCGTGCAGCATTACGCCGATTTCCGTGGCACGGGCGACGGCACCGTATTGCCCGTAGCGCACGTCGGCCAGCACCTTGCCGCTGTACTGATCGACATGCAGGGTGGCGTCGTTGCGCGGGTCATCGGCGAATACCGCGATGGTGAACACGCCAGTCGCGGTGGTCGGCAAGGTAATGCTGTACCCCGGCTCGACCTTGCCCTGCGTGGCGATGTTTTGCACGTCCTGCAGGCTGATGGTCGGCGCTGCCGGACCGACTTGTGCACCACCGTGGGCCATGTGCTCGGCATGGTCGCCGGACATCGGCATTGGCGTGTTTTCCATGGCCCATGGCACAGTCTGGCGAGTAGCGGTGTTGAGGCTGCGGGCTTCAATATCGGACTTCGGCACGTCATCCCACATCGCCGCCGGGAACACGTTCCACACCTGGGCGTATTGCTTGCCCCAGAAACCGGTCCAGGTCATGCCGCTAAGCAACATCACCAACAGCAGGGACGCGCCCCAGAATCCGGTCACCGCGTGCAGGTCGCGCCACAGGACCCGGCCGCGACTGCTCAGGCGTGGCCACACAATGCCGGCGGCCTGACCCCGCGGCCACCACAGGAACACCCCGGAAACCACCAGCACCACGCCCCAGCCGGCGGCCAGTTCTATCAGCCGGTCACCGACGGTGCCGATCATCAGTTCACCGTGAATCGCCCGGGCGATCGCTTGCAGGTTTTTCTTGGCGTCTTGCTCGCCGAGGATGTCGCCGTGGTAAGGGTCGACGAACACATTCAACTCCTGGCCGGCATTCGCCACCACGAATTGAGCGCTGCGCTCGGCATTGACCGGTGGCAGGTATTGCGTGACCTGTCCTTGTGGATAAGCCGTTTTGACCCGCTGCAGCAGGTCGTCGGCCGGGATGGTGTGATGGCCGGCCGGGACGTTGAGCAGACTGCTGTACATCAACGAGTCAAGTTGCGGTTTGAACAGGTAAATGGTGCCGGTCAGGGCCAGCATTACCATGAAGGGCGCAACGAATAATCCGGCATAGAAATGCCAGCGCCATGCCAGGTTATAGAAATTCACTTTGGGCTGTTTCATCACGTGTGCTCCGCGTGGCTCGGATCTTTTAGTTATGGGTGCGGGTCTACGTGACGATAGGCGGGGCGCGGGTTCGGGCACCGGGGAAAAAGGTTTGTCGGGCATGGCCCAGGTGCGGGGAAGGGGAAGTGAAAGTACTGGCGGGCGGTGTGTCGAACGCGGTGAATGACACACCACCGGTGAGCGCCGGGCAATTGAACAACAGGCTGCAATAGCCGCATTTTTCCCCGATGGCGTGATGTCCGGCTTGCGGCGGGCAGTGCTCGGCGTTCGGTTGTGCGCCGTGATCGGCGTGGTCCATTGCCGGCATATCCATGGACATGTCCATCGACAGGCTCATGGCCGCGCGCGAGTCCATCGGCATCGACTGGGAAACCAGCGGGCCGATAAAGATCATCAACATGGCGAACAGGCTGATCCAGCTGCCGCGTGTCAGGCTCGATGGCTGACGACGGGGTCTGGATGACCTGGCGCTGAACGGGCGCATGGGCGCTTTCAGCTCAGCTGGTTACTGGACGTGCGCGTGCTTTTGCGTGCCTTCAGGCGCCTGCTTCTGCACCGCCACCTCAACCGTCACGTCACCGGATTTCTCGAAGTGCAGGGTCAGCGGGAAGCGCTTGCCGTCGCTCAGCAGGCTGCGGTCTTTCAGGTTCAGCAGCATCACGTGGTAGGCCATTGGCGCAAACGTGACTTCGCCACCGGCGGGGATTTCCACGCTTGGCACGTGCTGCATTTTCATCAGGTCGTTTTGCATCACGTGCTCGTGCAATTGTGCTTCGCCGGCAATCGGCGAATCGACACTGAGTAGCCGGTCGGCGGATTTGCCTTCGTTGTGGATCACGAAATAGGCTGCAACGTTCGGCGCGTTCGGCGGCAACTCCTGCGACCAGGGATAAGCGATGTCCAGCTCCCCGACCTTGTATTCGTGGGCATTGGCAAAGCAGGCAGGCAGCAACAACGCAGCCACAACGATGAGTTTGTTCAGCATGATGGTTCTCCAGAGCGATTCAAAACGCAGGTCAATTGCGAGAAAGAATCACACCAGAGGGGATGCGCGGGGGTTGAGGCTCGGCCATTGCTGGCGCGGCGTCGGGGTATTGAGTGAGGCGGGGGGCAGGCTTCGATTGGCGTCGAACTGCGCGAAATACAACTGCGGAACATGTCCGGGCAGTGCCACCAACGGCGCGGAACCTGAACAGCACCAGCAATGCTGCATATTGGAATGATCGTCGTTTTGCGGGGCTTTCTGCTCGATGCCGCCCAGGGAAATCGCAACCATTTTGGTGCCGCTGGACGAACAGAAACTCCCCCACAACAACTGCTCGGCAGGCGGCTTCGCCGACTGCGCCATCGCTCCGGTCATCGGCATGGCGAGCAGGTTGAACAGCACTGCGAAGCAGGCTATCCAGGCAATTGCGAGCCGTTGTCGGGACATGGGACAGATCCATTGGGTGGGCGATCAGGCACGGCTATTTAGCCTGATCAATGCCGATAAGTAAAAAAGCGGCGTGCGGTGTGGTGTCGCAGCGCAATCAGACAGCAACGGCATGCAAGCGCATACCCAAGGCTTTCATTACCTTCATGATAGTCGCGAATTCCGGATTGCCAGTACTGCTCAGCGCTTTGTACAAACTCTCACGACCTACACCGGCATCACGGGCGACTTGTGTCATGCCCTGAGCGCGAGCAATGTCGTTAAGAGCGGCGCGTATCAGAACGCCGTCGCCTGCATCTTCTTCAAAGCAGGCATCAAGATATGCGGCCATTTCTTCCGGAGTTTTAAGGAATTCAGCGGCATCGAAGCGGGCGAATTGTTCGGTCATGATTCACTCCTCATTTCCGATGTTTTGCGCCATTTGAATAGCGCGTTTGATATCGCGTTTTTGAGTCGACTTGTCACCGCCCACCAGTAGCAGATAGACCACTTCGCCTCGGCGCGTGAAGTACATCCTGTAGCCGGGACCATGATGAACGCGCATTTCATAAACCGTCTCTCCTACGGGCACGCAATCACCAAAGTTTCCATGTTCGGCAGCCCGGAGTCTGGCGATGATGCGAGACTTGCCGATAGTGTCTTTCAATGAATCGAGCCAGTCGGCAAATACACGAGATCGTTTGAAGTCGATCATGTCGGGATCGTATTCCTTGGGATACAGGTTGGCAAGAAGCCTTTTTGGGAGGAAGACGCTAACCGTCCCCTTCAGTGGCAGGTCTGTGTACTTGATTGAATTAGAGGTTTTGCGAATATAGAGTTGAAGCTATTGAGAGATACAGCCAGCGCCTTCCTGGAAAGTTGCCAGTAAATTCGTTGGTTTCTGCGGGGCTTAGGAATTGTCTGACATAGACAAGGCTTCCAGTAATTGCGCGACCGATCCAAACTCCCGCTCAACCCCCGGCAACACCGGCCGCTTCAACACCAACACCGGCACCCCACGCTCACGCGCCACTTCCAGCTTCGGTTCGGTCGCGGTACTGCCGCTGTTCTTGCTGATCAGTACGTCGATCTGCCGGCGTTCGAACAGCTCACGTTCATCCTCGATCCGGAACGGCCCGCGCGCGCCGATGACTTCACAGCGCTCGTTGCCCGGATAAGCATCCAGCGCGCGCAAGGTCCAGAATTGTTCCTCGGGAATTTCGCCCAGGTGCTGCAAGGGCTCGCGACCCAGGGTGAACAGCGGTCGTCGAAAAGGTTTCAGGGCTTCGATCAGTTCGGCCCAGTCGCTGACTTCGCGCCAGTCGTCCCCAGCCTGAGGCTGCCACGCCGGACGTCGCAGTGCCCAGCAGGGAATGCCGCTCAGGTGCGCAGCGCAGGCGGCGTTCTGGCTGATTTTCGCTGCGTAGGGATGGGTGGCATCCAGCAGCAGATCAATCCCTTCTTCGCGAATGAATTGCGCCAGGCCTTCGGCGCCGCCATAGCCGCCGACGCGGACTTGGCAGGTCAGGTCCGTTGGCACCCGACCGATACCGGCCAGGCTGTAGATGTGTTCAGGGCCGAGCGTGCGGGCGATGGCCAGGGCTTCGGTGACACCGCCCAGCAACAGAATACGTTTCATTGGAATGCTCCGGCATGGCCCACGATCCCGCCCTGGCGATCGATGGCAAACACTTCGACCTGAACCTGCGAAGGCACCACACTGCGGGCAAAGTCCAAAGCGTGCTGGCACACCGCGTCACCGAGGGCGATGCCGGCGGCGCTGGCCATGGCCAGGGCTTGTTGACTGGTGTTGGCCTCGCGGATGCCTTGCTGCAACGCGGTATCGGCGCCGACTGCCGCGGCCCATTCGGCCAGTTGCGGCAGGTCGATGCTTGAATGCCGGCTGTGCAAGTCCATGTGCCCGGCTGCGAGTTTGCTGATTTTGCCGAAGCCGCCACAAAGACTGAGTTTATCCACTGGCACCTTGCGCAGGTGTTTGAGCACCGCTCCGACGAAATCGCCCATTTCAATCAAGGCGATTTCCGGCAGGTTGTAGACCCGGCGCATGGTGTCTTCGCTGGCGTTGCCGGTGCAGGCGGCGATGTGCAGGTAACCGTTGGTTTTCGCCACATCGATGCCCTGGTGAATCGAGGCAATGTAGGCCGCACAGGAGAACGGCCGGACAATGCCGCTGGTGCCGAGGATCGACAGGCCACCGAGAATCCCCAGGCGCGGGTTCATGGTTTTGAGCGCCAGGGCCTCACCGTTTTCGACATTGACCGTGACATCGAAACCGCCGCCATAGCCCAGCTCGTCGGCGAGCCGTGTCAGGTGATCGGTGATCATTTTGCGCGGCACCGGGTTGATCGCCGGTTCGCCGACGCCCAACACCAGCCCTGGGCGGGTCACGGTGCCGACCCCGAGACCGGCATTAAAACCGATGCCCGGCTCGGCGCGCAGTCGCACCTGGCTATAGAGCAGGGCGCCGTGGGTGACGTCGGGATCGTCGCCGGCATCCTTGATCGTGCCGGCCTCGGCACCGTCGCCCGTCAGTCGACAGAATTCCAGGCGCATCTGCACTTGCTTACCCTTGGGCAAGACGATTTCCACAGCGTCTGCTGCCGTGCCCGCGAGCAGCAGGCGAGCCGCCGCGAGGCTGGTTGCCGTGGCGCAACTGCCCGTGGTTAGGCCACTACGCAGTGGCGCGGGGTGTTCGGCAGTTTCGTCACGCATCGAAAGGTTTCGTCATATCCAGCAGGGTAATCGGCAGTGCCTGGCGCCAGGTATCGAAATCGCCCAGCGGTTGCGCCTGGGCGATATGGATGCGCGTCAGCTCTCCACCGTGCTGTTCACGCCACGCCATCAACGTCATTTCGCTTTGCAGCGTGACCGCGTTGGCGATCAGCCGGCCACCGGGTTTGAGGGCGGTCCAGCAACTGTCCAGTACGCCTTCACGGGTGACACCGCCACCAATGAAAATGGCGTCTGGCGGTTCGAGTCCGTCGAGGACTTGCGGTGCGTGGCCGCGAATCAGTTGCAGGCCGGGCACTCCGAGGGCATCGCGGTTGTACTCGATCAATTGTTGCCGCCCGTCATCGGCTTCGATGGCCAGCGCCCGGCAACTCGGGTGGGCGCGCATCCATTCGATGCCGATCGAGCCGCTGCCGGCGCCAACGTCCCACAACAGTTCACCAGGCACTGGGGCCAGGCGCGCGAGGGTGATCGCGCGTACGTCGCGCTTGGTCAGTTGGCCGTCATGCTTGAACGCTGAGTCCGGCAGACCGGCCAGGCGTGACAGGCGTGGTGTGTTCGTTTCAGCGATGCACTCGATGGCAATCAGGTTCAAGTCGGCGATGGCGGGATCGGTCCAGTCGCTGGCGATGCCATCGACACGCCGCTCGGCTTCCCCGCCCAGATGTTCCAGTACGGTGAGGCGGCTCGGGCCGAATCCACGCTCACGCAACAGCGCGGCGATGGCGGCGGGACTGCAGCCGTCGTTGCTCAGCACCAACAAGCGTACACCGCTGAACAACTGGGCGTTGAGCGCGGCGATAGGGCGGGCAACCGCAGAAAGGGTGACCACATCCTGCAAGGGCCAACCCATTCGGGCGGCGGCGAGCGAGCAGGAAGAGGGGGTGGGCAAAATCAGCAGTTCCTCGCCGGGTATGTGCCGCACGAGACTGGCGCCCACCCCGAAGAACATTGGATCGCCGCTGGCCAGCACGCAGACAGGTTCGCCACGCCTGGCCAGGACCGGTTCAAGGGTAAAAGGACTGGGCCACAGTTGCCGTTCGCCGCGAATGCAGGCAGGCAACAAATCCAGTTGCCGCTGGCCACCAATGATCCGCGAAGCGTTCAACAGGGCGTGACGGGCGTTTTTGCCCAGGCCCTTGAAGCCGTCTTCACCGATTCCCACTACTGTCAGCCAGGGCGACATCTATATTCCTCAAACACGCTGTTCCGACGGGCAGGCTTTTCATGCCGTCGAACAAAACAGGCATAATACCGCGCCTTTGCTTGCGAAGCGCCTTTCCCACATTCCCGGTCCCGCCCTTGAACGAACGCCCGATGTCCACCGCCTTACGCCCCTCGGCCTGCCCGGGGTTGCTGCGTATCGTCCAGGCACTGGACGGCGGTATTTGCCGGATCAAGTTGAATGGCGGTTCGATCAGCGCAGCTCAGGCCGAGGTGGTGGCCAATGCTGCCGAGCGATTCGCCGGCGGAGTGATCGAGGCGACCAACCGCGCCAATCTGCAAATTCGCGGCATTGGCCGTGAGCATGGGGCTTTGATCGACAGCCTCATGGCCAGCGGATTGGGACCCAGTAGCGCCGCTGGCGACGATGTGCGCAATCTGATGCTCAGCCCCGGTGCCGGCATTGATCGGCAAATGCTGTGCGACACGCGCCCATTGGCCGAGCAGATCCTGGTCACGATCCAGGGCGACGAACGCTTTCACGACCTCAGTGCCAAGTTTGCCGTGCAACTCCATGGCGGCGAAGGCCTGGCAATGCTTGAGCATCCCCATGATCTGTGGCTGTCCGCCACGGAGGGAGAGGGCCAGACGGTTTTTGCCTTCGGTCTGGCGGGATGTCCTCTGGACCCGCCTGCGGGCTCGGTGCTGCTGGAACATGGCCACGGGTTGGTGGTCGCAGTGCTTGATCTGTTTCTTGAGTGGGCGCGTCCGGATCAGACACGCATGCGTCACCTGCTCGGCGAATGCTCACTCGACAGGTTTCTCGCGGCGTTGGCCGAACGGGTGCCATTGATGCCCGCTTCGAGTCGCCGACACGATGTCAGCCCCATTGCCCTGCACATCGGTGCTCATCCGCAACGTGGGGCTGAGCGTGTGTACGTTGGCGCCGTGCCGCCCTTGGGTCGTCTCGACCCTGCCATGCTCAGAAGCGCTGCAAAGCTTGCCCGTGAAAGGGGTGACGGCAGCCTGCGATTTACTCCCTGGCAAAGCCTGTTGTTGCCCGGTGTCCATGCCGACGATGCTCGCGACGTTATCCAGCGTCTTGAGGGGGCGGGCTTGCGTTGTTCTGCTGATGACGCCTTGGCACACCTGATTGCCTGCACCGGTTCGACCGGATGCGGCAAAGGCCTGGCCGATACCAAGGGCGATGCCCGGCAACTGGCGGCGCTCATGCAACGCAACAGTCATGCACCGAATGTGCACTTATCGGGTTGCCCGCGTTCGTGCGCTGCCGCGCACATCGCGCCAATTACCTTGCTGGCCGTCTCAGCCGGTCACTACGATCTCTATTTTCGCGATGCAGCGCAGCCCGGTTTCGGCGCCCTGCACGCACGCAACCTTACTATTGAAGCGGTCGCGGCCTTGCTCGATGCCCGCTCACGGAGCCCCCTTGATGCTTGATTACATCCGCGACGGTCAGGAGATCTATCGCAACTCCTTCGCGATCATTCGCGCCGAGGCCAACCTCGGGCGAATCCCGGCCGATCTGGAAAAACTCGCGGTTCGGGTGATTCACGCCTGCGGCATGGTCGACGCCATCGACGGCTTGCAGTTTTCCGAAGGCGCGGGCAAGGCCGGGCGCGATGCGTTGGCGGCCGGTGCGCCGATTCTGTGTGATGCGCGAATGGTGTCCGAAGGCATCACCCGCGCGCGTCTACCGGCGAACAATCCGGTTATCTGCACCCTGCGCGATGAGAGCGTTCCTACACTTGCCCGCGAATTGGGCAACACCCGTTCCGCCGCCGCGCTGGAGCTGTGGCGTCCGCATCTGGAAGGCAGTGTGGTGGTGATCGGCAATGCACCGACGGCTCTGTTCTATTTGCTGGAAATGCTCGATGCCGGCGCACCGAAGCCGGCGCTGATTCTCGGCTTCCCGGTGGGTTTTGTCGGCGCCGCCGAATCCAAGGCGATGCTCGCGGCGGACAGCCGTGGTGTGCCTTTCGTCATCATGCAAGGTCGCCTGGGCGGAAGCGCCATGGCCGCCGCCGCCGTCAATGCCCTCGCCACGGAGATCGAATGATGCAACAACCAGGACGTTTGATCGGCCTTGGCGTCGGCCCGGGTGATCCGGAACTGATTACCGTCAAAGCCTTGCGCCTGCTGCGTGAATCGCCAGTGGTGGCGTACTTCGTTGCCAAGGGAAAGAAGGGTAATGCTTTTGGCATCATCGAGGCGCATCTGCAGGATGCACAGACCTTGCTGCCGCTGGTTTACCCGGTCACCACCGAGGCATTGCCGGCGCCGCTGTCCTACGAGCAAGTGATCAGTGATTTCTACGATGCTGCCGGCGAACAACTGGCCGCGCATCTGGACGCGGGGCGCGACGTCGCCGTGATTTGCGAAGGCGATCCGTTCTTCTACGGTTCCTACATGTACCTGCACGACCGGCTCGCCGAGCGTTATCAGGCTGAAGTGGTGCCGGGTGTCTGCTCGATGCTCGGTGGTGCTTCGGTACTCGGTGCGCCGCTGGTGTATCGCAATCAGAGCCTGTCGGTGTTGTCCGGCGTGCTGCCCCATGACGAACTCAAGCGCCGCTTGGCCGATGCCGATGCCGCCGTGATCATGAAGCTGGGACGCAACTTTCCCAAGGTTCGCCAGGTACTGGAAGAACTCGGGTTGGCCGAGCGGGCGCTGTACGTCGAGCGCGCAACCATGGCCAATCAGAAAATCGTGCCGCTGGATCAGGTCGAGCCGATGTCTTCGCCGTATTTCTCGCTGATCATCGTTCCGGGCGAAAGGTGGCAAGGCTGATGACCCGTCCAGTTCCGGCGATTGTCGTTCTCGGCAATGGTAGCCTCGCCACCGCCCGCAGTATTCAAAAACGCTATCCCGGTGCGCTGATTCACGGCCTGGTCGAGCGCGTTGACGGCGCGGACCGTGTCTACCATGAGTTCGGCGCGACTGTGCGCGAGCTTTATCAACAGGCCTCGCCGATCATTGCCCTGTGCGCCGCCGGTATCGTGATCCGCACACTGGCGCCTCTGCTGCTGGAAAAAGGCGTTGAGCCTCCAGTGCTGGCCGTGGCTGAAGACGGCAGCGCGGTGGTGCCGTTGCTCGGCGGGCTTGGCGGCGTGAATGTGATGGCGCGGGAGATCGCCGCACATCTCGACGTTACACCAGCCATTACCACCAGCGGTGAGCTGCGTTTTGGCACCTGCCTGCTCAATCCGCCAAGCGGCTATGCGTTGGCTGATCTGGAGCTGGGCAAGCGTTTTGTTTCCGACTTGCTGGCCGGTGAAACGGTACGCATCGAAGGATCGGCACCGTGGCTGGTGCAAGCGCAATTACCTGAAGATGCCCAGGCGCGGCTGGCAGTGCATGTCAGCCCTGCCGAACGCACGCCGGCGGCCAACGAATTGTTGATCTATCCACGCAGTGTGTTAGTGGCGGTCAGTGCTGGCATTGCAGATTTGCCGAGCGTGGTTCGCGCAGCGTTGCATCAGGCCGGTGTCGCTGTGCAATCGCTGGCTTGCCTGTTGGCGGTCGATACCGAAATGGCCAGCCCGGCGCTGCGTGAAGCAGCGCTAGAGTTGGGTGTGCCATTGCGATTTGCCAATGCTGAAATGGATATGGTTGAGCGGGTCCGCAATGCTGTAGGGCAACCTGTATCCATACGGGGTGACGGCACCGTTGCCATTGCGGTTGCCGAACAGCCGCTGGACCCGTTGCAGATCGGCCGTGCGCGGGGACGTCTGGCTGTGATCGGTCTGGGGCCGGGCGCTGCCGAGCTGATGGTCCCGGCGGTGAAGGCTGAACTGGCTCGCGCCAATGATGTGCTGGGGTATGAAACTTACGTGCGCATGGCCGGACCCTTCCGCGACGATCAGGTGCTGCATTGCACCGATAACCGCGAAGAGATGCAGCGTGCACGCCATGCCTTCGAACTGGCGGCGCAAGGGCGGTCGGTGGTGGTGGTGTCCTCTGGCGATCCGGGGGTTTTTGCCATGGCCGCTGCCGTGCTTGAAGCGCTGCATGAGTCCACCGATGCGGCGTGGCACAACGTTGATCTGGAAATCCTGCCAGGGGTCTCCGCTTCATTGGCGACGGCTGCCCAGGCCGGTGCGCCGTTGGGGCATGACTTCTGTGTGCTGTCGCTGTCGGACAATCTCAAGCCCTGGTCTATCATCGAGCAGCGACTGGATCTGGCGGCTCAAGCCGACCTGGCCCTGGCGTTCTACAATCCGATTTCGCGTTCACGGCCATGGCAACTTGGGCAGGCGCTTGAAATCGTTGCCCGTCACCGCGAGCCTCAGACACCGGTCGTGTTGGGGCGAGACATTGGTCGTCCGGGTCAGGCCTTGCGCGTTACCACGCTCGGGCAGTTGACTCCCGATCAAGTCGATATGCGCACCATGGTGCTGATCGGCTCCTCCACGACCTGCGTGTTTCCTCGTGTCGAGGGCGGAGAATGGGTATACACCCCGCGCTGGTACGGCAACAAGCCGGGTAGTTGAGTCATGGCGGCCTCATTCCGGGGCCGCGCTTATCTATAAAAAATGATGATCTCTAGTTTTTTGAGAGGTTTTTGGTTGTGTCTGATTTTTGGTAATTAATAGTATAGGTTGCTGTTGAAGGTTCAATTGAAAGTTGGGTTTGCATGTTTTAGTTTGGTTTACCGCATGGAGCGGTGAACTGTTAACTAAGGAGCTTTGCTATGTATTACCCAGTTGCCAATGGTTCGGTGGACTTGCCCTTTGATTCATTAATACAGGACACCTATTTTGAACGGATTGAGGCCCAGTTGGCCGAAACTCCGTCTCGTCCGCGTGTCAGAAGTTTCAGTGCAGCGCTTGATGTTGCTCCCCCTCACCCGACGCAAGAGCACAGTGCCTCCGTTGTCGGTCCATCCCTTGTAGTGTTCGACGAGCGTCTTTCCGCGGATGACAAGCAAGATGCACTCGATAGCCAGGCCTTTGCTGAAGCCGTCGTGCGCAAACTGCCCGCCGGCAGCTCTCAGGAACAGCGTTACAACGCCTATAACGAAGCGTTGACCGCGATTGGCTGGGTGACCGAAAGCTACACTCGCAAAAAATACGATTCGAAAACGCTGACGCTGACCATGAATGAAGCGCTGCTTCAGGTCCTTCAGACTGTCATCAGTGCCGGGTCCGGTAACGTGTTGAGTTTGGTGACCAGTGGTTTCGAAAAGCTCAAAGGCGACAAGGCAGCCCTCAAAATTGTCGATTCGGGAAGCAAGAACAGCCAGGTCGTCAGCTTTAAAGCGGTTCCCTGCATCGTTACTCCAGATGGGGGGATGGCGATGGTCATGGGCGGGTTGGATGTCTACAGCAAACAATACGATGGTGATTTTCTTTTCTTCACTTTCAATACTCAAGGCGTGCATCTTTTTCAAGCAGCGGGCATTCGAAAGTTTAATAGGCGCGCTTTCGATCGCAAGCGTCAGCAGGTGTACAGTTACATCGATCAGTTTGGTGATGAGCTGTTCAAGAAGTTGGTCGGCTGATCTCGCGACAAAAAAAACGTTAGAGGCTTTTTGTCGACTGCTGAAGTTTGCGTTGCGAGGTGTTTGTATGCCGGCTTTTATAGATGCTGTTGTCGTGGGAGGCTGCCTGTTGTCTTTCGCTCCAGCGGTGAACTTGCGCGACCAACAGGATATACAGGATTGTCTGTTATATGCCGAACTGGCGGCAAACGATAAGTATCCAGGGCAAGTGTCGAAGAAAGCCTGGTTCGATTACTATCAGGGGCGATTGTTGAAAGCCGGTTTCACTCTGAAAACCATTGTTCCCACTGATCCGTTCCGGGTGTCGAATGTTGGCCAATTGCTGAGCGTCGGCCTTACCGTGATTGGTCGTCTGGGCTCTGAACGGCTGAGTCAGATGGTTGTAGATACCTATAAAGCCTTGAAACTGGACGAATTCGCATGGGAGTTTTTCCGCGGTAACGTAGCGCGAGGCGGTATGGGCATTCTCAAGTGCGCGCCTTGCGAGCGCCTCGAATCGGGTGAAACGATTGTCTGCCTTTTTGGCATACGCTGCAGCACCACGGTGATTGAGCAGGATTTCTTGTTCTGGAGTGAGTATGACAAAGAGGTGCTGATTATCCCGGATGGTGGTGTCTATGCCTTTAATCGCGAGGCCTTTGATAATTACCGTGCACGGGTGCACGAGAAAATCGAGGCTTACTCCGACAGACTTCTTGTGCGCAAGCTCACGTTCTGATCATTTGCCCCAGGCAACAAAAAAGGCCTTGTCTCAACCTGCAAGGCCTTTTTTGTTGCAGTTGCATTCCGGTCCGTCAGGACACCAGATAACCCCGGACGCCGGTAAAGATAATCTGCGCGGCCAACGCGCACACGAACAATCCCATCAACCGGCTGACGATCTGCAGCCCTTGATCGCCGAGAATGCGTTCGATGCGGTTGGACAGGTACAGCACTACGCCGACAGTAAAGCTGGCCAGGGCAATACTGATAATGGCCATGAGCTTGTCGTCCCAATGCGGCTGGCTCACGCCCATCACCAACAATGCGCCGATGGTACCTGGGCCGACCGTCAGCGGGATGGTCAGTGGAACGATGGTCACGTCCTGCTGCACGTTGTCAGTCTGCACCGCCGACTTGCCCTGAGCCATGCCGAGCGCCGAGATGAACAGCACGCTACCGGCACCAATTCGGAACGCGTCAACGGTGATGCCGAAGACACTGAAAATCACCCGGCCGAACAGGTATAACAAGACGCTGGAGACCAATGTGGCGATCGCCACTTTCCAGGCCAGCCGACGTTGTTCCTTGCGCGAGTAACCGCGGGTCAGGCTGATGAAACAGGACAACACGAAGAATGGGCTGTAGAGCACCAGCATCTTCAGGTAAACACTGAACAACACATGGAGCATGGTGCAGGCTCACTGGCGAAGGAAGTCGAGGGGGAGTCTATCAGGCGTTGCGGGGTCTGTCGGCTCAGGACGTAGGTGTTGCCGTGCGGGTCTGCAGGTCACGTTCGGCAACCCAGTGTTCAATCAGTTCACGCAACTGCGAGAGTTCGACCGGCTTGGCCATGTGCCCGTCCATGCCGGCCTGGCGCGCGCGCTCCTTATGCTCGGCGAGGATATGAGCGGTCAACGCCACCACCGGGGTACGGACTCGCTGGTTGCCCACTTCCCATGCGCGCAATTGCTGGGTGGCCGAGAAACCATCGAGGATCGGCATCTCGCAATCCATCAGCACCAAGTCGTATCGCTGGGCCTTCATTGCCTGCAGGGCTTCCTCACCATTGCTGGCGGTATCCGGTTGCAGGTTCAGTTTGCCCAGCATGCCGCGGATAACTTTGGTCGAGATGCTGTTGTCTTCGGCCACAAGAATGCGGAAATCGCTGGGCACCTTGATCGGCGTGGGCGTGCCGGATGGTAATTGCTGCATGACCGCGAGTCCCTTGTTGCGTTGGGTCAGCTCGTCGGCCAGGGTCGTTTTGAGGGTGTAGCCGGCTACGGGTTTGGCGAGGATGCGTTTAATCCCTGAGTTGCGCGCGATGATTTTGCTCGGTGCATTGCTGATGCCGGTAAGCATGATCAGCAGGATGTCATGGTTCAGGCTCGGGTCTTCCTTGATCTTGGCGGCCAGTTGCATGCCGGTCATGCCGGGCATGTTCTGGTCCAGCAGGACCACGTCGAAATAGTCGCGCAAGTGTGCTTTGGTGCGCAGCAGTGCCAACGCTTCCTTGCCGGACGGAACGGCGCTGACGTTCAGGCCCCAGGCGCTACACTGTTGCACCAAGACTTTGCGACAGGTGTCATTGTCGTCCACCACCAGTACCCGCGCGCCCTGCAGCGGCCCATCAAGATCAGAGGTCGGGTGTTCGAGGCGATCAGGGTCCAGCGGCAAGGTCAGCCACAGGGTGCTGCCCTGGTTGCTGCCACTCTTGATACCGAACTCGCCCTGCATCAAGCGAATCAGCTGGCGGGCAATCACCAGCCCCAGATTGCCGCCCAGTCGGTTGGTCGAAAGGAAGTTTTTGCTGTGCAGTTCTGCATGCATCAGCGCATCGCGCTCTTCGGCGTCCATGGGTTCGCCGCTGTCCTGCACGGCAATTCGCAGACGCGGTTTGGCATTGCGCTCGTCGAGCGCGACGACGATCAGGACTTCGCCTTCGTCTGTTTTCTTCAGGGCGTTTTCAAGCAGGCTCAACAGGGTCTGACGCAGCCGTGTCGGGTCACCGCTGATGACCCGCGGTACTTGCGGCTGGATGAAGCTGATCAGCTCGACGTTCTGTTGTTCGGCCTTGGCGCGGAAGATGCTCAGGCAGTCTTCTATCAGCGCGTTAAGGTCGAACTGCACATCGTCGAGTTCGATTTGCCCGGATTCGAGTTTGGATATGTCGAGGATTTCGTTGATCAACGTAAGCAGTTCGTTGCCAGCGCTGTGGATGGTCTGTACATAGTCACGTTGCTTGACCGAGAGTGGCGTACCCAGCAACAACTCGGTCATGCCCAGCACGCCATTCATCGGGGTACGGATCTCGTGGCTGATCTTTGCCAGGAATTCGGCCTTGGCGTTGATCTCGGCGTTGCTGGCCGCCAGATCGCGGCTGATGCTGAAGTGGTCTTCAGTGATGCGGCGCTGGCGCTCGCTCAAGGCAATGCTCATCAGCAGGCCGCTGATGCAGATGAACGCCAGCAGGGTAGTGATCAGGCCATGGGGTTCGATCAGGGTCAGCCCCAGCAGGGCGGGGAGAATGATCAGTGTACCGAGGTTGAACACCACCATGGCGGCCACGAATAACCGCGCCGGACGATAACCTTTCTGCCAGTGATAGGCGCTCACGAACAACATGCTCAGGCCCGCCAGCGCGACCAGGCAGTAGGTGATGATGTTCAGCGGCAATGTGTTGACGAACAGGAGCAACAAGCCACCGATCGTGATGAGCAGGATGTCACCTAGTAACAGCTTGTTCAGCGGGTGCGAGCCAAGGGGAGCGAAGAAGCGATACGCGAACATCAGGCCGCAGGGGGCTGTCAGTAACAAGGCGAGATAGGCACCGGGCGTCTGCACGGCTTGCCAGTTTGGCAGCCAGGTGCCCGCCAGATTCAGCAACAGCACCAGGCTGAGCATCAACAAGGCTTCGCATGCCGCCAGCCAGAGGCTGCTGCGCGAGCGGGTGTAGGCGTAACGAATGAGGTTGTGCAGGATCAGCATGCCAATGCAGCCCAACAGCAAACCATAGATCAGCGTCTGGTTTTGACTGGCCGCGGTCATGATCGCCGATTGCAGGGTTACATAGGGGCGCAACTGGTGTTCGGAGACCAGTCGCAGGTAAACGTCCAGGGGTTTGTCGCTTTGCGGCAAAGGCAGCATGAAGTCGCTGCTGGGCAGTGGCCGGTCAGCCTGTGGCTGCTTGTTGCCCGTGTTCGATTGCTCGATCAGCTTGTCGCCGTCCAGCACATACATATTGAGTTGCTGCAGGTCGGGTGCGAACACTCGCAGCAATTGTTCATGGTTGCCGGGTGCAAGGCGAAAACGTAGCCAGAGCGCGCCGTCGGGTTTGGCTGCGGTGAGGCGGTCGAGTTCGATTGGGCTGAATTGATTGGTGTAGCGGGGGGAGCGGATGTCGCTCAGTTGCAGGTCGCCCTGTTCGTCGAGCAATACCGCCCAGCCACTGCCTTGCCCGGCCTGAGCCGGAAGCATGCAGAGCAAAGTCAGCAGAGTGACAGTGAAACCTATGGCAATCCTGAGCCAGCGCACGGCGAAATCCCTTCGTAGGTTGATGCCAAAGTATAACTATGCGCGGCGCCGGAATAGCCAGGCAAGGGCCTAAAGCCCTTGCCTGGCTGAAAGGGTAGCTTATTCCAGATTTTCGCCACGTTCGCGGGCAATGGCACGGTAGCCAATGTCCTTGCGATAGAAACAGCCTTCCCAATCAATACTGGCCGCCAGCTTGTATGCCTGCTGTTGAGCTGTATCGACGCTGGCGCCCATGGCCGTGGCGCAAAGCACCCGACCACCGGCCGTCACCACTTGCCCGTCCTTCAATGCAGTACCGGCGTGGAAGACTTTACCTTCCTGTGCCGCCGCCGCATCCAGGCCCTTGATGGCCGCGCCCTTGGCGTAGTCACCAGGATAGCCGCCTGCGGCCAGTACGATGCCCACGCTCGGACGTGGATCCCATTGCGCCTCGACCTTGTCCAGCGCCTGTGCCAGGGCTGCTTCGACCAGCAGCACCAGGCTCGACTGCAAGCGCAGCATGACCGGTTGGGTCTCAGGGTCGCCGAAACGGCAGTTGAATTCGATGACTTTTGGGTTACCAGCCTTGTCAATCATCAAGCCTGCATACAGGAAACCAGTGTAGACGTTTCCTTCCTCGGCCATGCCGCGAACCGTCGGCCAGATCACCAGGTCCATGACACGCTTGTGCACGTCGCTGGTCACTACCGGAGCGGGAGAGTAGGCCCCCATACCACCCGTGTTCGGGCCGGTATCGCCATCGCCGACACGTTTGTGGTCCTGGCTGGTGGCCATCGGCAGGACGTTCTTGCCATCGACCATGACAATGAAGCTGGCTTCTTCGCCGTCCAGGAATTCTTCGATCACCACGCGCGAACCGGCATCGCCGAAGGCATTGCCCGCCAGCATGTCACGCACCGCGTCTTCGGCTTCGGCCAGGGTCATGGCGACGATCACACCTTTGCCGGCGGCCAGGCCATCGGCCTTGATCACGATCGGCGCCCCTTTTTCACGCAGGTAAGCCAGGGCTGGCTCGATCTCGGTGAAGTTCTGGTAGTCGGCGGTCGGGATCTTGTGGCGAGCCAGGAAATCCTTGGTGAACGCTTTCGAACCTTCCAGTTGGGCAGCGCCAGCAGTCGGGCCGAAGCAATCCAGGCCCCGGGAGCGGAACAGATCAACGACGCCGGCGACCAGCGGTACTTCCGGGCCGACGATGGTCAGGGAAACGTTTTTCTCGGCGAAGTCCGCCAACTGCTCGAGGGCCAGCACGTCGATGGCGACGTTCTCGCACTTGGCCTCAATGGCAGTGCCGGCATTGCCGGGCGCCACGAACACCTTCTGCACGCGCGGATCCTGAGCCACTTTCCAGGCCAGGGCGTGTTCACGGCCACCGCTGCCAATGATCAAAACATTCATTTCAAAACCTCGGATGACGCTAATTCTTGGTAGCACCACTGGTGGGTGCTCTTATGTAGGAGCGAGCCTGCTCGCGAAAGCGGTATATCAGTCACATCAATATCAAATGTGCCGCCGTCTTCGCGAGCAGGCTCGCTCCCACAGTTGATCGGTGTATCAGTGACGGAAGTGGCGCATGCCGGTGAACACCATCGCGATGCCGGCTTCGTCTGCGGCTGCAATCACTTCATTGTCACGCATCGAGCCGCCTGGCTGGATCACCGCGGTGATACCGGCCTTGGCTGCGTTGTCGATGCCGTCACGGAACGGGAAGAACGCGTCGGAAGCCATGACCGCACCCTGTACTTGCAGGCCGGCGTGCTCAGCCTTGATCGCGGCAATGCGCGCGGAGTTCACACGGCTCATCTGGCCAGCACCGACACCGATGGTCTGGCGGTTCTTGGCGTAGACGATGGCGTTGGATTTCACGTACTTGGCGACTTTCCAGGCGAAGATCAGGTCGTGGATTTCCTGTTCGGTCGGTGCGCGCTTGGTCACGACTTTCAGATCATCGGCGCCGATCATGCCGATATCGCGGCTCTGCACCAGCAGGCCGCCGTTGACGCGTTTGAAATCCCAGGCAGCGGCGCGATCCGCCGACCACTCACCGCAGGCCAGCAGGCGAACGTTGGCCTTGGCCGCCACGATGGCGCGGGCTTCTTCGCTGACGCTCGGGGCAATGATCACTTCGACGAACTGACGCTCGACGATCGCCTTGGCGGTTTCAGCGTCCAGTTCGCGGTTGAAGGCAATGATGCCGCCGAATGCGGATTCGGTATCGGTGGCATAGGCCAGGTCGTAGGCCTTGCGGATACCGCCTTCGGCATCCGGGCTCACGGCCACGCCGCATGGGTTGGCATGCTTGACGATCACGCAGGCCGGCTTGACGAAACTCTTCACGCATTCCAATGCAGCGTCGGTGTCGGCCACGTTGTTGTACGACAGTTCCTTGCCTTGCAATTGGGTCGCGGTGGCGATGCCGACTTCGGCTGGCTTGGCCTCCACGTAGAACGCCGCGCTCTGGTGCGGGTTCTCGCCATAGCGCATTTCCTGGGCCTTGATGAACTGGCTGTTGAAGGTGCGCGGGAATTCGCTGCGACCTTCGGTGCTGAGCGTGTCAGCGGCCTGGTTCACGGTGCCCATGTAGTTGGCGATCATGCCGTCGTAGGCTGCGGTGTGCTCGAAGGCCTTGAGCATCAGGTCGAAACGCTGAGCGTAGGTCAGGCCGCCGGCCTTGAGGTTTTCCAGGACGTTGGCGTAATCACCGGCGTTGACCACGATGGCCACGTCTTTGTGGTTCTTGGCTGCCGAACGGACCATGGTCGGGCCGCCGATGTCGATATTCTCGATTGCGGTCGGCAGGTCGCAGCCCGGTTTGTTAATTGTGGCTTCGAACGGGTAGAGGTTGACCGCTACCAGGTCGATCGGCTTGATGCCGTGCTCACTCATGATGGCGTCGTCGATACCGCGACGACCGAGGATCCCGCCGTGGATTTTCGGGTGCAGGGTTTTCACCCGGCCATCCATCATTTCCGCGAAACCGGTGTAATCAGCGACTTCCACTGCGGCAACGCCGTTGTCCTGCAGCAGCTTGAACGTTCCGCCGGTGGAGAGGATCTCGACGCCCAGGGCTTCGAGCTCTTTGGCGAATTCGAGGATCCCGGTCTTGTCGGAAACGCTGATCAAGGCGCGGCGGATCGGCAGGCGGGTAGTCTGGTCGGTCATCTCAATTTCCATCAAAAGCAAAGGAGTCAGCAAAAAAGGCGACCGTTTTTACGCGGGCGCCTTTCTGGTTTGATTGAATGCTTACAGCAAATCGTACTGCTTGAGTTTCTTGCGCAGCGTGCCCCGGTTCAGTCCGAGCATCTCGCTGGCCTTGGTCTGGTTGCCCTTGACGTAGTTCATCACGCACTCGAGCAGGGGGGCCTCGACTTCGGAGAGCACCAAGTTGTACACATCCGTGACGGCAGCGCCTTCAAGGTGGGCGAAATAATTGTGCAGCGCTTTCTCGACACTCCCGCGAAGGGTCTGGCCTTCTTCGCTTGGGGTATTGAGGTGCTGTTTCAAATTCACGTTGTCGCTCACGGGTGTCGTTCCACTCACTAAAGTCTCGGTCATCATCGTCATGCGGCCACCCACTCTCCGTCCCCTGTCAGGCTCTCGTAACGTTCGGCGAAGAAACCCTGAACGTTGGCGCATTGTGCTTCCGTATCTTCCAAACGATTGAAGTGGGCGCGAAACTCCCTGGCGCCCGGCAAGGTTGCGAGATACCAGCCCACATGCTTTCGAGCAATGCGTACACCCATCACGTCCCCATAGAAGGCGTGCAGCGCAGCCAGATGCTCCAGCAGAATGCGTTCCACCTCGATCAGCTCCAGCGCCGGGAGCTTCTCGCCGGTACGCAGGAAATGGTCGATCTCGCGAAAAATCCATGGCCGCCCCTGGGCAGCCCGTCCAACCAACAGTCCATCGGCACCGGTCGCGTCGAGCACGTATCGGGCCTTCTCCGGTGAATCGATATCACCGTTGGCGAAGACCGGCATCGACACCGCCTGCTTGATCGCGGCGATGGTGTCGTACTCGGCCTCTCCGGTGTACAGGTCGGCACGGGTGCGGCCATGGACCGCCAACGCCGTGATGCCAGCCTGCTCGGCGATCTTGGCCACCGTCAGTCCATTCTTGTTGTCCCGGTCCCAGCCGGTACGGATCTTCAGGGTAACCGGCACATCGACCGCAGCCACGACGGCCTGCAGGATCTCGGTTACCAGTGCTTCATCCTTCAACAGTGCGGAACCGGCAGCCTTGTTGCAGACCTTCTTCGCCGGACAGCCCATGTTGATATCGATAATCTGTGCGCCCAGTTCGACATTGGCCCGGGCCGCATCCGCCAGCATCTGCGCGTCGCCACCGGCGATCTGTACCGAGCGTGGCTCGGGATCGCCTTCGTGGATCATGCGCATCCGCGACTTGCGGGTGTTCCACAAACTCATGTCGCTGGTGACCATTTCCGAGACTACTAGCCCCGCGCCCAATCGTTTGCACAGCTGACGAAAGGGTTGGTCGGTGACACCCGCCATGGGGGCGAGAATCAAGCCGTTGTGTAATGTGTATGGACCGATGCGTACCGCCGACATAGGGCTTCCCTGTTGTGGGGCCGGATCATGAGAGTTCGAAAAAGGGTTGGCATGATACCCGCTCTCGATGACTGGATAAAGGCTGAATTGAACAAAATCTGAACAGTTATTCTGTTATCGCCAGCGGTTTGGTCCAGGCGGCCAAAGTCAGAAAGCCGTCGTCAATCGCGGATCAGTGAATCGTTTCACTCGGGCGAGTGGAAACTGAGGCTGTAATTCACCGCCTTGGCGCCTGGATCGAGAATGTCCAGGGCGATATGGATCGGCGTTTGCGGAGGCATTTCCACCATGCCTTCGAGGTCGCCGCTGAGATATTCGCCAGGTTTGAAGCGACGACTGGCGATCAAATGGCCGTTGAGGTCGGCAAAACGCAGCTCCAATAGCGGGAACGGCTGGGAGAAGGGTGCGCGGTTGTAGATGATCGCATCGACGACCAGGGCGCCGGCGAATTCCGGATGGCTGCGCACCACCAGGTTGCTGCTTTTGATTTTCGCGATGTCGACCTTGGATGGCACGGTGCAACCGATTTGTGGGCACAGTTGCTGGAACCATGGGCGGTACTGGTCCTGGCGCGCCAGTTCGTCGAAGTGATAGGCGACATACTGGCCGACCAGCGCGCCGGCGCCTAGCAGGATCAACAGCAGCCAGAAGAACCGGCGACCCCAGGGCGAGCGACGCTTTTGCCAGTCCAGCTGCAGCGGATCATCGGTCAGGTCCTGTAATACATCGGCGCGAACGCCCGGTTCGTTGCGTTCGCGGCGTTTGCGCAGCGGCTCGTTCGAGGGCGGGTCGTCGTCAATTGCAGGGGTTGCCGTCGCCGACAGGCGTTCGTGATGAAGCGGGGCGTCCAGCGGATCATGCAGGCGAAGCTGTGGTGGCTGCGTTTCGTCGTCCAGTTCCACCGGTTCCAGCGAGAGCGACGGTTCGGTGCGCGCGAGTATGCCTGTTTCTTTCAGTTGTTGTGCTGTGTCTGGAGCTTCGAGATCGTCGAGCGAATCGAGTTCATCAAGCGCGTTGACCGCTTGCACGCGGTCGGCGGCCGGCTCGCTGAACAGGCTGTCGGGCGTCCAGGGTTCTTCGTCGTTTTCGGCGCTGTCGCGGCGCGCACTGAGCGTGTCTTCGCGATGCCGGCCGAACTCGGTGGTCGGCTGGATTTCTCGCTGTTCGAGTCGGGCGAGTTCTTCATCAAGATCGAGGCTGTCCAGGTCCAGCTCGGCGGCGGTCCATTGCTTTTGGCTGATGGCTCGAGGCGCGGCGGGTGCCGGCGTTTCGGCGATGGTTGGCGCGACCGGAGTGACAGGCTCTTTGCCAGCCTGCTCAAGCAATTGCTTGGCAGCGTTGAATACCTGCAAACACGAGCCACAGCGAACGACGCCACGTGCCACGCTCAA
This sequence comes from Pseudomonas sp. GW101-3H06, assembly GCF_059424605.1. Classification (NCBI taxonomy): domain Bacteria; kingdom Pseudomonadati; phylum Pseudomonadota; class Gammaproteobacteria; order Pseudomonadales; family Pseudomonadaceae; genus Pseudomonas; species Pseudomonas sp. GW101-3H06. The sequence goes on from NZ_JBWKZO010000001.1 coordinate 824,369, forward strand.
CTGGGCATGGCTGACGCGGAAGCTGGTTTGACAATGCGGGCACTGGGTGACGAAGCTGTCGGTCATGCGGCGATCCGGTGTATGCAGGTGTTCATTCTAGCGCCGACGGCCTGTAATGCGCACCCAGCCATCGCGATTGGCGATCGGGTCCAGATCGAAGTCTTTGGCATAGGCAGCGGCGACCTCTTCACCTTGCTCGGCGAGGATGCCCGACAGCGCCAGACGACCGCCGGACTTGACCAGGCCTGACAGTTGCGGCGCCAGGGATACCAGCGGGCCAGCGAGAATGTTGGCCACCAGTACGTCAGCCTGAACCTGAGGCAGATCTTGCGGCAGATACAGCGGGAAGCGTTCTTCGGCAATATTGTTGCGCCCGGCGTTGTCTCGAGAGGCTTCCAGCGCCTGCACATCGATGTCGGTGCCCACTGCTTCCCTGGCGCCCAGCAGCAGGGCGGCAATTGCCAGGATCCCTGAGCCGCAGCCGAAGTCCAGTACGTTGCAGTCTTTCAGGTCCTGACCGTCGAGCCATTCCAGGCACAATGCGGTGGTCGGGTGAGTGCCGGTACCGAACGCCAGGCCCGGATCGAGCAGCAGGTTCACGGCGTCAGGTTCCGGGGCGGCATGCCAGCTTGGGACGATCCACAGGCGCTGACCAAAACGCATCGGCTGAAAATTGTCCATCCAGCTGCGTTCCCAGTCCTGGTCTTCGATCACTTCGCTGTGATGTTCGGGCAGCGGGCTGCCGGTCAGCAGCTCAAGGTGGGCCAGTACCGGGCCTGGCTCGGTGCCACCTTCGAACAGGGCCAGCAGGTGCGTGTGCGACCACAGCGGCGTGGTGTTGAGCTCCGGCTCGAAGATCGGCTGATCTTCGGCGTCCATGAAAGTCACCGACACGGCGCCCACTTCAAGGAAAGCGTCTTCGTAGGTTTCGGCTTGTTCTGGGCTGATGGCGAGACGGACTTGCAGCCAAGGCATGGCGGGCACCTTTGAAAAATATTGATTGCAGCCTAGCGGGCTGCGAGAAGCGCGCAAGTTTACGCGAGCGCGGAGGTTTTGTGGGAGTGGCTTGGCTTTGTGCCCACCGCCCGGCGCCTATTGGGCACTGTACCCTGTGGGAGCGGGCTTGCTCGCGAAAGCGGTGTGTCAGTCGACATCATTATTGAATGTGCCACCGTCTTCGCGAGCAAGTCCGCTCCCACAGGGAATGTGTGAAACCTTCAGATACAACAAAGCCGCCCGAAGGCGGCTTTGTCGTGTGCCGGTTGAAGCTTAGTGCTTCTCGCCAGCCAGCTTGTGCTCGAGGTAGTGAATGTTCACGCCCCCTTTGCAGAAGCCTTCGTCGCGGGTCAGGTCGCGGTGCAGCGGGATGTTGGTCTTGATCCCGTCGACCACGATTTCGTCCAGCGCATTGCGCATGCGCGCCATGGCTTCGTCACGGGTTGCGCCATAGGTGATCAGCTTGCCGATCAACGAGTCGTAGTTCGGAGGAACGGCATAACCACTGTACAGGTGGGAGTCGACGCGAACGCCGTTGCCGCCTGGAGCGTGGAAATGTTTGACCGTGCCCGGGCTCGGCATGAAGGTTTTCGGGTCTTCGGCGTTGATCCGGCATTCCAGTGCGTGACCGCGGATGACCACGTCATCCTGGGTGAACGACAGCTTGTTGCCGGCGGCGATGCTGAGCATCTCCTTGACGATGTCGATGCCGGTGACCATTTCCGATACCGGGTGCTCTACCTGGACACGAGTGTTCATCTCGATGAAGTAGAAGCGGCCGTTCTCGTAAAGGAACTCGAAAGTGCCTGCGCCACGGTAACCGATGTCGATGCACGCCTTGACGCAGCGGGCGAGGACTTCCTCGCGCGCGTTCTCATCGATGCCCGGTGCCGGCGCTTCTTCGAGAACCTTCTGGTGACGACGCTGCAGCGAGCAGTCGCGGTCGCCCAGATGCACGGCATTGCCCTGTCCGTCGGAAAGTACCTGGACTTCCACGTGACGCGGGTTGGTCAGGAATTTTTCCAGATAGACCATCGGGTTGCCGAACGCTGCACCCGCTTCGGAGCGGGTCAGTTTCGCCGAGGAAATCAGGTCTTCCTCCTTGAGCACGACGCGCATGCCGCGACCACCGCCGCCGCCAGCGGCCTTGATGATCACCGGATAACCGACTTCACGACCAATGCGCAGAGCGGTTTCTTCGTCTTCCGGCAGCGGGCCGTCGGAACCTGGAACGGTCGGTACGCCAGCGGCGATCATCGCGTGCTTGGCCGAAACCTTGTCGCCCATCAGGCGGATGGTTTCAGCTTTCGGGCCGATAAAGGCGAAGCCGGAGTTCTCGACCTGTTCGGCGAAGTCGGCGTTTTCCGCGAGGAATCCGTAGCCTGGGTGAATGGCGGTGGCGCCGGTCACTTCGGCCGCGGCGATGATTGCCGGGATGTGCAGGTAGGAGTGGGCGGCCGATGCCGGACCAATGCAGACGGATTCGTCTGCCAGACCCAAGTGCATCAGTTCCTTGTCAGCCTTGGAATAAACGGCGACGGTCTTGATGCCCATCTCTTTGCAGGCGCGCAGAATCCGCAGTGCGATCTCACCGCGGTTGGCGATCAGAACTTTTTCCAACTTCGCAGTCATCAAAGGCTCTCCGCGGTTCAAACGATGGTGAACAGCGGTTGGTCGTACTCAACCGGCTGGCCGTCTTCGACGAGGATGGATTCGATCACACCGCTGGTTTCAGCTTCGATGTGGTTCATCATCTTCATGGCTTCAACGATGCACAGGGTGTCGCCTTTCTTCACGGTCTGGCCGACTTCAACGAAGGACGGCGAGGTTGGCGAAGACTTGCGATAGAACGTACCGACCATCGGCGAACGGGCTACGGCGCCGTTCAGTGCTGGTGCGGCCGGAGCAGCAGGGGCTGCAGCGGCAGCCGGAGCGGCGGCAGCGACAGGCGCGGCAGCCGGAGCAGGCATTGGAGCCGGTGCGTAGTACTGCTGAGCCGGTGTCTTGCTATGACGGCTGATGCGTACGGACTCTTCGCCTTCCTTGATCTCGAGCTCGTCGATGCCGGACTCTTCCAGCAATTCGATCAGTTTCTTAACTTTACGGATATCCATGAATCATCAACTCCCAAGGGTCGGTCAGGGGCGTTTAACGCTTGTTGTTCAAGCTGTTGCCGGTCTTTCAAGCTGCTCTAGGGCGGCCTCCAGGGCCAGTCGATAACCGCTGGCGCCAAGGCCGCAGATCACTCCCACCGCTACGTCGGAGAAGTAAGAGTGATGGCGGAAAGGTTCGCGTTTGTGCACGTTAGACAAATGCACTTCGATGAATGGGATGCTCACCGCCAGCAGCGCGTCACGTAATGCGACACTTGTATGTGTAAAAGCTGCTGGGTTGATCAGAATGAAGTCCACACCTTCGCTGCGAGCGGCGTGGATGCGGTCGATCAATTCGTACTCGGCGTTGCTTTGCAGGTGCAGCAAATGGTGGCCGGCTTCACGGGCGCGGCGTTCCAGGTCCTGGTTGATCTGCGCCAGCGTCGTGGCGCCGTAGGTGCCCGGTTCACGGGTGCCAAGCATGTTCAGGTTGGGTCCATGCAGAACCAGTAGCGTCGCCATCGGCTGTTCCTTTGTTATCTGTGTGCAAATGTCAGAACCCGGCGACTATGCCGCAAAGCCTTTGTGACTGTCCAGTTCTCTGCAAAAGCCAGCACGATGTCCGATGTTTGCGCGAAATATATGACTGCTTGATTAATTCCGGTCATTCGCCCTGGCGACACGTTCGGCGAAGTCCGCAGCGCTGATCTCGCCGATCACCCGCACATCGGTGCGTTCGGCCCCGTCTCTGCCGAAAAACATCAGGGCCGGGGGGCCGAACAGCTTGTAACGGTCGAGCAGCGTCCGTTGTTCGGCGTTGCTCGCGGTGATATCGAAGCGAATCAGTCGATAGCCCTTGAGACGTTCGACGACGGTGGCGTCGGTGAGCACTTCGTGTTCGATGACTTTGCAACTGATGCACCAGTCCGCATACCAGTCGAGCAGCAGCGGAGTGCCGGACGAACGGGCTTGGGCAAGTACGCGGTCGAGGTCCGTCGGCGTGCTGACGGTTTGCCAGGCGCTGGTGTTGGGCGCTTGCCCGGTAGCGACAACCGTGCGCGACGGGCCGATCGGGTTGAACGGATCGCTCTGGCCGCTGAGTCCGCCATACCAGCAGGCCAGTGCATAAAACAGCAGGAACATGCCGAGCAATTGACCCAGGCGCTTTCTCGGCGGTTTGTAGACGAATTCCAGCGCGCCCATGAACAAGCCAACACCCCCGGCGAGCAAACCGATCAGCAATAAAGTGATCTGGCCCGGTAAAACCCGACTGAGCAAGCCGATCGCCAATCCCAGCAACAACACGCCAATGGCGTTTTTCACGTAGATCAGCCAGGGGCCGCTTTTCGGCAGCCAGGCGGCCCCACCCGTGGCTACCAGCAGCAATGGGGCACCCATGCCGAGGCCGAGCATGAACAGTTTCAGGCCGCCGCCCAAGGCATCGCCGCTGGCGCTGATATACAGCAGTGCGCCGGCCAGAGGTGCCGAAACGCAGGGCGAAACCAGCAGGCTTGACACCACGCCCAACACGGCTGCACCCCACAGCGAACCACCTTCTGTACGCCCGGCAATGCGGTCCAGTCGACTGCTGATGGCATGCGGCAACTTGAGTTCGAACACACCAAACATCGCCAGGGCAAACAGCGCAAAAAACATCGCAAATGGCACTAGCACCCAGGCTGATTGCAATCGCGCCTGCAGGTTGAGTTGCGCGCCGAACATCCCCATGAGTGCGCCGAGCAACGCGAAACAGACGGCCATAGGCAGTACGTAAGCCAGGGAAAGATTGAAACCGCGCCAACCGCCGATCTGGCCGCGCAACACCACGCCGGAAAGAATCGGCAGCATTGGCAGCACGCACGGCGTAAAGGTCAGGCCCAGGCCTGCGAGGAAAAAAAGCGCCAGTTCGCGCCAGTTCCAGTCGTGTGTGGTGGTTGTGCCGCTACCATCGATGCTCAAGCGTTCGGTTTCGGGCGGATAACACAGGCCTTTGTCGGCGCACCCCTGATAGGTCACGACCAGGGTGAAGGCGCGTTGATCGGTGCGCGGCAGTTCGACATCGAGAATGCCGCGGTAGACCTCGACATCGCCGAAGTACTCGTCGTGTTTCTGTTCGCCCTTGGGCAATTGCGCTGGGCCGAGGGGCACATCGACCGGGTCGGCGCGAAACTGGAAGCGATGTCGGTAGAGGTAATAACCCTCGGTGGCGACGAAGCGCAGTTTGATCGATTGCGGGGTGCTTTCTACCAGGCTCAACTGAAAGGCTTCGCGCACTGGCAGGAAGTCGGCGCTGTTGTTGATCGAGCCCAGGGAGGAACTGGGGCGACTGTCCAGCAACCCGCCGGCGGTGGCCGGCAGGGCGAGCACTAAAAGCAGCAGGTAAAGCAAACGGCGCATGACGGTCTCGCGTATCGGGGTTGGGGGCATGATAGCGGACGGTAGCGCGCAGTGCAGGGTGGTGAGATTTACGGTGATTGTTATGACGCTTTCGCGAGCAGGCTCGCTCCCACATTTGATTTGCGTCGAACACAGAACCAATGTGGGAGCTGGATCAGACGCGGAAGGCTTGAACGGCTGTATGCAACCGTCCACCCAACACTAATAGATTCTCCCCTTGCTCACGCCCTTCGCCGATGCGCAGCAAGTTATCCCCACCCAATTGGTGAATGCGTTCGCTGTGATCGCGGATCTCGCTGACGGCGCCGCTCTGCTGGGCGGTGACATCGGCGATGCGTACGGCGGTGTCGGAAATGGTCTGGATTGCCCCGACGATTTTATCCAGCGCCCCGTCGGCCGCCTGGGCCTGGTTGGCCGTGGCTTCGGCGTGCTCGACCTGGGCGCGCATACCTTCGACCGATTGCCGTGCCGCGGTTTGCAGGCCGGCGATCAAGGTCTGGATCTCGGCCGTGGCGCCGGCGGTGCGTTGTGCCAGCGACCGGACTTCTTCGGCCACCACGGCAAAACCGCGGCCCATTTCCCCGGCCCGTGCGGCTTCAATGGCCGCGTTCAGCGCCAGCAGGTTGGTCTGGTCGGCGATCGAACGGATCACCGTCAGCACGCCGCCGATGGTCGCGGACTCTTCGGCCAGATGCTCGATCATCTGCGCATTGCCTTGCACTTCACCCACCAGCGCATGCAGGCCGGTGAGGCTTAAACCGATGACTTTCTGCCCGTGTTCCACCGCCAGGCCGGCATGGCGGCTGGCGTCGGCGGCCTGGCTGGCATCGCCGGCGACTTGCTGGATGGTCGCTTCCAGTTCGCCGAGGGAGTCGCGGATCAACGCAGTGTCACCGGCCTGATGTTCGGCGCCGCTGTGCAGGTCATTGCTCAGCTCGGCCAGGGTGCGGCTGCTGCCTGCGACCTGCTCGGCGTTGAGGCGAATCGTTCCCACCAGATCTACCAGATAGGCACGCAAGCGGTTGAGCGATGCTTCGATGTCATGCAGTTCACGGTTGGTCTTGCCCAGCTGGATGTCCTGGCTGAAGTCGCCCTCGGCCCAGGTCGAAAGCGCGGGTGCGAGGTTGGTCAGGGTCCGGGCCAGTCGCCGTTGCAGAGTGTCGATGAGCAGGGCGATCAGCAGAATCAGGGCGATCATCACACCTTGCATCAGGCGCACTTCACCCTGAATCTGCCCGTGCTGGGCGCGTACCACCGGTTCCAGGCCGGCAATCGCCTGTTGTACGTCGGCGATTTTCAGGTGGGTCGCGGCGCTGAGGTCGGCACGTTTCTGGATTTGATCACGAGTGCGAGCCAGTTCCGCCGGGTAGCGGCCGAGCAAACTGTTGAGCTCGCGCTTGAGGCTGACCCCGGCATCTTCGGCGACGGTTTTTTCAGTGTTTTCCAGGCCCATCATCGCGGCGAAATCATCGGTGTTCGATTCACTGCTGGCCGCTACGCCGAGCAGTGGCAGGGCGTCCAGTTGTCCGGCCTGGGTGCGGATGTTGCTGACTTCGCGCTCGACATCGGCGGCCAGTTCACTGCGACCGCTGCTGACCAGTTTGTCCCGGGCCAGCGACAGTTTGCCCAGGTGTTGGGAGGCGGTGAGCAGGGGTGTCAGATACGCCGCATTACCGCTGGCGTACTGGCTGAGCTGATCCAGGCTGGCGCCCAGTTCGCGTTCGGCTTGCAACAGCAGAGCCTGCGGGTCGCCCGCGAGTTTGCCGGCGGCCAGCAAGTCGGTTTTGCTGAACTCGTCCAGATTCGACAGGCTGGGGCGTAGCGTTTCGGCCAATGCCGGTGGCAATTCCCCGAGTTCCTTTTGCAGGTTGTCGATGGCCTGGCCGGCGCTGCTCAAACGCAGGGCATCGCCGCTGGCGAGGTAGTCCTCGATGTTGCGCGCCACTTCATTTTGGAACTGCTGGGACAAACCCAGGTAACGCTCCATTAATAGATAGGGGCGCTCCAGGGCTTTTTGTGACCACCAGAGCGTGGCGCCAAGGGCCACGCACACGGCGACTAAAAGGAGGGTATTGAGATTGGTCAGCAGCTTCAGGCGCATCGCGGGACTACCAACGGCAGAATGGTAAGTGCCTGAAGTTATTGCGTTTCTGTTACAGGGTTATGACTGAAGCGCTCGATTGAGATGAAAAAGTGGCACTTTGCTTTGATCCCCGTGCGGCTTGAACGCGGTTGCGCCCAGCGCCTTTCGCACGGTATAGCGCCTCGTCTGCCTGGTTGGCCATCAACAGCCCGTCGGAATCCTCGCACAGCTCGACCACCCCGGCGCTGAAGGTGCACCACAGATCCTGCGGTTGAGCCGGATAGTGGATTTCGGCAAAGCGTTGGCGAATTTCATCCAGTACTTTCCAGGCCGCTTCGAGGTCAGTGTCCGGCATGACGATGGCGAACTCTTCGCCGCCGTATCGGCCGATGAAGTCGGTCTTGCGCAGCCGCTGTTTGAGGAACAGCGCCAGGCTCTTGATCACCCGGTCGCCCATAGGGTGGCCGTGGCTGTCGTTGACCCGTTTGAAATGATCGATGTCGAGCATGGCAAAGCTCAGCGGCTTGTTCTCGCGACGGGCGCGGAACGAGCAGTCTTCGAGCAATTGCAGAATATGGGTGTGGTTGTACAAACCGGTGAGGCTGTCGCGGACCATCCGCGCTTTCAAATTGCGTGCTCGTGCCGCGCGGTTGCGCACGGTGGTGATCAGATGCCGGGGTTTGATCGGTTTGGTCAGGAAGTCGTCGCCGCCCTCGCTCATGGCGTCGAGTTGCTTGTCCAGATCGTCTTCGGCCGACAGGTAAATGATCGGCACGCTGACGTAACGGTCGTTGTGGCGGATCACCTTGGCCAGTTCAGTCCCGGTGCAGGCCGGCATGTACATGTCGAGGATGATCAGATCCGGTTGAAAATCCGCCAGTTCGGCCATGGCCTGAATCGGCTCGATCAAGGTCCGAGTGACGATCCCCGCACTGTTGAGCAGGCGTTCGGTGTGCAAGGCCTGGGCACGAGAGTCATCGATGATCAGCACTTTATAAGGTTCGTACTGGGCGACGCAGGTCAGGACTTCGATTTTCTCCAGCAGGCTCGAAGCTTCGAGGGTGCCGGTGAGGAACTCCTGACCACCGGCGCGCACCGCGGCCAGGCGGGTCGGGGTATCGGTTTCGTGCAGGCTGAAGAACAGCAGCGGCAAGCGATGATCGAGACCTTCCTGGGCTTCGGCAGCCAGTTTCAGGCCAACGCCGGGGCCACTGAAGTCCACATCCATGACAATGGCTGCCGGCAGGCGCTCGACCATCGAGGAGCGGAACGCCGACACGCTATCCAGGGATTGGGCGCTGAGCCCGAAGAATTCCAGTTGCTTGGCCAGGCGCTCGGCACGGTCGTGATCTTGCAGCATCACGTAGATCGGTTTGCGCAGGGGCGGCAGGAACGTTTGGTCGAGTTGATCGCCATGGCGCAAGCCAGTGCGCGACAGGCGCTGCATCAAGCGGTTGAGATCGGTGATCAAACCGCTGCTCAGGCGTCTGCGATTGGCGTCGACAGCCTCCAGCGACTGGCCGATATGACGTGCCAGCTGGATGTGCTCCGGCTGTTCGAAACGTTCGGCGAACCGCAACAGGCGCAGGTTGGCTTCACTCAGTTCCGACAGATCGTTGGGGGACCACTCGCTGCGTTGCAGGCGCTGCCATATCTCAAGTATCTGACGTGCCTGATGAATGACCCGCTGGGCAAAGTGATGCTTGAGGCGCTCGCGGCTGGGATCTTCTGGCTCGGTCATATCCTGACTACTAGTTAGGGTGCACGCTGAGGTCGACTGGTGGCTCTATGCTAGCACCTCTTTTCAATTGCATGAGTGTTGTACGTCAATAATCTGCAACGCGGACGCATTCAGTTTGTGACTGGCGGGTCTTTAATTGGCTGACGATTCTAGGCGAAGTCCCATGAATCTGGGGCTTTCAGGTTTTTTTTTACAAGACGCTCGTCTTTTTCGAGGGAATGAGGGGGCATCGTCCGTCAAGGGATTTTGATTTTTTTCAGGGGAAATCGAAGCCGAATTCCAGAGTCAGAAGGCTAAGGGATTCCCCTAGGGCTATCTTTCAATCCTGACGAAAAACACCGCTAGCCAACTGCTTCTGAATCCGAACGGGGCGGGGCAGGCATTTTTATGTGCGCCGGGCAGCTTATTTCCGACATGAACCCAACGGCGGGTGCCGGGCCAAGGCACGTTGTTGTATGGTTGTGGTCGAACCGATGAACCCTAGAGATTGAAAGGATATCGCCATGCTGGACTGGAAGAACCGCGCCGGTAGCGCGCCTGAACGTGCCGCTGAACCGAAATCGGCTACCCGCAGTTACCTGGGCGGCCTGTTGTTCAGCCGGGCACTGGCCACGCTGATCGGCCTCTACCTGTTGGTGGCGATTGCTCTGGGCTGGTACTGGAGCCAGGAGCCCGCACTGTTTCCGGTGCAGCAGACAGCGCAAATGGCCGCCGAAAAGGAAGGCAAGCAGATGGTGGTCGGCTACACCACGGTGGAAACCCTCAAGACCGTTGCCGGCACTTTGCTGACCAAGCAGGGTGGCTACATTTCCAACGACCGCTTCCCGCCAGGCCTGTGGATGGACAACATGCCGAGCTGGGAATATGGCGTGCTGGTACAGGTGCGTGATTTGAGTCGCGCACTGCGCAAGGATTTCGCCCGCTCGCAGTCGCAGTCCGCCGAAGACGCGGATCTGGCCAAGGCCGAACCGCGCTTCAACTTCGACAACAAGAGCTGGGTGCTGCCGTCCAGTGAGTCTGAGTACCAGGAAGGCATCAATTCTCTGAGCCGCTATCAGGCGCGCCTGTCCGATCCGAACCAGAAGAGCGCGCTGTTCTATGCTCGCGCCGACAACCTGAACAACTGGCTGGGTGACGTCGGGACGCGCCTGGGCTCGCTGTCGCAACGACTGTCGGCCAGCGTTGGCCGGGTCAAGCTGAACACGGCGTTGAAGACCGAAGTCGTAGCGCCGGGCGTGGCGCCTCAGGTCGACGAAGAAATCGTCGAAACCCCGTGGCTGCAGATCGACAACGTGTTCTACGAAGCCCGCGGTCAGGCCTGGGCCTTGTCGCACTTGCTGCGCGCCATCGAAGTCGATTTCGCCGATGTGCTGGCCAAGAAGAACGCCACGGTCAGCGTGCGTCAGATCATTCGTGAGCTGGAAGCGTCGCAGGAAACGCTGTGGAGCCCGATGATTCTCAACGGCAGTGGCTTCGGCGTGCTGGCCAACCACTCGCTGGTCATGGCCAACTATATTTCCCGGGCCAACGCGGCGGTGATCGATTTGCGTCAACTGCTGAATCAGGGCTGAGTCATGGTCGATAGCTCCATCGATAGCCTGCGCGAAGCCGCCCACCGGGCGGCGTCCGATGCCGAGCAAATAGCCTGGGTCGACGAGCAGGACAACCTGCTGGGTGCCCTGGTCCGTTCCGACCTGCGCGAGCGCGGGCTGATCGGGCGCGGTACCTACATTATGTTGTTCAATTCCGCCGGTGAACTCTGCGTGCACCGGCGTACCCTGAGCAAGGCTATCTATCCGGGATATTGGGACGTGGCGGCGGGCGGCATGGTCCTGGCCACTGAAACCTATGCCGAGTCGGCAGCCCGGGAGCTGGAAGAGGAGCTGGGTGTGAGTGGGGTCGAGTTGATCGCCCACGACCACTTTTTCTTTGAGGACACCGGCAATCGTCTCTGGTGTTCGGCATTTTCGGCGGTGTGGGACGGTCCGTTGATCCTGCAACCGGAAGAGGTGCTCGAAGCGCGCTTTTTGCCGATCGGGCAAGTGCTGCGGGAAATCGAGGAAAAGCCTTATTGCCCGGACTCTTTGGCGGCATTGAAACGCTATCTGAGGTCTCGCGGGGAAGACGTCGCAAAAGAGCTATAAATTGGCGCCGATTGGCTCTTAGCAATCGGCGTTTTTGCCGTTACACTGCGCGACCTTTTCAAACTGAACCGGTATTGCTCCTTCCGTTAATGGACGGTTGCACCGTTTCAGTAGCGCTGCCCCTGCCTGAGTGGGGCTTCGCGGTCGATAGCCTTCCCAAGTGCTGCGACCAGTCTTTGTCCTCCCAAGAGGATTGCCGGTGGCCAAAAAAGCCGCATCCTTCGCCGCCCTTGGTGGCCTGGTATTTTCCACCGACGCAGGTCGTCATTGCCCGGAATGCAGTAAACCGGTGGACGCCTGCATCTGCAAACAGACCGTTATCCCGGCCGGCGACGGCATCGCTCGCGTGCGTCGCGAAAGCAAGGGCCGTGGCGGCAAGACGGTGACCACGATCACCGGCGTGCCGTTGGCGGAAGACGCACTCAAGGAACTGGCGACCACGTTGAAGAAACGTTGTGGGACCGGTGGGGCGTTGAAAGACGGGGTCATTGAAATCCAGGGCGATCATGTCGAGCTACTCTTGGCCGAGTTGATCAAGCACGGTTTCAAGGCGAAGAAGTCCGGCGGCTAGCAGCCTCTGTGAAAACCACCCGCGGCTTGATCCGGTCCTGATTGCCTTCAGGGCCGGCGTCGTCACCCTGGTTTTCACAGAGCCTGTTCATGACCGGTTTCTAAACTCGTTGCGGTCGGCGGGGTCTACCCCCTCGTTGACGAACCGTCATTTTCATTCTTTAGACTGCGCCGGCCTGATTCCAGGCGGCGCACCATGACTTCTTTATAGGGGACTTCGATGTCCGTACGACGCACACGCAAAGACGATGGCAGCCAATGGACAGTTGCGGACAGCCGCAGTGTTTACGGGATACGCCATTGGGGGGCCGGGTATTTCGCGATCAATGACGCCGGTCGCGTCGAGGTTCGTCCGAATGGCCCAAGCAGTTCGCCTATCGACCTGTTCGAGCAAGTCGACGAGTTGCGCAAGAGCGGCCTGTCGTTGCCGTTGCTGGTGCGTTTCCCGGATATTTTGCAAGACCGCGTGCGTCAGCTGACCGGCGCGTTCGACGCCAACATCGAGCGCCTGGAATACCAGAGCAAGTACACCGCGCTGTACCCGATCAAGGTTAACCAGCAGGAAGCGGTAATCGAAAACATCATCGCGACCCAGAACGTGTCCATCGGTCTGGAAGCGGGCTCCAAGCCTGAACTGCTGGCGGTGCTGGCGCTGGCGCCGAAGGGCGGCACCATCGTCTGTAACGGCTACAAGGACCGCGAGTTCATTCGCCTGGCCTTGATGGGCCAGAAGCTTGGTCACAACGTGTTCATTGTGATCGAGAAAGAATCCGAAGTCGGCCTGGTGATCGAAGAGGCCGCCTCGCTCAAGGTCAAGCCACAGGTTGGCCTGCGCGTGCGCCTGTCGTCCCTGGCGTCGAGCAAGTGGGCCGACACCGGCGGCGAGAAATCCAAGTTCGGCCTGTCGGCGGCGCAACTGCTGTCGGTGGTCGAGCGCTTCCGCGCGGCGGGCCTGGATCAGGGCATTCGCCTGCTGCACTTCCACATGGGGTCGCAGATCGCCAACCTGGCGGATTACCAGCATGGTTTCAAGGAAGCGATCCGTTACTACGGCGAATTGCGCAACCTTGGCCTGCCGGTGGACCACATCGATGTCGGTGGCGGTTTGGGCGTTGACTACGACGGTACGCACTCGCGTAACGCCAGTTCGATCAACTACGACATGGACGATTACGCCGGTGTCGTGGTCGGGATGCTCAAGGAGTTCTGCGACGCGCAGAGCCTGCCGCACCCGAACATCTTCTCCGAGAGTGGCCGCTCCCTGACCGCGCACCACGCGATGTTGGTGATCCAGGTGACCGACGTCGAGAAACACAACGACGACGTGCCGCAGATCGAGAACAAGGAAGCGCTGCCGGAAACCGTGCAGTGGCTGGTGGACCTGCTGGGTCCGACCGACATCGAAATGGTTACCGAAACCTACTGGCGCGCCACGCACTACATGAGTGATGTTGCCTCCCAGTACGCCGACGGCAAGCTGACCCTGGCCGAGAAAGCCCTGGCCGAGCAGTGCTACTTCGCCGTGTGCCGTCGCCTGCACAACTCGTTGAAGGCACGCCAGCGTTCCCACCGTCAGGTGCTGGACGAACTCAACGACAAGCTGGCCGACAAGTACATCTGCAACTTCTCGGTGTTCCAGAGCCTGCCGGACACCTGGGCCATCGACCAGGTACTGCCGATCATCCCGTTGCATCGCCTCGACGAAGAGCCGCTGCGCCGTGCGGTGCTGCAAGACCTGACCTGCGACTCCGATGGCAAGATCAACCAGTATGTCGATGAGCAGAGCATCGAAACCAGCCTGCCGGTGCACGCGCTGAAAGACGGTGAAGACTATCTGTTGGGCGTGTTCCTGGTGGGTGCTTACCAGGAAATTCTCGGCGATATGCATAACCTGTTCGGTGACACCGACTCGGTGAACATCTACCAGAACGCCGACGGCAGCGTGTACCACGCTGGTATCGAAACCCACGACACCATCGAAGACATGCTGCGTTACGTGCACCTGTCGCCGGAAGAGCTGATGACCCACTACCGCGACAAGTGCGCCAGTGCCCGCATCAGTGCCAGCGAGCGCACCCAGTTCCTCGACGCCTTGCGTCTGGGCCTGACCCGTTCGTCTTACCTGTCTTCCTGAGGTAAGCCACGCTTTCATCAGGTTGTCTGAAAATGTTCCGCCAATCAGCGGAAATTTCAGATGACCTGGTGCGGCGATTCTCTTTTTTCCTATCGAAATAACCTACGTCTTTGGCTTTTCCAGTCATTGGTCCTCTTTTCGCGTAGGTCATTTCCTAAGTTGTAGTTCGCCTCTCTACTCGGCCATGCCTCTCGGCGAAAATCTTCGGCCGTCCCTCCTGTAGAGAATCGCCGATGTTCGATCCAGTCAACGCGTCTGAATTTCGTCTGGACGTAGCAGGTCTGTCCGACGCCTTCGAAGTCCTGGCCTTTACCGGTAGAGAAGCCATCAGCGAGCCGTTCGTGTTCGATGTGGATCTGCTGATCGATGACCCTGCCCTCGACCTCGCCAGCCTGATGTACCGCTCGGCTACCTTGCATTTCGGGCCGGATGGAAACAGCGTCCAGGGACAATTGCATGAACTGGTCCAGCGCGACCATGGCTCGACACTCAGGCTGTGCAATGTGCGCCTGGGGCCGAAACTGGCGTGCCTGGCCCAGCGGTTCAGCCAGCGTATCTTCAGCGCACGTTCGGTGCCGCAAATCCTCGATCAGGTGCTCAAGGAGCACGGAATAGTCGCTCATGACCGGCGCTTTGAACTGGGCGGTGACTATCCACTGCGGGATTTCTGCACCCAGTACCGAGAATCGGACCTGCAATTTCTTCAGCGGTTGTGTGCCCAGGAACGGCTTCACTACCACTTTGAGCACCGGGCACGGGGGCATTGCGTGGTGTTCGCCGATGGGCAGGGGCATTTCCCTGTGGGCGAAACGGCGACTTTCAGCATCGACGCAGAACAACCGGCGGTGCGTCGTTTCGAAGTTCAGCGATGCGTCGGCAGTGTGCAAGACAGTGCCGAATGCCACACGGATCTCGCGACGTTGCGCAGCGGTCACTTGATGCCACTGGCCGACCATCCGGTGACCGAGTGGAATCAGCTGTGGTTGCTGACCCATGTCGAGCATCAGGGCGGCCAGGATCCGCTCCTCCCTTACAGCAACAAGGTGCGTGCGATGCCCTGGTCAACACCGTTCAAGCCTCGCCATTGCGCGGTGAAACCCAAGATGCACAGCCTGCAACGGGGGTGGGTTGTGAGCGTTGATGAGGCTCAACCGGATCCTTCGCGTCCGGTGGCCGTGCAGTTTGACTGGTCGTACCAGGGGGAGGGGGCTACGCCCGGTCACTGCTGGCTGCCATTGGCGCCGCAGTTGCAGGCAGTCGGTAGTGCGCCGTTGGGCGAAGGCGCAGAGGTGGTGGTGAGCTTTATCGAAGGCGATCCGGATCAACCTCTGATTACCGGGGTTCTTCACCAGCCAGTGCCTGTTGAAGTGCTTGATACGGCGCAGGTGAAGGGCACCGCTGAGCGCCCGCCTGAAGGGGTTGAGGGCTGGCTGCGTTCGGGGGAGCCCTTGCTGTTGTTGTGTCTGCTGCCCGGTGGCGGGAGCTTCAATCATTGTGCGCAGGCGTTCTGCACCTGTCGGGCGGCCGTGCGGCTTGGCCAGAGCGGTGCAGCATGATCGCCGTACAAACGGTCGATGCGACCCCGCAATGGTTGTTGCTGGATGCGTCGGAGGCGTCGCAGGCAGGGGTGACGTTGAAACACCGGTTTGCTCAGGCTCGGTGCTTCTGGCTGTTCGAAGGCACCGAATGGCACGCGTTGCGCGAACAAGGCCCGATACTGGTCGACCTGCGAACCTGCCCGACGTTGACCGAAGTATGCCAGCGCGATACCCGGCAATGGCGAGGGTTGCTGCTGAGCAGCGAGGCGTCAACGATGACATTGCTGGCGCACCTGCGGCGCATGCTGACAGTCAGTTTCGGCCTGCACCATCGGGCCTTGCTGAGTTACTACAACCCGCACACCGCCAGCTACTTTTTCGATGCCTGCGATGCCGGTGAACTGAGTCGCTGGCTGGGGCCGATCAGCCAATTGCGCTGGTTCGGCGGCACATGGGCCGACCGGGCGATTGGCAGTCAGGGTTGGCAAAAACTGCTCAATCCGGGGCTTGCCGTCAATCCATTGGCCGCCGAAGAAACACTCAGTCCCCGGCAGCGGGAAAAACTGCAAACCTGCCTGTTGGAACAGCATGCCTGGCACTGGAGCCGAACCACCTCGACGGATTACGCCCACCTGTGGAACTGTTTGCAGGAAGGGTTGGCGCTGGGTTTCAGTGAACGGCCTGTGCTGGATGGCTGGTTATGGTTGCGTCTGCAGCACCCTGACGCAGTGGCTGAATCGCCATTGTCGGGTCGCACGCAACAGGAACGGCTCGACAGCCTGCGCAACCGCTGGCAGAACGATCAACCTTGAGCATCCGACACTCAGTGTGCGCGGGTGAACCAGCCGTCGTGGCGATGCAGGCGCCAGGCAATTACACCGAGGGTCAGGCTGCGCAGCAACATGAACAACAGGAAGGTTATCCACAGGCCGTGATTGCCGAAATCTTGCAGCGCCCAACCAAACGGCATCAGCAAGGCCACCGTCAGCAGCATGCCGTTGCGCATTTCCCGGGCGCGGGTGGCGCCGATGAACAGCCCGTCGAGCAGGTAACTCCAGACTGCTATAAGCGGCAGCGCGGCGAGGTAGGGCAGGTAGATGAACGCGGTGTCACGCACGCTGGCAATGTCGGTCTGCATCTCGATGAACAAATGCCCGGCAAACACAAACAATACGGCAAACCCCAGGCTCGCCAAAAACGACCAGCCGCAAGCCACTACCAGCGAGCGGCGCAGGGCGTCACGGTCGCGAGCGCCGATGGCGTGCCCGCACAGGGCTTCCACGGCGTGGGCCAGGCCATCGAGCGCGTGGGCAGTCAGCAGCAAACCATTGAGCAGCAAGGCGTTGGCGGCGACCGTGGCATCGCCCAATCGCGCGCCTTGCACGGTGATCAGAAAAAACACCGATTGCAGGGCCAGACTACGGATGAATATGTCGCGATTGACCGCCAGCAGTGGACGCCAGCTCTGCCACAGCCCCAACGCAGCCCAGACGATATGGCCAGGGTAAGCGCGCAGGGCCTGGCGCGTCATCAACAGGCCGATCAGGGCGCCGGTCCACTCGGCAATCACCGAAGCCCTGGCCGCGCCGACCACGCCCCATTCCAGGCCCAGGACAAACCACAGGTTCAGGGCGATGTTCACCAGGTTGGTGCTCAGCAGAATCACCAGCGGCGCGCGGGCGTTTTGCGTGCCGAGGAACCAGCCGACCAGCGCATAACTGGCCAGCGCCGCGGGTAGGCCGAACAACCGAGTGTGAAAGAACTCGCGGGTCATCTGGTCGAGCTCCGCCGACGGTTGCATGAAATGCAGTGCGACCCCGCTTAACGGTACGCCCACGGCACCCAGCACGATGGCCAGTCCTATCGCCAACAGCAGGCCCTGCAACAGAATTTGCCTCAAAGCCGCGCCATCTCCGCGCCCGGCGGCCTGGGCGGCAAACCCGGTGGAGCCCATGCGCAGAAAGCCCATGGCCCAGGCCAGAAAGGTATACAGACTGGCCCCGACCGCGACGGCACCGAGCTGATGGGCATGGGGAAGATGACCGATGACGGTGCTGTCGACCAGCGCCACCAGCGGTACGGAAATGTTCGAGAGAATCATCGGCGCCGCCAGCGCCCAGACCCGACGATGGGTAGGGCGGTCGCGCCAGTCGGCTATCAGGTTGGACATGCAGGCTCCTTGGGGGAGCGGGCATTGTAGCGACACATTCTGCAATCTGCCGCGATCCGGCGCGGGGAGGGCTTGGGAAGTGGCCTACAGATACTCTTCTCACGTTTAAGAAAAACGCATTTTCTCCTATTAATTCTCCAGAGGCTTCCCACGTAACACCCAGAAACATCCGATATCGCTCGCATTCAGCCTATAGAAAGCTTCCGGTCCCGAGGACCAGGGAGGAAGCACAACCCCTTCCGGATCGTCCCACTACAGACCAGGAAGGCCTGACCATGTCCCCTTTTTTCGACCATAGCCACCACAAACTCCGGGTCCACGATCTCGACATCGACCTGGACGTTCTCGCTTTTCACGGCGAAGAGCACCTCAGCCAACCCTTCACTTATCACATCGAATTCACCTGCAGCGAACTGGACATCGCCGCCGATCAAGTGCTTAACCACGGTGCCCGTTTCAGCCTTTACGCCGCCAGGCAACCGCCCACGATTCGGGGGCTCCCCAAGCCCGAGATCAAACCGCTACGCACCCTGCATGGCGTCATCACCGGTTTCAAGCGTCTGTCCGACTCCCGCGACGAAGCCCGCTACGAAATCACTTTGCAACCGCGCCTGGCACTGCTCGGTCGCGGCCAGCAGTTTCGGATTTACCAGCACAAGTCCGTGCCGGAAATCGTCGAGCACATTTTGCGCGACCGACACGGGCTCGAAGGCCATCAGTTTCTCTTCAAGCTGGCGCGTGAATACCCTCGCCGCGAGCAAGTCATGCAGTACGGCGAAAGCGACCTTGCCTTCATCGCACGGCTTCTGGCCGAAGTCGGCATCTGGTACCGCTTCTCCAGCAACGAGCGCCTGGCGGTCGATGTCGTGGAGTTTCACGACGATCAGCGCCATTACCAGTTCAACGTCCAACTGCCGTATCGCCCGCCCGCCGGCCTGAACAGTGACCAGGATGGCGTCTGGGCCTTGCAAACGAGCCATCAAGTGGTGGAACGGCACGTCAACTTCCGCGCTTACCATCACCGTGACATTTACGCCTACCTGGACGGCGAGATCGATCAGACCCGTGGTGCCGAAACCACCTACGGCGAGGCCTATCACTACGCCGAGCCTTACACCGTTCTCGGCGATCGCTATGCCCAGGATGAAGACCTGCAAAGCGAAAGCGGTCACTTCTACGCCCGGCTGCGTCACGAGCGTTACCTCAACCACCAGACCCAATTGAGCGGTACCAGCAGCAGCGCGACGCTGGCACCGGGTCAGGTGCTCAAGATCACCGATGGCGCCCCAAAAGCCTTCGCCCTCGGCACCGTGATCACCCACCTAATCACCCGCGCGGCGCGGGATCGCAGCTTCGAGTGCTGCTTCCACGCGATCCCCTATTCGGAAACCATCTGCTTCCGCCCGCCCTTGTTGCCCAAGCCAAAAATGGCCGGCACCATCCCCGCCCGGCTGACCAGCCCCGTCACCAACTACCCCTATGCCGAAATCGATGGCGAGGGGCGCTACCGGGTGAGCTTCATGTTCGACCGTGACACCTGGCAACCCGGTGAAGAAAGCCTGTGGCTACGCCTGGCCCGGCCATACGCGGGCGATACCCACGGCCTGCACCTGCCGTTGATTCCCGGCACCGAAGTGGCGGTGGCCTTCGAACAGGGCGACCCGGACCGCCCCTACATCGCCCATGCGTTGCACGACAACGAACACCCCGACCATGTGACCCTGGAAAACTACCGACGCAACGTCCTGCGCACGCCCGCCAACAACAAGCTACGGATGGAGGATGACCGTGGCCGGGAGCACATAAAACTCAGTACCGAACACAGCGGTAAAAGTCAGCTCAACCTCGGCCACCTGGTGGATGCGAAGAATAAGAAGCGCGGCGAAGGTTTTGAACTGCGCACGGATGGTTGGGGGGCGATTCGGGGTGGCAAGGGAGTGTTCATCAGTGCCGATGGACAGCCCAAGGCTGAAGGCCTGGCGCTTGACATGAGTGCCGCATTGGCCCAGCTCAATAGTGCCTTGCAACTGGTGACTTCTTTGGCGCAAAGCGCTGCGGTATCAGGAGCACTGTCGGCAGACGTTCTGTCTCAGCAGCAGCTGCAAGACTCATTGGCGAATCTCAAAAAAGCAGGCCTGATTGCTTCGGCGCCTGCCGGTATTGCTCTGACGACACCAGAAAACCTGCAGCTTTCAGCGGGGAAAACGCTGACTGCCACGGCGGGGGAGAGTGCTGATATCACCGTATTCAAACGCTTGAGCGTGGCAGCCGGGGAGGCCGTCAGCCTGTTCGCCCAAAAGCTGGGGCTCAAGCTGTGCGCCGCCCGTGGTGCGGTGGATATTCAAGCGCAAAGCGATGCGATGACCTTGCAAGCGGACAAAGCACTGACGCTCAACAGTATCAATGGTGAGATCGTGATTAACGCCGAGCAGGGAATCACCCTGGTCAGCCGAGGCGCCTATATCAAAATCAAGGACGGCTCCATCGAAATCGGTGCGCCGGGCGAGTTGCGCATCAAGAACGACTTTATCGCTTGGGGAGGGGGAGCATCTTTGGAGAAGGCGTTGTCGGCCATGGTCCTGGAAGACCCCGTTTATAAAAAACCGATGCAGGGCAGATTCCAGATCAGGGACGAAGTGAGCGGCGCGCCCAAGCCCCATATTCCCTATCGCATTGATGCCGCTGACGGCACTGTGGTGCAGGGAGTGACAGACGAAAACGGCTACACCCAACGCCATCACGGTATTGATCCGCAAGGCATCAAGCTGTTCTTCGATGATCACGGAGTCTGAAACCATGAGCCAAGCCAATGCCCATGCCGCTGAACTGCGCATCAGCAAAGAAGACCCCGTAATGGTGGTGCACCATCAATCAACCCGGTGCTACTTCCGCCCCGAAACCGAAGAACTGATCTTCATCGCGGACACTGACGCGGGTGAGTTCGAAAAACACTGGCGAGACATGGCCCAGCGGATGAACGCGTTTCACCTGGCCAAGGAGCAATATTCCAGGGCACTGGAAAATTATGCCAAAAGGTCTTCAGCCTCCGCCGTGCCTCCCCTGGAAGCTGAAGCGCATGCCAAGGAAATGATGGCGGTAGAAAGTCGACTGGAAGCGCAAAGGGCTGCGCTGCGCGAAAAACTCGGAGAGTTCTCCCAGGACAAAATGAGCTACGACGATGTCGTCGAGTTGATTCCGCTCGCGGTAACCAAAGGCAAGAAGGGCAGCAAGCCCACCCGTTATGCCTATGTCAAGAAAGGCTACTTCAGCAAAAGTCAGGAGGGCCGCAAGCTGCACAAGGTCTCCCTGAAGGGCGACAAAAAGAAGGGCGCTGAGAACAGTATCTATGGCAGGGACAAGCAGGGTAAACACCGCATCGACACGCAGAAGCTCAAGGAACAGCTGACCACTCTGCAGTGGCCAAAAATAAAGCTGGAGCTCAAAGATGTCGTCAAATGGACCGGGCTGGACTTCGATCCCGAAGCGTTGAACGAGGACACCACCCTGTTTGACTGGGCTAAACGCTGGAACGAAAGCCTGGTGGGCGAAACCGAGTTGGGGGAGAACGTCGATGTGTCCGGTGCCGCGCAGTTCATGCGCTTTGTTTCCAATGTCGGCGCCAGTGCCGAATTCGACCCAGGCAAGGGGAATGTCGCAGTCAAGGGCGAAGCCAAGGCCAGCCTGACCGTCGCCTCCGGCATGGTCAGCCTCAGTGCATTTGTGCCGGACCGCCTGGGTTGGTCGCTGTCCTACACCAATGCCAAAGGCAACGTCTTTGACATGGGCATGTTGCGTTTGCATCTGTCGCCCGAGTTAAGCGGTTTCGTCGGTGCCTCGGTACAACTTGAGGCGCAACTGCAGATAGTGACCCAAGGTGACCAGCAACTGCTCGCTGGCCAGCCCAATGGTCGATTACCCCGCTTCACGGAAAGAAGAACCAAGGGTGCGGTTTTCCATAAACAAATGGGCGCCGAGGACGAAGGCCTGCAACTGACCGGCGAAGCCTTCGCCGGCGCCCGCGTCGAGGGCAGCCTCAAGGGGGGGCTGCAATGGCTCAAACCCACCCCGCCGGCGGACGTCAATGCCAGCGTTGCCGGTCTGTTGAAGTCCAGCGGCGAATTTACCGAGTTTTGCAGCATCAGCGGCAGCATTGCCGGTTTGGCCGGCGCTGGGGCCGGTGGCAAGTTTCACTGCACCTTTATCAATGGAAAGTTCTGTTTTCATGTGGCCGCCAGTTTGTGTTGGGGATATGGGGCAAAGGGCGGGCTTATTTTTGAGGTGGGTACAAATACGATTGTGGAGTTTGGGGCGTGGTTGGTTTATGAGTTGTATCGGTTGAATTATGGTTTTTTTGATTTGGTAGATAGGCGTGCTTTTAAAATATATAGTCAATATTGTGTTTTGCAAATTGATGATATGCGGAGTGATGTTTATAAAAGGTTTATGGTTTTAGAGGGTAGTGTTAGGTTTGTTGAGAATGAGTTTAAAAATTTTATGAAATTAATTGTAGATGAAAGTAGGACAAATATAGATGCCTCGAAACGGCGTAATCAACTAGCTATCAGTATTAATGCCAATAAAGAAAAGTTGTTGAGCTGCACTCCAGAGGCAAAAGGGATTTTGCTTTACCTTCTCACTCGTCATGGCACTTGGGATCATCTCGATCCGTACAATTATGGTAAAGGGCTGGTGCCCGATATCTACCAGGATCGAAAGGAAGCGGTGATCTGGATACTCAGAAGCATTCAGACCCGCGCTGAGTGGCGCAAAGTTTTTTGTCGTATGACGCCTGACGGCTCTAACTTGGCAGAAACCGAAGATGTATACCTGATAGTCGAACTACAGGAGCAGAAATTAGTGGAATTTTTGCAGGAGGGGTTCAATCGTGATCAGGATTTGCATAAAGCGAAGCGTGAGTTGTCGGTTATTTATGATCGAATAAGACCTGATGTTGTTTGGGGCTATGCGCTGGCCATGAATGATACGCCATATTATCAATGTCACTCTATCGATAATAATCGTTATCCTGGTGGTTGTGGTTTTGGACCGTGTGAATCAGAAGCGGAACGTTGGGTTTGATGTAAGGGCTTTTTATGAAAATGCTAAGGCTTTCTGTTGTGTTGTCTGTTGTTTTAATGGTGGGGTGCGAGCAGAGTGCAATGCTATCGAGTGCGGCCGGGGATGATGCATCTTCGCAAGATTTACAGAGTTTTGTGCAAAAGATAAAAAGTAATCTCGTCTTTGTTGAAGGTGGTGAATTCTTGATGGGGGACTACGGAAGTCAATACGGCCCTGAAAGACTACCATATGACTCGGATAAGGACAGTAAGCCATTGCATAAGGTTGAGTTAAGTAATTATTCAATCAATAGGTATAAAGTCACAAATGAGGAGTTTCAGTTATATCTGAAAATCAATGGCTTAGAGCTTCGGCAAGATGCCGGCAGTGATTTTCAGGTATTTAGTACAGCACCAACAACCCCTGCCCATATGGATTGGTTTGAAGCTGAGAAATATTGCGGCTGGCTGGCTGAAATTAGCGATTTACCATTCGGACTCCCTACCGAAGCGCAGTGGGAGTATGCAGCTCGGAGTCGTGGTCAATTTTTAATGGTCGCCACCAACGACGGTACTTATAAAATAACTGAGGGCTCTGCAACGGAGTATGACAGACCTCGCGGTATTAATATTTCAACTGAGTGGGATCGCGAGGTATTTGCCAAGGAGTTGGGTTGGAAAACACGAGACTTGACACCTTTACCAGTGGATCGTTTTCCACCTAACCCGTTAGGCCTTTATGCAATGTCCGACAATGGATTTGAATGGGTCAAGGACTGGTATGACCCAACTTATTACCAAAGGTCTCCGCTTAAAGATCCCCAAGGTCCGGAGGGCGGTGTATATAAAGGTCCTCCTTCAAATTACAAATATGCAAAGGTGCTTCGGGGCAAGGATTATGCAAATCCGCAGTGGGGTGGGGGGGTAAACGTACATAGAAGTTTTCGAAATCCAGACAGCACAATGGTAAGTCGGTATAAAAATACTGATCTGGTGATTTTAGAGGATAAAACGGCTCGTTGTGTAGTCAATCAAACACGTCCGATTAAATGAATTTTCGAAAAATCACGGATCGAGTTTTATGAATTACCTAAAGTCAATTGTGTTCGTGCTTATTTTGTTTTCCGCGACAGGGTGTGAGCAAAGTCCCGAATTGCCGAATACTATCTTGGGAGATAGCACTTCGCAGGAGTTGCAGGATTTTATCAGGGGAATAAAAAATAACCTCGTGTTCGTCGAAGGCGGAGAATTCCTGATGGGGGATTATGGCGTGGAGTACGGTCCTGAAAGGCTGCCCTATGACTCGGATAAGGATAGTAAACCGCTGCATAGAGTTGTTTTGAGTAATTATTCAATTGGCAAATTCAAGATTACCAATCAGGAATACCAATTTTACTTGAAGGCAAATGGCTTGCAGCTTCGCCAGGATGCGAACAAGAAATTTGCCGTTATCAGTACTGCACCTAGTACGCCGGCGCATATCGACTGGTTTGAAGCCGACCAGTATTGCAGCTGGCTGGCAAAAATCAGTG
This sequence comes from Pseudomonas sp. GW101-3H06, assembly GCF_059424605.1. Lineage (NCBI taxonomy): Bacteria > Pseudomonadati > Pseudomonadota > Gammaproteobacteria > Pseudomonadales > Pseudomonadaceae > Pseudomonas > Pseudomonas sp. GW101-3H06. Next base: position 848,824 of record NZ_JBWKZO010000001.1, read on the forward strand.
TGTTGCCGTTTAATTTGCCGACAGAAGCCCAATGGGAATATGCAGCAAGAAGTCGCGGCCAATTTTTAATGGTGGCAACTGATGATGGAACCTATAGGGCAACTGATGATGCTGTAACCGAGAATTGGGAAGATGGACCTAAAGGTATCAATATTTCAAGTTCTTTGGATCGCAAAATATTTGCAAAGGAGATGGGGTGGAAAACTGGTACTCTGACCCCATTGCCCGTGGATAGATTTCCACCCAATCCCCTGGGTATTTATTCGATGTCCGATAATGGGTTTGAGTGGGTCATGGATTGGTATGATCCAACGTATTATCAGCGGTCACCCCTGCAAGACCCCCAAGGCCCGGAGGGTCCTATATATAAGGATGCTATATCGAATGATAAGTACTCGAAGGTGCTGCGAGGTGTTGATTATGCCGATCCGCAGTGGGGGGGCGGTGTAACCGTACATAGAAGTTATAAAAGTCCGGATAGCACTGAGTCTGATTTTCCCGGCAAGGGGGAGTTGCTAGTGCTTGGAGATAAAACTGCCCGCTGCGTGCTCAATCTTCCACGCCCGATTAGATAATGATTCTGAAAAGTTAGGGGTGAAGTTTTATGAATAGCCTAAAGTCAGGTGTAGTCGTGTTTTTTTTGTTTTCTGCGACAGGGTGTGAGCAAAGTTCCGAACTGCCAAATACCGTCTTGGAAAATGTTTCTTCGCGGGAGTTAAAGGAATTCATTGGGAGAATAACAAATAACCTCGTTTTCGTCGAGGGCGGAGAATTCCTGATGGGGGATTATGGCGTCAAGTATGGTCCTGAAAGACTACCCTATGACTCGGATAAGGATAGTAAACCGCTGCATAGAGTTGTTTTGAGTAATTATTCAATTGGTAAATTTAAAATCACCAATCAGGAGTATCAGTTTTACCTTAAGTCCAATGGTCTTGAGCTTCGTCAGGATGCCGGAGAAAAGTTCACCATCATCAGTGAGGCTCCAAATACACCGGCACACTTAGATTGGTTTGAGGCTGATAAATATTGCGCTTGGCTGGCAAATGTTAGCGAGTTGCCATTGGGGTTGCCGACAGAAGCCCAATGGGAGTATGCAGCAAGAAGCCGTGGGAAATTTCTGATGGTAGCCACTGATGACGGTACTTATAAAGCGACTAATGACGATGTAACAGAGGATTGGAAAGATGGTCCTAAAGGCATAAATATTTCCAGTTCTTGGGATCGCGAAATATTCGCAAAAAAGATGGGGTGGAATACTGGTACTTTGACACCGTTGCCTGTGGATAGATTTCCGCCCAATCCGCTAGGTATTTATTCGATGTCTGATAATGGGTTTGAGTGGGTCAAGGACTGGTATGACCCGACATATTATCAGTACTCTCCACTCAAAGACCCTCAGGGTCCGATGGTTCCTGTTTATAAAGATCCTTCTTCAAATTACAAATATGCAAAGGTACTTCGGGGCAAAGATTATGCAGATCCTCAGTGGGGAGGGGGTGTAAACGTGCATAGAAGTTATAGAAGTCCAGATGCGACGATGGCTAGCCTGTCTAATAGGGGGGAGCGATTGGTGCTTGGAGATAAAACAGCCCGCTGCGTAGTCAATTATCCACTCCCTGTTCAATAGCGATTTATCGCAAACTATCAATCCAAGGAAATAATATGAAAACGCTGTCAATTATCAAGTATGTGTTCTCGTTCGTGGGGGTTGCCCTTCTTTCAGGTGCGGTGACTTCCTATAAAAACACCAATGACTTCCTTAAAGAAGTTGTCCCTGCTACAGGCACTGTGGTGGATTTCGTAAAAAGTCGCAGTTCCGATTCCGTGTCGTATAGACCCGTTGTACGCTTTGTTTCTCAGGATGGTCAGGTTGTCGAGTTTACTTCTTCCGTGGGTAAAAGTCGTCGTGCCTATTCCCTGAACGATACGGTCGAGGTTTTATATTCGCCGTTCAATGTCCAAGAAGTAAAAATCAACCGTTTCTTCGAGTTGTGGGGGCCGTTTATGGTGATGCTGGTAATGGGCGCGGTATTTCTTTCTATAGGCCTAATTATTGTTCTGGTTATTGGATTGCGTGACCGCAAAAAAGAGTGCCTGCAGCGACACGGAGTGGCGGTGGAGGCCGAGATCCAGTCGGTGGATTTAAATGAAAGCATTTCAATGAACGGCAAAAGTCCATTCATGATCGTCTGCCATTGGCTGAATCCGGAGACTCGTGAACTGCATGTGTTTGAAAGTGAAAGTATCTGGTTCGATCCCTCGAAATATATAACCAGCGAGACAATCAAGGTGCTACTCGAACATGGCAATCCCAAAAAATACCATGTCGATGTTTCATTTCTTCCTGAGTTGAAGAACTAAGGCGACGACCATCGTCTGCAAAACTGGAGGTTTCATGAAAGGAGTTATTCGCGTCGGCGACAAGTTGACATCCGGCGGTGAGGTGCTGACAGGTGCCGAGGGCTTTGTGTTTATGGGGCGTGGGGTTGCCTGTGTGGGGGACAAGGTCCGCTGTCCTTTGCCGGGGCATGGCGAGAATGCAATTGCCGAAGGTGATACCGGCTCCACATGGCAGGGGCGGCCCATGGCGTTGCATGGGCATCGCTGTGACTGTGGTTGCACCTTGATCACGTCGCTGCCCCAGGCCGGGAGGCTGTAACGTGCCGGTCGATCTTCGAGTGTTGCCCGAAAAGCGTGTTCTGCCGACACCGCCTCGTCTGTGGCGCTGGTGTCTGGTGGTACTGTTTTGCCTGGTGTTGGGTGCGGGCCTGGTGATGTTGTTGTGGCCTCAGGACTTGTGGCACATGCCCTTGTGGTATTGGAGTTGTGTCGTGGTCTTCCCGGCGTTGACGGGGTTGTTGCTGTTTTCGCTGCGACGATTGATCTACGAGCGCCAGCATGACTTTGCGCAATGCTGGAACCAGAGTCGCCACGATCTTGAGCAGTCGCTTATTCAACAAGGACAACGCTCGATTGCAGTGCTGGTGACGTCTTACTGCACGGCGGCGGGTAGCAACCAGCTGGCCCAGGCGTTGCGCCTTGGCAGCAAGCCGCTGCAGCCCGTTTATGTGGAACTCTCGAAGACGACGATGCGCTTGAGCCAGTTGGCGCCTGAACCGAAGTTTTATACAGAGCAAGCGTACACAGAGCGTTTGGCGTCTTATGTACATCAAGTCTTGCGCGGCCTCGATGAAGAACTGCAGCGTTTTGCGTGCACTACGCCCCTGCGTGTCCGGATCCGGCACAACCAGCAAATCTGTGACGAAACGGTATTAGCGCTCTGGCAAGAGTGCGTTGCGGACACGCTGGTTGTTGATCAGGTTACCTTCGCGACCCACGACGACGGTTTGCTCTGGCTGGACGCCTGGTTGGATGACGCTTCGCCATGCCCGTTGATGCTGTCGCTTGAACTCAATGTTTTTCAGCAGCCCACCGCCGAGCAGGCCGAGTCTATTTCTGCCGTGTTGCTTGCGCTGCCTGAATGGTGCTCCCGGGAGAATGTTGTTCCGACCGCTTGGGTACATCGCCCGGTGCCCTTGACCGATGAGCCTGATTCGTTGCAGGACATGCTCCTCTGGGGCCAGGTTCAGGATGACGCCGCGCCGCTCTTTGCCTGGCAAACCCAAGTGCCCGCCAATCATTTAGGCAAGGTTGGCATTGCGATGAACGCTGCCGGTCGGCCGCTGAGTTTCGAAACAAGCCAGTCATTGGACCATTCGCTTGGTTTGCCGGGTTGTGCGGTAGGCAATCTGGCGCTGGTCGTCGCGAGCGAACACGCCAGCATCGAGCGACAACCTCAACTTGTAATGATGCAGGACACGTCACCGCAATGGTGTGTTGTTCGGCCCGCTGGATGATGGGGATAAAGGACTAATCATGAAACAAGTCAGTGTCTGGATAGTGGTGCTTTGTTTAGGTGTGATCGGTGGGCTGCTGATCTGGGTGGAGAACCCGATCATATCCGTAGAAGCAGGAACCGAACGGATGATGTATTCGGCTTGTCTGCTGGCGGCATGTCTGGTGGTTGTGTTTCTGGACAATCTGGGCGTGCTGGCCACTAGAAAGTTGGGGGCATTGGAGTTCATCACGTGGGCGCGGAAAACACTCGGTACGGCTGCTCCACGATCGAACCGCGTTGATACGGTCCAGAACGATCTCAAAGAGTACCTGCGCGAGCAACACCGCTTCTTCTGGCGCCACAAGGTTCGCGTGCTGCTGGTGGTCGGCGAACCCGAGCAAATCGAAGCGATTGCCCCTGACCTGAGGGACAAAAAATGGTTGGTCGGCCATGACACTGTGCTGCTCTGGGGCGGTAGCGTGCAGAAGCCGCTGGATGAAACCTGGGATGCGCACTGGCACGGCCTGACCCGCTGGCGCCCCCTCGACGGCGTGGTCTGGGCGCTCAGCAAACAACAAACCACCGACACCGCCGCCATGGACGTCGGCATCCGCCACCTGCAAGCCCTGGCGCTCAAGCTGCGCTGGCAGTTGCCGCTGCACCTGTGGCAGGTCTGCGACAGTCAATGGAAGCAAGACAAACGCCCGACCCAGCCGGTCGGTTGCCGGCTGCCGTCACCGGCCACGCCGCAGGTTTTGGAAACCGCGCTGGACAGCCTGCTCGATCCCCTGCGTCAGGCAGGCTGGACTCAGATGCGCGACGACGTGAGCCATGATTTCCTGGTACGCCTGGCCCGCGATCTGCAGGTCGAGGGCATCGCCCGTTGGCGTCAGGCGCTGGCGCCGTTGTGGCGGGTGTTTGCCCGGGGCGTGCCGTTGCGCGGGTTGTGGTTCAGCCTGCCGTTGCCGGGTGGGACGCCAGATGCCGGGCGTTTGTGGCATGTCACCCCGCCGTGGGACGGCGTACTCGGTGACAAGGCGGTTCAGCACCGACGCCTGGGCTGGGGCACCGTGCGCATCGGTTACGCCGTGGCGCTGAGTGTCGCGGCGCTGTGGGGCGCCGGCATGTTGCTGTCGTTCGCCACCCAGCGCGTGCACATCACCCAGGTGCAGGCCGCCATTGGCTCGCTGCAACAGGCGCAAAGCGCCGACCAGCAACTGCGGGCCTTGCACCAGGTGGTGCTTGAACTGGGGCGCCTGAATGATCGCGCCGAACACGGCGCGCCCTGGTACCAGCGGTTTGGCCTGAACCAAAACGATAAACTGTTCGAGGTGCTGTGGCCGCGTTACGTCGAGGCCAACCAGCGCCTGCTGCGCGACCCGGTGGCGGCCCATCTGCAACAGCAACTCGACGCCCTGATCAAGCTGCCGCCCGCCAGCCCCGAACGCGCCCGCCGGGCCCAGGCGGCCTACACGCAGCTCAAGGCCTACCTGATGCTGGCGCGACCGGAAAAGGCCGACCCCACCTTCCTGAGCCAGGCCCTGAGCGAGGCGCAACCGCTGCGGGCCGACCTGTCGCCCGGGCTCTGGCAACACCTGTCGCCGAACCTCTGGCAGTTCTACGCCGAGCAGTTGGCGGCGCATCCCGAGTGGCGCATCGAATCCGACAAGAGATTGGTGGCGCAAGTCCGCCAAGTGCTGCTCGGCCAGTTGGGCCAACGCAACACCCAGGCCAGCCTCTATCAAAAAGTCCTCGACGACACCGCCCCTCATTACCCGGCGCTGGGCCTGCAACAGCTGGTCGGCGACACCGATGCCCGGGCGCTGTTTTCCAGCAAAAAAACCGTTGCCGGCGTGTTCACCCGCCAGGCCTGGGACGGCCAGGTGCGTGGCGCCATCGACGCCATCGCCGAGGCCCGGCGGGAAGAAATCGACTGGGTGCTCAGCGACAACCCAACCCAAATCGCCGCCGAACTGACCCCCGACCAGTTGCGCCAACAGCTGACCGAGCGCTACTTCCGGGACTACGCCAACGCCTGGCTGGACTTCCTCAACAGCCTGCGCTGGCAGCCGGTCGACAACCTGGGCGAGGTGATCGATCAACTGGCGCTGATGAGCGACGTGCGCCAGTCGCCGTTGATCGCGCTGATGAACACCCTGGCGTATCAGGCACAGGCCGGCGCGCGCGGGCAGGCCCTGGCCGACTCGCTGGTGAAGTCGGCGCAGAAGTTGATCGGCCAGGACGCGGTACCGCTGATCGAGCAGCAGGCGCAAGGCATCGGCGGCCCGCTGGACACCGCCTTCGGGCCGTTGCTGGCGCTGCTGAGCAAAGAGGCCGAAAACAATACCGACCGCCTGAGCCTGCAGGCCTTCCTCAACCGCGTCACCCGCGTACGCCTGAAGTTGCAGCAGGTGAGCAACGCGCCCAACCCGCAGGCGATGACCCAGGCCCTGGCGCAAAGCGTGTTCCAGGGCCAGAACATCGACCTCACCGACACCCAGGCCTACGCCAGCCTGCTCGCTGCGAGCCTGGGCGCCGAGTGGGACGGCGTCGGCCAGACCCTGTTCGTACAGCCGCTGGAACAGGCCTGGCAACGGGTCCTGCAACCCTCGACCGCGGCGCTCAACAGCCAGTGGCAACGGGCGATCGTCAACGACTGGCACAGCGCTTTCGCCGGTCGCTACCCGTTCGCGGCCACCGCCGGCGACGCCTCGTTGCCGATGCTCGGGCAGATGATCCGCGCCGACGCCGGGCGCATCGAACAGTTTTTGCAACAGCAACTGGGCGGCGTGCTGCGCAAGGAAGGCAGCCACTGGGTGGCTGATGCCCGGCACAGCCAGGGGCTGCGCTTCAACCCGCAGTTCCTCGCCGCGATCAACCAGCTCAGTCACCTGGCCGACGTGCTCTACACCGACGGCGGCCTGGGCATGAGCTTCGAGTTGCAGGGCAAACCGGTGCGCGACGTGGTGCAGACCACCTTCATCCTCAACGGCGACAAACACCATTACTTCAACCAGAAAGAGCGCTGGCAGCGCTTCAGCTGGCCGGGCTTTACCAGCCATCCGGGCACCAGCCTGACCTGGACCAGCGTGCGCGCCAACGAACGGTTGTTCGGCGACTACCAGGGCACCTGGGGCCTGATCCGCTTGCTGGAACAAGCCAGGGTCACGCCCCTGACCGACAGCGGCAGCCACTACCGCGTGCAACTGCGCGCGCCCGATGGCATCGACCTGACCTGGAACCTGCGCACCGAACTGGGGGCGGGGCCGTTGGCGTTGCTCAAGCTGAGGGACTTCAAGCTGCCGAAGCAGATTTTTCTGGACGGCGGTGCATCGAAGAAGAGTCTGTAGGCACCGCTGCGCGCTAACCGTATTAAAAGGGACGTTATTTATGAATATGGACAATCTGACATTGCAGTATTTCGACGCCGAGATGCGCTACCTGAGTGAGGCCGGCAAAGAGTTTGCGCAAGCCTTCCCCGATCGCGCGGCACAGCTTGGCCTGAATAGCCCGGGTGCTCGTGATCCCGGCGTGGAACAGCTGTTCGAAGGCTTTGCCTTCCTGATGGGACGATTTCGGGAAAAGCTCGACGATGACTTGCCGGAGCTGACCGAAGGCCTTGTCAGCCAGCTGTGGCCGCAGTACCTGCGCACCCTTCCATCAATGTCCATCGTCGAGCTGGCTCCCGATATCAAGCAGATGAAGCGCAGTGAACTGATCGCGGCGGGGTTTGAGGTGATGTCACAACCCATCGGCCCGCAACGTACCCGTTGCCGCTACACCACCACCCAGGACCTGAGGTTGCAGCCGCTGACCGTGGAGTCTGTGCAGGTCGCCCATGAACCCGACGGACGCTCGCTGCTGCGGCTGCGTTTCGCCTGCGGCGCAATGTGCGACTGGAACGAGATCGACCTGCGACGGCTGCCGCTGTACCTGAATGCCGACGCACCGCTGGCCAGTACCTTGCACCATGCGCTGACACTCAGCACCCAAGTGATGTATGTACGCTTGGAAGGGCAGACGGATCGCCAGTTGTTCGAGGGCTTTTTCTCACCCAAGGGCTTTGCCGATGAGGATCGCCTGTGGCCCAAAGGCGACGGCGTGTGCAACGGCTATCAGTTGATGCTCGAATACTTCACCTTTCGTGAAAAATTCATGTTCGTCACCCTCTGCGGGTTGGAAAACCTGAAGCTCACGCCAGGCATTTCCTGGTTCGAAGTGGAGGTGGTACTTCGCCAGCCATGGCCGCAAGGATTCACTCCGAAAACCGAGCACATTCGTCTGAACGCGGTGCCGGTGATCAACCTGTTCTCGCTGAGCGCAGATCCGCTGAGTCTGGACCCTTTGCAAGCTGACTATCTGCTTCGCAGCTTGTGTTTGAACGACGGTCATACTGAAATTTACTCAGTCGACCAGGTCAGCGCCTCGAAAAACACCGAAAGACACGACTATGTGCCCTTCAGCAGCTTTCAACACAAGGGCGGCATGCTGCGCAACGAGGCGCCTGAGCGCTACTTCCATACGCGGATGAAGCGCGGTGCAAACGGTCTGAATGACACGTGGTTGAGCCTGGGAGGCGAGGGATTCAAAGCAGATTTGCTGGTGGAGAATCAAAGCCTGTCATTGCGCATGACCGGTACTAATGGTCAGCTCCCGCGCAAGGCCCTGCAAAGCACATTGCTCGACACGTTGGCGCAAACCTCAAGGACCGGATTGCGCGTGCGCAATCTCTGCGCACCGACCTTACCTTGCTATCCGCCCAAACGAGACCGTTTCCATTGGCGTGTGCTGAGTCACCTGGGTTCGAATTTCCTGCCAATGCTCGACAACGCCCAAGTGCTGCGCGGTACCCTGGCGCTTTACGACTGGGCCGGCAGTGAACTGAATGAGCGCCGTCTCGCCGCCATTCTCGAAGTGAATCACTATTTGCTCCAGCGTTTCGAAAAAGGCTTCCTGCTACGCGGGGTGGATATTGAAGTCACCCTGGACACCAACGGCTTTTGCGGCGACGGTGACGTCACTCTGTTCGGCGAGATGCTCAACCGTTTCTTTGGCCTGTATGCCGACATTCATCTGTTCAACCAGCTCACGCTGATTCTGCAACCGAGTGGAAAGTGCCTGCGATGGGATGAGAACCATAGTCAGCGGATTCCAGGTTGAAAGAGGGTGGGAGCGGGCTTGCTCGCGAAGGCGTCCGTTCAGTCGACGATGATTTCGCCTGACACTCCGCATTCGCGAGCAAGCCCCCACAGGGGATGTGGTGTTAGTGGATGATCCAGCTGAGCAGCCACAACCCCAGCATCAACCAGATGAGCCCCATGATGATCGATGCATTCATGAACGCGCGGATCGCCGACCACAGCAGCACCAGTCCGATGATCAGCGTAATGATGCTGACGATCGAGGTGTCCATGCCCAGCGTGTGGGCCAGACCTTCGACAAAGTTGCTGCTGGCACGGCTCAGCAGTTCGAACAGGCCGCTAAGGGCGTCAACGATGAAACGGATGATTGAACCGAGGACCTGGCCGAGCCATTCGAAAAAACCTTCTACCTGCATGGAATGAGCATCCTGATGAATTCGTGTCTTGGGCCATTGAGGGTGGTGGCGAGTTCCCCACAAGCATAGAGCTTTGGGCACAACCTGTGGGAGCGAGCCTGCTCGCGAATGCGGTGGGTCGGATAAATAAATGTTGGCTGTTCTGCCGCCTTCGCGAGCAGGCTCGCTCCCACAGGAAACTATCCCCACCACTCAATCTTTGTCACTTGCCTTCCCCCGCCATCCCCCCGAAGCTATACGCCTTCAGGAGAGCCCGATGAACCTTGTTGAATTGACCGAACGCCTGCACGCCATCCGAGACCGCAATGACTGGCAGCCCTTTCACAGCCCGAAAAACCTGGCCATGGCCGCGAGTGTCGAAATGGCCGAGCTGGTGGAAATTTTCCAGTGGCTGACCGAAGACCAGTCACGGCAATTGCCGGCGGACAAACTGGCCCATGCCGGGCAGGAAATCGGCGATATCGTGCTTTATCTGCTGTTGCTGTGCAGCGAGCTGGGGCTGGATATGAATGATGTGGTGCGCAGCAAGCTGGCTGACAGTGAACGGAGGTTCAGCTGATGAGCGACCGTCATTTCGATCAACTGGCAACGCGCTTCGCGGAAAAAATCTACGGCGGTGCCAAAGGTGCGATCCGCCTGGCGGTGCTGCAGGCAGATCTGGCCGAAATCCTGCCGGACCGGCCGCTGCGGGTCCTGGATATCGGCGCCGGCCTGGGCCACATGTCATTGTGGCTGGCCGAGCGCGGGCATCAGGTGACCTTGGCCGAACCCGCCGAGCCCATGCTTGAAGGCGCCCGCCAGCGTTTCGCCGAGGCCGGGCAAACCGCAACGTTCATTCAGGCGCCGTGGCAGGACCTGCTCGGTCAGCTCACCGAACCCTACGATCTGGTGCTGTGCCATGCCGTGCTGGAATGGCTGGCCGAGCCCCACGCGATCCTGCCGGTGCTGCATCAACTGACCAAGGCCGACGGCTGGCTGTCCCTGGCCTTCTACAACCGCGATGCGCTGATTTATCGCAACTTGCTCAAGGGCCACTTCCGCAAAATGCGCAAGAACGACATGGCCGGCGAGAAGCAGAGCCTGACCCCGCAACAACCCCTGGACCCACGGGAGTTGGCGGCGCAACTTGAAGGCTTGTGGCGGGTCGAAACCCAGAGTGGAGTGCGGGTTTTTCATGATTACATGCCCGTGGAATTCCAGGCCCGCGCCGAGCTGCCGGATTTGCTGGAAATGGAACTGGCGCACCGCCGTCACCCAAGCTTTTCCGGGCTCGGGCGTTACTTGCACTGGATCTGCCGGCCGGTCTGATCGGAGCGCGAAATGAAAAGTCGTTCAGGGTTGTTGCTGATCTGCCTGGGTTTGGCTGCCTGCCAGGGCAGCAACCCGTATGTGGCGTCCTCCAACCCCATTGCCCCGGCACCGCCGCAGGCGGCCAACACCTTCGACCGCAGCGCTTACCCGGCACCGCCCCGTGACTATGGACGCTATCGCAGTTGGACCTGGCTCAATGGTCACCTGCCGCCAGGTACTGCGTGGGCGGACTCGGCGCAAGTCGCCGAAGCAGTCAGCAATGCCCTCGATCAGCGGGGCTTGCGCCCGTTGCATGACAATCGTCCGGCAGACCTGTTTGTCAGCGCCGACCTGCGTCTGGAAACCCGCTTGCGCCAGGTCCGGGACGACTACGGCTATTACGGCGGTTACGGCGGCTACAACCGCTATGGGTATGGCCCGGGCCACGGCCTGTACGGCAGCGTGCCGATCGTGCGCACCTATCAGGAACAGGTCGTGGTGGTGCAGGTGGATATGTTCGATGCACAAAGCGGTCAACCGGTGTGGAGTTCCAGTGCTGAAACCAGCAGGCGGGGCACTCAGAGCCAGCAAGCGGATGCCATCCGGGAGGCTGTGGAAAAGGCGATGTCGGCGTATCCTCCGAGTTAACTTCTGCAGATAAGAAGCGTTTCACAGGTTCATGTCTTCAACCGGAGAACCATCATGTTCCGCCGTCTCGTTTTACTGGCAGTGGCCGCGCTGCTCAGTGCCTGCGCCGCCAACCAGGTCAATCATGACTTCGATGCCAGCCGCGACTTTGCGGCTTATCGCAGCTGGAGCTGGAAAGAACCCGCCCTGCAATATCGCCCCGATGATCCACGGATCAAGAGCGACCTGACCGAACAACGGGTGCGCCAGTCGGTGGCCGACCAGCTCGATCAACGCGGCCTGCGCCCAGCATCTGCCGATGCCAGGGGGGACTTGAGCGTGCAGACCTACCTGATTGTCGAGGAGCGCCAGCAGCAGGTGACGACCAATTACGGCGGCGGCTGGGGCAACCCATGGAACGGCTATTGGGGCGCACCGATGTACAACGAAACCCGTCTGGTTACCTACAAGGTGGCGACCATTCAGATCGATCTGCTCGACGGCAAGGACGGTAAGCTGGTGTGGCGCGGCAGTGACGAACAGATACTCAGCCGCACACCAAACCCCTCCGATCGCAGCAATGCGATTCGCGAAACCGTCACCCGGATATTGGCCAATTATCCACCCCGCTAAACACGTCATTCACTAACACCACCTATTTTTTGTGGGGGGCGGCGATTCGATTTGCTTGCGAAGGCAGAGTGTCAGGCAACATTTATGCCCACTGACGCGCCCCTTCGCGTGCAAGCCCGCTTGTGTCTTGCATGGGATACAGATTGAGGAGGAGTACGGGATGTCGCGTCAGTAACTTGCCAACGTTCGAATCGGGTTCTAATGTCAGCGCTTAGTCCACTTCGGGTGTCGTCTATGAACTCTCCTGCACTTCCACGCCAACAGCTTCTTCTGGTCGATGACGAAGAAGTTGCATTGCTTGGTTTGGCGGGGTTGTTGGAGAGTGAGGGTTTTATTTGTTTTACCGCCTCTTCGGTCAAAGCGGCGTTGCTGCATCTGACGCTTCATCCGGACATTGCCCTGGTGATCACTGACCTGCGTATGCCTGAGGAAAGCGGCATGTCGTTGATCAAGCGCCTGCGCGAGCACACCTCGCGCCAGCATCTGCCGGTGATTGTGATGTCCGGGCATGCGGATATGGACGATGTCAGTGACATGCTGCGCTTGCAAGTGCTGGATCTGTTTCGCAAGCCGATCTATCACGTGCGGTTGCTGGAAACATTGAACAACCTGTTTCCGCAACCTGTATGAGTGAAACTGGCTGGCGAAGGTCGTGAACGATAACGCATCAATTCAGATACCCCGCGGTGTTCTCAGTTTTTTCGCGAGCAGGCTCGCTCCCCCATTTGATCGATTGGCCTCTGGAGATCCGATGTGGGAGCGAGCCTGCTTGCGAAAGCGATCTGACAGGCAGCCGTAGCGCCGCTGTCGAACGATCAGGTAAGGGGCCGCCACTGCCCGACCATGTGCTCCAGATCCCCGTCCCCGATCAACTGCAGTTCGCCACTGGACCCCGCCGAGCTGGCCAGTAATGCCACACTGCTGGGCAGGCGCACCGGTTTCTTGAATTGCACCGCGATCTCGATGTTCGCCGCCGGTAAATGATCCTCCAGGGCGGCCAGTGTGCGCGCCTTGTTCCATAACCCGTGGGCGATGGCCGAAGGAAAACCGAACAGTCTGGCGCTGGCCGCACTCAGGTGAATCGGGTTGTAGTCCCCGGAGACCCTGGCGTACTGGCGGCCAATGTCCGAAGGCGCTTTCCATTGGGCGACTTGTGTCAGTGTCAGCGATGAAGCCAATACCTCTTCGACGGGCTCGCCCTCCAGCTTGACGCCGCGACAGAGCATCTGGCTTTGTGCCTCCCACAGCGTCCCCAACTGATCATCGAGGGTCGTCACCAGGTCGAACGTTGCGCCCTTGGCATGGGGTTGCAGGTTCTGCACGTTCACGCTGATCCGCGCCCGATTGAGCCCGCCCATGGGGCGCAGAACACGGATGCGATTGCTCAGGTGAACAAGCCCCAGCAACGGAAACGGAAAGTCGCTGGCGGTGAGCAATTGCATCTGCAAGGCGAAGGCGAGGATGTGGGGGTAGGTCGGTGGCAGCAGGCTGTTGTCATTGAATCCGCACACTTTGCGATAGGCCGCCAGGCGCTTGGGTTCGACATCGACCCAGCAACGCAACCCCGAATCGGGCAGGTTGGTGCCGGTGATCCTGCGCCGTGCCGCGGCTTTCGCATACAGCGCCGGCAGGGCGGGTTCGCGAGTGAGTGTGTGCCAATCAGTCGTCATGTCTATGCCCCCAGAACACTTTGCCCGCAGACGCGCAATGCCTGTCCGGTGAATGCACCGGTGCCCGGTTGCGCCAGCCAGGCCACCGCTTCGGCGACGTCCTGCGGCAGGCCACCCTGACCCAGCGAACTCATGCGTCGCCCGGCTTCGCGCAAACCGAAAGGGACCCTTGCGGTCATCTGGGTTTCGATAAAACCGGGGGCCACGGCGTTGATGCTGATGCCCCGTTCCTGCAGCAACGGTGCCCAGGCTTGCGCCAGGCCGATCAACCCGGCTTTGCTCGCCGCGTAGTTGGTTTGCCCGCGATTGCCGGCGATGCCGCTGATCGAGGCCAGCAGTATCACCCGACCGTTGTCGCGCAGCGTACCGCTGTCGAGCAGGGCCTGGGTCAGCACTTGCGGGGCGTTGAGGTTGACCGCGAGCACCGCGTCCCAGAAGTCCGGGGTCATGTTGGCCAGGGTCTTATCCCGGGTGATACCGGCGTTGTGCACCACGATATCAACGCCATCGGGCAACTGTTCGAGTAATTGTACGGCAGCGTCTTCGGCACAGATGTCCAGCGCGACGCTGCGCCCGCCGAGGCGTGCGGCGAGGGCTTCGAGATCGTTTTGCGCCGGTGGTACGTCGAGCAGGATGACGTCGGCGCCATCGCGGGCCAGCGTTTCGGCGATGGACGCACCGATGCCCCGTGCCGCGCCGGTGACCAGCGCTTTGCGCCCGGCCAGCGGACGGGTCCAGTCCGTCACCTGAATGTCGCAGGGGTTCAGGCGAATCACCTGCCCGGAGACGAAAGCGCTTTTGGGCGAAAGGAAAAATCGCAGCGGGCCTTCGAGTTGATCGTCGGCGCCTTCACCGACGTAGATCAGTTGCAAGGTGCCGCCGCTGCGTAACTCCTTGGCCAGTGAACGGCTGAAACCCTCCAGGGCACGCTGTGCGCTGGCGGCGAAAGGGTCGCTCAAGGTCAGCGGATCACGCCCGAGAATCACCAGATGTGCGCAGTGATCGAGGTTCTTCATCAGTGGCTGGAAAAACTCTCGCAGTTGTTTGAGCTGGTCGGCCTGCTGCAGATCGCTGGCATCGAACACCACGGCTTTGAGTTTCGGGCCGTGGCCGGGAATCCATGCCGTGGCCATCGAAGGGTCGGTGCCGTAGCTGTAGATCGCGTCGGTCAGGCGGTTGGCGAACGCGTTGACGTTCTCCGCCAGCGGCCCGCCACCGATCAGCAGTGCACCCTCGACCGGACGCAGCCGGCCTGCCTGCCAGCGCTCCAGACGTACCGGTGAAGGCAGGCCCGTGGCTGCGACCAGGCGATGTCCGATGGACGAATTGGCGAAGTCGATATAGCGGTCAGACATGGAACGCGCTCCGGTAGCTGGGATTCAAAGTGTGGACCATGAATGGCGATCAGTCGTTCGATCCACGAGATAAGGCCTACGCTTGTTCAAAGCAGATTAGTTTGTCCCGGAATTTTCAGGAGAACTCAGACCCTGTGGGAGCGAGCCTGCTCGCGAAGGCGGTAGCACATTCAAATTTGTTGTGACCGACAGATCGCTTTCGCGAGCAGGCTCGCTCCCACAGGGATCGGCTCAACTTCGAGGAATGTCATCAGGAGTTTTTCATGACTCAACTGCGCCGCGTCGCGATCATCGGCGGTAACCGGATCCCCTTCGCCCGCTCCAACGGCCCGTACGCCACGGCCAGTAACCAGGACATGCTCACCGCCGCGCTCGAAGGTTTGATCGAGCGCTACAACCTGCATGGTCTGCGTATTGGCGAGGTGGTCGCCGGAGCGGTCCTCAAATTGTCGCGGGACATGAACCTGACCCGTGAGTGCGTGCTCGGTTCGCGACTGTCGCCCTCGACGCCTGCCTATGACATTCAGCAAGCCTGCGGTACCGGGCTGGAGGCGGCGCTGCTGGTGGCGAACAAAATCGCCCTGGGCCAGATCGAGTGCGGCATTGCCGGAGGTGTCGATACCACCTCCGATGCGCCGATCAGTGTCAGCGAGGGGCTGCGCAAGATCCTGCTGCAAGCCAACCGTGCCCGGAGCACCGGCGACAAGCTGAAAACCTTTCTGCAATTGCGCCCCCGCCACTTGATTCCCGAGTTCCCGCGCAACGGCGAACCACGCACCGGTTTGTCCATGGGGCAGCATTGTGAGTTGATGGCCCAGACCTGGAACATTTCCCGTGAAGCACAGGATCAACTGGCCCTGGAAAGTCATCAGAAACTGGCCGCGTCCTACGCCGAGGGTTGGCACAACGATTTGATCACGCCGTTCCTCGGCCTGACCCGCGACAACAATCTACGCCCGGACCTGACCCTGGAAAAACTCACCTCGTTGAAAACAGCGTTCGAAAAGAGTGCCAAGGGCACCCTGACCGCCGGCAACTCCACGCCGCTGACCGATGGCGCGTCGCTGGTGCTGTTAGGCAGTGAAGAGTGGGCCAGGGAGCGCGGCTTGCCGATCCTCGCTTATCTACGTGATGGCGAGGCGGCGGCGGTGGATTTCGTCAACGGTGCCGAAGGCCTGTTGATGGCACCGGCGTATGCGGTGCCGCGATTACTGGCGCGTAACGGGCTGACGCTGCAGGACTTCGACTACTACGAAATCCACGAAGCCTTTGCCGCGCAAGTGCTCTGCACGCTGAAGGCCTGGGAAGATGCGCAGTACTGCAAAAGCCGCCTGGGCCTCGACGCGCCGTTGGGCTCGATCGATCGCAGTCGACTCAACGTCAAAGGCAGTTCACTGGCGGCGGGCCATCCGTTCGCTGCCACGGGGGCGCGCATTGTTGCCAACCTGGCGAAGCTGCTGGAGGCGGCAGGGAAGGGGCGGGGACTGGTTTCGATTTGTGCGGCGGGGGGGCAGGGTGTCACAGCCATCATCGAGCGTTGATCCTTTGGTTAATTGGAATCGGAAACCTGTGGGAGCGGGTTTGCTCCCACAGGGGATGTTCAGTGTTGAATAGATGAGTGACATGGCTTAGCGTCGCTTTATCAGCCGTCCCGCAACACAAGGCCATTCAATGCCGACCAACGGACAAGTCTCCCTTGAACGCAGCATCCCACCCCTTACCGTTTTACCGCGCCCACTGTACGCCCGGGTGGAAAGCCTCAATGCCGGCTCCTGGACACCGTCCCATCACCACGACTGGGTGCAATTTTCCTACGCCATCAGCGGAGTTCTGGGCGTGCACACCGCTGAGGGCAGCTTCTTTGCGCCGCCGCAGTGGGGGATCTGGATTCCGGCGGATCTTGAGCATCAGGTGGTGACGTCAATGCGCGCCGAAATGCGCAGCCTGTATGTGCGTCGCGAGGACTGCCAGTGGGCGGACGAGCGTTGCCGGGTGCTGGAAGTGACGCCGCTGGCCCGGGAACTGATCAAGAGTTTTTGCCTGCTGCCCGTGGAATATCCA
Source organism: Pseudomonas sp. GW101-3H06 (assembly GCF_059424605.1). Lineage (NCBI taxonomy): Bacteria > Pseudomonadati > Pseudomonadota > Gammaproteobacteria > Pseudomonadales > Pseudomonadaceae > Pseudomonas > Pseudomonas sp. GW101-3H06. The sequence goes on from NZ_JBWKZO010000001.1 coordinate 865,858, forward strand.
CAGGGTGATAGCCAGGAAGCGCGACTGGTGAGCGTGTTGCTGGATCAGTTGGCTACGCTGCCGGAGGTCGGCTTCTCCCTGCCGTTGCCCCGCCATGAGCGGTTACTGGGGTTGTGCAACGAATTGATCGAAAACCCCGAAAGCAACGTGACCTTGCAGGTGTGGGCAGAGCGTTTGGGCACGTCGGAGAAAACCCTGATGCGGCTGTTTCAGCGCGAAACCGGGTTGAGCTTTCGTGGCTGGCGCCAGCGCATGCGCTTGTTGTCGTCGTTGAGTTTGCTGGAGGAGGGGGACAGTGTGACCAATGCCGCACTGGCCTGTGGGTATGATTCGACGTCGGCGTTTATTGCGGCGTTCAAAGGCTTGTTCGGGTTTACCCCTGGAGAGTTATTTCGGCAGTAAAGGCCTCTTCGCGAGCAGGCTCACTCCCACAACGACAGCGAATAACCCTGTGGGAGCGAGCCTGCTCGCGAATGGACGCTAAGCGGCTACCGGGATTTTGAATCAGGTACGGAACCGGCGCACCAACCCATCCAGCTCATTGGACAACCCGGCCAGGCTCTGGGAATCCAGCCGCGCCGAGTTTGCCAGTTCGGCCACCAATTGCGCATCGCCATGAATCTGGCTGATGTGCCGGTTGATGTCTTCGGCCACCTGGTGCTGTTGTTCCGCCGCCGTGGCGATCTGGGTGTTCATGTCGCGGATCACGTCCACCGATTCGCGAATCTGCCCGAAGCTGCTGCGAGCTTCGCCGATGCGCGTCACCGATTGCTGCGACACTTCCAGGCTGGCATGCATCTGCTGTGTCACCTGGCTGGTACGTTTGGCCAGGTTGCCCAGCAGCCCGTCGATTTCCGCCGTGGAATCCGCCGTGCGTTTGGCCAGCGCCCGCACTTCGTCCGCCACCACCGCAAAACCACGACCTTGCTCTCCGGCCCGCGCCGCTTCGATGGCTGCGTTCAACGCCAGCAGGTTGGTCTGTTCGGCGATCGAGCGAATGGTGCCGAGAATCGATTGAATGTCATTGCTGTCGCGCTCCAGCTGTTGCATCGACTGGGCAGACTGTTCGATTTCCTGGCTCAGGCGATCGACGCTGCTCACGGCGGCGTCGATCTGCTGCTGGCCTTCGCGGGCCTGGCGCTGGCCGCTGTCGGCCGACTCGGCGGCCTGGCTGCAAGAACGCGCCACTTCGTTGGCGGTGGCGACCATTTCGTGGAACGCCGTGGACACCATGTCCACCGCTTCACGCTGGCGTCCGGCGGCTTCGGCCATGTCGCTGGAGACCTGGGTCGAGCTCTTGGAAGTGGCCAGGATCTTGGTCGCGGCGCCGCCGATGTTCTGGATCAGGTTGCGGATCGCGGTCAGGAACTGATTGAACCAGTTGGCCAGTTGCGCGGTTTCGTCGCTGCCACGTACTTGCAGGTTCTTGGTCAGGTCGCCTTCACCTTGGGCGATGCCTTCCAGGCCATCGGCCACGCTGCGGATCGGACGCACGATGACGCTGGCGAAACTGGCGCCGACGATGGCGAAGATCACCGCCAGCACGGCTGCGATGATTGCGATCAACCAGGTCAGTTGGGTTGCGGTGCTCATTACGTCGTTTTGTTTGATCAGGCCGATGAAGGTCCAGCCCAGTTGCTCCGACGGCCAGACGTTGGCCATGTAGCGCTCGCCATTGAGTTCGACTTCGACCAGGCCTTTGCCGGCCTTGGCCAGTTGGGCATAACCCTCGCCGAGGCTGCCCAGGGCCTTGAAGTTGTGCTCCGGTTGTTTTGGATCGACCAGCACGGTGCCGGAGTTTTCCAGCAGCATCAGGTAGCCGGTTTCGCCGAGCTTGATCTGTTTGACCAGCTCGGTGAGTTGTTTGAGCGACACGTCGATACTGACGACACCGCCATTGGCGCCCAGTTTGTTGTCGATGGTGCGTACGGTACTGACGTAGGTCGTATCGTTTTCGGCCCAGTAGTAGGCCTCGGTACGGAACGGCTTGCCCGGTTTGGCCTGGGCCGCCTTGTACCACGGACGCTGGCGCGGGTCGTAGTTGGCCAGCTTGGCGTCGTCCGGCCAGGATACGTAACCACCGGCGGCGGTGCCGAGGATGGCGTAGGCGTAGGATGGATGTGCGTTGCCCAGGTCCTGCAGGAAGCCAAAGACTTTTTTGTCCATCTCGCCTTGAGGAATGCTGGCGGCGTTGGCGCTCATGTAGGTCTTGAGGCTGTCGTCGGAGTTCGTGATCAGCGGTTGCTTGGCCAGGTATTCGACGTTTTGGCTGATGCCGTCGAAGAACAGTTGCATGGCATTGCTGACCTGACGGATTTCGCGACCGCTGTTGTCGACGAATTCGTCCTTGGCATCACTGCGCAAGTTCAGCACAACGAGGGTGGCGACCAGCACCACGGGCAAGCAGGCGATGATTGCAAACGCCCAGGTCAACTTCTGTTTGATGTTCATCCGCGCTCCAGATTTTCTTGTAGGCCCACGCAGTGCAGATGACTCGCGGTTTATAGGCAGCCGTAAACGTTGTTGATCAACCCCGTTCCCTGAGTGCGGCATCGTTATTGTTGTTGAAACGATTGTCGGACAAATCAGTTTGTCACTCAGGGCTTCGGCTGTTGCCTGCGGAAATTGAGGGCTGTTTTGAAAAATCACGCGAACGGTACGTCGGCACCCCCTCCCCCGAATGGATGGATTGCCGTATAACGAATGACTTTCGCGTGTTTGGTAATAAAGGACCCACAATAAAAGCTGATGAAGACTCCAAAACGCATTGAACCCCTGATCGAGGACGGTCTGGTCGACGAGGTGCTGCGCCCACTCATGAGTGGTAAAGAAGCAGCTGTTTACGTGGTGCGCTGCGGTAACCAGTTACGTTGCGCGAAGGTCTACAAGGAGGCGAACAAACGCAGTTTTCGTCAGGCGGCCGAGTATCAGGAAGGCCGTAAGGTGCGCAACAGCCGTCAGGCCCGGGCCATGGCAAAGGGTTCCAAGTTTGGCCGCAAGGAAACCGAAGACGCCTGGCAGAACGCCGAAGTGGCGGCACTGTTCCGCCTGGCCAATGCCGGTGTGCGGGTACCCAAGCCGTATGACTTCCTCGAAGGCGTACTGCTGATGGAGCTGGTGGCCGACGAGTACGGTGATGCCGCACCGCGCCTGAACGACGTGGTACTGGAACCGGACCAGGCACGCGAATATCACGCGTACCTGATTTCTCAGATCGTGCTGATGTTGTGCACCGGTCTGGTGCACGGTGACCTGTCCGAGTTCAACGTCCTGCTGACCCCGACCGGCCCCGTGATCATCGACTTGCCGCAAGCGGTGGATGCAGCGGGTAACAACCACGCGTTCAGCATGCTGGAGCGGGACGTGGGCAACATGGCGTCCTACTTCGGGCGGTTTGCCCCGGAGCTGAAAAAGACCCGGTACGCCAAGGAAATGTGGGCCCTGTACGAGGCGGGCACCTTGCACCCGGCCAGTGTCCTGACCGGTGAGTTCGACGAACCGGAAGAACTGGCGGATGTCGGTGGCATCATGCGCGAGATCGAGGCCGCACGCCTGGATGAAGAGCGCAAGCAAGCGGCCCGTGCCGCAGACGATGCGCCATCGGGCAAAACCGAAGAACCGCCTCCGCCCTGGATGCAGTGATCGGTTAATCAAAAAACCGGCTTCGGCCGGTTTTTTGTGCGCAACACAAAAACCAATGTGGGAGCGAGCCTGCTCGCGAAAACGTCGGCACATCCCACATCAGTGTGTCAGGCAGTCCGCTTTCGCGAGCAGGCTCGCTCCCACAGGGACGCGCGTGGCAATCAGGCCGAAACCGGTTTGCCACAACACCCCGACTCCAGATTCTTGAGAATCGGACAATCCGGTCGATGATCCCCCTGACAATGCTCGACCAGGTCCTGCAACGTATCGCGCAATTGCCCAAGTTCACGAATCTTCTGGTTCAACTCGTCGATGTGCTGTCGGGCCAAGGCCTTCACATCGGCGCTGGCACGCTGGCGGTCCTGCCAGAGGGTCAGCAGTTTGCCAACCTCTTCCAGGGAAAACCCCAGGTCCCGCGAACGCTTGATGAACGCCAGTGTGTGCAGGTCGTCGTCGCTGTAGACCCGGTAACCGCTGTCGGTGCGATGGGCCGCCTTGAGCAAACCGATGGACTCGTAGTAACGGATCATCTTGGCGCTAAGACCACTGTGGCGGGCCGCTTGGCCGATGTTCATCGCTTGTCCTCCAGATCCTCGGGTTTCCAGGTTTTCAACAGTAGCGCATTGCTCACCACGCTCACACTCGACAACGCCATCGCCGCACCGGCCAGCACCGGATTGAGGAAGCCGAAGGCCGCCAGGGGAATGCCAATCAGGTTATAGACGAAGGCCCAGAACAGGTTTTGCCGGATCTTCGCATAGGTCTTGCGGCTGATCTCCAGCGCCGCCGGTACCAGGCGCGGATCGCCGCGCATCAGGGTGATCCCGGCGGCGTGCATGGCCACGTCGGTGCCTCCGCCCATGGCAATGCCAATATCCGCCGCAGCCAGAGCAGGCGCATCGTTGATGCCGTCGCCGACCATCGCCACTACCCCCGTTTTCTTCAGCGCGGCGACCTCGGCGGCTTTGTCCGCGGGCAGGACTTCGGCGTGTACGTTTGTGATGCCCAACGCGTCGGCCACCACTTTGGCGCTGCCACGGTTGTCGCCGGTCAGCAAGTGACTGCTGATATGACGTGCGCTGAGTTGTTGCACGGCTTGCAGTGCGCCAGGTTTGAGCGTGTCACCGAACGCGAACAATCCCAGTACGCGCGGCGCAGGGTTTAGCTCGATCAACCAGGACAGGGTCCGGCCTTCGGTTTCCCAGGCTGTGGCCGAAGCGGCCAATTCGCCTGCGCTCAATTCGTTCTCTTGCAGTAGACGCCGATTACCCAGCGCCAGCCGACGACCATCAAGACTGCCGGCAATGCCGCGCCCGGTCAGGGACTGGCTGTCGCTGACATCGGCCACGGTCAGGCCGCGTTGTGCGCACTCATCCAGCACCGCCTTGGCCAGCGGATGCTCACTGCCGCGTTGCAACGCGCCGGCCAGTTGCAGCAGGCGGGATGTGTCACCGTCGAGGGCACTCAGGTGGGCGATGCGCGGGGCGCCGGAGGTCAGGGTGCCGGTCTTGTCGAACACCACCGAACTGACTTCATGTGCACGTTCCAGCGCTTCGGCGTCCTTGATCAGAATCCCATGACGCGCCGCCACCCCGGTGCCGGCCATGATGGCCGTCGGCGTGGCCAGGCCCAATGCGCAAGGGCAAGCAATCACCAGCACTGCCACGGCATTGATCAGCGCGGTTTCCAGGGGCGCGCCATACAGCCACCAGCCGATCAAGGTCGCGAAAGCCAGCAGCAGGACGACCGGTACGAAGATCTGGCTGACTTTATCCACCAGTTTCTGAATCGGCGCTTTGGCCGCCTGGGCGTCCTCAACCAGGCGAATGATGCGTGCCAACACGGTTTCCGCGCCGAGTGCGTGGGTGCGAACCAGCAGGCGACCTTCTCCATTGATCGCGCCGCCGGTGACTTTATCGCCGGGCTGCTTGGGTACCGGCAGGCTTTCGCCGCTGATCAACGCTTCGTCGGCATGGCTCTGGCCGTCGACCACCTCACCGTCCACCGGGAAGCGTTCACCGGGTTTGACCAATACCAGATCATTGAGGCGCAGGGCGCTAATGGCGACTTCCTGCTCGCGGCCGTCAATCACCTGAATGGCCCGCTCCGGGCGCAGCGCCTCCAGGGCGCGAATGGCACTGGCGGTCTGGCGCTTGGCGCGGCTTTCCAGGTATTTGCCCAGCAGCACCAAGGCGATCACTACCGCCGAGGCTTCGAAATACAGGTGCGGCATGCGCCCGGCGGCGGTAGCCCATTCATAGACGCTCAAGCCATATCCGGCGCTGGTGCCCAGGGCGACCAGCAGGTCCATGTTGCCGGCACCGGCGCGCACGGCTTTCCACGCCGCGACATAAAACCGCGCGCCGAAAATGAATTGCACCGGCGTGGCCAACGCGAACTGTACCCAGGCCGGGAGCATCCAGTGCACGCCGAAGGGTTGAAGCAGCATCGGCAATACCAGCGGCAAGGCAAGGGCAATGGCCGCGATCAAGGCCCAGCGTTCGCGATGCAGGCGGGTCTGTTGGGCATCGATGGGCGGATGTTCGGCTTCCCACACGCTGGCGGCGTAACCGGCCCTGGTCACGGCGGCGATCAAGGTTTGTGCATCGACAGGCCCGAGCAGCTCCAGATGCGCGCGCTCGTTGGCCAGGTTCACGCTGACGCTCTTCACCCCCGGGACTTTGTTCAGTGCCCGTTCGACGCGGCCAACGCAAGACGCGCAGGTCATGCCGTCGATGCTCAGTTCCAGACTTTGCTGCGGCACGCTGTAACCGGCATTTTCCACCGCCGCCATCAGCGCCGGGAGGCTGTCGACAGGCGCCTGGACCCGTGCGTGCTCAGTGGCCAGGTTGACGCTGACGGCACTGGCGCCGATGACTTTGCTCAAGGCGCGCTCGACACGCCCGGCGCAACTGGCGCAGGTCATGCCGGCAATCGGCAGATCGAAAGTGGTGGATTCGGACATCGGTTGCACTCCCTGTAGAAGATGTCTACAGGATCAACCTTGCCATGCTGGCAAGGTCAAGCACCAATCTGCGGATTGTCGCAGGTCTAAGGTGGGAACGAGCCTGCTCGCTCCCACAAGGGATCTGTTTCAGTAACCCAGGCCCGCACGCTTGAGGTACATCCCTTCCTGCGTCATCGCAATCCGGTACTTCTGCACATCCCCGGCTCGCAGCGTGATGTTCTGCGAACCCGGAGCCAGCATGCCCGGGTTGCAGCCCGGCACCTGGCCCGGCAGCAGTTTGAGGCGCAGGGAAATGTTTCCCGGCGGCAGGTTGAACGAGGTGCTTTGTTCCTGGAACAGCCGCGCCGACAGCTGATCGTGGATGTACACGCCGATCTCGCAATTGGTAGCGACTTCCAGCCGTTCGCGGGAAATGATCAGCACGCCATAGTCCTCCCCGGCGGCATGGGCCGAAGGCATGGCGGCGAAGAGGCTGAGGAAGCCAAACAGGCTGAAAGCTGACCAGCGCATGGCTGAATCTCCTGAGATCGAGTCATTGATGGACGCAGCTTGGCCGAGCGCGGCGACGATTGCCAGCCCGGCAGATCACTGCAGAACTTGACCTTGCCATGGTGGCAAGCTCGACACTGCGGGCTACCTCACTCAAACGCTTCATTAAAAGGAGTTGTCCCATGCAAGTATTCAATGTTGAAGGCATGTCCTGCGGTCACTGCGTCCGTGCCATTACCCAGGCCGTCCAGGCCAAAGACCCGGCGGCCAGCGTGCGGGTCGACCTGGCGGCGAAAGAAGTCGGCGTCGAGTCCGCGTTGAGTGCCGATCAAGTGATCGCGGCGATCAGCGAGGAAGGCTACGGCGTGAAGCTGGCCTGATTTTTAATAGTTAGCGAGCTATCGGAATGTTCAAGGCGTCCCTGCGCGGCTAGACTGTCGGCCTGCCGATCTCTGCCCCACTGGATGCCTGATGAACTTTCGTACAATCCTGATTCTTGGCGCCTTGAGCGCATTCGGTCCGCTGGCGATCGATTTCTATCTGCCAGCGTTTCCGGCGATGGCGCTGGCTTTCGGTACGGACGAAAAACACGTTCAACTGACCCTGGCCGCTTATTTCCTGGGATTGTCCATTGGTCAGCTGGCTTATGGGCCGGTGGCGGATCGTTTCGGGCGACGCCTTCCATTGTTGACCGGGGTCGGGCTGTTTACCGCCGCTTCACTGGCATGTGCTTATGCACCGAATCTGGAATGGTTGATCGGCGCGCGGTTTATCCAGGCCCTGGGCGGTTGCGCGGGGATGGTGATTGCCCGGGCGGTGGTCAGCGATAAATGCGATGCGGTGGGCTCGGCCAAGGTCTTTTCGCAATTGATGCTGGTAATGGGGCTGGCGCCGATTCTGGCGCCGATGCTGGGCGGTTTGTTGGTCAATACCACCGGTTGGCAATCAATCTTCCTGGTGTTGACCGGTTTCAGCGCATTGGCCGGGTTGGCCGTTGCCCTTGGCTTGCCCGAAAGCATGCCCGCGCATGTTCCACGTCAGCCCTTGTCGGGGGCATTGCGTCAGTACGCTCGCCTGTTGAAGGACCCGGTATACCTCGGTCATGCGCTGACCGGCGGCATCGCTATCGCCGGAATGTTTTCCTACATTGCGGGTTCACCGTTCGTCTTCATCAAGCTCTATGGCATACCGGCGGAGCATTTTGGCTGGTTCTTCGGCGCCAATGCCGCCGGGTTCATTCTGGTGGCCCAGATCAATGCGCGGCTATTGGCCAAGCGAGGTCCGGCGTCCCTGCTGACACGTACCGTGTGGATTTATCTCGGTGCCGGTCTGGCACTGCTCGCTGTCAGCGCGCTGCATACCGAGCAGCTCTGGCCGTTGCTGCTTCCCCTGTTTGTCTGCATTGCCAGCCTGGGTTGTATTCTGCCCAACGCTTCGGCGTGTGCCATGAACGGCCAGGGCGCCCGGGCCGGCAGTGCATCGGCGTTGATGGGCTGCCTGCAATTCAGCGTGGCCGCCGGCGCTGCCGCGCTGGTGGGCGTTTTGCACGACGGCAGCGCCATGCCGATGGCCATGGTCATCAGCCTGTGCGGTGTTCTGGTGGTGAGCGTGGCGATGCTCACCCGACGTTTGCAAAATGCCCGGGCATTGGCGCAAGCCCAGGTTTGAAGACGGACTCAGCCAACAGCGCGCTGCTGACGGTCGGGAATCTGATGGGGTGCGTGCAATCGCGCTTCGAGGGTATTGGTGAAGGCGCGGGCTTCGGCTTCGCTGCGGAACATCACAGCATGTTGGTCAAGGCGGACCTGCCACTGGGATTTTGCCAATTCTTTTATCAGGATCTTCATTACTGACCTCCTCATGTAAAAGATTGTCTCGCAGAGGTTTCGATTGTAGTCCTGAATACGATCACCATTGTGACAAGGGTCAACTGTCGGACTGACGGTTTGTAACAAAAAATCATCGCAAAAAGATGCAGGAGCTGGCGCAGACTTCGCCAGCTCCGATAAAAAATCTAGAACCCTTCCAGCACGATCTTGCCCTTGGATTTGCCGCTTTCCAGCAAGGCATGTGCACGGCGCAGGTTGGCCGCATTGATGGTTCCGAAGTGCTCGCCAACCGTGGTTTTCAAGGTCCCGGCATCGATCAGGCGCGCCACGCGGTTGAGCAGATTGTGCTGCTCAATCATGTCTGCGGTTTCAAACAGCGAGCGGGTGTACATGAACTCCCAGTGCAGCGACAGGCTCTTGCGTTTGAGCTTGGTCACGTCCAGGGTTTTCGGGTCATCGATCAGGGCCAGTTTGCCCTGCGGCGCCAGCGCCTCGACCAATTGATCCAGGTGATGATCGGTCTGGGTCAAGCTGGCAACGTGAGTCACCTGATCGATACCTGCGCGCTTGAGTTCCTCGCTCAGCGGCTGGCTGTGATCGATCACCGCATCGGCGCCCAGCGCTTTCACCCAGCTCTGGGTCTGCGCACGTGAAGCCGTGCCAATGACGTTCAGAGCGGTGAGCTGTTTGGCCAGTTGCGTGAGAATCGAACCGACTCCGCCAGCGGCGCCGACGATCAGCAGGCTCTGGCCTTCATCGGTTTTTCCTTCGCGCACTTGCAGGCGTTCGAAGAGCAATTCCCACGCCGTGATCGCAGTCAACGGCAGGGCGGCGGCTTCGGCGAAGCCGAGGGTTTTCGGCATATGACCGACGATCCGCTCATCCACCACGTGCAGCTCGCTGTTGCCGCCGGCGCGGGCGATGGAGCCGGCGTAAAACACCTTGTCGCCGGCCTTGAACAGGGTCACGTCATTGCCGACCGCCTTGACGACGCCGGCCACATCCCAGCCCAGCACTTTTGCGGCGCCGCCTTCAGGCTGGACGTTCTGCCGGACCTTGGTATCCACCGGGTTGACTGAAATGGCTTTGACCTCCACCAACAAATCGCGGGGGCCGGCGACCGGCTCCGGCAATTCAACGTCTTGCAGGGCTTTTTCGTCGCTGATCGGCAGGGACGCGTAATAGGCAATGGCTTTCATCACAGGCTCCGAAGGTTAATAGAGAAAGAAATCAGGCGAGGGTACGCAGGCGCTTGAGTTCGAAGTGTTCGAGGAAGTCAGCGGCCTTGGCGCGGAAGTTCTGGATATGCGCACTGGCGTCATGGGCTTGCAGGGCTTCGTCACTGTTCCAGTGTTCAATCATGTAGAAGGCCAGGGGATTGGCCAGGTCCTGATGCAAGTCGTATTGCCCACAACCGACTTCGGCGCGGGTCGGCTCAATCAGTGCCCGCAGGTGCTGTTCAAGGGCATCCTGCTGGCCGGGTTTGGCGATGAGGGTGGCGATAGCGGTAAAAGGCTGGGACATCGGTAACTCCGTGCACGGGCTGATTTCGATGGGCAGATGATTGGCTATTTCTCTTGCAGATAAAAGCCGCTAAAAGAGCAGTCTCTTTCAATATTTTTTTGATAATAGGAGTTTAAATGCTGCGCTTCGATGACTTGCAGCTGTTCGTCCGGGCGGCCGACCTGGGCAGTCTGTCGGCGGCTGCGCGGGGTATGGACATGTCGGCGGCGGTGGCCAGCGCGGCGTTGAAACGCATCGAGCAACAGCTGGGCGCCCGCTTGCTCACCCGCTCGACCCGCAGCCTGCGCCTGACCGCCGAGGGCGAAGGGTTTCTTGAATATGCCCGGGCAGCCCTGAGCAACCTCGACGAGGGGCGGCGTTTATTGGCCAGTGGCCAGGATCAGGTCAGTGGCGTATTGCAGTTGTCGGCACCTTCGGACTTCGGTCGTAACCTGCTGCTGCCCTGGCTGGACGAATTTCAGCGCGAGCACCCCAAACTCACCGTTCGTTTGTTGCTGGGTGACCGCATCGCCGATCTGTTCCGCCAACCGGTGGACATTGCCCTGCGCTACGGCGAACCGGAAGATTCCAGCCTGGTGGCGCTACCCATCGCCCCGCATAACCGGCGCGTGCTCTGTGCGGCGCCGAGCTATCTGGCCCGGCGTGGCGAGCCGCGGCAACTGGAGCAATTGGCCCAGCATAATTGCTTGCTGTTCATGCTCGGCAGCCGGGTCCACGATCACTGGAGTTTTCACGACGGCAAACGCGAAGTCGGCCTGACCGTCAGCGGTGATCGTTTCAGTGACGATGCCGATGTCGTGCGGCTGTGGGCCATTGCGGGCGCCGGAATCGCCTACAAGTCGTGGCTCGATGTGGCCGCCGATGTGCTCGCCGGCCGATTGAAAGTGCTGATGCCGGAACTGCTTTGTGAGCGAGCTCCACTGAATTTGCTGTGCGCTCATCGCGCACAATTGAGTAAGCCGGTGAACCTGTTGCGGGAAATGCTTGCCAGCCGATGCACCCGGTTGAGCAGTCATTTTCCGAGGTTTTCGAGAAACGGTCATTAGTCGCAGGAAAAAAGCGAAATTTCCCGCAGGAACTATCACCACCAGCGGTTTGCGGAGGGCAGGAACCGACGGTCAACCCGCCTATACTAGCGTTCGCCTCATGTACGCACCGTCTTTCGCAGAGAGCAGTAGACGAAACGATTCAACAGGGAGTGAATTCATGGAACATGCACCTTGCATCAGCCAGATAGCCACCTTACTGGCTGACCCCAAGCGCAGCGCAATGATGTGGGCCTTGATGGACGGATCGGCGCGTCAAGCCGACGAACTGGCCCTGTTGGCCGGTCTTTCACCCTCATCGGCCAGCGCCCACTTGGGACGCTTGTCCGCCGGGGGGCTGTTGAAAGTTGAAACTCGGGGACGCAAACGCTTCTTCCGCCTGGCCGCGCCCGAAGTCGGCGCCGCAATCGAAGCATTGGCAAGCGCGACGCTGGCCAGCACGGCCCGGCAAGCCACGGATATTTTCCAACACTCCTCACCCCTCGCCAAACCTCAGGCCAGGCGCTCGTCTTTGTTGCGCGCCAGGCTTTGCGACGACCATCTGGGAGGTACTCTCGCCGCCGATCTGTTCCAGCGTTTGCTGGATGCGGGCTGGATCGAACAGTTCGATCAACGGGTCATGATCACGCTCAAGGGCTCCAACGAGCTGGCGGCGCGGGGGGTGTTCATCCAGGCGTTGGCCCATCGCAACGGCAAGTCTGCGTGTGCGTGTCCTGACTGGAGCGAAAGGCGCCCGCACATGGGCGGGTCACTGGGAGCTGCGTTATTGCAGTTGTTCATGCAATCGGGCTGGCTGAGTCTGCCTCACGATTCGCGGGCCTTGCAGGTCACCGTGGCGGGACAGCGTGAAATCCACCGGTTCGCCAAGGAAACAGAGCTGGAGATGGTGCTGTAGGGTCCTTTAAAGGCCCAGGTTTTGGCTCAGTCCCTGTGGGAGCGAGCCTGCTCGCGAATGCGGTCCTCCCGTCGACATCATCGTTGACTGACGCACTGTTTCCGCGAGCAGGGTCGCTCCCACATTGGGTCTTCAGCGGTCTTACGGTTTGACCAACCGAGCATCCAGGCTGTTCTGCGCCAGGCGTTTGGCCTGGTCCTGGGTCATGCCCAGATCGGTATACAACGCATGGAAATTCTCGGTGACGTAACCGCCGAAGTACGCCGGGTCGTCCGAGTTCACGGTCACTTTCACGCCGCGTTCGAGCATGTCGAGTATGTTGTGCTGTGACATATGATCAAACACACACAGCTTGGTGTTGGACAGCGGGCATACAGTCAGCGGGATCTGCTCGTCGATGATGCGTTGCATCAAGCGTTCGTCTTCGATGGCGCGTACGCCATGGTCGATGCGCTGGATTTTCAGCAGGTCGAGGGCTTCCCAGATGTACTCGGGCGGGCCTTCTTCACCGGCATGGGCGACGGTCAGGAAGCCTTCTGCGCGGGCACGATCGAATACCCGCTGGAACTTGCTCGGCGGGTGACCCATTTCAGAACTGTCCAGGCCTACCGCGACAAATGCATCACGAAACGGCAGTGCCTGGTCGAGGGTTTTCTGTGCCTGTTCTTCGCTTAAGTGACGCAGGAAACTCAGGATCAGACCGCTGGTGATGCCCAGTTGCTGTTCACCGTCCTTCAAGGCCGCGGCGATGCCGTTGAGCACCACCTCGAACGGGATGCCTCGGTCGGTGTGGGTCTGGGGGTCGAAGAACGGTTCGGTGTGAATCACGTTCTGTTCTTTGCAGCGCAGCAGGTAAGCCCAGGTCAGGTCGTAGAAGTCCTGGGAAGTGCGCAGCACGTCGGCGCCCTGGTAATACAGGTCGAGGAATTCTTGCAGGTTATTAAAGGCATAAGCCGTGCGCAGGGTTTCGACATCGCTCCACGGCAGGGCGATCTTGTTGCGTTCGGCCAGGGCGAACAGCAGCTCGGGCTCCAGCGAACCTTCCAGGTGCAAGTGCAATTCTGCCTTGGGCAGTGCGTTCAGCCAGTCGTACATATTCTTTTCTCATCAGGTGCAGATGGTGGGCATTCTACAGACGCTAGCAGAAACAATTGGCAAAACCTGACCGAAAGGTTCATTGCGCCGGGCTGGAGATATTTTCCGCTGCGCTAAGGTGTAACGAAACGTTAGCGTCCCACCGCAGTCAGTCGCTTATCCGCTTCTCCACGGCAAAAAGGCCCGTCATGCTCACGATCCTCAAGCAAGAAACCTTTCTGTTGCTGGCCCTGATCGCCGCCATCGTTGCATTCGCGCTGGAGCATTGGCTATTGCACAGCGGGCAGGGCGTCGCACTGAGCGCCGGGCTGGTGCTGATTGCGTTTATCGTCGCCGCCTCGATGCGTGTCGCCCATCAGGCCGAGTTGTTGGCGGAAAAAGTCGGTGACCCCTATGGCACCATGATCCTGACTCTGGCGGCGGTGCTGGTGGAAGTGGTGATCCTGGCGATCATGATGAGCAACGAAGCCTCGAAGACACTCGTGCGCGACACAATTTATTCAGCCGTCATGCTCGATATCAACGGCATCCTCGGCCTGGCGGCGTTGATGGGCGGCCTCAAGCATGGCGAACAGTCCTACAACGATGATTCGGCACGCAGCTACAGCGTGATGATCCTCACGGCCATGGGGGTGTCGATGGTGGTGCCCGAGTTCATTCCCGAAACCAGCTGGAAGCTTTATTCGGCGTTCACCATCGGCGCGATGGTGGTGCTTTATGCGTTGTTCCTGCGTATGCAGGTCGGGCCGCACAGTTATTTTTTCAGCTACAGCTACCCGGAGAAGCGCCGCAAGAAGGAGCCCTTGGAACAAGAGCCAGCACCGATCAACCTGACGTTGTCCATAAGTATTCTGGTGTTCGGGGTGGTGGTGATTGGCGCATTGGCCGAAGTGATGTCCAAGAGCCTGGATCTGGGGTTGGAAGGATCGGGTGCACCGCCAGTGATTACGGCGATCCTGGTGGCGGCGATCTCCGCGGCGCCGGAGATTATGACGGCGTTGCGCGCGGCGTTGGCCAACCGTATGCAGTCAGTGGTCAACATCGCGTTGGGCGCGTCGCTGTCGACGGTGATCCTGACGGTGCCGGTGATGGAAGCGATGGCGCTCTACACCGGTCAGCCATTCCAGATGGCCATGACTCCGGTGCAGAGCGTGATGATCTTCATCACCCTGATCGTCAGTGCGATCAACCTCAACGATGGCGAAACCAATGCCATCGAGGGGATGACGCACTTTGTGCTGTTTGCGACGTTCATCATGTTGTCGTTGCTGGGTCTCTGAAAACACTACAAATCCCTGTGGGAGCGGTGTTGTGTCAGGTACCCGCGATCAACTGCCGGGCCGCCTGGCTGTGATCAGCAATCAAGCCCTGCAGATCCAGCCCTTCGACCTGCCCGTCAGTCACTCGCCACTTGCCACCCACCATCACTCGATCCGCCCGGTCCGCGCCGCACAACAGCAGCGCCGACACCGGGTCGTGGCTGCCGGAGAATCGCAGCTCATTGAGCTTGAACAGCGCCAGGTCAGCCTGCTTGCCTACTGCCAGTTCGCCAATGTCGCTGCGACCGAGCAATTGCGCCGATCCCTTGGTGGCCCAGCCCAGCACGCGTTCCGGGGTGATCTTCTCGGCGCCGTAGCGCAGGCGCTGGATGTACAGCGCCTGACGCGCTTCAAGGATCATGTTCGACGCGTCGTTGGAGGCCGAGCCATCCACACCCAGGCCCAGCGGTGCGCCGGCGTCGGTCAGTTCGATACTGGGACAGATGCCTGAAGCCAGGCGCATGTTCGAACTCGGGCAATGGCAGATGCCGGTGCCGGCCGCGCCGAGGCGGGTGATTTCGTCGGGGTTGAAGTGGATGCCGTGGGCCAGCCATGTACGGGGGCCGAGCCAGCCGACGCTGTCCAGGTAGTCCACGGTTCGCAAGCCGAAGCGTTGCAGGCAGAAGTCTTCTTCATCAAGGGTTTCCGCCAGATGCGTGTGCAGGCGCACATCAAGTTTGTTGGCCAATTCTGCGCTGGCGGACATGATTTCTGGCGTCACCGAAAACGGCGAGCAAGGCGCCAGGGCGATCTGGATTTGCGCGCCGTCACCGCGTTCGTGGTATTGGGCGATCAAGCGCTGACTGTCGTCGAGAATCACCTGGCCTTCCTGTACGGTCTGTTGCGGTGGCAGCCCGCCGTCCTTTTCGCCGAGGCTCATCGAACCGCGGGTCAGCATGGCGCGCATGCCCAGTTCGCGAACGCTCTCGACTTGCACGTCGATGGCGTTTTCCAGGCCTTGTGGAAACAGATAATGGTGGTCGGCTGCCGTGGTGCAACCGGACAGCAGCAACTCGGCCAACGCGACTTTGCTGGCGAGGGCGAGTTTTTCAGGGGTCAAGCGTGCCCAGACCGGGTACAGGGTTTTCAGCCACGGGAACAACGGCTGGTTGACCACCGGCGCCCAGGCACGGGTCAGGGTCTGATAGAAGTGATGGTGGGTGTTGATCAGTCCCGGCAGGATCACATGCTCGCGGGCATCGAAGACTTCATTGCAAGGTGTGGAGGGCTGCTGGCCCAGGCTGAGCACTTCGACGATCACACCGTCTTGCAGCACCAGACCGCCACGGGCATCGAGACCGTTGGCCGTGAAAATGGCGAGGGGATTTTTTAACCAGGTACGGGTCGCAGGCATGTTGGCCGGCTCCTCTGAAAGTTGGGTTCAGGGTTGCCAGCTCAGTGTTGCCCTGTCTGCTGATCCAGGGTCGCCGGGGAGGCGAGGTGCGAAGTGTCGAACAAAAGCGTGAAGCGGGCAAGCCCGGCCCGACAGAACAAAGCAGATCCCTTTGTGGAATGAACCTTTGTGGGAGCGAGCCAGCTCGCTCCCACAAAGGAATCTTGGCCTACCAGGGAATAGTCTCACCCCGATAATTCACAAAATGATGCCCTCCCTTGCCGACATAGGCATTCACCTGATCGACCAATCCGCGCGTACTCGTTTCCACATCGATATCGGCGCCTTCACCGCCCATGTCGGTTTTCACCCAGCCCGGGTGCAGCGACAGCACAGTGAGCTTTTGCTCGCCCAATTGCGTGACGAAGCTATTGGTCATGGAGTTCAGTGCGGCTTTGCTGGCCTTGTACAGCGCCAGTTCCGGTGCGTCGGGCATGGTCACGCTGCCGAGTACCGAACTCATGAACGCCAGCACACCGGTGGCGGGGCGAATCTGGCTGACGAAGCGCTGGGCCAGGTTGATCGGTGCCACGGCATTGGTGAAAAACAGCTGCCCGACTTCGGCCAGCGTCGCACCGCCCGGTGTCTGCACGTCTGGCCCCTTGACCCCGGCATTGACGAACAGCAGGTCGAACACTTCGCCCTTGAGTTGCTGACTCAAGGCGATCACCGCCTGCTGATCGTCCATGTCGAGTTTCTCGACCCGAACATTGCCCAGGGCATGCAAGGCTTCCGCGTTTTGCGGGTTGCGTACGGTGGCGGTGACTTGCCAGCCGTCCGCCAGCAGGGTTTTCACCAGACCGAGGCCCAGCCCCCGGGATGCACCGATGATGAGAGCAGTTTTTGCCGTGGACATGTGTGCTTCCTTGATAGTTGAGAATCACGGATTCAGTGGACAGCGTTGGCCGAGACGCTGCAGCAATTCGATGCGCAGCGTACTCAGTTCGGTCATGCGGTTTTCGATCAGCTTGAGCTTGTCTTGCAGCAACTGTGTGACCGCGCTGTCTGGATCGGGCGACTGCCATAACGCAGCGACGTTATGACCGATCTCACCCAAGGTAAAGCCCAATCGTTGAGCCGTCTTGATGTACAGCACCAGTTGCACGGTGTCGGCCGGGTAATCGCGATAACCGTTGACGCTGCGTTGCGCTGTGATCAATCCGCGTTGTTCGTAGAAGCGCAGCGTGTCGCGACTGACTTCGCTGGCCCGGGCTAATTCACCGATGCGCATCATGACATCTCGAGAGGGCTTGACCCTGGAGCATACTCCAGGCTTTAGCCTTGTTGCTCCCTGAATTGATGGAGCAAGGTCAATGTGGACTACAACGCAATATCGTCAACTGGTGCGCGGCAGTGCGTGGTACGACTTGATCGTCACGGCTGCGTTTGCCACGCCGTGGAGCTTTGCTGCGGTACACGGGCTTTTGTTGAGTCTGACCCAGACTTTCAACCTGCCCGGCGAACTGCCACCGTTCGAGCCGGTGCACATGCTGATGGCGAATCTGTTGGGGTCGATTGTTTGCGTGTGGGCGATGCTGCGTATTCGTGATCCGCAGCAGGTGTATGGGCGGTATGACGCGGTGGCGAGGTTCTTGTTTGCAGCTTGGCAGGTTTATGCACTGGCTCATGGGGCGAGCTGGCTTTTGGCGATCTTCCTGTTCTTTGAGTTGGCGTGGGGAGTTGTTCAAATATTGCCGGTAAAGCAGCTATCCGAATCAGGGCAGGCACCACTTGAGGGCAAGCCTGCCGAGCGAGCTTCAGATTTGCTCGATGTAAGCTGATCAAAAAATGAGCAATCTATGGCGGGCCATGCCGGATAGGGTGTCGAGAGACCCATGAACGGGTTATCCACAGATTGCTCCACAGTATTTGTGCGCAAGCGCGAAAGTCGGGCATAAGCGTAAGGCGGCTATCTTCTAAAGGTGATAAACCGCTCTAAGTCTATGTTTTTTCTTGAATTTTATCTTTCTTGAGGCGAATTGGACGAAAAATGAGCAAAGCCCGCAAAGCCGCATGACAGAAGGGTTACAGCGGTATGTGCTCAGGTTATCCACAGCCGGGTGCACAGCAGATGTGGGCAACTGTCACATGCATCGACAATCGGAAATGCCCCAAAAGATCGCAGCCATGCTGAGCTGCCGAAGGCTGCGATCTTTAAATCTTTAACGCTCCAGCAAAATCCGCCCGCGACTCAAATCGGCAAGGTGCGATTGCAACGTGGCGATCTGCTCCTCACCGACCGCCAACTGCAACTCAACGCCATTGGCCGTGAAATTTTCTTGAACGATCAGCCCGCCGAGTTCCGCGACCCGCAGTTTGAGCAACGCTAGTTCGCCAAACGCGCAGGCACAGCGTAGAGGCACCCGACTGATCAACTCGATCTTCGGCGCCGCTTGCAGGCATTTGTTGGCGCCACCGCCATAGGCCCGGGCGAGTCCGCCGGTGCCCAGTTGAATGCCGCCATACCAGCGAATCACCAACACAACGACCTGATCGCAATCCTGCGCGTCGATTGCTGCCAGTATCGGCCGGCCAGCAGTGCCCCCCGGTTCGCCGTCATCGGTGCTGCGGTACTGATCACCGAGCTTCCATGCCCAGCAATTGTGGGTGGCGTTCAAGTCGCTGTGCTGTTCGATAAACGCCTGGGCTTCAGCGGGACTGGCGATTGGCGCGGCGAAGGTAATGAAGCGGCTTTTGCGAATCTCTTCGCGGTATTCGCAAAAACCACTGAGGGTAAAAGGCATAATCGTCTTAAATGGTTGGCTTCAGGCCGCAGCCTTTGAGAATAATGTGGATCAGGTTGTTGCCAGCGTCTTCCATATCCTGCTTGGTTAACTTGGAACGACCGGTGACACGGCAGATCTGCGTGGCGAAGTCGGCGTAATGCTGGGTACTGCCCCACAACAGGAAAATCAGGTTGACCGGATCGACCGGGTCCATTTTGCCAGCGTCGATCCACGCTTGAAACACCGCGGCCCGGCCCTGGAACCAGGCGCGGTAGTCCTGATTGAAATACTCGGTCAGGCATTCGCCACCACTGATGACCTCCATGGCGAAGATTCGTGAGGCTTGTGGCTGGCGCCGAGAAAACTCCATCTTGGCGCGGATGTAGCGGGTCAACGCTTCGGCCGGATCGTCCTCGGCAGTCAGGGTGTTGAAGGTGCTGTCCCACAACTCGATGATGTTGCTCAACACCGCCACGTACAAACCGAGCTTGTTGGTGAAGTAATAATGCAGGTTTGCTTTTGGCAACCCGGCATTCAGGGCGATGGTGTTCATGCTGGTGCCTTTGAACCCATGACGGGCGAACTCGTCTTCGGCGGCTTTGATGATGGTCTCTTCGTTCTTCTGACGAATTCGGCTGGCGGGTTTGCCGCCGTGAGCTGGGACTTCAAAGGTCATAGGCACTTCCGGTCAGGTGGGTGGGTGCGGCCAGTGCGTTGATAGCGCACCCATAAGTTACACACAAGTCCTGAGACGATAATTCCAGGACTACCACCCTGCAGGCACGGTGATGTTCAGCGCGTTGCCGCCAGGCTCTCGAGAAAACTTTCCAGCACCAGATGAGGGCGGCGGCCCTTGCGTGTGACCGAGGCGAGGCTCAGGTCATAGAAGCGCGCTTTTGGTTTCAACGCACGCAATCGACCCTGTTGCACCCAGAGGCTGGCGTAATGATCTGGCAGATACCCGATGTAGCGCCCGGTCAGGATCAGGAAGGCCATGCCTTCACGGTCCGACGCACTGGCCGTGCAATTGAGCGCCTGATAATGGGCCTGGATTTCCGCTGGCAATCGGAAGGTCGGTGCGATGGCGTCCTGACTGTTGAGGCGCGCATCGTCCAGTTGCTTGTCATCGACATAAAACAGCGGGTGGCCAACCGCACAATACAGCAGCGAGCGTTCACTATAGAGCGGTTGGTATTCCAGCCCCGACAGCGCACTCGCCTGCGGCACCACCCCCACGTGCAAGCGACCGTCGAGCACGCCTTGCTCCACCTCGTTGGGGGCGATCATACGGATCTGGATCTGCACGTCCGGTCCGCGCTCCTTCAATTGCGCCAGGGCATGAGTAATGCGCATGTGGGGCAGGGTGACCAGGTTGTCGGTGAGTCCGATGGTCAGTTCTCCCCGCAAGTGCTGGTGCAGGCCATTGACCTCGGTGCGGAAACTTTCCAGCGCACTCAATAGTTGCAGAGCCGATTGATAAACCTCGCGGCCTTCTTCGGTCAGGGAAAAACCGGCGCGGCCACGTTGGCACAGGCGCAAGCCGAGGCGCTGCTCCAGATCGCTCATCTGTTGGCTGATCGCCGAACGGCCAATGCCAAGCACGCTTTCGGCGGCAGAGAAACCGCCGCACTCGACCACGCTGCGAAAAATCCGTAGCAGGCGTATGTCGAAGTCGCTGACTTGCGCCAGTGGATCGGGGCGGCGGCTGCTCATGGTTGTTACTCGATAGTTTAGTCAGAGGCCGACTAAAGGTTACAAAAGTTGAATTTCACCGACTTTATCCCCGTGGCAATTTAGCTGCAACAACGGTTTTCAATCCCTACGCCGCTTATTGCCTTGTGAGGTTTCCCGATGAATTTGCCTGAAAATGCCCCGACTTCCCTGGCCAGCCAACTCAAGCTCGACGCGCACTGGATGCCATACACCGCCAACCGTAACTTCCAGCGCGATCCGCGTCTGATCGTTGGTGCCGAAGGCAGCTGGCTGATCGACGACAAGGGTCGCAAAGTCTATGACTCGCTATCGGGTCTGTGGACCTGCGGTGCCGGGCACACCCGTAAGGAAATTCAAGAGGCGGTGGCCAAGCAGCTGGGCACGCTCGATTACTCGCCAGGCTTCCAATACGGTCACCCACTGTCGTTCCAGCTGGCAGAAAAAATCACTGACCTGACGCCGGGCAACCTGAACCACGTATTCTTCACCGATTCCGGCTCCGAATGCGCCGACACGGCCGTGAAGATGGTGCGTGCCTACTGGCGCCTCAAAGGCCAGTCGACCAAGACCAAGATGATCGGTCGCGCCCGTGGCTACCACGGCGTGAACATCGCTGGCACCAGCCTCGGTGGCGTCAATGGCAACCGCAAACTGTTCGGCCAGGCGATGATGGACGTCGATCACCTGCCGCACACGTTGCTGGCGAGCAATGCTTACTCGCGCGGCATGCCGGAGCAGGGCGGTATCGCCCTTGCCGATGAGCTGCTCAAGCTGATCGAACTGCACGATGCTTCCAACATCGCCGCCGTGTTCGTCGAGCCATTGGCCGGTTCCGCTGGCGTGCTGGTTCCGCCACAGGGTTACCTCAAGCGTCTGCGCGAGATCTGCGACCAGCACAACATCCTGCTAGTGTTCGACGAAGTGATCACCGGTTTCGGCCGTACTGGCACTATGTTTGGTGCCACAACCTTCGGTGTGACCCCGGACCTGATGTGTATCGCCAAGCAAGTCACCAACGGTGCGATCCCGATGGGCGCGGTGATTGCCAGCTCCGAGATCTACCAGACCTTCATGAACCAGGCGACACCTGAATACGCGGTGGAATTCCCCCACGGCTACACCTATTCCGCCCACCCGGTGGCGTGCGCCGCGGGCCTGGCCGCACTCGACCTGCTGCAAAAGGAAAACCTGGTGCAGAGCGTGGCCGAAGTCGCACCGCATTTCGAAAATGCGCTGCATGGCTTGAAAGGCACGAAAAACATCATCGACATCCGCAACTATGGCCTGGCCGGTGCCATCCAGATTGCACCGCGTGACGGCGATGCCATCGTGCGTCCATTCGAAGCAGGCATGGCGCTGTGGAAAGCCGGGTTCTACGTGCGTTTCGGCGGTGACACCCTGCAGTTCGGCCCAACCTTCAACAGCAAGCCGCAAGACTTGGATCGTCTGTTCGACGCGGTCGGCGAAGTGCTGAGCAAGATCGACTGATTTCTCCCGCTATATAGATGCAAACGACAGGCGCCCTGAAGCGGCGTCTGTGGACAACTTTTTCAGGAGCTTCCATGAGCGTTATTCCGCATTTGATCAATGGTGAGCTGGTTACCGAAACCGCTCGCAGCACTGACGTGTTCAACCCGTCCACCGGCCAGGTTATCCACAAGCTGCCGCTGGCTAGCCGCGAAACCATTCAACAAGCCATCGATGCTGCCAAAGCCGCGTTCCCGGCCTGGCGTAACACACCAGCGGCCAAGCGTGCCCAGGTGATGTTCCGTTTCAAGCAGCTGCTGGAACAGAACGAATCGCGCATTGCCCAACTGATCAGCGAAGAGCACGGCAAAACCCTGGAAGACGCTGCCGGTGAATTAAAGCGTGGTATCGAGAACGTTGAATTCGCTTGCGCTGCACCGGAAATCCTCAAGGGCGAATACAGCCGTAACGTCGGTCCGAACATCGATGCCTGGTCGGACTTCCAGCCACTGGGTGTAGTGGCCGGTATCACTCCTTTCAACTTCCCTGCCATGGTGCCGCTGTGGATGTATCCATTGGCGATCGTGTGCGGCAACTGCTTCATCCTCAAGCCGTCCGAGCGTGATCCGAGCTCGACATTGCTGATTGCGCAACTGCTGCTGGAAGCCGGTTTGCCGAAGGGTGTGCTGAGCGTGGTTCACGGAGACAAGGCTGCAGTGGATGCGTTGATCGAAGCCCCGGAAGTCAAAGCCCTGAGTTTCGTTGGTTCGACACCGATTGCCGAATACATCTACGCCGAAGGCACCAAGCGTGGCAAGCGTGTCCAGGCACTGGGCGGGGCGAAGAACCATGCTGTGCTGATGCCGGATGCGGATCTGGATAATGCCGTCAGCGCACTGATGGGCGCCGCTTACGGTTCCTGCGGGGAGCGTTGCATGGCGATCTCGGTGGCTGTCTGCGTGGGTGATCAAGTTGCCGATGCGCTGGTGGCCAAGCTGACGCCGCAGATCAAGGCGCTGAAAATCGGCGCTGGCACTTCCTGCGGTCTGGACATGGGGCCACTGGTCACCGGCCAGGCGCGAGACAAGGTCAGCGGCTATGTCGAAGATGGCGTAGCGGCGGGCGCGACGCTGGTAGTGGACGGTCGTGGCCTGAGTGTGGCCGGTCACGAAAATGGCTTCTTCCTCGGTGGCTGCCTGTTCGACAACGTCACGCCAGAGATGCGCATCTATAAAGAAGAGATCTTCGGGCCGGTATTGTGCGTTGTCCGGGTCAACAGCCTGGAAGAGGCGATGCAACTGATCAACGACCATGAATATGGCAACGGCACCTGCATCTTCACTCGCGATGGGGAAGCGGCACGGTTGTTCTGCGATGAGATTGAAGTCGGTATGGTCGGCGTCAACGTACCGTTGCCGGTCCCGGTGGCTTATCACAGCTTCGGCGGTTGGAAGCGCTCGTTGTTTGGTGACCTGCATGCTTATGGCCCGGATGGCGTGCGTTTCTACACCCGCCGCAAAGCCATCACCCAGCGCTGGCCACAGCGCGCGAGCCATGAAGCGTCGCAGTTCGCGTTCCCTAGCTTGTAAGTCGAAGGGAAGAAGGCCGGCCTCTTTAGGCCGGCCTTCGCATTTTTGGGGCTTTTTTGACCTATATGACAGATTTATGAAAATAGCGGTTGACGGCAGATCTGAGGTGTCTATAATTCGCCCCACTTCCGGCGCAGTCGAAACGGAAAACTCCTTGGTAAACAATGAGTTACGCAGTTTTCGGCAGCAGGTTGCTTCAGGTCATCGAAGCTGAAAGGAAGTTGAAAAAGAGGTGTTGACAGCAGCGAGTAACGCTGTAGAATTCGCCTCCCGCTGACGAGAGATCGAAAGCGCAAGTGGTTGAAGTTGTTAAGGAAAGCCTTGAAAACTTCTGAAATAACCGCTTGACAGCAAATGAGGCTGCTGTAGAATGCGCGCCTCGGTTGAGACGAAAGCTCTTAACCAACCGCTCTTTAACAACTGAATCAAGCAATTCGTGTGGGTGCTTGTGGTATCAGACTGCTAGTCAACAGATTATCAGCATCACAAGTTACTCCGCGAGAAATCAAAGATGTAACCAACGATTGCTGAGCCAAGTTTAGGGTTTTCTCAAAACCCAAAGATGTTTGAACTGAAGAGTTTGATCATGGCTCAGATTGAACGCTGGCGGCAGGCCTAACACATGCAAGTCGAGCGGATGAAGGGAGCTTGCTCTCTGATTCAGCGGCGGACGGGTGAGTAATGCCTAGGAATCTGCCTGGTAGTGGGGGACAACGTTTCGAAAGGAACGCTAATACCGCATACGTCCTACGGGAGAAAGCAGGGGACCTTCGGGCCTTGCGCTATCAGATGAGCCTAGGTCGGATTAGCTAGTTGGTGAGGTAATGGCTCACCAAGGCGACGATCCGTAACTGGTCTGAGAGGATGATCAGTCACACTGGAACTGAGACACGGTCCAGACTCCTACGGGAGGCAGCAGTGGGGAATATTGGACAATGGGCGAAAGCCTGATCCAGCCATGCCGCGTGTGTGAAGAAGGTCTTCGGATTGTAAAGCACTTTAAGTTGGGAGGAAGGGTTGTAGATTAATACTCTGCAATTTTGACGTTACCGACAGAATAAGCACCGGCTAACTCTGTGCCAGCAGCCGCGGTAATA
Organism: Pseudomonas sp. GW101-3H06; assembly: GCF_059424605.1. Taxonomy (NCBI): domain Bacteria; kingdom Pseudomonadati; phylum Pseudomonadota; class Gammaproteobacteria; order Pseudomonadales; family Pseudomonadaceae; genus Pseudomonas; species Pseudomonas sp. GW101-3H06. Next base: position 890,650 of record NZ_JBWKZO010000001.1, read on the forward strand.
CAGAGGGTGCAAGCGTTAATCGGAATTACTGGGCGTAAAGCGCGCGTAGGTGGTTTGTTAAGTTGGATGTGAAAGCCCCGGGCTCAACCTGGGAACTGCATTCAAAACTGACAAGCTAGAGTATGGTAGAGGGTGGTGGAATTTCCTGTGTAGCGGTGAAATGCGTAGATATAGGAAGGAACACCAGTGGCGAAGGCGACCACCTGGACTGATACTGACACTGAGGTGCGAAAGCGTGGGGAGCAAACAGGATTAGATACCCTGGTAGTCCACGCCGTAAACGATGTCAACTAGCCGTTGGGAGCCTTGAGCTCTTAGTGGCGCAGCTAACGCATTAAGTTGACCGCCTGGGGAGTACGGCCGCAAGGTTAAAACTCAAATGAATTGACGGGGGCCCGCACAAGCGGTGGAGCATGTGGTTTAATTCGAAGCAACGCGAAGAACCTTACCAGGCCTTGACATCCAATGAACTTTCCAGAGATGGATTGGTGCCTTCGGGAACATTGAGACAGGTGCTGCATGGCTGTCGTCAGCTCGTGTCGTGAGATGTTGGGTTAAGTCCCGTAACGAGCGCAACCCTTGTCCTTAGTTACCAGCACGTAATGGTGGGCACTCTAAGGAGACTGCCGGTGACAAACCGGAGGAAGGTGGGGATGACGTCAAGTCATCATGGCCCTTACGGCCTGGGCTACACACGTGCTACAATGGTCGGTACAGAGGGTTGCCAAGCCGCGAGGTGGAGCTAATCCCATAAAACCGATCGTAGTCCGGATCGCAGTCTGCAACTCGACTGCGTGAAGTCGGAATCGCTAGTAATCGCGAATCAGAATGTCGCGGTGAATACGTTCCCGGGCCTTGTACACACCGCCCGTCACACCATGGGAGTGGGTTGCACCAGAAGTAGCTAGTCTAACCTTCGGGGGGACGGTTACCACGGTGTGATTCATGACTGGGGTGAAGTCGTAACAAGGTAGCCGTAGGGGAACCTGCGGCTGGATCACCTCCTTAATCGACGACTCAGCTGCACCATGAGCTCCCACACGAATTGCTTGATTCATTGAAGAAGACGATAGAAGCAGCTTTAAGCTCCAAGCTGATAGCTCACGCTAACAGTTACAAGCTCGAAATTGGGTCTGTAGCTCAGTTGGTTAGAGCGCACCCCTGATAAGGGTGAGGTCGGCAGTTCGAATCTGCCCAGACCCACCAATTTTGTATGGGGCCATAGCTCAGCTGGGAGAGCGCCTGCCTTGCACGCAGGAGGTCAGCGGTTCGATCCCGCTTGGCTCCACCATAAACTGCTTCGAAAGTTTGAGAGTTTAGAAATGAGTATTCCGGTGTGAATATTGATTTCTAGTCTTTTGATTAGATCGTTCTTTAAAAATTTGGGTATGTGATAGAAAGATAGACTGAACGTTACTTTCACTGGTAACGGATCAGGCTAAGGTAAAATTTGTGAGTTTAATCGCGAATTTTCGGCGAATGTCGTCTTCACAGTATAACCAGATTGCTTGGGGTTATATGGTCAAGTGAAGAAGCGCATACGGTGGATGCCTTGGCAGTCAGAGGCGATGAAAGACGTGGTAGCCTGCGAAAAGCTTCGGGGAGTCGGCAAACAGACTTTGATCCGGAGATGTCTGAATGGGGGAACCCAGCCATCATAAGATGGTTATCTTGTACTGAATACATAGGTGCAAGAGGCGAACCAGGGGAACTGAAACATCTAAGTACCCTGAGGAAAAGAAATCAACCGAGATTCCCTTAGTAGTGGCGAGCGAACGGGGACTAGCCCTTAAGTTGATTTGAGATTAGCGGAACGCTCTGGAAAGTGCGGCCATAGTGGGTGATAGCCCTGTACGCGAAAATCTCTTATCAATGAAATCGAGTAGGACGGAGCACGAGAAACTTTGTCTGAATATGGGGGGACCATCCTCCAAGGCTAAATACTACTGACTGACCGATAGTGAACTAGTACCGTGAGGGAAAGGCGAAAAGAACCCCGGAGAGGGGAGTGAAATAGATCCTGAAACCGTATGCGTACAAGCAGTGGGAGCCTACTTTGTTAGGTGACTGCGTACCTTTTGTATAATGGGTCAGCGACTTATTTTCAGTGGCGAGCTTAACCGAATAGGGGAGGCGTAGCGAAAGCGAGTCTTAATAGGGCGTCTAGTCGCTGGGAATAGACCCGAAACCGGGCGATCTATCCATGGGCAGGTTGAAGGTTAGGTAACACTGACTGGAGGACCGAACCGACTACCGTTGAAAAGTTAGCGGATGACCTGTGGATCGGAGTGAAAGGCTAATCAAGCTCGGAGATAGCTGGTTCTCCTCGAAAGCTATTTAGGTAGCGCCTCATGTATCACTGTAGGGGGTAGAGCACTGTTTCGGCTAGGGGGTCATCCCGACTTACCAAACCGATGCAAACTCCGAATACCTACAAGTGCCGAGCATGGGAGACACACGGCGGGTGCTAACGTCCGTCGTGAAAAGGGAAACAACCCAGACCGTCAGCTAAGGTCCCAAAGTTATGGTTAAGTGGGAAACGATGTGGGAAGGCTTAGACAGCTAGGAGGTTGGCTTAGAAGCAGCCACCCTTTAAAGAAAGCGTAATAGCTCACTAGTCGAGTCGGCCTGCGCGGAAGATGTAACGGGGCTCAAACCATACACCGAAGCTACGGGTATCATCTTCGGATGATGCGGTAGAGGAGCGTTCTGTAAGCCTGTGAAGGTGAGTTGAGAAGCTTGCTGGAGGTATCAGAAGTGCGAATGCTGACATGAGTAACGACAATGGGTGTGAAAAACACCCACGCCGAAAGACCAAGGTTTCCTGCGCAACGTTAATCGACGCAGGGTTAGTCGGTCCCTAAGGCGAGGCTGAAAAGCGTAGTCGATGGAAAACAGGTTAATATTCCTGTACTTCTGGTTATTGCGATGGAGGGACGGAGAAGGCTAGGCCAGCTTGGCGTTGGTTGTCCAAGTTTAAGGTGGTAGGCTGAAATCTTAGGTAAATCCGGGGTTTCAAGGCCGAGAGCTGATGACGAGTTACCTTTCAGGTGACGAAGTGGTTGATGCCATGCTTCCAAGAAAAGCTTCTAAGCTTCAGATAACCAGGAACCGTACCCCAAACCGACACAGGTGGTTGGGTAGAGAATACCAAGGCGCTTGAGAGAACTCGGGTGAAGGAACTAGGCAAAATGGCACCGTAACTTCGGGAGAAGGTGCGCCGGTGAGGGTGAAGCACTTGCTGCGTAAGCCCACGCCGGTCGAAGATACCAGGCCGCTGCGACTGTTTATTAAAAACACAGCACTCTGCAAACACGAAAGTGGACGTATAGGGTGTGACGCCTGCCCGGTGCCGGAAGGTTAATTGATGGGGTTAGCTAACGCGAAGCTCTTGATCGAAGCCCCGGTAAACGGCGGCCGTAACTATAACGGTCCTAAGGTAGCGAAATTCCTTGTCGGGTAAGTTCCGACCTGCACGAATGGCGTAACGATGGCGGCGCTGTCTCCACCCGAGACTCAGTGAAATTGAAATCGCTGTGAAGATGCAGTGTATCCGCGGCTAGACGGAAAGACCCCGTGAACCTTTACTATAGCTTTGCACTGGACTTTGAATTTGCTTGTGTAGGATAGGTGGGAGGCTTTGAAGCGTGGACGCCAGTTCGCGTGGAGCCATCCTTGAAATACCACCCTGGCAACTTTGAGGTTCTAACTCAGGTCCGTTATCCGGATCGAGGACAGTGTATGGTGGGTAGTTTGACTGGGGCGGTCTCCTCCTAAAGAGTAACGGAGGAGTACGAAGGTGCGCTCAGACCGGTCGGAAATCGGTCGTAGAGTATAAAGGCAAAAGCGCGCTTGACTGCGAGACAGACACGTCGAGCAGGTACGAAAGTAGGTCTTAGTGATCCGGTGGTTCTGTATGGAAGGGCCATCGCTCAACGGATAAAAGGTACTCCGGGGATAACAGGCTGATACCGCCCAAGAGTTCATATCGACGGCGGTGTTTGGCACCTCGATGTCGGCTCATCACATCCTGGGGCTGAAGCCGGTCCCAAGGGTATGGCTGTTCGCCATTTAAAGTGGTACGCGAGCTGGGTTTAGAACGTCGTGAGACAGTTCGGTCCCTATCTGCCGTGGACGTTTGAGATTTGAGAGGGGCTGCTCCTAGTACGAGAGGACCGGAGTGGACGAACCTCTGGTGTTCCGGTTGTCACGCCAGTGGCATTGCCGGGTAGCTATGTTCGGAATAGATAACCGCTGAAAGCATCTAAGCGGGAAACTAGCCTCAAGATGAGATCTCACTGGAGCCTTGAGCTCCCTGAAGGGCCGTCGAAGACTACGACGTTGATAGGTCGGGTGTGTAAGCGCTGTGAGGCGTTGAGCTAACCGATACTAATTGCCCGTGAGGCTTGACCATATAACACCCAAGCAATTTGATGCTCCGAGTTGAAAAGACGAAAGAGACCAGATTGCGGTGTGTGAAGACGCAATGAACCGAAAGTTCGCCAACACACAAACTGTCGCATACCCAATTCGCTGGAACGTCGCAAGACGCGTCAGCTCAAGAATTTCTTGACGACCATAGAGCATTGGAACCACCTGATCCCATCCCGAACTCAGAAGTGAAACGATGCATCGCCGATGGTAGTGTGGGGTTTCCCCATGTGAGAGTAGGTCATCGTCAAGATTAAATTCCGAAACCCCTATCTGCGTATGCAGGTAGGGGTTTTGTTTTGTCCGCAGGAAAGTTCGTACAGCACTACCGGACAGGTCCCCGCTGTCACCGTCTCCTGACAATGCTAAGGTTCGGCCCTAGCATTTGTATTTTCCAAGGAAGCCTTTATGCCGGACGCGACGTCCCTCAGTGCTGGTTTTATGGTGGTTCACGGCAACCGCCTGGACGAGTTGCGCAGCCTGGTGGTTAGCTGGATGCGGCGTTACCCGCTGGCTCCTCTGGAGAATGAAATCGCTCTGGTGCAGAGCAACGGAATTGCACAATGGCTCAAACTGGCACTGGCCGAAGACGCTGAAGAGGATGACATGGGGGGGTGCGGAATTGCCGCGGCCATCGACGTACAGTTGCCTGGTAGCTTCATGTGGCAGCTCTATCGCATGGTCCTGGGACGTGACGAGATCCCGGCCAAGTCGTTGCTCGACAAAGCCCCGCTGACCTGGCGCCTGATGCGCCTGCTTCCGCAGCTGATCAATCAGCCGCACTTCGAGCCCTTGCAGCGCTTCCTTACCAATGACAACGACCTGCGCAAACGCTATCAGCTCGCTGAGCGGTTGGCGGATCTGTTCGACCAATATCAGGTGTATCGGGCTGACTGGCTCGAAGACTGGGCGGAAGGTCGTCACCAATTACGCAACGGAAGAGGTGAAGCCAAACCGTTGCCGCCATCGAATTGCTGGCAGGCAGAGTTGTGGCGTGCGCTGTTACTGGATGTCGGTGAAGAGGGTATGGCGCAAAGCCGCGCTGGCGTCCATCAACGTTTTATCGAACGTATCAACAGCCTCGAAGTAGCCCCCCGCGGATTGCCCTCCCGTGTGATCGTGTTCGGGATTTCCTCTTTGCCTGCCCAAGCCCTGGAAGCGCTGGCGGGTCTGGCTCGATTCAGTCAGGTGCTGCTGTGCGTGCATAACCCTTGTCGTCACCACTGGGCGGACATCGTCGCCGATAAAGACCTGTTGCGGCATCAATACAAACGACAGGCCCGCAAGAGCGGCATGCCGGTTGTGCTCGATCCGCAAACCCTGCACCAGCACGCTCATCCATTGCTCGCGGCATGGGGCAAGCAGGGGCGCGACTACATCAACCTGCTCGACAGCTACGACGATCCGAACAGCTATCGCTCGGCGTTTCGCGACGGTCGCATCGACTTGTTCAGCGACAGCGTGCCACTAAACATGCTCAATCAATTGCAGGATGACATCCTTGAGTTACGGCCACTGAACGAGACTCGTGAACGTTGGCCAGCGGTAGATCCGCAGAAGGATCAATCGATCCGTTTTCACGTCGCCCACAGTGCCCAGCGTGAAGTCGAGATCCTTCACGATCAGTTGCTTGCGCGCTTCAGCGCCGATCCACAATTGCGTCCCCGCGATGTGATTGTGATGGTCCCGGACATCGACAGCTATGCACCGCATATACGGGCGGTGTTTGGTCAACTCGAACGTCACGATCCGCGCTTCATCCCCTTCACCCTGGCTGACCAGGGGCAACGAGGACGTGATCCATTACTGATCGCCGTGGAGCATCTGCTCAAGCTGCCCGAGAGTCGTTTCCCCGTCAGTGAAATCCTCGATTTGCTGGACGTTCCGGCCCTACGTGCCCGCTTTGGTGTCGAGGAGCGTGACCTGCCGACCCTGCACCGCTGGATCGAAGGCGCCGGCATTCGCTGGGGGATGAATGCTGAACAACGTGCGGGCCTGGGCTTGCCCCAGGCGCTGGAACAAAACAGTTGGCGTTTTGGCCTGCGACGCATGTTGCTTGGTTATGCAGTTGGCAGTGCCGGCGCTTGTGCTGGAATCGAGCCTTACGACGAGATCGGTGGGCTGGATGCTGCGCTCATTGGCCCGTTGGTTGCGCTGCTGGATGCATTGGAGGTCGCACATCGCGAGCTCACGCAGCCAGCATCGCCCCAACAATGGAGTGTGCGCCTGCAGGCATTGGTGACGCTGTTCTTCCAGGCCAGCAACGAACATGACGACTTCCTGCTGACTCAACTGGAAGATTTGCGGGAAACCTGGCTTGAGAATTGTGAGTCGGTTGGTCTGCAAGACGAACTACCGCTGACCGTCGTCCGTGAAGCCTGGCTTGCGGGTCTCGATCAGGGGCGTTTGTCCCAACGCTTTCTCGCCGGTGCGGTGAACTTCTGCACCTTGATGCCGATGCGGGCGATTCCCTTCAAGCGGGTATGCCTGCTGGGAATGAACGATGGCGACTACCCGCGTGCGCAACCGCCGCTGGACTTCGACCTCATGGGCAGTGATTACCGCCCCGGCGATCGCTCACGACGTGAAGATGATCGCTACTTGTTACTGGAAGCCCTGCTGTCGGCACGAGACCAGCTATACATCAGCTGGGTCGGCCGTAGCATTCGCGACAACAGTGAGCGCCCTGCGTCGGTGTTGATCGGCCAGCTCCGTGACCATCTGGCCAGTGGCTGGCGATTGAACGAAACCGACGAGGATTTGCTTGAGGCCATCACTCAGGAACATCCACTGCAACCTTTCAGCGCCCGTTACTTCCATGAAGGCGATCACCTGTTCAGCTACGCCAATGAATGGCAGGTGCTTCACCAGGCAACTCAACAAGCGACTGATAGCCAGATCCTGGATCCCCACGTACAGGAGGAACCGCTGAGTCTCGGTCAACTCCAGGATTTCCTGCGCAACCCGGTACGGCATTTTTTCAGTCAGCGGTTGAAGGTGTTTTTCGAGGCCGCCGAAGTGCCATTGGCGGACGAAGAACCCTTTGTACTCGATGCCCTTCAACGCTATAGCCTCAGCGACAGTTTGCTCGGAGCAGCGCTGGCTGATGCGCAAAACACTGACCAGGCGCTCGAGGTACAAGCACGGCGCCTGCAAAACAGTGGGCTCTTACCCATGGCTGGATTTGGCGAATGCCTGCAGCGAGAACTCATCGAGCCGTTGCCAGATCTGCTGAAGCGCTATCAGCAGCTTTTGACTTTGTGGCCAACGCCATTGGCCAGTGCGCTACCGGTGAGCCTGGAGGTGCATGGTCTGCGACTTGAAGGCTGGCTCAGTGGCCTGCATCAACGTGCGGATGGTGGTTTGCTGTCCATCACCACGATCCCCAACAGCATCGGTTCAATCAAATCGCGCAAATGGCATCGTCTGACTCGGCCCTGGGTCAATCATCTGGTCGCTTGTGCCAGCGATCTGGCGATGACCACAGCGTTGGTGGCCAGTGACGACAGCTTGGTACTCGCGCCAATGGAGGCGGATTGCGCACGACGAATTCTGGGTGACCTGTTGCTGGCCTGGCAATCGGGTATGCGCCAGCCATTGCCGATCGCGGTCAAGACTGCCTTCGCCTGGCTGGGTCAAACCGACCCGGTCAAGGCCGAAGCGGCTGCCCGCAAAGCTTATGAAGGTGATGGATTGACCACTGAGGGTGAGCGACGGGAAAGCGTGGCGCTGGCTCGCCAATTCGCCGATTACGATGCGTTGATCGCCGACGAGACATTTGTCGATTGGTGCAACGCGCTGTACCGACCATTGATTGAAGCGCCCTGGCGTTCGATGTCCAGCGAGGAACCGCGCCCATGACCAGCAAAACACCTTTAGCGCTGGCATTCCCGTTACGCGGCAGTCAGCTCATCGAAGCCAGCGCCGGGACCGGCAAGACCTTCACCATTTCTGCACTGTACCTGCGCCTGGTTCTCGGCCATGGCGCAGAGGGCAGTGGCTTCGGGCGTGAGCTATTACCTCCACAAATTCTTGTAGTGACCTTTACCGATGCCGCCACCAAGGAGCTGCGCGAGCGCATTCGCACCCGTCTGGCCGAAGCCGCCCGATTTTTCCGCGAGGAAACCCCGGCACCTGACGGCCTGATCGCCGAACTGCGTCAACAGTACTTGCCCGAGCAATGGTCCGGCTGTGCCAATCGTCTGGACATTGCCGCTCAATGGATGGACGAAGCCGCCGTTTCGACAATCCACAGTTGGTGCCAGCGCATGTTGCGCGAACACGCCTTCGACAGCGGCAGCCTGTTTACCCAGACGCTGGAAACCGATCACAGCGATTTGCTTGGTGAAGTCCTGCGCGACTACTGGCGATTGTTTTGTTATCCGATGCAAGGCGATGCGCTGAACTGGGTGCGAAGCAATTGGGGTGGACCGGCGGCATTGTTGCCACGGGTTCGCGGATTGTTTGCCAGCGAGCGGGATAACGTTGAAAGCAAAGAGCCTGCCGAGTTGATCACGGAGTGTTTGCAGGAGCGGCGTGCTGTGCTGCTGGAGCTCAAGATGCCCTGGCGTCAGTGGGCGGAAGAGTTGCTCGCCATCTGTCATGAAGGTGTCGCCAGCAAAAATGTCGACGGTCGCAAGATGCAGGCGCGTTACTTCGAACCGTGGTTCGAGAAGATCAAAGCCTGGGCCGAGGATGAAACCCTTGAGCAACTGGACATCGGTACCGGCTTCACACGCCTGACCCCCGACGGTATGGCTGAAGCCTGGAAAAAGGGCGATGTCCCCAATCATCCGGGCCTTGACGCAATGCCCGGCCTGAAAGCCTGTCTCGATGGCTTGCCGACGCCTGATGCTGCCGTTCTGCAACATGCCGCCCATTGGGTTGGCGCGCGCTTCGAGGAAGAAAAACGTCGTCGAGCAGAAATGGGCTTCGATGACATGTTGCTGCGCCTCGATGCAGCCCTGCAAGCCGAAGGCGGCGAACGTTTGGCAAGCTTGATCCGCGAGCAGTTTCCGGTGGCGCTGATCGACGAATTCCAGGACACCGACCCGGTGCAGTACCGGATCTTCGAGAGCATCTATCGCATCGAGGACAATAATCCTGAAAGCGGCTTGTTCCTGATCGGCGACCCGAAGCAGGCGATCTATGCCTTCCGAGGTGCCGACATTTATACCTACCTCCGTGCCCGCCAAGCGACTGCTGGCCGCTTGCATACCCTGGGCACCAACTTCCGTTCGAGTCACGGCATGGTCAGTGCCGTGAACCATGTTTTCCAGCGCGCGGAGACTCGTGAGGCGGGACGCGGTGCCTTCCTGTTCCGTGAGCGCAATGGTGATAACCCGGTACCGTTTTTGCCCGTCGAGTCCCAGGGCCGCAAAGAAGTTCTGTGTATTGACGATCAAGTCGTGCCGGCGCTGAACATCTGGCATTTGTCTGCCGAGCAGCCGTTGTCCGGTGCGGTGTATCGGCAACAACTGGCCGCCGCGTGTGCCAGTGAAATCACTGCACTGCTCAACGGTGGGCAACAAGGCCGAGCGGGGTTCGTGCAGGACGGCAAGGATTTCAAAGGCCTGCTGCCAGCGGATATCGCGATCCTGGTCCGCGATGGCAAGGAAGCGCAGGCCGTGCGCGCGGAACTCTCTGCCCGTGGAGTGCGCAGTGTTTATCTGTCGGACAAGGATTCAGTGTTCGCCGCTCAGGAAGCCCATGACGTGCTGACCTGGCTCAAGGCCTGCGCTGAGCCGGATGTCGAGCGACCGCTGCGGGCCGCTTTGGCCTGCGTCACGCTGAACCTGTCGTTGGCGGAGCTGGAGCGGCTCAATCAGGATGAACTGGCCTGGGAAGCGCGGGTCATGCAGTTCCGCCATTATCGCGAGATCTGGCGCAAGCAAGGCGTGTTGCCTATGTTGCGATGCTTGCTGCATGACTTCCAGCTGCCCCAGGCATTGATTGCACGCAGCGATGGCGAGCGAGTGTTGACCAACCTGTTGCATCTCTGCGAGTTACTGCAACAGGCATCCGCGGAGCTGGATGGCGAGCAGGCACTGATCCGTCATTTGTCCGAGCATCTGGCTCTGTCCGGTCAGGCCGGAGAAGAGCAGATCCTGCGTCTGGAGAGCGATGAGCAACTGGTCAAGGTCGTGACCATCCACAAGTCCAAGGGGCTCGAATATCCGTTGGTGTTCCTGCCGTTCATTTGCTCGGCGAAACCGGTAGATGGCAGCCGGTTGCCACTGCATTTTCACGACACCATGGGTAAGTCCCAGGTGAGTTTGAACCCGACCGCCGAGTTGATTGCCCTGGCCGATGACGAACGACTGGCAGAAGATCTGCGTCTGTTGTATGTGGCCCTGACCCGAGCGCAACATGCCTGCTGGCTGGGCGTGACGGACCTCAAGCGCGGTAATAACAACAGCTCGGTGCTGCACCTGTCGGCACTCGGCTATTTGCTGGGAGGCGGTGCTGTACTGGCCGAGTCAGCGGGTTTAAAGCGTTGGCTTGAAGACTTGCAGCAGGATTGCGCTGCACTGGGTTACGGCGAAATGCCTGAAGCCACTGTCGAACACTATCATCCAGCGCAGAACGAAGCGGTGTTGCGAGCGCCGTTGATTCCAAAGCGCAAAGCGAGCGAAAACTGGTGGATCGCTTCTTACAGCGCATTGCGCCTGAGCGATATTCTAAGCGTCGGCAGTGATGAGGCACCGGAAAGTCCGCAGGCACAAAAACTCTTCGACGACGAACGTCTCGATCCGCAGGCCCCCCTGGAGATGGCTACGGGGGGGGCTGATATCCATAGATTCCCCCGTGGCCCGAACCCGGGCACCTTTCTCCATGGTTTGCTCGAGTGGGCGGGTGACGAAGGTTTTACCGTCACGCCTCAAGACGTGGAGGATGCCATCGCCCGTCGTTGCAATCGTCGTGGTTGGGAAGGCTGGATAACCACGTTGAGCGATTGGTTGCAGCATCTGCTCAAATCACCGTTGCCTGTGGGGTCCGGGCAGGCCCCGGTGATTTTCGAGCGGCTGACCCAATACCAGGTCGAGATGGAGTTCTGGTTTGCCAGCCATAAGGTCGATGTGCTCGAGCTCGATGCACTGGTGCGCCAACATACGCACAACGGGGTGGCCCGGGTGGCCGCCGAACCGGTGCTGCTCAACGGCATGTTCAAGGGCTTCATCGATCTGACGTTCGAACACGACGGCCGCTATTACGTCGCTGACTACAAATCCAACTGGCTGGGCGCTGATGACTCGGTCTACACCGAGCAGGCCATGGAACGGTCGATCCTCGACAACCGTTACGACCTGCAATACGTCTTGTACCTCCTGGCCCTGCATCGCCAACTCAAGGCCCGGCTGGCGGATTACGACTACGACCGGCATGTCGGTGGTGCGTTGTACCTGTTCCTGCGCGGCACGCGAGCCTCTAGTCATGGCGTTTACTTTGCCCGTCCGCCAAGAGCGCTGATCGAGCGACTGGACCGACTGTTTCAGGGCAAGGCGGAGCCCAAGGCCGAACCCGCGTGGGAACAGGGAGTATTGCTATGAGCCGCACCTTTGCTGATTTGCTGCCCACCTCGTTGGCAGCAGAGAGCCTGGCGGCCCTCACCCCATTAAGCCGCGCCGACGATCTGCTGCTGTTGCTGACGCGCTGGGTCGAGCGTGGCTGGTTGCGTGCGCTGGACAAAGCCTTCGTTGCGTTCCTTCATGAGCTGGCACCGGACGATGATCCATTGGTGCTACTGGCAGCGGCGTTGACCAGTCACCAGTTAGGCCATGGGCATGTCTGCCTGGATCTGTTCGAAACCTTGAAGGAACCGGACTTCGCCCTGTCGCTGCCACCGGAAGGCGATCTGCACAGCGGTGCAATGCTGCTGCCGTCACAGTTGCTCGAGAGCCTGGACGGCGCCCATTGGTGCAAGGTGCTAGCCTCGGGCAGCCTGGTTGCATTGGCGGCAGACGGCCGTGAGGCCGTGCAGCAGAGACCATTGGTGTTGTCGGGCAAACGCCTGTACTTGCGTCGCTACTGGGCGTACGAGCGGCGTATCGACAGCTCGCTGCGTCAGCGTCTGGCTGAATACGAAACCACGCCAAGCGACTTGCCTCACCGCCTTACTGGTTTGTTCGGTGCGGCCAAGCCTGGTGAGGTCATCGATTGGCAGAAACTTGCCTGTGCCCTGGCTACCCGCGGCGCTTTCAGCATCGTCACCGGTGGTCCCGGAACCGGCAAGACTACGACGGTCGTGCGCTTGCTGGCCTTGCTCCAGGCTCCAGCGGTGGAAGCCGGCAAGCCGCTGCGCATTCGCCTGGCCGCACCGACCGGCAAAGCCGCGGCGCGATTGACCGAATCCATCAGTCAGCAAGTGCGAACGCTGAAAGTGACTGAAGACATTCGCAACAAGATCCCGTCGGAAGTCACCACCGTTCACCGCTTGCTCGGCAGCCGTCCCGGAACGCGACATTTCCGGCACCATGCGGGCAATCGCTTGCCGCTGGACGTGTTGGTGGTGGACGAAGCTTCGATGATCGACCTGGAAATGATGGCCAATCTGCTGGATGCGCTGCCTCCCCACGCTCGTTTGGTGTTGCTGGGAGACAAGGATCAGCTGGCATCGGTGGAGGCCGGTGCGGTGCTTGGCGATTTGTGCCGCGATGCCGAGGCCGGCTGGTACAGCCCGCAAACACGCCAGTGGCTGGAGTCAGTCAGTGGCGAAAGTCTGGCGCAGAGCGGGTTACAGGAAGACACCCAAGGCACTCATCCATTGGCCCAGCAAGTGGTGATGCTGCGCCACTCGCGACGGTTCGGTGAAGGCAGTGGAATCGGCCAGTTGGCCCGTTGGGTCAACCAGCAGCAGCCCGAAGAGGCGCGCAAGTTGCTGGCGGCTCGAAGCCACGACGACGTGTTTTTCCTGCCTCTCAAGAATGAACAGGATCGCGCACTGGAGCGCCTTCTGCTTGAAGGCCAAGGCGAGGGGCCGCAGGGTTATCGGCATTACTTGAGCCTGCTGCGAAACCAGCGACCTGCGCTCGACACGCCACTGGATGATTCACGTTGGATGGATTGGGCACGACAAGTCTTGCAAGCCTTCGATGCCTTCCAATTGTTGTGCGCGGTCCGCAAAGGGCCGTGGGGTGTGGAGGGGCTGAATCAGCGAGTGACCGAGGCGTTGCTCAAGGCCCGGCTGATCGACAGCGATCAGCAGTGGTATGAAGGACGGCCAGTGCTGATGACGCGCAATGATTACGGCCTGGGGTTGATGAATGGCGATATCGGCATCGCGCTCAAACTTCCCGAGCGTGATGGGCCTGAAGCGGGCAAGCAGGTGCTTCGAGTGGCATTCCCGCGCAATGACGGGCAGGGTGGGGTGCGTTACGTTTTGCCGAGCAGGCTCAATGATGTCGAAACCGTTTATGCGATGACGGTGCATAAATCCCAGGGTTCGGAGTTTGCTCATACTGCATTGATCCTGCCGGATGCCTTGAACCCTGTGCTCACCAAGGAACTGATCTACACCGGGATTACCCGGGCCAAGAACTGGTTCACATTGATCGAGCCGCGCGCCGGCGTATTCGAAGAAGCGGTGAGGCGCAAGGTTAAGCGCTTGAGCGGGTTGATGCTGGAGCTGAAAGAGGGCGTTGATACGTCGGATTGAACGAGCCGGTTCCAGGCGACGGGATCTGTCCGAAGTGCCATGGTGCACGGTCTCGCTGGTGTTCAAACGCTATGCTATCGTGCGGCATCATTTGGCTATGATCGAAGAGAATCCCTGCATGAAGGTGGCTGTCTGGACGACAGAGCGTGTCGTTGGTTGCAAACAAGCACTGCTCGCCAGCCTTCTCTGTTTGTTGTCTGGCGTCGCCTGCGCTCAATCGCACGCCCCGATGAGCATGGCCGACCATCGTGCCGGGTCGGTCACTCAAGTGGTTCTCGGAATTCTCAGTTATGCCCGTTGGCCGGTTGAGCCGGCGCAACTTCGTCTGTGTGTAGTCGGCCCCACTGAATACACCGACGACCTTGTCAAAGGCACAACCCAAGAGACGGGGCGGCCGGTGACGGTGCAACGACTGTTGGCCGACAACCCGTCTATCGCCGGTGAGTGTGATGCGGTGTACATCGGCAAGCTGACCAGCGAAGAACGCAATCGGCTGTTTGCATCGCTGACCGGGCGGCCTGTGTTGAGCATCAGCGAAAGCGACGATCAATGCACAGTAGGCAGTCTTTTCTGCCTGCGGGTCAGCGATGAACAGGTTTCCTTCGAGGTCAACCTCGACTCCGTCGCCCGTAGCGGTGTGCGCATTCATCCAAGCGTGCTGCAACTGTCCCGTCGCAAACCGGCGGCGTCATGACGGTATTCAAACCGGGTAATCGCCCGACCTTGCGCTCGGTCATCGGCCGCGGTCATTTGATCGTCGCACTGGTGGGCGTGGCCATGGCCAGCGTTTCACTGACGCTGTTGGGCGTTCTCGCCTTGCGGGTTTATGCCGACCACAACCTGCATTTGATTGCCCGCTCGATCAATTACACCGTGGAAGCCGCCGTGGTGTTCAACGACAAGGCCGCTGCCGCCGAGGCACTGGCATTGATCGCCTCCACCGAAGAAGTCGCCGATGCCAAGGTTCTGGATGTACGGGGCCAGTTATTGGCACGCTGGCAGCGACCGGAAACCGGGTTGTTGACCGAACTCGAAATGCAGATGGCCAAGGCTTTTCTGGAAAAGCCCATCAGCATGCCAATCGTTCATCAGGGCCGGGAGATTGGCAGCATTTCGCTCACCGGACATGGCGGCAGTCTGATGCGCTTTTTACTCAGCGGGCTGGTGGGCATTGTGCTGTGCACGGCGATCAGCGCCTGGGTGGCGCTCTACCTGGCTCGCCGGCAGTTGCGCGCAATCACCGGACCTTTGCGCAGCCTGGCCTCGGTGGCTCACGCCGCCCGCAGCGAGCGTGCCTTCGACCAACGTGTTCCTGCCGCTTCCATTGCCGAACTCGACAACCTGGGCAATGACTTCAATGCCCTGCTCGATGAGCTCGAAGCCTGGCAGACCCACCTGCAAAGCGAAAACGAAGCCCTTGCCCATCAAGCCAGCCATGACAGCCTCACGGGGTTGCCGAACCGGGCATTTTTTGAAGGTCGCCTGCTGCGTGCGTTGCGCAACGCCAACAAACAGAATGAGCGAGTGGCTGTGCTGTTCCTCGACAGCGACCGGTTCAAGGAAATCAACGATGGCTTCGGGCATGCAGCCGGTGATGCGGTATTGGTGGCTGTGGCCAATCGGGTTCGAGCCCAATTGCGTGAAGAGGATTTGGTGGCACGATTGGGCGGTGACGAGTTTGCCGTACTGCTGACACCGCTACACAAAACCGAAGATGCCGAACGCATCGCCGACAAAATCATCGCCAGCATGGAAGAGCCCATTGAGTTGCCTGGCACTAACGAGGTATTGACCTCACTCAGTATCGGCATCGCCGTGTACCCCGATCATGGGGTCACGCCGGGTACGCTGCTCGATGCTGCCGATGGAGCCATGTATCAAGCCAAGCGCCTGTCCCGAGGCGCGCAACACACGGCAGGGTCGGAGCACCCTGCCGCCGATGTTCAAATCAGGAGCTAATGTCCGTGTCCTCACTCATCCAGCGTTCCCTGCGATTTGTCACGATCACCTTGATGATGGCTGTGTTGGCCCTGTCCGGTTGCCAGTCGGTGCCGCAAAAAGGCCTGACTCCAGCGCAAATCGCCGTGCTGAAACAACAAGGTTTCGAGCTGACCGATGAGGGCTGGGCATTCGGTCTGTCCGGCAAAGTACTGTTTGGCAGTGACGTGGATAGCTTGAATGCGCAAAGCACCGAAATTGTCGAGCGCATCGGCAAGTCGTTGCTGGGCGTCGGGATCGAGCGAGTGAGGGTCGATGGCCACACCGATGCATCGGGTAAAGAGTTTTACAACGAACAACTTTCCCTGCGCCGGGCAAAAAGCGTCGGCACCGTTCTGGCCGCTGCCGGAATGAAGCAAGAAAATATCCAATTGCGGGGGCTTGGCAGCAACGAGCCCGTGGCCTCCAACGACACGGCTTCCGGGCGCACCGAAAACCGCCGGGTCTCGATCGTCGTGAGCGCCGACTGATCCGGAATGTCAGTTCGTATTAACCATTTCAAGTTTCGGGCGTACGCGCCATTGCAGATACGCGGAAGGCGACCATTTTTCAGATGAAAAAAATAATAAAGTTACTTCGAAACCATTTCTGGAAAAAATGGCTTCGCCAGCACAAATGCAAGATGGCGGGTGGTGTGTCGTCCCTTGGCGCAAAAACCACACTGATACTCGAAGAGCATGTAGCGCTCGGCAATGTAGTCATCAATGCCAAACAGCTCAGTATTGGCGCACACACGTACATTCGAAGTGATTGCGTGCTATCGGCTGTTTCTTCAATAGGACGATTCTGTTCCATCGGCAGCAACTGCTACATCGGCCAGGATAAGAACACCCATCCTTCGGATTGGGTGAGTTCCCATCCCTTTCAGTTTACAAAGACATCGTTAACCTTCGAGCCGGAAATCGTTGATGTAACCATTGGCGATGATGTGTGGATCGGGCATGACGCGATGATCATGGAAGGGGTCACAGTGGGCACGGGAGCTATAATCGCCACGCGTGCCGTGGTGCTTCACGATGTTCCGCCCTATGCCATCGTCGCTGGGTTTCCGGCGAAAGTGATCAAGTATCGTCACCCTCCGGAACTCGCCTCACAGTTGTTGAGCAGCAAGTGGTGGGAATGCAATGTCGATTTTCTTCTGACCCAGCGCCTGGACGAACCCGAGGCCGCATTGCCTCAACTGATGGATGCTCGTGCCGACAATCTTGCGAACTACAAACAACTGGAAGTAAGCCGCAAAGGTTGTCGTGTCTTGCCCAACTGATCTCGCCGGCTTGCGGACACTCAGTCCGTAAACCGCAACTCCCGCGTCTGCCCCAGCAACAACGGGCCATTCAGCTCAGTCACCTCGCGGATGTAATCCCACAACAGGGTGATCCGCTTGAGCTTGCGCAGGTCTTCGCGGCAGTACATCCAGAACTGCCGCGTGATGTTGATTTCTTCTGGCAACACCGGCAGCAAACGCGGATCCTGGGCGGCGAGGAAGCAGGGCAGGATCGCCAGGGATCGCCCTTGCTGCGCCGCCACGAACTGGGCAATCACACTGGTACTGCGCAAATTGGCGCTGGCGCCAGGCAAGACGTTGGCCAGGTACAGCAGTTCCGAGCTGAACGCCAGGTCATCGACATAACTGATGAATGAATGCTTACCCAGATCGGCCGGGCGGCGGATGGTCGGGTGTTTGTCCAGGTATTCCTGGGTCGCGTACAGCTGCAAGCGGTAATCGCAGAGTTTGCAGCAGACGTACGGTCCGTGCTCCGGGCGCTCCAGGGCGATGACGATGTCCGCTTCGCGCTTGGACAGGCTGATGAAGTGCGGCAGGGGCAGGATGTCCACCGAGATCGCCGGGTAGGCGTCGACGAAGTGGCTCAACTGCGGGGTGATGAAGAAGCTGCCGAACCCTTCGGTACAGCCCATGCGCACATGACCGGAAAGCGCCACACCGGACCCCGAGACCTGCTCGCAGGCCATGTGCAGCGTGCTTTCGATCGACTCGGCGTAACCCAGCAGCCGCTGGCCTTCGGCGGTCAGGACAAAACCGCTGGTCCGGGATTTCTCGAACAGCAAGGTGCCCAATGAGGCTTCCAGCGAACTGATGCGTCGCGACACGGTGGTGTAGTCCACCGCCAGGCGCTTGGCGGCGGTGCTGGCCTTGCGGGTCCGGGCGACTTCGAGGAAAAACTTGAGGTCATCCCAGTTCAACGAGCCTAACGACGTGATGTTTTTTTGCATGTTGGACCGGCTTTTATGTGCGTTCTTATCAGAAGTTTGCACATCTATACTCCAAAAACAGCCCGACAACCAATTCGCGGCATACGCCTCCTCAAGGCGACTTTCTCGCCTTGGCTCCCCTGATAGCTCTCTTCAACAAGAATAACGTCCAGGAGACCCACATGAACGCATCGCTTACGCCTAACGAAACGACTGTACAAAAGGTCAAGCTATTGATTGACGGTGAGTGGGTCGAATCCAAGACCACCGAATGGCACGACATCATCAACCCGGCGACCCAGCAAGTGCTGGCCCAAGTGCCATTCGCGACCGCTGAAGAAGTGGACGCAGCGATCAGCGCGGCCCATCGCGCCTTCCAGACCTGGAAGCTGACCCCGATCGGCGCGCGGATGCGCATCATGCTCAAGCTCCAGGCGCTGATTCGCGAGCATTCCAAACGTATCGCCGCGGTCCTGAGCGCAGAGCAGGGCAAAACCATTGCTGACGCGGAAGGCGATATTTTCCGTGGTCTGGAAGTGGTCGAGCACGCGTGCTCCATCGGCAGCCTGCAAATGGGCGAGTTCGCTGAAAACGTTGCCGGCGGTGTTGATACTTACACCTTGCGCCAACCGATTGGTGTCTGCGCCGGCATCACCCCGTTCAACTTCCCGGCGATGATCCCGCTGTGGATGTTCCCGATGGCCATCGCCTGCGGCAATACCTTCGTACTCAAGCCATCCGAACAGGACCCGATGTCGACCATGCTGCTGGTGGAGCTGGCCATCGAAGCCGGCATTCCGGCCGGTGTGCTCAACGTCGTGCATGGCGGCAAGGACGTGGTGGACAGGCTCTGCACCCACAAAGACATCAAGGCTGTTTCCTTCGTCGGTTCGACCGCGGTCGGTACTCACGTCTACGACCTGGCCGGCAAGCACGGCAAGCGCGTGCAATCGATGATGGGCGCCAAGAACCACGCCGTGGTGCTGCCGGATGCCAATCGCGAACAGGCACTGAATGCGTTGGTGGGTGCCGGCTTCGGCGCGGCCGGGCAGCGATGCATGGCCACGTCTGTGGTGGTGTTGGTGGGCGCGGCCAAGCAATGGCTGCCGGACCTGAAGGCTCTGGCGCAGAAGCTCAAGGTCAATGCCGGCAGCGAGCCGGGTACCGATGTGGGGCCGGTGATCTCGAAAAAAGCCAAGGCGCGGATTCTCGATCTGATCGAAAGCGGCATCAAGGAAGGCGCCAAGCTGGAACTGGACGGTCGCGAGATCTCGGTACCTGGTTACGAGAAGGGCAACTTTGTCGGCCCGACTCTGTTCTCCGGCGTGACCACCGACATGCAGATCTACACCCAGGAAATCTTCGGCCCGGTGCTGGTGGTGCTGGAAGTCGCCACCCTCGATGAGGCCATTGCCCTGGTCAACGCCAACCCGTTCGGCAACGGCACGGGCCTGTTCACCCAGAGTGGTGCAGCGGCGCGCAAATTCCAGACCGAGATCGACGTTGGCCAGGTTGGCATCAACATTCCGATTCCAGTACCGGTTCCGTTCTTCAGCTTCACCGGTTCCCGTGGTTCCAAACTCGGCGACCTCGGCCCATATGGCAAGCAAGTGGTGCAGTTCTACACTCAGACCAAGACCGTCACCAGCCGCTGGTTTGACGATGACAGCGTCAACGACGGTGTGAACACCACCATCAACTTGCGTTAAGGAGCCGGACATGAAAATCGCTTTTATCGGTCTCGGCAACATGGGGGCGCCGATGGCGCGCAACCTGATCAAGGCTGGCCATTCATTGCGCCTGGTCGATCTGAACAAGGCCGTGTTGGCAGAGCTGGAACAGCTGGGTGGCAGCATCAGTGCGTCGGCCCGGGAAGCGGCACAGGGCGCGGAACTGGTGATCACCATGCTGCCGGCTGCCGTGCATGTGCGCAGTGTCTGGCTCGGTGAGGACGGTGTGCTCGCCGGTATCGGCAAGGGTGTGCCGGCGGTGGATTGCAGCACCATCGACCCGCAGACCGCCCGTGACGTGGCCGCTGCTGCGGCCAAGCAGGGTGTGGCCATGGCCGATGCGCCGGTTTCCGGTGGCACCGGTGGTGCGGCGGCCGGGACGCTGACCTTCATGGTCGGCGGGACGGCGGACTTGTTCGCCACCTTGCAACCGGTGCTGGCGCAGATGGGGCGCAACATCGTCCACTGCGGTGAAGTCGGCACCGGGCAGATCGCGAAGATCTGCAACAACCTGCTGCTGGGGATTTCCATGGTCGGTGTCAGCGAGGCCATGGCCCTGGGCGACGCATTGGGTATCGACACCCAAGTGCTGGCCGGCATCATCAACAGCTCCACCGGGCGTTGCTGGAGTTCGGAGATGTACAACCCATGGCCTGGCATCGTCGAAACGGCGCCAGCCTCGCGTGGCTATACCGGCGGCTTCGGTGCGGAATTGATGCTCAAGGATCTGGGGCTCGCCACGGAAGCGGCGCGTCAGGCGCACCAGCCGGTGGTGCTGGGTGCTGTGGCCCAGCAGTTGTATCAGGCGATGAGTTTGCGTGGGGAAGGGGGTAACGACTTCTCGGCGATCATCAACAGCTATCGCAAACCGCAGTAACGGGCGGCTGCGACAAGTTGGGTTTGAGTTAGAAATGTGTGGGATCGAGCCTGCTCGCTCCCACAGGTACAGCATGTGCGCATCGACATTTACCGGGAAATCACGTCGGGTGATTTCCCGGTTTTTTATGCGTGAAAAGGATCAGGGCCAGGTTCGATCACGCATTTGCACGCTGGCAAAGGTCGATCCATTTCCGACCGGGCACGCTCATCGCTCGGTGGAACGCCGTGCCACCAGGGTGCGCAACCGGAGTCTCTCTTGAGTTAGCCCACGGACGTCGCCGTCGCAGACTGCGCAGGGTGACGCGACGTGACCAGGCCGATAAAGGAAATCGCCAGTGCCAGGCCAATGGTCGTCGACACTTCAGTACGGTGTTGCGGGGAAATCATCATCACTGCCAGCGCAGCGCAAATGAACGCGATCACCAGCCACGTCAGCCATGGGAACAACCACATGCGAAAGGCCAGCTCGACGTTCTGTCGGCGCAGCATCCGGCGCATGCGCAACTGCGATACCGCGATGGCCAGGTACACCAGCAAGGCAATCGCGCCGGAGCTGGCCAGCAGGAACTCAAACAACCCGGCGGGCATGAAGTAGCTCCAGACGGTAATCGCCGCCCCCAACACCGTGCTGGCGATGACCGCCGCCCGTGGCACGCCTTCGGAGGAGGTCGCCTTCAGCGCTTTCGGCGCGTCGCCACGACGCCCCAGCGAGTACAGCATGCGCGAGGCGATATAGATCGAAGAGTTCATGCAACTGGCCACGGCGATCAGCACGACCACGTCCACCATGAACTTGGCGTGGGGGATGTTCATGATTTCCAGCGCTCGCTGGTAGGAACCTACCGAGGCCAACAGCGGATCGTTCCAGGGCACTACGGAGATGACCACGAAAATCGACAGCAGATAAAACACGCCGATGCGCCAGATCACCGAACGCGTGGCCTTGGCAATGTTCTGCGACGGGTTGTCGGATTCGGCGGCGGCGATGGTCACCGCCTCGGTACCGATGAAGCTGAACATGATGGTGATGAAGGCGCCCACGACCGCCGACAGGCCATTGGGCGCGAACCCGCCGTTTTCAGCCATCAGACCGCTCAAGCCGCTGACTTCCCGATCGGGAATCCAGCCCATCAGCACCGCGAAACCCACGCCGATGAAACCAATGATTGCCACGACCTTGGCCATGGCGAACCAGAATTCGAATTCGCCGTACTTGGACACACTGAACAGATTGGTGATCACCAGCGCAATGATCGATAGCAGGGCGAACAGCCATGCATCGAGCTGGGGAAACCACTGGTTCAGCACATGGCCTGCGGCCAACGCTTCGATAGGGATCACCAGCACCCAGAACCACCAATAGAGCCAACCAATAGTGAAGCCCGCCCAGCGGCCGATGGCCTGGTCGGCATAGGTGGAGAACGAACCGGTGTCGGGATTGGCCACCGCCATTTCACCGAGCATGCGCATGACCAGAACGACCAGCAAGCCCGAGAACAGATAGGCCAGCAACACGGCCGGCCCAGCGGCCGCAATGGCATGCCCCGAACCTACGAACAAACCGGCGCCGATAATCCCGGCGATAGACAGCATGGTGACGTGACGAGGTTTGAAGCCCTGCGCCAATTGGCCACTGGAATCCTTGGAGGTGGGGCTAATCATTATTTTTTCTCTGGTGAACGACATTTGAGCGTGCTGATGGGGGCGGTGATTGTCACGGTTGCCGGATGCCCTTTCTGAACGTTGCGCCCTCCAGACGCTGCCGTTTTGGTCAAACCCATCATCGCGATGTGGTTATATCGGTGAAAAGCAGCGCCACCTTACCCGGCTTGTCCGGCGCTCCCGTTACCTGATCGCGCCACCTCCGTATCTGAAATCGACACAGGCAAGCTTTGCGTTCGTGATGAAAACCAGTGGGTCACGGAGTGGCAGAAAGCAATCACTTGGTTTTCGAGTATTCTGCCGATGTCGCGGCGAAGCGTCTAGCGCGGGTATTTTGAGCGTAGGTTGGGTGTTCGGGAGGGGATGCAAGTGCGTTTATGGCGGGTGTATTACGCAACGAGTCGTTACTTGGGTAACGACTCATTGTGGGTGTCGCTTTTGTAACCGAGTGTCGTTTTGTGAAGGGATCAGGCAAACACAAAATATTTGCGTACGGTTTCCACTACTTCCCAGGTGCCTTTCATCCCTGGTTCGATGACGAAAATATCGCCGGCACGCAGATGGATCGGTTCCTTGCCCTCAGGGGTGATGATGCAGTACCCCTCGCGGAAATCGCAGTATTCCCACTTCACGTATTCCACGTACCACTTGCCCGGCGTGCAGATCCAGGTGCCCATGATCTTGCTGCCGTCTTCACTGGTGTAGGCGTTGAGGTTGACGGTGTGCGGGTCGCCTTCGAGTTTCTCCCATTTGCAGGCGTCGAGTACGGGCAGCGGGTGGGTGTCGCGAAGTACGGTAATCGGTGCGTTTGCGGTCATGATGACTCCGGGCGTTGGAGAGAACTGAAGGCGCATCCTGACGGGCTTGGCGCTGTCCGAGTTGTCTGTGCTCGACATTGAGGTATCCAGAAGCGCTCGGTGATCTGTGCACCCCATGAAAAACGCCCCGGCATTCATCGAATGCCGGGGCGTTTTATTGGGCGGGATTACTGAGCCACGGGCAGGTTTCGATGCCTGGCCATGCGCAACCGGTAGCAACCGTAGATCACCAACACCCACACCGGCATCGCGTACACCGAGGCGCGTACTGGCGGAATCATCCAGATGACGCAGATGATCACGGCCATGAACGCCAGGCACAGGTAGTTGGTGTACGGCGACCAGAAGGCCTTGAAGCCTGGCACGATGCCGCGTTGACCCATGGCCTTGCGGAACCTCAGGTGCGTCAGGCTGATCAGCGCCCAGTTGATCATCAGGGACGCGACTACCAGGGCGAACAGCAACTCAAGCGCTTCCTGCGGCGCGACGTAGTTGACCAGCACGGCCAGCATGGTGATCAGCGCCGATACGCCCAGTGCCAGCAATGGCACGCCCTGTTTGTTCAGTTTCATCAGCACCTTGGGGGCGTCGCCTTGTTCGGCCAGGCCGTAGAGCATGCGGCTGTTGCAGTAGACGCCGCTGTTGTAGACCGACAGCGCCGCGGTGAGCACCACGAAGTTGAGGATTTGTGCGGCCGTGTCGCTGCCGATCAGGGCGAAAATCTGCACGAACGGGCTGCCACTGTAGGCATCGCCCGACGCGCCGAGTGTCTGCAGCAGTTGGTCCCACGGATACAGCGACAGCAGCACGGTCAGCGCGCCGACGTAAAAGATCAGCACCCGGTAAACCACTTGGTTGATGGCCTTGGGAATGACCTTGCGCGGCTCGCTGGCTTCAGCGGCGGTGATGCCGACCAGCTCCAGGCCACCGAAGGAGAACATGATGAACGCCATTGCCATCAGCAGGCCGCTGTAGCCATTGGGGAAGAACCCGCCGTGATCCCACAGGTTGCTCACCGAGGCTTGCGGGCCGCCGGTGCCGCTGATCAGCAGGTAGCAACCCAGGACGATCATGCCGATGATGGCCACGACCTTGATGATCGCAAACCAGAACTCCATTTCACCGAAGACTTTGACGTTCAGCGTATTGATCAGGTTGACCAGCACGAAGAACACTGCGGCGCTGACCCAGGTCGGCACTTCCGGCCACCAGAACTGTACGTACTTGCCGACGGCGGTCAGCTCGGCCATGCCCACCAGCACATAGAGCACCCAGTAGTTCCAGCCGGACAGGAAACCGGCGAAACCGCCCCAGTAGTTGTGGGCAAAGTGACTGAAGGAACCGGCCACCGGCTCTTCGACAATCATTTCGCCGAGCTGGCGCATGATCAGGAACGCGATAAACCCGGCAATCGCGTAGCCGAGGATCATCGACGGTCCAGCGGACTTGAGCACCCCGGCCGAGCCCAGGAACAGTCCTGTACCAATGGCTCCACCCAAGGCGATCAGCTGAATATGACGATTTTTCAGCCCCCGCTTGAGCGTCCCCTGTTGCAAGATTTCATCCGCCATCTGGTTCCCTTCTGGTTGTTGTGGCCAGGCTTGATTTCAAAGGGCGAATGTTACTCCGGGTCACCTCTTCGTTATACAACCACGCGTAGGGCCAAACGGTGATTTTCAAGGATTTTCACGGCGGTTTGCGCTACGCAACACTTCGAACAAGGCTCTGGCATAGCCGGGCAGATGCTCGAATGAGCGTGCGCACAGCAACAGTTTTCGCTGCGCCCATGGCTCCTTCAGCGCGAAGCTTTTCAGCGGTTGAGCCACCGTCCAGCGCTGGAGGGCCGCCAGCGGCACAATTCCCAGCCCTGCACCGTGCGCGACCATGCGCATCACCGCGTCGAAGCCTTCGGCACGGATACGGATTTGCATGCGCATTCCTGTGTGCAAAGCCTGCTCTTCCAGGTACACCGCCAAGGCGCTGTTGGCGGTCAGGCCGACGTAGTGGTGCAGCAGCGTGTCGCTGAAACTCGGTGGTTCGCAACCCGCCAAGGGATGCCCGGGCGGCATGATCAGCACCAGCGGATCGTCGCGAAAGGGCAGGGTGTCGAGGGTGTGGGTGTCCACCGCATCGGAGACGATTCCCAGGTCCGCAGCGCCTTGGCGCAGGGCGTGGGTGATGCGCGTACTGGGCAGCTCCTGCAAGTCGATGTCGAGGTTGGGGTGATCACGCAGGAAGTCGGCGAGCAACTCCGGCAGGTATTCGGTGATCGCCGTGGTGTTGCACAGCAATCGCACCTGGCCTTTGACGCCGTTGGCGTATTCGGCCAGGTCTTGTTGCATGCGCTCGGCGTGTTGCAGCAGGGTGCGGGCGTGCCGTGCCAGGGCTTTTCCCGCAGGTGTCGGGGTCACCCCGCGGCGGCCGCGCTCCAGAAAATCAATGCCGAGTGACGTTTCCATTGCGCGGATGCGCGCGCTCGCCGCTGCAAGTGACAGATGACTGCGGGCGGCACCGGCGGTGATGTTGCCGGTGTCGAGGATGTTCAGGTAGAGGCGCAGGTCGGTGAGGTCGAAGTGCATTGGCAGCCCTTGGAAATGTGTTGTCTGGGCGATATTCGCGAGCAGGGGAACGCATTTCAAATGTGGGAGCGAGCCTGCTCGCGAAGGCGTCAGTAGCCTCCACCCACACTTCAGCCTCTTGCCGGGGAAGAGGCACCCTCAGTATATGGCAGATTTTCAACCGGCCAATCCGGGCTCACGATAGCCCCATGAATACACTCGCCTCGTTCTACCAAAACCTTGGTCTGCCCCTTTCATTGCTGGTCATTGCCACCTTCCTGCTGGCCGGCATGATCAAGGGGGTGATCGGCTTGGGGTTGCCGACCATCGCCATGGGCTTGCTCGGTCTGGCTATGGCGCCGTCGCAGGCTGCCGCATTGCTGATCATCCCGGCGACGCTGACCAACGTCTGGCAACTGGCATTCGGTGGGCATCTGCTCGGGTTGATCAAACGGCTGTGGCCGATGCTATTGGCGATCTTCATCGGCACGGGGGCGGGCACGCTGTGGATCGGCATGGCCGGAGGGCATTGGGTGGTGCGAGGTCTGGGCGCGGCGTTGTTGCTCTATGCGTTGAGTGGGTTGTTCCTGCCTACCCTGCGCGTCGGCGGATGCAGCGAGCCTTGGCTCGGTCCGTTGTGCGGGGTGCTGACGGGCGTGATCACCTCGGCCACCGGCGTGTTCGTGATTCCGGCCGTGCCGTATCTGCAAGCGCTGGGTTTGAGCAAGGATGAGCTGGTGCAGGCGCTGGGCCTGTCATTCACCGTCTCGACCCTGGCCCTGGCTGGCGGACTGTTATGGCGCGGCGCCCTCGGCGGTGGCGAGTTGAGTGCATCGCTGCTGGCGCTGATGCCGGCGGTGCTCGGCATGTGGCTGGGGCAGTGGCTGCGCCAGCGGATCAGCGCCGTGTTGTTCAAGCGTGTGTTCTTCGTTGGCCTGGGATTACTCGGCGGCCATTTGCTGATCAGCGGCTAGCCGCTAGCGGCTATTGGAGGGGGGGCTGATCATTTCGATGGCGCGGATCTCGAAGTCCCGTTCCAGGTACTCATCGCGCTGATCAAGAAACTGCTTCATGTGTGGCAGATTCGAGTGCACGTCCAGGTGGGCCTGGGACTGCCAGATCTCGTAGAAGATAAACAGGCTCGGGTCCTGTTTGTCGCGCAGCATGTGGTACTCGATGCAGCCGGGTTCGGCACGGCTCGCTTCCACATGGCGGCTGAAGAACGCTTCGAAAGCATCGGATTTTTCCGGACGGGTCTTGGCGTGCAGGATGAAACCTTGCATTTCACTCATGAAATTGTCTCCTCGGTACAGAACTGGTGCCAAGTCTAAGGCAACAATCTCCTGACGATTCGTGCGTGTGGGTCAAATGAATTTTGCGAAAGGCGCGCTTATTCCGCGCGAAGCCCATCGCTATTCTGCCGCCATCCATTTCTGACCTTCCCGAGACCCACCCATGAAAAAAGTTCTGTTGCTCAATGGCGGCAAAAAATTCGCTCACTCCGACGGTCGCTACAACGCCACCCTGCACGAAGCGGCGTTGAGCGTGCTGGACCGTGGCGGCATGGATGTCAAAACCACCTTCATCGACGAGGGCTACGACGTCGCTGAAGAAGTCGCCAAATTCCTCTGGGCCGACGTGATCATTTACCAGATGCCAGGCTGGTGGATGGGCGCGCCGTGGACCGTCAAGAAGTACATCGACGAAGTGTTCACCGAGGGTCACGGCAGTCTCTACGCCAGCGATGGCCGCACCCGTTCCGATGCGTCGCAGAAGTACGGCAGCGGCGGCCTGATTCAGGGCAAGCAGTACATGTTGTCGTTGACCTGGAACGCACCGCAGCAAGCCTTCGATGACCCGACCGACTTCTTCGAAGCCAAGGGCGTGGACGCGGTGTACTTTCCGTTCCACAAGGCCAACGAGTTCCTCGGCATGACGGGCTTGCCGACATTTCTCTGTGTGGATGTGATGAAGCGCCCGAATATCGAAGTCGATGTGATGCGTTATGAGCAGCATTTGACCGAGGTGTTTGGCCTTAAGGCGTAACGCTCGGCTACTATCGATTGCCTGAGTGTGTGGGTTGTGGGCTTTTGTGGCGAGGGGATAAATCCCCTCGCCACATGAGTCTGCTGACTACTGTAAAACGGTTCGACGATCGATAAAGGGACACACGTGAAAGCCAGATCCGATGAGTTGCAGATCTTCGTCTGCGTGATTGAGTGCGGGTCGATTTCCGCGGCGGCCGAGCAGGTCGGGCAAACGCCGTCGGCGGTCAGCCGGACACTGTCGCGGCTGGAGGCCAAGCTCGATACGACGTTGATCAACCGCACCACTCGGCGCATGGACCTCACCGAGGAGGGCAAGTATTTCTTCGAGCACGCCAAGCTGATTCTCGATCAGATGGACGAGCTCGAAGAACGCTTGTCCTCCCGCCAGCAAACGCCGTCCGGGCGCTTGCGCATCAACGCCGCCTCACCGTTCATGCTGCACGCCATCGTGCCCTACATCGATGAGTTTCGCAGGCTCTATCCCGATATCCAGCTCGAACTCAACAGCAATGACCTGATCATCGATCTGCTTGAGCAAAGCACCGACATCGCCATCCGTATCGGCACACTCGCCGATTCGACCCTGCACGCCCGTTCCCTGGGTTGCAGTCCGATACACATCGTCGCCAGCCCGGCCTACCTGGAAAAACACGGTACGCCGACCGCAGTGGCCGATCTGGCCGAGCATACGCTGCTGGGGTTCACCCAGAACGAAGGGCTCAACCAATGGCCGTTGCGCTACGTGCACGGTGATCGCTGGCCGATCCGGGCGTCGCTCAGCGCCTCCAGCGGCGAGACCATCCGCCACCTGGCGCTGGAAGGCCAGGGCATCGCCAGCCTGTCGCACTACATGACCATCGAAGACATTCGTGCCGGGCGCTTGAAAGTATTGCTGGCAGAGTTCAACAGCGGTTATCGCCAGCCCATCAACGCGGTGTACTACCGTAACTCGCAGTTGGCCCTGCGGATCCAGTGTTTCCTGGATTTCATCCAGGGCAAGTTGGCGCTTTATGCGAGCTCGGATTTCAAGGACTGATTCGTGATCCCAGGGCTAGAGTGAATTGGGCCGGCAGGCATTTTTCACCGGGGATCTCTCCCTGATACTACCGGCCGGAACATCTGATCCAACGTGCATATCGAAGACGTGGTGTCGCTGTATCTGCTGGCGCTGACCAAGAATATCCCAGGCACGTTTTACTTCGTCGAAAGCGGCGAAGCGTCGTTCATCGACATGACCACGGCCATGGCGCAGGCGCATAAGCTGGCCGGGCTGCCCTCGATTCCGTAACATCCGCACACTCTTATCTCGCTACTCCCCGCGGTCCTCCATGAAACCAAAAAACCTGCGCGCCGATATCCTGGCCGGTCTCACCACGTCCTTTGCCCTGCTGCCCGAGTGCATCGCCTTCGCGCTGGTAGCCCATCTCAATCCGCTGATGGGGCTGTATGGCGCGTTCATCATTTGCACCCTCACCGCGCTGTTGGGTGGTCGACCGGGCATGGTGTCCGGGGCCGCCGGGTCGATGGCGGTGGTGATCGTCGCGTTGGTGGTGCAGCACGGTGTGCAGTATTTGCTGGCCACTGTGTTGCTGGGCGGGTTGATCATGTTGGCGTTCGGCTTGCTCAAGCTCGGCAAGCTGGTGCGCATGGTCCCGCACCCGGTGATGCTTGGCTTCGTCAACGGTCTGGCGATCGTCATTGCCCTGGCGCAACTGGAGCATTTCAAGAGCGGTGAAACCTGGTTGAGCGGTACACCGCTGTACATGATGGTCGGGCTGGTGCTGCTGACGATGGCCATCGTCTATCTGATGCCGCGGCTGACCCGCGCCGTGCCACCGGCACTGGTGGCGATCCTGGGGGTGGGCCTGGCGGTGTATCTGCTCGGCCTGCCAACTCGCACCTTGGGTGACATGGCGCACATTGCCGGTGGCTTGCCGACGTTTGCCTTGCCGGATATTGCGTGGAACCTGGAAACCCTGCGCATCATCGCGCCGTACGCGATCCTGATGGCCATGGTTGGCTTGCTGGAAACCCTCCTGACCTTGAATCTCACCGACGAAATCACCGAGAGCCGTGGCTACCCGGATCGCGAGTGCGTAGCGCTCGGGGCCGCGAATATGGTGTCCGGTGTATTCGGCGGCATGGGGGGTTGCGCGATGATCGGCCAGACCATGATCAACCTCAGCTCTGGCGGACGTGGCCGCGTCTCCGGCGTGGTGGCCGGGGTGTCGATTCTGCTGTTCATCCTGTTCCTGTCGCCGTTGATCGAGCGCATACCATTGGCGGCGCTGGTCGGGGTGATGTTCGTGGTGTCGCAGCAGACTTTTGCCTGGGCCTCGCTGCGGGTGGTCAACAAGGTGCCGCTCAATGATGTGCTGGTGATCATCGCCGTGACGGTGATCACCGTGTTCACTGACCTGGCCACCGCCGTGCTGTGCGGGATCATCATTGCCGCACTGAATTTCGCCTGGCAGCAAGCGCGTGAGCTCTACGCCGACAGCCACCTGGAAGCCGACGGCAGCAAGCTGTACCTGATGCACGGCACGCTGTTCTTCGCCTCGACGACACCGTTCCTCAATCAGTTCGATCCTGCCAACGACCCGTCGGTGGTGACGATCGATTGCCGCCATTTGAGCTTCGTCGACTACTCAGCCATTGCCGCGCTCAAGACCCTGCGCGAGCGCTACGAAAGAGCCGGCAAACACTTGCGGGTGCTGCACTTGTCCGAGCGCTGCAAAAAGCTGCTCAAACGTGCACGCGTGAATCACGACTGACGGAATGATCGTTTCCGGCGATGAAAATTCGCCGGTCCGATTTTCATTAATCGCGACATCACATATCCGTCCGCGACATTCCTTACCTCTATACGAAAATTACTTTCACCTCGTTTGATAAACATGCTTCGAAATGTTTTAAGAGTTTCACAAAACTTTCGACGTGACCCTCTCGAGGAGTACCGCATGACCCTGTCCTTCGGCTATTGGCTGCTGGTGTACGCCGCCATCGCCATCATTGCCCTGATCGTTCTGATCGCCCGTTACCGGCTCAACCCGTTCATTGTCATCACCCTGATTTCCATCGGTCTGGCGTTGGTCGCGGGAATGCCGCCGTCCGGTGTGGTCGGGGCTTATGAGGCCGGGGTCGGCAAGACCCTGGGGCATATCGCGCTGGTGGTGGCGCTGGGCACGATGCTCGGCAAGATGATGGCCGAGTCCGGCGGTGCCGAGCAGGTAGCACGGACGTTGATCGACCGTTTCGGTGAGAAAAACGCGCATTGGGCGATGGTTTGCATTGCCTTCCTGGTGGGCCTGCCGCTGTTCTTCGAGGTCGGTTTCGTGTTGCTGGTGCCGATTGCCTTCACTGTGGCGCGACGGGTCGGTGTGTCGATCCTGATGGTCGGCTTGCCGATGGTTGCCGGGCTTTCGGTGGTGCATGCGCTGGTACCGCCACATCCGGCGGCAATGCTGGCAGTGCAGGTGTACCAGGCGTCGGTGGGGCAGACCTTGCTCTATGCGATTGCGATCGGCATTCCTACGGCGATCATCGCCGGTCCGATCTATGCCAAATACATCGTGCCGCGCATTCAGCTGCCGGCGGAAAACCCGCTGGAGCGCCAGTTCCTCGAACGTGAACCGCGCGACAGCCTGCCGGGCTTCGGCATCACCATGGCGACCATTCTGTTGCCGGTGGTGCTGATGCTGATCGGCGGCTGGGCCAACCTGATTTCCACGCCGGGCACCGGTTTCAACCAGTTCCTGCTGTTCATCGGCAACTCGGTGATCGCGCTGCTGCTGGCGACTTTGCTGAGCTTCTGGACCCTCGGTCTGGCCCAGGGCTTCAGCCGCGAGTCGATCCTCAAGTTCACCAACGAGTGCCTGGCGCCGACAGCCAGCATTACCTTGCTGGTAGGCGCCGGCGGTGGCTTGAACCGGATCTTGGTGGACGCCGGCGTCACCGACCAGATCGTCAGCCTGGCCCACGAATTCCACCTGTCGCCGCTGTTGATGGGCTGGCTGTTCGCCGCGTTAATGCGCATCGCCACCGGCTCGGCCACCGTGGCCATGACCACCGCGTCCGGCGTGGTCGCGCCAGTGGCGATTGGCCTGGGCTATCCGCACCCGGAATTGCTGGTGCTGGCGACCGGCGCCGGCTCGGTGATTTTCTCCCACGTCAACGACGGCGGCTTCTGGTTGATCAAGGAATACTTCAACATGACGGTCACCCAGACCTTCAAGACCTGGACCGTGCTGGAGACCATTATTTCAGTGGTTGCCTTCGCGTTGACCGTTGGCCTTTCTTACCTGATTTAGCCGGAGC
This sequence comes from Pseudomonas sp. GW101-3H06, assembly GCF_059424605.1. Lineage (NCBI taxonomy): Bacteria > Pseudomonadati > Pseudomonadota > Gammaproteobacteria > Pseudomonadales > Pseudomonadaceae > Pseudomonas > Pseudomonas sp. GW101-3H06. The sequence goes on from NZ_JBWKZO010000001.1 coordinate 922,957, forward strand.
CGCTTGCCATGGATATCCTTTACCAGATTCGCGCCCGCCAGGATTCTTTCAGCGCCGGTGAAGGACGCATCGCCCGCCTGATGCTCGACGACGTGGGCTTCGCCGCGTCCGCCAGCCTCGATGAGCTGGCGCAGCGGGCGGAGGTGAGTACGGCGACGCTGTCGCGTTTCGCCCGCACGGTCGGCTGCCGCGACTTGCGTGATCTACGCCTGCAACTGGCCCAGGCCAGCGGTGTCGGCAGCCGCTTTCTCGACCCGGCGGGCACGCCTGAGCAATCAGCGTTCTACGGACAGATCGTGGGGGACATCGAGTCGACCCTGCGCCAGCATCTGGCGGCCTTCGACGAGTCGCGCTTTAGCGATGCAGTCAAACTGCTGGGCAAGGCGCGGATGATCCATGCCTTTGGCATGGGGGGGTGCTCGACCTTGTGCAGCGATGAGTTGCAGGTGCGCCTGGTGCGACTCGGCTACCCGATTGCGGTTTGCCACGACGCGGTGATGATGCGCATCACCGCCTCCAGTCTCAGCGCCGAACACGTGGTCATCGTCTGCTCGCTGACCGGCATCACCCCGGAGCTGATTGAAACGGTCGAGCTGGCCCGCAGCTACGGCGCACGGATTCTGGCCATTACCCGCGGCGACTCGCCGCTGGCGCAATTGGCTGACATCGTGCTGCCGCTGCAAAGCGCCGAAACCTCCTTCATCTACAAACCGACGGCGGCGCGCTACGGCATGTTGCTCGCCATCGATGTGCTTGCCACCGAGCTGGCACTGGCCAATCCTCAAGACAATCAAGAGCGTCTGCGGCGGATCAAGCTCGCCCTGGACGATTACCGCGGCGGCGACGATCACTTGCCGCTGGGAGACTGACATGATGTACGACACGCTGATCCGCAACGCCTTGATCATCGATGGCAGCAACAGCCCCGGTTATCCGGGTGACGTGGCGATTCTCAATGGTCGCATCGAGCGCATCGGCGATTTGCACGACGCCCGCGCCGTCGAAGAAATCGATGCACAGGGCCACGTGCTGGCGCCGGGTTTCATCGACGTGCACACCCACGATGACACGGTGGTGATCCGCCAGCCGCAGATGCTGCCCAAGCTCAGCCAGGGCGTGACCACGGTGATCGTCGGCAACTGCGGGATCAGCGCCTCACCGGTGAGTTTGCGCGGCGATCCACCGGACCCGATGAACCTGCTCGGCACCTGCGCCGCCTTTGTTTACCCTAAATTCAGCGATTACCGCGCCGCGGTCGAAGCGGCGAACACCACACTGAACGTGGCCGCTCTGGTGGGCCATACCGCGTTGCGCAGCAACCACCTCGATGACCTGTTTCGCACGGCGACCCCCGATGAAATAGCGGCGATGCGCGAGCAACTGCGAGAGAGCCTGGAGGCTGGTGCGCTGGGCTTGTCCACCGGTCTTGCCTACGCCAGCGCGTTCTCGGCATCCACCGACGAAGTCATGCAACTGACCGAAGAGCTGACGGCCTTCGGCGCGGTCTACACCACCCATTTGCGCAGCGAGTTCGAACCGGTGTTGGAGGCCATGGACGAGGCATTCCAGATCGGTCGCCATGCGAAATCCCCGGTGATCATTTCCCACCTCAAATGTGCTGGCGCCGGTAACTGGGGACGCAGTCCGCAACTGCTGGCATCCCTGGAACAGGCAGCGAAAACCCACCCGGTGGGCTGTGACTGCTATCCGTATGCCGCGAGCTCGTCGACCCTGGACCTCAAGCAAGTCACCGATGCCCATCGCATCACCATCACCTGGTCCACGCCGCACCCGGAAATGGGCGGCCGCGACCTGATGGACATCGCCGCCGAATGGAACCTGTCGTTGCTCGACGTGGCCCGCCAGCTGCAACCGGCCGGGGCGGTGTATTACGGGATGGACGAAACTGATGTGCGACGAATCCTCGCGCATCCACTGTCGATGGTCGGTTCCGATGGCTTGCCGGAAGACCCGTTTCCACATCCACGGCTGTGGGGCGCCTTCCCACGGGTGCTCGGACATTTCAGCCGTGACGTCGGCCTGTTCCCGCTGCACACGGCTGTGCACAAGATGACTGGATTATCGGCGGCGCGATTTGGCTTGAAGGAGCGCGGCGAGATCCGTGAAGGGCATTGGGCGGACCTGGTGTTGTTCAACCCGGCGACCGTTCGCGATGTCGCGGACTTCAATGATCCGCAACGAGCAGCCGAAGGCATTGAAGGGGTGTGGGTCAATGGTGTGCTGAGCTACCGCGACGGTCAGGCGAACGGGCGCAGGGAAGGGCGGTTTCTGGCGCGGGAAGGGGACCTGCGCGACGGGTTTCAATGACGTTTTGGGCCGTGCATCACAATGATGGCATATTGAGATTAAAGAATGCTTTCACCCAGCCGAATTGCTGACGTACAGCCCGGCTACACTGTGGGCTATTTCTGTCTGGGAGCAACTCGATGAGCTTCGGCAAAACCACCCCGATCCTGCGGATCTTCGATGAAATCAAGGCTGTTGAATTCTACGTCGACTTCCTTGGATTCAAGATCGACTGGCAACACCGCTTCGAAGCCAACTTCCCGTTGTACCTGCAAGTGTCTCGGGGCGAGTGCGTGTTGCACCTGTCCGAACACCACGGCGATGCGACACCGGGCTCGGCCTTGCGCATCGAGACCGATGAACTGGAAGCCTTCCAACAGCAACTGCTGGCCAAGGACTATCCATTCTCCCGCCCGCATATCCAGGCGATGCCGTGGGGCAGCCAGGACATGACCATCAGCGATCCGTTCGGTAACCGTTTGGTGTTTACCAATGCGATCAGTGTCTGAATTTCTTTGGTGACAGATACATCGCCATCGCGGGCAAGCCCGGTCCCACAGGTTGCTCACTGAACCTGTGGGACCGGGCTTGCCCGCGAATGGATCTCTCATTAACCGCTGACCCAAGGTCAAACGCGGAAGTGGCTGACCATCATCTGCAACTGGTTCCCCAACCGCGCCAGTTCAACACTGGACTTGGCCGTCTCGTCGCTGGCCGCAGCGGTCTGTTCCGACACGTCGCGCACGTTGATGATACTGCGGCTGATTTCTTCGGCCACGGCGCTTTGCTGCTCGGCGGCGGCAGCGATTTGCTGGTTCATCGACTGGATGTTGGACACCGTGCGGGTGATGTTTTCCAGTGACTCACCGGCCTTGCGGGTCAGGGCTACGCTGCTGTCGGTGAGCACGCGACTGTTGTTCATCACTGCCGACACTTGTTGCGTACCGTTTTGCAGGCCGGCGACCAAGTCTTCGATTTCTTCGGTGGACTTCTGCGTGCGCTGGGCCAGGCCGCGAACCTCGTCGGCCACCACGGCAAAACCACGACCGGCCTCACCGGCACGCGCCGCTTCGATGGCGGCGTTCAGTGCCAGCAGGTTGGTCTGTTCGGCCACAGCCTTGATCACGTCCATGACGCTGCCGATCTTGTCGCTTTCCTGCTGCAATACGCTCATGGCCTCGGTGGAACGCACCACCTCGCTGGCCAGGCGCTCAATCTGCGCGATGGCTTCGTTGACCACTTTGTCGCCTTCACGGGCCTCGCCGTCGGCAGCCGCGGCGGCTTGCGAGGCCTGTTCGGCATTGCGAGCAACTTCCTGAACGGTCGCAGTCATTTCGTGCATGGCCGTGGCGACCTGATCGGTCTCGACCTTCTGGCTATTCACGCCGGCGCTGGTTTGCTCGGTCACCGCCGACAGTTCTTCGGCGGCACTGGCGATCTGGGTCACACCATCGCGGATCCCGCTGATCAAGTCACGCAGGGTCACGCCCATGCGCGCAATGCCTTGCTGCAACACGCCGAGTTCATCGCGGCGGGTGACGTTGACGTCCTGGGACAGGTCGCCGCTGGCGATGCGATTGACCACGGCCAGTGTATCGCGCAGTGGGCCAGTGATCTGGCGAGTGATGAGCACGGCGGCAATGATGCCCACCAACAATGCCAGCAGCGTGCTGACCAGTTGCAGGGTGCGGGCCTTGGTACTTTCGGCGTCGCGGCGGTCGAGCTGGATCTGATACAGCTGCTCGCTCAGGGAGACGATGGCGGCGCCCTGGTCGGTCATTTCCTTGCGCGACTGCACCACATCGTTGCTCGCGGCTTTATAAGCCTGCAGGGCATTGCGGTAGTTGCCCAGTGCGGTCTCCAGCTGCGGCAGGGCATCCGGTTGCACGTCGGCGAAATGCACGTTGAGCTGCTTCACGCTGGCGATGGCCGTGTCCAGTTGGGCGACGGCTTTCTGTTCGGTTTCGGCGTTGGTGGTGGCGGTGTAGCCGCGCACTTCGTAGCGAGCCTGCAGGAAGGCTTCCTTGGCGGCGGTGATGGCCTGGAACTGCTCGAAACGTTGATCGCTCGGCGGCAGTTGTTGCACACGGGTGTTCAAGCTGTTGATCAGCGTGTTGGCAGTTTCCGCGTTGGCCGTCATGACGTCCCGTGCACTGTTGCCGGCGCGATAGGCACCTCGCATTTTGTTCAGCGACGCCTTGTAGGCGTCGATGACACTACCTTGCTCCTTGAGCAGCTTGAGGTTTTCCGGGCTCTTGAATTTCACCAGCAAGGCCTGCTGCTGGGCGGAAAAGGCTTCAAGGCTGGTCTGCACATTCTGGGCGGTGGTTTCGTCGCCGTTGGTCAGCATGTATTGCAAACGCACCACGCGCAGCTTGGTCAGGCCGGCGTTGAGCTGGGTGATGTCGCTCATCCAGTTGCTGCGGTCAATCAAACTGCCGAGGCTGGTCCAGCCAGTCAGGGCGAGGACGCAGGTCAGGGCCAGGACCAGGCCAAACCCCAGGCCCAGTTTCAGGTTCACGCTGATGTTGCCGAACCAGCTATTCATCAAAATTCCTCCAGGAACGTGGTGCTTCTCGATCGTCGGTTGGCTGGAAGATTGTTGTTTTTAGGTGCCAGCAGGGGGTGTAGAAGGGGGTTATCGGCAGCAACCGCGAGAGCTGAAAGGATTTTGTTGGACGGATTTTGCAAGCACAGGCTTTTGCGTCTTTATCGCAGCCTTTAAGCTTTTTTTCACAAGCGTTTCACTGCCTGCCCACGCCCTTGTCCCTACCCTCGCCGCATCAAATGAAGTGATGCATGCCGGCGAGGCGGCTAGATGTGGAATTGAGACTGAATCTGTTTGGAGTAAGCCGCTCGATTGATCCGGGCGGCTTGGCCCGCTATCGCAATGCCGCCGTGGTGCTGGCCTCGGCGCTGCTGGTCATCCCCTTGACTCTGTTTTTGCTGCGACCAACCGCCATCCCTGACCTGGCCCATGACAATGTCGCCGGTGTCCGGGCGCTGCAAGCGGGCTGGGCAAAAGGCGACATGATCGTGCTCGTGCGCCATGTCGAGCGCTGTGACCACTCACGCGCCCCTTGCCTGAGCGGCAACGACGGGATCACCGAGCGTTCGCGCAGTGTGGCGGTGGCCGTCGGCGCGCAATTCGAGCAGTTGGGGCTGGACAAGGCTGACATCTTCAACAGCCCGATGAGGCGCACGGTGCAAACCGCCGGCTACATGTTCAACAAGGTCGGTAGCCATGATGATTGGTTGATCAATTGCAAGGGCACCATGCTACGCGATGCCCTGGCGCACAAACTCGTCGGACGCAACCTGATCCTGGTGACCCACAGCGAATGCATGGCACAACTGGAGAAGGACTTGAAGTTACCGAACCCGACCCTGGGTTATGGCGCTTCGCTGTTTGTCTCTGCCGACATGCTCCACACGCCGCGCATGCTCGGCTACATCGAAGCCTCGGACTGGCGCTCGGTAACCACCCAATGAATTCATCCTCTGGATCGGAAAACACGATGCCGACTTCCTCACGCGCCCGTTTCTACGGGTTGAACCTGGGTATTCCGCTGGTTTGTGCGGCCTTGGTGTTCCTGGTGTTTGACCTGACCAGAATCGATATCGCCTTCAACGATCTATTTTATGATCCCGTGACGCAGACCTTCCCGCTCGACCACGTGCACCTGTTCGAAAAAATCACCCATAAATGGGCGCGGATCATTCCGAACTGGACCGGTGAGTTGGCGATCATGGGGACCTTGCTGTCGTTTCTCTGGCCGATTTTAAAGGCCGGAAGGCATTCGAAGCTTTTCGCGTTCCTGGAAAAGATCAAAGTCGCGCCTGCGCTGAGGTTTGCCAGCAAACATCGCCGTGATTTTCTCTACGTGGTTTTTGCGTTTGCCATCAGTACCGGGCTGATCCACTACCTCAAAGGCCACACCAGCGTGTATTGCCCGATTGAAACGACGCAATACGGCGGCAAGATCGAGCACAAGGAGTGGTTCGAGAATTTCGATTTACTGAAGGTAGCCGGCGAGGGCCGATGCTGGCCGGGTGGGCATGCGTCCGGGGGCTTTACCATGCTGGCGCTGTATTTTGTCGCGCGACGTTATCGCTGGCGTTATTCCAAAGCGCTGATGTATGGCTCGTTGGGGCTGGGTTTCGTGTATGGCACAACGCGGGTGCTGCAAGGTTGGCACTACATGTCCCACACCTTCTGGGCCGGGATCGTTGTGTGGTTGGCCTGTTTGCTGACGGCGCTGGCGTTTTATGGGCGGGCGCGGCTGGAGAGGCCGGTGCTGCGCAAGGTTGAAGAGCCGGCTCCGGGCGGCGTTCCGACGAAGAACGATAACGCGGTGTGGGCGCGTTAACCCAAACGCCGCGACCATTGCCGATCCGGATCCTCCCAAACCCTGCTGACCAACGCCGTCAACACATGATCCTGCCAGCGCCCGGCAATGTTCAGATAGTCCCTGGCATACCCTTCACGCTCGAATCCCAGCCGTTCCAGCAACCGCGCACTGCGTTCATTGCCGGGAATGTAGTTGGCCATGATCCGGTGCAGGTTCATGGTTTCGAACATATAGCCGATGCCCGCTTCGAGTGCTTCGCGCATCAACCCCTGACCCTGTCGGGACTCGCAAATGTGGTAGCCCAGATAGCACGCCTGAAACGCCCCGCGAACGATGCCGCTGAAATTGCACGCACCGATCATTTGCTCGCTGTCGCGATCCAGCACGGCGAAATGCACTGCATACCCTTCATCGAAGGCCATGGCCTGTTGCGCCAGGCGCGAACGGATTCTTTCCGGGCTGTGGTAATCGTCCGCTCGAACCGGTGACCAAGGCGCGAGGTGTGCGTGGTTACGTCGATAGAAATCGCTTTCCAGCGCCGCCTGGCTGGGGCTCAGGATCGCCAGTGTCACGCGTTTGCAGGGCAGGGAGAGGATCGTCATCTGGCGCTCCAATGGGGGAATGACGACCAATCTACAGGCAAAAAAAAGCCCGCGGGAGGGCGGGCAAACCGTAGTTTCTTGAATGAGCGAGGGAAATGTACAGGGTGTGGCATTAAGGTGGGGTGAAGAAAAGTTCATGTGCCGGTCAATGGGGGGCATCCATTGCGAGGTACACGCGCGAATCGAAACTCAGCCAGCGCCAGAAGTTGTACTTGCAATGGGTCATCACGCTTCGCGGTTTTTCTGTAGGACTTTCCCTTCGCGTCTCCTACCTCGTTCCTACGCAGTTTGGCGGTTGAGGCTGGAGGTCATCACCACCTAAAGTCGCAGGCCTATCTCGGTCACTGCGGCAAGCATTCAATGATGGGCAACAAATGGGTAATGAGCTTGCTTAAACTGCTTTCGCTATCGCAGACGATAGTGTCCGTAAGTGGAGTGCTGGCGACTGCCTTCATCCTCGGCATTGGCATCGATTCGGACTTTGCTCCCCTTTGGGCGACGGTCTTGACCGTTGTATTGATCATCCTGAGTACTTGCATCCATGAAGGCGGCCACTATCTGGGGGCGAAGTGGAGTCACATGACTGTACTGGCAGTGCGGGTTGCAGCGGTAGAACTGCTCCCGCTACGGCGTGGTTGGCGTATGCGATGGTCGCCTCAGCCGAAACGATCAAAATTGGGTGGCTATATCATGGCCGCGGCTGACCCTCGCCTGCCTATGAGTCGGCAATTCATCGTCATGATTGTAATGGGGCCGCTGGCAAACCTGGTCGTCGGGTGCCTTTGCATCGGTGTTGGCTTTTCGTCACAGGAAACGATGCGAATGTTCATGTTGGCTCTCGGTGTCAGCAACATTGCAATGGGGGTTTCCAATCTGATTCCGACTTACTTGGGTGGCAGCAGTGACGGTGCTGGACTGATCGCATGGTGTCTGGTCAAGGAGGAGCAGATTCCGATGCTTGCGAATGCGCGGTTGTTGGCACTTTCTGTTGCCGGGACACCCAGTGAAGAGTTACCAGATGACGACATCGCGTTGCTCACGTCTGAGCCGATGCCTGCACCATTGCTTGCTATCTGGTACCGCTTGAATGCTCTGCAAAGTCAGGGAGATTGGCATGCTGCCACACAGCAGGGCCATGATTTGCAAACCCTGCTGGAGGCGTCGTCGCACAATCTGGGGTCACTGGCACTGTTGATCTCGATCTTGCAAATTGAGTTGGGTTTCTCCAAGGCCATGCTTTTAAGGTGCACGGGAGAGCTGCGAGACGATTTGTTGAGTGATGAAGTCGACTGGTGTTGTCCTTCACTTCGGCCCCGCTGTCTCGCATTTCGGGAATTCGTTGCAGGGAATGCTGTGGCGGCCGAAAAACACCTTGAACGGTCATTGAGTCAGGCACGCAATTCTCCGAACCTTTCCTTGAGCAAAAGTGAGACTAGATTGGCGTCCCATATTCGAGAGCTCGGTAAGGGCGAGCTTGATCGCTGATGAGTAGGACGGTAATACAGTTCGCTTTTCGATTGACTCAACAGTAAGTTACATTAATTGAAACCTTCTGTTGAGTGTTTGGTCATGCATACGTCCTCAAAGTCGAATCAACCGATGGGAAGACTCCTCCGGAAACTGACTCATTTGGCCAGCGACGAACGCTATCTGTTTACACCAGACGATCTCAGGGCATTGGTGCCAGATCTGTCCGAGGGGGCCTATAAAACCTTATTGAGCCGAATAGCTTCCGAAGGATATCTGACGCGAGTGTGTCGAGGTCTTTATCTGTTTGAAGGGATGCAAGCCTCCAGCGGATTGGTGCTCTTTCATGCCGCCGCCAGATTACGTGCGATGCAGTTCAACTACATCAGTCTTGAAACGGCATTGAGTGATTGCGGCGTTATTTCGCAGATCCCTATCAACTGGATCACGCTGATGTCATCCGGACGTAGCAACACCATTTCATGCGGTCGCTGGGGCACGATCGAATTCATACACACTCGCCAGAAAGCCCAGGATTTGGTCGGACAGCTCCACTATGACGCACGTTGTCGACTGTGGCGTGCAGCACCACAACAGGCATTGCGAGACATGAGGATCGCAAAACGAAACATGGATTTGATCGATTGGAGCGTTGTCGATGAGCTTGTTTGATGAGCTGGTGAATGAGGCGCTGAAAAACAGGCAAGATCTGGCGTCATTGCGAGTCGTTGTGGAAAAGGAGCTATTGCACCATGACATCATGCTGGCGCTGAGTTCGGCTGGCATGCTCGCCCGGCTGACCTTTATTGGCGGTACCTGCTTGCGTGCCTGCTATGGTTCCAACCGTTTGAGCGAGGACCTGGATTTTACCGGTGGCGCGGATTTCAATCGCGACAACCTGACTGAACTTGCCCATGTGTTGGTCAGCACACTGAAAATCAAATACGGGCTTGAGGTCGAGGTCAGCGAACCTGTTCGTGAAACAGGAAATGTCGACACTTGGAAGCTGAAGGTGCAAACCCGGCCAGGTCGTAGAGATCTTCCACCTCAGCGTATCAATATCGATGTGTGTGCAATTCCAAGCTACCAGCCCCAGCCAATGCTTCTACTCAACCCTTATGGGGTAGAAATGGGTACAAGCGGCCTGATCCTCCAGGCTCAAACCCGAGAGGAAATCTACGTGGACAAAATCGTGGCTTTTGCGTTGCGCCCTAACCGAATCAAGAATCGTGATCTCTGGGATATGGTTTGGTTGCGTCAACAAGGGACCACGCCGAAACTTGAACTGATTACAAAAAAACTGGGTGATCACCACAGCGACCAGAGTGAGTTCTTGAGCCTGTTCAAGGAGCGTTCCATGTTGCTGGATGCTGATCCGAAAATCGTTGTCGACTTTCGAAAGGAAATGAGCCGATTCCTCCCGCGTGAGTTAGTGACACAGACCGTTAATGATCCGGATTTCTGGACGTTTTTAGTGGCTCATATACGAGCGTTGTTCGTGCTTACCGAGAACTCATTGAAAGGCGTTCAGCGTGTGCCAGGTGCAGATTTCAAGATGTAACGTGAAAAGATAGGGGAACTGCCCAACTCACGCTTCTACATTGAACACTGCCTCTGCACTTATCTTGAGTTATCCAACCGCATTCTGATCAAAGCCGGTTTGATGTCACCACCGCCCCAAAATGATGCTCCCAAAGCCGCACCCCCAACCCTCCCGACCGATCCAGTGACGACCCCACCGTCAAATCGGTGATCAGCGTCGGCTGCAACCCCGCATCGAACAGTGCAAACCCGGCCGCCAGGCAGCAGGTTTCGGTTTGCAGGCCGCACACCAGGACTCGATCCACGTTCAGGCTTTTCAGGTACTCGATCGTTTCAGGCGTTGGCGCGTAGCCGTGCTTGATGAAGATACGGTCGGCTTCAATCAGGCTGTCGTCATCCGCGGCGGGGTGCCAGCCGAGTTGTTTCTGGAACGGCGTTTTCGCTTCGTCGTGGCGTTCGACGGTGGCGACGCTGGGCAGTGTGCCAACGAGCGCGCGAATGCCCTCGATGAGCCATTGTGGCGGGGCGAAGCTGGGTTGTACGTCGATGATAAGTAAGGCTTGGGCATGTGAAACTCCGGTTGGATCCGATTAATGCCGTCAAAAAAATGGCTTTATTTTGACTCTTCACGCCGTTCGGCGACGAAATAGACAACCTATTGACAGTGCTCGTCCGATCTCCCATTATCGGCCGCGTTTTGATGGCCTACCGCCATAAAACTGCCGGTTATGACCGGGTGGTTTTACGCGTTTTACATTCGTATACGATTAAACCAGCACCACCGTTAGCGGACATCCAACACTAGTATCCGCTTGAATCTTCAGGAAGAAATTTCATGTTCGTTGAGCGAGTACTGGTCACTGGCGGGGCGGGATTTATCGGGTCGCATCTTGTAGAAGCGTTGCTGGCCAAGGGATACAAGGTTCGCGTACTGGATAACCTGTCCACGGGCAAAGTCAGTAATTTGCCGATGGATAATGCCAATTTGAACCTGGTCATCGGTGATGTTGCCGACAGTGCCGCCGTAATGCAGGCGATGCGCGATTGCAGTGCCGTCATCCATTTGGCGGCTGTGGCGTCGGTGCAAGCATCGGTGGATGATCCGGTAGGCACCCACCAAAGCAACTTCGTTGGCACTCTCAACGTCTGTGAAAGCATGTTGAAAGCCGGGATCAAACGGGTGGTGTTCGCCTCCAGCGCCGCCATTTATGGCAACAATGGCGAAGGTTCGGCCATCGACGAAGAAACCCCCAAGTCGCCGCTCACGCCGTATGCCAGCGACAAACTGGCCAGTGAGCATTACCTGGATTTCTATCGCCGGGAACATGGCCTGGAACCCGTGATTCTGCGCTTCTTCAATATCTTTGGTCCGCGCCAGGATCCGTCTTCGCCGTATTCCGGTGTGATCAGCATTTTCACCGAGCGGGCGCTGAACAAGCAGCCGGTGTCGATTTTTGGCGATGGCGAGCAGACCCGCGATTTCGTCTATGTCCAGGACTTGGTGCGCATTTTGCTGCAGGCCGTGGAAACGAAGGAGCCGCGTCCTGGGGCCGTCAACATCGGACTCAGCCGTTCCACCAGCCTCAACGATTTGATCGCTGAACTGGGAAGTGCCACCGGCAACCCGTTGACGGTGAATTATCAGGCGCCACGCCAGGGCGACATTCGCCACTCGCGCGCCAACAACGACCGTCTGCTTGAGCGCTTCAATCTCCCCGAACCGACTTCCATCGGCAAGGGGCTGGCGCAACTCATCCGCAGTCTGTAACCCGGCCGGTTTATCGTTCCGGGTTCAGTGGTACTGGTTCAGTCAATTCAAGAGTGAGTTATGGAAATCGTTTTTCGCAGGACGCGTGTCCGCTCGGTCGCCAAGCGACTGTTAGCCGCTCTGGCATTGTGCGTGAGCGGGCCCGCCGTACAGGCCGCCGTATTGACGCCACCCTCCAGCGTGACCTTCTGGTATGCCGACGAACCGCCCATTTCCGAGCTGGCCCAGTTCGACTGGTCAGTGGTCGAGCCGGGGCATTTGACGGCGGGCGATGTCAAAGCCCTGCGCAAGCTGGGCAGCCAGCCGTTCGCTTATCTGTCGGTTGGCGAGTTCAGCGGCAACAAGGCGGCCATCGACAAGGCGGGCCTGGGTAAAGCCGTCAGCCCGGTGCGCAACAGCGCCTGGGACAGCCAGGTCATGGACCTCGCCTCGCCAGCCTGGCGTGAGCATTTGCTCGGCCGCGCCAAGGCGTTCGAGGCTCAAGGTTACGCCGGGTTGTTCCTCGACACCCTCGACAGCTTCCAGCTGATGCCGGAAGGCGAGCGGGAAAAGCAACGCCTGGCCCTCGCCAGTTTCCTGCGCGAATTGCACAAGAGCCAGCCGAACCTGAAGCTGTTTTTCAACCGTGGTTTCGAAGTGCTGCCGGAACTCGATGGCGTGGCCGCCGCGGTTGCCGTGGAATCCATCCACGCCGGGTGGGATGCATCCGCCAAGCGTTATCGTCCGGTGCCGGAAGCGGATCGCCAGTGGCTGGAAACCCAGCTGCAACCCCTGCGCGCCAAAGGTATCCCGCTGGTGGCAATCGACTACTTGCCGCCCGAGCGTCGCGATGAAGCGCGCAAGCTGGCCAAGCGTCTGCGCGAAGAAGGATTCATTCCGTACATCGGCACGCCCGATCTGGATTCGATGGGCATCAGCAGCATCGAAGTCCAGCCGCGTCGAGTCGCCCTGGTCTACGACCCGCGTGAAGGCGACCTGATCCGCAACGCCGGGCACACGTTGCTCGGCGGCCTGCTCGAATACCTGGGATATCGCGTGGATTACCTGGCCGCCGACGATACGTTGCCGGAGCACCGCTTCAGCGGTTTGTACGCGGGGATTATTACCTGGATGACCAGCGGCCCGCCGCAGGACGCGACGGCGTTCAATCGCTGGTTGGGCAAGCGTCTGGACGAACAAGTGCCGCTGGTATTTTTCGCCGGCCTGCCAGTTGAAGACAAAGTGCTGCTCAAGCGTCTGGGGCTCAATCGCGGAGCGCCGCCTGCCACGCAGCCGTTGACGATCACCTATCAGGACAAGGCGCTGCTTGGGGCGTTCGAAGCACCGGTGCAACCCCGATCCCGTGACCTGACTGCAGTTTCCGTTTTACCCGACGGCCCTAAACCCGCATTGCTGTTGACTGGCGAAGGCGGCCAAACGTTTGCCCCGGTGGCTGTCGCCAGTTGGGGCGGCCTGGCCCTGGCGCCTTATATCCTGGAAACCAACAACGAACGCAGCCGTTGGATTCTCGATCCGTTCGCGTTCCTCCAGGCAAGCCTGCGTTTGCCGCTGCAACCGCGCCCGGACACCACCACGGAAAATGGTCGGCGCATTGCCACGGTGCACATCGATGGCGATGGTTTCCCGTCGCGCGCCGAAGTGCGCGGCACACCCTACGCGGGCAAACAGGTGCTCGACGATTTCATTGAGCCCAACCCGTTCCTGACCTCGGTGTCGATCGTCGAGGGTGAGATTTCCCCGCGGGGGATGTTTCCGTTTCTGGCCCGGGAATTGGAGCCCATCGCCCGCGAGTTGTTCGCCAACCCGAAAGTCGAAGTCGCCACGCACACCTTCAGCCATCCGTTTTTCATGCAGCCGGAAGTGGCGCAGAAACGCGAAGGCTTCAACCCGGAATATGGTTTGAAAATGGCCATACCGGGTTACGACAAGCTGGATTTCCGTCGCGAGGTATTTGGCTCGCGTGATTACATCAACCAGCAACTGACCTCCCCGGAAAAACCGGTGAAGCTGATTTTCTGGCCGGGCGATGCCTTGCCATCGGCGGCCACGATCAAGCTGGCCTATGACGCAGGCCTGAAAAACGTCAACGGTGCCGAAACCATGCTGACCAAGGCCAACCCCTCGCTGACCGGCCTGAACCCGTTGCTGCGGCCTACCGCCGGCGGTTTGCAGTACTACGCGCCGATTATCAACGAGAACCTCTACACCAACCTGTGGAAAGGTCCGTACTACGGTTTTCGCGATGTGATCGACACCTTCGAACTGACCGACAGCCCGCGCCGCTTGCGTGGCCTGCACCTCTATTACCACTTCTATTCGAGCACCAAGCAGGCCTCGATCAAGGCGATGAACGAGATCTACGGCTACATGCGTGAGCAGCAGCCGATGTCGTTGTGGATGAGCGATTACCTCGATCGCCTGCACGGCCTGTATCAAGCCAGCCTGGCGCGGACCGCCGATGGCAACTGGCAGATTCGCGGCATGGATGCGTTGCGCACCGTGCGCCTGGACCCGCAAATGGGCTGGCCGGATCTGCTGCGTTCCCAAGGTGTCGCCGGCGTCCGTGATTTGCCCCAGGGGCGTTACGTGCACTTGAGCAGCGACCAGGCGTTGCTGGTGTTGCGCACGGATCGTGACCCACGCCCGGCCCTGGAAGAAGCCAATTTGCCGTTACTGGAGTGGCGCTATCTGGATGACAAACGCGTGAGCTTTTCCTTTGCCGGTCAGATCGACCTGAGCTTCTCGGTCCGCTCGGCGAGCGCTTGCCGGGTCGAAGTGGAGGGGCAGCGTTTTGCCGGCAGGGCGTCCGGCGGTCTGTGGACTTTTCAATTACCCATCAAGCAGGTGAGTCATGGTCAGCTCCTCTGCAACTAACCCTTCAGTCACTAAAAGCACGCGCCTGCTCAATCCATGGGCGTTGGCGGTGGTCGCGGTTGCCGTGGGAGGTCTGCTGTGGGCGACCTTCCAGCGTGAAGAGGTGTTCCAGCCCGATGGACGCGAGCCGGATGCGGTCTCCGCCAACTACGCCGAATTACTGCTGACCGCCCACCCGGAAGACGATCACCTGCGCCTGCAACTCATTGATCTGTTAATCCGCCTGGGTGAATACCCCAAGGCGCGCCAGCACCTGGAAAACTGGCCCAAGCCGAACCTGCAATTGCAGGCGTATTACCGGCTGGAGCTGGATGCGCTGGAAGCGGCCAAGGGCAGCGATCTGATGACGCAACAGGCCTTGGTCGAGCGGCTGAAAAGCTTCGATCATCGTATGTTGCCGCTGCCGCAACTGCAGAACCTGGCCAGGCTCGCGCTGACCTTGCAGGCGCCGGCCTTTGCCGCCAACGTCTATGAAGAAATCGCCGTCCGCGATCCGCAGCAACGTAGCGATGCGCTCGAATCCGCCGCCAAGTGGTACCTGGCGGGCGAGCAGCCGGCGCGCGCCGCGCAGATCTATCTGGAACTGAAAAAGGACACCGAGCAGGCCGCCGAGCGCCGTGAATACGCGCAGCTGGCCTATAACAGTCTGTTGGCCTCCGGGCAGGGTGACCAGGCTGCGCAGGTGCTCGCCGATGAAATCGATCAGTTGATCAATCCGCAAACCGACACGGCCTGGGTGCAGCAGGGCGTCGATGTGGCGATCGCGAGCAAGCGCTTCGATCTGGCGCAGCGCTTCCTGCAACAGTGGCGCGTCTTGCAGCCGGATGACCCGCAAATCCTGCAGAAAGATTTCAGCATGCGCCTGGCCTTGGGCGACTTGCCGGGTGCCTGGGAAAGCGGTCAGCAATTGCTGGCTGAATATCCCGAAGATCTGCCCTTGCTGGAACAGATGGCGCAGCTGGGCGAGTGGCGCGGTGAAACCGAAGCGGCGCTCGGTTACTGGATTCGTCTGCTGAAGTTGCGTGAAACCGCGCAGACCCGCGAGCACGCCTGGCGCCTGGCCAGTCAGCAGTTCGACTTCGATCGCTCGATTCCGTTGCTCGCCGAGATCATGGAGCAACGCACACTGACCGACGTCGAACTCGATGCATTGATCTACGGCCACGAATCCCGTGGCACGCCGGAACAGGCCGAAGCCTGGCTGCACACGTATTTGCGCAAGTACCCCCAGCATCGCCTGGCCTGGACGCGCCTGCTGCAAAACCTGGAAAACACCGGGCAGTACGCGGCGAAGGCCAAGGTCTACAAGGACTATTCGAAACGTTTTGCCTTGACCACCACCGAGCGGGTCGATTGGGTCGACACCTACCTCAAGTTGTTCGATAACCCGTCGGCATGGCAGGTGTTGCAGGTCGATAACCGCAAGATCGTCGATCCGAACTACTGGCGCTCCCGGGCTGCACTGGCCTGGGACCTGGAGCTGGACGATGAACTGCAGGTGTCACTGGAGAAAATGCTGGCGCTCAAGGGCTCGCTCAACAGCGGCGACGAGAGTCAGTTGATCACGCTTTATCGCACCAGTAACCCGCAGCGCGCCCTGCAGCTGATGATCGGCAGCTGGCAACGCAGCCATGATCAACAACGTCTGGTCGAAGCCTTGCAGCAAGCCCAGGAATTGCAGGACTGGTCGCAGGTGCAAGCACTGCTCAAGGACGCCGAGCAATACCCGGATGCCTACGGCCAGGCTCAAGTGCTGGCGGTGCGTGGTGCCCTGGCGGTGCAGGACGGCCGGATCGACGAAGCGCAGCGCCTGTACCAGGAAGGCCTGACGCGCTTCCCCGATGACAATCTGTTCCGTGAGCGCCTGATGTGGCTCTACGTCGATCAAGGCAACACCGCCGAGCTCAAGCCGTTGCTGACGAAATGGAAGGCCCGGGCGCGTGAAGACCGGATCCTGTGGCTGCCGTTTGCCAGTGCCAGCCAGATGCTCGGGCGCGACAGCGAGGCGCTGGCCTGGTATCGCCTGTACCTCAAGACCAGTCCAAATGATTGGCTGGTGCAAGCGGCCTATGCCGATGCCCTGGACAGCGCCGGTTATCAGGATGCGGCCCAGCGCCTGCGCCTGAAGTTGTTGCGCAGCCCTGAAGGCGAAAACCTGCAACCGTCGTCCCAGCGCTACGGTATCTGGTTGCGTCTGATGGCCAGCAGCTACTCGCCGAAGAAAGCGCAGCAGGAAGTGTTGAAGTGGAAGGACGGCTCGCCAGCGATGCTGCAGTTGTGGTTTGAACGTTTGCTGGCGCGTCTGGACGCGACCAACCAGGAATCGCAGAAAGACCAGTGGCTGCAGTGGGCTCGCGGTCAGGGCTTGAAAGTCGAGCGTTATGAGCAGATTCAGCAGGCCCTGCGCAGCCGTAACAAGGCTCAGGTCGAAGCGCTGTTGGCCAGCAGCGACCTGAACCCTGCCCAGCGCGCACAAGCCCTCAGCCGTTTGGGACGCCTGAACGAAGCCCTCGACACCAGCCTGACTGCGCTCGGCGACGATCAGCCGGAAGCGGTGCGCGAGCAATTGCGCCGTCAGGCGGTGGAGATCCACGAGCGCACGCCGCAAGGGGCGCAGTTGTCGTGGCATGAGCAGGACTTCGGCGGCCTCGAGTTCAACGCGCCGCGCCTGGAGATTGCACACAACCTGGGCGATCAGTGGTACGCCGACCTCCAATTGGAGCAGGGCGACTACAACGGCGATGAGATCGACTCCTCGAAAATCGGCGAAGAGCGCAACGCTGCCCTGACCCTGCAACGTGCGGTGGAAAACGGCAGCTATAAACTGTTCGCCGACACCAGTCAGCGCAAGGACGATGACCGCAATGGCCTGGGCCTGTCCCGGACCTGGCAGTTGGGCGTGAGCGACGAACTTGAAACCGGCGTCGACTGGCATCGCAAGAACGAAGACAGTGGCTTGATGCGCGCTTTCGGTCAGCAGGATCGTGTGTATCTGGGGGGGCGCCATAGCCTGACCGCCCGTGACCAGCTCAGTTGGGAAGTGGCTCAGCGGTCGTTTTCCACCCGGGCCGACGACGACCTGGGCAACGGCCATGCGCTGAAAATGGAGTACAACCACACGCTGGAATTCGCCGGTCCGAACTGGACCGTGCGCGGCGGTGTCGATTACCAGAAGAACCAGGTCAAGGACAAGACGCTGGATTATCTGTCCAGCAACTTTGGTGGCCCGGTCATCAGGGCGGCGCCTGTGCAGACGTTCGACCCGGATACCGGTTTGGCCGATCCGATCAATCCACTCGACATCGAGACCGTGACGGCCAGCGATTTGCTGCAAAGCCGCTATGGCCAACTGTATGTCGGCAGTTCCTGGCGTCGTGGCTTGCCCGGCGCGCTGGTACGGACCAAGCCGCAATACACCTGGCTGGTGGACCTGACGGCAGGTTGGCAATGGACGGATTCAACCTTTAACTACGGCATCAATACCGGGATCGGCGTTGAAGTGCTGGGCGATGACGAACTGGCCTTCACCTTCGGCTACCAATCCGCGCCACAAGGCGGGGACGGTAAGGCCGGCGGAACACTGGGTGTGAGCTACGGCGTGCGTTTCGGACGCTGATCATGGAATTTCCAAGGGAGAACAACGTATGCAAGCAATTCGTAATCTGAGCCTGGCGCTGGCGGTCCTGTTCGTCGCCGGTTGCGCCAGCTTCACCGACGATGCCAGCCCGACCCTGCCGCGCAATGCGCAGTGGGGCATCGTGCCGATGGTCAACTATTCGCAAACGCCGCAGGCCGGTGAACGCAGCGAGCAAATCCTGCTCAGCGTGCTCAGCAGCCACGGCCTGCAACCCCGGGTTTACCCAGCCAGCACCCGTGGTGAACAAGCGTTGATGGACGACAACGAGCGTCTGGCCGGAGCCCTTGATTGGGCCCGTGAGCAGAAGCTCGATTACGTGGTCGCCGGCAGCGTCGAAGAATGGCAGTACAAGAATGGTCTGGACGGCGAGCCGGCGGTGGGCATCAGCCTGCGCGTGCTCGATGCCGACAGCGGTCGTGTGCTGTGGAGCAAAAGCGGTGCACGTGCCGGTTGGTCCCGTGAAAGCCTGGCGGGCACTGCGCAAAAAGTGCTCGACACACTTGTTGGCGCCCTTCGGTTCGAGTGATCGCAATGAATTCTCCACACATGGATTACAGCCTGGCGCCTCGCGCCAGCGGCCCGGTGTCTTGGCTGGAAACGTTCCTGGTGACCGGCCTGGCCATTGGCCTGGGCCTGTGGCTGACCCCGGAAGACCCGATGCAGATGCACGGCGGTTTCCCCTGGCCGATTCTGGCGCCGCTGCTGTTGGGTGTGCGTTACGGATTTGTCCGCGGCCTGCTCAGCGCCGCGTTGTTGGTGATGGCGGTGTTCGCCCTGCGCTACAGCGGCCATGCCGGGTACGCACAGCTTGAGCCGTCGTGGATTGTCGGCGTGCTGGTGTGCGGGATGTTGGTGGGCGAGGTTCGCGATCTGTGGGAACGACGCCTGGAGCGTCTGCAGATGGCCAACGATTATCGCCAGTATCGTCTCGATGAATTCACCCGCGCCCATCAGATCCTGCGGGTCTCCCACGACCTGCTGGAGCAGCGCGTGGCGGGCAGCGACCAAAGCTTGCGCAGCTCGTTGCTGGGCTTGCGTGAAAAACTGCGGGTGATGCCGGACGAAGGCGATGCGCTGGGCGCATTGGCCGACCCGATCGTGGCAGTGCTGGGGCAGTATGGCGCGCTGCGGGTGGCCGGCCTTTACCGGGTCGACGATCGCGGTGAGCGGGTGTTGCCCACGCCGCTGGCCACCGTCGGTGTCATGGGCTCCCTGGACACCGAGGACGGCCTGGTCAAGCTCTGTCTGGAGCGCGGTGAGCTGGTGAGCGTGCGTCAGGAACTGCTCGAAGCCGGGGCTTCGGCGCAATTCTCGTCGTTGCAGGCGTGCATTCCGTTGATCGATGCCGAGGGGCGTTTGTTGGCGATACTGGCAGTGCGGCAGATGCCGTTCTTCGCCTTCCAGGATCGTACCTTGAGCCTGCTCGCATTGCTGGCCGGGCACATTGCCGACCTGCTGTTGCGCGATACGCAGGTGCTGCAACTGGCCGATGCCGATGCCCAGCACTTTACGCTGCAACTCAAGCGCTCGCTGGTGGACGTCGAGCAACACAAGTTGTCGGCCGGTCTGTTCGCCTTCGAAATGACCCGCGCCAACGAAGAATTGACGCGCTTGCTGGAACGCAGCCAGCGCGGTCTGGACCTGCACTTGCCGCTGCGCAACAACCGTGACCATCAGTTGTTGCTCGTGCTGTTGCCGTTGACCAGCCCGCAAGGCACCGAAGGTTACCTGGCGCGGATCAACCTGCTGTTGCACGAACACTTTGGTATTGAAAGTGATATGGACAGCCTCGGCGTGCGGGTCATGCCTTTTAACCTGGAGCCTGGTGAACACAACGGGCTGCGTAATTTCCTGTTCAACGAGTGTGGTCTGAATGATCAGCAAGTGGCTGTTTAGCGGAGCCTTTTTGCTAGAGGCAGGCAGTTGGACCAGCCTGTGGGTTGACGTGCCCGAGGCGCACCAATTGTGGGTGTTCACCCTCAGTCATGGCCTGGCCTGCGCCATGTTGTGCGGCGCGGTTTGGCTGCTGTTGCCGGCGCGTTATCGCTCGCCGCTGCCGTGGAGCCCGTTGTTCATATTCAGCCTGGCGTTTTTTGTGCCGGTGCTTGGTGCGGTGGGTGTGGTCGCGGCGATCTTCCCGGCCCTGTACCTGCCGCGCACACGCGACAAGCAGGCCTGGCAAGCGGTCGGCATTCCGAGTCTGCCGTACCGGGCACAGGTGCAATCGCGCACGCCGATCTTTGCCGATGGCGGTTTGCAGGACGTGCTGCGCCATGCGTCTGATCCAGATCAGCGCCTGGCGGCGTTGCTGGCGACCAAACGCATGCCCGGCAAGGAAGCGGTGCCGATCCTCAAACTGGCGCTGGGCGATCCGAGCGATGACGTGCGGCTGTTGGCGTACTCGATGCTCGACAAGCAGGAAAGCGACATCAACCTGCGCATCCAGATTGCCCTCGGTCAATTGCACGGTGCCCCGGCCAAGGCCGCTGGTGTGCTGCATGGCACACTGGCGCGCTGGTATTGGGAGCTGGCGTATCTGGGCCTGGCCCAGGGCAGTGTATTGGAGCACGTGCTCAATCAGGCCAGCGAACATGCCGAGCAAGGCCTGGAGGCGGGCGAGGGCGGCGAACTGTTTTTGCTGGCGGGGCGTATCGCCCTGGAGCGCGGCGATATCGACCGCGCCGAAGTGCTGCTGACCAAGGCCCAGGAAAACGGCATGGGCGCGGCGCAGATCCTGCCGTTCCACGCCGAGCTGGCGTTCGAGGCCGGTCGGTATCACGAAATTCCCGGATTGCTCGCCAGCCTTCCGGAAAAAACCCGTCAGCGACCACCCTTCGCTGATCTGGTGAGGAGTTGGACATGAGTCGCAAGGAAGAGGCGCCAATGGCCGACATCTGCCTGCTGCTCGAAGGCACCTGGCCTTACGTGCGCGGCGGTGTGTCGAGCTGGATTCACCAGATGATCCTCGGCCTGCCGGAACTGACGTTCTCGGTCATGTTCATCGGTGGGCAGCGTTCGGCCTATGGGGAGCGTCGCTACCAGGTGCCGCCGAATGTGCTGCATATCGAAGAAGTCTTCCTCGAAGACGCGACCCATCCGACCGACTCCCGGGGCACACCACGGGAAGCCGACCTGCAGCAGTTGCAGGATTTGTATCGCTTCCTGCATCACCCGGACGCGCCGGAACCTGCGCTGGGCGAAAGCCTGCTCGACAATATCGTCCAAGGGCGTCTGACCCTCGACGACGTGCTGCGCAGCCGCGCCAGTTGGGAGGCGTTGAGTGAGGGTTATCGCCTGCATTGCGCCGACCCGTCGTTCATCAACTATTTCTGGACCCTGCGCTCGATGCAATCGCCGTTGCTGATGCTCGCCGAGTCGTCGCGCCGCATGCCTCGGGCGCGGGTGCTGCATTCGATCTCCACCGGTTACGCCGGGCTGTTGGGCTGCATCCTCAAGCAACGCTGGAACTGCACCTATCTGCTCAGTGAGCATGGGATCTACACCAAGGAACGCAAAATCGACCTGGCCCAGGCCACCTGGATTGCCGAAAGCTCCGGTCAGGCGCTGAACCGCAGTCTCGACGCCGGCTCGGGTTACATCCGAACCTTGTGGGTGCGCTTCTTCGAACGCATCGGCCAACTGACCTACAACAGCGCCGACAGCATCATCTCGCTGTATGACGGCAACCGTCAGCGGCAAATCAAGGACGGCGCCGATCCGGTTCGCACCCGGGTCATTCCCAACGGCATCGACCTGCCGCAATGGACCGCGGCACTCGAATCCCGCGCGCCCGGCATTGCGCCGGTGGTGGGGTTGATCGGGCGTGTGGTGCCAATCAAGGACGTGAAGACTTTCCTGCGGGCGATGCGCGGCGTAATCAGCGCCATGCCCCAGGTTGAAGGCTGGATTGTCGGCCCGGAAGAGGAAGACCCCGAATACGTCAGCGAATGCCGCAGCCTGATGGCCAGCCTTGGGCTGGAGGGCAAGGTGCATTTCCTTGGCTTCCAGCGTATCCAGGAGATCCTGCCCAAACTGGGCCTGATGGTGCTGACTTCGATCAGCGAGGCACAGCCGCTGGTGATTCTCGAAGCCTGGGCCGCCGGTACGCCGGTGGTCAGCAGTGACGTGGGATCGTGCCGCGAGTTGATCGAAGGCGGCAGCGCTGAAGATCGCGACCTCGGCCTGGCCGGCAAAGTCGTGGCGATCGCCGATCCACAAGCCACCAGCGTGGCGATCCTGGAACTGCTGCGCAGCCCGCAACGCTGGCAGGCCGCTCAGGCCAGCGGCTTGCTGCGGGTCACCCGTTACTACACCGAAGCCTTGATGCTGCAGCGTTATCGCGACTTGTATCAAGCCGCCATGGAGAACAGTTAAATGGCCGGGATTGGCTTCGAACTTCGCAAAATCCTGTCGCGCGATTCCTACACTGCGACCTTGCACGCTTACGTGTATGCCGGGCTGATCAGCTCCGGTCCCTGGGTGTTGTCGATCATCAGCGTGATGCTGGTGGGGATCATCAGCCTGGGCCTTGTGGTGCCGAACAGTCTGGTCGGGCAGTTTCTGGTGACCGTGACGTACCTGATGGCCAGTTCGCTGATCCTCACCGGTGGCTTGCAACTGTTCTTCACCCGATTCGTTTCCGACCGTTTGTTCGAGCACAAATACGAACAGATTCTGCCCAACCTGCTGGGCGTGCTGTTGCTCGTCACCATCGGTGCCGGTGTGTTGGGAATTGTCGTGCTGAGCCTGTTGTTCGATCAGTCGTTGATCTACCGATTGCTGGTGCTGTCGAACTTCGTGGTGCTGTGCAACCTGTGGATGGTGATCATCTTCCTCTCGGGGATGAAGGCCTATAACCGTATCCTGCTGGTGATGCTGGTGGGCTACACGCTGATGGTTGTCAGTGCGTATCTGCTGGCCTTCCTGGGGATTGCAGGCTTGCTGCTGGCGTTGTTGATCGGGCACAGCACGCTGCTGTTCCTGTTTCTCTATGACATTTTGCGCGAGTACCGCGCCGAGAAGCTGATCGCCTTCGACTTCCTCCAGCGCCGCCAGGTGTTCCTCAGCCTGCTGGCCACCGGGCTCTTCTATAACCTGGGTATCTGGATCGACAAGTTCCTGTTCTGGTTCAACCCGGGTACCTCGAACATCGTCATCGGTCCGCTGCGAGCATCGATCCTGTATGACTTGCCGATCTTCCTCGCGTACCTGGCGATCATTCCCGGCATGGCGGTGTTCCTGGTGCGCATCGAAACCGATTTTGCCGAGTGGTATGACCGACTGTTCCGGGCCATCCGCGAAGGTGAAACCCTGCAGCACATCAGTTCGCTGAAAACCGAAATGACCCTGTCTATCCGTCAGGGCCTGCTGGAAATCTGCAAGGTGCAGGGGCTGACCGTGGTGCTGCTGTTTCTGTTCGCTCCGCGCTTGCTGGACTGGCTGGGAATCTCCAGTTACTACCTGCCGCTGTTCTACATCGACCTGATCGGGGTGAGTATCCAGGTGGTGTTCATGGCACTGCTCAACGTGTTTTTCTACCTCGACAAGCGTGCCGTGGTGCTGGAGCTGTGTGTGATTTTCGCGGTGTTGAACGCCGGGTTGACGCTGCTCAGCATGCACCTTGGGCCGAGCTTCTTCGGCTACGGCTTCACTCTTTCGCTGCTGGTATGTGTACTGCTGGGGCTGCATCGGTTGTCCACGGCACTGGAAGACCTCGAGTACGACACCTTCATGTTGTCACGCTAAACACCCGCAAGGCGCTGGCGACCTTCGTCGGTGCCTTCAAATGTCGGGTGTGATCTCATCCGATGACAGGTCATGTCAGCCCAATTTGCGCTGCTACGCTTGAACCGTCGGAGCTGGCGCCGAAGAGACGTGTTCCGGGCCTCCCGCTTATGTTGACCCTAGCCGATGCCTCCGATCGTGCCCGACCGCTTTGCGGCGCTGCACACACTAACGATGTGTTGACCCGCAGAGGGACCGAGCACGGCGCGTGAGTGATCACGCTCCGCGCAGCAGGCAGGCCGCAATGACTGCTCACCGGGAATCCACATGCCACCAGGCAATCCTCTGGAGAAGTTCCCATGAGATTTCAGTTACTCACGGCTGCATTGATTTTCGCCAGCACAGCGATGACGGACACAGCGCTCGCAGGCCAGACAGCCCCTTCAACCGCCGACAAGGCATCCTCCACCAGTGCGGTCAAACAGGAAATCAAGCTCACGCGGGTCACGCCCGAATACTGGCGGGTGACGTTCCACAATCCGCCGTACAACATCTATGGGCCGGAAACCATGCCGCAGTTGAACGAAGTGGTCACGGCCATCGAGTCCGATCCGAAACTGGTGGTCGTGGTATTCGACAGCGATGTGCCGGACTTCTTTTTGACCCACTATGACTTCGTGCCGCCGCTGACCGATACCACCAGTCTGCCTAACGGTCCGACCGGTCTGCCGCCGCTGCCCGACATGCTGGTGCGGCTGAGCAAGGCGCCGGTGGTCTCGATCGTGTCGATTCGTGGACGCGCCACCGGCGTCGGCAGCGAACTGGCCCTGGCCAGCGACATGCGTTTTGCCAGCCGGGAGAAAGCCATCCTGTCGCAATGGGAAATCGGCGCCGCGCTGGTACCGGGGGGCGGCCCCATGGCTCGACTGCCGCGGCTGATGGGGCGCGGGCGGGCGCTGGAAGTGTTGCTGACCGGCAACGACATCAATGGCGAACTCGCCGAGCGTTATGGTTACGTCAATCGCGCGCTGCCCGACGCCGAACTCGACAAGTTCGTCGACACGATGGCCCGACGCATCGCCCGTTTCGACAAGCAGTCGATTGCCGACATCAAGCGCCTGGTCGATGCCGCCAGCCTGCCGCCCAACGAAGCCATCGCCAGCGAGTGGGAAGGCTTCATCGGCTCGGTGCAACGGCCGGCGGCGCAGGCGCGGATCAAGCAGTTGATGGAGCTTGGCCTGCAGAAGAAAGCGGATGTCGAGAAACGCCTGGCCCACTACACCGGTATGCTGGGCGAGCCGTCGAAGTAAGATAGGTTTCGCGCCCCGGTAGGAGCGAACTCGCTCGCGATGGTCGTGAACGATGACGCGTAAAACCAGATACCCAACGGCGCCTTCAGGTTTTTCGCGAGCGAGCTCGCTTCTGCACAAAGCATTGCGGAGTACGAACGATGATCGAATTGCTGCAAAAGGTGCTCGATGCCCATGGCGGCCTGGAGCGC
The DNA here is from genome assembly GCF_059424605.1 of Pseudomonas sp. GW101-3H06. Lineage (NCBI taxonomy): Bacteria > Pseudomonadati > Pseudomonadota > Gammaproteobacteria > Pseudomonadales > Pseudomonadaceae > Pseudomonas > Pseudomonas sp. GW101-3H06. The sequence continues at coordinate 948,731 of NZ_JBWKZO010000001.1, forward strand.
TGGAACCGTTTCACCACACTCAACGCCACCATCGTGACGGGGGGCGAGTTGTGGGGAATCAAGAGCGTGTCACAAGACACCGTGCCCCGGGAAATGACCGTCAGCCTGCACCAGCAACGCGCCTCGGTGACACCGTTCGGCAAACCCGACTGGCGCACGGTATTCAGGGCCGACTACATCGCCATCGAAACCACCCAGGGTGAAATCGTCCGTGAGCGTTCGAACCCGCGCGAGGCATTCGCCGGGCATGTCATGGACACCCCCTGGGACCCGTTGCATCGCGCGTACTTCAGCGGATACGCCATGTGGACGTACTTGACGACACCGTTCTTCATGGCGATGCCGGGCTTCAGCGTCAATGAAATTACGCCCTGGCAGGAAGGTCAGGAGCATTGGCGTGGACTGCGAGTGGAATTTCCGGAAGACATTGCCAGTCACAGTCGCTTTCAGGATTTTTACTTCGGTGACGATTTCCTGCTGCGCCGTCACGACTATCACGTCGACGTGGCGGGTGGATTTGCTGCTGCCCAATACGTCAGCGATTACGTTGAAGCCCAGGGTTTTCGCTTTCCTACCCGGCGTAGAGCCTACCTGCGGGACGCGGATTTGCAGCCCATGCGTGAACGCTTGATGGTGTCGATAGACTTGAGTGACTTTCGCTTGAGTTGAGGCGCGTTGGTTGGCCAGGGCTGAATGGGCGTCAGTTGTTGCGATCTCGAACCACGGCATCGCATGGCACCAGCCTATGGTCTTCGTCGAGCTCCCTGGCGTGATGGGCGCCCCATTCAATCAGCGTCTCCAGAATCGGTCGCAAACTTTCGCCAAGCGGGGTGAGCACGTACTCGACTCCCTGGCGATCCTCGGCGCTGGGTTGCCGATTCACCATTCCATGCTCTTCGAGCGCTCGCAGCTGCTCGATCAACATTCTCTGTGACACGCCTGCAATGCGCTTTTCCAGATCGCAGGTGCGGTGCGGGCCATCTTCCCAAAGCTGCGTCCATGCTCGGAAGGCTGGATTTGATGGTGTCGAAATCCACGGCACCAACGGTTACCTGTTCGAACAGTTCATGAGCTCGGTGCTCTATACACGCACCGATTGCTACGGGGGAGGCAGCGTAGAAAACCGTACACGGTTCCTGATGGAAGTCGTTGAAGCGGCGGTGCGTGAACTGGGGCCGGGGCGCGTGGGTGTCCGCCTGTCCCCGTTCGGCAAGTTCAACGGTATTGCGCCAGACCCTCTGACCGAGGAAACCCTGCTGTACGTTGCCGAGCGTTTGGGGCGCCTGGGCGTCGCCTATCTGCACCTGGTCTACGAGCTGATGCCTGAGGCGAACATGGAAATTGCCGAGTTCAAATCACACCACCTCGACCACGCGCTGCTGGCCAAGGTGCGGGCGGCGTTTGCGGGTGCAATCATCTGGTGCGGTGGTTTTATTGATCGCCAGAGCGCCCGGGATGCACTCGACACCGGCTTAGTGGACTTGATCGCCTTCGGCAGACCCTATATCGCCAACCCGGATCTGGCTGAGCGCCTCAAGCACGGCTGGCCGCTGGCCGAAGCGGATCGATCAACGTATTACACCCGACGGGGTGAAGTGGGTTACACGGACTTTCCAGCTCATCCGATGGTGAGTGCTGCTTACGGCACGGCCTGACTGGGAGGGGGGCGAGCAGACGCTTGATGCCGGTTGGCGGTTGCCCCGTCGGTCGCTGAAAACTTGATCTTTCTAGATGAAAATCGGCTATTCGGATTTCAGCGTGTATGGCCGTGCGCGCCGAGGGGGTGTGTCGTGTGGAATCCTATTTCCCACTGGGTTAACGAGGCAGAACCAACGCACTGCGCTAAGTACCCCTGACCGTTAACTTTCGCGCTCATAGGATCTCTGTTTCTTAGGTTCCGCTGGGCAGGGGTAGGCGGTGAGCATGAATTTGAAAACACTAAGGGTGCTCGGTTGAGCCTTTAGTTCTCGGGTCATATTCGCTTTCGACCACGCGAGAAACTTCTCGATAACTGTCTTGAGCGTGACCATTTGTGGTATGCAAATGGGCCCACTCTGATCGAGTTTCAGCGTTTTGTAGGCATCCATATAGGTCAACGAATCACGCCAGGTTTTAAACTGCACTATGCACATCAGCATCAGTGCCATATCGTCTTCCGTAGCCTTATCTTGGGGAATGCTGATACCTGAACATGTATCAAATAGTCCTTGCCCTGTTGACCAGTCGAATCCTCTGACCGGGCTGGCAAACCCTGGTAATGCTGTACAGGCCAGCACCAAGGTCAACAAGACGCTGAAAACACGAATTTTGATCATATGACTGCTCCCCCTGCGCGGACATTGCGTCCTTACGCTACAGTTCTAGTCGTTTTAAGGCGCTTTCGCCTGCACACCGTGCGGAGCAATTTTCCGTGAACACCAAGCACACGGACCTGTAAGCTTTTCAGGAGGCCCGCTACCAACTCTCTCAGGATCCTCCGCGATTCGTCACCAACCTGACAGAGAGCCCATGACTGCATCCATTCGCCGTGCAACATCCCTTCGTCCGGGACGCTTCAAGCACCTGATCCGCGTGGCATCCGTGCCTGGCCGTCTGCCAGTGGGAAAATGGGTGGAGGTTGCTGCGTCCACATGGATCGGAAAAGGGGACCGGAAAAGGGAGAAGGAAAAGGGGGCGCAGTGTGCTTGTGAATGTGTCGGCTTAGCTCACTCCTGGGCCTGAAGCTGCAGCAGTTTGCAAACCTCCACATTCACCTCTGTAAACGTCTCCCAGCTGAACCGTTGCGCATAGTGCATCTGGTACTGCCGGTCGACCCGGCAGATATCCGGCCGGGTCTCGTAGATCAGGCAGTGCTTGTCGGCATCACTGTAATGCCGGCAAGCCCCATCCCCCCGATCCAGATACCGCGTCTGTTCCGCAAGATGTACATTGCGACAACACAGCCCGCACTGCGTACAAGGAAACGCTGGTAGCGTCATACCAGCGAAGCCAGCCAGTTGCGCGTGCTGGCCGCGTTACCCACTTCGAACGGCAACTCGATCCCACGAGCCGCCACAGCCTGCTGCAGTATCGCACTGCGTTGGATCTCGTCATTGCACGCCTCAAGCTCCTGGGTAAAGGCCTGTAACTCCTCCACGTCCAGGTTGAACTCCAGCCGGCTCAACTCCAGCAGGTAGCGGTCCAGCTCCGCGTTGATGGCCTGGAACTCGCGCACCGTGCCGGCGTGCGGCGTCAGAGATTCGATGAAGGCCCAGAGCTTGCGCGCCATCGCGCTGTGCAGCAGGAAGTAGTTCAGGCCCAGGGTCACCAGGCCCGTTACCAGCGCACCGGCAAACGCGGCCAGCTCGGTGCCGAACGGGAAGCTGAGGAACGGCACCAGCTGGGTGTAAGCCATGGTGCCCACCACCGTGGCAACGCCCACCGACAGCAACGACGTCACCGCCTGGCACTGCTCCACGAAGCTTAGTTGGTCAGGGTTGAACACCATCAGCTTGATGGCCTTGACTAACTGACCCCACAGCTCGCGGATGATCTTGATCGCCATCGCCTGAGTGGTGGCGAAGATGTTGAACACGGTGGTGGTCAGGCTCCCGAGCACACCGGCAAACACGCCATCCTTGAACGCCACCAGGAAGTCGTTGAAACGCGCCTGCACCCGCTTCCAGATGCCCTTGAGCGACTTGTTGATGCTGTCGACGAAGGCCTCCAGGCTGAAAGTGTGCTTGAGCTTGTCCAGCAGGGCCGGCAGTTGCTCGCGCAGTTCGAACCACACTTCCGCCATCACCAGCCCGAGCATCTGCCGGGTACCCATGGCCAATGCGGCAGAGCCCGTCGCACATGCGGTCTGGTGCAGGAACTTGCTACTGGTGTAGTAGGCTGCGTTGATCTGCTGATCGTACGGCGCGCGGGCCTCGGCATCACGCTTGCGCATGCCTTCAGGGTCCACGGCCTTGAGCTCGTTGATCTTGCTTTCGGTCTTGCGGATTTTGTCTTCCAGCGCGCGAGCTTCATGTTGCTGGTGCGGCGTTTCGCGTGGCATTTTCGTCAGGCGCGCGCGGTCGCCCGCCAGCGACTTCTCATGGTTGGAGACCAGGCCCGGCAGCTTGTCCAGGTACTCGTTGATCGGCGTCTGCTTCTTCGACTTGTTGATCGTCTCGTGGGTGGTCTGCAGGTTGCTGCTCTGGTTGGCCAGCTCCACACCACTGAGCCCGGCCAGCACCCGCCCGGCATCATCGTGGATTTCCTTGGCGCTGATTACGTGGTCCAGGTTGCGCTGTTCATTGGCAGCCATCACCTTGCTGCGGTAAGGGTCCTTCAGAGTGCCTGCCGCCTGGCTGGCCTTGTCTTTCTGGCCAGTGGCGATGTAATTCGCGTGTTGGTGGTAGGGCGTGGAATCGTACTCGTCGCGCTGCTGGAAACGCTGCTTTTCTGCGTCAGTCGCCCATACGCCGTTGCGCACGTTGTGGATGGTGTCGACCTCGCCGCCCTGCTTGTCCTTGAACAGCAGAAAGTCCAGGCCAAAGCTGGTCGTGAGGCTGGTGATTACAGTTTTTTCGAGCTCTTCGGCCCAGGGGAAGTCTTGCGCTGCGGCGTGCATAGGAGCATCCATGACGAATGAGTGAAGGCGAAGCGGAGGCGGGGTCTTTCGACCCCGCACAGGACATCAGGCGGGCTCGACGCCTTGCGCCTTGGTCTTGGTTTCGCTGATCTGCTCGTCCAGCTTGGAGCTGTTGAGGATCATCGAGCCATCGGCATCGGTAGCCATGACCGGGACGTCGTTCTTGTCCTTGACCACATTGCCGTTCACTTCCTTGACCTTGAACAGCGGGGTGGTGATCAAGTCGACCAGGATGGCGGCCAGGGTAAAACCGTTGTTGATCGCGCGCAGGATGGTTTCGCTCATGCTGGCCATTTCAGCGTGCGGGTCGAGCTTGCGGGAGCGGATGTCTTCGATACGGCGGGCTGCGTACTTGAGGTGTTCGAAGTACTTGTCGAACTGTCCGTACACCGACTTCAACACGTCATTGATGTCGAAGGCGTAGTCTTCTGCCTTGCTCAGCTGCTGCTGGGCTTTCTGCAGCTTGGTGAGCGCACTGTCCACTTCGCGGTCAGCCTTGTGGGCATTCTTCAGTGCTTCATCGCCATGGCTGTCGTAAGCCCAGCCGGCGATAGCCAGTACCGGGCCTGCCACGGCGGCGCCCAGGATTGCGGTACCGCCAGCCATACCCAGGCCGCCTGTGGCGAGCGAGCCGCCGCCGATTGCCGCCAGCGTTGCGTTGGTCGCCGCTACCCCGGCCAACGAGGAGATGGCGGTGCCAGTGGAGGCCGCGCCCAGCGCCATGACGCCGCCATATACGGCAAACCCGGCCGCTGCGCCGGCAATGCCTGCTCCCGCGGTGGCGCCCAGCACGCCAACAGCGGTGTAGCTGTAGCTCTCGATGCTCTGCAGCTTGTGCTTCGGAATATTGATTTTCAGCTTGTCCTGGCGGTCAGCGTTGAGCTTATCCAGCAACTCGTTGGCGAGGGTCTTGAACTCGTCAAACTTCTTGCCGATCTCGAGTTCTTCCCGGCCCAGCGCCTCAAGTGCCGCGTTAGTGGCTTTTTCCTGTACGTCGAATGCTTTCTTTTTGTCGGCATAACGTGCTTTGGCAGCGTTGACGATGTCATCGGCTTCCGAATGCTTCTGGTAGCCGTCGTAGCCTTTCTTGGCGCCGTAGGCAGCACTGACCAGCGCGGCAGCGCCGAGGATGAGGGGTAGTGGCATGGCAATGTCCTTTTGATTGTTGAAGGTCAGGCGGGTTGCAGTTGCGGCGTTGCGTGAGTGTGCTGGTACAGTGCCTGCATCGAATTCAGTCGCTCGCGCACTTCGTCCACCCACACTTGGGGCGCATGCAAGCGAATGTTTTCATTCAGGGCAAAGATCCACCACAGCGTTTCGCGGTCTAGCGGTACGGTGGCGTGCAGGCGGTGCCACCCCTGTTCGGAAACGTTGCTTAAAGTCTGCTGCTGGCTCAGCGGCGTTTCATTGAGCAGGGCAGCGATCTGCGGGCGTACATCCGCGATCAGCTCGACCTGGGCCTCTGCCTCTCGATAGCTGAAAACGCCGCTGGCGATGTAGGCATCCACGTCGAAGCTTTCATGTTCGTGACCGGCCTCTTCGAGCACGCTCACTTCGGTGATCCGGTGCAAGGCGAATTGGCGTAGGTCGCTGTAGCCATCCACAGAGGCCAGCAGGTAACTCACCGCATGGCGCGACACCAGGCCTGCCGGGTGCAGGCGAAAGCGCTTGAGTTCACCCTTGCTGCGGCTGTGGTAGAACACTTCCAGCTGCTTGCGCTCCAGCAGTCCGGCCGACACCTGGGCCCAGGTGTGTGCGCTGACTTGCGCCGGGAGCAGGGTCTTGCCGTTGGGCAGTGAGCGAACTCGCTTTGCCCAGTCGGCCAGGCCGTTGCCACCCAGGCCATTGAGGAAGTTGCGGGCCCGGCGGAACTGAGGGCCCAGCTGGTCCAGAACGCTTTGCGGCAGGATCGGGGTCAAGTGGCTTTCCGAGAGGAACAGCGCCAGTGCGGTGGGCGCGTCCATGTCTTCCAGCTTGAGTGGTGCCTCGCGGGTGAAGCTCCAGCGGAAGGGCGTTTCGCTGTCGTCACACTGCAGGGAGAACGGGATCGACAGCCGGCTCAAGTCACGCTGGATCGAGCGCAGGGTGACCGAGAAGCCTCTGTCACGGAGCTTTTCGAGCAGGGTCGGGGTTGCAATTCGCTGAGGTTCGGTGGGTATCAGGCGTAGCAATGCAAACAGCCTGAGCAGCGTATCCTTCGCTTGGGACATGGTGACTTCCTGGTTTTACGTCTCTACTGAGCGCCAGCAGGTTGGCGTCAAGTTGGCGTGAATCCTACTCAATGGAATGGCTTTATGCCATCAATTGTTCAGGGGGTGGTAGCTGGTATTTCGCTTTGTTTCAGTCTGCGGCAGGCCGCTGCGCTTCGCGTTCGCGTTCGCGCTTCATTTCGCTGTATTCGCGGTAGAACGCGTAACCTTTGGTCAGCACCACGAAGAGTCCGATGGTGGCGAGCAGATTTTTCATCGTTGGGCCCTCTTGAAGATGTGGGTCATCGTCCGGGTTGGCGCGACAACCTGTGTCGCGCTGGCGAGATTCAGCCTTGGAGCGTCAGGAATTCTTCCAGCCGTGTTTTGAACACTTCCTTGGGGGTGGCCGTGCGACGGTGAGGCGAAGGGGTGTTGCAGGTGGGGCAGTGGGTGAACCAGTCGCGGTTCAGCACCAGCACGTCACTGCTTGGAAGGAAGGTCTTCTTCCAGGAGCAGTACTGGCAGAAGAGAGTAAAAGGCGGGGGAGCAATTGGCATGGCTGCACCTAAAGATTACCAAGTGCAGTCAGGATGACAGTAGGGGGCGACAGTCTATGTCGTGCTTGCTGAGGTACATCGGAAAGGTCTCATTCATGCAAGGAATCTTGGGGTGGAGGTAAGTCTGCCGATGTTGCTCTAGAGGACACAGTTTTGGTGCCCGATGTACTGACCGAGCCCCGTGATACGTGTCAGCCTGGTGGCAGGTAGTCTGAAAGTAACGGGCAAGTATTTTTAAGGTCATGGACGGCTCTATGGCTTGATCCCCCGAAAGTTGACGAGCACCCCCATAACCTTCCCGACGAAACTGCGCCATCATCTCTTTATAGTTGGCAAGTGTCTGAGTATTTAACCAAAGGCGTGACGCCGCGCTCTGGTACGACGTTATACGGTCGTGTTTGCCCGTAGCGTCAAGCAAGTATAATTGCACTTTGGCGCTGTTGGGCTAGTGTGTGAGTAACTGGTTAGCAACTTGAAAATGTTTGGCGTGCACCGAAGAGTGCGATGCTCCGTTGAGTAGAGCAAATTTTTGCCAAGCCAAGCCAAGCCAAGCCAAGCCAAATCCAATTAAATGAAATAGTTAGGGGGGGAGGATGAGTGACAAGGCTTCAAGCCAGGTAGTCGAGTCGGTTTCAAAAGGAGGGGCTGCTTTCTGGGTCGTCTTAGGCTTGATTGTTGTTCTGTCATATTTTTATTTTACCTCGGTTAGGTTTGATGAAAAAAACCTTATTGCTCCTGATGAGGTCAGTGGTTGTCTGAATGGACATGGTCTAAACAAGATGTCGGAAGATGAATTCGAGAGTAAGTGTTTGGATAAGTCGTTCTCGGTTGTCGCATACTCCAAGGGCTGCTCGGTAGATAGTGATTGTGAGTTGTCTCTATCGAATACAAGGCTGCCTGGGTTTGATAGTAATACCTTGTTTGAGGCTGAGCTGGAAAAAGTAATCGGCTACATGGATGACAAGGTGGAAGTAAAAGGCGTTGTGGTTGATCGTGGTTTCTTGGGGCAGGTCGAGGTTGAAGTCTTCTCTCAGAAAGTTGTTCAACTATCCCCGAAAGAATTAGCAGAAATTGAAGAGGCTCGAAAGCCAGAAATTGATCCTGTTGCCGAAGCGCAAAAAATGTGGTTGGAGCAAAGGGCTTCGGAAAACGCAAGAATGAAAGAATATGCTGATAATAAGCACAAGGAGTTGACCGCGAAATCCACCCGTGTGCAGGTCGATCCGAACTCTATAAATGGCATGGCAGAGTATCGTTATTACTTGAAGGGTGGAAAGATTGTGTCTTGCCTTCGTGGATTTGAGGCCAGTGTCTTAGTTTACGAATGTAAAGATTTTCATCCACTCTGACCAATTCATCTCGAAGCTTTGGCTGTACCACTCGAAGCTCGGTTGGAGGGTAGGACCGGGAGAGTTCCAGCAGCTGTTGTGCCATCGGCTCTTGCTCGCTTGGAATTGGTCGGTGATACGCTCTGTTAACAGTCTCTCCACCTCTCTACGGCGCTGTCGGGCTTAGATCTCTTTATAAGAAAGCATCGGCTAAGACGGTCTGTCGCCGTGTTTTGGGCTAGAAAAGTCCGGGAGCAGCTCCAGCAGTTCAATGCAGTCCACTTCTGTAAGGCCAAGCTCGTCGCGCTCTACCACATTCATCACTCTGTCAAAGGTAGTTTCATAGCGGGCAGCATACTGCCGGGCACGTTTGAGGGCTAATCTATGGCTATCGGTTTTTAGGGTTCGTCTGACCTCACGCTGTCTCAACAGGGCACGCAACGAGAGCGGAATCATGATTCGAAAGTAGAAGGTTCCATAACGATTGAGCGTAGGCAGGAAGGGTTGCGTTTCATGTCGGGCGACCAAGTGATGCCCCACAAGAATGCCACACCTCAATCCCACACCTGCCGGAAACCGCAGGGCCAGAAAGCACAAAGCCCCGAAGGTCGGGGCTTTGTGTCGGGTGATGGTGGAGCCGGGGTAATTTGAAACTAGTCGGTATCTATCTGTTTTTTCTGGTTAATAATTTATTGGTCAAATTACTTGGAATACCAGTTGGAACGCAGCTTGGTCTGGATTCCGATGGACGGTGCTTTATGAGCTCCGCCCCCCAAAACGAATCGGAGCCGAATCTATCATGCAGATGGTCGCGCTGTTGATAGTTGCCCCTGCGCTCGCCGGTACAGGGGCTCCTAGCAAACGATACCGTCAATGATTGCTGTGTTAGCTAAGCCGGCTCTCGAAGTATTTCGCAGTCTCTTTGTCGGTGCAGTACAGGTAGCAACCCTTCATCCCACGTGTCATCAGGGTTCGGTATGTATTCTTTATGATCAGGTCTGTTTCATTCTTCGCGAGGGCAGGTTGCTCTTTCATCATTTTTTTCCAGCCGCGAATCGATTTATCGTGCTTGTCGCGTTCATCCGGGGATGTCACTACCTTACCGTCACGTATGACTAGGTCTGGCCCGATGATCACCCCGATGTAGTCGACTTCCAAACCTTGGCAGGTATGAATGCAGCCAACCTGCTCGATGGAGTTCTCAGCGATGATCCATAGGCTGCCATCCTGATCCAGGTTCCATTGGCGTTTGTAGTCACCAATCACGATATCAGCAGCGGTGGGGTCTTTCTTGCTCAACCAAGGCCAGCAATAGCCCGCGACCACACGAGCTTTGTTTCCGTAGTTTTTCTCGTTGATTGCTTCATGCATCGCCTGAGGTGAGTCGAACACCTTAAACTCGTACTCTTGAGTCTCAAGCGTCGGATTTGCCGTCGAGCGAATGCTTAGCGTGTCATCCAGCCATGCCAGGTAACCGTCAGAACCACTGCAGCGAAACTGCGAAGAAAGCACGTGTTCTTCAACCACAGCACCCTTGGCTTTTGCAAAGGCGCGTATCGCCTGCTTGCTGCCGATATCGCTCAAGGTTACACGCTGGTCTTCATCAATGAAGAAAATTGAGCATTTCGCTGAATCAATCAGCTCCTTGATCTGGTTTTCCCCAAGGTTTCCATAAAGCCCGCTTTTTTTATTCAGCCGGTGAGCTTCGTCCACGATAAGCGCATCGAACGTGTTGGGCTCAGTGTCGATGAATGCCCCAGAGCCTGAAAAGAAATTCGAGAAATGGCTGCGCTTGATGGTGCCAACCAGTTTGCTCTCGTAGACCTTACGCGGGGCTGCGTTCTTGGAAACGTATTTGCTCATCAGCTTCAATTCGGTGAGCCTCACCAGCAGATTGATAGCCAGAACGGTCTTCCCAGTGCCCGGCCCACCTTCAATGATCATCACCTTGGGGGCTTGGTCCGAGGCCTCGCTTGCCGCCGCCAGCGCCGACTCAAAAATTGCTTTCTGATCGTCAATCAATACGAACTCGGGTTTGCCTTTCATCAACCCACCGAGGGCTTCGGCTAGCGCCTTGGACGGGCGAATTTTTCCTTCGGACAGCTCGTAAAGAACCTCTTTGTTGTCGCCATGACTTATATGCTTTTTCAGAAAGCTCCTGAGTTTACTGAGCTCTTCCGGGCCTTTCAGAAACAGCGGAGCCTTGTTGATGTGGGGCTCGTAGTGAGCCGAATCTATGATGCCGTCGCTGACATAGTTGTGGAGGTAGGCACACGGACGGATTTCGATGCTTTTGTCATACACCGCCTCGTTGAAGCCTTCCAGCAGCGCTGCATATGACCATACCTGATAGGACGGGTGAATGGTCTCAATGAGGCCGCCGCCCAACGCCGTTTTGACGATGGCATCCTTGGTTGTGGCGTTGGCCTTACTCCATTGCTTCAGCTCTATCAGTACGGCCTTTTTTGCCTGGTTTTCGTCGCGACCGGTGAGTAGAAAGTCGATTCGCTTCGACGACTGCGGAATGTGCAATTCAATGGCCAAGCCTGCGTCGCTCGGCAGGCCCTCATCTCTAAGGACCTTGGCCATGTACGTTAGGGATCCTTGCCACGACCTGATTTCCGATGTGCCAACATTCTTTCCGGTAGCTTCCTTGTAATGCCTGAGGATCACCTCCTCAATGTCATCGTTATCGTTGTCTTTAAGAAATTGCTGTTTGGTCGCAGCGTAGACGATCACGGGCTGTCCTTAGATTCGATTTGTTCAGAGTCGGTCGTACTTTTTGCTGCTGCTTTTGGCTTTATGCACGGGGTACTTCTGGCCGTTCGAGGCGAGTTTCCGTGTCACCGCCTCGTTGAGGTCGATGCCGAGCACGCTGCTCAGGCGAACCAGGTACATCAGTACGTCCGCCAATTCGTCTTTTACGGCGAGGCCGATTTCGGGATCTTTAGCTACGGAGAGCGAATCGGCATCGCTCATCCATTGGAAAATCTCGCACAGTTCTCCTACCTCACCAGTGAGCGCCAGGATGAGATTCTTTGGGGAGTGGAACTGCTGCCAGTCGCGATCATCTGCGAAACGCTGAAGGGATGCGGCAAGCTTCACTACGTCAACCAGTGGCGCGGATGAGGTGTCTGAGTCACTCACGGGGCTGTCTCTTGAGTATCGGTGGGGGCGAAAAATGTGTAGGAAATCCAGCATTGGATTGTAAGAGTTTTCGCTGTTTTCGCAGGTTCTTTTTGTGGTTTTTCTCTCACAAACTATCTGTAGGTAGAATTGCTTGCCAGCGCTCGCTATATCCTTTGAGAGTGGCGAAGTGGACCGGCTACAAACAGGTCTTGCAGGGGCTATCGGCGGGCGTAGCTCAGTTTTTCGAGGCGACCGCCATGCCCCTCTTCTCTACCTCTAAAGCAACTTCAACCTTATGCCCCCGACTACAGGCATGAAATCAGATATTGTCTGACTATAAAAATAAACTACATTAAAACTATTGTCACAATGCAGGTAGATGGCTACACACCAACATTCGCTTTGTCATCATCAAGCTATTAGCGTATATAATCGTATGGCTTTTGCATATACCGCCTAAACTCAGTAATTTATTCCATCTAACGGGTTAATCCAGTAGCAACCCCTCCGTACTTCCAGCGACTAACGTCGAAAAACTAACGGCCGCTTATTACTCTGGTCGGCGAATGTCTGATATCAGTAAACAGAAGCCGACTCCTTTAGTCCCTATTTAGCCTCTAGCGGCAAACAGGAACCAGACCAAAATATATGCATTGGGGTTGCCATGGTCACGCATACAGAATGACGTTAAATCTGACAGGAACTATAGACAAATCACGATCGACCTCGTAATATCGAGATGAAGGCAGTGCTTTCCGGAACTCTTTCTCTGCTCATCCGATTGGTGTAACGCAAGATTCGGGCAGCCATAATAAATGTAATATTACCAGCCAAAAAGCGATTACCGCCCGATTCACTAAAAATTCTAAATAGCAAAGGAGTTGCTTTTAAAAATGCGCATAGCACAAGTGGATTTCCCAAGCGACACGGATAAACTGTTCACCCCAGAAAAGTTTGCAATCAGATACCGCTTTAGGTGTCTGAGTGAAACTCCTGGCAGTAGGACCATGTCGAGGTCCATTACTTATTCGAGAATGCTCTGCAAATACACTTCCGGTAGAGATTTATAATTATATTGACAGGCCCATAGTACATCAGACTGGCCACGCCATAAAACTTTACTATTTCTGGAATTTCAAATGGCAAAGAAAATCATATTAATTCATGGCTTGGGTGGCACCGCAGAAGGAACATGGGGGAAATTCCCCGACTTCTTAGTAGATGATAAAGATGTGGAATTTGAAATTATATCCTGTGGATATGAATCTCCGGCCCTTTGGAAATTTTGGAAACGGGCACCAGGCATACTGAATATCGCCAATGGAATTCTCACAGATATCAGGGCCCGCTGCGACATAGAAAACGATGAAATCATCCTGGCCGGCCATAGCTTAGGGGGAGTCATTCTAAAGAAAATTCTCCTGGTGTTAAAAAACAAAGGCATTACTCATAAAATATTTAAAGTTTGTTTCTTTGATGTGCCGCATGATGGGTCAGGGTATGCAAATGCTGGTAAATATGTAAGCGTTAGAAACATACACCTAAAAAGTTTGAGCCGTGACTCGGGGGAGTTAGACGACCTAAATGAGCAGTGGGTGCACAGTGGCCTAAACAACGAACTGGATATTTTGAGCATCATCGCCGCCAATGACGACATCGTCTCTTCTTCCAGTTCAAAAAGTATTTTTAGAGAGCATGCCATTGAAACAATCAATGACACTGACCATCGCTCGATAGTCAAGCCAAAAAGCACAAACTCCACGGCTTACATTGTATTCAAAAAATTCATACTAAAAAAAAACACAGTAATCAAGTATAAAAATCCTGCCTCTCGGGATCTTGAAGACTGGAAAAGCATTGAAAGGAATCATGGCTACCATTACGTGAGCGATGAAGCCAGATCAAATGATTTACGTGCACTGATTTCTGCTATAGATTCAAAAAACTCCGTAACAAGATTAACGGGAGCCTCTGGCCTAGGTAAGACACGATTATTGCTTGAGGCTATTGATGCATCTGAATCCATAGATAACTCATGCACACTTATATTTAATGCCCCTGGATATGATATAGCTATAAAAGAAAGCATCAAATCAATGGTTGACGACTGCACCCATGGCCTGGTAGTGGTTGAAAACTGCAGTGTGGATTTGCATAACCACTTAGCTAGAGAAGTCAATAAGTCAGATTGCTTCCTAAAGCTTGTTACAGTTGCTTACTCTAACGAGCAAGTAGACGATTCTATTCACATTCAAATTTCCCCATTGAACGATGAGGCTATAAAACAGGTACTCTCTCCAATATTGATCGGAATGGATCCCAGTGATGTAGATCGGGTAGCTCGTTTTGCCCAAGGCTATCCTCTGATGGCAACACTCATTGCTGAACAATACCAGAAAGAGGGCAGACTACTTGGCTCCATTGAGAAAAGCTCAGTGGTTAGGAAGCTGATAGAAGGGGATAGTAATATTACCGAGGCAGAAAAGGATGTTTTGTCGGCTTGCTCATTATTTGATGTATTTGGAACAGCAGACGGAACTGCTGGTAAAGAGGCCAAGTATATAGCTGAAGATGTTGCTGGCTCTGACCTTAGGGTCTTTGAACGAGTATTAACAGAATTTACTCGGAGGCAAATAATAAATCGCGCTGGAAGATATGCGAGGCTTGTACCTAAGCCTCTCGCATTAACTCTTGCATCAGAGTGGTGGGAAAAAACCTCCTATCAACAGCAAAAGGAATTGATTGATAGCCTGCCTGATTCTTTGATGCAAAGTTTTTGTACCCAGGCGTCCTATCTTGATGCTCAGCCAAGTGTTCAGAGATTTTCGGACCGCCTATTTGGAGGGCAGAGCCCTTTCGTTCAAGCGGAGGAGCTGCTTACAGAAAGGGGTTCGAAACTCTTCCGCGCATTTGTTGAAGTGAATCCAGAGTCAACGTCCGATGCCCTTTACCATATTTTATCAAAGCGCACCCACGAACAGCTTTTGGCTATTGATGGCACTACGCGAAGAAATTTGATCTGGGCTCTCGAAAAGCTATGTTTTCATGCTGTGATTTTTGAAAAATCATCTTGGTGCCTGCTGCTATTGGCATCAGCGGAAAATGAAAGTTGGGGCAACAACGCAACAGGAATATTCTCACAATTATTCAGAGTGGACCTTTCTGGGACAGAGGCTAAACCTAGCATTCGTTTCGATGTGCTGAAGCGGGCTATTGCGACCAATAACCCAAACATCGACTTGGTTGTCCTAAAGAGCTTGGAACAAGCGATTAGCACTTACGGCGGCACGCGGACAGTTGGCGCAGAATACCAAGGCACGAGGGCTCCGCTTGAAGAGTGGAGACCAAAATTATGGCAGGAGATCTTTGATTTCTGGCAACAAGCTTTTGACTTAATTTTAGTCCTGATAAAACGGGGTGAACCCCAGCGAGCCAGTGCACTTTCTATCGTGGGCCGCTCGATCAGGAGCTTTGTTTCAAATGGCCGAATTGAAATGCTGGATACAATCATCCGAGAAATAATTTCAATTAATGGCCGATACTGGCCAGAGGCTCTAGACAGCATAAAAAACATTTTCGAATACGACTCAAAAAATATCAATCCAGAAGTTACCGAAGTATTGAACCACTGGCTAGAACTGCTGAGCCCTGCGATGGCTGAGCTGCCTGAAAAGCTAAAAATATTGGTGAGTAATCCACCATGGGAACATCGAAAAGGTAGTGATGATCATTACATTGATGTGGCAGCAGAAAATGCAAAGGCTCTTGCAACGAGCCTAACAGAAAATATTAGCGGTCTAATCCCTCACATTGACTTGTTACTAGTTGGCGAGCAAAAGCAGTCTTTCGCCTTTGGTTACCAACTGGCACTAGCCGCAGATGACATCAAGCCACTTGTCAACCATGCATTACATTCCTTGACGACCATTGAGCAGCCTAACCCTCAGCTTATTCGTGGTTTATACCGAGGTTTGTTCGAACGTTCACCAGCACTTTGGCAAGAGTACGTAGATCATTTGCTGTCAAACGAAAAACTCATTCTTCACTATGCCGATTTCATTCGCACAGGCAGCATCCAAGAGGCGCACTTACTTACTCTTCTAGGATTAATACAAAATAAAAAGCTCTCAGCGAATGATGCAAATCTATTAAGCTATGGCAGTGTCATCAACAGCATTGACCCGAAAGCAGTAGCAGATTTTTGCTTAAAGCTATCACAGTTAAGTGGGCAAGCAAGTTGGGCAGCACTAAATGTGATCTACATGTATTGCTTTAGCAACAAAGACAGCATCGATAAGCTGCGCGACCAGCTAAAAACCTTAGTAACATCAGTCCCACTTCACAAGGGACAGCAGCAAACAGCTACAGACCTACATCACTGGCATGATATTTCTGGAAAACTGCTGGCAGTACGAGATGTGGAGTTTGCTATCTCGCTATCGACTCAACTGATCGCTGCCTGCCAGCATGGAATAAATCATGGGGATATCTGGTCTTACACAAAGCCTCTACTTCTCATAATTATGAATGATTACGCCGAGGAGCTCTGGCCATTATTTGGCGACGCTATCATTCGCTCAGAAGGAATGGAGAGATATTGGCTACAACAATTGCTAGATCGAGAGGCAGGGTTAGCAAGCAAAATGCCAAGTGTATTCTCTGCCATTCCTACTAAGGCAGTTATTGAGTGGTGTTTGAGGCAGGCGGATATTGGTCCTATTTTTGTTGCTAGATGCATAAATATATTCGATTCTTTTGAAGGGGGGCAACAGCCGTCAGCGCTATTTATCGCCTTACTTAAAAGTTTCGGCAATGACCAAAGAGTTTCTAACGAATTGTGTGCAAACATGGCCACTCGCGGCTGGTCAGGCTCTCTCGTACCTTACCTCGAGTCAGACAAAGTGGCACTACTTCCTTTGGTGGAACACGAAAACCACCATGTCAGACTCTGGGTTAAAGATTACATTGCACGCGTGAATCTTCAAATAGCTGAGGAATCAAAAAGAGACGAAGAGAGCGATTTTGGCCTTTATCATTAACAATGTAAAACTATAGCCTGCACCTACCTTAATGGCGTTTATTGTCAAAACAAATTCTGATATCTGCCTAAAGCTGCACTACTAGATGGTGCAGCTTCGGCTGCATTTTCTCTATTCACAATGGATCATTATCAGCCTCTTATTTAGTAATTGAATTTCCAGGACTTTTCTAATCGACGGGCGAGAAGCCGTACAGTCAGCAAGTAGTAGTACCGCGTCGCCTCGCTACACGTGTTCAGGCGGTGCTCAAGAAGCCAAACCACATGCTTCCTCTGCCAAGCCCAAGGTGTCTCTCGCTGCCAGCGTTCTGAAATTTCAGCTTGGATAAGCTTCGCCTGCCGCAAGTGGCGTTGCCGCGTTGCGCGCGATCCCGTCAGCACCCCAGCCAAGAACAGCTCCATATCGAATGGCTTACTCATCTGCGACCTCCAATGTAGGCAGCGACTACATCGATCCGGCCGTGCCCCAGCTCATAGCTGATTTGCATCCGAGCCTCACGATCAAGGTACCGATCTCCCTGGCAACATTGACCGCCGTTGATAGGCGCGCGGTGCTGGGTGATTTTCTCGTAGCGCTCACATGCGTACGCCGCCCGTAGCTCATGAAAGCCTTTGAGGTTGTGTACATGAAGGATGTCCCGCGCAGGACGGACGATTCGCTTTAGAACGACCAGGTAGCTTTCGTTTGGAGCAATCAGGTTGCGGCTACCCGCAGGCGACACCTGCTGTGCAAACCCAAGTGCGCCGCGAACATGGTCGTCTACCGTAATCCAACGTGGCGCTGAGGCGCCGGCGCGGCCGCCTTTGGTGCCGTCCTGGATGTTGATCTTGCCGAAGTCCTTAGCCTCTCGGGTTAACCGTGGCAGGTCAGCCAAGATGGCCTCACGCAGGCGCATGCCGGTGGCTCGCGCTAACAGAACAATCGCGGCGGCCCTTAGCAGATGTTGGCTGCAAAGCGCATCGACGATTTGCTTTATCTGTTCGCGGTCTTGGCCCTGCGGCACTGAATGTCGAACCCCGCTGCGCTGAACTCCCAACGCCTTGCTCGGACTTGGCAATTTCATGTACTGATCACCGCGAAGCGCCGCCATGGTCCTGTTAACGCTGGATAGCCGATTTTGTGCAGTGCTGACGGCGAGCTCGCCGCGCGTAACCAGGTCGCGCAGGTGCGCCGCATAATCGGCCAGTACCTTCCGATCAATCTGCCGGGCATCATTGATACCGGATCCCTGTTCGGAGCGGCACCACTTCACGAATGCCAACCACCGGTCACAGTGCGCTTTCACCGTGCCGTAATGGCCACCGCCGAACATGTCTTTCAGCGCCTGCGGCCCTGCGTAACTCAATTGCCTGCCGTAGCCGAAATTACGGCCGTCGCGCCTACCCATTAATGCCATGTCGTTCACCTCATCGCCTGTTCTCCGATCCTCGCCCCACGTCATCCCGCCAGAATGCTGAGTGTTATCAGGGATCAAGGCCCCTGCGGCCTGTGGGGTGTCCTCTAGCGCGGGACTGGCGGCTCCTTACGACCGGGAGCAAGGGCATCTCATGATCTGGCCTCCTGAGCACCGTTACCGGTGGGCGGGTGGAGGCAGCACTGGCTGACGAGACCAGCGCCTGAAGATCCTGAGTCGGGTGAACGCAGCGGTGCGATGACCGGGGCATGCCTGACTGTCAGTCAGGTGCAGTCCATTCCCTGGTCTGCGGCACTATCATCTGCAGCGCTGTTGCTGGTGACATCGGCGTTTGTCACGCCGATTGTCACGAGGGGAGTTGCCGCAAAGCCAAGTGCGATGAGGGCTGCAGCAATGTTAGAAGCGCCCGTCTCTTTCCAGTAGAAAGAGACGGGCGCAGGTTGGCGCAAGATTTGGCCAAGCGGATAGGTTGCTGCAGGGCAGCGAAGTAGGAAGTGTCGTTTGGCGCACGAGGGCCATGATCTGAAGTAGGCATCCATCACCGGGGAGGTGACCGGGCGAGCTGCCGGACGCGAATCGCCATTTGGGGGAAGAACCACCGCGGGAGCGGCGTGACCTTCAAGGTTCGGGCCACCTGGGTTGCTGTCATCGACAGCGCTTGCATGGCCAGTTCTACGCCTGTGGATAAACTCGGTCAAGGTTCGAAATTCAGCGCCACTTTGTACTTGAAGCACGGTTATCCACCGGTGGAATTCCGTGGTAAATCCTGGACATCGTTTTGGCTTTTAGCTTTTCAAAGTGAGGTCCTTCCAAACAGGGCGGCTTTGCAGCCGTGTTTGGAAGGACCCGTGCTTAAAAGCGGATAAGCGAGGCTGCTTGCCCCGAATCTTGAACGTTCAGTTGTTGCTGCTGCACCTCTTGCGCCTGTACAGCGCTAGCGGATCGGCACCACGTTCTTGTCTCTGACTTGGCCGTATGCTGAGGCGAGGAGGCTGCCGGTGGCGGCTTTCTGGATGTACTCACTCCACCAGGCCATCATCGGGCGCCGGCGCTCGATGTAGTCGGCTCGGTTGTATGCGCTTCGCACCTCATCCTTGTCGACATGCGCCAGGGCTACTTCGATGAGCTCAGGATCCCAGCCATGTTCATTCAAGATGGTGCTGGCCATCGAGCGCATGCCGTGGCTGACCAGTCGATCCTGGAAGCCCATACGTTTCAACGCCATGTTGGCGGTCTGACTATTGGCGTGTGTGCGCGGATTTCTGTCTGCCGGAAAGACGTATTCGCGATGGCCGCTGTGAGATTTGAGTGACTCCAACAGGGCGAGAGCGTGATCACTCAACGGGATGCTGTGTGGACGGCGCTTCTTCATCCGCTCCGGTGGGATAGTCCAGACACGCCTTTCAAAATCGATGTCTGTCCAGCGGGTAGTCGCCGCCTCGGCTGGGCGAGTCATCGTGTGCAACTGCCATTCGATCAGGCAGCGGGTCGTGCGCTTGATACTGGCGTTTGCGATCTCCAGCATGAGCTCGGGGAGCTCCTCAGGTGGGAGCGCAGCCATGTTCTCTTTCTTGGGCTTCTTGAATACTGCCCTGATGCCGGTAAGAGGGTTGGCGAAGATCAGGCCGGAATTTACGCCGTAGGTCATGATTTCGTTAAGCCGCTGACTAAGGCGCTTGACCGTCTCCAGGCTGCCTTTCGCTTCGATTGGACGAAGCAATGCGATCACCATCGGCGCGGTGATTTTCACCAGTGGTGTCGTTCTCAAGTCGGGGAACACATGCAGCGTGAGCGACCGCCAGATGTCCTCTGCGTAGGCCGGGGTGACCGAGTCTTTCTTGAGCTCGAACCAGGCGGTGGCCACGTTCTCGAAGGTGTGTTCTGTCTCCGCGCGCTTGGCTTCATTCAGCGTGTTGCGTTGCACCTTCGGATCAATGCCCTGGGCGAGTAGCTCGCGCGCATCGACCGCCATCTTTCGTGCATTCGCCAGTGACAGTTCGGGATAGGTCCCGAAACCGATGTTGATGCGCTTTTTGGTCACCGGTTCGCGGTAGTTGAAATTCCACAGTAACGAGCCGTTGCTGCGTACTCGGAGCTGCAAACCGTCACCGTCCGTGAGGACGTAATCCTTGGACGCGGGTTTGACTCCCTTGAGCTGTCGATCGGAGAGACGGAGGTTTTGAGCAGGCATGAGATTCTCCTCAGGCACTGATTCGGTATTCCAAAGGTTAGCACCGGATGAGGTGGAATACCGTCTGGAATACCCGAATGGCTGGAACTCTAAAACTCTCAAAAGACCGCAGAAGCGCTGGAAGCCGCGTGTTTACTGGTTCGCAGGCACAAAAAAAGACGTCCGTGGACGTCTTTTTTTATCATTTGGTGGAGCCGGGGGGATTTGAACCCCCGTCCGCCAGTACTCCGCTGTCGGTACTACATGCGTAGCCGTGTCTATTAAGTTAACCCTCAGCGACCCGACGGGCAGGGTGCTTTGGGCGAGTTGTGTAAGTTTTAGCCGCTTCGTCCACAACGTACTGCACGGCGATTCTGTTCTATATGACAATCACTTTGGGTTTACAGACATCCCCTGATGATTGCTGGACCCGAAGGTACCAGGAGGGAAGGGCTAAGGCTGCTTACGCAGCGAGAGCGTATTCCCCGTAGTTTTCGTCATTGGCAACTATAGGAAGTTGCAACAGTGGATTTACGAGTTCTGTTACCAACTCGGCATGCACCTAAAGTTTCGCAACCGGCGTCGAATCCTAAACGGCCCCGAACTCATTGCTCGTAAATCACGGTGAGCAACAAGCCTGTACAGTGTACGCCAACGTGGCGCGGAAGGCCAACCCCGAAGGTTGGCCTTACCTGTGTTCACTTTTTAGTAGGGTTGCGCAGCTGAATTTTCTCAAGCATCTGACCGGAGATTTCGATGCAGTCCTTGTCGTTGCCGGATGCCTGGGCCTTTTTCGCATCAGCCAGCGCGGTTTTGGCGTTATCCATCGAGTTCTCGGATACGGCGGGGGCGGTGGCGATTGCGTCTTCCAGTTTTTGAACTTGCGCGTCACAAAGATCTTTATCTGCCGCAAACACCGGCGAGGCCAACAGTGCAGCGGTGATGAACAATCCAGCAATTGCAGAGTGCTTCATGGGTATCTCCTTGCGCATGAGGGCTCGGTGCTGCCGGTGAATGGGGCCGCTGGCCGAGGGGGTTATAAGCCCGTTCGCAGGGCTTAATTAAATGACTATAGCTGTGCGCAGGAATTCGGTTTTTTTTTGCAGCCATGCCTGTAGGAGCGCGCTTGCTCGCGAAGGATTCAAGAGCGACGCGTCTATTCACAAAGCACGCGTTATCGATGACCTCCATCGCGAGCAGGCTCGCTCCCACAGTTTTTACGCAGTGCGCGCTTGCGTCACGCGATCCACCAGATAGACCAGCCCGTGATAATCGATCCCGCCATGCTGGCTGAGGCCGATTTCGCAGGTGCGGCTGGTGGAAATGCCTTCACTGCAGTACTGCACCGCGTCTTTCAAGGTGCGCAGCGAATGGGCGTTCAGCTCAGGGGTGGTGAAACCTTTGTCGCCGGCAAACCCGCAGCAGTGAATGCCTTCGGGAATGACCACGTTTTTACTGCACTTGCGCACCAGATCGATCAACGCCTGGCTTTCCCCCAGGTGCTGGGTGCTGCAGGTGACGTGCACCGCGATGGGCGCGTCCTGCGGCGTGAAGTCCAGGCGATCCATCAGGTGCGTGCGAATGAAACGCACCGGGTCGTAAAGGTCCAGGCGCACATCTCCGAGGTCCTGGGCCAGGCGCAAGGTGCAAGGGCTGGTGTCGCAATAGATCGGATCGAGCCCACCACGGCTGGCGTGGAGCAGGGCGCCGATCAGCTCCTGACGCTTGTGTTCGGCCTGTTCGGCGTAACCCTTGGAGGCAAACGGCTGGCCGCAGCAGAGATTGTCCAGATTGTCCGGAAAGACCACCTGATACCCGGCTTTTTCCAGCAGGCTGCGAGTTTTGTCGTACAGCGACATTTGTTCCTTATCACCGGCCGCTGGCCCCATGGCGCGTGAAACGCACGCGGCCAGGTACACCACGCGCGGGCGCTCGTCCGTCACGGCCGGGCTGAAGCGGATTGCCCGTTCAGGCTGCGGCATGGCGTCGGTCCACTGCGGAATTTGCCCTTTGGACAGGCGGGTCACCGCTGCGGAAAGTTTGGCCAGTCGCGGTGCGCCCAGCAACATCCGCGCACCGTTGGCCACGTGGAGGGTGAAACGCGCGCCTTGCAGCGCCGTGGCGAAATTTCCTTCAAGCCAGTTGGCGGTTTTCGTATGGGTGGCGTGCTGGCCGCGTAGCTTTTTCACCAGTTCGCCGGTATTGATGCCTACCGGGCAGCGTTGCGCGCAAAGGCCGGTGGCGGCACAGGTATCGATACCCTGATATTCGTAGGCTGCTTCGAGTTCCCGGGTATCGACCCCGGCTCGCTTCTTGGCCTGGATGTCACGCCAGATCACGATGCGCTGGCGCGGGCTCAGCGTCAGGCCTTTCGATGGGCAGACCGGTTCGCAAAAGCCGCACTCGATGCACTTGTCCACGATCTCGTCGGCGGCCGGCAAGGGCTTGAGATGCTTGAGGTGGATCTGCGGATCGTCGCTGAGCACCACGTCCGGGTTGAGAATACCATTGGGATCAAGCAGGCGTTTGAGTTGCCACATCAGCTGGTAGGCATCGCTGCCCCATTCCAGTTCGACAAACGGCGCCATGTTGCGCCCGGTGCCGTGTTCAGCTTTGAGCGAGCCGCCAAACTCCACCGCGACCAACTGCGCCACATCATCCATGAACGCCTGGTAGCGTGCGACTTCTTCCGGGTTGTTGAAGCCTTGGGTGAAGACGAAGTGCAGATTGCCTTCCAGTGCGTGTCCGAAAAGGATTGCTTCGTCGTAGTGATGTTTGTCGAACAATTCGATCAGACGGTTCACGCCGATCGCCAGTTGCTCCACCGGGAAGGTCACGTCCTCGATGATCACCGTGGTACCGGTTTTGCGCACCGCGCCGACGGCGGGGAAGGTGTCCTTGCGGATCGCCCAGAGGCGGGCGTTTTCCAGCGGATCTTCGGTGAAGTCGACTTGCTTCTCCACCGGGAACGACGCCAGTGACGTCATGATCTGTGCCAGTTGCTCCTGCAGCAAGGTGGACGATGCCGCGCGGGATTCGATCAGCAGGGCGCAAGCATTATTCGACAGGTGCTGTACGAAAGCGGGCATGCCGGGTTTGTTCTGCACCGAACGCAGGCTGCGCCGGTCCAGCAGTTCCACAGCTGACACCGGTTGGCTTTTGAGCACAGTGACCGCATTGCAGCAAGTCTCCACGTTCGGGAAGACGATCAGCGCCGAGGCCTTGTTCGGGTGGTCGATCACGGTGTCGTAGGTCACCGCGCTGATGAAGCCCAGGGTGCCTTCGGAACCCACCAGCAGGTGGCTCAAGATATCCACAGGCTCGTCGTAATCCACCAGGGCGTTGAGTGACAGGCCGGTGGTATTTTTCAGACGGTATTTGTGGCGGATTTTTGCGGCGAGTTCAGTGTTGGCGCGGGTCTCGCGACCCAAGGTCGCCAGGCGATCCAGCAACGTTGCATGGCTTTGACGGAATGCGGCCACGCTGGCGGCATCTTCGGTGTCGAGACGGCTGCCATCGGCCAGCACCAGACGAATGCCGGCCAGGGTGTGATAGGTGTTTTGTGCAGTGCCGCAGCACATGCCACTGGCATTGTTGGCGACGATGCCGCCGATTTTGCACGCATTGATCGACGCCGGGTCCGGGCCGATCTTGCGTCCGAACGGTGCCAGCCAGGCATTGGCCTGAGCGCCGATCACGCCGGGTTGCAGGCGAATTTGCATGCCCTGGCCACGGATCTCGCGACCGTTCCAGTTATCCCCAAGGACGATCAACACCGAGTCACTGATGGCTTGACCGGAAAGACTGGTGCCGGCGGCGCGGAAGGTCACCGGAACCTGATCGCGCTGCGCCAGTTGCAGCAGCGCGACCACTTCATCTTCAGACTCGACGCGGATCACCAGTTGCGGAATCAGCCGGTAGAAACTGGCGTCAGTGCCAAACGCCAGGGTCGACAGCGGATCGTCGAAGCGCCGTTCTTGGGGAATCAATAGCTGCGCATCGCGCAGGAAAGCGGCCGGTAGACTCATTGGTCCTCCAGGATCAACACCACCAGGTCCTTCGGACCGTGGGCACCATAGGCCAGGACCTGCTCGATGTCGGCAGTCTTCGATGGGCCGGACACCAGCAGCGCATTGGTCGGCATGCCTTGAGCCCACTCGAATTCCTGCTGCACCTGATAGAAGTTATCACGTATTTCGCTGGCCTTGAGCAGGGCGAAATGCACCGGTGGCGCCAGGCTCATCAATCGCGGTTCTTCCCGCGTCGGCCAAAGGATCAGGCTACCTGTCGCAGCGATGGCGCCCAGGGTGCCGGTCAGGCTCGCCGGAGTATCGTTGAACAGTTCGGCTTTCCATTCTTCCACTGGACGGTCGTAAGCCTTGAGCGTCGGCAACTGCCGATTGTTCGCCCAGTGCTGGATAACACGTTGACCATGAGCTGTGCTCGGTGCGATCAACAGACTCGGCAGTTGACGATCCATCAGCAGTTTAGCCAGCAACGCCGGCCAGTCTTCACCCGAGGTCAGATGAATTTCCGTGTGCACCGCTTCCATCAATTTGCGCAGTTGCGGGATGCGTTGTTCCGGGGTGTAGGTGTAAGGCTCGGTCACCAAACCGACATTGAAGTTGTCAGGCACAGGGGTTGTGCCTGTCAGACTTTTGCGCAGTTTTCCGAGGATGTTTTGCTTTGCGCTCATCAACGATCTCCCTGTTTGGCCAGATGCTCGCGCGCCATGTCATGCAGCGAACGGGCGGCGGGTTTCGGTGCGCTGTGATTCTGCGTCCACGGGCCGACATTGCTCGGCGTGAGTGCGCGCAGTCGCGTGGCGAAGAAGCCGAACAGACGATACAGCGTTGGTGAGCTGTTGAGCCTGGCCCAGGCGTTCCAGATGAACCGTTCCTTGCGCGAGTATTTGCTGCCCTGGCCGCGCATCGCTTGATGCGGGCTATCGGGCGCTTTGACATTCTCTTCGCGCAGGCGCCGCAGCAGGGACGGGATCGGAATCTTGACCGGGCACACCTCACCGCAAGCTCCGCACAACGAAGAGGCGCTTGGGTGGTCCGGGACTTTCGCCAGGCCGACCATGTGCGGGGTGATGATTTTTCCGATAGGGCCGGGGTAAACCTCACCGTAGGCATGGCCACCGATTCGGGTATAGACCGGGCAATGATTCATGCAGGCGCCGCAGCGGATGCAGTTCAGGGTCTGGCGCAATTCGCTGTCGGCAAACGCCTGGCTGCGGCCGTTATCCAGCAGGACCAGGTGCACTTCCTGTGGGCCGTCCAGTTCATGTTCCTTGCGCGGGCCGGAAATCATGTTGACGTAGGTGGTGATCGGAATGCCGAGTGCCGAACGGGTCAGCAGCGACAATAGCGGCACCACGTCGCGCAGGTTTTCCACAACTTTTTCGATGCCGGTGACGGCGATGTGCACCGGTGGCACCGTGGTCGTCATGCGACCGTTGCCTTCGTTCTCAACCAGCAGCAAGGTGCCGGTTTCGGCCACGGCGAAGTTGACACCGGAGACGCCGATGTCCGCTTCGAAGAATTTCTGCCGCAGGACCCTGCGACCAATCTGAATGAGTTGGTCAACGTCCTTGGTATATTCCACGCCAAGTTTGTCGTGGAACAAGGACGCGACCTGGCCGGCGTTCTTGTGGATTGCCGGCATGATTATGTGTGAAGGCTTCTCGTGGTCGAGCTGGACGATGTACTCGCCCATGTCCGATTCCAGGCATTCAATGCCCTGTTCAGCGAGGACATGGTTCATCTCCATCTCTTCGCTGACCATCGATTTGCCCTTGATCACTTGCCGCCCCTCGTGAGCGCGGATGATCGAGAGGACGATGCCATTGGCCTCGTCCACCGTTTCCGCCCAGTGCACTGTCACACCGTTGCGGGTCAGGTTCTGTTCAAGTTGCTCGAGCAGGTCGGGCAACTTCGATAAAGCGCGGGCGCGGACCGCATTGCCCAGCGCTCGCAGGTGTTCTCTTTCATGGGCATCGCTGAAAGCCGTTGCCCGTTTTGTCATCAGTGAATCCATCGCCTTGCGAAAGTTGTTTCGCAATTGCGCATCACCCAGTGCGTCGTGAGCCCGGGTGCGGAAATCTTCTTCTACGGCGACCGTAGGAATAATCGCGGAAGCGTTCATTGCGCGCCTCCGGTTCGCTGCCAGAGGAAACTGGCCAGGTGTTGGCCACGCAACGCTTCTTGCTGTTTCTCCAGCGAGCCGTTGATGTTCATCAGGCAACCGCAATCGGCACTGAGTACCTTGTGCGCGCCGGATTCCTTCAACGACCGGGTCTTGTCAGCCACCATCGCCCCGGAAATATCTGGCATACGGACGCTGAAAGTCCCACCGAAGCCACAGCATTCGCTTTCATGGCTATGGTTGACGCGTTCTACATTGCTCAATTGCGCCAACAACTCGCGGCCATGCAAATGAGTGTTCATTTCGCGACGTGCCGAACACGAGGTGTGCAACGCCACTTTCACCGGCTCGCCGCTGTCCTTGAGCTGCACCTTGCAGACAAATAGCAGGAACTCGGCCAGTTCATAGGTTCTGTCAGCCAATGCCTGAACCTGTTTCAGCGTTTGCGGCTCGTCCTTGAACAGGTCGGCATAGTGCTCACGCAACATCCCGGCGCAGGAACCGGACGGCACCACCACCGGATAATCCCCGGCGAACAGCGCCAGTTGTGAGCGCGCGACGGTCCTGGCCTGCTCGGTGTAACCCGAGGTGTAGGCCGGTTGACCGCAGCAGCTTTGCCCTTGCGGGTACTCGACACGGATGCCTTCGCGCTCCAGCAAGTGGATCGCATCCATCCCGGCTTCCGGGTAGAACAAATCCACTACGCAGGTCCCGAACAGGTACACCCGTTGCGGTTTCTCGCTGGGGTATTGCCGAGGCTCGGGCAGTGGCGGGGCGACACGGGTCGCATTCGGCACAGCGTTGTAAAAAAGCTCGCTCATCGGGCGTGTCTCTCGGCCGGTTATCCGTCCGCTGAGGCTGCTGAATATAGAGATTGTCGCTTTCAGCAGCCTTACAGACCGGGTTGTGAATAGCTGACGCCGGAGTCGTGGTCCGGCGTCGGTTTTTTCTATGCGGCGGGTAGGACTCAGTGCACCAGCATGCCGGTGAACCAGTAGGCCTGAGCCAGGGTGATCAGGCCGACGATGGTTGCAAAGAACAGGCTGTGCTTGAGCGTGAAGCGGAACAGATCCGATTCCTTGCCCACCAGTCCGGTCGCGGCACAGGCCACGGCGATCGATTGTGGCGAAATCATCTTGCCGGTCACGCCGCCGCTGGTGTTGGCCGCCACCAGCAAGGTGTCGTTGACACCGATCTGGTGCGCAGTGGTCGCTTGCAACGAGCCGAAGAGGGCATTGGACGAGGTGTCGGAACCGGTCAGGAACACGCCCAGCCAACCAAGGAACGGCGAGAAGAACGGGAAGGCTGCACCAGTACCGGCCAACACCAGGGCCATGGTCGACGACATGCCCGAGAAGTTGGTGACGAAGGCGAAAGCCAGCACCATACCGATGGACAGAATCGGCCAGCGCAGTTCGTAGAAAGTCTCTTTCAAAGTGGTCAGACCAGTTCTGAGGTTGATCTTCAGAACCAGCATCGAAATCAGTGCCGAGAAGAAAATCGCCGTACCTGTCGCGGAAATCGGGTCAAGCTTGAACACGGCCGGGATGGCGGTCGGATTGGCCACGATCGGTGCAACTTTGACCACCATCTGGTCCAGGTGCGGAATGGCGAAGTTGAACACCCAGCTGTACATGGAACCGCCGGCGGCAAACATGGCCTTGAACGGTTTCAGGGTCCAGATGGTGACCAGTACGGTGAGGATCAGGAACGGCGACCATGCCTTGATGATTTCCCCCAGGCTGTAAGGCGAGGCCACGGTGGTGCGCTTTTGGCCGAAACCACCGTTGCTGGCGCTCACCACGGAGGCGGATACGGCGCCGACGATGTGTTGGCCGGCGGCGCGCTTGGGCTGCCAGACTTTCAGGAACAGTGTCAGGGAAACCAGGCTGGCCAGCGCCGAAGTGATGTCCGGCAGTTCCGGGCCGATGAAGTTGGAGGTGAAGTACTGGGTCACGGCGAAGCTCAAACCAGCGACCAGTGCAGCAGGCCAGGTTTCGCGGACGCCACGCAGGCCATCCATCATGAACACCAGCCAGAACGGCACGAACAACGACAGCAGAGGCAGTTGACGACCGGTCATGGCGCCGATCTTGAACGCGTCGATGCCTGTCACTTGCCCGGCCACGATGATCGGAATACCCAGCGCACCGAACGCCACCGGCGCGGTGTTCGCGATCAGGCACAAGCCTGCGGCGTACAGCGGATTGAAACCAAGGCCTACCAGCAACGCGGCGGTAATCGCTACCGGCGCACCGAAGCCGGCCGCACCTTCGAGGAACGCACCGAAGCAAAAGCCGATCAACAGCACTTGCAGGCGCTGGTCGTCGGTAATCGACAGCACCGAGCTGCGGATCACTTCGAACTGGCCACTCTTGACCGTCAGCTTGTAGAGGAATACGGCGGCGACGATGATCCAGGCAATTGGCCACAAGCCATAGGCGAAGCCATATCCGGCGGCGGCGAATGCCATGTCGACCGGCATCTGGAAAGCAAAGATCGCCACCAGAATCGACAAGGCCAGGGTGATGCTGCCGGCCACGTGCCCTTTGAGACGGAACACGGCCAGGGCCAGAAAGAAAAACACGATGGGGATGACGGCTGCGAGCGCGGATAAACCGAGGCTGCCGAGTGGGCTGTAGAGCTGTTGCCAAGTTTGCATATGGGGTGGCCCCTAATTGTTGTTGGTCAGGCACTGATCAGCGTTCTTGGATAATTGGTAAGACCAATTTACAATCGCTGTTGGCTAGGGTAAAAGCCTTGTATGCGGTGTGTCAATTTGCCGCCCTAAAACTTTTGTCGAATGCGTGATCAGTCGCCGCATTCGGGTTGCCGGGTTAAATGCTTGGCAACAGGTGCCGACACGGCGCGAATGGACCAGAATAGAGCCCCGGCGAGTCGTCGGGTCGTGGAGAAATCGAGTTATGGGGTTTGATCAGATACGTCAGCGCCGTTTGTCTGACGATATTGTCGAGCAACTGGAGGGCATGATCCTTGAAGGCACGCTGAAGGCCGGAGAGCGTCTGCCGGCCGAACGGGCATTGGCCGAGCAGTTCGGTGTGTCACGCCCTTCGTTGCGCGAAGCCATTCAGAAACTGGTCACTAAGGGTTTGCTGGTCAGTCGCCAGGGGGGTGGCAACTATGTGGTGGAGTCCCTGGGTACGACCTTCAGTGATCCACTGCTGCAACTGCTGGAAAGCAATCCCGAGGCTCAGCGCGATCTGTTGGAATTTCGCCATACACTGGAAGCGTCCTGCGCTTACTACGCCGCCTTACGTGCCACGGATGTTGATCGCGAGCGACTGACCGCGGCGTTCAATGAGTTGCAGGACTGTTATTCGCGGCACGATGAGGTCAGTCGGGCGGAAGAAGGCGCGGCGGATGCGAAATTCCATCTGGCGATTGCCGAGGCGAGCCACAACGCGGTGCTGCTGCACACCATTCGCGGCTTGTTCGACCTGCTCAAACGCAACGTGGTCACCAACATTGGCGGCATGTACAAACAGCGCACTGAAACCCGCGATATGCTGATCACGCAGCACCGGGAATTGTATCTGGCGATTATCGAAGGCAGGGCGGAGTGCGCGCGGGAAGTCTCCAGTCGCCACATTCTGTATGTGCAGGAAGTGCTGGAAGAAGTGCGTCAGGAAGTTCAGCGCGTGGCCCGGGCGGAGCGGCGCAAGGGGATGTAGGGGTATTCTGTGGCGAGGGAGCAAGCTCCCTCGCCACAGTAGTCGCGGTCAGGCCAGAAGATTACTCTTCCTTACCCTTGTTCCGCACCGCACGCTGCAGCTCGCGACCGGCATCGCGCTCGCGCTCGGTATCACGCTTGTCGTATTCCTTCTTGCCCTTGCCCAGTGCGATCTCGCACTTGACCATGTGCTTGCTCCAGTACCAGGACAGGCACACGCAGGCGTAACCTTTTTGCTGTACGGCTGCGGACAGCTTATCCAGCTCGCGGCGGTTGAGCAGCAATTTACGGGTGCGGGTCGGATCGGCAATGACGTGGGTGCTGGCGGTCGTCAGCGGCGTGATGTGGCTGCCGAGCAACCAGGCTTCGCCGTCCTTGAGCAGTACGTAACTGTCAACCAGTTGCAGCTTGCTTGCCCGCAAACTTTTTACTTCCCAGCCGGCCAGGACCAGACCAGCCTCGAACCGATGTTCGATGAAGTAATCGTGTCGCGCCTTTTTATTTTGCGCGATGGTCCCTGTGGGGTGTTTCTTCTGTTTAGCCATAGGGGCGGCATTATAGGGAGTTGCAAGCGAGTCGGCTACGGTGATGCTGCGTGCTTGAGCAGGTTGATTGAATCCCGGACAATGCGCGCTCTTTTTTTTGAACGCTTGGTCGTAATATCGATGTCGACAGACAAGGTTTCTGTCCACGGCAGTTGGGCTAGCCGCTGGGTTTTCATACTCGCCGCGACCGGTTCTGCCGTGGGGCTGGGCAGCATCTGGAAATTTCCGTACATGGTCGGCGTCTATGGCGGCGGTGCCTTTGTACTGATGTTTCTGGCCTGTATTGCGCTGATCGGTGTCCCGGTCATGTTGGCGGAAACCCTGATCGGCCGGCGGGCACGGCAAAGTCCGGCCAACGCCTTGAAGGTGCTGGCGCTGGAAGCGGGGCATTCGGCGAAATGGTCCTGGGGTGCCTTTGCCGGGATGATCACGGCGTTGCTGATCCTGTCTTTCTACAGTGTGGTTGGCGGCTGGTCGCTCGATTACATCATCGACATGGGGCGTGGCGACTTTCAGGGGGCGACACCCGATCAGGTGGGGGCGTACTTTGGCAATGTCATTGCCGACCCGTGGCGCCTGACATTTTGGCACACGATTTTTATGCTGTTGTCGGCGGTTGTAATCGCCAGGGGCGTGGTTGCCGGGCTTGAGCGCAGCTTGCGTATCATGATGCCGCTGCTGTTTGTGATGGTGATTGTGTTGCTGGGGTACAGCATGACCACCGGATATTTCATGGAGGGCGTGCATTTTATGTTCGACTTCCATCCGGAAAAAGTCTTTGAAGGTTTGTTGCCGGCCATGGGGCACGCGTTCTTTTCCCTGAGCGTGGGCGTTGGTTCGATCATGATCTACGGCGCTTACATGCCGAAGAGCTCGTCTATTTCCGGGACAGTCGTTGGCGTGGCGCTGCTCGACACTTTTGTTTCCCTGGTGGCCGGTCTGGCACTGTTCCCGATCGTGTTCGCCGCGGGTCTGAACCCGAGCGAAGGTCCTGGGCTGATGTTTGTCAGCCTGCCGTTTGCCTTCGGTAACGTAGCGTTCGGTCAGTTGATGGGCGTAGTGTTCTTCGTGTTGGTGGCGATTGCGGCCTGGAGTTCGGCGATCTCACTGCTCGAGCCGATGGTGGCGTACCTGGTCGAACGGACAAAAATCAGCCGCGCCTGGGTGACCTTCTGGCTGGCATTTACCTGCTGGTTTGTCGGTCTGGGCACGGTGTTTTCGTTCAATATCTGGAAGCAAGCCAAGTTTTTCGTGAACGAAGGCGGTTCGTTCCACCTCTACCAATGGGGGGCGGCGAGCGGCCTGGATTTCTTTGGCGTGATCGATTTCTTCACTTCGCGGATCATGTTGCCACTCGGTGGTTTGTGTTTCGTGGTGTTCGCGGGCTGGGTGATGAACCGGGAAGTGGTGCGCGACGAACTGTCGCTCCGCAACCCTGCGTTGTTCGCCCTGTCTTTGTTCTTGATGCGCTATGTGGCGCCCATCGGCATTCTTGTAGTGTTTGCCGCCCAGTTGTGGAAATGACGCTGACATGACGACACACATTTCACGTTCGGCCTTGTTGCCGTACCCGGCGCAAGCCCTGTATGACCTGGTCAATGACGTGGCGCGATATCCTGAGTTCCTGCCGTGGTGTTCATCCGCCGAAGTGCTGGAAAGCTCGCCCGAGCATATGCGTGCCAGCGTCGGTGTAGCGAAGGGAGGGCTCAGCCAGCATTTCGTGACGCGTAATACCCTGATCCCTGGGAAGTCGATCGAGATGAACCTCGAAGAAGGCCCGTTCACTCAGCTGCATGGCATTTGGGTATTCAAGGCTTTGACCGACAAGGCCTGCAAGATCAGTCTGGACCTGTCGTTTGATTACGCCGGACCCATTGTTCGCGCGACCCTGGGGCCGTTGTTCAATCAGGCGGCCAACACGTTGGTGGATGCGTTCTGCCAGCGGGCCAAGCACATACATGGTTGAGGCAGTGATCGAGGTCGAAGTGGTCTATGCCGCTGTTGATCGGCAGGTGCTTTTGTCGGTGAAGGTACCGCCAGGAACAAGCATTCGGGCGGCGTTGCTGCAATCCGGGATTGGCCAATTGTTTCCGGAGCTGGATTTGGCCACATGTCCCGTTGGGATCTTCGGCAAGGTGATCGTCGATCCCGGCAACCGGTGCGTCCAGTCTGGGGATCGCATCGAGATTTACCGGCCTTTGCTGGCGGATCCGAAGGAAGTTCGTCGGTTGCGTGCAGCCAAAGCGGCCGAAGCCAAGGCCCGGAATCAGTGAGTGTTACGGCCAGGCAATAAAAAACCCGGGCATGCCGGGTTTTTTATTGCATCGCAAATTATTGCGGCGAGGTGTCCAGTGGTTCTGGAGTGGGAACCGGAACAGTTTCTACACCGTCCACTTCCTTCTGGATCTGATCCAGCAACGAACCTGGTTTGACCGGTTTTTCCGGTTTCGGCTTCTCGACGTTTTCAGTTGGCGCGGTCACGGTAGTGCCACTGTCCTGGCCGAGAATGGCCTCGTCACGGCTCACGCCTGGCATGAAATCACCGGAGAGGCTGACAAGTTGATCATTTGGGTTGAAGATAACGCTAATGCGTTCCTGTTGGCGTTCACCGCCCCCTGGTTGCAGGCTGTACAGGTAATCCCAGCGATCGGCATGGAACGTGTCGGTCAACAGAGGGTTGCCCATGATAAACCTTACTTGCTTACGGGTCATTCCCGGGCGTAACTGGTCTATCATGTCCTGCGTGACGACATTGCCCTGCTGGATGTCGATTTTGTAAACCCCGGGGAATGAACAACCGGCGAGTGCGAGCAGTCCCACAAAGGTGAAACTGGTTAGCAAGAGCTTGGTGTTTTGCATCGGTGGGCGACTTCCACTATCTTGGCTGGGACAACGTAAACGCCGATCATACCCGCATTAAGAGAAGCTGCGAAGCAGCATCGCGAGAAAGCTGACCATGGTTGAAAATAGCGAACTACGCAAAGCCGGCCTCAAAGTGACCCTGCCACGGGTCAAGATTCTGCAAATGCTCGATTCCGCCGAGCAACGCCACATGAGTGCCGAGGATGTCTACAAGGCACTGATGGAGGCTGGCGAGGACGTCGGTCTGGCCACGGTTTACCGTGTACTGACTCAGTTCGAGGCAGCTGGCCTTGTGGTGCGACACAACTTCGACGGAGGCCATGCGGTCTTCGAGCTGGACGACGGCAAGCATCACGACCATATGGTCAACGTCGAGACCAGTGAAGTGATCGAATTCTTCGACGAAGAAATCGAGCGCCTGCAGAAAGCAATCGTCGACAAGTATGGCTTCGAGATGGTTGATCACAATCTGGTGCTGTACGTGCGCAAGAAAAAGTAAGCATGTCGCGCGAACACAAGCTTCGCGAAACGAACGAAGGCGACCCTTGGGTCGCCTTCGTGCTTTCTGCATCGACTTAAGCTTTTGCAGCAACCACCATTTTTTTGGCGTGAGCCAGGGATTCCTTGGTGAGATCGATGCCGCCCAGCATTCGAGCCACCTCTTCGACACGGTCATTCTTGCTCAGTTTTGAGACGGCAGTACGGGTAGCATCTTCACCTCGTACTTTGTGCACAAACAGGTGCTGATGACCCTGCGCTGCGACTTGTGGCAAGTGCGTCACAGTCAGAACCTGCCCGCGCTCTCCGAGTCGACGCAGCAACTGGCCGACGATCTCGGCCGTCGGGCCGCCAATGCCCACGTCCACTTCGTCGAAGACCAAGGTCGGTACGCGAGAGGTTTGTGCGGTAATAACCTGGATAGCCAGGCTGATCCGTGACAGCTCGCCGCCGGATGCGACTTTCGCCAGGGCCTTCAATGGCTGCCCTGGGTTGGCGCTGACCAGAAGCTCGACCTGCTCGAGCCCGTTAGGCAGCAGTTCGTCTCCGCTGTTGGGGCGCAGTTCGATGGTGAAGCGCCCTCCGGGCATCCCCAGGCGCTGGATTTCCTGTTCCACTGCGCTGGCCAGGCTGGTGGAGGCCTGGTGACGCAAATCGCTCAGTTCGCGGGCCTTTTCCTGGTAGTGACGGGCGTAGGACGACAGCTCGTCGCTCAGGCGCTCGATGGATTCGTCATTGGCGTTCAGGGTTTCGATTTCATCCAGCAGCTTTTGTTGCATCTCGGCGACTTCAGTCGGCTGAATGCGATGTTTGCGCGCCAGGGTGTAGATCGAGTCGAGGCGTTCTTCCAGGTACTGAAGGCGCGAAGGGTCGGCGTCGAAGTTGTCGAGGAAGCGATTCAGCTCGCCCACGGCTTCCTCCACCTGGATCTGTGCGCTGGTCAGCAGGCTGCTGGCTTCGCCCAGCGCGCCTATCGAGTTGTTCACGCTCGACAGGCGGTTGAGGCTGGCGGTCAGGGCGTTCAGCACGTTGCCGGAATCACTTTCGCTGCATTGCTCGACCACCTGCCGGCAGATGCCCAGCAGGGTTTCAGCATTGGTCAGGTTCTTGTGTTCCTGTTCAAGCTGCTCCAGTTCGTTGTCGCCCAGGCCCAGGTTTTCCAGCTCTTCGAGCTGATAGCTGAGTAATTGGTGGCGAGCGCGCTGTTCGTCGCCGGAGTTGGAGAGTCGCTCCAGTTCCTGGCGGGTCTGGCGCCAGCGTTGGGCGGCCAGCTGTACCTGGCGGGCAAGGTCCGTCGCGCCGGCGTACTCGTCGAGCAGGCGGCGGTGGGTGTCGGTCTTGAGCAAGGATTGGTGTTCGTGCTGGCTGTGGATATCGATCAGCAGTTCGCCCAGCGCCTTGAGGTCACCCAAGGGGCAGGGGGTGCCGTTTATATAGCCGCGTGAGCGCCCTTCGGCGGTAATGACCCGGCGCAGGATGCACGGGCCATCGTTCTCGAGATCGCGTTCGGCCAGCCAGGCGCTGGCTTCCGGGATGTCGACCAGGTCGAAGGTCGCCAGGATGTCGGCCTTGTCTGCGCCCGGTCGAACCACGCCGCTGTCTGCGCGATCGCCAAGGGTCAGGCCGAGCGCGTCGAGCATGATCGACTTGCCGGCGCCGGTTTCGCCTGTGATCACGCTCATCCCGCGATCGAGTTCGAGATCGAGATGTTCAACGATGGCGTAGTTGTGTACGGACAGGTGCACCAGCATAAAGGCCGCTCCCAGGCATTAGGTCTGGTTATTTATACAGTGTTTTGTTTCGGGCTGACAATGCCCTTCGTTAGCTCGATTCGCTTGATCCGACGAAATCCTTGGTGCGTTCTGGAATGATAATGCAGCTGTTTTTTGTAGGGTTAATGCACGGGCGCCCCTTGAAGCTGCATTTTGCGGCCCCATATAGCTGGGCAGAAGCGCGAGTCAGGCTCGCAGACGATATTGAAAGGAGAATTCTATGGCTGACGAACAGACAGTGGATACGCAAAATCCAGACGCCAATCAGGCGCCCGAGGCTTCGGGTGACGACCTGGCGGCTCGTGTACAAGTGCTCGAAGAGCAACTGGCAGGCGCGCAGGATCAGGCTTTGCGTGTGGCCGCCGATCTGCAGAACGTCCGCCGTCGCGCCGAGCAGGATGTAGAAAAGGCTCACAAATTCGCGCTGGAAAAATTTGCCGGCGATCTGCTGCCGATCATTGACAGCCTGGAGCGCGGCCTGGAGTTGTCCAACCCGGATGACGAAAGCATCCGCCCAATGCGCGAAGGCATCGAACTGACCCTGAAAATGTTCCAGGACACCCTGAAGCGTTATCAGCTGGAAGCGATTGATCCGCATGGCGAGCCGTTCAATGCCGTCAAGCATCAGGCAATGGCGATGCAGGAAAGTGCTGACGTCGAGCCGAACAGCGTGCTCAAGGTGTTCCAGAAGGGCTACGAGCTCAACGGTCGCCTGTTGCGTCCGGCAATGGTCGTGGTCAGCAAGGCGCCGGCAGCTGTTTCGCCTTCGATTGATGAGCAGGCTTGAAATTAGCCGCAAGGCCCCCATTTAGAAGTCAAGCGTTTAAGTGCTACCGCAGTTAGCCACCACTGCTGCGGCAACCAAATCCAAAGTTTCGGGAGAGTGAACATGGGCAAAATTATCGGTATCGACCTGGGGACTACCAACTCCTGCGTCTCCGTGATGGAAAACGGCACAGCCAAAGTTATTGAAAACGCCGAAGGCGCACGCACCACGCCGTCGATCATCGCTTACGCCAACGATGGCGAAATCCTGGTTGGCCAGTCGGCCAAGCGCCAGGCGGTGACCAATCCGCACAACACCCTGTACGCGGTGAAGCGTCTGATCGGTCGTCGCTTCGAAGAAGAAGTCGTTCAGAAAGACATTCAGATGGTCCCTTACAAGATCGTCAAGGCTGACAACAACGACGCCTGGGTTGAAGTGAACGGCCAGAAAATGGCTCCGCCACAAATCTCGGCTGAAATCCTGAAAAAAATGAAGAAGACCGCCGAAGACTACCTCGGCGAGCCAGTGACCGAAGCGGTGATCACCGTTCCGGCCTACTTCAACGACAGTCAGCGTCAGGCCACCAAAGACGCCGGCCGCATCGCGGGCCTGGACGTAAAACGTATCATCAACGAACCAACCGCGGCCGCTCTGGCATACGGCATGGACAAGGCCAAGGGCGATCACACCGTGATCGTTTATGACCTGGGTGGCGGTACTTTCGACGTGTCCGTGATCGAAATCGCCGAAGTCGATGGCGAGCACCAGTTCGAAGTGTTGGCCACCAACGGCGACACCTTCCTGGGTGGTGAAGACTTCGACATTCGTCTGATCGACTACCTCGTCGACGAATTCAAGAAAGAAAGCGGCATGAACCTTAAGGGTGACCCGCTGGCGATGCAGCGCCTTAAAGAAGCCGCTGAAAAAGCCAAGATCGAGCTGTCTTCCGCTCAGTCGACCGACGTGAACCTGCCGTACATCACCGCAGACGCCACCGGTCCTAAGCACCTGAACGTGAAGATCTCCCGCGCCAAGCTGGAAGCGCTGGTAGAGGACTTGGTTCAACGCACCATCGAACCTTGCCGCATCGCCATGAAAGACGCCGGTATCGATGTCGCCAAGATCAACGATGTGATCCTCGTCGGCGGTCAGACCCGTATGCCGCTGGTTCAGAAGCTGGTGACCGAGTTCTTCGGTAAAGAGCCTCGTAAGGACGTAAACCCGGACGAAGCCGTTGCCGTGGGTGCTGCGATTCAGGGCGCCGTTCTGGCGGGTGACGTGAAGGACGTTCTGCTGCTGGACGTCAGCCCGCTGACCCTGGGTATCGAAACCATGGGTGGCGTGATGACTGCGCTGATCGAGAAAAACACCACGATTCCTACCAAGAAATCGCAAGTGTTCTCGACTGCCGACGACAACCAGGGCGCCGTGACCATTCACGTGCTGCAAGGTGAGCGTAAGCAAGCGGCGCAGAACAAGTCCCTGGGCAAGTTCGACCTGGCCGAGATTCCACCGGCACCACGTGGTGTACCGCAAATCGAAGTGACCTTCGACATCGACGCCAACGGCATTCTGCACGTAGGCGCCAAGGACAAGGCTACCGGCAAGACTCAGTCGATCGTGATCAAGGCCAACTCCGGTCTGTCCGACGAAGAAATCGAGCGCATGGTGCGTGATGCCGAGGCCAACGCCGAGGAAGACCGCAAGTTCGAAGAGCTGGCCGCTGCCCGTAACCAGGGTGATGCACTGGTTCACTCGACGCGCAAAATGGTCGCTGATGCTGGCGACAAGGTGAGCGCTGAAGAGAAGGCCGCAATCGAAGCCGCAGTCGTTGCCCTGGAAGCCGCTGTAAAAGGCGACGACAAGGCCGCTATCGAAGCCAAGGTTGAAGAGCTGTCCAAGGTCTCCGCGCCAGTGGCTCAGAAAATGTACGCCGAGCAGGCGCAGCCAGCTGAAGGTGCTGCACCGCAAGGCGAATCGGCTGAGAAGGCTGACGACGTCGTCGACGCCGAGTTCGAAGAAGTCAAAGACCACAAGTAAGTTGTTGGTCGGCCGGTTGACTGCCTTCAGGCGGTGACTGGTAGGATGTCGCCGCGCGGGAGCTTGCTCCCGCGTTGGCGTGTCTGGAGTTAGCGAATTTTTACAACATGCGACAACGTTCGGATGTTGGTGGCATGGCCGGAAATGCTCCTGCTTTCCGAGCCGGAAGTGCCGCATCGAAACAAAGACCAGGATCGTTGAATTGACGTGAGTTGGGTCCGGGCCTGCATTGGGGCTCAACGAGTTCGGCGAGGCTCAGGAGAGGTTTGTCGAACGTCCTCAAGAGTGCAAAAGACTTATGGCAAAGCGTGACTATTACGAAGTATTGGGTGTTGAACGAGGCTCAAGCGAGGCGGACCTGAAAAAGGCCTACCGTCGCCTGGCGATGAAGCACCACCCGGACCGTAATCCCGATGACAAAGCGTCGGAAGAGATGTTCAAGGAGGCCAACGAGGCCTACGAAGTGCTGTCCGATTCCAGCAAGCGTGCGGCGTACGACCAGTACGGCCATGCCGGTGTCGACCCGAGCATGGGTGGCGGCGGTGCCGGTTTCGGTGGCCAGAACTTCTCCGACATCTTTGGTGATGTCTTCAGTGACTTCTTCGGTGGCGGTCGCGGTGGTTCCCGTGGCGGTGCTCAGCGCGGCAGTGATTTGCGTTACACCCTGGAGCTGGACCTGGAAGAAGCGGTGCGCGGCACGACCGTGAATATCCGTGTTCCGACATTGGTCAACTGCAAGCCGTGCGACGGCTCGGGTGCCAAGAAAGGCTCTTCGCCGGTGACTTGCCCGACCTGTGGCGGCATCGGCCAAGTACGCATGCAGCAAGGTTTCTTCTCGGTGCAGCAGACCTGCCCGCGCTGCCATGGCCAGGGCAAGATCATTTCCGACCCGTGCGATTCCTGTCATGGCGAAGGTCGTGTCGAGGAATACAAGACCCTGTCGGTGAAAGTGCCGGCCGGTGTCGATACCGGCGACCGCATTCGCCTGTCCGGCGAAGGCGAGGCGGGTGCCCAGGGTGGGCCGACCGGTGATCTGTACGTGGTGATCAATGTGCGCGAGCACTCGATCTTCCAGCGCGACGGCAAGCACCTGTTCTGTGAAGTGCCGATCAGCTTCGTCGATGCGGCGCTGGGTGGCGAGCTGGAGATTCCGACCCTTGATGGTCGGGTCAAGCTGAAGATTCCTGAAGGTACTCAGACCGGCAAGCAATTCCGTGTTCGTGGCAAGGGTGTCGCGCCTGTACGTGGCGGCGGTGCCGGTGACTTGATGTGCCGTGTAGCGGTCGAGACACCGGTCAACCTGAGTCGTCGTCAGCGCGAAATGCTGGAAGAGTTCCGCAGCTCGCTGGCGGATGACAACAGCCATTCACCGAAAACCACGGGCTGGTTCGAAGGCGTGAAGCGCTTCTTCGGCGATTTGTAAGGAGGCAGGCATGCGACGTATAGCTGTGATGGGCGCCGCCGGGCGCATGGGTAAAACCCTGATCGAGGCGGTGCATCAAGCGCCGGGCGCTGGCCTGACCGCGGCCGTGGATCGTCCTGACAGCACGCTGGTTGGCGCCGATGCCGGTGAGCTGGCTGCGCTGGGCCGAATTGGTGTGCCGCTGTCCGGTGATCTGGACCGTGTCGTTGACGAATTCGACGTGCTGATCGATTTCACGCACCCGACGGTGACCCTGAAGAA
The DNA here is from genome assembly GCF_059424605.1 of Pseudomonas sp. GW101-3H06. Taxonomy (NCBI): domain Bacteria; kingdom Pseudomonadati; phylum Pseudomonadota; class Gammaproteobacteria; order Pseudomonadales; family Pseudomonadaceae; genus Pseudomonas; species Pseudomonas sp. GW101-3H06. The sequence goes on from NZ_JBWKZO010000001.1 coordinate 989,183, forward strand.
TCTCGTCTTCTGCCGCAAGCACGGTAAGGCGATGATCATTGGCACCACCGGTTTCAGTGTTGAAGAGAAGCAGTTGCTGGCGGAGGCGGGCAAAGATATCCCGATCGTCTTCGCCGCCAACTTCAGCGTCGGTGTAAACCTCTGCCTGAAGTTGCTCGACACTGCCGCTCGTGTGCTCGGTGATGATGTCGATATCGAGATCACCGAAGCCCACCATCGGCATAAAGTCGATGCGCCGTCGGGAACGGCGGTGCGCATGGGCGAAGTGATCGCCGATGCGTTGGGTCGTGACCTGAAGAAAGTGGCGGTTTACGGTCGTGAGGGCCAGACCGGTGCTCGTGAGCGTGAAACGATCGGTTTCGCCACTGTGCGCGCCGGTGACATTGTTGGTGATCATACCGTGCTGTTCGCTGCTGATGGCGAGCGTGTGGAGATCACTCACAAGGCGTCCAGTCGCATGACCTTCGCCAAGGGTGCTGTACGTGCCGCGTTGTGGCTGGATGGGCGCGAGCCTGGCCTTTACGATATGCAAGACGTACTCGACCTGCGTTAAGATATGCCCGAAATCGGGTTCAAACCCTGCGTTTGAGCCCGGTTTTACTCCGCCAAGCGACGACCTGTTGCATTCTCCGGCCTTTCGGGCTCATTGGCGGTAGACCAAAAATGCCTTTTTCTGTAAGCTACAGCTTTAGTGTGTCCACTAAAAGCGCGCAGAATAATTCAGTGAAGAAGCGGGGTGACGTGTCCATACGTCACTCCGCTTTTTTACAACCTGCGATCGCCCTTTCAGGCTTTATTTACGGGAGGTCTTCTTGACTAAGCCAGCCATACTCGCCCTTGCTGATGGCAGCATTTTTCGCGGCGAAGCCATTGGAGCCGACGGTCAAACCGTTGGTGAGGTGGTGTTCAACACCGCAATGACCGGCTATCAGGAAATCCTTACCGATCCTTCCTACGCCCAACAAATCGTTACCCTGACTTACCCGCACATCGGCAACACCGGCACCACGCCGGAAGATGCCGAGTCGAACCGCGTCTGGTCCGCTGGCCTGGTTATTCGTGACCTGCCACTGGTAGCGAGCAACTGGCGTAATACGATGTCCTTGTCCGACTACCTGAAAGCCAACAATGTTGTGGCGATCGCCGGTATCGACACCCGCCGCCTGACACGCATCCTGCGTGAAAAAGGCGCGCAGAACGGCTGCATCATGGCCGGTGACAACATTTCCGAAGAAGCCGCCATCGCCGCTGCCCAGGGCTTCCCTGGTCTCAAAGGCATGGACCTGGCGAAAGTCGTCAGTACCAAGGATTCCTACGAGTGGCGCTCGACTGTCTGGGATTTGAAAACCGACAGCCACGCGACCATCGAAGCTTCCGAGCTGCCATACCACGTGGTGGCCTACGACTACGGCGTCAAAGTGAACATCCTGCGCATGCTGGTCGAGCGCGGTTGCCGCGTGACCGTTGTACCCGCTCAAACCCCTGCGGCTGATGTGCTGGCGCTGAAGCCGGATGGCGTATTCCTGTCCAACGGCCCTGGTGATCCGGAGCCTTGCGACTATGCGATCCAGGCGATCAAGGATGTGCTGGAAACCGAGATCCCGGTGTTCGGTATCTGCCTCGGTCACCAGCTGCTGGCCCTGGCCTCCGGCGCAAAGACCCTGAAAATGGGCCACGGCCACCACGGTGCCAACCACCCGGTCCAGGATCTGGATACCGGTGTCGTGATGATCACCAGCCAGAACCACGGTTTTGCGGTTGACGAAGCGACCCTGCCGGCCAACGTCCGCGCGATCCACAAATCGCTGTTCGACGGCACCCTGCAAGGGATCGAGCGCACCGACAAGAGCGCCTTCAGCTTCCAGGGTCACCCTGAAGCCAGCCCTGGCCCGAACGACGTAGCGCCACTGTTCGATCGCTTCATCAATGAGATGGCCAAGCGACGCTGATCGCTCGCCCTGATGCAGCAAAGCTTGAGGGCGGTCCCGATACCGGCGTCCCCCTCAAGTCTTCATAGATTGAACAAGACGGCTTGCCGACTGACCTGCGGATTTGAGTGACAAACCCATGCCAAAACGTACAGACATTAAAAGCATCCTGATTCTCGGCGCTGGCCCGATTGTTATCGGCCAGGCCTGTGAATTCGACTACTCCGGCGCCCAGGCCTGTAAAGCCCTGCGCGAAGAGGGTTACCGCGTCATCCTGGTGAACTCTAACCCGGCCACCATCATGACTGACCCGGCCATGGCCGACGCCACTTACATCGAACCGATCAAATGGCAGACTGTCGCCAAGATCATCGAGAAAGAGCGTCCGGACGCACTGCTGCCGACCATGGGTGGTCAGACTGCCCTCAATTGCGCCCTGGACCTGGAGCGCGAAGGCGTTCTGGAGAAGTTCGGCGTAGAAATGATCGGTGCCAACGCTGACACCATCGACAAGGCTGAAGACCGTTCGCGTTTCGACAAGGCCATGAAGTCCATCGGCCTGGCGTGCCCGCGTTCGGGTATTGCCCACAGCATGGAAGAGGCCAACGCGGTCCTTGAGAAGCTGGGCTTCCCGTGCATCATTCGTCCTTCCTTCACCATGGGCGGCACCGGCGGCGGTATCGCTTACAACCGTGAAGAGTTCGAAGAAATCTGCGCCCGTGGCCTGGACCTGTCGCCAACCAAAGAGCTGCTGATCGACGAATCGCTGATAGGCTGGAAAGAGTATGAGATGGAGGTTGTCCGCGATAAGAAGGACAACTGCATCATCGTTTGCTCCATCGAAAACTTCGACCCGATGGGCGTGCACACCGGTGACTCGATCACCGTGGCGCCAGCACAGACCCTGACCGACAAGGAATACCAGATCCTGCGTAACGCCTCCTTGGCGGTACTGCGCGAGATCGGCGTGGAAACCGGTGGTTCCAACGTCCAGTTCGGTATCTGCCCGAACACTGGTCGCATGGTTGTCATCGAGATGAACCCGCGTGTATCCCGCTCCTCGGCACTGGCTTCGAAAGCCACCGGTTTCCCGATCGCCAAGGTCGCAGCCAAGCTGGCTGTGGGGTACACCCTGGACGAACTGTCGAACGACATCACCGGCGGCAAGACCCCGGCGTCCTTCGAGCCGTCCATCGACTACGTTGTGACCAAGCTGCCACGTTTCGCCTTCGAGAAATTCGCCAAGGCAGACGCACGCCTGACCACGCAAATGAAGTCGGTCGGTGAAGTCATGGCCATCGGCCGCACCTTCCAGGAATCCCTGCAGAAAGCCCTGCGCGGCCTGGAAGTGGGCGTCTGTGGTCTGGACGAGAAGGTTGACCTGAGCAACCCGGAAAGCATGAGCATCCTCAAGCGCGAACTGACCGTGCCGGGTGCCGAGCGTATCTGGTACGTGGCGGACGCAATGCGCGCCGGCATGAGCGTTGAAGACATCTTCAGCATGACCATGATTGATCCTTGGTTCCTGGTGCAGATGGAAGATCTGATCAAGGACGAAGAGAAGGTCAAGACCCTGGGGCTGACCAGCATCGACCGCGACCTGATGTTCCGACTCAAGCGCAAAGGTTTCTCCGATCAGCGTCTGGCCAAGCTGCTGGGCGTGACCGAGAAGAGCCTGCGTGCTCATCGCCACAAGGTGGAAGTATTCCCGGTCTACAAGCGTGTCGACACCTGTGCCGCCGAGTTCGCCACGGATACCGCTTACCTGTACTCGACGTACGAAGAAGAGTGTGAAGCCGCGCCGTCGGGCCGCGACAAGATCATGATCCTGGGCGGTGGTCCGAACCGTATCGGCCAGGGCATCGAGTTCGACTACTGCTGCGTACACGCGGCACTGGCCCTGCGCGATGATGGTTACGAGACCATCATGGTCAACTGCAACCCGGAAACCGTTTCCACCGACTACGACACCTCCGATCGCCTGTACTTCGAACCCGTAACCCTGGAGGACGTGCTGGAAATCGTCCGCGTCGAGAAGCCAAAAGGCGTGATCGTCCAGTACGGTGGTCAGACCCCGCTGAAACTGGCTCGCGCCCTGGAAGCCGCCGGTGTGCCGATCATCGGTACCAGTCCTGACGCCATCGACCGTGCCGAAGACCGCGAGCGCTTCCAGCAAATGGTCCAGCGCCTGAACCTGCGTCAGCCGCCAAACGCCACCGTGCGTAGCGAAGACGAAGCGATTCGTGCTGCTGCCAAGATTGGCTACCCGCTGGTGGTGCGTCCGTCCTATGTGTTGGGCGGTCGTGCGATGGAAATCGTTTACGAAGAAGAAGAGCTCAAGCGCTACCTGCGTGAAGCGGTTCAAGTGTCCAACGACAGCCCGGTGCTGCTGGATCACTTCCTCAATTGCGCGATCGAAATGGACGTGGATGCTGTCTGCGACGGCAAGGACGTGGTGATCGGCGCGATCATGCAGCACATCGAGCAGGCCGGTGTTCACTCTGGTGACTCCGCGTGCTCGCTGCCGCCGTACTCGCTGCCGGCGCACATCCAGGACGAGATGCGCGAACAGGTCAAGAAAATGGCCCTGGAGCTCGGCGTGGTCGGTCTGATGAACGTACAGTTGGCGCTGCAAGGCGAAGATATCTACGTCATCGAAGTCAACCCGCGTGCTTCCCGTACCGTACCGTTCGTGTCCAAGTGCATCGGTGTTTCCCTGGCAATGATCGCTGCACGCGTGATGGCTGGTAAAACCCTGAAAGAGCTGGGTTTCACCAAGGAAATCATCCCGAACTTCTACAGTGTGAAAGAGGCGGTGTTCCCGTTCGCCAAATTCCCTGGTGTTGACCCGATCCTCGGCCCTGAGATGAAGTCCACCGGCGAAGTGATGGGTGTGGGTGACACCTTCGGCGAAGCGTTCGCCAAGGCGCAAATGGGTGCCAGCGAAGTGCTGCCGACCGGTGGTACTGCATTCATCAGCGTCCGCGACGACGACAAGCCGCTGGTTGCGGGCGTGGCCCGTGATCTGATCAACTTGGGCTTTGAAGTGGTTGCCACTGCCGGTACTGCCAAGCTGATCGAAGCCGCAGGCCTGAAAGTGCGCCGCGTAAACAAGGTGACCGAGGGCCGTCCGCACGTGGTCGATATGATCAAAAATGACGAAGTCACTCTGATCATCAATACCACCGAAGGCCGCCAGTCGATCGCCGACTCCTATTCCATTCGTCGCAATGCCCTGCAGCACAAGATCTACTGCACCACGACCATTGCTGCTGGCGAAGCGATCTGCGAAGCGCTGAAGTTCGGTCCCGAGAAGACCGTGCGCCGCTTGCAGGATCTACACGCAGGATTGAAGGCATGAGCATAACGAAGTACCCGATGACCGTTCAGGGCGCTCGCGCCCTGGAAGAGGAGCACGCTCACCTGACCAAAGTCGTCCGTCCGAAGCTCAGCCAGGATATCGGTACGGCCCGCGAGTTGGGTGACTTGAAGGAAAACGCCGAATACCACGCCGCTCGCGAGCAACAAGGTATGGTCGAGGCGCGGATCCGTGACATCGAAGGCCGCATGCAGAACGCTGTGGTTATTGACGTCACGACCATTCCTCATACCGGCAAAGTGATATTTGGCACGACCGTCGAAATCGCCAACGTCGAAACGGATGAAAGCGTGACCTACCAGATTGTTGGTGAGGACGAAGCTGACATCAAACTCGGCAAGATTTCGGTCGGCTCGCCCATTGCTCGCGCCTTGATCGCCAAGGAAGAGGGCGATGTGGTCGTCGTCAAAACGCCTGGTGGCGTTATCGAGTACGAGATTGTCGAAGTTCGCCACCTCTAAAGGCAGGCGTCCGCTTCGAGCGGGCGCCATGCTTTGGCAGCTGACCCAGATGTTGTGGGTCGGCGGTCTGTGGTTATTGCACATCGGTCTGCTGCCGGTGCTGGGGCGAATCGGCCTGGCGCCGCTGCTGATCGACGAAATCGCAGGCATGTTGAATGCGCTGGTGGTGGGGTTTGCCGCCGCGTGCGTGGTTTTTCAGGCTTTGGTGCTGGTTCAGGCCGAGGGCCTTGCCAGTCTATGGCGGGATATTCGCGGGCAACTGTTGTTGATGGCGCTGTATGCGTGTGCGATGTACTTCGCGGCGCGTATCGGTTGGCCGGATGCAGTGCGTTGGCAGGTGTTCAGCTATCTTGTCCTGGGCCTTTCCGGGCTGGTGCTGGTATTGCAGCCCGTGCCGGGATGGAGTGGCAGGGTGCGCGAAGCACACCCCTGACCCTTGCCATCACTTGAAGCGATGGACGTTCGACAGCTGCTTGTTGACGCTGAAGTTCTTGCGGTAAATCAGTGCCATTTTGCCGATGACCTGAACCAGGTCCGCTTTGCCGGCTTTGCACAGTTCTGCAATGGACGCCAGGCGCGATTCGCGATCCAGGATGTTGAGCTTGATCTTGATCAGTTCGTGATCCGCCAAAGCGCGTTCAAGTTCGGCTAGCACACCTTCAGTCAGACCGTTGTCAGCCACAATCAAAACTGGTTTCAGATGGTGGCCAATGGATTTGTACTGTTTCTTCTGCTCTTGAGTGAGCGGCATAATCTGACCCTTTCGTCTGGATTCTGTAAAATGGCGGCCATTTTACCCGAGGGTTCGTGGATCCGCCCAATTAATCACGACCCTTATCATCGAGGTGCCCAATGGCGCGTTCCAAGACAAGCCTTGGTTGGCTGAAACGACATGTCAATGATCCCTATGTGAAGCAGGCGCAGAAGGATGGCTATCGCTCGCGTGCGAGTTACAAGCTTCTGGAGGTCCAGGAGAAATACAAGCTGATCCGTCCGGGCATGACCGTTGTCGACCTGGGGGCGGCGCCCGGTGGCTGGTCGCAGGTCACTAGCCGGCTGATCGGTGGTCAGGGGCGTCTGATCGCCTCGGACATCCTGGAAATGGACAGCATTCCGGACGTGACTTTCATCCAGGGTGACTTTACCCAGGACGAAGTGCTTGCTCGTATCCTGGAGGCCGTGGGTAATTCGCAGGTGGACCTTGTGATTTCCGATATGGCCCCCAATATGAGTGGTACGCCTGCCGTGGATATGCCCAAAGCCATGTTTCTTTGCGAGCTGGCTCTTGATCTGGCGGCTCGGATACTCAAGCCGGGTGGTAATTTCGTGATCAAGGTTTTTCAGGGTGAAGGGTTTGATGCTTACGTGAAGGACGCTCGTCAGAAATTCGACAAGGTCCAGATGATCAAGCCGGACTCTTCCCGTGGCAGTTCCCGCGAGCAATACATGCTGGCTTGGGGCTACCGCGGTCGGAGTGAATAAAGCGGGTTTTTTTGCGGGGCAATAGGAATTTCGTATTTCGCCCTGTGAGAAATAGCGAATATTGTGTAGGAAGTGTTTCACAAAGGGTTACAGACGGCGCCTGCCAGAGTTGTAGGTAATGTAGTAAGTTAGGCCGGTGAATATCATGCGAAGCGCGCGCCATTAGCGGCGCTTGCTTCAGAGGGTAGTTAATTGAACGATATGGCAAAGAATCTGATCCTGTGGTTGATCATCGCGGCTGTCCTGGTGACGGTGATGAACAACTTCTCCAGCCCTAACGAGCCGCAGACCCTCAACTATTCCGACTTCATCCAGCAGGTCAAGGATGGCAAGGTCGAGCGCGTGGCGGTTGATGGCTACGTGATTACCGGCAAGCGTAACGATGGCGACAGCTTCAAGACCATTCGTCCGGCAATTCAGGACAACGGTCTGATCGGCGATCTGGTGGATAACCACGTGGTGGTCGAAGGCAAGCAGCCTGAACAGCAAAGCATCTGGACTCAGCTCCTGGTGGCGAGCTTCCCGATTCTGGTGATCATTGCCGTGTTCATGTTCTTCATGCGGCAAATGCAGGGCGGTGCCGGTGGCAAGGGCGGGCCAATGAGCTTTGGCAAGAGCAAGGCACGCCTGCTTTCCGAGGATCAGGTAAAGACCACGCTGGCTGACGTTGCCGGTTGCGACGAAGCCAAGGAGGAAGTTGGCGAGCTGGTCGAGTTCTTGCGTGATCCGGGCAAGTTCCAGCGCCTGGGTGGTCGTATCCCTCGTGGTGTGCTGATGGTCGGTCCTCCGGGTACCGGTAAGACCTTGCTGGCCAAGGCCATTGCCGGCGAAGCCAAAGTACCGTTCTTCACCATTTCCGGTTCCGACTTCGTTGAAATGTTCGTCGGTGTGGGCGCCAGCCGTGTTCGCGATATGTTCGAACAGGCCAAGAAGCACGCCCCATGCATCATCTTCATCGATGAAATCGACGCCGTCGGTCGCCACCGTGGTGCCGGCATGGGCGGCGGTCACGATGAGCGCGAGCAGACTCTCAACCAGTTGCTGGTGGAGATGGACGGCTTCGAAATGAATGACGGTATCATCGTGATTGCCGCGACCAACCGTCCTGACGTACTGGACCCTGCGCTGCTGCGTCCGGGCCGTTTCGACCGTCAGGTTGTGGTTGGTCTGCCGGATATTCGCGGTCGTGAACAGATTCTCAAGGTCCACATGCGCAAGGTGCCAATGGGTGACGATGTTGCTCCTGCCGTGATCGCCCGTGGTACACCCGGTTTCTCCGGTGCTGACCTGGCCAACCTGGTGAACGAGGCGTCGTTGTTCGCCGCCCGTGCCGGCAAGCGCATCGTCGAAATGAAAGAATTCGAACTGGCCAAAGACAAGATCATGATGGGCGCCGAGCGCAAATCCATGGTCATGTCCGAGAAAGAAAAACAGAACACCGCGTACCACGAAGCGGGTCACGCTATCGTTGGTCGCGTCGTGCCAGAGCATGATCCGGTGTACAAGGTCTCTATCATTCCGCGCGGTCGTGCGCTGGGTGTGACCATGTTCCTGCCGGAAGAGGATCGCTACAGTCTGTCCAAACGCGCCTTGATCAGCCAGATCTGCTCGCTGTACGGTGGCCGTATCGCAGAAGAGATGACCCTGGGCTTCGACGGTGTTACCACCGGTGCCTCCAACGACATCATGCGTGCCAGTCAGATTGCGCGGAACATGGTGACCAAGTGGGGGCTTTCGGAGAAGCTCGGTCCATTGATGTACGCCGAAGAAGAGGGCGAAGTGTTCCTCGGTCGAGGGGGTGGTGGTCAGAATGCAAGCTTCTCGGGTGAGACGGCGAAGCTGATCGATTCCGAAGTGCGCAGCATTATCGATCAGTGCTACGGCACGGCGAAACAGATCCTCACGGATAATCGTGACAAGCTCGACGCCATGGCAGATGCCCTGATGAAATACGAGACCATTGATGCCGAGCAGATTGACGACATCATGGCTGGACGTACTCCTCGCGAACCTCGCGATTGGTCGGGTGGTACCGGTACTTCCGGAACGCCACCGGCAGTGCAGGATGAGCGCCCGCAAACACCTATCGGCGGTCCGGCTGCTGACGTTTAAGGTTTGAAATGACTTTTGTTCAGTCCTCGACCCGGTTGCCTTGCGGCAACCGGGTTCTTGATTTGGCCCAGACGCACGTCATGGGCATCCTCAACGTCACTCCCGATTCCTTCTCCGATGGCGGTCAATACAGCCAGCTCGATGCCGCCTTGCGCCACGCCGAAGCCATGGTGGCAGCTGGCGCGACACTGATCGATGTTGGTGGTGAATCGACACGACCAGGCGCCAGGGCGGTTTCGCCACTGGAAGAGCTTGAGCGTGTCGCTCCGATTGTTGAGCGAATACATCGCGAGCTGGATGTAATTATCTCGGTCGATACTTCCACGCCGGCGGTCATGCGCGAAACCGCACGGCTGGGGGCTGGTTTGATCAACGACGTGCGCTCGCTGCGCCGCGATGGTGCGCTGGATGCAGCGGCGGCCACGGGGTTGCCGGTCTGTTTGATGCATATGCTCGGTGAGCCGGGCGACATGCAGGACAACCCGCAGTACCAGAACGTTACCAAGGAGGTGGGCGAGTTTCTTGCCGGGCGCATGGCTGAATGCGCCTCAGTGGGAATTCCCGCTGAACGGATCATTCTTGATCCGGGGTTTGGTTTCGCCAAAACCTTGCAGCACAATCTAAGCTTGTTCAAGCATATGGAAGCCTTGCACGCCCTGGGCCGCCCCCTGTTGGTCGGGGTTTCGCGCAAGAGCATGATAGGCCAGGCGTTGAGTCGTCCAGTGGATGAGCGCCTGTATGGCGGACTTGCCCTGGCGGCGCTGGCTTCGCACAAGGGGGCGCGTATATTGCGCGTCCATGATGTGGCGGAAGCAGTCGATGTGGTGAGGATGATCGCCGCAGTGGAATCAGCCGAATAAGAGTGATGGAGCGATTATGACTAGAAAATACTTTGGTACTGACGGCATTCGTGGTCGAGTCGGTGAGTACCCGATTACTCCTGATTTCATGCTCAAGCTCGGCTGGGCTGCGGGCATGGCGTTCCGCAAGATGGGGGCCTGCAAGGTACTCGTCGGTAAGGACACCCGGATTTCCGGGTATATGTTCGAGTCGGCGCTTGAGGCCGGTCTGACGTCGGCGGGAGCTGACGTGATGCTGCTCGGCCCCATGCCGACGCCGGCCATCGCCTATTTGTCGCGCACGTTCCAGGCTGAGGCCGGAATCGTGATCAGCGCCTCGCACAACCCTCATGACGATAACGGCATCAAGTTTTTCTCTGGCAAAGGCACCAAGCTGCCGGATGAGCTGGAGCTGATGATCGAAGAGCTGCTGGACACGCCGATGACCGTGGTCGAGTCGAGCAAGATCGGCAAGGTCTCGCGAATCAATGACGCCTCCGGCCGCTATATCGAGTTCTGCAAGAGCAGCGTGCCAACCGGTACCAGTTTTTCCGGGTTGAAGATCGTTCTCGACTGCGCCCATGGTGCGACTTACAAAGTCGCGCCTAGCGTGTTCCGTGAGCTGGGTGCTGAAGTCGTGGTGCTGTCTGCGCAACCCAATGGATTGAACATCAACGACAACTGTGGCTCGACCCATATGGGGCAATTGCAGGCCGCGGTCCTGGCTGAGCATGCTGATCTGGGAATTGCATTCGATGGCGATGGCGATCGAGTCCTGATGGTCGATCACACCGGTACAATCGTTGATGGTGACGAGTTGCTGTTCATTATTGCTCGCGATCTGCATGAGCGGGGCAAGTTGCAGGGCGGTGTGGTCGGTACATTGATGAGTAACCTGGGCCTTGAATTGGCGTTGGCGGACCTGGCTATTCCATTCGTGCGCGCCAATGTCGGCGACCGTTATGTGATCGCTGACCTGCTGGAGCGCAATTGGCTGGTGGGTGGTGAAAATTCCGGTCATATCGTTTGCTTCAATCACACGACTACCGGCGATGCGATCATCGCTGCGCTGCAGGTGTTGATGGCGCTGAGGACGCGTTCCGAAGGGTTGGCTCAGTCCCGCCAAGCGCTGCGCAAGTGCCCTCAGGTGCTGATCAATGTACGTTTCGGTGGTGGCACAAGTCCGTTGGATCATCCGGCGGTCAAGGAAGCCAGCGAGCGTGTGACCAAGGCCATGGCGGGGCGCGGGCGTGTGCTGTTGCGCAAGTCCGGCACAGAGCCGTTGGTGCGTGTGATGGTCGAAGGCGAAGATGAAAAGCAAGTTCGTGCCTACGCCGAAGAGCTGGCAAAACTGGTAACTGAAGTTTCTGCCTGAATTCGGCTTGCCAGCCATGATTGTGTTGGGTAACATCTGCGCCCACTTTGACCGACGAGGTACAGCATGCGTCGCCCTATGGTAGCTGGTAACTGGAAGATGCACGGTACCCGCGCCAGCGTCGCTGAGCTGATCAACGGCCTGAAAGAAATGGCCTTGCCGAGCGGTGTTGATGTCGCGGTATTCCCGCCTTGCCTGCATATCAATCAAGTGATTGATGGCTTGAAAGGAAAGTCGATTTCGGTCGGTGCGCAGAATTCTGCAGTGGAATCCGGGCAAGGTGCGTTGACTGGTGAGGTTTCGCCGAGTCAGTTGGTGGATGCAGGTTGTTCCCTGGTGCTTGTCGGGCACTCTGAGCGCCGCCAGATTATGGGCGAGCAGGACGGAATGCTGATTCGCAAGTTCGCGGCGGCACAGGCATGCGGCATGATTCCGGTTTTGTGTGTAGGGGAAACCCTTGAGCAGCGCGAAGCCGGACAAACCCTTGAGGTTGTCGGGCGTCAGCTGGACAGCGTCATCGAAGAGCTGGGTGTCGGTGCTTTTGCAAATGCAGTCATTGCTTACGAGCCGGTCTGGGCCATTGGTACCGGGCTGACTGCTTCGCCGCAACAGGCCCAGGATGTGCATGCAGCCATCCGCGCTCAGTTGGCGGCAGAAAATTCTGAAGTCGCGCAAGGTGTGCGGCTTCTATACGGCGGCAGCGTGAAGGCGGCCAATGCGGTCGAACTGTTCGGCATGCCGGATATCGATGGGGGTCTCATTGGTGGGGCTTCCCTGAATGCAGATGAGTTCGGTGCGATTTGTCGCGCCGCGGGAAACTGAAAAAATGCTGGAAACAGTCGTAGTCGTTTTTCATCTGCTGGGTGCATTGGGCGTAGTAGCTCTGGTATTGCTGCAGCAGGGTAAAGGTGCGGATGCTGGCGCGTCTTTCGGAGCAGGTGCTTCAAATACTGTGTTCGGAAGCCAAGGTTCCTCTACCTTTCTTAGTAAGTTTACTGCTATACTTGCCGCAGGTTTTTTCATAACCAGCTTGGGGTTAGGTTACTTTGCTAAAGAGAAGGCTCACCAGCTGACTCAAGTAGGTCTCCCAAATCCAGCGGTACTGGAAGTTCCAAAGCAACAACCGGCTTCTGACGATGTCCCGGTGCTTCAAGAGCAAAAGTCGGCTACTCCAGCGACTGACGTGCCTCCAGCTCAAGAGCAGAAGTAAGAAGGGTTTCAAACGTAGTATTGCCGAGGTGGTGGAATTGGTAGACACGCAACCTTGAGGTGGTTGTGCCCATAGGGTGTAGGGGTTCGAGTCCCCTTCTCGGTACCAATTAGTCAGGAGAGCCCGCTGTTGCGGGCTTTCTTGCAGGTGGAAGGTTACATTGACCCTGTCAGGGATCGGTCGTATACTTCCGCCCCAGCTTTGTCGCGGGGTGGAGCAGTCTGGTAGCTCGTCGGGCTCATAACCCGAAGGTCGTCGGTTCAAATCCGGCCCCCGCAACCAGTTTAAGGAGCCCCTTTTAAGGGGCTTTTTGTTAGCTGGACACTTTCAACGCCGCTGTTCGACGGCGTTTCAAGGATGGGCGTTTAGCCCATTTTTTTATTTTGCATAGCATGCACATACATGCACTAGGGGGTTCAGGTGTCGAGCAAGCTAGAAGAGTTGCAGGCCTTGCTGGCCCCGGTGGTCGTGGCCCTAGGCTATGAATGCTGGGGTATTGAGTTTTCGGCTCAAGGTCGTCACTCAATGTTGCGCGTTTATATTGATAAAGAGGGCGGCGTGCTGGTGGACGATTGCGCCATCGTAAGCCGTCAGATCAGCGGCGTCCTGGATGTTGAAGATCCAATCTCCGTTGAATACACCCTTGAAGTTTCCTCGCCTGGCATGGAACGCCCACTGTTCACTCTTGAGCAGTTTGCAAAATTTGCCGGTGAACAAGTGAAGATCAAGTTGCGCTCGCCTTTTGAGGGTCGACGCAACTTTCAGGGCCTTCTGCGCGGTGTAGAAGAGCAGGATGTCGTGGTGCAGGTAGATGACCATGAGTTCCTGTTGCCGATCGATATGATCGACAAGGCCAACATTATTCCCAGTTTTGACTGAGACGCGGATCCCGCGGATCCAATGGCTTGCGAAAGGCGAGGCGTACGATGAGCAAAGAAGTACTGCTGGTTGTTGAGTCGGTATCCAATGAAAAGGGTGTACCGGCAAGCGTAATTTTTGAAGCGCTGGAGCTGGCTCTGGCCACTGCTACCAAAAAGCGTTTCGAGGACGAAGTTGATCTGCGTGTGGAAATCAATCGCCACACCGGTGCTTACGAGACATTCCGTCGCTGGACGGTCGTCGAAGAAGCAGACCTGGACGATCCGGCCATCGAAACCTGGCCGAGCAAGGTTGCAGAGACGCATCCTGGTGCCAAGGTCGGCGATGTCGTCGAAGAAAAGATCGAGTCGATCGAGTTCGGTCGTATCGCGGCACAGACTGCCAAGCAAGTTATTGTGCAGAAAGTTCGCGAAGCCGAGCGCGCCCAGGTTGTTGACGCATACCGCGAGCGCCTGGGAGAAATCATCTCCGGCACCGTGAAGAAAGTAACCCGCGACAACGTGATCGTTGATCTGGGTAATAACGCCGAAGCGTTGCTGGCTCGTGAAGACATCATTTCTCGCGAGACTTTCCGGGTTGGTGTGCGCTTGCGTGCACTGCTCAAGGAAATCCGCACCGAGAACCGCGGCCCGCAGCTGATCCTGTCGCGTACCGCGCCGGAAATGCTGATCGAGTTGTTCCGCATCGAAGTGCCGGAAATCGCCGAAGGCCTGATCGAAGTCATGGCTGCGTCCCGTGACCCGGGCTCGCGCGCCAAGATCGCCGTGCGCTCCAAAGACAAACGCATCGACCCGCAGGGCGCTTGCATCGGTATGCGCGGTTCGCGCGTCCAGGCCGTGTCGGGTGAGTTGGGTGGTGAGCGTGTCGACATCGTCCTGTGGGACGACAACCCGGCTCAGTTCGTGATCAACGCCATGTCCCCGGCCGAGGTCGCAGCAATTATCGTCGACGAAGATGCCCATGCCATGGACATCGCCGTTGGTGCAGACAATCTGGCTCAGGCCATCGGTCGCGGTGGTCAGAACGTGCGTCTGGCCAGCCAATTGACTGGTTGGACCCTGAACGTGATGACCGAATCGGACATCCAGGCTAAGCAGCAAGCAGAAACCGGTGACATCCTGCGCAACTTCATCGAAGAGCTGGAAGTCGATGAAGAGCTGGCGCAGGTGCTGGTTGATGAAGGCTTCACCAGCCTGGAAGAGATTGCCTACGTACCGTTGGAAGAAATGCTCAACATCGAGGGCTTTGACGAAGACATCGTCAACGAGCTTCGCGCTCGTGCCAAGGATCGTTTGTTGACCAAAGCCATCGCTACTGAGGAAAAGCTGGCAGACGCCCATCCGGCCGAAGACCTGCTCTCGCTTGAGGGTATGGACAAGGATTTGGCGATGGAACTGGCGGTGCGCGGCGTAATTACCCGCGAAGACCTGGCCGAGCAGTCTATTGACGATCTGCTCGACATCGACGGCATTGACGATGATCGTGCCGGCAAGTTGATCATGGCCGCCCGAGCCCACTGGTTCGAGTAATTAGGCGCGGCCTGAGGAGAGAAGTGCATGACGCAAGTCACGGTGAAACAACTGGCCGATGAGGTCAAAACACCGGTAGAGCGCCTGTTGCAGCAGATGCGTGAGGCAGGTCTGCCGCACACCGCCGCCGAAGAAAGTGTGACTGACAGTGAGAAGCAATCCTTGCTGACTCACTTGAAAAGCAGCCACAAGGCGAAAGTGGAAGAACCACGCAAGATCACGCTGCAGCGTAAAACCACCAGCACCCTGCGTGTTGCTGGCAGCAAAAGCATCAGTGTTGAAGTACGCAAGAAGAAAGTCTTCGTACAGCGCAGCCCGGAAGAAATCGAAGCCGAGCGCAAGCGTGAACTGGAAGAACGTCGCGCAGTAGAAAATGCTGCTCGTCAGAAGGCTGAAGAGGAAGCCAAGCGCCGCGCCGAAGAAGAAGCGCGTCGCCAGCCTGCTGCTGCGCCGACCGCTCCAGCCGAACCTGTTGCCGCCCCTGTTGCGGTGGCCGAGCCTGTGCGTGAAAGCGCTCCGGTCGTGGCTGCTGCACCGGTTGCCGACACCCGCAAGCGGGACGAGCCGCGCCGTCCGGACAAACCACGTGCCGACGATAACAATCGTCGCGGTGGTGGCGATGGCGAGCGCAAAAACGCTCCGCATCGTGCTTCAGTCAAGGAAAAAGCGCCTGCTCCACGCGTTGCCCCACGTACTACCGACGAAGAAAGCGATGGCTTCCGTCGTGGTGGTCGCGGCAAGGCCAAGCTGAAGAAGCGCAACGCCCACGGTTTCCAGAGCCCTACCGGTCCTGTCGTGCGCGAAGTGAAGATCGGCGAGACCATCACTGTGGGCGATCTGGCCCAGCAGATGTCGGTCAAGGCTGCTGAAATCATCAAGTTCATGTTCAAACTGGGTACTCCAGCGACCATCAACCAGGTACTGGACCAGGAAACTGCCCAGCTGGTTGCCGAAGAGCTGGGCCACAAAGTGACCCTGGTCAGCGACACCGCCCTGGAAGATTCCCTGGCCGAGTCCCTGAAGTTTGAAGGCGAGGCGGTTGCCCGTGCGCCGGTCGTGACCGTAATGGGCCACGTTGACCACGGTAAGACTTCCCTGCTCGACTACATCCGTCGTGCCAAGGTAGCGGCTGGCGAAGCCGGCGGCATTACCCAGCACATCGGTGCGTACCACGTTGAAACCGACCGTGGCATGGTGACGTTCCTCGACACCCCGGGTCACGCCGCGTTTACCGCAATGCGTGCCCGTGGTGCCAAGGCGACCGACATCGTGATCCTGGTGGTTGCAGCAGACGACGGCGTGATGCCGCAGACCATTGAAGCTGTTCAGCATGCTCAGGCCGCGGGTGTTCCGCTGGTCGTGGCAGTGAACAAGATCGACAAGCCGGGCGCCGATCTCGATCGTATCCGCAGCGAATTGTCGGTACATGGCGTGACGTCGGAAGAATGGGGTGGTGATACTCCATTCGTACCGGTCTCCGCGAAGATGGGTACTGGTGTCGACGAATTGCTCGAAGCCGTTCTGCTGCAAGCCGAAGTTCTGGAACTGACGGCCACGCCTTCGGCTCCCGGCCGTGGTGTCGTGGTTGAATCGCGTCTGGACAAGGGCCGTGGCCCGGTGGCTACCGTTCTGGTTCAAGACGGTACCCTGCGTCAAGGCGACATGGTCCTGGTCGGTTCGAACTATGGCCGTGTCCGCGCCATGCTCGACGAGAACGGCAAGCCAATCAAGGAAGCCGGTCCTGCAATCCCTGTCGAGATTCTCGGCCTGGACGGCACCCCGGACGCTGGCGACGAGATGAGCGTTGTGGCTGACGAGAAGAAAGCCCGTGAAGTGGCTCTGTTCCGTCAAGGCAAGTTCCGCGAAGTCAAACTGGCTCGCGCTCACGCAGGCAAGCTGGAAAACATCTTCGAAAGCATGGGTCAGGAAGAGAAGAAGACGCTCAACATCGTCCTCAAATCCGACGTCCGTGGTTCGCTGGAAGCGTTGAACGGTGCCTTGAACGGCCTGGGTAACGACGAAGTGCAAGTGCGTGTGGTCGGTGGCGGTGTCGGTGGTATCACCGAGTCCGACGCTAACCTCGCACTGGCCTCCAACGCTGTACTGTTCGGTTTCAACGTGCGTGCCGATGCCGGCGCTCGCAAGATTGTCGAGCAGGAAGGCCTGGATATGCGTTACTACAACGTGATCTACGACATCATCGAAGACGTCAAGAAAGCGTTGACCGGTATGCTCGGCAGCGATGTTCGCGAGAACATCCTGGGTGTGGCCGAGGTGCGTGATGTGTTCCGTTCGCCTAAGTTTGGCGCGATCGCCGGTTGCATGGTTCTCGAAGGTGTTGTTCACCGTAACCGTCCAATCCGTGTACTGCGTGAAGACATCGTTATCTTCGAAGGCGAGCTGGAATCCCTGCGCCGCTTCAAGGATGACGCTTCCGAAGTACGTGCCGGCATGGAATGCGGTATCGGCGTGAAGAGCTACAACGACGTCAAAGTCGGTGACAAGATCGAAGTCTTCGAGAAGGTTCAGGTTGCTCGCAGCCTCTAACTCGCACACTTCAAGAGCCGTGATGGCCTGCCGCATGCAAATGTACGGCGCATCGCCCGGACTCTAAACGCAACGCCCGGTCTGGCTTTTGTCAGGCCGGGCGTTTGCCGCTTTCAGACCTCATGGGTTTCACCATGGGGCAGTAACAGGTAACAAGACATGGCAAAAGAATATAGCCGTACCCAACGCATCGGCGATCAAATGCAGCGCGAGCTGGCACAACTGATCCGTCGTGAAGTCAAAGACCCGCGCGTCGGCCTGGTCACCATTACCGCTGTGGAAGTCAGCCGTGACGTCGGTCACGCCAAGATCTTCATCACTGTGATGGGGCAGGACAGCCGCGAAGACATCGCACAAAGCATCAAGGTGCTCAACTCCGCCGCCGGTTTCCTGCGCATGCAGTTGGCCCGGGAGATGAAGCTGCGCAGCGTTCCACAGTTGCACTTCCATTACGACGAAAGCGTCGTGCGCGGTGCGCATCTGTCGGCTTTGATCGAGCGCGCAGTGGCTGAAGACAATCAGCATCCGGTTGCGGCAGAAGCCGAAGACACCAAGGAGTAATCGGTGGCTCAGGTCAAACGTATCCGTCGTAACGTCAGCGGCATCGTCCTGCTCGACAAACCGTTGGGGTTCACCTCCAACGCGGCACTGCAAAAGGTCCGCTGGCTGCTCAACGCCGAGAAGGCCGGACACACCGGCAGCCTCGATCCGCTGGCCACCGGTGTGTTGCCGTTGTGCTTCGGTGAGGCCACCAAGTTCTCGCAATACCTGCTCGATTCCGACAAGGGGTACGAAACCCTGGCGCAACTGGGCAAAACCACCACCACGGCGGATGCCGAGGGTGAAGTTTTGCAGGAGCGCCCGGTGACCGTTGGTCGCGCCGATATCGAAGCAGTGCTTCCGGATTTTCGTGGGCAAATCAGTCAGATACCGCCGATGTACTCGGCCCTCAAGCGTGATGGGCAGCCGCTGTACAAGCTGGCTCGCGCAGGCGAAGTAGTGGAGCGCGAACCGCGTTCTGTTACTATTACGCGCTTGGAATTACTGGCCTTCGAAGGTGATACTGCGCGGCTTGCAGTGGATTGCAGCAAAGGCACCTATATCCGTACCCTGGTGGAGGATATCGGCGAGAAACTCGGTTGTGGTGCTTACGTCGCGGAACTGCGACGTACCCAGGCCGGGCCTTTCACACTGGCCCAGACCGTCACCCTGGAAGAGCTGGAAGCGGTACATGCCGAAGGCGGCAACGAAGCGGTCGATCGCTTCCTGATGCCATCGGACAGCGGCTTGCTGGATTGGCCGTTGCTGCAGTTTTCGGAAGCGAGCGCGTTCTACTGGCTCAACGGCCAGCCGGTACGTGCCCCCGATGCACCGAAATTTGGCATGGTGCGGGTACAGGATCACAATGGTCGCTTCATCGGTATCGGTGAAGTGAGTGAAGACGGGCGTATCGCGCCACGTCGACTGATTCGGTCAGAATGACCGAAACCAGTCTGTGTAACAGCAGGCTGGCGAGGGTGGCTGTCAACAGGCACGGTCACTACTCTTTTTTAGATACAGGGATTTGTCCCTGGCCTGTTGAAGCTGTTTCTCTGAAACAGTTTCCTGATAAAAGGATTGCCTCATGGCTCTCAGCGTTGAAGAAAAAGCTCAAATCGTTACCGACTACCAGCAAGCTGTTGGTGATACTGGTTCGCCAGAAGTGCAAGTTGCACTGCTGACCGCCAACATCAACAAACTGCAAGGTCACTTCAAGGCCAACGGTAAAGATCACCACTCCCGTCGTGGTCTGATCCGCATGGTTAACCAGCGTCGTAAGCTGCTGGACTACCTGAAAGGCAAAGACGTGAGCCGTTACAGCGCTCTGATCGGTCGCCTGGGTCTGCGTCGCTAATAAGCGATTGCGCTAGAGGTTGGTTGTCTGTCATGCGTCAGCGGGTTTTCCGCAGGTGCATGGCAGGCTCCCAGCCTCAAGTTTTATCTGGATATCTGCTTTACCTGAGTGTCAGCACCTGGACAAACCGATCGGGCCGATTCCCGGCATTGCCCAAGAATTTCGCAAGAAACCAGTTTCCCCAAGAGCCACAAAAGAAGGTAGGACACCGTGAACCCGGTAATCAAAAAATTCCAGTTCGGTCAGTCGACCGTTACCCTCGAGACTGGCCGTATCGCCCGTCAGGCCTCCGGCGCAGTATTGGTCACCGTTGACGACGACGTCAGCGTATTGGTGACCGTAGTCGGTGCCAAACAAGCCGATCCAGGCAAGGGTTTCTTCCCTCTGTCTGTCCACTACCAGGAAAAAACTTACGCTGCCGGTAAGATTCCTGGCGGTTTCTTCAAGCGTGAAGGCCGTCCTTCCGAGAAAGAAACCCTGACTTCCCGACTGATCGACCGCCCGATCCGTCCGCTGTTCCCTGAAGGCTTCATGAACGAAGTGCAGGTTGTCTGCACCGTCGTTTCCACCAGCAAGAAGACCGATCCGGACATCGCTGCGATGATCGGTACTTCGGCTGCCCTGGCCATCTCCGGCATTCCTTTCGATGGCCCGATCGGCGCTGCCCGCGTTGCTTTTCACGAAAGCACCGGCTACCTGCTGAACCCGACTTACGAGCAATTGGCTGCTTCGAGCCTGGACATGGTCGTTGCCGGTACTTCGGAAGCCGTTCTGATGGTTGAATCGGAAGCCAAAGAGCTGACCGAAGACCAGATGCTGGGCGCGGTACTGTTTGCACACGATGAGTTCCAGGCCGTGATCCAGGCCGTCAAAGAGCTGGCTGCCGAAGCTGCCAAGCCAACCTGGACCTGGGCTCCGCAAGCCGAAGCCACCGAACTGCTGGGCGCTATCCGCTCCGAGTTCGGCGAAGCGATCTCGCAGGCTTACACCATCACCGTCAAGGCCGACCGTTACGCTCGCCTGGGCGAGCTGAAGGATCAAGTGGTTGCCAAGCTGTCCGGCGAAGAAGGCCAGCCTTCCGCTGCTGACGTCAAAGCGGCTTTCGGTGAAATCGAATACCGTACCGTTCGCGAAAACATCGTAAACGGCAAGCCACGCATCGACGGTCGCGACACTCGCACTGTTCGTCCACTGAACATCGAAGTCGGCGTTCTGCCGAAGACCCACGGTTCGGCGCTGTTCACCCGTGGCGAAACCCAGGCTCTGGTAGTCGCGACGCTGGGCACCGCCCGTGACGCACAACTGCTGGACACTCTGGAAGGCGAGAAAAAAGACCCGTTCATGCTGCACTACAACTTCCCTCCGTTCTCGGTGGGCGAGTGTGGTCGCATGGGTGGCGCCGGTCGTCGTGAAATCGGTCACGGTCGTCTGGCCCGTCGTTCGGTTCAGGCCATGCTGCCGGCCGCTGACGTGTTCCCGTACACCATCCGTGTTGTATCGGAAATTACCGAATCCAACGGCTCCAGCTCCATGGCTTCGGTCTGCGGTGCTTCCCTGGCGCTGATGGACGCGGGTGTACCGATGAAGGCACCGGTTGCCGGTATCGCCATGGGTCTGGTTAAAGAAGGCGAGAAGTTCGCCGTCCTGACCGACATCCTGGGTGACGAAGACCACCTGGGCGACATGGACTTCAAGGTAGCCGGTACCGCCAAAGGTGTGACCGCGCTGCAAATGGACATCAAGATCAAGGGCATCACCGAAGAGATCATGGAAATCGCCCTGGGCCAAGCCCTGGAAGCGCGCCTGAACATCCTCGGTCAGATGAACCAGATTATTGGTCAGTCGCGTACCGAGCTGTCGGCAAACGCACCGACAATGATCGCGATGAAAATCGACACCGACAAAATCCGTGATGTCATCGGTAAAGGTGGCGCAACCATTCGTGCGATCTGTGAAGAGACCAAGGCTTCGATCGATATCGAAGACGACGGTTCGATCAAGATCTTCGGCGAAACCAAGGAAGCGGCTGAAGCAGCACGTCAGCGCGTTCTGGGCATCACCGCCGAGGCCGAGATCGGCAAGATCTACGTCGGTAAGGTTGAGCGCATCGTCGATTTCGGCGCATTCGTCAACATCCTGCCTGGCAAGGACGGTCTGGTTCACATCTCGATGTTGAGCGATGCTCGCGTTGAGAAAGTGACCGACATCCTGAAGGAAGGCCAGGAAGTGGAAGTGCTGGTACTGGACGTGGACAACCGCGGTCGTATCAAGCTGTCCATCAAGGACGTGGCAGCAGCCAAGGCTTCGGGCGTTTAATCCGCTCTCAAGCCTGACCGCTCCAACGTTGTAGAAAAGCCCCCGCCGCGAAAACGGCGGGGTCTTTTTTTGCCAGCAGGAAATTGAGTCGACTCATGAAGTTGCCTGACTCAATAGTCAGTGCTAGGTTTAGCCCACCGCCCGTGTAGCTCAGTCGGTAGAGCAGCGCACTCGTAACGCGAAGGTCGCAGGTTCGATTCCTGTCTCGGGCACCACGCTGCACCTCATTTCACTTTTCTGCTCAACTCCTCGACAGTGCGCTTGAGCTGATCCATTTCGCGATCCTGATCACTGACTTCCCGCTTGAGGTTCGAAATCTCGCTGTTGTTCGAACTTGAACTGGAGCCGTTGTTGCGCTTGAGCTCTTCCACTTGTTTGCCGAGATTATCCAGATCACGTTCCTGCTCGTTGATCGTGCGCTTGAGTTCCTCGATCTGGTGCGTCTGATCGCTGAGGGTGTCTTGCATTTTTTTCAGGGCGCCAACGTCGACATCTGATTTGATCAGCACGTCTTTGCCGAACTCGCTGTGAATGGCGGTAATTTTATCGCTGGGGTACGCGCTGCTATTACTCAGTTCAATTCCCGCCAGAGCGGTTCCTGGCAGGGCCATGGCACCCAAGAGGGCAGTCATTGCGGTTGCGGACAAAGCAGGCGAAAGCTTCGAAAAACTGCGCATCACTGAGGTTCCTTGTGAAGTGCTATATGGCACATCGCTATGACTTGGCGTTTTGATTTATGTTCCCAGGCACCACTGACGGGAAGTGCGGTTTTTTGTGGGGTTGATGTAAAGAGTCGTGTAAATCGTCCGACAAACATCCTATATTCGGAGCCTGCATGAGCTTCGCCCAGCAGTTTTCAGATGATCCAGAATGGTCCTGAAGGCCAGATAAACCGGACTACCAACGGTTTTTTGCGTCAGAGAGATCCTTGATGATCCAGATCCATCTTCCATTCCCCAGATCAACGAGAACGCCATGACCGTTAAAGAATTGACTCAAGAAGCCAGACACGAAGAAGCCCTGAAGAAGTATGTGCTGGACGCACCCGAATTGATGGACGAGATCAAGGACTTGCCAGCCGATGATCAGAAAGACCAGATCCAGTGGGCGTTCGAGGATGAAGCAGAAGCCCAGGGGCTACAGCCATGGGAGCTGACGCTCAAGTACACCACCACCCCGGAAGAATACGAGGCCGAGCGCCTGAAGCTGCACAAGGAAGCGGCAGAGATATTGGGCGTCGAGTGGGAAGAGTACTGCGAGATGAACAATCTGGTGGTTTGAGAGAAGCTACAAGCTACAAGCTACAAGTCAAAGCAAGTCAGCTTGCCGCTTGAAGCTTGTAGCTGCTTCTCTCAGAGACTCAAGCGCATCGATAAATCCACAGCCTTCACATCCTTGGTCATTGCACCAATGGAAATGTAATCCACACCGGTTTGGGCGATCGGCAGCAAAGTGCTTTCATTGATCCCGCCACTGGCCTCCAGCTTTGCCTTGCCGCCGTTCAGGCGTACAGCTTCTCGCATGTCATCAAGGCTCAGTTCGTCAAGCATGATGATATCGGCGCCGGCCGCCAGGGCCTCTTTGAGCTCAACCAGGCTTTCCACTTCGATCTCCACCGGTTTGCCCGGCGCGATTTTGTGTGCCGCGGCGATGGCCTGCGAGATTCCGCCGCAAGCGGCGATATGGTTTTCCTTGATCAGGAAGGCGTCATACAGGCCAATGCGGTGGTTGTGGCAACCGCCACAAGTTACTGCGTACTTTTGCGCCAGTCGCAGCCCCGGCAAGGTTTTACGGGTGTCGAGCAACTTCACCTGAGTTTGGGCCACGAAGTCCGCCAGGTATTGGGCGCGAGTGGCCACGCCGGACAAAAGTTGCAGGAAGTTCAGCGCGCTACGCTCACCGGTCAGCAGCGAGCGGGCCGGCCCTTCGAGGTGGAACAGCACTTGATTGGGTTTGACCCGTTCACCATCGGCGACTTGCCAGTGCACCGCCACCCGCGGGTCCAGTTGCCGAAACACGGTATCCACCCAGGCGGTACCACAGATGACAGCAGCGTCGCGGGTAATGATGGTGGCTTTGGCCAGGCGTTCGGTCGGGATCAATTGCGCGGTGATGTCGCCGCTGCCGACGTCTTCGAGCAACGCACGGCGCACGTTGGCTTCGATTTCGGCGGTCAAATCGGCGAGACGTAGATTCGGCATAACGGGCTCCACAAACAAAGTGGCCCGATTATAGGGCCATGGTGCGAGGCAACCCAAGGCATCTGCGCTGTTCCTTGCGCTGCGGAGCCTGCATTTGGTCGATTCCCGTGAGCGAGCGGTCGGCTGCAAGAAGGCCAATGCAGAGTGTTCTGGCACAAGAGTGCGGTTTTCAAGATAATTCGCCTTGGAATTGGCGTCATGACTTTGACGATTCGCAAGATCACCGTTTCAGGAGGCGGGATGCACAACGACGGGAATGTCGTGCCTATACGCAAGGCGACCACCAACCAGGCGATTCACTCGCCGCTCGCCCGCCTGCCCGTGGTTCTGCTTCAGGTTCGCGACAAAGCCACACAACAGCTTCGACAGGGTTTGCAGGAACTGTTCGACAACGCCGACGACACCCTGTTCGAAATGGCCGACCGGGCGCGCAATGACCTCGAGCAGAATATTTTCTTTCAAGCGATGCGTGACCTGCGCCTGAAGCGTAAAAGCATCGAGCGTATTTTTTTCGAAGCGTTCTTCGAAGCGTTTGTGCGCCTCACCCAGTACAACGCCACCCACACGTTGTTGCCTTCGGCACCGCCCATCGCTGCCTGTGCGGCGTTACCCGATGAAGAGCTTGAGCGCAATGTGGCGGTGGAGGCGATGGTCAACAAAGTACTGAACCGCGACGGTTTCGCCCTGGACCAACTTACCGCCCGTCTCAGTACTCTGCTGGGCAGGTCACTGATGGAACAGCACAATCCCATGGGGCCGACGATGCTCTGCGTGTTCTTCTTGCAGGCCGGACGCTGCTTGGGGGTAGAGATCAAGGTCAAGTTGATCATCCTGAAGCTGTTTGACCGCTATGTACTGAGCGGGACCGATCAGCTGTACGCCGAAGCTAACCAATTGCTGATAGCCACCGGCGTGCTGGCCGATCTCCAGCCCGCACCGGCATGTCGGAGCGTGGAGGGGCAGGTCGCCAGTGCGACGGTCGAGCCTGACAATCCGCGAGAGCGTCGCCGTTGTGAATGGTTGGAGCAACGGACCCGTGATGCCGAGGAAATTCGTGCCCAAACCGCGTTGGCCCGTCGCTGCGTCGAGCGGCTGTTGAACCAGGCACTGATCGGCAAGGTCTTGCCGCGAAGCGTGGTGGTGTTCGTCCACGAAACCTGGAGCAAAGTGTTGCTGCTGACCTGCCTCAAGCATGGCGATCAGTCGATGCAGTGGCATGTCGCTGCGCAGACCATGGAACAATTGATCTGGAGCGTGCAGCGCCATGATGAGCCCGAAGCGCGTTCACGCTTGTTGGCGTTGGTGCCGGACTTGCTCAAGGGGTTGCGTGAGGGATTGAATGGCTCGGCATTCGATCCGTTTACCACCAGCGAGTTTTTCACCGAGCTCGAAGGTTTGCACCTTCAGTTGTTTGAACCTGAGCCGAGCAGCGCCCATGCAAACCCGACGATGGTCGAAGTGCTGGACGAAGTGTTTTTGCCGAGCGCTGACGACGGCCTATTCCGTCTCAATCGCGGCAAGTGATCGCCTCCAGAGGGGCTATCACGGCATACTGGGCACCAACACAGTCGTCGTTGAAGGAATCGGTATGCAGTTGGACCCCGCGAGCGGTTGGTGTCAGGACGTGCGTTTGTGCCCCTCGCCCAACTTCAATGCGCGCCCCAAGGGCGAAATTTCCCTGCTGGTGATTCACAACATCAGCCTGCCACCGGCGCAATTCGCCACCGGCAAGGTGCAGGAGTTTTTCCAGAATCGCCTGGATGTCACGGAGCACCCTTACTTTGAGGGAATTGCTGATCTGCGGGTGTCTGCGCATTTTCTGATCGAGCGAGACGGCACCGTCACCCAGTTTGTCTCCTGCCTTGAGCGTGCCTGGCACGCAGGGGTTTCGAGTTTTGAGGGGCGGGAAACCTGTAACGATTTTTCCGTAGGCATCGAGCTTGAAGGCACGGATGATCTGCCATTCACCGATGCTCAGTACAAGGCGTTGATTGCCCTGACCCGGCAACTGCAAAGCGCCTTCACGGCCATAACGCCACAACGCATCTGCGGGCACAGCGACATCGCGCCCGGGCGCAAAACCGATCCGGGACCGGCTTTCGACTGGGCACGCTATCGTGCCGCACTGGCGAAAGACGTGCTGGAAAAAGAGGAAAAACAATGAGTTTTCTGGTGTTGCTGCTGGCGGTGTGGATCGAGAAGTTCTCGGCGCTGCGCCATCAGATTCAGCGAGATGGCGGTTGGGTGCGCGAGTTGCACAAGCTTGAATCCAATCCGCGTATGGCAAAAAGCCCATGGCTGGTCTTGGTCGTGTTGGTGCTGTTGCCGGTTGCGCTGTTGGGTTTACTGTTGCTGGTGCTGGACCCGGTGGCTTACGGTCTGTTGGCATTGCCGGTGCACCTGCTGGTGGTGATTTACAGCCTGGGGCGTGGTGATCTGCTGGGCGGCCTGGGGCCGTTTCGCGATGCCTGGCGCCGGGAGGACCTGCAAGCCGCGGCTCATGTCGCCAAACGCGACCTCGATATCTGCGCCGACAGCGGCGAGCAACTGCTGGAGAGAGTCGAAGGGCATTTGTTGTGGGAGGCTTACCAGAGTTTCTTCGCGGTGATTTTCTGGTACTTCCTGTTGGGGCCGGTCGCCGCCCTGAGCTACCGGCTGCTGGCACTGGCTGAAGAGCACGGGCAAAACCCTGCTGTGGTCGAACGCGCTGCGCAACTGCGCCACGCCTTCGATTGGGTGCCGGTACGTTTGCTGGCGGCGAGTTTTGCCTTGGTCGGCAACTTTGTCGCGGTCAGCCGGGTGATGTTGCACGAGCTGCTGAACTGGAACATCAGTGCGGCCCAACTGATCGAAAAGGCCGGGCTGGTGGCCGCCGAGATCCCGGCCCCGGTGGTCGGGCCTGAAGGCATCATCAACCTCGACCGGATCTGGGAGTTGCTGTTGCGGGCGGCGGTACTCTGGTATGCGGGGTT
This sequence comes from Pseudomonas sp. GW101-3H06, assembly GCF_059424605.1. NCBI lineage: Bacteria > Pseudomonadati > Pseudomonadota > Gammaproteobacteria > Pseudomonadales > Pseudomonadaceae > Pseudomonas > Pseudomonas sp. GW101-3H06. The sequence goes on from NZ_JBWKZO010000001.1 coordinate 1,016,307, forward strand.
TGCGTTGTGGACTGTGCTGCCCTGATTGAATAGATCAAAATCAAAAGATTGCAGCCTGTGGCAGCGACTATTGGCTGCGATCTTTTGCCGTTAACCTTAAGTTACAAAACACTCCCCTGATTTGAGCTATATAGAGATAGCGCCCAATAGTGGCTATCTGCTGTCGAGCTGCGCCTGCCAATAAAAATAAGAAATCAAAGGGAGACTTCCAGTGAAGAGCTTGCTCTATCCCGCCGTCGCGCTGATGAATCGCCTGAGCTTCGGCATGAAGTTCAGCCTGATCAGTGTTCTGTTCCTGGTGCCGATGCTGGTGACCAACTTCTATCTGGTGCGTGATTCCTATCGCGAATTCCAGGGCACCCGGGTCGAACTGCAGAGCCTCGACCTGTTGGGCAGCAGCCTGACACTACGGCGCGATCTGGAAACCCTGAACAACCTGGTGCAGATCAATGTCGCCCTCGGTCAGTCCGGCAAGGCCGGCAATGTCGAGGCGCAGATTGGCACACTGGGGCAAAGCGTCTTGAACCGTTTGCAAGGGCTGACGGCGATGACCACCGACCCGGAGCAAATCGCCGTTTTTGATGCCAAGCGCGATGAAATGATCACCGCTTTCAAGGCGCAGCAGTCGGAAAGCTCGCTGCAAAGCAAAAGTGCCTTGATCGGTAAATTGCTGGGCAACGCACAGATTTTCAGCCAGATCATCGCCAGCCAGGCGGGTTTGAGTCGCGATACACAAAGCGACATGCGCCAGTTGACCGAACTCATCACCAATATCACCCCGGCCGTTACCCAACTGGTGGGGGACGGTCGGGCGATGGGTTCTTATTCGTTGGGGCAGGGCTTTCTCAATTCATCGTCGAGCACCCGTTTCGATGAACTGTTGGCGCAGATCGAAAAACTCCAGGCCGAATATGGGTTGAAATTGCAGGACGCACTGGCCTCCAGCAAAGCCGCGGGTGAAACCCTGGCGGCTCAGGCCGATAGCAGCAAGCTGTCACTGAAAAAGGCCAGTGAGCTGTTCGAAGAGCAAGTGGTGATGGCCGATACGCTGGATGCGCCGTGGCAGGCTTTTTACGATCAGGTCACGGCCCTGATGGACCAGACTTACCAGCTCAACGAAGCCACACTTAAATTTCTCGGCACTCAGTTACAACAGCGTCTGGAGCAGAACCAAACCCACATGATCTTGCAGGCCGTCGCGCTGTCGGTGGTATTTGTATTGATTTTTTACCTGTATGGCGGCTTCTACGCTTCGACCCGCACCACGCTCAAACGCCTTGGCGGGGTGATGGACAAGGTGGCGGCTGGCGACATGACCGTCACTTTCAGCGCCAACAGCCGTGACGAGCTGGGCGAGTTGGGAGAGGTGTTCAATGGCACCGTGAAGAAAATCCATGACCTGATCGAGCGTGTGGGGCAGACCGTGAGCGAGGTCGAGCGCCAGGCCGGTCAGGTGGAGAACGTCTCCGCACAAAGCAACCAGGCCGTGGCCGGACAGCGTACGCAGATCGAGCAGGTCGCTACGGCGATGAACCAGATGTCGGCCACGTCCCTGGAGGTCGCGCGCAGTGCCGCCGCCGCGGTCAGCAGTGCTCACAGTGTCAACGACGAAACCATCAGCGGCCGCGGGCTGGTGCAATCCCAGCAGGGCAGCATCGCCGCGCTGGCCAGCGAGATCGATCAATCGGTGCGGGTGATCAATCAACTGGCCAGCGACAGCCAGTCCATCAGTCGCGTGCTGGAAGTGATCAAGAGCATTGCTGAACAGACCAACCTGTTGGCGCTCAATGCCGCAATCGAAGCGGCCCGGGCGGGAGAGCAGGGACGTGGGTTCGCGGTGGTGGCGGACGAGGTCCGGACACTGGCCAAGCGTACCCAGCAATCGACCGAAGAAATCGAGCAGATGATCGCCAAACTCCACGGCGGAGTCGGTGCTGCCGTGAAGGCGATGGGGGTGAGCCATGAGATGGCGAACGGCACCGTCGGCCAGTCGGAAAAGGTCCAGCAGGCGCTGGAAAATATCCTTGGCGCGGTGGGCATGATCGTCGACCAGAACCAGCAGATCGCTGCCGCCGTGGAGCAGCAAACTGCCGTGGCCCACGACATCGACCAGAACATCGTCGAGATCAACCGCGCCGGTGAGCGCACCGCCGAAGGGGCGCACCAGACCGAAGATGCCAGCCGTGCGTTGTCGGCGCAGGTGGTGGAACTCAAGCATCTGATCAGCGCGTTTCGGGTTTAACGCCGCGAGGCAGAGCAAAGGTGGGAGCGGGTTGTCAGTTATTGCCAGTTGAACACTTCGCAGGCATTGGCGGTGCTGACGTTGGCCAGTCGTTGGGGGCTGATCGCCATGATCTCGGCCAGTGATGCGCAGATCGCCGGCAAGTGCGCCGGACTGTTGCGCTGGCCGGGAAACATGGCGGGCGCCATGTCCGGCGAGTCGGTTTCCAGTACCACCGAGTCGAGCGGCAACTCGGCCAGAACGCGGTGCATGCGCAGTGCCTGCGGCCAGGTGGCGGCGCCGCCCAGGCCAAGTTTGAAACCAAGCTTGATGTATTCCCGGGCCTCTTCGCGACTGCCGGCGAAGGCGTGGATGATGCCGGCACGTTTCAGGCGAAATCGTTTGAGGGTGGCAATCACTGCCGCGTGGCTGCGCCGTACATGGATCAGTGCCGGCAGATTGAAGTCTGTTGCCAGTTGCAGTTGGGCGTCGAACAGTGACTGCTGGCGTTCACGATCGAGGGTTTCGATGAAGTAGTCCAGGCCGATTTCACCCACCGCGCACAGTTGTCGATGACCGGACAGCCGCGTCAACCAATCCCCGAGTTCCGTCAGATGTTCAGGGCGATGATCGTCCAGATACACCGGGTGCAAACCGAACGCAGCATGCAGGTCGCGATCACCTTGCACCAGGTCCCAGACCCGCTGCCAATTGCCCTGATAAACCCCCAATACCACCATCCGCCGCACCCCGAGGGCGCGGCTTTCGGTCATCAACGCCTGGCGATCGGCGTCGAAGTCCGGAAAATCCAGGTGGGTGTGGGTGTCGATCAGCTCCACGGTTCAGTCCTGGCGAATGCGTTGCTTGAAGGTGCGCGCAATGGCTTGCACGCCGGGTTGGTAATCGGACTGTTCGATGGCGGCCAAGGCCAGCGCCAGGGCTTTGTCGGCAATCAACTGATGCTGCTGGGCCATGGCATTGACCGGCAACGGCAGGAAGTCCAGCAATTGGGTGTCGCCAAACGTGCCGAGGCGCAATGGACGGGATTTGAGCGGGAAGTCATGCAAGGCATCGAACACACCCTGGAGGAGCACGTAAGAAGTGGTCACCAGCGCCTCGGGCAAATGCCCGACACGCTGGAGCAGTTCTTCCATCAACTGTCTGCCGCATTCACGGCTGAACGATTCGCCGTGTTCGATCAGCATTTCACCGTTGTACCCGGCCAGTGCTTCCCTGAAACCGGCGGCCCGTTCCTGGCTGATGCTCAGTTCCGGGCGGGCGCCGATCAAGGCGATCTGCTTGGGCAGCGGGTCGAGCAGGCTGCGGGTCAATTGCAGACTGGCTTCGCGGTCGTCGCTGATCACCGAGCAGAAATGTTCCGGCTCCATGACCCGGTCGATCGCAATGATAGGGATGCCTTTAGCCTGCAACTGACGATAGCTCTCGTCGCCAGGCGGCAGGCAACTGGCGACGATCAGCGCATCGCAGCGCCGGGCACGGAAGAGCTTCAGCAATTGCCGTTCGCTGTCCGGCGCATCGTCGGAGCTGGCGATCAGCAACTGATAGCCGCGAGCCCGTGCCCCTTGTTCCAGCAACTTGGCGATTCGCGCGTAACTGGGGTTTTCCAGGTCCGGCAGTATGAAACCCAGGGTGCGGGTGTGGCGACTGCGCAGCCCGGCGGCCTGGGGATTGGGCGTGAAGCCGTGCTGATCGACCACCGCGCGCACACGCTCGACGGTGGCACTGCTGATGCGTTGCTGTTCGGCCTTGCCATTGATGACATAGCTGGCGGTGGTAACGGACACACCGGCCAACTGGGCGATATCACTGAGTTTCAACCCGTTGATTCCTTGTTTTTTCGAGCATGCTCGACATTTTCGTCAATCCTACCCGATTCAGGCAGTCGACCATTGTCGTGGCGCATCCGACAATTGGACTTCAAGAGAAAGAAATTATGGAGTAACGTGCCAATCATTCTAGATTAAACGTTTCAGCAAGCGTATTTGCTACCATATTGATGCCTTTGGTCGGATCTGCCGCGAAACCGCCAAATGCTGTCTTCGGACAAGCGCGTAAGCTGAATCACTCAAAACAATACCTGGTGTCCACAAGCGCCAAAAAGGAGAAAGCATGCTCGAACTCTCTGTAGAGCAGATATCCATGGGCCAGTCGGCTGTGGATAAGTCCGAAGCCTTGCAGTTGCTGGCCCGGCATCTGGTTGCCGACGGCCTGGTCGCCGATGGTTACCTTGCCGGTTTGCAGGCTCGCGAAGCCCAGGGCTCGACCTTTCTCGGTCAAGGTATTGCCATTCCTCACGGTACGCCGCAAACCCGCGATCAGGTATTCACCACAGGCGTGCGCCTGATGCAGTTCCCCGATGGCGTGGACTGGGGCGACGGGCAGATCGTGTACCTGGCGATCGGTATCGCCGCCAAATCCGATGAACACCTGCGCCTGTTGCAATTACTGACCCGCGCCCTCGGCGAAACCGATCTGGGCCAAGCCTTGCGTCGCGCCAGCTCTGCCGAAGCCTTGCTGAAACTGCTGCAAGGCGCGCCGCAGGAGCTGGCGCTGGATGCGCAAATGATCGGCCTGGGCGTTGCCGCTGAAGATTTCGAAGAGCTGGTCTGGCGCGGTGCGCGACTGCTGCGCCAGGCCGACTGCGTCAGCAATGGTTTTTCCGCTGTGCTGCAGCAGGTCGAAGCGTTGCCGCTGGGCGATGGCCTGTGGTGGTTGCACAGTGAGCAAACGGTGAAACGTCCAGGACTGGCGTTCGTCACCCCGGATAAACCATTGCGCTACCTCGGTCAGCCGCTGAGCGGTTTGTTCTGTCTGGCCAGCCTGGGTGAAGCCCATCAAGCCTTGCTCGAACGCCTATGTGCATTGCTGATTGAAGGTCGCGGCCATGAGTTGGGTCGCGCCACCAGTTGCCGTGCGGTGCTTGAAGTACTCGGTGGTGAGTTGCCGGCGGATTGGCCGAGCGCACGCATTGCGCTGGCCAACGCCCACGGTTTGCATGCGCGGCCGGCGAAAATCCTCGCGCAATTGGCGAAAAGCTTTGAGGGCGAGATTCGCATCCGCATCGTCGAGAGCCAGGACAGCGCGGTGTCGGTGAAGAGTTTGAGCAAGCTGCTCAGCCTGGGCGCCCGACGCGGTCAAGTGCTGGAAATCATCGCCGAGCCGAGCATCGCCGCCGATGCATTGCCCGCGTTGTTGGCCGCCATCGAAGAAGGCCTGGGTGAAGAAGTCGAGCCATTGCCAGCGGTGAGCCCGCCACGGGAAGAAGTCGTCGAAGTCGCCGAGGTGTTGCTGGCGCCGGCGTCCGGCACGCTGGTGCAGGCCATTGCGGCGGCACCGGGCATTGCGATCGGCCCGGCACACATTCAAGTGCTGCAAAACATTGATTATCAGCTGCGCGGTGAGTCCGCGGCCATCGAGCGCGACCGTCTCAAACAGGCGCTGGCGGACGTGCGAAGCGACATTGGCGGCTTGATCGAACGCAGCAAGGCCAAGGCAATTCGCGAGATTTTCGTCACCCATCAGGAAATGCTCGACGACCCGGAACTGACCGATGAAGTCGACACCCGCCTCAAGCAGGGCGAAAGCGCCGAGGCAGCGTGGATGTCGGTGATCGAAGCCGCTGCCCGACAACAGGAATCGTTGCAGGATGCCTTGCTCGCCGAGCGCGCCGCCGATTTGCGTGATATCGGTCGCCGCGTGCTGGCACAGTTGTGTGGTGTCGAAACGCCGAGCGAACCCGAACAGCCGTACATTCTGGTAATGGACGAAGTCGGCCCGTCCGACGTGGCGCGTCTTGATCCGACCCGTGTTGCCGGCATCCTTACCGCCCGTGGTGGCGCCACCGCCCACAGCGCCATCGTCGCCCGGGCCTTGGGGATTCCGGCACTGGTCGGTGCCGGTGCGGCGGTGTTGCTGCTGGCGCCGGGCACTCCGTTGCTGCTCGATGGCCAGCGTGGTCGTTTGCACGTGGATGCTGACGCGACAACCTTGCAGCGCGCCACCGAAGAACGTGACACCCGCGAACAGCGACTGAAAGCTGCTGCCGAACAACGTCATCTACCGGCATTGACCACCGACGGACATGCCGTCGAAGTATTCGCCAACATTGGTGAAAGCGCCGGCGTCACCAGCGCCGTGGAGCAGGGCGCCGAAGGCATCGGCCTGCTGCGCACCGAACTGATTTTCATGGCCCACCCGCAAGCGCCGGACGAAGCCACCCAGGAAGCTGAATACCGCCGCGTACTCGATGGCCTCGCCGGGCGACCGCTGGTGGTGCGTACCCTGGATGTTGGCGGTGACAAACCGCTGCCCTATTGGCCGATCGCCAAGGAAGAGAACCCGTTCCTCGGTGTGCGTGGCATTCGCTTGACCCTGCAACGGCCGCAGGTCATGGAAGCGCAGTTGCGCGCCCTGCTACGGGCCGCCGACAACCGCCCGTTGCGCATCATGTTCCCCATGGTCGGCAGCGTCGACGAGTGGCGCCAGGCGCGGGACATGACCGAACGCCTGCGCCTGGAAATCCCGGTCGCGGACCTGCAACTGGGCATCATGATCGAAGTGCCGTCGGCGGCATTGCTGGCGCCGGTGCTGGCCAAAGAGGTCGACTTCTTCAGCGTCGGCACCAACGACTTGACCCAATACACCCTGGCCATCGATCGTGGTCATCCGACCTTGTCGGCCCAGGCCGATGGCTTGCACCCGGCAGTGCTGCAATTGATCGACATGACCGTGCGCGCGGCCCATGCCCATGGCAAATGGGTTGGCGTGTGCGGTGAGCTGGCGGCCGATCCACTGGCGGTGCCGGTGCTGGTCGGGCTGGGCGTGGATGAGCTGAGCGTGGGCGGGCGCAGCATCGCTGAGGTCAAGGCGCGGATTCGCGAACTGAGCCTCAGCCAAACCCAAACCCTCGCCCAAGCGGCACTCGCCGTGGGCAGCGCCAATGAAGTGCGCGCATTAGTGGAGGCCCTGTAATGGCCAAGATTCTGACCCTGACCCTCAATCCGGCGCTGGACCTCACCGTGCAGTTACCGCGCCTGGAACCCGGTCAGGTCAACCGCAGTGACGCCATGCACACCCACGCCGCCGGCAAAGGGGTGAACGTGGCGCAGGTGCTGGCGGACCTCGGGCATCAGCTGACGGTCAGCGGTTTCCTCGGCGAGGACAACCTGCAGGCGTTCGAAACCCTGTTCGCCAAGCGCGGTTTTGTCGACGCGTTCATTCGTGTGCCCGGTGAGACCCGCAGCAATATCAAGCTGGCGGAAAGCAATGGTCGCATCACCGACCTCAACGGTCCGGGGCCACTGGTCAGTGCCGCGGCGCAGCAAGCGTTGCTCGATCGGCTTGATCAGATCGCACCGTTGCATGACGCCGTCGTTGTCGCGGGAAGCTTGCCGCAAGGTGTCAGCCCGCAGTGGTTGCAGGCCTTGATCCTGCGCTTGAAAAGCCTCGGTTTGAAAGTTGCCCTCGACAGCAGTGGCGAGGCCTTGGCGGCGGCGCTCAAGGCCGGTCCATGGCTGATCAAGCCCAACACCGAAGAGCTGGCCGAGGTGCTGGGTGGCGAGGTGGTTTCGGTCCTTGCCCAGGCCGAAGCGGCGAACCGCTTGCATGCTCAAGGTATCGAACATGTGGTGATTTCTCACGGCGCCGAGGGTGTGAATTGGTTCAGTGTCGGCTCGGCGCTGCATGCCACGCCTCCCAGCGTCAGCGTCGCCAGTACGGTGGGCGCGGGTGACTCGTTGCTGGCGGGCATGCTCCACGGTTTACTCAGTGCCGATACGCCTGAGCAGACCTTGCGCACCGCCACGGCGATTGCCGCGATGGCGGTCACCCAGATCGGTTTCGGCATTGGCGATGCGGCGCACCTGGCGCAGCTCGAACAGGGTGTGCGCGTGCGTCCCCTGACAGAACAATAAGAGGGTTGGTCATGAAGTTAGCCATTGTTACTGCCTGCCCCAACGGCATGGTCACCAGTGTGCTGTGCGCCCGCTTGCTCGATGCGGCGGCCCAGCGTCAAGGGTGGAGCACCAGTGTCGAAGTCAGCGATGCGGCGCATCCGGAGCGGCAAATGTCGGCGGCCACGATTGAAGCCGCCGAGTGGGTTTTGCTGGTGAGCAGCGCGCCGCTGGATATGTCGCGGTTTGTCGGCAAGCGCGTTTTCCAAAGTACGCCAGCGCAAGCTTTGCAAGATGTGGAAGGGGTGCTGCGACGTGGCGCCGAAGAGGCGCAGATTTATCTCGCGCCTGAAGCCACCGCCGAACCTGTAAGCGCCACAAAAAATGCACCGCGCCTGGTAGCGATCACCGCGTGCCCGACCGGGGTCGCCCACACCTTCATGGCCGCCGAAGCCTTGCAACAGGCGGCCAAGCGCTTGGGCTACGACCTGCAGGTGGAAACCCAGGGCTCCGTTGGCGCGCGCAATCCTCTGAGTGCGCAAGCGATTGCCGATGCCGACGTGGTGTTACTGGCGGCGGATATCGAAGTCGCCACCGAGCGTTTTGCCGGCAAGAAGATTTACCGTTGCGGCACTGGCATTGCTCTCAAACAGGCCGAGGCGACGCTGAACAAAGCGCTGGCCGAAGGCACGCAGGAAAGCGCATCGACCGGTGCCAAAGGGCCGGCGAAGCAAGAGAAGACCGGGGTCTACAAACACCTGCTGACCGGTGTGTCGTTCATGTTGCCGATGGTGGTGGCGGGTGGCCTGATGATCGCCTTGTCGTTCGTGTTCGGCATCACCGCGTTCAAGGAGGAGGGGACGCTGGCGGCGGCGTTGATGCAAATCGGTGGCGACACGGCGTTCAAGTTGATGGTGCCGCTGCTGGCGGGCTACATCGCCTATTCGATTGCCGATCGGCCGGGCCTCGCGCCGGGGATGATCGGTGGCCTGCTGGCGAGCACCCTGGGCGCCGGGTTTATCGGCGGAATCATTGCCGGTTTCATTGCCGGTTACGCGGCCCAGGCGATCAATCGTTATGCACGGTTGCCGCAAAGCCTCGAAGCGCTGAAACCGATCCTGATCATCCCGCTGCTGGCCAGTCTGTTCACCGGTCTGGTAATGATCTACGTGGTCGGCAAGCCGGTGGCCGGGATGCTCGCAGGGCTCACGCACTTCCTCGACAGCATGGGCACCACCAACGCGATTCTGCTTGGCGTGCTGCTGGGTGGCATGATGTGCGTCGACCTCGGCGGGCCGATCAACAAAGCCGCGTATGCGTTCTCGGTCGGGCTGCTGGCGTCGCAGAGTTATGCGCCGATGGCCGCGACCATGGCGGCGGGCATGGTGCCGCCGATTGGCCTCGGGATCGCCACGTTCATCGCCCGGCGCAAGTTTGCGCAAACTGAGCGCGAGGCCGGTAAGGCAGCGTTGGTGCTGGGTTTGTGTTTTATCTCCGAAGGCGCGATTCCGTTTGCCGCCAAAGACCCATTGCGCGTGATCCCGGCGAGCATCGCCGGTGGCGCGCTGACCGGCGCGTTGTCGATGTATTTCGGCTGCAAGCTGATGGCACCCCATGGCGGTTTGTTCGTGATGCTGATCCCGAATGCAATCAATCATGCGCTGTTGTATTTACTCGCGATCGTGGCGGGGAGCTTGTTGACGGCGGTGGTGTATGCGCTGGTCAAGCGGCCGGAAGTTGTAGAGTTGGCGGTAGAACCCGTCAGCGCCTGACACAGGCCCCTGTGGGAGCGAATCTGCTCGCGAAAGCGGTCTGCCTGTAAAGTAGAAGTAGACTGACACGACGCCTTCGCGAGCAGGCTCGCTCCCACAGCGATCGCTTTTTCACATGAGTGTCATGCCCGCGTGCTTGAGTTTTTCCTTTTCCAGGGAGAACAACAATGAGCGAATTCGACCTCGGCCGCCGTCGCGTCATGCAAGCGGTGGGTGCCGGGCTGTTGTTGCCGGGGCTGGCGCCAGCGGTGATCGCTTCGGTCAAGGATCGACCGCAACTCACCGACGGTGTGCAATCCGGCGACGTGCTCGGTGACCGCGCGATCATCTGGAGCCGCTGTGATCGCCCGGCGCGGATGGTGGTGGAATGGGACACCCGCAGCCTGTTTTCCAATCCCCGGCGATTCGTGTCGCCCCTGGCCGATGCCCGCACCGACTTCACCGCTCGAGTCGAGCTCACCGGACTGCCCGCCGATCAGGCGATTTTCTATCGTGTGCAATTTGAGGACGCCCGAAGCGGTGTCGTCAGCGAGCCCTGGTTCGGCCATCTGCGCAGCGTGCCCCAGACACACCGCGACATCCGTTTCGTCTGGAGCGGTGACACCGCCGGTCAGGGCTTCGGCATCAACCCTGACATCGGCGGCATGCGTATCTACGAAGCCATGCGTTTGCGACTGCCGGATTTCTTTATCCACAGCGGCGACAGTATCTACGCTGACGGTCCCATACCTGCGCAGCTCACCACCGAGAGCGGTCGGGTGTGGCGCAACCTCACCAGCGAGGCCAAGAGCAAAGTCGCCGAGACGCTCGACGATTACCGGGGTAATTACCGCTACAACCTGATGGACGAAAACATTCGCCGCTTCAACGCCGAGGTGCCGCAGATCTGGCAGTGGGACGACCATGAGGTGGTGAACAACTGGTCGCCAGGCAAGCAACTGGATGAGCGCTACAACAGCAAAGATATCCACAGCCTGGTGGACCGCGGGCGTCAGGCCTGGCTCGAGTACGCACCGATGCGATTACAGGGGGGCGATGGTCACGGGCGGGTTTATCGCCAGTTCGGTTATGGGCCGATGCTCGATGTATTCGTGCTCGATATGCGCAGTTATCGTGGCGCCAATGACGACAACCTGGGCGACGCCAAACCTTTCCTCGGGCGCGAACAACTGGATTGGCTGAAGGCGTCGCTGAAAGCCTCCACCGCGCAATGGAAAGTCATCGCCGCCGACATGCCGATCGGCCTTGGCGTACCGGACGGCGAGGTCAGCCCCGGAGTCGAGCGTTGGGATGCGGTAGCCAATGGCGATCCGGGACCGGCCCAGGGGCGGGAGCTGGAAATCGCCGAGCTGCTGGGTTTCCTGCGGGCGCAGCAGGTGCGCAATTTCGTGTTCCTGACGGCGGATGTGCATTACTGCGCGGCGCACCACTATCACCCGGACCATGCGGCGTTTCAGGACTTCGAACCGTTCTGGGAGTTTGTCGCCGGCCCATTGAATGCCGGAAGCTTCGGTCCTGACCAGCTGGATAAAACCTTCGGCCCTGACGTGGTGTTCCACAAAGCACCGCCGGCGCAAAACAGTTCGCCGTTTGCCGGGTTTCAGTTCTTTGGCGAGGTGAATATCGATGGGCAGACGGGGGAGCTGAGCGTGGTGTTGCGGGATCTGGATGGGGTGGCGGTGTTTGAGCAGAAATTGCAGCCGGTTTAAGAAGAGGGCCGGTCGACACCGTTCCCTTGTGGGAGCGAGCTTGCTCGCGAAGGCGGTATGACATTCAATGTTGAGTGTCTGTCAGACAGCTTTCGCGAGCAGGCTCGCTCTCAGAGGGGATTTGGAGCGTCAGTACACGTCGCGGCGGTAGCGGCCCTGTTCGATCAGGCGTTCAACCTCGGCAGTGCCGAGTACATCGTTGAGGACTTGGTCCACCCCAGTCGCCATCCCTTGCAAGCTGCCGCAAATGTAGATCACGGCCCCATCCTCCAGCCATTTCTTCAGTTCAGTCGCTGATTCACGCAGGCGATCCTGCACGTAGATTTTCTGCGTCTGATCCCGGGAAAACGCCAGGTCCAGGCGCTGCAAATCGCCGGAAATCAACCACTCTTCCAGTTCGTCGCGACACAGGTAATCGTGTTCCCGATGACGCTCGCCGAACACCAGCCATTGACGTTGCTGACCATCGGCAATCCGAGCCTTGAGCAGACTGCGCAGTCCGGCCAGGCCGGTACCATTGCCGATCAGGATCATCGGCACCGCTTCGTTGGGCAGATGGAAACTGCCGTTGCGTCGAACCCGCAGGCTGATGCTGCTGCCCACCGGCGCGTGTTCGGTGAGCCAGCCGGAGCCGACACCCAGGCTGCCATCCGGATGCAACTCCTGGCGCACGATCAGTTCGAGGATGCCGTCAGCGGCAATCGAGGCAATGGAGTATTCACGCATGGCCAGCGGTACTAGGGCATCCACCAGCGCTTGCGCGTGCAGACCGACCAGGTGGCTGCGGTTCTCGGGCAGCTGTCGGCTGGCGAGGGCTTGTTCCAGTGGTTGCGACAAACCATCGAGTGTAATGGCGGCCCGACCGTCGATCCCCAAACCATCGAGGAAATGTTCGATCGCCCAAGGGCAATTGCGCGGCAGCACTTCCACCAGGTCACCCGCCAGCCAACTGCTGGTGGTCGGTGCGGTGAGCCCCAGCAGATAGACAGCCGAACCACTGCTGTCAGGGTTGAGCAATTCGCGACGGCTCAGGGTCCAGTTGCCGTAGCCGGGTGCCTGCCAGGTGTCCACGGGCGCCTGGCCGGTCAACAGGCCCAGTTGCTGTTGCCAGTGACGCAAGGCGTAAGGGTCGCCGCTGTCGACTTCCACCGGGGCAAACAGAGTCTTGCCGCCGTGATCACCCAGCCAGGTGTGCAGGCGTCGGGCAAATCCGCAGAAGTGTTGATACTGCCGGTCACCGAGGCCGAGCACGGCGTAGTTCAGGCTCTCCAGGCTCAACGCCCGGCCCAGTACTTTGCGCTCGAAGCCACGGGCGCTGTCCGGCGCTTCGCCGTCGCCGAAGGTGCTGACCACGAACAGCGCGTTGTTCGAGTCATGCAGGTCCTGCTCGCTGACACTCGCCAGCGGCTGCACCTTCACCGGCAGGCCGGCGGCTTGCAACTGGCCGGCCGTCTGCCACGCCAGTTGCTCGGCGAACCCGCTTTGGCTGGCGAAGCCGATCAGCCACGCCGGGGCGTCGTTGCCCGGTTGTGCGAGGCCTTTGCGGGCGTCCTTGATCTGGCGTTTTTTGCGGCGCCGATCGAGGTACAGCAGCCAGCCGGTGATGAAAAATAGCGGCATGGTCAGGGCGGTGATCGTCAGGATGATGCGCCCGCCGAGGCCGAAGTAACTGCCGACGTGCAGTGCATAAATGCTGGTCAGCAGTTGCGCCTTGAAGCTCTTGTCGCTGTAGCGGTCATGCCGTTTGATCACGCCGGTGACCGGGTCGAGGGTGATCTGGTTCAGTGCGCGGTCGTGGGGCGAGTCTTTCAACAGGTAGTAAACAGTCGCCGGTTTCCCGGCCACCGGTGGCATGCGGGTGTTGTAGAAGCTCAGGTCGGGACCGGCCGCGCTGTAGATGCTGCTCCACATCGCCGAGTAATCGGCTGTCGGGGCCGGGCCGCTTGGCGCCGGACCGCGCGAGCGGACGCGCTCGCTCTGCGGCGAGTCGGAGAGCAATTGGGTCAGGCCCTTGCTGTACCACTCGTAGGACCAGAACAACCCGGTCAGCGCGGAAAAGAGGTAAAACACCAGGCACCAGGTGCCGGCAACCGAATGCAGGTCCCAGTTGAAGCTGCGACCTTTTTTCTTCCAGTCGAGGGTCAGCCAGGTGCGCCAGCTTTTCCACTGCCGAGGCCAGCGCAGGTACAGGCCGGAGAGGCAGAAGAACACCAGGATCAGCGTACAGGCGCCGGTGATCTGCCGGCCGGTGTCGCCCATGGCGAGGAAGCGGTGCAGTTGCAGCATCAGGCCGAAGAATTGCTGGCCGGTAGCGTCGCCCATCAGTTCGGCGGTGTACGGATCGAAGAAGCGCATTTGCCCCCGGCGCTCCCCGGGAGGCGGAGTGAAGAACACGCGTGCGGCGATGTCGCTGTCGACGTCCACCGAAAGCATCGCGACTTTTTTGCCGGTGGATGCTTCGATTTTTTCGACCAGTTCAGCAGGCGGCAATACACCTGCAACCTGCTTCTGCACCTGCAGCACCGAAGGGTTCAGTGCGTAGAGGATTTCATCCTCAAACGAGACCGTCGCCCCGGTGATGCCCATCAGGGCCAGGACCAGTCCGGCGCTGATGCCGAAAAACCAGTGCAACTGGAACAGGGTTTTCTTCAACACGTCGCTCGCCTTGTTCGTTTAAAAATAATCGTCACGGCGCGCATTATGCCGTGGGTTTTCGAGAAGCATTCTTTTTACACACAAAAGCCCCGTTCACCTGGATGAACGGGGCTAACCACTCCCACATCATTAGAAGTGGAAGTTGGTGCTCAGCAAGGCAGTACGGCCCGCCGCCTGATTGGCGAAGTGAGTCGAGAAAGCCTTGTCGTAGTAGGTTTCGTCGGTCAGGTTCTGCACGTTCAGTTGCAGGTCGATGTTTTTGGTCAGTTTGTAGGCGGCCATCGCATCGTAGCGAACGTAGGAATCGACCATGGTGGTGTTGGCCGCGCTGCCGAATACGTCGTCGACATAGAACGCACCGCCACCGATAGTCAACTTCGGTGTGACCTGATAGGTCGTCCAGAGGCTGGCACTGTTTTTTGGCGTGTTGGGCAGCTCGTTGCCGTCGTTGGCTCGGTTTGCCGGAATGTCACCACCGTCGACTTGCTCGCTGTCCATGTAGGCATAACCGGCGAAGACTTGCCATTTGTCGGTCAGCTTGCCGGTGGCCGACAGCTCGAAGCCTTGGACGCGGGTTTTGCCGACGTTTTCGTAGGTCGTGGTGTTGGTCTGCACACGAGCGTTTTCCTTCTCGGTGCGGAAGATATCGGCGGTCAGCGACAGACGATCATTCATCAGATCCCACTTGGTACCGATTTCGTAGTTCTTGGTGGTTTCAGGCTCCATGTCGCTGCTCAGCAGGTTGCCGTTGCGATCTGGCGTGCCGCCCAGCGGGTTGCCGTCCTGGCCTTCGCCGAGAGTAGCGCCGGGTGGGGTGGCGGAGGTGGCGTAGGACGCATAGATGCTGCCGTTTTCCGCCGGCTTGTAGACCACGCCGAACTGGCCGGTGACGAACTCGCTGACGTCATCGCCCTTGGACGTGGTGGTGCCGGCGGCGTTGTAGGTTTTGTAATCGGTATCGAAATGGTCGTAGCGCAGGCCCATGTTTACCAGCCACTGCTCGGACAACTCCAAAGTGTCGAACACGTACAACGCATAGGTGTTGGCCTTGGTGTCGGTGCCTGCGTAGTTGCGCGAGATCGCACCGTTCCATGGATCGTTCGGGTTCGGGTTGGGCAGTGAGGTGCAGTTGTAACCGCTTGGCGCGCCGATTAATGCCGGCGAGCAGTTGGTGGTGACGGCCGCTGTGCCCGGAGTCGTGTCGGTGTTGACGTTGTACGAGGATTTCTGGCTTTCCTCGCGGCTGAGTTCGATACCGGTGGCGAAGCTGTTCTTGAAGCCGGCGATGTAGACATCACCAAACAGATCGGTCTGGTTGGTGGTGGTCTCGGTGTTGCTCACGCGAGTGTTCGCACGACGCCAGACGCTGCCATTGTTGACGTTGCCCTTGCTGTCATCCGGCTGGGTCAGGATGTAATCCTGCATGCTGTTGCCGTGGCGCAGGGTGTTCTTGACGGTCAGCGCGTCGCTCAGGTCGTGCTCGATGGCGATGGTTGCAGTGTCGACGCGGCCTTTGCGGAAGTCGCGGTTGTCCAGGCCGTAGAAGTTGCTGCTGTCGCCGCCATCTTCAGGCTTGTCCGGGTTGGACTTGGTACGTGCAGCCGAACCTGCGGTCGGGATCGAGTACGGAATACCCGAGTCCGGCGTGTCGTTGCTTTCCAGATGGTAGTAATCGAGGTTGACGCGGGTGTCAGTGCCCAGGCCGAAGGCCAGCGATGGTGCAACGCCCCAGCGATCGTAGTCGACACTGTCGCGACCGGCGACATTGCTTTCGTGGCTCATCAGGTTCAGGCGGCCGGCAGCGGTGTCGGAGAACTGGTAGTTGCCGTCCAGGGTGTAACGCTGGGTCTGGTCCGAACCCCAGGTAAAGCCGCCGTCGAACGCGTTGCCCAGGTGCGCTTTCTTGCTCACCAGATTGATGCTGCCGCCCGCCGCGCCACGACCGCCGATGGCCGAGTTCGGGCCTTTGCTGACTTCGATCGACTCTACGGCGAATATTTCACGGCTCTGCGAACCGGTATCGCGCACGCCATCGAGGTAGGTGTCGCCCTGGGCATCGAAACCGCGAATGAACGGACGGTCACCCTGTGGGTTGCCGCCTTCACCGGCGCCGAAGGTGATGCCTGGAACGGTGCGCAGCGCGTCCTGCATGTTCAGGGCGCCAGTGTCCTTCAAGACTTGTTGCGGGATGACCGTGATCGAGCGCGGTGTATCGACCAGCGGTGCAGTGTACTTGGGCGAGGAGGCTTTCTCGACGTTGTAGGAGGTCTCGTCCCGGGCTTCTCCGGTAATCGCGGTAGCACCCAGCGAAAGGGTGTTGCCCGGCGCTTTCTCGTCGGCTTTTTCAGCCGCCAAAACCATGTGGCCCGCAGAGCCGGCCGTGATTGCCACGCCAATTGCAGAAGCGAGCAGACGTGGTGAACTGACCGGTAATGTTGGGTGCTGACGTGACATTTGATTCCCCTCCCCAAGGATTTGAGGCGGCGGAATATAGGGTAGACGCGTCTTTGTATCAATTGCGAAACGTTACTATTCGCGATGAATTTACATTCTTTACAATTTAACCTTACGGTTTTTACTGTTTCGTTCGTCTTGCGGGTTTTACACAGTCAATAAGAATCAATACCATTGACACCCCTTGGCTTTCAGGCGTCCTTCCCATGCTGCTGCACATTCCCGGCTTGTTCGACAAAGAAGAAGTGCGGCGCATTCGCGAGGCTCTGGAACAGGCCGATTGGGCCGACGGCAAGATCACCGCCGGCTATCAGTCGGCCAAGGCCAAGCACAATCTGCAGTTGCCCGAAGGTCATCCGCTGGCCAAGGAGATCGGCGCGGCCATGCTGGAGCGATTGTGGAAAAATCCGCAGTTCATGTCGGCGGCACTGCCGCACAAAGTCTTTCCTCCGTTACTGAACTGTTACACGGCCGGCGGCAGTTTCGACTTCCACATCGACAATGCCGTGCGACAGCCCAAGGGCAGCGTCGAGCGGGTGCGCACCGATTTGTCGGCGACCCTGTTTTTCAGTGAGCCGCAGGATTACGACGGCGGTGAACTGGAAATCCAGGACACCTTCGGGACCCAGCGGGTGAAGTTGCCCGCGGGCGACATGGTGCTGTACCCCGGCACCAGTTTGCACAAGGTCAACGCGGTGACTCGTGGCGCACGCTACGCCTCGTTCTTCTGGACCCAAAGCCTGGTGCGCGAAGACAGCCAGCGTGCCCTGCTGTTCGAGATGGACGGCGCGATCCGCCAATTGGCCCAGGATGTGCCGGACCATCCTTCGTTGATCCGCCTGACCGGCACTTATCACAACCTTTTGCGCCGTTGGGTCGAGGTATGAGTTTTCAATTGCGCCGCGAAGAAGTACTCGACGGCGATCAGCTCACATCCATGCTCGACGAAAGCCCGGCGCGTGCTGCCCAGGCAATTCTCATGGCTGCCGGTGAAGGTGTTGTCGATGCCCAGGCGTTGCTCGGGCAGATTCTGCTGGACGGGCGAGGGATTGCGCAGGATCAGCCGTTGGCACTGCGCTGGTTCAACATCGCCGCCCGACGAGGGCACCTGATGGCGCGCAATATGCTGGGGCGTTGTCATGAGCATGGTTGGGGTTGCGTTGCTGATGCTTCGGCCGCTGCACGACATTATCGGGCCGCGGCAGACGCCGGGCTCGACTGGGCGATGTACAACTACGCCAATCTGCTGGCGACCGGGCGTGGTGTCGTTGAGGATCAGCGGCAAGCGCTCAGTTTCTATCGCCGCGCCGCCGAACTTGGTCATGCGAAATCGATGAACCTGCTGGGGCGGTATCTGGAAGAAGGACGCATTTGTCCGGCGGACGCAAACGCTGCCCGCGACTGGTATCGACGCTCGGCGGTCGGTGGAGATTTTCGTGGGCAGTTCAGTCATGCGGCAGTGTTGGCGGATGAGGGCGACATCGATGAAGCGCTGGTCTGGCTGCGCAAGGCGTTGGACGGGGGGAATGTGAATTTTCTGCAGGTGGCGACTCAGGCCCTAAGGGCCGCGACCGATCCACGCATCCAGGCATTGGCGGACGACTATGCCAGGCGCTGCACCGAACGGTAGGCGTTTGGTGTGTCAGAAAGATCGCGATTCTCAGGCACAAAAAAGCCCATGACACGTCATGGGCTTTTTGCTTGCTGCGTATAGCGTTTACACGTAGAAGGACTTCAGCGGCGGGAAGCCATTGAATTCAACGGCGCTGTAGCTGGTGGTGTACGCACCGGTCGACAGCCAGTACAGGCGGTCACCGATCGCCAGGTTCAGCGGCAGGCCGTACTTGTAGTTTTCGTACATGATGTCGGCGCTGTCGCAGGTCGGGCCGGCAATGACCACTTCTTCCACTTCGCCTTTCTTTTCGGTCCAGATCGGGAACTTGATGGCTTCGTCCATGGTTTCGATCAGACCGGAGAATTTGCCCACATCCGTGTACACCCAACGCTCGACGGCGGTACGGGATTTACGTGCGACCAGTACGACTTCACTGACCAGGATGCCAGCGTTGGCGATCAGCGAGCGGCCTGGCTCGAGGATGATTTCCGGCAGGTCGTCGCCGAAGTCTTCCTTGAGGAAGCGAATGATTTCTTCGGCATAGGTTTCCAGGCTGTTGGTACGGGTAATGTAGTTGGCCGGGAAGCCACCGCCCATGTTAATCAGCTTGAGTTCGATGCCGTCTTCTTCCTTCAGGCGTTCGAAGATCACTTTGACCTTGGCGATCGCCGCGTCCCAGACACTGATGTCGCGCTGTTGCGAGCCGACGTGGAATGAAATGCCGTAAGGCACCAGGCCCAGGTCGCGAGCGAGGATCAACAGGTCCATGGCCATGTCGGTCTGGCAGCCGAATTTGCGCGACAACGGCCAGTCGGCAGTGGTCGAGCCTTCGGTCAGGATGCGTACGTAGACTTTCGAGCCCGGCGCGGCCTTGGCGATGTTGCGCAGGTCGGCTTCGGAGTCGGTGGCGTAGAGACGCACGCCCTTGTCGTAGAAGTAGCGGATGTCCTTGGATTTCTTGATGGTGTTGCCATAGCTGATCTGGTCGGCGCTGACGCCACGGCTCAGCACTTTGTCCAGCTCGTAGATCGAGGCGATATCGAAGCTCGAACCTTTCTCTTTGAGCAGGTCGATGATTTCCACGGCCGGGTTGGCCTTGACCGCGTAGTAGACCTTGGCGAATTCGAAACCGGCGCGCAGGTCGTCGTAGGCCTGGCTGATCATCGCGGTGTCGATCACCACGAACGGGGTTTCTTGCTTGTCGGCGAACGCTTTCATTTTCTGAAAGGTATCGCGCGCGAAATAGTCTTCGACCTGGATCGACATGCTTGGGAGCTCCTATTGGCAAACGGGTAAAAACAATGGGTGCAAATGAACGTCCTCCGTATCCCCACTTTGGTTCGCCTACTTCCCAAGGCATGTCGCCGAAAGCAAAAAGGCCATGGGAAGCGCTGCTTTCCCTTGGCCTTGCTGTCTCGTCGTCAGTACTTGAGCCGGATGGATCGTTTCCAGCATGGACGTTCGGCGCGAACTTTAGGGCGTGAGGGGCTTGAGATCAACAAAAAATGTCGCGTTTTTGCACGCGTTCGTCGCGGAGCGGCGTGCAGCTAACTATGTAACCGACAGGTATGACGGATTGATGTTCCCCCGAATGGAGCTAATCAGGCGCAATTTCTGAAACCCGGAGATTCAAATTTGGAAGCGGGTTTGCTCGTGATAGCGTTGTACCGCCATTATTTCTTTGCCTGATGACTTCGCCACCGCGAGCAGCCCAGATTTTCCCTTGGTCGAGCTTCTTATGCAGCCTACCGAAGTTTAAAGCCCTTCTGGTCTATGTTCTGTTGTAATGATCTTCTGATGCCCATGGAAGGTCGACATCGTCATCCTCCGCTTCTTTGTTCATTGTAACGTTCAATGTGTGTCGACCTTTAAGATGACCGTACGGGTGGAAAGGGGTGAATTCGGCGATGATCTTTGTAGAAGATGTTAGTGTGAATTCAATATATCCGTTCATCCTCTCGCCAGGATTGGTTCTTACTATCAGCCCTGGCGGATGGGGCGTGGCGGATACAAGAGCAAAAGTTCCGTCGTGGGGGATAATTTTATCGCCATCATATATGTCAGCAATTGGATACCTCTTGATCACCGTTCCAGAGGGGCGAGATATGGTCTCGGTGGTCGGGGTGACTCTGATGGTTGGTGCTGTTGTATTTTTTTCGTCGGATTCACTCATTTCGCACTCCTGATATTAATTGTGTGCATACTTTGGAAAAATTGTTTCTCATCATTGTTAGTGTGCAGTGTCATTGAATGTTGCGCGATCAATTAGATAGCATTCACCGAAAGCGCACACCTGTCACTTGTACTAGGTTTTAGCTATTTTTGCAGTAATCGAGATTGTTTTTATATTGTTTTTTATTGGTTGTGGCGGTTGTAGGATGCATGCCTGGATTAAGACAGTCCTCACAAAGCTACAGAGTTTGCCCCACTTCCAAGTCATGTTGCCAAACGCAGCAGAGGCCAAGGGAAGCGTTGCCTACCTTGGCTTTGCTGTCTCATCGTGGAGGGAGCAGGGTATGCCGAGCATGAGCTACGGTTTACGGATAAATTAGATTACTTGAATTTGCAGCACATAATTTTTTGCCAGGGCGGGATATTGCGAAGGTGTGAGCCTGGCGGTGATGGTCATGTTGTTTGTCACTCTGGGGACATATATTTTTCCGTTCAAATATCCTGGGTTGTTGCTTACTCTTACTCCAGGTGTAGAAGGTGAAACACTGACTAATGTCCAGTTTCCTGAGCCTGGAACGGTTTTTCCATTGGCGTCCAACAGGTCGCCAAGCGGTAGCTTTGTGAAGCTATTCCCGCGCCGTACTTTATTCGGGTTCCCCGTCACGCTGAGGCGTAGTTGAACGGCTGGACCCGCGTGAGTGGAGGGGGCGGTTCGTTCTGAAATCACATGGGTGGTATCCATTTAAGATTCCTTGGTCTGATAAGTATCGTATTTAATTAATGGCGCTTGGCAAGTTGCCATGGAGTGCAAGTGTCGAGCGATGGTGCGTCATTAGTTAAATGCCTTTTATCGGAAAATGGACCTATTACTTTAAGAATATTTAATGTTGATTTGTAACGATTGAATGCTTATCGAAAGGGTGTGAAGTTGCGGTGAAATGTTATGTGATGATTGATGCGGTTTCACCGCTGAATCAATTGTTTCAGCGGTGAAAAGGAATGTATTAAATCAGCGCCATATCGGCCGGCGATACAATACGTGTCTTGGCTCCGCGAGACTTACCCGAGCTTAAGTACTCGGCAATCGACTCCTGAGTCACCTCACCCAAAAACACCCGCTCGGCATCCATCACCGGCAGCCAGGCGCGGTTGAACTCGTACATGCGTGACAGCAGGATGCGCAGATGCTCGTCGTACGCTGCCGTGGCATTGAATTCGCGCAGGTATTGCCCGCACGTCCCGGTCTGACGGTGCAGGTCGCGACGTCGTACATAACCCAGCGCTTTGTTCTGCGCGTCGGTGACCACCACGTAACGCCGGTCATGTTCGTCCATCAATTCCAGCGCCTCGGCCACCGAGGTTTGCGGGCTGACGGACGGTGCGTTGTCCGCCGCATCTTCGGCCTTGACCAGCAACAGGCGCTTGAGGGTGCTGTCCTGACCGACGAAGTTGCTGACGAAATCATCCACGGGATGGGCGAGCAGGGTGTCCGGATGGTCGATCTGCAGCAGCTTGCCGGCGCGGAAGATCGCGATCTTGTCGCCGAGCTTGATCGCTTCATCAATGTCATGGCTGACCATGATCACCGTCTTGTTCAGCGCCCGTTGCATCTCGAAGAATTCGTTCTGGATCATTTCGCGGTTGATCGGGTCGACCGCGCCGAACGGTTCGTCCATCAGCAACAGGGGGGCATCGGCCGCCAGTGCCCGGATCACGCCGATGCGCTGCTGCTGTCCGCCAGACAGTTCACGGGGATAGCGGTGCAGATACTGCTTGGGCTCAAGCTTGATCATGCTCATCAGCTCGCGGGCGCGGTCGTGGCACTTCTGTTTGTCCCAGCCGAGCAGTTTCGGTACCACCACAATGTTCTCTTCGATGGTCATGTTGGGGAACAGGCCGATCTGCTGGATCACATAGCCAATGTTGCGTCGCAGGGGCACTTCATCGAGGTCGGTGGTGTCTTCGCCGTTGATCAGGATCTTGCCCGAGGAGGGTTTGATCAGACGGTTGATCATTTTCAGGGTGGTGCTTTTGCCGCAACCCGACGGCCCGAGGAACACGCAGATCTCGCCTTCGTTGACGGTCAGGCTCACCGAGTCCACGGCTTTGACGTCTTTGCCGTTGCTTTGGAAGGTCTTGCTGAGGTTTTGAAGTTCGATCATTTGAGCAGTCCTTTTGGAGTCAACGAGCGTTGTAACCATTGCAGAAGCAGGTCGGCGAAGATGGCCAGCAGGCTGACCAGCACGGCGCCGACGATCAGCATCGACATGTCGCTGCGGCTGATGGAAGCGAGGATGAGTACGCCGAGGCCTCCGGCGCCGATGGTGGCGGCGATGGTCATGACGCCGATGTTCATCACCACGGCGGTGCGCACGCCGGCGAGGATCACCGGCACGGCGATGGGCAACTCGACCATCCGCAGGCGCTGGCCGAAGGTCATGCCGATGCCACGCGCGGCTTCGCGGATGCCGGGTTCGACGCCGGTCAGCGCCAGGTAGGTGTTACGCATGATCGGTAGCAGCGAATACAAAAACACCGCCGTGATCGCCGGCATCGGCCCCAGGCCCTGGCCGAATTTCGAATAGAACGGCAGCAGCAGACCGAACAGCGCGATCGACGGCACGGTCAGCAGCACCGTGGCGCTGGCCTGCAACGGCCCGGCTAGGGTCGGGAAGCGTGTCATCAGGATGCCCAGCGGCACGCCGACCACAATCGCCAGGGTGACGGCGATGCCGACCAGGGTGATGTGTTGCCAGGTCAGATGGATCACCTGATGCCAGTCGAGATGGGAAAAGGCGTTCAAGAATTCCATGACTTTTCCTCCTTAATTGATGGGGTGCTGGCGCAGAAAATCAGCGGCCACGGTGGATGGACTTTCATGATCAACATCGACCCGCGCATTGAGCTGGCGCATGGTGTCGTCATCGAACAGTTCGGCCAGCGGCTTGAGTTCTTCGGCGAGTTTTGGGTGGGCATCGAGAAACGCGCGGCGCACCACGGGCGCTGCGGTGTAGTCCGGGAAGTAGTGCTTGTCGTCTTCCAGCAACTTGAGCTTGAAGGCATTCAAACGACCGTCGGTGGTGTAGACCAGACCGGCAAACACCTGGCCGTTGCGCAACGCGGTGTAGACCAGGCCGGCGTCCATCTGGCGGATGTTTTGGCGGGTCAGGTTCATGTCATACAGCTGCACCATGCCGTCCAAGCCGTCGGAGCGGTTGGCGAATTCGGTGTCCAGCGCGACCAGATGATTGGTTTTCGCCTCGTCGCGCAGCACATTGTTCAGCTGGCTGATGTTGTTGATCTGCGGGTAGTTGTCAGCGACGTTTTTTGGCAGCGCGAGGGCGTACGTATTGCTGAATTTCGACGGGGTGAGCCAGACCAGGCCTTTTTTCGCGTCGAGGGCTTTCACCCGGGCGTAGGACTGCTCGCTGTCGAGCTTTTCAGTCACATGGTTGTAAGCCACCAGCGACACGCCGGTGTATTCCCAGAGCATGTCCAGTTGCCCGCTTTCGTGGGCGCTGCGGGCCAGATTGCTGCCCAGGCCGCCCGTGACTTGGGCGTCGTATCCCTTGGCGCGCAGGTATTGCGAAGTAATTTCCGCCAACAGGGTCTGTTCGGTGAACACCCGGGCGCCGATGCGGATCAGCGGTTTTTCAGCCGCCTGGGCAAATCCTGCGCACAACAGGACGCAGCCTAGTAAAAAGCTTGAAGTCTTCATGAGAATTCCTTGGTCGAGGCTTAGGACGGGCGCAAGCCGCGTTCGAGCCAGAGGCGGCTGGCGGCCGTGACCAGACCGTCGAGCAACAAGGCCAGCAGCGCCGTGCAGGCCGCGCCGAGCAGCAGTTGCGGCTGATTGTTCAGGGCAATGCCCGGGAAAATCAGGCTGCCGAGGCTGTTGGCGCCGATCAGGAACGCCAGCGGTGCGGTCCCGACATTGATCGCCAGCGCCACGCGCACACCACCGATGATGATCGGCACGGCGTTCGGCAATTCGACTTTCCACAGCACCTGGCGCGGCGTCATGCCGATGCCGACAGCGGCTTCCTTGAGTGAGCCCTGAACGTTTTTCAGGCCTTCATAGGTGTTGCGCACAATCGGCAGCAATGAGGCGAGGAACAGGGCGAAAATCGCAGGACCACTGCCGATCCCGAGTACGCCCAGAGCAATGGCCAGCACCGCCAGCGGTGGAATGGTGTTACCGATGTTGAAGATCTGCATGAAGCGTTCGGCACGCGCGACCCGGGTCGGGCGGCTGAGGAAGATGCCGGCGGGGAGGCCCACGACAAGGGCGGCCAGCATGGAAGCGAGGACGAGAATCAGATGAGCTTGCAGGTAAAACAACAAATCGTCGCGGTAGTGTTCGATCGTGTTGATGCCGATCCAGTGGATCAGCAGGGCCAGGAGGGCGATTACCAGTGCGCCTCCTATCAGCCCTTTGCCATGGTGGATAGCCACAGGCGGACTCCTTTTTTCAGTCGGCGAACACATTCTCGTGTGGCTACGCCTTACTTGGCTGCCGAAAAAGTGATCGCGAGAAGCAGCTGTTTTTCATCACCGAAACGGTGTGAAAGCGAGCCATGAGCGCAGCCTCGTCAGGCTGACTTGCTGATTTTTCAGCCCCCGACGAGTGGTCGTAACAGGGGAGTGGACGTCTCCGTGCTTTAAAAGGTTCCCATCTGAAGCACCATTTGGCCACCCTGGATGTGCTCAACGGTTCGGTTCTTCGATCAACTTGGGCTATAATCTGCGCCCTTTTTTGAATCACCTGCCAGGCGATTTCCCATGACCAAACAGGCCGCCGAAGTCGCGAAACGCCGCACTTTCGCCATTATTTCCCACCCCGATGCCGGTAAAACCACCATCACCGAAAAGCTCTTGCTGATGGGCAAGGCGATTGCGGTGGCCGGCACGGTGAAATCCCGTAAATCCGACCGCCATGCCACGTCCGACTGGATGGAAATGGAAAAGCAGCGGGGTATCTCGATTACCACGTCGGTCATGCAGTTCCCGTATCGCGAGCACATGATCAACCTGCTCGACACCCCGGGCCACGAAGACTTCTCCGAAGACACCTATCGCACCCTGACTGCGGTGGACTCGGCGTTGATGGTGCTCGACGGCGGTAAGGGCGTAGAGCCTCGGACCATTGCCCTGATGGACGTCTGCCGCCTGCGTGACACGCCGATCGTCAGCTTCATCAACAAACTCGACCGTGACATCCGCGACCCGATCGAACTGCTCGACGAAATCGAAGCCGTCCTCAAGATCAAGGCTGCGCCGATCACCTGGCCGATTGGTTGCTACCGTGATTTCAAAGGCGTGTACCACCTCGCCGACGACTACATCATTGTTTACACCGCCGGTCACGGTCACGAGCGCACCGAAACCAAAATCATCGAGAAGCTCGATTCCGACGAAGCCCGCGCGCATCTGGGCGACGAGTACGAGCGTTTCATCGAACAGTTGGAACTGGTGCAGGGTGCCTGCCACGAGTTCAACCAGCAGGAATTCCTCGACGGTCAGCTGACTCCAGTGTTCTTCGGTACCGCGTTGGGCAACTTCGGAGTCGATCATGTGCTCGACGCCGTAGTCGACTGGGCACCGCGCCCGTTGGCGCGCGTAGCCAACGAACGCACCGTGGAGCCGGTGGAAGAGAAGTTTTCGGGCTTCATCTTCAAGATCCAGGCAAACATGGACCCGAAACACCGCGACCGTATCGCCTTCATGCGTATCTGCTCCGGCAAATACGAAAAAGGCATGAAGATGCGCCACGTGCGCACCGGTAAGGACGTGCGGATCGGCGATGCCCTGACGTTCTTCTCCTCGGAGCGTGAGCAACTGGAAGAAGCCTTTGCCGGCGACATCATCGGTTTGCACAACCATGGCACCATCCAGATCGGCGACACCTTCACCGAAGGCGAAGTCCTGGGCTTCACCGGCATCCCGCACTTCGCCCCGGAGCTGTTCCGCCGCGTACGCCTGCGCGATCCGCTGAAATCCAAGCAACTGCGCCAAGGCCTGCAACAGCTGGCCGAAGAAGGCGCAACCCAGGTGTTCTTCCCCGAGCGCAGCAACGACATCATCCTCGGCGCCGTGGGTGTGCTGCAGTTCGATGTGGTCGCCAGCCGCCTGAAAGAGGAATACAAGGTCGAGTGCTCCTACGAGCCGATCACCGTTTATTCCGCGCGCTGGATCGAATGCAGCGACAAGAAGAAGCTTGAGGAATTCACCAACAAGGCCGTGGAAAACCTGGCACTGGACGGCGGCGGTCACCTGACCTACCTCGCCCCGACCCGGGTCAACCTGGCATTGATGGAAGAGCGCTGGCCGGACGTGAAATTCCGTGCGACCCGTGAGCATCATTAAACGCTGAGTTGAAACACCAAAAGCCCCGGTCCGAAAGTTCCGGGGCTTTTTACTGGCATTCACTTACACCTGTGGGCGCCTGCTCGCGATATTTTTCATTGCAAGGAAGCTCGCTCGCACGAGGGGCAGTGTTACGGGGGATCGAGGTTGTCCAGTGCTCGATTGACTGCCATTTCTCCAAGCATGATGGATTGCTGAATGCCCAGCAGCAGGTGGCCCTCGGGGCCTTTCAGATTCCGGGCGAAGTCGCTGGCCATGGCGCTGGCGGAGGCCAGGGAGACGCAGGCGTATTCGAGCAGGGTGTGGTTGTCGGCGTTGGGGGAGATGAGAAAAAGACTGCTGGGTTGGCGGGGGGGGGCCATGATTCAGGTCCTTGAAGAGTGGGCGCCAACCCCGAATCGCGTTTCTTCATGAGGGTGGCAGCTGTGCGCAGGTTAGTAGACCGGGTCGTATGAATCCCTCAAGTGCGTTGCATCCATGGCGAGCGCGCTCCTACGGAATTGGCGTGCCCTGATGGAAGAGCATCTGCCATTGTTCGTTCTGCTTGCGCCAAATTGAGCTGCGCAAGCTTCTGCTGGTTTCGGTATGACATTGATAGGTCGCCAGCGCGATGTGTTCAGACAGCGGTTTGACTGCGAACTCGCTGATGGTGCGTTGGATGAAGGCTTCATCGGGTAATTGATCGATCAGGTCCGCTTTGGTCCAAGCGTTACCGCTCGCGCCAAATTCGATGAAGTCGTCGGCAATCAGGCGAGAGATTTCTTCGAGATTCTGGCGGAAAGCCTGAGAAAGGAGGCTTCGCTCGAGATCCAGGAGTATCTGTAACAGTTCCATTATGTTGTCCTTTCCAAAGGTCAAAAGATCGCAGCCTTCGGCAGCTCCTTCAAGGGCAGTAGGAGCTGCCGAAGGCTGCGATCTTTTGATTTTTTCGGCATAACAGTTATTCAAAACCAATCTCTACATCGACGGCATTTCCATCGGTTCATTAGCGTCCTATCTGGAGAACCGGGCTGATCGGAACTAGATTAGATTCAGCGCCAGACAGGCACTTCGAGACAGGAAGGATTCGGCTATGAACAGGTTGCTGCGTGTGTTGTTGATGTTGAAGGTGGTGGTGATGCTGGCCCTCGGCAGTACGACAGTCTGGGCCGAGTGCAAGGACCATGAGACGCAGGCGTCAAGCGGTCAGGCGGGTCATGGTGAGTTGATGATCGCCGCGTCCGAATCGGAGCCGGGCGACAAGGGGCAGGGTGGTAGTGCGGGTGATGATGACTCGACCACTGATGAGCCGGACTCTGATGAGGAAGAGGGCGATAGCCAGACGTAACGTGCAGACAAAATAAAACCCCTTCTCTTTCGATTGATACGCAATCGAAGTAGAAGGGGTTGGGAGAAGGCAAAATCCCTGTGGGAGCGAGCCTGCTCGCGAAGGCGCCATGTCAGTCACAACATTGTTGACAGACCGCTTTCGCGAGCACGCTCGCTCCCACATTTTCAGCCCGTTTTTTATACCGCGCCGTGCACGAACTGCTCGGCGTAATGGCAAGCCACCTGGCGGCTGTCGAGCAGGCGCAAGGCCGGCTCTTCAGTGCTGCAACGCTCGGTGGCGTACGGGCAGCGCTTGTGGAAGGCGCAGCCTGGCGGCGGGTTCAGCGGGTTGGGCAGTTCGCCGACGATCTTGATTTTCGGCTTGTCCGGATCCGGGTGGATGGTCGGAGTGGCCGACAACAAGGCCTGGGTGTAAGGGTGCAGAGGACGGGTGTAGATGTCTTCTTTCGGGCCCATTTCCACCGGTCGACCGAGGTACATCACCATCACGTGGTCGGCGACGTGACGCACCACCGCCAGGTTGTGGGAGATGAATACGTAGGCAGTGTTGAACTCCTGCTGCAGGTCCATGAACAGGTTCAGCACCTGGGCCTGGATCGACACGTCCAGCGCGGAGGTCGGTTCGTCCGCCACCAGCACTTTCGGTTGCAGCATCATGGCGCGGGCCAGGGCGATCCGCTGGCGCTGACCGCCGGAGAACATGTGCGGATAACGCTGGTAGTGCTCGGGACGCAAACCCACCTGCTTCATCATCGCCTGGACTTTCTCCCGGCGTTCGGTGGCGGACAGGTTGGTGTTGATCAGCAGCGGCTCGGCCAGTTGATCACCGATTTTCTGCCGTGGGTTCAGCGACGCGTAGGGGCTCTGGAACACCATCTGCACGTCTTTGCGCAGTTGCTTGCGCTGGGCCTTGTCGGCGCCGGCCACTTCCTGGCCGGCGATTTTCAGGGAACCCGAGGACGGCTCTTCGATCAGGGTCAGGGCACGGGCCAGGGTGGATTTGCCGCAACCCGACTCACCCACAACGGCGAGGGTCTTGCCGGCTTCCAGCTCGAAGGACACGCCGTTGAGGGCGCGCACAGTCGCGTGTCCCTTGAACATGCCACGGGACACTTCGTAGTGACGGGTCAGGTCGCGGGCAGTAAGTACGACGGCCATTACGCCACCTCCTGGTTCAGCGGGTAGAAGCAGCGGGCGAGGCTGTTGCTTTTCGGGTCAAGGGCCGGACGTTGCGCGCGGCAGTTGTCCTGCACGTATGGGCAGCGCGGTGACAGCAGGCAACCCTGCGGCCGGTCGTAACGACCAGGGACGATACCCGGCAGGGTCGACAGGCGCGAGGCGCCCAGGCTGTGCTCCGGAATCGCCTTGAGCAGCGCTTCGCTGTACGGGTGCGCCGGGATGTCGAACAGTTGCGGCACCTGGCCGACTTCGACGGCTTGACCGGCGTACATCACGCACACGCGCTGGGCGGTTTCGGCCACGACCGCGAGGTCGTGGGTGATCAGCACCAGGCCCATGTTCTGCTCTTTCTGCAACGCCAGAAGCAGGTCCATGATCTGTGCCTGAATCGTTACGTCCAGGGCGGTGGTCGGTTCGTCGGCGATCAGCAGTTTCGGCTCGCCGGCGATCGCCATGGCGATCGCGACACGCTGGCTCATACCACCGGACAGTTGATGCGGGTAGGCGTCCATGCGGCTGGCCGCCCCCGGGATTTCAACTTTTTCCAGCAGTTCGATGGCGCGTTTGCGCGCGGCCTTGCCGGACATTTTCAGGTGCAGGCGCAGCACTTCTTCGATCTGGAACCCGACGGTGTAGCTGGGGTTCAACGCGGTCATCGGGTCCTGGAAGACCATGGCCAGGTCTTTGCCGACGATCTGCCGACGCTGGCGGTTATTGAGCTTGAGCATGTTCTGGCCGTCGAAGCTCAGGGCGTCGGCGGTGACGATCCCCGGGTGCTCGATCAGGCCCATCAACGCCATCATGGTCACGGACTTGCCGGAGCCGGACTCGCCAACGATGGCCAGTACTTCGCCTTTGTCCACCTTCAGATCGAGGCCGTCGACGACCGGTGTGGCGTTCTTGTCGCCGAAGCGAACGTTGAGATTCTTGATTTCTAGCAGTGACATGGGAATCTCCTCAGGCGGCGTTCTTGAGTTTCGGGTCCAGCGCATCGCGCAGGCCGTCGCCCATCAAGTTGATTGCCAGCACGCTGAGCAAAATGGTCAAACCAGGCAGACTGACGACCCACCAGGCGCGTTCGATGTAGTCGCGGGCCGAGGCCAGCATGGTGCCCCACTCAGGGGTTGGCGGTTGTACGCCAAGGCCGAGGAAGCCCAGGGCGGCAGCATCGAGAATCGCCGAGGAGAAGCTCAGGGTGGCCTGAACGATCAGCGGTGCCATGCAGTTGGGCAACACGGTCACGAACATCAGGCGTGGCAGGCCGGCACCGGCCAGGCGCGCGGCGGTCACGTAGTCGCGGTTCAGTTCGCCCATCACCGCGGCGCGGGTCAGACGAACGTAGGACGGCAGGGACACCACGGCGATGGCGATTACGGTGTTGATCAGGCCTGGGCCGAGGATGGCGACAATCGCCACGGCCAGCAGCAGGGACGGCAGGGCCAGCATGATGTCCATCAGGCGCATGATGGTCGGGCCGATCATTTTCGGGAAGAACCCGGCGAACAGGCCCAGCAGGATGCCGGGGATCAGCGACATCACCACCGACGACAAGCCGATCAGCAGCGACAGGCGCGAACCCTGGATCAGACGCGACAGCAGGTCGCGACCCAGTTCATCGGTACCCAGCAGGAACTGTATCTGCCCACCTTCGAGCCAGGCTGGCGGGGTCAGCAGGAAGTCGCGGTATTGCTCGCTCGGGTCATGCGGGGCGACCCACGGCGCGAAGATCGCGCAGAAAATCACCAGCAGCATGAACATCAGGCCGGCAACGGCGCCCTTGTTCCGGGAGAAGGCGTGCCAGAATTCTTTGTACGGCGATGGGTACAGCAGGCTTTGATCCACGACGGAGGTGGCGGCGGCTACTGAGGAAGTTGGAGTGCTCATGGGTATTGACCTCAGCGCTGATGACGGATGCGTGGGTTGGCAAAGCCGTAGAGGATGTCCACTACGAAGTTGACCAGAATCACCAGGCAGGCGATTAACAGGATGCCGTTTTGTACGACTGGATAGTCACGGGCGCCAATGGCTTCGATCAGCCATTTGCCGATGCCCGGCCAGGAGAAGATGGTCTCGGTCAGGACCGCACCGGCCAACAGGGTGCCGACTTGCAAGCCGACCACGGTCAGCACCGGAATCAGCGCGTTACGCAAACCGTGCACGAACACCACGCGCGATGGCGACAGGCCTTTGGCCTTGGCGGTACGGATGTAATCCTCACGCAGCACTTCGAGCATTGACGAACGGGTCATCCGTGCGATCACCGCCAGCGGGATGGTGCCGAGCACGATGGCCGGCAGGATCAGGTGGTGCAGGGCGTCGAGGAACGCGCCGACATCATCGGCCAGCAGCGTATCGATGAGCATGAAGCCGGTGCGCGGCTCGATGTCATACAGCAGGTCGATCCGCCCGGACACCGGGGTCCAGCCCAGGGACACCGAGAAGAACATGATCAGGATCAGGCCCCACCAGAAGATCGGCATCGAGTAGCCCGCCAGGGAGACACCCATTACCCCATGGTCGAACAGGGATCCTCGCTTGAGTGCCGCGATCACCCCGGCCAGCAGGCCCAGGATACCGGCGAACAACAGGGCGGCCATGGACAATTCCAGGGTCGCGGGGAATAGGGAGGTGAACTCGCTCCAGACGCTTTCACGGGTACGAAGGGATTCCCCCAGATCGCCGTGGGCCAGTTTCCCGATGTAATCCAGGTACTGGGCATACAGGGGTTTGTTCAGACCTAGGCGTTCCATTGCCTGAGCATGCATCTCGGGGTCGACCCGACGTTCGCCCATCATCACTTCCACGGGGTCGCCGGGGATCATGCGAATCAACGCGAAAGTCAGCAAGGTGATGCCGAAGAACGTGGGGATCAATAACCCCAGTCGGCGGGCAATAAAACTAAACATCGTGTGGTGTACCTCATCAGCCGGTTAGGCGTGCCCGGCATGCCTGGGGTCAGGAATGCCGGGAGTTTCTTATCTACTTCACCTGGGTGGTGGCGAAGTTATTTGTGGTGAGCGGGCTGATTTGGTAGCCCTCTACGTTGTTGCGCATTGCGGTGAACATTCTAGTGTGCGCCATGCTGATCCATGGCTGGTCCTGGTTAAAGATAACCTGAGCCTGTTCGTACAGTGCTGCACGTTCGGCCGGGTCGGTTTTTTCACGGGCCTGGTCGATCAGGGCCTGGAACTTGTCATTGCACCAGCGTGCATAGTTTTCGCCGTTCCTGGCCGCTTCGCAACTGAGCATAGGCGTCAGGAAGTTATCCGGGTCGCCGTTATCGCCCGCCCATCCGGCGGAAACCATATCGTGCTCGCCGTTTTTCGCGCGCTTGAGCATTTCGCCCCATTCCATCACGCGGATGTCGATCTTGATGCCGACCTTGGCCAGGTCGGCCTGCATCATCTGCGCGCCGAGCATCGGATTGGGGTTGGTCGGGCCGCCACCGTTGCGGGTGAACAGGGTGAAGGTGGTGCCTTCCGGTACGCCGGCTTCCTTGAGCAGGGCGCGGGCCTTGTCCAGGTCGCGGGCCGGGTTCTTCAGCTGGTGGTTGTAGCCCAGCAGGGTGTCCGGGAACGGGTTGACGCCCACGGTTGCGTTGCCCTTGCCGAACAGCGCGTTGACGTAGGCTTCCTTGTCGAAGGCAATGTCGATGGCTTTGCGCACCCGCACGTCGCTCATGTACTTGTGCTGGGTGTTCATGGCGATGTACGAGACGGTCATCGCGTTCAGCTCGTCGACCTTCAGGTTCGAGTCTTTCTTGATGCTCGGAATGTCATCCGGTTTCGGATACAGCGCGATCTGGCATTCGTTGGCTTTCAGCTTCTGCAGGCGCACGTTGTTGTCGGTGGCGATGGCCAGGATCAACGAGTCGGCCGGTGCCTTGCCACGGAAGTAGTCCGGGTTGGCCTTGAAGCGAACCTGGGCATCTTTGTTGTAGCGCTGGAAGATGAACGGACCGGTACCGACCGGCTTGCTGTTCAGGTCGCCGGTCTTGTTGGCCTTGAGCAGCTGGTCGGCGTACTCGGCGGAGTAGATCGAGGAGAAGGCCATGGCAATGTCGGCCAGGAACGGCGCTTCGCGGCGGGTCAGAGTGAATTTGACCGTGTTGTCGTCGACTTTTTCGACGCTTTTGAGCAATTCCTTGAAGCCCATGCTTTCAAAGTACGGGAAGCCCACGCTCGACAGTTTGTGCCATGGGTGGTTCGGGTCCAGCTGGCGCTGGAAACTCCAGACCACATCGTCGGCATTCATGTCGCGGGTCGGCTTGAAGTATTCGGTGGTGTGGAACTTGACGCCTTTGCGCAGGTGGAACGTGTAGGTCAGACCGTCTCCGCTGATGTCCCAGGATTCGGCCAGGGCCGGAATCACATCCGTGGTACCGGGCTTGAAGTCCGCCAGTCGATTGAAGATGGTTTCGGCCACCGCATCGGCGGTGACTGCAGTCGTGTACTGGACCATGTCGAAGCCTTCCGGACTGGCTTCGGTGCAGACCACCAGGGGTTTGGCCGATACGCCAACCGCGACACTCAACAACGCGGCTGCGATAGCCGCACGTAGGGGAAGCATTTTCATCAAGGACCCTCTGCAATCGGTTGAATGGACAAAAGCCGCTCGGCCGATTCGTTACAGAATCAGCCGTGCGGCCGGTGTATTTACAGAATGTTGAACGGAACAGTGGTCACGAGACGGAACTCGTTGATGCTGCCGTCAGCCTGGTTTTCACTGGCGCGGTGAGCGGTGTAGGTCGCGCGAACAGTGGTGGCCTTGAACGGGCCGCTCTGTACAGCGTAGGAGGCACCAATGCCGTATTCGTAATGGTGTTCGCCGTCTTGCGACTGGATGCCGTCGTAGCCTTTGTCAGCCACGCCTTTGTTGCCGGTGTAGTGAGTACCGTCGATACCCCAGCCACGCGCCTGGTAGATGTTGAACTTCAGGCCCGGCACGCCGTATTCGGCCATGTTCAGACCGTAGGCAACCTGGAAGGATTTCTCGTTCGGTCCGTTGAAGTCCGACAGCAGGGAGTTGGCCAGGTAGATGCCGTTGGTTTCGTGCAGGTAGTCGAAGTACTCGTTACCGTTCACTTCCTGGTACGAGAAGGTCAGGCTGTGGGCCTGGTGAGTCAGGCCGAACGACAGGGAGTAGGTATCGTTGTCGATGTCGCCGATCAGCGCCTTACCTTCTTCCTGGGTTTTGTAGTAGTTCAAGCCGGTGGTCAGGCTCAGCACCTGGCTGTCGCCCAGCACGTGAGTGGCGCCGAAGTAGTACTGGTTCCAGATGTCTTCGGCTTGGGTCGCCCACAAGCTGGTGGTCAGGCTGGCGAATGGAGTGTAGGTGATGCCACCGGTGTAGACGTGATCGGATTCAACGATGCCGTTGGCGTATTCAGTGCGGAATTTACGCTGGCTTTGTTCGGTACGCGGTGAGTTGCGGTCGAAAGTGGCCAGGTCGAATTGCAGGTTATTCAGCTCTTCGCTGTGGATCGCCACACCCTGGAAGCTCGAAGGCAGCGCACGGTTACCGATCACGTCGACCATTGGGCTGCTGAAGTTCTGACGACCGGCGGTCAGGGTGGTGTTGGAAATACGGGCCTTGACGTTGGCCAAGCCCAGTTTGCTCCACTGGCCGACCGCGTCGCCGCCTTCTTCGGTCAGGGTACGGTTGTTACCCGCGCCTGGACGGGTACCCGGTGCGCCGCCGTTGTTCGACGCCAGATCCTTGCGGTCCTGGTCCAGTGCGATGGCGTTGTAGGCCGCTACTTCAGTGCTGAAACCGACAGAGCCTTCGGTGAAGCCCGAGTTGTACTTGACGATCGTACCCTGCACCCAGTTGATACGACGGTCAGTCGGGGTCGATACACCGTCTTTCTTGTAGGCGAAATTACCGCCACGTTTCAGTTGCTCGTTGGCGTACCAGTTACGGGTAGTGCCGCTGATCGACTGGCCTTCAAGGAAGCCGGTGGCTTCGCTCTGGGCGCTCTTTTCATTCACGGTAACCGGGGTGAACGCCTGGCTTTGGGTTTCAGCGTAAGCCGTGGCGGTTACGCTGCTGATGGCCAACGCCAGTATTGCGGTGCTGCTCAGTTTCATGGGTGAAGCTCCTTGGTTTCTATTATTAATGCCGGTCTTTTTTGGGTGATCCGGCTATTTGCTTTGGAACTCAATCACGTCTTGCAAACGTTTGCCTGGCGCTGAATTGGCGAATTTCGGCAATACGCTTGCGTGGGGGCGCAATGCGCCCCCAACGTTTTAGCTACACGGTGTTATTTTTCGATGCTGACACCCGAGAACACGTTGCGACCGAAGGGGCTGACCTTGAACCCTTCGATTTTGGCGCTCAACGGCTGGTTGACCGTCGAGTGGGCGACCGGCGTGATCGGTACCTGCTGCTTGAGGTACTGCTGCGCCTGTTTGTAGAGCACGGTGCGCTGGTCGCGATCGGTCACGACCTTGGCCTGCTTGATCAGCTTGTCGTAAGCCGGATCGCACCACATGGAGTAGTTGTTACCGCCAATGGCATCGCAGCTGTAGAGTGTGCCGAGCCAGTTGTCCGGGTCACCGTTGTCACCGGTCCAGCCAATCAGGCTGATGTCGTGTTCGCCGTTCTTGGTGCGCTTGATGTACTCGCCCCATTCGTAGCTGACGATCTTGACCTTGAGGCCGATTTTCGCCCAGTCAGCCTGGAGCATTTCGGCCATCAACTTGGCGTTGGGGTTGTACGGGCGCTGCACCGGCATGGCCCACAGGGTGATTTCGGTGCCATCCTTCACGCCGGCGGCCTTGAGCAGTTCCTTGGCTTTTTCCGGGTTATAGGCCGCGTCCTTGATCGTGTCATCGTAGGACCATTGGGTCGGCGGCATGGCGTTGACCGCCAGTTGACCGGCACCCTGGTACACGGCGTTGAGAATG
Source organism: Pseudomonas sp. GW101-3H06 (assembly GCF_059424605.1). NCBI lineage: Bacteria > Pseudomonadati > Pseudomonadota > Gammaproteobacteria > Pseudomonadales > Pseudomonadaceae > Pseudomonas > Pseudomonas sp. GW101-3H06. The sequence continues at coordinate 1,052,599 of NZ_JBWKZO010000001.1, forward strand.
CCTTGCTTGTTCACCGCCATGTCCAGCGCCTGACGCACTTCGAGCTGGTCGAAAGGCTTGTGGCGCACGTTGTAGGCGATGTAGCCGAGGTTGAAGCCGGGCTTTTCGATCAGTTGCAATGCCGGGTCGTTCTTCAGCGCGGTCACGTCGGCAGGGCGGGGGTGCAGGGTAATCTGGCACTCGTCAGCCTTGAGTTTCTGCACACGCACCGAGGCGTCGGTGTTGATGGCAAAAATCAGGTTGTCGAGCTTCACGCGGCTCGGGTCCCAGTAATGTTTGTTGCCGGTGTAACGGATGTTGGAATCTTTCTGGTAGCTCTTGAATACGAACGGCCCGGTGCCGATCGGCTTCTGGTTGATATCGCTCGGCTTGCCCTCGGCCAGCAGCTTGTCGGCGTACTCGGCGGAGAGAATGGAGGCGAAACTCATGGCGATGTTCTGGATGAACGCGGCATCCACGCTGTTGAGCGTCATGACCACGGTCAGTGGCCCGGTCTTTTCGACCTTGGCGATGTTCTTGTTCAGGCTCATACCGTTGAAATACGGGAATTCGGTCGGGTAAGCCTTACGGAAAGGTTGCTGCGGATCGAGCATGCGATTGAACGTGAACAGCACGTCATCGGCGTTGAAATCGCGGGTCGGTGTGAAGTACTTGGTGGTATGAAACTTCACTCCAGGGCGCAGGTGAAAGGTGTACTTGAGGCCGTCCTCGGAAATATCCCAGTTCGTGGCCAGGCCTGGAACGACATTGGTCGCGCCTTTTTCAAACTCTGCCAGTCGGTTGTACAGCGGCTCGGCGGCATCGTTGTCGGTCGCGGTCGTGTACTGCGCGGTATCGAAACCGGCAGGACTGCCTTCGGAGCAAAACACCAGGCTGTTGTTGGCGGCCTGGCTCATGGAAGTGGCGGCTAACAAGCCGGTGCCCAGCAATGCGGATAAAATCAAGGTATGGCGCATGACGCTCCCTCTTATTCGAAGTTTTGGCAGTGAACCTTCGCCCGTGCGCAGGCGTGGAGGCTTCACTGGTTTCAAGCCATGACGGACAGCAAAAAACCGATGACCCACGCGTGAGCTGGTCGGATCCCGACGGTATGAACCGTGGGTCCGGCAGTAAATGCGTAAAGTCCGAAAGACTCGTGGGAAAAGACGACGCGTCCTAGCACTCTGCTGTAGTCAGCAGACGATCTGGATGTAGGCGATTTCCTGCTTTCTCAGTCGATAAAGCAACGGCGACGTCAAAAACGTCGCCGTTGCCAAACCTTACTTGCTGACGCTGACGCCGTAGAAGGAGTTCAAGCCAAACGGGCTGATCTTGAAGTCCTGCACATTGGCGCGCATGGGTTGGAACACCGTCGAGTGAGCGATAGGTGTCATTGGCACAGCATCTTTGAGGACGTGTTGCGCCTGCTTGTACAGTTCGGTGCGCTTGGCCTGATCGGTGGTGCGCTTGGCTTCCTTGACGATGCCGTCAAACTTCGGATCGCACCACTTGGAGAAGTTGTTGCCTTCCAGCGAATCGCAACCGAACAGCACGTTCAGCCAGTTGTCCGGATCACCATTGTCGCCGCTCCAGCCAATCAGCATCCCCTGGTTTTCGCCGCCTTTGGAGCGCTTGATGTACTCGCCCCACTCGTAGCTCTGGATCTTGACCTTCAGGCCGATCTTCGCCCAGTCGGACTGCAGCATTTCTGCCATCAGCTTGGCGTTCGGGTTGTATGGACGCTGTACCGGCATCGCCCAGAGAACGATTTCGGTGCCTTCTTTCACGCCAGCTTCCTTGAGCAGCTCTTTGGCTTTCTCAGGGTTGTACGGCGCATCCTTGATCGTGGTGTCGTAGGACCACTGGGTCGGAGGCATGGCGTTGACGGCCAGTTGGCCGGCGCCCTGATACACGGAATCGATGATCTGTTGCTTGTTGACGGCCATGTCCAGTGCCTGACGCACTTTCAGTTGGGACAACGGGTTCGGAACAGTTTGACCTTTGACCTGTGGCATCACGTTGTAGGCGATGTAACCCAAGTTGAAGCCAGCCTGGTCAGGCAGCTTCAGGGTCTTGTCTTCGCGCAGCGCTTTCAGGTCAGCCGGACGAGGGAACAGGGTGACCTGGCACTCGTTCTTCTTCAGCTTCTGGATGCGAACCGACGGGTCGGTGGTGATGGCGAAGATCAGGTTGTCGATCTTGACGTCTTCAGGCTTCCAGTAGTCCTTGTTCCCGGTGTAGCGGATGTTGGAGTCCTTCTGGTAGCTCTTGAACACGAACGGGCCAGTGCCGACCGGCTTCTGGTTGATATCGGCGGCCTTGCCTTCCTTGAGCAGCTGGGCAGCGTACTCGGCGGACTGGATCGAGGCGAAGCTCATGGCCATGTTCTGGATGAACGCGGCATCAACATCTTTGAGGGTGAACTTGACGGTTTTGTCGTCGACTTTATCGATCTTGGTGATGTTGGTATCCATCCCCATGTCGGTGAAGTACGGGAATTCGGTCGGGTACGCCTTACGGAACGGGTCATCCTTGTTAATCATGCGATTAAAGGTGAACAGCACGTCGTCGGCGTTGAAGTTACGCGTTGGCTTGAAGTACGGAGTGGTGTGGAACTTGACGCCTTCACGCAGGTGGAAGGTGTAGGTCAGGCCGTCAGCGGAGACGTCCCAGCTGGTCGCCAGGCCAGGAATAACGGCGGTACCGCCGCGCTCGAATTGAGTCAGGCGGTTGAACATGGTTTCGGCAGAGGCGTCGAAGTCGGTTCCGGTGGTGTATTGACCTGGATCGAAACCGGCCGGGCTCCCTTCGGAGCAGAACACCAGGTTAGTCGCAGCTTGGGCGAACGGTGCGGCAGCCAAAAGGCTGGCGCCGACTAAAAACGGAATGACCGCGTGTTTAAGCATGGTGGCCTCATGATTTGTTGTCATTTTTTAATTTTGAGGACGACCTCGTGAGTCGTGCCTGCGGATACTTATGCAGGGGCCATACCCAATGCAAGATCCAGAGCGGCTACAAGCCTTAAACGGTGGCACGAACGTACCTTAATGTCGCATTGGTATAAATTTTGACGCATTTGACCGTTTGCGCGGCATTTTTGCAGTGCATCTGGCGCACGTTTATGGTGCGCGCAAGGGTTGGGTTGCCCAGTGGTTGGGCGCAGGTGTTACCTATTTATACCCAGTCCTGTGGGGCTGAATGGGAGTGGTTATTGTTGCACTGGATTGGATCAGTGGCCGTGGGTGCCACCAGGTGCAACTTCGCCTGCTGGAATGAAGCGCAAAAAACAACGGCGATCACTTTGGTGATCGCCGTATTTTTTCAGGGTTATCGACTCAAGGCATCAGCACTTCAATCGCGCCATCGGCCGTCATGGTGACCTGGCTGGTGCCGGCTTCAACTTCCGGAGTTACCGGTGCGCCGTCCATGCTGGCGGCCTTCATCATCATCGGTGCACGCATGTATGGCTGCGGGAAGCCGCTGCTGTTGAGGTTCATGTTGACGATCTTGTAGCCCTTGCCACCCAGGGCATCGGTGGCAAGTTGGGCGCGAGCCTTGAAGGCGGTGACGGCTTCCTTGAGCAGGGTGTCTTCACTGGCCTTGCGGGTCGGCGTGGCGATCGCGAAGTCCATGCCGCCCATCTTCAGGTCGGTGAGCAGTTCGCCGGTCAGCTTCGACAGTGCGGCGAAATCCGTACTCTCCAGGCGCAGCTCGGAGCGTTCACGCCAGCCGGTGATTTTCTGGCCCTTGGCATCGTAGATCGGGTAGCTGTTGCGGCTGCCCTGGCGCAGGGTGATGTCCTTGACCTGCTTGGCCTGGGCCAGCGCCTTGTTCATGGTGGTGCTGACCTCGGCGGCGAGTTTGGCCGAGTCGGTGTTTTGTGCTTCGGTGTAGAGGGTCACGATCATCAGGTCGCGAGCCACTTCCTGGCTGACTTCGGCGCGCAGGGAAATCTGATTGTAATGAAGTTCGTCGGCAGCCACGGCCGGGAGGCTGGCAAGGGTGCCAACGCTCAGGGCGAGGAGGGCGGCGCTGCGGCGGAATGTGTGCATGAAAGCTCCTAAGGTGGTGCGCAGGGCATGGTCCGGACCTGCGTGAAACCATCAGACTCTAGCTTTAATGATCCGGTTCGCACAGTTACAACTTCTATACAGATGTATGGCAGGGGCCGCTTCGCGACCATTCGCGAGCAGGCTCGCGCCCACTTTGGAATGCATTCACCTGAGGGAGCGAGCCCGCTCGCGAAAGCGGCCTCATGGACACAACAAACTTGCCTGCCATGTGGCCGTTTGCCGCACGTTTGCCTGCCAACCCCCACGCTTGGTTATACTCCCTGCGATCCGCCTGGAGCGCTCATCAGGAGAGCTCATGCTCGCCCCCGTTCAAATCACTTCCGCCACTCGCCAGAACCTCTGGCGGCTGACCTTCATCCGCACCTTGGTGCTGGCTGCCCAAGCCGGTTCCGTGGGCTTGGCCTATTGGCTCGAACTGCTGCCGCTGCCCTGGTTCCAGCTGGCCGCGACCCTTGGTTGCTCGATGCTGCTGTGTGCCTTCACGGCCATTCGCCTGCGCACCTCGTGGCCGGTCACCGAGCTTGAATATGCCGTGCAATTGGCTTGCGACCTGTTTATCCACAGCGCCTTGCTGTATTTCTCAGGCGGTTCGACCAATCCCTTCGTCTCTTACTATCTGGTGCCGTTGACCATCGCCGCGGTGACCTTGCCGTGGCGTTATTCGGTGATTCTGTCGGGCATCGCGCTGACGATGTATACCCTGCTACTGGCGCGGTTCTATCCGTTGCAAACCTTCCCGATCGCCCGGGAAAACCTGCAGGTGTACGGGATGTGGCTGAGTTTCGCCCTCGCCGCTGCGGTCATCACCTTCTTCGCCGCACGCATGGCTGAAGAGTTGCGCCGTCAGGAGGAGTTGCGGGCGATCCGCCGCGAAGAGGGGCTGCGCGATCAACAATTGCTGGCCGTGGCCACCCAGGCCGCAGGCGCCGCCCATGAGCTGGGTACACCGCTGGCAACGATGAGCGTGCTGCTCAAGGAAATGCGCCAGGATCACCACGATCCCCTGTTGCAGGACGACCTGAGCGTACTGCAGGATCAAGTCAAACTGTGCAAGGAAACGTTGCAGCAGCTTGTTCGGGCGGCGGAGGCCAATCGTCGTTTGGCGGTGGAGATGCAGGACGTCACCGATTGGCTCGATGAAGCGCTCAACCGCTGGCACCTGATGCGCCCGGAAGCCAGTTATCGTTTCCAGCGCCTTGGTCAAGGCACGGTGCCGCGCATGGCACCGCCGCCGGACCTGACCCAGGCGCTGCTGAATTTGCTGAATAACGCGGCGGATGCCTGTCCCGAAGGGTTGCAAGTGACCCTGGACTGGAATACCGAGGACTTGACTATCAGTATCCGCGACCACGGTGCCGGAGTACCGCTGGCCATCGCCGAACAGATCGGCAAACCGTTTTTTACCACCAAGGGCAAAGGTTTCGGCCTGGGCCTGTTTTTGAGCAAGGCCAGCGTGACACGCGCCGGCGGCTCAGTGAAACTCTATAGTCATGAAGAAGGCGGCACGCTCACCGAGCTGCGCCTGCCCCTTGGCGCCCGAGGAGACCAACATGAGTGACGAAATCCAGGTTGAAGGCGAAGAGCTGCCGCATTTGCTGCTGGTCGACGACGACGCGACCTTTACCCGGGTGATGGCACGCGCCATGGCTCGCCGCGGCTTTCGCGTCAGCACCGCCGGCTCCGCCGAAGAAGGGCTGACCATCGCCCAGAACGATCTGCCGGACTACGCCGCGCTGGACCTGAAAATGGACGGCGATTCCGGCCTGGTGCTGCTGCCCAAACTGCTGGAAATGGATCCGGAAATGCGCGTGGTGATCCTGACCGGCTATTCGAGCATCGCCACCGCCGTCGAAGCGATCAAGCGCGGCGCCTGCAACTACCTGTGCAAGCCGGCCGACGCTGACGACGTATTGGCCGCGCTGCTGTCCGAGCACGCTGACCTCGATAGCCTGGTGCCGGAAAACCCGATGTCCGTGGACCGCTTGCAGTGGGAACACATTCAGCGTGTGTTGACCGAACACGAAGGCAATATCTCCGCCACCGCCCGCGCCTTGGGCATGCATCGCCGCACACTGCAGCGCAAACTGCAGAAGCGTCCCGTTCGCCGCTGAACCTGCGCTGAACGAATGCGGGCCACTCCTCGCGACAAACCGGACCGATCATCTATGATCGGTTCGTGCCTGTACTTTTCTTTATCGAGCCTTTTCCATGAATCAGAACGCTGAATATTCCGCGGTCAACGATGCCGTGCGCGGGCAGTTTTTTCGCAAGGTCTGGGCGATGACCACGCCTTACTGGCGTAGCGAGGAGAAGGGCAAGGCCTGGACGCTATTGATCGCCGTGATCGCGCTATCGCTGTTGAGCGTAGGGCTCTCTGTGTGGTTCAACAGTTGGTACAAGGATTTTTACAACGCCTTGCAGCAAAAGGACGAAGCCGCATTCTGGCGGCTGATCTTATATTTCTGCGGGATTGCGGCGTTGGCTATTGTGGGGGCCGTGTATCGGCTCTACCTGACTCAGATGTTAACGATTCGCTGGCGAGCCTGGCTCACGGAAAAGCATTTCACCCGTTGGCTTGGCAGCAAGAATTACTACCAGTTGGAGCAGGGCGGGTACACCGATAACCCGGACCAGCGGATTTCCGAAGATCTCAACAGTTTCACGTCGAACACGTTGGAGCTGGGGATTGGTTTGCTGCGCAACATAGTCAGCCTGGTGTCGTTCTCGATCATTCTGTGGGGGGTGTCGGGTAGCCTCGAAGTATTCGGTTTTACCATTCCCGGCTACATGTTCTGGTGCGTACTGGTTTATGCCGTGGTGGGCAGTTGGCTGACGCATCTGATTGGTCGCCGCTTGATCGGTCTGAACAACCAACAACAACGTTTTGAAGCTGACCTGCGTTTCTCGATGGTGCGGATCCGCGAGAATGCCGAAAGCATTGCCTTGTACAACGGCGAGCCCAATGAAAATCGTCGGTTGAGCGGTCGCTTCGCAATGGTCTGGCACAACTTCTGGGACATCATGAAGGTGTCCAAGCGTCTGACATTCTTTACCTCGGGATACAATCAGGCTGCCATCATCTTTCCCTTCATGGTGGCCGCGCCGCGTTTTTTCGCAGGAAAAATCGAACTCGGTGAGCTGATTCAAATCAGCTCAGCGTTTGGCAACGTGCAGGAAAGCTTCAGCTGGTTTATCACGGCGTACCAGAACCTTGCTTCTTGGCGCGCCACCTGTGATCGCCTGTTGAGTTTTCGCCAGGCCATGGATGATAACGAGCAGCGAGTGTTGGCCATCGATGTGCAGAACCAGGGGGATGCCTTGAATATCCACAACCTGGGCCTGGATCTGTCTGACGGACGCCATCTGCTGACCAATGCCGACATGAACGTGGAGAAAGGCGAACGTGTCATGCTCAGCGGTCGTTCCGGCAGCGGCAAGTCGACCCTGCTGCGGGCGATGGGGCATCTGTGGCCGGCGGGGCACGGCAGCATTCGCCTGCCCGCCGCGCGTTACCTGTTCCTGCCGCAGAAACCATATCTGCCGATCGGTTCCCTGCGTGAGGCGCTGAGTTATCCACAAGCCGGTGATACCTACACGAACGAGCGCTATGTGCACGTCCTGGAAACCTGCCGTTTACCGCATTTGGTGGCACGTCTCGATGAGGCCAATCACTGGCAGCGCATGCTCTCGCCTGGTGAGCAGCAACGCCTGGCCTTTGCCCGCGCCCTGCTGTATGCGCCGCAGTGGTTGTACATGGACGAAGCGACCTCGGCGATGGATGAGGAAGACGAAGCGTCGCTGTATCAGGCGCTGATCGATGAGTTGCCGGGGTTGAGCATCGTCAGCGTCGGCCATCGCAGCAGCCTCAAACGCTTCCATCCGCGGCACGTTCGTATCGAGAACGGGCATTTGGTGGACCAGGCCGTGACTGCCTGAGCACCACAATCCTGCAGGAGCAAAGCTTGCTCGCGATGAACGATGACGCGGTCCTCAGTCGGAGACCGCGTAACGGCCATCGCGGGCAAGCTTTGCTCCTGCAGGGAGTGGGGTGATCGTACAACCGCGTTGAGCTATGATGCGGTTTCAGCCGAATTTTTCGAGACAGATGTTCACCATGGAAAACCCGAACGACGCACCACGCCTCCCTCGCAAGCGCCGCAGCCTCGCTCAGGAACTGGTGACGGTGCTGTCCGAGCAGATCCGCGACGGTCACCTCAAGCGGGGCGACAAGTTGCCCACCGAGTCGGCGATCATGGATGCCCATGGTGTCAGCCGCACGGTGGTGCGCGAAGCGATTTCCCGATTGCAGGCGGCGGGGCAGGTGGAAACCCGCCACGGCATCGGCACCTTCGTGCTCGACACGCCGAGCCCGAGCGGTTTCCGCATCGACCCGGCCACCGTGGTCACCTTGCGTGACGTGCTGGCCATTCTGGAGCTGCGCATCAGCCTGGAAGTGGAGTCCGCCGGTCTGGCCGCGCAGCGTCGCAGCCCCGAGCAGTTGGCGTTGATGCGTGCCGCGCTGGATGCGTTGAATGAAAGTGTCTCCCACGCCAGTGATGCCGTGGCCTCGGACTTCCAGTTCCACCTGCAGATTGCGCTGGCCACCGGCAACCGCTACTTCACTGACATCATGACCCACCTGGGCACCAGCATCATTCCGCGCACCCGCCTCAACTCCGCGCGACTGGCCCATGACGATCAGCAGCACTACATGAATCGCCTGAGCCGCGAGCACGAAGAAATCTACGATGCCATCGCCCGCCAGGACTCCGACGCCGCCCGCGCGGCGATGCGCCTGCACCTGACCAACAGCCGTGAGCGGTTGCGTCATGCCCATGAAGAGGCTGAGGCGCAGCGGGGCTGAGACTAGACGATGACCTTGATGGTGATCGGTTCTGACGAATTTTCGCCGCTTTCATCAGGCACGATGTAACCCAGTTTTATCTCGCTGTTCACGTTCTGTATGAGCACCGCAAGGGGGAACAGATAATTTGGGGGGGCTGTATTCACGTCTGTTCGCCAAGAAGTTTGCCGGTGGCTTTTATGCTCGCCTTGATTTATTACCGGGCGGCAGATAGTTCGAAGACGGAACGGTGGCTTTCAGATTGCCCTTGAGTTGGGACAGCTTCACCTCAAAAGGTTGAGTCGTGGAGCTCGTGGCATTGGGGTCGAGATTAGGTGCGGGGTAAAGGCATGACTGAATCTCCCTATAAGGCGTCGTAACCAGACTGTGACGCGGAGCCGGGTGGCCGGCCCCAGTGCACGACAGCGTGCTGGCTCACTTGATCGTCAGTAAAATATGCTCCGAGTTATAGGCAAGGCCAGACTCTCCTGTTCCTTGGTAGCGTAATTCCACTGTTCGGCCGGCAAACTTTTGCAGTTGTGCTTTGGAAATCTCGACCGTCAGGTTTTTGTCTTGTTTAAATTCGCCCTCATCCGGTTCTGCCGGCGGCGGTGGCTGTACATAGCTGCCTGCGCGGACCTCGTCACCGGTCAAATCGGGATTTTCCGGATCGCCCAGGATTGCGTACACCCTTCCTTCCGGAGGGAGCGTTGCGTTATCTGAGATGGTGAGCACCAGCGGCCCACTGAAGGTGGAGATATCTATTTCCGCTTGTGCAGGAGAGCCGGTGGTTGGGACATTCAACATCGGCGCTGGATTGGCCATGACAAAAGCTCCTTCTATAAGGCCATGATGAGTACGGCAGAGGCCGGCCCCTGGCTTGTGAAATACTTATCCACCGAGGCAGCGATGTCGGGAACTGTTAAAAATAACAGTTCCGATAAGCGGCACTTCCCTCTAGAAGACGTTGGCTGGAGTGATCCATTGCCGGTCAGGCACTCTTCGCGAGCAGGCTCGCTCCCATAGTTGATCGTGGTGGTTCGCACTGTTGTGTTCGCCGGTGATCCAATGTGGGAGCGAGCTTGTTCGCGAAAGGATCGCAAGTGACGCCACAAAATTTTCAGTCAATCCCGGGTTACCAGACTCAATCTTCCGACAACGTATCTCTAGCAAGACACAAATTTCTTGGGCAGAGGGCCCATGAAACTGGGCTCTTAATCCGCCTTGTCCAACAATTTACCCCATCTGCGATGAAATGCAGTTGACGGTTGTATTTTAAGTTGTACGATGACCTACAACTTCAGCGCAGAGCTGAACGGTCTTCTCACACAACGTCGCAACCCTGGGTGTTCGAATAATGAATCCACAAGAACTGAAGTCCATCCTTTCTTCCGGTCTGCTGTCTTTCCCGGTCACCGATTTCAATGCCCAGGGCGATTTCAACCGCGCTGGCTACATCAAGCGTCTGGAATGGCTGGCCCCTTACGGCGCCTCGGCTCTGTTCGCCGCGGGCGGCACCGGTGAGTTCTTCTCCCTGGCGGCCAGTGAATACTCGGAAATCATCAAGACTGCCGTCGACACTTGCGCTACCAGCGTGCCGATTCTGGCGGGTGTCGGTGGTTCGACACGCCAGGCCATCGAGTACGCGCAGGAAGCCGAGCGCCTGGGCGCCAAAGGTCTGTTGCTGCTGCCGCACTACTTGACCGAAGCCAGCCAGGACGGCGTTGCCGCGCACGTTGAAGCGGTGTGCAAATCGGTCAACATCGGCGTCGTGGTGTACAACCGAAATGTCTGCCGCCTGACCGCACCGCTGCTGGAACGTCTGGCCGAGCGCTGCCCGAACCTGATCGGTTACAAGGATGGCCTGGGCGATATCGAGTTGATGGTATCGATCCGTCGCCGCCTCGGTGATCGCTTCAGCTACCTGGGTGGTTTGCCGACCGCTGAAGTCTACGCCGCGGCTTACAAGGCGCTGGGCGTACCGGTCTACTCCTCGGCGGTGTTCAACTTCATCCCGAAAACCGCGATGGACTTCTACCACGCCATTGCCCGTGAAGATCACGCCACTGTCGGCAAGATCATCGACGACTTCTTCCTGCCGTACCTGGATATCCGTAACCGCAAGGCCGGTTACGCCGTGAGCATCGTCAAGGCCGGGGCAAAAATTGCCGGCTATGACGCAGGTCCTGTGCGTGCACCGCTGACCGACCTGACCGGCGAAGAGTACGAAATGCTCGCCGCGCTGATCGACAAGCAAGGTGCGCAGTAACACAACCGATTAAACGAGGCCGCTGAGTATTCAGCGGCCTTTTGCGTGAAGCTTTTCGTTTCGAGGGCCGTCCAGTGACAAAGCGCTACGACAACTACATCAACGGTGAATGGGTCGCCGGTGCCGATTACTCGGCCAACATCAACCCATCCGAACTGAGCGACAACATCGGCGACTACGCCAAGGCTGACCTGGCCCAGGTCAACGCCGCCATCGACGCCGCCCGTGCCGCATTCCCAGCGTGGTCCACGTCCGGTATTCAGGCGCGTCACGATTCCCTGGATAAAGTCGGCACTGAAATTCTCGCTCGTCGCGAGGAACTCGGCACCCTGCTGGCCCGGGAAGAGGGCAAGACCCTGCCGGAAGCCATCGGCGAAGTGACCCGCGCCGGCAACATCTTCAAATTCTTCGCTGGTGAGTGCCTGCGCCTGTCTGGCGACTACGTGCCGTCGGTCCGTCCGGGTGTCAACGTTGAAGTCACTCGCGAAGCCCTGGGTGTGGTTGGCTTGATCACGCCGTGGAACTTCCCGATCGCCATCCCGTCGTGGAAAATCGCCCCGGCCCTGGCCTACGGCAACTGCGTGGTACTCAAGCCTGCGGACCTGGTGCCAGGTTGCGCCTGGGCGCTGGCGGAAATCATTTCCCGCGCAGGCTTCCCGGCCGGTGTGTTCAACCTGGTGATGGGCAGTGGCCGCGTGGTGGGCGAAGCGCTGGTCAACAACCCGAAAGTCGACGGCATCAGCTTCACCGGCTCGGTGGGTGTCGGTCGTCAGATCGCTGTCAGCTGCGTCTCGCGTCAGGCAAAAGTCCAGTTGGAAATGGGCGGCAAGAACCCGCAGATCATTCTTGACGACGCCGACCTCAAACAAGCGGTCGAGCTGTCCGTGCAGAGTGCGTTCTACTCCACCGGCCAGCGTTGCACGGCCTCCAGCCGCTTGATCGTCACCGCCGGGATTCACGACAAGTTCGTCGAAGCCATGGCCGAGCGCATGAAGTCGATCAAGGTCGGCCATGCGTTGAAGGCTGGCACCGACATCGGTCCGGTGGTTTCCCAGGCGCAGCTTGAACAGGACATGAAGTACATCGACATCGGCCAGTCCGAAGGCGCGCGTCTGGTCAGTGGCGGTGCTCTGGTGACCTGCGACACTGAGGGTTACTTCCTCGCGCCGACCCTGTTTGCCGACAGCGAAGCGTCGATGCGTATCAGTCGCGAAGAGATCTTTGGTCCGGTGGCCAACATCGTCCGCGTGGCCGATTACGACGCTGCGCTGGCCATGGCCAACGACACCGAGTTCGGTCTGTCAGCGGGCATTGCCACGACGTCGTTGAAGTACGCCAACCACTTCAAGCGCCACTCCCAGGCCGGGATGGTGATGGTCAACCTGCCGACCGCCGGCGTGGATTACCACGTTCCGTTCGGTGGGCGTAAAGGTTCATCCTATGGATCACGTGAGCAAGGCCGCTATGCGCAAGAGTTCTATACGGTCGTGAAGACCAGCTACATCGGCTCCTGATCCAGGCAATACCTGTGGGAGCTGGCTTGCCAGCGATGACATCACTGCGGTGCGACTGAACGACCGGGTGCCCGCATCGCTGGCAAGCCAGCTCCCCCAAAAGACTGAAGAAGATTCACCCGCGCATAAAAATAATTTGTGGGAGTACATCTACATGCAATCGACCCAGAAGCCGACTCACGTCCGCTATTTGATCCTGCTCATGCTGTTTCTGGTGACCACGATCAACTACGCCGACCGGGCTACCATCGCAATCGCCGGCTCCAGCCTGCAAAAAGACCTCGGCATTGACGCGGTCACTCTCGGCTATATCTTCTCTGCATTCGGTTGGGCCTACGTGGCCGGGCAAATTCCCGGCGGCTGGTTGCTGGACCGTTTCGGTTCGAAAAAAATCTATGCACTGAGCATTTTCACCTGGTCGCTGTTCACCGTGCTGCAAGGCTTTGTCGGTGAGTTCGGCATGTCCACGGCAGTGGTGGCGCTGTTCATGCTGCGCTTCCTGGTGGGCCTGGCCGAAGCGCCGTCCTTTCCCGGCAACGCCCGCATTGTCGCAGCCTGGTTTCCTACCGCTGAACGCGGCACCGCCTCGGCGATCTTCAACTCGGCGCAATACTTCGCCACCGTGTTGTTCGCACCGTTGATGGGCTGGATCGTCTATGCCTTCGGTTGGAAGCACGTGTTCATTGTCATGGGTATCCTCGGTATCGTCTTCTCGCTGATCTGGCTGAAGGTGATCTACGGTCCGCGCGAACACCCGATGATCAATGACGCCGAGTTCAAGCACATCGCCGATAACGGCGGCATGGTCGACATGGATCAGGCCAAGGGCAAAAAATCCGATGGTCCGAAGTGGGACTACATCCGCCAGTTGCTGACCAACCGCATGATGCTGGGCGTGTATCTGGGCCAGTATTGCATCAACGGCATTACTTACTTCTTCCTGACCTGGTTCCCGGTGTACCTGGTGCAAGAGCGTGGAATGACCATCCTCAAAGCCGGTTTCATTGCCTCGTTGCCGGCGATCTGCGGCTTTATCGGTGGGGTGCTCGGTGGGGTGATTTCTGATTACCTGCTGCGCAATGGGCATTCCCTGACCTTCGCCCGCAAGGCGCCGATCATTGTCGGCCTGCTGGTTTCGAGCAGCATTGTGGCTTGCAACTATGTGGACGTTGAATGGATGGTCGTTGGCTTCATGGCCCTGGCGTTCTTCGGCAAAGGCGTGGGCGCACTGGGCTGGGCCGTGGTATCCGATACCTCGCCAAAACAGATTGCGGGTCTGAGCGGTGGCCTGTTCAACACCTTCGGTAACCTGGCGTCGATTACCACGCCGATCGTCATTGGCTACATCATCAGCTCCACTGGTTCGTTCAAATGGGCACTGGTGTTCGTCGGTTGCAACGCACTGGTCGCGGTGTTCAGCTATCTGGTCATCGTCGGTCCGATCAAACGCGTGGTACTCAAGGAACCGCCGGTCAGCGGCCCTGAAACCAACAGCAAAATGTCTCAAGCGCATTCCTGAGGAGCGGCGTCATGCAGTTGATAGAACATTCCGACTCGCCGCGCTACATCCGCCTGCACGAGCGGGACAACGTCGTGATCGTGGTCAACGACCAGGGCGTACCGGCCGGCACCGCGTTCGCCGATGGGCTGGTCACCGTGGACTTCGTGCCGCAGAGTCACAAGGTCACCCTGCAAGACATTCCCGAGGGTGGGCAGGTCATCCGTTATGGCCAGACCATTGGCTATGCGTTGCAGCCGATTCCGCGCGGCAGCTGGGTCAAGGAAGATCAACTGCGCATGCCGACCGCGCCACCGCTGGACAGCCTGCCGATGTCCACCGAGGTGCCGGCCGCACAGGCACCGCTGGAAGGCTTCACCTTCGAGGGTTATCGCAATGCCGACGGCACCGTCGGCACGCGCAACATTCTTGGTATTACCACCACGGTGCAATGCGTGACCGGCGTGCTGGATCACGCGGTCAAGCGCATCAAGGATGAGCTGTTGCCCAACTACCCGCACGTCGATGACGTGGTGGCGTTGACCCATAGTTACGGCTGTGGCGTGGCGATCACCGCCACTGACGCGTACATCCCGATCCGCACCGTGCGCAATCTTGCGCGCAACCCGAACCTGGGGGGCGAGGCGTTGGTGATCAGCCTGGGTTGCGAGAAATTGCAGGCCGGACAGGTGATGCACGAGGACGACAGCTCGGTGGATCTGAGCGAGCCATGGCTGTATCGCTTGCAGGATGCCAGTCACGGTTTTACCGAGATGATCGAGCAGATCATGGCGCTGGCTGAAGTACGTCTGAAGAAGCTCGATCAACGCCGTCGGGAAACGGTGCCGGCGTCCGAGCTGATCCTGGGCATGCAGTGCGGCGGTAGCGATGCGTTTTCCGGAATCACCGCCAACCCGGCCCTGGGCTATGCCTCTGACTTGTTGCTGCGCGCCGGTGCGACGGTGATGTTCTCCGAAGTGACCGAAGTGCGCGACGCGATCTACCTATTGACCTCCCGCGCGCAAACCAAGGAAGTCGCGCAGCAACTGGTGCGGGAAATGGACTGGTACGACCGTTACCTGGCCAAGGGGGAAGCTGACCGCAGCGCCAACACCACACCGGGCAACAAGAAGGGCGGGTTGTCGAACATTGTCGAGAAGTCTCTGGGCTCGATCGTCAAGTCCGGCAGCAGCGCGATCAGCGGCGTGCTCGGTCCTGGTGAGCGGTTCAAGGAAAAAGGCCTGATCTTCTGCGCGACTCCGGCCAGCGACTTTGTCTGCGGGACGTTGCAGCTGGCGGCGGGGATGAACCTGCACGTGTTCACCACCGGTCGCGGCACGCCTTACGGGCTGGCCATGGCGCCGGTGGTGAAAGTGTCGACCCGGACCGAACTGGCGCAACGCTGGCCGGACTTGATCGATATCGACGCCGGGCGCATCGCTACCGGGCGCGCTTCAATCGAAGACCTCGGCTGGGAGCTGTTCCACTACTACCTGGACGTGGCCAGCGGCAAGAAGCAGACCTGGTCGGAGCGACACAAACTGCACAATGACATCACCTTGTTCAATCCGGCGCCGATCACCTGAGTTGTGGCGAGGGAGCTTGCTCCCGTTGGACTGCGTAGAGTCCCCTCTTTTGGGGCCGATTCGCGACCCAACGGGAACAAGCTCCCTCACCACAGATTACTTATCGCCTGCCAGAATAGTGGTCAACCAGACGCCGATGTCTTCGGTGGCTTATCATTAGCCCCCTAACGACGCCCACCTCAAGGTCTTCTCCGGCATGCTGGCAATTTTCCTCGAAACCCTGAACATCACCGCACCGGTGTTCGCCATGCTGTTTCTGGGGGTGTTGCTCAAGCGCATCGACTGGATCAACGATAACTTCATCCACACTGCGTCGGCCCTGGTGTTCAACGTCACCATGCCGGCGTTGCTGTTTCTGGGCATTTTGCATGCCGACTTGCATGCCGCGCTGCAACCGGCGCTGCTGATCTATTTCTCCCTCGCGACCCTGGCGTGTTTTGCCATTGCCTGGGGCTGGGCGATTCTCAAATGTCCGCGCGAAGACCGCGGGATCTACACCCAGGGCGCCTTTCGCGGTAACAACGGGGTGATCGGACTGGCGCTGGCGGCAAGCATGTATGGCGACTACGGGATTTCTCTCGGGGCGATCCTCGCGGCGCTGGTGATTCTGTTCTACAACACGCTGTCGACCATCGTGCTGGCGGTGTACAGCCCGGTGATCAAGTCCGACCCGTGGAGCATCTGCAAAAGCGTGGTCAGCAACCCGCTGATCATCAGCGTGATCGCGGCGGCGCCCTTTGCCTACTTTAAGATCAGCCTGCCGGGGTGGCTGGAAACGTCAGGCCAGTATCTGGCGCAAACCACCTTGCCACTGGCACTGATCTGCATCGGCGGCACGCTGTCGCTCGCGGCGATGCGTAAAAGCGGTTCAATGGCACTCAGTTCAAGCCTGGTGAAAATGCTCGGCCTGCCCATACTGGCGACGCTGGGTGCATGGCTCTGGGGGTTTCGTGGGGCGGAGCTGGGGATTCTGTTTCTGTATTTCGGCAGCCCGACCGCGGCCGCCAGTTTCGTCATGGCCCGGGCGGCGGACGGTAATCATGAGTTGGCGGCGGCGATTATCGTCATCACCACGCTGATGGCGGCGGTTACCACCAACATCGGGATCTTTTTATTGCAGTGGGGTGGGTGGATTTAGCCTTGGGACTTGCGGTGGTTTTCAGATCCATTCGCTAGCAGGCTCGCTCCCACAGGGGAATGCGTTCCAACTGTGGGAGCGAGCCTGCTCGCGAAAACTATGGACCTGCTTACTCAGGCTTCTGGTAGCTATCGATCACTTCCTGCGCCGCCCGAAACGCATCGATCGCCGCCGGTACGCCGGCATACACCGCGCAATGGAGCAGCGCTTCACGGATCTCATCCACCGTGCAACCGTTGTTCAAAGCACCACGTACATGACCTTTCAACTCTTGCGGGCACTTCAGTGCGGTCAGCGCGGCGAGGGTGATCAGGCTGCGGGTTTTCAATGGCAAGCCTTCACGGTTCCACACGCCGCCCCAGGCGTGTTCGTTGACGAAGTCCTGCAGCGGCTGGGTGAATTGTGTGGCGTTGCCCAGCGCGCGGTCGACGAAGGCGTCGCCCATTACTTGGCGACGTACTTCAACGCCGGTTTTTTTATTTTCGGTCATGGCAACTCCCTCTTGTGATGTTGGCGGCGCCAGGCGCGCAGCGACGTGAACAGCAAGAACGCCACCAGCGCCGGCAGGACGAAAAACAGCATCAGGTGTTCAAGCTTGCCCGCCAGCGGCATGCCGGTGGTGAACGACACCACGTGCAGCCCGTAAGCCAGGTACAAGCCCAAAAACAGCAGGCCCTCGACGCGGGTTACGCGGTAGCCGGAATAGAACATCGGCAGGCATAACACGGCGACGCCGAGCATCACCGGCAGGTCGAAATCCAGCGCGTTGGGCGACACCGACAGCGGCGCAGGCGCAATCAATGCGGTCAGGCCCAGCACGCCCAGGAGGTTGAACAGGTTGCTGCCGATCACGTTGCCTACGGCGATCTCCCGTTCACCCCGCAACGCGGCGATCAACGAGGTGGCGAGTTCCGGCAGCGACGTGCTGACAGCGACGATGGTCAGGCCGATGATCCGCTCCGACAGCCCGAGGTCGGTGGCCACCGATACCGCCGCGCCCAGCAGCAAATGTCCGGCGTACACCAGCATCGCCAGGCCGCTGACGATCATCAGCAGGCTGCTGACCCACGGCGCCTGGGTGCCTTCGGGATTGATCGAATGCGGGCGAGCCGAGTGCCGCGACTGGCGCAGCAGCAAACCCAGGTACAGCACCAGCGCCGCCAGCAGCATCACACCGTCGGCGCGGGTCAGTTCTTCGTTCCATGCCAGCACGAACACCAGCAGGCTGGCGCCGATCATCAGCGGAATATCCAGGCGCACCAGTTGCCGTGATACCCGCAACGGGATGATCAGCGCCGACAACCCTAGGGTGACGAGGATGTTGAAAATGCTGCTGCCGATCACGCTGCCAACGGCGATGTCGGCGTTATGCGCCAGGGTCGCTTGCAGGCTCACGGCCATCTGCGGTGCACTGCTGCCGAGGGCAACAATGGTCAGGCCGATGATCAGCGGTCGCACATGCAGGCGCGCGGCCAGGCGCACCGCCCCACGCACCATCAGTTCGGCGCCGGCGATCAATAGCACCAGCCCGCTGAGCAATTCGATCACGCTGATCAGGGGTAAGTCGGCTAGTCCGAAAATGGTCGGGGCTCCGTGGTTCAGTCGAGGGCTTGCACGCGAACCCGTGCGGTGCCGCTCTTGAGCATGCCCAGGCGTTCAGCAGCTTCATGGGACAGGTCGATCAGGCGCCCGCGGGTATGTGGCCCGCGATCGTTGATGCGTACTATGCAGGATCTGTCGTTTTTCAGATTGGTGACCTTCACCCGCGTGCCGAAGGGTAGCTGGCGGTGGGCGGCGGTCATTGAATTCTTGTCGAAACGCTCGCCACTGGCAGTGCGTTTGCCCTGGTGCCGGGCGCCGTAGTACGAGGCCACACCGGTTTTGTCGTAGCCGTGTGGGTCGACGGTATCGGTGCTGGCGCAACCAGCCAGCAGGGAGAACAGGGCGCAGATGCCGAGTAGACGCTTCATAGAAGTTTTCCCGAAACAAAAGTGGGAGCGAGCCTGCTCGCGAATGCCAATCTGACAGTCAACTTTGTATTGAGTGCCAAACCCCATTCGCGAGCAGACTCGCTCCCACAGAAAAATGGAGCCAGGTTTGAATGCTGGCTCCATTGCGGTCAGCCTTCGAGCTTGCTTTTGAGCAGTTCGTTGACCTGTTGCGGGTTGGCCTTGCCTTTGGAGGCTTTCATGGCCTGGCCGACGAAGAAGCCGAACATCTTGCCGCGTTTTGCTTCGTCTGCCGCGCGGTACTGTTCAACCTGTTCGGCGTTGGCGGCGAGCATTTCGTCCAGCACCGCCGAGATTGCGCCGGTGTCGGTCACTTGCTTGAGGCCGCGCTTGTCGATGATCTCGTCCGCGCTGCCTTCGCCATTGGCCATGGCTTCGAACACAACCTTGGCGATCTTGCCGGAGATGGTGTTGTCCTTGATACGCAGCAGCATGCCGCCCAGTTGCTCGGCCGAAACCGGCGATTGTTCGATATCCAGGCCTTGCTTGTTGAGCAGGCTGCCCAGTTCAACCATTACCCAGTTCGCCGCCAGCTTGGCGTCGCCGCCGATGCTCGCGACTTTCTCGAAGTAGTCGGCTTGCTCACGGCTGGTGGCCAGGACGCTGGCGTCGTAGACCGACAAACCGAACTGCTCCTGGAAACGCTCGCGTTTCTGCGGTGGCAACTCAGGCAGGGTGGCACGCACGTCATCGAGGAACGCGTTTTCGATGACCACTGGCAACAGGTCCGGATCGGGGAAGTAACGGTAGTCGTTGGCTTCCTCCTTGCTGCGCATCGGACGGGTTTCGTCTTTGTTCGGGTCGTACAGGCGGGTCTGCTGGATCACCTTGCCGCCGTCTTCGATCAATTCGATCTGACGCTGGACTTCGCTGTTGATCGCCTTCTCGATGAAGCGGAACGAGTTGACGTTCTTGATTTCGCAGCGGGTGCCGAACTCGGCCTGGCCTTTGGGACGGATCGACACGTTGCAGTCGCAACGCAGCGAGCCTTCGGCCATGTTGCCGTCGCAGATGCCCAGGTAACGCACCAGGGCGTGGATCGCCTTGACGTAGGCCACGGCTTCCTTGGCACTGCGCATGTCCGGCTCGGAGACGATTTCCAGCAGTGGCGTGCCGGCACGGTTCAGGTCGATGCCACTGGCGCCGCTGAATTCTTCGTGCAGGCTCTTGCCGGCGTCTTCTTCAAGGTGCGCGCGGGTGATGCCGACACGTTTGACCGTGCCGTCTTCCAGGGCGATGTCCAGGTGGCCCTTGCCGACGATCGGCAATTCCATCTGGCTGATCTGGTAGCCCTTGGGCAGGTCCGGATAGAAGTAGTTTTTACGGGCGAACACGTTGTGCTGGCCAATCTCGGCGTCAATCGCCAGACCGAACATCACCGCCATGCGCACCGCTTCCTGGTTCAGCACTGGCAATACGCCTGGCATGCCGAGATCGATCAGGCTGGCCTGGGTGTTCGGCTCGGAACCGAAGGTGGTGGAACTACCGGAAAAGATTTTCGACCGGGTGGTGAGCTGGGTGTGAATCTCCAGCCCGATCACGACTTCCCATTGCATGTGTGTCTCCTCAGAAGCCGGTTGGGGTGCGGGTGTGCCAGTCAGTGTTGAGCTGATACTGGTGGGCAACGTTCAACAGGCGACCTTCCTGGAAATACGGGGCGAGCAGTTGCACGCCGACCGGCAGGCCATCGACAAAACCTGCTGGCATGGACAAGCCCGGCAGACCTGCGAGGTTGGCGGTGATGGTGTAGACGTCTTCCAGGTAGGCAGCGACTGGGTCGCTGTTCTTGGCGCCGAGCTTCCAGGCCGGGTTCGGCGTGGTTGGGCCGAGGATGATGTCGACCTCATTGAAGGCCGCCATGAAGTCGTTCTTGATCAGGCGACGGATCTTCTGTGCCTTCAGGTAGTAGGCGTCGTAGTAGCCGGCTGAAAGCGCGTAGGCACCGACCATGATGCGGCGCTGCACTTCAGCCCCGAAACCTTCGCCACGGGAACGCTTGTACAGGTCCTCGAGGTTTTTCGGGTCTGCGCAACGGTAGCCGAAACGCACGCCGTCGAAGCGCGACAGGTTGGAAGAGGCTTCGGCCGGAGCGATCACGTAGTACGCAGGTATGGCGTGCTGCATGTTCGGCAGGCTGATTTCCTTGACCACGGCGCCAAGCTTTTTCAACGCTTCGACGCTAGCCATGACCAGATCGGCGATGCGTGGGTCGAGACCGGCGCTGAAGTACTCCTTCGGCACACCGATACGCAGGCCTTGCAGCGAACCGTTCAGGCTGGCGCTGTAGTCCGGCACAGGTTCATCGATGCTGGTGGAGTCGTTCGGATCGAAGCCGGCCATGCCTTGCAACAATATTGCACAGTCTTCGGCGGTGCGTGCCAACGGGCCGCCCTGATCGAGGCTGGAGGCGTAAGCGATCATGCCCCAGCGCGAGACACGACCGTACGTCGGTTTCAGGCCGGTGAGGTTGGTCAGCGCCGCTGGCTGTCGGATCGAACCGCCCGTATCGGTGCCGGTGGCCGCAGGCAACAGGCGAGCGGCCACCGCGGCCGCCGAACCACCGGATGAACCGCCCGGCACGTGTTCCAGGTTCCACGGGTTTTTCACTGCGCCGTAGTAGCTCGACTCGTTGGCCGAGCCCATGGCGAATTCGTCCATGTTGGTCTTGCCCAGGGTCACGGCCCCGGCAGCGGCCAGCTTGGCGACGACGGTGGCGTCGTACGGAGCCTTGAAGTTGTCGAGCATCTTCGAGCCGCAGCTGGTGCGGATGCCCTGGGTGCAGAACAGATCCTTGTGGGCGATCGGTGCCCCGAGCAGGGCGCCGCTCTCACCGTTGGCGCGGCGTGCGTCGGCGGCTTTCGCCTGCTGCAGCGCCAGGTCTTCGGTGAGGCTGATGAAACTGTTGAGCTGTGGATCGAGCTGGGTGATGCGCGCCAGCAAGACTTTTGTCAGCTCTTCGGAGGAAAACTTTTTATCGGCGAGTCCGCGGGCGATCTCGGCCAGAGTCAATTGATGCATTGCAGGCTCTTTCCCTTTAGTCGATGACTTTCGGAACCAGGTACAGGCCGTTTTCGACCGCTGGTGCGATGGACTGGTAGGCCTCGCGGTTATTGGTCTCGGTCACGACGTCTGCACGCAGGCGCTGGCTGGCTTCCAGTGGGTGGGCCAGCGGCTCGATACCGTCGGTATTGACCGCTTGCATTTCGTCGACCAGCCCCAGAATGCTGTTGAGGGCCGAAGTGATGTGTGGAAGATCGGCATCATTAAGGCCAAGGCAGGCCAGATGAGCGATTTTTTCCACGTCGGAGCGTTCAAGCGCCATTGGGATTCTCCAGTGGAAAACAAAACGGACGGCGTCCGTGTGTTAGATTGTCGGAACACTACCGCACTTCTACGGTCATAAGGCCGCGATTGTGGGGCTTGGTGCACAGAAAAGCGGCCAATTTAACATATTGGCGCCTTGCCCAAAATCCCTGTCGTTGTTAGAGTTTGCCGCACTTTTTTACCCACGCGTTGCCTAGGGTCCCTTTCCCATGTTCAAGAAACTGCGTGGCATGTTTTCCAGCGATCTTTCCATTGACCTGGGCACTGCCAACACCCTTATTTACGTGCGCGAGCGCGGTATCGTCCTGAATGAGCCATCGGTTGTGGCCATTCGGACACACGGTAACCAGAAAAGTGTCGTTGCTGTCGGCACCGAAGCCAAGCGCATGTTGGGCCGTACGCCGGGCAACATTGCTGCCATTCGTCCGATGAAGGACGGCGTGATCGCCGACTTCAGCGTCTGCGAAAAGATGCTGCAGTACTTCATCAACAAGGTTCATGAAAACAGCTTCCTGCAGCCTAGCCCTCGCGTGCTGATCTGCGTTCCTTGCAAGTCCACCCAGGTTGAGCGTCGCGCCATCCGTGAATCGGCCCTCGGTGCCGGTGCCCGTGAAGTATTCCTGATCGAAGAGCCAATGGCCGCTGCGATCGGTGCCGGCCTGCCGGTTGAAGAAGCGCGCGGCTCGATGGTGGTCGATATCGGTGGCGGTACCACCGAAATCGCGCTGATCTCCCTGAACGGTGTGGTTTACGCTGAATCCGTACGGGTTGGCGGCGACCGCTTCGACGAAGCGATCATCACCTACGTGCGTCGCAACTACGGCAGCCTGATCGGCGAGTCCACCGCCGAGCGCATCAAACAGGAAATCGGTACGGCCTACCCGGGCGGCGAAGTACGTGAAGTTGACGTGCGTGGCCGTAACCTGGCTGAAGGCGTTCCACGCGCATTCACCCTGAACTCCAATGAAGTGCTGGAAGCTCTGCAAGAGTCCCTGGCGACCATCGTTCAGGCCGTGAAAAGCGCCCTGGAGCAATCGCCACCGGAACTGGCTTCCGACATCGCCGAGCGTGGCCTGGTACTGACCGGTGGTGGCGCCTTGCTGCGTGACCTCGACAAGTTGCTGGCCCAGGAAACCGGCCTGCCGGTGATCGTCGCCGAAGACCCGTTGACCTGCGTTGCTCGCGGCGGTGGCCGTGCATTGGAAATGATGGATAAACACACCATGGATCTGCTCTCCAGCGAATAAGTCGCCGGATTGCCTTCATGCTGTTTAGCGCGCAGGCGGCACTTTGCAGTGCTGCCTGTTCGCGTTTATCTTCTGTCAGTCTGTATCCAGGCCGGTTTGATGCCGTATGAATAAAGAGAATATTTGCCTGGGAGGAGCGGCTTATTAAACCGCTTTTCACCAAGGGTCCCTCACTGGGCGTGCGCTTGTTGGTGCTGGTCGTGCTTTCGGTCGCGCTGATGGTGTTCGATGCCCGCTTCACACTGCTCAAGCCAGTGCGTAGCCAGATGTCGCTGGTGCTGATGCAGTCTTACTGGATCACCGACCTGCCGCAGCGGCTATGGCAGGGTGTGGCCAGCCAGTTTGGCAGCCGGACCGAGCTCGTCGCCGAAAACGAGAAACTCAAGAGCGAAAACCTGCTGTTGCAGGGGCGCATGCAAAAGCTTGCTTCCCTGACCGAGCAGAATGTTCGGCTGCGCGAGTTGCTCAACTCCTCGGCACTGGTCAATGAAAAGGTCGAAGTGGCCGAATTGATCGGCATGGACCCTAACCCGTTTACCCACCGCATCATCATCAACAAAGGTGAGCGTGACGGTGTAGTCCTCGGTCAGCCGGTACTCGATGCCCGCGGCCTGATGGGGCAGGTGGTCGAGTTGATGCCCTATACCTCCCGCGTCCTGCTGCTGACCGATTCCACCCACAGCATTCCAGTGCAGGTCAACCGCAACGGCCTGCGGGCGATCGCCAGCGGCACCGGCAACCCGGAACGCCTCGAACTGCGTCACGTGGCGGATACCGCTGACATCAAGGAAGGCGATTTGCTGGTCAGCTCCGGCCTGGGGCAGCGTTTCCCTGCGGGTTACCCGGTGGCCACGGTCAAGGAAGTCATCCACGACTCCGGCCAGCCGTTCGCCATTGTCCGCGCGGTGCCGACCGCAGCCTTGAATCGCAGCCGTTACCTGCTGTTGGTGTTCAGCGACAACCGTACCGCTGAAGAGCGTGCCAATGATGCGGCACAGGCTCAAGAGTCTCTGGATGCTCAGGGCGGCGGGCCGATTATTCCGGCGACCGTGCCGAAACCCGCCATTGTTCCGGCCGCCGTTGCGGCGCCGGCTGCACCGGTAGCCCCGACAACGGCTCCTGCTGCCGCCACTGCGGCCAAGCCTGTCGCCACCCATCCCGCCGCTGCCAAGCCTCCGGCGGCTCAACCCGCTGCCGTGAAGCCTGCTGCCAAACCGCCTGTCTCCGCGCCGGCTACCACTGGGGGACGAGAATAATGGTCGGTGTCAAAGCTTCACGAAACGGCTGGATGGTCTGGCTGACGTTCGCCATCGGCCTGCTGCTCAGCGTTTCGCCGCTGCCGCAATTCATGGAAATCCTTCGCCCGCTGTGGCTGGCCCTGCTGCTGGCGTTCTGGGCGTTGGCCCTGCCGCAGAAAATCGGTATGGTCACCGCGTGGTGCCTGGGCCTGGCTGAAGACGTGCTGTATGGCACGCTGCTGGGCCAGAACGCTTTGATCCTGACACTCATCACCTACCTGGTGCTGGCACTGCAACAACGTCTGCGGATGTTCCCGATGTGGCAGCAGAGCCTGGTGATCCTGGTGATCTTCGGCCTCGCGCAGCTTGTTCAACTATGGCTCAGCGCGCTGACCGGCAACCGTCAGCCAACGCTGGCGCTGGTATTGCCGGCACTGGTCAGCGCATTACTTTGGCCGTGGATCAGCTTCGCTTTGCGCGGATTGCGCCGACGCTACAAAATCAACTAATTCGGTCAGGCATTTGCCTCCAATTTGACAGGGAGATGTCTTGATGAAACGGCTGTACCTCGCCTCTAACTCGCCGCGTCGGCGTGAACTGCTCACGCAGATCGGCGTGCCTTTCACCGCCATCAGTGCGGACATCGATGAAACCCCTCTGACTCATGAATCGCCTTCGGCCTATGTCGAGCGTCTCGCGCGCGGCAAGGCTGCGGCCGGGCGCGATTCGGTGGTGTCCAACGCGCCTTTCTGCGTGCTGGGCGCCGATACCGCTGTCGTGCTTGACGGCAAAATTCTCGGCAAACCGGTTGATGAAGCTGACGCTTGCGCCATGCTGAACATGTTGTCCGGTAAAGAACATGAAGTCCTGACGGCGATTGCACTGCTCGAAGGTGCGCGTTGCGAGTCGCGGGTGGTGCGCAGTGTGGTGCGGTTTCGCCCCATCGACAGCAACGAGGCGGTGGCCTACTGGGCCAGCGGCGAGCCGCGGGACAAGGCAGGTGGGTATGGAATTCAAGGTTTGGGTGCGGTGTTTGTCGCCGGGCTCGATGGAAGTTACTCGGCGGTGGTTGGACTGCCGCTGTGCGAAACCGCGGAACTGCTCGGCCATTTCGGCATACCCTGTTGGCAAACCCATAACGCGCGTTAAGCGTCGTACTGACCAGATGCGGCCATTATCGTGAAAATGCCTGAACGAGATCCTGCCATGAGTGAAGAGATTCTGATCAACATCACGCCGATGGAATCACGCGTGGCGGTGGTCGAAAACGGTGTCCTGCAAGAGGTCCATGTCGAGCGCACGCAAAAGCGCGGGATCGTCGGCAACATCTATAAAGGCAAAGTCGTGCGGGTATTGCCGGGCATGCAGGCGGCATTTGTCGATATCGGCCTGGATCGTGCCGCGTTCATTCATGCTTCGGAAATTTCCCTGCGTGAAGGTCCGGCGGTGGAGAGCATCAGCGCCCTGGTGCATGAAGGTCAGAGCCTGGTGGTGCAAGTCACCAAGGACCCGATCGGCTCCAAGGGCGCGCGGTTGACGACCCAGTTGTCGATCCCGTCGCGCTATCTGGTGTACATGCCGCGCACCGCGCATGTCGGCATATCGCTGAAGATCGAAGACGAAGCCGAGCGCGAGCGCCTCAAGCAAGTGGTCAGCGATTGCGTCGCCAAGGAAGGCATCAAGGAGGCCGGCGGTTTTATCCTTCGTACGGCGGCCGAAGGTGCCGGGGCCGACGAAATCCTCATGGACATCCGCTACCTGCGCAGGCTCTGGGATCAGATCAATGCCCAGATTTTGACCATCAGCGCACCAAGCGTGATCTATGAGGATCTCGGTCTGGCGTTGCGCACCCTGCGTGATCTGGTGAGCCCGAAAATCGAGAAGATTCGCATCGACTCACGGGAAACCTTCCAGAAAACCACGCAATTCGTCGCCGAACTGATGCCGGAGATCGCCGATCGTCTGGAGCACTACCCCGGCGAGCGGCCGATTTTCGACCTGTACGGCGTCGAAGACGAAATCCAGAAAGCCCTGGAACGTAAAGTTCCGCTCAAGTCCGGTGGTTACCTGGTGGTGGATCCGGCGGAAGCCATGAGTACCATCGACGTCAACACCGGGGCGTTCGTCGGTCATCGCAACCTGGAAGAAACCATCTTCAAGACCAACCTCGAAGCCGCGACCGCCATCGCTCGCCAACTGCGACTGCGCAACCTGGGCGGGATCATCATCATCGACTTCATCGACATGGAAGATGAAGAACACCAGCGTCAGGTGCTGCGTACGCTGGAGAAGCAATTGGAGCGTGATCACGCCAAAACCAACATCATCGGCATCACCGAGTTGGGCCTGGTACAGATGACGCGCAAGCGCACCCGTGAAAGCCTCGAGCAAGTGTTGTGCGAACCGTGTACCAGTTGCCAGGGCCGCGGCAAGTTGAAGACCCCGGAAACCGTTTGCTACGAAATCTTCCGCGAAATTCTCCGCGAGGCTCGCGCCTATCAGGCGGAAGGCTATCGTGTATTGGCGAACCAGAAAGTTGTCGATCGCCTGCTCGATGAAGAGTCGGGCAACGTCGCCGAGCTTGAAGGGTTCATCGGGCGCACCATTCGGTTCCAGGTGGAAACCATGTATTCCCAGGAACAATACGACGTGGTGCTGCTCTGAACCGCTACGTCCTGATTTTTCCTCAACGGCTGGCCTCAGCTTTTCGCAGAACTTTTGCCATGGGAGCCAACTGACATGGAGCGTCTGACACGCATTTTGGCCGCATTGACCCGCTGGGGTCTGGGCCTGTGCGCGTTGGTTTTGGTATTGATGGCGTTGTACGTCAGCCTTGGCCGGGAACTGGCGCCGCTGGTGGCCGAATACCGTGTCGAAATCGAAACCAGGGCCAGTGAGGCCTTGGGTATGCCACTGCAAATCGGCGAGTTGAAAGGCAGCTGGAGTGGTTTCGCGCCTATTTTGTCGGTTCACGATGTCACAGTGGGCGAGGGCGCGAACGCCCTGCACCTGGAGCATGTACGGGTAGTGCCGGATCTTTGGGGCAGTGTATTGGCGCGCGAAGTGCGCATCGCCCA
This sequence comes from Pseudomonas sp. GW101-3H06, assembly GCF_059424605.1. Lineage (NCBI taxonomy): Bacteria > Pseudomonadati > Pseudomonadota > Gammaproteobacteria > Pseudomonadales > Pseudomonadaceae > Pseudomonas > Pseudomonas sp. GW101-3H06. The sequence goes on from NZ_JBWKZO010000001.1 coordinate 1,080,394, forward strand.
TCTGGAACTCAACGGCCTGAAGATCAGCCTCAAGCAAGGCGATGATGGCCAGTGGGCGCTGGAAGGCTTGCCGGTGAAGGACGATCAGCCCCTTGACCCGCAGCAGTTGCTCAATCGCATGCAGATGCTCCAGCAGTTGTCGGTGCTCGACAGCCAGATCACCTTGCAACCATGGGGGGCGTCGCCACTGACGCTGACCTACGTCGGCCTGAATCTGAAAACCGGTGTCACGCGTCAGCGACTCGATGCGCGCCTGACGTTGCCTGATGGGCAACCGCTGGCCATGAGCCTGCGCACGCGCATACGCGCCAGCCAATGGAAGGAGGCTGAAGCCCAGGTTTACCTGAGCCTGCCGCAAAGCGACTGGTCGAAATGGCTGCCCGAGAGCATCAGCCAGCAATGGAATTTTTCCGAGATCAAGGCCGGCGGTGAGCTGTGGGCGACCTGGGGCAAGGGCGAGCTGCAAAGCGCTGCGGTGCGTTTGAATGCGCCGCAACTCAAGGGCGCCTATGCCGAACGCAAACCGGTCCAGATCAACAATCTGGCGCTCAATGGCTATTTTCAGCGCAACGCCGAAGGCATGCTGGTGACGGTGGATTCCCTGGCGATGAACCTTGGCGAGACCCGTTGGGAATCGCGCCTGCAGTTCAAGCAAACCACAGCCACTGACAATTCAGAGCCGCTCTGGCATTTGCAGGCGGACCGCCTCGAACTGACCCCGCTCACGCCGCTGCTCAATGCCCTGGCGCCACTGCCTGAAGGCCTTGCCACGGTGGTCGAGCGACTCAAGGTCACCGGCGGGCTGCGCAATGTCCTGATCGATGTGCGGCCCAATGCCACGGATGACAGAAAATTCAGCTTTGCCGCCAACCTCGACCGGGTCGGTTTCGACGCCTATCACGGCGCGCCAGCGGCGCGAAACGTCACGGGCAGCATCAGCGGTGACCTTGGGCAGGGCGAGTTGCGCATGGCCAGCAAGGATTTCATGCTGCACCTGGATCCGATTTTCGCCAAGCCATGGCAGTACATTCAGGCCAATGCCCGCCTGACCTGGAAGCTCGACAAAGAAGGCTTCACCCTGATCGCGCCGTACCTGAAAGTGCTGGGCGAAGAGGGCAAGATCGCCGGCGATTTCCTGATCCGCCTGCATTTCGACCACACACAGGAAGACTACATGGACCTGCGGGTCGGTCTGGTGGAGGGTGACGGTCGTTACACCGCCAAGTACCTGCCGGCGGTCCTCAGCCCGGCGCTGGACGAATGGTTGCGCACGGCGATTCTCAAAGGTGCGGTGGATCAGGGCTTCTTCCAGTACCAGGGGTCGTTGAACCACGGCGCAGCCGAGACAGCGCGCAGTATCAGTCTGTTTTTCAAGGTGCACGATGCCGAGTTGGCCTTCCAGCCGGGCTGGCCCCATGTCAGCAAGGTTTCCGGTGACGTGTTCGTTGAAGACAGCGGTGTACGGATCCTGGCCAGCAAGGGACAACTGCTCGATACCCAGGTCCGCGATATTTACGTCAACATTCCCCATGTGCCGCAAGGTCAAAGCTCCCACCTGTTTCTCGACGGGACGTTTGCCGGAGGTTTGGGCGACGGTCTGAAAATTCTTCAAACAGCGCCGATCGGCACAGCCGAGACCTTTGCCGGCTGGGAAGGCGAGGGTGATCTGCAAGGCAAACTCAAGCTTGACATTCCGTTGGCCAAGGGCGAGCAACCGAAGATCCTGGTGGACTTCAAGACGGCCAAGGCCCGCTTGAAACTGGCCGAGCCTTCCCTGGAGCTGACGCAGCTCAAGGGCGATTTCCGCTTCGACAGTACCAAAGGTTTGAGTGGGCAAAACATCACCGCCCGAGCGTTCGACAAACCGGTAAGCGCGCAGATTTTCGCCGATGGACGCGAAGGCAAGCTCAACACCCGGGTCAACGCTTCGGGGCAGGTCGAAGTCAAAAAACTCACGGAGTGGCTGAGTGTTACCCAGCCGTTGCCGGTCAGCGGCGTGATCCCCTACCAGTTGCAACTGACCCTCGATGGCGCTGATAGCCAGCTGATGGTCAACTCCAGTCTCAAGGGCGTGACCGTGGACTTGCCAGCGCCATTCGGCCTGACGGCGGATGCGGGGCGTGACACGACGTTCCGCATGACGCTGCAAGGCGCGGAGCGACGCTATTGGGTGAACTACGGCGAACTGGCGAACTTCACCTTTGCCGCACCGACCGGCAACATCGCCAACGGTCGTGGTGAGTTGTTTCTGGGCAACGGCAATGCGGTGTTGCCCGGTGCCAAGGGGCTGCGAGTGCGCGGTGTGCTGTCGGAACTGGACGTCGGGCCGTGGCAGGATCTGGTGAACAAGTATGCCGGGCAAGATCCCGGCGGCAGTGCCAAACAGTTGCTCAGCGGCGCGGATATCAAGGTCGGCAAGCTCAGTGCTCTCGGCACCACGCTGGATCAGGCATCGGTGCAGTTGACCCGTAAACCGACCGCCTGGGCCCTGCAGCTCGACAGCCAGCAGGTCAAGGGCAACGCCAGCTTCCCTGATGCGAAAGCCGCACCGATGGTGATCAACCTGCAAACCGTGCGTCTGCCGGCACCGGACCCGACGGTGCTGGCCGATGAGAACTCGCCGGACCCGCTGGCCTCGGTTGACCCGACCAAGATCCCGGCGATGGATATCACCATCAATCAGCTGTACCAAGGCAATGACCTGGTGGGAGCCTGGTCGCTGAAAGTGCGCCCGACGGCCAAGGGCATTGCTCTGAACTCACTGGACATGGGCCTCAAAGGCATTCTGTTGCAGGGCAGCGGCGGCTGGGAAGGTGTACCCGGCTCCAGCACAAGCTGGTACAAGGGGCGGATCAGCGGCAAGAACCTCGCGGACGTGCTCAAGGGCTGGGGCTTTGCGCCAAGTGTCACCAGTCAGGAGTTCCATATGGATGTCGATGGCCGTTGGCCCGGCTCACCGGCCTGGCTGGCGTCCAAGCGTTTTTCCGGCACCCTCGATGCTTCGATGAAGGAAGGTCAGTTTGTTGAAGTCGAAGGCGGTGCCCAGGCGTTGCGGGTGTTTGGCTTGCTCAACTTCAACTCCATTGGCCGGCGTTTGCGCCTGGACTTCTCCGACCTGTTTGGCAAAGGCTTGAGCTATGACCGGGTCAAAGGGCTGCTGGTGGCGACCAACGGCGTGTACGTGACCCGCGAACCGATCCAGATGACGGGGCCATCGAGCAATGTTGAACTCAACGGTACCCTGAACCTGGTCGGTGATCAGATCGATGCCAAATTGCTGGTGACCTTGCCGGTGACCAACAACTTGCCGATTGCCGCCCTGATCGTCGGTGCACCTGCCATTGGCGGGGCGCTGTTCCTGATCGACAAGTTGATCGGCGATCGCGTCGCCCGTTTCGCCAGCGTGAAATACACCGTCAAAGGGCCATGGAAAGATCCGAAAATCACCTACGACAAGCCTTTTTGAGTTCTTTTTTGCACAGCCACTCACCGAGGCTATGGAGTAGCATGGCGGCCTGCCCTTGTGAAAAGCGAAGTTGGAGCACGCCATGTCTGTAGCGGTGATTCAAATGGTCAGCCAGAGCGATGTGCCGGCCAACCTCGTTCAGGCGCGTCGCCTGCTTGAACAGGCAGCGGCGGCGGGTGCCGTGCTGGCTGTGCTGCCGGAAAACTTCGCCGCCATGGGCCGCCGTGATATCGCCGACATCGGTCGCGCCGAGGCGTTGGGCGAAGGCCTGATCCTGCCTTGGTTGAAACAGACCGCCCGTGACCTCAAATTATGGATAGTGGCCGGTACTTTGCCGTTACCGCCGGTGGATCAACCGACGGCCAAAGTGCACGCCTGTTCGTTGCTGGTGAATGATCAAGGCGAAACGGTGGCGCGCTACGACAAACTGCACCTGTTCGACGTGGACGTGGCGGACAATCGCGGCCGTTATCGCGAATCCGATGACTATGCTTATGGCAGTGGGGTCGTGGTGGCGGACACGCCGGTGGGGCGAGTCGGTCTGACGGTTTGTTATGACTTGCGCTTTCCGGAGCTCTACAGTGAATTACGCGCTGCCGGCGCGGAACTGATTACCGCGCCGTCGGCCTTTACCGCCGTGACTGGCGCCGCGCACTGGGATGTGCTGATTCGCGCAAGGGCCATCGAAACCCAGTGTTATGTGCTAGCGGCTGCCCAGGGTGGGACGCATCCGGGGCCTCGGGAAACCTGGGGGCATGCGGCCATTGTCGATCCATGGGGTCGAGTGCTGGCGCAACAGGATCAAGGCGAGGCCGTGCTGCTGGCCGAACGTGACAGCAGCGAACAGGCGTCCATCAGGGCGCGGATGCCGGTGTCCAGTCACCGGCGCTTTTTCTCGCAGGGCGCGCAGCGACCTGCATCAGAACGACGAATTTAAGGCGTAAAACATATGAGCGAGTTGTTGTCCTCAGTCAGTGAACACCTCCTGGCGCCTGGTGGCGTAACGATCGAAAACCTGCAAAGTGTGCTCGGTGATCTGGCCGGGCCGGGTATCGATGCCGCCGACCTGTATTTCCAGGGGCAGATTTCCGAGTCCTGGGCGCTGGAAGACGGCATCGTCAAGGAAGGCAACTTCAACCTTGATCAGGGTGTAGGAGTGCGGGCGCAATCGGGTGAAAAAACCGGTTTTGCCTACAGCAATGCGATCACCCTGGAAGCCCTGGGCGCTGCGTCCCGTGCGGCCCGCTCAATCTCCCGAGCCGGGCAGAACGGCACGGTGCAAGCATTCACCTCCCAGGATGTCGCGCAGTTGTACGCGCCGGACAATCCCCTGGAAGTGCTGAGCCGTGCCGAGAAAGTCGATCTGCTCAAGCGCATCGATGCCGCCACTCGCGCGCTCGATCCGCGTATCCAGCAAGTCACCGTGAGCATGGCCGGTGTCTGGGAACGAATTCTGGTGGCGTCTACCGATGGTGGTCTGGCGGCGGATGTGCGGCCACTGGTGCGTTTCAACGTCAGCGTGATCGTCGAGCAGAATGGCCGTCGCGAGCGCGGTGGCCATGGTGGTGGCGGTCGTACCGATTACCGTTACTTCCTCGCCGAAGACCGCGCCATGAGCTATGCCCGTGAAGCGTTGCGTCAGGCGCTGGTCAATCTGGAAGCCATTCCTGCGCCGGCCGGTACCTTGCCGGTGGTACTCGGCTCCGGTTGGTCGGGCGTGCTGTTGCACGAAGCGGTTGGACATGGCCTGGAAGGCGACTTCAATCGCAAGGGCAGCTCGGCTTATAGCGGGCGCATGGGCGAGAGGGTTGCCTCCAAACTTTGCACCATTGTCGACGACGGCACCTTGTCCGGGCGTCGTGGCTCATTGAGCGTTGATGATGAAGGCACCCCGACCGAGTGCACCACACTGATCGAAAACGGTGTGCTCAAGGGTTATATGCAGGACAAGCTCAATGCACGGCTGATGGGCGTGGCCCGCACCGGTAACGGGCGTCGCGAATCCTATGCGCATTTGCCGATGCCACGCATGACCAACACCTACATGCTGGCCGGCGAAAGCGACCCGGCGGAAATCATCGCTTCGGTGAAGAGGGGCATCTACTGCGCGAACCTCGGCGGTGGTCAGGTCGATATCACCAGCGGCAAGTTCGTGTTTTCCACCAGCGAGGCGTACCTGATCGAAGATGGCAAGATCACCGCCCCAGTCAAAGGAGCGACCTTGATCGGCAACGGCCCGGAAGCCATGAGCAAAGTGTCGATGGTCGGCAACGATCTGGCGCTGGACAGCGGCGTGGGGACATGCGGCAAGGATGGGCAGTCGGTGCCGGTGGGTGTCGGCCAGCCAACGCTGAAGATTGATGCGATTACCGTGGGTGGCACGGGCTCGTAAGGATGGAGCTGCGGGTGAGTCGCGCGGCGACTCACCCGGTCCGGGATTCAACGCAGGCCGCGTTGAGTCTCGTCCAGCTCACGGATGTACTTGAAGATTTTACGGCTGGAAGCAGGAGGCTTGTTTTGTGCAACCTCGTGCTGTGCCTGACGGATCAGTGAACGCAGTTGCTGGCGATCGGCGTCAGGGTAGTCGACGACGAATTTTTCCAGAACGGCATCGTCACCGGCTATCAGGCGATCACGCCAGCGCTCCAGGTTATGGAAGCGCTCGTTGTACTGGCGAGTGGAGGCATCGAGTTGATCGAGCAAAACCAGAATGGCGTCAGTGTCCTGATCGCGCATCAGTTTGCCGATGAACTGAAGGTGCCGTTTACGCGCGATGTTCGCAGTGTGCTTGGGCGCATCGGCCAGGGCCCGGCGCAAGGCGTCGGTCAAGGGCAGTTTTGCCAGCAAGTCAGGCTTGAGTGTTGTGAGGCGCTCGCCGAGGTCAACCAGAGCATGCAGCTCGCGTTTGACCTGGGATTTGCTTTTTTCTCCCGTATCGAGGGAGTCGTCGTAAGAATCAACCATGGTGGCCGTCCGCAAAGAAACGCCGCCATGATAACCAGTCGGGGGCCGCTTGTCCGGCCCGGTCGCTCGATGACCGTCACCGAAAGCAGAATTTGAGTGGAGAACAGCATGAGTGCAGTTGAAAGCGTCGGCCCACAAGCATTGCCGGCACTGCAAGAACAGGTCGAGCAGATCATCGCTGAAGCCAAGCGCCAGGGCGCCAGTGCCTGTGAGGTGGCGGTATCCCTGGAGCAGGGCCTGTCGACCTCGGTGCGCCAGCGTGAAGTCGAAACCGTTGAATTCAACCGCGATCAGGGCTTCGGCATCACCTTGTACGTCGGCCAGCGCAAGGGCTCGGCCAGCACTTCGGCCAGTGGTCCGGAGGCGATTCGTGAAACCGTCGCGGCGGCACTGGCCATCGCCAAACACACCTCTGAAGACGAAGCCTCGGGCCTGGCCGATGCGGCACTGATGGCCAGGGACCTGCAGGATTTCGATCTTTTCCACGAATGGGACATCACCCCGGAGCAAGCCATCGAAAAAGCCTTGCTCTGCGAAGCGGCGGCATTCGATGCCGACGCACGGATCAAGAACGCCGATGGCACTACCCTGAGTACGCATCAAGGCTGCCGTGTGTACGGCAACAGCCACGGGTTTATCGGCGGTTATGCATCGACCCGGCACAGCCTGAGCTGCGTGATGATCGCCGAGGCCGATGGCCAGATGCAGCGTGATTACTGGTACGACGTGAACCGTCAGGGCAATTTGCTGACGGATCCGGTGAGCATCGGCCAGCGTGCCGCGCAACGGGCGGCGAGTCGCCTGGGCGCGCGTCCGGTACCCACCTGCGAAGTACCGGTGCTGTTTTCTGCCGAGCTGGCCGGTGGCCTGTTCGGCAGTTTCCTGTCGGCGATTTCCGGTGGCAGCCTGTACCGCAAATCCTCGTTCCTCGAAGGCACCCTGGGGCAGAAGCTGTTTCCGGAGTGGTTGACCATCGATGAACGTCCGCACCTGATGCGTGCCTTGGGCAGTGCGGCGTTCGATGGTGATGGCCTGGCAACCTACGCCAAGCCGTTCGTCGAAAAAGGCGAGTTGGTGTCTTACGTGCTGGGCACCTACTCCGGTCGCAAACTCGGCATGCCGAGCACCGCGAATGCCGGCGGCGTGCATAATCTGTTCGTCACCCATGGAGATGAAGATCAGGCGGCCTTGCTGCGACGCATGGGCCGCGGGCTGTTGGTGACCGAGCTGATGGGCCAGGGCTTGAACATGGTCACCGGCGATTATTCCCGTGGCGCGGCGGGTTACTGGGTCGAGAACGGTGAAATCCAGTTCGCGGTCCAGGAGGTGACTATCGCCGGCAACATGCGTGACATGTTCAAACAGATTGTCGCGGTCGGTAATGATCTCGAACTTCGCAGCAACATCCGCACCGGTTCGGTGTTGATCGAGCGGATGACCGTAGCGGGCAGTTAATTCTTCCCGTGATACAAAAAGGCGTGCCACCCAATGGGTGGCACGCCTTTTTTTGGTTCTTCACGCAATCCCGGGCAACACAGAAACAAGAGCGCTGTTTTGCTTGATGAAGGTGATGGATGCGGCGCTCGCCACAAAGCCGCGGCGTTTACTCGCCTTCGTCGAAGTAATTGTTGATCAAGGCCACCAGTGCTTCCATCGCCTCCTGTGCCTGTTCGCCTTCCGTGCTCAGATGGATTTTGGTGCCCTTGCCGGCGGCGAGCATCATCATGGCCATGATGCTTTTGCCGTCGACGGTGGATTCTGGTGTGCGTCCAACCCTGATCGTGCATTCCTTGAATTGGCCGGCAACCCCAACGAACTTTGCAGACGCCCGGGCATGCAAGCCCAGCTTATTGATGATTTCGATTTCCAGAGCAGGCATCGCGATGTGAATCCTTTAGCTGAGGTCGCGGTGGCGGACCTGGACGTTCTTCAGGGATTGCTGCAGGGTCTTGCCCAGACGTTCGGTCAGGTAGACAGAGCGGTGATGCCCGCCGGTGCAACCGATGGCAATGGTGACATACGCGCGGTTGCTGGCAGCAAAGCGGGGTAGCCATTTGAGCAGGTACGTGGAGATGTCCTGGAACATCTCTTCGACATCCGGCTGTGCCGCCAGGTACTCGGCCACCGGCTGATCAAGTCCGGACTGCGCGCGTAACTCCGGTTTCCAGTAAGGGTTGGGCAAGCAGCGCACATCGAACACCAGGTCGGCGTCGACCGGCATGCCGCGCTTGAAGCCGAAAGACTCCACCAGGAACGCTGTTCCTGGCTCCGGCTGGTTCAGCAGGCGCAGCTTGATGGTATCGCGCAGCTGATACAGGTTCAGGTTGGTGGTATTGATCTTGAGATCGGCCAGGTCGGCAATGGGGCCGAGCAGGCTCGTTTCGTCGGTGATTGCTTCGGCCAGCGAGCGATTGGCGCTGCTCAGCGGGTGGCGACGGCGGGTTTCCGAGAAGCGTTTGAGCAGGGTTTCTTCGTCGGCATCCAGATACAGCACATCGCACTGGATGTGACGGCTGCGTACTTCTTCCAGCAGCTCGGGAAACCGCGATAGATGGCTTGGCAGGTTGCGCGCATCGATGGATACGGCAACCAGCGGCTGTGACAGCTCGGTATGAATCAACGCACGTTCGGCCAGTTCCGGCAGCAACCCGGCAGGCAGGTTGTCGATGCAGTAGTAGCCGTTGTCCTCGAGCACATCGAGGGCGGTGCTTTTACCTGAGCCGGATCGGCCGCTGACGATGATCAAGCGCATGATTACTGCCCGTTTTGCTCGTCCAGGACAACCTGATACAAGGCTTGATTGCTCGGGGCGCTGCGCAGTTTGTCGCGCACGTCCTTGCGGTCGAGCATGCTGGCAATCTGGCGCAACAACTCAAGGTGCGCATCGGTGGCGGCTTCCGGGACCAGTAGCACAAACAGCAGGTCAACCGGCGCGCCGTCGATGGCGTCGAAATCTATAGGGGCATCCAGGTGCATCAAGGCGCTGATGGGCGCATTGCATCCCTTGAGGCGGCAATGAGGAATGGCGATGCCGTTGCCAAAACCGGTCGAGCCGAGTTTTTCGCGGGCGATCAAAGCCTCGAAGACATCTTGCATCTCCAGATCCGGCACTTCGCGATGGATAAGGTTGGCAATTTGCTCTAGGGCTTTCTTTTTACTGCCGCCCGGCACGTTCACCAGGGAACGGCCGGGGGTCAGGATGCTTTCAAGTCGGATCATGGGTTGGGAGTGTTAACGACCGGTAGCGCCCTGGAGGAGGCTCTGGGTCTTTTCCTTATGCTTTTTGAGTTGTTTATCCAGCTTGTCGGTCAAGGCGTCGATCGCCGCGTACATATCGGTATGTTCCGCGTTCGCGACCACTTCATTGCCGGGAATATGCAGCGTGGCTTCGATTTTCTGCTTCAGCTTTTCGACCGTCATCGTGACCTGCACGTTGGTGATCTTGTCGAAATGTCGCTCCAATCGTTCGAGTTTTTCGCCGATGTAGGTGCGAAGAGGTTCGGTCACTTCCAGTTGGTGTCCACTGATGTTGACTTGCATACAGCTTCTCCTTCGTTGCCAGTGCATAAAGCGGCAGATCAGATGATCTGCCACTGGAACGCTGTGGCGTGGCTCTACATCAATCGCTTGCGTTCGCTCGAAGGCGCGATCCCGAGGGATTCGCGGTACTTGGCGACGGTGCGGCGAGCCACCTGAATGCCTTGTGCCTCCAGTAAACCAGCGATCTTGCTGTCACTCAACGGCTTTTTCTGATTTTCCGCGGCAACCAGTTTTTTGATGATCGCGCGGATCGCCGTGGACGAGCATTCGCCGCCTTCGGAGGTGCTGACGTGACTGGAGAAAAAGTATTTCAGTTCATAAATACCCCGGGGGGTATGCATGAATTTCTGCGTGGTCACCCGTGAGATCGTCGACTCGTGCATGCCGACCGCTTCAGCGATGTCATGCAGGACCAACGGCTTCATCGCCTCGTCGCCATACTCCAGGAAGCCGCGCTGATGCTCGACGATCTGGGTGGCTACTTTCATCAGGGTTTCGTTGCGGCTTTGCAGGCTCTTGATGAACCAGCGGGCTTCCTGCAGCTGATTGCGCATGAAGGTGTTGTCGGCACTGGTATCGGCGCGGCGCACGAAGCCTGCGTACTGGGCGTTGACCCGCAGTCGTGGCACAGACTCCTGGTTGAGCTCTACCAGCCAGCGCTCGTTGTCCTTGCGCACGATCACGTCCGGGACCACATATTCGGCTTCGGTGGACTCGATCTGCGAGCCCGGGCGCGGATTGAGGCTCTGGACCAGTTCGATGACCTGGCGCAGTTCGTCTTCCTTGAGCTTCATGCGGCGCATCAGCTGGCTGTAGTCACGGCTGCCGAGCAAGTCGATGTAATCGGTGACCAGGCGTTTGGCCTCGGCCAGCCAGGGTGTTTTGGCAGGCAGCTGGCGCAATTGCAGCAACAGGCATTCACCCAGGTTACGGGCGCCGATGCCGGCGGGTTCGAATTGCTGGATGCGGTGCAGGACGGCTTCGATCTCGTCCAGTTCGATGTCCAGTTCCGGATCGAAGGCTTCGAGGATTTCCTCGAGCGTTTCGTCCAGATAGCCCTGATTGTTGATGCAGTCGATCAGGGTCACGGCAATCAGCCGGTCAGTGTCGGACATCGGGGCCAGGTTCAGCTGCCAGAGCAAGTGGCTTTGAAGGCTTTCACCGGCTGATGTGCGGGTGGTGAAGTCCCACTCGTCATCATCGTTGCTGGGAAGGTTGCTGGCGCTGGTCTGGTAGACGTCTTCCCATGCCGTATCGACAGGAAGTTCGTTGGGGATGCGTTCGTTCCAGTCGCCTTCGTCGAGGTTATCAACCGTCGGCGCGCTTTCCTGGTAGGAGGGTTCCTGGATGTCGGTGTTGGGCTTCTGTTCGGCGTTGTCGGCCAAGGGGTCGGTGTTGTCGAAGTCGTCGCCTTCTTCCTGGCGCTCGAGCATCGGATTGGACTCCAGGGCCTCCTGGATTTCCTGCTGCAGGTCCAGGGTCGACAATTGGAGCAGGCGGATGGCCTGTTGCAGCTGCGGTGTCATCGTCAGCTGCTGGCCCATTCTCAAGACTAGCGATGGTTTCATGGCAGGGGCTTAACACCTTATTCGCCGGCGCACATGCGCCATCCACTACAGGGGCGCCGGAGCGCCAAACATAAGCAAATTATATGCCCGAAGTTGCGGTGCTTGCCTAGAGCGCTGTAACAATAAAAAAGTATTGATTTTTATCGAGACAAGCGCTCGGTCGACTAGCCAGCTCAGTGCTTACAGGCGGAACTCATGGCCCAGGTACACTTCCTTGACCAGATCGTTGGCCAGGATGGTGTCGGAGTCGCCTTCGGCGATCAGTTGGCCATCGTTGACGATATAGGCTGTTTCGCAGATATCCAGGGTTTCACGGACGTTGTGGTCAGTGATCAGCACGCCAATGCCCTTGGCCTTGAGGTGGTGGATGATCTGTTTGATGTCGCCCACCGAAATCGGGTCCACGCCGGCGAAGGGTTCGTCGAGCAGGATGAATTTCGGGTTGGTGGCCAGTGCGCGGGCGATTTCCACGCGGCGGCGTTCGCCACCGGACAGGCTCATGCCGAGGTTGTCGCGGATGTGGCTGATGTGGAACTCCTGCAGCAGGCTTTCCAACTCCTGGCGACGATCGGCCTTGTCGAGTTCCTTGCGGGTCTCGAGGATGGCCATGATGTTGTCGGCCACCGACAGTTTGCGGAAGATCGACGCTTCTTGCGGCAGATAGCCGATACCGGCCTTCGCGCGACCGTGCATAGGCTGGTGGCTGACGTCCAGGTCGTCGATCAGGACGCGGCCCTGATCGGCCCTTACCAGGCCTACGATCATGTAGAAGCAGGTGGTCTTGCCGGCGCCGTTGGGGCCAAGCAGGCCGACGATCTGACCGCTGTCGATGGACAGGCTCACGTCACGCACGACCTGGCGGCTCTTGTAGCTCTTGGCCAGATGCTGAGCTTTCAGAGTTGCCATTACTGGGCCTTTTGCTCGTCGGTTTTCTTTTTCGGCTGGATCACCATGTCGATGCGTGGGCGCGCTTCGGTGACTTTGCTGCCTGTGGCGCGACCGGCGCTGGCCAGCTTTTTAACGGTGTCGTAGACGATTTTTTCGCCCTGGGTGACGTTGTTGTCCTTGTCGACGACTTTGGCGCGATCGATCAGCACAACGCGGTTTTGCGTTGCATGATACTGGATGGTCACGCCCCAGCCTTGAACAGGCTTGGCATCGCCCGCGGTTTGCACTTGTTCGAAGTAGGCGAGGTTGCCCACCGACGTCACCACATCGATATCGCCGTTAGATGCGCGGGTCATGGTCACTTTGTTGCCTGTGACCTTCATCGAGCCTTGGGTGATGATCACGTCGCCCGTGTAGGTGGCGATACCGTTCTTGTCGTCCAGCTGGGCGTCGTCGGCCTGAATGCGGATAGGCTGCTGTTGGTCATCCGGCAGAGCCCAGGCGCTCACGCTTCCCAGTGCCGCGCCCAGACTGAGCAAAATAGGGAGGGTTTTAACGAGCCTCATACTGTCCTCTTACGTTCGAGAGCAGGTGTATCCTGCTTTCTTTCAAGTACGCTTTCATTCCGTTGCCTGTCGATACGCCACCAGCGCCGTCGATTCTAACGGGTTGCTCGGTCTGCGCATATTGCTGCTGCGGGAACACTGTCATGCGAGTGGTGGTAATCAGGGTCCTGCGGTTTTTCTCGTCGAAACGCGTGATGCGTACCGAATCGATCAGTTCGACCTGTGTGCCATCGGGGTTGACTTCACCCTTTTCGCTCTGGACGTGCCACGGGAACTCGGTACCGCGGAACATGTTCAGGTCGGGATTGGTCAGCAAGGTCACTTGGGTGGCTTTGAGGTGTTCGACCTTGTCCGACGTCATTTCGTATTGCAGTTTGCCATCTGGCAGGAACTGCACGCTGTGGGCATTGATGGCGTAATAGTCGATTGCGCTGTTGTCGACTTGCACAGCAGGCTTGTCGAGGAAGCGTTCCGGGCTGATGTTCCAGTAGCCGACCGCGGCGAAAATCGCCGCGATGCAACCGAATACCAGGATGTTGCGAATCTTTTTGCTCAGCATGTCTGGCTCACAGGTACGCGGCATTGGCCGCATCGAGGCGGCCCTGGGCGCGCAGGATCAATTCGCAGAATTCGCGGGCGGCACCTTCGCCGCCGCGGGCCTGGGTGATGCCATGGGCGTGTTCGCGCACGAAACTGGCGGCATTGGCGACTGCCATTCCCAAGCCTACGCGGCGAATCACCGGCAGATCAGGCAGGTCGTCGCCAAGGTAGGCAACCTGTTCATAGCTTAGGTTGAGTTGGCCAAGTAGCTCGTCAAGCACCACCAATTTGTCTTCGCGTCCCTGGTACAGGTGTGGAATGCCGAGGTTCTTCGCTCGCCGCTCGACCACCGGGGTCTTGCGGCCGCTGATAATGGCTGTCTGGACGCCGGCGGCCATCAGCATCTTGATGCCCTGGCCATCGAGGGTGTTGAACGTCTTGAATTCGCTGCCGTCTTCGAGGAAGTACAGGCGTCCGTCGGTGAGGACGCCGTCGACATCGAACACCGCCAGTTTGATCTGTTGGCCGCGCTTCAGCAGGTCCGTGTTCATTACATTACTCCCGCGCGCAGCAAGTCGTGCATGTTCAAGGCGCCGACTGGGCGGTCCTCGCCATCGACCACCACCAGCGCGTTGATTTTATGGTCTTCCATGATTTTCAGGGCCTCGGCGGCGAGCATTTCGGCGCGGGCGGTCTTGCCGTGGGCGGTCATGACCTGATCGATGGTGACGCTGTGGATATCGATTGTGCGATCCAGGGTGCGGCGCAAATCACCGTCGGTGAAGATCCCGGCCAGTTTGCCGTCTGCTTCAAGGATTACAGTCATGCCCAGTCCCTTTCGGGTCATTTCCATCAGGGCATCCTTGAGCAGGGTACCGCGCTGAACCTGTGGCAGCTCTTGCCCGGCGTGCATGACGTTTTCCACTTTCAGCAGCAGGCGGCGGCCCAATGCGCCGCCGGGATGGGAAAAGGCGAAGTCTTCGGCAGTAAACCCACGGGCTTCCAGCAGGGCCACGGCCAGGGCATCGCCCATGACCAGCGCGGCGGTAGTCGAAGAGGTGGGCGCCAGGTTCAGTGGGCAGGCTTCATGCTCGACATGCACATTGAGGTTGACCTCGGCGGCCTTGGCCAGCGGCGAATCGGGATTGCCTGTCACGCTGATCAGTTGGATGCCCAGGCGCTTTATCAGTGGCAGCAGGGTGATGATTTCATTGGTGGAGCCGGAGTTCGACAGCGCGAGGATGATGTCGTCGCGTGTGATCATGCCCATGTCACCGTGACTGGCTTCCGCCGGGTGAACAAAAAATGCCGTGGTGCCGGTGCTGGCCAGGGTTGCAGCGATCTTGCTGCCGATATGCCCGGACTTGCCCATGCCGACCACGACTACGCGGCCTTTGCTGGCCAGAATCATTTCGCAAGCGCGTACGAAATCTGCGTCGATGTGCGGCAGCAAGCCTTGTACGGCTTCCACTTCGAGGCGGATGGTACGTTGGGCGGATTGAATCAGGTCGCTGGATTGGCTCATGTCGGAAATCGTTTAGCCTGATGAAAAGGCGGCGATTATAGCGGTTATGATCGAAACCCTCACGCAAGTTCGTCGCGCATTGTCATTCCTTATTGCTTAATCCGTCTAAATGAAGCGTTTGGCTGTTCATATTGCTGAACTTGGTCGGGCAATGACCTTGGGCGCGTGGCGTTTGCAGTGATATAGTTCGCCGCCAGTTCGGCCCGCCCGGGAGTATGTGCTTTCGTCAGGAAGTCAGGCGTCCGAGTGAGAGGCTGCATCGCAAGGAGTTTAGATGAGTGCCGATAACGCCTACGCGGTCGAGCTGAAGGGACTGACCTTCAAGCGCGGTGCGCGCAGCATTTTCAATAACGTCGATATCCGTATTCCCCGCGGCAAGGTCACCGGCATCATGGGGCCTTCAGGGTGTGGCAAGACTACGCTGCTGCGGTTGATGGGCGCGCAGTTGCGACCTACCAAGGGCGAAGTCTGGGTCAACGGTCAGAACCTGCCGAAGCTCTCGCGCAGCGACCTGTTCGATGCCCGCAAGCACATGGGCGTGCTATTTCAGAGTG
Source organism: Pseudomonas sp. GW101-3H06 (assembly GCF_059424605.1). Taxonomy (NCBI): domain Bacteria; kingdom Pseudomonadati; phylum Pseudomonadota; class Gammaproteobacteria; order Pseudomonadales; family Pseudomonadaceae; genus Pseudomonas; species Pseudomonas sp. GW101-3H06. The sequence goes on from NZ_JBWKZO010000001.1 coordinate 1,096,005, forward strand.
GTGCGCTGTTTACCGATCTCGATGTGTTCGAGAACGTGGCCTTTCCGCTGCGCATTCATACCCAGCTGCCGGAAGAGATGATCCGCGATATCGTCCTGCTCAAATTGCAGGCCGTTGGCTTGCGTGGCGCCATCGAGCTGATGCCCGACGAACTGTCCGGCGGCATGAAGCGTCGTGTGGCGCTGGCGCGGGCGATTGCGCTTGATCCGCAGATTCTCATGTATGACGAGCCCTTCGTCGGCCAGGACCCTATCGCCATGGGGGTGCTGGTGCGCCTGATCCGCCTGCTCAACGATGCGCTGGGGATCACCAGTATCGTGGTTTCCCACGACTTGGCCGAGACGGCGAGCATTGCCGATTACATCTATGTGGTGGGTGATGGGCAGGTATTGGGGCAGGGCACGCCTGATGAACTGATGAAATCGGACGACCCGCGCATCCGTCAGTTCATGACTGGCGATCCCGACGGCCCGGTTCCGTACCACTTTCCAGCGCCGGATTACCGCGCAGATCTCCTGGGGAAGCGCCGCTGATGCGCAGAATTTCATTAATAGAACGCGTACGTCGGTTCGGTCTGGCCGGAATCGACACCGTTGCGGTGTTCGGTCGCTCGACCCTGTTCCTGTTTCACGCATTGCTCGGCCGCGGCGGCATCGGCGGTGGTTTCGGCCTGCTGGTCAAGCAGCTTCATTCCGTCGGCGTGATGTCGCTGGTGATCATCGTGGTTTCCGGGATTTTCATCGGTATGGTGCTGGCGCTGCAGGGCTTCAATATCCTGTCCAGCTACGGTTCGGAGCAGGCGGTAGGGCAGATGGTTGCGCTGACCCTGTTGCGCGAATTGGGTCCGGTGGTGACGGCCTTGCTGTTTGCCGGGCGTGCCGGTTCGGCGTTGACCGCCGAGATCGGCAACATGAAGTCCACCGAACAGTTGTCCAGCCTGGAAATGATCGGGGTCGACCCGCTCAAGTACATCATTGCCCCACGCCTGTGGGCCGGCTTCATTTCCCTGCCGGTGCTGGCGATGATCTTCAGCGTGGTGGGCATCTGGGGCGGTTCGTGGGTAGCCGTCGACTGGCTGGGCGTTTATGAAGGCTCCTACTGGTCGAACATGCAAAACAGCGTGACCTTTGCTGACGATGTGCTCAACGGCATCATCAAAAGCATGGTGTTTGCCTTCGTCGTGACCTGGATTGCCGTATTCCAAGGCTATGACTGCGAGCCCACTTCCGAAGGGATCAGTCGTGCCACTACCAAGACCGTGGTGTATGCCTCTCTGGCAATCCTCGGCCTGGACTTTATTTTGACCGCCTTGATGTTTGGAGATTTCTGATGCAAAACCGCACCCTGGAAATCGGTGTCGGCCTTTTCTTGCTGGCTGGCATCCTGGCTTTGCTGTTGCTGGCGCTGCGGGTCAGCGGCCTGTCCCCGAGCCCGAGCACCGAAACTTATAAACTTTATGCGTATTTCGACAATATCGCCGGTTTGACTGTCAGAGCTAAAGTGACCATGGCCGGAGTGACCATCGGCAAGGTCACGGCAATCGATCTGGACCGCGACAGCTTCACCGGTCGAGTGACCATGCAACTGGAAAAGCGCGTAGATAACCTGCCTGCCGACTCCACTGCATCTATCCTGACCGCTGGCCTGCTGGGCGAGAAGTACATCGGTATCAGCGTGGGCGGGGAAGAAGCCCTGCTCAAGGATGGCGGGACCATCCACGATACCCAGTCGTCGCTGGTACTCGAGGACCTGATCGGCAAGTTCCTTCTCAATACCGTTAGCAAAGACGCCAAATGAGGAATGTTTAAATGATCTCTACCTTGCGACGTGGCCTGTTGGTATTACTCGCGGCCTTGCCGTTGATGGCTAACGCCGCGGCGGCGCCTTCCGCGCACGAACTGGTACAGGACACCACCAACCGTTTGCTGGCCGATCTGGCTGCAAACAAAGAAAAGTACAAGCAGGATCCGCAGGATTTCTATGCGGCGCTCAACAGCATTGTCGGGCCTGTCGTGGATGCCGAGGGTATTTCCAAGAGCATCATGACGGTCAAATACTCGCGCAAGGCCACGCCTGAGCAAATGAAGACCTTTGAAGAAAACTTCAAAAAGGGTCTGTTTCAGTTCTATGGCAATGCCTTGCTCGAATACAACAATCAGGGCATCACCGTTGATCCTGCCAAGGACGAGTCGGGCGAGCGCACCAGCGTCGGCATGACCGTCAAAGGCAGCAATGGCGCGGTCTATCCGGTGTCCTACACCCTGGAAAAGGTCGGTGGCGAGTGGAAACTGCGTAACGTCATCATCAACGGCATCAACATCGGCAAATTGTTCCGCGATCAGTTCGCCGATGCGATGCAGCGCAATGGCAATGACCTGGACAAGACCATCAACGGTTGGGCCGGGGAAGTCGCCAAGGCCAAGGAAACCGCTGAACAATCCACCGAGAAACAAACCCAATGAGTGAGTCGGCAGTCCTGATGGACGAAGCCGGCGAGCTGCGGCTCAGCGGCGTGCTGGATTACCGCACCGGCCCAGGCTTGCGAGAGCAGGGGCAGGCGTTGATCAAGGCGAGCAAGGCCGCGTCTCTGGTGGTCGATTGTTCAGCGGTGACCAAGTCCAGCAGCGTCGGTCTATCCTTGTTGCTGTGTTTCATGCGCGATGCTCAGGCGGCCGGCAAGTCGCTGAGCATCCGCGAGATGCCAGAAGACATGCGCGAAATTGCTCAGGTCAGTGAGCTGACCGAGCTATTGGCGCATTCCTAACCCGCATCGATAAAGAAGCCCCCCGTCAGAGTCCTGCTTCGCGGGGTTCGCAGGCGAGGGGCTTTTTTGTATGATGTCCGACCCGCGCGCACAGGGCGCCGATTGAGGTTGAGCATGCAGGCCGTAGAAGTGAAGAGCTTCCTTGAAGGAAAGCTGCCTAATACAAGGGTGGAAGTTGAAGGCGAAGGCTGCAATTTCCAGCTGAATGTGATTAGCGATGAACTGGCGGCGTTGAGCCCGGTCAAGCGTCAGCAGCAGATCTATGCCCATTTGAACCCATGGATCACCGATGGCAGCATCCATGCGGTCACTATGAAATTTTTCAGCAGCGCGGCCTGGGCCGAGCGCACCTGAGCCCAAGGGCGTCGAGATTCTTATGGATAAATTGATTATTACTGGCGGTGCTCGTCTTGACGGCGAAATCCGCATCTCCGGGGCAAAGAACTCTGCCCTGCCGATCCTGGCTGCCACCCTGCTGTGCGATGGTCCGGTGACCGTTGCCAACCTGCCGCACCTGCACGACATCACCACCATGATCGAACTGTTCGGTCGCATGGGGATCGAGCCGGTGATCGACGAAAAACTGGCCGTCGAAATCGATCCACGCACCATCAAGACCCTGATCGCTCCGTACGAACTGGTTAAAACCATGCGTGCGTCGATCCTGGTACTGGGCCCGATGGTTGCCCGTTTCGGTGAGGCGGAAGTCGCACTGCCTGGCGGTTGCGCCATCGGTTCGCGTCCGGTTGACCTGCACATCCGCGGCCTGGAAGCCATGGGCGCGATCATCGACGTCGAAGGCGGCTACATCAAGGCCAAGGCCCCTGAAGGCGGCCTGCGCGGTGCGCACTTCTTCTTCGACACCGTCAGTGTGACCGGTACCGAAAACATCATGATGGCCGCCGCGCTGGCCAAGGGTCGCAGCGTACTGGCAAACGCCGCGCGCGAACCTGAAGTGGTCGACCTGGCGAACTTCCTGAACGCCATGGGCGCCAAGGTTTCCGGCGCGGGCACCGACACCATCACCATCGATGGCGTCGAACGTCTGCACACAACCACTTACAAAGTGATGCCTGACCGTATCGAAACCGGCACCTACCTGGTTGCCGCTGCCGTGACCGGCGGTCGTGTGAAGGTCAAGGACACCGATCCGACCATCCTCGAAGCCGTGCTGGAAAAACTTCGTGAATCGGGCGCAGAAATCAACTGCGGTGAGGACTGGATCGAGCTGAACATGCACGGCAAGCGGCCTAAAGCCGTCAACGTGCGGACCGCTCCGTATCCGGCGTTCCCGACCGACATGCAGGCGCAGTTCATCTCCCTCAACGCCATTGCCGAAGGCACCGGCGCTGTGATCGAGACGATCTTCGAAAACCGCTTTATGCACGTTTACGAACTGCACCGCATGGGCGCCAAGATCCAGGTCGAAGGCAACACCGCCATTGTCACCGGCACCGAAAAGCTCAAGGGCGCGCCAGTCATGGCCACCGACTTGCGTGCTTCGGCCAGCCTGGTGATCTCGGCGCTCATCGCCGAAGGTGACACCCTGATCGACCGCATCTACCACATCGACCGTGGTTACGAGTGCATCGAAGAGAAACTGCAGATGCTGGGCGCCAAGATCCGTCGCGTTCCGGGCTAGTTTCTGCGGCATGGGCATATGGATGTGCCCGTTGGTTTTGTTTCAAGTCGAGGCTTTAACAGCCTCGATGCGTGTCCGGCGCCGTTTGCGACCGGGCATCAGTAGCCTGATAAGGACTGACGTTTCCCATGTTGACCATCGCACTGTCCAAGGGCCGCATCCTTGACGACACCCTGCCGCTTTTGGCTGAAGCGGGCATCGTGCCGACCGAGAATCCGGACAAGAGCCGCAAGCTGATCATCCCCACGACCCAGGAAGATGTACGCCTGCTGATCGTGCGTGCCACCGACGTGCCGACGTATGTCGAGCATGGTGCCGCCGACCTGGGCGTCGCCGGTAAAGACGTGCTGATGGAATACGGTGGCCAGGGCCTGTACGAGCCGCTGGACCTGCAGATTGCCCAGTGCAAACTGATGACCGCCGGCAAGGTCGGTGCGATCGAGCCCAAGGGCCGCCTGCGTATCGCCACCAAGTTCGTCAACGTTGCCAAGCGTTACTACGCCGAACAGGGCCGCCAGGTCGACATCATCAAGCTGTACGGCTCGATGGAACTGGCACCGCTGATCGGTCTGGCCGACAAGATCATCGACGTCGTCGACACCGGCAACACGCTGCGGGCCAACGGCCTGGAGCCACAGGATTTCATTGCCGCCATCAGCTCCCGGCTGATCGTCAATAAAGCTTCGATGAAAATGCAGCACGCCCGTATCCAGGCGTTGATCGACACCCTGCGCAAGGCAGTGGAGTCTCGACACCGCGGCTGATTCACCTGCGCGACCGCAAGGCGCGCCCGTCTATCCGCCTCATAGCCAGAATTCTCAGGTGCCCAAGCGGAAACGACTGCTAAGTTAGGGCGCCTGAGTTTTTGCCAATTCTATGAGGCTCACGCTATGACCGCACCGACTGCAATTCGCCGACTCAACGCTGCTGACCAGGATTTCGCACATCATCTGGATCATCTGCTGAGCTGGGAAAGTGTGTCTGACGACTCGGTCAATCAGCGCGTGCTGGACATCATTAAAGCCGTGCGCGAGCGTGGCGATGCGGCGTTGGTGGATTTCACCCGCCAGTTCGATGGCCTGGACGTGAAATCCATGGCCGACCTGATCCTGCCGCGCGAACGTCTGGAGCTGGCGCTCACACGTATCACCGTTGAGCAGCGCGAGGCCCTGGAAAAAGCCGCGGCCCGCGTGCGCAGCTATCACGAAAAGCAGAAACAGGACTCCTGGAGCTACACCGAAGCAGACGGTACCGTGCTGGGCCAAAAGGTCACGCCGCTGGACCGCGCCGGCTTGTACGTTCCGGGCGGCAAGGCGTCGTACCCGTCGTCGGTACTGATGAACGCGATTCCGGCCAAGGTTGCCGGTGTGGCCGAAGTGGTCATGGTGGTGCCGACCCCGCGCGGTGAAATCAACGAACTGGTGCTGGCCGCTGCCTGCATCGCCGGTGTGGACCGCGTGTTCACCATTGGTGGCGCGCAAGCGGTCGCTGCATTGGCCTACGGTACCGAAAGCGTGCCGAAGGTCGATAAGGTGGTGGGCCCAGGAAATATCTATGTCGCCACAGCCAAGCGCCACGTGTTTGGCCAGGTCGGTATCGACATGATCGCCGGCCCGTCGGAGATCCTCGTGGTATGCGACGGCAAGACCGATCCGGACTGGATCGCCATGGACCTGTTCTCCCAGGCCGAGCACGACGAGGACGCCCAGGCGATTCTGGTCAGCCCGGATGCCGCATTCCTCGACCAGGTCGCCGCCAGCATTACCAAACTGCTGCCGACCATGGAGCGCGCCGCGATCATCGAAACCTCGATCAATGGCCGTGGCGCGCTGATTCAGGTGCGTGACATGGAACAGGCCATGGAAGTGGCCAACCGCATCGCGCCAGAGCACCTTGAGTTATCGGTCGCCGATCCGCAGGCCTGGTTGCCGCAGATCCGCCACGCCGGCGCGATCTTCATGGGCCGCCACACCTCCGAAGCCCTGGGCGACTACTGCGCAGGTCCCAACCACGTATTGCCGACTTCCGGTACGGCGCGGTTCTCTTCGCCGCTGGGTGTGTACGATTTCCAGAAGCGTTCGTCGATCATCTTCTGCTCCGAAGCCGGGGCTTCCGAGCTGGGCAAGACCGCCTCGGTGCTGGCCCGTGGCGAATCGCTGAGCGCTCATGCGCGCAGCGCCGAGTACCGCATCATTGACGACAAGCAGGGGAACTGAGCATGAGTAAATTCTGGAGCCCGTTCGTCAAGAATCTGGTGCCTTACGTACCGGGCGAGCAGCCGAAACTGGCAAAACTGGTGAAACTCAACACCAACGAAAACCCGTACGGTCCGTCGCCCAAGGCCCTGGCTGCGATGCAGACCGAACTGAACGACAACCTGCGCCTGTACCCGGACCCGAACAGTGACGTGCTGAAAAACGCCGTGGCCAAATACTACGGCGTTCAGAGCAACCAGGTATTCCTCGGCAACGGTTCCGACGAAGTCCTGGCGCACATCTTCCACGGCTTGCTGCAGCACGATCAGCCGCTGTTGTTCCCGGACATCAGCTACAGCTTCTATCCGGTTTACTGCGGGTTGTACGGCATCAAGTTCGACGCGGTGCCGCTGGATGAGCAATTCCAGATCAACCCGGCGGATTACGCCAAACCGAACGGCGGGATCATCTTCCCCAACCCGAACGCACCGACCGGTTGCCTCTTGGCGCTGGACGCTGTCGAGCAGATCCTCAAGGCCAGCCCGGACTCGGTGGTCGTGGTGGACGAGGCTTATATCGACTTTGGTGGGGAAACGGCGATCAGTCTGGTTGACCGTTATCCGAATCTGCTGGTGACGCAGACCTTGTCCAAGTCCCGTTCGCTGGCCGGTCTGCGTGTCGGCCTGGCGGTGGGGCATCCGGACCTGATCGAGGCGCTGGAGCGAATCAAGAACAGCTTCAACTCCTATCCATTGGATCGCATGGCGAATGTCGGCGCGGCGGCGGCTTTCGAGGACCGTGAGTATTTCGACAAGACCTGTCGTCTGGTGATCGAGCACCGTGAATGGGTGGTCGCGCAATTACAGGCCAAAGGCTTTGAAGTGCTGCCGTCGGCGGCGAACTTTATTTTTGCCCGTCACCCGCAGCACGATGCGGCGGGGCTGGCGGCGAAGCTGCGCGAGCAGGGCGTGATCGTGCGGCACTTCAAGCAGGAGCGGATTGCGCAGTTCCTGCGGATCTCGATTGGTACGCCGGAGCAGAATCAGGCCTTGATCGACGGCCTCGGCGACCTTTAAACCAGTACAGGAACTATGGGAGCGAGCCTGCTCGCGAAGAGGCCATAACCTTCAACATCATCGTTGACGGTTAAACCGCTTTCGCGAGCAGGCTCGCCCCCACAGTTTTTTTGTAATGGCTTTACTCGTGATGCGGCTCGCCCAGGAACGTCAGCGAACTGAACAACCCTCGGCTATTCACATCCGCGCTGTCCTTCACCGGCACTTCCACCTGCGCCGAGATCACATTCAACCCTTCATTACGCACCAGCACCTGCGCCCGACCGTCCTTATCGGTTTCGGTGGTCAGGGTGTTCGGCGCGTTCCGATAGTCGCCAACCAGCTTCACACCTGCCGCCGGTTTGCCATCCAGTAACACCCGGACCGGCAACGACTGGCCCGGTCCGACGGTCAGCGGATCGACTTCCGGCTGGATCAGCAACTTGATCTGATCAAGTTTCGGCAGCTTCGCCCCCGGCTGATAAATCGCCAGGCTGTACTTGAATGTTTCCGTGGCCTCGATGGCGCCGGGCACTTTGCTGCGTCCCTCGTTGATCCATTTTTTGTCAGCGGTTTGCGACCACATGCCGTTGTTCAGTGCCACCGCGATGACGGCGGGTGGTTTCAGCGGTTGCAGGCGTGCGTGATCGGCCAGGCGCTGCACCGTGACCGGAATCATTTTTCCATTGCCGTCGTAGGCCCAGGCGCCGCTGATTTTCTGGGCCTTGAACGCATTGTCTTCAGCGCCATGGCCGTAGATCACTTCGATGTTACCGCGGCGTTGTTCGGTCCAAAGACCATGGGCCGAGACCTGAGTGGCGAACAGCAAGCCGAGTAGCGCCAGGGGTTTGAGAGGGTGCATAGGGGCGTCCTTTTACAGAGTGAGTGTCAGACTGACGGTGAAATTGCGCGGCTCACCGGGGTTTACCCAGTAGTTGCTGTACGAGCGCTCGAAGTATTTCTCGTCGAAAACATTGTTCAGGTTCAGCCCCACCGTGACGTTTTCGCTGGCCTTGTAATGGGCGAGCAGGTCGACGGTGTGGTAGGCCGGCAGCTCGAAGTCGCTACCGGCTTCGCCCGAGCGGTCGCCCACATAAGTGAAGGCTGCGCCGACGTCCGAACCGCGCAGATGGCCGTCCTGAAATTCGTAAACGCCCAACAGGCTGCCGCTGCGTTTGGCCACGCCGAGAATTCGGCTGCCTGTGGGAATGACCTTGTCGCCCTGGGTGACTTCAGCGTCGATGTAGGCGAAGGCGCCGATCACCCTTACCGCATCAGTAACTTGCCCGGCGACTTGCCAATCGAAACCGCGGCTGCGCGCCTTGCCCATGGCGCGACTGGTGTCGGTGCCTGGATCAAGGGCGAGGACGTTTTCCTTCTCGATATGGAAAGCGGCGAGGGTGCTGCTCACGCGCTGATCGAACAGCTCGCTCTTGATGCCGACTTCATAGCCGACGCCTTCTTCCGGGTCGAAGGATTTGCCGGCGGCGTCCAGGCCGTTATTGGGTTTGAACGAGGTGGAGGCATTGGCGAACAGGCCCACTTCAGGTGTCAATTGATAGAGCAGCCCGGCCCGTTGGGTCAGGGCATCGTGACGCTGGCGACTGGAGGCGCTGCGGGAGTGGTCGTCGATGCGCTGCTCGAACTGTTCGAAGCGCGCACCAAGCATGCCCCGCAGCTTGTCGGTGAAGATGATTTGATCCTGCAGGTTCAGCGCTCGGCTTTCGACGTGTTCGAAGAAGTCTGTGCCAGAGTGCGCGCCGTTGGGTTTCGGCTGGCCGTAGATCGGGTTGTAGATGTCGATGGCATAGGGGCCGCCAGCAATGGTCGTGACCCGCTCGTCCTTGCGATAGTTCTCGTACTCACTGCCGATCAGCAGTTCGTGCTGCCAGTCACCGAGGTCGAACAGACCGCGCAGTTCGAGCTGGGTGATGCTGTCGTGCCAGTTGTTGTCACGCTCGCGGTAGCGACGGTTGACGGTATGACCGTCAGCATTCAGCGGGCGCGACTCGGAAGCGAAACCCCAGAGCTTGCCTTCCTTGTAGTGACTGGCCAGACGCAACGTCCAGGTGTCGTTGAGCTGATGTTCGAGCGCGGCCTGCAGCAGATTGTTGTGGTTGTCGATGTCACCGTCATTGGGCTCGCCGAGGAAGGTCGAACGGGAAACGCCGCTCCAGGTGTTGTTCGGCGCGACGATGCCCCGGTCGAAGGTGGAGCTGTGCCGGACAAATTCGCTCTCCACCAACAGGCTGGTCTCGGGATTCAGTTGCCAGCTGAAGGAGGGCGCCACGAACACTCGCTGGCTGTCGACGTGATCACGGAAGCTGTGGTTGTCCTCGACGGCGAGATTGACCCGTGACAACACATTGCCGTTTTCATCCAGCGGTGTGTTGACGTCCAGCGCGGTTCGGTAGCGATCCCAACTGCCAGCGCTGGTTTGCAGCGTAGCGAAGGCGTCGGCCTGTGGTTTCTTGGTGACAATGTTCACCGTGCCACCAGGATCGCCCCGCCCATAGAGGCTGGCCGCCGGGCCTTTGAGGACCTCGATGCGTTCGATGTTGGCCACGTCCGGCGTGCTCGGATAGCCGCGGTTGGCGCTGAAACCGTCTTTGTAAAACTCCGACGTGGTAAAGCCGCGCACGCTGTATTCGTAAAGCGTCAGGCCGCCAAAGTTGTTCTGCTTCGAAACGCCACCCGCAAAATCCAGTGCGCGTTCGACGCTGGTGCTGCCCAGGTCCGTGAGCACGCTGGCAGGAATCACGCTGATCGATTGCGGGATGTCGCGGATGGCCGTGTCGGTCTTTGTCGCGCTGGAAGAGCGGGTGGCGCGATAGCCATTGACCGGACCGGTGGGGGATTCGTAATCGGAAGTGACGCTGATGGCGTCCAGTTCGAGGGTTCGGGATTCTTCGGCCAAGAGCGGATTTCCCAGCAGGCCGAAGGCGAATCCGACGAGGGAAGCCTTTGTTCGAGACGACATGTTATGTTGTTCCAATTGCAGTAATTGAAACAATATAACATGTCTAATGAGAATGTCTGCCAATAGCCCGAGATTCTCGGGCCAGTTTTAGTTCTCTTCTTTTTCCTTGAGCGGCGCGGGTGGCGGACGCAGGCCGATTTCTGCCGTGAGCTTGAGTTCCTTGCCGTTGCGCATCACCAACACCGTGACCTTATCGGTCGGCTTGATCCGTGCGACCTGGTTCATCGAACGGCGACCATCGCCGGCCGGTTCGCCGTCGATGGAGAGGATCACATCGCCTAATTGCAGGCCGGCCTTCTGCGCCGGGCCGTCGCGGAAAATCCCGGCGACGACGATACCTGGACGTCCCGACAGACCAAAGGATTCCGCCAGTTCCTGGGACAATGGTTGCACTTCAATGCCCAGCCAGCCGCGAATCACCTGTCCGTGTTCGATGATCGACTTCATCACCTCCATCGCCAGTTTTACCGGAATCGCGAAACCGATGCCCTGGGAGCCGCCGGACTTGGAGAAAATCGCGGTGTTGATGCCGGTCAGGTTGCCGTTGGCGTCCACCAGCGCGCCACCGGAGTTGCCGGGGTTGATGGCTGCATCGGTCTGAATGAAGTCTTCGTAGTTGTTCAGGCCCAACTGATTGCGCCCGGTGGCGCTGATGATGCCCATGGTCACGGTCTGGCCGACGCCGAAGGGGTTGCCGATGGCCAGCGCCACGTCGCCGATGCGGATATTGTCGGAACGGCCAACAGTAATCGCAGGAAGATTCTTCAAGTCGATCTTCAACACTGCCAGGTCGGTTTCCGGGTCGCTGCCAATCACCCGGGCCAGGGTTTCACGTCCGTCCTTGAGGGCCACCACGATCTGGTCGGCGCCGCTGGTCACGTGGTTATTGGTCAGAATGTAGCCTTCCGGACTCATGATCACACCGGAGCCGAGGCTCGATTCCATGCGTTTCTGTTTGGGCGAGTTGTCGCCGAAGAAACGGCGGAACTGCGGGTCTTCAAACAGCGGATGGCTGGGTTTGTTGATGACTTTGGTGGTGTACAGGTTCACCACCGAGGGCGCGGCGGTGGTCACTGCGTCGGAGTAGGACACCGGACCCTGTTGCATGCTGGTGGTTTGCGGGGCTTGTTGCAGGTTGACGTCTAGGCTCGGAAGCCCGACCCACTGCGGGTAACGCTGGATGATTAACAGAGCGACAAGCACGCCGGCCAACAACGGCCAGCCGGAAAAACGCAGCGCCTTGAGCATTAAGCACGTCCTGAAAGGTTGCAGGCGGTTAGAGACCGCCCATAATGTCGCGCATTATACGAGGCCACGCGCGCCTCTGAACGGGATATTTAGGAGTCTTTTATGGCCGTCGCCCTGAGCACACTCGTCGAAGAAGCCGACCGTTACCTCAACAGCGCCAGGATTGCCGATTATTGCCCCAACGGCCTGCAGGTCGAAGGCCGGCCACAAGTAATGCGCATCGTCAGTGGCGTCACGGCGAGCCAAGCGTTGCTCGATGCCGCGGTTGAAGCCAACGCCGATCTGGTGCTGGTACACCACGGCTACTTCTGGAAGGGCGAAAACCCGTGCATCACCGGTATGAAGCAACGTCGCTTGAAGACTCTGCTCAAGCACGACATCAGCCTGTTGTCCTATCACTTGCCGCTGGATCTGCACCCGGATGTCGGCAACAACGTGCAACTGGCGCGTCAGCTCGACATCACTGTCGAAGGCCCGCTCGATCCCGACAATCTGAAAATCGTCGGTCTGGTCGGTTCGTTGAACGATCCCATGACGCCGCGTGATTTCGCCCGTCGCGTACAGGAAGTCATGGGCCGTGAGCCATTGCTGGTCGAAGGCAGCGCGATGATTCGCCGCGTCGGCTGGTGCACCGGTGGCGGCCAGGGCTACATCGATCAGGCGGTCCTGGCGGGTGTCGATTTGTACCTCAGCGGCGAAGCCTCCGAACAAACCTTCCACAGTGCCCGGGAAAACGACATCAGCTTTATCGCCGCCGGCCACCACGCCACCGAGCGCTATGGCGTGCAGGCGCTGGGCGATTACCTGGCGCGACGGTTTGCCCTTGAGCACATCTTTATCGATTGCCCGAATCCGATCTGAAGAACACCATGGATCAAATGTGGGAGCGGGCTTGCTCGCGAACGCGGATTAACATTCAACGGATGTGTTGACTGACACACCGCCTTCGCGAGCAAGCCCGCTCCCACAGTGGCCTGCGCTGCCCAAACGGGCAGGCATATTCATATACCCTTTCGATCTAGTCGGTGCCCTGATTAGAAGCGGTCGCTGTGCTAGGATTCCTCGCTCGAACACGGCCCGCTGGCCGTTCATAAGAAAGATTTCGTGAGTAGCCATGGTCGACAAACTGACGCATCTGAAACAGCTGGAGGCGGAAAGCATCCACATCATCCGCGAGGTGGCCGCCGAGTTCGACAACCCGGTGATGCTGTACTCCATCGGTAAAGACTCCGCCGTGATGCTGCACCTGGCACGCAAGGCCTTCTTCCCCGGCAAGCTGCCGTTTCCGGTGATGCACGTCGACACCCAGTGGAAATTCCAGGAGATGTACAGCTTCCGCGACAAGATGGTTGCCGAGCTGGGCCTGGACCTGATCACCCACGTCAACCCGGAAGGCGTTGCGCAAGGCATCAACCCGTTCACCCACGGCAGTGCCAAGCACACCGACATCATGAAGACCGAAGGCCTGAAACAGGCATTGGACAAGCATGGTTTCGACGCTGCCTTCGGTGGTGCCCGTCGCGATGAAGAGAAATCCCGCGCCAAGGAGCGCGTGTACTCGTTCCGCGACAGCAAGCACCGCTGGGACCCGAAAAACCAGCGTCCCGAGCTGTGGAACGTCTACAACGGCAAGGTCAACAAGGGCGAGTCGATCCGCGTCTTCCCGCTGTCGAACTGGACCGAGCTGGACATCTGGCAGTACATCTATCTGGAAGGCATTCCGATCGTGCCGCTGTACTTCGCCGCCGAGCGTGAAGTCATCGAGAAGAACGGCACGCTGATCATGATCGACGACGAGCGCATCCTCGAACACCTGAGCGATGAAGACAAAGCCCGCATCGTCAAAAAGAAAGTGCGTTTCCGTACCCTTGGCTGCTACCCGTTGACGGGCGCTGTGGAGTCCGAGGCCGAAAGCCTCACGGACATCATTCAGGAAATGCTCCTGACGCGAACTTCCGAGCGCCAGGGCCGTGTCATCGACCACGATGGTGCAGGCTCGATGGAAGACAAAAAACGTCAAGGTTATTTCTAAGGGGCTGTCATGTCGCATCAATCTGATTTGATCAGCGAGGACATCCTCGCCTACCTGGGCCAGCACGAACGTAAAGAGCTGCTGCGCTTTTTGACCTGCGGTAACGTCGACGACGGCAAGAGCACCCTGATCGGGCGTCTGTTGCACGACTCCAAGATGATCTACGAAGATCACCTGGAAGCGATTACCCGCGACTCGAAAAAAGTCGGCACCACCGGTGAAGATATCGACCTGGCATTGCTGGTCGACGGTCTGCAGGCCGAGCGTGAGCAAGGCATCACCATCGATGTCGCCTACCGCTATTTCTCCACCGCCAAGCGCAAATTCATCATCGCCGACACGCCCGGCCATGAGCAGTACACCCGCAACATGGCCACCGGTGCGTCCACCTGTGACCTGGCGATCATCCTGGTCGACGCCCGTTACGGCGTGCAGACCCAGACCCGTCGCCACAGCTTCATCGCTTCTTTGCTGGGTATCAAGCACATCGTCGTCGCCATCAACAAGATGGACCTCAAGGACTTCGATCAAGGCGTGTTCGAGTCGATCAAGGCCGACTACCTGAAGTTCGCCGAAGGCTTGAAGATGAAGCCGACCAGCATGCACTTCGTGCCGATGTCAGCCCTCAAGGGCGACAACGTGGTGAACAAGTCCGAGCGTTCGCCGTGGTACACCGGCCAGTCGCTGATGGAAATTCTCGAGACCGTGGAAGTGGCGGGCGACCGCAACTTCACCGACCTGCGTTTCCCGGTGCAATACGTCAACCGTCCGAACCTGAACTTCCGTGGTTTCGCCGGCACCCTGGCCAGCGGCATCGTCAAGAAGGGCGACGAAGTCGTGGTGTTGCCCTCGGGCAAGAGCAGCCGCGTGAAATCCATCGTCACCTTCGAAGGTGAACTGGAACACGCAGGTCCCGGTCAGGCAGTCACGCTGACCATGGAAGACGAAATCGACATCTCCCGTGGCGACCTGCTGGTCCATGCCGACAACGTCCCGCCCGTCACCGACAGTTTCGAAGCGATGTTGGTGTGGATGGCTGAAGAACCGATGCTGCCGGGCAAGAAGTACGACATCAAACGCGCCACCAGTTACGTGCCGGGCTCTATCGCCAGCATCGTCAACAAGGTCGACGTGAACACCCTGGAAGAAGGCCCGGCCAGCGCGTTGCAGCTGAACGAGATCGGCAAGGTCAAGATCGCGCTCGACGCGCCGATTGCCCTCGACGGTTATGACAGCAACCGCACCACCGGCGCGTTCATCATCATCGATCGCTTGACCAATGGCACCGTCGGCGCGGGCATGATCGTTGCGCAACCGGTGGCGCATGGCACCAGCACGCACCACGGCAAACTGGCTCACGTTGCCACCGAAGAACGTGCTCAGCGCTTCGGCCAGCAACCGGCCACCGTGTTGTTCAGCGGCTTGTCGGGCGCGGGCAAAAGCACCCTGGCCTACGCCGTTGAACGCAAGCTGTTCGACCTGGGCCGTGCAGTGTTTGTGCTCGATGGCCAGAACCTGCGTCACGACCTGAACAAAGGTCTGCCACAGGATCGCGCCGGGCGTACAGAGAACTGGCGTCGTGCCGCGCACGTGGCGCGTCAGTTCAACGAAGCCGGTCTGCTGACCCTGGCGGCCTTCGTTGCGCCGAGTGCTGAAGGGCGTGAGCAGGCGAGGGAGCTGATCGGCAAGGAGCGTCTGCTGACGGTCTACGTCCAGGCTTCGCCGACGGTCTGTGCAGAGCGTGATCCGCAAGGCCTGTACGCGGCGGCCGGGGATAACATCCCGGGCGAATCCTTCCCGTACGACGTGCCGCTGGATGCCGATCTGGTGATCGACACTCAGTCCGTGTCGCTGGAAGAGGGCGTCAAGCAGGTGCTGGAACTGTTGCGTAAACGCGGCGCGATCTAAGCTCTGGCCAGTAAAAAGAAACCCGCCGATGAGTGATCATCGGCGGGTTTTTTTTATGTCTGGGAGGGCCCCTTCGCGAGCAGGCCAGTACAGGCGCCTCAGGACTTAGCTGGATACTCCCGATGCATCTGCCCCAACAACGCATCCTTGTCCTGCCACAACTGGTTGATCCAGCCCTGGAACTGCAAGCGGTACTCACCGTCCTGGTCGTAGTTCTTGCCGATGAACTGCGGCGCAATCTTCAGTTCTTCGAAATGCACCACCACATCCTTCACGTTCCCGCACAGCAAGTCCCGGAAGCCGGGGCGACCGGCCGGGTAGTGGATGGTCACGTTGACGATCGATTCAAGCTGCTCACCCATCGCATCCAGCACAAACGCAATGCCACCGGCCTTGGGTTTGAGCAGATATTTGAACGATGACTGCTGCTGGGCATGCTTGCCTTCGGTGAAGCGCGTGCCTTCAACGAAATTGAAAATGCCGACCGGGTTATCACGGAATTTCGCGCAGGTCTTGCGAGTGGTTTCCAGGTCTTTGCCTTTCTTTTCCGGGTGCTTTTCCAGATACGCCTTGGAGTAGCGTTTCATGAACGGAAAGCCCAGCGCCCACCACGCCAGTCCAATCACTGGCACCCAGATCAGCTCTTGCTTGAGGAAGAACTTCAGCGGCTGGATACGCCGATTGAGCACGTACTGCAGCACCAGAATGTCGACCCAGCTCTGGTGGTTGCTGGTAATCAGGTAGGAGTGCTGGTAGTCGAGGCCTTGCAGGCCGCTGAGGTGCCAGCGGGTGCGGCAAACCAGATTCATCCAGCCTTTGTTGATACTGATCCAGGCTTCATGAGTATGACTCATCAGCCAGCGCGCCAAGCGCTGGGTGGGGGCAAACGGCAACACTTTGACCAGCGCCACACAAAACAGAAACGAGCAGAGCAACATCGTGTTCAGCGCCAACAGCAGCGCGGCGATCACACCGCGCACGGGTGCAGGTAGAAAATCCAGCATTTAAACATCCATTGGTCGGTTGGCAGCCTGGATCGCGGTCAGCGCGATGGTGTAGACGATGTCATCGACCTGCGCGCCGCGCGGCAAGTCGTTCACCGGTTTACGCAAGCCTTGCAGCATCGGCCCGAGGCTGACGCAATCAGCACTGCGCTGCACGGCTTTGTGGGTGGTGTTGCCGGTGTTGAGGTCCGGGAACACGAACACTGTCGCGCGACCGGCCACCTGGCTGTTCGGCGCCAATTGCCGGGCCACGGTTTCGTTGGCGGCGGCATCGTACTGCAACGGCCCGTCGATCAGCAGCGAGTGTTGCTGTTCATGGGCGAGCAATGTCGCTTCGCGGACCTTCTCGACTTCTTCGCCGCTGGCCGACTCACCGCTGGAATAGCTGATCATCGCCACCCGTGGGGTGATGCCGAATGCCGCCGCCGAGTCGGCGCTTTGCAAGGCGATTTCCGCCAGTTCAGTGGCACTCGGGTGCGGGTTCATCACGCAGTCGCCGTAGACCAGCACTTCTTCGGGAAACAGCATGAAGAACACCGACGACACCAGGGTGCAGCCCGGCGCCGTCTTGATCAGCTGCAGGGCAGGGCGAATGGTATTGGCGGTGGAGTGAATGACGCCCGACACCAAGCCGTCGACTTCATCCAGTGCCAGCATCATGGTGCCGATCACCACGGTGTCTTCCAATTGCTGCTCGGCCATCGGTGCGTTGAGGCTCTTGCTTTTGCGCAGTGCAACCATCGGCTCGACGTAGCGCTCGCGGATCAGGTCCGGATCGAGGATCTCCAGCCCCGGTGGCAGCTCGATGCCTTGGGCGCGAGCGACCGCTTCGACGTCGGCTGGCTTGGCGAGCAATACACAGCGGGCTATGCCACGGGCCTGGCAAATCGCCGCAGCTTGTACGGTCAACGGCTCACTGCCTTCTGGCAGGACGATGCGCTTGTTGGCGTTCTGCGCGCGTTGGATCAACTGGTAGCGGAACACTGCCGGGGAAAGGCGCATCTCCCGTGGCGTGCCACAGCGTTGGTGCAACCAGTTGGCGTCCAGATGGCTGGCGACGAAGTCGGTGATGATCTCCGCGCGTTCGCGGTCGTCGATCGGGATTTCCTTGTTCAGGCCGTTCAACTGGTTGGCGGTGTCGTAGGAACCGGTGCTCACCGACAACACCGGTAATCCGGCCTGCAAGGCGCCACGGCAAAGGTCCATGATGCGCGGGTCGGGCAGGGTGTCGCTGGTCAGCAGCAGGCCGGCCAACGGCACGCCGTTCATGGCCGCGAGGCTGACGGCGAGGATGATGTCGTCGCGATCGCCCGGGGTCACCACCAGCACGCCGGGTTTGAGCAGTTCCACGGTATTGCGCATGGTGCGCGCGCAAATGATGATGTTGGTCATGCGCCGGGTTTCATAGTCGCCGGCATTGAGCACTTGCGCGCCCATCAGGTCGGCCACGTCGCGAGTGCGTGGGGCGTTCAGTTCCGGCCGGAACGGGATGCAGCCCAGCAGACGGAAATCGCCACTGCGCAATAGCGGCGAATGTTCCTTCAGGCGCGCGGCGAACGCCTCCATGCTCTCCTCGGTCTTGACCTTGTTGAGGATCACGCCGAGGACTTTCGGATCTTTCGGGCCGCCAAACAACTGCGCCTGCAATTCCACACGACCGGACAGTTCGGTCAGCACTTCGTTTTCCGGCGCCGACACCAGGATCACTTCGGCGTCGAGGCTCTTGGCCAGATGCAGATTGACCCGCGCGGCATAGCTGGCGCTTCGGGTTGGCACCATGCCCTCGACGATCAACACGTCCTTGCCGATGGCGGCCTGCTGATAAAGGGTGATGATCTCTTCGAGCAATTCGTCCAGCTGACCGTCGCCGAGCATCCGTTCGACATGGGCCAGACCCAGCGGCTGCGGCGGTTTCAGTCCGTGGGTGCGGGCCACCAGTTCGGTGGAGCGCTCGGGCCCCGTGTCACCCGGATGCGGTTGGGCAATCGGTTTGAAGAAGCCGACCTTGAGGCCGGCGCGCTCAAGGGTACGCACCAGCCCGAGGCTGATGGAGGTCAGGCCCACGCCAAAATCGGTGGGTGCGATAAAAAAAGTTTGCATGCGGATTCTCTAAGGGAGCGCAATGGCGACGACCTATGGCTGATCGACTACCGAATTTCAGTCGCCAAGGTTATCGCTAACCATGCCTTGTGCGCACCAACCGCAATCAAAGGGCTGGCCTATTTTTTCAAGGCGCCGTGCAGGATCCATGACCCAGGCCCGGGATTGCCAGGGTGGCTGGTGGCGCAGGTGTTGGGTATGGCCGCAGGAAAGCTCGGCCACCCAATGGCCGTCCTCGTCCTGATGGAAACCGGTGATCGTCACGTCCCGTCTGTCCGGGTTGTGTTCGCTTTCGGGCGATTGCTTCGCTAAACTGGGTCTTTCATTATTCTTTTGCAAAAGGTCTCGCCCCATGCTGATCGCCGCCAATAAGGCTGTCTCCATCGACTATACCCTGACCAACGACGCTGGTGAGGTCATCGACAGCTCCGCCGGCGGCGCGCCGCTGGTCTACCTGCAAGGCGCAGGCAACATCATCCCGGGCCTGGAAAAGGCTCTGGAAGGCAAGGCAGTCGGCGAAGAACTGACCGTTGCCGTTGAACCTGAAGATGCTTACGGCGAATACGCTGCCGAACTGGTCAGCACCCTGAGCCGCAGTATGTTCGAAGGCGTCGACGAGCTGGAAGTGGGCATGCAGTTCCACGCTTCCGCTCCGGACGGCCAGATGCAGATCGTGACCATCCGCGATCTGGACGGCGACGACGTCACCGTAGACGGCAACCACCCGTTGGCCGGTCAGCGCCTGAACTTCCAGGTCAAGATCGTCGCCATCCGTGATGCCAGCCAGGAAGAAATCGCCCATGGTCACGTCCATGGCGAAGGTGGCCATCATCACTGATTTTCTGCGCTAAGCTCAGATGACTGGAGAGGCGCCCCGAGGGCGCCTTTTTAGTCTGCGGCTGTCTCATGTGACACTGCCAAGTGGCTGTTTCGAGAAGAACACGGGAATCTGGAGTACGTCATGAGTGCTTTTCACGACCTTAATTTGACAGCCCTGGATGGTCAGGTGCTACCTCTGGCACCTTTCAAGGGGCACGTCGTGCTGGTGGTCAACGTTGCCTCCAAATGCGGCTTGACCCCGCAGTACGCGGCGCTGGAAAACCTCTACCAGCAATACAAGGGCAAGGGTTTCAGCGTATTGGGCCTGCCGTGCAATCAGTTTGCCGGGCAGGAACCGGGTTCCGAACAAGAGATCCAGGCATTTTGCAGCCTCAACTATGGCGTGACATTCCCGCTGTCCAGCAAGCTGGACGTCAACGGTCACGATCGTCATCAGCTGTACAAGCTGCTGGCGGGAGAGGGTGCCGAATTCCCCGGTGACATTACCTGGAACTTCGAAAAGTTCCTGCTGGGCAAGGATGGACGTGTGCTGGCGCGGTTTTCACCGCGTACGGCACCGGATGATCCCGCCGTCGTCCAGGCCATTGAAAAAGCCCTGAGCTGATATCCCCTCCCTTGTAGGAGCAAAACTTGCTCGCGATGACGGCGACCCATTCAACCTGCATGCAGGCTGACACACCGCTATCGCGGGCAAGCGTTGCTCCTACGCTCTTTTGATCGTTTATCACCCAAATCAATAGTGCTGTTCAGCGCGTGCGGACCTCCATATTATAACCGTCATAAAGTTCATCTCCCGTGGAGCGTTCCCATGCCCGTCAAAGCCCTGTTCAAACCGTTCCACCTCGGCACCCTCGAACTGCCGACCCGTGTCGTCATGGCACCGATGACCCGCTCGTTTTCGCCGGGTGGCGTACCCAATTCCAAAGTGATCGAGTACTACCGTCGTCGCGCCGCGGCCGGCGTTGGTCTGATCATCACCGAAGGCACCACCGTCGGTCACAAGGCTTCCAATGGCTATCCGAACGTTCCGCAGTTCTACGGTGACGCGGCGCTGGCGGGTTGGAAAAAAGTCGTCGACGCGGTACACGCTGAAGGTGGCAAGATCGTTCCGCAACTGTGGCATGTGGGCAGTGTGCGCCGTATCGGCACCGAGCCGGACGCCAGCGTACCGGGCTACGGACCGTCGGAAAAAGTGAAGGACGGTCAGGTCGTGGTTCACGGGATGACCAAACAGGATATTCAAGACGTGATCGCGGCGTTCGCCCAGGCAGCCAAGGATGCCCGGAGCATCGGCATGGATGGCGTGGAAATCCACGGCGCCCACGGTTACCTGATCGACCAGTTCTTCTGGGAAGGCAGCAACCAGCGCACCGATGAATACGGTGGCAGCCTGGCCAACCGCTCGCGTTTCGCCATCGAGTTGATTCAAGCCGTGCGCGCGGCCGTGGGCGAAGGCTTCCCGATCATTTTCCGCTTCTCCCAGTGGAAACAGCAGGATTACACCGCGCGACTGGTGCAAACACCGCAAGCGTTGGGCGAGTTCCTCCAGCCGTTGTCCGACGCCGGCGTGGATATCTTCCACTGCTCGACACGCCGCTTCTGGGAGCCTGAATTTGACGGTTCCGAACTGAACCTGGCCGGCTGGACCCGCAAACTCACCGGCAAGCCAACCATCACCGTCGGCAGTGTCGGCCTGGACGGCGAGTTTCTGCAGTTCATGGTCAACACCGACAAGGTCGCCCAACCGGCCAGCCTGGAAAAACTGCTGGAGCGTTTGAACAACGATGAGTTCGATCTGGTGGCTGTCGGTCGAGCGCTTCTGGTGGATCCGGACTGGGCGCAGAAAGTGCGCGACGGCCGTGAGGACGACATCCTGCCGTTCAGCCGTGAGGCGTTGATGACGCTGGTTTAAGCCTGATCAAGCCCCATCGCCAGCCTGCTGGCGATGACGGACTCAATATCACCGAAGATGTCAGGGGACAGTCGGTGCATTCGGGATCGCCAACTCCCCCACACAAGCCCCGCGCAACTGCCCCTCGAACTGCTCGACAATCGCCGCCCAACCCTGGCGACTGGCATGTTGACGTGCATTGAGCCTCATGCAGCGCAAGGTCTCGCGCTTTTCCAGCATCCACGCCGCCGCATCGCAGAAGGCTTCTTCGTCCCCCGGCATCGCCAACACACCGTTGTAGCCATGGCGAATATGCTGCGCCGCCGCTGCCTGATCGTAAGCCACCACCCCCAGCCCGGACGCCAGAGCCTCGAGCACCACATTGCCAAAGGTTTCAGTCAGGCTCGGAAACAGAAACACATCTCCCGATGCATAATGACTGGCCAACGCTTCACCTCGTTGGGTGCCACAGAAAATTGCGTCGGGCATTTCGCTTTCCATAAGCAGGCGTTGCGGACCGTCGCCCACCACGATCAGCTTCAGAGTGCGCTGTGGATAAGTCGCCTTCAGCGTGTCGAAACAGCGCTTGAGCAAACCCAGGTTTTTCTCCTGTGCCAAACGTCCTACATGGATGACGGCAATGTCGTTCTCGCCCAGTCGCCATTGTTCGCGCAGCGCATTCAAGCGTTTAGCCGGATGAAACAACTGGCTGTCAACGCCTCGGGACAGCAGCGCCAGACGCTCGAATTGCCGTCGCTCCAGCTCCATGCGCTGGCTGACACTGGGCACCAGCGTCAGGGTCGAGCGATTGTGGAACCAGCGCAGGTAGTGGGTCAGCAGGCGCGTCAGCAAACCAAGTCCGTACTGGCTGGAATACTGCTGGAAGTTGGTGTGAAAGCCGCTGACCACCGAAATGCCCAGCCGACGTGCCGCGCGTAAAGCTGACAAGCCGAGCGGCCCCTCGGTGGCGATGTACAGGACATCCGGGCGATGACGCTTCCAACGCCTGAGCAGTTTGTGCATCGACGACTGCCCCCATTGCAGGCCGGGATAACCCGGCAGCGGCCAGCCACGGCACAGCAACAATTCATCGTCGCTGCCGGCCGACTGATCGCAGCCCTGGCGCGGTCGCACCAATTCCACCTGATGCCCGCGCGCGCGCAAACCGTCGCACAAGCGACCAAGGGTGTTGGCCACGCCGTTGATTTCGGGAGGGAAGGTTTCGGTGATCAGGGTGATATGCAGAGCTGTCGTCATGGCCCCAGTGTCAGCTGAAGCCATGTCGTCGTTGTGACGGTCAGATGATGCATTTATGAATGGATCAGCGCTGGGTCACCAGGTTCTCGGCCCCACGCTCGCGCACCCAGAACAAGGTTGCCCCGGCCACCGCTGCGGGCATCATCAGGATGTTCACCACCGGAATCAGCAGCACCAGATAAACGCTGCCGCCGAAGCTCATGCTCTGCCAGCGCTTCTGCCGCAGCCAGGCGAGCATCTCGTTCCAGCCCAGCTTGTGGTTGTCCGCCGGGTAGTCGATGTACTGGATTGCCATCATCCACACCCCGAACAGCAGCCAGAGTGGCGCAGCGATGATGTTCAGCACCGGGATGAAGGAGAGGATGAACAGACCGATCGCACGGGGCAGGAAATAACCGAGCTTGCGCATTTCCCGGGCCAGGGTTCGCGGAATCATGGCGACCAGTTCGCCCCAGCTGAAGGCCGGGAAGTCGTCGGTGCCGCGCACCACCACCTCGACCTTTTCCGCCAGAAAGCCGTTGAACGGCGCGGCGATGATGTTGGCGAGCATGGTGAACGTGAAAAACACCATCAACACCACCAGCACCACAAACAGCGGCCACAGCACATAACTGAGGAAACTCAGCCAATCGGGCAGCGACGGCATCAGCGTATCGACCCACAGGCTGAACTGATGGCCGGCCAGATAGATCAATCCGACGAACAGCACCAGGTTGATCATCAGTGGAAGCAATACAAAAAGGCGCAAGCTGGGGCTGAGAACCAGTTTCAGGCCCTCACGCAGGTATTGCGGGCCGGACAGAACGGGGGCGGGCATAACGTGCTCCGAGCAGAGGGAAAACGGGCCGACCTTACCGGCTTTACCTGACGGGCGAAAGCGCGGCAGCGGCATCGACATTAACTGTAACAAAGGCGTCCTGTTCGTCACGCCGACGGGATAGAGACCACCTATGAGCTGGATTGTTAAACCGTATTTCCTTAATCTTCGCCCCCTCGATACGCTGCACCCAATCTTTTTACAGGACTGTCGAGTTCAAGCCTTCCCCAAGTGCTTTCAATGGTCCTTTTTTATTCCCGCCGGGAACCCGGCGTTCCGCGCCAGGTGTTCCGGGCCGGTCAACAGGAGCAGGTCATGTCTGAAGTCCGTCATTCGCGAGTGATTATTCTCGGTTCCGGCCCTGCCGGTTACAGCGCCGCAGTCTATGCCGCCCGTGCCAACCTCAAGCCACTGCTGATCACCGGCATGCAAGCCGGCGGTCAACTGACCACCACCACCGAAGTCGACAACTGGCCGGGCGATGTCCACGGCCTGACCGGCCCGGCGTTGATGGAGCGCATGAAAGAGCACGCCGAGCGCTTTGAAACCGAGATCGTCTTCGATCACATCAATGCCGTGGACTTCGCTGCCAAGCCGTACACCCTGATCGGCGACAGCGCGACCTACACCTGCGACGCCCTGATTATCGCCACCGGCGCCAGCGCTCGTTACCTGGGCCTGCCGTCGGAAGAAGCGTTCATGGGCAAAGGCGTTTCTGCCTGCGCCACCTGCGACGGTTTCTTCTATCGCAACAAGCCAGTGGCTGTGGTCGGCGGCGGCAACACCGCTGTTGAAGAAGCCCTGTACCTGGCCAACATCGCCAGCACCGTGACCCTGATTCACCGTCGTGAAACCTTCCGCGCCGAGAAGATCCTGATCGACAAGCTCAATGCACGGGTTGCCGAAGGCAAGATCATCCTGAAGCTGAACGCCACCCTGGACGAAGTCCTGGGCGACAACATGGGGGTCACCGGTGCTCGTCTGAAGAACAACGACGGCAGCTTCGACGAAGTGAAAGTCGACGGCGTGTTCATCGCCATCGGCCATACCCCGAACACTTCGTTGTTCGAAGGCCAGTTGACCTTGAAAGACGGTTACCTGGTTGTCCACGGCGGCCGTGACGGCAACGCGACGGCCACCAACCTCGAAGGTATCTTCGCGGCGGGTGACGTGGCTGACCACGTCTACCGTCAAGCCATCACCTCGGCCGGCGCCGGTTGCATGGCGGCACTGGATGCCGAGCGTTATCTCGACAATCTGCAGAACGCTTGATTCTGTAGAAACAAAAAAACCGGCTTCGGCCGGTTTTTTTGTGCTTACAAGAAATGTAATCAACCCTGTGGGACTTTTAGTTCAGGTCAATTTCGCCAGGCACGCCTCAAGAATGTCGAGGCCTTCCTCCAGAACCGCTGCCTCGGTCGTCAGCGGTGCGAGCAACCGAATGATGTGCCGCGATTTGCCGCTGGGCATCAGCAGTAACCCGGCTTCTCGCGCCAGAGCCAGCAGTTGCGTCAACTGCGCCGAAGCCGGTGTTCCATCGGCCTTTGCCAGCTCAATCCCGCGCATCGCGCCAACACCGGTCAGGCGCCCGAGGTAGGGTGACAGGTTGCGATCACGCCAGGATTGGTAGCGGCTGACAATCGCTTCTTCCTGCTGCGTACCCCAGGCTTGCAGATGGGCATCGGTCATTTCGTCCAGGGTCGCCAGTGCGGCGGCACAGGCGATGGGGTTGCCGGAATAGGTGCCGCCCAGCCCCCCCTTGGGCAAGTTGTCGAGCAGCGACTTGCGTCCGACCACAGCACCCAGTGGCACGCCGCCGGCGATACTTTTGCCAAGCAGGATCAGGTCCGGTTCGATACCCAGTCGCGAAAACGCGAAGCGCTGGCCGGTACGACCGAAACCGGACTGGATTTCATCGGCGATCAGCACAATGCCTTTCTCGTCGCACAAGCGCCGCAGCGCCTGGGCGAACGCTACGTCCATGGCCAGGAAACCCGCCTCGCCCTGCACCGGTTCGACAATAAAGCAGGCCACGTCCTCGACATCGATTTCGACGCTGAACAAGCGCTCCATGGCCTTGAGCGCTTCGGCACAGGTCACGCCATTGTCCTGGCTGGGAAAGGGCAGGTGGTACACCGGTCCTGGCAATACACCGACTTTCTGTTTGTAGGGCGCGACTTTGCCGTTGAGATTGAGGGTGGCCAGGGTGCGACCGTGGAAGGCGCCATCGAAGGCAATGACCGCCGTGCGGCCGGTGGCGCCTCGGACGATCTTCAACGCATTCTCGGCCGCTTCGGCACCGCTGTTGGTGAGCATGCCGCTGACCGGGTAGGTCACCGGTATAAACGCTGCCAGGCGACCCATGAGTTCGATGTAGGGCGTATGGGGCGCGGCATTGAACGCGTAATGAGTCAGCCGGGTCGCTTGCTCGCGAATCGCCTCGACGATGCGCGCATGACAATGGCCCAGGTTCAGTACACCGATGCCGCCGACGAAGTCGATGTAGCGTTTGCCATCAGTGTCCCAGACCTCGGCGTTTTTGCCGTGGCTGAGCGTGACAGGGTGAACGATGTTGATCGACTGACTGATGGTTTCGCTGCTCATGGATGACCGGCTCGGAAGTGGGAGGACTTCTTTTTATCTAAGCCGTGAGCGCAGGTACCGGGCAAACGAAATAAAGTCGCCGGGTCAATCTTAAAAGTCGGGATATGTGGTTAAAACCTGCGTCTCGACCCTGTGGGAGCGAGCAGGCTCGCTCCCACAGGGTCCAGTTCAGGTTCAAAGCCGGGTTTGATTCAGCGACGAGTCAGCGGTTGCTGCGCGAACTTCACACCGGCCAGACCGTGGGCCATCAGAGCACGGATATTACCGTGATCGCTGCCTTCAGGCGTCGCCAACACCGAGCGGTAATGCTCGCCGAACGCCAACAGGGCTTCGTCATCGCTCAGGCCTTCCAGCAGCGCCAGGCCCAGGGTCTTGCACGAACCTTCGTTCTGCCCTGCAGCGTTTTCCACGCCACCATTGTTGAAAGCCTGGGGCTGGTAGTCGTAACCGGCGGCAATGAATGCCAGGGTATCGGCGAAAGCGTGTTCGCCGCTGTTGAGGCTGGCGCGCAGGGTGTTCAAATCACTCATGGGTTTTTCCTTTGGCGAACGCCGCTTGCTGGTCGGCGCTGGCTTCTTGCTGATATTGGGCTTTCCACTGCGCGTACGGCATGCCGTAAACCACTTCGCGGGCTTCGTCGAGGCTGACCTCAATCTGGCGTTCGTCGGCGGCCGCCTTGTACCACTTGGACAGGCAGTTGCGGCAGAAACCCGAAAGGTTCATCAGGTCGATGTTCTGCACATCCTTGCGGCTGTCCAGGTGGGCCACCAGCCGTCGAAAAGCGGCGGCTTCAAGTTCCAGGCGTTGTTGATCGTTCATATGGGGGTCTCTTGCACGCTATGAGGCAAAGTCGTTGTAAGGAAGGTTACAAAGGCGCGGGGTCGGCGTCAGTGAAGATGTTCACCGAGTTGCGTTCGGCAGTCCGGATGAACGACTGCGTCATCATTGCGATGTCTTGAATGATGAACAACTTTTTGTCCGGGTTGTTCAGCAGGTCGGTGGAAAGATTATTCCCTTCTTGCTCGCCGGGCCATATGCACCAGATGGATAGAATCTTTTCTCCGGTTTTTTTGATGGTGGCGGGCTCATAGTTGATTTTGTAACCCACCGATTTGGCACCACCAAAGGTGTACTGGAAAATGTCCTTGATGGTGTCTACCGATTCGGTGGTTTTCAGGTAGTAGGCCACGATGATGCGTTCGACGTTGAAGCCAATCCACATTTTAGTCTGGATGTTTTCGTTTTTGAGCGTGTAGTTGGCCCCAAAGATATTGTTGATTGCAGAGACTGTTACGGTCAGTTTCTGACCGTGTGAGTCCTCGATGTGCCCCAGGGTCGCTGGCATATTTTTCAACAACACGTGTTGTGTCTTGGTGGTCAGGTAATCCAGGTTGGCCTCACGTTCGCCAAAGACCAGAATCAGTGCAATGACCAGCCCTGTGCCGGCCGTATGTGCCACTGACAGGGACAGCAGGATCCAGTCGCTATGATCGGGAACGCCTACAAAGGCAAGGGATACATAAAGTGCTGCCACCAGCAGGATCGACAATGCCGTGATCAGAGACCACTTTATTTTTCGTGGAAGATAGATCAGTTTTTTCGAGTCAATCATTCACGATCCCTTTCTTGATGTGACGTCCGCCATTGATGACGACGCTGCTTCCAGTGCTGTAGTTGGTGTTGAGCAAGAACATGACAGCGTCGATCAGGGGTTGTGCGCCGGGCTCGAATTCGAGAAGGGCTTTCTTCAGGGTTCGCTGTGAGTACTCCGGCGTACTGTCGTCCTTGAGCATGAGCAAACCGGGAAGGATGGCGTTCACTCTGACACCGGGTGCGTATTTTTCAGCAAAGGACAGCACCATGTTTTGCAGCGCGGATTTGGTGGCGGCATAGCCAATATGGTTCTTGCTGCCCCTCGAAGAAGTCTCATCGCAGATATGGATGATGTCGGATCGTTCCAGTCGCTGCAGATGCTCTCCCAGTTCAAGGTTCAAATGGTAGGGCGCTTCGACATGGAGTTTGAACATGGTGTTCAGGTTCTCCAGGCCATCGTCGAGCCACAGTGAGGCGTTGTGGATCACTGCACGTAAACTGTCGAAGTTGGTCTTGATATAGGCGATCAGCGCCTCGCGATCGCTCTGCAGTTCAAGGTTTGCCTGGAATGGCAACATGTTCGGATGGGGTGTCGCCAGGCTGGTGGAGCGACTGACGCAGATGACAGTGTGGCCACTCTCGGCCAGTGTAGTGGCAAGTTGGAGACCGACGCGCTTGCTGGTACCGGTGACAAGGATTGGACTATTCATAACTCTGCGATCAGCTTCAGTAGGTCTATGCACGGGCTAAGTTCGTGCAGCATAACTGAAGTTTTCCCGCTCGCGGGGAGCATCTCCCGCCCGTAGCGATCCTTTGCTATCAGGCGAGAACGACGGTGCAGTCAGTGATCGCTGGCCGTTTCAGCAGTCAAGGAAGGTGTCGACGCATTTTTGTGCAGCCAGCCTGCCAGCACACCGGTCGAAAGCGGAATAAAGAAGTAGGCCATTAATGGCGTCAGGCACAGGGGGCTGATGAATACCCGGCTCAGCACGGGGGAGGTAGGCATCATGTACCTCCGTAAACGAATGCGTCGCTCCGGGTAGGAACTTCGCCAGGCGCAGCGCCGGGGTGGTGGGCTGCGTTTTTTTTGGGGGGGGCACGCAACAACTATTCCTGATTCTATCCGTGACGTCTGTGGTCATCGTAACAATCAATTTCTTGAACCCTGACGGGGAGGCGGGGGTACAATGGGATCCAAATAAAACACGGATGTAGAACCGTTGATGCCTGTCCCGACTGACGTTGCTCCCGGTGAGTCGCCTGCGCTCTCTCTTGAACGGGAAGAGCTGTTCCCCATTCGTGAAGTGGCGCGGCTGACCGGCGTCAACCCGGTGACGCTTCGTGCATGGGAGCGACGTTACGGCCTGATCGTACCGACTCGCACCGAAAGCGGGCATCGCCTCTATTCCATGGCCGATATCGAGCGTGTGCGCAGCATTCTCGACTGGATCGAGCGCGGCGTGGCGGTCAGCAAGATCGGCAAGATCCTGGCCAAGGCGGCACCGCTCGAGGCGTTGTCGCACATCATCCCCAGAGACCTCGTACAAGCCGATTACGCGCAATGGCAGCAGCAGGTTCAGGCTGCGGTAAGTGCTTTTGACGACGTTCAGCTGGAGCAGGTCTACGGGCAGATCTTTTCCACTTACTCCCAGCCGGTGGTGTTTCAGGACATCCTGGTCCCGCTCTGGAAGCAATTGTTGCAACGCCAGGACTCGTTCGGTCGGACCAGCGAGTGGCTGTTCCTGGACGGTTTTTTGCGGTCACGGGTTTTGCAGCGCTTGCTGTTGATCCGTGACAAGCAACCCCGGCGAGTCATCGTCAGCGCCCTGGCAGGCCAGTGTCGGGAACTGGAGTTACTGATTGCCGCGCTGTTCCTGAGCAGCGGTCAAACCGGTGTGCGCGTGTTGACCATCGGCCAGCCATTCGACGAGTTAACGCTGGTCTGCGAAAGGATCAAACCCCAGGCACTGGTGCTGTTTTCCAATCACGTACCGACTCCCGATTTGCCTCGACGCTTGAATCGCCTGGCGATGAGTCTGGATTGTCCGGTGCTGCTGGCTGGAGATCTGTCCGATCTGGCTCAGGAAAGCCTGGCTGGGTCGTCGATCGGTTGCCTGGGGAACGAAGGCCTGGTCATGCGCCAGCGACTGAAACAGTTTCTGGCGGGTAACCTGGATACTTGAAGTCAGAGATGCAGGGCGGGATGGGTCAAGCGATGCTGTTGCAGGATGTATTGGCGCAGGCGTTCGGTTTCATCCGTGTCATCCTGGCTCAACTGGTAGGCATAGAAGCCGTTCTCGGTTTCCTTCTCAAGCGTGCCGCGCAAGGCGATCCGCTCGTAACCTGAAGGGCTGAACCACAAGGCGAAATGCTTCGGTGCCTTGGTCTTGTTGCGAACTTCCAGCAAAACCCCTTTGAACGACACTTCGTGCACCCACATCGTACCTGGCTGACCCTTGGCGTTTTCCAGCGCTACCGGTTCTTCCAGTACCAATCGCCATGGCCGGACCAGTGGCCCGTCCTCGTAGATACTCGGCACACCCAGACGCAGATGCAACGCATGAAATTCGTCTTCCACCAGATGCAGTGGAAAGGTCATTTGCTGGTTTTCGAAATTGGCGTGAATAGTGACTTGCTCATGAGCGGCGAGGCGCGTGAGCAAGTCACGGATTTGCGAACCACCGTTAACGAGCAGGCTCGACGTTGCGTCCCGCACATTGAGTTGCGGGTTATGTTGCATGGTCTGGATGAAATCCAGCTCGTCCTGGGTCAGGAGCGCGTCGCGTTGCATGGCTAGCTCGAAAGAAATATTTACAAAGTCATTGGTGATTGTAGTAAGTGACAACTAATTCGCTGATTTGTTTATGCCGTTCGTCGCCTTGAGTGCGGCAAGCTCGGCCTGGACTTCAGCCAATTGCGCTTCAAGCTGCGCTACCCGCTGCTGTGCCTTGACCTGTACGGTCACGTCTTTCTGTACGCCGATGAAATAAACCTGTCCGTCGCTCGGGTTTTTCACCGTCGAAACGGACAGCTCATTCCAGAACGGTGTGCCGTCCTTGCGATAGTTGCGCAGAATTTCCCGGCACGATCCCTCGCTGTTCAAGGCGTCACGAATCTTCGGTAGCGCATCCTGATCACGGTCGCCGGATTGCAGGAAACGGCAATCCTGATAAAGGATTTCTTCGCTGGTATAACCGGTCAGGCGTTCGAACGCCGGGTTGACGTAAATCAGGATCTTGTCTTGATCGCCTTCCTTTTCGGCAATCACGATGCCGTCGTTGGACGCGTTGATGGCCAGTTGCAGCAGTTTTGCGTTGATCATCAGTCAAACCCTTCCTTGTTGGTTTTCAGGTGGCGTTCTCAATTGAGAACACCTCTTAGGCATTCTAAAAGAACAATCCCGGCCGTGCTGTTAATATCCCGGTCTTTTACTCAGCTTCAGGATCAGATTGATGAAAGTCGCCATCATTTCCGGCTCGGTGTACGGCACGGCTGAAGAAGTCGCCCGGCATGCCGCCAGCATTTTGAACGCCGCCGGTTTCGAAACCTGGCACAACCCGCGTGCAGGCCTGGCCGATATACAGGCCTTTGGCCCCGAAGCCTTCCTGGCCGTGACCTCGACGACCGGCATGGGCGAGTTGCCGGATAACCTGCAGCCACTGTATTTCGCCCTTCGTGACCAGCTGCCTGCCGCATGGCGTGGTTTGCCGGGCGCGGTGATCGGTCTGGGCGATGCGAGTTATGGCGATACGTTCTGCGGCGGCGGCGAGTTGATGCGAGAGTTGTTCGGTGAACTGGGCATCCGTGAAGTTCTGCCGATGTTGCGCCTGGACGCCAGTGAAAGCGTGACCCCGGAAGCGGACGCTGAGCCCTGGCTGGCGCAATTGGTGGGCGCTTTGCGCGGCTGATCGACTCCACCTGACGTTCCTGCCAGAGGGGCGTCATGGTTCTGACGGGGCTGCGCAAAGCACGCCCCGCACCTTCTCTGGCGGCGACCATTTGACATGGATCCAAACTTCCTGACCCACTGACTCCTACGGCCATCAAGCTGGCTGCCAACGCAACTACGCGAACCCGAAGCGCTGACTAGACTCGGTAGTCATTGGAAACACTCCATAATAAAAACCGAGGTTCCTAACCGTGAGCGCAACGCCCCTCCAATCGCCCCAGAGTGTCAAAGACCTGGTCAGCCCGGCCGAATGGCAGACCCGTGTCGACCTCGCGGCCTGTTATCGCCTGGTGGCCCAGCATGGCTGGGATGATCTGATCTTCACCCATATTTCCGCCAAGGTTCCGGGTAC
This sequence comes from Pseudomonas sp. GW101-3H06, assembly GCF_059424605.1. Lineage (NCBI taxonomy): Bacteria > Pseudomonadati > Pseudomonadota > Gammaproteobacteria > Pseudomonadales > Pseudomonadaceae > Pseudomonas > Pseudomonas sp. GW101-3H06. The sequence continues at coordinate 1,128,236 of NZ_JBWKZO010000001.1, forward strand.
CGAAGACTTCCTCATCAATCCGTTCGGGCTGATGTTTCATGAGATCACCGCATCGAGTCTGGTCAAGGTTGATCAGGCCGGCAACAAACTGATGGACAGCCCCTACGAGATCAACCCGGCCGGGTACACCATCCACAGTGCAGTGCATGAAGTCCGTCACGATGTCGTCTGCGTGCTGCACACCCACACGGCGTCCGGTGTTGCGGTGTCAGCGCAGAAACAGGGCGTGTTGCCGATCAGCCAGCAGTCGCTGTTCGTCCTTTCTAGCCTGGCGTATCACGCTTACGAAGGTGTTGCGCTTAACCACGAGGAAAAGGCCCGTCTGCAAGCCGACCTTGGCGAAAACAATTTCCTGATGCTGCACAACCATGGCCTGCTGACCTGCGGCAGCAGCATCGCCGACACCTTCCTGATGATGTTCACCTTCCAGCGCGCCTGCGATATCCAGGTCATGGCGCAGACCGGTGGCGCGGAGCTGATCGCCATCGAACCGCAGATTCTGGCGGGCGCCAAGGCGATGATCGCAGGCGTCACCAAAAGTGCTCAAGGCATGGGCGGCGCGCTGGCCTGGCCAGCGCTGCTGCGCAAACTCGATAAACAAGACCCGGGTTATAAACTCTAATGGCCCTTGCCGAGATCCCGCTGTGTATCTGGCGCAAGCGCAGCCAGTCATTTGTGTTTCGTGGCCAGACCATCCGCTACTGGACGGCCGGGCAGGGTGAACCGCTGTTGCTCATTCATGGCTTCCCGAGCGCCAGTTGGGACTGGCATTACCTGTGGCAGCCGCTGACCCAGCGCTATCGGGTGATCGCCTGCGACATGCTCGGTTTCGGCGACTCGGCCAAACCGGTGAACCACGAATACAGCCTGCTGGAACAGGCCGATCTGCAACAGGCGCTGCTGGATCATCTGAATATCGGGCAACCGGTGCACTTGCTGGCCCATGACTACGGCGACAGCGTGGCCCAGGAGTTGCTGGCCCGGCATTATGAGTCGCTGATCAGTATCGCAAGTTGTGTCTTCCTCAATGGCGGGTTGTTTCCGGAAACCCATCGTCCGGTCCTGATGCAAAAACTGCTGCTCAGTCCCCTGGGCTGGATGATCGGCCGCGCGTTCAGTCGTGATGGGCTGGTGAAGAGTTTCCGCAAGATCTTCGGTCCACACACACGCCCCAGTGAAAGCGAGATGGATGATTTCTGGAGCCTGATCGAAAACAATCACGGCCCGCGCATCATGCATAAATTGATCGCCTACATTCCCGAGCGACGCGTACAGCGCGAGCGCTGGGTGGGTGCAATGCAGCGCGGCGAAGTGCCGCTGCGGGTGATCGATGGCGAGGTCGACCCGATCTCCGGCGCACACATGGTCGCGCGTTACCGGGAGCTGATCCCCGACGCCGATGCGGTGTTGTTGAGCGACATCGGGCATTACCCGCAGATTGAAGCGCCGTGCCAGGTGCTCAAACACTACCTGGCGTTTCGCGATCAGTTGATATCACCGCTCAAGGTGGCCTGTTCCTGATCAAGCAGGTGTTTATCTGTGGCGAGGATCCCCTCGCCACAGGTTTTGTGTTCACCTGTTGTGCCCTCAATCATCCCCCAGCCTTATCGCACACCATTCAGCCTCCCCCTGTTCATTGTGACCCGCAGCGCCGTGCCTGAAACTCCGAGGCAATGTCCCTGGCCTGCTGGAGTTCCCCATGAATGAGTCTGTGCGCTTCGAAGATAAAGTCGTGATCATCACCGGTGCAGGTGGCGGCCTGGGACGGGCGCATGCGTTGTTGTTCGCCAAACAGGGCGCCAAAGTGCTGGTCAATGACCTTGGCGGCTCAACGCAAGGTGAAGGTGCCAACGCTTCGGCGGCAGATCGCGTGGTCGCGGAAATCCGCGAGGCCGGCGGCACCGCCGTGGCCAACCACGACTCGGTCACCGACGGCGACAAGCTTGTTCAACATGCCCTCGACGCTTTCGGTCGCGTCGATGTCGTGGTCAACAACGCCGGGATCCTGCGCGACAAAACCTTCCACAAAATGGACGATGGCGACTGGGACCTGGTTTACCGCGTTCACGTCGAAGGCGCCTACAAAGTGACCCGCGCCGCCTGGCCACACATGCGCGAGCAAAACTACGGCCGGGTGATCTTCACCGCATCCACGTCGGGCATCTACGGCAACTTCGGCCAGTCCAACTACGGCATGGCCAAACTCGGCCTCTACGGCCTGACCCGTACCCTGGCCATCGAAGGCCGCAAGAACAACATCCTGGTCAACGCCATCGCCCCCACCGGCGGCACCCGCATGACCGAAGGCCTGATCCCGCCGCAAGTGTTCGAACAACTCAAGCCGGAACTGGTCAGCCCACTCGTGGTGTACCTGGCCAGCGAAAACTGCCAGGAAACCTCCGGCCTGTTCGAAGTTGGTGGCGGCTGGATGGGCAAAGTCCGCTGGGAACGCAGCCTCGGTGCGGGCTTCGACCCACGGGTCGGTTTCTCCCCGGAAGACGTGGCGGCGCACTGGCAGCAGATCTGTGATTTCGAGGGCGCGGCGCATCCGAAGGACAACATTGAGGCGCTGAAGGAAATGATGGGGAATTTGCAGAAGTATTCGATCTGATCTCGCTTCATCCGGCAGGACCTTCATGGCTCCTGCCACCCTTTCTAAAAGTCCCTTCGCCTGAAACCCCGCCCATAAAAAAGGCCGCTGCAAACGCAGCGGCCAAAGCAAGACGTTGGATCCAGGAGCTACAAATCAACGTCGGTGTACGCGGGGGGATGACTCGAAACCTTCAAATCATCTGAGATCTGTCGCAATAGCGTAGACGAATTACACGCTTTTGCTTCGCGCTTTCAGGCTGTTTACCGTGAAAGCCTGATCAGAATAAGTCTTTGCCGACAAAGGAAAAATAGCGATTGCGGACATGCACTGTTACGGGGCGCGCAACAGTTGAATGTTCTACCTGGCATCAGCATCCCCTGGCGTATGCGTGTGGCTGATGGCGTGCCATCCAGCCGATCCATGCTCCGCGCAATACCGCGTCCCACGCAGCCAGTCATCCTTTGGAGGTACACCACGAATACCTCCTTGGTGCGCTTATCGACCCCGGCAGGCGGCAGTAGGGTGAGGCCTTCTGTCACTCACCGGGGAAGACGCATGACAAAAACAACAATGCGCGCCATCTTCACACCGCAGGCGCTGGCCGTTGCGGTTGCCTTGGGTTGCTGTGCCCAGGCGCAGGCTGTTTCTTTCAACATCGGGGAAATCGAGGGGACGTTCGACTCTTCGTTGTCGGTCGGTGCAAGTTGGGGCATGCGTGATGCCGACGATGCGTTGGTGGGTACCGTCAACGGCGGCAGCGGGCAGGCTTCGACCGGTGACGACGGGCGTCAGAACTTCGGGAAGGGCGAAACCTTCTCGAAGATTTTCAAGGGCATTCACGACCTCGAACTGAAGTATGGCGACACCGGTGTATTTGTCCGTGGCAAGTACTGGTACGACTTCGAGCTGAAGGACGAAGACCGGCCGTTCAAGCCGATCAGTGATCACAATCGCAAGGAAGGCGCCAAGTCTTCCGGTGGGCAAATCCTCGATGCGTTCGTCTATCACAACTACTCCATCGGCGAATTGCCGGGCACGGCGCGTGCGGGCAAGCAGGTGGTCAGTTGGGGCGAAAGTACCTTCATCGGCAACTCGATCAACAGCATCAACCCGGTCGACGTTTCAGCGTTTCGCCGTCCCGGTGCCGAGATCAAGGAAGGTCTGATTCCAGTCAACATGTTGTTCGCGTCACAGGGCCTGACGGACAAGCTGACGGTTGAAGGCTTCTATCAACTGGAGTGGGACCAGACTGTCGTCGACAACTGCGGCACCTTCTTCGGCGTCGATGTGGTGGCGGACGGGTGCGACAAGGGCTACACCGTCGCCAGCCCGGCCATTGCGCCGTTGCAGCCGATTGCCGCGGCCTTTGGCCAGGGTTTCGAGGTCACCCGGGAAGGGGTTGTCGTTCCTCGCGGTCAGGACCGCGATGCGCGGGATTCGGGGCAATGGGGTACGGCGCTACGCTGGTTGGGGGATGACACCGAGTACGGTCTGTACTTCATGAACTACCACAGCCGCTCACCGAACGTCGGCACGACAACGGCAGGCCCCTCTACGCTGGCGAGCATTCCCGGGATCGTCGCGGCCGCCAACCGTATCGCGCCCGGCAGCGGCTCGGGCCTGGCGCAAAGCGTGATGCTCGGGCGCGGTCAATACTACCTCGAATACCCGGAAGACATTCGCCTCTACGGCGCGAGTTTCTCCACCACCTTGCCCACCGGCACGGCGTGGACCGGCGAGATCAGCTATCGCCCCAACGCACCGGTGCAGGTCAACACCAACGACCTGACCCTGGCGATGCTCAACCCGATTGCCGGCGGCGCCGCTTCACCGATCGCCACCACCCCTGGCGCCGACAACAAAGGCTATCGGCGCAAGGAAGTGACGCAGATCCAGAGCACCTTGACGCACTTTGTCGATCAGATCGCCGGCGCGGATCGCCTGACACTGGTAGGCGAAGCGGCGGTGGTGCATGTCGGTGGCCTGGAGGCCCGCAGCAAGCTGCGTTATGGCCGCGACTCGGTGTACGGCCAGTATGGTTTCGGCGGCGATACCGACGGTTTCGTGACCTCGACTTCGTGGGGTTATCGCGCCCGGGCGATCCTCGATTACAACAACGTGATCGCCGGGATCAACTTCCGGCCCAACCTGTCGTGGTCCCACGACGTCGCCGGGTACGGCCCCAACGGGCTGTTCAACGAAGGTGCCAAGGCCGTCAGCCTCGGCGTCGATGCGGACTACCGCAACACCTACACCGCAAGCCTCAGTTACACCGACTTCTTCGGTGGTGACTACAACGTGCTCGAAGACCGCGACTTCGTGGCGTTGAGCTTTGGCGTGAACTTCTGATCTGACTGAGAAGGATGATTTCCATGCGCAAGATGATTCTGCAATTCGGCACCGTCCTGGCCCTGAGTCTGCTGGCCGTCAACGTGATGGCAGCGGTGTCACCGGAGGAAGCGAACAAACTGGGCACCAGCCTCACACCGCTGGGTGCGGAGAAGGCCGGCAACGCCGACGGCTCGATCCCGCCGTGGACCGGCGGCATCCCGAAAAACGCTGGCGCGGTGGACAGCAAGGGCTTCCTGGCTGATCCGTTCGCCAATGAAAAACCACTGTTCATCATCACGGCGGCAACGGTGGACAAGTACAAGGACAAGCTCTCGGACGGTCAGATCGCGATGTTCAAGCGCTACCCCGAGACTTACAAGATTCCGGTTTATCCGAGCCACCGCACCGCGGCGCTGCCGCCGCAAATCTACGACTCGGCCAAGCGCAGCGCGTTGAATGTCATTCCGACCAACGACGGTAACGGCCTGGCCAATTTCACCGGCAATCGCTACTACGCCTTTCCGATTCCGAAGAACGGCGTTGAAGTGATCTGGAACCACATCACCCGTTATCACGGTGGCAATCTGCGTCGCACCATTACTCAAGCAACGCCGCAATCCAATGGCGATTTCACCGTCATCCGCTTCAAGGACGAGGTGGCCGTGCCGTCATTGTTGGGGGACCTGAAGCCGGGCAGCGATGACAACGTACTCAACTATTTCAAACAGGAGGTGACGGCGCCTGCGCGGCTGGCGGGCAACGTGCTGCTGGTTCACGAGACCCTCGATCAGGTCACGGAACCGCGCAAGGCCTGGATCTACAACGCCGGCCAGCGCCGTGTGCGGCGTGCACCGCAAGTGGCCTATGACGGCGTGGGCACTTCGTCCGACGGCCTGCGCACCACCGACAACTTCGACATGTTTTCCGGTGCACCGGACCGCTACGACTGGAAGCTGATCGGCAAGAAAGAAATGTACATTCCGTACAACAGCTACAAACTGGATTCGCCGAACCTGAAATACACCGATGTGATCAAGGCCGGCCATATCAACCAGGACCTGACCCGCTATGAATTGCACCGGGTCTGGGAGGTCGTCGCCACGGTCAAGCCCAACGAGCGGCATGTGTACGCCAAGCGTCACATGTACCTCGACGAAGACACCTGGCAGGTGGCGCTGGCTGACCACTATGACGGTCGCGGTCAGCTCTGGCGTGTGGCCGAAGGACATGCGCAGTTCTACTACGATCATCAGGTGCCGGCCTACACGGTCGAGGCACTGTATGATCTGATTGCCGGTCGCTACATCGCCTTGGGGATGAAAAACGAAGAGAAGCGCAGCTTCGAATTCAACATCGCGGCCAAAGCCGGGGACTACACGCCGGCAGCCCTGCGGAGCACGGGGGTGAGGTAATCGTCCTACAGGCTCCTACACAAAAAGGTGACCTCGCGGTCACCTTTTTTATGGCTGCAAATCAACCCGCTGAATACTTCTTCAACAAGCGCTCGGGAGGGGGCTAGGGTGGCGCCACAACTATAAATAGGCGCACCACTATGACTGCCATGACGACGTGTCTGGACCGTCCTGGACTTCTGCCTCGCTTGTGTTCCCATCACCTGTCCCGCGAACGCTTGGTCGAGCCATTGCTGGCGTCCACGGCACGGGTGAAATTGCTCTGTGCGCCGGCTGGCAGCGGCAAGAGTGCGCTGCTCACAGAGTGCCTGTTGCGGGCGTCGGGACATTGTCGGGTGTATTGGTTGCCGTTGGCGGGCGAGTCGTTGAGTGTGGCCGATTTCCGGCAGCGGCTGGCGCATGCGCTGGGACTGGCTGCATCGGACGAGCTTGCATTGCTGGAGCACCTGGCCCGCTTGCAAACGCCGACCTGGCTGTTTATCGATGATTATTGCCGCGCCCCCAACCCTGAACTCGACCGCCTGCTTGACCGTTTACTGGCTGTCAGAAGCCCGTCATTGAGTTGGTGGCTGGGCTCGCGTCGACGGCCGTCCTGCAACTGGCCACGCTTGTTGCTCGATGATGAGGTGTACGAGTGCGACGGGCAGGCACTGGCGTTTACCGAGCAAGACGTCGAACAGTTGCTCGGCCACGTAGAACCGTCACGGGCGAGCAGCGTCGCCAGAAGAATCATCCAGCGCAGCGGCGGTTGGTGTGCCGGCGTGCGCATCGCCCTGCTCGATGGCTGTCAGTGGGCAGCCGGGCAAGACAAGCAGGAGCGTTCGGCGACGCTGCTCGATTACTTGCAACATGAACTGTTCAACACGTTACCCCCGGAGTTGGTCGAAGTCTGGCAGGTGCTGGCCCATTTGCCGCGATTCAATGCCGGGCTGTGCGAGCATCTGTTCGGTGCCGGTGAAGGCGCGAAGGCGTTGCAGACCTTGCAGGACATGGGGTGTTTCATCGAGCCTTGGGAAGATTCCGCTGACTGGTTGCGCGTCTTCCTGCCACTGGCCCGTGCCATGCGTGAAGAGCAGGGGTCGGCCAGTCGCTCGTGGCATCGGCGCGCGTGCCAGTGGTTCTGCGCCGAGGAGGATTGGCAGGGGGCATTCGAGCAGGCGTTATTGGCCGAGGAGTTCGAAGCCGCGGTCAGCTTGTTGCAGCATTTCAGCTTCGAGCATTTGTTCCGCTGCGAGAATGTGCGCCTCTTGCTGAATCTGCATGAGCACCAGGGGCAGGAAATGACCCTCGGGTCGCCGCAATTGGTCGGTCTGATCACTGCAGCATTGTTGTTTGCCGGCCGTTTCGACCAGGCGGCGCTGTGCATCGAGCAAATGGCGCGCTTCGCCCCGCAACCGACGGCCGCCCTGCAACGGCAGCTGTTGGCACGCTGGCAGGCGCAACAAGGCTGGTTGATGCATTTGCAGGGGCGCATGGCGGCGGCGCACGGGCACTTTGTCGATGCGCTGGCCGAGTTGGCAGCGGATGCCTGGCCGGCCCGCTTGTTATGCCTGTCCGGGTTGACTCAACAGGCGCTGCTCAATGGCGAACTCGATGCCGCGCAGGCCTTGAACCGGGAGGCGCTGTGCCTGGCTCGGGCGCAAGGCTCGTTGCTGTTCGAAGGGCTGCTCGAACTCGATCACGCGCAATTGCTGGAACAGCGCGGCGCTCCCCGGCGCGCCGAGAACCTGCTGGCCGATGTTCATGAAATGTTGTGCCGACAGGCTGACCGTCCAACGCCGCTGCTGGGGCGAATCGCCTTGCGTCGCGGGCGTCTGGCGCTCTGCCAGGGACAAGACGAAATGGCCGCCGAGTGCTTCAGTAATGGTCTTCAGGATTGTCTGCACAGTCTGGATAAGCGCGCGTTGTATGGCTTTCTCGGGCAGGCCCAGGTGGCGGCCAATCAACGCAATTACGCCCACGCGTTTGACCGCTTGCGCGAGGCCGAGCGCTTGATGCAGCAGCGGCAGATTCCCGATACGGTGTATCGCGGCGTTCTATTGCAAATCAGCAGTCACTTCTGGTTGCAGCAAGGTCGACCGCAATTGGCCCATGAAACCTTGACCCGCGTGGCCCGTCACTACCGTGGGGCCGATGCCCGACAGGCCCCCCCGGCCACGGTGGGGCTGATTGCCCGGGTCGAGTATTTGCTGGTACTGGCCGAAACCCATCTGCACCTGGCCACGCAACCACTGGAGCCGCTCAAGGTTTTGCTCGAACGCGCGCAACAGCATGGGATGCTGGCGCTGGAAACGGAATTGCAGTTTGCAATCTGCGAAGTGGCGGACCTGATCGGCGAGCCTGACAGGGCGAAGTCGGCGTTACAGGCGGGGCTGGAATTGGTCAGGCGTTGCCATTTGCAGCAGGCGTTGAACGAACTGCGGTTGCGTCAGCCGGCATTGCTCAGTCGCCTGGGTGCGGACGACGAGCCGGTGGCGCCCCTGGATACCAACCCGTTGAGCGGGCGAGAGCTGGAGGTGCTCGGCCTGATCGCCCAGGGCAATTCCAACCAACAGATCGCCGAGCAGTTGTTTATCTCATTGCACACGGTGAAAACCCATGCGCGACGCATTCACAGCAAGCTGGGTGTTGAACGCCGGACTCAAGCCGTGGCCATGGCGAAGAAGCTGGGCTTGATTGCGCAAGGTTGACGCATTCCCCCTACAGGAGATTGCGTGGAACCTGAGAATTGCCGGTGGTCGGCTCATGACCCATGCGCCAACTCACCGCGCGCGCCGCTGCCAGCAAACGTTGCGCTGCCGGACCATCTTCGTCGGCCTGAAACAGGGATGTCGGGCCAACCACCGTCAATACCGCCACCACATTGCCCATCGCGTTGAATACCGGCGCCGACAAGGCATCGACACCGGGCATCAGCAACCCATGCACATGGTGCAGGCCGCGTGCGCGGATCTGCTCGCACATGGCGGCATAAACCTGATCGTCTGCCAAGGCGTGGGCGGTCTGGGCTTGCAGTTCCTGCTCACGCAGCTCGATGGTTTCCCTTTTGGGCAGATAGGCGCCAAACACCAGACCTGTGGAAGAACTGAGCAAAGGCAACACCGAGCCCAATTGGGTCACTACCGTCACGGCTCGCACCGCCGGCTCGATGTGCACCACGGTCGCGCCCTGATTGCCCCATACCGCCAGAAAACAGGTTTCATTCAAGTCGTCGCGCAGTTCGGCCAAGGGCAGGGCGGCCACTTTCAGCACGTCCATACTGTTGAGTGCCGCCAGCCCGACACGCAAGGCTTCACGACCCAGCCCGTAATGGTTGGTAGCGGGATTCTGTTCGGCGAAGCCGCTGGCGATCAGTGCCTGCAAATAGCGGTGGACCTTGCTCGCCGGCATTTGCACGTGTTCGGCCAGGCGCGAGAGTGATGTCGAGGGCGACAACTCGGCCAACGCCTTGAGGATGTCGGTACCCACCTCGGCGGAGCGGACTTTCTGTTTGCCGTTGCTGTCGCTGGCGGGCTTTTGCATGGTGGCGCCGTCTTTCAAGGGATGAGTTCCGGGGATGAATGGGCGTCTTTATAGCTTGACGGTCAATACCAATCAAATTACGTTATTCGTAATTGAATTACGATAAAAACAACTTTGGCGTGCCCAGACCTCTTCCGCAGAGCGACAGGCCATGACCCACTCCCTGTTCAGGAGGCTCCATGAACCTCGATTCATCGACGCCAGCACTGGCTTATCAGTCAGGCTTCGGCAACGAATTCAGTAGCGAAGCGTTGCCCGGTGCGTTGCCGGTCGGCCAGAACTCGCCACAGAAAGCCCCTTACGGCCTCTACACCGAACTGTTTTCCGGCACCGCGTTCACCATGGCCCGCAGCGAAGCGCGACGGACCTGGATGTACCGTATCCAGCCGTCGGCCAATCATCCGGCATTCGTCAAACTCGATCGGCAACTGGCTGGCGGGCCACTGGGTGAAGTAACCCCCAATCGCCTGCGCTGGAATGCCCTGGATATTCCCGCCGAGCCGACCGATTTCATTGATGGCCTGGTGAGCATGGCCGCCAACTCCGGCGCGGATAAACCGGCCGGGATCAGCATCTTGCAGTACCGCGCCAATCGGTCCATGGAGCGAGTGTTCTTCAACGCCGACGGTGAAATGCTGCTGGTGCCGCAACTGGGGCGACTGCGGATTGCCACCGAACTCGGCGTGCTGGAACTGGAGCCGCTGGAAATCGCCGTACTGCCACGGGGTTTGAAATTCCGCGTGGAGCTGCTTGATCCGCAGGCCCGCGGCTACATCGCCGAGAACCATGGTGCGCCCCTACGCTTGCCGGATCTGGGGCCGATCGGCAGCAACGGCCTGGCCAACCCGCGGGACTTCCTCACCCCGGTTGCCCGTTACGAACACCTCGCGCAACCCACCACCCTGGTGCAGAAGTTCCTCGGCCAGTTGTGGGGCACCGAGCTCGATCATTCGCCGCTGAACGTGGTCGCCTGGCATGGCAACAACGTGCCATACAAATATGACCTGCGCCGTTTCAACACCATCGGCACCGTCAGCTTCGATCACCCGGATCCGTCGATCTTCACCGTGTTGACTTCGCCGACCAGCGTCCACGGTCTGGCCAACCTCGATTTCGTGATCTTCCCGCCACGCTGGATGGTTGCCGAGAACACCTTCCGTCCACCGTGGTTCCACCGCAACCTGATGAACGAATTCATGGGGCTGATCCAGGGCGAGTACGACGCCAAAGCCGAAGGCTTCGTCCCCGGCGGCGCGTCGCTGCACAGCTGCATGAGTGCGCACGGGCCTGACGGCGAAACCTGCACCAAGGCGATCAACGCGGACCTCAAACCGGCGAAAATCGACAACACCATGGCCTTCATGTTCGAGACCAGCCAAGTGCTGCGTCCGAGCCGATTCGCCCTCGATTGTCCGCAACTGCAAACCCACTACGACGCTTGCTGGGCCACGTTGCCCGCCACTTTCGACCCAACCCGGAGATAACCCATGACGCAGACTTCCATCACTCGCAGCTGGGTTGCCTCCGCCAACGGCCATGCGGATTTCCCGCTGCAAAACCTGCCACTGGGCGTGTTCAGTGTGAAAGGTTCGGCACCGCGCAGCGGCGTGGCCATTGGCGAGCATATTTTCGATCTGCAGGCCGCACTCGATGCCGGTCTGTTTGACGGAGCAGCAAAAACCGCCGTCGAAGCCACCCGTGGCGGTCAGTTGAATGCGTTCTTCGAACTGGGCCGTGAAGCGCGCGTAGCCCTGCGTGAGCGTCTGCTGGAATTGTTGAGCGAGGGCAGCACCCTGCACGGCAAGATCGAGGCCCAAGGCGCTAAATTGCTGCCACTGGCGGCGGATTGCGAGATGCACCTGCCGGCGAAAATCAACGACTACACCGACTTCTACGTCGGCATCGAACACGCGCAGAACGTCGGTAAATTGTTCCGTCCGGACAATCCTTTGCTGCCTAACTACAAGTACGTGCCGATCGGCTACCACGGCCGTGCCTCGACCATTCGACCGTCCGGTACCGATGTGCGTCGCCCGAAAGGCCAGACCTTGCCGGCCGGCCATTCCGAGCCGACCTTTGGTCCCTGCGCGCGCCTGGACTATGAATTGGAGCTGGGCATCTGGATAGGCCAGGGCAATGACATGGGTGACTCGATTGCCATTGGTGATGCCGCCGATCACATCGCCGGTTTCTGCCTGCTCAACGACTGGTCGGCGCGGGACATCCAGGCCTGGGAATACCAGCCGCTGGGTCCGTTCCTGTCGAAGAGCTTCATCACCAGTATTTCGCCGTGGGTGGTGACCGCCGAAGCGCTGGAGCCATTCCGTCGCGCCCAACCCGCGCGACCGGAAGGTGATCCGCAGCCGCTACCGTACCTGTTCGATAAACGTGATCAGGCCGCCGGTGCCTTTGATATCGAACTGGAAGTGCTGCTGCTGACCGAAGCCATGCGCGAGCAGAACCTGCCGGCCCATCGCCTGACCCTGAGCAACTCGAAACACATGTACTGGACCGTGGCCCAAATGGTCGCGCACCACAGCGTCAACGGCTGCCAGTTGCAGGCCGGCGACCTGTTCGGCTCGGGCACCTTGTCGGGGCCGGAAAACGGTCAGTTCGGCAGCCTGCTGGAAATCACCGAGGGCGGTAAAAAGCCGATCGAACTGGCGTCGGGCGAGGTGCGCAAGTTCCTTGAAGACGGCGATGAAATTATCCTGCGTGGCCGTTGCAGCCGCGAGGGCTTTGCCTCCATCGGCTTCGGCGAGTGCCGTGGCAAAGTGTTGCCGGCGCGCTGAGGGGAACGGGGCATGGAACTCTATACCTACTACCGTTCGACCTCGTCCTATCGGGTGCGTATCGCACTGGCATTGAAGGGCCTGGATTATCAGGCACGGCCGGTCAACCTGATCGCGCCGCCCGGTGGCGAACATCGCCAGCCGCCGTATCTTGGCATCAACCCGCAAGGCCGCGTGCCGGCCCTGCGCACCGATGAAGGCGAACTGCTGATCCAGTCACCGGCGATCATCGAGTACCTGGATGAGCGTTATCCACAGGTGCCGTTGCTGTCCAAAGACTTCGCTGCCCGCGCCCGTGAGCGCGGCGTGGCGGCGTTGATCGGCTGCGATGTGCATCCGCTGCACAACGTCAGCGTGCTCAATCGGCTGCGGCAGTTGGGGCATGATGAAACGCAGGTTGGAGAGTGGATCGGCCACTGGATCAGTCAGGGACTGGCCGCCGTGGAGCAGTTGATCGGTGACGACGGTTACTGTTTTGGTCCGCAACCCGGGCTGGCGGATGTGTACCTGATTCCACAGTTGTACGCGGCTGAACGCTTCAACGTTTCCCTGCAAGCCTGGCCGCGGATTCGTCGCGTGGCCGCTCTGGCCGTTACGCACCCGGCGTTCATCAAGGCGCATCCGGCGAATCAGCCAGATACTCCATAGCGCGCCACACCACCCCCTGTAGGAGCGAACCTGCTCGCGAAGACGGAGGCAAATCCAGCTTCGATGTGACTGGAAAATCGCTTTCGCCAGCAGGCTCGCTCCCACAAGGGGCTGCGATCAGTGGACGATGGAATTGGGCGGCAGATGCCCCAGCCGCTCCGTCAGGCGAATTCGCTGGATCGGGTCGTCGCTGAGCAACAGGGCATGCTCCAGGTCGAAGCGTTCGGCGTTGGGGCAATCCAGCCGTTGGTAGAGGCTGGCCCGGGCCAGGTAGTCGGCGGCGGTGCCGTTGCCCAGTTCCAGCACGCGCTCGGCATCGACCAGGGCACCGATGTAATCGTCATTGGAAAGGTGCAGCTGGCGCAGGTTGCGCGACAGTCGTTGCAGCATCTGCACGGGCTCGGCAGTGACCAGGTGTTCGGCACTGAGCTTCATGTTCGGGCCGTACTGGCGTTGCAGCAATTCCCGGCAATCGTTGGGGTAAAGGCGACGGCCGCCGCACGGATCGAGCAGGTGGTCGGCACCCGGAACGCGCAGTAAAAAATGGCCGGGGAAATTGACGCCGACCAGAGGGATTTCCAGGCCCCTGGCCAATTCCAGCGCAATCAGCCCCAAGGCCAGGGGTTGCCCGCGCCGGCGTTCCAGCACGCGATTGAGCAGCGCCACTTGCGGACGCAGGGGGGTGAAGTCTTCCTGGGCAAACCCCAGATCATTCATGCGCCGCAGCAGGGGTTGCGCCAGTTCGCTCACCGGCAACATCGGCAGACTGCCACTGATACGTTGTTGCAGCGTCTTGAAATCCAACAGCAGCGCTTCGGGATTCACTTCGCTGTCATGTTCGGCGGCAATCCAAAGCGCCGCCTCGAACAGCGCGGGCGGTGAACGTTGCAGACAGGCGAAAAACGATTGGCGCGGGGTCATCAAAATCTCCGGGCAATGCCTCGTTTTAGCCCCGTCTGTGCCATTCGTCCAGTGCAGCTCAAGGGGGCTCAGTGGTTATTTCCGAATGTCTGATTGGGCGCTTCGGTTATTCCGGTGCGCTTCTGCAATTTTTGTGCGCAAGCCTATACTGGCGACTACAAGAAGTGATTCGGGAGCCTTACGATGTTCGCTCTCATGCAAAGCACTCGCCTTGAATCGCTACATCTTAGCGTCGACCCGGCCACCGGGCTGAAGGCGGTCATTGCCATTCATAACAGTCGCCTGGGGCCCGCCCTGGGTGGTTGTCGTTACCTTGCCTACCCCAGCGACGAGTCAGCGGTCGAGGATGCCGTGCGCCTGGCCCAAGGCATGAGCTACAAGGCCGCACTGGCCGGCCTGGCCCAGGGCGGCGGCGTGGCGGTCATCGTTCGTCCCGTTCACGTGGCCGATCGCGCCGCGCTGTTCGAAGCCTTCGGGCGCTGTATCAACCAGCTCGACGGTCGTTACATTACTGCCATCGACAGTGGCACGTCAGTGGCAGACATGGATTGCATCGCCCAGCAAACCCAGCACGTCACCAGCACCACGTCGGCGGGCGACCCGGCCCCTCACGCCGCAATGGGCGTGTTCACCGGCATTCGCGCCACTGCCATGGCGCGGTTAGGCAGCGACAATCTCGAAGGCTTGCGCGTGGCCATTCAAGGCTTGGGCAACGTTGGTTTTGCGCTGGCGGAACAGTTGCATGCCGCAGGTGCCGAACTGCTGGTCAGCGACATCGACCACGGCAAGGTGCAACTGGCCATGGAACAACTCGGCGCTCACCCGATTGCCAACGATGCGCTGCTCAGCACACCGTGCGACATTCTTGCACCCTGTGGACTGGGCGGCGTGCTTAACAGTCACAGCGTGACGCAACTGCGCTGCTCGGCGGTGGCGGGTTCGGCGAACAACCAGCTGACCCATCTGGACGTTGCCGATCAACTGGAACGTCGCGGCATCTTGTATGCGCCCGATTATGTGATCAATGCCGGCGGTCTGATCTATGTGTCACTTAAACACCGGGGAGAAGAGCTGGCGACCATCACCGCGCACCTGTCGAAAATCAGCTCGCGACTGACCGAAGTGTTTGCCCATGCCCAGGCGGAAAAACGTTCGCCGGCGCGGGTGGCGGACGAACTCGCGGAAAAAGTCTTGTATCGATAGAAGATCTTGGGTTTTGAAAATGAAAAAGGCCCTGAGTCATTCGGCTCAGGGCCTGTTCAATTCAGGCGTTGTTTATTTTGCGACTTTGGCGGCCTTGGCGGGCTTGGCCGGGGCAACCGGCTCAACGACCGCCTCTTCGACGGGAGCCGCCACTTCAACCGTTTTCGCAACCTCTACAGGCGCGCTGAGCAACTCGGACAAGGCGTCCGGCTGGCTCTTGAACGCCTTGGCAAACACATCGCGATTTTTCGCCATGTAGATCCCGGCTTCTTCCACTTGCTGTTCGGTCAGGGACGGAACGGCTTTGTGCAACACTTCAGCCAGCAATTCGGCCAGCTCGAGCATTTTGTCATGACGGTCAGCTTCGGCTTTATCCATGAACAAGCGCTCCAGATCTCGGCTGCTGCGGTATACCACTTCGACGGCCATTCACCACCTCACATGCCTTCACATTGGGTTGTCTGATTCGACTACTGTATTTATATACAGCGAAAAGGATAAGCGAATCGCTGGGGTTTGGGTAGTGGCTTTTTAATGTAGACCGGTTTTGGGGTTTGTCATCGGGACCGAGTCGCCCCAATCGCGGGTAAGCCCGGCTCCCACAGATTTTGTGTCGGCCAATAAAGGTGCGACCAAACGCCACGGAGCGCAATCCGCGGCGGCTCGCCATGATGGCGTGGCCCTGTTTCTGCATAAAAAGCTTCTGCATAAAACAGCTT
The DNA here is from genome assembly GCF_059424605.1 of Pseudomonas sp. GW101-3H06. Lineage (NCBI taxonomy): Bacteria > Pseudomonadati > Pseudomonadota > Gammaproteobacteria > Pseudomonadales > Pseudomonadaceae > Pseudomonas > Pseudomonas sp. GW101-3H06. Next base: position 1,144,377 of record NZ_JBWKZO010000001.1, read on the forward strand.
CTGCGTAGAACAAACGTAAAGTCCAACCCGCATTATCCGGTCAAACCGACCTAAGGAAGCATCATCGTGAAAATCAACTGGGCCGAAAACCTGCGCCAGAGCGTGCATGAACTGGCGGAGTCCCTGGGCAACCTGTTCGTCGAGACCTTTCACTACCTGGCGCTGTTCGCCATCGGTGCCGTAACCGCGTGGGCGGCGGTGATGGAGTTTCTGGGGATGATCGAAGAAGGGCACATCAAGATCGATGACATCTTGCTGCTGTTCATCTACCTGGAGCTGGGGGCAATGGTCGGGATTTATTTCAAGACCAATCACATGCCGGTGCGCTTCCTGATTTACGTGGCCATCACCGCGTTGACACGCTTGCTGATTTCCAATGTGTCGCACCACAACCCGCCGGACCTGGGGATCATTTACCTGTGCGGCGGGATTCTGCTGCTGGCGTTTGCGATTCTGGTGGTGCGTTACGCTTCGTCGCAATTTCCATCGGTGAAAATTGAAAACCCGCATCGCAAGATCGGTACGGGTTCCAGTGAGCATCCTGAAGTGGAAAAGGGCGAAATTTAAAGGCCCATGGCAGGTCGGGGTCTACCTTTGGCCATTGGTGGCGGCGGGTTGGGTGTGCCGCCATCGATCATGGCTTCGAGGATCGCCACTGCGCTATGGCCCTGTTCGATGGCGATGCCGAACTGAATGCTTTGCACCAGGCGCTTGAGGCGCTCGGGATCGTTGCGTTGTTCGGCACTGATCATGCGCTTTGCGACGACGTGACCACCGTTGGACAGGGTCAGCATGATGCTGCCGTCCAGGCCCTGAATGCTCAGGTTGATCTGATAGTCCGCTGCAAAGGCATCGGTAATGAGCTGAAAGGGGTTGTCCATGATGCGTCACCGCCTGATTGAACGTGCAGTTGTTGACCGGTCGAGATCGGGATTAGTTCGCAACACCAGACCATCGGCCATTCCATAGCCATTTCGTCATCAATGCTTGCAACAGGGACGTAGCAAGGGGCATGCCGGATGGATTGTCGGACAATAAATGGGAGGCTGGCCCCCCTCGTTGTGGGAGCGGGCTTGCTCGCGAAGGCGGTTTGTCAGCTGCATTTATGTCGACTGACACGGCCCTTTCGCGAGCAAGCCCGCTCCCACATGGTCCGTTTCAGGGCAGAAAAGTGTTCAATGCCATGCGTTATCAGCATTCCACCCAGTTCACCGCCAGACCACCCCGTGACGTTTCCTTGTATTTGTCGTGCATATCAGCGCCGGTATCACGCATGGTGCGTATCACCCGGTCCAGGGAAATGAAGTGTTTGCCGTCGCCGCGCAGGGCCATTTGCGTGGCGTTGATTGCCTTCACCGCAGCAATTGCGTTGCGCTCGATGCAGGGCACTTGCACCAGACCGCCCACCGGGTCGCAGGTCAGGCCGAGGTTGTGTTCCAGGCCGATTTCGGCGGCGTTTTCCAGTTGCTCCGGGGTGGCACCCAGCACTTCCGCCAGACCGGCGGCAGCCATGGCGCAGGCCGAACCGACTTCGCCCTGGCAGCCGACTTCGGCGCCGGAGATCGAGGCGTTTTTCTTGCAAAGGATGCCGACGGCCGCCGCGCCCAGAAAGAACGCCACCACGTCGTCGTCCGACGCATCCGGATTGAATTTCATGTAGTAGTGCAGCACCGCAGGAATGATCCCCGCCGCGCCATTGGTCGGGGCCGTGACCATGCGCCCGCCGGCGGCGTTTTCTTCGTTTACCGCGAGGGCAAACAGGTTGACCCATTCCATTGCCGAGAGGGTTGAGGTGATGACGTTCGGCTTGCCGATTTCCAGCAGGCTACGGTGCAATTTCGCGGCGCGACGCGGAACATTCAGGCCGCCGGGCAGGATGCCTTCGTGTTGCAATCCTTGCTCGACGCACTCGCGCATCACCGACCAGATGTGCAGCAGACCCGCACGGATTTGCTCGTCACTGCGCCAGGCCCGTTCGTTGGCCATCATCAACTCGGAAATCCGCAGGCCGTGCTGGTTGCACAACTGAAGCAATTCGACGGCGCTGGAAAAGTCGTACGGCAACACCACATCGCTGGCGGGGGCTAGGCCTGATTCGGCTTCGGCCGCTTCAATGATAAAACCGCCGCCGATCGAGTAGTAGGTTTGCTCGAACAACTCACCGGTTTCGCCGAAGGCTGTCAGGGACATGGCGTTGGGGTGGTAGGGCAGGCTGTCGTCGAGCAGCAGGAGATCGCGCGACCAGTCAAAGGCGATGGTCACCTGGCCAGCCAGGGACAGTTCGGCAGTTTCTCGCAGGGTGTGGATTCGGCTGTCGATGGTGGTGGGGTCGATACGGTCCGGCCATTCCCCCATCAAACCCATGACGCAAGCGCGGTCGGTAGCGTGACCCACACCGGTCGCCGACAGGGAGCCGTAAAGTCGGATTTCCACTCGCCGCACGTCAGGCAACAAACCCTGATCGACCAGCGCCTGGGCGAAGGTCGCCGCAGCGCGCATCGGACCGACGGTATGGGAGCTGGACGGACCGATGCCGACTTTAAAGAGATCAAAAACACTGATAGCCATGCTAAAGCCTATACCTGCAATGGAAGATGAATCGCTGCCATTTTTGTAGGACAAGCGCACTTTCAGCGATACTGCCAACCTCGGTCCTACGTGACCAACGAAACTTCCTAAGACAGCCTTTAGCAGGACTAAACGATGAGCCGTCAATTGCATGCCCAGACTTATGTGTGGCTGCAGGTGTTTTCCTGCGCCGCACGGCACTTGTCGTTCACCCGTTGTGCCGAAGAACTGCACATCACGCCGGGGGCAGTCAGCCAGCAGATCCGACAACTGGAGGAGCGCCTGGGCTTTCGCCTGTTTCATCGGCGTGCCCGGGGCGTGGAGCTGAGTGCCGAAGGCCAGCGGCTGGCCATCACTGTCAACGAGGCCTACGGCAGCATCGATGCGGAATTGCGACGACTGGACGCGGGCATGATCAGTGGCACCCTGCGGGTGCGCTCGATCCCGTCGTTCCTGAGCAAATGGCTGACCCCGCGCCTACCGCGTCTGCAGCAGCGTTTTCCGGATATTCAACTGCGTTTGGTGGCCGAGGACAGCAGTGTGCCGTTGCATGAGGGCGACTTCGATCTGGCCATCGACCTCAACGACGGCAGCTACCCCGGACTGTTATCCACAGCGTTGCTCGATGAACAGATTTTTCCGGTCTGTGCACCGAGCCTGTTGCGCGGTCGTCCACCGCTGCACGGTCCCGCAGACCTGATGCATTTCCCGTTGCTGCACGACATCACCGCCTGGCGCGGCAGCTATGAATACGCGGAATGGGAGTTCTACCTCAACGCCATCGGCTTCGAAGGCGCGGATGTGCGGCGCGGGCATACCTTCAATCGTAATCACCTGACCATCGAAGCGGCGATTGCCGGAATGGGCGTGGCGATTGCCCGGCGAACCTTGTTGAACGACGAACTGGAGCGCGGGGCGTTGATCGTGCCATTTGGCTTGGCGGTGCCCAATCACAAGCGCTACATGGTGCTCTATGCGCCAGGCGCGCTGAGCCATCCGGGCGTGCGTGCGGTGCATGATTGGCTGGTGGAGGAAGCGGGGGTATTTCGCAGTCTGCACCCGCTGGGAGAGCAGCAGATGTGAGAATTTGTGACAAGGAAGCGGGGCGACCCAACTCCCGACAGTAGCAGCGCTTTTACCGGTTGTCCGGCTTTTTTTGCGATTACACATTTATCTTTTTTCAGGGGTTGAATTGTTCAGCGTACAGACCGATTGTGTAACCAAGAGGTCACGGTGATGACGCCCAAGGGCTTAGCTGACCGGCCTCTCGCGAGCTAGCTGAAATAAGGGATGAACTATGCAAATCCAAGTCAATAGCGATAACCATATTCAAAGCAGTAAACGACTGGAGGAGTGGGTACGAACCACCATTGAGAGCACGCTCGAACGTTATGAGGAGGACTTGACCCGAGTCGAGGTTCACCTGCGGGACGAGAACGGCGACAAGCCCGGTCCCCACGATTTGCGCTGTCAGCTGGAAGCGCGGCCAAAAGGCCACCAACCGATTTCTGTCACCCATAAAGCCGCCAACCTGGAACTGGCGATCGACGGAGCCGCCGAGAAACTCGAACACGCCCTTGAACACCTGTTCGGCAAACTGCGCGGCAAACCACGCGCTGCCGTGGTGCCCTTCGAGCGCAGGCCTCACGCCGACAAGCTGCTGGAAGAAGAGTTTCTTGAAAACGAACAGGCTGCGCAAAACGCTTGAAGCCTGATTGACCCTCCCCATGAAAACGGGCCTGCAATGCAGGCCCGTTTGTTTTTGTGGACCAGAGCTGATCGCAAAAGTCGGCTTTGCGTATGAGAATATTTATCATTAATATTGCGCCTTGTTGGCCCGTGATGTTCACGTAGCCTCACCCGGTTTCAAGGTCGCGCATGAAAGCCAAACCCACGCTCCCCGTTTCCTATCGACTGGCGGTCACTTCGCGGGTGCTTGCGGCCGTGCTTGGCGGCTACCTCATCACATCACTGGCTAGCGTCTGTCTGACACTGTGGGTGCCCATGGCCCGCGCCGAAGCGGTGGTGACCGGGATGATGAGCTCTTTCGTGGTCTACCTGTTGGCGGTGATCTGGTGCTTTGCCTGTCGCACGGCGTGGCGAGCATGGTTCGGATTGATCGTGCCCTGTCTGCTCCTGGTGGCGGTATCGGGTTGGGCGTACTGGATGGGGCGCTCATGAAAGAAGGATTTCGCCAGGCCATGGCCTGGTTGCACACCTGGGCCGGATTGACCTTCGGCTGGTTGCTTTTTGCGATTTTCCTGACCGGAACACTTGCCTATTTCAAGGACGAGACCAGTCACTGGATGCAACCGGAAATTCGAGCGCGCGCGGTGTCCTCCGAGGACAGTCTGACCCTGGCCCAGCGCTATCTTGAACAGCACGCCCCGAACGCCTCGCGCTGGATCATCGATTTGCCCGATGCTCGCGAACCCGGCCTGTCGGTGCGCTGGCAGCAGACGCCGGCCAAGGCCGGTGAGCGCGGCCAGCTCACGGAAAAGCTGCTAGACCCGCAATCCGGCAACGAAGTGCAGGGCCGCGACACCCGGGGCGGCGAGTTCTTTTACCGCTTCCACTTCCAGTTGCAAATGCCTTATCCGTGGGGCCGCTGGCTGTCGACCATCGCGGCCATGGTGATGTTCGTCGCGCTGATCAGCGGAATCATTACCCACAAGAAAATCTTCAAGGACTTCTTCACCTTTCGCCCGCGCAAGGGCCAGCGTTCCTGGCTCGACGGGCACAACGCGGTGGGTGTGCTGGTGTTGCCGTTTCACCTGATGATCACTTACAGCAGTCTGGTGATTTTCATGGCCCTGGTGATGCCGGCGAGCATCCTGGCCTCGTACAAAGGTGATGTGCAGGCGTTTTACAGTGAGGTGTTTCCCGCGTCGAATAACGCGAACGCCGCCGGTGAGCCCGCGCCCTTGCTGCCGTTGGCGCCGATGCTGGAAAAGGCCCGCGAACAGTGGTCGGGCGGGCGGGTCGGGCGCCTGACCGTGAACAATCCGGGCGATGCCAATGCTTCGGTGGTGCTGGCGCGCGATGGGGCCGACCGTGTGGTTCACGACGTTGGCAGCGCCGTGACCTTCAATGGCGTAACCGGGCAACTGCTCGCCGCGACACCGGCGCAACCATTGCCGATGGCCATCGCCGGCAGTTTCTATGGCTTGCACATGGGACATTTCGCCGGACCGGTATTGCGCTGGTTGTACTTTATCTGCGGGTTGGCGAGCACGGCAATGATCGGCACCGGGCTGGTGATCTGGCTCGGCAAACGTCAACTCAAGCATGCCAAAAGTGGTGTGATGCCCTTCGAGTTGCGGCTGGTGGAAGTGCTGAACATCGCCAGCATGTCGGGACTCGTTGTCGCGGTGGGGGCGTTCTTCTGGGCCAACCGCTTGATACCGGTCGACATGGCCGGGCGGGCGGATTGGGAGGTCAACGCCTTCTTTATCGTCTGGGCCATGAGCCTGTTGCACGCCATCCTCCGCCGAGGGCGCGCGGCGTGGGTGGAACAATTGGCGCTGGGGGCGTTGCTGCTCGGTGCGGTGCCGTTGCTCAACCTGATGACCACGCCGTATCACCTCGGCGTCACGCTGGTGCAGGGCGATTGGGCCATGGCCGGTTTCGATCTGGCGTGCCTGGGCAGCGGTCTGTTCCTTGGGTGGGCAGCGTGGAAAATGCAGCGCACCGGGCAGGTGTCAGCGACGGATCAGAATCAGGCGCAACCGATCGCCCTTGAGCAGGAGGCCAACTGAATGTTACTGGCCTGCTTGCTCTGTTACAGCGGTTTTACCGTGCTGTGTTTGGCCATGGACCGTCACCATGCCGAGTTGCTGGGGCGCAAATCGTCGCTTCCCGTGCGGCGACGGATGAAGTGGGCGGGAGGGTTGTTGCTGGCCGTGTCGTTGTGGGCAGCGGTGTCGACGACCGGTTGGGCGCTGGGTCTGGTGGAGTGGTTCGCGGTGCTGATGCTCAGTGCCTTGCTGTTGGTGATGCTGATGCCGTATCGCCCGCGCCTGGCCTTGTCCCTGGCCGGGTTGAGTCTGCTGGCCAGCCCGATTGCTGCCTTTGCGCCTTATTGAATCCATGATCAGTCGTCCTCCCGAGCCCTTTAAAAGAGAGCCCTCTGAAAAAGGTCGCGATGAGCCGCGCGGTGATCGTGCGCATTTTCTTCAGGTGTTTCTCTCGCAACGTTCGCAAATGGAAGCACTGGTGAGCCGCCGCGTCGGTTGCCGGGCGACCGCCGCGGACCTGGTGCAGGACTTGTTCCTGCGTTTCTGGCGCCGGCCGCTGGTACAGGTCGAGGAACTCAGTACCTACCTGCTGCGCTGCGCCGGCAACATTGCCATCGACCATTTGCGCAGCGAAGGCACGCGAGCCCGGGCCAGCGAAGGCTTGATGGCAGAACCGTCGGACAGTGTGGGCAGCGAGCCGCAAGCGGCGCTGGAAGCGGGCAACGATTTGCGGCATGTCGAAGCAGCGTTGCGCGCGTTGCCTGAGCGTACACGGCAGATTTTTTTGCTTAACCGCATCCATGGCCGCAAGTATGCCGAAATCGCCAAGGCCATGGGCCTGTCCCAAAGTGCCGTGGAAAAACATATGATGCGCGCGCTCGAGGCCTGCAAGGCCAGCCTGCGGGAGCCGGAACCGCCTACGCCAGGGAAAGCACCGTGAACAACTTTCAAAGCGTCACCCCGACGCCCGCTCAGGAGCAGGCCGCACTGACCTGGCTGAGCCTGTTGCATGACCAGCCGAGCAGTGGTGATCAAGCCACCTTCAGCCAGTGGTTGAAGGATGACCCGGCTCATGCCGAGGCCTACGCCCGTGCGCAAGTGCTGTGGGAGTTGAGCGAAGTGCCGGCGCGTACCCTGGCCGATGAAGATGCATTGGCGTTGCAGCGTTACCTCAACGCCATGAATCACTCGCGCCGCCACAGCGTTCGGCGCTGGTCCGGTGCCCTGGCGATGGCCGCTTGTTTGTTGTTGATGGTCAGCCTGGGTACCGGTTGGCAACCGACGCGCTGGCTCGATGACCTGGGCGCCGATTATGTCTCGGCGCCGGGGGAAATCCGCACCGTCATCCTGGCCGATCAATCACAAGTCACCCTTGACGCAGACAGTGCCATCGCCGTGGATTTCAGTGGCGGCGAACGGCATGTGCAGGTGCGTCGCGGTGCCGGTTTCTTCAGCGTGACCCACACCGGTGAGCCGTTTGTGGTCGACGCCGAGAAAGGTCAGGCGCGGGTACTCGGCACGCAGTTCGAGGTGCGCCTGCAACCCCAGGGTGCTCAGGTCACGGTGTTGTCCGGTCGCGTCGCCGTGACGGCGGATAAAGACGCCGCGCAACAAATCCTCACTGCCGGCCAGCAAGTGGCTTATGGCGAAGGGGCCGCGCAACCGTTGCACGCGGTGAACAGTGAAGCGCAGTTGGCGTGGCGCCAGGGTTGGCTCAACTTCTACAAGGCGCCGTTGGCCGAGGTGGTGCAGGACCTGGGGCGGTATTACCCGGGGCGGATTGTGTTGCTCAACGATGAACTGGCCAAGCGCCGGGTCAGTGGCAGCTTTCCGAGCAAAAAACCGCAGGCGGTGTTGAGTTCGCTGCAGGGGGTGTTGGGGTTTGAGCAGCATCAGGTTTTGGGGCATCTGATTATTTTGCGTTGAAGCGACTGGCCCTTCGCGAGCAAGCCCGCTCCCACATTTTGGAATGCATTCCCCTGCGGGAGCGGGCGTGCTCGCGAAGAGGCCGGATCAGGCACCACATCTGCTTGAGCAAAAATATTTTCAACTGTCTGCTGAGGTAAAACCGAACGCCATCCGTGTAGTGACTGAAACTGCGAGTCATTCGCATCCGCTGCGGTTCTACACAGGTCATGAGTCATGAAGTCCAGGGCAAAATCGGGTTCGGTCAAACGATGGTTGAGTGTTTCTGCTTTGAATGTTTCGGCGTTGAGCTTTTCGGCTCTGGCGTTGCTGCCGCTGAGCGTGGCGATGGCCGCGGATACCAGCGCCCAACAACACGCGCAGTTCAGCTTTTCGATGGCCGCCAAACCGCTGCCCCAGGCGTTGAGCGATTTCAGCCGGGTGACGGGCATCAGCGTCGTCTACACCGATGAGGCGCCTTACGGTCTCAACGCGCCGGCCGTAAACGGACAGATGAGCGCCGAACAGGCGCTGCAGCGATTGCTCAGCGGTTCGGGCTTCACCTACCGACGTACCGATAGCCACACCCTGGCTCTGGAACCGCTACCCACCGAAGGTGCCTTGAACCTCGGCGCGACCACCATTACCTCGGTGGTGGATCAATCCACGAGTTACCAGCCACCGCCCACCAGTTCGGTGATGCGCACCTCGGCACCGCTTCAGGAAATTCCGCAGACCGTCAACGTGGTCGCGGCCCAGGTCATTCGCGACCAGGCGCCACGCAATCTGGATGACGCGTTGGCCAACGTCAGCGGCATCACCCAAGGCAACACGCTGGGCAGCACCCAGGATTCGGTGATGACCCGCGGCTTTGGCGACAACCGTAACGGTTCGATCATGCGCGACGGTATGCCGATCGTGCAGGGCCGTGGCATGAACGCGACGGTGGATCGGGTCGAAGTGCTCAAGGGGCCGGCCTCGCTGCTCTACGGGATTCAGGACCCTGGCGGCGTGGTGAACATGGTCAGCAAAAAGCCCGAGCTTGAGCAGTACAACGCCTTGACCCTGCGCGGCTCGACCTATGGCGAAGGCAAGAACGGCAGCGGCGGCACTTTCGACAGCACCGGTGCGTTGGGCACATCAGGGCTGGCCTATCGCATGGTGCTGGATCACGAAGACGAAGATTACTGGCGCAACTACGGCGTGCATCGCGAGACGTTGGTTGCACCTTCGCTGGCCTGGTTCGGCGAGAGCACCCAGCTGTTATTCGCCTACGAACATCGTGAGTTCCTGACCCCGTTCGACCGTGGCACGGTGATCGATCCGCGTGACAATCACCCGCTGGACATCTCCCGTGATCGGCGGCTCGACGAACCCTTCAACAACATGGAAGGGCGTTCGGACCTCTATCACTTCGAAGCCGATCACGAACTCAACGACAACTGGAAAGCCCACTTCGGCTACAGCTGGAACCGCGAAACCTACGACGCCAGCCAGGTGCGCGTGACTGCCATCGACACCAAGAAGGGCACGCTGACCCGCAGCATGGACGGCACGCAAAATGCGATCAGTACCGACCGGTTTACCACGGCAAGTGTCGAGGGCAACGTCGACGTCCTGGGCATGCGTCATGACCTGGTATTCGGCATCGATGACGAGTACCGCAAGATCTACCGCGAAGACCTGATCCGCCAGAAGAGCCTGACTACTTTCAGCTACCTCAATCCGGTGTATGGCCGTGAAGTCGAAGGCACCACCGTCAGCCCGGCCGACAGTGCCCAGACCGATTTGCTGCGCAGCAATTCAGCGTTTTTGCAGGACTCGATCCACCTCACAGACCAATGGATTCTGGTGGCCGGTGGTCGTTTCCAGGAGTACGACCAGTACGCCGGCAAAGGCGTGCCGTTCCATGCCAACACCGACAGCAACGGCCAGAAGTGGGTGCCGCGCGCCGGTCTGGTATATCGCTATACCGACGCATTGTCGTTCTACGGCAGCTACACCGAATCGTTCAAACCCAACTCGACCATCGCGCCCTTGAGTGGCAGCACCGTCGTGCTCGACGGCAGTGTCGCGCCGGAAGAAGCCAAGTCCTGGGAGATCGGCGCCAAGCTTGATCTGCCGGGACGCGTGACAGGCAACATCGCATTGTTCGACATCACGAAGCGCAATGTGCTGATCGCCAACTCCGAAGGCCCGGTGACGATTTACAGCGCTGCCGGTGAAGTGCGCTCCCGCGGTCTGGAAGTGGATTTGAGCGGCCAACTCAGCGACCGCTGGAGCATGATCGGCAGCTACGCCTACACCGACGCCGAAGTGACCGAGGACCCGGATTACAAAGGCAAAAAACTGCAAAACGTGGCGAAGAACAGCGGCTCGCTGTCGGCGGTGTATGACTTCGGCAGGATCCTTGGCGGTGATCAGCTGCGGGTCGGCGCGGGAGCGCGTTACGTCGGGGAGCGGGCGGGTAATGCCGTGAACGATTTCGAGCTGCCCAGTTACACCGTCGCTGATGCGTTCGCCACCTACGACACTCAACTCGACGGGCAGAAGGTCAAGTTTCAGCTCAACGTGAAAAACCTGTTCGACCGCACTTACTACACCTCGGCGGCGAGTCGGTTCTTTGTGTCGATGGGGGATTCGCGGCAGGTGATCTTGTCGAGCACGTTGGAGTTCTGATCGGAATCCGCGTCATCGTTCTTCGCGAGCAGGCTCGCTCCCACAGTTGGATCGCGTAAACCTGTGGGAGCGAGCCTGCTCGATTAAAGCGGCCTTAAAGGCGTCGAAAACCTTCAGGCTACCGCAAAAAAGCCTGCCGATACTCCCCCGGCGTCCCGCCCACGCTTTGCCGAAACCGATTGGTAAAGTGACTGGCACTGGCAAACCCGCAAGCCAGCGCAATGTCCCCCAATGGCTGCGATGTCGAACGCAGCAACTCCCGCGCCCGATTCAACCGACGCGCCAGTACGTACTGATGCGGCGGCACGCCGAAGCTCTCGCGGAACATCCGCGCGAAGTGATATTGCGACAGCGCACACAACGCCGCCAGTTGTCCCAGGCTGATGGCTTCGGCCAGGTGGCCGTCGACGTACTCCACCAACAACCGTCGTTGATGCGCCGCCAGACCTCCCTTGAGACGCAAGTTCGGGCGCACACTGACCTGGTTGAGCAGGGCATGACTGAGCATTTCGTGGGCCAGGCTGCTGGTGAGCAGGCGTTCACCCGGTTCGTCCCAGTTGAGGGCGATCAACTGTCGAAAGCGCAGCGCCTGCTGCGGATCATCCAGAAAGGTTTGTTCGCGCAACTGCAATTGGCGAGGTTCGCGATCGAGCAGCGTGACGCAGCCCAGGGCAAATTGTTCGGGGCTGAAATACAGGTGTGCCAGGCGAATATCACCGTTGATCACCCAGCCGGACTGATGATCGGCCGGCAGGATGCACAACTTGTCCGGGCCACCCTTGGTGCCGGGCTGGTCGCGACGGAAGGTGCCGGTGCCACCGGCGATGTAGCATGACAGCGTGTGGTGGCTCGGCGCTTCATAGTCCTGGGCATCGTGATGGTTATTCCACAAGGCTGCGGACAGGCCGTCACCGAGCTCGGCGCTGTGCTCGAGGCGAGCATTGGGCGAGCGGTTGAGGGCTTGAAAGACTTGCAGGGTTTCCAGTGCGGACATGATCAGTTCTCTCCAACGCCTTGCATCCTACTCCGTAGACATTCGCCTGCCAGCCCGCCACACGACAAAAGCGCAAGTTTATGCAAGTGCGCCAAGGCGCGGCGCAGGACACTGGGCCCCTATCGAGGAGCCTTTGCCATGAACCTGTCTTTGTACCTGTTGACCGTGCTGATCTGGGGCACCACCTGGATTGCCCTGAAATGGCAACTGGGTGTGGTGGCGATTCCCGTGTCGATCGTCTATCGCTTCGGCCTTGCGGCGCTGGTGCTGTTCGCCATGTTGCTGCTCAGCCGAAAGCTGCAAGTGATGAACCGACGAGGGCATCTGATCTGCCTGGCGCAGGGCTTGTGCCTGTTTTGCGTCAACTTCATGTGCTTCCTGACCGCCAGCCAGTGGATTCCCAGCGGTCTGGTCGCCGTGGTGTTTTCCACCGCCACGCTGTGGAATGCGTTGAATGCGCGAGTATTCTTCGGTCAGAAAATCGCCCGCAATGTGTTGATGGGTGGCGCGCTGGGCTTACTCGGTCTTGGCCTTTTGTTCTGGCCGGAACTGGTCGGCCACACCACCAGCCCGCAAACCTTGCTCGGCCTGGGCCTGGCCCTGTGCGGCACCTTGTGCTTCTCGGCGGGCAACATGCTCTCGAGCCTGCAACAGAAGGCCGGACTCAAGCCGTTGACGACCAACGCCTGGGGGATGGCCTACGGTGCGGCAATGCTGTCGGTATGGTGCCTGGTCAAAGGCATACCGTTCGACATGGAATGGAATACCCGCTACATCGGTTCGCTGCTGTACCTGGTGATTCCAGGCTCGGTGATCGGCTTCACCGCTTACCTGACGCTGGTCGGCCGCATGGGGCCGGAACGTGCCGCCTATTGCACCGTGCTGTTCCCGGTGGTGGCGCTGAATGTCTCGGCGTTTGCCGAAGGTTACCAGTGGACCGCACCGGCGCTGGTGGGGTTGGTGATGGTTATGTTGGGTAACGTGTTGGTATTCCGCAAACCCCGGCCAAATGTGAATCCCGTGGCGAGCAAGTTGGCATGAGGAATAAATTATTCAATTATCCTTCGCCACCAGTAGATATATCAGGCCGAGGAACATGTATTCAATGTTGGATCTTGCCCACTCAAAGGCATTGCGTTGAGCGGAGTACTCCATGTCAAACCACTCGTTAAGTATGATTATGTATAACGTCTGGTAAACGAAAAGTGCGGTGCTGAAACCAATGATGGCGAACTTTTTGGCTTCGTGGAATTCACGGCGTGGTGCAGAGAGTTTTCTATACAGTTGATAAGTTCCGACCAGGAAGCTGAAAGTAAATATGGTCTCGAGCGTAATGATCGCCCAGTAAAAACGGTGATGGAAGATCGTGGAAGTGACGGCTCGGTAACGTCGGGAGTCATTGCCAACTGTTTCGCTCATGCTCAGGATTCGCCCAATGTAGTCGGAGTACGCTGCGTAATCGGTGAAGTTGTTGGCGAGTGTCATGAGCCCGAACAGTGCCGCCATCATGACAATCAATACTTTGCTCCGCCTGATGACGCCGGCGGTGGTGAAGTTATTCATGCAGATACTCTCCGAATGCACGATCGGTGCTTTTGTTTGTCGGAGTTTATAGACGTTTTTTGTAAGTCAGCCGAAGACTGAGTTGCAAGTTATGTCATTGTTGATGTTTAAAAGAAGTTGTTGGGAGACTTGATATTTGGGGGGCTGGTGGATATTGCCAAGGGCGATGCAGCGGCACGTCGAACAAGACGTGCCGCGCTTTAATCAACCCTTCCAGACCTGCGGATTGACCAGGTCCTGCGGGCGCTCGCCCAGCAAGGCGCTGCGCAAGTTGCTCAGGGCACGGTTGGCCATCGCTTCGCGGGTTTCATGGGTGGCCGAGCCGATGTGCGGCAAGGTCACGGCGTTTTTCAGCTGGAACAGTGGCGACTCGGCCAGTGGTTCTTTTTCGTAAACATCCAGCCCGGCCCCACGAATCCGGTTGTTTTGCAGCGCTTCGATCAGTGCCGGCTCATCCACCACGGGGCCACGCGAGATGTTTACCAGGATGGCGTTCGGCTTCATCAACGCCAGTTCGCGATGGCTGATCAGGTGTCTGGTTTTCTCGCTGAGCGGTACTACCAGGCACACGAAGTCGGCTTCGGCCAGCAGTTGGTCCAGGCTACGCAACTGTGCACCAAGTTCCTGTTCCAGCTCGGTCTTGCGGCTGTTGCCGCTGTAGATGATCGGCATGTTGAACCCCAGGCGACCCCGACGGGCGATGGCCGCACCGATGTTGCCCATGCCGACGATGCCCAGGGTCTTGCCGTGCACATCACAACCGAACAGCGGCGCACCGACGGTGGCTTGCCATTGCCCGGCCTTGGTCCAGGCATCGAGTTCGGCCACGCGCCGGGCACTGCTCATCAACAGGGCGAAGGCCAGGTCGGCGGTGCTTTCGGTGAGTACGTCGGGCGTGTTGGTCAGCATGATCCCGCGTTCGTTGAAGTACGCGAGGTCATAGTTGTCGTAGCCCACCGAGACGCTCGACACCACTTCCAGTTTGGCAGCGTTCTCAAGCTGCGCACGACCGAGTTTGCGGCCGACGCCGATCAAGCCGTGGGCATGGGGCAGGGCTTCGTTGAACTGGGCGTTGATGTCGCCGTTTTTCGGATTCGGCACGATGACGTCGAAGTCTTGTTGCAGGCGTTCGACCATTTCAGGCGTGACACGACTGAAGGCGAGGACGGTTTTTTTCATGGATGCAGGCTCGTCGGGCGGAGGAGATTGCTGAGCACGCTAACATTCTTCCCGGGATTTATGCGAGTCGCTTAACAGCAGCTTGCGGCGCTTCATCCAGTTATACTGCCGCCTTTCGCGGCTCGCTGACCGGGCCCGACACTTTACGCATCACCCGGAGCTTTCATGACTTCCCCGAAACAACCGCCGGTCGCCGAGGCCCTGAGCGACGAGCAGGCAGAGCTGCCAGACAGCGTCGAGTCCAGCACCGATGGCGAAACCAAAGCCGCGATCCCGGCGTTCAAGTTCCCGTTCAAACCGGGTGAACTGGCAGGCGCCAAAGGCTCCAGCCAGCCCTGGTACAAAAACGGCGCCAAGAACGGCCACACCAAGACACCGGGCATGGCCCCGCCGGGGACTCGGCGGTCGATGGGCAAGCGCTGAGTTTTAGATTTTGCGGTGCCTGATTTGCCCTCTTCGCGAGCAGGCTCGCTCCCACAGTGGATCTGAGTTGCGCACAAAATCTGTGTTCACTGAAGAACCGTTGTGGGAGCGAGCCTGCTCGCGAAGGGGCCGGCACAAACAGCAACGATCCAGGGATCAAGCCGCCCGCAACGAAATAAACGCGTAATTCCCCGGCTCATCCGTCACCATCTGCGCACCCGCCGCCATTACCTGCCCGGCAATATCCTCACTCGATACATGGAGTTGCCACTCGCTGTCCCACTGCGGCAATGTCTGCCCGTCCAGCTCATCGATGATCGTGGCGAACTCGTTCATATCCGGCAGGTAGGCGGTAAAACCATCACCTTTCAACGCCGTGGTCCGAATCCCCAGCAACGCGCAAATCGCGTCCTTCATCAGAATGTCATCGCGATCGGCCTGACGTGAACGCTGGATCAAATCCGACAGCTCCCGGTCGACCAGTTCACCGCCAACAATCAGGTCCGGTCCTTTTTCCCACGACTCAGTCGGACATTCCTTCAAGGCGATGTTCAGTGGAATGTGCGGATTGATCTCCATCGGATAGATACGGCACACCAGCGGTCGGCGTTCGTAGATCCTGCAGAGATTGTCTTCGTCAAGATTCCGACAGGGACCCACGTTGTACGCAGCAAACGTGATGGCGACGAAGGCCTCCGCGTCGGCGCTGCGTATGAGCGCAGAACGGCGTTCGGCGTGTTCACGCTGCTGTGGTGGCAGTCCCAGGCCGTTGCTCAGGAATCCTTCTACAAGCACGATCACTTGCCCACCGTCTGCTGCCCACATCCGGGCTTCTGGCAGGGTCAGGGAGACATGATGGTCATTGCAGCATTTACCACAGCCTACGCAGGAAAACGTCGTATTCATTGAGCGGTCAGTCGCATCCGAGGGCATGAAACGGCGACAGAATGCCGCCGTGAAGGCCGCTGTCGAAGCAAGTTATGCGCCACTCACTGCGCCTTGGCGGCAGGGCGGATAGAGTCCCACTCGGTGACGTACGCGGTTTTGCCTTTTTTGTTGTAGAGGCACAACTCGGTGCCTTGCGCGCCTTTCATATGTTTTTGCGGGTACTGACCTTGCAGCAGAAGGGCGGTGTAACCGACACGGTCATCGAACTGCGCGGCATTGCCGACGGGTTGGGCGTTCTTCAGGCCACTGGCCTTGGTGCAACTGGCGAGTACGGTTTTGTCGTAGGCGGCCCAGGCATCGGGGCTGGAGGCGTGGGCCTGGGTGGTCAGGGCGGTGAGGCAGAGAAGGGGCAGGGTGGCGGCTTTCATAGATCAGGAATCCTTGGATGTGCATTGGCCAAGGTTGGAGTATGCCTGATGGTTTGATGGCGATTGTACGGGGCTCTTCGCGAGCAGGCTCGGTCCCACATCCCTTTTGGGGCAAGCCTGCTCGCGAAAGCGGTGGGTCAGGCTGGCACAGGTTCCCGGCGGACCGCATACATCCCGGCACCTTCATACAGCCGCCGAGCCCGCCAGTTGTCCTCCAACACCTTCAAATCCACAAACCCTTCCCGCCGCTGCTGAAATACTTTGAATGCATGCAGCAACAACGCGCGCCCCAGGCCTTGCCGTCGAGCCCGCGGATGTACCACCAGATTTTTGATATAGGCACTGGTCCAGCACTGGCACACCGCGACTATGCCGTTGACATCAAGCGCAATGAAACACAGGGAAGGATCGTACTCAGGATCAGTCTCAAACTGCCGTCGCCACGCCGTTAACGCGGGCACACGACCACCGCCTTCGCGATACCCAAGCGCCATCAAGTGGTGCACCGCTGTAGCGAGTTCGGCGTGGTAGTGGGTCAATTGAATGCCGGTTGGCCAGGCCATGTCCGGCACAGCGTCGGCGAGGTCGCGCCGCATCAGCCAGCACCACGTTTCGTCCGGGGGGCCGGCCAAGACTCAATGACCTTGTTCGGCCACAGCCTTGGCCGCGTCGATCAGGCATTTGGTCAGTTCCGGTGAAGAGAACTTGGTCAGCACCGCATTCGCGCCGGCCAGACGTGCCTTTTCGCTGTTCATCGCGCTGTCCAGCGAGGTGTGCAGTAGCACATAGAGATGCGCGAAGTCCGGGGTTTCGCGCAGGGTACGGGTGAAGGCGTAGCCATCCATCTCGGACATTTCGATGTCGGAGACAATCAGGTTGATCTGCTGGGCGGTACCTTGCAGGTCCAGCAAGCAATCGATGGCTTCCTTGGCACTGCGCGCCGTGTGGCATTGCAGGCCGAGATTGCGCAGGGTATGCACCGATTGTTGCAAGGCCACCTGGCTGTCGTCGACCACCAGGATCCGTGCGTTGCCCAGCACTTCAGCGTCTTCCATGCTGAGTTCGGTGGGTGCCATTTCGATCTGTACCGGGGCAATACCGTGGATGACTTTTTCGATGTCCAGCACCTGCACCAGCGTGCCATCCACCGAGGTCACCCCGGTAATGTATGAGCGCACGCCACCCGAACCAAAGGGCGGTGGACGGATGTCGGTGGTCAGGCAATGGACGATTTTGCTGACGGCTTGAACGTGCAAGCCCTGCTTGGAGCGGCTGACGTCGGTGACGATCAGGCAGCCACCGTTCGGATCTTCCAGCGGGCGTTCGCCGATGGCGCGGCTGAGGTCGATCACCGATAGCGAGGCGCCGCGCAAGGTGGCGATGCCTTTTACGTGGGGGTGCGACTCCGGCAGCTTGGTCAGCGGCGGGCAGGGGATGATTTCACTGACTTTGAGCAGGTTGATCGCCATCAACTTGCCACTGCGCAAGGTGAACAGCAGAAGCGAAAGTGAATCCGCACGGCCTTTGGTGGAGGACATAAGTACCTTCTGAGGAAAAAGGTGACGGGCGACCGCGACGATCGCCAACAGCTATCAATGCCGGGTTATCGACTTGTTGGGGGCAGGCTTTAGAAAATCAGGTGAAGGGTAGACCGCCTTCGCGAGCAGGCCCTCACTTCATGCCTAACCTTTTGGCCATCCGCCCAAGATTCGCCCGGTCCAGCCCCAACTCCCGCGCCGCACTGGCCCAATTGTTGTTGTGCCGTTCCAGGCACGCGCCGATCAACTGGCGCTGATAATTTTCGGTGGCTTCGCGTAAATCTCCGGTCACCAACGCCACGGCGGCCGCGGCCGGTTGCTCGGCGGTGATTTCAACACTGCCGCTGGGCAGGTCCAGATCGGCAGCACTCAAACTGAGAATTTTCGGTCGTTCCTTGCAGTTGCCCAAGGCTTTCAAGGCGCTACGACCGATCAAGTGTTCCAGCTCACGCACGTTGCCCGGCCAGTCGTAGGCGAGCAGCGCCACTTGGGCGTCGCTGTTCAGGCGCAGGCTGTTGAGGCCCATGCGCGAGCGGTTTTGCTCCAGGAAGTAACCGCTGAGCAGCAGCACATCGCGGCCACGATCACGCAGGGCCGGTACGAGCAATGGGTAAACGCTGAGGCGATGGTAGAAGTCGGCACGATAGCGACCGCTGCGCACTTCTTCGGCCAAGTCGCGGTTGGTCGCCGCGATCAGCCGCACATCGACCTGATGTTCCTTGTCCGAACCCAGGCGCTGCAGCTGACCGCTTTGCAGTACGCGCAGCAATTTGGCCTGAACTGTCAGCGACAGCTCGCCGACTTCATCAAGAAACAGCGTGCCGCCATTGGCCAGTTCGAACTTGCCGCGCCGATCATTCATCGCCCCGGTGAAGGCGCCGCGAACGTGGCCGAACAACTCGCTTTCCACCAGCGTATCGGGCAACGCGGCGCAGTTGAGGCTGATGATCGGCTTGTCAGCCCGGGGCGAGGCGGCGTGGATGGCCTGGGCCACAAGCTCCTTGCCGACCCCGGTTTCTCCGGTGATCAGCACGGTCAGGTCGCTGCCGCCCACCAGATTGATTTCTTCCACCAGGCGTTTATGCGCCTTGCTCTGGCCGATCATTTCACGGTTCTGCTGACCGCTGGCCTGGCGGTACACCTCGGCGCGCTGGTGTTCATCTTCGACGCGATTGTTCAGGCGTTCGATGCGCTCGGCGGCATTGACCGTGGCGGCGGCGAGGCTCGCGAAAGCTTCCAGGGCATCCAGTTCGATCGGTTCAAACTGCTCCGGATTGAGGGCGTCGAGGGTCAACAGGCCCCATGGCCGCTCGTCGATAAATAGCGGACAGCCCATGCAGTCATGGACTTCCAGATGGTCATCGAGCCCATCGACCAGGCCGTCATATGGGTCGGGCATGTCACTGTCGGCGGCGAAGCGGGTCGGGCCGTGGCTGCTGAGCAATGCTTCGAAGCGCGGGTGTTCGCTGACCTTGAAGCGTCGGCCAAGGGTGTCGGTGCTCAATCCGTCAACGGCCAGCGGCACCAGCCATTCGCCATCGAGGCGCAGCAGGGCGGCGGCATCGCAGGGCAGCAGGGCGCGCATGGCTTCCAGCAGGCGCCTGTAGCGCTCGCCTTCGGGGAGTTCGCGGGACAGGTCCGAAACCAGTGGCAGCAGGGCGGTAAGCAGAGATTTTGCAGTCATAGTGACTCCATGTAGTCGGTGTGACTATAAGTCAAAATGTGTCGATATGACTATCATGCTGTTAAGCTATTGATTTATATAAGAATTAATGTTGGCACGGAACCTGATAAGCATAGGGCAACAGTTAAGAAACCCTCGTTGCTCAGGAGTCACTTTATGCTTAGCGTCCAAGACCGTGCCATCGTCAAATCCACTGTGCCTCTGCTGGAAAGCGGTGGTGAAGCCCTGATCACGCATTTCTACCGGATGATGTTGTCCGAGTACCCGGAAGTCCGCCCACTGTTCAACCAGGCCCACCAGGCCACCGGTGACCAACCGCGCGCCTTGGCCAACGGCGTACTGATGTATGCACGCCACATCGACCAGCTCGACCAGTTGGGCGACCTGGTGGCCAAGATCATCAACAAACACGTGGCCCTGCAGATTCTGCCGGAGCATTACCCGATTGTCGGCACCTGCCTGCTGCGCGCGATCGCTGAAGTCTTGGGTGAAGAAATCGCCACACCGGAAGTGATCGCGGCGTGGGGTGCAGCTTACGGTCAACTGGCGGACATCCTGATCGGTGCCGAAACCAGCATCTACGACCAGAAGGAACAGGCACCGGGCGGCTGGCGCGGGGCGCGGGAATTCATCGTGGCGGCCAAGGTCGAGGAAAGCGCGGAAATCACTTCGTTCTACTTCGAACCGGTGGACAAAGGCTTGATTCTGGCGGCAGAGCCAGGTCAGTACATCGGCATGAAACTGATCCTTGATGGCGAGGAGATTCGTCGTAACTACTCCCTGTCGGCCCTGGCGAACAAAGGCCAGTACCGCATCAGCGTCAAGCGTGAAGCCGGCGGTCGCGCCTCCAACCACCTGCACGATCACTTGCACGTGGGCTCGAGCATTGAGCTGTTCCCGCCATCGGGCGAGTTCACCCTGACCGCCAGCGAAAAGCCACTGGTACTGATCAGCGGCGGCGTCGGCATCACCCCGACCCTGGCGATGCTTGAAGCGGCGCTGGAAACCGAGCGCCCGGTGCACTTCATCCACTGCGCCCGCAACGGCAGCGTTCACGCTTTCCGCGACTGGATCGACGGCCTGGCCGAGCGTCATCCGCAACTCAAGCGCTTCTACTGCTACGCCGAAGACGATGGTGTCAGCCCGGCGGCCGACAAGGTCGGGTTGTTGAACCAGGAGCAATTGGGTGAGTGGTTGCCCGAAGAGCGCGATGTGGACGCTTACTTCCTGGGGCCGAAGGGCTTCATGGCAGCGATCAAGCGTCACCTCAAGGCGCTGGGTGTGCCTGAAAAGCAGAGCCGTTACGAGTTCTTCGGCCCGGCTTCGGCGTTGGAGTAAACACGGGTGGCGACTCGGGAGACCGAGTCGCCTGCTTCGCGAGCAGGCTCGCTCCCACAAGGAATCTTCGGCGAACACAGTCTTTGTGCCAGGCGTAGATCCACTGTGGGAGCCTGCTCGCGAATGCCGCACCACGGTTTCATATGGTGAAAACCGCTCGAAAGTTAATCCCTTCTTAACCCGCCTATCGTCTATTCCCCCCCGACATCCTCCATTACGCGCCAGGCTCTCCAAGAGCAAACTCAGCGTGTAGACTGGCGGCAATCGATATTTTTAAGGGAAACGCGATGAGCGAGGAAACAATGCGGTTGGGGCGTGAACGGCGCTATCTGGTATTGCTGGGCATCATCTGCCTGGCGCTGATCGGCGGTGCGCTGTACATGCAAATCGTGCTGGGCGAGGCGCCTTGCCCGCTGTGTATCCTGCAACGTTATGCCTTGCTGTTGATCGCGATCTTCGCCTTTGTCGGTGCGGCCATGCACAGTCGTCGCAGCATCACGGTGTTTGAAACCCTGGTGGTGATCTGCGCGCTGGCTGGTGTCGGTGTGGCAGGGCATCACGTC
Source organism: Pseudomonas sp. GW101-3H06 (assembly GCF_059424605.1). Taxonomy (NCBI): domain Bacteria; kingdom Pseudomonadati; phylum Pseudomonadota; class Gammaproteobacteria; order Pseudomonadales; family Pseudomonadaceae; genus Pseudomonas; species Pseudomonas sp. GW101-3H06. Next base: position 1,165,864 of record NZ_JBWKZO010000001.1, read on the forward strand.
TACACGCAGTTCTATCCGGCGGTGAGTTGCGGTGTCGATGTGCTGCAGCCGATTGTCGATGGCTTGCCGCTGGCGAAGATCTTCCCGCTGGGCTTCCAGGTTGACGGCTTCTGCTCTACGCCATACCCGCCGATCCTCGGTTTGTCGCTGGCGCAGTGGGCGTTGGTCGCCTTCGTACTGGTGGTGGTGCTGGTACCGCTGCTCACCGTGCGTAACCGCAAAGCGCTGCGCTGAGGTCATCGGCGACAACGCCGGCGTGAATGAAAAACGCCCCGGTCCTTGAACAAAGGAACGGGGCGTTTTTGCATTTGCAGAGGGAAAGTAAAAAGACCGTGATGTGCGGCAACGAAGGGTGCGACAAGTGTGCGACATGTTGTCACATCTTGAGTGTCGCACCGGCTTTCAAGGCGCTGGATTGGTGCTAGACCACGCAACGAAATTGGCCTGTTTTTCAAACAGTTTGTTTTACCCTCATCAGGCTGCAGCAGGCAGTTTTAACAGGAGCTGGCGATTTGCCAGAGCCCCCGCGATATGGGGGCTTGGGCAGGATCCTGACAGGCTGTCGCACCCACGATACTGTCTGAATTGCCGGTGGAAGGCCTACTATTTTTGGTGTTTTTGTTGAGAATCAATTTCGATAACATGCGCGACTTTTACGAGTTCCGCGAAGGATTGTTGCGGCTCGGGATATAAATTATTTCGGGATGAGACATGGTTTAAAAAACGCTACATAACTACAATCGCCCGCACTGAATTCCCGGCGCTGCTCACACCCACAGGTGCTTGAGCAGGAACAGGGCGTCGAGAGGCCGGGCGGCTTCATGCGACTCCCAGGTGTCGGTGCCTCCAACTTTCCGCACCAAATGGAATTGGTCTGTAACAAGGCCTTTGACCACGAATTCGAATAAGAACTCAACGCTGGCCCAGGATTTGTCGAACCGCGTCTGACGCTCGACGGGCAGCCCTTATTCAATCCAAGAAAAATGCCAACCCTTGGCAGGGTGAAGTGTTGGCGATCAAAACCCAACTGCATTGCGCAAGCTGCTTTAGAGGTCGTGAGATGAGTAAAAACAGGTACCCCAGACTACTAGGCTTATTGCCGCTGATCGGCACGTTGTTGCTGTCAGGCTGCAACATGACCTTGCTCAATCCCAAGGGCCAGGTTGGCCTGGATGAGCGAAACCTGATCATCACCGCAACGCTGCTGATGCTGTTGGTCGTGATTCCGGTCATCATCATGACCTTCCTGTTCGCCTGGAAGTACCGCGCCTCCAACACCAGCGCGACCTACACGCCGAAATGGAACCACTCCACCAAGATCGAGATCGCGGTGTGGACTGTTCCGGTGCTGATCATCATTGCCCTGGGTTACATCACCTACAAGTCGACCCACGCCCTGGACCCATACAAGCCGCTGGAATCCGACGTCAAGCCTGTGACCATCGAAGTGGTCGCGCTGGACTGGAAGTGGCTGTTCATCTACCCGGAACAAGGCATTGCCACGGTCAACAAGATCGTGTTCCCGGCGCACACGCCAATCAATTTCCGGATCACTTCGGACGCGGTGATGAACTCGTTCTTCATCCCGGCCCTGGGCGGCCAGATCTACGCGATGGCGGGCATGCAGACCAAGCTGCACCTGATTGCCAACGAGAACGCTGAAATGGACGGTATCTCCGCCAACTACAGCGGCGCCGGTTTCACCGGTATGAAATTCAAAGCGACCGCAACGACCCAGGAAGAATTCGACGCCTGGGTCAGTGAAGTCAAAAAGGCACCTAAAAAGCTTGAACAGGCTGAATACGCAGCTCTTGCCAAGCAGAGCCAGAACAACCCAGTCGAGCTCTACTCCTCGGTTACGCCGAACCTGTTCCAGACCATCGTCGACAAGTACGAGGGCATGAAACCGGGTCCTAAGGTCAAGCACGAGAAGAAAGAGAAAGAAGTGGCCGCTACGGACATGAACTCGCATTCAGCTGCCGGGGCAGAGGAGTAAACGATGTTTGGTAAATTAAGTTGGGAAGCGGTCCCGTTCCACGAGCCGATCGTAATGGTGACCATCGCCATGATCGCGCTCGGCGGTGTGGCACTGTTCGCTGCAATCACCTACTTCAAGAAGTGGACCTACCTGTGGACCGAGTGGCTGACGTCGGTCGACCACAAGAAAATCGGCGTGATGTACATCATCGTCGCCATGGTCATGCTGCTGCGCGGCTTCGCCGACGCCATCATGATGCGTACCCAGTTGGCCATGGCCACCGAAGGTTCGCCTGGCTACCTGCCACCTGAACACTATGACCAGATCTTCACCGCTCACGGTGTGATCATGATCATCTTCATGGCGATGCCATTCTTCACCGGCCTGATGAACCTTGCAGTGCCGCTGCAGATTGGCGCGCGTGACGTTGCCTACCCGTTCCTGAACTCCCTGAGCTTCTGGCTGCTGGTTTCCGGCGTGGTGCTGATCAACTTGTCCCTGGGCGTCGGCGAATTCGCCAAGACCGGTTGGGTTGCCTATCCGCCGCTGTCGGGCCTGCAATACAGTCCTGGCGTGGGGATGGACTACTACATCTGGGCGCTGCAGCTATCGGGTCTGGGGACAACGCTGACGGGGGTCAACTTCCTGGCCACCGTGCTGAAAATGCGTACCCCTGGCATGAAACTGATGGACATGCCGATCTTCACCTGGACCTGCACCTGGGCCAACGTCCTGATCGTGGCTTCGTTCCCGATCCTGACCGCTACCCTGGCATTGCTGACGCTTGACCGTTACATGGATTTCCACATTTTCACCAATGAACTTGGTGGCAATCCGATGATGTACGTCAACCTGTTCTGGGCTTGGGGTCACCCCGAGGTTTACATCCTGATCCTGCCGGCGTTCGGTATCTTCTCCGAAGTCATCTCGACTTTCTCGGGCAAGAAACTGTTCGGCCACCACTCGATGATCTACGCATCGGGCGCGATCTCGGTCCTGGGCTTCATGGTGTGGCTGCACCACTTCTTCACCATGGGTTCGGGTGCCAGTGTCAACGCCTTCTTCGGTCTGGCGACGATGCTGATTTCCATCCCGACGGGTGTGAAACTGTTCAACTGGCTGTTCACCATCTACCAGGGCCGTCTGCGCTTCACCAGCCAGGTTCTCTGGACCCTGGGCTTCATGGTGACCTTCGCCATCGGCGGCATGACCGGCGTACTGCTGGCCATTCCGGGTGCGGACTTCGTTTTGCACAACAGCCTGTTCGTGATCGCGCACTTCCACAACGTGATCATCGGCGGCGCGGTATTCGGTTACATCGCAGGCTTCGGCTTCTACTTCCCGAAAGCGTTCGGCTTCAAGCTGCACGAAGGCTGGGGTAAAGCAGCGTTCTGGTTCTGGATCTCGGGCTTCTTCGTCGCCTTCATGCCGCTCTATGCACTGGGCTTCATGGGCATGACCCGTCGTCTGAACGCCACCACCAACCCTGAGTGGGTACCGTACCTGTACGTTGCCATGTTCGGTGCGGTGATGATCGCCGTGGGTATCGCTTGCCAGCTGATCCAGCTCTACGTGAGTGTGCGTGACCGCAAGAAGCCAGAAAACATGTGCGAACACGGCGACCCGTGGAATGCCCATACCCTGGAATGGTCGACCTCGTCGCCACCTCCGTTCTACAACTTCGCCGTGCTGCCCAAAGCCGACGTGATCGACCCGTTCACCGAAGCCAAGGAAAACGGTACCGCGTACAAGGCTCCGGCCAAGTACCAACCGATCCACATGCCGAACAACACCGCGACCGGCCTGGTCATGGGTGCTCTGTTGACCGTGTTCGGTTTCGCGATGATCTGGCACATCTGGTGGCTGGCAATCGCTAGCCTGGCCGGCACCGTGATCTATTTCGTGATCCACGCGGCCCGTGATGATCAAGGCTATATGGTGCCGGTCGACGTGATCGAGCGCATCGAAGCCGAGCAGCACAAGCGTCTGGTAGCGGCCGGGAAAGTCCCAGCCACCGCCACCCGTGTTGAAACCTCGTTGGAACAGGCTTAAACCATGTCGAACTTAGTGACCAATGCTGGACACGCCCATGGTCATGACCACGGGCACGATGACCACCACCACGACTCGGGCGAGATGACCGTATACGGTTTCTGGCTCTACCTGATGACCGACTGCATTCTGTTTGCGTCGATCTTCGCGGTGTACGCGGTACTGGTTAACAACGTAGCGGGTGGCCCGTCGGGCCACGACATCTTCGAACTGCCATACGTGCTGGGCGAAACCGCTCTGCTGCTGTTCAGTTCGATCACCTACGGCTTCGCCATGCTGGCGTTGTACAAAGGCAAGAAGCAGCAGGTTCTGGCTTGGCTGTTCATGACCTTCCTGCTCGGCGCCGGCTTCATCGCCATGGAGATCAACGAGTTCCACTTGCTGATCTCCGAGGGCTTCGGTCCTAGCCGTTCCGGCTTCCTGTCGGCGTTCTTCACCCTGGTCGGTACCCACGGTCTGCACGTATCCGCAGGTCTGATCTGGATGGGCATCATGATGTACCAGGTCAACAAACATGGCCTGACGTCGACCAACAAGACCCGCCTGAGCTGCCTGAGCCTGTTCTGGCACTTCCTGGACGTGGTCTGGATCTGCGTCTTCACCGTCGTCTACCTGATGGGGACTCTGTAATGGCTAATGCACACTCCCATGACAGCCATGATGCTGGCCACGGCAGCGTAAAGTCGTACGCCATCGGCTTCATCCTGTCGGTGATCCTGACCATCATCCCGTTCGGCCTGGTGATGTACCCGAGCCTGCCGAAGGCCACGACACTGGCAATTGTCCTGCTGTTCGCAGTGATCCAGGTGATTGTTCACCTGTATTACTTCCTGCACCTGGATCGCTCCGTGGCTCAGCGTAACAACGTGATTGCGTTTGTCTTTACGGCCATCGTGATCCTGCTGCTGGTTGGCCTGTCGATCTGGATCATGTTCAGCATCCACACGTTCATGATGGCGAAGTGAGGTAAGTCCGGATGTCCTTTAAGCACTTTATCCAAATCACCAAACCGGGGATCATTTTCGGTAACGTGCTTTCTGTGGCAGGCGGATTCTTCCTGGCCTCCAAAGGGCATGTCGATCTGGCCATCTTCCTGGCCGCCATGATCGGCACGTCCCTGGTGGTCGCCTCCGGTTGCGTGTTCAACAACTGCATCGACCGCGACATCGACCTGAAGATGGAACGCACCAAGAACCGGGTGCTGGTCCAGGGCCTTATCTCCCTGAAACTGGCCCTGGCCTATGCGACCGTCCTGGGTGTCGCCGGCGTGGCGTTGCTGTACACGGTGGCCAACCCGTTGGCCGCGCTGTTCGCGGTGATCGGTTTTGTCATCTACGTCGGCTTCTACAGCCTGTACCTCAAGCGCAAGTCGGTTCACGGCACGCTCGTGGGCAGCCTGTCGGGCGCCATGCCGCCGGTGATCGGCTACGTCGCGGTCAGCAACAGCTTCGACATGGCCGCGCTGACCCTGCTGGTGATGTTCAGCCTGTGGCAGATGCCGCATTCCTACGCCATCGCGATCTTCCGCTTCAACGATTACCTGGCCGCATCGATTCCGGTGCTGCCTGTGAAGCGCGGGATTCAAGTGGCCAAGAAGCACATCCTGATCTACATCCTGGCCTTCCTCGTGGCGACCTTGATGCTGACCTTCAGCGGCTACGCCGGCATGAGCTACCTCGCCGTCGCCGCGGCCATGGGCATGTACTGGCTGTACATGGCCTGGACCGGCTACAAGGCTGTGGATGACACGGTCTGGGCACGCAAGCTGTTCGTGTTCTCGATCTTCACCATTACCGCGTTGAGCGTGGCGATGTCCCTGGACTTCAAAGTGCCGACCGAGTTGCTGGTGACGTACGCGCCTTAAACGTCGGATGCCGAAAAGAAAAACCCCGCCCTTTGAGAGAAGGAGCGGGGTTTTTTGTTGGGGGATTTCTGGTGAATCGAGTTGCCGTCTTCGCGAGCAGGCTCGCTCCCCCAGGGTTATGGGGTGGTCAGTTACTTACTTGGATTCAAGCAGTCGCAAGAACCGGTCGCGCACCTGGGTGTTGTCGCTGTGGGCGACGTTGAAACGCAGGAATCGGCTGGCGTCCGACGCTTTGCTGAGCAGGGTGCCGGGGGCCAGTACCAGGTCGATGTCCAGGCCTTTCCTGGCCAGTGTTTCGGCATGAAAGCCTTCGGGCAATTGCGCCCAGATAAACAGCCCTTCGTGGGGCAGCGATGACACCGAGCAACCGGCTTCCATCAACCAACGGCTCACCCGGCTGCTCGACTCATAGAGCCTGTCCACCGTGCGCCGTGTGTGTTTGGCGTAGCTGCCGTCGCTGAGCATCGCGCAGATGATCTGTTCCGCCAGCTCCGACGTCATGCCGCCGCAGGCCATTTTCAGGGTGATCATCCGTGCCGCCAGTGGTGGCGAAAGCACTGCAAAGCTGACGCGACTGTTAGCTGTCAGGGTCTTGGAGAAACCTGAAATGTAGCTGACATTGTCCAGCCCGCCCGCTGCCAGACGCGGCGTCTGCCGTTGCTGCAAGTCGCCATACAAATCGTCTTCGACGATGTGGAAACCATAGCGGTGGCTCATTTCCAGCAAACGATAAACCTGTGCCTGCGAGAAGGAATGGCCGGTCGGGTTGTGCAGGGTGTTGTTGGTCATGTAGAGCACGGGACGACGGGCACTCACCAATTGCTCGAAAGCCTCCATGTCCATGCCGTCGGCACCCCGGGCAATGGTAATGACCTTGGCACCGTGCAGCGCCAGATTGGTGTGCATGGTGAAGTAGCATGGATCGTCGAGCAGCACCGTGTCGCCGGGTTTGACCAGCAGGCGCATCAACAGGTCGATGGCCTGTACGGTGTTGGCGGTGGTGACAATCTGCTCCACGGGCACTTCGATGCCCAGGGCCGACAGCTTGACCTGCAAGGCCTCGCGTAACGGCAGGTAACCGGCGGCGACGCCGTATTCGCCCATTTGCAAGGAGGTGGCGCGCAGAGTGCCACGCACGGCTTTGAGCAGTTCTTCGGCCGGCAGCCACGAGGAGGGCAGGAAACCGGCGCCAGGGCGCAGTGCGCCAGTGTCCTGCAGCACCGCACGGCGGACCACGCTGAGGGTGTCTTGCGGTTGCAGGTCCGGACCGGCATCGGTCTTGAGCGTGGTGCTGGAACGGTGCACGTAGTGCCCCGAACCCTGGCGTGAAACCACCAGACCCTTGGCCCGCAAGCGGTCCAGTGCATCCACCACCGTGGACTTGCCCACGTTCATCAACTCGGAGAGTTCGCGAATCGGAGGCAACCGCGAACCGTGCGGGAGGCCGCCCTGGCTGATCGCCACCGACAACTGATCGACAATCTGCTGAACCAGCGGCACTCCCGGCTGGAACTCGATGGCGGCGATCACTGCGCGCTGAACCTGCATTTTACTGGTCTCTCCGGCAGTAAAGTTCGTTTGATTCTATACGAACTTGCTCTGATGAAAACAAGCGTCCCTCTCTACCATCACCTTACAGACTTTCCTGATTGTTCGCGCCGGGCGCCTGAACAATCGCTGGTTCCAGAGGTGTTGCATGAGTGTTCAAACATCGGCCGCCGTGGCCAAACCGGTGATCAACATTCGCCTGTTCATGATCCGGATCATCACCGCGGTGTCGCTGTTCGCGGTACTGGGCAAGGCCAACGTCTGGCTCGACACCGCGACCAACAGCATCCTGGCCCTCGGTTATCGAGCCTTGCTGTTGTTGCTGCCGCTGACGTTGTTGGTACTGGGTCGTCGGTCCTTGAGCGTCACCTTGACGTGCGCGGCCGCCGGCCTGGTGCTGCTGGCGGTCACCAGCAACCAGGGCGTGGTGATGTTCGCCGCGGCGTTGTTTGCCTATGGCATTGCGATTGCCGGTTACCTGATCAAGAGCGAAGCGGCGCAGACCAAGGAAGGTGCGGCGTATAACCGTGTCGCCATGAACATGGGTAGCCTGTTGGCCGGCCTGATTCTGCTCTCGCCACTGCTGACCCCGACGATGTTTTTCCTCGGTGCGGCGGCATTCGTCTTGCTGTGCCTGCCGATCGCCGCAGGCGCGACCTTCACCACCCAGCCGGTGGTGGCGAGCCCGGTCACCCACGACGGCAGCGGCTGGCGTAACAAACTGCCGTGGGTGATCGCCGGGATCATCATGGGCATCAAGTTGTTCGGGGTGTTCTCGATCCTGCCGCAAGCGATCCTGCTCAAGACCGGCGAACTGCCGGCGTGGTACGGCCTGATGCTGATCCTCAACAGCGCCGTGGTGGTGTTTGCCCAGGTGCCGGTGATGAAGCTGATCGAGCGCACCGGGCGCTTCAAGGTGGTCGCGGTGATCGGGATTATCGTCGGCGGCTTCGCGGTGTTGTCGTCACCGGCGGCGTTCCGTGTCGACACCCTGGTCGGTGCGTTGATCTGGGTGGCGTTGCTGTCCATCGCCGAATGCGCGTTCAGCTACCTCGATTACTTCTCGGTCAAGCAGAACAACATGTTCGTCAAGGAAGTGGCCCTGGGCGTCGGTGCCGGCCTGACGGTCCTGATCATGCGGGTCGTGCCGGCGCCGTACAACGCCCTGGTGCTGGCCGCCATCGGTGCCGGCGGGATCCTGGCCTGGTACTGGCTCAACCGTAAATCCAATGCGTCGTTGCAGGACTGAGTCAGCGCAGCGTCGGTTTTCTTTGCAGGTCGGGGTTTTTATGAATACGACATCATGCGTAGTAGTGGTCGGATACAACGGCAATCGGGTGCACGACATCCAGAAATTGCGCGACCTGTGCAAGTCGCTCTACAACGCCCGACTGATTCTGCTGGTCGAGCAGATTCAGCCCCAGGACGAACAAGTGGCCGATCACGTCTGCAGCACATCGCTGGCCGAGAAGGACGTGGCAGCCTCACTTGAGCTGGTGGTCGGTTGCCTGAACGCCGACAGCTGGAAACTGATCGGCGTGCTGCCGTTTTCTGATCGCGGCGTATTGCTCGGTGCGGCCCTGGCCAGTCATTTCGGCTTGCCTGGCATCACCCGGGCCGAGGCGCGGGCAGGGCTGGACAAACAGATTTTCCGCCACCTCGAAGCAACGGCTACAACGTCGCCAGAAGACTATCGCCCGGTGTTTTCCGAGCGGATCGATAGCCTGCCACAACTGCGCCAGCGTGTGGTGGAACTGGGCGGCAAGGCTTTCATCAAGCCAGCCTGCGAAGGCGCGAGCCGCGGCTGTCGCGTGATCCAGCACCCGTCGGAATGCGATGAAGCCTGGCAGGCGCTCAAACCTTATCGCGAGGGCGGCATCGTCCTCGAAGAACTGATTCAGGAAGCCCGGGAGTACAGCTGGGACTGCGTGGCCGGGAGTACCTGGGTCACCGAAAAGACCACCACCGAAGGCGCCTATCGCGCCGAGATCCAGCAAGTGGTGCCTGCACCGCTACCGGCAGACGTGCATACCCGCCTGATGGCTGCCGGCCGGCACATGGCCGGTCTGGTGTCCGAGAACAATGGCGCGTGGCACAACGAAGTGTTCCACAGGGCCGACCAACTGACGTCGGCCGTGGAAACCAATATGCGTCCCGGCGGCATGCACATCTGGGACCTGGCCAAACGTGCCTTTGTCGATTTCAACCCGTGGGAGCGCTGGGTGCGCTGGGCCGTGGAAGGCCAGATCGAGCACCACGAACCGGTGCCGCGTGGCTATTGCGGCATTCGCCTGCTCAGGGCGCCGGCAGGCGGAATATTGCGCTCGACGCCTGACATCGAAGCCGTGGCCAGTGCACTGCACATCGACCTGGTGGAAGCCACTTTCGCCAAGCGTGTCGGTGATTCGGTCAGTGCACTGGTGAAAGACAACTTCTCGTTCATCGGCCACATCGTGTTGTTCAACGAGCACTACGGCCAGCTCAGCAACGACCTGTTGCGCCTTGCCGAAGCCATTGAATCAAGGGTCGGGATCACGAGCCTGGCACCGCCCGCCAGGGCCGTGGGTTAAGTAGCGGTCGATGTTTTTTGCAGTATTGATCTAGAGGATTCGGACAATGATTGAACACATGACCTGTGATGAACGCTTCATCGCCCTGGCCAAGGAATTCGGTTATGACATCTACGGCGAGAATACCGCCGGCGGCCATTACGCGCCGCTGATTCGCCATCACGATGAACTGTATGTCAGCGGTCTGGTGCCGCGCATGAACGGCAAAATCCACTATCCCGGCCGGGTCGGGCTGGACCTCAACATGGCGGATGCGCAAGCGGCGGCCAGCATCAGTGCGATGCGCGGTCTGGCGCTGATGGTCGATGCCATCGGTTCGCTGGATAAGATCAAATCGTTGATTCGGGTCACGGTGTATGTGAAATCCACGGCGGACTTTGTTGACCTCAGTGAAGTGGCCAACGGTGCCTCGGATGTCTTCAGTCATGTGTTGGGCGACGCCGGGAAACATACACGAACCACCATTGGTGTTTATCAGTTACCGAAAAATGCCGCTGTTGAAGTTGATATGATCGCGGCGTTGCGGCCTTCGACTATATAAGTATGAGTGGCCTGGCTTTACAGTAGTCAATTGTTCGCCTAGTGTCTGGTGACTTAATTGGCCAGCCATTTGGAATTCACGAATGAATAATGTTCGGGGTGGTTTTTTTTCCTATAAAGATTTTCGCCAGAGTTTAAAGCGCTCGCCTGGCAGTGCGCGGGTGTGGAAGCAAGACGAACTTGTGGACATGCGCCAGAGTCTTGCAGCCAGCGAGGTCGATATTGTTGCGCTGGCCCACGACAACAGCCTCGAAGGTTGCAGGTTGATGCCAGGCATGGCGGTGTCCATGCAATGGTTGATACCCGGCTCGACGCTCACGGGCCATGCCCATTGCTGGTGGCACCTGTTCATCATTCAGTCTGGCAGTGGCACGTTGACCCTGGGCGATGCCGACGCAGTGAGCGTCGGCCCCGGTGACGTGCTGCTGGTGCCAGCCTGGACCGAGCACGGCTTCGTCAACACCAGCGCCACTGAACCACTGGCCATGCTTAACCTGAGCAACATGCCGCAAATGGCGCAGCTCAGTGCTGCGGACGCCATCGCCTGATCGCCCCGCGAGGCAAAACTTTTCCCGTCACCCCGTTCCAGGGAGCCCGCGTTCGCAGGCTCCCTTTTTTCTTTTCCAGTCGCTGGCGTTTAGATCCTCTGTATCCGTAGAAACAGATAATTTCTGTATCTGTTCAGCGTTTAAACACCTAACTACGATCGCTTCCAATGCAACGGATTAATGTGATTAGTGCAAGGGAGCGTTCTATGGAAAGTACGAAACTGCAATTGTATGTGGGTGTGGATTTTGTCAGTGCGTTTGCAATGTCTGCGTTTGTGGCGTTGAAAGAAAAACAACTTTCATTCAGTGTGCATGCGGTGGATTTGAAGGAAAAGGAAAACTATCAAGCCCCTTATCGAGATCTTTCTCTGACCAACAAAGTTCCAACATTAGTTCATGAGGGTTTTGCGCTGTCGGAATCTTCCGCTATCGCCGAATACCTGGATGAACTCTCGCCAGGGCATAAAAAGCTGTTCCCTCAAGATATCAGGCAACGCGCCCGTGCCCGTCAACTTCAAGCCTGGTTGCGCAGCGACCTGCTGGTGGTGCGCAAAGAGCGCCCGTTTGACCTGGTGTACTTCGGCAAGAAACACAACCCGCTATCCGACGAAGCCCGTGCTGCGGTCGACCGCTTGTTCTTTGTGGCCGATCGCTTGCTGCAAGAGGGCGCCGAGCACCTGTTCGGTGACTGGAGCATTGCCGACACCGACCTGGCAATCATGCTCAACCGATTGGTCGCCAATGGTGATCCGGTGCCTGCGCGGCTCGCGACTTATGTGCGCCGTCAATGGGACCGCGACAGTGTTCGGGCCTGGATGGACATAGAGCGCGTAGCGCCAGCCGTTCAGTAACCGTCGCCAGCCAACACCAGGAGCGCTGCCATGCAGGGAATGTCGGAACAGGAAAGATACAAACCCTATAACTCACGCACCATCCGCGACACGCCATACTGGCAAAAGCTGACGCCGGCCTTGCAGGAAGCCATGACGGTTGTCGCTCGGGTCATGCCGTTTCGCACCAACGAATACGTACTCGGTACGTTGATCGACTGGAACAACACTCCGGACGATCCGGTTTTCCGCATGACCTTTCCCCACAAGGACATGTTGCTGCCGGACGAGTACGCTTCGCTCAAGCAACTGATCGAACAGGACGATGCGGCGGCCATCAAGCGCCGGATCGAAGCGATCTGGCTGCGCATGAACCCTCACCCGGCCGGGCAGTTGACCCATAACAACGCCATTCTCGACGGAAAAATCCTGCCGGGCATTCAGCACAAATACCGCGAGACCGTGCTGTTTTTCCCCGGTGCCGGTCAGACCTGTCATGCGTATTGCACCTTCTGTTTCCGCTGGGCGCAGTTCATCGGTGAGGAAGAACTCAAGTTCAACGCACGGGAATCCCAGGCGTTGGTGAGTTACCTGCGGGTGCACACGGAAGTCACCGATGTGCTGATCACCGGGGGCGATCCGCTGATCATGAACAGCCGTTCGCTGGCCGGATACATCGAGCCGCTGCTGGAACTGGCGCACCTGAAAAATATCCGCATCGGCACCAAGTCCGTGGCGTATTGGCCACAGCGATTTGTCAGTGACAAGGACGCGCCCGAGCTGCTCGAACTGTTTCGGCGGATCGTCGCGGCGGGGAAAAACCTGTCGATCATGGGGCACTACAACCACCCGGTGGAGATCCGCCAGGCCATCGCCCGGCAAGCCGTCGAACGCATTCGCTCCACCGGTGCCACCCTGCGCATGCAGGCACCGGTGATCCGCTACATCAACGAAAACCCCGCCGATTGGGCCGAGCTGTGGACCGAAGGTGTGCGGCTGGGGGCGGTGCCGTACTACATGTTCGTCGAGCGGGACACCGGCCCGAGTCATTACTTCGCGATGCCGCTGGCGCGGGCGTTCGAGATTTTCCAGGCGGCGTACCGCACGGTGTCCGGGCTGGCGCGCACGGTGCGGGGGCCATCCATGAGCACCTTCTACGGCAAGGTGTTGATCAATGGCATCGAGACCGTCGCCGGGGAAAAAGTCTTCGTGTTGCAGTTCCTCCAGGCCCGGGACCCGCAGTGGGTATTGCGCACCTTTTATGCGCGCTTCGACCCACAGGCAACCTGGTTCGACCAGTTGCGCCCGGCCTTTGGCGAGCGAGGGTTTTTCTTTCAGACCGAGCCTGAGCTGTTGCTGGCACCGGCGCCGGAATTGATACCGGTGTTGCTGCAAACGGCGTAGGACGATTCTTGGAATTGGGGAGACAAGGACATGAGCGGTATCCCGTTTGATCAACGCGAAGGATGGATCTGGCTCGACGGCGAGTTTGTCGAGTGGTCCCAGGCGCGCCTGCATGTGCTGACCCATGGCTTGCATTACGCGAGCACGGTGTATGAAGGGGAGCGCGTGTACAACGGCAAGGTCTTCAAGCTGCGCGAGCACACCGAGCGGTTGTATCGCTCGGCGCAGCTGATGGATTTTGCCATCCCGTTCGAACCCCTCGAACTGGAAGCAGCGAGCCATGAAGTGTTGCAGCGCAACCAGGTGGTCGAGGGCTATCTGCGGCCGGTGGCGTGGCGCGGCAGCGAGATGATTTCCACCTCGGCGCGTTTCAACCGCGTGCATGTGGCAATCGCCTGCTGGCAATGGCCGAGCTATTTCGACCCGGCGGCGCGCATGGCTGGCATTCGCTTGAAAACCGCTACGTGGCGGCGCCCGCCACCGAGTAGCAGCCCCTTCGAAGCCAAGGCGTCGGGGCATTATCAGATCGCCACACTGAGCAAGCACGATGCGGAAAACACCGGCTACCACGATGCCTTGATGCTCGACTGGCGCGGTCACGTCGCCGAGGCCACCAGCGCCAACGTGTTCTTCGTTAAAGGTCGGACTTTGTACACGCCGACGCCGGATTGTTTCCTCAACGGGATTACCCGGCAGACCGTCATCGAGCTGGCCAGGGCCCTGGATTACCAGGTGATCGAAACCACGATTTTGCCTACGCAGCTGGGCGAGTTCGACGAGTGTTTTCTGACGGGTACCGCCGCCGAAATCACCCCTGTGCAAAGCATCGATGAACAGCCGTACCGACCGGGCACCGCGTGCCGCGAATTGATCGCCGCCTACACCTCAACCGTCAACGCCTGATAAACCGCCAGGAACCTCACCATGTCAGATCAAGGGATTGTTGCGTCCAAACCTTATGTTTCCCTGGGCCATCGCCATGAGGAATTGTCGAGCCGTGGCTGGACGGTGCTGACGCCGGGGGAGTTTTCCCACGACGTTCTAGGCACCCTGCACGAGTTCGGTCAGGTCATTCCGCAATTCAACGGGCAGACCGCCTTCGCCATCACCCGCAAGCCGGGCTACGAAGACCTGCCGTACTCCCAGAGCATGAACGGCATCGGCCCGCACACCGAAGCGCCGGTGTATGGCCCGCCGCCGCGTTACCTGGCGCTGCATTGCCATCATCAGGCGACGTGCGGTGGCGGCCACACGGGGCTGGTGGACGGTTACGCGTTTTTGCAGTCACTGGAACGCAGCGACCCGCAACTGCGCGAATGGCTGGATGACACCCCCGTGGAATTCGTCGCCACCGCCAAGCCTGGCGAGCCCGCGCAAACCCGGGTCAAGGAGTACATCCTGACGCCCACTGAGGAAGGTGACATTTTCCGCTTCAGCTACAACCAGTTTCACTACGGCGATGTGAACCCGTCGAAGCAAGCCTTGCAGCAATCCCAGGTCAACAACAACGACTCGCCGCTGGCCAGGTTTGCCGTGCTCGGCGAAGCGTACTTCGTCGAGCACAACACCCCGGTGCTGATTCCCGACGACTGCATGCTGATCTGGGACAACTGGCGGATGATCCACGCCCGGAGTCGATACACTGACCCGGCGCGCCACCTGACCCGCTACTGGCTGGCCTGATTCTTACGTTTCCATTCCTTCGGCGTACCCCTCAGCGGGTACGCGTCCTACAGGTATCGCGTCATGCAAACAGCAATCGAGATCGCCAAGGTCGATCATCAACTGGTCGTGCGGCTCAATCAGGCCTGGACCCGGCGTGCGACGGTCTGCTCGCCGGACAAGATGTCGGCCGACGAAGTGTTCGACCCGGCGCGTCCGGACTACCCGGAGCGCATGGTGCCGTTCTTTCACCACCCCAAATTCCAGGCCTTGAGCGATGAACTCAAGAGCAGCGTGGTGACCTGGGGCTGGATCGGCTATAACCTGCGCACCGTGACCGCCGAAGAGCACGTGGTCAATCCGGCGCTCAGCGTCATCGCCAATCAATACCTGGGCAAGGATGACTGGCATTTCCGCGAGGCCATGCAGCAAACCTTGATCGACGAGCATTACCATACGCTCATGCACCTGCGGGCCATCGAACGGACCAAACTGGAGCGTGCGCTCGATCAGGACCTGGATTTGCCGCCGTCAGTGACTTATCTGCGACTGCTGGCCTTGCGAGAAACGCTGGCCGAGCAATGGCAGAAAGACCTGGCGGCAATCACCTTCGCGGTGGTGGCCGAGATCAGCGTCAATGCTTATCTGGATCTGCTGGCGGACGACCAGAGTATCCAGCCGCAAAATCGTCGCGTCGCCGAGCTGCATAACCGTGACGAATATGCCCACAGCAAAGTGTTGGCTGAAGTGGCCAAGGTGATGTTCGCCAACATGCAGCCGGCGCAGCGGGAATTTTTCGCACGCACCTTGTCGGTGGCGCTGAGTGCCTTTGTTGCTCAGGACTACTCGATGTGGGAAGCCATCCTGACGCAGCTCGGGGTGGCGGACGCCGCACTGATCATTGCCGACACCCGCGAGAGCAACAAGAACGCGACGATCATGCGCGACTACAGCGGCTTGCACAAATTGGCGCAGGAGCTGGGTATCAGCGATCAGATCGACTTCGATTTTCGTCCGACCTTGAAAGCCACCGCGGCGGCCTGAACCAGGAGGTTCCATGTCCATGCCTGTGTATGAAGTATTCGCCATCCGTGTCGGCGCCAACGCCCAGCGCACTGCCCGGGAGAATTTTCTCTACGATGCCTGCTGCGGTGATCCGAACGCATCGATGCCGCTGGACTATTACTTCTGGGTGATCCGTCACGAGCAGCAGGTGATTGTGGTCGACACCTGTTTTCAGCCGGCCACGGCGGATCGTCGCAACCGTCAGATGCATCGCCTGCCGGAAGAATCCCTACGGCAACTGGACATCGATCCGGCGCAGGTCGAGCAACTGATCCTCACCCATTTGCATTGGGATCATGCCGGCAACCTGGGACTGTTTCCGAAAGCCACGGTGCACCTGCAAGAAGCGGAGCTGCGCTTTTGCACCGGGCCGAAAATGGCCCATCGCACGGTGAACAAAACCTACGAAGTCGAGGACGTCATGTCGGCGCTGCCACCGTTGTTCGAAGGGCGCATGCGTTTGCACAATGGCATGGCTGAAGTGCTGCCCGGCATCACTGTGCATGCGGTGGGCGGTCATACACCCGGAAGCCAGGTGGTGCGAGTCAATACCGCACGCGGCTGGATCGTGCTGGCGTCGGATGCCGCGCACCTGTGGGTCAACATCCGTGAGCGCAGTCCTTTTCCGATTCTTGATGACCTGGCGCAAACCCTGGAGGCCTTCAGCGAGATCGACCGCCTGGCCGACAGCGAAGACCACGTCATCCCCGGTCATGACCCCCTGATCGCCGAGCGCTTCCCGCACTGGAATGATGATCCGCATATCATCTGCCTTCACCAATCCCCAACCTGACCACTTCCCCCTGTGGGAGCGAGCCTGCTCGCGAAGACGACAGCACATTCAACTTTCATGTGTCTGATACACCGCCTTCGCGAGCAGGCTCGCTCCCACATAGTTCGGTGTCAGCCTTGGGTTTTGAGTAGTTGGCCGAGCGTTGCGAGCGCCTCATCAACCCGCGGCGAATACGGCGCCCCACACCCGATCCGCACAAAGTGACCAAAGCGCCCGGTATTGGAAAAGATATCCCCAGGGGAAATCAGGATGCCGACGTTCAGGGCCTCGTGAAACAACGCCATGGACGAATACTCCCGAGGCAACTCCACCCATAGCAACGTCCCGCCCTGGGGGGTGTTCACGCTCGTGCCCTGGGGAAAGTAGCGCATGATCGCCGCGCTCATGTGCTGGCGCTGTTGCGCCAGGGTTTTTCTCAAGCGACGCAGGTAACGTTCGTAGGACGGTGTCCCCATGAACGCACTGACCGCCAGTTGCGACAAGGCTTCGCAACCACGGGACTGGGTGTGCTTGAGCATTTCCACGCGGTCGTGCCATTTTCCGGCACTGATCCAGCCCAGGCGCACGCCGGGTGCCAGGGTTTTGTTCAGCGAAGCGCAATAGATCAGGTTGTCGCTGCGGTCCCAGTGCTTGAGGGTGGACAACGGTTGCTCGGTATCCACCAGGTCGCCGTAGGTGTCGTCTTCGATCAGCGCGGTGTGGTACTCGGCACAAAGTTGCACCAGCCGCGCCTTGTTGGCGTCAGGCATGATGCTGCCCAACGGGTTGTGCAGGTTGGGAATAACGATCAACGCCTTGATCCGTTCGGGGCCTTGCAGCAATTGTTCGAGCGCCAGCAAGTTGATCCCGCTGTGGGTCGTGGCCGGGACTTCCCGCACCTGCAGGTTGAGGCTTTCGAGAATTTGCAGCAAACCGTAGAAGGTCGGCGACTCCACGGCCACGGTATCGCCCGGACAGGTCACCGCGCGCAACGCCAGATTGATCGCTTCGGTCGCGCCGTTGGTGATCACGATGCGCTCGGCGGGGAGGTGGGTTTTGCTGGTCAGTGCCCGGCGGGCCAGGATGTTGCGCAACGCGATATGGCCACAAGTCGAACCCGTGGTGTCGAGCAGATGGGGGTTCTGACGCAACGTTTTGAGCATGTTGTCCTGCAGCGTCTTGAGCGGATAAAGCTGTGGTGCGCAGTAGGCGCTGGCCAGGTTGACTTTGATCGTCGCCCGCTGACTGGCCTTGAGCACCGATGACACTTGTTCGTGAATGCCCGCATAAACCTCGGTATCCAGCGGCGGGGGCAGGGCGATGGGTATGGGTTTGCTCGGCGTGTCGGGCTGGCGAATGTAGTTGCCCGAGCGAGGCCGCGCTTCCAGCACACCGTAGTCTTCCAGTTCTCTACAAACTTGCACGGCAGTCGACAGGCTGACGGCGTGTTTCTCCATCATTAACCGAATCGAAGGAAAGCGCTCGCCGGTTTTCAGGGTACCGCTGCGGATGGCGTCCAGGTAATGGTTGGCCAGCTGACGGTATAAAGGCGTCGTGTTCATGATGACCTCAGCAGTCGCACCACTGAGGTCTCTGGCTGGAAAGTGAGGTTGACGCTCCACGACCTTCATCAGAGCAGGCGGACCCGTGGTGCTGAAGGGTTAAGGGAAGGGTGTTTCTGGCGTCGATACTGGAAGAGTAATCGCGGATTTGCCCGAATCACGGGCAATAAAAAGCCCCGCTTTGGTGCGGGGCTTGGTGTTACGCGTTTGAATGAGTAGGTGAGGCTTACTGCGCAGCGATGCTGTAGCCTTCGAACGCAGTCTGCTGTTGTAGGGCGGTGATGATGTTCTTGCGGTTGGCGGCTTGTTCGGCACCGGTGTTGTCCAGGAAGGTCTCGCTTTCCAGCTCGGCTTCTTCGCCTTCACCGACAAAAGTGAAACCGAGGAACTCCAGGGCTTCGCGGTCAACGTTCAAACGCGAACGCGGCGTGCGCAGCGGCAGGGTGACGCTGATGCCGTCCTTGCTGATGGTGAACACTTCGGCTTCTTTCTTGGCCCGCGCAGCCTTGCTCTTGCCACCGCTCGGATTGCTGATCGCCTGGTGCGTCTGGTTCAGCACCTTCAACGCCAGACCGTAGACGATTTCCTGAAACGCCGGGTCGTCCTTGAAACTGGAGAGAATGCGGCTGATCGGGAACTTGCTGCTCAAGTCTTCCAGGGCGGCAATGTCAGCGGCCTCGGCATCCTTGAGTTGCTTGAGCTGGCCCATCAATTCATAGGCTTTGTCGTCGTCGAAGCTGTCGTGAGCCTGGCGGATTGCGGCGCGCAGCTCGCGGATCTGGTCGCTTTCGCGGCTGGACTGGAAAGCATCCAGGACCATCTCGCTGATGGTTTTTGCCTGGGGCACGTGTTGTGAAAGATTGATGGAGTTTTCGTATTCCGCTTTGGACGACAAGGTGACTACGGATTCAGCGGTGTTGGAATCGGACATTGAAATTTCACTACTTTTTTAAGCTTGAATAGAGGCGAGAAAGCACAAGGGCTTTTTCAGGCCGACTAATCTATTGGACCTGCGCGGCGTTGTCACGAAGGAACAGGCAAGCGGGCAAATGGATGTTGACGTGCCGGCTCCGGGCGGCGATCCGACGAAGGCGGTCTGTCAGGCTTGCCCGGGAGTGTTGAGGTTCATCGAACGCACGACCAATGCCGACGCTGTCGCTTCGTCCACGGCCAGCGAAAAACGAAAAGTCGCCCCTCGACCAGGCACATCGATCAACTGAATCTCACGACCATGCAGTTGCAGAATGCGATGCACGATCCTCAGCCCCAACCCGCCATCACGCCGCGCGCCACCCAGGTTGAACGGACGCAGGAACAGCCCGTCGCGCAGTTCGGGGGCAATGCCCGGGCCGGTGTCGCTGACGGTGACTTCAATGAATGATCCTTGGGGCCGCAGGCTGAGTTCGACTTCTCCACCTGGCGGGGTATGACGCAGGGCGTTGTCGAACAGGTTGGTCAGCACCCGCTCGATCAGCCCCAGGTCGGCACAGGCCGCCGACACATTGGGAGCGAACGTGGCCTTGAGTTCAACCTGTCGCGCCTCGGCGGTGAGTTCGAACTTCTGGAAGATGTCCTGGGCCAGATCGGTCAGGGAAAAGCGTTCCAGCACCGGTTGCACGAAACCGTGCTCCAGGCGCACCAGTTCCAGCAACGACTGCGCCAGCCCGCCGACCTTGCGGCTCTGATCCAGTGCGATGCCCAGGTAGCGGCGACGGTCGGCGGGGGACAGCGTGGCGTCCTTGAGCGACAGGGTTTCCAGATAGCCATGCAGCGAGGCCAGCGGCGTGCGCAGGTCATGGGAAATGTTCGCCACCAGCTCGCGGCGTTCCTGATCCTGGCGGGTCAGCGAGCGCCACTGTTCACCGAGGCGTGCCTGCATCTGGCGGAAGGTGGCATCGAGGATGGCGATTTCATCGTGGCTGGTGGCGTTTTCCACTGGGGCGGTTGTCGGCGGCACGACTGGCACGCCGTCGATGTCGAACTGGCTGACGGTGTCGGTCAGGCGGCGCAACGGCCGGGTGATCAGGGCAAACGCCGTGAGACCGGCAATCAGGCACAACAGCGCCACCAGGCCGATGGACAGCAGGGCGGTGTTGAGTGCGGCACTGGTGGCACCGCGTTCGGCGATGCGGTCATGGTCTTCACCCAGCAGGACCACATAAAGATAACCGGCCGGCTTGCCATCGACCTTCAGTGGCGCGGCGCTGAACACTTTGCGTGTATCGACGCTGCGCGGGTCGTCGCCGAGAATCGGCAGGGCGTCGCCCCTGAGCAGGCGCTGGATCGGCGCCAGGTCGATCTGTTGCCGACGTATCCGACCCTCGGGCGCGGCGCTGCTGACGATCTTGCCCTCGGTGTCCAGCAGATAGACCTCGACACTGGGGTTGACCAACATCAGCTTGCTGAACAGATCACGCACGGCATCGGGCATCAGGCCCCGGGTGTCCATCAGCACCGTATCGCGGGCGATGTGTTGCGCCAGATCCCGCGACAACCCTTGCACCACTTCCTGTTCATGCATCTGGTTGGAGCGCACTTGCATCCATGCCGAAGTGCCGCAGCACACCAGCAGCAGCACGGCGAACACCAGCGACAGGCGTTGTGTGAGGGTCAACCTCATGGTTGCGGCTCCTGGCTTGAGGCGAATTTGTAGCCGCGGCCCCAGACCGTAAGGATGCGCACCGGTTGTGCCGGATCGGCCTCGATTTTCGCGCGCAGGCGATTGATGTGCGTATTGACGGTGTGTTCATAGCCTTCGTGGCTGTAACCCCAGACGGCATTGAGCAGGTCCATGCGCGAAAACACTTTGCCGGGCTGGCGCGCGAAGAAGTACAGCAGGTCGAATTCCCGTGGCGTCAGGTCCAGGCGCCGACCGTCGAGTGACACTTCGCGGGTGATCGGGTCGATGGCCAGGCCATCGATGTTCAGGCTGCCGGCGTCCATCTTCAGGTTGCGCGCCATGGCATCGACCCGGCGCAACAACGCTTTGACCCGGGCCACCAGTTCGAGCATCGAAAACGGCTTGGCCAGGTAGTCGTCGGCACCGAGTTCGAGGCCGAGGATCCGGTGCACTTCGCTGGAGCGGGCGCTGGTGATGATGATCGGGGTGTAGCGGGCCATGGCGCGGGCCCGCCGGCAGATTTCCAGGCCGTCGACACCCGGCAGCATCAGATCGAGAATCAGTGCATCCCAGCTTCCTTGCTGCAGCAGACGCATGCCTTCATTGCCATCGGCGCAGTGCACCACCTCGAACTGCTCATCACGCAGATGCAGGCAGATAAGGTCGGCAATATGCAGGTCGTCCTCGACCACGAGGACGCGTTTGTTCTGTTCCATCCACTCATCCTTCGATTGATACCTTGTGGGAGCCGGCTCGCTCCCACAGGGCCATTGTGCGTTTTTTTCGGGCGCCGAGTTATCACGAATTGTTTAACTTCCCGTGAGGATTTGGCGATCCACCCAAGCCTAGGCTGTGTTCCATGTAGGCCCCTGGATTTTTTGGAGACGGCTATGTTTTCAAGACGGTTTTCACGACGGCAATTTCTGTTAGCGAGCGGCGGGCTGGGGGTTGCGGCCCTGGCGATCGGTGTATTGCCAAAATTTGCCGCGAACCCTGCGCTGATCAGCGAGGCCGACGCGGCCGACGTGTTCGAAGTGACTCACAGCGACAGTGAATGGCGTGCCATCCTGAGCGACGAGCAGTACGAAATCCTCCGTGAAGAGGGCACCGAGCGGGCCTACAGCAGCCCGCTGAACAACGAGCACCGTGATGGCACATTCGTCTGTGCCGGCTGTGGCTTGCCGTTGTTTTCATCGGCGACCAAATTCGACAGCCATACCGGCTGGCCCAGTTTCTGGGCGCCGCTGGACAACGCCGTGGCCACCCGTCAGGACCGATCCTTCGGCATGGTGCGCGAAGAAGTGCACTGCCGGCGCTGTGGCGGTCATCTGGGGCATGTCTTCGACGACGGACCGAAACCGACCGGGCTGCGTTACTGCATGAACGGCCTGGCGATGAAATTCGAGCCCCGGGCGGCCTGATTGCCACCCGGCTGATACCCCCTTCAATTATTCCGGAGTCCGCCCCATGAAAACCCTGTTCACCTGGCGTCGTACGCTGTTGGGATTGCTTGCCGCCGGCGCCATCGGCCAATGCTCGGCGTTCTCTCTCGGCGGTGCTGAGGAAGCGGTCATTATCCCGCCGCCGACCCTCGATGAAGTCACTCAGGCCCATAGCGAAACCGCCGTCTTTGCCGGCGGTTGCTTCTGGGGTGTTCAAGGCGTGTTCCAACATGTCAGAGGCGTCAAGAATGCCGTATCCGGTTACGCCGGCGGTGCAGCCGGCACCGCTCGATACGAGCGTGTCAGCAATGGTGATACCGGTCATGCGGAGTCCGTGGAAGTCACATTCGACCCCAGTCAGGTCAGCTACGGCACTTTGCTGCAAATCTACTTTTCGGTGGCGCATAACCCGACCGAGCTCAACCGTCAGGGACCGGACACCGGTACCCAGTATCGCTCGGCCATTTTTCCCAAAAGCAGTGAGCAGCAACGGGTCGCACAGGCCTACATTGCCCAGTTAGACGCTGCCCGTTCGTTCAACAAGCCCATTGTGACCAAACTGGAAACCTACAACGGTTTCTACCCGGCAGAGGAAGAGCATCAGGACTTTCTGACCGAGCACCCGACCTATCCCTACATCGTGATCAACGATCTGCCGAAGGTGGCACAGCTCAAGCAGCTGTACCCCGATCGCTATCAGGACCAACCAGTGCTGGTGAAGGCGGGGAGGCAGGAGTAAGTGAGGGGTTATCCGGAGATCACATTCTTGCCGGCGATCTTCGACCGATACAGGGCCTGATCGGCGCGGGCCATCAGGCCGGTCTGCTGCTCTTCATCGAAGCGCTGGACCACGCCGAAGCTCATGGTCACCTGGAAGTCCCCCACGGGCATCATGTCCGACAAGCCATGACGGATGGTCTCGGCCAAGGTCCTGGCGTCGGCCAGTGGGGTATTGGCCAGGACCATGATGAATTCGTCGCCGCCCCAACGGGCCAGCAGATCACCTTCGCGCACGAAGCGTTTGACGTTTTCGACCACCTGCACCAATGCCGCATCGCCCAGCGCGTGGCCGTAGTGATCGTTGATGTTCTTGAAGTCGTCGATGTCCATGGCGATCAGCGACAGGGGTTCGCGAAAGCGCTGGGCGCGCTCACAGGCCTGGGGCAGCAACTGTTCCAGGCGATAGCGATTGGCGATAGCCGTCAGTGTGTCGGTTTGCGCCAGTTTGCGGTTTTCTTCGAGCTGTAGTTGCAGCTGCTGATTGACCCGCGACAGTTCCCGGGTGCGCTCTTCGATTATCGCTTCCAGGGAGTGATTGCGCCGCTGGAGTTCTTCGACCAGGCGCCGCTTGTCTTCAATGCTTCGATGGGCGCCGACCATGCGCGCCACCGAACCGTCGGCGTTACGGGCCAGCACGTGGCCGCGGTCTTCGATCCAGATGTAGCCGCCATCCTGTGTCCGGCAGCGATACTCGGCTTGATAAACCGGGCTGCGTTCGCTCAGGTGGTCATCGAACTGCGCCATGACCCGGGGATAATCTTCGGGGTGGATGACGTTCTCCCAGGTCAACACCGTGTTGTCCAGGGAATGAGGCGAATAGCCGAGCATTTCGTACCAGCGGGCGTTGCGGTAAACGAAGCCAGTGTTGGCGTCCCAGTCCCAGATGCCGTCGCTGACCAATTCGATGATGGCGTGCAGCATGCCGTCGTTCATGTCTGACACATTGAACTTCACTGGTTCGATGTTCGATGCCTCGCCCATCGCTGCTCTCCTTGCTGCCTGATATCAAAATGACCTGCCTGTCGCGGAGATTAGATCATGGCGCATTCGCCCGGCTAGTGCTTGCCCCACATCCCCATGGCGAAGTCGACGAAACGACGCAGTTTCGGCAGACGGTAGCGATCCTGAGCGTAGACCAGGTGCATCGGTCGGCTCGGCAGTTGAAAGCGCTGCAGCAGTGGCACCAGTGTGCCGTCCGCGAGATCCCGCTCCACCAGCGCATCGGGCACCATCACAATACCCATCCCGGTTCGCGCCGCCTGATGCAGGCCTGCGGAGCTGTTGATCACCATCGGACCGCTGACCGCCACCACGATTTCGCTATCCGGACCATTGAGGCGCCATTGTCGTGCCACCGATTGCCAGTCATCGCCGGCCGGATAGGCGAAGGCCAGGCAATCGTGGTGTTGCAGGTCTTCAGGTTTTTCCGGGGTGCCGCGACGCGCCAGATAGTCCTTCGAAGCGCACATGGTCAGGGTGTAGTCGATCAGCGGACGGGCGATCAGGTTTGAAGGTTCGAGTGCACCCAGGCGGAAGGCCACATCGAAGCCATGATCCAGCAGATCCGGGCGACGATTGGTCAGTACCACGTCCAGTTTTACCCGTGGATTGTGCAGGCTGAACTCACTTAAGGCCGGCGCCAGGCGCTCGGTGCCGAAGGTCAGCGGCGCGGTGATGCGCAAAGTGCCGCTCGGTTCGTCCAGGGTTTGCTCCGCCAGGCGTTCGGAGTCCGCCACCAACCCGAGCACTTCAAGGCAACGCTGGTAATACGCACTGCCGAATTCCGTCAGGCGCTGGCGCCGCGTCGTGCGGTTGAGCAGGCGCACACCCAGACGCTGCTCCAGCGCCTTGAGGTGATTGCCGACCATGGTCGTGGACATTTCGCACTGCTGTGCGGCGGCGGTCATGCTGCCGGCTTCCACCACCCTCACGTAAACGGTCATTGCCTGGAACAAATCCATTATCAAGCTCAGCTTTTAAATGATCGAAGTTTTACGCAGTTTATCCAGTTCAGGTGGCTAACCATACTGCAAAAACACCGACAATTGATGGAGCCTGATGTCATGACCGCCGCCTGCCTGATGAGCACTTACCAACCCCTGGCCTTGAGTTTCGATAAAGGCCTGGGCACGCGCCTGTGGGATCGGGCGGGTCGTGAATACCTGGATGCGGTGGCCGGGGTGGCGGTGACCAACGTTGGCCACTCTCATCCGAAAATCGTCGCGGCCATCAGTGAGCAGGCCGGGTTGCTGCTGCACACCTCGAATCTCTACAGCATCGACTGGCAGCAGCGGCTGGCGCACAGGCTCACTAAACTTGCCGGCATGGACCGGGCGTTTTTCAACAACTCCGGTGCAGAAGCCAACGAAACGGCGCTGAAAATCGCGCGGCTGCACGGCTGGCACAAAGGCATCGAACAACCGCTGGTGGTGGTCATGGAGAATGCCTTTCACGGGCGGACCTTGGGCACTTTGTCCGCCAGCGATGGCCCGGCCGTGCGCCTGGGTTTCAACCCATTGCCGGGGGATTTCATCAAGGTGCCGTTCGGCGACCTCAAGGCACTGGACAAAGTCCAGCAAGCCCACGGTCCGCGCATCGTGGCGATTCTGATGGAGCCGATCCAGGGCGAAAGCGGCGTGCAACTGGCGCCACCCGGCTATCTCAAAGCGGTGCGCGAGTTGTGCACGCGGCGCGGATGGCTGCTGATGCTCGACGAAATCCAGACTGGCATCGGCCGCACCGGCCAGTGGTTCGCCTGCCAGCACGAAGGCATCGTTCCCGATGTCATGACCCTGGCCAAAGGCCTGGGCAACGGCATCCCGATCGGCGCCTGTCTGGCCCGGGGCAAAGCCGCCGAACTCTTCACCCCCGGCAGCCATGGCAGCACGTTCGGCGGCAATCCGCTGGCGTGTCGCGTGGCCTGCACCGTGCTGGAGATCATCGAAGAACAGGGATTGCGGGAGAACGCCCGGCTACAAGGCGAACGGCTGCTCGGCAGATTGCGCATGGAACTGGCCGACGACCCGAACGTGCTGGCGATCCGCGGCCAGGGCCTGATGATCGGCATCGAACTCAAACAACCGATCCGCGACCTGACCCTGATCGCCGCCCGGGATCACGGCTTGCTGATCAACGTGACCCGGGGGCAGACCATTCGCCTGCTGCCGCCGCTGACGATTGATGAGCGGGAGGTGGAGATGATTGTCAGAGGGGTGAGTCGGGCGATTTCAGCAGCTTGAAAATGCACCCTTTGTGGGAGCTGGCTTGCCAGCGATGGTCGTTAACGATTACGCGGGGCATCAGACTGCCCGTGTCGCCCGTGCGTCCATCGCGAGCAAGCTCGTTCCTACAGGTGCGTGATGAATGCTGTGGTGTCAGTGCGGCACATCAGTTGAAGTTTGAAACCGCCAAACGCGTCGAACAAGCGCTGATGCGCAGCGAACCCACTGGACCCGTCACGCGCTCGATAGCTGCCGGCCCAATCCAGCAAGGCGATCAACAACTCGTCGTTCTCGTCCCGGTTTGCCTCGCGCTGGCGAATGTTGGCGACGCACTCCTCATCTTCAACACTTAACCAGATCAACGCCGTCGCCCGGGGCAGGAGCTCGCTGACGATCCAGTCGTAAACGCCTTCGATCACCCAGCGCTCTTCACTGGCCGCTATCCGTGCCATGCCTAACGCTTCGGCGCGGGAGCGGGCGATGCTGTGTTCGTCGCAGAGCCAGTGGATGTGATCGAGATCGGTCCAGGGCAGTTGCAGTTGCTCGGACAGCCGTTGGGCCAGCCAACTCTTGCCGGAACCGGAATTGCCGATGATCAGGGTTCGGGTGAGGTTCATGCGCGACACCGATCAAAATGTGGGAGCGGGTTAGGTATGACCATGAATATCGGTCAGGCCTTCAATCCTCATGCTCCGGCGCCACCATCCGTGTCTTCGGCGCACCATTGGCGTTGAGCTGAAAGATATCCCGCGGTTGCCCTTGTTCATTAAAGAACACCTGCCCGATGCCCGCCGAGTTCCACAGTCGTTCACCGGCTTCGGCATGTTCGGGCACATGCGGCACGATGCGCATGCGTCGGCGTTTGGTCAGCCAGTTGAGCGGCGAGCGCGGCGAATAGAGCCAGCGGTTGAGGCGGTCGAACCACTCCAGCAGCGTCGGCGGGAATTCGTTCTTGATGCCGCTGCTGGTGATTTGCCAGATGCGCGGGCCGGCCTTGCGGTGTCGGATCAGCACTTCGTAGACGAAGGAATAATGCACATCGCCGGACAGCACCACGTAGTTACCCGGTGTGCGCGAGTGTCGGAAAATGTTCAGGATCACCTGCGCCGCGCCGCGATGGGCCATCCAGTTTTCCGCATCCACCAGCAGCGGATACCCGCACCAACTGAACACCCGTTGCACGGTTTCGATCAGTTTCACGCCAAAGACCGGCGCCGGTGACACGATGATCGCCGACGGGTGATCCAGCAACTCCTGCTGCAATTCGCTCAGGGCTTCCCAGTCCAGCAAGCCCGACGGTTGCTTGAGGTTCATCTCGCTGCGCCAGCGCCGGGTGCGGGTATCGAGTACGACCATGGCCGGGGTGGTCGGCAGCACGTAATGCCAGCGCTGAAACCTCAGCAGCTCATCGATCAACGCATCCTGGACCTCACTGTCGAAGTATTGGTCGTGCCCGGTGGCGGTCAACGAGCGGGCCTTGTCCAGCACACCCTTGAAGGCGTCCGGGTTGTTGCCCCACCCCTGGCACAACATGTAAGCCAACAGCGCGTTACCGATGATGCGTTTGGAGAACGGATGACCGTAGGCCGTTTCCTCCCATTGCGCGGAAAGATTCCAGTCATCGGTAATATCGTGATCGTCGAAAATCATCAGGGTCGACAAGTGCGCCAGCGCCCGGGCGACGTTGCCCAGCCCGGCCTTGAAGCCGTCGATGCGCGTCTGTTCCAACGCATAACGCTCGCGCCTTTGCGGTGTCAGCGTTGGCGGTTGTGGGGCGATCAAGGTCCAGGGTGTCGGCGACCAGACCAGCAGATACATGGCCATGACTTCGGCGAAGGTCACCAGATGATTATCGGCGCTGCTGCTGGTGAAAATCGGCTTGCGCGCGCCACCGAAAAATCGTTCGCGCAGGGTCTCGTTGCTCTCCAGCGCCGGTAACAAATCGGCGCGATGGTAGTAACTGGCAGGGTGCTCGTAGAGTTTGGCGCTGTCGCTGACCACGGCGCCTTCCAGATGCTCGCCGTATAAGCCCAGCCGCTCGATCAGGGCATGAATCGCCCGCAAGGTTGGCCCGGCAACATCATCGGCATACACCTGATCGCCGCTCATCATCAGCAGTGCGGGGCGATCACAAGCCTCATGTTCTTGCGCCAACAGCCCATCGACGCACAGCAAACCATCGGTCGCCGGGTAATGAGGCTTGCGGCAGGAGCCATGCAGCAATTGATCAATGCGTGAGCGCAGGACGAAGTTTGGTGAACGGGCATCGCCGTACACCAGATGCGGCGCCCAGTCGGCGATGCCGGTTCCGCCGTCGATCAGCAGGTCGTACTCGATCAACTCATCGCAGGGCAGGGCGGTGTCCAGCACCACATCGATCAGGTGCACAAATGCATGAGTGCCCACCGCAATGACCGTGCTTTGCCCGGCATCGAGGCGAATGTCGCCCACACCCTGCAAACGCAGCGTCAACTCCAGCGCCCGGGAGCCCACCAGCCACATTACCAGGCGCGTGGGTTCCAGACGCCGCAGCAGGGGGCCGGCCAGGACCGGGGGCAGGGATTGATATGTGTCGGGCAAGGGCGAGGAACTGGACATCAGGGTTTCAGGATTCAAAGTGCAGAGGCGCGGGATGATAACGCAGCTAGCTTAAGTAAATCGTTGCCGATATGACTTGGAATTGTGCAGTTGGTTGCCGTTACTGATGCACTGTGTTTCCACTTTTTCGAGATCAACCCGGTGTGTGACGGTCCCCGCTTTCCGTGACGGTGTCTCCGTTGGCCACCAACCAGCGAAACAGCTCACTCACTGACACCGTATGAGTGCGCTCGATCCACCTCACCACCGCGGGGCCGTAGTGCTCGGTGTAGCGGGTGAGCACCAGATGGCGACAGTCTGCTGACAGGCGCAGGGTGATTTCCCGGCAATGCAGGTTGGCCGCGTCGTCCCGACTGACCCGTTGTTGCAAAATCAAGCCATCAGAAACCATCGGCGGGTGCTCCTTTGCATTGAGGATTGGAAATCTGCGCCGAGCCTTGTTTGCCATCGGCCACGAAAGCCGCGCGGCGTTCGGCGACCACGTTGCGCAACGCGCTGTAATAGTCCGGCAGTTTTTGCAGGCTGTCGGTCAGCGGCAAGGCTTGCGCGCGGCCATCGACAACGTCGCCGACCGTGTCGATTGTGGACAGCGTGTCCACGGTGTCGCTGTTGTCGCCGAACGGATCGACCATGAAACTCAACACACGTCCGGCGGCGTCGCGGCTGTTGGAGGTGCCGAGCAACGGCAGTTCGACGATCGGGCCGTTGCCGATGCCCCACACGCCGAAGGTCTGACCGAAGTCGGCGTTGTGTCGTGGAATGCCCGCCATGCCGGAAACGTCGATCAAACCCGCCACACCAAGGGTGGTGTTGAACAAGAAACGCCCCAAGGTGTTGGCCGAACGCCCCGGATTGCCCTGTAACAGGTCATTGATAAACACCTTGGGCTCGCCGAAGTTCGCCACAAAGTTATGCACACCCGTTTGGAAGACGTCCGGCGTATAGCGATAACCACGAGCAACCGGTGCCAGGGCATAGTCATCGACCACCCGGTTAAACGCGAAGACGCCGCGATTGAACGGTTCCGCCGGGTCGTTCACCGAATAGCTGATTTCGGCGCAGGTCACGGTGGTGGCAGGCGGCGGCTGGGTGCTGCAACCTGCCAGCCCGACGGTCAGCAAGGCGATCGAGGTACGACGGGTCAGCCAGGGAGCACACTTCAAAGGCAACATGGACGCAAGTCTCGGGAGGAATTCGCCGTGATGCTGAGGCCCGAGCCTTGCGCAAAGATGTCTGGTTTATTGCAGCGTTGTCGTTTTATTGCAGGATTGAAATATATGACGGACCGTCACGAATGGTTTTAGATAACGGTTCCATTCGCCCCGTAAGTGACCTTCGGTGAACAGCCTTTTAATCGTCGATGACGACCTCGAAGTCCTCGATCTCCTGAAAAAATTCTTCGTGCAGCACGGCTACAGCGTCGAGGTCGCCACCGACGGCGCGTCGCTGTGGGCGGCCATCGAGCGCCAGGCGCCGGACCTGATCATTCTCGACGTCATGCTGCCCGGCGACAGCGGCCTGATCCTCTGTCAGCAACTGCGGATACGCCATGCCATCCCGGTGATCATGCTCACGGCCATGGGCGAACTCAGTGACCGGGTGGTCGGTCTCGAACTGGGTGCCGACGATTACCTGACCAAACCCTTCGACGCCCGCGAACTGCTGGCCAGGGTGCGCGCCGTGCTGCGCCGGGTGGACGAACGCCGGCCGCTGGCGCAGGAACGGCCAAGGCCGCTGATCGACTTCGCCGACTGGCACCTGGACGTCACCCGTCGTGAGTTGCGTTCGCCGGACAACGTGATGATTCCACTGTCGGCCGGAGAATTCGACCTGCTGCTGGTCTTCGTCGAACACCCGCAACGCATCCTCACCCGCGAACAGTTGCTGGACCTGGCGCGCGGGCATTGCCATGACGCCTTCGATCGCAGCATTGACGTGCAGGTCAGCCGCCTGCGACGCAAACTCGAATCCGACACCAAGCGCCCAGCGATGATCCGTACCGTGCGCAATGGCGGCTACCTGTTCACTCCCAGCGTGACCCGGCGATGAATTGGCTGGCGCGGGTTCGCCGCGACACGGTGGGGCGCTGGATCGCGCTGACGATCATCCTGGCCATGCTCATTTCACTGGCGCTCAACGGCCTGTTTATCCAGCTGGCCGGCGTCTGGGCACGCCCGCCACTGACTGAAATCGGCCTGTTGGAAAAAGCCGCCGCCATCACCCGCGTCATTGAGGCCGCCCCGACGACTTTGCGCAACTCACTGGCGCAAGCCGCCGGCGAAAACGGCTTCATCGTCACCTGGCACCCTGACCGGCACGATCTCAACCTGCCAACGGTGGACGATGCGAAATCGGACATCGGCTCGACCATCCTGCAACCCATGCTCAAAACCCCGAACCGGCGCATCGAAGCCTATGAACCGGCGGACTGGACCGAGCACCAGTCCGACGCTCATTACGCGCTCTTGATCGAGCTGGCCGACGGCTCATGGGTGATGTTCTCCGCGCCCTCGCGCAGTTGGGGGCTCGACGAGACGCCGCGCTACCTGATCGTCATCCTGCTGGTGCTGATCTCCACCGGCCTGGTCGCCCTGATCGCCACCCGCCGCCTCGCCACGCCCTTGCAGCGCTTCGCCGAAGGCGCTCGCCGCTTCGGTATGGACTTCCGAGCGCCGCCTATCGAACCGCTCGGCCCCCAGGAAATCCGCCAGGCGATCCTTGCCTTCAACGCCATGCAGGCTCAACTGCAACACTTCATCCGCGACCGCACGCAAATGCTCGCCGCCATCTCCCACGACCTGCGCGCGCCCCTGACCAGGATGCGCTTGCGCGGTGAATTCATCGAAGACAGCGAGCAACAGCAGCGGCTGTTTCGTGACGTGGATGAAATGCAGGCGATGATCAATGCCGCGTTGGAGTTCTTCCGCGACGACGCCCGGCTGGAACCGGCGACCCAGTTCGACCTGGCGGAACTGCTGCAAACCTTGCTGGATGACTTTCGGGATCAGGGTGTCGAGATGGCCTTCAGCGGGCCGCAGCGGCTGGTGTATTTCGGCCGGCCGCTGGGGCTCAAGCGGGTGATGACCAACTTGCTGGAGAACGCGATCAAGTATGGTACTGAGCCGGCGGTTGAACTGAGTGCCGATGCCGAGCAGGTGCGGATCAAGATACTGGACCGTGGGCCAGGGATTGCTGAGTCCAGCCTTGAGCAAGTGTTCACACCGTTCTTCCGCCTGGAAGGCTCGCGCAACAAAAGCACGGGGGGCGTTGGCCTGGGGTTGTCGGCGGCACGGGCGATTGTGCTGGAGCATGGCGGGGAGTTGACGCTGCGCAACCGGTCGAAGGGCGGGTTGGAAGCGCTGGTGGTATTGCCGGTGCATCCGGGTACGGGATTCGGACTACAGTGAGTGAGTCAACGGCAAGCGGTAGTCCGCCTTCATATTCCAGAACTTGTGCCAAGCTGATGGAGCGCCCATTCGCCGGTCGTACAGGAAGCCATGACATGAAGCACGCCCCCACGTCGCACATCCGTCGAGAGTTCTACAAATCAGTCGGCTTCTACCTTCGACTGGCCTGGCCGATCTTTTCCGCGATGCTGATCATCATCGTTACGGTTGGCTTGATCATCAGTTATCTGGAGGGCTGGGATGCGTTTGACGGCATCTATTTTGGCTTCGTGACCGGTTTGACCATCGGTTATGGCGAACTGGTACCGAAACTGCCGCTGTCGCGGGTATTGGCGATATTGCTTGGGTTCAATGGCGTGCTGCTGACGGCGATCTTTGCGGCTATCAGCGTGCGGGCGATCGAGACGGCGGTGCGGGTGACGGGGGGAAATCAGTAAGGCGGGCAAACATTACACAACACCCCTGTGGGAGCGAGCAGGCTCGCTCCCACAGGTTTTCGCACTGTTCTCCTTATCTAAGCCTCCCACCCCGCCCCACTGACCGCCTCTTGCGCCAGGGGATGCAAATCCGCCCCGTGGTGCGCCTTCTGCCAGGCCAACAATTCCTTGCGCATGCCCGGCGTCCAGTACATTTGCAAATGGTTGCGCACACCGAGCACGGCCTGTTGCGGGTCCGGCTCGCTGGCGAAGTACTGGGCGATCTGGTTGGCCATCTTGATCAGGTTCTCAGTACTCATCGGCGCACCTCCGCTTTGGCACCTTGACGGCGTTCCTTGAGCAAGCGGTGCTGTTCGTCGGTGAATTCCTGGAAGCGTTTTTGCCACTCGGAAGGGTGGTAGACGCGGCTGACTTCCACGGCGGTGACCTTGTATTCCGGACAGTTGGTGGCCCAGTCGGAGTTGTCCGTGGTGATCACGTTGGCCCCCGATTCCGGAAAGTGGAAGGTGGTGTACACCACGCCCGGGGCGACCCGTTCGGTGACCTTCGCACGCAGTACGGTCTGCCCGGCACGGCTGCCGATGCCGACCCAGTCACCTTCATTGATGCCACGGCTTTCGGCATCGGTCGGGTGGATTTCCAGGCGGTCTTCGTCGTGCCAGGCGACGTTGTCAGTGCGCCGGGTCTGGGCGCCGACGTTGTACTGGCTGAGGATGCGCCCGGTGGTCAGCAGCAGCGGATAGCGACTGTTGACCTTCTCCTCGGTGGGCACGTAGCCGGTGAGCATGAAGCGCCCTTTGCCGCGCACGAACTGATCGATGTGCATGGTCGGCGTGCCGTCCGGTGCCGCAGCGTTGCACGGCCATTGCAGGCTGCCGTGGCGTTCCAGTTCCGCGTAGCTGACGTTGGTGAAGGTCGGCGTCAGGCGGGCGATTTCATCCATGATCTCCGATGGATGCTTGTAGTTCATCGGATAGCCCAAGGCATTGGCCAGGGCCACGGTGCCTTCCCAGTCGGCCTTGCCGCCCAACGGCTCCATGACC
Organism: Pseudomonas sp. GW101-3H06; assembly: GCF_059424605.1. NCBI lineage: Bacteria > Pseudomonadati > Pseudomonadota > Gammaproteobacteria > Pseudomonadales > Pseudomonadaceae > Pseudomonas > Pseudomonas sp. GW101-3H06. The sequence goes on from NZ_JBWKZO010000001.1 coordinate 1,199,807, forward strand.
TTGCGTACCCGCGAGATGCGGCGCTCGGCGTTGGTGAAGGTGCCGTCTTTTTCCAGGAACGAACTGCCCGGCAGGAACACGTGGGCGAACTTGGCGGTTTCGTTGAGGAAAATGTCCTGCACCACCACGCATTCCATGGCCGACAGCGCCGCGGTGACGTGCTGGGTATTCGGGTCGCTCTGGGCGATGTCTTCGCCTTGGCAATACAGACCCTTGAAGCTGCCCGCCAGCGCCGACTCGAACATGTTGGGAATACGCAGGCCCGGATCGGGTTGCAGGGTGACGTTCCACGCCTGTTCGAACTGCGTGCGTACCGTTTCGTTGGAGATGTGCCGGTAGCCGGGCAACTCGTGGGGGAAGGAGCCCATGTCGCAGGAGCCCTGAACGTTGTTCTGCCCGCGCAACGGGTTCACGCCCACGCCTTCGCGACCGATGTTGCCGGTGGCCATGGCGAGGTTGGCGATGCCCATGACGGCGGTACTGCCCTGGCTGTGTTCGGTGACGCCCAGGCCGTAGTAGATCGCGGCGTTGCCGCCGGTCGCATACAAACGAGCGGCGGCACGGATATCGGCAGGTTCGACGCCGCAGACAGGGCCAAGGGCTTCCGGCGAGTTCTCCGCGCGGCTGACAAATTCGCTCCAGCGCGCAAAATCGCTGCCCTCGCAACGCGCGTCGATGAAGGCTTGGTCTTGCAGGCCTTCGGTGATGATCGTGTGGGCCAAGGCGTTGAGCATGGCGACGTTGGTGCCGGGGCGCAGCGCCAGGTGATACTCGGCGCGGGCATGCACCGAGTCCACCAGATCGATACGGCGTGGATCGATGACGATCAGCCGTGCACCTTCACGCAGGCGGCGCTTGAGTTGCGAGGCGAACACCGGGTGCGCATCGCTGGGGTTGGCGCCCATCACCAGGATCACGTCGGCCTGCATCACCGAGTCGAAACTCTGGGTGCCGGCGGACTCGCCCAGGGTTTGTTTCAGGCCATAACCGGTTGGCGAATGGCAGACCCGCGCACAGGTGTCGACGTTGTTATTGCCGAAGGCGGCGCGCACCAGTTTCTGCACCAGGTAGGTTTCTTCGTTGGTGCAGCGGCTGGAGGTGATGCCGCCAATGGAATCGCGGCCATATTTCTGCTGCAGGCGACGGAATTCGCTGGCGGCGTAGGTCACCGCTTCGTCCCAGCTGACTTCCTGCCACGGGTCGCTGATGTGCTTGCGGATCATCGGCTTGGTGATGCGATCCGGGTGGGTGGCGTAGCCCCAGGCAAAACGCCCTTTGACGCAGGAGTGGCCGTGGTTGGCCTGGCCGTTCTTGTCCGGCACCATGCGCACCAGTTGGTCGCCCTTCATCTCGGCGCGGAACGAGCAGCCCACGCCGCAATAGGCGCAAGTGGTGATTACGCTGCGTTCCGGCTGGCCCAGTTCGACCACGCTTTTTTCCATCAGCGTCGCGGTAGGGCAGGCCTGCACACAGGCGCCGCAGGACACGCATTCCGAGTCGAGGAAGTTATCGCCGCCGGCTGCGGCCACGCGGGATTCAAAACCGCGCCCGGTGATGGTCAGGGCGAAAGTACCCTGGGTTTCTTCACAGGCACGCACGCAGCGGTTGCAGACGATGCACTTGCTCGGGTCGTAGTCGAAATAAGGGTTGGAGGTGTCTTTCACGTCCTCCAGATGATTCTCGCCTTCATAGCCGTAACGCACCTCGCGCAGGCCAACCTGGCCGGCCACGGTTTGCAACTCGCAGTTGCCGTTGGCCGAGCAGGTCAGGCAGTCCAGCGGGTGATCGGAGATGTACAACTCCATGACGTTGCGCCGCAGGGTGGCGAGCTTCGGCGTCTGGGTGTGCACGGTCATGCCTTCGGTGACCGGTGTGGTGCAGGACGCGGGATAGCCGCGCATGCCGTCGATCTCCACCAGGCACATGCGGCAGGAGCCGAAGGCTTCCAGGCTGTCGGTGGCACAGAGTTTCGGAATGGTGGTGCCCATCAGCGCGGCGGCGCGCATCACCGAGGTGCCTTCGGGCACGGTGATGCTGCGGCCGTCGATGTTCAGGGTGATTTGCACATCGCTTTCGCGGGCCGGCGTGCCCAGATCGATATCGGTTTTCGGGTCGAAGAGAGTAATCATTGCTCGGCCTCCGAGGCTTGCAGACCGAAGTCGGCGGGGAAGTACTTGAGGGCGCTGGCAACCGGATAGGAAGTCATGCCGCCCAGCGCACACAGCGAACCGTATTGCAGCGTGTCGCACAGGTCCTTAAGGATAATCACCTGCTCATCACGACCGGCCTGATCCGGCGCGGCCAGCAAGCGGTCGATCACCTCCACGCCGCGGGTCGAACCGATGCGGCAGGGCGTGCATTTGCCACAGGATTCCTCGGCACAGAACTGCATGGCAAAACGGGCCATGTGGGCCATGTCCAATGTGTCATCAGCCACCACCACACCGCCGTGACCGAGCATCGCGCCGATGGCGGCGAAGGCCTCGTAATCCAGCGGCGTATCGAATTGCGACGGCGGCACCCAGGCGCCCAGCGGGCCGCCCACCTGCGCGGCCTTCAGCGGCCGGCCACTGGCAGTACCGCCACCGTAGTCTTCCACCAGCTCGCGCAAAGTCAGGCCAAAGGCCCGTTCCACCAGACCGCCGTGTCGAATATTGCCCGCCAGTTGGAAAGGCATGGTGCCCAGGGAACGGCCCATGCCGTAATCGCGATAGAACTGCGCGCCCTTGGCCAGAATCAGCGGCACCGAGGCCAGCGTCAGCACGTTGTGCACCAGCGTCGGCTGGCCGAACAGGCCTTGCAGAGCAGGGATCGGCGGCTTGGCACGGACGATCCCGCGCTTGCCTTCCAGCGAATCCAGCAGCGCGGTTTCTTCACCGCAGATGTACGCACCGGCACCGACCCGCACTTCCATATCGAAGGCCTGACCGCTGCCGCCGACATTGGCGCCCAGATAACCGGCGTCTCGGGCGATGTTCAGTGCCTGACGCAGAGTGGCCACGGCATCCGGATATTCCGAGCGCACATAGATGTAGCCGAAGGTGGCGCCGGTGCAGAGGCCGGCAATCGCCATGCCTTCGATCAGCAGGAAGGGGTCGCCTTCCATCAACATGCGGTCGGCAAAGGTGCCGGAATCGCCTTCGTCGGCGTTGCACACGATGTATTTCTGCGCCGCCTGAGTGCCGCGCACCGTGCGCCATTTGATCCCGGCGGGGAAGGCTGCGCCGCCACGGCCACGCAGACCCGAATCGAACACTTCAGTTGCGGTCTGCTCACCGCCAATGGCGATGGCCCTTTTCAAACCCTCGAAACCGCCGTGGGCCTGGTAATCCTCCAGCGACAAGGGCCGGGTAATACCGGCGCGGGCGAACAGCAGGCGTTGCTGAGACTTGAGATAAGGCAACTCTTCCACCCGGCCCAGGGCCAGGGGATGCGTCGAGGGATCGCCTTGTAGCGCTTCAAGCACCGACGGCACATCGGCAGCAGTCATCGGGCCGAAGCCGATCCGGCCCTGCGCGTTGTCCACTTCCAGCAGCGGTTCCAGCCAATACAGACCGCGAGAACTGGTGCGCTGCAACGCCAGCGGCAGATTAAGTGCCTGGGCCTGAGTGATCAGCGCCGTGGACACCTCATCGGCACCCACGGCACGGGCCAGCGAATCACAGGGCAGATAAAGAGTCGGCATTACGCGTCCTCCCGGCAAGCATCAAGCAGGGCATCCAAACGCTCGGCACTGAGCCGCGCATGCACCCGACCATCCAGCTCCAGAGCGGGCGAACAGGCGCAGGCACCGAGGCAATAAACGGGGCGCAAACTGATGCTGCCATCGGCGCTGCTGCCGTGGTCATCCAGTTGCAGCCGCTCACGCAACTGCGCAGCCAACTGCTCGGCACCACGGCTCTGGCACGACTCGGCGCGGCACAAACGCAGAATATGGCGGGCCGGCGGCGAGGTACGGAAGTCATGGTAAAAACTGATCACCCCGCGAACCTCGGCCTGACTCAGGTTCAGGGCATGGGCAATCTCGGGGACGGCCGCATCGGGGATGTAGCCAATGCGTTCCTGAATATCATGAAGAATGGGCAACAGCGCACCGGGAGTGCCCCTATGGCGCTCCAGCAGGGTGTTGACCACAGACAGGTGCAAACTCTCATCAGGCATTCAGCAATCCTCACGGTCACGGACAAACCAGAAGGTCGTCGGTCGTCCGAAAGTGTCGGCTGCGGCATTCACACCACGTCACGGTATCGTGGCATTTTCAGACCGTTGGCCAGGGCACCCTTGGCGGGCATCTTGTTGTGCCCGATGCGGTCTTCGCCGCACCTCTACCGGGCATAAAGGGCAGCTTGCCACGCGGCTATTGATCAAACTGCACCAAAGCGACGTGTTCGGTTCTGCCTACGACTCTCCATTAAGTCTAGTTGAGCGGGGCACGGCGGCCTCGCTCAGTGGCTTAATGCCGCTATGGGCTTGTCGTGGGGGATGTATAGCAAGCATTAGAGGGGAGAAACAGCATCAGATTAGTGGTTGGTTTTAGAGCGCAGATGCAATCCCTTGCGCTGTCGGCCGCAGGAGCGAACTCGTTCGCGAAATACGCAAGGTACCCACATTCTCTGCTCAGTGCCCCCGCCTGCCGTAACCGAACCTGCTTGTTTAAAGGCCGGTGCGAATCAAGCGGACGTAAGGTTGCATTGGGTCAGGGATTAGATGCACATCCCAATCGCCTGGAGCAGCGTAGTTATGAACAGGCCTTATAGCGGAACTGCTAACGGCAGGCTGCGGCGAGCCAGGAATGAGTTGAACGTTCCAGTCGTCAGGAGCAGCAGAGTTGTAGATAGGGGATATGGCTTTTTGATTTTGCGGAATGGGAGCCTTATTGGCACCTATTGTTCTACGTGCAGGCGTGCTGGGTAGCGTTCGGGGCCTGAGTTCCCTCGGGGCGCTTGTGTTTACTATTGGGTTATTGGCAAGTTGCGTTCTTGAAGGGCTGGGCGGTGCTGGTTTCTTTGGCGGTGACGCTGCTATCGCTTTGGCTTTTTTTACACTACCCAGGCTGTTCTTAATCCGAGACAGAGCGTCGGAAACATTTGATTGGTTGAAAATTCTGCGCGCGATAAACAAAAGCTTTGCTTCGCCTGACGGATCTGCGGAATTGATCGGATCATTTTCGCAGTAGGCATAGGCATTGAGACCACCTTTCCTAAAAGGACTGAATTTATCCGGAACGTGAAGTCGCATCAGCACTGGATTGTAGGCTCTATAACCTTGACCTAATAAATAGTGACCCGTCACGGAATCACGCCGTTCGCCATTAAACGCCAGCAAGCTGAGTAACCCGCTTTGCGCTGGATGATGGCCGTAAGGACTGTAGACCTGATGATGAATAAGGTTATTTTTGATGCTGTGCAGCACCGTGTTTTGCGGATCTGTGTTGAGTAAGGTCACAGCGTTGCCGGGTTGTAACTCAGCGAGTGGTATGGCCTCGTGTTCGAAAAAACAAGTTTTTCTATCGCCCTGAATTTCGGTCGCAATGCGGGTGTTATTGTAGAAACGTTGAATCGAGTGAGTACTGACCAAACGATCCAGCGGGTCGTAGTGATAGAGATTGGCGGATTTTTTAGATACTTCACTCATGTGACAGGCTCCGGAACATAGCCATATACACATCAGCTTCTGCTGGTTTATCAGACCTGTATAGCTAGCAGATCTGATAGGTGTTGGGTGTTGCGGCCAACAAAGCCCTCCAACTCACCACAACCCCTGAGCAAAGCTTGCTCGCAATGGCGTCAGCCCAACCAACACCGATGCTGAATGTACTACCCAATCGCAAGCTACTCACACGTCGCGGTCAAACTACGCCTATCAGGACTACCCTGTGGGACAATCTCGATCGAAATACGGCCTGAAGTCAGGTTCAAGCAGTTCATTTGATAAACAGGGAAAGACAGATGATTGATTTCAACAACAAAGGATTCTTCAAACTCAAGCAAAACGACGAATACGCCGAACGCGTTTCCGCCCTGTTGATCGACGGCGAACACGTTATCGACGCCTACAAATCCATGCGCGACGGCGTGGTGTTCACCAACAAACGCATCATCTCGGTCAACGTCCAGGGCATCACCGGCAGCAAAAAAGACTTCACCTCATTGCCCTACAAAAACATCGTCGCGTACTCGGTCGAAACCTCAGGCACGTTCGACCTGGATTCCGAGCTGGAGATCTACTTCTCATCGCTGGGGAAGGTGAAATTCGAATTCACCGGCAAGACGTCGATGGTGGAAGTTTCCAAGCTGATTTCCCAACATCTGCTTTAACCACCCCCAACAAAAAGCCCCGGAACCCCCGGGGCCAAACCAAATACCAACCAACACACAAACCCCCTGTGGGAGCGAGCCTGCTCGCGAAAGCGCCAGCCCAGCCAACACCAATCCTGAACCTGCCGCCAACATCGCAAACAACCCAAACCCACAGACATCAACGACTACTCTTCAGCCTTTGCCGCCGCCTGCTTGGATACCTGCACAGAAGTCCGATCCCGAGTCAGCACCTTCACCGCATCATCCACCACCGCCTTACTCATCGCCGTCAAATAATGCGCAGCCCAGGCTTGGTAATCCGTGTCCCTGGCATAAGCCGCATCCTGGGTCAGCGCCTTGGCGAGAAACAGAAAATCAGAAGCCATGGCCAATGCATCGCCGAGCGGGACATCGCGAGTGACGTGGAACAGCGGTTGATCGGAACAGTAGATGGCGGGGGTTAGGCCGATGGTTTTGAGTTCGGGTTGTACGGTCATTGGCCACCTCCGAGAACGGAGAGGCAATGGGGGAGGGGGTTACGCGATTGGGAATCGCATAGTGAGAAAAGCCAAATTTCAAACGGATTGATACTGCGCATTATCCAACTCCTTGATATGAGGAGCTGTCACGTTCGTTACCACACGAATGGGTGACAGCTGTGCGCAGGGTGGTAAACCGGGTATCAAGGAAACCGGCACGCCCGAGGGCGTCCCACGCACAGCCGCCATAACTCACGCCGCAGGCATAAAAAAAGCGCCTGATGACGTGATTGGGGCGCTGTTGCGCCTTGAATAACTCGGGTTACCACACCCGGTCGCTGAATTGGCAGCGACGGTGGGAGGGTAGCGTGCAGAGCTTTTTCCTGCAACCTCTGACAGGGTCTAACGCAAGCTCTATTCGCCTGAATTGACCGGGTTTAGCGGAAATATTCATATCAATCCATCAAGGCATCGATCTGATGCGGATTTGATGGAGCTTATCTGCTGCGCTAAATCACGACACTCCCCAGCCGTGGTGCTGATAGTGATGCTCAAGAGCTTCGCGACTCGGATGCAGTTCGGGATTGCTTGGTAAGTATGCTTTTTTTCCGTGCAGTCTTATCGTCATATTTTTATCCGCTAGGGAGTGCGGGCCGTCTTCCATATCAGGGTCGCAATACCGAGTCTGACCGTCCAAAGTGATAGTAATAAGCCCACAATCGAATAACCGATGATGCAATGTGCACAGCAGTAGTCCATTCCGCGGATCAAGTCGTTGGCTCGGGGTGGCTAGGCTCCAAGGAATGATATGTGCGGCATCGAGTGCTTGGTAAATGCTGAGCCCACACATTGCGCACTGTTGCCCATACGCTCGCACCAGTGCTCTCTTAAAAACGGTTTGTGCCACCCCTCGAACTCTGACCTTGGCATAGATTTCATCGCTATTTTCAGGCTGCTCAATAAGAGCTCGAGCCAAAGATTCCGGAGTATCGGTCGGACCAAAGGCTCCATAGGGATTGGGAGTCTGGCTCCAGTCATAGTTAAAAACGAGTTGGTGAGCAATGTAGAGATCATCCAACTGACAACCTATAAAACCATTACCTGGAATCCCCGTCTTTGCTCCGATCACAATGGACGTAAGCGGAGGTAGATTTGCTTCAATGCAGTATGTCTGTATCGGATCGAGTGCCCAGCGCATTGAGAGCGGGTTGGTCTGCACTGAGGGCGCTAGCTCACCATACGTTCTGGTCATCCGTTCGGAGGCGGCTTCAACCAGTTGAGGCCACAGAATACCCGCTGCGTGAAACCAGTTTTTCCCAGTCACAACTCTCTCCTATGAACAACCTCTGATGCAGTGCGGCACGATGCCGACCGCCCTACGTGAAGGTGGTGGATCCTATCAGCGTTTAGGTAAATGAAAAAAAGGACGGATCTATTTTCGGAAAAATGTGGGAAAGGGGACAGATTTACTATTGGATTGATTCCGAAGATAACTCTGTCCTCATTTTCACACTGCTGACTAAAATCGTTAGACCATTGGTTTCGCGCTTTCTGCGCCATTTTGTTCAGAAGGTGTTTCCATTTTTTCTTGAGCGGCTAAACCATCTTCTACTTTTTTTGCTTGCGAACTGAGCAGTTCATCCGTTCTGGCAGCCAGTTTTTTTGCAAGGGTGGAGAACCCGGGCAGCTTAGCTAGACTTTCCATTGAGTCCGAAAGTTTCGCGCTGTTTTCAAGTGCATCCATTAAAGGGTGGTCGGTTTTATTGTAGTCAGTAATTAACTTTCCTGGGTTTTCAGAGCTTACTTGAAGCATATTGAAGAGTAGTCTGGTTCTAAGTTCGTCGCGCACGACACTTTCGCGGGGGAGTGATTCGATCTGATTAGATAGTCCAGAAAAGGTTCTTCCTAGAACAGCTTTATGCGTATATTCTTCAATCAGTCTTTTGGATAAATTAAGCTTCTTGCTTGAAGAATATGCAAACCATAAAACGGGGAAGTATAATGGTAGGATGGAAATTATTAGGTTTGGGGTTCCTTTTATAACTTCGACTAAGTCATTTCCTTTCCATCCTAATAGAAATACGTCGACGCCGAATGGGATTAGAGAGACGGCGACCATAAGTCCAATTGCCAATTTGAAGCTGAATTCATGTGCAGCAAATGAAATTATTTCGTCATCTTTCTTTTGTTCGTAGGCAGCGCTCAATCCCGCAGCCATCGCACCCGGCAGCAAACCTGAAATTTCATCATTTATAGCTGAATATCTTTTATTTGATGTGTCCAGAAGTTTTTCGAATTTTTCTTTCTCTGTGGATAAATTTACTTCATGTTTTCCAATCAGATCTTTAACTGTGTTGTTGACTTGTGCTTCCATGTCTTCAGTTTGGTCTTTGATAGACGTGTAGGCGTTTTGCAGTTCGTCAATAAGTCCATCCACCCTTTCGATGGTACCATCTGCTCCCTTTACCTCTGCTCCCAAAATGGTTTTGTGTAGTTCGTCAATGTCGGACTTTCTTTTCATCGAGTGAATCAAAAGTCCGTCAATATCCTTGTTTATAGCAGTAATCCCGTCCAGTTGTTTTTTGCTGGACTCAATTTGTTCAGGGAGCTTCTGGGCTTCTAACAGTGCGGTCCTAATTGTGGTGAGATCATTTGTCATCTCGGCGGCTACTTCGGATAGCGTGGTTTGCTGTTGAGTTACCGCTGTGCTTGTTTTTTCGCTAGATAAAAAAAGATCTGAAATATTTTTGTTTAGTTCTTTCGAATTTTTGGCTAGATTTTCAATTGCGACAATTTCGTCTTCTGCCGCTTTTTTACACTCTAATATGTCTTTAAGGTTCTGTTCTATAGTTGTCTGAACAGTTTTAATGCTATTTAAAGAGTTGAGTGCGTTGCTGGCTGATTCGGCTGCTGAGGCTTCAGAGTCTGATGTCTTTATTTTAATGGCGTCAGATAGCTGTTTGATTCTCGACTCTATTTCAACTTTGTACATCTTAAATTCTTCTGGATCTACGCCTTTGTCGAATATTGACATATTAGAAACCGAGTCCTTTTGATGTTTTCAAGGCTTATAGAATTTTTTGGGGGGTTACCCGCGCCATCAATTTATACCTTCTGCTGCATGTAAGATAGCCTCAGTGGTGGCTGAATGCCACTCAATATTGAGAGGTCCGCGGCGGCCTATCGGATGTCGGTTGCGAATTTCGATTGTCAACGTTCGTTTTATTTGGGTTATAGGGGCGGACTTATTTTCCTCAGCTACAAGTTGTAGCGTAGAGAGAAATATGTCCTCCATTTTTCGCCATATCAGGCCGGTTCCCCAATGCACCACCACTGTACGGCGACCTCATCATCAGGCTGAGTGACATCATGCCCATGCTCGATGAAATGCTCTGGCGTGCGCAATGCAAGCGTATGACTGATCCGCTCTGGCTGGAGCGTGTTGGTCTCACCGAGAAAGCGCAGATAGTAGTCCCGATCATAGAATATGGTGATCTCGCTCTGATGAACCCATGGCCATGTCAGCAGGCAAGCGACCCGGTAGTAACCCTGTGAGCGGTCAGCCGCGTTGGACAGGTGGCTGGCGGCTTCGAGCAGTTGCTGAATGCAGAAGGCCTGATCTTCGATCCTGGCGTGGGGGCCTTCGACCAGGGCCTCGTGCACCGGGATCTTCCAATGTGTGTAGCGCTCCATGCGCTCGGATTGCGGGTGAAACTCGTCGCGAAAAGTGGAGGCCCAGTGTTCCAGAGCGCGAAGGCGACGGTGAATGCCTCTGAGTGGCTTGTTGCTGAGGGCGATTTGCCGCATTGATACGTCCTTGTGATGCCGAAAAAGACTTTCGTGTTGTCTGTATCTGTCAGAGTAACGAGGCGCTCATCCTTCTCTCAACTCAACAATTCACAGAATATCTTTCAAGTAATCCTTGAGCGTGCTGAGCGGAGTATCAAGCTGCTCCAGCGTCTGCGCTGCGTTGACTTCAACTGACAATCTATTCAGCTCTCGACCCAGTGGCGTACCAGCCCCGCCTATCGCCTCAAGCGCCAGCTCCACGCATTCATCCATTTTGCCCTTGATGGTTGCGACATCACCTCTGCGCACCAACAACTCAAACACATCCCGCTGGTAATCACCCATCACCAAGTCATCCCGCAAAATCGGGCTTGAACCTTCCGCTTCATAAGCCAGCTTAAGAGAGAAGAGGGCGACGGTTTCCAGTTGCGATTCCATGGGTGAAGTCCTTGATAAGTGTCTGACTGACCGAGGGTGCGAGAAATCAAAAAAGCATCGCCAGCAGGCTGGCTCCCACAGGTCGGTGGGGTGTCAGGTGCTTTTCTGCAGGCGAAAAAAAAGGCCTTGCTAAGCAAGACCTTTCTTAATTTTGGTGCCCCGAGGGAGACTCGAACTCCCACTCCTTTCGAAAACGGATTTTGAATCCGCCGCGTCTACCAATTCCGCCATCAGGGCTCAATGGCGGCGAAGTATAGAGAGGTGATAACCGTCGGTCAATCAGGTACATGGAGAATTTTTGATATTTCCGCTAGACTTCCCGGCCCTGCTAGACGAACCCCATCATGCGCGTTGCTGACTTTACTTTCGAGCTCCCTGATTCGCTGATCGCCCGCCATCCTTTGGCCGAGCGTCGCGGTAGTCGCCTGTTGACCCTGGATGGGGTCAGCGGTGCCCTGGCACACCGTCAATTCACTGATTTGCTTGAGCATTTGCGCCCGGGCGATTTGATGGTGTTCAACAATACCCGGGTGATTCCGGCGCGGCTGTTTGGCCAGAAGGCTTCCGGCGGCAAGCTGGAAATCCTGGTGGAGCGGGTGCTCGACAGTCATCGCGTGCTGGCCCATGTGCGCTCCAGCAAGTCGCCCAAGCCGGGGTCGAAGATCCTGATCGATGGCGGTGGCGAGGCCGAGATGCTGGCGCGTCACGATGCGTTGTTCGAGTTGGGGTTTGCCGAAGAGGTGTTGCCGCTGCTCGACCGCGTCGGGCACATGCCGTTGCCTCCTTATATAGACCGCCCGGATGAGGGCGCGGACCGCGAGCGTTACCAGACTGTCTACGCCGAGCGTTTGGGCGCGGTGGCGGCGCCGACGGCGGGGCTGCATTTCGATCAGGTACTGATGGAGGCCATCGCGGCCAAGGGCGTCGAGACGGCGTTCGTGACCTTGCACGTCGGCGCGGGCACCTTCCAGCCGGTGCGGGTGGAGAAGATTGAAGACCACCACATGCACAGCGAATGGCTGGAAGTCGGCCAGGACGTGGTCGATGCCGTTGCCGCCTGTCGCGCGCGCGGCGGTCGGGTGGTGGCGGTGGGGACCACCAGTGTGCGTTCGCTGGAAAGCGCTGCCCGTGATGGCGTGCTCAAGCCGTTCAGTGGCGATACCGACATTTTCATCTACCCGGGCCGGCCGTTTCATGTGGTCGATGCCCTGGTCACTAACTTCCATTTGCCCGAATCCACGCTGTTGATGCTGGTTTCGGCGTTTGCCGGTTATCCGGAAACCATGGCCGCCTATAAAGCCGCGGTCGACAACGGATACCGCTTTTTCAGCTACGGTGATGCGATGTTCATCACCCGTAACCCCGCGCCTGCCGGTCCTAAAGAGCCAGGCCCAGAGGAAACAGTATGAGTCGCGAATGTCGCATGTCGTTTGAGCTGCTTGCCACCGATGGCAAGGCTCGTCGTGGTCGCCTGACCTTCCCCCGTGGCACCGTCGAAACCCCGGCCTTCATGCCGGTCGGTACCTACGGCACGGTCAAGGGCATGCTGCCACGGGATATCGAGGCGATTGGCGCTGAAATTATCCTGGGCAACACCTTCCACCTGTGGCTGCGCCCGGGCATGGAAGTGATCAAGAAGCACGGCGACCTGCACGATTTCATGCAGTGGAAAGGCCCGATCCTGACTGACTCCGGCGGTTTCCAGGTGTTCAGCCTGGGCGCCATGCGCAAGATCAAGGAGGAGGGCGTGACCTTCGCCTCGCCGGTCGATGGCGCGAAAGTGTTCATGGGCCCGGAAGAGTCGATGCAGGTCCAGCGTGACCTGGGCTCCGACATCGTGATGATTTTCGACGAATGCACGCCGTACCCGGCCGACGAAGACGTCGCCCGCGTGTCCATGGAGTTGTCGCTGCGTTGGGCGCAGCGCTCGAAGAACGCCCATGCCGACAACACGGCGGCGCTGTTCGGCATCGTTCAGGGCGGCATGCACCAGGATTTGCGCATGCGTTCCCTGGAAGGCCTCGACAAGATCGGCTTCGACGGTCTGGCGATCGGCGGTCTGTCGGTAGGCGAGCCCAAGCATGAGATGATCAAGGTGCTGGATTATCTACCGGGCCAGATGCCGGCTGACAAACCTCGTTACCTTATGGGTGTTGGCAAGCCGGAAGATCTGGTTGAGGGTGTGCGCCGCGGTGTGGACATGTTCGATTGCGTGATGCCAACCCGTAATGCCCGCAATGGGCATCTGTTCATTGATACTGGCGTGATCAAGATCCGTAACGCGTTCCATCGCCATGATGATTCGCCGCTGGATCCGACCTGCGATTGCTATACCTGCCAGAGCTTCTCCCGCGCTTATCTGCATCACCTGGACAAGTGCGGCGAAATGCTGGGAAGCATGCTCAATACCATCCATAACTTGCGTCATTATCAAGTGCTTATGGCTGGTTTGCGCGAGGCTATTCAACAGGGTACATTGGCCGCCTTTGTCGATGCCTTCTACGCCAAACGCGGGCTACCCGTTCCGCCTTTGGACTGAGTTTTCTGACCCCAAGATTCAACATTTGCAACTGGAGTGCTAAATGAGCTTTTTTATCTCTAATGCCATGGCAGACGCTGCTGCACCTGCGGCAGCCCCAATGGGCGGCGGCTTTGAGTGGATTTTCCTGGTCGGCTTCCTGGTCATCTTCTACCTGATGATCTGGCGTCCACAGGCCAAGCGCGCCAAAGAGCAGAAGAACCTGCTGAGCAGCCTGCAGAAAGGCGACGAAGTCGTGACCACCGGCGGCATCGCCGGCAAGATCACTAAAGTGGCCGACGATTTCGTCGTTCTGGAAGTTTCCGACACCGTCGAAATGAAATTCCAGAAAGGCGCCATCGCCGCCACCCTGCCTAAAGGCACGCTCAAAGCGATCTAAGTTTCAACTTCTACTCAATCGACGGGGCGCGCAAGGCGCCCCGCGTCATAAGCGGGCGGCGTGATGCTGAACAAATACCCTCTGTGGAAATACATTCTGATCCTGGCGGTGCTGGCGATCGGTCTGATTTATTCCGCTCCCAATCTTTATCCTGATGACCCGGCCATTCAGGTCAGCGGTGCAAGCACTGCGCTGCAGGTCAATCAGGCTGATCTGGACCGTGTGAGCGCTGCTCTCAAGGAAGCCGGGATCAACGTCAAGGCTGCCACCCTGGCTGCCGGCGGCAAGGGCGGTCTGATTCGCCTGGTCAAGGCTGAAGACCAGTTGCCTGCCAAGGACGTCGTGCGCAAGGCGCTGGGTGATGACTACGTTGTCGCGCTGAACCTGGCACAAACCACCCCGCAATGGTTGCGCAGCCTGGCCGCGCACCCGATGAAGCTGGGTCTGGACTTGTCCGGTGGTGTGCACTTCCTGCTCGAAGTGGACATGGACAAAGCCCTGGATGCACGCCTGAAAGTCTACGAAGGCGACGTCAAGAGCCTGTTGCGTAAAGAGAAACTGCGCTATCGCAGCCTGCCGCAACTGGGTGGTGCCATTCAGCTGGGCTTCTCCGATGAAGCGACCCGCGAACAGGCCCGTTCGATCATTCGCAAGAACTTCAACGATTTCGACATTGTTCCGGCCGACCTCAATGGTCAACCGGTACTGCGTCTGGCGATGACCCCGGCGAAGCTGGCGGAAATCCGCGAATACTCCATCAAGCAGAACTTGACCACGGTACGTAACCGCGTCAACGAGCTGGGTGTTGCCGAACCTATCGTCCAGCGTCAGGGCGCCAACCGTATCGTGGTTGAGCTGCCGGGCGTGCAGGACACCGCAGAAGCCAAGCGTATCCTCGGCAAGACGGCCAACCTCGAATTCCGTCTGGCCGCCGAGCCGGGTGCTTCGAAAGCCACTTCCGAGACCTTCGAGTTCCGTGAGGGCAACCGTCCTCCGGCGCAGATCGAGCGTGGTCTGATCATCACTGGCGACCAGGTGACTGATGCCAAGGCTGGTTTCGGCGAGCACGGTTCGCCGGAAGTGAACATTCGTCTGGACGGCCACGGCGGCGAGCTGATGAGCCGTGCGACCCGCACTAACGTCGGTCGCAGCATGGCAGTGATCTTCATCGAGCAGCGCCCGGTTACCACTTACACCAAGCAAGTGGTCAACGGCGTCGAAAAAGAAGTGCCGGTTCAGTCGTTCAAAGAAGAGAAGAAGATCATCAGCCTGGCGACCATTCAGTCGCCGCTGGGTGCGCAATTCCGCATTACCGGCCTGACCGGCCAGGGCGAATCGTCCGAACTGGCACTGCTGTTGCGTGCCGGTGGTCTGGCGGCGCCGATGTACTTCGCTGAAGAGCGCACCATTGGTCCAAGCCTGGGTGCCGACAACATCGTCAAGGGTGTTGATGCGTCGCTGTGGGGCATGCTGTTCGTCTCGCTGTTCATCATCGCCATCTATCGCTTCTTCGGCATCATCGCCACGGTTGCGCTGGGTGTGAACATGGTGCTGCTGCTGGCACTGATGTCGCTGCTGGGCGCCACGCTGACCCTGCCGGGTATCGCCGGTATCGTGTTGACCATGGGTATGGCGGTCGACGCCAACGTACTGATCTTCTCGCGGATTCGTGAAGAGATTGCGGCGGGCATGAGCGTACAGCGGGCAATCAACGAAGGTTTCGGTCGCGCATTCACCGCGATTCTCGACGCCAACCTGACCACCTTGCTGGTGGGCGGGATCCTGTTTGCCATGGGTACAGGTCCGGTCAAGGGCTTCGCCGTGACCATGTCCCTCGGGGTTCTGACCTCGATGTTCACGGCCATCATGGTCACCCGCGCGATGGTCAACCTGATCTTCGGCGGTCGTGACTTCAAGAAGTTGTGGATTTAAGGGGCTGCCATGTTACGTACAATCAACTTCATGGGCGTTCGCAACGTTGCGTTCGGCGTCACATTGTTCCTTACCGTGCTGGCCTTGTTCAGCGTCGCCACCAAGGGCATGAACTGGGGCCTGGACTTCACCGGCGGTACGCTCATCGAGCTGACCTATGAGCGTCCGGCCGATGTGACCAAGGTGCGTGAGCAGCTTGTTTCCTCGGGCTACCACGAAGCCGTGGTGCAGAACTTCGGCGCCACCACCGATTTGCTGGTGCGCATGCCGGGTGAAGATCCGCAACTGGGTCACCAGGTGGCGGAAGCGCTGCAGAAGGTCGGCGGCGACAACCCGGCGACGGTCAAGCGCGTCGAGTTCGTCGGTCCGCAGGTGGGTGAAGAGCTGCGCGACCAGGGCGGCCTCGGCATGCTGATGGCGCTGGGCGGCATCCTGATCTACCTGGCGTTCCGCTTTCAGTGGAAATTCGCCGTTGGTGCGATCGTGTCCCTGATCCACGACGTGATCGTGACCATCGGTATCCTGTCGTTCTTCCAGATCACCTTCGACCTGACGGTGCTGGCGGCGGTACTGGCGATCATCGGTTACTCACTCAACGACACCATCGTGGTATTCGACCGGGTTCGTGAGAACTTCCGCGTGCTGCGCAAGGCCAGCCTGATCGAGAACATCAATATCTCGACCACCCAGACCCTGCTGCGGACCATCGCGACTTCGGTTTCCACCTTGCTGGCGATCGCGGCACTGTTGTTCTTCGGTGGCGACAACCTGTACGGCTTCTCCCTGGCGCTGCTGGTGGGTGTTCTGGCGGGTACTTACTCGTCGATCTACATCGCCAACGTGGTGCTGATCTGGCTGAACCTGAGTTCCGAAGACCTGATTCCGACGGTGAATACCGAGAAGGAAGTCGACGACCGTCCTTGAAGGAGGCTTCCTCCAGCGATGTAGTCCAAAAGGGCGCGAGTTGAACTCGCGCCTTTTTTTATGCTCCAAGGCTGGGAGAAGCGCGGGTTTATCCCGCATTTGATGGTCAGGAGGTTCATGTGAACAAGTCGATGCTGGTTGGTGCTGTACTGGGTGCTGTCGGTGTGACTGCCGGGGGTGCTGTGGCCACCTACAGCCTGGTTAAAGATAGCGGCCCAGAGTATGCGCAAGTACTCGCCGTTGAGCCGGTCAAGACGCAAATCAAGACTCCACGTGAAGTGTGCAAGGATGTAGCTGTTACCCGGCAAGCGCCGGTGAAAGATCAACACCAGATCGCCGGTACCGTAGTAGGTGCGCTGGCGGGTGGTCTGCTGGGTAACCAGATTGGCGGCGGCACCGGCAAGAAAATTGCCACGGTGGCCGGCGCGGTCGGTGGTGGTTACGCCGGCAACAAGGTTCAGGAAGGCATGCAAGAGCGTGACACCTACACCACGACGCAAACCCGTTGTAATACGGTGAATGACATCAGTGACAAGGTCGTGGGTTACGACGTGCGCTACTCGCTGGACGGTAAAGAGGGGAAAGTGCGAATGGATCGCGATCCTGGTAACCAGATTCCAGTGGATAAAGAGGGCAAGTTGATCTTGTCGGAGAATCAGCAGGCGCATTGATCCGCTGAAGTCAGATTCAAAAAGAAGCACCCTGCGGGGTGCTTTTTTGTGCGCACGAGTCATGCCGCACCCCAATCCCCTGTGGGAGCGAGCCTGCTCGCGAAGGCGTCCTCGCATCCAGCAATGATGGCGGCTGATACACCGCTTTCGCGAGCAGGGTCGCTCCCACAGGGGGTTAGTGTTGTTGCCGGAGATGGATTCCAGGCATAAAAAAAGCACCCCGAAGGGTGCTTTTCTGTCGCTTGGGCGCTTAACGCTTCAGCGAGGCCGGCAGGTGCGGCTGAATCGCCGTCAGGACTGCCTTGAAGCATTTGGTGTTGCCGGCAACGACGTGGCCTTTTTCAAGGAAGTCGTGACCACCGGTGAAGTCGCTCACCAGGCCGCCTGCTTCCTGAATCAGCAGGGCGCCTGCGGCCATGTCCCACTCGGACAGTCCCGACTCCCAGAAGGCGTCGAAACGACCGGCGGCCACGTAGGCCAGGTCCAGGCTTGCCGAACCTGCGCGGCGGATGCCGGCGGTCTGGCCAACCAGGGCGCGGAACATGCCCAGGTAGTTGTCGAGGTTGTCCATCTGGTCGTCACGGAACGGGAAACCAGTACCCAGCAGGGCGCCTTCCAGGCTGGTGCGGCCGCTGACGCGCAGGCGACGACCGTTCAGTTGAGCGCCGCGACCACGGCTGGCGGTGAATTCTTCCTGGCGAACCGGGTCCAGAACAACGGCGTGTTCCAGGCGACCGCGGTATTTGCAGGCGATGCTGACAGCGAAGTGAGGAATGCCGCGCAGGAAGTTGGTGGTGCCGTCCAGTGGGTCGATGATCCACAGGTACTCTTCGCCTTCGATCCCGGTACCGGCGTGCAGGCCGGTCTCTTCACCCATGATCGAATGGTTCGGGTAAGCCTTGCGCAGCGCGTCGATGATTTTCTGTTCAGCGGCGCGGTCCACCTCGGATACGTAATCCTTGGCGTCTTTTTCGTCGACCTTGATGGTATCCAGGCGCTCGATGGAGCGGAAGATCAATTCACTGGCGCTGCGGGCGGCGCGCAGCGCGATATTCAGCATGGGCTGCATGGATGTGTCACCTAAGGTTGTTAAAGAAAGCCGGGCATTCTATCAGAAAGTTTCTACAGGTGAAGGACGACGTTCGCTTTCATGGCTTAACGGTAGTGAGCGCTGTAAGATTCTGCTCCCGATAATGTGTTCGAGAGCGCCTCCCTTGCTGCAAAACATTCGTGTCGTCCTGGTCAATACCAGCCATCCGGGCAATATCGGCGGGACTGCGCGCGCCATGAAAAACATGGGGCTGTCGCGGCTGGTGCTGGTCGAGCCACGCTTGTTCCCGCATCACGAGGCCGATGCCCGTGCCTCCGGTGCCGGAGACATCCTTGAAAAAGCGCAAGTCGTCGCCACCTTGGAAGATGCCTTGGTCGGCTGCAATCTGGTGCTCGGCACCAGCGCCCGTGACCGCCGGATTCCCTGGCCGCTGCTCGATCCCCGTGAATGCGGTGCGAAAGTGGTGGAGGAAGCCGGGCAGGGCGCCGAGATCGCCCTGGTGTTCGGTCGTGAAGATTCCGGCCTGACCAATGAAGAGCTGCAGCGATGTCATTATCACGTGCACATCCCATCCGACCCTGAGTTCAGCTCGCTGAACCTTGGGGCGGCGGTGCAGGTGTTGAGTTATGAAGTGCGCATGTCCTGGCTGGCGGCCGAAGGTCAGCCAAGCAAGGTCGAGAAGGAAGAAGTGGCATCGGTCAAAAGCGCTGAGCTGGCGACCATGGATGAGCTGGAGCGATTCTATGAACACCTGGAGCAGACCCTGGTGGCCATTGAGTTTCTCGATCCGCAAAAGCCACGGCACTTGATGGCGCGCCTGCGCCGGTTGTACGGACGCAGCTCGGTCAGCCGGGCGGAAATGAATATATTGCGTGGCATCCTCACGGAAACCCAAAAAGCGGCCCGTGGCGAGCTTCTGAAGCGGAAGGATTAATGATGTTCGAGCGTTTGCGTGAAGATATCCAGAGTGTTTTCCATCGTGATCCAGCGGCGCGTAATGCTTTTGAAGTTCTGACCTGCTACCCGGGCATGCATGCCATCTGGATCCATCGGCTGTCATCGATGTTGTGGCGTGCCGACCTGAAATGGCTGGCGCGGCTGGTGTCGAACTTCGGTCGCTGGCTGACCGGGATCGAGATCCATCCGGGTGCCAGGGTCGGTCGGCGTTTCTTTATTGACCACGGCATGGGCATTGTCATCGGTGAAACCGCCGAGATCGGCAATGATGTGACCCTGTATCAGGGCGTGACCCTGGGCGGCACCAGCTGGAACAAGGGCAAGCGTCACCCGACCCTTGAAGATGGTGTGGTGGTCGGCGCTGGCGCCAAGGTGCTTGGCCCGTTCACGGTCGGTGCCGGGGCCAAGGTCGGTTCCAATGCAGTGGTCACCAAGGCGGTGCCGGCGGGTGCGACCGTTGTCGGGATTCCGGGGCGGATTATCGTCAAGTCCGATGAGGAGCAAGATGCCAAGCGCAAGGCCATGGCCGAGAAAATCGGTTTTGATGCTTATGGTGTCAGCGAAGACATGCCGGACCCGGTGGCTCGCGCCATCAATCAACTGCTTGATCACCTGCAGGCCGTGGATGGTCGTCTGGAGGGGATGTGCGGGGCGTTGAAGGATCTGGGCAGTAATTACTGTGCCAAGGATCTGCCTGAGCTGCGCGAAGAAGACTTCGCCTGTGTGAAGGACAAGGATCAGACTAAGGCCAGTTAACGCCTTTGCAGGTCGTATTCAGGCAATGGCACAGCGCTAAGCGGTGTGCCATTAAGCCGCAGACCCTGATATCATGCGCCCGCTCTTTGCGGGTAAACCTGACTAAAGTACTAGGTCTTATAGTTGACTTAAATACTCGGGAATTGCATACTCGCTCCATTCCGAACTCCGTGGTAATTGTCCATGCGACTGACTACAAAAGGCCGATACGCCGTGACCGCCATGCTCGATCTGGCGTTGCACGCGCAGCACGGGCCCGTGTCCCTGGCCGATATCTCCGAGCGCCAAGGCATCTCCCTGTCCTACCTCGAGCAGCTGTTCGCCAAGCTGCGCCGCAGCAACCTGGTGTCCAGCGTTCGTGGGCCAGGCGGCGGTTACCAGCTGTCACGGGACATGCAAGGTATCCAGGTCGCCCAGGTGATCGATGCGGTGAACGAATCGGTCGATGCCACCAAATGCCAAGGCCAGGGTGATTGCCATCAAGGCGACACCTGCCTGACCCACCACTTGTGGTGCGATCTGAGCCTGCAGATTCACGAATTTCTGAGCGGTATCAGCTTGGCTGACCTTGTGACTCGCCGTGAGGTACAAGAAGTAGCCCAGCGTCAGGATCAACGCCGTTGCAACAGCAAGGCGCCACGCCTGGACAAGATTGAAGCGTCCGCCGTCGAATGACAGCCAGAGAGCTAACGGCGCGCCAGCCAGCCTGATTTAGGAGATAGTCCATGAAATTGCCGATTTACCTTGATTACTCTGCGACTACCCCGGTTGATCCGCGTGTCGCGCAAAAAATGAGTGAATGCCTGCTGGTCGACGGAAACTTCGGTAACCCGGCGTCCCGTTCCCACGTGTTCGGCTGGAAAGCTGAAGAGTCCGTCGAAAACGCCCGTCGTCAGGTGGCCGACCTGGTCAATGCCGACCCGCGCGAAATCGTCTGGACCTCCGGTGCCACCGAATCCGACAACCTGGCAATCAAGGGTGCGGCACATTTCTACGCCACCAAAGGCAAGCACCTGATCACCACCAAGATCGAGCACAAGGCTGTCCTGGACACCATGCGCCAACTGGAGCGTGAAGGCTTTGAAGTCACCTACATCGAGCCTCGTACTGACGGCCTGGTGACTCCGGAGATGGTCGAAGCCGAGCTGCGCGACGACACCATCCTGGTTTCGGTCATGCACGTGAACAACGAAATCGGTACCGTCAACGATATCGCCGCCATTGGCGAGCTGACCCGTTCCAAAGGCATCCTGTTTCACGTCGACGCCGCTCAGTCCACCGGCAAGGTCGAGATCGACCTGCAGAAGCTGAAAGTCGACCTGATGTCGTTCTCCGCCCACAAGACTTATGGCCCCAAAGGCATCGGCGCCCTGTACGTGAGCCGCAAGCCGCGTGTGCGCATCGAAGCAACCATGCACGGCGGCGGTCACGAGCGCGGCATGCGCTCCGGCACCCTGGCGACCCACCAGATCGTCGGCATGGGTGAAGCCTTCCGCGTAGCCAAGGAAGACATGGCGGCCGAGAACGCGCGCATCAAGGCCCTGAGCGACCGCTTCTACAAGCAGGTCGAGCACCTGGAAGAGCTGTACGTCAACGGCAGCATGACCGCCCGCGTTCCGCACAACCTGAACCTGAGCTTCAACTACGTTGAAGGCGAGTCGCTGATCATGGCGCTCAAGGATCTGGCGGTTTCGTCCGGTTCGGCTTGCACCTCGGCATCGCTTGAGCCGTCCTACGTACTGCGCGCCCTGGGCCGCAACGACGAACTGGCACACAGCTCGATCCGTTTCACCTTCGGCCGTTTCACCACGGAAGAAGAAATCGACTACGCCGCGCAGAAAGTCTGCGAGGCCGTAACCAAGCTGCGCGCTCTGTCGCCGCTGTGGGACATGTACAAAGACGGTGTCGACATTTCGAAAATCGAGTGGGCGGCACACTGATTTCAAGTCGCCGCGAACCAGCCCTGCGGACCCAGGTTCCGGGGCTTTAAGAGCGACTCTCTGATGAGTGAGGATTAAGAACCATGGCTTACAGCGAAAAGGTCATCGACCACTACGAAAACCCGCGCAACGTCGGCAAGATGGACGCGGAAGATCCTGATGTCGGCACCGGCATGGTCGGCGCACCGGCTTGCGGCGACGTGATGCGCCTGCAGATCAAGGTCAACGACGCCGGCATCATCGAAGATGCCAAGTTCAAGACCTATGGCTGCGGTTCGGCCATCGCTTCCAGCTCCCTGGCCACTGAGTGGATGAAGGGCAAGACGCTGGACGAGGCAGAAACCATCAAGAACACCCAGCTGGCCGAAGAACTGGCGCTGCCGCCAGTGAAAATTCACTGCTCCGTGCTCGCTGAAGACGCCATCAAGGCGGCCGTTCGCGACTACAAGCAGAAGAAAGGCTTGATCTGACTTTCAGGATTTGGCGACGAGTAAGGAGTCACCGATGGCTATCAGCATGACAGAAGCGGCTGCTCGACACGTGCGACGCTCCCTCGACGGGCGCGGCAAAGGTGAGGGGATTCGCCTGGGTGTTCGCACCACAGGCTGTTCCGGCCTTGCCTACGTGCTGGAGTTTGTCGACGAGGTGGTTGCAGAGGATCAGGTGTTCGAAAGTCACGGCGAAAAAGTGATCATCGACCCGAAAAGCCTGGCCTACCTGGACGGCACCGAGCTCGATTTCGTCAAGGAAGGGTTGAACGAAGGCTTCAAGTTCAACAACCCCAACGTGCGCGGTGAATGTGGCTGCGGCGAAAGCTTCAACATCTGAGGCTGCTCGTGGGTACTCCTTGTCATTTCGCTTTATTTGAGCTGCAGCCGAGTTTCAATCTGGACCTCGATCAGCTGGCTTCGCGTTACCGCGAGCTGGCGCGCAGCGTTCATCCGGACCGCTTTGCTGACGCCTCCGAGCGTGAGCAGCGGCTGGCGCTAGAGCAATCCGCGAGCCTCAACGAGGCCTACCAGACGCTCAAGAGTCCCCCCAAGCGCGCGCGATACCTGCTCGCCTTGAATGGTGGCGAGCTGCCACTGGAGGTCACGGTGCATGACCCGGAGTTTCTTCTGCAACAGATGGAATTGCGCGAAGAGCTCGAGGACCTGCAGGACAGCGCCGACTTGTCGGGCGTTGCCGCGTTCAAGCGCCGGTTGAAGACTGCCCAGGATGAACTGAACCAAAGCTTCGCAGCTTGCTGGAATGATGCCGCGCAACGTGAACGGGCCGAACGCCTGATGCGGCGCATGCAGTTCCTCGACAAGCTCACCTACGAAGTGCGCCAGTTAGAAGAGCGCCTCGACGATTAACCCAGTGCCGCTCCGGTCGCACGCCTGATATACAGATAAGTCCTGATAACGATGGCCCTACTGCAGATCGCCGAACCCGGCCAAAGTCCTCAACCGCACCAGCGTCGTCTGGCTGTGGGGATCGACTTGGGCACTACCAATTCGCTGGTCGCTGCATTGCGCAGTGGACTTTCCGAGCCTCTGGCCGACGCAGAAGGGCGGGTTATCCTGCCGTCTGCCGTGCGCTACCACGCCGATCACGTCGAGGTTGGCGAATCCGCCAAACTGGCTGCCGCCACCGATCCCCTGAATACCGTGCTGTCGGTCAAGCGCTTGATGGGTCGTGGTCTGTCCGACGTCAAGCAATTGGGCGAGCAACTGCCGTACCGCTTTGTCGGTGGCGAATCGCACATGCCGTTCATCGACACGATCCAGGGCCCGAAAAGCCCGGTCGAAGTCTCCGCCGATATCCTCAAGGTCCTGCGCCAGCGCGCCGAAGCCACTTTGGGCGGGGAGCTGGTAGGTGCGGTGATTACCGTTCCGGCCTATTTCGACGACGCTCAGCGTCAAGCCACCAAGGATGCGGCCAAGCTGGCCGGTCTCAACGTGCTGCGTTTGCTCAATGAGCCGACCGCGGCGGCGGTGGCATATGGTCTGGATCAGCACGCCGAGGGCCTGGTCGCCATTTATGACCTGGGCGGCGGCACCTTCGATATTTCGATTCTGCGTCTGACCGGTGGTGTATTCGAAGTGCTGGCCACCGGTGGCGACAGTGCCCTGGGTGGCGATGACTTCGACCATGCAATCGCCGGCTGGATCATCGAGAGCGCCGGCTTGTCCGCCGATCTCGATCCGGGTGAGCAACGCAATCTGCTGCAAACCGCTTGCGCGGCAAAAGAAGCGCTGACCCATGCCGCTTCGGTTGAAGTCGTTTATGGCGACTGGAAAGCCGAGCTGTCCCGCGAAGCTTTCAATGCGCTGATCGAGCCAATGGTTGCCCGCAGCCTGAAGGCCTGTCGCCGCGCCGTTCGCGACTCCGGTATCGAACTGGAAGAAGTGCATGCGGTGGTGATGGTCGGTGGTTCGACCCGTGTTCCGCGCGTGCGCGAAGCCGTCGCCGAAGCCTTCGGTCGCCAGCCGCTGACTGAAATCGATCCGGATCAAGTGGTGGCCATCGGTGCCGCGATCCAGGCCGATACCCTGGCCGGCAACAAGCGCGATGGCAGTGAATTGCTGCTGCTTGACGTGATTCCGTTGTCCCTGGGGCTGGAAACCATGGGTGGCCTGATGGAGAAGGTGATTCCGCGCAACACCACCATCCCCGTTGCCCGCGCCCAGGACTTCACCACTTATAAAGATGGCCAGTCGGCCATGGCGATCCACGTATTGCAGGGCGAGCGCGAGCTGATCAGCGACTGTCGCTCCCTGGCGCGCTTCGAATTGCGTGGCATTCCGGCGATGGTTGCCGGAGCGGCGAAGATTCGCGTGACCTTCCAGGTCGATGCCGACGGTCTGCTGAGCGTCTCCGCTCGTGAGCTGGGCTCGGGTGTCGAAGCCAGCATCCAGGTCAAGCCATCCTACGGCCTGACCGACGGCGAAATCGCCAAGATGCTCAAGGATTCCTTCCAGCACGCCAACGACGACAAGGTGGCCCGCGTATTGCGCGAGCAGCAGGTCGATGCCCAGCGCCTGATCGAAGCGGTACAGGCTGCCCTGGAAGCCGACGGCGAGCGCTTGCTTGATGCCGATGAGCGCATGGTCATCGAGCTGCAGGTGCAGGAACTGACCGAACTGATGAAAGGTACCGATGGTTACGCCATCGAGCAGCAGACCAAGCGTCTGTCGCAAGTGACCGATGCCTTTGCTGCCCGCCGCCTGGACTCGACGGTGAAAGCTGCGCTGGCGGGGCGCAACCTGAATGAGATTGAGGAATAACGATGCCGCAGGTCATTTTTCTGCCACACGAAAAGTTTTGCCCGGAAGGCATGGTTGTGGAGGCTGAACCCGGCATTTCCATCCTCGAGTTGGCCCACGAACATCACATCGAAATGGAAAGTGCCTGTGGCGGCGTCTGCGCCTGCACCACCTGTCACTGCATCATCCGCGAGGGTTTTGACTCGCTGGAAGAAGCCGATGAGCTGGAAGAGGACTATCTTGACAAGGCTTGGGGGCTGGAAGCTCAGTCGCGCCTGGGGTGTCAGGCCAAGGTCGGGACAGAAGACCTGACCGTCGAAATTCCGAAATACTCGCTCAACCACGCAGCCGAAGCGCCGCACTGATTCAAGGAATTGTCATGAGTCTCAAGTGGACTGATGTGCTGGAAATCGCGATCCAGCTGGCTGAAACCAAGCCCGATATCGACCCTATGTCGGTCAACTTCGTCGATCTGCGCAAATGGGTGATGGAATTGCCCGAGTTCGACGACAAGCCTGAACATTGTGGCGAAAAGATCCTGGAGGCCATTCAGGCCCACTGGATCGAAGAACGCGACTGAGCCACGCTGCAGGTTAGGCAATACCCAAGAACCCGCGTATAATTCGCGGGTTTAATTTTTCGCAAATTACCGTTTCTGGAGTTACACCATGGCTGTTCAACGTACTTTCTCCATCATCAAGCCTGACGCCGTTGCTAAAAACGTGATCGGCGAGATCACCACCCGTTTCGAAAAAGCAGGCCTGCGCGTTGTAGCTTCGAAACTGAAGCAACTGTCCAAAGCTGAAGCCGAAGGCTTCTACGCTGAGCACAAAGAGCGCGGTTTCTTCGGTGACCTGGTTGCTTTCATGATCTCCGGTCCGGTTGTCGTTCAGGTTCTGGAAGGCGAAAACGCCATCGCTCTGAACCGTGAGCTGATGGGCGCTACCAACCCTAAAGAAGCAGCTGCCGGCACCATCCGTGCTGACTTCGCTGAATCCATCGACGCCAACGCTGTACACGGCTCGGACTCCGAAGCCGCTGCCGCTCGCGAAATCTCGTACTTCTTCGCAGCTACTGAAGTAACCACTCGCTAAGCATTGGCTTAAGAGTGAAGGTGAATCCATGACTACATCGACTGTTAAAACCAACCTGCTGGGTCTCACCCAGTCGGAAATGGAAAAATTCTTCGACTCAATCGGGGAGAAGCGTTTCCGTGCCGGTCAGGTAATGAAATGGATTCACCACTTTGGCGTCGATGATTTCGACGCCATGACGAACGTCAGCAAGGCCTTGCGCGAAAAGCTCAAGGCTGTTGCTGAAGTTCGCGGCCCCGAAGTGGTCAGCGAGGACATCTCCAGCGACGGCACCCGCAAGTGGGTGGTGCGCGTGGCGTCCGGCAGCTGCGTCGAGACCGTGTACATTCCCCAGGGCAAACGCGGCACCTTGTGCGTTTCGTCCCAGGCAGGCTGTGCCCTGGATTGCAGTTTCTGCTCCACCGGCAAGCAAGGCTTCAACAGCAACCTCACCGCCGCCGAAGTCATTGGCCAGGTGTGGATTGCCAACAAATCCTTTGGCAGCGTCCCGGCGACCGTCGACCGTGCCATCACCAACGTGGTGATGATGGGCATGGGTGAGCCGCTGCTGAACTTCGACAACGTCATTGCCGCCATGCATCTGATGATGGATGACCTGGGCTATGGCATTTCCAAGCGCCGCGTAACCCTGTCCACCTCGGGCGTGGTGCCGATGATCGATGAACTGTCCAAGCACATCGACGTCTCCCTGGCGTTGTCCCTGCACGCACCGAATGACGCATTGCGTAACCAATTGGTGCCGATCAACAAGAAGTATCCGCTTAAGATGCTCCTCGAGTCGTGCCAGCGCTACATGTCGTCCCTGGGCGAAAAGCGCGTGCTGACCATCGAGTACACCTTGCTCAAGGACGTGAACGACAAGGTCGAGCACGCGGTCGAGATGATCGAGTTGCTCAAGAACATCCCGTGCAAGATCAACCTGATTCCTTTCAACCCGTTCCCGCACTCCGGGTACGAGCGGCCGAGCAACAACGCCATTCGTCGGTTCCAGGATCAGCTTCATCATGCCGGTTTCAACGTCACTGTCCGCACCACCCGTGGTGAAGACATCGACGCCGCTTGTGGTCAACTGGTAGGGCAGGTGCTGGATCGCACCCGTCGCAGCGAACGTTATATCGCGGTGCGTGAATTGAGCGCCGAGAACGATATTGCTTCGAGCGCCGCGAATAAGTAACCAAGAGAGGATCTCTATGTCCCTGCGCTTTGCGCTGCTTTTGCTATTGGCCAGCCTCTGTGCTGGCTGTGTGCTTTCGGGCGATTACAACCCGATGAAGACCAGCAAGGGCCGCGACGAAGCGCGTGAGGCGTATGTGCAGCTGGGCATCGGTTATCTGCAGCAGGGCATGACCGAACGGGCAAAAGTGCCATTGAAGAAAGCCCTGGAACTGGATGATGCGGACCCGGACGCCAACGCGGCGCTGGGGCTGGTGTTCCAGGCCGAGATGGAGCCGGAACTGGCCGACCAGCATTTTCGCAAGGCGCTGTCTTTCCGTCCCGCCGATGCGCGAATCCTCAATAACTACGGCAGTTTTCTTTTCGAGCAAAAACGTTACAAGGAAGCCTACGGGCGCTTTGAGCAGGCCGCCGCCGATACCCTGTATCCTGAGCGTTCGCGAGTGTTCGAGAACCTGGGCATGACCGCTTCGATGCTTGGCCAGCGGGAGTTGGCCCAGCAGCAACTGGAAAAAGCCCTGCGTTTGAATCGCCAACAACCACGCGCATTGCTGGAAATGGCTGAGTTGTCTTACGAAGACAGGCATTATGTGCCCGCGCGTGACTACTACGATCGTTTTAGTCTGCTCGCCGAGCAAAATGCACGTAGTCTATTGCTCGGCGTTCGGCTGGCAAAAGTGTTTGAAGATCGCGACAAGGCCGCAAGTGCAGGCCTGCAATTAAAACGACTCTATCCCGGTACACCGGAATATCAGCAATACCTGTCGGAGCAATGATGAAAGCGGCGCATCCCGAAGTTGTAGCAGCGAATCGCGTTAATCCCGGTGAGACCCTGCGCCAGGCCCGCGAAAGCAATGGCTGGTCGCTGGCCGAAGTGGCTCTCAAGCTCAACCTCACCGTCAACTCCCTGAGCAATCTGGAAGCCGGCGAGTTCGACAAGTTGCCTGGGCACACCTTTGCTCGCGGCTATATTCGCGCCTATGCCAAATTGCTCGGCATGGACCAGGCCGTTCTGGTCCAGCAGTTCGATCAATCCACCGGTACCGACTCCCACGGCAGCAGCGTGCATAGCCTGGGTCGTATCGAAGAACCGGTTCGGGTTTCCCATACCATCCTGCGTGTTGTCAGCCTGTTGCTGCTGGTGGCGGTGATTGGTGGTGGTTTTGTCTGGTGGCAGGATCAAACCTCGCTGCGCACCAAGGACCTGATCAGCCTGAGCCCTGAACACGTGGAAGTCGAAGGCGCCGACGGCACCACCCAGATTCATCCGCTGGACGAGCCGGAAGACCAGGCTGTCGCGGAAGGTCAGGCTGAAAACACTACCGCCCTGGCATTGCCGCCAGCCGAGACCGCGGCTGAAGCGCCGGCTGACGCTCAAGCGACGGCACCCGTAGCGCCAGCGGCACCGGCGCACAGTACGGCTCCGGTTGTCGCGACGCCTGCGACTCCGGCCCCGGCTGTTCCGGCCGTACCGGCCCCGACAGTCACTGCACCGATTGCCCCGAGCGTTCCAGCGCAAGCGGCTGCGACGCCAGCTCCGGCAGCGGCAGCGGCTCCGGTGGCCGGCCAGGGTCAGGTTCAACTGCAATTCACCGCCGATTGCTGGACGCAAGTGACCGATGGCAGCGGCAAGGTGTTGTTCAGTGGTCTCAAGCGCAAGGGCGATAGCCTTTCCGTCAGTGGCAAGCCACCGTTTGCCGTCCGCCTGGGCTTCGCCCGTGGCGCGCAGGTCAGCTACAACGGCCAGTCGGTCGATGTAGCTCCGTTCACCAGTGGCGAGACTGCTCGCCTGAAGTTGGGTCAATAAGTCATGCACGGCGAATCTCCAATCAAACGTCGCGAATCGCGCAAGATCTGGGTCGGTAACGTGCCTGTTGGCGGCGATGCGCCTATCGCTGTGCAGAGCATGACCAACAGCGACACTAACGATGTCGCGGCCACCGTGGCGCAGATCAATCGTCTGGAAGCGGCTGGCGTCGATATCGTGCGGGTATCCGTACCGGACATGGACGCCGCCGAGGCCTTCGGCAAGATCAAGCAACTGGTCAAGGTGCCATTGGTGGCCGATATCCATTTCGACTACCGCATTGCGTTGCGCGTCGCCGAGCTGGGTGTCGACTGCCTGCGAATCAACCCGGGCAACATCGGTCGTGAAGATCGCGTACGCGCCGTGGTCGATGCCGCCCGTGATCGCGGCATTCCGATTCGCATCGGCGTCAACGCCGGCTCCCTGGAAAAAGATCTGCAAAAAAAATACGGCGAGCCGACCCCGGCTGCGCTGGTCGAGTCGGCCTTGCGCCATGTCGAACACCTTGAACGCCTGAATTTCCAGGACTTCAAGGTCAGCGTGAAAGCCTCCGACGTGTTCATGGCCGTCGAAGCCTACCGCCTGCTGGCCAAGGAAATCGTCCAGCCGCTGCACCTGGGCATCACCGAAGCCGGTGGTTTGCGTTCAGGCACGGTGAAATCCGCCGTGGGCCTCGGTATGCTGCTCGCCGAAGGGATTGGCGATACTATTCGCATCTCGTTGGCGGCCGACCCGGTCGAGGAAGTGAAAGTCGGCTACGACATTCTCAAATCCCTGCACCTGCGTTCCCGTGGCATCAACTTCATCGCCTGCCCGAGCTGCTCGCGGCAGAACTTCGATGTGGTCAAGACCATGAACGAGCTGGAAGGGCGCCTCGAAGATCTGCTGGTGCCGCTGGATGTCGCAGTCATCGGTTGCGTGGTCAACGGACCGGGTGAAGCCAAGGAAGCCCATATCGGCTTGACCGGCGGCACGCCAAACCTGATTTACATCGACGGCAAGCCGTCGCAGAAACTGACGAATGACAATCTGGTGGATGAGCTTGAACGCTTGATCCGCCAGAAAGCGGCCGAAAAGGTCGAAGCTGACGCTGCCGTTATCGCGCGCGGCTGATCGAACGAATTAAGGAAATTTTGTGAGCAAGTCTCTGCAAGCCATTCGTGGCATGAACGATATCCTGCCCGAACAGACCCCGCTGTGGCGTCATTTCGAAGGCAAAGTTTCGCGTCTGCTGGATAACTACGGTTACAAGCAGATCCGCATGCCGATCGTCGAGTTCACCGAGCTGTTCAAACGCTCCATTGGTGAAGTGACCGATATCGTCGAAAAAGAGATGTACACCTTCGACGACCGCAACGGCGATTCCCTGACCTTGCGTCCTGAAGGCACCGCGGCGTGCGTGCGTGCGGTGCTCGAGCACGGCATCACTGGTGGTGGCCAGGTGCAGAAACTCTGGTACATCGGCCCGATGTTCCGCCACGAGCGGCCGCAGAAAGGTCGTTATCGCCAGTTCCACCAGATCGGTGTCGAGGTGTTCAACCTCGACGGTCCGGACATCGATGCTGAACTGATCGTGTTGACCTGGCGCCTGTGGGGCGAACTGGGCATCCGTGATGCGGTCAAGCTCGAGCTCAACAGCCTGGGTACCAGCGAGTCCCGTGGTCGTTACCGCGAAGCGTTGGTGGAGTTTCTCTCCAGGCACCTGGACAAACTGGATGAAGACAGCCAGCGTCGCCTGAAGACCAACCCATTGCGGGTACTGGACACCAAGAACGCCGAGACGCAGGCGATTCTGGTCGATGCGCCGAAAATGGCCGATTACCTCGACGAAGAGTCCCGCGTGCACTTCGAGGGCCTCAAGGCGCGTCTGGACGCTGCCGGCATTCCTTACGTGATCAACCCGAAGCTGGTTCGCGGGCTGGATTACTACAGCAAGACCGTTTTCGAGTGGGTCACCGACAAACTGGGCGCCCAGGGCACCGTGTGTGCCGGTGGTCGTTACGACGGCCTGGTCGAGCAGATGGGTGGCAAGCCGACCGCGGGTGTCGGTTTCGCCATGGGCATCGAACGCCTGGTCCTGCTGCTCGAAACCCTCGAGCAGATCCCGCAAGAGATCTCCCGTCAGGTCGACGTCTACCTCTGCGCCTTCGGTGAAGAAGCCGAGTTGGCCGGCCTGGCTCTGGCCGAGCGTGTGCGTGATCAATTGCCCAACCTGCGCCTGCAAGTGAATGCCGGCGCCGGCAGCTTCAAAAGCCAGTTCAAGAAAGCCGACAAGAGCGGTGCGTTGTATGCATTGATCCTCGGTGACGACGAGATGGCCCAGCAAGTGGTAGGTTTCAAACCCCTGCGTGGCCAGGGCGAACAACAAAGCATTGCCTGGGATGCGCTTGCTGCACACCTGGCCACCTGCGTCGTGCAGGGTTGAAGCTGTCTTAACAGCCGATTTAGCGATTAAGGAGTATTGGGGTGTCGAGTACCGAAGACGAACAGCTGGCGGATTTGAAGGAATGGTGGTCACGCAACGGTAAGCCCCTGGTCACTGGCGGCCTGTTGGCGCTGGTTATCGTGTTCGGCTGGCAGGCGTTCCAGAAGTATCAGAACAACCAGTCGCAAGGCGCCTCGGTGCTCTATCAGCAATTGCTGGAGACCACGCTGACGCCTGACGGCAAGCCTGACGCGGCCCGTGTTTCGGACCTCGCAGCCAAGCTCAACAGCGAATTCGGCGGCAGCGCCTATGCGCAATACGGCAGCCTGTTCGTGGCGAAAGTCGCCGTCGACAGCGGCAAGCTGGATGACGCGGCCAGCGAACTGAAAGCCATTGCCGACAAACCGGCCAACCCGGCACTGGGCGAAATCGCCCGTCAGCGCCTGGCGCAGGTGCTGGGCGCGCAGAACAAGGCCGATGAAGCCCTGAAACTGCTCGAAGGCGATGCCGACAAGGCTTTCCTGGCCACTCGCGAAGAACTCAAGGGCGACCTGCTGGTGCAGCTGGGCCGTACCGATGAAGCGCACGCGGCGTATCAAAAAGCCAAGGCGGCACTGTCGGATGAAGCGGCGGTCGGTGGCCTACAAATCAAGCTGGATGACCTGGCCAAAGGGGATGCGTGACGTGATCCGTTGGAAACATGCAGCATTGCTGACCTTGGCCATTCTGGCCGCGGGTTGCAGCAGCAACAGCAAGAAAGAACTGCCACCGGCCGAATTGACCGATTTCAAGGAAGAAGTGGTTCTGCAAAAACAGTGGAGTCGTTCGATCGGTGACGGTCAGGGCGAAACCTACAACATGCTGGTACCGGCGATCGATGGCAGCACCATCTATGCCGCCGATGTAACCGGTGTGGTGATGGCGATGGATCGCAGCAACGGCGACGTCAAGTGGAAGAAAGATCTCGAACTGCCTGTTTCCGGCGCCGTTGGCGTCGCTTACGGTCTGCTGACGGTCGGTACGACCAAGGGTGAGATCGTTGCCCTGGATGCCATCAGCGGCGAAGAGAAATGGCGCTCCCGCGTGTCCAGCGAAGTTCTTGCACCACCGGCCAACAACGGCGATGTGGTTGTGGTTCAGACCCAGGACGATCGTCTGATCGGTCTGGACGCCGCGACCGGCAACCAGCGCTGGTTGTACGACAGCACGCCTGCCGTATTGACCCTGCGTGGTACCAGCGCGCCGATCGTCACCAACCGCCTCGCGGTGGCTGGCCTGTCGACCGGTAAAGTGGTCGCTCTCGACATTTCCAACGGCGTGCCGGTCTGGGAACAGCGTGTAGCGATCCCGCAAGGCCGTTCGGAGCTGGAGCGCGTTGTCGACATCGACGGCGGCCTGCTGCTGTCCGGCGAAACGATTTATGTCGCGAGCTACCAGGGTCGCGTTGCGGCGCTGGACCTGCAAAGCGGTCGGCAGCTGTGGCAGCGTGATGCTTCCAGCTACGCCGGTGTCGCCCAGGGTTTTGGCAGCGTCTACGTGAGCCTGTCTTCGGGCACCGTTGAAGGCGTCGACGAACGTTCCACCACTGCCCTGTGGAGCAACGATTCGCTGGCCCGCCGTCAACTCTCGGCCCCGGAAGTGTTCTCCAGCTACGTTGCAGTCGGTGACCTGGAAGGTTACCTGCACCTGCTGAGTCAGGTGGACGGTCGTTTCGTCGGCCGCGAACGCATCGACAGCGACGGCCTGCGTGCCCGTCCGCTGGTGGTGGGTGACACGATTTATGTCTATGGCAACAGCGGCAAACTGGAAGCCCTGACCATTAAGTAAAGGTTTGACTATGCTTGGGGTTAACCCCCCAGGCGGCCCCGATTTTCGGGGTTTGCAGCGTTTGCATACGCTGCCCCGAGCACCAGCCGCTGCCTCGCAGCGGCTTTTGTATTTTCTGAAATAACGAAGTGGAGAGCCGCATGGTTCCCGTAATCGCCCTGGTGGGCCGACCGAACGTCGGCAAGTCCACCTTGTTCAACCGCCTGACCAGGACTCGCGACGCCATTGTCGGCGACTTGTCCGGTCTGACCCGTGATCGCCAGTACGGTGAGGCCAAGTGGCAAGGGCGTTCCTACATTCTGATCGACACCGGCGGTATCTCCGGTGACGAGCATGGTATGGACGAAAAAATGGCCGAGCAGTCGCTGCTGGCCATTGAAGAAGCGGATGTAGTGCTGTTCCTGGTAGATGCCAAGGCCGGTTTCACCGCCGCCGACCAGATGATCGCCGAGCATTTGCGCAAACGTAACAAGCGTTCTCACGTGGTGGCCAACAAGGTCGACAACATCGACCCGGAAATGGCTCGCGCCGAATTCGCCCCGTTGGGCATGGGCCACGCGATCCCGATCGCCGGCGCCCACGGTCGCGGCATCACCCAGCTGCTGGAAGCGGCACTGAGTGAATTCCCGAAAGACGAAGACGAGCTGGAAGAAGGCGAGGAAGAGGACGTTGCAGAAGGCGAGGAAGCCAAGCGCATTCCTGGCCCGAGCGAAAAAGACGGGATCAAGATCGCCATCATCGGCCGGCCGAACGTCGGCAAGTCGACCCTGGTCAACCGCATGCTCGGTGAAGACCGGGTGATCGTGTATGACCAGCCCGGCACCACCCGCGACAGTATCTACATCCCGTTCGAGCGTAACGACGAGAAGTACACGCTGATCGACACCGCCGGTGTGCGTAAGCGCGGCAAGATCCACGAAGAAGTTGAAAAGTTCTCCGTGGTCAAAACCCTGCAAGCCATCAAAGACGCCAACGTGGTGATCTTTGTGATGGACGCCCGCGAAGGCGTGGTGGATCACGACCTCAACCTGCTGGGCTTTGCCATTGAGTCGGGTCGTGCGCTGGTCATCGCGATCAACAAGTGGGACGGCATGACGCCGAGCGAGCGTGACTTCGTGAAGGTCGAGCTGCAACGTCGACTGTTCTTCGTTGACTACGCCGACATCCACTTCATCTCGGCACTGCACGGCACTGGCGTTGGCAACCTCTACGCCTCGGTACAGAACTCGTTCAAGTCCGCGGTCACCCGCTGGCCGACCAACCGCCTGACCCAGATCCTGGAAGACGCGGTTGGCGAGCACGCGCCGCCGATGGTCAACAACCGCCGGATCAAGCTGCGTTACGCCCACCTGGGTGGTGCGAACCCGCCGATCATCGTGATTCACGGTAACCAGATCGAGAAGGTGCCGAAGTCTTACGTGCGTTATCTGGAAAACACGTATCGCCGTGTCTTGAAGCTGGTCGGTACGCCGATCCGCATCGAGTTCAAAGGCGGCGAGAACCCGTACGAAGGCAACAAGAACTCGCTGACCGACCGCCAGGTCAACAAGAAGCGTCGCTTGATGTCGCACCACAAGAAGGCCGACAAGAAGCGCCGCGACAAGCGCTGATTCAAAGCTTGCCTCACCCCTGTGGGAGCGAGCCTGCTCGCCAATGCAATCTGTCAGTCGACGTTTATGGCGACTGACACACCGTCTTCGCGAGCAGGCTCGCTCCCACCGGGGGCGGTGGAGAAGAAGGGCGCTTTTGGCGCCCTTTTTTTATGGGCGCCGGATGGGCTATCCTCGGGCTCTCCCGCGCCGCCGTTAGAGCCGGGTGTAGAGCAGGGAATCACCGATGATCACCAGTAAGCTGCCGAATGTCGGCATCACTATCTTCACTCAGATGTCTCAGCTCGCGGCGCAGACCGGGGCGCTTAATCTGTCCCAGGGTTTTCCCGATTTCGACGGCCCGCAAGCCCTGCGTGACGCGGTCGGTCGGCACATCGCCAGTGGCCACAACCAGTACTCGCCCATGACGGGCCTACCGGCCCTGCGTCAGCAGATTGCGGCGAAGATTACCCGTAGCTATGGCGTCAACGTCGATGCCGATCACGAGGTGACTGTCACTCCCGGTGCGACCCAGGCGATTTTCTGCGCCATTCAGGCGGTTATCCACAGCGGTGATGAAGTCATCGTGTTCGATCCGGCTTATGACAGTTACGAACCTTCGGTGGAGCTGGCCGGTGGGCGCTGTGTGCATGTGCAATTGGGCGTGAAGGATTTCAGTATCGACTTCGAGAAACTCGCCGAAGCCCTGAGCCCGCGCACGCGGATGATCATCCTCAATACCCCGCACAACCCCAGCGGCGCGCTGATCAGTCGTGCCGAACTGGATCAGTTGGCGGCGTTGATCCGCGATCGCGATATCTATGTGATCAGCGACGAAGTCTACGAACACCTGGTGTACGACGGCATGCCTCACGTCAGCGTGCTGGCGCATGAAGAACTGTATCAGCGCGCTTTTGTGGTCAGTTCCTTCGGCAAGACCTACCACGTCACCGGCTGGAAAACCGGCTACGTGGTCGCGCCACCCGCCCTGACGGCCGAGCTGCGCAAGGTGCACCAGTACGTCAGTTTCTGCGGGGTGACCCCGCTGCAATATGCCCTGGCCGATTACATGGCCGAGCACCCGGAACACGTCGAAGAATTGCCAGGTTTTTATCAGGCCAAGCGCGACTTGTTCTGCGATCTGCTAGCACCGTCGCGTTTCAGTTTCACCCGGGTGGCGGGCACTTATTTTCAGTTGGTCGACTACTCGCAGATCCGCCCGGACCTCAATGATGTCGAAATGGCACTGTGGATGACCCGCGAACACGGCGTCGCCAGCATTCCGATCTCGGTGTTTTACCAGGCGCCGCCCGAAGGCCAGCGCCTTGTGCGGCTGTGTTTTGCCAAGCGCGAGGAGACCCTGCGTGAAGCGGCGGAAAAACTATGCGTGATCTGAGTGCATTGTCGAAGCTGACCGTTGCGCTGATCCAGACGACCCTGGCCTGGCACGACCGCCAGGCCAATCTGGAGCACTTCGAGCCGCTGCTCGAACAGGCGCGCGGTGCCGATCTGATCATCCTGCCGGAGATGTTCACCACCGGTTTCTCCATGGAGTCCGAGACGCTGGCCGAGGCGGAAAACGGCCCCACCAGCAAATGGTTGCGGACTCAGGCGGCGAAGCTCGATGCGGTGATTACCGGTAGCGTCATCATTCAGGTCGCCGATGGCAGTCATCGTAATCGCCTGTTGTGGGCGCGGCCGGACGGCGAGGTGCTGCACTACGACAAGCGGCACCTGTTCCGCATGGCCGGCGAGCACAATCACTACACCCCCGGCGAGCGTCAGGTGCAGTTCGAGCTCAAGGGCTGGCGGGTGCGACCATTGATTTGCTATGACCTGCGTTTTCCGGTGTGGAGCCGCGATGCCCAGGACACCGACCTGCTGTTGTATACCGCCAATTGGCCGGGCGCT
Organism: Pseudomonas sp. GW101-3H06; assembly: GCF_059424605.1. Lineage (NCBI taxonomy): Bacteria > Pseudomonadati > Pseudomonadota > Gammaproteobacteria > Pseudomonadales > Pseudomonadaceae > Pseudomonas > Pseudomonas sp. GW101-3H06. The sequence goes on from NZ_JBWKZO010000001.1 coordinate 1,237,038, forward strand.
CGACGTCAGCACTGGAACCGGTTGCTGCCGGCACGGGCGATCGAGAACCTGTGCTACGTGGCAGCGGTGAACCGCGTCGGCACCGACGGCAAAGGCTTTGCCTATACCGGTGACAGTCAGGTGCTGGATTTCCAGGGCGAGACATTGCTCAGCGCAGGGGAGGCGGATGGGGTGTTCAAGGTGGTGCTGGATGCGGCGGAACTGGCGGCTTACCGGCAGCGGTTTCCGGCGAACCTGGATGCGGATACGTTCGAGTTCACCTGATATTCGCGGTGCCTGACAGGACCTCATCGCCAGCAGGCTGGCTCCCACATTGGAAAATCGATCTCCTGTGGGAGCCAGCCTGCTGGCGATAGGGCCAGAACAGGCAGCACAAAACCAACAGTCAAAAAAAGGCCCCGGAGGTTTCACTCCGGGGCCTTTTGCATTGCAGCGAAGGCTTACGCCGCTTTCGCTTCCGGCTGGCTCAGGGAGCGGTTCAGCGCGCTGAACAGGGCCTTGAAGCTGGCGGTGGTGATGTTTTCATCGATACCCACGCCATGCACCGCACGTTCACCGTTCACACGCAGTTCAATGTAGGCCGCAGCCTTGGCATTGGTGCCCGCGCCGATGGCGTGTTCGTTGTAGTCCATGATTTCCACCGGAATCGGCAGACCGGCCACCAGTGCTTCCAGGGCACCGTTGCCCTTGCCGCGCCAGTGCAGGTTGGTTTCGCCCTGGCCTTTGCTGGCGACTTCCACTTCGACGGCGCTGTGGCCGTTTTCTTCCTGCAGGCGATGGCTGACCAGCGCGTACGGGGTGTTGGCCTGCAAGTATTCGCTGTGCAGCAGGGCATGAATTTGCTGGGCGGTCATTTCCAGGCCCAGGCGATCGGTTTCACGCTGCACGACCTGGCTGAACTCGATCTGCATGCGACGCGGCAGGCTGATGCCGTATTCCTGTTCCAGCAGGTAGGCAATACCGCCCTTGCCCGACTGGCTGTTGACGCGGATGACCGCCTCGTAGCTGCGGCCGATGTCGGCCGGGTCGATCGGCAGGTAAGGCACTTCCCACAGGGCGTCGGATTTCTGCTGGGCGAAGCCCTTGCGGATCGCATCCTGGTGGGAGCCGGAGAATGCGGTGTGCACCAGGTCGCCGACGTACGGATGACGCGGGTGAACCTGGATCTGGTTGCACTCTTCGACGACCTTGCGCACGCCGTCGATGTCGGAGAAGTCCAGTTGCGGGTCAAGACCCTGGGTGTACATGTTCAGGGCCACGGTCACCAGGTCGACGTTACCGGTGCGCTCGCCGTTGCCGAAGAGGCAGCCTTCGACGCGGTCGGCGCCGGCCATCAGACCCAGCTCGGTGGCGGCAACACCAGTACCACGGTCGTTGTGGGTGTGCAGGCTGATGATCACGCTGTCACGACGGTTGATGTGACGGCCGAACCATTCGATCTGGTCGGCATAGATGTTCGGGGTCGCGCATTCGACAGTGGCCGGCAGGTTGAGGATCATCTTGTGCTCGGGTGTCGGGTTCCAGACTTCGATCACCGCGTCGCAGACTTCCTTGGCAAACTCCAGTTCGGTGGCGCTGAAGGTTTCCGGGGAGTACTCGAAGGTCCACTCGGTTTCAGGCTGCTGGGCGGCGTACTTGACGAAGAGCTTGGCCGCGCTCACGGCGATTTCCTTGATTCCGTCCTTGTCCTGGTTGAAGACGATGCGGCGGAAAGAAGGGGAGGTGGCGTTGTACAGGTGAACGATGGCTTTCTTCGCCCCACGCAGGGATTCGAAAGTGCGCGCGATCAGGTCTTCACGGCCCTGGGTCAGCACCTGGATGGTGGTGTCGTCCGGAATGTGGCCGCCTTCGATCAAGGTGCGCACGAAGTCGAAGTCGGTTTGCGAAGCGGCCGGGAACGAGGCTTCGATTTCCTTCACGCCGACCTGTACCAGGGTCTTCCAGAAACGCAGCTTCTTGACGGCGTCCATCGGTTCGATCAGCGACTGGTTGCCGTCACGCAGGTCGGAGCTGCACCAGATCGGGGCGGCGGTAATGGTTTTCGACGGCCAGGTGCGGTCCGGGATGTCGATGGTCGGGAATGCGCGGTATTTCGAAGACGGGTCTTTGAGCATGCTCATCGGGAAATCCTTATTGTGTGGGCCGAAAAAAGGCGGCCTGCCGGTGGATCAAATGTTCTGGGGATAAAGCGTAAAAGAGGCACCACGATTCAGCCCGGCAGTCGTGCACTGACAAGGCACAAGCTGCGATGCTGACGGCGCTGAATGAGGGTGTGAGAGGTTTTCATGCCTTCAACCCTAACCGCGGGGGGAAAGGATGGCAAGCAGTCGAAAAAAATTGAGAGGAATACTCGTCGGCGTCTGTTTAGCGAGATTTTATTGCTCTGTAAGAGCCTGATCTTCAGGTTGGTTGCGCAAGGTTTGAGCGATGCGCAATCAGTGTTTTGAGCGCAGGGTGCTTGCTGCGGGGCTATTCTTCTTTAAAGCCTCGACTGGCGAGCGGGAGACGGCGATGAACGAATCCGATTGGAAACAGTATTGCGCATTGCGTCCGGTGGCCCATGAGCGGATGTGCACCCGGATCATGACCGACGTCGAAAAAATCGTGCTGGACAAGAGTATCGCGCCTTACGAACGCATCGAAGCCAGCGAGGAATTGCTCAAAGCCGCGCAAAAAGAGCTGTATTGGGCATTTGGCGTCTTCAGGTTTTCACGCCATGAAGCGCGCTCGCACCTGCTCGGGTTGCGCGCGCGGGAGTTGATCACGGCAGAGGAGCTGACCTGGTTTTCCGCGGAGACTCAAGAGTGGGTCAGGCATTGTCTGGCAGACCGGGAAGTCCATGGGATCGAGGACTTGGACGCTGAATAGGCGGCATCAGCCATATAAAGGATCAGGGGTGGAATGCCCCGATAAAAATCGCCGGATCCACCCGGGCATCATTGAGGCTGACGTTCCAATGCATATGCGGTCCCGTCGCCCGGCCGGTAGCCCCCACCTTGCCGACCACACCGCCGCGAGCCATTTGCTGCCCAACCTTCACATCGATCTTCGACATGTGGCAGAACATGCTGATAAAGCCCTGGCCGTGGTCGACAAACACCGTATTGCCATTGAAGAAGTAGTTACCGATCAGAATCACCTTCCCGGCGGCCGGGGTCTTGATCGGCGTGCCGGCAGGCACGGCGAAATCCAGGCCTGAGTGAGGATTGCGCTCTTCACCATTGAAGAAGCGGCGCACGCCGAACTTGCTCGACAGCGGGCCGTTCACCGGTTTATCCAGCAGCACGTTACTTGGCGTATTCGGACTGAACGTGCGGTAGGCAGCGATCTGCTCGGCCAGTTCGCGCTCGATGCGCTTGAGATTGTCCGGATCCGGATTGACCTGTTGCGTGTTTTTCAGCGTGATGCGCTGTTCCGGGTATTTCTTGTTACCAACGGTGAACCCCAGGCTACGACCGCCGCTGCTGACGGATTGGGCACCCGGCTTGACCGTCAGGGGTATACCGACGATGGCCAGCCAGTTGTTCTGTTCCTTGACCACCAGCACCGGCTTGCCCTGATAACTGGCTTTTGGCGCTTGCGCGGCGGCGCCCAGGTCCACCACGGCCACGCCGCCGGGCACCGGTTTGTTCAACAGGCGCGTGATGTAACTATCGGCATGGACGTTGAACGTCAGGCACAACAACAGAAGCGAAGTAAAAAAGCGCGGCATGGATCAGTCCAGTAAAGAAAGAGTGACGGGCGTCAGGTGATTGTCTTCGACCCGCACTTGCAGTTCGCCTTCACCCAGTTTGGCTTTCAGGCGCTGGCCGGTGTGGGTTTGCCCGGCGCTGCGGATCGCGTTGCCGCGCTCGTCCAGCAGAATGCTGTAGCCACGGCCGAGGGTCGCCAGGGGGCTGACCACATGCAGTGTCTGCATCTGGCTTTGCAGTTGCAGGCGACGGCTTTTCAAACCTTCGCGCATGGCGCGGGGCAAGCGTTCGGCGAGGCTGTCGAGGCGCTGCCGCAGCATCGCCAGTTGCCGGCCTGGATGCTGTCCGGCGAGCCGGGTTTCCAGACGGATCAGTCGTTCGCGCCGGGTGTTGAGGCTGCGCTCGAAGGCGCGGCGCAGGCGCATGTCCAGATCGTCCAGGCGCTGCGCTTGCTGCCGCAGGCGTTCACCCGGATGACGCAGGCGGCGAGAGATACCTTCCAGGCGCAGCCGATCACGCATCAGGCGGTCGCGCATGCGCATCACCAGCCGACGATGCAGGCTCTCGACCCGACGCACCAGATCACTGGAGTCCGGTGCCAGCAGTTCGGCGGCGGCAGAAGGTGTGGGCGCGCGAACGTCGGCGACGAAATCGCTGATCGATACATCGGTTTCATGGCCGACGGCGCTGACGATTGGCGTTACGCAGGCGTCCACGGCGCGGGCCACGGCTTCCTCGTTGAAGCACCAGAGGTCTTCCAGAGAGCCACCGCCACGGGCCAGGATCAACGCATCGAAGCCGCGGGCGTCCGCCAGTTTCAGCGCGCGAACAATCTGCGCAGTGGCTTCGCGGCCCTGTACCGCAGTAGGGATCAGCGTCAGCTGCACTTGCGGCGCGCGGCGGCGGAATACGCTTATGATGTCGCGAATCACCGCGCCGGTGGGCGAGCTGATGATGCCGATACGTTGCGGATGCGCCGGTAGCGGCACTTTGCGTTCGGCGCTGAACAGGCCTTCGGCGCTGAGTTTTTCCTTCAAGGCATCGAAGGCCAGGCGCAGCGCACCATCGCCGGCCGGCTCCACGGTGTCGAGGATCAGCTGATAATCGCCGCGCCCCTCGAACAGCGAAACCTTGCCCCGCACCTTGACCGCCAGGCCGTCCTTCAACGCCTGGCGCACCCGGGCGGCGTTCTGCCGGAAGAGGGCGCAGCGCACTTGGGCGCCGCTGTCCTTGAGAGTGAAGTACACGTGCCCGGACGCCGGGCGGGCGAGGTTGGAGATTTCGCCCTCGACCCAGATGTTGCTGAACACGTCTTCAAGCAACACCCGCGCACGGCCGTTGAGCTGGCTGACGGTCAGGACTTCGCGGTCCAGGCCGAGTCTTGCAAAGGGATCTTTAATCATGGGGCGCAGTTTAAAGGCATTCGGTGAACAATCTCCATGAGTCCGCACAAATCCCTTGTGGGAGCGAGCCCGCTCGCGAAGGCGGCATGTCTGTCGCTGCAATGTTGAATGTTATTCCTTATTCGCGAGCAGGCTCGCTCCCACAGGGGTAAAGTCGTCGGCGGTATTCAAGGAGGATTGAGTGTGGCTGAGTTGTTGAACCAATGGCCATTCGGCGCAGTGGACTGGCTGGTCATCGGGGCGGGCATCGCCCTGGCTTACATCGTATTCGGCATTGCCGGGTTCGGTACGGCGCTGGTGGCCGGGCCGATTTTGATTGTGTTCATGCCACTGTCGAAAATCGTGCCGTTGCTGGTGCTGCTGGATTTCATCGCGGCGTTCGGCAATCTGTTGCCTTCACGACGGGACGTGGCCAAACCAGAGCTCCTGCGATTGCTGCCCTGTATGGCGGTGGGCTGCACCCTTGGAGTGATTTTTCTGCTGAACCTGAAATCCGACCTGTTGCTGCTGTTGATGGGGTTGTTTATCAGCGCGTATGCAGTCTACAGCCTGTGGATAAAAGTCCGTCCGGCGCAGTTGTCTGCTGTTTGGGCGTTGCCGATGGGCACCGTGGGTGGGATGTTCGGCGCGTTGTTTGGCAGTGGCGGTTTTTTGTATGCGATCTATCTGAACAGTCGGCTGCCCAAGGATGAAGCCCGGGCGACTCAGAGCGCGCTGATCAGTTGCAGCACGGTGGTGCGTTTGAGCCTGTTTGCGGTCGCGGGGGTGTATGCCGAATTACCGTTGCTGGTACTGGCGCTGTGTCTGCTGCCGGCCATGGCGTTGGGGTTGTGGGTCGGTCGGCGGTTGACCATGCGCCTGTCGCGCGAGGCCTTCGTGCGGCTGGTAACGTGGCTGGTGCTGGCGAGCGGGATTGCGTTGATCGGGCGTTACCTGAGCACCTGAACACGACTGTGTGGCGGGGGAGCACGCTCCCTCGCCACAACGTTGTTTGTAAAGTGCCTCAGTCGTTGTACTGACTCAACAACCGCTCAAGCCGCGCGCTGAGGCGGCGTTTGATTTCGGTTTCGATGTGCGGCGCGAAGTCGTCGATCACGTCTTGCATGATCAATTGCGCGGCGGCACGCAATTCGGTGTCGAGGTACAGCAAGGCGTCGGCGTTCTTGCTGGCGCTCGGCGCCGGTTCCGCGGCGGGCTTGGGAGGTGTCGGCTCGACAGCTGGTGCAGGTTCGCTGACGGTGTCGAACAGCATGGGAATCTGTTCCTGGTCACCTTCTTCGACCGTGTCGGTCAGCAGCGGTGGTTGCAGGTTTTCATCGCCGAGCAATTGGCGGATCGACTCAAGGTCGTCCAACAAGTGCGCGGACTTTTGCAGCGGTTTTGGAGTGTCCATCGGAATGCTCAGAGTCGCTGTAAACGGTGATCTTGCAGAGGATAGCCCTGTTCGCGATAGAAACGGAAACTCTCCCGCGCGGCCTGGCGGATCAACGGATCTTCGACCACCACTTCCGCCACGCGGGCGAAGCGTTGGGCAAAGGCCGGGACCTTCAGGTCCAGGTTGACCAGCAAATCCTGGTGCTGACCGCAGTCATCGCCAAAACCCAGCACGATCAAGCTGTCCGGTTCGCTTTCAGCGGGGCCGTGGGGCACGAAGCTTTCGCCCTTGAACGCCCACAGGCGAGCGTCGAGGTCGTCGCGCTGAGCCGCATCACTGCAATGCAGGTAGACGCGGTGGCCCATGCGCCAGGCTTTTTCGGTGAGCTTGCAGGCGAAATCCAGGCGAGCCGAGGGATCGGCGCTGGGCAGGATATAGAAGTCGACTTTGGTCATTGCGGTTCCTGAGCCAGGGCGGCGCTACCCGAAGATAACGCCCCCTGGATCATTGGTTTCAGGCTTTGGCGCGGTCCAGCAGGTATTGGGTCAGCAGGGGGACTGGACGGCCGGTGGCGCCCTTGTCCTTGCCGCCGCTGGTCCATGCGGTACCGGCGATGTCCAGGTGAGCCCAGTTCAGGTTCTTGGTGAAGCGCGACAGGAAGCACGCAGCGGTGATGGTGCCGGCTTTCGGGCCGCCGATATTGGCGATGTCGGCGAACGGGCTGTCCAGCTGTTCCTGATACTCATCGAACAGCGGCAGTTGCCAGGCGCGGTCGTCGGCAGCCTGGCCGGCGCTCAACAGTTGACCGATCAGTTCGTCGTTGTTGCCCAGCAGGCCCGACGTGTGGGAACCCAGGGCGACGACGCAGGCACCGGTCAGGGTGGCGATGTCGATTACCGCTTGCGGCTTGAAGCGTTCGGAGTAGGTCAGGGCATCGCACAGCACCAGACGGCCTTCGGCGTCAGTGTTGAGGATTTCCACGGTCTGGCCGCTCATGGTGGTGACGATGTCGCCAGGACGCGAAGCATTACCACTCGGCATGTTCTCGGCACAGGCCAGGATGCACACCAGGTTGATCGGCAGCTTCAGTTCGAGCACGGCACGCAACGTACCGAACACGCTGGCGGCGCCGCCCATGTCGTACTTCATTTCATCCATGCCGGCACCCGGCTTGAGGCTGATGCCACCGGTGTCGAAGGTGATGCCCTTGCCGACCAGTGCGTAAGGCTTCTCGGATTTCTTGCCACCGTTGTATTGCATGACGATCAGGCGCGGCGGCTGGGCGCTGCCCTGGCCGACGGCGTAGAACGAACCCATGCCCAGTGCCTTGATCTTCTTCTCGTCGAGCACTTCGACTTTCAGATCCTTGAACTCTTTGCCGAGGTTTTTCGCCTGCTCACCGAGGAAGGTCGGGTGGCAGATGTTCGGCGGCAGGTTGCCCAGATTGCGGGTGAAAGCCATGCCGTTGGCGATGGCGGTGGCGTGGGTCACGGCGCGTTGCACTTCAGCCTGGGCGGCCTTGATAGTCAGCAGGGTGATTTTCTTCAGGGCGCGCGGTTCGGCTTTCTGGCTTTTGAACTGGTCGAACTGGTATTCGCCGTCCACCAGGGTTTCGGCCAGCAGACGGGTCTTGCCGTAGCTGTCGCGGCCCTTGACCACGATTTCGTCCAGGGCCAGTACCGCGTCACTGCCACCCAGGCCTTTAAGGGTGTTGAGTACGCCGGCGACGATTTTGCGGAACGGGCGGTCGCCCAGCTCTTCATCCTTGCCCACGCCCACCAGCAGCACACGCTCGGCTTTCAGGTTCGGCAGACTGTGCAGCAGCAGGCTCTGACCGACCTTGCCGGCCAGGTCGCCGCGCTTGAGCACAGCGCTGATTGCGCCGCCGCTGAGTTCGTCGAGCTGCTTGGCTGCAGCACCGAGCTTACGGCCTTCACCGACGGCGACGACCAGCGTGGCGGTCTTCAACGTTTCCGGGTTAACGCTTTTTACAACCAGTTCCATGTCCGGGTCCCTGAATTGATGGTCAACTCGCAAGCGCTCGACAGCGGGTGTGCGTCGCTTGCTTATAAATATGGAAAGGCGCCGGGAGTGGCCGGCGACGAAGGCCGCAGTTTGAACCTCGCTGCCAGCGCCTGACAACCCTCGGTTGCACGAATGTAGGAGCGAGTTCGCTCGCGGTGAACCCGACTGTGGCGCGGGCTGTCAGAGTTCCCGAGTTATCGTTGCCCAGCATCGCGAGCGAGCTCGCTCCTACAGGCGTTTCCCTGCATTGCGCAGTGACAGGCGCACCCAATCACAGGATAATGCGCCATCTTTTTTCGGCGGCTCTGCCTTGCGGGCTGTCTGATATGTTTGCTTGTTTGGCCGCCTTAGCCTGACAACCCTGGAGTGTCTGGTTTGATCGTCTTCCGTTATCTATCCCGCGAAGTCCTGTTGACCTTGAGCGCCGTCAGCGGCGTATTGCTGGTCATCATCATGAGCGGACGCTTCATCAAATACCTCGCCCAGGCGGCTTCGGGTCAGCTGGACCCGGGCTCGCTGTTCCTGATCATGGGTTTTCGCCTGCCGGGGTTCCTGCAACTGATCCTGCCGCTGGGCCTGTTTCTCGGGATCCTGCTGTCCTACGGTCGCTTGTACCTCGAAAGCGAAATGACCGTACTCTCGGCCACCGGCATGAGCCAGCAACGCCTGTTTCGCATGACCCTGTTCCCGGCCACGATCGTGGCGCTGGTGGTTGCCTGGTTGAGCCTGAGCCTGGCACCACAAGGCGCCAATCAGTTCCAGTTGCTGCTGAACAAGCAAGACGCACTGACCGAGTTCGACACCTTGGAACCAGGCCGTTTCCAGGCTCTGCGCGACGGCACCCGGGTGACGTACACCGAGCAGTTGTCGGATGACCGCATCAATCTGGGTGGAGTGTTCATTTCGCAAAAGAACATCAGTTCCGACAAGAAGGATCGCGGAATTTCCGTGCTGGTGGCGGAAAAGGGTCGCCAGGAAATCCGCCCCGACGGCAATCGCTACCTGATTCTCGACAACGGCTACCGCTATGACGGTAACCCGGGGCAAGCCGATTACCGGGCGATCAAGTACGAAGAGTACGGCGTACTGCTGCCCAAGCCGGATGTCAGCGATGAAGTGACCGATCGCGATGCCATGACCACCGCATCCTTGCTGGGCAGCGACGACATCCGTTCCCGTACCGAGCTGCAATGGCGGTTGTCCTTGCCATTGCTGGTGTTCATCGTGACCTTGATGGCGGTGCCGCTGTCGCGGGTCAATCCGCGCCAGGGCCGTTTCCTCAAGTTGCTGCCGGCGATTCTTCTTTATATGGCTTACCTGAGCATTCTGATTGCCGCTCGCGGTGCCCTCGAAAAGGGCAAGATTCCACCGGCGTTGGGCTTGTGGTGGGTGCACGGGATCTTCCTGGCCATTGGCCTGGGCTTGCTCTATTGGGAGCCCTTGCGCTTGAAGATGGCGAGCCGCCGCGCCGCACTGGAGGTGGCCCGTGGTTAAGCTCGACCGCTACATCGGTAGCAATGTGTTCATGGCGATCCTGGCGGTTTTGGGGATCATTCTCGGTCTGGCGACGTTGTTCGCGTTCATCGATGAGATGGGCGATGCCAGCGATACCTATACCCTGGTCGATATTCTGAGTTACGTGTTGCTGACCGCGCCGCGTCGTTTGTACGACATGCTGCCGATGGCCGCGCTGATCGGTTGCCTGATCGGTCTCGGCAGCCTGGCCAGCAACAGCGAACTGACCATCATGCGCGCGGCCGGTGTATCGGTCGGGCGGATCGTCTGGGCGGTGATGAAGCCGATGCTGGTGCTGATGGTGGTGGGCGTGTTGATTGGCGAGTATGTCGCGCCGGCAACCGAAAGCACCGCACAGGCCAACCGTTCGCTGGCCCAGGGCAGCGGCGATTCTCAAAGTGCCAAGCACGGCCTGTGGCACCGCCAGGGCGACGAGTTCATCCACGTCAACTCCGTGCAACCCAATGGCCTGCTGTATGGCGTGACCCGCTACCGCTTCGATGATCAGCGTCGCATCCTGTCGTCCAGCTTCGCCAAGCGGGCAGCGTTCGACACGGACCACTGGCAGTTGAGTGACGTCACCACCACGCTGTTCCATGAAAAGAGCACTGAAGTGGTCAGCGTTCCGGTCGAACGCTGGGACGTGGCGTTGAGCCCGCAACTGCTGAGCACGGTGGTCATGGCGCCCGATTCGCTATCGATCACCGGTCTGTGGGGTTACATCCACTACCTGGCGGACCAGGGATTGAGCAACGGCCGTTACTGGCTGGCATTTTGGGTCAAAGTGTTGCAACCGCTGGTCACTGCCGCCCTGGTGCTGATGGCGATTTCCTTCATCTTCGGCCCGTTGCGCTCGGTGACCCTTGGTCAGCGGGTGTTTACCGGTGTGCTGGTGGGGTTCACCTTCCGCATTGCCCAGGATTTGCTGGGGCCTTCGAGCCTGGTGTTCGGTTTCTCGCCGCTGTTTGCGGTGCTGGTGCCGGCGAGTGTCTGCGCCCTGGCGGGGCTCTGGCTGTTGCGTCGCGCCGGTTGATGGCGGTTCATTTTCCGCTTCACGCGTCATGAAAAACGCCCCTGTCGCAAGATCGGGGCGTTTTTGTACGCGCCGTCTGACCTGCGAACGTGACGCTTGCGTCGTGGATCAGGTACAATTCCCGGCTATTTTTCGGCGGGCTATGCCTGCAGCCTTTTTGAGTGTTGATCCGTGAGTGATTTGAGTCATATCCGCAATTTCTCCATCATCGCCCACATTGACCATGGCAAGTCGACGCTGGCCGATCGCTTCATCCAGATGTGCGGCGGCCTGGCCGAGCGTGAAATGGAAGCCCAGGTGCTGGACTCCATGGACCTTGAACGCGAGCGCGGGATCACCATCAAGGCTCACAGCGTCACTCTGTATTACAAGGCCAAAGACGGTATCAACTACCAGCTGAACTTCATTGATACCCCCGGTCACGTTGACTTCACCTACGAAGTCAGCCGCTCGCTGGCGGCCTGCGAAGGCGCGCTGCTGGTGGTCGATGCCGGACAGGGTGTGGAAGCACAATCGGTAGCCAACTGCTACACGGCGATCGAGCAGGGCCTGGAAGTGATGCCGGTTCTGAACAAGATCGACCTGCCACAGGCCGATCCGGAGCGCGTCAAGGAAGAAATCGAAAAAATCATCGGTATCGATGCCACCGACGCGGTCACCTGCTCTGCCAAGACCGGTCTGGGCGTCGATGAAGTGCTCGAGCGGCTGGTGACCACCATTCCGGCGCCGACCGGTAACATCGAAGATCCGCTGCAAGCGTTGATCATCGACTCCTGGTTCGACAACTACCTGGGCGTTGTCTCGCTCGTTCGCGTTCGCCACGGCCGCGTGAAGAAGGGCGACAAGATCCTGGTCAAATCCACCGGCAAGATCCACCTGGTGGACAGCGTCGGTGTGTTCAACCCGAAACACACCCCTACCGCTGACCTGAAGGCCGGTGAAGTGGGCTTCATCATCGCCAGCATCAAGGACATTCACGGTGCGCCGGTGGGCGATACCCTGACCTTGAGCTCGACGCCGGACGTTGATGTACTGCCGGGGTTCAAACGCATCCAGCCGCAGGTTTACGCCGGCTTGTTCCCGGTCAGCTCCGACGATTTCGAAGACTTCCGCGAGGCGCTGCAAAAGCTCACCCTCAACGATTCGTCGCTGCAATACACCCCGGAAAGTTCGGATGCACTGGGCTTCGGCTTCCGTTGCGGCTTCCTCGGCATGTTGCACATGGAAATCATCCAGGAGCGCCTCGAGCGCGAATACAACCTGGACCTGATCACCACGGCGCCGACGGTAATCTTTGAGCTGCTGCTCAAGACCGGCGAGACGATTTACGTCGATAACCCGTCCAAGCTGCCGGACCTGTCTGCCATCGAAGACATGCGCGAGCCGATCGTGCGCGCCAATATTCTTGTGCCGCAAGAGCACCTGGGCAACGTCATTACCCTGTGCATCGAGAAACGTGGTGTACAGGTCGACATGCTGTTCCTCGGCTCCCAGGTGCAAGTGACCTACGACCTGCCGATGAACGAAGTGGTGCTGGACTTCTTTGACCGTCTGAAATCCACCAGTCGCGGCTATGCTTCTCTGGACTACCATTTCGATCGTTACCAATCGGCTAGCCTGGTGAAGCTGGACGTGCTGATCAACGGCGACAAGGTCGACGCCCTGGCGCTGATCGTGCACCGTGACAACTCGCACTACAAAGGTCGCCAGTTGACCGAGAAGATGAAAGACCTGATTCCGCGGCAGATGTTCGACGTGGCAATCCAGGCCGCCATTGGCGGTCAGATTGTGGCGCGTACAACCGTCAAGGCACTCAGAAAGAACGTATTGGCCAAATGCTACGGTGGTGACGTCAGCCGTAAGAAAAAGCTGCTGGAAAAGCAAAAGGCCGGTAAAAAACGCATGAAGCAGGTCGGTAACGTGGAAATTCCACAAGAAGCCTTCCTTGCCGTGCTCAGGTTGGATAGCTAGGTCCTATGTCACTAAATTTCCCGCTGTTGCTGGTCATCGCCGTGTTCGTCTGCGGCCTGTTGGCGTTGCTCGATGTGCTGTTCCTGGCGCCGCGTCGGCGGGCCGCCATTGCCTCCTATGAGGGCAGCGTCAGCCAGCCCGACATGGTGGTGGTCGAGAAACTGAACAAGGAGCCGTTGCTGGTCGAGTACGGCAAATCGTTCTTCCCGGTGTTGTTCATCGTGCTGGTGCTGCGTTCGTTCCTGGTGGAACCGTTCCAGATTCCGTCCGGCTCGATGAAGCCGACCCTGGACGTCGGCGACTTCATCCTGGTGAGCAAGTTTTCCTACGGGATCCGCCTGCCGGTGATCGACAAGAAAGTCATCGATGTCGGTGAGCCACAACGCGGCGATGTGATGGTGTTTCGCTATCCGAGCGATCCGAACGTCAACTACATCAAGCGTGTCGTTGGCTTGCCGGGTGATCAGGTTCGTTACACCGCCGACAAGCGTCTGTTCGTCAACGGTGAGTCGATTGCCGAGCAACTGGTCGGCTCCGAGCCGGGTACGCTGGGCAGCGCCGAGCTCTACAAGGAAAAACTCGGTGTCGCCGAGCACATGATCCGCAAGGAAATGAGCCGCTACCGCGCAACGCCGGACCGTTCATGGACCGTGCCTGCCGGGCACTACTTCATGATGGGCGACAACCGCGACAACTCGAACGACAGTCGCTACTGGGATGATCCGAGCATTCCCAAGGATCTGCTGGGCATGGTTCCCGACAAGAATATCGTCGGCAAGGCCTTTGCAGTCTGGATGAGCTGGCCGGAACCCAAACTCAGTCACCTGCCGAATTTCTCGCGGGTTGGCCTGATCCAGTAATCAAACACGGCGCTGTTGAACACAGCGCCGAATGCATTTCTGGAGTCGACAGATTCGGCGCCGGAAGCATGAAGCCAATGATATTCAGGACGTTATTTTTGAACACAGCGTTAATTGTCCCAAGCCTGCGCCGACTCTCGGCGATGGCGGTGGAATCCAACCACGAACTCAGCGTGGGTAAACCGTGAGCGTCTCTTTAAGCCGTCTCGAGCGTCAGCTCGGTTACACCTTCAAGGATCAGGAACTGATGGTCCTGGCCCTGACTCACCGCAGCTTTGCCGGGCGTAACAACGAGCGCCTGGAATTCCTCGGTGACGCCATTCTCAACTTCGTCGCCGGCGAGGCGCTGTTCGATCGCTTCCCGTTGGCCCGCGAAGGCCAGTTGTCGCGTTTGCGCGCGCGTCTGGTGAAAGGTGAGACCCTGGCCGTGCTGGCCCGTGGTTTCGATCTGGGCGAGTACCTGCGCCTGGGTTCGGGCGAGCTGAAAAGCGGCGGTTTCCGTCGCGAGTCGATCCTGGCCGATGCGCTTGAAGCGCTGATCGGAGCGATCTACCTGGACGCCGGCATTGAAGTGGCACGCGAGCGCGTACTGGCCTGGCTGGCTGGTGAGTTCGAAGGCCTGACGCTGGTCGACACCAACAAGGATCCGAAAACCCGCCTGCAGGAATTTCTGCAGTCCCGTGGTTGTGAGCTGCCGCGTTACGAAGTGGTGGATATCCAGGGTGAACCGCATTGCCGGACGTTCTTCGTCGAATGCGAGATCATCCTATTGAATGAAAAAAGCCGAGGTCAGGGTGTGAGCCGTCGAATTGCCGAACAGGTAGCGGCCGCCGCAGCACTGATTGCCCTGGGTGTGGAGAATGGCAATGACTGATACAAACGCAACTCGCTGTGGCTATGTTGCCATCGTCGGCCGTCCGAACGTGGGCAAGTCCACGTTACTGAACCACATCCTGGGTCAGAAGCTGGCGATCACCTCGCGCAAACCGCAAACCACCCGACACAACATGCTCGGCATCAAGACCGAAGGCGATGTGCAGGCGATCTACGTCGACACGCCCGGCATGCACAAGGGTGGCGAGAAAGCCCTGAACCGCTACATGAACAAGACCGCTTCGGCAGCGTTGAAAGACGTCGACGTGGTGATCTTCGTGGTTGATCGCACCAAGTGGACCGAAGAAGACCAGATGGTCCTCGAGCGCGTGCAGTACGTGACCGGCCCGCTGATCGTCGCCCTGAACAAGACCGACCGCATCGAGGACAAGGCCGAGCTGATGCCGCACCTGTCCTGGTTGCAGGAACAGCTGCCGAACGCACAGATCATCCCGATCTCGGCTCAGCACGGGCACAACCTCGATGCGCTGGAGCGGGTGATTGCCGAGCACCTGCCGGAAAACGATCATTTCTTCCCGGAAGACCAGATCACCGATCGCAGCAGCCGCTTCCTTGCTGCCGAGCTGGTGCGTGAAAAAATCATGCGTCAGATGGGCGCCGAGCTGCCATACCAGATCACCGTTGAAATCGAAGAGTTCAAGCAGCAGGGCAAAACCCTGCACATTCATGCCCTGATCCTCGTCGAGCGTGATGGCCAGAAGAAAATCATCATTGGCGACAAGGGCGAGCGCATCAAGCGCATCGGTACTGAAGCGCGCAAGGACATGGAGCTGCTGTTCGATTCCAAGATCATGCTTAACCTTTGGGTGAAGGTTAAGGGTGGCTGGTCCGATGACGAACGTGCGCTGCGTTCGCTGGGCTACGGCGACCTGTAAATCGCCCGGCAGCACATCGATTCAATTGTGGGAGCGAGCCTGCTCGCGAAGAGGATGTAACATTCAGCATTGATGTTGTCTGTTACACCGCATTCGCGAGCAGGCTCGCTCCCACAGTGGTTTTGGGTTGATTGTAAATCGCGTTCCGTCATCGAGAGCTCCATGTCCCAGCCAATCGGCCAACCCGCCTACGTCCTCCACAGCCGCGCCTACCGCGAAAGCAGTGCCCTGGTGGACTTTCTCACGCCGCAAGGTCGGCTGCGGGCGGTGTTGCGCAGTGCGCGGGGCAAGGCGGGGACGCTGGCGCGGCCATTCGTGCCGCTGGAAGTCGAGTTTCGTGGGCGTGGCGAGCTGAAGAACGTCGGGCGCATGGAAAGTGCCGGTGTGTCCACCTGGCTCAATGGCGAGGCGCTGTTCAGTGGTCTGTATCTCAACGAACTGCTGATCCGCTTGCTGCCCGCCGAAGACCCACATCCCGGTGTATTCGATCATTACGCCGCGACCTTGTTGGCCCTGGCCGAAGGCCGACCACTGGAGCCGTTGTTGCGTTCGTTCGAATGGCGACTGCTCGACGACCTCGGCTACGGCTTTGCTCTCAATGCCGACATGCATGGCGACCCCATCGCCCCGGACGGTCTCTATCGCTTACAAGTGGACGCCGGGCTGGAGCGGGTCTATCTGCTGCAACCGGGGCTGTTCAATGGTGCCGAGCTGCTGGCCATGGCCGAGGCTGACTGGTCCGCTCCCGGCGCCTTGTCCGCCGCCAAGCGCCTGATGCGTCAGGCCCTGGCCGTCCATTTGGGCGGTCGTCCCCTTGTCAGTCGCGAATTGTTTCGCAAGCCCTGATCTCACCGTATGCTGTGCGCCGAATCTCTCAATTCAGGAGCCTATCCGTGACCACCAGCACCCGCATTCTTCTTGGCGTGAACATCGACCACGTTGCCACCCTGCGTCAGGCCCGGGGCACACGCTACCCGGACCCGGTCAAGGCAGCACTGGATGCGGAAGAGGCGGGCGCTGACGGTATTACCGTTCACCTGCGCGAAGACCGCCGGCACATTCAGGAGCGCGACGTGCTGCTGCTCAAGGACGTGCTGCAAACCCGCATGAACTTCGAAATGGGCGTCACCGAAGAAATGATGGCGTTTGCCGAGCGTATCCGTCCGGCGCACATTTGCCTGGTACCGGAAACCCGTCAGGAGCTGACGACCGAAGGTGGTCTGGACGTGGCGGGTCAAGAGGCGCGGATCAAGGCCGCCGTGGAACGCCTGTCCAAGATTGGCGCTGAGGTGTCACTGTTTATTGATGCCGATGAGCGGCAGATCGAAGCTTCGCGCCGTGTCGGCGCCCCGGCCATCGAGCTGCACACCGGGCGTTATGCCGACGCCGAGACACCCACCGAAGTGGCTGAAGAACTCAAGCGCGTCGCGGACGGTGTGGCGTTTGGCCTGGCCCAGGGGCTGATCGTCAATGCCGGCCACGGTTTGCATTATCACAACGTCGAAGCCGTTGCCGCGATCAAGGGTATCAACGAACTGAACATCGGCCATGCGCTGGTGGCTCATGCGTTGTTCGTTGGCTTCAAGTCGGCTGTTTCGGAGATGAAGGCGCTGATTCTGGCGGCTGCACTGAAAGGCTGAAGGTAAACGCAAAACCAATGTGGGAGCCAGCCTGTTGGCGATGGCGGAGTGTCAGTCAACAACGATGTTGAATGATAAACCGCTATCGGCAGCAGGCTGGCTCCCACATTTGATTGACGGTGTCGGGATCAGAGGGGTGCCGGCTCCTGCGCCGGCTTGGTCTTGTCGATTCCCGGCACATGCAGTTTGCCCTCGGCCACCTGATCGCCTTCTAGCTGCGGCTGCGTGACCCAGGTCAGGATGTCGTAGTAACGACGGATGTTCGCCACGAAGTGCACCGGCTCACCGCCTCGGGCGTAGCCGTATCGGGTTTTGCTGTACCACTTTTTCTCGGACAGGCGCGGCAGGATCTTCTTCACGTCCAGCCACTTGTCCGGATTCAGGCCTTCCTTGGCCGCCAGTTTGCGCGCGTCATCCAGATGACCGCCGCCAACGTTGTAGGCCGCCAGGGCGAACCAGGTGCGATCCGGTTCCTTGATCGAGTCGTCCAGCTGATCTTTCACGTAGGCCAGGTACTTGGCGCCGCCCATGATGCTCTGTTTGGGGTCAAGGCGGTTGGACACACCCATGGCCTGCGCGGTGTTCTGGGTCAGCATCATCAGGCCGCGCACCCCGGTCTTGGAGGTCACGGCCGGTTGCCACAGGGATTCCTGATACCCGACCGCCGCCAACAGGCGCCAGTCGACTTTCTCTTTCTTGGCGTACGCCTTGAAGTGCTGTTCGTATTTGGGCAGGCGTTGCTGCAAGTGTTGGGCAAACGTGGTGGCGCCCATGTAGCCAAGGACATCGACATGCCCGTAGTAGCGGTCCTTGAGGCGTTGCAGCGTGCCGTTTTTCTTGACCTTGTCGAGGTAGTCGTTGATTTCGTTAAGCAGGCTGTTGTCGTCGCCGGCGGCTACCGCCCAGCTCTGGTTGTTGGCATCACCCAGGTCAAAGGCGACCCGGATATTGGTGAAATACACCTGGTTCATCGCGACTTCGTTGGAATCGACCAGCGTCAGGTCGACCTGGCCTTCGTCCACCATGCGCAGGAGATCAACGACCTCGACCGCGTCGGACTCTTCGTATTCGATGCCGGGAAATTTCTTTTTCAGCTGCGCCAGTTGCTCGGCGTGGGTGCTGCCCTTGAGCACCATGATTTTCTTGCCCACCAGGTCTTTCGCGTCGGTAGGACGCGACTGGCCATTGCGGTAGATGATCTGCGGGGTGACTTCCAGGTAGGAGTGGGAAAACCGCACCTGCTTCTTGCGTTCTTCGCTGCTGACCAGGCCGGCAGCCGCCAGAACCGGGCCGTTGGGCTTGCCCACCTGATTGAACAGGTCGTCGAGGTTGTCGGCGGTCTCGATTTTCAGCTCGACCCCCAGATCGTCGGCGAAGCGCTTCACCAGCTCGTATTCGAAGCCGGTTTCACCGTTGCGATCCTGAAAGTAGGTGGCGGGGCTGTTACGGGTAACCACCCGCAGCACACCATCCTCCTTTACGCGCTCCAGCGTGTTGGGTTTATCAACACAGCCACTGAGCATCAGGAAGAGTCCGGTTGCGATCAGCCATTTGGCGTACCGCGGACGCAAAGCCGTTGGGGAAAACATTTGCGCAGTATACGCAAAGGACCACGAGCGCCATATCTCGACAGCAAAGGGCTAGTCTGCTAGGGCAGGGAAAACCGCTGTGAAGCCCGCAGGAATGGGCTCTGGCGACATTTTGTGACAGTAAAAATATCCCGTCACAATCGACCCGATCAACACTGGCGACCCGTCCGCAAAGCCGGGCCGACGCCCGGGTACAACCGCGTGTAGCGTTTCGGGTGATGTCGCGGGCTGTTTAGGCTAGAATGCACGGCCTCAAAGCACACCCCTTCCCGAGGCTGTCCCGAAGATGTTGATCCTGCGCGGCGCTCCTGCCCTTTCTGCCTTTCGCCACAGCAAACTCCTTGAGCAACTGAGCCAAAAGGTCCCGGCTGTCAGTGGCTTGTATGCTGAATTCGCTCACTTCGCCGAAGTCACCGGCGTCCTGACCGGCGACGAACAGCAGGTGCTCGCGCGCCTTCTGAAGTACGGTCCAAGCGTTCCGGTCCAGGAGCCGACCGGTCGTCTGTTCCTGGTGCTGCCGCGTTTCGGCACCATCTCGCCGTGGTCGAGCAAGGCCAGCGACATCGCTCGCAACTGCGGCCTGACCAAGATCCAGCGTCTGGAGCGCGGCATCGCCTTTTATGTAGCCGGCCAGTTCAGCGACGCTGACGCCCAGCTTATTGCTGAAGGGTTGCACGACCGCATGACCCAGATCGTCCTGGGCAACCTGGAACAAGCCGCCGGTCTGTTCAGCCACGCCGAACCCAAGCCCCTGACCGCAATCGACGTGTTGGGTGGCGGCCGCGCCGCGCTGGAAAAAGCCAACACCGAGCTGGGCCTGGCCCTGGCCGAAGACGAGATCGATTACCTGGTCAACGCCTTCGTCGGCTTGAAGCGCAACCCGCATGACATCGAACTGATGATGTTCGCCCAGGCGAACTCCGAGCACTGCCGTCACAAGATCTTCAACGCCAGTTGGGACATCGACGGCCAGAGCCAGGAAAAAAGCCTGTTCGGCATGATCAAGAACACCTACCAGATGCACAACGAAGGCGTGCTGTCGGCTTACAAGGACAACGCTTCGGTGATCGTCGGTTCCGTCGCCGGGCGTTTCTTCCCGGATCCTGAAACCCGCCAGTACGGCGCGGTGCAGGAACCGGTGCACATCCTGATGAAAGTCGAGACCCACAACCACCCGACCGCGATTGCCCCATTCCCGGGCGCATCCACCGGTTCCGGTGGCGAGATCCGTGACGAAGGCGCGACCGGTCGTGGCGCCAAGCCGAAAGCCGGCCTGACCGGTTTCACCGTGTCCAACCTGCAGATCCCGGGTTTCGAACAGCCGTGGGAAGTGCCGTACGGCAAGCCCGAGCGCATCGTCACCGCACTGGACATCATGATCGAAGGCCCGCTGGGCGGCGCTGCGTTCAACAACGAATTCGGCCGTCCGGCGCTGACCGGTTACTTCCGTACTTTCGAACAGTCCATCACCACGCCTCATGGTGATGAAGTTCGCGGTTACCACAAGCCGATCATGCTGGCCGGCGGCATGGGCAACATCCGTGAAGAACACGTCCAGAAAGGCGAGATCGTCGTCGGCTCCAAGCTGATCGTGCTCGGCGGCCCGGCGATGCTGATCGGCCTGGGCGGCGGCGCGGCTTCCTCCATGGCTACCGGCACCAGCTCGGCGGACCTGGACTTCGCTTCGGTACAACGCGAAAACCCGGAAATGGAGCGTCGCTGCCAGGAAGTCATCGACCGTTGCTGGCAACTGGGTGACAAGAACCCCATCAGCTTCATCCACGACGTAGGCGCGGGCGGTCTGTCCAACGCCTTCCCGGAACTGGTCAACGACGGCGACCGTGGTGGCCGTTTCGAACTGCGCAACATTCCAAACGACGAGCCGGGCATGGCCCCGCACGAAATCTGGAGCAACGAATCCCAGGAACGTTACGTGCTGGCTGTCGGCCCGGCTGACTTCGAGCGCTTCAAGGCGATCTGCGAACGCGAGCGTTGCCCGTTCGCCGTGGTCGGCGAAGCCACTGCCGAGCCGCAGCTTACTGTAACGGATAGCCACTTCGGCAACAGCCCGGTGGACATGCCGCTGGAAGTGCTGCTGGGCAAGGCTCCGCGCATGCACCGTTCGGTGGTTCGTGAAAACGAGCTGGGCGACGATTTCGATCCGTCGACCCTGAACATCGCCGACTGCGTCGAGCGCGTTCTGCATCACCCGGCCGTAGCGAGCAAAAGCTTCCTGATCACCATCGGTGATCGCACCATCACCGGCCTTGTTGCCCGTGACCAGATGGTCGGCCCGTGGCAGGTTCCGGTGGCCGACGTTGCCGTCACCGCCACCAGCTTCGACGTCTACACCGGTGAAGCCATGGCCATGGGCGAGCGTACTCCGCTGGCGCTGCTGGATGCTCCGGCGTCGGGTCGCATGGCCATCGGCGAAACCCTGACCAACATCGCGGCTTCGCGCATCGGCAAGATCTCCGACATCAAGCTGTCGGCGAACTGGATGTCCGCCGCCGGTCACCCGGGTGAAGACGCGCGTCTGTACGACACCGTCAAGGCAGTCGGCATGGAGCTGTGCCCTGAGCTGGGTATCACCATTCCGGTGGGCAAGGACTCGATGTCCATGGCCACCCGCTGGAACGATGATGGCGTGGACAAGGCGGTGACTTCGCCAATGTCGCTGATCGTGACCGGTTTCGCGCCGGTGACTGACATCCGTCAGACCCTGACCCCGCAACTGCGCATGGACAAGGGCACCACCGACCTGATCCTGATCGACCTGGGCCGCGGCCAGAACCGCATGGGGGCTTCGATCCTTGCCCAGGTTCACGGCAAGCTCGGCAAACAAGCTCCAGACGTCGATGACGCCGAAGACCTTAAAGCCTTCTTCGCCGTGATCCAGGGCCTCAACGCCGACGGCCACCTGCTGGCTTACCACGACCGTTCCGACGGTGGTCTGCTGACCAGCACCGTCGAAATGGCTTTTGCCGGTCACTGCGGCCTGAGCCTGAACCTCGATGGCGTGGCGGAAACATCGGCGGACATCGCCGCGATCCTGTTCAACGAAGAGCTAGGCGCCGTGATCCAGGTTCGCCAGGACGCTACCCCGGACATCCTCGCGCAGTTCAGCGCTGCCGGTCTGGGCGAGTGCGTGTCGGTGATCGGTCAGCCGATCAACAACGGCGAAATCAGCATCACTTTCAATGGCGACACCGTATTCGAAGGCCAGCGTCGTCTGCTGCAACGCCAGTGGGCCGAGACCAGCTACCAGATCCAGCGTCTGCGCGACAACGCCGACTGCGCCGATCAGGAATTCGACGTGCTGCTGGAAGAAGACAACCCGGGCCTGGGCGTCAAGCTCAGCTACGACGTCAACCAGGATGTCGCCGCGCCTTACATCAAGAAAGGCATTCGTCCACAGGTTGCCGTGTTGCGTGAGCAGGGCGTCAACGGTCAGGTGGAAATGGCGGCGGCGTTCGACCGTGCCGGTTTCAACGCGATCGACGTGCACATGAGCGACATTCTGGCCGGCCGTGTCGACCTGAACGAGTTCAAGGGCTTGGTGGCCTGCGGCGGTTTCTCCTACGGCGACGTACTGGGTGCCGGTGAAGGCTGGGCCAAGTCGGCGCTGTTCAACAGCCGTGCCCGCGATGCGTTCCAGGGCTTTTTCGAACGTAACGACAGCTTCACCCTCGGCGTGTGCAACGGTTGCCAGATGATGTCCAACCTGCACGAGCTGATCCCGGGCAGTGAGTTCTGGCCGCACTTCGTGCGTAACCGTTCCGAGCAGTTCGAAGCCCGTGTGGCGATGGTGCAGATCCAGGAATCGAACTCGATCTTCCTGCAAGGCATGGCCGGTTCGCGTATGCCGATCGCCATCGCCCACGGTGAAGGTCATGCCGAGTTCGCCAGCGAAGAAGCACTGCTGGAAGCCGATCTGTCCGGTTGCGTGGCGATGCGTTTCGTCGACAACCACGGCAAGGTCACCGAAAGCTACCCGGCCAACCCGAACGGCTCGCCGCGTGGGATCACCGGTTTGACCAGCCGCGACGGTCGCGTGACCATCATGATGCCGCACCCGGAGCGCGTGTTCCGTGCCGTGCAGAACTCGTGGCGTTCGGATGACTGGAGCGAAGATGCTCCTTGGATGCGCATGTTCCGTAATGCCCGAGTCTGGGTAAATTAAGGGCAGGTGAACTGAAGGCTATGCATAAGCTTTCCTTTTTTGTTCCCGACAGTCATGTCGAGGCGGTCAAAAGTGCCGTATTCGCCGCCGGTGGCGGGCGGATCGGTGCTTACGACCACTGTGCGTGGCAAGTGCTGGGGCTTGGCCAGTTTCGACCATTGGACGGCAGTCAGCCGTTCATGGGGAAAGCGGGGCAAGTCGAGCAGGTCGAGGAATGGAAGGTTGAGCTGGTGGTGGCCGATGAGTTGATTCGCTCGGTGGTGGTGGCTCTGAAACAGAGCCATCCCTATGAGACACCGGCTTATGAAGTGTGGCGGTTGGAGGATTTCTGATCTTCCAGGCTGCTGAAATGAAAAACCCGCTGAAGTGGATTCAGCGGGTTTTTTTATGCGCCAGGTTTAGTGGTGACAATCAGGGCCTCATCGCTGGCAGGCAACTCACCACTAAACCTTGGCACTCACCTCACTGCGATTGACCAACGCTTCCAGCGCCTCACTCAGGCTCGCAGCCTTGTCACCCACCAACAGATGCCAGATGCCGCCCTCAAGCTGACTCACCCCCTGACAACCCAGCGCCTTCAAATCGCACTCCGACAATGCCTTGCCATCGGCCAGTTGCAGGCGAATCCGGGTCATGGCCACGCAGTTCAGTTGCAGCACATTGTCGCCACCGCCCAGGGCATTCAGCCATTGCCGGGCTTCGGGTGCCGCCATGGCGGCGGGTGGCGGTGCGTCGACCGTCGCAGCCGGGGTGGAGATCACCGCGCGTCCCAATGCCGGCATCGCCAGGCGAATCTCGTCGGCAATACTGTCGGCCATCGGCCCGACCACCACCTGCAAACTGCCGCCCTTGCCGGGTCGTACCACGGCCATGGCACCCAGCGCCTTCAAGTCTGCATCCGACGCTTTGTTGCGATCGACCATGTCCAGTCGCAGGCGCGTGGTACAAGCGCCGACGGTGATCAGGTTTTCGGCGCCACCCAGTGCCTTGATGTAGGCCCCGGCACGGTCGCTTTCAGCCACCGCAGCCTTTTCAGTCACGGCGCTGTCTTCCCGTCCCGGCGTCTTGAGGTTGAAGCGGCGAATGCAGAAGTCGAACACCAGGTAGTAGATCAGCGCATACACCAGGCCTACCGGCACCACCCGCCAGCCGTTGGTGGATTTGCCCCAGCCGAGGATCATGTCGATGAAGCCGCCGGAAAAGGTGAAGCCGAGGTGGATGTTCAGCAGGTTGGTGACGGCCATGGACAGGCCGGTCAGCAGCGCGTGCAGCAAGAACAACAGCGGTGCAAGGAACATGAAGGCGAATTCGATGGGTTCGGTGACGCCGGTCAGGAATGAGGTCAGGGCCATCGACAGGAAAATCCCGCCCATGATTTTGCGTCGCTCCGGCAGGGCGTTACGGTACATCGCCAGGCAGGCGGCAGGCAGGCCGAAGAGCATCACCGGGAACATGCCGGTCATGAACTGGCCGCCTTTCGGGTCGCCGGCAAAGTATCGCGATATATCGCCGGTCACCAGGGCGCCCGTGGTCGGGTCGGTGAAGTTGCCGAATACGAACCAGGCCATGTTGTTGATGATGTGGTGCAGGCCGGTGACGATCAGCAGGCGGTTGAGCACACCGAAAATGAACGCACCGATGCTGCCGCTCTCCAGCAGCAATGCGCCGAAGCCGTTGATGCCGTGCTGGACCGGCGGCCAGATCAGGCCGAACACCACGCCCAGGCCGACTGCGCTGAAACCGGTGACAATCGGCACGAAACGACGGCCGCCGAAGAACGCCAGGTACTCCGGCAACTTGATGTCCTTGAACCGGTTGTACAGCGCACCAGCCATCAAGCCGCTGATGATCCCGGCGAGCATGCCCATGTTAATGCTCGCATCCAGCACCTTGAGCGTGGACACCATCACCAGATAACCGATGGCCCCGGCCAGGCCGGCCGTGCCGTTGTTGTCCTTGGCGAACCCGACGGCGATGCCGATGGCGAAGATCAGTGCCAGGTTGGCGAAAATTACCTGGCCGGCGTCGTGGATGATCGCGATGTTCAACAGGTCCGTGTCGCCCAGGCGCAGCAGCAGGCCGGCAATCGGCAGGATTGCGATCGGCAGCATCAGCGCGCGGCCGAGGCGCTGCAGGCCTTCGATGAAGTATTGGTACATGGCGGTTCTCCCTGGATTTTTTGTTGTTCTTCAGCTCAGAGGCCAATGCTGGTGACAGGCATGACGTACTGCCGAGGCGCTGCTCAGCTTGAGCAGGTCCTGGCTGATGCGACGGCATTCGCTGGCGTCGAGGTGGCGTACGCGGTCCTTGATTTCACCGATCTGCACCGGGCTCACCGACAGTTCGCTCACGCCCAGCCCGATCAGCACCGGCGTGGCCAGCGGATCGGAGGCCAGCGCGCCACAAACCCCGACCCAGCGTTTGTGCTGCGCAGCACCGGCACAGGTCTGCGCGATCAAGCGCAACAGCGCCGGGTGCAGGGCGTCGACCCTGGAGGCGAGGCCGGCATGGTCGCGGTCCATGGCCAGGGTGTATTGCGACAAATCGTTGGTGCCGATGGACAGGAAGTCCGCGTGTTCGGCCAGTTGCTCGGCCAGCAGTGCGGCGGCCGGGACTTCGATCATCACCCCCAACTCCGGGCGCTCGCTCAAGCCCAGCTCGATGCACAAGGCGTCGAGGCGCTGGCGGATGTGCAGCAGTTCGTCGACTTCGGTGACCATCGGCAACAGGATTCGGCAACGGGACAACGGCGTGACATGCAGCAGCGCACGCAGTTGCTGGTCGAGCAGTTCCGGGCGGGCCTGGGCCAGGCGAATGCCGCGCAGGCCGAGCACCGGGTTCGCTTCGGCGGGTAAAGGCAAATAGTCGAGTTGCTTGTCGCCACCGACGTCGATGGTACGGATGATCACCGATTTGTCGCCCATGGCATCGAGGACCGCTTGGTAGGCGCGATGTTGCTCCTGTTCGTCCGGCGCGGTATTGCGGTCGACAAACAGAAACTCGGTGCGCAACAGGCCGACGCCATCTGCGCCATTGGCCAAGGCATCCGCGGCTTCGGCGCTGGAGGCGACATTGGCGGCGACTTCGATGCGCAGGCCATCCTGGGTTTGCGCCGGGCTATGCGCCTGGGTCTGTTGCTCGGCGCGGCGTTTCTGATGGTCAAGCTGCGCCTGCTGCACCTCAGCCAGGCGTTCGGCGCTTGGCATCAGTTCGAGACGACCACCGTTCGCGTCCAGCACGACCGCCTGGCCCTGTTCCTGATCCAGCAGCGATGAGCCCAGCGCGACCAGGCACGGCAAGCCTTTGCCCCGGGCGAGAATCGCCACATGGGACGTCGCGCCACCTTCAGCCATGCACAACCCGGCGACACCTTGCTGGCTCAGTTGCAGCAGATCGGACGGGGTCAGCTCGTGAGCGGCGACGATGGCGCCGGGCGGTACGTCGTAATGCCAGGCTTCACCGAGCAGGGCGCGCAGCACCCGTTGCTTGAGGTCGCGCAGGTCGTTGGCGCGTTCAGCCAACAGCGAACTGCCCAGTTGCTGGAGCATGTCGCACTGTACGTCGATCGATTGGCTCCAGGCGTGGGTCGCCGCCGTCCCGTGGTCGATGGACAGATGGGCGGCGTCCAGCAATGCCGGGTCTTCCAGTAACGCGAGATGGGCGGCGAAGATGGCTTCTTCGTCAGTATTTTTATGTTTTCTGGCCTGGGCCAAGGTGCCGGCGATTTCACTGCGGACCTGGCTCAGTGCGCAATCGAGAGTTTGCCGTTGTTGCGCCGGTTCGTTGTGCCCGACATCCGCAGGCAGGCTGATGGCGTTCAAGCGAAACAGTGGCCCGCCGACCAGCCCCGCAGAGGCGCAAACGCCATGCAACACGCCGGCTTCAGCCACTCGGTTGCGTTGGATCATCGGTGTCGGGGCCGCGGCGTGATGTTCTTCGGGCAGTGCCGTGGACAGCGCGGTCAACAAGGCTTGCAATGCAGCTTCGGCGTCCGGACCCTGGCAACTGACCTGCACGTCGTCCTGCTCGCCGATAGCCAAGCCCATCAGGCCGATCAAGCTGTCGCATTTCGCCGATTTACCGGCGAAATGCAGCTGCGATTTGCTCTTGAAACCCTGGGCGGTCTGCCGAATCAACGCGGCTGGCCGCGCATGCAAACCGCCACGGTGGGCAATGCGGATGTGGCCGACCATTTCTTCGCCGGCCGGCTCCACGTCCGCCTGCGCGCCCGCGCCATGGCGGCGGATGATGTGCAGCAACGGCTCGCCGACTTTCACCGATTTGAGGGTGATGGGGCGGGCCTGAAAGTCCTGGCTGTTGGTGAGGATCAGCAGGCTGACCAGGCTTTTGCACTGTTGCGCGACCTGGTCTTGGTCGTAGCGCAGCAGCGGCTGGCCGTTGGCAACCCGTGCGCCTTCCTGAACCAGCATCGAAAAGCCCCGGCCTTGCAGTTCGACCGTGTCGAGGCCCAGGTGCAGCAGCAGTTCGGCGCCGTTGTCGGCGCGCAGGGTCACGGCGTGGCCTGTGCGCGCGACGTGTACCACGACACCGGCGCAAGGCGCGTGCAGGGTGTCGTTCAACGGGTCGATGGCGATCCCGTCACCCATGGCGCCGCTGGCAAACACCGCATCCGGGACTTTGGCGAGCGTGAGCACCGGGCCGCTGAGCGGGGCGCTGAGGGTCAGCTCTTTATTGTTGTTGTGCATGGCTCGGTCTCATTGAAAACAGAATTCGGATCGGTTCGCTCCCACAGGGGCGTTGCCTTTAATGGGTGCGCGTCACTTTGCTCAGGTGCCGTGGCTGGTCCGGGTCCATGCCGCGTGCAACCGCCAGCCCGGCGGCCATTACATAGAAACTCTGGATCGCCAGGATTGGATCGAGGGCCGGGTGTTCGGCGCGGGTCAGGGTCAGGTCGCGCTCGCTCACGTCATCGGGCGCCGCCAGCAATACCCGTGCACCGCGCTGACGCATGTCTGCCGCCAGGCTCAACAGGCCGGCTTGTTCGGCACCGCGAGGGGCGAAAATCAGCAATGGGTAGTGCTCGTCGATCAGCGCCATGGGGCCGTGGCGGACTTCGGCGCTGCTGAAGGCTTCGGCCTGAATCGCTGAGGTTTCCTTGAATTTGAGCGCCGCTTCCTGAGCGATGGCGAAACCGGCGCCACGGCCGATCACCATCAAGCGCTGGCAATCGCGCAGGGCCTCGATAGCCAGGCTCCAGTCCTGCCGCGCGGCATCGCGCAAGCCTTCGGGCAAGGCGAGGCCGGCTTCGAGCAGTTCGGCATCTTCTTTCCAGTGGCCGATCAACCGGGCGCTGGCGCTGAGCGTGGCGATGAAACTCTTGGTCGCGGCGACGCTGCTTTCAGTGCCGGCCAGCAGTGGCAGGCTGAATTCACAGGCGGCCTCCAGTGGCGAGTCGACGGCGTTAACCATCGAAATGCTCAGCGCGCCACGTTTGCGCAACAGTCGCAGGCTGTTGACCAGGTCCGGGCTCTGCCCCGATTGCGAAAAGGCGAACGCCACCTGACCGCTGACTTTCAACGGTGCCTGCTGCATGGTCACCACCGACATTGGCAACGATGCCACCGGGATGCCCAGCCACTGCATGGTCAGGTAGGCGAAATAACTGGCGGCGTGGTCGGAACTGCCGCGGGCCACGGTCATGGCCACTTGCGGCGGCTGACGGCGCAAGCGTCCGGCGATCTCGATCATCGGTGGGTCGAGTTGCTGCAGTTGGGCTTGCACGGCCTCGAACGAGGACAGCGCCTCTTCAAGCATTTTTGAAGTCAATGTCTTCTCCTTCGACCATGACGGCGGTCAGTTTCAGTGAGCGATCCAGCCGCACGCAGTCGGCCCAGGCACCCGTTTTCAGGCGCCCGCGTTCGGTGAGGCCGAGGTAATCGGCGGGAAATTGCGACAGGCGTTGCGAGGCCTCGGCGATCGGCAAACCGATCTTCACCAGATTGCGCAAGGCCTGATCCATGGTCAGGGTGCTGCCGGCCAGGGTGCCGTCAGGCAGGCGCACGCCGCCCAGGCATTTGGTCACGGTGTGGCTGCCGAGCTTGTATTCGCCGTCGGGCATACCCGCTGCGGCGGTCGAGTCGGTCACGCAATACAGGCACGGGATCGAGCGCAAGGCCACGCGCATCGCGCCGGGGTGTACATGCAGCAAGTCCGGGATCAGTTCGGCATATTGGGCGTGGGCCAGCGCAGCACCGACGATGCCCGGCTCGCGGTGATGCAAGGGACTCATGGCGTTGTAGAGATGAGTGAAACTGGTGGCACCGGCTTGCAGCGCGGCGACGCCTTCTTCGTAACTGCCGAGGGTATGGCCGATCTGCATGCGTACACCGCGGCCGCTAAGGGTGCGGATCAGCGCATCGTGGCCGGCGATTTCCGGGGCGATGGTGATGACGCGAATCGGCGCCAGGGCCAGGTATTGCTCGACTTCGGCCATCATCGCGGTGTGGGCGAAGTTCGGTTGCGCGCCGAGTTTGCCGGGATTGATGTAGGGGCCTTCGAGGTGCACGCCCAGCACCCGGGCGCTGCCCTTGGGCCGATTCCGACAGAACTCGCCGACGGCTTTGAGCACCTGGGTGATTTCTTCGCTCGGCGCGGTCATGGTAGTGGCCAGCAGCGAGGTGGTGCCGAAACGCACATGGGTCCGGGTGATGGTTTCGAAGGCGGGCGCACCTTCCATGATGTCCTTGCCGCCACCACCGTGAACGTGCAGGTCGATGAAACCCGGCAGCAGATAGGGCAGGTCGTTGTCCGCCGGATCACAGGGCACGCCTTCGATGGACACGACCTTGCCGTGTTCGTGGAACAGCCGGCCGCGAACCCAGCCGTCGGCGGTGAGGATGTTGTCTTCGGACATGAATCGGTTCTCGGTTGATCGATCAGCGAGGTGGCTTTCTATCGAGGAAGCGCTTCATCGACGAAGCTCTTCATCTACGGAGCTCTGCGACAAAATCGTAGTAATCATTGCGGCAATAGGTGTCGGTGACTTCGATGGGCGTGTTGTCTTCGAGGTAGCCGACCCGGGTCATCAGCAACATGGCGGTGCCGGGGGCGATGCCTACCAGCGCGGCGAACTCGTGAGAGGCGTTGATGGCTTGTATGTGCTGCAAGGCGCGCACGACAGGTTTGCCAATGCCGTCGAGGTATTCGTAAAGGGAATCGCCCACTGCCTGTGGTTTGGGAATGATCGAGGCGGGCAGGGTACTCATCTCGATGGCCATCACCGTGTCGTCGGCCTTGCGCAGGCGTTTCATGCGCGCCACCTTGTCGTTGGGCGACAGGCCGAGGCGGATCAGCTCTTCGTGGGTCGGCAGGGTGATTTCCCGCTCCAGCCATTGCGAACCGGGAACAAACCCCTTGAGGCGCAACATTTCGCTGAATCCCGACAGGCGCGACAACGGTTGTTCCAGACGTGGGGTGATGAACGTGCCGGAACCCTGGTTGCGACGGATCAGACCCTGTTCGAACAACACTTCCAGTGCCTTGCGTGCGGTGACGCGGGATATGCCCAGCATTTCGCTGAGGTTGCGTTCCGATGGCATGGCCTGCTCGGCTTTCCACTGGCCGGCATGGATCGCCGCTTCCAGGTTGCGCGCCAGTTGCAGGTACAACGGCGTGGGCTGGGTGTCGTCAGGGCGCAGGGCGTGTAGGTCATTCATGCAGGTATGGTCCGATGCGGATGTAAGATTGTTGTCGCTCGGTTGTGGGGTAAAAACTAATACCACTTAAATACCATGTCAACGCGGTGTCCTGGCTTGAGGCGCAGATAAACCGGGCTGTTCAGGTGTTTTTGGAGTGGGTGGGTTTGAAGTGGTATTAGAGGTGGGGATTTTGAAAGCAAAGATCGCAGCCTTTGGCAGCTCCTACGGGTGGAAGTGGTATCTGCTCTGTAGGCGCTGCCGAAGGCTGCGATTTTTTGAATTTATTTTTTGGCGGGCGACCGAAGGTAGCGGTCAGAGGCTGATCAGTGTGGCGAAGGGGCAAGCTTCCTCGCCACCAAAGCTCGCCTGTCACAAAAAAGTTTACGGACGGATTTCGATCATCGTGCCGTCCGGCACCAGGTTCCAGATTTCGCGCATGTCCATGTTGCGCATGGCGATGCAGCCGTCGGTCCAGTCCAGGGTGTGGAACAGGTCTTCAGGGTTGTCTTCAGTGTCGGGGGTGCCATGGATCATGATCATGCCGCCGGGGTCGACGCCTTCACGTCGTGAGCGAGCGGAGTCACTGATGTTCGGGTAGGAGATGTGCATGGCCAGGTTGAAGCGGTCACTGACCTTGCGCCAGTCGAGCCAGTAGAAACCTTCCGGCGTGCGTTTATCGCCCTCCATCAGTTTCGGCCCTATGGGGCGCTTGCCCAGAGAAATGCGATAGGTCTTGAGCGGCTTGCCGTCATTGATCAATTGCAATTGGTGGGCAGACTTGAGAACCAGGACTTTCTCGATGACTTTGCCGTCCAGGGATCCCACGGCAGACGCCTGGGACACCGCAACGAACGACAAGCAGAACAGGGCAAGCAACCAGCGCATTGAAACGATTCCCCAGGAGGTGTCGCGACTATTTATTTATAGATGTTTTTTAGTTGGCAGGCTGAGCAAGCGGCGGGATCGATTCAGACCGTACGGGGTAGACCTCGGTCCGCCGGTCAGCGAAGAAGCATTCTAAGGTACGGCCCACTGTGCGGAAAGCCAGCTCGTCCCAAGGGATGTCCGCTTCGTCGAATAATTGCACTTCGAGGCTCTCGGGGCCGGCGGCGAAGTCCAGGTCCGCCAGTTCGGCGCGGAAGAACACATGCACCTGGCTGATATGCGGCACATCAATCAGCGTATAGATACTCAGGTTGCGCACCCGGGCGCAGGCTTCTTCGGCGGTTTCACGAATGGCCGCCTGTTCGATGGTTTCGCCGTTTTCCATGAAGCCGGCGGGCAGGGTCCAGTAACCCAGCCGAGGCTCGATGGCGCGTCGGCACAGCAGGACCTTGGTGCCCCAGGTCGCCAGGCAGCCGGCGACGATATTGGGGTTCTGGTAATGAATGGCGTGGCAACTGTCACAGACAAAACGCAGGCGCGAATCGCCTTCGGGAATGCGTTGGGTCACCGGGTTGCCGCACTGACTGCAAAATTTCATGCTTGGTTTCCTGAATGCTGCGCCTATCTTGGCGTGCGGCGGTGTCTGTCGGCAAGTTGTCGTTTCGCGACACGCCGCCATCCGGGGGGTTGGGCGACCGAAGCGATTGGTGCATGATGCAAGGTAAGGCACAAATCGAGAACACTCATGCTGGACGAGCTACTGCATCGGGTAAGTAACCACACACCGCGCGCGCTGGAGACTGACCGACGTTTCCCCGAGGCTGCCGTATTGGTGCCCATTACCCGCAGTGACGAGCCGGAACTGGTGCTGACGTTGCGTGCCAGCGGGCTCTCGACCCATGGCGGCGAAGTCGCCTTCCCCGGCGGCCGGCGTGACCCCGAAGACCCGGACCTGATTTTTACCGCCCTGCGCGAGGCCGAAGAAGAGATTGGCCTGCCGCCGGGACTGGTCGAAGTGATCGGTCCGCTGAGCCCGCTGATCTCCCTGCACGGCATCAAAGTCACGCCTTATGTTGGTGTAATTCCGGATTTCGTCGAGTACCAGGCCAATGATGCCGAAATCGCCGCCGTGTTCAGCGTCCCGCTGGAGTTCTTCCGCAAGGACCCGCGCGAGCACACCCATCGCATCGATTACCAGGGCCGCAGTTGGTACGTGCCGAGCTATCGCTATGGTGAGTACAAGATCTGGGGATTGACCGCGATCATGGTCGTCGAGTTGATCAACCTGCTCTATGACGCCAAGATCAGCCTGCATCAACCGCCAAAAAGCTTTATCAATACCTGAAGCCATCATTGGAATGGCCTGAACACGTGACGCCGTGAGGACAACACAATGAAATACCGCTTGGGCGACGCCCGTGTCGAGACCCACCCGGACAGCTGGGTCGCACCCAACGCCGTGCTGGTGGGCAAGGTCAAGCTGGAAGAGGGCGCCAACGTCTGGTTCAACGCTGTGCTGCGCGGCGACAACGAGTTGATCCTGATCGGCAAGAACAGCAACGTCCAGGACGGCACCGTGATGCACACCGACATGGGCTACCCGCTAACCATCGGTACCGGCGTGACCATCGGCCACAACGCCATGCTGCATGGTTGCACCGTGGGCGACTACAGCCTGATCGGTATCAACGCTGTGATTCTCAATGGCGCGAAGATCGGCAAGAACTGCATCATCGGCGCCAATTCGCTGATCGGCGAAGGCAAGGAGATTCCGGACGGTTCGCTGGTCATGGGTTCGCCGGGCAAAGTGGTGCGCGAACTGACCGAGCCGCAGAAGAAAATGCTCGAAGCCAGCGCCGCCCACTATGTGCATAACTCACGGCGTTATGCCCGCGACTTGGCTGAGCAGGAACAATGACTGCACCAGAACGTCCGGTGTTATCGCCCTGCGTGAATATTTGTGCGCTGGACGACGATGACATCTGCACCGGGTGCCAGCGCACGGTGGAAGAAATCACCCGCTGGAGCCGGATGGACAATGCCGAGCGGCGCAAGGTGCTGGAGTTGTGTCATGAGCGGGCCAAGTCCAGTGGGTTGGTGTGGATGATCGGGGCCAAACCGGGGAATTGAGGCGCGGCCTTCGCGAGCAGGCGTCTTCGCTGACACCACCGCCTCCTCTGAAGTACCCTGCACGCCACATTCACAGGTACTCGCACACTTCATGCTCTTCCTCATCGCCTACATCAGCAGCGTCGTGCTGATCAATTACGCCTTTTCCACCGCCCCGGACCTGGACATCATCTGGTCCGCCTGGGGTGGTCTGGTGTTCGTGCTGCGTGACATGGTGCAAACCCGCTTCGGCCACGGCGCGATCGCGGCGATGCTGGCGGCGCTGGTGTTGTCCTATGTGACGTCCGATCCGTCCATCGCCCTGGCCAGCGCCACGGCTTTCGCGGTGTCCGAGTGCATTGACTGGCTGGTGTTCAGCATCACCAAGCGCCCGCTGCACGACCGCCTGTGGATAAGTTCGGCCCTGAGCATCCCGCTCGATACCTTTATCTTCTTCGGCATGATCGATGCGCTGACCCCCGGTGTGATCCTCACCGCCCTGGGCTCGAAGTTCGCCGGCGTGACCGCCGTGTGGCTGATCATGGCCTGGCGCCTGCGCAAACAGGCTCTCGTCAGCTGAAGCCAAACCCCGCGGTTCATGTAAAATGCCGCGCTTTCTCCCATGGGATGCGCGCCCGGCGTTGCATTCCTCGATGATCCGCTTCCTTGAGGACCTTCAGATGACCCGTATCGGAACTCCATTGTCGCCCACTGCGACCCGTGTATTGATGTGTGGCTGTGGCGAGTTGGGCAAGGAAGTGGTGATCGAGCTGCAACGCCTGGGCGTTGAAGTGATTGCCGTGGACCGTTACGCCAATGCGCCGGCCATGCAGGTTGCCCACCGCAGCCACGTGATCAACATGCTTGATGGCGCGGCCCTGCGTGCAGTGATCGAAGCCGAAAAGCCGCACTTTATCGTGCCGGAAATCGAAGCCATCGCCACCGCGACCCTGGTGGAACTGGAAGCCGAAGGCTTCACCGTGATCCCGACCGCACGTGCCGCGCAGTTGACCATGAACCGCGAAGGCATCCGTCGCCTGGCCGCCGAAGAGCTGGACCTGCCGACCTCGCCGTACCACTTCGCCGATACCTTCGAGGACTACAGCAAAGCCGTCGAAGACCTCGGTTTCCCATGCGTGGTCAAGCCGGTCATGAGTTCGTCGGGCAAAGGCCAGAGCCTGCTGCGCAGCGCTGATGACGTGAAGAAGGCCTGGGATTACGCGCAAGAAGGTGGTCGTGCCGGTAAAGGTCGGGTGATCATCGAAGGTTTCATCGATTTCGACTACGAAATCACCCTGTTGACCGTGCGTCATGTCGGCGGCACCACATTCCTCGCGCCAGTCGGCCACCGTCAGGAAAAGGGCGACTATCAGGAGTCCTGGCAGCCACAAGCCATGAGCCCGATTGCCCTGGCCGAATCCGAGCGCGTGGCCAAAGCCGTCACCGAAGCCCTCGGTGGTCGTGGTCTGTTCGGTGTAGAGCTGTTCATCAAAGGCGACCAGGTGTGGTTCAGCGAAGTCTCGCCGCGCCCGCACGACACCGGCATGGTCACAATGATTTCCCAGGATTTGTCACAGTTCGCCCTGCATGCACGGGCGATCCTCGGCTTGCCGATCCCGGTGGTGCGCCAGTTCGGACCTTCGGCTTCGGCGGTGATCCTGGTGGAAGGTCAGTCGACCCAGACCGCTTTCGCCAATCTTGGTGCCGCATTGAGCGAGCCGGATACCGCGCTGCGTCTGTTCGGCAAGCCTGAAGTCAATGGCCAGCGCCGGATGGGTGTGGCACTGGCACGCGACGAGTCGATCGAAACCGCTCGCGCCAAGGCCACCCGTGCGTCGCAGGCGGTGGTTGTCGAGCTGTAAAAACAGCGACGGCGGGCCTATACCTTCTAGGTGTGGGCTCGCACATACAGGGATTACGCCGCAAGGACGGGCGCAAGACCTTTCATCAATGCTTCAGGCCTGTACCCCATGAATTCGCAAAGCATCATCGTCCCGAAAATCTCCACGCTGCCGGTGCATGAACCCCGGGCGCGGGCAATCGTGCGTTGGCTGGTGCGCAAGAACATCATCAAGGAAGAACTCACAACCTGTGGTCGCACCGGCAATCGCATGGCCCACGCCATCGGCGAAGGCGCACGCGATGTGGTCCTGCACCCGCAAGCCCTGCCGTTCGGCGAGCCGATCAATGGCCTGGAGATCATCACCAAGCGCTGCATCTATACGCCAGCCAAGGGTTTTTTGGGCGAAGCGGGCTGTGCCGAGTGTCGCAAGGAAATCGGCGAAGCGCTGTTTGAAAGTCTGGAAGACTGGATGCCGGGGCGCACCGACAACTTCACCTGCCCCGAATGCGGGCATGAAGATGACATCAACGGCTTTCTGTTCCTGCAGGAATGCGGCTTCTCCAATTTGGGGTTCATCTTCAACAATTGGGCCGAAGCGGGGTTCAAGCAGGCATTTCTCGACGAATTTGCCGATTGGCTGGATCAGCCTGTCAGTTGGGTGAAAGTCGAGTTGTAATACGGCTGGATGACCGTGTTGTCGTTTATCGCTGACAAGCCAGCGCCCACAGGATTGCACCGAATCTGTGGGCGCTGGCTTGTCAGCGATGCTGTTCAAAGCCCCCGTCGATCACTGCGTCGATAATAGACAGAGTTTTACATTGAACCCGAGGGGGTGTCTGACTATAATGGCGCGCTTCCATTTTCCCGCTCGGGAGCCCCCGCGATGCTGCGTATCAGCCAAGAAGCTCTGACATTCGACGACATTCTCCTAGTGCCCGGTTATTCCGAGGTGCTTCCTAACGAAGTCAGTCTCAAAACCCGCCTTACCCGTGGCATCGAGCTGAACATTCCTCTGGTTTCTGCCGCCATGGACACCGTTACTGAAGCCCGTCTGGCAATCGCCATGGCTCAGGAAGGTGGCATCGGCATCATCCACAAGAACATGACCATCGAGCAGCAGGCTGCCGAAGTCCGCAAGGTCAAGAAGTTCGAAGCCGGTGTCGTCAAAGACCCGATCACCATCGAGGCGGATGCCACGGTTCGTGACCTGTTCGAACTGACCCGTCTGCACAACATCTCCGGTGTTCCGGTGCTGCACGATGGCGACCTGGTCGGCATCGTCACTTCCCGTGACGTGCGTTTCGAAAACCGTCTGGACGCCAGTGTCCGTGAAGTGATGACGCCTAAAGAGCGCCTGGTCACGGTCAAGGAGGGCGCCGACAAGAACGACGTTCGCGAATTGCTGCACAAGCACCGCATCGAACGCGTGCTGATCGTCGACGACAAGTTCGCCCTCAAAGGCATGATGACCGTCAACGACATCGAAAAAGCCAAGGCCTACCCACTGGCCAGCAAGGACGATCAAGGTCGTCTGCGCGTCGGTGCTGCCGTCGGTACCGGTAAAGACACCGGTGATCGCGTCGCCGCCCTGGTCAATGCCGGCGTTGACGTGGTGGTGGTCGACACCGCCCACGGTCACTCCAAAGGCGTGATCGACCGCGTTCGCTGGGTCAAAGAGAATTTCCCTGAAGTGCAGGTCATCGGCGGCAACATCGCCACCGGCGCTGCCGCCAAGGCCCTGGCCGAAGCCGGCGCTGACGCCGTCAAGGTCGGTATCGGCCCTGGCTCGATCTGCACCACCCGTATCGTCGCTGGTGTCGGCGTTCCGCAAATCAGTGCCATCGCCAACGTCGCCGCTGCCCTTGAAGGCACAGGCGTTCCGTTGATCGCCGACGGCGGCATCCGTTTCTCCGGTGACCTGTCCAAGGCCATCGTTGCCGGTGCCTCCTGCGTGATGATGGGCTCGATGTTCGCCGGTACCGAAGAAGCGCCAGGCGAGATCGAACTGTTCCAGGGCCGTTCGTACAAGGCTTACCGTGGCATGGGTTCGCTGGGTGCCATGTCTCAGGCGCAAGGTTCCTCCGACCGTTACTTCCAGGACTCCTCGGCCGGCGCCGAGAAGCTCGTTCCGGAAGGCATCGAAGGGCGTGTTCCGTACAAGGGCACCCTGAGCGCCATCATCCACCAACTGATGGGCGGCCTGCGTTCTTCCATGGGCTACACCGGTAGCGCCAACATCGAAGAAATGCGCACCAAGCCTGAGTTCGTGCGGATCACCGGCGCCGGCATGGCCGAGTCCCACGTCCACGACGTGCAGATCACCAAGGAAGCGCCAAACTACCGCGTAGGTTGAGCCTTCAAGTAAAAAGTTAACGACCGGG
Source organism: Pseudomonas sp. GW101-3H06 (assembly GCF_059424605.1). NCBI lineage: Bacteria > Pseudomonadati > Pseudomonadota > Gammaproteobacteria > Pseudomonadales > Pseudomonadaceae > Pseudomonas > Pseudomonas sp. GW101-3H06. The sequence goes on from NZ_JBWKZO010000001.1 coordinate 1,274,969, forward strand.
GCTGTTTTATTCAGCCCCGAGTTGTTTCTGAATCACGACTGTTACTGAATGACTTAGACGAGACTGAATCATGGCCCTCGATATTCACGCTCACCGCATCCTGATCCTCGACTTCGGTTCCCAGTACACCCAGCTGATTGCCCGCCGCGTGCGTGAAATCGGTGTGTACTGCGAACTGCACCCGTTCGACATGGATGACGAAGCGATTCGCGAATTCGCACCGAAGGGGATCATCCTCGCCGGCGGCCCCGAGTCCGTGCACGTGGCTGACAGCCCGCGCGCGCCACAAGCGGTCTGGGACCTGGGCGTACCGGTCTTCGGTATCTGCTACGGCATGCAGACCATGGCCGAGCAATTGGGCGGCAAGGTTGAAGGTTCCGAACTGCGTGAGTTCGGTTACGCCCGTGTCGACGTGGTCGGCAAGAGTCGTCTGCTCGACGGCATCGAAGATCACATCGACGCTGACGGCCTGTTCGGCCTCGACGTATGGATGAGCCACGGTGACAAGGTCACCAGGATGCCGGAAGACTTCCATATCCTGGCCAGCACCCCGAGCTGCCCGATCGCCGGCATGTTCAGCGACGAGCGCGCTTACTACGGCGTGCAGTTCCACCCGGAAGTGACCCACACCAAGCAAGGCGGTCGCATCCTGTCGCGCTTCATCCTCGACATCTGCGGCTGTGAAGCGCTGTGGACCCCGTCGAAGATTGCCGAAGACGCCATCGCCCAGGTCCGTGCCCAGGTCGGCACCGACAACGTACTGCTCGGCCTGTCCGGCGGTGTCGACTCCTCGGTTGTTGCCGCACTGCTGCACAAAGCCATCGGCGACCAACTGACCTGCGTCTTCGTCGACAACGGCCTGCTGCGTCTGCACGAAGGCGAGCAAGTGATGGCCATGTTCGCCGAGAACATGGGCGTCAAGGTGATCCGCGCCAACGCCGAGGACCAGTTCCTCAACAACCTGGCCGGCGAAGCCGACCCGGAGAAAAAGCGCAAGATCATCGGCCGTACCTTCATCGACGTGTTCGATGCCGAATCCTGCAAGCTGGACAACATCAAGTACCTGGCTCAGGGCACCATCTACCCGGACGTGATCGAGTCGGCTGGCGCGAAAAGCGGCAAGGCCCACGTAATCAAGTCGCACCACAACGTGGGCGGCCTGCCGGAAGAAATGAACCTCAAACTGGTTGAGCCACTGCGTGAGCTGTTCAAGGACGAAGTCCGTCGTTTGGGCCTGGAACTAGGCCTGCCGTACGACATGGTCTACCGCCACCCGTTCCCGGGCCCGGGCCTGGGAGTGCGCATCCTGGGTGAAGTGAAGAAAGAGTACGCCGACCTGCTGCGTCGCGCTGACCACATCTTCATCGAAGAACTGCGCAAGGCCGATTGGTATCACAAGGTCAGCCAGGCATTCGTGGTATTCCAGCCGGTGAAATCGGTGGGCGTGGTCGGCGATGGCCGTCGTTACGCCTGGGTCGTGGCCCTGCGTGCCGTAGAAACCATCGACTTCATGACCGCGCGTTGGGCACACCTGCCTTACGAACTGCTGGAAACGGTCAGCGGCCGCATCATCAATGAAATCGAAGGCATCTCCCGCGTCACCTACGACGTGTCGAGCAAGCCGCCAGCGACGATTGAGTGGGAGTGATCCCGCGCGGCGCCCTCTAGAGCTCAACGTTAGATTCGAAGAGGCGCAAGAGGGGTTTTAGAAAATGCCAGTCAGTTATGCTGACTGGCATTTTTGTTTTTGGGAAAGCGCCGAAGCAAGAGTCGTCGTATTCAGTGGATGGCAACAGCAGGCGTAAGTATTAAAGAAACTGTGATCGAATCAAATCCGTATCAAACGGCGTTATCCCTTGATCAGGTGCAAACACCGCCTGTGCCTGCTGCGGCGAAGCCACTCGTTCGCCTCGTGCTTGTACATGCAAATCGAACAGAGTCTCCAAATCAGGCCGTGGTGTATGTACCAAAGCCCGTAGCATCAACGATATCCCGCTGAGGTTGTTCCCGACATTGTTCCACCGGGGAGATGAGGTCAGCCCCAGATCGGCCCAGATCACTCGCCGCTCCTGCAAGTCCATTACAAATGGCAGACAGATCTGTGTGTCGGATGCGATATCGATACGGTCGAACACGGTTCGCGGCTCGAATACTTCACCCGACGCCGCGTCGGCGCGGGCCATCCAGCCAGCGAAGCATTCTGGAAGATCGCAATACGGCTGCTCGGTGAATGAGTTGATAGACGTGACGACGTAGCGGATACCTTTCTTGACGAGGACATCAAGGTCGAGGTCGATGAACTCCGAAGCCCCGTCGGGCGCGTCGACGATGTCGCCGCTGTGGTAACCGCCAAAACCCTTCAGGTTGTAGTACGCGACCGTTTGTGTGAACACGAAGTTGGCGTCGAAAAATGCGGCGGACAGGTCGATGTCCGTGCGTTCGCGACCGTTCTTCCACCACAGGAACAGGCGAATGAAACGTGTGTCAGGCATAGGCAACCGACTACCCCGCACCAGCGTACGTAGCGACTTTGATGAGGCACGCTGCGCCAGCGGCACCCTGTATTCGCGTAATGCTGGATCGATGAAACAGCGGCCTAGTGGCGGCAGCGAGGCAAAACGCTTTACGAGAGCGTCCTCGCAGATTCGGGCTGCACCAGCCAAGATGCCGGGTGTGAGAGGGGCGCGGCGATCCTTGATGCCATAGATTTTGGCGAATGAACCTTTCGGTGTGAAGGCCCGCAGGGGCAGAGGGCGCGGAGCACGTACCTGGGCCAGCAACTGCAGCAGGACAGGAGAGGACACTTGTGTCGCAATCGCCTCGAACGCGTCGAGAACCAACTCTGGTTCCGTCGCGCGCCGCAGGGTCGCGTCCAGCCGTCGTGCGAACTCACCAGGACGGCTCTGTAGCAGGGGGGTAAGCGTGGCGATGTGACGCTGGGCCAGCATTATTTCGACACGTGAACCAAACGAGGCCGGCGATACGTCGCGACGCGCTGCGGTGATGGCGGCCAGAGCTTGCGGGTACTTATCGGCATAATCGCCCGGATGCAGTACTTCAGCCAGGCGTTTCCAGCGTTCAGCATGGCGCATCACGTCTTCTGCAGCGTTGGGTATGTGGTCGAGCAGGCGCAACAGCCGACGGCGCATCGAGCGCTTCATTGCGGTGAAACGAGTCGAAGCGGTCGTCAGCGACACGTCTCCTCCATTCAGCGCGACCGCGAGTCGTAGCACGTCAGTCGCCGTTTCGACGTTTCGCTCCAGGAATGCATCCACCCGTGCATCGCCAGCAACATGCAGGATCAGTGCGCCGCCAACCTGTGCACGGATCTCCCGAAACGGGACGGCCTCAGGCAGTAGACGGAACACATCGCTTTTGTACTCTTGGATAAACCAGACAACATCGGCAGTTTCCTCTTCGGAGAGCGAGGTGCGCGATGAAACCAGCGGCTCGAGCAGTGATTCGAACTCAGAGACGCTTCCCGGTTCGATAACGCGGGATATGAAGTTGCCTTCAAGCAACGCAGGTCGAGAGTGTTCACTGGCTGGTAAACGCCAATGCGTGAGGTAGTGTATGACGGCGCTAAGGTATAACTCACCCTCTGAAGCCGTCAGTACCTGATCTGGAAAGTCAGGATAAAACGGCTTGTGGTGTACATGAGCGCCGGTCTGCCGTCGAAGCACTCCGACAACGTCGCTCAGCCAATGCGTGAGTTCTGCCGCCGACAGCATGCTGATTCGCTCAATCAGTGGCTCTGATAGTACGCATCGGAACGCCGCAACTTCCCGGACGGCCGACGCAACCTGAGCGCGCGTGGCACCGCCGGTGCCCATAGGAACGTGAACTTTAGTACGGCGACGCAGGAACAGTTCCTGATTCATCCTTGATTTTCTCCCTTGTCCGCCGTTTCGAGTGAGCTGCAGCATCGTGTCTGCAGTTGATGTAAAAACGCCTGCAAGAAGCAGGCGCGGTGTGGAGAGCGGAACCCCTAGGTCATAGGAGGTTTAGAAGGAAGGTGTTCCATAGCCACGGAGGCATTTTACGGAGAGTAGTCCCCGTTTGTCAGGTTGCTGCGCATCCCAACGGTAACAAGCTGCTTCACCGAATAGGGGGCTGATGAGCGAACAGGTCGCTCGTCCATTGGAGACAATGCCGATACCATGAAGAGTTGAATGAAGCTCGCCCGTGCATTGATTGTCCCGGCTATATCTCTATTTTCACACCTTCGCCGGAGAGGGTTCGGGCGGTTCACACTCTCGCGTGAGCGCTCTATCGACCTTTCCCGGCGGGCGAGCGTTACCGCGCGGAAACAGACACGAGGGAGCTTGTTTGGACGCAGTAGTATCTGCCCGGTCACCGGCCTGAGGAAGCGAGGAACTGGCGAGCAGACGGTGAATGTTTGCTTGTGACACCGTTTACCAATCGAACGAATCGCCGTCAGCCCGCCAGTAGGGGCAAGGGGAGATGGTATATTTCATGGTGTCCGCTTACACGATGTTAATAACTGATTGAATTGAGAAATTACAATAGAGTGGGACTGATCCCACTCATGCCTTGACGACTTGAGGCATTGTCTATCCTGAAGGCCGCGTGAAACCTGGTTTCACGCGGCCTTGCTGTTTCCACTGCAAAGGTTTCGACCAACCCGCCAGGGTCACGTTTTCAAGAGCGAGGCGACACGGTCGAAGCGTTTTTCATGACGGGTGGGCCAGGCGGGGCACCAAAGGTGACTTACGCCCGGGCTTCCGTGGTTTAAACGGGGATACGGCTTTGCAGGCTCAGTCCCTGACTGTTGCGAAGCGCGCTTGAGAGTTCGTCCAGATTGGCAAATGGAACGCCGCTGACCTGCGGCCATGACGGGCGCATGATGCGCACATCGCCATCTGCCAGTGATTCTATGGCGGTCTGCACCAGCGCTCCGCTCTGACTGCGGTGCACCAATGTGTAGGCACCGTCCGTCTTCTCGATCACGTACATCCCCGGACGAAAAAGCAGGCGTCGCAGCTGTGACTCGTTCCTGTTGACCGGCGGCGCTTCCATTTGCAGGCGCAGGTCCGCGTGAAAGGTATCGGCCGTTCCGTGAGACAAATGATTATTGAAAAAGGGGCCACGTTCTATTTCGATGCCAGGGTCAACATCAAGCCTTTGCCCTTCACCCGGATTGACCTCTTCTATCCGCATACCGATGCCGCCTTTGAGTTCGCTGAGTCCCGCCAGCCCTCTGAACGTGTTGGTATTTTCTACACCGGTCAACACCACCCATTTCCCGGAGGAATTAAGCGCTCGGTCGGAGAACATGATATCGCTCGTCAGATGGTTGGCCATCATTTGCTCATCCACCGGTGGCAGCGCCAGCGGCCTTCTGTAGTAAGCCGTGCAATCGGTTGCCTGTACGCGTATGCCCTGCTGTCTGGCGGTTTTCACAAGTTCCAGTTCGTCGAACTGGCCGGCGGGATCGGCGCTTAGATGGGTCAGATACGCGTTCAGGTCCTCGGACATGACCCCGGTGTTGAAATAGTTATTGAGTTCGACCTGAGCGAAGTCGATGAGCAGGCGGCGCATGTAGATGGTTTTGACGCCTTGGGCAGCCAGTGCCGGCATGTTCTCGATCATCAGGCGCATGCTTGTGATCCGGTCCAGGGTTTCACCGATGACCAGCCCGGGTGTCGCTTTGAAAATAGGTTCGATCAGCGATTCGAATGTTGTTGAACTGTCCACGGCCGGGATTGGCGGGCGCTGGGGCAGACTCTCCCAGGAGAGGTATTGATAAAAGCGTCTGGCAGAGGCCTGGAGTGCGTTCGCTTTGGCGGTGAAATTCAGTGCATATCGATCCGGAGCGATCAAGTCTCCATTGGGTCCCACCTGAAGTTGAATGTGGGTTTCGCGTATCTGCAACGCCCATCTCCTGAGCCCGGCCCTGGCGTGCGCTTCAACATCGTAGGGCGTTGTTACCAGCCGTGGAGCCCTTGAGGTCGAAGCTTGCGGTTGTGCGCTGACTGAAGAGTGCGGCGCATGGGTGCCCCTTTCTGCGCCTGGCGGCTCGACGTTCGGCGCCGGCTCGCGCGCAGCCATTTCCAGCTCCACTGCACACTCTTTGCCCAGGCATTGCCCGCCCGCCTGCAACCCGAGTTTGGGCATGCGTTCCCAGTTGCCTTCGGCATTCAAGCGTACGGGCAGGGAATGGATGAACTGGTTGGGTCTTGCCGGATCGACAATCGCCCAATAGCCGCTCTGCGAATCGGGAAAGTAGCGTACGTAATAAGGGAGGTCGTTCATTGAAATGGCATAGGGCGGATCGGAATCAACCCGGTAAACACCCTGGAATTTTCCGGGCTCGGTGATCAGCCTTTCTTCGTCGAGTAACTCGTTGCATTGATAGGTTTGCGGTATTCCCCACGGCTGGCCAGGCTCAAAGGGGGTAGGGCTTGTTTCTCCAATAGGTGGCAACACCTCTACTGGCGACTCTGGCTCGCGGGGATTGGATGCGGGTTGCTCCGGTGGCGGTTCAGTTTTTGTCAGTTCAGCCATTTCAGCCGCTTCGGCGGCGTCAACCTCTGCGCCGACTTCCGCCATCGACCCGACGCCTTTGAGGAAGGGCAGGTTAAGCAACGTATCAATGGCACTGAAGATCGCACCGATGACACCTTCCTTGCGCTCGCTCGCGCTCTTGCCATTGACGGCCTGGTCGATGTTGAGCCCCATGTTCGCCAGGCTGGCCCCGATCACGGGCAGCGCCAACGGCCAACCAACGGCGGCCATCGGGCCAAACACCTTCAAACCGGCACTCAGGTAACCAATCCACAATTTTTTGCGCAGATCGCCATTGGAGGTCAATGACAAGTCTGCTTCAGCGTACATTGCCGAGCGGATCGAATTTCGCAACCAACTGAAGGCATCGCCCGTCACGCTCAGGTCTTTCCGGTTGATCATGTGATGGTCGGCGTGACCCCAGGTGCTGACCAATCGATTCATCAGGTCCGTGATGTTTTCGGTGATGTCCAGGCGGTCGGCCAGCGAGAAATGATTGATGAAGGCCCCATGAGGCACTTCATGGTTCATTTTGTTCAACGCCCACCAATGCATCTCCATGGGCGTTTCGAGTACGTGAAACGCCTCGGTCTCTCCCGGTACGTAAAGGATTTGCCGGCCTTTGGTGTTGATGATGCGCAGAATATCGGTGGCTACGTGCCCGGCGATATCCAGGGCGCATACCCGCAGTCCAGAGCCGGCCGATGTTTCGCTCTGGAGCATGTCCAGGCTGACCGGCCACGTCAGCGGACCGATGACGGCGCGAACCGCCGTTTGAAAATCGTCATCGGTCAGTTTGCCGCTGTCCCGTGCCGCAACTGCCTTGCTCAGAAAATTGCACTTGGCCAGGGTTCGGAACTCGTTGGCATAGTCGCCCCAGAACTGTTGAAGTTTGTTGCGATAGAGCTCGCTGAAGTTGATGCGCCAAAAATCCTTCATGACTTCGCTGCCATGCAAATGCACTTCATTGGTGGCATCGAAGTTTTTTCCGTCCGGCCCTGCGGTATAGAAACCGCCATACAAATCCAGCAGGTCAGCATTGTCCTGATCGGTCGCGCGGAAGCGGTGAATGACCAATTGGGTCAGGGTCAGGGATTCATAGGGCTTTTCGTCGTAGTGCTGCCAACCGGTGAATGACGACGCCATGTGCTGGGCGGTCCTGAATCGGTGGAAATAGACTTGATCGGGGTCGAGGCCGGTAAGGCCATGGCTGACCAGCAGGTTTGCGGCGACCTCATGGGCGGTGTCGTACAGACTTGGGCAAGCCTTGACGACATGGGCGGCGATGACCTTGAGGGCAGCCTTGTCCGCTGCGTTAGGCAGTGAACGGTTTTCAGTCGGATTCATAGGATCTCTATCCTTGAGAAGTGGACGTCGAGGATGACCCATTCACTCAGGGACAATGCACTGAATATGTAGCGCCAACGGCGATTCGATGTCGTGTAGTGACCGCTCCGGCTGCGTCCATCCGCCGCGCTACTCTTACTGTTTCGCAATCGCAGGTGTATCGTATTCGCCTTTTGAGGGCCTCTGGGCCTGTCGTTGATTGTGAGGTAGTTGAGTTCATGTCCTTTACCCGTCGCCAAATCCTCGGTGGCCTGGCCGGTCTTGTTGTCGTTGGCTTCGGAGCGGGAGGCGCGGCGCGTTACTGGCTGGGCAAGAGGGCCGACGCCGAGGCGGGTCATGATTACGAACTGATTGCCGCGCCGCTGGACGTCGAACTGGTGGCCGGGCACAAGACCCCCGCCTGGGCGTTCGGCCCGTCGGCACCGGGTACCGAGTTGCGGGTGCGCCAGGGTGAATGGTTGCGGGTACGCTTCATCAACCACCTGCCGGTGGCGACCACCATCCACTGGCACGGCATTCGCCTGCCGCTGGAAATGGACGGCGTGCCGTACGTGTCGCAATTGCCGGTGCTGCCCGGTGAATATTTCGACTACAAGTTCCGCGTGCCGGATGCCGGCAGCTACTGGTATCACCCCCACGTCAGCAGCAGCGAAGAACTCGGCCGTGGGCTGGTGGGGCCATTGATCGTCGAAGAACGCGAGCCGACCGGTTTCCAGTACGAAAAAACCCTGAGCCTGAAGAACTGGCATGTCGATGAGCAGGGGGCTTTCGTCGATTTCAGCATTCCTCGCGAAGCGGCCCGTGGCGGCACGGCGGGTCGCCTGTCGACCATCAATGGCATCCCGCAACCGGTGATCGATCTGCCTGCCGGGCAAATCACCCGGGTGCGCCTGCTCAATCTCGACAACACACTGACCTATCGCCTCAACATTCCTGGCGTTGAAGCGCAGATCTATGCGCTGGATGGCAATCCCGTCGAGCCTCGGCCACTGGGCAAGGAATACTGGCTGGGCCCTGGCATGCGTATCTGCCTGGCGATCAAGGCTCCGCCAGCCGGTGAAGAATTGTCCCTGCGTAATGGCCCGGTGCGCCTGGGCACATTGCGTTCCGTGGCCAATACCGACACGCCAACCGAGTGGCCACCCGCACTGCCTGCCAATCCGGTGGCCGAGCCGGACCTGGCCAATGCCGAGAAACTCAACTTCAATTTCGAGTGGGTGGGCTCGGTGTCGGTCAACGTCGACAATGGCAGGCCGCCGAGCTTGTGGCAGATCAACGGCCAGGCCTGGGACATCACCGACAAGACCTGCGCAGACCGCCCGATTGCCAAGCTTGAGAAGGGCAAAAGCTATATTTTTGAATTGAAAAACATGACTCAGTACCAGCATCCGATTCATCTGCACGGCATGAGCTTCAAGGTCATCGCTTCGAACCGGCACAAGGTCATTCCGTACTTCACCGACACGTACCTGCTGGGCAAGAACGAACGCGCACAAGTGGCGCTGGTGGCCGATAACCCTGGTGTGTGGATGTTCCACTGCCATGTGATCGACCATATGGAAACCGGCCTGATGGCCGCGATCGAGGTGGCCTGATGCGTCAGATTCGACCCGCCGCAATCATCGACCGTAGCCGTGACCGTGATTTCATGCGCGAAGCCCTGGTCCTGGCCGCGCAAGGTGCCGCGCTTGGCGAAGTGCCGGTGGGCGCGGTGCTGGTGAAGGACGGCGAAATCATCGGTCGCGGCTTCAATTGCCCCATCAGCGGCAACGACCCCAGCGCCCACGCCGAGATGGTCGCCATCCGTGCTGCGGCCCAGGCCGTGAGCAACTATCGCCTGACGGGCAGCACGCTGTACGTGACGCTGGAGCCGTGCAGCATGTGCGCCGGGCTGATCGTGCATTCACGGATTGCGCGGGTGGTGTATGGCGCGCTGGAGCCCAAGGCCGGGATTGTGCAAAGCCAGGGTCAGTTTTTCACCCAGGGCTTTTTGAATCACCGGGTGTTGTATGAGGGGGGCGTGTTGGCGGAGGAGTGTGGGGCTGTTTTAAGCGAGTTCTTCAAGGCCCGCCGGGCCAAGCCTGCAGATTAAACACCGAACCAATGTGGGAGCGAGCCTGCTCGCGAATGCGGTTTACCATTCAGCATGGATGTTGACTGATTTACCGAATTCGCGAGCAGGCTCGCTTCCACAAGGAATTCTCCAGTGTTTTGGAGATCGGGGTCCTACTTGCGAGCCACGATGACCGCCCGCATCGGCGCCGGCAGCCCTTCGATGGTCTTGCTGTGATCCTGCGGATCAAGGAAGTCGCTGAGCGACTGATACTTCATCCACTCCGTCCCGCGCTGTTCCTCGACCGTGGTCACGCTCACATCCACGCATTTCACATCGGTGAACCCGGCACGGCGCAACCACAGTTCAAGCGCCGGCACCGAGGGCAGGAACCACACGTTTCGCATCTGTGCATAACGATCTTCCGGCACCAGCACCTGATGTTTGTCACCTTCGACTACCAGGGTTTCGAGCACCAGTTCGCCGCCCTTGACCAGGCAATCCTTCAGCGCCAGCAAGTGTTCGATCGGCGAGCGACGGTGGTAGAACACACCCATTGAGAACACCGTGTCGAAACCTTCCAGATTTGGCGGCAGGTCTTCAAAGGGGAACGGCAAATGCCAGGCATTCGGCTCGGACAAGTAACGCTGTACCGCCTGGAACTGGCAGAAGAACAGCCAGTTCGGATCGACGCCGATCACGCTGTCCGCACCGGCGCCGAGCATGCGCCACATGTAGTAGCCGTTGCCGCAGCCGACATCGAGAATGCGTTTGCCCTTCAGATCCAGGTGCGGGGCGACCCGTGACCATTTCCAGTCCGAGCGCCATTCGGTGTCGACGTGCACGCCAAACAGATCGAACGGCCCCTTGCGCCAGGGCGAGAGGCCCATCAGCGCCGTGCGCATCTGCGCGCGGGTTTCATCGTCGCAATCGGTGTCCAGTTTCAGGCCATTGAGCAAATCGACTTCGCTCGGCAGGATCTTTGGCAAGGCATCCAGCGCGCTTTGCCAGCGCTCCAGGTCGCCATGACCCTTTTCCATTTTCTTGTCGAGTTGCGCTTGCAGGGTGTTGGCCCAGTCGGCCAGCGGTGTGCCGGTCAGACGGCGGGCGAGGGGGGACAGATCAATCATGGCAAGGCAATCAACGAGGCAAAGTTAAGACACTGGAACCACGGCACGACTTTCGAAAACCCGGCGGCCAGCAGGCGTTCGCGGTGTTCTTCTAGACTGTCGGGCTTCATGACGTTTTCGATGGCACTGCGCTTCTGGGCGATTTCCAGTTCGCTGTAGCCGTTGGCGCGTTTGAAGGCGATGTGCAGGTCGGTCAGCAGGGCGTGTTCCTGCGGATCATTGAAGCGCAGCTTCTCGGACAGGATCAGCGCGCCGCCGGGCAGCAGGGATTGACGAATGCGCGAGAGCAATTCGGTGCGCCGCTCCGGAGCGATGAATTGCAGGGTGAAATTCAGCGCCACCACCGAAGCGGGCTGGAAGTCGAGGGCGAGGATGTCGCCTTCGATCACTTCCACCGGCAACAACTCCTGGAACATCGAATCCTGGCCATTGAGGTATTCGCGGCAGCGCTCGACCATGGCGGCGGAGTTATCCACAGCGATGACGCGACAGCCATCGGTGCGCACATGACGGCGCAGGGCCTGGGTCACGGCACCCAGTGATGAGCCGAGGTCATAGAGCACGCTGTTGGGCTGGGCGAACTGTGCGGCGAGCACGCCGAGGTTTTCCACGATGGTCGGATAACCCGGTACCGAGCGCTTGATCATGTCCGGGAACACCCGCACCACGTCCTCGTTAAAGGCGAAGTCAGGCACCTGGGCCAAAGGCTGGGCGAAAAGGCGATCGGATTCTTTGCTCACGGCGGTTCCGGCGGTGTCGATGAAAAGGCCGGCATTTTAGCGTAGGTGCTGGAGGGCTGCGATGGGATTTAGCTGGCCGTGATCGATCCATGGCCACGCAATGCACATTGCACGCCCACCGCTTGCAGGGCCGCTCGCAAATCTGCAACGGGATAGCGTAGTGCCCTTGCCGCTTCCATAGCGCCGCACGCAGCGGTATCAAAAGTCTCCTCCTGGCTCCAATAGTTGTGATTGGCAAACGCAAACACCTGGAACGCATTGCGCTGATTCCAGCCCGATGTCTTGGACAAAATGCAATAGGCCTTGTTGTAGACGCCGCTGGAGTAGTGCGGATCCATGCCGTTCATGTCGAATTGCGAGGCGTGCTCGATGGATTTTCCATCGGTGGACTGTTCGCACATTCGACGCAGGCCACCGAGTGGACCGAGCTCTCCGTCAGGTTTGGTTACTTCACTCAGGACGATAAAATCACTCTTACCGTCCCTGCGGTATTTGGCCGCTTCGCCTGCCATGTCCGAAAACGCCTCATTAATCCCTCCTTCCTGCGCATCACTATCTTCTATCCCGGAGTTCTGCATGGAAAAGGCATGACTGATCTCATGGCTTACAACGTCCTGACTAATGACGGGATGAAACAACGTCGCTCCAGAGGCGAACCACCCCACCATTTGGGCCAGGTCCCATCCCGCCCCGTCACCCGGAGCAGTCAAATAAGTCACCTTAATCCCTCCAATTACGGGCTCGATGCCCAGAATGTCCAGATACAAGTCTTTGGTGACAAGGGTATGGAAAAACAAATCATTGATCGGCGAGTAGGCGCCATTGATAGGACTTTGAACACTAAAAGGGCAAGGGAAAATCCAGGGAGGGGAGATTGGTTTGTATTGGCCGAAGAACACCTGAATGCCGTTGTGATTGAACGAGCAGGACTGCCCTCGTTGCGTGGCCGGCAAAGTGGGGCGTTCGTTGCCGTAATGATATTCGCCAGTCAACTCATTGCCACCGGGTCCATAGGTAGGTCGTGTCTCCAGCGTCGCAGCACCTTCCCACCATTTCAGAGTTTCTCCAGTCATGGCATCTATCAGCCCGGTCGGGTTAGACGGGGGCACGGTTTTGGTATCGATGCTATAGGACACTCGATAAATCAGTCGGGCCTTGGTCTCCTGACGTGGCTGATAGACAAAAAGTTTGGTGCTCGTGAGCGTTGACGCCTCGGATGTTATGCCCTTTTTAATGCGCCACTGCTCACGCAATGCCTGCACTGCCTGATCCGGCTTCAACGTCGGTTCAACACGGGGTAAATCCTGCGTGATCCCTTGCAGATAACGGCCGCTGGCATGGATAACCCGGCCCCGGGTATCCCGCTCAAAGGCAACGCTATGACCGTATATCGGTACAGCCCGGTAGGTCTGAGTCATTCGTTCTATCGAACGATTACCTGCGAGTGCAATGGGCTCTCCCTTTCCTTCAAGATGCAGTTCACCCCGTTTGAATACGCGTTTGTCGTAAGCACCTGAAGCAATGAGCTGGTCGTCAACGACTTCAATGGAAGCGGCGTGCGCCAAGAGTGGTGACAGGAGGGTTAGCGCGCAGAAAAGTTTGGCAATCAGGTGGCAATGCATAAAGTTTCCGGCACTGTTGGTTAATGTGGGCACTCATTTTTTGAGCGTCACGCTGCCAAGCAGCTTCGGCTTTTATTAGACTTTTTACACCTGGCAGAACTGATAGGTTTTTCTTTGATGGTGAAAGAAGTGGGGTGTTTATTTTCTGTTCGCGGGGGGGAAGGCCGAGGCAGTGATGCCCCATTGCCCCAGCCAATAACTGAGGATGATCACATAGGGCGCGGCATCGAACGGCATCACAAAACGGCTGATGCCAATCACGCTGTCCGAGAACACAAACGCCACCGCGCCTGCTGCCGCCAGCAGTGCCGAGCGTTTGGGGACATCAGTACCGAGCCGGGCCAGCGCTCGCCAGAGCATGGCGCTGATGGCCAGGCCGTAAATGATCACGGGGATGAGCAACGGTCCCAATCCATGAGTAATCAAAATCCCCAGCAGCACCGCTCCAACACCCAGGGCGATGATCAGCGGCAACAGCGCCAATCGCCGGCAGTCGCTCAAATACGCTTTCAGATAGGCCAGATGCGCGACCAGAAACGCACCCAGGCCAAACACAAACAAATCCCCTGGCCACGCCAGCAACACATCGCCGATCACGGAGAAGATCAAGCCGAGGCTGATCCAGCGCCGATAGTCGCTGGGCGGCGCGTCGTGCAGCCAGCCAAGCAAGGCCAGCACCGGCAACGGTTTCACCAACAGACACAGCAGCGAGGCGTGTACGCTCAGGCCGTAGAGAAACGTCACCGCGCCCATCAGCGCCAGAATCAGCCAACCCATGGTCAGTTAACCGAAATCGCGCAGTCGAAGGATTCCACCGGCAGCACTTCCGGTGCCCAGGGCTGTTGCGAGGTCAGGCGCAAGCGTGCGGTGCCGGGTGCAAAGGCTTGAAAGCGCCAGGTCGAAACGCCGGCAGCGCCGACAACACCGGCATCTTCCGGGTTTCGATAAACCTCTGGCCCCAATGCGCGTAATACCCCCCCCGCCGAATCCTGAATGGCCCAGCGGTAGCCCGTACTCGGGTTGCTCGGCAGGGTCAGGATCAGGTTTTGTCCGCTGGTGAGCTTCACCGGGCATTCGCTTTGTTTTTCCACGGTCACGTTGTGCTTCGGTTGCGTGGCGCAGGCGGCCAGCAACGCAAGGGCGATAGGGGCAAACAGGCGGGTGGGGGACATAGGGGCTGTGGCTCCGGCGTTCACGACGAACGGTGAGCATAACCGAGATGAGACAAATTGTGACAGGTGCGGGAATTGGCGTTGTGAGCGCCGACGCCATCGCTGGCAAGCCGGCTCCCACAGTGGTCGGCGGTGTTCACAATATGTGTGTCCACTGCAAAACCCTGTGGGCGCTGGCTTGCCAGCGAAAACGGTGGTAGCGGCGCTACAAGACGGTCAGAACAACACCTTCGCCACATCCGCAAACCGCTTGGCGAAATGCACGGTTATGCCTTGCTTCAAGTAATCCGGCAGTTCTTCAAAGTTGCCGCGATTCGCCTCTGGCAAGATCAGATCGAAAATCTTCTGTCGCCGCGCCGCAATCACTTTTTCCCGTACCCCGCCAATCGGCAGTACATGCCCGGTCAAGGTCAGTTCGCCGGTCATGGCCACGCCTTTTTTCGGGGGCTGGTTGCGGGCGAGCGAGAGCAGGGCGCTGGCCATGGTCACGCCGGCGCTTGGGCCGTCTTTTGGCGTGGCGCCTTCCGGCACATGAAGGTGTACGAAGGCTTCGTCGAAAAACTTTGGATCGCCGCCGAACGACTTCAGGTTGGAGCTGACGTAGCTGTAGGCGATTTCTGCCGACTCCTTCATCACATCACCCAGTTGCCCGGTGAGTTTGAAGCCTCGGTTAAGGGTATGAATCCGCGTCGCTTCGATCGGCAAGGTCGCGCCACCCATGCTGGTCCAGGCCAGCCCGGTGATGACGCCCGTGCCCGACAGGACCTGTTCGTTGCGAAACACCGGATGGCCAAGGGAGGCTTCCAGGTCTTTCGGACCGAGTTTGATCACCGATTTCGGCTCATCGATCAATTTCATCACGGCTTTTCGCACCAGTTTGCCCAGCTGTTTTTCCAGCTGCCGCACGCCGGCTTCACGGGCGTAACCGTCGATCAAGGCCTTTAACGCGTTGTCGCTGATGCTCAGATTCCCCTTGGACACACCGGCCTTTTCCAACAGTTTGGGCCACAGGTGACGCTTGGCGATGGCGACTTTTTCTTCGGTGATGTAACCCGACAGGCGAATCACTTCCATACGGTCGAGCAACGGGCCGGGTATCGAATCCAGGGTGTTGGCGGTGCAGATAAACAGCACTTTCGACAGGTCCATGCGCAGATCGAGGTAGTGGTCGAGGAATTCGACGTTCTGCTCAGGGTCCAGGGTTTCCAGCAGTGCCGAGGCCGGGTCGCCCTGGTAGCTCTGGCCCATCTTGTCGATTTCGTCGAGCATGATCACCGGGTTCATCACTTCGACGTCTTTCAATGCTTGAACGAGTTTGCCCGGCTGAGCGCCGATGTAGGTGCGGCGGTGGCCCTTGATCTCGGCTTCGTCGCGCATACCGCCGAGGCTGAAGCGGTAGAACGGCCGGCCCAGGGATTCAGCGATGGATTTGCCGACACTGGTCTTGCCCACGCCCGGCGGGCCGACCAACAGCACGATGGAACCGCTGATCTCGCCTTTATAGGCACCGACCGCGAGGAATTCCAGGATGCGGTCCTTGATGTCGTCGAGGCCGGCGTGGTGTTTGTCCAGCACCTTGCGCGCGTGTTTGAGGTCGAGCTTGTCCTCGCCATACACGCCCCACGGCACCGAGGTCGCCCAGTCGAGGTAGTTGCGGGTGACCGCGTATTCCGGCGAGCCGGTCTCGAGGATCGACAGCTTGTTCATCTCTTCTTCGATGCGCTTTTGCGCCTGTGACGACAGTACCTTGCCGGTCAATCTTTGCTCGAATTGTTCCAGGTCGGCGCTGCGGTCGTCCTTGGTCAGCCCCAGCTCCTGCTGGATGACCTTGAGTTGTTCCTTGAGGAAAAACTCGCGCTGGTGCTCGCCGATCTTGCGGTTCACTTCGGCGGAGATTTCCTTTTGCAGGCGCGCGACTTCGACTTCCTTGCGCAGCATCGGCAGGACTTTTTCCATGCGCTTGAGCATCGGCACGCAGTCGAGCACTTCCTGCAATTCGCTACCGGTGGCCGAAGTCAGTGCGGCGGCGAAGTCGGTCAGCGGCGACGGGTCGTTGGGGCTGAAGCGGTTGAGATAATTCTTCAGCTCTTCGCTGTACAACGGGTTGAGCGGCAGCAGCTCCTTGATCGCATTGATCAGCGCCATGCCATAAGCCTTGACCTCATCGGTCGGCTCGGTGGGCTGGTGCGGGTATTCGACTTCCACCAGGTACGGCGGGCGATGGTGCTTGAGCCAGGTCTTGAGCCGGACGCGGGTCAGGCCTTGGGCGACGAATTGCAGTTTGCCGTTTTCACGGCTGGCGTGGTGCACCTTGACCAGCGTGCCATACAGCGGCAGGGCCGAGGTGTCGAAGTGGCGCGGATTGTCCTGGGGTGTGTCCATGTAGAACAGGGCCAGGGAGTGGTGCTCGGATTTGCTGACCAGATCAAGGGTTTCCGCCCAGGGTTCTTCATTGACGATGACCGGCAGCACCTGGGCCGGGAAGAATGGTCGATTGTGGATGGGGATGATGTAGACCTTGTCCGGCAGATTCTGGCCGGGCAGGGCAAGACCTTTGCCGGTGGAGTGATGCGGGGCGTTTTCCGGATCGGCATATTCGGTGGAGTCTTCGGGGAATTCTTGCTGGTCGCTCATGGGGGCACCTGCGCAATGGGTATGGGTCTTAGATGGGGCAGGTTGGCGGTGGTTTCAATGATGCTTTGGGGTTGATTGATCATTCGAAGGTGTGTTCAGCAGGGATTCAGGTTAGCTGGACTTTGAGGCGACGCCGGACAAACTGTAGGAGCGAGCCTGCTCGCGAAGACGGACTGTCAGTCAATAAAGTGTTAACTGATACAGCGCTTTCGCGAGCAGGCTCGCCCCCACAGTGTGCTTTTGGGGGGGCGTGAAAAAGGCGACGCCTGTGAGGGAGTCGCCTTTGGTTTGACTGCCGCTAAAGCTTATTCCGACAGCTTGTATGCAATCACATAGTCACCCTGTTTGGTGCCCAGCGAGCCGTGACCGCCCGCCACGACCAGCACGTATTGCTGGCCGTCCTTGCCGGTGTAGGTCATCGGTGTGGTTTGCGCGCCGGCCGGCAGGCGGCCTTCCCACAGTTGCTTGCCGTTTTTCACGTCGTAGGCACGCAGGTACTGGTCGAGGGTGCCGCTGAG
The DNA here is from genome assembly GCF_059424605.1 of Pseudomonas sp. GW101-3H06. NCBI lineage: Bacteria > Pseudomonadati > Pseudomonadota > Gammaproteobacteria > Pseudomonadales > Pseudomonadaceae > Pseudomonas > Pseudomonas sp. GW101-3H06. Next base: position 1,292,713 of record NZ_JBWKZO010000001.1, read on the forward strand.
GAAACCGACGCCACTGGCGGTGGTGAAGGTGCCGCCCAGGCTTGGCACGCCCATGCTCAGTGGAATCGGAACCGGCGAGCTGTCGCGCACGGTGCCGTTTTTGTGCATCCAGATCTTTTCGTTGGTGGTCAAGTCGATGGCGGCCACATAGCCCCAGGCAGGCGCCTGGCACGGCAAGCCCATTGGCGAGAGCAGTGCTTCGAGGATCACGCCGTACGGCGCACCCTTGTTCGGCTGCACGCCTTCGGTTTCGCTTTTGCGCGGGCCTTGGGCGGCGATGTCGGCGGCCGGGATCATCTTCGATTTGAACGCCATGTAGCTCGGGTTCACGAAGGCGATCTGGCGCACCGGATCGACCGAGATGCCGCCCCAGTCGAACACACCGAAGTTGCCCGGGTACACGATCGAACCCTGCAGCGACGGCGGGGTGAACGGACCGTCATAACGCATGGATTTGAAGTCGATCCGGCAGATCAACTGGTCGAACGGGGTCACGCCCCACATGTCGCGTTCCTGCAACGGTGGCGGCATCAGGTTGAGGTCGGATTTCGGCTGGGTCGGCGACGTGTGATCGCCTTCCACCGCGCCTTGCGGTACCGGCACTTCATTGATCGGTACGATGGCCTGGCCGGTGCTGCGGTCCAGTACGTAGATGCTGCCTTGCTTGGTGGAGGCCAGTACCGCCGGCTTCACGCCATCGGCGGTTTTCAGGTCCATCAGGGTTGGCTGGCCACCGACGTCCATGTCCCACAGGTCATGGTGGGTGAACTGGAAGTGCCAGCGCACTTTGCCGGTGGCGATGTCCAGGGCGGTCAGGCCGGCGGCGTGCAGTTCCGATTCAGGGGTGCGCGCACCACCGAACTGGTCCGGGGTCTGATTGCCCATCGGCAGGTAGAGCATGCCGAGCTTTTCATCGACGGCGAACATGGACCACATGTTCGGTGAGTTGCGGGTGTAGACCTTGCCTTCGGCAATCGGCGTGGTGTCGTCCGGGTTGCCGCTGTCCCAGTTCCACACCAGTTTGCCGGTGTGCACGTCGAAGGCGCGGATCACGCCGCTTGGCTCGTCGGTGGAGACGTTGTCGGTGACGTGCCCGCCAATCACCACCAGGTCTTTGGTGACCGCGGGAGGCGAGGTGGAGTAGTAGCCGCCGGCAGTGAAGCCACCGATGTTGGCGCGCAGGTCGACCTGGCCCTTGTCGCCGAAGTCTTCGCACATCTTGCCGGTGTCAGCGTTGAGGGCGATCAGGCGGGTGTCGGCGGTCGGCAGGAAAATGCGGCGCGGGCAGATGCTCGCTACCGGCGCGCTGGCGCTGCCGGTCGGGCTCTGTTCGGAGGCATACACCGCGTCATCGTGATAGGTCACGCCACGGCAAGTCATGTGCGCCCAACCCTTGAAGTTCGCCGCGTTTTGCGTGGAGAGCTTCGGGTCGAAACGCCAGATTTCCTTGCCGGTGTCCGGGTCCAGCGCAATCACCTGGCTGTGCGGTGTGCAGACATAGAGCATGCCGTTGACTTTCAGCGGGGTGTTTTCGGCAGTGGTTTCGCCCGGGTCGTTCGGCCCAGGCAGATCACCCGTGCGGTAGGTCCAGGCCGGCACCAGCTTGTGCACGTTCTGCGGGGTGATCTGGGCCAATGGCGAGTAACGGTCGCCGTGAGCACTGCGGCCGTAGGAGTTCCAGTCGCCGTCCGGCATGGCCGGCGCGGTGTTGGTCATGCCGGGGACGCTGTCGCGGTCCAGTTGTCCCTTGATTTCACCGGGGTTGGTGAATTGGCTGGCCAGTGCAGTGGCGCCGGCGATGACCACGGCCACGCTCAGCGCGCCTGTGCCCATCGGTGCTGCGCCTGCGCGCAACAGCGGACGACGGAACCATGGCAGCAACATGACGATGCCGAGGGCAAACAACATGGCCAGACGCGGCACCAGTTGCCACCAGTCGAGGCCGACTTCCCACAGTGCCCAGACGGTGCTGGCGAACAGCACCAGTGCGTACAGGCCCAGCGCTGCGCGGCGGGCGGCGATCAGCAAGAGGCCGGTCAGCGTCAGGCCAATACCGGCCAGCAGGTAATACAGCGAGCCGCCGAGCAGGCTCAGCTTGATCCCTCCGGCCAGCATGGCCAGGCCCATTAGCAGAAGCAGGACACCGAGCAGGCTCGGTAGCAGACGGCTTCGACTCAAAGCACCCTCAGTGCTCATAGTGTGGTTCTCCGTGATGTTTTGATGAGTCCCGCGCAGGTTCACTGTAGATGATGATCCTGTGTGGGCATGGTTCAGCTAAAAGGTGTTCTGTCGATGCGGTCCCTTGTGGGAGCGAGCCTGCTCGCGAAAGCGGTGTGTCATCCGACGCTGATGTTGGATGTGATGGCCTCTTCGCGAGCAGGCTCGCTCCCACAGGTTTTTGCGTGATTCTTAGAACGACGACTGGATCTTGATCCCGCCAATCAGCGCATCGTCGACCTGATCCACGCCACCGGGGTGGCGGATGTATTGCAGGTTCGGGCGCACGGTCAGCCAGTTCGTGACGTGCACGCCGTAATAGAGTTCGGCGCTGTATTCGGTGTCCTGGGGCGGCAGGAACGACGGATCGTCGTAGACGAAAACGGCGTGGGCCTGATTGGTCGCCTCGGCGTTCTTTCGATAGGCCGGGTTGACGTGGACGCGGGCCAGGGCGAAGCCGATGTCGTCATTGGCGCGTGCATCGAACAGACCTTTGTAGACGACACCGGCCTGGACGTAGTTGTCGATGGCGTTGGTCTTCTTGTCGTGCATCGTGCCGTTGGCGAACACGCTCAAACCCCGGCTGTGATCGCTGGCGACGCTGGTGATTTGCTGCTGGATGCCGAGCCACACACCGTGCTTGCTCGACGCGCTGCGGTAAGCCTCGCCACTCAGGGCGGCGGGCTGGCCATGGCTGTCCTTGTAGACGTCGGTGGCATCGGCGTTGCTGTAGTAGTAACCGGCGCGGTATTCGCCCGGCAGGCCGTTGAGTTTCGGCGTCCACACCAGTTCGACCGGCAGGATCGCGCCCTGGGTGCCGCTGCCGCTGAGCTTGAAACCGTTGTCGCGATCCAGATTCGACGGGTTTTGCTCATAGGCACCGACCTGTGCGTACAGTTCAGGCGTCAGGTGATATTTGACCCGCAGCGCCCACTGGCTGACCGGCCAGTTGTACCAGATGTCACCGACCCAGTTGCCCACCTGGGAGCCGCAGAACGCCAGGTTCTGGAAGTCGCAGGGGAAGCTGTTGAAGTCTTCGCCCTCGCCGAAACGGCCGGCCTTGATGTCCAGCTTCTGGTCGAAAAACTTCTGCTGATACCACATCTGCGTCAAGCGCCAGGTCTGGCCGCGCCCCCAGACTTCCTGGGCCGAGGTGAAACCGCCCACGCGCGGATCGTTGATGCGATCGTTGCTGATGTTGTTGCCGCTGCGCTCGGTAATGGTCAGTTGAAACTCCGCGTCGTGCCAGCCCAGGATCTTCTGCAAATCCAGATGCGTGCCGAAGCCGAACTGATCGCTGTAGCGGGCGGTACGGTCGTGGTCGTAACCGCCGTGCAGATTACTGCCCATTTCGCCGGTGTAATCGATTTTGAAGTCGTAGCCTTTTTCCGCCAGTTCGCTGCGCGTGCCGTTCCAGTCGCCGAGCATCCAGGGTGAGTTGTTATCGAAGGCCGGGGTGGCCTGGACGCAGGTGGCGAGACTCAACGCGGTGAGACCGCCGATGAGGCTCAGGGATTTTTGATGAAAGACAGGCGTAAAGACAGCGCTGTCTTTCGAGATTTGTAAATCGGGCATTCTTGATCTTTTTTTGGGGAATGAACGGAAACAGCTGAACTGAAGGCGTTTGCGGAAGCGTTTCAGCTAAAGCGTGCGCAAGGATAATGTTCTGTTACAAATAGAGAAAGGCCTTTTCATGACATGCATCGTTTCGGATTTGGTAACAGTGAGGCGGATGATTGCTGCTTCGCGAGCAGGATCGATGCCACAGAGTTGTCGCGGTTCACCTACATTGAACAGACCGCTTCCCCCCAACGAAACCCTCGGCTAAGGTGCGCGGCTTCCCATTCCTACATCGCTGAAGGCCCGGCATGACCGAACAGACCCACGACCCGCTGCACGGCGTCACCCTGGAGCAAATCCTCAACGCCCTGGTTGAACACTACGAATGGTCGGGGCTGGCCGAGCGCATCGACATCCGCTGCTTCAAGAGTGACCCGAGCATCAAGTCAAGCCTGACGTTCCTGCGCAAAACCCCATGGGCGCGGGAGAAGGTCGAGCGCTTGTACGTGAGGTTGATGCGCACCAAGCGCCCGCTCTGAATATGGTCAAACAATCAGTCACGCGGCGTCGATTTGTTGCCGTGGCCGCCATCCTTGGCTGGGCCGGATTGAGTATTCAGCTGTACCTGATTTTCTATTCACGCTGGACCTTGGCCGCCAGCCTGTTGGGCGGACTGGTGAGCTTCTTCAGCTATTTCACCGTCCTGACCAATACCTTGGTGGCGACCGTTCTGACCTGTGAACTGACGTCCCGCGAATCGGCCGCACGGCGCTGGTTTTTACAGCCGTGGGTCAGCAGTGGCATTGCCGTGAGCATCGTCGTGGTCGGCCTGGCCTACAGTCTGTTGCTGCGCCATTTGTGGCATCCCGAAGGCTGGCAATGGCTCGCCGATGAGTTGCTGCATGACGTCATGCCGCTGTTGTTTCTGATCTATTGGTGCTGCTGGGTGCCGAAGGGGACGTTGCGCTTGCGCCACATTGCGCTGTGGATGATTTATCCGTTGGCGTATTTCGCTTATGCGTTGATGCGCGGGCATTTGCTGGCGGCTTATCCGTATCCGTTCATTGATGTGGATAAGCTGGGTTATCCACAGGTGTTTATCAATGCGGGTGGGTTGCTGGTGGGGTTTGTGGTGATTGCGTTGGTGGTGATCGGAATAGATCGCTGGCGTGGTGGCAAAGGCATGGATTTGTAGCGGTTGTCACATCGCCTTCGCGACCAAGCCCGCTCCCACAGCGGAACGGTGTACACCGGCCCCCTGTGGAAGCGAGCCTGCTCGCGAAAGGGCCAGTGAGCAAGTCACTCCTGGTCGCTGTCCCCCAGCCGCCAGTAGCCCACCGCTTTGACGAATTGATCGTCAAGGCCATGCTCATCGAGCAACACCCGACGAATCTGCCGCGACACTTTGCTCTCGGTCGCGACCCAGGCATACAGACTGCCGGTCGGGACCTTGACCTGGCGCACGGTGGTCAGCAAATGATCCTTGCCGCCTTCGCGCAGTACCCAGATCACATCGACCTCAGCAGCACTCTGCAGCACTTGCTGTTCCTTGCCGTTTTCCACTTCGATGATCACCAACGCACGCCGATTGGCTGCCAGGCCTTCCAGACGCCGGGCGATGGCGGGCAGGGCGGTTTCGTCGCCGATCAGCAGGTAGCTGTCGAAAATGTCCGGCACGATCATCGAACCCCGTGGCCCGCCGATGTGCAGGAACTGGCCGGGTCTGGCCTGTTCGGCCCAGGTCGAGGCCGGGCCGTCGCCATGGAGCACGAAGTCGATGTCCAGCTCCAGTTTTTCCAGGTCGTAGCGACGCGGGGTGTAGTCGCGCATGGGAGGCATTGTCCCGTCATTCTTGCTGGCGCCCAGCACCAGGTTCTCCAGCGCGGCAGCCTGTTCGGTGTTCTGCGGGAACAGCAGCTTGACGTGATCATCCGTGCCCAGACTGACGAAGCCCGCAAGCTCCGGCCCACCCAGGGTGATTCGACGCATGCGCGGGGTCAGATCGACTACACGCAGGACTTGCAGGCGACGACGTTTGATTTCATGCATCACACGGTGAATGGTTTGGGTCGGGTCGATGATCTCGGTCATTCGGCGCTCTCCTGAACAGGCGTCACGGCGGGACCGTCGACGATGGCTTTGGCGGTGTTGTTGAGCAGATCGCGTACCCGCAGGATTTCTTCCGGGCTCCAGCGACCGTGGTGCATTTGCAAGGCATGGCGCAGGTTATGCACCGCTTCATGAATCTCCGGCGGGCGGTCATGGCCGCGCAATGAGCGCTTGCTGACTTCGATGCGCATGCGCACGCCATCCAGCGCGATCGCCTGCTCGATCAACGAATGCCGTCCGGCGTCGGTCACGCTGTAGCGTTTTTTCCCGCCCTCTGTATCGCCCAGGATCATTTCGCTTTCTTCCAGAAACGTCAGGGTCGGATAGATCACGCCGGGGCTGGGGCTGTACGCGCCATCGAACATGCCTTCGATCTGGCGGATCAGGTCGTAGCCATGGCAGGGCTGCTCGGCGATCAGCGCCAGCAGCAGTAATTTCAGATCGCCGGAAGCAAATACTCGCGGGCCTCGACCGCCGCGTTCACGGCCGTGGCGTTTCTCGAAGCCGTCACGGCTGTCGCCGTGCTCACGGTGGGGGGAATGATGGTCTCTCATTGGCTGCGTTCTCTCGTCGTATTTAGATACAACGTAAGATATATCTTTAGTGCAAGGCAAGGCTTTTGTTGAGAATGAATTACATCTGGCGACGAATGGCGCTCGGCATGGCGACGAAAATCCTGATTCCAGCAATGCATTCCATTTTTTATTTTTCGACTCGATCGCAAACCTGAAAGCTAAAGCCATCACTCTATTTGATTGGAGCTAATATTCTAAAAAAAGCTCATGTTCCCGTATTCAGTCGTCGAGATTGCTGTATGGTTTTTAACTGAAAACTGTATGTAAGGTAGAACTTACAGCTACTGTTTTGTTTTTCTGTTATTCATTCTTTTTTCTTTCCGCTTGCGAAGTAGTTTAACTACGCGATCGTCGGAAGTTGCCTGCTTACTTTCCGGATCGAACAGTCGATCATGACCCGGCGTTGAAAGTTCAAACCAACACAACCCCTGGGTAGGCGTTGTTTGAACTTCCAATGAACCGATCCTTTAAAGAAAACAGGTACTGAACGATGTTCAAGAAAATTGCAATCGCTGCCCCACTGGCTGTTCTGGCTTTGAGCTCCTCCGTGGCATTTGCCGCCGGTGAAGCCCGTCACTCCATCAGCCTGGTCGCCCATGTACCGACCAATGGTTTCTATGTGGTGCCGACTGACGCCGACCTGGTCAACAAGGATCAGGACATGAGCTTCAGCCCGATCACCGGCACCATGAAACCGGTTGAAGGCTTCTTCGATGTGCGCAACACCAACGGTTCGGTTCACGGCTACCTGGAAGGCGTGCCGAAACTGGTCGGCGGTGCGAGCATCATCGATCTTAAAGTCGAGTTCAATAACAAGGTACTGACCCAGACCCCGCAAATGGTCGTGGGTGAAGCCGAGTCCGATGTGAACTACCGTGCACCGCTGCGCATCACCGCCGCCGGCACCAACTTCACCCCGGGCGATTACACCGGCGCAGTCACCATGATGTTCGACGCAGTTCCTCCTGTCGGCGCCGCGCTCTAACCCGTGAAGTAACAAAAGCCGGCTGACTGACGCAGACGTCTGTCAGCCGGACTTTTTCCGTTCGCAATCAGAGTCCGTGTTCATGTTCCCGATGACCCCCATCGCGGCTGCGCTTGCGTTGCTGTTTTGTGCTGGCGCAGTAGCGGCTCCCGAACCTGCGGGTACGACGCCGCGCAGTTTGCTCGCGCAGGCCAAAGGCCTGCCAAAAGACTTTGAAGAGCACTTTTTTGATGTCCCTCTGGCTGTTCGGGTCGAACTCGACCAGCAGCCGTTGGGCGAAGCGATGATCGTGCTGTCCCGCGATGACCGCATCACCCTGCTCGAATTCACCGACACCAGTGAAAACCGTTTCGGCGCCGCCGAGCGGGAAAAATGGGCCAGCTATCTCAAGCCCGGCGTAGCGCTGGGACCGTGTGCCAGCCAATGCCCCGAACAAATGCTGGCCGTGCACTACAACCTGGAAAACTCCCTGGTCTCCATCCTTACCGAAAATGCCGAACGTGACACCGAGGCCAAGCGTTACTACGACCAGCCGGAACATGGCAGCACCGGCCTGATCGTGCGTAACCAGCTGAACCTCAACGGCGGTCAGGAGCAGGATCTGGGTGGACGGTTCGGCCTGGAAGCCAACGGCAGTCTGGGCAATTGGAGCCAGACGTTCAACATGCAACTGGCGCGTCTCGGCGGCCCGGACGACAAGCTGTATCACGCGGTGTACGAACTGCATACCCAGCGCGAGCTGCAAGGCAGTTTTCTGCGGCTGGGCTATTTCACCCCCACGTCAGAAGGCCTGACCCGGCAGCCCCGCTCATTCGGCACCAGCCCCGACACCACCGTTGGTGTGATGTACGGCAGTTCCGACAGCCTGGCGATCGACCTGCAGAATCCCAGTGTCTATCCGATTTATGTCACCGCCAACCGCCAGGCCTCGGTGGAAATTTATCGAGACGGTCTGCTGATCAACACCCAGTCGGTGCCCGCCGGCTTGCAGACCCTCGATACCCGGCCCTTGCCCGGTGGCATTTATGAAGTGGAAGTGCGCCTGATCGAGGACGGTCAGGTCACCTCGACCACCCAGGAACTGGTCTACAAACCTAGTAACTGGCGCAACCCCGACGAGCGCTGGCGCTACAACCTGTTCGCCGGCCAGGAAACCAAACTGCTGAGTAACTGGGACAAACAGGCCAGCGGCGATGCCACGGCGGGGGCTTCGCTCAACTACTTGCTGCATCCCCGGGTGATCCTCGGGCTTTCGGCACGCCAGGTTCGGGAGAAGCTGCAATACGGCACCTCCATCGACTGGACCCTGGCCAACAGCACCAGTATGTACGCCAATTTCTACCAGACCGAAGACCACGGCACCGGGCTCGATCTGCAAGGCCTCTATAACTATGGCGCCGGCAGTCTGGTGATCAGCCACAACCGCAGCTGGCTGGACACCACCAACACCTACGACACCCTGCCGGACGGCACGCGCATTCGTCAGCGCAACGTGTTCACCGGGCAGACCAGCAATTCCTCGCTGGCGCTGAACCACCGCATCAGCCGTAACAGTTCGATCAACGCCCGGGTTGCCCACAGTGAAGGTAACGTCGAAGGCGTTGGCGTCGACCTGGGCTGGACCCAACGCACCACGATACTGGGCAGTGACGCCAATTGGCGGTTGTCGGTGTTCGACCGGCCCGGTAGTTACAGCAGTGGCGATGCGCGCAACCGTGGCGTGGACCTGAGCCTCAACGTGGCGCTTGGCGGCCCCGGCCAGCAGATTTCCGGCAGCATCGGCACACGGACCGCCCGGGACGGCAGCCGCGACAACAACGCCTCGCTGGGTTACCGCAAAACCCTTGAGGATCATGTTCTGCAAAGCGTGGCGGCGACCATGATCACCGACACCTACGGGATCGGCTTGAACGGTCAGGCGTATTTCGGCACCGATAGCGTCAATGGCGATGGTTTCGTTCAGCGTTCTTCCTACAACGGCAATTACACCGGCGGCCTGAACCTCGACAGCACCGTGGCCATCGGCGGGCAGCAGATCGTGATGACCAGCCAGCATCAGGGGCGAGGGGCGGGAATGATCGTGGATGTCGAGTCCGACATCGATGGCATCGCCCTGCGCGCCGACGACTTGAGCGGCGGCAGCGCGGCCTTGCGACCGGGGCGAAATTTCATCCCCCTGACCGCCTACAAAAACAGTTCGGTCAGCTTCGACTTCGAAGGCAATGACGTGCCGGCGGCGGCCATCGAACCGGCGCGCACCCGCTATCACATGAACAAGGGCGGCGTGGAGTACCGCAAGGTGCGGGTGATGAAAACCCTGACTGTGCTCGGCCGCCTGCTCGACCCGCAAGGGCGTCCGCTCAAGGGGCACCACGTCATCAATCACGCCAGTCGCGGGGTGAGCGAAGTGGACGGATTCTTCTCCATGGAAATGAACGCCGGTTCACCGACGCTGGAGGTACGCTACGCCGATCAGTTGCTGTGCCAGTTCCGCCTCGATCCGCAGCAGGGACGGGTGGAGAACAACGTGCTGATGATCGGGGATCTGCGTTGCAGCCCGGACACCCTGGCCGACGCGACCATCACTCAGGAGAAGGCAGGTTGATGGAGCATTTATCTTCAACGATCGAACGTACTGTCTCGACCGGGCGGCTACGAAGGCTTGGCCAATGGCTTGCGTTACTGCTGGTGATTACGGTGGTGCCTGCGCATGCGGTCACTCAGGAAATCACGGCGATGTTCAGGCCTGACCCGGCCAATCCGAACAGCAATAAATTCATCAACACCACCCCGATCAGTGGTTATTGCGCGGACTATCCCGGTGAATGCCAGGCCAATGGAGTGTTCAGCATCAGGCTGCCCATCAACTTTAATTCAGCCTATTCGATCCAGCCCGGTGCTTCCGAGCGTAATGGCGCGATGTTCAGGGTGCCGGCAGGCTGGACGCCGATCACTGTCACCAATGCTGATACCGGGCAAGCGGAAAGGCTTGAGATTCGGATTTCCGGTATCGGCACCGAGTATTTGCTCAGCGATACCGCGAAAAACCTGACGGGAGCGGCCAGTAACCAGGAGGGCCACCATCGATTGTGGGGAGGGCTGAGTTGGGTTTATGCGCCGCCTCCTTGTGAATACAGTGGGGTAGGGGCTTTTGGCGAAAGCTCTTACCGCTTTTTCTGGAAAACCCCGGTTCATGGAGTGTGCAGTAAAAAAGCGTCGTTTTTGATTCCGGGCTTTTCCTACCGCACGCTGGACTTTGCCTATGAAATGCGAACACCCAATCCTTTGGGCATGTCCACCGGGCGGTATATCGGCGCACTGCAATTTAACATTGGTCCGGGCGGCGCTTTCGACATGGGTGATGCCATGGTCCCGGATGACTCGATTCTGATCCTGGATTTTGCTCTGGATGTGCAACACATGCTCAAGGTCGAGCTTCCTCCGGGTGGCAACCAGATTGCCTTGCAGCCCGAAGGCGGCTGGCAGCGTTGGCTGAACTCGGGGCGTGCGCCAGAACGACTGTTTCGCGATCAACCGTTTCTAATGACAGCCAGTTCCAGGTTCAAGATGTATCTGGAGTGCGGCCTTGGAACGGCCCAGTGCATTTTAATGAATGATGCAACCACTGACGGCACTCCCTTCAAGGTGAGCGTGAGCTTGCCGAACGGATTGACCGACTCCAATGGAAGGCCTGTAAAGCAGCAGGAACTTTTACCCACGCCGTCGGGTGCCGTCATTTTTCAACCTGGAAGTTACGTCGAACGCAAGCCGGGAGTACTTCATTTTGAAATCAATAAAGCCAATACAGATCGAATATTGAAGGCCCATAAGGGGTTCAGGTATTCCGGTACTGTCTTAGTTATTTGGGATTCGGAAATTTGATCGTATCCCCTGATGAGTCATTGTATTTAAGTTGAGGTTTTTTCAGATGAAGCGACTCGTTCTGCTCTTGGCCGCCTGTTTGCCTTTTCAAAGTGCGCAAGCCGGCCCGAATATCAATATTGGCGTGGTGTATGACTATCTGGCCGGCGATAAAAGTACCTACTTGAAACGGGTGTACAACAGCGGTGACAGCACGGCGTTCGTCAAGATCAACGTGCTGGAAATCATCTATAACGCCGACGGCACGTCTTCCGAAGTGCCGGTCAAGGTACAAGCCGATGCCAGTGCCCGGGACGGTCTGATGGCCAGTCCGGCCCGTCTGATCATTCCGGCCCAGGGCATGCAGGGCACCCGGTTGTTGTTCATGGGTGAGCGGGACAAGGAACGTTATTTCCGGGTGCGTTTCGTGCCGGTGGTGCCGGAAAAGGAAGACGAGTTCGCGGTGTCCAGCGAAGAGCGCGAAGACTACAAAAAGACCCTGACCGCGGGCGTCAACGTGATGGCCGGTTTCGGCACGATTTTTTTCGTGCGGCCCAAGGATGCGCGTTTCGACAGTGTGATCGACGACAGTGCAGGCATCTACAGAGTGCGCAACAACGGCAACACGGTGGTGGTGATCGATGAGTTCAAAAATTGTTCAAAAGCCGTGGAGAACGACTGCGAGCCGACAACTAAACATCACGTCATGGCGGGCAAGTCGTTTGAATTCGAGAAGAAGACCGGGCGTGAGTACCGATTCATTCTGGTGGAGGGCGACACGAAAAAGAACCTGCGTGTTGCCGGTTGAAAGTGAACCTGCGCACGTCTCCTTCGCTGTTTTCTCTTGCATGTAACGGGTATCGGACAATGATCAGACAATGGATCGCTCTGACATCGGCCAGTGGGCTGGCGTTGATGAGCGCCTGGGCATTCGCCGCACGGGAAGAAATCGAGTTCTTCGTTTCTGTGAATATTCCCACTTTGAATTTCTATGTCATACCCAGTGAACCCAACTGGATTCACCGGGAGCAAGTGCTGCCCTGGGATGTGAACACTAGAAAGCTTGGCGGTTTACGCAGGACTTTCGACGTCAAACATGACAGCAGTGCCATTGAGGCGCGCCTGGAAAGTTACCCCCATCTGGCCAATGGGCGAGACTCCCGGGAGAACATCAATTTACTGGTCAGCTTCAATGGCAAGGAACTCAGCCATCACCCCGTTCCTCAGCAAGTTGTGACTGCAGAAGAGGCAAGGGGTGGCGCTCGGGTGATGCTGGAAATCAAACCCAGAGACGACAGCACATACTATCCGGGGGATTACTACGGCACCGTCAATATCATCTTCAATGTCGCGGCCCCAGGGGCGTGAGAGGAAATCCAAGGCGCAAGAAAAAAGGTCTTTAGTGCAAGGATGTGAGAATGATTCCAAGGGGTCGGAAATTGAATAAGATCAGTAAAAGATGCGTCGTTGCTTATGTGCTCGGTGGGATATTTTCGTTGTCAGCGCAGGCGATAACCCAGGAGATCCGCGCCAGTTTCGTTCCGGATCCTGCCAATCCGCAAAACAATCAGTTCGTCAACCAAACCCCGCAGAGCGGTCATTGCGCCACTTACGTGGCTGATTGCAAGCCCCACAATCTGTCCGGCCTGAGGCTTCCCCTGCGCTTTTCGGCAAGCCATTCCATCGAGCCCGGCGCGCCCGAGCGTGCCGGGGCGACGCTCAAGGCGCCGGCCCAGTGGCGTAGCCTGGCCGTGTTGAACGTCGTAACGGGCGAAGCACATACGGTGGAGTTAAGGATTGGAGCCATCGGATCTCAATATGTTCTGAGCGACACGGCAGTGAATCTGACGGGAGCTTCGAATGATCAGGAAGGGCACACTCAACTTTGGGGCGGCCTTTCGTGGGGGCGCGCGCCCAGCCCCTGTCAGGAAGGCTCGCATTCGAGCCTTACTCCAGACAGTTATAAGTTTTTCTGGAGAACACCAGTCGAATCAGCCTGCAGCAAACAGGCCGCGTTCCTGATTCCGTGGATGTCCTATGACTATCTGGACGTGGGCTACGAACTGCGTACCCCCAATCCATTGACCATGTCGGCGGGAATTTACACTGGCGAGTTGAGGTACGCCGTCGGGCCGGGCGGCGATTTCGACATGGGCGACAACCTGCTGCCGGACAATCCCAGCCTGACATTCAGGTTCGTGCTGGATGTTCAGCACATGCTCAAGGTCGACCTTCCGCCCGGGGGGCAAAGAATCGAATTGGTCCCGCAAGGGGGTTGGCAAGCCTGGCTGCAGGAAGGACGCCGGCCAGCCCGATTGTTCCGGGACCAGACCTTCAACATTTCAACGTCTTCAAAATTCAAGATGTTCTTTCAGTGCCAGTATGGGGGAGTCGGCGCCTGTGCGTTGCGTGATGCCGACAGTGGTTCGACGTTTCCCCAAGTCTACATGAGCGTCAGCCTGCCCCACGGCATCACCGATAACGCCGGCCAACCGGTCAAGCGCCGACCCTTGACGGACAGCACCCAGGGCACGGTATTTCAACCGGGGCATTTCCTGGACCGAGAGCCCGGGACTCTCCATTTCGAAGTTCCGGCGTTCTACCTTGAACAGATGCTCCAGCCCGGCCAGGCGAAGCGCTATGCCGGCAACGTCACCGTGATCTGGGACTCCGAAGTCTGAATGCTAATGGAAACCGCCCGGAGGGAGTCGGGCGGTTTTCACTTCAAGTCAGACAGCTATTTACAGGTCGTACTTTTGCAGCACCGACCGGGTCAGGCTTCGGCTCAGATCCAGCCTTCTGTCCCCCAGTTCCACGATCTCCCGTGAATAGTCTTCTTCGCTCATGGACATGAGGGCTCGTCGATCCTCCAGACTGTTCAGTTCCCGCTCGTAGAACCGATCGTTGTACTCGAGCGCCGAGGTAAAACTCTCTCGCAGGTACCTTTCCCAGAACGGCTGTTCAAGCATGCCATCGATCAGTCCGTTACCCTTTTCCTGGTTGATAACGGTGATGTAAGCCTCATCGATGGCTTTATCGCTGACATCGGCTATGCCGCGGTACAGCATGTGACCGGACTGCCAGGGAAGGCCGAGGCGAGGCGCCAGTGCAGTTTGATAGGCCTGGTAAATCTCGACTTCCTCCGCTCTGCTTGCACGCGAGAGTGAGTCCTTGCGGGCGATTTCGTTGACCCGCTCAAGCCGGGCGGCACCTTTGGCCAGAGTCACCAGTTTGCGTTCGATTTCGGCGGTTGAAGTCGAGTAGTCATAGGCTTGGGTAATGAGTGCCTGCAGCCCCATGATATTGAAGACTTCGGCGCTGGCATCGGCGCAACTGGTCGGTTCTGTGGCGAGGTTGAACAACTGCTCGCGCAATTGGCTATCCAGTTCCATGGCATCGATCAGGTCCCAGACTCGCCGGGTCAGTTGCTCTCGCGTTGGTTCTCCCGTCCGGTAATCGGCAGACTCGGTCAAGCTGTCGATGATCCTGAAAAAGCCTTCGGAGTTGGGCTCGTTGATCAGGTTATCCCAGGCTTCTTCTCGATAGGCCCCCAAGTCCTCGACGTTATTACCCCACAGCCAGGATTCGTCCGGCATCAGCCATTTGGCGCGCGCATTGGCGGCGAGAGGTGCATAGCTGTTCTGTCGTGGCAGACCCGCCGCTTCTCGGTATATGAACAGGGTCTCACGGTCGGCCAAACGCAGCTGGCCGGGGTTGATCCGTGCACGGGCGATCAACCACGCTTCTTCCGATTTCGCAACGACGATGGGGACGGTATCGATCGCGGTGCCGCGCAGGTCGAGGAAAAAACCGCGAGGTCGGTGGACTTTCAACAATCCTTCAGGCCATTCCTTGAGGCCGGTGTGGGCCAGGTTGAGGATTTTCAGACGGGGCATGCGATCGACGTTCGGCGCCTGACCCAGCCGTGGGTTGTGATCGAGTTGAAGGGTCTGCAGGCGGGTCAGATCCTGTATATGCGAGACCGAAACATCATTCAGCGTGATGTCGTTGCCGCTCAGGCGCAGGGTTTCGAGTTTCTTCATTTGAGAGATCGAATCCGGAATATCTTTCAGGGAACAGTTTCGCGCGCTGAACTGGCGAAGCTGCGCAAAATCCTTCAGAAACGCGCGAGGGGCTGTCGGCAGGATCGTATTGTCCAGGTTCAGCGTGGTGATCTGCTTTAGATAGGGGGCCATTTCCTCCGGCAGGTCGACCCATCCGGTACGCAGGTTTATTGGCTGGTTCTCACTGGACAGATCCAGCGTATAACCCCCTTCGTGGCCAATGCCCGGTTCGTCGAATGAACGGGGTGTTCGCCGGAAGCATTCCATCAGGCGCTCCCTGACAAACCTGACCTCTCGAGGGGGCAATTGACCCTCGGAGAGATCACCGAAGCTACCCTCCCAGTTGTTGAGCATTCTGCGAAGTGTTTCCAACTCGTTAGCCAGTCTACTCACAATCTTCAAGCGATCGCTTTCGGAAGGCGGCAGGGAGTTGATGAAGTTGATGCGCTCCCGCTCGCTGAGAGCCGGGTATAGCGCCTGCACTGTTTGCTCGAAGGTCTCGGGAGTTCTGAACCATTTGAAGGCGTGCAACATGTACACCGTTTCTTGCGTGGGCACTGGACGGATCGACGGCTTCAACAGCCAGTCACGGCGTCTCTGCGCCGCTTCGGTCCGTTCGATCAGCCACTTCCTCAATGCCTGCCCCTGACCGGGGACATAACCCGGTTCGCCGCCGGCTTGCTCGGGAATGATCCGCAGCAGCGACTCATACAGATCGAGGGCCTCGAAGCGCTGTCGATGGCCGCCATCGTGGATGTCATAAAGGCCATATTCGTTACGTAAAAGAATCCATACGTTCGCCGCATCCGCAGGTCCGACACTGCAACGTAGCGGACCTTCGAATGTGCCGTCGCGTATGTCGACGCGCAGGTTCTTGTAATCGTCGCTTTGTGCAAACAGTGCATTCAGGGCCAGCCTTTCGGTGTCGGGCGACAGGCGCTCATTGTGGTGAAAACCCTCGCAGGCCCGAACGGCCAGGGTTTCGAACTCGTACTCACGCGCGCGGGTCTTGAGGCTCAACGGCAGGCGTTGCTGTTGGTCGAGCGCTTGGCGTTCACGTTTGGCGGCCTGTGCAACCAGGCGCTCGGCAATGGCGGTGGGCAGCGCCGGATACTGAGTTTGCAAGTGTTGAACTCGAGGATCATCGCTGGCCTCACGAAGTCGATAGGTGTACTCCGAGAGGTCGGTGCTGCGTCCTGTAACCTGTTCATCCAGTCGATCGCGCAAAGCTTGCAGCTGTTGCGCCTTTGGCACTTTTGCTTCGAGCAGCTGCTCAAGTTGCGCCTCATTCAGAAATGCGATCAGCCGTTCTGGCAGGTTGCCGGCCATCACCTCACCAAGACTGATAGTCAGCGTATGTTCCGGATTCGCCTCAGCATGGCCAAAGGTACGGGCCGGCCCACGCAGGTCGGGTTGTTGGTAGACCCTCAACGCACAGTCGGACGGCCAACCGGGCAATTCGGTGACCAGCTGTTCAAACCAGTAGGACGACGGATCCAGAGGTCTGCCCCCGCGAATGTCGGCGCTGGCGGCCTGGACATCATTGAATGCCCGCTGGCGTTTGAGGGTGTCGTCCAGTAGCAATGGCGGCTCGGTGTTCTCGACATGCATATAGCGCAGCGAATCTTCATCCGTGCCGCTGATCTGACGGATGACTTCGAGTTGTTCGGCACTGAGGCCGTCGGTGGCATGGCCGATCCGGCGCATCAGGGTCGCACTGTTCCATTCTTGCGGATTTTCGCCTTCATGGACCCAGGCGCCTCGGCCGTTGTGCTTGAGTTGCGGCGCATAGGCTTCGGTTCGAGCAGGGTGCTGGATACGGTGTTGGCCCAGATCAGAATCGTGGCGGACTTCGTAATGTTGTCCGTCCAGCGGTAGTATTTTTCTGCCTGCATACTCATGCAGCCCCAACGCATCCGGAATCGAATGGTCCGGCAATCGCAGGTCTTTTTGCGCATAAGGCGCGATGTCGGGGTGCCACAGCGTCGGTTTGCCATCGGGCAGCGTGACGGGCTTGAGGCCTTCGACAAATGGAGAGAGCTTGAGACGAAACTCGTTGCCAATGGCAGCACCGGCACCAAACGCAGCCAGTTGGATGACGTCGGTCACAACGCCCACCACATGTTCGGCCAATTCGGTCCATTGCCCCTCAGTCAGGTCCACGATGCCTTCGACCACTTCGGTGGTCAGTTGATACGCGGTATAGGCCAGCATCAACTCACCCAACCCCGGCACGAAGGGGGTGAGCACCAGCAGGGCCGCATTGAAAATGTCCGAGAGCATTTTCTTGAAGTTGTCCCACCAGGCCCAGCGTTCGTCGTCGTCAGCCTTGGCGGTCGACACGGCGATTTCCCGCGCGTCGTTGACGATCTTGTTGACTTTGCTTTGGTACAGATGCTGCCAGAGGTCTTTGTCGATGGGCGAAACCCGGAATTCCAGGTTCGGCTTGTCCACGGAGGTTGTCCGCCATGAGGGGCCGGGATCGAGATGATCTTTCTCATGCCATTGCACCACGCTCAGGCGCTGTTCCAGATCGGCGAAAAAATGCCCGCGTTGTTGCTGATCGATGAACTGGCTGAAAAACTGCCGATAGTTGCTTCGGGACGATGGGAGGGTTTTGTTCTCCCGCAGCTGCCGCGTCAGTTCCACAACAAACTCGAGCCCCGAGGCATATTCTTTCAACGGATGCTCGGGGTCGTGGGGTACATAGGCAATCAGCCTGTCGGTGCCTCGGCTTTGTTCGGTTACGGCGGTGAACAGCACGATACCGGTCAGGGACGCATCCAGCAGCGAGAGCCCGGAACACTGCATGACCTTGCCGTCGAGGGTAGGACCCGCTTGCCCTGCGATCATTGCGCGCACGACGTTGAAAGCGTTGACGCTGATGTCCTTTTTCATCAGGGCCATGTGGGCGGTGGCGTTCAGTGCGGCTTTCTGGCTGCTGGTTGCTTTTTGTTCGAGCACGGCTTGCGAAACCGGTTCTTGAGGTAACAAATATTTCTGCAGGTATCGGTTGTATCGGGTCCCGATGTCCAACTCCCTGCACAGTTGCTTGAATTGATCGATCGACATCCTGGTCTTGAGGGGGGGCACATCGAAGTGCCCGTTTGCATCAGGCTTGCTGATGTAGTCCGAATCGGTGGTAAATGTTTCGGATTGCGCAAAGTTGTGCAGTGCTGCATCCAGCAAAGACACGGTTCGGCTGGCATAACCCGGTTGTATGTCAATGGCATACCACGGCGTTTTTTTGGGGAAGTAAAGACGCAAATAAGTGGACCGTACATCCACGTCAATTCCATGTGTTTCTTTAAGCCTGGCTTTTAGCAGGGGTTCGGCGAAAGTATAAATATCCTGTAACTTTCCGAATGTCTGATCTACCTGATTCTGTGCTTCCCAGGCTTGCAGGTTGGCGGTTTTCAGTGCGTCGTGGCCGGCGGCACCAAACCAGCTCTGGATTGCCAGAGGTGCTGTATTCAGCGCTCGCGCACGATCCGGGGACGCTTTTTTGAATTGAGGGCTGATTGCACTTTTGATGAGTTCGTAATGACGTCCTTTATTTGTTTCTGTAATAGGCGGGGCGACGGAGTTTAAGTTTGGCATCACTATTTATCTGGCGTGGTTGAAAGATAAATAGCGTATCGCTCGGGGCTTAAATAAAAAGCCGGAATTGTTCGTAGGTTATTTCGTATTGATTAGGCGGGGTGCTTTTGATTTTGAATATAAACGATAAATAGTTATGGCCCACGAGCGGCCTGATAACGCTATGGGGCTGCCCTTGCGGGCAGCATCCTCAGCGTCGCACCATTTCAATCGGCAGGCACTGCGTGTGAGTACCTGGTTGCAGGTAGGGGTTGAGAATCGGTGCCATGCCCTTGAGCACTTGCACGGGCAGTGCGGAAGTGAAGGTGAAACTCTCGGCGCTCCGCCCTGGCACGAAGGCGGTGAGGGTGCCGAAGTGGGTATCGCCGATGTAGAACACAAAGGTGGCGGTGCGGTTGATCGATTTTGAACTCAGAATGCGTCCGCCCGAGCCGACCGCTTCGATGCGGTTATCGCCGGTGC
Source organism: Pseudomonas sp. GW101-3H06 (assembly GCF_059424605.1). Taxonomy (NCBI): domain Bacteria; kingdom Pseudomonadati; phylum Pseudomonadota; class Gammaproteobacteria; order Pseudomonadales; family Pseudomonadaceae; genus Pseudomonas; species Pseudomonas sp. GW101-3H06. Next base: position 1,312,146 of record NZ_JBWKZO010000001.1, read on the forward strand.
CGGTCTTGCCGCCCATGGCCAGGGTTTTGCCATCTGGCGTAGTGAAAGTCCCGGCCACCCGCCTGGCGGTACCGGCATCCACCACCTGGGACAGGGCCTCGCGCAAGGCCGTGGCGACCTCGGACGGCATCACCCGTTTGCCCACATCCGGGTCATTGATCAGTTTGGTTTCATACGGCGTGTTGGCCGCGAAGTGCAGGCTGTCGATACGCAGCGTCGGCATGCGTACGCCGTCGTTGAGAATGGTGCCGATGAGCTCGGCCAGGGCGGCGGGGCGGTCGCCGGAGCTGCCGATGGCGGTGGCCAGCGACGGCACCAGATGGTCGAACGGGTAGCCGACTTTCTGCCAGCGCTGGTGAATGTCGAGAAACGCCTCGATCTCCAGCATGGTGCGGATGCGGTTGTCGCGGGCGCCCTTGTGCCGGCTCTTGAACAGCCAGCTGTAGACTTCCTGGCGCTCGAACTGGCTCGCCTTGACGATGTCCTTGAACGTGGCATCCGGGTGGTTGAGCAGGTAGCCCATCATCCACAGGTCCAGCGGGTGCACCTTGGCGATGAAGCCCTGGTCCGGCAGGTCGTAGGTGCCGGGGCCGTAGGCCAGATAGAGTCGTTCAAGGCGTTCGTCGGTGAGTTTTTCAGTGAGCTTGGTCCCCGAGAGGTGCGAGCGCACGAAGGTGTTGAAGCTTTGCTGACTGGCTTGCGGCAGCAAGTAACGGTGCACGGCGGCCATGCGGATCGGCGTCGGGCGCATGCCATCGAGGAAGGTTTCGAGCCGCGCCTGGGTGTCCTTGTTTTTGTACTTCTTCCAGAACTTCAGCAGGAACGACGTACCCTCGCGGTCGGCGAAGGAGGCCAGGTATTCCTGACGCCGTGGATCGCGGTCGTCCTTGAGCAGTTCGGCGCTGCTGTTGGGGCCTGAGTAGGTGGTGTAGCGCACCAGGTCACGCATCAGGCGAATGAACGGCAGGTTGATCGACTCCCGAATGGCATCGCGCAGGGTCGGCAAGCGGCCGTTGTCTTCCTTGCGGAAGTTATTGAACGTGTGCAGACCACCGCCGGTGAAAAATGCTTCGCCTGGGCTGGCGGAATACTTGCGGTCCAGCGCGGCGTCGAGCAGGGGCGGCAGGCTGCGGTCTTTGTTCTGGATCAGATAATCGACGACCCAGCGGCTCAGGCGATCCTGCTCCGGCACCTCGACTTTCTTCAATTCCGGAACGGTCATGCCGGCATATTTGTCGTGTATTTCGGCAATGATTTGCAGGTAGGTGGTGAGCACGCGCATTTTCGCCGTGGAGCCCAATTCCAGCTTGCTGCCTTCATTGATGTCGAACGGCTGATCGGTGCTGTCGGTCTGCACCCGAACCCGCGAGCCGTCCGGGGTCAGCTCGAAAAGGGTGAAGCTGTAACGCACCTGGGTGGTACTGGTGGGGGTCAGCAAGCGCTCGCCCATCAGGCCGATCTCTGTTGCAAAGGCCGGATCGGCCAGGCGCTTGAGGTATGCGGTGGCTTGGGTTTGCAGGTCACCCTGCAGGGTGCTGGTGGCCGAGAGGTCGAGGCGGTCGAGGTCGTACAGCGGGCGGTTGAGTAACCCGGCCAGGCGACTGCGTGCCACGCTGATGCCCTTGTTGGTTTCGATCGGTTGAATAGTCGGCTGGGTCAACCAGTCTCGATACGTGACCTTGCTGGCCAGTGCCGCATCGGCGAAAGGTCTGTCTATCACGCCGTTCTGCGCCAGCAGGCGGATATGGCTGTCGGTAAGAGTGGCCAGTTCCTCGCGACCCTTGGTCAGGTAATGGGAAGGGCGGCGCTGGGCGATCATCAATGACAACATTTCGCGCAGGGCCAGGCCTTTTTCCGCCAGGCTCTGTGGATCTGTCGCGTTGCTGGCCAGGCGTTCATTGGCCTTGTTGAAGTCGGCGCCGTACCAGACGCGCAAGCCTTCGGCCATGCCGTGCACTTCGCCGTGACCCGGCACCGCCGACAGAGGCACGCTGTTGAGGTAATCGCGTACCACATTCTGCCGGGCCTTGAGGGTTTCCGGCCCTTCCTGATAGGCGCGTACGCTGGCGGAAATCATCTGGCGGATTTTCTCTCCACCCGACGCTGTCAAGCCATCGGGCGAGTGCCGGTACTTCTCAAGCTGCGTCGCCAGGGTGCTGCCGCCCGCCGACTGGCCGGGCAGGTGCAACATCTTGGCAACCTGGGTATAGGCCGCCATGCCGAACCGCGGCCAGTCCACCGCCGGGTTGGCCAGGGGCTGGTGCGGGTCGAGCAGGAAGCGGTTTTCGATGAACAGCAAGCTGTTGACCACCACTGGCGGGATCGACTCGAAGCTGGAATAGAGCTGTTGCGGGTAGTTGAACTGGTACAGCGGCGCCGCCTTGCAATCGGTGATCGACAAACCGGCCTGGATCTTTTCCGCATAGGGCACGAACAAGCCCTTGTCGGTGTAGTTCATCAGCGCCGGGGAAAAGCGGGTCTGGGCGGAAATCACGTAATCACGCTTGAGCAAGCGCGGCAGGAACTCGCCCAGGGAGCTGTAGCCCAGGCGCAGATCGAACGGCCCGGCGCCGGGGTAGTGAATCGCATCGCTGGGGCCGGGTTTGAGTTCATAACTCAAGGTTTTGGCAAACTTGCTGATTTCCCGGGCCTGAAATCGGGAGGTGCGCATCTCCTTGGACGCCGCCAGACCCACGACGACCGCAATAATCAGCAGCAACAACCAGAAAGCCTTCCAGCCGTGTCGGCTACGGCGGGGTTTTTCAGGTAAAGGCGCTTCTTCATCCACTCGTTCAGTCGGGACCACAGTTTTACTCGAATCGGTTTGCCATAAAGCGCCCATAGTCGACTGATCCATTCACGCAGATTGATCGGACTTGTCTGAAGCTTAGTCGGTGGTTGGCGATGGTGAAAAAATTGTGAAGGCCCAATCATCGTGGATCCACTTTGATCGGTGGCTGGCAGGATGGAGGGAGAGGCGGCGGGCTACCTGTATAGGTGGATTCATCTGTGGCGAGGGGATTTAGCGAAACGTCGCACCGCCCCGTTCGGCTGCTTGGCAGTCGAACGGGGATGAATCCCTCGCCACAGGGGATTTCGTCACCATTATGGAGTGAGTTGCTCTGAAACGGCTGAGCTAGACATGTCGACGGGTAAACCGCTGCCAAACGGCGCGAATGACGCCGCACCAATACCGTGCAATACTCGGCGCCGCTTTGAATAGCAGAAAATCCTACAAAATCCAGTCAATCTATCTCCGTAAATTGCGCTTTTGTCGAGAAGTACGCCTGAATTTTGTGGTTTATAGAGTGAAAATATCTGCTGCGAGCTTTTTATACTGCACCCCCCGCTGATCTCGCAGGTTCCCTCCTGCCAGACGGTTCTACCCACGAAGTCGGACCGGTTACGGGAAGCCATGGCTTATCAGCCGGCGCTTCAACACTCGGTGGTCATATCCAATAACAAGACGAGGTTGTACCCCTATGCCAACAGGCAATCACTTGCCCCATGGCGAGACCGCTCAGGGCGGCCCGCTCAAACGCGAACTCGGTGAACGGCATATCCGCCTGATGGCGCTCGGTGCCTGTATCGGTGTCGGCCTGTTTCTGGGTTCGGCCAAGGCCATTGAAATGGCTGGCCCGGCCATCATGCTCTCCTACATCATCGGCGGTCTGGCGATCCTGGTGATCATGCGCGCCCTCGGCGAGATGGCCGTGCACAACCCGGTTGCCGGATCGTTCAGCCGTTATGCCCAGGACTATCTCGGCCCGCTGGCGGGTTTCCTGACGGGTTGGAATTACTGGTTTTTGTGGCTGGTGACCTGTGTCGCGGAGATCACTGCCGTGGCGGTGTACATGGGCGTCTGGTTTCCCGATGTACCGCGCTGGATCTGGGCGCTCGCCGCGTTGGTCAGCATGGGTTCGATCAACCTGATCGCGGTCAAGGCCTTTGGTGAGTTTGAATTCTGGTTCGCCCTGATCAAGATCGTCACCATCATTGCCATGGTGTTGGGCGGTATCGGCATCATTGCCTTTGGTTTCGGTAACGACGGTGTGGCATTGGGGATTTCCAACCTCTGGACCCACGGCGGCTTCATGCCTAACGGTGTGCAAGGCGTGTTGATGTCCCTGCAGATGGTCATGTTCGCTTATCTCGGTGTCGAGATGATCGGCCTGACCGCCGGCGAAGCGAAGAACCCGCAGAAAACCATTCCCAATGCGATCGGCTCGGTGTTCTGGCGGATTCTGCTGTTCTACGTCGGTGCGTTGTTCGTCATCCTGTCGATCTACCCGTGGAACGAAATCGGCACCCAGGGCAGTCCGTTCGTGATGACCTTCGAGCGCCTGGGCATCAAGACTGCCGCTGGCATCATCAACTTCGTGGTGATCACCGCGGCACTGTCGTCGTGCAACGGCGGCATCTTCAGCACCGGGCGCATGCTCTACAGCCTGGCGCAGAATGGCCAGGCCCCGGCAGGCTTCGCCAAAACCTCGAGCAACGGCGTGCCGCGTCGCGCGTTGTTGCTGTCAATCGGCGCCTTGTTGCTGGGCGTGTTGCTCAACTACCTGGTGCCCGAGAAAGTCTTCGTCTGGGTGACGGCGATTGCCACCTTCGGGGCGATCTGGACCTGGGTGATGATCCTGCTGGCCCAGCTCAAGTTCCGCAAAGGTTTGACCGCCAGTGAGCGCGCAGGCCTGAAATACCGCATGTGGCTGTACCCGCTCAGCTCGTATCTGGCGTTGGCGTTTCTGGTGCTGGTGGTTGGCCTGATGGCGTACTTCCCGGATACCCGTGTGGCGCTGTATGTCGGCCCGGCATTCCTGGTGCTGCTGACGGTGTTGTTCTATGTGTTCAAGCTGCAGCCGACCAACTTGCCGCAAGGCGCGGTTCGTACGGTTTCTTGAACCGTAGGAGCGAGCTTGCTCGCGATGGACTCAAGAGCGCCGCGTTTAGTCAGTAAATACGCGTCATCGTTAACGACCATCGCGAGCAAGCTCGCTCCTGCAATTTCAGGCGGGCGCGCTCTGCAAGGGTCGATTCAACCGTTTGTTGAACTCCAGCCACGCCCCCAGCAACGCCATCAACCCGGCGCCTGCCAACGCAGTAAAGATCTGCATGGCAAAGGCATCGTCGGTCAGGGCATTGAGCATGTCCGCCAGCGGCGCCAGCAGCACGCCCAGGCAGAAAATCTCCAATGAGAAGCGACCCATGCGACAGCTTTGCCGTGCCAGCCAGTTTTGCGTCCAGCCGGTATCGGGCAGCAGTTTCGCCGTGACGTAGGCCAGCGCCAGGAAGTGCAGCAGGCGCACGGGCGACAGGTTGGTCTTGCTGATCGGGTACAGCAGATTGCTCAGGCTGGCCGGCATCAGCGCGTCGTGGATTTGCGGCCAGCGCCACGCAACGGTCAACACCCCGGCAACGACGACGTACACCGCCGCGGTCATGAATAATGGCTGGCGCAGTAACGATCGAGTGTCAGGCAGGCGCGGGCGCTGAGCATGAATCGCGGCGGCACCGCCCAACACAAACAGCAGCTGCCAGGCGACCGGGTTGAAGTACCACACGCCATCCTTGATCGCAGCCAGGTTCCAGCCAAACAACGGCACCATCAGGTACACCGCCAGCGACATCGCCACCACCACCCAAGGCTTGCGCACCAGCATCGGCAACACCAGCGGCAACCCGGCCAGCAGCACGATGTACAGCGGCAGCGGGTCCATCAGGTTCGGCTTGAAGCGCAGCAGCAATTCATCGATCAACGCCTGTTGAGGGTCGCTGATGAAGTGATGCATGCCCATTTCCTCCACCAGGTCGCGGGTTTCCACGTGGCTGTTGGCGAAGAACACGATGCCCATCAGCATCGCCAACAGGAAGATGTGCACCACATACAGCACCCATGCACGCCGCAGGATTTTCACGCAGGCGATCAGAAAACCTTCCCGGGCCAGCACTTTGCCGTAGGCCAGCACGGCCGCGTAGCCGGCCAGGAACACGAAGACTTCGGCGGCATCGCTGAAGCCGAAGTTGCGCAGGGTGATTTGACCCAAAGGGTTGTGGGGCACGTGATCCCAGAAAATGAAGATCAGTGCCAGGCCGCGAAAAAAATCGATCCGGTGATCGCGCGCTATCGTCATGACGGCAAGCTCGTAAACAGGTGTTGAACAAAGGAGTAACCGAAGGCGCGCCAGGTTGCCCGCCGCACATCGGCGGCGCGCAGGGTGGCCCGATTCGCCGGTAATTGCAAAGGCGGGGTATTACGGGATGTTGAAGGGGCGTTTAACCGCTGGTCTGAAAGGTGCTCATGCCTGCGATTTCTGACAGTAGACGAGCTCAAATACTTATGGGGAAGTACAACGTCGTCCAGCACAGGATCGTCAGCATGAGACGGTTGTGGAGAGGCTTTTCCAGTTACACGGTGATCGGGGTCGCCAACACCCTCATTCACTGGCAGATCTTTTTCCTGCTGAGCGTCGCAGCGGGTCTGCGGCAGGCTGTCAGCAATCTGGCGGCGTTTTGCGTTGCCGCCTCGTTTTCTTTCTACATGAATGCGCTCTACACCTTTGACAGCAAGGCGTCGGTCGGCGGCTATCTGTTGTTCATGGCGGCGATGGGGGCGTTGAGCTATGGCGTTGGCCATGCCGGTGACTTGTGGCGGTTGCACGGATTGCTGACCGTGGCGTTGTTTTCGGCGTTGAGTCTGGTATTGGGTTTCCTGTTTTCCAAGTACGTGGTCTTTCGCGAGCGCAATACATGAAGATCTCGCTCATCGTTCCGGTGTTCAACGAAGAACAGGCGATCGATGTGTTTTATCAGGCCGTGCGACGAGAGCTGAAACTCGACGATGGCGACGTGGAAATCGTCTTCATCAACGACGGCAGCACCGACCTGACGGCAGAGCGCGCCACGGCCCTGGCGCAAGCGGACGATCAGGTCATGCTGATCAATTTTTCCCGCAACTTCGGCAAGGAGCCGGCGCTGTTTGCCGGTCTGGAGTACGCCACCGGCGACGCGGTGATTCCGATGGATGTCGACCTGCAGGACCCGATCAGCGTGATCCCGCGACTGATCGAACAATGGCGTAACGGTGCGGATGTGGTATTGGCCAAACGCAAGGACCGTCATGCCGACAGCTACCTGAAACGCCACAGCGCCTCGTTGTTCTACCACCTGTTGAATCGCATTTCCTACACCCGGATCGAAGAGAACGTCGGGGACTTCCGCCTCATGGACCGCAAGGTGGTCGATGTGATCCGCACCCTGCCCGAGCATCAATTGTTCATGAAAGGCGTGTTGTCCTGGGCCGGGTTCAACACGGTGGTGGTGGAGTACGAGCGAGCCCGGCGCGTTGCGGGGAAAAGCAAATTCAACGTCTGGAAACTGTGGAACCTGGCGCTGGAGGGCGTGACGTCATTCAGTACCGTGCCGTTGCGCTTGTGGACCTATGTCGGTGGCGGGATCTCGATTTTCGCCGTGCTGTATGCGGTGTACATGGTGCTGGACAAGATTTTCAACGGCAACAGTGTGCCCGGTTACCCTTCATTGATGACCGCCATTCTGTTTCTCGGCGGCGTGCAACTGATCGGGATCGGCATCCTGGGGGAGTACATCGGGCGGATCTACATAGAGGCCAAGCACCGGCCGCGCTACGTGGTCAAAGACATTGTCGGCGGCAAACCGCGACGTGAGCCTTAGCATGGGCAGGTTCAGCGGTTTTTTCGTCAAGGAGCTGGGACGCCGTCAGGTCTGGCTGTTTTTTCTGCTGGCGACCTTTGTGTATGTCGTGCCGCTGATTCTCGCGGACTACCCCTACATCGACGACAACTGGCGTTCGCTCTCGGCCGGCATGGCCTGGGCGGAGCAGGGGCGGTTGTTCACCCAGTTGTTCTACAACGCGCTGACCTTCACCGATGCGGCACCGAATATCTTTCCGTTGCCGTTGTTGATCGCCATCGTGGCCATGTCCTCGGCACTGACCAGCCTGACGTTTCATTATTTTCGTCAGCCGACCATCGCTTGTTGCCTGGTGCTGTTGCCGCTCTGGTACAACCCGTTCTTCCTGCAAAACCTGTCCTATCAATACGATGGTGCGCCCATGGCCCTGAGCCTGGTGGCGGTGATCTACGCCATAACGTTTCGGCATTCTTCGCGCAGCGTGCAATGGCTGGTGCCTTCGTTTCTGATTGCGCTGGCGCTGGGGTTGTATCAGATCAGCCTGAATGTGTTTCTCGGGCTGTGTTGTCTGGAGTTGCTCAGGGCTGCCGACGAAAAAGTGCCCTGGCCTGAGTGGGGCGCCTTGATCGGCTGGAAGCTTGCCCAGGTGCTGCTGGGGTGGCTGATTTACTGCGCCACGGCCTATCCGTTCCTGGGCCAGAATCGTACGTTGCTGCTCAACGGGTCGGCGCATCCGTTGCTGCAAATCGATGTCAATATCGGCCGGGTGCTGGAAAAAGTCATGCTGCTGTTTCATGGCGGATTTATCTGGGTGTTCGCCGTGTTGCTGTTTTGCGCCATTGCCGGGGCAGTTCTGTTGGGAAAGAACATCGTCGGGCGCAAGGAGAGTGTGCCGAAGCGGTTGTCGATCGGCCTGCTGTGCGTGCTGACAGTACCGCTGGTGTTGCTGTTGGTGTCGGGGGTGGCGTTGATCTTTCGCGACTTCAACGAAGGCGCCCGGACCCTGATGGGATTTGCGGTGCTGCTGGTGCTGCTGTTCTATTTGAGCCATCTGGCGCTGGCGTCGGTGCATGAACGATTGCCGCTGCTGTTGCTGGTGCCGCTGTTGGCGATGCTGTCGTTGTCGTTTGCCTACGGCCGGGTGCTGACGGTGCAGAAGACCTTCGCCACCAGCGCGCTCTTCAGCCTTGAGCGCGATATCAGCAGCCATCGCGCCTTGCGCGAAGCCAAGCGTATTTACATGTCAGTGACCTATTCCGATTACTGGTTACTCGGGGCCGCCGGTTCGTTCAAGCAGCTGCCGGTACTGCACTATCTGCTGAACACCGACTTCTACATGCTGGCGGAAAACCTGCCCAAAGTGGGCATCACCAACGTGGTCGCGGAGCGGGATCGGCGCAATGCAACGCGGGTGGGTTATCAGAAATATTCGCCGGTGGTGGAGAGCCCTTACTACCGGATTTACTTGCTGGGTGATTACGGTTTCATCGTCATGAAAGAACCGGCCCCGATCAAATCGCTTCGTTGGTGAAGCGCAGCATTTCGACCCTGACGACTGCGCATTTATAGAACGGTCATTCGTCAGAATGATGAATAGCCTGGTATTTGTGACAGTAGACGCAAGCTGATACGGGGTTCTAGTTTGAAGGCGCCTGAAACAGGAGCGTTTTAAGGAGCCGGCATGAATGCACGATGGAAAAAATTCGGTAGTTACGCGGCCGTCGGCGCCATCAATACGTTTGTTCATTGGCAGATCTTTTTTGTGCTCTTCACTGCTGCGCAGCTCAGCCAAGCTGTCAGCAACTTGGCAGCGTTTTGCGTTGCCGCCTCTTTTGCTTTCTACATGAATGCGCTCTTTACGTTCGATGGACGGGCTTCATTGTTCCGCTATCTGCTGTTTTTAGGCGTCATGGCTTTATTGAGTTTTGCCGCAGGGCACGTTGCTGACATCTGGCGATTGCACGGGTGGGTGACCGTTGCATCGTTTTCATTGCTAAGCCTGTTTTGCGGCTTTTTTTTCGCGGTGTTTGTCGTGTGCAAGGACATCGTCAATAGCGCTGACGAGTGACTTTCGCTGAAGAGGATCGTATGAATGCGACGGAACGCCTGGCCGATGTACACGTGCGACTGCGGTACCTGTCCTTGTACCGCCTGGATATCCTCGTCCTGATCACGCTGGCCCTGATCGTACGATTCCACGGCATCTCCATACCGGTGATCTGGTATGACGAAGCTTACAGCCTGCTGCTGAGCGAGCGTTCTCCAGCACTGATCTGGTCCACTACGGCGGGCGATGTTCATCCGCCGCTTTATTACGTGATCCTGCATTTCTGGATGAAGGTGTTGGGTAATAGTGCGCTGTCTGCACGGAGCCTGAGTGCGCTGGCCGATGTCGGCACACTGTTGCTCTGTACCAAGCTGATGAGTCTGATCGCCACGCGCAGAGCGGCTTGTTTTGCGGGTGTATTGCTGGCGTTGCTGCCGATATCGGTTCGCTACAGCCAGGAAGTGCGTATGTATGCCTTGCTCGGCTTTTGGCTGATGGGGGCCACGGTGGCGTTGGTCTGTTGGGGCCGGCAACCGAGATTGAAACGCTACCCAGTGATATACGTACTGCTGATGACGGCGGCTTTTTACACCCACTACTTTGCGGCACTGTGCGTACTGGTGCATTGGCTGTATTGGCCGGGACTGGGGAGTGGCGATTCTGCGTTGTTGCCTGTCCGCAAATGGCTGATGGCCAATGCCGTGATTGTCGCGCTGTTTTCGCCATGGTTGCCGCATTTCATTCGTCAGGCATGGCACAGGAAAGGACTTGAATGGATAGAGCCCACCACGTTGGACATGTTGCCGGGTCTTGTCTCGCAATACACAGTGATGCTATCGGCGACGGACGGCGGGTTGAGAGGGGCGCTAAGCATCTCGATGTTGATGATTGTCTTTTGCGCGATGGTGTTATGGAAGGGAGATCATGATCGACGCTCTCGCCTCCTGATTGTTCATTACTTCTACATACCCGTGATCAGGGTGTTTTTGTTGTCATTGGCGGTTCCGGTTTTCTATGGCCGATACCTGGTATTTGCTGCGGCCGGTTTACCTATGGTCGTCGGGGGGCGTTGGACCGATTGATCCGGCGCCACGTGTTCATTGTGTGCATCTGTTTAAGCGTGTGCGTCGCGGGAGAGGTACAAGGATTGCGCAGGTTGTATGTGCAGGAGGGTAAAGTGGGGATGGACAGCGTCGCGGAACGCGTCAACCGACTCGCCGAGCCTGGTGATGACATCGTTGTAGACGGCTTGTTCAGGTATTTGCCGTACAGTTACTACAACACCACAGGCATTAAACCCAGGCTCTACATTGACCCGTTGACACCTGTCCATGATAACGGACCCTTTGAGTACGGTGGTTGGTTGCTGGTTCCTCCTCGGGATGACGGTGTGTTCTTCAAGGATGTCTCCACTGTGAAATTCAGCTCCGAACGAGTGTGGTGGGTGACCTTCAAACCCTGGTTCGAAAATGTCCCCAAACAGTGGAAGCATGCGCTGACATTGAGGGGCGTAGACATTGAGGCACGCCTCTACATTTTGAAAGGCGAGCGCTGAGGTCAACTCGAACCTTCAGCGCCGAAACCTTGGGTTATGCCGCTGCTATCTCATGGGGTTCGAAACTGTCCGCCCGCGCCATCTGCCACATCCGCGAGTAGAACTCGCCATTCACTTCCCCGGTCAGCAACTCTCCAGGCTTGAGGAACACGTGCAGTTGCGAGAACAGTTTGATCTCGGTTGCCGACATGCGCCGCACCAGGTGCTTGGCCGATAACTGAGAGGGGTGTTCAAGGCCGGCGGCCGCCAGCATTTCCGCCAGGCCCTTGAGGGTGTTGCGGTGGAAGTTGTAGACGCGCTGGGCCTTGTCCGGCACCACCAGCGCGCGCTGGCGCAGGGTGTCCTGGGTGGCGACGCCGGTCGGGCATTTGTTGGTGTGGCAGCTCTGCGACTGGATGCAACCGATGGCGAACATGAAGCCGCGCGCCGAGTTGGCCCAGTCGGCACCGATGGCCAGGACGCTGGCGATGTCGAAGGCGCTGACGATCTTGCCGCTGGCGCCGAGTTTGATTTTGTCCCGCAGATTCAGGCCCACCAGGGTGTTGTGCACGAACAGCAACCCTTCGCGCATCGGCACGCCGATGTGGTCGGTGAACTCCACGGGCGCGGCACCGGTGCCGCCTTCCTTGCCGTCGATCACGATGAAGTCCGGGAGAATACCGGTTTCCAGCATGGCCTTGGCGATGCCCATGAACTCCCACGGATGACCGAGGCAGAACTTGAAGCCTACCGGTTTACCGCCGGACAACTCACGCAGCTGCTGGATGAAATGCATCATCTCGATCGGCGTGGAAAATGCGCTATGGCGTGACGGTGAGATGCAGTCCTCGCCCATGTTGATGCCGCGGGTGTCGGCGATTTCCTGGGTGACCTTGTGCTTGGGCAGGATGCCACCATGACCAGGCTTGGCACCCTGGCTCATCTTGATTTCGATCATCCGCACTTGCGGGGTTTGCGCCTGCGCGGCGAAGCGTTCCGGGTCGAAGCGGCCGTCGGCGGTGCGGCAGCCGAAATAGCCGCTGCCCAGTTCCCAGGTCAGGTCGCCACCGTGTTCACGGTGATAAGGGCTGATGCTGCCTTCGCCGGTGTCGTGGGCGAAGTTGCCGAGTTTGGCGCCCTGGTTCAACGCACGGATGGCGTTGGCGCTGAGCGAGCCGAAGCTCATGGCCGAGATGTTGAACACCGAGGCGGAGTACGGCTGGGTGCATTGCGGGCCGCCGACCGTGACCCGGAAACCGCTGGGGTCACTCAAGGGTGCCGGGCGCATGGAGTGGCCGATAAATTCGAAGCCCGATTGATAGACATCGATCAAGGTACCGAAGGGCTTGTCGGCGCTTTCATTCTTGGCTCGGGAATAGACCAGCGAGCGCTGAGCCCGGGAAAAGGGCAGGGCATCGCTGTCGGATTCGAGCAGGTACTGGCGAATTTCCGGGCGAATACCTTCGACCAGGTAGCGGATGTTGCCGAGGATCGGGTAATTACGACGGACCGCATGGGGGCTTTGCAGCAAGTCGCCTATGCCGATCAGACTGAGCACGCCGGTGATGGCGGTGATTGGCCAGAGCCAGTCGTGTTCGAGGAAAGGCAGGCTGGCGAGGGTGAATATCACGCAGACGGCAAAGAAGGCGTAGCGGCTCAGGAGTGACAGGCTCATACGGTTTCCTTGGATTCGGACTCAAATTTACTCGGCACACCCTTTTATGAAGGAGCAAAGCTTGCTCGCGATTGCGCCGTGTCAGGCAATAGATTTTTGATTGAATGATCACAATCACGAGCAAGCTTTGTTTCTGCAAATAGGTGTTGCACCAGGCATTCTGCGCTCGTCGGTAAACCGTGAACAAGGCGTGATCTCAGTCCTCGCCCGATACAAGCCTCTCGTCCTTCGTTGAAAACACTAGTGGCAGACGCGGTATGGCCGAACCGAAACCTTGCAGCCGTTCGCCTGTTTTGACCTTGAAGCGCGCCTGATTCTCAGTGGTGGAACTGCCTCCAGCGAACACCGTGAACGTTCCCGGCTCGATGACTCGGACAAAATCCTTGTCCAACAGGGCAAAGTCTTCCTTATCAAGCATAAAACGCACGGTGCCTGCTTCACCCGGCTGCAGGCTTACCCGTGTAAACCCGCGCAAGCTGCGTACCGGGCGAGTCACACTGGCGACATCGTCGCGCAAATACAGCTGAACAACTTCCTCTCCCTCTCGCTGGCCGGTGTTGTGGACCGTCACGTCTATCGACAGGGTTTCACTGGATGTCAGTTCTGTTTTACTGAGTTTCGGTTTGTCGTAGGCAAAGGTTGTGTAGCTCAGGCCAAAGCCGAATGGATAAAGGGGCGTCCAGGGTTGATCAATGTACTTCGAGGTAAAAAATGAATCTGCTCTCGGTGCGCGACCAGTCTTCTTGTGCCCATAATAAATGGGCACTTGACCTACCGACCGGGGGAAAGTAACAGGGAGTTTGCCGCTTGGATTCACATCGCCGAATAATACGTCGGCCACACCATTGCCCATCTCGGAACCCAGAAACCAGGCTTCGAGTATGGCCGGGACCTGCTCGTCCAGTGTCGGAACCGTCAGTGGACGACCGTTCATGAGGATGACAACCAAGGGTTTTCCCGTTTCGATTAAACGTGTCAAGAGCGTTTCCTGGGCTCCGGCCAGACCCAGAAATGCGCGGCTGTTTGCTTCGCCGCTCATGTCCGAACTCTCGCCGAGCACGGCGATCGTGACGTCGGCAGCCTGGGCGGCAATGACTGCTTTGTCGATTCCCGAAATGTCATTGCTGTCGGGAGAGGCTCCAGATACATAAACAAGATAGGTGTCTGGTGATACCGCCCGCTCTATACCTTCCAGTACGGTAATCGTCTCATCAACGCGTCCGATGCCCGGGAAAGAACCAAGCGAGGACGTCGAATCGGTAGCCAGTGCACCCACTACAACGAGCCGTTGGATGTTTTTGCTCAAAGGCAACAGCCCTCCCTCGTTTTTCAGAAGAACGATGGATTTTTGTGCGGCTGCCCGTGCCAGGGCGCGATTGTCGGGTGTGATAGTCGGAGCTTGTTCCGGAGCGGGATCAATGTAGCGAAAAGGATCGTCGAAGAGGCCCAGTTTTTGTTTTGCCTGGAGTATGCGTCGAACAGCATCGTCCAGCGAGCGCTGGGACACTTCACCGTTTTTTATCAACATCGGCAGGTTCTTCGCGAAGATGCCGCCAGCCAGGTCTACGTCCACCGTAGCCTTCATCGCCAATTGGACGGCAGTTGCCGGCAGGGCTGCGGCGCCATGCTCCATCAATTCCACCACGCCGGTGTAGTCGCTGATGACAATACCGTCGAAACCCCATTGGCGGCGAAGCACCCCTTCGATTAGCGGTTGACTGGCGTGCATCGGTGTTCCGGATATCTCGTTGAAGCCCGCCATTATCGCATCGACGCCAGCTTCCACCGCGGCGCGAAACGGCGGCAGATAGGTTTCGTGCAGCGTGCGCTCCGAGATATCGACTGTGTTGTAGTCACGCCCGCCCTCTGCTGCTCCATAAGCTACAAAATGCTTGGCGGTGGCGAGCATCATCGGTGCCGATTCTTCATCGAGGCCATGGAGGCCGCGAATGCGCGCTGCCGCCAGTGCCGAAGCCAGGAAGGGATCTTCGCCCGCACCTTCCGTCACCCTTCCCCAGCGTGGATCACGCGCAATATCGACCATGGGTGCCAAAGTCCAGCGCAATCCACTGGCTGTAGCTTCCGCGGCGGCAGCACGGGTTGTGCGTTGTGCCAGGTCCGGATCCCAGCTCGCGGCTTCGGCAAGTGGAATCGGGAAGACAGTGCGAAAGCCATGCACCATGTCATATGAAAACAATAGCGGAATGTGCAGACGCGACTCTTTAATAATCCTGTCTTGCAATTGACGCGTAGCTTCGGCGCCGTAGGTCCCGATGACGGCGCCGGTTTCCGGCGGGACATAATCGTCATCCCCTTTATTGTTTCTGATGGGGTTGGATTTGTTATACCTCGGCCACAGCGTGAGCTGGCCTGCCTTCTCTTCCGGTGTCATTTGTCTGAGCAGATGCTCGACCCGGTCAGCACCGACGGGGTCAATGGCTGAATGAACCTGACCTGCTTCCATTGGGGGGCTGGTTGCGATGATGGCGAATGTAATGTAGCGGCAGATATCAAGAGTCCTGATATCGCTGAGGTTGGGCAGAATGGATGACACCGCTGCGTCCTGCATGATGGAGCCATTGAGGGTTCGAACCCCAGAGCGGGTAACTTCAGAGCGTGCCCGGCCTCCAGGCAGGGCTGAATACAACCACAGGAAATCGTGGTGGAGCGTTCAACCCGTGTCGTTGATTGTTCATGAGGGGGGGCGGTGATTTCTACTGTCAGAAGTAACAGGTTTTGCGCGTGTTAGATGAACGGTAGGGTGACCGGATGTCGCCCGTCAGGCATTTTGTGCCTGGAGAAAAATCGAAAACAGCTCGGACTGGGACTTGATCCCCAGCTTGCTGTACATGTGTTTCTTATGGACTTTCACGGTTTCTATCGAGATCTCCAGTTTGCGCGCGATCTCCTTGCTGGAGCAGCCACTGAGCATCAGGCGCCCGACA
The DNA here is from genome assembly GCF_059424605.1 of Pseudomonas sp. GW101-3H06. Lineage (NCBI taxonomy): Bacteria > Pseudomonadati > Pseudomonadota > Gammaproteobacteria > Pseudomonadales > Pseudomonadaceae > Pseudomonas > Pseudomonas sp. GW101-3H06. Next base: position 1,328,018 of record NZ_JBWKZO010000001.1, read on the forward strand.
TCCAGCTCCCGGGCGGTCAATTGCGCGCCCTTGAGTTGCTGCACCGAGGCTTCCAGTTGTACCCGCCAGTCGCCTTGTACCGGGGCAGGCGCCAAGGCCACCACTTCGTTGATCTCGTACGGCAGGCGCTGGCGCAGCAGGCCCAGCACCCACGGCGCAATCAGCGACAGCAAGGCAATCTGCTGCGCGCTGAAACGCTGCTTGCTGCCCAGGGACAGGCACAGCGTGCGGTCGCCTTCAAGCTGGCAATTAAACTGGATTTCGTCGGCCACGACATTCACACGAAAGTATCGTTGATAGTACTCGGTGAGTTCGAAATGCTCCGGCGCCACTTCCGATAAACGATATAAACCCGTGCGCGACTGCTCGCGGCAGGCGATGTAGAACGGATCGAGCAGGTACAACCCGCGCAGATAATCCTGGAACAACTGGTCGGGGCTGCCGTCAATGCCCGGGCATTCGGCGAACACTTGCGGGTGCTGGTCGGCGCTGAACAGCAGCGCGACCCAACTGTCGCAGGGCACGTATTGATCCAGCAATCGGACAAGCTGCGTCCAGAAGTTGGGCTTGTCCAGGGCGTCGATCAGTTGCCCCACCGAACGGTGCCAGGCGATGTCTTCCAACGAGAGTGTCATGCATCTACCCCTATCGTGTTACCCCAGCGGCGTGATTTCCGGGCCGCCCGCTTGCTGCGCATACTGGCGCACAGACAGCGACCGGGCAATCTTTCCGGCGTTCAGAACAAGGACTACCCATGAAAGTCGAACTCGCCCAATTGGCGGGCCGTGACAACGACACGGCTTACAACCTCGAACGCGCCCTGGCGGCCATCAATGCCTGCGCCGCCGATACGCAACTGATCATGTTTCCGGAAAGCCACTTGATGGGTTTCCCGTCGGCCGAGTCGGTGGCCGAGGTCGCCGAACCCCTGGACGGCCCGACCGTCAGCGCGATTGTCACCGCCGCCCGTGAACGCAACATCGCCGTGGTCGTCGGTACTGCCGAGAGCGACAACGGCCGTTTCTATAACACCACGCTGTTGATCACCCCCGAAGGCATTGCGCTGAAGTATCGCAAGACGCACCTGTGGGCGTCGGATCGCGGCGTCTTTGAAGCGGGCGATCGCTACACCACTTGCCTGTGGAACGGCGTGCGTGTCGGCCTGCTGATTTGCTACGACATCGAATTCCCGGAAACCGCCCGCGCCTTGGCGCAGCTGGGTGCCGAGTTGCTGCTGGTGACCAACGGCAACATGGACCCCTACGGCCCGACCCACCGCACCGCGATCATGGCCCGCGCCCAGGAAAACCAGGCGTTTGCGCTGATGGTCAACCGGGTGCAAGAGGGTGACGGCGGTTTGCTGTTCGCCGGCGGCAGTGCACTGGTGGATCCGCTGGGCACGCTGCTGTTCGAGGCCGGGCGTGAGGAGGGGCAGTTTGCGGTGGAACTGGACCTGAGCCGGTTGACGGCGGCGCGCCAGGATTATCGGTACCTGGATGATCAGCGGCTGAAGTTGCCCGGTGAATTGATTGAGCATGCCAGTGGACTGCGGGAGTTGATGATTCCTGCGCGTTGATCCGGATTCTGTATTGACCGGGCTGACGCCATCGCTGGCTTGCCAGCGAAGAGGCCCCAACAGCCAACACACCTGTTTGACCTATCCAAGAACAACAAAGCAACACCCGAAAACCCTGCGCCGAACTCGGCTCTGCCATAAATCCAATAACATCCGGAGTAGTCGCTCATGGCTCGTTTGCAACGCACCCTGTCATTAGGGTCGGTGGTGCTGTTCGGCATCGCCTACATGACGCCGATCATTGTGCTCGGCACCTTTGGCATTCTCGCCCAATCCACCGCCGGCAGGGTGCCCGCCGCTTATCTCGCGGCGCTGGTGGCGATGTTCTTCACCGCCATGAGCTATGGGCGCATGGCCTCGGCCTTCCCGGTTGCCGGTTCGGCCTACAGCTATGTGCGCAAGGCCATCAGCCCGAAACTGGGCTTCATCGCCGGTTGGGCGGTGTTGCTCGATTACCTGTTCCTGCCGATGGCGATCTGGCTGATCGGTGCCGCTTACCTGAACTCCGCTTTCCCGGCGGTACCGCAGTGGGTCTGGGTGCTGGCGTTCATTGGCATCACCAGCGCGATCAACATCGTCGGCCTGAAACTGGCCAACGGCATCAACGCCTTGCTGATGCTGGTGCAGTTCCTCGTGCTGGTGGCCTTTGTCGCGCTCTGTGTGCATTACGTTGGCGGCGATGCAAGCACACCGCTGTGGTCGATCAAACCGTTCTTCAACGGCGACATGCAAATGCCGTTGATCATGAGCGGCGCGGCCATCGCCTGTTATTCGTTCCTCGGTTTTGACGCGGTCAGCACCCTGACCGAAGAAACCCGCGACCCACGTCGCACCATTCCCCGGGCGATCATGCTGATCACCCTGATCGGCGGGCTGATTTTCGTCTGTGTCTCGTATTTCGTGCAGATCGCCCATCCGTCGTTCCAGTTCGACAGCGTCGATTCGGCGGCCTATGAAATTGCCCGCAACATCGGCGGCGACCTGTTCGTCTCGATCTTCCTGATCGGCCTGATCGTCGGCCAGTTCGCCTCGGGTTTGTCGGCCCAGGCCAGCGGTTCGCGTTTGCTGTACGCCATGGGCCGTGACGGCGTGCTGCCGAAATCGTTTTTCGGCACCCTGCACGAACGCTTCGGCACGCCGATCAACAGCATCCTGCTCTGCGCCGTGGTGGCCTTGCTGGCGCTGAAACTCGACGTCACCACCTCGACCTCGTTCATCAACTTCGGCGCGTTCCTGGCCTTCAGCCTGGTGAACCTGTCGGTGATCTTCCATTACTGGATCGGTGGCGAGCAAAAAGGCCTGCGCGAACGGGTGCTGTTCCTGATCTTCCCCTTCATCGGCCTGGTGGCGGACCTGTGGCTGATGGTCAGCCTTGACCGCCTGGCGATCTACCTCGGCCTGAGCTGGCTGGCGATTGGTGTGGTGTATCTGGCGGTGTTGACCGGCGGTTTCCGTCGTCAGCCACCGGAGATGGACTTCCAGGAAGCCGCGTAAGTACCCGTGCAGGAGGCCTTTGCTCACCAGCGGCGGACATGTGATCCTTGCCGCTTTTGAGTCAAAGGCCTTTGTTCATGTCGACGTTTTCTGCCCAACCCACCGGATTTATCCACATCGCCGCCGCCCTGTTGATTGGCCCTGACGGTCGAACGCTACTGGTGCGCAAGCGCGGCACCGAGGCCTTCATGCAGCCGGGCGGCAAGATCGAAGCCCATGAACAACCGGCTAACGCTTTGGCCCGTGAACTGGAAGAAGAGCTGGGGCTGGTCATCGATCCGGCGCACGCCACCTTCCTCGGCCAGTTCTCGGCACCCGCCGCCAACGAACCGGGCTTTGTGGTCAAGGCCGAGATTTTTCTGTTGGGTATTGATTCAGACGTCACCCCGGCTGCCGAGATCGAAGAGGTGATCTGGATCGATCCGGCCACCGACGGCGACGTCACGCTGGCACCATTGACAAGGGACCTGATCCTGCCGTTTTATCGGGCTTCGCTGATCGCGACCGCCTGATCATTCAAGCAAAGGACCCGCCATGATCCCGCTGCAAGACTTGTTGATTTTCGCCGCCGCCGCGTTGCTGATGGTACTGACGCCGGGGCCGAACATGATCTACCTGATATCCCGTTCGATCTGCCAGGGCCGCAAGGCCGGCGTGACTTCGTTGCTGGGGGTGGTCGCCGGGTTTTTCGTGCACCTGTTCGCCGCCGCTGCCGGTTTGACCGCGGTGTTCCTGGCGGTGCCGATGGCTTATGAAGTGCTGAAGTGGGCGGGTGCGTTGTACCTGCTATGGCTGGCCTGGCAGGCGGTCAAACCCGGTGCGCGTTCGCCGTTCGAAGCGCAACAGTTGCCGCCGGATTCGTCGCGCAAATTGATCACCATGGGCTTTCTCACCAGCGCCCTGAACCCCAAGATCGCGGTGTTTTACCTGTCGGTATTTCCGCAGTTCATCACCCCTGAACACGGTTCGGTGTTCACCCAAAGCATCCTGCTGGGCCTGACCCAGATCAGCGTCAGTTTCAGCGTCAATCTGCTGATCGCCCTGTTTGCCGCCGGCATAGCTTCGTGGTTCGTCAACAACCCGACCTGGCTGGCGATGCAGCGTTATTTCATGGGTTTTGTGCTGTCGGCGCTGGCGCTGAGGCTGATGCTTGAACAACGCCGGATGGCCTGAGCATGTGGATTCAGCGACTGGACGCCAGCCATGCCCTGGACTACCGGGCGCTGATGCTTGAAGCCTATGACCGGCATCCGCAGGCATTCACCTCCAGCGTGCGCGAGCGGGCTTCAATGCCGCTCGGTTGGTGGGAATCGCGCCTGACCGGCAAGCTCGATGTGGTGTTCGGCGCGTTCGAGGACGGGCGGCTGGCGGGCATCGTCGGGCTGGCCTTCGAACCCCGGGAAAAGGCCCGGCACAAGGCGACGCTGTTTGGCATGTACGTGTCCGCCAACGTGCGCCAGCGGGGGCTGGGCCATCAACTGGTGCAGGCGGTTTTGGCCGAAGCGCGCCGGCACCCGGCATTGCGGTTGATCAAGTTGACCGTCACCGCGGGCAACGATGCGGCGTTCAACCTGTACCGACGCAATGGGTTTATCCAGTTCGGCCTGGAACCGATGGCGGTGCGGGTGGGTGAGGAGTATTTCGACAAGATCCACATGTGGCGCGAGCTCTAACCATCACCGAAATCCCACAGGAGAGGTGTGTCGTTATCGGACGGCGCTAACGCCATCCAGCGTCGAAAACGACGTGTCCTTGGCCGTCAGCAGAAAATCGCGCATGTACGGTGCATCGAGCATGTCAGCCCGGATCGCCGCGTACAGCGTCGCAAACAATCCTTTCTCGCCCAATCGCTTGGCCTTCACGTAGCCCCGTGAGCTGTATTCATGCAGCGCCCAATGGGGCATGCCGCACACGCCGCGTCCGCTGGCCACCAGCTGCATCATCATCACCGTCAGTTCCGAGGTGCGGACCTGGGCCGGTTCGACGTCGGCGGGTTCCAGGAAACGGGTGAAGATGTCCAGTCGATCACGCTCCACCGGGTAGGTGATCAAGGTCTCGGTGAGCAAGTCTTCCGGGACGATGTACGCCTTGCTCGCCAATCGGTGCTGATTGGCCACGGCGAGCATCGCTTCATAGGTGAACAGCGGCACATAGGTAATGCCGACCAGGTCCACCGGATCGGACGTTACCACCAGGTCCAGATCGCCACGGGCCAAGGCCGGTAGCGGCGCGAAGGAGAACCCCGAGGCCAGGTCCAGTTCGACCTCCGGCCAGGCGTCGCGGAACTGGTCGATGGTCGGCATCAGCCACTGGAAGCAACTGTGGCATTCGATGGCCATGTGCAGGCGCCCGGCGGTGCCGCCAGCCAGACGACTGATGTCGCGTTCGGCGGCGCGCAGCAGCGGCAGGGTGGCGTCGGCCAGTTGCAGCAGACGCAAACCGGCACTGGTGAACCGCACCGGTTTGGTCTTGCGCACGAACAGCGGCATCCCCATGCGCTCCTCCAGTTCCTTGAACTGGTGGGACAGCGCCGACTGCGTCAGGTGCAGGCGGTCGGCCGCATCCACCAGGCTATCGGCTTCGCGCAAGGCGTGCAGGGTCTTCAGGTGACGGATTTCAAGCACCGTGGGGCTCCATGAGGAAAACTTGTGATCAACACGAAAAGGTTGAGTTTGTCTCATGTTGGCCTGTCTGTCGACAATAGCGCCATCTTTTACACAGGAGCACATTCGACATGGCCGTGGCACACACCCTGGGTTTTCCGCGCATCGGCGCCGACCGCGAACTGAAAAAAGCCCTTGAATCCTATTGGAAGGGCGACCTCGACCAGAGCGCACTGAAGAACGTCGGCCGCCAACTGCGCGCCACCCACTGGCAATGGCAGAAAGACGCCGGCATCGACTTGCTGCCGGTCGGCGACTTCGCCTGGTACGACCAGGTGTTGACCCATTCCCTGGCTTTCGGTGTGATCCCCGAGCGTTTCGACAGCACCCGTGACGAGCGCGGCCTGCCGACCCTCGACACCCTGTTCGCCATGGCCCGTGGCGCCACGACGAGCTGCTGCGGCGGCGAGCATGGCCAGGCGCAATACGCTCAGGAACTGACCAAGTGGTTCGACACCAACTACCACTACCTGGTCCCGGAATTCACGGCTGGGCAGCTGTTCAAGCTGAGCTGGGAACAGCTGTTCGATGAAGTCGAAGAAGCCAAGGCCCTCGGCCACAGCATCAAACCCGTCATCATCGGTCCGCTGACTTACCTGTGGCTGGGCAAGGCCAAAGGCAACGATTTCGACAAGCTCGACCTGCTGGAGCGCCTGCTGCCGATCTACGGCGAAATCCTCGGTCGCCTCGCCACCCAGGGCGTGGAATGGGTGCAGATCGATGAGCCGATCCTGACCCTCGATCTGCCGCAGGAGTGGAAAAACGCCTTCGAACGCGCGTATCACATCCTGCAGTACTCGCCGCTGAAAAAACTGGTGGCCACTTACTTCAGCGGCCTGCAAGACAACCTCGGCCTGGCCGTCGGCCTGCCGGTGCAAGGTTTGCACATCGACGCCGTGCGTGCGCCTGATCAACTGTTGCACGTGCTGGATCGCTTGCCGATCTACAAGATTCTCTCGGTCGGTCTGGTCAACGGTCGCAACGTCTGGCGCTGCGAGCTGGAGCCCGTGCTTGAACAACTGCGATTTGCCCAGGAGCGTTTTGGCGACAACCTGTGGGTCAGCAGTTCCTGCTCGCTGCTGCACAGCCCGGTGGACCTGGAACGCGAAGACAAGCTCGATCCCGAGCTGAAAAGCTGGCTGGCGTTCGCCGTACAGAAGTGCGGCGAAATCGCTGTGCTGCGTGATGCCCTCAACGATCCGCAAGCACCGAAAGTGCAGGCTGCCTTGGCCGAAAGTCGCGCCATCGTTGCCAGCCGTACGCAATCGCCGCGCATTCATAAAGCCGAGGTGCAGGCACGCATCGACGCCATCGAGGCAACCGACAGCCAACGCCAATCACCGTTCGCCAAACGCATCGAGCAACAGCGTGCACGCCTGAAACTGCCGGCGTTCCCGACCACCACCATCGGTTCGTTTCCGCAGACCGGTTCGATTCGCCTGGCGCGCCAGGCCTACAAGCAGGGCAAGCTGTCGGCCAACGATTACACCGACGCCATGCACCACGAAATCCGCCATGCCGTACAAGTCCAGGAACGCCTGGGTCTGGACGTGCTGGTGCACGGCGAAGCCGAGCGCAACGACATGGTCGAGTATTTCGCCGAGCAGCTTGATGGATATGCCTTTACCCGCTTTGGCTGGGTGCAAAGCTACGGCTCGCGTTGCGTGAAACCGGCGATCATTTATGGCGACCTGAGCCGTCCGAAAGCCATGACCGTCGACTGGATCACCTATGCCCAGAGCCAGACCGACAAGGTCATCAAAGGCATGCTCACCGGTCCCGTGACCATGTTGATGTGGTCGTTCCCCCGTGAAGACGTGTCGCGCAAGGTACAGGCGCAGCAGTTGGCGCTGGCCCTGCGTGACGAAGTGGTGGACCTGGAAGCCGCCGGCATCAAGATCGTGCAGATCGACGAAGCCGCGTTTCGCGAAGGCCTGCCGCTGCGCCGGGCGCAATGGCAGGAATACCTGGACTGGGCGGTGGAAGCGTTCCGCTTGAGCGCCAGCGGTGTGCGCGATGAAACCCAGATCCACACCAATATGTGCTACAGCGAATTCAATGACGTGATCGAAGCCATTGCGGCGATGGACGCCGATGTGATCACCATCGAAACCTCGCGCTCAGACATGGAGTTGCTGGAGGCGTTCAAGGCGTTCGATTACCCGAACGACATTGGTCCGGGCGTCTATGACAGTCACTCGCCACGGGTGCCGGACACGGCCGAGATGGTTAAATTGGTGAGCAAGGCCGTGCAGCGCATCCCGGCCGAACGCCTGTGGGTCAATCCCGATTGCGGATTGAAAACCCGGGCGTGGCCGGAGACTGAGGCGGCGTTGGTGAACATGGTCGCTGCGGCGCGACAGTTGCGCAGTCAGTTGGCCTAAAGTATTCGCGTCAAGGTCTGGGAAGCCCAAGCTGGATGCGGAATCTGTGGGAGCGGGCTTGCTCGCGAAGAGGGCGTATCAGTCGACAATGATGTTGACTGACACATCGCATTCGCGAGCAAGCCCGCTCCCACATGGATGGTGTGTTGCACCTGTCGGTATCAGAGATTTTCGAAATGTGGCAACGCGACCGACTTCTTACCAATATCGGCATAAGGCAGGTCGGCGTTGTCCGCGTGGGTCAAAAACCGATGTTCCGGCAGTTTCAAATGGGCCTTTTCGAATTCGCCGAACCGGGGGGCGGCTTTGGTGTAGTGGAAATGCGCGTACCACAGCAGGCGGGGGGGCTCGGTGGTCAAGTCCCACACTTCGTATTCCTGCATATGATCGATCCGGCCATCCTTTCGCTTGCCAAGGTTTTTCAGGGGGGCGGTTTTGCGGACGTCCACTGCGCCTTGCCTGACCAGGTCGTCCAGCATGCCGTCGGTGGGTCTTTTGCTGTTTAGCGATTGCCGGGTACGCAGTTGCCGGCCGGTGGTTTTCAGTTCGCTGGCCTTGTCCCGCAAGAGCGCAACCATCGGGTCGTGTGCAGCCAGGGCTTCGATGTCAACGGCGCGACGGGTCAGGTCATCGGCCTCGGTGACCATCATGTGTTCAAGGTCGACCGGCAGCATGTCTTGATTTGCATAGGACCGCACTTTTGTCAGATACGCCGGCTGGGCGTCCAGACGTTTTTGCGCATCGACCACTAGCGTCGCAAGGCTCATGGATGGAGGCGTCGATGCGGGGGATTGCGGATTCAAGAGCCGGAATTTTCCGTTGCCGGCCTGTTCCCAGACTTCCTCCTGTCCACCTTTACCGGTCATGACGTATTGATGCTTTTGCGTCGTCGCTTCCCGTCGTTCCTCGCCGATCAGAAACTGGTCATTTTCGGTAGTGAACACTTTTTTGTTCGATGCCCCGCTAGTCCTCACCGGAACAGGCGGATGTTCGCTTATGCCCTTGCGGGCCCGTTCGGTCATTTTTTCGAGTCCGGTCATCAGCGGCTCGATCGCGTCCATATGAAAGTGTTGCGGATAGCTGGCGGTCCAAACCCTCATTTCACGACGCATTTGCGTGTAGTTATCAACGCAGCCCTGGAGTATCTGGTTGCGTTGAGCCTTGGTGGCACTGACTTCCTGGAGACTGAATTGCAGGAAAAGCGAGCGGTCGACCAGACGTCTGATTGGTCCTGTCTGGCCCTGGAGATAGAACCAGGACAGATCGTTGCTGGTTTCGTAGCGTGTCATGAGCTCCAGCAAATGGCCCGTTTTCAGATAAAGGATGTTTGCTTCACTAAGCTGCCTGAGCAATGGTGCGACTTGCGGAGTCAACTCCGCTTTATAAGCACTTATGGCGATGCGCTGATACCAGAAGTTGAGCTCGCCCATGAGGGTATTGATCGTGTCCAACTCTTGCACCAGTTGCAACCGCACCTTCCTGATGTCCTCCAGCACCTTCAGACGCTCGGAAAGCGCTTTCGCAGATAGCGCATCCAGATCGACTGTCAGTGCATCGATACGGTCCATCAGCGGATGGGTTCGATGATTGGCGATAAACACCCGATGCTTGTACCTGTCCGTCAACAGCGCGGCGCTTGTGCTCTGGAAATCCAGATTCACCCGTCTTTTGTTGCCGTGGGTCAACGGCAGCAGTTCGGTCAGTGTGTGGTAATGTCGGCGTGCCAGGGCGATATCGGCGACACATGACAAGTCAGCAGCCAGAATCAGCGCCGTTCCGCGTTGATCGGCAGGTGTATTGTTGTAAGTGGTCAAAATCGTGTTGGTGCGTTGTAGTTGTGGTTCCATTCGCAAGGCGATGTCATCGGCGGCTACGGTCAAGGCATGATGGCGCCGAAAAGCGTGGTCGACCCACCAGCGAGGCAGCCGCTGGCGCAAGGCCTGTGGCCATAACGGCTCAAGTGTATCGGCCAGATGCCCGATCATGTTCCCACCGCCGAGCCCGCCGCCTTCGAACGTCGTGCCGTATACGCCGAAGTGGGTGTCCCAGTGGCCGGACTCATCCAGGGCGATGGGTTGTTTATAGGTTTTTCTCGAATTGCCGAATAAACGCCACTGGCGTGAGTCCTTTGCCAGTTCCACCTGAAAAATGCGCCCCTGGCGCACGATAAAATCGCCTTCGGCATGCCGGTAGACATTGCGGTAAATGCCATGGGTGGCCGGCTGCAGCCCGGACAACGAAATCGGTTGCTCATAGTCGTAGCCGGCGAAGCGCGCGGCGATATGCCGGGCCTCACGCAAGGTGGGTACTTGCAAGGCGGCGGCACTGGTGGCCAACCTGCGCAGCTGACGGGTGCGGGTCAGTGAGCGGGCTGCGCGGGACGGCGCAGAGACTGCCGCCTCTCCCGGAACAAGGTCCATGGCCGCATCGATCAAACACAGCAACACCGTTTTGAGTTCCGCCACCCCGTCGCCCACCTCGCCGCGCAGAAAGGCTGCGGCCGCCTGATTCGCGGCGCTCCAGGCATCGTAGAGGGCAATGGCGGTGCCGACAAAGGGCATCATTCCCAGGGCCATTTTGATGTAGTTGAATGCGCGCGGCCCCTCAAGGGCATACCGTTCCAGGTACAGCGCGGAGTTTGATCGAGAGGTGTCACGGTGGGCGGCAATCAAGCGGCCCATGTGCGCATCGAGCAGGTGAGCAGCCAACGACGTGGTGGCCGGCCAGGCCATGCCGACTTCGATCATGGCATCGAAGTTTTTCTGAACAGCCGTATTGATGCGCCTTTCATGGGCCCGCACATCACCGTGCAAAGCCCGGCCAGACAGGTAGTGGATCATTGAGTCCTGATGACACAGATTGAACAGTGCCTTGCGTGCCGTTTCCAGATTGTCGTATCGGCGCAGGAAGCGACCATCGGGGCTGTCGGGCAAGTACAGCAGGGTGGTCCCGCCAGTCTGTTCTTCGATGAAGGTCACCCCCGATAAGGTGGCCGGACCTTCGCCGGGTGTGTCTTTACCCCCCGCGCTGAGTCGGGCCGGCCGCAGGACGATGCGCTTGCTGTCGGCGTTCCACGCAGCCGGGGTGTCGGCTTCGGTGGCGATGCTCAGAATTTTCAGCTCGTCGTCGCTGATCTGTTTTTGCAGACGCGCACATTCGCCCTGCAACTTGAGCATCAGGCGCCAAGGCTCGATCAGGCTCTCCCGGCGATGCTCCCGGATAAACGGGTGTTCGGTGGCCGATCCCTTGAAAGTGTCGAGAATCAACTGCTCATAGGCTTGGGGCAAGTCCAGTTCCGGCAGGATTTTGCGCAAATAGGTCAGATTGATGCCGTTCGCCAGGCGCACACGGTCTTTGTCATCCGCCGCTGTGATCTGCAGGCGCATGAAGACCAATCGCTGGGATAGAGCGTTTTGTTGCATCGATTGAACGCTGTCGATGTTCATCTGGGCCAGGTCTTCGAGCGGCATCGTGCTACGTGTGGCACTGGGCACCATGACCGTTGTCGGCACCGGCGCGGCGGGTCCCGAGGAATGCTGTGTTTCCCAGGTGACAGAATTGGGTAGATCCACCTGTACGGTAAAATGCCCATTGAGAGAGAAGTCTTTGCGCAAACGGGCGTGCAAGTGTTTGCGGGTAAATTCGTCTCGCGGCTCCAGGGCAACCGTCATGAGTGCGTGGCTGCGTTGCATCGCGGGGGTGTACGCCTCGATCAACGCCTTGAGTTCGTTGCGATCAGCCGCGCTCATTTTGTCTAGCCATTGCGGCAGGCTAGAGGCGAGGGTGCTGCTGCGGTCTTGTTCCTGTAGATGGGCAAAGGCCAGGTTCCTGGCTGCGTGCACCGGAACTTGCAATGTAGCGAGGGCGCGTTTGCATAATGCTTCCAGCTGCTCGGCACGCTCCGCGGCATCGGCCGGTTCGGCGAGGCGTTGGCGGATAGCGGCCGCCTGATCTTCGAAATCGCTGGTCAGTTGGTCCAGCCCGTACCGAAGCGCATCGCCAGTGATTCTTGTCAACGTCAGGCCGGCGTTCGCATCAGCCTTGAACATGCCGTGCTCAAGCTCGCGGCGGTTGGCGAACCGTTGCAGGCCACCACCGCTGCCCGCCCAGTAAAGCAACAGGCTTTGCGAGGACTCGGCATCGGCGAGCGTATCGGCACGGGTGATGACGAATACGCCTTTGAGCTCCTCGGTGCTGACCGTGGCCTTGTCACCTTCTTGCCGGGTCATCGACAGCGTCAGGCTGGCAGCCACTGCGTCGGGGCCTGGATTGTCGGGCGTGTCCAGCACGGCCTTGAGCAGGTTGTACTCGTCGTTGCTCAGTTGTTTGAGGGCCATTTGCAGGGCCGCCTCGGCGTGCAAGCCCGCCTTGTGGGCGTCGAGCAGGGCGCTGAATTCGCGTTGGAACGTGGCCAGGTCCAGTGTGCGCGATCGACCCAGCAGGGCGGATGCGGCTTTTTCGGCCGCTTGTTCTGCGTCCTCCAACGCTTTGTCCGAGTCCTTGAACGGTTGCAGTCCGGCGCCATCGCCGACCTCTTGAATCAGTGTTTCAAGCGCATCGCGCTGTCGCTTCACCGCCGTCTGGCGCAATGACCAGGGGGTATCGGCATGCAGGCTGCCAAACACTGTCAGGTCATCTGTCGGGATATTGCTTTCGGTGGTTTCAAGTCTCGGCGGCGCTGCGAACAGGTTAATGTTGCCGCGCTGCCGATCAAGTTGGTCGGCCTGGTCGAGGGATTGCGCCCCGTGTTCAGCCATGCCGGTCTTACCGCGTGTTCCATTGCGTAAAGCGGTGACCTGAGCCTGTTGACGAGTGGCTAGCAAATCGCCTGCACCCACGGACATTGGATCGGTTTGCGCGGTGTACTCAAAACGCAGGTTTTGCGCGGAAAGTCCGGCGGGGACCAGGCCTTGTCGCGACAGCCAGTCTTCCAGGTCGCTGCGCTGCTTGAACAGCTGGATGGCCACGGGCCGGCTGGGCAGATACAACCATTGGCGGCTCTTGGTCGCATCGCCTGTGGTGATGACCCATGCGCCGGTCAGCTTGATTTTGCTGCTGTTGTTCAATACCAGGGCCAGTTGCTCGGTATGAATGGGTTGGCCATCCAGTGTCAGCACCTGGGCGGGCGGGTCAATGATCAGTTGCAACGGTTTGAGTTCATCCACAGTCAGCTTGTGCTGAGCGAAGGCCAGCTCGACGGCCGCTTCGAAATGATTGCGGTAAAGCTGTATGGCGTGCTGTTGTCGCGACAACGCAGTTCCGGGCGAGCGCGCATCCCAGAATGCTCGCCAGCGTTCAGCGTGTGATCGTTCCGGATCGAGCGCCTTGAGTCGTTCGAGTATTTGCAACGGGGTCAGGGCCGACAGAGCATGACCCGGCTTCAGGCCGCTCACTCGACAGCGCTCATCCAGCGTCGTTTCCAGTGTCGGGTGCTGCCGGATAAAGGCGCAGGCGTCGGTAAAGCAGACGAAGCGCTGCGGATGCTGATCCGTGGCGGTGAACAGCAAACCGGTTTGTTGGCCGTCCAGGTCCAGTTCCTGTGCAAGCAATTGATCAAAGGTGTCGCGTAGTCCAGGGCTGCTGGCAACCAGGTCGCGCCAGCCCTGGCTGCTTTCGCGCCAGCGAGCCGAAGCGCTCGAGAACAGGCTTTCGTCGAGGGGCGGCGGCAACCTGGAAGGGGCGGGGAAGACAATCGACGTCGGGTTAGGGACGTCGGGAAATAGTTTTTCGGCCATGGCCAGACAATCTCCGTGCTGAAGCGGCGGGTCCGCTCCTTGTACGGGCCATTTAAAGAAATCCCTGACCGGCATTGGCACTACATAGTTACCGCACCGACCGCTCGGCACTCTTCATCAAACTGTCATGGAACTGTGGCAGCGCGATTGAACAAACATCATCAGACTCGCGCTCTACTGGGGTTCTGCGTTTTGGTGTTTTGTCATGCGTGCTTTGTTTTTATCGACGTCCATTTTTCTGTCCGCATTGTTCAGCCTGCCATCCATGGCGGCGTCTCGTTGTGATGTGAATGTTCCGACCGAACGGGTGGATCTGGCGCAGGTGAGCCTGGCGTACCAGAGCATCGGCCGTGCCTCGGACCCGGCATTGCTGCTGGTGATGGGGCTGGGCGGGCAGTTGATCCATTGGCCGGACGAGGTTGTGGTCGCCCTGTGTCAGCAAGGCTTTCGAGTGATTCGCTACGACAATCGCGATGCAGGGCTGTCGACCTGGCGGCAAGCACCGGTGGAGGCCAACCTGACCTTCGAGGTGTTGCGCTACAAGTTGGGGCTGCCCGTGTCGGCACCGTATTCGCTGACCGACATGGCGGACGACGGCCTGGGTTTGATGGATGCGTTGCACATCGGGCAATTCCACGTGCTGGGCGCGAGTATGGGCGGGATGATCGCCCAGCACATGGCAGCCATGGCGCCACAGCGGGTCGAGAGCCTGACGCTGATCATGAGCACTTCCGGGGCCGAAGGCTTGCCCGCGCCGAACGCGGCGCTGGTGCAATTGCTCGCCCGCCGTGGCGCGCCGAATCGCGAGGTGGCGCTGGAGCAACAGGCCGACCTGCTTGCCGCGCTGGGCAGCCCGACGGTGAGCGATGATCGGCAGGCGCTGTTGCATCAGGCGGCACTGTCCTATGACCGGGCCTTCAATCCCGAAGGTGTGAAGCGGCAGATCATGGCGATCCTGGCCGAGCCCAGCCGGGTGGCGTTGCTCAATCAATTGCGGGTGCCGGCACTGGTGGTGCATGGCACGGCCGATCCGCTGTTGCCGGTGATGCATGGCGTGCATCTGGCGGCACATATCCGGGGCAGTCAGTTGAAGTTGATTCCGGGTTTGGCCCACCGTTTTCAGGAAGCGTTCAAGGCGCCATTGCTGGCGGCGGTATTGCCGTATTTGCGCGAGCATCGGGAGGACACTTCGCATTGGGCGCAGATCGAGCCGATGGCGGAACATAACCTCCTCTAACCCCTGAATCCCACATGGATCTACTGCCAGCCAAGGATTGTCGGGTGTATCGTTCGATTTTTTCCGGGCCCGCGAGGTGTGCAATGAGTTCCCCCTTGAAAATCGATTTCGTCAGCGACGTGTCATGCCCCTGGTGCGTCGTCGGCCTGTACGGCCTGACCCGGGCCTTGGAGATACTGCACGATGAAGTCCGCGCCGAGATCCGTTTCCAGCCATTCGAACTGAACCCGAAGATGGGACCCGACGGGCAGAACATCACCGAGCACATCACCGAGAAGTACGGCTCGACACCGGAGCAGTCGCAAAAGAATCGCGAGATGATTCGCGCACGAGGCGCCGAGGTCGGCTTTGCGTTTCGTACCGATGGCAACAGTCGCATCTACAACACCTTCGATGCCCACCGCTTGTTGCACTGGGCGGGTCTGGAAGGGCGGCAACTGCAATTGAAGGAAGCGTTGTTCAAGGCGTATTTCACCGATGGCGGCAACCCGTCCGACCCCGCCCAACTGGCGCAGATCGCTGAAAGCGTCGGTCTGGATCGGCAGCGGGCCGAGTCGATTCTGGCGTCGGATGAATTTGCCGAGCAGGTCCGCCAGGAGGAACAACTGTGGCTATCGCGCGGGGTCAGTTCGGTACCGACCGTGGTTTTCAACGGCCAGTACGCGGTCACGGGCGGACAGCCGGTGGAAGCTTTTGTCGGGGCGATTCGCCAGATCATGAGTGAGTCGAAGGGCGGAACCGTGAGCTGAAAACTAATGATGTCAAAAAGGAGTCAATATGCCACTATTGTTTTGACCGTTGCTGCCGATACGGGCAGTGATGATTTCAAACCATAGGGACATGATCCATGACTTTCCGCGCTCTACGCACCTGGGCAGTGCTGACTCTGTTGGCCTGTCTGACCCTCACCGGCTGTGCCCACGTTCAACCTCCCGTACCACTGGACAAGCAGTTCTGGGATGCCAGGGAGCCGACCATCGGCGTGGCGATCACGGTGGTGCCACCACCGGTGCTGGCCTTGACCGGCAACCAGGGGCTGCTCGATTACGCCATCAACAAGGGCGTCAACAGCAAACTCAGTGACAACGTCGAACAATGGCAAGTACGCGACCTCACCACCTTGCCCGACGTGATCGTCGCCAAGTTGCAGGCCAAGGGTTACAAGGTCAAACGCATCGATGAACCGGTCGATCTGAAGGTCTACAAGGAAACGTCGTTCCGCGAAGGCTACATGACCCGCGACCTGACGCCGGTCAAGGCGACCCATGGCGTCGACCGTCTGCTGTTGGTGAATGTGTACGCCACCGGGGCCACGCGCAGCTACTACGGGTTCGTTCCGACCAGCGTGCCGATGGCGCAGGTGGGTGGGCAGGGCATGGTGGTCGACCTGGCGGATAACAAATTGTTGTGGTTCAAACCTTTTGTCGTGACGCAAGCCGCTCAGGGCGAATGGGACGAGCCGACCTACACCAACCTGTCCAATGCGTTCTATCAGGCTGTGGATAACAGCCGTCAGCAAATGATCACCCCGTTCGCCCAATGAAGCGTCCACTCGCAGTGGCCGGCGCGCTGGCCCTGCTGATGCTGGTGGGCTGCGCGCAGAAACCGGCTCCCGAGGCCGGTTTCCAAGACCAGAGCGCCTTGCCCTACGTTCAGGCCCACGGGCTCAAGGTCGACGTGCAGTTGCCGCAGGCGTTTGTCGGCGCCAGCACGGTGATCGACTCCGAGGCGGCCCTGAAGGCGGCATCGTCCAGCCACAACCTGATAGCGAGCTCGGGCAATACCGCCGGGCTTGCCGGAATCTTGCTGGCCAGTCTGATCAACACCCAGATGGGCAGCGGCACTCTGCAGCGCGATGCGGAAAAAGCCGCGCTCAAAGAGTCGCGACCGATGGCTGATCTGCTCGCCGGTGTGCCGCTGCAGGAACGTTTGCAACAACGCTTTCAGCAGGCTTCGAAAACGGCCGGACTCAAGCAGGGCGAGGGCCGGGTTACCGCGCGTTTGCTGATCGAGCCCAAACTGATGCTGACTCCGGATCGCGGCAGTTTTATCCTGGTCAATCAGGTGCAGGTTCAGGACATCGCCGGTTCAGCGCTGTACCGCATGCGGATCGAGGTGGCCAGCCAGCCGGTTCGTCGCTGCGGCAAACAGTGCATCGACGACGGCAGGCTTGAACTGGCGACTGTCACCGCCGTACTCGATGAATGCATCGATGAGTCCATGCGGGTATTGGCCACCGATCTGATGCAACCGCCGCCCCCTGCGGCGGCTCAGGAAACCTTGCGTTATGTGCTGGATGGCCAGCGGGTGGTCGAACGCGGATATCAATTGGCCAACAACGGTACTTACTGGCGCTATCGCAACCTCTACGGAGCGGTGAAGTCGGTGCCGGTGCCGTTTGAAGATGCGTTGACCCAGGCGCAGTTGCAGCAGGTTTACGCGCACTGAAACGATGGAACCTGTGGGAGCGAGCCTGCTCGCGAAGAGGGCGTGTCAGTTGGCATTAATGTTGGCTGACACTCCGCTTTCGTCGGAACGCCGCCCGGAGCCGGCTCGTTCCCACAGGAGATTGGTGGTGTTCAGGCGTGCAAACGCACCCATACGCAGACCAACACCGTCGCCGCCATCAACCACGCCACTGCCGCCACTGCCAAGGACGCCTCCAGGCGCATCCGGTCGACCATCAGGTACAAGGTCGCCAGGTAGATGAAGTACGGAATGATCGACCACATGCCAAACACGATGGTGGTTTTCAGGTCGTCAATCGAACGGCCCTTGCCGACGATGTAATGAGCAATCAGCGCAAAGGTCGGAAACAGTGGCACCAGCCCGGCGATGTAATAGTTTCTGGTCTTGGCCAGGGCGGCGAGGATCACCACCACCGCTGCACCCAGGGTTGCTTTGAGAATCAGATCCATCAGTGGCTCAGTCCGTACTTCTTCACTTTGTCGAACAGCGTGGTCTTGGCCATGCCCAATTCCTGGCTGGCCTGGGTCAGGTTGCCGCCACTGCGCTGCAAGGCATCGCTCAGCAGGTTGCGTTCGAAGGCTTCCACCGCTTCGGCGAAAGCCAGGCCTTGGGCGCTGCCGCCTGCACCGGACTTCTTGAACGCCGGCAGGCCGAGGGCAAAGCGTTCGGCGACGTTGCGCAGCTCGCGCACGTTGCCCGGCCAGTCGTGACTCATCAGGTTCGACAGGGTCTGGTTATCCAGTTCCGGCGCGATGCGGTCGAAGCGCAGGGACGACTGCTGCAAAAAGTATTCAAACAGTTGCAGGATGTCCTCGCGGCGTTCGCGCAGCGGCGGCAGTTCCAGGGTGACCACGTTGAGGCGGTAATACAGGTCGCTGCGGAACTCGCCGGCCTTGCTCGATTCGTCCAGATCGGACTTGGTTGCGGCGATCACCCGGCAATCCACCGCCACGCTCTGGTTCGAGCCGAGGCGTTCAAGGGTGCGTTCCTGCAACACCCGCAGCAGTTTGATTTGCAGGGGCAGGGGCATGCTTTCCACTTCATCGAGAAACAGCGTGCCGCCATCGGCATGCTCGATCTTGCCGATCCGTCGTTTGCCGGCACCAGTGAATGCGTTGGCCTCATGACCGAAGATTTCGCTCTCGAAAAGGTTCTCCGGCAGGCCGCCGCAGTTCAACGCCACGAATTGCCGGGTTTGGCGGCGACTGAAGTCGTGCAGGCAGCGCGCGACCAACTCCTTGCCGGTCCCGGTTTCGCCTTCGATCAGCACGTTGGCCGAGGTGTCGGCGACGTTGGCAATCAGTTCGCGCAGGTTCTGCATGGCCGGCGAACGGCCGATGATCCGGCCTTCGAGGGAGTCCCGCTCCGCCAGTTGCCGGCGCAATGACGAGACTTCACGCGCCAGGCTGCGTTGCTCCAGCGCGCGGCGAGCCACATCCACCAGACGCTCCGGGGAGAAGGGTTTTTCCATGAAGTCGTAGGCACCTTTCTGCATCGCGCCCACGGCCATGGAAATGTCGCCGTGCCCGGTAATCAGCACCACCGGCAGGCTGCGATCACGGGCCTTGAGCCGGGTCAGCAATTCAAGGCCATCGATGCCTGGCAGGCGGATGTCGCTGATGACGATGCCGGCAAAGTTGTCACCGACGCGCTCCAGGGCCTCTTCGGCACTGCCAACGCCGATGCAGGGAATGTCTTCCAGGGTCAGGGCCTGCTGGCAGCCGAGCAGCACATGGGGGTCGTCTTCGACGATCAATACACTAAGGTCGTTGTTCATATTGGCTCGGCGGGAGTGAGGCTTACCAACGGTAAACTGAGGACGAATGTGGTACCACCGCTGGCCGGGTGCTCGACACCCAGGTGACCGCCGGTAGCGGCGGCCAGGCTCGCGGACAGGGTCAGGCCAAGGCCCAGGCCCTGTTCGCCGGGTTTGGTGGTGAAGAAGGGCTCGAACAGGTGCTTGCGCGCTTCGGCGTCGATGCCGTGGCCGTTGTCACGTACCCGCAGGCGATATTTGCCATCGGCGACTTCACCTTCGAGCCACAACTGCGGCTGCGGTTGCGCCTGCATGGCATCCAGGGCATTACCGATCAGATTGACGAGAATTTGCTCCAGGCGAGTCTGGTCGATCTGTACCTGCACATCATCGAAGTGGCGGTGCATTTGCAAAGGGACGTTTTCCATCCGGGCCCCCA
Source organism: Pseudomonas sp. GW101-3H06 (assembly GCF_059424605.1). Lineage (NCBI taxonomy): Bacteria > Pseudomonadati > Pseudomonadota > Gammaproteobacteria > Pseudomonadales > Pseudomonadaceae > Pseudomonas > Pseudomonas sp. GW101-3H06. The sequence continues at coordinate 1,347,771 of NZ_JBWKZO010000001.1, forward strand.
GCAACTGTAAGGCCGCGTCGACACCTTTGCCGAGGCAGGCCTGGCCCTTGTCATCACCACGGCGGGCGAACGAGCGCAGGCTGGCGGTGATGCGGCCCATGCGATCGATCAATTCGTTGATGGTCTTGAGGTTGGTGCTGGCCACGTCCAGTTGACCGCGCTCGAGAAAGCGCACGGTATTGCCGGACAGGGTACGCAGCGCCGCCAGCGGCTGGTTCAGTTCGTGGGCAATGCTGGTGGACATCTGGCCGATCGCCGCGAGTTTTCCGGCCTGCACCAGTTCATCCTGAGCACGACGCAAGGTCTCTTCAGCGTGACGCCGTTCGCGTATCTGGCCTTTAAGGCGTTCGTTGCTGGCGCGCAGGTCGACGGTGCGTTCGGTAATCCGACGCTCCAGTTGATTGTTGGCTTCCTGCAACGCTTCCCGGGCGGCGAGGCGGGTCGCGATCACCTTGCGTCGTTCGTTCCAGGCAATCAGCAGGAACGCCACGAGCGCGAAAGCCACCGCCACCAGAATCCCCTGATTGATCGCTTCGCGGCGCAAATCCTGCAGCGGCGTGAGCAGGGTGAAATTCCACGGTGTATCGCTCAAATTGCGGGTTTGCGACAGATAACTGATGTTTTCTTCGTCGGAAACCAGTTCGCTGTTGGCCGGAAAGGTCAGTTTTTCCACGCCTTCGGACAGGGTTTCCCGGGCCAGCGGTTGCAGCTCGTTGAGTGGGAACCAGTAGTACTGAAGACTGCGAGCGAGTTTTTCCTTGGTCTCGTCGCTCAGGGGAATCACGGATTTCAAGCGCCGCGCCGGATCACTGGACAGAATGATGATGCCATTCTCGTCACTGACGAAGGCTTCCAGGCGCGCCCGTTGCCAGCGTTCTTCCATGGCCTCCAGGCGCACTTTGACCACCGCGACGCCGATGATCTTGCCGTGTTCTTCCAGGCCATGGGCCAGGTAGTAACCGGGTTCGCCGCTGGTACTGCCGATGCCGTAGAAGCGACCTGGCTGACCGCGCACGGCATTCTGGAAGTAGGCGCGGAAGGACAGGTCTTCACCCAGGTAACTGTCGACATCGCGCCAGTTACTGGTGGCCATGACGCGACCGGTGGTGTCCATCACATAGATTGCCCGACTGCGGCTGCGCCGGTTCAGGCCTTCGAGGTAATCATTGACCGTTTGCCGGTGTTCCGGGGTCGGGTCGGCCAGCAGCTTCGACACACTGGTTTCGAGTTCCAGCAAGCTGGGCAGGTAGGTGTATTTGCTGATTTCGCTTTCGACGGCGCGGGCGTGAAGTTCCAGCTGGCGCTGGCCGCTTTCACTCAGGCTGCGGACGCCATAGTGTTCACTGACCCAGAAGCCGGCATAACCCAGTCCGATCATCAGCGCGATGATCAGCGGCGGCAGGAACAGATGGCGAATCAGACGGGGTTTCACGGCGAGTGATGGCGACGCGGCGCGATAGAGAGTGGGGTCGCATTTCATCACAGATGCCTTGGGTCAAACCACAACACTTGATCGTGAACCAGCACCATCCCCTGTGGGCGCGGGCTTGCTCGCGAAGGCGCACTGACATTTCAACATCAATGTTGACTGCAAGGGCTTCTTCGCGAGCAGGCTCGCTCCCACAAGGGGGGGTGGCATCCAACAAGTATGAGGTGCTTAGTGCTGCAGAATCTTGTTGAGGAAGTGCTGCGTACGCTCGGCACGGGCGTTGATGTCGCCGAAGAACTCCTCTTTCTTGCAGTCTTCGATGATTTTGCCCTGGTCCATGAAGATTACGCGGTCGGCCACTTTACGGGCGAAGCCCATTTCGTGGGTCACGCACATCATGGTCATGCCTTCGTGGGCCAGTTGCACCATCACGTCCAGCACTTCGTTGACCATTTCCGGGTCCAGTGCCGAAGTCGGTTCGTCGAACAGCATGACAATCGGGTCCATCGCCAGCGCACGGGCAATCGCCACACGCTGCTGCTGGCCACCGGACAGTTGGCCCGGGTGCTTGTGGGCGTGAGCCGAGAGGCCGACACGCTCCAGCAGTTGCAGGCCTTTCTTGGTGGCTTCTTCTTTGCTGCGGCCCAGCACCTTGATCTGCGCGATGGTCAGGTTTTCGGTGATGGTCAGGTGCGGGAACAGTTCGAAATGCTGGAACACCATACCCACGCGCGAGCGCAGCTTCGGCAGGTTGGTCTTCGGGTCGGCAATGGACGTGCCGTCGACCACGATGTCGCCTTTCTGGAACGGTTCCAGGGCGTTGACGCACTTGATCAGGGTCGACTTGCCGGAGCCGGACGGCCCGCACACCACGATCACTTCGCCTTTCTTGACCTCGGTGCTGCAATCAGTCAGCACCTGGAAGTCCCCATACCACTTGTTGATGTTTTTGATAGAGATCATACGGCGAACCTTTTTTGCAGACGCTTGACCAGCTGCGAGGCGGCAAAGCTGATGATGAAGTACACGAGACCTGCGAAGATCAGGAACTCATTGGAGCGGCCAATGATGTCGCCACTGGCGCGCGAAGCATTGAGGAAATCCACCAGGCCGACGGCGTAGACCAGCGAGGTGTCCTGAAACAGGATGATGCTCTGTTGCAGCAGCAGCGGAGTCATCTTGCGGAACGCTTGCGGCAGAATAATCAGGCGCATCATCTGGCCATAGTTCATGCCCAGCGCCTGTGCGGCACCCATCTGCCCCTTGGGAATCGACTGCACGCCAGCGCGGACGATTTCGCAGAAGTACGCCGCTTCGAACATCATGAAGGCCACGATGCAGGAGGCAAATGCGCCGATAGGGGTGTCTTCGCCGGTGATCCAGCGCAGCACGAACGGCACCGCCAGGTAGAACCAGGTGATGACCAGCAGCAGCGGAATCGAACGGAAATAGTTAACGTAGGCGCCGGCTATGTTCGACAGCAGTTTGTTGTGGGACAGGCGCATCAAGGCCAGGAGGGTGCCGAGAATGATCCCGCCGACCACGCCCAGGGCCATCAGCTTGAGGGTCATGATCATGCCGTTCCACAAGCCCGGCAGGGACGGGATGATGCCCGAGAAATCGAATTCCATCATTTACCCCCTACGGAAATCAGGCCCGGTACGGCGACTTTCTTCTCGACCATGCGCATCAGCAGCATCAGGCTCATGTTCAGGGTGAAGTAGATCAGCGTGGCCAGGGTGAACGCTTCGAACAGGTTGGCCGAGAATTCTGCGGTCTGTTTGGTCTGCGCGAGCAGCTCCATCAGGCCGATCAGCGAAGCCACGGACGAGTTCTTGAAGACGTTGAGAAATTCCGAGGTAAGCGGCGGAATGATGATCCGGTACGCCTGGGGCAGCAGCACGTTCCAGTAGATCTGCGGCAGCTTGAAGCCCATGGCACGGGCAGCGGATTCCTGGCCTTTTGGCAGTGCCTGGATGCCGGTGCGCACCTGCTCACAAACGCGGGCTGCGGTGAACAGGCCCAGGCACACGACGACGCTGAGGAAAGCCGAGGTGGTCGGGTTCAGGTCCTGCTTGTACCACTCTTGCAAATCCGGCGGCAGCAGGTCGGGCACCAGGAAGTACCAGATGAACAGCTGAACCAGCAGCGGTACGTTACGGAAGAGTTCGACGTAGCAGGTGGCGATGCCCGATACGATGCGGTTCGGCACGGTGCGCATGACACCCAGGATCGAACCCAGTATCAGGGCGATGATCCAGGCCGCGATGGCGATGCCGATGGTCCAGCCCAGCCCGGAGATGAACCAGTCGAGATAGGTCTCGCTGCCCACGCCGGTGGACTTGAAGAACACGCCCCAGTCCCAGTTGTAATTCATTAGGGTCTCCCCTTGAGATCAATCGATGCAAGTACCCGCTTGGGGGAAACTCCGTTCCCGCCTGCTCTTGAAGGGCAGGCACACGCGATCGGCTCGACAGCCACCGGTCCGAGTGTTTCCAAAAATGCCAGCAGGAAGTGACACCTCCTGAAAGGGCTGCGGCCCTCTCAGGAGATAAGGTTAGTCAGAAATCAGGATTTCTTGTCGTCAGCCGCTTTATCGGTCGGATTGGCGATCAGGGCCTTGAGCTCGTCGCTCATCGGGAAGTTCAGGTTCAGGTTTTTCGGCGGGATCGGTTGCATGAACCATTTTTCGTAGATCTTGTTGATCTCGCCCGACGCGTAGGTCGCCTTGATGGCGTCGTCTACAGCTTTCTTGAACGGCTCGTCGCCCTTGCGCACCATGCAGCCGTAGATTTCGTAGGACTGTGGAGTACCGGTCACGGCCCAGTCACTCGCCTTCTTGGCTTTGGCGGCTTCACCGGCCAACAGGGCGTCGTCCATCATGAACGCAACGGCACGGCCGGTTTCCAGCATCTGGAAGGACTCGCCGTGGTCTTTGGCGGAGATGACGTTCATGCCCATCTGCTTGTCGGCGTTCATCGCCTTGAGGATGCGCTCGGACGTGGTGCCGGCGGTGGTCACGACGTTCTTGCCGGCCAGGTCCGGGAAGTCCTTGTACTTGGAGTCTGCCTTGGACAACAGGCGGGTACCGATTTCGAAGATGCCGACGGAGAAGTCAACTTGCTGCTGACGCTCGACGTTGTTGGTGGTGGAGCCGCATTCCAGGTCCACGGTGCCGTTTTGCACCAGCGGGATACGGGTTTGCGAGGTGACGAGGTTGTACTTGACCTGCAGGTTCGGCATGTCCAGGTCCTTTTTCAGGGCCTCGACGACTTTCAGCTGGATGTCGTGGGAGTAGCCGACCGGCTTGCCGGAAGCGTCCGCGATGTAGGAGAAAGGAATGGAAGCGTCACGATGCCCGAGGGTGATAACACCGGACTCTTTGATTTTCTTCAGGGTGCCGGTGAGTTCGGCGGCGAAAACTGGCGTGCTGATCAGAGCGGCAGCAATGGCTGCGCCCAGGATATGGGGAACGATGCGCATCAAATTTTCCTCGACATTGTTTTTTTTATGGAGCCAGTTCATCGGCCCTTTTGTGCTGCGAATGCCTGATGGCTCCTGAAGTGTTGGCACAACAGGCATTCATCGAAGAAGTGTAGAGCATGACCCGTGCCAGGCCAGACTGAATGAATCAACCAATTGATTTATAAAGAAATTAATTATTTATGGCGGGTTTTTTAACGCGGAATGATCCGGTTAACCGAACCGACCGACAGGTCGCGTTCGGAAAACCGAATGCTGAATGGGCGCAACCCCGGATCAAGGGTATTTGCGCTTGTCCGGAGCCGGCGGGAAATACTGGTACAACCAGGTTTCACTGAGCGTGCGGTCGTTGGTGCGGATGAACAGGCGCAGTTCGACAGGTTCTACGCTGTCATTGGTCGGGTACCAGTCGAACAGGATGCGATAGCCCTTGATGTCATCAAGTACCAACACGCTGAAATCCTTGACCTCTCCGTTTGAGCAGGTGACCACCGGTTCAATGCCGGCACCCTCGGGCAAGCGGTCCAGGCCGCCGCCTGAGAAGTCCACGGCAAACCGGCGAGCCCAGACTGGCGGATAATGTTCGCCCGGCGCCCAGCCTTCGGTGAAGCCGCCCATCCCGGAGCGGGTCGCGTGGACTCGCGCCAGCGGCGTGCCGACCGGCGGCAGTGCGCTCCAGTACAGCTTGTAGCCGTAGTTCAGCGAATCGCCGGCCGCCACCGGTTTCTTTGGCGTCCAGAAGGCGACGATGTTGTCCATGGTTTCGCCGGTGGTAGGAATTTCCAGCAGATCGACCGAGCCCTCACCCCACGCCGTCGTAGGTTCGACCCACAGGCTTGGGCGCCGGCTGTACCAGTCGACGGTATCCTGATAACTGGCGAACTCGTGGTCGGTCTGCACCAGGCCGAAACCTTTCGGATCCTTGTCGGCGAAGGCGTTGAATTGCAGTTTGGCCGGATTGTTCAGCGGGCGGCAGATCCACTCGCCGTTGCCGCGCCACATCGCCAGGCGATCGGAGTCGTGGATCTGCGGGTGAATGGTGTCGCACATCCGGCGTTCGTGGGTGCCGCAGCTGAACATGCTGGTCATCGGCGCGATGCCCAGTTGATCGATGGCGGTGCGGGCGTTGACGTGGGCGTCGACTTCCATCACCACGCGCTCGGCCTGGCAATCGATGTCAAAACGGTAGGCACCGGTGGCACTTGGCGAGTCGAGCAGGGCGTAGACCACGAAGCGGGTGGCGTCCTTGGCCGGGGTTTCGAACCAGAACTTGGTGAAGTCGGGGAACTCTTCGCGCTTCCTGGCGTAGGTGTCGATCGCCAGACCGCGGGCCGACAAGCCGTACTGGCCGGTGGCATCCACTGCGCGGAAGTAGCTGGCGCCGAGGAAAGACACCACGTCGTGCTTGTCCAGCTCCGGGGCCTTGAACAGTTTGAAACCGGAAAACCCCAGGTCGCCGGTGAGCTGCTGGGTGTCGACCGTGGTGTTTTCATAGTTGAACAGCGACGGACGGAAATGCACCTCGCGGGCCATGCGGGTCTTGGGATCGACGCTGTACATGCGCACCGGCTGCTTGAAGCCCATGCCGACGTGGAAAAACTGCACATCCAGCTGACCCTTGTTTTCTTTCCACAGCGAATGGGCGCCGTCGTAGCGGATCGCGTTGAAGTTCTGCGGGGTCATGGTCGCCAGGGTCGGTGGCAACACTTGCTTGGTGTCCTGGTAGCGATTGCCGGCGAGCTGCTTGGCCTGAATCTTCAAGGCTTCGAAGTCGAACGACCGGGCCTCGCCATCGGCGGCCCCGGTGGCGGCCCAGGCGCGGGCGGCGAGCAGGCCGGTGGCGGACAAACCGGTGTAAGCCGCAATGGCCATGGAGGCTTTGAGCAAATTCCTGCGGTGCATAAATTCAACCTGTCGTGAACAATCCCGCGCCGTTCCTGGCACGTGCTGGATCAGAAATAACGGTTCGGACATGCCTTCGGCCAAACGCATAGGGCTTTAAACAGATGCCCGATAGCTTAAACCGTTCGATGGCAGATCAAAATTGATTGATGGCACGGCGCTAGCGCATGAGTGAAACAAGACATGTCGGGAAACAATTCCGACAGCGCATTCTGATTTACAGGGCATTTCTGCTTTTTTCGATTAATTACTCTAAAAACCGCTTTTCAGCGCCCGGAATATTTCTATTCTGTGCTCATGACCGGTTTATGCCCTTCGGGCCGGTGCGGTTCAGTTGGCACAAGGGACTGCTGAAAAAAAGAATAGGGCGATGCGGTTTCTGAAGTTTTCTTTGACGTAGAGAAGGACATCGTCCATGTCGAAAGTACAAGGCATCACCGAAATATTGGGAATCTTTCCGTGCCTATCCACTGGCCGGCGAAGACGTCGACTGAACTCCGAGGAAATGAAACTGGTGGAACGTTATCGCGAATTGTCGGAGAGCGACCGGATTGCGATGCGGTATCTGGTGGATGCGATGAGGAGTATTTCAAGGTTTTGAAGAAAAGGTGCATTCAGTCGTGGCAATCCTGTTGCGGCTGGATGTTCTCCGTTTACCAATCCTGTGAACGTTCCGAACGTTGATGCAGCACCCTCAATACCTGTATTTGGCCATGAACAAACCGATAGGGCGCAATGAATGGATAACCACCCAGTTCTAGCTCTCGCATGTCGGACATTACTGATGGTCTGCCAGAGCCCGGAAACTGCTCCGGCAGCTGGAAGGATTGCAATATCGTTGAAATGATTTCGATGGCGGCACCTGCGCTGACGACACCCGATATTGCTCAACTCTAGCGGGGGGATACACCGGCAGGGGGGGAGGGAACTGTCTCGGAGTATTTATTTGCTTGTACGGCCAGATTGCCCCGGCACCTATGTGGCACCGGGGCAACTCAGGTCACCGGCTCATCTTCCACGCATCCCCTGCAGGCGCAGTCCCGTGGTCATACGGCTTGGCGATCCACATGTAGAGCAGCCCCAGGCCAATGACAATTGCGGTGCTCAGGACCATGGCGTAGTTGATGTACCACGCGGCGTCCGGGGTCCGGGGCCAGGCCATGTTGATGATTGCGCCGACACCGTAGACCAGCGCGCCGATGTTCACCGGCCAGCCCCAGGCGCCCAGGGTGAATTGGCCGCTGGGTTTCCAGCCTTTGAGGCGGGCATACAACGCCGCGAGTACGATCATCTGGAACGCCAGGTAGATGCCGATGGCAGCGAAGCTGACGATGGTGGCGACCGCGTCCTGCAGGAAGAAACCGAGGATGATGATCAACGCCGGCAGCACGCCGGACACGAACAGCGCGGCCACGGGAACCTGGGTGTGAGGCGAGATCTTTTTCAGCAGTCGGCTGCCGATGACCATTTCGTCCCGCGCGTAGGAATACAGCAGACGACTTGCCGCCGCTTGCAGGCTGATGACGCAAGAGATGAAGGAAATCATCACCACAGCCATCACCATCTTCGAACCGATCGGACCGAAGGCATTGTTGAGGATGGTACCGACCGGGTCTTTGTCGGTGCCGTCGATCACGGCTTGCATGTCCGGCACGGCGAGGATCAGCGCCAGGCAGGCGAACATCGCCGCCACCCCACCGATGTAGATGGTCATGCGCATGGCCACCGGGATTTTCTTGCTCGGGTTCGGGGTTTCTTCAGCCACGTCACCGCAGGCTTCGAAGCCGTAGTACAGGAACATCCCGGCCAGCGAGGCGGTGAGGAAGGCGGGCAGGTACGAGCCGTTGATGCTGATGTCGAAGGTATTGAACAGCACGCTGATCGACTGATGGCGCTCGAAAACCAGCAGGTAAACGCCAACAATCACGGCGCCGACCAGTTCGCAAAGGAAACCGAACATGGCAATGCGTGCCAGCACCTTGGTGCCGCTAAGGTTGATCAGGGTAGCGAACAGGGTCAGCACCAGGGCGATGACGATGTTGGTGTTGTTGCTCGGTTCAAAACCCAGCATCGCCGCGAGGTAAGGACCGGCGCCGACGGCAACGGCGGCGATGGTCACGCACAGGGCGATGGAGTAGATCCAGCCGACCATCCACGCCCAGCGCTTGCCCACCAGGCGACGGGCCCATGGGTACACACCACCGGAAATCGGGAACTGCGAGACCACTTCACCGAAGATCAGGCACACCAGCAACTGACCGCAACCGACCAGCAGATAGGCCCAGAACATCGGTGGTCCGCCAGCGGCAAGGCACAGGCCGAAGAGGGTATAAACCCCTACGACCGGTGAGAGATAGGTAAAGCCCAGGGCGAAGTTTTCCCACAGGCTCATGCTGCGATTGAAGTTGGAGGTGTACCCCAGTTTGCGTAGTTGCTCGGCATCGCTGTCGGCAACGACGGCAGAGAGATCGGATGATGAACTCATGTGTTTGCTCCGGAAAATCGGCAGATTTCGGATGGCCGATGCCGTGGCGGGGCCTTGGGAGCGCCGCCCGGATCGGTGGTTATTGTTTTAGCTTTTTTGGGGTGGAGCCCTGGTGGTGCGTAATGCCGGTTTCTGCCTTGAAACCGAGGTGACTCATTCGCTGGCCAGCCAGCTCCCACAGGTTCAGTGGCGACCCTTGTGGGAGCTGGCTTGCCAGCGATGCTTTTTTTAGTGCTTGAACATCACATGCCGCACAACGGTGTAGTCCTCCAAGCCGTACATCGACATGTCCTTCCCGTAGCCGGACAGTTTCTGACCACCATGGGGCATTTCGCTGACCAGCATGAAGTGGGTGTTGACCCAGGTGCAGCCGTACTGCAGCCGCGATGACAGGCGATGGGCGCGGCCGACGTCGGCGGTCCACACCGAGGACGCCAGGCCGTAGTCGGAGTCGTTGGCCCAACCCAGTACCTGGGCTTCATCGGTGAATTTAGTCACCGACACCACTGGCCCGAACACTTCGCGGCGGACGATTTCGTCATCCTGCTGAGCGTCGGCCAGCACCGTCGGCTCGAAGAAGAAGCCGTTGCCATCCACCGTTTTTCCGCCCGTGATCAGGCGGATGTGCGGCTGGGCTATGGCACGCTCGACGAAACCGGCCACGCGGTCGCGGTGTTGCGCAGTGATCAGCGGGCCCAGTTCGGTGGCCGGGTCATCCTGCAAGCCGTACTTGATGCTGCTGACCGCGGCACCAAGCTTCTCGACAAACTTCTCGTAGATGCCTTCCTGCGCATAGATACGGCAGGCGGCGGTGCAGTCCTGGCCGGCGTTATAGAAGCCGAAGGTACGGATGCCTTCCACGGCGGCGTCGATGTCGGCGTCGTCGAAGATGATCACCGGAGCCTTGCCACCCAGTTCCATGTGCATGCGTTTGACGCTGTCGGCGGTGCTGGAAATGATGTTCGAACCGGTGGCGATCGAACCAGTCAGCGACACCATGCGCACTTTCGGGTGAGTGACCAGTGGGCTGCCGACGGTAGGACCACGGCCGAACACCAGGTTGAGCACGCCGGCCGGGAAAATCTCCGACGCCAGTTCGGCCAGACGCAACGCCGTCAACGGGGTCTGTTCCGACGGCTTGAGCACCACGGTATTACCGGCGGCGAGGGCTGGAGCGATTTTCCAGGCGACCATCATCAGCGGGTAGTTCCATGGTGCGATGGAGGCGATCACGCCCACCGGGTCGCGACGGATCATCGAGGTGTGGCCGGGCAGGTATTCACCACCGGCCGAACCGCTCATGCAGCGGCTGGCGCCGGCGAAGAAGCGGAAGACGTCGGCAATCGCCGGGATCTCGTCGTTCAGCGCGGCGCTGTAGGGCTTGCCACAGTTATCCGACTCCAGTTTGGCCAACTCTTCGCCGTGGGCTTCGATGGCGTCGGCGAGTTTGAGCAACAGCAGCGAACGCTCCTTAGGCGGAGTCTGCGACCAGCTGTCGAATGCGGCATCGGCGGCGCGCACGGCGGCGTCGACCTGAGCTTCGCTGGCTTCATTGATTTCCACCAGCACGCGGCCCAGCGCCGGGTTGAACACCGGTTGGGCGGGGCCTTCGCCGGTGAGCAGTTGGCCGTTGATCAAAAGTTGGGTTTGCATGGTTTTGTCCTCTTCTAGTACTTCTTGTTTTGAAACCAGCCCCCTGTGGGAGCGAGCAGGCCCGCTCCCACAGGGGATAGTGGTTGTCTGTTTCTGATTTATTTGCCGCCGCTACCTGCCACGCTCTCACCGCCACGGGTCAGGTAATAGGCGCCGAGAATCGGCAGCATGGTCACGATCATCACCAGCATCGCGACGACATTGGTCACCGGCACGTCCCGAGGACGGCTCAGTTGGTTGAGCAGCCACAACGGCAGGGTGCGCTCGTGGCCGGCGGTGAAAGTGGTGACGATGATTTCGTCGAACGACAGCGCGAACGCGAGCATGCCACCGGCCAGCAACGCCGAGCCGAGGTTGGGCAGGATGATGTAGCGGAAGGTCTGCCAACCGTCGGCGCCAAGGTCCATCGAGGCCTCGATCAGGCTGTGGGAGGTGCGACGCAAGCGGGCGATGACGTTGTTGTAGACGATCACCACGCAAAAGGTCGCGTGGCCGACGATGATGGTGAACATCCCGGGCTCGATGCCCAGCGTCTTGAAGGTTGCCAGCAGCGCGATCCCGGTGATGATCCCCGGCAGGGCGATCGGCAGGATCAGCATCAGCGAGATACCTTGCTTGCCGAAGAAGTCCCGACGGTACAAAGCCGCTGAAGCCAGGGTACCGAGGACCAGGGCAATCAAGGTCGCGACGGCGGCAATCTGCAACGACAACTTGATTGCTTCCAACACGTCCGGTCGCGAGAACGCCACGCCAATCCACTTCAGGGTGAAGCCCTTGGGTGGAAAGCTGAACGCCGCGTCTTCGGTGTTGAACGCGTACAGGAAGATGATCAGGATCGGGAAGTGCAGGAACACCAGCCCGCCCCAGGCTGCGATTTTCAGGCCGAGTGAAGCTTTCTCAGAGTGCATCGAAGGCCCCCAGTCGTTTGACGATGGACAGGTAGATGGCGATCAGCACGATCGGTACCAGGGTGAAGGCGGCGGCCATTGGCATATTCCCGATCGCGCCTTGCTGGGCATACACCATGCTGCCCACGAAGTAGCCCGGTGGCCCCACCAGTTGCGGCACAATGAAATCGCCGAGGGTCAGCGAAAAGGTGAAGATGGAACCTGCGGCAATCCCGGGAATCGACAGCGGCAGAATCACCTGCATGAAGGTCTGGCGCGGCTTGGCGCCAAGGTCGGCCGAGGCTTGCAGCAGCGACGGTGGCAGGCGTTCCAGCGAGGCCTGGATCGGCAGGATCATGAACGGCAGCCAGATATAGACGAACACCATGAAGCGCCCCAGGTGCGAGGTCGACAAGGTGCTGCCGCCAACACCCGGAATGCCCAGCACGAACTGCAACAACGGTTCCAGCCCCAGGTTCTGGACGAACCACTGGGCCACGCCACCCTTGGCCAGCAGCAGGGTCCAGGCATAGGCCTTGACGATGTAACTGGCCCACATCGGCATCATCACCGCGATGTAGAAAAACGCCTTGGTCTTGCCGGTGGTGTAGCGCGCCATGTAATAGGCGATCGGGAACGCGACAATGGCGCTGGCAATGGACACGACGATGGCCATGCTCAGGGTGCGCAGGATGATGTCGAAGTTCGAGGGCTGGAACAGTGCGGCGAAGTTCGCCAGGGTCAGGTCGGGAGTGACCGCCATGGTGAAGTCGTCGAAGGTATAGAAGCCCTGCCACAGCAGCGTCAGTAACGAACCCAGGTAAATGGCGCCGAACCATAACAGCGGCGGCACCAGCAGCATCGACAGGTACAGGTTCGGCCGGCGATAAAGCAGGTTGGAAAACCTGCGCAGCGGCGAGCCGCCGGACGGGGTTTGCGAGATGGCCAGCGTGCTCATATCACACCCCGCCCGCAACAGTGTCGAACAGCGGGACCATGGCTTCACGGGCCCAGCGCGCGCTGATGCGCTGTCCGGTCTGATGTTGGGCGCTGACATCCAGCCACTGATTGTTGGCCTGGCTGATGTTCAGGGTCTGGCCGTTTTCCAGCTTCAGTTCGTAACGGGTGGCACTGCCCTGGTACTGGATGTCGTGCAGCAGACCGCTGACTTCGATTTCATGACTGGCCAATGGGCCTTCGGCAAAACGCACGTGTTCGGGGCGAATCGAAAACGGTTGTGGGTTGCCGCTCAACTGCTTGGCCAGGTCGCCGCGAATCACGTTGGAGGTGCCGACAAACTCAGCGACAAAGGTAGTCGCCGGTTTCATGTACAGGTTGCGCGGCGAATCGACCTGTTCGATTCGGCCCTTGTTGAACACGGCGACACGGTCGGACATCGACAGCGCTTCGGTCTGGTCGTGGGTGACGAAAATGAAGGTGATGCCGAGCTGGCGTTGCAGTTTCTTCAATTCGCCTTGCATCTGCTCTCGCAGCTTGAGGTCCAGCGCACCGAGGGGTTCGTCGAGCAGCAGCACGCGAGGCCGATTGACCAGCGCACGGGCCAGGGCCACACGCTGACGCTGACCGCCAGAGAGTTGCACCGGCTTGCGCTCGCCGTAGCCACCGAGGGCGACCATGTCGAGGGCTTCCTCGGCGCGTTTCAAGCGTTCGGCTTTGCCGACGCCTTTGACTTTCAAACCGTAGGCGACGTTGTCGCGAACGTTCATGTGCGGGAACAACGCGTAATCCTGGAATACGGTGTTCACGTCACGCTGATACGGCGGCAGCCCGGCGGCTTCCTCGCCATGAATCCGGATCGAGCCCGCGCTCGGTTGTTCGAAACCGGCGATCAGGCGCAGACAAGTGGTTTTGCCCGAGCCGGAAGGCCCCAGCATGGAGAAAAACTCGCCGTCCTGAATGTCGATGGAAACCCGGTCAACGGCTTTCACTTCGCCGAACTGCCGGGAAACGTTGGTGAACTGGACTGCAAGCGTCATGGTGCGGTGCTCCAAAAAGGCGAGGGCCGTCGCAGCCGCCCTGCCTGGACTTCTGAAAAAACGACATCTTTTAACTGTTGGCCGCGCGCGGTAGCGGCACGACGCTGATCCAATGTGGGAGCGAGCCTGCTCGCGAAGGCGGTGTATCAGTCAGCCGTCAATTTGACTGTGATGCCCTCTTCGCGAGCAGGCTCGCTCCCACAAGGGGCGATCGAATTAGCGACCGCCCATGATCGCGATGTAGTCCTGGGTCCAGCGGCTGTAGGGCACGAATTTGCCGCCTTCAGCTTGTGGGGTTTTCCAGAAGGCGATCTTGTCGAAGTTGTCGAAACCGTTGGTCTTGCAGCCCTCGGCGCCCAGCAACTCGCTTTCCTTGCACGCCGCCGGTACTGCAGGCAACGAACCGAACCATGCCGCTACATCGCCCTGGACCTTCGGTTGCAGCGACCAGTCCATCCATTTATAGGCGCAGTTGGGGTGCTTGGCATCGGTGTGCAGCATGGTGGTGTCGGCCCACCCGGTTGCGCCTTCCTTCGGGATGGTCGAGGCGATCGGCTGCTTCTCGTTCACCAGGCCATTGACCTGATACGGCCAGGCGCCGGACGCGACCACGCCTTCATTTTTGAAGTCACTCATTTGCACGGTAGTGTCATGCCAGTAGCGGTGGATCAGTGGCTGCTGGGCACGCAACAGATCGAGCACGGCCTTGTACTGAGCTTCGGTCAGTTCGTAAGGGTTCTGGATGCCCAGTTCCGGCTTGGCGGATTTAAGGTACAGCGCCGCGTCGGCGATGTAGATCGGGCCGTCATAAGCCTGCACGCGGCCCTTGTTCGGTTTGCCATCCGGCAGGTTTTCGGCATTGAACAACACGCCCCAGCTGTCCGGCGCGGTCTTGAACACGTTGGTGTTGTACATCAACACGTTCGGACCCCACTGATACGGGGTGCCATAAGTCTGCTTGTTGACCACGTACCACGGCGCATCCTTGAGGCGTGGGTCGAGGTTTTTCCAGTTCGGGATCAACGCGGTGTTGATCGGCTGCACACGCTTGCCAACGATCAGGCGCAGGGACGCGTCGCCGGACGCTGTCACCAGGTCGTATCCCCCCTTGGCCATCAGGCTGACCATCTCATCGGAAGTGGCAGCCGTTTTCACATTCACCTTGCAGCCGGTTTCCTTCTCGAAACCGGTCACCCAGTCGTAGGCCTTGTCGCTTTCGCCACGTTCGATGTAACCGGGCCATGCCACGATATCCAGTTGACCTTCGCCGGCGCCGACAGCCTTGAGCGGCTCGGCGGCCTGGAGGGTGGCGCTCGCCAGCAGCGCGGTGGTGATTGCACTGAGCAGTGCGGTCTTGTGCACGAACATGGAATTTCCCTCTTCTTTAATTATGGTCGGGGCAGTTGTGAACGTGGTGAAGCATGCCGTTGGCGGCTTGTTATTAGCGTAGTCAGAGATGCTGTCCGTGGCGCGCCATGATGTGCCGCACCACGCTGTAATCCTGGAGTGAGTCGCTGGACAGGTCTTTGCCGTAGCCCGAACGCTTGAGGCCGCCGTGGGGCATTTCACTGACCAGCATGAAATGGCTGTTGATCCAGGTGCAGCCGTATTGCAAGCGCGCGGCAACTTGCATCGCCTTGTCGAGGTTCTGGGTCCAGACCGAGGACGCCAGGCCGTATTCCGAATCGTTGGCCCAGTCCACCGCTTGTTCCAGTTCATCGAAACGGGTCACGGTCACCACCGGCCCGAACACTTCGCGCTGGACGATTTCGTCGCTCTGCTTGCAGCCGGCCAGCAAGGTCGGCTGGTAATAAAACCCGGCGCCGGAATGCACCGCTGCGCCGGTTACCCGTTCGATGTGCGGCTGGCCGAGGGCGCGTTCGACGAAGCTGGCCACACGGTCACGTTGGCGGGTGCTGATCAGCGGGCCGATTTCGTTGTCGGCATCGCGCTTGCCGGCGAAACGCAGGCTGCTGACCGCCGCGCCGAGTTCGGCCACCAGGCGGTCGTGAATCCCGGCCTGTGCATAAATCCGGCACGCCGCCGTGCAGTCCTGGCCAGCGTTGTAGTAGCCATAGGTGCGCACGCCTTCGACCACGGCCTGGATGTCGGCATCGTTGCAGACGATCACCGGGGCTTTGCCGCCCAGTTCAAGGTGCGTGCGCTTGAGGGTTTTGGCCGCGGCCTGAAGGATTTTCTGGCCGGTGACGATATCGCCGGTCAGCGACACCATGCGCACTTTGGGATGGCTGACCAAATGGCTGCCAACCCCTTCACCGCCTCCACAGATAATGTTGATCACGCCGCGTGGCAGGATCTCGGCCAGCGCCGGGGCGAGGGCCAGGATCGACAGTGGTGTGTGCTCCGATGGCTTGAACACTAAAGTGTTGCCGGCGGCCAGGGCCGGGGCGATTTTCCACGCGGCCATCATGATCGGGTAGTTCCATGGCGCAATCGACGCCACCACGCCAATCGGATCGCGGCGCACCATGCTGGTGTACCCCGGCAGGTATTCACCGCTGAGCTGGCCGGTCTGGCAACGCACGGCACCGGCGAAGAAACGGAATACGTCGACCGTGGCGCTCAGGTCATCCTGACGGGCCAGGTGCAACGGCTTGCCGCAGTTCAGGGCTTCGAGGCGGGCGAGCAGGTCGGCGTTTTTTTCGATGGCATCGGCGATGCCCAGCAGGAGGTTCGATCGCTGTTGCGGTGTGGTGCGCGACCAACGGGTGAAGGCGCGGTGGGCGGCGCTGATGGCGGCTTCGACTTGTTCGCTACTGGCTTCGGCAATCTGCGTCAGGATTTCGCCGGTGGCCGGGTTTAGGATCGGCTCGACAAAGCCTTGACCGGCGACTAATTCACCATCGATCAACAAGGCGGTAAACAGCGGAGTCTGCGCGCCAGCCATTTTTCGGGTTCTCTTTTCTTGTGTGACCATGCTGCTCCCTGTGACTGGGTGGCCGGCCGTCTTATAGATGGATCAAGACTAGTGCGCGGTCCTGCTGTCGACAAATACTAAATACTGAAGGTGGCGTTCGATTAAATAGATGGCTTGCGTCCGCCGTGGGGCTGCTCACGGGCGACCGTCAGGAAGGGGTCCACCAGCGCTGGGCGCGCGGTGCCGCGACGCCAGGCCAAGCCGACATCAAGGGTCTGGCTCAGATCGGCAATGGGCCGCGCTTCAATGATGTCGCCCTCCAGTGACCAGGGACGGTAGGTCATGTCCGGCTGGATCGACACCCCCAGCCCGGCGGCCACCAGGCTGCGCACGGCCTCGGTAGATGCAGTGCGCAAGGTGATGCGCGGTTGCAGCAAGGCGGCCGTCCACATGCGCTGGGCGTTGCGGTCCATCTCATCGACGTTCAGCTGGATCAACGGCTCGCGAGCCACGTCGGCGAGGTTGATGCTGTCGTGTTCCAGTAATGGATGCTGGGCCGGCAGCCACAGTCGGTGGGGTGAATGGGTCAATACCTCGGTCTGCAGGGCGTGGCGGTCTTCGAGGTTGGAAAGAATCAGTACGCCGACATCGATCTCGCCGCTGACCAGCAAATGCTCGATGTAAGGGCGTTCGTCCTCCATCACGCGGATTTCGACGTTGGGGTAGGCGCGCTGGAAACGGGTGAGCAAGTCCGCCAGGTAATAACCGGCCACCAGGCTGGTCACCCCGACGATCAACTGCCCGGCGACCTGGTCAGTACTCTGTTGCAGGCTGCGTTTGGCGTTGTCGACCGTGGCGAGAATCAGGTGTGCCTGGCGCAGGAACTGATGACCCTGGTGGGTCAGGGTCATGCCCTTGGCATGGCGGTTGAACAGGCAAACGCCGATTTCCTGCTCCAATTGCTGGATCGCCAGGGTCAGGGTGGACTGGGAAATAAACGCGGTTTGCGCAGCGGCGGAGATTGAGCCGGTCTCGGCCACGGCAATGAAATGACGGATCTGACGCAAGGTCATCATGGAGAGCGTAACCGGTGGGCGGTTTTTATCGATTTATTCGAGTGTATATCTAAATTTCTGAAAGCCGCTGCAAGCCGCACGTTTCAAACGACAAGTTGATGTAAGTTTTTAATAAAGTATGTACATTCATAATAAAGTATGTACATTCGCAATAAAGTATGTACGTAAAGGCGTGACTGAGGCCTGGAAGGCCCCCGGTAAGCAGCCCACGCCGTGGTTTGAGGTTGAGTGATGGCGCGCCGCAGGTACGAGATTGATGAAGCAAAAATTCAGAAATTCCTTAAGGAGGGGAGGGGCCGCGGCGAGGGCGCTCACTATCTTCCATGGCTGACCATCCAAGATGTTCCTAGCTCAGGTCGATCAACACGAGCCCTTGGTAGCACCACTGGACGAACCCACCATCTCCTCTCCGACCTCGAAACTGGGCTTTTCCTGATCTTGGATCGCTCGTCACTAGTGATCGACATACGAGAACAATTCCCCCTACCTCGTGAAGAGACGCAGCGAATTGCTGCCAGCATGGGTGTTAAGCATCCTCGTGAGCCCAAGGCAGGCAACGAAATTGTAATTACCACCGATTTTCTCATCACGATGCGGCAGGGATCCGAAACATGGTTGGTCGCGAGATCCGTGAAGCCTGCTGGAGAGCTTGAAAAAAAACGGGTACTTGAAAAGCAAGAAATCGAGCGACGTTACTGGAGTTCTCAGTCTGTGAGCTTTGGTATTGTGACTGAAAACGAAATACCAAAAGAACTTGTCAAAAATTTGAGATTTCTCAGTGAGATGAGATCGCTAAATGGGCTAATTGTCCCCTATGAAGGATATTGGGCGGACCGTGAATCTGTATTTGTAAGTCAGTTTCAGCAAACATCCAACTGTACTTTGAAAGAATTTTTTAATTATCTGGAAGTTGAGCATGGTTTTCAGGTTGGAGAGGCATTAACAGTTTTTCGTTACTTGGCTGCAAATAAAGTTATCTCGTTTGATCTAAACAAAGAATGGCATGTGCATCTGCCGATTGAGCATTTTGTTATTGATAGATGTGAATATGCTGCCGGAGCGATTGCAAATGTTATTCGTCAATGACGTGTTAGAATACGTATGCTTTGATTCACGTCGGATTCGAGTTCTGTGGATCTCAAACAAGGGTGATAATGTTGTAACTTTTGAGATTTTTAACCCTAAAGCGTTTCCTGTCCTGGTCAAACTGGAAGTGCTCTTGGAAGAGATAAATGAAGGTAAGCTTAAAATAATTTCTGATCCGCTTTTGAATATCGCCAATCCTACGGATGTTAGTGATAAGTCCAAGTCCAAGCGTGATAGCAATTGGTTGCTCATTAAAGACATTGTTAACGATGTTCCTGCAGTGTTTCTCAAAACGAAGCGTCATAAACTGGTGAGCGAGGCGGCTAAGAAAAACTCAATGTCACACGTCGGATTTTATCGGTTGATGAGAAGGTATTGGGCAAGAGGCCAGACAATAAACGCTCTCTTGCCTGATTATAGAAATTCGGGTGGCAAAGGCAAACAGCGTATAGCTACTAGCTCATCAGCGAAACGTGGGCGTCCAGTCCAATTTGGTTCTCTTCCCGGAATGAACACGGATGAAAGCCTGAAGAAATTGTTTAGGATAGCTATCCAGAGAAGAGTTGCCCAGCTAGGTGGAAAGTTTAGTCTTGCAGCAGCCTATGATGACATGGTCAAGGATTTTTTCTCAGATGTCGTTATAGATGAGAATGATGAAGAGATTGTATTGCTTCAAAATCAGTATCGAGAAAGTGGGCCACCTACTTACACTCAGTTCTATTACTGGATGAGCCGAGAAGCTGACCTCCTAGATATTCGGAGAAAACGGCTTGGTGATAACGCGTACAATAAGGATATGCGTGGGTTACCAGGTACTTCTGCCGCGGAGGTTTGGGGGCCGGGGGCGAGATATCAAATCGATGCGACATTAGCGGATGTTTATATAGTTTCAAAGCTTAATCGCAGAAAGGTAATTGGTCGTCCTGTGATATACGTTGTGGTAGACGTTTTCAGCCGTATGGTGGTAGGGCTGTACGTTGGTATTGAGGGGCCATCGTGGGTCACAGCGATGATGGCGTTAGCTAATGCTGCATCGGATAAGGTGGAGTATTGCGCGAAATATGGTATTCAGATCGAGCATGCTGATTGGCCATGTCAGGCTCTGCCTGCTGTGTTGCTGGGTGATCGGGGCGAGATTGCAAGTCATAACATTGAGACGCTTGAAAAGAGTTTTAATGTGTTTGTTGAGAACGCTGCCCCGTATCGAGCCGATTGGAAAGGTATTGTAGAGAAAAAATTTGACACCATTCCGCTAAGTTTCAAGCCCTATGCGCCAGGATACGTTCGGCCGCAGCCTAGGCAGCGAGGCGAAAGGGATCATCGTTTAGACGCGAAGCTAAACTTGGATGAATTCACTCAGATCGTTATCACTTCGGTGCTGGCGTATAACAATAACCATGATATCAAAGAGTATGATCGCTCTGTCGGTCTGGTTCGGGATGACGTTCCTGCCATCCCTATTGATCTGTGGGAGTGGGGATGTCAGAACGCAAGCGGGGTAATGAGATCCTATCCTTCGGAAGCCGTTAAATTTGCGCTGATGCCTACAGCTCAAGCGACGGTGACGGTGCACGGTATTAAGATTTTTGACCTGTATTATGTGTGCCGGGAAGTTTTATCAGATAAGTGGTTAGACCGAGCCCGTCAAAAAGGTGAGTGGAAGGTTACCATATCCTACGATCCTAGGTCTGCTGATACTATTTATCTTCATTATCCAAAAGCAGCGGGTGGGTTTGTTGTGTGCTCGCTTAGTGAGCGTAGCCGTGCTTATAGGGCCGGTTCATTCTGGGAGTCTGGGCAATCTTTCGAAGATTTGAAAATAAAGTCAGCAAACAATCGAGTGAACCGCGCAGATGCAAACTCTACGCGAAACAAGCGAATACAAGATGTTATTAAAAATGCCACGGAGCAAACGGAGGCAGCAGTCGCCGCCGCAGGAAATGTAAGTGACAGAGAGATTGTAAAGTCCATCCAGAAAAATCGGGCCGAGGAGAGGCAGCATAATCGGCTGTCAGAAGCATTTAAGTTAGGTGATAAAACTAGGTTGGACTCAGGAAAGGTCCTGGATTTTTCCCAACCTAATAAGCCGGATTATTCCTCACCTAACATTACTGAATTGCTCTCAGGGTTTGAGGAGGACGGCGATGAGTGATGAGCGTTATTATGCGGTTCCAGAGTATGATAGTAATCCATTCATCGCTAAGTTACCTCGGTTAAAAGATCGGAAGGCGATATTTGGTGCTCTACAGTTTAAGCCAGAGTATTCTGAGGACGAGTGCGGTTATCCTCCTCACTACCGAAAGCATTTCGTTTTGCGGTTGACCCGGTTTTTCGAGCCTGTAAGTCGTCATGTTGAGTTGGCCGAACGATTAGATTATATTTTGCGTCAGGGTTATATAGGTCGCAATCCGTTGACTCACGATTATGTGAGACATCTCCAGAATGATTTTAAGCGAACAGTTCAGAAGAATGTGTATGCGGAAAATTTTTTGGTAGTTGAGAATACAGCTACAAGTTTTTCAGTTGTGGGGTGTTCTGGAGTTGGTAAGTCGAGAGCAATTGAAAAAATTCTCCATCAATATCCTCAAACAATTACTCATTCGGAGCCATTCCGCCTCATACAGGTGCCGTGGCTGAAATTAGACTGCCCACATCAGGGGTCGCCAAAGCAACTCTGTAAAAACTTCTTCTTCTCTATTGATAAGATACTTGGTACTGAGTACGACAGACTGTATGGGAGTAAAAGTCTGGATGAGATGCTGGTTCACATGGCCCAAGTAGCAAATCTGCATGCGCTGGGCTTACTCGTAATAGACGAAATACAACACCTTCGTAAATCCAAAAAATCTGTTAATGCATCAGGCTCTGACCAATTGCTGAATTTTCTGGTAACGCTGGTGAATACAATTGGCGTGCCGGTGGTTTTAATTGGCACGCTTAGCGCCAAAGCGATACTCCAAAAAGACTTTCGTCAAGCCAGGCGTGGGGCCGGTTTTGGTTCTGCACAGTGGGATCGTTACGCCTACGATGTCGAATGGAAACATATAGTTCAGCGTCTGTGGAAATATCAGTGGACTAAAACTTACACGCCCCTATCACCCGAAATTGAGGAAGCACTATATGACGAATCGCAGGGGATATTAGATGTCTTGGTAAAGCTTGTGATTTTATCTCAACTTAAAGTCATAAGTATTAGCGAGGCGCGAGCACAAGGCGAAGAAATAACTCCTGAACTTATTAGGAGGGTCGCGTCCGAGGAGTTCAAGCTGATTCAACCAATGATTGATGCCCTAAGGCGTAATGATTATGAGGCCATTTTCCAATATGATGACCTTTTTGATTTTGACGAGCATATATCAACCCGATACACTCAGGTTGCAGCCACTTCGAGTTCGAATGAGTATGCTGATCCGCCCACGCCAGAGCTCGACAAACTTGCAGTTTTGATGAGGATGGGGGTCTCAGAGGAAGAAGCAAAGAGCATATTGAGCAATTTGGCGAGTTCTACGACGCCGATTACAGCTAAGCGCATGACCGTTGAGAACCTTGGTCAGGATGAGCCGAAGGCGCAACAGGAGGAAATTCAGGTTGCGGGTGATTTGCGTAACGCTTTTGGGGCACTGCCATCGGTATATCACGCTCTCAAGGATCAGGGGGTAATTTCCTGCCCCTTGATAGATTTTAAGGTCGGTGAGTAATGTATCGGAGGTGGGAAAGCTTATTGTTATCTGGTTACAGCTACGAGATACATTGGTTGATTGGAGTTATCAGAGATTCAACTGGCTGGATGATAAAGTTCCTTGTCAGAAAAGCGAAAACTCAAATTTATGAAGAGGTCATTGCTCCACTCAATGAGTATTCTGGAATTATAATAGGAACGCTGCACAAGGACGGCCAGCGTTTGGGAGTAAGTCGAGGAGGGCTGAGCACGGTTGAGATATCTAATGCATCAGATTTTTCCCGTGTCCCAGTTAGTGGGGTGCCAGCTGAATTGTACTCGATGCCGGCTCGGTATTCACAGGATCTCCTCGCGTACTCCATTGGTCACCAGTTATATCTGATTCCAGAATCCGAGTTAATCCGCGGGCTCTTTGCGCTCGATGCCTATCTTTCTGATGTTGTTATATCTCCCGCTGGGCTTTGCTTGCTTTTGTCTCCACAGTTAGAAATACACGGGAGGCGATACTGTGCGGAATTTTCTAATTTGATTTCCAAAAAACATCAGAACGTCACGAGACTTGAGCACTATGTTTGGTTGGCATTTGATTATGAAGTTCGCAGGGCTTGGGATAGTATTGGAGAATTGTCTTCGTGCGAGAAAATATCTTTCAATCCGCCGCCTATAAAGTTGTCACTGACCATTTCATCCATACAGCGTGGTGATGTCCATTTTGTTACTGAAATCGTGCATTCCAGTTCTGTTAATACTTATGCTGGGGTGGTCTCTCAAGCTTGAGACTCTCGTATGAAACTATCGTTGATAATTCTTAAAGATATTTGATCGCTGTTTTGAGAGTAATCATAACTCCATGTTTCAATTATTTGGTGATCATGCAGTTGCGTAAGTGCGTCTTTAATAATTCTTGTGTTCTCTGGCTTTCTCTCTGAAAGCTTGATTGGGCTAGAGTTTATTAAATTAGTGGCGGACAATACTAGTTTTTGGTTTGTGATTTCTTTGTGAAATCTGACTAGGAATTTATAAATGTGTTTTGCAAGTGCGCCCATTGTTGTGGCTTTTTGATAGTTTAAACGCTCTGTCTCTCCTGAGAGGATGCGGGCGGACGTAAACTTACTAAACTTCACGCTAGACTTGATTTCTCGCGATTCGCTTGTCGAGTCTCTAATTGATAGATGTGCGAAAGCTTTATAAGTGGTATTTTCGTATC
The DNA here is from genome assembly GCF_059424605.1 of Pseudomonas sp. GW101-3H06. Taxonomy (NCBI): domain Bacteria; kingdom Pseudomonadati; phylum Pseudomonadota; class Gammaproteobacteria; order Pseudomonadales; family Pseudomonadaceae; genus Pseudomonas; species Pseudomonas sp. GW101-3H06. The sequence continues at coordinate 1,371,533 of NZ_JBWKZO010000001.1, forward strand.
GCTGGCCTTGAAAAGTTCCGCGAAATTGCACGCTTGTTTCGAATAATACATTCAGTGCAAGGCGTATCTCTCGAATTGAGTAAGTTTTCTTGGTTGAGCTAAGTTCGTTTTTTAGTTCGTAGAGGCTGAAGTAAACTGAAATGAATCCGTTGTCATTGTAGCAGTGCTTGGAGGCTAGTTGTATTAGCGCATCTTCCACATTTTCTTCCATAATTCCTGGGTAGCGAAAAATTGTCTTGGAGTTTTTCTGCGTTCCATACCCGTGGTAAGTGATCTCACCGGTCAATTCAGAGTCGCTAGTCTTAATGCTAAAATCTGGGGTGCTTTCAAGCTTGCCTTTTGAAGCAAAAAAGCGCGGGACTTTGAATAGGCAGTTACTCCAAAGTTCATCGTGCGTCTCATGTTCTTCCATGGAAAACAGCTCAAATATTCTATGTTTATGCATGCGTTCGCTCCTGAAATCGTCGTCTATAATTGTACGGTTGTTGTGAGGGCTCTAGAATGTATGCATATTTTCCTGAGATGTATCCGGATGAATCATTGTACAGCGTTCTTGCACGTTTGCGGACGCATTTAGGTGGTTTATCGTCCGTGCAGTTTCAACGGTGGTTATATGCCGGGAAACTCCATCCTGTCGACTTTGAACTGGTCGGTGGTATAAATGTCATAGCTTATAATACCTACGGAACATCACAGCGCGATCTTGATGCGCTCATTGATGATCATACGGGACTGAATTATTATCTAAGGCATCTAGAGGCTCCGCTGGCAGAGTCCTGTCGGCGAATGTATGCCAGTGGCGAAGAGAGAGGTTTATTAATATGGGCAGGCTCTGCAACTTCTAATATAGGTAGAGTAAAAGCACTCCGTTATTGCTCGAAATGCCTAGAAATTATGCGTGCATCTTACGGAGAGTTATACTGGCGACGAGCACATAATTTGCCTGGAAGTCTAGTTTGCCTCGATCACGGGTGTCCACTCTACCTAAGCACAGTTGATTTATGTAGGCTCGGACGGTTCGATTTTATCTCGGCAGACATGGCTATATGTCCAGCACGTGATCACTTAGTGTGCGACATGCCGCCGGAAGTGATTCCGTTAGCACAGCAATTGGCTAGGATTTCAGCCGACTTTTTGAAGGCCTCTGACTGTCATCAAAGTCGCGTCGAGTGGGCTGCGGATTACATGGTCAAAATTCGAACCTTGGGATTGATGAGAGGCACTACCATGGTCGACGATAAGAAGCTCGCCATTATGGTGAGTGACGTATATAGCGGAATATATCCCTACCTGAAGGACTGCTTTTGCGAGCGCAGAGATGGGTTTTTCCCTATTCTCTCTATGCTCCGACAGCCTAAATCAGGCTTCCACCCACTTGATCACGCCTTGATGGAAGTCTTCCTGTCTCATGCTGGAAGCCCTCGTACACTATCAACATCGCGAATCATCAACCTTTATGAAGCTGAACATCACGCTACAGACGCCGGTTACCGTCGTCCCTGCTTTGGAGGCGTTGAGGATTGGGACGCGATTGATAGGGTGTTGCGTGATGCTGTGCTCTTGATCGCAGATTGCATCAGGTCAGAGCAGCCGCCCGTTAGGATTTCTCGCGTCGAGGTCGAGCGTCGGTTGCCGGTTGGAGGCCGGATAGGAAAACGCTTGCAGCATTTGCCCAAAACAGCTGAAGTGCTTAGTCGCTATGTGGAAACGACCCAAGATTTCCAATCCCGTAGGGTTCGTTGGCACATCGACCAGTTTGTTCGCCTCGGAAGGCCTATCACTGCCGCCGCGATCATGAAAGTCTCAGGTATACGTTTCATCCAACGCTCGCGAATAGAGCAGTTGATTGTGGAATTTAAAGATGCCTGTGCTTCTGGAATCGGGCGCTGATCGAAGGTTCACCCAATGGCGCGATCTGCTCTCAAAATTTTTGCATCGTTAAGAATGCTGACAGTACAGTCCGGTTTCGTGAACGTTGAAGTGAAAACTTTATGGATACCGTTTCACACTTGATTTAGCATTTTCGACCTCGCGCATTCTTTATCGGAGTTCAGCTCAACTTGCAATTCAACCCATTTAGAATTGGGTTTGGATGCATTTGAGCTGCATGCTTTTGGAGATGTGCAGGCACTCTGAAAGCAAGCTGATGAAGCTATTGATCGCCGCTCTTCAATGAGATGAGAAAAGCCCTCGGAGGACCCTTTATACTCAGACCAAGATCATTTGGTCAGGCAATACTCAGCGGCCGCGGAAGCATGCGCATTAGCGCTTGAGAGTTAAAGAGACGTCTCTGTTCGTCGCTGTCGCCTCTCTGGCGGCTTTTTTTATGCCTTGTATCAAGCTTATGTGCTGACCCTAGGAGTGTAGGGTAGGGGACTTTCGAGCCGGATGACTGCGGCATTATGATCGCTAGGGCTGACGCGGTCTTGCTTTAATGGATAAGTGCACAGACTTGCCCACCTATTTGCATTCGACCTGACCAATCATTTCCAACGGATTTGATCATCACACTGCGTGGCCATGACCGGCTGAGAACGACCCAGGCTGTGTGAAAACGCACTGAATACGTCGAAAGTTGAGACCTACGGGCGTTGCCTGCGAAACCAGCAGACTGAAGCGCGAATTTCCCTCGTCAGCTACATAGGCGCTCGTAAATGCTGTTTGGGCCGCGTCAGCGGCCAAAACAGCCACTCACGGACGATCAAACGGCTGGATTCACGACCTGATCGCTTCAAGCAGTCCTGATATGCCGAAGATGCTCATCATCCGTTTGAGGTTGTAGGCGAGCACGTGAAGGCTCATTTCGGTGCTTACCCTTGGTAGGGTTTTGGTCAGGAAGTGGGTACTTCCCATCCAGTATTTGAGCGTTCCAAAAGGATGTTCAACGGTCTGTCGGCGACGCCTCATCATCGTTGGATCATGTTCCAGTCGTACCTGCATCGCATCGATTACGGCTTCATGTTCCCAGCGCTTTACCCGGCGCTCCTTACCCGTCGTACATTGCTTGTGCATTGCGCAGGACTGGCAGCCCGAGAACCAATAACAGTGCAGTAGCATGCCGTCTTCCACCGAAGAATGCCGCCGGGTCAGTAACTGTCCCGCAGGGCATCGATACTCGTCCGATGCAGCAACGTAGATGAAGTCCTGCTTACCAAATCGGCCTTCGGCTTTGCTGCCTGATGTCAGGGGTTTCGGCACGAAAGTAGTTATGCCGGCTTGCTCGCAAGCAAGGATTTCCAGACCTTTGTAATAGCCGCGGTCGGCCACCACCGTTAGCGTTTCAGCCTCGATTTCTTCACGCGCCAGGTTCGCCATATTGCTCAGTTGCCCACGATCATTACCAACGTTGGTCACCTCATGGGCAACGATCAGATGGTGTTTGTCGTCGACCGCTGTTTGTACGTTGTAGCCGACCGTTCCGGTGCCTCGGCCGCTCGTGGCCATTGAGCGTGCATCTGGATCTGTGAGGGAGATTTGCTGGTCTGGACTGTCGTGGAGCTGCGCCTCGATAGCCTTGAGTTTCTGCATCTGCTTTTTCAGCGTTTCGATTTTTTCTTTCAGCCGCTCGGCCTTGGCCTCGGCCACTTCGGGCGTTGCCCGATCCGCCGAATCCATCGCCGCCAGATAACGGTCAATGCTCTGTTCGATCCGCTGCATGCGTGCCTTCACTTTGCCCTGGGTGAAGTTACGGTCACGATTGTTGACGGCTTTGAACTTGCTGCCATCGATGGCGATGATCGATGCAGAGAAAAGATTGAGGTTGCGACAAAGCACTACGAACTGACGGCAGACGCTGCGAATGGCTTTGCCGTTGTCTTTGCGAAAGTCGGCGATGGTTTTGAAGTCAGGAGCCAAGCGCCCCGTCAGCCACATCAACTCGACGTTGCGCTGGGCTTCACGCTCAAGCCGGCGGCTGGACTTAATCCGATTGAGGTAGCCGTAGATATAGATCTTCAGCAAGATCGCGGGATGGTAGGCCGGACGCCCCGTTGCAGCAGGATCAATACCTTCAAACCCAAGTGCACCCAGGTCGAGTTCATCGACGAAAACGTCGACCACTCGGACTGGATTTTCTTCGGCAACGTAATCGTCCAGGCACTCCGGCAGTAACGTCACTTGCGTCCGAGTCTCCCCTTCGATGAATCGCTTCATGATCGCCCCCGATACGATCTCGACGATCAGAAGGTTAGACGAGGGTCTCTCAGGGGCACGTTTCATCATAGCCTGGCATGCCCAAGCAGTGTGCTGGTTCAGCAAGCGCTGACGCGGATAGCTAAATTGACTTTTTTCTGACCTGCACATTTGTTGCATAGAGGCAGTGGCGTGAAAATCCTAGAATCAAACGCTTTGCGTGAAGCTCGTATGCTAACAAAGGCAAAGCAAGCCGTTCTCACCAGTGATTCCTGGCTAACCATCGATGATATTGCTAGGCGGACAAATTCAACTGTAAAGCTGACAGGCGCTCTATTGCTCAAATGGGAACGTGAGCATCAGATCTTTTCAATTCAGCATGAGGGGACTGACTACTATCCTAGCTATATCTTTGACCAGAATTTTCTGCCACACCCTTCGTTCGCCAGTGTGCTGAAGGTCTTTGCAACCGACAAGGGCAGTTGGACGCCTGCCTTTTGGTTTATTTCGGTGAGTGGATTGTTAGGGGGCAAGCGGCCTCTAGATCTTATTCACAGCGAGCCGACAAGGGTTGTTGTAGCTGCGGAGGACGAGGTGGCTGGCATTTCCCATGGCTAAAGGCAGTCCCCGTAGCGAGCCTCAAGCTGGTAGGCCTTTGCCTGGCTCTCGGTGGATGAATCTTCGGCTGATACCTAGGCCGGGCGGACTTACCGTTTAGTAGCAACAACAACGCTTTTGAGCAGTTCAAGAGGTAATGTGGTTACAGTAGAAAGTGAGGGAGGTGATCCATGAGCTCCATGGCGAAAAATGATCCAGCCCCTAAGATCCCCAAGTCAAAAGCTAAAGGCGGCGGCGGTACTATCAGTGACGCTCCTGCTAAGGCGTCTTGTAGGGTTAGGTTACGCACTCCGAAAGGACGCTCGTAGCCTGCGGGTGAGAGACCGCGGATGGTCGATTTTTTACTAAATGACCATCTCGGCGACCGCATGAAGGTCTATAAGGCACTCCAAGATGGTTTGCCACTAGTGAGTGTGTTGCGCATGATCGACGCCAGCGAAGCTTTTAAGCGAGGCGGCGTACTGTCCAAGATCGTAGGCAAGTCTGACCGCACTCTTGCCCGTCGACTTAAGGAGCCGGAAGTGGCGCTTTCAGCTGAGCAAAGTACCCGAGCTCTACTGTGCGCCGAGATCATGGATAAGGCGATTAAAGTCCTGGGCTCTAGCGAACTTGCCGAGCAGTGGATTAGCCAGCCAGCCCGGGGCCTAAGCGGAGAAACGCCCATCAATCTGATTACGAACGGGGTTGGCTACGAACTCGTGGACGATTTGCTTACCCGCATGGACTACGGCGTTTATTGGTGACCAAAGCCTCTTTAGGCGTAATCCAGAAAGTCACGTCACATAAAGACTCAGCAGAATTGTATAGTCGGACGCATAAGTGGCAACCGCTTTAGTTGCGCAAGACGGGATGCCCGGACGCATACATTAAGTGTCCCTGGGGCGGACCTAAAGCGGTAGAGGGCCACCAGATACCGCCGAGCGTCAGCGTCTGGCCATATCGTGGCGGGCGGCTGTCGGCCAGAAGCGGTCATCCACGATCAGTGTGGTCGCGGTTAAGCTTTGCCCAATTCCATAGCCGGAATTAAGAGGGAGGGGAGCATTGGCATTATTTTGCTACGATTGGCATGCACACGACGGGCGGTTAGCAGCCGTTGCTGGTCCGCTAATGTCGGGCCGCTTCCTCTGAGCAAAACCCACATTGGCTGAACGAGTAATGACTTAGGATGAGTAGCTTCAAAGGTAAACGACTACCAGCAATCTCGGATTCCACAATGTTTGAAAAATTCGCCCTGGATCTCTGGGGGGCTCAGCACCCGGGCTCGAAGTCGACTTTGTACGGCAGGAATGGACAGGGGCAAAATGGTGTAGATGTCGTGGTGCGCAGCGGCGACCGCCTGATCGGCTTACAGTGCAAGGCAGTAGGAAAGCTGGATCGAAAAACCATAGAAGCCGAGGTTGACCGAGCAAAAAAGTTCACGCCTTCGATCAGTGATCTGGTGGTCGTTACCACAGCACCCCACGATGCGAAGCTCGTGAGCTACGCTGAAACGCTTACAAGACAGCACAAGCAGTCGAACTTGTTCTCAGTTTCCTACCATGGCTGGGACGACCTGCTACGTATCCTTGAAGATCATCAATGGGTCGCTCACAAGCATTTCCCCGAGTTCTTCAGTACGACCGACAAAGGTACGGCACCTCTGCCTCCTGCTCTCCGCCTGCCGCTGGACCGCGAGTTGAACATCATGCTCTCTGATGAAGAACTCGCCCTATTTTGTTCCGAGGCGAGTTGGGAGCTGAAGAACAATCCCAGCGTTGTATTCGCTGTTGATCATGTCGACGAGCAGCGTGCAATTGCGATGGTCGCGGAAATCGAGGCCGTGGAGGCTATGGATGCCGAGGCACGTAAGGCACGGTCCGGGCTTCGGGAATATTTAGCCCGCCTATCCCCAAAAATACGAAGAGCGGAAGTCGCAGCCCGCCTTCTCCTTACTGACGAAGTACTTCGCTCGCCTTGGCTCATCGGCGGCTGCTGGCCTGAAACTGCTGCCACAATGAGGCGGCTTATGCCTCAGGTCATTGCTGGAGCGATTTCGCACCCGGACCGCCTGCCTCTCAAAATCGGGGTCCCGGCCCATCCGAAACTCGTCGGTTACATCGATATCGATGTCGAAGATCGACCTACTTTCGAGGATCAGTGCAAAACATATAACCCGCATTACTTCATCGGTGGCGTTCACGACCTAGGATCGGCCCTCGGCTTGAAGTACGCATTACCTGCTGGCATTGCGGCACTCGTAGGCTACTCGGCGGCCCATGGTGTACCGGTTGAAGAACTTCAGCGTGACAATACGAGCAATATCTATTTTTGGGGGTTGTACGCTGCGTGAGTTGGCGGCGTAGCGGCGTTTCTGGCAAGCGCTACTGATGCTTCGTTTGTCCATAGTTGGAGCTTAGCACCGGCGATGCGGCTCGAAATCCTTTGGATATGGGGGCAGCCTCGACCCCCGGCAGTCATTCTCTATGTGGAGCTTTGGGGCATGCCGCTTGGATTGCATCCCCTGGTGGGCCTTGTTGGGCGATGATACTCGTGGATATACCTTCTGTATAAGATATTACAACAAGCTCAATCGACAAATGCTCCAATAATTGAATTCTAGGAGCACTCAATCGCCGATTGTTTGGGATGAAATATTTTTTTGGTTGCAATATTTTTAGTAGTTCTTCCGAGCTGGAATTTTTAATAAAGATCTCATCGACCAAATTCGTCTCCCAAACGCCCTCAAGTCGTTTTATTATCGTTTCATACGGTCGGCACTCGCCTTTATTTTTTTTTACCAAGGCATCGTCGTCAACGCCAACGATTAAGATGTCGCAGCGCTTTCTACAAGAACTCAAGTACTTGCTATGTCCTTGATGAAGAAGGTCAAAAACGCCTGAAGCATAGCCAATTTCACTAGAACCTTTTTGGTGCTGCCCAACGATTTCTTTTGGCGTTTTCGTGAATACACTCATTGTGATCTCAATATTTTACTTGCAACAAGCGCGGCATCTGTGAGTCTATAAGTGCCAATGTAGACATTTATAGAATGTTCAAGTTCGCTTAGTTGGCCAATGAGTGGTAGCAATGTCTTTGAGATGGCTTCATCTTTGGGGATGCCTCCGCTACCAAGTCCGAAAATTGGAATAAATATCGATGAAAAGTTGTTGTTTATGCAATGTTCAATAGCAAAATCGATGATTTTTCGATTGGCAGCCTCTTCGATAATATTTATGCCAGAGTCCCGCTTCTCAAGTGCAATCGCATGAATGATTGATTTAACTCCCAAATGTGCCGAATTGAAAGGATGGGCACTAATACATAACCCTAATGCATATGGGCCAGCATGCATTTGACTGGACTTCCATTCTTCAACTTTTTCTTGTAGGTGATCAGTGTTCAGCGTTCCGTCGCTGTTAAAGGATGCTGCCAAACGCCGAACTCTCCCGGAAACAGAAGTGCCGCTAATGCTCCCCATGTGGAGATTAGTATTCTCCGAAGTAACAATAACATCTACTCCTGAAATGGCCATTACCGATCCGCAGTAGCAATAGACACTAGCGGATCCGACTTTAACTGGGGGGCTAATCGACTTTGTGTCGACGATTGATTCAGTTGGGTAAGTTGAATTTCGCTGTGAGAGAAAGGCAAATAACAATGCAAGGGCTAGGAACAATGAACCGGACGCAATTGACGGAATTGGCGTGTCGCATTGATACGAACTGAATGTTGATAAGACACCCGCAATGGCTTGTTGCCAGAAAGGAGTGATAAATGCCCCGCCGCTTAGTAATAATGCGGTAACAGCAAGTTTTGTATAGACCGTGCGCGGTCTAGTAATACTCTTAATGAAGAGATCAATGGCTAGACTGAAAATAAATCGAAGAAGCCTCATTTAAGAATCCAATGTTTGGTTAATGGCGGGACTTAGCCCGTCCTGGGTGAATGAAACGAATAGAAAAGAGGATGGATATATTTTCCGTACTCCAACCGTCTGATAACGATCGACTCCGGCCAGTTGTGACCGGCAGAAGTCGACCCAGAGTAGACGTTCAGATGTGTCTGAACTCAAGGGTCGATTCTGCCGTCAAAAGCCCTACTCCGCCATGCGGTTAGCGATGGTTTCCAACATATCATCACTAAGCCTTGGCCCGGACCAGCCTTCCGCGAATCGCGCGTTATGCGACCTTGGTAACTGTGCTTGCGCTAAGTCTCTTACGCGAATCCGTGCCGGTAGTGCAGCACCCTCACCGACGAAGATGGCTTCTTGTTGCGCCAAGTTTGGCAGTGCTTTGGTCATACCTGACAGCCCGTCTGGTAGGAAGCGAGAAACGTGCTGCTGGTCTGCTTGATTGGTCAGGCGGAGTACGAGCCATGTTCCGCATTGAGAAATAACCGTGCTTTCAACATCAGCAGGACGTTGGCTGACGAGCATTAGTCCGATACCGTATTTTCGACCTTCGCGCGCAATTCGCCGTATTGCGCCTTGAGCAGCAGCGTATTCGGCCTCTCCACGATCAGGCACATAGCGATGGGCTTCCTCACAGACTAGAAGGATCGGATCTTTTGCACGTTCATCTTGCGACTGATAAACCTTGTAGCGAAAAAGAAGGCGGGCAACCGCAGCAGTGAGCGGTCCGGCAACTTCGTTTGGGAGCCCAGATATATCCAGAACGCGAAGATCCTTCTGCTCGCCGCCAGCGATGTTTCCAACAAACTGACGAAGTATCTGAGCTAGCGTTGGATCACCGTTAATCCAGTTTGCCATCATGAATTTTATACGAGGATCCCTACGGAGAATCGCCAGTTTGTCGAGGACAGACTTGTAGGTCTTTGCGAACTCGCTGGGTGCAATGCTTTCGAGAACACCCCTGGCTGCTTTAGCGCCTTGTAGATACACAATATGATTTACAAACTCACCGAGACAGAAGGGGCGAGGTTTATCACGGTCAAATGTTTCTAGGTCAGCTTGATCGACCCCAGCTTTTGGGCGAGGAGTATCAGGATCGCCCCCATCTGCAGGTGCTGCGGTGCCGTGTTGGGTGGGTGCAGGATCAACGAGATTGGCGGCCACCATACGGGCGTGCGTCAAAGCTTTATAGATTATGTTGTGCTGACTGGTGGCTTCATGCTCAGTCTTACCTATTGCGAGGAGTCGAAATTCCTCTGCAGACATCAACCAATAGGGTAGATAGATAGGCTCCCCTAGATTCTGCTCATGTCCAATAGGATCGTAAGCTCGGTACACAACGGCTCTATCACCAAAGGCTTCGCCGTATTCGGCATGAGGATCAATGATGACGGCTCTAGGGTGGCAGACCTCATTATCCTTAGCCTTATGTTCAAGGATACTGTGCAGAAGCGCTGCGACTGCTCCCGATTTCCCGGAGCCTGTAGAGCCGAGCACTGCACAATGCATGCTAAACATTTTATCGATGTTTGCTCTGCATACTGTGGAGTCGGCCCCCACATATGTTCCAAAGGGAACCAGTGCATCAGCCTCATTACCCACTCTTTGCCCTTCGGCGGAGGTATACAAAGCGCTAGTTTCGTCACGCGTGAGCAGATAAACACCTTGGTGCGGAAGTGGAAAAGTGGAGACGCCCCGCGTAAATTTAAGACTGTTTTTCGATGCCTGCCATGTGCCCTCCGCGAACAGTTCAACTTCCATTATTCGCTGGTCAGCCTCTGGAGGGATCATTTGCCCCTGTTCTATTAGCTCTTCTGAACGCATCCGCAGAAGTGTAACGAAACCAAAAACGATGCGACGTCCAAAGTGAACCTTTACAACGCTAGCCATCTGTCCAATCGGATACACACGTCCCTCATGGGTGCGCGTAAGTTCTGTGACAGCACCATCGAGCTCGACACGGACAGATGTCCCAGCGACTTCAACAATGTGCCCAATTTTTAAATCTTTAAGTAAGTCGAAGTTGGACATCAGACAACCCCCTCATATCCGCTTTCGAGAAAGGCAGTCATACCGCCAAAGGTCCACCAGTTACGCTCGCCGATAGCTGGTTCGCAAAGCGGGCCTTGACTGCCAGCGTATAAACCACGTTCTGTCAGCACGTATACCCGCCTCCCCCATGTGGACTCTCGCCAAGTATTAAGTATTTGAGGAAAAGAACCAAAATCACAACAGAAGGCAACTAGAGTTGTCTTGTTTTCTGGCGAAGACAGAGCAAGCTCTATTTCTTGATTGATGTGTTCGTCGCCAAAACTGTAACCGCAGATAGCCAGAACATTCTCACCCGAATTCGCGAGAGCTTCGCGAAAAAGAGAGAACTGCGATGCGAACGGATCCCGCTGTGTCGCTATGTACTTTGTAGCCTGTGGGTAGATAAGTACCCTGCCTGTTCGCGCTGGATATAGATCGACATCTCGCACACGCCAGACATTTCCATCCTCACCAAGGAACCAATCAATTGAACCGTGCAATTTGATGACAGCTGCGCGACATCCTGACTCCGGCTCACGCTGTCCATAACGATGTGTACGGAAAGCCACAGCGCCTCCGGAAAAGCCATCCCAGTATGAATATTGACCGAGCGCAAGTGCGTCTTCCAATAGAGTGTCGTAGTTTGTTGTAAATAGAGGAACAGGTTTGCGTCTCTCTGAAATACCCGCTTGACGCTTTCCGAGTAGCGCATGCACGAAGCGCTGATGGTATTCGGCAGAAACGATTGGGGTTTCTGACGACCCTGCTTGCGGTGCAGAACCATCCTCAACTTTGTATCCCCATCGAATCGTATAGGCAATATCCGAAGCGATGAGTTTGTGTGCATCTTCTAACGCGGAAGCATCGTAAATTCCACCATTTATACTGACCTGCTTTGATGCGTTGCGTAGAGCGAGTGTGGTGTAATCACCCAAATGGCTAAGCAGGTGTTCGATGTGGGCATTCGCAGGTAGTTCTGCTCGTAAGGACTCGAGAAGATTTTTGTGAGGTTTTGCTTCGGACATCTCAAGTACTCGAGTCGTCAGGGCGGCCATAAGTGGTAGTCCTGCGTCCTTACTTATACCTGCGCCCAAAAGCCAAATCTGATTTGGACGACTCAACAGTTGATCGACCTGCTCCATCGAGTCATCGTTTATTGCACTCATCAGTCAATCCTCATGTCCATGTGCTTAAAAAACACCTAAGGTGCTTTGTATCAGCCCCTTCGCTTGAGGCGCAAGGAAGGGCTGGCTGAGTGCACCAATTACTTTTTTACGACGCAGTGGACGCATCTGAACGACAGCTTTTGCTGGATGCGAACCGCAAAACCGCTAACGTGCAAAGGATTGTCGACTTATTGGCTCCAGCCACCTCTTCGTGAGGTGCCCCATGGGTCGACAGCACCCATCACCAACGGCAGCAATTGACCGACAGTAGTCAAATTTTCAGAAGTCGTTGTCACTGAATGGCGATTTTACATTTGGCCTCGCAACATCAACCCTCACCATGACGTTTTGAGCTTTCGCTTTCACCTCTACCGCTTTGATGGCGTGAACTTGCAATGTTTGCAGGTCGAGTTTCAGGCAAGGTTCTCGGTGCTTGGCATGGACCTGGCTCCAGTCGTAGGTATTCGGAAAAGGAAAGATGAAATCAGCATTTTCAGTTGGGTCGGCGGGCTGATCTATTTGAAGGGTATACCAAGGGTAATCAGCTCCGGTGTCTGGATCATAGTCCACCACTTGAGCACTGAAGTCCGTGGATGGCGGAAACCCCAGCGATTCCACTCGCGCCGCCTTGTGAAACAAGACGACGTTGACTCCGACTCCATCCTGTACAGATGGGAAGATGATGCCGTCTATGTTGGGCTTCTGAAGCGATGCCAGATAGTCTGCCACGGCTTGAGTGATTAGATACTCGTGATCCTGTTCGTTTGGCATCACCGGGAGTACCAAGCGTTTGCTGAGAGTTTGTAGAAAGTCATGACGCTCTAACTCCTTTGCATAACGCGGGTCGAAAATGCTCCCTTCACAACGAAGGCCTACTAGGGCACGGAGATCAAGCAAATTGATTGGACGAATGATGTCGAATTTTGCCGTTACTACATTGCTGCCCACTACAGGGCGGACTTCAGCTAACGCAGACCCTACTTCCAGAGCACCATAGAAAACCGCGATTCCGGATGAGTTCATCCTGCCGGCTTTAGCTAGTCGCCCTGGAGGTGGTCCGAGTTCCTCGACAGGCTTCACCAGGGCGCTTTGCAACGATTTTGCAGAGAAGAACTCCCGCGCACGATAAAGCGCAGAAATATTCTTGCCAGGGCCTGCTGTGACGAGGGCCAACCCCTTGGTGCGAGAGCGCGTTTTGTCCAAACCGGCGAAGACTGAGTTGAGGATCGTTAATGCTTCTTGATTGAAGAGTCTGCTCTCATGCTTAAGCGCGTGCTCAAGTCGGAACCACAACTCATCCCAATCTCCAGAGGAAGCTTTCTTCCTTCTGTAGTAGGAATCAAATGCGAACTCGCATTCATCATACGGGTCGCTGGGGTCACGGTGATCGTGTTTTTCGTTTAGGATCTCTAGCACGTCGGATGCGATGCTTTCTTCACATCCCACTATATCTGATATCACATCGAGGACGGGGTCGCCTTCACGCTCCCAGTCATAATCAATCTCACTGTCCCGATGCATGGCGTACTCGAAGGCAGTTGGCTCTTCGGCGGTACGCTCGTAGTGGCCTTCGAAAGCCTCTTCGACCCAAATTGCGAGTTCTTCAACGTCAATGCGTGGAGCATTAATTTCATCACAGTAGGAGCACTCGCCGGCAGCCTCAACTCCAATCTGCTTCTGCAAAAAGTTCTCGCCTATGCAACCTACACAAACCCTTTTCGGTTCATTATCGTGAATTTTGAATCTCCCCATTCCAGCCCCCTTCAGAGCAGATACATTCCGCTCCAGGGTATTCGATCCCGTGCAGTCCTCACCACAGTCTATCGTAGGGCATCAACTGAGGCAGTGTGGATCCGCAGCGAGTTAATGCTCCTAATCGAACGTAGGCTGCTGATATTTTCCGCAATGGGCTGTAGACAACCACCCGCGAACGTCCGCTCATGGCCGAATTAGGTCACTGCTGACCGGCAGCTATGGGTCGACTAGCGACCTCCACGCATTGCGACTGATCCACCCTTGTCCTTCCTCAACCTGGAGGACAAGCCATGAACACTATCGCTTTACATCGCCGTCAGCCTTGGAACAAGGGAAAGCTTGTAGGGCAGAAAGCCCCGCTTCGAGTCAGAGATATCTGGGCTATTCGAGTCAGGCTTCAGCTCGCGGAGAAGACACGGGATCTGGCTCTCTTCAACTTGGCCATCGACAGCAAGCTGCGTGCCTGTGACTTAACCAAGCTACGAGTACGTGACATTGCGCATGGGGAGCATGTTTCGTCACGGGCCATCGTGATGCAGCAGAAAACTCAACATCCAGTGCAGTTTGAAATTACTGAGCAAACACGAACAGTTCTGGAGGCCTGGATGCGTCAGGCGCATCTTCGCAGTGAGGACTTTCTGTTCCCGACGCGATTGCATGACTCAGATCATCTCTCCACCAGGCAATACGCTCGAATAGTCAAAGCATGGGTAACAGCCATTGGACTGGACCCGACGATGTACGGTACCCACACGTTACGGCGAACCAAGGCTTCGTTGATCTATCGTAGGACCAAGAACTTGAGGGCAGTTCAACTCTTGCTTGGTCATACGAAACTCGAAAGCACTGTCAGGTATTTGGGCATCGAGGTAGACGATGCTCTAGAAATGGCAGAGCAAACAGACGTGTAATCTTCCACTGCGACGGTCTGCGGCAGACCGTCGCTTTCCGACCCAAAGCGGACACCGCCGTTCACCGCTCTCGTTGTGGGTAGGGTTACGATTAATCTCAGCGGCTTTTGAGGAGCATTGGTCGTAAACGCCACCACAAACCGGTTGTGATTCTGGCACCCCTCCGGCCGTTCAACACCTACCTGCTCGAGAAGCAAACAGTGTCCAAATAGTAAACGGTGCTCTTCAAACGAACCTGGTAACGATCAAAAATTTTCTACAAAGCTGCGAGTCAGAGATTCCTTGCTTCCGCAAGCTTCTCGTTGAATATCGAGACTAGCTTTGAAAGCCGAAAAGTAGTAGTTCAAAGAATTGAATTGCCTGACCGCGTTACGCTCAGCCTCTTCAGCCTTCAGGTGCGCACTTATCTCCATGACGTCTTGGATTCCCCAAATCACCCTTACAATGCTATGCAGGTACTCACCCGACACATACGCGGTTAGATCGCGCCCGGCACGTATTGCTTCCTCTCCCGCACCGTAATAACTGGCCGCAGCGACATTTGGGTTGATAGTTTTGCTCAACAGCACAGCCAGGGCCCCGAAAAACGCACCCGTTTTTTTCGTGGCCTCGGCCTCCTGATTGTCTATGCGCTGTATGCAAGCTTGTCGAACCGCTATTGCCTGCGCCTGGTAATTCAGCACGAAAGCTAGGGCAGCGATAAACACTGAGACGCAGGAAACTATCGTGGCAAATTGCCCACTCAGCCGGGCTCGGCCATCTGGGGCGCCCACCACGGTATTGAGTTTCTTGCTGTTAGGATATTTTCGACGATTCACAAACATATCTCGTTGAGCAGTTTCGACGTAAGAATATGCAAAGGCATACCAGCCGCAGGCAGGATATAGGTAATTTCTTCATGTCTGTTATAAAGTAGTGTCACGCATGCAAGTGCCGTAACTTTCGGGGCGTTTGACTGACTGCTCCTGGCCGTTTTCAGCCTATCGCTCCAGGCTCAAAACGACCCAAGCTGTGTGAAAACGTTTGTGAGCATAGCGACTGCCAAAAATAGAGCTGAAAACCGCGCTTCTACGCAAAATCCGGCTTCACTAACGAGCCGATCAATTTCAGATTTCACACAGAAGTGCGCACTTCAATTTCTGGTTGGGGTTTTCACACAGCCTGGACCAAAAGCTGCCTGTAATGATAATTAGCATTTACCAACGGCAAACGTTCTATTTAGAGGGTATCTAGCTCGATCCCTGCTACCGGTAGGATTTTGTATTAGAACACAGCAATCTGACTCCAGTTTCCGTCACCGTTGTCTTTCTGGTGCAGCAATTGAATTTTTGCCTTCTCAAAGTCGAATTCCTCGTTCCCCGCTTCAAGATTTGAGAATAATGGTGATATATCATCTGCCCCTGTAGCCTGTTTTAAAAAACTTTCAATAAGGTCCCGCAGCATCATTAGTGTCTCCATATCATCTTGACGAACATCACGAACGAATAACGACATCGCCTCTACACACCCATTTTTATTTGTTTGCATCGAAACTGCCGTGTAGCCGCGAAATCTTAATGCTTTTGGGCGAAAAATAAACCTATTTCGACCAGCATCTAGGCTCTTTGTTTCTGCAAGTTCAAAATTGAACCAAGTAAATAAATCAGTATTTAGAGCGTTGGCCTTACTGGTATTTAGCAGTCCTGATGAAAGATTTGGATTAAGGCATGGTTTTTCAGTTTCATCCGAAGAAAACGCTCTTGCGGGTTGAATATTCAACATGAAGTCGGGAAGCTCGTACTTTCTGAGGGTTGTTATTGAGGTAATCATTGGGGTTATCTCGCTAATTTTTAACCTTGAAAGATACAAGCCGTACTTAAACTCTTTTAGAGAAAAATTTTTTATACAACTGTTAGCCGCGGGATTCCAATACTGATACAATGGGTCTGCAAGCAAAATTTCATCATGATCAATATCGATATTAAAAACCATCGCAATGTGAGATAATGCACCACATGAAACAGAGATGCTGTCACCAGGCTTTATGAAAGTCGCTACGCGACTCGCATCTATACTTATAACACCAACCGCCGGTTCTTCAACATCTACTGGAGTCAGTAAATACGCAGAGGTTAAACCAGATTTCTCGAGCGCAACTCTTGATCTTTGGAATCCGTCGATAACGGTAGGCTCTTCTTCAGGTTTTGGCTTACCTTTTCTTGGTAACGCGCCTAGAAGATCTGCCAAAACGTGCCGTATACTTAGCTCTGATAACAGATGCGTAAGAAGGTCTCGCTCTGGCGCAACGTCTCTGTTAATTATGTCACCAACAATTGAGTATTGTGTTAAAGCATTTTTTATATCTGAAATTTTATACTTATTGATTGCATCTATCGTGTTTGGGTCTAGTGTTGATGCGCGATAGAGTAAATCCCAATATAAAATTTCAAGTGCCTCATGCTTGATGGGTGAGTTGTTTTCTGAGAGTATTTTAAAAGAGACTTCGTCCCCCAAATCCGCTCCGATTATGAGTATGTCATCTATTGTGTTCGGATCGACATTAAAGTTATTGTCACCATTCTCGCCTGAAGCTCCCATCGAGTTTAAATAATCAACCTCGATTTTTCGTACTGCTTCAAGATTTCCTAATAGTGCAGACTTGATATAATCATCATTAATAATATTTATATCTGGCCTTCCTTTGTTTTGAGAGCGTGCTTGTGCGCGGCGGTTGTACGCTAGAGAGCGTACATAGTTCGGATAAGAGGGAGTTATAAAAGGGATATTTTTGTTATTTATTAAGTTAGTGGCGAGTCGAATAGCTTCATGGTAGTTTTTTTTCGAGAGATTTTGATCGATTTCGTATATAGCTTTAGGGGTGTAGCTCTTGCCATTATTTGTCGTTATAGTCTCATCGTCATTTTGATCCGCTAATATAGATGGCGCGGTAATACTGCAAAGTACTGAGGCTAAGGAGATTTGAACTATGCAATGAAAAATATAAATGATTTGTCTAGTGGTCAAACGCATGACTACCTCCACATGATCAGTTTTTCCGAATCTATTGATTGTTCTCCATCTGCGTCATATTCGGCATGAATCCACACTCGCTGAGCGGTTTTCGTTTTCGTTTCTAAGTATATTGCAAAGGCTGTTGGTTCTTCTCCAGCCTTCAGAGTTATCATGCTTTGCCTTGCACCCACTTTCAATAGATTCTCACTACTCACTTGAACAACGTCACTGGCGGACTTTATAAGCTTGGCATTAAGTCCTTCATCAGTAACTGTAACAATATATGTATTGACTTCTGTTATTCCATGAGGGCGCGATTTTAATCTGTTTATCTTGCATTTCTGGCCAGGGTTTAATTCATGGAATGTAATTGGTTCTGATTTTATCGAAATCTTCTTGATGATTATCGGGTTGCTATTTTTTTCATGAAGAGCCAACACCAGATTCATGGTTGCGGACTCGCAGAGAATCGAATTTCCATCAATGATTAATGGTTCGTTGCCAATTGACTCAACGGACTGCGATACATCTTGAGTCTCTAGTCTAAGGGGGGGTAATGACGAGGATCGATCTTTGAATATTGACACGTAGGCGCTTCTAAAGGCTTTATAAGGCTTATCATCAACTGACGACGGCTTTACTATATTTATATGATTTGCATTTATTGGGTCGAGACGCCTATTGCATAAATTTGTAGCACTTTGCTGAGGGACTATTAATAAGCCCTTTGTTGGCTGAGTTTCAAAGGCACAGAAAGAAGGTAAGCTAGTTAAATCTGGTGCAGCCAACCAAGTGGATTGTATATTTGCAACATAGCTTCCGGACTGCATGGACGTCATGTCTGAAAACTGAGAATTATTACTTATGAGGTTCGCTAGGCTAGATACGGAACTGCCAGTAGTGGGCGTAGCAAAAAAATATATAAATCTAACATTTTTAACTCTCTCACGATATTTCTCTAGAAAGGCGCGAGTGATGAGCCCTCCCATGCTATGAACTAAAAAAACCACATTCTTATGTTCAAATACGTCATCAGTATCAAAACTTAATCTCATGTCATCCGTAAGCTCATCAATGCTATAAGAGGACGTGATCAGTGAGGATGGATAATCATATACATATATGTCTGAATCACGGAAGGCCGGATCTTCCTGTAACATTTTTGGCCAGTATTTATTTGTCTGCGTGTTTGTCCAGGTTGATGTGCTGTCACCCATCACTCCATGAACAAAGACTATGGCTGTGGTATTCCCTGTCTTTTTGAATGTGTAGTGAGCGCTAGCCTGCGAGCAAATAGAAAACAATAAAGCTATGGTTACAATTAAGCGTTTAGAAAGCATGGCACTTTCCCTTTGTCAATTGTCATCTGGTACCTGGTTCATTTTCTGCTAACCATTTCACCCTTGAAATTTCATCGTGGGCTTCGAAAAGAACCTATGCATTCCTATTAATAAATTAGTCGATTCTTGAGGATTTGCACGGTCAGCTAAATTCTATTGAGATAGATGCTCACTCAGATCTCGGCCCGCGTATGTCCTCCTGTCAGTGACTGCGCGGTGCTATCCATTTTCAATCGACATTGCGTGGCCTCTCTTTATCAGTGGCAGGGGCTTGGCGAATGGCTGAACTTAAGAATTGATTATCTTTAGTAGTCACGTAGCTACCACGTTTAGAGACTGCCGAAACAGAAAGTCCGCTTTAGGGCATAAGTACTCCAACTCCAACGTCTGCTCCTTGCGCGGCAAGCGTTGGTCGTCTGAGAATGCACTGATTGCCGACATCCTGATTCGTCTGAAGCACAACCAACGTAACTGGATTTTTGGCTTGTGCTTCTTGTACCTGCGTGACGTGAAGCCACCGTGGGCACCACAAACTGGTGTACCGGATTTATTGCGAACTAGAGCTGAATATGCGGATCAAACCGCGCGAACGCATAGTGCGGGAGAAGCCAGAAGCTCTCATCGCGCGAGTAGCGATCAACCAGTGCTGGTCACTGGACTTAATGCACACGCCATTATCCGACGGACGAAGTTTTCGGATATTCAATGCTCCATGATTTCAATCGCGAGGTGTTGAGTTTGGAAATCGACCTGTCGCTACCCGCCGAGCGTGTGGTCCGTGATCAACAGAATCGGCCCGCAGCAGACGGACACGACCGACCGCTTTTGGCCGTTTTCTGCCCTCCGTGAGGGCCCGAAACCGGCCAAAAGCAGCCTCTCACTAATGGAAGCAATCGACCACCGCGATCATTAGGAGTGCAGCCACCGATCCTAAACTTCATACCTGGACGCCACTTCGATATGTGGCTGCTTCTCGGATGTAAAAGACGTGTCCTTGGCACCCAGCGCTATGAATATCCAATTAGCGTTCTGTGCTACCGCCAGGGCTTTTGCCGCGATACCTTCACTGACTGCTGCTTTGAATTATTCACCAGCATCGCCTTCTCTCGCCTCGCGCCTGAAAGATTGTGGGGAGACTCCCAACTTACGGATAAACACCTCACGTAGATGGCGGCGATCCCGAAACCCTGTTTCTCTGGCGATGATTTCCAGCGAGTGACGACCACGCTGAATCATATTCCTCGCGGTCTCCAGGCGCAGTTGTTCCACCGCTTTTGCTGGTGACAAGCCAGTTTCAGAGAGAAAAACGCGTCTGAACTGCCGCTCACTGAGGTGAACAACCTTCGCCAGCACTTCCGCGCTCAAATCCTCGGAAAGATTGGCCCGAGCGTGATCAAGCGCGGTCTGAACCCGATCGGACTTCGGCGCTATTTTGAGCATTTCCGAATGCTGAGACTGACCGCCCGACCTGCGGTGATACATCACAAGGACCCGAGCGACGCTGTTCGCAATTTTATGTCCAAGGTCCTTTTCGACCATACCCAGCACCAAATCCATCGCCGCAGATAGCCCGGCTGAAGTCCAGATGGATCCGTCATTGATAAAAATGTGATCTGGCTCTACGTGGGTGTTCGGGAATCGCTGCTTGAGGGCACCTGCATAGGCCCAGTGAGTCGTTACCCGCCGGCCCTCTAGTAGGCCAGCTTCTGCGAGTACGAACGCACCGGTACACATCCCTCCCACTCGCTGCGCCCCGGCAGCAGCGGTCTTGATGAAGTTCAGTTCCTCGACAGTGCTGTCACGGGCAAGGGGATCAACGATTCCGGACACCATCCAAGTGTCTGCCTGCGATTCGCTGGTGGCTTTCACGGTGTTGACCGAGGCGCCAATCGAGGAAGTGACTACTCCGCCAGTCAACGAGTAATTGGTGATTTGGTAGACCTGTTCCTTGGCTACTACGTTGGCGAACTCGAATACCGACTGGGTTCCAAGGGCCATGATTTGGAAATCTTCCGTCAAGAAGTAACCGATTCTATGCATTTCCACTCCGTCCGTGTCATGTCCGAAAACATGCCCGTATATGTCGTTTAAATTCTAGTCACCGCGATGCACGATGGAGCTACCAAGCAGAATCGAACATGGCTGACATGACGAATGGAGTGACAATGTCACAGTGATGGTCGGTGTTACATCCTACGCGTAACCGAATTAGCAGGCCATTTCGCACAATTCTGAGCGGATGGTCATTCGAATGTTGAGCAACCAAGAGTAAGCCGCAATGACTGAACAATCCGTAAGTTTTCATGCGCAGACCCACTATCTGGAAGTCAATGGCAGGACTCTGGCTTACCGTACATTCGGACACGGAACGCCGCTCGTGCTCTGCGTTAGATTCCGCGGAACAATGGAGTCCTGGGACCCGATGTTTCTCGATAGTTTGGTACAGCTAGGTTTTCAGGTCACCATTTTCGACTACAGCGGGCTGGGGCGATCGACCGGTGAAAAAACGTATAACCCAGCCTCATTGGCCAAGGACACCATCGAACTGATCACTGCCCTGAAGTTGGGTAAAGTGGTCCTCGCAGGCTGGTCGGTTGGCGGTGTAGCAGCGCAAATTGTGCTCGCCCAAGCGCCTCAGCTCTTGAGCCATCTGGTTCTTATTGCAACGACACCTCCAGGCAATCTCGCCAAATCAGGTGAGCAACTTTTTTATGATCTGGCCAAGCGGGATAACGACTTCGAAGATTTCGTCAGCTTGTTTTTCGAACCCTCGTCAGCTTCCAGCAGAGCCGCAGCAGAGCGCTCTTGGAATCGGCTAGCCTCGAGGAGGGATGACGCCAGCCCGGAGGTTTCATATGAATGGGCTGGAGCACAGTTGGGCGATGCTCCGAAAAACCCGATCTTCCCGGTGGACGCCGTGCTTCATGTCCTTAAAACGACTGATGTACCGGTTCTGCATCTTGGCGCCGATCACGACATCGCTTTCCCCGTAGAGAACTGGTACGCCCTGAACGATCAGTTACCGACTCTACACCTCGTCACCTTTCCGAGCACCGGGCATGGTCCACAACTGCAGTATCCGCGCGCTGCCGCAAGGCACATTGGAGCTTTCGTGGATGCTTGCATGACCAACGCCTGATAAAAAACGTTAACTTCTGGAGACTTACGAATGGCTCGTTTCACATCAGTGCTAGCGGATCAGGCAACTGGCCCTACGGCCGAAATCTACGCAAGTATTAAAAAAACGCTGGGTAAAGTTCCTAACGCCTACGCGGCTCTCGCGACCCTCGCCCCTGCTGCGCTTCAAGCGATGCTTAATGCCGATGCAGTGCTCTCTGGAGGGCCTCTGAGCAAGCCGGACCAGGAAACCATCAAGCTCGTCATCAGTGAGCTTGCAGGCTGTGATTATTGTGTTGCTGCCCACAGCATGGTCGGAAAACTGGTCGGGCTGTCGTCTGACGCGATGCATCGGATGCGCGAAGGCCAGGCGACAGGTAGTAGCAAGCGAGATGCGCTCGTTACCTTTGTCTACTACCTGGTACGTAATCCCGGCACCCTGCCGGAAGCGCAAGTACGGGCGCTGCTGGACGCTGGATATAGCGGTGAAGAAATTGTTCACATTGGATTAGCGATCTCGGTGATCACATTCACCAACGTGTTCAACCGAATCAACGACACTACCGTCGACTTTCCCAAGCCCGAATAATTCGCTGGATAGGATCAAGCCTCAAGGATTCACTTTATGAGTACTTTCCAAGAGCAGCTGTCGGTGGGTCCCGGCATGGACGCTGTATGCAGAGCATTCGCAGTCCCGGACAGAGTGCCTGCATCTCCTCGAGAAATGGAGTTTCTCGCCAGAGCGAAACGATCCACTCTCGAAGTCGACGCGCAACACATCGTTTATTGGACGTTCGGGAAAGGGCCTCGCGTGCTGCTTGTGCATGGCTGGTGCAGCCGTGGCTCACATTTCATGAGTTTTGTTGAGCCTATCCTTGCGGCAGGCTTCTCTGTGGCCTTGTTTGATGCACCAGGCCATGGAGATTCCGAGGGAATCGTCTCCAGCATGATTCATGCCGGGAGGACAGCGTTGGCTCTTGCCGAGAAATTGGGCGATGTCCATAGCCTGATCAGCCATTCAGGTGGATCAACCGCTGCACTTTGGGCTTTGTCCAATGGACTGTCCGTAGAAAAAAGTGTGCACCTCTGCGGGCCCTCATCTATGAAAGAGGTCGTCTTGGGTATTGCTCGTGCCCATGGACTCGACAGAAAAGAAGTTCTGGTATTTAAAAACTGGGCTGAAGCTTTCGCCCGCGTGAGCCTGGACTCAGCAGATCTCCCGGCACTGACATCAGGGCTACTTCATCCGGGCCTTATTGTTCACGATGCCGGTGACCGAATCGTAGACATCTCCCAGTCTCAAGCACTGCATGCCGCTTGGTCTAACTCAACGCTGGTCGTAACAGAGGGGCTTGGGCATCGCAGGATCCTCGGCGAACTGCAGGTAATTACGGCAATTGTTGATTTCATTGAAATTTAGATCTTGCGTAACACTATCTTCAGAAAGGTTGAATGCATGTAAGGCTTGAGCCTCATGCCAGAAATCATGACTTTACTTTTCGCCAGTCAGGAAGCATTCCATGACCACTTCATCTCCGAATCCCGATGCCGGGCGCCCGCCCCGTATAGCCATTGCGGGCGCCACTGGCCGCGTAGGGGCAACCTTGATCAATCTTTTGGTCGACGACCCTGTCAGCCTAATCGCACTGACTCGAAAGAGCCCCAATACTCAGTTTTCGCCCAGGATCGCGGTCGCGACCGTAGATTTTGACCAGCCGCCAACACTCAGAGAGGCCCTGCGAGGCGTCGATAAGTTGTTCGTGGCGCATGGGACGTCAGACCGTCAGGTAGAAAATGAAATCGCGCTGATTGACGCTGCCGTCGCGTCAGGCGTTCGCCATATAGTCAAGCTTTCCGTCATGGGACCCGCGACACCACTAAATCCATTCGCTTGGCACATGCTTATCGAAGCGCATTTGGCCTCTCAGCCGGTGGCGTCAACCGTACTGAGACCTACTACGTTCGCTGACGTGCTCAAACGTGCCGGTCCTCAGGTTGCGCGAGGGATTTGGGCAGGCACTGCAGGCCAGGGCTCTGTCAATTTCATAGACACTCGAGATGTCGCCGAGGCGGCGCGGGTCGCCCTGCTGGAAGAGGTGACTGCTAAATCACAACGTGCGTATCACTTGACCGGGCCGCGGGCCTGGACGATGCAGGAAGTGGCACAGGAGCTCTCGCATCTGCTCAAGCGTACCGTTACTTACAATTCCCGCTCTGTGACTGACTATCGCGCAGCTTTGATCGCTGACGGTACGCCTGCGATGGTTACTGAACTGTATATCGGTCTGGAATTTCTGTTTCACGAGTCGGCGCTGGCAGAAAGCACCCTGACTGTTGAGCAACTGACAGGGCATCCACCGCGCTCGCTATCGGACTGGTTAATCGAAAATATCAGCCTATTCCGTTGACTGACTCGAGTCCTACGGTATCTACCGTAAGTGGTGTGAACCTGGGCTCGCGGCCTCAGAGTTGAACTCACGACCTTTATAAGTGAAACCGTGGCCGCGTTTCGATAGCGCGGTAAAGGCCGATAGCTGCCGATCATGAAGGACTGCTTTTGGCCGATAGCAGCCACCTCCGTCGAAGCAGCAGCCACCAAGTCAAGATATTCAACCCATCGAAATCAACTCAAATACTTGGCAAGAATCCCTTCTCTGCCAGCCACTTCAACGCATCAACCATGATCTCTTCGTTGTTCACCACTTCCGTGAAGCCCGCACGACGGATCTTGTTCATGTCCGAAATCATGTCGAATCCGGTGTTGAAGATAAAGTCACCGAACGGCCAGCCAACCAGCTTGTCATAGGGCAATGTGCTGAGCTCATGCTCAGTTGCCAGTCGCTCCCAGTCCTTGGCTTTACCGGGCATGTGCTTGGCGAGAGAAAACGGCTGAGGCGTGGCGACCTCCATGTTTAGCGCTTCGGCGATCTTGATCCAGATGCGTTCCCAGCGAAACGGCTCTCCTACCAGGTTGAAGGCTTCGTTACGGGCCGTGGGTGCGAGTGCGGCCCATAGGCTCGCGCGTGCCAGCCAATGCGCGTCGGTGAGTTGAGCAACGACCTCTCGATACGTGCGCATGGAGCCAGGGAAACGCAGTGGCACACCTGCCTGTTTGCTCAGCGCTGCGAAGACACCAATCACCATTGCGATGTTCATCGGGTTGCCGGCAATGTCGCCTACCACCACATCTGGCCTGAGGATGCTCCAATCCAGGCCGTCGCTGACCTGTCTTTCTCTGAGCAAATCCTCTTGGGCATAGTAGAAATTGGCAGCCACGTGGCGTGGGTCATCTTCATAGAATGGTGCGACGCTTGCGCCCAGGTGAACGCCATACACTTTTGCCCCCTGATAATGCACAACCCGCTGTAGCGGAGCACCGTTGGCCTTTAACCCGTCCAGAACGTTTCTAAGCATCACGGTGTTGATTTCAGACTCGCGCGCCAATTCAGGATCGGTCTGCAACGCCGCATAGAACACATGAGTGGTATCTGATGCGGCTTCGAGCGCTAACCGGGTTGCCTTAGCATCGCTTAGATCACAATCGATGGCCTCGACGCCCGGCAGGTTCGTTTTACGCAAAGCCCGCACGGACCATTCAGGCGCACTGAACAGCGTGTCGACCAAAGCGCTGCCGATGATCCCGCTGGAACCAACGACAAGTGCTACGTGTTTATCGCTCATTTCAAAATCCTCATGGTGAAGTGGAAAGGCTTAGCGTCAGGTAATGCGACCACCACCATCGACGTGGAGCACGGTGCCTTTGATGAAGCCATTTCCCATCATTGACAGCGCAGCGTCTGCAAGATCATCAGCTTGGCCGACCCGACCTACCGGAAGGCTACCCGCGACGCTTTCGAGAAGACCTTGATGATCCTCGCGGCTCAGGAAGTCCCGAGTCGGGGTGTCGACGACACCTGACGAGACGACGTTGACCCGTATCGGCTTGATCTCCAATGCTTCACTGGGTGCGTCGGACGCGCACCCTATAGAGCACCGACTCACTAAAAAAGGCTCAGATCAAATATAAAAAACAGTATCAGATTGGCGCCGTTGGCTGACTTTGCCTTCTCGACTCGAGGCAATTTCTCGGCCAATTTCATCCACCACCACCACCACCACCACTGCATCGCGTTCGCCATACTGGAAATTGGCACGTCCTGCACTGAACCCTTCCTCGCGACTCCAAATTAGTTTCACCGGACGCCCCACTGCCTTGGACAAATTGATGGCCTGCGGGTACGGGCTGGCGGAATCGTACAGAAAATGCCGCCCGAAGAATCCACCCACCAGCGGCGAATGCAATGTGATGCGGGAAAGCTCCAGACCAGTGCGTTTGACTATGTCCGCACGGAACATGTCCGGCGCTTGATTCGGCAGCCAGACCTCCTGCGAACCGTCCGGATTGAATTTGGCCAGCGCAGAAGGCGGTTCCAACTGCCCGTGGTTCAGGTATTGGTTGTGGTAAGTGGCGTCGATCCGGGTCTTGGCATTGACAAGAATCGTAGCAACGTCCCTTGGTTTTCGTCAGGAAGGTATTCGCTGTTTCTGCTAAACAAATTATCTTTTACGTGCGGGGTACCCTTTACCGTCCACCATGATCAGCACCAGCGCGGCTTTTTGGACTCGGTAACGACTAATTGCTCTGAATATCAATTATCTCGATGAAGTTTTTTATTAAGGGCGACTGCTGACTTTTTCGCCAGACGAAATAGATATCGCTCGAGTCCAGGCCAGGCACATGATCGGCCTGAAATGTATCCGCTTGGCTAGCGTAAAGGTCGACATAACTTTCCGGAACACAGGCGAAGCCTAACCCTTCTGCTATACATGCAAAAATACTCGGATACGACTCGATTTCCAAAATCGCCCGAGGCTGGATGCCGTTGCTTTCAAGCCAGTTGTCAACCTGGTATCTGTAGTGACAGGTGCGACCAAATACATACAGTTCAAGTCCAGCCAAGCTTCCGGGGGTGGGCGAGGAGAAAGCCTTCGGTACCACTCTCAGTAAGCGCTCACGAAAGGCTAAGCGGCTTTCAAGCAACGGATGCTCGATTGGGCCATCAGTGAGGATCAGATCAAGCTCGCCATCGATCAATAGTCGCTCCAAGTGTAGCGAGTGCTCCGGACGGATGTGGAGATCTACCCCCGGCGCCTCCAGACGGTACCGTACGAGACGCTGGGGCAGATGATTAGCCAGCGCTACATCCAGCGCCCCGACTCGAAGCACACCATTAATGGAATCGGTCGAAAAAAGCGAGCGTGTTTCAGCCGCCAGATCGACGAGCAACTTTGCGTTGCGGTAGACCAGCCTACCTTCGGGTGTAACCAGCAACCGGTTTTTTTCTCGGTTGAACAGGACGACACCCAGCTGGTCTTCAAGCTCTCGTAGCCTTGCTGTGATGTTCGAAGGTACGCAATGCAGCTGTACGGCGGCGGCGGCTATTGTGCCGTGCTCTACGACGGCGCAAAAAAAACCGAGCTGTGAAAGCTTCAAGACATTTTCCTTTTGTGATGGCACTGCTCACTTTTTGTCACTTTTAGTGATTCCAGTGTGAGCTTAACATCGGCCTCGCAAAGGCATCCAATGACCGTAATCTTCGGGCCTCAAGGGCTCGCGATAGATAGGGCGTGGACGCACGGCTTTCGTCTCTGTTCGAGAAAGCCTTCTAAGAGATGTCGGCCTTGCGGGCCGATGCTGCAGCGGAGAAACTGATGCGCATCCTACATACCATGCTACGCGTAGTAGATCTGGATAAAACCATTCACTTCTACACCAAAGTGCTCGGCATGAGCCTTTTGAGACGGAAAGACTATCCCGAGGGCAAATTCACTCTTGCTTTCCTCGGGTATGGCCCGGAGACAGAATCTGCCGTCTTGGAACTGACGCGAAATTGGGGACAAGATAGCTATGAACTTGGTGATGCATACGGGCATGTCGCTATCGAGGTTGAGGATGCAGAAGCGGTGTGCAACCGCGCAGCAATCCTGGGATATCGCGTTCCTCGGCCAGCAGGTGTCATGAAACATGGACGCACGATAATCGCTTTCATTGAAGATCCCAACGGGTACAAAGTCGAACTGATACAAAAAGGCACACAATTCGACTAACCAGGTTTTGGCATGCCGGTTCGGTTCTAAATCGCTCCTTTTGGATCAAGATTTCACAACGAATCGAAGACGAGGGTGCAGCGTAACCGTCCGGCGAAGTCACCTACCCGACTTCAGCGCTAAGGGCGATGTTCTCCACTTAATGATCGGCTGTATTCGGCCGATTCTTTTGAAAAAGTAGCTCCCCTGGCTGGCCTCCAGCAAAATTTCGGCATTGGCCAGCAGGGATGCACGCAGCATGATGGGACAGTTATCGAGTGGGCAGGAGTGACTGTTTTACTCGTTCAACCTTGAAGATCACATTCCAGTCACTCACCTTCTGCGCAGCAGTGATCGATGTCTTGATCTGAGCGACCTGCGCCAGAACCTCGCCGATTTCTATAGTGCGTAATTGCATGGACTTGACCACCCATTTGCATTCGACTTGACCAGTCGTTTGCAATCGGATTTGACCAGCACACTGGGTGGCCTTGACCGGCAAAAAACGACCCAAAGCTGACCGTGAGCACAACAACTGAAAACGGGATTTTTCCTTTTGCCCCTGATGTAAATTTTACTATGTATCGCGCGGGATCAAGGGATTCAGCCCAAGATGAAAAACACTTTTCGAACCTCCGTAAGGTTCTCCCAAGTACCCTGAAATCCCGCAGCGATGACGAAGGAATCGCCAGGGCCAAAAGTACGAGACTTACGTTCGTTATCAGTCAGCCGCACTGTGCCTTCCAGAATATGGCAGAGCTCATCGAAGTCGCATTCACAGCGTTCCAGGTGAGGGCCTGCCTCCCAGATACCAGCGATAGCCTTTTTTCCTAGTTCGTTGAAATGCCTCCAGGTTGCGCTACGGTAAGGCGCATCGACCAACTCTGGGTCATTGATCTCGCGCTCCAGTGGAGCGAGTGCCTGGTCCTTGAAATCGATTACGTGCTTGGGCAGTGCCGTTGTCATAGTGTTCTCCAGATCACGAGTCGAAACCGATGCCCAAGGCATCGAAGGTTTTGAGCAGCAGGTCGCGATGGCCGTCGCGGTCTTCCCGCGCCAATGAGCGCTGCGCCATCTTTACGCCAACGTAGCGCAAAGGCTCGGGCGGAAAGCGAAAGGGGGCTTTGGAAGTCATCATCAGTTCGGTCCGTTCGGTGCGCTCACCGGACAGTAAATCAAGCATGTTCTGCGCGGCGAAGCGGCTCGCCGAGACGCCCTGGCCAGTGAAACCCAAGGCATAGGCAACGCAGCCCTGGTGTTCGCAACCGGTGAACAGCGTAGTGCGCGCCGAGGTGTCGATGATCCCGCCCCAGGCATGGCTGAAAGAGATATGGCGCAGTGCGGGGAAGGCCTTGCGGAACTGCTCGGCCAGCCGATTGAAGCTCTCGGGCCGTTGCGTCAGTTCTTCATCACGGCGGCCGCCAAAGTAATATATGGCATCGTAGCCGCCCCAGAGAATCCGGTTGTCGGCCGTCTTGCGCAGGTAGTGAAACTGGTTCCCAGCGTCGGCAATGCCATAACGACCGTTCCAGCCGATCGCTTGCAATTGCGCTTCGCTCAACGGCTCACTGACCAGCGTGTAGTCGTAGACCGGGACCACGCTGGAGGCCAGGTGCCCCAGCAGAGGGGGCGCGATATTGGTGGCCAGGGCAACCTTACCTGCGCGCACGTCACCGTCTGCTGTGCGTAACAGTAGGCCGTCTTGTTCAGGGCGTAACTCCCGCACAGGGCTTTGCTCGAATATTTGAACCCCTTGCTCAAGGCAAACGCGGCGAAGTTCTGCCGCCATTTTGGCTGGGTTAAGCAGGGCGTAGTTCGCTTCGAACAGGCCCGCATGATAGACGGGGGAATTGAGACGCTGGGTCAGCGCGTCGCCCTCAAGCCATTCGCATTCAATACCGAAGCGGGCGTAGTTGCGCTGCATCGAGCGCAAGCCGTCGATCTGCCACGGATGGCTGGCCAGGTTCAGTTTTCCTTCGCGTTCAAACTCAACGTGCATGCCGAAACGCTGAAGATCGTTAGCCAATTCGTCGAGGTTTTGCCGGCCCAGCCGGATCAGACGTTCGGCCTCCATTGGCCATCGCTTCAAAGCGTTGGAGACGCCATGGGAAATGCTGGGCGCGCAGAACCCGCCATTGCGGCCGCTGGCTTCGCCGCCGCAGCGTCTGGCTTCGATGACTGCGATGCTGCGGGACGGCCAGCGTTGGCGAGCCAGCAGGGCTGTCCAGAGACCGGTGAAACCGCCGCCGACCACGGCCAGGTCGCAGTGCAGGTTACCGGCCACGGACGGGCAGGGCGGGGGTTGTGAAATGCTGTCAATCCAGTAAGGTTTTGGCTGGACGTTAGCCAGCGAAGCGTGCAGCTGAGGGACGTTCATAAGAAGCTCCGGCGATGCGTCGGACGATGATGGCTGCAGGTTACCCCCTGCAGTGGGCCGGAAAATGCCCGACGGCTGCTTGCGGGCACGCGCGGAAAAATCAAAGTGATGGCGGGACAATGAATAAGAGTGAAGAGTGTCAGACGACACGGGTTTCTCTGGGCGCTGAGACGTTCCAGGAGGACCCTGCCAGCGCGCAAACCCATGCGCTGATCATGCGTTACCACCAGGCCTGGCGCCTTCGCGAGATTGATACGCTGTTGACGCTGCTTGATCCGCAGGTGGAGTACAACGATTTTTTCCAGGGCCGTCGCATTGCCCCGCACGAACTGCGCGACTACCTGTTGGCTAGCATGCCGGCGGCGGGGGATGAAACGCAGCATTACGTCGATCGCTTGCGCGTGGACGGTGACACCGCCTTCTTGCAGTACGAGGTGACCTTGCGCGGCACCCAAGGGCTGGTTTCGTTCCAGGCGTGCGAAGCCTTAACCGTTCATGCAGGGCGGGTGGTGCGAGTCAATGAACACTCGGTTCTGGTAGGGCAACAGAACAGCACACGGTCAAAGTCGGCCTCGCGAGTCGCCTCCAGTCGCCTCGGTTTGTCAGCGCGTCAGCTGAGTTTGCTGACCAGCGATCTGCTGCAGTATTTCCAGGATCACCAGCCGTACCTGAACCCAGATCTGGACATGGCGCAGGTGGCGGCCGCCACTGGTTATACACGCAATCAGATCTCTTTCTTCCTTAATCAGGTAATGGGCTGCAGCTTCTACCAACACATCAATCAGATGCGCTTGCGCCACTTGCTGGGGCAGCTGGAGAACGTCATTACCACAACACGCATCGACGAACTGGCGCGCGGGGCAGGGTTTCGCTCTCTGTCGACGTTCTATCGTTGTTTTCGTGAACAAACCGGGCTCTCTCCAAAGGCCTATCTGGAGCGTTCGGCCCGTGCTGTTTGAGTGCGTGCGGGCCCGCGTGCATGACAAGGCAGGCTCACCGCTCCTACTCTGACTTTATGCTCTGCTCACTGGCAATTACGCTCACCTATCGTGGCGAGCTCATCAGGAGAGCAGCATGCGTGACCAACTTTATATTAATGGCTCGTGGCAGCCCGCCGGCAACAGCCGCACCCTCGACGTGTATGACCCCAGCAGCGAATCGGTGATCCAACAGGTGGCGGCCGCGAGTCCGGAAGATATCGATGAGGCGGTGCAAGCCGCCCGCGTAGCTTTCGATGAAGGTGTCTGGCCGACCTTGAGCGGAGAATCGCGAGCAGGCTATCTGCGGGCGATTGCCGAGGGCATCCGCGAACGTCGCGATGACTTGGCGCGCCTTGAGGTTCAAGACAACGGCAAACCATTGCCCGAAGCGCAATGGGATATCGACGATGCGATTGGCTGCTTCGAGTATTACGCAGGGCTCGCAGAACAAATCAATGACGCCGGGGAGCTGGTGACGTTGCCCGACGATCGCTTCCGATGCCGTGTGTTGCGCGAGCCCGTCGGCGTGGCGGGGCAAATCATTCCCTGGAACTACCCTTTGCTGATGGCTGCGTGGAAAGTCGCGCCGGCCCTGGCGGCTGGTTGCACCATGGTGCTCAAGCCCTCGGAGCTGACGCCGCTGACCGCGCTGGAATTGGCCGCTATCGCCGATGAGGTCGAGCTGCCGCCCGGGGTTTTGAATGTCGTGACGGGGCTTGGTCGAGACGCTGGCGCAACGCTGTCGATCCACCCCGGCGTCGACAAACTGGCATTCACCGGCAGCGTGCCAACCGGCAGAGCGATCATGCAGGCGGCGGCCCAGGACATCAAAAATGTCAGCCTGGAACTGGGCGGAAAATCAGCATTCATCGTGTTCGACGACAGTGATATTGAGGCGGCAGTCGAGTGGATTCTGTTTGGCATTTTCTGGAATCAGGGGCAAGTCTGCTCCGCCACGTCTCGCCTGCTGGTGCAAGACCGACTGCACGACCGGCTGGTTGAGCGACTGGTTGAAGAGACCCGCAAAATCCGTCTAGGCAATGGTCTGGAGTCCGGCACATTGCTTGGCCCTCTGGTCAGCCAGGGGCAGTACGAAAAAGTGCTGCAGGCGATCGAACGAGGCTGCAGAGAAGGCGCGCGTCTAGTCAGCGGTGGTCGCCGCCCGGCGCATTTACAGCGCGGCTGGTTTGTGGAACCCACCGTATTTATCGACACACCGCTGGACAGTGCGTTGTGGTGTGAAGAGATATTCGGTCCGGTTTTGGCGGTGCGCCGTTTCAGCGACGAAGCAGAGGCCGTTCGCCTTGCAAATGCCAGCAATTTCGGTCTGGCGACGGGGGTGATGTCTGCCGACCTTAAGCGCTGTGACCGTGTCAGCCGAGCGCTGCGCGCCGGGATCGTCTGGGTCAACTGTTCACAACCCACCTTTGTCCAGGCGCCCTGGGGCGGTTACAAGCAAAGCGGCATCGGGCGAGAGCTGGGTGCGTGGGGTCTGAGTAATTATCAGGAAACCAAGCAGATCACCGAGTACTGCAGTGATCAGCCTTGGGGCTGGTACTTGAAGCCCTGACCCAAGCTCCAGCGCGTGCTGGCGATCCTGTGAGGTTTGCCAGCGCGTGTACATCGCCATCCACCCCCACATTTCCGAGCATTGCGCTCCCACTGACGGTAAGCTTCCGGTTCTATCAATCGAAACAGATGGAATCAGGATCATGAAGTCTGTGGCTACTCCAGACGTTGCTCCCCTCGCGCAAAGCGAAGTGCAAAGCCTCAAGCCAAAAGCCCGCAAGATGACCCAGAAGACGGTCAAGACCAAAGAGCAAATCATTGAAGGTGCCTTGGCCTGCTTGATCGCCGACGGTGTGGCGGGTGCGACCACGCGCAAGATTGCCGCGCAGGCCGGGGTGCCTCTGGCGGCGCTGCATTATCATTTTTCGAGTAAGGAAAGCCTGCTGTTCGCCGTACTCGAAGGGCTGGCCAAAAAGCTCAAGGATGCCATCAGCGCCGAAGCGGCGCCGTCCAGGAGCTTGGCACAGTGCATCGAACGGGTGTTGCTGGCGGACTGGAGCATTGCCCAGAAAAACCGTGAAATCCAGACAGTGCAATACGAGTTGACGCTGTTCGCCCTGCGGACCAAAGAGGCGGACTGGCTCGCCAAAGGGCAATACGAAGATTACCTCAATGCCCATGAGCAGGTATTTAGCCAGTACATCGATACTACTGATGCCGCCGCGGTCGAGCGTATCCGCGATCTGTCGCAACTGGCGTTGACGGGAATCGATGGGATCATCTTGCTGGAGCTGGCAGCGCCCGACGCCAAGCGCTCGCAGTCGGCGGTGCGCAACCTGATCTCTTCCCTGCAGAAAACCTACGGCTGATCCGGCAGGGCGTAACGCCCTGCCGGCACAAGTCAGCGTGTGGTTTCAGGCAGGCTCAGGCCCATGGCGTGGTACTGCGCTGGATGGGTCCATTTGAGCCGCATGGCGCAGGCCATGCCCGCCGCGCAAGTCAGCAGGACAAGGTAGGGGAATGAGCGCACAACCCAGGAGTCCGAACCGCTCATCAACGCCAGGTTGTTGATGACCAGTATCAGTGAAGCGGCCAGCAGCACCGCGCTGGCGGCCGGTGCTAACAGACGTTGCCAGAGCGATGTACCGCGGGCATCCTTCCAGAAAAAGCCGATGACCGCCAGGCTCGCAAATACCTGTACGGTAATCATTCCGATGGTGGAAAGCGCGGCCATCCACGAGTAGATCACCAGATACGGGTCCTGGTCGAAGAGAGCAAAAGCCCCCATTGCCAGCAATGCGGTTAGCGTCTGTACGCGCCCAGCAATGTACGGCGATTGGTGAACGCCATGGGTGCGCGCCAGCCCCTTCCACAGTAGCTGTTCGCGGCCCATGGCGAAGAGATAGCGGGTGATGGAGTTATGAAAGGCCAAAATGGCGGCAAACATGCTGGTCAGCACCAGGACGTTCATCAGAGTGGCAGCGCCATGGCCCAGTAGCTCACCGCAGATTTTCAGCCAGAGGTTGCCCGGGTCTTTGGTTGCCATTTCCATCGCACCGTCTGCGCCATAGGCCTGGATGATTGCCCAGGCCGAGAAGCCATAGAACAGCATGATGGAGATGACCGCCAGATAGGTGGCTCGAGGGATGGTACGCACCGGATTGCGCGCTTCCTCGGAGAAGATCGCTGTGGCTTCAAAACCCAGGAACGCGCAGATTGCGAAGATCATCCCAATGCCCAGGCCCGGCGCCAGAATCTGCGATGGGGTAAATGGCGCAGCGGTGAAGCCGTGGCCATTTCCGTTGGAGAGGATAATGGCGACATCGATGGCGATGACGATGGCCGTTTCAGCGATCATCAGCACGGCCAGCAGCTTGCCGCTGAAGTCGATATCGCGAGATCCACAGAAGTGCACCAGCCAGATGGTTGCCAGCACCAGTGCGATCCACGGCACATCGAGGCCCCAATGGCTTTTCAGTGCTTCGCTGAGGAAGTAGCCGAAGCCGCCGTAGAGGGCAAATTGCACCGCGTTATAGGCCAGCAGGGCCATGAGCGCGCACCCCGCCCCCAACTGCGGGTTCAGCCCTCGGGTTACGAACGTGTAGAAGGCGCCGGCATTACCGATGTGTCGGTTCATCGCGCAATAGCCGACGGCAAACAGCAGGTAGATCAGCCCGGCGATGAGAAATAGGCTGGGAATGCCCACCCCTCCACCCATGGAAATCGCCAGGGGGACACTGCCTACAACGACCGTAAGTGGCGCGGCCGCTGCGACCACAAAGAACACTATGCCTGCTACGCCGATGGCGTTTTTGCGTAAACCTGTTTGGTGTGTACTCGACATCTTTTTCGCTCCCGATAATTTTTATTCTTAGGACAAAAAGTGGTTTGGCATTAAAAACTGCTGGCCATCAAAGGTGGCCATTCTATTGCTATTATTAATCGGTCGATCGACCCAAAATATTCTCGAAAAGTGGGCTCGTCAATTCATATTTGTATGGTCAGGGATTCGAGGCGACAGGCGTAAGAGAGACGTGGTCACCTGCCGTGATTCGCCTATAAATCGTGTGCCGCTTACGCGCGATTGCGGCTGATTTTCCCTTCAGCAATGTCTCGCTCAATGGCCTTTGGATTGCGAGCATCTGGCGCGCCCCAACCACCGCCGCCGGCCGTCACCGTGATAAGCCGGTCACCGGCGTGCACCAGCATTCGCTGCTTGGTAATGGAAATGTGCTCACCGGTTGCGCGAATCAGTGTCAGCGATGCCGGGCGTCCTGCCTCACCGCCTTCGGCGCCCCATGGCGCAAAGTCGGCGCGAGTCTGTTCGCTGTAGAACACCACATCGCAGGTATCGAGAAACTCGTACTCGCGACATATTCCCAGCCCGCCCCGAAACTGGCCATTGCCGGCCGAATCTGGTGCAAGCTCGGTGCGCAGGATCCTGATCGGATACTGGCGCTCGCAAATTTCCATCGGCAGCATGGCGACGTTTCCAAGGTAGGGGTCGACTGCACTCAGCCCATCACTTCGAGCATTACCACCCATACCACCGCCGAGGTCGTCGGCCATCACCACCATTTTGCCGTTACGTGGGTGGCGGCACTCGGCAGCCAGGCTTGAAAAACCAACGAATGAACCACCCACTTGCAGGTCCCGAACGATGCCGCTCAAGGCGCGCACCAGCGTATCGGTAATGCGTTGAGCGGCCAGGTGACGCAGGCT
The DNA here is from genome assembly GCF_059424605.1 of Pseudomonas sp. GW101-3H06. Taxonomy (NCBI): domain Bacteria; kingdom Pseudomonadati; phylum Pseudomonadota; class Gammaproteobacteria; order Pseudomonadales; family Pseudomonadaceae; genus Pseudomonas; species Pseudomonas sp. GW101-3H06. The sequence goes on from NZ_JBWKZO010000001.1 coordinate 1,407,657, forward strand.
GACAGCCGCGGGGAAGGCCGGGTTCACGGCAGAGCCGGGCGGCAGGATGATATTGAGCGGTCGAAGACATCCGCCGGTCTGGTCGCCTTCAGGGTCGAACGCCGATTTCACCGCGAAGATTACCGCTGCAATGGTCGCGGTACGTGAGCAATTCATACCGCCGGCCATCTGGGGGGAGGTGCCGGTGAAGTCGATGGTGATGTTGTCGTCCAGCAACTGCAGGCTGACTTCAATTCGAACCGGCTCCTGGTTGATGCCATCGTTGTCGAGGTAGCCCACGGCGTGACTGCTGCCCTCGGGTATGGCTCGCAGCAGCGAACGCATGCGGCGTTCGCTTTGGTCGAGGCGTTCAACCATGACCGCCTCCAGCAGATCGGCGGAGTATTTGCCCAACAGATCTTGCATGCGTCGAATGCCCAGCTTTATCGCGGCCATCTGCGCGCGCAGATCACCCAGACTGGAATCCGGGTCTCGGGTGTTGTTGGCGAAGTAACTGAACAAGGCCTGATTCTCGCTACTCTCAACGGCCAGCCTCACCCATGGAAAGCGCAGCCCTTCTTCAAACACCGAGCGGTTGGCGAAGCCCTCGGTTCCGGGGTTGGTGCCGCCAATGTCGGTGTGGTGGGCCAGGTTGCCGACCCAGGCCACGATACGGCCTTCAGCGAACACGGGAGCGAACAGGTGGATGTCGGGGGTGTGGGTACAGCCTCGATACGGATCATTGCCGATAAAAATATCGCCTGGCTTGATGCTGTCGATGGGGTTTTCCTGCAGGAGGAACGGCAGCGCGACACTCATCGATCCCAGCAGGGCCGGGATCTGTGCGTCTTCTGCCACCGACTCCCCGCTGGCGGTGAACAGCGCGCAAGCGTAATCGAGCATTTCGCGAATGATCGGCGAGTGGGCGCTGCGGCGTAGCGAGTCACCCATTTCTCCGGCCACAGCCTTCAGGGCACTGCCGACGACGGCTACGGTAATGGCATCGGTCATTGTTCAGTCTCCGAAATGATGAGGCAGCCGCTGGAGGCGACATGGGCGCTGTGACCCGGATTGATCACGGTGGTGGTATCGAACTGTTCGACGATCGCAGGGCCATGGAGTTGTTCGCCCTGCTTGAGGTCTGAGCGCCAATACACGGGGGTATCGACGTAACCCACGGTCTCGGCGAACCAGACCGGGCGAGAAGATAGCGGTTTGGAAACCTGCTGGGTGCGCAGAGCATCCTCGACACGCAAGAATTTCCCCCAACCGGTTAGCCGCGCTGCAACAATTTCAACCTCAGTGCCCGGTGCGCTGTGGCCGTAGGTGCGTTCATGCAGCGAGTGGAAAATCTCAATGGCAGATAAGGTCTCCTGGCCCGAATCGACTGGCACTGTGACTGCGTATTCCTGACCCGCGTAGCGGATGTCCAGGGCATGTTCAAAGGTGCATTGGTCAGCGGGCATGCCGTCTTCCTGCAGGCGCTTGAGCATGTCCAGTTCCAGTGTCTGCTGAACGCTTTTCAACTCCTGTACAGTCAGTTCACCTGCGTCGCGTAGCAAGGGCAGGGTGACGTCGTGACGAAGATTTGCGGCTAGCAAGCCCCCGGCGCTGAGCAGTCCAGGGAACTGTGGGATCACCACGGTCGGGATGTTCAATGCGCCAGCGAGACCGACAACGCTGAAACCTCCCGCGCCACCGGCGGCCACCAGTGCAAACTCGCGCAAATCATCACCGTTACGCGCGGCCGAGCGCTGAATCGCGCTGGCCATATTGGCTTCCATCAGCGAAATTATTCCAAGGGCGGTTTCCTCGACACCCAGTCCAAGCTGCTCGGCCAGGCCTGAAATCGCCGTGCGAGCTGCGCCGATATCCAGCGCCATTGTCCCACCCAATAGACCCGCCGGATTCAAGCGCCCTAGCAGGGCTTGGGCATCGGTCACAGTTGGTTCTGTCCCACCCTTACGGAAGCACGCAGGCCCTGGCACCGCACCGGCGCTTTTTGGCCCCACCTGTAAGGCGCCACCTTGATCGATCCAGGCAATGCTGCCGCCACCGGCGCCGATGGTTTCGATTTCAAGGTTGGGCACGGTGATCGGAATGCCATTGGGCAGTCGCATGCTCTGGTGAATTCGCGGCTTTCCTTCGACCACTATGCCGATGTCAGCGCTCGTGCCGCCCACATCCAGGGTTACCAACGAGGCGATGCGCTCGGCCGAGCAGAGCTTTTCGCCGCCGATTACCCCACCGGCCGGGCCAGACAGCACCAAGTGATGAACTTTTTCACCGACCGAGCGAGCCGCCGTGGCGACCCCGCCATTGCTTTGCATGATGTAGAGCGGGCACTCGAATCCATTTTTCTTCAGGGCCGCTTCCAGGCGCCGAATATAGGGATCGAGGGTGGGGGCCAATGCCGCATTGACCGCGGTGGTCGCGAACCTTGGGTATTCGCGCACTTCTCTGGAAATCCGGGCGGAGCAGGCCACGTTGATGTGCGGGGCCAGGCGAGCAATCACTTCGGCAATGGCTTCCTCGTGCGCGGGGTTCTCGAATGAGAAGAGCCCGGTGACGGCGATGGACTCGACCCCTTTTTCCAGCAAGCTACGAACGGCGTGTTCCACTTGCTCAACATCCAGCGGTTCGATTTCGCTGCCATCGGCGGCGAGGCGCCCGCTGACTTCAATGCGCAGGTCGCGGGTGATCAACGTCGTCCTGGTCGGATGCAACAGGTTGTAAAGTTGTTCGCGCTGCTGAGTGCCGATCTCGACAATGTCTCGGCAACCGCGGGTAGCGATCAAACCAGTTGGGGCGTAATTGCCCTCGATTACAACGTTTGTGGCAACGGTTGTGCCGTGCACGATGGCATCCAGTTGATCGGGTGAAAGGCCGGCCTTTGCCATCAGACTCAAGACGCCTTGCACGATGGCTTGATCCGGGGCGTCGGGTCGCGAAGGCACCTTCTCGACCATAACGATCCCGCTGGTGTCGTCGATCAACAGACAGTCCGTAAAGGTACCTCCGGTGTCTATTCCGATTCTTCGCATCTCATTCTCCGTAGCATTTTTATAATTGTTCGGTCGTACGACCAAATTTTTACTCCAACTGAGGAAACCTTGCAAATCATTTTTCGATGATCGTGAACTTCGGGAACGAAAAAGGTGGGCGTGAGAGAAGCGGACCTGCCGAAAATGCGCCTTTGCTGATCGCTCAGTATTGGCCCCTAAAGCGCAGTCGGACGACGGTCCGCATTTGGCCGTTTTCTGCCTGCTGCGAGGGGCAGAAATCGACCGATTCTGTTGAAAAAGTAGCTCCCCTGTCTGGCCTGCGGCAAAATCTCTACATTGGCCAGCAGGGAAGCACGCAGTATGATGGGACAGTTATCGAGTGGGCAGGAACGACTGTTTTACTCGTTCAACCTTGAAGATCACATCCCAGCCAATCACCTTCTGCGCAGCATTGATCGGTGTTTCGATCTGAGCGACTTGCGCCATTACCTCGCCGATTTTTACAGCCCAATTGGGCGTCCTTCGATTGACCCTGAGCTGATGATCCGCATGCTGATCGTGGGCTATTGCTACGGTATTCGCTCCGAGCGGCGGCTGTGGGAAGAGACCCATTTGAACCTGGCGTATCGCTGGTTCTGCCGGTTAAGCCTTGAAGATGAAGTCCCCAATCACTCAACCTTTTCAAAAAATAGACACGGCCGTTTTCGGGACAGCGATCTCTTTCGCTGGCTGTTCAATGAAGTGCTGCGTCGTTGCATGGACGCAGGCTTGGTCAAAGGTGAAGGCTTTGCCGTGGACGCCAGCATCATCAAAGCGGATGCCAGCCGGCAGCGCGGTGTACCGGGTGATGAACAGGTCAACTGGAGCGATCCGGCCCTGAGCACCCGCGCCGTGCGTGAGTATCTTGAGGCACTCGATGAAGAGGCTCTGGCCGAAACGCTACCGAAGCGCCTGTCGCTGACTGATCCTCAAGCCCGCTGGACCGCAGCTCCAGGTGGCCCAGCGTTCTACGCTTACTCCACGAATTATCTGATCGATACCGAGCACGGCGTGATCATGGATGTGGAACCCACACCGGCTCATCGAACCGCAGAAGTCGAGAGCACCAAGACGATGATCGATCGGGTCGAAGCGCAGTTCGACATCATGCCGGAACGCCTCATTGGCGACACCGCTTACGGTACCGCGCCGATGCTGGCCTGGATGGTGGAGGAAAAAGATATCGAGCCGCATGTGCCGGTGTGGGACAAAACTGAGCGCAAGAACGACAGCTTTTCGAGTAACGATTTCCACTGGAATGAAGAGGCCGAGGAATACCGCTGCCCGGCCGGCAACGCATTGCGCAGAGAATGGCGAGCCTTCAAGAATGCGCGTTCGCACGTCACAAAAGCCAACACCATCATCTTCCGATCCAGACAGACCGACTGCGCGACATGTCCGATGAAAGCCAAGTGCTGCCCGAACACTTCGATTCGCAAGATCGCCCGTAGCGTCCATGAGGCCGCTCGTGATGTGGCTCGACGCATCGCAGCGACGCCGGAGTACGTGCGCTCTCGCCACGAACGTAAGAAGGTCGAAATGTTGTTTGCCCACCTCAAGCGCATCCTGAAACTGGATCGCTTGCGACTACGTGGCATGAGCGGCGCAACCGATGAATTCACGCTGGCCGCTGCGGTGCAGAACCTGCGACGGCTGGCCAAATTTACCTCTCAAGGTCCACCAGTCACGGGATAGGTGCGCCTGCGCTAAGCAAAAAACCTCAAACTAACCCAATAACAAAGCAACAAAGGTCAACGAAGGGCCGAGAAACCACTCAATGTGGTGAGTAGGTTCTCCGGTGGTGGCCGTGCCTGAGTTCAGGTGATCTGAAAATCCGACTTTTTCAACAGAATCGACCCGAAGCAGACATTCATGGTTTGCAAAGACTTCAACAAAGGCTATCAGTTTTTAGTATTCACTCCGGCGTCATAAGCACCGCGAGCGTCATGTTTATAAACTCTTCGTTTCTGCTAATGGCTGCTAGTGCTCCGCGTACGTTGCTGGAGACTTCGGCTGCCCCCTGTTTCTCTGCCCAGAGTGTCAGCTCCATTATGGCCGCCTCTAGGGCCAACTGATTTTGATTGAGCTTGAACAGCAGGGAAGGGAGTAGGTCTTCATTGGGCATCTCGATTCCTCCGTGGAAAAGATCAGCTTAGCCTCTTTATGCCTTGGCGTTATTCGCGCTCCAACTGCCGGGCATCCGAAGTCACTGCTTCCATGATTGAAACCAACTCCTCCAGAAGCTCCGCGTAATGACGCGTCATGTAGGCAGCTATGTTTTCATTTCGAAGGATCCGCATGAGATACCCCTTGGCTACGACCAGAACCAACATCGTCTCACCCAGGGTGTCTTCTACCTGCTTATAGTCGTGATGCAGGTTTTCCAGTTCTCGCTCCATGCGGGCGATGTCTACTGCACTGACGTCAGAAGTCGACTTCTTCTTCGGCTCTACCAACATCTCTGGCCGGGAGGCGGCCAACACCATGCGTGCGTAATTCCTGGTGAAGCAGTTTGCCGAAATCATCATCTCCACCGTTTCGATTTGGCGGATCGGCTTCATCATTCGTAGGGATCGAAAGACATCTTGCGAGACCATTCGCACCTTCAGCATTTCGGCCGCCTCAGGCGCTATTCCTTTGAGTAGGTTTTCACGCTCGTGGACACGATCCACGTTGATTCCAAGCACCTTGGCAATTCGTTCCGCTTCAATCCCCCGCTTCATGGCGGAAATAATCATTTTGTGTTCTTGAATCGGAGTCAGCCGGTTGATTTGTCGGTTGTAGGTAAAGCCTTCGTCATCGGTCGAGACCAGGCATAGTGCTTCTTTTGCGCCCAAGGCCTTGAGCGCCTCAAAACGAAGATGCCCATCCAATAGCATGTACGAAGCGATCCCATCTTCGATAAGCGGCTTGGGATGGACAACCAGCGGCTCGACGACACCAAGTTCCTTCACTGAACTCAAAATGCTGGCATATTTTTTACTACCAACCATCAAATGCGTGACTTGGCGTGACGGCAGGATGCGATCCAAGGGAACCGCAATGACGCGCTGTTCGAAGGCTTGTTTTACTTGGCTCGTCATTGCACATCCCCTGTTATTCGATCTGCCAACGGTTTGGGCATGTCAGGTATTTCTTCGTTACGAAGAAGGGTGCTGAAGTACTCATCAGCCAGCAGCTTTCGCATGGCGGTTACGATGATTAGAAGCCGCTGCTCATTGATGTCCGATTTTTTGATCATCACCTTTTGGCGCCGAACCTCCTTCTGGTATGCATTGAGCAGTTTCTGAGGGGTGGTTTTCTCTTTCGTCGCTGGAACACTTTTGTAGTTCTTGCCAAACGTTTTTCGTCTATCAATCAGTCGACGTACCTTCATCAACTGCTCGCCTCTGAGCAACCCGCTTTCGTAGGCGTCTATCATGGCTTGCTGGACGTCGCTGTCTTTAGAGCGAGCGATATCAATCGCCAGTTTTATGGATAGCCATCCCTTCTCGACAGCCGCGATCAGCCGCTCCTCACCTTGCCGAAGCAACGTCAAAATTCCTTGTATGTAACCTGAGTCCAGGCAAGTTTTATTCGCGATCTGAAGGCACGTATATCCGCGATCGGAAAGGATCTGGATTGCAGTCAAAAGCTCACGATTGGAATGTTTTCTCCGTGCAAGATTCTCTACCAGGCCGATAAGGTAACGGTCGGCCTCCGTGGCGCTGACCACAATACAAGGAATGGTTTTCTCACCTAGAGCTTGAAATGCTTCGAATCGACCTTGGCCACACACGATCTCGTAGGGCTCGGTACCGGTCGTGGTTGGTGCGACTGTAATCGGACGTTTGAGGCCTAACGCGGAGATGTTTTCTACCAATTTGGCGAACACCCGCTTGTTGCGCATACGGGGATTAAGCACCCTAATATCGGTGAGAGGGATGAGGTTTATCATCGACTCTTCTGCCACATGCATTGGTGCTCTATGCGGAGGTAGGATCGCGGTCATGCCACCCTCCTGTATTCAACGCGGCGAGACAGTTCCGAGAGGATATCCAGCGTGTCGAACCGGTAGATCTCAAGATCGGCCTGATTGCTCTCCGCTAGGCGCAACTTAGGAGATTGCATGTCGATGGTGGGTAGGATGTAGTAGTCCAGTACAGCATCTTCGAGTTCTTGCATTCGAACGGCCACAGTGATGTCAGGATTCAATCCCAGATCAAAGCGGATGTTCCAGCGCTTATGGCCAGCCACAGTTGTCAGACAGCGACACAGTACGAGTGATATGGCTAGTTCCTGGTTAACCATCATCAGGTCAGTCTGAGGGTCTACCGAGACGTGGCCACCGACCTCCGCGATTTTAGTGATCGTCTGCTGCAAAAGCTTGGGGTGCATCTCGCGCAGTCGTTTGTTGGCCTCGATGTAGTAATAGTCTCTCGCGGGTGTGTACCCAACCAGCGAGTAACACCGGAGCAAGCTCCCGAATCGGCTTTGATACGCGCTGCTCGATGGGCACCCTTCAGCTTCGTCGATGACCAGCCCCGATAGAAAACCACGACGTTCATAAATGCTCTTCAACACGCTAAGCATCTCGTCATCGGGCATACGATAGGAACGTGTCAGGATGATCGACTGAGCGGCCTGAAAGAGGATCGTGCTTACGATAGGTCGAAACGCTGCATTGGCCCGTACCCACTCTTCTGGCGGATTCTGAGTCCGTGTTTGCTTCAGCTTGAAGGAGTTGTGATTCCAGACGTTGTTTCCGACGTATTTTTCGTTAATCAACACTTGGTGCACGGTGCCCCGAGACCACAATCGGTTACGATCTGTCAGCACTCCTTTAGCGTTCAACCATTCGGCAATTTCACGCTCACTCCTGCCTTCCTCAACAAATAGTCGATAGATATTCAGCACCATTTCGACTTCAGCCGGAGGGCCGGGCACCAATATCACTCGGTCTGTTTGAATGCTTTTATGCTCACCAATGCTTAGCTCATTTTTCGGCGAGCCAGTGCTGTCGACCAACTGCCTTCTGAGCCCAAACCCAGCCATGCCTCCTTGGCGATAACCCAGCTCAATGAGTCGGGATTGCCCTGCGAAAACTTTTACCGACAATTCCCTACTGTACTCACCGGCCATCATCCGCTTTACGCTTTTAACGATGTTGGAGACAGGCGATCCGTCATTGGTAAATTGCTCGGCACAGTATTGAACTGAAACTCCCGCCTGCCGGCATCGCACCTCGTAACTGGCGCTGACATCGGGATCCTGGAAGCGACCCCAGCGGCTAACGTCATAAACGAGGACAGTCGAGTATTCAGCTCGGCCACTTTCCACATCGAAGAACAACTGCTTGAGTGCTTCACGGCCTTCTAGGCGGAGGCCGCTCTTACCCAAATCCGTGTAAACCTTCACGATTTTTAGTGTGTGAGTGGCGGCATAGATGCGGATGACGTCGAGCTGATTCTCAGTGGAATATTGCTGGTGCTCAGTGGACATGCGGACATACGCGGCTGCCAGGGTCGTGTTGGACTCATTACCAGCTCCACATGCATCAGTGAGCTTTTGCATCGACAACGTCCTCGCCCTACCAACTACGGGTACGGCTAACACCAAGCGTGACCAGTCACTTTGTTTTTCGAATCGCTCTAAAGAAGGTAGAAGATCGGGGAGGGAAAAATGTTCACGAAAACGGGTAATTCTTTTCTGGCCCAAGAACAGTACGCGGCTGCCATCGCCCACGCACTTCACAACGAGCTTGGTGAAACGCATCAAGCGACGAAAACGTTAATGCGTTGGACGAATGCCAACGAAAGAACGGTTAAGAATTGGATGGCAGGAAGCAATGGCCCGCGTGGTGACCACTTAGTGGCCCTGGTGAAGCATTCTGACTTTGCACTTGCCGCGCTTCTGGGTATGGCAGGGAGACCGCTTGCGTTGCATACAGCAGAACTGCCGCTGCTAAGACAGAAGCTTCAGATGGCAATCGAGGTAATTGATTCGTGCCTACCGCTTAGACAATGATTTCTTCAACTAGGCCTTCAATGGACCGAAGGCTTGTGTTTTGTACTCTTCTATCATCAATACCTGTCGCTAATAGCGAGGTCTAAACGTGTGCCAGCGTGTCCACTCACGTGGTCTGTAGACTCCCTCGACAATACTCATTTTGGTCAAGAATCTGGCGTCGTTGAATGACTGCTAATGGCTGTGGATTCAACCGGTCGATGCAACAGATTGGCTAAATCGTTCAGCGGGTGTTTCGTAGTCTAGTGTTTTCCGAGGGCGGCTATTCAGCTGCCTGCTCCTTCTTTGTCTGGGTATCAAATACCCAGATCACTCAAAGACTCTACACCGATGCCTAAGGACACCAGTCCGAGTATCAAGGCAGAGGGTTCAACCTTGCCAGTACCACGGCTGTAACGGGCGCTAGGCATACGCTTATGCCGCTGCGGCGCTTCCTAGGGTACCTGCACAAGTCACCCAAAGGACAAGCATCTCTCGGTCCTTGGGCGGTTTGCCCACGCGCGCCCTCGTAATCTCTTCTACATGGCTTGCTGCACAAAGGCGTTCGGCCGTCTGTTGATGCCGTGAAAAAATCCTGTGCTGATAGATTGACACTTTAAGAGCTATAGCTATATAGTTTTGAAAAGGTTGAAAACGACAACGCACAGGTGCTACCCGCCCTCGGTTCACCGCTCAGACAACCAGCAGGAGCAAGATCCATGTATGACGTAGAGCTAGGTCTGTATATCGACGGTCAATGGCGCGCTGGCGAGGGTCGTCGCACCCTCCCGGTGGTCAACCCCGCTACTGAAGAAGTACTGGCCCATCTTCCGCTGGCGAGTGAGCAGGACATTGCGGACGCGCTGGCATCGGCGCAGGAAGGTTTCGACATCTGGCGCACTGTCTCGGCCTGGGATCGTCAGTTGGTGATGAATCGTGCCGCCGACTTGATCCAGGTGCGCCGCGAAAACCTGGCTCACGTGCTCACCCTGGAAAACGGTAAGCCGCTGGCTGACGCCCGCGGCGAGATCGACCGGGTGGTTGAGACCATCAAATGGTGTGCGGAGGAGGGCAAGCGGGCCTACGGCCGTCTGCTGCCGCCGCGTCAGCCTGAGCTGGTGCAGACAACCGTGAAGCGCCCGATCGGTCCGGTCGCGGCCTTTGCTCCCTGGAACTTCCCTGCCGTACTGGTGGCGCGCAAGGTGGCTGCAGCCCTGGCTGCCGGCTGCTCGGTGGTCGTTAAGCCCGCCGAAGAAACCCCCGGTGTTTGCGTCGGTGTCATCCGCGCCTTCATCGATGCTGGTTTGCCCAAGGGTGTGATCAACATGCTGTTCGGCGAGCCGAGTCAGGTTTCCGATCGGCTGATTGCATCGTCGATCACCCGCAAGGTTTCGTTCACGGGTTCGGTGTCTGTCGGGCGTCTGCTCAGCACCCTGGCAGCTAAGCAGCTCAAGCCCGTCACCATGGAACTGGGCGGACATTCGCCAGTGGTGGTGTTCGACGATGTGGATGTGCAAGCCGTGGCTCGTGCCTGTGCCGGCTTCAAGTTCCGCAATGCCGGCCAGGTCTGCGTGTCGGCCAGCCGCTTCTTCGTGCATGAGCGGGTTTATGAAGAGTTCACCCGTCACTTTGTCGAATTCGCCAATGCAGTGAAGGTCGGCAATGGCCTCGAAGCCGGCATCAGCATGGGCCCGCTGGCCAACGCTCGCCGCCTGGAGTCGACGATGGACCTGGTTGCCGATGCGAAAGCGCGAGGCGCCACGGTCGCCGCCGGTGGCAGTCGGATGTTCGATCGCGGTTACTTCTTTCAGCCCACGGTGCTGACCGATCTGGATCCACTCTCGCGCATCCTGCATGAGGAACCGTTCTGCCCAGTCGCGCCGATCATGCCATTCAGCGACTTCGATGAAGTTATGCAGCGCGCCAACGGTGTGGATTTCGGCTTGGCGGCGTACGCCTTCACCCACTCAATCAAACGTGCAGCAGCTGTTTGCGAAGGCTTCGATGCTGGCTGGATCGGAATCAACAGCTTTACCCCCGCTTTGGCCGATGCGCCCATCAGCGGCACCAAACAAAGCGGTATCGGCCACGAAGGTGGCCCTGAAGGACTGGATGCTTACTTGCAGACTCGCTTCATCAGCCAGGCGAGTTCCGTTTAGTCCGTGAAGTGATGCTTACCCTGAAAACAATAGTAAAGATGAGGATCGAACCATGAGCCGTGCAGATGGTAAAGCGCAGAACATCCCTTTCGGTGGCTACCACTACAACATCATCCCGACTGAAGATGCCGAGCTGACCCGTGTCGGCCCAGGCACCGAAATGGGCGAGTACATGCGCCGTTTCTGGCACCCGGTCTGCCTGTCCGAGGAGCTTGGGCAACTGCCAAAGGCCATTCGGATTCTCGGTGAAGACCTGGTGGCGTTCCGTGACCGCAGCGGTCAGATCGGTGTGCTGCATCGCCACTGCGCCCACCGCGGTGCTTCGCTGGAATTCGGCATCATCCAGGAAAACGGCATTCGTTGCTGCTACCACGGCTGGAAGTGGGGCGTAGACGGTACCCTGATGGAAACCCCTTGCGAGCCTGAAGGCAGCAAGCTCAAAGAGAGTATCTGTCAGCCTGCTTACCCGGCGTTCGAACGCCATGGCCTGGTGTTCGCCTACATGGGCCCACCGGATCAGAAGCCGAAGTTCCCTGAGTACGAATCCTTCACCCAGCCGGCCGGTACCGAGCTGGTGGCGTTCTCCAACGTCTACCCCTGCAACTGGCTGCAGGTGTTCGAGAACATCATGGACCACATGCACACGGCGGTGCTGCATAACAACATGACGGTAGAAGGCGTGGACGCAGCGACCTCCGCCGGTGTTTCCCTGGAAGGCTTCGGTGATATGCCGGTCATGCACTGGGAGCCGACCCGTGATGGCAATGGCGTCGCCTTCGTCGCCGGGCGTCGCGTCGGTGAAGACAAGGTGTGGACCCGCATCACCGAAATGACGTTCCCGCACCTGTGCCAGATCGGCTCGCTGGTGCCGTCGGCGGCCGAAGAGCGTCACTCCACTGTCGCCATGAGCCGCTGGCATGTGCCGGTGGACGACACCAACACGATCCTGTTCGGCTGGCGCCATTTCAACGATGAAGTGGACCCGCGACATCTGGGCTGCAAAGAAGATTGTGGTGTCGACAAGATCGACTTCCTCGAAGGGCAGACCGGCAGCCGCTCCTATGAAGAAGGTCAGCGTGCACCGGGTGATTGGGAAGCACTGGTCAGCCAGCGCCCAATCGCGATTCATGGCATGGAGCACCCAGGTCGTTCGGACATCGGTGTCTACCTGTGCCGCAAGCTGCTGCGTGATGCTGCTCGCAGGCTGGCCGAAGGCAAACCGGTGGGGCGTGCCGACCTCGACAGCGATGATCCGCTGGCCATGTACTCCCAGGACTCGGTGCTGAAAATCCCCCGTGATCCGGCCCGTGACGATCGCGAAGTGCTGATGGAAATCAACCGCAAGGTCATCGGTGTGATGAAGGACGCGGACCGTTTCCCGGCCAGCGAGCGCGACGCCTATGTGCGCCAGCGTCTCGATGAGCTCGACGATCAGCAGCTCTTCCGCAAGGGTTGAATGGGTGGTCGGGCCTGGCCAGGCCCGACTCGCTGACGATTCATCGCCCTGACAACCAAAAAGATCGAGGCGCAGCATGCAAACAGTCAAAGTACGGTGCATCGAGAACCAGGCAACTGGTATCAACACCTTCGAGTTCGTCGATCCGGCCGGCAAACCATTGCCTCCTTTCACCGCGGGTGCGCATATCGACGTGCACCTGCCCGGCGGTTTCATTCGTCAGTACTCCCTGTGCAACAGCCCGCAAGAGCGGGACCGGTACGTGGTCGGCGTATTGAACGTTGTCGATGGCCGCGGCGGTTCGCGCAGCCTGCACAGCAATGTGAAGGCTGGCGATCTGCTGCAGATATCTGAACCACGCAATCATTTCCCTGTCGTCGACCAAGCGCAGCGGCACCTGTTGATCGGCGGCGGCATTGGCGTGACCCCGATGATGGCGATGCTCGAGCATTTTGAAGCGAGCGGCGCTCAATACATTCTTTACTACTGTGGCGAGACGCCTGAGCGCACCGCGTTCAAGGAGCGCCTGTCGTCCCTGCTCGGCAAGCACGTCGTCATCCATTACGACGGAGGTGATCCGGCCCGTCGCCTGGACATCCGCGAACTGCTGATGCACTACGAGCCCGGTACCCACCTGTATTGCTGTGGTCCGGGCGGGTTAATGGCCGGCGTCAAGGCGGCGGCCGAGCATTGGCCAGCAGGCACGGTGCACTTCGAACACTTTGCTGCGCCGGTACTGCCGCCAAGCGCCAGCACCGTCAGTGAAGGTGAATTCCGGATCACCCTGGCCCGTAGCGGCCAGACCCTTGATGTACCGAACAGCAAAAGTATTGCGCAAGTCCTGCGTGAAGCCGGCCTGCCATGCGAGACCTCTTGCGAGGCTGGTATCTGCGGCACCTGCAAGACCCGTTTCATCGACGGCGAGGTCGACCATCGCGACTTCATTCTCAGTGACGACGAGAAACAGGAACACCTGCTGATCTGCTGCTCCCGTTCCAAGAGCTCGACGCTGGTGCTGGACCTGTAAAAAATTTCCCTGAGAAAAGCTACGTAGCTACTTAGCGCTGGAGAACAAAATGACTAAAGCCAAGAATCTCATCGTGTTCATGTCCGATGAACATAACCCTAAAGCCCTCGGTTGCTACGGCAATGATTTCGTCAAGACACCGAACCTGGACGCCATCGCTGCCACCGGTACCCGCTTCACCTCGGCCTACTGCAACTCTCCGGTGTGCATTCCGGCCCGTGCGACCTTCGCCACCGGTCGTTACATCCACCAGATGGGCTTCTGGGACAACGCCGACCCTTACGATGGTTCCGTGACCAGTTGGCACCACCGTGTTCGCGATGAAGGGCAGCACTGCGTCTCGATCGGCAAGCTGCACTTCCGCTCGATCGATGACGACAACGGTTTCAGCCAGGAAATCGTGCCGATGCATGTCATCGAAGGCAAAGGCGACCTGATGGGCCTGGTTCGCGAAGACCTGCCGCGTCGCGGCGGTGCCTGGAAAATGGCCGGCCAGGCCGGGCCAGGTGAATCGTCTTACACGATGTATGACCGTAACATCGCTGCACTTGCGCAGACCTGGTTGCGTGAAGAGGCACCGAAACACCAGGACAAGCCCTGGGTGCTGTTCGTCTCTTTCGTCGCTCCGCACTTCCCGCTGACTGCGCCGCCCGAGCATTTCTATCGCTACTACCTGGATGACGACCTGCCTTGGCCAAAGCTGTACGACAAGGCCGAGCGCCCTGATCATCCGTTCATCAAGGACTACGCCTCAAGTTTTGCCTATGACGATTTCTTCGACACCGAAGACAAGGTGCGTCGCGCCCTGGCGGGCTACTACGGCCTGGTCAGCTTCCTCGACGAGAACATCGGTAAGGTGATGAGCGCCCTTGAAGGCGCCGGCCTGCGCGACGACACCCGGATCATTTACACCAGCGACCACGGCGATAATCTGGGCAGTCGGGGTCTGTGGGGCAAGTCGACGATGTTCGAAGAGGCCGTTGGCGTACCGCTGATCATCTCCGGTGACGGACTCCCGGCGGGCGTCGAAAAGAAGACCCCGATTACTCACATCGACGTCTACCCGACCATTCTCGAAGCAGTCGGCATTGCGCCCACCGAAGAGGAGAAAACATTGTCCGGCGAGTCCCTGTTCAAGCTGGCCAATCAACCCGATGGCGACCGTCTGGCCTTCGCCGAATACCACGGCATGGGCTCGGCTACCGGTGCCTTCATGATCCGCGACGACCGCTACAAGTACGTTCACTACGTCGATTACCCGCCGCATCTGTTCGATCTGTTGGAAGACCCGGAAGAGTTGCTCAACCTGGCTGAGATCCCGGGAAACGAGGCGCTCGTCGCCGAGTACCGCGCGAAGATGGAAACCCTCTGCATTCCGAAAGAGGTGGATGCCCGCGCCAGAAAACGTCAGGCCGAGCTCCTGGAACTTAACGGTGGCCGCGAAGCGGTGGTGGCCCGTGGTGACCTGGGTTACTCGCCCCCTCCAGGGGTGGCGGTGGATTTCAACTGAGGCGCTGCCTCGACTGCGCAAAACAATAAGGCTGGAACAAGGAGGTGCTTGCAGTCGCCCGCTTTCACCCAACGAAGGCGGGCTGTGCAGGGCCCTGTCGGCCACCAAGCGAGGAGAACACCCGTGAACGGACCTGAATACGATTACATCGTGGTGGGCGCAGGCTCAGCCGGATGCGCCCTGGCCAACCGTCTCAGTGAAGGCGCAAATCACACTGTCTTGCTACTCGAAGCGGGGCCGAGCGACCGGCACTTCTGGATTCACCTGCCGATCGGCTATGGCAAGACCATGTTCAACCCGACCTATAATTGGTCCTTCCATACCGAGCCGGTGCCCGCACTGGACAACCGTCCGATCTACTGGCCTCGGGGCAAGACCCTGGGCGGCTGCAGCTCGATCAATGGCCTGGTCTACATCCGTGGGCAGTCGCAGGACTATGACCATTGGCAAGCGCAGGGCAACCAGGGTTGGGGCTGGAGCCACGTGTTGCCGTACTTCAAGAAAATGGAGTGCAACGAACGCGGTGAAAGCGCCTATCACGGCGGCAGCGGCCCCTTGCATGTATCGGATCTGCGTGAGCCCAACGAATTGGTCGAAGCCTTCATCCGCGGCGCCAACCAGATCGGTGTGCCGCGTAACGATGACTTCAATGGCGCGCAGCAGGAAGGGGTGGGTTATTTCCAGCTCACAACGCGCAACGGCTGGCGTTGTTCGGCGGCCAAGGCTTACCTGAAGCCGATCCGCCACCGCAAGAATTTGACCGTCGAAACCGACGCTCAGGCCAGCAAGGTCCTGATGATCGGCAAGCGTGCGGTCGGGGTCGCTTACGAGCGAGCGGGGCGACCGGTGACTGCCAAGGCGCGCAAGGAAGTCCTGCTGTGCGCGGGAGCATTACAATCGCCCCAGTTGCTGCAGTTGTCCGGGATCGGTCCACGTGAGGTGCTTGAGCAACATGGCATTGATGTCGTCCACGAGCTACCGGGCGTTGGCCGCAATCTGCAGGATCATCTGCAAATCCGCATCATGTTCAAGTGCACCAAGCCAATCACCACCAACGATCAATTGCGCACACTTTGGGGTCAGGCACTGATCGGCATGAAGTGGGCCTTTTTGCGCAAGGGGCCGCTGTCGGTGGGTATCCAGCAGGGCTGCATGTTCGCCAAAAGTCGTGAGCAGGAAAAGACACCCGATATCCAGTTCCACTTCGGTACCCTGAGTGCGGACATGACGGCCGGTAAACCGCACAAGTGGCCCGGCTTCACCATGTCGGTCTGCCAGTTACGCCCGAGCAGTCGCGGTGAATTGCGGATTCGTTCGAAGAACCCCAAGGACGCCCCCTGGATCGAGCCCAACTATCTGGCCACCGAAGAAGATCGGCAGACCATGGTTCGTGGTTTCAAAATGGCCCGCAAGCTCGCGGCGAGCCAGGCCATGGCCGGTTACATCGCCGAAGAATACAACCCTGGCGTGTCGGTGCAGACAGAGGAGGACATGCTCAACTTTGTGCGTCGCAACGGTTCCTCGATTTTCCACCCGGTAGGCACCTGCAAAATGGGCAGCGGTCCGGAAGCGGTGGTTGACGAGCGGCTGCGGGTTCACGGTATCGAAGGGCTACGAGTGGTCGATGCGTCGATCATGCCGACGCTGATCTCGGGCAACACCAACGCCCCGGCAATCATGATCGCCGAAAAAGCCGCGGACATGATCAAGGAGGATGAGCGTTGTCCCAAGGTCCGCGCTTCATCCGCTGCGCCCGCCGGTAGTCCCACGATGACGGCATAGCAAATCATGGCGGCAGTAAAAGGCCCTCACGGCAGTCTGCCGTCGAGGGCATTTTTGGTTGTGGCACTCAGCAGGCAGACAGGATCATGACGGCACAACAGCAAGACTTGAGCAAAACCGATGGCGTCGATCGCGGCCCGCTGTCTTCACGGCTGCTGGCGGGCGGCAGTGAACCCGATCCACGCTTCACCCTGGCCAACGAACGAACCTTTCTGGCGTGGATCCGCACCGCGCTGGCACTGTTGGCCGGGGGCATTGCCGTGGAAGCCTTTACCCTGGATGTGTTTATCCCGGTGGTGCGCACGACGCTTTCGGTTGCTTTGTTGCTGATGGCGATGCTCATCAGCGGCTCGGCCTGCCTGCGCTGGCTGAACGTTGAACGGGCACTGCGCAACAAGGCGCCGTTGCCATTACCACTGTTGGTGCCGCTGCTGTCGATCGGTGGTGCGCTGGTGACGCTGACGTTGATCGGCGTCTTCCTGTTGCGCCAGGTGCACTGAGCCATGACACGCCATCGCCCTGACGTGCCTGCGCTTCAGGCGCCACACGATGACGCCGGGCTGCAGCCGGAACGAACTTCCCTGGCCTGGGGGCGCACCTTGCTGGTGTTTTGGGTCGTGGCTTGTATTTTCCTGCGCTGGATGCAAACCGAGGGTTGGCTGGGTGCAGTGCTGGTGGTGATCAGCGTGTTTGCCGCGCTATACATCTGGACGACGCAGCGGCGTCGCTACCGGCGCAGTGCGCACGCCATCCATTCGGGCCGTTTGCGGGCCGATGTCGCATCGGTGTTGTTTACGGGCGTGGTGGTGGCCTGCCTGGCCGCCGTGTCTCTTTGGGCCGTACTCGGCCGGCTGTAGGGTAGGAGCAAGCTTGCTGGCGATGAACGATGATGGGGTCATCCTGATAAACCACGGCAATCCATCACCGCAAACCCGTGTTCCTGCCAGCCGACGCGGGATTGCCCCGCGCCGAGGGTTTACCTACCAGACCACCAGTTTATAGCCGACCAGCACGCGGTTTTCGTCGACATCGCGGGTCAGTCCGTTGCCGGAGCGAAAGCTGATATTACGCATCTGCACGTAGACGTTCTTCAGCGGGCCGCTCTGTACCGTGTAGGTAAGATCCATGTCGCGCTCGCGTTCAGTACCCTGCTCGCGGCCCTGGACCAGCGCGTGGTCGCCGCTGACGTAACGGGTCATGAAGGTCAGGCCGGGCATCCCCAGCGCAGCGAAATCATAGTCGTAGCGCGCTTGCCAGGAATCCTCTTCTTCTCGGGCGAAGGTATTGTAGAAGGACAAGTTGACGACGTAGGGATCGTTGCCGATGAACGGAAATTCGCCGGCACCGGAGATGCGCTGGTAGGCGCCACTGAACTTGTGGCCACCCAGCGTCAGGCTGACCATGCCGTTGAGGTTGTTATTGGCGAAACGGCCCATTTTGGCAATGCCGTCATCGTTGCTGCGAAAGTACCGAAGGTCAGTGCGCAGGCTCGCGCTTTTGCTCAGCGCCAAGGTGTGGACGAGGCCCACGAAATGCTGCCGATAGATGTCTTTGAGTTCACCGTAGTAATAGCTGGTGGTCAGTTGCGGGGTGAGCTTGTAGCTGCCGCCGGCAAAGTCGAAGTGATCGCTTTCCACGCCGCCGCGGTAATAAGTGACGGGGTCATTGCTGCTGGAGTTGCGCAGGTTGGCCTGGGTGATGCGACCGGCGTTGACGGTCAGGCCGTCGATTTCGTTTGAGGTCAACATGCCGCCGCTGTAGCTCGAAGGCAGCAGGCGTCCGAAGTTATAATTCAGCACAGGCAGGGTCGGATAAAGCGTACCCAGGCGCAGGACACTCTTGGATACCTTGAGTTTTCCAGTGAAGCCCAGTTCGCTGAATTCATTCACGGGCGTACCGTCGGAACTTTGCGGGAGGGTTCCGTTGTCGCCACTGCGACCGCGGGCCGAATCCAGCTTGAGGCCGAGCGCGGCATGGGCGTCCAGCCCCACACCGACGGTCGTGTCGGTGAAGCCGGATTCAGCATGCATGACGAATCCCTGCGTCCATTCATCCTGCGTCTCTGGACTACCCGGTTGCCGGTAATCGCGGTTCATGTAGAAGTTGCGAATGTCCAGGTTGGCCGTGCTGTCGGCAATGAATGCCGCCGAGGCATTGCAGCACAAGGCGAAACTGGACAGGCCGAGCAAGGGGGTAGGTAGTGCGCTTAACCGTAGATGTTTCATTGTTTTTATCTCTAGGGCAGGGAGCTACAAACTCAAGGCATAGGCTTTGAGTACTGCGGTGACACAACAGAAATGGTTTTGCCTGAGCGCGCGCTCATGGCCGGCTTCACAGGGGCGGCCAAGGCGTTCGGTAGCACTGCGGTGAGCGAGATGAAACCGCCCATCGCGACGAAGAGGGCGAAGGCGCCGCGACGCATGCTCAGGTCGGAGAGTTGCGGCGGAAAACGCACGTACAGCCAGCTGGCCAGCATGGCGACCGGGATCGACAGGGTGCCCAGCGACATGACCTCGGCGTTCAACTCCCCTTGCAGGCCCTGCATGATCAAGCGGATCAGGGACATGGCGCCGGACAGTGCCAGCAAGCTGGTGCGGATGGCCTGAATGGACACCGGTTGACGATAATAGTGATAGATCAGCGGTGGCCCCGGTATGCTGAACATGCCGCCCATCAGACCGCCGAGCAGGCCCATCATGACGAAGCTCACGGGGCTTGAACGGGAGGGATGAGGTCGTGGTTTGATGAACAGGGCGATACCACCGGCCACGATCAGCCCGCCCAGCAACAGTTGCAGCAGCGCGGTATGCTCTTCGCCCATTTTGCCAAGCAACCACAGGCCCAGCAGCGTGCCGGGTAGTAGGCCGATGAGGGTCTGGAAGAACGATGCCCTATCGATGTGCTGCCAGTGGCGCACCAGGGCGATGGCAATCCCGGGCAGGGCGACGATAGTGATAGTGGTGGCAACGATGGCGATGGGGGCGGCGTGGGTGAGTACGGCAATCGCCAGTACTACAATGCCCAGTGCGAACCCGGTGAACGCTTGCAGGTAGCTGCCGACGGCCACGGCGACAAGAATGATGAGCAGCGAGTGCAGTTCCGAGTGTAGTTCCATGGATCATCCTGCCGGTATCACGGCTGCTGTCCTTGCCGCTCGCGTTGGCGGTGGGGAGGGTGTCGGGTCGGGCGGACACTGCGGAGCATCTCCAGGTGTCATGAGCTATAATATGAAGCTATATAGCTTTAGTCAACGTCTCTCTGGCAACAGCGTCGGAGGGTCTGAAGGAGGACAAAAAATGTCGGAAGTAGAGACGGTCGATTTTTACGATCGTTACCAGTCACAGGAAGTGCTCGGCTTGCCCAAATACGCGCAGCTGCGGGAAACCCTGCTGGCGGCAATCAATGATGGCTACTGGGGCCCGGGTTCGCAGTTGCCCAATGAATCCACACTGGCGGCCATCACCCCGTTCAGCCTGGGCACGGTACAGAAGGCGTTGCGTGAGCTGGTTCAGGCCAAAGTGATCGTGCGCCGTCACGGGCATGGCACTTTCGTGGCCGAGCGAGCGATGCCGATGATGTCGCCGATGCACTTGCGCTTTGAGGACGGCGACGGCCAAGTCCTGCCGATCTATGCCGAAGTGGTGGGTCAGGAAACCGGGCTGGACGCAAGGGATTGGGCCGACAAGCTGGGTTCGAACGTGCGTAACGTGGTCAAGGTCGACCGGGTGTTCGCAGTGGACGAGCTGTTCCACTGCTTCACCCACTTCTATATTGACAGCGATCGTTTCCCGGCATTTGCCGAGGCAGAGTTGCTCGATTTCGCGGGGGCGAACTTCAAGGCGCTGCTGTTCGACCGGTACCACATCAGCATCGCCAGCCTGGACCAGAAGCTGCGGTGCGAGCGTTTCCCGGACGAGGTGTGCCAGCAGTTGGCGCTTGAAGAGGGCACGATCGGCGCGGTGCTCGAGTTTCTCGCCATGGGCAACAATGGCCGGCCGCTGTATTACCAGGAAGCGTTCATTCCGCCCAACGACTACCGGCTGCGTCTGGACGCCAATCTAGAGCCTTGATCCCGTCGGGTTCTCCATAGCGGGGCCATCCCCTGGTCCCGGTTGAACGCGCGCTTGCCTGGCGCCGATGGCCGTTGCCGTGCGACGACACCAGGTCCCTTGGCCGGCCCGCTGCAGGTTCAACACAACCTGCGGTAATGCTGCCGATTCTGAACCAACGAACACACTGGATTCGCACCCCGGGCGGACGAATACCGCTGGGCGTTTTCTGATGGCCGGAGATAAATTTTCTATACCTAATTAGCTATAGTGCTATATAGTTATTCGGCGGTAAAAACAAAAACAAAATCGACTGGGGCCAAAG
The DNA here is from genome assembly GCF_059424605.1 of Pseudomonas sp. GW101-3H06. NCBI lineage: Bacteria > Pseudomonadati > Pseudomonadota > Gammaproteobacteria > Pseudomonadales > Pseudomonadaceae > Pseudomonas > Pseudomonas sp. GW101-3H06. The sequence goes on from NZ_JBWKZO010000001.1 coordinate 1,428,973, forward strand.
TACCTTCAGTCAGCCTGGAGAACGTCATGTCTGTGAGCACAACGTTTGCTGCTACCTTGAATATTATCCTTTCCATGTCTGGATGCCCCCGCCCCGAAGACCGGACCTCATCCGATCACTACGTTTCAGATTGTTCCAGTTAAACCCAATTCGGCTCGCATCACGACGACCCAATGGTTTCAACATCAATTCTGAGGTGGGATATGGCTCGCTTTAAAAGTATCAATACGCATGCCTGGGTCGTCACGATCCTGCTTGCCGTGTTCATGGTGATCAACTTTATGGACAAGGCGATTCTCGGCATTGTCGCAGGTCCCCTGATGGCCGATCTGGGGCTTTCTCCCGCTGAGTTCGGCATGATCGCCAGTAGCTTCTTCCTTCTATTCTCGTTGTCGGCCATCGGGTTCGGCTTCATTGCCGAACGGGTGTCATCGCAGAAATTATTGCTGGTATGTGCCGGCATCTGGGGCGTGGCGCAATTTCCGCTGGCCTTCGTGGCTTCGGTCCCGCTGCTGTACTTCTCACGCATCCTGCTCGGCATGGGGGAGGGGCCGGCTTATCCGCTGGCGCTGCACGCCTGCTACAAGTGGTTCCCCAACGACAAGCGCAATTTGCCCTCCGCGGTGATCTTTCAGGGCGTCACTGCCGGTCTGTTGATCTCCGGCCCGCTACTGACTTTTGTCGTGGTGAAGTGGAGCTGGCATGCGGCGTTCATGGTGCTCGGTGTGGCCAGCCTCGTGTGGATGGCGCTGTGGGCTTACTTCGGTGCCGAAGGCAAGGTCACTGAGCAAGGCTCGGTGCAGGCCGATGCCGACGCTCCCCGCCTGCCTTATTGGCAGTTGATTACCGACAGAACCTTTCTGGCCAACATGCTGATGTATTGGACCAGCTATTGGATCTTCTCGGTGATGTTCACCTGGGTACCGTCTTATATGGGCAAGGTGATGCAGTACGACCCGACTGACGCCGGCTGGATGTTCATGGTCTTCACTGCGTTCAACATCCCGATCGTCCTTGGCGGTTCCTGGGTATCCCAGCGCCTGCTGAAAACAGGACTCGCCTCGAAGTATGCAAGGGGTTGGTTGACCTCCTTGCTGGTGCTGGTTGGCGGTGCGCTGATTTTGCTCGCGGTCTTTGCTGTGCAAAATCCACTGCTCAAGGTCATCCTGTTGGCGATTGGTTGCAACTTGCCGCAGATCACCTTCGTGCTGAGTTCGGCGATCGTTGCCGAGATCATGCCGGCCGGTCAGCGCTCCTCGATGATGTCCATCAACAGCGCCTTGGCCACCACCGGCGGCCTGGTCGCTCCTGCACTGATGGGGGCTTTTATCCAAGGCGCCACAACACCTGCGCTGGGCTATGACAAGGGCTTCGTGGTCGCGGGCGTGCTGTGCATTGTCACCAGTGTCATCGGCTTATTGCTCATCAATCCTGAAGCGAGCAAGCGCCGGTTCGCCCGGCTTATCGAGACTCGTCGGGCCCGTTCGGTGAGCAGTTCCCGGAGCATGCTGGTCAAGTGATCGAAGAGTCAGCGGTCGTGGATCGCACCGCTGATTTGCCCGTGGACACAACCACGGCCCATGGAGTAACTCCGGGCTGTTCTCTGTGGGCTTCAGCCGTTTGACCAGCCGATGCGGCCTCGCACATGCGTCTGGCCGCAGCAATGATTGATGGAGATGACAATGTTACCGGCGACTTTTACCACCGCAGTCGAGCGGCTAATCCCTCGTGATCGGCGTTTCGATGACCCGCTTTCGACACTCGCGTTCGGCACCGACGCCAGCTTTTACCGGCTGATTCCCCAGATGGTACTGCGGGTCGAGTCCGAGCACGAAGTGGTCGCGCTGCTCAAACTGGCCAATGCCGAGCACGTGCCGGTGACCTTCCGCGCCGCCGGCACCAGCCTCTCTGGCCAGGCGATTTCCGATTCGGTACTGATCGTGCTTGGCGACCATTGGAACCGTCGTGATATCCGTGGCAATGGCCAGCAGATCCGTCTGCAGCCCGGCGTCATCGGCGCCCAGGCCAATGCGGCACTGGCCCCCTTCAAACGCAAGATCGGTCCTGATCCTGCGTCGATCAACGCCGCCAAGATCGGCGGTATCGTCGCCAATAACTCCAGTGGCATGTGCTGCGGCACCGCCCAGAACACCTATCACACCCTCGCTGGCCTGCGCCTGGTACTGGCCGACGGCACCGTGCTGGACAGCGAAAGCCCATCCAGTATCGCCGCCTTCCGCGCCAGCCATGGCGAGCTGTTGGAGCAGCTTGCCGAACTGGGTCGGCAGACCCGGGCCAATCTCCCCTTGGCCAGCAAGATTCGGCACAAGTACCGACTGAAAAACACCACGGGTTTCTCTATCAATGCCCTGATCGATTTCGAGGACCCGCTGGATATTCTCAATCACCTGATGGTGGGTTCCGAAGGGACCCTGGGGTTCATCAGCGCGGTGACCTATGACACGGTCCCCGATCACCCACACAAGGCCAGCGCGCTGATCGTCTTTCCCGACGTGAGGACCTGCTGCAATGCGGTACCGGTGCTAAAGCAACAGCCTGTCGCGGCTGTGGAGCTGCTCGATCGACGCAGCCTGCGTTCGGTGGAGAACATGGCCGGCATGCCCGCGTGGGTACGTGAACTCTCTGCTGGCGCCTGTGCCCTGTTGATTGAGTCACGTGCCGCGAGCGCTGCGCTGTTGCAGGAGCAACTGGCGCAAGTCATGGCCGCCATCGTGCATTTCCCGGTGGAGAAGCAGGTCGACTTCAGTGACGACCCGGTGGTCTACAACCAGCTCTGGCGGATCCGCAAGGACACCTTCCCGGCAGTCGGAGCCATGCGCCAGCCGGGGACCACGGTGATTATCGAGGACGTGACCTTTCCGCTCGCAAAGCTGGCCGAAGGCGTTAACCGGCTGCTCGAATTATTCGACAAACATGGTTACGACGAGGCGATTATTTTCGGCCACGCCCTTGAAGGGAACCTGCATTTCGTTTTCACCCAAGGTTTCGATGACCCGCTCCAGGTGGCCCGTTACGAAGCGTTTATGGGTGACGTGACCCAGTTGGTCGCCGTGGAGTACGGCGGCGCACTCAAGGCCGAGCACGGCACCGGGCGCAATATGGCGCCTTTCGTCGAGCTCGAATGGGGCACTGAAGCCTACCAGCTGATGTGGAAAATCAAGCGCCTTCTTGATCCTCGAGGCATTCTCAACCCAGATGTGGTGCTGTCTGAAGATCCGCAAATCCACCTGAAAAACTTCAAACCGATGCCGGCCGCCGACGACATCGTCGACAAGTGCATTGAATGTGGTTTCTGCGAGCCGGTTTGCCCGTCCAACGGCCTGACGCTGACCCCCCGTCAGCGTATCGTCATCTGGCGCGACATCCAGGCAAGAAAGCGTGCTGGTATCGATACCCGTGAGCTGGAGCATGCCTACCAGCGCCACGGTCTAGACACTTGTGCAGCCACCGGCCTCTGCGCTCAGCGCTGCCCGGTAGGTATCAATACCGGCGATCTGATCAGAAAACTGCGCGGCATACAGGCGGATAGCCCCCGGGCGGCTAACTGGCTGGCCGAGCATCTAGCCTCGGCCGTGCTGGGGGCCCGTTTCACATTGTATGTGGCCAACACCGCACACCGGATGCTGGGCACGCAGCTGTTCGCCAAGAGCACAGCGGCTCTGACTAAGGTCAGCCAGGGTAAACTACCCCAGTGGACACCGGCGATGCCGCAGCCCGTACAGCGTCTGCAGCTACCCAAGCCTGCCACACAGGATGAGCGCCCACGGGTGGTGTACCTGGCCGCCTGCGTGTCCCGTGTCATGGGCCCGGCAGCGAAGGATCAGGAGCAGCAATCGCTATTCGACAAGACCTGTGCCCTGCTGGAAAAGGCCGGCTACCAAGTGATTTTTCCGGACGACCTAAACGCGCTCTGCTGCGGCCAACCCTTTGTTTCTAAGGGCTACGCCGAACAGGCCGAGCACAAGCGCCAGGAAGCCCTAGATGCCTTACTCAAGGCCAGTCGCGGCGGGCTCGACCCAATCTACTGCGACACCAGCCCTTGCACCCTACGGTTGATGCAGGGCCTGGCGGATGAACGACTCGATATCTTTGACCCGGTGCGCTTCATTCGTACCTATCTACTCGACCGTCTAGAGTTCGAGCCTCAGGCCTCACCGATCGCCGTGCATGTCACTTGCAGCACTCAGCACCTTGGCGAGGCCCAAGCGCTGATCGACATCGCCCGGCGTTGTGCCAAGCAGGTGGTCATACCTGAGGGCATCCATTGCTGCGGTTTTGCCGGTGACAAGGGTTTCACCACCCCCGAACTGAACACCCACGCGCTGCGCAACCTCAAAGCGGCGGTGCAAATCTGCGACGAAGGCATCTCCACCAGCCGCACGTGTGAGATAGGCTTGTCCCAACATAGTGGGATCGACTATCACGGGCTGGTTTACCTGGTGGATAGGGTGAGCCGCCGCAAGCCTACCGTTCAACCTGCATCATCACAGGCAGCAGCACCCATCTTAGAACCTGTTGCTGAATGGCCTTAAATCTGCTGGAAAATGAATCGCCACAAAACCGCAGCGTGTAATTTCGATCAACATGGTCGCGCTCTTAAAACCGCAAACGTGAGCCTTAAAGGAGAGATTCGAAATAAATCCGAATGTCTCCTTCTGGCCGTTTTCTGCCTGTCGTGACCGGCTGAAAACGACCGATTCTGTTGAAAAAGTAGCTCCCCTATCTGGCCTGCGGCAAAATATCTGCATTGGCCAGCAGGGAAGCACGCAGCATGATGGGACAGTTATCGAGTGGACAGGATCGGCTGTTTTACTCGTTCAACCTTGAAGACCACATCCCCGCCAATCACCTTCTGCGTAGCATTGATCGGTGTCTCGATCTGAGCGACTTGCGCCATTACCTCGCCGATTTTTGCAGCCCAATTGGGCGTCCTTCAATTGACCCTGAGTTGATGATCCGCATGCTGATCGTGGGCTATTGCTACGGCATTCGCTCAGAGCGTCGGCTGTGCGAAGAAGCCAATTTGAACCTGGCTTATCGCTGGTTCTGCCGGTTAAGCCTTGAAGATGAAGTCCCCAATCACTCGACCTTTTCCAAAAATAGACACGGCCGTTTTCGGGACAGCGATCTGTTTCGCTGGCTGTTCAATGAAGTGCTGCGTCGTTGCATGGACGCCGGCCTGGTAAAGGGCGAAGGCTTTGCCGTGGACGCCAGCATCATCAAGGCGGATGCCAGCCGGCAGCGCGGTGTACCGGGTGATGAACCGGTCAACTGGAGCGATCCGGCCCTGAGCACCCGCGCCGTGCGTGAGTATCTTGAGGCACTCGATGAAGAGGCTCTGGCCGGCTCACTCGCCGCCAGAGCAGGACCGATGGCCGTGCAGAGCAGCAGCGCTGTCCCGAGCACCAGCCTGTATGTAGTGTCGGCAAAGTCGCAACGAATATGCATGGGGCGTTATTCCTTTGGTAAGGATCAGAAGGAGGCGCCGACACTGATCGCCGCGAAATCTCGATCACCGCGGGTTCCGTATCTGAGCACTCGTTACTGGGGCTGACGGGGGATCATCCCGAGAACCCGACATTTGCTTTGCCGTGTCGCGAAGTGTTTGCCAAAGGCCAGCGCAAGGTCAGCGTATTGGGACCGATGCTTGAAGCCGAGGCTAGCCAACCGCATATAGGATTCTGGTCATAAAGGGTTTTCGAACCGAAGCTCGAGTGTTTCTGGCGCTGCTTCCCATCAAGGAATGCAGCGCACAAAATTGGTGAGTTTCTTGTCTCCTTTGCTGGTGTAGCGCGCCCCCAAAAGACGGAAGATCTCCACAACCCCGATCTGTCCTGATCATTTGCCATTGCTTGGACTGAAAGTCTGCTTCTGGCCCAGAGTGTGTAAAAACGCTTTCGTATATTGAGTGCGTCAACCAAGCGTTCCTGGGCGATGCGATTACAAAGCGTTTTCCGTGATAAGAATTACTGACGTTCCAAAGCGGTTATGTAGCGGTTTAGCGCCTTCTGGGGCAGAGAAAACCGAGGCTTTACGCCGCCATCGCCTTAAGGAAGCCTGCTGTACCGATGATGTTCATAACCCGCTTCATGTTGTAGGCGAGTACATTCAGACTCATCTCCGCGCTTACCCCGACCAGTTTGCGCGTCAGGAAGTGCGTTGAGCCCATCCATTGTTTGAGCGTCCCGAAGGGATGCTCAACTGTCCTTTTTCGGATTCGCATCATGTCCGGTGCATCGTTCAACCGACGCTGCATTTCCTCCAGCACCGCTTCATGTTCCCAACGCCTTACTCGACGATTTTTGCTCGGCGTGCACTGCGTTTTCAGCGAGCAGCCCTGGCATTTCGAACTCCAATAACAGTGCATATTCATGCCTTTCTCAATACTGGAGAAGCGCCAGGGCAGCGCCTCTCCAGCCGGACAGATGTATTCGTTTTTCGTCGCGTCATAAACGAAAGCATCTTTGTTGAATCGACCATCCGCCTTGGCGCTTGAAGTCATCGGCTTTGGCACGTAGGCAGTGATGTCCGCGTCGTGACAGGCAAGAATTTCTTCACTCTTGAAGTAACCTCGGTCAGCTACCACCGCCAGCGTTTCGGACGCCATGGCATCGCGAGCCTGCTTCGCCATCGAGCTGAGTTGATCGCGGTCGGAACCGAAGTTGGTGACCTCATGAGCAACGATCAAATGGTTCTGGGTATCGACAGCTGTTTGCACGTTGTAGCCGACGATTCCCGTGCCGCGCGTCATCATGGAGCGGGCGTCCGGATCGGTCAGTGAGACCTGTTTATCCGGCGATTCGTTGAGCTGGATTTCGATCGCTTGAAGCTCTTTCATTTGAGTTTTGAGCTTGGCGATTTTCTCTGCCAGCCGCACGGCGCTGGGCTCTGAGGCTGTGGGTTCTTGCCGATCAGCAGCATCGAGTGCCGTCAGATAACGGTTGATGCTCGATTCAATTTCTTCCATTCGCCGTTTCAGTTTGGCGCTGGTGAAATTGCGGTCGCGGTTGTTGACTGCTTTGAATTTACTGCCATCGATGGCAACCAGATTTTCTCCGAAAAGTCCCAACTGCTGACAGAGCACAACGAACTGGCGACAGACGCCTCGAATGGCCTTGCTGTTGTCTTTTCGGAAGTTGGCGATGGTCTTGAAATCTGGCATCAAACGCCCGGTCAACCACATCAACTCGACATTGCGTTGAGCTTCTCGCTCCAAACGTCGGCTCGACTGGATGCGATTGAGATAGCCCGTAGATGTAGATCTTCAACAAGATCGCGGGGTGGTAAGCAGGTCGGCCAGTATCGGCTGGAATGGCACCTTCAAAACCTAGATTGACTAAGTCCAGTTCGTCGACGAAGACGTCGACTACACGCACCGGATTGGTATCGCTGACGTAGTCGTCGAGGCTCTCGGGAAATAAGGTGCCTTGGCCTCGATGTTCACCTTGGATGAAGCGCTTCATGGGCAATCCCTGCGATGAAATCCTCAGAAATCATAGCAAGGGTTCGCGGAGGTGTTTTTACACGCTCTGGGCCGTTCTCTGCCGGTCATGGTGAAAGAGCATGCTGGTCAAATCCGACGCAATCGTTGGTCAGAGCGAATGCAAATGAGTGGTCAGGTCAAATGCAAACGGGTGGTCAAGTGGAGTGCAATTTCTCAACCCGTGTTCAAAATGCCTCGTGGCTCGATCATCATCAGTTTTGCTTCACTTTGGGCTGCGGTCCTGTGCGTCACGCCGCGTAGCACCACATACAACTCACCTGGATTCACATGGACACAGCCCTCCTGCAGGTCGATGCGCAAGGTGCCGTCCAGCACAAGAAACGCTTCATCGGTCTCCGGGTGTGAGTGCCAGATGAATTCGCCTTCGATTCGCACGACCTTGAACTGGTAATCGTCCATTTCCGCGATAACCCTGAGGCTCCATTGGTATTCGATCAGAGTAGCCTTATGCGCTAGGTTTATCGGGGACGATGCTTTTTGACGGGACTCAGGCATGACGGATCCTCTGTAGTGGGAGTGATCAGCCTATAGAACAGTGAATCGCCCGTTCTTGTACGATCCTGAAAGTCAGTTTGCGAGCCGCAAGCGTTCCAGCCAACGCAGGGGAGGTACGCCGTAGCAACGCGTGAAATGTCGGGTCATGTGACTTTGATCGTGAAAGCCAGCGGAGAGGGGCGGAGTCCAGTGAAACCGTCAAGGATCAACCCGCGAAAGCGATCCAGACGGCGTAGGGTGACGAACCGGTAGGGACTGGGTGTCGTAGAGCGTCCTGAAGTCGCGTGACAGGCTCCAGCGTTCGCGCCCACTGGCATGTTCGAGCATCTCCAGCGTGATGCTCAAGTACAGATGTTCCAGGATGAATGCTCTGGCGCGTTCGGCTGAGCGGTAATCCAGGCGCTTGCGGCCGCGAGGCTTGCCTGCGACGGCACGCAACGCCATCGCCAGGTCATAGAGGGCGTCCTGCGCCTGACCTCCCTAAAGCACTCCTTCGATTTTCAGATGATCAAGCTGTAAGAATTCTGACTATCCACAAGAGCAAAGGGACTGGAATTCGATTCGGTCACATTCTTGCCGTAGACAATGAAATTTTCTTAGGCGACCAAGATGCTAATCGTTGTGCTTTTTTCGTGGGTGTGTCACGTGCGAAGCGGCGTTTGGCGCTCACATTTGCAGGCACTCGGGCAAGGCCGCTGGCCTATAATGGACGGTGGGACATTCAACGCACTGCGGAGGAAGAATACTTTTCGTACTCAACTCCTCACTTGAATGCTTAAAACAAGCAGTAAAGTAATCGGCCTTCATCGACATTTGGGCTTGGAGTCCTGGCTGGCATACGCCAACCGGGACTGTAACTAAGAGGGCCAATAATTAAGCTCCTGCCAATCATCGACGTTTCGATAGATACGAAATTGCATTCCACTTGACCTCCTTTTTGGCGTGATGTGCGAGCAGCTATTTGAGCCTAGAAGGCGTAGCCTTCTGTTATCTGCATCAGCATCAGCTCTACCTGGCTCAGGCCGCATATCGTCGACAACATCTGTGCTGGGGTTTTGCCGATTAAACGTGCTTTAGGCTTATGGAGCCAGCGTAGTGCCTTATCTGAACACCCAAAAACAGCCTTGGACATGGAAAAAATGTGCGCGTACGTGAACAGGCGATCGCTCTCAAGACTGTTCAATAACTGCCCTTTTTGGGCTCGGCCTTTCAACGCTCGCAGCGAAATTATTTGGTTTCGCTGGGGCACTGGAATTAAACCGGCAGCAACGAGGTCTAGCAACGTTGAAGCGGGAAAACCGTGCGTGATGAGCGTGTGAATCTCTAAGTCATTTGCCGAAAAAGGAATGCCAACTAACTGTTGGAGAGTCTTGCGGTACGAGGCGTATCCTTGCTCTGGAAGGGCTTCGGCAATCATCACGTAGCTCCTACACATTCGACGACCTTGGTGCGGAATGTTTTCCTACAAGTTATTTGGAGAGGTCTGACCAATTCGCGTGACGGATTTAGTCGCGGATTTTAGCGTCACCGAAGAAATCATCCTTCGCTATTAAGCCGAAGTCGTCCCCCGCAAAAGCCCCGTCATCATCGTCAAAAAGATTCTGTGTGCGCCGCTCCTGTTTTACGTAACTGAGCGTTTGAAAGAAGCAGTTTTCGCAGAGGTGCAGTTCATAGCGTTCCCCGTCGTGTTTTGTTCCATACCCCCAGTGAGCTTGAAAGGTCGCAAACTGACGCCCCCCTCCGGGCAGGCTGGTCGAGCACAGGCACATGTCACAAACGACATCTGTGACGGCTTCGATTTGAATGCTTCCGGTAATCTTCATCAGCCATACCAACCATGGGTCTAGATCAAGCTTCAGCATACCGCTGCTCACGGGCGATCATTGCTGAATCTAATGTCCATCCCCTGCCGTTGATCGGTTAAGTCTTTGGTGATGAGTGGCGAGCCGTAACATCAGGTAGATACAGGCCGTGCAGAGGGACAGCAATGAGAGACACTGGAAAAGTGGGAGTGCAGATATCTTCACGCGCCCGAGCGGAGGCGCGAGCAGTGTTGGCTAAGCGAACTGACAGGCGTAGCCGCTTTCTCGACGCAGCCTTATCGCATGGGCCTGATTTTGAGCCCATTGGTTGTCTAGCAGGTTGTGGCCAAAAGAGGGTGGAGGGTGACTGCTCAACAGGTGAGTCTACGAGTGGTTAAGCCCCATCTCATGAATGCCGGTTGCGGTGGCAGCTAGCCATGGAGGACTCCATCGACCTCGCTTTGCGCGGCTAGGATCACTCGAACCGCATCAGAGGAAATCAAATCTCGGGGGCGCTTACCTCCCAGCATTCCATTTGACGAAGAAAACCAGAACGCTACTAACCAACTACTTTTGGTAGGAGAGAGGATAGAGAGAACCTCTTTCAATGCAGGATGTGGAGTGAGGCCCGATCGTGTGGAGAACGCATAGCGGGGAAACAGATAGCAGCCTTCGTGTTCGATCGAAAAAATTCGATTATCTCCCTCCCACTCAATCAAGGCCGGAGTAAGCGTTTCAATCCGAATGCTGAAAAGCTCTGCGAGACGATTAACAGGTAGGAAATCGCCACCCCCTAAAATTTCGTCCTTTGCTTGAGTGAGCATTTTCTGCTCTCTATCGCGAATTTTGCCCAGCAGCTCTTTTTTGTCCATGACACCACCTCGATTTGGCTTTCGCCATCCTACTCCGCCTAAGGGTAAGCGTAACGGCGTATGTAATTGATCTCAGTGGTTTCAGGTTTTCCGATGTGCAGATAGTACGACACCGGCGCAACACCGGTCTTGTACTGAAGTGGCTGGCTACCCAACGTTGTGACTTAGAAACGATACTTCGCTGAAGCAGTAAAACTACGTGGTACACCGTAGGTCAGGGCGCCGTAGGCATCGAAGTACTTTTGATCTGCAATTTTGCCTGCATTTCTGCATTCACCTGGGCCGAAAGGTTTTCGGTGATGTCGTAGCGAGTCATCGGGTTGACCAGTGCATAGGCATCTTGCTGAATCTTCTCGGAGTTACTATTCGGGTTGGTGACGAGTGTAGATCGAGTCCTGTCAGTTAAATCCGCCGCTGATGGCTAGCTTGTTGAAAGAACCTGGCAGCCGGTAGGTGGTAAGTGTGCGCAACAGTTTGGTCGGATACAGGGTGTTGACGTCGTTGCCCTTGGAATCCTCGGCTTTGAACTGGGTGTACCCAACGGAGGCATTCCAGTCGGTCGCGATTTCGCACGAAAGCTCCTGCTCGAAACCTTTGCTGTTAGAGAAAATACATTCGCCGAATTTTCCCCAACATTTCCATGCTGATCACCCTGTGTTCTCCTGCTCCGAAAGCGAGCAGAAGCAGTTGAACACCTGGGTCAGTTTTCAGCCGGCAAAACAGACTTTGCTGGGTCAGTTTTCAGTCAGCTGCAACACGTCTAGGAATGGAAGCTTACCCTCTAGCCAAGCTACCTGCCGGTGGCTTGCACACCAAGGAGTGTTGTTATTTTCCTGTGTACAAACTTTATTAAAATGAAAATTTTTAACTCCACAGAAAAAAGTACAAACATTATTACAAATAAACTTTTGAAGCTTAACGAAAAATCAATTAGATAAATGGTTTTTTAGTACAATCTTTATTACAAAATTACAGTTGAAGAATGGCGGAGCAACATCTGGAAGCACTCTCGCGGGCAGGCTTCGGGCACTTTCGAACTAGGCTGGTGGCCTCAAGGTTCGGTAAAACCTTTTAGTGGAGGCAGAAAATGAACACCCGTGGATTGCTCGATCAGTTGCTCAAGTCGGGCCAGGACATGTTGCAGAACAAGGCCGGTGGCGCGCAGAACAAGGCGTCTGGTGGGTTGGGCGGGTTGCTAGGCGGTAACGGCGGTTCGGGCGGACTTGGCAGTTTGCTGTCGGGCGCCGGCGGCGGTGCACTGGCGGCCGGTGCCATGGGGTTGCTGCTGGGCAGCAAGAAAGCCCGAAAAGTTGGCGGTAAAGTCGCAGTTTATGGTGGCCTCGCCGCATTGGGCGTGCTGGCCTATAAAGCCTATGGAAACTGGCAGGCCCAGCAGGGTGGCGCATCGAAGGCAGAGCCGCAGACGCTCGACCGCTTGCCCGCTGCGCAAGTCGAGCAGCACAGCCAGGCGATTCTCAAAGCCCTGGTGGCCGCGGCCAAGGCTGACGGTCACATCGACGAGCGTGAGCGCGAGCTGATCGAAGGTGAGTTCACCAAACTCGACAACGATCAAGAGCTGCACAACTGGCTGCACGCCGAACTCAACAAACCACTGGACCCCAGCGATGTCGCCCGCGCCGCCCGCACCCCGGAAATGGCCGCCGAGATGTACATCGCCAGCGTGATGCTGGTGGACGAGGAAAGCTTCATGGAGAAGTCCTACCTCGACGAACTGGCGCGTCAACTCAAGCTGGAGCCGGGGTTGAAGGCTGAGCTGGAGAAGCAGGTGAGGCTGGCTGCGGTGTAAACCTCAACACCGCCTTCGCTCCCACAATGGATTAATGTACACAAGACCACTGTGGGAGCGAGCCTGCTCGCGAAAGCGTATTGCGCCGCGCCATTCTCCTCCATGGCCGAACCACGGCCCCATTCTGCCAATTCACCACTGGCACACCACCTGCGAGTTAGCGGACAGTCCCCTTCCAGAGCCAATCCTGCCTTTTTCCGGCAGGATGAGAAGTGGTGCGCACCCGTCTTATAAATGAAACACCGCCCTCGGCTATACTCCCCCGCATTTCGAATCACCCCCGAGGACAGCCTGTGAAGAACTGGACGTTGCGCCAACGCATTTTGGCGAGTTTTGCGGTCATCATCGCCATCATGTTGCTGATGGTGGTCGTTTCTTACTCGCGGCTATTGAAGATCGAAACCAGCGAAGCGAGCGTTCGCGAAGACGCGCTTCCCGGGGTGTATTACAGCTCGATGATTCGCGGCGCCTGGTCTGACAGCTATTTGCGGATTCAGGAGATGCTCGGCTTGAAGGAAGGGCAGGGCTTCAGTGTCGAGGATGAGGCCAACTTCAAGGGTTATGCCGCTCGCCTGCAAGAGCAAATCGGTCATTACCGCGAGACCATTACCACTGACGAAGACAAGGTCGAATACGCGGCTTTCGAAAATATCCATGAGGAGTACAACAGACTTCTGGCTGCAGTGATCGAGTTGCATAAACGCAACCAGGAAGTTGAAGCGATCAAGATGTTCAACGAACAACTGACTCCGACCTGGACAGAGGGTCGCAAGAAGCTCAACGAAATCCTGATCCACAACAAATCCGTGGCAGATGCGGCGGTAGCCGCCATCGATGATGCCGTATTTACCGCCAAAATCATCATGGGCATATCCCTGATGGTCGCGGTACTGGCCGCGGGCCTGTGCGGCCTATTGCTGATGCGCGCCATCATGGCGCCGATGAACCGCATTGTAAGAATCCTCGAAATCATGCGTACCGGCGACCTCAGCAGTCGCTTGAACCTGGAGCGCAAGGACGAGTTCGGCGCTGTGGAAACCGGCTTCAACGACATGATGACCGAGCTGACCTCGCTGGTGTCCCAGGCCCAACGCTCGTCGGTGCAGGTCACCACGTCGGTTACCGAGATTGCCGCGACCTCCAAGCAACAGCAGGCCACCGCCACCGAAACCGCCGCCACCACCACCGAGATCGGTGCGACCTCCCGGGAAATCGCGGCAACCTCGCGGGACCTGGTGCGGACCATGACCGAAGTGTCCACCGCCGCCGATCAGGCGTCGGTTGCCGCTGGTTCCGGGCAACAGGGCCTGGCCCGCATGGAAGAAACCATGCACTCGGTGATGGGCGCAGCCGATCTGGTCAACGCCAAACTGGCGATCCTCAACGAGAAGGCCGGCAACATCAACCAGGTCGTGGTGACCATCGTCAAAGTGGCTGACCAGACCAATCTGCTCTCGCTCAACGCCGCCATCGAAGCCGAGAAGGCCGGTGAGTACGGTCGCGGTTTTGCCGTGGTCGCCACTGAAGTGCGGCGTTTGGCCGACCAGACCGCCGTCGCCACCTATGACATCGAACAGATGGTGCGTGAAATCCAGTCGGCGGTGTCGGCCGGGGTGATGGGCATGGACAAATTCTCCGAAGAAGTGCGCCGCGGCATGTCCGAAGTTCAGCAGGTCGGTGAGCAGTTGTCGCAGATCATCCATCAGGTCCAGGCACTGGCGCCGCGGGTGTTGATGGTCAACGAGGGCATGCAGGCCCAAGCCACCGGCGCCGAGCAGATCAACCACGCGCTGGTGCAATTGGGCGACGCCAGCAGCCAGACCGTCGAATCCCTGCGCCAAGCCAGTTTCGCCATCGACGAACTGAGCCAGGTGGCCGTCGGGCTGCGTAGCGGCGTTTCGCGATTCAAAGTCTGATGAGCGAACTCACCGCCAAACGCACTGCCGTGAAGCAAGCGGTGCATGCGTTGTTCCTGGTGTTTCGCATCGGCAGCGAGCGCTATGCCTTGCAGGCCATCGAAGTGGCGGAGGTGCTGCCGCGCCTGCCCTTGAAGCCGATTGCCCATGCGCCGTACTGGGTGGCGGGGGTGTTCGCCTGGCGTGGCGCGGTGGTGCCGGTGATCGACCTCAGCGCGCTGACCTTTGGCACGCCGGCCCGGGCGCGCACCAGCACTCGACTGGTGCTGGTGCATTACCGTGCGGATGAACGTGCGCAGGCGCAATTGCTCGGGCTGATTCTGGAACAGGCCACCGACACGTTGCGCTGCAACCCTTCGGAATTTCAGCCTTACGGGCTGGACAATCCCCGGACACCCTACCTCGGGCCTGTTCGTGAAGATGCGCAAGGGTTGCTGCAATGGGTGCGGGTCGCCGATCTTCTGGACGATCAGGTGCGTGCATTGCTGTTTCCGTCCCCACCGTTTGATCCGGCGCTGATGGAGGAACTGTCATGAGCAGCGATCAGCGGTTTTTCGATTTTCTCAAGGAGCGTATCGGCCTCGACGTGACGTCGGTCGGCCCGGCAATCATCGAGCGCGCGGTGCGCCAGCGCAGCACCGCGTCCCAAGTGCAAACGGCCGATGAATACTGGCGCACCTTGCAGGGCTCCCGCGACGAGCAACAAGCGCTGATCGAGGCGGTGATCGTCCCGGAGACCTGGTTTTTCCGTTACCCGGAATCCTTCGCGACCTTTGCGAAACTGGCGACCAGGCGCCTGGCCGACATCAACAACATGCGCGCCTTGCGAATTCTCAGCTTGCCGTGTTCCACCGGCGAGGAGCCGTACTCGATTGCCATGGCGCTGCTGGATGCCGGGTTCAAGCCGCACCAGTTCAAGGTCGAAGGCATGGACGTCAGCCCGATGTCGGTGGAAAAGGCGCGGCGTGCGCTCTACGGAAAGAACTCGTTTCGCGGCCAGGACATCGCCTATCGTGACCGCTATTTCACTGCCGAAAACGACGGCTATCGCCTTAGTGCTCGGGTGTTGGAGCAAGTACGTTTGCAAGTCGGCAATCTGCTCGACCCAGGCCTGCTCGCCAATGAATCGCCTTATGACTTCGTGTTCTGTCGCAACCTGCTGATCTACTTCGACCTGCCGACGCAAAAACAGGTGTTCGAAGTCCTCAAGCGTCTGACCCATCTCGATGGTGTGCTATTTATCGGCCCGGCTGAAGGCAGTCTTCTGGGGCGTCTGGGCATGCGCTCGATCGGCATTCCGCAATCTTTTGCCTTCAGTCGCCAGAGTGCTGTGGACCCGGAGCCTGGGCCGGCATTCGTGGCTACGCATCTGTCTACGCCGAGACCTGTGCCCTTGCCGGTGCCGCCAGCGGTGCGCAACGGGGTGCCGCCACCGGTCGCCAGGCGCCCGTTTGCGAGCATTGCGCGGCCCGCGCCTGCGGCGCAACCGGGTGGTTCCGATGCCGCCGCACTGCTGGCGAATATCGCCGCGCTGGCCAACGAAGGAAAAAGTGCCGAGGCCCGTGCCGCTTGCGAGATCTACCTGCGCAGCCATGAGCCCGTGGCCCAGGTGTTTTATTGGCTGGGGTTGCTCAGCGATGTCGCCGGCAGCGCCCTGGAGGCGCAGGGCTTTTATCGCAAGGCGTTGTACCTCGAACCACAACACCCCGACGCGTTGATGCACCTGGCCGCCTTGCTGCAATCCCAGGGTGACACCGTGGGTGCCAGACGATTGCAGGACCGCGCCGCCCGTAGCGAGCGCGCCGCCGACAGTGAGCGTAAACGATGATCGCCTCCGACACCTTTAGCGTCACCCATGAAGATGCACAGGCCATCGATGATTGCTGGAACCGCATGGGTATCCGTGGTGACAAGTCCTGCCCGCTGTTGATCGAACACATTCATTGCCGCAATTGCGCGGTGTACTCGGCCGCCGCGACGCGTTTGCTGGATCGTTACGCGTTGCAGCAGGACGATCGCGCACACCTGTCCGCATCGGTGGAAAGCGAGGTGAAAACCCGCTCGTTGCTGATGTTCCGCCTCGGCGAAGAATGGCTGGGGCTGGCCACACGCACGCTGGTGGAAGTGGCGCCGCAGCAGGCTATTCACTCGCTGCCGCACCAGCGATCCCGGGCCTTGCTCGGGGTGGCGAACGTACGGGGTGCGCTGGTGGCGTGCCTGTCGATGGTGGAGTTGCTGGGGCTCGACGGCGCTGGCAGCGTGCCCTCCGACACGCGGATTATGCCGCGCATGTTGATCATCGCTGCCAATGGAGGGCCGGTGGTGATTCCGGTGGACGAAGTGGACGGGATTCACGCTATCGATGAGCGCATCCTCGAAGCGGCGTCACGTTCCGGTACCCAGGCCAGTGCCAAATACACCCGTGGCGTGCTGCCCTTCAAAGGTCGCAGCCTGCGTTGGCTGGATGAAGAACAGCTGTTGTCCGCCGTGACCCGGAGCCTGTCATGACTCCCGAGCAAATGCGTGACGCCTCTTTGCTGGAGCTGTTCAGCCTGGAAGCCGAAGCCCAGACCCAGGTGCTGAGCGCGGGCCTGCTGGCGCTGGAACGTGACCCGACCCTGGCCGATCAGCTCGAATCGTGCATGCGTGCGGCGCACTCGCTCAAGGGCGCGGCGCGGATCGTGGGTGTCGATGCCGGGGTCAGCGTTGCCCATGTCATGGAGGATTGCCTGGTCAGCGCCCAGGAAGGGCGGCTGTACCTGCGCCCCGAACACATCGATGCGTTGCTGCAAGGTACCGATCTGCTGATGCGCATCGCGACACCGAACAGTGCGCCCGGGCCTGTGGACATCGAAGCGTATGTCGCCTTGATGGCACACTTGCTCGATCCGGCAGTCGCTGCCATACCCTCCATCGCAGCGGCCACGCCGCTGATGGCTGAGTTGCAACTGGAAGCGCCCGCGCCCAACGTTGAAGAGCCCGTTGCGGTCGTCGAGTCGCTGCCTGGCGAGTCAGTGGCTGCGCCGAAAAAGACTCGACGCACCGCCGAAAACGGCGAACGCGTGCTGCGCGTCACGGCCGAGCGGCTGAACAGCCTGCTCGATCTGTCGAGCAAATCCCTGGTGGAAACCCTGCGGCTCAAACCGCACCTGGCCACCATGCAGCGTCTCAAGCGCATGCAAAACAATGGGCTGCGGGCGCTGGAAAACCTCAACGTCCACCTCAAGGACCATGCCCTGAGCCTCGAAGCCCGGGAAGCCCTCGATGACGCGCGCCGGTTGCTGGCCGAATCCCAGCAATTGCTGGTGGAAAAAAACGCTGAACTGGACGAATTCGCCTGGCAGGCCAGCCAGCGCGCGCAAGTGCTGTATGACACGGCCCTGGCCTGTCGCATGCGGCCGTTCGCCGACGTATTGACCGGACAAGTGCGGATGGTTCGTGATCTGGGCCGCAGCCTCGGTAAACAGGTGCGGCTGGAGATTGAGGGCGAAAAAACCCAGGTTGACCGCGACGTGTTGGAAAAGCTCGAAGCTCCATTGACACACTTGCTGCGCAATGCGGTCGATCATGGCATTGAAAGCCCGCAGCAGCGGCTGTTGGCCGGCAAACCGGAAGAAGGGTTGATCCGCTTGCGCGCCTCCCATCAGGCCGGGTTGCTGGTGCTGGAACTCAGCGATGACGGCAACGGCGTCGATCTGGAAAAGGTCCGCCGCAGCATCATCGAACGCCAGTTGTCGACACCCGAGACTGCCGCGCAGTTGAGTGAAGAAGAGCTGCTGACGTTCCTGTTCCTGCCGGGTTTCAGCCTGCGCGATACCGTCACCGAAGTCTCCGGACGCGGTGTCGGCCTGGACGCGGTGCAGCACATGGTCCGTCAGTTGCGCGGTGCGGTGGTGCTGGAGCAGACGGCGGGCGAGGGCAGTCGTTTTCACCTCGAAGTGCCGCTGACCCTGTCGGTAGTGCGCAGCCTTGTGGTGGAAGTCGGCGATGAGGCTTATGCCTTTCCGCTGGCCCACATCGAGCGCATGTGTGATCTTGAGCCGGAGGACATCGTGCAGGTCGAGGGCCGGCAACACTTCTGGCATGAGGGCCGGCACGTCGGGCTGGTCGCCGCCAGCCAGCTGTTGCAACGCCCGGCGAGCCAGGGCAGTCAGCAGACGTTGAAAGTCGTGGTCATCCGCGAGCGGGATGCGATCTATGGCGTGGCGGTCGAGCGTTTTATCGGTGAGCGGACCCTGGTGGTGCTGCCGCTGGATGAACGCCTGGGCAAGATCCAGGACATTTCCGCCGGAGCCTTGCTCGACGACGGTTCGGTGGTGTTGATCGTCGATGTCGAGGACATGCTGCGCTCGGTGGATAAACTGCTCAATACCGGTCGCCTGGAGCGCATTGCCCGGCACAGTAACCACGCCGCTGAAGTGGCCCGCAAGCGGGTACTGGTGGTGGACGATTCCCTGACCGTGCGCGAATTGCAGCGCAAGTTGTTGCTCAACCGCGGCTACGACGTGGCCGTGGCGGTCGATGGCATGGATGGCTGGAATGCCCTGCGTTCGGAGGATTTCGATCTGCTGATCACCGACATTGATATGCCGCGCATGGACGGTATCGAACTGGTGTCATTACTGCGCCGGGACAACCGCCTGCAATCGCTGCCGGTGATGGTGGTGTCGTACAAGGATCGCGAAGAGGACCGCCGTCGTGGACTGGACGCCGGAGCCGACTATTATCTAGCCAAAGCCAGTTTTCATGACGACGCCCTGCTCGATGCAGTGGTTGAGCTCATAGGAGGAGCGCGGGCATGAAAATCGCAATCGTCAACGACATGCCCATGGCCGTAGAGGCCTTGCGTCGCGCACTGGCGTTCGAGCCGGCGCATGAAGTGATCTGGGTTGCCGGTAACGGCAAGGAGGCGGTGCAAAAATGTGCCGAACAGACACCGGACCTGATCCTGATGGACCTGATCATGCCGGTGATGGATGGGGTGGAAGCGACCCGACGGATCATGGCCGAAACGCCCTGCGCCATCGTCATCGTCACCGTGGATCGCCAGCAGAACGTGCACCGGGTGTTCGAAGCCATGGGCCACGGAGCCCTGGATGTGGTCGACACCCCGGCCCTCGGTGCGGGCAATGCCCAGGAAGCGGCGGCACCGTTGTTGCGCAAGATCATTAACATCGGCTGGTTGATCGGCGATAGGGGCAAGCAGGCGCCCAGCACACCGAGCCCGCTGCGCAGTTCGGCTTCGCGCCAGCGGCTGATCGCCATTGGCTCCTCCGCGGGCGGGCCGGCGGCGCTGGAGGTCCTGCTCAAGGGCCTGCCACGGGATTTTTCCGCCGCCATTGTGCTGGTGCAG
The DNA here is from genome assembly GCF_059424605.1 of Pseudomonas sp. GW101-3H06. NCBI lineage: Bacteria > Pseudomonadati > Pseudomonadota > Gammaproteobacteria > Pseudomonadales > Pseudomonadaceae > Pseudomonas > Pseudomonas sp. GW101-3H06. The sequence goes on from NZ_JBWKZO010000001.1 coordinate 1,448,743, forward strand.
CACGTTGACCAGGTGTTTGCCGCCGGCATGGCCGAATGGCTCGGCACTGCCAGTGGCCTGAACGTACGCCTGGCCAAAGAAGGTGAAACGCCGCAAAGCGGCACAGTGTTGCTGGCCGGCACCAATCACCACATTCGATTATTGAAAAACGGCACGCTGGCTTACACCGCCGAGCCGGTCAACGAAATCTACCGGCCCTCGATCGATGTGTTTTTCGAGAGCGTGGCCAGTCACTGGAACGGCGATGCGGTTGGCGTTTTGCTCACCGGCATGGGACGTGATGGCGCGCAGGGGCTTAAACTCATGCGCCAGCAGGGCTACCTGACCATTGCACAAGACCAAAACAGCAGTGCGGTGTATGGCATGCCGAAGGCGGCCGCGGCCATCGACGCCGCCGTGGAAATACGCCCGCTGGAAAAGATAGCGCCACGATTGCTGGAGATCTTTCCAAAATGACTACGCTTAGCAGCAATCCTGGCACAGGCAGTTCTCAGGTGAACGCACATGAATGAATTACAGCTCGACGACTTCAAGACTGACGAAAATGCCGCCATGGTGTTGTTGGTGGACGATCAGGCGATGATCGGCGAGGCAGTACGGCGCGGGTTGTCGAACGAGGAAAACATCGACTTCCACTTTTGTGCCGACCCACACCAGGCCATTGCCCATGCGGTCCGCATCAAGCCGACGGTGATCCTGCAGGATCTGGTCATGCCCGGTCTTGACGGTCTGAGCCTGGTGCGCGAATACCGCAATCATCCGGCGACCAGGGACATTCCGATCATTGTCTTGTCGACCAAGGAAGATCCGCTGATCAAAAGCGCGGCGTTTGCCGCCGGGGCGAACGACTATCTGGTCAAGCTGCCGGACAACATCGAACTGGTGGCGCGTATTCGCTATCACTCCCGCTCCTACATGACGCTGTTGCAGCGTGATGCGGCCTACCGTGCGTTGCGGGTCAGCCAGCAGCAACTGCTCGATACCAATCTGGTGCTGCAACGCCTGATGAATTCCGACGGCCTGACCGGGCTGTCCAATCGCCGGCATTTCGACGAGTACCTGGAGCTGGAGTGGCGTCGTTCGCTGCGTGAGCAGAGCCAGTTGTCGTTGCTGATGATCGACGTGGACTACTTCAAGACTTTCAACGACAACTTCGGACATCTGGAGGGCGACGAGGCCCTGCGCAAGGTCGCTACGACGATCCGTGACGCCTGTGCCCGACCTTCGGACCTGCCGGCCCGTTACGGTGGCGAAGAGTTTGCCCTGGTCTTGCCCAATACCTCCCAGGGGGGGGCGCGGCTGGTGGCGGAAAAACTGCGAATGACCGTGGAGGCATTGCAGGTTCCGCACATTTCCCCAACCGAAGGTTCAAACCTGACCATCAGCATCGGCCTGGCGACCATCACACCGAAAGCGGGCAGCCATTGCCGGGAGTTGATCTCGGCGGCGGACAAGGGGTTGTATCTGGCCAAGAACAATGGGCGCAATCAGGTGGGGATCGGTTGACGAGTTTTTGTCATGGATTGCCAGGGCATATAAATCATCGATAGTTAGTTAGGAATAGCTGACAAATTATTTCCGGTGGATTGGGAATAATTCTGTCAGCTTTTGACAATGATTTAACTGTCTACTGGTGCGCTGTTTGGCGACATAAGCTCAAAGTCTGCTTTGGGCATCTGGCAATCCGGGCACAGCCAATCATCATGAACATCTTTCCAGAGTGTACCTGGCGGTATTCCGTTTTCAGGATCACCGATTATTGGATCATACTCGTATCCGCACACAGTGCAGCTTGCTATCTGTTTTTCGTTCAACATGTTTTTTTCCTTTAATTTATTCAGAGAGCAACGGTAGCGATTAACCCAGTGGCGCCCAGAATGAAACCAATCAGGGCGCCTCTTTCCGGTAACTCTTTCAGCATGGCATATATAACAATAGGCTCAAGAATAAGCAGAAGCGTTAGGGAAGCTACTGTCACGATCCAGATGTTTCCGGTGGCTTGATAACCAAGCCAGTATGCAAAAATCAGGCATATGCCAGCGATGCTGATAAGTATTATGGGCTTCAGAAATATTAACGGAGTTTCCGATGGGTGTCCGGAGAGTTTTGACGCGTATACCTCACTGTAGATGGTTAGAATTTCGCCTATAACCATAAGCGTCAGGGCTGCTACCATATAAGAGTGGTTTTTCATGTTCGGCCTTTTGCCAAGGCTGATAATATAGTTTCAATAATGGCGTTCCCAAGTTCTGCGGCGTCAAGGAGGAAGTGAGGGCCGTCGTGATCAAAAAGGAAGGTGTTCTGGTAAGCTGTATTTTCAAATTTTACTATGCTTCTAAGTGTGTCTTCAGCCATGCCTAACTGTGCTGCATGATTGTTTTTAAGGATTTTAATCGCGTTTCCAAAATGTATTGCTTCGTCTGTTATTAGATTTTTTATCCAAGTGTTGAATAAAGGATGTCCGAACTCATTATAGAATGTGTCTTTTCTGTATGTTTTAACCGAAGCATATTCGTCGTATGCGAACATGAGTAAAAGACTGAATTCGCTGGAAAGTATTTTTTCCATGTTTTCGAAGTTTGCAGTTCTGATCTTAAGTTGGTCAATAAGCTGTTCTTCGCTTGAGCCAAATAATAGGCGGTTGAGTTCAAAGAAGCCGTCGGCATGATTTCTTTCGTCTGCGAACCATAAATCCAAGTACTGTACAAAATAGGACGAAAATTTTCCCCTCCGAGGGTGTAGGTGGTGGTAGAGGTTCACGGAGTCGTATTCTGAGAATAGATCCGCCATGAAAAAGTTCTGGTACTTAAGTTCGATTCCCGGGTTTTTCCAACCGCTTTCCGAAATGTTCTTGAAAAGAGTCCTTGAACTCCAATGTCTTTTTGCGAGAAAAGCTCGATTCATTTATTTAACTCCTGAAGGATGATGTCTCATTCGTTAAATTTTTTTACGATGGCGGGTATTATTAGGCTCCTGATTTCATGTTTGGAGATGGGGAAGTCAGGAGTATTGTGATCGAGGACAAATGTTCCGGAGTAAGTGGTTTTTTCAAAGTCTATATTGAAAATTTCCTCAAGTATGGAAGGTGTCTCATCTGTTCTGTCAGGGAATAGCTCTTTAGCTTTTTTTACAAAAGAGAAAAAATGAGAGATTTCATCTTTTTTTGTCTTTCTGATCCAGGTCGAAAGCTGTCCGCAGTTGAATTGATCATATTTGATTGTGCTGCGATGATAAACGTGAGTAGTAATAATTTCGTCATAAGCCAACATGACAAGGAGCTTGAATGCGTCGTCAGTAATTGTATTAATTATGCTGAAATCCGGTTGGCGGATTTCAGCTTCTACTACTACTTGGTCGAGCGGAATACCGGTGTAAGATGAATAGATCACGGAAAATCCATAAGCGTGGTCAATTTCATCCCTAAGCCACGGATTTAGCACATCTGTCAATGAAGCGAAATAAATCGGATATTGCGTTTTTAGGTGCCAATAAAGGCGTCGGGCATCGTACTCTGTGATTAATGAATCGAACAGTACTTCCTTCCATTCAAGCCGTTGGATGTCACTTAATTGGGTGTGAGGGAATCTGAAGTTTTCCAATACTACCGCAGCGTCGGGGGTAGAGCGGGTATTGGTTTCGCTAGTTGTTTTTATGTCATTCATTTCTTTAAGCTCCATCGATTTTTTTTGTTTTAGTCTTGAGAGAGCGTTCGAAAGTTTTTAAATGTTAACTCTTTGCAAGAGTTATTAGGTCGCCAGTCTGTTTCCTGGGTAACTATAGGTTGCCAGTATGGTTCTGCGAAGTTGTAAATGAACTGCCAGTCGAGATTCTCGGATTCCAGAACCCCGGATTCGGGATTCTGCTCAGCCCACTTCATTCCAGCAACTATGCTCGAGGTGACTTGCAAGCTTGTTGCGCTATTGTGCTTCGCCATTTTTCTTGCCTTACCTATCGAAAGATTTGAACCGAGCCAGTATGATTTATATTTTGTGCTGATTAAAAAAATACCGAGTTCGTCGATGCCCGAAACTATGTCATCTTTTAATACCTCCCTAGATGCAATTAGATCTTCATTCCCGTTGCTGAGAAGTTTCATTGAGTCTAATGCTTGGTCGCAGGGGTGGTAAGCGTAATAGACAGTTGGGCGATACGTTGGTGTTGATGGGTCGCCTACGGTCAAGTACTCTGCAATTGATAGCGACTCATTATGCGTTAATAAAAATGCGGTAAACTCTAGGTAGTTAGGCGACCAGCTTTTTACACTGACTTCTCGGCCTGGATCGGAAAGCTCTAGTGAATGGTTTTTGAGTGTGGCGCCGGAGGGTATTTCTCGTTCGTGAGATCCCCATCCCATCTCCGCTGGCTGCAAACACTCCGTAATAAATCCATCAACTGACCATGTGCACATAAAGTTATCTGGCTTGCGAGATCTTGAGCACATTTGGGTATCGCGTTCTGATATCTGTATAACTTGTATGCCTAGCTTGGCTGCTAGTTTTGCCCACTCAGACTGTTCTGTTGGGGTGTCATTTATATTGTTTATGTGTGCCATTTCAAGCATTGCTTTTTTTAGTAGTATTGAAATGAATCCGGGGTTTGCGCCGTGAGCAACTAGTGCTGTTGTTCCCGTATGAATTTTTTCCTGTTTTTTTAAATGCTCTCTTAGGGTGTGGTTGCTCAATAGGAGGTTTCTCTCTTGACTATAGTACTCCCAAGGTTCGATGCAGGTATCTAAATATATTGTTTTGTGTTGTTGGGCCAGTTCAATTAAAGCTGTGCTTGAAACTGATACGGCTAGATTCAAAAGGAAACTACTGCTGGTGAGGAGGGGCGATAAGATCTCTCGAAAATTTTCTTCGGATATGAATTTTCTGTATAAAATTACAGAATATTCTTTTGCGATATCTTTTCTGGTCTGGTCGATTTCTTTGTCGAAAATAATGATTTCTGCGTTGTAATTCGTTGTCAGTAACGGTAGAAGTGCTTGGGCGATACTGCCAAAACCTACTATTATTATTCTGTCGGTATGTCTCATAAAAAGGTCCTTTAATCTGTCGGTGGTGATGACGCTTGTCCATGAGCAGGTATGGAATTTAAAGGTTCTGCATTTATGACTGAAGGTTGGGCGTTGGTGAAGGCTATTTTCTGCTGTGATTTTTTGCGCTGTATATTTATAGGGGGAGCAGAAGTGTCGTGCAATTCCTAACTAGGTAGGAATGGTCCGGTTTTATTGAGGTTTTTTCCTACAGCTCTATCGAGTTATTCATCAAGTCGTGAATAAGTGCTATGAAGTAGTGTAGGTCTGACAAAACGGAAGCTTCTGTATGGGCTCGTCTCGAAAATTTCAGTCTGCGACTGGCATTCAGGGCCGCTCTGAACGCTAGATTTCGACACATGGCCGCCAGGCGGGCTGCCGTGACAGCCTGTTTACGGTATACTCGCCGGCTTTCAAAAGTTCGCCTACGAGTGCTGCCCGCCATGGAAATCAACCCGATCCTGAACACCATCAAGGACCTGTCCGAGCGCTCCGAAACTATTCGGGGGTATCTTTGACTACGATCAAAAGCATGAGCGTCTGATCGAAGTCAATCGCGAGCTTGAAGATCCGGGTGTCTGGAACAAGCCTGAATACGCCCAGGAGCTGGGCCGCGAGCGTGCTGCGCTGGCGCAGATCGTCGAGACCCTGGACGAGTTGTCCGGTGGCCTGGCCGATTGCCGCGACCTGCTGGACATGGCCGTCGAAGAGAACGACGAAGGCGCGGTGAGCGATGTGGTCGCCGAACTGGCCCGTCTCGAAGAAAATCTGGCCAAGCTGGAATTCCGTCGCATGTTCAGCGGCGAGATGGATCCGAACAATGCTTACCTGGACATCCAGGCCGGCTCCGGCGGTACCGAGGCCCAGGACTGGGCCAACATCCTGCTGCGCATGTACCTGCGCTGGGCTGACAAACGCGGTTTCGACGCGACCATCATGGAGCTGTCGGCCGGTGAAGTCGCCGGGATCAAGGGGGCCACCGTGCATATCAAGGGCGAGTACGCCTTTGGCTGGCTGCGTACCGAGATCGGCGTGCACCGTCTGGTGCGCAAGAGTCCGTTCGACTCCGGCAACCGTCGCCACACCTCGTTCTGCGCTGTTTTCGTCTCGCCAGAGATCGACGACAAGGTGGAAATCGAGATCAACCCGGCGGACTTGCGGATCGATACCTATCGTTCCTCCGGTGCCGGTGGTCAGCACGTAAACACCACCGACTCGGCCGTACGTATCACCCACGTACCGACCAACACCGTGGTCAGCTGCCAGAACGAACGTTCCCAGCACGCCAACAAGGACACCGCCATGAAAATGCTGCGGGCCAAGTTGTACGAGCAGGAAATGCAGAAACGCAACGCCGCTTCCCAGGCGCTGGAAGACACCAAGTCGGATATCGGCTGGGGTCATCAGATCCGCTCGTACGTACTCGATGCGTCGCGAATCAAGGATCTGCGCACCAACATCGAACGCAGCGACTGCGACAAGGTGCTCGACGGCGACATCGACGAATACCTGGTGGCCAGCCTGAAATCCGGGCTTTAAGCCGTCAGTCCGACCTCAAGTCCCCTGCCATCGGTGGGGGCAACGAACCTGTGATGGAATATTTAAAGACATGAGCGACCTACAACTCGACCCGCAAGCCCTGCAACAGGAAGAAAACTCCCTGATCGCCCTGCGCAAGGAAAAGCTTGCTGCCGAGCGCGCCAAGGGCAATGCCTTCCCCAACGACTTCCGCCGCGAAAACTACTGCGATGCATTGCAGAAACAGTACGCGGACAAGACCAAGGAAGAGCTGGCAGAGGCGGCGATCCCGGTCAAGGTTGCAGGTCGCATCATGCTCGATCGTGGCTCGTTCATGGTGATCCAGGACATGACCGGGCGCATCCAGGTCTACGTCAACCGCAAGACCCTGTCCGAAGAAACCCTGGCCGCGGTGAAAACCTGGGACATGGGCGACATCATTGCCGCCGAAGGCACCCTGGCCCGTTCCGGCAAGGGCGACCTGTATGTGGAAATGACCAGCGTGCGCCTGCTGACCAAGTCCCTGCGTCCGCTGCCGGACAAGCACCACGGCCTGACCGATACCGAGCAGCGCTACCGCCAGCGCTACGTTGACCTGATCGTCAACGAAGACGTGCGCCAGACGTTCCGCGTGCGCTCGCAAGTCATCGCCCACATCCGCAGCTTCCTGATGAAGCGTGACTTCCTGGAAGTGGAAACGCCGATGCTGCAAACCATTCCGGGCGGCGCGGCAGCCAAGCCGTTCGAAACCCACCACAATGCGCTGGACATGGAAATGTTCCTGCGTATCGCCCCTGAGCTGTACCTCAAGCGTCTGGTGGTCGGTGGTTTCGAAAAAGTGTTCGAGATCAACCGCAACTTCCGTAACGAAGGCGTTTCGACCCGTCACAACCCTGAATTCACCATGTTGGAGTTCTACCAGGCCTACGCCGACTACGAAGACAACATGGACCTGACCGAAGAACTGTTCCGTGAACTGGCGCAGCTGGTTCTGGGCAGCACCGACGTCCCTTATGGCGACAAGGTGTTCCACTTCGGCGAGCCGTTCGTGCGCCTGTCGGTGTTCGACTCGATCCTCAAGTACAACCCAGAGTTGACCGCTGACGACCTGAACGACATCGACAAGGCGCGTGAAATCGCCAAGAAGGCCGGTGCCAAGGTGCTGGGCTTCGAAGGCCTGGGCAAGCTGCAAGTGATGATTTTCGAAGAGCTGGTCGAGCACAAGCTGGAGCAGCCACACTTCATCACCCAGTACCCGTTCGAAGTGTCGCCGCTGGCTCGTCGTAACGACGAGAACCCGAACGTCACCGACCGTTTCGAGCTGTTCATCGGTGGTCGTGAAATCGCCAACGCCTACTCCGAGTTGAACGACGCGGAAGACCAGGCCGAGCGCTTCATGGCACAGGTGGCTGACAAGGACGCCGGCGACGATGAAGCCATGCACTACGACGCCGACTTCGTTCGCGCGCTGGAGTACGGCATGCCGCCGACGGCCGGTGAAGGTATCGGCATCGACCGCCTGGTGATGTTGCTGACCAACTCACCGTCGATCCGCGACGTGATCCTGTTCCCGCACATGCGGCCGCAAGCGTAAATGATTCAATTAAAAAGCCGCCTGAAATGGGCGGCTTTTTATTGCCTGTCTGGTACAAACGTATCAAATGGTTAATTTTGAAGTAGAGAGAGGAATTCCTGTCGTGAAGCATGCATTGGCTCAAGAAGGTGCAGCGGGTATCGCCACTGCGGTCGCTGAAAGTGTTCAGTACCAGGGTCGCAAGGCCAGCCGGCAGGGCAGCGAGCAGCGTCGACAGGAGATTCTCGATGCCGCGATGCGCATTGTTGTGCGCGACGGCGTGCGCGCCGTGCGTCACCGGGCAGTGGCCGCCGAGGCCGGTGTCCCGCTGTCGGCCACCACCTACTACTTCAAGGACATCGATGACCTGCTCACCGATACCTTCGCCCAGTATGTGGAACGCAGCGCGGCCTATATGGCCAAGTTGTGGGTGAACAACGAAGGCCTGCTGCGGGACATGATCGCCAGTGGCGATGGCAGTGCGCAGGCTCGTTCGAAGCTGGCCGACGATATTGCGCGGCTGATGACCGACTATGTTCACCGACAACTGGTCACCCGTCGCGAGCACTTGATGGCCGAGCAGGCGTTCCGCCAGGAAGCGCTGCTGAACCCGCGCCTGGCCGAGTTGGTGCGTTCGCACCAGCAAATCCTCCTGCAGGGCTCCTGCCAGCTTTTCCAGGTATTGGGCTCGCGCGAGCCACATCAGGATGCCAAAGTGTTGACGGCTATAATCGGACGGATGGAATATCAAGGCCTGCTCAACGACGCCGAGCCGGCCGCCGAAGAGGAAATGCTCGGCATACTGACGCGTTATATGCATTTGGTGCTGGCTTCGGTTTAATCCCGATGTGGAGGCTAACCTCTGTGGGAGCGAGCCTGCTCGCGAATACGGTCTGACATTCAACATCTCGTTGCCTGACACTCCGCCTTCGCGAGCAGGCTCGCTCCCACAGGATAAGTGGCCACTTCAGGTGGGTGTCTGTTCAAAGGGAGTGTTGAATGAAAGCCTGGCGTGTCGTAGTGATCGCCTTGTCGTGCCTGCTGCTCAGTGGCTGCCTGGTGACCTTCAAGGAGCCGCTGCCCACGAGCGAGCCGGCGCCCAAAGGGTTGCTCGGCAAATGGACCAGCACCAACGCCTGGGGTGAACCGCTTAACCTGGAGCTGACCCGCGTCGGCGTCAATCGCTATCAGGCGGTCAGCTACTTCCGGGCCAAACCCAGGGAGCGCGAAGCCTACCCCTTCACCGTGTCACGCCATGGCAGCCGCTGGTATCTGTCGGCGAAGGTGCCGGCGCAGTTTGGCGGGCATTACACCATTGCCGGGTTTGAACTCACCGACAAGCATGAACTGGTGGTGTACAACCTCGACCTGGACCAGATCAAGCAGGCCCTCGGGCAAGAAGCGCTCAGTGGCCAAGGTTTTCAGACTGACGATGGCGACGGCGTGTTGATCGACAGCCACATGGATCACGTCTCCGCTTACCTCGACGATCCGGCCAATTCCGATGTGTTCGTCGAAGCGGTACGCTACCAGCGTCAGGCCAAGGCCAAATAATCCAGTACATCAGGGTTTCAACAGGAGTTTCGGGTGGACGATTACCAGCAGTCGATACGCATTTTGTCCAATCGCATTGTGCTGGCGCAGACGCCGATCCGCGTCCTCGATGCGGTCAAGTGGGACGACAATATCCGCAAGGGTTTCCTCAAGGCCAAGGGCAAGGAAATGCCGAAGGTGGACCGCGACTATTACCTCCACCGGCCACTGTCGTTCGATTCCAGCAAAGTGAAGCTGGAGTTCCAGAACATCGAGCGCGACATCACCCGCCAGCTCGGTCAGTTCAACCCGGTCGGCCAGATCATGCGTCGCATGTGCAAGGAATACCGGATGGTAGTGCGCATGCTCGAAGCGCGCGGCACCGAGGATTTCGGCCTGATTTCCCAGGAATTGTATGGCGCTGCCTCCGACGCGTTTCACGCCGGTGACCCGACGCTGTCCGACCTGGGCCTGATGCTGTCCGATTACCTGAACAACATCGACGGTCGTGGCGACCTCAAGGATGAACCGAAAATCCTCACCGCCAAGGATGCCGTCAGCATGCTGCAACACCGGTTGAGCAAGGTGTTCGGCGAGGCCGAGGAAACCATTCGGGTGTTCGAGTCCGACGGGATCGTTGCCGATGCGGCGGCCGGTGCCGACTACATCAAGATCCGCACCGATGCGATGTTCAACGAGCGTGACGTGCGCGCCCTGGAAGTCCATGAAGGGCTGGTGCACGTCGGCACTACGCTCAACGGCCTGAACCAGCCGATCTGCACCTTCCTGTCCAAGGGGCCGCCCTCGTCGACGGTGACCCAGGAAGGCCTGGCGATCCTGATGGAAATCATCACCTTCGCCTCTTACCCCAGCCGCCTGCGCAAGCTGACCAACCGCACCCGCGCCATCCACATGGTGGAGGAGGGGGCCGACTTCCTGCAGGTGTTCGAGTTCTTCCGCGAACAGGGTTTCGAAATGCCCGAGAGCTACAGCAACACCAGTCGCGTCTTCCGCGGTTCGGTGCCGACAGGTCTGCCATTTACCAAAGACTTGTCCTACCTCAAGGGCTTTATCATGATTTACAACTACATTCAGTTGGCCGTGCGCAAAGGCAAGCTGGAGCAGATACCGCTGCTGTTTTGCGGCAAGACCACCCTGGAAGACATGCGTACCTTGCGCCAGTTGGTGGATGAAGGCCTGGTGGTGCCACCCAAGTACTTGCCGGAACAGTTCCGCGACATGAATGCGCTGTCGGCGTGGATGTGCTTCTCCAACTTCCTCAACCATCTGAGCCTGGACCGGATCGAGGCGGATTACTCCAACATCCTTTAATGGCAACAAGAACCCCTGTGGGAGAGAGCTCCCATAGGGTGTTGTGTTTACCCCCTTATTTCGCGAGGTTTCAACGGATGAGAATCCTCGGCATCCTCTGCATTCTCCTGGCCTTGAACGGTTGCAGCGCGCTGCTGTTCTACCCCGAACCCGGCCAACTGTTCACTCCGGAAAAAGCCAAGCTCGAATACCGCGACGTCACCCTGACCACCGCCGACGGCCTCAAGCTGCATGGCTGGTGGTTACCGGCAAAAAAAGGCGTCGAGGTCAAAGGCACGGTATTGCACCTGCACGGCAACGGCGGCAACTTGCCGATGCATCTGGGCGGGAGCTGGTGGCTGCCCAAGCAGGGCTATCAAGTGCTACTGGTGGATTATCGCGGTTACGGCTTGTCCGAAGGCGAACCGAGCCTGCCGGCGATTTATCAGGACATCGACGCCGCGTTCAAATGGCTCGACCAGGCACCCGAGGTCAAAGGCAAGCCGCTGATCCTGCTCGGCCAGAGCCTTGGCGGCTCGATGGCCGTTCACTACCTGGTTCAACATCCGCAAAGGCAGAAACAACTCAAGGCGGTTGTGCTCGACGGCGTGCCCGCCAGTTACCGCAGCGTCGGCCGCTATGCGCTGAGTAACTCCTGGGTGTTCTGGGCATTTCAGGTACCGCTGTCATGGCTGGTGCCGGACGGTGATAGCGCAATCAACTCCATGGCCCGGCTCAACGGCGTGCCGAAACTGATCTACCACAGCATCGACGATCCGATCGTGCCCCTTTCCAACGGCATCCGACTGTATCAAGCTGCGCCGCCGCCGCGCGTGCTGCAACTGACCCGAGGCGGTCATGTGCAGACGTTTGCCGACCCGGTCTGGCGCAAAGTCATGCTGCGCTATCTCGAAGACCCACAGCATTTCGACGGCCTGCGCCGCCTGGGTGAAATTCCCAATTATCCGGCATCCAAAAATTCTGAAGACGAACCACCAGAGAGTCCGCAATGAGTGAAGAACGTAACGCCATCCCGCTGATCATCACCGGTATCTGCAGCATCCTCGGCACCGTCGGTGCCCTGTGGTGGTACGGCTACCTGCACTTTGCCAAGCCTGAGGATGCGTTGCTGCTCAACGAATTCACCATGCTCAAGACCGTGCCAGGCGAAGACTACAAAGTCTCCCTGGAACCGGCGGCGCAAGTGGCGCAGTGCATTGATGGGGTGCTTGTGCTGTTTGATACCGAGCAGAAAGGCTTGACTGGCGTGCTGATCAACGACCGCAAGAAAGCTGTGCGTTGCATGGGGCAGGAAACCCCGCAGAAGCTGGAGTAATAGCAATCCTGTAGGTGCCAGGCTTGCCAGCGATGAGCGATTACGCAAAGTGTCTGTAAAAAACAGCTGTCCACATCGCGAACAAGCTTTGCTCCTGCGAAAAGCGCCCCCGCCCGATTGATCAGGTAAATCATTACTAATGAGAACCCCTTCAATCGCGTATCTTATCGTCTGTTAGTATGTTGATTGTTCTACTGTGACGGTAATGGGTGTTGTTTCTTCCGGAGTGTGAAACATCCAAACGTTGTACTTGCCGGGTTTTATGCTGTCATCTAACTTGAATGTCCATTTTCCTGCATCTTTCGGATACACTCTTCTGACGATGTTTTCGCCATTTTTTCCTTCCATGAATATATAAAGAGGCGTTGCGCTGGATCGCGTGTAGCCACTGAATATCGAGTCACGGTTAACAGTGTCTCCCTCTTGAGGGTATTGCATGACCAGTTCGGACGTACAATCTGGCGATCGTTCAGCATTGATACCTACTGATAGTAACAAATCATTGCCCGTCCGGGGCAAGCCACAGACGTGTACGGAAATTCCCGCGTCGATATCTTTGAAGGTATGGCCCGGCTGAAACGTAGGATCAACTGCCGGTGTTTCAGGTGAACTGTCGACTAAAATAGTTTCAGAAACTCCTGCTCTGTTGGCGTATCTGATCCAGGCACCTTTCGGGATTCTCTCACTTGTCCGATAGTCCAACGCCAACTGCCAGGCGGTGGAAAGGTTAATAAGGTGAACTTGTGGCCCAGAGGCGCTCAGTATGCCCAAGCTATATAAGCCCGTTTTTGTAATGTGTTTTGCATCAGCACCAGAGTGCCACCCAGAGAAATAGTGTTCTTTCCCGTTATAGGGTAATAACCCTCCTGATACCGGGCTGCCAGGGTCCCCATACGGGACCTTCTTGCAGCCAGTCGGGGCAGAGACCGTATCTCCTGCTTTCGGACATCCGGTGTATGTGCTGCCATGAGCGTACCCGAGTGCGTGTCCAAATTCGTGATAGTAAATAAATGGACCAGCAGGCTGGCCATAGACATACAGCCATTTATCCGCATAGGGTGCAGATCCCATATCTCTACAATCTATATGTGCGAATATAAAATCAAAATCTTCTGTCTTGAGTCCATGCGCCGTGGCAGCCTTCTTTGCCTCTGTTCTTGCCAGCACAGCTGGATATCTAGGCGGTCCGGGTCGGCATTCAGGGGGGCGATCACCGGATTTATGGGTAATTATTTTCCCTGTTAAACTCAGTTTGTTTCTTGATGCATGTTTTAAATATGCATTCAACGAGTCCGATCCCGAAAAGACAAGTTTGTCAGTCAGCACAGGGTCCATTGTGGTCTTGTCATTCCAGTCGATCAAAACGATCAGAACTTTTTTTACACCCACTACAGGGTGTTGATTAGTGGGTGTTTTGGCTGTGGGTATGGCGTTGCTTATCGCATCCCGCTCGTCATAAGCTTTCAGGTTTGATGAGGACGTTGATAATTGACTTTGGTACTGTGTGCAACCTGCAAAAAGTGCCAATAAGCAAAGTATTGAAGCTTTATTCAATTTATTGGCCCCTTGATCAGGTGGTGGGTGTTACGGGATAGCCTAAGCCTTGATCAAGGCGTTCGCTACTATCACTTCTGATAGGTATCAATTGATATTTTCTTTTGGCGATTGGTCTGTGATGTGTTTTTAAATCGATATGCCTTTAGATTTAAAGCGTAAAAAGCCCCGGCTGTTAATCAGGCGGGGCTTTTACGCTACGACGCAAAGTTTAGTTGGAACTCACCGCCGACCGCGGCATAACCGGCTGGTTATCATTGGAAATCGTCACTTCCACCCGACGATTCATCGCCCGGCCCGAGACGCTGGTGTTATCCGCTACCGGGTACTCCTTGCCGTAACCCTGGGCCACGATGCGCGCCGGATCGACGCCCATCTTCACCAGTGCCGTGCGCACGGAGCTGGCGCGGCGTTCCGAGAGCGACTGGTTGTGCGACGCCGTACCGGTGCTGTCGGTATAGCCCTCGACGATTGCCTTGCGGTCGGGGTTTTCCTGGAGGTACTGCGCCAGTTTGTTGATGTTCATCAGACCGTTGGATTTCAGTTCGGCCTTGTCGGTGGCGAACAGCACGTCACCGAAAGTTACCAGCGTGCCGCGATCGGTCTGCTTGGCGTTCAGGCTGTCTTGCAGTTGTTTGATCTGCTGGTCACGAGCATCCAGCCGCGCCTGTGCCCGTTGCGCCGAAGCGTTTTTCAGGTTGGCTTCAGCAGTGCGCAGGGCAATGGTCTGTTTCGCCACTTCGACACGCTGGTTAGTCAAATACGCCAGCTGATCGACCTTGGCCTGATCTTCTTTATCCAGATAAGCCTTGTCGGCCTTGTCCAGATAATCGCTGGCTTCCTTGGTTTCCAGTGCCGCGACTTTGCTCGCCTGTGGGTTGGCTTGCAGGCCGCTGTAGTTGCTGCGGGCCTGTTCCAGGTTGGCGTTGGGCGGCGTGGAACAGGCAGCCAAAGCAACACTGGCGGCCAGCAGGGCAGGGATCATCAAATGTTTGGAATTCATCATGGTTTCGTCCTTTTAAGTCGAGTAAGAAATACGTCGTGCCGCGCCGTTATTGAACGGTGCGCTGGCTTTCCTGACGCAGTTCCTGCACCCCCTTCTGGGAGTCCTTGACAGCCTGTTCGGCTTTCATCGCCTGGGCCTTGCGCTCGGCGACCCGTGCGTCCCACTCAGCCTGTTCGGCGAGGGTTTTCGCTTGCGCGTACTGTTTGTCGTGCATGGCGATTTCGGCTTGTTTCAACTTGTCCTGTGCTGCCTTCATTTCCACCGCGGCGAATTCGGTGCCGCCAGCGCTCACGGCGTTGTTGACCGCTGACTCGGTCACGGCGAATTGTTCTGTGGGAGGGTTGCCGGCACAACCGGCCAGCACGAGACTGCCGCCGATGGCCAGGGCCGCCATTTTCAGGCCATGCAGCGGGGTGAACGAGGATTTACCAGTGCGGGTTTTCATGGTTTTCAACTCCATTGGGCTAACTCCTGAACAACTAAAAAATCCATCCTGGGCAAGGAGCCGCAACCTTCATTTCCGGGGTATTTTGAAACGGCCGTCCCAGGCGTGGTTACTGGGTTGACCCGGGGCGTTTTTTAAAAGTTCAGAGAAATTGGCCGGGCGTCGGAAAACTTTTGACCGAATGGGGAGGGCTCTGGAGCGTGGATTTGCCCCCCTGTGGGAGCGAGCAGGCTCGCTCCCACAGAGGATCACAGGGGATCGCTGGAGGGGCTCAGTGTTTCTGCTTGTCGTGACCGGCCGACAAATCATGCAGATGACGACGGGACAAGGCGAGAAAACGTGGGGTCGGGCCGATGTCTTCGTACAGTGGATCGCCTTCTTCGTCAGTGGCTACCACCGTCGTTCCCTTTACATACGGAAAGCTCTTTTCCAGCTCTTCGAGGGCGGCGCCAATCAGTTCGCCGAGCAATTCTTCGGGTTGCCGTTTAGGGTACATGTCAATGATCGCCGCCAGCCTGGCAGCCGCTTCAACATCCAGGTGAATAGAGTAGCCGGTGTCGGTCAGGCGACCCTTGGCGTTTTCTTCCCAATGATGTGCGAGCTCGCGAATTTTCATAATGACCTCATGACGCGCCTGCTCATGGCAGGCCGGAGATTTCCGGCATTGGCCGGCGAAAGCCGTTGTGCGGCCTATTGTTCAGACTAGCTTCTGCCTTGGTGCTTTAAAGACCCTTCGTCGTCTGGGTTGTAAGAAGCGGCCTGGAGCGGCACTCTCTAGCTCAAGAGCATGAATTTCTTGGCCGCCCGGATTTTTGCTGGAGAACTGCTGATGACCGATATTGATGCACGCTTGCGCGAGGACGTTCACCTGTTGGGTGAGCTATTGGGCAACACCATTCGTGAACAGTACGGGGACGATTTCCTCGACAAGATCGAGCAGATCCGCAAAGGCGCCAAGGCCGACCGGCGCGGCTCCATGGACGCCGAGCTGAGCGCGAGCCTCAACCAGTTGACTGAAGATGAATTGTTGCCGGTGGCCCGGGCCTTCAACCAGTTTCTCAACCTGGCCAACATCGCCGAGCAGTATCAATTGATTCACCGTCGGGAAGAATCCCAAGGCGCGCCGTTCGAAGCGCGGGTGCTGCCGGAACTGCTCGCCCGTCTGCGCGCCGAAGGCCATGGCGCCGAGTCCCTGGCGCGGCAACTGGGGCGGTTGGAGATCGAGCTTGTTCTCACGGCTCACCCGACCGAAGTTGCCCGCCGCACGCTGATCCAGAAATACGACGCCATCGCCGCGCAACTGGCGGCCCAGGACCACCGAGACCTGACCACTGCCGAGCGCGGGCAGATCAAGTCGACTTTGCAGCGCCTGATCGCCGAAGCCTGGCACACTGAAGAAATCCGCCGCACCCGCCCGACACCCGTCGACGAAGCCAAATGGGGCTTTGCGGTGATCGAACACTCGCTGTGGCAAGCCATCCCCAATTACATGCGCAAGGCCGACCAGGCCTTGCACGCCGCCACCGGCCTGCGCTTGCCGCTCGAAGCCGCGCCAATTCGCTTTGCCTCGTGGATGGGGGGTGACCGCGATGGCAACCCCAACGTGACGGCGTCCGTGACCCGCGAGGTGCTGTTGTTGGCGCGCTGGATGGCCGCCGATTTGTACCTGCGCGATGTCGACCACCTCGCGGCTGAATTGTCGATGCAGCAGGCCAGTGAAGCGCTCAGGGCCAAGGCCGGCGACAGTGCGGAACCCTATCGTGCGGTACTCAAGCAACTGCGTGAGCGCCTGCGCGCCACGCGCAACTGGGCGCACACCGCGTTGACGACACCGACGCCAGCCACCGCCGACGTACTGCAGGACAACCGCGACCTGCTCGATCCACTGGAACTGTGCTACCACTCGCTGCATGAGTGCGGCATGGGCGTGATTGCCGAGGGTCCGTTGCTCGATTGTCTGCGTCGGGCAGTGACGTTTGGCCTGTTTCTGGTGCGCCTCGATGTGCGTCAGGACTCGTCGCGACACAGCGCGGCAATGACTGAAATCACCGATTACCTTGGCCTTGGTCGTTATGAGGACTGGAGCGAAGATGAACGCATTGATTTCCTGACGCGCGAACTGAACAACCGTCGGCCGCTGCTGCCGGCGCACTACAAGCCGTCGGCTGACACAGCCGAAGTCCTGGCCACCTGCCGGGAAATCGCTGCTGCACCCGGGGCGTCCCTCGGTTCGTATGTGATCTCCATGGCCGGTGCTGCTTCCGATGTGCTGGCGGTGCAGTTGCTGCTCAAAGAGTCGGGTGTGTTGCGACCGATGCGTGTGGTGCCGCTGTTCGAAACCCTCGCCGACCTCGACAACGCGGGGCCTGTCATCGAAAAACTGTTGCTGTTGCCGGGCTATCGTTCGCGCCTGCAAGGGCCGCAGGAAGTGATGATCGGCTACTCCGACTCGGCCAAGGACGCCGGCACCACGGCGGCGGCCTGGGCACAGTATCGGGCGCAGGAGCGTCTGGTGGACATCTGCCGTGAGCAACAGGTGGAACTGCTGTTGTTCCACGGTCGTGGCGGCACCGTGGGCCGTGGTGGCGGTCCGGCGCACGCGGCGATTCTGTCGCAGCCGCCAGGATCGGTGGCGGGGCGTTTCCGCACCACCGAGCAGGGGGAAATGATTCGATTCAAATTCGGCCTGCCGGACATCGCCGAGCAAAACCTCAATCTGTATCTGGCGGCTGTACTCGAAGCGACCCTGCTGCCACCGCCGCCGCCCACGCCTGAGTGGCGGCATCTGATGGACGAATTGGCCGCCGATGGTGTCCGTGCTTATCGCGCCGTGGTGCGGGAAAATCCTCAGTTCGTCGAGTACTTCCGCCAGTCGACCCCGGAACAGGAGCTCGGGCGTCTGCCGTTGGGCAGCCGTCCGGCCAAGCGTCGCGCCGGCGGCATCGAAAGCCTGCGGGCGATCCCGTGGATCTTCGGCTGGACCCAAACCCGCTTGATGCTGCCGGCCTGGCTCGGCTGGGAAGCAGCCTTGAGCAAGGCGCTGGAACGCGGCGAGGGTGAGCTGCTGGGGCAGATGCGCGAGCAATGGCCATTTTTCCGCACGCGCATCGATATGCTGGAAATGGTGCTGGCCAAGGCCGATGCGGACATCGCCCGCTCCTACGATGAGCGTCTGGTCGAGCCGGACTTGCTGCCTTTGGGTGCGCACTTACGCGACCTATTGTCGCAGGCGTGCTCGATCGTCCTGGGGATGACCGGTCAGTCGCAGCTACTGGCACATAGCCCAGACACCCTGGAATTCATCCGCTTGCGCAACACCTACCTCGACCCTCTTCATCTATTACAGGCCGAGTTGCTGGCCCGTTCGCGGCAACGGGATCAAGCGCAGGGCAGCCCGGTGGAACAGGCGCTGCTGGTGTCTGTGGCGGGGATTGCCGCCGGTTTGCGAAATACCGGCTAAGGTTTTTGCCGTGGGGGCAGGCGTGCGATGCGTACGTCGGACGCCGATGACCGGTCGCTATAAAAGTACGGCCAGGCGACAGTTAATGATGGGGTTGCGACTTGGGAAACCGCGCCGAACGGTCACCGGAAGGGGCGGTTTCTCCGACTTTTGGCGGCTTGTGTGGGCGCAGCCTGCTGTGTATCTTGATCAGCCTTTGGCCGTTTGGGCGGCCACGACCCTGTTTTTTGAGATTGGCCCCACGAGGCGAATCCGACGTTATCCATATAAAAATTGAGGAGCACATCGATGCGCGTCATTCTGCTGGGAGCTCCCGGGGCCGGTAAAGGTACTCAGGCTAAGTTCATCACTGAAAAATTCGGCATTCCGCAAATCTCCACCGGTGACATGTTGCGTGCGGCGGTCAAGGCCGGCACCGAGCTGGGCATCAAGGCCAAGAGCATCATGGATGCCGGCGGCCTGGTCTCCGATGACTTGATCATCGCCCTGGTCAAGGACCGCATCGCCCAGTCCGACTGCGCCAACGGTTTTCTGTTCGACGGTTTTCCGCGCACCATTCCTCAGGCTGAAGCCCTGGTGACGGCTGGCGTGGAGCTGGATGCAGTGGTCGAGATCGCTGTGGAAGACGAAGAGATCGTGCAACGTATCGCCGGTCGCCGTGTCCACGAGGCCAGCGGCCGCGTGTACCACATCGTCTACAACCCGCCGAAAATCGCTGGCAAAGACGACATCACCGGTGAAGAGCTGGTGCAGCGCAAGGACGACACTGAAGAAACCGTGCGTCATCGCCTGTCGGTCTACCACTCGCAGACCAAGCCGCTGGTGGATTTCTACCAGAAGTTGTCGGCTGCCAACGGCAAGCCGAAGTACAGCCACATCGAAGGTGTCGGTTCGGTTGAAGCGATCACCGCCAAGGTGCTGGCAGCCCTGAGCTGAAAAACCTGATTCGCTGCATCATCCACGGCCCGCTTGCGGGCCGTAGTTGTTTATACTGACGCACTTTTTTCTGATCCCTCTTTTCACCACCCATCTTACGGAAACATCGATGAGCACCTTGCTGGCCCTGGACACCGCGACTGAAGCTTGCTCCGTTGCCTTGCTGCATGACGGCAAAGTGACGAGCCATTACGAGGTGATCCCGCGCCTGCATGCGCAGAAGCTGCTGCCGATGATCCAGCAGTTGCTGGCCGACGCCGGGACCACGTTGCAGGCGGTCGATGCCATTGCGTTCGGTCGCGGGCCGGGTGCATTCACTGGCGTGCGCATCGCCATCGGTGTGGTGCAGGGATTGGCGTTTGCCCTGGATCGTCCGGTGCTGCCGGTGTCGAACCTCGCCGTATTGGCCCAGCGCGCTTATCGCGAACACGGTGCAAGCCAGGTGGCGGCTGCCATTGATGCGCGTATGGACGAAGTGTATTGGGGTTGCTACCGCGAGACAGCAGGGGAGATGCGGCTGGTCGGTGCCGAGGCGGTTCTGCCACCCGAGTCGGCTGCATTGCCGGTCGATGCCAGCGGCGAATGGTTCGGCGCAGGCACCGGCTGGGGCTATGGCGAGCGTATTGGCGTCAGCCTTATCGGCCAGGACGCGGGCATGTTGCCTCACGCCGAAGACTTGCTGACGCTGGCCCGGTTTGCCTGGGAGCGCGGTGAGGCGATCGTCGCCGATGAGGCGCAGCCGGTCTATCTGCGCGATAAAGTGGCGACGCCCAAAGCGCGTTAGTTTTTCAGAATGGAGTGGGTTCAATCGCGGGCAAACACCAATCGTCGTTTTCTAACCCGGGTTTTAAACCTTTTGTCTTTTATGTGTTCTAGTTATCACTCGGCGGTTTGCGAAGTGGGTTGTGCGCCACTAAACTGCCATCACTGATACCGAGCATGAAATTATGCGTATAGACGGCATTTCCTCTCAGTCCTACCCCATCAAACGCAAGCCGCGCAAAGGCCACGTGGTGGAAGATGAATCCCTCGATATCGAGGGCGAGCTGGAATTTCCCTCCGAAGAACAACTGGCCGCCCGCGCCAAAGCGTCTGCGCAACGCCTGAGCAATCTGCCCGCCCGTCAGCAAGACATGCTTTACCACCGCGCCATGAGCAAAAGTGTGGCGATGGCTCTGGCCAGCTATCTCAGCACCGCCGGTTTCGTTGACTGGGATGCGGAAGTCATGGGGCTCGACCTGTACATCTGATGCTGCCTTACTACCTCGGCTGTCCGTCCTGGAGTGAAAACGCCTGGCGCGATTACCTGTACCCGCCTGACGCCAAACCCACCGAGTTTCTCGATCTCTATTCACAAGTGTTCAACGCCGTGGAAGGCAACACGACCTTCTACGCGAGCCCGGCTGCCAGCACCGTGCAGCGCTGGGCCGACACCATGCCCGAGCACTTTCGCTTCACCGCCAAATTCCCCGGCGACATCAGCCACGGCGGTGACCTGCGCGACCAACTGACCGCTGCCGAAACCTTCACCCAGTTACTCAGACCGTTGGGTGAGCGGGTCTCGCCGCTGTGGTTGCAGCTGTCGAAAAGTTTCACGCCGCAGCGCTTGCACGAGCTGGCCGGATTTATCGATGCCTTGCAGCGACCCTTGGCGGTGGAAGTGCGGCATGACGATTTCTTTGCCAAGGGCGACAGCGAGCGGATGCTCAATCGCCTGTTGCTGGATCGCGGCGTCGAGCGTATTTGCCTCGATCCGCGCGCATTGTTCAGCTGCACCTCGACCGAACCTTCAGTACTTCACGCCCAATCGAAAAAGCCCAGGGTCCCACCACGCCCGGCGGCGTTTACCCCGTTCCCGCAAGTGCGCTTCATCGGCCACCCGATGCTTGAGGCCAACGATCCGTTTCTGCTGCCGTGGGTGGAGAAAATCGCCCTGTGGATTGAGGAGGGGCGCACGCCCTATATCTTCCTGCACACCGCTGACAACGTGCTGGCGGCGAAGCTGGCGCAACGTTTCCACGCCCGATTGATGCTGCGTTTGCCTGGCTTGCCGCCGCTGCCTGAGCTATACAGAGAGCCCGCCGCCGAGCAACTTGGCCTGCTCTGAAAGCGGATTCGTTCGCCTTTTTCCAGGAGCTGCCAATGGACGCGCAAACCCTTCGAGCCCAAGCCTTCAAAGCCTTGCATGAACGCGACGGCGTTTTTGTGATCCCCAACCCCTGGGATGCCGGCTCGGCAAAAATGCTCGCCAGCCTGGGTTTCGAGGCGCTGGCGACCACAAGCGCCGGTTACGCTTTTTCCCAGGGCCGTCCCGATGGCGGGTTGACCCTGGACGACACCCTGGCCAACGTCCGGGCGATTGTCGCCGCCAGCCACCTGCCGGTCGCGGTCGATCTGGAAAACGGGTTTGCCGATGATCCTGTCGAGTGCGCCAAAAGCATTGTGCAGGCAGCCGAAGCGGGTGCCGTCGGCGGCTCCATCGAGGACTTCACTGGACGTGAAGACACCCCGATCTATTGCTTCGAGCATGCCGTAGCGCGCATCGAGGCCGCCGTCGCTGCTGCTCGCAGCTTGCCTTTCCCTTTCACACTGACGGCCCGGGCCGAGAATTTTCTGCATGGCAATCCGGATCTCGATGACACGATCCGTCGCTTGCAGGCCTTTGCTGAAGCCGGCGCGGACGTGTTGTATGCACCGGGGTTGCGTAGCGCTGAAGAGGTACTGACCGTGGTCCGTGCCGTGGCGCCGAAACCGGTCAATGTGCTGATGTCCGGTGGCTTGAAGCTGACGGTGCAGGCGCTTGGCGAAATGGGCGTCAAGCGCATCAGCGTCGGTTCGGCGCTGGCATTGGCGGCGCTGGGCGAGTTTTACCGTGCCGCCGAAGAGATCCAGAAATCGGGCACGTTCGGGTTCACGTCGCGGTCCATGCCCTATGCGCAGGCCAATCAATTGTATAAAGGCTGACGATGCGGTTTCGGTGGTGGCTGTTGCTGATGCTGTCGGTCATCGGCGCGGCGGGGGTGAGTGTCTGGCGAGGATGGGTGTCGCTGCCGCCGCAGTGGAATCCCTGGGCGCCGCTGGATGTGAAGGCGCCACCGAATCTGCTGACCCGCTACAAACTGATGCGCCTGCGCGACGATCCGCAACTGTGTGAACAGGCTTTGAGCAGTTCAGGATTGCGCGCGACCCGTCAGGCAGACAGCCCCGATGCCAAGTGTCCGCTGACCGATGCCTTGCGCGTACAGGGCGGCGATGTGGCGCTGAGCAGCAGTTTCCTCGCCAGTTGTCGTCTGGCGGTGTCGTTTGCACTGTTCGAACATCACGCCCTGCAACCGGCGGCGCAGGCGGTCTATGGGCAGGCGGTCGCGCGGGTCGATCATCTGGGCAGCTTTGCCTGCCGCAACGTCTATGGCCGTGAGAATGGCAGGCTCAGCCAGCATGCGTCGGCCAATGCGCTGGACATTGCCGGTTTCCGCCTGGCCGATGGTCGAGCCATCAGCGTGCTCAAGGATTGGCCCAAGGATAATCAGGATGCGCAGTTTCTAAGGCGGGTCCGCGATGGCGCCTGTGGTCTGTTCAGCGTGGTGTTGAGCCCGGATTACAACGCGGCCCATCGCAATCACTTTCATCTGGACGTCGGACCGTGGTGGCGTTGTCGATGATCAGGCCGCCAGGCGCAGGTTCTGCAGGATGATCGGGCGCGCCCAGCCATTATCGAAATCGAGTTGTTTCTGTTGTTCCACCAACTCCTCGGGGGAGAACGGCGGGAAGGGTTTGTCCAGCAGGTCGAGTTCGAACTCGGCGATCGGCAAGTGCAGCGGACGCGGTTGCGGTGCCGGGCCGGCTTCCGGCAAAGGCTGGCCGGCGGTCAGTACGATCGGACGCACCCAGCCGCTTTCGAAGTCCTGCTGTTTCTGCTGGGCGACGATTTCTTCCGGCGGGAACGGTGGGAACGGCTTGTCGGCCAGGTCCATTTCTAATTCGGCAATCGGCAGGAACAGCGGCTCGGGCGGACGAATTTCAGTGTCCTTCACGTCGCATTCGCGCTGGGAAATGATGTGTGCCAGCAGATCGCTGCCGACCGTGGGTTCGACCGGACTTTCGAGATCCACCGGTGGAAAATTCAGCGATTGCGGCAGCACTTCACCCGACTGTTCGGCCAGCGCCCGGGCAAAGAAATCCTGCCAGATGTGGCTGACGCCGCTCAGTGCCTGGGTGTTTCGCAGGTTGTAGTCGCCGTAGGGCGAGATAAAACCTGTGAATGTGGGTTGAATGTCTGACATTTCTCTCGGTCGACGCTCAGCTCTGGCAAAATGCTCGATAGTTTTGTTATCGGCAGTTTTTGCCGATCATTAATTTTTTGAGCGTGTTTTCCCATGATTGAGCAACCGGCGGCGTGCCGCATCCATGTCGAAGCCTTGGCCTCGACCTTTCAGCCACAGGCCGAACACTGGGCCGAGCGCCTTGGCCTGCCGCTGCAGGTGGATGACGGTGAGTTTGCGTTGCAGGTGGGCGACCAGGGCTTGCAGCTGCAGCAGCTCGGCCCGGATGCACCGGGACCGGTGCGGGTGGACTTTGTCGAGGGTGGCGCGGCCCATCGCCGGTTGTACGGTGGCGGCAGTGGGCAGATGATCGCCAAGGCCGTTGGTATCGCCCAGGGTGTGCGTCCGCGGGTGCTGGATGCCACGGCGGGGCTGGGCAAGGACGCGTTCGTGCTGGCCAGTCTGGGCTGCGAGATGAGCCTGATCGAGCGTCAGCCGTTGATCGGGGCGTTGCTCGAGGATGGTTTGGCCCGTGGCGCGGAAGATTTCGAGGTGGCCCCGATCGTGGCGCGCATGCGCTTGCTCAAGGGTAATTCGATTGAGGTGATGCGCAACTGGGAGGGTGAGCCGCCGCAGGTGATCTACCTCGACCCGATGTTCCCGCACCGTGAGAAAACCGCGCTGGTGAAAAAGGAAATGCGCCTGTTCCGACCCTTGGTGGGCGATGACCCGGATGCACCGGCATTGCTTGAGGCTGCACTGGCCTTGGCCACGCACCGGGTCGTGGTCAAACGCCCGCGCAAGGCGCCGTGCATTGAAGGGCCCAAGCCGAGTCATGCGCTGGATGGCAAATCCAGTCGGTATGACATCTACCCGAAGAAGGCACTCAAGCCCTGAGACCGCGTCGCCTTCTTCGCGAGCAGGCTCGCTCCCACAGGGGATCTACGACATAGAACCAGTGTGGGAGCGAGCCTGCTCGCGAAGGCGTCAGACCAGTCGATCGAAATTTGTCAGGCTAATCCGGCCTGTAAGCCCGCATAAACAACTCCACAACCTCCCGCACATGGCTCTCCGCCGCTTGCCCGGTCAATGGCTCGCCACAGCCATACAACAACCGGAAATTAGCCGCCCCCTTGAGCAGGCAGAAGAAGTGTTCCGCCGCATTGCGCGGTTTGTCGATACGTAGCACGCCACTCTCATCGACCTTGCTCAGCAACCGCTCCATACCGTGCAGCATCCGTTCCGGGCCGGCCTCGAAGAAGATCAGCGAGAGTTTCGGGTCCTGGCTGCCCAAGGTCATGATCAAGCGGTGCAGGTTCACCGACTCGTCACTGTTGATCAGCAGGTGAAAACCGCGGGCGATGTTCAGCAGCACGGTGTCCACCGCCACGCCGTCCGGCAACTCGAAAAACAGCGTCGGCAGTTGCTCTTCGCACTTGGCCACCACGGCGGCGGAGAACAGCGTCTCCTTGTCGTTGAAATGGCTGTAGACGGTGAGCTTTGACACGCCCGCCTCCGCGGCCACAGCGTCCATGCTGGTGTTGGCATATCCCTTGGTCAAAAACAGCGTCTTCGCTGCGTCGAGGATCGCCTGGCGCTTGGCCAGATCCTTGGGGCGGCCGGGTCCGCTGGGTGCTGAAAGATTGTTCGGCATATGCGCTTTTATTACTGGACTGGTGAGTTTGCTATTAATAACATACTGGTCAGTATAATTATTCCAAGCACCATTAGCGAAAGGTCCTTCACCATGTTCCGCTATGCCTTGCCCCTCGCGTTGCCAGTCGCCCTGGCGTTTTTTTTGACGGCGTGTGGTCACGAAGAGGCGCCCCAAACCAGCGTTCGCCCGGCCATGGTGGTTCAGCCAGAGCCTTCGGCCCAGGCGACGGAAAGCTACCCGGGTGAAGTTCGCGCCCGCTATGAGCCGGACCTGGCGTTTCGCATCGGCGGCAAAGTCAGTCGACGACTGGTCGAGGAAGGGCAGCGGGTCAAGGCCGATCAGCCCTTGGCTGAGCTCGATCCGCAAGATGTGCGCCTGCAACTGGAAGCCACCCGCGCCCAGGTCGCGGCCGCCGAAGCCAATCTGAATATGGTGCGTGCCGAGCGTGACCGTTACAAAACCCTGATGGAACGTCAGTTGGTCAGCCGCTCGCAGTACGACAATCATGAAAATCTTTACCGTTCCGGCGAGGCCCGTCTCAAGCAGATCAAAGCCGAATTCAACGTGTCCAGTAACCAGGCCAGCTACGCCGTATTGCGTGCACCCCAGGACGGTGTGGTAGCCAAGCGTTCGGTGGAAGTCGGGCAAGTGGTGGCTGCCGGGCAAACGGTGTTCACCCTGGCTACCGATGGCGAGCGCGAAGTGTTGATCAGCCTGCCGGAGCAGAACTTCGGTCGCTTCAAGGTCGGCCAGCCTGTGTCGGTGGAGTTGTGGACGCAACCGGACCAGCGCTTTGCCGGGAAAATTCGCGAACTGTCTCCCTCTGCCGATCCGAAGTCCCGCACCTTCGCCGCCCGCATCGCGTTTACCGGTGGCAAAGTCCCCGCCGAGCTGGGCCAGAGTGCCCGGGTGTTCGTACAGACCGCCGAAGTGGTTCCGCTGTCGGTGCCGCTGTCTGCGCTGACCGCGGAAAACGGCGTGACCTACGTCTGGGTCGTCAGCGCCAACAACACCCTGAAAAAGACCCCGGTGCGGGTCGGCGCTTTTGGTGAGAAAACCGTTCCGGTGCTTGAAGGCCTCAACGCCAGCGACTGGGTGGTGGCCGCTGGTGTCCATGTGTTGCTCGACGGGCAGCAGGTGCGCCCGGTGGATCGCTCCAACCGCGTGGTCAATCTGGCGGACAAGGAGTAATCCCCGATGGGCTTCAATCTTTCCGAATGGGCGTTGCGTAACCGCCAGATCGTACTGTTCCTGATGCTGTTGCTGGCAATCGTTGGCGCGCTGTCCTACACCAAGCTCGGTCAAAGTGAAGACCCGCCGTTTACCTTCAAGGCCATGGTAATCCGTACCAACTGGCCGGGCGCCACGGCGCAGGAAGTTTCGCGCCAGGTCACCGAACGCATTGAAAAGAAGCTGATGGAAACCGGCGAGTACGAACGCATTGTGTCGTTTTCGCGCCCAGGTGAATCCCAAGTGACGTTCATTGCCCGCGACTCCATGCACTCGGTGGACATCCCGGAACTCTGGTATCAGGTGCGCAAGAAGGTCAGCGACATCCGTCACACCTTGCCGCCGGGTATTCAAGGGCCGTTCTTCAACGATGAATTCGGCACCACCTTCGGCAATATCTACGCCTTGACCGGTGACGGGTTCGACTACGCCGTGCTCAAGGATTACGCCGACCGCATCCAGATCCAGCTGCAACGGGTCAAGGACGTGGGCAAGGTCGACCTGCTCGGCTTGCAGGATGAAAAAATCTGGATCGAGCTGTCCAACGTCAAACTTGCGACCTTGGGGTTGCCGTTGGCCGTGGTGCAGCAGGCGCTTGAAGAGCAGAACGCGGTGTCCACCGCCGGCTTTTTCGAAACCAGCAGCGAGCGATTGCAGCTGCGGGTCTCGGGGAATTTTCAGACTGTCGACGAGATAAAAAGCTTTCCGATCCGCGTCGGGGATCGCACCTTCCGTATCTCCGACGTGGCCGATGTGCGCCGTGGTTTCAACGATCCGCCGGCGCCGCGCATGCGCTTCATGGCTGAAGACGCTATCGGACTGGCCGTGGCCATGAAGGACGGCGGCGACATTCTCGTCTTGGGCAAAGCCCTGGAAGTCGAATTCGCCCGCATCCAGAAAAACCTGCCGGCCGGCATGCAGCTGCGCAAGGTTTCCGATCAACCGGCGGCGGTGAAGACCGGTGTCGGAGAGTTCGTCCGGGTATTGGTGGAGGCCTTGGCGATTGTGTTGCTGGTGAGCTTTTTCTCCCTGGGCGTGCGCACCGGCATGGTGGTCGCCCTGGCGATTCCGCTGGTGTTGGCGATGACCTTCGCCACCATGTATTACCTCGGCATCGGCCTGCACAAGATTTCTCTCGGCGCGCTGGTGTTGGCGCTGGGCTTGCTGGTGGACGACGCGATCATCGCCGTGGAAATGATGGCGATCAAAATGGAGCAGGGCTTCGACCGGGTCAAGGCAGCGAGCTATGCCTGGACCAGCACCGCGTTCCCGATGCTTACCGGTACGCTGATCACCGCAGCCGGGTTCCTGCCGATCGCCACCGCGCAATCCGGTACTGGCGAATACACTCGCTCGATCTTTCAGGTGGTGACCATTGCACTGCTGGCGTCATGGGTGGCGGCGGTGGTGTTCGTACCGTACCTCGGGGAAAAACTCCTGCCGGATCTGGCGAAAATTCACGCGGCCAAACACGGTCCTGATCAGCCAGACCCTTACGGTACACCGTTTTATGAGCGGGTCCGGCGGCTGGTGGAGTGGTGCGTGCGTCGGCGCAAAACCGTGATCGCGGCGACGGTGATTTTGTTCGTCGCCTCTGTGGTCCTGTTCCGTTTTGTGCCGCAGCAATTTTTCCCGGCGTCGGGCCGACTGGAGTTGATGGTCGATCTGAAGCTGGCCGAAGGCGCTTCTCTGAGCAACACCGCCGAGGAGGTCAAGCGCCTCGAAGCGTTGCTCAAGGACAAGGCCGGGATCGACAACTATGTGGCTTACGTCGGCACCGGTTCACCGCGTTTTTACCTGCCGCTGGATCAGCAACTGCCGGCAGCGAGCTTCGCCCAATTCGTGGTGCTGGCGAAGACCATCGAGGAGCGCGAAACCCTGCGCACCTGGTTGATCGCCACGCTCAACGAACAATTCCCGGCTCTGCGCTCGCGGGTCACACGCCTGGAAAACGGTCCGCCGGTGGGTTATCCAGTGCAGTTCCGGGTGACCGGCGAGCATATCGAGGAAGTCCGCGCGCTGGCCCGCAAAGTCGCGGCCAAGGTTCGAGAGAACCCGCACGTGGTCAACGTTCACCTGGACTGGGAAGAGCCGAGCAAGGTCGTGTACCTGAACGTCGATCAGGACCGTGCCCGGGCGCTGGGCGTGAGCACGGCGAACCTGTCGCGGTTCCTGCAGAGCTCGCTCACCGGTTCCAGCGTCAGTCAGTATCGCGAAGACAACGAATTGATCGAGATCCTCTTGCGCGGCACCTTGCATGAACGCACCGAACTGTCGTTGCTGCCGAGCCTGGCAGTACCGACCGACAACGGTCGCAGCGTCGCCCTGTCGCAGATAGCGACCCTGGAATACGGCTTTGAAGAAGGTGTGATCTGGCACCGTAATCGCCTGCCCAACGTGACCGTGCGCGCCGACATCTATGGCAAGGAGCAACCGGCGACGCTGGTGCAGCAAATCATGCCGACCCTCGATCCGATCCGCGCCGAATTGCCGGACGGCTATTTGCTGGATGTCGGCGGCACCGTGGAAGATTCCGCGCGCGGACAGAACTCGGTGAAGGCTGGTGTGCCGTTGTTCATCGTGGTGGTGCTGACCTTGCTGATGCTGCAACTGAGAAGTTTCTCACGCACGGTGATGGTGTTTCTGACGGCGCCGTTGGGGCTGATCGGGGTGACGCTGTTCCTGATGGTGTTCCGTCAGCCGTTCGGTTTTGTCGCCATGCTCGGGACCATCGCCTTGTCGGGGATGATCATGCGTAACTCGGTGATTCTGGTGGATCAGATCGAGCAGGACATCGCGGCCGGGCTCAAGCCTTGGCAGGCGATCATCGAGGCCACGGTGCGACGGTTCAGGCCGATTGTGTTGACGGCACTGGCCGCGGTTCTGGCGATGATTCCGTTGTCGCGCAGTGTGTTTTTCGGGCCGATGGCGGTGGCGATCATGGGTGGGTTGATTGTGGCTACGGCGTTGACGCTGTTGTTCTTGCCGGCTTTGTATGCGGCTTGGTTCAGGGTCAAGAAAGAATCGGCTTGAGTGGGTGGACTTGGCGGCCTTCGGGCCGACCAAGCTCCTGGATGATTGAGTACATATCCGTTTCTGCGGTAACGGCCGCTTATGGTTTCGCCCTTACGGCGAGTCACTTTTTTTACAAGCGCCTAAAAAAAGTAACCAAAAAAACGCTCGCCCCGAGCGTCCGGCACCTCGCTGAGGCTCGGCGTTCCTTCGCTCCGGCATCCATCCGGGGACACTGCCCTCCGGTTTGCTGCGCTGCACCTGCATGCAGCGTGTTCGACTGCGTCGAACGGCGCTGCGCGCCAATCCCCGGATGAATACCTCCACTCAGCCTGCCGAAGGGGCGGGTGGATCAAGATCAAGAGCTGAAGGCGAGCTAACGCTCGGCCTGATGAGTGGTGAAGAGCGGGGGTGGTGTTTGTGGTTTGCTCTTGCTTTTGCTTTTGTAGGAGCAAGGCTTGCCCGCGATGGCGACCTGACAGTTGGACTGATTTTTACGAATACACGCAATCTCTGTGGGAGCTGGCTTGCCAGCGATGGCGGTCTGACAGCCAACCAATCCCTCCCAGTTGAACACGGTCCAATGGTGGGAGCGGGCCTGCTCGCGAAGACGGTCTCACTGCCAAAGATGTTTATCGCTCAATCAAATCTTCAGAACCTTCCCACAACACTTTCAGGTTGTCCGTCGGAACCTCGATCACTAGCCTGTGTCCGTCGCTGCCATTCAGCGACCGGGACTGCAAGCCCGCCGATAATTTGTTAGGCGCCTACAGGCACACCTATAATCGCGACGCTTTAATCAGCGTCCATTGATTTATGGTGGCTGTGTGCGGGAGATCTTCGGGTCTGCCGAGGTTGCCTAACGACTCGGTCTTGCAGACCCGCACACAGCTGCCACCCATCATCTGCAAGTGATGCTGGCCGCTCCAACTTTCGTTAGGAGCTTCACAATGATCAAACACAGCCCAAATCCCCCAGAAACAAGTTCCGAACCGCTGGTGAAAACCCCTCGCCGTCCCTGCCCAATTTTCACCATTCACCCAGGCGTAAACTCCGAAACCCTTCTAGTCCATGCCTTTGAAACCCTTACTTCGGCGAATGTGATGGCGACGGAATTGTCGTCCAGCCTGACTGGCCCGACGTGTAATCTGGTGCTTGGTATTCAACAGATGATTGTCCTGGCGCAGCTATCGGTGAGCGAGGTGCTGGATCACCTTGATCCGCAGCAATAGTCAACGAAATAGCCCGCTGACCTTCACAGGTTCAGCGGGCTATTGTGGTGTTGCCATCAGCTAAAAATTACAAAGTACCAAACACCTTCTTCGCCAAACTGGTCGCCGCAGCCGCCGGGTTGTTGCGGATGGTTTCTTCCTGCTTGCCGATCATTTCGAACAAGCCGTTCAGCGCCTGTTCGGTGACGTAGCTTTCGATGTTGGCATTCTTCGTATCGATCACGCCCATGGTCGCAGCTTGCCCGGCGAACGAGTTGTACTGCTGGGCCAGGCCGACCTGGTCGGTGGCTTGTTTGACGATCGGCAGGAACTTGGCGCGGATCTGTTCGCGACTGGTTTTGTTCAGGTACTGGGTGGCCGAGTCGTTGCCGCCGCTGAGGATGCCCTTGGCATCGTCTACCGTCATTTTTTTCACGGCATCGACGAGGATTGGCTGGGCTTGGACGACAGCGGTTTCCGCCGCTTTGTTCATGCTGGTTTCCAGTTGATCGACCTGGTCACCCATGCCGAACTGTTTCATCTTGCTGGCGACTTTGCCCAGTTTGCCTGGCAGCTCGATTTTCACGTCCGGGTTGTTGCTGAATCCGCCTGGTGTGCCGAGTTGTTTCACGGCCAGTTGCGCGCCTTGGGTCAGAGCGTCCTTGAGACCGCCGGTGGCGTCTTTTTGTGACAGGTCGCTGAGCGACAGCGCCATCGCGCTGGCGCAGATCATCAAACCTGCGCACAAGCCGGCAAAGCGGAGGGTAGGGCGGAGCATGGCAACTTCCTTTTTCAAAAAGACTTATCGAGCCGCGTCGACGCGGACCTTCACAGGCTGTGGATCGGTGCCGTCCAGTCGCACGGCGTGATTCTCGGTGGTGATGAACAGCAGTTTGCCATCGACTTCAATGCGCGCATTGATCGAATAACGGTGATTGGGCTCGATCTTCTGAGGGTCGTAGCTCAGGTGGAACGGCAGCGGTACCTGGCCTTTGACTGGGCCACGTTGTTCATCGATGACCTTGGCCGGGGCATCAGCGAGTGTGATGTCCTGGAGGCTGACGCTGAGGACCGCCGTCGGTGGCAGTGCGATGCGTTGCAGGTAGAAGACTTCGCCGTCGAGGCTGGCTTTAGCGGCAGGCTGCATTGACTGGCAGGCTCCCAGCAGAGCAGTCATGGCTAGAAGAGAGAGTTTTTTCATCGCAGATCTCCAATTAATGTGGAAGCGAGCAAGCCCGCTCCCACATTAGATTTACATCAGGTCTCGGGTTTTGCCACAGGTTGGTCGGCCGCATCTTCACTGCGATGCAACGCCACCTGGCGGATCGATAGGCGAATCTCTGCCGGCAACACCCGTTTCGCCGCGCCCTCGGCCAGTTCGCCGAGCAGTTCGTGGTAGCCCAGCTTGCCGGCCTCGTCGCGCTTGAACACCTCGAGATCGAGCATAGTCTGGATGAAGTGGCGGAACAGGCTCTTATCGAAGAACTCCGGGGCGTTGAGGCCATGCAGGATCGAAAGGCGCTGGGCCATGACCGTGCACAGGTCCTCCAGTTCTTCGGCGCTGATGCTGTTCTGGCCGCTGTTGAGCAGCAGGGAAACGGTCATGTAGAAACGCTGCAAGGTCTGGGCGATGCTTTTCGACAGCAGCGTCAGCAGCACGAAATGCCGCGAACTCGGCGCCGGACGCAGGTAAACGTCGTTCTCGAAGCGCAGCAGGCCTTGTTCGACGAACGCCTCCAGCCATTGATCGATCACCCCGTCCAGTTCGTCCAGCGACCAGCGAATGAACAGCTCTGCTTGCAGGTACGGGTACAGCGCGCGGGTGTAGCGCAGGATCTGTTCGCGGCTCATGCGCGATGCGCTCTGGAAGAAACTTGCCAGTAGCGCCGGCAGTGCGAAGATGTGCAGCACGTTGTTACGGTAGTAGGTCATCAGGACGGCATTCTGCTCGTCCAGATAGAGAATCTTGCCCAGGGCATCGCTCTGCTCGGACAGCAGATCCATATCCTTCACATGTTCGATCAGTGCCCGACCGTCACCCTCAGGCAGCGTGGTGTGCGGCGAGTACGGCACCCTGCGCAATAGTGCCAGATAGAGGTCGAGTACCCGCGCCATGGCGCGATCGTCCAGCGCCAGGCGGCTGGTGGACAATAGCGCCAGCGCTACGAGGTTGACCGGGTTGATCGCTGCTGCTTCGTTCAGATGCTGCGCGACTTTTTCACCGAGGCGGTTGGTGGTTTCATTGAGCCAGGCCGGTTTGAACTGCGGACCGAGTTCCTGTTTACGCCAGTCCGGTTGTTCGCTGTCGAGGAACTCCGCCAGTTTGATCGGCTCGCCGAAGTTCACGGCCACCTGGCCGAAACGCTGCTTGAGTGCACCGATGACTTTGAAGATGTCGAAGATCGATTCCTTCTTCTTGCTTGCCCCACGCAATTCACCCAGATAAGTGCGACCTTCCAGCACGCGCTCATAGCCGATGTACACCGGTACGAACACGATCGGCATGCGCGAGGAGCGCAGGAAACTGCGCAGGGTGATCGCCAGCATCCCGGTTTTCGGTTGCAACATGCGCCCGGTGCGCGAGCGGCCGCCTTCGACGAAGTACTCCACCGGGAAGCCCTTGGTGAACAGGGTGTGCAGGTATTCATTGAACACCGAGGTGTACAGCGGGTTGCCCTTGAAGGTGCGGCGCATGAAGAACGCGCCGCCACGGCGCAGCAGGCCGCCGATCCCGGGCATGTTCAGGTTGATCCCGGCGGCGATGTGCGGTGGGGTCAGGCCGTTGCGGAACAGCAGATAGGACAGCAGCAGGTAGTCGATGTGGCTGCGGTGGCAGGGCACATAGATCACTTCATACCCCGGGGCGACCTTTTGCACGCCTTCGATGTTGTTGACCTTGATACCGTCGTAGATCTTGTTCCAGAACCAGCTCAGCACCACTTCCATGAAGCGGATCGCGGTGTAGGTGTAGTCCGAGGCGATTTCGTTACCGTAGCGCAGGGCCTGGGCCTTGGCTTTCTCCGGGGAGATGTTTTCGCGCTCGGCTTCGTCGAGGATCGCCTGCTTGACCAGCGGCTGGTTGACCAGGCCTTTGACCAGATTGCGCCGGTGGGAAATGTCCGGGCCGATCACGGCCGCTTTCAGATTGCGGAAATGCACCCGCAGGATGCGTTGGGCCATGCGCACGGTGCGCTCGTGGCCCTTGTTGTGCTCGATCAGCTCGCGCAGATGGATGGGCGCGGAGAACTGCACGCGGGTCTTGCGACCCAGCACGATGATGCTGAGCAAGCGACGCAGACGCCCGGTAACCGCCCAACTGTCGGCGAACAGCAGCTTCCACGGGCTCGATTCGCTGTCCGGCGACTGACCCCAGAACACGCTGACCGGAATGATCTGCGCGTCTTCGGCGGCGTTCTGGCTCAGGGCGCCGACCAGGCGGGTCAGGGTCGGCGGCGCCCCGCGTTTGTCCTGGCGACCGAGCCAGTCCGGGTCCGGCGTCAGGTAGAAGAACGCCGCCGGTTCCAGCAGGCTACCCACCGACACCGGCAGCACCGGGCGTGGCAGGCCGGCCTTGCTGCATTCGGCGTCGACCACGGCGAGGTCGGTCAGCGAAGGATTTTGCAGGACGTAGAACACCGGGCGACTGCGGTCGAGGTTGAGGGTGAACGACGACTGGTTGATCGTCTCCGAGCGAACCCAGAGGTACAACAGTCGGCGCAGGGTACCAAACACTAGACGGCGGAGCGGGGAACGGGTCATACGGCATCTGCATGAGTGAATGAAAAAAACCGAGCGTTTGCTCGGGAGCGCGTTAGTGTGCCGGATTCGCCGAAAATCGGCAAAAAAGCGGCAATCAAAGTGCTATTGAGAGATTAAACGTCTGACATATACTCGGCGCTCTGTCGCCGCTGCCCTTCATGGGACGGCATGTGCAGGCTGACGTTCCGAGGCTTTCCTGCGAAAAGCCCGATCAATAATAAAAAGGGAGTATGAACAGATGGCAACACGTGAAACCGGCAACGTGAAGTGGTTCAACGACGCCAAGGGCTACGGCTTCATTCAGCGTGCGGACGGGGTGGATGTGTTCGTGCACTACCGCGCGATTCGCGGTGAAGGCCACCGTTCACTGACCGAAGGCCAGCAGGTCGAATATGCGGTGGTGGAAGGGCAGAAGGGGTTGCAGGCTGAGGATGTGGTGGGGCTTTAAACCCAATCTTCAGAACACAAAAAACAATGTGGGAGCGAGCCTGCTCGCGAAAGCGGTGGATCAGTCGACATCAATGTTGAATGACTCACCGCCTTCGCGAGCAGGCTCGCTCCCACAGTTGGTTTGTGTACGGTCTTAAGCCGTTTTCCAGGTGATTTCTTCTTCACCATCGGCACTGATGCGAATCCAGCGATCAGCCGTCTCCTCACCTTCTTCCTCGACCCAACTGCCCGGCGCGCAACGCACTTCGACGTTCAGTGCGGCAAACGCAGCGCGGGCGCAGGCGATGTCGTCCTCCCACGGGGTCTGGTCACTTTCCAGGTACAGGCTGTTCCATTTTCCTACGGCCTTGGGCAACCAGGTCACCGGCACGTCACCGGCCTTGCACTTGTAGGTCTGGCCTTTCTGCACCCAGTCGGTGCACGGGCCCAATGCCTCGCCAAGCCAGGCGGAAACGGCCTTGTGATCGACGTCGGCGTCTTTCAGGTAAATCTCGATATCGGGTTGGCGCATGGATGTCCTCACTGCGTGTCTGAAAAATCCATTCGCGGATTTAGCCGGTCCTGGGCCATTGCCCAAGACCAAAATGTGTAATTACTGAAGAACAAAATAATCGTAGCGCATCGAGACGGTGACCTCGAATGGCTCCGCCTGTTCGATGACCGCTTCCCGGCGTTCGGCACTGGCACGCCAGCCGTGGGGCGTCATGGCCAGCAGGTTCGCCCGGTCCTGACCGCTGCTAAGCGTCAATTTGAATTCCAGGGTTTCACTGTGCTTCAACGCCATGCCTTCAGGCACCAGGGCCAGATGCTTGTCGTCGGTGTACTCCCGGACTTCGTCGTACAGCCGCTCGCGCAGTTCCATCAGGTGGCCGCTGGTCGGTCCGACTTTCATCAGGCCGCCGCCGGGGCTTAGCAGACGCTTGGCTTCGTTCCAATCCAGTGGACTGAAAACGCTGGCCAGGAACTGGCAGCTGCTCGACGCCAGTGGCACGCGGGCCATGCTGGCGATCAACCAGGTCAACCGCGGGTTGCGTTTGCAGGCGCGTTTGACCGCCTCGCGAGAGATGTCCAGGGCGTAACCATCGGCGTCCGGCAAGGCCTCGGCGATTTGCGCGGTGTAGTAACCCTCGCCACAACCGATGTCGACCCAGCGCTGCGGCGCATAGCTGGCCGCCAGTTCCGCCAGCCGCCTGGCCACCGGCGCATAGTGCCCGGCGTTCAGAAAGTCGCGGCGGGCTTCGACCATTGCCTGGTTATCCCCAGGGTCACGGCTGTTCTTGTGTTGCACCGGCAACAGGTTCAAGTAACCCTGGCGCGCACGGTCGAAACGATGCCCGGCGGGGCAGGCCACGCCGTTGTCTACCGCATTGAGCGGTTCGTTGCAGATCGGGCAAGCGAGCATCAGGCAAGCAACTTGATCAGGGTCTGGTAGTAGATTTCGGTCAGCACATCGAGATCGGCTGCCAGCACGCGTTCGTTGACCTGGTGAATGGTCGCGTTGACCGGCCCCAGTTCGACCACTTGCGTGCCCATGGTCGCAATGAAGCGCCCGTCGGAGGTGCCACCACTGGTGGACGCCTTGGTGTCGCGGCCGGTGATGTCCTTGATGCTCGACGATACCGCGTCGAGCAGCGCGCCCGGTTCGGTGAGGAACGGCAGGC
The DNA here is from genome assembly GCF_059424605.1 of Pseudomonas sp. GW101-3H06. Classification (NCBI taxonomy): domain Bacteria; kingdom Pseudomonadati; phylum Pseudomonadota; class Gammaproteobacteria; order Pseudomonadales; family Pseudomonadaceae; genus Pseudomonas; species Pseudomonas sp. GW101-3H06. Next base: position 1,485,692 of record NZ_JBWKZO010000001.1, read on the forward strand.
CGGATAGCGCCCAGTCGATGTGCCAGTCCAGGCCATGTTTGTCGAGGATGTCGGCGACGCGCTTCTGCAGGCCTTCGACAGTGGACTCGGTGGAGAAGCGGAAGTTGAACACCGCCACCAGGTCACCCGGAATCACGTTGGTCGCGCCGGTGCCGGAGTTGACGTTGGAGATCTGGAAACTGGTCGGCGGGAAGAAATCGTTGCCATGGTCCCAATGCTCGGCGGCAAGTTCCGCCAAAGCCGGGGCAGCGAGGTGGATCGGGTTTTTCGCCAGGTGCGGGTAGGCCACGTGGCCCTGCACGCCGCGCACGGTCAGCTTGGCGCCAAGGGAGCCGCGACGGCCGTTTTTGACCACATCACCCACCAGGGTGGTGCTCGACGGTTCGCCGACAATGCACCAGTCCAGACGCTCCTTGCGCGCGGCCAGGCGTTCAACCACCGCCTTGGTGCCGTGGTGTGCCGGACCTTCTTCGTCGCTGGTGATCAGGAAAGCGACCTTGCCCTTGTGATCCGGGTAGTCGGCGACGAAACGCTCGGCCGCCACGGTCATGGACGCGAGGCTGCCTTTCATGTCGGCCGCGCCACGACCGCAGAGCATGCCGTGCTCGTCGATGACGGCGTTGAACGGATCGATCTGCCAGGCGGTCACCGGACCGGTCGGCACCACGTCGGTGTGACCGGCGAAGCACAGCACCGGACCGTCGTGTTTGCCGTGGGTGGCCCAGAAGTTATCCACATCTTCGATGCGCATTGGCTCAAGCATAAAACCGGCATCGCCCAGGCGCTGCATCATCTGCTTCTGGCAATCGGCGTCGACGGGCGTCACGGACGGACGGCGGATCAGATCGATGGCGAGTTGAAGGGTCGGCGAAAGGTCGGCGTGGGCCGTCATGGAAAACTCCGGAAAACTTGAATATGGGCGCGGACTGAATGTGGAAGCCAGCAGGCTGGCTCCCACAGGGATGGATATCACGCCAAGCCCCGCAAAATGGCGGTTATCTTAAAGCAAAACGGCGACCATTGGCCGCCGTTTAGTGCATCGGTGAAGATTTAGACCGCTGGCGCCGTTTCGGTTTCGGCGGTCGGTTTCGGCAGCGACGACAGGAACGCCATGATCAGCGCCGCCAGGTAAGGCAGCGACTGCACCAGCAACATGGCCACCCAGAAGCGCATGTCGTTGCTCGGCATGCCATTGACCAGGAAGATCCCCAGCGCCGCGCCCCACAGCAACAGCATGATGAACAGCTCTTCCCGGGCTTCCGAGATCGCCACCCAGAAACCGTGGTTGTCGGCATTCTTCGGCGTGCGGAAAAACGGAATGCTGCTGGTGAAGAAACCGTACAGCACCGCTTTGGCGATGGTGTGCGACAAGGCAAGTCCCGCCAGTGCCGCGCAGAACGCATCCTTCAGGTTCACGCCCACCGCGCGACGGTAGAGGAAGATGATCTTGCCGACCTTGAACACGAACAGCGCCAGCGGCGGGATTGCGAAAATCAACAGCGGCGGATCGACCCGTTGCGGCACGATGATCATCGCCGCCGACCACAGCAATGCGCCGACGGTGAAGAAGATATTCATGCCGTCCGCCACCCACGGCAACCAGCCCGCGAGGAAGTGATAGCGCTGGCCGCGGGTCAGCTCGGTGTCCTTGCCGCGCAGCAGGCTGCGGGTGTGACGCTTGATGATCTGGATCGCGCCATAGGCCCAGCGGAAGCGCTGTTTCTTGAAGTCGATGAAGGTATCGGGCATCAAACCTTTGCCGTAGCTGTCGTGGTAATACGCCGCCGACAGGCCTTTTTCGAAGACCCGCAGGCCCAGCTCGGCGTCTTCGCAGATGCACCAGTCGGCCCAGCCCAGTTCTTCGAGCACCGAGCGACGGGTCATGGTCATGGTGCCGTGCTGGATGATTGCGTCACGGTCGTTGCGCGTCACCATGCCGATATGGAAGAAGCCTTTGTATTCCGCGTAGCAGAGCTTCTTGAAGGTGCTTTCGTTCTGGTCGCGGTAGTCCTGCGGCGACTGCACCACGGCGATTTTCGGATCGGCGAAGTGCGGCACCATGTGCTTGAGCCAGTTCGGATGCACGCAGTAATCGGAGTCGATCACCGCGATTACCTCGGCATCCTTGGCGGTGTGCGGGATCAGGTAGTTCAGTGCACCGCCCTTGAAACCGGCCAATGGCGCGACGTGGAAGAACTTGAAGCGCGGGCCCAGGGTTTCGCAATAATCACGCACCGGCTCCCACACCGCCGGGTCCTTGGTATTGTTGTCGATGATCAGGACTTCAAAGTCCGGATAGTCGAGGTTCGCCAAGGCGTTGAGGGTCTGTTTGACCATCTCCGGCGGCTCGTTATAGCAGGGCACATGAATCGAGACTTTCGGTCGATAGTTCGAATCGCCGACCACTGGCAGGAATTCCCGGCGCCGCTTGTGGATCCAGACTGCTTCGGCCAGTTCGTGGGCTTCGGTCAGCAACACGATGAACACCCCGAGCGCGCCGAGGGCGAGCAGGAAACCCACCGTCAGGCTGAACCAGGTGCTGTATTGCTGGCTGTAGTCGTAGCCGATCCATACCAGAACCGAACCGCAGAGGAACGCAATAAAGGTCAGGAAGGTACGGCCACGTTGGCGCAAGGCCGAGCCGTCAATCATCAGCAGGGTCAGCGACAGCAGAGCCAGTACTACCGAGCCGATGGCCAGCACGCGCCATTGCGGAATGGCGACCACCGGGCCTTCGAAGTTGAATTTCTGCTGGCGCGCGGCGTTGAACACACCCCAATACGCGCCCACCGAACCTTCGTCACTGACTTTCCACGGCTGGTCGAAGGCTTCAATCACGAAGTAGTTGAAACCCTGGCGGTTGAGCTTGTTGACCAGGGTTCGCAGGTAAATCGCCTGGTCCGCCGGCGACGCGTCGGCGCCGCCGCGCATGCGGCCATTGCTCGGCCAGCCGACTTCGGACAGCAGCAACGGTTTTTTCGGGAACATCTTCTTCAGGTCGCGGGCGCGGTCGAGGACGAACTGCCCAGCCTTGTCCATCGGAATGAATTCCCAGTAAGGCAGAACGTGCGCGGCGATCAGGTCGACGTGCTTGGCCAGTTCCGGGTGTTCTTCCCAGACGTGCCACTGCTCGGAGGTGGTCACCGGCACCTTCACCGCAGCGCGGACGCGATCAAGGATCACGCTCAGTTCGGCTGCGGTGATTTCCTTACGGAAAATGGCTTCGTTACCGACAACCACGCGGACTACGCTGCGCGAAGAATTGGCGATTTCGATGGCGCGGGTGATTTCCCGTTCGTTGCGTTCCTGATCCGGACTGATCCAGATCCCCAGTGTCACCCGCAGGCCGAATTCTTCCGCCAGTTTGGGGATGTTCTCCAGCGTGCCGTCGACCGAGTAAGTACGGATGTTGTCCGTCAGCTTGCTCATGATCTCCAGGTCGCGACGCATCTGATCGTCGGTCGGATACTGTTCTTTTTGAGGGAATTGACCCTGCTGGAACGGCGAATACGAGAAGCCGGAGATTTGCTCAGGCCAGTTGGGCGTGGTGACCGGGCGATTGATCAGCGCCCAGAAGCCGGTAAACAAGGCAGCGATGGCGAGCACCACCACCAGGTTGAGTCCAAATTTACGCGATGACATAGCTATTTCGGGTTCCAAAGGCTGTGGAACGAGGGAACGATCGGCTGCCGCCAAGAGGGCGCGCATCCTACACCGGTAATTCACTGAACGTACATCGGACAGGGAAATGCCGGACATTGGGCAATCCAAGTCGATTTAAGTTCTTTCGTTAGAGCTCGAAGGATAAATCTTCGTTCGATGCAGTTTCATGGACGATATCCGGTCATAGCGCAATGATGTGCTTGACGCCCGACGGCCCTATAATGCGCGCCGGTTTTTTAGGTAATGGTCATGAGTACAGAAGATCCGCGGTTTGCTGGCATCGCCCGTTTGTATGGCGTCGAAGGGCTCGAGCGTCTGCGCGCCGCCCATGTGGCGATCGTTGGCGTGGGTGGCGTCGGCTCTTGGGCGGCGGAAGCCATGGCCCGTTGCGGTGTGGGCGAGATTTCGCTGTTCGACCTCGACGACGTTTGCGTCAGCAACGCCAACCGTCAGTTGCATGCGCTGGATAGCACGGTCGGCAAACCCAAGGTCGAGGTAATGGCCGAGCGTCTGCGCGGGATCAACCCGGATTGCACGGTGCACGCGGTGTCGGATTTCGTCACCCGCGAAACCATGGCCGAATACATCACCCCGAACATCGACTGCGTGATCGACTGCATCGACAGCGTCAACGCCAAAGCGGCGCTGATCGCCTGGTGCAAACGCCGCAAGATCCAGATCATCACCACCGGCGGCGCGGGCGGGCAGATCGACCCGACGCTGATCCAGGTCTGCGACCTGAACCGGACCTTCAACGACCCGTTGGCCTCGAAAGTACGCTCCACCTTGCGCCGCGACTATGGTTTCTCTCGAACTGTGACCCGCCATTACAGCGTGCCGTGCGTGTTTTCCACTGAGCAATTGCGCTACCCGAAACCGGACGGCAGCATTTGCCTGCAGAAGAGTTTTGTCGGCGACGGCGTGAAACTCGACTGCGCCGGAGGCTTTGGCGCGGTGATGATGGTGACGGCGACGTTCGGCATGGTCGCGGCGACCAAGGCCGTGGACAAGATTGTGGCGGGGGTACGGCGGCCGGCGGATCGGGTCAAGCCTCAGGCTTGATGGGTGTGGCTGATGGCCTCTTCGCGGGCAAGCCCGCTCCCACATAGGAATGCTTTCCCTTGTGGGAGTGAGCCTGCTCGCGAAGGCGATTATCCAGCCAACTCATTCATCCGCTGAAGCACTGCATTCAAGCCATTGCTGCGTGACTGAGATAAGTGCCGACCCAGCCCCAATTGATTGAACCAGTCCGCCAAATCCACCTGCTGCAGCTCGGCCGCGGACAACCCGTTGACCCGCGCCAGCAGCAACGCCACCAAGCCGCGAATCAAGCGTGCATCGCTGTTGGCCCTGAACAGCCAGCGGCCATTCTGCAACTCGCCCACCAGCCACACCTGGCTTTCACAACCGTGCACCCGATTGGCCTCGCACATGTCCACATCGTTCAACGCGGGCAGACGTTCGCCCCACTGCATCAACAGGCGCGTCCGTTGTTCCCAGCCTGGTGCTTTCTGAAAGGCTTCCAATGCGTTCACGGCCTCGACAGGCAAGCTCATCGCAGCAACTCCAGCGCGTGATCCAGCGCTTCAAAGAACCGTTCCAGATCTTCGGAATCGTTGTACAACGCCAACGACACCCGAATCGCCCCGGCCAGGTGCAGGCTTTTGAGCAGCGGCATAGCGCAATGATGGCCGGCGCGCACTGCGATTCCTTGTTCGGTCAGTAAATGCGCCAGATCCGAGTTATGCACACCGTCAATGGTAAAACTGGCCAGCGCCACTTGCGGCTTGCCCAGCAGGCGGATGCCATTGCGCGCTTCCAGGCCCTTGAGCAAGTAATCATGCAGCGCCGCTTCGTGGGCAGACACGGCGTCCTGATCGAGCCCCGCGAGGTAATCCAGGGTCGCGCCCAGGCCGATTACGCTGGCGATCGGCGGCGTGCCTGCCTCGAAACCCAGCGGTGCGGGACGAAATCGGGCGTCCTGGTAGTTGGCGTCCAGCACCATCTCGCCACCGAACTGCCAGGGACGCAACTGTTGCAGGGCTTCTTTGCGTCCGAACAACACGCCCAGGCCATCAGGGCCGTAGAGTTTGTGACTGGAAAACACATAGAAGTCACACCCCAGCGCCTGCACGTCATGCCGGCCATGGACCACGCCCTGGGCGCCGTCGATCACGGTCAGGGCGTTATGCGCCTTGGCCATCGCCAGTAGCGCGGGCAGGGGTTGCCAGGCGCCGATCACGTTGGACAACTGGCTGACCGCCAGCAGGCGCGTGCGTGGGCCGATCAACCCTGTAGCGGCTTGAAGGTCGATCCTGCCATTGGCATCCAATGGCAGGATCACCAGTTTCAGCTCGCGACGGTGGGCCAGTTGCTGCCACGGCAGCAGGTTGGCGTGATGCTCCAGGGCGCTGATGACAATCTCATCGCCCGGATGGAATAGAGGTTCCAGGCCATAAGCCAAGAGGTTCAGCGCAGATGTCGCGCCATGGGTGAAGATAATCTGCCCGCGGTCACCGGCATTGAGCCATTGCGCGGCTTTGCGACGGCTGTCCTCGAACGCCTGGGTGGCGTGGGCGCCTGGCAGGTGTTGCGCCCGATGCACATTGGCCGCGCCGTTGGCGTAGTAATGCGCCAGGGCATCCAGCAGGGCTTGAGGTTTTTGCGTGGTGGCGGCGTTGTCCAGATAGGTCTGGTCTTGCCGTTGCAGAGCGGCGATGGCCGGAAAATCGGCGCGCCAGGGGGAGGCAATCATCATGGTGTTCGGCCTTTACGCCTGACACTGTGGAAGCGAACCTGCTCGCGAAGGCGTCCTTGAGGTCGCCGAAAAGCTTCGCGAGCAGGCTCGCTCCCACAGTTGGTCGTGTAACGCTTAGTTGTGAGCGTGCAGCGCTTCGTTCAGTTCGATGGCCGATTTGTGGGTTTTGCATTCCACGGCACCGGTTTCCGAATTGCGGCGGAACAGCAGGTCGGTCTGACCGGCCAGTTCACGAGCCTTCACGACTTTGACCAACTGGTTTTTCTCGTCCAGCAGCGCCACTTTGGTACCGGCGGTGACGTACAGGCCCGACTCGACGGTGTTGCGGTCGCCCAGCGGGATACCGATACCGGCGTTGGCGCCGATCAGGCAGCCTTCGCCGACCTTGATCACGATGTTGCCACCGCCCGACAGGGTACCCATGGTCGAGCAACCGCCACCCAGGTCCGAACCCTTGCCGACGAATACGCCAGCGGATACGCGGCCTTCGATCATGCCCGGGCCTTCGGTGCCGGCGTTGAAGTTGATGAAACCTTCGTGCATCACAGTGGTGCCTTCGCCCACGTAGGCGCCCAGGCGCAGACGTGCCGCATCGGCGATACGCACGCCGGCCGGAACCACGTAGTCGGTCATTTTCGGGAACTTGTCCACCGAGAACACTTCCAGCAGCTCGCCGCGCAGGCGTGCTTCGAGCTGATGCTCGGCCAGCTCGGCCAGATCGATGGCGCCCTGGCTGGTCCAGGCCACGTTCGGCAGCAACGGGAAGATGCCGGCCAGGTTCAGACCGTGTGGCTTGACCAGGCGATGGGACAGCAGGTGCAGCTTGAGGTAAGCCTCAGGGGTGGACGACAGCTGAGCGTCTTCGGCCAGCAGGGTGGCGACCAGCGGCTTGTGGCTCTCGGCCAGACGGGTCAGCAGGGCAGCCTGGGTTGCATCGACGCCTTTGACGGCTTCAGCCAGTTGCGATGCCTGGGCGGTGGTGAAGGCGATGGCCTGATTGCCTTCGCTGTAACCCAGAATCGGCGCGATGGCAGCGACCAGTTCGGCCGACGGGTTGAGCAATGGCTGAGCGTAAAACACTTCCAGCCATGCGCCTTGACGGTTTTGAGTGCCGACACCAAAGGCCAGGCTGAACAGGGTAGTGGACATGGTGATACCTCTAACAAATTGAAACGGGCCGCTTACTTCAGAGCTGCCGCGTAGATATCTGGCTTGAAGCCAATCAGGGTTCGTTCACCGAGATCGAGCACCGGGCGCTTGATCATCGAAGGTTGTGCGAGCATCAGTTCGATGGCTTTCGACTGGTCGAGATCGGCTTTGCGTTCGTCGTCGAGCTTGCGAAAGGTCGTGCCTGCACGGTTCAACACCACTTCCCAGCCGTGCTCGTTGCACCATTGGGTCAGGTGTTCACGGTCGATACCGACCGCCTTGTAATCATGAAAGTCATAGCTGACAGCGTGTTCATCGAGCCAGGTGCGCGCCTTTTTCATGGTGTCGCAGGCTTTGATGCCGAAAAGGTGCAACGTTTTGCTTGAAACGGTCAAGGAATCGCCCCCTTTACAGGTGCTGGAGAAAAAGGTGTCGGATTATGCCATGACCGGACGGTTTCGCGGCGGCCGTGGTCGGGTTTGTATTTGTGCCAAGGCATAAAACCTGTGGGAGCGAGCCTGCTCGCGAAGACGGCGGCACATCCAACTTCAATGTGGCGCTCAGTTCGCATTCGTCGGAACGCTGCTCGGAGCCGGCTCGCCCCCATAGGGATTACCGTGACCACGTGCGACATTGGTGCAAGGGTCAGAGCGCAGTCTAAGCGGCTAATATGACGCCTCAATGCTGTCGATTTTCCGGGAACCCCGCTTTATGCAAACCGCTTATACCGTCCTGATCATGCTCATGTTGGTTGGCGTTTCGCGCCTGATCGGACGGGTGATTCCGCTGCCGTTGCCCTTGGTGCAGATTTCCGCTGGCGCCTTGCTTGCCTGGCCGACGCTCGGTCTGCATGTGGCACTTGATCCGGAGTTGTTTCTCTTTCTGTTCCTGCCGCCGCTGTTGTTTTCCGACGGCTGGCGCATGCCCAAGCGTGAGTTCTGGCGTTTGCGCGGACCAATCCTGACGCTGGCGGTGGGCTTGGTGCTGTTTACCGTGGTCGGTGCCGGGTACTTCATTCACTGGTTGCTGCCAAGCATCCCGCTGCCGGTGGCGTTTGCCCTGGCGGCGGTGTTGTCGCCCACGGATGCCGTGGCGGTTTCGGCGATCTCCCAGAACCGCCTGCCGACACCCTTGATGCACATGCTGCAAGGCGAGGCGTTGATGAACGATGCCTCCGGTCTGGTGACCTTCAAGTTTGCCCTGGCAGCGGCGGTGACTGGCGTGTTCTCGCTGACCAACGCCAGCGTGACCTTCGTGCTGGTGGCGGTCGGTGGCCTGGCCATCGGTGTGGCGTTGAGCTGGCTGGTCGGGCGCTTGCGCTCGTGGATGATTGCCCGCGGTTGGGATGACCCGGCGACCCACGTCGTATTCATGTTGTTGCTACCGTTTGCCGCTTACGTACTGGCCGAGCGCGTGGGCGCATCGGGCATTCTGTCGGCGGTGGCGGCGGGGATGATGCAAAGCTGGCTTGATCTGCTTCCCCGCCAGACCAATACCCGTTTGCTTAACCGCAGCGTTTGGTCATTGCTGGAGTTCGCCTTCAACGGCTTGATCTTCCTGCTGCTGGGCTTGCAGTTGCCGGACATCATCAAGGCTGTGGCCAGTCACGAACCTTCCTTGTGGCCGACACTGCTTTATCGCTGCCTGGATGTGCTGGCGATTTTCCTGGTATTGCTGGTGTTGCGGTTTGTCTGGGTGCAAAGCATATGGCGCCTGTCCATTTTTGTTCGGCGCTTGCGCGGCAAGGACGAGATCACCCGGGTGCCGAGCGCGCGCTCCTGCTGGTTGCTGACCGTCGGTGGCGTGCGAGGTGCGGTGACGCTGGCGGGTGTGATGTCGGTGCCGATGCTCATGGGCGGCGGCGCATTTCCCGAGCGCGATCTGCTGATCTTCATTGCCGCCGGGGTAATTTTGTTGTCATTGATTGCCGCCTGCATCGCCTTGCCGTTGCTGCTGCGGGGTATCGAGAAAAGCCCCGACGACAAACGCCGCAACGAAGTGCGCGACGCCTGGCGCAAGACCGCCGAGGCTGCCATCCATGCGCTGGAAGCCGAGGAGGTCAATCCGCAGGACGCCACTCAGGCGGCGCTGGCGGCCGAACTCAAGGCGCGGATCATGTCCGAGTATCGCCATCAACTGGAAGTGTTCAACGATTCTGCCGAAGCCCAGGCCCTGGCGTTCCAGATGGATCTGCTGGAGCGGCGGTTACGCTTGAAGGCGCTGCGGGCGCAGCGCCTGGAATTGTACAGCCTCAGCCGCCAGCACCAGATTGGCGATGACGTGTTGCGTGAGGTGTTGGCGGAGCTGGATTTGAGCGAGGCTAACCTCGGTCAGGTGAAATAACACCTGACCCTGGCTCCTGCAGGTCCGTGTTTATTTTCGGCGCTGGATGAAATCCCGAATCCGCTCGGCAGCCTCGACACATTCAGCCAACGGCGCAACCAGCGCCATGCGCACACGCCCGGCACCCGGATTGACGCCATCCACATCCCGCGACAGGTAAGACCCCGGCACCACCGTCACATGCTCCTGCTCAAACAGGTCGCGGCAGAAGGCTGCATCGTCACCGGCCACATTCGGCCACAGGTAGAAACTGCCATCGGGGCGTTGTACGTCGAGGACCGGGCTGAGGATTTCCAGTACGGCGTCGAATTTCTCGCGATACAGCGCCCGGTTGGCGCGCACGTGCACTTCGTCGTTCCACGCCGCCACGCTGGCCAGTTGCGTCTGAACCGGCATCGCGCAGCCGTGGTAGGTGCGATAGAGCAGGAAGCCTTTGAGGATGTCCGCATCGCCGGCGACGAAACCGGAACGCAGGCCCGGCAGGTTGGAGCGTTTGGACAGGCTGTGGAATACCACGCAGCGCTTGAAGTCCTTGCGGCCCAGTTCCGCGCAGGCGCTGAGCAGGCCCGGCGGCGGGGTTTGTTCGTCGAAGTACAGTTCGCTGTAGCACTCGTCCGCGGCAATCACGAAGTCATGTTCGTCGGCCAGGGCGATCAGTTTTTTCAGGGTTTCGACCGGGATCAACGCGCCGGTCGGGTTACCTGGTGAACACAGGAACAGGATCTGGCAGCGCTTCCAGATGTCCGGCGACACCGCATCGAAATCCGGGTTGAAGCCGTTTTCATCCAGGCACGGCAGGTAATGCGGCTTGGCCCCGGCGAGAAAGGCTGCCCCTTCGTAGATCTGATAGAACGGATTCGGGCTGACCACCAGTGCGTCATCGCCACGATTGACCACGGTCTGGGTGAAGGCGAACAGGGCTTCACGGGTGCCATTGACCGGCAGCACGTTGCGCGCCGGGTCAATCCAGCCGTTCGGGACGTTGAAACGACGTTCACACCAGGCAGCGATGGCTTCGCGCAGCTCCGGGATACCGAGGGTGGTCGGGTACACCGCCATCTTTTCCAGATTACTGGCCAGGGCTTCGGCGACGAAGCTCGGCGAACGGTGCTTCGGCTCGCCAATGGACAACGCGATAGGACGTTTGTCCGGGTTGGGCGTGACGCTACCGAGCAGGGCGCGGAGTTTCTCGAACGGGTAGGGCTGGAGCTGGGACAAAGCGTTGTTCATGGGGGCCTCTTGTAGGGGAGCGGGCTTGCTCGAGTGTCAGTCCGGGCGCAAAACCTGTGGGGGCGAGCCTGCTCGCGAAGGGTGGCAGTTCAACATCCTTGTGTGCTGATCCCCCGCTTTTGCGAGCAGGCTCGCTCCCACATTGGGTAAATAGGCCCATTCCCACAATGGAGAAGTGGGGGTGATTCAGATACTGATGCGCGACAGTTTGATATCGGGTTCCTGGTTGACGCTCAGTTGTTCAACGATCGCATCCTGCAGGCGGCTGCACAGCTGTGGATCGGACAGCGGTTGATTGTTGGCGTCGGTGATGAAGAACACGTCTTCCACGCGTTCGCCGAGGGTGGCGATCTTGGCGTTCTGCAACGACAGGTCGAACTCCAGGAAGATCGTGCCGATCCGCGCCAGCAGACCAGGGCGGTCGGGGGCTGTCAGCTCCAGCACTGTCACCGGGCGCTGCGCATCGTTGTGGATGGTCACCTGCGGTGCGAAGGCGAAATGCTTGAGCTGGCGCGGTACCCGTCGCTGGATGATCGTTGGGTAGTCGTCCGGGTTGCGCAAGGCTTCGGTCAGGCCGTCGCGGATTTGCTTGACCCGCGCCGGGTTATCGCCGATCGAGTCGCCGTCGGTGTCGAGCACGATGTAAGTGTCGAGGGTGAACTGGCTGCTGGAGGTGATGACCCGGGCATCGTGGATGTTCAGGTTGAGCTGGTCCATTGCGGCCACGGTTACGGCGAAGAAGTCGTGCTGGTCCGGCGCGTAGATGAAAATCTGCGTACCACCCTCGAATTCCCGTTGCGTGGTTTCCTTGATCAGCACCAGCGGCCCGCCGTCGGCTGGTTGCTGGAGGATCGCTTCGGTGTGCCAGGCGACGTCGCCGGCGGTATGACGCAGGAAGTAGTCATCACCCAACTGTGCCCACAATTGCTCGACATCGTCCGGATCGGTGCCGCCTCGCACCAGGATGTCCAGCGCGGCGCTTTGGGTCTGGCGGATCTGCTCTTCGCGGTCCACCGGGTTTTCCAGGCCGCGTCGCAATGCGCGTTTGGTCTCTGTGTAGAGCTGACGCAACAGGCTGGCGCGCCAGGAGTTCCAGAGCGTCGGGTTGGTGGCGTTGATGTCGGCCACGGTCAGCACATACAGATAGTCGAGATGAGTTTCGTCACCGATGATCTGCGCGAAATCGTGGATCACCTGCGGGTCGGACAAATCCTTGCGCTGGGCGGTGGTCGACATCAGCAAATGGTTCTGCACCAGCCAGACGATCAGGCGGCTGTCCCACACGGGGAGCTGGTGACGCTGGCAAAACGCCTCAGCGTCCACGGCGCCGATTTCCGAGTGATCGCCATGCCGGCCCTTGCCAATATCGTGATACAGGCCGGCCAGGTAGATCAATTCGGGCTTGGGTAGCTTGCCCATGAGTTTGCTGGCCAGCGGGAATTTTTCCGACACCTGGGTGTACTGCAACTTACGCAGGTGTTTGATCAGGTTCAGGGTGTGCGCATCGACCGTATAGATGTGAAACAGGTCGTGCTGCATCTGGCCGACGATGAACCCGAACTCCGGCAGATAACGTCCAAGGATGCCGTAACGGTTCATCCGGCGCAGGTTGCGGTGGATGCCGATCTTGCACTTGAACAGTTCAATGAACAGGCTGGTGTTGCGGATGTCGTTGCGGAAATCGTCGTCGATCAGGTGGCGGTTTTCCCGCAACAGACGAATGGTGTCGGCGCGTACGCCTTTGATTTCCGGCTGTTGGGCCATCAGCACAAAGATTTCCAGCATGGCAAACGGGGTGCGACGGAACACGTTGTCGTTGCGCGCCTCGATGTAACCATCGTGCAGCTGGAATCGCGAGTTGATCGGCTGTGGCGGCGCCTCATCTTCCGGCGCGAGGATGACTTCCTCAAAGTGCTGGATGATCAGGTCACTAAGCTGGGCAATGCTCATCACCACCCGATAATACTGCTGCATGAAGTTTTCGACGGCCTGCTTGGCGTCGTCGCCTTCGAATCCCAGCAGCTTGGCAATGGTGCGCTGGTGATCAAACAGCAGGCGGTCTTCGGCGCGCCCGGCGAGCATGTGCAGGGCGTAGCGCACTTTCCACAGAAACTCCTGGGAGGAGGCCAGCAGGGCGTTTTCGCTCTCCACGAGGAAGCCTTCGCCCGCCAGTGCCCGCAGGTTCAGGGTGCCGTACTCGCGACGGGCCACCCAGAGAATCGTCTGGATATCCCGCAGACCGCCAGGCGAACCTTTGACGTTGGGTTCCAGGTTGTATTCGGTGTCGTTGTACTTGTGGTGGCGGGCCTTCTGCTCGGCGCGTTTGGCCAGGAAGAAGTCCTTGCTCGGCCACATGTGCGCCGTGCTGGTGACATCCAGCATGCGCTGGCGCAGGTGCTCCGGCCCTGTGATGGTGCGGCTCTCCATCAGGTTGGTCACCACCGTCAGGTCGGCGCGGGCCTCGACGGCGCACTCTTCGACCGAACGCACGCTCTGACCGACTTCCAGGCCGATGTCCCACAGCAGCGTCAGAAAGCGCTCGATGGAGTCGCGGAAAACTTCATGGTCGGCGCTGTCCAGCAGGATCAGCAAATCGATGTCGGAGTAAGGATGCAGCTCGCCGCGACCGTAGCCGCCCACCGCCACCAGTGCGATATCGGCGTCTTCACTCCAGTTGAACTGCTCCCAGGCCTTCTGCAGGATGTTGTCGACGAACCAGGCGCGATCCTCGATCAACCGGCGAATGTCCCGGCCGCTGCGAAAGCGCCCGTCGAGGACCTCGCGAGCCTGGCGGATCGCCTTCTTGAAGGCCGCGATCGGGCTTGCCTTCAGGGCCAGTTCAGCCTGGAACTGGCCGCGGTCGAAGAGTTCAGGATCCACCTGCGGCATCGATTGGCTTTCCTCTATAGGGCTGGGAACTGTACGGTTGGATCAGGCCGATACACGCGCGATGGTGTCATCGCTGCGCAAGGTGAAGATCTCGTAACCGGTCTCGGTCACCAGCAGGGTGTGTTCCCACTGTGCCGACAGCTTGCGGTCCTTGGTGATTGCAGTCCAGCCGTCACCCAGCACTTTGGTGTCGGCGCGGCCCTGGTTGATCATCGGTTCGATGGTGAAGGTCATTCCGGCCTTCAGTTCCATGCCGGTGCCGGCGCGGCCGTAGTGCAGGATCTGCGGTTCTTCGTGGAAGACTTTACCGATGCCGTGGCCACAGAACTCGCGAACCACCGAGAAACCATTCTTCTCGGCGTGTTTCTGGATCACTTCGCCGATATCGCCCAGGCGGCAGCCCGGCTTGACCAGTTGAATGGCCTTGTACATGCATTCCTGGGTCACTTGGGACAGGCGTTCGGCCCAGACCGGCACGGTACCGACGTGGAACATGCGGCTGGTGTCGCCGTGGTAACCGTCTTTGATGACGGTGACGTCGATGTTCAGGGTGTCGCCATCCTTCAGCGGTTTCTCGTTCGGGATGCCGTGGCAGACCACGTGGTTGATCGAGGTGCAGATGGACTTTGGGAAGCCCTTGTAGTTGAGTGGGGCAGGGATGGCTTTCTGCTCGTTGACAATATAGTCGTGGCAGATGCGGTCGAGTTCTTCGGTGGTCACGCCCGGTTTGACATGTTCGGCGATCATTTCCAGCACATCGGCGGCCAGTTTGCCGGCGATGCGCATTTTTGCGATGTCCTCGGGGGTTTTGAGGTTGACGGTCATACAGGCTCTCTCTGCGCTCGGCGGCGCTTTACAAACGGAATGGGCATTGCGCGATCGAATTCGCGGCCCTGAAAAACGCGATTCTAACAGACGAGCAGCGCAATTCGGGGCCTCTGTACATCGCTTCTCCCTATAGAATGGTGCATTCTGGGCCGATTCCAAGGGGCGGGATGTCACGCCCGCCTGGATTTCAGAATCCGGGTTCCGTTTTTCCCTGCCCTGTGATATAAAATGCGCCGCTTTCCGGGGATGCCCCGAAAAGCCTAAATCCACACACGTGTCGACACGATGACCTGGGTGCCTTCAGCTGATGCTGCTGGTTGGTCATTGGGATACGTGGAGGCCAAACCCGACTTATTAAGGAACTATCATGTCCCAAGTCAACATGCGCGATATGCTGAAGGCCGGTGTGCACTTCGGTCACCAGACCCGTTACTGGAACCCGAAAATGGGTAAATACATTTTCGGCGCGCGTAACAAGATTCACATCATCAACCTTGAAAAAACCCTGCCAATGTTCAACGAAGCTCTGACTTTCGTAGAGCGTCTGGCCCAGGGCAAAAACAAGATTCTGTTCGTCGGCACCAAGCGTTCCGCTGGCAAGATCGTTGCTGAAGAAGCAGCACGCTGCGGTTCGCCGTACGTCGATCACCGCTGGTTGGGTGGCATGCTGACCAACTTCAAAACCATCCGTGCTTCCATCAAGCGTCTGCGTGACCTTGAAGTACAAGCCGAAGACGGTACTTTCGCCAAGCTGACCAAGAAAGAAGCGCTGATGCGCTCCCGTGACCTGGAAAAGCTGGATCGTTCCCTGGGTGGTATCAAGGACATGGGCGGTCTGCCAGACGCTCTGTTCGTTATCGACGTTGATCACGAGCGCATCGCGATCACCGAAGCCAACAAGCTGGGCATCCCGGTTATCGGCGTAGTCGATACCAACAGCAGCCCGGAAGGCGTTGACTACATCATCCCGGGCAACGATGACGCAATCCGCGCTATCCAGCTGTACATGGGTTCGATGGCTGACGCTGTTATCCGTGGTCGCAACAACGTTGCTGGCGGTACCGAAGTGTTCGTTGAAGAAGCTCCGGCAGCTGCAGCTGAGTAATTGACGCCCTGGCGTTGACTCAGTAAGCAAAAAGGGGGCTTGGCCCCCTTTTTGCCACCTCGAAAACCATTTGTCGGCGCCCACTGCCTTATTTGTCATGTGCGGCAGCTAACAAGGGTGGTTCGGGAAGAATTGAACGCCCGTTCGATCGGGTGGAATGGTTGATAACCTATCCAAGAGGAATTTTGAAATGGCAGAGATTACTGCAGCGTTGGTCAAAGAACTGCGCGAGCGTACCGGCGAAGGCATGATGGATTGCAAAAAGGCCTTGACCAAGGCTGGCGGCGACATCGAGAAAGCCATTGATGACATGCGTGCTTCGGGCGCCATCAAGGCAGCCAAGAAAGCAGGCAACGTTGCCGCTGAAGGCGCCATCGCCATCAAGGCTGACGACAAGTCCGCCGTACTGCTGGAAGTGAACTCGCAGACCGACTTCCTGGCCCTGCAAGACGACTTCAAGAACTTCGTTGCTGCCAGCGTAGAAAAAGCCTTCGCCGAAAAACTGACCGACGCAGCTCCGCTGATCGCCGCTCAGGAATCGGCTCGTGAAGCCCTGGTGGCCAAAGTTGGCGAAAACGTCAACATCCGTCGCCTGGTGCGCGTAGAGGGCGACGTTGTCGGCACCTACCTGCACGGTAACAAGATCGGTGTTGCTGTTGTCCTGAAGGGCGGCGACGTCCAGCTGGCCAAGGAAATCGCCATGCACGTGGCGGCAAGCAACCCTGAGTTCCTGCTGCCATCGCAGGTTTCGCCAGAAGCCATCGAGCGCGAAAAGGGCGTCTTCATGTCTTTGAACGAAGACAAGATGAAAGGCAAGCCAGCTGAAATCGTCGAGAAGATGATCGCTGGCCGTATCACCAAGTTCCTGGCCGAAGCCAGCCTGGTCGAGCAAGCTTTCGTCATGAACCCGGAAGTCACCGTTGGTGCTCTGGCCAAGAAAGCCGGCGCTGAAATCGTTTCCTTCACCTACTTCAAGGTTGGCGAAGGCATCGAGAAGCCAGTTGACAACTTCGCTGAAGAAGTTGCTGCACAGCTGGCTGCCGCCAAGCAATAAGACGGTTTTATAACTGTCGCCCTGAAGAGGCTGCCCGCTCACGCGCGCAGCCTCTTTTCAGATGGGCCGCCAATTTTTATTGGTTTCCTATTGGAACTGGCTTACAAAGCCATGTTCCGATGGCGCTGAAGCAGCGCCACGCTAGAGTGAGCGCCAGCTGAAAACAGCTCGCAAAGAATTTTTAAAATACGCCGCAGGAGAGATTCGCAATGGCTCAGCAGGGCAGTGGTTATCAGGCTCGCTATAAACGCATTCTACTCAAACTTAGCGGCGAGGCCCTGATGGGCTCGGAAGAGTTCGGGATCGATCCAAAGGTTCTGGATCGCATGGCGCTGGAAGTCGGTCAACTGGTCGGCATCGGTGTTCAGGTCGGTCTGGTGATCGGCGGCGGCAACCTGTTCCGCGGGGAAGCCCTGAGCAAGGCTGGCATGGATCGGGTCACCGGTGACCACATGGGCATGCTGGCCACTGTGATGAACGCCCTGGCCATGCGCGATGCGCTGGAACGTGCCAATATCTCGGCCATCGTGATGTCGGCCATTTCCATGGTAGGCGTGACCGATCATTACGATCGTCGCAAGGCCATGCGCCACCTGAACTCCAAGGACGTGGTAATTTTCGCTGCCGGTACCGGCAACCCGTTCTTCACCACGGATTCGGCGGCCTGCCTGCGTGCGATCGAAATCGATGCCGATGTCGTGCTCAAGGCAACCAAGGTCGATGGCGTCTACACCGCTGACCCGTTCAAAGACCCGCATGCCGAGAAGTTCGATCATCTGACCTACGATGAAGTGCTGGATCGCAAGCTGGGTGTTATGGATCTGACGGCCATTTGCCTGTGTCGCGACCATAAGATGCCGTTGCGCGTATTTAACATGAACAAGCCCGGCGCCCTGCTGAACATCGTGCATGGCGGCGCTGAAGGGACCCTGATCGAGGAAGGCCAACAATGATCAATGAAATCAAGAAAGACGCTCAAGAGCGCATGCAGAAATCCGTGGAATCGCTGGCGCACAACTTCGGCCGTATTCGTACCGGCCAGGCGCACCCAAGCATTCTGGAAGGTGTGATGGTGCCTTACTACGGTGCCGATACCCCCATCAAACAAGTGGCGAACATCACTGTTAAAGACGCCCGTACCCTGCAAGTCGTTGCCTTTGAGCGCAACATGCTGGGTGCCGTCGACAAGGCCATCGGTAGCGCCGGTCTGAACCTTAACCCGACCAACCTGGGTGAGTTGTTGCTGATCTCCATGCCTGCCCTGACCGAAGAAACCCGCAAGGGCTTCACCAAGCAGGCTCGCGATGTTGCCGAAGACGCTCGTGTTGCCGTGCGCAATATCCGTCGTGATGCAAACAGCCAGCTCAAGGATCTGGTCAAGGAAAAAGAGATCAGCGAAGACGAAGAGCGTCGCGCTACAGGCGAAATCGATGATTTGACCAAAAAGTTCGTGGCCAAGATTGACGCAGATCTGGCGCAGAAAGAAAAAGACCTGATGGCCGTATAAGGGTCACGTTTTTAATGGATAAGACTAAGCAGACTGCACCGTCAGCGGTGCCGCGCCATGTCGCGATCATCATGGATGGTAATAATCGCTGGGCGAAAAAACGCTTTATGCCGGGTGTCGCCGGGCATAAAGCGGGTGTGGATGCAGTTCGCGCGGTTATCGAGGTGTGTGCCGAAGAAGGGGTCGAGGTATTGACCCTGTTCGCGTTCTCCAGTGAAAACTGGCAGCGGCCGGCCGACGAGGTCAGTGCCTTGATGGATCTGTTCTTCAAGGCATTGCGTCGCGAGGCCAAGCGCCTGAACGATAACAACATCAGTTTGCGCATCATTGGCGATCGATCGCGTTTTCATCCGGAGCTTCAGGCAGCCATGCGTGAAGCCGAGGCGATGACTGTCGGCGCCAATCGCTTTGTCCTGCAGATCGCTGCCAATTACGGCGGTCAGTGGGATATCGCACAGGCCGCTCAGCGGCTGGCGCGGGAAGTACAGGCCGGACATTTGCGTCCGGAGGACATTACCCCGGATCTGCTGCAAACCTGTCTGGCTACAGGTGATCTGCCGTTGCCGGACTTGTGCATCCGAACCGGGGGCGAGCACCGCATCAGCAACTTCCTGTTGTGGCAGCTGGCTTATGCCGAATTGTACTTCTCCGACCTTTTCTGGCCGGACTTCAAACACGACGCCATGCGTAACGCGCTGGCCGATTTCGCATCTCGCCAGCGTCGCTTCGGTAAAACGAGCGAGCAGGTCGAGGCTGGAGCCCGGATTTAATGCTTAAACAACGAATCATCACTGCGCTGATCCTGCTGCCGATTGCCTTGTGCGGGTTTTTCCTGCTCGAGGGGTCCGGTTTTGCGCTGTTCATCGGGTTGGTCGTGACCCTCGGTGCATGGGAGTGGGCGCGTCTGGCGGGCTTCAATGCCCAGCCGATGCGCGTGGCTTACGCCACGGTTGTCGCATTGATGCTGTTTGTCATGCACCTTCTGCCAGGCCTCGCGCCTTGGGTGTTGGGCGCCTCGGTGCTTTGGTGGGGTGTCGCCAGCTATCTGGTGCTGACGTATCCACGCTCCAGCGAGTTATGGGCAAGCGCGGCCTGCAAACTGGTCATCGGCCTGTTGATTCTGTTACCGGCCTGGCAAGGCCTGGTAGAGATCAAGAAATACCCCTTGGGCAACTGGCTGATCATGGCGGTGATGGTGCTGGTCTGGGGGGCTGATATCGGCGCGTATTTTTCCGGTCGGGCCTTTGGCAAGCGCAAGCTGGCGCCGCAGGTCAGTCCAGGCAAAAGCTGGGAAGGTGTCTACGGCGGTTTGGTCCTGAGTCTGGTCATTACCGTCATTGTCGGATTTGTGCGTGACTGGACCGTTGCCGAGCTGTTCAAGGGCTTGATCGGTGCGGCCGTAATCGTGTTTATTTCGGTCGTGGGTGATCTCACCGAAAGCATGTTCAAGCGCCAGTCCGGGATCAAGGACAGCAGCAATCTGTTGCCCGGTCACGGTGGGGTGCTGGACCGGATCGACAGCCTGACCGCAGCCATTCCCGTGTTCGCCGTACTGTTGTGGATGGCTGCACCGTGAGCCGCCCTCAGCAGATTACCGTTCTGGGGGCGACCGGCTCGATCGGTCTGAGCACCCTCGATGTCATCGCTCGTCATCCCGAGCGTTATCAAGTGTTTGCCTTGAGCGGTTTTACCCGTTTAAGCGAATTGCTGGCACTGTGTGTGCGTCACACCCCGCGATTCGCCGTCGTGCCTGAGGCCGGTGCCGCTCGCGCGTTGCAGGATGACTTGAGTGCGGCAGGCCTTTCGACCCGTGTGCTGGTGGGCGAGGAAGGTTTGTGTCAGGTCGCTGCCGATCCTGAAGTGGATGCGGTGATGGCGGCCATTGTCGGAGCGGCGGGGCTGCGTCCGACACTGGCAGCGGTCGAAGCCGGCAAGAAGATCCTGCTGGCCAACAAAGAAGCACTGGTCATGTCCGGTGCCCTGTTCATGCAGGCCGTTCGCAAGAGCGGTTCGGTGTTGCTGCCGATCGACAGTGAGCACAACGCGATTTTCCAGTGTATGCCGCAGGATTTTGCCCGTGGTCTTGGCGCGGTCGGTGTGCGTCGGATTTTGCTGACAGCTTCCGGCGGTCCGTTCCGTCAGACACCCCTGGCGGAGCTGGCGCATGTCTCACCCGAACAAGCCTGTGCTCACCCCAACTGGTCCATGGGGCGCAAGATCTCGGTCGATTCCGCCAGCATGATGAATAAAGGGCTTGAGTTGATCGAAGCCTGCTGGCTGTTCGATGCCAAGCCGTCCCAGGTTGAAGTGGTTATTCATCCGCAGAGCGTGATTCATTCGCTGGTCGATTACATCGATGGCTCGGTATTAGCCCAGTTGGGCAATCCGGACATGCGCACGCCAATCGCCAACGCGCTGGCGTGGCCCGAGCGAATCGATTCGGGTGTGCCACCGCTGGATCTGTTTGCCGTCGCCCGTCTGGACTTCCAGGCGCCAGATGAAGAACGCTTCCCTTGTCTGCGTCTGGCCCGTCAGGCCGCCGAGGCGGGCAACAGCGCGCCGGCAATGCTGAATGCGGCGAATGAGGTTGCCGTTGCGGCGTTTCTCGACGGACGGGTTCGTTACCCGGAAATCGCGAGTATCATCGAGGAAACACTCAATCTCGAGCCTGTGGTAGCAGTGAAGGATCTGGAGGCAGTGTTCGCGGCAGATGCGAAGGCGCGTGTGCTGGCCGAGCAATGGCTGAGTCGTCACGGGCGGTAAGTGTTGCAATGCGTTGGCCCTTGCAGCACCAGATAGGAATGCGGAGAAAGTAGATGAGCGCGCTCTATATGATTGTCGGCACCCTGGTGGCTTTGGGCGTGCTGGTCACCTTCCACGAGTTCGGCCATTTCTGGGTCGCGCGTCGCTGTGGGGTCAAGGTGCTGCGTTTCTCCGTAGGCTTTGGCATGCCGCTGCTGCGCTGGCACGACAAGCAGGGCACCGAGTTTGTGGTCGCTGCGATCCCGTTGGGCGGCTACGTAAAGATGCTCGATGAGCGTGAGGGCGAGGTCCCGGTCGATCAGGTCGATCAATCCTTCAATCGCAAATCGGTCCGTCAGCGCATCGCGATCGTGGCGGCCGGGCCGATCGCCAACTTTTTGTTGGCGTTCGCGTTCTTCTGGGTGCTGGCCATGCTCGGTAGCGAGCAGGTACGCCCGGTCATCGGTGCTGTCGAGTCCGGCAGTATTGCTGCCAAGGCCGGTTTGAACGCGGGCCAGGAAATCATCTCGATCGACGGCGAGCCGACTTCCGGCTGGGCGGCGGTGAATTTGCAGCTGGTTCGTCGCCTGGGGGAAAGTGGTTCCCTGCAGGTGCTGGTTCGTGAGCAGGGCTCCTCGATCGATTCGCCACGAGAGCTGACGCTGGATAAGTGGCTCAAGGGCGCCGACGAGCCTGATCCGATTCGATCGCTGGGGATTCGTCCTTGGCGTCCGGCGCTGCCACCGGTTTTGGCGGAACTTGATCCGAAAGGCCCGGCGCAGGCCGCCGGCCTGAAGATGGGGGACCGGTTGCTGGCCCTCGATGGCAAGTCGCTGGATGATTGGCAGCAAGTGGTCGATACCGTCCGTATGCGTCCTGATACCAAAATCATGCTGCGGGTCGAGCGCGATGGTGCTCAAATCGACGTCCCTGTCACGCTGGCTGCACGCGGCGAGAAAAAGGCACCGAGTGGCTATCTGGGGGCTGGTGTGAAAGCGGTCGATTGGCCGCCGGAGATGATTCGCGAGGTCAGTTACGGTCCTTTGGCCGCGATTGGAGAGGGGGCTCAACGCACCTGGACCATGAGCCTGCTGACCCTCGACTCACTGAAGAAAATGTTGTTCGGTGAGCTCTCGGTAAAAAACTTGAGTGGACCGATAACCATTGCTAAAGTGGCGGGCGCTTCGGCCCAGTCGGGCGTCGCTGATTTCCTGAATTTCCTTGCTTATCTGAGTATTAGTTTGGGGGTTCTGAATTTGCTGCCTATTCCTGTGCTGGATGGGGGGCATTTGTTGTTTTATCTGATTGAGTGGGCGCGTGGTCGTCCCTTGTCGGATCGGGTGCAAGGTTGGGGGATACAGATCGGTATCAGTTTGGTGGTCGGAGTGATGTTGCTCGCTCTGGTCAATGATCTAGGCCGTCTGTAACGTCGCTGAATTGCGAATCTGCCGCATTTTGCGGCAGTTTGTTTATTGCCAGTTGGAATAAGAAAGGACTTCATGAAACGTCTGCTGCTAACTGCGGTTCTCACCGTATTGATGATCGCCGAAGTTCACGCCGAGTCCTTCACTATCTCTGATATTCGCGTCAATGGCCTCCAGCGGGTCTCCGCGGGTAGCGTCTTTGGTGCTTTGCCGTTGAACGTCGGTGAACAGGCGGATGATCGTCGCCTGGTGGAATCCACTCGTGCACTGTTCAAAACCGGGTTCTTTCAAGATATCCAGCTGGGCCGCGATGGCAACGTCCTTGTCATCACGGTAGTCGAGCGTCCGTCGGTTGCAAGTATCGAGATCGAAGGTAACAAGGCGATCTCCACTGAAGACCTGATGAAGGGCCTTAAACAATCCGGTCTGGCCGAAGGCGAAATCTTCCAGCGCGCCACTCTCGAAGGTGTACGTAACGAGCTGCAACGCCAGTACGTCGCGCAGGGCCGCTACTCGGCTACCGTCGACACCGAAGTCGTGCCGCAGCCGCGCAACCGCGTAGGCTTGAAAGTCAACATCAACGAAGGCACCGTTGCGGCTATCCAGCACATCAACGTGGTAGGTAACACGGTCTTCCCTGATGAGGACCTGATTGATCTGTTCGAACTCAAGACGACCAACTGGCTGTCGTTCTTCAAGAACGACGACAAGTATGCTCGTGAAAAACTCTCCGGTGACCTGGAGCGCCTGCGTTCCTACTACCTGGACCGTGGCTATATCAACATGGATATCGCTTCGACCCAGGTGTCCATTACCCCGGACAAGAAGCACGTCTACATCACCGTCAATATCAACGAAGGCGACAAGTACACCGTTCGTGATGTCAAGCTGAGCGGTGACCTGAAAGTCCCTGAAGACCAGGTCAAGTCGCTGCTGCTCGTACAGAAAGGCCAGGTGTTCTCGCGCAAGCTGATGACCACCACTTCCGAGCTGATCACCCGTCGCCTGGGTAACGAAGGCTATACCTTCGCCAACGTCAACGGCGTGCCACAGCCTCACGATGAAGATCACACCGTAGATATCACCTTCGCGGTCGATCCGGGCAAGCGTGCGTACGTCAACCGCATCAACTTCCGCGGCAACACCAAGTCGGAAGACGAAGTGCTGCGTCGTGAAATGCGTCAGATGGAAGGTGGCTGGGCTTCGACCTACCTGATCGACCAATCCAAGACCCGTCTTGAGCGCTTGGGCTTCTTCAAGGAAGTCAACGTTGAAACCCCGGCTGTACCGGGTGTCGACGACCAGGTTGATGTCAACTACAGCGTGGAAGAACAAGCGTCCGGTTCGATTACCGCGAGCGTCGGTTTCGCCCAGAGCGCGGGTCTGATCCTTGGTGGTTCGATCACCCAGAACAACTTCCTCGGTACCGGTAACAAGGTCAGCATCGGTTTGACCCGCAGCGAATACCAGAGCCGCTACAACTTCGGCTATGTCGACCCCTACTGGACTGCTGATGGCGTGAGCCTGGGCTACAACGCGTTCTACCGTACCACCGACTACGACGATCTCGATGTCGACGTAGCCAGCTATTCCGTAGACAGCCTGGGTGCGGGCGTAAGCGTGGGCTATCCGATCAGCGAGACGTCGCGTCTGACTTTCGGTCTGACGGCTCAACAGGATGAAATCAAAACGGGTGTTTATACCGTAGATGAGATCTTCGACTTCGTAGAAAAAGAAGGCGATAAGTACCTGAACTTCAAGGCGTCGGCCGGCTGGTCCGAGTCCACCCTGAACAAGGGCGTCCTGGCGACCCGTGGTCATTCCCAGAGCCTGGTGCTGGAAACCACGACGCCAGGCAGCGACCTGTCGTTCTTCAAGCTTGATTACCGTGGCCAGCTGTTCCAGCCATTGTCCGAAAACTACACCATGCGCCTGCATACCGAATTGGGTTATGGCGATGGTTACGGTTCGACCGATGGCTTGCCATTCTATGAAAACTACTATGCTGGTGGTTTCAACTCGGTTCGTGGCTTCAAGGACAGCACCTTGGGACCTCGCAGTACGCCGAGTCGCGGTGAGGCTATTACAGGCAATGCCGGAACGCAGGCAGACCCGGACCAGGATCCACTGCCGTTTGGTGGCAACGTCTTGATTCAAGGTGGTGTGGAAGTTCTGTTCCCTCTGCCGTTCGTCAAGGATCAACGCTCCCTGCGTACTTCGGTATTCTGGGATGTGGGTAACGTTTTCGACTCCAAATGCTCGGATGTCGTGAATGCCGATGGCACTAAGTCCAATACTCAGTGCAACGACATCAGTCTGAGCAACCTGGCAAGTTCCGTCGGTGTGGGTGTGACCTGGGTCACCGCGCTGGGTCCTCTGAGTTTCGCGTTGGCCATGCCAGTCAAGAAACCGGATGACGCTGAAACTCAAGTGTTCCAATTCTCCCTCGGCCAGACGTTCTAAGCGTCTGACCCAAGATAACGACAATGGATTTTGTAGGAGTGCATCGTGCGTAAGTTGACTCAATTGGTTCTCCTGGCTTCCGTACTGGTAGCAGGTCCGGCATTTGCCGACATGAAAATTGCCGTTCTGAACTATCAGATGGCCTTGCTGGAGTCCGATGCAGCCAAGAAATACGCTGTGGATGCCGAGAAAAAGTTCGGTCCTCAACTGACCAAACTCAAGTCGCTGGAAAGCAGCGCCAAGGGTATTCAGGATCGCCTGATGGCCGGTGGCGACAAAATGCAGCAAGGCGAGCGCGAGCGTCTGGAGCTTGAATTCAAGCAAAAAGCTCGTGACTTCCAGTTCCAGTCCAAGGAGCTGAACGAAGCCAAAGCCGTTGCCGACCGTGAAATGCTGAAGCAGCTCAAGCCGAAACTGGACAGCGCTGTGGAAGAAGTCATCAAGAAAGGTGCTTACGACCTGGTCTTCGAGCGTGGTGCAGTGATTGATGTCAAGCCTCAGTACGACATCACGCGCCAGGTTATCGAGCGCATGAATCAGCTGAAGTAATCCATGACCGCGACCATTAAGCTCGGCCAATTGGCCGAGTTCCTCGGCGCCACCCTGCGAGGCGACCCGGAAACAGCAATTACTGGGCTGGCCACCTTGCAGGAGGCTGGCCCAGCTCAGTTGAGCTTTCTCGCAAACCCCCAATACCGCAAGTATCTGGCGGGCAGCCACGCGGCAGCTTTGTTGCTCAAAGCCGCTGACGCTGAAGGTTTTGCCGGGAATGCATTGGTAGTGCCTGATCCGTACGCCGCTTACGCTCGTGTTTCCCACCTGTTCGATCCCAAGCCCAAGGCGGCTGCCGGCATTCATCCGACAGCGGTGATTGCGGCGGACGCGGTGGTTGATCCAGCGGCGAGCATCGGTGCCTTTGCGGTCATCGAAAGCGGCGCGCGAGTGGATGCGGGTACGACCATCGGTGCGCATTGCTTCATCGGTGCTCGCAGCGTGATCGGCGAAGGTGGCTGGCTCGCACCGCGGGTCACCCTGTATCACGACGTGCGCATCGGAAAGCGGGTAGTGATTCAATCCGGTGCCGTGCTCGGTGGCGAAGGCTTCGGATTTGCCAACGAGAAAGGTATCTGGCAGAAAATTGCCCAGATCGGTGGTGTGCTGGTCGGCGACGACGTGGAAATCGGCGTGAACACTGCCATCGACCGTGGCGCGTTGGCCGATACCATCATCGGTAATGGCGTGAAACTCGACAACCAGATTCAGATCGCTCACAACGTTCAAGTCGGTGATCACACCGCCATGGCCGCGTGCGTGGGTATCTCCGGCAGCACCAGGATCGGCAAGCACTGCATGCTCGCCGGTGGCGTAGGACTGGTGGGTCATATCGATATTTGCGACAACGTTTTCATCACCGGGATGACCATGGTGACCCACTCGATCACCGAGCCGGGTGCCTATTCTTCCGGTACGGCAATGCAGCCGGCAGCCGAGTGGCGCAAAAGCGCGGCACGAATCCGTCAGCTCGATGACATCGCGCGACGTTTGCGACAGCTGGAAAAGCAGGCAGGGGAAGTGACCCCTGGCGGTAATGCTTCATCAGATGGCTGATACCATTTCCATATCAAGTGTGCACAGCCGCTAGACTGCGTCCTTGATTTGCTAGAGGAGTGCGCGTCAGTCGCGCGTTCCCAATCTTTACATAGGCTTCCCCCCGAAATGATGGACATCAACGAGATTCGCGAATACCTGCCTCACCGTTACCCGTTCCTGCTGGTGGACCGGGTAGTGGATCTGGATGTGGAAGGCAAGCGCATTCGCGCCTACAAGAATGTCAGCATCAACGAACCATTCTTCAATGGTCACTTTCCCGCGCATCCAATCATGCCGGGCGTGCTGATCATCGAAGCGATGGCTCAGGCTGCCGGGATCCTTGGTTTCAAAATGCTCGACGTGAAACCGGCCGATGGCACCCTTTACTACTTCGTCGGCTCCGACAAGCTGCGCTTCCGCCAGCCGGTGTTGCCGGGTGATCAGTTGATCCTTGAAGCCAAGTTCATCAGCTGCAAGCGTCAGATCTGGAAGTTCGAGTGCCAGGCTTCGGTCGATGGCAAGCCGGTCTGCTCTGCTGAAATCATTTGCGCGGAACGCAAGCTATGAGTTTGATTGACCCTCGCGCAATCATCGATCCGGCGGCCGTCCTGGCTGACGGTGTCGAGGTCGGCCCGTGGTCGATCATCGGCGCAGGTGTGGAAATCGGCGAGGGAACAGTCATCGGGCCGCACGTGATTCTCAAAGGCCCGACCCGAATCGGTAAGCACAACCGCATCTACCAGTTCTCTTCGGTAGGCGAGGACACGCCGGACCTGAAATACAAGGGCGAAGAGACGCGCCTGGTGATTGGTGATCACAACGTCATCCGCGAAGGCGTGACGATTCACCGTGGAACCGTTCAGGACCGCTCGGAAACGACCCTCGGCGACCACAACCTGATCATGGCCTACGCTCACATCGGTCACGACAGCGTTATCGGCAACCACTGCATTCTGGTCAACAACACCGCACTGGCCGGCCATGTGCATGTCGAAGACTGGGCCATCCTGTCCGGTTTTACCCTGGTTCACCAGTATTGCCACATCGGTGCCCACAGCTTTTCCGGCATGGGAACCGCCATCGGCAAGGATGTTCCTGCGTACGTCACGGTGTTCGGCAACCCGGCCGAGGCCCGCAGCATGAACTTCGAAGGCATGCGTCGCAGAGGGTTCAGCGAAGACGCCATCCACGCCCTGCGGCGTGCCTATAAGGTCGTTTATCGCCAGGGTCTGACGGTCGAGCAGGCGCTTGCCGAACTGGCCGAAGCCTCGGCGCAGTTTCCGGAAGTCGCAGTATTTCGTGACTCCATCCAGTCTTCGACCCGCGGCATCACCCGCTAATCATGGCCAATCTGCGTATTGCGCTGGTAGCGGGTGAGGCTTCCGGTGACATTCTCGGCGCTGGCCTCATGCGCGCGCTGAAGGTTCGTCATCCGGCAGTCGAGTTCATCGGTGTCGGTGGTCCGCTGATGCAGGCCGAAGGCCTCCAGTCCTACTTCCCGATGGAACGTCTGTCGGTCATGGGGCTGGTGGAAGTGCTGGGTCGCTTGCGCGAGTTGCTGGCGCGCCGCAAGAGGCTGGTGGCGGACCTGATCGCCGCGAAACCGGATGTGTTTATCGGTATCGATGCCCCGGACTTCAATCTCAATATCGAACTCAAGCTGCGTCAGGCCGGGATCAAGACCGTGCACTACGTCAGCCCGTCGGTTTGGGCCTGGCGGCAAAAACGGGTGCTGAAGATTCGCGAAGGTTGCGACCTGATGCTGACGCTGTTCCCGTTCGAAGCGAAATTCTATGAAGAGAAGGGTGTCCCGGTGCGCTTTGTCGGGCACTCCCTGGCCGATGCGATTCCCCTTGAGGCAGACCGCGCGGCCGCGCGGGCCGAGCTGGGCTTGCCCGACGGACCATTGGTTGCGCTGATGCCGGGCAGTCGCGGCGGCGAAGTCGGCCGGCTGGGTGCGCTGTTTCTCGATACTGCGCAACGCCTGCGGGCCATGCGCCCCGGGGTGCGCTTCGTCATGCCTTGCGCCAGCCCCGAGCGCCGGGCGCAGCTTGAAGAAATGCTGGCCGGGCGCGATCTGCCGCTGACCTTGCTTGATGGCAAGTCCCACCTGGCCCTGGCTGCATGCAACGCCGTGCTGATTGCATCCGGAACCGCAACGCTGGAAGCCCTTCTGTACAAGCGCCCCATGGTGGTCGCCTATCGCCTGGCGCCGCTGACGTTCTGGATTCTCAAGCGCATGGTGAAAAGCCCCTACGTCTCCTTGCCGAACCTGCTGGCCCAGCGTTTGCTGGTCCCCGAGCTGCTGCAGGATGACGCGACGGTCGAGGCGTTGGCGCAGACCTTGTCGCCCCTGATCGAGAACGGGCAGGAGCAGACCCGCGGTTTTGACGAAATCCACCGTACCTTGCGTCTGGATGCTTCCAATCAGGCGGCGGATGCCGTGCTGAATCTGATCGGCCAAGTACAATGAGTAAAACAAGCATGCAAATGGGGCTGGATTTCACCTTGGTCGCTGAAGTCGAAGAATTGGTCGCCGGTGTCGACGAAGTCGGTCGCGGACCGCTCTGTGGCGCAGTAGTGACTGCCGCAGTGATTCTCGATCCGAGTCGGCCGATTCTCGGTCTCAATGACTCGAAGAAGCTCACCGAAGCCCGCCGAGAAAAACTCTACGACGAAATCTGCGAAAAAGCCCTGAGCTGGTGTATTGCCCGCGCGGAAGTCGAAGAAATCGATGAGCTGAATATCCTGCACGCTACGATGCTGGCCATGCAGCGCGCAGTGGCCGGGCTGCACGTGCAGCCAAAACTGGCGATGATCGACGGCAACCGTTGTCCGAAACTCCCAATGCGCGCCGAAGCCGTGGTGCAGGGCGATGGCAAGGTTCCAGCCATTGCGGCGGCATCGATTCTGGCCAAGGTCAGTCGTGACCGCGAAATGGCGGCATTCGAATTGATCTATCCGGGCTACGGCATCGGTGGTCACAAAGGCTACCCGACACCCGTTCATCTGGAGGCGCTCGCCCGCCTTGGGCCAACGCCGATTCACCGGCGTTCGTTTGCCCCGGTACGCCTCGCTTATGAAGCACGGGAAAGCCTGATCGAGAGTTAATCGCGAGGCTGATTTTTTTTAGCAAGGCCCGGTACAATCCGGGCCTTGTTGTTTCCAAGCTCACAGACAGGATCACTATGCCGGCTTCATTCGTTCACCTACGCCTGCACACTGAATACTCCCTGGTCGACGGTCTGGTGCGGATCAAACCGCTGGTCAAGACCCTGGTCGGCATGAACATGCCTGCCGTGGCGGTTACCGATCAGAACAACATGTGTTCCCTGGTCAAATTCTATAAAAACGCCATGGGTGCCGGGATCAAGCCGATCTGTGGCGCTGACCTGTGGTTGTCGAACAAGGACCCGGATAATCCGCTTAGCCGGATCAGTTTGTTGGTGATGAATGCCCAGGGTTACCGCAATCTCACCGAACTGATTTCCCGCGGTTTCATTGACGGTCAGCGCAATGGCGCGGTCATCATTGAGCGCGAATGGGTGGCCGAAGCCAACGAAGGCTTGATCATGCTGTCGGCGGCGAAAGAAGGCGAAATTGGCCAGGCCATGATCAGCGGCAATCCCGACGAAGCCGAAACCCTGGCGCGTGAGTGGATGGCGGTGTTTGCGGACCGCTTCTACCTGGAAATCCAGCGTACCAACCGCCCTAATGATGAAGAGCAACTGCACGGCGCGGTGGCCCTGGCCGAGAAGATCGGTGCGCCGCTGGTCGCGACCAACGATGTGCGCTTCATCAAGCAGGAAGACTTCGCCGCCCACGAAACCCGCGTGTGCATCGGTGAGGGGCGCGCCCTCGACGATCCGCGGCGTTCGAAGAATTACAGCGATCAGCAGTACCTCAAAAGCGCCGAGGAAATGGCGGAGCTGTTCAGCGACATTCCTGAAGCGCTGGAAAACACCGTCGAGATCGCCAAGCGCTGCAATATCGAAGTGAAGCTGGGCACGCACTTTCTGCCCAACTTCCCGATCCCCGATGGCATGACCATCGATGAATATTTTCGCAAGGTTTCATTCGAAGGCCTGGAAGAGCGTCTTGCCGTTCTGCTGCCCAAAGACACCACTGAAGACTACGAAGCCAAGCGTCAGGTCTATGTTGACCGGTTGAATTTCGAACTGGATATCATCATCCAGATGGGCTTCCCCGGTTACTTCCTGATCGTGATGGATTTCATCCAGTGGGCCAAGAACAACGGCGTGCCGGTGGGGCCTGGGCGGGGGTCGGGTGCCGGGTCGCTGGTGGCCTACGTGCAGAAGATCACCGACCTTGATCCGTTGGAATACGACCTGCTGTTCGAACGCTTCCTTAACCCGGAACGGGTCTCCATGCCCGACTTCGACGTTGACTTCTGCATGGACGGTCGCGATCGGGTCATCGACTACGTGGCTGAGAAATACGGTCGCAATGCGGTCAGCCAGATCATCACCTTCGGTTCCATGGCGGCCAAGGCTGTGGTGCGGGACGTGGCGCGGGTTCAGGGCAAGTCCTACGGCCTGGCGGATCGTCTGTCGAAGATGATTCCGTTCGAAGTCGGCATGACACTGGAGAAGGCCTACGAACAGGAAGAGATCCTGCGTGACTTCATCAAGGTGGATGAAGAAGCCGCGGAAATCTGGGAAATGGCCCGCAAACTTGAAGGCGTTGTGCGAAACGTCGGCAAGCACGCCGGTGGTGTGGTGATCGCGCCGACCAAACTGACTGATTTCTCGCCGATCTATTGCGACGAAGCCGGTGACGGCCTGGTAACCCAGTTCGACAAGGACGACGTCGAAGCGGCCGGCCTGGTGAAATTCGACTTCCTCGGTCTGCGGACCCTGACCATCATCGACTGGGCGCTGAAAACGATCAACCGCGACCGCGCCAAGGTCAACGAACCGCCGCTCGACATCGCGTTCATCCCGCTGGATGACAAACCGACTTATACCCTGCTGCAGAAAGCCGAAACCACGGCGGTGTTCCAGCTCGAATCCCGCGGTATGAAAGAGCTGATCAAAAAGCTCAAGCCTGACTGCCTGGAAGACTTGATCGCATTGGTGGCCCTGTTCCGTCCCGGCCCGCTGCAATCGGGCATGGTGGACGACTTCATCAACCGTAAGCACGGTCGCGCCGAACTGGCGTACCCGCACTCGGACTACCAGTACGAAGGTCTCAAGCCGGTACTGGCACCGACCTACGGCATTATCCTGTATCAGGAACAGGTGATGCAGATTGCCCAGGTCATGGCCGGCTATACCCTTGGCGGTGCGGACATGCTGCGTCGGGCCATGGGTAAGAAAAAACCCGAGGAAATGGCCAAGCAGCGCGGTGGTTTCATTGAGGGTTGCGCCACCAACAACATCGATGCCGACCTGGCCGGTAACATTTTCGACCTGGTAGAGAAATTCGCCGGTTACGGCTTCAACAAATCCCACTCCGCGGCCTACGGCCTGGTGTCGTACCAGACCGCGTGGCTGAAAGCGCACTACCCGGCGCCGTTCATGGCGGCAGTACTCTCGGCGGATATGCACAACACCGACAAGGTCGTGACCTTGATCGAAGAAGTGCGCACCATGAAGCTGCGCCTCGACGCGCCGGACGTGAACACTTCGGAGTTCAAGTTCACTGTAAACGACGAAGGCCGGATCATTTATGGTCTGGGTGCGATCAAGGGGGTTGGCGAGGGGCCGGTCGAGGCCATTACCGAGGCGCGTCTGGACGGTCCTTTCAAGGATTTGTTCGATTTTTGCGCCCGGGTTGACCTCAAGCGCATCAACAAACGGACCCTCGACGGCTTGATCCGCAGCGGTGCGCTGGATCGCCTGGGGCCGTACTTCCATGACGAAGCCAAAGCCTACCAGGCCAATATCGACCGTAACCGCGCGGTTTTGCTGACCGCGATGGAAGAGGCGATCAAGGCCGCCGAGCAAACCGCCCGGACCCACGACAGCGGCCATGCCGACCTGTTTGGTGGGCTGTTCGTGGAAGAAGACGCTGACGTCTACGCCAATCATCGCAAAGCCAAGGAGCTGACCCTCAAGGAACGTCTCAAGGGCGAGAAAGACACCCTGGGCCTGTATCTGACCGGTCACCCGATCGACGAATACGAAGGCGAAATCCGTCGTTTCGCCCGCCAACGTATCATCGACCTGAAACCGGCGCGTGATACCCAGACCGTTGCCGGCATGATCATCGCCCTGCGGGTGATGAAAAACAAAAAGGGCGACAAGATGGGGTTCATCACCCTCGACGACCGCTCTGGACGGATCGAAGCGTCGCTGTTTGCCGATGCGTTCCATTCAGCGCAATCGCTGTTGCAGACCGATGCGATGGTGGTGGTCGAAGGTGAAGTCAGCAATGACGACTTCTCCGGTGGCCTGCGACTGCGGGTCAAGCGGGTGATGAGCATGGAAGATGCGCGCACCAACCTGGCCGAGAGCCTGCGCCTTAAGTTGCATGCCAAGGACCTCAAAGGCGATCAGTTACGCTGGCTGGGTGAGCTGTTGAAGCGTCACCGCGGTGCATGCCCGATCACCATGGACTACACCAGTCCCGATGCGAAAGCCCTGCTGCAGTTCGGCGAAGGCTGGCGAATCGACCCGGCGGATGCGTTGATTCAAGCCCTGCGTGACCAGTTCGGGCGAGACAACGTCTTCCTCCAATACCGTTAAGGTCAGGGTCACATTACGTAGCCCTGGACTTGAACAGAATTTTTTAATCTCGACCTTAGCGCGCCTCTCCCTTATGGTAGGGCGCGAATAGACAACCGGCCGGCCCAAGCTCCCTTGGACGCCGACCCAAGACGGACGCCTATGAACCCGAATTTTCTGGATTTCGAACAGCCGATCGCCGACCTGCAAGCCAAGATCGAAGAGTTGCGCTTGGTCGGTAATGACAATTCGCTGAATATCGGCGATGAGATCTCCCGCCTGCAGGACAAAAGCAGCACGTTGACCGAAGACATCTTCGGCAAGTTGACCAGCTGGCAGATCGCGCGCCTGGCGCGTCATCCGAAGCGTCCGTACACCCTGGACTACATCGAGCACATCTTCACTGAGTTCGATGAGTTGCACGGCGACCGTCACTTCTCCGACGACGCTGCCATCGTGGGCGGTATTGCTCGTCTGGATGACCAGCCTGTGATGGTGATCGGTCACCAGAAAGGCCGTGAGGTTCGCGAGAAGGTTCGCCGTAACTTCGGCATGCCGCGTCCGGAAGGCTACCGCAAGGCCTGCCGCCTGATGGAGATGGCCGAACGCTTCAAAATGCCGATCCTGACCTTCATCGACACCCCGGGTGCCTACCCTGGCATCGACGCCGAAGAGCGTAACCAGAGCGAAGCGATTGCCTGGAACCTGCGCGTCATGGCTCGCCTGAAAACCCCGATCATCGCCACCGTGATCGGTGAAGGTGGTTCCGGCGGTGCGCTGGCGATCGGCGTTTGCGATCAGCTGAACATGCTGCAGTACTCGACCTACGCGGTGATCTCGCCGGAAGGTTGCGCTTCGATTCTGTGGAAAACCGCAGAGAAAGCACCGGACGCTGCTGAGGCCATGGGTATCACCGCCGAGCGCCTCAAAGGCCTGGGCATCGTGGATAAGGTGATCAGCGAGCCCCTGGGCGGCGCGCACCGTGATCCAGCTGCGGCGGCGGCCTCGATCCGTGCCGAGCTGAGCTCGCAACTGGCGATGCTCAAGAAGCTGGACCACAAGGCACTGCTGGACCGTCGTTACGAACGTTTGATGAGCTACGGTCTCTGATCTGACCTCGGCTTCAATGTGGGAGCGGGCTTGCTCGCGAAAGCGGTCTTACAGTCAACTAAAGTGTTGAATGTTGAGCCGCTTCGCGAGCAAGCCCGCTCCCACATTTGATTTGCGTGAAGTGATCGATATGAATCTGCCTGCCAAGCTTTTACTGAACCTGAAACCTTGGCGCAATGCCGCAACCTGGCGCATCGCTTTCTCCGGTGGCCTTGATTCCACCGTCCTGCTGCACCTTCTCGCTCACCTCGCTAAAACCCAGTCCCTGCCGGCGCTGAGCGCCATCCATGTCCATCACGGCCTTCAGGCGGTGGCTGACGCGTGGCCGGAACATTGTCGATCGGTGTGTGACGCGCTGGGAGTGCCGTTACAGGTCGTTCGTGTGCAGGTGCAGCCCGGAGCAAGCCTGGAGCGTGCGGCCCGTGATGCCCGTTACGCGGTGTTCAGCGAAGTCATTCAGGCCAATGAAGTGCTGCTGACCGCCCAGCATCGGGACGATCAGGCGGAAACCTTGCTGTTTCGCTTGTTACGCGGGGCTGGGGTGAGGGGGTTGTCGGGGATGCCACGTCAGCGTCCGTTGGGTAAAGGGCAGCTGCTTCGGCCGTTGCTCGATATTACCCGCGCCGAGATTGAGGCCTATGCGACTGAGCATCAGTTGAGGTGGATCGAAGACCCTTCCAACCAGGATCGGCAGTTCTCGCGCAATTACCTGCGTCACCAGGTGTTCCCGGTGTTGACCTCGCGCTGGCCGCAGGCGATGGCGAGCATGGCTCGCGGCGCTGCGCATTTGAGTGAGGCGCAGGGGCTGCTCGATGAACTGGCACAGATCGACCTGAGCCAGGCGCGCACCGTCAGTGAGTTCGATTGGCTGGGTTTGCCGTCGCTGGAGCTGGCCTCACTCAAAAATCTTTCCGCCGCGCGTCAACGCAATGCACTGAGTCACTGGCTTGAATCGCTGACTCGACTGCCGGACAGCGACCATTGGTCGGGTTGGGAAGATTTACGCGATGCCTCCGGTGATGCCCGGCCGATCTGGCGGCTGGCGGAGGGGGAATTGCATCGGGCGGGTGGACGGATCTGGTGGTTGTCCGGAAGCTGGTTGCGCGGTTCGCCCCCGGTTGCCGCATGGCCCGAGCCCTCGCTGCCCTTGACGTTGCCCGGCAATGGCGTGCTCACGCTCACCGGGCAAATCCCCGATGGTCCTTTGCAGATCCGCTATCGTGAAGGGGGAGAGGTGATGGAGTTGCCGGGTCGAGGGCATCGCGACTTGAAACGTTTGCTCAACGAACGCGGGGTGCCGCCGTTCGTGCGCGGCAGATTGCCGCTGTTGTTCAAGGGTGGGCAATTGCTGGCGGTGGCGAGCCTGCCCGGGCTGGATGGCAGTGCGTCGGGTAACTGGAATTTGCATTGGCGGCCAATGGGCGAAGATCAAGGTTTGAGCTGAAAGGGGCTTTCCGGTAGACTACGCTCCCTTCTTGATACAACTTCTGTGGATTCGCCTGAATTGCAGGAGTTGCCGATTACCAAGCAGTCTTTGCTGGGCGATTCCAAAAAATGTGTAGCGAGCAACGTACCGGTGTTTCATCTTCCGGTCTGTCCCAACGCGGCGGTTTTTTTGAAAGGTGCACTGTGATTAATGCAGGTGATCGGGGGCTTCGGCCTTCCTTCGCTTTCCCCGGCGGCTCGGACCGCTTTAACGCAGACTTCTAGGGTTTTTCATGACGCGCTACATATTCGTCACGGGCGGTGTTGTTTCTTCATTGGGGAAAGGCATTGCATCGGCATCATTGGCGGCCATCCTGGAGGCGCGGGGACTTAAGGTCACCATGCTGAAGCTGGATCCGTACATCAACGTCGACCCGGGCACCATGAGCCCGTTCCAGCACGGTGAAGTGTTCGTCACTCACGACGGCGCCGAGACCGACCTGGACCTGGGCCACTACGAGCGGTTCATCCGCACGACCATGACCCAGAACAACAACTTCACCACCGGCCGTGTCTACGAGCACGTGTTGCGCAAAGAGCGCCGTGGCGATTACCTGGGCGCGACCATCCAGGTGATCCCGCACATCACCGACGAAATCAAGCGCCGCATCATCAAGGGCGCTGGCGATGCCGACGTGGCCATGGTCGAGATCGGTGGCACCGTGGGTGACATCGAATCGCAGCCGTTCCTCGAAGCCATCCGTCAACTGCGTTTCGAAGTCGGTGCCAAGCGCGCGATGCTGATGCACCTGACGCTGGTGCCGTACATCGCCACCGCCGGCGAAACCAAAACCAAGCCAACCCAGCACTCGGTCAAGGAGCTGCGCTCCATCGGCTTGCAACCCGACGTGCTGGTGTGCCGCTCCGATCACCCGATCGACATCTCTTCCCGTCGCAAGATCGCGCAATTCACCAACGTTGAAGAGCGTGCGGTCATCGCCCTGGAAGACGCCGACACCATCTACAAGATCCCGGGCATCCTGCACGCCCAGGGTCTGGACGATTTCGTCGTCGAGCGTTTCGGCCTGCAATGTGGCGGTGCCGATCTGTCCGAATGGGAAAAGGTCGTCGATGCCAAGCTCAACCCTGAGCACGAAGTCACCATCGCCATGGTCGGCAAGTACATGGAGCTGCTGGACGCCTACAAGTCGCTGATCGAAGCGATGAGTCACGCCGGCATCAGCAACCGTACCAAGGTCAACCTGCGCTACATCGATTCCGAAGACATCGAGAACCAGGGCACCGCGCTGCTGGAAGGCGTCGACGCGATCCTGGTTCCTGGCGGCTTCGGTCTGCGTGGCGTGGAAGGCAAGATCACCGCCGTTCAATACGCTCGCGAAAACAAGGTTCCATACCTGGGTATCTGCCTGGGCATGCAAGTGGCCGTGATCGAGTTCGCTCGTAATGTCATGGGCTGGAAAGACGCCAACTCCACCGAGTTCGATCGTGCAAGCGGTCACCCGGTCGTGGGTCTGATCACCGAGTGGGAAGATGCCACCGGCGCCGTCGAAATCCGTACCGAAGCGTCCGACCTGGGCGGCACCATGCGCCTTGGCGCTCAGGAATGCCTGCTCGAAGCCGGCTCCAAGGTGCACGATTGCTACGGCAAGGACGTCATTGTCGAGCGTCACCGCCATCGTTACGAAGTGAACAACAACCTGCTGCCGCAAATCATGGAAGCCGGCCTGAAAATCTCCGGCCGTTCCGGTGATGGCGCGCTGGTCGAAGTGGTAGAAGCGCCGGATCACCCTTGGTTCGTGGCTTGCCAGTTCCACCCGGAGTTCACCTCGACGCCACGCGACGGTCACCCGTTGTTCAGCGGTTTCGTTAAAGCAGCTTTGGCTCAACACCAGAAGAAGGCTTGAACCTTATGGCGCAGAAGATCATCCGTGTAGGCGATATCGAGATTGCCAACGACAAGCCAATGGTGCTGTTCGGTGGCATGAACGTGCTGGAAAGCCGCGACATGGCGATGCAGGTCTGCGAAGAGTACGTGAAGGTTACCCAGAAACTGGGTATCCCTTACGTGTTCAAGGCCAGCTTCGACAAGGCCAACCGTTCCTCCGTGACCTCTTACCGTGGCCCTGGCCTGGAAGAGGGCATGCGGATTTTCCAGGACATCAAGCAAGCTTTCGGCGTGCCGATCATCACCGACGTTCACGAGCCTGACCAGGCTGCGGTCGTCGCTGAAGTCTGCGACATCATTCAGCTGCCGGCCTTCCTGTCGCGCCAGACCGACCTGGTGGTCGCGATGGCAAAGACCGGTGCGGTGATCAACATCAAGAAAGCCCAGTTCCTCGCGCCTCAGGAAATGAAACACATCCTGAACAAGTGCGTGGAAGCGGGTAACGATCAGTTGATCCTCTGCGAACGTGGTTCGAGCTTCGGCTATAACAACCTGGTCGTCGACATGCTCGGTTTCGGGATCATGAAGCAGTTCGAATACCCGGTGTTCTTCGACGTGACCCACGCCCTGCAAATGCCGGGCGGTCGCGCTGATTCCGCTGGCGGTCGTCGCGCCCAGGTCCTCGATCTGGCGAAAGCCGGCATGAGCCAGTCCCTGGCCGGCCTGTTCCTCGAGGCCCATCCGGACCCGGACAACGCCAAATGCGACGGCCCTTGCGCCTTGCGTCTGGACAAACTGGAGCCATTCCTGGCCCAGCTCAAAGCTCTGGACGAACTGGTGAAGAGTTTTCCGACGGTAGAAACCGCGTAATCCTCATTTCTCCGGTAAAGTATCGCACGATTAAACGCTCAGGCCCTCGGGCTTGAGCCTTATCGTCCGCAAGTCTGCCCGCTGCAACTCACTTGCCGGCGATACAAGATTTCCTCTAGCTGCGTCGTTTTCGTCAACTTTGGAGTGTTTACAACAATGGCTAAAATCGTCGACATCAAAGGTCGTGAAGTTCTCGACTCCCGTGGCAATCCCACCGTGGAAGCGGACGTGCTTCTCGATAACGGCATCATCGGCAGTGCCTGCGCGCCGTCCGGTGCTTCCACTGGCTCGCGTGAAGCGCTCGAGCTGCGTGATGGCGACAAGAGCCGTTACCTGGGCAAGGGTGTACTCAAAGCCGTTGCCAACATCAACGGTCCGATCCGTGACCTGTTGAAAGGTACAGATCCAAGCGACCAGAAAGCGCTCGATCTGGCGATGATCAAGCTGGACGGTACTGAAAACAAAGGTTCCCTGGGCGCAAACGCCATCCTCGCCGTTTCCCTGGCCGCGGCCAAGGCAGCAGCACAGGACCAGGACCTGCCGCTGTACGCGCACATCGCCAACTTGAACGGTACCCCGGGTGTTTACTCGATGCCGGTTCCGATGATGAACATCATCAACGGTGGCGAGCACGCCGATAACAACGTCGACATCCAGGAATTCATGGTTCAGCCGGTTGGCGCCAAGTCTTTTTCGGAAGGCCTGCGCATGGGCACCGAGATTTTCCATCACCTCAAAGCCGTACTGAAGGCCCGTGGCCTGAGCACTGCCGTGGGTGACGAAGGCGGTTTTGCGCCAAACCTGGCGTCCAACGAAGATGCACTGAAAGTGATCTCCGAAGCCGTAGCCAACGCCGGTTACAAGCTGGGCACCGACGTGACCCTGGCACTGGACTGCGCAGCCAGCGAATTTTACGAAGACGGCAAGTACAACCTGTCCGGCGAAGGTCAGGTGTTCACTGCTGAAGGTTTCGCCGATTACCTCAAAGGTCTGACCGAGCGTTACCCGATCATCTCCATCGAAGATGGTCTGGACGAGTCCGATTGGGCTGGCTGGAAAATCCTCACCGACAAGATCGGCGAGAAGACCCAACTGGTAGGCGACGACCTGTTCGTAACCAACACCAAGATCCTGAAAGAAGGCATCGACAAAAAGATCGCCAACTCGATCCTGATCAAGTTCAACCAGATCGGCACCCTGACCGAAACCCTGGAAGCCATCCAGATGGCCAAGGCTGCCGGTTACACCGCCGTCATCTCGCACCGCTCCGGCGAAACCGAAGATTCGACCATTGCCGACCTGGCTGTGGGCACCTCGGCTGGCCAGATCAAGACCGGTTCGCTGTGCCGCTCCGACCGCGTTTCCAAGTACAACCAACTGCTGCGTATCGAAGAGCAATTGAACGGCAAGGCCAAGTACAACGGCCGTGGTGAATTCCGCGGCTAATGGAAAAAAAGACACCGGATTGTGTCGGAAAAATCGCAGCAGCGACGTTTTTGCCACTAATCTGATGCCTTATCAGCACAAGCCTGGTTATTCCAGGCTTCGTGCTATCAGTAGCTTCATGTTTTGGTATGGCTGTCTTTTTTCACTGGATACCTGATATTCGATGCGCAGTCCCAATTGGTTGTTCCTCGTCTTGCTCCTGCTGCTGGCTGGCCTGCAGTACCGCCTGTGGGTGGGCAATGGCAGTCTGGCGCAAGTGGCCGAGCTGACTCAGCAGATCGCGGATCAGCAGGCTGAGAACCAGACATTGCTGGAGCGCAATCGGGTGATGGACGCTGAAGTCAGTGAGTTGAAAAAGGGCATGGAGACCGTTGAAGAACGGGCTCGCCATGAGTTGGGCATGGTCAAGGACGGTGAAACCCTTTACCAGTTGGCCCAATGAACCTCGATCTGCCGGCCTTCTGGGCCGTGATTCCTGCCGCGGGCGTCGGAGCCCGAATGGCCGCGGACCGTCCCAAGCAATACTTGCAACTGGGCGGGCGCACTATTCTCGAACACAGCCTTGCCTGTTTCCTTGATCATCCTTGCCTCAAGGGCGTGGTGGTCAGTCTTGCTGTTGATGACCCTTACTGGCCGAACCTGGCCTGTGCCAGCGATCCACGGATTACCCGGGTCGAAGGCGGCGCCGAGCGTTCCGGATCGGTACTCAATGCGTTGCTGCATTTGCACGCGCAAGGTGCCGGCGATGAAGATTGGGTATTGGTACACGATGCCGCGCGACCGAACCTCGGTCGCGACGATCTGGATAATTTGCTGGCTGAGCTGGCGGATGATCCGGTGGGCGGGCTGCTGGCGGTCCCTGCACGGGATACGCTCAAACGGGTCGACAAACGCGGTCGTGTCGTCGAAACCGTGGACCGCAGTGTGATCTGGCAGGCCTACACGCCGCAGATGTTTCGCCTCGGTGCCTTGCATCGGGCGTTGGCCGACAGCCTGGTGGCTGACGCTGTGATCACCGATGAAGCGTCTGCCATGGAGTGGGCGGGGTTGGCACCGCGCCTGATCGAAGGCCGGTCGGACAACCTAAAGGTCACTCGGCCCGAAGACCTGGAGTGGTTGAGGCAGCGTTGGGCTAACCGCCTTTAGCTATTGCGGTGTCTTTCAGATTGTCTTCGCGAGCAAGCCCGCTCCCACATTTGATCGCGTTTCGTCAGAAGGACCGCGGTCGAATGTGGGAGCAGGCTTGCTCGCGAAGGCGGTGGTTCAAACAGTCGATATCTCACTGACACGGCAAACCACTAGCACTGATACTCCGGCCGCTCAGCCAACCCCTCCTTCAGGTAATCCACCAGTTTGCGCACCTTCGGCGACAAATGCCGTTGCTGTGGATACAGCGCCCAAACGGCCGTATTCGGTGGTTGATGCGCTCCCAGCAGCGAAATCAGCGCGCCGCTTTTCAGATGTTCGAGCACGTAATAGTCTGGCAACTGGCACAGCCCGACCCCCAGGAGCGCTGCGTCCAACACCGCTTGCCCGCTGTTGCAGCGCCAGTTTCCCTGGACCCGTTGCGAAAATTCCCGCCCGTTCTGTTCCAGTTGCCACAGATCCGAACTGCCAATAAGGCAGTTATGACGGCTCAATTCCGACAAGCTGTGTGGGCGTCCATAACGTTCCAAGTAGGACGGTGATGCGCATAGGAACATGCGTCGGGGTGCCAGGCGGGTAGCAACCAGTCGCGAATCCTGCAAACGCCCCAGACGGATCGCCAGGTCAAGGCCTTCATGCACCAGGTCGAGTTGGCGGTTGCTCAGTTCAATGTCGATCCGCAGTTGTGGATAAAGCCCCATGAAACGCGTCACCAGTGGCACGATGAAGCGTTCGCCATAGGCAACGGCACAGGTCATGCGCAGCATACCCTTGGGTTCACTGGTCAGGTCGCCCACCGCTCTTAGCGCTTCTTCGCGGCCATCCTGCAAGCGTTGGCAATGTTGCAGGAAAGTTTGCCCGGCCTCGGTCAGGGTGACTCGGCGGGTACTGCGATAAAGCAGGCGGGTTTGCAGGCGCTCTTCGAGGCGTACAATTTGTCGACTGATGTGCGAGGAAGAAACCCCCAGGCGCTCGGCGGCCGCCGTGAACTGACTGCATTCGGCGACGGCCACGAATTCGTCGATACCTTCCCAGCGATTTTCCGACATCTAGGATTATCCCTGTATAGCAATAATGTTTTGCTTTTGTCCGGATTATTCACCGTTAGGCGCTGTATTACACTCCTTCTCTCGATTTTATTCACTGGAGAGTCACCATGATCAAGTCACGCGCCGCCGTTGCCTTCGAGGCCAAGAAACCTCTGGAGATCGTTGAAGTCGATGTCGCCATGCCCAAGGCCGGTGAAGTGTTGCTGCGCGTGGTGGCCTCCGGTGTCTGCCATACCGATGCCTACACCCTGTCCGGTGCTGACCCCGAAGGCATCTTCCCGTCGATCCTCGGGCACGAAGGTGGTGCGATTGTCGAGGCGATCGGCGAGGGCGTGACGTCCGTCGCGGTGGGCGACCATGTGATTCCGCTGTATACCCCGGAATGCCGTCAGTGCAAATTCTGCCTGTCGGGCAAAACCAACCTGTGCCAGGCCATTCGCGCGACCCAAGGCAAGGGTTTGATGCCGGACGGCACTTCGCGTTTTTCCTACAAGGGCGAAACGATTTTCCACTACATGGGTACTTCGACGTTCTCCGAGTACACCGTGCTGCCAGAAATTTCCGTGGCCAAAATTGCCAAGGAAGCACCGCTGGAAAAAGTCTGTCTGCTGGGCTGCGGTGTCACCACCGGCATCGGTGCCGTACTCAATACTGCCAAGGTCAAACCCGGTGATACCGTGGCCATTTTCGGCCTCGGCGGTATCGGTCTGTCGGCAATCATTGGCGCCGTCAAAGCGAAGGCATCGCGCATCATTGCCATCGACATCAACCCGGCCAAATTCGAGATTGCCAGGCAGCTGGGTGCAACCGATTGCGTAAACCCGAAAGACTTCGACCGTCCGATCCAGGAAGTCATCGTCGATATGACTGATGGCGGCGTCGACTTCTCCTTCGAGTGCATCGGCAACGTGCAGTTGATGCGTGCTGCGCTCGAGTGCTGCCACAAGGGTTGGGGCGAGTCGGTGATCATCGGTGTGGCCGGTGCCGGTCAGGAAATTTCAACCCGTCCGTTCCAGTTGGTCACCGGTCGCGTCTGGCGCGGTTCGGCGTTCGGCGGTGTGCGCGGCCGTACCGAGTTGCCAAGCTACGTGGAAATGGCTGAAACCGGCGAAATCCCGCTGGATACGTTCATCACCCACACCATGGGCCTGGAAGATATCAACAAGGCGTTTGACCTGATGCATGAAGGGAAAAGCATCCGTTCCGTCATTCATTTCTGAGAAGCAGCTGCAAGTTTCAAGCTTCAAACGGCAAGCAAATCGCATCAGCTTGGCGTTTGAGGTTTGGGCTGCTACTGAGGAGTTTGCTATGAGTTTGGAAAATATCTCCTGCCAGAAAAGTTTCGGCGGCTGGCACAAGCGCTATCGGCACCGTTCCGACGTGCTCGGCTGCGACATGGTGTTCGCTGTGTATTTGCCGCCGCAAGCGGAGCAGGGCGGCAAGCTGCCGGTGCTGTACTGGTTGTCCGGCCTGACCTGCACTGATGAAAACTTCATGCAGAAGGCTGGCGCGATGCGCATGGCCGCCGAATTGGGGCTGATCATCGTCGCGCCGGACACCAGTCCGCGCGGTGCCGATGTGCCGGGTGATCCGGACGGTGCCTGGGACTTCGGCCTCGGCGCCGGGTTTTACCTGAATGCCATCCAGGAACCCTGGTCGCGCCATTATCGGATGCATGACTATGTCGTGCAGGAATTGCCGGCATTGGTCGAAGCCCATTTCCCGGCATCGGACAAGCGCGGCATCAGCGGCCATTC
Source organism: Pseudomonas sp. GW101-3H06 (assembly GCF_059424605.1). Lineage (NCBI taxonomy): Bacteria > Pseudomonadati > Pseudomonadota > Gammaproteobacteria > Pseudomonadales > Pseudomonadaceae > Pseudomonas > Pseudomonas sp. GW101-3H06. The sequence goes on from NZ_JBWKZO010000001.1 coordinate 1,529,835, forward strand.
CATGGGCGGCCATGGTGCGTTGGTCTGTGCCTTGCGCAATCCGGGGCGTTATCGGTCAGTGTCGGCGTTCTCGCCGATCAACAATCCGATGGACTGCCCCTGGGGACAAAAAGCCTTTTCCCGGTATCTGGGCGAAGACCGCTCGAAGTGGCGTGAATGGGATGCCTGTGCGTTGATCGCCGAGGTGGACGAGAAGCTGCCGCTACTGGTCGATCAGGGGGATCGCGATGATTTCCTTGCCACCCAGCTCAAGCCTGAAGCCTTGCAGCAGGCGACCAAACAGGCGGGGCATCCGCTGACGTTACGCCTGCAGCCTGGTTACGATCACAGCTATTTCTTCATCGCCAGTTTCATCGATGATCACTTGCGGCATCACGCGCATGCTTTGGTGTGAGACAGGACACTAGCTGACCAATAGCAGGTAGAATCACGCCCTGACAAAAATCGGGGCGTTTTTTTATGCGTATTGGCCACGGCTATGATGTGCATCGTTTCGCTGAAGGCGATTTCATTACTCTGGGCGGCGTGCATATTGCACACGGCTTCGGGCTGCTCGCTCACTCCGACGGTGACGTCCTGCTGCACGCCTTGAGCGATGCCTTGCTCGGCGCTGCCGCGCTGGGTGATATCGGCAAGCACTTCCCGGACACCGACCCGAAATTCAAAGGCGCCGACAGCCGTGTGCTGTTGCGTCATGTCGTCGCACTGATCCACGCCAAGGGCTGGAAGGTCGGCAACGTCGATAACACCATCGTCGCCCAGGCGCCGAAAATGGCCCCGCATATCGAATCGATGCGTGCGCTGATTGCCGCGGATCTTCAAGTTGAGTTGGATCAAGTGAACGTAAAAGCTACCACCACCGAAAAGCTCGGCTTTGTCGGTCGCGAAGAAGGTATTGCCGTACACTCCGTTGCCTTGTTGCTGCGCGCATGAACGAAGCGCAATTGCTCGGCCCGCGGGCCTATGGTGACGCCCTCGGCACTGCGGTATTGAAAGCCATTGCGGAAGATTTCCAGGTCGACGAAGTCCTGGATATTCCTTTGAGCGGCGACGGCGAACACCTGTGGATCTGGGTGGAAAAACGTGGTCTGAATACCGAAGAAGCTGCGCGGCGGATTGCCAAGGCCGCTGGCGTCCCGCTGCGCACCGTCAGTTATGCCGGGCTCAAGGATCGTCAGGCGCTGACACGTCAGTGGTTCAGCGTGCAGCTGCCGGGCAAGGCTGATCCGGACCTGTCGGCTGCAGAAAACGACACACTGAAAATCCTCAAGACCAGCCGGCACAAGCGCAAGCTGCAACGCGGCGCGCATTCAGCCAATGGCTTCACTTTGCGCCTGACGCAGTTCGCCGGCGACAAGGCGGCCATCGAAGAACGCCTGCAACTGATCGCCAAACAAGGCATTCCCAACTATTTCGGCGCCCAGCGATTCGGGCATGACGGCGGCAATGTGGTCGACGCCCGTGCCTGGGCTGCGCGCAAGGCCTTGCCGGAGCAGCGCAACGTTCGTTCACGCCTGCTTTCGACCGCCCGCAGTTTTCTGTTCAATCAGGTGTTGGCTGCGCGGGTTGCCGATGGCAGCTGGCAGCATGCACAGGTCGGTGATCTGCTGGCATTCACCGATAGCCGCAGCTTTTTCCCAGCCGGTGAGGCCGAGTGCAGCGATCCGCGCCTGGCGATTCTCGATCTGCACCCGACGGGACCGCAGTGGGGCGAAGGTGACTCGCCGGCCACGGGCGTTGTCCATGAGTTGGAGCAGGCAATCGCCGCGCGTGAAGCAGACCTTCGCGATTGGTTGATTAACGCCGGAATGAGCCACGAACGTCGCATCCTGCGGCTGCCCATTGCCGGGTTGACGTGGCATTATCCCGAGCCTGACATTCTGCAACTGGAATTCGTCCTGCCGGCCGGATGCTTCGCTACCGTATTGGTGCGCGAGCTTGTTGATCTGGTGCCGGTGGGGCAGACGGACAGCCCATGCGTATTCTGATTTCTAACGACGATGGGGTAACCGCACCCGGTCTCGCCGCGCTTTATGCTGCGCTGGCGGATTACACCGAATGCGTGGTTATCGCCCCGGACCAGGACAAAAGCGGCGCCAGCAGTTCGCTGACGCTCGACCGTCCGTTGCACCCGCAGACGCTGGCCAATGGCTTTATCAGCGTCAACGGCACCCCGACCGATTGTGTGCACCTGGGCCTCAACGGCCTGCTGGAACGCGAAGCGGACATGGTGGTTTCCGGGATCAACCTGGGCGCCAACCTGGGGGACGATGTCCTGTATTCCGGAACGGTGGCGGCGGCGCTTGAAGGACGCTTCCTGACGCGTCCCGCATTTGCCTTTTCGTTGGTCTCGCGGCAGGTCGATAACCTTCCCACGGCTGCTTACTTTGCGCGCAAACTGGTCGAGGCCCATGCGGATCTCGAACTGCCACCGCGTACGGTACTGAACGTGAACATTCCCAATTTGCCGCTGGAACACATCCGCGGGATCCAGTTGACTCGCCTGGGCCATCGCGCCCGCGCAGCCGCACCAATGAAAGTGGTCGATCCGCGTGGCAAGTCCGGATACTGGATTGCCGCTGCGGGGGACGCTGAAGACGGCGGCCCGGGTACCGATTTTCACGCGGTGATGCAGGGTTATGTTTCCATCACTCCACTGCAACTGGATCGCACCTTCAATGATGCCTTCAGAAGTCTCGATGGCTGGCTGGAGGGGCTGCGCTAATGTCTCGTGAGCAAGACGATATGCTGCGTCGCGGCATCGGCATGACATCGCAACGGACGCGCGAGCGCCTCATTCAGCGTCTGTATGAAGAAGGGGTGTCCAACGCCAAGGTGCTGGAAGTCATCCGACGTACACCACGTCACCTGTTCGTCGATGAAGCGCTGGCACACCGTGCCTATGAGGACACGGCGCTGCCGATCGGACATAACCAGACCATTTCCCAGCCTTATATGGTGGCTCGCATGAGCGAGTTGCTGCTGGAGGCGGGGCCTCTGGATAAGGTGATGGAGATCGGGACAGGTTCGGGCTACCAGACCGCAGTGCTGTCGCAACTGGTTGAGCGAGTGTTTTCCGTCGAGCGCATCAAGGTGTTGCAGGACCGGGCCAAGGAACGCCTGGTCGAGTTGAATCTGCGCAACGTGGTGTTTCGCTGGGGCGATGGTTGGGAAGGGTGGCCGGCGCTGGCGCCGTACAACGGCATTATCGTGACGGCGGTCGCGACGGATGTACCTCAGGCGTTGCTCGATCAATTGGCACCCGGTGGGCGTCTGGTGATCCCGGTCGGGTCCGGTGAAGTACAACAATTGATGTTGATCATTCGCGAGGAACATGGGTTTTCCAGGCGTGTTCTTGGGTCGGTTCGTTTCGTCCCGCTGCTCAATGGGCCACTGGCCTGAGCATTTATTTCAACGCGCTGAATTCTCTTCGATGGCCTTTGTCTTACAGCGGCGTCGATTGGTTAAACGGGTTGTTTTGTCAGGCAGCAAACGTGTGCGCGAAGCCATTTCGCTACATTAAGGGTAAAGAGTGCACGGCCCGTTATACTTGCGACACTTCATGCCGGAACGCGGCAAATCACATTTTCAGCCACCACAAAGGGAGCGGCGGGTGAGTCTCACAGTCATTGCGCAGCGTATGGGTAAAACGAGCTTTCAGCGCCTGGTGACTGGCCTTGTCATGAGCACCTTGCTGGTCGGTTGTTCCAGCAACAAATCCAGCGATGTTCGCGTCGTCGATCGCAACAATGCCGTCGCCCAGCGTCCGGCAGTGACGACGGGGCAGTACGTCGTGCGCCCCAAAGACACGTTGTTTTCGATCGCCTTTCGCTACGGTTGGGACTACAAGGCCCTCGCAGCACGCAACAACATTGCTGCGCCCTACACGATCCGTCCGGGCCAGACGATTCGCTTCGATGGCCGCAGTGGTTCAACGCCGACAGCGGTGGTCAGCTCGTCCAACTCCACACCGTCGTCCTCGAGTAAAACCACAGTGTTCCGTCGTCCGGTCGACGGTGCCACTACGACCACTCCGGTGGTTGTACCGTCCGTCGCCAACAAGCCTGCACCCGCTCCACTGCCTCCCCCCGGTCCGGCCCCGACCGGCTGGGGATGGCCATCTAATGGCATTTTGATTGGCAAATTCTCTTCAAACGGTAGTTTGAATAAAGGAATTGATATCGCCGGAGATTTGGGACAGCCTGTTTTAGCTGCGTCTGATGGGACGGTGGTATACGCCGGAAGTGGCTTAAGGGGCTACGGCGAATTAGTCATCATCAAACACAGCGAAACCTACGTCAGTGCCTACGGACATAACCGCAGGCTGTTGGTTCGGGAGGGGCAGCAGGTCAAGGTCGGACAGACAATTGCCGAAATGGGGTCAACGGGTACAGACCGGGTGAAACTGCATTTTGAGATTCGCCGCCAAGGTAAACCTGTAGATCCGCTGCAATTCCTGCCACGTCGTTGATTGCTACCAGCCTGTTCCGTCACGTAGAGGGGACAGGCTCCAGCGTTGCCAAGGATAAAGGCGCCGCTCGAGCTTGAGGTCGAACTCACCAAAGGACTATAACAATGGCTCTCAGTAAAGAAGTGCCGGAGTTTGACATCGACGATGAGGTTCTCCTGATGGAGACCGGCATCGATTCGGATTCGATGTCGAATGATGAAGGGGCGGCTCCACCTTCCGTTCGTGCCAAATCCAGACACTCCGCTTCGTTAAAGCAACACAAGTACATCGACTACACGCGGGCACTCGATGCCACGCAGTTGTACCTCAATGAAATCGGCTTTTCCCCTCTATTGTCCCCCGAAGAAGAAGTTCATTTTGCGCGCCTGTCGCAAAGTGGTGATCCGGCCGGGCGCAAACGCATGATTGAAAGTAACCTGCGACTGGTGGTGAAAATCGCCCGGCGTTACGTCAACCGTGGCTTGTCGCTGCTCGATCTGATCGAAGAGGGCAACCTCGGCTTGATCCGTGCGGTGGAGAAGTTCGACCCCGAGCGCGGTTTCCGCTTTTCGACCTACGCAACCTGGTGGATTCGTCAGACCATCGAGCGCGCGATCATGAATCAGACCCGGACCATCCGGTTGCCGATCCATGTGGTCAAGGAGCTCAACGTGTACCTGCGGGCCGCACGGGAGTTGACGCAAAAACTCGACCATGAACCCTCACCCGAAGAAATTGCCAACCTGCTGGAAAAACCGGTGGGAGAGGTCAAGCGCATGCTGGGCCTGAACGAGCGGGTTTCTTCGGTCGATGTCTCGCTAGGTCCGGATTCGGACAAAACCCTGCTGGATACCCTTACCGACGATCGCCCTACCGATCCATGCGAACTGTTGCAGGATGACGACCTGTCCCAGAGCATCGATCAGTGGCTCTCGGAGTTGACCGACAAGCAACGTGAGGTGGTTGTTCGCCGCTTCGGTCTGCGCGGTCACGAGAGCAGTACCCTTGAAGACGTAGGCCTGGAAATCGGCCTGACCCGGGAACGGGTCAGACAGATTCAGGTTGAAGGCCTTAAACGTCTTCGGGAGATCCTGGAGAAAAACGGTCTGTCGAGCGAGTCGTTGTTTCAGTAACAGACTCGTGTAACACGCAACAAAAAGCCCCGACCGGTTCGGGGCTTTTTGTTGTGTGGACGCCGGCTCACGCTCATCTGTGTCATTACCTCGGGTTTGTTGTTTTGCGTTGTAAGTCTTCGCTTACTCTTTCGTAAGTGTTCGTTATTTTTACACAGTGGCAGTCCGCCATATTTCGCCTGCATCTGTTTTATCTGACTGATTCATATGCTTATTTTAGTTGGTTAACAGCATATGACAGGCGATTTCAGCGCCCAGGGCCGATTGCTCTTGGCTACGAACACTCTAGTATTCGGGTTGTGTCGACGGACAGACACGCCCTTCAAGGACGAGGGGAAAGGACATCGCAGGAAGCGATTCATCAGGACGATGAAAAGGATCACAGGGAATAGGGAAAAAATGTGGGCGGGTCAAACCGCCCCTTTTTTTTGCCCGTAAAAAACAAAAAGGCCCTTGTGGGGCCTTTTTCGGGAACGCGTGGGTAATCAGCGTTCGAGGTGTTCGATCTTGCCAGGCTTGCCATCCCATTCTGCGGAATCAGGCAGTGGATCCTTGCGCTCGGTAATGTTCGGCCAGACCTCGGCCAATTCCAAGTTCAACGCAATGAAGTTTTCCATGCCGGCAGGGACTTCATCTTCGGAGAAGATAGCCACGGCAGGGCACTCAGGTTCGCACAGTGCGCAGTCGATGCACTCATCCGGGTGAATCACCAGGAAGTTCGGGCCTTCGTAAAAGCAGTCCACCGGACAGACTTCTACGCAGTCGGTGTACTTGCACTTGATGCAGTTGTCGGTGACGACGAAGGTCATTTCTAATTTTCTCCTCAGGCGCGGCTTGCTGCGCCCCTTCACGTAGGGGTCGCAAGGTTCGGGAGCGATAGTCTGCAGGCCAGGCTAAAAGCCTGCAGCATCCCAAACCGCGCGAGATTCTAACAGCTTGCAAGCCTATGCGTTAGATCCGTGTCTTTAGTGTATAGAGCATTTCGAGCGCACGACGCGGCGTCATGTCGTCCAGATCCAGTTTGGCCAGTTCATCCAGTACCGGATGTGGCAGGCTGGCAAACATATCGCTTTGCTGTGGAACAACCGGTTTGCCTTTGACAGGTTTGGGCGCTTCATGGGGCAGGGCGGTGTCTTCCAGCCGGCTCAAATGCTCACGGGCGCGCACGATCACTTCACTTGGTACGCCGGCCAGTTGCGCCACTGCCAGGCCGTAGCTCTGGCTGGCAGGCCCCGGCAGTACATGGTGCAGGAACACGATACGCTCGTTGTGCTCGGTGGCATTGAGGTGCACGTTGGCCACCAGCGGTTGGGCTTCCGGCAGGACAGTCAGTTCGAAGTAGTGGGTGGCGAACAGCGTGTAGGCTCGCAAGTGCGCCAGTCGCTCTGCCGCCGCCCAGGCCAGGGACAAGCCGTCGAAAGTACTGGTGCCACGTCCGACCTCGTCCATCAGCACCAGGCTGCGCTCGGTGGCGTTGTGCAAGATGTTGGCGGTTTCGCTCATTTCGACCATGAAGGTCGAGCGCCCGCCTGCCAGGTCATCGCTGGAGCCGATCCGGGTGAAGATCCGGTCGACCAGGGACAATTCACAGCTGGCCGCCGGGACGAAGCTGCCGATATGCGCCAGTAGCACGATCAGCGCGGTCTGGCGCATATAGGTGGATTTACCGCCCATGTTCGGACCGGTGATGACCAGCATGCGTGTGTTGTCATCTAGGCTCAGGTCGTTGGCCACGAACGGGGTGGTCAGTACTTGCTCAACCACAGGATGACGGCCCTGGCTGATACGCATGCACGGCTCGCTGACGAAGCGCGGGCAGTTCAAGTCGAGGTTCAGCGCGCGCTCGGCCAGGTTGCTGAGCACGTCCAGCTCGGCCAATGCCCCCGCGGTGTCCTGCAGCGGTGGCAGTTGTGCGATCAGGTCTTCGAGCAGCGCTTCGTAAAGCATCTTCTCCCGGGCCAGGGCGCGGCTCTTGGCCGACAATGCCTTGTCTTCGAAGGCTTTGAGTTCCGGCGTGATAAAGCGCTCGGCACCCTTGAGGGTCTGACGGCGGATGTAATCGGCGGGCGCAGATTCGGCTTGCTTGCTCGGCAACTCGATGAAGTAGCCGTGGATGCGGTTGTAGCCGACCTTCAGGTGTGACAGACCGGTGCGGGCCTTTTCCCGGGCTTCGAGGTCGATCAGGAACTGCCCGGCGTTTTCGCTGAGCGACTGCAACTCGTCAAGTTCGCTGTCGTAACCGGTCTTCAACACGCCGCCGTCGCGGATGACCGCCGGTGGGTTGTCGATGATGGCTTTTTCCAGTAGCGCGGCCAGTTCCGGGTAGGTGCTGGTGATGGTCGCCAGTTGTTGCAGGTGCGGGGCTTCGAGCTCGGTCATCGCCACTTGCAGCTCGGGCAGGGCGCCGAGGGCATCGCGCAGGCGGGCGAGATCCCGAGGACGGGCGTTGCGCAGGCCGATCCGCGCGAGAATCCGCTCGATGTCGCCGATTTCCTTGAGTTGCGGTTGCAGCTTTTCGAAACGGTAGGCGTCGAGCAGGCAAGTGATCGACGTCTGGCGGGCCAGCAAAACCGTCAGGTCACGCAGAGGGCGGTTCAGCCAGCGGGTCAGCAATCGGCTACCCATGGCGGTTTGGCAACGGTCGACCACCGATTGCAGGGTGTTGTCACGACCCCCGGCCAGGTTGGTATCCAGCTCCAGGTTGCGACGGCTCGCGCCGTCCAGCACCACGGTGTCGTCCAGGCGTTCATGGCGCAGGCTGCGCAAGTGCGGCAGGGCGGTGCGCTGAGTTTCTTTTGCATAGGCCAGCAGGCAACCGGCGGCACCGATGGCCAGGGTCAGGTTCTCGCAGCCGAAACCTTTCAGGTCCTGGGTGGAAAATTGCTGGCACAGACTTTTCAGCGCCGAATCGCGCTCGAAATCCCACGGTGCACGGCGACGAACCCCACGACGCTTCTCCGCCGGCAGGTCCTTCGGCCAGTCATCCGGGATCAGCAATTCCACCGGATTGACCCGTTCCAGTTCCGCCAGCAGGTTTTCCCAGCCCTTGATTTCCAGCACGCTGAAGTTGCCGCTGGTGATGTCCAGCACTGCCAGGCCGAACAGGCGCTCATCACCCAGCACGGCCGCGATCAGGTTGTCGCGACGCTCATCCAGCAGCGCCTCGTCACTCACCGTCCCCGGCGTGATGATCCGCACCACTTGGCGTTCTACCGGCCCTTTGCTGGTCGCTGGGTCACCGACTTGCTCACAGATCACCACCGATTCGCCGAGCTTCACCAGTTTTGCCAGGTAGCCTTCGGCGGCGTGGTAAGGGATACCGCACATCGGAATCGCCTGGCCGGCCGACTGCCCACGGGCAGTCAGGGTGATGTCCAGCAACTTGGCGGCCTTCTTCGCGTCCTCATAGAAGATCTCGTAGAAGTCGCCCATGCGATAGAACATCAACTGATCTGGGTGCTGGTTCTTCAGGCGCCAGTACTGCTGCATCATTGGCGTGTGGCTGGACAGGTCGGAGAGGGCTTTATTCATCGGGGATCGGAAAACTCGTTGAAAGGTGTGGGGCAAAGGTGGGGCATCGGCCCGGCTTTTCCGCAATGGGCGCAAGATTAACATGGGCGGTCTGCCGGACGCAGGCATGAACGCCGCGTGGTCCATTCCTGCTGGTTTATGCACTGATAATGCAAATCTGCATTTGTCTTCTGCGAAAAGAACAAGCACTATGCGCGTTATGCAAAAACGCAATGTTTCTACCGTCTTAAGAGCGCTGCTCGATCAGCACGGGATCTCCCCCACGGAGCTTCACCGTCGCACCGGCGTGCCTCAATCCACTCTCTCGCGGATCCTCAGCGGGAAGATCGTCGATCCTTCGGACAAACATATTTCGAAGATCGCCGAATACTTCGCCGTGAGCACCGACCAGTTGCGCGGCCGCGCGGAAGTCGCGCCGGCGGCCAGTGGCGGGCGCGATCAATTGCATTCGGAACTCAAGGACATAAGTCTGTGGGACGACGATACACCCGTCGATGACGATGAGGTGTCGGTCCCCTTTCTTCGCGAGGTTGAATTGGCTGCAGGATCGGGAAGGTTCGTCATCGAAGAGAGCGAGCGCTCTAGCCTGCGCTTCGGCAAGCGCAGTTTGCGCCATAACGGGGTGCAGTTCGACCAGGCCAAATGCGTGACCGTGCGCGGAAACAGTATGTTGCCGGTGCTGCGCGACGGCGCCACGGTCGGCGTCAATGCCGGCAAGAGCGGGATTGGCGACATCATCGATGGCGACCTTTATGCAATCAATCACAACGGCCAGTTACGGGTGAAACAGCTTTATCGTCTGCCTACCGGTATTCGTCTACGCAGCTTCAACCGTGATGAGCATCCGGACGAGGACTACAGCTTCCAGGAAATGCAGGAAGAGCAAATCGTCATCCTCGGTCACGTCTTCTGGTGGGGCATGTACGCCCGCTAACCTCACAACTGTCAGATAAAACCCGCCATCACGCGGGTTTTTTTTCGCCTGTCAAAAGCTGCCAGCGCCTGTGTTTACAGGCATCTAATGCGTCAGTGCATTAATCTCGAGTAAATAAATGCATAAGTGCATTGACTGTATATGCATCCATGCATATTCTTTGTCTCAAGCCGCTCAACAAAGCGGTTCGAAATGAAGCTCTTTAGGTCCACCAAAAAAAAGGCAGCGATGAACCGGCCTCAACGGTTCAGAGGGTTGGCAACTGACCCGGGTGTGCAGCGTAAAGCACCAGAAGCAGTTATCCGGCGGGCAGGGGGCCGCGGTCGGAGGAACAATTTGAATGGGCCCGTACCGCGCCAGTAGCGCCGAAAGGTCGACTTCACTTCTCGCCTTTGGGCGAAGGCGAGGGACCGCATTACTGAAAAGCCTGATGCGAGTCGGGCTTTTTGGAATGCCTGCCTTCCATCAATCAACAGACAACGTCTGAACCACACACATCAATCACCCCCAGGAGGCGTGACATGACAAACGAGCAACAAGCGTTGCTGGACATGCCGATCTGGCTCGTCATCGTCCTCGCCCTGGTGGGCGGGGTGTCCGGCGAAATGTGGCGAGCCGATAAGGACGGCGCCCGGGGCTGGTCATTGTTGCGACGGCTGGCCTTGCGCTCCGGCGCCTGCATGGTCTGCGGGGTCTCGGCCATCCTGCTGTTGTACGCCGCCGGCGTGTCGATCTGGGCCGCGGGCGCCTTTGGTTGTCTCACGGCAATGGCCGGAGCGGACGTGGCCATCGGGCTTTATGAGCGTTGGGCTGCGAAGCGGATCGGGGTATGCGAAGTGCCGCCCCGTGATTCTCGCCCCGACCAACAGTGAATCCTTCGACGCATGAACAGGAAGTTTTTATGCCCACCGTCATCGAAAAACCTTCGCAGCTGTTCACGGCCATCGCCGCGACGTTGCGCAACTTACCGCTTGGGATCAGCGTCGGGAGTCGCGAAGACTTCTCCGATGTCGGCGACCAGCCCTGGGTGTTGATCACCCTTGAACGTGATGCCGCGGATTGTCGTGCCCGTGATGGACGTATCGCTCATGTGCTCACGGTTTCCTTGCAAGCCGTGGTGCGTCCCGAGTCAGAAAACCCAAGCCTTGCAGCCTGCGATCTGGCCAGTGCACTCAAGGACCTGGTCATGGATAACCGGTGGGGTCTGCCGGGCGATCAATGTGATTTACCGACCCGCCTCGACGCCATTCCCTCGTTATTGATCGAGGGCACGCAGGAGTTCCCTGCCTGGACCCTGTCCTTCACCCAAACGCTGTACTTCGGTCCACCGCTGCTGGACGACCCGTTGGGCATCCCGAAATTCGCCCGGACCTGGGAGGTCTCGGACATCGACGACCCGGACCAATACACAGAACTCGAGGGCTGAGCCATGTTCGATGCGCTTATAAGTCTGCAGCTTGGCCCGATCATCGAGCGTCTGGCCGAGATGGAGGCCGAGCTGGAGGACCTGTACCGACGCACTGACAGCATCTGTCGAATCGGCGTGTGCCAGGAGGTCGATGCGGCCGGCAATATGTGCCGGGTCAGCCACGGTGAGTTGCTGACGCCGGCCATCCGCTTTTTCAATCCCAGTGCCGGGGCGCAAAGCGAGTCGCGGATCCCTTCCGTGGGTGAGCAATGCCTATTGCTCAACCATGGCGGCGGTGAGGGCAGCGCGCAATCTGTTGCGCTGTTCGGGCTTAACGGTAATCAGTTTCCCCCGCCCTCGACCCAGGCTTCGCTGACGCGTCGCGTCTATCGGGACGGCGCTGAAAGTGGTTACGACGATGCCAGTCATGCCCTCCACTGGAACAACGGCCCGGCGGCGTTCAACGGCAATCGCGAAGCGCTCGAACTGAGCATCGGCCCGGCGCGACTGGCGATGAGCCCCGAGGCCATCGAACTGCAACTGGGCGCGGTCGGCTTGCGACTCGACGCGTCCGGTGTGCACCTGAGCGGCCCGTCGGTGGATCACCAGGGCCGCGTGATCAGCAGCGCATAAAAGAGTTTTCCCATGATTGGAATCGATAGAAACACCGGTGCGACGGTCGACGACTGGCCGCAATTTGTGCAGCGCGCGACCCGGGCACTTACCACCCCCTTGGGCACACGCCAAAAACGTCCCTTGTATGGCTGCGCCATCCCGGATCTGTTGGGGCAGAACCTTGGCGACGATTTGCTGATCCTGGCCCAGAGCCACGCCGCACAGGCGTTCTACAACAGCCAGAACGGCATCGGCGATTTCCAGCCGCAAGTCATTGTTGCCAGTCGACAGGGCGTGGGGTTGCTCCTGCGCTTCGCTGGTACCTGGAAAAATCGTAATCAGACGTTCGAGGTGGTGACATGAGCATGTTGATACCGGGTCAGAACCAGTTGGCCGAGCCGGCGATCGTCACGGTCGACGCATTCGAAGATCTGCTGGCCGAGTTCAAGACCTTTGTCGTCGAATATGTCGGCGCCCGCGCTCCGCAGAGCGCGGCCAAACTGAAGGTCAGTCTGGAAAACGAAAGCGAGTTGCTGACCCTGGCCCTCGAAGCGTTTTGTGTGCGCCTGCAATTGCACGAACGCAAGTACAACGCTCGCATCAAGCAGATGCTGGCGTGGTGGGCGACGGGCAGCAACCTCGATGCTCGTCTGGCGGACATGGGGCTAGAGCGTCAGTTGCTCGACCCCGGCGATCCGGCGGCATTCCCGCCCATTGCGCCGGTGCATGAAAGCGACGACGACGCGCGATTGCGCTACTACCTGGCGCCGCATGCGCCAGCCGCTGGCTCACGCATGCAGTATCGCCGCGAGGTGTTCACCCTTGGCGAGCGTCCGGTGGTGAAGGTGGAGTCCGCTGCGCCAGGCGAGGTGACGGTCACTTACACCTTCGATCCCGATGGTCACGCCGCGCAGGTCAAGGATGGCAATGGGCGGCGCACAGCCCCCGGTGAAGTGAGAGTCACCGTGTTGTCACGGGAAGGCGATGGCACGGCTAGCGAAGAACTGCTCGACGGGGTGCGCCAGCATTTCGACCGACCGGATGTGCGGCCGGAAACGGATCAGGTCACGGTGCAGGGTGCCGACATCAAGCGCTACAAGATCCGGGTGCTCGCCAGGATCAACGCAGGCCCCGACTCGGGACTGACGAAAGTTGCCGCAGAGCAGCAATTGCAAGCCTATGCCGACAGCTGTCATCGCCTCGAAGGGCGGGTCGACCCGAGCTGGATCGACTACACGCTGCACAGCGCCGGCGCGGTTCAGCTTGAAATTCTCGAACCGCTCGAGCCGATCGTGACGACGGCCTTCGAGGCACCTTACTGCACCGACATCGAGGTGGAGGTACTCACGCTATGAGGGACCCACAACCTCGCCCGAGCCTGTTGCCGGCCAACAGTTCGGCGCTGGAAAAAGCCCTCGATCTGGGGTTCGGCACTTTGCTCGATCGTATCGCACCACCGTTTCCCGAGCTGATGAACCCCGCTGCCACGCCCTCGGCGTTTCTGCCCTATCTCGCGGCGGATCGGGGTGTCAGCGAGTGGAGCACCGATGCGGCCGAAGCGGAAAAGCGCTTGACCGTCGAACTCGCCTGGCCCACGGCACGCCGGGCCGGCACACGGCAGGCGCTGGAAAATGCGGCCAAGGGTTTGCGCCTGAGGCCAGAAGTGCGGGCCTGGTACGAGCAGACACCACCGGGCCAGCCCTACAGCTTCTCCGTCAGGGCTTTCACCGAACAGCCTTACAGCGAAGAAATCGATGCGCGTCTCGACCGTCGCCTGGCGGATGCCAAAAGCGAGCGCGACACCTTGTCGGTGTCTGTCGGCTTGAGTGCGTTCGGCAATCACGTGATTGGCGCGGCGACGGTGTGCGGCGAGCTGACCACGGTTTATCCCGTTGTCATCGAAGGGCTGGAAACGTCAGGTGAGGCCTTCGTGGCCGCCGGACTCTACACCCTCGAAACATCCACTATTTATCCTCAGGGGGCCATGAATGGCTGACTATTACACCCTGCTCACGAGTGCAGGGATTGCCTACGAAACCGCCTGCAAGGCGGCGGGCGTACCCATCAAACTGTCGCAGATTTCGGTCGGTGACGGCGGTGGCACGGCCTACAACCCGGCGGCGACTGCCACTGCGCTCAAGCGCGAAGTATGGCGCGGGCCGCTCAACGCATTGTTCCAGGACGAGAAAAATCCGAGCTGGTTGCTGGCTGAAGTCACGATTCCACCCGACGTCGGCGGCTGGTACGTGCGCGAGGCCGGGCTCTGGACGGACACCGGGATCTTGTATGCCATCGTCAAATACCCGGAGTCGTTCAAACCGGTTTTGGCGACTTCCGGTTCAGGGAAAGAGTTCTACATCCGAACGATTTTCGAGACCAGCAATGCAGCGTTGGTGACCTTGTTGATTGATGACACGGTGGTCAAGGCGACGCGGGCTTGGGTAACGGATTATGTAGCCGCTGAACTAAACAAGCTTGATACCAAACATTCGGTACGGGTCGCGACCACCACAAACATCACTTTGAGCACCGTGCAGACCATTGACGGCGTCGCGGTGGTTGCGGGAGATCGAGTACTGGTTAAAGACCAGACTGTGGCAAAAGACAATGGATTGTACGTTGTTGCTATGGGGCCCTGGTCGCGTGCAGAGGATGCCAGCATCGATGCCGAGGTGACATCGGCCTTGCAGGTTGCAGTCGAGCAGGGGGCAACCCAGGCCGACAGTCGCTGGCAATTGGTAACCGAAGGCGTGATTGTTCTGGGCACCACTGCATTAATGTTTCAGAACATCACTTACGGTTTTGCCCCGCTGGCATCGCCTGCTCTGGTCGGTGTTCCAACCGCGCCAACGGCAGCGCCTGGTGCGAACACCGCGCAGATCGCCACCACGGGTTTTGTCCAGCAGGAAATTGCCGCTGACTTGGCCACGGCAGCGCCGCTCATGGACGGTGCGGCGGCGGTTGGTACAGGCAGCAAACTGGCGCGGGAAGACCATCGCCATCCTACGGATACTTCACGGGCGCCGCTGGCTAGTCCAGCGTTAACCGGTACGCCGACTGCGCCGACGCCGGGGCGGTTTGATGTGACGACAAAGTTAGCCACCATGGCGGCGGTTCAGGCGCGTGGGCTCCAATACGCCAGTGTCACCGGATTCGTCGGCGCGACACCCGGCGTTCTGGCGCATGTGGGTGGAATCGTGCATTGCTCAAGCGGTCCTAACTCGTCATACAGCCTGCCGGATTCGGCGGTAAACGCGCTGGCCATTGGAGCAACGGTACGAATTCAGAATTGGTCGGTCCTGGCCATTGCCCTAGCCGCTCAGGGCACGGACAAGATGCAGGAAGCGATCAGCGTAGTCGCATCGAACAGTGTCAGGAGTATTCCGCCTGACACTTATGTTGACGCGATCTATATCGGTGGTGGGGTATGGGTATTGGCGGGGACAGGGGTGATGGGGAAAACCGCTCCGTTTGCTGCGTTGCTTTCCATCAGTGGATACATACGTTTTCCGTCCGGTTTGATTTTGCAGTGGATGCCAATCAGCACCACGGTATTCAGCAACGGATACAACTATGCAACGCTGCCCATTGCCTTCCCGAGCAACATCCTGAGCGTAATGATCAGCGCAGTGCCCGGCCCCTCGGGCATATTCGGCGCCGATGCATACAGCCTAAGCCAAATCAGGTTTTCCAACTCATGGTCGTCTGTACAAAGTGGCTATGCATGGGTACTTGGGTGTTAACCACTGACCTATGGGCCTGATTTGCGGGCTCATACATTTAGAGAGTTTAAGCATGTCCCTATATTCAAGTATTTCGCGAGGGTGCTTTTTAGATGACACCATCAATGAGCTGCCAGAGGATGCTTGTCCCATTTCTGGAGATCAACATCAAGTGTATCTACGAGGTCAGGCGGCGGGAAAGATCATCGATTTTTCTACTACCCCGCCGACGTTGATGGATCGACCGCCGATGTCACTTGAGCAATTGGCAGACATTGAACGGAGATGGCGTGATGCCCGGCTCGCAGGGACTGATGATGTCGTGACCCGACACCGGGATGAGTTGGAAGAGCGCGTCGCAACCACTCTCACCGACGATCAATACCACGATGTGCAGGCCTATCGCCGACAGTTGCGTAACTGGCCAATATCGACGGGGTTTCCCGAAGTGGCCTATCGCCCAGTGTCACCCTCTTGGTTGGTCGAGCAAGAGTCATAAACGCCCCGCACCACCGGGGCGTTTTCTTTTCCGCCAAATAAACACGCAACACCCAATAGCCCCTTTCCTAAGGGGCTTTTTCATTTATGGAGAAACCCAAATGGCAGAACGCCAAACGTACACCGTGCTCCGCCCATTTCCCATCGGGGGTGGTCACTGGTCGAGCCTCGGCCAGGAACTGCAATTGCTCGATGTGGAGGCCAGTGCGTTGCGCAGTGCCGGTCGCCTGGAGCTGAAAAAAAACGAGGCTGCCGAGTCGACCTCTCCATCCACCGCGGCCAAAAAGGCCGCTGCCAAGAAGGCTGAATAACCATGGCTGAGGTTTTGAACTTCGAGCACAACGGCATTACCGTCAATGCCACCGAATCCCCCGAGGCCATGGGTGGCCTGGGTGACAACGTCATCGGTCTGATCGGCACGGCGCCGAAGGCCGATGTGCTGATTGCGCGCAACGCTCCGTTCCGCATCAACAGCTTCACCTCCCAGGCGCTGCTCGATCCGACCGGCACCGAGGAAGGCACGCTGTATCACGCGGTGTTCCAGATCCTGAAAGTGGTCAAGGTGCCGGTCTACGTGGTCATCGTCGAAGAGGGCGCGACCCCGACCGACACGCTGAACAACGTCATCGGCGGCATCGATCCATTGACCGGTCGCAAGCTCGGCCTCGCGGCGTTGAGCGGCGTGCCCGAGGACCTGACCATTATCGGCGCGCCGGGCTTCACCGGCACCAAAGCGGTGGCCAGTGAGTTTGCCTCCTTCGGTAAACGCATCAAGGCCCGGGTGGTGCTCGACGGCAAGGATGCCGCGGTCGCCGATCAGGTGACGTACAGCCAGGAACTGGGCGGCGCGGAGCTGGGTTTCGACCGTTGCCTGCTGGTGCACAACATGCCGTCGGTGTACTCGAAGGCGGCGAAGAAAAACGTCTTCCTGTCGCCATCGAGCCTGGCCATCGCGGCCCTGGCCAAGGTCAAGCAGTGGGAGAGCCCGGGTAACCAGGTGACCTACGCCGAGGACGTTTCGCGGGTGGTGGAATACAACATCCTCGACACCTCCACCGAAGGCGATCTGCTCAACCGCTACGGCATCAGCTACTACGCCCGCACCATCCTCGGTGGCTTCTCGCTGCTGGGTAACCGCTCGATCACCGGCAAGTTCATCAGCTACGTCGGTCTCGAAGACGCGATCAGCCGCAAGCTGGTCAAGGCCGGCCAGAAAGCCATGGCCAAGAACCTGACCAAATCGTTCATGGACCAGGAGGTCAAGCGCATCAACGACTGGCTGCAAACCCTGGTCGCCGACGAAACGATTCCAGGCGGCAGCGTGTACCTGCACCCGGAATTGAACAGTGTCGAGAAATACAAGAACGGCACCTGGTACGTGGTCATCGACTACGGCCGTTATGCGCCGAACGAACACATGGTTTATCAACTCAATGCCCGCGATGAAATCATCGAGCAGTTCCTGGAGGACGTTCTCTAATGTTTACCAACCGCGTAAGACAGGCCATCGCGGCCACCCTGCAAGGTCTTCCGTTGTCGGCGACGGTGGAGGATTTCACTCCGCCGAAAATCGAATTCGAGATGGAAGAAATGCGCGGCGGACGCTTTATCGCCGAGCAAATGGCCAAGAATGGCAAGGCACTCACCGCTACGTTGACCCTGCAAGGAATGGGGCCGGAAGTCATGTTGGCCCTCGGCGTGAAGCTGGGTGAAGACATCCTGCTGAACGTGCGCGAAGCCGGTCAGGATCAGGACGGCAACACCTGGTTCACGTATCACACCGTGGGCGGTCAGTTGAAATCCCTTGGGGAAACCACGTTGAAGATGAGCGAAAAGCCCAAGACCACCCTGGAACTTGCCTGCCGCACCTACAACCGCCTGGAAAACGGCCTCCCGGTGATCGACATCGATGTGCGTACCCAGAAGTTCGTGCTCAACGGCGTCGACATTCTCGGCGACGCCCGCCGGGCCGTCCTGTTGCCGTAACCCTCAAGGCCAACCAAGGCGCACACCCTGCTCGCGAAAGCGCTGTATCAGTCAGCAATGATGTCGACTGACAGGTTGCATTCGCGAGCAGGCTCGCTCCCACAAGGCTCCTGGCAATTTGACCCTCACGTGAACCACCAAGGAATTCATTCCATGTCTTGGACACCTCCTGTTCATGACCTGCTGTCGCCGATCACTTCGGACGACAATTTGCAGATCGAGCAAATCCAACTCAACCCCTTGTATTACGCCGCGCAAAAAGAAGCCCTGGCCCGTGCCGGCGATGATGAAGACGATCAGTTCTTCGAACTGGCGCTACTGGCCACCGGTCTGTCGATCAAGGAACTCGACCAGCTCAAACGCCCGGACTACGTCAGCATCGCCCAATACGTACACGAGATGTCGACGTTGCCGACTTCGCACTTTCTTGAGCAAGTAGGCGAGGGGGAACAACCATCAGCCGCCCCCGTTGAAGTGACCTTGCTGCAACCGCTCGCCGTGGCGGGTCGCACCCTGACCTCGCTGACCCTGGAAATGCCGGTACTGCGCGCCACCAAGGCGATGAAAAAACTCAAGACGCCCAAGGAACGCGCCGAGTTCATCACCGCCCACTGCACCGGCCTGATGCTTCCCGACCTGGCCCTGTTGACCGTTCCCGACTGGACTCAACTGCAGGTGCGCATCGACGATTTTTTAAACCAACCGGCGGCCTTCTTTCGGAGCGCGACATCGAAGTGATCCTCGATGTGGTGCCGCTCATTTACCCGGTAAGTGAAGCGGACATTCTGGAGTGGGACGTCGCAAAGGCGTTGCGTCGCTACGACATAGCGATCACTCGCCTTGGCGTGAAAAAGGAGTAGAGGAGGATGGCTGAGAGCAAGTATTTGCTGGCGGGTGCAGGCATTGAATGGCCGTCATTGAACAACGCATCCCAAGCCTTGGGGCTGTCGGGGTTCAAGGACCCTTTGGTGCAGCTCAGCCAGGCGTTGAATATGGCCAGTCTGGATACCCGTCTGTTGACGCAAGGACAGGGCAAGCTTGGCGAGGCGCTGGCGACCTTGACGGCGGTCTTGTCGTCACTGCGTTCGCCGGGCAGGACGAACGCCGCGCCGGCCTCGACCAGTGAGACGAAATCCAGGCTCATGGCAGAGGTTGAACAACGCCCGCCACCGCAGGATTTGAAGTCAGCCATGGCGATTCAGACGGCGATGGTCGATATCGGCCTGAAGCTGCGAATGGACCCTGATGAACTTCAGGAGATGGCCAATGACAATCTGAAGTTGACGAGAGAGAAACGGATTGCCCCTGCAGGGACGACAGGTGTGCAACTGGCTGGGGTCCAACTGGCGGCAATCGATTCAGGTCTGGTCAAAGATGTTCAATCGCAGGACATGCGCAAAACGCTGAAAGATTTTGCTGGCGACGCAGCCCTCATGGCGTCAGCGTACAAGATCTCCGTGATGGAAGCCGGCGAAATAATGGCTGGCTGGCGTACCTCGTCAGGCCTCGATCGTGCTCAACGTCTCGACTTGGCCGATGCGGGTAACCACTTGGCCAACAGTGTCGATTTGAATGCCAAAGCGGCAGACATCGGATCGATTGTGCAGCGCAGTGGCGAGTCGGGCATGGCCGCCGGCATGAAGCCCGAGCAGGTGGCGGCAATCGCTGCGGCCCTTCTGAGCGTTGGCGTGGGCAAGGATGAAGCCGGCGCGTCGTTGAAAACCCTCAGTTCGACATTGAGCCAGGGTGATAACGCCACGGCGGACCAGCGCATGGCCATGGCCCGGCTTGGCTTCGACCCCGCGCAACTGGCCAGCGAAATGCGCAAGGACGCGCCGGCAGCGATCACCAGAGTGCAGGAGGCGCTGGAGAAAAAAACGGCTGGGGAACAGGCCTCGTTACTCAAGACTCTGTTCGAAGGTGATGATGGCATCGGCCAGTTGTTCAAGGCACCCAAGACCCTGCAAGCAGCCTTTGCACGGGTGTCCGACAAGAGTATGTACGCGACGTCCGCGCTCGGTGACGAGGGTTCGATGGCGCAGACTGCCGAAGCCCGGGGGAACACCTCGCAAGCACGCTGGAATTCCCTGGATGCCAGTCTGACGCGACTGGATACGGCGATTGCCAACGCGGTAGCTCCCTTTACTGACCTTGCGATGCTAAGTGTCGATGGCCTGGTCAGTGGGTTGAGTGGCTTGGTCGAATCATTTCCGAAAGTCGCCGCCGGGTTGACCTTGCTCGGCACGGCCCTCGCGACACCGTTTCGCGATGCCATCCTGTCCAGACTGGCATCCGTTACGTCGTCCATCACCTCGGCGCTTTTGAAGCCGGAGGCGGTCACCCAGTCACCCGGAGAGGGAAATCCAGGCAGGCGCGTGGGCGGTGACGGTCAGCCTGGGCGTCCCACGATTCGCAGTCGGCTGGTTGGGTCGGCGGCCCGGGCCAAGTCCTTCACCGGCAGGCTGGGCGCCCCTCTGGCGCTGGCCAGTGCCGGTTATGACGGACTCAAGGCATTGCTGGCCGGTGATTACCAAGCCGCCGCGGGCGCGGCTGGGTCGGCTGTCGGCGGCTTGGCCGGAGGATACGCCGGCGCATTAATCGGCAGTTTCATTCCTGTTCCTGTCCTGGGGACGGCGGTCGGCGGGGTCATCGGCGGTTTGCTGGGCAGCTACTTTGGCAGCGAGGGTGGGGAGGCGCTGGGTGAGTCCCTTTATACCGCGAAGGACCGACTCCAGCCCCCGGAGCAAGTCAGCCAGGATCTGAGCAGCGCACAGACGCAGAACCAACAGGTCAACTTCAACCCGGTCATCCAGATCAGTGGTGCCAACCCGTCCGACTCCGAACAGTTGGTTGAAAAGGTCATGGCGCAGTTGCGCAGGCAATTGCATGGCGAATTTTTACCGCTGGTGACCAATCCACTCACCGTACGCCGTGACGCGGCCCTGACCGATGGAGGTATGTAATGCGCCAGCAAATGGCACTGGGCAGTTTCATTTTCGGCCTGTCCGGAAACTTCGCTTACAGCACCCTGCAGCGTAAGTCTGACGGGGGTTGGACTAACATCGACATCCTGACCAGTAAGCCCAAGTCCAGCCAGACCGGGCAAGGCCTGCAGGTTCTAATCATTGGCGGCAAGTCGATGTACGCACAGGCGATGGAACGCCTAGAGGCGTTGCGGGCCTTGCAGGCATTGCGCGTGCCGTTGCCGCTGGTCGACGGCATTGGCCGTAACTGGGGCTTGTGGCGCATCAACAACTTAACGGAGAACCAGAGCCTGGTTATCGATGACGGCACGGCGATGGTGATTGATTGGACGATCGAGTTGGCGGAGTACACCCATGCGTAGAGTCAGAAGTATTGCCGGCGATTCGGTGAACCTGCTGCTGTTTCGGCAGTTGGGTCGCAGTGACGACGCAGTAGAAGAAGCCTTTTGGCGCCTCAATCCGACGCTGGCCGAACACGCAGTCATATTGCCCGCGGGCGTCTGGATGGTCCTGCCGGAAATCGATTCCCGACCCATTGCGACCCGACCGATATCGGCTTGGGACTGAGGAGGCTCTATGGCTCTTGGATTTACCCCGGTAGTGGAAATATATGGGGCCAATGCGGCACTGCTCAACGAGCGATTACTCAGTTGGCAGCACATTGATGCGTCGGGAATCGAGTCCGATCAGTTGACGCTGACGATCGATCTGCACGGACTGGAAGGGTTGCCGGATCTGGGTGGGAAAATCGGTCTGCGGGTTGGCTATCTGGAGTCGGGGCTGGTGGATAAAGGCCTGTTCGTGATCAGCCGTCGCACGCCCAAACTGTTTCCCCTGACGTTGACACTGGTGGCCACCGCAGCGCCGTTCAGTGTGGCGGACGAAACGGGTTTCAAGCTACGCCGATCCCTCAGCCACGGCCCGACGACCCTCGGCGCGTTGTTTCGTCTATTGACGTCCCGCCACGGATTTTCTCCCCGTGTCGCACCCGATCTGGCCATGATCAAGATTGAACACATCGATCAATCCAACGAAACCGACATGGGCTTTCTGACGCGTCTGGCCTATATGCATGACGCGGTAGCGAAGCCGATCAACGAGTTGTATGTGTTGGGGCGACGCGGTCAGGTCAAATCGCTGTCGGGCAAGGTATTGCCGAATGTTCGATTGTCGGTGACGACGAACAATCGCCCGGACGACCACGCCTTCATCGCCGCTACCCTCGATGAAACCGCCCGGACGAAGTATCAGGGCTGCAAAATCAGTTGGTGGGACGCGGCGGCAGGCAAGGAACACAGTGTCGAAAGCGGCATCGCGCCATTCAAGACCCTGCGTCGGCGAGGCCAGAATGCTGAGGAGGCCCTGGCAGCCTGTGAAGGCGAAGTGCGCCGGATGATGCGCGAAGCACTCAAGGTGAACATTGATTGTCCAGGCAATCCCGGCCTTTCAGCTGAAGGGGTCGTGGTGCTGGACGATACCTGGCCCGATTTCATGCGTGGGCGCTGGTCAATCGACAAGGTCACGGCCAGTGGCAATCGAAAAGACAGCTATCGCTGCAAAATCGCGGCAACTTGTCTGGGTTCGGCGACATAACACGACGCAACAATTGCACAGGCCACGCTCGCGCGTCTTGACGGTAACCTCGTGCCAGCAGGGTTTGTCAGTCGCAGGAAATATTGCGCAGGTGTTTGCCGAACAATCCCCAACTTGTGAATCTCAACCTTTACTCACCGGACCGAGCGATGCCTCTCACTGAGCAACAACTACTCAAGATTTTCCCCAACGCCCGCTCCCAAGCGGGCGTTTTCATTTCCGTTCTCGACACCGCCATGGCCCACCGCAACATCAATACGCCCACGCGCATTGCCGCCTTCCTCGCCCAGGTCGGCCATGAGTCGGGTCAGTTGCACTACGTACGTGAACTGGGCAGCGATCAGTACTTGAGCAAATACGACACCGGGGCGCTCGCCGGGCGCCTGGGCAACACGCCGGAACCCGACGGCGACGGGCAACGCTATCGCGGCCGTGGCCTGATTCAGATCACGGGGCGCAATAACTATCGTCAATGCAGCCTCGGGCTGTTCGGCGACGAGCGTCTGCTTGCCCAGCCAGAATTACTGGAACAACCGCAGTGGGCTGCGGAATCCGCAGCCTGGTTCTGGGAGCAAAACGGCCTCAATGAACTGGCCGATCGAGGCGAGTTCAACAGCATCACCCGTCGCATCAATGGTGGACTGAACGGGCTGCAGGACCGCTTGGAGCTCTGGGCGCGGGCGAGGGCGGTGTTATGTCAGCCTTCGGTTTGATTGCGACGCCTTACCGAGTAATCGGTGCAGTTGTGGTACTGGTCATTTTGGGCGGTGGCCTGACCTGGCGCATTCAGGATTGGCGTTATGGCCGGCAACTGGCAGAGCAGGCGAGGTTGCACGGTGAAACGCTGAATCAACTGACCCAGGCTGCAGCGACCCGGCAACAAGCCGAACAGGACAGGCGCCTGGCCCTTGAGCAACGGCTTTCGATCAGTGAACAAAACCATTACCGAGTATTGAGCGATGTCCAGCGTGATCAGGATCGCCTGCGCGATCGTCTTGCCACCGCTGATGTGCGGCTGTCAGTCCTCCTTGAGGCCGGAGCAGGTGCAGTGTCAGCCACCGCCGGCACCGGCGGCATGGATCATGGCGCCGTACGCGCCCGACTTGACCCGGCGCATGCTCGACGAATTGTCGC
Organism: Pseudomonas sp. GW101-3H06; assembly: GCF_059424605.1. NCBI lineage: Bacteria > Pseudomonadati > Pseudomonadota > Gammaproteobacteria > Pseudomonadales > Pseudomonadaceae > Pseudomonas > Pseudomonas sp. GW101-3H06. The sequence goes on from NZ_JBWKZO010000001.1 coordinate 1,553,823, forward strand.
CATCACCCATGACGGCGACCGTGGATTGATTGCCTTGCAGGCCTGTCAGGCCTATGTCAGGACGATCATCCGCTAACATCTTGTTCGACCCTGTAACTTGCAAGCGCGATGCGCTCGTGTACGGTAGGTCTCATTCCGCCCCAACAGGAGATGCCCGTGAAAGTAATCACCCAGCTGGCCGCTGACCTTGGCAGGCAATTACAGATGCTCAATGCCCATGTTTCCACGGCCGAATCTTGTACCGGAGGCGGAATCGCCGAAGCCATTACCCGTATCCCCGGCAGCTCGGCGTGGTTCGAGGCAGGTTATGTGACTTACTCCAATTTGCAGAAGAATCTGCAATTGGGTGTCCCGGTGGAGTTATTTACCACGGTGGGGGCGGTCAGTCGCGAGGTGGTCGAGGCGATGGCCAAAGGTGCCCAGGACAAAAGCCGTGCGTTTTTTTCCGTGGCGGTCAGTGGCGTGGCCGGGCCGGACGGTGGCTCGCCGAGCAAACCCGTGGGTACGGTATGGCTGGCCTGGGGCGTGGGTGAGCGGGTGTTCAGCGAGTTGCAACACTTCCCGGGTGATCGCGACGAGGTCCGCCGACAAACGGTGAAGGCCGCGCTAGAGGGGCTGCTGCGATATACCACGGCAGAAATCTCAAATCAGGGGTAGGCGATCCTCAAACGCTGTGGAATAATACTGGCTACTTATACAGGTGTTGGCCGTCAGGCCTTATTGATTACGTGAGGACTTTAATGGACGACAACAAGAAGAAAGCCTTGGCTGCGGCCCTGGGTCAGATCGAACGTCAATTCGGCAAGGGTGCCGTAATGCGTATGGGCGATCAGGACCGTCAGGCGATTCCGGCCATCTCCACTGGCTCTCTGGGTCTGGACATCGCACTGGGCATTGGCGGTCTGCCAAAAGGCCGTATTGTTGAAATCTATGGTCCTGAATCTTCCGGTAAAACCACACTGACATTGTCCGTGATCGCCCAGGCTCAAAAAGCCGGCGCGACCTGCGCATTCGTCGATGCCGAACACGCCCTCGACCCGGAGTACGCTGGCAAGCTGGGCGTCAACGTCGACGACCTGCTGGTTTCCCAGCCGGACACCGGTGAGCAGGCCCTGGAAATCACCGACATGCTGGTGCGTTCCAACGCGGTTGACGTGATCATTGTCGACTCCGTGGCGGCGCTGGTGCCAAAGGCTGAAATCGAAGGCGAAATGGGTGACATGCACGTGGGCCTGCAAGCCCGACTGATGTCCCAGGCGCTGCGTAAAATCACCGGCAACATCAAGAACGCCAACTGCCTGGTGATCTTCATCAACCAGATCCGTATGAAAATCGGTGTGATGTTCGGCAGCCCGGAAACCACCACCGGTGGTAACGCGCTGAAGTTCTACGCATCGGTTCGTCTGGACATCCGCCGTACTGGCGCGGTGAAAGAAGGTGATGAAGTCGTTGGTAGCGAAACCCGCGTCAAGGTAGTGAAGAACAAGGTGGCTTCGCCATTCCGTCAGGCCGAGTTCCAGATTCTTTACGGCAAGGGCATCTACCTCAATGGCGAGATGATCGACCTGGGCGTTCTACACGGTTTCGTTGAAAAATCCGGTGCCTGGTATGCCTACAACGGCACCAAGATCGGTCAGGGCAAGGCCAACTCGGCCAAGTTCCTGGCGGATAACCCGGAAATTGCAGCAACGCTCGAGAAGCAACTGCGTGACAAGTTGCTGTCTCCGGCAGTGATCGCGGACTCCAAGGCTTCTGCAGTCAAAGAGACTGAAGACGATCTGGCTGACGCTGATATCTGATTGCTCCGATGACGACCGCCGTACTCGATACACTCGTCGCGGTGCGGCGAACCGCCATGGACCTGCTCGCGCGACGTGAGCACGGTCGAGTCGAGCTGACGCGTAAATTGCGTCAGCGCGGCGCGCTCCCCGAAATGATCGAAACAGCACTCGACCGATTGACGGAAGAGGGCTTGCTCTCCGAATCCCGTTACCTTGAAAGCTTCGTTTCCTACCGTGCGCGTTCCGGCTATGGCCCTTTGCGTATTCGTGAGGAGTTGAGCCAACGCGGTCTGCAACGTGGCGATATCGAACTTGCCTTGCGCGAGTGCGGTATTAACTGGCAGGAACAACTGGAAGATACCTGGCGGCGCAAGTTCTCCGGGCACTTACCGATAGACGCACGGGAACGTGCCAAGCAAGGCAGATTCCTGGCCTATCGGGGGTTTTCCATGGAAATGATCAGCCGCTTGTTCAGTGGCCGAGGAATGGATGATTAACTGAAACGGCTCGCTATTTCGATAGCGGGCCGTTTTTTTGTGCCTCACGTAACCTTGGAAGACTCCCGTGTGCGTTGTTGTGCCTGAGGCTGGGATTGCGCCCAGTTTTCCGGCAAGTTGATGTAGTCCACCAACTCTCGTAACCGGCCATGGTCACGGGCGTTGAAGGCGAAGGCCAGTCGAGCCAGATGGCTGAACTGTGCTTCATCATGTTCTTCGCCGCTGTAGGCATGCTGGTGGAAATGATCACTCAGGCACAGGTCCGCAAACGACTCTTGCATGTGTTCGAGTGCCCGGTCATTCAGTTTGTGGTTCATGCGGATCAGGAACTGATGCTTGAGCCAGCGGCTGGAATGGAAGTTGCTGTAGAACTTGTTGATGTGTTCTACAGCGTCCTCGGCGCTGTAGACCAGATTCACCAGTTTCATGTCCGTGGGCAAAATGTAGCGATTTTCTTCCAGTTGTTCGCGAATGAAGTCCAGTGCCCCTTGCCAGAACTTGCCGCCCGGTGAGTCCAGCAACACCACCGGTACCAGTGGGCTTTTACCGGTCTGGATCAGTGTCAGCACTTCCAGCGCTTCATCCAGGGTGCCGAAACCGCCAGGGCACAGCACCAGTGCGTCGGCCTCCTTGACGAAGAACAGCTTGCGGGTGAAGAAAAAGTGGAACGGCAGCAGGTTGGTTGTGCCGTTGACGGTGGGATTGGCGTGTTGTTCGAAGGGCAGGGTGATGTTGAAGCCCAGGCTGTGTGCCAGGCCAGCACCCTCGTGAGCCGCAGCCATGATGCCGCCACCGGCACCGGTGATCACCATCATGTCCGAGCGTGCCAGCGCGCCACCCAGCTCTCGGGCCATTGCGTACAGCGGGTGTTCTATCGGGGTGCGGGCGGAGCCGAACACCGTGACCTTGCGTCGGCCCTTGAACTGTTCCAGCACACGGAATGCGTGCTCCAGTTCACGCAGGGCTTGCAAGGTGATCTTGGCATTCCAGCGGTTGTGGTCTTCCTGGGCCATGCGCAGCACGGTCAGGATCATGTCGCGGTAAATAGGGATATTCGGGCTGTTGGGTGAAACCAGGTTGAGTTGCTCTTCGACCTTGCTGATGAGGTCGTGGCCGCTTTCTTCGAAATGACGGCTCAGGAGGTCATTCGGTTGGTAAGGCATTCAACTTCTCCTTCTGCACAGAACCCTCGGCCTCGACAAAACAAGCGTCGACGCCACGACACTCCTGTGTCGCTGCCTGCCCAAGCCCATGCCTGGGCGATCCACTCGACCCGAATGGTCATCGGGTCATCCAAACAGGCTCTGTTTTTCCCTTGGATGAAAGAAACGTTCGCACAACGCAATACATAACGGGCGGCCCCTTTCCAGCCCTGAACAAGTGAATATGGATACCTTGAAATCTAGACCCTGATGGTGATTTGCGCTGCTTTGATCATTGCGCCGCAAAGTCTTTCCTGGCAACCGCTTATTGACGATTTGCAAAGTGCTTTCACCGCTCGTCTGAAGGCGCGCCGCTTGTCCTGCACTCTGATTTACTAAGTTACAGGTGTCACACGACAACTTCGCGTCAACGGCAGGGCGCACGGTACAGGCGGTAGAAGGATTTATCGCTCAACAAGAGCGAGGTGCAAGGAGGCGGGATTGATGGCCAGAGTCATTCTGGAAATAGAGATCGATACGCAACTGTATCGATTACTGAAGTCATCGGCCGAGACTAATCATTTGAGTCTCGAGGAGGAGTGCTGCCGACGGCTGGAGGGGGCGGAGCGGCGTTCGCGATACTTGCAGGCATTGTTGGCAGATCTGCGCGCCGAGGATGAACAGCGGCGCGCCAAGTCCAAATAGTTACTTCTTCTTCACAGGTGCGGCTTTCGGGCAATCCGATTCCTGGAAGCTTGCCGAGCCCACCGCGCGATTGGTCTTCACCTCGGTGAAGTCGTAACGCATGATCGCACCCTTCTTCATCAGCTTGCGGTAACCCTCGTTTCTGCACACGGAGGCGCCAAGCTGGAAATACACCGCCTTCGGATCAGCTCGCATCTTGTTGGCATGGCTGCTTTGCACGCTCAAGTGGTTGATCAGCGTATTGCCTTCGACGGTGTAGCCCTGGTCAAGAATGTCTTCGTTGATCGCCCGTGGCGTGCCGACGCTGCTTTGTGCGGCGACGTTGCGCAGCTCTCTATTCAGATTCTGCTCACTCAAGGACGCAGCCTGAGCGTTGAAGGACGACGCCAGCAGAATGGCAGCGGTGGGAACGATAAGGCGCAGCATGAAACTCTCCTGGTTCAGTGACTGGTGGTTCGACCAGCCACATGACTGTGCGTTCAGTGGCGGCGAATTATAGGGGAGCCCGTCTGGACGGTACAGGCTTGCGCCGGGGGCTCTGGTAAACTGACGGTCTTTATTGCCCTGAGTGCTATTTGTGTCGAGTTCCTCTGTCTGCCGGTCTTGCCCGCAATGATCCATGCCCCCAACGCCGTCGCCCGCCTGCGCGATCAGCGCGAAGATGAAGGCATCAAGCCGATTCAGGCCCGAGGCTGGCGCGCAACCCGTTGCCGAGCCTGCCGTGTGATCGAGAGCCATTGCCTGTGCGCCTGGCGCCCACGGGTCGATACCCGCTCGGGGGTATGCCTGATCATGACCAGCAAGGAAGTGTTCAAACCCAGCAACACCGGCTGGCTGATCGCTGACGTGGTGCGCGACAACCACGCGTTCATCTGGTCGCGGACCGACGTCGATCCGCAGTTGCTGGCGCTGTTGTCCGATCCGCAATGGCAGCCTTATCTGGTGTTTCCGGGGGAGTATGTCGAGCCCGAGCGGGTGACCCACAGTGTCGCGGTGGATAGCGCCAGGCGACCGCTGTTCATTCTGTTGGACGCAACCTGGACCGAAGCCCGTAAGATATTCCGCAAAAGCCCTTACTTCGACGGATTGCCGATTCTTAGCCTGCTGCCCGAAAAACTCTCGCGCTACCAATTGCGTCGATCGACCCGCAGCGAACACCTGTGCACCGCTGAAGTGGCGGCGTTATGCCTGGACTTGGCGGGCGATACGCAGGCAGCATCGGCATTGGACGCTTATTTCGATGTGTTCAGTCAACATTACCTCGATGCCAAACGACAACTTGAAATGAACGTGGAAACACCGGCACATGCCGAGCTGCTGCCATTTGTGCAGAACACCTCGCCTGTCATGGGCTGATTGTCGCCCATACTGCAAAAGACTGTACTGGCCATCCGGCTTGACCACCCCGACTTCGCTGGGCATGCTTGGCGCCGATTAGGGCGCGGCCGAAGTTTGATACGCCGCTTTTTACGTGATTGGCGTTGAACGTGCCCTGTTGGTGCAGCTGCCTGGCTGTGCCTGGAGTTGTTTCGGCGATACCCGAATATGTCGGGTACCCCATAAAAAACAGGATCATTTGAAAAATGGCCACATACGAAATCCTGATAGCCGATGACCATCCGCTTTTTCGCTCCGCCTTGCATCAAGCGTTGACCCTCGGGCTAGGCCCGGATGTCCGTTTGGTGGAAGTGGCGAGTATTGCCGAACTGGAAGGCCGCCTGACTGAAAAGGCCGACTGGGATCTGGTGCTACTGGATCTGAATATGCCGGGGGCGTACGGTTTTTCCGGACTGGTGCTGTTGCGTGGTCAATACCCGCAGATTCCGGTCGTGATGGTGTCGGCCCAGGAAGAAGCCTCGGTGATGGTCAAGTCCCGTGAGTTCGGTGCCAGTGGTTTTATTCCAAAGTCCAGCGACCTTGGCGTGATCCAGAAAGCCGTGCGTGCCGTACTCGAAGGTGATGTGTACTGGCCACCGCAAGCGTTCGAAGCGGTCAGTGTTTCCGATGAGGCCAAAGCGGCCAGCGAAGGCCTTGCCAGTCTGACACCGCAGCAGTTCCGGGTGTTGACCATGGTCTGCGAAGGTTTGCTGAACAAGCAGATTGCTTATGAACTGGGTGTTTCTGAAGCGACCATCAAGGCCCACGTGACGGCGATTTTCCGTAAACTGAACGTGCGAACCCGAACCCAGGCTGCGTTGCTCCTGCAACAACTTGAGTCAATTTCAAGCCACTAAGGGTTGCCATCTTCACGCTTTTTTGACTTTGGTTAATCTAGCTTTCTCATTCCTTTTTTGGTCAGTTGCCTACTCTATGTCCCCTTTCAAAGGCCAGACCGGCCTGAAACGCATCCTCAATGCCTCGGGCTATTCCTTCGACGGCCTGCGCGCAGCTTTCACCGGCGAAGCAGCTTTCCGGCAGCTGGTTTTGCTCAACGTCATCCTGATTCCGCTGTCGTTCTTCCTGAACGTCAGTCGCGTCGAGCAGGCGCTGCTGATTGCAGTCTGCCTGCTGGCCTTGATTGTCGAGTTGCTCAACTCGGCAGTGGAAGCGGCGATCGACCGCATTTCCCTTGAGCGGCACCCGCTGTCGAAGAACGCCAAGGACATGGGCAGCGCCGCGCAACTGGTGGCGTTGACCATGATCGCGCTGGTGTGGGCCGTGATTCTTCTTTAAGCGATTGTCGGCAGTACGATTTCGTCGCTGCGCTGGACCCCGGCAGTGAAAGCGCGGCACAGGTCGAGGAATTCGCGCATCGCCGACGTCTGGTACTTCTGCTTGTGCCAGATGAAGTAGAACTGGCGGGCCAGGTCCAGGTCCGGCGTCTCTACCGGCACCAGGCTGCCGCGACGGAACGCGTCCCGTAGCGCCAGCCGCGAGATACAGCCAATTCCCAGGCCGGACTCCACCGCGCGCTTGATCGCTTCGGTGTGCTCCAGCTCCAGGCGAATGTTCAGCGCGCGATGGTGATGACGCATGGCCTGATCGAATGTCAGCCGTGTCCCCGAGCCTTGTTCGCGCAGAATCCAGGCTTCATGGCTCAATTCGTCCATGGTCGCGGTGCCGCGTTGCGCCAGCGGATGCTGCGGCGCGCAAAACACCACCAGTTCATCTTCGACCCAGCTCTGCACTTCGATGTCCGGGTGGCTGCAATCGCCTTCGATCAGACCCAGGTCAATTTCGTAGTGGGCAACTTGTTGCACGATATTGGCAGTGTTCTGTACATGGAGCTTCACCTGGCTTTCGGGGTGGCGCTGCATGAAACCGCCGATCAACAGGGTGGCCAGGTAATTGCCGATGGTCAGGGTCGCGCCTACCGCCAAGGAGCCGAAACCGGACTTGCCGTTGAGCAAGTCTTCGATTTCCTTGGCCTGGTCCAGCATCGCCACCGCTTGCGGCAGCAACTGTTTGCCGAGGGCGTTGAGGCTCAGCCGTTTACCGGCGCGGTCGAACAGCTGGCAGCTGGACTGGCGCTCCAGTTCGGTGATCGAGGTGCTCGCCGCCGATTGCGACAGGTTGAGCAGGCCCGCGGCACGGGACACGCTTTCCTGCTGGGCGACGGCGACAAAAACTTGAAGTTGACGGAGAGTAAATCGCATATCGATATAACCGATAACCCTTATCTTAATAATCCATTTAACAGATATTGTCACTGCTATTAGAATGCGATGCAATTGCGCGCCGCTCACAGAATGCGGAGCATGCGCCGACAATCTCCAGGAGTCCCCGTACATGAGCAACATGAACCACGAGCGTGTCCTCAGTGTTCATCACTGGAACGACACTCTGTTCAGCTTCAAGTGCACCCGAGATCCGGGCCTGCGCTTCGAGAACGGTCAGTTCGTGATGATCGGCCTGCAACAACCCAATGGCCGCCCGCTTATGCGCGCTTACTCGATTGCCAGCCCGAACTGGGAAGAGCATCTCGAGTTCTTCAGCATCAAGGTGCCTGATGGTCCGCTGACTTCCCAGTTGCAACATCTGAAGGAAGGTGACGAGATCATCATCAGCAAGAAGCCTACCGGCACGCTGGTGCTGGACGACTTGAAGCCTGGCAAACATTTGTACCTGCTCAGTACCGGTACCGGTCTGGCGCCGTTCATGAGCGTCATCCAGGATCCGGAAACCTATGAGCGTTTCGAAAAAGTGATCCTGTGCCACGGCGTGCGTTACGTCAACGAAGTCGCGTACCGCGAGTTCATCACCGAGCACCTGCCGCAGAATGAGTTCTTCGGCGAGGCCCTTCGTGACAAGTTGATCTACTACCCGACCGTGACCCGTGAACCGTTTGAGAACGAAGGTCGCCTGACCGACCTGATGCGCAGTGGCAAGCTGTTCAGCGACATCGGTCTGCCGCCGATCAACCCGCAGGACGACCGCGCCATGCTGTGCGGCAGCCCGAGCATGCTCGACGAGACCAGCGAAGTGCTGAACAGCTTCGGCCTGAAAGTCTCGCCGCGGATGCGCGAGCCGGGTGATTACCTGATCGAGCGTGCGTTCGTCGAGAAGTAACAATCCCGTTCGACTGCTTTTGCTTTATCTGTGGGAGCGAGCCTGCTCGCGAAGAGGATGTACCGGTCAGCCTTGATGTTGACTGACACACCCCTTTGGCGAGCAGGCTCGCTCCCACAGTTGCTTCTGGCGACTACACCTTTGCGGGAATGACTTCGAGCACCCGGATCATCTCTGGTGTCGGATAATGCCAACGCACATCCAGGTCCCAGAATTGCGCGCCATATTCCCGCTCCGGCGCGGGCGTCTGGTACGCCGGGCGTGGATCCTGCGCCAAACATTGCTCAATCAACTCAATCAGCGGCTCTGCAAGGCGTTGTGCGTGCCTGTGAGCCTGTTCCAGGGCACTGTCCGTCCACTGCACGGGAATCAGGTGTGGCGCGGCGCTGGCGATGCTGTTGGAGGCGGTATCGATGATATCGGCGTAAGGCACGTAGGGCTTGATGTCGAGAATCGGCGTGCCATCCAGTAGGTCGATACCGGAAATCCACAAGCGATTGGCTTCAACTTTGTCCAGTTTGACCACGGACTGGCCAATGCCGTTGGGGCGGTGGGTGGCGCGGGTGGCGAATACGCCCATGGATTTATTACCACCGAGGCGAGGCGGACGGACTTTCAGTCGTGGCTTTTCTTCCAGCGCCTGATGAAACAGGAACAGCAGCCAGACATGGCTCACCTGTTCCAGGCCTTGCACCGCATCGCCCTGATCGAAGGGTGCCACCAGTTCCAGAACACCACGCGCGGCCGGGGCCAGTTGCGGTTGACGCGGGATGGCGAACTTCTCCTTGAAACAGGAGCGCACAAAGCCGATAGGGGAAACGCTGTAGGTCATGGTTGGCGGTCGGGGCGGGGGAAAGGAGGGCATGATAACCCGATCGACCTGAATTCAGTGGTGCCTGTGCTGGCCCCTTCGCGAGCAGGTATTGTGAGCACAGTAGATTCCTGTGGGAGCGAGCCTGCTCGCGAAGGCCGCGCCACCGATCTAGAGGCTGAACCCACCATCCAGCGGAATAATATTCCCGGTCATGTACGCCCCGGCCGTACTCGCCAGGCTGATCGCCAGCGCTGCCATTTCTTCTTCCCGACCCCAACGCTTCATCGGTATCAACGCCGTATCTTCTGCCAGTGCCTGTTCATCATTGCCGATGTGTTGCGTCATCTTGCTCGGAAAGCGCCCCGGCGCGATCACGTTGACATTGATGTGCTGGGTCACCAGTTCTCGCGCCAGAATCCGCGACAGTTGATGCAGGGCCGCTTTGCTCGGTCCGTAGGCATAGGCTTGTTCACCGAAAGATGAAATGCCCGCCACTGACCCGATGTTGATGACCCGCGCCGGATTCGCCGGTGAGCCGGCTTTGCGCAGTAGCGGCAGGAATTGCTGGATACAGTTGAATACTGACGTCACGTTGAGCTGCATGACCTTTTCCCAGCCCTTGATCGGATAGCTCTCCAATGGCGCGCCCCAGGTGGTCCCGGCGTTATTGACCAGAATGTCGAGATGGGTGAGCTGTTCGCCCAGGCGCGTGGCCAATTGCAGTACACCTTCTTCGGTGGCCAGATTGGCCGCCACACCATGGCAACGTCCAAATGCACGGAGTTCGTCTGCCGTTTGCTGGCAGGCTTCGGCATCTCGGGCGCAGACGTACACGGTGGCGCCTGCCTCGACATAGGCCTTGGCGATCATTTTGCCGATACCGCGGGTGCCGCCGGTCACCAGAGCGGTGCGGCCTTGCAGGGAAAAGTAGGGATGCATGGCGAATCCTGAGGGCTGAGGGTCTTTACACCCTAGTCGTCAGTCGCCGTAAGCGGAGCCACTATTTTTGCGCGGAATGGGGGGCCATTCGGCCCAGCTGCAAGTTACAAGCTACAAGCGGGACACCGTCTACTGCGGCTTGTAGCTTGCAACTGCTTTACGCTCTTACTCGAAGAGTAAGCCCCTTGAGGAAGTTGCGCAGCAACTGGTCGCCGCACGGGCGATAGTTGGTGTGGCCGAACTTGCGGAACAGGGCGCTCAGCTCAGGCTTGGACACCGGGAACTCGGCGGCCTTGAGGATCGCGTGCATGTCGTCTTCCTTCAGTTCGAAGGCCACGCGCAGTTTTTTCAGGATGATGTTGTTGGTCACCGGCACTTCGATCGGCTGTGGTGGACGGCTTTCGTCCTTGCCACGCTTGAAGATCACCAGGCCGTCGAGGAAGTGCGCCATGACTTCGTCCGGGCAGCGTACGAAACCTTCCTCGTCTTCTTCTTTCTTGTCGAGGTACGTCACCAGGTCTTGCAGGCTGACGTCCATGCCACCGAGCTTGATGATCTCGATGACTTTCTTGTCGCTGATGTCGAGCATGTAGCGCACGCTGCGCAATACGTCGTTATGAATCATGTGTGCAGTCCTGATATTCAGCTGTGGGCGTCGCGACCGGGCGCGGCGCCATAATGTGTGGCGGCGTGAAAAGTCTTAGAACTTCTCTTTGCCGGACAGGTAGCGCCATTGCCCCAGAGGTACTTTGCCGATGGACACGCCGCCGATTCGAATGCGGCGGATGGCCACGACCTTCAGGCCCACAGCCTGGCAGAACAGGGCGATCACCCCCGGTTGCGGGTTTTTCATGGCGAAGCGCAGGCGGTTTTCGTTCTGCCAGCTGGCTTTGACCGGCGGTAGTTCCTTGCCCTTGTAGGTCAGGCCGTGCTGCAAACGGTTCAGGCCATGCTCGGCCATGTCGCCTTCGACCTCGACCACGTATTCCTGCTCGATCTTGTTCGCATCGGCCGTGAGCTTGCGCAGGATCTTCCAGTCCTGGGTGAACACCAGCAAACCACTGGCATTGGCTTGCAGGTCGGTGCTGGCGGTCAGGCGCTGGAAGTGGCCCTTGAGCGGGCGTTTGCCGTAGCGGTGTTCTTCGCTCAAGGTCTCGGCGCTGAGGGTTGCCATGGCGCTGTCCGCGTCCATGCCGGCGGGCACGTTGAGCAGGATGGTCACCGGTTCCGGTGCGGTCGCCTTGGCGTCCTTGTCGAGTTCGACTTTCTGGGTGCCGACCTTGAACTGCGGCTCGTCGATGACTTCACCGTCGACGGTGACCCAGCCACCCTCGATGAACAACTCAGCCTCCCGACGGGAGCAACCGACGAGTTCGATGAGGCGTTTGGAAAGTCGAATCGGGTCAGTCATGACAGGGCCGTAACAAAAATGGGGGGAGCATTGTACCTGCCTGGCGCCGGTTAAGCCCGGTTCCATTTCAGTGTGGCTGCTTTTTGTGGGAGCGAGCTGGCTCCGGGCGGCGCTCCCACATTTGTTCCGGTTTGTGTCAGCCATTGCGCGACAGCTGGTGAGCCTGGCGAAACCGCATATGCAACAACGGATACGGCTGCCCCATGCCATCGACTTCCGAGCGGCCGATCACCTCGAACCCCTGTTTGAAATAAAAGCCCAGGGCTTGCGGGTTTTGTTCGTTGACGTCCAGTTCATCGGCATTCAGGTGTTCCATTGCATAGCGCAACAACTGCTTGCCCAGGCCCTGGCCGCGATGTGCGGGGTCGATGAAGAGCATTTCGATCTTGCCCGCCGCGACGCCGGCGAAGCCGGTTATGCGCTGATGCGAGTCCTTGGTGCAGATCAGCATCACCGCATCGAGGTAGCGGGTCAGCACCAGATTCTTCAGCAGTTCGATGTAGCTGTCCGGCAGGAAGTCATGGGTGGCGCGCACCGACGCTTCCCAGACCTGCGTCAGTTCTTCGTAGTCGCTCAGTTTCGGTGTATGGATGACCGAATGTTGGCGCATGCCCGCCTGCCCCTTGTGTTGTTAGAGAGGAGAATCCGTTCCACACAAAACGATAGCCGTAAAAAAGCCCCGCATCTCGTCAAGAGAGCGGGGCTTTTGATATTTTTTGCGCTTAGATCTGTTCGGCCCAGAGGTCGTATTCGTCGGCGTCGGTCACCTTGCACCAGACTTTGTCACCCGGCTTGAGATTGCTTCCGTTATCGATGAACACGTTGCCGTCGATTTCCGGGGCATCGAAGAAGCAGCGGCCGACCGCGCCTTGCTCGTCGACTTCATCGACCAGTACTTCGATTTCACGGCCGATGCGCATTTGCAGGCGCGCAGAGCTGATGGCCTGCTGGTGCGCCATGAAGCGCTCCCAACGGTCTTGCTTGACGTCATCCGGCACCACGTCCAGATCCAGATCGTTGGCAGGAGCGCCTTCGACCGGCGAGTACTGGAAGCAGCCGACGCGGTCGAGCTGGGCTTCGGTCAACCAGTTCAGCAGGTACTGGAAGTCCTCTTCGGTTTCGCCAGGGAAGCCGACGATGAAGGTCGAGCGGATGATCAGGTCCGGGCAGATTTCGCGCCAGTTCTTGATGCGCGCCAGGGTCTTGTCTTCGAACGCCGGGCGCTTCATCGACTTCAGCACTTTCGGGCTGGCGTGCTGGAACGGGATGTCCAGGTACGGCAGGATCTTTCCGGCGGCCATCAGCGGAATCAACTCGTCGACGTGCGGATACGGGTAAACATAGTGCAGGCGAACCCAGACGCCGAGGGTGCTCAGGGCTTCGCAGAGTTCGGTCATGCGGGTTTTCACCGGCGCGCCGTTCCAGAAACCGGTGCGGTATTTCACGTCTACGCCGTAGGCGCTGGTGTCCTGGGAGATCACCAAGAGCTCCTTGACGCCGGACTTGACCAGGCGCTGGGCCTCGTCGAGTACATCACCCACTGGACGGCTGACCAGTTTGCCGCGCATCGACGGGATGATGCAGAAACTGCAGCTGTGGTTGCAGCCCTCGGAAATCTTCAGGTAGGCGTAGTGACGCGGGGTCAGCTTGATCCCTTGTGGCGGCACCAGGTCGATCAACGGGTTGTGATCCTGCCTCGGTGGCACCACTTCGTGCACGGCATTGACCACTTGCTCGTACTGCTGCGGGCCGGTGACGGCCAGCACGCTCGGATGCACGTTACGGATATTGCCTTCTTCGACACCCATGCAGCCGGTCACGATGACCTTGCCATTTTCCTTGATGGCCTCGCCAATCACTTCCAGGGATTCCGCCTTGGCCGAATCGATGAAGCCGCAGGTGTTGACCACCACGACATCGGCGTCCTGATAGGTGGACACGACGTCATAACCTTCCATACGCAGCTGGGTGAGGATGCGCTCGGAGTCGACCAGTGCTTTCGGGCAACCCAGGGATACGAAGCCAACCTTTGGATTGGCTGGCGCAGGAGTGGTGGACATGTCTAACCTCGGTATTTTGTGACGCCGCTTGCCGGACTGGGCAAAACCGACGGATGGGCGCTTGAACTGCGCCTCTGATCAAAAAGTGCGCAATTCTAGCGATGCGACGTTCACTTGACCAGCTTTATGCAGGGAAATGCGACGAGTGCTGCGCTATGCTTCGCGCCGTTGAGCTTTACAGATTTTTTACAGTCAAGAAAACGTCTGTAACAACAAGTAAAACAGCGCATGCTGCACTACAAAGCATAGTGCTCCGTTCGAAGAAGCTGGTCTGGGAATCAGGAGTGTTGGATGGGTCAGGCAAGTAGTCACGCGGTCGGTGCCGGGCATTCGGCGGCGAAGCCGATCGGCATGCTGGTCGCGGCGGTCGGGGTGGTTTATGGCGACATCGGTACGAGCCCGCTGTACACCCTCAAAGAAGTGTTCTCCGGCGACTATGGCGTGCCGGTCAATCATGACGGCGTGTTGGGTATTCTGGCGTTGATCTTCTGGTCGCTGATCTGGGTCGTTTCAATCAAGTACATGATGTTTGTGCTGCGCGCCGACAACCAGGGCGAAGGCGGGATCATGGCCTTGACCGCGCTGGCGCGGCGGGCGGCGGCGGGGCACGCCAAGTTGCGTACCTTGCTGGTGGTCTGCGGGCTGATCGGCGCGGCACTGTTTTATGGCGACAGCATGATCACCCCGGCGATTTCCGTGCTGTCGGCCATTGAAGGCTTGGGGCTTGCATTCGAGGGTATCGACCACTGGGTGGTGCCGCTGTCACTGGTGGTGCTGGTCGCGCTGTTTCTGATTCAGCGCCACGGCACCGCGCGCATTGGCATTCTGTTCGGCCCCATCATGGTCACCTGGTTCGTGGTGCTGGGAGCGCTGGGTGTCCATGGCATCCTCCAGCACCCGGAAGTGTTGCAAGCGGTGAATCCGGTATGGGGTGTGCGCTTTTTCATCGTACACCCGGGCATGGGCGTGGCGATCCTCGGCGCGGTGGTCCTGGCATTGACCGGTGCCGAAGCGCTGTACGCTGACATGGGTCACTTCGGCCGTAAGCCGATCGCCCGTGCCTGGTTCATTCTCGTGCTGCCGGCGCTGGTGCTGAACTACTTCGGCCAGGGCGCGTTGCTGCTTGGCGATCCTGAGGCTGCGCGCAACCCGTTCTATCTGTTGGCGCCCAGCTGGGCGTTGATTCCGCTGGTAGGCTTGTCCACCCTGGCCACGGTGATTGCCTCCCAGGCGGTGATTTCCGGTGCGTTCTCCCTGACCCGACAGGCCATCCAGCTCGGTTACATTCCACGCATGCACATCCAGCACACCTCCAGCGCCGAGCAAGGCCAGATCTACATCGGTGCGGTGAACTGGGCATTGATGGTCGGCGTGATTCTGCTGGTGATCGGTTTCGAATCCTCCGGTGCCCTGGCTTCGGCCTATGGCGTAGCGGTGACGGGCACGATGCTGATGACCACCATTTTGGTGTCGGCCGTGATCCTGCTGTTGTGGAAGTGGCCGCCTGTGTTCGCGGTACCGTTGCTGCTCGGCTTCCTGTTGGTCGATGGTCTTTACTTTGCCGCCAACGTGCCGAAAATCATCCAGGGCGGGGCATTTCCGGTGATTGCCGGTTTCGCCTTGTTCGTGCTGATGACCACCTGGAAACGCGGTAAGCAGTTGCTGGTGGAGCGGATTGACGAGGGTGGGCTGCCGCTGCCGATTTTCATCAGCAGTATTGCCGTGCAACCGCCGCATCGCGTGCAGGGCACGGCGGTGTTCCTTACCGCGCGACCGGACGCCGTGCCCCACGCGCTGCTGCACAACCTGTTGCACAACCAGGTGCTGCATGAGCAAGTGGTGCTGCTGACGGTGGTGTACGAAGACATCCCGCGAGTGCCGGTAAACCGGCGCTTCGAGGTCGAATCCCACGGCGAGGGTTTCTACCGGGTGATTCTGCATTTCGGCTTCACGGATGAGCCGGATGTGCCGCAGGCGCTGAAACTGTGTCCTCTCGATGAACTGGATTTCAGCCCGATGCGCACCACGTACTTCCTCAGCCGCGAGACGGTCATCGCCTCCAAACTCGAAGGCATGTCCCGCTGGCGCGAGGCGCTGTTCGCGTTCATGTTGCAGAACGCCAACGGCAACCTGCGCTTCTTCAATCTGCCGCTGAATCGGGTGATTGAGCTGGGGACGCAGGTGGAGATGTAGTCCTGCGTCATCAAAAGCCCCCGCAACCAATGGCTGTGGGGGCTTTTTTGCGTCAGAGGCTCAAATCACTCTTCAGCCATCTTGGTCTGACGCTTCTCGATCACATCCACCAACCGCTGGGCCAGTTTCGGGTAGTTCTCGTCGAAGTGATGACCGCCAGGCAATTTGATGGTTTCGCCCACGGCGGTCTTGTCGGTGCAGCCACTTTCGTCGATTTCTTCTTCGCCGAAGATGCACACTACCTTGGCGGGTGGCAGCTTGGCCATTTCCGGGCCGGTGGCGGCTTCCTTGCCGGCATTGCCGAGCCAGCCTTCGACTTCGATTTCGAAGCTGCCGGTGCGGGCGAAGGCCAGCAGGATGATTGCGTCGACGCGTTGCTGTTCGGACTCGGGCAGGCGGTTGTAGATGGCCGGCAGAACGTCGGCACCGAACGAGTACCCCGTCAGGATGAAGCGCTTGGTGCCCCATTTCTGCCGGTAGTGCTGCATCAGTTCGGTGAGGTCCAGTGCGCTTTGCTCGGGGCTCTTGTGCTGCCAGTAGTAGCGCAGGGTGTCGATGCCGACCACCGGATAGCCGATCTTGGCCATTTCGCCGGCGACATCGCGGTCCAGGTCACGCCAGCCGCCATCACCGGACAGGAACAGGGTCACGGTGTCTTTTGCCTGGCCCGCTGGCACTTCGACCACCGGAATCTGCAGGCCACCCGCGGCTTTGTCGCCACCGACGAGGATTTTGCGCAGTTCGTTGTTCAGTACTTGCGGCAGGTTGATGTCGTAGTCGCTGATGCTGGTTTCGGCATTCGGTTGGTCGCGCACGAAACCGGCGCTGGTGTCATCCGGGTTGTCGTTCCACGCCACCAGCCAGTGGCCGTGGGCGGCGCTTTTTGGCAACAAGTGCGTGCAGCCGGGTTTTTCCAGGGCAAGGTCCACCGAGACAGCCTGAGACTTGTCGTCTTTCTGCTCGGACAACCAGCGCCAGGCCAGAACGGCGCCGGGGCCGATACCGCTGACCAGGGTCGCCGGGCCTTTGAGTTCTCTGAGTCCCGCTTGCAGCGCCCGGCTTTGCAGCAGGCAGTCCTTGGGCAGGATCACCTGAACGATCTGCGCCGAGCCGCTGCGACTGAGAGTCAGCAATTGTTTGTCGCTGAGTTTCTGGTCTTCATTGACTGCCACCAGCACCTGGGCGCGAGGCGTGCTGCCAGGGATGACGCGGGTCATTGCAGCACCGTCGGCAGGCGTCAGTTGTTCGAGGGTCGGTTCCGGGGCCGGGCGTTTCAGATACCAGTAGCCACCACCGAGAATCAGGGCCAGCACAACCAGCGTGCCCAGTACATAGCGCAAGGAGCGTTGAATCATCAGCGTTTCACCAATCCGGTCAAGCCGCCCGCGATCAGGGCGGCAGTGTCGGCCAGGGCTACCAGCGGATCGAGTCCGGCGGGCACGGCCATATAACGGGGTTCCCAGTCAGGCTGGAATTTGTCTTTGAAGCGGCGCAAGCCTTGGAAGTTGTAGAGCTGCTCACCACGGCGGAATACCATCGATCCCAAGCGTTGGGTCAATGGCGCGCCGCGACGGGGTTGCAACCCCGACAACGGCACCATGCCCAGGCTGAAGCGCGCGTATCCGTGACTCTTATAGTGTTGGATCAGGCCGACCATCATGAACTCCATGGTCAGCTTGGGAGCGTCCGGGTGCGCGCGCATCAGGTCGAGACTGGCCAGGTCATGGCTGTAGGTCTCGAGCAGGTTGGCGAACGCCACCGGGCGCCCTTCGAAACGGATCACCGCAATGCGAAAGTGCTTGAGGTAGTCATCACTGAAGCGGCCGAGGGAGAAGCCTTTTTCGCGCACGTTCTTGCCAGTCAGCCAGGCGTCGGAAATCACCTTGAGCTCCTCCATCGGCGCCAGACCCGGCTCGAAGATCTCCAGTGACAGGCCATCGCGAGTGCCGCGGTTCCAGGTGTAGCGCAGGTCCTTCATCTCTTTGCCCTTGGCTTCGAGATCAAAACGCTTGAGATCGACTCGCGCTTCTTCGCCGAGTTTGATCGCGGTCAGGCCGATGTCCATGTAATACGGCAGGTTCTCCGCGCGGACTTGATAGAACACGGGGCGGGCATGGTGGATGTCGCACAGGTCACGGAATTGCCAGATCATTTCCGCTCGTTGCTGGCCCGGACCGATCGGGTCGTACAGCGCCACGAGACTGCGGCCACGACGGGCGTACATCAGGAACGCCTCGTCGTTGGGATGAAAAAGCAGCGCCTTGTCACCGGTCAGGGCCAGGCCGCCATCCGGTTGGGCAGAGGCCATGAGGATCTTGCTCGCGCGCTCCAGTTCCTCGGGGGTCGGCAGGTGGATCACCGGACGCGCCGTGCGCAGCAACCAGGTCAGGGACACTACCAATAGCAGCACCGCCGCACCCAGCAGCGAACGCAGACCGCGGGGCGCATCGGCGTCGAGGGTGAACTGCCACCAGAGCTGATGGCTGTAGGGAACGTCCTGGTAGGCGAACAGCAGCAGCCACATCGACGCACCCAGTACACAGAGGCTGGCCACCAGGTACAGCGGCGAAAACGGTAATTCGGTGAGGCGACTGGGGCGATAGAAGGAGCGGCGGAAAACGCCGAGCAGGCTGGCGGTCAGGACCATCAGGCTGGCTTCTTCCCAGTCGAAACCCTTGAGCAAGGAGAGCAGGGCACCGACCAGCAACAGAATAGTGGTCAGCATCCAGGCCGCCGACAGTCTGCGGCGCAAGCCCTGGGCCAACAACAGGCACAGCACGCCGATCAGGCTGGCACCCAAGTGCGAGGCATCGACCAGGCGATGGGGGATCAGGAAACCGATATGTTCCAGGCGGGTGTCGATTTCCGGGGTGGCTCCGGAGAACAGCAGCACCACGCCGGACAGGAACACCAGTACCGCGAGTATAGGCGCGGCCAGGCCCGATGCGGCACGCAAGGTCTGGCGTGTCTGGAACAGGCGCTGCCCCTCGTTGACCAGCAATAGCAGGCAAGCCACCAGCATCGGCAGGACGACATAGATCAGGCGATAGAGCAGCAGGGCGGCGGCCAGCGGTGCGGCGCCGAGCTTGTCGGAGAACGCCGCGAGTAGAATCGCTTCAAATACCCCGACACCACCCGGCACATGGCTGAGCACGCCGGCGGCCAGCGCCAGCAGATACACCAGCAGGAATGCGCCGAAGGGCGGTGCTTGCGGCAACAACAGGTAAAGCACAGTGGCGGCGGCGGCCACGTCGAGGGCGGTAATCACCAGTTGCAGGAAGGTCAGGCGCCGGCCCGGCAGGCGCAAGGTGCGGCGGCCGACCTTTACCAACAGATTGTCGGCATAAGGTTGTTCCGGCAGACGTCGACGGTAAATGCCGATCGCCAGCACGGCAAACAACACCAGTACTACCGCAGCGATGGTGCCCAGCAAGGACTCGGAAAGCCCCAGAGCTGCGGAAGCGCCGGGCAGATTGCTGAGGGTTGCCAGTGCGGCGAGCGGCGGCAGGGCACAGCCGAGGGAGAGGCTGGCGAACAACGTCATGTGGGCGACTTCAGTGGCCCCCAGACCGTGTCGTGCATAGAGACGGTAGCGAACCGAACCGCCCGAGAGCATTGAAAGGCCGATGGCATTACCGATGGCGAAAGCGGTGAAGCCGCCCAGGGCCAGGGTTCGCGGAGCCAGGTTCACGCCGGCGTAACGGCTGGCCGACCATTCGTAACCCAGCAAAATGATGAAACCAGCCACGGTGGCACCCAATGCGCCGAGCAAGGCCGGTTTGGGCACTTCGAGAATCGAATCGTGCAGCGCGTCCAGATCGAGTTCGCTCAGCAGATGTCGACAGGCAATCAGCGCCATCGCAAACAACAACAGCGTGACCGCCAGGCCGATGGGCTGACGGTATTTGCTGACGCGTTCAAGCAAACGCAGCCGCTCAGCCTTGATCGGTTGTGTTGCTGTGACGGAGTCTTGTGGGGCAGACGAGTTGGCGCGCATCAATCACCTCTTGGATTGTGCGCGACAGGATGGGGGTATCCAGCCAAGTTACCAATCCCTGTAGAAAAAAATAATCACAAATTGTAACGCCTGCCGCTGGGTGTTCGCGACGGCGCGTCCTCAGTCGGAGAGGGCTGGGTCTGCGATTGAGCATAGTCCGAACTCGGCGCATTGGTGACTCCCAACGGCTCACTACACAGTGACAGATCATTGTTGCGAAAGGACTTTTTCAACAGATACAAAAAAGGCCACTCTTTCGAGTAGCCTTTTTTGATGTTTGGTTGCGGGAGCCGGATTTGAACCGACGACCTTCGGGTTATGAGCCCGACGAGCTACCAGACTGCTCCATCCCGCGTCTGTGTGGCGGCATTCTATAGAGATACGCCTTGGTGTCAACCGTTAATACTGAGCCTGGTCAAATAAACGTAAAAGCGCGGCAAACGGTCGCAGTCTTGGTTTTAAGTTTCGGAATCTGAACGAATTCTCATTCGTGCACAGGGAAGAGGGCGGGAGGCTTGAAAAACAAGCGCGCACAAAAAAGGCCACTCTTTCGAGTAGCCTTTTTTGATGTTTGGTTGCGGGAGCCGGATTTGAACCGACGACCTTCGGGTTATGAGCCCGACGAGCTACCAGACTGCTCCATCCCGCGTCTGTGTGTCGGCATTCTACAGAGGATCGACAGGGTGTCAACCGCAAATTTTGGTAAAACCTCTTCAGGTTCAATCGCTTAGCATGCTGATGAATGTGCTTCTCGGCCTGAGAGGCAGGTGTGGCAAGGCTTTGAGCTCTATTAGCAGCTGTCTTGCGATTGAGAAAATAAATTTATCTTGGCGTTTCCCTACGGATAGCAAAGAACCTTCTGACTACTGGTGCTATATACAGGTGCTGGTGAGATACTGCTTATCCGACACGACATGTCGCCATTTCTTCATCCATGAATACCGCGTTGATATGACCCAGCGAAAAATCATCCACGTCGATTGTGACTGCTTCTACGCTGCCATCGAGATGCGTGACGACCCGCGCCTGGCCGGAAAACCGCTGGCGGTAGGCGGGGCGGCGGATCGGCGTGGCGTGATTGCTACCTGCAATTATGAGGCTCGGGCTTACGGCGTGCGTTCGGCCATGTCCTCCGGGCACGCGTTGAAACTGTGTCCGGACCTGACCATCGTCAAGCCGCGTATGGATGCCTATAGAGAAGCCTCGAAGGAAATTCATACGATCTTCCGCGATTACACCGACATCATTGAGCCGCTTTCCCTCGACGAGGCCTACCTGGACGTGTCAGACAGCGCGCATTTTGGCGGCAGCGCCACACGCATCGCTCAGGACATCCGCCGTCGGGTGTCGAATCAGCTGCATATCACGGTCTCGGCGGGTGTGGCGCCGAACAAGTTTCTGGCCAAGATCGCCAGCGACTGGAAAAAGCCCAATGGCTTGTTCGTCATCACGCCGGATCAGGTCGAGGATTTTGTCAGCGGCTTGCCGGTGAGCAAGCTGCATGGGGTCGGAAAAGTGACTGCCGACAAGTTGGGCAAGCTCGGCATCCTCGATTGCGCGCAACTTCGTGAGTGGGACAAATTGGCGCTGGTGCGAGAATTCGGCAGCTTTGGCGAGCGACTCTGGAGCCTGGCCCGTGGGATCGATGATCGTCAGGTGCATAACGACAGTCGTCGGCAGTCGATCAGTGTCGAAAATACCTATGACGTCGACCTCCCGGATCTGGTGAGTTGCCTGGGTAAGTTGCCCGAGTTGCTGGAAACCCTCGCCGGGCGCATGGCGCGAATCGACAGCAGCTACAGGCCTGGAAAGCCTTTCGTCAAAGTGAAATTCCACGACTTCACCCAGACCACGCTGGAGCAGGCCGGGGCAGGGCGGGATCTGGGCAGTTATCAGTTGTTGCTGACCCAGGCTTTCAATCGTGGCGGCAAACCGGTGCGGTTGTTGGGGGTGGGGGTGAGACTGGAGGATTTACGGGGCGGGTTTGAGCAGATGGAGTTGTTTGAGCGGTAGCAGGTTTTGATGTGGTGGTGAATTTCAGGGGCTCTTCGCGAGCAGGCTCGCTTCCACATTGGATTTGTGAACGCCAAAGAAACTGTGGGAGCGAGCTTGCTTGCGAAGCTTTTAGCTTTTAGGCGTCAATTCGGCCCCGGATCCGCCACCAGTCGCCCGGCGTCCTTGGTCAGGGACTTGAGGAATTCGGTCTGCAGTTCTGGATCGTTGCGGGTCAGTTCGATCAGGCTCTGTTCCAGTTCGCTCGCTTCTTCTTCCAGACCCAGTTCCGACAGGCGTTTGACCCGGTGCACCCACTGGCTCACTTCGTCATCTTCCAGGTCGTCGTAAATCAGTCCGTGGGCTTCAAGCAGCTTGCCGCGCAAGTTGCTGCTCAGCGCCAGGGTCGAGTCGGTGTGCACGTCATCCTTGCCGTCCGCGACACTGATCTGCAGCTTGCCCAGATGGTTCAGGTCATGTTCGGCGAACGGGCTATCCAACAGGTTCAGGCGCAGAACGCCGTTTTTGTCGGTGCTCAGTTCGAAGGTTTCCTTGCCGGCCTTGACCTCGACCGGACGCTCGCTCCACGGCAGGCTCGAGTATTCCGTACGCTTGTCGAGCTGGACTTCGTCGATCCCGGCCAGGTTCTGTTGCGCGCGACCGTTCGATTGCACGTTCATGAACGGATTGAGCCCGGCAAAACCATAGCTGAACCAGTCCCGGGTCACGCTATCGGGAAGGTTGCCGAGGGCAAACACGTTGACCACGTTCGCGCCGACACCACCCACCACCGCCACCGCGCCCAGCGGGATCTCGTAGACCTCCCGCCAGGGTTGGTACGGCGTGTAGCGATCGTAATGGCGCGTGACTTCGAACTCAGTGACTTCGAAAGTTTTCTGCTCGTGGATTTTCACCCGGCGTTGCGGCAGCTCAAGCACCTTGGGCTCACCAACATCGATCTGCAGGCTGTGATCGAGCAGTTTGCGCTCGACACGTTCCTCGTGCTCGCTGCGTTGTGACATGTGATTGGCACAGCCGCTGACCAGCAGGGTGCCGCACAGGGCGGCACCACCGAGGCCTAAGGTGTTTCGCTTGAACATGACGTCTCTATCTGGTTTCAGCGGCGGATACGGGCCTGAAGGAACGGCAGTACGTCAGCAACCGGCAGCGCTTGCGGCTCGGCCTCGGTACGGCTCTTGTATTCCAGGTTGCCTTCGGCGAGACCGCGGTCACTGACCACGATGCGATGGGGAATGCCGATCAGCTCCATGTCCGCGAACTTGATGCCCGGGCTGGTTTTCTTGTCGCGGTCGTCCAGCAGCACTTCGAAGCCGGCTGCAGTCAGTTCTGCATACAGCTTGTCGGTGGCTTCGCGCACCAGGTCGGTTTCGTAGCGCAGCGGTACCAGGGCGATCTGGAACGGCGCCAGGGTGTCGCTCCAGATAATCCCTTTCTCGTCGTTGTTCTGCTCGATGGCGGCCGCGACCACGCGGGAAACGCCGATGCCATAGCAGCCCATTTCCAGGGTGACCGGCTTGCCGTTTTCGCCCAGCACTTCGCACTTCATCGCCTTGCTGTACTTGTTGCCCAGCTGGAAGATGTGTCCGACTTCGATGCCGCGCTTGATTTCCAGGGTGCCCTTGCCGTCCGGGCTAGGGTCGCCGCTGACCACGTTACGCAGGTCGGCAACGGTCGGAACCGGCAGGTCGCGATCCCAGTTCACGCCGAAGTAGTGTTTGTCATCGATGTTGGCACCGATGCCGAAGTCGCTCATCAGTTCGACGGAACGGTCGATGATGATCGGCAGTGGCAGGTTCAGCGGGCCGAGGGAACCGGCGCCGGCGCCGATGGCGTCACGCAGTTCGGCTTCGGAAGCCATGACCAGCGGGCTGGCGACGCCTGGCTGGTTGGCAGCCTTGATTTCGTTCAGCTCGTGGTCGCCACGAATGATCAGGGCAATCAGCTTGCCTTTCTCTTCGGCGTGCACCACCAGGGTCTTGATGGTCTTCTCAATCGGCAGATTGAATTTTTCCACCAGCGCGGCGATGGTCTTGGTATCTGGGGTATCGACCAGGCGCAGCTCTTCAGTCGGTGCCGGACGGGACGTTTCACGCGGCACGGCTTCGGCTTTCTCAATGTTCGCGGCGTAGTCGGAACCGTTGCTGAAGACGATATCGTCTTCGCCGGATTCGGCCAGTACGTGGAATTCGTGGGAGCCGGCGCCGCCAATGGAGCCGTTGTCGGCTTCAACCGGACGGAATTTCAGGCCCAGGCGGGTAAACACGTTGCAGTACGCCTGGTGCATGCGGTCGTAGGTGACCTGCAGCGATGGCTGGTCAGCGTGGAACGAGTAGGCGTCCTTCATGATGAATTCGCGGCCGCGCATCAAGCCGAAGCGTGGGCGGATTTCATCACGGAATTTGGTCTGGATCTGGTACAGGTTGATCGGCAGCTGCTTGTAGCTGCTCAACTCGTTACGCATCAGGTCGGTGATGACTTCTTCGTGGGTCGGGCCGGCGCAGAAATCGCGATTGTGACGATCCTTGAAGCGCAGCAACTCAGGGCCGTACTCTTCCCAGCGACCGGATTCCTGCCACAGCTCAGCCGGTTGAGTGCTCGGCATCAACACTTCGAGCGAGCCGGCGGCGTTCATTTCTTCGCGAACGACGGCTTCGACCTTGCGCATCACTCGCAAGCCCATCGGCAGCCAGGTATACAGGCCCGAGGCGAGTTTGCGGATCATGCCGGCGCGCAGCATCAGCTGATGGCTGATCACGACCGCGTCGGAAGGCGTTTCTTTCTGTGTGGCGAGCAAAAATTGACTGGTGCGCATGGTTGGCCGTTATCGATTGCTGATGACGAGAAATGACGGAGCATTGTACGGGCGAGATCCGCTGTCGTACAGGCGTGCGGTCGGCGGTATGGCAGCAGGGCGGCAATCTCGCCGCCCTTTACAGCGTGTCCTTCAGATATTTCCTACGATTCTTCCGCGACCTGGGTGGGCACGGGGTCAGGCGTCGGTGTCGGGCCTTCGCGGCGGTTCTCCTGGAACCAGTGCAAGGCGATCAACAGCAGCGTCGGAACACCCAGCAGGGCGGTGATCAGGAAGAAATTGTGGTAACCGAATTTTTCCACCATGACCCCGGAATAGCCGCCGATCAGGCGGGGCAGCAAGAGCATGATCGAGCTGAGCAGGGCGTATTGGGTGGCGGAGAACTTCAGGTTGGTCAGGCTCGACAGGTAGGCGACGAACGCGGAGGTCGCCAGGCCCGAGCTGAAGTTGTCCAGGGAGATGGTGACCACCAGCATCTGCAGGTTCGGCCCCATGTCGGCCAGCATCAGGAACAATATGTTGGTGCCCGCCGACGCAGCGCCTCCGATGAACAGGATCGGCAGGATGCCGAAGCGCACGATCAACAGGCCGCCCATGCCGGCGCCGACCAGGGTCATGATCAAACCGAAGATTTTGCTGACGCTGGCGATCTGGTCCTTGGTGAAGCCCTGGTCGATATAGAACACGTTGGCCATCACGCCCATGACCGTGTCGGACATCCGATAGGTAGCGATAAGCCCAAGCAGCAGCAGCGCTTGCCAGCGATAACGCAGAATGAAATCGTTGACCGGTGTCAGTACCGGTGCCAGGCCGCGACGGCCCATGGCCGAGAGGCATAGGGCAGTGAGCGTGGTGTAGAGGATTGCGCGCAGGAACGCTCGGTCTTCGAGCAGCAGGTCGAGCGGGCTCGCGCCTTCGAACAGCACGCTGGCGAAATCGGTGTTATAGAGCTGGGTGAACATGGCGGGTACGGAAACCAGCAGTACAATCAGCACGAACACCGAAGCCAGCTGATGCACGAAACTGTAGCGCCCGGCCTGCAATTGAGTGCGCAGTGGAACCGGAGGTTCACGCATGAATATGCTGGTCAAAAGTGCCGGGACCATCAGGGCGCCGAACAAAATGTAGGTGCCGGCCCATGCAGAATGTTTGTAGTTGAAACCGGTGGAGCCGAAACCTTCGGCAAAATACAGGGCGCCAGCTGTCGCCAGCAGCGCGGCGATCCGATAACCGGACATGTAACTGGCCGCCAGGGCCGCTTGACGAGTGTCATCGGCAATTTCCAGGCGGTAGGCGTCTACTGCAATATCTTGCGTCGCCGAGGCAAAGGCGACGACCACCGCGATAGCGATCAGCCAGGACAAATGTTTTTGCGGGTCGCAGAAACCCATCCCGACCAAGCCTAGGATGACCAGTGCCTGGGACAGCACCAGCCAGGAGCGGCGTCGACCCAGCTTGCCGAGAAATGGCAGGCGCCATTGGTCGAGCAGCGGTGACCAGACCCATTTAAAGGCATAGGCCAGGCCGATAAGGCTTGCATAGCCGATGGTTTCGCGAGCAACGCCGGCTTCACGCAGCCAGACCGAAAGTGTCGAGAACACCAGCATGTAGGGCAGGCCGGCGGCGAAACCCAGCAGCAACAGTACAAGCGTCGAGGGGCTGGCATAGGCAGCGAGCGCGGCGCGCCAGGTTTTACGGGGCATGGGCTGGAGTCTGCCTCAAGAAATACGGAAACAAAGCGCGCACTCTAACCGCTGTGCTCTACCGGGCGCCACCCATGGCGCCGAATATCAACACGATTATTCAGGATACTGATGCCCTCCATGCGCAATCGTGCGCGTTGTTCGTCCCCGGATGGGCTGCCCGCCGGCAGGCTGATACGTCCGCCTGCACCGAGTACTCGGTGCCAGGGTAATTTACTGTCACCGGGCAATTGGCTCAATGTCCGTCCCACCCAGCGAGCGGCACGACCGAGGCCGGCGAGCTCCGCCAGTTGGCCATAACTCACCACCTTGCCTTCGGGCACTTGCGCAAGGGTCAGGTACAGCGCCGTGCGTCGGATGTGCGCCGCACTCTCGGTTTCAGCGGTGGGTTCGTTCACGTCCAATGTTCCTGAAAAATAGCCCTGAAAAAATTCACAGTACCGTCTGTAGAGTAATTCGGGGATCGCGTGTTGAGAAATGAACTCATTCGAAATAGTCGTGTCAGTCCTTGCTAGGGCCTTATTCCTGCGGATAATGCCGACTTTTTTTCGCAATCTTGAGTCTGTATTTGCTTATGTTGTCCAGAACTCTGCTGTGCCTTGCTGTCGTCAGCGCTTCCTCTCCCTTGCTCGCGGATACCGTCTGGTTGAAGAACGGTGACAAGCTGAGCGGCAAGATCGTTCTTTTCGACGGTGGCAAGCTGCTGATCAAGACCGAGTACGCCGGTGACGTGCCTATCGACTGGAAACAGGTCAAAACCCTGGAAAGCGATCAGCAGATGCTGGTCAAGCAAGATGCCTACACAGGGGAAAAGGCCAAGGCGCTGCACGCGGCGGATGACGGCAAGGTCACCCTGGCCAACGGCGATGGGCCCAAGACCGTCGAGTTGGCCAGTATCCAGCAGATCCTCAAGCCCAAGCCGGTGGTCGAGGACCTGGTGTGGAAGGGGAATATCGACGCGGCCCTGGATTACCAGCGCGCCGAGAAAGATACCGATGATTACGACATCGATTTCAAGACCACAGCGCGTCATGGTCGTTGGCGCCACATCGCGGAAGGCGAGTACAACCGCGAATACCAGGATGACGTGACCACCACAGACAATTGGCGTGGTGAATACTCCCTCGATCGCTTCCTGACGGAAAAATGGTTCTGGCAAGGTCGCCTGGTCTACAAGCGCGACAAGGTCGAAGATCTCTCCCGTCAGCGCACCGTCGGTACTGGCCCTGGTTATCAGTTCTGGGATAACGAATTGGGCGCTTTCTCCCTCGGTTCGCTGATCAACCGCACGGATTATCAATTCTCCGATGGCAGCGAGGAGAACTTCTATTCCGTGGCGATGAAGTGGGATTACAACCGCTACCTGATCGGCAAGAAGGTGGAGTTCTTCACCAACGGCGAAGTGGGTAAACCGCTGTCGGGCGTAGCCGAGTATGCGCTGGATGCAGAGATGGGCTTGCGCTACAAGGTGACCGATTGGGCATCGCTCAATCTCAAGGCCGAACGGGACATTATCAGCGGTACCGACGATGCTGACCTGGACAAGACCCGATACACCGCAGGTTTTGGCGTGACCTGGTAGCACGTAAAAAAAAGATCGCATTCTTCGGCTGCTCCTGCCTGGTTTGACGTACATCCAGCAGGCGCTGCCGAAGGCTGCGATCTTTTTTGCCGGCGAAAAACACACAGGCACAAAAAAGCCCCGCTTTTGAGGGCGGGGCTTTTTACTAAAGCAAGTACAAGTTAGATAACTTGAACTTCTTCAGCTTGCATGCCTTTCTGACCGCGGGTAGCGATGAAAGAAACCTGTTGGCCTTCTTTCAGGCTTTTGAAGCCGTCGGATTGGATAGCTTTGAAGTGAACGAACAGGTCGTCACCGGATTGTGGAGTGATGAAGCCGAAGCCTTTTTCATCGTTGAACCACTTAACGGTACCGGTTTGGCGATTAGACATGGTGTAACTCCTTGAACAAAGATAACTGCGACTCAGGAAGAACCCTGGCCGAGACTGAGTGCAAAGAGCAGGAAAAATTCTTGTAGATGGTTGGATCGAAATTCAACATATCGTGTAGAGATTCTCAGTGACACAAGCAGCACAGTGGCGCCACCTTAACCCTTTTTCAGGAACGTGCCAATGCTTCTTGCGAAGGTTTCTCGGTTTTCATGATCGACGGTGCACCGTATTGTTTCGAAGGTCCGTACATTCAGGGTGATCGTCGAGAATTGTGCCGAGCACTTTGAACCCGGCGGCGCGCACCGGTAAGATGCCGGACAGTTTTTTCCACCTCGCTATTCAGGACACCGCCATGAGCATCAAATCGGACAAGTGGATTCGCCGCATGGCGCAGGAACACGGCATGATCGAGCCGTTCGTCGAGCGCCAGATGCGCGGCAGCGACGATAGCCGTGTGATCTCCTACGGTGTGTCGAGTTACGGCTACGACGTTCGTTGCACCAATCATTTCAAGGTGTTCACCAACATCAATTCGGCCATCGTCGATCCGAAAAACTTCGATGCCGGCAGCTTCGTCGATATCCACAGCGACGTCTGCATCATCCCGCCGAACTCCTTCGCCCTGGCCAGCACCGTCGAATATTTCCGTATACCGCGCAATGTATTGACCATTTGCCTGGGCAAGAGCACCTACGCTCGCTGCGGCATCATCGTCAACGTCACCCCGCTTGAGCCGGAGTGGGAAGGTCACGTGACCCTGGAATTCTCGAACACCACCAACCTGCCGGCAAAAATCTACGCCAACGAAGGCGTGGCGCAGATGCTGTTCCTTGAATCCGACGAAGAGTGTGAAGTTTCCTATAAGGACCGTGGCGGTAAGTATCAGGGCCAGCGCGGCGTGACCCTGCCACGGACCTGAGTCAACCGTCTGACAAACCGTGGGAATTCTTGAGCGGGCGTACACTCTATGGAGTGTACTGCCCGATCCGCGCAAGGCGGATCGGGCCTTCGCTCAGGAGTGCTATATGAAGATCGACCCGAAGATAAGTGCCGAACTGGCAAGGCTTGAGCCCAATCAGGTTGGCGTTTTGGCCTGGTCCTTGTTGGCGCACCCACCGATCAGCATGGCGGGGGGCATCCCCGGCCAACCTGATCCCGATACCCCCAACGAACAACCCACCGAGCCAGGTGAACCCACCCTGCCGGATGAGCCGCCACCTGCGCCAGTGGCTTGATTTGTCTTTTTGCAGCAGTGAGTTCTGCTCGCGATGAACGAAAGACCGGCGCTGCTTTGCTTTATGTGGGAGCGGGCTTGCTCGCGAAAACGGTGTGTCAAACAACGGAAATGTTGAATGTTAAACCGCCTTCGCGAGCAAGCCCGCTCCCTCAGGGTTGATGTTTACTTGAGGTTACCGCTCAGGAATTGCTTCAAGCGTTCGCTCTTCGGATTGCCCAGCACGTCTTCCGGTGCGCCTTCTTCTTCCACCAGGCCTTGGTGCAGAAACAGCACCTGGCTCGATACTTTGCGTGCAAAGCTCATTTCGTGGGTGACCATGATCATGGTCCGGCCTTCTTCTGCCAGGCCCTGGATCACCTTGAGCACTTCGCCCACCAGCTCCGGGTCGAGCGCCGAGGTCGGTTCGTCGAACAGCATGACTTCCGGTTCCATGGCCAACGCCCGGGCAATCGCCACGCGTTGCTGCTGACCGCCGGAGAGGAACGCCGGGTACTGATCGGCCACCCGTGCCGGCAACCCGACCTTGTCCAGATAGCGACGGGCACGGTCTTCGGCTTCCTGCTTGCTGCAGCCCAACACCCGGCGCGGGGCCATGGTGATGTTTTCCAGCACGGTCATGTGGCTCCACAGGTTGAAGTGCTGGAACACCATGGCCAGACGGGTGCGGATCCGTTGCAGCTCGTCGGGATCGGCGACATGCATGCCATGGCGATCCTTGGCCATGCGGATCGCCTGGCCGTCGAGGCTCATGGCACCGTCGTTGGGCTGTTCGAGAAAGTTGATGCAACGCAGAAAGGTACTTTTGCCCGAGCCGCTGGCGCCGATCAGGCTGATGACGTCGCCGGTTTTGGCCTTGAGCGAAACGCCTTTGAGCACCTCATGATCGCCATAGCTTTTATGCAGGCCTTCAATGGTCAGTTTGTACATGGAACAAGCATCCTCAAGGCGAAAGTAGGTAGCCGCTGCGATAGGCTTCGGCGCCCGCCACGTGGGCGATCACCATGCCGGCGGTGGCCATGCGGCGCAGCGAACGGGCATACATCAACCCGGCGGCGGTGCAATGGACCGGTGTGACACGGTCGGAGATCGGGTCGATGATTTCGGCGATCAGTTGCCCGGCTTCCAGGTATTCCCCCGGCAGTGCGGTGAACACCAGCAGACCGCCGGCCGGCGTGGCCACAGGTTCGACACCGGCCAGCGGCGTGGCCGGGTAGGGCAGGTCGGGCAGGGGCGCCGGTTCGCCGGCAATCGCACCGAAGTGAATCAGGTAGTCGATGATCGCCTGGCAGTCGAGGCTGGCCAATGGGTGATTGACGTCGCCCTGGCCACGCAGTTCGACGGTGACCGAAAAACTGCCCAGCGGAATATCGAAGTGCTCGCCGAAGCGCTCCTTCAATTGCCACCAGAGCAGGGTGAAGCATTCGTCGAACGACTGACCGCCGGAATCGGTGGCCAGCAGGCTGGCTTCGGAACCGATGTAGCGCGCCAGCGGCTCGACCTGCGGCCAGGCTTCGGGCGTGGTGTACAAGTGCGCGACCGCTTCGAAATCGCAATGCAGGTCCAGCACCATGTCGGCATCGCAGGCCAGCCGCTGGAGGGTCAGGCGCTGGGATTGCAACTGGGTGCTGGCGGTCTGGCGAGCCAATGCTTGACGCAGGCTGTTGCGGATCAGATGGAGGTTGCGTTGCGGATTTTCGCCGAGTTGGCCTTCGATGTCGTTACCGACCTCTTCGCTCAAGTCGACGAACCAGCGGTTGAAGTTCTGCCCGCTTTCCAGCTCGTAGCGGCCCAGCGGCACATCCATCAGCACTTGTTCCAGGCCGACCGGGTTGGCGACCGGCACCAGGACAATTTCGCTGTGCAGGCAGCCGGCGGTTTCCAGCTCCGCCAGGCGCTGCTTGAGGTGCCAGGCCACCAGCATGCCGGGCATTTCATCGGCGTGCAGGGACGACTGGATGTAGATCTTGCCTCGGGCCGAGGTCGGACCGAAGTGGAAGCTGTGGATCTGGCGTGCGGTCCCCGGCAGGGGGGACTGCAGGTCATGGATCTGGTGGCGCATCTCTTGTTTCCTGAAGCAGTGTTAAACCCTAGTGGGTCGGCCCGAGAAAGGCCAGCCATCGGCGTTCGGCAAGACGGAAGAGGCCGACCAGCGCAAAGGTGACGGTCAGGTAGATCAGCGCGGCGATGCCGAACGACTGGAAGGTCAGGAAGGTTGCCGAGTTGGCATCCCGCGCGACCTTCAGCACATCAGGGATGGTCGCGGTGAACGCCACGGTGGTCGAGTGCAGCATCAGAATCACTTCGTTGCTGTAATACGGCAACGAGCGACGCAGGGCCGAAGGCATGATCACGTAGGCATACAACTTCCAGCCGGTCAGGCCGTAGGCTTTGGCCGCTTCGACTTCGCCGTGGGCCATGCTGCGGATCGCCCCGGCGAAAATCTCCGTGGTGTAGGCGCAGGTGTTCAGGGCGAAGGCCAGGATGGTGCAATTCATCGCATCGCGGAAAAAGCTGTCGAGCAGCGGTTGCTCGCGCACCCAGGCCAGGCTGTAGATCCCGGTGTAGCAGATCAGCAGCTGGATATACAGCGGCGTGCCACGGAACAGGTAAGTGTAGAACTGCACCGGCCAGCGAATCAGGAAGTTCGGTGAAACCCGGGCGATGGACAACGGAATCGACACGATGAAGCCGATGAAAATCGAAGCGCTCAGCAGCCACAGGGTCATGGCCAGGCCGGTGATGTTCTGACCGTCGGTGTAAAGGAACGCTCTCCAGTATTCCTGCAGGAGTTCGATCATCGTACGGCCTCCCGTGTACCGGCAGCGTAGCGGCGTTCGAGCCAGCGCAGAATGATGTTGGAGGCACTGGTGATCACCAGGTAGATCAGGGCGGCGAGTACCAGGAAGTAGAACAGTTGATAGCTGCTTTTACCCGCATCCTGGGCGGCCTTGACCAGGTCGGCCAGGCCAATGATCGATACCAGCGCGGTTGCCTTGAGCATGACCATCCAGTTGTTGCCAATGCCCGGCAAGGCAAAGCGCATCATTTGCGGGAACACCACGATGCGGAACCGCTGGCCGCGTTTGAGACCATAGGCGGTGGCGGCTTCGACCTGGCCGCGAGGCACTGAGAGGATGGCCCCTCGGAAGGTTTCGGTGAAGTACGCGCCATAAATGAAGCCCAGGGTAAGTACGCCGGCGCTGAACGGGTCAATCTCGATGTATTCCCATTCCATGTAGTCGGTGAGCGACGTCAGCCAGGTTTGCAGGCTGTAGAAAATCAACAGCATCAGCACCAGATCCGGCACCCCGCGAATCAGCGTGGTGTAGCACTGGGCAGGCAGGCGCAGCAATTTGACTTTCGACAGTTTGGCACTGGCGCCGAGCAGACCGATCAACACGGCCACCAGCAGCGACATCGCCGATAATTTGATGGTCATCCAGGTGCCTTGCATCAGCAACGGACCGAAGCCCTGGAGGCTGAAGGCGGAGAGCCCCAGATTTTGCAGGAGGTTTTCGAACATAAATCAGCAACCTGATCGGATGAAAAAAGCGCCCATCGCGAGATGGGCGCCGGGCATTATTTGCCGCTGTACAGATTCAGATCGCCAAAGTGTTTCTTCTGGATGGTGGCATAGGTGCCATCATCGTGTAACGCTTTGATACCTTTATCCAAAAGCGCTTTCAGCTCGGTGTTACCTTTCTTAATACCGATCGCCGTCTTGGATGGCAGCAGTTCGCTGTCGACCGGTTGGCTGACTTCATAGCCTTCGCCTTTCGGCGACTTCAGGAAGCCCAGTTCGGCTTGCAGCATGTCCTGGATCGCGGCGTCGAGGCGGCCGGAAGTCAGGTCGGAATACACCTGGTCCTGGTTCTGATAGGCCTGGGTTTTCACGCCCGCCTTGTCCAGCACGGCTTTGGCATAGGCTTCCTGGATGGTGCCTTGCTCGTAGCCTACGGTCTTGCCCTTCATCGAAGCGACGTCTGCGGTCAGGCCAGAGCCTTTCTTGAACACGTAGGCGGTTGGGCCGGAGAACAGTTCGCTGGAGAAGTCGATGACTTTTTCGCGGGCCGGGGTGACGGTCATCGAAGAGATAACGCCGTCGAATTTATTGGCCTTGAGGCCAGGAATCATGCCGTCGAAATCGCTTTCGACCCATTTGCACTTGACCTTCAGCTCGGCGCAGATTGCGTTGCCCAGATCGATGTCGAAGCCCACCAGGCTACCGTCGGCCGCTTTCGACTCGAACGGTGCGTAGGAAGGGTCAACGCCGAAACGCAATTCCTTGTATTCCTTTGCCAGCGCAGAGCCAGCAGCTACGCACAATGCCAGTGCAGAAAGGGTCAGCAATGCTTTTTTCATTATTCAATCCCTAAGAACCAATATGAGCGCTTGTGGCGCAGAATTATTGTTACTGGTAAGCGTAAGACCTAATGAAAGTAGCAATTTCCGAACCAGAGTGCCGAACAAGCGTTTAAAAGGTTTTCAGGAAATTGCCGGATGGGATTAGTGCACGAAAACGGGCGCGGTGGAAAGCCTGCACTGATATGGATCAGATCGCCACAGGGGGGCGGTTTAGCCGAGCAAGTTCTGCAACGTTGCCAGGTTGTCTGCTTCCTCAACCGTTTTGTCCTGCCGCCAGCGCAACATCCTCGGAAACCTCACCGCGATTCCGCTCTTGTGCCGCTTGGACAAGGCAATCCCCTCAAACCCCAGTTCAAACACCAGGCTCGGTTTGACGCTGATCACCGGGCCGAATTTTTCCACCGTGGTCTTGCGCACTATATTGTCGACCTGGCGCATTTCTTCATCAGTCAGCCCCGAATAAGCCTTGGCGAACGGCACCAGTGCGCGGGTGCTGGCGTCGGGCGGGCCGTCCCATACGGCGAAGGTGTAATCGCTGTATAGGCTGGCCCGGCGTCCGTGGCCGCGTTGCGCATAAATGAGCACTGCGTCGACGCTGAACGGGTCGACTTTCCATTTCCACCAGACGCCCACATCCTTGGTCCGGCCAACGCCATAGAGCGCATCGCGGGCCTTGAGCATCATGCCTTCGACCCCCAGTCGGCGAGAGGCTTCGCGTTGCCGGGCGAGGTCGAACCAGTCATCGCCGGTGAGCAACGGCGAAGCGAGCAACACCGGGTGGTTGCTGTGGGCGATGACTTGCTCCAGTTGCGCGCGCCGCCGGGTCTGCGGCTGGTTGCGCCAATCCTCGCCGGCCCATTCCAGCAAGTCGTAGGCGAGGATGACCACTGGCACATCGCTCAGGATTTGTTTGCTCAGGGTTTTGCGACCGATCCGTTGCTGCAGCAAGGCGAAAGGTTGCACGGCGGGCGATGTCGGCGATTGAGGGTTGAACGCGTCCTCGGTTTCGGGGTGTTCGGCTTTCCAGGCCACGATTTCCCCGTCGATCACCGTACCGTCGGGCAGGCAGTGGACCAGGCTCTCCAGTTCGGGAAAACGCTCGGTAACCAACTCTTCGCCCCGCGACCAGATCCACAGTCGCCCGGCGCGCTTAACCACTTGGGCGCGGATGCCATCCCATTTCCATTCCACTTGCCAATGGCTGGCCGGGCCGAGCAGTGCTTCGAATTGTTCGACCGGTTGCGCCATGGCATGGGCAAGAAAAAACGGATAAGGCTGGCCACCGCGCTGGGCATGCTCGTCGCTTGATTCTGTGGCGATCAACTTCAAGTAGCTGGCCGCGCTCGGACGGTTGGACAGGTCGGTGTAACCCACCAGTCGTTGAGCCACGCGTTTGCTGTCCAGATGAGCCATGGAGGCGAGTGCGCGGGTTACCAGTAACTTGGAGACTCCGACGCGGAAACTGCCGGTGATCAATTTGATGCAGAGCATCAGGCTGGCGCGGTCCAGTTGCGACCAGAGGCTGGGCAGTTGTTCGGCCAGCACCTCGGGAGATGCGCCGCGCAATGGCAGCAGTTTGTCTTCAATCCATAGCGCCAGCCCGTCGGTGGACGTGTGTGGCGCCTCGGGCAGCACCAGCGATATGGTTTCCGCCAGATCGCCCACGGCCTGATAACTCTCTTCGAACAACCACGGCGACAGGCCTGAATACGCCACCGCCAGTTCCCGCAGGATGCGCACCGGGACCAACTGCCTGGGCCGTCCTCCGGACAGAAAATACACAGCCCATGCGGCATCTTCCGGGGCGGCCTGAGAAAAGTACTGTTGCATGGCCGCCAGTTTGGCGTTGTTCGATGTCGTGGCATCGAGTTCGGCATACAACTGGGCGAAAGCCCTCATGGCAGTACCTCGACGTGCTCGGGCTCAGCGATTTGAGGTTCTTCTTCGTCATCGCCGTACTCGGTATTGAAGCTGTGGGCATCGAGGCCTTGTTCGCGCAGGTGGCGCACCAGCACCGCGACAGAACCATGGGTGACCATCACCCGTTCGGCACCGGTCTGCTCGATGGCCCAAAGCAGGCCCGGCCAGTCAGCGTGATCGGACAGCACGAAACCGCGGTCCACGCCGCGGCGCCGACGGGTACCGCGCAAACGCATCCAGCCGCTGGCGAAACCGTCGCTGTAGTCGCCGAAGCGGCGCATCCAGGTACTGCCGCCAGCTGAGGGCGGGGCGATGACCAGCGCCTTGCGCATGATGGGGTCACTCTTTTTGACGTCGCCGGCATAGATCGTCGGCGGTAGGTAGACGCCGTTCTCGCGATAAACGCGGTTCAGCGGTTCAACCGCACCATGGGTCAGGATCGGGCCGAGGCTGGTGTCGATGCCGTGAAGAATGCGCTGGGCCTTGCCGAAGGCGTAGCAGAACAGCACGCTGGTCTTGTCTTCGTCAGCATTGGCTTGCCACCACTGATTGATTTGGGCGAACACCTGCGCCTGGGGTTGCCAGCGATAGATCGGCAGGCCGAAGGTCGATTCGGTGATGAACGTGTGGCAACGCACCGGCTCGAACGGCGCGCAGGTGCCGTCGGGTTCGATTTTGTAATCACCGGAAGCGACCCAGACTTCACCGCCGTATTCCAGGCGTACCTGGGCCGAGCCGAGTACGTGGCCGGCGGGGTGAAAGCTCAAGGTGACGCCGTGGTGCAGCAAGCGTTGGCCATAGGGCAGCGTTTGCAGGTTGATGTCCTGTCCCAAGCGCGCGCGCAGGATCCCTTCGCCGGGCGCCGCCGCCAGATAATGCCGGTTGCCGCTGCGCGCATGGTCGCCATGGGCGTGGGTGATGACCGATCGCTCGACCGGGCGCCACGGGTCGATATAGAAATCCCCCGGGGGACAGTACAAACCTTCGGGACGCGCGATAACCAGTTCCATGTTGTTACCCAACTGGAGGCACTTGTTAGCTATGAGGTTCGCGCGGGGCGAGAAGTTCTATCGATTTTTGGGGGATGAACATCTAATCAATGTGGGAGCGAGCCAGCTCGCGAAAGCGGTGGATCAGCCACCTGCAATCCTGACTGGCATGGCGCCTTCGCGAGCAGGCTCGCTCCCATAAAGATAGCGGCAATATTTATTTGCCCGGTGTCAGGGTCAATCGCTTGGTTCCGTATACCCGGTCAAAGTTCTGCGGCTGCATCGGCAAGCTCATGTACTGCCCCTTGAGCCATGGGTCGATGCTGTTCAGGTAGTTCGGGCTGACCGGGTTGCCGGATTGGCCCGTGGCGAGTTGGCCCGTCAGCGGTTCGGCTTGGCCGAAGTCGACGATAATGCGCATGGCCGGTACCAGCGTGGTGTTGAAGTCCTGGCCCCAGGCGAACGCGGCGGTGTTGAGCGTGGTGTGATCGCCGCCGGCCGGCAGCGGACCGCGCACGGTCTGGCCACTGCTGTTCTTCCATTCATAGCGGTGCAGTTTGCCCCATTGCCAGGCTTTGTGATCGCCGCCCAACTGACTGTCACCGGCGCTGATCGCCGCGGCCAGGCTGCGTGCGAGGATGGCTGGCTTGTCTTCCTTCTGCGCGGTGAGTGCGTCATCCCAGAATGGACTGTCCTCGCGTCCCAGCAGGTGATCGGCTTGTGCGGCGTAGGACAACTTGCCGTTGGCGATGAAAGCTTTCCACGCCGGGCTGCTTTGCGGCCCCAGTTCGTCGAGGAAGATTTGTTTGGTGCTTTCTTGCAGGAACAGCTCGTAGATTGTCGCGTCGGCAGAGGTCGGGCTGAGTTTGCCGTCGAACGCCATCAACCGGGTATAGGCTTCGCGCGCCTTGCCGCGATCGGCAACCGGCAGCGCATCGATGGCCTGCTTGAGCGGTTGAGCCATGCCTGGCGCTTCGAACATCTTTTTCAGTTTGGCGGCGAACGTGGTGGTCTGGTCGTACTGCATGGCAATCAGGCTGCGGGTGTCATGTTTACCCGCGCCGGCCAGTTCGGCGAGGCGCTCGCCACGTTCAGGCGCCGACCAGGAATTGGACAGCTGCATGCCATAGCCATGGGGAATGACCCGCTGGTTGGCGGTGCCGAGCCAGCCTTGCGCCGGGTCCTGGTCGTAGGGGTGCAGCATCGGGTCGGCGTAACCGTCCCAATCGTAGCGACCTTCCCAGCCCGGCGAGGGCAGCAGGCCTTCGCCTTCGCGGCGGTTCGGGTAGCGGCCGGTGACCTGCCAACCGATATTGCTGGCGTCGGCAAACACCAGGTTCAAGGCGATGGCGCGGATCTCGCGGCTGGCATCCGAGGCCTTTTCGACGTTCTGCGCACGGGACAGGTCAAAAAACGCGTCAAGGGTTTTGTCGTCGGTGAAGTTCGGCGTCTGCAAGGCCAGGCCGAAACCGCTGCCCTGGGCCAGACCCTGGGCGCTGTTGAGCAGCGGGCCGTGGCGGGTTTCGTACACCGCTTCGCGAATCGGCCGCTGGCCTTTGACGAAATAAGTTTCGTTGCGCACGATCGCCGGCGTCCATTTACCGTTGGATTCGTAGGTCAGGCCATTGCCCTGGCGTTTGATTTTCTCCAGGAACAGGTCCTGGTTGTCGCCCATGACCGTGGTCATGCTCCACGCCACTTTGCCGTTGAACCCGCCCAGCACCATCGGCAAACCGGCGATGGTTACGCCGGAGGCCTGGTACTTTGGTGCGCGAATCTGTACGTAGCTGAACAGCGACGGTACGCCCATCGGGCCATGACTGTCGCTGGCCAACAGGCTTTTACCGCTGCGGCTGCGTTGCGGGGCAATGGCCCAGTTGTTCGAGGAAGTGGCGCCCAGCAGATTCAGATCAGAGAGTTGTCCTGTGGCTTTGCTGATCTCCACCAGGCCCGGTATTTGTCCGTTGAGCTTTAAACCTTGCAGCTTTTCGCTTTCAGCCAACGGCAGTTTTTCGTCAGGCGCTGAAGGCGTCAGCCACGGCAACTTGTCGGTGGTAACCGTTTGGGCCAGCACCAGCGTAGAAATCTCTTCGGGCAGGTTGGCCGACTGGCTGAAGTTCAGCAGGCAGAAAATCAGCGCCGAATCTTCCGGCTTCCAGTATTCAGGCTTGTAACCGCTGGCGGCGAGGTCGGCCGGCAGTTTGTCGCGGTAGCGGAACAGGTAAGCGTTTACCCCGCGGGCGTATACTTCAAAGAAGCGCTTGAGGCGTGGCGAAGACGCCTTGTAGAGCTCTGCGGCGCTTTTTTTCAGATTGACTGCACGCATGTAACGGTCGGCATCCAGCAGGTCCGAACCGTGCATTTCGGCCAGGCGCCCCTGGGCCAGCAAACGCAGGGTGACCATTTGCGTGATGCGGTCGCTGGCGTGCACGTAACCGAGGGTAAACAGCGCATCGTGGAACGTGCTGCTTTCGATCAACGGCATGCCCATGGCATTGCGGCGTACCGAAACGTTCTGTGCCAGCCCCTTTAATGGTTGTACACCCACAGTGGGCGGCAGGGTGTCCTGGGCATTGAAGCTCTGACAGCCGGTCAGGCTCAAAACCCCCGCCACTGCTGCGGCAACGCCGAACCGGGGTAGAAAATGTGTAAGGGCTGGCGAGGCCATGGCAAAGCTCCTGCGGGGGTGGTAGCGCAATAAAGTCGCTACGTTAGTGAGCAGGAGGGGGCGGCGCAAGCGGGGGAAGATCTTATTTCAGGATTTGCCCAAGTCATCCTGATTGCGTTTCAGGCTTGCCTGTCGCTGGATTGTGATGGTGAAGTGCGAAAATTCAATTTATCAGTGTGAGAAAAGTCGGCATGGAGCTCAAGACAAACGCAGCACTGATCATCATCGATCAACAGAAAGGCATTCTCCATCCCAGGCTCGGTCGCCGTAATAATCCTCAAGCCGAGGAGCGCATCCTGGAACTGTTGAACCATTGGCGCCGCAGCGGGCGTCCGATCGTTCACGTGCAGCACTTGTCCCGCTCGGAAGATTCGGTGTTCTGGCCACAGCAATCCGGTGTGGAGTTTCAGGAGCGGTTTCGGCCATTGCCTGGCGAGCAACTGATTCAGAAGCAGGTGCCGGATGCGTTTTGTTCGACGGCACTGGAGGCAGGGTTGCGCGAAGCGAAGATCGGGCAGTTGGTCATCGTGGGCGTGGCGACCCACAACTCAGTGGAATCCACGGCTCGAACGGCGGGCAATCTGGGGTTTGATACGTGGGTGGTGGAGGACGCGTGTTTTACCTTCGACAAGGCCGATTACTTCGGTAATGCCCGGTCAGCCGAGGAAGTGCATGGGATGTCGCTGGGGAATTTGCATGGGGAGTATGCGACCGTGGTCAGCACTGCGCAGATTCTGAATCGAGCGTGAGTTTCATGGCCCCTTCGCGAGCAAGCCCGCCCCCAGATTAGATCCGTGTCGTACACAAAACCAATGTGGGAGCGGGCTCGCTCGCGAAAGCGATTCAACAGGCGAAGAAGTTCTTCGCCCGAAGCATCAAGCGCCGTGGCACTTCTTGAATTTCTTGCCGTTGCCGCATGGGCAAGGGTCGTTGCGGCCGACATCTTTCAGGGCATTGCGCACCGGTTCCTGGTGGGCGTGGCCGCAGTTCGGGCCGTGGACATGGCCATGGTCGTGATCATGGTGATCATGATCGTGGTTGCAGTCAGGGCCATGGACATGGGGTTGCTGGGTCATCGGGGTTGCTCCGGAATTAGATCGGCGGGGATTATTACGCCATTACGCGTCAGGTGCACGTAGTGGGCGATGAATAAACCGGTTTCCATCTCACCTTCCAGACGATAGGGAATGGCCTGCTCGGGACTTTTCAGTTGTTTGACCAGGTCTTTGACCTTGGGCCACAGGTTGGTGCGGATCGGTACCTTATAGAAACGACTGGCCTTGGGGCCGACGGTGATCCAGTGTTCATGTTCGCCTTCGGCCAGCAGAATATCGGCCAGGTGAATGCGATACTCCAGGCCGCGCACGGTCAGGTCGCTGTCTCGACGGTTGTCGATGCGAAAGTGCAGCACGAATTTCTGTTCCATGAGCTTGGCTCGCACCACTTCAACCTTGACCAGATGCACCTCGGGGTCCGGTTCATCGGTGCTGAACCAGGACGCGCAGCCGCCGAGCCCCAGGCAAAAGGTCAGGGTGAGCAGATAGTGTGTGAGTCGCCGGGTGATCATGGTGGTGTTGTCCTCCTTGATCCCCAGTCTAGTCGTTAAAAGGTCGCAGCCTTCGGCAGGCCCTGCAGGTGTACTAAAAGCTTGTGCAGGAGCTGCCGGACGCTGCGCATCACCTCAACCGCCGAAATACCCCGAACAGCACTTCTTGAACTTTTGCCCGCTGGCGCAGGGGCAGGCGTCGTTGCGCCCGATGTCGAGTTGGACGGTGGGGTCGATGAAGTACCAGCGGCCAGCGTTCTGTACGAACGACGAGCGTTCGCGATGACTGTGCTCACCGCTGCCATCGTGCCAGCGTGCGGTGAAAGTGACGAAAGCGTGCTCCGGCTGGCCACCGAGTACTTCGGAGCTTTCCACCTCAAGGCCCAGCCAGGTGCTTTGGGCGCTCCAGTCACTGATCGATTGCCGATCGAGCCCGGCCTGCTGGGCGGGCAGGGTGGTCGCCACGAGATAATCGATCAGGCCAAGCACGTAGGCGCTGTAGCGCGAACGCATCAAGGCTTCGGCGCAAGGGGCCGGATGGCCGGCATGGTAATGACCGCAGCAGGCGTCGAGCAGGGTGCCGCTGCCGCAAGGGCAAATGGATGTACTCATTGCGTTACCACCAATATTTCCCGAAATTTTCCGGATTGGCCCAGAACCGCGAGTTGAGCCAGTCGGGCACCTGTTTGTAATCAAGCAGATCATAGGTGAACAGGGTCAGTACTTGATCGTCGCGCTGGAAGCGTTCACTGGCTTGCAGGGCCAGGGAGAAAAAATCCGTTTCCTGCCAGCCGCTGGCCGGCAAGTCAGCCAGTACCGCGATACGGCTAGCGTTGAGGTTGCGGATGCCGCCCAGCAAATTCAGACCATCGCGTTTGGGCAGGTGTTCGAGGCAGTCGACCACCAGCGCCAGGTCAAACCGGCGTGCAGCCAGTTCGGCAGGCAACACCCCGGGTGCCGCGTGCGCCACACAGCTGTCCGGGTGCGCGAGCTTGAAGGCTTCAAGGGCGGGGAACTCGCTGGCGCCAATCAACAACAGGCGCGAAGGGGCGTAACGATCCAGCAAAGCGGCCAGCGCCTGTTGGGGCGTGCGCGAAGAAATACCTGCAATCATCGAAGATCCTCACTCAGATCTGCCAAGACTAGCCTGCCCGCCAGTTCGAGCCTAGAGCGGGTTTGCCGTAAAAGTGACGTTCCCCCGTGAATACGGGACAAAACAGCAATGGCCTATTGCTGGCGGAGTTTTAAACTCCGGTCTTTACTCCCTGAATCGGTTCTAAGCCGATCCTTCAGGAGAAAACTAGATGAGCATAGTTCGGACAGCGTTACCCCTGGTTCTGCTAACCAG
The DNA here is from genome assembly GCF_059424605.1 of Pseudomonas sp. GW101-3H06. Lineage (NCBI taxonomy): Bacteria > Pseudomonadati > Pseudomonadota > Gammaproteobacteria > Pseudomonadales > Pseudomonadaceae > Pseudomonas > Pseudomonas sp. GW101-3H06. The sequence continues at coordinate 1,596,425 of NZ_JBWKZO010000001.1, forward strand.
TGTGTTGACTGGTTGTGCAGGTTTGCAGAAAACCGACTGGCCGATCTGTGCGGCGGTTGGTGGTGTGGCGGGTGCGGGCCTTGGTGCGATCGAAAGTTCGTCATGGGCTGGTTGGGGAGCATTGGTGGTCGGCGGTACCGCGGCGGCCTACTGCTGGGTTCACGGTGATGGCGACGAAGACGGCGATGGTGTGCCGGATAGCCGCGACAAGTGCCCAGGCACGCCTCGAGGCGTGAAGGTCGATGCCGATGGTTGCCCTCCACCAGTTCCAGCTCCAGTGGTTGAAGAGGTCGTCGTAGTCAAGGAAGAAACCATCGTCATCCGCGATGTTCACTTCCAGTTCGACAAAGCCACACTCACTCCGTCTGACAAACTGGTACTCGACAAGATCGCCACTCGCTTGAAAGCGGAGGCCCCTACAGCCCGGTTGACTGTTACTGGCCATACCGACAGCGTGGGCAGCGATACCTATAACCAGAAACTGTCGGATAAGCGCGCGCACTCGGTGGTTGAGTACCTCATCGAGCAAGGCGTGCCGCGCAGCAACTTCGTGTCGGTTGCCGGTGCCGGTGAAAGTCAGCCAGTTGCCGATAACAAAACCGCCGACGGCCGTGCACAGAACCGTCGCACGGAAATCAAAATCGAGCGTTAGGTCCCTCGCATCCGCGGCTTGTGCAGTCGCGGATGCGGGTCTTTACTCCTGTGTGACCGGCATTGGCCGGTGACACAGGAGCTTTCAAAATGACCAAACTCACACGGACCGTCTTGCTGGTTCTGCTGCTTGGCAGCCTGTTGACCGGTTGCGCTACTCACAGTGATGGCACCGCCCCCCTCAATCAACGTACCTGGCCGATCTGCAGCGTCATTGGCGGGCTGGTCGGCGGAGGCCTGGGCGCTATTGGAAGTAGCGGTTGGGCGGCCGGTGGAGCGGCGCTCGGTATCTTGAGCGGTGGTTTGATCTGTTATGCCCAGGACGGCGATGAAGATGACGATGGTGTTTTCGATCGACGCGATCGCTGCCCTGACACCCCGGCCAATACCCCTGTAGAACATCACGGTTGCCCGCTGCCGCAATACCCGGCCAGCGAGAAACCAGCGGAGCCGGCACAGCCTGAAGTCATCACGTTGAGCAATGACGTGTTTTTTGGCTTCAACCAATCCGACCTGACCCCCTACGCACAGAGCCAGCTCGATTCGATCATGAGCAAACTGCTGGACGCCGACGTGGTGAGTATCAAGGTGGTGGGGCATACCGATAGCGTCGGGGCCGATGCCTACAATCAGGCCCTTTCGGAACGACGTGCCAGCAGCGTTGCCCAGTATCTATTGAGCCAGGGCGTGGCGCCGGGCAAGCTCACCAGCGAAGGCCAGGGTGAAAGTCAGCCGGTGGCCGATAACGAAACAGAAGAGGGCCGTGTGAAAAACCGTCGCGTGGAGTTGCACATCAATCGCTGAGCCGCGAAATAGAGCCGTCGGATGAAAAAACACATCACTGCGACGGCCATTCGGCGGCCTTCATGAAGAATTTTCGTTTGCCCTCTGGCTTATCCCGCGTGGAAGCCGTTACTGTGCGCGCAAAGAATAATTCTCATCGGGGGCGGTATGAAGGTGCTATGGGGGCTGGGGAAGCTATTGACCCTGCTGTTCTGGTTGGTGGTGCTGGTCAATCTGCTCACGCCGTTTACCCATCCGCTGCACTTGCTGGTCAACCTGGCCGGCGGCCTGTTGGCGACTCTCCATCTGCTTGAAGCGCTGTTGTGCTATCGCAGTCTCAGGGGGCGTGCTCACCCGTGGCGCGATCGGCTGAAGATCATCATTTTCGGCGTTTTTCACCTGCAAACCCTTCCCGCTCCCACCGCACCTAAGGCTTCCCATGCGTAAACTCTGTCTGCTCGCCGCACTCATCAGCCCATTGGCCTGCGCCCAAGTGGTGAGCGTCGAAACCAACTCGCTGATGCGCCTGCCCAACACCACCAGCACCTTGCAGCTGGAACGCCTGGAAGTGGCCGACTACGGCACATTGCTGATTCCCTCCAACGTGACCGAAGTCACCGTCGGTGAACTGCGCCTTGGGCGTGATGCGCGGATCGCGATCGTGCCCAGTGAACAGGCGCTGGAGCTGAAGGTCAGCCGTGCCCAGTTGTCCGAGGGCAGCCAGATCACCGCTCGTGGTGCGCCAGGCACTTATCAGAAGGCTGCCCGTTCAGGACGCAATCTGAATCTGCAGATAAAGGCTCTGGATGCGCCGCAGTTGTTGGTGGATGCTCGCGGTGGTGCGGGTGCGCCTGGGTTCGTCGGACTCGACGGGGCCAATGGCCAGGCGCCGGGTTGTGCCTGGGGTCAGGCGGGTCGCGGTGCTGACGGCAGCGACGGCAGTGACGGTCAGCCAGGAGCGCCGGGTGCGTTGGTCAAACTGGCAGTGCCACGCGATTACCCGGCGGACCTGATCAAAGTCCAGGTGGCTGGCGGTGCCGGTGGTCTGGCCGGACCTGGTGGCAAGCCGGGTGCAGGCGGCAAGGCCAAGGGCTGCGTTATCTATAAAGCCGATGGCGGCAAGAGTGGCAAGCCTGGGGCTGACGGGCAACCGGGGCCTGCGGGAGCGGCGGGGTCGGTGACGGTGCAGCGGTTATAAGAACACCAGTAACCTTTGTGGCGAGGGATAAATCCCCTCGCCACAAAAGGGCAGGCCGGCTTTAGAGCATGGGCCGTGCCGCTGCAATCGCCACCACAATCAACCCCACAATCAGATTAATCCCCACGACCCGACGAATCCTCCCCAACACCGCCGCCCCAACCGGCCAATCCTGCGCCTCCACGGCAGCGCGCAACTCCGGCAGCATCAATGCCTGAATCCGGATGAACAGTGCCGTCATCACCACGTACAACCCCATCATCACCTGCACATAACGCGGGGCCAGTTCAAAACCGTTGAAGTGCAGATTCAGCAGGCCCACACCGCTGACGGGCAACAGCACCACCGCCACCCAGACCCAGCGAAAAAAACCTTGAAACACTTCCAGCCACAGCTTCAACCTGGCGGGACCCTCCAGCGCCTTGAACGCCGCGGGACGCAAGACCATCCAGGCGAAAAACATCCCGCCCACCCACACCAGCGCGGCGAGGACATGCAGGCTATAAAGAAGGCTAAAAGCGGTCATTCGGGTACTCCGTTCTGCGCGGGATTAATTAGCGGGGTATGATAGCGGTCGATCCGAACTACTGAAAATTTATCCAGCGTTTTTTGCGCCCGACAATCCATGATCAGCACTGAACTCAAAACCACGATCCAGGGCGCTTATTCGCGTTTTCTCGAAGCCAAGAGCCTCAAGCCGCGCTACGGCCAACGCCTGATGATCGCTGAAGTCGCCAAGGTTCTCGGTGACATCGACACCGACGACGAAGGCCGGCGCAGTGGCGAACCCGCGATTGTCGCGGTGGAAGCCGGCACCGGTACGGGCAAGACCGTGGCCTACAGTCTGGCGGCCATTCCCACCGCCAAGGCCGCCGGCAAACGCCTGGTGATCGCCACGGCCACCGTCGCCTTGCAAGAACAGATCGTCTACAAGGATCTGCCCGACCTGATGCGCAACAGCGGTCTGAACTTCAGTTTCGCCCTGGCCAAGGGGCGCGGGCGCTACATGTGCCTGTCCAAGCTCGACATGCTGCTTCAGGAAGGTCACGCGCAAACTGCCACGGCGCAGCTGTTCGAAGAGGAAGGCTTCAAGATCGAGGTGGATGAGGCCAGCCAGAAGCTGTTCACCAGCATGATCGAGAAGCTGGCCGGTAATAAATGGGACGGTGACCGCGACAGTTGGTCCACCGCCCTGGAAGATGCCGACTGGGCGCGCCTGACCACCGATCACAGCCAGTGCACCAACCGCCATTGCCCTAACTTCGGCCAGTGCGCCTTCTACAAGGCCCGCGAAGGGATGGGCAAGGTCGACGTCATCGTCACCAACCACGACATGGTGCTGGCCGACCTGGCGTTGGGTGGCGGTGCGGTGCTGCCGGACCCGCGCGACACCCTCTATGTGTTCGACGAAGGCCATCACCTGCCGGACAAGGCCATCGGCCACTTCGCCCATTACACGCGCCTGCGCTCCACCGCCGACTGGCTGGAAACCACCGCCAAGAACCTCACCAAACTGTTGGCCCAGCACCCGCTGCCGGGGGACTTGGGCAAGCTGATCGAGCAGGTGCCGGAGCTGGCGCGTGAGATCAAGACTCAGCAGCAGTTCATGTTCACCGCTTGCGAGCAGATCGCTGATTTCAAGCCCGGCGAAGACGTCGAGGGGCGCGAGCGGCCGCGTCATCGATTCGTCGGCGGGGTGATCCCCGAGCACATGCGCGAGATGGGCATCGAACTGAAGAAAGGCTTTGCCCGCCTGACCGACCTGTTCACCCGCCTCACCGATTTGCTCAAGGAAGGCATGGACGGCGAAGTCAATATCGGCATCGCCAGCAATCAGGCCGAGGAGTGGTATCCGCTGTTCGGCAGCCTGCTGTCCCGTTCTTCGGGCAACTGGGAGTTGTGGACCGCGTTCACCGTCGAAGACCCGGAAGACAACCCGCCCATGGCGCGCTGGCTGACCCTGGCGGAAAGCGGTTCGCTGTTCGATATCGAGGTCAATGCAAGTCCCATCCTGGCGGCGGAAATGCTTCGGCGCAATTTGTGGAACGTGGCCTACGGCGCATTGGTGACCTCCGCGACATTGACCGCACTCGGCACCTTCGACCGCTTCCGCATGCGCGCCGGCCTGCCGAAAAAAGCCGTGACCGCCGTGGTGCCGAGCCCGTTCCATCACGCCGACGCCGGTGTGTTGCGGGTGCCGAACCTCAATGCCGATCCCCGGGATGCGGCCGCGCATACCGCGGCGATCATCCGTGATCTGCCGGAACTGGTCGAAGGCTCACGAGGCACGCTGGTGCTGTTCTCTTCGCGTAAACAGATGCAGGACGTGTTCGACGGTCTCGATCGCGACTGGCGCAAGCAGGTGTTCATCCAGGGCAACCTGTCGAAACAGGAAACCCTGAACAAGCACAAGGCGCGGGTCGATGGCGGGGATTCGAGCGTACTGTTCGGCCTGGCGAGTTTCGCCGAAGGGGTCGACTTGCCCGGTGCGTATTGCGAACACGTGGTAATCGCCAAGATTCCGTTCTCGGTGCCCGATGATCCGGTCGAAGCGGCGCTGGCCGAGTGGATCGAGGCGCGCGGTGGCAATCCGTTCATGGAAATCTCCGTGCCGGACGCCTCGCTGAAGCTGGTCCAGGCCTGCGGGCGCTTGCTGCGAACCGAAGAAGATCGCGGCACCATCACCTTGCTCGACCGACGCCTGGTCACCCAGCGCTACGGCAAGGCGATCCTCAATGCGCTGCCTCCTTTCCGTCGTGAAATTTCCTGATACGCCGGTGGGCAATTCTGCCCGCCGCGTTGTCTATCTCTCTGTCATTGCTTTTCCACTGGCCCATCGAGGTCGTTAGGGAGAATTTCGTTCTCATGATTCGCCGTTCGCTGCCTGCCGTTTTCGCCTTGATCTTCGCTGGCCCATTGTTGGCGGCGCCTGCCGGTCAGCAGACCCTGTTCAACTTTGTTCGCCCCGCTGATGTGGTGCGCGTCTCGACCGAGAACGCCGACCTGCCGCAGGCCAACGCCGAGCAAACCGCCGAAGGCGAAGTGTTGCGTCGGGTGACATTCAACCCGGTCGCCCGGCCGACCTTGCGCCTGGCCCCGCAGGCCGGCGCCTGGGACTGGTCGCAATCCGGGATGATGAGCCTGCGCATCCAGAGCGCGATGAACTGGCCGATCACCCTCTATGTGCAAATCCAGAGCAACGACGGCAAGACACTGGTCAGCCGCATCGACTTGCCGGCAGGTCCGGCGCAGACATTGTTGGTGCCGCTGGTGCCGACTTCGCCGCTGAGCCAGGGCATGAAGGCCGGGCCACCGATGCCGACGACCGTTGATGGGCAGCGTGTATTGCTGGCCAGCAGCAGCGGTGAACTCAATCGCAGCCAGGTGGTGTCGGTCAGCCTGTCGCTGGATCAACCGAAAGCGGCTCAAAGCATTTTGCTTGAACGTTTCGGCGTACAGGATGGCGACGCGGTCACCAAAGCCGTTTACGGAGGGCTGGTGGACACCTACGGCCAATCGACCCGGGCCAAATGGCCGGAAAAAGTCAGCAGCGATGAGCAACTTAAAAACGTCGCCGCCAAGGAACAGCAACAGCTGAAAACCTGGTTGGCCGAGCGCAATAAGGCATCGCTGGACAAGTTCGGAGGTTGGACTCAGGGCCCGGCATTCAAGGGCAGCGGTTTTTTTCGCAGCGAAAAGCGCGATGGCCGCTGGTATCTGGTCACTCCGCTGGGGTATCCGTTCTATTCGCTGGGCGTCAACACCGTCGCAGCGGACGTCAACCAGACCTACATCGCCGGCCGCGAAGGGATGTTCGAATCCCTGCCCAAGGCGGATGAGCCGCTGGCCAATCATTTCGGTGAGGGCGATAACCGTGGTGGCAACGGTGTCGATCAGGGCCGAGGCTTCAATTTCGGGCGCTGGTACGACTTCTACGGTGCCAATTTGCAGCGTCTGTACGGCGATCCCTGTGCGCTGGGCAGCAACACCAAGGCCGGCGTAGCTGAGGCGGCCAAGGCTGACGCGGTAGAGGCAACGGCGCGCAAGGCTGCCGAGCCGGCGGTTGTTGCATCGAACGAATCCGGAGTCGCCGAAGCCGCCAAGGCTGATGCCGTCGAAGCGACGGCGGCGAAAGCGGCCGAACCTGCGCCGGCCGAACCGTGCAAAGTAGCTCTCGACGAAAAACGCTGGGCCGGCCACACCCTTGATCGCCTGCAAGCCTGGGGCTTCAACACCATTGGCAACTGGAGCGCACCATCGCTAGCTGACGCGGAACGCGTGCCATACACTCTGCCGCTGTCGATCGTCGGCGATTACGCGAGCATCAGTACTGGCAACGACTGGTGGGGCGGCATGCCTGACCCGTTCGACCCGCGATTCGCCATGGCCACCGAACGCGCCGTGGCCATCGCCGCCCGCGACCATCGCGACGATCCCTGGCTGATCGGGTATTTCGCCGACAATGAACTGGCCTGGGCCGGTCCTGGCGACGATCCGAAAGCCCGTTACGCGCTGGCCTACGGCACGTTGAAAATGACCACCGACGTACCGGCCAAACGCGCGTTCCTCAAGCAACTGCGCGACAAGTACCGTAACCAGGCGGGGCTTTCCAAAGCCTGGGGTATCGATCTGCCGGCCTGGGAGTTGATGGAAGACCCCGGTTTTGTGCCACCCCTGCCGAGTGCCGAACACCCGGAAATCGAGGCCGACTTCAAATACTTCCAAAAGGTCTTCGCCGACACTTACTTCAAGACCATTTCCGACTCGCTCAAATGGCACGCACCGAACCAGATGCTGCTTGGTGGCCGCTTTGCCATCAGCACCCCGGAGGCCGTTGAATCCTGCGCGCAGTATTGCGATGTGTTGAGCTTCAACATGTACACCCTGCAGCCCCAGGACGGTTACGACTTCGCCAAACTGCGCAGCCTCGACAAGCCGGTGCTGATCACCGAGTTCAACTTCGGCTCGACCGATCGCGGTCCGTTCTGGGGTGGCGTGACGCAATTGCCGAAGGAAGAAGACCGTGGCCCTGCTTATGCGAACTTCCTCAAACAGGCGCTGAGTGAGCCGTCGATTGTCGGTGTGCACTGGTTCCAGTATCTCGACCAACCCGTGACCGGGCGCCTGCTGGATGGCGAAAACGGGCATTTCGGTCTGGTGGGCATTACCGATCTGCCATTCCAGGGCTTTGTCGACAGTGTGCGCAAAAGTAACTTTGCGGCCATCGATCAGTTGGGCAAAGAGGCGCACAAGGCCAGCGCCGACGCGGATAAATCCCGTCATGACGCCGAAGGCGGACGCAAGGCCGAAGCTGGCAAAGGTCCGGGGAAGGGCGCCGGGCATGCGGGTGGGCATTCAGGTAGTGGTCATTAATACCTGAGACCGCCTTATCGTTCTTCGCGAGCAGGCTCGCTCCCACAAGAGATCTATGGTGCGACGTAGACCCAATGTGGAAGCGAGCCTGCTCGCGAAGGCATCTGAACACACGACGAGCATTTTCGATCAGTTCTGAGGGCGAATGACCGCCCGGCCCGCCCCTGTTCCCAAAACCCTCCAGGGCTGGAACAATGCGGGCCACTTTGTAAAGCGTTTACCGGGGAGTTGCGGGTGCAGATTCAGGGTCATTACGAGCTTAAGTTCGAGGCGGTGCGTGAGGCGTTTGCGGCGTTGTTCGACGATCCTCAGGAACGTGGCGCGGCGTTGTGCATCCGCATCGGCGGCGAAACCGTTCTCGACCTGTGGTCCGGCACCGCCGACAAGGACGGCGCCGAGGCCTGGCACAGCGATACCATCGCCAACCTGTTCTCCTGCACCAAAACCTTCACCGCCGTCACCGCCCTGCAACTGGTGGCCGAAGGCAAGCTGCAACTGGATGCACCGGTTGCCCGTTACTGGCCCGAGTTTGCCGCGGCCGGTAAAGAGTCCGTGACCCTGCGCCAATTGCTGTGCCATCAGGCCGGTCTACCGGCGTTGCGCGAGTTACTGGCTCCCGAAGCGCTTTACGATTGGCAAACCATGGTCGGAGCCCTGGCTGCCGAAGCGCCCTGGTGGACACCGGGCGAGGGGCACGGCTATGCGGCAATCACCTATGGCTGGCTGATCGGCGAATTACTGCGGCGTGCCGACGGGCGCGGGCCGGGTGAATCCATCGTGGCCCGGGTGGCCAAACCGCTGGGGCTGGACTTCCACGTCGGCCTGGCGGATGAAGAGTTTCATCGTGTGGCGCACATCGCCCGTGGCAAGGGCAACGCCGGCGATGCCGCGGCCCAGCGACTGCTGCAAGTGACCATGCGCGAACCGGCCGCTATGACCACCCGGGCCTTCACCAACCCGCCGTCGGTGTTGACCAGCACCAACAAGGCGGAATGGCGGCGCATGCAGCAACCGGCGGCCAATGGCCACGGCAATGCCCGCAGTCTGGCCGGTTTTTATGCAGGCTTGCTCGATGGCAGCCTGCTGGAAGGCGAAATGCTCGACGAGTTGACCCGAGAACACAGCCTCGGCGAGGACAAGACTCTGCTGACCCGTACCCGTTTCGGCCTGGGCTGCATGCTTGATCAACCCGATGTGCCCAATGCCACCTTCGGCCTTGGCCGGCGAGCGTTCGGGCATCCGGGTGCTGGCGGTTCAATCGGTTTTGCTGATCCGGAGCACGATGTGGCTTTCGGTTTTGTGACAAATACACTGGGGCCGTACGTCTTGATGGATCCGCGCGCACAAAAGCTTGTGCGGGTACTGGCCACTTGTCTGTAAATCCCGCTTGAAGGTCCCAGGTCCGGAACCGGAAAGCCTTTTTAGTTTCAAATCATTTGTTTATTCAGGCCGAATCGGCCTGATCATTTTTTGACTTCATTTTTGTGGATATCCAATGTCAACCAAACCAACCCTCGCCTTGGCACTGTGCTTCGCTATTACCGGTTGCGCACAGAATCCGAAAAGTGATGCGGACGGCGGCAGCTGGTGGCCGTTCGGTTCTTCCGACAAGGTCGCGACCAAAGAACCGGCTCCCGCACCTTTGAAGCCTGCGGCGAGCGCTCCGGTGGCCAAGGTAGAAAGCAGCAGCCCTTGGTACTGGCCGTTCGGCTCCGATGACAAAACCGACAAACTCGCCGACAGGGCAGCAGCCAAGCCGCCAGTGAAGCCTGAAGCCAAACCGGTTGAAGTGGCCAAGGCGGATGCCGAGGCGGGCGGCAAGTGGTGGTGGCCGTTCGGCGGCAAAGAACAAAGTACGGCCAAGGCCGTGCCGATGCCGGATCCGAAAGTCACCCAGGCCTGGCTCGACGACTATGAACCACGTCTGCGCACAGCGATCAAGGACAGCAACCTGCAACTGGAACGCCGTGAAAACGTGCTGGTGGTGACGGCACCGGTCGAAGGGTCGTTCAACCCGGACCGCCCGGCCATGCTGTTGCCAGTCACCTTGGGTCCGTTCACCCGCGTGGCGAAAATTCTTGAAGCCGACCCTAAAACTGCCGTTCTGGTGCTCGGCCACAGCGATACGTCGGGTGCCGCACCGGCCAACGTCAAGCTGAGCCAGGAGCGCGCCCAGTCGGTCGCAGCGATTTTCCGTCTCAGCGGCCTGCAGCGCGACCGTCTGATGCTGCGCGGCATGGGCAGTGAAGCCCCGCGTGCCGCCAACGACAGCGTTGAAGGGCGTGCCCTGAACCGCCGCGTGGAGCTGTTGGTGACCCCGCAAAACACCATGGTCGCCCTGCTCAGCAAGTACAACATGCCAGCCCCGGCACCTGTGCGCATGGTGGCTGCCCAGGACATCAAGCCGGTTGCCAAGCCTGTGACTCCAGCGCCCGCCGATGCGAAGAAAGCGGCTGCACCCGTGGCGAAAAAAGCGCCAGCCAAGAAAGCCGCCAAGGCCCCGGCAAAAAAGACACCGGCTAAAACCGCGACCCCGGCGAAAAAGACTGCACCCGCCAAAGCCGCAGCTGATACGAAAAAAGTCGCCGACGCCGATACCATAAAGAAGTGATTTGTTAACCAAAAGGAATGCGCCATGACCAAGGCCCTGGCTGATATGCGCCGCGATTACACCCGTGATGGTCTGACCGAGGCGCAAGCCCCGGCCGAGCCGTTCGCGCTGTTCCACCAATGGTTCGCCGACGCAGTGAAAACCGAGCAGGCACCGGTGGAAGCCAACGCCATGACCTTGGCCACAGTCGATCAGGACGGTCGGCCGCATTGCCGCATCCTGTTGCTCAAGGGCCTGGATGCCCAGGGCTTCACCTTCTTTACCAACTATGACAGCGCCAAGGGCCAGCAACTGGCCGCGAATCCGTTCGCGGCGATGACCTTTTTCTGGCCGACCCTGGAGCGCCAGGTGCGCATCGAAGGGCGAGTGGTGAAGGTCACGCCTGAAGAGTCTGATGCTTACTATCAGGTTCGCCCGCTGGGCAGTCGCCTTGGTGCCTGGGCTTCACCGCAAAGCCGGGTGATTGCCGGTCGCGCCGAGCTGGAAGCGCTGCTCAAGGACACCGAACAACGTTTCAGCGACAGCCAGCCTCACTGCCCCGAACACTGGGGCGGTTATCGTTTGCTGCCGGAGCGCATCGAGTTCTGGCAAGGCCGTTCGAGCCGCCTGCACGATCGCCTCAATTATCGCTCCCAAGGTGCTGACTGGATTCTTGAACGTCTGGCTCCCTGAGGCGTCTACCGGTCGGGATAGCCTGCCGCAGCGGCTTCCAGCCATTGCGGCAGGTCTCGACGCTTGATCTTTTGCGCTTGAGCGTTCGCCAGTTGCTCGAGCATGAACGCTTTTTTGCGTTCGTCACCTCCAGCCAGCGCTAACGCCAGGTCGCGGTCCATCCAGCGTCTGATCCGCACGTAAAGCCACCAGTGGAAATACAGACCGGCGGCGGTGGTGACGACAATGATAAAGTAATCCATGAAAACCCTGTGCCCGCAGCGCAAATTGCGAAATTTGCCGCTACCGTGTGATGAATTCGTTTAAGTGCCTGTACAAGGCCTGAATCGAAACAATTTTATCCGGACGATGCCGTGACAGGTGTCAATCTGCAGAGTTTAATGGTTACCTGTCCTTTGGAGTTGATGCTATGCGTAAGTCTGTTTTGCTGGTTGCTTCCTTTTCCACGATGGCGATGTTGCTCACTGGCTGCCAATCGAGCCTGACCGGTGACTCCTACTCCCGTGACGAAGCGCGTCGCGTGCAGACGGTTCGCATGGGCACCATCGAAGCGTTGCGCCCGGTAAAAATCGAAGGCACCAAAACCCCGATCGGCGGCCTGGCGGGCGCGGCGGTTGGTGGTGTCGGTGGTAGCGCCATCGGTGGCGGTAAAGGCAGCATCGTGGCTGCAGTCATCGGTGCAGTGGCCGGCGGCCTGGTGGGCTCGGCGGCCGAAGAAGGCCTGACCCGTACTCAAGGTGTCGAAATCACCGTACGCGAAGACGACGGCAGCATGCGCGCCTACGTGCAGCAGGTCCAGGAAAACGAAGTGTTCCGTGTTGGCGAGCGTGTGCGTATTGCCACAGTTGACGGTACAAGCCGCGTTACGCACTAAGCGGGAATACAGGTAAAAGAAAACCCCGACCGGGTGACTGGTCGGGGTTTTTTTGTGTGTGGCGAGGGATGGCGGAGTCTTTGGCTAAACCTGTTGTAGCGCGCTCTTGCGACTCGCCGCCGCCGTCACCGCATAACCGATCAATGCCGCCAGGATCGAGCCGGTCAGAATTCCCATCCGATCCATCCCGGCGTATTCGCTGGCGCCCGGTACGAAGGCCAGGGAGCCGACGAACAGACTCATGGTGAAACCGATACCGCAGAGGATCGCCACGCCCAGCACCTGGCCCCAGTTGGCGCCCTGGGGCAGGGCGGCGATGCCGGATTTCACCGCCAGCCAGGTCAGGCCGAACACGCCGAGGGTTTTGCCCAGCAGCAGGCCGACCGCAATGCCCATTGGAACGTGATGGGTGAAGCTTTCGACGGTCACGCCACTCAGGGACAGGCCGGCGTTGGCGAAGGCGAACAGCGGCAGGATGCCGTAGGCCACCCAAGGATGCAGGGCATGCTCCAGGGTCAACAGTGGCGAGGGTTCGGCGTTTTTTGTGCGTAGCGGAATGCAGAAAGCCAGGGTCACACCAGCCAGTGTGGCGTGCACACCGCTCTTGAGTACGCAAACCCAGAGGATCAGGCCGATGATCATGTACGGTCCGAGCTTGACCACACCGAACCGGTTCATACCGATCAGCGCCGCGATGCAGGCCGCAGCCAGCGCCAGGGACAGGGTCGACAGCGCACCGGAATAGAAGATCGCAATGATGATGATTGCGCCCAGGTCGTCGATGATCGCCAGGGTCATCAGGAACAGCTTCAACGATACCGGAACCCGTTTGCCCAACAGCGCCAGCACGCCAAGGGCGAAAGCGATGTCGGTGGCGGTCGGGATCGCCCACCCGCTCAGGGCCGGCGGGTTGTCACGGTTGAGGAACCAGTAGATCAGCGCCGGCACCACCATGCCACCGATGGCGGCCGCGCCGGGCAGGACGATTTGCGACGGCTTGGACAGTTGCCCGTCGAGGACTTCGCGTTTCACTTCCAGGCCGATCAGCAGGAAGAACAGGGCCATCAAGCCGTCGTTGATCCACAGCAGCAGCGGCTTGGCGATCTTCAGCGCACCGACCTGGGCCACCACGGGCGTGTCCAGCAAACCGTTGTACAGCCACGACAGCGAGGAATTGTTGATGATCAAAGCCAGAATGGCTGCGGCGATCAACAGAAGACCGCTGGCAGCTTCCAGCTGAAAGAAACGCGTGAAAGTGCTACGCAGAGGCAAAGTCGCTCTCCATTAATCGATTCAAAAGGTCGAACACCCTAACCCGTGCCCTTAGAAGTTAAAACAAAAGTTATATTCTTTTTTGTTATATGTCGTTACAAGCGGTCTTTCTACAACGCAGCTGAGCCTAGCAGTTGCCAAGCGTATTGAACCTCAGCTGTACCTGTGCGGGATGTAGGATTTTTCCTAAGCTTGGTGATTGAGCCAGACTCCTGCCCGAGCCAACGAGTAAAACAACATGAGCGACAACCGACAGTGGGCCCGCGAAGCCATTCGGATCATCGAAGCCGACTTCCAGCGCAGCGCCGACACCCACCTGATTCCTTTGCCGCTGCCGGGTTTTCCGGGCATCGAATTGTATTTCAAGGACGAATCCAGCCATCCCACCGGCAGTCTCAAACACCGCCTGGCCCGTTCCCTGTTTCTGTATGCATTGTGCAACGGCTGGCTCAAGCCCGGCGCGCCGGTGATTGAAGCTTCGAGTGGCTCGACGGCGATTTCCGAGGCGTATTTCGCCCGTTTGTTGGGGGTGCCGTTCATTGCAGTGGTGCCAGCCAGCACGTCCAAAGAGAAGATTGCGCAGATTGCTTTCTACGGTGGCCAGACTCATCTGGTCGCCGATCCGACGCAGATTTATGCGGAGTCCGAGCGCCTGGCGCGGGAACACGATGGGCATTTCATCGACCAGTTCACCTATGCCGAGCGCGCCACTGACTGGCGGGCAAACAACAACATTGCCGAATCGATCTTCCAGCAGATGCGCTTCGAAAAGCATCCGGAGCCGAGCTGGTTGATTTCCAGCCCCGGCACCGGCGGCACCACGGCCACCCTGGGGCGGTACGTACGCTATCGCCAGCATTGCACGCGCGTGCTGTGTGCCGATGCCGAGCGTTCGGTGTTCTTCGATTACTACCTGACCGGCGATGCCAGCCTGCGCCTGGCTCAGGGTTCGCGAATCGAAGGCATTGGTCGGCCACGGGTGGAAGCGTCGTTCCTGCCCAAGGTGATCGACGCGATGGTCAAGGTGCCGGACGCGCTGTCACTGGCGGCCATGCATTACCTGGCCGAGCGGCTGGGCAGACATGTCGGCGGATCGAGCGGGACCAATCTGATCGGCGCACTGATGGCGGCGCAGCAAATGGCGGCGGCGGGGGAGACGGGGTCGATCGTGGCGATTTTGTGCGACAGCGGCGAACGCTATGCCACGACTTACTATGACCAGAAATGGCTCAAGGCCGAGGGGTATGAGTTGAGCGGGTTGATGGCAGTGGTAGCGGCGAGCGTCGAACAGGGTGTGGCGCTGCCGGCGAGCGTGTTGCGCGCCAATATCTGACACACTGAAGAACAAATGTGGGAGCGGGCTTGCTCGCGAATACGGTTTCAGTTTCAACAGAGATGTTGGCTGATCTGCCGCATTCGCGAGCAAGCCCGCTCCCACAGGGGATTTGTATCAGGCCTCGATGCCGAGAATGTCTCGGGCAACAGCCTCGGCAATCCGAATCCCGTCTACACCCGCCGACAGAATCCCCCCGGCATAACCCGCGCCTTCACCGGCCGGGAACAAGCCCTTCACGTTCAGGCTCTGCATCGACTCGTTGCGGGTGATCCGCAGTGGCGACGAGGTGCGGGTCTCGATTCCGGTCAAGACCGCGTCGTGCAACGAGTAACCGCGAATCTGCTTCTCGAATGCCGGCAAGGCTTCGCGAATGGCTTCGATGGCGAAGGCTGGCAGGGCCAGCGCCAAGTCGCCCAGGGCAACGCCAGGTTTGTAGGACGGTTCAACGCTGCCCAATTCGGTGGATGGCTTTCCTGCGATGAAGTCGCCAACCAGTTGCGCCGGTGCTTCGTAGTTGCTGCCGCCCAGCACGTAGGCGTGGGACTCCAGGCGTTCCTGCAGCTCGATACCGGCCAGCGGACCGCCCGGATAGTCGACTTCCGGGGTAATCCCAACGACGATCCCGGAGTTGGCGTTGCGTTCGTTACGCGAGTATTGGCTCATGCCGTTGGTGACCACGCGGTTCGGCTCGGAGGTCGCCGCCACCACGGTGCCGCCCGGGCACATGCAGAAGCTGTAGACCGAGCGGCCGTTCTTGGCGTGGTGCACCAGTTTGTAGTCGGCGGCGCCCAGTTTCGGGTGACCGGCGTACTTGCCCAGGCGTGCGCGGTCGATCAGCGACTGCGGGTGCTCGATACGGAAACCGACCGAGAACGGCTTGGCCTCCATGTACACGCCGCGGCCGTGAAGCATGCGGAACGTGTCCCGGGCGCTGTGGCCGAGGGCCAGGATCACGTGTTTCGAATGGATTTGCTCGCCGCCGTGGAGTTCGACACCGACCAGTTGCCCGTCATCGATCAGCACGTCGGTGACCCGCTGCTGGAAGCGCACTTCGCCGCCAAGGGCGCGGATCTCTTCACGCATGTTTTCCACGACACCGGTCAGACGGAACGTACCAATGTGCGGTTTGCTGACGTAGAGGATTTCTTCCGGCGCACCGGCTTTGACGAACTCGTGCAGGACTTTGCGGCCAAGGAATTTCGGGTCCTTGATCTGGCTGTAGAGCTTGCCGTCGGAGAACGTCCCCGCACCGCCTTCGCCGAACTGCACGTTGGATTCGGGGTTGAGTACGCTTTTGCGCCACAGGCCCCAGGTGTCCTTGGTGCGCTGGCGCACATCGGGGCCGCGCTCGAGGATGATCGGCTTGAAGCCCATCTGCGCCAGCAGCAGCCCGGCGAAAATGCCGCAGGGTCCGAAGCCGACGACGATCGGACGCGCGCTCAGGTCGGTCGGCGCCTGGCCAACCATTTTGTAACTGACATCCGGTGCCACGTTGACGTTACGGTCATCGGCGAACTTGTGCAGCACCGAGGCCTCATCGCGAACATTGAGGTCGATGGTGTAGATGAAGCACAGTTCGGAGGATTTTTTGCGCGCATCATAGCTGCGCTTGAACAAGGTGAAATCGAGCAGATCATCGCTGGCGATGCCCAGGCGTTGCACGATGGCAGGGCGCAGGTCTTCATCGGGATGGTCGATCGGCAGCTTGAGTTCAGTGATTCGTAACATGACGGGATCCGGGTTCGCGGGGCGCACAACTGCGCCAGGGCGTTTGAAGGCGGCGATTATAAGCCGCAAAGACCGGGTCCCGTGAGGCTTAAACGATCAGTCGTCGCGTGATCCGCCGAAATACCCGCAACCGCGTTGCACCTGGCCGTCGATCCGCAGCTCGGCACTCATGTGCAGGACGCTGCCGCTGCTGCTGTCGACGCAGCGTTGCGGCGCGACCCACAGTTCGATGTGTTGATTATTGGCTTCGGTACTGAGATTGAAGCGACCATCGCCCAGTTGCTCTTCGACGTAGGGGACGGCCAAGGGTGGTTGGGCGACGCGGTCGATGATCATGCCTTTACCGCTGACTCTCACACTCCACTCGGGCTCATGGCCAGTCGCGCGCAGGATCAGCTTTTTGAAGTCGGGATCGTCACAGGCGTGACCTGTCTGCTCGATGCGATACAGCTGTTCAATGTCGAGTTGACCGTCGCCGGAACCGGAAACGATCCGCCCGCGCACATCGGCAAACAACTTGCCCTGGGCATCGGCCAGACTCGCGGCCTGTTGCAGGACGCTGGTGCCGCCCGTGTCGTTGACGGCATAACGACGTTGCTCGCCGCAGGGCTGGAACAACAGTTTGCCGTCGGCGGCGCTCAACTGGCCTTGCATGCGGGTCTGGCCCACATGGGAGGCACTTTCACGCGAGCCGTCGAGCAACTGGCAAGCGGCGAATAACGGAAGCAGGGAAACGAGGACTAGGGAACGGGCAACACGCATCTTGGGGTCTCCTGACAAGTGACGCCACGTTACGCAGCCTGATCCTCCATCACAACCCTGGCGATGGGTATCAATCGCCCTGTAAGCGAGCTTGCTCGCGAAAAACATGAAGGCGCCGCGTTCATTCAGATAGCCCTCGCCATCGTTAACGCCCATCGCGAGCAAGCTCGCTCCTACAGGGAGCGTGTTTTGTTAGCCCACGTGAAAGGTCTGACCCGTCTGCAAGCCTTCGACACTTTTGGCATAGGCCAATGCCACATCCGCCGCAGGAACGGGTTTGAAACCGCGGAAGTACGGTGCGTATTTGCCCATGGCTTCCACGAGTACGTTCGGGCTGATCGAGTTCACCCGCAGGCCGCGTGGCAGTTCGATTGCCGCGGCACGTACGAAGCTGTCCAGCGCGCCGTTGACCAGCGCTGCCGAGGCGCCACTGCGGATCGGGTCGTGGCTGAGTACACCCGTGGTGAAGGTGAACGACGCGCCGTCATTGGCAAACTCGCGGCCGATCAGCAACAGATTGACCTGGCCCATCAGCTTGTCTTTCAGGCCCAGGGCAAAACTCTCTTCGGTCATCTCAGCCAAGGGGGCGAAGGTCACGTTGCCGGCGGCGCTGATCAGCGCATCGAACTTGCCGGTTTGCTCGAACAGTTTGCGAATCGAGGCGCTGTCGCTGATGTCCACCTGAAAGTCGCCGCTTTTGCGGTTGATGCGCACGATTTCGTGGCGTTGGGACAGTTCCTTGTCGATGGCCGAACCAATGGTGCCGCTCGCGCCGATCAAAAGAATTTTCATGTTGCCGTTCCTCCGCTGGATTGAATGTGGGTTCAGTTTAGAGTGGTTTTTTCTGCTGATAACCGCGCTAATAGGCAACCTTTGGTTTTCAAATGGAAACAATCCATGAGTGAAATGGATGATCTGGCGGCGTTCGCCGTGTTGGTCGAAGCGGGCAGTTTTACCTTGGCCGCCCAGCAACTCGGTTGCAGCAAGGGACAGCTGTCCAAGCGTATCAGCCAACTGGAAACGCAATTTTCCGTGGTGTTGTTGCAACGCACCACACGACGCCTGAGTCTGACGGCAGCCGGTGCGGCGTTGTTGCCACAAGCCCAGGCGCTCGTAATACAAGTGGAGAGGGCGCGTCAGGCCTTGGCACGATTGAAGGACGATATCGCCGGTCCGGTCCGTATGACAGTTCCGGTGTCGCTGGGAGAAACCTTCTTCGATGGCTTGCTGCTGGAGTTCTCGGCCAAATACCCCGAGGTGCAGATCGAACTGGAGCTCAACAACAGTTACCGCGAACTGGTGCGCGACGGCTTCGATCTGGCGATCCGCTCTGACGTGGCCATTGACCAGCGACTGGTGGCGCGTCCGCTGCTGGCCTGGCACGAAATGACCTGTGCGAGCCCGGCCTATCTGGAGCAATACGGTGAACCGCAGACCCCTCGTGCTTTAGCCGAACACCGATGCCTGCTCAACAGTCATTACAGCGGTCGTGAGGAATGGCTGTATCACCAGCAACACGAACTGCTGCGGGTGCGGGTCTCCGGGCCGTTCGCCAGCAACCATTACAATCTGCTGAAGAAAGCTGCCCTGGCCGGCGCCGGTATTGCCCGTTTACCGTCTTACCTGCTGCCGGCGGAATTGGCTGACGGACGTTTGCGCTGGCTGTTGCGTGACTATCAGACTCGAAGCATGCCGATGTACCTGGTGCATCCGTATCAGGGCGGTTTGCCGAAACGCACGCAGGTGCTGGCGGATTATTTGATGGAGTGGTTCAGGCGCAGTGGGGAAGCGCTGGATCGGCTGTAAAACCGCAAGCGCACATCCTGTGGGTGCGAGCCTGCTGGCGAATGGGGGCGTGTCAGATACATCAAAGTTGAATGTCCCACCGCTTTCGCGAGCAGGCTCGCTCCCACAGGGGAGCAACTTCGCTATTGAGATTGGCGTAAAAAAAAACGGCCCGCGAAGGCCGTCTTTTTGTTTACCGAAAAGGCTCAGCCACCGAGGTACGCGTCACGCACTTTCGGATCGGTCAGCAGCGCTTCACCGGTCCCTGTCATCACCACCCGGCCGTTTTCCAGCACATAGGCACGGTCAGCGATTTTCAGCGCCTGATTGGCGTTCTGCTCGACCAGGAACACCGTCACACCGTCCTTGCGCAGCTGTTCGATGATGTCGAAGATCTGCTGGATGATGATCGGAGCCAGGCCCAGCGACGGTTCGTCGAGCAGCAACAGCTTGGGCTTGCTCATCAGCGCACGGCCGATGGCGAGCATCTGCTGTTCGCCGCCGGACATGGTGCCGCCGCGCTGGTTGAAGCGCTCTTTCAGACGAGGGAAAAGTCCGAGGACCTTGTCCATTTGTTCCTGATAGTCGCCCTTGGCCGTGAAGAAACCGCCCATGGACAGGTTCTCTTCCACGGTCAGGCGGGAAAACACCCGACGACCTTCCGGAACCACGGCGATGCTCTTGCGCATGATCTGCGAGGAGTCCTGGCCGACCAGTTCTTCACCCATGTAGCGGATGCTGCCGCTGTGGGCCCGAGGCGAACCGCACAGGGTCATCAGCAGCGTGGACTTGCCGGCACCGTTGGCGCCGATCAGGGTCACGATTTCGCCCTGACGGACTTCGACGTTGACGCTGTGCAGGGCCTGGATCTTGCCGTAGAAGGTGGAAACGTTTTCGAACTGCAGCATTTACGCTTCCCCCAGGTAGGCTTTGATCACTTCAGGATTGTCGCGGATCTCATCCGGCGTACCGTTGGCCAGAGGCGTGCCCTGGTTGATCACGACGATGTGGTCGGAAATGCTCATGACCAGTTTCATGTCGTGTTCGATCAGCAGCACGGTGACATTGTGCTCTTCACGTAACACGCTGATCAGCGCCTTCAGATCTTCGGTTTCCTTCGGGTTCAGGCCGGCGGCCGGTTCGTCGAGCATCAGGATCCGTGGACGGGTCATCATGCAGCGGGCGATTTCCAGGCGACGCTGCTGACCGTAGGCCAGGGTGCCGGCCGGACGGTTGGCGAACTCACGCAGGTTGACCTTGTCCAGCCAGTATTCGGCATATTCCATGGCCTCGCGCTCGCTTCTGCGGAACGACGGGGTCTTGAACAGGCCGGACAGGAAGTTGGTGTTCAGGTGACGATGCTGAGCGATCAAGAGGTTCTCGACCGCAGTCATGTCCTTGAACAGCCGCACGTTCTGGAAGGTACGCACCACGCCTTTGAGAGCGATCTTGTGGCCCGGCAGGCCTTCGATCTGCTCGCCGTCCAGCAGGATGCTGCCGCCACTCGGCTTGTAGAAGCCGGTCAGGCAGTTGAACACGGTGGTCTTGCCGGCGCCGTTGGGGCCGATCAGTGCAACCACTTGTTTCTCTTTCACGCTCAAGGCAACGCCGTTGACCGCCAGCAAGCCGCCAAAGCGCATGCTCAGGTTTTCTACTTTAAGGATCTCGCGGCTCATTTGCGCAGCTCCATGTGAGGACGTTGCATGGGCAGCAGACCCTGAGGGCGCCAGATCATCATCAGTACCATCAAGGCACCGAACATCAACATGCGGTACTCACTGAACTCACGCATCATTTCCGGCAACAGGATCATCACCACGGCGGCCAGGATCACACCCAGCTGCGAGCCCATGCCACCCAATACCACGATGGCGAGGATGATCGCCGACTCGATGAAGGTGAAGGACTCCGGCGTGATCAGGCCTTGACGGGCAGCGAAAAAGCTACCGGCGAAACCGGCGAAACTGGCGCCCAGGGTAAAGGCCGACAGTTTGATCACGGTCGGGTTGAGACCCAGTGCACGGCAGGCGATCTCGTCTTCGCGCAATGCTTCCCAGGCGCGGCCCAGCGGCATGCGCAGCAGGCGGTTGATGACGAACAACGCAGCCAGTGCCAGGAGCAGCGCCACCAGGTAAAGGAAGATCACCTTGTTGATCGAGTTGTATGCCAGGCCGAAGTACTCGTGGAACGTCTGCATGCCTTCGGCGGCTTTACGTTCGAAGGTCAGGCCGAAGAACGTCGGTTTCTCGATGTTGCTGATACCGTTCGGACCGCCCGTGAGGCCGGTCAGGTTACGCAGGAACAGACGGATGATTTCACCGAAGCCCAGGGTCACGATCGCCAAGTAGTCGCCGCGCAGACGCAGCACCGGGAAACCGAGCAGGAAGCCGAAGGTGGCCGCCATCAGGCCGGCAATCGGCAGGCAGATCCAGAAGCTCAGGCCGTAGTAGTGCGACAGCAGCGCATAGCTGTAGGCGCCGACGGCATAGAAGCCGACGTAACCGAGGTCGAGCAGGCCGGCCAGGCCGACCACGATGTTCAGGCCCAGGCCGAGCATCACGTAGATCAGCACCAGCGTTGCGATGTCCACCGCGCCGCGAGAGCCGAAGAACGGCCAGATCAGCGCACCGGCGATCAACGCAATGATGAACCAGCGTTGGGTGCTCGGCAGGGTCAGGAAGTTGGTGGCCTTGGCCGGGATCAGCGGCATGCCTGGCGAGGAGCGCCACGCCGAGCTGATCTGCTGGTCGAACAAGACACGCAGGAACATCAGCACCGAGCACACGGCGATGGTGATCAGCGTCGCGGTGCTGGTGCCGTGGACTTCGAGGTGGATACCGACGATGGTCAGCTTCAGACCCAGTACCGGGTAGGCCACGGCCCACACCAGCAAGGCGCTGAAAAACGCCTGTTTTAGATTCCTAGTCATACTTTCTCAACCTCCGGACGGCCCAGCAGGCCGGTTGGCCGGAACAACAACACCAAAACCAAGAGACCGAAGGCTACGACGTCCTTGTACTGGTCGCCGAAGATATCGGCACCGAAAGCTTCTGCCACACCCAGTACCAGCCCGCCGAGCATGGCGCCCGGAATGCTGCCGATACCGCCCAGTACCGCGGCGGTGAAGGCCTTGAGGCCGACCAGGAAACCGGCGTTCGGGTTGATCACGCCGTATTGCATGCTCAGCAGCACGGCCGCGATGGCCGCCAGCGCGGCACCGATGACGAAGGTCAGGGCGATGATGTTGTTGGTGTTGATACCCAGCAGGTTGGCCATCTTGATGTCTTCGGCGCAGGCGCGGCAGGCGCGGCCCAGGCGAGAGCGGGAGATGAACAGCGTCAGGCCGAGCATGGCGATCAGGGTCACCACGAACACCACGATTTGCATGTAGGAAATCAGCACTTCATGTGCGCCACCTGGCCCGAAGGCAAAGTTGCCCGGAATCAGGTTGGGAATGGATTTGTCCTTGGAGTCTTGCGCCAGCAGAACCGTGTTCTGCAGGAAGATCGACATGCCGATGGCGGAGATCAGCGGGATCAGACGGTTGCTGCCGCGCAAGGGGCGGTAGGCGATCCGTTCGATGCTGTAGCCGTAGGCACTGGTGACAACGATGGTCGCCAGGAAAGCGGCGGTCATCAACAGCGGAACACTGTCGAGTCCCATCATGGCCAGCCCGGCGATGGCGATGAACGCCACGTAGGAGCCGATCATGTACACCTCGCCGTGGGCGAAGTTGATCATTCCAATGATGCCGTAAACCATCGTATAGCCGATGGCGATCAGGGCATACGTGCTGCCAATGGTCAAACCATTAACCAGCTGTTGGAAGAAGTGATAGATGTCAGGCATTACAGCGCTCCTAAAAACCTGATACGCATTTCACTGGTGGAGTCATTTTCCCGCCCGATCCCGTGGATCTGCATCCACTTCGAATTCGGGGTTTGCCAGCGAACCGCTGATGACGGTTTTGAGATTTTCAGGTGGGGAGACTAGCGGATCACGCCAGCGCGGCCCAGGTACGTTCGTAAAACAAAGCCCACGGCACGCCGTGGGCTTTATTGGCAGTCAGTCAGGCAAGGCCTTACTGAGGCTTGGCTTCAGTTTTTGGTTTGCCGAAGTGCCACTCGTAAACCACAAATTTGAAGTCTTTCAGGTCGCCCTTGTCGTCGAAGCTCAGGTCGCCGGTTGGCGTCTTGAAGGTGCCTTTGTGGATGGCTTCAGCCACTTTGGCGGAGTCTTCGGACTTGGCAGCCTTGATCCCTTCGGCAATGACGGTCACAGCCGAGTAGGCCGGGAACACGAACGGACCGCTCGGGTCTTCTTTTTTGGCTTTGAACGCGTCAGCCAGGGCGACGTTGGCCGGATCCTGGTCGAAGGATTTCGGCAGGGTCACCAGCAGGCCTTCGGAGGACTTCTGAGCGATTTGCGAGATCGAATCGTTACCCACGCCTTCCGGACCCATGAACTTGGCTTTCAGGCCTTTTTCATCCGCTTGACGCAGGATCAGACCCAGCTCCGGGTGGTAGCCGCCGTAGTAGACGAAGTCGACGTTGGCTTGCTTGAGCTTGGCGATGATCGAGGAGAAGTCTTTGTCGCCGGCGTTGATGCCTTCGAACACGGCAACCTTGGTGCCTTTCTTCTCGAGGGTTTGCTTGACGGCGGTGGCAATGCCTTCACCGTATTGCTGTTTGTCGTGCAGGACAGCAACGATTTTCGGTTTTACGAAATCGGCGATGTAGTTACCGGCGGCAGGGCCCTGGGCGCTGTCCAGACCGATGGTGCGGAACACCATTTTGTAACCACGGGTGGTGATGTCCGGGCTGGTGGCAGCCGGGGTGATCATGATCACGCCTTCGTCTTCGTAGATGTCCGAAGCCGGTTGAGTGGAGCTGGAGCACAGGTGGCCGACCACGAATTTAACGCCGTCGTTGACGACTTTGTTCGCGACCGCTACCGCTTGCTTTGGATCACAGGCGTCATCGTATTCAACGGCTTCGAGTTTCTTGCCGTCTACGCCGCCTTTGGCGTTGATCTGTTCGATGGCCATTTTGGCGCCACTGAACTGCATGTCGCCGTATTGGGCTACAGGGCCGGTTTTAGGGCCGGCGATGCCGATCTTGATGGTGTCAGCTGCGAACGAATGGCTGGCAACCCCGGCCAGAACCATAGCGGCAAACAGTTTGGAAATCTGCTTAGTAGCCTTAGTCATAGTGCTCCACTCTTACTGTTGTAGTTTTTATAGTCCTGGCGCCGTCGGCAGCAGAACCGGGTCAGTATCTACGACATTCCCCGGAAAAGCCCCCCGGCAACTGTACCGGTACAGTGTAGAGCGCCGATTGTCAGCCTGGGAAGCTGGCGCCGGGGGGCAAAACTTGGGGGTGTCGCTTTTATGAAAGAAAAAGTCAGAATTGCGGCGGGGCGTTGACGGGCTTATAGCCAGATTCCGTGCATTCCTTGGCTTTCCTGCTCTTTTCATTCAGTGATGCAAATTGCTTCTGGGTTTTTCTGCCAGACCACCGACGTTATCATCGCGTCAATTTCTTTTCCGGACCGGACCCATGACTGAAGAACCTAGCACCCTCTATGCCAAGCTGCTTGGTGAAACCGCATCTATTACCTGGAAGGAGTTGGAGCCGTTCTTTGCCAAGGGTGCCCTATTGTGGGTCGACCCCGGCCTGGATTTGATCGCGGCCGCCGAGGCCGTGGCCACCGACGAAGGCGAGAAAGTGGCTGCCTGGCTGGCCTGTGACAAGGTCGCCAAGCTCTCTGAAACGCGGGCGCTGGATCTTTTCGAACGTGATCCGCAGTTGTGGGCCGTGGTGGTCTCACCGTGGATCCTGATCCAGGAAAGAGCAAAGGCTTGAATGCGCGCACTTGTTTGGTGCGCGTCGCCGCTGGCCAAAAGTGTGTAGCCGAGTAGCGTGATGGCACGTTGCCGTAGAGAAAAGCCACAGCTTCACGGTGACGTAAACGTAACGGGAACAGTTGAGCGGGCTGCCTGAGGGCTGCTCAATTGTTTCTGGATGTTGGAGTTGCGTGAATACGAGGAAGTCTTCGCGAGCAGGCTCGCTCCCACAAGTCATCACTGAATCCTGTGGGGGCGAGACTGCTCGCGAAGGGAACGACGCGGCTTAGAAGGTTTTACCTGTGTGGTTATTCAGCGAAATAACCTTGGTCTTGCCGATGCGGTGACGGTAGATCTCACGCAGGTATTTGATCGCTTTCTTCACGCAATCGCGCGACAAACGAATGTCGTTGATCGAGACGAACTTGTCCTTGTCGTTGATCAGCTCGCGGTATTTCTTCTCGTACATCGGTTTGATCGCGTACCAGTTGGTATCGAGGATCTTCGCCGGGTTCTCGAACTCGTTGAGCAAGTCATCAATCCGCGCTTCGTCGAACTCTTCGTTGACGATGAAGTCCAGCATCGAGTTATCCAGGGTTTCGTCGAAACGGTACGGACTGCGTGCGAAGCAACGTTTGATGAAGGCCACGATCAGCGTCAGGAAGTCGTCCGACAGGCACGGGCTCTTGGCGATCAGGGTGGTCAGCGACAGGTTGGCCGAGGCACCGATTACCAGTGCGTAGCGTTTGAGCGTGGTGTTGGGGAACAGGTTGTTGAGATGGGTCTTCAACCGGTTCAGGTCCATGTAGGACAGCTTGTAGTCCTTCGGCAGCGAAACGATCGACACCACCGATGAGCAGTTCTTGAAGAAGTGCAGGTCGTGCAGGGCCGCCGCGTCGTAGCCGGAATTCTTGTACTGCTCCAGCGACGCACGATAGCGCTTGGACTCGATTGGCAGCAGGCTGATGCCTTCGATGGCCTGGGTGACCTTGTTGAAGTGCGGCAGGTCGATGGAGCGGAAGAACAGATCGTCGATGTTCAGGCGCTGCGGCTCTTTCTCGAACACCTTGAACTTGTCGCTGGTAGGCGCCGGGGTTTCCGGGACCACGGACTCGGCGTAGGCAATCGCCACCGGGCCGGCCAGGCTCATGAACAGGTCGTTGGCGTCCAGGCGGATGGTTTCGCCGATGTCGATGCCGGCGCGACGGAAATAGTTCTGGTCGTAGTCGGTCGTTACCGCTTGCGCCGTCAGAATGTTGAAGATCTGCTGAGAGATGTACTGGTTGGCGTGTTTCTCCATGGCATTGACATCAATGTTCTGGATGTTGCCGTCGTCGCTTTCTTCGGCGTAACGCATGATGTCGTTGGAAATCAGCATCATCGCGTTCCACGGACGGATTCGGCCCATGACGCTGGCTTCGCTGCTGTCTTCGTTGGCGAAGTTGTAGGAGAAGTCCCACTCTTCCGACAGGTATTTACACAGCAGCCGACCGGCGTTGATGTGCAACGCTTCGGACATTTCACTGCGGTGATCGGAAATGTTCGGCAGCACACAGATGCCGCTGGTGAAAATCGGCTCGAAGACGAAGGAGTGACCGCTCTTGCTGTCGTGCTCATCCATCGGCTTGGTGTCGAAGGTCTTGTTCATGTACGAGTGTTGCTGGGCCAGGCCGAATTCCGAAGCCATGCCCGAACCCGTACCGCCACCGGCACTGAAAATCGAGAAGTACAGGCGCGATTGGTTGGCCTTGATGCCGCAGCTGTCGATCAGGTACGAGTGAATCATCTTCCAGTCAGGGCTGGAGAAGCGCTGGGTGTCCTTGTTCAGGATGATCTTGGCCAGGTATTGGCCGAGGATCGGCGCGTTACCGGCGCCACCGGCGTGGACTTCCGACAAGTCCATGATTTTCATTTTGCTGTAGTCGCGCAGGAAACCGCTTTTTTCACCCTTGCGCGAAAAACGGATGCGACCGGCGATGTCTTTGTCGAGGTCGCCGAGCATCACCAGCGGCTCTACCAGGAACACCGGTTTGGTCGCCTTGTTCGGCATCAGGCGCAGGTTGGTGCGAATCCATTGGGCCGGGCTGTAGCCTTTTTCGGCATAGCGCTTGTCCGGCGACAGGCGGTCTTCACTGTTGAATTCGTTGAGGTAGAACTTGCGGGCGTTGTATACCAGCTCCGCCACATCCAGCGCGATGTTCGAACCACAGCGGCCCAGGCCGATCAGGCACACTGACGGGAATTCCTGGTCGCTGTGCTGTTCGTTGTCGCCTTCCAGATGCGCAGGACGCGGGAACACCATGTCGCGCAGGCCGTCGAGGTTGTCGAGGATGCGGTCGGTGTTGGTTTCGGTGAAGTACAGGTATTGCTGGGTCGCCAGCGGGCGTGACGGGAGCAATGGCTTCGACGATGAAGGGCTGTTCGCCGCGGGGCTCAAAGTCAGGTCGGATACCGCAGTGGCCGGATTATTTTTGGAAGTCATTGTTCGCCATGTACCTGGGCTGGTTGGTCGGGCGACACGCTGTCGTCGAACCGTCACGGATGAGAACTCGCGTCTTTTATCAGCGCGTATTTGGCCCAAGCGTCAGAGCCGTGGCCTGAGCGTCGCTCGGGGGAATCCTTTCCTGAGTCATGATGAATCGGCCGATATTCGGCGATCTTTAATCAAAAAGAGGCAAAATGATGTCAACACTACCTTCGTTGGGTTTTGCCGGAATCGGTCTGATGGGGCTGCCGATGTGTCGGCGCCTGCTGGCGGCGGGTTATCCGCTGACGGTGTGGAACCGCAATCCGGCCAAATGCGCGCCGCTGGTCGAGGCGGGTGCCCGCCAGGTCGCGACCCCGGCAGAGTTGTGCCAGCACGCGGACCTGGTGATGTTGTGCCTGGCGGATACCACGGTGGTGCGTGAAGTAGTGTTTGGCGCGACCGGGGTGGTCGAAGGCGCGAAAAGCGGCCAGTTGCTGGTGGATTTTTCCAGCCTGGAACCCACCGCGACGCGGGAAATGGCGACAGAGCTTGTCAGCCGGACCGGCATGGGCTGGCTTGATGCGCCGGTGTCCGGTGGCGTGGTCGGTGCCGAGGCGGGGAGCCTGGCGATCATGGTCGGTGGCGATGCGGCGAATCTCGAGCGCATCAAGCCCGTGTTGTTGAACCTGGGCCAGCGCGTGACCCACATGGGCGCAGTTGGAGCCGGGCAGGTGACCAAGGCCTGCAACCAGATGATCGTCGCCTGCAATGCGCTGGTGATTGCCGAAGTGGTGGCGCTGGCGGAGCGTTCCGGTGTCGATGCGAGCCTGATCGCCGAGGCGCTGGCCGGTGGTTTTGCCGATTCGAAACCGTTGCAGATCCTCGCCCCGCAAATGGCCGAGAGCCGTTTCGAACCGGTGAAATGGCATGTGCGGACCTTGCTCAAGGATCTGGACACGGCGGTGAAGTTTTCCCGCGAGCAGGGTTCGGCGACGCCGATCAGCGGCCTGGCGGCGCAGCTGATGCGGCTGCATGGCGGGCAAGGGTTCCTGGAAAAAGACCCGTCTACATTAGTGCAGATGTACCGTGGGCCAGACTCAACGACGTAAGGGGGTAGGCGTGCCTGCGCTGGTTGATTTCGTTCAGTACCGGACGTAATTCAGCCAGCGGCACCGGCCGGCTGAGCAGGTAACCCTGTACAAAGTCGCAATCGTGGCATTCGAGAAACTGGTATTGCTCAAAGGTTTCGACACCTTCGGTGACGACATCCAGGTGCAGGGTATGGGCCATGGCGATAATCGCCTGGACGATCTCCATGTCCTGGGTCGACTTGGGAATGTCCTGAATGAACGAACGGTCGATTTTCAACGTGTTCAGCGGCAAGCGCTTGAGATAGGCCAGGGACGAGTAACCAGTGCCGAAATCATCGATCGACAGCGACACGCCCAAGGCGCGGATCTGTTGCAGCAGCACCAGCGTGTCGGCGATATTGCCCATCAGGGCATTTTCGGTCACCTCCAGCTCCAGTCGTTGCGGCGCGACGCCCGCGCTGCGCAATGCCTGTTCGATTTGCCCCGCCAGTTCTTCGCGCGCCAGGCTCAGGGGCGAGCAGTTCACGGCGATCTTCAGGGCTTCGCATCCCTGGCGCGACAACTCACCGAGGTCTTCACAGGCTTTGCGCAGCACCCAGTTGTCCAGTTCGGTGATCAGGCCGTTGGCCTCGGCAAGGGGGATGAAGCGGTCCGGTGCGAGGAATCCGTGGACCGGGTGTTGCCAGCGAATCAATGCTTCAAGCTTGCTCACCTGGCCGGTTTTCAAGTCGTAGATCGGTTGGTAACAGAGCATCAGGCCGGCGTCTTCGCGCAGGGCATGGCGCAGCTCTTCCTCCAGTTGCAGCTCCAGCGTGGCACGGGCCTTGAGGTTGGCACTGAAGAAATTCAGGCCATTGCGCCCACTGCCCTTGGATTGGTACAGCGCCAGGTCGGCGTTTTTCAGCAGCTCGTCGCAGGTCTTGCCGTCATCGGGAAACAAGCTGATGCCGATGCTGGTGGTCATGACCATGCGCCGCCCGGCCAATTCGATGGGCTCCTTCATTTTCAACATGATGCGCTGCGCCATGTGCCGCGCTTCTTCGCGATCATGCAGGTTGATGAGCACGCAAAATTCGTCGCCACCAAAGCGCGCCACCACGTCTTCCTGGCTGCGTACCGAGCCTTTGATGTGGCTGGCGATCACTTTGAGCAACTCGTCGCCGGCGTCGTGACCGAGGCTGTCGTTGATGCGCTTGAAATGGTCGATGTCGAGGAACAACACGGCGAGCATGCCGCCCCCATGGGTTTTCTCGATGAGTTTCTCGGCGAACAGCTGGTTGAAACCGCGGCGGTTGATCAGGTTGGTCAAAGGGTCGTAGTGCGCCACCTGTTGCAGCGACATGCGTGCCTGATCCAGTTGGGTGAGCAGTGAGTTGACCCGCTGCAGGTCATGCTCCTTGTGTTGCAGCTTCTTATCCGCCAGCGCCGCACTGACGCTGCTGCCGATGATCAGCAGCGTCATCACCGCGACCGTCAGGCCCAACTGCAGATGGTTGTTTTCCCCGGGTTGGGTCACGAGGGTACCGGTGGGCAGCACCAGATTGAAGGCGGCCATGCCGGTGAAATGCATGCTGATGATGCCTGTCCCGAGTACCAGGCTGGCGCTGTACTTGAGCAACTGATGGAACATCCCGGCGCCGTTGCGCAAGTAATTCGCCAGCAGCAATGCCGCGAGGCTGGCGCCAATCGCCACCACGATGGAGAGCGCGAACAAGGTCGGTTGATAGTAGGCTATCGCCGGAGAGCGCAGGGCGGCCATGCCCACGTAATGCATAGTGGCAATGCCCAGGCCGATCCAGATTGAAGCCTTGAGGCATAGCCAGATGTTCAGGGCAGGGCGGCTGAGTGTGTGCATCGCCAGCCATGAAGCGAGCAGGGCGATCAACAGAGAGGCAAGGGTGATGGGCAGATGGTAATGCACATTGATCGGCGCCTGGAACGCCAGCATGCCGATGAAATGCATGGCCCAGATCCCGCCGGCCAGGCACCCGGCCCCGGCCCAGCGCCATAAGCGCCGGGAGGCGGGTTTTTCCGCATGAGCGACGCGCTCGGCCATGTCCAGCGTGGCAAAGCTGCCGGCACAAGCGACCAGATAAGCCAGTAGCACCAGAAAAGGGTCATGTATGCAATTGAGTATGACCTGCCCGCTCTCTGGCTGCTCGGTAATGAAATGCAGACCAAGCCACTCCATAGCATGCCCCATGTCGTTTCCCTGACCGGTGCAAGCAGCACCGGCGAATGTCTTGAAGTATAGAGGTCAGGTACGGATCGCCAGCAGTAGTGGCAAATTGGTGTCTACTATTTTGGAATTAATATTAGAGCGTTTGGAAATAAGATGTTGCATGGGCAGCGCCGGACTTCATGGGCAGGTATCAGCTTTACGAATAATTACAGACAGCATTGGCGAGCCTGACTAGATTGCAGGTTCCGGGCTCGGATGCGCTGGCAGTGAAGCCCCATAACAATAAAAGAGACGGACCCATGCAGAACTCGACCCAAGCGGCGAATGCCTGGCGCATTCTGTTCCTGCTGTTCCTGGCCAACCTGTTCAACTTTTTCGACCGCACCATCCCGGCCATCATCATCGAGCCGATCCGCATGGAATGGCACCTCAGCGATTTTCAACTGGGGATTATCGGCACGGCGTTCACCATCGTTTACGCGATCGCCGGTCTGCCTCTGGGGCGGATGGCCGATACCGGTTCGCGTAGCAAACTGATGGGATGGGGCCTGGCGGCATGGAGCGGACTGACGGCGGTCAATGGCATGGTCGGCAGTTTCTGGAGCTTCCTGATCGTGCGCATGGGCATCGGCATCGGTGAGGCCAGCTATGCGCCGGCTGCCAACTCGCTGATCGGCGACCTGTTTCCGGCTCATCGCCGGGCGCGGGCCATGGGGATTTTCATGCTGGGGCTGCCGTTGGGGTTGTTGCTGGCGTTCTTCACCATCGGCGCGATGGTCAAGGCGTTTGACAGCTGGCGGGCGCCGTTCTTCATCGCCGCGGTGCCAGGGTTGATCCTGGCGGTCTTCATGTTCTACATCAAGGAACCCAAGCGCGGTGCCGCCGAAAGCGTGCAGGTGTCGCAAGAGAAGGTCGACCGGCCTATTCGTCGTGTCCTGGCGGTGCCGACCTTTCTGTGGCTGGTGTTGGCCGGCCTGTGCTTCAACTTCGCGACCTATGCCTGTAACTCGTTTCTGGTGCCGATGCTCCAGCGCTATTTCCTGATGCCATTGCAGGAAGCGGCCGTGGCGACCGGGGTCATTGTCGGCGTAACCGGATTGGTCGGTCTGACCCTGGGCGGCTGGATCGCGGACAAGATCCACCAGCGGGTGGCCAATGGTCGTCTGCTGTTCGCCGCGTTCAGTCTGATTATTTCTACCTTGTGCACCGCGTGGGCGCTGCATTCGGGGCGGATCGAGATCGGGGTGTTCGTGGCCGTTTTCAGTGTGGGCTGGTTGTTCGCTTATAACTTTTACACCTGCGTTTACACGGCGATCCAGGACGTGGTCGAGCCGCGTCTGCGGGCAACGGCCATGGCGCTGTTCTTCGCCGGGTTGTATCTGTTGGGGGGTGGTTTGGGGCCGGTGGTGGTGGGTGCCTTGTCCGATCACTTTGCACACACGGCCATGTTATCGGCGGGTGCCGAACAGATGACCGAGGCGTTCAAGGCGGTCGGTCTGCATGATGCGATGTACCTGATTCCGGTGGCACTGTTTTTCACCATGGTGTTTCTGGTGCTGGCGTCGCGGTGTTTTGTAAGGGATGCCAAGCGGATGAAAGAGGGATTGGTCGCTGTGGTTGAGCCTGAAGGTTCTGCGGCGACTGCCTAGCCGCCTTTGCGAGCAAGCCCGCTCCCACAGGGGAATACATTCCAAAGGTGGGAGCGGGCTTGCTCGCGAAAGGGTCATCAACAGCACTACAAAACTCTGGCAAATTAAAAAGGCCCGCATCGCTGCGGGCCTTCTTGTTTGCCGGTGGAGCAGGGGGGGGTTAACCCGCCACCAATACCCGGATCGCTTCCAGTCGCAGCGCAGCCTTGTCGAGCATGGCCAGGCCTTGCTCGCGTTGTTTGCGCAGGGCAACCAGTTCGCTGTCGCGTACGGTCGGGTTGACCGCTTGCAACGCGGTCAGGCGTGCCAGTTCTTCATCGGTATCAGCCGCCAGGCGATGTTGCGCCTGCGCCACTCGTTCGGCGTGACGCGGGTAGATCTTGTCTTCGCCGGCGTTGATCCGTGGCGTCAGCTGATCACGCTGTGCCTGGATGAACTTGTTGGCGCTGGCGCGCGGGACACTTTCAAGTTGATCGTTCAGGGTCTCGAACGACACCCGGGCCGACAGGTCATTGCCGTTGGCATCGAGCAGGCAGCGCAATGCGGCCGGCGGCAGGTAACGACCCAGTTGCAGGGAGCGCGGGGCAACCACTTCGCTGACGTAGAGCAGTTCCAGCAATACGGTGCCGGGTTTCAGCGCCTTGTTCTTGATCAGCGCCACGGCGGTATTGCCCATGGAACCGGACAACACCAGATCCATGCCGCCTTGCACCATCGGGTGTTCCCAGGTGATGAACTGCATGTCCTCGCGGGACAGCGCCTGGTTGCGGTCGTAAGTGATGGTCACGCCTTCGTCGTCGCCCAGCGGGAAGCTGGCATCGAGCATTTTTTCGCTCGGCTTGAGGATCAGGGCGTTTTCCGAATGGTCCTCGCTGTCAATGCCGAAGGCGTCGAACAGGGTTTCCATGTAGATCGGCAGGGCGAACTGGTCGTCCTGCTCAAGAATGGCTTCAACCAGCGACTCACCTTCGCCGGCACCGCCGGAATTGAGCTCCAGCAAGCGGTCGCGGCCGGTGTGCAGTTCGGCTTCCAGGCGCTCACGCTCGGTGCGGGCTTCGTCGATCAGTGTTTGCCATTCGCCATCGTCGGCCTCTTCCAGCAGCGGCAGCAGGCGCGGGCCGAACTGATGCTGCAAGGCGTTGCCGGTCGGGCAGGTATTGAGGAACGCGTTCAACGCTTCGTGGTACCACTGGAACAGGCGCTCTTGCGGGCTGGTTTCCAGGTAGGGCACGTGCAGTTCGATGGTGTGCTTCTGGCCGATGCGGTCCAGACGACCGATCCGCTGTTCCAGCAAGTCCGGGTGGGACGGCAGGTCGAACAGCACCAGGTGATGGGAGAACTGGAAGTTGCGGCCTTCACTGCCGATTTCCGAACAGATCAGCACTTGCGCGCCGAATTCTTCGTCGGCGAAGTAAGCGGCGGCCCGGTCACGCTCGAGGATGTTCATGCCCTCGTGGAAGACCGTGGCCGGAATACCGGAGCGCACGCGCAGGGCGTCCTCCAGGTCCATGGCGGTTTCGGCGTGGGCGCAGATCACCAGGACCTTGGTGCGCTTGAGCATTTTCAACTGGTCGATCAGCCACTCGACACGCGGGTCGAATTTCCACCAGCGTTCTTCTTCGTTGGCGTCCGGCTGGGCCTGGAAGCTGACTTCCGGATACAGCTCGGCGTGATCGCCCAGTGGCAGTTCGAGGTATTCGTCCGGGCACGGCAGCGGATACGGGTGCAGTTTGCGCTCCGGGAAACCCTGCACCGCGGCACGGGTATTACGGAACAGCACGCGGCCGGTGCCGTGGCGGTCCAGCAATTCGCGCACAAGGCGGGCGCTGGCTTCAGTGTCGCCATCGTTGACTGCGGTCAGCAAGGCTTCGCCTTCGTTGCCGAGGAAACCGTGGATGGTCTCGTGCGCCTGCGGTGACAGACGTCCCTTTTCCAGCAACTCCTGAACGGCTTCGGCAACCGGACGATAGTTTTCGCTCTCGGCGCGGAAGGCGTGCAGGTCATGGAAGCGGTTCGGGTCGAGCAGGCGCAGACGGGCAAAGTGGCTGTCCTGGCCCAGTTGTTCCGGGGTTGCGGTCAATAACAGCACGCCGGGAATGGTTTCGGCGAGTTGTTCGACCAGCGAATATTCAGGGCTGACTTGATCTTCGTGCCACACCAGGTGGTGCGCTTCGTCGACTACCAGCAAATCCCAGCCGGCGGCGAACAGCGCGTCCTGGGCCTTCTCGTCGTCCACCAGCCATTCCAGGGCAACCAGCGCGAGCTGGGTGTCTTCGAACGGGTTGGAGGCATCGCTTTCGATGAAGCGTTCTTCGTCGAACAGCGCGACCTGCAGGTTGAAACGGCGACGCATCTCCACCAGCCACTGGTGCTGGAGGTTTTCCGGCACCAGGATCAGCACGCGATTGGCACGCCCCGAAAGCAGTTGGCGATGGATCACCAGGCCGGCTTCGATGGTTTTGCCAAGGCCCACTTCGTCTGCCAGCAAAACCCGTGGCGCGATACGGTCGGCGACTTCACGGGCGATGTGCAACTGGTGCGCGATCGGCTGCGCACGTACGCCACCCAGGCCCCACAGCGAAGACTGCAACTGGCGGCTGGTGTGTTCGAGGGTGTGGTAGCGCAGGGAGAACCACGCCAGCGGGTCGATCTGCCCGGCGAACAGGCGGTCGCTGGCCAGGCGGAACTGAATGAAGTTCGACAGTTGGGTTTCCGGCAGGGTGACCACTTCGTTCTGGGCGTTGAGACCGTGGTAGACCAGCAGGCCATCCATGTCGTCAACTTCGCGAACGGTCAGTTTCCAGCCTTCGAAGTGAGTGATGCTGTCTCCCGGCGAAAACCTTACACGAGTGAGAGGCGCATTCCGTAGCGCGTACTGGCGGGTGTCGCCAGTGGCCGGATAGAGCACGGTCAGCAAGCGGCCGTCCTGTGCCAGAACGGTGCCCAAACCCAGCTCGGCTTCGCTGTCACTAATCCAGCGTTGCCCCGGTTGATACTGCTGCGCCATGCTGCCTGACTCCCACCTTGAAAAAGCGGGCTATCTTAACGGAATGAGGGCTTCAGGGCCAAAGGACTCTCAGAAAAACTCTCGGGTTTACGTTAGCCCACTTACAGGCGGTGTGTGGACTACGGCACCCACGAGTGCCAATTGGGTCACAGTTTGCGACCGATGGCTCAAGTCGCCATTACCGCAGCCGACAGCCTGCTGACAGGAGACCCATTTATATGCTGCCACCGATGCTCCCCCTGAGTGCCGTGCCGATCACCTCCCAGCACGACCCGGTTCGCCCGCGCCCGGACATCGCGCCTGTGGTGCCGATGCAGGAGAGTTCCACCGACAGCACCATCGACCTGAAAAACCGTGACCGCGAAGAAGCCGTTCTGTTATTGCGCGAGGAACAGCGCCGACGGCAGGAGCGCGAGCAGCGCCGGCGTGAAGCTGATGATGATCCCCAAGCGCACCTGGCGATCCCCGGTGACGAACTCAATGCCGACAATACCGTACCGGTGGCGCCGCTGATGGAAGACCAGCCGCGCCAAGGTTTGTGGGTCGATATCGAGATTTGAGGGTGTGGCTGGTCAGCGCCGTCGCCAGACCTCATTATTGGCGCAACCCTGCCGAACGATGCGGCAGCTGAATTTCATTTCCAGCGATGCACTGAACGCCATGAGCCAAGACGACAAGCTGATCGACCTCAACGCCGAACGCGCCAAGCGTATCCATGACCTTAACGACAAACGCCTGAATGAAGTGCGCCAGGCGTTCGAACAGGCCATGCCGTTGGGGAAATCGAAGAAAAGCCAAAAAACCAAATCGAAGAGCAAGCCGAAAAAGCGTTGAACCCCCGGCATCGATTGATGCAGGTCAGTTTTCCCCTCCTTATATGCCCGGTCCCGGGCAACATTGATCCCGGTCAATATTCTCTCCTGCCCGATTGGTTAACTTAACCCCATCGCAACAGGGCAACTGCAGGAGACGCGTCATGTTTTTCGACAACGTGGTGATCGCCGGAGTGCTGACCGTCAGCCTCATGCTGGTGTTTTTTGCAGGGTTCGGATTTTTTATCTGGAAGGATTCGCACAAGCGGAAAAAACCGTAGGTCTTTCTGGACGTACTGAGCACGCAAGGCATTTTGGGCAACTTCGGTTGCCCTTTTTTTTGCCTGCGAAAATCTATCGGCCTTCGCAGAGTTCACTGTGGGAGCGAGCCTGCTCGCGAAAACGGAAGTCGTCGCAATGAAAATGGCGTCTGTTTGACCGCTTTCGCGAGCAGGCTCGCTCCCACAGTTGTTTCGTGGTGACAGACAGCAATAAAAAAGGCGCGGTCCTCACGGAGCGCGCCTTTTTCGTACAGCGGCGTATCAGCTACCCAGTGCCTTCGAAGCCAGCCAGAACAGGCCGGCCGACAGGGCGACCGTGGCCGGCAGGGTCAGTACCCAGGCCAGCAGGATGGTTCTGACGGTGCCGCCTTGCAGGCCGCTTTTGTTGGCGACCATGGTCCCGGCGACGCCCGAGGACAGGACGTGGGTGGTGGACACCGGCAGGCTGAAGATGTTGGCCATGCCGATCATGCACGCGGCCGTGATCTGCGCCGACATGCCCTGGGCATAGGTCATGCCTTGCTTGCCGATTTTCTCGCCGATGGTCAGTACCACGCGTTTCCAGCCAACCATGGTACCCAGGCCGAGGGCCAGGGCGACCGCCAGAATCACCCAGAACGGGGCGTATTCGGTGGTGGTGGTCAGGTCTTTGCGCAGTTTGTCCAGGTCAGCCTTTTCACGGGGGGCGAGGCCAGGCAACTTGGCGACTTTCTTCGCGGTATCGTCCAGGCACAGCAGGTAGCGACGTACTTCGATGCGGCTTTCCGACGACAGCGAGTGGTAGTCAGCTACACCCTTGAGGGTACCCAGAAGGGCGTCAATGGTGGGTTCTGTCTGTTGCGGGTTGCAGCGGAATTTCTCCGGCAGATCGCCTGAAACGCTTTTGCCCAGGGCCAGGAACTCGCCCAGGGAGTCGGCATTGCGCTTGTAGAACTGGCTCAAGTGCAAGGTGGCGTCGCGGGTACGCTCGATCTGGTAGGTGGTGCTGTTCAGATCAAGAACGAACTGCGCCGGCACGATACCGATCAGCACCAGCATGATCAGGCCGATACCTTTCTGACCATCGTTGGAACCGTGCACGAAGCTCACGGCCATGGCCGAGATCACCAGCACCAGGCGGTTCCAGAACGGCGGGTGTTTCTTGTCGTCGATCTTGCGGCGCTGTTCCGGCGTCTTGTGCATCTTCGACAGCGGACGCCACCATTTGAGACCGATCAGTACCAGCGCGGCGATCAGGAAACCTGCCATTGGCGAGAACACCAGCGACATCGCGATATCGATCGCCTTTTGCCAGTTCACCCCGTCGGCCAGCGGAATATCGTTGATCAGGGCGTTGGCCAGGCCCACGCCGAGGATCGAGCCGATCAACGTATGGGAGCTGGAGGCGGGGATACCGAAGTACCAGGTGCCCAGGTTCCAGGTGATGGCTGCGGCGAGCAACGAGAACACCATCGCCAGGCCATGGCCGGTATTCACGTTGATCAGCAGCTCCACCGGCAGCAGGTGAACGATGGCATACGCCACGCCAACGCCGCCCAGCAATACGCCGAGGAAATTGAACACACCGGAAAAGAACACCGCCAGATGAGGCGGCATCGCTTTGGTGTAGATAACAGTGGCTACCGCGTTAGCGGTGTCATGAAATCCATTGATGAACTCGAAGGCGAGGACAAAAGCCAGGGCGAGCAAGAGGCTCACAAGCACCCACGCATCCAGTCCGCTGAATAAATCGATCATGAAGGTTTTCTGACCCGGTCATAAGGGGGCGCGATTATGCCAGAAAAGACTGTCAATCGATGCACTAGCTGCTCATCGGTAACATTCTTCAACGAATTATTTTGCAGCCGCGCCCTGAGCCCCGGTGATTTTTCGGGGCTTGCAAGTCGTTGAATTTCTTTGGAAACGCTGTCGCCACAAGGGTTTCGCTCGTTTGAAGGAGGGATTTGAACGCTTGTGTGAAATTTCTGAAGAGAGAGTCAGATATGAGCCTTTTTACCCTGTCAGATGGGCAAGGTAGCCGCGGCCCGCTCGTAGCGGGCGCAAAAGGCAACATCAATACTTCCCGCTTTTAACGGGAGCAAACGCAGACCCTGGAGGGATTCAAGCCGAGGTGCTTATGGCTCTTCGGCTTTGAGTTCCTTTTCCATTTTTTCCAGTTCTTGCTTGAATACCTGATCCTGAACGGTGGCGCGTTTACGCCAGGGTTTGCGTTCCGGTTCGGGCTGGGCGGCGTAGGTGGTGACTTCCCCGCCGTAAACTTCCTTGTAACGTTGTTCCTGGCGCTCAAGTTCCGCGCGCAGTTCGTCTTTCGTCACAGTGCTACCTGATTGAGTTGAGATGAATTCTGGTGAAACGCGCTGCGTTCAATGTATTGACCACACTCGTCGAAAGGACAAGGCCCACAAAGGCATCGTTTTTACGGCAAGGCGATCAGTACGTCCATGTTGCAGGCGGCCACGGCACCAGAGATAAATAGCTGACGTAGCATCAGTTTCCTGTTTCGGCGAGCGCGTTGGCGGATGCGGGTGCAGTCAGCGTCGGACGCTTGCCGGGGCAGCAGCGATGGAACATCGCGCCACCGGGTAGCGGGATCGGCGAGTAAAAAATCGCCTGGCTACTGATTTCCATTATAGCGAGCGATTCACAGAACACTATCGTCAAAGAGTTAAAAGTCGATCTTGATGTGTGATTGTTTTGGTTGGCCGCAACTTTTACAGGCAACTAGTGCATTGGCTGATGTCATTGTGCAACGCTGCCTTTCTGGCGCCATTAAGTCGAACAACTTAGGGCAACTAGATGCGCCTTTAAATCGGTCTTCGGGGTTTGCGCGAAAACATACGAAAAGGGCGTTTTCCGGCCCGTTGGCAGGCTGGGAGGTAGAGTGGATCGATTGCGATTATCGGTCGATGGTTCGATAATCGCCCATTCTTGGTCGGCCAGGCTTGTTTGCCGGGCCCATGCCGCTTGTAATAGTCGCTGATCCGTGTGGGAAAAGGACCTTATATGAACGATCAACTGCGCAATTCCTTCGCTTCAGTGGCACCGCCGATCGTCGCATCGCCAGCCAAACGGATTCAGGCCCTGACTGGTGACCCGGATTTCATGACCTCCCTGGCCCGTGGGCTGGCCGTTGTGCAGGCGTTCCAGGAGCGCAAGCGGCACCTGACCATTGCCCAGATCAGCCACCGCACGGAAATTCCCCGCGCCGCGGTCAGACGTTGCCTGCATACCCTGATCAAACTCGGCTACGCCACCACCGATGGACGCACCTATTCATTACTGCCCAAAGTGCTGACCCTCGGCCATGCCTATGTTTCCTCGACGCCGCTGGCGGTTTCTGCCCAGCCATACCTGGACCGCATGAGCGAGCAATTGCATGAGGCCTGCAACATGGCCACCCTGGAAGGTGATGACATTCTATATATAGCCCGCTCGGCGACCACCCAGCGTCTGATTTCTGTGGACCTCTCGGTGGGCGGTCGGTTGCCGGCGTATTGCACATCGATGGGCAGGATCCTGCTGGCCGCCCTGGACGACACGTCGTTGGGGGAGTACCTCGACCACGCCGACTTGCAGGCCAAGACCAGCCGGACCATTCATACTCCCCAAGCATTGCTCGAATGTTTGCAGGAGGTACGCCAACAAGGTTGGTGCATCGTCGACCAGGAACTTGAGCAGGGGCTGCGTTCGATTGCCGTTCCGGTGTACGACGCTTCCGGCCAGGTGGTCGCGGCCCTCAACGTCAGCACTCATGCGGGACGGGTCAGCCGTAACGAACTGGAGCAGCGGTTTCTCCCCGGTTTGTTAAGCGCAAGCCGCGATCTGAGCGCGCAGCTGTTTGCCTAAGCTGTTCGATAAACGCACAGAGTCGCGTTTACTGAATTGACGCTGTTTCCCCTGGATTATTACTGTCGCGGCTGCGCCAGCGTCGGCTGGCCCCGTTCGACTGCGATCCATGGAATAAAAATAATGAACCAGCCTCAGTCTGCTGTAGGAAACTGCCTCGACGTGCAGTCCTTCATCAATGCTCAACCCATTTCGCGCTACCAGTGGCGCGTGGTGATCCTGTGTTTCCTGATTGTCTTTCTCGATGGCCTCGACACCGCGGCCATGGGGTTCATCGCGCCGGCCCTGTCTCAGGACTGGGGCATCGACCGCGCCAGCCTCGGCCCGGTGATGAGTGCGGCATTGATCGGCATGGTTTTCGGTGCACTGGGCTCCGGCCCGCTGGCTGACCGTTTCGGACGAAAAGTCGTACTGGTGGGCGCCGTGTTGTTGTTCGGAGCGTTCAGCCTGGCTTCGGCTTACAGCACCAATGTCGATCAATTGTTGGTGCTGCGCTTCCTCACCGGCCTTGGGTTGGGGGCCGGTATGCCGAACGCCACCACAC
Organism: Pseudomonas sp. GW101-3H06; assembly: GCF_059424605.1. Classification (NCBI taxonomy): domain Bacteria; kingdom Pseudomonadati; phylum Pseudomonadota; class Gammaproteobacteria; order Pseudomonadales; family Pseudomonadaceae; genus Pseudomonas; species Pseudomonas sp. GW101-3H06. The sequence goes on from NZ_JBWKZO010000001.1 coordinate 1,637,194, forward strand.
TGCTCTCGGAATACACCCCGGAGCGCAAGAAGTCTCTGCTGGTGACCAGCATGTTCTGCGGCTTCAACCTCGGCATGGCCGGTGGCGGATTCATTTCGGCCAAGCTGATTCCGGCGTTTGGCTGGCACAGCCTGTTGCTGATCGGCGGGATTCTGCCACTGATCCTTGCCGTCGTTTTGCTGTTCTGGCTGCCGGAATCGGCGCGCTACCTTGTCGTGCGTAACCGGGGCACCGACAAAGTACGCAAGACGCTGGCGCCCATCGACCCGGCGGTGGTCGCCCAGGCCGCAAGCTTCAGCGTGCCGGAACAGAAAACCGTGAAGGCGCGCAACGTGTTTGCAGTGATCTTCTCCGGCACCTACAGCGTCGGCACCTTGCTGTTGTGGCTGACCTACTTCATGGGGTTAGTGATCGTTTACCTGCTGACCAGCTGGCTGCCGACCCTGATGCGCGACAGCGGCGCGAGCATGGAGCAAGCGGCCTTCATCGGTGCATTGTTCCAGTTCGGTGGTGTGCTTAGCGCAGTGGGCGTGGGTTGGGCGATGGACCGGTTCAATCCGCACAAGGTCATCGGCATTTTCTACCTGCTGGCCGGGGTGTTTGCCTACGCGGTGGGGCAGAGCCTGGGCAGTATCACGCTGTTGGCGACTCTGGTACTGGTGGCAGGTATGTGTGTCAACGGTGCGCAATCGGCAATGCCATCGCTGGCTGCGCGTTTTTATCCGACCCAGGGGCGCGCCACCGGCGTGTCGTGGATGCTCGGCATTGGCCGTTTCGGCGCGATTCTCGGGGCCTGGATGGGTGCCACGCTGCTGGGTCTGGGCTGGAACTTTGAGCAAGTGCTGACGGCGTTGGTGATTCCGGCGGCGCTGGCGACGGCGGCGGTGGTGATCAAGGGTGTGGTCAGTCATGCGGATGCGACTTGAGGACTGATCCAGAATCTCGGGTGATTTTGATGGCCTCTTCGCGAGCAGGCTCGCTCCCACAGTTGATCACGTTCCCTTGTGGAGGAGCCTGCTCGCCAAGCTTTTGGGATCGGTAGGTATGCAACAATGTGTTCGATAAACGAACACTCAGTCGATTATCGGATTGTTTGAGGTTTTTCACAGGCTTAATCTTCAAGTCATTCCGGCGCTGCGCATCGGCGCCTTTTTCGACCACTGTTGGTTAATAACAAATGGGAGCCTGCCCCAATGGCTGAAATTCTTTCGCTGCATGACGCAGTGAAGCAATTCGTAAACGACGGCGATACCGTTGCGCTCGAAGGCTTCACTCACCTGATCCCGACGGCCGCCGGTCACGAAATCATTCGCCAGGGCAAGAAAGACCTGACCCTGGTGCGGATGACCCCTGACCTGATCTACGACCAGTTGATCGGTGCCGGTTGTGCCCGCAAGCTGATTTTCTCCTGGGGCGGTAACCCGGGTGTCGGTTCTCTGCACCGTATGCGCGATGCGGTCGAGAAACAGTGGCCCCATGCGCTGGAAATCGAAGAACACAGCCACGCCGACCTGGCCAACGCCTACGTCGCCGGGGCATCGGGCCTGCCGTTCGCGGTGCTGCGTGCCTACGCCGGTTCCGATTTGCCGAAGGTCAACCCGCTGATCAAGTCCGTGACCTGCCCGTTCACTGGCGAAGTGTTGGCAGCAGTGCCTTCGGTGCGTCCGGATATCACCGTAATTCACGCGCAGAAAGCCGACCGCAAGGGCAATGTGCTGCTGTGGGGCATTCTCGGCGTGCAGAAGGAAGCCGCATTGGCTGCCAAGCGCTGCATCGTCACCGTTGAAGAAATCGTCGACGATCTCAACGCGCCGATGAACTCCTGTGTGCTGCCGACCTGGGCCTTGAGTGCCGTCTGCCACGTACCGGGTGGCGCGCATCCGTCCTACGCTCACGGTTACAACGAACGCGACAACCGCTTCTACCAGGCCTGGGACCCGATTGCCCGCGACCGTGAAACCTTCACCGCGTGGATCAACGAGTACATCCATGGCAGCGCTGACTTCAGCGAGTTCCAGGCCAAACTGGCCGCCGCTTCGGAGGCGAAGTAATGACTTACACCACCAATGAAATGATGACCGTCGCCGCTGCCCGTCGCCTGAAGAACGGCTCGGTGTGCTTCGTGGGCATCGGCCTGCCATCGAAAGCGGCCAACCTGGCGCGCCTGACTTCGTCGCCAGACGTGGTCCTGATCTACGAATCGGGCCCTATCGGTGCCAAGCCGAGCGTGTTGCCGCTGTCGATCGGTGACGGTGAACTGGCGGAAACCGCCGATACCGTGGTCCCGACCGGTGAGATTTTTCGCTATTGGCTGCAGGGCGGGCGCATTGACGTCGGTTTCCTCGGCGCGGCGCAAGTCGACCGTTTTGGCAACATCAACACCACCGTGGTCGGCGATTACCACGCACCGAAAGTCCGTCTGCCGGGTGCCGGTGGTGCGCCGGAAATTGCCGGTTCCGCCAAGAGCGTACTGATCATCCTCAAGCAATCGGCGCGCTCCTTCGTCGATAAGCTCGACTTCATTACTTCGGTCGGTCACGGTGAAGGCGGTGATTCGCGCAAGCGTCTGGGCCTGCCGGGCGCTGGCCCGGTCGGGATCATCACCGACCTGTGCATCATGGAGCCGGAGGAGGGCACTCATGAGTTCGTGGTCACCGCGTTGCACCCGGGCGTGACCCGCGAGCAAGTGACGGCCGCCACCGGTTGGCCAATTCGTTTTGCCGACAGCGTTGACACCACTGCCGAGCCGACCGAGGTCGAACTGACCGCTCTGCGCGATCTGGAAGCCCGTACCGCGGCGGCCCACGGCCAAGCACCCGGAGAAGCGTGATGCGTGACGTTTATATCTGCGACGCCATTCGCACCCCCATCGGCCGTTTCGGCGGAGGCCTGTCGACGGTTCGTGCCGACGACCTGGCCGCTGTGCCAATCAAGGCACTGATGGAGCGCAACCCATCGGTGGACTGGACAGCCGTGGACGAGGTGTTCTTCGGTTGCGCCAACCAGTCCGGCGAAGACAACCGCAACGTGGCACGCATGGCGCTGCTGCTGGCCGGGCTGCCGGAAACCATTCCCGGCGTCACCCTCAATCGCCTCTGCGCGTCGGGCATGGACGCCATCGGCACCGCATTCCGTGCGATCGCCAGTGGCGAGATGGAGCTGGCGATTGCCGGCGGTGTCGAGTCGATGTCCCGCGCACCGTTCGTGATGGGCAAGGCCGACGCGGCGTTTTCACGCAACATGAAACTTGAAGACACCACCATCGGCTGGCGTTTCATCAACCCGTTGATGAAAGCCCAGTACGGTGTGGATGCGATGCCACAAACGGCGGACAACGTCGCCGACGATTACGAAGTGTCTCGCGAAGATCAGGACCTTTTTGCCCTGCGCAGTCAGCAACGCACCGCCGCCGCGCAAGCTGCAGGTTTTTTCGCCGAAGAAATCGTTGAAGTGCGCGTTGCCCACAAAAAGGGTGAAACCGTGGTCAGCCAGGACGAACATCCTCGCGCCGACACCACGTTGGAAGCGCTGACCAAGTTGAAGCCGGTCAATGGCCCTGACAAAACCGTCACCGCCGGCAATGCGTCGGGCGTGAACGACGGCGCGGCGGCGTTGATCCTGGCTTCGGCCGAAGCGGTGAAGAAACACGGTCTGACCGCCCGCGCCAAAGTGCTGGGCATGGCCAGTGCCGGTGTCGCCCCGCGGGTGATGGGCATCGGTCCGGTACCGGCGGTGCGCAAACTGACCGAGCGCCTGGGTGTGGCGGTCAGCGATTTCGACGTGATCGAGCTTAACGAAGCCTTCGCCAGCCAAGGCCTGGCAGTGCTGCGTGAACTGGGCCTGGCGGACGACGCGCCTCAGGTCAACCCCAACGGTGGCGCCATTGCCCTGGGTCATCCATTGGGCATGAGCGGTGCACGGTTGGTGCTGACTGCTCTGCATCAGCTGGAAAAAACCGGTGGCAAGAAAGGTCTGGCGACCATGTGCGTCGGTGTCGGCCAGGGGCTGGCCTTGGCAATCGAACGCGTTTGACGCGTTCTGAAGACTGATAAGAACTGAGGAATGTTTCATGACTGACAAGCCTGGTTACCGTCGCCCGCAGGAAGGCACCCAGCCGCCATACCTGCACCCGACCTACCAATCCACCAACCTGCGCTCGCCGTCAAAGCCGTTGGTGTTCCTGCCGCATTCGTTGTCGGAAATCACCGGGCCGACCATCGGCGCCGAGCGCGTCAATGAAAAGGACAACGACCTGACCGCCCAGCACCAGGGCGAGCCATTGGGTGAGCGCATCATCATTCACGGCCGTGTGCTGGATGAGAACGGTCTGCCAGTGCCGGGAATTCTGGTGGAGATCTGGCAGGCCAACGCCGCCGGTCGTTACGCCCATGCCCGCGACCTGCACGACGCGCCTCTGGACCCGAACTTCACCGGCACCGGCCGCACCGTGACCGACGGCGATGGCTGGTACCAGTTCCAGACCATCAAGCCCGGCGCTTATCCGTGGGGTAACCACCACAACGCCTGGCGCCCGGCGCACATCCATTTCTCGCTGTTCGGGCCAAGCATCCTGACGCGTCTGGTCACCCAGATGTATTTCCCGGGCGACCCGCTGCTGGCGTACGACCCGATTTACAACTGCGTGCCCGATACCCGCGCCAAAGAGCGCCTGATCGCCAGTTTCGATCTGGAAAAAACCATCCCTTCCTATGCCCTCGGTTATCGCTGGGACATCGTATTGCGCGGCCGCGATGCCACGCCGATGGAGAAATAAGATGACGCTGACTGCGACCACGTCCCACACCGTCGGGCCGTACTACCACATCGGCCTGACCTGGCTGAACCGCGAGAACCTGACCGTCGAACAAACCCTGGGCGAGCGCGTGGCGATCACCGGGCAAGTGGTCGATGGCAACGGCGATGTCGTCAATGACGCGATGCTGGAAGTCTGGCAGGCCAACGCCGCCGGAAAGTACGACCATCCCGAAGACGACCAGGACAAACCCCTGGACCCGAACTTCGAAGGCTTTGGCCGGGTGCCGGTAGATGCCGAAGGGCGTTTCCGTTTCACCACCATCAAGCCGGGCACGGTTGAAGGCCTCAAGGGCACGACCCAGGCGCCGCATCTGGTGGTGCTGGTGTTTGCCCGTGGTCTGGTGAAGCACTTGCTGACACGAATCTACTTCGATGGCGAACCGGCCAACGTGTCCGATCCGTTGCTCGAATGTGTGCCGGCCGAGCGTCGCGGTACCTTGCTGGCAAAGCAGGACGCGTCGGGCGTTTACCGGTGGAACGTGATTCTGCAGGGTACTGATGCGGAGACGGTGTTCTTCGATTATTGATCGAGCACAACAATACCTGTGGGAGCGAGCCTGCTCGCGAAGGCGTCGTGTCAATGCCATCAATGCGGAATGACACACCGCTTCGCGAGCAGGCTCGCTCCCAAAAGGAAGCAGTATTGCTGATCGATATGCGGAACGGGACTGTTGCAAAATGTGTCTAGACTCTCACGGTCCCCATAGAGTGAAAAATTATGACTACTCCCACGGCTATTCCCGCGCTCTACACCGGCGAAGAGCGCAGTAAACGGATCTTCGCCATTGTCGGCGCTTCGTCGGGCAACCTCGTCGAATGGTTCGATTTCTACGTCTACGCCTTCTGTGCCATCTATTTCGCGCCGGCCTTTTTTCCTTCAGATAACCCAACGGTGCAGTTGGTCAATACGGCAGGCGTGTTTGCCGCCGGGTTCCTGATGCGACCGATCGGCGGCTGGATCTTCGGCCGTGTCGCGGACAAGCACGGGCGCAAGAATTCGATGTTGATCTCGATTCTGATGATGTGTTTCGGTTCGTTGCTCATCGCTTGTCTGCCGACCTACGCCAGCATCGGGGTCTGGGCGCCGATCCTGCTGCTGTTCGCCCGTTTGCTCCAGGGCCTGTCGGTGGGCGGTGAGTACGGCACCACCGCCACGTATATGAGTGAGGTCGCCCTCAAGGGACAGCGCGGTTTCTTCGCCTCGTTCCAGTACGTCACGCTGATTGGCGGGCAATTGCTGGCCGTGTCGTTGGTGGTGATCCTGCAACAGTTCCTGACAGAAGAAGATTTGCGGGCCTACGGCTGGCGGATTCCGTTTGTGGTGGGTGCCATGGCGGCGTTGGTGTCGCTGTATCTGCGTCGGTCGCTGAAAGAAACCACCAGCAAGGAAATGCGTGAAAACAAGGATGCCGGCAGCATCCGTGCACTGTTTCGCGACCACAAGGCCGCGTTCGTCACCGTGCTCGGGTACACCGCCGGTGGCTCGCTGATTTTCTACACGTTCACCACCTACATGCAGAAATACCTGGTGAATACCGCCGGCATGCACGCCAAGACCGCCAGTTACATCATGACCGGCGCGCTATTCCTTTATATGTGCATGCAACCGTTGTTCGGCATGCTCGCCGACAAGATCGGCCGACGTAGTTCGATGCTGTGGTTTGGTGCCCTGGGTACGCTGTGTACCGTGCCGATTCTGCTGAGCCTGAAAAGTGTCAGCAGCCCGTTCGTGGCGTTTGTGCTGATCACCCTGGCCTTGGCTATCGTCAGTTTCTACACCTCGATCAGCGGTCTGGTGAAAGCTGAAATGTTCCCGCCCGAAGTGCGCGCACTGGGTGTCGGCCTGGCGTATGCGGTCGCGAATGCGATCTTCGGCGGATCGGCGGAGTATGTAGCTCTGAGCCTCAAAGCCGTGGGCATGGAGAACTCCTTCTACTGGTACGTGACGGTGATGATGGCGATCGCGTTCCTGTTCAGCCTGCGCCTGCCCAAGCAAGCGAAGTATTTGCACCACGACCTTTGATTCCTACCCGCGGGCCTGACCGGCCCGCACTTCCAGGGACTGTTTATGAACCAGCGACCGGGCAATCAATTGTTTGATGCCTATTTCACTGCACGCGATATGCGCGAGGTGTTCTGCGATCAGGGCCGGGTCCAGGCCATGCTCGACTTCGAAGCCGCGCTGGCCCGGGCCGAAGCGCGGGTCGGGCTGATTCCGCAAACCGCGGTGGCACCGATCGAAGCCGCGTGCCAGGCCGGGCATTTCGACTTTGCCGCCCTCGGCGACGCGATTGCCAGCGCCGGCAATTCTGCGATTCCGTTGGTCAAGGCATTGGGCAAGCAGATCGCAATGCAGGATGCCGAGGCCGAACGTTACGTGCATCTGGGGGCGACCAGTCAGGATGTAATGGACAGCGGTCTGGTGCTGCAACTGCGTCAGGCGCTGGCGCTGATCGACAGCGATCTGGCGCAACTGGGGCAGACCCTTGCTACCCAGGCCCAACGTTATGTGGCCACGCCGTTGGCCGGACGTACCTGGTTGCAACATGCGACGCCGGTCACCCTCGGCATGAAGATCGCCGGCTGGCTGGGGGCTGTCACCCGCAGTCGTCAGCGTCTGCAAGAGCTCAAGCCGCGTTTGCTGGTACTGCAATTCGGAGGCGCTTCCGGCACCCTCGCGGCGCTTGGTGAGCAGGCGATGCCGATTGCCCAGGCGCTGGCCGAAGAGCTGCAACTGAGCTTGCCCGATCAGCCTTGGCACACCCAGCGTGATCGCCTGGTGGAGTTCGGCTCGGTACTCGGGTTGATTGCTGGCAGCCTCGGCAAACTCGGTCGCGACATCAGCCTGTTGATGCAGACTGAAGCGGGCGAAGTGTTCGAACCTTCGGCGCCGGGCAAGGGCGGTTCTTCGACCATGCCGCACAAACGCAACCCGGTGGGCGCGGCGGTGTTGATCGGCGCAGCCACCCGTGTACCCGGTTTGCTCTCGACGTTATTCAGCGCCATGCCACAGGAACACGAGCGCAGTCTCGGCCTGTGGCATGCCGAGTGGGAAACCTTGCCGGAGATTTGCTGCCTGGTGTCCGGCAGCCTGAAGCAAGCGCTGTTGGTGACGCAGGGGCTGGAAGTGGACGCCGGGCGCATGGTCCGCAACCTCGATCTGACCCAAGGCCTGGTATTGGCCGAAGCGGTGAGCATCGTCCTGGCACAACGGGTCGGGCGCGACGCCGCGCATCACCTGTTGGAACAATGTTGCAAACGCGCCGTGGCCGAACAACGTCATCTGCGCGCCGTGCTTGGCGACGAGCCGCAAGTGACAGCCGAGCTGTCGGCTGAAGAACTCGATCATCTGCTGGACCCCGCTTATTACCTCGGACAGGCCCGTGCCTGGGTCGAGCGAGCGGTGGCTGAACATTCTGCATTGACTGCCTGAAGGAGATTGCTGTGGCTTTTGTACAACTCGCCGAGGGCGAACTGCATTACCAACTCGATGGCCCGGTGGATGCGCCGGTGCTGGTGCTGTCCAACTCCCTGGGCACTGACCTGCACATGTGGGATGCGCAAATTCCGGCGTTCACCGAACATTTTCGCGTGCTGCGTTTCGACACCCGTGGTCACGGCCAATCCCTGGTGACACCGGGGCCCTACAGCATCGAACAACTGGGCCATGACGTGTTGGCGCTGCTGGATGCGTTGCACATCGAACGCGCACATTTCTGTGGGCTGTCCATGGGCGGGCTGATCGGGCAATGGCTGGGCATCAACGCCGGCGAGCGCCTGAACAAACTGATCGTGTGCAACACCGCGGCGAGAATCGGCGATCCATCGGTGTGGAATCCGCGCATCGAAACGGTACTGCGTGACGGTAAGGCGGCCATGGTCGCCCTGCGCGATGCATCGATTGCCCGCTGGTTCACCCCGGACTTTTCCGAAGCCAACCCGGCGGCGGCCAAGCAAATCACCGACATGCTGGCGGCCACTTCACCGCAAGGCTATGCGGCCAATTGCGCAGCGGTGCGCGATGCCGATTTCCGCGATCAATTGGTCTCGATCAAGACGCCGTTGCTGGTGATCGCCGGCACCCAGGATGCGGTCACGCCACCGTCCGGCGGGCATTTCATTCAGGAACACGTGCCGGGTGCCGAGTACGCCGAGTTCTATGCGGCGCACTTGTCCAACGTTCAGGCCGGCGCGGATTTCAGCAATCGCGTACTGGCCTTTCTGCAGGCTCGTTGAGGAAAAATCCGTGGACGAGAAACAACGTTACGACGAGGGTATGAAGGTCCGTCGCGCCGTACTGGGTGATGCTCATGTCGATCGCAGCCTGACCACCCTGACCGAGTTCAACTCGGAGTTTCAGGAAATGATCACCCGCCACGCCTGGGGTGACATCTGGACCCGTCCGGGCCTGCCGCGCCACACCCGCAGCCTGATCACCATCGCCATGTTGATCGGCATGAACCGCGAGGGTGAGCTCAAACTGCACCTGCGTGCCGCCGCCAACAATGGCGTCAGCCGCGGCGAGATCAAGGAAGTGATCATGCAGAGCGCGATTTATTGCGGCATTCCGGCGGCCAATGCGACGTTCCACCTGGCGGAGTCGGTGTGGGATGAGTTGGGGGTTGAATCGCGGGAGTAAGCTTCGAGATTTTCGTTGCTTGAGCTGACGTCTTCGCGGGCAAGCCCGCTCCCACAAGGTTTTGCGTCATGCCCAGATCGTGTGGCACATACAAAACCTGTGGGAGCGGGCTTGCCCGCGATGGCGGCAGTGGGGTTTACAACAGGCTGATCGGATAGCTGATGATCACTCTGTTTTCGTCGAACTCGTTGTTGCTGTAGTCGCGGCGCATGGTCGAGTTGCGCCATTTCACGTTCAGGTCTTTCAGCGCGCCGCTTTGCACGGTGTAGCCCAGTTCGCTTTCACGTCCCCATTCCTTGCCATCGGTGATCGTGCCGGTGTGTACGTTATCGCCACTGATGTAGCGGTTCATCAGGGTCAGGCCTGGCACGCCGAGGGCGACGAAGTTGTAGTCGTGGCGCACTTGCCAGGATTTTTCCCGGGCGTTGTCGTAGCTGGAGTTGTAGCTGTCGTTGGCCAGGGTGCCGCCGCTGGTGCCGTTGACCCGCATCCACGGGCTGTCGCCGGTGAGTTTTTGCAGACCTACGTAAAAAGTGTTTCCACCGTATTTGGCCGAGAACAGACCGTACATCGTCTTGTTGTCCAGCTCGCCAGCGCGGGCGCTGCCGTCATCCTTGCCGTAGAAGAAACCCAGGTTGGCGCCCAGGGTCCAGTCGCCGACGGGCTGGCTGTGGGTCAGGTTGATGAATTGCTGGCTGTAGATGTCCTTGAGTTCGGCGTTCCACACACCGATCTGGGTGCGCTTTTCGTTGAACAGGTATTCGCCGCCCTGGAAATTGAACCGGTCCGAGGTGAACGCGGCTTTGCCGGTCATCGACATGTCATCCATGCTGCTGTCGTCGCGCGGGCTGTTCTGGCGGAACTGACCGCCGTAGAGCGTCAGACCATTGATTTCCTTCGAGGTGATCTGGCCGCCACGGAAGGTTTGCGGCAGCGAGCGACCATCGTCCGAGCGCAGGATCGGCAGCACCGGCATCCATTCGCCCACCTTCACTTCGGTCTGCGACAGTTTGGCCTTGAACGCCACGTTGGTACGGCCGAAGTTGTCCGCCGGGCGCCCATCGCTATCGAGCGGCAGCAGTTGCGTACCGCCGGTGCCTTTGCCGCCATCAAGTTTCACCGAGTACAACCCCAGCACGTCCAGGCCGAACCCGACGGTGCCCTGAGTAAACCCGGACTTGGCGTCGAGGATGAAACTCTGTGTCCATTCTTCAGCCTTGCCCTGCGCCTTGGTCGGGTTGGTGAAATTGCGGTTGATGTAGAAATTGCGCAGGTTCAGGTTGACCTTGGCGCCTTCGACAAAGCCCGGCTCCTCGGCCTGGGCGGGCAGGGCAGTGCTGGCCAGGGCAACGGCAATCAGGCTGGGAACAAAATACTGCGCGGTGGAAGGCGTCATGGGTTCGGGTCTCTCTAATTCTTGGGGATGAAACGGGGTAATGCCGCATCCGAAAAGGTGCAGACATGCAGTCGACATGCTGGGGTGAAGCCTGGGATCAACCGGACAGGGCGGGGCGCGGGGGCATGGTGTCGAACCTGTTGTTATTGGTTTTGTGGGTCGGATGGTGCGGGGAATGTACTGGATGGTTCAATTGCTGAAAGCGGGTTTTGGGCGATTATCGAACGTAAGATTGATCCGGGTTTTGTGCTGTATTGGCCGGCCCCATCGCCAGCAGGCTGGCTCCCACAGGTAACCGAGTTCTTGCAGAAAGAACGCGGTCGAATGTGGGAGCCAGCCTGCTGGCGATGAGGCCATAAAGAACAACACACTTTTCCCGCAACCAACAAAAAGCCCACCAATCGGTGGGCTCTTTGTTTTCACTGCGCTATCAGAACAACTTCAGCTTCGGCGCTTCTTCTTTCAACGGCTCGTTCTTCGCCGTCTGTTCGTTCCAGCCACCGCCCAATGCCTTGTACAGGTTGACCGCACTGACCAGTTGCGCCAGACGGTCGGTGATCAGCGCCTGTTGGGCACTGAACAGCTGGCGCTGGGCATCGAGGAAGGTCAGGTTGCTGTCGACACCGATGCGGTAGCGACGCTCGGCCAGGCGGTAGTAATCCTGGTTGGCGGTGACGAAGTCACGCTGCGCCTGTAACTGATGGGTGTAGGTTTCACGGGCGGCCAGGCCGTCGGCAACTTCCTGGAAGGCCGTTTGAATGGACTTCTCGTAGTTCGCCACGCCAATGTCTTTCTGGATTTTCGAGTAGTCCAGGCTGGCGCGCAGGCTGCCGGCGTTGAAGATCGGCAGGTTGATCTGCGGCTGGAACAGCCAGGTGCCCGAACCGCCCTTGAACAGCCCGGACAGGTCCGGACTCAGGGTCCCGGCATTGGCGGTCAGGCTGATGCTCGGGAAGAACGCAGCCCGCGCCGCACCGATGTTGGCGTTGGCGGCCTTGAGGTTGTACTCGGCTTGCAGGATGTCCGGACGACGCTGCAGCAGGTCCGATGGCAGGCCAGGCGGTACGTCGCTCAGCAGATCATCCGACAGCGGTTTGGCTGCTTGCAGGTTGGCAGGGATGCCGGTGCCGAGCAGCAGCACCAGACTGTTTTCATCCTGGGCGACCTGGCGGGTGTAGCGGGCCAGTTGCGCACGGGCGTTCTCCACCGAGGTCCGCGACTGCGCCAGGTCCAACGCCGAGGCGACGCCCACTTCGTTGCTGCGGGCGGTGAGCTTGTAGCTCTCCTCGAACGCGGCCAGGGTGTCCTGGGTCAGTTTCAGCAGTTCCTTGTCCGCCTGCCAGGTCAGGTAGGCATTGGCCACACTGGCCACCAGGCTGATCTGGGTGCTGCGCCGGCCTTCTTCGGTGGCGAAGTATTTCTGCAGCGCTTCTTCGTTCAGGCTGCGAATCCGACCGAACAGGTCGAGTTCATAGGCGCTGATACCGACGGTGGCCGAGTAGGAACTGGTGATGTCCGCCTCGCCGGTTTGCGAAGCATTGGCCGGAACACGCTGGCGGCTGCCGGTGCCGTTGGCCGAAACGGCCGGGAACAGATCGGCGCGGGAGATGCGGTATTGAGCCGCAAAAGCGTCGATGTTCAGGGCCGCGACACGCAGGTCACGGTTGTTTTCCAGGGCCACCTGGATCAGCTGCTGCAACGCCGGATCATGGAAAAACTGCTTCCAGCCTTGCTCTGCAGCCGCCTGTTCAGGCGCCTGGGCCGGCGAGTACGCCGGACCTTGCGGGTACTGACCTGCCACCGGAGCATCCGGCTGCTGATAATCAGGTATCAGCGAGCAGCCACCGAGCACGAAGGCGGCGACTGCCAGGGAGAGTAGCGACTTGCTCATTAGCCAGCCTCTTTAGAAGGTTCAATGGCAGCGTCCTGGTCGGCGACTTTGCGCTGGCCCAAGGACGATACGGTGACGAAGAACAATGGGACCCAGAAGATTGCCAGTACGGTGGCGGTGATCATACCGCCAATCACACCGGTACCGATGGCATGCTGGCTACCGGAACCTGCGCCCGTGGAAATCGCCAGGGGGACCACACCGAGAACGAAGGCGAGCGAGGTCATGATGATCGGGCGCAGACGCATGCGGCTGGCTTCGATCGCCGCCTCGCGCAGGCTGCGTCCTTGCTCGTGCAGTTCCTTGGCGAACTCGACAATCAGAATGGCGTTTTTCGCCGCCAGGCCGATGGTCGTCAACAAGCCCACCTGGAAGTACACGTCGTTGGACAAACCGCGCAGGCTGGTGGCCATCAGCGCACCAATGATCCCCAGCGGTACCACCAACATCACCGCGATCGGAATCGACCAGCTTTCATACAACGCCGCCAGACACAGGAACACCATCAGCAGCGACAGGGCGTACAGCGCTGGTGCCTGGGAGCCGGACAGACGTTCCTCGTAAGACAGACCGGTCCAGGAAATACCGACACCGGCCGGCAGCTTCTGGGCCAGGGCTTCGACTTCGGCCATGGCTTCACCGGTGGAATAACCGGGTGCCGGGGCACCGAGGATTTCCATCGCTTCCACGCCGTTGTAACGGGCCAGTTTCGGCGAGCCGTAGATCCACTCGCCCTTGGCGAACGCCGAGAACGGAACCATGGTGCCGACGCTGTTGCGCACGTACCACTTCTGCAGGTCTTCAGGGCTCATGCGCGCACCGGGGCGGCCTTGCACGTACACCTTCTTCACCCGACCGCGGTCAATGAAGTCATTGACGTAGCTACTGCCCAAAGCAATCGACAGGGTGTTGTTGATGTCGGCGATGGTAATGCCCAGGGCACTGGCCTTCTCGTCATCGATTTCCAGCTGGTATTGCGGTTCGTCGTTCAGGCCGTTCGGACGCACTTGCGTCAGCACTTTGCTTTGCGCGGCCATACCGAGGAACTGGTTACGGGCCTCCATCAGCTTGTCGTGACCGATACCGGCGCGGTCTTGCAGGAACACGTCGAAACCGGTGGCGTTACCCAGCTCCAGTACCGCCGGTGGCGCAAAGGCGAACACCATGGCGTCACGGAAGGTGAAGAAGTGCTGTTGCGCGCGGGCTGCAACCTTGAACACGCTGTTGTCGGCGTTACGTTCATCCCACGGCTTGAGCATGATGAACGCCATGCCCGAACTCTGGCCACGACCGGCGAAGTTGAAGCCGGTCACGGTAAACACCGAGTTCACCGCATCGCCTTCACCGCCTTCCTTGCCTGGACGCAACAAGAACTCACGCATCTCGTCCACGACCACCTGGGTACGCTGGGACGTCGAACCGGCCGGTGTCTGCACCTGGGCGAACAGTACGCCCTGGTCTTCTTCCGGCAGGAAAGCCGTCGGAATACGGGTGAACAGCCAGATCATGCCGACCACGATGAGGATGTAGGCCAGCAGGTAGGGTGCTTTTTGCGCCAGCATGTTGCCCACGCCGCGCTCGTAGCTGCGAACGCCACGGTCGAAGTTACGGTTGAACCAGCCGAAGAAGCCGCGTTTGGGCGTGCCGTGCTCGCCTTTCGGAATCGGCTTGAGCATGGTGGCGCACAGCGCCGGGGTGAAGATCAGCGCAACCAGTACCGACAGGGCCATGGCCGAGACGATGGTGATCGAGAACTGCTTGTAGATCACACCCGTGGAGCCGCTGAAGAACGCCATCGGCAGCAGTACTGCCGACAGCACCAGAGCGATACCGACCAGGGCGCCCTGGATTTGCCCCATGGATTTCTTGGTGGCTTCCTTGGGTGACAGGCCTTCTTCGCTCATCACCCGTTCGACGTTTTCCACCACGACGATGGCGTCGTCCACCAGCAAGCCGATGGCCAGCACCATACCGAACATGGTCAGGGTGTTGATGCTGAAACCGGCGGCGGCGAGGATGCCGAACGTACCGAGCAATACCACCGGCACGGTCATTGTGGTGATGACCGTGGCGCGGAAGTTTTGCAGGAACAGGAACATCACCAGGAACACCAGCGCGACCGCTTCAACCAGGGTGTGAACCACGCCCTTGATCGATTCGGTCACCACCGGGGTGGTGTCGTACGGGAACACCACTTCCATCCCTTGCGGGAAGAATGGCTTGAGGTTATCGATGGTCTTGCGCAGGGCTTTCGCCGTGTCGAGGGCGTTGGCACCGGTGGCCAGTTTCACCGCCAGGCCGGACGCCGGAGCGCCGTTGAACTGAGCGTTGATGCTGTAGTTTTCACCCCCCAGACCGACGTCGGCGACATCTTTCAGGCGAACCTGGGAACCGTCCTTGTTGACCTTGAGCAGGATCTTTTCGAACTGCTCAGCGGTCTGCAGGCGGGTCTTGCCGATGATCGTCGCGTTCAGCTGCGTGCCGGGCAGGGCAGGCAAGCCGCCGAGCTGACCGGACGAGACCTGGACGTTTTGTGCGGCGATGGCGGTTTTGACGTCAATCGGGGTCAGGTTGTAGTTGTTCAACTTGGCCGGATCGAGCCAGATACGCATGGCGTATTGGGAGCCGAATACCTGGAAGTCACCGACACCGGCCGTCCGCGAGATCGGGTCCTGCATGTTGGACACGATGTAGTTGGACAGGTCGTCCTTGGTCATGCTGCCGTCACGGGACACCACGCCGATCACCAACAGGAAGTTTTTCACTGCCTTGGTCACGCGGATACCCTGCTGCTGCACTTCTTGCGGCAGCAGCGGGGTGGCCAGGTTCAGCTTGTTCTGGACCTGAACCTGTGCGGTGTCGGAGTTGGTGCCTTGCTCGAAGGTCGCGGTGATGGTCATGGTGCCGTCGGAGTTACTTTCCGAAGACACATAACGCAGGTTGTCGATACCGTTGAGCTGCTGTTCGATCACCTGCACCACGGTGTCCTGTACGGTCTGCGCGGAAGCGCCCGGGTAGGTCACGGAGATGGCGATCGCGGGCGGCGCAATGCTCGGGTATTGGTTGATCGGCAGTTTGAGGATCGATAGTGCCCCGACCAGCATAATCACCAGGGCAATTACCCAGGCAAAAATCGGACGGTCGATAAAAAATTTCGACATGGTTTACTCCCCTTTGCCGACGGAAGCCTGTTCAGCTGCTTTCGCGGGGGCCGGGTTCCTTGCGCCAACGTTGGTCGCCTCACTGGCCTTGACTTCGATGCCAGGTTTGACGAATTGCAGTCCTTCGGTGATCAGGCGATCGCCGGCCTTCAGGCCGTCTTCGATCAGCCATTGGTTGCCCACGGTGCGGCTGGCCTTGAGCTGGCGCAGTTCGACCTTGTTGTCGGGACCGACGACCAGCGCGGTCGGGGAGCCTTTGAGGTCGCGGGTCACGCCTTGCTGCGGGGCCAGAATCGCCGCGCTGTTCACACCGGTCTGCAACTGGGCGTGCACGAACATGCCTGGCAGCAGGGTGTGATCAGGGTTCGGGAACACGGCACGCAGGGTCACGGAGCCGGTGGTCTGGTCAACCGAGACTTCGGAGAACTCCAGCTTGCCTTCCTGCTGGTAATGGCTGCCGTCCTCAAGGGTCAGCTTGACCTTTGCTGCATTGTCGCCGGCCTTCTGCAGGCGGCCGCTTTCCAATTCACGGCGCAATTGCAGCAGTTCGACCGAAGACTGGGTGACGTCGACGTAGATCGGGTCCAGTTGCTGAATGACGGCCATGGCTTCGGTCTGGCCGTTGCTGACCAGCGCGCCTTCGGTTACCGAAGAGCGACCGATACGGCCGGTCAGCGGTGCGTAGACCTTGGTGTAGCGCACGTTGATCTGGGCCGATTGCAGGGCGGCTTCCGATTGCAGGCGGTTGGCCACGGCGGTGTCGTATTCCTGACGACTCACGGCTTGCTCGTTGACCAGTTGCTGGTAGCGGTCGGAGATCGACTTGGTCGAGCGCAGGTTGGCCTCGGCGCTTTTCAGGGTCGCTTCATAGACCGCCGGATCGATCTGGTACAGCTGCTGGCCGGCTTTGACATCGCCGCCTTCCTTGAACAGACGCTTGAGAATGATGCCATTGACCTGCGGACGCACTTCGGCGATGCGGAACGCGCTGGTGCGGCCCGGCAGTTCGGAAGTCAACGTAAACGTTTGCGGCTGCAGGGTGACGACGCCGACCTGAGGCGGTGGTGCGGCGGGTGCCGCTTCTTCCTTTTTGCATCCACTGAGCAGCGATGCAAGGGCGACGGCGGCGACCAGAGCGGTAACAGCTGGCTTGAATTGCATGAAAATCCTCGGGTCAGGCGCGCAAAAAACGCACAAGAAAAGATGGAACGTTAAAAATGGGGTACCGGGTGGATAAGTAGCTTGCTAAGGAATATACTTACATTCACGGTTGTTTGTAAATACCTTGGCTGTGTACCCTCGCTGTTACAGAAGCCGTCGCAAGGTTCGATTTGTAGGCCCGGGGACGATGCCCAAGAACGCTCGCCCCACTTTTATTCAGCTGATATTCAGACATCGCTGAAGCACCCTGATTGAGGTTGTACTGCCATGGTCCGTCGCACCAAAGAGGAAGCTCAAGAAACCCGCAGCCAGATACTCGAGGCGGCCGAAAAAGCCTTTTTCGAGCGGGGCGTGGCCCGCACGACGCTGGCGGACATCGCGACCCTGGCCGGCGTCACCCGTGGCGCCATCTATTGGCATTTCAGCAACAAGGCCGATCTGGTGCAGGCCATGCTCGACAGCTTGCATGAACCCCTTGATGAACTGGCCAAGGCCGCGGAGAGCGAAGACGAACTCGACCCGCTGGGCTGCATGCGCCGGCTGCTGATTCATTTGTTTCATGAAGTTGCGCTCGATCCCAAGACCCGGCGCATCAACGAAATTCTGTTTCATAAGTGCGAATTCACCGATGAAATGTGCGATCTGCGCCAGCAGCGCCGGACCGCCAGCCTGGACTGCAACATGCGCATCGGCCTGACCCTGCGCAATGCCGTGAACCGCGGGCAGCTGCCGGAAGATCTCGACACCGCCCGTGCCGCCATCAGCATTCATGCTTATATAGACGGCCTGTTGTACCAATGGTTGCTCGCGCCGGACAGTTTCCAGCTGCACACCGAGGCCGAGCGTTGGGTCGATACCGGGCTGGATATGCTGCGTTTCAGCCCCAGCTTGCGTAAATGAAACAACATGCGTAATCGGCTTCTCGTGGTCAACCGTTGAGGCCGAAGATGAACGGTTCTTCACGTGCGCTACTGCAGAAGGGTGCTTTTATATACGCCTGTTCGGCAGGTTGACAGGTAGCAAGCTCGGTATTTTGTAGGGATTTTGTGTCCTCCCTGTGAGAAAGCGCGAATGCCGGGTGCAGAATCGATCCCTGTGGGAGCGAGCCTGCTCGCGAAGGCGGCCTGATAGCCGACTTGTCTCTTGCTGACCGGGTACGTATCCATTTCTTCGGTAACGGCCACTGGCGGTTTCGCCCTGACGGCCGACTCCCTTTGGCAAACGCCCCAAAGGAAGCAAAGGTCTCGCCCCGGCGTCCGGCCCCTCGCCAAGGCTCGGCGTTCCTTCGCTCCGGCATTCATCCGGGGACACTGCCCTCCGGTTGGCTTCGCTGCACCTACATGCAGCGTGTTCGACTACGTCGAACGGCGCTACGCGCCACTCCTCGGATAAACGCCTCCACTCAGCCTCCCGAAGGGGCGGGTGAATCAAAAGCAAGCGAGGCGAGCTGACACTCGACCTGCTTGGTGGGTGTACGCCGTCCCCTGCGGGAGCGAGCTTGTCGGGTCGCCGCATCGCAGCGATGGCGGCCAGGCAGCCGATCTGACTCTCGCGGGTTTACTCAATTTCCTGTGGGAGCGAGCCTGCTCGCGAAGGTCGTGAGCAATAACGCGTAAAACCAGATACCCCGCAGCGCCCTCGGGTATTTCGCGAGCAGGCTCGCTCCCACAGAAGCTGCGCCAAACCCAGTCAATAAAAAGCCCCGGCTCTCTGGAGTCGAAGCTTTCGAGTTCATGAGTTATCGCTATTACACGGCTTACTTACGATTGCGATCAGCCCCACGCTCCAACACCTTCGTCACATCATCGATCACGGCTTTACTCATCGCCGTCAGATAATGCGCCGCCCAGGCGTGGCGGTCGGTGTCTTTGGCATAGGCAGCATCCACGGTGAGTTCCCTGGCGAGGAACAACAGATTAGAGGCTTGGGCCAGCGCGTCTACGATGGGGACGTCTCGGCAGACGTGGAGCAGGGGTTGATTCGAGAGGTACAGGAAGGGGGTGAAACCGACGGTTTTCAGTTCTGAGGGTGAGGGCGGATTTGGTTTGGTCATGGTGTAACTCCTAAGCTTTTGGAGCTACCACGTTCGTTTCCAAGCGAATGGGTGGCAGCTGTGCGCAGGTTGGAAAACCGGGAGCTAAGGAAAACCGGCACGTCCGAAGACGTCCCACGCACAGCCGCCATGACAGAGGATTGCAGCCGAAAAACGGCTACGCTCATGTGGGCATGCTTTTGCTTTGCTCGACGGGTTTCCAAGCCCGATCGCTGAATGTTCAGCGACGCCCGGAGACTACCCCGTCAAAGAAAAGCGCAACAAGGCATCAAAGTGCCCAAAAGCGAGATTCGGAGTTTGCCTACAACCTCCTAAGGCGTCATCCGATATTTCGACACCTTAAATAAACGGAACTAAACATCAGGCGAAAAAACATTCCTCTTTGATCAGCAAGCGTACCGTCTTGATCGTTCATCTGTCCTCGGCTAGCAACTGTCCTTTGTCCTGGGACAGAGGACAGTTTGAGCTTTTGTGGACCAAGCGCTCTACGGCCAACGACCGCAGCCTCAGGTTGTCATGCGAGGCTTGTATTACCTGGATGATTTTACCCAAAAAAAAAGGTTCTTCACGGAATCCCGGGAAACACAGAAACAAGAACGCCGATTTGATTGATGATGTTCGTGCGAGCAAACACATCTAACAAACCGGCGTTCTTATGCGCGATATTAATACTTTCCTTCCTTTTTGGGAGGGCTTTTCTGTCGTCAACATCAAGCCTGATGGTGACGCCCTCCAGATTGATCTAGCACCCCACGCCACCCGATTCCCTTCCTGTGGCGGCTGCCAAAAAACCTGTTCAACCACTCATGAGTATTGCGAGCGAGTCGTTCGTGATTTGCCCATTCTTGGCCGTGCGGTACGCCTCAACGTTTTGCTCAGGCGAGTTGGCTGCCGCGATTGTGGCAAACGCATGGAGGCCGTCAGTTGGCTGGATCGCTATGCGCGCATGACGCGCCGCTTGGCCGATGCGGTTATTCAGGCTTGCGAGCGTCTTCCCACTCTGCACGTGGCCCAAATGTTTGGCCTGCATTGGGACACGGTTAGATTGCTGGAACGTCGCGCCCTACAGGCGGTATTGAGCGAACTGCCGAAGGCGCAACCACGACGTTTGGTGATGGATGAGTTCGCGCTGTTCAAAGGGCATCGCTACGCCAGCGTTGTTCTGGATGCCGACACACGACGGGTTCTGTGGATCGGCGAAGGCCGCAGCCGGGCGGCGATCAGACCGTTCTTCGAAGAACTTGGGCCAGAAGGTTGCGCCAAAATCGAAGCGGTGGCGATGGACATGAACACCGCTTTTGACCTGGAAGTTCGTCAGCACTGCCCGAAAGCGCGAGTGGTCTACGACCTGTTTCACGTAGTGGCCAAATACGGCCGAGAGGTCATTGACCGGGTCCGCGTCGACGAAGCCAACCGGCTACGTCACGACAAGCCGTCTCGCAAGGTCATCAAACAAGCGCGATGGCTGTTGCTGCGCAATCCGCAGAATCTGAAAACACCTGAACAAGAGGTTCACCTGCAGGATTTATTGGCAGCCAACCAATCACTGATGACGGTCTATTTGATGAAGGCTGAACTCAAAACACTCTGGGCACCGAGTACCGCCTGGGCTTGGAGATCGGCCTGGAAGCAATGGCTGCGCCATGCTCATGAAAGCGCAATTCCGGCCCTGATCCAATTTGCCAAACGACTAAAGGGTTACTGGCGGGGCATCGTAAGTCGGGTTCGTTGGCCGATGCACACCGGTCAGTTGGAAGGAATAAACAATCGAATAAAGGTCATCAAGCGGATGGCGTACGGTTACCGGGATAGCGAGTTTTTCTTTATGAAGATCAAGAGCGTCTTTCCCGGTAATCCGTGAAGAACCAAAAAAAAGCCCCGGCTCTCACGAGTCCGGGGCTTTTGCATTTCAACGGCTGACGATTACAACGTCGGGTAGTCAATGTAACCCACCGGACCTTTGCCGTAGAACAGTTCCGGACGTGGCTCGTTCAGCGGTGCATCGGCTTTCAGGCGTGCCGGCAGGTCCGGGTTGGCGATGAACGGGATGCCGAAGGCGACGGCATCGGCCTTGCCGGCGGTCAGCCAGGCGTTGGCGCTGTCCTTGGTGAAGCGTTCGTTGATGATGTACGGGCCGCCGAAGGCTTCCTTGATCTGTGGGCCGAGGCTGTCGTCGGCTTCTTTTTCGCGGGAGCAGATGAAGGCGATGCCACGTTTGCCCAGTTCGCGAGCGACGTAGGTGAAGGTTTCGGCCAGGTTGTCGTCACCCATGTCATGGGCGTCGGCGCGCGGTGCCAGGTGTACGCCGACCCGGCCTGCGCCCCAGACTTCGATCGCGGCATCGGTCACTTCCAGCAGCAGGCGGGCACGGTTTTCCAGGGAGCCGCCGTAGTGGTCGGTGCGCTGGTTGGTGCTGCTTTGCAGGAACTGGTCGAGCAGGTAGCCGTTGGCGCCATGGATTTCCACGCCATCGAACCCGGCAGCCTTGGCGTTTTCGGCGCCGACGCGGTAAGCGTCGACAATGTCGGCGATCTCAGCGGTTTCCAGCGCGCGTGGCGTCGGGTAGTCGGACAATGGGCGAACCAGACTGACGTGGCCTTTGGGCTGGATGGCACTCGGAGCGACCGGCGCTTCGCCGTTCAAGTAGGACTCGTGGGAGACTCGGCCCACGTGCCACAGTTGCAGGAAGATCTTGCCGCCAGCGCCGTGGATCGCCTTGGTCACGTTGGACCAGCCGCGTACCTGGTCGTTGGACCAGATGCCCGGGGTATCCGGGTAGCCGACGCCCATCGGGGTCACCGAGGTGGCTTCGCTGAGGATCAGGCCGGCCGAGGCGCGTTGAACGTAGTACTCGGCCATCAGCGCGTTGGGCACCCGACCTTCGTCGGCGCGGCAGCGGGTCAGCGGGGCCATGATGATGCGGTTGGCCAGCTCGATGTCGCCCAGTTTGATCGGATCGAAAATAGTCGTCATGAAATGCACCCTCGTGAGGTATCAGTGAGTTAGTAGGTAGCAGGAGCCAGTTCGGGATTACCGCTCTGACGGAAAGTGATCAGGGTCGCCACAAGGGCGAGTACCGCCAGGGCCGCTGCCGCCAGGGGCACGCTGGTCAGGCCGAAACCGTGGGCGATGACGCTGCCACCGACCCAGGCGCCCAAGGCGTTGCCGACGTTGAAGGCGCCGATGTTCAGGGTCGAGACCAGGTTCGGTGCCGCCTTGCCGTAGGTCACCACGTTGACTTGCAGGGCAGGCACGGCGGCGAAACACGCGGTGGCCCAGAGAAACAGGGTGATTTCAGTCGGAATCAGCGCGACGCTGGTCCAGGTCAGCACCGTGGACACCACGGCCATCGAGATGAAGACGCCGATCAGCGTCGCGGCCAGGCCCTTGTCCGCCAGCTTGCCGCCAATGATGTTGCCGACGGTCAGGCCCAGGCCGATGAGCATCAGGGTCCAGGTCACGCCACGGGGCGAGACGCCAGTGACTTCGCCCAACAGTGGCGCCACATAAGTGAACAGGGTGAACACCGAAGCGGCGAACAGCGCGGTCATGCTCAGGGACAACCAGATACCGGCGCCTTTGAGGGCACGCAGTTCGGCGCGCATGTCGAGTTTTTCTTCGTCGCGTTTGGCCGGCAGGAAGCGGATCAGGCCGATCAGTGCAATGACGCCGATCACGGTCACCGCCCAGAAGGTCGAGCGCCAGCCGGCTTCCTGACCGAGCGCGGTGCCCAGCGGCACGCCGAGGACGTTGGCCAGGGTCAGGCCGGTGAACATCAGCGCCACGGCCGAGGCGCGTTTGTTGGCCGGCACCAGGCCCGCCGCTACCACCGAACCGATACCGAAGAAAGCTCCGTGGCACAGGGCGGTGACGACACGGGCGAACATCAGCACGTTGTAGTCACTGGCCACCGCGCAGAGCAGGTTGCCGACAATGAAGATGCCCATCAACGTAACCAGGGCGGCCTTGCGCGGCAGCCTGGCGGTCGCCAGCGCCATGAACGGCGCACCGATGGCCACGCCCAGGGCGTAACCGGTCACCAACCAGCCGGCCCCGGGGATCGACACACCGAGGTCGGCCGCCACGTTGGGCAGCAGGCCCATGATGACGAATTCGGTCGTGCCGATGGCGAAGGCGCTTAACGCCAGGATGAGTAGCGAGAGGGGCATGATTGATTCCTTGTCAGCCGGCTGACGTTAAGGGTCAGAGCTCTTTACTGAAGATGCGGAGGAACTCCTGAATGGTTTCCTCGTTACGTTTGAAAAAATGCCACTGGCCAACTTTGCGGCTGCTGATCAGGCCGGCGCGTTGCAGGGTCGCCAAATGGGCGGACACCGTGGACTGCGACAGGCCGCAACGTTGATCGATCTGCCCGGCGCAAACGCCGTGCTCGTTGCTGTGAGACTGATCGGGGAATTCGACGGTCGGGTCTTTTAGCCAGTGCAGGATGTCTCGCCGTACCGGGTGCGCCAGGGCTTTTATAATTTCGTCGAGGTCAAGGTTCATGATCGGGGGCTCGTGATTAGTAAAACGCTATATCGCGATGAAGCGAACTTTAAATCGTTATTTCGCGATACACCAATATGATTTCGATCTGACGACTGCATAAATCGGTATATCGGGTTATAACGATGCGATGATTGTAAAGAATCAAAGGCGCAGTGCTAAGCTGCGCGGATGAACTATCTCGCACATCTTCACCTCGGTGGCCAGCGTCCCGCTCAATTGCTCGGCAGTCTCTATGGCGATTTCGTCAAGGGACGGCTGCAAGGGCAGTTCGACCCGGAGATCGAGGCGGCCATCCAGCTGCATCGCAGCATCGACGTGTTCACCGACCGCCATCCGTTGGTGGATGCCTCGTTGTCGCGTTTTTCCCTGACCCGCCGGCGTTATGCCGGGATCGTTCTCGACGTGTTTTTCGATCACTGCCTGGCACGGGACTGGGCTTTGTACGCGGACCGGCCGCTGGAGTTGTTCACCTCTGACGTGTACCGGGTGCTGTCCAGCCAGCCGCAACTGCCGGAGCGCCTGGCGCGGATCGCGCCGCACATGGTGGCCAATGACTGGTTGGGTTCGTATCAGGAGTTTGAAGTGCTGGAACAGGTGTTGCGGGGGATTTCGCGGCGCTTGACCCGACCCGAAGAGCTGGCCGGCGCGATGCAGGAATTGCGGGTGTTGTATGAGCCGTTGAGCGAGGATTTCCGGTTGTTCTATCCGCAGCTTCAGGCATTTGCTGCAAGGCCGCAGATTTAATGTGGGAGCGAGCCTGCTCGCGAATGCGGTGTATCAGTCGACATCAATGTTGGATGACAGACTGCATTCGCGAGCAGGCTCGCTCCCACAGGGGATCTTTGTTCAGGCTGCAATCGCAGGACGCATCGGGGCTTGTTGAGGCTCGACCACGGCGCCAAACAACGCTTTGTGCACCGCCTGCTGCGCTTCGAACGCCAGCACGGCACGCTCGCGGCCTTCGCAAGGGATCGGCTTGAGCAGATGAATCTCCACCGCGCCGCGGTCATTGGCAAACAACCGCATCAGGTGCGACAGCAAATCATCATCGCCAATGAACGGCGCCAGCGTATCGGCTTGGCCATCGCGCACATAACGAATTGCCACCGGCTGCAGCTTCACTTCTGAATCGATCGCCGCCGACAGCAAGCGACCGTGGAAAGTGCGCAGCGAACGGCCATCGGTGGTGGTGCCTTCCGGGAACATCAGCAGCGGATGCGCCTGTTGCAGGTGGCGGGTCATTTGTTT
Organism: Pseudomonas sp. GW101-3H06; assembly: GCF_059424605.1. NCBI lineage: Bacteria > Pseudomonadati > Pseudomonadota > Gammaproteobacteria > Pseudomonadales > Pseudomonadaceae > Pseudomonas > Pseudomonas sp. GW101-3H06. Next base: position 1,662,067 of record NZ_JBWKZO010000001.1, read on the forward strand.
GCGGATCAATTGGCTGTCGCCCGAACCACGACGGATAAACAGGCTGCCAGCCTTGGCGGCCAGCCAGCCCGCCACCGGCCAGGTGCGCACTTCGGCCTTGGACAGGAACGACAGCGGCGTGAGCATCCCCAGCAGCGGTATGTCAGTCCAGGACACATGGTTGCTGACCCAGAGCATCGGCGCCCTCGGCAGTTCACCGTGCACAGTGACATCGAAGGGCAGGGCGTTACTCAGGCGCGCCATGAAAAACCGCGACCAGCGCTGGCGGCGGATCATCGAGTGAGCCAGGCCCAGGCGTTCGAACACGCCGAACACAGTGGCCATGCCCAGGCCGAGCGCAACCACCAGCAGCACTCGCGCGACTCGCGCGTACACGCGCAACCGGCGCATTACACAGCCGCCTTGAAGTGTTTGGCGTAGCGCGGGCAGAGTTCGTCGCGCTTGAGCAGGATGAACACGTCGGCGACCTGGAAGTCTTCGTCCCAGCACGGCTCCCCGCAAATCTTCGCCCCCAGGCGCATGTAGGCCTTGAGCAGCGGCGGCATTTCCGCGATGACGTTCGAGGGGATATCCAGGCTCGGCAGGGGTTTTTTCGGCTCGGCCCGCAGGTGTTCGGTGCACAGGTAACGTTCGCGCAGACGCTGCATGATCGCATGGGCCTGGATGCCTCCATCCTGCATCGGGATGCTCGCGCAACCCATCAAATAGCTGTAGCCGCCCTGGTTCAGCACTTCGGCCAGTTCGCCCCAGAGCACGGCGATGGTGCCGCCGTTGCGGTAGGCCGGGTCGACACAGGTACGGCCAATTTCCAGGATCGGGCCTTGCAGATGGACCAGGCCATGCAGGCTGAACTCTTCTTCGCTGTAGAATTTACCCAGGCTGCTGGCCGCTGTGTGGTCGAGCAAGCGGGTGGTCGCCACCAGGCGCCCGGTGTTCAAGTCGCGCACACCGATATGGGCACAGTGAACATCGTAGTCGTCCATGTCCAGACCCTGCTCGGCGCCTTTCAACTTGGCATTGAACTCGCCGCTGAACACGTTGAAGCGCAAAGCCTGTGCCTCTTGCAAAGCCTCGGCGCCCACCAGGCGTTCGGCTTGCAGGCGGCGTTCGTTGCCGGTGTCGCTGATGCGGGCGATCTGAGTCATGGCGAATCTCCGTGCGGGCTGCTCACCCGTCTTTGGGTTACAGCGGATCGACTTTCTTTATCCAGCCTTGTTGTGCAAAGTCAGGCTATGTAGCCCCGGTGTCATCGCCGTTAAGCTTTGGTGATGCTTATATGACAGCCCACAAGGAGCCTCTTATGCCCTGGCAAACCCTGTTGAATCGCCGCGATCGCTTGCCCGCCTACCCGGACCTGGGCGAGGGTTTCTCGACTCTGTTGCAGCAGTTGGGCAACGTCACCCCGTTTGAACTGGCGGTGGTCGGTGGACGCATGATGGCGACGCCGGGGCTGGCGTTTCTGGTGGGGTATCAGGCGGCGTTGCGCATGCTCTGGCCGAGCGCGCCGCCCAGCCTCGGCGCCCTGTGCGCCACCGAACAACGCAGCCTGCGGGTGGCAAGCATGCAGACTCGCCTTAGGGATTTGCGCTTGAGCGGGCAAAAGGATTTCGTCACCGCGGGCGACGCCGCCGACTGGTTGCTGGTCGCTGCGCGTTGCGAACAACCCGGCGAAAATCCTCGCCTGAGCCTGGCGGTGGTCTATCCCGATGAGCCGGGGGTGCGGGTGGAAAAACTCCCGGCGATCCCGTTGATGCCGGACATCAGCCACGGTCGGTTGTTTTTGGATAACGCGCTGTGCGAATTGCTGGCGGGGGATGGCTGGGATGCCTACGTCAAACCGTTTCGCACCCTGGAAGACATTTATGTGCTGAGCGCGATGACGGCATGGCTATATGGCGTCGGCCAGGACAGCGATTGGCCGCAATCCCTGCAACTGCGTTTACTGGCGCTGCTGGCCGGTTGTGCCGAAGTCAGCCGCCAGGCGCCCGGCAATCAAGCTGGACATGTATTGCTGGGTGGATTGTTTGCGCAGTTCGAGGGGCTCAAGGCTGAAGTCAATAAGGCGCTGGTCGAAGGACCGTCGGAGTGGGCAGCGATGTGGCAGCGCGATCAAGCGGTGATGGATCTGGCTGCGGGCGCGCGGGTGAAACGGTTGGCCAAGGCGTTGGCGGCGATCTGACGGTCCTCTTCGCGAGCAAGGGCAACACAAATCCCGGAACTGTCATCAACCTCGGCTAGGCTCAGCAGGTTATTCACCCTGAGCCCTCGCCATGTTCAAAGGCTTGTCCTTATTTTTCATCCTCTTGCTCAGCCTCACAGCCCGCGCTGAAAACTGGCCCGCCGAGCAATGGCCCACCGGCCCCACCATCACCGGCCCGGCGCTTCAGGCACTTGAGGCATACGCCTTCCCACCTCGTGATGACACCACTCACCAAGGCATCCGCACCGACGCCTTGCTGGTGATCCGCGACGGCCAGTTGATCTACGAGCGCTACGCCGGCCCGACCACCGCCGAGACGCCGCACCTGACCTGGTCAATCAGCAAGAGCCTGATGGCCACGGTCCTCGGCGTGGCCTATGGCGAAGGCCGGTTCAAACTGCAGGACCCGGTTGCCCAATTCTATCCGCCGCTAAAAAAATACCCTGAGATGACCCTGGCCGACCTGCTGCACTGGGCATCGGGCTTCGACTGGCAGGAGGATTATGAATACGCACCGTTGAAGTCCTCGGTGGTTGCCATGCTTTACACCCGTGGCCACCCGGACATGGCCGCGTTCACCGCCGCTCACGACACCTATGCCGCACCGGGGCAGGCGTTTCGCTATTCCAGCGGTGACAGCAACCTGTTGTCCGCCGCGCTGAAAACCATCGTCGGCCCGGACCGCTATGCGAACTATCCGTGGACCGTATTATTCGAGCCACTGGGCATTCGTCATGCGATCTGGGAAACCGATGCCACGGGCACATTCATCGCCTCGTCCTACGCCTACCTCACCGCTCGCGACCTGGCACGCATCGGCCTATTGATGGCCCGTGATGGTCGCTGGGGCGATCGGCAATTGCTGCCCAAGGATTGGGTTGCGTTCAACCGCGAACCGTTCGTCCACTATCGCGCCAATCAGGATGATGCGGTGCCCGGCGGCCACTGGTGGCTGAACCGTGCGGTGAATAGCGCGGCACAACCCTGGCCCGATGCCCCCGCCGATACCTTCGCCGCGCTGGGCCATTGGGGGCAGGCGATGTACGTGATCCCCAGCGAAAGCCTGGTCATCGTGCGTTACGGCGATGACCGTGATGGAAGTTACCGGCACAACGAACTGCTCAAACTCGCGCTCAAGGCCTTTGCCGGGAAGGTGCAGCCATGAGCCGTCGTTCATTTGTGCGTCGACGACCGTTCAGCACGGTGTTGTTGATTCTGCTGGTCGCCTTGCTTGGATGGGGCTGGCAGGAGCGCGTGGCGCTCTGGGCATTCCCGGACATCATCAGCGCCTACACCGCCAAGGAATATTGCTCGTGTCGATATGTGATGAACAATGACTCGGCGTATTGCCACAGCTACGTGAAACAGTGGCTGCCGACCAACGGCTTTAACGATGACGCCGCGACCAAACGCATCACCGTCAGCGGGTTGGGGCGCAGCAACAGCGCGACCTGGATCGGCGAGCGTCAGGGCTGTCGCTTGGACCCCTGACTCCAGATACACAACACCTGTGGGAATTTCGATTGATCGGCTCCTCAGGTTCCACACCGTGGAACCACATTCGATTGTCCTGGCGCGCGACTCGCGGTTATCTGGCAGTGAGCGCGACCTGCCTTGATGTGTCGCGAAATCACCGCGAACAAAAAGAACGGGAATACACCCGGCCCGAGGACAATCGTCATGACCCGACATCAGCACATCCTTGCCTGGCTCAACGACGTGGCCAGCGACCTGCACGCCACCCGCCAGGACATCCACGCCCACCCTGAACTCGGCTTCGAGGAAAACCGTACCTCGGCGCTGGTCGCCCAATCCTTGAAAGAGTGGGGTTATGAGGTGCACACCGGCATCGGCAAAACCGGCGTAGTCGGTGTCCTGCGCAACGGCACCAGCCCGCGCAAGCTCGGGATACGCGCCGACATGGATGCGTTGCCGATCATCGAGAACACCGGTGCGGCCTACAGCAGCCGGCATCAGGGCTGCATGCACGCCTGTGGGCACGACGGCCACACCACCATGTTGCTGGGTGCGGCGCGCTACCTGGCAGCGACTCGCCAGTTCGACGGCACCCTGACTCTGATTTTCCAGCCCGCCGAAGAAGGCCAGGGCGGCGCCGAAGCGATGCTTGCCGATGGCTTGCTCGAACGTTTTCCCTGCGACGCCCTGTTCGGCATGCACAACATGCCGGGCCTGCCGGCCGGGCATCTGGGCTTTCGCGAAGGGCCGATGATGGCCTCGCAGGATCTGCTCACGGTGACGATTGAAGGCGTCGGTGGCCACGGCTCGATGCCGCATCTGGCCGTGGACCCGTTGGTGGCGGCGGCCAGCGTAGTCATGGCCCTGCAAACCGTGGTCGCGCGCAATATCGATGCGCAGCAGGCGGCGGTGGTGACGGTCGGTGCATTGCAGGCCGGGGAAGCGGCCAACGTCATTGCGCAACAGGCGATCCTGCGCCTGAGCCTGCGTGCGCTGAACGCCCAGGTACGCGAACAAACCCTGGAGCGGGTACGCGCAATCATCGAAGCCCAGGCCCGCAGCTTCGGCTGCACCTCGACCCTCGAACACCGTCCGGCCTACCCGGTACTGGTCAATCACGCGGCCGAAACCGAATTTGCCCGGCAAGTCGGCGTCGAGCTGCTCGGTGCCGACGCCGTCGATGGCAACACCGCCAAACTGATGGGCAGCGAAGACTTCGCCTGGATGCTGCAACGCTGCCCCGGCGCTTACCTGTTCATCGGCAACGGCGTATCGCGGCCGATGGTGCACAACCCGGCCTATGACTTTAACGATGACATCCTGCTGACCGGCGCGGCGTACTGGGGCGCGCTGACCGAGAGCTGGCTCAAGCCGGCCTGACCTTTCACTTTCTACTGCCGCTGGACCGGTCGCGTAATGTCGCGCCCGGCATCACCCAACAGGTTTGGAGAGTTCCCCATGCAGACTTCGAGTACTGGCGTTTCGCGTACCCGGCAGGTGGTCGCCGCCGTCATCGGTAACGCGCTGGAATGGTATGACTTCATCGTTTACGGCTTTCTGGCGAGCATCATCGCCCGGCAGTTCTTCCCCTCCGAGGATGAATACGCATCGTTGTTGATGGCCTTGGCGACCTTCGGCGTCGGCTTTTTCATGCGCCCGGTGGGCGGCATTTTGCTGGGCATGTATTCGGACCGCAAAGGGCGCAAGGCGGCGATGCAGATGATCATCCGCCTGATGACCGTGTCCATCGCGCTGATTGCCTTCGCGCCGAACTACGCCGCCATCGGCATGGGCGCGCCGCTGTTGATCGTGGTCGCGCGGATGCTGCAAGGTTTCGCCACGGGCGGCGAATACGCCAGTGCCACGGCCTTCCTGGTGGAAAGCGCGCCGGCGCACCGCAAGGGGCTGTACGGTTCGTGGCAATTGGTCGGGCAATGCCTGGCGGTATTTTCCGGCGCGGGCATGGTGGCGTTGTTCACACATCTGCTTTCGCCCGAGGCGCTGGACAGCTGGGGCTGGCGGATTCCGTTCGTCATCGGTCTGTTGATCGGCCCGGTGGGGTTGTGGATTCGCAAGCACATGGAGGAACCGGAAGAATTCCTTGAGGCGCGCAAACTGGCCAAGGGCGAAAGTCCGGGTTTGCTGCAAGTGATTCGCGAACATCGGCGCAGCATTCTGGTATCGATGGGCCTGGCCTGTGGCGCGACCGTGTCGTTCTACGTGGTGCTGGTGAACATGCCGACCTTTGCCCACAAGAACCTGGGCCTGCCGCTGGATCAGGTGCTGCTGGTGCAGATGCTCGCGGTGGCGCTGATGACTGTGGTGATTCCGTTGTCCGGTGCGCTGTCGGACCGTCTTGGGCGGCGTCCGGTGTTGATGGCCTTCACCCTGGCCTTTTTCCTGATGGTGTATCCGCTGTATGTGTGGGTGGCGGCAGCGCCGTCGGTGGAACGTTTGCTGGTGATGCAACTGTTGTTGTGCAGCGCGATTGGCGGTTTCTTCGGTCCGGCACCGACGGCGCTGGCCGAGCAGTTTCCCGTCGAAGTGCGGTCCACAGGGGTCTCGGTGGCCTACAACGTGGCGGTCATGGTGTTCGGCGGTTTTGCCCCGCTGATCGTCACCTGGCTGAGCAAGGCGTTGGCCACGCCGGTGGCGCCATCCTTCTATGTGCTGTTCGCTTGTGTACTGACGCTGCTGGGTACTTACTGCATGCATGAAGCACCGCGCGCCAGACAATCCGTTGAACTTGACCTTGGAGTGAAACCTTGAGCATCCATCCGATTGTCGAACTGGACGCCGATGCGCTGTCCCGGGCCATCCACGCACGCGAAGTGTCCTGTCGCGAAGTGATGCAGGCCTATCTGACGCAGATCGAGCGCTTTAATCCGCAGGTTAATGCGCTGGTATCGCTGCGCCCGCCTGAAGAGCTGCTGGCTGAAGCCGACGCCTGTGACCGGCAACTGGACCAGGGCTTGTCCCGTGGCTGGATGCACGGCATGCCGCAAGCGATCAAGGACCTGGCGGCCACCGCCGGGTTGCGCACGACCATGGGCTCGCCGCTGTTCGCCGAGCAAGTCCCGCAACAGGATGCGATCAGCGTGGCGCGGGTGCGCAATGCCGGGGCGATCATCATCGGCAAGACCAACGTCCCGGAATTCGGCCTCGGCTCGCAGACCTACAACAGCGTATTCGGCACCACCACCAACGCCTACGACCCGACACTGGTCGCCGGTGGCAGCAGCGGCGGGGCGGCGGTGGCGCTGGCCTTGCGCATGCTGCCGGTGGCCGACGGCAGCGACATGATGGGCTCGCTGCGCAACCCGGCGGCGTTCAACAACGTCTTTGGATTGCGCCCGTCCCAAGGCCGCGTGCCCCACGGCCCGGCGCCGGAAGTGTTCGTCCAGCAACTGGCCACCGAAGGGCCGATGGGCCGAACCGTCACCGATGTCGCTCGTTTGCTCGGCACTCAGGCTGGTTACGACCCGCGTGTGCCGTTGTCACTGACGCAGGACCCGGAGATTTTCCATCAGTCGCTGGTGCAGGATTTGAGCGATGTCCGGCTCGGTTGGCTGGGCGACTACAACGGCTACCTGCCGATGGACCCGGGGGTGATGAGCCTGTGCGAGTCGGCGCTGCCGGACTTCGAAGCGCTGGGCTGCAAGGTCGAGGCCTGCCAGCCGGTCTTTTCCATGGAACGTTTGTGGCAAACCTGGCTGGTGCACCGGCATTGGCTGGTGCAAGGCGGCCTCGGCGCGCTGTATGCCGATCCGCAGCAGCGTGAGCAACTCAAAGCCGAAGCCCGATGGGAGATCGAGGGCGGACGGCGCCTGACCGCGGCGGATGTCTATCAGGCGTCGATCAGCCGCAGCGAATGGTATCGAGCCTTGGGCGAGTTGTTCGAGCGCTACGATTTCCTGTTGCTGCCCACCGCCCAAGTGTTCCCTTTTGATGCACAGACCCCTTGGCCGCGCGTCGTCGGCGGGCAGGCCATGGACACTTATCACCGCTGGATGGAAGTGGTGATCGGGCCGACCCTGGCCGGACTGCCGAGCATGAACGTGCCGGTGGGTTTCAACCCGGCCGGCTTGCCGATGGGCCTGCAAATTATTGGCCCGGCCCAGGCCGACCGAGCGGTGCTGCAACTGGCTTATGCCCATGAACAACTGACGCAATGGGTCAAACGGCGGCCACCCGGTTGTCTGCAAAATGCCTGAGTACTGCGCACGGGCGTGTAATTTGCTTTCTTTTGTAAACCGATCAATCGATGATCCATTTCGGGCATACGGAGGTCGATCACATGGACAGCAAGGCAGAAACCGGCAGCGTGCGTTCCGTGGAGCGCGCCCTGGCGATTGTCGAGTTGCTGGGCGAGCATCAGGCGTTGGGCCTTGAGCAATTGCACTACCTGACGACTCTGCCCAAGGCCACCGTGTCGCGCATGTTGCTGACCCTGCAGGAGCAGGGCTGGGTCTATCGCGGCTTGAGCGACCGGCGTTATCGCCTGTGCGCCAAGCGCCTGTTCGGTGACAGCCGGCAGCGCTTCAAGCGGCGCCTGGTGGAAAACGCCGCGCCGCTGCTGGTGGAGTTGAGCGAGCGCACCGGGCTGGTGGCGGACTTGTCGTGTTTTGACGGCGAGCGGGTGGAGGTCATGGAAAGTGCAATCCCCACGGTGTTACGTAAGCGCTATCCGAATAACTGCCAGATCGTCGGCCAGCACGCCAGCCTGTTTCACTCGGCGATGGGGCGTGCTTGCCTGGGCAAACTGCAAAGCCATGAGGTGGAACGCCTGGCCGAGCGCGAGCGGCTGAACGACGAATCCTTGTACAACACCACCCAAGAGGCGCTGCACCAGGGCTTCGGCCAGCGTACCGAAGGCTACTGGGAATACCCGGTGCGCCTGCCGTTCCTGATCCGCGCGGTGGCCTTGCCGATTCATACCGAGGGTCGCCTGGTCGGCAGCATGGCACTGCACTGGCCGATGGATCAGGCACCGGTGGAGCGGGTGCTGAGCCTGCACCTCAACAGCCTGGCTGCAACGATTGGTGATGTGCAGCAGGCGATGGCCTAAGCGGAACTTGTGGCGGGTTATAGACTCAAGGCAACAGAAAGTTTGCAACCTGTGTCAGGCCAGTTAAGGTTCAGCACAGGTTTATCTGCCCCCACGAGTCTCTATGTTCATGCGGTCTGTCACCCAAACCCTCGCCATCCTGCTGTTGGCCGGCGCTTCGCTGTCTGCCCGGGCCAATTGGTATCTGGACGGCGAATCCTCGCGGCTGTCGTTCGTCAGCACCAAAAACGCCAATGTTTCCGAAGTGCAGCGCTTTCTGGTGCTGCACGGCAAGGTCGATCCCAAGGGCCTGGCACAGGTGGAAGTCGAGCTCGACTCGATCAATAGCGGCATTCCATTGCGCGACGAACGCATGCGCAAGGATTTGTTCGAGATTCAGACCTTTCCCGAAGCGCTGATCACCACGCAAATCGACTTGCGCCCGATCAACGACCTCGCCCCCGGTGCGCAACTGGAACTGCGCCTGCCGCTGACCGTCGATTTGCATGGCAAACAACACACCTACAACGCCGAACTGCTGGCCACGCGCCTCGATGACCGGCGTTTCCAGGTGGTGACCCTGGAACCCTTGGTGATCAATGCTGAAGACTTCGACCTGGTGCCCGGCCTGGAAGCCCTGCGCAAGGTCGCCGGGCTGTCGGCCATCAGCCTGTCGGTGCCGGTAGGCGCTGTCCTGATCTTCACGGCGCGTTGACATGGCCGGCGCAATTTTTCCCTGGCGTGAAGGTAACCACTTCGAACTGCTGATTGATGGCCCGCAGTTTTTCCCGCGCATGCTGGTGGCGATTGCCCGGGCCGAAGAACAGGTCGAACTGGAGCTGTATCTGGTGGAGGCGGGCGCTTGCGCCGAGGCCATGGTGCAGGCGTTGGTCCAGGCGGCTGAGCGCGGCGTGCGGGTGCGCTGCCTGTTCGATGATTACGGCAGCCTCGCCTTCACCCTGACCTTGCGCCAGCGCCTGATGGCCGCCGGGGTCGAGCTGCGTTTTTACAATCGCCTGAGTTGGCGGCGCTGGCTCGGCAACTTCTACCGTGATCACCGCAAGCTGCTGTTGGTGGATCAAACGATGGCCGTGGTCGGAGGCACCGGCGTGACCGATGAGTTCTGGACGCCGGGGGAAGACGTCAGCGAATGGCATGAAGTGATGGTGGAAATCACCGGCCCGCTGGTGATCGACTGGCAGCTGCTGTTCGACCGCCAATGGATCGCCAACCGTCATCGTCGCGCCTGGAAACCCGCCGCGCATTTCGGCCTGCCACGTCTGCCCCGCGTGCCGTCCATGGGCGAGGGCATGGGCCGGGTTGCCTACGCCGACGCCCGCCAGCACCGCGACATCCTGCAATCGCTGATTCGTGCGCTGAACAGCGGCCAGCGGCGGATCTGGCTGGCCACGCCGTACTTTCTGCCGACCTGGAAAGTCCGTCGCTCTCTGCGCCGCGCGGCTGCCCGTGGCGTCGACGTACGCCTGCTGCTGACCGGCCCGCGCACCGATCACCCGTCAGTACGCTACGCCGGGCATCGTTACTACCCGCGACTGCTCAAGTCCGGCGTGCAGATCTTTGAGTACCAGCCGTGTTTCCTGCACCTGAAAATGGTCCTGATCGATGATTGGGTGAGCATCGGTTCGTGCAATTTCGATCACTGGAATCTGCGCTTCAACCTCGAAGCCAATCTTGAAGCCCTGGACCCCGGACTGACCCGGGCGGTGGCGGCGAGTTTCGAAAGGGACTTTGCCCTGAGCCAGGAAGTCAGCCTGGAGGCATGGCAACGCCGACCGATGTGGCGGCGGGTCAAGCAGCGGGTGTGGGGATGGGTGGATCGGCTGGTGGTGAATCTGTTGGATCGGCGGGGATAGTCGCCACACCACGGACCCAATGTGGGAGCGAGCAAGCCCGCTCCCACATTGGATTGTGGTGTTTGAAGGATTACAGCAATTCAAAACTCTGCTGCGTCACGTCCTTGGAATCCAGGCCGATCTGCACGTTGAACTTGCCCGGCTCCGCGGCGTACTTGAGCTGGGTGTTGTAGAACTTCAGGTCGTCCTCGGTGATGGTGAAGTGCACGACTTTTTGTTCGCCGGCCTTGAGCATCACTTTCTGGAAGTTCTTCAGTTCCTTGAGCGGACGGATCATCGAGCCGGTCACGTCCTGGATGTACAGCTGGACCACGGTTTCGCCGTCACGCTTGCCAGTGTTCTTCACGGTGACGCTGGCGTCGAGCTTGCCGGTCTTGTTCAGCGTGGTCGATGACAGGGCCATGTTGCTCAGGCTGAAATCGGTGTAGCTCAGGCCGTAGCCGAACGGGTACAGGGGACCGGTGGTGTCATCGAAATACTGCGAGGTGTAGTTGCCCGGTTTGCCCGGGGTGAATGGCCGGCCGATGCTCAGGTGGTTGTAGTAGGTCGGAATCTGGCCCACCGAACGCGGGAAGGTGATCGGCAGTTTGCCCGACGGGTTGTAGTCGCCGAACAGCACGTCGGCGATGGCGTTGCCGCCCTCGGTGCCGCTGAACCAGGTTTCCAGGATGGCGTCAGCCTGTTCGTTCTCTTCGAGAATCGACAGCGGACGGCCGTTCATCAGCACCAGCACCAGCGGTTTGCCGGTGGCTTTCAGGGCACGGATCAGCGCGCGCTGGTTTTCCGGGATGTTCAGGTCGGTACGGCTCGACGATTCGTGGGACATGCCACGGGATTCGCCCACAGCGGCGACCACCACGTCGGCATCCTTGGCGGCTTTCACCGCTTCGTCGATCAACACGTTGGCCGGACGAGGGTCATCGACCACTTCCGGCGCATCGAAATTGAGGAAGTTCAGGTAGTCGAGGATTTTCTTGTCGCTGGTGATGTTGGCGCCACGGGCGTAGATCAGCGTCGATTTGTCACCGATGACATTGCTCATGCCATCGAACAGGGTCACCGATTGCGCAGGGCGACCGGCGGCGGCCCAGCTGCCCATCATGTCGATCGGCGCCTTGGCCAGCGGGCCGACCAGGGCGACTTTCGCGGTTTTCTTCAGCGGCAGGGTTTCGCCCTGGTTTTTCAGCAACACCAGGCTGCGACGCGCCACGTCACGGGCTTCGGCGCGGTGCAGGCGGCTGTCGGCGTAGGTGTCGGCCGGATCATCCTCGGCCTTGCCGATGCGCAGGTACGGGTCCTTGAACAGGCCCATGTCGTACTTGGCGTCCAGTACTGCACGCACGGCGTTGTCGATGTCGCTCTGCTGGATCTCGCCGGATTTCAACAGCCCCGGCAGTTCCTTGCCGTACAAGGTGTCGTTCATGCTCATGTGGATGCCGGCCTTGATCGCCAGCTTCGCCGCTTCGCGACCGTCGGCAGCGACGCCATGCTTGATCAGCTCGAAAATCGCCCCGTGGTCACTGACCGCCAGGCCCTTGAAGCCCCATTCCTTGCGCAACAGGTCGTTCATCAGCCAGGTGTTGGCGGTGGCCGGTACGCCGTTGATCGAGTTCAGCGCGACCATCACCCCGCCGGCACCGGCGTCAATCGCCGCGCGATACGGTGGCAAATAGTCCTGGTACATCTTGACCGGGCTCATGTCGACGACGTTGTAGTCGCGACCGCCCTCGACTGCGCCGTACAGGGCGAAGTGCTTGACGCTGGCCATGATGCTGTCGGCGGCGTTGGCGCCGACACCCTGGAACGCCTTGACCATCACGCCGGCAATGCGCGACACCAGGTAGGTGTCTTCGCCGAAGCCTTCGGAGGTCCGGCCCCAGCGCGGGTCGCGGGAAATGTCGACCATCGGCGCAAAGGTGATGTCGAGGCTGTCCGCCGCGGCTTCCTTGGCGGCAATGCGCCCGGACAGGCCAATGGCGTCCATGTCCCAGCTCGACGCCAGGGCCAGCGGGATCGGGAAAATGGTGCGATGGCCGTGGATCACGTCGTAGGCGAAGAACATCGGGATCTTCAACCGGCTGCGCATGGCCGCGTCCTGCATCGGACGGTTTTCCGCGCGGGTGATCGAGTTGAACGTACCGCCAATATTACCGGCTGCGATTTCCTTGCGGATCAACTCCCGGGGCATTTCCGGGCCGATACTGATCAGGCGCAACTGGCCGATTTTTTCATCGAGGGTCATCTGCTTCATCAGGTTGCTGACGAAGGCGTCCTTGTTTTCCAGAGGTGCGGGCGTCGTGGCGGCCAATACGTTATGACTGGCCAGGCTGACGAACAGGCCCAGCAAACACAGCTTCTTCATGAATTGTTTTCTCAAGGGCCCAAGCGGCGATCGATACGCCGGTCAGCCAAAATTTAGGGAGCGTCTATTGTTGTTCGAGGGCTGATTGAAAAACGACAGCCGAAGTCCGGATGTGTTTTTTGCGCAGGGCATTTTTTAGCCCATTGCCCCGATGCGATCCAGTAGCGCGGCCGATTATGCCCCAAGAGCCGGCCGAGAGGGTCGTTGGTTGTTTTTTCCATGAAATGTGTAGGGAGCATCACTCTGATGAATGTACGACTCGCCACTCGGTCGAACCTGAAAATCGCCACATTGCTGGTGTTGGCCACGTTGCTGACCGCCTGCGGCATCAACAATATCCCGACCCTCGATGAGCAGGCCAAGGCCGCCTGGGGCCAGGTGCAGAACCAGTATCAGCGCCGCGCCGACCTGATCCCCAATCTGGTGGAAACCGTCAAGGGCTACGCCGCCCATGAAAAAGAGACCCTGACCGCCGTCATCGAGGCCCGGGCCAAGGCCACCTCGATCCAGGTCGACGCCTCCACGTTGGACAACCCGGAGAAACTCAAGCAGTACCAGCAAGCCCAGGACCAACTCAGTGGCGCCTTGAGCCGACTGATGGTGGTATCCGAGCGCTATCCGGATCTGAAGGCCAATCAAAACTTCCTGGCCTTGCAGTCACAGCTTGAAGGCACCGAAAACCGCATCAGCGTGGCCCGGCGTGATTTCATCCTGGCGGTGCAGAAGTACAACACCGAGATCCGTACCTTCCCGGGTCGCCTGTGGCACAGCGTGATGTACAGCAACCTGCCGGTTCGCGAAACCTTCGAGGCTACGCCGGGTGCGGAGAAGCCGCCTGAAGTCAAATTTTGAGGTTGCCCATGCGCGTGTTGAAAGCGGGCCTGGTGCTGTGGCTGTGGGTGTTTACCCTGGCGGCCCAGGCCGAATTGAAGTTTCCGGAGCTGACCGGGCGGGTGGTGGACAACGCCCGGATGATCGAGCCATCGGTGCGCGACCAGCTGACGCAACAGCTTCAGGCCCATGAGAAGGTCACTGGTGAACAGCTGGTAGTGGTGACTTTGCCGGACTTGCAAGGCACCGACATTGCCGACTTCGGCTATCAACTGGGCCGCTACTGGGGCATCGGCCAAAAAGACAAGAACAACGGCGCCTTGCTGATCGTCGCCCGTGACGAGCGCAAGCTGCGGATTGAAGTCGGCTATGGCCTGGAAGATCGCCTGACCGACGCTCAAAGTTCGGTGATCATCCAGCAGGTCATCACCCCGGCGTTCAAGGCCGGCAATTTCAGCAAAGGCATTAGCGACGGCGTGGCGGCGATGCTGGTGGTGCTGGGCGGGAACCCTCTGGACGAACCGTCGACAGTGTATGAATCCAGCGGTGACCCGCAAGACGATTTCGTTTCGCGGCATCCGGCGCTGTTCGTGTTTTTGGTGTTGTTGTTCATCCTCACTTTTTTTGTAGGCCAGATGCTCGGTATCCTTCCCGCCGGCCGCGGCGGTTCGGGCGGATCAGGCGGTTTCGGCGGTGGCGGTTTTGGCGGCGGAGGCGGAGGCGGTGGCTTCAGTGGCGGCGGGGGCAGTTTCGGGGGCGGTGGTTCGTCGGGCGGCTGGTGAATAAAACAATAATGATCGGGCATTTCAAGACATGGCATTACTGACTGAACACGAACAACGCAAAGTCGCCGAGGCGATTGCCCGGGTCGAGCGTGACACCGATGCGGAGCTGGTGACCGTGCTCGCGGCCCGCGCCGACGACTATGCATACATCCCGCTGCTCTGGGCCAGCCTGCTGGCGCTGGTGGTACCGGGCATCGTGCATTACCTGACAGGCTGGCTGACCATGCACAGCCTGTTGCTGGTGCAATGGATCACCTTCATCGTCCTGTGCCTGGTGTTCCGGGTACCGAAAATCACCACCCACCTGATCCCGCGTTCGGTGCGTCACTGGCGCGCCTCGAACCTGGCGCGTCGGCAGTTCCTGGAACAAAACCTGCACCACACCGTGGGCAGCACCGGCATGTTGATTTTCGTCTCCGAGGCCGAGCGTTATGTGGAAATCCTGGTGGACGAGGGGATCTCCAGTCGGCTGGACAACAAGAACTGGGACGCGATTGTTGCCGCGTTCACTCAGCAAGTGCGGCAAGGGCAGACGTTGCAGGGCTTTGTCAGCTGCATCGAGGCGTGCGGCGAGTTGCTCAAGGTGCACGTTCCTGTGACGCACGTACGTAACGAGCTGCCCAATCGTTTGGTGGTGCTCGGTTAACTCCTGACCCGCAACGTTGCTCCAGAGAGTTTGTAGCGCTCCACGGTACAACTGCCGCGTGTTGTCCGGCGCCAGGCTTGTCTTCAACATCCCTCCAACAGCAAGCGCCCTGCCACGGGCGTTCTGACGTAGAGGGAGTTCTTATGTCAACGCATCAATCGCTCGACTCTATTGCGGGGGCTGCACCCGATGGCGGTGGGAAAGCCCCGCCAGCGCGGCTGACCGCGAAAGAGAAGCAAACCTTAATGTGGTGCTTCAAAGGCAAGACATCCTGGGAGATTGCCCGGATTCAGAATTGCTCGGAAGCCACGGTCAACTTTCATTTCTCCAATATCCGCCGCAAGTTCGCCGTCAGTTCCCGTAGCGCCGCGTTGCTCAAAGCCATTGAATCGGGAGTCATCAGGGTTGATGAGACTGGTGAGAGAGGTGCCCATGAATCTGACTGATTCGATCTACAACAGTATCAGTGGGCTCCTGTTGGGACTGGGTGTCGCGACACTGCCTGCGATTGACGGCGAGGCGCTGTTCGGTGCGTCGCTGGGCGCCTGGCTGGTCACCACCACCCGCATCAACTTCAAAGCCTGGCAGCGAATCGGTTCCTGGTTGCTGTCGGCGGGCGTCGGCTATCTTTTTACCCCGGTCGCCCTGCAGATGACCCCGTTCCTGACAGCGGGGGTGACGGCATTTTTCTGCGCGCTGATCGTCATTCCCATCAGTATCAAGGTCATGCAATGGATCGATGGTGCCGGTCTTGGCGAAATCATCCGGCACTTCAGAGGACGCGGGTGATGGGCAGTGATGAACGTTGGATGGCTATGACTTCAAATTTCGTTCGAGTGAAGAAAGGAGGGTGGCCATTTCAGACAGTTTGAGTTCCATGTCACGCAGGCGTCTCTTTTCCTCCAGTGCGTTTTGTATGGCACAGCGATCCTCTTCGTCCAGCAATCGCCACAACGCGAGAATAGTGTTTTCCCGGGCCGTACTTTCTTGAGAACCCTCGACGGGGGAGCTGGGTGCCTGCCGTAAAATCGGACCTTCACCGAGCAGCAACCAATCAAGAGAGATGCCTCGTGATTGTGCAATTTCTACGCATAACGAGTATGGCGTGCTGTCGCGGCCTTTCCAGCTGCTGAGGGTTTGCGGGCTGATCTGCAGCGCGGAAGATAATGATGCATCGGTTTTAGTGCCGGTGATTTGCTTCAGGCGAGCCAGGACAGCTTGTGATTTTTTGCTACGCAATTTGAGCCTCTTCCCTTTGACATATGCTTTTTGAGTGCTTAGCGTATGCGCAATGAGTACTTATTTTTTTGTAAGTAATCAATCATCAACTACGAATCAGAAGAATACGATGTCGAAACTTCCTAATGGTATCAGGGTGATTTCCTACGAGCTTGGCTCTAACCCATTACGCGGCTGCCCGTTGCATTTCCTTTTGTCCGGCAGACGTTTTTCGCAAGGGCGGACCGCAGCGATCAACGCGCCAAACAGTATTGCGTCTGATCAAGTCGATTACCACCAGATGACTGCCGGGAAACAAGCATGAGCACTTACAAAATGGTGTGTCCTCACTGCCTGAGCAAGATGCGTATCCGCACCAGCGAGGGTCGTCATATTTTCTTGCGGGTGGCTTATTTGCAATGTACCTCCGAGGCTTGTGGCTGGTCGGTTCGGGCCGAGTTCGAAATGACCCACGAACTGTCGCCCAGTGGAATGCCCAATCCCTCCGTACGTTTGCCGAGCGCCAGCCCCGACTTGCGTCGCGATGCCAGGCCTGTAGCCGTAAGTGCCACGTCGATGGAAACACAACTGGAGTCGTAGGTATGGAGGGCGTTGATGAGAATGGAGTATTGAACGAGGAACTGTTGGCCATTGCTCAGGCGTTCCTGGCCCGTCATGAAAGCGACGGATCGAGCGATGACCAGGTGTTGTTCTGTCGTGCCGTGAAACATCTGGAAGGTATCGATGTGCCGATGCACCTGGCAGAGAAGCTGGTCAGCCATGCCTACGGAATCATCAAATCCACCAATGATCGCCGGCGTCTGGATATCGCCGCGAGTTCCGAAACCGTCGCTGTGGTCACTGATCCGGCCAACGGTCTGACTTGGGCGGTGCCGGTAGGGTTGATTGTCAAATACATCATCAACTCGCCGACCAATCGTAAACTTCGGCTTGTGGAGCCCTAGATTTCAACGGGGTATTCAGGTCTTGGGCTGCGTGACCAGGACCTGCCGCAAAATAACTCCGTGCCCAAACGCCTCGTCCGCCCTAAAATACCGGGCATTCCCCGACTCGCACCGCCCGAGGCTGTTTTTCATGTCTGTTACCGCTACTCCCGCCCGCCTCGCGCCGGATCATCACGCTCAATTCATCGACCTGCTGCAAACCAGCCTCGATGAAAAGGCCTTCATCAAACTGGTGCTGGCCAAGTACGTTGGCGATGAAACGGACCTGCAGCGGATCATCATCAAACCGGTGACGGTCAAGGCACAGCCTTGCCTTTGCCTGGTCTATCGCTACAAGACCCGAGACATCACCAAGAACCTGCCTCTGGCCGAAGGCGTCGCGACCATTGCCGATCTGTTACCTGCGGCGTTCAAAAATGCGCATTTGTTGTCGCTGACTGACGAAGCACAGCTTGAATACAGCAAAAAGGGCAAGAGTTCGCTGTTCAAAAGCAAACCCCAGCAATTGCGAGAAGTACCGTCTGCCGAGCACAACCGCGAAAAAAACCGATTTCTCGACCTGAGTCGACCGTTTCTCGCCGACCTTGGCGTGACCAACAAGCAGCATGAGCTGATTCCGGCGATGTCGCGCAAGTGGAAGCAGATCAACAAGTTCATCGAAGTCTTCAGTCATGCGCTGACATCCTCGCCGCTGGCCCTGGACAAACCGGTGCGAGTGGCGGACTTCGGATCGGGCAAGGGCTACCTGACCTTTGCCATCCACGACTACTTGCGCAATACCTTGAAGGCCGAGGGCGAAGTCACGGGAGTCGAATTGCGTGAAGACATGGTCACCCTGTGCAACGCTGCGGCGGCCAAGCTCGAGCATCCCGGACTGGTGTTCAAGTGCGGTGACGTTCGCAGTGTGGCGCCGACCGAGCTGGACGTAATGATTGCGCTGCACGCCTGCGACATCGCCACCGACTATGCGATTCATACCGGCATCCGTTCCGGGGCGTCGATCATCATGTGCTCGCCGTGCTGCCACAAGCAGATCCGCCTGCAAATCCAGAGCCCGGCGCTGCTCAAGCCCATGCTGCAATACGGCTTGCACCTGGGCCAGCAGGCGGAAATGGTGACCGACAGCTTGCGTGCGCTGTTCCTCGAGGCATGCGGCTACGAAACCAAGGTGTTCGAATTCATCTCGCTGGACCACACCAACAAGAACAAGATGATTCTGGCAGTCAAGCGCGCCGAACCGGTTGACCCGGCTCAGCTGTTGGCGAAAATCCAGGCGCTGAAGGATTTCTATCACATCACTGAACATTGCCTGGAAACCCTGCTTCGGGCCGACGGCTTACTCTGAACATGTGGGAGCGAGCCTGCTCGCGATGGGGCCATCAAATCCAGCATCAATGTTGGCTGTCAGTCCGTCTTCGCGAGCAGGCTCGCTCCCACATGTGGTTTGATCGCCGTCTTGCGACCCAGCATCACGGTCACAATCACCCCGGCGGCGAACAACCAGGTAATCGGTTCGACCTGTTCGCCGAAGAACAACGCTGAAAAAGCGATGGTGAAGAAGATCTGCAGCAACTGAATCTGACTGACCCGGGCAATGCCCCCCATGGCCAGCCCGGCATACCAGGCGAAGAAACCAATGAACTGCGAAAACAGCGAGACGTAACCGAAGGCCCACCAGGTCTTGCTCGAAATCTCGCCCTGGTGTTGCAGCGCCAGATAGACCACCGGACCGATCAGCAGCGGCGTCGACAAAACCAATGCCCAGCAAATCACTTGCCAGCCGCCCATCTCTTTGGCTAACCGGCCGCCTTCGGCATAGCCCAACCCCCCCACCGCGATAGCCCCGAGCATCAGCAAATCGCCGGCCTGAATGCTGCCGGCGCCGCTGATCAATGCATAGCCGAGCACCAGCGCGCTGCCCAGCGCCGCGCAGGCCCAGAAGGCTTTCGACGGACGCTCATGGGACAGCCACGCGGCGTACAGCGCCACACACAACGGTTGCAGGCCATTGACCAGTGCGCCGTGGGACGCCGGCAAGGTTTGCATCGCCCAGGCCGACAATACCGGAAAACCAAGAATCACCCCGGCCGACACCAGCATCAGACCTTTGATCTGTTTCCAGGTCGGCCATTTTTCACGACACCACAGCAACAGCACTGCCGCAGGCACCGCCGCGAACAACGCACGACCCAGGCCATTGAGCAGCGGATGAAGTTCCTGCACGACGATCCGTGTGAAGGGCAGGGTGAGGCTGAAAATGACGACGCCGAGCAAGCCCAGGGCCATGCCGGTGTTTTCGCGGGAGGACATGATGGCAACCAGAATCCTGGGTGAGGGGAAGTGCCTTCATCTAGCCATAAACTGTGGGTTTCACGCTGCTACAGATAGGCGCAGAGTTATCCGTACAGTTCAAGGACGCCATCGCGGTCCATCAGGTAGTAGCCGGTTGTTACCCGACTCATCGGATAAGGACTACCTTGAATACTCCTGCATGCCCACGCATTTTCCAGAGGAGTCCTCCCCATGGCGGCTAAAAAAATTCTGATGCTGGTCGGCGATTATGTCGAAGACTATGAAGTGATGGTGCCGTTCCAGGCCTTGTTGATGGTCGGCCATACGGTGCATGCCGTTTGTCCGGAAAAAACCGTCGGACAGACCGTGCGTACAGCCATCCATGACTTCGAAGGCGACCAGACTTACAGTGAAAAACCCGGACACCTGTTTGCCCTGAATTTCGATTTTTCCAAGGTAAAGGCTGCAGACTACGACGCCGTGCTGATACCTGGCGGTCGTGCGCCGGAGTACCTGCGCCTGAACGAAAAAGTCCTGGAACTGGTGCGCGATTTCGATAAGGCGGGCAAGCCGATCGCTGCCGTGTGCCACGGTGCGCAATTGCTGGCGGCGGCAGGCATTCTTGAAGGGCGTGAGTGCAGCGCCTACCCGGCCTGTGCTCCGGAAGTCCGCTTGGCCGGTGGTACATTTATCGATATCCCGGTGACGGACGGTCATGTCCAAGGCAATCTGGCCACGGCGCCGGCCTGGCCTGCCCACCCGAACTGGCTCGCGGGTTTCCTCGGGTTACTGGGCACGAAAATCACGCTGTAACGAGGAACCGATCCATGTGCGAGCTCTACGTCAAAGCCGACCCGATTCTCTACGAATCGCGCTCCCGCTCGCTGCGTATCTGCGGGGTCGTCACCACCCTGCGGCTGGAGAACGAGTTCTGGGACATCCTCAGCGAAATCGCCGAGGTCGATGGCATGACCACCAATCAGTTGATCGCCAAGCTGTATGAAGAGGTGATGGACTACCGCGGCGAGGTGGTGAATTTCGCTTCGTTTTTGCGGGTCAGTTGTACGCGGTATCTGAGTCAGCGGCGGGGTCAGGTGCCTGAACTTTCGGTAGTTCGGACATCGGTGAAGTAGGGTGACCCTGGCGGCTCTTTCGCGAGCAGGCTCGCTCCCACAGTGGATTTGCGAACTCCAATCCATTGTGGGAGCGAGCCTGCTCGCGAGGGGGCCGGTACAGGCGACAAAAATCCCGGGCTGGTCTTTACTCTGAAGCGCGCAACCTCTCATTCGCCAAGGAGAAAGAGCATGTCCGGATGGTACGAAGTGAGTAAAAGCAGCAGCGGTCAGTTCAGGTTTGTGCTGAAGGCGGCGAACGCCGAAACCATTCTGACCAGTGAGCTGTACACCACCCGCGCCGCGGCCGATAAAGGGATCGCATCGGTCCAGGCCAACAGCCCGCTGGATGAGCGCTACGAGAAAAAAACCACCAAGGATGGCCATCCCTATTTCAACCTCAAGGCCGCTAACCACGAAATCATCGGCAGCAGCGAGTCGTATGCCTCGGCGGCAGCCATGGAAAAAGGCATTGCCAGCGTGAAGGCCAATGGGCCGACCAAGGTGATCAAGGACAAGACCCTGCCTGTCCTCTGAAAACACAATGCAAATCCCCATGTGGGAGCGAGCAGGCTCGCTCCCACATGGGTTACATCTGTGTCTTGAGATCAGCGCAGGGCTTTCAGCAGGTCTTGCAGTTGACCAAGCCCCGTCTCACCCAGTGGGAATACCGGCAACCGCGGATCTCCCACCTCCAGCCCGGTTTCGCGCAAGCCCGCCTTGATCGTCGCCGGCAAGCCGCCCTTGAGGATGAAATCCAGCAGCGGCAACTGGCGATAGAACAGTTCGCGCGCCTTGCCCAGATCATTGGCCAACACCGCTTCATACAAATCCAGGTTGAGCTGCGGGATCAGGTTCGGTGCCGCCGTGCACCAGCCTTTGGCCCCGGCCGCAAAAGCTTCCAGCGCCAGCGGGTTGCAGCCGTTATAGAACGGTACCTGGCCTTCGCCCAGGCGTTGCAGTTGATGCATGCGCTGGATGTCGCCGGTGCTCTCCTTGACCATGGTGACGTTTTCCACACCCTTGACGATACGCAGGATCAGATCCACTGACATGTCGGTGCCGCTGGTGGCCGGGTTGTTGTAGAGCATGATCGGCACGCCGATGCTGTCGCCGATGGCGCGGTAGTGGGCGAGGATTTCCGCTTCGCTGAGTTTCCAGTACGAAGTCGGCAACACCATCACCACGTCGGCGCCGTGGGCTTCGGCGAAACGGGCGCGACGTACCGCTTTGGCGGTGGTCAGGTCGGACACGCTGACGATTGTCGGCACGCGCTTGGCCACATGCTTGATACTGAATTCGGCAACCTGGTCCCACTCCGCATCACTCAGGTAGGCACCTTCGCCGGTGCTGCCCAGCGGCGCAATGGAATGTACGCCGCCGTCGATCAGGCGGTCGATGGAACGTCCGAGGGCATTGAGGTCAACGCCTTCGCCGTTGGCGGTGAACGGGGTGATGGTATAGCCGATGATGCCGTGAATGTTTGCAGTGGACATGGGGTCTCTCCGTACAAAAAAGGGTCTGGGTTCAGTTCAGGCAATCGGCGTGTTGACGCAGGTTCTGCCGGGCGTAGTAGTTGAAAGCGGCGGCGTGACGTTTTGGCCGGGCGATCCAGTCATGGGCTTCGCGGCCCAGCTCGGGAATGATCGGCTTGATGGTCCCGGCGCTCATCGCCAGCAGCTGCAACTTGGCGGCGCGTTCGATCAGTTGGGCAATCACACAGGCCTCCTCGATGGTGGTGCCGGTGGACAACTGGCCGTGGTGAGAAAGCAGGACCGCGCGTTTGTCGCCCAGGGCGCCGGCAATCAGATCACCTTCCTCGTTACCCACCGGCACACCTGGCCAGCCTTCAAGAAACGCACAATCTTCATAGAGCGGGCAGAGGTCCATGTGGGAAACCTGCAGCGGCACCTCCAGCATCGACAATGCCGCGACGTGGGTCGGGTGGGTGTGAATGATGCAGTTCACATCCGGCCGGGCGCGGTACACCCAGCTGTGAAAACGGTTGGCCGGATTCGGCATGCCGTGGCCTTCGAGCACTTCCAGGTCTTCGTTGACCAGCAGCAGGTTGCTCGCGGTGATTTCGTCGAAACCCAGGCCCAGTTGTTGAGTGTAATAGGTGCCCGGCTGTGGGCCACGGGCGGTGATTTGCCCGGCCAGACCTGAATCGTGACCATTCTCGAACAGAATGCGGCAGGTCAGGGCCAGCTTTTGCCGGTCGGTCCACGTATTATCCGCGAGGGTATTTTGCATCTGGCTCAGCGCTTGCTTGACCAGTTGATCTTTGGGCAGTGCTAATGTCTTGGCCATATCGGTGTCCTCTTTGGGTGGGTCATGCAGATGACACGAAAGATGCTATATGACACTTTGTGTCATGAGCAAGGACAATTCGTCGCCTCCTTGATGGATTAATCGTTCTAAATGTCTATCCGTTTGAAATTATTGAGAAAAAAACTTGGCGTGACGCTGGAAGCCTTGGCCGAAAAATCCG
Organism: Pseudomonas sp. GW101-3H06; assembly: GCF_059424605.1. Taxonomy (NCBI): domain Bacteria; kingdom Pseudomonadati; phylum Pseudomonadota; class Gammaproteobacteria; order Pseudomonadales; family Pseudomonadaceae; genus Pseudomonas; species Pseudomonas sp. GW101-3H06. The sequence continues at coordinate 1,685,366 of NZ_JBWKZO010000001.1, forward strand.
GCATGACCAAGAGTTACCTGTCGAAGGTCGAACGCGGGTTGAACACGCCGTCGATTGCGGCTGCGCTGAAATTGGCCAAGGCCTTGAACGTTAACGTCGAGGAGCTGTTTTCCGAAGACAAGGTCAGCCTCGACAGCTACAGCCTGGTGCGCAGCCACGAGCGTCAGCCCTTGGGCGCCAGCGACGACAATCCGGGTTACGCGGTGCTGGCCCACCAGGTGAGTGAACGCAGCCTGTTGCCGTTCATCATTTATCCGCCGAGGGAATTCACCGACAAAGCCTTCAAGGAGCACTTGGGCGAAGAGTTTCTGTTCGTCCACGAGGGGCAGGTCGAGGTGGATTTCGTCAATGAGCGTGTGCTGCTCAGCCGAGGGGATGCGTTGCACTTCAACTCACAGAAACCGCATCGGATCCGCTCGGTGGGCGAGGTGCAGGCGCAGTTGCTGGTGGTGGTGCATAGCACTGAGGAATGATTTGAGCTTGAAAGCTTCGCGAGCAGGCTCGCTCCCACAGGGGTAATGCATTCCATTGTGGGAGCGAGCCTGCTCGCGAAAGCGCCGGTTCAGCCAACACTAGACTTCAACGGGAACCGACAACTTCGTACTCCCCAGCGCATGCGTCTTCGAATCAAAAAACCGCAACTCAACCCCCGTCCCCTCGAACACCTTTGCGTAATGCCGCTTCTGATGCTGGATGAACGCCTTGCTGCGCGGGTATATCGAGATCGCCACGACCTTCGGTTTCGCCTGGCGCAAGGCATGAACGATATGGCGGTCCTGCTCACTCAGTGCATGGCCGAAAAGGCACAAGCCCTCGTTGTGGCCGAGTAACTGCTCGTAGCAGAACGATAGATAGTCCGAGCTGCGAATGGTCTTGAGCTTGTCCTCGCTGGGTCCTTCGTTGACGAACAGCGGCACATCGTCGAGGGTTTTTATTGTGTTGTTGATGGCGAAATTGCCCAGCAACGTGCCTTCGGTCGACATCAGTTTGCGCGCCGTACCGTCCTGATTGCGCACCAGATGCAGGCCACCGTGCAGGTATAGCAAACGGGTCTTTTCGGTGGCGGTGGCGCTTAGATCGAAGGCGGGTTCGTCCCCCTGGAACAGGTCGCTGATCGCGTCCGGTTGCTGCTGGATCGCCCAGTAACTGAGCAAGTCGTAATTGGTGGTGAACACCGTGCGGTAGCGGGCCAGTTCCTGACTGATCGTCGCCAGTGTCGAAGCTTCCACCAACCGCCATGGGATATGCACCGCGTGCACGGTGTTGATCAGCGCTTCCTTGATCGCGTAGTAACGATTGCGCGGCGCGGCGGAGCTGACGGCCAGGGCCTTGTTGACCCGGCTGGTGGTTTTCAGCGCGCTCAGCACCTGTTCGAAATTGCGCGTCTGCATCGCCTCGAATACGCTCAGCTCCGACGGGCTCAGGGGCTTTTCTTCGACGGTACGGGCGTTTTCGAACAGCGAGTCGTAGCCGAAGTCGTCCCACACCGCGCGGCTGGCGCCGTTGCCTACCAGCAGGCCGCCGAATGCAGCACTGGCGCGCAGTGCATTCCAGTCTTCAAGGTGAGCGTCGACATCCTGGAAATCGGTCATTGCGATCAAAGTCTCAAAGCAAAAGGTCTGATGGGCGGCGACTTTATCACGGTGGGCATCGAGAATTTCCGCTGCGCGTTGCAACCCGCCACGACGCGGATGAAGAACGTTATGCTGCGACTTCGCCTGAACCGACATTGCCGAGTCCCTGATGCTGCACAAAAGCCTGATCCGCCGCCTCGACCTGATCACCCTGCAACTGTTCGTCGCCGTCCATGAGGAGGGCACCCTGACTCGCGCCGCCGCGCGTGAAGCGATTGCGGTGTCGGCGGCGAGCAAGCGTTTGATGGAGTTGGAGGAGGCGTTGGGGATCAGCCTGTTTGTGCGTCAGGCCAAAGGCATGACGTTGACGCCGGCCGGTGAAACGCTACTGCACCATGCCCGGCAGATGTTGTTCAACGTGGAGAAAATGGGCCTGGAACTGGGCGAGCACAGTCACGGCGTGCGCGGCTATGTGCGGATGCTCGCAAACCTTTCGGCGATCATCCAGTTCCTGCCCGAAGACCTGCGCGACTTTTCCGAACAACATCCCCAGGTCAAGACCGATCTCGAAGAACGCCCCAGCGCCGGGGTGGTTCAAGGGGTGCTCGATGGTGTGGCCGACCTCGGGATCTGCTCCATCGACAGCGACATCAAGGGCTTGCACAGCGTGCTGTACCGTCAGGACAAACTGATGGTGCTGATGTTGCCGGATCACCCGTTGGCCAGTCGTTCGAGCGTATCCTTTGCCGAGACCCTGGACAGCGATTATGTCGGCCTGCATGCGGCCAGTTCGATCAACATGCGCACCCACGCCGCGGCGCGTCAGGCGGGCCGAGTCTTGCGGGTGCGCATCCATGTCCCGGGCTTCGACGCCATGTGTCGCATGATCCAGGCCAACATGGGCATCGGGGTTCTGCCGCAACGGGCCTATGAATTGTTTGGTCGGGCGTTGGGGTTGCATGCAGTGCCGTTGACCGATGACTGGTCGGATCGCGCGTTGATCCTGGTGGTGCGCGATGAGGCGCTGCTGTCGCCGGTGAGCCGGATGTTGTTTGAGCATTTGCGTGGACAGGCCTGAGTTATTTATCAATCAGGCCGGCCCCTTCGCGAGCAGGCTCGCTCCCACAGTTGATCTGTGGCGTTCACCAATCCCCTGTGGGAGCGAGCCTGCTCGCGAAGGCATACCTGAGGCCGCGGCGATTTCCCGGCAGAGCGTTCGCATTTCGCGAACGCCCCTTGCCAACTGAAGGTTGGATTCCTTGGGCATCGGTCCTCTAGCCTTGGCACATATTCCAAGAACAAGAGGTACCCCGCGATGACTGCCCCCCTGAGTGCAATCAAAGTGATCGAGATCGGCACGCTGATCGCTGCGCCGTTTGCCGCACGCATGCTGGCCGAGTTCGGCGCCGAAGTGATCAAGATCGAAGCCATGGGGCAGGGCGATCCCCTGCGTAAATGGCGCAAGCTGCATGAAGGCACTTCGCTGTGGTGGTACCTGCAGTCGCGCAACAAGAAATCCCTGGCGCTGAATCTGAAATCCGCCGAAGGCATTGAACTGGTCAAGCAACTGGCGACCAGCGCCGACGTGTTGATCGAAAACCTGCGCCCCGGCGCCCTGGAAAAACTTGGCTTGGGCTGGGACGTGCTGCATGCCCTTAACCCCAACCTGACCCTGGTGCGGATTTCCGGTTATGGCCAGACCGGTCCGTACCGTGATCGTCCGGGGTTCGGTGCCATCGGCGAAGCCATGGGCGGCATCCGCTACACCACTGGTACACCGGGTTCGCCGCCAGCGCGGGTTGGCGTCAGCCTCGGCGACTCGCTGGCTTCGCTGCACGCAGTGATCGGCGCATTGATGTCGTTGCTGCGGGTCAAGACCGGGCAGGGTGGCGGGCAAATCGTCGATGTGTCCCTGGCTGAAAGCGTGTTCAACGTCATGGAAAGCCTGGTGCCGGAGTACGACATGCTCGGCCATGTACGTGAGCGCAGCGGCGGTGCCTTGCCGGGCATCGCGCCTTCCAACACTTACCTGACGGCCGATGGCGCTTACGTGGTCATCGCCGGCAACAGCGACCCGATCTACCGTCGCCTGATGCACACCATCGGCCGCGCGGATCTGGCCGAAGCACCCGAATTCGCCCATAACGATGGGCGCGCGGCAAAAAGCAATCTGCTCGATGCCGCCATCACCCACTGGACCAGCAGCCTGCCGATCGACGACGTGCTGGCGGCGCTGGAAGCCGCCGAAGTTCCGGCCGGGCGCATCTATTCGGTGGCCGACATTGTTGCCGACCCGCACTACCAGGCGCGGGACATGCTGCTCAATGCCGAGTTGCCCGGTGGCGCTACGGTGAAGATGCCGGGCATCGTACCGAAACTCTCGCAAACCCCCGGTGGCGTGAACTGGTCGGGACCCGGACTGGGCCAGCACACCGACGACATCCTCGCGCAGCTTGGTCTGACGCCGGCGGACATCGAACGCCTGAAAGTCGAAGGAGTGGTGCAATGATCACTGACTATTCCGATAGCCTGATCGTGCAGGAGGTCTCCCCACGTGATGGCCTGCAGATCGAGCCGACCTGGGTCGAAACCGTCGACAAGATCGCCCTGATCGATCAATTGTCCCTGGCCGGATTCAGCCGTATCGAAGGCGGTTCGTTCGTGTCGCCCAAGGCCATTCCCGCTTTGCGTGACGGCGAGCTGGTGTTCAAGGGCATTACCCGCCAGCCGGGGGTGATCTACGTCGCGTTGATCCCCAACCTCAAAGGCGCGCAACGGGCGCTGGCCTGCAGCGCCGATGAGCTGAATCTGGTGATGTCGGCCAGTCAGACCCACAACCTGGCGAACATGCGCATGCGTTGTGAAGACTCATTGGCCGCGTTTGGCGAGATCGTCCAGTTTGTGGGCGACTCGCCGGTGCGACTCAACGCCAGCATCGCCACCACCTTCGGTTGCCCGTTCGAGGGCAAGATCGATGAAGACCGGGTGTTGCAGATTGTGGAGGCCTATCAGGAACTCGGCATTCAAGGCATCACCCTGGCCGACACCACCGGCATGGCCAACCCGCGTCAGGTCGACCGCCTGGTGCGGCGGGTGTTGCAGCGCGTGTCGCCAGCGGACCTGACCCTGCATTTCCACAACACCCGTGGCCTGGGCCTGTGCAATGTGCTGGCCGCTTACGAGGCTGGGGCCCGACGTTTTGACGCGGCACTCGGCGGCCTCGGCGGTTGTCCGTTTGCACCGGGCGCCTCGGGCAATATCTGCACTGAAGACCTGGTGAACCTGTGCGATGAAGTCGGCATTCACACCGGCATCGATCTGCCGCTGTTGCTGACATTGTCGCGAGGATTGCCCGCGCTGCTCGGTCACGAAGTGCCCGGCCAACTGGCCAAGGCCGGCCGCAATTGCGACCTGCACCCCGTGCCCTCCTGACCCACCCGATACCCCCTGTGGGAGCGAGCCTGCTCGCGAAAGCGGAGTATCAGTCGACATCATCGTTGAATGTCAGACCGTATTCGCGAGCAGGCTCGCTCCCACAGTAAAAGCTCCCACACAGAGCACACCAGACAACAAAAACAATCGGACACCCCAAGGGAAGTCCTCCTGGAGAAACGCAATGAGCCTCAATGCATTGGACGCCGGCGCGAGCCCGGCTGTTAGCCACGACGAAGAAAAAGCCCTGGTCAGCAAGGTCGCCTGGCGATTGATGCCGCTGATCATGGTCTGTTACCTGTTCGCATTTTTCGACCGCATCAACATCAGCTTCGCCAAGTTCCAGTTGCAGGCTGACCTGAGCCTGAGCGACACCGCTTACGGTCTCGGCGCCGGGCTGTTCGTGGTCGGTTACGTGATTTTCGAAGTGCCCAGCAACATGATGCTGTACAAGGTCGGCGCCCGTCGATGGATTGCCCGGATCATGATGTCCTGGGGCCTCGCCACCGCGCTGATGGTCTTCGTCAACAGCGAATGGCAGTTCTACGTACTGCGATTCTTGATTGGTGCCATGGAGGCGGGTTTCGCGCCGGGCGTCCTGTATTACCTGACGCTGTGGTTCCCGCAGCACTATCGCGGGCGCATCACCTCGATGCTGTTCCTGTCGTCGGCCTTCGCCGGGCTGGTAGGCGCACCGTTCTCCGGGCTGGTGTTGCAACACCTCGACGGCTTCATGGACATGCGCGGCTGGCACTGGTTGTTCCTGCTCGGCGGTGTGCCATGCATCGGCCTCGGTTTGCTGGTGCTGACCCTGCTCAAGGACCGTATCGAAGACGCCCACTGGCTGACGGCCTCGGAGAAGACGTTGCTGGCCAGTCGCATCGCTCACCATGAGCCGCACAAAAGTGGCGGGTCGCTGCTCGCGGCGCTGCGGATTCCGGGCTTCCTGACCCTCGGTTTAATCTACTTTCTGATTCAGGTCGCGTCCTACGGCTTGAATTTCTGGGCACCGCAACTGATCCGCAGCGCCGGTACCGAGAGCCCGGTGATGATCGGTCTGTTGACGTCGATCCCCTACATCTGCGGCGCCATCAGCATGGTGGTGATCGGGCGCCTGTCCGATGCTTCCGGCGAGCGACGCAAGTTTGTCGCCGGACTGGTGGCGGTCGGTGCGATCGGCTTCTTCAGCGCGGGGATCTTCGCCAATCACACGACGTTCCTGATCGTCGCCCTGGGCTTGCTCGGTGCCGGTATTATTGCCTCGATCCCAAGCTTCTGGACTCTGCCGCCAAAACTGCTGGCCGGCGCTGGCGCAGGGGCTGCGGGCGGGATTGCGGTGATCAACACCCTGGGCCAGTTCGGTGGCATCGTCAGCCCGGTCATGGTCGGGCGGATCAAGGACCTGACCGGCAGCACCACACCGGCGCTGTACGTTATCGGGGTCTGCGCGTTGATTGCGGTCGCGTTGTTACTGTGGGGGCTGCCGCAGAAGCTGCGTACGCTGGACAAGTTTTAATCGTTCGCAAGTCGCGCCAGCCCGTGCGGGGACCACGCATTCCCGTAGGGGCTGGCGCAGCCTGCGATCCATTACGGTGCCGACAGATCGCTTTCGCGAGCAGGCTCGCTCCCACAGTGGATTGCATTACCCCGGTGGGAGCGAGCCTGCTCGCGAAGACTGACGGACAGTCGCCATCGTACTTTCGACCATTCCCTTGACCCGCCGTCACTGCACGCGGGCGCCTTCCTCTCACTCCCGGGCCTCCGGCAGTGTCTTTCCCTGAATCCTCGATGTTCAAAGCCCAAGTCGGTGATGAAGTTCTTCGACGATCAGTCATTCGGCCTGCAATGACCTGATATAGACTGGCGACCATTTACCAAACAGTTCAAAAGGGCTTCCCATGACCCCATCGCTGCTAATGGCCGTTCTTGCCTCGGGTTTCATTTATGGCATCACCCCGGGGCCGGGTGTGCTGGCGGTGTTTGGGATAGGTGCGGCGCATGGCCGGCGGGCGGGGGCCGGGTTTCTCTGCGGGCATTTGCTGGGCGATGTGATCTGGTGCAGCACCGCGCTGGTGGCGATAGTCGGTGCGCGGGAAATCGGCAGCACCGCGTTCGATGTGCTGGGTGTGCTCAGTGGCCTCTATCTGTTCTGGCTCGGCTGGCGAGCGGTGCGGGCGCGTCGCAATGCTGGCGAAGTACCGCAAGGGCCGGCGCGGCAACCGTTCTGGCATGGCATCCTGTTTGGCCTGACCAATCCGAAGGCTTACCCGGTGGCGGTGGCGACATTCACTGCCTTGCTTTCAAGCCGCGCCGAGTTGCTGACCTGGTCGATGTTGCCGTGGCTGATCTTCCTCAGCTTCGTCGGTGGCCTTTTCGCCTACGCTATCCTCATCGGCATTGTCGGGGCGCGCCGGGTGCGCACCATGTATCAACGCCATGAGCTGGCGATTACCCGCCTGTGTGGAGTGATGTTCATCGGTTTCGCCATCAACGCCCTGGCGCATGCATTGCCGGGGCTGGTGACGAACAAGGCTTGACGCTGATTGCAGGGTTGCATCAGTGGCACACGTACTGGTCAGGGATGGTTTCTTCTTGCTGTATCGTTCGGACACGCTCTCGGCACCATGACCACCAGAAATTCCGCTCCGTTGGCGAGCTACATCGACCTGTTGCTGGACGCCGTTTGTGCGGTCGACAAACAAGGTCGCTTCGTATTTGTCAGTGCGGCTTGCGAGCGCATTTTTGGTTACACCCCGGAGGAGTTGATCGGGCGGCAGATGATTGATCTGGTACACCCGGCCGACCGCCAGCGCACCCTCGATGCCGCACGAGAAATCATGGGCGGCGATCCCAAGCTGAACTTCGAGAACCGTTACCTGCGCAAGGATGGCCGGGTGGTGAACATCCTGTGGTCGGCGCGCTGGTCGGAAGTCGATCAACTGCGCATCGCCGTGGCCCGCGACATCACCGAGCGCAAGCAGGCCGAGTCCCGACAGGCGGCGCTCTACGCGATTTCCGAAGCGGCGCATGCGGCAGAGGACTTGTTGGCGCTGTTCAAGCGCATCCATCTGATCATCGGTGAATGGCTGCCGGCACTGAATTTTTCCGTGGCGTTGTATGACGAACACTGTGCGCAGCTGAGTTTTCCCTACCACGTCGACGACCACGAGCCGCAGCCCGAGCAGCCCGGTACGATCACCGGGCGCCTGTGTGCCGAGGTTATCCGCACCGGCCTGCCCATTTTGCTGACCCCGGATCAGGAGGCGCCTCCCGTCGGGTTCGAAGCGCTGGTGTCCGGGCAACATTCACCTTGTTGGCTGGGTGTGCCGCTGAACTCGCAAAACGGCACCATTGGCGCACTGATCGTCAAAAGCATTCCCGGGGGCGAGCGCTATACCGAGCAGGATAAAGAGCTGTTGCAGTATGTTTGTGCCCAGGTCGCGACAGCGATCGAGCGCAAGCAGTTGCACGCGAGATTGCAACGCATGGCCCAGTACGACCAGTTGACCCAACTGCCCAACCGCGAACTGCTGCGTGACCGACTCAAGGCCTCATTGGCGGCCGCGCGTGAATATCGTGGGCGCATGGCGCTGCTGTATGTCGACCTCGACCGTTTCAAGCAAGTCAACGACACCCATGGCCATGCGGTGGGCGACATGTTGTTGCAGACCGTCGCCAATCGACTCAAGGGCTGCGTGCGCGAAACCGACACCGTGGCGCGCATTGGCGGTGACGAATTCGTCGTGTTGTTGCACAGCATCCACGCCTCGGGCGATGCCGACTGCGTGGCCGGGAAAATCCGTCAGGTGCTGGATCAGCCGCTGCGCCTGGATGGCCACAGCCTGCACATCCATCCGAGTATCGGCGTGGCGCATTACCCTGAAAATGGCACGGAAGAAGCGCAGTTGTTCCGGCACGCCGATGAAGCGATGTACAGCGCCAAGCGCGAGCATCACCTGCGGCTCGTCTGAGTATCGATTGCCGTTCGTCGCGGCATGAACGGATTTTTCTAAACCTTTTGGCACGCGTAAATTCAGATTCTATGCGGGCGCAAGCTCGCCGCGAACATCACCAAGAGGTAGAGAATCATGCCTAACTCAAGAAACTCGAACTCGGGAAACTTCGCCAACGATCGAACCAAGGCGACTGAAGCCGGTCGCAAAGGTGGGAAAACCACTACCACGACGGTCGATAAAGAACCTGCGAAACCCGACATGGGCCGTAAAGGCGGACAAGGCGGGCAAAAATCCCGCTAGTGGATGAAGGTGGTTTTGATTGAGAAGCGGGGGCGAAAGCTCCCGTTTGAATTTTTAGAGGAGGGCGCGACCATGAACCGGATGGCCACCCGAGTACGCAATTGCGGTTTTGCCGCGTTACTGGGCCTGTGCACCGGCAGTGCCTTTGCCCAGACCCCTGCCGAATTCATCAACGAGGCCTCGGCCAAGGGCATGGCCGACATCGAAGCCAGTCGCCTGGCGCACCAGAAATCCGAATCCAAAGAGGTCAAGGACTACACCATTGTCGTGATCAACGACCGCACCACCGCCAATCAGCACCTGGCGAAAATCGCCAAGCAGCTGGACCTGCCAGTGGCGCCGCGTGAAGAGGTGGTGGATAAGGCCAAGGCCTTGATGCCCGAAGTCATGGACGGCGCGAATTTTGATGAGGCCTACGCCGCCAACCAGGTCAAAACCACTCAGGAAGCCATCGAGCAGCTTGAGCAAACGGCGCAAACCACAGACGTGCCGCAGATCAAGGCATTCGCTGAGGAAACCTTGCCCAAACTGCAAAATCACTTGCAGATGGCCCGAGCTCTACAGGCCAGTCTCTAGTCATGGCCGGGCGCGGGTGACTTCGGGCAACCCGCGCAATGTCGATCAACACTCATTCAGATCCTGTTTGCCTTTCTCCTCAACAACCGTGCCGTCAATGGAAATGGTCTGTCCCTCGCCCAGGCTGCGATAGTGCTTTCTCAACGCCTCCAGCTCCTTGAGGTCCAACGCCTCGAGCCCGAGCATCGCGTTCTGCGCGTCTTTGGTCACCCGCAGCAACTCATCGACCTTCAAATGCAAAATGTCCGTGTCGCGGTTCTGCGTATTCTGGATCAGGAACACCATCAGAAAGGTGATGATGGTGGTCGAGGTGTTGATGATCAGTTGCCAGGTGTCGTTGAACTTGAAAATCGGCCCGCTCAACCCCCACAGGAAAATCAGCAGGATCGCCCCCAGGAACGTCTTGGAGCTACCGGTCCACAGGGCAAGTTTCTGTGCGATTTTTGCGAATTTCATGGCCGTTTTCCTTATGGGGATGTACCTGTTTTTTCTGACAGTGAGGGCGAGATGAAAATTCTACTTACATTTACACATCCACTGGGAAAGGCGCGGGTCGGCCATGGGTTAAGATGCTTCGGCACTCACGACAGGAGAACGCAATGAGTTGGTCCGCCAAACAATACGTCGCTTTTGAAGATGAACGCACCCGTCCCGCCCGCGACCTGTTGGCGGCGATACCCGCCGCAGAGGTGCGCTGGGCTATCGATATTGGTTGTGGTCCCGGTAACTCGACCGAGTTGCTGGTGGAGCGCTTTGCCGGTGCGAGGGTGCGCGGGGTGGACAGTTCGGCCGACATGATCGAAGCCGCACGCAAGCGCTTGCCGCAGGTGCAGTTCGATATCGCGGACATCAATACCTGGAATGACAGCGGCCCCTTCGACGTGATTTTCGCCAACGCTGTTTTGCAGTGGGTGCCCGACCACGCCACGTTGCTGCCTTCGCTGGTGAACAAGCTTGCACCGGGTGGAAGTCTGGCGATTCAGATGCCGGACAACCTCAATGAGCCTTCGCACCGGTTGATGCGTGAAGTGGCGGCTGACGGACCCTGGGCGGCCAAGCTTGCCGGCGCCACCGGGCAACGCACGGAAATGGCCGATGCCAGTGGCTATTACTCAATCCTGAAAGCCTGTTGTACCCGCGTCGATGTGTGGCGCACCACCTACCACCATCCACTCGCAGGCGGTGCGTCGGGTGTGGTGGAGTGGTTCAAGGGCAGTGGTCTGCGGCCGTTTCTTGATCCGCTGGATGAGGTGGAACGGGCGCAGTACTTGAAGCAGTATCTGGCTGCCATCGAACAGGCTTACCCAGCGCTGGCCGATGGTTCGGTGCTGCTGCCGTTTCCGCGGTTGTTTCTGGTGGCGACTCGCTAATGCGAAAAAGGGGCCGGATGACGATCGTGTCATCCGCCCCTTTTCTTTGAGCGCCTGACACTCAAGTATTCAAAGATAAACGAAGCAAAGCCGAACAACCCGATCATTGAAATGATCATGATCCCCAACTCTGAACTGTCCATGCTGACCTCTTGGCGAACGGTGAGCCGGCAGAGTAAGGCATCTGTCGTCGGGCTCAACGGTGCGCTACGGAGTCTTTACGGGCGGGTGGAGATCTATACGCAAACTATACGAGTACCTGCAAGAAACACTCAGTGCTGAGCGCTGACCAGCCTCATCGATCCTTCTGGTTCTTCGATAAGCGCTGCTTGGGCTGCGAGCTTTCCACCAGTGCCCATATACAACCCGCGTACTTTGGATTGGCTGCATGCAGCGAAACGTCATGGGCTGACGGGATGGGGGCACCGTCCTCTACGAGTATCTCCAAGTGCCCCTCAATGGCTTCGCGAGCCATAACCATCACATCATCCAGATCTTCATCGGCTGAAAAACAACCCGGCAGATCGGGGACTTCTACGCTCCACGCGTGTTCGTCATCGCCCTTTGAAATCGCGATCGGGTAAAGCATGTTTATCGTCCTCCATGGAAGCAGTTGCTGGGTCTATGAACATAAAGAGCGCCTTGAAAGGCGCCCGATGGATCATCAGGATGGTTCTGCATCCATGCGGCGAGCAATTACGTCCAGCACATCGCAACCATCACGCAAAGGCACGCAACAGAGCAATGCAAAGTCGCTGAGGATTACCGAGTCAGTGGTGATGTCCCCCCGCATCGCGAGGTTTCAAGGATCTGCGTCACGGCGCGAATTCTTTAACTGGCCGTACTGAGAAGGGAGTGCAGGAGTTGTTTGGTATTGACGAACAGGGAGGGTAGATCGTCGGCGTTGCTGGTTAAAGCCATGTATTGTTCGTGAGTAAAGCTCCACTTAGTCGAGGTTTACCAGCCAATCGTCAGACTCACAAGCCCAACCCAATCAAACCCCAGACACAAAAAAACCGGCCTTCAAGGCCGGTTTTTTTCTTTACCTGCATCCCCCGTCAAAAAACAACGTGAGACTGAAATTCGATTGGAGCGGGTGAAGGGAATCGAACCCTCGTTATCAGCTTGGGAAGCTGGAGTAATGCCATTATACGACACCCGCTCGGAGCGGCTGACTTTGTACCAGATGTGCGCATGGAAATGAAGTTTTTCTTTGCGCTGCATGCCTTTGGCACAAGGGAACAAGCCCAAAAACTGCAGGGCGGTCGTTCGCGGGCAAGCCTCGCTCCAGGAATGCGTTTAACGCTATGGAGCGGGGCTTGCTCGCGAAGACACTGTTTCAGATGGCCAATGCATGGTGGTCCTGGACGTAGTGGAAACGCGGTCGGCTTTCATGCTGCGCTGGTTTCAGGAACCCCAACAGGGCATTGCGGCTATCCCGGCACGCGGCTTTGTGTTCCATGTCGAGAAAGTGCCCGGTGGCCTGCAGGGTGCTGAAGGTGCTGTGTTGCACGTGGCCAGCGAACAGTCGGGCGTCTTCGGCGGCGGTGTACTCGTCCCACTCGCCGTTCATGAACAGCACTGGCACGTTGATCTTCTTCGCCGCGTTCAGGTAGCACTGCCGGTCACTGTGCAGCACGTCGTTGATGTGGAAGTGCATCTGCCCGTACTCATGCTCAGCCAGGGAGCTGACATGCTTGTAGTTGAAACGCTTGAACAACGACGGCAAGTGTTTGCCGATGGTGCTGTTCACCAGGTTGCCGACCCGGTCGCCGTCCCGGCTGCCCAGGTAATCGACACCGCGCTCGAGGTAATCGAGCATGTGCGCGTTGACCACCGGGGAGAACGAGCTGATCACGGCTTTTTCGATGCGTCGTGGCCGTTGGGACAGCGCGACCATGGTCGCGGCACCGCCAAAGGAAAACGACAGCACGTGTTCGGCGGCGAAGTGGTCGATCAGTTCGAGGAGGATCTGCCCTTCGATTTCCTTGGTCAGCATTTTCTCATGCAGGTTGTGGGCTTTTGACTTGCCCGCGTAGGGCTGGTCGTAGCAGACCACATTGAAATGCGGATAAAGGTTTTTCACGGTTTGTGCAAACGACGCAGTCGTGGCCATCGAGCCGTTGACCAAGATGATGGTCTTCTCTGCGGCGTCTGCGCGATAGAACTCCGTGTAAACCCGATACTGACCCTGTATATCCAGCACAGCGATTTCTGGCCTCATGTCATAAGACTCCTGGCAAGCGGGTATGCGCGCAAAAGAGATTGCACGAGCTTTGTGACAGGTAGGCATATGCCTTGGAATTTGCTAGCCCATGTCGATCCAATGCAGTCCGGTCGACGGGTATTGTTATTGGCGGGCAGTCTGCCGGGTGAGGCCGGAACCCATGGGTTCCTACCGGCAAAAAGTTTCTTGGATGTATCTTGTGACTCATCGGTCACATTTCGGCCGACGTCCTGATTCAAGCAGGGGTCACATCATTGCGCAAGTGCCGTTGGTAAATTGTTCTACACATTTCTGCTGAGCGGTCGTCGGCTTAGATCGATCGGATCTCTTCGTCGCTCAGTGGGCGGTATTCGCCCGGTTTCAACGTGCTGTCGAGTACCAGCGGCCCCATGCGTTCGCGGTGCAGGCGCATCACTTTGTTGTCGAAATGGCCGAACATCCGCTTCACCTGATGGTAACGACCTTCGACGATGCTCAGGCGTGCCGATTTCGGCCCCAGCAGCTCTAGCCCGGCCGGTTGGGTGGTGAGGTCTTCGAAGGCGAAGTACAGGCCTTGCGTGAACTGGATGGCGTATTCCGGGCCGATGTCCTGCTCGGTTTCGACGTAATAGACCTTCGGCAGTTTGGTCTGCGGCTGGGTCAGGCGGCGAGACCAGCTGCCGTCGTTGGTGATCAGCATCAGGCCGGTGGTGTTGTAGTCCAGGCGACCGGCGATGTGCAGTTCGTCCTTGTCCGGTTCATGGATCAGGTCGAGTACGGTCGGGTGCTGCGGGTCACGGGTGGCGCTGACGCAACCGGCCGGTTTGTGCAGCATGAAGTGACGTAGCGGCTTGCCGGCTTGCAGGACCTCATCATCGACTTCGACGCGGCTGAACTCGCGGACTTCGGCATGGGGGTCGCTGACGACTGTTCCGTCGATGCTGACGCGCTTTTCCACCAGCAACAGGCGCACCTGCTTACGGTTGAAGCGGGGCAGGTTGCTGAGGAAGCGGTCGACGCGCATGGCTCAAGGATCGGTGAGGACAGGGCCGCACATCTTACTTGATCGGCTGGGGCGCTGCTTGCAGCTGCGCCTCGACTTTGGCACAGCGCGGACACAGACAGGAGGCGTTGCGCAGTTCGGCCGGCAGCGCTTCAAGTACCGCCGGGTCAATGCTGACGCCGTAGCACCAGCACGCCCGATCGGCGGTGCGCGGGTCAGCCAGGGCGCAGTCGTTGGGGGCGCCGCAGGCGGGGCAGAGGTCAGGCTGGTTCATAGCTGGAGTGAGGCTTTTCCACACAGGTACGGTTTCGGCCACTTTGCTTGGCCCGATACATCGCATGATCAGCCCGCGACAGCAGTGTATGCAAGGTGTCATCGGGTTGCAGGGTGGTCAGGCCGATGCTGACCGTCAGATGCAAGCGGCTGCCGTTGTAGGCATACAGCTGTTGCTCCACATGCTGACGAATTTTCTCGGCAATCATCAGACCGGTCTCACCGTCGGTGTCCTTGAGTAGCACGATGAACTCTTCGCCGCCCCAGCGGCAGACGATATCGGAATGGCGCAGACAGCTCTCCAGATCCCTGGCAAAGCCGATCAGCACCTGATCGCCGGCCAGGTGGCCGTAGGTGTCGTTCAGGGCCTTGAAGTGGTCCAGGTCCAGCAGCAATGCTGTCAGAGGCTTGGGCTCGCGCTGGGCTTCGTGCATGGCTTGCGCGGCGAGCAGGTCGAAGCCGCGGCGGTTGGGCAGTTCAGTCAGGCTGTCGAGGGTCGCCTGGGCGTGAATCCTGCTCTGATAACGCCTGATCACCCGGTTGAGCAGGGCGAGCACGGTCAGGGTGACCATCAAGCAGATCAGCAGGTTAAGGTACAGCGAGCGGCGGATGTCGCTGAGATCACCGTCTTCGCGCTTGTCGACGAACAAGTACCAGTTCAGTTCGGGGATGAACCGCACGTTGAGGAAATGTCCTTGACCCTCGCCGGAATACTCGTAACTGCCGCTGTGAGGCTTGGGTAACTGGCTGACCAGGTTCTTCATGCTGTCGAGTTCGCCAAGGGTCTGCCCGGCCCGTGCACCCTCCGGACCACCTTCGGCACCGGTCAGCACCAGGCGCCCGAACGTGTCGACGAAGTACACGCTGCGCTGGTAGCGCTGCTGGTATTTGTCGATCAGCTTGATCACCGCATCGACGGTCAGCCCGACACCCGCCGCGCCAATGAAACGGTCGTTGTAGTCATAGACCTTGTAGTTGATGAAAACGGTCAGGTTGTCTTTGTTGGCCAGATCCGGATCGACGTTGATCTCATAGGGATCTTTCATGTCGCGCACGCGGAAGTACCAGGTATCGCGGGGTTCAGTGGCCTTGACCTGCTTGAGTACGCCCTTGGCGTGGTAGTAGGTCAGGCTGGTGTTGGAAACGAAGAAGGCGGTGTAGGCGCCATAGTGGGTCATGACCTCATTGAGATAGCGGGTCATCTGGTCGGTGTCGCGTTCGCCGTTTACCACCCAGTCACGCATGAAGGTATCGCGGGACATCATCGAGGAAATCAGGATCGGTCTGACCAGGTCTTTCTGGATTTCCGAGTAGACGGTGTCCGATGTCAGTGGCAGTTCGGTGTTGACGATGTTGTCGCGGATCGACGCCCGCGACGCGTAGTAACTGAGGAAGGAGGTGGCCAGGAAACCTGCGCCCAGCAATGCGACCAGCGTGAGAACCAACGAGCGTTGAGAGTACAGCGGCGATCGAAGCGGCATGGCAGTTCCGTTGACAGTTGTCCGATGGCAAGCATTCTAGTGGCAACGGCGGGGAATAACTGCTCTATGTGCGCCTTGAATGGTCGTAGATTGTGCCCGGGCCTTGTGGGAGCGAGCAGGCTCGCTCCCACAGGTTTTCGACTTCTGAACGTTTTCAGCGAATCGATTGCAAGTACGTCCGCCATCCACCTAAATGACTGATATCCACTGCACCCTCCAAGCCGTAAGCCTCACAGATAAACCCGCTCTCCCAGCGCCCGTCCGCCAGTTGCACCTTGCCCAACCCCAACGGCGCCGGGATTCCGGTCAGGAACGAGCCCAACTCGCTGCTCGGCAATTCCCAGACTTCCACGGCAATCGCCACGCCACCCTCCTTTACCCGAACCATGCCCGGGCGAAAGGGTGGGCCGCCGGCCAGGGCGTAGAGGTGATAGTCGGGGGAGCTGTATGTGGATTCGACCAGCCGGGCGCCGCGCTGCTTGAGCTGCCAGTTCAACGCCAACCCGTCCAGATGCGCCCCGCAAACCACCAGCCGCGCACGATCATTGCGTGCAACCGCTGTTGGCGCAGGTGCTGCCAAACCTTGCTGGCGCTGCAAGCCGTCGGCCACGCTCAACAGATACTGATCGGTAAACGCCCGGCCAAACAGCGTCACGCCCCAGGGCAAACCGTTGTCCATGAAGCCACTGGGTACGGCGACGGCGGCGTAGTCGAGCAGGTTCATGAAGTTGGTGTAGTAACCCAGTTCCGAATTGCGCAGCACGGGTTCAGCCGCAAGCTCTGCCAGCGTGACAGGGCGGCCGAAGGTCGGCGTGACGACGCAATCAAGAGATTGCAGCGCCTTGTCACACAGGGCTTTCAAGGCCTGCAATCGATACTGGGCGCGAAAAGTTTGCACGCCGCTGACAGCCGGAGCCTTGGCCAGCACGGCGCGAATCACCGGCAGCACGGCTTCGGGATTTTGCTCCATCAGTTCGCCCGCCACGCTGTAGCGTTCAGCCACCCAGGGGCCTTCGTACAGCAAACGCGCCGCTTCGAGAAACGGCGACAGATCAAGTTCGACGGCTTCACCCCCCAAGGCTTTGAGTTGCTCGACCGCTTCGCCGAACAACACCGGACCCTGGGTGCAGCCAAAAAATTCCAGATCCTGCGCCCGTGGCACGCCAAACCGGAAGGGGCGAGGAGTGCCGAACGCGGAGCCGTCATTCCACAATGGATTGCCGCGGCTGTATTCGTCCCGTGGGTCGAGGTGCGCGGTGAGTGCCAGCAACTGACTGGCCTCCCAAGCGGTAGTAGTAAAGGTGGTCACGCAATCCAGCGTGCGACAGGCTGGAACGACACCGGCCGTGGAGATCAGCCCTTTGGTGGCTTTCATCCCGACCAGATTGTTCAACGCTGCCGGTACCCGTCCGGAACCCGCCGTGTCGGTGCCGAGGGAAAAACTCGCCACACCGAGCGCCACCGCCAGTGACGAACCGGCGCTGGAGCCGCCCGACGGGTACTCCGGCAACACACTGTTAGGGCAAGCACCGTAGGGCGAGCGACTGCCATTGAGGCCGGTAGCGAATTGGTCGAGGTTGGTCTTGCCCAATGGAATCGCTCCCAGCGCCAGCAGTTGCTCGACGATGGTTGCCGAACGCTGCGGCATGTAGGCAAACGCCGGGCAGGCCGCCGTGGTCGCAATGCCCGCCAAATCAATGTTGTCCTTGATCGCGAAGGGCACGCCGTACAACGGCAGGCTGTCGATGTCGCGGCCATCGAGCGCGGCCAGATACGGCTCCAGTTCCAGGGCGCTGAGCAAATGGATAAACAGGTGATAGTCCGGGTTCAGCGCGGCGGCTTTTTCCCGCAAGGCCAACAGCAGTTTTCGTGGCGTGGTCTCGCCGGTGCGGTAGGCCGAGCGCAGGGCATCAAGTTGCAAATTCATGGTGTTCATCCTTCAACAATGGGTTCAGTCGAGTTCCAGCACCACGACGCGCTGTCCGGCGCGCACGGCCGAGCCCGGCTGCACGCGAATCTCCCGCACCACGCCAGCCATGGGCGCCAGCAGCGGAATTTCCATTTTCATCGACTCCAGAATCACCAGCACGTCACCGGCCTCGACCCGGCTGCCGGTTTCCACCTGCACTTGCCAGAGGTTGCCGGCGATGTGGCTGTCGATGCTCTGTTGACCGTTAGCCAGCGGTGCGTCTTCGCTCACCTCGGGGGCCGGTTCCTCACTGTCAAAATGCGCCTGGCCGCTGGCGATCCAGCGTTCGCGCTCGGCGTTGAACGCGCCTTGTTGCTGTTGGCGGAACGCGCCAATGCTCTCGGCTTCCCGGGCCAGAAACGCCTGGTAATCCGCCAGGTTCAACTGACTGTGCTCGATGTTCAGCTCGAAGCGCCCGAGGGGAAAATCCCGGCGAATGCGCAGCAGTTCATCGGCACTCACCGGGTAAAAACGGATCTGGTCGAAGAAGCGCAGCAGCCAGGGTTTGCCATCGAACGCCGCGACGTCGCGATAGCGGTTCCACATCTGCAAGGTACGACCAACGAACTGATAACCACCGGGACCTTCCATGCCGTACACGCACATGTAGGCGCCACCGATGCCCACCGAGTTTTCTGCGGTCCAGGTGCGCGCCGGGTTGTACTTGGTGGTGACCAGGCGATGACGCGGATCAAGCGGGGTGGCGACCGGTGCGCCCAGATAGACATCGCCCAGGCCCATAACCAGATAACGGGCGTCGAACACCGTGCGCTGTACTTCATCGAGGTTTGGCAGGTCGTTGATGCGGCGGATGAATTCCAGGTTACTCGGGCACCAGGGGGCGTCCTTGCGCACGGTGGTCATGTATTTTTCGATCGCCAGTTGGCACGCCGGGTCGTCCCAGGACAGTGGCAGGTGGACGATGCGCGACGGTACTTGCAGGTCTTTGGCGGCGCACACGGCGTCCCATTCGCCGGCAACGATACCCAGCAGATCGGCCAGCGGCAGCTGCTCGGGTTGGTAGTGCACTTGCAATGAGCGGATGCCCGGGGTCAGGTCGATCACGCCGTGCAGGTCCTTGCTTTCCAGCGCTTGCATGAGGGCGTGGGCGCGGAAGCGCAGGACCAGGTCGAGTTCGGGGGCGCCGATTTCGATAAGTAAATGCGTATCCCCAGAAAGCCTCGCAACCAACCGCGTATCGTCCTGACCGATATCCAACACCACAGGCGACACAATCCCCTGTGGGAGCGAGCCTGCTCGCGAAGAAGTTGATGCGGTGTCAGGTCTGGCCTCTTCGCGAGCAGGCTCGCTCCCACAGGGGGGATTCCATTTCAAGGCCAGACGGCGGGCGGTTTTGAGATCGACGGGTTGGAACTGCACTTTGTCCCCAGCCTTGAGCTGCCCCAACTGCCACAGATCGGCCTCGATCACTGTCACCGGACACACGAACCCGCCAAGGCTCGGGCCGTCCGGGCCGAGGATCACCGGCATGTCCCCGGTGAAATCCACGGCGCCAATCGCATACGGATTGTCATGAATGTTCGATGGATGCAGCCCGGCCTCGCCACCGTCGGCACGCACCCATTGCGGCTTCGGTCCGATCAGGCGCACGCCGGTGCGGCTGGAGTTGAAGTGCACTTCCCACTGCGTGGCGAAGAAGGTGCCGATGTAGTGTTCGGTGAAGTATTCCGGCGCACCGTGTGGGCCGTAGATCACCCGGATCTGCCGCACATCGGGCAATTCGGTGATCTGATTTTCAGCCAGTTGCTGGTCGATACTGCGGTCGTTCAAGGCCGGTAAATGCAACACATCGCCGGCGCGCAACGCACGACCGCCGTGCCCGCCGAACTGGCCGAGGGTGAAGGTACTTTTGCTGCCCAGATAATCCGGTACTTGCAGTCCTCCCCGCAGGCACAGATAACTGCGTGCGCCGGCACCGGCGATGGTGCCAAGGCTCAAGGTCGCGCCAGCGGGAATCAGCAATGCCGTGTTCATGGCGACGGTTTCACCGTTCAACGTCAGCGGGATCACCGCCCCGGTCACCGCCACCACCGCATCGCAATTGAAGCGCAACAAGGGGCCGCTCATGGTGATTTCCAGCGCGGCAGAACCTTCGTCATTACCCAGCAAAAGATTGCCCAACCGCAGCGCGCGACTGTCCATCGGTCCCGACGGCGGCACGCCCACTGCCCAGTAACCTAGGCGCCCCGGATAATCCTGGACACTGGTCTGGGTACCGGCACTGAGGACCTCAAAGGTGTTGGCTTGATACACCAGCCCCTCAAGGCAGCGGGTCCATGGCTGGCCGTTGGCGAACGGTGCATCGAGCAGAATCTGCCGCAGGTAATCACGGTTGGTTTCCACGCCATACACCAGGCTGTCGCCCAAAGCCTGATACAGACCGTCACGCGCTTCTTCACGGGTCGGCGCCCAGCTGATGACCTTGGCGATCATCGGATCGAAGTACGGCGCAATCTCGCAACCGGCTTCGACCCAAGTGTCGATGCGCAATTGTTTGCCATCGGCGACAGGGAATTTCACCGCGGTGAGCAACCCCGGACTTGGTTGGAAATCCCGCCCCGGATCTTCAGCGTACAGTCGCGCCTGAATTGCATGCCCCTCGGCTTTCAACCCCATGCTCAATTCACTCAATGGCGGCAGTGCACCAGCGGCCAATTGCACCATCCAGCGCACCAGGTCGACGCCCCACACCTGCTCGGTGACGCCATGTTCGACCTGCAGGCGGGTGTTCACTTCCAGAAAATAGAAACGGCCGGCATCGCTGTCGAACACGAATTCCACGGTACCGGCACTGCGATAATTCACGGCTTTGGCCAGTTTGATCGCCGCCGCGCACAGCTCATCGGCCATGCCTTCGGGCAGGTTCGGCGCCGGGGTTTCTTCAAGGACTTTCTGATTGCGGCGTTGTACCGAACAATCGCGCACGCCAAGGGCGATCACGTCACCTTGACCGTCGCCGAACACCTGAACTTCCAGATGCCGGGCGCGCTGGATGTACTTCTCGATGAATACGCCGGCGTCGCTGAAGTTGTTCTGGCCCAGGCGCTTCACCGCTTCGAAGGACTCGCTCAACTGCGCAGCGTTGCGGCACACGCGCATGCCGATCCCGCCACCGCCGGCGGTGCTCTTGAGCATGACCGGGTAGCCGACCTGTTCGCCGGCAATCAAGGCGGCGTCGAGGCTGTCGAGCAGTTCGGTGCCTTCGAGCATCGGCACGCCGTGTTGCCTGGCCAGGGCGCGGGCAGTGTGTTTGAGGCCGAATACGCGCAACTGCTCAGGTGTCGGGCCGATGAAGGCAATATTCACGGCTTGGCAAGCTTCGGCGAATGCAGCGTTCTCCGAGAGAAAACCGTAGCCGGGATGGATCGCTGTGGCGCCGCTGGACTTGGCGATAGCGAGGATTTTTTCCACCGCCAGATACGTACCGGCGGCCGCGCCTTCACCGAGACTGTGAGCCTCATCGGCTTGCAGGATGTGCAGGCTGGCGGCGTCGGCTTCGGAATACACGGCGACGCCTTTTACCTGCAGTTCACGCAAGGTGCGCAGGACGCGGCAGGCGATGGCGCCACGGTTGGCGATCAGGACTTTTTCGAACATGGCAAAACCCCTGGAGGGGATGCGGGCCGTCCCGCAGTTTTTCGATGAGCGCCAGGGTCGTCCCTGGCGGAAAAAGCAATTCATTTCAAATACACCCCGGCCCCCTTGTGGGAGCGAGCCTGCTCCCATAGGGTTTAGTGGTGTTCTTGAGGTTTGAGGCACTGCCCGGAACGGGCCTGGCACAGGGCAAACAGCCAGCGGCGCACACGGCTCAGATTCAGTTCCATACCAGCAGCTCCGCAGGTGTCGGGTTGTAGGCGTTGCACGGGTTGTTCAGTTGCGGGCAGTTGGAGATCAGCACGATCACGTCCATCTCGGCCCGCAGGTCGACGTATTTGCCCGGCGCGGAAATACCGTCTTCAAAGGTCAGGCCGCCGTCGGCAGTGACCGGCACGTTCATGAAGAAATTAATGTTCGGGCCGATGTCGCCTTTGCCCAGTCGGCCATCGTGGACGCAGGCGCGCAGGTAGTTGTCGCGGCAGCTGTGCATGTAGCGTTTTTCCAAGGCGTAACGCACGGTGTTGCTCTCTTGCGCACAGGCGCCTCCGAGGGTGTCGTGGCGGCCGCAGGTGTCGGCGACGATGGTCAGCATCGGCTTGCCGAGGTTGGAATACAGCACGCTGCCGGTGCTCAGGTAGACGCTGTTTTGCCGACGCAAGGTGCGTTGCACGTCGTAACGTTCTTTCGGATTGGCGAGGCTGTAGAACAAGGTGTCGACCGCCTGGTTGCCTTCCAGGTCGAGGATGCGCAAGGTCTGGCCGGCTTTGACCTCCATCAGCCAGGGTTCGCCGGCGGGGATGGTGGCGCGGTAGATCGCGGTTTCCGGTTGCTTGTGAACGGTGGCGATAGCGAGTGACATGGCAGCAATCCTCAAGCGAACAGACGGTCGGTGTTGATGAAACCGCGCTCGTTTTCCGGGCGCGAGGTACGGCAGTGTTCGGCGACGCTGGCGTCGGCGTTCATCCAGGTGAGTTTCAAGGGTTTGGGAGCATATTCCGGCGCCGGGTCCATTGGATGTTGCAGCGCAGTGAGCACCACCAGCGTATCCATTGGCGCGTACAACTCGATGTAGTCACCGGCTTTGGAGTTGCCTTCGACAAAGTGGAAACGTCCGCTTTCATCGACGTTCACCCGGCTCAACAGATTGAGCGTCATCGACAGGTCGGACAGGCCCAATCCCCACTTGCCCAGTTCCACCAGCAGGTTGTCAGTACCGTTGCGGAAGAAACCGTTGCGCAGTTCCTGGTAGCGGCCGGCACCGTATTTGTCCGCGACTTCTTCGGCGCAGAGCACGCCGCCGAGGCTGTCGCTCCAACCGCAGGTGTCGGTGGTGATGGCGGCCAGCACCCGGCCCATGTCCGAGTACAGGCAATGGCCGGCGGTGAGCTTGGCGGTGTGTTGGCATTTGAGACTGTCGGGCAGGTTCAGACGCTCGGTTTTTTCATTGGCGTTGAGCAGCGTCAGGCTGACGTTGGCGCCGCCACGGATGTCCGTCAGGCGCAGCAATTGGCCGCGTTTGAGCACGAACGAACGATGGCCGCCACCGGGAAGCATTTCCTCGGCGAAGGGCGGGAACAGTTGGGTCGAATCAGTCATGGAAAAATCCTCTCAAGCGGTACGAAGCGTGCCCGCCAGTTGCACCGGCAGGGCGTCGACGGCGGTGCGTTGGGCACGGCGGTCGCTGTTCAAAGGGATGTCGTAGGTGATGCGCGCGCCATAGGCGCCGGGGGCATGCGGGTCGACGCGGATCTTGTCAAACACCAGCAAGCGGGTGCCGAGGCTGAAACCTTCGGACAGGTCGTGGGTGACCATGAATACGGTCAGTTGCGTCTCGCGCCACAGCTCCAGGAGCAAGGCGTGCATGTCTTTGCGGATACCCGGATCGAGGGCGCCGAAGGGCTCGTCGAGCAGCAGCACACGCGGCTTCATGATCAGCGCCTGGGCGATGGCCAACCGTTGCTGCATGCCACCGGAAAGTTGCGCCGGGTATTTGTCCAGCGAGTGGCCGAGGCCGACTTTGTGCAGCAGCATCGAGGCTTGTTCGCGGGCCTCTTTTTTGGTGCTGCCGAACAAACGCCCCAACAATGGAGAACGCGGCAGTTCCAGACCGAGGGCGACGTTGTCCAGCACGCTCAGGTGCGGGAACACCGAATAGCGCTGGAACACCACGCCACGGCTGGCATCCGGTTCACCGGCCAGCGGTTGGCCGTCGAGCAGAATCTGGCCACGACTGGCTTTTTCCTGGCCGAGCAATAACCGCAGAAAGGTCGACTTGCCACAACCCGAGGCGCCGACCAGGGTGCAGAACTCACCCTCGTTGACACTCAGGTTCAAACCTTCGAGCACCACTTGATCGACGTATTGCTGCCAGACGTTTTTCACGGTGATGAAGCTCATGCGCGTGCTCCTTCGTACCAGGGAAACGTACGCCGGGTCAGGTGTTTCAGCCCCCAATCCATCAGCCAGGCGAGCAGGGTGATCCACACCACGTAGGGCAGGATCACGTCCATGGCCAGGTAACGGCGAACCAGAAAGATCCGGTAGCCAAGGCCGTCGGTGGAGGCAATGGCTTCGGCGGCAATCAGGAACAGCCACGCCGAGCCGAGCATCAGCCGCAGTGAGATCAACAGGCGCGGCAACAGTTGTGGCAGCACCACCCGCAGCATCAGGGTCCAGGTCGAAGCACCGAGGGTCTGGGCCTTGATCAGCAGCTCCACGGGAATTTCCCGGGCGCGCTGTTCCAGATCACGGGCCAGGGCCGGGGTGATGCCGATCACGATCAGCATCACTTTCGACAACTCGCCGAGACCGAAGACGATGAACAGAATCGGCAGGATCGCCAGCGGCGGCACCATCGACAGCACCGTCAGCAAAGGCGATAACGGTGCGCCGAACAGCGGCAACGTACCGGCCGCCATGCCCAGGCACAGACCGGCCAGCGCGCTGATACCCAGACCAATGGCCAGGCGTCGCAGGCTGGAAGCGGTGTCTTGCCACAGCACATATTCACCGGTTCGGGTGTCGGCCACGAAAGCCAGGCGTTTCAACGCGTCGGTCATCTGTACGGCGCTGGGCAACAGCTTGTCATTGGGGTTTTCCGTCAGCCGCTCGGCCGAACCCATGAAGTAGGCGAACAGCACCAGGGCGAACGGCAGGATCACCAGCAACAGGCGACTCGGGCGGTCCGGGTGGCGATTGATCAGGCGCATGGCCAAGTTCTCCTCTTACAACTTGGCGTCGGCGGCCATCTGCACGTAACTCGGATCGAAGCGCAGCTTGAGGTTGCCCTTGTCGCCGCTGGTTACGCCGTTGGCGAAAGCCATGCCGACTGCGCTGGTGTCCTTGGCGCCTTCACCCAGCAAACCGTGCTGGAAGGAGAACTCGGCGACCTTGCGCATGGTTTCCGGCAGTTGCTTGCTGGTGCTGAACGCCAGGGCTTCCTTGGGGGTGGCGAACAATTTGGTAGTGTCCAATTGCGCCTGGAAACCCGCCAGGTCAGTGCCCGAGGCCTTGGCCATGTGTTCGAGGGCGGCTTTACCGGCGGCGTTTTTCGCGTTCATCAACTCGACCACTTCGAACCAGGCGCCGGTCAGCGCCTTACCCAGGGCCGGGTTGTCTTTGAGGGTCTGCGAGTTGACGACCATCATGTCCATGATTTCGCCGGGAATCTGGCTGGAGTTGAAGACTTCGGTCACCGCCGGCTTGGCCTTGATGTCCGACAGCATCGGGTTCCAGGTGGTGACAGCGTTGACCTGATCGGTGTTGAAGGCGGCCGAGATGTCGGCGTCAGAGGTGTTGACCACTTTCAGGTCTTTCTCGGTGAGGTCCACCGAATCCAGGGCTCGCGCCAGCAGGTAGTGGGACACCGACAGCTCCACGAGGTTGACGTCCATCCCCTTGAGGTCGGCGACTGTCTTGCCTTCGCCCTTGAGCACGATGCCATCGTTGCCGTTGGAGAAATCGCTGACGATCAGCGCGGTGCTGTCCACGCCACCGGCCGCCGGGATGGTCAGGGCATCCATGTTGGTCATGGTGCAACCGTCGAATTGGCCGGCGGTGTACTGATTGATGGATTCGACGTAGTCGTTGAGCTGCACCACATCGATCTTGATGCCGTACTTCTTCGCCCATTTGTCGACGATGCCCTGGCTGCCGGCGTACTCCCAAGGCATCCAGCCGGCATAGAGGGTCCAGCAGACACTGAAGTGGTCTTTTGGCGCGGCCTGGGAAGAGAGACTGACAAGGGCTGCGAAGGCAGCGGCGAAGAGGGCGGGTAAACGAAGCTGGGACATGGTGGTTCTCCAGTTGATCAGGGGCGAGCAGGAGGCAACGCGGCACCGCGAACGGTGGCTTGTCTCCCGGGCTTTTGTCCCGCCGTGTAACCTCAACTGGAGGTCGCCAACTCTCGGACCAGTCACTCGCGATTGCGAGCCGGAACCCTAGTCAGCCATTGCAAATTGTGGTGCCGCGAACCTGTGATGACTCCTGCACGCTGTTGCTAAAGCGAGAGCCGTGCCAAGTCGGCTGAAGTGCTCTGGCGCGGGGCATTGGTGGAAGATGCAGTGGCAGGGGCCCAGGTGGATGCGTTGTGATGGTGCGCCGGCGCACCGCAATGGGACGTCTCGGCCACTGATCCGAAGGTTGGCCTGGCGGTGCACTTGATAGGGGATTGTGAGTCAAAACAGGAGTCAGTCGGCCTGTTCCGGCTGCGGGTCTTTCAGGAGGCCGCCATGTTTCGACGACTGTTGCTCGGTGCTGCGTTGGGTCTTGGATTGTCCGGTTGTTATTACTACGCCGGTGGCTACGACGTCGTGTATCCCGCCCCTTATTACTATCCCGGTTATTCGCCTTATTCGTACTATTACGGCCCGCGTTACTACCATGGCCCACGCTTTTACGGTGGCTATCGCTATTACTACTGGGGTGGCCACGCGCCACGTTATTACGGCGGTGGATATCGCGGGGGACGCCACTAATCAGCGCGTGAATAGATGAAAAACCTTTCATCGGCGACATGTTTCAACTTGTTGCCGGCTCGCACCAGATTCCGAAATCGATGTCAGATATTTCGACAGTTGCACAACCTTCAACTGTCGCCTGCCAGCGTCGCTGGTGTGGCTCACTCGCGGTCCAGGAGGCCGCTATGCATCGCCAAATTCTACTGATTGCTGTGTTGGGTCTGTTCCTGAGTGGATGCGTGCCTTATTCCGATGGAGGAGCCGGTTACTACAGTTCAGAAGTCTATACATCGCCGGCCCCGGCCTATTACTCCAGTGGCGGGCCTTACTACTACAACGGCGGGTATTACACACCACCGCGCCGGTATTACGCGCCGCCTGCCCGGTATTACCAGCCGACACCGCGCTACTACCATCAGCCGCGGGTCTATCAACCGGCACCGCGCTACTACCAGCACGCGCCGCGTCACTATCAGTCACGGCCGGACTACAGGGCACATCAGAACCAGGGTTGGGACGGTCGCAACCGTGGCGGCTGGGACAATGATCATCGTCGCGGACGAAACGACAATCACGATCGCCGAGGCGGCCGCAATGGGCGTGGCGATCACGACGGCCGGGGTAATCACCGTTAATCCGGTGTAAACGCAACTCCCTGTGGGAGCGAGCAGGCTCGCTCCCACAGTTGTTATTGGTACTCCGACAAGTCCGCCAATGGGTGGCGACCTTCCCAGACCTTATGAAAATGGGCCTCCACCACCGCGTCCGGCACGTTGTTGACATCCGGCCAGTGCCAGTGAGGCTTCTGATCCTTGTCGATCAATCGCGCACGCACACCTTCGCTGAACTCCGGATGCCGACAGCAATTGAGGCTCAGGGTGTATTCCATTTGAAAGACCTGCGCCAGCGACATATGCCGGGCGCGGATGATTTGTTCCCACACCAGATGAGCGGTCAGCGGCGAGCCTTCGCTCATGGTTCGCGCGGCGCGGCTGAGCAGCAGGTCAGTGCTATCGCGTAGCCCGCTGATGGCTTTCCAGGCGCAACGCACATCGCTGACATCCAGCAGTTCATCGATACGCTGGCGACGCGGTAACCACTGGGCTTCGGGCATCTGGTCGACGGCTTCCTGCTGCAAGGCCTTGAGCAGACTGTTGAGCTGCATCGGCGTCTGCTCCTGCCAGTTCAGCTGCAACAAACCTTCAATCAGCGCTTCCTGCTGCTCATCAAGCAGGAAGCGGTCGGCCAGGTCCAGGTCGATCGCATCGTGACCGTTCATATGGGCGCCGGTCAGGCCAAGAAACAAGCCAAGCTTGCCGGGCAGGCGCGAGAGGAACCAACTGGCGCCGACGTCCGGATACAGGCCGATACTGATCTCCGGCATCGCCAATCGACTGCTCGGCGTGACAATGCGAATACTCGCCCCCTGCAGCAGGCCCATGCCGCCGCCGAGCACATAACCGTGCCCCCAGCAGATCAACGGTTTGGGGTAAGTGTGCAGGCTGAAGTCCAGGCGGTATTCCGAGTTGAAAAAATGCGCGGCCAGCGTCGGCACTTCACCCGGATGGGCACGGCAGGCCTCCACCAGACTGCGCACTTCGCCGCCGGCGCAAAAGGCCTTGGCGCCGTTGCCGCGCAGCAGGACGCAGACGATTTGTGGCTCCTTGGCCCAGGCGTCCAGTCGGTCGCGCAGGGCGTTGATCATCGGCAAGGACAGGGCGTTGAGCGACTTTTCTGCGTTGAGGGTGGCAACGCCGATGCGGGCGCCATCGGTGCCGGTGAGTTCTTCGAAGTGCAGATTCATCGTGACCTCGATCGGGAATTTGAGGGTTAAGTATGATCGCTGTGTGGGAAAGTGCCGGATCTGCATCAGATCAATTGACAAGCGTGGAGAGGCTTCTTAGGGTTCGCCCCATTGTTTTTGCCGGATATGACCATGACTGCTGACGACCGTATCAAACTCGAACCGAGCTGGAAGGAGGCACTGCGTGCGGAATTCGACCAGCCCTATATGGCAGAGTTGCGAAATTTCCTGCAACAGGAGCGGGCGGCCGGCAAGGAAATCTATCCACCAGGCCCGATGATCTTCAACGCGCTCAATTCCACGCCGCTGGACAAGGTCAAAGTGGTGATCCTCGGTCAGGACCCGTATCACGGCCCGGGCCAGGCCCATGGCTTGTGCTTCTCGGTGCAACCGGGCGTGCCGGCGCCACCGTCGCTGGTGAACATCTATAAAGAGTTGAAACGCGACCTGAACATCGACATCCCCAACCACGGCTACCTGCAGAGCTGGGCCGAGCAGGGCGTGCTGATGCTCAACACCACCATGACCGTGGAGCGCGCCAACGCCAACGCGCACAAGGACAAGGGCTGGCAGTTTTTCACGGATCGGATCATTGAAGTGGTCAGCCAGCAGCAACCGCATCTGGTGTTTATGCTGTGGGGCGCCCATGCGCAGAGCAAGCAGAAGCTGATCGATGCCACCAAACATTTGGTGCTGACGTCTGTGCACCCGTCACCGCTGTCGGCCTATCGCGGCTTTCTCGGTTGCGGGCACTTCAGCCGGACCAACAAATTCCTGGAACAGAATGGCGAGACACCGATCGATTGGCGGTTGCCGCCGGTTTGATGGGTTGCCTGTGATGGCCCCTTCGCGAGCAAGCCCGCTC
Organism: Pseudomonas sp. GW101-3H06; assembly: GCF_059424605.1. NCBI lineage: Bacteria > Pseudomonadati > Pseudomonadota > Gammaproteobacteria > Pseudomonadales > Pseudomonadaceae > Pseudomonas > Pseudomonas sp. GW101-3H06. The sequence goes on from NZ_JBWKZO010000001.1 coordinate 1,714,751, forward strand.
CCACATTGGTTTTGTGAACACCGCAAATCCAATGTGGGAGCGGGCTTGCTCGCGAAGGAGGCAACTGGGTCTATCAGGAGGACTCAGGCTGCCGGTTCCAGTACCTGAACAACGGCTCCGCCAGAAACAACACAAATAGCAACCGCATCACCTGCATCGCCGTCACCAGCGGCACCGACAGTTGCAGGGTTTCCGCCGTCAGGCTCATCTCTGCAATGCCACCGGGCATCATGCCCAGGGTCAGCGAGCGCAAATCCAGGTGGGTCAGGGCACTCAAACCCAATGCCGCCGCGGTCGCAATCAACATGGTCAACACCGTGCCAACCAACGTCCGGCCCATGAACGACGGGGCGCGACGGAAAAACTGCCGATTGAAGTGACAGCCCAGGCCGCTGCCGATCAGCCATTGACCGATCTGGCTGCCGCCGTCGGGCAACCCGATATGCAGGTCCCAGCCGATGCTGACCGTTGCACTCACCAGCAGCGGCCCGAACAACCATGGGTTGGGTTGACGCAAACGTTCCCAGGTCCAGGCGGCCAATGCGCCTGCGGGAAACAAGATCGCCAGCCAACGCCAATCGATGCTGCCGGCGTGGGAAATCGGCGTGCCGTCGCCCAACAGATATTTGAACGCCGCCGGCACACACAGCACCACCACCAACACCCGCAAACTCTGGCCGGCAGCGACCCGGCTGAGTACCGCACCGTTGCGGGCGCCGAGATTGACCATCTCCCCGGAACCACCGGGCATGCTGGAGAAGAACGCCGTGGCGCGGTCTTCTCCGGTGCGCCGCATCAGCCAGACCCCGACCACGGCGGACAGGCTGGTGACCAACGCACCGAAGAAGATCAGGCCGAAATGACTCAAAACCTGCTCCATCACCACCGGGGTGAAGTGCAGGCCAATACCGATGCCGACGATCCACTGGCCGCACTTGCGGCCGCCAGGGATTTCCGCCAGTTGCCAAGGCGTCAGGCAGCGCACCAGGATGATCGCCAGCAACGAGCCGACCATCCATGGCAGCGGCCAGCCGATCTGGCTGGCGAGGTAACCGCCCAGCAGGCCAACCAGTGGTGTGCCCCACCAGGCTTTGAACGGTGTCCGATCAGACATCGGCGATAACGCGTCGAGCAACCGAACGTTTGCGCCAGATGCGCACAATCGGCACCAGCAACATGACCACGATCAACCCCCAGACACCCATGGTGATTCCGCTCGACCAGAGAATATCCAGCGAACCGTTGGAAATCGACAAGGCCCGACGCAGGTTCTGCTCCATCAAACCACCGAGGATGAAGCCCAGCAAAACCGGCGACAATGGGAAGTCGAGCTTGCGCAGGATGTAGCCGAAGATGCCGATACCGATCATCAGGAACAGATCGAAGGTGGTGGCATGCACCGCATACACGCCGATGGCGGTGATGATGGCGATCATCGGCACCAGCGCCCAGTTCGGCACGGCGAGAATCTTGGTGAAGATGCGGATCATCGGAATGTTGAGGATCACCAGCATGATGTTGGCGATAAACAACGACGCGATCAGACCCCAGACGATGTCCGGTTGCTGTTGAAACAGCAGCGGGCCAGGCGTGATGTTGTACAGCGACAACGCGCCGATCATCACCGCCGTGGTGCCCGAACCCGGAACGCCGAGGGTCAGCATCGGCACCAGAGCGCCGCAGGCTTCGGCACCGATGGCGGTTTCCGGGGCTGCGAGGCCGCGCTTGTCACCCTGGCCGAATTTGCCGTTCGGGCCGGCGATGCGTTTCTCGGTCATGTAGGCCACGGCGCTGGCCAGCGTCGCGCCGGCTCCCGGCAGCACGCCCATGATGAAACCGAGCACCCCGCAACGCATGTTCACCCAGAACACCGAAGCGGCTTCCTTGAAGTTGAACAGCATCCGGCCGGTGGCCTGGAAGGCTTCCTGGCCACGGTGGGTTTTTTCCAGCAGCAACAGGATTTCGCTGATGGAGAACAGGCCGAGCACCAGCACCACGAACTGAATGCCGTCGGTAAGGTGAATGTTATCGCCGGTGAACCGGTACACACCGCTGTTGGCATCAATGCCGACGGTCGACAGGAACAGACCGATCAGCGCGGCAATGAATGTCTTCAGGGGACGGTCGCCGGCCATGCCGCCGAGGCAGACAATCGCAAACACCATCAGCACGAAGTATTCCGCCGGGCCGAAGGCAATCGCCCATTTCGCCAGCATCGGCGCGAACACCACCATTCCGCAGGTCGCAATGAAAGCACCGATGAACGAGCTCCAGGCTGACAGTGACAACGCGACACCGGCCAGGCCCTGGCGGGCCATCGGATAACCGTCGAGGGTGGTCATCACGGTGGACGCTTCACCCGGAATGTTCAGCAGAATCGAGCTGATCCGGCCGCCGTATTCGCAACCCAGGTACACCGCGGCCAGCAGGATCAGCGCCGACTCCGGCGGCAGGCCAAGGGCGAAGGCGATCGGGATCAGCAATGCCACGCCGTTGATCGGCCCCAGCCCCGGCAACAGACCGACGATCGTACCGATCAACGTGCCGCTGAGCGCTGTCACCAGGTTGTAAGGGGTCAGTGCGACGCCGAAGCCGTGACTCAAATAACCAAGCGTATCCATATCAATTCTCCAGAACGTCGAGCAGGCCCAGAGGCAGTGGCACGTCCATGACTTTGTCGAACAGCAGGTACAGGCCGACGCTCATCAGGCTGATGATCACCACGCCCGGCAACCAGCGTCCGCCGTACAGGCGTGCCATCGGAATGCCTACCAGCATGCTGCTGAGAATGAAGCCCAGCGGTTCGAACAGCCCGGCGAAAACCAGCAGCAACAGCACGCAGACACCAATCTTGGTCAGTGTCTCGCGGTCCATCGGTGGATCTTCATCGGTGTGTTTGATCGGCGAGGGGCGATACACCATGTACACCAGCGCCAGGCCCATCAGCCCCAGCATCAACAAGGGGAAAGCCCGAGGGCCGATCGGTTCGTAGGAAAAAGGCGCCTGATAGGGCCAGGCCATCAGCACCAGGCTGAGGCAGGCCAGCAACAGCACCGAAGCAAAAATGCGTTGTAAGAGCATGGGGAACTCCTGTGCCACGGCCCCGCAAAACGGGACCGTGGCCGCTAGACAGTGACGATCACTGGATCAGGCCGAACTCTTTGGCCAGTACCTTGTAGTCCGCGACCTGTTTCTTCACGTAGGTGTCCAGCTCCTGGCCGGTCATGGCGAACGGGAACAGTTCACGTTGGTCGCGCAGCTTGGCGAAGTCTTCGGAGGCCAGCAGCTTGTCGAAGGAGTCTTTCCACCAGGCGTAGTCTTCGTCGCTGACTTTCGGCCCCAGGTAGAAACCGCGAACCACCGGCCAGACGATGTCGTAGCCTTGTTCTTTGGCGGTTGGAATGTCTTTCATTTCCGGCTCGTCCAGACGCTTGTCGGAGAACACCGCCAGCAGGCGCATGTCACCGCTCTGGATGTGCGGCATGGAGTCGGAAATGTCGGTACTGCCGACCTGGATGTGGCCGCCAAGCAAGGCCGTGGCGATTTCACCGCCGCCTTCAAGGGCGACGTAACGCAGGTCACGCGGGTTGATCCCGGCAGCCTTGGCAATCAGGGCGGTCTGCATCCAGTCCTGGCTGCCGACAGTGCCGCCGGAGCCGATCACCACTTTGCTCGGGTCTTTCTTCAGAGCCTGTACCAGATCGTCCAGGGTCTTGTAGGGCGAATCGCTTTTCACCGCGATGGCGCCATAGCTGGTGCCGACGGCGGCGAGCCAGCGCACGTTGGTTTCATCGAAGCGACCAAATTTGCCTTGTGCCAGGTTCAACAGCGAACCGCTGGACCAGGCCACCAGGGTCCCGGCATCCGCCGGGCGCTGGGCAACCACCGCGTTGTAGGCCACCGCGCCGACACCACCAGGCATGTAGGTCACACGCATCGGCTTGGTGAGCAGCTTTTCATTTACCAGCGCGCTTTGCGCCAGTTTGCAGGTCAAGTCGAAACCGCCGCCAGGGGACGCCGGGGCGATGCATTCCGGGCGCTTGGGTTCAGCCATCAGTTGGCCGGCGAACAACATGCAGCTGGCGGCGAGGGCTACTTTTTTACGCATTGACAGGTTCATTCAAGTCTCCTTGGGAGTTTTTGTTATGGACGTACTGAATTACCAAAGGGCAACGCTATAGCTCACCAGCAGACGCACTTCATCGGCATCGCGAGCAGAATAATTGGAGCGGTAAGTGGCATTGCGCAGGCGGACGGCGACGTCCTTGAGGGCGCCACTTTGCACGACATATTTGATCTCGGTGTTGCGTTCCCACTCTTTGCCTTCGTCACCGTTCTTGAGTTTGATGTTGTCACCGCTCAAGTAACGGCTCATGAAACTCAGGCCGGGAACACCGAGTTTGGCGAAATCGTAGTCATAACGTGCCTGCCATGAGCGCTCTTCGGCGCCGGCAAAATCGTTGATTTGCACGAAGTTGACCAGGTACGGGTCGGCGCCATCCACATAGGGGAACGCGCTGTCGCCGGACATGTGCTGATAGCCGGCGCTGAACTTATGCCCGCTCAAGGCGTAACTCACCAGGCCATTGAGGGATTTGTTGTCGATCTTGCCACCACGGGCTGCCCCCTCGTCATCACTGATGGCCAGGCGCAAATCGGTGCCGAAGGTCCCCGGCCCGAACGGCTGCGAGGCAATCACACCGAGGAAGTGCTGGTTATAGACTTCATCGAGTTGCGCGAAGTGGTAACTGCCGGTGATTTTGTCGGTGAACTTGTAGTCCACGCCGCCAAAATCAAAATGCTTGCCCGCCACCGTACCGGCGAAGCGGCTGTTCTTGTTGTTGAGGGCGATGTCCTCGAAATCGGTGCTATCGCGGTCCTTGGCTTTTTCCAGGCGCCCACCGGTGAAGGTCAGGTTCTTGATCTCTTTGGACGTCAGCAGGCCGCCTTCAAACGTCTGCGGCAGGATGCGTCCATCGTTTGGCTTGAGGATCGGCAATTCCGGAATCAGGCTGCCGATTTTCAACTCGGTGGCGGAGACTTTCACTTTGCCGGTCAAGCCCAATTTGGAGTATTCGTCAGCCGCGCGCCCGTCATCGTGGGTCGGCAGCAGGCCAGTCCCGGTACGATCAGGACTGGAATCGAGCTTGACCCCCAGCATGCCCAACGCATCGACCCCGAACCCCACGGTGCCGTCGGTGTAACCCGATTGAAGGTTGAGCATGAACCCCTGGGCCCATTCATCACGTTTGGATTGTTGGGCGCTGGTGCCATCGCGAAAATCGCGGTTGAAGTACATGTTGCGGGTTTCGAAGGTGGCGGAACTGTCTTCGATGAAATCGGCCTGGCTTATTGGCGAAAAGCCGGCAAGCGCGGCGGCACTGGCAAGGGCGGTGTGGCTGAAACGGGAGAGGCGGGCAGGCACGAAAGCCTGGGTCTGCAAGGACTGCATGGGTGACGTACTCCGTTTTATTGTTCTTATTTGTCGAAAACGCTTCGAGGCGTTTTTCGGATCGCTGTGTGGCAGCAGCGACGGAACTTGAAACATTCCGTAACTCGACTCTAACCAGCCAACCTTTCGCTAACCTTTCATCAGGCTTTAACGGCTTTGCGGGCTTCACAGCAGCGGAGGTGGCTGTAAACTCCGCGCCAAAGAATGGCGTCGACCATCCCTGAATGAGGTAAAGATCCATGCGTGTTCTGCTCGTCGAAGACCATCTGCAGCTCGCCGAAAGCGTCGCCCAGGCGCTCAAGAGCACCGGGCTGACGGTGGATGTGCTGCACGACGGCGTAGCTGCCGACCTGGCGCTGGGCAGTGAGGAATACGCCATGGCGATCCTCGATGTCGGCCTGCCGCGCATGGATGGTTTCGAAGTGCTGGCGCGCCTGCGCGCGCGGGGCAAGAACTTGCCGGTGCTGATGCTGACCGCACGCAGTGATGTGAAGGATCGTGTCCACGGCCTTAACCTCGGCGCCGACGATTACCTGGCCAAGCCTTTCGAGCTCACCGAACTCGAAGCCCGGGTCAAAGCCTTGCTGCGTCGCAGCGTGCTGGGCGGTGAACGGCTGCAACGGTGTGGCGTGCTGGCCTACGACCTGGACACCCGACGCTTCACCCTCGGTGAGGAGTTGCTGACCCTGACTTCCCGCGAGCAGGCCGTGCTCGAAGCACTGATCGCTCGTCCCGGCAGGGTGATGAGCAAGGAGCAACTGGCCTCTCAGGTCTTCGGTCTCGACGAAGAGGCCAGCCCCGACGCCATCGAAATCTATGTGCATCGCTTGCGCAAGAAACTTGACGGTCAGCCCGTCGCCATCGTGACTTTCCGCGGTCTCGGTTATTTGCTGGAAAGCCGCGATGCATAAGCCCAGCAGCCTGCGCTGGCGCTTGCTGTGGAACCTGGCGCTGTTGCTGGTGGTGTTGATGCTGGCCAGCGGCTTGAGCGCCTATTGGAATGGTCGCGAGGCTGCCGACACCGCTTATGACCGGACCTTGCTGGCCTCGGCGCGGACCATCGCGGCGGGTGTTTCACAGCGTGACGGGACGCTCAGTGCCGACGTGCCTTACGTGGCACTGGATACATTCGCCTACGACAGCGCCGGGCGGATTTTTTACCTGGTCAACGACATCCACCAGAACCTCATTTCCGGTTACGAAAACCTTCCCGCGCCCCCTCCCGGAACTCCGCGCACCGATGACTACCCGGCACTGGCGCGTTTTTACAACGCCACCTATCGCGGGCAGAACGTGCGGGTGGTCAGCCTGCTCAAGCCGGTCAGCGAACCGAACATGAATGGCATGGCGGAAATTCGTGTCGCCGAAACCGATGAGGCGCGGGTGAGCATGGCGCGCAGCCTGGCGGCGGATACCTTGCTGCGCTTGGGCATGCTGGCGGTCGGTGCACTGCTGTTGGTGTGGTTTGCCGTCAGCGCCGCGCTGCGTCCACTGGAGCGCTTGCGCACGGCCGTGGAAGAGCGGCAGTCTGATGATTTACGCCCGTTGCCATTGGTGGAAGTCCAGCGTGAGCTGTGGCCGCTGGTGCGTGCGCTGAATCACTTTACCGAACGCCTGCGTGAGCAATTCGAGCGTCAGGCGCAATTCATCGCCGATGCCGCCCATGAACTGCGTACGCCGCTGGCAGCCCTCAAGGCGCGACTTGAACTTGGCCTGCGGGCGAACGAGCCCGAAACCTGGCGCAGTACCCTGGAAAACGCCGCTCAGAGCACCGATCGCTTGACCCATCTGGCTAACCAGTTGCTCTCGCTGGCGCGGGTCGAAAATGGCGCCCGGGCGATTGCCGAGGGCGGTGCGCAGTTGCTGGATCTGAGTCAACTGGCGCGTGAACTGGGCATGGCGATGGCACCGCTGGCCCATAAGCGTGGCGTGGCGCTGGCGCTGGAAGCGGACGAGCCGGTATGGCTGCGGGGCGAGCCGACCTTGTTGAACGAGCTGTTGAGCAATTTGGTGGATAACGCGCTGGCCCACACGCCTCCAGGCGGCAACGTCATTCTGCGGGTCTCGGCGCCGGCGGTGCTGGAGGTCGAGGACGACGGCCCGGGCATTCCCCTGGATGAGCGTGACCGGGTATTCGAGCGCTTTTACCGCCGCAACCAGCAAGTGGCCGGATCAGGTTTGGGCTTGGCGATTGTCGGCGAGATCTGCCGCGCGCATCTGGCACAGATCAGCCTGCACGATGGCGAGCGGGCGGGGTTGAAAGTACGGGTGAGTTTTATTGCCGGGGAGTGAGGCGGCCTCTTCGCAAGCAGGCTCGCTCCCACACTGGATCTATGTGGCAGCACAATCCCTGTGGGAGCGAGCCTGCTCGCGAAGGGGCAACGATCAGTAAAACATCGAGCGCGTTTCTTCCAGGTCGGCGCACATTGTCTTGTTGTCCGGATCGATCCCGAGCTTGATGAAAGCCGGCACGCTGAAAGGATCAATGCGCGAAATCGGGTGTTCAGTGTCTTTGTGGCAATACAGGCTGGCCACTTGCACCAGGTCAACGTAATCAATTTGCCCGGACTGTCGCTTGAAATTCAGGTACAGCTGCGGCACTTGCACCAGCATGTCCGGAAACTCCCAAACCCTGAGCAGCTTGTCGCCGAGCAACGGGTGAATGTGATCGATCACATGGTTGAGGCTGACCGGGTCCGACAGCAGTTCGTAGTGATCTTCGGCGTAGGTCAGGATCGGCAGTACACCGATCTGATGCACCAACCCGCCAAGGGCTGCCTGATCGGGCTTGAGCTGGGTATAGCTGCGGCACAATGCATAACTGACGCCGGCGATTTCCAGACTCTTGCGCCAGACTTCGCGCATCTTCTGTTCCACTACTTCGGAACGGGCATGGAAAATCTGCTCCATGACCAGGCCAATGGCCAGGTTGCTGCTGTAGTTGATGCCCAGGCGCGTGATCGCCGTGTGCAAGTCGGTGACTTCCTGGGTGGCGCGCAGCAAGGGACTATTGACCACTTTGATCAGGCGCGCCGACAGCGCGGCATCGCGGCCGATCACTTTGCTCAGGCTGCTGATGCTGATTTCCGGATCTTCAGCGGCCTTGCGAATCTGCAAAGCCACTTCCGGTAATGTCGGCAGAACCAGGTCATCATTATCGATGGCCTCAACCAAATCCCTCTGGACCTTTTCCGCCAGCTCACTCATTTCGTTTCTCTAGGTGTCGCAACAAAGTATTGCGGTTAACGCTGGATTTCGCGGTCACGGTCCAGTTGGTAAGGCAGGTCGAGCAAGTGCAGGGCAGGGCCGTCAAGCGCGCCGACGTGGATCTCACCGGCCTCGGCCGCTTCGGCTTGCAACACCGCCAGCAGTTCGATGTGCTGACCGGCGCTGGCAGCCAGCACCACTTCACCGATCGAACTGGCGTGGCTTGGGGAAAACAGTTGTGTGCCGGGTTCCGGCAGTTCGCTGGCATCCAATTGCACGCGATACAGGCGACGCTTGAGTTTGCCCAGGTACTGCATGCGCGCGACGATTTCCTGGCCGGTGTAGCAGCCTTTTTTGAAACTCACGCCACCGACGGCTTGCAGATTAAGCATTTGCGGGATGAACAGCTCGCGGGTACCCGGCATCACCTGGCCGATTCCGGCACGGACCTGGCCCAGCAGCCATTGGTTCAAATCACCTTCGTCCAGCAAGGCGGACAGTTTGCCCTTGATGACATCGGCTTGATCGGCGGCGACCCACAGCTCGGCACGATCAGGCGAAACGCGAATGGCGATCAGTCCGTCGTGGCGCACAACGCTGTCGGTTTCTGCCGGTAACCCAAGCCCGAGGCTATTGAGTGCTGCATCACCCTGTTCAACGCCGAAGCGAACCCAGGCGGCGCTTTCGTCGGTCAACTTGGACTTGGAGAACACTGCGTACTTCTTCAGGTCCGCCAATTGCGGTTCCAGCAGTTCACGGGCCATGGCCAGGAGCACACCATCGCCTTCGAACAGAATGCGGAAGCTCGATTGCATCCGGCCTTTCTGCGTGCAGCGCGCACCGAGGCTGGCCTGGGTGTCGCTCAGGTAATTGAGATTGCAGGTCAATTGGCCTTGCAGGAACTTGCCGGCGTCCGCGCCGCGGACCGCCAGAACACCTTCATGAGACAGCGTGCAGAAAAAAGCAGAATCGGCCATGGGTCATCGCAGGGTAAAGAGTCTGGCGGACATGATAAGGGGGCGCCCTCGAAATGGGTAGTTCACAAAGGATCGTCGGTGACCGACCAAAGCCGACTGTTCGATGAGGCGCGGGGCTGTATACTTGCGGCCTATTTGAGGAGCGCTCCATGGTCGAAGATGTTGAACTGAATCGCCTCTACTGGCACAGCCGCCGCGGCATGCTTGAGCTTGACGTGTTGCTGGTGCCGTTTGTGAAAGAGGTTTATCCGCACCTCAACGAAGTGGATCGCGCCTGCTACGTCAGGTTGCTCGAATGCGAAGATCAGGACATGTTCGGCTGGTTCATGGAGCGTGCCGAATCGGAAGATCCAGAGCTTCAGCGCATGGTTCGCATGATCCTGGATCGTGTCCAGCCCAAGTAATTCGTTCGAATGCCGCTGGCATGCCTCACGGCATTTGCTGGCGGCCTATCTTTTGGCCCAGTTGTCTGTGCTGGGGTCGTTGTTTCTGCTTTCCATTCCGCTTTGGACTTGTCTGGCCGGCGCTTTTTGCTGCCTGCTGCACGCCGCCTGGACGCTGCCGCGTCAGATAATGCTGACGCATCCACATGCGTTCCGTGGCTTGCGACGCGACGCCGAGGGTTGGCAGCTATGGAGTCAGGCAGCGGGGTGGCAGCCGGTGCAGATGAGGCCGGACAGCCTGGCATTGCCATGGCTGGTTGTGCTGCGTTTTCGTTTGCGCGGTGAGCGGCGAGTCAGGGCCATTTGCGTGCCCCGGGATTCGCAGGCGGCGGATCTGCACCGACGCCTGCGGGTCCGGCTCAAGTTCAGTCGGCGTAGGTGGGCGGCACCAGAATAGTGTCCAGGGCCACTGGCAACAAGTTCGGGTAGTCGAGTGTGTAATGCAGGCCTCGACTTTCCTTGCGCTCCATGGCTGACAGGATCATCAGTTCGGCGACCTGGGCCAGGTTACGCAGTTCGATCAAGTCCCGGCTGACCTTGTAGTTACTGTAGAACTCGTCGATTTCGTCGAGCAACAGGCGTACGCGATGCTGGGCACGCTGCAAGCGCTTGTTGGTACGCACGATGCCGACGTAGTCCCACATGAAACGCCGCAGTTCATCCCAGTTGTGCGCAATGATCACGTCTTCATCAGAGTCGGTCACCTGGCTCGCATCCCATGCGGGCAGGGCGACAGGGGCACAAACCTGCGGCAGCTGCTCCATGATGTCCGCCGCCGCCGAACGGGCGTAAACAAAACATTCCAGCAAGGAGTTACTGGCCATGCGATTGGCGCCGTGCAGGCCCGTGAAGCTGGTTTCGCCAATCGCGTACAGCCCCGGCACGTCGGTGCGGCCCTGCTGGTCGACCATGACGCCGCCACAGGTGTAGTGCGCCGCCGGCACCACTGGAATCGGTTGTTTGGTGATGTCGATGGAAAACTCGAGGCAGCGTTCGTAGACGGTCGGGAAGTGCGACTTGATGAACGCTTCGGATTTGTGACTGATGTCCAGGTAAACGCAATCGACGCCCAGACGCTTCATTTCATGGTCGATGGCCCGTGCGACGATGTCCCTCGGGGCGAGTTCGGCCCTTGGATCGAAGCGCTGCATGAAACGCTCGCCGTTGGGCAGTTTCAGGTGCGCACCTTCGCCGCGCAGGGCTTCGGTGATCAGGAAGCTCTTGGCTTGCGGGTGATACAGGCAAGTGGGGTGGAACTGGTTGAATTCCAGGTTCGCCACCCGACAGCCCGAACGCCAGGCCATGGCGATACCATCACCGCACGCACCGTCGGGATTGCTGGTGTAGAGGTAGACCTTGGCTGCGCCGCCGGAAGCGAGGATCACGAAACGGGCGCCGTAGGTGTCGACTTCGCCGGTGCCGCGATTGAGCACATAAGCACCCAGGCAGCGGTCGCCTTCGAGTCCGAGGCGCTTTTGCGTGATCAGGTCAATAGCCACCCGCTGTTCCAGCAGTTCGATGTTTGGCCGCTGCGTGGCTTGGGTCAGTAATGTCCTGAAAATGGCCGCGCCGGTGGCATCGGCAGCATGAATGATCCGTCGATGACTGTGGCCGCCTTCACGAGTGAGGTGGAATTCGAATCCGCCGTCTTCAGTGCCGGACTGTTCATCGCGGGTAAAGGGTACGCCCTGATCGATCAGCCATTGAATCGCTTCTTTGCTGTGCTCGACGGTAAAGCGCACGGCGTCTTCGTGGCACAGGCCACCGCCAGCATTGAGCGTGTCGTCGACGTGGGATTCGACAGTGTCGGTGTCGTCCAGCACGGCAGCAACGCCGCCCTGGGCCCAGAACGTCGAGCCGTTGGCGAGGTCGCCTTTGCTCAGTACGGCGATGCGCAAATGACCGGGTAAGGTCAGCGCAAGGCTCAAGCCGGCAGCACCGCTGCCAATTACCAGAACATCGTGTTGAAACTGTTGGCTCATTTCAGGATTCCGCTCAAGGCGACCCGGTTTGGGGGAGGCGCTGGACATCTGGACATTCAAGGTCAGGCAACCGCACAGCCCACTAGTATATAGAGGGGGGGAGCGGCACAATAGCCGGGTCCATATGGCATTGTGAAACTACTGTGACGGAAAAAACCGGACGCTTCGTCGGATGGATAATGGGTCGTTCGGCGACTAGAAGACTGTATCGTGGATTTAACAGTCTTTTTCGCTTCATGGTTGCACAATGTCGGTTTCGCACAGCTATAAATATTTGGAACTTTTGCCAAAGGCCCAAGATCAATAGACGGTTGCCTGATAAAAGGGACAGTGTCGGTTTCAGTGGAGGGTCTGCAATTGGATCCTTGTTGTGAATCCGATGACAAGATTATTCGCGCAGCCGGGGCATCTCGCGCTGCGCTTTTCGTGTGTGCCGGTTCAGAGGCCGCAGGAAACTTGCCTGGAGGGGGAGAACTTTTGCGAAAAGCCCGAGTCTATGTTTGCAAGCCCGGTCGTTTAGTGATGCAAGCCTCCTCCGAGCTTATCGAGGAGTGTTCATGCTAACCCAGGAAGAGGATCAGCAACTGGTCGAACGCGTTCAGCGCGGCGACAAGCGTGCTTTCGATCTGCTAGTGCTGAAATACCAGCACAAAATTCTCGGGTTGATCGTGCGTTTCGTGCACGACACCCATGAAGCCCAGGATGTGGCGCAGGAAGCCTTTATCAAGGCGTATCGCGCACTTGGAAATTTTCGCGGAGACAGTGCGTTTTATACGTGGCTTTACCGCATCGCCATTAACACGGCGAAAAACTATCTGGTTTCACGCGGCCGTCGGCCGCCGGATAGCGATGTCAGTTCCGAGGATGCAGAGTTCTACGATGGCGATCATGGCCTCAAGGATCTCGAGTCGCCAGAACGGGCTTTGCTGCGGGATGAGATCGAAGGCACCGTCCATCGAACCATTCAGCAACTGCCGGAAGATTTGCGTACGGCTTTAACTTTACGTGAATTCGATGGTCTGAGTTACGAGGACATTGCGAGCGTCATGCAATGTCCGGTGGGCACCGTGCGCTCCCGGATTTTCCGCGCCCGGGAGGCCATCGATAAAGCCCTGCAGCCGTTGTTGCAGGAAAACTAAAGACAGCGGCGACAGCCAAGAGAGGAACGCCATGAGTCGGGAAGCCCTGCAGGAATCGCTGTCCGCAGTGATGGATAACGAAGCGGACGAATTGGAATTGCGTCGGGTACTGAGTGCCTGCGACGATGTTGAAACCCGTGAAACCTGGGCTCGTTATCAGATCGCTCGGGCAGCGATGCACAAGGATCTGTTGCTTCCACGCCTGGATATCGCAGCGGCCGTCTCTGCAGCTCTGGCTGACGAAACCGTTCCGGCAAAAGTCTCCCGTGGTCCATGGCGCAGCCTGGGTCGCCTGGCAGTGGCTGCTTCGGTGACCGTTGCCGTACTGGCAGGTGTTCGTCTGTACAATCAGGATGAGATCGCTGGTGTCGAACTGGCGCAGCAGTCCACCCAACAGAATCTGGCTGCTCCTCAAGTAAAAGGCCCGGCCGTTCTGGCAGGCTATAATGAGGGTTCGGAATCCACTGGCCCTATGGCCAGCGGTGTATTGCAAGGTCAGCCGGGCTGGCACGATCAACGTCTGCCGAGCTACTTGCGCCAACACGCTCAACAGGCTGCACTGAAAGGTACTGAGAGCGCTCTGCCTTACGCTCGTGCAGCAAGCCTGGAAAACCGTTAAGGAGGATCATGCGCGCCATACCTCTACTTTCGCTTCTGCTTAGTGGCTGGTTTGTTGTTCCAGCCCACGCCGATGACGCTCAGGACTGGTTGACCCGTCTTGGTCAGGCCGAGCAGCAGCAAAGCTTTCACGGTACTTTTGTCTACGAGCGTAACGGTAGTTTTTCTACCCATAACATCTGGCACCGCGTCCAGGATGGCAAAGTCCGCGAGCGTTTGCTCCAGCTCGACGGCTCAGCGCAGGAAGTCGTACGCATTGATGGACATACTCAATGCGTCAGCGGCACCCTGATAGCCGGGCTGGGGGATTCGCCAAACTCCGCAGCTCGTGCACTCGATCCACAAAAGCTCAAGAACTGGTATGACCTTGCTGTCATCGGCAAGTCGCGCGTGGCCGGGCGTGCGGCAGTGATTGTTTCACTGACGCCTCGCGATCAACACCGTTACGGGTTTGAACTGCATCTGGATAAGGAAACCGGCCTGCCGCTCAAATCGTTACTACTTAACGACAAAGGGCAGTTGCTGGAGCGCTTCCAATTCACGCAACTCAATACCGTCGATGCTCCCTCCGACAGTGACTTGCAGCCTGGCGCTGATTGCAAGCCAATCAACCTTGCCAGCGACAAGGCCTCGGCGATCAAAGCTGCACAGGTCTGGCATTCGGATTGGTTGCCTCCCGGCTTTGAGCTGACGAGCAGTTCGGCGCGCAAGGATCCGCAAACCAAAACACAGGTCAGCAGCCTGCTCTATGATGATGGCCTGGCGCGTTTTTCGGTGTTCCTGGAGCCTTTGAATGGCGCTGCCGTCATTGACACTCGAACTCAGTTGGGTCCCACCGTTGCGGTTTCCAGGCGCTTGACCACACCACAAGGCGAGATGATGGTGACCGTGGTAGGCGAAATTCCGGCAGGTACCGCGGAACGAATTGCGTTATCCATGCGTACTGATGCCGCTGCCAGCAAGCAGTGAGCTTAAATCGAAATGTTTCGTGAGCATTTCAGTTTGCAAATCCCTCCCAAATTTTTTATAGGTCAGAGCCCTCGGCTCTGGCCTTGTTTGTTGTTCCCGGAACAAAAATACCGGCGTATCTTTCCCGGTGTTCATTGATCCATATCGCTTAACCATGCTCGTCGTAACGGGAGCCGTATGTCGATACCACGTTTGAAGTCTTATCTCTCCATTTTTGCCACCGTGC
Source organism: Pseudomonas sp. GW101-3H06 (assembly GCF_059424605.1). NCBI lineage: Bacteria > Pseudomonadati > Pseudomonadota > Gammaproteobacteria > Pseudomonadales > Pseudomonadaceae > Pseudomonas > Pseudomonas sp. GW101-3H06. The sequence continues at coordinate 1,729,764 of NZ_JBWKZO010000001.1, forward strand.
TGGTGCTCGGTCAGGCGGTCGCTGCACAAGCGGTCGAATTACCTGACTTCACGCAGCTGGTCGAGCAAGCTTCGCCGGCAGTTGTGAATATCAGTACCACGCAGAAACTGCCGGACCGCAAGGTGAACCAGCAGATGCCCGATCTCGAAGGCTTGCCGCCGATGCTGCGCGAGTTTTTTGAGCGTGGCATGCCGCCACAGCCGCGCACGCCCCGCGGCGATCGTCAGCGTGAAGCCCAGTCCCTGGGATCGGGTTTCATCATCTCGCCTGACGGCTACATCCTGACCAACAACCACGTGATTGCCGATGCCGACGAGATTCTCGTCCGTCTCGCTGACCGCAGCGAAATGAAAGCCAAGTTGATCGGCACCGACCCGCGCTCCGACGTGGCACTGCTGAAAATCGAAGGCAAGGATCTGCCAGTGCTGAAACTCGGCAAGTCCCAGGACCTGAAAGCCGGTCAATGGGTCGTGGCGATCGGTTCGCCTTTCGGCTTTGACCACACGGTGACCCAAGGCATCGTCAGTGCCGTCGGCCGCAGCCTGCCGAACGAAAACTATGTGCCGTTCATCCAGACCGACGTGCCGATCAACCCGGGTAACTCCGGTGGGCCGCTGTTCAATCTGAATGGCGAGGTGGTCGGGATCAACTCGCAGATATACACCCGTTCCGGCGGCTTCATGGGCGTCTCGTTCGCGATTCCTATCGATGTGGCCATGGACGTTTCCAATCAGCTGAAAAGCGGTGGCAAAGTCAGCCGGGGCTGGCTGGGCGTGGTGATCCAGGAAGTGAACAAGGATCTGGCCGAGTCGTTCGGCCTGGATAAGCCGGCCGGTGCCCTGGTCGCCCAGATCCAGGATGACGGCCCGGCAGCCAAGGGTGGCCTGCAAGTCGGCGACGTGATCCTGACCATGAATGGTCAACCCATCGTGATGTCCGCCGATCTGCCACATCTGGTGGGTGCGCTGAAGGCTGGCTCCAAGGCCAACCTGGAAGTGATTCGTGAAGGCAAGCGCAAGAACGTCGAGCTGACGGTTGGCGCTATCCCAGACGAAGACAAAGAGCTGGGTACGCTACCGAAATCGGGCGTCGAGAGCAGCAGTAATCGTCTCGGTGTTTCCGTCGTCGAACTGACCGCGGAGCAAAAGAAAGCCTTTGACCTCAAAGGCGGTGTGGTAATCAAGGAAGTTCAGGACGGTCCTGCTGCCATGATCGGCTTGCAGCCGGGCGATGTGATTACTCACCTGAATAATCAGGCCATCGAGTCCACTCAGCAATTCACCGACATCGCCAAGGCGTTGCCGAAGAATCGTTCGGTGTCGATGCGGGTTCTGCGCCAAGGTCGTGCCAGCTTCATTACGTTCAAACTGGCTGAATAATCCGGTTGCTGGCTAAATAAAAAACCGCCTCGAAAGAGGCGGTTTTTTTGTGCATGAAAATCAATGATTTCCGAAGCCGTCAGCCCATCATGTCCTTGATCATCCGCTCCTGTTCCATCAACTCTCGCTGACGGGCATCGATTCGCGACGACAGCGGGAAGTTACTGCCTGCCTTGCGTTTGGCGAAATCCAGTTGCTGGATAGCCTGGCGATAGTCACCGACCAGAGCGAAGTACTCGGCGCGTGCCTGATGCAGGCCGATGATGTTGCCTGACAAACCACGAGTCTCGGCCACCTGGTACCACACGTCCGGATCGTCCGGACGCGACTTGAGCAGACCTTCCAGCGCTTTTTCGGCATCGGCGGCGCGATTCTGTTTCAGCAGCAGGTCGACGCGCACCTGGTTGAGCGGATAGTTGCCGGGGTACTGGGTCAGCATTCGGTCTACCCGGCCTTGCGCGTCCGCCAGTCGATTGTTGGTGATGTCCAGATCGATTTGCGCGAGGTTGTAAATGATCTCGTTCGGCGATTTGGCCAGCAGTAGCTTTAGATTTTCCCGGGCTTCGTTCAACTGTCCACCCTTGATCTGGGCGATTGCCAGGCCGTAGCGAGCGACATCGCTTTTCGGATTTTCATCCAGTTGCGCTCGAAAACGCTTGGCACCCAATCCAGGGGTTTCCTCATAGATCAGCTGGACCCGTGCTCGAATCAGCTGATAGCGCAGGGTGTCTTCGATACCGCCCGGTCTGGCCTGTTCGGCGCGGTTGCGGGTGTCGGCGATACGCGATTCCGTCACCGGGTGAGTCAGCAGGAATTCCGGTGGCTTGGCGTCGAAGCGGTATTGACGGCCCAGGCGTTCGAACATCGAAGGCATCGAACGCGGGTCGTATCCGGCCTTTTCCAGATTGAGGATGCCGATACGGTCGGCTTCCTGTTCGTTCTGGCGTGAGAAACGCCGCTGTTCCTGAATCGCGGCAGCCTGCGTACCCGCAATGGCGGCGATCCCGGCATCGCCGGCACCGGCCGCGGCAATCACGATGCCGGCCAGCAGCGCGGCCATCATCGGCACTTGCATGCGCTGCTGTGCTTCAACGCCACGGGCAAAGTGGCGCTGCGACAAGTGAGCCAATTCGTGAGCCAGTACGGAGGCATATTCGCCTTCAGTCTGGGCGTTGAGGAACAAGCCACCGTTCACCCCGACAATCCCACCCGGCGCCGCAAAGGCGTTGAGTTGCGGGCTGTTGATCAGGATGAACTCCAGGCGACGGTCATTGACCTGGCTGGTCTCCACCAGCCGGTAGACGCTGGATTCGACATAGTCCTTGAGTTGGGGGTCGTTGAGCTGCGACACCTGGCTGCGCAACAGGGCCAGCCACGCGCGGCCCAATTGGTATTCCTGCTGCGGCGAGACGATGGCAGAACTGGCGTCACCGAGTGACGGCAGGTCGTCGGCGAAGCCCGGTGAGGCGAGCAGGCAAGCGAGCGTCAGCAGGGTAGGGCGCAAAAAAGTCATGCACAAAGCCTTAGTCGACAAAGACCTTACTGTAGCCGGACACCAGCCTCGCGACCAGATATTCTAGGCAGCTCAACCACCTGAACCGGAGTGATGCAATGACCGACGCTGTAGCCCATGACGTTGAACTGGACGCCAGTGGCTTGAATTGCCCGTTGCCGTTGCTCAAGGCCAAGATGGAACTTAACCGTATGGTCAGTGGTGCGGTGCTCAAGGTGATTGCCACCGATGCGGGCTCGCAGCGCGATTTTCGCACCTTTGCCCGATTGGCCGGTCATACGCTGCTTCGCGAAGAAGATGAGGCGGGCGTGTACCGCTATTGGTTGAAAAAAGCCTGAACCTGCGGCATTTGTTCTTAAGGATTATTGATGTTCAAAGTGTTACGCGACTGGATTCAGCGCTACTTCTCCGACGAAGAGGCCGTGGTTCTGGCGGTTCTGCTGGTCCTGGCGTTCACTGCCGTGCTGACCCTGGGCGGCATGCTGGCGCCGGTACTGGCCGGGATGGTGCTGGCGTATCTGATGCAAGGGCTGGTGCTGACCCTGGAGCGCCTGCGTGTGCCGGGCGCGGTGGCGGTGGGGCTGGTCTTTGCGTTGTTCATGGGCGTGCTGCTGGTGTTCATCGTGGTCGTGGTGCCGCTGCTCTGGCACCAGCTGATCACCTTGTTCAACGAGTTGCCGGGCATGCTCGCCAAGTGGCAGTCGCTATTATTGCTGCTGCCGGAACGCTATCCGCATCTCGTGTCCGACGAGCAGGTGCTGCAAGCCATCGAAGTGGCGCGGGGCGAGATTGGCAAGTTTGGGCAATGGGCGCTGACGTTCTCGTTGTCGAGCCTGCCGCTGCTGGTCAACATCATGATCTATCTGGTGCTGGTGCCGATTCTGGTGTTTTTCTTCCTCAAGGATCGGGCGATGATCGGTCAATGGGTGCGTGGCTACCTGCCTCGCGAGCGAGCGCTGATCACCCGTGTCGCCCATGAAATGAACCGGCAGATCGCCAATTACATTCGCGGCAAGGTCATCGAGATCTTCATTTGTGGTGGTGTGACTTACATCGCCTTCGTCGTTCTGGAGCTCAACTACGCGGCACTGTTGGCGTTGCTGGTCGGTGTGTCGGTGGTGGTGCCCTACGTCGGGGCCGTGGTGGTGACCGTTCCAGTGCTGTTGATCGCGCTGTTTCAGTGGGGCTGGAGCGATCAGTTCATCTATTTGATGGCGGTCTACGGAATCATCCAGACGCTGGACGGCAACGTACTGGTGCCGTTGCTGTTTTCGGAAGCGGTCAACCTGCACCCGGTGGCGATCATCTGTGCAGTGTTATTGTTTGGCGGGTTGTGGGGGTTCTGGGGGGTGTTCTTCGCGATTCCCCTGGCGACCCTGTTCAAGGCCGTGCTGGACGCGTGGCCGCGCAAAGAGCCAATAGTTGCGCCGTTGTTGTAACGGGTGGCTCTGGTTTGTTCGGTGAGGTTCGTGGCCTCTTCGCGAGCAGGTAAGTTTGTGTTGAACACAACACTAATGCGCAGCCGAGCCTGCCCGGGAAGGCGCCTGAGCGGGCGTGCGATCAATCAGGCCTTGTTCAGCGCCTGAGCAGCCGCCAATACCGCATCAACATGCCCCGGCACCTTCACACCGCGCCATTCCTGACGCAGCACGCCATTTTTGTCGATGAGGAACGTGCTGCGATCCACGCCCATGTATTCCTTGCCGTACAGCTTCTTCAACTTGATCACGTCAAACAGCTGGCAAAGCGCTTCTTCCTTGTCGCTGATCAGCTCGAACGTGAACGCCTGCTTGGCCTTGAAGTTCTCGTGGGATTTGAGGCTGTCGCGGGACACGCCGAACACTTCGGTATTGGCCGCTTTGAAGGCTTCAAGCTGATCGCGAAAGCCCTGACCTTGAGTGGTGCAGCCCGGCGTGCTGTCTTTCGGATAGAAGTAGATCACCACCTGCTTGCCTTTGAGTGCCGCCAGGCTGACGGTTTGCCCGCTGGTGGCAGGGGCTTCGAAGTCGGCAACCGGTTGATCGATGGCAACGGCCATGAAAGCTTCCTTACATTGGGTTTTGTGGGCGCCACGGTTCGATCAGCGCATCAAGGTTCAGCGCATCGGCGAAATCCAGGAACTGATCGCGCAACCAGCTGATCTGCACGCCGGCCGGCAGGGTCACGGTGAAGGTGGCATTGAGCATGGTGCCGCCGGTTTGCGGAGCCTGATACGTGTCGCAGGTCAGGTTTTCCAGCTCGACGTTGTGGTCCATGAAGAACTGGCACAGCTCATTGATGATGTCCGAGCGGTAAGCCGAACTGACATAAGCGACGTACGGCAGGGCCTGGGGACGGTTCTCCAGGGCCGCGCTGCGCACCACGTTGACCGTGAAGGCGTGTCGTTTTGCCAGCACCGGCAGGCTGCCTTCCAGGCGTGCCAGGGCGTCCCAGCTGCCGGAGACTTCGAGGACCAGCGCACTGCACTCGCCATGACGGGTCAGGCGAGAGGTGACCACGGCACAGCGGTTTTCATGGCTGGCGCGGCACAGGACGTTAGTCAGCTCCATGGGGTTGGCGCCGAGGGCACTGATGACAAGGAATTGTTCGCGAACTGTGGGGGTGGACATGCAGCATTCCTAAAGCGATGAGCGGTCGGTACTTCTATCGGCTTGTTTTGCCGGGGGCGAGCCTGCGGATGCGAATTCAGAAAGTCCCGGGCGCAGGTTGCAACGTGCTCCAGTATGGCAGGAGCGGGCGGTGGCAACGCTGGAATGGGGCTTGTGATGCCGAAAATGGAGGCTCAAACCCGACGTACGAGCTTGTCAGTACCGATCAAAGTCTGAAGGGTAGCGAAAAGCGACGCCAAGGGGAATGGCGGCAGCGCAGTACTTCGCTTGTACAAGCATCTTGGCGCCAGTACCATTACGGCTCTCTTTTTCCGGCAGGAGCGGTTGCATGATTGCGGGCAGTATGGTGGCACTGGTCACACCCATGGATGCACAAGGTAATCTCGACTGGGACAGCCTGAGCAAACTGGTGGACTTTCACCTGCAAAACGGCACCCACGCCATCGTGGCGGTCGGCACTACAGGTGAATCGGCCACCCTCGATGTGAACGAACACATCGAAGTGATCCGGCGTGTAGTGAAGCAGGTCAATGGTCGCATTCCGGTGATCGCCGGTACCGGCGCAAACTCGACGCGCGAAGCCATCGAGCTGACCACCAACGCGAAGAACGCCGGCGCCGACGCCTGCCTGCTGGTCACGCCGTACTACAACAAGCCGACCCAGGAAGGCTTGTACCAGCACTTCAAGGCCATCGCCGAAGCCGTCGATATCCCGCAGATCCTCTACAACGTGCCAGGTCGTACCGCGTGCGACATGCAGGCCGAGACCGTGATCCGCCTGTCCACCGTCAAGAACATCATCGGCATCAAGGAAGCCACCGGCGACCTGAAGCGTGCCAAAGCCATCATCGACGGTGTCAGCAGCAATTTCCTGGTGATCTCCGGTGACGATGCCACCGCAGTCGAGCTGATCCTGCTGGGCGGCAAGGGTAATATTTCGGTCACCGCCAACGTCGCCCCGCGCGAAATGGCCGACCTGTGCATCGCAGCCCTCAACGGCGATGCCGAGAAGGCGCGTGCCATTCATGAAAAGCTGATGCCGCTCAATAAAACCCTGTTTATCGAATCCAACCCTATCCCCGTGAAATGGGCGCTGCATGAAATGGGCTTGATGCCGGACGGTATCCGTCTGCCGCTCACCTGGCTCAGCGCCGAATGTCACGAACCGCTGCGCCAGGCCATGCGCCTGTCCGGCGTCCTGGTTTAATTGAGGAAGTACTACGCATGAAGCGAATGGCCGGACTTTCCGCACTTGCCTTGATTATCTCCAGCACCAGTGGCTGCGGATGGATCTGGGGCCCGGAAGGTTATTTCCGTGACCGTGGTAGCGATTACCTGGAAGCGCAACAGACTGCACCGATGCAACTGCCACCGGATGTCAGCACCGCCAAGCGTCTGGATCCGCTGTTGCCGATCCCGCGCAACGTGGCCGATGACACTGCCAAGGGTGAATACGTTGTTCCTCGGCCACAGCCATTGTCGGCCGCCGCCGACGCCAGCGCTTATTCCTTGCAGAAGAGCGGTGATTCGCGTTCGATCCTGGCGCAGAACCCTCCGGCAGAAGTCTGGCCCGTGGCCGTGCAGTTCTTCCAGGACAATGGTTTCCGCCTGGACGAGCAACGCCCGCAAACCGGCGAATTCACCACCACCTGGCAGCGTTCCGACGAGCTGTCGGCAGCCATGGCCAAGCGCCTGAGCGCGGCGGGCGTCAGCACTGACAGCGAAACTCGCGTGCGGGTACGTATCGAACCGGGTGTTCAGCGCAATACCAGTGAAGTCTACGTGGTCAGTGCCGAACGTCCTGCCGGCAGTGCTGCCGACGTGGCTTTCACCAATCGTTCGGTCAATACCGGCCTGGACGCGGCACTGGTCGACGACATGCTCGCGAGCATGAGCCGCATCTCGGAGAAGGGCGGTTCGGTCTCCATGCTGGCCTCCCGTGACTTCGACACTCCGAGCCGTGTCAGCCTGAACGTCGATGGCAGTGGCAACCCTGTCCTGAACGTCGGTTCCGACCTGGATCGTGCATGGTCGAGCGTCGGTCGTGCGCTGGAGCAGGGCGAGTGGCGTGTTGAAGACATTAACCGCAGCCTGGGCCTGTACTACATCAACCTGGCGGAAAAAGCCGAGAAGAAGGACGACAAACCAGGCTTCTTCAGTGGATTGTTCGGCAGCAAACCGGACAAGGAAGAAGTCGAAGCCCGCGCCGAGCGCTATCAGGTTCGCCTAAGCAAGGTGGGTGATAGTGTTCAGGTCACCGTCGAGAAAAACATCAACACCGTGGCGCCGGCTGACGTGGCGCGCAAAGTGTTGACCGTGATTCAGGACAATTTGGGCTGATCACATGCGTTTTGCCGTTCTCGGCAGCGGTAGCCAAGGGAACGGCACGCTGATAGCCAGCGCTGATACGTACGTGCTGGTGGATTGTGGTTTCTCCCTGCGGGAAACCGAAAAACGCCTGCTGCGCCTGGGTGTGAACCCTGCGCAGCTGAGCGCGATACTCGTGACCCACGAACATGCCGACCACGTGCATGGCGTGGGTTTGCTGTCTCGGCGCTACAATCTGCCTGTCTACCTCAGTCGCGGCACCTTGCGCGGGATGCGCAAACCCGTCGAACCCGCGGGCTTTCTGGCGGGCGGTGAGCAACTGCAGATCGGCGACTTGAGCATTGGCGTCATTGCCGTGGCCCACGATGCGCAAGAGCCGACGCAATATGTATTCAGTGACGGCCAACGGCGCTTCGGCCTGTTGACCGACCTGGGCTCGTATTGCAGCAGGGTACTGGACGGCTATCGGGATCTCGATGCACTGATGATCGAGGCCAACCATTGCCGTGACATGCTGGCTCGCGGTCACTACCCGTACTTTCTCAAGCAGCGGGTGGGCGGTGAACTGGGACATTTGAACAACCATCAGGCGGCATTCCTGGTGGCCGAGTTGGGCTGGCAAGGCCTGCAACACCTGGTCCTGGCCCATCTGAGCAGCAAGAACAACCTGCCGCAGCTGGCCCGGCAATGTTTTGTCGACACCCTCGGGTGCGACCCGGACTGGCTGCAACTGGCCGATCAAGATTCAGGGCTCGACTGGCGACATATCGCCTAGCCCATCTACTTAGCAAGCGGAGCCCATCATGGAAAAACGTGAAGAACTCTACCGCGGCAAAGCCAAGTCGGTTTACAAGACCGACGACGCTGACCGCTTGATCCTGCTGTTTCGCAACGACACCTCGGCGTTCGACGGCAAGCGCATCGAGCAGCTCGACCGCAAAGGCATGGTGAACAACAAGTTCAACGCCTTCATCATGCAGAAACTCGAAGCAGCCGGCGTGCCGACTCAATTCGACAAACTGCTGGGCGACAACGAGTGCCTGGTGAAGAAGCTGGACATGATCCCGGTCGAGTGCGTCGTGCGTAACTACGCTGCCGGCAGCCTGGTCAAGCGCCTGGGTGTTGAAGAGGGCATGAAGCTCAACCCTTACACCTTCGAACTGTTCCTGAAGGACGACGCCAAGGGCGACCCGTTCATCAACGAATCCCACGTCGTGGCATTCGGCTGGGGTACCGCTGAGCAACTGGTTCGCATGAAAGAACTGTCGCTCAAGGTCAACGAAGTGCTGACCAAACTGTTCGACGACGCTGGCCTGCTACTGGTGGACTTCAAGCTGGAGTTCGGTGTGTTCAGTGACGGCTCCATCGTGCTGGGCGATGAATTCAGCCCGGATGGCTGCCGCCTCTGGGACAAGGACACCAAGAAGAAAATGGACAAGGACCGCTTCCGTCAGGGCCTCGGTGACGTCATCGAAGCCTACGAAGAAGTGGCCAAGCGTCTGGGCGTACCGCTTTAACCGACGCAAGCATCTGATAGCACAGAAATATTTCGCGAAAGGGGGTTCGCTTCCGGCGAAAGTGTTGTTATGATGCGCGCCGTTGGAGAGATGCCAGAGTGGCCGAATGGGACGGATTCGAAATCCGTTGTACCTTCACCGGTACCTAGGGTTCGAATCCCTATCTCTCCGCCATACATTGAAAAGCCCCGTAGCTGAAAAGTTACGGGGCTTTTTTGTTGTGCGTGGTTTCCTGCGATCCAGGCTTTCCCCCCGAAATACCCCCTGACACTCAATCACTCCCTCCCAAAAAATCCTCCGCTACTCTGTTTTTCGCAGATCACTGATCTGCCGTAACCAGTAATCGCAAGGAGCGAATAATGTATTTTGAGATTTACAGGCAAACCCGTGGCACCGTTCAGCATGGTAAGGGCCAATGGCGGTGGCGTTTGCGGGCGGGGAATCATGAAACGGTTGCCAGTGGTGAGGCTTACGTCAACAAGTCTGACTGCGTGCATGCCATCAGTTTGATCAAGGGGACTTGCGATCAGACCCCGGTCAAGGAGATCTAGACTTCCGGTGGTGAAGCTGCTCAATCAGAGCGGCTTCGTTTCAGTCGGGCGCTCTCATTGAGTATTTTCGCAATAAACGCAAATGCTTGAGGCGATTCGCTCAGGTCGCATAGACGCCGATTGCGACACCTCCCTAAACTGTCGGCAGTTAAAGGGCGCGGGGCCAATGGATGAATCGCAATGAACTACGCAAGGCCGACATCAACCTCATGGTGGTGTTTGAAACGCTGATGCTTGAGCGCAATGTCACCAAGGTGGCGAAGAAGTTGTTTCTTGGTCAGCCCACCATCAGTTCGGCGCTCAACCGCTTGCGTACGATGTTCAATGATCCGTTGTTCATTCGCGTCGGCCACCGCATGGAGCCGACGGCGCGGGCCGAGGAGATCTTTCGGCACCTGTCGCCGGCGCTGGATTCGTTGTCGGTGGCATTGAGCCTGACCCACGATTTCGACCCGAGCAGCAGCACGATGACCTTTCGCATCGGTATGTCGGACGATGTCGAATATGCGCTGTTACCGCCCTTGCTGCGTGCGTTGCGCCAGGAAGCGCCGAAGGTGGTGTTCGTGGTGCAGAGTGTCGATTACTGGCGGATTCCCGACTTGCTGGCGGCGGGCGATATCACGGTCGGTATCACCCAGACGCGCGGTCTGCCGGCCAACGCCAAGCGCAAATTGTTGCGGCACATCCATCCTTCCGTGCTGCGTGCCGATGCCTCTGATACGCCGCTGACCGTCGATGAATATTGCTCGCGCCCGCATGTGCTGGTATCGCATATCGCCAATGTCAGCGGTTTTGCCGATGAGTGGCTGGCGCAGATCGGCCGTTCGCGTCAGGTCGTGCTATCGGTGCCGCAATACAGTTCGTTGCCGGCGTTGCTGGCCGGTACTGACCTGATTGCCAGCCTGCCGGATTACACCGCCGAGGCGATGGCGGCATCTGGGCAATTGTTCAAGGAACCGTTTCCGTTCAAGACCCCGACCCTTGAGTTATCCATGGTCTGGCTCAGTCATGTCGACAGCGATCCCGCCGAACGCTGGCTGCGTTCACGACTTGAGGCGTTCATGGGGGAGCGCAATCTCTTCTCGCTGTCCCAGTGAACTGGGTAGCTTTGTGTTACACGTACGAACTTTCCACCGACCTACAGGAGTTATGCCATGCCTCACCTGCATCTGGAATACACCGCCAACTTGCCTGAACTGAACACCGATGTGGCGTTGATGCGGCTTAACAATACGCTGGTGGCCTCCGGTCAATTCGGTGCCGAGTTCGACATCAAGAGTCGGGCGGTGAGGGTCGATACGTTCAAGGTCGGCACGGCATTGGCCGAGCGGGCGTTCGTGCATGTGAAGCTGGCGCTCTTGAGTGGCCGCTCGCCGCAAATCAAGCAGCAGCTGTCCGATAGCCTGCTGGCGGTGGTGAAGGATCTGTGTGAGTGGCCGGCGGGGGTTGAAGTCCAGCTCTGTGTGGAAATCCTCGACATCGATCGCGAGTCATACACCAAGACCGCCATCGGCCCTTGAGTTTCAGGTTATTTCCGGCTCGGCGCAGGCCTTGATGATTTTCCCGCGCAACCAAGTGTTGGCGCTGTCCTGATCGACGCATTGGCTCCAGTGCATGTCCAGGGTAAATCCCGGCAGGCCATTGGGCGCTTCACGGTGATCGAAGAGGGGCTCCTTGGCCAGCAATTGCTGGATACGCCGCGGCAGCGTGAGGATCAAATCGGTGCCGGTGATCATCTTCAGCGCCGCACTGTAGCTATTGGCCCGCGCGACAATCTGTCGTTGCCGGGCTTGCTGCGCCAACCAGCCGTCGACCATGTTGGTGGTGGACATCCAGGGGGTCGGGTACACATGCCGGCGCTCGACAAAGGTTTTCAGGCTCAAGCACGTCTCCGGCGGGGTGGCGCGTGGGTCGAAGACGCAAACCAGGTCATCTCTGAGTAGTGTCCTGGTGTTGAAGTCGCCGTGGCTGCGATGAAAGTTCGGGCCGAATCCAATCACCAGGTCGAGGCTGCCATCACGCAGTGCCTCGGCCGGGATGTCGGTTTCCAGCTTGTGCATATTGATCATTACCGGCAGATCGGCGAAGGCGAAGTCCTTCAATAGACGCGGCAGGATCAACTGCTCGAAGTATTCCGGGGCACAAATGTTGAAGGTGACTGGCTGCGAAGTTGGATCGAACGCTGACGCCCCGGCGTGGCACAGGTTGATGCTTTCGAGGATCTTCAGCACGTGGGGGTACATGCTGCCGGCTTTATAAGTGGGGCGCATACCCGTGCGGGTATTGATGAACAGCTCGTCTTCGAAGCTGTTGCGCAGTTTTTTCAGGCAGTAGCTCACGGTGGACTGGCTGACACACAGTGCCTCGGAAACCTCGGTGACACTGTTTTGCTCGTACACGGCGACGAACACCATGAGGTCCTGCATATCCAGCTTTCTTAGCACGTTACTGTTCAGCATCCATTCCGTCTCGAAGTGCTCGTTGCGCTGACCTGCGCAATCTTGTGCGATTGATCCTAGCGGAATGCAGGAGCGAGGAAAACGTCCTGTCAGTAATCAACTCTGGATCGTGACGGGTATCGCGCGTCGGCTGGACAGCAACAGTGCCAGCATTCCGATCCCGACCAACGCTGCGCCCACCACTTCCAGCGGCATTGGTGACTGGCGCCACCAGAACCAGTGAAACAACGTGATAAACAACGTGCTCAGGTAGATATAGGAAATCACCGAGGACGGAGCGATCACGCCAATGGCCCGGTGCAGCAGCCAGAAAGTCGCCAGGGTGGCGAACAGTGCCAGGTACACCAGCCAGTAAAAATCACTCATAGCCAGCAATGACGCCGAACGCCAGCCGCCACTGGAGCCGCAGAACACCAGCAGAAACAGCGCACCGAACAGCATGTTCCAGAAGGTCATGCCCACCGGTCCGCGCCCCTTGAGGCTGCCGGCCTTGAGTCGCTGGCTCAGGGGCGAATAGAGCGCCAACGCCAGGCAACCAACCCCATACACCGACAATGCATACGGCGAGGGCAGTTCGCCCGGGCCGGTGCCTTTCATCACCAGCAACACGGCCCCGACAGCGGCAATCAGCATAGGTGCCACCCGTTGCTTCAGATGGCTGTCGGGCATCAATACCGCTTCAAAAGCCAGGGTCAGCAATGGCACCAGAGTGAACATCGTTCCGGTGTTGACCGCCGAGGTGTAGCGCAACGCCTCAAACAGCGAGCCGAAATACACCGCCAGCAACAAACCGAGCACGCCATGGCCAAGTAGACCACGGGCAGTGATGGGGCTATCGCCTTTGATCAGTAGCAGGGGCAAAAACACCAGGGCACAAAACAGCAGACGCAACCCAGTCAGCAGGATCGGGTCGATGGCTTGACTGACCTGCGCCGCAGCGGCAAACGAGGCAGCGATCAGCAAGGCCCAAAGCAACATGCCGGCGTGAGCGACGGCGAAACCGTTGTGTTTCATGGTGGGATTTCCTGGTTTGCAGGGACCCGATTAGGCGCGCACCTGCCGGAGGCGGCAAATCAAAAAGTCCACACCGGTATTTGGAAATCAAATATTCCGTTTACCGATAGAACGGCCGGGCTCAGGGCGTGGAGGAGAAAAATATTACCCGGGGCTGAACCCGAGCTGAACCATTCTCAAATAAGCTGAAAGTCTTAATCGTTTTTCCATTGCCAACTAATCGTTGGCTTATTTTTCACAAAAAATTGATGGTTGGCTGCCTAGAGTTAGTGCTGTTGCGGTAAATGAAATTTTCACATTTATCGAAGGCACTTCTTTTCAGGAACAGTCGATCATCATGTTGAAGATTAAAGCCGTGCGCCCGGAGTGGGTGACGCTCATTGCCAGTGCCTTTTTATTGATCGCATTCAATCTGGTGTTGTGGCAACACCTGTTTGAAATCACCGCGGCTGACGGTAAAGGTATCGTCATGCGCATTGCGTTCGGTGCAATGATCCTGGCGGCCTTCAATATAGTGTTGACCCTGCTGGCATTCCGGCCTGTCCTGAAGCCGGTCCTGATGTTGCTGTTCATGATCAGCGCCGGCGTTGTGTATTTCATGAGTCAATATGGCGTATTGATCGATGCAGGCATGCTGCGCAACTTCGCAGAAACCAATGCCACGGAAGTGCGTGACTTACTGTCGATAAAGTTGCTTGTGTATATAGTGTTGCTCGGTGTTTTTCCGGCGTGGTTAGTGTGGGTGACGCCGATCAATTACCGTCGCTGGCACCATGAATTATTAAGTAAGGTTCTGGTAAGTATTGTATCGGTTGCGGTCATTGGTGGTGTGGCATTGATTAACTATCAAGGTCTTTCGTCGTTGTTTCGTAATCACCATGAACTGCGTTTGATGCTGGTGCCCAGCAACTACATCGGTGCCTCATTTAATTACTTGGGCGAACAGGTCGCCTCTGCGCAACAACCTTTTGTCAAAGTCGGTGAGGATGCCCAGCGAAACCCCGCCTGGCAAACCCATGGCCGCAAATCCCTGACCGTGCTGGTGGTGGGCGAGAGTGCGAGGGCTGAGAACTTCGGTATCCTCGGTTACGACCGCGATACCACGCCAAAACTTGATAAAGAGGCCGGCCTGATCGCTTTCACGGACGTGCACTCCTGCGGTACGGAAACCGCCGTGTCGGTGCCCTGCATGTTTTCCAACATGGGTCGCAAGGATTACAACGCCAGCAAGGCAAAGAATGAAGAAGGTCTGCTGGACGTGCTCAAGCGGGCGGGGCTGGATGTGATCTGGCGCGATAACCAGTCGGGCTGCAAGGGTACTTGCGACCGGGTGACACTCGACGATGTCAGTAACCTGAAAGACCCGGTGCTGTGCGCCAACAGTGAATGCCGCGATGAGATCCTGCTGCAAGGCCTGCAGCATTTTATCGACAACCTCGATAAAGACACCGTTCTGGTGCTGCACCAGATGGGCAGCCATGGCCCGGAGTATTTCAAACGCTATCCGAAAGAATACGAACGCTTCACCCCGGTCTGTGAAAGTAATGCGCTGAACAATTGCAGTCGCGAAAGTATTGTCAACGGCTACGACAACACGCTGGTGTATACCGACCACGTGCTGTCGACCTTGATCGACCTGTTGCGCAGCAATCAGGACAAGGTCGATACCGCCATGTTGTATCTGTCCGACCACGGTGAATCCCTGGGCGAATACAACCTGTTCCTGCACGGCACGCCTTACATGCTGGCACCGGAGCAACAGAAGCATGTAGCCATGCTGGCCTGGTTCTCCGACAGCTATCAAAAGTCGTTTTCGGTGGACACCCATTGCCTGCAACTGAGCCGGGAAAAGCCCCTGAGCCAGGACAACCTGTTTCATTCGATGCTGGGGTTGCTGGAGGTCAACAGCAAGGCCTACAACCAGGATCTGGATATGTTTTCCGGTTGCCGTGGGGCAGTGATCGACGGGGTGTTGGCCAAGGAGTGACAGCGTTCAATACGTCGCTGATGTACTGGTGTCGGGCAAATGGCGGCTTTTCTAGCACGGTGTAAGGTTTTTTCGCTCAAGCTCTTGTTCAGTGGATGCGCGGAAATCGTCGGGGGCGATATATACTGCGGGCCATTCTTCAAGGGAGAGCCGTGTGGCCATCGATATTCACTGGATTCGCGACAACGATAGCCTCGGCCGGTTTTGCGCCGAGTGGCAGCAGTTGCCCTACGTTGCCCTCGACACCGAATTCATGCGGGTCGACACCTTCTATCCGATCGCCGGCCTGCTGCAGGTGGGCGATGGCACGCGCGCCTATCTGATTGATCCGCTGAGCATCGACAATTGGCAGCCGCTGGCCGCGCTGCTGGAAAACCCGGCCGTGGTCAAAGTCCTGCATGCCTGCAGCGAAGACCTCGAAGTTCTGCTGCGCCTGACCGGCAGCCTGCCGGCGACGTTGTTCGATACTCAACTGGCCGCCGCGTACCTGAACCTGGGGTTTTCCATGGGCTATTCGCGGTTGGTGCAGGAAGTGCTCGGCATCGATCTGCCCAAGGGCGAAACCCGTTCCGATTGGCTGCAACGTCCGCTGTCCGAGACCCAGATCAGCTACGCCGCTGAAGACGCCGTGCACCTTGCGGAAGTTTTCGTACAGCTGCGTCCAAAGCTATCCGACGATAAATATGCATGGGTCCTGGAAGACGGCGCCGAACTGGTGGCCAACCTGCGCCGCGAGACCGACCCCTATGAGGTCTATCGCGACGCCAAGCTGGCCTGGAAACTGTCCCGCGCCCAACTGGCCGTGCTGCGTGAACTCTGCGCCTGGCGTGAGACTGAGGCCCGTGCCCGTGACCTGCCGCGCAACCGCATCATCCGCGAACACTCGCTGTGGCCACTGGCGCGCACCCAGCCAGACAATCTCGGCGCATTGGCGAAAATCGAAGACATGCACCCGCGTACCGTGCGTCAGGACGGCGAGTTTCTGCTTGATCTGATCAAGCGCTCTGGCAGTGTGTCGCCAGATCAATGGCCGC
This sequence comes from Pseudomonas sp. GW101-3H06, assembly GCF_059424605.1. NCBI lineage: Bacteria > Pseudomonadati > Pseudomonadota > Gammaproteobacteria > Pseudomonadales > Pseudomonadaceae > Pseudomonas > Pseudomonas sp. GW101-3H06. The sequence continues at coordinate 1,746,155 of NZ_JBWKZO010000001.1, forward strand.
CAGCCGTACCGGAGCCGTTGCCGGTGGACGCCGCCGCCCTGCTCAAGCAGTTGAAAGCCATCGGCCAGGCCGAGGCCGAGCGCCTGAACATCGCACCGGAACTGATGCTGCGCAAGAAAACCCTGGAAGCGCTGCTCAAGAGCGGCTTCCCCAAGGGTCCCTACCAATTGCCTGATTCGCTGCGTGGCTGGCGCCGCGAATTGATGGGCCAGGCGCTGCTCGACAGCCTGGCCACCGCCGGAGAACAGCCTTGAAACGTATTTGCTCCATCTACCGCAGTTCGAAGAAAAACGAGATGTACCTCTATGTGCTCAAAAGCGATGCACTCGAGCGTGTACCGGAACCGTTGATGGCCGCCTTCGGCAAAGCCATCCACGCTTTCGACCTGGTATTGACCCCCGAGCGCAAGCTGTCGCGCGAGGACATCACCGTCGTCCTGGAAAACCTCGAGAAGCAGGGCTATCACCTGCAAATGCCGCCGGCCGAAGAGGAATACATCGAGCACTTGCCGGAAGAGCTGTTGCGCCGCAACGACCCGATGTAACCGGCAGACAGGCTCTGTTCAGAGCCTTTGTGAAACACTGGAATGATTTTGGCGATGGCCGCTTCGACGCGGGGATGCTCCGTCGGCGGCCGTCTGCAGCGTTTTTTGAAAGGTTGAAGCATGCGCGTTCTGATTGCCGAACACGACCACCCTGTGTACGCCCAACTCCTGCGCGAGGCCGCGCCGGAGCTGGAAGTGCTGACCAGCAGTGACTCCGCCGAACTGGCTCGCCAGGCTGCCGAGTGTCCGGTCTGGCTCGGCCAACCCGACCTGCTGGCGACCCTGCTGCGTCAAGGCCACCAGCCACAATGGCTGCAGTCGACTTGGGCGGGGATCACGCCGCTGTTGGCCGACGGTCTGCCACGCCACTATCGCCTGACCCGCGCAGTGGGGATTTTCGGCCAGGTCATGGCCGAATACGTGCTGACCTACATGCTCGGTCACGAGCGAGAAGTGCTGGCACGGCTGGTCAGCCAGGTCGAGCGCAAGTGGGACAGTCGCCATGGCCAGAGCCTGGCGGGGCGCAAGGTGCTGATCGTCGGCACCGGTGACATCGGGCAGACCGTGGCGCAGTTCCTCGTACCCTTTGGCGTCGAGTTGTATGGCATCGCCAGTGAGGCTCGTGAACAGGCGCCGTTTGTCGAAGTCGGCTCATTGTCCGACTTGCCGCGTTTGGTTGGTCAAGTGGATTACGTGATCAATCTGCTGCCAAATACACCGAACACCCACGATATCTACAATGCAGCACTGTTCAAACAATTCAAGCCGACCGGGTTGTTCATCAATGTCGGGCGCGGTGTGGCGGTGGTCGATGCAGACCTGGTGGAAGCTTTGAAAGAAGGCCATCTGGTGGGGGCGGTGATCGATGTCTGCCGTCAGGAGCCACTGCCACAGCGGCATCCGTTCTGGACGGCCTGGGGCCTGCTGCTGACCGGTCACAGCTCGGCACCGACGTCGCCATCCTTGATGGTGAAGCTGTTTGTCGAGAACCTGCGGGCGTATCAGGCGGGTGAGGCGTTGCGCGGGGAAGTGGATTTCGAACGCGGGTATTGAGTCCACCCAAGATCAAAATGTGGGAGCGAGCAAGCCCGCTCCCACATTGGTTTTGTGGTGTTGGTTACAGGGCGAAATCACCTTCAGCAGCGAGTTCGCTCAACGGACGACGCGGGCTTGGCTCTTCACGGGCTTGCAGGTACTCGGCCAGGGTGGCCTTGTCACCCAGTTTGCCGATCGCCACGGCGGCGTGCAGGGCGTAGCCCTGCGGAATGTTCAGCTCCTTGCGGGTCAGTTCCTGATCGAAACCGGCCATGCCGTGGGTGTGCCAGCCGCTGATGCTCGCTTGCAGCGCCAGGTGACCCCAGGCCGACCCGGTGTCGAAGGTGTGCCACAGGGCCGGGGTTTCTTCGGTGGCGCCAGGCACTGCGAAGGTGGTCTTCGAGATCACGATCACCAGTGCCGAGGCGTGTTGCGCCCAGCTGCGGTTGAACTCGTTCAGCAGGCCCAGGTAACGCTCCCAGTTCGGCGTGTCGCGACGTGCATAGAGAAAGCGCCAAGGCTGCGAGTTATACGCTGAAGGCGCCCAGCGTGCGGCTTCGAAGAAGCTCAGCAGGGTTTCTTGCGGGATGGTTTCGCCGGTGAAGGCGCGGGGCGACCAGCGATCGGTGAACTGAGGGTGGATGGCGTAATCGGCAACGCGTGGGTTTGCACTCATCAAGAGATTCCTTGCTACGTTTGAATGTGAGGGACGTCTGAACCTGCGGGCGCAGTTGGGCTGAGCGATGAGGTCTGTCGAGAGCCGTGGCGGTTCACCGTCATGCAACGCGGTCGCGCGTTAATGGCACTTGGGTAGGGCTCCTTGCGACTGGCAAAGCTACTTGGCGACGCCAAAACTGACAAGCCCCGATCTACCGGCAGTCGCCAGTGCTTGGCCCGCGCGGCTGCGGGCACTAGACTGGCGGCCTTTTCACCACCTGATGTTGATGCTTGAGCCATGGCCGCCAAAGTCGAACCGTTCTGGATACGCAAAACCCTCGATCAACTCGATCAAGAGGAATGGGAATCGCTGTGCGACGGTTGTGGTCTGTGCTGCCTGCAAAAACTCGAAGATGAAGACGACAACAGCGTCTATTACACGCGAATCGCCTGCAAACTGCTGGATCTGAAAACCTGCCAGTGCAGCGATTACCCGAACCGTCGCGAGTCGGTGCCCGATTGCATCCAGCTCACCCCGGGCAAGGCCGATGAATTCAAATGGCTGCCGCCGACCTGCGGTTATCGTCTGGTCAGCGAGGGCAAGGACTTGCCGTTGTGGCATCACCTGGTGTGCGGGGATCGCGATGCCGTGCATCACGAACGCATTTCCCAGTCAGGACGCATGCTCGCCGAAGGCAGCGTCCCCGAAGATGACTGGGAAGACCATCTGATTTTCCGGGCGGGTTGATCGACCAGCGAGTTAATGTTGCACCAAGGAGTGTGTATGGCTGGGGGATGGCAGCGGGCATTGTTCGTTGGGCTACTGACCTTGAGTTCGCCGGTGTGGGCGGCGAAAAAGGTCGACCTGGATTACCACGTACGCCTGTTGCCGCAAAGCGACCAGGCTGAAGTGCGCCTCACGCTGGCGCAAGGTTCGGCGGTCCGCAGTCTGGATTTCAACCTTGGCGATGGAAGCCAATACAGCGATTTCAAGGCCGACGGCCAGTGGCAACTGACACCGGGCAAGCACGCCCGAGGTGTCTGGCATCCGGCTGCCGACCAGGTCAGTCTGACCTACCGTGTACGCATCGGCCAAGGCCGCAAGAGCGGCAGCTTCGATACGCGCATGACCCCGACCTGGGCGTTACTGCGCGGTGACGATCTGGTACCCGCCGCCAGGCTTGACCAGCAAGACGGTATCGAATTGGTGTCACGCCTTGAATTCGAGTTGCCCAACGGCTGGAAAAGCGTCGAAACCGCCTGGCCGCGAATCGGCAAGAACAAGTTCCGCATCGACAACGTCTCCCGCTTGTTCGACCGGCCCACCGGCTGGATGCTCGCCGGTCATCTGGGCAGCCGCCGCACTCGCCTGGGGGAAACCGAAGTCACCGTGGCGTCGCCCCAAGGCCAGGGTATGCGGCGAATGGATGTGCTGACCCTGTTGACGTTCGTATGGCCGCAAGTGCAAGCCGTATTCCCTCGTCATCCCACCAAGCTGCTGATCGTCGGCGCCAATGATCCGATGTGGCGTGGCAGTCTCGCCGCGCATGAGTCGATCTACCTGAACAGCCGCTTGCCGCTGGTCAGTGAAAGCGGCAGCAGTGCACTGGTGCGGGAGTTGGCCCAGCTGTTCGGGCGGATAAACGACCGGCAGCGCAGTGACTGGATCAGTGAAGGTTTTGCCGAGTACTACGCCATCGAACTGGTGCGACGCGCGGGTGGCATGAGTGACGAGCGCTACCAGAGTTTGCAGGGACGATTGGCGAAGGACAGTCAGAAAGTCACCACTTTGCGCGGCGAGCAGGCCAGCCCGGCGCAGATTTCCAAAGCGGTGGTGTTGATGCAGGAGCTGGATCGCGAGATTCGCCTGAAGACTCGTAACAAGCGTTCGCTGGATGATGTACTGCGCGGGGCGATGCGGCTGGGGAGTCTGGATACCAAGGAGTTCGTTCAGCTCTCGGAGAGCGTGATTGGCGACTCCTCCAGAGTGCTTGATACCGGGTTGCTTCAGTAATTGCGCCTTCGCGAGCAGGCTTGCTCCCGCCTTTGATCCTGGTGTTCACAAATTATGTGTTCACTGAGGATCCCTTGGGGGAGCGAGCCTGCTCGCGAAGGGGCCGAATCAGGCTCACTGAACTATCAGGATCAACCCCCGCTTTTCGGCGACTTCAACGATTCATTCCCGGTAACGGTCGCGGTTTTGGTCGCCGCCTCGGCATTGGCCTTCAACTGGCTCAACTCTTCACCGGCGCGCTGGATTTTCGCCCGCACGTTGTTCATGTCCTGACGACTTTTTTCCAGCAGGCTTTTCGCCGAGCTGTGGCCAGTTATGCCGCGTGCCAGGGCGACACCACCGATGGCCACTTGAATCAAGCCGAAGATGCCGCCGCGACGCAGACCCTTGCCCACCATCACTGCGCCACCGGCCAGGGAACCGATGCGTTCCCAACCTTGAACGTTGTGGTCGGTATGCGTCTGGAACGGGGTGGATTCGATGCGCTCTACGCGTTTGAGTTCGCTCATGATCTGTCTCCAGGCTTCGGTTCAGTAATGGATAGTCAGCTGACTGCCGGGACGGTCAGCCGGTTCCATCGGATAGGCCGCAACTCAGCGGAATTTCGGCCCCGAGCGGGTATTGAGGCCCTTGGCCATACGGTCGTACAGCACAACGTTGACCGTGGCGGCCAGGTTCATGCAGCCGGTGGTCGGGATGTAGACCACGTCTTCGCACCAGTCTCGAATGTCCTTATCCAGCGAGCCGTCTTCCGGGCCAAAGATGTACAGCGCACGGTCCGGATGAGTGTACTCAGGCAACGGACGGGCGCCGTCGACCAGCTCCACGGCGACCGGAACGCAGTTCAGCGGCAGGATTTTCTTCAAGTCGTCGATGCCGATCAGCGGGATGTCGTAGTGGACGCGCTTGGTGTCGGTGACGAAGTCGGCAGCACGCTCATAGCGCTTGCCGGTATAGAACACCGATGCCACGCCATAACAGCCAGCGGCGCGCATCACCGAACCGACGTTCTCCGGTGACTTGGGGTTATACAAACCAATGCAGCTGTACCGTTTGTCTGCCACGAGCGGGGTGCCTTTCGGGAAAAAAGCGCGATTATACGGGGATTGGGGCAGGGGGGGCAGTTTGAGATTGGTGGTGTTTGGGCAGCCGCCTTCGCGAGCAGGCTCGCTCCCATATGGGAATATGTGGTGTACACAAAACCACTGTGGGAGCGAGCCTGCTCGCGAAGGGGCCCGCCCAGTCACTGAAAATCTCAGTCTTCTTTCTTCATCAACCCGGCCAAGGCAGCAAACGGATTATGCGTCGCCTTGGCGATCTTCGGCGTGCTCAACGACCCTTCATCAAAATACTGCTGGTCGGTATAGCGCGAGTGTTCGTTATCGTGGCAGTACAAGCACAACAGCTCCCAGTTCGAACCGTCCTGCGGGTTGTTGTCGTGGTTGTGGTCGCGGTGATGCACGGTCAGTTCGCTCAGGCGCTTGCCGGAGAATTCACGGGCGCAACGGCCGCACACGTGCGGGTACATCTTCAAGGCCTTGTCGCGGTAACCCATTTCCTTGTCGCGCTGGTTGTCGGCGAGGATGCGGTCCAGCTTCGACGTATTGGTTGGGGTGGACGAACTCATGGGTTCACCTTTGTAAAAAGACTAATGACGGTTATGAACAGAGTTTAGCTCAGCCCTTGAGCTTCTCGGCAATCCAGATTGTGTGGCGGGTGCCCTTGTTGCCATGGGCGAATACCTGCACTTCCTCGGCCTTGAACCCGGCTTTTTTCAGTTTGTCGGAAAACTGCCGGTCTGCGCTGGCTGACCAGACCGCCAGTACGCCTTTTGGGCGCAGGGCCTTGGCGCAGGCGCTCAGGCCGCCGGCGGAGTAGAGCCAGCTGTTGGCCTTCTGGGTCAGGCCTTCGGGGCCGTTATCGACGTCGAGCATGATCGCATCGAAACCTTGCGGCTCGGCTTGCAGTACTTTGGCCACGTCTGCCATGCGGATGACGGTGCGCGGATCAAGCAACGGGTTCCCGGCTTTCTCGCCCAATGGCCCGCGGTTCCACTCCACCACGCCCGGTACCAGTTCGGCGACCACCACTTCAGCCGTCTTGCCCAAATGCTTGAGCGCCGAGGCCAGGGTGAAACCCATGCCCAGGCCACCGATCAGCACCCGCGAATGCGGGCGCCCTGCGACCTTGCGACAAGGAATCTCGGCCAAGGCATCCTCGGAGCCGTGCATGCGGGTGTTCATCAGTTGTCCGCCGTCACCACCCTGGATCTTGATGACGAAGTCCTCGCCGTATTCGAACAGGCACAGGGCACCGCCGTTCTCGGGAATAGGGGTGGTGTCGAGTAGAACGAAACGTTTCATGGGGCTCACTTGAGGAGAAAATGGCGGCAGAGGGGAGGGCAAACGGACGCAGTTGGGAGTAGCCTGCACATGACAACAAGGCCAACGGAGCCATTGATGAAGCGCACCATTCTAACGGTCATTGCACTGGCCGCGCTCTCGATTACTGCAGTGCAGGCCCAACCGCTGCAAACCACGCCCGTCAGTCCCGCACCGATGCCCGGTTCACCTGGCACAGCGACACCCACGCCGTATCCGCAAATCACCCCTGCGCCCTTGCCCAAGGTCGGCCCCGGCAGCGGCGGTCCACCACTGGTGCCGATCGACATGCCCAGCCCGCCGACCAAGGATCAGCCGGTGCCAGGGATCGATCAGAATCCGCCGAAGGTCAAGTCGCCCGGCGGTTAGACCTGCTGCGCAAGCAATTGGCCGTCGGCCATGCGCAGGCGCTTGGAGAGGGAAACGGCGAGGGCACGGATGATCTTGGCGGCGATTTTCGGCGCATCGTTAAGCATTTTTTCCAGGGAATCCTTGCCCAGGTTGAGCAACTGACAGTGGCTCGCCGCCACGCAGCTGGCCGAGCGGCGTTCGCCATCGAGTACGGCCATTTCGCCGAACGAGCGGCCACTGCGCAGCGTAGCAATGGTCACCAGTTGCCCGTCGCTGGTGGTCTTCTGCACGGCCACCTGACCGGTGTGGATGATGCACATGAAACTGCCGGCATCGCCTTCGTGGAAAATCTCTTCACCCTGGGCAATGGTGCTGATACTGAAATAACCCGAGGCCGCGGCGAAGTCGGCTGGCAACAACTGGTTGAACAGGCCGCAGTCCATCAGCCAGTCTCGAATTTCGTTGTTCAGATGAGTCGGTTCTGACATATCGGGCGGTCTTTATTGATGTGTCTGTTACGGGCTTGATATTGAAATCACCGCAATCCCTTCTGTGGGAGCGAGCCTGCTCGCGAAGTGGCCATTACATTCAACACATATGTCGACTGAAACATAGCCTTCACGAGCAGGCTCGCTCCCACAGGGGATCATTGTTGCATCGGACCCGGTGTCCGGAATTAAGACCGGAGTACCGCGCCAAGTTCCTCAGGCAACCCCCAAAACCTTGAACAAAAATGCGTATTCGAGCGCTACGTCACGCAATCCTTGATACCGACCGCTCATCCCGCCATGTCCGGCGCCCAGTTCGGTCTTGAGCAGCAGGGGATTGGTGTCGGTTTTGGTCGCGCGCAACTTGGCGACCCACTTGGCGGCTTCCCAGTACTGCACGCGGCTGTCGTTATAGCCGGCGATCACCAAGGTCGCCGGATAGGCTTGCGCGGTGACGTTTTCGTACGGGGCGTAGGCCTTGATCCGATCATGGACGTCCGGTTCTTCAGGATTGCCCCACTCGTCGTATTCGGTGACGGTCAACGGCAGATCCGGGTCCAGCATGGTATTGAGTACATCGACGAACGGTACTTCGGCGATTGCTGCGCCGAACAGCTCCGGCCTTTGGTTGAGTACCGCCCCGATCAGCAGACCGCCGGCACTGCCACCACTGATCGCCAGTTGTGGCGCGGTGGTGAAGCCATTGGCAATCAAGTGCTCGGCACAGGCGATGAAGTCACTGAAGGTGTTGTGCTTGTGTTCCTGTTTACCGGCGCGATACCAGGCTTCACCCAGCTCGCCACCGCCGCGCACGTGAGCGATGGCGAACGCCATGCCGCGATCGAGCAAGCTCAGGCGTGCGTGGGAGAACCACGGGTCGAGGCTTTCGCCATAGGCGCCGTAGCCGTACAGGTACAGGGGCGTCGGCTTGCCGAGCGCTTCGCGTTTGACCACAAGGCTGATCGGCACTTTCGTACCGTCGGGCGCTGTCGCCCAGAGGCGCTGGCTGACGTAGGCATCGGCGTCGAACGGGCCGAGTACCGGCGTTTCCTTGAGGACTTTCTGTTCGCCGTTGACCAGTTCCAGCTGGCGGATCTGCGCCGGACGGTTCAACGCTTCGTAGCGCAGGCGGATCCGCTCGCTGATGAACTCCAGGCTGTTCTGCACGTGCAGGCTGTAGGCTGCGTCCGGCAGTTGCACCCGGTAGCTCGGCAAGTCCTGTGGGTAGACTTCAATGATCGGCAAGCCACCTTCTCGCAGACTCAAGGTCATGGCGCCAGCGTTCAGGCTCATGCCTTCGATCATCACTGTGTCGCTATGGGGGATCAGGTTGTGCCAGGCGGATTCGACGGGCGCGACGCCGGTATCGACGGCGGTGTACAGGGCGAAGTTGATGCCGTCGCGATTGGTGCGTATGAACCAGGTCCATTGGCCGTCGAGCGCGCCGTGGTCGACGTCGTATTCATGGTCTTCGACCCGTGGCGCAATGCAGGTAAAGGCATGCTGCGGCTGGTTGGCATCGAGTACCCAGACTTCGCTGGTGGTTTTGCTGCCGACAGACAACAGCAGTTGCTGCTCGGAGCTGGAACGGTAGCAATGCATGAAAAAGCGGCCGTCCGGCTCATGGAACACTTCTTCGGCCGCCGTGCCGTCCAGGCGATAGCGGAACAGTTTGTGCGGGCGATGGGTGTCGTCCAGTTCGCCGAAAAACAGGGTCAGGCTGTCATTGGCCCAGGTCATGCTGCCATCGCAGTCCTGGAACTCCAGTTCACTGACGCGACCGTCGGACAATTCCTTCACGAACAAGGTGAAGATCTCGTCACCCGTGGAGTCGATGCTATAGGCCAGGCGTTGGTGGTCCGGGCTGATGCTGAACGCGCCGAGGGAAAAGAAGCCGCCGTTGGCCAGTGCGTTCGGGTCCAGCAGCAGTTGTTCCTGGCTTTCGTCGAGTTTCAGGCTGTCGTCGGCCGGACGCGGGCAGCGGTAATGCCGGGCGTATTCGTCACCCGCCGTGGTGCGCGTGTAATACAAGTAAGGTCCCCACGGCGAGGGCAGGGACAGGTCGGTTTCGAGAATCCGGCCCTTGATCTCCTCGAACAGGGTTTCACGCAGTCCGGCCTGATCGGCGGTTTGCGCCTCCTGATAGTGGTTTTCAGCCTTCAGGTAGTCGAGCACCGCATCGGTGTCGCGCTCCTGCAGCCAGGCATACGGGTCATCACCCTCGGCCTTGCGGGCGATCGGGGCGTCGGAAACGTTGGCGGATAGGGGCATGAAGGACTCTCGATCAATGTACGTAAAAGTGGGCTTGGAAACCTGTGGGAGCAAGCCTGCTCGCGAAGAGGTCATCACATTCGACATCAATGTTGACTGAACCACCGCTTTCGCGAGCAGGCTCGCTCCCACATGGATTGCGCTTGGAGCAAGCCTGACGTGCGAAAAGCCGTTATCATAAGCGCCTCTTTGCCTGCCTTGCCATGGACACCATGACCGAGAACGACTATCTGATCGCTTGGGGCCTCTACGCCTTTGCCGCTTTGGGCTGCCTGTTGGTGTGGATGCGCATCACCCGCTGGATGTGGCGTTGGCTGCGTGAACCGCTGCGGTTGCTGATGGCGGTGCTGCTGTTCAGCCCGACCATTATCGACCCGGTGAAGGAGAAGGTCGCCCCGGCCATCGCCATTACCGCCCTGGACCTGTTGTTCAAGGTCGGCAATAACGCATGGCGGGCCATTTCCGATCTGTTCATGTACGGCATGATCGCTTTCGGCATTTACCTGGTGTTCGTGGCCATCCGCTTCCCCATCGAACGCGCCGCCAATGCGCGCAAGGAACAGGCCGATGCCGCCAAAGCCGCCGCCCGTGTCGACGAACCGGAAGAAGAACACCCGTTCGGCGGTGCCGGCGATGATCGCTACGGTCGCCCGCCAGTGCCGAGCAATCCCCAGCGTATGCGGGTCGAACCCCGTCTGTAACCTTGCCCCAGGTTTGAAGCGAGAGTCCAAGCATGTGTGAGTTACTGGGCATGAGCGCCAATGTCCCGACCGATATTGTGTTCAGCTTCACCGGGCTGATGCAGCGCGGTGGGCGCACCGGTCCGCACCGTGACGGTTGGGGCATCGCTTTCTATGAAGGGCGCGGATTGCGCTTGTTTCAGGATCCGGCAGCCAGCAGTGAGTCGGAAGTCGCGAACCTGGTGCAGCGCTACCCGATCAAGAGCGAAGTGGTGATCGGGCACATCCGCCAGGCCAACGTCGGTAAGGTCTGTTTGTCCAACACCCATCCGTTCGTGCGCGAGTTGTGGGGCCGCAACTGGTGTTTCGCCCATAACGGCCAGTTGGCGGATTTTCAACCGACTGCCAGCTTCTACCGTCCCGTGGGCGATACCGACAGCGAAGCGGCGTTCTGCGATGTGCTCAACCGTGTGCGTGCTGCATTCCCCGAGCCGGTCGAGGTCGAAGAATTGTTGCCGGACCTGGTGGCCGCTTGCGCTGAATACCGCAGTAAAGGCGTGTTCAATTGCCTGCTCAGCGATGGCGACTGGCTGTTCTGCTACTGCTCGACCAAACTGGCGCAGATCACCCGTCGTGCCCCGTTCGGCCCGGCGCGCTTGAAGGATGTCGATGTGATCGTCGACTTTCAGGCCGAAACCACGCCCAACGACGTGGTCACGGTGATCGCTACCGAACCTTTGACCGAAAACGAAACCTGGACCCGCTACGAACCGGGCCAATGGAGCCTGTGGCGACGTGGTGAATGCGTCAGTCAGGGCATGACCGAATAAGGACTGCTTCCCATGTTGCTCAGTTATCTACGGCTGGTGTTGTTCGCGGCGGGCCTGTTGATCGGTGTCCAGGTGCCAGGGTTCATCAACGATTACGCCAAGCGCGTCGAAGCGCATCTGATTGAAGCGCAGACCGGTCTGAGCGGGTTCCAGGGCACCGCCAATCAGTTCTTCAAGGGCGATATGCAGGCACTGGTGGCTCATTATCGTGCCAGTGAAGACCCGATCTTTCGCAGCGACGCCGAAAGCCTGAACAACCTGTTGACCCGCCAGCAGGCCCTGGACAAGCAGTTCCAGGCAATGCAGGGACCGTGGTACATCCGCTTGCTGCAAGTGGTGCTGGCCGCTGATCCGGATATTCGCAAGGAAACCTGGAATGGCTACAGCTACCAGATTTTGTTGACGCCCGAAGCGATGATCTGGGGCATGAGTGGTGCGTTGCTGCTGTCGTTCGGGATCGAATGCCTGTTCCGCTTGATCGACTGGGTGGTGCTGGGCGGCAAACGCCTGCGCCAGAGCCGTCCGATCGAAGAGCGGGATTTGCGGGGGTTGTAACGAATGACGCGGTTCTTGTGGCGAAGGGATCAATCCCCTCGCCACACGATGCGATCAATCAGCCAGCATGATGTATTTATCACCCACCCTGCGCGCATATCCCTCCAGCACCTGCTGACATAACGCCACAATCTCCTCGACCCATTCCGCACCTACCCGCCATGACACCACCACCTGCAGGTTCGGCGGGCGCTGCTCGATGTCCAGCAAGGTCAGTTCCCCACGCGCCAGTTCCTCGGCCACCAGCACCGGTGGCAAGGCGCCGATGCCGAAACCATCGCGCAGCAACCGGGTAATCGCCGACACCGAGTTCACGCAGTTGAGCCTTGGCGCGATCACGCCGTTGGCCTGCATCAGGGCGAGTACTTCCTGATGCGGATGAGAGTTTTTCGAGTAAGTAATGATCCGCTCGTTGGCCAGATCGGCGACGCCTGAATACTCACGGTTGTACAGCGAGTTGCTGGCGACGATCCAGCCCATGGGGTGGCTGGCCAGCTCCAGGCTGCGCACGCTTTCCTGGCGCAACAGATCGGTTTGCAGGATTACATCAAGGAAGCCTTTTTGCAGCTGATCGCAGAGGTTGAGCGACGTATCGGCCACCAATTCGATTTCCACCAAGGGGTAGTGATCGGTCATCTGCGCGACCAACGGGCTGAGCCAGGTGTGGATCACGGTGTCCATCACGCCGATGCGCACACGTCCGGCCTTGCTCGAACGGGTTTCAATCGAGTGCTTGAGCGCCTGCATGGTGTCCATCATCTGCTCGGCGTAATCGAGCACTTTCAGACCCTCGGGTGTCAGGCTCACGCCCCGCGAATCACGCAGGAACAGCTTCACCCCGAGCTCGCCTTCAAGCACGGCGATGCGGCTGGAAATCGACGCCTGGGTGGTGAAGAGTTTGTCGGCGGTGAGGCGGAAACTCTTGAGTCGGGCGACCCAGACAAAGGTCTCGAGAAACTTCAGGTTCATGGGATAAAGATTTCTTATGCCTAAGGCGGGTTTTTATTAGTTGGACGCGGCAGGGCGACGCGCCCAAGAATCAGGCCATCCGGTTCCCACGATAGGCGTCGTCGGGGCTCAGAACAATACCAATAAAATCAGCGCGGAGATTTGCCATGAGTGCGCCCGACACCACAGCCATTCCGAAAGCCACGGCTCGCCCGGGACCTTTCGACTGGTATCGCAACATCAATCAGCAGGAACGCCGCACCTTCTGGAGCTGCAAGATCGGCTATGGCCTGGACGGCATGGACACCCAGATGCTCAGTTTCGTGGTGCCGACGCTGATTGCCATGTGGGGCATCACCACCGGGCAGGCCGGGCTGATTCACACCAGCACCCTGATCGCTTCGGCCATCGGTGGCTGGGTGGCAGGTATTCTCTCCGATCGCATCGGCCGCGTACGCACGCTGCAACTGACGGTGCTGTGGTTTGCCTTCTTTACCTTCCTCTGCGGTTTCGCCCAGAACTACGAGCAACTGCTGATCGCGCGTACCCTGATGGGCTTCGGTTTCGGCGGTGAGTGGACCGCCGGTGCGGTGCTGATCGGTGAAGTGATTCGTGCCAAGGACCGCGGCAAGGCCGTGGGCATGGTCCAGTCCGGTTGGGCATTGGGTTGGGGCCTGACGGCGATTCTGTATGCGTTGCTGTTTTCGGTCATGCCACCGGAGGACGCCTGGCGCGCACTGTTCATCCTTGGCATCGTGCCGGCGGTGTTCGTGATCTTCGTCCGCCGCCTGGTCAAAGACCCGGAAATCTATCGCGAAGCAAAAGCCAAGGAAGCCCCGAGCAACCCCTCGAAGTTCTATGAGATCTTCGCTCCGGGCATGCTGTTCACCACGATCCGTGCTTCGTTGCTGACCACCGGTGCGCTGGGCGGTTACTACGCGATCACCTCCTGGCTACCGACCTTTCTGAAGAACGAACGCGGTCTGAGCGTGCTCGGCACCGGCGGTTATCTGGCGATGGTGATTGTCGGTTCCTACGTCGGTTACGTCATCAGCGCCTATCTGACTGACATCCTCGGGCGCAAAAAGAACTTCATCCTGTTCGCCGTCGGTTCGTTCACCATCGTCTTGCTGTACACCCAATTGCCGGTCAGCAACGGTGTGATGCTGTGGCTGGGCTTTCCGCTAGGCTTCTTCGCTTCGGGGATTTTCAGTGGCATGGGTTCGTTCCTGACGGAACTGTTTCCTACCCGCATCCGCGGTTCAGGCCAGGGTTTCTGCTACAACATCGGGCGTGCGCTGGCGGCGTTGTTCCCGCTGCTGATCGGTCTGCTCAGCCAGACCGTGCCGCTGAGTGTGGGCATCGGTGCCTTTGCGGCAGTGTCCTACGGCGTGGTGATCCTCGCGGCCCTGAGCCTGCCGGAAACCCGTGGCAAGCAACTCGACGCTCAGTAACGGATAACCTGCGGACCTGTCCAACGGATAGGTCCTGCAGCTAAAAAGAATAAAGCCTACAGGAGTGTTCATCGTGAGCCGCCTGCTATTGAACTGTGACATCGGCGAGAGTTTCGGTAACTGGACCATGGGTCTGGACGCGGAAGTCATGCCCTTCATCGATTGCGCCAACATCGCCTGCGGTTTCCATGCCGGCGACCCGAGCATCATGCGCAAGACCGTCAGCCTGGCCCTCAGCCACGGCGTGCAGATTGGCGCCCATCCGGCTTATCAGGACCTGGTGGGGTTCGGCCGCCGTTCCATGGCCTATGCCACCCAGGAACTTCAGGACATTCTGCATTACCAGATCGGCGCCCTCGACGGCATCTGCCGGGCCCAGGGTGGCCGGGTCAGCTACGTCAAACCCCACGGCGCGATGTACAACGACATGATGGCCAACCCGGCGCAGTTGCGTGCGGTCCTGCAGGCCGTGGCCGCTTATGACCGCAGCTTGCCGTTGATGTTGATGGCCACCCGCGACAACAGTGCGGCGCAGCAGTTGGGCGATGAGTACGGCGTCACCCTGTGGTTCGAGGCCTTCGCCGACCGCGCCTATGACAGCGCCGGCAGGCTGGTTTCGCGGAGCTTGCCAGGTGCGGTGCATCACGATCCGGAGAAAATCATCGAGCAGGCGTTGATTATTGCCCGCGGCGACCACCTCACCGCCAGCGACGGCAGCGCTCTGCATTTGCAGGCCAATACCCTCTGCGTGCACGGCGACAACGCCAGTTCGGTGGCTGCCGTACGACGCATTCGTGAAGCGTTGAATGCGCAGAGTGCGCCATGAAGCTGCGGGTGGAAGTGGTCGCGCTCGATTGCCTGATGGTGCGTCTGTTCGATGAAATCGCCGAAGCCAACATGCCGTGGATGCTGGCGGCCAGTGAAAGCCTGCGGGCCGCGTTCGCTGGACACCTGATCGATCTGGTGCCGTCCTACACGACCTTGATGGTGCATTACGACCTTACCGCGTTGAGCCCGGCTCAGGCCCGGGATCTGATCGCCGAAGCCTTGATCGATTTGTCGCCCAACGCGCGTACCCGCGGCACCTGCCATGTGTTGCCGGTGTGGTACGACTTGAGCGTCGGCCCGGAACTGGCGCTGTTGTCGCAACGCAGCGGACTGGCGGTGGAGGAGGTGATCCGCCGTCACAGCGGGCGCGAGTACCAGGTGTTTGCCCTGGGTTTCGCACCGGGGTTTGCCTTCATGGGGCTGGTGGAGGAAGTGCTCGCCGCGCCACGTTTGAACACGCCACGCAAGAAAGTCGCCGCCGGCAGTGTCGGCATCGCCGAACGACAGACAGCGGCCTATCCGGTGGTATCGCCAGGCGGCTGGAACCTGATCGGTCGCACCCCGGCCAAATTGTTCGACCGCAACCGTGACGGCTATAGCTTGATGCGGCCGGGTGACACTGTGCGCTTTGAAGCGGTCGGCCATGCCGAATTCATCAGCCTGGGTGGTGACGACACGCCTCTGGAGGCCCTGGCATGAGCCGTTTGACGATTGAAGCGAGTACGCCGCTGTGTCTGTTGCAGGATGCCGGGCGATTCGGCGTGCGACATTTGGGGGTGACCCAAGGTGGCGGCCTGGATTGGTGCTCGATGTCCTGGGCCAACTGGCTGCTGGGCAACGGGCTGCATGCGCCGGTCATCGAAATCACCCTCGGCGGGTTCACCGTGGTGGCGCAAGACGATTGCGTGCTGGCGCTGGCCGGGGCGGATCTGGGCGCGCAGGTGGACGGTGAGCCGCTGGCACCGTGGCGCAGCTTCAGGCTGCATAAAGGTCAGGCTTTGCAATTCACCCAGCCATTGCTCGGCGCTCGCGCTTATCTGGCCGCGCCGGGCGGCTTTGATGCGCCGAAGGTATTGGGCAGCAGTTCGACGGTGGTCCGTGAAGAACTCGGCGGTCTGGATGGCATGGGCCGTGCGCTGAGTAAAGGCGCGTGTTTGAGCTATTCGGGCAATTCGGTAATGCTGCTGCGGGAGTTGTCGCCAGAACAAAGACCGGACCTGAGCCTCGATTCACCTTTGGACCTGGTGCTCGGTGCACAAATCGGTGAGTTCAGCGGGCAGAGCCTGTTCGATGCGTTCAATAGCGTATGGACCCTCGACAGTCGCGCCGACCGAATGGGCATTCGTCTGTTGGGTACGGCGTTGCAGTACCAGGGCAAACCGATGATTTCCGAAGGCATCCCGCTGGGCGCGGTCCAGGTGCCACCGGACGGGCAGCCGATCGTGTTGCTCAATGATCGGCAGACCATTGGCGGTTATCCGCGGTTGGGAGCGTTGACGCCGCTGGCATTGGCTCGGTTGGCGCAGTGCCTGCCGGGGGCGCAGGTGCGTTTGCGGCCGGTGGTGCAGGAAGTGGCGCATCGCGAACAAGTCGCGTATCTGCGCCGATTCGGCAACCGTTAAAAGCTTCGCGAGCAGGCTCGCTCCCACAGGGTCTCATGAACTGCAAAGATCCAATGTGGGAGCGAGCCTGCTCGCGAAGGCGCCCGAAAGGACAACGAGATTACTTGGAAAGAAACCGCATCCCTTCCTCCAGCCCCCGCAACGTCAACGGATACATCTGATCTTCGATCAGATCTCGGACGATATTGGTCGACGAGGTGTAGCCCCAAGTGTCTTTCGGGTACGGGTTGATCCAGATGAGCTTCTTGTACTTCTCCCTGAACCGCTGCATCCACACATAACCGGCTTCTTCGTTCCAGTGTTCGACGCTGCCACCGGGCTGGGTGATTTCGTAGGGCGCCATGGCGGCATCGCCGATGAAGATCACTTTGTAGTCGGCGCCGTATTTGTGCAGCAAATCCATGGTCGACGTGCGCTCGGAGGTACGGCGCATGTTGTTCTTCCACACCGATTCATAAATGAAGTTGTGGAAGTAGAAGTACTCCAGGTGCTTGAACTCGGTCTTGCAGGCCGAGAACAGCTCTTCGCAGATCTTCACGTGAGCGTCCATCGAACCGCCGATATCGAAAAGCAGCAGCAACTTGACCGTGTTGCGACGCTCGGGGCGCATCTGAATGTTCAGTAGGCCTGCATCGCGAGCGGTGTGGTCGATGGTGCCGTCAATGTCCAGCTCTTCCGCCGCACCCTGACGGGCGAATTTACGCAAGCGGCGCAGGGCAACCTTGATGTTGCGCGTGCCGAGCTCCACCGAATCGTCGAGGTTCTTGTACTCGCGCTGATCCCAGACCTTGGCCGCCTTGCCCTGGCGCTTGCCGGCGTCGCCAACGCGAATGCCTTCCGGGTTGAAGCCACCGGAACCGAACGGGCTGGTACCACCGGTGCCGATCCATTTATTGCCGCCGGCATGGCGTTCCTTCTGTTCTTCCAGGCGTTTCTTGAACTCTTCGATCAGCTTGTCCAGGCCGCCGAGGGACTGGATCGCCGCCCGCTCTTCGTCGGTCAGGGAGCGTTCGAACTCCTTGCGCAGCCAGTCTTCGGGAATCAGTGCCTGCAAGTGATCGTCGAGCTTTTCCAGGCCATTGAAGTAGGCACCGAATGCACGGTCGAACTTGTCGAAATGCCGTTCGTCCTTCACCAGAATCGCCCGGGACAAGTAATAAAACTCGTCCATGTCGGCGAAGGTCACGCGCTGTTTCAGCGCGTTGATCAGGTCCAGCAGCTCGCGCACCGAAACCGGGACCTTGGCTGCACGCATTTCATTGAACAGGTTGAGCAACATGGCGTTGGCCTCTGCTTAGCGACTGCCGCGACGACTCATGAATGCCAGACGCTCAAGCAATTGCACGTCCTGTTCGTTCTTCACCAAAGCGCCAGCCAGCGGCGGGATGGCCTTGGTCGGATCGCGTTCGCGCAGCACCGCTTCGCCAATGTTGTCGGCCATCAGCAGTTTCAGCCAGTCCACCAGTTCGGAAGTCGAGGGCTTCTTCTTCAGGCCGGGTACCTTGCGCACGTCGAAGAACACGTCCAGCGCTTCGCTGACCAGGTCCTTCTTGATGTCCGGGTAGTGCACATCAACGATCTTCTGCAGCGTGACGCGGTCGGGGAAGGCGATGTAGTGGAAGAAGCAGCGGCGCAGGAAGGCGTCCGGCAGCTCTTTCTCGTTGTTGGAGGTAATGATGATGATCGGACGTTTCTTGGCCTTGATGGTCTCGTCGGTCTCGTAAACGTAGAACTCCATCTTGTCGAGTTCTTGCAGCAGGTCGTTGGGGAACTCGATGTCGGCCTTGTCGATTTCGTCGATCAGCAGGATCACCCGCTCTTCGGATTCGAAGGCTTCCCAGAGTTTGCCCTTCTTCAGGTAATTACGAACGTCGTGAACCTTGTCCACGCCCAGTTGCGAATCGCGCAAGCGGCTGACGGCGTCGTACTCATAAAGACCTTGATGGGCCTTGGTGGTGGACTTGATGTGCCAGGTGATCAGCTTGGCGCCAAAGGATTCGGCCAGTTGCTCGGCGAGCATGGTTTTGCCGGTGCCCGGTTCGCCCTTGACCAGCAGCGGCCGCTCCAGTGTGATGGCGGCGTTGACCGCCAGCTTCAGGTCATCGGTGGCGACGTAGGCCTGGGTGCCTTCGAACTTCATCTGCTAATCCTCGAACGGTAACGCCTACCTGAACGAGGCAGGGCGGGGCGCAATAAATGGTCAGGCCCGACTATAACGCGGTGCCCGGTCGACTGTGAACGCAGACGGCTTATTCAGTCTCTGAATGGGGCGTCACATCTTGACTCGGCCTGGGGGCAAGCCAGCAATTGCAGCTGCCACCGGTCACCGAAGAAACGGGTGGCTGTAACGTTACACCGATGCTAATCCGTATCCGGTTTGGGGCGTTCATATCGCGCGTTGAATGCTTCGATGAAACCATTGCGCAAAATCTGCAAAAAAGCCTCGAACGCGCTGATATCTCGCCGGTGTACGTTGCCCCTCAGTTCGACTCGGGTGGCAAACTGGTTCTTGCCCTGGTTTTTCAGCACGGTTTCGGAGCCACCGACGATGGCTTCCCAAATGGAGCGGAAAATCCCTTTGTCCTTGTTTTCCACGTCCTGCTGCCAATTGAATACGTCGACGTCCCTCAGCAGCGGTTTGATGTAACCGGTCAATTTGGCTTTCTGGGCCTTCGCTTCGATTACCACGTCGCCGTGGCCGGCATTGAAGTCGAACTTGCCGTAGGCCGAAGCGAAATCGTTCATGCGTTTGAGCTCGATGTCCCTGACCCGCAATCGAAACTCGAAGTCTTCGAAATTGCTCAGCGGGTCGAACGTAGCGGTGGTTTCCAGCGGTGCATGCCCCAGTAGCAGCGCCTTGCCTTCGAAACGGGCGTCGCGCTTGCCTTTGGTGTCGACCACGTTGGTCAGGTTGTAGATGCTGGCATCGACCTTGGTGGCGTTCATGTTCACCGGTGGTTTGGAATTGAAGTTGCGAAAGCTGATTTTGCCGTCATTGATCCGCACTTCGTTCAAGGTGATCGGCAACAGTTTTCCCAATTGCGCACGCCAGTCGGTACCCTCACCGGTCTGGGAGTTCTGTTTGTTCGCGCCGCCGTCGACGAAATTCACTTCGGGATTGATGAACTGCACTTCGGCCACCACGGCGTGGTCGTGCCAGAGGGAACGCCAACTGACGGAAAGATCGATCAACGGTGCATTAACGAAGGGCACTGGCACCTTGCCGTCGACCTTGACGATTTTCAGGCCGTTGATTTTATAGGCACCGCGCCACAGGGCTAGGTCCACGTCGGCAATCTGGCCCCGGTAGTCGCCCATGTCCGACAGTTTTTCGTTGAGGTAGTCGCGCACCAGCCAGGGCAGGGCGAAGTGCAGGGTTATCAGCAGCACAGCAAGGCCGCAGAGTGTCCACAGGGGCCAGCTGTATTGACGTTTCATGGTGGCAAATCTCTGGCGATCTAAAGCCATTGACTGCGCTGATAACCGGACGTTCGACCTGACTGGACGCCCGCGGGCAACAGGCATACCTTGATGCGCTTAATAAATGCTGTATCAAGGACCCAGCCATGAGTCGTATTTTCGCAGACAACGCCCATTCCATCGGCAATACACCGCTGGTGCAGATCAACCGAATCGCGCCGCGCGGTGTGACCATCCTGGCCAAGATCGAAGGGCGAAACCCTGGGTATTCGGTCAAGTGCCGGATCGGCGCAAACATGATCTGGGACGCCGAAAGCACCGGAAAACTCAAGCCTGGCATGACCATCGTCGAACCGACCTCCGGTAATACCGGCATCGGCCTGGCCTTCGTGGCCGCCGCTCGGGGTTACAAACTGATGCTGACCATGCCTTCGTCCATGAGCATCGAACGACGCAAGGTACTCAAGGCTCTGGGTGCGGAATTGGTGCTGACTGAACCGGCCAAGGGCATGAAGGGCGCCATCGAAAAGGCGGGTGAAATCGTTGCCGGCGATCCGTCCAAATACTTCATGCCGGCTCAGTTCGATAACCCGGCCAACCCGGCCATCCACGAAAAAACCACCGGGCCCGAGATCTGGAACGACACTGACGGTGCCGTTGATGTGCTGGTGGCAGGCGTCGGAACGGGTGGAACCATCACCGGCGTTTCGCGGTATATCAAGAATACCCAGGGAAAACCGATCATCTCGGTGGCGGTCGAACCCGCCGTTTCGCCGGTGATCACCCAGGCCTTGGCCGGTGAAGAGATCAAGCCCAGCCCGCACAAGATCCAGGGTATCGGTGCCGGTTTTGTGCCGAAGAACCTGGACCTGTCGATGGTCGACCGGGTGGAATTGGTCAGCGATGAGGAATCCAAGGCCATGGCCCTGCGTTTGATGCAGGAAGAAGGGATTCTGTGCGGCATTTCCTGCGGCGCGGCGATGGCGGTGGCGGTTCGATTGGCCGAGACCCCGGAAATGCAGGGCAAGACCATCGTGGTGGTTCTGCCGGATTCTGGAGAGCGCTACTTGTCGAGCATGCTGTTCAGCGATTTGTTTACCGAGCAGGAGAACCAGCAGTAACGCTTGGGGTACGCAGCGCCGATTCAGATGCCATTGCGGGCAAGGATTACCCGCGATGGACCGCGCAGCAGTTTCTGAGTCAATAGCGTGATGCAGTTCAGCGGACGTTCAGCCGCCTTGTGTCAAGAAGGGTTTATTGCACAATCCTTAACACTGAATGTTGGAAGAGGCGGGTTATTCCCGAAGTGGGTAGTGTTTATCATGCCGGCTGCAACGTCGGGTAAATGGCGTTGTGCAAAGTGTCAATTATCAAGGAGATGTTGATGACCCTTTCGTTTGCCGCGAAGACGTCAGTGTTGCTGCTGTTCTTCGGCAGTACGCTTTATGTGCATTTGCGCGGTAAGGTGCGGTTGCCGGTCTTGCGTCAATTCGTCAACCATTCTGCGCTGTTCGCGCCCTATAACGCATTGATGTACCTGTTCTCCCGCGTGCCTTCCAAACCCTATCTGGACCGCAGCAAATTCCCTGAACTTGACGTGCTCAAGGACAACTGGGAAGTCATTCGCGACGAAGCGATGCACCTGTTCGACGAGGGGTATATCCGCGCCGCCGAGAAGAACAACGATGCCGGTTTCGGCTCGTTTTTCAAGAAGGGCTGGAAGCGCTTCTACCTCAAGTGGTACGACAAACCATTGCCTTCAGCTGAACTCCTGTGCCCCAAAACCGTGGCGCTGGTCAGCGGCATTCCCAACGTCAGAGGCGCCATGTTCGCCCTGCTGCCGGGCGGCAGTCATCTCAACCCGCACCGCGATCCGTTCGCCGGCTCCCTGCGTTACCACCTTGGCCTGTCGACCCCCAACTCCGACGATTGCCGCATCTTTGTCGACGCTCAGGCGTATGCCTGGCGCGATGGCGAAGACGTGATGTTCGATGAGACCTATGTGCATTGGGTCAAGAACGAAACCGACAAGACCCGCGTCATTCTGTTTTGCGACATCGAACGGCCGCTGAGCAACCGCTTCATGACCCGCATCAACCGCTCGATCAGTGCTGTTCTGGGCCGTGCGACTGCGCCGCAAAACCTGGATGACGAGCGTGTGGGCGGGATCAATCAGGTTTACGCGTGGAGCAAGAACTCCAGTGACAAAGTCAGTGGCGCGGTCAAGCAATGGAAGCGGCGCAATCCCAAGGCGTATCGCGTGCTGCGTCCGGTGTTGGCAGTGGTGGTACTGATGTTGTTGGGGTACTGGGTGTTTGGATGAGTCCGATCACAGCAAAAAAACGCTCTTTTCGGGCGTTTTTTGCTGTGAATTCATCGACGTCCGGCGAGCACGTTAGGTTCTTCGCCTTCGATGCCGGTCGCAAGTATTTGTAGAATGCGTCGTTGGCTGTCAGTAAGCACAAGAGCAGTCTGCTTTCTGACCAATGCGGATGAGTGTTTTTTTGAAGGAGATTTCTTACTGGATTTACTCATTTTCGCTCCGCTATTGATCGTTAATTGAGCAGTTTTTACGATACAAGGCTTTCCAACGCTTTGACAAGTCGTCGTTCAGCATCGAAGTAAAAGCCATGTTGCTGATAGATAGGAATTGCACCTTTCAGAGGCTCCTGCACTTCAATAAATCTACTCCCGATAATTGCCGCGTAGTGTTCAATGACCAGAATTGACAGCGTGGCGATACGCTTTTTCAGAGGGTGAACCTCTCCTGGCCGTCCCTCCAGTCGTACGATGCGGATTCGCTGCCGACTGTTATTTGGATTGGCAAAGCAAAGCCCGCACAGTTGTTCATCGAACCAGATGGATAGATCCAGGGCCAAAGGTTCCTTCGCTTTCCATCCAACAATCTCACGCCATGAAAAATGCGGATCATCCCAGCGCTCGCTTGCGTCCAATGCCTGTGTGTCGATCGGTTCAAATCGCACCTTCGATAAGTCGAGTGTCGTAGGGCAGGCTCGTTCCAGTTCATCTTGCAACTGGGCAATGGCAATGCCGGCAAGCTTTCTGGCCTGTGATTTGTACAACTGATACCGAAGATGAGTCCGTTCCCTTGGCATGTGATCTCTTGCATTCCATTTCCCTCTTGGGCATTGCAGTGAATCCCAAGCCTAGATATCCGAGCGAAGCCTGTCGTTGCTGGCCCTTTGACCAAGTCATTGCAATCCATGTCTCGCGCTGGTTATAGTCGGCGCACAGTGAGTTCCCGAAGCCACTTTTTCATCCCTCTACAAAAGATCAGCCCAATGCCTGCATCCCGGATCAACGCGGTAGTCGATTCAGCGGTCAACGCTGGCGTCGTGCCGTGCGGGAATCAGCAACCTGTGCAGATCAGTCATTACCCACCACCTGTCAGTAGCACGCCGGTGTGCGCAGTCGTATCACCGCCGGGCGTTGGCGTTTCGGGCTGATCAGCTTTTTTGCTGTTCCCCCGCGCCCACCTGAACACAACTACTGAATTTCAGCTTCGGCTGAGTTGGCTTTTTATTGCCTGACTACAGGTGGTACTCATGTTTGTCCTTACTCAAAAGTCCGCGCTCGCGGCGGCTTCTACGAGCCTGTTCGTCCTGCTGTGGAGCAGCGGGGCGATCTTCTCCAAATGGGGGCTGGCCCATGCGGCGCCCTTTGCCTTTCTGCTGGTGCGCTTTGTCATTGCCTTGTGCGGTCTGTTGTTGCTGGTGCCATTGCTCAAGCTGAAGTTGCCCAAGGGTGGAAGGCCGATGCTCTACGCGATGTCCACCGGGATCGTGTTGCTGGGGGCTTATCAGATTTTTTATCTGCTGGCCCTGGACCTGAAAGTCACACCCGGTGTGATGGCGACCATCATGGGGGTGCAACCCATTCTCACGGTGGTGATCATGGAGCGTCAGCGATCAGCCAGCCGCCTGTTTGGCTTGGCGCTTGGGTTGGCCGGGTTGATCATGGTGGTTTTCCAGGGCATCGGTCTGGCCGGCATGTCATGGGCCGGGATGCTCTTCGGTTTACTGGCGCTGGCGAGCATGACGTTCGGTTCGATCATGCAGAAGCGCATCACCGACAATCCCCTCGGCACGCTGCCGGTGCAGTATCTGGCTGGTTTGTTGCTGTGCGGGATCTTCGTACCGTTCCAACCCTTTCACTTCGAGCACAGCAGCGGTTTTATCGTGCCGGTGTTGTGGATGGGGCTGGTGGTGTCGGTGTTGGCGACCTTGCTGCTGTACCGCTTGATCGCCCGGGGCAACCTGGTGAATGTCACCAGCCTGTTTTACCTGGTGCCGGCGGTGACGGCGGTGATGGATTACTTGTTTTTCGGTAATCGCTTGGCGACGTTGAGCATGCTGGGCATGCTGTTGATCATCGTCGGTCTGGTGTTTGTATTCCGTAAAACAGTGTGAGTGTGTAGGAGCGAGCTTGCTCGCTCCTACAAAGGGATCGAATGCGCATGCTCGGCCCGCACCGAATTCATGAACGCCTGCATCGCTGACGATTGAATGCGGTGACGCCGTGTGATCAGCCCGTAGGGGGGCAATCGCGCTTCGAACTTGATCGGCAACACGGCCAGCAAATCGCGGCCGGGATAATCCTCGACCACCGACACCGGCGTCACGCCAAGCATGTCGGTCTGCTGGATCAATGAGAGCAAGGTCATGATCGAAGTGGTTTCGACGATGCTGCTGGGGATATCGACCCGTGCGTTGTGGAACACCTGATTGATGATCGAGCGCATCGGGCTGGGATGCTGTTGCAGCACCCAGGTCTGATGTTGTAACTCGGCCCAACTCAGTTGCTTTTCTTGCGCCAACGGGTTTTGTGCGCCGCAAATCACGCACAAGGCTTCTTCGCCGAGACTGTCGAACAGTAATTCCTCGGCCCGGGCACCGGCCGGAATCCGCCCCAGCACGATGTCCAGTTGATCCTGCAACAGTGCCTGCACCAGCACGTCGCTGGTATCGACCTGAATGCTCATGGACAACCGCGGATGGCTCTGTTTCAAGGTCGCGATGGTGCGGGTCAGAAGGCCCGACGCCAGCGCCGGAATCGCACCGACGGCGACTCGGCCAAGGTTGCCGGATTCGAGCGCCACCAGTTCCTCGCGCATGCCGCTGAGTTCAGCGAAGACCATGCGTGCGTAGTAGATGACGGTTTCCCCGAACGGAGTTGAACGCATGCCCCGGGGTAGGCGCTCGAAGAGTTCAACGCCAAGCAGGTCCTCGGCTTCATGCAACATCTTGGTGGCCGCCGGCTGGGTCATGCCGATGTGGTCGGCGGCACGGCGCAACGATCCGAATTCCTGCAACGCCAGCATCAGGCGCAGTTGGCGCAGACGCAGTCGACTGTGGATCACATTGGCAACAGGAATTCGGGTCATGGGCCGCGCTCGCAGAAAAGACTGCGGCAAGCCTGACAACAAATGTCAGGCGTTGCCAGCATTGCTGTGTCAAAGCACCGATTTTGGCTTGGCGACAGGGGATTTTCGCAGGCCCATCAGGGTTTGCAGCGCCTTGGAAATCAATGGCCAGAACAGCATCAGCAGTGCCGCCGTGGTCAGACTGCCCACCAACGGGTTGGACCAGAAAATCCCCAATTGTCCGTCGGAGAACAGCATCGACTGGCGGAATGCATCTTCGGCCTTGTCGCCGAGCACCGCGGCCAGTACCAGTGGGGCAATCGGGTAGCCAAGCTTCTTGAACAGATACCCCAGCGCGCCGAAGCCAAGCATCAGCACCACGTCGAAAAACGAGTTGTGCACCGAGTACGCACCGATGGCGCACACCATGATGATGATCGGGGCGATGATCGAGAACGGAATGCGCAGGATCGAGGCGAACAACGGCACGGTGGCCAACACCACGATCAGGCTTACCACATTACCCAGGTACATGCTGGCGATCAGGCCCCAGACAAAATCATGCTGTTCGACGAACAGCGTCGGGCCGGGATGCAGGCCCCAGATCATCAGGCCGCCAAGCATGACCGCCGCCGTGGCTGAACCGGGAATGCCCAGGGTCAGCATCGGCAACAGGGCGCTGGTGCCAGCGGCGTGGTCGGCGGTTTCCGGGGCGATCACGCCTTCGAGTTCGCCCTTGCCGAAATTCTCACGGTTCTTCGAGAATCGCCGTGCCAGGCTGTAGCTCATGAACGAGGCTGCTGTCGGACCGCCAGGGGTAATCCCCATCCAGCAACCCACCAGGGTGCTGCGCACAATGGTCCACCAGTAACGTGGCAGTTTCGCCCAGGTACGCAGAATCACCATCGGCGTAATGCGCGCATGCTCGCCACGAAATACCAGGCCTTCTTCCACCGTGCAAAGGATTTCACCGATGCCGAACAGGCCGATCACCGCCACTTCGAAGCTGATGCCGGTCATCAGGATCGGCTGGTCGAAGGTCAAGCGCAGGTTGCCGGACACGGTGTCCATGCCGACTGCCGCCATGGCAAAACCGATCATCATTGCCACGACTGTTTTCAGTGGTGGGTTCTTGCTCATGCCGATGAAAGTGCAGAACGCCAGCAGGTACACCGCGAAGAACTCCGGCGAACTGAACGACATGGCGAACTCGGCAATCCGGGTCGACAGGAATGTCAGCAACAAGACCCCGGCCAGAGCGCCGATCAGTGCCGAACTGAACGCGGCGGTGAGGGCTTCGGCGGCACGACCTTCACGGGCCATCGGGTAGCCGTCGAACGTCGTCGCCACCGATGAGGGCTCGCCGGGAATGTTGAACAGGATCGAGGTGATTGAACCGCCGAACAGCGCGCCCCAATACATGCACGACAGTAAAATGATCGCCGACACCGGCGACATGGTGAACGTCAGTGGCAGCAACAGAGCCACGCCATTGGGGGCGCCGAGGCCAGGCAACACGCCGACCAGAATGCCCAACAGCACGCCGACCACCATCAGGCCGATGTGGCCCGGGGTCAGGATCAGGTTCATGCCTTGCAGCAGGGAATCGAATTCGCTCATTTGAAGTTTCTCCCGGCCAGGGCAATCCAGTCGCCCATCGGGCCGGCATCCAGCGGGACCTTGAACCACAACGCAAAAATCAGGTAACTGGCGAGTACCGCGCCGAGGGACACGCCAGCGATCATCCATTTGCCGTAGGGCTTGGCGCGGGTGGTGTCACGCCACATGAACCAGGCGATGAACACCGCCGAAGCGAGGTAAATGCCAGTGAATGGCATCGCACCGACGAACAACGCAATCGGCACGAACACCGACAGCACTTGGCTGAACGCACTGTGACTGACAAAGGCAACACTGAGCGTTTGCCAGCGCACCAGCGTCAATACGCCATTGGCGACACTCGCGGCACTCAACAGCAGGCCGATATAGAAGGGGAAGTAACCCGGCTCGGGGCCGGCATCACCCCAGCCGATACCTTGTTCGATGCTGCCGAACATCACCACCACGCCAATCAGGGTGGTGAACAGTGTCAGGCCGAGTTCAACCCAGCGGGTGCCGATCAGCGCCGGTGAATCCGAAGAATGGGACATGAATCACCTCCAGCAGGTGAAGGCCGTTCGCGGGCGAACGGCCGTGAACAACTCAGTTTTTCAGCCAGCCGGCTTCCTTGAACACCGGAGTGACGCGAGCCGTGTCTTTTTCGATGTAGGCGGTCAGCGGTTCGCCTTCCAGGAAGGTCGGTACCAGTGCGTTCTGCTTGACGTAGGCCTTGAACTCCGGAGTCTCGGTGACTTTGCGCATCAGCTCGACGTAGAACGCGCGCTGTTCGGTGCTGATGTCACCGGGCATGAACACGGTGCGCGGGAAGCGGTACTGATCGATGCCCAGCCCCTGTTCATGGCAGGTGGGCACGTCGGCCCAGGATTTATCGCCGGCGACTTTATCGGTGTAGTTCATGCGTTCCTTGCTGAACACGCACAGTGGTTCGACCTGGTCGCCGCGCCATTGACTGATGCTTTCACTGGGGTTGTTGACGTTGGCGGCAATATGTTTACCGGCCAATTGCGTCGCGGCTTCACTGCCGCTCTTGAACGGGATGTACACCAGTTTGCTGTTGTTGGTCTGGTTCAGCAGCAAGGTCAGGGTCTGGTCGACATCCTTGGACTGGCTGCCACCCATGCGCAGCTTCGAGGGATCGGCCTTCGCCGCTTCGTAGAAACCCCTGGCGTCTTTCCATGGCGCACCCTTGTAGCTCCAGAGAATGAAGTCATCCTCGGCCACGGCGGCAATCGGCGTCAGTTCCTGCCACTGGTAGCCGAGCTTGGACACCAGCGGCAACAGGTAGATGTTATTGGTGCCGATCACCAGCTTCTCGGGATCGCCTTTGTTCATCTTCATGTCGAGAAAGGCTTCGGCACCATTGCCGCCGCCCTTGTTGAGGACGATGGTGTTGACGTCGAGCAGTTTGTGGGTAGTGATGATTGACTGGATCAGGCGACCGAGCTGGTCGGTACCGCCACCGGGGCCACCGGCAACGACGATTTCGATGTTCTTGTCAGGTTGCCATGCGGCTTGAGCGAGTGCGGGAAGACTGCCTGCGGCGATCAGCGTGCAGCCAAGAAACAGACGGGATGTGCGACGGACGAATGCATTTCGCATGGAAGGGCCTCGTTTTGTGTTTTTGTAATTGTTATGGGCGGCTTGTCTGTGCGGTAAAGCCGCAAGCCTGGGCCGAGTGTGGGAAGGCTGCGTCGTCGCGTCTACTCAAAACAATACATACACCGATAGCCTGGGGTTATAGCTCGCCGAAGCAAACGCCGCGGTAATGGCGCAAAGCTTCGGACTAGAGCGGAATGTGCAATAAGTCGAAACAGAACCTGTCCCCTGAAAGCTCAGTGAAAGTCCGGTATGCCATAACTCGAGGCTATCGCCTGATTTCAAGTTTTGATTAGACGGTTATCACCGAGCCTTCGATAGTGCTCGCCAACGCGGTCTGTGGGAGCGAGCCTGTTCGCGATGGTCGTTAACGAAAACGCTTGTTAACTGACTGACCGCGGCGCTTTTGAATTCTTCGAGCAGGCTCGCTCCCACAGACTGCAATAAGGTTGTTCCCTACAAAAATAATAAAGAGGTACGCACCATGGCTCGTCCCAGTGCTTCCCTGCATCTGCCCGGCACCGATGCTTCGCCCGCCGCTGCGGCAACATCGCAGGCCTCCACCGTCAAGGCCAGCAATGTGCGCTGGCGGATCTTCGCGATCATCTTCGCCCTGACCATGGTCAACCTGATCGATCGGGTCTCGCTGTCCATCGCGATGCCGACCATTGCCCAAGAATTTTCCCTGTCGCCCAGCACTCAGGGCCTGATCCTCAGCAGCTTTTTCTGGGCCTATGCCCTGTTGCAGATTCCTGGTGGCTGGCTGATCGATCGTTTCGGACCGCATCGGGTGATCAGTTGGTCCACCGGGCTGTGGGGCACGTTCCAGGTGTTGGCGGCGTTTGCTACCGGTGGTTTGTCTTTGCTGTTCGCCCGAGTGGCGCTGGGGGCTTCGGAGGCTCCGTTGTTTCCGTCCGGCGGCAAGTTGATTTCCCTCTGGCTGGCGCCCAGCGAGCGCAGTCGCGGCGCGGTGCTGATGGACAGCGGCAGCCCACTGGGCGTGGCCCTCGGCGGGCTGATCATCGCCTACCTGATTGCTTCGCTCGATTCCTGGCGTCTGGCGTTCGTGATCGCCGGTGTCGCGACACTGGTACTGGCCTGGCTGGCGCGGCGTTATCTGCGCGATGACCCGGCCAGCCACCCGCAGGTCAATGTTCAGGAGCTGGAGAAGATCAACGCCGGACGCGCCACTGCGGCTGCCGAAGCCGCCCGTGTGCCGGTAAAAGGTTTGGGCATCGCTGCCCGTTCCCTGAGCGGTTTGCTGATCGGCCGGGCCAGTTGGGCCATGGTGTACTTCGGTTTGCTGACCTGGGGACCGAGTTATCTGTCCCAGGCCCGAGGCTTTGATATCAAGGGTATCGGTGCGGCAACGTTCGTGATTTTCGTCTGCGGCGCGTTGGGTTCGTTGACCGGTGGTTTTCTGTGCGATGGCTTGATCCGCAGGGGCGTCAGTCGCGGGGTGGCAGTCAAGAGCCTGCTGGCGTTCTCCGGCCTGGTGGCCCTCGGCGCATTCCTGCTGTTGCCGACCCTGAGCAACCCTTTTGCCGCTGTGGCGTTGTTGGCCATGACCGCGTTTTTCCTGATGTGGGGCAGTCTCTACTGGAGCTTCCCGGCGTTGCTGGCCGCTCCGGCGCGGGTTGGTCTGATCGGCGGTGTGATGAACATGGCCGGCAGCACGGGCGGTATAGCGGTGCCGATTCTGGTGGGCGTGATTCTGCAGGTGACCGGCGGATTTGCCCCTGTACTCGGGTTCTTTGCAGCGTGTTCGGCGGTGTTTGTCTTCGCCACGTTGTTCATCAGTCTCGACGAGGTACGCCATGGATAAGCGCTGGAGTGGCCCGATCATCGACGCCCATCATCACTTCTGGGACCCCGCCATCAACGATCACCCGTGGCTCGCGCCACAGGCGAACATCCCGTTTCGCTATGGCGATTACAGTGCGATCAAGCGGCGCTATTTTCCCGAGGATTATTTCGCCGATGCCGGTGAACACCGGGTGGTGCAAACGGTGTACGTCGAGACCGAATGGAACCCGCAAGACCCGATTGGCGAGACCCGTTTCATCGAGCAATTGGCCGCCCGCTACGGCGTGCCGAATGCGATCGTCGCCCAAGCCTGGCTGGACCATCCAGACGCCATCGCGGTGTTGACTGAACAGGCCAGTTACAAGTGTGTGCGCAGCGTGCGGCATAAACCCGGCGGCGCGACGTCACCCGAGCAGTTCGGTCGTGTGCGAAGCCTGATGAGCGACGAACGCTGGCGGCGCAGTTACGCCGCGCTGGAAGGATTGGGGCTGCATTTCGATTTGCAGACGCCGTGGTGGAACCTGCCCGAAGCTGAACGGTTGGCCCGGGACTTTCCCGGCATCACCCTGATTCTCAACCACGCCGGATTACCCAACGACCGCAGCGCTGAAGGCCTGGCGGGGTGGCGGGTTGCGATGGCGCGGCTGGCCGAGTGGCCCAACGTGCAGGTGAAGATTTCCGGCCTGGGCCAGGCTGGCCGGGCATGGCGCGCCATCGACAACGCCTGGGTCGTGCGCGAGATTATTGCGATGTTCGGTACCCGACGGGCAATGTTCGCCAGCAATTTTCCCGTGGACAGCCTGTGCGGCTCGTTCGATGACATTTACAGCGGTTTCAAATCCATCGTCGCCGATCTGCCAGTGGCCGATCAGGAGCGACTGTTCTACAGCAACGCGCAGCGGGTTTACCGCTGCGAACCTTGCGCCATCGACCGGGCGTGGCCTGAACCCCTGAGGAGTGAAGCATGAAAAAAACCACCATCGCCATGGTCCTGGGGGACCCGGCGGGTATTGGCCCGGAACTGATCGCACGCTTGCTCGGCGAGCCTGAAGTGCGCAGCCAGGCCCATGTCATCCTGATTGCCGACGAGGCGCAAATGCGTCGTGGCATGCGCATCGCCGGGACAGAGTTTCCCTATCGTCGCGTGGAGTCGCTCGAGCAGCTGTCGTTCGTCGACGACACGCCGCTGTTCTATGATTTTCGTGGCGATACGATCGGTGAATTCCCGCGCAGCCAAGCCAGTGTGATCGGCGGTCGCTACAGCCTCGACACGCTGGAAAAAGCCCTGCGCCTGACCGAGGCCGGGATCACTGACGCGGTGCTGTTCGGGCCACTGAACAAAACCTCACTGCACATGGCCGGCATGGCCCACAGCGACGAGTTGCATTGGTTCGCCGAGCTGCTGGATTTCCACGGGCCATTCTGCGAGTTCAACGTGCTCGACAACCTCTGGACTTCACGGGTGACGTCCCATGTGGCGCTGGCCGATGTTTCAGGTCTGCTGAATGAAAAGCGCGTGGTAGAAGCGATTCAACTGATCGACACCGCACTCAAGCGCAACGGTTTGGAAAGACCGCGCATCGGTGTCTGCGGCCTGAACCCGCACAACGGCGACAACGGCTCTTTTGGCCGCGAGGAGTTGGACATCATCAGTCCGGCGGTACGCACTGCCCAGGCGTTGGGAATCGCAGCGGAAGGGCCGTATCCGGGGGACACGATTTTCCTCAAGGTCCAGGGTGATGCCAGCGCTTTCGATGCGGTGGTCACGATGTACCACGACCAAGGCCAGATCGCGATCAAGTTGATGGGCTTCTCCCGCGGTGTGACCGTGCAGGGCGGCCTGCCGATCCCGATCACCACCCCGGCCCACGGCACCGCGTTCGACATCGCGGGGCAGGGCAAGGCCAACGTCGGCGCGACTCGCCAGGCATTCGAGATCGCCTGCCGGATGGGGGGCAACAGCGACTGATCGAATGCAGTACCCCTGTGGGAGCGAGCCTGCTCGCGAAGACGGCCTGACAGACACTATTGCAGTGACTGTCTTGCCGCTTTCGCGAGCAGGCTCGCTCCCACAGTTGTTTGTGAGTGCCCGATAACTCGATCTACCCAATAACCGTTTTTTGGTATCACCCCAGGTTATCGCCGGATACGCATAAGTGATTATCCGCCACTCCCGAGCGCTGGCTAAAGTCGCTCCATCAACTCAACAACAACTACAAGAAGCCAGCAGCGCAAGGAATCCGTATCCATGAAAATCAAAGCAATCCGCACCCGCGTTTTCGAGTGGAAAGGCAAAGTCGTCCCCCCTCAAGCGCACTTCTGCACTAACGCCAGCGACATCCTGTTCGAGCGCGGCGACGCCATGGGCTCGTTCCGTTTTCACGGTTGGCTGGTGGTTGAAGTGGAGACCGACACCGGTCTTGTCGGCATCGGTAACTGCGCGCTGGCGCCCCGTGTGGCCAAGGAAATCATCGACACGTATCTGGCACCCATCGCCATCGGCGAAGACCCGTTCGACAACGAATACATCTGGCAAAAAATGTACCGTCAGAGCCACGCCTGGGGTCGTAAAGGCATCGGCATGGCGGCGATCTCGGCCATCGACATCGCGATCTGGGACATCATGGGCAAAGCGGTGAACAAGCCGGTGTTCAAACTGCTGGGTGGCCGCACCAAGGAAAAGATCTGGACCTATGCTTCCAAGCTCTACGCCAATGACAACCTCGACCTGTTCCTCGAAGAGGCCCAGGGCTATCTGAACCAGGGTTTCACCGCGCTGAAGATGCGTTTCGGCTACGGTCCGAAAGACGGTCCGGCGGGCATGCGTCGCAACATCGAACAAGTGCGCGCCCTGCGTGAACTGGCCGGACCCGACGTCGACATCATGCTCGAGTGCTACATGGGTTGGACCCTGGAATACGCGCGGCGCATGTTGCCCAAACTCGCCGAGTTCGAACCGCGCTGGCTCGAGGAACCGGTGATCGCCGACGACATCGAGGGATATATCGAGCTGAAAAAAATGGGGATCATGCCGATCTCCGGCGGTGAGCACGAATTCACTTCCTACGGCTTCAAGGACCTGCTGGAACGCCGCGCCGTGGACGTCATCCAGTACGACACCAACCGCGTCGGTGGCATCACTGCCGCGCGCAAAATCAACGCCATGGCCGAAGCCTGGTCGGTGCCGGTGATTCCCCACGCCGGACAGATGCACAACTACCACCTGACCATGTCCACCACTGCCTCGCCGATGGCCGAGTTCTTCCCGGTGTTCGACGTCGAAGTCGGCAACGAACTCTTTTACTACGTGTTCAAGGGCGAACCGCAACCGGTCAACGGCTACATCCAGCTTGACGACAACAAGCCGGGCCTGGGCCTGGAAATCTCCGATGAGTACCTGAGCGACTTCAACATCATCGAGTGACCCTGTGGTGAGGGATGAATCCCTCACCACAAATCCACGACTTTCCGGAGGGCCGTCATGCGCCTGATTCAATTTGAAAACACCGCCGGTGAACGCCAGGTTGGCGTCGTCGAGGGCTCACAGGTTCAGGTGCTGCGTGACACTCGCAGCACCCGTGAACTGGCACTCGCGGCGATCCGCGCCAAACGCAGCCTGCAAGAGGAGGTCGCGCAGCGCGGTACCGAGCCGGGCCCTGACTACGCGCAACTGTTGCAGCAGGGCCGGATCCTGCCACCCCTGGACCATGAAGACCCGGCCCATTGCCTGATCAGCGGCACGGGCCTGACCCATCTGGGCAGCGCCTCGGCCCGGGACAAGATGCACCAGCAGGACGGCGCGGTGGAAGCCGGCATGACCGACACCATGCGCATGTTCAAATGGGGCCTGGAGGGCGGAAAGCCGGCGCACGGGCAGGCCGGCGCGCAACCGGAGTGGTTCTACAAGGGCGACGGCAGCATCGTCGTGCGTCCCGGTGCGGATTTCCCTGTGCCGCCGTTTGCCGAGGATGCCGGCGAAGAACCGGAGCTGACCGGGCTTTACGTGATCGGCGACGACGGCCAGCCATATCGCCTCGGTTATGCCCTGGGCAACGAGTTTTCCGACCATGTGATGGAGCGACGCAACTACCTGTACCTCGCCCATTCTAAACTGCGCTTTTGCGCCTATGGCCCGGAGCTGCGCGTCGGTGAACTGCCTCGGCATCTGGCCGGCACCAGCCGCATCACCCGCAATGGCGAAACACTCTGGGAAAAGGAGTTTCTCAGCGGCGAAGACAACATGTGCCACAGCCTCGCCAACCTGGAATTCCATCACTTCAAGTACGCACAGTTTCTGCGCCCCGGCGATGTCCATGTGCATTACTTCGGCACCGCCACGCTGTCGTTCGCCGATAGCGTGAAAACCCGGCCTGGTGATCGTTTCCAGATCAGCCTCGAGGAGTTTGGTGCGCCACTGGAAAACGGTATCGGTGAAAGTGCCCAACCGTTGCCAATCGGTCAGGTGCGTGCGCTTTAAGTCTTCCAAAGGAAAAAACCATGACATCGGTACTTGGACACAACTACATCGGCGGGCGTCGTAGCGCCAACGGCACCTTGCAACTGCAAAGTCTCGACGCTACCACCGGTGAACCCTTGCCAGCCCGTTTCTTTCAGGCCAGCGAAGCTGAAGTGGATGCCGCCGCCAAAGCCGCTGCCGCGGCGTACCCGATCTACCGCAACCTCAGCGCGCAAAAACGCGCGACGTTCCTCGACGCCATCGCCGACGAAATCGATGCACTGGGTGATGAGTTCGTCGCCACCATGTGCCGCGAAACCGCGTTGCCGGTCGGGCGCATTCAAGGTGAGCGCGGTCGCACCAGTGGCCAGTTGCGTCTGTTCGCCAAGGTGCTGCGTCGCGGGGATTTCTACGGTGCGCGGATCGACCGCGCATTGCCCGATCGCCAACCGCTGCCACGCCCGGACCTGCGTCAGTACCGTATCGCACTAGGTCCGGTGGCGGTGTTCGGCGCCAGCAACTTTCCGCTGGCATTTTCCACCGCCGGTGGCGATACCGCCTCGGCATTGGCCGCCGGTTGCCCAGTGGTGTTCAAGGCCCACAGCGGGCACATGGCAACGGCCGAATGGGTGGCGGACGCGATCATCCGCGCCGCCGAACGTACCGAGATGCCGGCTGGTGTATTCAACATGATCTATGGGGCTGGCGTCGGTGAGTGGCTGGTCAAGCATCCGGCGATTCAGGCGGTGGGCTTCACTGGATCGCTCAAGGGCGGCAACGCCCTGAGTCACATGGCGGCGACCCGGCCTCAGCCGATTCCGGTGTTCGCGGAGATGTCGAGCATCAACCCGGTATTCCTGCTACCCGAAGCGCTGACCGTGCGCGGCGAGCAGATCGCTGCGCAACTGGCCGGTTCGGTGACCTTGGGGTGCGGTCAGTTCTGCACCAACCCCGGCCTGGTCATCGGCCTGCGTTCGCCGCAGTTCAGCACTTTTTTGCAAACCTTTTGCGCCAGCATGAACCAGCAACCGGCGCAAACCATGCTCAACACCGGCGCACTGGCCAGCTACAGCCGAGGCCTGGGCGAACTGCACGAACACCCAGGAGTGACGCACCTGGCGGGTAAGCCGCAACAGGGCAATCAGGCGCAACCACAGGTGTTCAAGGCTGATGTCAGCCTGCTGCTCAAGGGCGATGAATTGCTTCAGGAAGAAGTGTTCGGGCCGACCACTATCGTCATCGAAGTCGAGGACCGCGCACAGTTGGCCGCAGCGCTGCACGGCCTGCGCGGGCAACTGACGGCGACGCTGATCGGCGAGGCGGGCGAATTGCTGGAGTACCGCTGGCTGGCGGAGTTGCTGCAAGAGAAGGTCGGGCGGATTCTGCTCAATGGCTATCCGACCGGCGTCGAGGTGTGCGAAGCGATGGTGCATGGCGGGCCGTATCCGGCGACGTCCGACTCGCGCGGCACCTCGGTCGGCACCCTGGCCATCGACCGCTTCCTGCGCCCGGTGTGCTTCCAGAATTATCCGGATGCATTGTTGCCTGAGGCGTTGCAAAACGCTAATCCGCTGGGGATTCGGCGGTTGGTGGATGGGGAGATGGGTCAGTCGGCCTTGTAGTGTCTGGGCAATTGCTTTCGCGAGCAGGCTCGCTCCCACAGTTAACCTCAGTGTTCACAAGTATTGTGTTCACAGGAGATCCATTGTGGGAGCGAGCCTGCTCGCGATGGCGGCATCAGCGGCACCGCAGAGCTATCTGATCGTCACCTCAACAGATTTCTTCACCGCCGGCTTCAACACCAACCACAACGCCGCCGCAATCAACACCCCGCCATAGATATGCGCCATCGACAGTGGCTCATCCAGAAATAACGCCCCCCACAACACCCCGAACGGCGGGATCAGGAAGGTCGTGGTCATCGACTTCACCGGGCCGACCGAGCTCAACAAGCGGAAGTAAATGATGTACGCGAACGCCGTGCATACCAGTCCCAATCCCAACAACGACAACCAGACGTTCCAGCCACCCCAGCTGACCGGGGGTTGGCTGATCACGCTGTAGCCGAACAACGGGAGTACGAACAGGGTCGCCCCCAGCATGCTGCCCAGCGCCGATAAACGACTGTCGAGCCCACCGGCCTGATCGAGCCAGCGGCGGGCGAGGAAGCCGGCGAAGCCATAGCAGGTGGTGGCGAGCAGGCAGGCGATGGCGCCCAGCAGCAATGCCATGTCGAACGCCACGGGGCCGGCGCGTGTCAGGACGCCAACGCCGAACAACCCCAAAAACACGCCGCCGAGCTTGGCGCCGGTGAGTCGCTCATGGAAGAACAGGCCGCCGATCAGCACGCCCATCAGTGGTGTGGTGGCGTTGAAAATCGCCGAGTAACCGGCGGGCAGCACTTGCGCGGCCACCGAATACAGGGTCGCGGGAATGCCGGAGTTGATCACCCCCAGTAGCATCACTGTTTTGAGCTTGCCCTTGAAATCCCAGCTGATACGCATCAATCCGAGAATCACCAGCAGCCCGATGGCGGCGATCGATACGCGGAAAAACGCGGTGGGAATCGTGCCAATGACCGGGGCGATGATGCGCATGAACAGAAAACTCGCACCCCAGATGGCCGCCAGTGACAGTAAACGGACTATATCGACGGGGTTCACGCTGCTCTCCTTGCTTGATCGGGACGAGAGTGTTGCCGAGCGGCTGATCCATGGCAACCGGAAAACGGGCAAATAACCTGCGCGCAAAATTACACTTCTCCTGCACCCGCTTCACTGGCTAAGCTCAGGGCTCACGAATTCCCGCAGAGGTCTCACCATGCCGCAGCATTGGCCAGCCGCCGACATCGCCCGCTTGATCCTCGATGGCTTCGACGATTACCGCGAGCACTTCCGGCAGATCACCGACGGTGCCCGCGCACGCTTCGAGCAGGCCCAGTGGCAGGAGACACAAGTCGCCTCGGCGGCGCGGATCAACCTCTACGAAGAGAAAGTCAGCGAAACGGTCGACCGACTGCGCATCGCTTTCGACACCGACACGCTGGACGTCAGCTGCTGGCCGCTGGTCAAAAGCGCCTACATCAGCCTGATCGACCTGCGCTTCGACGATGAGCTGTCGGAGACCTGGTACAACTCGATTTTCTGTGGGCTGTTCAGCCATGACTTGATCAGCGACGGCTGCATGTTTATCCACACCACCCGGCCGAGCCTGCGGCGGGCGAGGGCCGCGCAAACCCGTACCTACAAACCCCAGGGCCAGTTGTCGGGCATGCTGGCAAGCATCTTTGCCGATTACCGCTTCAGCGAGGAATACGCCGACCTGCCCGGCGACCTGCGCCGTCTTGAAGCGCAACTGCGCGAAAACCTGCCGGATTGGGTGTGCAAGGACCCGCAGCTGAGTGTCGAGCTGTTTTCCTCGGTGCTCTACCGCAACAAGGGCGCGTACCTGGTGGGACGTATCTACACCGCCGATGAGCAATGGCCGCTGGCGATTCCGCTGCTGCACCTTGAGGGGCGCGGCATCCAGATCGATGCGCTGATCACCGACGAAGCCGACGTGTCGATCATCTTCTCGTTCACTCGTTCGTACTTCATGGTGGATGTGCCGGTGCCGGCGGAGTTCATTGGTTTTCTCAAGCGCATCCTGCCGGGCAAGCACATCGCCGAGCTGTACACCTCGATCGGTTTCTATAAACACGGCAAGTCCGAGTTCTACCGGGCGCTGATCAATCACCTGGCCAACACCGACGACCAGTTCATCATGGCCC
Source organism: Pseudomonas sp. GW101-3H06 (assembly GCF_059424605.1). NCBI lineage: Bacteria > Pseudomonadati > Pseudomonadota > Gammaproteobacteria > Pseudomonadales > Pseudomonadaceae > Pseudomonas > Pseudomonas sp. GW101-3H06. Next base: position 1,784,863 of record NZ_JBWKZO010000001.1, read on the forward strand.
CGGGCGTGCGCGGCATGGTGATGAGCGTGTTCACCCTGCCGGGGTTCAACACCGTATTCAAGATCATCAAGGACCGTTTCTCGCCATCGAAAAACGTCGATCGTGCCACGGTGATCGAAAAGTACCGCCTGGTGAAAAGCGTCGATCGGGTCGGGCGGATGGCCGATACCCAGGAGTTCGCCGATTTCCGGTTCCCGCTGAGCAAGTTTGATCCGGCGTGCCTGGAGGAGTTGCTGGAAGTCGCCCCGTCCACGGTATCGGTCGAAGGCGACACGGTGCTGATCCGTCACTGCTGGACTGAACGGCGCATGACACCGCTGAACCTGTACCTGGAAAACGCCAGCGAGGCGCAGGTTCGCGAGGCGCTGGACGATTACGGTCTGGCGATCAAACAACTGGCGGCGGCAAACATTTTTCCCGGGGACATGCTGCTGAAAAACTTTGGCGTCACCCGTCACGGTCGCGTGGTGTTCTACGACTACGACGAGATCTGCTTCCTCACCGAAGCCAACTTCCGTCACATCCCGGCACCGCGCACACCCGAAGATGAAATGGCCTCCGAGCCCTGGTACTCCATCGGCCCGCTGGACGTGTTCCCGGAGGAGTTTCCGCCGTTCCTGTTCGCCGACTCCGGGCAGCGCAAGTTGTTCGATCAACTGCACGGCGAGTTGTACAACGCCGATTACTGGAAGGGTTTGCAGGAAGCGATTCGGGCGGGAAAGGTAATTGATGTGTTCCCGTATCGGAGGAAGCAGCTGTAAGCCACAAGCTTCAAGCTGCAAGATAAAGCTGCGTTCATCTTGTAGCGTGAGGTTTGCCGCTTGAAGCTGCTTTTCTGCGACAATCCGCAACCTTGCGCCACTAGACGACTGAATTGCGTACCCGATGACCGACGAATCGCCCTCCATCGACAAACTGCTGAAAAACCTCGATCACGCCATGCTTGCCGACCGCCACCGGTTGCGGCGGCAATTGCTTGAGCTGCGCAAGAAGCCTGATGAGGCCAAGCTGGCCCAATGGGTGGCGCGCATGCAGGCGTCCTGTGATCAGGTGCTGGCACGCAAGGCCAGCCTGCCGGTGATTCGTTATGACGACAGCCTGCCCATCGCCGCCAAGCGCGACGAAATCAAGAAGGCGCTGGAAAAGCATCAGGTGCTGATCATCGCCGGCGAGACCGGCTCGGGTAAAACCACCCAGTTACCGAAGATCTGCCTGGAAATCGGTCGCGGCCAGCATGGCTTGATCGGCCACACCCAGCCACGGCGGATCGCGGCACGCAGCGTCGCCAGCCGGGTCGCCGAAGAACTGGGCACGCCGCTGGGCGCGCTGGTCGGTTATCAGGTGCGCTTCGAGGACCAGAGCGATTCCAACACCCTGATCAAACTGATGACCGACGGCATCCTGCTGGCGGAAACCCAGAACGATCGCTATCTGGAACGCTACGACACGATCATCGTCGACGAAGCCCATGAACGCAGCCTCAACATCGATTTCCTGCTCGGTTACCTGAAAACCTTGCTGCCGCGTCGTCCCGACCTGAAAGTCATCATCACCTCGGCGACCATCGACCTGGAGCGCTTTTCCAAACATTTCGATGACGCACCGATTGTCGAAGTCTCCGGCCGCACCTTCCCGGTGGACACCTGGTATCGCCCGCTGACCCTGGAGCAGGACGAAGAGGGCAACCGCGTCGAGGACGACCTGACCGTGGATCAGGCGATTCTCGCCACCCTCGACGAAATTGCCGCGTACGAACGCAGCGAACGCCGCAGCCCCGGTGACGTGCTGGTGTTTCTGCCCGGCGAGCGTGAGATTCGCGACGCCGCCGACATGCTGCGCAAGGCCCAGCTCAAGCACACCGAGATCCTGCCGTTGTATGCGCGCCTGTCGCCGGCCGAGCAGCAGCGGATTTTCCAGTCGCACCCGGGGCGTCGCGTGGTCCTGGCGACCAACGTCGCGGAAACCTCGCTGACCGTGCCGGGCATCCGCTACGTGATCGACAGCGGCACCGCGCGCATCAGCCGCTACAGCTACCGCGCCAAGGTTCAGCGCCTGCCCATCGAAGCGATTTCCCAGGCCAGCGCCAACCAGCGCAAAGGACGCTGCGGACGGGTCGAGCCGGGTATTTGCGTGCGTCTGTACAGTGAGGAAGATTTCCTCGGGCGCCCGGAGTTTACCGATCCGGAAATTCTGCGGACCAACCTTGCAGCCGTTATTTTGCAGATGCTGCACCTGCGCCTCGGCGAGATCACTGCGTTCCCGTTCATTGAGCCGCCGGATGGCAAGGCCATCAGCGACGGTTTCAACCTGCTGCAAGAACTCTCGGCGGTGGACCGCAACAGCCAGCTGACCCCGCTCGGTCGCCAACTGGCGCGGCTGCCGGTGGACCCGCGCATGGGCCGCATGTTGCTGGAAGCGGCGAAGCTGGGCAGCTTGCAGGAAGTGCTGATCGTCGCCAGCGCCATGTCGATCCAGGACCCGCGTGAACGTCCGCCGGAGCGTCAGCAAGCGGCGGATCAGGCCCACGCGCAATGGAAAGACGCCGATTCGGACTTCGCCGGGCTGGTCAATCTATGGCGCGGGTTCGAGGAGCAGCGCCAGGCGCTGACCGCGAGTCCGCTGCGCAACTGGTGCCGCAAGAACTTCCTCAATTACCTGCGCCTGCGCGAGTGGCGTGATTCCCATCGCCAGTTGAGCCTGATTTGCCGTGACATGCAGCTGAGCCTCAACAAAGAACCGGCGGATTACCCGAAGCTGCATAAAGCAGTGCTGGTGGGCCTGCTCAGCCAGATCGGCCAGAAAACCGAAGACGGCGACTACCTCGGCGCGCGCCAGCGACGCTTCTGGATTCACCCCTCGTCGGGGATCGGCAAGAAACGCCCACAATGGTTGATGACCGCCGAACTGGTGGAAACCACCAAGCTCTACGCGCGCATGGTGGCCAAGATCGACGCCGACTGGATCGAGCCGCTGGCCGGGCATCTGATCAAGAAAAACCACTTCGAACCCCATTGGGAGAAAAAGCGTGGCCAGGTCGTGGCCTTCGAGCAGATCACGCTGTTCGGGCTGATCGTGGTCGGTCGCCGGCCAGTGCACTACGGCCCGGTGGACCCGGTGGTGTCCCGTGAACTGTTTATCCGCGAAGCGCTGGTGCGTGGCGAGATTCAGTCGAAAGCCAAATGCCTGACCGCCAACAAGCAGTTGCTGGAACAGCTCGACGAACTGGAGGCCAAGGCCCGCCGCCGCGACATTCTCGCCGACGAAGAAACCCTGTTCGCTTTCTACGACGCGCGGCTGCCGGCGGAGATTCACCAGACGGCGACCTTCGACAGCTGGTACCGGATCAACAGCCAGAAAGACCCGCAGCTGCTGATCATGCGCGAAGAAGACGTGCTGGCCCGCGAGGCCAGTGAAGTCACCGCCCAGCATTACCCGGACACCCTGCACATCGGTGATCTGGAATTGGCGCTCAGCTACCACTTCGAGCCGAACCACCCGCGCGACGGCGTGACCCTGCGCGTACCGGCACCGCTGTTGCCGATGCTGCCGCCGGAGCGACTGGAGTGGCTGGTGCCCGGCGTGATCGAGGCCAAGTGCATTGCCCTGGTGCGCAACCTGCCCAAGGCCTTGCGCAAGAATTTCGTACCGGTACCGGACTTCGTCAAAGCCGCCTTGCAACGCATGGCCTTCGCCGAAGGTTCGTTACCCCAGGCACTGGGTCGCGAACTGCTGCGCATGACCGGCGCCCGGGTCAGCGATGAAGCCTGGGCCGAAGCGGCGCAGCAGGTGGAAAACCATCTGCGGATGAACCTGGAAATCGTCGACGCGCAGGGCAAATTCCTCGGTGAAGGCCGTGACCTCGCCGAACTTACCGCGCGCTTCGCCGAGGCCAGCCAAGCCGCGTTGGCCGTGCCGCAAACCGCGAAAAGCCAGCAACCGGTCGAGCCGAAAGTATTCGCCGCCGTGGCCGAGAAAACCCAGCAGAAGATCGCCGGGCTGTCGATGACGGTGTACCCGGCGCTGGTGGAGGAGGGTGGCACCGTCAAGGAAGGCCGTTTTTCGACGCCCGCCGAAGCCGAATTCCAGCACCGCCGCGCGTTACAACGCTTGCTGATGCAACAGTTGGCGGAGCCGGCGAAGTTCCTGCGTGGCAAGCTGCCGGGCCTGACCGAACTGGGCCTGCTGTACCGCGACATGGGGCGCGTCGACGCGCTGGTGGAAGACATACTGCTGGCCAGCCTCGATAGCTGCATTCTCGATGGCGAAGACCCGCTGCCCCGTGACGGTGCCGCACTGGCGTCGCTGGCTGAGCGCAAGCGAGGAGTCTGGACCGAACACGCCGAACGTTTGGCGAAGTTGACCCTGGAAATCCTCAAGCTCTGGCATGGCCTGCAAAAGCGCTTCAAGGGCAAGATCGACCTGGCGCAAGCCGTGGCTTTGAACGACATCAAGCAGCAGCTCAGCCAACTGGTGTATCCGGGGTTTGTCCGTGAAACACCGATGCAATGGCTCAAGGAGCTGCCGCGTTATCTCAAGGCCATCGAGCAGCGTTTCGAAAAACTGGGTACCCAGGTGCAGAAGGACCGGGTCTGGAGTGGCGAATTGTCCAATCTCTGGACCCAATACCAGACCCGCGCCAACAAACACGCTCAGGAAGGCAAGCGCGATCCGCAGCTGGAGCTGTATCGCTGGTGGCTGGAGGAATACCGGGTTTCGCTGTTCGCCCAGCAATTGGGGACCAAGGTGCCGATTTCCGATAAGCGCCTGAGCAAGCAGTGGGCCCAGGTCGAGCCATGAACCTGTGGGAGCGAGCCTGCTCGCGAATGCGTAAATTCAGACGGCACCACCGGCGACTGATCCACCGCTTTCGCGAGCAGGCTCGCTCCCACAAGTAACGCTTTGTTCTTGCAAAAGGCGCCAAAACCCAAGGTTTATGGCAAACTTCGCGACCATAAACGCCGGTTTCGCGGACTAGAGCCTTCACCTGGTCACGCGACGGAATAAAGCGATGCCAGGTTTGCGTCCCCAGGATGGGAATAGACCCTTTGTGTATTGGTACGTCGGTACCAATGCTTTCTGCCTGAACAGATTAGAGACACGACCATGCATAATGTCGTCATCAGCGGCACCGGCCTTTACACTCCGGCCAACAGCATCTCCAACGAAGAGCTGGTGCAGTCTTTCAATACCTATGTGGCGCAATTCAACGCCGATAATGCCGACGCTATCGCGCGCGGTGAAATCGAGGCGTTGACCGAGTCCAGCGCAGCGTTTATCGAAAAAGCCTCTGGCATCAAGAGCCGCTTTGTCATGGACAAGGACGGCATCCTCGACCCGCAACGCATGGCGCCACGCCTGCCGGAGCGTACCAACGACGAATGGTCGGTGCTTTGCCAGATGGCCATCGGCGCAGCCGAGCAAGCCTTGCAACGCGCAGGCAAGACCGCAGCGGACATCGATGGCGTGATCGTCGCCTGCTCCAATCTGCAACGCGCCTATCCGGCCATTGCCATTGAAGTGCAGGAAGCGCTGGGCATCCAGGGTTTCGGTTTCGACATGAACGTGGCCTGTTCTTCGGCGACCTTCGGCATCCAGACCGCCGCCAACAGTATCCAGCTGGGCCAGGCCCGGGCGATCCTGATGGTCAACCCGGAAGTCTGCACCGGTCACCTGAACTTCCGCGACCGTGACAGCCATTTCATCTTCGGCGATGCTGCCACCGCGGTCATCATCGAACGCGCCGACCAGGCCACCTCCAAGTACCAGTTCGACATCGTCAGCACCAAATTGCTGACCAAGTTCTCCAACAACATCCGCAATAACTTCGGCTTCCTCAACCGCGCGGCGGAAGAGGGCATCGGCGCCAAGGACAAACTGTTCGTCCAGGAAGGCCGCAAGGTGTTCAAGGAAGTCTGCCCGATGGTGGCCGAACTGATCGGTGCGCATCTGGAAGAGAACCAGCTCAACGTCAGCGACGTGAAGCGCTTCTGGCTGCACCAGGCCAACCTCAGCATGAACCACTTGATAGTCAAGAAACTGCTGGGCCGAGACGCCACCGAGCAGGAAGCCCCGGTGATTCTCGACACCTACGCCAACACCAGCTCTGCCGGTTCGGTGATTGCGTTCCACAAAAATCAGGATGATCTGCCGGCCGGTTCGCTGGCGGTGCTCAGCTCGTTCGGCGCCGGTTACTCGATCGGTAGCGTGATTCTGCGCAAGCGCTGAGTCCGCGGTTCACCCCTAACCCTGTGGGAGCGAGCCTGCTCGCGAAGCGATCTGTCAGCCGCATTGATGTTGAATGTGCCGTCGTCTTCGCGAGCAGGCTCGCTCCCACAATGGGTCGGGGTGTCATTCAAACTCGCGGCAGGCGAATGACGGTGGTCAACCCGCCCCCCGGGGTTTCTTCCAGGCTCAACTGCCCGCCCAGACGTTCCGCCGCCTCGCGGGCGATGGTCATGCCCAGTCCGACACCGCCGGAGTTGCGATTGCGCGACCCCTCCAGGCGAAAGAACGGTTCAAACACCGCTTCGCGCTGCTCGGCCGCGATTCCCGGCCCGTAGTCGATCACTCTGATCAACAGTTCTTCCCGATGATCCTCCAGGGTAATCAGCGCCTGCCCGGCATAACGCAGGGCATTGTCCAGCAGGTTGTTGACGCAGGAACGTAACGCCATCGGCTGCACTTGCAGCGGTGCACAGTGGCCGCTGACCTGGACATCGGCGCCCTGGTCCTGGGCGTTTTCGCTCAACGACTCCACCAGCGCCTGCACGTCCATCCACTGCGGCGCCTCGCTGGTGCGTTGTTCGTGCAGGTAGGTGAGGGTGGCGTCGAGCATGCTGATCATATCGTCCAGATCCTGGCGCATCTGGCCCTGCAGCCTGTCGTCGTCGATCTGTTCCAGCCGCAGCTTGAGCCGTGACAATGGCGTGCGCAGGTCGTGGGACACCGCGCCGAGCATCCGCGAGCGTTGTTTCACTTGCTCGATGATGCGTCGCTGAGCCGTTGGATCGGGCGACTCAACAGTTTGGCGCCGTACCAGGCCGCAATGATCAGCGAGATAAATTGGAAGGTCAGCGGTACCAGCGGTCCACCGAACCAGGGCCGGGGTGGTCGATTGGCGAAGCGCGGGTCATCCGGCGGGCGTTGGCCGTCGAATCCTTCGGAGAATTGCGGTGGTGGAGGCGGAGGTGGCGGTGGGCCGTAATGATGAAACCAGGCAAAGGCCAGCAGGTGCGCCAGGATAATCGCCAGCAGCAGCACGCCGAACAGGCGTCCGAACAGCGTATCGAAGCGCCCGCGCATCAGCCGATGTCCCGGGCGTCGAACAGGTAGCCTTCACCGCGCACGGTCTTCGATGAACACCCAGAGCAGACGGAATTCGGCGTTGGACAGCGGCACCACCAGGCCGTCTGCTGCGATCAACTGGCGCAGTACGCTGTTCAGGCGCCAGTTGTCGAAGCGAATGTTCGCCCGTTGTTCGGTGCGGTCGTCGCGCACCCGGCGCAGGATGGTCTGGATGCGCGCCACCAATTCCCGGGGTTCGAACGGCTTGGCCATGTAATCGTCGGCACCCAGTTCCAGGCCGATGATCCGGTCGGTGGGTTCGCAGCGGGCGGGAGCATCAGGATCGGGATGTCCGACTCGGCACGTAGCCAGCGGCACAGCGACAGGCCGTCTTCACCGGGCAGCATCAGGTCCAGCACCACCACGTCGAAATGCTCCGCTTGCATGGCCAGGCGCATGGCCGCGCCATCGGTGACGCCGCTGGCGTGGATGTTGAAGCGGACCAGGTAGTCGATCATCAATTCGCGGATCGGGATGTCATCGTCGACGATCAGGGCGCGAATGCTCCAGCGTTTGTCGTCGCCGGTCGCTTTTTGATCGTCGTTCACAGGTGTGTGGGGGGGGCATGCGTGTGTTCATCTGCCGGATAGGCTGCCAACCACAAAGATAGGCGGCGAGGTTGTGGCTTCAGCATAGGCGTCTGGCCCGCAGGCGCAAAGTGCTGTAAGGACGTGTTGCGACTGGCGAGGGTAGCGGGCAAGGGTGTTGTGGGCGTGTCAGCTATGTACCGAACTCGACACAATTGCCGCAAAGGCTAGTCTTGCCTGAGCGTTCTCGACGATTTACCGATCATCGGGTCCCGCAGTGGCGCTGGTTCCGCTACAATGCGCGCCGATTTCGACTTGCCTGAGAGCCCGCTCATGTCCGCCTGCCAGACTCCTATCATCGTCGCCCTGGATTTCCCCACCCGTGACGCCGCACTGAAGCTGGCCGATCAGTTGGACCCGAAACTGTGCCGGGTCAAAGTCGGCAAGGAATTGTTCACCAGCTGCGCGTCGGAAATCGTCGGCACCCTGCGTGACAAGGGTTTCGAAGTGTTCCTGGACCTCAAGTTCCACGACATCCCCAACACCACCGCCATGGCCGTCAAGGCCGCTGCGGAAATGGGTGTGTGGATGGTCAACGTGCACTGTTCCGGCGGCTTGCGCATGATGGCTGCGTGCCGTGAAGTACTGGACAAGCGCAGTGGTCCGCAGCCGCTGTTGATCGGCGTGACCGTGCTGACCAGCATGGAGCGTGAGGATCTGGCGGGTATCGGTCTGGATATCGAGCCGCAGGAACAGGTACTGCGCCTGGCTGCCCTGGCGGAAAAAGCCGGGATGGACGGCCTGGTATGCTCGGCCCTGGAAGCCCAGGCCTTGAAAGCGGCGCACCCGTCGCTGCAACTGGTCACGCCAGGGATTCGTCCGGCGGGCAGCGCCCAGGACGACCAGCGTCGCATCCTGACTCCACGTCAGGCGCTGGAAGCGGGTTCCGACTATCTGGTGATCGGCCGTCCGATCAGCCAGGCGGCGGATCCTGCAAAAGCTCTGGCAAACGTTGTAGCTGAGCTGGCCTAAACTCCGCGAAACCTGTGGGAGCGGGCTTGCCCGCTCCCACAATGTTTTTTAGCGCACTTCGAATGTTGGGTTAAACCTTCAGCACCAACTTGCCGAAATTCTCCCCGCTGAACAACTTCATCAGCGTCTCCGGGAACGTCTCCAACCCTTCAACAATGTCTTCCTTGCTTTTGAGCTGCCCCTTGGCCATCCAGCCGGCCATTTCCTGTCCGGCAGCGGCGAACTGCGAGGCATAGTCCATCACCACAAAGCCTTCCATGCGCGCACGGTTGACCAGCAGTGACAGGTAGTTGGCCGGGCCTTTGACCGCTTCCTTGTTGTTGTACTGGCTGATGGCGCCACAGATCACCACACGCGCCTTCATGTTGAGCCGGCTCAGCACCGCGTCGAGAATGTCGCCGCCGACGTTATCGAAATACACGTCGACACCTTTCGGGCATTCACGCTTGAGGCCGGCGATGACGTCTTCGTTTTTGTAATCGATGACGCCGTCAAAACCCAATTCATCGACCAGGAACTTGCACTTGTCTGCGCCGCCGGCGATGCCGACCACCCGGCATCCCTTGATCTTGGCGATTTGCCCGGCAATGCTGCCCACCGCACCGGCTGCACCGGACAACACCAGCGTCTCACCCGCCTTGGGGGCGCCGACGTCGAGCAGGGCGAAGTAAGCCGTCATGCCGGTCATGCCCAGCGCGGACAAATAACGCGGCAGCGGTGCCAGTTTCGGATCGACCTTGTAGAAGCCTCGCGGTTCACCGAGGAAATAATCCTGCACACCCAAAGCGCCATTGACGTAGTCGCCGACCGCGAACCCGGGGTTGTTCGACGCCACGACCTGGCCGACACCGAGGGCTCGCATCACTTCACCGAGGCCGACCGGCGGGATGTAGGACTTGCCCTCATTCATCCAGCCACGCATGGCAGGGTCCAGCGAGAGGTATTCGTTCTTGACCAGGATCTGACCCGCCGCCGGCTCGCCGACCGGTACTTCTTGATAGGTGAAGGTCTCGCGGGTTGCCGCGCCGACGGGACGTTTGGCGAGCAGGAACTGGCGATTGGTCTGGGTAGTCATGACAGGGACTCAAGATGAATGAAGCCTTGTTGATAGTCCTTCATGGGCGATGTCGCAAGTTTGGCTCATGCGGCGAATGCAGGTTGATCCAGTGCAGTGATAGTTGGTACGGCAGTTCCATCACTGCAACTCATGGGTGCCCAACCGGCCTTCTGATAGTGCTGCCGCGTCAGGGGCCGCATGGCTAGACTGAAAAAATCCGATCCCCGCAAACTTCTCTTCGAGGGCATAACAATGAGCATGACGTTTTCCGGTCAGGTCGCCGTAGTGACGGGCGCAGCCAATGGCATTGGTCGCGCGACCGCCCAGGCGTTCGCCGCCGAAGGCTTGAAAGTGGTGGTGGCCGACATGGACACAGCGGGCGGTGAGGGGACGGTAGCGCTGATTCGTACAGCAGGCGGCGAAGCGACCTTCGTGCGCTGTAACGTCACAGTAGAAAGCGACGTGAAAAACCTGATGGAAGAGGTCGTCAATACCTATGGCCGTCTCGATTATGCCTTCAACAATGCCGGCATCGAGATCGAGAAGGGCAAACTGGCAGAAGGCACCGCCGAGGAGTTCGACGCGATCATGGGCGTCAACGTCAAAGGCGTCTGGTTGTGCATGAAGTACCAGTTGCCATTGCTGTTGGCCCAGGGGGGGGGCGCCATCGTCAATACAGCTTCGGTGGCCGGTCTCGGTGCTGCGCCGAAAATGAGCATCTACGCCGCTTCCAAGCATGCAGTGATCGGCTTGACCAAATCGGCGGCCATCGAATACGCCAAGAAAAAAATCCGGGTCAACGCGGTATGCCCGGCGGTGATCGACACCGATATGTTCCGTCGCGCCTATGAAGCCGACCCGAAGAAGGGCGAGTTCGCCAACGCCATGCACCCGGTGGGCCGCATCGGCAAGGTCGAGGAAATCGCCAGCGCGGTGCTTTACCTTTGCAGCGATGGTGCGGCGTTTACCACTGGGCATTCGCTGGCTGTGGATGGTGGTGTGACCGCATTCTGAAACCCAGCGCTGCTAACGAGTAAACACCGGACCTGTGGGAGCGAGCCGGCTCGCTCCCACAGGTTTTTTGTTGCCTTGGATATTTATTGCAGCCACCTGAAGTGTGTTTCAAATGATTGAAACTGGCGATTCTGGCGGCGTTGTCGCACATCCCGGCGAACACTCCTGTGATTAACTGGTTTGCGCAAACCAGACAGGAGTTGCTCGCTCATGGAATTGAGTATCGATCGACAGGCATTGGTGCCGGTCGTACAGCAAATCGTCGATGGGTTGGCCTGCTGGCTCCATCGCAACGAGGTTGTGCCAGGTGAGCGTTTGCCCTCGGTGCGGCAAATCGCGCGAATCAATTTGCTCAGTCAGTCCTGTGTCGTCGAAGCCTGTGATCGGCTGGTCGCACAAGGGGTGCTGGAGCCGCGTCGTGCTGACGGTTATGTCGTGGCTACCCCGGCTTCAATCTCTGTGCGGCAACAGGGCGCTTCCTTGTGCCAATTGCCATTGGGCAGTGGTGGCTTGCCCGAAAGTTGGCGCGAAACAGATGACCTGGTTTACGCAATTCGGGAAGTCAGTCGCACCGACATGGCCGGCTTGTTCAACTACAACACCCCTTTGGGTTTACCAGCCTTGCGCCAGCAGATTCTGAAGTGCCTGAAACAGCGGAATATCAACGTCGGGGACAATCGAATCCTGACCACCGCGGGGGCCAGTCAGGGGCTGGACCTGATCATACGGACGTTGCTCAAACCGGGAGACTGCGTGGTGGTGGAAAACCCTGGTAATCCCGTGTTGTTCGATTTGCTCAGGCTACAAGGCGTCAGCCTGCTTGAGGTCCCGCGAACGCCTCAGGGGCCGGACATCGTGGCGCTGGAGGCGTTACTGCTGAAATATCGGCCTTGTGGCTTGTTCATCAATGGTTTTCATCACAATCCGACCGGTTGCAGCCTGGCACCAAGGGTGGCGCAGCGAGTGCTTCAACTGGCCAAAGAGCATGGTGTACGGGTGATCGAAGACGACGTTTACGCAGACCTGTACGACGGTTCCGGCAAGCGCCTTGCCTCACTGGATGACAGCGTGATCTACGTCGGTAGTTATTCCAAGACGCTCAGCAGCTCGTTACGGGTCGGTTTTGTAGTGGCCGGCGCCGAGGTGATTGCACGGTTGGCCGAGGTCAAGATGATCAGCAGCATGGGCACCTCACGATTCAGTGAGTCGATCCTGGCCTGGCTGTTGGCCAATGGTACCTACCGCCAATTGGTGCAGCGGCAGCGGCAGCGCCTTGGCAGCGATCGACAGGCCACATTGCAGTTGCTCGAAGACGCCGAGTGGGAGGTGTTCGGCAAGCCTGTGGGAGGTCTGTTTATCTGGGCGCGATCGCGGATGGCGGACTACGCACAGCTGCAGGCGCAGGCTCGGCGCTTCGGTGTGTTGCTGTCATCGCCGACGGCCTTCAGTCCCGCCGGTGCGGCCACTGATTGGCAGCGTATCAATGTGGCCTGTGCTTGTGATCCGCGAGCCCGGGCATTTTTTCAGGCTAGCGCTGCGAATCGACCTCAAGTGTTCTGAAAACGACGCGAACGTAGCTTTTTGCCATTATTCCGACGCCAAAGACTTGTGTTGCCACAGGCCCGTTGCGAATCTCCATCTACAGATAATGGCAGGGGACTAAGTGCAATGATTTCGGCCGTGCAAGGACGTTTTGCCAACCTCGGTATGGCAAAAAAACTGGGTATCGGGTTTGTGCTGGTGCTGTTGTTGACCGCCCTGGTGGCGGCCATCGGCGTCTGGTCCCTGCAAACCATCAGTCAGCGCTTCGACGGGCTCAAGCAAATGTCGTCGCTCAACAGTGGATTGCTGAAGGTACGCTTGCTGGAGCAAGAATATGCCTTGCACGGCAACCCGAAAACGGCCGATGCCCTGCGCGAAGGCGTTGATGGCTTGATCGCCCTGGCGAATCAGCTCAAGGCTGCGTCTGCCGCCAATGTGCCGGTAATGAACGATGTCGAGCAATCCCTTGGCGCCTATCGCAAGGCGTTCGACGAGTTTGTTTCGCTCAGTCAGGCCAAGGACCTGGCGCTGGAAATGGCCAGTTGGTCGGTCTCCAGCGTGGCCAATAACCTTGACGTGTTGCAGTCCGGGCTTGCCGATGACGGTACCTACAACCTGAAGGAATCCGAGGGCAAGGACGGTGCGCAATTCGTCGAGCAGGCCAATCAGGTCAGCCAGGTGTCACGGTTGATGTTGCAAGCCATGAACGAAGCGCGCGTGCGTCTGGACCAGAGCCGTAAGGGGGATGACAGCGCGGGGCAAGGCAAGATCGAACAGGCCAGCCAGGCGTTGACCCAGGCCGAACAGCTGAAAACTTCCGTCAAGGATGAGGGTTATCAGACCGTTCTCAATGAAGTGATCGGTCATATCGCCAGTTTCAGCGACAAGCTCGCCGAGTACACCGGTCTGCTGGAGCAGGAAAAGACCGTCTATCAGCAATTGCACCAACGCGCATCCCAAGTGATGGAGCGGGTGGATCAGGCCTATATCGCCGAAGATCAGTCGATGCAGGCAGAGTTGAACAAGAACTCGTTGCTGATCATCGGCTCCTCAGCGTTGGCGTTGCTGGTCGGACTGATTGCAGCCTGGGTCATCACCCGATTGATCGTCGGGCCGTTGCGCAGTGTGATTCGTGTGGCGCAGCAGATTGCATCCGGGGATTTGAGCGCAACGGTCGAAGTGACCCGCCGTGATGAGATCGGTCAGTTGATGCAGGCCATGCAACAGATGGGAGCAGGACTGAGCCACATCGTCAGCGGTTTGCAGGCGGGTATCGAACAACTGGCCACTTCAGCGCAATCGCTGTCGACAGTCACTGAACAGACCAACCTCGAAGTCAGCAGCCAGAAAGAAGAAACCGAACAGGTCGCCACGGCGATGAACCAGATGACCGCTACCGTGCACGACGTGGCGCGTAACGCCGAAGAGGCCGCCGTGGCGGCGCAAACAGCCGACGGCAAGGTCGAAAGCGGTCAGCTCGTAGTACGTCAAAGCATGGCGCGCATCGAGCAACTGGCGGATTCGGCGACCTCGGCCAGTTCGAGCATCGAGAGTTTGAGCGCGGAAATCCAGAACATCGGTACCGTGCTCAGTGTCATCAAAAGCGTGGCGGAACAAACCAACCTGCTGGCGCTCAACGCGGCCATCGAGGCCGCAAGGGCTGGCGAGCAGGGCAGGGGCTTTGCGGTGGTGGCCGATGAGGTGCGTGCACTGGCCAAGCGGACTCAGCAATCTACCGAGGAAATCGAGCGGTTGGTCAGCGCCTTGCGCTCGGCGGCGCAGACGTCGGTGCAGCAGATTCAAAGCAGCGGCGAACTGGTGAAGCTGGCGGTCAGTGATGCGCTGCAGACTGAAAGTGCGTTGGGAAGTATTGCGGCGGCGGTATCGTTGATCCAGCAGATGAATCAGCAGATCGCAGCTGCTGCCGAGGAGCAGAGTTCGGTGGCCGAGGAGATCAATCGCAGTGTCACGAGTATTCGTGCCAGTGCGGATCAGTCGTCGTTGGCGATGCAGGGAAATGCGGCATCGAGTATCGAATTGGCGCAGCTGGGGGTTGAGCTGAAGGGGATGGTGGGGCATTTCAGGCTTTAAAACTGTATTGCGTATCCCGTGGGAGCGAGCCTGCTCGCGAAGGCGGCCTGACAGTCGCCGGTTGTAGTCGATCCCTGTAGCAAAGCTTGCTCGCGATGACTGAGTGTCAGTCAACATCGATACAGCTGATCAATCGTTATCGCCAGCAAGCTTTGCGCCTGCAAGGCAAAAAAAAGCCACCTGATCTGGTGGCTTTTCTACTTTGCTCGAATGATCAGTCGTAGATCACTTTCTTCTTCCAGTCCGCATCGGCCTCGACGTCTTTGAGGCCTTCGGTCAATTGGTTCACTTCGCCTTCCACCGGGGTGATGCGGTCCATGACTTGTGCGTTGGCACGGGCCAGGAGTTTTTCCAGGTACTCCAGCTGCTCGGCATAGATCTGAGGTTCCTGCTGCTTGCGCAGGTATTGCACACCGCGTTCGAACGCCAGGCGCGCCTGGCCGGGCTGGTTCTGTTGCAGGGAGTGCTGGCCAAGGTTGTTGAAGAATTCGATGTGCAACAGCACCAGAATATGACGGACCTCGCGGATCCAGCGCTTGGCTTCGTTGGGCGGCAGGAAGCCGTCCTGGGCCGCGCGGGTGATCTGGCCGTGCAGGGCTTCAAGCAGGAAACGCACGTCCTTGGCCTTGGCTTCCGTCTGGATCGGTGCTGGCGGGTTGTTGACCGGTATCGACTCGCCCTGTGCAACCAGCGACGTCAGTTCGGTAATCCGCGCCTTGAGGTTGGCGCTGGTTTTTTCCAGGTTCAGCAGGCGTTGGCAGACATTCAATTCCAGGCGGGTCAGCAGCAGCTTGAGCGCCGGTGTCATCAACTGGCCTGGGAAGGTCTCGGTAATCTCTCCGCAACGTCGCAGGCGATCATTGAGCTCAACCTTGGTACGGGCCCTTTCCAGCTTATTGTTTTCCACCACATGGTTGATGTAGCCAATGGCGATCAATAATGCGATCCCGGCTACGACGAGCAGGGTGATCATGAGTGGTGTCACCGGTAAGACCTCTTTTATAGGGTTCGCGTGCGAGTCGAGTGTAGTGGCTTGGCATTTAAGCGCCCAAGGCCGCTCGACGAGTTGGTTCGAGAAGGCTCAACCTGTATCGGCCGCAGTCCTGCTTTATAAATGCTGGCAACAGTGAAGCAGATCGCCATCATTGATGGCGTCGACTATAACGCCTTGGTGAGTGTCAGAATATAGGCGCCAAACACCGGGTGGCGGAAAATCCGGTTAGGGGCGTTAAAGCAGGGCGAAGTCATTGATTTAAATAAATTTAATACAGGGGGTTGACGACCTCTCAATCCATCCATAGAATGCGCGCCACTTGCAGCGTAAAGCACACAGCGAAACGAAGCAGGGAGTGAATGTTGTAGTGTGTCCCCTTCGTCTAGTGGCCTAGGACACCGCCCTTTCACGGCGGTAACAGGGGTTCGAGTCCCCTAGGGGACGCCAATGCGGGAATAGCTCAGTTGGTAGAGCACGACCTTGCCAAGGTCGGGGTCGCGAGTTCGAGTCTCGTTTCCCGCTCCAATTTTAAACAGCATTGCTTTCGGGCAGGGCTGAGTGAAACCAGAACCAAGTCTTCGGATGCGGATCTGGACACCGAAACACACACCATGTGTTCCGGGTAGCGTGTCCCCTTCGTCTAGTGGCCTAGGACACCGCCCTTTCACGGCGGTAACAGGGGTTCGAGTCCCCTAGGGGACGCCATTTGCGGGAATAGCTCAGTTGGTAGAGCACGACCTTGCCAAGGTCGGGGTCGCGAGTTCGAGTCTCGTTTCCCGCTCCATATTTAACAAAAACGCCGCTCATTGAGCGGCGTTTTTGTTTGTGCGTAAAAAACAGCCTCAACCGCTGAGGCTTTGCACCAGGCTTTCGAGCGCTTCATTGGTTTTTTCATCCAGCACCAGTTGCGCAGCTGCAGCCGCTCTGAGTTGGCGTGCCAAACGGTATTCACTGGGCGTGCAATTTGCGAATTGCTTGAAGGCTCGAGCGAAGTAGGAAGGGTCCTTGAAGCCGGCCTCATAGCCAATACTGGTAATAGGCATCTGACTGTTGTCGAGCAGTTCTTTGGCGAAGTTCATGCGCTTGTCCAGGATGTAATCCGTGAAGCCCAGTCCATTGGCTTCCTTGAACAGGCGGCTGAAGCGAAATGTCGTCATGCCGCAGCGCTGCGCCAGATCCCTCTGATCGATGCTGTCACGAAAGTGCTGTTCGATGTACAGCATGATGCTGCTCAGCGCTTGGTGTTTTTGGTGTCCTGAGGTCAGCCGGATGCTTTCCGGTAGGGTTGGGGAGTGGTCGATCTGCGATGATTTGCCCTGGCCGTTGGCATTTCGGCGCAGTTCGCAGAGCTGCATCACCGCGGTCAGGTAACGCTTCTTCTCGGTGGCCGAGAACGGAAGCACCATGTATTCCCAGACGCTGGAGCGCATCGCCCAGACAGCCAGTTCCTCTGAATGCTGCACAGTGAACATGGTGATCGGAATGGTGGGGGTGGTGCGTTTGATCTCCAGCAATAGCCTCAACCCCGAAGTGTCGGGGCGATCAAAATGGATGCAGATCATGTCTGCCTGTTCCCTGATGGGCAGCACGGAGTTTTTCGCCATTTTGCAGTTGCAGGTACCCTCAAACTGCTCGATGAGTTCTTTGCTGGACCGATCGTGTGTCAGATCGAACCATAGTAGGGTTGGCCTTCCGTTGAAATGGGACGTCATGTCTCTATTTTTACTCCAGAGTTCTTAATGCCTCTCTTTGCTCAGCAGTATGGCCAATGTGCTATTACGCTGTAGAACTAATCCTGATAGAAAAGACGGTATTCAGTTCTATTCGCTCTATGCGTTTTCTGAGGGGCAGCTCCGGTCGCGTGTTTGTTGGTGCGCATTCGACAAACCTGGCTTTTACCGCTTGTCGCTTGCGAATCAATGGCAATTGCCGTTGCGTTTCAATGCCTTGTCTGCCCCTCCCGTTACCTCTGTAAAGGCCAATGCCTCGTCTTTGGCCGCCCAGCAAAAAAATCCTAACGATGTGCAAAATCTTCCTAACGCCAATGCCTTGTCCCTGACTAGGGTTGCATCAGGCAGCGCAGAAAGTACTGCCTCAGACAAAACAACATTCGAGTGAGGTGGGCAAAATGATCATGCAGACAATCAAGGCTTCGGTAGTGAAGTTCGTCAAAGACGAAGATGGCCTGACCATTGTGGAATACGCGGTTGCTGGCGGGTTGATTACTGTAGCTGTTGCTGCTGCTTTCCTGGCGCTTGGAACTCAAGTAGATGCCAAAATCGATGCGCTTTGCGCCGCGGTCAAAGGTCAAGCGTGCTGAAAACAATTTCCACTGGGGGACGTAGCGAAGCCCAAAGAACAGCCGACTGCCTCCATGACTGATGGGGCACTGCGCAACTTTCTTGATGGGCTTCGCGTCTTCCCTGCCAACTTACGTTATGAGCGGCATGACCGCTGGAGTGATCAAAATGACTCTGCAAGCAATCAAGACTTCGGTACTGAAGTTTGTCAAAGACGAGGATGGCCTGACCATTGTGGAATACGCAGTGGCCGGCGGGTTGATTACAGTGGCTGTTGCCGCTGCATTCCTGGCGCTTGGTGGCCAGGTCAACACCAAGATCACGGCACTGTGCGCCGCGGTCAACGGTGGGAACGCTTGCCCATAATAATAAGTAGCAGTGGGGAGACGCGTCATGTCCATGGAATTGCTGGTATCGACCGTTGTACTGCTAGGACTGCTGGGCGTCGCGGTGGTGAGCGATCTGCTTCACCACCGTATTCCCAACTCATTGGTCCTGTTAGGCCTTGTCCTGGGATTGGCCAGCCAGACTTATTCAGGTGGTGTGAGTGGGTTGGGTGACAGCCTGTTGGGTATCCTGATCTGTTTTGCACTGTTTCTGCCGATGTATGCCTTCGGTGGCATGGCCGCTGGCGACGTCAAGTTGATGGCCATGGTCGGCAGCTTTCTACCGTTCCAATTCGCGTTGTGGGCTGCAATGTTCAGCCTGATGGCCGGTGGCGTATGCGGTTTTTTGATCGTGCTGTTTCGCGGTCAACTGCTTCAGACCCTGGGGCGCTATCGGCTGATTCTAAGAGCGCAGGCTTATCTGGCGCCAACTTCAGATGAAGTAGCCGGCAAGCCTTTCCCATATTCGATTGCAATATTGATCGGCACTTTGAACAGCGTCTACTGGCAAGTTGCCGGTGGATTCGGAGGTTAGACATGCACGTCATAGTTGATAGTGATGCCTACCCCAGCGTTCGGAAAGCGGTGCAACGACTGGCTCCTCAGCCGTGCACAATCCGCGAAACGGGTCTGAGCGACAGTTTTCTCGGTGAGTTGGTGTGCAAGCATTTGCACGACGCCGGCGTGCTGGACATGTCGCGGCTGGTGGAACGCCTGGCGCTCACCGGTGCGGTACTTGAAGAAGTCCTGGGATTTCTGCGCAAGGATGGTCGTGTCGAAGTGCTTGGCCAGATGGGGCAAGGGGGCGGCCAGCAAATGCTGCGTTATGGTCTGACCGAACGTGGTCGCAGTTCCGCTCGCGATGCTCTGTCACGTAGCGGTTATATAGGCGCGGCACCGTTCCCGGTGAGTACCTATCGGTCCCTGATCAAGCTACAGACTATTCACCATGGTCGTATCAACGCCAACGATATGCACAATGCCCTGGCTGGCGTAGTGCTCACGGAGGGGATGCTCGATCAGTTGGGTGTGGCGATGAACTCCGGGCGCGCCATCATGATTTATGGTCCCGCGGGTACCGGCAAGACCTATGTCAGCAGTCGGTTGATCCGCCTGTTCGCCGAGGCCATTTGGGTTCCGTATGCCATCGTCATCAACGAGTCGGTGATCGAGATCTATGATCCGCAGGTGCATCAACGGCTCGATGATAGTGCTCAACAGAACACTCTGATGCTCAACGAAGGGATTGACCGTCGACTGCTGTGCTGCAAACGCCCGATTGTCATCACTGGCGGTGAATTGAGCATGGAGCAGCTGGACGTTCGTTATGACCCTTTCACCCGTCAATACCAGGCCGCTTTACAGCTCAAGGCCAGCAATGGCCTGTTCATCATCGACGACATGGGGCGCCAGCGCATGGCACCTGCCGAGTTGCTGAATCGCTGGATCGTACCGATGGAAGAGAAACGCGATTTCCTCAACCTGGGCGGCGGTCGGCATTGCGAGCTGCCATTTGATCTGATTCT
Source organism: Pseudomonas sp. GW101-3H06 (assembly GCF_059424605.1). Classification (NCBI taxonomy): domain Bacteria; kingdom Pseudomonadati; phylum Pseudomonadota; class Gammaproteobacteria; order Pseudomonadales; family Pseudomonadaceae; genus Pseudomonas; species Pseudomonas sp. GW101-3H06. The sequence goes on from NZ_JBWKZO010000001.1 coordinate 1,804,676, forward strand.
GGTGTTTTCCACCAACCTCAATCCCCTGGAGCTGGCCGATGAGGCCTTCCTTCGCCGGATTGGCTACAAGCTGCAATTCGGTTACCTGAAGCCCGAGGAGTACGAAAAGATCTGGCGTCAGGAAAGCGAGCGTCTGGGCCTTTCTTATGACCCGTTGCTGGTGCGTTATGTGCTGCAAAGGCTTTATGCAAGTGAAGGAATGCCCCTGGTACCTTGCCATCCCCGCGATCTCCTGAACATGGCGCTCGATCGTCAGCGTTATATGGGCGGTTCCGGACCATTGTCACCGAAAGAGTTGGAGTGGGCCTGGCACAACTACTTTGTCCAGCTCGACTTTCTTTGATACGGAGATACTGACATGAGCTCTCGTACGCTTACCCTGATAGGCGCTTCCCTGGTCATGGGACTTGGGGCTGCATGGATGGCCAACTCCTGGCTGAGCGCACGGCTTAACGCCAGCCCGGATGACAACCTTCGAAGCGTGGTGGTCGCCACGGTAGAGATTCCATTCGGGCAGATGGTCGAGGCCCAGCAGGTCACGACCGTACGCATGCCCAGGGATACGGTTCCGGACGATGCCTTCGATGCCAGCGAAAAAGCCGTGGGCAAGATCGCAACGTTCGACATTCTACGGGGCGACATTGTGCGCGGAGCGCGTCTGAGTGAACACCTGGGTGGCAGCACCCTGGCCTCTTTGATTGCCCCCGACAAACGCGCCATATCGGTACGCGTGGACGATGTGGTCGGTGTCGGCGGATTCCTGTTGCCGGGTAACCGGGTCGATGTACTGGCGACCAAAACCACGAGTGCCGGCAGTAACAGCGCCACCTCCAGAACCATCCTCGAAAACCTGCGGGTGTTGGCGGTGGATCAGACAGCGGGTACCGACAAGACCCAGCCGGTCGTGGTGCGCGCAGTGACGCTGGAGATGTCGGTCACTGAAGCGGAAGCCCTGGTCACGGCGCAGACGGAAGGCAAGTTGCAACTGGCGTTGCGTAACCCACTGAACCTCGAGAAGAAAACCGCGACCGTTGCAGCTGTTGCCCCTGTCGCGCCGGCCATGACTGTGGCCGCCGTCGCGGTACCAAAACGCGTGGTACAGCGCAGCAGTGGCGAGGTTGGCGGGGCTATCACCGTTATCCGCGGGACCGAAGCCAATCAGGTCAAAATTCGCTGACACGGCGCAGGGCTTCCCCGGCATAACGGTATTGGCGGAGCCGATCCGGATCAGAATCGGCAAACGAGGGCTTGATGATGAATCTTCGTATTCAGCGGCCGTTCTCTTCGACGCCAAGGCGCCAGGAAGGATCGGTGAGCGTATTGATGGTGATCGCGTTGGCGGCGATGGCCATGATGGCGGCGTTGGCTCTGGACGGCGGGCACATAATGCTGAACAAAACGCGCCTGCAAAATGCAGTGGACGCCGCCGCCCTGAGTGGCGCCAAAACCCTGAGTCAGGTGGAGGGGGGCGTCAACAGTGCCAGCACGACGCGCACCGCCGCGCTCTATACGCTGACACAGAATGCCAATGCCACAGGCAACAACGAATTGGCTACCGCTGTCGGAGGCAACGCCGGTGCATTTGCCGTGGTGGAACTGGCAAGCAGCGTCTATGGCCCGTTCTCCTATCCCGGCCCGACGGATGCCAAGTACGTTCGGGTATCAGTGCCGAGTTATGGCCTGACTGGGTTTTTCTGGAACTTTGCCCAGATATTCGGCGCTGGCGGCCTGGGAACCAAAGCGGTGGCGGCCATCGCCACCGCTGGACCCAGCCCTACCAGCCCATGCGATCTCGCACCTTTGATGGTCTGTGGCGACCCTACTCAATACGACCCGGACGCGGGCATGTTCTGGGGCTTTCAATTTGGTGATTTGCAGGTATTGAAGACGGCTGCCGGCAATTCGTCGCCCATTGGTCCAGGCAACTTTCAGTTGCTCGATTTTGGCTCGGGCGGCAGTCAGGTCAGGGAGGATCTGGCCGGAGGTGGCAATATCTGTCGCGATGTGGGGCAAAATGTCCAGACCGCGCCTGGCAACAAGGTCGGCCCTACCTCGCAAGGCCTGAATACGCGCTTTGGCATCTACAACGGCCCGGTCAGTGCCGCGGACTATCCGCCGGATATGGTGACCACCTCAAGCAACCCCGCGATCACTTACGACGGCACAGTCGCCAAGTACCAGGGGCAAGCCGTCACCTCAAGCAACGGTGACCTCACGGCGGGAGGCAGCGCGATACTGGATTACAACGATTGGCGTGCGAGCGTTGCCGCGTGCGTGGCAGGGGGCACTGGCTGTGAGAGCAACGGGGTGTTCGAACGCCGGATGTTGAAAATCGTGGTGGGTAACTGCACCGGCAAACAGGGTGGTTCAACTTCGATCCCGGTCCTTGGTTTTGGCTGCTACTTCGTGGTGCAGCCCATGAGTGGCGGCGGCACGGACGCGGAGATATTCGGCCAGTTCGTGCAGGAGTGCGAAGGCGACAACGTGGCAGGCCCCACTCCGTCAACCGATTCCGGCCCGCAGATCATTCAGCTCTACAAAACCTATCTCAACGGCAGCGGCACTCCGAGCACTGACTCGTAGGAGGCGTCATGAGACTTCACGGATTTAAACATCCGCAGCGCCAGCAAGGCCTGGCCATGGTGGAGTTCACCCTGGTCCTGCCGGTGATGCTGTTGCTGTTGCTGGCCTTCGGTGAGTTCGGCCGCATGCTCTATCAGTACAACATCCTGCTACAAGCCAGCCGCGACGCTAACCGTTTTGTCGCCAGCAATGCCTGGAACTCTACGATTGGTGCGGTCGCTCTGAGCAGTACGCTGCAGACCCAGACAAAAAACGTAGCAGTGTATGGCGTGCCTGCCAACACCGGGACCGCTGTGTTGTCAGGGTTGACGACTGGCAACGTGGTCGTTGCTCCGGTAGGCATCGACCATGTGCGGGTCACCATCACATATACGTTCTGCCCGGTGATTGGCGGCGGCAATTGCGCCGGATCGATTCCAGGCTTTTTTGGTAATCCGATCGCGCTGAGCATTCCGCTGGTCGCCACTACCGTGATGAGGGCGTTGTGATGAATAGAAAACACATGCGCGGGGCCTATACGGTGGAGTTCGCCATCGTAGGTCTGCTGGTGTTCACATTGCTGTTCGGTGTAGTGGAAATGGGCCGCCTGTACTTTACGGTCAATGCGCTGGATGAAGCCGTGCGGCGTGGTACGCGCCTGGCGGCGGTGTGCGATGTCAGCGATCCGGTGATTCTACGGCGGGCGATATTCAATGCCGCGAGCGATGCAGGTACGAGCCAGCTGATTGGCAGTCTGGCCACCACCAACCTGACGCTGAGGTATCTGGACGCAAACGGCGCGCTGGTAGCCAATCCCACCGACACGAGTGGGAGCAATGGATTCCGTGCCATCCGCTACGTCCAGTTGAGTCTGCAAAACTTCGTTTTCAATCTGTTTATTCCCGGGTTCGGCGTGCCCATTACCTTGCCCGCATTCAGGGCAACGTTGCCACGCGAAAGCCTCGGGCGTCATTCCGATTCTGGGGAGATCACGCCATGCTGAATACCAAGGAAACTCCAGTCTCCACCTCGACCAGCAAAGCCGGGCTACGGTTGCTGATCAGCAGCCGTGATGCCGCGTCGTTGCGCGACCTGCAGGGGGTCTGCCAACGCATGCCCAGCCTGGAGGTGAGCACTCGGCTGGTGAGCAACGGGCATGTCGACCCGCTTTACGGTCTGGACCGGATGCCCGATCTGTTGTTGTTGCGCGTTAGCCACCTGTGGCGTGAAGAGCTGGCTGCACTGTTGCAGCGCCCGGTCCATGAGCGTCCGCCGATGTTGGTGTGCGGACTGTTGAGCGAACAGGAAGGCATGCGCCTGGCGATGCAGGCCGGCGCCCGTGACGTGCTGCCGGAGCCCGTTGCCGAGGCGGAACTGGTCGCCGCCTTGAATCGCCTGGTCACGGATGTTCGCAGCGGCAGTGGGGCAGAAGGCAAATTGATCGCCGTGATGAGCGCCAAGGGCGGTTCCGGCGGAACCTTGCTGGCCTGCAACCTGGCTCAGCAGCTCAGCACGAAGGCTGGCAGTACCCTGTTGCTGGATATGGACCTGCAATTTGGCAGCGTGACGCATTACCTGGATGTGGCGCAAACGCACAGCCATCTGGAGGTGTTGCATCAGATCGATGGCATGGACAGCATCGCGCTACGGGGTTTTTGCAGTCACTTCAGCCCGACCTTGCATGTGTTGGGTGGCCGGGCCGGTGAGCTGTGTCTGCCGCAGGACGCCCAGCCCGAGCAACTGGACACCCTGTTGCAGTTGGCTCGCGCCAGCTATGGCTGGGTAGTGATCGATCTGCCGCGGCAAATCGACCACCTCACCGGCTCCGTGCTGGAACAGGTGGATCGGGTGTATGTGGTCGTGCAGCAGAGCGTCAGCCATCTGCGCGATGCCAGTTCCCTGGTGCGGATTCTTCGCGAAGACCTGGGCGTGCGTGGGGATCAATTGCAGATAGTGGTCAACCGCTATGACAAGGCGGCAGCGATCAGCCTCAAAGATATCGGCGAGGCGCTGCGTTGCACGAATCTGTCGAAATTACCCAACGACTTCAACCTGGTCAGCCAGAGTCAGAACACTGGCGTGCCGTTGGGGCTGCATGCGCCGAGGGCGGCGATCACCGCTGCCCTGCGCGACATGGCCGAGGACCTTGTCGGCAACCAGTTGGCCGGAAACAAAGGCTTGCTCAAACGTGCCTTCAACCGTTTTTTCGGGGGATGACCCATGATCAGTGACTTTCGTAACCGCTTGCGCAAACAATCCGGAAAACCCGCCCCTTCGTCGGCTGGCCAGCCGGGTGACGACCTGCTGGATCCGGTAGAGGAAATAATGGCGTGGGAACGTTCAACGCCGGACATTCTTTATGAAACCAGAAGTCAGGTCACTCCGGTGGAGGCCGAGTGGCGAGAAAAAATCTACCAGCAGTTGCTCAAGGTCATGGACCTGTCCTTGCTGGACGCTCTTGAACAGGCTGAGGCCGCGCGGCAGATTCGCGATATTTGCCAGCGCCTGCTCGATGAGCATTCGGCACCGGTGAGTTCTTCCAGCCGCCAGTTGATCATCAAGCAGATTACCGACGAGGTGCTCGGTCTGGGGCCTCTGGAACCGCTGCTGGCCGATCACAGTGTGTCCGACATTTTGGTCAACCGCCATGACTCAGTGTATGTCGAGCGCTTCGGCAAGCTGCAACGCACCGATGTGCGTTTCCGCGATGATCGGCATTTGCTGAACATCATTGACCGCATCGTTTCCAGCCTGGGTCGACGTATCGACGAGTCTTCGCCGTTGGTGGATGCGCGGCTCAAGGACGGTTCGCGGGTCAACGCGATTATTCCGCCGCTGGCCATCGACGGCCCGAGCATGTCGATCCGGCGCTTTGCCGTGGACCTGCTCAATACCGACAGCCTGATCCAGGTGGGGGCATTGACCCCGGCCATTGCCCTGCTGCTCAAGGCGATTGTCCGTGGACGCTTGAACGTGCTGATTTCCGGCGGTACCGGCAGCGGCAAGACCACCATGCTCAATGTGCTGTCGAGTTTCATTCCGCACAACGAGCGGATCGTCACCATCGAAGACTCGGCCGAACTGCAACTGCAGCAACCCCATGTGGTGCGCCTGGAAACCCGGCCTTCGAATATCGAGGGACGTGGCGAGGTGAACCAGCGGGAGTTGGTGCGCAACAGCCTGCGGATGCGGCCGGACCGGATTGTGATCGGCGAAGTGCGCGGCGCCGAGGCGCTGGACATGCTGACAGCGATGAACACCGGTCACGACGGCTCGCTGACCACGATCCACGCCAACACCGCACGCGATGCACTGGGGCGAATCGAGAACATGGTGTCGATGACCGGGGCGACTTTTCCGATCAAGTCCATGCGCCAACAGATCGCTTCGGCCATCGGAGTGGTCATCCAGCTGGAACGCCAGGAGGACGGCAAGCGTCGCCTGGTCAGCGTGCAGGAGATCAACGGCATGGAGGGCGATATCATCACCATGACCGAAATCTTCTCCTTCGTGCGCCACGGCGTAGGCGAAAACGGCGAAGTACTCGGTGATTTTCGGCCCAGCGGCATGATCCCCGCTTTCCGCGATGTGCTGGCCAAGCGCGGTATCGAGTTGCCGCTTGCGATGTTCAGGCCTGAGTGGATGGAGGCACGGCAGTCATGAACAATATTCCTGGTGAGTTTATCCTGATGTTCCTGGGTATGGTGTTTATCGCCGTCTTCCTCCTGTCCCAGAGCGTGGCGGTGCCGGTATTCGGCGAGGCCGGCAAGGTGCGCAAGCGCATCCGTGGCCGCTTGCATGTACTGGAGAAAGCCAACAATCAGCCCAACATGCAGACCGTGTTGCGACAGAAATACCTGACGCGTTTATCGCCATTGGAGGCCAGGCTTGAGCAGCTGCCTTTTATGGAGGCATTGACGCAAATGATTGAGCAATCCGGGCACGAGTACCGGGCCTATCGGGTATTGCTGCTCGGGCTGGTGCTTGGGGGGGCGGCGGGAATCTTGATCTGGACGGTTTCGTCAGTCTGGTGGATGGCGCTGATAGCAGGTTTCGCGACCTTCTGGTTGCCCATACTGAAAATCTCCCGCGACCGTGGCAAGCGTTTCGCTGCGTTCGAGGAAGGCCTGCCGGATGCGCTGGATGCCATGTGCCGCGCCCTGCGCGCCGGGCACCCATTCAACGAAACCCTGCGCCTGGTAGCCGATGAGCACAAGGGGCCGGTCGCTCATGAGTTCGGCCTGACCTTCGCCGATATCAACTATGGCAACGATGTGCGCCGGGCCATGCTCGGCCTGCTGGAGCGGATGCCGAGCATGACGGTGATGATGCTAGTGACCTCGATCCTCATCCATCGCGAGACCGGCGGCAATCTGACCGAAGTGCTGGAGCGTCTGAGTCGGCTGATTCGCGGGCGCTTCCGCTTTCAGCGCAAAATCAAGACCCTGTCGGCGGAAGGGCGCATGTCGGCCTGGGTGCTGGTGGCAATTCCCTTCGTGCTGGCGATTGCGATCCTGATCACCAGCCCCAGTTACATGCCTGTGCTGATCAATGATCCCGTAGGCCACAAGCTCATTATCGGGGCGTTCTGCGCCATGTTGATCGGGATTTTCTGGATACGAAAAATCATCCGAATTCAGGTTTGAGCGGTATTCGCTACCGGGAGGTACAGGTCATGGACTTTTTGCTCGGGTTGTTCAGTCGAGTCGCAGGGAACGAGGAGTTGGCGCGCCTGATGTTCCTCGGCGCGATCGGTTTGAGTACGGTGCTTGCGGTTTTCGCCGTGATCTTGCTGATGCTGGGGCTTCAGGATCCGGTGCAGCGTCGTCTGGCGCTGATCAAGCGTGGTCATTTGGGCAGCACGACCGGGCAGGAAGCTCCGGGTAACCTGCAACTGTTGCTGGAGCGGGTCGGCCAGCGCTTTGGCTCGGCCGAATCGGCTCAAACGTCAGCCACCCAGACCCTGTTGATGCATGCAGGCTACCGTTCCTCGTCGGCGGTGCAGATGTACTGGGCAGTGCGCTTGATATTGCCGCTGTTATTGGTTGGTATTGCGTTGCTGCTGTTGCCGATGATTCCCAAGGTTACCCTGGTCATGGGGCTGCTGTTGGTGTTCATGGTGGCCGCTATCGGATGGTTGGTGCCAGCGCTGTACGTCGCCAAGCGCAAGCAGTTGCGACAAGGCCGGCTGCGAGCTGCGTTTCCGGATGCGCTGGATCTGATGGTGGTGTGCGTTGAGTCGGGTCTGGCACTGCCCACGACGATCGAACGGGTGGCTGAGGAGATGTCGGTCAGTCAGGTCGAACTGGCTGAAGAACTGGCCCTGGTCAATGCGCAAATCCGCGCGGGCATTTCAAGTACCGAGGCGCTCAAGCAACTGGCCGTGCGCACAGGCCTGGATGACGTACAAGGACTGGTCAGCCTGTTGGCGCAGAGTATCCGCTTCGGTACCAGTGTGGCCGAAACCCTGCGTATCTACGCCGATGAATTTCGGGACCGGCGTACGCAGGCCGCCGAAGAAATGGGGGCGAAAATCGGTACCAAGCTGATATTTCCACTGATCTTCTGCCTGTGGCCAAGTTTCTTTCTGGTCGCTATCGGCCCGGCCCTGATCGGGGTACTCAAAGCATTCGGGTGAGGTAAAAACACCGGAGGCTGTCGCCGGCGACAGCCTTGCCACCTGAGCCTGATCTACACTTTCCTGCCATGAATCCACACCCCTGCCGGAGCGGCCTGCGGCAGCTCCAGGGTAATCCGGCCAGGGTTGGAAAATGTTTGGATAACTCTCTTTCCTGCACACAAAATCAAGCCCGGCTTTACAGCCAGGCCACTCTGGACTACACCAGAGGCTGATTACCCATTGATATCCCTCAGTTACCGGTAGTGATTTCTCCCCCAGTGTCCTGGTCATAAAATTCCGGAATCGGGTAGTTGAAGCTATTGAGCCAGCGCTGCATGGCCAGGTCACGTTCGGTGGCCGAGGCGGTTTGCAGTTTAGGGGAGGCAACCACACCGCGAATCTGCAACTGCAACCACTGCTCGGTGCCTTGTTGATACGGCGAGGAGGGCCCCGGCTCAATAGCCCAGGCAGTGGTGGACAGACAAACCATACACACGATCAACAGCCTTTTGGTTTTCATCTCGATTCCTCGTACGTTCTACTTGATCGCACTGGAAGAGGCATCGGCTACCTCAGTCGTGCGAGCTCCTTCGGAAGTCACCACTTTTTTCGCGGTGGCTTTGAGTTTTTCCGCGCGGGTTTGAGCTTCTGCAACTTGCTTGGGGTTCAAGTCGGCGCGGGTCACGAGTTCGGCAGCCGCCTTCCAGTTATCCTGGTAGATCAGCAGTGTCACCATATTGAGTGCCGCCAGTGTGTTTGCCTGCTTGAGCTCCATGGCGGTCATGAACTCAAAGCGTGCTTCAGGGATCCGTCGCTGATTGAGATAGACGACCCCCAGGTCATTTCGCATTCTATCGTCGGTGGGGGCCATCTTCACCGCACGCTCAAGGTGAGTGGCAGCAGTGGCGTTATCATTTTTGGCGGCGGCCAACTGGCCCAGACCGTGTTCCCCTTCAGCCGCCAGGCAAGTGCCGAGCAAGCTTACGTACAAGGGCCCAGCCTCACTACGCCCCATCAAGCGCAGCACCCGAGCCTTGCGCAGGCGAACCTGCACCAGGCTATCGGGCAATCCTTCCAGATTCGCCAGGCTGGCATACAAACGGCCTTCGTTGGCCATGTTGTCGGCCAGGTTCAGGGCCAATTCTTGCTCCGAACCGGGCTTGGCACACTCGGGCGGTCGCGAAATCATGCCATTGCTGGCACAACCTGCGAGCATTAATGTCGCCGCTATTGCAATGACTGCTTTCATCGAATGTCCTCTGGCTACAACACGTTGAGCGCCTGGCCAATGGCAATAAGGCGGGCCCGACAAGCGTTCAAAGACACCGTCAAGAGTGAGGGCGAGGCTAACCCGGTTCAGGTTTCGGTTCATTGCGAAAGCCCACTGAGACTGTCGAAGTCGCCATTTTCCAGGAAGAACATGCGGTAGAAGTTCGGGTCGTAATTGCGCAGCTGCTCGCCAGGCAATGTCGGTAGTTGTGCATTGGCCGCCAGTGGCTGGACCAGATGGGGGGTGACGATCATCAGCAGTTCGCGCTCTTCACGGTTGATGGTGTTGTCGCGGAAAAACGCGCCCAGAACCGGGATATCGCCCAGCCCCGGAAACTTGTTCACCTGGGAGTTGTTGCGGGAGCTGATCAGGCCGCTGATGACGAAGCTTTCGCCGTCGGCCAGGGAGATGCTGGTATCGGTACGGCGCACGTTCAGGGCCGGGACGACCGTGCCGGCGATGTTCACGGCGTTGGTGAAGTCCAGTTCACTGACTTCCGGGGCCACCTTCAGCGCGATACGGTTTTTCCCGATGATGGTCGGCGTCAGGGTCAGGCGGATACCGAATTCCTTGTACTCGATGGAAACGTTATCGCTGCCTGAACTGGGCACCGGAATCGGTACTTCGCCGCCGGCCAGGAAGCTCGCACTCTGCCCGCTGAGCGCTACCAGGCTTGGCCGCGCCAGGGTATAGGCGAAGCCGCTGCCCTCCAGAGCGTTGAGCGCCACCAGGGTACTGCCGGTCGCAAACGTGAGGTTGAAGTTGTCGTTGTTCACCGGTATCGACGGCGTGACAATGCCACCGATGGTGGGCAAGGTTCTCGGCGAGCCGAACAGCCAGTTGCCCCGGACTCCGAAAATCGAGGCGGAGGCTTCCTTGAGCTTGGTCCGGCTGACTTCAACGAAGCGGATATCGGTCTGCACCTGGCTCGGCAACAGCGGGTCGTCGGAAGGTACCGACGGCACGCTGGTCAGCGCCGACGTGGCTTTACCCCTGACAAACACCATGCTTTGGCGCGGCGTTTTCGAACAGGCGGTCCAGACCATCAGGCTAGTGGTCCCCGGCGCAATACCCGTGAGTATGAAAGCGTTGTTGCCACTGGGTTGCACGTCGGCAATTTTCGGGTCACCCACCGCCAGTTGTGTTACCGGAACGGGGCTGCGCAGTTCATTCTGCAGCCCCTGGCCGACCTCAAACGTCGTCGGCCAACTGTCCAGTTGCGGGCAGTTGGCCGTCGCGGCCTGAGCCGCATCCACGCTGATGCCCATCCAAAACAGGCCATGGATAATTCGCTTCAAAGCGGGCTCGGTACGAAAGCTCATAAAGTACATCCTCGCTGGATAGGCCATCTTTAGGCAGACTCAGTTGTCTGATCACTTCACGGGGATCGGACTATCCCCCCCAATGCGCCAGACTCACGTATCCATGGCCCTGGCTTTACTCTTTGCGTGACACACACATAAACGGGCACAACTCGCTGATCTAGGTAGATAGCGAACGACCTTTGCTAAAACGGTTTTTAGTGATCCGGTAACCTGGACTGCCCGCCAGAGCGATGCAAGCGACCATGGACGGCGCTGTCCGCCGACGTGGCTCCCCTGGAAAGTTACCGGCAACGAAAGTACCGAGCCGGAAAGTGCCTGTCAGGATCATAGTGAGGTAACTCCTTTTGCCAATCCGCTATCTGATCACTGAAGCTAACGTTGAAACTCGAGCCGTTATGACTTCTTATTGTTTGAAGGTAGTTCAATCAAACCAAAGTGCCATGAGTAAAAAAGAAAACTATCGGTTTAAAGGCTGGAAACAGGTGGGCGAGCGGTGCAGGAAAGCTCGCTGCGCAGTGCGGTTGCCTGAAATTGACGGGTTGCGCGCAAGGCAATAAAAAAGGCCCGCATGCTTGAACATGCGGGCCTTTTTGGCGTGACTGAGTGAGGATCAGTGTTTGCTGTCCTGGTTCGATAACGCCAGCAGCTGTTTTTCCTGGTTCCAGTCGAAGGGTTCGTCGTTCTGTTCAGCTTCGAAGCGACGTTCTTCCAGCGCCTGGTACAGGTCGATTTCATCATCGGGCATGTAATGCAGGCAGTCGCCGGCGAAGTACCACAGCAGGTCGCGGGGGACCAGGTGGGCGATTTGCGGGTAGCGGGTGATGACCTGGCACAGGATGTCCTGGCCCAGGTATTGGCTTTCGATCGGGTCGACCGGCAGCAGGGCAAGCAGTTCGTCAAAACGCTCCAGGAACAAGGCATGGCTTTCGTCGGGAACCTGCTCGGCCTCACCCACGGCGACCAGGATGCTGCGCAGGTGGTCGAGCAAAACGAGATGATCGGCAACGATGTTGGACACGAGATAAGTCCTCAAGAGCAAAACGGGCGCGGGAGTATAAAGCTCCCGCGCCCTTTTTTACATGCTGTACGGTGTTCGCTTGATCAGCGGACCTTATCGTCGGTCAGCGCTATTTCCTCTTTACTGAAATCATCGACATCGATCACCTTGCGCCGCGCCGCTTCGGCCTGACGCAGGGTGTGCGCTTCCACCGGTTGCAGCACGCCGGCTTCCAGTGCGGCATCGATGACGTGCTCACCGGCAACCGGTTTGACCTGACCGCTCTTGAGCGCCACATGCAGTTTCTTTTGCAAGGGCTGCGCAGCGTTCAACAGGTTGCAGGCGTGTTGCAGGGCGCCGACCGGGTCTTCGTTCGATTGCGGACGGTAGCAACCCAGAAGTACTTCTTCGAGGGCCGGATCGCCCTTGGCGCGGCCGATCACCGCTGAGACCGCGGCACCGAGCTTGTCCGATGGCCCTTTGTGGCGGCGACCGAACGGGAACACGATCACCCGCAACAGGCATGCCAGCACTTTGTTCGGGAAATTGTTCAGCAGTTCATCCATGGCCCGTTCGGCCTGTCCGAGGCTTTCCTCCATTGCCCAGGTAAACAGCGGCTCCATGTACGCCGGCGCGTCGAGGTCGTTGTAACGTTTGAGTGCTGCGCTGGCCAGGTACAGGTTGCTCAGTACATCGCCGAGTCGTGCCGACAGCCGTTCACGACGTTTCAGTTCGCCACCCAGCAACATCATGCTGAGGTCGGCGAGCAATGCGAACGCCGCAGCCTGGCGGTTGAGGGCGCGGAAATAACCTTGGCTGAGCTTGTCGCCCGGCACATGTTCCAGATGACCGAAACCGAGATTCAGCACCAGGGTGCTGGCCGCGTTGCTTACGGCAAAACCGATGTGCTTGAGCAACAGGCCGTCGAATTCGATCAGTGCCTGATCCTTGTCCTCGCGGTTAGCCAGCGCCATTTCCTTGAGTACGAAGGGATGGCAGCGAATCGCGCCCTGGCCGAAGATCATCAGGTTGCGTGAGAGAATGTTCGCACCTTCCACGGTGATGAAGATCGGCGCGCCGTTCCATTTACGAGCGAGGTAATTGTTCGGCCCCTCGATGATCGCCTTGCCGCCGTGCACATCCATCGCCTGACTGATGCACTCGCGACCGCGTTCGGTGAGGTGATACTTGAGGATCGCCGACAGCACCGACGGTTTCTCGCCGAGATCTACCGCGTTGGCCGTCAGCATGCGCGCGGCGTCCATCATCCAGGCGTTGCCGCCGATGCGGGCCATGGCTTCCTGAATGCCTTCGAACGCCGCAATCGGGACATTGAACTGCTCGCGAATCTGCGCGTACTGGCCGGTCACCAGGCTGGTGAACTTGGCCATGCCGGTGCCCACTGCCGGCAGCGAGATCGAGCGTCCCACCGAGAGGCAATTCATCAGCATCATCCAGCCTTTGCCGAGCATGTCCTGGCCGCCGATCAGGAACTCCAGCGGCACGAACACGTCCTTGCCGGAGTTCGGCCCGTTCATGAACGCTGCGCCCAGGGGCAGGTGACGACGGCCGATTTCCACACCGGGGAGATCGGTTGGAATCAGCGCCAGGCTGATACCCAGGTCTTCCTCTTCTCCCAGCAGGTGATCCGGGTCGTAGGCCTTGAATGCCAGGCCGAGCAGGGTGGCCACCGGGCCGAGAGTGATGTAGCGCTTTTCCCAGTTCAGGCGCAGTCCGAGGGTTTCCTTGCCTTCCCACTCACCTTTGCAGATCACCCCGGTGTCGGGCATGCCGCCGGCGTCGGATCCGGCCAGCGGACCGGTCAGTGCGAAGCAGGGAATATCGTCGCCGCGCGCCAGGCGTGGCAGGTAGTGATTGCGTTGTTCATCGGTGCCGTAATGCAGCAACAGTTCGGCTGGACCGAGGGAGTTGGGGACCATCACGGTGGAGGCGAGATCGCCGCTGTGACTCGCCAGTTTCATGGCCACTTGCGAGTGGGCATAGGCCGAGAAACCCTTGCCGCCAAACTCCTTGGGAATGATCAAGGCGAAGAAGCCGTTGTCCTTGATGAAGGTCCAGGCATCGGCCGGCAGGTCCATGGTTTGACCGAGCTGCCAGTCGCTGACCATGGCGCAGAGTTCTTCGGTCGGGCCATCAATGAAGGCCTGTTCCTCTTCGTTCAATTGCGCTTTCGGGTAGGACAGCAGTTTGTTCCAGTCCGGACGCCCGCTGAACAGTTCGCCGTCCCACCACACAGTGCCCGCTTCAATGGCGTCGCGTTCGGTTTGTGACATGGGTGGCAGGGTTTTCTGGAACCAGTTGAACATCGGCGCGCTGAAGAATTTGCGGCGCAGATCAGGCAGTAGCAGCGGTGCGGCCACGGCGGCGATCAATACCCAGAAAATCAGCAGCAGCCAACCCGGTGCGTGGCTCAAGGCCCCCATTGCCAGCAGGTAGACAGCCACGATGCCCAGGGCAGGCAGTGGCGCGATACGACGGTGGGCTAAATAAGCTATCCCGACAACCAGAACCAGTATCCACAACAGCAGCATATTTAATCCTCCGTGAAACCAGGGCGAACCAACCCACAGAGCTTAGACGGCATCCGCGAAACAGGCTGGTCAGAGCAGGGTGATTGAAAACGTGGGAAACCATGGATGATTTTGTAGGCGTGATGAGCGGCAGACAGTGAAAAATCGTTCATCGAACGGGCGACAAAGCGTCCATATTTGGCCGAAACGTCGTTATCTCTGTGCTGAGCCTCTCGCTAGACTCGGGGCTTCTCCAGGAGATTGCCCGCATGCACGAGTACCTAGGCCCCGGCCGCTTCATCGATAGTGACCACCCCTCGGTGATGGAGTTCGCCGAAAAACATCGTGGCCACCGTCGCAACCCGATCGAGCAGGCGATACATCTTTACTACGCAGTGCGTGAGGCAGTGCGCTATAACCCGTACACCTTCAGCCTCGATCCGCAGACCCTGCGAGGCAGTTATGCGCTGGCGAGCGGGGAGAGTTATTGCGTGCCCAAGGCCACACTGCTGGCGGGCTGTGCGCGACATTGCGCGATACCTGCGCGGATAGGCCTGGCGGACGTGCGCAATCATTTGTCGACGCCGCGTCTGCTCGAATTACTCAAGAGCGACGTGTTCGCCATGCACGGCTACACCGAGTTGTTTCTGAACGGTCGCTGGGTCAAGGCCACGCCAGCGTTCAATCAAGGCTTGTGCGATTTATTCAACGTGGCGCCGCTGGAGTTCGACGGGATCAACGATAGCGTTTTCCATCCTTTCAATCGCGATGGCGAGAAACTGATGGAGTATCTGATCGATCACGGCCAGTTCACGGACGTGCCCGAAGCGTTCTTCTTCGAGCATCTGCGCAAGTGCTATCCACACTTGTTCGGCGAGCAACTGCAACCTCTACTCGGGGACATGCAGAGCGATTTGAGTCGCGCCTGATCCGGCGTATGCTGCCTGCGCATTCATCAATCGAGAGGCGGTCATGCTGAAGATCTGGGGTCGGAAAAATTCATCGAATGTCAGAAAGCCTTTGTGGGCCGCCGAGGAGCTAGGCCTGGCCTATGAAGCCATCGATGCGGGCGGCGCCTTTGGTGTCGTCGATACGCCTGAGTACCGTGCCATGAACCCCAATGGCCGCGTTCCGGTGATCGAAGACGACGGTTTCGTGTTGTGGGAGTCCAACGCCATCGTTCGATACCTGTTGGCCAGGCATGCCGCGAATACCCCGTGGTATCCGTCGGATCTGCAAGCACGAGCCACCGCTGACAAGTGGATGGACTGGACCACCTCCAGTTTTGCAGGTCCCTTTCGCACCGTATTCTGGGGTGTCCTGCGCACCCCGCCAGATCAACAGGACTGGACCGCCATCAAGGCTGCGATCAAGGAATGCGACGCGCTGCTGACAATGGCCGATCAGGCATTGGCGGCCAGTCCCTACCTGTCCGGTGAACAGATCGGCATGGGCGACATTCCCCTGGGCAGTTTTATTTATGCCTGGTTCGAGATGCCGATCGAGCGCGCGTCACTGCCGCATCTAGAGGCCTGGTACGCGCGGTTGAAACAGCGTCCGGCGTATCGCAAGGCGGTCATGACCGCGTTGACTTAATACTCACTATCGACACACTTGACTGTACTTGTGTGGCGGCGACAAGCACCATTGTGCCAGTGCGTTGCGGTTGCATTGATCGCCGTCCGCCCCTATTTATCCCTTTCTTCCCTTCTTGGTGCGTAAATCCGATATGAGTTCCGCTCTGTCCATCCGGCAGCTAACCAAAACCTACGGCAACGGTTTCCAGGCCCTGAGTGGTATCGATCTGGATGTAGCCGAAGGTGACTTTTTCGCTTTGCTCGGCCCGAACGGCGCCGGCAAATCCACGACCATCGGCATCCTCTCGACCTTGGTGAACAAGACCAGCGGTACGGTGAATATCTTCGGTCACGACCTGGACAAGAACCCGGCGGCGCTCAAGCGTTGCATCGGTGTGGTGCCCCAGGAATTCAATTTCAACCAGTTTGAAAAAACCTTCGACATCGTCGTGACCCAGGCCGGTTACTACGGCATCCCGTCGAAGGTCGCCAAGGAACGCGCCGAGCAATACCTGACTCAGCTCGGTTTGTGGGACAAGCGCGATGTACCGTCACGTTCGCTGTCCGGTGGTATGAAGCGCCGGTTGATGATCGCTCGCGCACTGGTTCACGAACCGCGCCTGTTGATCCTCGATGAACCGACCGCCGGGGTGGACATCGAACTGCGTCGATCGATGTGGACGTTCCTCACCGAGTTGAACAAAAAAGGCATCACCATCATCCTCACCACGCATTACCTGGAAGAGGCTGAACAGTTGTGCCGCAACATCGGCATCATCGACCACGGCACCATCGTCGAAAACACCAGCATGAAGCAGTTGTTGAGCCAACTGCATGTCGAGACCTTCCTGCTGGATTTGAAGAATAGCCTGAGCACGCCGCCGCAACTGATCGGCTATCCAGCCCGGTTGCTCGACGGTCACACCCTGGAAGTGCAGGTCGACAAAAGCATGGGCATTACCGCGCTGTTCACCCAGCTGGCACAGCAGAACATCGAAGTGCTCAGCCTGCGTAACAAAACCAATCGCCTCGAGGAGTTGTTCGTGTCCCTGGTGGAGAAAAATCTGTCGAAGGTGGCGGTATGAGTTCCGAGCTGCGCCCCAACCTCGTAGCCCTCAATACCATCGTTTACCGCGAAGTCCGGCGCTTTACCCGGATCTGGCCACAGACCCTGCTGCCGCCGGCCATCACCATGGTTCTGTACTTCGTGATCTTCGGTAACCTGATTGGTCGGCAGATTGGCGACATGGGTGGCTTCACCTACATGGAGTACATCGTGCCGGGGTTGATCATGATGTCGGTGATCACCAACTCCTACGGCAACGTGGTGTCGAGTTTCTTCGGCAGCAAGTTCCAGCGCTCCATTGAAGAACTGATGGTGTCGCCGGTTTCTCCGCACACCATTCTGATCGGCTACACCTTGGGTGGCGTGCTGCGTGGGTTGATGGTTGGGATTATCGTGACGTTGCTGTCGCTGTTCTTTACGCATTTGCAGGTTCATCACCTGGGCGTGACGATTCTGGTGGTGGTGCTGACGGCGACGATCTTCTCGCTGCTGGGTTTCATCAATGCGGTGTTTGCGCGCAACTTCGATGACATCTCGATCATTCCGACATTCGTGCTGACGCCTTTGACGTATTTGGGCGGGGTGTTTTATTCGATCTCGCTGCTGCCGCCGTTCTGGCAGACCGTGTCCCTGGCCAACCCTGTGTTGCACATGGTCAATGCGTTTCGTTACGGGATCCTCGGTGTTTCCGATATCCGGATCAGCGTGGCGATTGCGTTCATGTTGGTGGCGACGGTGATTCTGTACATTGGTTGTGCGCGGTTGTTGGTGAGTGGTCGGGGGATGCGTACCTAAGCAATACCGTGTTGCCTTTTTCGCGAGCAAGCCTCGCTCCTGCAGGTACCCGTGTGTTCTTGTGGGAGCGAGCCTGCTCGCGAAGGCGTTATTCCAGACACCACAAAAAACGGCCTCCCAATCGGAGGCCGTTTTGCATTCTCACATCCGGCTTTGCCTGCGCCGCCGCCACTGACGTCCAACCCACCAGCGCCAATACATCATCACCAGACAATAGGCCAGTGCACCGAGCACCAGCCCCGTCACCACCGAGCCCAGCAAGAACGGTTGCCACAAGGTCGACAGTTCGCCGCTGATCCATTCCCAGGTCAACTCGTCCGGCAGATGGCGGGCGGGTACGTCCATCAGCCAGGCGCCGGTCTGATAGGTGCAAAAGAAAACGGCCGGCATGGTGATCGGATTGGTCAGCCAGACCAGGCTGACGGCAATCGGCATGTTGCCGCGCACGAAAATGGCGAGAGTGGCGGCGACCAGCATCTGCAATGGAATCGGCAGGAACGCCGCGAACAGGCCGACCGCCATGGCACGGGCGACGGAATGGCGGTTGAGGTGCCAGAGGTTCGGGTCATGCAGCAGTGTGCCGAGAAAGCGTAAGGACTTGTGTTCCCTGATGCTGGTCGGATCTGGCATGTAACGTTTGAATAAGCGCCGGGGCATAGGGCTTCTCGGTCGGTTAAGACGGCAAGTATGTCTGGATTCCATGAACCGCCCATTCAGACTTTGTGACAATTGATAACGACGGTCGTGCATTCAAACCGCTATGACTAGAGACGGAACTCTCTAGGACGGGCGTATGCGCACAGGGATGGTGGCGTTGGCGCTGGGTTTGCTGGCCCTGCGTTTTTTACCGGCGTTGCCGCCGGTCGGGTTGTGGTTGTTGATGCCGGTGGTGGGTTTGATGTTGTTGCCGTTCAGGACCTACCCCGTGGCGTTTTTCCTGTTCGGTTTGAGTTGGGCCTGTGCACAGGCGCAATGGGCGCTGGATGATCGGTTGGCACCGAAGCTTGATGGCGAAACTCGCTGGGTCGAAGGGCGTGTTGTGGGGCTGCCCCAGCACGGCGAGGGCGTCGTGCGTTTCGAACTGGCCGACGCCCGGTCACGGCGCGCAAAAGTGCCGCCGCTTATGCGCCTGGCCTGGTATGACGGACCGCCGGTCAACAGCGGCGAACGCTGGCGGTTGGCGGTCAAGTTGAAGCGACCCGCCGGGCTGCTCAATCCCCATGCCTTCGATTACGAGGCCTGGTTGCTGGCGCGCGGTATTGGCGCGACCGGGACCGTCAAGGACGGTGAGCGACTCGCCGAGGCGCGAGGGGCCTGGCGTGACGGCATTCGACAGAAATTACAGGCAGTCGATGCTCAGGGGCGGACGGGGGTGCTGGCGGCGCTGGTACTGGGGGATGGTACAGGACTCAGTCGCGAAGACTGGCAGGTGTTGCAGGACACCGGCACCGTGCATCTGTTAGTGATTTCCGGGCAACACATCGGGTTGCTGGCGGGCCTGGTCTATATGCTGATCGCCGGGCTTGCCCGCTATGGGCTGTGGCCAAACCGTCTGCCGTGGCTGCCCTGGGCTTGCGGCCTGGCATTCGCGGCCGCCCTCGGTTACGGGTTGTTGGCCGGTTTCGAGGTGCCGGTGCGCCGTGCCTGTCTGATGGTCGGCCTGGTGCTGTTATGGCGCTTGCGATTTCGTCATCTCGGCGCCTGGTGGCCGCTGTTACTGGCGCTCAATGGTGTTCTATTACTGGACCCACTGGCCAGTCTGCAACCGGGGTTCTGGTTGTCGTTCGGGGCAGTGGCGGTACTGATTTTCACCTTCGGCGGTCGCCTGGGTCCCTGGCGATGGTGGCAAACCTGGACCCGTGCGCAATGGCTGATCGCCATTGGTCTGGGGCCGTTATTGCTGGCGCTGGGGTTGCCGATCAGCCTCAGCGGGCCGCTCGTCAATCTGCTGGCGGTGCCCTGGATCAGCTTGCTGGTGCTGCCACCTGCCTTGCTCGGAACCCTGCTGCTACCCGTGCCTTATGTGGGGGAGGGCCTGCTGTGGCTGGCCGGTGGACTGATCGACTGGCTTTTCAAGGGCCTGGCGTTAATAGCCGCGCAGGTTCCCGCGTGGATACCCGTGGCGGTGCCCTGGTGGGTATGGAGCATGGGGGCACTCGGTGCGCTCCTGCTCTTGTTGCCGCGAGGTGTTCCGCTGCGGCCGTTGGGTTGGCCTTTGCTGCTATTGCTGGTTTGTCCACCCCGATCCAATCTGCCTGAAGGCATGGCCGAAATCTGGCAGCTGGATGTGGGGCAGGGATTGTCCATCCTGGTGCGCACCCGCCATCACGCGCTGCTCTATGACGCGGGGCCGCGTTTGGGTGATAACGACCTGGGCGAGCGCGTAGTTTTGCCGACGCTGCGCAAACTGGGCGTGGACGGTCTCGACCTGATGCTGATCAGCCACGCCCACGCCGACCATGCCGGTGGCGCGCGGGCGGTCGCCAAGGGACTGCCGGTAAAGCACGTGATCAGTGGCGAACCCGAGGAGTTGCCGACGCAACTGCAGGCCGGGGCATGTGAGAGCGGTCGACAATGGACGTGGGACGGTGTGAACTTTGAACTCTGGCGATGGGCGCATGCCCGGGAAAGCAATCCAAAATCCTGCGTGCTGCAGATCGAAGCCAATGGTGAGCGATTGCTGCTGACCGGTGATATCGACGCTGCGGCCGAACGAGTGCTGCTTGACGGTCCGCTGGCCGTGCCCACCGATTGGTTGCAGTCACCGCACCACGGCAGTCGCAGTTCGTCATCGATGGCGCTGCTCGCCGTGTTGCAACCCAAGGCGGCGCTGATCTCCCGCGGTCAGGGAAACTCCTTCGGTCATCCCCATCCCGCCGTCATTGCGCGATACCGCGCCCGTGGCATGACGATCCATGACAGCGCCGAGCAGGGTGCCATCCGTCTGGCACTGGGGCACTTCAAACCGCCGTGGTCAATGCGCCAGGAACCGCGTTTCTGGCGCTCTGCGCAGTGACCGCGGATCATGAAAGGCCGACCGGATGCGACATCACGGTCTTCGGTGCGTCCAGCCCCTATGTTAGAGTGGCGCACTTTTTCGAGGGGACTGACACTGTGTGGGAATTGGTCAAATCCGGCGGCTGGATGATGCTGCCGATCATCCTGAGCTCCATCGCGGCCATGGCGATAGTTGCCGAGCGTCTATGGACCCTGCGTGCCAGCCGAGTGACCCCTGAGCACTTGCTTGGGCAGGTCTGGGTCTGGATCAAGGACAAGCAACTCAATAAAGAAAAACTCAAGGAGTTGCGCGCCAACTCACCGCTGGGCGAGATCCTGGCGGCGGGCCTGGCCAACTCCAGGCATGGTCGCGAGATCATGAAAGAGTGCATCGAAGAGGCGGCTGCACGGGTCATCCACGAGCTGGAGCGCTACATCAATGCCCTGGGCACCATCGCCGCCATGGCGCCACTCCTGGGCTTGCTGGGTACGGTGCTGGGCATGATCGACATTTTCAGCGCGTTCATGGGCACGGGCATGGCCACCAACGCCGCCGTACTGGCCGGTGGTATCTCCAAGGCGCTGATCACCACGGCCGCGGGCCTGATGGTCGGTATCCCTTCGGTGTTCTTCCACCGTTTCCTGCAACGCCGGATCGATGAGCTGGTCGTGGGCATGGAGCAGGAAGCGATCAAGTTGGTCGAAGTCGTCCAGGGCGACCGAGATGTGGATCTCGCTGGGGGCAAAGCGTGAAATTCCGCCGCAAGCAACGGGAGAACGTGGACATCAACCTCGCGTCGCTGATTGACGTGGTGTTTATCCTGCTGCTGTTTTTCGTGGTGACCACGACATTTACGCGTGAAACCCAGTTGCGCATTGATTTGCCGGAAGCGGTCAGCGGATCGCCGGCTGAAGATCAGACCAAGCAACTGGACATCGCCATCAGTGCCGACGGTGTGTTCTCGGTGAACAACCAGATCTTGCCGAAAAGCGACCTGGCCAGCTTGATGGAAGCCCTGCAGAAAGAATCCAACGGCGATACCAATCGGCCGCTGTCCATCAGCGCCGATGGCAAATCCCAGCATCAGTCTGTGATCATCGCCATGGACGCCGCCGGCAAGCTCGGCTTCAACCACTTGCGCATGACTACAGTCGAGGCGGCGCCGTCCGCGCCCTGATGGCCATGTCCGATCGTCTGCTCACCGCCTGGTATCGAGGTCATCCGGCCTTGAAGTTGTTACAGCCACTGGAATGGCTCTACCGGCGCGTGGTCAACAACAAGCGCCAGCGTTTCCTGGCGGGTGAGGGAGACATCTATCAGCCGCCTGTGCCGTTGATCGTTGTCGGCAACATCACTGTCGGCGGCACCGGCAAGACGCCGCTGATTTTGTGGATGATCCAGCATTGCCAGCGCAGCGGCTTGCGGGTCGGTGTGGTCAGTCGCGGTTACGGCGCCAAACCCCCGCACTTGCCGTGGCGGGTCGAGTCAGATCAAAGCGCAGGAATGTCCGGCGACGAACCGCTGTTAATCGTTCAGCGCACGGGTGTGCCCTTGATGATCGACCCGGACCGTGGCCGCGCCGTCAAAGCCTTGCTGGCCAGCGAGCCACTGGACCTCATCCTCTCTGATGACGGCATGCAGCATTACCGCCTGGCTCGCGATCTGGAACTGGTGTTGATCGACGCCGCCCGTGGTTTGGGCAACCAGCGTTGCTTGCCGGCCGGGCCATTGCGCGAACCGGTCGAACGTCTGCAAAGCGTCGACGCGGTACTCTACAACGGTGCTGCAGATGACCGCGAGGGTGGCTATGCCTTCCAGTTACAACCGACCGCACTGATCAATCTGCGCAGCGGCGAACGGCGTCCCCTCGACCACTTTGCCCCAAGGCAGGCGCTGCACGCCGTGGCCGGGATCGGCAACCCGCAGCGTTTCTTCAAGACCCTCGAAACGCTACACTGGCAGCCAGTCCCGCATGCATTCGCCGACCACGCCGAATACAGCGTGCAGGCCTTGAATTTCACCCCGTCATTGCCGTTGGTGATGACCGAAAAGGACGCGGTGAAGTGCCGTGCCTTCGCCGCCGCCGACTGGTGGTACCTGGCGGTCGATGCTGTGCCGTCGCCGGCCTTCGTGGCCTGGTTCGATACACAGTTGATGCGCCTGTTGCCGGCTCGTCTGTTGCCTTAAAACCGTATTTATCCAGGGAATGTTCATGGACACCAAATTGCTCGACATCCTCGCTTGCCCGGTCTGCAAAGGCCCGCTCAAACTCAGCGCCGACAAGACCGAACTGATCAGCAAGGGCGCAGGTCTCGCGTACCCGATTCGCGACGGTATCCCGGTGATGCTCGAATCCGAAGCCCGCACCTTGACCACCGACGAGCGTCTGGATAAATGACCACAGCCTTTACCGTTGTCATTCCGTCGCGTTACGCCTCCACCCGCTTGCCGGGCAAGCCGCTGCTGTCGATCGCCGGCAAGCCGATGATCCAGCACGTGTGGGAACAGGCGAGCAAAAGCAGCGCCCAGCGTGTGGTGGTTGCGACTGACGATGCACGCATCCGCGCGGCCTGCATCGAATTCGGAGCCGAAGTGGTGATGACCCGCGAGGATCACAATTCCGGCACCGATCGCCTGGCGGAAGTCGCGACGAAACTGGGCCTGGCGCCAGACGCCATCGTGGTTAATGTCCAGGGTGACGAACCGTTGATCCCGCCGAGCGTGATCGATCAGGTCGCCGCCAACCTGGCGGTCCACACTGAAGCGCGCATGGCCACCCTGGGCGAGCCGATCGAAGACGTTGAAACCCTGTTCAATCCCAATGTGGTCAAGGTCGTCAGCGACATCAATGGCTTGGCGCTGACCTTCAGTCGCGCCACGTTGCCATGGGCGCGGGATGCCTTTGCCCAGAGTCGTGAACAGTTGCCGCAGGGCGTGCCTTACCGTCGCCACATCGGCATCTATGCCTACCGCGCCGGTTTCCTGCATGACTTCGTTAGCTGGGGACCGTGCTGGCTGGAAAATACCGAATGCCTGGAACAACTGCGCGCACTCTGGCATGGCGTACGGATTCACGTTGCCGACGCGCTCATCGCGCCGCCGGCCGGTGTCGACACCGTTGAAGACCTAGAGCGCGTTCGTCGCCTGCTGGAGGCCTGATGCGGGTTCTGTTTGTCTGCCTGGGCAACATCTGCCGCTCACCCACCGCCGAAGGTGTGTTGCGACATAAACTGCGTGTGGCGGGGCTGGCCGATCAAGTCGAAGTCGCCTCCGCCGGCACCGGTGACTGGCACGTCGGCAAGGCACCGGACAGGCGCAGCCAGGCCGCAGCCAAGCTGCGTGGCTATGACTTGTCGGCCCAGCGCGCCCAGCAAGTCACCCGCGCCGATTTCGCCACGTACGACCTGATCCTGGCGATGGACAACAGCAACCTGCGCAACCTGAAGGCCTTGCAGCCGGCCATGGGCAAGGCTGAGCTGGATCTGTTCCTGCGCCGCTATGAATCTGAAGTCGATGAAGTCCCTGACCCGTATTACGACGGCGACCAGGGTTTCGAGCAGGTGCTGGACTTGATCGAGCGTGCCAGTGATCGGCTGGTGATCGAACTGAAGGGACGGTTATGAGTTTGCAGGTGCGATCGCAGGTTTCGCTCAAACCGTACAACAGTTTTGGCGTGGACGTTCAGGCCCGCCTGTTTGCCGAGGCCCATAGTGACGCCGACGTGCGCGAAGCCCTGGCCTACGCACAGGCGCATGAGGTACCGCTGCTGGTGATTGGCGGTGGCAGCAATTTGCTTTTGACGGCCGATATCCCGTCGCTGGTGCTGCGCATGGCCACACGCGGGATTCGCGTACTGAGCGACGACGGCAGCAAAGTGGTGATTGAAGCCGAGGCGGGCGAACCCTGGCACCCGTTTGTGCAACACACGCTGGTGCATGGACTGTCGGGACTGGAAAACCTCAGCCTGATTCCCGGCACCGTGGGTGCAGCCCCGATGCAGAACATTGGCGCCTATGGGGTAGAGATCAAGGACGTTTTCGCCGGCCTGACTGCCCTCGATCGCCAGAGCGGTGAGTTGCGTGACTTCACCCTGGAAGAATGCAACTTCGCCTACCGTGACAGCCTGTTCAAACAGGAGCCGGGGCGCTGGTTGATCCTGCGCGTGCGTTTCACCCTTGATCGCACCGCACACCTGCATCTGGAATACGGCCCGGTGCGTCAGCGCCTGACCGAGCAAGGTATCGAGCATCCGACCCCCACCGATGTCAGCCTGGCCATTTGCAGCATTCGCAACGAAAAGCTCCCGGACCCTGCGGTGCTCGGCAACGCCGGCAGTTTCTTCAAGAACCCCTTGGTGTCGGCGGCGCTGGTAGCCCGGCTCAAAGGCCAGTACCCGGATCTGGTGGCTTACGCGCAACCGGACGGGCAGATGAAGCTGGCCGCCGGCTGGCTGATCGAGCGAGCGGGCTGGAAAGGTTTCCGCGAAGCCGATGCGGGTGTGCACAAATTGCAGGCGCTGGTGCTGGTCAATTACGGCAGCGCGACGGGGTTGCAATTACTCGACCTGGCGCAGCGTATCCAGAAAGACATTTCTGAACGTTTCCATGTCGATCTGGAAATGGAGCCGAACCGGTATTGAAGCTAAGCTTTCAAGGTTGAATCCAAAGCCCTGCACTGATGAAAAGTGCAGGGCTTTTTTGTTAATGCTGCGTTAACTTAGCGAGCTAACGATGCAATGCATTTGTTCCACCAAAGGCCCGGTGCAGACGTCCCCGTCGGCATAAGAGAGCCCCTTTAGCCTGAGTCGATCTGCGTGATGCCAACCGCCGATTTCCGGCGGCAGATTGCTCGACCCCATAACCCAATACTATGCGGGCGTGCCCATGATTACCCTGAAGCTCAATGGTCAAGACCATCAACTCGACGTCACCGAGGACATGCCGCTGCTCTGGGCAATCCGTGACGTGGCCGGTTACAACGGCACCAAGTTCGGCTGCGGCATGGGCCTGTGCGGTGCCTGTACCATTCATATCGAAGGCGCTCCGGCGCGTAGCTGCATCACGCCGATCGGTTCGGTCGTCGGGCAGAACATCACCACCATCGATAATCTGCACGCCGACCCGGTGGGCAAAGTCGTGCAGCAAGCCTGGCTTGATTCCGCCGTGGCCCAGTGCGGTTATTGCCAGGGTGGGCAAATCATGTCCGCCACCGCGTTGCTCAAGACCCATCCGAACCCGAGCGACGAACAGATCGAAGAGGCGATGGTCGGCAATATCTGCCGGTGTGGCACTTACAACCGTATCAAGACCGCCATCCGCCAGGCATCCACTCACCTGAAGGAGACCAAGGCATGAGCCGGTTACCGAATGATTTTGCCCTGAGCAACCTCAGCCGCCGTGGTTTCCTCAAGGGTGTGAGTGCCACTGGTGCCCTGGTAGTCGCTGCGAGCTGGGGCTGGCAAGACGTTTTTGCCGAAGAAAAAGAGAAGAAGTTCGGCGCCGACGGTATGCCCAATGGCTGGATCGATGATCCAAAGGTATACGTCAGTATCGCCACTGATGGCACGGTGACTGTGGTTTGCAACCGCTCGGAAATGGGCCAGGGCGTTCGTACCAGTCTGACCATGGTCGTGGCCGATGAACTGGAAGCAGACTGGGCGCGGGTCAAAGTGAAGCAGGCGCCGGGCGACGAGATACGCTTCGGCAACCAGGACACCGACGGTTCGCGTAGCATGCGCCACTGGTTCGAACCGATGCGCCGTTGCGGTGCCGCCGCGCGGACCATGCTGGAACAGGCTGCTGCCGACCAGTGGAAAGTACCGGTGGGCGAATGCCATGCGCAGCTGCATAAAGTCATCCACAAACCTTCCGGTCGCGAGCTGGAGTATGGCGCCCTTGCCGCTGCTGCCAGTGCCTTGGCCGTACCGGCGCGTGACAGCCTGAGGCTCAAGCAGCCATCGGAATTCCGCTACATCGGCAAGGAAGGTAGCAAGGCCATCGACGGTGACGACATCGTCAACGGTCGCGCCGTGTATGGCGCCGACGTGCATTTCGACGGCATGTTGTTCGCTACCATCGCCCGGCCGGCGGTGTATGGCGGCAAGGTCAAGAGTTTCGATGGCTCGGCGGCCATGAAAGTCCCTGGTGTGGTCAAGGTCGTGCAGATCGAGAGCCGACCATTGCCATTGGAGTTTCAACCACTGGGCGGTATCGCCGTGGTGGCGAACAATACCTGGGCGGCGATCAAGGGCCGCGAGGCATTGAAAATCGAATGGGATGACGGTCCCAACGCCAGCTACGACTCCATTGCCTACCGCAAGGCGCTGGAAGCCGCGTCCCTGAAACCCGGCAAAGTGGTGCGCAACGCCGGCAACATCGACGAAGCCATGAAAAACGCCGACAGTACGCTGGAAGCGTCCTACTACCTGCCGCATTTGTCACAGTCGCCGATGGAGCCAATGGTCGCCATCGCCCGTTACAAGGATGGCGTGTGCGAAGCCTGGGGGCCGAGCCAGGCGCCGCAAGTCACCCGCGAACGGATTGGCGAACGCCTGGGCGTGCCATTCGACAAGGTCACCTTCAATGTCACCTTGCTTGGCGGCGGTTTTGGTCGCAAGTCCAAGCCTGACTTCATCATCGAAGCGGCCATCCTGGCCAAGGAATTCCCTGGCAAGGCGGTTCGGGTGCAATGGACCCGTGAAGACGACATCCATTGCTCCTATTTCCACACGGTGTCGGTCGAACACCTCAAGGCCAGCCTGAACAAGGATGGCCTGCCGTCCGGCTGGTTGCACCGTACGGTGGCACCGAGCATCACTGCGTTGTTCGCACCAGACATGAATCACGAGGCAGCTTTCGAGTTGGGCATGGGTTTCACCAACATGGCTTATGCGATTCCCAACATCCGCCTGGAAAACCCCGAGGCGACCGTCCACACCCGTGTGGGCTGGTACCGCTCGGTGTCGAACATTCCTCATGGCTTTGCCATTCAGAGCTTTATCGACGAATTGGCGCACAAGGCCAAGGAAGACCCGCTCAAGTACCAGATCAAGCTGCTCGGCCCTGACCGACAGATCGATCCGCGTACCTTGAGTGAAGAGTGGAACTACGGCGAATCGCCCGAGCGTTATCCGATCGACACCGCGCGGTTGCGCACGGTGCTGGAAACCGCCGCCAAGGCCGCCGGTTGGGGGCGCGAGTTGCCGAAGGGCCGGGGCCTGGGTCTGGCAGTGCATTACAGCTTCGTGACCTACGTGGCGGCGGTAATCGAGGTTGAAGTCAAAGACGATGGCACGTTGATCGTGCACAAGGCTGATATCGCCGTGGACTGCGGGCCGCAGATCAACCCCGAGCGGATTCGCGCGCAGTTCGAGGGCGCTTGCGTCATGGGCTTGGGCAATGCGGTGCTGGGCGAGATCAGTTTCAAGGACGGCAAGGTCCAGCAGGACAACTTTCACATGTATGAAGTGGCGCGCATGTCGCTGGCGCCGAAGGAAGTCGCCGTGCACCTGGTCACACCGCCGGGTAACGTGCCGTTGGGCGGTGTCGGCGAGCCGGGTGTGCCGCCGATTGCCCCGGCGCTGTGCAACGCGATCTTCGCCGCCACGGGTAAACGTATCCGCGACCTGCCGGTTCGTTACCAGCTGCAGGGCTGGAATAAGGCAGGAGCCTGATGGACAGCGTCGATCTGAACGTCTTGCGCAGCGTGCTGGAGTGGCGTCGCGCCGGTCAGCGGGTGGTGTTGTACAGCGTGGTCCAGACCTGGGGTACTGCACCCCGGGCGCCTGGCGCCATGCTGGCGTTGCGTGAAGATGGCGTGGTGATTGGTTCGGTGTCCGGTGGCTGCGTAGAGGATGACCTGATTGCGCGGTTGCACGACGGCCGAATCCCGGCCGATGGGCCACCGGTGCAACTGATCACCTACGGCGTGACCCGCGAGGAGGCAGCGCGTTTTGGTTTGCCATGCGGTGGCACATTGCGGCTGACAGAAGAGTGCGTAGGCGACCCGGCATGGGTCGCCGAGTTGCTGATGCGCTGCGAGGCCCATGAAATCGTGGCGCGTTCGCTTGATATCGCAAGCGGGGAAGTTGTTCTGCTGCCCGCCAGCAAAACGGATGCGTTGGTGTTTGACGGGCAGACCCTGCGTGCGATCTATGGCCCGCGCTGGCGCTTGTTGCTGATCGGCGCGGGGCAGTTGTCCCGTTATGTCGCCGAGATGGCGCGGCTTCTGGATTTCGAAGTGCTGATCTGCGATCCGCGCCGCGAATTTGTCTACGGCTGGGAAGAACAGCACGGCCGATTTGTCTCAGGCATGCCCGACGAGGCTGTACTGAATATTCAGACAGACGAACGCACGGCCATCGTCGCTTTGACCCACGACCCGCGTCTGGATGACATGGCGCTGCTCACGGCCCTCGACTCCAGGGCTTTTTATGTCGGCGCGCTGGGCTCGCGGGTCAACAGCCAGAAACGCCGGGACAATCTGGCTCAACTAGGCTTGTCGCAGCAGTCCATTGAGCGGCTGCACGGTCCGATTGGCCTGCACATTGGCAGCCATAGCCCGGCGGAAATCGCTTTGTCGCTGATGGCTGAGATTGTGGCGATCAAGAATGGTGTGGAGCTGAAACAGAAGAAGCCGTTGCGGGAGGGCGTATGAACGAACCCATCGGTGTCATCGTTCTGGCGGCGGGGCAGGGCAGCCGGTTTCGACAGGTTGCAGGCGATGAAAAGGACAAGTTGCTGGCGGACTGTACGGGGCTCGATGGCGCTGTCCGTTCGGTGATCGAGCAGGTGCTGGTGAATTTGCCGGCTGAACTGGACAAGCGTGTATTGGTGACCACCGCGGATCGCCCGCAAGTCATCCGTATGGCCAAGGCCTATGGCTGCGAGATCGTGCTGGTCGAGTCGACCGGAATGGGTGACAGCATTGCGGCAGGGGTGGCGGCGTGTGCGCAGCTCAATGGCTGGTTGATGGTGCTGGGGGATATGCCGTTTATCCTGCCGTCCAGCATTGGGCAGGTCGTGGCGCAAGTTGTCGATGATTGCATCAGTGTCCCGGTGCAGGAGGGCGAATTCGGACATCCCGTGGGGTTTGGTCGCAACTTTGGTCCGGGGTTGATGGCGTTATCCGGTGACCGAGGGGCCAAGGCATTGTTTGCGCAGGGGCGGGTGGTTGAAGTAACGGTGGATGATCCCGGTGTGTTGTGGGATGTGGATGTGCCTGAAAAGCTGTTTTTCAAGTAATCGCAGATCCCTGTGGGAGCGGGCCTGCTCGCGAAAGCGGTCTCTCCCTCGAAATCTATTTTGAATGTAATGTTGCTTTCGCGAGCAGGCTCCCACATTGGGAATGTGTTTAGTCCGCGGATGTAAAAA
The DNA here is from genome assembly GCF_059424605.1 of Pseudomonas sp. GW101-3H06. Lineage (NCBI taxonomy): Bacteria > Pseudomonadati > Pseudomonadota > Gammaproteobacteria > Pseudomonadales > Pseudomonadaceae > Pseudomonas > Pseudomonas sp. GW101-3H06. The sequence continues at coordinate 1,834,788 of NZ_JBWKZO010000001.1, forward strand.
AGCCCCGCCTGGGTTCACCAGGCGGGGCTTTTTAGTGGCCGACGGAATCAGACGAGTGGTTTAGGCTCGTGCTCTTTTTCCTGGGCCTGTTCGTGTTGCTCTACCGCGTCCTGAACGGAGCGCGGGGCTTCGTTGATCGCGGATTCAGCAGGTTCGGCAGCAACCTCGGCAACCGGGGCAGGTGCTGCCTCGATGACTTCAGCAGCTACTGGCGCCGGTTCTTCAGCGACAACCGCTTCAACCGAAGCAGCAGCGGCAGCCAGTTCGGCTTCCTTCTGCAGACGCTCGGCTTCACGCTTGCGACGACGCACTTCACGCGGGTCGTTCGGCGCACGGCCGCTTGGCGTCAGGGCGCTGACAGGCGCGACTTCGACCACTGGAGCAGGCACTTCGGCAACAACCGGTGCTTCAACGGCAGGAGCAGGTTCGGCAGCGGCAACCACTGGCTCGGAGACCATGGCCTCAGCCACTTCGGCTTCAGCGGCTGGTGACTCGACTACAGCTGGCTCGGCAACCCAGTTGAACGCGGTTTGCTCTTCGCGAACTTCACGAACGGTTTCGGTCACGGTTTCGGTTACAGCTTCGGTCGCAGGTTCTGCAACTACGGCAGGCGCTTCGGCGACGATGGCAGGCTCGGCGGCAGCTTCAACTACTGGCTGTGCCTCAGGCGCGGGTGCCAATTCGATTTCCGGCGATGCGGTGGTTTCGACCGGCGTTGTCGCTTCAACGACTGGCGTTTCGACCGGAGCTGTCTCCAGGGTGGCGGCAGTGGCGCGTTCGGCTTGCTCGTTGGCCTGTGCTTCGGCCGGAGCGCTGATCACGGTGCTGGCAACGGCTGCGGTAACAGCCAGGCCGGCGGCCAGATCGGCAGTGCTTGGCGCTTCGCTGCTTTCGCTCGACTCGGAGTCATCCGAACCTTCGATCACATTGCCGTTGGCATCACGCTGACGCTCGCGACGGTTGCTGCGACGACGCTGGCCACGGGAGCGGCGGCGTGGGCGATCGCCTTCGGCGCCGTCCTGACCTTCTTCCTGCAGTTGCTCTTCGTTGGTTGGCAGCTCTTCTTCGGCAACGGCGGCAGCGGCTTGCTCGGCGCGCGGTTGGCGTTCTTCACGCGGTGGGCGTGGAGCGCGTTCTTCCCGTGGCTGACGGGCCGGACGTTCTTCAGCGGTAGCAGCGGCGGCCGGAGCGGCATCCAGAGGCTCGCGCAGTTCACGTACACGCTCTTCACGCTCGCCACGTGGTTTGCGGTCTTCACGCGGAGCACGCGGTGCACGTTCTTCACGGGGCGCGCGAGGTGCGCGTTCTTCGCGAGCTACCGCCGGGGTTTCTTCGCGGACTTCGCGTGGCTGACGCTCTTCGCGTGGTTCACGTGGTGCGCGTTCTTCGCGCGGTGCCCGTTCCTCGCGAGGCTTGCGTTCTTCATCGCGGCGACCGTTACGGTTGCGGCTCTGCTGACGACCGTTGCGGCGCTCTTCGTTGCGGGCAGGGCGCTCGGTAGCCGGTTTTTCAACCACGACCGGAGCGGCTGGCTCTTCCTTGGTGGCGAACAGGCTGACCAGCGACTTCACCAGGCCTTTGAACAGGCTTGGCTCTGGCGCGGCAACCGGTGCGGCAACGGGAGCGACGACTTCGGTCGGAACCGGAGCGTTGGCGCGGGCCGGAGCCGTCTTGACCGCGGCTTCCTGGCGAACCAGGGTGCGGGTCGCAGCGGCTGGCTGGACTTCTTCCACTTCGGCAGCGGCAGCGGCGATTTCGTAGCTGGACTGGTTGGTGGCGGCTTCCGGGCTGTCATCGCGCAGACGCTGAACTTCGAAGTGCGGCGTTTCGAGGTGATCGTTCGGCAGAATGACGATGCGGGCACGGGTGCGCAGTTCGATCTTGGTGATCGAGTTGCGTTTTTCGTTGAGCAGGAATGCTGCGACCGGGATCGGCACCTGGGCGCGCACTTCAGCAGTGCGGTCTTTCAGTGCTTCTTCTTCGATCAGGCGCAGGATCGCCAGCGACAGCGATTCAACGTCACGGATGATGCCGGTGCCGCTGCAGCGAGGGCAAACGATGCCACTGCTTTCACCCAGGGATGGACGCAGGCGCTGACGGGACATTTCCAGCAGGCCGAAGCGCGAGATGCGGCCGACTTGCACGCGAGCGCGGTCGGCTTCCAGGCATTCGCGGACTTTCTCTTCCACGGCGCGCTGGTTCTTGGCAGGGGTCATGTCGATGAAGTCGATGACGATCAGGCCGCCGATGTCGCGCAGGCGCAACTGACGGGCGATTTCTTCGGCGGCTTCAAGGTTGGTCTGCAGGGCGGTTTCTTCGATATCGCTGCCTTTGGTGGCGCGCGCCGAGTTGATGTCGATGGACACCAGGGCTTCGGTCGGATCGATCACGATGGAGCCGCCGGAAGGCAGTTCGACGACGCGCTGGAAGGCGGTCTCGATCTGGCTTTCGATCTGGAAGCGGTTGAACAGTGGAACGCTGTCTTCGTACAGCTTGATCTTGCTGGCGTACTGCGGCATGACCTGGCGAATGAAGGTCAGGGCTTCGTCCTGGGCTTCGACGCTGTCAATCAGCACTTCGCCGATGTCCTGGCGCAGGTAATCGCGGATGGCACGGATGATCACGTTGCTTTCCTGGTAGATCAGGAATGGCGCGGAACGATCCAGCGACGCTTCTTTGATGGCGGTCCAGAGTTGCAGCAGGTAATCGAGGTCCCACTGCATTTCTTCGCTGCTGCGGCCCAGGCCGGCAGTGCGCACGATTAGACCCATGTCGGCCGGGGCAACCAGACCGTTCAGGGCTTCACGCAGTTCATTGCGCTCTTCACCTTCGATGCGACGGGAAATACCGCCGGCACGCGGGTTGTTCGGCATCAGTACCAGGTAACGACCGGCCAGGCTGATGAAGGTGGTCAGGGCTGCGCCCTTGTTGCCACGCTCTTCTTTTTCGACCTGTACGATGACTTCCTGGCCTTCGCTCAGGACGTCCTTGATATTGACGCGGCCTTCGGGGGCTTTCTTGAAGTATTCGCGGGAGATTTCTTTGAGGGGCAGGAAGCCGTGGCGCTCAGAGCCGAAATCGACAAAGGCAGCTTCAAGGCTTGGTTCGATGCGAGTAATCCGGCCTTTATAGATGTTGGCCTTCTTCTGCTCGCGTGCACCGGATTCGATGTCCAGGTCGTAGAGGCGCTGGCCATCTACCAGTGCAACACGCAACTCTTCAGGTTGAGTTGCGTTAATCAGCATTCTTTTCATGTAGTACCGTCGGTTTCCGGGCTGCCGGAAACGGCGTTCGGCACACACGACTTCTCACGGTCGGTGTCAGGTGCGTCGGGAGTGGTTGGCCATTCCCGTGTCCAGCGATGTCCGGCCAATGTGGGCCTGCATCGCGACGTACGCGTCCTGCTTGCTGTGGCTACTTAAGCACTCAGTCAGGAGGAGGAATCAACCGGCGGCTGTGGACGAGATGAAGCGTCTTGATAAAGCCTATTGCTACACAGTCCAGCGGTTGTGCATCTCCACCCTACACGTATCCCTGATAATTCGGGTGCTGCCGCGCGCAGAATCCGCAGCGGGTTGGCATTTACCGTGAGCTCCGAAAAGGGGAGGTCACGCATCATGGCTAATTTAGGCGTTTGTTTCCGAAGCGTTCGCTCGGGGTCATTCGCAGCTGACTGCACTTTGTGAACTGGCCGTGAATATGGCTCGCGTGGCGAGTGAAAAACTCTGCTTTGCGGCGTGATTCAGGCCTCATGTCACCTGCGCTCGTTACACCTGCAAACTCCACCGTTACGTAGCTAAAGCCCCGTAGGACGGCCTCGCGTCCTGGTGAATTGCGTTGGTCAGGGTCGGTTTTTGACCGTTGGTCCGCTGTCCAGGCCGCTTTTGGCGGCGTTCGCGACTATAGCAGTAATGATTAAGTGCTTCAATTCCATAAAAAATTGATATCATCCGCGCCATGACGACTACTGCCCCCTCGACTCCAGGCGTACAACTGCTTGAGGTCTCGCCGGAATATGCCGGCCAACGTATTGATAACTTCCTTCTCGCTCGGCTCAAAGGCGTGCCCAAGACCTTGATTTACCGCATTTTGCGCAAAGGCGAAGTGCGGGTGAACAAGGGCCGGATCAAGCCCGAATACAAGCTGCAGGCGGGCGACATCGTGCGCGTGCCGCCGGTTCGCGTGCCTGAGCGTGACGAGCCGGTGCCCTTGGCCCAAGGGCTGCTGCAGCGGCTCGAAGCCTCGATTGTCTATGAAGACAAGGCGCTGATCGTGATCAACAAGCCCGCCGGGATCGCGGTACATGGCGGCAGCGGCCTGAGCTTCGGCGTTATCGAAGCCTTCCGCCAGTTGCGCCCTGACGCCAAGGAGCTTGAACTGGTCCATCGTCTGGATCGGGATACCTCCGGCCTGCTGATGATTGCCAAAAAACGCAGCATGCTGCGTCATTTGCACACAGCACTGCGCGGCGATGGCGTCGATAAGCGCTACATGGCGCTGGTTCGTGGTAATTGGGCCTCTTCGATCAAGCAAGTCCGCGCGCCGCTGGGCAAGAGCAATCTGCGCTCCGGTGAGCGTATGGTCGAGGTCGACGAGGAAGAGGGCAAGGAGTCTGTGACTGTGTTCAAGGTCCTGCGTCGCTTCGGTGACTTTGCCACCATGATCGAGGCCAAGCCGATCACCGGTCGAACCCACCAGATTCGCGTCCATACCCTGCACGCCGGACACTGCATTGCCGGCGACACCAAATACGGCGATGACGATTTCAGCAAGGAAATCCGTGATCTGGGCGGTAAACGCCTGTTCCTGCACGCCTATATGCTGACCGTGCCGCTGCCCGATGGTGGCGAGCTGAAGCTTCAGGCGCCTGTCGATGAAATGTGGGCAAAAACCGTGGAGCGCCTGAGTGCACCCATCTGATTACAAGCTGCTGATCTTCGATTGGGATGGCACGTTGGCCGACTCCATTGGTCGGATTGTCGAAGCGATGCACGTGGCATCCGAACGATCCGGTTTCCCGTTGCGTGATGATTTCGCCGTCAAGGGCATCATCGGTCTCGGGTTGCCGGAGGCGATCCGAACGTTGTATCCCGAAATCGGTGATGCAGAGCTGGTGGCGTTTCGTCAGCACTATGCGGATCATTACATCGCGTCAGAGGCCGTGCCTTCGCCGTTGTTCGAGGGTGTAGTCGAGTCGCTCGAAGCGTTTCGAGCCGAGGGTTATCATCTGGCTGTCGCGACCGGCAAGGCGCGTCGTGGGTTGGACCGGGTGCTGAAATCCCACGGCTGGGAAGGTTACTTCGACATCACTCGCGCGGCCGACGAGACTGCCAGCAAGCCACATCCGCTAATGCTTGAACAGATCCTCGCTCATTGCGACGTCCGCCCGGAGCAGGCGTTGATGGTCGGTGACTCGTCCTTCGATTTGCAGATGGCGCGCAATGCCGGTATGGACTCGGTGGCTGTCAGTTATGGCGCCCAGTCGATCGAAGCGCTGAAGTTGTTCGGGCCGCGGCTGGCCATTGATCGCTTTTCAGAATTGCATGCCTGGCTGAATCAGCGGGCTTAACAGGTTATTTGCCGGGGTAGATGGTATGGCCGACGAATGGAAAGCGCCCGCCAAGGCGGGCGCAGAGAACGGTGACGAAAAGAGCTGGAAGCTTCTGGAAAAGACACTGCTGGCCGGTGTGCAGGAGCAGCGCCGGTCTCGTCGCTGGGGGATTTTCTTCAAGCTGCTGACCTTTGTGTACCTGTTTATTGCGCTGGTGCTGTTCTCGCCGTTGATGGACATGGAAAAAGTGGCTGCACGCAGCGGCAACTACACCGCGCTGATCGACGTGAACGGCATGATCGCCGACAAGGAGCCGGCCAGCGCTGACAACATCGTTGGCAGTTTGCGGGCTGCTTTTGACGACGAGAAGGTCAAGGGTGTCATTCTGCGTATCAACAGTCCGGGCGGCAGTCCGGTGCAGTCGGGTTATGTCTATGACGAAATCCGCCGTCTGCGTGGATTGCATCCCGATACCAAGCTGTACGCGGTAATTTCCGATCTCGGTGCCTCGGGTGCCTATTACATTGCCAGTGCGGCTGATCAGATCTACGCCGACAAGGCGAGCCTGGTGGGTTCTATCGGTGTGACGGCGGCCGGTTATGGCTTTGTCGGTACCATGGAGAAGCTGGGTGTCGAGCGTCGTACCTATAATTCCGGCGAACACAAATCGTTTCTCGATCCGTTCCAGCCACAGAAGCCTGAAGAAACTGCCTTCTGGCAAGGGGTGCTGGATACGACCCATAAGCAGTTCATCAACAGCGTCAAGCAGGGGCGTGGCGAACGCCTGAAGGATAAGGAGCATCCGGAGCTGTTTTCCGGGCTGGTCTGGTCCGGAGAACAGGCGTTGCCGCTTGGGTTGATCGATGGTCTGGGCAATGCCAGTTATGTTGCGCGTGATGTAATCGGCGAAAAAGAGCTGGTGGACTTCACTGTTCAGGAGTCGCCGTTCGATCGCTTCTCGAAAAAGCTCGGAGCCAGCGTGGCTGAGCATTTGGCGATGTGGATGGGGTTTAACGGTCCATCGTTGCGCTAACGGTCCGGTTACAGAAAAAGATCGCAGCCTACGGCAGCTCCTGCAGGGATTCGCGTCCATCGTAGGGGCTGCAGTAGGCTGCGATTTTTTGCTTTTCAGGGGATTTGCACGCCTTCGACCAGCAGCATGTCTACGAGGCGAATCAGCGGCAGACCGACGAGGCTGGTGGCATCAGGGCCTTCAGTGCTCTGAAACAGGCTGACCCCGAGGCCTTCAGCCTTGAAGCTGCCAGCGCAATCGTAGGGTTGTTCTGCGTGCAGATAGCGCTCGACGCCTGCAGTGTCGAGTGTGCGCATGTGCACGGTGAAGGGAATGCAGTCGACCTGGCAGTGACCGGTCCGGCTGTTGAGTAAGGCCAGACCGGTCAGGAAGGTGACACTGGCGCCGCTGGAGGCCAGCAGCTGCTCACGGGCTTTTTCGAAGGTGTGGGGTTTGCCGATGATCCTGTCGCCGAGCACGGCGACCTGGTCGGAGCCGATGATCAGATGGGCGTCATGGTTGCCGGCCAGTGCTCGTGCTTTTTCCTCGGCGAGGCGTTTGACCAGATCAACGGCGGACTCGCCCGGGCGATGACTTTCGTCGATATCCGGCGAGCTGCAGGTGAATGGCAGTTGCAGGCGGGCCAGCAATTCCCGGCGGTAGAGCGAGCCGGAAGCGAGTAATAAAGGCAGCATGGGTATCTCCAGGGGGCAGGCGGGGATTCTAGCGGAGGCTTGCAAGTGACGGACAGGGCTGAATTTCCTTTGACATGGGCGGGTGCATCCCTATAATGCTGCGCCTATGTTGAATGACCCGATTCCACCTCACGTTGACCCGCGCAAATTGGCTGATCGTGGCACCACCCTTCAAGGTGAAATGCTGCTGGCCGATTTGGAGAGACTCTGCGACCCGCTTTCCGACAATGTCGGTACGGTGCAGGCTAAATTCGTTTTTGAACGAGATGAACGTAAATCTGTGGTCATCCACAGCTTTATCGACACTGAAGTCAAAATGGTTTGCCAGCGTTGTCTTGAGCTGGTCACCCTGCCGATCCATAGCGAATGCAGTTATGCTGTGGTGAAGGAGGGTGCGAATACCCAGTCGTTGCCGAAAGGTTATGACGTGCTGGAACTGGGCGAAGATCCATTGGATCTGCAGTCACTGATCGAGGAGGAGCTTCTGCTCGCCTTGCCCATTGTGCCTGCTCATCATCCGGAAGAATGCCAGCAGCCGGCGGGAGCAGATGAGCCCGAACCGAGCGAGGACGAGGTAACGCGGTCCAACCCGTTCAGTGTATTGGCGCAGTTAAAGCGTGACCCAAACGTTTAGGAGTTAATCAATTATGGCTGTTCAGCAGAACAAAAAATCCCGCTCTGCCCGTGACATGCGCCGTTCGCACGACGCTCTCGAGGCTAGCACCCTGTCTGTAGAAAAAACCACCGGTGAAGTTCACCTGCGTCACCACGTATCGCCAGAAGGTGTATACCGTGGCCGTAAAGTGATCGACAAGGGCGCTGACGAGTAATCACTTGTCCGCTCAAGTCATCGCGATTGACGCAATGGGCGGGGACTTCGGTCCCCGCAGCATTGTTCAGGCCAGCCTTGCTTGCCTGTCTGCTACATCCTCGCTGCACCTGACCCTTGTCGGTCAACCCTCCCTCCTTGAAGAATTGATCGCTGGCCAATCGGCTGTGGATCGCTCGCGCCTGTCGATTGCACCGGCGTCCGAAGTCATCACCATGGATGAAAAACCTGCTCAGGCCCTTCGCGGTAAACCCGACTCTTCGATGCGTGTGGCGCTTGAGCTGTTGCGCGACGGCAAGGTCCAGGCTTGTGTCAGTGCCGGCAATACCGGGGCGCTGATGGCGTTGTCTCGATTCGTACTCAAGACCTTGCCGGGGATCGACCGGCCGGCCATGGTCGCAGCGATCCCGACGCAGAAGGGTTATTGCCAGTTACTCGATCTGGGCGCCAATGTCGATTGCAGTGCCGAGCATCTGTTGCAGTTTGCGGTGATGGGCTCGGTTGCCGCAGAAACCCTGGGTATCGTGCGTCCGCGCGTGGCGTTGCTGAATATTGGTACCGAAGACATCAAGGGCAATCAGCAAGTGAAGCTCGCTGCAACCTTGCTGCAACGCGCTCGTGGTATCAACTACATCGGTTTCGTCGAAGGTGACGGCTTGTATCGTGGTGAGGCGGATGTGGTGGTGTGTGACGGGTTTGTCGGCAACATCCTGCTCAAATCCAGCGAAGGGTTGGCGACCATGATTGCCGGGCGTATCGAAGCGCTATTCAAGAAAAGCCTGCCGTCTCGCATGGTCGGTGCGTTAGCCCTGCCGCTGATGAAACGACTGCAAGCCGATCTGGCGCCTGCGCGGCATAACGGTGCCAGTTTCCTCGGTTTGCAGGGCATTGTGGTAAAAAGCCACGGTTCTGCCGGGGTGCTGGGGTTTCAGAGTGCAATTTCCCGTGCCTTGATCGAGATACAGGAAAACCTGCCGGAACGCATTCACGGTCGTCTGGAGGATTTGTTGCTTTAGGCGTTTTCGTCGGACAATGCTTAAATGTGACCGCTCAGTTTAATTGGCCATCCAACTGTCAGTTTCTTGCGTCCCCAGAGCGGGGCGTCAACTCTCCGACGACAAGATCATTAGGGGCTTGTTACATGTCTGCTTCCCTCGCATTCGTCTTTCCGGGACAAGGTTCGCAGTCCCTCGGCATGCTGGCCGAGTTGGGCGCGCAACATCCGGTTGTCCTCGAAACATTCAAAGAAGCTTCCGATGCTTTGGGTTACGACCTGTGGGCACTGACCCAGCAAGGGCCGGAAGAGCAACTCAATCAAACCGATAAAACCCAGCCGGCCATTCTGACCGCCTCGATCGCCTTGTGGCGCCTGTGGCTGGCGGAAGGTGGCGCGCGCCCGGCTTATGTAGCCGGTCACAGCCTGGGTGAATACAGCGCGCTGGTCGCGGCAGGCAGTCTGAGCCTGGGCGATGCGGTGAAACTGGTCGAGCGCCGTGGTCAGCTGATGCAGGAAGCCGTACCGGCCGGGCAGGGTGGCATGGCCGCCATCCTCGGTCTGGACGATGCTGATGTTCTGGCGGCCTGTGCCGAAGCGGCGCAAGGCGAAGTGGTCAGTGCCGTCAACTTCAACTCTCCGGGTCAGGTGGTTATTGCCGGTGCCAAGGCTGCGGTCGAGCGTGCCATCGAAGGCTGCAAGGCTCGTGGTGCCAAGCGCGCCATGCCGCTTCCGGTCAGCGTGCCGTCTCATTGCGAGCTGATGCGTCCGGCCGCCGAGCGTTTCGCTGAATCGATCGCTGCGATCGACTGGCAGGCACCACAGATTCCTGTGGTACAGAACGTCAGTGCCGATGTGCCAGTCGATCTGGAAATCCTCAAGCGCGACCTGCTTGAACAGCTTTACAAGCCTGTACGCTGGGTCGAGTCGGTCCAGGCGCTGGCAGCCAAGGGCGCGACCAATCTGGTCGAGTGCGGCCCGGGTAAAGTGCTGGCCGGTCTGAACAAACGTTGCGCCGATGGCGTATCGACTTCCAACCTCAATACCCCAGACGCTTTCGCTGCCGCCCGCGCAGCGCTGGCCTGAATCAGGAGAAACTTGCATGAGTCTGCAAGGTAAAGTTGCACTGGTCACCGGCGCAAGCCGCGGTATCGGCCAGGCTATCGCCCTGGAACTGGGTCGTCAGGGCGCCATCGTTGTTGGCACTGCGACCTCCGCCTCGGGGGCTGAGCGCATTGCCGCCACCCTCAAGGAACACGGCATTCAAGGCACTGGCCTGGAGCTCAATGTCACCAGCGACGAGTCCGTATCGGCTGTGTTGGCAAACATTCAGGCGCAGTTCGGTGCACCGGCAATTCTGGTGAACAATGCCGGCATCACCCGCGATAACCTGATGATGCGCATGAAAGACGACGAATGGTATGACGTCGTCGATACCAACTTGAACAGTCTGTATCGCCTGTCCAAGGGCGTTTTGCGCGGCATGACCAAAGCCCGTTGGGGACGAATTATCAGTATTGGTTCGGTTGTGGGTGCCATGGGCAACGCTGGCCAAGTAAACTATGCCGCCGCCAAGGCCGGTCTGGAAGGTTTCAGCCGTGCGCTGGCGCGTGAAGTCGGTTCGCGTTCGATTACGGTCAACTCGGTAACCCCAGGGTTCATCGACACCGATATGACTCGCGAATTGCCGGAAGCGCAGCGTGAAGCCTTGCAGACGCAGATTCCGCTGGGTCGTCTGGGGCAAGCTCAAGAGATCGCGTCCGTGGTCGCTTTTCTTGCATCCGACGGTGCAGCCTACGTGACCGGGGCTACAATCCCGGTGAACGGCGGGATGTACATGTAAGTTAAATGTGACGGATTGCTTCAAAAAAATGTCATACGAGCTGTCTAAAATCCGTTATAAAGCTGCAATCTATTTATAGGCAGAGGGTCACCGGGTTTGAGGAGTGAAGCTTTCAGTTGAAAAGCTGAAAAGTCTTTCTATACACTTACCCACTGGCCAGCTGCCTGAATTTGTCCATTAGGAGTGAAAACAAGGTATGAGCACCATCGAAGAGCGCGTCAAGAAAATCGTTGCCGAGCAACTGGGCGTTAAAGAAGAAGAAGTGGTCAACACTGCTTCCTTCGTTGAAGACCTGGGTGCTGACTCCCTTGACACCGTTGAGCTGGTGATGGCTCTGGAAGAGGAATTCGAGACCGAAATCCCTGACGAAGAAGCTGAGAAGATCACTACTGTACAAGCTGCTATCGATTACGTTACTGCCCACCAGGCGTAATAGTTTGTAATCGTTGCTCGCTGTCATGGAAAAACCGCACTGCCACATGGCGTGCGGTTTTTTCTTTAGGCCTGATGCAAAGTCGTCATTTGAAAAAAGGAGAGTGCTGTGTCGCGTAGACGCGTCGTAGTCACCGGTATGGGTATGTTGTCGCCACTGGGCACGGATGTGCCGAGCAGCTGGCAGGGCATTCTGGCTGGCCGCAGTGGCATTGGTCTGATCGAACACACCGACCTTTCTGCCTATTCCACCCGTTTTGGCGGCTCGGTAAAGGGCTTCAATGTCGAGGAATACCTGTCGGTCAAGGAAGCTCGCAAGCTCGACCTGTTCATTCAGTACGGTCTGGCCGCAGGTTTTCAGGCGGTACGCAACGCCGGTCTGGAAGTTACCGACGCCAACCGTGAGCGCATAGGCGTCGCCATGGGCTCGGGTATTGGCGGTCTGACCAATATCGAAGAAACCAGCCGCACGTTGCATGAGACTGGCCCGCGACGGATATCTCCGTTTTTCGTGCCTGGCTCGATCATCAATATGATTTCCGGTTTCCTGTCCATCCACTTGGGTGCACAGGGGCCTAACTACGCCATCGCCACGGCATGCACCACCGGTACACACTGCATCGGCATGGCGGCCCGCAACATTATGTACGATGAAGCCGACGTCATGATTGCCGGCGGTGCCGAGATGGCGGCCTGCGGCCTGGGCATGGGCGGCTTCGGTGCCTCCCGCGCACTGTCGACGCGCAACGACGAGCCGACCCGTGCCAGCCGTCCATGGGACCAAGGCCGTGATGGTTTTGTACTGTCTGATGGCGCAGGTGCCCTGGTTCTGGAGGAACTTGAACACGCCAAGGCCCGTGGCGCGACCATCTATGCCGAATTGATCGGTTTCGGTACCAGTGGCGACGCGTATCACATGACTTCGCCGCCTGCCGATGGCGCAGGTGCTGCGCGTTGCATCACCAATGCCTTGCGCGATGCCAAGGTCAATGGCGATCAAGTGCAGTACATCAACGCCCACGGTACTTCGACTCCTGCGGGCGACCTCGCCGAAGCCAATGCGATCAAATCGGTGTTTGGCGATCACGCTTACAAGCTGGCGGTCAGTTCGACGAAGTCGATGACCGGTCACCTGCTGGGTGCGGCGGGTGCGGTCGAGGCAATCTTCAGCGTGCTGGCGATCAACAGTCAGGTCGCGCCACCGACTATCAACCTTGATGAGCCGGGCGAAGGCTGTGATCTCGATTTCGTGCCGCACACCGCGCGCAATATGGATATCGATGTGGTCCTGTCCAACTCCTTCGGTTTTGGCGGTACCAACGGTTCGCTGGTGTTCCGCCGGTTTGCAGGCTGATGGACAGCTGGGTCGACGGTCAGCCGGCTGACGCTTTGTCGCTGAAGGATCGCGGCCTGGCTTACGGCGATGGTCTGTTCGAGACCATTGCCGTGCGCGGTGGGAAACCGCTGTTGCTGGACCGGCATCTGTCGCGTCTGGCAGAAGGTTGTTCGCGCCTGGCCATCGCTACCGATCCCGGGCTGATCCGCAACGAGCTGGTGGCCTACGCTGGCGCCCTGGGTGAAGGGGTGCTCAAGCTCATCCTTACTCGCGGCGACGGTCTGCGAGGTTATGCCCCTGATCCATCGGCTCAGGCCCGGCGTATCCTGCAAGGCAATCCACCCGCTGCTTATCCCGCGATTCATGCGGAGCAAGGCATTCGCCTGTTTCCATGCACGACTCGGTTGTCCAAACAGCCGCTGCTTGCAGGTCTCAAGCATTTGAATCGGCTGGAGCAGGTCATCGCCCGCTCCGAGTGGCAAGACACCGAACATGCCGAAGGCTTGATGCTCGATCAGGCCGGTCGGGTGATCGAGGGTGTATTCAGCAATCTGTTCCTGGTGCGCGATGGCGTGCTCGTCACGGCAGACCTCAAGCGCTGTGGCGTGGCGGGTGTGATGCGTGCCGAATTATTGTTTCAAGCCGAGTCACTGGGTATTGCCACGCAAATCACTGATATCACGCTTGAACAGCTGCAATGGGCTGACGAAGTCTTTGTCTGCAACAGCGTGTATGGCGTTTGGCCGGTGCATGCCTATGCCGCACTGAGCTGGCCGGTTGGGCCGCTCACCCGTAAACTCCAAACCATTGCCTGTGCGCTACTGGATGCTTGATACGTGAGACGTAAATTCTTGCTGCTGCTGGAAACCGGACTGGTTCTGGCGGGGCTGATGTTGGGCACTTGCGCCTGGAAAATTCATTCGGCGCTGGTGCAGCCGCTGAACATTGCTCAGGAAGAACTGCTGGAGGTGCCCAAAGGCACCACGCCCAACCGCACCTTCCTGCGACTCGAAGCCGATGGCCTCATCAAGGATGCTTTCTGGCTGCGGGTTTACTGGCGCTTCAACCTGCCTAAACAGCCCCTGCACAGCGGCGAATACCGCATGCTTCCCGGCATGACCGTCGAAGGTCTGATCGACCTGTGGAAGCGTGGGGAAATGGTGCAGTACAGTGTGACCCTTGTCGAAGGCTGGACCTTTCATCAAGTCCGTGCGGCCCTGGCCAAAGAGGAGAAGCTCGAACATACCCTGAAGGGTTTGAGCGACACCCAGGTCATGGACAAGCTCGGCCATGCCGGGATTTTCCCTGAGGGGCGTTTCTTCCCCGACACCTATCGTTTCGTGCGTGGCATGACCGACGCCGAGTTGCTGAAAACGGCCTACGATCGCCTCGACGAGGTGCTGGCCAAGGAATGGAACCAGCGCTCGGCCGACGTGCCGTACACCGAGCCCTACCAGGCGCTGATCATGGCCTCGCTGGTGGAAAAGGAAACCGGCGTGCCACAGGAGCGCGGGCAAATTGCCGGCGTGTTCGTGCGGCGCATGGCGATCGGCATGCTGTTGCAAACCGATCCGACAGTGATCTATGGCCTCGGTGATCGATACAGCGGCAAATTGACCCGCGCCCATCTCAAGGAACCGACGCCTTACAACACCTATGTGATTGCGGGGCTTCCGCCGACGCCGATTGCGATGGTCGGCCGCGAAGCGATTCACGCGGCGCTGAATCCGGTGGCGGGCAACAGCCTCTATTTCGTGGCGCGTGGTGATGGCAGTCATGTGTTCTCCGATGACCTGGACGCTCATAACAACGCCGTGCGAGAGTTCCAACTCAAGCGCCGCGCCGATTATCGCTCCAGCCCGGCGCCGGTCGGTGCGTCCGAGACAACGCAAACTCCGGTAGAGGAATCCCCGCCTGTGGAAGCGCAGGCGCCGACATCTCGAGCCCCGGACACACCCGCTTCCGAATCTCAGGCTGAACAGGACCAGGCGCCGATCCCGGCCGCTTCGCCCAATACCGCGCCCGAGGTTCTGGCGCCAGTACAGCCGCAAGAATCTGAACCTGAACCTGCTTCCGCCCCCGAGCCGGAAGCAAACGCACCGCAAAGCCCGCAATGACTCTGACTAAGGACTGCCTGTGACTGGCTTGTTTATTACTCTGGAAGGCCCCGAAGGCGCGGGCAAGAGTACCAATCGCGAATACCTCGCCGAGCGCCTGAGCGCCGCAGGTATCGAGGTGGTACTGACCCGTGAGCCCGGTGGTACGCCTCTGGCCGAGCGCATTCGCGAAGTGTTGCTGGCGCCGGTCGACGAAGTGATGAATCCGGACACTGAGTTGCTGCTGGTGTTCGCTGCGCGCGCCCAGCACCTGGCCGAAGTGATTCGCCCGGCGTTGGCCCGTGGTGCCGTGGTGTTGTGCGATCGTTTTACCGATTCGACCTACGCCTACCAGGGCGGCGGTCGCGGATTGTCGCTGGAGCGTATCGCCACGCTGGAAACCTTTGTGCAGGGCGATTTGCGTCCCGACCTGACGCTGATATTCGACTTGCCGGTTGAGGTGGGCCTGGCTCGCGCCAGTGCCCGTGGTCGCCTGGATCGCTTCGAACTTGAAGGCAGGACCTTCTTCGATGCGGTACGCAGTGCCTTCCTCAAGCGCGCGGCCGCGGAGCCGGCTCGATACGTGCTGATCGATGCTGCGCAACCGCTGGCGCAGGTTCAGCACTCCCTGGATGGCTTGTTGCCGCGTCTGCTGGAGCTGACCCGTGGCTGAAGCCTACCCCTGGCAGGACAGCCTCTGGCAGCAACTGGCAGGCCGTACACAGCATGCTCACGCCTATTTGCTGCATGGCCCGGCCGGGATCGGCAAGCGTGCGCTGGCCGAGCGTTTGATGGCCAGCCTGCTGTGCCAGCGCCCAACGTCGCAAGATGCCTGTGGCGAATGCAAATCCTGTTTGTTGCTCAAGGCCGGCAGTCATCCCGATAACTACATTCTCGAACCGGAAGAGGCCGACAAGGCGATCAAGGTCGATCAGGTCCGCGATCTGGTCAGCTTCGTGGTTCAAACCGCACAACTGGGCGGTCGCAAAGTGGTACTGATCGAGCCAGTCGAGTCGATGAACATCAATGCCGCCAACGCCTTGCTCAAAAGTCTTGAAGAGCCGTCCGGCGATACGGTATTGCTGCTGGTCAGCCACCAGCCCAGTCGTCTCTTGCCTACCATCAAGAGCCGCTGCGTACAGCAGGCTTGTCCGCTGCCGAGCGAGGCCATGAGTCTGGCGTGGCTGGCCAGGGCATTGCCGGACTGTTCGGAAGAAGAGCGCATCGAATTGCTGACCCTGGCCGCCGGTTCGCCTTTGGCCGCCGTCAACCTGCACGCCCAGGGCGTACGCGAACAACGCGCGCAAGTGGTCGATGGGGTGAAAAAGTTGCTCAAGCAGCAGCAATCGCCGACGCAACTGGCTGAAGGCTGGAACGCGATTCCGTTGTTGCTGCTGTTCGACTGGTTCTGCGATTGGTCGAGCCTGATCCTTCGCTACCAGCTGACTCAGGATGAAGAAGGGCTCGGGTTGACGGACATGCGCAAAGTCATTCAGTACCTGGCGCAGAAAACCGGACAGGACAAAGTCCTGAATATCCAGGACTGGATCCTCGCCCAGCGCCAGAAGGTGCTGAGCAAGGCCAACCTCAATCGGGTGTTGCTACTGGAGGCGCTGCTGGTGCAATGGGCCTCCCTGCCTACCCAGAGATGACAGTCCGGGCCTAGACTCTGAGTATCAGCAGTGGAGGTCAGCAGAATGAGTCTGTCAGCCTCGCGCCGCGCAACGGCATGTTGTCCCCGTGCGCAGTCGAATCGAAACCTATCTGGCCGGAGCCCCGAAGTCCGACCGTCCCACTCATACGATGTAAGTTGCAGCCCTTTATGCTCGTAGATTCCCATTGCCACCTTGATCGCCTCGACCTCGCCGCCCATGAAGGCTCCCTGGACGCCGCTCTTGATGCGGCGCGCCAGCGTGGGGTAGGGCACTTTCTGTGCATCGGTGTCAGCGCCGACAACGCCGCTGACGTCAAAGCCCTGGCCGAGCGCTATGAGGATGTCGACTGTTCGGTCGGCGTGCATCCTCTGGATGTACAACCGGGGGCGGCACCTGCGCTGGACTGGCTGCTGCATGAACTCAATCACCCACGGGTGGTGGCCATCGGTGAAACCGGCCTGGATTACCACTACGAGCCGGAAGCGGCGGAATTGCAGCAAGCGTCTTTCAGATTGCATCTGCAAGCCGCGCGGCAGACGGGCAAGCCGGTGATCATCCATACCCGTGGCGCCCGCGCCGATACCTTGAACCTGCTGCGTGAAGCGGCGTTGCCCCAGGCGGGCGTGCTGCATTGCTTCACCGAGGACTGGGACATGGCGAAGGCCGCGCTGGACATGGGTTATTACATTTCTCTGTCCGGGATTGTCACGTTCCGCAATGCCGATGCATTGCGTGATGTGGCGAGCAAGGTGCCGGCCGACCGGTTGCTGGTGGAAACCGACTCGCCGTACCTGGCCCCAATCCCCTATCGTGGCAAGCCGAACCTGCCGCAATACGTACGTGAGGTAGCGGAATTTCTGGCAATGTTGCGTGGTGAGCCTTTCGAGCGATTTGCCGAGCAGACGACGGAAAACTTCAAGCGCCTGTTTCCGATGGCGCATGTGAAAGGTTAAATCGCAGGCAAAAAAAACCCGGGTTCTGGGGGGTGAATCCGGGTTAAGACCATTAGGAGTAAAACAATGGTACGCGGTCCATTGGTACCAATATCGGCGCGACACTTGGGGGAGATGCCTCGCCGACAGTTCAAGTATTGATCAGTATTTCGCCGAGTCCAGTTTGTCGGCCAAGGTTTTTAAACAAATTTGGAATACGTGCGCTTCAGAAGAGTTCTCATCAATAGGCCACCCTGCAGGAAATACTCAAGAAACATAGATATGGTCGGATGATCCGTGCATTTTTGCGTAATTTAGGCATAATACGCGGCTTCGAATTTTGACCCCTACAGACCTTTTCTTATGCATAAAGAACCTCGTAAGGTCCGTGAGTTTCGTCGCCGCGAGCAAGAAATTCTCGATACCGCGCTCAAGCTGTTCCTCGAACAAGGTGAAGACAGTGTCACCGTCGAGATGATTGCTGATGCAGTCGGTATCGGCAAAGGCACGATCTACAAGCACTTCAAATCCAAGGCCGAGATCTACCTGCGCCTGATGCTCGATTACGAGCGCGATTTGAACGAGTTGTTGCACTCCGCCGACGTCGACAAGGACAAGGAAGCCCTGTCCCGCGCCTATTTCGAATTCCGCATGCGCGATCCACAGCGTTATCGCTTGTTCGACCGCCTGGAAGAAAAGGTGGTCAAGGGCAATCAGGTACCGGAGATGATCGAGGAGCTGCACAAGATCCGTGCTTCTAACTTCGAGCGCCTGACCCTGCTGATCAAGGGCCGGATCAGCGAAGGCAAGCTCGAAGACGTGCCGCCTTACTTCCATTACTGCGCGTCCTGGGCGCTGGTGCACGGTGCCGTGGCGCTGTATCACTCGCCGTTCTGGAGCAATGTGCTGGAAGATCAGGAAGGTTTCTTCCAGTTCCTGATGGACATCGGTGTGCGCATGGGCAACAAGCGCAAGCGCGACACCGACACCCCGAGCAGCTAAACCATTCAGCAACCTGATTGCGCCATTATTTAGCTACTTGGCGCAGTACCGCAGGAATATACTCAGGCATGGGACTTGCTAAAACTTGATTTGTGAGTCAAGTTTTAGTGATCCGAATATTCTTTCGCCGGAGTGATCATGATCGTTGACCGTCAAGGCAGGCGTTTTCGCAATTTGCGAGTCAGTCTGACCTCCGCCTGCAACTATGCCTGTACGTATTGCGTGCCCAACGGCAAGCGGCTGGTGGCTGCGCAGGATGAGCTGTCGGCCGAGGCCATGGCACGCGGTGTGGCCTATCTGATCGAGGCGGCGGGCATCGAGCGCCTGCGCATCACCGGTGGTGAGCCGCTGGTCAGTCCTAAACTTGAAACCTTCATGACAGCGGTTGGGCGGATGGGTTTGCAAGACATCAGCCTGACCACCAACGGTCAATTGCTGGCGAAGAAACTGCCGTTGCTGGTGGACGCCGGCATTCGGCGCATCAACGTTTCCCTCGATACCCTGGATGCCAGCGCATTTCGCGGCATTGCCCGTGGTGGCGATCTGGCAACGGTGCTCAACGGCATGGAGCAGGCCCGCGCGGCCGGCATGAAGATCAAGGTCAATATGGTGCCGCTGCGCGGTCAGAACCTCGATCAGGTGATGCCATTGCTCGATTACTGCCTGGAACGCGGCTATGAGCTGCGCTTTATCGAGCTGATGCGCATGGGCCACTTGGCCAGCGACTCAAACGCCTTCCTGCAGCAGTTCGTCAGCCTTCAGCAATTACTCGGCCTGATCGGCGAACGCTATGAGTATCTGCAGGCTGATGCGCCGGTGGACGCGACGGCGGTGCGTTATGAAATACCGGGGCGGGGATATTTTGGTGTAATCGCAAATGAAAGCGTGCCTTTCTGTCGTACCTGTTCGCGGCTGCGTCTTTCTTCTACGGGATGGCTCCATGGCTGTCTCTCGTCGAGTAACCGCCACTACGTCGGCGACCTGTTGGACAAGCCGCGTCATCAGGCATTGCCGGCGTTGCAGAGGTTGCTGGTGAAAGCCTTGGGCGACAAGCAGGAAGTGGCGTTTTCCGGCGGTGCGACAGTCATGAAGATTATCGGCGGCTGATCGGGCCTCTTCGCGAGCAGGCTCGCTCCCACAGGGTTGGCGCAAATCTTTGTGGGAGCGAGCCTGCTCGCGAAGAGGTCTATGACATGTTGCTGGTCACAAGCTGGCGCAAAAGCTGCATCCCACGGCCATTCGCCGGTTTTCCGTCACCGGCCTCTGGAGGATAGGATGCGTAGCCTGGTTTTGCTGCTGGCCGTTTTGGCGCTTGGTGGCTGCATGAATGTCAGCGATATGGCCGAAGGCACTCGCTACCATATGAGCGACGCCGGTCTGCTGGATCACAGCGACAGCCGCCGCGTGAATAACCTGCGCATTCAGCCCGATTCGTTCGTCTACATTGCCCAAGGCGCCTTCGTGCCGCCGGGCAGCGCTGTTTACCCGCGTCCCAATGTGATCGCTGAAGTCGCCTTTGACGGTTTTGTCGAATACTTCCCGATGGTCCGCCGCGCGCGCACGCCGGAAGGCCTTGACCAGGCCATGAGCGAAGCCCGTGCCGTCGGTGCTCATTACTTGCTTTACACCCGATTCGCCAAGTCCGATGACCGCATCGGCAACTCGGATGAGTGGCTGGATCAGGAAGCCGTGGACCGTCTTGGCATCGACACCGGTGTGATTCAGATCATGTTGATCGAGACCAGCACCCAGTATTTGATTGATACTGCACGTATCAAGAGTCGTGGCGGTTTGCTGACGTTCCACGACGAAAAGCCAGAAGACCTGATGGGCCCGCCGCTTGAGCAATATGCTCGCAGTCTGTTGGGGCTCAGCGACCTGTAATCCAAGGAGATCGCCATGAGTGGCCCGCAAAAAGCCAACGACCTGTTGGGGCAAATCCCCAAAACCAAAGGCTTGCCGCCGGTCCACCTGTGGAACCCCGACTTCTGCGGCGATATCGACATGCGTATCGCCCGCGACGGCACCTGGTATTACCTCGGCACGCCCATCGGGCGCAAGCCGATGGTCAAACTGTTCTCCACCATCATTCGCCGCGACGGCGATGATTATTTCCTGATTACCCCGGTCGAGAAGGTCGGCATCAAAGTCGACGACGCGCCCTTTGTGGCCGTTGCGCTGGAAGTGGAAGGCGAGGGCGAGGCTCAGGTCCTGCGCTTCACCACCAATGTCGATGAGACTGCCGAAGCGGGTGCCGAACACCCGATACGCGTGGTGATTGATCCTGACACACTGGAGCCGGCTCCCTACGTCCACATACGCAGCAATCTCGAAGCGCTGATCCATCGCAATGTGTTCTATCAGCTGGTGGAGCTGGCCGTCAGTCGTGAAATCGATGGGCAGCGTTGGCTCGGCGTGTGGAGCGCAGGCGAGTTCTTCCGAATCGGTCTTGAGCCGTAACACCAATCCCTGTGGGAGCGAGCCTGCTCGCGAAGCGGTGTATCTGACACATTGATGTCGAATGTGCAGTCGCTTTCGCGAGCAGGCTCGCTCCCACAGGGGATTTTCTGTAGTTCCTCAAAAATCAATTTGACACCCAATCGTATGATGATTAGCGTGGGCCATCCCTAGCGATCGACTTTGAGGTGTCCATTGTCCAGCAGTTTTCACGCGTCGACGGTTGATTGGCTGGGTTGCTGGATCGCTGCCGGCCAGGTCAAGCCGGGGGAAACCCTCAAGGTCGAGGCAGATCTGGGCGAACAGCTGGGTGTCAGCCGCACAGTGATCCGCGAGGCCATCAAGACCCTGGTCGCCAAGGGCCTGCTCGAAGTCGGGCCGAAGGTCGGTACGCGGGTGTTGCCGGTTCGGCGCTGGAATCTGTTCGATCCACAGGTCGTGGGCTGGCTGTCGCGCAGCGGTCTGCCGGAAAACTTCGTCGATGACTTGCTCGATCTGCGCCGCACCATCGAACCGATGGCGGTGCGCTGGGCCTGCGAGCGCGCGACGGCCCCGCAAGTGGAGGCGATTCTGTTGGCCTGCAACGCCCTGGAGCGGGCGGTGGACAGTGGCATCGATTACAACCGGGCCGACCAGTTGTTCCACGAGTGCATCCTCGCCGCCAGCCACAATCAATTCATCGAACAAATGGTCCCGGCCCTCGGTGCGCTGCTGGCGGTGTGTTTCGAAGTGTCTGCCGCCGACCCGGACGAGTTACGCCGCACATTGCCCATTCACAAGGACATGGCCGACGCCATTGCCGCCCGGGATACCGCGCGGGCAGTCTGGGCCTGCATGACCCTGATCGATAACGCCGACCTGGCCATCAAACGTTATTACCCGCAGGTCATGGCCGATAAAAAAACCGGCTGACAACGAAGAGGCCTTATGGGTGCGAGCCTGCTCGCGAAGGGGCAGGCACACTCAAAACATAGATGTCGACTGATTCCGTTTTCGCGAGCAGGCTCGATCCCACAAAAAACAAGAACAATGCAGGAGGTTTCATGGCGTGGACCGCGGTTACCGAACACCGGGCACAACTCGGCGAAGGCCCCTTCTGGGATGCCCCGACCCAGGCGCTGTATTGGGTGGACATCGCCGGCAAGCAAGCGCTGCGGTTGATCGGTGCCAACGTGCAGATCTGGCAGATGCCGGAGCACGTATCGGCTTTCATTCCCTGTGCAAGCGGCGATGCACTGGTGACATTGAGCAGTGGAGTCTATCGACTGGATCTGGACTCACCGGGCCTGGAACCAAGACTGACATTGCTATGCGTCGCCGACCCGCAACCGGGCAACCGCGCCAACGAAGCCCGTTGCGATGCCCTGGGCCGGCTCTGGCTCGGCACCATGCAAAACAACATCGGTGAGCAGGGCGAAGACCTGCCCATCGAGCGGCGTTCCGGCGGGCTGTTCCGTATTGATCGCGATGCCCGGGTGACACCGCTGCTCCGTGGCCTGGGTATTCCCAATACGTTGCTGTGGAGCGACGACGCGACGTCCGTGTTTTTCGGCGACAGCCTTGATGGCACGCTGTACCGGCATTTCATTCGTACTGACGGCAGTCTAGAGCCCGCTCAGCCCTGGTTTGGCCCGCATGGGCGTGGCGGTCCCGATGGTTCGGCGATGGATGCCGAAGGGTTTATCTGGAATGCCCGATGGGACGGCAGTTGCCTGCTCAGGCTGACGCCGGACGGTAAAGTCGATCGGGTGATCGAGCTGCCCGTCAGCCGTCCGACCAGTTGTGTGTTCGGCGATCGCGACTTGAAAACCCTGTACATCACCAGCGCTGCCAGTCCGCTCGATTGTCCGCTGGATGGAGCGGTCCTGGCGATTCGCGTCGATGTGCCCGGAAAACTCTGTAGCCGATTTGCCGGGTAAATCCCTAAATATGGGATCATAAATTATATATTGAGATTGTTCGCGAGCCGGGTTTATAGTCGACACCATCGTTCCACGCTCAGTTACACGCACTCACACTTAAAAAAACAAAACAGGTGAAGTGATGCAGCGATATGTCCCCGCACTCCCCGGTGGAGCCAGCGTTCCAGAACGGCCCTGTGCTGAAACGTTTTCGCGCCTGCCTGTTTTTCCCCAAGGCTGTTTGACCGGACATCCGCAGATGCCCGATTTTCGTCGTGCTTTCGAACAGGAGTCTTGATCCATGGCTGAACCTCTTTCCTTGCCACCGGTGCCCGAGCCGCCCAAGGGCGAGCGCCTGAAAAACAAAGTCGTACTGCTGACCGGCGCTGCCCAGGGGATCGGCGAAGCGATTGTCGCGACTTTTGTTTCGCAGCAAGCCAAGCTGGTCATCAGCGATATCCAGGCCGAGAAAGTCGAAAAAGTCGCGGCTCACTGGCGGGAAAAGGGCGCCGATGTCGTGGCGATCAAGGCCGACGTATCGCAGCAGCAGGACCTGCAGGTCATGGCCAGACTGGCGGTGGAGCGTCACGGCCGGATTGATGTGCTGGTCAACTGCGCCGGGGTCAACGTGTTCCGGGACCCGCTGGAAATGACCGAAGAAGACTGGCGTCGTTGCTTCGCCATTGACCTGGATGGCGCCTGGTACGGTTGCAAGGCGGTGTTGCCGCAGATGATCGAACAGGGCATCGGCAGCATCATCAACATAGCTTCCACCCATTCCAGCCACATCATTCCCGGCTGCTTCCCGTACCCGGTGGCCAAGCACGGCCTGCTTGGCCTGACCCGTGCACTGGGCATCGAATATGCGCCCAAGGGTATTCGCGTCAACGCCATTGCACCGGGCTACATCGAAACCCAACTGAATGTTGACTACTGGAATGGTTTTGCCGACCCCCATGCCGAGCGTCAACGCGCGCTCGACCTGCACCCGCCGCGCCGCATCGGCCAGCCGATCGAAGTGGCGATGACCGCGGTGTTCCTGGCCAGCGATGAGGCGCCGTTCATCAATGCTTCGTGCATTACCATCGATGGGGGGCGCTCGGTGATGTACCACGACTGAATAAGCGGGATGTCAGGTGCACAACTGCGCTTGAAATCCAATCATCATACGATATGACTATTGGTAGTACGGTTTCACCGCTTCAAAGAACGCTTTCGAAGAATGCTCACAAAAATAACAAGGAGTCAGCTTATGAATCGTCGTCATGCAATCCGTTCCCTGTGCTGCGCCGCTTTGGCGGTCAGCGCGGTCAGCCTGAGCAGCACGCTGCTGGCGGCGGAGGAAGTGAAAATCGGTTTTCTCGTCAAGCAAGCGGAAGAGCCCTGGTTCCAGACCGAATGGGCGTTCGCCGAAAAAGCCGGGAAGGACAAGGGATTCACCCTGATCAAGATCGCTGTGCCGGACGGTGAGAAAACCCTGTCGGCCATCGACAGCCTGGCGGCCAATGGTGCCAAGGGCTTTGTGATCTGCCCGCCGGATGTATCCTTGGGCCCGGCCATCATGGCCAAGGCCAGGCTCAACGGTTTGAAGGTGATTGCTGTCGATGACCGCTTCGTCGACGCCAGTGGCAAGTTCATGGAGGACGTTCCGTACCTGGGCATGGCCGCCTTCGAAGTCGGGCAGAAGCAAGGCAGTGCGATGGCCGCCGAAGCGAAAAAACGCGGCTGGGAATGGAAAGACACCTACGCGGTCATCAACACCTACAACGAACTCGATACCGGCAAGAAACGCACCGACGGTTCGGTCAAGGCGCTGGAAGACGCCGGCATGCCAAAGGACCACATCCTGTTCTCGGCCCTGAAAACCCTCGATGTGCCGGGCAGCATGGATGCCACCAACTCGGCGCTGGTGAAACTGCCGGGTGCGGCGAAGAACCTGATCATCGGCGGCATGAACGACAACACCGTGCTGGGCGGCGTGCGCGCCACCGAGAGCGCCGGTTTCGCGGCGAAGAACGTGATCGGTATCGGCATCAACGGTACCGACGCCATTGGCGAACTGAAGAAACCCGACAGCGGCTTCTACGGCTCGATGCTGCCGAGCCCGCACATCGAGGGCTACAACACCGCCAGCATGATGTACGAGTGGGTCACCACCGGCAAAGAACCGCCGAAATACACCGCCATGGACGACGTGACGCTGATCACCCGCGACAACTTCAAGCAGGAACTGGAAAAGATCGGCCTGTGGAACTGAAGGCCGGTTGATTTCATCGGCGACCTCGGCAACGGGGCCGCCTGATCTGTGTGATGAGGTGGTTATGCACGCGCAAACACAAGTACAGCAACAGACTCCAGGCGGCGGCTTGCGCTTCAACGGGATAGGCAAGACTTTTCCCGGCGTGAAGGCCCTGGACAATATCAATTTCGTCGCCCATCCGGGGCAGGTTCATGCCTTGATGGGCGAGAATGGCGCCGGCAAATCAACGCTGCTGAAAATCCTCGGGGGGGCCTATATTCCGAGCAGCGGCACGTTGCAGATCGGCGAGCAAACGATGGACTTCAAGTCCACGGCCGACAGCATTGGCAGCGGCGTAGCCGTGATCCACCAGGAGTTGCACCTGGTCCCGGAAATGACTGTGGCGGAAAACCTGTTCCTCGGTCACTTGCCGGCCAGTTTCGGCCTGATCAATCGCCGCACTTTGCGTCAGCAAGCATTGGCCTGCCTCAAAGGCCTGGCGGACGAGATCGATCCGCAGGAGAAAGTCGGACGGCTGTCCCTCGGGCAACGGCAACTGGTGGAGATTGCCAAAGCCTTGTCCCGTGGCGCCCATGTGATTGCCTTCGACGAACCGACAAGCAGCCTCTCGGCGCGGGAGATCGATCGTTTGATGGCGATCATCGGTCGCCTGCGCGACGAGGGCAAAGTGGTGCTGTATGTCTCCCATCGCATGGAAGAAGTGTTCCGTATCTGCGACGCGGTGACGGTGTTCAAGGACGGCCGATACGTGTGCACCTTCGAAGACATGAGCGAGCTGACTCACGATCAACTGGTCACGTGCATGGTCGGTCGCGACATCCAGGACATTTACGATTATCGCCCGCGTCCGCGAGGCGCGGTGGCGTTGAGGGTCGATGGTCTGCTGGGGCCGGGCTTGCGCGAGCCGGTGAGTTTCGAGGCGCACAAAGGCGAGATTCTCGGGTTGTTCGGTCTGGTCGGTGCCGGCCGCACGGAGCTGTTTCGCCTGCTCAGCGGTCTGGAACGCAACACCGCCGGCCGCCTTGAGTTGCGTGGCCGTGAACTGAAACTGCGCTCGCCTCGCGATGCCATTTCCGCCGGCATTCTGCTATGCCCGGAAGATCGCAAGAAGGAGGGCATTATCCCGCTGGCCAGCGTCGCCGAGAACATCAACATCAGTGCCCGCGGTGCCCACTCCAGCCTCGGCTGCCTGATCCGCGGGATCTGGGAAAAGGACAACGCCGACAAGCAGATCAAGGCATTGAAAGTGAAAACGCCCCACGCCGGGCAACAGATCAAGTTCCTGTCCGGTGGTAATCAGCAGAAGGCGATTCTCGGTCGCTGGCTGTCGATGCCGATGAAAGTGTTGCTGCTCGACGAGCCGACCCGTGGCATCGACATCGGCGCCAAGGCCGAGATCTACCAGATCATCCACAACCTGGCCGCCAGTGGCATCGCGGTGATCGTGGTGTCCAGCGACCTGATGGAAGTGATGGGCATTTCCGACCGCATCCTGGTGCTGTGCGAAGGCGCGATGCGCGGCGAACTGAGCCGCGAACAGGCCAATGAATCCAACTTGCTGCAACTGGCTTTGCCGCGCCAACGCGCTGACGGCGTGGCGAACTGAGAGGTGACTATGATGACAACCCAAAACGAAACCCTGCCGACTGCACGCAAACCCATGGACCTGAGGCGCTTTCTCGATGACTGGGTGATGCTGCTGGCGGCCGTCGGGATCTTCGTGCTCTGCACCTTGCTGATCGACAACTTCCTCTCGCCGTTGAACATGCGCGGCCTGGGCCTGGCGATTTCCACCACGGGGATTGCCGCGTGCACCATGTTGTATTGCCTTGCGTCCGGGCATTTCGACTTGTCGGTGGGTTCAGTGATTGCCTGCGCCGGCGTGGTCGCGGCAGTGGTGATGCGCGACACCGATAGCGTGTTCCTCGGTGTCAGCGCGGCACTGGTGATGGGGCTGATCGTCGGTTTGATCAACGGCATCGTGATTGCCAAGTTGCGCGTCAACGCATTGATCACCACCCTGGCGACCATGCAGATCGTGCGTGGCCTGGCTTACATCTTCGCCAACGGCAAAGCGGTGGGCGTGTCCCAGGAGTCGTTCTTCGTGTTCGGCAATGGCCAGTTGTTCGGCGTGCCGGTGCCGATCCTGATCACCATCGTCTGCTTCCTGTTCTTCGGCTGGTTGCTCAACTACACCACTTACGGGCGCAACACCATGGCCATCGGCGGCAACCAGGAAGCGGCGTTGTTGGCGGGGGTCAACGTTGACCGGACAAAGATCATCATCTTTGCCGTTCACGGGTTGATCGGCGCACTGGCCGGGGTGATCCTGGCGTCGCGCATGACCTCGGGTCAACCCATGATCGGCCAGGGTTTCGAGCTGACGGTGATTTCGGCCTGCGTGTTGGGCGGGGTGTCGCTCAGCGGCGGGATCGGAATGATCCGGCACGTGATTGCCGGGGTGTTGATTCTGGCGATCATCGAGAACGCGATGAACCTGAAGAACATCGATACGTTTTACCAGTATGTGATTCGGGGTTCGATTTTGTTGCTGGCTGTCGTCATCGATCGCCTCAAGCAACGCTGACCTCCATCCCTTGTGGGAGTGAGCCTGCTCGCGAAAGCGGTGGGTCTGACACGTTGATGCCGGATGTGCCGACGTCTTTGCGATCAGGTTCGCTCCCACATGGGTTACAACCAAACACCATTCCTTCCGTCATTGCCCCCAAAAATTCCTTGCCCACCACAACCCGTTTCGGGTATCAATTTGTACATGATTAGACAGGTACGATTCGACAAGAAACAACGGGTGGTCGACGAGCTCATCCGGCGCATTGAAAGTGGTCTCATGGAAGACGGCTTTCATCTGCCGGGCGAGCATCAGTTGGCTCAAGAATTTAAAGTCAGCCGAGGTACTTTGCGTGAAGCCCTGGCCGAATTGAAAAGGCGCAACTACATCGCGACGCAAAGCGGGGTGGGTTCTATCGTCACGTTCGACGGTGTGGCACTCGACCAGCGCAGCGGCTGGGCCCAGGCCCTGGCCGACAGCGGCGCGCTGGTCAATACCGAAGTGTTGCGGCTGGAGGCGGTGACCCGTCCTGACCTGCTGCCGCGTTTCGGCACCGACCAATTCATCACCCTCGACCGTCGCCGCCGCTCCAACGACGGCACGCTGGTTTCCCTCGAACGTTCATTGATGCCCGCTACTGGAGGCCTGGAAGGCCTGCCGCGGGTCGGTTTGATTGATAACTCCCTGACCATCACCCTGGCCGCCTACGGCTATATCGGTGAACGCGGCGATCAATGGATCGGCGCCGAACCGTTGAACGCCGAAGACGCCGAACTGTTGGGGCGTCCGGTCGGTACCGTATTCCTCAAGGCCTTGCGCACCACCTACGACCGGCAAAACCGCTTTATGGAGCAGGTCGAAAGCCTGCTCGATCCCGTGCATTTCCGTATGCACCTGCAATTTGGAACGATGAAATGACGGCGCTCAATCGTGCCCTGGGTGCGTTCTACGGTCTGGCCCTGGGCGACGCACTGGGCATGCCGACTCAATCCCTGAGCCGTGCCGAGATCAAGGTGCGCTTCGGTGAAATCATCGACCTGCAAGACGCTGGTCCTCTACAACCAATCGCCGCCAACATGCCGAAAGGCTCGATCACTGATGACACTGAGCAGGCGATCCTGGTCGGTCAGCTGTTGCTCGACGGCAAGGGCCGGATCGAACCGGCGCTGCTCGCCCAACGGCTGATCGAATGGGAAGCCGAAATGCAGGCCAGGGGCTCGCAGGATCTGCTCGGCCCTTCGACCAAGCGCGCCATCGAGATGATTCTCGCTGGCCATTCGGCGGAAGAAGCGGGGCGCTACGGCACCACCAATGGCGCGGCGATGCGTATCACCCCGGTGGGGATTGCCTCGGATGTCGCCGATCCCAAGCGTTTCATCGAGGCCGTGGTGCAGGCCTGTCAGGTCACCCACAACACCACGCTGGGCATTTCCAGTGCGGCGGCGGTGGCGGCGGTGGTCTCGGCCGGGATCAATGGCCTGGACCTGGGCGAGGCGTTGAACCTTGGCCAGCAAATGGCCCAGCAAGCGGAAAGCCATGGCCACTGGGTGGCCGGCGGACGAATCGCTTCGCGCATCAGTTGGGCACGGACCATAAGCGTCGACAACGACAAGGCGATGCTCGCCGATTTGCTGTACGACGTGATCGGCACCTCGGTGGCTTCGCAAGAATCGGTGGTGGTGTCGTTTGCCCTGGCCCAGCAAGTGGCCATTGGCGAAATGAATGCCTTCGAAGCACTGTGCATGGCGGCGAGCCTGGGTGGCGACACCGATACCATCGCGGCGATTCTTGGGGCGATGCTTGGGGCTTGTCTGGGGCTTGAGAGTTGGCCGGTGGCGTTGATCGATAAGGTCAAAGCGGTTAATGATCTGGCGCTTGAGCCGCTGGTGCAGGGGCTGTTGGCCTTGCGTTGACTGGGCTGACCTTTTCGCGAGCAGGCTCGCTCCCACACTGGGTCTGTAAGTGACATGAATCCGCCGTGGGAGCGAGCCTGCTCGCGAACGCCACGCCGCCGATTCAATCTGATAACCCGCAATGGAACGCACCAACACAGCCAGGACGGCCGGGATGTTGTGTCGATTTCCCTAATTGCCCACAAACACAAAAATGGCAACAGGAGCATTTTCATGAGTTCATCGAACGCCGGGCAGAGCGCCGGGCAACTGGAAACCCGCGGCATCGAGCCGGTGCCGGAAGCCGAGTGCAATGGTCATCCGTTGCAGCTGTTCTGGGTCTGGTTCGCGGCCAACATTTCCATCCTCGGGCTGCCGCTGGGCGCGACCCTCGTGGCCTTTCGCGGGCTGGCAATCTGGCAGGCGATCATCGTTGCGATACTGGGTGCCGCCGGTTCTTTCGCGGTGGTCGGGATCATTTCCATCGCCGGCCGTCGTGGCCGTGCACCCAGCCTGACCCTGTCCCGCGCGATCTTTGGTGTGCGGGGCAATATCGGTCCGACCCTGGTGTCGCTGATGTCGCGCCTGGGCTGGGAAACCGTCAACACCACCACCGCCGCCTTCGTGCTGCTGTCGCTGTGTTCAATCCTGTTCGGCTCGCCGGTGGAAGCGAAAAGCGCTCCAGTATTGACCCTGGTATTCATTGCGATTTTCGTGCTGCTGACTTTGTCGGTGTCCGGCCTCGGTCATGCGACATTGCTGGTGATTCAGAAGTGGGCAACCTACGTGTTCGGTGCGCTGAACATTCTGGTTGGCGGATTCCTCTGCGCCACCATCGATTGGAGTGCGGTATTTAACGCCACGCCGGCCCCCATGAGCGCGATGATCATCGGGATCGGCACCATGGCGGCTGGCACCGGGATCGGTTGGGCCAACGCCGGTGCGGACATGTCGCGCTATCAGCACCGCAGTGTCAAAGCCGTGCGCCTGGTGGCGTCGGCGGCATTCGGCGCGGGGATTCCGCTGGTACTGTTGATCACCCTCGGCGGCCTGCTGTCGGTGGGCAACAACGACCTGGCCCAGGCCACCGACCCGATCATCGCCATCCGTGACATGCTGCCGACCTGGATGGCCGTGCCGTACCTGATCACCGCATTCGGTGGGCTGCTGCTGTCGAACAACCTGTCGGTGTACTCCGCCGGCCTGACCACCTTGACCCTCGGCCTGAAGGTCAAACGCGTCTACGCCGTGGTGGTGGACATCGTCGCGATCTTCGCCGGTTCCATCTACTTCATGCTGATCGCCGACAGTTTCTACGGTCCGTTCATCACCTTCATTTCCCTGTTGGCTGTGCCGATCACGGCGTGGGTCGGGATCTTCGTGGTTGACCTGATCCACCGTCACTATTACAGCCCCAAGGACCTTCTGGACGTCAGCCCGAGCAGTGCCTACTGGTATCGCGGTGGCGTCGAGTGGCGAGCGTTCAGTGCCTGGGCGGTGGCGATCGTGCTGGGGTTCAGCTTCACCACCATCGGCACCACGGCAGAAAACGTCTGGTTCAAGGGCTTCCTGTCCGACTCGTGGCTGGGGCATAACGGCCTCGGCTGGATCGTGACCTTTGTGGTTGCCGGTGGCTTGTATTTTGTACTCGGCGGGGCGAAGGATCGTCGCGCTGCGCTGGTCGAGAATGCTCATGCCTAAGATGCTGTACACCGGCCAGGTCATCATCGACCTGGTCATGGCGGTGGACCAATTGCCGCAAGCGGGGGGCGACGCGCTGGCGCAATCGGCCAGTTTCGAAGCCGGTGGCGGCTTCAATGTGATGGCTGCCGCGCAGCGTAATGGCTTGCCGGTGGTCTACCTCGGTCGCCATGGCACCGGGCGTTTCGGCGACCTGGCCCGCGCAGCGATGCTGACCGAAGGTATCCACATCGGCATCGCCCATCCCGCCGAGCGCGATACCGGGTTGTGCGTAGCCATCACGGACGCTTCGGCCGAACGCAGTTTCGTGTCCTACATCGGCGCTGAAGGCGAATTGAATGCCGAGGACCTGGCCAGCGTGCCGGCCGAGGCGGGTGATTATGTCTGTGTCAGCGGCTACAGCCTGCTGCATGTCGGCAAGGCGCAGGCGCTGGTGGACTGGCTGCTGACGTTACCGGACGACATCAACGTGGTATTCGACCCGGGCCCGCTGGTGGATTCACCGGATGCGCCACTGATGAAGGCCTTGTTGCCGCGCATCGATCTGTGGACCAGCAATAGCGTCGAGGCACTGCGGTTTACCGGGGCGTCGGAGATCGATGAAGCGCTGGATCGCCTGGCCGAGCTTCTTCCCGCGAAAGTCTTGATGGTGGTGCGTGACGGACCACAAGGTTGTTGGATCAACTGGGGCTCCGAGCGTCGGCATGTACCGGGGTTCAAGGTTGAAGCAGTGGACAGCAATGGTGCTGGCGATGCTCACGCCGGAGTATTTGTGGCGGGATTGGCGCAAGGGTTGTCGGCACTTGATGCGGCGCGTCGGGCGAATGCGGCGGCGGCGTTGGCGGTGACTCGGTGGGGGCCGGCGACTTCGCCGGGACCTGCTGAGGTGGATGAGTTGATCAGCAAGTCATTCAGCGCTTGATCCATTGCTTTCGCGAGCAGGCTCGCTCCCACAGGGGACTTGTGTCGTTCGCCAATCCCTTGTGGGAGCGAGCCTGCTCGCGAAGGGGTCCTAATATTCAATACATAAATCAAACATCCAGCTTGCGTGCCGCTTCAACCCCGGCGGCGCTGAGTTTGATCGGCAGGTTCAGCGAGTGCTCGCCGGCTTCGTTGCACTGCACGTTGCCGTGCTGGATGAGTCCGCGTTCCTGCAGTGTGGCGAGGGTACTGGCCACGACTTTCTCCCCCCGGTAATTGTCCAGGACCTCCTTGCCCAAACCACTCGGGTGGGCGTGCAACAGGCGGGTCAGGACTTCTTTTTCCAGGTTTTTATCGACGTTCATGCTTACCTCTTCATGGTGATGGGAAGGTGTTGCGAGGAACTACTGACTGGCACCACCTTCGGACCCTGAGCCACCGGTGGTGGTTTTCGAGCCGACGCCAGAACCTGTGTTATCGGGTGTCCTTGTGTCCGGCAGGTTCAGCCCGCCTTGGCGACCGGTGTCGTTGCCCTGTGTCCGTGGATCGGTGCCGGTGGACGGCGGCAGGCTGCTGTCGACGCCCGTGCCGTTGGTGTTCATGCCGGGGGCGCTCTGGATGGCGGGGGCCTTGGGGCTTTCGACCGGGTTGGTCGGGCCGGTGCCGGACGCGGTGGTCGCGGCGATGGCGAGCGGGGACAGCAGGGCGGCGAGGGCGAGGGCGGTCAGCCTGGACGAGATCATGGTGGTGTCTCCCTTGATTGAGTGTCCTTACCTGACGTTGGTCCACCCCCGTTTCGAATTGGTGCCTGATGAACGACGAACGGTTCAGGCGTGCTGTAAGGTCTTTGCCCTAGTGCCCCGGCGCCAGATCAGTCGCCCCACGGTGATCAACCAGTTGAGCGAGGCGACCGCCAGCAGGGTGAGCAGCAACGTCACCATCCCATGCTCGACGATGATTTTTCCGGCGAGCAGCGGAAAGCCAAACACGCCGATGAAGTACGACAGGCTGAACAGCAACAAGGACTGTGCAGTGGTACCGGTCGGTGCCTCGTTGGCGGCCAGGCCATTGATCACCGAATAGGTCAGGCCGTAACCGACCCCGAGCATCACCGCCGCCAGTACGTAGCTGAAGCCGTCGTCGACCACAAAGCCGAACATCAGGAGCGAGCCCATCATCAGGCCCGACAGCAGGCACGACGCGCGCAACGGATCGCGTTTGACCACGATGCCGGCGATCAACAGGCGACTGCTGATCGCGGCGCTCATGAAACCAAGGAAGAACAGCGAATAGTCGAGCGAGCGGGCCGCTGCATAGCTGGTCTGGAAACTCGAAAGACCACCGAAAACGCACCCCCCGAGGCCGACCATGATGATCGGCAACACCGCCCGGGACGACATCACCTGCGCAGTTGCACGCCAGGAAATTCGCGACACGACAGTCGACGGCGCCGTGGCTTTTTCCAGGTGTCGATCCAGCCGCCAGAACAGCAGCACGCCGATCAGGCTGGCCAATGCAGCAAGGTAGAACGCCGCCGTCACCGGATAACCCAAGGCACTCGCTGCGCGCCCCAGCAAGGGGCCGCTGCCGATCCCGGCCATCATGCTGCCTGACAGCAAGGCAAAGTATTTGGCGCGCTGCGCGGGGGAGACCAGGCTCGCGACGATGATCGGCCCGAGGGTGTAAAACACGCCCCAGCCCAAGCCCAGCAACAGCCCGAAAAACAGCAATAGATTGCCGAAGCCCGGCGTCAGTGCAAAGCCCAGGCTGGCGGCCACCAGCAGGACGCCGAACAGCGCCACCGAACGCGCCGCGCCGAGCAAGTCGGACAGGTGACCGCAGACAATGACGGCTAAAAAGGTACTGAGCATCGCTGCCGAAATCACACTGCCGGCATCCTGCTCGTTACCCCCGTGCGAACCGATCAGCAGCGACAGTAAAAAGGTCGAACCGTAGGACAGCGACAGCAGGTAACTGGCCAGGCAAAACTGGCCGAACAACTTGCTGGAGACGGGAGGTGTTGCGGTAGACATGACGCGGTTCCTTGACCTGATAAATGCGCAGGTCATCTATCTATCACGCAACGCGCTTATGTTAGGTCCGAGCTTCGCGATGCCAGGGTTAGCGCGGGCCGGAGTAAAAGCTCCTGCAGATGTGGGATCAAGCTCCCTCGCCACAAATCCTGCGTCGAATTAGTATGGCGTTTTCCACTTCTGACAAGGCACGTCCATGACGATCGAAATCCGCCCGGCGACCCCCAGTGATGCTCCGCAAATTCTCGCGTTTATCACTGAACTGGCCGACTACGAACGTGCCCGCCATGAAGTCATTGCCAGCGTGACCGACATCGAGCGCAGCTTGTTCAGCGAAGGCGCCACCGCCCATGGTTTGATCTGCCTGCGCGACGGCGTGGCGATCGGCTTCGCGGTGTTCTTCTTCAGCTATTCCACCTGGTTGGGCAGTAACTGCCTGTACCTTGAAGACCTCTACATTACCCCGCAACAGCGTGGCGGCGGTGCGGGAAAAACCTTGCTGCGGCATCTGGCCAAGATCGCCTGCGCCAATGACTGCGGGCGTTTTGAATGGAGTGTGCTGGAGTGGAATACCCCGGCCATCGAATTCTACAAATCCCTGGGCGCGCAGCCGCAGGAAGAGTGGGTTCGCTATCGCATGGATGGCAAGGTGCTGCGCGAGTTCGCCGAAGGTCATTGATCGGCTTGTAAAAGATCGCAGCCTGCGGCTGCTCCAACAGGATCGCGGTCCATGTGGAGCTGTCGAAGGCTGCGATTTTTTTGCTTGTTTCTCAATATATGGGATTGATATTTATATATTGAGATTTATAAGTGTCCAGGTTTATAGTCCGCCTCACTCACTGCCAAAAACAGAACAGGTGAAGCGATGCGGGCGCAATTGATCGCGCTGGATTGGGGGACAACCTCATTACGTGCTTACAAACTTGCCGCGGGTGGCCAGGTGCTCGAGCAGCGTTCGCTGTCGTCGGGGATCATGCAGCTGCCCAAGGTGCCGCGAATCATCGACGGTCGCGAATGCACCGATGGTTTTGAACTGGCCTTCGATGAGGCCTGCGGTGACTGGCTCGATGCCCAACCCGATTTGCCGGTGATTGCCTGCGGCATGGTCGGCAGCGCCCAGGGCTGGCGCGAAGCGGCCTACCGCGATACACCGGCGAACGTCGCCAGTCTCGGAACCTCCCTGCAAATCGTGCGCAGCCTTCGCGGTGTCGACGTGCACATCGTGCCAGGGGTGATTCAGCGTTCGCACCTGCCCAACGTCATGCGCGGCGAAGAAACCCAGGTACTCGGCGTCCTGCAAACGCTGTCGAGCGAGGCGGGCGCCGATCTGCTGATCGGCCTGCCGGGCAGCCATTCGAAATGGGTGGAAGTGACCGAAGGCTGCATCGTGCATTTCGATACGTTCATGACCGGCGAAGTCTTCGCCGTGCTCAGCGAACACAGCATTCTGGGGCGCACGCAGCAACGCGGCGGCTCTTTCGATGGCGAGGCTTTCGATCGCGGCGTGCAGGTCGCTTTATCGGCGGACGGCGACATCGGTGTGCTGTCGACCCTGTTCAGTGCCCGCAGCCTGGGCCTGACCGGTGAACTGAGCGCCACCGCGCAGGCGGATTATCTGTCCGGCCTGCTGATTGGACATGAACTGGCAGCCCTGGCCAACGTTCAACG
Source organism: Pseudomonas sp. GW101-3H06 (assembly GCF_059424605.1). Classification (NCBI taxonomy): domain Bacteria; kingdom Pseudomonadati; phylum Pseudomonadota; class Gammaproteobacteria; order Pseudomonadales; family Pseudomonadaceae; genus Pseudomonas; species Pseudomonas sp. GW101-3H06. The sequence goes on from NZ_JBWKZO010000001.1 coordinate 1,870,567, forward strand.
ACGCCGACGCAATAGCGTGCACCTGCCTTCAATCATCCTGATCGGCAATTTCCAGCTGTGCAGCCGCTACAGCCGGGCCCTCGACGCCTGCGGTTTTGCCCAGGTGACCCTGGCCGAACAGGCCACCGAACGCGGGTTGTGGCAACTGGCGGTCGCCGCCGGGCTGATTGCCGCCAGCCCATCCCGTTAAACCTGACTGGAGTCCTGACATGCTCAAACAAGCACTGGCGCAAAACGGTCTGATCGCGATCCTGCGCGGCCTGCATCCGCAAGAAGCCGCCGCCATCGGAGAAGTCCTGTACGCGGCCGGATTTCGCGTCATCGAAGTGCCGCTCAATTCCCCCGAGCCGTACGAAAGTATCCGCATCCTGCGCAGTACCTTGCCCGCCGATTGCCTGATCGGTGCAGGCACGGTGCTGACGCCGGGGCAGGTCGAGCAAGTGAAGGCGGCGGGCGGTCAGGTGATCGTCATGCCCCACAGCGATCCCAAGGTGCTGCGCGCGGCGAAAGCGGCCGGTTTGTACCTGTCGCCGGGCGTCGCGACGCCGACCGAAGCCTTCGCGGCGCTGGCCGAAGGCGCGGATGTGCTGAAGATGTTCCCGGCCGAGCAGATGGGCCCGGCAGTCGTCAAAGCCTGGCTCGCGGTGCTGCCGGCCGGAACCATTCTGGCGCCGGTCGGCGGGATCACCCCGGACAACATGCAGGTGTTCATCGACGCGGGTGTCAAAGGCTTCGGCCTGGCTTCCGGCTTGTTCAAGCCGGGTATGACGCCTGAGCAAGTGTCGGTTAATGCCAAGGCCTATGTCGCTGCATGGAACGCTCTGCGTTAAGACTTTTCCGGCGCCGAGCGCGCTGCACAAAACAAGAGAGACAACCAGATGAAAATCACCAAACTGACCACCTTCATCGTTCCGCCGCGCTGGTGCTTCCTCAAGGTCGAAACCGACGAAGGCGTCACCGGCTGGGGCGAGCCCGTGGTCGAAGGCCGCGCTCACACCGTTGCCGCCGCCGTTGAAGAATTGTCCGACTACCTGATCGGCAAAGACCCACGCAACATTGAAGACATCTGGACCGTGCTTTACCGCGGTGGCTTCTATCGCGGCGGTGCGATCCACATGAGCGCCCTGGCCGGCATCGACCAGGCGTTGTGGGACATCAAGGGCAAGGCGTTGGGTGTGTCGGTCAGCGACCTGCTGGGCGGTCAGGTGCGGGACAAGATTCGCGTGTATTCGTGGATCGGCGGCGACCGTCCGGCAGACACCGCGCGGGCGGCAAAAGACGCGGTCAGCCGTGGTTTCACCGCGGTAAAAATGAACGGCACCGAAGAGTTGCAGTTCCTCGATACCTTCGAAAAGGTCGACCTGGCCCTGGCCAACGTCGCGGCGGTACGTGATGCGGTGGGTCCGAACGTGGGCATTGGCGTTGACTTCCATGGTCGGGTGCACAAGCCAATGGCCAAGGTGCTGATGAAGGAACTCGACCCCTACAAACTGATGTTCATCGAAGAGCCGGTACTCAGCGAAAACTACGAAGCGCTCAAGGAACTGGCGCCGCTGACCAGCACGCCGATTGCCCTGGGTGAGCGCCTGTTCTCGCGCTGGGATTTCAAGCGCGTGCTCAGCGAAGGCTATGTCGACATCATTCAGCCCGATGCGTCCCACGCCGGCGGCATCACCGAAACCCGCAAGATCGCCAACATGGCCGAGGCCTACGACGTGGCGTTGGCGCTGCATTGTCCGTTGGGCCCGATTGCATTGGCCGCGTGCCTGCAACTGGATGCGGTCTGCTACAACGCGTTCATCCAGGAACAAAGCCTGGGCATCCACTACAACGAGAGCAACGACCTGCTCGACTATGTGAAGGACCCACGGGTATTCGACTACGACAAAGGCTTCGTGAAGATCCCGAATGGCCCGGGTCTGGGCATCGAGATCAACGAGCAATACGTGATCGAACGCGCGGCCGTCGGCCACCGCTGGCGCAACCCGATCTGGCGCCACGCCGACGGCAGTTTTGCCGAGTGGTGAGTGCCTGACACACCACTGACCCCTGTGGGAGCCAGCCTGCTGGCGATTTGGTCGGCACACTCAGCATTTACGGTGACTGAGACACCGCTATCGCCAGCAGGCTGGCTCCCACAGTTTGATCTCCATTAGCAGTGGGATCTGCATAAACCCTGATTTCGACCTCAATAAACATAAGAAGAGGCTCTCCTCATGCAACCGCAAACCCTCACCGGGCAGGCGTCGTTGGTGACGCCCAGCCGCAAGCGGTTTTTCATCATGGTCCTGCTGTTCATCACCGTGGTGATCAACTACCTGGACCGCAGCAACCTGTCGATTGCCGCGCCGGCTCTGACCAGCGACCTGGGTATCGATCCGATTCACGTCGGCCTGATCTTTTCAGCCTTCGGCTGGACCTACGCCGCCATGCAGATTCCCGGTGGCTGGCTGGTGGACCGGGTACCGCCGCGCATTCTCTACAGCGTTGCACTGTTGCTGTGGTCGGTGGCCACGGTGATGCTCGGTTTCGCCGCCAGTTTCATTGCGCTGTTCGTGCTGCGCATGGCGGTAGGCGCCTTGGAGGCACCGGCCTATCCGATCAACAGCCGCGTCGTCACCACCTGGTTTCCGGAGCGCGAACGGGCTACGGCCATCGGTTTCTACACCTCCGGGCAGTTTGTCGGCCTGGCGTTCCTGACACCGGTACTGGCCTGGCTGCAGCATCACTATGGCTGGCACATGGTGTTCGTCAGTACGGGGGCGGTGGGCATTATCTGGGCCGTGATCTGGTACGCGGTCTATCGCGAACCCCGGGATTTCAAAGGTGCCAACGATGCCGAAATCGAGCTGATCCGCGAAGGCGGTGGGCTCGTCGACATCCAGTCCGAACAAGCCAAAGTCAAAGCCAAGTTCAGTTGGACCGACCTCGGCATTGTCCTGACCAAGCGCAAACTCTGGGGCATCTACCTCGGTCAGTTCTGCCTCAATTCGACGCTGTGGTTTTTCCTGACGTGGTTCCCGACCTATCTGGTGAAATATCGCGGTATGGACTTCATCAAGTCCGGCCTGCTGGCGTCGCTGCCGTTTCTCGCGGCTTTTGTCGGCGTGTTGTGCTCGGGTTTCTTCTCCGACTTGCTGATCCGTCGGGGTTATTCGGTAGGTTTCGCCCGCAAGTTACCGATCATCAGTGGTCTGCTGATTTCCACCTCGATCATCGGTGCCAACTTCGTTGAGTCGACGCCGCTGGTGATTGCCTTCCTCGCGCTGGCGTTTTTCGGCAACGGCCTGGCTTCGATCACATGGTCGCTGGTGTCGACCCTGGCGCCGGCGCGCTTGCTGGGTCTGACCGGTGGGGTGTTCAACTTCATCGGCAACCTGTCGGCCATCGCCACGCCGATCGTCATCGGTTTCCTCGCCACGGGCGATTCATTCGCACCGGCGATCACCTACATCTCGGTACTGGCGTTGATGGGGGCACTTTCCTACGTGTTGCTGGTGGGCAAGGTCGAGCGTATCAAGTTGTAGACTTGGCATGCGGGCGACCATAATGCCGCCCGTTCCCTCGCTCAACGGTAAAGGCTGGATATGCAGGAAGACGCCCCAAAAATCGCCAAGGACGCCGCGCCGACTGGCACCCAGACCCTGCTTCGCGGGTTGGGTGTGGTTCAGGCCGTAGCCAGTGGCGCCCGCGATCTCAAGGAAATCGCCCGGCTGATCGGCACCACGCGCAGCACCACCCATCGTCTGGCCAGTTGCCTGGTGGACGAACGTTATCTGCGGGTAGTGCCGCAAGTCGGTTATCTGCTGGGACCGAAGCTGATCGAACTGGGGTTTCAGGCGCGGGAAGAGCTGCCGTTGGTGACCCTGGCCGGGCCGTATCTGGATGAGCTGTCGGCGTTGACCGGCGACACCATTCACCTGGCCATCCGCGAGGGCGATGAGGTGCTGTACCTGCACAAGAACCCGGGGCGCAATGGCCCGGAAATGCGTTCGCGGGTCGGCCATCGCATGCCGCTGGCACGCACCGGGATCGGCAAGGCCCTGATGCTCGATGACACACAGCAAGAGTGGCAGCGGCTGTACGAAATCAGCCTGCCGGCAGGCGGGAAAAATCTGTTCTGGCCGCAGCATCCGGAGCAGTCCTGGGAGCAGTTCCAGCAGCGCATGCTCGAATATGTAGCCGGTGGCTACGCCTTCGATCTGGAAGACAACGAGCCGTCGATCCGCTGTGTGGCGGCACCAATCCGAGATGCCAGCAAGCGCATTGTCGCCGGCATCAGCATTGCCAGTACCGTGCCCTACATGCCGCTGGAAAAAATGGCCGAGCTGATTCCCCTGATCAAGGGGGTTACGGCCCGGTTGTCGTCAGAGCTGGGTTTGAAGGTATAAGACGCAAAGGTCAGGTTTCGGCTTTCTTCTCAGCCACACCCAGCTCTTTCAGGCGCTGATCGATCAACTGGCATTTATCCGGCAGATCCTTGGAGGCCGTTTCCAGATCCATCTTCTGCAACTCTTCGTTGATTTCCTTGGCCTTGGCCGGGTTCTGCTCGGTCAATTTGGTGACTTCCCTGGCCAACTGTTCGCGCTTGACGGTGGCTTCTTCAGGCGTACAGGTTGCCCAGGCGGGCAGGGCGCAGGCGAGGGTGGCGGCGAGGGTGAGCTTCAGCAGGGTTTTCATCGGTCAGGCCTCGGTTCCGGTTAAGGCGGGTTAACCGGTTGAGGGCTCCAGGGTTGAAAAAGTTCATACTCACGACTGGTCTGGGTCGTAGCAATAGTTTGAAAACACCACGTATCAACTGTGGGAGCGAGCAAGCCCGCTCCCACAAAGCGCCTGCGGTGCGCCCAGTTTATTCGCCATGACAGCAACTGGATTTCACCGCGTCCTCATACTTGTCGTGATGCCTTACCCACTCCATGATTTCCTCCTCATTGCGTCCTTTGGGCGTCAGGTCCAGGTAGTTGTAGGCACCGACCAGCAGGTCCAGACCACGGGCGTAGGTCGAGTAAGTATGAAAAATCTCACCGGCTTCATTGCGATAAAACACGCTGAGCCCTGGCAGTTCTTCTTCGGAGCCGTCGGTCTTTTCATAGTTGTAGGTGGCTTTGCCGGCGACAACGTCTTCGGCTCGGGCCGAGACGCCAAAGTCGTAGTTGAAGTCGCAGCCTTCAGATGACACCCAGTCAAATTTCCAGCCCATGCGCCGTTTGAAGGCCTGGAATTCGGCGAACGGGGCGTGGGAAACCGCCACTACTGCCACGTCGTGGTGAGCCAGGTGCTGATTGGCGCCGTCAAGGTGGTCGCAGAGGAACGAGCAACCGGGGCAGCCCTCGTCCCAACCTTCGGCGAACATGAAGTGGTAAATGATCAATTGGCTGCGGCCACCGAACAGGTCGGCGAGTTTCAGTTCGCCTTGCGGCCCCTGGAAGTGATAGTCCTTGTCGATTTTCACCCAGGGCAGGGCGCGGCGTTCGGCGCTGAGTCTGTCCCGTTCCTTGGTGAAGGCCTTTTCATGTGCCAAGTGCTGTTTGCGGGCGGCGAGCCATTCTTCCCGGGACACGACGGGATGATTCTGAATGTTCATGGTGATTTCTCCTGCGTGGGGCTGGGAGGGGACTTACACAGCCTAGTCGTTTGGCCCTGGGGTAATTCGACATACCGCCGGTCGGTCGTAGCAAGGACCTGAGCTGAACGGCTACCGACCACGCCGGTCACAACCTATGAAGCCCTCTCACTCTCGGGCATCGGAGGTTGAATCAGGATGACGACTTATAACTGGGATCTGATTGAGCGTTTATTGCACGAAGTGCAGCGCGGCGAAGCCAGCTTCACGCCACGGCCTTATGCTGAACAATACGTGGCGGCCAAAACAGCCGAAGGCGAGGTCACTGAAAACCTCGACCATTTGAAAGCTGTGGCTGGTGAGTATGAAAAATTGCTGTTGGCGCGAGGCTATATCGAACCCCGGCCCGAGGATCAGGGGGGTACGGGTTCCAATTACATTTTGACGATGCGCGGTTCGAGGTTATTGAGCCTGATCGACGGCAGCATTCCCGGTAATGAGCATCCGCGCCAGGTGCTGGATGAGCAGGAAGATGCTCTGGATGAAATGACGTTTGATGAAGTGGCTTCCAAGGCGCAGATTGCTTGAGAACCACAAGTACCCCTTGTGGGAGCGAGCCTGCTCGCGAAGAGGGCATTCCATTCAACATTGATTCTGAATGGAAAACCGCTTCGCGAGCAGGCTCGCTCCCACATTAGATCCATGTTGTGCTTAACCTCGTTGTGCAGCCTTCAGACACTTCAAATCACTGAAGTCCTTTCGCACTCCCTCGATTTTCGTCAGCAACCGCTCACGTTGCTGCGGCGTGCTTTGCGCCATCAAGTCCACGAACAGTGAACGCGCCTGGGCCTCGGTTTTGGCGAAGGCTTCGCGGTAGGCCGGTGTCCACAAGCGCTCTCGATTCACCAGAAGTGTCTCGATTCGCTGTGGAAATTCGGGGCTGTGACGTTGCGCAACAGCCGCACTGAATTGCTTCTGCCAGTGGACGCGGTTGGCGAGCCACTGCGTATTCTGGTCACCCAGAGCGTTGGACCACGCCACGACGCGTTGTTGCTGAGGGGGAGCGAGTGGCCCGAGCCAGGCATCCAGGCGTTTTTCCATGCGTTCACCTCGGTCCTTGATCTGCTGATCAAGGGACGGCTTGAGATACAGCGCCTGGCGTTTGCGTTGGTCATTGGCGAAGGCCTCGTTCATTTCGGCGACCTGCTGGTCATCCAGTCCTTGCAGCAATTCAATGGCGGACGGGGTGATTTCCCGCGCGGTCTCGGCGATCGCCTGTTCGGCTTCTTCGGTGCGGGCTTGCAATGCGGCATCGGTGACCTGATTGGTCGCGACCATAGTCTGCAAGCGATCCAGCCAGTCCAGATAGCCTGGCAGTTGTGTGGTGCAGTGCCAGGTCAGGTGCTCCTTGAGGCGTTCGTTCAACCAGCCTTTTTGCTCGCCGTTCATGTCCAGGTAATCGCTGAGCGTCCAGGGGATGATTACGTCGAGGTTGCGGTAGGCCAGGCCCATACGGCTGCACGCGCCGAGAGCGAGCGTCACGGTGAGCACGAAAGCGAGCTGTTTCAACCTGCGGGACATGGGCGAATCCTTGCGAAAGCCTGGCTTCGGGGACTGATTCTCATGTGAACGCAGGATGAGCCCGGCAGTTCAGCCGATCAATAGACGGCGCACTGTGGCGTTGTTTCTGTACATGTCTTTTGGGGGAGGTGTTGCGGGGGAGGGTTCCAGTCCAAGCGCTTCGAAGCTCAAAGCGCTTGTGGACCAGGTGATGCGAGGTATTACTTTTGGGCTTTTATTTTTTGCCCAGGGTGATCTGCTTGGACGGGCCGAACGTCTGGCCGCTGACGCCCTTGGCAATTTGCTGGATTTCACCGCCGGATTTGAGGAACGCAGCAATCTGGTTGTTGATCGATTCGCTGGTTTCGACGGCTGGAGCTGGCTTTGCTTTGCTGGTGGATGCTTTTACGCGCATGGCGGCCATTAACCTGTAGAAAATTAACTTGGCCATGCATCGTACAGCAATTACCTGCAATTTGCTTGGTAATTATCCTCTGGATGACCGAGGGGGATGGAGATAATGAGCGGATTATTATTAGATAATTGCCTCTAAGTCGCTGTTTTAAATAAAAACGTGGTCCGCAAAAACAGGATGCCGTGCTGGGTCGGCAACGATGAAAATCCTCGGGGCGGTCTGACGAGCGGCGGGACTCTCACGGTAAACCCAGGAAAATCAAGGCCTGCAGAGGAATTTCTCGCGCCGGTGGGCTGGCCGCCGAACGCGGCCCGCAAAACCGGGTAGAATGCCGCCCATGCAATGAGGGTATTGGACATGGCTTTAGTCGGGCGTTACAACAGTTTGCAAGTGGTTAAACACACTAACTTCGGTTTATATCTGGACGGTGGCGCGGATGGCGAAATTCTTTTGCCTAATCGTTATATTCCAAAAGATATTCCCAGCGAAGATGAAGACTGGCTCAATGTTTTTGTTTATCTGGACAGCGATGACAAACTTATCGCGACGACTGAAAAACCGAAAGTTCAAGTCGGTGAATTTGCCAGTTTGAAAGTTGTTGAAGTCAACAGTATTGGTGTGTTCCTCGATTGGGGGTTGCCAAAGGATCTATTGCTGCCGTTTTCGGAAGAAAAGCGCCAGATGACGGCCGGCGAATACGCAGTGGTGCATGTCTATCTCGACAAACACACCCGTCGCATCACCGCGACGGCGCGCCTGGACCGCTATCTGGACAAGACCCCGGCCAACTACACTCCGGGCCAGGAGGTCGACTTGCTGGTTGCCGAAGCCACCGACATGGGTTTCAAGGCAATCATCAACAACAAGCACTGGGGCCTGATTCACAAGAACGAAATCTTCAAGTTCATGCGTGCGGGCAAGGAAGAGAAAGGCTTCATCAAGGAAGTTCGTGCCGATGGTAAAATCAGCCTGAGTCTGCAACCGGTCGGCCAGGAAGCGGCCTCCAGCCTGAACTCGAAGATCCTCGCCAAGTTGCGCGAGAACAACGGCACCCTGCCGGTCAGCGACAAGAGCGACCCGACCGTAATCAGTAGCATGTTCGGCGTCAGCAAAGGCAACTTCAAGAAGGCCATCGGTGCGCTGTACAAGAATGGCCAGATTGTCATTCATGCTGATCGAATTGAATTGAGCTGATCTTCGTCCCCTGGGGCAGCACATACAGGGGCAATTTCTGCCCATCTGGTTAATAATCGATAGAATGTTTTTTCGCCCCGGCCATGCGCCGGGGTTTTGTTTTTACTGCCGAGTCACTGCCATGGATTGTGTCGTTGTCGAGGTTTTCCGGTGAGCGCCACCCGGCGTAGCGCCGATGGATTTGCCCTGCAAGTGATGTTGGGGTTGTGCCTGGTCTGGGGTGTTCAGCAGGTGATGATCAAGTGGGCCGCGCCCGACATTGCCCCAGTCATGCAGGCGGCCGCGCGTTCCGGCATGTCTGCGTTGCTGGTGGGGTTGCTGATCTGCTGGAGGGGCGGTTGGAATCAGGTCGGTGCAACCTGGCGAGGTGGCTTGTTGGCCGGCGCCTTGTTCGGTCTGGAGTTCTTCTTCATTTCCGAAGGCCTGCAATTGACCACGGCCGCGCACATGTCGGTATTCCTCTACACCGCACCGATTTTCACCGCGCTGGGTGTGCACTGGCTATTGCCGAGCGAGCGTTTGCGGCCTGTGCAATGGCTGGGAATTTTCCTCGCGTTCGTCGGGATCGCCATTGCGTTTGCCGGTGGCCTGTCCTGGGACAACCTCGATTACCGGATGTTGATGGGCGATGCGCTGGGCGTGCTGGCCGGTGCGGCGTGGGGCGCGACCACGGTGGTGGTGCGGGCTTCGCGATTGTCGGAGGCGCCGGTGACCCTGACGCTGTTCTATCAGTTGATCGTCGGCTTCATCGGTCTGTTGTTGATCGCGCTGCTCAGCGGACAGATCACCCACGTCAGTTTGACCGGCGTGGCGATTGCCAGTGTGCTGTTTCAAGGCGTGGTGGTGTCGTTCTTCAGCTACCTGATCTGGTTCTGGTTACTGCGCCGGTATCTGGCGGCAAACCTGGCGGTGTTTTCGTTCATGACGCCGTTGTTTGGCGTTACGTTTGGGGTGGTGTTGCTGGGGGAAAAACTGACCCTGAACTTTGTCATGGGCGCGGTGCTGGTGCTGCTGGGCATCACCTTTGTCAGCGCTGAGCAGTGGGTACGTCGCCGGTTGCGCAGAGCACTTGGGCAGCCCTGAGCACCTTCGCGCTCGGATGAATTGACATTCTTTGAAAAAGAACAATAGTGAGCCACTTGTTCTTGTTTGGAGAATGTCATGGAGTTCAGCCAGTTGCGGATTTTCCAGGCGGTGGCGCAAGAGGAGTCCATCACCCGCGCCGCCGAGCGCCTGCACCGCGTGCCGTCCAACCTGTCGACCCGGCTCAAGCAGCTGGAGGAACAGTTGGGGGTCGAACTGTTCGTTCGCGAGCGTCAGCGTTTGCAGTTGTCGCCTGCGGGAAAAGTCCTGCTGGATTACACCGCCAAGCTGTTCGCGTTGCACGATGAAGCCCATGCCGCGGTGCAGGGTGGACAACCGGCCGGCGACTTCGTGCTCGGCACCATGTACAGCACCGCCGCCATTCACCTCCCGGCGTTGTTGGCGCGCTACCACAAGCGTTACCCGGCGGTGAATTTGCAAGTGCAGTCCGGACCCAGCGGTGAATTGCTGGAAGGTTTGCTCACCGGCCGGCTCGATGCGGCGCTGGTGGACGGTCCACCCGAACTGGCCATGCTCGATGGTGTGTTGCTGTGCGAGGAACGGCTGGTGCTGATCAGCGAGGCGGATCATCCGCCGGTACTCAGCGCGCGGGACGTGGAAGGGCGTTCGGTATTCACCTTTCGCCAGGGCTGTTCCTACAGGATGCGCCTGGAATCCTGGTACTCCCGGGACCACGCGGTCATGGGACGGGCGATTGAGATCGAATCCTATCCGGGGATGCTCGCCTGTGTGATTGCCGGTTCCGGCGTGGCATTGATGTCGGAGTCAATGCTTGCCAGCCTGCCGGGCCGCGAAAGTGTGACGGTCCATCCTCTGCCTGAGCCGTTTGCCACGGCCACGACCTGGCTGATGTGGCGCAAGGGCATGGCCGGGGCCAACCTGAATGCGTGGATCGAGGAGCAGCGGGCGCTCTATCCGTCGGCGCAAATTCCAGCCCGGGCGATTGCATGATTTAATGCGGTCGGATTGTGAGCCATTCAGTAACAGATCATTGCCACTTTGGGCGAGCATTGCTCAGGACTTCGGACTATTATCAGTTCGAAGCGGCTACAGAATTCCGGTCGCTCGGCACTACCCTGAAGGGGGCATCATGAAAGAGAAAATCCAAAACTGGCTGCATGACCTGGGTGTCGCGCTCGGTTTGATCGAACCGCCTCTGCAACCTGTGCCAATTCGCACCGACGACGAACAACGCCGACGCCAGCAGCGTCGCCGGTAAGCGAACAAGCGTTGGGAGAGGGTGCTTTTGTGGCGAGGGAGCTTGCTCCCGCGGGGCTGCGAAGCGGCCCCTCTTCATTGCACGGTTTCATTTGTGGCGCTTGGACAGGTTTGCGCGGGCTTCGCCCTCGAACGTGAGCAAGCTCCCTCGTCACAGAGGGTGTAGCGGCGGTGATGGCGTGTGGTTTCAATGCCGCCCAATCTCCATCAAAAACCGGCTCAAGTCATTCGCCGTCCTGGCCGTCTTGAGCATCCGGTCTTCCTCGGCGGTAAACGCCGTCAAGCCGAGTTCATCTTCCAGATGGAAGATCAGCTCTTCGATATCCGTTTTATCCAATCCCAACTGCGCCAGACTGGCGTCGTCGTCGAAGTCATCCTGACCCTCCAGCAGGCGGCTGATGTAGCGGTGCACGGCGGCGCGAATGGCGGCTTTGTTCATGATGACTCTTCAAGGGCGTTGTTGTTTTATTGGCCCTGGGCTTGAGTACAGCAGGCTTCAGCCGTGTGAGCGTTGCCACTCGTCAATCATGTGGCGTAGATGATCCCCGGAAAAACTGTCGAAATGCCCGCCATGCACCGTGCGGATCGGCAGGGCGCGCAAGCGTTGCAGGCTGCGAGCGTAGTCATCGAGGTTGGAGTGGTAGGCGTCCTCGATCAGCGGCCCGTCGTAGATGATGTCGCCGCTGAACAGGGTCTCGGTCGCGGCTTCGTACAGGCTGATGCCGCCCGGCGAGTGTCCCGGCGTGTGCAGCACTTGCAGAACCCGGTCGCCCAGGTCCAGTACATCGCCTTCTTCGATCAAGCCCGTTGCCGGGGCAGCCTTGACCCGATACTCGGCGTAGCACAATGGACAATCGGGGTGCGCCTCGAACATGTCGTCGCCGACAAATGCCCGGCTCAAATCGTTTTCACCGTCAGGGGCAGCCAGGATCTGCGCTTCGGCCGGGTGTACCAGGCGTTCGGAAAATTCGTGATGACCGGCAATGTGGTCGAAATGGCAGTGGCTGGCCACCGCTACCAGGGGCCGCTCGGTGATCCACGGCAATTGCTCGCGCAGGCTGACGAGCCCGGAACCGCTGTCCAGCAGCAGATCCTTGTCACGGCCCTGAATATGCCAAAGGTTGCAGCGGTAGAAAGGGCGGATGTAAGGCTCGTGAATCAGGCGGATGCCGTCGCTGAGTTGCTTGACCTCGAACCATTGATCGCGAGAAACAATCTTCATCAAAACTTTCCTCCAGACGAAAAAAAACGGGTGTGGCACGGGGGTGTCCTCCCTTATTTCCTGCGGTGCAGGAAATAAGGGAGGACACCCCCGTGCCACACCCGTCGAAGAAAGCATCAAGTTGTTATGTTCAGCTTAGGCGGCGCTGGCCACCACTGCCGGGCGACGGGACATCAGACTGATCACCACGAAGCTCACCAGACCTACAGCCAGGCTGTAGTAGATCGGGGTGTTGGCATCCAGACCGTCCTTGACCATGAACAGCAGGGCGGTGGCGAAGCCCATGCCCATGCTGGCGATGGCGCCGGCGGTGGTGGCGCGTTTCCAGAAGATCGCACCGATCAGCGGAATCAGCATGCCGCCCACCAACAGGTTGTAGGCCAGGGTCAGGGCGCTGATCACGTCGTTCACCACCAGGGCGATGCCGAGCACCACAACACCGGTCAGCATAGTGACGACACGGTTGAGGCCCAGGCTCGACTGTTTACCGCCACGCAGTTTCGGCAGCAGGTCTTCGGTCAGGGTGGTAGCGGCGGCGAGCAGGCCGGCGCTGGCGGTGGACATCATGGCAGCCAGTGCGGCTGCGATGACCAGGCCACGGACACCGTCCGGCAGGGACAGCTTCACGATGGCGGCGAAAGCATTATTTACGTTGTCCAGATCCGGGATCAGCACGTGAGCGGCCATGCCGATCAGGGCGCAGGCCAGGCCGTAGAGGATGCAGTAGACACCGGCGAACGTACCGGCGACCTGAGCCACTTTGGCGGTCTTGACGGTGAACACCCGTTGCCAGATGTCCTGACCGATCAGGATGCCGAAGAAGTAGATCATGAAGTAGGTGATGATGGTGTCCCAACCGATGGTGGTGAAGCTGAAGCTCGCCGCCGGCAGTTTCAACACCAGTTCGTCCCAGCCGCCGACGCGGTACAGGCAGATTGGCAACAGGATGAACATCAGGCCAACGGTCTTGATCACGAACTGGACGATGTCGGTCAGGGTCAGCGACCACATGCCGCCAATGGCCGAGTAGATCACCACCACGCCACCACCGAGCAGTACCGAGATCCAGAACGGCAGGCCGAACAGCACTTGCAGTACGGTGCCGATCGCCAGGATCGAGGTCACGCCGATCATCAGTGCATACGCCAGCATGATCACCGCGCTCGCAGAGCGGGCCATCGGGTTGTAGCGTTTCTCCAGCACCTGGGTAACGGTGTAGATCTTCAGTTTCAACAGCGGCTTGGCCAGAAACAGGTTCAGCGCCACGATCCCGCAACCCAGTGCGGCGCAGAGCCAGAAGCCGGAGATGCCATGCACGTAGCCCAGGCGCACGGTGCCTACGGTGGACGCGCCGCCGAGGACGGTGGCCGCCATGGTGCCCATGTACAGGCTCGGGCCGAGGTTACGACCGGCAACCAAAAAGTCTTCGTTGGTCTTGGCCTTGCGCATGCCGTAGTAGCCAAGTATCAGCATCGCGGCGGCGTAGATGAGTACGACGAATAAATCCAAAGCCATGATGGCGTGTCTCCGATTGTCTTTTTTATGGTGAAACTAAGACGTTTCTGTGGGGCTGCTCTTTGTGGGAGCGAGCCTGCTCGCTCCCACAGGTATTTCAGGCGACTTGTCGCATCGCCGGTTTAACGAGCGAATCCGTGCTCTTGCTGCGTGGATCATTCGGGCCGAACACCGCAGTCGATTCCGGGAACAGGCTCAGCAATACCAGGTACACCACCGAGGCAAGGCTCAGGGTCACCGGCAGACTGATGTCGATACCGCCGGCCAGTTCGCCCAGTGGTCCGACGAACTGCCCCGGCAGGTTCACGAAGCACAGGCCGACGGCCGCGCTCGGGATCCAGGCACCCAGTCCACGCCAGTTCCAGCCGTGGGTGAACCAGTAGCGGCCACCTTTTTCGCCGCGGGTGAACACTTGCAAGTCATCCGGGCAGTAGAAGCCGCGACGCACCAGCAGGCCGATGATCATGATCACCATCCATGGGGTCGTGCAGGTGATGATCAGCACGGCGAAGGTCGACACGCTCTGCACCAGGTTCGCTGCGAAGCGGCCGATGAAGATGAAGGCAATCGACATCACACCGATCAGCAGCGTGGCCTTGACCCGTGACAGCACCCGTGGAAACACGCTGGACATGTCCAGCCCGGTGCCATAGAGCGAGGTGGTGCCCGTGGACATGCCGCCGATTACCGCGATCAGGCACACCGGCAGGAAGAACCAGCTCGGCGATACGGCCAGCAGACCACCGACATAGTTGTTGGCCGCGATGTAGTCCGGCGCTTTGATCGCCACGATAGTGGCGGTGGCGAGGCCGAACAGGAACGGGATCAAGGTGGCGAGTTGCGCCGCGATAACCGACAGCATGATTCGGCCTTTGGGCGTCTCACGCGGAATGTAGCGCGACCAGTCGCCAAGGAATGCGCCGAAGGAAATCGGGTTGCTCATGGCCACCAGCGCAGCACCGATAAAGGCTGCCCAGAAACCGGCCTGCCCCATGGCCACCGTGCCGGCGTACTGACTGTCGAAAGCCGGAGCAAAGGCGAAAATGCCCAGCAGGAACAGCAGGCTGGCCGCCCACACCGCAATGCGGTTGACCCACAGCATGAAGCGGAAGCCGTAGATGCACACGGTCAAAACCAGCAGCGCGAACAGGCCGTAGGCCAGGCCCAGGGTCAGATCGGTTTCCGGCAAATTGATCAGGCGTTTGGCACCCCCCACCAGTGCATCACCCGAGCTCCAGACGGAGAGCGAGAAAAACGCGATAGCGGTCAACAGCGACAGAAAAGAGCCGACGATGCGCCCGTGTACGCCGAAGTGCGCGCCGGAGGACACCGCGTTGTTGGTGCCGTTGATAGGGCCGAACAAGCCCATTGGCGCCAGAATCAATGCACCGAGCACCACACCCAGCACAATCGCCCAGACGCCCGCCTGGAACGACAGGCCGAACAGTACCGGGAAGCTGCCGAGTACGGCGGTGGCGAAGGTGTTCGCGCCGCCGAAGATCAAGCGAAAGAGGTCACTGGGCCGGGCGTCGCGTTCATTGTCGGGGATCTGTTCGACCCCGTTTGTTTCGATGCTGCTAAGGCTTTTTTCGTTGTTGTTGTTATTCATGATCTGCTCCGATCATAAAGGCGCGCTCATCGTGTGTGAGCGTCACCTGTTTGGCTAAGGGGTTGGCAGCCCTTCCGGCATAGCGGACAAATGTTCGTGACAGGCCAGCCACAGGCCTTGTTGTTCTTGGCCAGACGCTTGTTTCTTGAAAACAATCGTCTCGCGCTCCTGGCTGAAGTGTTGCTCCCCTTGCATGCGCAGCTCGGTGGCCACGTCATGGATGAAAATCGCCATGTCACCCTGCACGCTGACGAAAGCGTTGCTCGACGTGCACGACAGCACCTCGAAGCCATCCTCGGCACACCAGCTGTCCCACAACGCCTGGTAGGCGTCGCGCGACAACAGGGGTTGTTCGAGGGTGTGGAAAACGAAGCTGGCATCGGCGCTGAACGCGCCGAAGTAGGCTTCGCGATCGTTTCGGGCGAAGGCGGACACCAGATCGGCAGCCGCTTTCAAAACCTGATCACGTTCGTTCATGACCGATCCTCAGCGGTGAACCACGCCAGGCAGTACGCAGAGCATTTCGTACAGCAGGTTGGCGGCCAGCAGCGAGGTGTTACCGGTGGTGTCGTAAGCGGGCGAGACTTCTACCAGATCGCAACCGATCAGGTCGAGGCCTTGGCAGCCACGAACGATCTCGATCGCCTGAATGGTCGTCAGACCACCGATTTCCGGGGTTCCGGTACCTGGTGCCCATGCCGGGTCGATACCGTCGATGTCGAAGCTCAGGTACACCGGGCCCCCACCGACTTTCTCGCGCACTTCAGCCATCAACGGCGCCAGGGATTTGTGCCAGCACTCTTCGGCCTGCACCACGCGGAAGCCCTGGTTGCGGCTCCAGTTGAAGTCGTCAGCGGTATAGCCCTGGGCACGCAGGCCGATTTGTACCACGCGGTCCGGATCGATCAAGCCTTCTTCGACAGCGCGACGGAAGGTGGTGCCGTGGGCGATTTTCTCGCCGAACATGTGATCGTTCACATCGGCGTGGGCGTCGATGTGCACCAGGCCGACCTTGCCGTGCTTTTTATGAATGGCACGCAGGATCGGCAGGGTGATGGTGTGGTCGCCGCCCAACGTCAGGGGGATTACATCGTGTTCGAGGATGTTGTCGTAGGACTCTTCGATGATCCGTACGGCATCCAGCAGGTTGAAGGTGTTGATCGCCACGTCGCCGATGTCGGCAACCGACAGCGAGTCGAACGGCGCCGCACCGGTCGCCATGTTGTACGGGCGGATCATGACCGATTCGGCGCGGATGTCACGTGGCCCGAAACGGGTGCCGGGGCGCAGCGAGGTACCGATGTCCAGGGGCACGCCAACAAAGGCAGCGTCCAGGCCGGCAGCGGTAGGAACATGGGGGAGTCGCAGCATGGTGGCGATGCCGCCGAAACGCGGCATTTCGTTGCCGCCCAGTGGTTGGTGAAGAATCTTGTCCACGGGTAGGGCCTCATCGTCGTTGTTTTATTTATGTCGGTTGCGCAGGTCGGGCAGACGCAGGCACCGCTGTGGGCCGATTCTGCGAAATGTAGTGGCCTGGAAGAATCGCTACGGGCAAATACTTAGTTCAGATTTTTCTAAACTAATGGGGGTGACGGAGATAGACTTGTCAGTTGTTGAATGCAGCACCCCATGTGGGAGCGAGCAAGCCCGCTCCCACAGTTGATCTCCATCGCCAGGAGCATCGCGCGCTACCTTGTAATCGGAGCCCCCATGGCCAACGCTTTACCCGACCTGAAACTATTGCGCATTTTCGTCAGCGTGGTGCGTCATCAGGGATTCGCCAACGCCCAGCAAGAACTCAACCTCTCGACCTCGGCCATCAGCACCTACATGAGCCAGCTCGAGTCGGCGCTGGGCCTGGTGCTGTGCCATCGCGGCCGCGGCGGTTTCAGCCTGACCAGCAAGGGCGAGCTGTTCCATCAGGAAACCCTGCGTCTATTGGCCGAGTTGGAAGGCTTCGAACAATACGCAGCAGCGCTCAAGGGCGAATTGCGCGGAACGTTGAACCTGGGGGTGATCGACTCCACCGTCAGCGACAAGGCCTTGCCGTTCGCCGAAGCCATCGGCGCCTACAGCCAGGAACACCCGGCTGTGCATTTGCATTTGTCGGTGATGAGCCCCTACGAACTGCAACTGGGCGTGCAGGACAACCGCCTCGACCTGGCCATCGGCGCGTTCTCCACGCGCATGAGCGGTCTGGTGTACATGCCGCTGTACCGCGAGCAGCACTGGTTGTATTGCAGCACGCGGCATCCGCTGTTCAACGAGCGGCGCATTCCCGAGCAGGTCATCACCCAGCAGCGCATGGTCGGTCGTGGTTACTGGAGCCAGGCTGAACTGGCCCGCCATGGCTTCAAGCACAGCGCCGCAACGGTGGAGAGTATGGAGGCGCAGCTGATTCTGGTGCTGTCCGGCGCCTACATCGGTTACTTGCCGGAGCACTACGCCCAGGCCTGGGCCGACAAGGGCGACTTGCGTGTGCTGTTGCCGGCGACCTTCGGTTATCAGGCACCGTTTTCGATGATCGTACGCCGGGGCCGCAGCCGCGAGCCGCTGATCCAGACTTTCCGCGATCTGCTCAAAGCGCAGCTCAATCAGGTTTAAGACGATGTCCAGAATTCAATGCCCGCGCTGCCTGCGTCCGCAAAGCCATTGCCTGTGCCCACTGATTCCCAGCCTCGATAGCCGCACCCGAGTCTTGCTCTTGCAACATCCCAGCGAAGTGAATCATGCGTTGAACACCGCACGGCTGGCGGCGTTGGGCTTGAACAATGCCGAGTTGATCGTCGGCGAGGTATTCGAAGATTTGCCGAGGTTGTTGAATCAGTCGGGGTACCAGGCGCGTTTGCTGTTTCCCGGCGACGATGCGCAGCCGATGCAAGCTTACAGCGCATCCGACGAGCCGTTGCTGCTGGTGGTACCGGACGGCACCTGGCGCAAGGCGCGCAAGATATTGCACCTCAATCCACGGCTGGCGGCGCTGCCGAGGGTGACCCTGGCCGAGGGCGGCGTGTCCCGTTATCGGCTGCGCAAGGCACCGGGGCCGGGAGCCTTGTCGACGGTGGAGGCGATTGTGCAAGCGTTGCAGACGCTGGAAGCGCCGGCTTCATTCGAGCCGTTGCTCAAGCCGTTCGAGGCGTTGATCGAAGGGCAGATTACGGCGATGGGGCAGGAGGTTTTTCAGCGTAATCATGGGCCGAAATAGTCGTTGCCTGTGCGAACCTCTTCGCGAGCAGGCTCGCTCCCACATTTGATCGCATTCCATTGTGGGAGCGAGCCTGCTCGCGAAAGCGATAGAACAATCACCCAAAATATCTGATCGAAACTACCGCTCGCGCATCGCCTCAGTCCGCGCCTTGAGCACCGGTTTCAGTAAATAATCCAATACCGTTTTCTCCCCGGTAATGATATCCACCGTCGCCACCATCCCCGGAATGATCAGCAGCGGTTTTGCATCCCCGCCCAAATGGTTTTTATCGGTGCGCACCTGGATCAGGTAGAAGCTGTTGCCCTTGTCGTCGGTAATGGTGTCGGCACCAATCAGCTCAAGCTTGGCGCTCAGGCCGCCATAGATCGTGTAGTCGTAGGCGGTGAACTTGACCATGGCTTTTTGCCCGGGATGCAGGAACGCCACGTCCTGTGGCCGCACTTTGGCCTCGATCAGCAGGTTGTCTTCCAGGGGGACGATTTCCACCATATCGCTGCCCGGCTGGACCACGCCGCCAATGGTGTTGACCTTCAATACTTTGATGATGCCCTTGACCGGCGAGGTCACCGTAGTGCGGGTCACGCGGTCGTCGATGGCGATGCTCGACGCCGTGATTTTCGACAGGTCGGTGCGTTTCTCATTCAGCTCCTTGGCCGCTTCCGAGCGAAAGGTTTGTTCCGATTCGTCGATCTTGCTTTTGATCTCGGCCATTGCCGATTCCGCCCGGGGAATCGCCAGGGTGGTGGCATTCAGCGAACCGCGGATTTCCACAGCGCTGCGCTTGAGTCGCAGGATCTCCACCGGCGACACGGCGCCCGTCTTGACCAGCGGCTCGGACATGGCCATCTCCTGATTGACCAGCGCCAGGCTTGAACTGTATTGCCCGGCTTTCGAGCGAAATTCCGCCAGCTCCTGGGTTTTTTGCCGAAGTTGTTCACTCAGTGTGCGCTGTTCGCTGGCCAGTCGACGTTGCCGTTGTTCGTACAGCGAGCGTTCGTCTTCGGCCACTTGCGGCGCCTTGGCGATCACTTCTTCCGACAGTTTGAAGGGCCGGCCTTCGGCTTCCGCCGACAGTCGCTCGACCTGCGCGGTCAGTGCATACCGATCGGCCTCGCTTTCGCCCTTGTTCGACTGGTAGCGCGTGTCATCCAGGCGCAACAGGGTGTCGCCCTTGTTCACCATCTGCCCTTCGCGCACGAAGATCTCGGTGACGATGCCGCCCTCCAGGTTCTGGATCACTTGCACCTTGCTCGACGGAATGGCCTTGCCTTCGCCCATGGTCACTTCTTGCAACACGGCGAACTTGGCCCAGAGCAGCGCGCTGATCAACAGCGCTGCCGCCAGCCACACGGTGACCCGTGACCAGCGCGGAGAATCCTGCAGCGAGGCGCCGGCCGTTTCCGGCATGAATTCAACTTCGGCGCTTTTGTTAAAACTTTTGAAGTAGCCGCGCGAACCTTGATCAGCAGACATGGGCTACTCCTAGACCGCCGCAGAGCCGACGCGGCCCTTGCGCAGTGCATCGATGACCGCTTCTTTCGGTCCGTCGGCGACGATCCGTCCGTTATCCAGCACCACCAGCCGATCCACCAGGCTCAGCATCGAGGTGCGGTGGGTCACCAGCAGCACGGTTTTGCCCTGGACCCAGCCGTGGAGTTTTTGCCGCAGAACGTCTTCGCTGCTGTTGTCCATGGCGCTGGTGGGCTCGTCGAGCAGCATGATCGGCGGATCCAGGAGCAAGGCCCGGGCCAGCAGCACAGCCTGGCGTTGGCCGCCGGAAAGCAGTTGCCCGCGCTCGCCGACGGGGCGGTCGAAGCCTTGCGGATGTTGCCGGGCCAGTTCGGTGACGCCGGTCAGTTCCGCCACTTCGAGCATGCGCGCGTCGCTGATGTAGCGCGCGCCGAGGGTCAGGTTGTCGCGCAGGCTGCCGGCCAGCAGCGGCAGGTCATGGGCGACATAACCGATCTGATGGCGCAGGTCGGCGACGTCCAGTTGCCGCAGGTCCAGACCATCGAGCAGCAACTGGCCTTCCGCAGGTTCGTAGAACCCCATCACCAGGCGCGCCAGGGTACTTTTGCCCGAGCCGCTGCGGCCGATGATGCCGATCCGTTCACCGGGTTTTACGCTGAAGCTGACATTGGCCAGTGCCGGGGCGCTCTGGCCGTTGTAATTGAACGTCACGCCGATCACGTCCAGCGCGCCTTGCAGTTGTGTACGCTCCAGCGGCCGTTGCCGGGCGTCCCGTTCCTGAGGCAGGGACATCAGGGCGTCGGTACTCTTCATGGTCAGTTGCGCTTGCTGGTAGCGGGTAATCAACCCGGCGATTTGCCCCAGCGGGGCCAGTACCCGGCTGCCGAGCATGTAGGTCGCCACCAGCGCGCCGACACTGAGGTTGCCGGCGATGATGCTGTAGACCCCGGCGACGATGGTTGCCATGCCGGAAAACTGCTGGATGAACAGGGTGCCGTTGGTGGCCAGCGCCGCCAGGTTACGCGCGTGACTGTCGAGGCGGGTGAGGGCGCCGTGGGTGCTTTCCCATTTGTGCTGGCGCTCGCTTTCGGCGCTGCAAGCCTTGAGGGTTTCCAGGCCGCCGAGGGTTTCGATCAGCAGGGCCTGGCGTTCGGCCCCCAGGGTCAGGCTTTTTTGCACGGTGTCGCGCAGGCGCGCCTGAATCACCATGGCGAAAATGATGGTGATCGGAAAGGCCAGGATCGGAATCACCACCAGCCAACCGCCGAGCAGACCGATTACCAGCAGCATCAGCAAGGCAAAGGGCAGGTCGATCAAGCTGGTGAGGGTCACGGCGGTGAGAAACTCCCGCAGGCCCTGGAAGTCGTGAATACTCTGGGCAAAACCGCCGATGGTCGCCGGACGCGCTTTCATTGCCATGCCTGTGATGCGTTCGAACAGCGTCGCCGACAGGATCACGTCGGTTTTCTTCCCGGCGGTGTCCAGCAAGTGCGCACGCACCACGCGCAGCACCAACTCGAAAACGGTGCCGATCAGCAAACCAATGGACAGCACCCACAGGGTCGAAGTGGCCTGGTTGGGCACCACGCGGTCGTAGGTCTGCATCACGAACAGCGGCACCATCAGGCCCAGCAGATTGATCAGCAAGCTTGCCAGGACCGCGTCGCTGTACAACCATTTCGACAGTTTCAGTGTGTCGCGAAACCAGGCCTGAACCCGCGGCACCAATGGCGAGCGCAGGTCTTCGAGTTCATGCCGTGGACGGGCGAACAGGGCCTGGCCGGCGTAATGCTTTTCAAGCTCTTCGGTCCTGATCCATTGTTCGCCGCCGTCGGCTTCGCTGGGCAGGATCAACAATCGGCCGTCTTCGCCATGACGGCGCAGCACCGCGGTGCGACCATCGTTGAGCAGCAGCATGACGGGCAGGTTGAGCGGGGAAATATCCTTGAGGTCGCGGCGCAGCAGGCGCGCCTGCAAACCGGCCCGGGCCGCTGCGCGTGGCAGCAGGTCCAGGCTCAGGCGTTGGTGTGCCATTGGCAGCCCGGCACTGAGGCTGGCGCGACTGACCGTCGCGCCATGGAGTTTGCAGAGAATCAACAGACCGTCCAGCAGTGGGTCATCGAAGCTCAGGCGCGGATCGACACCGGTGTTGCCAGGTTCCATGCTGGTCACATTGATCGCTCCCTCGCACTACTTCAGTTCAGGCAAACGCGCTTCGTTTTTCACATCGGTCTGGGCGATCGCATCGGCGGGCAACACCACCCGCTGCTTGCTCAACAACTGGCCCATGTTCGCCAGTACCCGGTACATCGAAAACTCTTCGGTGTAGCGCACTTCGGTGTAGCGGCGATTGGCGTTGTAGAGTTCGTTTTCACTGTCCAGCAGGTCGAGCAGGGTGCGTTGGCCGAGGCCGAACTGATCCTGATAGGCCAAGCGCACGCGTTTACTGGTTTCGGCGTATTCGCGGGCGGTCGGGGTTTGCTTCTTGGCGTTGACCATGGCGTTCCAGGCCAGGTGAATGTTTTCGTTGAGTTGGCGCAGGGCGTTGTTGCGGATGTCCATGGCCTGATTGATCTTGTGTGCATTGGATTGCAGGCGCGCCTTGTCGCTGCCGCCGCGGAACAGGTTGTAGTTCATCACCACCCCGACCCGCCATTCATTGTCATGGCCCTCTTCGCCGGCGATGTTGTTGTTCGCGCCCACCGCGGCCTCTGCGTCGAAACGTGGGTAGAACGGCGACTTGGCAACCTCGTACTGGCTCTCGGCCGATTGCACGTCGGCCTGGGCGGATTTCAGATAGGGATTGTTTTCCACCATGCTCTGCTGGGCTTCGGGCAGGCTGGCCGGCAGCTCGCCGCGGGTAGAGGGCGGGGTTTCAAGTTCATCGGGCATGCGCCCGACGACGGCGTAGAAGTTTGACTCGGCGTCGGCCAGGTCTACCTCGGCGGTGTCGAGGTTGTTCTCCGCCAGTGCCCGACGAGCGGTGGACTGATCGGCGTCGGCGTTACTGCCGACGCCACGTTCGGTACGCAGGCCGATCTGGTCGTTGACCCGCAAATGCGCTTGCAGGTTGTTCTTGGCCAGTGTCACCAGTTCACGGCGCTTGAGCACTTCGAGATAAACCTCGATGGTGCGCAGGGCCAGATCCTGGGCGGTGCCTTGGGCGTAGTACGCCCGAGAGTTGACTACCCCCTTGGTGCGCTCGACCTCGTTGGCGGTATTGAAGCCATCGAAGAGCATCTGCCGCAGGCGCAGTTCCGATTGCGTGTAGTTGAGGATTTCCGTGTGGTGATTGCCGAACGCGCGCGTATTGGTGTTATCGCTGTACCCGCGTCCATAGGCGGCGTTCAAGTCAACCGATGGATAAAAGCCCCCCTTGGCGACCTTCACGTCCTCATCGGCCGACAGACGGCTGTCCACCCGCGACGCCAGCTCAGGGTGGGTCGCAATGGTGCTCTGGATCGCTTCGGTCAATGACATGGCTTGAGCCTGAGAGGTGCAGGCCATGGCCAATAAAATGGCGGTGTAGAGGGGGGTTAAAAGGCGCATGGGTACATCTCCCTGATTCCTGATGGCGCTTTATGAGTCGCCAATTATTTGACGACATTTATAGGCAAACCGTTTCATGCTTTTAACAACAGAGCTAAGAACATTCTGGAGAGAATCTAAGAAGTATTTCTCATAAGACTTATGCCGAAAAAAACTTATGCGCGCTGAAAAATCCAGCACATTGTTCAATTGCGAAGCCCTTGATTTATGAGCTTTAGGGCGCTCATCAGGGCTTGGGAAAAGTTCCGATCCATTTATCGACATAGGGCGGAGAGGTGCTGGAGGGGAGGGACGTGTAACGGAAATTTGGTGACGGTTTTTTGTCACTTGGGTGATTCAGAACCGTTACGCATCGCTCGCAGGGCAAGTTGTCTCGAATGTGGAACTCGATGCCATTGATCGCAAAGGGCTTTTTTCCACCGTAGACGACGCCCGTGAGCAACACGCTGGGCGAGATCGTCGCCGGGGCAGCGGCTTACTCAGGTAATGCCGCTGATCGGGTAGACGATCCGCCGGGCGACCCGTTTGAGCCATCCATGAGCATGTTCTCCGCAACAAAAAAGGTGCCGACAGCGGTTGGCAACGGAGGAAATGCACATGGCTACGCTCATCGGTATCGTCAGTAAGGTCATCGGTCAGGTGTTCGCGACAGGGGGTGACGGCACCCGTCGCGTTCTGATCGAGGGCGACCGATTGTTCGCCGGTGATCAGCTCAGTACCGGGGCCGAAGGGGCCGTGGCGGTGCATCTGCAAAATGGCCAGGAACTGACCCTTGGACGGGGCAGCAGCCTGCAAATGACCTCTCAGTTATTGGCGGATCAGCCCTCCCGTGTGGACACGGCCGAGGCGGTTACACCGACCCAGGCACAGCTCACCGATGTCGAACAACTGCAAAAAGCGATTGCTGCCGGTGATGACCCGACGCAGACCGCTGAAGCGACGGCAGCCGGGCCGGGTTCGACCGGGCCGGCCGGTGGTGCACTGGGTGGGGGCCACAGTTTTGTATTGCTTGAAGAAGTGGGCGGGCGGGTCGATCCGATCATTGGCTTCCCCACCGCCGGTTTCAATGGCATCCCCGAGTTTCCCGAAGAGCGGCACGAAGGTGATGTCGACCCCGACGCTGACCCGGTGATCACGCCTGTCGTCAACAATCCGGTCACCCTCGATGGTCTCTCGGTAAAAGGCGGCGAACTGACCCTCAACGAAGCCAACCTTGCCGACGGCTCGGCGAGCAATCCCGGCGCGCTGACCAAGAGCGGTACCTTCACCGTCACGGCGCCCGATGGGCTGACCAGCCTGAGCATCGGCGGGATCAACGTCATCAGCGGCGGTGTCGCCGTGGGCTTCCCGCAGTCGATCACCACTGCGCTGGGCAGCACCCTGACCATCACTGGTTACAACCCGACTACCGGTGTGGTGAGCTACAGCTACACCCTCAACGACAACGAAACCCATACGTCCGGTGATGGCACTACCCTCAGCGAGCACTTCACCGTGGTGGCCGGCGACAGCAACGGCGACACCGCCACCGGTTCTCTGGACGTCAACATTACCGACGATGTGCCAAAAGCGGTCGATGACGGCAATGGCACGGCATCTGAAACCCAACAGACCCTGAACGGCAACGTGCTGACCAACGACGTGCAAGGCGCCGATCGTGTGCCGGTCGGTGAGAATGCCGGCCCGATCACCCCCGGCACTTTCGTCGGTAAATACGGGACCTTGGTGCTGAACGCCAATGGCACTTACACCTACACCCTGAACACCAACGATGCGGACTTCAAAGCCTTGCACGGCGGTGGCAACGGCACCGAAACCTTCACCTATACCCTTACCGATGCCGACGGCGACACCAGCACCGCCAACCTGGTGCTGAACATCCACAACAACGACGATGGCGTGACCCTCAACGGTCTCGACGTGTCGGGTGGCGAACTGACGGTCCATGAGAAAAACCTCAGCGACGGCACCAGCCCCAATGCCCCGGCCCTGACCCAGAGCGGTACCTTCACGATCACCGCGCTGGATGGTCTGCAAACCCTGACCGTGGGTGGCATCACCGTGGTCAGCGGTGGCATGGCCGCCGGTTTCCCGCAATCGATCGTCACGCCATTGGGCAGCACCCTGACCATCACCGGCTATAACCCGGTCACCGGTGTGGTCAGCTACAGCTACACCCTGGTGAACAACGAGGCCCACCCGACCGCCAACGGCGCCAACAGCCTCACCGAGAACTTCAACGTCGTCGCCACCGACACCGATGGCAGTACCGCCACCGGGCAGATCAACGTCAACATCGTCGACGACTTGCCGACGGCCAAAGCCGATGCCACCTCCGTACAGGAGGGCGGTATCGTCAGTGGCAATGTACTGGACAACGATATCGGCGGCGCCGACGGTCCGGCCGCCAGCGGTGCGGTGGTCGGCGTGCGTGCCGGGTCGGATACCTCGACCTCGGCCATCGGCGGCTTGAACAGCCAAATCAATGGTACCTACGGCTACCTGACCCTCGATGCCAATGGCAATGCGGTCTACCACAGCAACCCCAACGCCGTGAGCGGCCCCGGTGCGACTGACGTATTCACCTACACTGTGCGTGATGCCGATGGCGATGAAAGCA
Organism: Pseudomonas sp. GW101-3H06; assembly: GCF_059424605.1. Lineage (NCBI taxonomy): Bacteria > Pseudomonadati > Pseudomonadota > Gammaproteobacteria > Pseudomonadales > Pseudomonadaceae > Pseudomonas > Pseudomonas sp. GW101-3H06. The sequence goes on from NZ_JBWKZO010000001.1 coordinate 1,896,814, forward strand.
CCACCACCATCACCATCGACGTGTACAACAGTTGCCTGAGAGCGGTCAGCGACACCGACGTGACCGTGTACGAAAATGCCCTCGACCTGAACAAGGACGGCCAGGACCTGGCCGCCGGTACGGTCGCCGGCAGCCAGCCCGGCAGCACCGGCGAAACCGCCAGCGGCACCCTCGTCGGCTCGGTCACCGGCGCCGTCGGGGCGGTCACCTACACCCTGGTCGGCAGTGCTATCGGGGCTTTCGGGCAAATTCACCTCAATCCGAACGGCACCTACACCTACACCCTGACTTCCCCGCCAGGCACGACGCCGCACGCCAATGACGGCGCGAATGTCACGCACGAAACCTTCACCTACAAGGCTACAGACTCCCTGGGCAACGTCGTCACCAGCACCATCGTGGTCGACATCGTCGATGACGTGCCCAAAGCGATGAATGACAACAACGCCCACACGGCGTCGGAGTCGTTGCTTACCCTCAACGGCAATGTGCTGACCAACGACGTGCAAGGCGCCGATACCGTGGCGACCGGCCCCCACAGTGGCCCGATCACCCCTGGCACCTTCGTCGGCACCTACGGCACCCTGGTGCTCAATGCCAATGGCACTTACACCTACACCCTCAACACCAGCGATGCGGATTTCAAAGCCCTGCACGGTGGTGGCAACGGGACAGAAACCTTCACCTATACCCTCACGGATGCCGATGGCGATATCAGCACCGCCAATCTGGTGCTGAACGTCCATAACAACAACGACCTGGTCATCATCAAGGGCCTGGATGTCGATTGTGGCGAGCTGACGGTCTACGAAAAGAACCTCAGCGACGGCTCCCATCCCAACGCACCGGCGCTGACCCAGAGCGGCACGTTCACCGTCACCGCGCTGGATGGCCTGCAAACCCTGACCGTCGGCGGTATCGCCGTGGTCACTGGAGGCGTGGCCGCCGGTTTTCCGCAATCGATCGTCACGCCGCTGGGCAGCACCCTGACCATCACCGGCTACGACCCGGCCACCGGTGTGGTCAGCTACAAATACACCCTGATGGACAACGAGACCCACCCGAATGCCAACGGTGCCAACAGCATTACCGAGAACTTCAACGTGGTCGCTACCGACACCGACGGCAGCACGGCGTCCGGACAGATCAACGTCAACATCGTCGATGATTTGCCGACCGCCAAAGCCGACACCGCCTCTGTGATCGAAGGCGGCACGGTCAGTGGCAATGTGCTGGACAACGACATCGGCGGTGCCGACGGCCTGGCTGCGGTGATCGGCGTGCGCGCCGGCAGCAACACCTCGACTTCGGCAGTGGGTGGCCTCAATACGCAGATCAACGGCAACTACGGCTACCTGACCCTGGACGCCGCCGGCAACGCGGTCTATCACAGCAACCCGAACTCGGTCGCTGCACCGGGGGCTACGGATACGTTCACCTATACCGTGCGCGATGCCGATGGCGATCAAAGCACCACCACCATCACCATTGATGTCTGCAACAGCAATATCCAAGCCGTCACCGACAGCGACGTGACGGTCTATGAAAAAGCCCTGGATACGGGCAAGGACGGACAGGATCTGGCGGCCGGCACCGTCACCGGCAGCGAACCGGGCAATACCGGTGAAACGGCCAGCGGTACCCTGGTCGGTTCGGTCACCGGCGCCAGCGGTGCGGTCACCTACACCCTGGTTGGTAGCGCCACCGGGACGTACGGGCAGATCCTGCTCAACCCCAACGGCACCTACACCTACACCCTGACCTCGGCGCCGAAAACCGCGACGGGTGCCAACGATGGTCCGAACACCCTGAGCGAAAGCTTCACCTACAAAGCCACCGATGCGGGGGGTAACAGCACCACCAGCACCATCGTGGTCAACATCGTCGATGACGTGCCTAAAGCCGTAGCGTCGGAGCGTTCCGTGGCAGCGGTGGAGATCGATTCCAACCTGCTTCTGGTCATCGACGTGTCCGGCAGTATGGCCGACGCATCCGGCGTGCCGGGGTTGTCGCGTCTGGAACTGGCCAAGCAGGCGATCAGCGCTTTGCTCGACAAGTACGATGACCTGGGCGACGTCAAAGTGCAGATTGTGACGTTCAGCAGCAACGCCACCGACAAGACTTCGGTATGGGTCGATGTAGCGACGGCCAAATCGATTATCTCCGGCCTGACGGCAGGCGGTGGCACCAACTACGACGCCGCGGTGGACGTGGCGCAGGATGCGTTCAACACCAACGGCAAATTGACCGGCGCACAGAACGTCGGCTACTTCTTCTCTGATGGCAAACCCAATGAAGGGGATATCGGTAGCTCGGATGAGGCCGCGTGGAAAGCATTCCTCGAGGCCAATGACATCAAGAACTACGCGATTGGCCTGGGCAACGGCGTGAGCGATGCCAACCTTGATCCGCTGGCGTATGACGGCAGCACCGGCACCAATACCAACGCGGTGATCGTCACGGACCTGGGCCAGCTCAACTCGGTGCTTTCCGGCACGGTCATCGGCGCACCGGTGACCGGTTCGTTGCTGGGCGAGGGCGGTACGTTCGGGGCCGATGGTGGCTTCATCAAAACCATCACCGTCGACGGCACCACCTACACCTACGATCCGAAAGGCAACAGCAACCAGGGTTCACTGAACTTCAGCGGTGGCGCCAACCATGGCACCTTCAACACGGCCAACAACACCCTGAGCATCGCCACCGACAACAAGGGCACCCTGGTGGTGAATCTCGATACCGGCGAATACAGCTACGTATCGCAGAAAACCACCACAGTGGTGCTCACCGAAAACATCGGCTTCACCGTCAGCGACAACGACGGCGATCTCGCCAGTTCGACCCTGGTGGTCAAAGTCATTCCGAATGCACCACCGGTGGCCGCCGATGATCACATCATCACCAACGTACTCTCGGGCAACATCACGGTGCCGGGCGAATTGCTGCTGGCCAATGACACCGATCCTGATGGCGATCCGCTGAGCGCGTCGCCGAGCAACTACTACACAGGCTGGGTCGGCAAGGCCGCGGACTTCACCGGGACCGGTGCGATCGACTTCTCCGGCAACGGCGTGAAACCGAGCAACCAGAGCCTGGCCAATGTACGCGGTTCGTTCGTAGCCAATACTGCAACGATGACCGCGTTGTTGGTGATCAGTGGCTACCTGGGCCCAGTCACCGCAGCCAACAGCAACGATGAGGACCGCATCACCGTCAACCTCAAACAGGGGGAAACCCTCAACCTGGACCACAACCTGGCTGCCGGCCATGTCGCGATGGAATACTCCATCAACGGCGGAGCCTGGATTGCCCTGGCGGATGGCCAGACCATCACCGCGGCGGCGGACGGTGTGTACCAGATCCACATCACCAACCTCACCAACCCCAGCGGCAGTGGCGCCAACAATTCCGAGGGTTACCAACTGACGATGAAGCTCGATTACTCCGGGGCGCATGACATCACCCCGGACTATCACGGCAGCTATACCGCCAACGACAACCATGGCGGCAGCGACAGCGCCAATGTGAGCATCAGCTACCAAAATGGCCATACCCTCACCGGTACCGCCGGCAACGACACGCTGGTGGCGGGCAGCGGCGACAATATCCTCAATGCCGGTGATGGCAACGACATCCTCACCGCGGGCACCGGCAACAACGAGCTGCACGGCGGAGCCGGCAATGACTTGCTGTTCAGCGGTGCAGGCAATGACCTGCTCGATGGCGGCACCGGCAACGATACCGCCAGCTACGCCCATGCCACAGCAGGCGTCACGGTCAATCTGGGGACGAGCGGGCCACAGAATACGCTGGGCGCCGGCACTGACACCCTGACAGGCATCGAGAACCTCGTCGGCTCGAGCTTCAACGACAACCTGACCGGTGACAACAACAGCAACATCATCACCGGCGGTCTGGGCAACGACGTCCTCAAGGGCGAGGGTGGCGACGACTTCCTGATCGGCGGCCTGGGCAACAACACCCTGACCGGCGGCAGCGGCGCGGACACCTTCCAGTGGTTCAAGGGCAACAGCGGCCATGACGTGATCACCGACTTCACGCCAGGCACCGATAAACTCGACTTGTCGCAACTGCTGCAAGGGGAAAACGGCACCGCGGCTTCGCTGGATGACTACTTGCACTTCACCGTCAGCGGCAGCGGCGCGTCACTGGTCACCAGCATCGACGTCAGCGCCATGGCTGGTGCTGCGCCGAACCAGACCATCGACCTGGCAGGCGTCAACCTGGCCAGCCATTACGGCGTCACCCCAGGGGCGGGCGGGGTGATTTCCGGTGCGGACTCGGCAACCATCATCAACGGCATGCTCAACGATCATTCGTTGAAGGTGGATACCGTATGACCTGAGGGCCCGGCTCACACAAATCCCTGAGGGAGCGAGCCTGCTCGCCAAAGCGGTGGTTCAGTCAGCATCACTGTTGATTGTGCAATCGCATTCGCGAGCAGGCTCGCTCAGGTCTGCCTGACGAAATCACATCGGCTCCGGTGGCCCGATCAACCGGCCCATCACCCCGAAGACCCCTAATTCTCTGATGGCCTCCAGTTCGCCCTGGGTCTCGACCATTTCCGCGATCAATGGCAAATCAATGCTGTTGGTTGCCCTGAAGATCGCTTCGATGAACAGCCGTTTATCCCGTTGTTCATCAATATGCCGGATGTAGGCCCCATCGATTTTCAGGTAAGCCAGGCCCAGTTGGGTGAGGTTGCCGATCTGGCTGAAGCTGCCGCCGAAATGCTGCAGGCCGATGCGGTAGCCGGTGTCGAGCAGGCTATGACTAAGCCGCTGCAGTTGCTCAGGAGGCGGCAGTTGACGTTCATCGATTTCCAGGGTCAGCAACGGCGCCAGTTCCGGCAGTGATTCGAGCATCTCGAGGATCAGTTGCAACTGCGATTGATCGCGCAAGGTACTGCCAGACAGGCTCAGCGCCAGCGGCCAGCGATTGACGGCAAGGTAGTCGAGGGTCGCTTCGAGCATGGCCAGGTCCAGGCGTGCTGACCAGCCCAGGCGCTCGATCCACGGCAGGAAGTGGCTGGCGGCAATCGCTTGCCCCTGCGGGTCGAGCAGGCGGGCGAGGACTTTGTGATGCAACACCTCACTGGTATCGGCGCATTGCACCACCGGCTGAAAATACAACTGCAATTTGCCTTGAGTCAGCGCGTCGTCGATCCAGCCGCGCCATTCGTACGGGGTCGGGGTCGGTGCGCTCTCGCCGTGGTCCAGCAGCGCCCAGGGCTGCTCGGGGTGTTGACCGGCCTGGGTCAGCGCCTGATCCAGTCGTACAAGCACGTCGCTGGCCGGTTCGCCGGGGTGGTAGGCGACGATGCCCAGATGCGCGACCGGCACGCAGTCGCTGGCACCGGTCTGGCGCAGGTTTTCCAGGGTGGCACTGATTTCGGCAGCCAGGCGTGCGGCGTCCTCGGCATCCAGGCCTGGCGTCAAGAGGCTGAATTCGCCCCCGCGATTGCGCGCCGCCAACCAGGTTCGTCGCTCCGGCAAGCGGGTCAGACGCTTGAGCAATTCGCCGACCGCGCTGATCAACGCATCCGTGCGTTGGCCGCCCAAGCGCTGGTTGAGCCCGGTCAGGTCGTTGATTCGCAACATCAGTAAATGACCGTCGCAATGTTGCTCGGCGACCAGTAAATGGTCCGCCAGTTGTTCATCCAGCAAGCGTCGGTTGGCCAGCCCGGTCAGGCTGTCCTGATAGGACTCGCTGCGTAACTTTTCACTGCGTGCCGCCTCTTCGCTGAACAACGCTTTGAGTTTCTCGACCATCTGATTCATCGCCAGTACCACACGTTTCAATTCCGGCGTGCGGGGCAGTTTCGGCAGGCTCAGGAACTCGCGCTTACTGATGGCTTCGGCTTGTTTGACCAGGGTTTCGAGCGGACGAAGTTGTCGACGCAACAGCCAGCCACCGAACACGGCGCTGAGCAGTCCGCACACGACCAACCAGATCAGGCTGCCAAGGGTGCTGTCCCAGAGCTTGGCCAGGGCAAACTGTGGATTGCTCAGCACCTCGACCCGTGCCGCCTGCTCCCAATCGCGCATGATCAACGCGTCACCGCCCTGATGACGCAGGTTGACCAGGCTGACAAACCAGTCTGGCACGCCTTCGATCCGCGCCGGAGCGCTTCGCTCCACCAGTACCTGCTCGTCCTTGATGTCGATGATTCGAATGCTGTTGAAGTACCCGCTGTCGAAAATCGAGCTGACCATCAATTCCATCATGGCCGGATCATCGATCTGCGCGGTCAGCGACAGGCCCAACGCCGTGGCCGCGTCCTGGGCGTGGGAGCGCAACTGGCCGAGCATCTGTTCGCGAGAGCTTTCCAGGCTGACAAAAAAACTGCCGCTGAACGCCACCAGCAGGAACAGACAGATGGCGAGAAACAACTGGTTGCGCAGTTTCATGGAATGCTCCTTGCTGATGTCTTCAGCCATCGCCCACGGCGAAGCCTTCAGTCTGCATCTTTTGCAGTACGTCTTGCCAACGCGACAGTTTTTTCGAATCGCTGCTGCGCTTACCGCCATTGGCGCCCGGCAGGTACAAGCCTTCGGCGTTGAAGGCATACACCGGCAGCAGGTCTTTGCGCTGCGAGGCAGGACGGATATCACCGATCAGGTTGTCCAGCACCAGCGGATCGGCAGTGGGGCTGGCATAGAAGGTCAGCACCATGTGCGCCTGATTCTGGGTCAGCGCCTTGACGTAGGTGATGCGCAGTTTTTCGCTGGGAACCCCGAGGCGACGCAGGCTGAAATATTTCGCCAGGGCGTAGTCTTCACAGTCGGCGGCACCCTTGATCAAGGATTCGACGGGCGTGGCCCAGTAGTCAATCTGGCGCCAGATGCGCGTGTCGTCCTGAAAACTCAATTGCTGATTGAAGAAGCGATTGACCGCATTCAGTTGCTCGCGCTCAGGTGCATTGCGCTCGCCCTGCAGCATTTGGCTCCAGGCCTCGATTCGCTCCCGTGCCGGGCCGAGGGTGCCGTAGCGTTTTTCGGCGGTTTGCAGGATCTGCGCAAAATCCCGGTCGGCCCGGACGCTGCTCAGCATGCTCAGCAGAAAACCTGCCAGCAACAGCCATCCGCCGAACCCAAGCCGGGGCGTTGGCCATCCTTGACTACGCGGACTGCGAGGCATGTCGGGCTGCTCGGGTGCGGATTTGTGAAGTCTAGGTGGTGTTTGGGTTGGGGGAGGGCTGGTCGTCGGCGAACAGGGATCGTTTGTTGAGGATGTTCACCGACTTATTGTGGGAGCGAGCCTGCTCGCGAAGGCTATGTGTCTGGCGACGTAGTTTTTGAAGGTGTACATATCCATTCCTGCGGTAACGGCGACTTATGGTTTCGCCCTTACGGCGAGTCACTTGGAAAAGCCCCAAGTAACCAAGGGCTCTTGCCCCACCACTCGGTGCCTCGCCTAGGCTCGGCATGCCCTCACTCCGGCATTGCTCCGTGGGCCGCCGCGATGGGCCATCCCTGGCCCAGCGCGGCTAAACCGGCGTCCTGCCGGTTTACCCCCGGAGCAATACCTGCGTTCGGCCATCGTGGTTTAACGGGGCGCCCAGATCCAAAGCCAAAACAAGGCGGCCTTATAGCCGACCTGACTTGGCGGATGTGCTCATTCCCCTGTGGGAGCGAGCCTGCTCGCGAAGGACGTCAACGATAAGGCGCCCTGTCTGGAGGATCGCGTGGTCCGGGCGTTTTTCGCGAGCAGGCTCGCTCCCACAATGTGATCGCAGTCAAGCCTGCAACCAGGTCGGCTGTCAGGCCGCCTCGCATTGGCTTTTCGCGGTGCCCGCCCCCTCGAGAGGCCGATCGCGGCGGGCCCACGGAGCAGGGCCGGAGCGAGGCACCGAACGAAAGGGGCAAAAGCCCTCGGTTACTTGGGGCGCTTCCAAGTGACTCGCTGTAAGAGCGAAACCGTCAGCCGCCATTACCGAAGAAACGGATATGCCCCCAATCAACAGCGGTCAAGACCTGCGCAGCGTCTTCTGCCTGAGAATATAAACCGTCACCAGCACCGCACTGGTCAGCATGAACCCGCGTGCCCAGGGCATCGGTACCAGATAACAGGAAAGCAGAATACTCATCCACATCAGGCCGATGGCGTAGACCTTGCCCTTGAGCGGAATGCCATTACCCTCGAGATAATCGCGAATCCATGGCCCAAGCCGTGGATGCTGCACCAGCCATTGATAGAAACGCGGAGAACTGCGGGCGAAACAGGCGGCTGCCAGCAACAGGAAGGGCGTGGTGGGCAACACCGGCAGGAAAATCCCGATCACCCCCAGCGCTACGCTCAGACAGCCGATGGCCAGCAGCACGTAGCGCAACATCAGGGGGCGGTTGCCTATGGGGTTGTCCATAGGCAGGACCTTAGTGGTGACGAGGCTTGAGAATCGCCGGTTTTTCGTCTGGTGCGTTGCACAGCAGGTACAGCGCAGTCAGGGCTTCCGGGATCTGCACGATCATGTCATCCATCAGGTTGGCATCGGCGGCAATGTCGGAGAACTCCGGTTGCTCGTCGAACAGGCCCGAACCGACCATGATCGGCAGCAACATTTCACTGACTTCGTCTTCGGCGGTTTCAAACCAGGCTTCTTCGCGCAGGAACACGCCTTCCATGAAACCGATGCACCAGCCGCGCAGTTCGGAATCGTCCGGATCGTCGCCCAGGTCGAGATCGCACGGCAGCTCGAACTCTTCATCGGAGGCCAGTTGACGGGCGATATGCGCCTTGAGACCGATCAATGTTGCTTCGATCTCTTCGCGCTGGGCTTCGCTGCTGTAATGCGGCTCTTCAGCGAAAAGGGCATCGATCCACTCACGCTCGGGAACGGCTTCGGAACAGATCGACAGCGCGGTGAGGTAGCCGTGGGCGGCCACATAGTCCAGCGCCTCGTCATGCAGTTCATCGGCGTCGAGGAAGACTTGCAGGCGGGTTAGTTGCTCAGCGAAGGACATTAAAGGGCTACCTTGGGGAATATTCGATGCGGGAATTCTAGGCCTTCTTGAGCGCTTGGGCCAGCCGCACGGCATATTTGCACCGTATTCCCTGTGGGAGCGACGGTGCGACGATTCGACCTGCTCGCGAAGGCGGCATGACATTCAACATTAATGTTTACTGACCCACCGCTTCGTGAGCAGGCTCGCTCCCACAGGTTTTGCATGGCAATCGCCTTCGGGGGTCTTCTCAGTGGCGCCCTTTGCCGGTCAGGGCTCGGGTATACTCGCGCGTTTTGTGATGCCCTGCTGGCGTCACGGCTGAAATGTAAAGCGTCATGCAATGCGCATTTACGATTTGTCGGTGCAGCATTGCGGGTTCTGAACCAGCCTTTGCAGGGATGTTTCGGTGATTTTTGGAGTTTTTATGCTCGAACAGGCTCAACGCGTCCTCAAGGACATCTTCGGCTACGACAGTTTTCGTGGCCGCCAGGGTGCAATCATTGAGCGCGTGGCCAGTGGCGGCGATGCCCTGGTCCTGATGCCTACCGGTGGCGGCAAGTCCCTGTGCTTCCAGGTACCGGCGTTGTTGCGCGAAGGTCTGGCGGTGGTGGTGTCGCCGTTGATCGCCTTGATGGACGACCAGGTTGCCACCCTCGAAGAGCTGGGCGTGGCCGCCGCGGCATTGAACTCGACCCTCAGCGCCGAACAACAACGCGATCTGGCGGCCCGCATCCGGCGTGGCGAGGTGAAAATGCTTTATCTCGCCCCGGAACGCCTGGTCCAACCGCGCATGTTGGCCTTCCTGCAAGGGCTGAACATCGCCCTGTTCGCCATCGACGAAGCGCACTGCGTGTCGCAGTGGGGTCACGACTTCCGCCCGGAATACCTGCAACTGGGCCAGTTGGCGGAAATGTTCCCCGATGTACCGCGCATCGCCTTGACCGCCACCGCTGACAAGCGCACCCGCGAAGAGATCGTCACCCGCCTGCACCTGCAGAACGCCGAGCGCTTTCTGTCGAGCTTCGACCGCCCGAACATTTTTTACCGCATCGTGCCCAAGGAACAGCCGCGCAAGCAGTTGCTGGCCTTCCTGGCCGAGCGGCGCAGCGATGCCGGCATCGTTTATTGCCTGTCGCGCAAAAAGGTCGAGGAAGTCGCTGCATTCCTCACTGAACAAGGCTTCCCGGCGCTGCCGTACCACGCCGGCCTGCCCAATGAGCTGCGCGCTTATCACCAGAAACGCTTCCTCAACGAGGAAGGCCTGATCATGGTCGCCACCGTGGCGTTCGGCATGGGCATCGACAAGCCCAACGTGCGTTTCGTCGCGCACCTCGATTTGCCGAAATCCCTGGAGGCCTATTACCAGGAAACCGGGCGTGGCGGCCGTGATGGCCTGCCAGCGGATGCCTGGATGGCCTACGGCCTGCAAGATGTGGTGATGCTCAAGCAGATGCTGCAGAACTCCGAGGGAGACGAACGCCACAAGCGCCTGGAACAGCACAAGCTCGACGCCATGCTCTCGTTGTGCGAAGAAACCCGCTGCCGTCGTCAGACCCTGCTGGCCTATTTCGATGAAGACATGCCAGAGCCTTGCGGCCACTGCGACAACTGCATCGATGGCGTACAGACCTGGGATGCCACCGAGCCTGCGCGTCAAGCGTTGTCGGCGATCTTCCGCACCGGGCAGCGCTACGGTGTGGGGCATCTGGTGGATGTGCTGCTGGGCAAGGACAACGAGAAGGTACGCAGTTTCGGTCATCAACACCTGTCGGTGTACGGTGTCGGCAAGGCGCTTGGCGAGAGCGAATGGCGCTCGCTGTTCCGCCAGTTGGTGGCCCGTGGCCTGGCCGACGTTGATCATGAAGGCTACGGCGGCCTGCGCTTGAGCGACACGTGCCGGCCGCTGCTCAAGGGGGAAGTGACCCTGGAACTGCGCCGCGACCTAAAGGCGCAAACCACGGCGAAAACCAGCAAGAGCCAGGCCAGCCAATTGGTGCGTGGCGAAGAGCGCGAGCAATGGGAAGCCTTGCGCGCCTTGCGTCGCAAGCTCGCCGAAGAGCATGGCGTGCCGCCGTACGTCATCTTCCCCGATTCGACCTTGCTGGAAATGCTGCGCAGCCAGCCAACCTCGCTGGCGGAAATGGCCCGGGTCAGCGGTGTCGGCGCGCGCAAGCTGGAACGCTATGGCGAGGCCTTCCTGGAAGTACTTGGCGGTCAGGTCGAAGCACCGAAGCCGGTGGCCGATGTGCGCCACGAGCTGATCACCCTGGCGCGGGCCGGCATGACACCGGTGCAAATCGCCGGTCAGTTGCAATGCTCGGAAAAAAACGTCTACACCATGCTCGCCGAGGCCATTGGCAAACAGCAGTTGTCGCTGGAGCAGGCGCTGGATTTGCCCGAAGACTTGATGGGTGAAGTCCAGGATGCATTCCTCGACGGAGAAGGCGAGTTGCCGCCGGTGGCGGAGATTTCAGCCTTGTTCGCAGGACGAGTGCCGGAGGGGGTCTTGTACTGTGTTCGGGCCGCGCTGCAGTCCGAATTCGAGATTTAAGTGACCCGTCTCATTGATGTAACGATTCAGTACAGAACAGGCCTTGCCTCCAGTCGAGGCTCATGCTTAGCTGACTAATAATTAGTATTTCTCTGTTTCAGTCTAACCATGAGTGTTTTATGCCGTTAACCGATCAACACCGCTTTGGCATGCAACTGGCCCAGATGTCGCGCGGCTGGCGTGCCGAACTGGACCGCCGTCTGGCTGGCCTCGGTCTGTCCCAGGCACGCTGGCTGGTGCTGTTGCACCTGGCGCGTTTCGACGAAGCCCCGACCCAACGTGAACTGGCGCAAAGCGTCGGCGTCGAAGGGCCAACCCTGGCTCGCCTGCTCGACAGCCTGGAAAGCCAGGGCCTGGTGCAACGCCAATCGGTTCTGGAAGACCGTCGGGCGAAAAAAATCGTCCTCTGTGCTCCCGCACTTCCTCTGATTGAACAAATTGAAACCATTGCTACCCAACTGCGTCATGAACTGTTCGAAGGCGTCGATGAGGCGGATTTGAAGGTCTGCATGCGAGTTCATGGGCACATATTGGCCAACCTGGAAAAATCTTGAGGCACAACGCCGGGCCAGACTTTTGAGAGACTGCTTTTAGCTGACTATAAGAACTACTGCGCAATATCGTGTTCGTACCGGATGTGCGATCACGTGCAAGTTGGTTCTGGTTACCTAAGGGATGTTCATGCTTGAGAGTCGGCTAGTCGTTGTACGGGGTTGCGTCAGGTGGTTACTGGCCGGTGCTGCTGTCACTTGGTCGGCCTTGACGCCAGCACTGGGCCTGGGTGAAATCACCCTGCATTCGGCGCTGAATCAACCGCTACGCGCCGACATTGCCCTGATGGATGCCTCGGGTCTGGAGGAAGGCGAGCTGTCGGTCAGCCTGGCGACGGCAGAGGAATTCAGTCGCGCAGGTGTCGAGCGGGTGTTCTTCCTCAACGACCTGAAATTTACACCTGTGCTGCGAGGCAACCGCAGCCTGATCCAGGTGACGTCCAGCAAACCGGTCAACGAACCCTTCCTGAATTTCCTCGTGCAGCTCCATCAGCCCAACGGTCGCTTGCTGCGCGAGTACACGGTTTTAATCGATCCCCCGGGAACGCCGGGCATCGAGCCTGCCGCCGATGAACCGCTGGCCAGTCTTCCGGCTTCTGCCTTTCCCAGTGCCCAGTCCGCCGTCACGCCTGCGCCCAGGGAACCGCTGCCAAAACCTGCCGCCGCACCCGCGCCGGATCCTCTTGCCGAGCAATTGGCGGCGAGTGTCTTGCAAAGCCAGCAGTTGCAGTCAACTGTCGATCAACTCAACGCGAAGCTCCAGGCACAGGATGAGCAGATCGCCGTCGAGAAAAAGCAGGTGAATGAGCTGCAAACCCGATTGGCCGAGGTCGAGCAAGCCAGAACAGAACCGGCAGCACCCGTTGCCGTGACTCCCGAACCAGTGATCGCCGAGGAAGCCGGGACTGACTGGTTGTTGGTCGGCGGACTGTTGGTGCTTTTGGCGTTGCTGTTGCTGGCTGTATGGGTTCGCCGTCAACGGCAACAGGTTCAGGCCACCTTCGGATCGGCTGCCGCTCAGCCGTCCCCGCATGAGTCGCTGTTCAGTCGCGAAGAACCGGTACAGCATGCTTTCGCGCAGCAACCGATGCACGCTCGGCATGAAGAGACGCCTGCGAATGATGTGCCGCACGCGCAGGTGCAAGAAAACAGCCTGCACAACGCCGGGTTTGATGCACAAAAGCATCTCGTTGTCGCAGCCACCACCGCATTGCCCTCAACCCTGACACCCGAGACCATTCCCAACGACGAGTTCCAGTTGAACCTGGATGACCTCTCGATAGATGCGAATTGGGACCTGGTCGATCCGTTTGAAAACCCGCCATCCAGCGAACCGGCACTGCCGCAGTCCGAAATCGAATGGGAAATCGAACCAGCAGCACGGCCTCTGGATGACAGCTTTCTCGACGAATTCAGGGCGTCGGGATCGTCACTTGAGCTTGAGCCGCTAAGCCAGGGACCGGTCGACCCCAGTAACGCGGGCAAACTGGAACAGGCCCGGACCTGCATCGATGACGGTGACATGGACAGCGCCATCGAACTGCTCAACGAGTTGCTCAGGGAGGGGGATGACCAACTCCAGCAAACCACCCGCAATTTGCTGGTCAGCATCCGATAACGGTAGGAGCAAAAGTGGTTGGTGCGGTTATCATGATGGTGCCCACTGCCTCAGGAATTTCGCCGATCATGACCGCCCCAAAACCGGAAATCGTCATCACCTATTGCACTCAGTGCCAGTGGCTGTTGCGCGCAGCCTGGCTGGCCCAGGAGCTGCTCAGTACCTTTGGCGACGACCTCGGCAAAGTGTCTCTGGTGCCCGGCACTGGCGGGGTTTTTCACATTTTCTGTGACGACGAGCAGATCTGGGAGCGCAAGGCCGACGGCGGTTTCCCCGAGGCCAAGGTGCGCAAGCAGCGGGTCCGCGACCGCATCGATCCGGACCGTGACCTGGGACACAACGACCGTACTCAGTGAGATGCCGCTTCCGCGGCAACGGCTTTCTTGCTCGAGCTACTTGAGAGCCTGCTGGACACCACGATCGCAACGATGATCAGCGCGCCTCCGAGCAACATGCGCAGGGTCGGGTTTTCATTGAACAATAGCCAGGCCATGGTGATGCCATACACCGGCTCTAGGGCGAAGACCACCGCGGCGGTCCGCGCCTTGATCACCGCCAGGCTGGCGACGAACAGGCTGTGGGCGACGCCGGTGCACAATACCCCGAGCAGGCCGATCCACAGCCAGTCAATGGTGCGCACAGCACTCAATTGCGGTGCTGCCACCGGCAACAGGCACAGGGCAACCACCACGTTCTGACACAACGCCGCCTGCACCGGCGGGATGCGTGCGGAGCTGGCGCGGTTTGTCAGAGACAGCAGGGCGAACAGCAAGCCGGAAACCACCGCCCAGAGCAGGCCGGTGGTGGCGCCGCTGGCCAGATCGAACTCAGGCGTAACGAGCACCAGTCCGACACTGACCAGCGCCACCAGCAAGATTTCATTGGCCCGAATCCGCTCGCGGAAGATCAGCCCTTCGAGGATGACGGTAAAGGCCGGGAAGCTGGCAAAGCCCAGGGTCGCGATGGCCACGCCGGCAACCTTCACCGCAATAAAGAAACTTACCCAATGTCCGGCCAGCAACAAGCCGCTGAGCAACAGTCGGCGCCAATCAACGGCTTCGAGTTTTTGCCAGCGGGTGTTACTGGCCAAACGTGCAAAGACCGCCAGTGCCAATACCGCGAACGCCGCTCGGCCGAAGACGATGATGGCCGGTGATGCAGCGGCAAGTTTGCCGAACACACCGGTCAGGCCGAACATCAGTGCGCCGATATGCAAAGCGCCAAGGGCGGTGCGGGGAGTCATGGCTATCCTTGGTAAACGTATTGAACCCGGCCATTTAACCGCGTCCGCCGCCGTTGTGTCTGTCGCCGGACTCGCGTTATTTGTCGCCAGCCTCGCGCCGCAGTTGACCGGGCGTAGCACTGAACTCGCGCAGCACGGCGGCGGCAAAGGCACTTTGGGAGCTGTAGCCGACTCGACTGGCAATCTCGCCGATGGGCAGGGCAGAGTCGCGCAGCATCCCCACCGCCTTGTGCAGGCGTCGGCTGCGGATGTAATCCATCGGCGTCTGCCCGCATTCGGCCACGAACCGTGCGTGCAAGCGAGCGCTGGAGAGGCCGGCGACGCGGGCCAGATCGGCCACCTGCAGCGGGTAGGCGGCGTATTGGTCGATGTGTGCATTCAGCGCCGCATAGGGCAGGCGCCGCCCACCGACATGCTCGGGCCTGGCGTTGTTGAGGCTGGCCAGCAACAGCACCGCGCCTTGTTGCGCAATTACCGGGTCATCGACCGGGCTGTTGGCCAGCCAATGGACCAACTGGCTTTGTCCGGCATCCAGCGATAACCGGCCGGCGTTATCGAGCAAGCGGCGACTGGCCTCGGCATGATCGCCCAGGGATTGGCCAAGCCATTGATCACCCGGCACATCCAGCACCAGGCAACGGCTGCCGTTGGCGCTGCCGCACGCATGATGAAACCCTGAAGGGACCACCACGAAACTCTGCTGAACCACCTGGCTGCCACACCCGTCGACCTCGAAATCCAGGGCACCCGACAGCCCGAACACCAGTTGCGCGTGTTCGTGACTGTGGACGATCAGGTCTTCGGTGTACTGGCGAAGTGTGAGGATGGGGCGCATCGCAGGTCTCCCGGTCAAGGGGCCAGTCTACACCGAGGTGGGCTGCGCGCGTTGTCACAGGACTGACTTGCCGCTGTCATGGTCGATTAACCCGACTGGCGCAAGCTTGCCAAAACTTGTCCTGAGGGTTGCCCATGACCAGCGCCGAGCTCGCCAAACCCAGCCGTAAGCAACGTGTGCGGACCTTGTGGATTTCCGACGTTCACCTGGGCACGCGCGATTGCCAGGCCGAACACCTTTCGCAGTTTCTCAAGGGTTATCACGCGGACAAAATCTACCTGGTCGGCGATATCATCGACGGCTGGAAACTGCGTGGCGGCATGTACTGGCCGCAAGCGCACACCAACGTGATCCGGCGCCTGTTGACCATGAGCAAGCGTGGTACCGACGTGATCTACGTCACCGGCAACCACGATGAATTCCTGCGCCGCTATTCGAAGCTGATCCTGGGCAACATTCAGTTGGTGGACGAAGCGGTGCATGTGACCGCCGATGGTCGGCATCTGCTGGTGATCCACGGTGACCAGTTCGACGTGATTACCCGTTACCACCGCTGGTTGGCGTTTCTCGGCGATTCCGCCTACGAATTCACCCTGACCCTCAATCGCTGGCTCAACCATTGGCGCGCCCGTTATGGCTACGGTTACTGGTCGCTGTCGGCGTACCTCAAGCACAAAGTGAAAACCGCAGTCAGCTTCATCAGCGACTTTGAAGAAGCCATCGCCCATGAATGCGTCAAACGTGAGCTGCATGGCGTGGTCTGCGGACACATTCACCATGCCGAGATTCGTAAGGTCGGCGAGGTGGACTACCTCAATTGTGGCGATTGGGTGGAGTCGTGCACGGCATTGATCGAGCATTGGGATGGCACGATCGAGCTGTATCGGCTGGCAGATGCCCAGGCGCGGGAGGCACAGCTGAAGGCGGCGAAGGTGGCGGAGTTGGCTTAAAAGTTAAGGCGTCTGGACGGGCCTCTTCGCGAGCAGCGGTCCGGCTGGATCTATCAGGCTGGCGAATGCTCCTCCATCGCCGCCTTGTAGATCGAGTTCTTCGGCTGCGCAAACAACCGCGTCATCATCGGTTCGAAAAAACTCAGCGGCAGTGTGTCATAGGCCGGATCAAACGCCGCCGCATCGTATTTGGCACAGAACTCGATGGTCGCCTGATATTGCGGATGGCCGTTGAATTGCTCGCGCAGGTGCCGGTCCATGCCCAGGTGGTGGAAGAAGTAATAGCCCTGGAAGATCCCGTGCTTTTCCACCATCCACAAATTCTCGGCGCTCACGAACGGCTTGAGTATCGCCGCCGCGATATCCGGGTGGTTGTAGGAGCCCAGGGTGTCGCCGATGTCATGGAGCAGCGCGCAGACCACGTACTCTTCATCGCGACCATCACGCCAGGCGCGGGTGGCTGTTTGCAGGGAGTGGGTCAGGCGGTCCACCGGGAAGCCACCGAAATCACCCTCCAGTAGCTTCAGGTGCGCCACGATCCTTGACGGCAAGTGTCGGGCGTAGGCACTGAAATCCGCGGCGATGATCGCCCAGTCTTCCTGCGTGCCATCCTTCATGTGGGTGAAACGGGCATTGGCATTCATCGGCAATCCTCTTTAGAACTAGAACGGTACGCGCCCCAGAATCATGTCCCGATACATGACGAAATCGCCGAGCAGGCTGTAGAAGGGATGCTGGAAGGTCGCAGGGCGATTTTTTTCGAAGAAGAAATGCCCGACCCAGGCAAAGCTGTAACCGGCCAGCGGCAGGGCCCACAACAGCATCCAGGCGCCTCGGCCGATGGTCAGCGCCAGAATGAAAATGACCAGCGTGGTGCCGATGAAGTGCAGTCGGCGGCAGGTGCTGTTGCTGTGTTCGCTGAGGTAGTACGGGTAAAACTCAGCGAAGCTGTTGAATCTTCTGATGTTTTCCACGACTGCGATCTCTGTGGTTATTGTTCTGACGGCAAGTTGTTCTGCGGGTAGCTTATTTAAGTCTAGAGTGATCATAGGTGTCAGCCAGTGACAATCGGCGCCACTTTAGTATCCTTCGGAAATTGGCCGTGACATGCGGCTCATCATGTAAGAACCCGACATGAGCGAACGAACGACTTCTGCAAGCTGGGCGATGGGGATTGTCAAAGCACTGGAAATGGACGGCCTGGATTGCCGGGTTCTGTTCAAACAACTGGGGCTCGACTACGCGGCACTGGATGATCCGGATGCCCGCTTCCCGCAAGATTCCATGACACGGCTGTGGCAGCGCGCGGTTGAGCTGTCCGGCAACCCCGCGATTGGCCTGAACATGGGCAAGGTGGTGCGACCTGCGCAGTTCCATGTAACCGGTTACGCCTTGATGTCCAGCCAGACCCTGGCCGAGGGCTTTCAGCGCCTGGTGCGCTATCAGCGGATCATTGCCGAAAGTGCCGATCTGAGTTTTCGGCTGCTGGATGAGGGCTACGCGCTGATTTTGACGGTGCACGGCGATCATTTGCCGCCCACCCGTCAAAGCGCCGAAGCCTCGCTGGCGTGCGCCCTGGCGCTGTGCGGCTGGCTGACCGGACGCACACTGCACCCGCGCAAGGTGCTGGTGCAGGGCGATGAACCCGTCAATATCGAACCCTATAAACAAGCCTTCCATGCACCGCTGGTGTTCAATGCGCCATACGATGCGTTGATTTTTGAGCGCGCCGACATGGAAGCACCGCTGCCGACCGCCAACGAGGCAATGGCGCTGCTGCATGACCGGTTTGCCGGTGAATACCTGGCACGGTTTTCCGAAAGTCGCGTGACCCACAAGGCACGCCAGGTGTTGTGCCGTTTGTTGCCCCAGGGCGAACCCAAGCGTGATGCCGTGGCGCAGACTCTGCATCTGTCACAACGCACGTTGCAGCGACGTTTGCAGGAAGAGGGCACGAGTTTTCAGACGTTGCTCGATGACACCCGGCGAGAACTGGCCGAGCAGTATCTGGCGCAACCGACCATGACACTGCTGGAAATTGCCTACCTGCTGGGCTTCGCCGATCCGAGCAATTTCTTTCGCGCCTTCCGCCGCTGGTTCGACACCACACCCGGTGAGTACCGGGTGCGGTTGTTGCAGATGCCTGCGCCGGTCAGTGACGCCAGAACGCCGGAATACACAACACAAACACCGTAATGATCTCCAATCGGCCCAGCAGCATGCCGAACGAGAGAATCCACTTGGCGGCGTCCGGCAGCGAGGCGAAGTTGCCGGCCGGGCCGATAGTCTCGCCCAGGCCCGGGCCGACGCCGGACACGGTACTGGCCGCGCCGGTGAGGGCGGTCATCCAGTCCACGCCGAGCAGCGACAGCAACAGCGCGATCACGCAGATGGTGATGGCGAAGAAGAACGAAAAAGTCAGGATCGAACGCACGATCTCTTCATCGAGACGGTGACCGTTGTACTTCTGCTTGATCACCGCGCGCGGGTGGATCAACTGGTTAAGGTTGGCCTTGAGCAGGATATACGCCACCTGGAAACGGAAAATCTTGATCCCGCCGGCGGTCGAACCCGAACAGCCGCCCACGAAGCCCAGATAGAAGAACAGCATCAGCGAGAAGTTGCCCCAAAGGCTGTAGTCCCCCAGGGCGAAACCGGTGGTCGTCACCACCGAGGTCACGTTCAGCGCCACATGCCGCAACGCCTCCAGCCAATGCAGCTGGGTGGTCCACCAATACCAGGTGCCCAGCACCAGCCAGGTCACCAGCAACATGCCGATCAGGCCTTGAACCTGTTCATCCTTGATCAGCGCACGGCGGTTGCCGCGCAGGGTCGCCACGTACAGGGTGAACGGCAAGCTGCCGAGAATCATGATGACGATGGCCACCCAGTGCACGGCCGGTTGCGTCCACTTGGCCAGGGACAGGTCCGAGGTGGAAAAGCCGCCGGTGGAAATCGCCGACATCGCATGGTTGATCGCATCGAATGGACTCATCCCGGCCCACCAGAACGCCAGGCTGCCGAAAATGGTGATGCCGACGTAGGCTGCCACGATCAACCGCGCCACCATGTGCGAACGGGGCATGACTTTTTCGGAGCGGTCCGACGATTCGGTCTGAAACAGCCGCATGCCACCGATACGCAGCAGTGGCAGGATCGCAACCGCCATGCCGATGAAGCCGATGCCGCCGATCCAGTGCAGCAATGAGCGCCACATCAGGATGCCGGGAGACATGTCGTCGAGGTGATTAAGTACCGTCGCCCCCGTGGCGGTGATGCCGGACATGCTTTCGAAGAATGAGTCGGTGTAGCTGATGTGCTGGGTCAATAAAAACGGCAGCGCGGCGAAGATACACACCACCAGCCAACTGCTGACGGTCAGCAGGTACATGTCCCTTGGCCGCAGATGGACATGCTCGGGGCGCCCCGGAATGACCAGCGCCAGACCGGCGACAAAGGTGATCATGCTGGCCCAGAGGAACGACGGCAGGTCGCCGGTGCGATCGAAGATCACCAGTGTGGCCATGGGCACGACCATGGCGATGGCCAGGGTTATCAGGAAGATGCCGATGATGAAACCAATGAGACGCAAGGTCGGCAACGCCATGTAATCCGCTCGGCTGTAGTAAGGAAGGGCGCCATTCTACCTGTGGGGCAGGGCATGTAAACGGGCATTGCCACGGTAGTTACAGCTAGAATAGCCGCACAATTTTTTCAGGAGGTGGCCGATGCAGGCTCTCGACGTTTTGCTCAACCGTGTTTCCGTCCCGCGCCTGATCGAGCCGGCACCTACTCAAGCGCAACGCGAAGTGCTGTTTGCCGCTGCTATGCGGGCACCGGATCACGGTCATTTGCAGCCTTGGCGGTTCCTGACCGTCGAAGGCGCAGCGCGCGAGCAGATGGGCGAGTTGTTGGCTGAAGCGGCGAAGCTGCAGGACAGCGAAGTGACCGAAGCGGCCATCGACAAGGCGCGCAACGGTCCTTTGCGCGCCCCCTTGGTGGTCGTGGTGATTGCCCGGTTGCAGGATCACGTCAAGTATCCGAAGTCAGAGCAGATGCTGGCGGCTGGCTGCGCGGCGCACGGGATCTTGCTGGCGGCCTATGCACAAGGCATTGGTGCGGTGTGGCGTACGGGGGATCTGGCCTATTCGCCGCATGTGGCTAAAGGGTTGGGGCTGGCGGAAGGGGAGAAAGTGATTGCGTTCCTTTACCTCGGCACGCCGCAGAAGGAGCCACGTGTAGCTGAGAAGGTGGACCTGGCGGAATTCGTCAGCGCCTGGCCCGGCAAAGCCTGAGTACCGCCGTCCAAATGTGGGAGCGGGCTTGCTCGCACAAGGGGTCAGGGTTGGGTGATGGCCCCCGGCACCAACGGCAATTCCAGACTGGCAATAAACCCACCCTCTGGATGATTGGCCAGCACCAGACTCCCTCCATGCCGTTCCGCCGCACGGCGGGCGATGGCCAGGCCCAGGCCGTGCCCGGCTGCGGTCTGCCCGGGCGCCCGGTAGAACGGTTCCCCAAGCTGATTCAAATGTTCGGCGTCGACCCCTGGACCATGGTCGCGCACCGTCACCACAATCCGCTCACCCTGGCGCAACGCCTGCATTTCAATCGGTTGCCCGCCTTCCGGGTTGAAGCGCTGGGCATTGCGCAGCAGGTTATCCACAGCGCGCTCGATCATGGTCGGCCAGCCTCTGAGGTTCAGTTGCGGCTCGGCTTCAAGCCGAACGTTCTGCTCCGGTGAACCCAGTTGTGCATCCCGTTGCAACCCGGTGAGCAACGCATTCAGGTCCACCTCTTCGGCGCTGGCGTTATCGGCATCGACCCGCGCCAACACCAGTATTTCACTGATCAGCGCTTCGAGTCGGTCACATTCACGGGTCAGGCGCGGCCAGAGTTTTTGCCGTTCTTCCGGAGTAGCCCGCTCGGCCAGGGCCAGCGCAATGCGCAGGCGGGCGAGGGGCGAGCGCAGTTCGTGGGACACGTCCCGCAGCAGTTGCCGCTGGCTGCCAATCAGGCTTTGCAGGCGCGCGCCCATGCGGTTGAAGTCGTTGGCCAGTACCCCGAATTCGTCGCGGCGGTTGGCCAGTTTGACCAGACTGTTCTGCTGGTAAGTGGTTTGCCCCAGGTCATGCACCGCCCCGCGCAAGCGGCTGAGCGGGCGGGTGATGGAAAAGGTCACCAACAAGCTGAACAAGGTCAATACCACCAGGGCAATACCCAGCGCACTCAACGGCCATAGCAGGCTTTCGCGGTGCCAGGCATCGAGTTCCGGGTGGGGGATGCGGTAGATCAGCAGGTAGGTATCGCCGGTTTTCTCGCTGGTGTATTCAGCGGTCAGACGCCGCCATGGCAAGCGCCGGTCATCATTGTTCTGCCGCGCTTCGAAGGCCGCCGCACGGCGTGGGAAGGTGCCGCGTACCACCGGATCGCCACTTTCATTGAGTACCTGAACGTCGATGTGATACTGGCGCTTGCGCTGTTCCAGAATGTCCTGGGCAGCGTCTTCGCCCTGGGTTTCATAAGTCTGCGTCCATTGTTCGGGCAGGGTGTTGAGGCCTGGGTGACGACTGAGAATCCACGCATCCTGGTTGAGCATGTGCCCAAGCAAAATGGACAGCCCTGCAACCAGGGCGATGGCCAGCCAGAAGCTGGCCAGGATACGCCAGAACAATGAGCGCACAGAAAATCCTCAAACAAACACAATCCATGTGGTATCAGGCCCAACGGTGTTCAACCGTTGGGCCCGTGTTAACGCATTATTGCGCTTTTTGCGCCTGCTGCGCTTTCCACGCCTTGAACTCGGCCCATTCGGCGCGATGTTCAGCTCGTTTTTTCTGAATCTCGTCGAATTTCTTCTGTTGATCGGGTTTGAGCAGCGCCCGCACATCAGCTTCGGCTTTCTTGTGGTTGGCGGCCATCTCGTCTTTCATGGCTTTCTGATCGGCTGGCGAGAGCTTTTCCAGGTACTTGTCGACCACTTGCTTACGCTCATGCATCTGCTCGCCCATGATTTTGCGGATCTGCTCGCGCTGTTCGCGGCTCAGGTCCAGCTGGCTGTAGGGGCCTTTGCCGTGCATGCCGTGCATCTGACCTCCGTGGCGCCCTCCATCCATCGGGCCACCCATAGGGCCGGCGCCTTCGGGCATGGCCATGGCAACAGTCGGCAGGGTGGCGGCGAACATCAGAGCGATAAGGGTCTTGCGCATGGTGAATCTCCTTGTCTCATTCCCGGTACGTTCCGGATGAGTACAGATTACGGAGATCAAGGTCAGCTGCGGTCAGCGGAGCGTAAAGCTTGGGTAAAGATGATTTTCCGCGGACCTGACAAAACCTACAGGCTGTAGTAATAACCGCGGCTGCGCAGTGCCACGATGCGCGGACGGCCATCGGGGTGCGGGCCGATTTTCTTGCGCAGGTTGCTCACATGCATGTCGAGGCTGCGGTCGTACAGGGTCAGCTTGCGGCCGAGGGCGATCTGCGCCAGTTCCTGTTTGTCCAAAGGTTCGCCGGGTTGCTTGAGAAGGGCTTCAAGCAGACGGCTTTCGGAAACGGTGAGGGTAAACTCCTGCTCGTCGATGCTGACCACACCGCGCACCGGGCTGAAACACAGATCGCCCAGTTCCATCTGGCTGGACACCGCCGCCGGGTGGCTGCGACGCAACACGGCGCGCAGGCGGGCTGTCAGTTCCCGAGGGTCGCAGGGTTTGGCCAGGTAATCGTCGGCACCCAGTTCCAGGCCGAGAATGCGGTCAAGCGGTTCCCCCCGGGCCGAAAGCATCAGTACCGGCAAGTCCGGGTGATCGCTGCGCAGTTGCTTGAGCAGCTCCAGGCCGCTGCCGTCCGGCAGCATGACATCCAGCACCACGGCTGCCGGGGAGGTTTCGGCCAATGCACGACGGGCGCTTTGGCCATTGTGGCAGGCCCGCACCTGGAAACCTTCCTGGCTCAGCCAACTGCTCAGGAGCTCACACAACTCCTGGTCATCATCAATCAGTAACAGCTCGCTCATGACTCACTCAATTTAGCCATTGTCGACGTTTTCGACTTGCACCACTGGCGAAGATACCGCAGAGCAGGGCCAATAGCGCAACTCCGGCGCCGATGACGAACCACTGTTGCTGATCGGTCAGCAAGCGCGGAATCGAACTGCCGGCCTGGGTTTCTCGCAGTTGCAGCTTCAGACGCTGGTTTTCCTGGCGCAACCGGGCCAGCTGGGCGCTTTCGCGTTCGCTATCGGCATTCTGCAATTGTTTGCTCAATTCTTCTCGTTGCCGCTCGCTTTCCTTCAAGCGTTGCTGCAATTCGTTTATCTGGCTTCCCGCACTCAAGGACAGCGGCGTGGAGCTGGCGCCCTCAGCGTGTTCTTCACCGTGGGCGGGGGCCATGATCGACAACGTGACCAACATCAGACACAACGGACCTTTGCGCATCGCGACTCCTGATTCCAATACGAGTATTGGGAAGTTGTCGGCCGGCAAAAGAGAATAATGAGCGATTGAGAGCACGATGAACCGATAAGGTTCACCGCGCGAAGGATTGCGAGTAGAAAGTTACGGCAGGACTTGCTTGAACGGCTTGACCAAAACGTTGGCGTAGACACCGGCAGCAATGTACGGATCGGCATCGGCCCAGGCCTGGGCGGCGCTCAGGGAATCGAACTCGGCGACGATCAGGCTGCCGGTGAAACCTGCCGCGCCCGGATCATTGCTGTCGACCGCCGGGTGCGGGCCGGCCAATACAATGCGACCTTCGCCTTTGAGCACCTGCAGGCGCTCAAGGTGGGCCGGCCGTGCGGCCAGGCGGGCTTCCAGGGAATTGGCGACGTCTGTGGCAATGATTGCGTAAAGCATGTCAGTCCTCGGTTTTAGGCGATGTGGTATCGGCGTCATGCAGGTGGCGGGACAGGTAGATGCCCTGGCCGACCAGGAAAATCAATGTCATGCCCAGGCTGCCGAAGACCTTGAAGTCGACCCAGTAGCTCTGGAAGGTAAACGCAACGAACAGGTTGGCGGCACCGCAAAACAGGAAGAAGGCGATCCAGGCGATGTTCAGACGTGTCCAGACAGGCTCCGGCAAGGTCAGCGCGTGGCCCATGATGCGTTTGATCAGCAGGCGGTCACCGATGAAGTGGCTGCCGATGAAACCCAGGGCAAACAGCCAGTTGACCACCGGGGCTTTCCATTTCAGGAAGGTCTCGCTGTGGAAGGCCAGGGTCAGGCTGCCGAAGACCAGGCAGGCGACAAGGGTCAGCCACTGGCTCTTCTCCAGCTTGCGCTGTTTGATGAACAGCGTGCCGTAGACCACCAGCGAACTGATGATCAGCATCGCGGTGGCGCTGTAAATACCGCCTACAGTTACCTCATGGCCGGCAATGTCGACGACCCGTGGATCGATTTTGAAGACGATGAAAAACAGCAGGAGCGGGATGAAATCGATGAATTGTTTCACAGTGGCAGCCAGAAGCAGGATGTGGCGGCATAATAACAAACATATGGGCGCGCGATAGCGCCAGCTGATTTGAGGTTACAAAGCCCTGTGAATGTTGATTTGCACTGCCATAGCACGGCCTCCGATGGCGCCCTGGCGCCTGCGGTTCTGGTTGAGCGTGCGTTCGAGAACGGCGTGCGAGTCCTGGCCCTGACCGATCACGACACCCTTGAAGGCCTCGATGAGGCGCGACACGCTGCCGATGCGCTGGGGATGCAACTGGTCAACGGCGTCGAATTATCCTGTACCTGGGGCGGCGCGACCATTCATGTGCTCGGCTACGGTTTCGACGTCAATGCCGCACCATTGGTCGAGGCGATTGCCAAATTGCACGATGGTCGCTGGCTTCGGTCCGAAGAAATAAGTCGCAAACTGGCGTTGAAGGGCATGCCCGGCGCGCTTGAGGGCGCCCGGGAAATCCAGCAGGCTCTGGGGGACAGCGGCAACGCACCGGCCCGGCCGCACTTCGCCGACTGGATGGTGCGCGAAGGTTTCGTCAAGGACCGCGCCGAAGCCTTTCGCAAATGGTTGGGTGCCGGCAAGCTGGGGGACGTCAAGCAACACTGGCCGACCCTGGAAGAAACCGTCGAAACCCTGCGCGCGGCCAAGGCCTGGGTCAGTCTGGCTCACCCTTGGCACTATGAATTCACCCGCAGCAAACGTCGCCGCCTGATTGCCGACTATATTCAAGCAGGGGGCCACGCGATCGAGGTGGTCAATGGTCATCAGCCTGCCGAACAAGTGGGCAGCCTGGCGATTCTGGCCCGCGAGTTCGGTCTGCTGGTCAGCGCCGGCAGTGATTTTCATGGCCCTGGAGGCTGGTCCGAGATCGGTGAATACCGCCCGCTCCCGGAAGATCTGCCACCACTGTGGTGTCGGTTCAAACATGACCCAATTATTGCCGCCGTCTGAACAGGTAGAGAATGTGAGTCAATTTTTCCAGATTCATCCGGAAAACCCGCAAGCGCGCCTGATCAAACAGGCTGTCGAGATCATCCGCAACGGCGGGGTGGTGATCTATCCCACAGACTCTTCCTACGCAATCGGTTGCCAGATCGGCGACAAGGTTGCCGTGGAGCGTGTTCGGCGCCTGCGTCAGCTCGATGAAAAGCACAACTTCGCATTGATCTGTAGCGATCTGTCGCAACTGGGCCTGTTTGCCAAGATCGACACCGGCACCTTCCGCATTCTCAAGGCGCATCTGCCGGGGCCATACACCTTTATTCTCAACGCTACCCGCGAAGTCCCGCGGCTGCTGTTGCACCCGAAAAAACGCACCATCGGCCTGCGGGTACCGAGCCATCCCATCGCGTTGGCGCTGCTGGCTGAGCTGGGTGAACCGTTGATGAGCGTGACGCTGATCATGCCCGGCGATGAAGATCCGCTCACCGATCCCTATGAAATGCGCCAGTTGCTTGAACATCAGGTCGAGCTGATCATCGACGGCGGCTTTGGCGGGATCAAGGCGTCCACGGTGATCAGCCTCGCCGACGGCGAGCCGGAAGTGATCCGCGTCGGTTGCGGCGACCCTGCGCCGTTCATGGCCGAGGCCTAGATGTCCGCAGTAGAACCCGTCGACAGTCAGGCCGGAGCCCAGCAAGAGCTGCCCTTCGCCATGGTCTATGGCCAGGCGGTCATGGAAATGCCGCTGGACCTGTACATCCCGCCAGATGCGCTGGAAGTCTTTCTCGAAGCCTTCGAAGGTCCGCTCGACCTGCTGCTGTACCTGATCCGCAAGCAGAACATCAATATCCTCGATATTCCGGTGGCGGAAATCACCCGCCAGTACATGGGCTATGTCGAGTTGATGCAGTCGGTGCGTCTGGAGCTGGCCGCCGAGTACCTGGTGATGGCCGCGATGCTGGCCGAGATCAAGTCGCGAATGCTGCTGCCTCGGGCGGAAACCGTCGAGGACGAGGAAGAAGATCCGCGCGCTGAACTGATCCGTCGCTTGCAGGAATACGAACGCTTCAAGGCTGCTGCCGAAGGCATCGATGGCCTGAGCCGGGTCGGCCGCGATGTTGTGGTGCCCAAGCTCGATGCCCCCGAAGCCCGAGCGCGCAAGCTGTTGCCGGACGTGCGTTTATCGGAATTGCTGCTGTCCATGGCTGAGGTGCTGCGCCGTGGCGACATGTTCGAAAGCCACCAGGTCAGTCGCGAGGCGCTGTCCACCCGCGAACGCATGAGCGATGTGCTCGAGAGGCTCAAGGGCGGCGGTTTCGTGCCGTTTGTCGAACTTTTCACTGCCGAGGAAGGGCGGTTGGGCGTGGTAGTGACCTTTATGGCAGTCCTCGAACTGGTCAAGGAATCCCTGGTCGAGCTGGTGCAGAATGAGCCGTTCGCAGCGATCCACGTGCGGGCCCGAGCCGAATAACGAGTTGAATCATGAACCTGAGTGAACCCCGCGAGCTGGCGCCGCTGCTTGAAGCCTTTCTGTTGGCCTCGGGAAAACCGCAATCCCTGGAGCGCCTGTTCGAACTTTTTGAAGAAGGCGAGCGGCCGGAGCCGGCGGTTTTCAAAAAAGCGCTGACCCTCCTGGGCAAGTCCTGCGATGGCCGCGCATACGAATTGAAGGAAGTCGCTTCCGGCTATCGCCTGCAAATTCGCGAAAAGTTTTCGCCGTGGGTCGGGCGTTTGTGGGAAGAGCGTCCGCAACGTTATTCCCGGGCGATGCTCGAAACCATCGCGCTGATTGCCTATCGCCAGCCGATCACCCGAGGCGAAATCGAAGATGTACGGGGTGTGGCGGTCAACAGCCAGATCGTCAAGACGCTGATGGAGCGCGAGTGGATTCGTATCGTCGGTTACCGTGACGTGCCGGGCAAACCGGCGATGTTCGCCACCACCAAGGCGTTTCTCGATCACTTCAACTTGAAAAACCTCGACGATTTGCCACCGCTGGCCGAGTTGCGCGAGCTGGAGCCTGATCCGGTGCTTGAGTTCGACGACGCGCCGGTACCGGCCTCGTTGCAGGAACTGGCGGATGCCAGTGCCGAGCCGGAGGAGCCCAAGGAGGAAACCAGCTTCCATACTTTGCTGTTGGAGCTGGACAGCATGGAGGAGGGGCTCAAGACCGACTTCGATGACCTGTTGCGTGATGGTGAGGTGCCTGAAGTTGATCCGGAGCAGGCTGACGTTGAACCGGACGCAGAACTTGCTCAAGTTGAGCCCGAGCCAGAACCCGACATTGAACCGGAGCAGGAAGACGACATCCTCGGCGTTGCCGAGGCCCGTGAAAAACTGCTTGCCGCCGTTGCTGCGCTTGAACAACCCAAGCCTGAATTGAGCGACGAAGAAGCAGAAGCCCAAGCCCTGGCTGAAGCCATCGAAGCCGAACGCCGCCAATTCGACGACTGACACCGATCCCGTGGGGGCGAGCAGGTTCACTCCCACAGGGATCGATTTTGAACCCACCGGTCGGCGGAAAAGCCAGTAACCTTGTATCGATCAGCTAGTCTCTGATGCGCGAACGCCGACATGAGCGTATGATTCGCGACCCTTCGACGATCCCCTCGTCCAAGTTACAGTTTTCAATGCTTCAGGCGCAGCCTGAACAGACCACACCGGGAGGTGCCCAGATGAGTATCAACGATCAGAAAGACGACCAGCCAATCGGCCCAGCAGGCGAAAAACTGCAGAAAGTCCTCGCCCGTATCGGCGTCGGCTCGCGCCGTGACGTGGAAGCCTGGATCAGCCATGGCCGAATCAAGGTCAACGGCAAAGACGCTACCCTCGGCCAGCGCGTCGATATGCATGACGCCATCACCATCGATGGCAAGGTGATCAAGCGCGAAGAGGCCGCCGAGTCGGTACGCCGCGTGATCATGTACAACAAGCCCGATGGCGAAATCTGCACCCGTGTCGACCCGGAAGGTCGTCCGACCGTGTTCGACAAGATGCCGCGTCCGAAAGAAGGTCGCTGGATCAACATCGGTCGTCTGGACATCAACACCACCGGTCTGCTGATGTTCACGACCGACGGTGAGCTGGCCAACCGCCTGATGCACCCTTCCTACGAAATGGACCGTGAATACGCGGTGCGTGTGCGTGGGGAAGTAGACGACGAGATGATCGAGCGCTTGAAAGCGGGCGTCGTGCTCGAAGACGGCCCGGCCAAGTTCACCGACATCAAGCAGGCACCCGGTGGTGAAGGTTTCAACCACTGGTATCACTGCGTAGTGATGGAAGGCCGTAACCGTGAGGTTCGTCGTCTGTGGGAATCCCAGGGTCTGGTGGTCAGCCGTCTGAAGCGCGTGCGTTTCGGTCCGGTGTTCCTCAACTCCGACCTGCCAATGGGGCGCTGGCGCGAAATGAGTCAGTACGAAGTTGACATTCTGAGCGCTGAAGTGGGCCTGACCCCGGTGGCCATGCCGCAGATGACCGCCAAGAGCAAAGACAAGCTTGAGCGCATGCAGCGTAAATCGTCGCGGCCAATGGCCAAGACGGATCGTGTGCGAACCCTGCGCCCAGCCACTGGTGAGCCTGCGCCTAGCCCGCGATCAAACCGTGAGCCACAGATCGAGGGCGAGCGTCCGGGTCGCAAGCCTGCCGCGCGCCAGGAGGGTGAGCGTGGTCCACGTACTCCGCGTCCTGCCAACGGTCGCACCGAGCGTGGCGAAGGCCGTGGCGCTCCAGCCGGTCGCGGTACACCGGTAGCGGACCGTCCGGCCGACACCAAGCGTCCGGCCAAGCCGGCGCCGAAGCGTCCGGGGATCAAGCTGGTCGAGGGTGACAAACCGTCGGGCAAGCGCCGCGGTGCGCCGGCCGGTTCTGGTCAGCGTCCGGGGTTTGGGCGTCGCAAGCCTGAGTGAAGCAGCGGTAAGCTACACGTGAAAAACGCCAGCCTTCGGGTTGGCGTTTTTTTTTGACTGGCTTAAGTGGTGTGGTGTTTTTCAGTCCGCCTTCGCGAGCCTGCGCGCGAAGGCGTCAGCGGTAGCACCACCATGTCCAGATCGGAAAACCAGCGTTACGCCCTGTAAAGAAACACTTACGAATTCCATGGATTGCCCCTGTGAAATCGTCATCTTGCCAATGCTGTAAGAAAATTCTTCCGTCTCTGTCATCCATCGATGTATTGCAGCGTTCTAACCCGCTTGTTTCCCTCGCCCCGGCAAGGTGATATGCGCGCCATGCCTGTCGTGCAGGTGCATAAGAAAAAGGAGGCGCAATGAACGCCGCAATCCGTTTCCAGTTCTCAGCGTGGGCCGGTTTTGTTACCGATCCCGTCAATGGCCCGCAAAGGCCTGACTCCCTTTTTGCAGCCGCCCGAGCCTCTCGGGGCGGACACAGGCAATCCGGGCAAACGACTCACTGATCCGTGGTGTCTGGCAGCAGGGGGTTGGCGGTGTACAATGCGCCGCGTTTTACCTGTGACCTCCTGCGCATCTGCGCAAACCTCAAGGCTATCCGCCTTGTTCACTCCGCCACGTCACGAGCGTGTCGGGTTCGATTTCGTCACAGATAAAAACAAACAGGTGACGCATGACTGTTGTAAATACGCTGAACTCCTGGTGCCTGCGCTGGGGTTTGATCGGTGCCGCTTAACGTCTTTTTCAAGCAGCAACGTCTACAGAACATCATCAAACCTTGCGTGAGACCCTTTTCATGAGTGGACAAAACTCGCATTCAGGCGAGCTGAAACGCGGCCTGAAAAATCGCCATATTCAACTGATCGCCCTCGGTGGTGCGATTGGTACCGGTTTGTTCCTCGGCTCGGCCGGGGTACTGAAGTCCGCCGGTCCGTCGATGATCCTCGGCTACGCCATCTGCGGCTTCATTGCCTTCATGATCATGCGCCAACTGGGTGAAATGATCGTCGAAGAGCCGGTTGCCGGTTCCTTCAGTCACTTTGCGCATAAATACTGGGGCGGCTTTGCCGGCTTCCTGTCGGGCTGGAACTGCTGGATCCTGTACATTCTGGTGGGCATGTCGGAGCTGACCGCCGTCGGTAAATACATTCACTACTGGGCGCCGGAGATCCCGACCTGGGCCTCGGCCGCCGCCTTCTTCGTGCTGATCAACGCAATCAACCTGGCCAACGTCAAAGTCTTTGGCGAGGCCGAGTTCTGGTTTGCGATCATCAAGGTCGTGGCGATTGTCGGCATGATCGGCCTGGGCAGCTACCTGCTGGTCAGCGGTCACGGAGGCCCGGAAGCATCGGTGACCAACCTGTGGTCCCATGGTGGTTTCTTCCCGAACGGCGTCAGCGGTCTGGTGATGGCCATGGCGATCATCATGTTCTCCTTCGGCGGCCTGGAAATGCTCGGCTTCACCGCAGCGGAAGCCGACAAGCCGAAAACCGTGATCCCGAAAGCCATCAACCAAGTGATCTACCGGATCCTGATTTTCTACATTGGTGCATTGGTTATCCTGCTTTCCCTGACCCCATGGGACAGCCTGCTGGTGACGTTGAATGCGTCCGGCGACTCTTACAGCGGTAGCCCGTTCGTCCAGGTGTTCTCGATGCTCGGCAGCAACACTGCTGCGCACATCCTCAACTTCGTGGTCCTGACCGCGGCGCTGTCTGTGTACAACAGCGGCACCTATTGCAATAGCCGCATGCTGCTGGGCATGGCCGAGCAGGGCGATGCACCGAAGGCGCTGGCGAAGATCGACAAGCGTGGTGTGCCGGTTCGTTCGATCCTGGCCTCGGCCGCGGTGACACTGATTGCGGTACTGCTGAACTACCTGATCCCGCACAGTGCGCTGGAACTGCTGATGTCCCTGGTCGTGGCCACCCTGGTGATCAACTGGGCGATGATCAGTTACTCGCACTTCAAGTTCCGCCAGCACATGAACAAGACCCGACAGACGCCGTTGTTCAAGGCTTTGTGGTACCCGTACGGGAACTACATCTGCCTGGCGTTCGTGGTGTTCATTTTGGGCGTGATGCTGTTGATCCCGGGGATTCAGGTCTCGGTGTACGCGATTCCGGTGTGGGTCGTGTTCATGTGGATCTGCTACGGCATCAAGAACAAGCGTCGTGATGCAAGCGCTGCTGTAGTGGGTTCTGTAACCCGATAAGCAGTCAGTAAAAGACAATGCCCGTATCGCGAGATACGGGCATTTTTTATGGGCGTTTCTTTTTGCAGGCTTCAGAAACGCAAATGCCCCGACAGGTCGGGGCATTTGTTGTTCAGGCGTTCGGCTTACATGTTCGGGTAAGTCGGGCCGCCAGCACCTTCCGGTGCCACCCAGGTGATGTTCTGTGCAGGGTCCTTGATGTCGCAGGTCTTGCAGTGAACACAGTTCTGGGCGTTGATCTGGAAGCGCTTCTCGCCGTCTTCCTTGGTCACCACTTCATACACACCGGCCGGGCAGTAGCGCTGGGCAGGTTCGTCGTACAGCGGCAGGTTCTTGGTGATCGGGACGCTCGCGTCAGCCAGCTTCAGGTGGCACGGCTGCTCTTCTTCGTGGTTGGTACCGGAGATGAACACCGAGCTGAGCTTGTCGAAGCTGATCTTGCCATCCGGTTTCGGGTAGTCGATCTTCTTGCAGTCGGCCGCCAGTTTCAGGCAAGCGTAATCCGGCTTGGTGTCGTGCAGGGTGAACGGCAGTTTGCCGCCGAAGATGTTCTGGTCAAGCCAGTTGAAACCACCGCCGACGATGGCGCCGAACTTGTGGATCGCCGGGCCGAAATTGCGGCTGGCGAACAGTTCGTCGTGCAGCCAGCTGTTCTTGAACGCATCGACGTAGGTGGTCAGTTCTTCGGTGCCGTCCTTGTCGGCGAACAGCGCGTCAGCCACGGATTCGGCAGCGAGCATGCCCGACTTCATCGCGGTGTGGCTGCCCTTGATCTTGGCGAAATTCAGGGTGCCAAGATCGCAACCGATCAGCGCGCCGCCCTTGAAGACCATTTTAGGCAGCGAGTTCAGGCCGCCCTTGCAGATGGCGCGCGCGCCGTAGCTGATACGCTTGCCGCCTTCCAGGTACTGCTTGAGCACCGGGTGATGCTTGAGGCGCTGGAACTCGTCGAACGGCGACAGGAAGGTGTTGCTGTAGGACAGGTCGACGATCAGGCCGACCACGACCTGGTTGTTTTCCAGGTGATAGAGGAACGAGCCACCGGTGTTTTCGGTGCCCATGATGTCCATCGGCCAACCGGCGGTGTGAACCACCAGGCCAGGCTGGTGCTTGGCCGGATCGACTTCCCAGATTTCCTTGAGGCCGATGCCGTAGTGCTGCACGTCGGATTCATTGTCGAGGTTGAAGCGCTTGATCAACTGCTTGCCGATGTGGCCGCGGCAACCTTCGGCGAACAGCGTGTATTTGCCACGCAGCTCCATGCCCGGGGTGTACAGGCCTTCTTTCGGCTGACCCTCGCGGTCAACGCCCAGATCGCCGGTGATGATCCCGCGAACCACGCCGTTTTCGTCGAACAGCGCTTCCTGAGCGGCGAAGCCCGGGTAGATTTCCACGCCCAGGTTCTCGGCCTGCTGGGCCAGCCAGCGGCACAGGTTGCCCAGGGAGATGATGTAGTTGCCTTCGTTGTGCATGGTCTTGGGCACAAAGAAGTCCGGAATTTTCTGCGCGCTTTCGGCGTTTTTCAGCACGAAAATGTCATCGCGGGTGACCGGGGTGTTCAGCGGTGCGCCAAGTTCTTTCCAGTCCGGGAACAATTCGTTCAGGGCTCGTGGTTCGAACACGGCACCGGACAGGATGTGAGCACCGACTTCGGAGCCTTTTTCAACCACGCAGACGCTGATTTCCTTACCGGCTTCGGCGGCCTTCTGCTTCAAACGGCAGGCGGCGGACAGGCCAGCGGGGCCGGCCCCGACGATGACCACGTCGAATTCCATGTATTCGCGTTCCACAGGCTATCTCCTACTCAAGGCTCAACAGTTTTTTTCTAATTTTTAAGGTTTGGTGTCGCATCCATGAATCCCAGCGCAACGTCGGGAGCGGACAATCGATCAACCACCTTTCTCTTTGGGTGGCGCATTATATCTACACCACTCTCAGGGTCCAATACAAACGTTTGTTTGAATTGGCTCTAAGCCAGAGAAATCAAAGTCACGCGGGTTATGAACGGCTATTTTGCCGTATTGACCGGAATAGGTGTTCCGGTCAAGATACGGGCGGTTTTGCGCTCGCCGTAGGCTGAATATTGGTTTCAAGAGCACCTCTAAAGACAGGGCGATGGCAGTACAAGGTGATGCGCAGTTCAGGTTAGCCGCGCAGTTTACACGCCGCGATATTGAATGACTTGTCGGTCACCCCTGACGAACGGTCATGAGCATCGTGAGCGATGGTCACTTGACACGAATGCCGGCGTTTTTAGAGGTGCCCTTGCGCCCCATGAGCATCAACCGCCAGGTTCGCCTAGGCGACTTTCTTTTCACCGGAGAGTAACGAGGAATCCATGAAGGTTCTTGTAGCTGTCAAACGCGTTGTGGATTACAACGTCAAGGTCCGCGTCAAGGCGGACAATTCCGGCGTCGATCTTGCCAACGTCAAGATGTCGATGAACCCGTTCTGCGAAATCGCAGTGGAAGAAGCCGTACGCCTGAAAGAGAAAGGCGTTGCGACTGAAATCGTCGTCGTCTCCGTCGGCCCGTCCACCGCTCAGGAGCAACTGCGCACCGCGCTGGCTCTGGGTGCCGACCGCGCCATCCTCGTCGAATCCGCCGAAGATCTGACTTCCCTGGCCGTTGCCAAACTGTTGAAAGCTGTTGTCGACAAGGAACAGCCTCAGCTGGTGATCCTCGGCAAACAAGCCATCGACAGCGACAACAACCAGACGGGCCAGATGCTTGCTGCCTTGAGCGGTTACGGTCAGGGCACGTTCGCGTCGAAAGTCGAAATCAGCGGCGACAAGGTTGCCGTGACTCGCGAAATCGACGGCGGCGCACAGACGGTTTCCCTGAAACTGCCGGCCATCGTCACCACCGACCTGCGTTTGAACGAGCCGCGCTACGCGTCTCTGCCAAACATCATGAAAGCCAAGAAGAAGCCTCTCGAAGTGCTGACTCCGGACGCTTTGGGCGTTTCCACCGCCTCCACCAACAAAACCGTGAAAGTCGAAGCGCCTGCTGCACGCAGCGCGGGTATCAAGGTCAAGTCGGTGGCTGAACTGGTCGAGAAACTGAAAAACGAAGCGAAGGTAATCTAAATGACTATCTTGGTTATTGCTGAACACGACAACAAAGTGCTGGCCCCGGCCACGCTGAACACCGTGGCTGCCGCTGCCAAAATCGGCGGCGACATTCACGTTCTGGTTGCCGGCCAGGGCGCTGGCGCCGTGGCTGAAGCCGCGGCGAAAATCGCTGGCGTGAGCAAAGTTCTGAACGCTGATAACGCCGCTTATGCGCATCAGCTGCCGGAAAACGTTGCGCCACTGATTGCCGAGCTGGGCAAGGGCTACAGCCACATCCTGGCTGCCGCCACTTCCAACGGCAAAAACATCCTGCCACGCGTTGCCGCTCAGCTGGACGTTGACCAGATCTCCGAGATTATCTCGGTAGAAAGCGCTGACACCTTCAAGCGTCCGATCTATGCCGGTAACGCCATCGCTACCGTTCAATCGAACGCTGCAGTGAAAGTGATCACCGTGCGTGCCACCGGTTTCGACCCGGTTGCAGCTGAAGGTGGTTCGGCTGCCGTTGAAGCCGTTGCCGCTGCTCACGACGCGGGTACTTCCAGCTTCGTCGGCGAAGAGCTGGCCAAGTCCGATCGTCCGGAACTGACCGCTGCCAAGATCGTCGTTTCCGGCGGGCGCGGCATGCAGAACGGCGACAACTTCAAACACCTGTACGCCCTGGCCGACAAGCTGGGCGCAGCCGTGGGTGCTTCGCGCGCCGCGGTCGACGCAGGTTTCGTACCCAACGACATGCAGGTCGGTCAGACCGGCAAGATCGTTGCACCACAGCTGTACATCGCGGTCGGTATCTCCGGCGCGATCCAGCACCTGGCCGGCATGAAAGACTCCAAAGTGATCGTGGCGATCAACAAGGACGAAGAAGCGCCGATCTTCCAGGTGGCCGATTACGGCCTGGTGGCGGACCTGTTCGAAGCCATCCCTGAGCTGGAGAAGCTGGTCTAATCCGGCTGCTTCACTTATAAAGAGCCCGACCTTTTGGTCGGGCTTTTTTTTGTTCCGGATTTGATTGGGAGATTGTCGCCATGGATCTGCATCGCGTATCTGGCTGGTCAATGCTGGCGGGGTTGGCGTTGCTGCCGGGACTGGCCGTCGCGGCGGGCAAGTGCGAGCGTCTGGTGGTCACCGGCAGCCCGGATGCACCACCCTACTTGTGGCAAGACCCGCAGAACCCCAAGCAGCTGGTTGGCGCCAGTGCCGATCTGTTGCAGCACGTGGCGGCGGAATTGGGCATCAAGGTCGAACTGCTGTATGCCGGCAAACGCTCTCAGGCCCTGGACGAGGTACGCAGCGGCCGCATGGACATGCTCGCCGATGCACCGTTGATGGTCAGCGAGCTGCAATCCCTGGACTACATTCATCCACCGTTGTTGGAAAACGATTACCTGGTCTGGACACGCAAGGATTCGCCACTGGTCTACAACGACGTACAGGACCTGCACGGTCATACCGGGGCCTTGTCGGAAAAGTCTCGAATGACCTCGGCATTCGGCACTTTCGCCGAGCAGCAATTGACCCTGTCCCGTACAGCCAACTTGACCCAGGCCTTTCAGAAATTGCTTTTGGGTGAGGTGGAATTTGTCCTCGCGGGACGCTACTCGGGCATGGCAATGGCGCAGACCCTGGGTATGGCCAACGATCTGGTCCCTCGCGCGCAACCGGTCGACAAGCCGGGACTGTATCTGGCGGTTTCCCATAACTCGGCCTGCAACGATCCGTGGTTGCGCGGACAGCTGGCCAAAAAGATGACAGAATTGCCCGCGTCCGGACTGACCGAGGCCGTGCTGCAACGCAACATCGAACGTTGGAATGCGCAGCAGAAGCAATCTGTCAGTACCCCAAAACAGTAGGGATTTTTAGTGAGTATTCGACCTCTTTTCGCTGCCCTGGCCGTTCTGGCTCTGGCGGGTTGTGCAGCCGATCCGGCGCCGAATGAACAAATGCGCCTGACCGAGCAGGCACTTGAACAAGCCAAGGCTGTTGGCGCCACGGCCGATGAAGTACCGGAAATGAAATTGGCCGAAGACAAGTTCAACCGTGCCAAGGGCAGCATGAACGACCAGTCTTTCAGGAACGCACGCATGCGGGCCGAGCAGGCCGAGCTGGATGCGCGTCTGGCTGAGGCTCGGGTCCTGACTCTCAAGAGTGAGGCGCAATTGGACGTGCTCAACACCCGCATCGTCCGCCTGCGCAAGCAATTGGGAGATGCCCAATGAGCTACGGGTCGAAAGTTATCGGTGGCTTGATCCTGGCAGGTTGCGTAAGCCTTTACGGCTGCGCGGGTCAGCACAGCGAAGCGGCGTTGCAGCAGGCGGGGTCCGATTTCCAGAAGGTCAAGGAAGACTCCAATGTATTGCGAATCGCGCCGAAGGATGTGATTCGCGCCGGCGAGTCCCTGGCCCGCGCCGACCGTCTGTCCAGCTATTGGGGCAGCGGTTCCGACGTGGCGCATTACGCTTACCTGAGCCAGCGCTACAGCGAAATCGCCCGGGAGCACACCAATCAGGTACTCAACGAAGAGCGCGCCGCGAAGCTCGAACTGGAACGGCAGCGCCTGCAACTGGCCTTGCGTGAGTCCAAGCTGCTCAGCGTGCAGCAACAGGGCAAATGGCTTGAAGAACAGATTGTGGCGTTGGCCACCACCCAGACCGACCGTGGTCTGGTGATGACCCTGGGCGACGTGTTGTTCGACACCGGTGAAGCGGAGCTGAAAAACTCCGCCAACCGCGTGGTGTTGAAGATCGTGCAATTCTTGCAGCTCAACCCCAAGCGTGTGGTGCGTATCGAAGGCTATGCCGACAGTACTGGCGGCAAGCAGGAAAACCTCAAGCTGTCCCGTGATCGTGCGCAATCGGTGGCGGATGTGCTGATGGACCTGGGCATCGACGACAAACGCATCAAGGTCGAAGGTTACGGCGATGAGTACCCGGTGGACGCCAACGCTTCCGAGCGGGGCCGTGCGCAGAACCGTCGGGTGGAAATTGTGTTCTCGGACGAAAAAGGCCAGTTGGGCGCCGCTCGCTAAGGGTTGCGTCACTGGAAAACCCGGCCTGCCAAGTCAGCGCCGGGTTTTTTTACGTCTACTTTCCGATAAAAGCAGTACAGATTTTGCTGACACTGCACTGTACGGTCGACTATTGTGGCAACTGTCCCAGTACACTTCTAAACTGTTCCGGTATCGTTTCCGACAAGAATAAAATGCCTGTGAAATCGAGTGCTGCGTCATGACCAATCTCTTGCTCTACCAACGTATTGCTCAGCAACTGGCCGAAGACATCCGCCGAGGTGTCTATCAGCCAGGGGAGCGCGTGCCTTCGGTGCGCAAGATGAGCTCGCAGCTCAATGTCAGCCATGCCACGGTATTACAGGCCTACGCCAACCTTGAAGATCAAGGGTTGATCCGTGCCCGGCCGCAGTCGGGTTACTACGTGCACCAGACGCCGGCCCTGACCGCGCCGACGCCGGACATCGCCCGCGTCGAGCGCCCTGGCCTGGTCACCCGCAGCAGCATCATCCAGCAGGTATTGGTCGAATCGCGCCGCGAAGGTGTATTCCCGCTGGGTGCCGCAGTGCCGAGCGTCGATTATCTGCCGGTACGGGCGTTGCATCAGCAACTGGCCAAGGTCACCCGATTCCATAGCCCCCGTGCCTTCAGCTACATGTTCAGCCCCGGTTTCGAGCCGCTGCGCCGACAGGTGGCGATCCGCATGCGCGATGCCGGCGTGGTGGTCGATCCGTCGGAAGTGGTGATTACCCATGGCTGTGTCGACGCCTTGCAGATGTCCCTGCGGGTGCTGACCCGACCGGGCGATCTGATCGCTGCCGAATCACCAACCTATTACGGTCTGCTGCAGCTGGCCGATCTGTTGGGGCTCAAGGTCATCGAGATCCCCAGCGATCCGTCCACCGGCATGAGTCTCGAAGCCCTGCAACTGGCGGCCAACCAGTGGTCGATCAAGGCGCTGGTGCTGACCACACGCCTGAGCAACCCATTGGGCGGCACCATGCCGGAAGAGCGGCAGAAACAGCTGCTGCGCCTGGCATCGGATTTCGATATTCAGGTGGTCGAAGACGACATCTACGGCGAGCTGATGTTCGAGCAGGGGCGCACCAAGGCGCTTAAGGCCTATGACCGGCTGGACCGGGTGATCTATTGTTCGAGCTTCTCAAAAACCCTGTCGCCGGGCGTGCGAATCGGCTGGATGATCGCCGGCAAGTATCAGCAGGAAATCCAGCGCTTGCAGACCTTCAGCACCCATTCGGCCTGCAGCGTCACGCAGATGGGCATTGCCGCCTATCTGGAGAATGGCGGTTACGACCGGCATTTGCGTTACATCCGTCAGGAATACCGCAAGAATCTCAGCGCCTTCCAGTTGGCAGTGCAGCAATATTTCCCCGAAGGCACACAAATGACCCGGCCGACCGGCGGTTTCATTCTGTGGGTGAGCCTGCCGGGACGGGTCAATACCCAGGAGCTGCACGTGCGTGCGTTGCAACAGGGCATCAGTATCGCGCCAGGGCTTATTTTCAGTAACACCGAGCAGTTCAATCACTGTATTCGGCTGAATTGTGGCATCCCCTGGAACCGGGAGGCAGAGCGCGCGTTGATGACCTTGGGCATGCTGGCCACCCAACTCTGCCAGGAGACGGCCAGCGGCTTTTGAGGGGGCGGGCGGGTTCTTGTTGTCGGCGCTTGTCACGGCGCCTGCAACAGGCGAGCATATGTCCCCTCTGTCGTTTGCGCGATGTGCGCCGTTGGGTCCATGAAACCGATTCGTACTGCCGCCTGGTTGTTGATCTGCCTGTTAGTCAGTGCTCAGCCGGTATCCGTTATGGCCGCTTCGGCTCAGGAGAAACCGGCGGCTGGCACGCCTTCGAAAAAAATGACGCCCGCAAAAAAAACTGCACCGGTCAAAAAGAAAGGGACTGCGGTAAAAAAGCGCCCACCGATTGCCGCCAAGTCTAAGCCGGCCAGTGAGGTGGTGAAGACCCGACTTCCTTCGGCCAACCTGGATCTGAGCCTGCCCGAGGACATGGTCGAGGAATTGAAACCCGTCGGTACGGTGCCATTGCCCAAGCGCGAACCGGTGTTGCCGCAAATGTTCGGTGATAAAAGCAGCCAGTTCCAGCTCAACGGTCGCTTGATCAGCAACGAAATGCAGTTGCAACTGCGCAATGAAGAGCGCCGGGAAGTCGAAGGCGCGGCGCTGGAGTTCGAGTTCAAGCGCTGAATCCAGTCCGTTTGTAACCCGCCGGACAGACGCTTTGTCGGAGACTGGTCAGTCACATACCTCCAACAGGGAAAAACCCACGGTGCGGTAATTTAAAACAACTGTTTTAGCGGTTACTCTGTGCCCCGTCCTTTAACACATTGCCCGTCGCGAGGAGCTCGTCGTCATGAAATGCCGTGAAGGCTGTGGCGCCTGTTGCATTGCCCCATCCATCAGTTCACCCATTCCCGGTATGCCCAATGGCAAAGCCGCCGGGGAACGTTGCCTGCAACTGTCTGCCGATAACCTGTGCAACATTTTCGGCCAACCGGAACGTCCTGCGGTGTGTTCGGCATTCGACGCCGACCCCGAGGTGTGCGGAAGCAGTAGCGAAGAAGCGATCCGGCTGCTTGGCTGGTGGGAGCAAATGACGGCCGCGTGATGTGTTCTACGCACGGAACTTCAACAATAAGGAATAAAACTATGGGTTCGCTGCATCGTATGGCTGTTCTGTGTGGGTTGTCGGCTGTATTGGCCACCTCGATCGTCCAGGCTGAAGACTGGAAGGTTGCCAAGAATGAGGACGGCATCAAGGTGTCCCTGAGTGAGGTGGCCGGTTCCGATTACAAGGCTTACCAGGGCGTCACCCTGATGAAAACCACCGTCGCCAAACTGCGTGCATTGCAGGATGACGTGTCGGGCGCCTGTGCCTGGATTCACGAATGCAAGACCCAGAAGTTGCTCAAGCACGAAGGTGATCAGAGCTGGACGTATACCCAATTCAATACCCCATGGCCGGTCACCCCGCGTGATTCGGTACTGCATATCACCACCCTCGAAGGCGCCGACGGCAGTCTGACCCGCAAGCTCGAAGGCGTGCCCAAGTATCTGCCTGAAGAAAAAGGTTTTGTGCGGGTCGCCAAGGTCGATGGCTTCTGGAAGTTCGTTCCGAAGGGCGATCAGGTTGAAGTGACTTATCAGGTGCACACCGAGCCGGGTGGCAGCGTGCCGTCGATGGTGGCCAACAAGTTTGTGGTGGATGCGCCGTTCAATACCTTGAAAGCGCTCAAGGCTCGGGCTGAGAAGTAAGTTTTGATTTGATCGGGGGCCTCGATCAAAAAGCCAAAGCGAGCCGGCCTGATAGCCAACCTCGCTTTGGCAGATGTGCTCATTGCCCTGTGGGAGCGAGCCTGCTCGCGAAGGACGTCAACGATAACGCGCCCTGTCTGAGCGAGCGCGGTGTCCGGGCTTTTTTCGCGAGCAGTCTCGCTCCCACAAGGCAACCGCGGATAGGCACACCATCAAAAGCCCAGGTCGCCACCCAACCACAGCCTTTAATTTGTTTCCGAATATACGTTGCACAAAATTTTCACAAACACTCCAAGACAATTCGCGCGCGCCGACATACCGGACACTAATCAATGGCAATGCCGCGGTTGATCGGGCACCATTTGCGCACCGCGCAAACCCCGGGGTCGAGTACTGGCCAACAGAGGGCAGGGCGCAGCTGTATTTTTGAAACTTCAACTTCCAATGGGTCCTAATACGACATGGCAATCCCGGACGCCCTGAGTCAGCAGCGAGCCTCGAGTCGCCTGCTGCAACCGACCGTCAAATCGCATCTGGCCTACACGCTGTTGTGCGCTCTGGTCATGATGCTGATGTTTTCCGCGCTGCGCCTCGCGCTGCTGGTCTACAACCGTGAAATGATCCTCGATACTCCAGCCTCGACCTTTATCGAGGCGTTCGCCAACGGCCTGCGTTTCGACCTGCGTCTGGTGGTCTACCTCAGCATCCCGCTGATCCTGGCGCTGTTCAGTGCCCGGGCCATGGCGGCGCGCGGGTTCTTCCGTCTGTGGCTGACGGTGGCCTCCAGTGTCGCGCTGTTCCTGGGCCTGATGGAGATGGACTTCTATCGTGAGTTCCATCAGCGCCTCAACGGTCTGGTCTTCCAGTATGTGAAGGAAGACCCGAAAACCGTGATGAGCATGCTCTGGTACGGTTTTCCGGTGGTTCGCTACCTGCTGGCCTGGGCCGTAGGTACCTGGATCCTCAGCCTGGCGTTCAAGGGCGCCGACCGCGCCACCCGTCCCCGTGGTCCGTTCAGCGGCGGCAGCATCAGTACACGCCAGGTCGCGCCCTGGTACGCACGTATCACGGTGTTCGTGGTTTTCCTGCTGATCTGCGTGGTCGCGGCCCGTGGCACCTTGCGTCAGGGGCCGCCGATGCGTTGGGGGGACGTCTACACCACCGACTCCAACTTCGCCAACCAACTGGGCCTCAACGGCACGCTGTCGCTGGTGGCGGCGGCCAAGAGCCGGATGTCCGAAGATCGCGACAACATCTGGAAAGCCACGCTGCCTCAACCGATGGCACAGCAGACCGTGCGCGACATGCTGGTGATGAAGGACGACAAACTGGTGGACGGCGAGACCGCGGCGGTGCGTCGCGATTACCTGCCACCGGCCGACAAGACCCTGCCGGTCAAGAACGTTGTCGTGATCCTGATGGAAAGCATGGCCGGTCACTCGGTAGGCGCACTGGGCGCACCCGGCAACATCACGCCATACCTCGACAAGCTGTCGCAGGAAGGCTTGCTGTTCGACCGCTTCTTCTCCAACGGTACCCACACTCACCAGGGCATGTTCGCCACCATGGCGTGCTTCCCGAACCTGCCGGGTTTCGAATACCTGATGCAGACGCCGGAGGGCAGCCACAAGTTGTCTGGCCTGCCGCAGTTGCTCAGCGCTCGTGACTACGACGATGTCTACGTCTACAACGGCGACTTCGCCTGGGATAACCAGTCGGGTTTCTTCAGCAACCAGGGCATGACCAACTTCATCGGGCGTAACGATTTCGTCAATCCGGTGTTCTCCGACCCGACCTGGGGCGTGTCCGACCAGGACATGTTCGATCGAGGTCTGGAGGAGCTGAAGGCCCGCGACGGCAAAGACAAAAAACCGTTCTATGCCTTGCTGCAAACCCTGTCCAACCACACCCCATACGCCTTGCCGACGCCATTGCCGGTTGAGCGTGTGACCGATCGCGGCAGTCTGAACGAACATCTGACCGCCATGCGTTACGCCGATTGGGCGCTGGGTCAGTTCTTCGAGAAGGCTCGCAAGGAGCCGTACTTCAAGGAAACCCTGTTTGTCGTTGTTGGCGACCACGGTTTTGGCAACGAGCGTCAGATCACCGAAATGGACCTGGGCCGTTTCAATGTGCCGATGCTGATGATCGCACCGGGCATCCAGGAAAAGTTCGGCAAGCTGGATCACACCGTTGGCACGCAAG
This sequence comes from Pseudomonas sp. GW101-3H06, assembly GCF_059424605.1. Classification (NCBI taxonomy): domain Bacteria; kingdom Pseudomonadati; phylum Pseudomonadota; class Gammaproteobacteria; order Pseudomonadales; family Pseudomonadaceae; genus Pseudomonas; species Pseudomonas sp. GW101-3H06. The sequence continues at coordinate 1,940,618 of NZ_JBWKZO010000001.1, forward strand.
TCGACATCGTGCCGACCATCATGGGCCGGATCGGCGGGGAAGTGCGCCATCAGTGCTGGGGGCGCGATCTGCTCAACCTGCCTGAGGGCGATACCGGTTTTGGCGTGATCAAGCCATCGGGCAGCGAGCAGACCACGGCCATCGTGACGGTCGACCAGATTCTGGTGCTGCCAAGGGACAAGGACATGGCGCCGAAGATGTATCGCTACGAACTGGGCGCCAAGCCGCACGCCGAAGTCGTACCGGATGCACCGGGTACCGCCGAGATGAAAACCAGACTGGAAGCGTTCCTGCAGACGGCGACCAAAAGCCTGATCGATAACACCGCCGGTGTCATCGATGGCAAGCCGGACTAAGTCAGGCTTCGCGGGGGCTGATACCGATCAGTCAAGCCTCTGCGCCTGACCGTCAAAAGCAGAAAAACTGAATCCGATGCCTGTCCGGGCATCGGATTTTTTATGCCTTTGAGGCACGTCGTGTTTGGCAAATCAAGGCTTGTACCTGTCAACTTTGACAGTAGACAGCCCTGGGGGATGGGCGTTTTATACAGGTGCTTGCGCCGCCTGAGCCGACGTTTGCAACAGCGACGTTGATAGCGGGCAGTGTGGCAAGGATGAGTGTCGATCTGTTCCTGTCTCTATGGCTTTCGGGCCATGTCTTGGTCATGCAGTGGAACCGCATTGGAAGACATTCCAATAGAAACATCGGGGTTGGCATTGGCTCTTTCTGGCCGGCCACTTCGGTTCAGGTGGTTCACCGCGGGACACTGAATCAGCAGATTTGTCCGACGGGTTGAAACACTTGGCTGACGAGTGAGGCTTGCTTCATGACTAAGTCTGTCGGTGTGATTCGTTTGCTGTGGCTCGTGGGGCTGGTGGCACTCGCCGCTGTCATCGCTTTGGTGGTGTTCGCCAGAACATCAGAGCCAACGCCCTCACCTCAGTCCTGTACCGCGCCCGATTATGAAAAGGGCGCGCTCTATGAGCAGGGGCAACAGGTTCAGCATGCCGGCCAGCAGTTTGAATGCTGGAAAGATGACGAGGCACCACTTGGCGTCGGCAGTTGGCAGTGGTGCAAGCTGCCGGTCTATGAGCCATTGGTTGCCGGCGGTCCGTGGAAGGATGCATGGAAAGAACTCGGTGAATGCGACGGCTTCGAAGGCAATCGCCTGACCTTGAGTTTTGCCACCCTCAGCGGCAAGGCGCCCCTGAAACCGGCAGTGCCCGGTGTTGCGCGTGCCGATCAGATAGTCACTGGTACCTTGCGCTGCAAGGCCGAGGAGATTGCGATCAGCGCGACGGCCAACGAAACGATCCACCTCGATAATCTGAAAGCTTGCGACTACCAACTGGTCATGAACAGCGCTGATGGCTACATCCCGCTGAACACCCCGCGCATTGTCTCGTTCAAGGAGGCGCAGGGAGAAGAGCAAACGGTGACGGTGAAGTACCGGCCACCGGTGGAGGTGAGCAAACTCAGTGGTTTGCCAGGGATAAAAATCGAGCTGTTTGCCCAGGGTCTTGTTCAGCCCCGGCAGATGGCCATGGGCAAGAACGTGCTCTATGTCGGTTCCAGCGCGATCCCGTCGTACGTCTATGACGGAAAAATCGCCGACATGATCTACGCGCTGCCACTGGATGGAGCGGGAAAGCCGACGGGGATTTATGTGATCGCCAGCGGTCTGGAAGAACCCCATGGCGTGGCGTATCGCGATGGCGATCTGTATTACTCGACCACGGGTGGCCTGTATGTCTTGCGTGACGCGGATGACAATTACAAGGACCCGAAACCCGAGCGGGTTTTCAACTTTCCGGCAGACGACAAGGTGTTTCCGTTGCCGCCCCTGGCGTCGGGTTCGAACACACGCATCTGGCACCAGAAACACCTCCTGCGTATCAACCCGCTCGATCCGACAGACAAGTCGATTTATACGGCGGTCGGTATTCCCTGCAACCTGTGCATGATCCCCGCCGACGAGCGTTATGGGACAATCCTGCGTTATTCCCCGGAAACCGGCGAGTCGGAGATTCTGGCCACGGGGGTGCGTAACTCTGTTGGCTTCGACTGGAATCCCCAGGACGGCAAACTATGGTTCAGCGACAACAATCGCCAGGGTTTTCCCAATCCTGATGAAGTCAATGTGATCAGTGTTCCCAAGCTGCATTTCGGTGTGCCTTATCGGTTCGGCAAAGGCACTCCCGGATTCACCCAAGAGGAATACCAGAACCCGGGTGTGATCCAGCCACCACTGGTGCCAGGCGCGATTGTTTCCGACAAGTCGCTTGAACAGATCAACCCTTCTGATTACGTACCCGCCGCTTTTGAGTCGGGGACCAACACGGCACCGCTCGGCGTCAAATTCTGGAGCGGTTTCCCGACGACCCCCGGTACCCAACATTTGTTGGTCGCGATGCACGGTGCGGGCTCTCCCGCCCGCCCGGGCATGGATATCCAGATGCTGACCATTCAGAGTTCACGAGTGGTCAACCAGATCCCGCTGATCAATGACTTTGTGCAGGATCCGAATAATTTTGATGTCTATTGCCTGGACAACTCGTGCATAGGCCGCCCTGTCGAGTTTCTTCAGTTGGCCGATGGCAGTCTGCTGATCAGTGACGACGTCGCCGGGGTTATTTACCGCGTGCATTATGACCCGACCGGGTTGCCGGCGACTCAATTGGCGTTGCGCCCGATGTTGCCCCCCGATGGACTGGAAAACGAGATGGCCAGCGGTTACCTGATTGGACCCGATGGCAATAGCCGGCTGGTGCAGATGTCATTGAACCCGGCAGATAACGAGGCCGCGCTGGTGCTCAAGGGGCTTGCCTATGGCAAATATCAGTTGCGTCTCAATGACGTGAAAAACTGGATTCCCGTGGTGCGCAACACCTCCGTCACGCTATCGGAAACCAGCAAGAGTCAGTCCATCAACCTGCAATACCGCGAGCGGCCGGTCAAGCTTGAGGTCAAGGTTACGATCAAGGCACCGGCCAAACCTGCTTCGGTCACCGATACTCAATGGCACTTCAGCCTGGTCGACGAAAACCAAAGCAATGCTGAACCACGGGTCGTAAAGGTTCCATGGGGCGGCAGTTCCACGCAGCTCTTGGACTATGGCAACTTCAAGTTCATCTACCCGTTTTACCCAAAAGAAAAACCTGAACCGGAACTGGAGCGGTTGGCCATTGATGAGTCCAGCGAGGACCAGCAGCTTCCAGCCCTGGCCTACCAACATGTCGAGAACCTCGGCGAATCAGTCCTGGCGGGCGCCTGTACGAAATGTCACTCGGTCGAGTATTTCGACAGTGCGAGCAAGGCCTTGCTCTGGAGCGTGGCGGGGCGGGACGCGCTGGTCAGTCACATCCAGACCATGCCGGTATCAGGGCATTGCGATTTAACCTGTGCGACCCAGATCAGCGATCACCTGTTCGACAAGGTCTGGAAACCTTACCTGGATCGGGGCGAGTCCTATGGCGCACGGCAATTGCGATTGCTGACGCCGAGTGAATACACCGCCAGCGTCAAGGATATCCTGGATGTGGACATCAATCCCGAAAAGCTGCCGGCCGACAAATCCAAAAAAGACTTCAAATACCCGGGTGAAGCGGATTTGGGCGTTCTGCAGGCAGAGGACGTCAAAGCGTTGTACGACGTGGCTTTGGATGTGGCCGAAAAGGCTCAACCAGCACGATTGAAGGCGCTGGCCATCTCCCGGGCCGGGACCGATCTGGTGACTTCTCTGGGCTATCAGCTATTCCGTCGACCCGTGACTGACGCGGAGCGTTTGCGTTACCAGGCGCTGCTTGACGAGAAGGGGGCGCCCGCCCTGATTACCGCGCTCTTGATGTCGCCGCATTTCCTTTATCGCTCGGAGCTGGGGACCGCGACAGCCATGGCAAGCGATGTGTACCAACTAACGCCGTTCGAAGTCGCGACCGCGCTCTCTTTCGGCTTCCTGGGTACGACGCCGGATGTTGAACTGTTAGCCAAGGCACAGCGCAATGAATTGCAGACCTCGCAACAGATCTCCGCGGAGATTGAGCGAATGATGCAAACGGACCGCGGCATCGAGCAGTTCAATCGCTTTATCAGTTATTACGTCAAAACCATTCGCGGTGTTCAGGAAAAACCGGGACTCACCAAGCCAATGATTGAACTCATGGCGCGGGAGCAGTATCTGCTGAGTAAAGACATGATGCTGGGTTCAGGCACCCTGAGTAAGTTGTTCAATCCCGGTTACACCTATTTGAATCAAACGCTGGCTGCGCACTATGGCATCAGCGGTGTGACGGGCAGCACGATGCAAAAGGTCGCGGTGGATGAAAAACGGGGAGGGCTGTTGCATCTGGGGGGGACTCTGGCGGCCACGTCGGACTTCGAGGCCACCTCATTGGTCAAGCGCGGCATCATGATTCGCGAGCAGATGTTCTGCCGTGAGTTTGGCGCCCCGGTGGAGCCCGATCCTGTAGGTCCTGTTTTTCCGGCTCGACCTTATACCACCCGTGAACGCTGGGATTTGATCAACGGTGAGCAAGCGTCAGGAGGGCGCTGCTGGCAATGTCACCAATTCATGAATGACACCGGCGCCTCGATGGAGCACTACGATGCGACCGGTCGTTATCGTACCCAGGAAAAAGCCTACAACTATGAGCAATATCCACAGATGTTGCCGATCAAGGCCTCCGGTCCCTTTATAAGTTCGACCGGTACCGAGCCCATCAATGACGTTCGTGATATCGCCAAAATTATTCCACGACATCCGGCATCCCAGTTCTGCATGGCCGAGAGTTATTTCCGGTTCGTGTTCGGCAACAAATCGGATGTACAGACCTCGGGCACCGTGAAGGCAGTTGCCGATGGCTTGAAAACCTCAGGTTCACTGACAGAGATGCTGCGAAACCTGGGGACTTCCAAGGCGTTCATTTACAAGACCGAGAGGAATTGATCATGGGCATTTTGAAAAGTCGTCGGCGTTTTCTCGCGGCTCTGGCTGCAGCGGGTGTCTATGGTCCCTTGACCCAATTCGGGTTGGCGCGCATGGCGTTGGCGGGGCAAACCCAGCAACCCAAGTTGAAGGTCCTGTTTGTGGTGGTACCCGATGGGTTGGCAACGGACTCCTATCAAGGCGGTCCATTTGGCGATGGACGCGGATTGTGGCATCCCGATGCACAGGGGGTGGATACCACGGCTTTTACCTTGAAGGACGTCAGTAAAGAGCTGGAGATTTATCGCAGCCAATCGTTGTACCTGCGCGGGATTATTCTGGGTCCGGGGAATGTGGGTCATGACGGCTGGAACTGGGCTTTGCGTGATAACGCACGGAGCCAATCGTCTATTGACGTTCTGCTGGGGCAAGCGCTGCCGGGTAATGAACCGTCGCATCGCAGTCTGTTTTCCGGCCCCCACGCCGGGACTGACGGCACAAACTGGAATGTGTCGTTTATGAATAATACGATGCGCATGCCCTATCAAGACCCTAAGCTGATGGCTGAATCGTTGTTCAAGTCGCCCGCTCAAACTCGTCGCGCGCTGGAACCCGGGGCCGGAAAGTTGCTGGAGGCCTCCCTGGCGGATATCCAGGAAATCAAAAGCAAACTTTCCCCCGGGCAGCGGCAAAAACTTGATATCCATCTGGACTCGGTGGAGCAGGTCATCAAGGACCTTGAAGAGACTCGGCCACCTGTGGGGTGCGAGCCTGTATACCCCGAGCAGCTGGATTATCGCTCGGCTTTGCACCGCACCCGCACTCAGGCCGAGCACCATAAAGTGGTGGCCACCGCCTTGAGTTGCGGGATTACCCGCGTCGCCACGATACAGATCGGGCGCTCGGCGGAGTCGCTCAATATCCTTGATGTCAGCCCTTCCAATAATCCCCATGATTGTGCTCACCGTCGGGCGGGTGAAGCGCTCTGGAGAGAAACAAGACAGTGGTACGTGCGTCAGGTGAAACTGCTTATGGATGAACTGGCCGTGCACCAGGACCCACATGTGCCCAGCGAAAAATTGCTCCAACACACGCTTGTTTTAGTTACCAGCGAAATGGCCGATGGAGACCCTGAACACATGATCGATATGCCGCTGGTGCTTATGGGGGGGGCAAGCGGACTATTGAAAAGCGGGGACGGTGCGGGGCGGTATCTCAATATCACGTCGCAGGCTGATCGTACGCACCATACGGGGAACCCGGTCATCGGCAGGAACTTCGTCGACATGCAGCGGATCTGGGCAACTGTTGCCAAGGCCGCCGGAACGAGTGTGCCGTATAGCGGCAATATCGACCCGGTCAGCGGGATATTCACTAACGTATGAAGCAAAAAGACGATGCCAGTCAGGCTGACTGACTGGCATCGTCTTTTTGCGGGTTTTGTTTGTTTTTCAGACGTTCATATCTTGCCGAGTAACAACAGGATCAGTATCACCACCAACACTACGCCGATGATACCGGACGGGCCATAACCCCAACTTCTGGAGTGCGGGAAGACCGGCAGACCACCGATCAGTAACAGGATCAGAATGATGAGTAGAATTGTGCCCATGTCTATTTCCTTGCTGTAAGAATTCAGGAATGACCTAGTCGTTAGTGGTCAGCGGGAATGCGATTAATTCGAGCTGCTTAAAAAATCCGACTGTTGGGCATCGAAGAAAATTCCAAATTTTTTAATGTTTTTCGAACAAGGGATTATTTCCTTTCCAGGGGCATTAGTTGTCGGCGACGCTTCCCGGGTTTGCCCGGGCCATTCAGCAATCTGATGGAGCGTGGGTCGGGCAGTATCCTTCGCTACACTCGACGCATCTTCCCCGGAACAACAAGGCTGTTTGCTATGCAAAATCGCATGATGATCACTGGTGCGGGCTCTGGCCTGGGTCGCGAAATCGCGCTGCGCTGGGCGCGTGAAGGCTGGCAACTGGCCTTGTCCGACGTCAGCGAGCCTGGTTTGCAGGAAACCCTGAAGCTGGTGCGTGAAGCCGGCGGCGACGGATTTACCCAGCGTTGCGACGTGCGCGATTACAGTCAGCTGACAGCCTTTGCCCAGGCCTGCGAAGTGAAACTCGGCGGCATTGATGTGATCGTCAATAATGCGGGCGTGGCATCGGGCGGGTTCTTCAGCGAACTGTCCCTGGAAGACTGGGACTGGCAGATCGCGATCAACCTGATGGGTGTCGTCAAAGGCTGCAAGGCCTTCCTGCCACTGCTGGAAAAAAGCAAAGGCAAGATCATCAACATCGCGTCGATGGCGGCCTTGATGCAAGGCCCGGCCATGAGCAATTACAACGTGGCCAAGGCCGGCGTGGTGGCGTTGTCCGAAAGCCTGCTGATCGAACTGGCGCATCAGGAAGTCGGTGTGCATGTGGTCTGCCCGTCATTCTTCCAGACCAACCTGCTGGACTCATTCCGCGGTCCGACCCCGGCCATGAAAGCCCAGGTCGGCAAGTTGCTGGAAAGTTCGCCTATCAGCGCTGCCGACATTGCCGACTACATCTACCGACAGGTCGCTGCCGGCGAGTTCATGATCCTGCCTCATGAGCAGGGTCGTATGGCTTGGGCACTCAAACAGAAAAACCCGCAACTGCTGTACAACGAAATGACCGTGATGGCCGACAAGATGCGCGCCAAGGCCAAACAAACCGCCGGCTGATCTTGCCCGCAAGCGACAGCGTCGTTAGGGTGGCCGCCATCGGTCATCCTCGCGAGACGTTCGCATGCTCAATTACCTGTGGTTTTTTCTGGCGGCGCTGTTCGAGATCGCCGGTTGCTTCGCCTTCTGGATGTGGCTGCGTCAGGGCAAGAGTGCCTGGTGGGTGCTCCCGGCGTTGCTCAGCCTGACCTTGTTCGCGCTCTTGCTGACCCGCATTGAAGCTTCCTACGCCGGTCGCGCCTATGCCGCTTACGGCGGTATCTACATCATTGCCTCGATTGGCTGGCTGGCGGTGGTCGAGCGGATCCGTCCGCTGGGCTCGGACTGGATCGGCGTGGCGCTGTGCGTGATCGGGGCGAGTGTCATCCTGTTCGGTCCGCGTTTCTCCGCCTCCTGAGGGATTTCGCCTTCCTTCAAATGACTTGTCAGACATTTCCGTCAGGGGAGTTGGCCGTTGGCTGTCAGTTCGGTCTGGATTACCGCCGTTGCCTTGAAGGCCCGCCCTGAGCCGGGCATCTTCAAGGTCCGGTACCCCTGAAGGACGAAGGCCATGCTTGTACTCAGTCGCGTTGTGGGCGAATTGATTTCCATCGGTGACACCATTTCCATACGCGTCCTTGCCGTCAACGGAAACAATGTGCGTTTTGGTGTCGAGGCTCCACGGCACATCAATGTGCACCGTTGCGAGATCTACGAGCGGATCCGGCTCAAACTGCCGCGCGAGAAAAAATCAGTCGAATAGATGTTTAGGCACGTCGTGCTTGAGCATCAACTGGCATTGCTCGCTTTCCGGGTCGAAGACGATCAGCGCCTGGCCTTTGGTCAGCGCCTGGCGCACGCGAAGGACGCGGGTCTCCAGTGGCGTGTCATCGCCGTTGTCGGTGCCGTCACGGGTGACGAAATCTTCGATCAGGCGGGTCAGGGTGTCGACTTCAAGTTGGTCGTGGGGAATCAGCATGGGGCACCTCGGCTAAGCAATGGCGCGATGCTACGGCGAATGGGAGGTCGCCGCTAGCCTACGGGGTTGCATTGTTTGATCCGGCCCTTTCGCGAGCCTGCTCGCGAAAGGGCCGGACCAGACAATACATATATTGGTCAGTTATCGGCCCGCTGCCCCACCAGGCTATCCACCGACGGCACGCGCGTATCACTCTCCATCTGGGTCTCGTGTTCAATCTGGTGACTGAACCGGTCCAGCGACCCCGTGGCCGGTTGCGCATCGCTGGCGAATACCGGCGGGCTCAGGATGTAAGCACCGAGCAGGCGGCTGAGGGCGGCGAGGCTGTCGATGTGGGTGCGTTCGTAACCGTGGGTCGCGTCGCAGCCGAAGGCGAGCAGGGCGGTACGGATGTCATGGCCGGCGGTGACCGCCGAGTGGGCATCGCTGAAGTAGTAACGGAACAGGTCGCGGCGCACTGGCAACTCGTTGTCGCTGGCCAGGCGCAGCAGATGCCGGGACAAGTGATAGTCGTACGGCCCCCCGGAGTCCTGCATCGCAATACTCACGGCGTGTTCGCTGGAATGCTGGCCGGGCGCGACCGGCGCGATGTCGATGCCGACGAATTCGCTGACGTCCCATGGCAGCGCGGCCGCTGCGCCACTCCCGGTTTCCTCGGTGATGGTGAACAGCGGGTGACAGTCGATCAGCAATTGTTCACCGCTGTCGACGATGGCTTTCAATGCTGCCAGCAACGCCGCGACACCCGCCTTGTCGTCCAGGTGACGGGCGCTGATGTGGCCACTTTCGGTGAACTCCGGCAAGGGGTCGAAAGCGACGAAGTCGCCGACGCTGATCCCCAGTGAATCGCAATCGGCACGTGTCGCGCAGTAGGCGTCCAGGCGCAATTCGACATGATCCCAACTGATCGGCATTTCATCCACGGCGGTGTTGAACGCGTGCCCGGACGCCATCAGCGGCAACACGCTGCCACGGATCACACCGTTGTCGGTGAACAGGCTCACCCGACTGCCTTCGGCAAAACGACTGGACCAGCAACCGACGGGCGCAAGGGTCAGGCGGCCATTGTCCTTTACCGCACGCACGGCTGCGCCGATGGTGTCCAGGTGAGCCGACACGGCGCGGTCGGGGCTGTTCTTTTTGCCCTTGAGGGTGGCGCGGATCGTGCCGCGACGGGTCATCTCGAACGGGATGCCCAGTTCTTCGAGACGTTCGGCGACATAGCGCACGATGGTATCGGTGAAACCGGTGGGGCTGGGAATGGCGAGCATTTCCAGCAGGACTTTTTGCAGGTAGGTCAGGTCCGGTTCGGGATATTTAATAGTCATGGAAACTCCTGATGGGTTGAGCGCATCGATGGTTTCGATGAGGGAAAGTTTTTGTAGCCTGTGCCATTGCCTTCGCGCGATTAACTGTGGGTGCGAGCCTGCTCGCGAAGGCAATGGCACGGGCAATACATCAATGTCAGGAAACCGGCTGACTGTGCGGAAACAACAAATCCACAAACCGCTCGGCCGTCGGCTGCGGTTCATGATTGGCCAGTCCGGCGCGTTCGTTGGCTTCGATAAACACGTACTCCGGTTGATCGGCGGCACACACCATGAGGTCGAGGCCGACCATGGGAATGTCCAATGCCCGCGCGGCTCGCACCGCGGCATCCACCAGGGTCGGGTGCAAGATCGCCGTGACGTCCTCAAGAGTCCCGCCGGTGTGCAAATTCGCCGTGCGCCGCACGAACAGATGCTCGCCAGCCGGCAGAACGCTGTCGTAGTCGTAGCCGGCCGCTTTCAAGGTGCGCTCGGTTTCCGGGTCCAGCGCGATCTTGCTCTCACCGCCCGTGGCCGCCTGTCGCCGCCGACTCTGGGCTTCGATCAGGGCGCCGATGGAATGCTGACCATCACCCACCACTTCGGCGGGGCGCCGAATCGCGGCGGCGACCACTTCGAAGCCGATGACCAGAATCCGCAGGTCGAGGCCTTCGTGGAAGCTTTCCAGCAGCACGCGACTGTCGAACCGGCGGGCAGTTTCGATGGCTTGCTGCACGTCTTCGATGGTTTGCAAATCCACGGCCACGCCTTGCCCCTGCTCACCGTCAAGCGGCTTGACCACCACCCTGTGGTACTCGTCGAGAAACGCCAGGTTGTCATCGGCGTTGCCCGCCAATTGCTGCGCGGGCAGGTTCAGGCCGGCAGCCTTGAGCACTTTGTGGGTCAGACTCTTGTCCTGGCACAGCGTCATGCTGATGGCACTGGTCAGGTCGCTGAGGGACTCGCGGCAACGCACCCGGCGTCCGCCATGGCTGAGGGTGAACATCCCGGCATCGGCGTCATCCACTTGCACGTCGATACCACGTCGGTGCGCTTCCTCGACGATGATCCGCGCATAAGGATTGAACTCGGCTTCGGGACCAGGGCCGAGAAACAGCGGCTGATTGATGCCGTTCTTGCGCTTGATGGCGAAGGTCGAAAGGTTGCGAAAGCCGAGCTTGGCGTAAAGGCTTTTCGCCTGGCGGTTATCATGCAGCACCGACAGATCGAGGTAACTCAGCCCGCGACTCATGAAATGCTCGATCAAATGCCGCACCAGCACTTCACCGACTCCCGGCCGCGAACAGTGCGGATCGACCGCCAGGCACCACAGACTGCTGCCGTTTTCCGGGTCGTTGAACGCCTTGTGATGATTGAGGCCCATGACACTGCCGATCACCGCGCCGCTGTCCTCGTCTTCGGCCAGCCAGTACACCGGGCCGCCTGAGTGGCGCGGCGTCAGCAAAGTGGCATCGACCGGCAGCATGCCCCGTGCGTGGTACAACTGGTTGATTGCGTTCCAGTCGGCGTCGCTCTGCGCGCGGCGGATACGAAAGCCGCGAAACACCCGGGTAGCCTGGCGGTAGTCGCTGAACCACAGGCGCAAGGTGTCGGACGGGTCGAGGAACAACTGTGTCGGTTCCAGGCCCAGCACTTGTTGGGGCGCGGCGACGTAGAGCGCGATGTCGCGTTCACCGGGCTGCTCGTTGAGCAACTCGTGGGCGAGGCTGGCCGCATCGGCAAAGGTATGGCCGATCAGCAACCGGCCCCAGCCGCAATGCACCGCGATCGGTGCCGCGCCCAGTGTGCTGCCGTCTTCGGCCAGGCGCGCCTGCAGACGTTCGTAAGAGGGCGCCTGACCGCGCAACAGGCGTTGGTTGATAGCCGTGGCGTGGGGTTTCATCGATCAGATTCCTTGTTCGCTGAGCCACAGGTTCAGCGCCGCCAGTTGCCACAGTTTGGAGCCGCGCAACGGGGTCAACTGACCTTGCGGATCGGTCAACAGTCGGTCGAGCATGACCGGGTTGAACAGGCCGCGATCCTGGCTCGGATCAAGCAGCAAGTCGCGCACCCAGTTCAGCGTGTCGCCCTGCAAATGCTTGAGGCCCGGCACCGGGAAGTAGCCTTTCTTGCGGTCGATCACCTCACTCGGGATCACCAGCCGCGCCGCTTCCTTGAGCACCTGCTTGCCGCCGTCCGGCAGCTTGAACTTGCCCGGTACCCGGGCTGACAATTCCACCAGCCGATAGTCCAGAAACGGCGTGCGCGCCTCCAGTCCCCAGGCCATGGTCATGTTGTCGACACGTTTGACCGGGTCGTCCACCAGCATCACTGTGCTGTCCAGGCGCAGGGCTTTGTCCACGGCGGCATCGGCACCCGGTTGTGCGAAATGTTCCTTCACGAAGTCGCCCGCAGCGTCATTCGCGGTGAGCCACTTCGGTTGTACGGTGGCGGCGTAATCGTCGTAGCTGCGGTCGAAAAACGCCTCGCGATAAGCCGCGTATGGATCGTCGGCACCGTCGACCTGCGGATACCAGTGGTAGCCGGCGAACAGTTCGTCGGCACCCTGGCCGCTTTGCACCACTTTGCAGTGCTTGGCCACTTCCCGCGAAAGCAGGTAAAAGGCGATGCAATCGTGGCTGACCATCGGCTCGCTCATGGCGCGCAATGCCGCGGGCAGTTGTTCGATGATCTCTTTTTCATCGATGCGTAATTGATGGTGTTGCGTGCCGTAATGGTTGGCGATCAAGTCTGAATACTGGAACTCGTCGCCGCGCTCGCCGCCGGCATCCTGGAAACCGATGGAAAAGGTCGACAGGTTTTCCACGCCGACTTCACGCAATAGGCCAACCAGCATGCTCGAATCGACGCCGCCGGACAGCAGCACGCCGACATCGACCGCCGCCCGCTGACGGATCGCCACCGCGTCGCGGGTGCTGTCGAGCACCCGGTCGCGCCAGTCTTCGAGGGTCAGATTCATCTCATCGGCGCGGGGGCCGTAAGGCAGGGTCCACCAGGTTTTCTGCTCGGTAGTGCCATCGGCGTCGATACGCATCCAGGTGGCTGGCGGCAGTTTTTCAATGCCGGCCAGCAAGGTGCGAGGGGCGGGGACCACAGCGTGGAAGTTCAGGTAGTGATTGAGCGCAACCGGATCGAGGATCGGGTTGATGTCACCGCCCTTGAGCAACGCTGGCAGGGACGAGGCGAAGCGCAGGCGCTGGCCGGTGCGCGACAGGTAAAGCGGCTTGACGCCCAGGCGGTCGCGGGCGATGAACAGGCGTTGGGCGTCGCGATCCCAAATGGCGAACGCGAACATGCCATTGAGTTTCGGCAGCAGCGCTTCACCCCAGGCGTGAAAACCCTTGAGCAGCACTTCGGTGTCACCATCGGAGTAAAAGGCGTAGCCCAGGCTTTCCAGCTCCGTGCGCAATTCCGGGAAGTTGTAGATCGCGCCGTTGAAGGCCAGGGACAGGCCCAGTTGATGGTCGATCATCGGCTGTCCCGAGCGGTTCGACAGGTCCATGATTTTCAGGCGTCGATGGCCCAGGGCAATTGGCCCCTGGCTATGGAAACCCCAGGCATCGGGGCCGCGTGGTGCCATGTGATGGGTGATTCGCTCAACGGCTGCAAGGTTTGCAGGTTGATTGTCAAAACGTAACTCGCCAGCTAATCCGCACATAAATTCCTTACCGGTTTTTCCGTTGGGGAGGGTCACTCGATACCGCGCCAAAACGGCAGGTACTCAGAAACTGACCCGACTCGGTAGCGGGAGTTTTAGATCGATCGGTTATAAGCAGGTTTTATCGTCCGAACGGCCAACCCAGCACAGATGTGGATTTCAGTGGTGGTAACTATTGATGTGATGCATTGGAGTAGCTGCTTGGAAGCGCCCCGGTTCGATCCGGTATTCGAGTTATTAATCGGCAGTTGAGCTTCATAAACTGGGGGTCTCTTAACGCAATAAGGATATTGCTCATGCCTCCTGAATTACCCAAGGCTGCATCCGCGGCTGTACCCATGACCCCAGAACAACGCCTCGAGGCATTGTTGGAACACACCGGCGATCTGGACAAGGCCGAGGTGTTGCAGGCGTCTATTCCTGAATGGTTGGCCAATGCCGATCTGAAAGTGGTGCAGGCTCTGAAAGCCGATTTCGAGCAATCATTTCTGGCTCAAGCCAAGGCCAGGACGGCGCTCGAAAAGCTCAAACCGCTGGACGAGTTCTGCAAAGAGCAACTGACGGCTTTTCTCAAGGGTAAATGGACGTTCGATTTCGACGTCGAGCGAGACAGGCTGGATATTCCCAAAAAAGAATATTCGTCAACAGGACTGTTCCCTTTCGGCTATTTGAACAACGCGGACATCCTCTCACGCAGCCTGCTTCACGCGGCCATGGAAAACTTCACCTCTGGGGAAGCGAAGACCGGCGGAGTGGCAGCGGGCTCAGTGATTTGGATCGATGCAAAGCCCCAATCTGAATCTGAAATTACCCCCGAGAAATTCGCAACGCTCTGTCGTGAACTCGATCTGGGTGCGCGCTATCAGCAGCATATCGACGAAGCTCTGGCGTTGCCGGCCAAACCCGAAAAAGGCGCGCCTGTCGATGGTCGGGCCTCTGTCGCCGATATCCGGCGGTTGAAGGTGCTGGACCTGCAGGTCGCCCTCCACATGGCCTACCTGAAAAAGGACATCACCCAAGCCGCTTACACCATGCTGCTGAAGGTGATCGAACAGGACCTCCCTGCGGGTCAAGCCAGGGACGCACTGTTTGATGGCGGGCCGGTGCTTTGGCAAGGGCTGATGATTCATGACACTTGCATCTGTGGGGCACTGGTATTTACCAAGGTCTCCATCGATACCGAGCCCAAGGCCAGGTGCGTGGTTTACATGCCGAACGAGCCCCGGCGACCGCTGTATGAATACGATTCGCTGGATGATTTCAAGGTTTACCTCACCCTCAAATTGCAAACCCAAAGCTACAGAAAATCTTTCGCCGAGCAGTACCTGCACGGCCACGATAAAACCGGGTTTTTTACTTCATTCGATAAAGACAAGGTCTTGGGTACGCTAACCGCCACGCCCGCCGACACCTGCCTTGGCGACTTTCTCTTTAGTGCATTCGTCAAAAAGACTCAGGAAGACGCGCGAATCCTTGCCGTACCGACCGAAGACGTCGATGAACAACAACGGGAAAAAACCATACAGATGCTGCTGGATGGCGGCCTCTTGCTGTTGAACGCCGCCGCTTTTTTCGTACCGGTGATTGGCCAATTGATGTTGGCGGCGGCTGTCGTCGACATCGTCGGCGAGGTGTATGAAGGCGTGGTGGACTGGACGCACTGTGAACGGACCGAGGCCTTGTCCCATTTACTCAATGTTGTGGAAAACATTGCGCAGCTGGTGGCGTTTGCCGCAGTCGGCAAAGTTATCACGACTGTCAGTAAGGGCGTGAAAGAGCAGACGGCATTCTTCGACGGTTTTGAGGCCGTCACTCGCACTGATGGTAAACCCGGATTATGGAAACGCGACCTCGAACCGTATAAACAGACCAGGACGCTACCTGCCGGCGTGCAACCTGATTCCCAAGGGCTCTATCGGCACGCCGGACAGACCTCGATCGTCATGGATGGAGCGCTCTATCAAGTCTCTCGCAACCCGGCGGGAACGGCATGGACCCTCAATCATGCTGTGCGCACTGACGCATTCCAGCCTGCCGTCGAGCGAAACGTGGAAGGTGGCTGGCGGCATGTTTATGAGCATGCGCACGAGTGGCACGACGGTGCGTATGCGCTGGGACGTACTGATCAACGCCTGAGCGAACTTGGCACTGATCTGGAAGCCATCGCCGACATCACCGACATGACGCCTGACAAGTTGCACCAGCTCCATGAAAATAACCTCAAATTGCCGCAGCGACTGAATGACTGCGTAGAACGCTTCAAAATCGACCGACGCGTCAGCGAGGTGATCGAGGCGATGGAACGGGGAGAAACCGCGAGCACGGATTTTGTTCAGGAGCAACTGCATACGCTGCCACGTCTGCCTGGTTGGCCGCAGGAGCGCTTCATTCTAGTGCTCGACGAGGAGGACGAGATTATCGCGCGTTTCCCGGAAACGGCGCCCAAGGATGACAATATCAACTGTGTGCACGTTTCCCGGGCGCAACTGGACTCAGGGCAATTGCTCGAAACAGTCATCGAAGGGCTCTATCCGAAAGAAGTCGAAGCGATGATTGGGGAGGCGACGTCTGGATCGAAATCGTTGCTGTTGGCCAGAAAAATCGGCAGCCACCTCAAGGGTAACCGCCAGCCACTGTTTGATGGGCTCTATAAAACCTGGGACGGCACCGCCACCGATGACGTTTCGACATTGCGTGAACACGCTCCCGACCTTCCTGTGCGGGTGTGTCAGGAGTTGCTGGACAGTGCCTCTGCCAGGGATCGCAATTTTCTGCGTGAGCGCAAGATTCCTGGAATGGATCTCGCCCAACAAATCAGTGAGTCGCAGGCCACCTTGCGGCAGGATCGCGCACTCACGGGCTTGTATCTCCCGCAGCTGGCCAATGCCGATACCGATAAACTGACGCTCGGACTGATGGAACGTGTGCAAGGTTGGAATGACGACTGCCGCCTTGAAGTTCGACAAGGGTCAGTCACCGGTGCATTGCTGGACAGCGTGGGTGAAGCAAATGCTCAGTCGCGCGGGGTGATCGTCAAGACATCCACCGGCTATCAGGTCACCCAAACCAATGGCAATGTGTCTTCCACGCTTCAGAGCGAAACGCTGCTTCAGTCAATACTGGATGCATTGCCTGCCACCCAACGTACCGGCATGGGGCTCACCGGCGACGATACCCTGGATGTCGCGACGCTACGCTCACGCCTCTCAAGGGCTGCCACCGGCGATCGCTTGCATACCGGTCGTGTGCTGCGGGGGGAGCGCATTGAAACCTTCGAACACCTTTCTGCCTGCGTCCAGGCGGACCCTCCCAATGCGAGTTCTCATTCCAGGAGCTTGATACGTCAAGTCAGAAAACTCTATCCGCTGTTCACCGATACCCAGGTCAGGTCATTTCTCGACCAGGCCGGCAGTACCCAGATGCAGCGGGCACAACGAATCAAGGAGCTGGGGCAGCAACTCAAGCAACTGCGTAACGTGCTGCATACCTGGCGTGACGATGTAGGGCAGATGAAGAAGCTGCCGGGGCAACTCGACGATGTCCGTAACAGCCGACGTCAGGTGGCCAATGCCATCGAAAACTGCTGGCGGCGGGTAGCGCGGCAAAATCAGCCTTCTTCAACGCTCACGCTGGAGCGCAACCCGGTGGGCCCATTGCCAACGCTGACCGAACAGGATGTCGCCCATGTACGCAGACTGTCCATCAAGGACATGCAGGCCGGCGATGAACTGGCGTATTTCCTCAAGCCGTTCAAGGGGCTTGTCGCGCTGGAACTGGATCGCAATAAACTCACACGATTGCCCGAGGTGTTGTCGCACATGCCCCACCTTGAGCACTTGCGGCTGGACGGCAATCAGATACAACTGACCGAACCCACGTTGCGCAAGCTGGCTGATCTGCGAAATCTGCGCACGCTGGGACTCGGCGGCAATCGCCTGGGGGCCACGATCGATGTGAGCAAAATGCTGGATTTGCAGTCGCTGTTCCTGCGCGATACCCATATCACGGAACTGCCCGTTGGCCTTAACCGCCCGCCGTATCTGAATATCGTGGACTTGCGGGGTAACCAGATCCGGGAGTTGCCCGACTGGCTGTTCCAGGTCACTGCACGATTCGCCCGAACGATCAACCTGCGGGATAACCCGATATCCGCAGCGAGTCGCGTGAAACTGGAAACCTTTCTTGACAACACGGGTATCGGGATGGGGCTGCTCGACGATGATGCCTCGGTGCTCAATGAACAACGGGCTCGAGACCTGTGGATGCCAAGTCAGCGTGAAGAGGCCTATGTCCGTCGAAACAGTGCCTGGCAGGCGCTGAAAAACGAACCCCATTCGACAGGGTTCTTTGAATTGCTGGCAGACGTTGGGGGCACCGCGGATAACCGCTTTGAGCGCGAAGACATGACCCGTCGGGTCTGGCGTGTCATTGAGGCGATACAGACTGATTCGGCGTTGCGCGATCAATTGCTGTCGATGGCGGTGAAGGCCAATTGCAATGACGCCGCCGCGACGATCTTCAGTAACCTTGAGGTGGCAGTGGATCTTCACACCGTGATTCGAGACGCCACCAATGCCCATGACCGGGCTGCCCGGCTGTTAAGTCTTGGGCGACGCCTGTTCCGCCTGGATTACCTCGACAGACTCGCTCGGGAACATGCAAGCGCCGACGCTGCGCTCGATCCGGTCGAAGTTACCCTGGCTTTTCGCACCGGCCTTGCCGAGACGCTCAATCTGGTCGGCCAGCCCCGGCACATGCGGTATGCCGAGCTTGGTGGCGTGACACCTGCGGACCTGGACACCGCCCGCAACAAGATCATCACCGCAGAAAACTCTCCCGAACTGCTGACTTATATGAGTGAGCGCCAGTTCTGGAGCGATTTTTTGCGAGAACATCACGCAAGACAGTTCACTGACGTTGCTGCACCTTTTCACGTGCGGATGGAGAAAACCATGAAAAACGAAGCAACCCTTGGTATGGACTATCGTCCACAGGTCGATGGCATCACCCACGAATATAACAGCGCTGAGAACGCTTTATTGAGACGTTTGACCGAGGCGGCCATAAAGGCTGAAGAGTCGAAAACTTGCTTTGCCCTGGATTAAACACCTCAGACCTTGCCTCGAATCAAGCGGCGCAAGGCGAAGCGGTTTGGATGACACGCCTCGGCCACGGCCCTGGGCAATGGCAGCGGTTCGTTATCCAGCCAGGCAGCGAGCAATTCGCCTGACAGCGGCGCGGTGATCAGTCCTCGCGAACCGTGGCCGCTGTTGATGTACAAGCCATCCAGCCAGGGGCAGGGAACGTCCGGTATTTGCCGGGCATCCTTGCTCAAGGCGCTGTAGGCGAGGGCGAAAGCCTGCGCGTCAGCGAGCGGGCCGACGATCGGCAGATAATCCGGACTGGTGCAACGAAATGCGGCGCGCCCGTCGAGTGCTTCAGGTTGCAGGGTGTTCGCGCCGAGCCGGGCGACCAGATCCAGTGAAATTTCTTCGAGCATCTGCAGGTTGCCGGCATGCTCGGCCTCTGTCGGTGTCAGGTCCTCATTGTTGAAATCGAAACTGGCGCCCAGGGTATGTTCACCCGATCGGGCTGGCGCGACATAACCTTCGGCGCAGACCACGGTGCTCAGGCTTTGGCTCTCAACAGTCTGGGGCAAGCGCGTGATCTGTCCGCGAATGCGCTTGAGCGGCAGCTCGCTGCTGTACGAAAAGCGCTTGATCTCGGCGGCACCGGCCAATACCACCACGGGCGCCTCGGCCAGTAACCTGTCACCATCCCACGCTTGCCACCGTCCGTCCACGGGACGCAGCTCCAACACATCGTGATGCGTCAGCACTTGAATGTTCGATTGCGTTGCCTGCCATTGGCACAGGGCAGGCGGATGTACCCAACCGCCTTCGGGGTAAAACAGTCCGCCCGCCGGCAGCGCGATACCGGCGCGAGCCTCGGCCTGCGCTTGATCGAGTGTGTGCAGCAAGTCTTCGGGAAACGCCGCCGCCAATTGCGCCTGACGTTCGGCTTCCTTGGCACTGAACGCCAGCTGCAAGACCCCGCAATCGTCCCAGTCCACGCCACGTTGCAAATGCTCGAGCACGCGCCGGGTGTAACCGAATCCACTGACAATCAGTTGCGACAATGCCGTGCCATGGGCTGACAGCTTGAGGTAAAGCACGCCCTGAGGATTGCCCGACGCTTCCCGCGCCGGTGCATCATGACGTTCCAGCAAGCAGACCTGCCAGCCCCGCGCCGCGAGGCTGGCAGCCGTTGCGCAACCGGCCAGGCCGGCACCGATCACCAGTGCACGACGCTCGCCGGTCTGCGACGTCGGACGCATAAACCACGGTTTTGCCCCGGCGGGCATGGGAACTTCATCGGGCCAGCCCAGGAAGGCGCCCCGCAGGATTTCCCATTTGTGGCCGATGCCGGGCGTGCGCTTCATCTTGAAGCCTGCTGCATTGAGCAGACGTCGTACCCAACCAGTACTGGTGAAGGTGCTGATCGTCGCATCCGGCGCTGACAGCCGTGCCAGCTCGGCAAACAGTTCGGCGGTCCACATGTCGGGGTTTTTCGCCGGGGCGAAACCGTCCAGAAACCAGGCGTCAATTTGCGCGTCCAGTTGCGGCAACTGTTCCAGGGCATCGCCAATCAGCAAGGTCAGCGTCACCCGACCATTGGCCAGTGTCAGGCGCTGAAAGCCCTGATGAATCGCCACATATTGTGTGAGCAATTGATCGGCAAACACCTTGAGTTCCGGCCACAGCGCCAGGGCACGTTGCAGGTCGACAGGGCTCAACGGGTATTTTTCGACGCTGACAAAATGCAGCCGCGCATCGGCCGTCGCATGCTGTTCGAACACCTGCCAGGCGCACAGGAAATTCAGTCCGGTCCCGAAACCGGTCTCGCCGATGACCAGCCGACCGCCATCCGGCAACGCCGCAAAGCGCTCGGCCAAACGGTTCTGTTCGATGAACACGTAGCGGGTTTCGTCCAGCCCCGATTGGTCGGAGAAATACACATCATCGAACACCCGCGAGTACGGGCGACCTTGGTCGTCCCAGTCGAGCTGGGCGTGGGGCATTACAGGTTTCATGGCAGGCTCGGCAACGGCAAGGCGGCCATTCTAGCCGATCGCGCCGTGGTGTTCGCCCCGGGCCCTGTGGGAGCGAGCTTGTTCGCGATGGACGTTAACGATAACGGGGGCTTCCTGAATGAACGCGATGCGCTTGAATCCATCGCGAGCAAGCTCGCTCCCACAGGGTCAATCCGCTAGTCTTGCTCAGATCTGGAAGGGAGCCCCTCATGTTCGAATCCGCCGAAATCGATCACACCATCGACAAAGAAACCTACGAAGCCGAAGTGCCGGCCCTGCGTGAAGCCCTGCTCGAAGCGCAGTTCGAACTTCAGCAGCAGAAGCGCTTTCCGGTGATCATTCTGATCAACGGCATCGAAGGGGCCGGCAAGGGCGAGACGGTCAAGTTGCTCAATGAATGGATGGACCCGCGTCTCATCGAGGTCCGCACCTTCGACCAGCAAACCGACGAAGAATTGGCGCGACCACCGGCCTGGCGTTATTGGCGGATGCTGCCGGCCAAGGGCCGCATGGGGATTTTTTTCGGCAACTGGTACAGCCAGATCCTGCAGGCCCGGGTCCATGGCGTGATCAAGGATCCCCGGATGGACCAAGGCATCAACGGTGCCGAGCGGCTGGAAAAAATGCTGTGCGATGAGGGCGCGCTGATTTTCAAGTTCTGGTTCCACCTGTCCAAGAAGCAAATGAAGGCGCGCCTCAAGGCGTTGGCTGATGATCCGCTGCACAGCTGGCGCATCAGCCCTTTGGACTGGCAGCAGTCCGAAACCTACGACAGGTTCGTGAAGTTCGGCGAACGGATTCTGCGTCGCACCAGCCGTGACTATGCGCCTTGGCATGTGATCGCCGGGATGAATGCGAACTATCGCAGTCTGGCGGTCGGCAAAATTCTGCTCGAAGGCCTGCAAGCCGCATTGAAACGGCCGAAAATCCACCCGGAGAAAGTCAGCGCCGCGCCCGTGTTCCCCAGCGTTGATCAAGTGAACCTGCTCGATAGTCTCGACCTGAACCTGCGTCTGTCCAAGGACGATTATGAAGAGCAATTGATTACCGAGCAGGCGCGGTTTTCCGGGTTGATGCGTGACAAGCGCATGCGCCGCCATGCACTGGTGGCGGTGTTCGAAGGCAACGATGCGGCGGGAAAGGGTGGGGCGATTCGCCGGGTCGCGGCGGCGCTGGATCCGCGTCAGTACAACATTGTGCCGATTGCCGCACCGACCGAAGAGGAGCGGGCGCAGCCGTACCTCTGGCGTTTCTGGCGGCATATTCCGGCGCGGGGCAAATTCACCGTGTTTGATCGCTCCTGGTATGGCCGGGTGCTGGTTGAGCGGGTCGAAGGCTATTGCAGTCCGGCGGACTGGTTGCGCGCCTACAGTGAAATCAACGATTTCGAAGAACAAGTCGCCGACGCCGGGGTGATCGTGGTCAAGTTCTGGCTGGCCATCGACAAGCAGACGCAATTGGAGCGCTTTCAGGAACGCGAAGAAATCCCCTTCAAACGCTTCAAGATCACCGAGGATGACTGGCGCAATCGCGACAAATGGGACGACTACCGCGCGGCTGTCGGCGACATGGTCGACCGCACCAGCACCGAGATCTCGCCCTGGACCTTGATTGAGGCCAACGACAAGCGCTGGGCGCGGGTCAAGGTTTTGCGCACGATCAACCATGCGTTGGAGGAAGCGTTCGAAAACTCCGACAAGCGAGCGCGCAAAGGCAAGCAGTGAGGCGATGGTTGCGCATACGCGGGGTGAATGATTGTCGCGGTCGGTAATTGAGTGGGCTTATGCTCGGGCCATTCCTAACCGACAACAACAATGAGGTATGCCATGCGTGAAGTGGTGATCGTCGACAGCGTGCGGACCGGCCTGGCCAAATCCTTTCGCGGCAAGTTCAACATGACCCGTCCGGACGACATGGCGGCGCATTGTGTCGACGCCTTGCTGGCGCGCACCGGCATCGATCCGGCCAGCGTCGAGGACTGCATCGTCGGCGCCGGCTCCAACGAAGGCGCTCAGGGTTACAACATCGGGCGCAATGTTGCGGTACTGTCGGGCCTGGGCATCGGCACCGCCGGCATGACCCTCAACCGTTTCTGCTCGTCGGGCTTGCAGGCCATCGCCATCGCCGCCAACCAGATCGCCTCGGGCTGCAGCGACATTATCGTCGCCGGTGGTGTCGAGTCGATCAGTCTGACCATGAAAAGCGTCAACACCGACCACCTGATCAACCCGCTGCTCAAGGAACAGGTGCCGGGCATCTACTTCCCGATGGGGCAGACAGCCGAAATCGTCGCGCGCCGCTACGGCGTCAGCCGCCAAGCACAGGATCTGTACGCCCTGCAAAGCCAGCAACGCACCGCCCAGGCGCAGGCTGACAGGTTGTTCGACGATGAAATCGCGCCGATGGCGGTGAAATACCGCGTTGAAGACAAAGCCACCGGTCAGGTGCAGATCCTCGATGGCATTGTTGATCGCGATGACTGCAACCGCCCCGACACCACGCTGCAAAGCCTGGCCGGCTTGAAGCCGGTTTTTGCTGAAGACGGCTCGGTCACCGCCGGCAACTCTTCACAGCTGTCCGACGGTGCTTCCATGACCCTGGTGATGAGCCTGGAAAAAGCCCTGGCTTTGGGCTTGAAGCCCAAGGCGTTCTTCCGCGGATTCACCGTCGCGGGATGTGAGCCGGATGAAATGGGCATCGGTCCGGTGTTCTCCGTGCCGAAGCTGCTCAAGGCCAAGGGCTTGCAGATTGGCGACATCGATTTGTGGGAGCTGAACGAAGCATTCGCCTCGCAGTGCCTGTATGCGCGTAATCGGTTGGAGATCGATAACGACAAGTACAACGTCAATGGCGGCTCGATTTCCATCGGCCATCCGTTCGGCATGACCGGTTCGCGTCAGGTCGGACACATCGTTCGCGAGTTGCAGCGGCGCAATCTGCGGTACGGCATCGTGACCATGTGCGTGGGGGGCGGGATGGGGGCTACCGGGTTGCTTGAAGCAGTGCGCTAAACACTTTGGGTTTTGCATTGACTGATAGATAGCTTTCGCGAGCATGCTCGCTCCCACATTGGATCCTGTGGGAGCGAGCCTGCTCGCGAAGGCAGCGACTCGGTCTATCTATTCATACTCAAAGACTGCACCCGCTCGATATAAGCCCGGACTTCCCGCCCAAACGGTCCCTCCAGCGTGTTTTCCCGAATGCAGAAATACAACTTCCTTGCGACCTGCACAGTTTCATTCGCGGCCAGACGCAAACTGTCCCTGTGTGCTACACGGCAGTGCGCCTAGAATGACGGATCTAAGCACTTGGCTTTGGGGTTCGCATGCACATTTCATCCGGTCGCTGGGTTTACGGTCTGTTCCTGGCCTTGTTGACTGCGTTGCTGTGGGGAATCCTGCCGATCAAACTCAAACAGGTATTGCTGGTGATGGACCCGGTCACCGTGACCTGGTTTCGCCTGATGGTCTCCGGTGGCTGCCTGTTCATTTACCTGGCGGCAACCAGGCGTCTGCCAAGCCGCAAAGTGCTGGGGGCGCGCGGCGGCTGGCTGGTGTTGATGGCGGTGCTCGGCCTGGTGGGCAACTACGTGCTGTATCTGATGGGCCTGAATCTGCTCAGCCCCGGCACCGCTCAACTGGTGGTGCAGATGGGCCCGATCATGTTGCTGATTGCCAGTGTATTTGTGTTCAAGGAGCGTTTCAGCCTGGGGCAGGGGATTGGTTTGCTGATCCTGCTGATCGGCTTTGCGCTGTTTTTCAATCAGCGCCTGAGTGAACTGCTCACCTCCTTGACCGATTACACCGCCGGTGTGTTGCTGGTGTTGTTGGCGTCCACGGTCTGGACCTTTTATGCCCTGGGGCAAAAGCAACTGCTGACGGTGTGGAATTCGCTGCAGGTGATGATGGTGATCTACCTGTTTTGCGGACTGTTGCTGACGCCGTGGGTACATCCGCTGGAAGCGCTGCAACTGAACCCGTTGCAAGGCTGGCTGCTGCTGGCGTGCTGCATGAACACCCTGATTGCCTACGGCGCATTTGCCGAAGCCCTGGCCCATTGGGAAGCCTCGCGGGTCAGCGCAACGCTGGCGATTACGCCGCTGGTGACTTTTGGTGCCGTGGCGCTGGCGGCCTGGTGGTGGCCGGAGTACGTGCATGCCGAGACGATCAATGGCCTGGGGTATGGCGGGGCGGTGTTGGTGGTGCTGGGGTCGGCGCTGGTGGCGTTGGGGCCGTCGCTGATTGCCGGGTTGAAGGCGCGGAAAGTGCGGATGGCCGCCAGCTAGACTGCATTATCGTTCATCGCGAGCAGGCTCGCTCCCACAACAGATTAATGTGGGAGCGAGCCTGCTCGCGAAGACGGAGTATCAGGCGCTACAAATCTCAGCCCTTGGCCCCAGCCTCCAGCATATTCTCCGGCCGCACCCACTCATCAAACTGCTCATCGGTCAGATACCCCAGCTGCAACGCGGCTTCACGCAACGTCAGCCCCTCGCTGTAAGCCTTCTTGGCGATCTCCGCCGACTTGTCATAGCCAATGTGCGGGTTCAGCGCCGTCACCAGCATCAAGCCGCGTTCCAGATGCTCAGCCATTTGCCCGGCGTCCGGCTCAAGGCCGGCGATGCAATGCTGCTGGAAGTTGCTGCAGCCATCGCCCAGCAACCGGATCGATTGCAGCAGGTTATGAATGATCACCGGTTTGAACACGTTCAATTGCAAGTGCCCCTGGCTCGCGGCGAAACCGATGGTGACGTCGTTACCCAGGACCTGGCAGGCCAGCATCGACAGCGCTTCGCACTGAGTCGGGTTGACCTTGCCGGGCATGATCGAACTGCCCGGTTCGTTGGCCGGCAGTTTCACTTCGGCGAAACCGGCGCGCGGGCCGGAGCCGAGCAAGCGCAGGTCGTTGGCGATTTTCATCAGGGCCACGGCGAGGGTTTTCAGCGCGCCGGAGAGGGTGGTCAGCGGCTCGTGGCCGGCCAGCGCGGCAAACTTGTTAGGGGCAGTGACAAAAGGCAGGCCGGATAGCGCTGCCAGCTCCGCTGCGATCGCTTCACCAAAGCCGTGCGGCGAGTTCAGTCCGGTGCCCACGGCGGTGCCACCCTGAGCCAGTTCGTAGACTGCCGGCAGGGCGCTGCGGATCGCCCGTTCGGCGTAATCGAGTTGCGCTATGAACCCCGAAAGTTCCTGGCCGAAGGTGATCGGCGTGGCGTCCATCATGTGTGTGCGCCCGGTTTTCACCAGTTTCATGTGTCGAGCCGACAGTTCGGCAATACCGCCGGACAGCTCGGCGATGGCCGGCAGCAATTGCTGCTGCACCGCCTGGGCCGCGGCGATGTGCATGGCGGTTGGGAAGCAGTCGTTGGAACTCTGGGAGCGATTGACGTGATCGTTGGGGTGCACCGGGGCCTTGCCGCCGCGCGGGTTGCCGGCCAGTTCGTTGGCGCGACCGGCAATCACTTCGTTGACGTTCATATTGCTCTGGGTGCCGCTGCCGGTCTGCCAGACCACCAGCGGAAATTGGTCGTCATGGTTGCCGTCGAGCACTTCGTCGGCCGCCTGTTCGATCAGGCGGGCGATGTCGGCGGGCAGGTCCCCATTGCGGTCGTTGACCCGTGCCGCGGCTTTCTTGATCAGCGCAAGAGCGTGCAGAACCGCCAGCGGCATGCGCTCATTGCCGATGGCAAAGTTGACCAGCGAGCGTTGCGTCTGAGCACCCCAGTAGGCCTCATCCGGGACTTCAACCTGGCCAAGGCTGTCGGTTTCGATACGGCTCATCGGTCACACTCCTGTAGGTCTGATTGCGCAGTTTAGGCCGTGATCGACGGCCGGGGTTCCATCTGTCTCGATTCTGTCCATTGAACCCCTCTAAATCAGGCGCGACAAGGCTTGGGGTTGAGTGACACACTTTTTTAGGCGCAGAATGGACGTCCTTGGGGTTTTACCTCGCCTGCTAGAAAAGGAAACTCGATGACTCGTCTTCGTGCCATCTGTACCGCGGTTGCATTGGTTTGTGCCAGCGGCCAGGTTCTTGCCGATACCGCCAGCCACAACGCCAGTGCCGAGGCTTTCCTGACCCTGGCTCATGCTGACAAACTGGGCACTCCGGTGTACATGCAAGTACAGCAAATGTTCGCCCAGCGCTTCCAGCAAACCAAAGCCCCTGAATCGAAAAAAGCCGTCCTGGAAACCTACCAGGCCAAGGCCAACGCCGCCCTCGACCAGGCCATTGGCTGGAACAAGCTGAAGCCGGACATGGTCAAGCTCTACACCACCAACTTCACCGAATCCGAGCTCAAGGACCTGGTGGCGTTCTACAAGTCGCCACTGGGCAAGAAAGTCCTGGAAAAAATGCCGCAGCTGACTCAGCAATCGGCCCAGATGACCCAGGCCAAGCTGGAAAGCGCGGTGCCCGTGGTCAACAAGCTGCTGGCTGACATGACCACTGAGCTGACGCCGAAAGACGCAGCGGCTCCAGCCAAGAAAAAGCCTTAAGCGGAGTTCGGTATGACCATGCAACAACGCATCGAATCGACGTTGGGCCTGCTTCAGCCCGAGCATCTGCAAGTGCTGGATGAAAGCCATATGCACAGTCGCGGGTTGCAGACCCACTTCAAGGCCGTGGTGGTCAGCCAGCAGTTCGAAGGGCTCAATCGCGTCAAGCGTCACCAGAAAGTCTACGACACCCTCGGCGAGCTGATGGGCGAGTTCCATGCGTTGGCGCTGCATACCTATACGCCGGAGGAATGGGCGCAGATCGACGCGGCTCCAGCCTCGCCGACCTGTGCCGGCGGCAGCAAGCACTAGCGCTTGAACGGTTGCAGTGAGAAGGGTATTTATCCCCTCGCCACAAAAGCATCTGCCAGTCCTCTAACCTTCGGGTTTTTGATAGAATGGGAAACGCGCCGCTTACCCGGCGCGTTTTTTTTCGCATCCGGTTCACCCCTTACGAGGGTAGCCACCTGGAGATTTACCCATGACACAACAGATTGTCGTGGCGGCACTGTATAAGTTCGTCACCCTGGAAGATTACGTCGCCCTGCGCGAGCCACTGCTGCAAGCGATGGTCGACAACGGCATCAAAGGCACGCTGCTGATCGCCGAAGAAGGCATCAACGGCACCGTGTCTGGCAGCCGTGAAGGCATCGATGGACTGTTGGCCTGGCTCAAGAACGACCCGCGTATGGACGACATCGACCACAAAGAGTCGTACTGCGACGAGCAGCCGTTCTACCGCACCAAGGTCAAGCTCAAGAAAGAAATCGTGACCCTCGGCGTTGAAGGCGTGGACCCGAATAAAAAGGTCGGCACCTACGTTGATCCGCAGGACTGGAACGCGCTGATCAGCGATCCGGAAGTCCTGTTGATCGATACCCGCAACGACTACGAAGTGTCGATCGGCACCTTCGAAGGTGCGATCGATCCGAAAACCACCAGTTTTCGCGAATTTCCCGACTACATCAAAGCCAACTTCGACCCGGCCGTGCACAAAAAGGTCGCCATGTTCTGCACCGGCGGCATTCGTTGCGAAAAGGCGTCGAGCTACATGCTCAACGAAGGCTTCGATGAGGTCTACCACCTCAAGGGTGGCATCCTGAAGTACCTCGAGGAAGTGCCTCAGGAACAAACCAAGTGGCAGGGCGACTGCTTCGTGTTCGATAACCGCGTGACGGTTCGCCACGACCTGAGCGAAGGCGACTACGATCAATGTCATGCCTGCCGCACACCGGTCAGTGTCGAAGATCGCGCCTGCGAGCATTACGTCGCCGGCATCAGTTGCCCGCATTGCTGGGATACGCTGAGCGAGAAAACCCGACGCAGCGCCATCGATCGGCAAAAGCAGATCGAACTGGCCAAGGCTCGCAACATGCCTCACCCGATCGGCTACAACTACAAGCAAGCATCCTCCGAGGCCTGAATACCATGACGACTGCCCGCCTGCTCTACGTAATGGACCCGATGTGCTCCTGGTGCTGGGGCTTTGCTCCGGTAGCCAACGCGTTGGTCGAGCAGGCGGCAGCGGCGGGTGTGGACGTGCATCTGGTGGTGGGCGGTTTGCGCACCGGCAGCGGCTCGGCACTGGAACCGTCGACCCGGCGCTACATCCTTGAGCACTGGCAGGCGGTTACCGAGGCCACCGGCCAGCCGTTCAAACTGGACGGTGCCTTGCCCGATGGATTTGTCTACGACACTGAGCCGGCGTGCCGGGCGCTGGTGACGGCACGCAGCCTGGCGCCGGATTGTGCATGGAAGCTGCTCGGGCTGATTCAGCATGCGTTTTATGCCGAAGGCCGCGACGTGACCCGCGCCAGCGTTCTGGTTGAGCTGGCGGAACAGGCCGGTCTGCCGCGCATCGAATTCGCCGCCGCGTTCGACCGTGCCGATATGCACACCGCAACGGCAGCCGATTTCACCTGGGTCCAGGATCTGGGCATTGCCGGTTTCCCCACCTTGCTGGCTGAGCGCAATGGTCAATTGGCACTGCTGACCAATGGCTATCAACCGCTCAGTGTGCTGTCTCCGTTGCTCGGCCGCTGGCTGGAGCGCGCTGCCTGTGCATGACCTGCCCGACGATGTCGCAACCGCAAAACATGTCGATCGGCTGAGCTGGGCGGAAATCCGCCGACTGGCGCTTCATCACAAGAAATCTCTGTGGATCGCCAATGGCGTGGCCGTGCTGGCGACGCTGTGCAGCGTACCGATCCCGTTGCTCCTGCCGTTACTGGTGGATGAAGTGCTGCTGGGACACGGTGACGCCGCGCTGAAAATCATGAACCTCGCACTCCCCGAGGTCTGGCAAAAGGCCGCGGGCTATATCGGCCTGATGCTGCTGGTGACCCTGGCCCTGCGTTGCGCGGCATTGTTGTTCAACGTGGTGCAGGCGCGATTGTTCGCCGCCTTGGCCAAGGACATTGTGTACCGCATTCGCATCCGCCTGATCGAACGCCTCAAGCGCATCTCGCTGGGTGAATACGAAAGCCTGGGCAGCGGGACGGTGACCACGCACCTGGTGACCGACCTCGACACCCTGGACAAATTCGTCGGCGAAACCCTCAGTCGCTTCCTTGTGGCCATGCTGACACTGGTCGGCACTGCAGGGATTCTGATGTGGATGCACTGGAAACTGGCGCTGCTGATTCTGTTGTTCAACCCGCTGGTGATCTACGCCACGGTGCAGCTGGGCAAAAAGGTCAAGCACCTGAAGAAGCTCGAGAACGACAGCACCTCGCGCTTCACCCAGGCATTGACCGAAACCCTGGACGCGATCCAGGAAGTCCGCGCCGGCAACCGTCAGGGGTTTTTCCTCGGACGACTGGGGCTGCGCGCCAGGGAAGTTCGCGATTACGCGGTCAGTTCGCAATGGAAAACCGACGCTTCGAACCGTGCCAGCGGTTTGCTGTTCCAGTTCGGCATCGATATTTTTCGCGCCGCCGCCATGCTCACCGTGCTGTTTTCCGACCTGTCCATCGGCCAGATGCTCGCGGTATTCAGCTACCTGTGGTTCATGATCGGCCCGGTGGAACAACTGCTGAACCTGCAATACGCCTATTACGCCGCCGGCGGTGCGCTGTCGCGAATCAACGAGCTGTTGTCCCGCGCCGATGAGCCTGAGTACCCCAATGGCGTCGACCCGTTCAACGGCCGCGAGACCGTGGGTATCGAAGTTCAGGGCCTGAGTTTCGGTTACGGCGACGAGCTGGTACTGAACCAGATGAACCTGTCCATCGCCCCCGGTGAGAAAGTGGCGATCGTCGGCGCCAGCGGCGGTGGCAAAAGCACGCTGGTGCAATTGTTGTTGGGTTTGTACACGCCATTGGCCGGGACCATCCGCTTCGGCGGTTCGACCCAGCAGGAGATCGGTCTGGAAACCGTTCGTGAAAACGTCGCCGTGGTCCTGCAGCACCCGGCGCTGTTCAATGACACCGTGCGTGCCAACCTGACCATGGGCCGCGAGCGCAGCGACGAGGCTTGCTGGCAGGCGCTGGAAATCGCCCAGCTGCACGCCACGATTCGTGAATTGCCCAACGGCCTGGACAGCATCGTCGGGCGTTCCGGCGTGCGTTTGTCCGGCGGCCAGCGGCAACGCCTGGCGATCGCGCGGATGGTGCTGGCCGACCCTAAAGTGGTGATCCTCGATGAGGCCACCTCCGCACTGGACGCCGCCACCGAATACAACCTGCACCAGGCCTTGGCGCGGTTCCTGAGTCACCGCACCACGTTGATCATTGCCCATCGACTGTCAGCGGTTAAACAGGCGGACCGGGTGCTGGTGTTCGATGGCGGACAAGTTGCCGAAGATGGCGACCATCAGCAACTCATTGCCGATGGTGGTTTGTACGCCAAGCTTTATGGGCATTTACAACAGCACTAGATCAGTGTCACTCGATGGTGGGTATTCTCACCACGGCCTCGGTACTGCGTTGGCAGTGCATATATAGGCCTGGCGTTTGTACTGCAATGAGATCTGCCGCTTGCCGGAACCGGGATCGCCCCCTAGTCTTGCGGTAGCGATTTCGTCCGGATGACGATCAAGCAGTGCTAATGCAAGGGAACTCATGAATCAAACGCGGACTCTTGGTACGCCACGGTTGCTGGGCATCGTCTGGCCATTTATCGCTGTCGTGCTGTTTCAGGCCCTGCTGGGCGGTGTCAGCCTTTATGTGCTTTCGGCGGTCCGTGGCTACGTTGCCGGTGAAAGCCTGTGGTCCAAGGGCCAGAAAGACGCCATCTATTACCTCAATCTCTATGCCGACAGCGGCGATGAAGGGATTTTTCTCAAATACCAGAACGCCATCGCCGTGCCTCAGGGCGGTCACGAGTTGCGTGTGGCGCTGGACCACCAGCCGCCGAATATCGAAGCGGCACGCGCAGCGATCCTCAAGGGCGGCAATCATCCGGACGATGTATCCAGCCTGATTTGGCTGTACCTGAATTTCCGGCACTTCAGCTACCTTGAGAAAGCCATCGACCTCTGGACAGTGGGTGACGCGTATCTGGTCCAGCTCGATGACGTTGCTCGCGACATGCACCGGCACATCACCGCCAGCCCGGCTTCCGATACCGACATCCAGCGTTGGAAGGCGCAGATTTTCGCGATCAACGATGAAGTCACCCCGGCGGCAAAAGCCTTCAGTGATGCCTTGGGAGAGGGATCGCGGGTGATTCTTCGCCTGTTGCTGGCGATCAACCTCGCCACAGCCCTGGGCTTGATCGCATTGGCCTTGATGCGTACCCATAAACTGCTCAAGCAACGCCACGCCTTTGCCGATGCCCTGCAGTTGGAAAAAGACCGGGCGCAGATCACCCTGCAATCGATCGGTGACGGGGTGATTACTACCGATGTGGATGGCGCCATCGCCTACATGAACCCGGCTGCCGAGGCGTTGACTCACTGGAAGGCGGAGCAGGCGACCGGCTTGCCGTTGGCGGCGCTGTTCAATCTGTTGGACGACAACGCGCAGACCGATGGTTTCACCCTGATCGAACGCATACTGAGCGGTCAGCTCAGCGGTGGCAGCGAGCATTCAAAACTGATTCAACGCCTGGACGGCAGCACGGTCTCGGTAACGCTGGTTGGCGCGCCGATCCGCAATGCCGGCAAGGTCAGCGGCACGGTACTGGTGTTGCACGACATGACCCAGGAGCGGCAATACATTGCCAATCTGTCCTGGCAGGCCTCCCATGACGCCTTGACCGGTCTGGCCAACCGCCGCGAATTCGAATATCGCCTGGAACAGGCGTTGCACAATCTGACGCGGCAGTCGGGGCGCCATGCCCTGATGTTCCTCGACCTGGATCAGTTCAAACTGGTCAACGATACCTGTGGCCATGCGGCGGGTGACGAGTTGCTGCGGCACATCTGTGCACTGCTGCAATCCGGACTGCGCGAGGGCGATACCCTGGCCCGGCTCGGCGGCGACGAGTTTGGCATTTTGCTGGAGAACTGTGCGCCGGAAGCGGCGGAGAAAATTGCCGAGGGGTTGCGGCAGACCGTGCAAAACCTGCATTTCGTATGGAAGGGCCGGCCTTTCGTGACCACCGTGAGCATCGGTCTGGTGCATGTCGCGCACAATCCGACCACCCTCGAAGCGTCGTTGCGCGCTGCCGACATGGCTTGCTACATGGCCAAGGAAAAAGGCCGTAACCGGGTTCAGGTCTATCACCCCGACGATTCGGAGTTGTCCCTGCGCTTCGGTGAAATGGCCTGGGTGCAGCGTTTGCACATGGCGCTCGAAGAGGATCGCTTCTGTCTGTATGCCCAGGAAATTGCGCCCCTCGGTCATACCGAGCCGGGCAGCGGGCATATCGAAATCCTGTTGCGCCTGCATGATGAAGCTGGCCGCATGATTCTTCCCGACAGTTTCATCCCGGCCGCCGAACGCTACGGCTTGATGACATCCCTTGATCGCTGGGTGGTGCAGAATGTTTTCAAGATCATTGCCCAATGCCGCGCCGAAACACGTCAGGGGCCGCTGGCCATGTGTGCGATCAATCTGTCAGGCACGACCATAGGTGATGAGGCGTTTCTAGACTTCCTGCGGGAACAGTTCGTTACTTATTCCATTCCGCCTGAAATGATTTGTTTTGAAATCACCGAAACCAGTGCAATTTCCAATCTTGGCAGTGCAATTCGTTTTATCAATGAACTCAAAGGCTTGGGATGCCTTTTTTCACTGGATGACTTTTGCGCCGGTATGTCTTCATTCGCGTATCTGAAACATTTGCCTGTAGACTTCCTGAAGATCGACGGGAGTTTCGTAAAGGATATGCTGGACGACCCGGTTAACCGCGCCATGGTCGAAGTGATCAATCACATCGGTCACGTCATGGGTAAACGTACGATTGCCGAGTTTGTCGAGACGCCTCAGATCGAGCAGGCATTGCTGGAGATTGGGGTGGATTACGCTCAAGGGTATGTCATAGAACGCCCGCAATTGTTTACCTTTGACAGCCTGCAAAGTCGTCCTGCCAGGCCCCAGCCTTTGTTGTTCAAGGCCCCTGGCACGTTCCGTTGAAATCTTTCGCTGATCTAACAATCACAATCAAAAGGAGCTCGACAGTGATCGACACATTCAACCGAACCGGACCCCTCATGGAAGCTGCAAGTTATCCTGCCTGGGCCCAGCGCCTGATTCAGGATTGCAGCGAGAGCAAGCGCCGGGTTGTCGAACACGAACTGTATCAGCGCATGCGTGACAACAAGCTCAGTGCAAAGACCATGCGTCAGTACCTGATAGGTGGCTGGCCGGTGGTCGAACAGTTCGCGTTATACATGGCACAAAACCTGACCAAGACCCGTTTTGCCCGTCATCCGGGCGAAGACATGGCGCGTCGCTGGCTGATGCGCAACATTCGCGTCGAATTGAACCATGCCGATTATTGGGTTAACTGGAGCCGCGCACACGGTGTCAGCCTGGAAGATCTGCAAGCGCAACAAGTGGCCCCTGAACTGCATGCCTTGAGTCATTGGTGCTGGCACACCAGTTCGGCGGATTCGCTGATCGTGGCCATTGCCGCGACCAACTACGCCATTGAAGGGGCGACCGGCGAGTGGTCGGCGCTGGTCTGCTCCAATGGGGTATACGCGGCATCGTTCCCCGAGGAAGATCGCAAGCGCGCCATGAAGTGGCTGAAGATGCACGCCCAGTATGACGATGCCCATCCCTGGGAAGCGCTGGAAATCATCTGCACGCTGGCAGGCATGAACCCGAGCAAGGCCCTGCAAGTGGAATTGCGTCAGGCCGTGTGCAAGAGCTACGACTACATGTACCTGTTTCTGGAGCGTTGCATGCAGTTGGAGTACGCGGAACGAACGCCGGTAGTCCGTGAGCGATTGGCATTGGCCGAGAGCTGATCCGAATAACACGCAATAAAAACTGTGGGAGCGGGCTTGCTCGCGAATGCGATCTGACATTCAACAATGATGTTGATTGAAAGACCATTCGCGAGCAGGCTCGCTCCCACACTGTTTTGTGCTGTTACTTGAAACTCAACCCGCCATCGTCAACCGATTACGCCCCTCGCGCTTGGCGACGTACAGCGCATTATCGGCCCTTCGCAACAAGCTCTCGGCAGACTCGCCGGGCAGCAGGGTCGAGCAACCCAGGCTCACGGTCAGTTCGATCGAACGGCCCTCCGCCACAAACTCCTCGGTCTGCACTGCAAGACGCAGTCGCTCGCCGACCAGGGCCGCCGCTTCGCGATTGGTGTTGGACAGTACGATCAGGAACTCTTCGCCGCCAAAACGAAACACCATGTCCACGTTGCGCAACTGTTGCTTGATCAAGGCGGCGACCGCTTTAAGCACTTCATCGCCGACACTGTGCCCATGGGTGTCGTTGATCTGCTTGAAGTGATCGATGTCCAGCATCAGCAGCGACAAGGGGTGCAGATGACGCCGCGAGACTTCGATTTCCCGCAGCAGCGTCTGGTCCATGGCGATGCGGTTGCCGGTGTCTGTCAGCGGATCGCGCAGTGCACTTTGAGTCGCGGCGCGGTACAGCAGGGTGTTGCGCATCGGGTAGAGCAGCGCGGCCAGCAACGATTCGAGGTTGCCCTGTTCCTGCTCGCTGAAGCGCTGGTTGCGACGAAACACCAGCTCACCCAGGTGTTCGCCTTCATGGCTGAGGCTGTAGCTGATCGAGTGGTGACCGCGTTGGCCGAATTCCAGGCGCAGATCGCTGCTCTTGTGCTCATAGCTCAAGGCATCAAGTGGTACGAGGCGCTGAACCTCACGGAAAAAAAGCCCGAGAATGCGTTGGGGTTCCAGACTGGTTTGCAGCTGCATGCTCAGTTGCTGGCGCAGTTGCGCAAGACTGACTGGCCGTTCCAGAGTCGGTTGCTGCTGACCAAAGCCCAGGCGTTGCAATTTGGCGCTGTCGAAGTCAATTGCGTTGGTCTGGGAAGGTGATTTCATATGGCGCGCGCCCTTGAGCAGTAAGACTGTCTTACAAGCTGGGTGAGAGCGGCTTTGGGCTGCGCGTCATACTGGTCCGTCAGTCCCGTAGGACATTTCGCACAAGTTTAATCTGCTTTGTAGAAGAACAGGATGCTCAAATGCCGCGACGGGAAGTCGGCGCGGCACAAAAGCGACGTACGGTATTACTGTGCGTTGAATGCCTGGCCGTTGATACCGGTGCTGTCCGGACCCATCAGGTACAGGTAGACCGGCATGATCTCCTCGGGTGTTGGATTGTTCAGCGGGTTTTCCCCTGGATAGGCCTGGGCGCGCATGCTGGTGCGGGTGGCGCCCGGGTTGATGCTGTTGGAGCGTACCGGCGCCACAGTATCGACTTCGTCCGCCAGGGTCTGCATCAGGCCTTCGGTGGCGAACTTGGAGACGCCGTAAGCGCCCCAGTACGCACGACCCTTGCGGCCGACGCTGCTGGAGGTGAACACCACCGAGGCGTCCTGGGACAGCTTGAGCAGCGGCAACAGGGTGCTGGTGAGCATGAACATGGCGTTGACGTTGACTTGCATCACCCGCATGAAATTCTCGCCGGAGAGCTGCTCGATCGGTGTGCGCGGACCAATGATCGAAGCGTTGTGCAGCAGGCCGTCGAGGTGACCGAATTCGCTCTCGATCATCGCGGCCAGCTCATCGTATTGATGGGGTAGGGCGGTTTCCAGGTTGAACGGGATCACGGCCGGTTGCGGGTGGCCGGCGGCTTCGATTTCGTCATAGACCTGGGTCAGGTTGGCTTCGCTCTTGCCCAAAAGCAGCACGGTCGCCCCGTGGGCGGCAAAGGTTTTTGCGGCGGCTGCACCGATGCCACGACCGGCGCCGGTGACGAGAATGACCCGGCCATTAAGCAAGTCAGGGCGGGCGGAATAATCAAACATAAAAAACCTCACAAAACAGAAGACAGATCGCGGCGCTTCCGATCGCGGGCAAGCCCGCTCCCACAAGGATTGAAGGTGTCCACATATTTTGTATCCACCAACATACCCTGTGGGAGCGGGCTTGCCCGGGTAGAAACCGGCTCTCAGCAGCCACAGAGCGCGCTATCAAGCACCTTGCGCAATTCCAGCGGATGATCGACCACCACATCCGCACCCCAGTGCCGCGGATTATCATCCGGGTGGATATAGCCGAAGGTCACGGCGGCGGTCCGGGTGCCGGCATCGCGACCCGATTCAATATCACGCAGGTCATCGCCCACGAACAGCACGCTGGCCGGGTCGAGGTCGAGCATCTTGCAGGCGAGGATCAGCGGCTCCGGGTCCGGTTTGCTGTTCTTTACATGATCCGGGCAAATCAGCAGCGCCGAACGTTCGGCCAGCCCAAGCTGTTGCATGATCGGCTCGGCAAAGCGCAGCGGCTTGTTGGTGACCACGCCCCAGATCAGGTTGGCTTTCTCGATGTCGGCCAGCAGTTCGCCCATGCCGTCGAACAGTTTGCTGTGGACTGCACAGCCCACGAGGTAGCGCTCGAGGAACTCCAGACGCAGCTCCTCGAAGCCCGGCGATTCCGGGTCCATAGCGAAGGTCACCGCGACCATCGCCTTGGCGCCGCCGGAAATTTCATCGCGAATGTGTTTGTCGTTCATGGGCGGCAAGCCGCGGTCGGCACGCATCGCCTGGCAGATCGCGATGAAGTCCGGCGCGGTGTCGAGCAGGGTACCGTCCATGTCGAAAAGAACTGCTCTGATTCGCATCGGCTTACTCCTCGCGCAGGGTCTGGATCATGTAGTTGACGTCCACGTCGGCCGCCAGTTTGTAGTGCTTGGTCAGGGGGTTGTAGGTCAGGCCGATGATGTCCTTGACGGTCAGGCCGGCCATGCGGCTCCAGGCACCGAGCTCGGAAGGGCGGATGAATTTCTTGAAGTCGTGGGTGCCGCGGGGCAACAGCTTCATGATGTATTCGGCGCCGACGATGGCGAACAGGTACGCCTTCGGGTTGCGGTTGATGGTGGAGAAGAACACCTGGCCGCCGGGCTTGACCATGCGGAAGCAGGCGCGGATCACCGAGGATGGATCTGGCACGTGTTCAAGCATTTCGAGGCAGGTGACCACGTCGAACTGCTCCGGCATTTCCTCGGCCAGGGCTTCGGCAGTGATCTGCCGGTATTCGACATTCACACCGGATTCCAGCTGATGCAATTGTGCGACCGCCAGCGGCGCTTCGCCCATGTCGATACCGGTCACGGTGGCGCCGCGCTGGGCCATGGCTTCGCTGAGGATGCCGCCACCGCAGCCGACGTCGAGGACTTTTTTGCCGGCCAGATTGACGCGTTCGTCAATCCAGTTGACCCGCAACGGGTTGATATCGTGCAGCGGTTTGAACTCGCTTTCGCGGTCCCACCAGCGATGGGCCAGGGCCTCGAATTTGGCGATTTCGGCGTAGTCGACGTTGCTCATGGTTTCAATCCTCGAAAAACTTGAAAAATCCTGATGCCCCCGCACAAGGGGCCTCGTTATTCGGTGCGGCCGCTGATGCGCAGTCCCCAGGACTTGGCGCTGGTGACCAGTTGTTCTTCATCCAGGCGGGTCAGGCGACGATCGTCGAGCAACTGCTTGCCGGCGACCCAGACGTGCTTCACGCAGTCCCGGCCCGTGGCATATATAAGTTGCGAAACAGGGTCGTAGACCGGTTGCTGTGCCAGGCCGGAAAGGTCGAAGGCCACCATGTCGGCGGCTTTGCCCAGCTCCAGGGAACCGACCTCGGCTTCGAGCCCCAAGGCGCGGGCGCCATTGAGGGTGGCCATGCGCAGCGCGCGATGGGCATCCAGGGCGGTGGCCGAGCCGGCGACAGCTTTGGCCAGAAGCGCAGCGGTGCGGGTTTCGCCGAGCAGGTCCAGGTCGTTGTTGCTGGCGGCGCCATCGGTACCCACGGCGACGTTGACTCCGGCCTGCCACAAGCGCTCCACCGGGCAAAACCCGCTGGCGAGCTTCAGATTCGATTCCGGGCAATGAATCACGTTGGTGTTGCTTTCTACCAGCAGCGCCAGGTCTTCATCGCTGATCTGGGTCATATGAACCGCCTGGAAACGCGGTCCCAGCATGCCCAGGCGAGCGAGGCGGGCCAGTGGGCGTTCGCCACGCTGTTCGACCGCTTGCTGCACTTCGAAGGCGGTTTCATGCACGTGCATGTGGATCGAGGCGTCCAGTTCTTCGGCGATCACCCGGATTTTTTCCAGGTTTTCATCGCCCACGGTGTAGGGTGCATGGGGGCCGAAGGTAACTTTGATGCGTTGGTGGTGCTTGAGATCGCCAAACAGCTCGACGCCCTGACGAATGGCTTCGTCCGCCGAACTGGCGCCGGGGATCGGGAAATCGAGGATCGGAATCGCGATCTGCGCACGAATGCCGCTGTTGTGCACGCGCTCGCTGGCAACCTTCGGGAAGAAGTACATGTCAGAGAAGCAGGTGATGCCACCTTTGAGTTGTTCGGCGATGGCCAGATCCGTGCCGTCGCGTACAAAATCCTCGTCGACCCATTTGGCCTCGGCCGGCCAGATATGGTTTTCCAGCCAGGTCATCAAGGGCAAATCATCGGCCAGGCCACGGAACAGGGTCATTGCCGCGTGTCCATGGGTATTGATCAGCCCGGGGCTGAGCAACATGTCCGGCAGTTCGCGGACTTCGCTTGCGTTAAGCTTCAGGGCGGCGGCGCGTGGGCCGATAAAGACAATGCGCCCGTCGCGAATACCCAGGCCATGGTCCTTGAGGACAACGCCGGCGGGTTCGACGGGTACCAGCCAGGTCGGCAGCAATAACAGGTCGAGCGCAGCGGCAGTGTTCGGCATCGAGGGGCGGTTCCAGTGCTGTTGTAAAGGATGGCGAAGTATACCCGAGCGTCTTCGCGGGGGGATCGCTATAATCGTCGGCTTTTGTTCATGAGTGCGGGGTGTGGGATGCGCGATCGACTGTTGGCTGCGGAGAAGGTGAAGGCCATCGATTGGCGTGATGGCGCCCTGTATCTGCTGGATCAGCGTATTTTGCCGTTCGAGGAAACCTGGATTGCCTACACCAGCGCGGCTGGCGTGGCCGAGGCGATTCGCTCGATGGTGG
This sequence comes from Pseudomonas sp. GW101-3H06, assembly GCF_059424605.1. Taxonomy (NCBI): domain Bacteria; kingdom Pseudomonadati; phylum Pseudomonadota; class Gammaproteobacteria; order Pseudomonadales; family Pseudomonadaceae; genus Pseudomonas; species Pseudomonas sp. GW101-3H06. The sequence continues at coordinate 1,980,305 of NZ_JBWKZO010000001.1, forward strand.
TGCGCGGGGCACCGGCAATTGGCATCAGTGCGGCCTATGGCATCGTGCTGGCAGCCCGCACCCGGATTGCTGAAGGGGGCGACTGGTACGCCGCGCTGGAGGAGGATTTCGCGCTGCTCGCCGATTCCCGCCCCACCGCGGTCAATCTGTTCTGGGCCTTGAATCGCATGCATGACCGGCTGGATCGCCTGAAAGACAATGCCGATCCGCTGGCGGTGCTGGAGGCCGAGGCCATCGCCATTCATGAAAGTGATCGCGAAGCCAACCTGACCATGGCGCAGTTGGGCGTCGATCTGATCCGCAAGCACCAGGGCAATGCCCAGGCGATCCTGACCCATTGCAACACCGGCGCGCTGGCCACCGGCGGCTTCGGTACGGCGCTGGGGGTGATTCGCGGGGCGTTCATCGAGGGTATGGTTGAGCGTGTCTACGCCGACGAAACCCGTCCATGGCTGCAAGGCTCACGGCTGACGGCCTGGGAGCTGGCCAACGAAGGGATCCCGGTGACCCTCAATGCCGATTCCGCCGCGGCCCATATCATGAAAACCAAGGGCATTACCTGGGTGATCGTGGGTGCGGACCGGATCACGGCCAATGGCGATGTGGCGAACAAGATCGGCACCTATCAATTGGCGGTCAATGCCATGCACCACGGTGTGCGTTTCATGGTGGTGGCGCCGAGTTCAACCATCGACATGAACCTGGCCAGCGGCGACGACATTCCGATCGAAGAGCGCGATGGCCGTGAGTTACTTGAGGTCGGCGGCAAGCGGGTCGGGGCTGAAGTCGATGCGTTCAACCCGGTGTTCGACGTGACGCCTGCGGATCTGATCGATGCCATCGTCACCGAAAAAGGCATCGTCGAGCGGCCGGACACGGCGAAAATGGCGCAACTGATGTGCCGCAAGCGTCTGCATTGATGGGCGTGGCGATCGAAAGGACGCCATCGCCAGCAGGCTGGCTCCCACAGGGTTTGTGATCGACACGGATCAACTGTGGGGGCAAGCAGGCTGAGTTTGTGCTTGATACGGATCAACCGTGGGAGCCAGCCTGCTGGCGATTAGGTCCTGAAAGTCAATAAACATCTGTAATTCGGCTCCTGATTCTGCATTCGCAGTCGCTCTAAGCCCCTCTGATCCCCTTCAAGCCTGCCATCAGTCAACTAACTACACTCCATGCGCATCTGGGGGATAGGTGCGTGGCGGCTCTTGTGATAACATCCGGCGGTTTCCAGGGTTGCCCGATGGGGCGACCTTTACTGCGCAGATCCATGGCATAACTCGTTGATTTGTCGTAAGTCGGTGCATGGCACTCAGCCTGCAGCGGCGAGCTTCGTTCGTCCCATATGGATGTGACGAGGTTTCACCAGAAAAAGGAATCAGGCTTCTCATGGGCGAACTGGCCAAAGAAATCCTCCCGGTCAATATCGAAGACGAGCTGAAGCAGTCCTACCTCGACTACGCGATGAGCGTAATTGTCGGGCGGGCACTGCCGGATGCGCGCGACGGCTTGAAGCCCGTGCACCGGCGTGTGCTGTTCGCGATGAGCGAGCTGGGTAACGACTTCAACAAGCCGTACAAGAAATCTGCCCGTGTTGTCGGTGACGTGATCGGTAAGTATCACCCGCACGGTGATACCGCGGTGTACGACACCATCGTTCGGATGGCGCAGCCATTCTCGCTGCGCTACCTGCTGGTAGACGGTCAGGGCAACTTCGGTTCGGTGGACGGCGACAACGCCGCGGCCATGCGATACACCGAAGTGCGCATGACCAAGCTGGCGCACGAGCTGCTGGCTGACCTGCACAAGGAAACCGTGGACTGGGTGCCGAACTACGACGGCACCGAAATGATCCCGGCGGTCATGCCGACCCGTATTCCCAATCTGTTGGTCAATGGCTCCAGCGGTATCGCCGTGGGCATGGCGACCAACATTCCGCCGCACAACCTCGGTGAAGTCATCGACGGTTGCCTGGCGCTCATCGACAACCCCGAGCTGACTGTCGACGAGCTGATGCAATACATCCCCGGTCCGGACTTCCCGACCGCCGCGATCATCAACGGTCGCGCCGGCATCATCGAGGCCTACCGCACCGGTCGCGGCCGCATTTACATGCGTGCCCGCTCGATCATCGAAGACATCGACAAGGTCGGTGGTCGTCAGCAGATCGTCATCACCGAACTCCCTTACCAGCTCAACAAGGCACGTTTGATCGAGAAGATCGCCGAGCTGGTCAAAGAGAAGAAACTCGAAGGCATCACCGAACTGCGCGACGAGTCCGACAAGGACGGTATGCGCGTCGTGATCGAGCTGCGCCGCGGTGAAGTGCCGGAGGTGATCCTCAACAACCTCTACGCCCAGACCCAGCTGCAGGCAGTGTTCGGTATCAACATCGTCGCGCTGATCGACGGCCGCCCGCGGATCCTGAACCTCAAGGACCTGCTGGAAGCCTTCGTCCGTCACCGTCGCGAAGTCGTGACCCGTCGTACCGTGTTCGAACTGCGCAAGGCGCGTGAACGTGGACACATTCTGGAAGGTCAGGCCGTTGCCCTGTCGAACATCGACCCGGTCATCGCCCTGATCAAAGCCTCGCCAACACCGTCGGAAGCCAAGGAAGCGCTGGTCAGCACCCCTTGGGAGTCTTCCGCCGTGGTGGCGATGGTCGAGCGTGCCGGTGCCGATTCGTGCCGTCCGGAAAACCTCGATCCGCAATACGGCCTGCGCGACGGCAAGTACTTCCTGTCGCCGGAACAGGCGCAAGCCATTCTGGAACTGCGTCTGCACCGTCTGACCGGTCTGGAACACGAAAAACTGCTGGCTGAGTATCAAGAGATCCTCAACCAGATCGGCGAACTGATCCGCATCCTCAACAGCGCCACGCGTCTGATGGAAGTGATCCGCGAAGAGCTGGAAGTGATCCGCGCCGAGTACGGCGACGTGCGTCGCACCGAAATCCTCGACGCCCGTCTCGATCTGACACTGGGCGACATGATTCCGGAAGAAGACCGTGTCGTGACCATTTCCCACGGTGGCTACGCCAAGACCCAGCCGCTGGCTGCGTACCAGGCCCAGCGTCGTGGCGGTAAAGGCAAGTCGGCCACCGGCGTCAAGGATGAGGACTACATCGCTCACCTGCTGGTTGCCAACAGCCACACCACGCTGCTGCTGTTCTCCAGCAAGGGCAAGGTGTACTGGCTGAAAACCTACGAAATCCCTGAAGCATCCCGTGCGGCCCGTGGTCGTCCGCTGGTCAACCTGCTGCCGCTGGATGACGGTGAATACATCACCACCATGCTGCCGGTCGAGGAATACACCGAAGGTCACTACATCTTCATGGCTACCGCTAACGGCACCGTGAAGAAGACCCCGCTGGAATCCTTCAGCCGTCAGCGCAGCGTCGGCCTGATCGCGCTGGAGCTGGATGAAGGCGACGTGCTGATTTCTGCCGCGATCACCGATGGCGAGCGTGAAGTCATGCTGTTCTCCGATGGTGGCAAGGTGACGCGCTTCAAGGAATCCGACGTTCGCGCCATGGGCCGTACCGCCCGCGGTGTGCGCGGCATGCGTCTGCCGGAAGGCCAGAAGCTGATTTCCATGCTGATCCCGGAAGAAGGCAGCCAGATCCTCACCGCCTCCGAGCGTGGTTACGGCAAGCGTACGGCGATCACCGAGTTCCCTGAGTACAAGCGTGGCGGCCAGGGCGTTATCGCCATGGTCAGCAACGAACGTAACGGCCGTCTGGTCGGCGCGGTACAGGTGCTCGACGGCGAGGAGATCATGCTGATTTCCGACCAGGGCACCCTGGTGCGTACCCGTGTCGATGAAGTTTCCAGCCTGGGCCGTAACACCCAGGGTGTGACCCTGATCAAACTGGCCAAGGATGAAACCCTGGTCGGCCTTGAGCGGGTTCAGGAGCCGTCGGAAGTCGAGGGTGAAGAACTCGAAGGTGAAGGTTTTGAAGGTGAAGAGGGTGCCGGGTTTGTCGGTGAGGTCGTGAATGACGACGTTGCCGAAGACCAGCAACTCGACGCCGCTGCTGACGAAGAGCCACAAGAGTAAGTGGACATGAGGGGGCGGATGAAAATTCGCCCCCTTGTTGTTTGTCCGCATGGAAAAAGTCGACACCCATGGATATCCCCTGTGGGAGCGAGCCTGCTCGCGAAGCAGGCGCCGCGGTATCTCTGAAACACCGCGGTGATGCATTCGCGAGCAGGCTCGCTCCCTCAGGTTGTCTGCTTCAGCAGGGACCCGGTGTCGATTGATAATGTGATTTATTGCGTGATACCACCAAATCAGAGCGAGATTGGATGTGAGCAAGAGAGCCTATAACTTCTGCGCCGGTCCTGCGGCGCTTCCCGAAGCTGTCCTGCAGCGCGCCCAGGGTGAACTCCTCGACTGGCACGGCAAGGGCCTGTCGGTCATGGAAATGAGCCATCGCAGTGATGAGTTCGTGTCCATTGCCACCAAGGCCGAGCAGGATCTGCGTGATCTGCTGAATATCCCCTCGAACTATAAAGTGCTGTTCCTGCAAGGCGGCGCCAGCCAGCAATTTGCCCAGATTCCGCTGAACCTGCTGCCCGAAGGCGGCTCTGCCGACTATATCGACACCGGTATCTGGTCACAGAAAGCCATTGAAGAAGCGTCGCGCTACGGTCACGTCAACGTTGCCGCTACCGCCAAGCCCTACGACTACTTCGCCATCCCCGGCCAGAACGAGTGGAAGCTGTCCAAGGACGCGGCCTACGTACACTACGCGCCGAACGAAACCATTGGCGGCCTGGAATTCCAGTGGGTCCCGGAAACCGGTGATGTTCCGCTGGTGGCCGACATGTCGTCGGACATCCTCTCGCGCCCGATGGATGTCTCGCGCTTCGGCATGATCTACGCCGGCGCCCAGAAAAACATCGGCCCGAGCGGCATCGTGGTCAACATCGTTCGCGAAGACCTGCTCGGTCACGCCCGTTCCCTGTGCCCGACCATGCTCAACTACAAGGTCGCGGCCGATAACGGCTCGATGTACAACACCCCGCCGACCCTGGCCTGGTACCTGTCCGGCCTGGTGTTCGAGTGGCTCAAAGAGCAGGGTGGTGTCGAAGCCATCGGCAAGCTTAACGAAGTGAAGCAGCGCACGCTGTATGACTTCATCGATGCCAGCGGTCTCTACAGTAACCCGATCAACAAGTCGGACCGCTCGTGGATGAACGTGCCGTTCCGCCTGGCGGATGACCGTCTGGACAAGCCGTTCCTGGCGGGCGCCGACGAGCGTGGCCTGCTGAACCTCAAGGGGCACCGCTCCGTGGGCGGCATGCGCGCTTCCATCTATAACGCCGTCGACATCAACGCGATCAACGCGCTGGTGGCGTACATGGCAGAGTTCGAGAAGGAACACGGCTAATGTCTGAGCAAGAACTCAAGGCACTGCGCCTGCGCATTGATGCCCTGGACGAGAAAGTCCTGGAGCTGATCAGTGAGCGTGCGCGCTGCGCCCAGGAAGTCGCGCGAGTAAAGATGGCCTCGCTGGCCGAAGGCGAAGTGCCGGTGTTCTATCGTCCTGAGCGTGAAGCTCAGGTGCTCAAGCGCGTCATGGAGCGCAACCAGGGACCGCTGGGCAACGAAGAGATGGCGCGGTTGTTCCGTGAAATCATGTCCTCGTGCCTGGCCCTCGAGCAGCCGTTGAAAGTGGCTTACCTCGGCCCGGAAGGCACCTTTACTCAGGCGGCGGCCCTGAAGCACTTTGGTCACGCGGTGATCAGCAAGCCGATGGCGGCGATCGACGAGGTGTTCCGTGAGGTGGCGGCCGGTGCGGTGAACTTTGGCGTGGTTCCGGTGGAAAACTCCACTGAGGGCGCGGTCAACCACACCCTCGACAGCTTCCTCGAACACGACATGGTGATCTGCGGTGAAGTCGAGCTGCGGATTCACCACCACCTGTTGGTCGGTGAAAACACCAAGACCGACAGCATCAGTCGTATCTATTCCCACGCCCAGTCCCTGGCCCAGTGCCGCAAGTGGCTGGATGCGCACTACCCGAATGTCGAACGCGTGGCGGTGTCCAGCAACGCCGAAGCGGCAAAGCGGGTCAAGGGCGAGTGGAACTCGGCGGCGATTGCCGGCGACATGGCAGCCGGCTTGTACGGTCTGACCCGCCTGGCCGAGAAAATCGAGGACCGTCCGGATAACTCCACGCGTTTCCTCATGATCGGCAACCAGGAAGTGCCGCCGACCGGCGACGACAAGACCTCGATCATCGTTTCCATGAGCAACAAACCCGGTGCGCTTCATGAGTTGCTGGTGCCGTTCCATGATAACGGCATCGACCTGACGCGAATCGAGACCCGTCCGTCGCGCAGCGGTAAATGGACCTACGTGTTCTTCATCGACTTTGTCGGCCACCACCGCGATCCGCTGGTAAAAGGTGTGCTGGAAAAGATCAGTCAGGAAGCAGTAGCACTCAAAGTGCTGGGTTCCTACCCGAAAGCAGTTCTCTAAGGGCGGTAGCAAATGAGTGGCAATTTCCTCGCTCTGGCACAGCCGGGCGTGCAACAACTTTCGCCTTACGTTCCTGGCAAGCCCGTGGACGAACTGGCGCGCGAGCTGGACATCGATCCGGCCAGCATTGTCAAACTGGCGAGCAACGAAAACCCGCTGGGTGCCAGCCCCAAGGCATTGGCGGCCATCCGCGAAGAGCTGGCCGACCTGACCCGCTATCCCGACGGCAACGGTTTTGCGCTCAAGACCCTGCTGGCTGAGCAATGCCGCGTCGAGCTCAATCAGGTGACCTTGGGCAACGGCTCCAATGACATCCTTGAATTGGTTGCGCGTGCCTATCTGGCCCCGGGCCTGAATGCGGTGTTCAGCGAGCATGCGTTTGCGGTCTATCCGATCGTGACCCAGGCCGTGGGTGCCCAGGCCAAGGTCATCCCGGCCAAAAACTGGGGTCATGACCTGCCGGCGATGCTCGCGGCGATCGATGCCAATACCCGTGTGGTGTTCATCGCCAACCCGAATAACCCGACCGGGACCTGGTTCGATACCGAGGCGCTGGACGAATTCCTGCAAGACGTTCCGGAGCACGTGCTGGTGGTGCTGGACGAGGCTTACATCGAGTACGCCGAAGGCAGCGACTTGCCGGACGGCCTGGATTTCCTGGCGGCGTACCCGAACCTGCTGGTTTCGCGCACCTTCTCCAAGGCTTATGGCCTGGCGGCGCTGCGGGTCGGTTATGGCTTGTCCACTGCCGTGGTCGCCGATGTGCTGAACCGCGTGCGTCAGCCATTCAACGTCAACAGCCTGGCCCTGGCCGCTGCCTGCGCCGCACTGCAAGACGCCGAGTACCTGGCTGAAAGCCGTCGCCTGAACGAAGCCGGCATGCAGCAACTGGAAGCGGGTTTTCGTGAGTTGGGGTTGAGCTGGATTCCTTCCAAAGGCAACTTCATTTGTGTCGATGTCGGCCGCGAAGCCGCTCCGGTGTTCCAGGGCTTGCTGCGCGAAGGCGTGATTGTGCGTCCGGTGGCCAACTACGGCCTGCCGAATCACTTGCGCATCACCATTGGACTGCCAGCGGAAAACAGCCGCTTCCTTGAGGCGCTGACCAAGGTTCTGGCTCGTGGTTGATGTCACTGCGTTGCAATCTGCTGAACCTATGATCGGGCGCCTGGTGGTGGTCGGTCTCGGGTTGATCGGCGGTTCGTTTGCCAAGGGGTTGCGTGAAAGTGGCCTGTGCCGCGAAGTGGTCGGGGTCGATCTCGATCCGCAGTCGCGCAAGCTGGCGGTAGAGCTGGGCGTGGTGGATCGCTGTGAAGACGACCTGGCAGTGGCTTGCCAGGGTGCCGACGTTATCCAGTTGGCCGTGCCGATCCTCGCCATGGAAAAACTGCTGGCCCGACTGGCAGGCATGAAGCTGGGCGGGGCGATCCTGACCGACGTCGGCAGTGCCAAGGGTAATGTCGTGCGTGCCGCTACCGAAGCGTTTGGCGGCATGCCGTCGCGGTTTGTGCCGGGGCACCCGATTGCCGGTTCCGAGCAGAGTGGGGTAGAAGCCTCCAATGCCGAGCTGTTCCGTCGCCATAAAGTGATTTTGACGCCGCTGGACCAGACCGATCCGGCAGCCTTGGCCGTGGTCGACCGCTTGTGGCGCGAATTAGGCGCCGATGTCGAGCACATGCAGGTCGAGCGCCATGATGAAGTGTTGGCGGCAACCAGCCATTTGCCGCACTTGCTGGCGTTCGGCCTGGTCGACTCATTGGCCAAGCGCAATGAAAACCTTGAGATCTTCCGTTACGCTGCGGGCGGTTTCCGCGATTTCACAAGAATTGCCGGAAGCGACCCGGTGATGTGGCACGACATTTTCCTCGCTAACCGCGAGGCTGTCCTGCGCACACTCGATACATTTCGCAGCGACCTCGACGCCTTGCGCGACGCGGTCGATGCAGGGGATGGGCACCAATTGTTGGGCGTTTTCACTCGCGCCCGGGTTGCCCGCGAGCATTTCAGTAAAATCCTGGCCCGCAGGGCCTATGTGGACGCTATGAATTCCAACGATCTGATTTTCCTGGCTCAACCTGGTGGCCGCCTGTCCGGTCGGATTCGCGTACCGGGTGACAAATCGATTTCCCACCGTTCGATCATGCTTGGCTCCCTGGCCGAAGGCGTCACCGAAGTGGAAGGTTTCCTCGAGGGCGAAGACGCCCTGGCGACGCTTCAGGCTTTCCGTGACATGGGCGTCGTGATCGAAGGCCCGCACCACGGTCGCGTGACCATTCACGGCGTCGGCCTGCATGGCCTGAAGCCTGCGCCGGGTCCGATCTATCTGGGCAACTCGGGTACTTCGATGCGCCTGCTGTCCGGCCTGCTGGCCGCGCAGAACTTCGACAGCACCCTGACCGGTGACGCTTCGCTGTCCAAGCGCCCGATGAATCGCGTGGCCAATCCGCTGCGTGAAATGGGTGCCGTGATCGAAACCGCTGCTGAAGGTCGTCCACCGATGACCATCCGCGGTGGCAACAAGCTCAAAGGCCTGACTTACACCATGCCGATGGCCAGTGCCCAGGTTAAATCCTGCCTGCTGCTGGCGGGTCTGTACGCCGATGGAAAAACCACCGTGACCGAGCCTGCGCCGACCCGTGACCATACCGAGCGCATGCTGCGCGGCTTTGGCTACCCGGTCACCGTCAATGGCGCAACCGCGTCGGTCGAATCCGGCAACAAGCTGACGGCGACCCACATCGAAGTGCCGGGCGATATCTCGTCGTCGGCGTTCTTCCTGGTGGCCGCATCGATCGCCGAAGGTTCGGAGCTGGTGCTCGAACACGTCGGCATCAACCCGACCCGCACCGGGGTGATCGACATCCTGCGTCTGATGGGCGCTGACATCACCCTGGAAAACCAACGTGAAGTCGGCGGCGAGCCGGTGGCTGACCTGCGTGTGCGGGCAGCTAAACTCAAAGGTATCGAGATTCCGGAAGAGCTGGTGCCATTGGCCATCGACGAGTTCCCGGTGCTGTTCGTAGCGGCCGCCTGCGCGGAAGGGCGTACCGTGCTGCGTGGCGCCGAAGAGCTGCGGGTCAAGGAATCGGACCGTATCCAGGTCATGGCGGATGGTTTGCTGGCGCTGGGCGTCAAGTGCGAACCGACGCCGGACGGCATCATTATCGATGGCGGCCTGATCGGTGGCGGCGAAGTGCACGGTCACGGCGATCACCGGATTGCCATGGCGTTCAGTGTTGCCTCGCTGCGGGCCTCTGCGCCGATCCGCATCCATGATTGCGCCAACGTCGCGACGTCGTTTCCCAACTTCCTCGCGCTGTGCGCGCAGGTCGGTATCCGCGTTGCCCAAGAGGCTCAGTCGTGAAAAACATTGCACCGGTCATCACCATTGATGGGCCAAGCGGCTCCGGTAAAGGCACCGTCGCCGGGATACTGGCCAAGCGCCTGGGCTGGAACCTGCTGGATTCCGGTGCGCTTTACCGGTTGCTGGCGTTCGCCGCGCATAACCACGGCGTCGACCTGACCAATGAAGAATTGCTGAAGAAACTGGCCGCTCATCTGGATGTGCAATTCATTGCGGCGACCGACGGTCAGTTGCAACGCATCATTCTGGAAGGTGACGAAGTCAGCGACGTGATCCGTACGGAAAGCGTCGGTTCGGGTGCCTCCCAGGTGGCTGCATTGCCTGCGGTGCGCGAGGCGCTGCTGCAGCGCCAGCGCGCCTTCCAGGAAGCGCCGGGCCTGGTGGCCGATGGACGTGACATGGGTACGGTGGTTTTTCCGGATGCGCCGCTGAAGATTTTCCTCACCGCCAGTGCCGAGGAGCGTGCGCGCCGTCGATACTTGCAGTTGAAGGGCAAAGTCGATGGTGTTAGTCTGTCGAGTCTGCTAGATGAGATACGTGCGCGCGATGAGCGTGACACCCAGCGAGCGGTAGCCCCGCTCAAGCCGGCGGCTGACGCCATACAGCTGGATTCCACGGAATTATCCATCGACCAGGTGCTGGAACGCATCATGAGCGAGATCGCCATTCGCGATATCGCCGGGTGACCAAGAGGGCCGCAGGGGACCAGTCATAGTCCTGTGGCGCTTCTTTTAAATGAAACTGACCCACATCGTCTGGGATGTGGAGATGGGCGTATTCTTCGCCCTCATCAACAGGAATTAAAATGAGCGAAAGCTTTGCGGAACTCTTTGAAGAAAGCCTAAAGACCCTGAACCTTCAGGCAGGCTCCATCATCACCGGTGTTATCGTTGATATCGATTACCAGGCTCGCTGGGTAACCGTTCACGCTGGCCTGAAGTCCGAAGCACTGATCCCGCTGGAGCAGTTCTACAACGACGCTGGCGAACTGAACATCAACGTCGGTGACGAAGTTCACGTTGCTCTGGACTCGGTTGAAGACGGTTTCGGTGAAACCAAGCTGTCCCGTGAAAAAGCCAAGCGCGCTGAATGCTGGATTGTTCTGGAAGCAGCCTTCGCAGCCGAAGAAGTGGTCAAGGGCGTTATCAACGGTAAGGTTAAAGGCGGCTTCACTGTCGACGTTAACGGCATCCGTGCGTTCCTGCCAGGTTCTCTGGTTGACGTCCGTCCAGTGCGCGACACCACGCACCTGGAAGGCAAAGAGCTGGAATTCAAGGTCATCAAACTCGACCAGAAGCGCAACAACGTTGTCGTTTCCCGTCGCAGCGTCCTGGAAGCCGAGAACTCCGCCGAGCGCGAAGCTCTGCTGGAATCCCTGCAGGAAGGCCAACAAGTCAAAGGTATCGTCAAGAACCTCACCGATTACGGCGCATTCGTCGATCTGGGTGGCGTCGATGGCCTGCTGCACATTACCGACATGGCTTGGAAGCGTATCAAGCATCCTTCCGAAATCGTCAACGTTGGCGACGAGATCGATGTCAAGGTTCTGAAGTACGATCGCGAGCGCAATCGTGTTTCCCTGGGCCTCAAGCAACTGGGCGAAGATCCATGGGTTGCTATCAAAGCCCGTTACCCAGAAAGCACTCGCGTTACCGCTCGTGTAACCAACCTGACCGACTACGGCTGCTTCGCTGAGCTGGAAGAAGGCGTTGAAGGTCTGGTACACGTTTCTGAAATGGACTGGACCAACAAGAACATCCACCCTTCGAAAGTCGTACAAGTCGGCGACGAAGTGGAAGTTATGGTTCTGGACATCGACGAAGAGCGTCGTCGTATCTCCCTGGGCATCAAGCAGTGCAAGTCGAACCCATGGGAAGACTTCTCTGGCCAGTTCAACAAGGGCGACAAGATCTCCGGCACCATCAAGTCGATCACCGATTTCGGTATCTTCATTGGTCTGGACGGCGGCATCGACGGTCTGGTTCACCTGTCCGACATCTCCTGGAACGAAGTGGGCGAAGAAGCCGTTCGCCGCTTCAAGAAGGGCGACGAGCTGGACACCGTTATCCTGTCGGTTGACCCAGAGCGCGAGCGCATCTCCCTGGGTATCAAGCAACTGGAAAGCGATCCGTTCTCCGAGTACGTTCAAGAGAACGACAAAGGCGCCATCGTTAAAGGCATCGTGAAGGAAGTTGACGCTAAAGGCGCCATCATCACTCTGGCCGACGATATCGAAGCAACTCTGAAAGCCTCCGAAATCAGCCGTGACCGCGTTGAAGACGCGCGTAACGTTCTGAAAGAAGGCGAAGAAGTAGAAGCCAAGATCATCAGCGTTGACCGCAAGAGCCGTGTAATCCAGCTCTCGATCAAGTCGAAAGACGTTGAAGACGAGAAAGAAGCCATCCAGAGCCTGCGCGACAAGCCAGTAGCTGGTGACGCTCCAGTAGCCACCACCCTGGGTGACCTGCTGCGTGCTGCACAAGCGGAAAAACAGAACTAAGTTCTGACTTTCTGTAAAAAAAGGGCGACTTCGGTCGCCCTTTTTTATGCCTGGAATTTGACCGGGGTCATGGGGTGTATGGCCTGGCTTTGGTTGAGCGTGAAACAAACGGCCGTTATAGGATGTCTCTTTCTTTAGCGGGATCAATCGTTTAATTACAGCTAGTCTTTATTCTGAAGCGAACGACGGTCGGGCCGAGCGCCTGGCATAAGGAAGTGAATGAACAAGCTCGTAGTAGCGATAGCAATGCTGGCACTGGCGGGGTGCACCACCAGTGCCAAGACTCATGCAGTGCGCGGGGTCAGTGGTATTGAGGTTGATTGTTCGGGGCTGGGGTCGGGTTGGGAGAAGTGCCGCAAACGAGCGGCGAAGGAGTGCAAGGGGGCCGGCTACAAGGTTGTGACAAGGTCTGATGATGCCAAGGATGAGGATGACTTCCCCTTCGGCTTCAATCCGGCGGGATACCTGACGCGCACCATGTTGGTTATATGCAGGTGAACGCTATGGCTCGCGGGCCTGAAAACCGGGTATTGCGCGGTGTGCAGGGAGATGTCAAAACTTGGACTGTTCAAATTCGTTAGGGCATGCTAAAACCGTGGGAGCGATTTTCCTAGCTGCTTGAAAAAGAAGGGAAAAATATGACGAAGTCGGAGTTGATCGAACGAATTGTCACCCATCAAGGGCTGCTCTCATCCAAGGATGTGGAGCTGGCCATCAAGACCATGCTTGAGCAAATGTCCCAATGTCTGGCCACCGGTGATCGCATCGAGATCCGCGGCTTTGGCAGCTTCTCTCTGCACTATCGCGCACCGCGCGTAGGGCGCAATCCAAAAACCGGTCAGTCCGTCAGCCTCGACGGCAAGTTCGTGCCACATTTCAAGCCAGGCAAAGAACTGCGCGACCGTGTGAACGAGGAAGAAGAGGAAGGGCTTTGATCGTCGCCACTCTACAAGGAGCCGCTCATGCGTAACCTCAAGCGCGTATTGATCGCGGTGTTCGTCCTGTTGCTGGTTCTGGTGATCCTGGCGTTCGTTCTCGAGAATCAGCAATCCGTTACCCTGCTATTCCTGGGCTGGGCCGGTCCGCAACTTCCGGTATCGGTGGTCATGGTGGTTGCCTTGCTCATTGGCATGGTGGTCGGGCCGATTGTCAGCTGGTTTCTGGGACGTGCATCCAGAGCATCTCGCAGGCGCCTTGCTTGACTTCCACATGGAGGTGGGAGCGCTCAAACCGTCCACAGCTTGTCTATATCCAATAGTAAAACCGTCATTAAGCTGTAAAATGCTGTGCTTGTTCGATAGTGGCATATTCGCATATCGGTTTAGATTGTCTCGGTCGAAAGCCTCGGCTGACTTGATGGCTTTTGCATTCATGGATTAGGCAGCGTGCAGTTGGTGGCTCTGTCAGCGACGCAAGGGTATGGTACCGCGTGAAAATTCTAGTTACCGGTGGCGCCGGGTTTATTGGTTCGGCAGTCATTCGCCACATCATCTCCAGCACTAACGATTCTGTCGTTAACGTCGATAAACTAACTTATGCAGGTAATCTCGAATCATTAAGCAGTGTTAGTGATGATTCGCGTTATGTGTTTGAGCATGTCGATATCTGCAATCGCGATCAAATCGACCGTATCCTGCACGACCATCAACCGGATGCCATCATGCATCTGGCTGCGGAGTCCCACGTTGATCGTTCGATTTCCGGTCCGTCTGAGTTTATCCAGACCAACATAATTGGCACATATACGTTGCTGGAGGCTGCGCGGCACTATTGGGCCGCGCTGGATGAAAGCCGGAAAACCACCTTTCGCTTTCATCATATTTCGACCGACGAAGTCTATGGCGATCTCGAGGGGCCAGAAGATCTTTTCACCGAAACCACGCCTTATCAGCCGAGTTCGCCTTACTCTGCAAGCAAGGCAAGTTCTGATCATCTGGTTCGTGCCTGGAGTCGTACCTACGGCCTGCCGATTCTGGTGACCAATTGCTCGAACAACTATGGCCCTTTCCATTTTCCTGAGAAGCTGATCCCGCTAATCATTCTGAACGCACTGGAAGGCAAGCCATTGCCGGTCTATGGCAGAGGTGATCAGGTTCGCGATTGGCTATTTGTTGAAGATCATGCCCGCGCCTTGTACAAGGTCGTGACTGAAGGCGTTATCGGTGAGACCTACAACATTGGCGGCCATAACGAGAAGCAAAATATTGAGGTGGTGCATACTCTCTGTGCGCTGCTCGACGAACTGCGCCCCGACTCGGCACATCGTCCCCATGCCAGTCTGATCACTTACGTTCAAGATCGCCCGGGCCACGATCAGCGCTACGCTATTGACGCCGGCAAGATCCAGCGAGAGCTGGGCTGGGTGCCTGAAGAGTCCTTTGAAACCGGAATTCGTAAAACCGTCGAGTGGTACCTCGAGAACGCTGAATGGGTTGCCCATGTGAAAAGTGGCAGCTATCAGCAGTGGATCGACCAGAACTATGCGAGCCGCTCGAACAAGGCATGAGAGTCCTTCTGCTCGGAAAAAACGGTCAGTTGGGTTGGGAGCTTCAACGCTCCCTGGCTCCGCTCGGCGAGCTGATCGCCGTGGATCACAGTGCGGTCGATCTTGCTGATCCACGTGCTTTGCGTGCCGCAATCCGGCGATATGCACCTGGGCTCATTGTGAATGCTGCTGCTTACACATCTGTGGATAATGCGGAGTTCGAGATCGAACTGGCGGACCGGGTTAACGGTCAAGCGTGTCAGGTCATGGCTGAAGAGGCCGTATCTCTGAATGCCTTATTGGTTCACTACTCGACCGACTACGTCTTCGATGGCCAAGGCTCAACGCCCTGGACAGAGACTGATGCCGTTGCTCCATTGAATCGCTACGGGCTTAGCAAGGCGGCTGGCGAGCAGGCCATTATTCAGTCCGGCTGTAGATTTCTGATATTCAGGACCAGTTGGAATTATGGTGTTCGTGGTGAAAGCTTCGCCAGAAAAATTCTGCGATTAGCCAAGGAGCGCGTCACGCTGGATATCGTTGCGGATCAAGTTGGTGCACCTACCGGTACCGACCTGATAGCTGATGTATCCGCATTGGCAATTCAGCAAGTCCTTCAGCGCCCTGAACTGCAGGGGCTTTACCACTTGGCAGCGAGTGGTGAAGTGTCCTGGCACGGCTATGCCAGTTACGTCATTGATTTTGCCCGGGCCAATGGCGAGCAGTTCGCCGTGATGACGATCAATCCGATTGAAACAAGCGCCTATCCAACACTTGCACGCCGGCCTCTGAACTCTCGTTTGAATACTCAGAAGCTGCGTGACAATTTTTCTCTACACTTGCCGGATTGGCAAAGTGGTGTAACCCGAATGCTTAGGGAAGTCCTGAATAAATGAGCACGATGAATCGAAAAGGTATCATCCTGGCTGGTGGCTCCGGCACACGTTTGCATCCGCTGACCCTTGGTGTCTCCAAGCAGATGCTTCCCATCTACGATAAGCCGATGATTTTCTATCCGCTGTCGGTGCTGATGCTCGCAGGCATGCGTGAAATATTGATTATCTCCACACCGGACGATCTTCCGAATTTTCGCAAATTACTGGGAGATGGCAGCTTGTATGGCATCAAGCTCAGTTATGCCGAGCAGCCTAGCCCGGATGGTCTGGCGCAGGCTTTTATCATTGGCGAAGAGTTCATTGGCGAGGACCCTTGCTGCCTGATCCTGGGCGATAACATCTTCTATGGCCAGATCACCGAGCACCTGCGCTCGGCGGGCAATCAGGCTAATGGTGCGACCATATTTGGCTATCACGTGTCCGATCCGGAGCGTTTCGGTGTTGTGGAATTCGATGAAGGCGGCCAGGTCCTGAGTATTGAAGAGAAACCGCAGAACCCAAAATCCAACTATGCAGTGACGGGGTTGTACTTCTACGACAACCAGGTCGTGGAGATCGCGAAGAACATCAAGCCTTCGCCAAGGGGGGAGCTGGAAATTACGGATATCAACCGTGTTTACCTTGAGCAGAAGTCGCTCAGGGTGGAGATGCTGCGTCGCGGCTTCGCCTGGCTGGATACAGGTACCCATGATTCGTTGTTGGAAGCCAGTCACTTCGTACATACCATCGAGAAGCGCCAAGGTCTGAAGGTGGCTTGCCTGGAGGAGATTGCGTACAACAAGGGGTGGATAACGGCGACCGAGTTGGCCGCTCAGGCTGAGCGTCTGGGGAAGACAGGTTATGGTCAGTATCTTGAAAAACTTCTGGAGACTCACCCGCGCTGAAATTTGATGGGCGCTGACAGTTGATGTTATTTTGATGGCAGGTATTTATTTGTTTTCAAATGATTTTTTGTCTCCTGTCGGCCCGTTAGTTATTAAATGTCGGCAGTCCCTGTAGAATGGCCGACAAGAATTGTCTGATCCTGCTCGATATCGCATCTCAATCTCGATTGATCTGATTTCCTTCAGGAAAGCTTCAATATCGGATAGCCCTCTGGTTGCAGAGGGGCAGGGCATCAATTTCCGATGACTGGTAGAACGGATCGATCAGTGAGACGCGTCAGGGTAAGCCCGACAGGTTTGGATCGAAGTCGAGCTATTCCCCTTGTGGTCGCTCCAAGCAAGATTTTGCATTGATCACGATGCAGGAATGACTGGAAACATAACTGAGCCCCGCTTACTGGTTGCATCTGCCAGAAGGGGATTAAGGATTTAGCGCATGGAACTGATTCCCGTAATTTTGTCTGGCGGAGTGGGCAGCCGGTTGTGGCCCGTTTCTCGAGAAGCCCATCCGAAGCCGTTCATGGAACTGCCGGATGGCCAGAATCTCATCCAGAAGACCTTCCTCCGTGCTGCGCGCCTGGAAGGTGTTGTGGAGATTCTTACGGTGACCAATCGTGAACTCCTGTTCAAGACGGAAGACGAGTACGGCGCAGTCAATAAGGCCAAACATGCTCAAGGATTCATTCTGGAGCCCTTCGGTCGTAATACGGCCGCAGCTGTTGCTGCCGCTGCGCTGCAATTGGAAGCCACCCATGGTCCGGACGCTCAGATGCTGGTGCTGGCCGCAGACCATCTGATCAAAGACGAAAAAGCATTTGCCGCGGCCGTGGCCAATGCCACTGCGCTGGCTGCCGAGGGATGGTTGGTTACCTTTGGTATTCAGCCAACCTACCCCGAAACAGGGTTTGGCTATATCGAAGCGCAAAAGGATGCACCATTGAAGGGGGGGCTGAAGGTCGCCCGCTTCGTTGAAAAGCCCGATCTTGATACGGCTCAAGGTTATGTCAGCGCTGGTAACTATTACTGGAACTCCGGAATGTTCTGCTTCCGGGTCGGAACGGTACTTGAAGAACTGCGTGAACATGCTCCTGACGTCGTGGCGGCGGTAGCCAACACTATCGAGCAATCGCGCCTCACCTCATCTTCCAAGTATCGCTGCCTTGCGCTCAATGCAGACGCCTTCGCCGAGGTTCCGGATATTTCCATCGACTATGCGTTGATGGAACGTTCATCCAAAGTGGCGACCATCCCTTGTGACATTGGTTGGAGTGATATCGGTTCCTGGAATGCTGTCAGTGAGCTCACGGAGCCTGATGAGAATGGCAACCGCTTTGAAGGTGAAGTGTTGTCCCACGGGTCGCGTAACAACTACGTGAACAGCGAAGGTCGTCTGACGGCGCTGGTGGGCGTTGAAGACCTGTTAGTGATCGATACACCCGACGCGGTGATGATCGCGCATAAGGATCATGCCCAAGATGTTAAGCATATCGTCAACCAGCTGAAGGCCTGCAGCCATACGGTCCACTTGCTGCATCGCACCGTGCATCGCCCTTGGGGCACTTACACGACACTTGAAAACGGCGAGCGTTTCAAGATCAAGCGTATTGTGGTGAAACCCAAGGCGTCCCTGTCCCTGCAGATGCATCATCATCGCAGCGAACATTGGATCGTTGTCAGTGGTACGGCTGTGGTCATCAACGACAAGCAGGAGCTGATGCTGCACACCAACGAGTCCACCTTTATCCGTGCTGGTCACCAGCATCGCCTGATGAATCCAGGGGTCATAGACCTGGTGCTTATTGAGGTGCAAAGTGGCGACTATTTGGGTGAGGACGATATCGTGCGCTTCGAAGACAATTACGGTCGCACCGACAAATAACAGTTTCCATCGCATCGCAAGCCGGGTTGGTGAGGTTTTCACCGACCAGGCTTTTTTGCTTTTTGCCAAGACCTGATGCATTTCCATCTGACGCGTGCATGGAGGTCCGGTTCGGCACCTGCATCGCACATACTTCAGTAAGAGAGTGGTATGAATACCCCTATCAAGACCCAGTGTTTCAAAGCCTATGACATTCGCGGCCAAGTGCCATCCGATCTCAGCGAAGAAGTTGCGTACCGGATCGGCCGGGCCATGGTTGCCGAGTTGCAGGGCAAGAATATTGTGCTGGGACGAGATATGCGACTCGAAAGCCCGATGCTGGCCGAGGCGATGACTCGCGGATTGCTGGAAGCGGGTGCGAACGTCATTGATATCGGTTTGTGCGGTACTGAAGAAGTCTACTTTGCCACCAGTGCCTTCAAAGCGGACGGTGGGGTGATGATCACCGCGAGCCACAATCCCAAGGGTTACAACGGGATGAAGCTGGTGAAGGCCGAGTCACGGCCAATCAGCGGCGATACAGGGTTAAATGCCATACGCGATCGTGTGGAGAGTGGTGATCTGGGGGCGTTGGCGTCAACTCCCGGCGAGGTTCGATTCGAGCTTGATAAGACTCGATACGTTGAGCATCTGCTTACCTACGTCAACATGGCTGATTTGAAACCGCTGAAAATCCTTGCAGACGCAGGTAATGGCGCGGCCGGACCGGTGTTGCAAGCGTTGATCCCAAAGCTGCCATTTGAATGGGTGGTGATCAATGCCGAGCCCGACGGCAACTTTCCTAACGGTGTGCCCAATCCGCTGTTGCCAGAGAACCGTAACTTGACACGGCAAGCGCTGCTGGAAAGTGGCTGCGATCTGGGGCTGGCGTGGGATGGCGATTTCGATCGTTGCTTCTTTTTCGACCAGCACGGCCGCTTCATCGAGGGCTATTACCTGGTGGGCTTGCTGGCCGAGATGCTGCTCAAGCAGAACCCCGGCTCAAAGATCATTCATGACCCGAGACTGACCTGGAACACGATCGACCAGGTTCGATTGGCGGGTGGTGTTTCAGTACAATGCAAGACCGGGCACGCCTTCATAAAAGAGCGTATGCGTCTGGAGGATGCGATCTACGGCGGTGAGATGAGTGCTCATCATTATTTCCGGGATTTCGCCTACTGCGATAGCGGCATGATTCCCTGGCTGCTAGTGACTGCGCTGATGTCTGTCTCGGGCAAAAAATTATCCCAACTCGTTGATGAGCGTATCGCCGCTTACCCATGCAGTGGTGAAATCAACTATCGAGTGAGCAATGTGGCTGTGGCGCTGGAGGAGGTCTTGAAACACTACCTGCCTCAGGCGCCTCACCTTGATCAAACAGATGGGATTGGTCTGGATTTTCCTGACTGGCGGTTCAATCTCCGAGGTTCAAATACTGAACCTTTGTTGAGATTGAATGTGGAAAGCAGAAGGGATCCAGCGCTGGTAGCGTTAAAAGTCAAAGAAATTGAGGGATTGCTGAACAGTAAATGTATGGAATGAAAAAAATGGGTCTCACTTCCAGAGGGAAGGTGGGGGATCGGCGATAAGCTGATTCTCTAATAGGGACTTACTGTTCGATTGATTAATTTAAATTGGTGAAAAAATGAGCGACAAGAAAGTAGCGTTGATTACGGGTATTACTGGTCAAGATGGTGCTTACCTCGCCGAGTTCCTGCTCAAGAAAGGTTATTCGGTTCACGGCATCAAGCGCCGCGCCTCCCTGTTCAATACTCATCGTATTGACCATCTTTACCATGACCCGCATAAGAAAGGCTATGATCTGAATCTGCACTACGGCGACCTGACCGATTCGAGCAGCTTGATTCGCATCGTGCAGGAAGTACAGCCGGATGAAGTTTACAACCTCGGGGCGCAAAGCCACGTTGCGGTGTCCTTCGAGTCTCCAGAATATACTGCTGACACTGATGCCATGGGTACGCTGCGGATCCTTGAAGCAATCCGCATTGCCGGTCTTGAGAAGAAGACCAAGTTCTATCAGGCATCCACGTCAGAGCTATACGGTCTGGTGCAGGAAATTCCTCAGAAAGAAACCACGCCCTTCTACCCACGCTCCCCATATGCCGTCGCCAAGATGTACGCCTATTGGATCACTGTGAACTATCGTGAGTCCTATGGGATGTATGCTTGCAACGGTATTCTCTTTAACCACGAATCGCCGATCCGCGGTGAAACCTTCGTAACTCGCAAGATCACCCGCGCTTTGGCACGTATCAAGGTCGGTCTGCAAGATTGCCTGTACCTCGGTAACATGGACGCCCTGCGTGACTGGGGTCATGCCCGTGATTACGTGGAAATGCAATGGCTTATGCTGCAACAAGAAACTCCGGAAGATTTCGTGATCGCGACCGGTGAACAGCATTCCGTTCGAGAATTTGTTGAAGTTGCAGCGAATGAAGCCGGTATCAAGATTCGTTGGGAAGGTAGCGGTGTAGACGAGAAAGGTTACGACGTCGCAACCAACCAATGCATCGTTGCCGTCGACCCGCGTTATTTCCGTCCTGCCGAAGTTGAGACGCTGTTGGGTGACCCAAGCAAAGCCAAGGCCAAATTGGGCTGGGAACCAACTACCTCCTTCAATGAACTGGTAGAAGAAATGATGCGTGAAGATCTGCGTGAAGCCAAACGCGACAAGCTGGTCGCTGAACACGGCTTTAAATATTTCCAGGGTCAGGAATAAAGGGGGCTGGGATGATTCCTGTATATCAGCCCTTCCTGGGCGGTCGCGAAAAGGAATATGTAAACCAGTGTCTCGATTCGACCTGGATTTCTTCTCGTGGAGAGTTTATCTCCCGTTTTGAGAGCGAGTTCGCCCGTTACATTGGTGCAGAACACGCGACCACAGTGAGCAACGGCACCGTTGCCCTTCACCTGGCAATGGCGGCATTGGGGCTTGGGCCTGGCGATGAAGTGATTGTTCCGACGCTGACCTATGTCGCGTCGGTCAACACCATCATGCAGACCGGTGCGAGAGTCGTGTATGCCGAATCTTTGGCGGATACCTGGAACGTCGACGTTGCTGACATTCGCAGTCGTATCACGCCGAAAACCAAGGCTGTCATGGTCGTGCACTTGTACGGCTTGAGCTGTGACATGGACGAAGTCGTCGCGCTTTGCAAAGAGCACAATCTGCTGCTGATCGAAGACTGTGCAGAAGCTTTTGGCTCTCTGTACAAAGATCAGCATGTTGGCACCTTTGGTGATGTCGCTACCTTCAGTTTCTTTGGCAACAAAACCATTACCACCGGTGAGGGTGGGATGGTGGTTTGCAAGAACAAGGACGTTCACGATCGGGCCTGCCACCTGAAAAGCCAAGGCGTGTCCAAGACTCGTGAATACTGGCATGACGAGTTGGCGTACAACTACCGAATGACCAACATCTGCGCCGCCATTGGCCTTGCTCAATTGGAACGTGCTGACGAGATCATCGCACTCAAGCGGCAGGTCGCGGACTGGTACCGTGAAGCGCTCGAAGGCCTTCCATTGCAGATGCATGCAGAGCAGCCAGGAACCCGTCACTCCTATTGGATGTGCTCGGTGGTGCTGGATGACGCTAGCCGGCGTCAGGCCCTGCGTGATCATTTGAAGAGCAAAGGCATCGAAACACGTCCGCTATTTGCTCCAGCTAACACCATGCCACATTGCAAGACGGATGAAACCTTTCCGGTCGCGCAGGACCTTAGTTCGCGAGGGATGAACCTACCGAGCTATCCGACGCTGACTCGCGAACAGGTACAGCAAGTAGTAGACGAAATTCGATCTTACTTTGCCAGCTGATGTTGCTTTGGAATTGAGGCTGGCGACAGCCTCAATTCTCATAAAATTCAAAGAGGACAATTAATGTCCAGGCTTTCGAATTTAATTATTCAGGGGAAGTAATGTTTTCGTATTTTTCTCGCGTTTGGGCTGCCCGATATTTTTGGGTGCATCTGGCTTTAGCCGATTTGCGCTCCCGCTGGCGCAGATCGTTCATGGGGGTGACATGGTCAATTATCCAGCCCCTGGGTATGACGTTGCTCCTGACGCTGGTATTCAGCCGACTGTTCAATACTGATGTCCTGACCTACGCTCCCTATGTTCTCTCCGGCATTATCGTATGGGAGTTCATTTCCGCTAATACAATCGGCGGCTCATTGTCTTTCGTTCAAGCAGATGCCTACATTAAGCAATGTAATCATCCCTTGGCTATTTATACCCTGCGAACTGTACTCGGTAGTTCGATTGTGCTCATGCTCGCCAGTGTTTCCCTCTTTGTGTGGGTTGCGATCATGATGCCGCAGAATTTCGGATGGAGTTGGCTAGCGACTTTGACAATATTTCCTGTCGTCGCATTGATAGCATGGCCTGTGTCCACACTCCTATCCTATATCAGTACTCGCTTTCGTGATGTGCCCCATGCTCTTGGACTTGTGATGCAATCATTATGGTTCGTATCCCCCGTGTACTTTGAAGCGAAAATGTTTCAAAACGGCGGGCTCCACGCCTTGGTCGACTACAATCCGATTTACCACATTCTTCAGTTGTTCAGGGCGCCGCTGTTGCAGGGCGAATGGCCAACGCTTGCCAATTACACGTTTAGTTTGGGCACCGCTCTGTTCTTTGGGCTGATCACGATGTACGTGGGTTACAAAGCCGAGCGGAAGGTGATTTTTTACCTATGAGAACCAACAAAATCAATCAGATCAATGTCAAGAACGTCAATCTTCATTACGCATCTGCGGCTTATAAAGAGCGTTCACTGAAGTCATTGATGGCAAATATGTTCTCGAAAAAGCAGGCTACCCAGCATGTAGCCGATATTCACGCGCTCAAGAACATAAACGTTCAAATCGTCAGCGGCGAGAGGGTCGGGTTACTGGGGCACAATGGCGCAGGGAAAAGTACTTTCCTGAAGACTGTGGCCGGTTTGTACCCCATCTCCAGTGGCGAACTGGTGGTAGAGGGGCAGGTTCGTTCCTTGTTCGACTTGAGCCTGGGCTTCGAACCAGATGCGACGGGGCGTGAGAATATTCTCTATCGCGGCTTGTTGCTTGGTCTGTCCCCAAAATTCATGCGAGAGAAAATTGATGAAATAGTAGCCTTTGCCGATCTTGGCGAGTTCATCGACTATCCGATAAAGACCTACTCGGCCGGGATGCAAGTACGGCTGGCGTTTGCAATTTCAACCACTGTCGGTGGTGATATTTTGCTGTTGGACGAAGTGATCGGTGCGGGTGATGCAAATTTCATGGCGAAGGCCAAAGTGCGCATTACCAGCCTGATCGAGAAAGCTGAAATACTCGTGTTGGCGTCTCATGACTTTGGAGCCTTGCAATCCATTTGTACTCGTGGGTTGGTGTTCCACCATGGTGAACTGTTGTATGACGGTGAGATATCAAGCGCTATAGCTGAATACAAAAAAATAAATGGACTTGCTGATGCGAACTAAACCGTTTCGTGTTATGTGGTTGCTGAACCATGGATCTGCGAGAAAGTTCGAACTCCAGATGCTCAAAACCCTTGGGATTGCCGAGTTCTTTCTTCCAAAGTCATTTCCGCAGGAGATCGGCTTTCGTTCGGCAAGTATCGATTGGTCTGAAGACGCCAACCTTACGATTCCCGCTGGGGATCTTGCAATTTTGAATGAGCAGAATTGGTATGTGTCGCCTTCGAAAGAAGCTTGGGATATTGCCAATAAATATTTCGATGTTTGTTTTTTCATTTGTCATTCCAAAGGATTCATGAATGAAGTTTCTCGTTCATTCAGCGGTGCGGCCATTTGGCGTGCTTACGGATTGGACAAAACGTTAAGTTACACGGAAGTAGTTAAGGTGCTCACGCTGGGAACTCAGTCTGTCAAAAAACTGGGTCGACGCCTGTGGCTGGGGATTGCATACGAGCATCTTGCAGACTCAGAGGCCCTTTATCTGCAAAAGAGAAAGTCGTTTTTACCGCTGGGTCTTAATAATTGCGCTGTCAATGATGTCTGGAAGGGTAGCCAGAAACATATTTTTTTCGTATGTCCGGATATCGGTTTTAGTAGCTATTACAAAAAAGTCTATGAAGATTTTGTTTCGGATATGCAAGGGTTTCCGTACAAAATCGGCGGCTCCCAACCGATAGATGTGAGTGATCCAGATGTATTGGGCTTCGTGACTAATGAAGAGCATGAAAATAATATGAGAGAGTCTCGAGTGATGTTTTATCACTCAAGTGAGCCCAATCATATTCATTATCATCCGTACGAAGCCATTCGAGTTGGCATGCCCCTTATTTTCATGGGCGGGGGTATTCTCGATAGAATGGGCGGTTTGACGCTTCCTGGTCGATGTGAAACGGTCAAAGAAGCGAGGGAGAAGATCCGTCGTATCTTGAAGGATGACTGGAAGTTTATTGAGCAGGTACGCAGTAGCCAGGCGGTCATGCTCGAGCCCATGCGCGCAGAAAATTGTGAAGCCGCTTGGCGGAACAGTTTCAAAGAGATACTGGAAGAGTTGGAAATAAGTCGGTTGGAGCAAAGTGAAAGGCCAGCCAAGCGTAAAAAAATAGCGGTAGTAGTACCGGTCGAGTACAGGGGAGGGAGTCTTCGAGGCGCCCGGCTTCTGGCTGAGGCGTTGCATGCAGGGAGCCGTCAGTGGGGAGAAGATGTTGACGTAGTTCTCTTGCACTTGAGGTCTTCAATCGACTCTTCAGAAGATCCATCGGAAAAAGACGAAAGAATTCAACAGCGTTCTTTTCAGTGGAAATCCCTTGATGCACAGACAGCGCGCAGAGCGATGCGGTACGCCGGTCACGAAGGCTGGGAACCGGACTCCGGAAGGTATGTCGTTCCCGATGACGGTATAAAGCAGCTTTTGGATTGTGATGCCTGGATCGTGGTTTCTGATCGAGTGGTTGCGCCGTTGTTACCGGTACGACCATGCATTTTCATGATTTACGATTATCTTCAGCGTTATGAAAAAGTCCTGTCTCCTGCGGGTGACCAGAATTTCATAAGTGCGGTCAGAAGAGCGCAAAAGGTTCTGGTAACTACTGAGTTCACGAAGCAGGATGCGATTCAATATGCCGGAGTAGAGATCGGTCGCATAGCAAAAGTACCTATGTTGGCGCCCGAGTTCTCTAAAATTGACACAGATGTACTGGCACCTCCAGTTGAAGCTTATTTTTTGTGGGCTACTAATGCAGGGGCACATAAAAATCACGAGAATGCATTCAAGGCTCTTAAGTTTTACTACGAAAATCTGTCAGGACAGCTTGAGTGTCATGTGACAGGGGTTAATACGGTCAACTTGCTAGAGAGTGAGTTACCGCATCTGAAATTCCTTTCGGCTCTTGTTGGTTCGAGCGACAAGCTGAAGGCAAAAGTCAGATGGCTAGGTGAGCTTCCTGACTTTGAGTATCGCTGCGCCTTGGCGAGTGCGACTTTCGTATGGCACGCAGGGAAAATAGATAACGGCACATTCAGCGTTGTCGAGGCTGCTGGCCTCGGAGTGCCTGCGCTCAGTAGCAACTATCCCGCGATGCGTGAGATGGATGAGCAGTTTTCATTACAGTTGTCGTGGATGGATGCCGGCGACTACATGGAAATGGCTCATAAATTAAAAGAAATGGAGTTGACTTACTTATCCAAGAAGGCCCTGCTTCCATCGCCTGAGCTTTTGGCAAAACAAGGCGTTGAACAGTTGGCGGGTGAGTATTGGGGAGTCATACGAGAGTGTCTATAAAAAAATACGGTATTTACCTGGCTTACGCACCAGGTTTGGATCTGCGCCATGAAGGTCTGGGTCGCTATCTGGCCGCTTTTCTGAAGGGCGCAGGTCAGCGAGAGGATGTACGCTTTACACTTGTATGCCCGAGCTGGTCCAAAGAGGGGCTTGAGGATCTTTTTAAGAGCGAAGGTGTTCCAAAAGATTGTTTTGAAGTGGTTAGTCCCGCCAAAAAGCCAATGATTCTTGAGGTTTATGAGGCCTATGTCGCTCGAAAAAAGCGCAAGCGCAAACCAGGTATCTTCAAGCGATTGCTCAATGGTTTTACAAAGGCGCAAACAGCTGTTGCTGAATATGTAATGCATCGATTGGTGACTACCAATACGTACTCGGGACTTTCACTTCTTGTCCTCGAGGGTATTTTGCTAGCGTGTGTTGTTGGTCTGTTAAGTCCCATTCTCATCCTGGGTCTATTTATACAGGTCTTGATGAAGTTTGGGTTTGTTGCAAGAAGGTTGATGAGGCCTATCAGGCGCTATTCGTCTCGTGCTCAGGTTGCAGTGGACGAACCGAAAGACAATGCATTCATCTTTCGTCTTTACAAGATGATGGAGCGAATCGAGTCAGAGCGTATGCTTCAATTGATTGATGACCTGGTAGAAGTAAAAGCATGGTACAGCCCTACCGCTTTTTGGCCCGCATTCAATAAAATTGATCGCCCAAGGCTTATGTGTGTACCGGATGTGGTGCTTTCAGATTTTCCTGTTGGATTTTCAAATGTGGGAGGGGAACGCTTCTTCCAGACCTACGAGGAGGTTCGAAAATCAATCCAGACAGGTCAGCATTACGTCACCTACAGTAATGCAATCAAGTGGGATACATTGGTCGACCAATATTCAATACGCGCTTCTGATGTATCTGTGATTCATCATGCGCCTAATATGTTGAACCAGTGGGTGACTACGAGAGGATTTGTTGATCTGGAAGCTACATCGCTCCACTATGCCCAGACGCTGCTGGCCAGTGCAATGCGTAAATCTTCTAATAAGAACTATACAGTTGGATTCGCTAATACATCATTCAAGTTTTTGTTTTATGCCAGTCAATTCAGGCCTAATAAAAATCTGCTTGTCCTGTTGCAAACGTATGAGTTTCTTTTGCGGAAAAAATTTATCAGCCATAAACTGATATTGACGGGTGATCCGGAACGTTATCCGGCAGTCAAAAAATTTATTGAAGAACATAACCTGGAAAATGATGTTCTGTGTTTGCATGGCCTGACCGTGCAGGAGCTTGCGGCTTGCTACAAATTGGCCGATCTGGCAGTGAATCCCAGCCTGAGCGAAGGTGGATGTCCGTTCACTTTTACCGAGGCACTCTCGGTCGACACCCCGGTAGTCATGGCTCGCATCCCGGTTACCGAAGAGATACTCAATCAGCCAGAGCTTCAAGAAACGACATTTTTCGACCCCTATGACTGGGAAGACATGGCGCGCCGTATCGAATGGGCGCTTTCGCATCGAGATGAGCTTTTGTTGCTACAGAAAGACATCTATCAGCATTTGATTCAGCGAACCTGGACGGATGTTGTAAATGAGCACATAAAGGTGCTTGAAACTATTTCTGCGGGTGATGTTAGTCCTTCAGAGGCCGATATATGACTTCGATCACAGGGATGCTTATTCTGGGATTTGGTGGTCACGCCCGCAGCGTGGCCGATGTTGCGCTCGCCTCGGGGGTATCACAGCTGTGCTTTATCGACAACAATGCCAGACCGGGTGAGTCCTTTACTTCTTTTCCAGTCAAGTCGTCGATGGATTTTGAATTGCCCGCAGATTGGGTTGTTATTCCGGCTGCCGGAGATAACAAGAAACGAGTGGAGCAATGCGATTGGGCCATTCAGCAGGGGTGGCGATTGGGCACACTCATTGCCCCCAGTGCAACCGTGGGCATCGGGGCGCTGATCGGCGAAGGAAGTTTCATCGCTCATCATGCACATGTAGGGCCGATGGCTTCGGTGGGGCGCGGCTGCATTATCAATACTGGAGCTATCGTTGAGCATGAGTGCATCGTGGGCCAATTCAGCCACGTTTCCGTGGGCGCCGTCGTTGCCGGTCGGAGTCGTGTCGGCGACCGCTGTTTCCTGGGCGCCGGATCAACGGTAATCGACGGCCTTCAGATAACGGACGATGTCATGCTGGGAGCTGGCGCGTGTGCTCATCGTAATCTTGAGGTTGCCGGCACCTATGTGGGCGTACCTGCGAAGGTTCTCGGGGGCAAACGTTGAAAGTCCTGCACTTTTTCAAGACGTACTACCCCGACACCATGGGCGGGGTAGAGCAGGTCATCTTTCAGCTCGCTGAAGGCGGCATACAAAACGGAATAGAGTCTGAGGTTTTGTACCTCAGTCCTCGTGGCGCTATGCGTAACGAAAAGCTCGCAAACCATGTAACGCATCGTTCATATGAAAACTTTCAGTTTGCATCCACTGGATTCTCGATCGGAGCTTTCAAGGATTTCGCCGAGCTCGCAGAGCAAGCGGACATTATCCATTACCATTTTCCGTGGCCTTTCATGGATATGGTGCATTTCCTGACAAGGATCAAGAAGCCAACCGTTGTGACGTATCACTCGGATATCGTCAAACAGAAGTCCTTGCTCAAGCTCTACGGTCCACTACTGCATGCATTTCTTCGTAGTGTGGATGTGATTGTTGCTACTTCCCCTAACTACGTTGCAAGCAGTGATGTGCTGTCGAAATACAAAAGCAAGGTTAAGGTTGTTCCTATCGGCATAGATCGGAACACGTACCCTGAGGTGACAGGCACATCAATGGATCATTGGCGTGAAACGTTGGGAGAGAAGTTTTTTCTTTTTGTTGGTGCACTTCGTTATTACAAAGGGCTCGATTTTTTATTGGATGCTGCTCAGCAGACAAAGCTGCCTATTGTAATCATGGGTAAAGGGCCCATGGAAATGGAGCTAAAACAGAAGGCAAAGAACGCGAATCTGAATAATGTTTTTTTTGTCGGTGCCTTGCCTGATAACGATAAGGCAGCCCTGTTGAAGTTATGTTTTGCTTTGGTATTCCCCTCTCACTTAAGGTCTGAAGCCTTCGGTATTTCTTTGCTGGAAGGGGCGATGTATGGAAAGCCGCTAATTTCCTGTGAAATTGGTACGGGCACGACCTACATCAACATCGAAGGAGAAACCGGTTGCGTGGCACTTCCAGGAGACAGTGCGTCTCTCGCAGATGCAATGACGAAGTTGTGGGAGGACCCATTGAGAGCCGTAAAAATGGGAGAGAATGCTCTTATGCGTTATGAGGAGTATTTCAGGGCGGATGACATGGTCAAATCCTATAGTGAAATTTATCATTCACTATAGGAGTAATATGCGAGGCGCAGTAAGAGTTTATATGTAATAAATTTTTGCTCGCGCTATGCCGTATTTTATAACGGGCTAAAATCATGAGCGGTAGTTTTCTACC
The DNA here is from genome assembly GCF_059424605.1 of Pseudomonas sp. GW101-3H06. Taxonomy (NCBI): domain Bacteria; kingdom Pseudomonadati; phylum Pseudomonadota; class Gammaproteobacteria; order Pseudomonadales; family Pseudomonadaceae; genus Pseudomonas; species Pseudomonas sp. GW101-3H06. Next base: position 2,010,016 of record NZ_JBWKZO010000001.1, read on the forward strand.
ATAAAAACACTAGGCCACGTACAAGTACATGGTTATAGAAATAACCATCTGAAGACACGCACTAACAGCAGTACACTACTGCCGAAGGTGCCTTGGATCGCTAGATGGTTGAAGATTTGTTTCCCCTGTTCCCTGAAAATTTATTGTGTGGTTTTTAACTGCCACTAAAAAGTACAAGTTAAACTCGAATATTTTTTGAGTCATTGCTTGGTGTTTTCAGTTAATGAGTTTTTAGAAGCGAAAGTAGGCTGCGCATCGCGACCTCTCACCAATTTCATCAGCCACCACCTACATGGTTTTTCTACAGTTAAATGCATCCCGATCGACATGGTGATTATCAACCCCAAAAATAAAAACTCAAATACTATTCCGGTGAAAAATGATCTGTGGGTGTTCAATGCAAATAAAGGTAGTGCAATAATGTGTATTAAGTAAAAGGCGAACGAAGCCTCGCCTAATAAAACAACTGGTTTGATTGATAAAAGTCTGCTCAGAAAGCTTTCACTTGTTTTTGCTATTGCGAGTATAAGTAGGGCGAATAATCCGGCGTATGATGCATCCCAGCTGAATGAAGATAGATAGTTGGCCTTTGATGCCATCAGAGCAATTATGGAAATAATTGAGCTGTAGGCAGCGTAACTCCAATGTTTCTCATGATTTTTGTTTTGGTTGCTTCTGCAGAAATAAGCGGCAGCAAAAATTCCAAGAGTGAAATCCAGAATTCTCGTAAGCGGAAAGTTATACAGCCAGCGATGTGCAGAATTGGGATCTGTAAAAGGTAAGTCGTGCCTTGGAGGTAACGCTAAGTATCCCGCCAAAGATAGCTGGACGACAACGACGAGAAGGGCCGCTGCTGCCATTTTAACGCTAGGTCGGAGAATGCCTATGCGCTTGAATAAGGGAATTAGAACTGGGAAACATAGATATAAAAAAGCCTCTACGCTAATACTCCAGGCAGGGCTATTAAGGCCTCCTATTACGCTAGCGTCTGGGTGCCAAGCTTGCGCGGCAAAAAGATAAATTGTTAGCGGGGAGACTGCATCTTTTTGTAACCAAACAAAAAGCATGGTCAAGATATATAGCGGATAAACTCTGCTGAATCTCGCCCAGAGGTACATAGGGGTATTATGTAAAGGTTTTGATTCGAATTTGTCTATATAGTTGTAGGTAATGATAAAGCCAGATAATACAAAAAAGAAAGTAACTCCGGCATACCCAGAAGCCATGATTCTCTCTGGGAAGCTACCAAGCCCAATTAAGGGATAATGAGAAAAGAACACCATCAACGCAGCAATGAATCTCAGTCCAGTAAGCGCTGAGATCGTCTCGAATCTCTCGTTTCGCGTCGACATCCTAGCCTCCTAAATCGCAGTATTTTACAGAAATTTGTTGTGAAAGGTAATCTGACGCAATCGATCGTTGACCCAATATGCTTCGAGTATTTTTCCCAGAAAAATGACTAGGCGCTCTATTGTGCAGTTGGCAGTCGCAATACTCATGCCTTTGAAAAAGTTGGCCAAAATTTTGCCAAGAGCAATGATGGTGTGGATATCTTCTTTGTAGATCGGGATTTTTCTGAATTGTCAATAAAATAGACACAGCATTGACATGCGAGTAGGTGAGGTGATTGTGAACTTCGTTAGAGTTCAGGGTTGCCATTGCCTTGCTATCAAATCTATTCTAGATAGAAGTCATTGCGAAGGCTACATGGAAGTGATAGCGGTTCGAAGTATTAAGTCTTCAAGTCAGTATTTTCTAAGAGTAAAAACCAAGTAAGTATAATTGGATTGCCTCGTTTGGATTGTTTGAATTATTTGAGTTACTTGGTTGCTTGGTTGCTTGGTGCGTTTAAGTTGTAGGTTAGCTGCCTTCTTCTATGGCCATCAGGTGGCCATAGAAGATTCCATGAAAAACTCTATTGTTCACGATGACTACAATGCGTCAGACGCAATTATAGATTAAGGCAGGCTATACGATACACAAGCCATGGCTGCGGTGGTTACAGACAGAAACGAAGCAGCGAGCAACGCATAACCGGCGAGAATTGGCAACCAATGCTTTTTTAGAAGATTAGAAAAGTCTGCCCATTCAAATTGAGTTGCGATCGCACCAAACAAAACCAGATAGAGAGGCATGAAGAATCGGGTTTCGACTGCTCCTGGAAGAATCGCCAGCACTGGGATAAGCAGAGGGGCGAGATAAGCGACTTCAATCCATCCAGGTTTCTTTCTTGTACAAAAAATCAGTGCCCCAAAAAAGAACAAGCTGTAGCAGAGAAACGCTATCACACTTTTATTGGTCGAAGACTTCGTCACGTAAACCAACCCGTCGCGAACATCTATGCCATTAATAAAGTGTCTTCCGTAGATGCCAAGAAATTGGATCGGGTGTTTCGCAACCATCGAGATGTAACCGCCAATAGTTGGATCGTCTGTGAATAGCGATTCATCAAGTGAGCGCAACGCAATTCCGGCGGGATCCCTATAGTAGAGGCTAGGTGCAGGCGTGTCTCCACCATTATAGGTTTCGTAGCGTTGTATCGTCACTCCCCAATACAACTGTGTCGCCATCAAGGATTTGCCTTTGACGGTAGCGAACACCAACGGTGTAGCGACGTCATGAATTCGTTTGTTTATGGACATTTGCGGCAGAGCTACAACAAAAGCCCCTAAAATAAAAGCGACCATCCCAAGCCCACGAGAACTCCATGATTTGCTACGCAGGAAGACAAAAGGAATGAAAAACAGCAGCGCAAGGAAGGCGAAAAGGTAGATGGTGCGGATGTTGTACGCTGCGCTAGCAGCTGCGCCGGAAAAAACCAGGAACGCTAGCCAGTACTTTCGTTTTGCACAGTCTGCGAATGCAATTGCAATAATCAGGGCTAATGCTGCGGGCATATCGGACAAAGGATAAAGGAATAACCCCGGGAATACTGCAATTACGAGCAATGCGAATACGATCCGGCGTATCACGGTAAGGCGACCACCGAAGCACTGCAGGAAAAAGTTTGCTATCGGGCCAGTTAAAAGGTATGCATAGATCGCAGAGGTGCTGACCCTAAAAATGATACGGTCTGTATCGTTAAAAGCATCGGTTAAGGCATGTATTGGAAAGAGCAAGTAGGCGTAGACGTAGCCTCTAACGATATCCGGGAAGTTTGCAATGAACGCAGGAGTGCTTAGATTCCAATAGGTTGTCGAGTCATAGGGATAGTCGACGATACCAAAAAATTGGTGAGTTATGAACAGCACCAAAAATACTGCGAAGAAGGAATAGAACTGTGGTTGGCTATTGAGCGACGAATAGAGAGTGGATTTACTCTCTAGTTTTGACAGCATTTCCATTGATTATCCTTTTCTTTGTTCTTAACTCGGGTGCTTACTGGGAGTAAATTCTGATGTTGCTATAACGATTATTGGTTTTTTAGGGGTGTTTTTTTATTTCAATCCAGTCTAATCTTCCTGCGAAGCCGTAGTAGTTTTCATCAACGTCACTCATGAAGGTAATGGTGTTGATCCCATCCCTGAGCTGATTTTTGACGAGCTCGGTTTCAAATTGATTGGCGTCGTTCCATTGGAGTGGAGTATCAACGCCGTTTATTTCAATTTTCATGCTGGCCTTTATTGAAGAATTGACGATTGGATCAAACTGCCCTTTTAAACGATAATGCGCTGATAAAGGTTTAAACTTAAAGTCGAGGTACGCTTTTTCATTGGTTTTCCAAGCAGTGGCGTTATGCTGGAATTTGCCAACAGTCCATTCAGCTTCGCGCCAACCAGAGCCTGCGATTGGCAATTCCATACTCCACCAGTTACCAAACCCCCAAAAGTAATGCTCGCTGAACTCTTCGTCAGTGAAACCAATCCAATGATTTTGATAGTCAGGCTTGTCGATAAAACCACGATAGATCGCGCCAGTGCGGCCCTGGTCATTGCGTAACATTTCCGCGCGGCTTGAATCTACCTCCGGAGTCCCGTCTGGATTGACAGTAATAGAGATGGTCTGAGATTTAGATAGCTTTTTGTCTTCCAACCTTTTGGTGGGTTCGAACCCTGGGCCACTTATAGAAGTCGGGTAGTGAAAGATCCAGTTATTGGTGGTCTCCTCACAGGTACCCTTTCGGCCAACACTGTCATTGTGCTGCCATTCACTGCCATCTTCGCGGCATACCTCCAGCGCGCTAAAAGGATGTCCGTAGATGTAGGTAAGAGTGGCCTGCAGGTTTTCGTTTAAAAACAACCATGTGTTATTGATTTGATTTGTCTTGTCGATGACGACCAGTGTTTTGTTATCGATTTTACCGTCAAAGTTTTCGACGATATTTTTTAGAATATTACGTTGCCTGTCCGATATTTTAATGTAATGGTGGAATTGATAGAGTTGGCTTGACAGTCCGATAAAAAAAATTAGAGCGACGCACAGGCCTGCCACATTTTTGCTGGCTTTGCTGATGGCAATCAGTACGGCGAGTGTTACGAATACGCCGCCAGGACTTGCGAACAGGAACGTGCGTTGGCTGATGGCTTGATGTGATGTCGATAGTAGAAAAGGCGCATACCCCACAATTACTAAAATGATTCCGGCAACAAATAGTCGGAACGAAACTATTGCGGAGACCTTAATTTCGGCGGGCTTCGTTTTTTTGTCACCGAATAGCAATATAAAGAGGGTTGTAAATATTACAGCGGTCACACTTGCGATGTACCAGTAAGTGCTGAATTCCGTTGCAGTTATTCGTGTTGCATCATACCAACCCCCAAAGGTCGTTCTCAGTAAGCCTATCGAGAATAAATTGGGAAGGGAGTGCATGAGCGTTGTGATAACGCTGGTGCTCCCAGCGATTCCACTCTGATAGCTATTAACCAATGGCGCTGTGTGAATGACGTAGGCGATATAGGTAATTGCGCCCATCAGCCAGATAATGTGCTTCCATAGGTGTTGGCGAAACTGTGGAATAGCTGATCTAAAGTTTGATTTAATAAGTATCGCTATAAAAGGAACCGCTGTAAGCAATAATGATGCCTCATACATTGCGCAGGCAGCCAGCAATAGCACTGCGGATATGAAACTTAGTACATAGGGTAAGATTTTTGATTTTGCTTGCAGGGCAGCGATGAATATCGCGGTTCCCAGCAATACGCTACTAAGTGCCCAATTTATGTGAAGCGCTCTAAAGGATAATTGCATTGTATCGGCTGGGTATATGACGATTAGCAGTCCGGCGATAACTCCCCATTTCACTGAGCCGGTAACGTTACTTGTAATGTAGCTCAGGCTTGATCCTTTAACACACAAGGCGAGTGCAAGGAGCGCATTCCAGTAATTGAACGAGTAGGGGTCTAAATAGTAAGCGATGGCTTGCGGGAGGATTGTCAACGGTCGTAGCGCATGGGCGGCTAAGGGGCTAGAAGTGTCAGTCAAGAAAAAGAGTCCATTAGTCGTAAACGATCCTAACAAACCCCACTCCTCAATCAAGCCGATCAACGAAAACCCAAAGGGTAACCACAGTGCGAAGACCAAAATAGCAACGGGTAAGATTTGCGCTATCCAGAACTTCATTCCTACACAAGAGTGAGGGGGAGAAAATTTTTGAGGTGTTAGTTGCTCTGTCAGGTTTGTCATTTGGTCTCTACTGGTCCGTTCCTATCTTGGGCTGCTCTGTAGCTTTAAGTATTGTTTTGCTCAGCAAGTAAGTAACAGGCAGAAGCAGGACAATGATTAAAAGCGGGGCTATTTCTTTCGGTATTTCTAATTTCTCCACCATAAGGCCAAGCATCAAAGCGCCTAATGCATACTGGAGTAAATAAACTAAAGGATAAGCTATCAATCCTTTCCATGATTTTTTTACATTGAAGACGACGTGCGCATTAAACAAGTATGAGAAGATGATTCCGCTTGTGTATGAAATTACATAAGATTTTTGGTAGCTTATATATATATTCAGCAGTAAATAGATTCCATAAGTCAGGAGGGTGTTCAGACCCCCTCCTATCAGAAAGGTAACCCATTGACGTATATTTTCTTTTGAGACGGTAATGCCCACTAGTTTTTCGAACCTGTAATTTTCAAAAACTTAGAATAATCCCGAATGTAATCATCTGCATCATAGTAATCCGAAGTGAATACCAACAGGACTGCATCTTCGGAATACTTATACTGAATACCCCATGTTAAAGGCGGCAGATAAATACCTTTATTCGGCGCATCAAGCATTACCTCTGCACGGTTTTGACCATCATCAACCACTACGGCGCAACTGCCCTTCACACAAATCAAAAACTGATGGCAGTTATGATGAGCATGCTCACCGCGTGTTTTTTGACTGGGTACGTTAAACACCAGGAAGTAGCGTTTTGGAACAAAAGGTATTTCTTTTTCAAACTCGCCAACCGACAAATCACCTCGCATGTCGGTGATGTACTTGAAGTTGTGAAGGGTGACGTCACCCACGCCAACTCGCGTAATCCCTTCTTCCGCTACCGAATCAGCAAGGCGTTTTGGCTTATTGCTGTTTTCACTGGACTCGGTATTTTCTACGTAACCGGTAATGCGCGCCGGTGAGCCTGTGACGATCGCATACGGAGGCACGGACTTGGTGACCACCGCACCCGCTCCAACCATCGCTCCCATCCCGATGGTTACACCAGGAAGGATGACGGCTCCACCACCGATCGACGCCTTGTCTTGAATCGTCGTCGGCAGAAATTCCTCTGGATAAACCTTGGAACGGGGGAATTTGTCATTGGTGAACGTGACGTTAGGACCGACGAACACATCGTTGCCAATCCGTAAGCCGTCCCATACGTAAACACCGGATTTGATAGTAGTCCTGTCGCCGATAACGACATCGTTTTCAATCAGGCAATGGGAGCAGATGTTCGTATCTGCACCGATCACGGCATTGGGAAAGACGACAACATACTGCCAGACACGAGTGTTTTGACCGATGCTGGTGCTTTTCACATCTGCGCTGGGATGGATGGTCGGGTTAGACATGGTCAATTTGCTCCCTATTGTTCAATTGCAGACTCACGACAGCCAACGGTCGTTGTTTGGTGTTTTCATAGGCTCGCCAGGCATAGGTGCCGACAAGGCCCAGGCCGAGCAGATTCAAGGTGCCCAGGAGCAAGACCACGACCATGGTGGCGGCATAACCGGGTACCGCGATCGTGCCATGTATCCTGGCAATGATGACCAGCAGGCCTATAACCGCCGAGATCATTGACCCGATCGCCCCCATCTTGATCAACAAGCGAATCGGGTAATCGGTAAACGCGAAGACGCTGTCCATCATGTATTCCAGCTTCTTCTTGAAGGTCCACGCGGACTTGCCTTCCTGGCGAACCTGGCGATCGTAGTCCACGAACTTTCTGCGGAAACCCAGCCAGAAGATCAGTGCGATCAATGACGAGCGGGACTCTTCCAGTTTCAGCAGTTGCTCTTTGAAGGCGTTGTTGCAGCCGAAGATATCGACGCCACCTTTCGGCATGTCGTGCACGACCAGCTTTCTATACAGGCCCCAGAACATCGAGGAGGCCAATCGGCTGAACAGTGGGTCCTTGCGGGCATTGCGCGTGCCGATGGCCACGTCGCACTCATCGTTCGCCAATGCCTGGAAGAAGCTGATCAGCAGTTCCGGCGGCTCCTGCAGGTCGGCGGCCATAACGCCGAAGTATTCGCCGTTGGCTGCCATCAGGCCGGTACGGATGGCCGGGAATGAGCCGAAGTTGCGCGAATGGGCAATCAACTGTGCGGCAAACGGCAGGTTTGGCAGTTCTTTTTGAATCAACGCAAACGATGCATCCGGGCTGCCGTCAACGACAAACACCGCTTCCATCTTGTTGTTCAGGGTTTCATTGATTTCGCTGAGCGCCTGAAGCAAACGTGGAATGGATTCAGCGTTTTTGTAGACCGGGATGATGATCGAGTAGGTCATGCAACCCATCCATTTACCGCTTTGATGACCGCGCTGACTTCGGCGTCTTCCATTTCCGGGTAGCAAGGCAAGGTCAGAATTTCTTGGGCCAGGCGCTCGGTATTGGCCAGGTGGGCATCGGCATGGACATTCTTGAAGACGGGTTGTTGGTAGTCCGGAATCGGGTAGTGAACTTCCGAGGCGATTTGCAGGCCGCGCAGGTGCTGCTGCAGCGAGTCGCGTTTCGGGCTCTTGATGACATACAGGTGAGCAACCCAGGCATCGTTGTCGCCCTGCGGATGAACAAGGTCGGTCTGCTGGATTTCATTGCGATAACGCTCGGCGATTTGATGGCGTCGCGCATTGCCCTCGTCCAGATGCGGCAGGAACTCGGAGAGGATGGCGGCTTGCATTTCGTCCAGGCGACTGTTTCTGGCACCGGCCAGCTCCACGCAATATTTCGAGGACCAGCCGTACTGGCGCAATTGCGCAACCTGCTGGGCAATAGTGGCTGAGTTGGTAACCACGGCCCCACCGTCGCCCAGGGCGCCAAGATTCTTGGTCGGATAGAAGCTGAAACTCGCAGCGTCACCGAAGGTCCCCACACGCTTGCCGTGTACGCGGGCACCGTGGGCCTGCGCGCAATCTTCCAGCAGCGCAACCCCTTTGTCTGCGCAGAACGTGGCGATCTCCTGGATTTCCGGGATGGCCAAACCATACAGGTGGGTCACGACGACGGTTTTGGCGCCGGCATCAACGGCACGTTTGACTTCGGCAAGGGTTACTACTTGAGTGTCGAAGTCGACATCCATGAAGGCCGGTACGCAGCCAATGGCCAGCACGGATGTGGTGGTGTACATGCCGGCGTTGGCCACCGTCGCGACGATGTCGCCTTTCTCGACGCCCAGTGCCTTGAGTGCCAGTTCGATCGCATCGGTGCCATTGGCGACGGTGATGCAGTGAGCGGCACCGAGGTATTCGGCAAACGATGCTTCAAAACGCTTGACCTCTGGACCCAGGACCACCCAGCCGCTGGACACCACGCGCTGAATGGAGGCATCAATCTGATCCCGGAATTTTGCAATTTTCGCGTTGAGGTTGTTGATTTGTTGCATCGATAGGCTCCCTTCGAGGCGTAATCCGCTGAATATGGTGTATTACCTTGACTCGAAATGTTCCGGTCACCGGGTCAGGCAAGGTGCCCCAGGTTATTCCAGGCGAGCTTTCAGTAAAAATAACGTTGGATTCTATCTTCCCCGGGGCCTTACTCCAACAGCTCTGATGGCAAATCGTCCCGATAGAAGGGGAGGACGCGTCGGCAGCAATGGATTCGGGGGCTTGAGTGGGCAAGGGGAAAGCAACATCACCACTCAAAACCAAGGCCTTTCGTGATAGATTAATCTTTTGCTATCTATTTTCTGAATCGGTTTGAAATGTCGAAAAGAATACTGGTGACCGGAGGGACGGGGTTTCTTGGGCGTGCCTTGATACAACGTTTTTGCGCTTTACCCGATACATCGGTTGTGGCCCCGCTAAGAAATATCAATAGCGGGTTACCCGATTCAGTAGAAAAGACTTATATATCCAATATTGATGAAACTACCGACTGGAGTACATCACTGGCCGGTGTCGATACAGTTGTGCATGCAGCGGCACGGGTGCATGTCATGCACGAAAGCGCGGAGCAATCGCTCGAAAAATTTCGCACCGTCAATGTCAAAGGCACGCTTCAGCTTGCCAATCAAGCTGTCGCGGCCGGGGTAAAAAGATTTATTTTTATCAGTTCCATTAAAGTCAACGGGGAAACTACCCCGTTCGGACGGCCGTTTTTGGCAGATGACGCAGCGCTCCCTATGGATGCTTATGGGATTTCCAAATACGAAGCCGAACAACAGCTGCTGAAACTTGCAGAAAGTGGATTAATTGAAGTTGTCATTATCCGCCCGGTACTTATATACGGACCCGGTGTAGGCGCGAACTTTAGACAGATGATGCACTGGCTTTCAAAAGGTATTCCTCTGCCATTTGGCGCGGTGACCAATCAGCGAAGTCTTGTATCTTTGTCGAATGTCGTCGATCTTGTCGCTACCTGTGTTGATCACCCCCGTGCAGCGAATCAGGTCTTCCTGGTCAGCGACGGTGAAGATGTTTCAACGACCGAGTTGATGCGGCGCCTTGTCGTTGCTCTGGGGGCGAAAACCTGGTTGCTGCCCATTCCCGGAGCACTATTGGTTTCTCTGGCCAGTTTGTTGGGGCGTGGTGCGGTAGCTCAACGACTATTCGGTTCGTTACAGGTCGATATCAGGAAAAACCATGACTTACTGGGGTGGCGACCGCCCTGCAGCATGGATGACGGATTGAAATCAACGGCGGCGCATTTTCTGGAGTCTCGCAAACAATGAGTTACGGGTGGTTCATTCCGGTGGCTTTTGGTGTTTCCTTTTTGCTCACGGCAGCATTACGCAGGTATGCAATATCTCGGAGCCTGATCGATATTCCCAACGCCCGTAGCTCTCATACAGTTGCAACACCACGCGGTGGTGGAGTTGCAATTGTCGTGGCGTTTGTCCTGTCGCTGGGAGGGCTGTATGCCACTGGGCAGATGTTCACTGCGGCTTTCATAGCGAATGCGGGCGCTGGTATCGCGATTGCACTGATCGGGTTCATGGACGACCACGGCCATATCGCCGCACGCTGGCGATTGCTGGGTCATTTCGCTGCTGCAATCTGGTTACTGGGCTGGATCGGTGGGTTGCCTCCAATAGAGCTGTTTGGTTCCTCCGTCGATCTGGGCTGGGTTGGTCATATGCTGGCAGCGTTTTATCTGGTGTGGCTGCTCAATCTCTACAATTTCATGGATGGCATAGATGGCATCGCCAGTGTCGAGGCCATTTGTGCCTGCCTTGGGGTTTGTTTGCTCTATTGGTTGTCCGACCTGGGCAACTTGATCTGGGGGCCGCTGCTACTCGCAGCGTCTGTGGCCGGTTTTTTGTACTGGAATTTCCCCCCCGCACGTATATTCATGGGGGACGCCGGGAGCGGGTTTCTCGGCATAATCCTTGGAGGGCTGTCCCTACAGGCCGCTTGGGTGAGTGAGCCGATGCTATGGGCATGGTTGATCTTGCTAGGCGTTTTTATTGTCGATGCGACTTTCACGCTGTTTCGTCGCTTGCTCAGAGGCGACAAAATCTATGAGGCGCATCGTAGTCATGCCTACCAGTTCGCTTCACGTCGCTTCGGCAAGCACTTGCCAGTGACTCTTGCGGTTGGTGTGATCAATCTTTTCTGGTTGCTGCCGATAGCTGTGGGCGTCACACAATTTGGACTGGACGGGGCGATGGGGGTGATAGTGGCATACGTACCGTTGATCGTGTTGGCCATAAAGTTCCGCGCCGGAGATCTGGAAGTTCCAGTGGCCAAGAACTAAGCAGTAACTAGTATGTCATTTAGGTTTAGAGTGACCGCGAAGCGCCCTTGAGACATCACAACGGCTAGGGGCCGCTGAAAGGAGTAATTGAGGTGTTTGAAGAATTTATGGATAAAATCAGAGGGTACCTGGTAGGGCTCCCCCGACGCCGAAAAAGGTTGATTCAGGTTGCGACGGACATTGTGCTGGTCTGGGCTGCCTTGTGGTTGGCCTTTATTGTGCGCCTGGGTCTGGACGATATGTACAACCCTATCAGGGTGCATTTCTGGCTTTTCGTTTGTGCGCCGATCGTTGCCATCCCCTTGTTTATTCGTTTCGGCATGTACCGCGCCGTCATGCGCTATTTCGGCAATGACGCGCTTATTGCCATTATCAAAGCGGTCAGTCTTTCTTCGCTAATTCTCGCTGTCGTGGTGTATTGGTACAGCAATCACGAAACCGTCGTACCTCGTTCCATCGTCTTCAACTACTGGTGGCTCAGCCTCGTCATCATTGGCGGCCTACGCCTATGCATGCGTCAATATTTCATGGGCGACTGGTTCACCGGGGCTCACCACGTACCGTTTACCAATCGCGATGACGGCTTGACCAAGGTGGCGATCTACGGTGCAGGTGTGGCAGGCAATCAGTTGGTCGCCGCGCTTCGCATGGGCCGGGTGATGCGTCCTGTGGCCTTCATCGATGATGATTCGAGTATCGCGGATCGATCGATTGCCGGCTTGCAGGTCTACAAGCCCAAGCACATTCAGCAAATGATCAATGAGACGGGTGCCCAGGAAATTCTTCTGGCGTTGCCATCTTCTACCCGTGCTCGACGTCGGGAAATTCTGACTTTTCTTGAGCGTTTCCCGCTACACATTCGAAGCGTCCCCAACTTTACTGACCTGGCCAGTGGCCGGGTAAAGGTCGAAGACATCCAGGAAGTGGACATCGCCGACTTGCTCGGGCGCGATTCAGTGCCGGCGCAGCCGGATTTGCTGGAGCGTTGTATCAAAGGCAAGACAGTCATGGTGACCGGCGCCGGTGGGTCGATCGGTGCGGAGCTTTGCCGACAGATCTTCGCCCTTGGCCCGACCACGCTTTTGCTGTTCGATCACAGTGAATTCAATCTCTACAGCATTCTGACGGAATTGGAGCAGCGCGGCTGTCGCGAGTCGGTTCCTGTCCAGCTGTTGCCGATCCTTGGTTCCATTCGTCACCAGGACAAACTGCTGGATGTCATGAAGACCTGGGGTGTGGACACGGTCTATCACGCTGCGGCGTACAAGCATGTGCCGATGGTTGAGCACAACATCGCCGAGGGCGTGCTGAATAACGTCATTGGTACGCTCAATACCGCTCAGGCAGCGTTGCAATCGGGTGTGTCCAACTTTGTGTTGGTTTCCACTGATAAGGCGGTTCGTCCGACGAATGTGATGGGCAGCACCAAGCGCCTGGCCGAGTTGACGCTGCAAGCCTTGAGCCGCGAGATCGCACCGGTGCTGTTCGGCGACAAGGCCAATGTGTCCCGGGTCAACAAGACTCGTTTCACGATGGTTCGTTTTGGCAATGTACTGGGGTCGTCCGGTTCGGTGATTCCACTGTTTCATAGCCAGATCAAGTCCGGTGGGCCGCTGACAGTGACTCACCCGAAGATCACCCGTTATTTCATGACCATTCCCGAGGCCGCGCAGTTGGTGATCCAGGCCGGTTCCATGGGGCAGGGCGGCGATGTGTTCGTGCTCGATATGGGTGAGCCGGTGAAGATCGTCGAGTTGGCGGAGAAGATGATTCATTTATCCGGTTTGAGTGTGCGTTCGGAGAAAAACCTGCAAGGCGATATCTCGATCGAATTCACCGGCCTTCGTCCTGGCGAGAAGCTTTACGAGGAGTTGCTGATTGGCGACAACGTTTCGGCAACCCAGCATCCGATGATCATGAGCGCCAACGAGGATCATTTGCCCTGGGATGTACTCAAGGGCCGTTTGCGCGAGTTGTTGGTCGCCGTTGATCAGGACGATTACGCGCGCGTCCGTCAACTCCTGCGCGACACCGTCAGCGGTTACACCCCTGATGGCGAGATCGTAGACTGGATCTACCAACAGCGTCGCCTCGAACCCTGATTGTTTCATATCCTGTAACGGACACGTTTTTGACAGGCTCCAGACATCGCCTAAGTTTGGAAGGCAGCTTCGGAAAAGCTGCTTTCTCAACCGATGTCATGGAGCTTCATTATGCGTACTGGTTTTTTCTACTCTCTGGTTTTCGCCCTGCTCACCAGTGTCTCGACGGCAGCCATTTCCGCGCCCGCAGTGAAGGGGGAGGCGGGTAATGCGCCGCTGACGCAAGAAGTGTCGCCTAAGGCACAGAGCGGCAAGGTCGATCTGAACGGCGCTGATGCGCCCACCTTGCAGCGCGAGTTGTCCGGTATCGGCGAGGCCAAGGCTAAAGCGATTGTTGCGTATCGTGAAACTAACGGGCCGTTTGCGTCGGTGGACGAGTTGCTGGAAGTGAAAGGCATCGGCAAGGCGATTCTGGATCGCAATCGCGAGAAGCTGGAAGTGAACTAAGCTGATTATTCAACGCCAAGGGGCCGGTCATTGACCGGCCTTTTTGCTTTGCGGCGAACGCTACCAGGCATTGCCTTCTATCGGCCTTATGAAAATTATGGCTATCATATGCAAATTAAATTATGCCTATAATAAATGAGTTTCCCGTCCTGGTGCCCTAAAGCCCAGGCGTCTGGTCTTCCCACAAGCATCTCCTGCGGAGCGAAGTCATGAATTCTGTCCAGTCTCAAGGTACGGCCCTCGTCACCGGTGCTTCTTCCGGCATCGGCGCGGTTTACGCGCAGCGTCTGGCCGCGCGTGGTTTTGATTTGTTGCTGGTGGCTCGCGATCAGCAGCGGCTCGACGAGGCGGCCAGTAAGTTGCGCGCCGAGTATGGCGTTCAGGTCGAGGTGCTCAAGGCGGATCTGACGCAAAAGGATGATGTGCTCAAGCTTGAGCAACGGTTGCGCAGTGATTCGAGTATCAGCCTGCTGTTGAATAATGCCGGCGTGGCGGCCGATGGTTTGCTGGCCAATGCCGACACCGATCAGCTGGAGCGAATGATCCAGTTGAACGTGACAGCGGTCACGCGCCTGGCTTCGGCTGCAGCGGCCGGTTTTGCCAAGGCGGGCCGGGGTACTATCGTCAACATCGCGTCGGTGGTGGCGTTGTTTCCCGAGCGTTTCAATGCCACCTACAGCGCCAGCAAGGCTTACGTGTTGAGCCTTACCCAATCATTGAACGCCGAGCTTGATGGCACCGGGGTCAAGGTCCAGGCTGTGTTGCCAGGGGTAACGCGTACTGAAATCTGGGAGCGTTCCGGTATTGATGCTTCGCAGATCCCGGCGGAGATGGTCATGGAGGCGGGCGAGATGGTCGACGCCGCGCTGTCGGGCCTGGATCAGGGTGAGTTGGTCACCATTCCGTCCTTGCCGGATGCAGCTGACTGGGATGCTTTTGTCGCGGCCCGTCACGTGATGGCGCCTAATCTTTCCAAAAGCAAAGCCGCTACGCGTTACAAATGAAGCGCGATAAATCGGCACGAGGTATTGCGGTATGAGTGATCGTCGAGTGGTTGTAACGGGTATGGGCCTGGTGTCTCCGCTGGGTAGTGGAGTCGAAGCGGTCTGGCAGCGTCTGTTGGCCGGGCGCTCCGGTTTGCGTAATTTGCCGGATGAGGTGATTGCCGATCTGCCGGCCCGGGTCGGCGGCGTTGTGCCGACGATTCAGGAGGATCCCGAAGCGGGGTTCGATCCGGATGTGGCGACACCGCCCAAAGAACAGAAGAAGATGGACCGTTTCATTCTCTTCGCCATGGAAGCGGCGCGCCAGGCGTTGGAGCAGGCGGGTTGGCAGGCGCAGAGCGCCGATGCCCAGGAGCGCACCGCAACCATCATCGGTTCCGGCGTGGGTGGTTTCGGGGCTATTGCCGATGCGGTGCGCACCACGGACAGCCGTGGTCCTCGGCGCTTGTCGCCGTTCACCATCCCGTCGTTTCTGGTCAATCTGGCGGCGGGCCATGTGTCGATCCAGCACGGTTTCAAAGGGCCGCTGGGTGCCCCGGTGACGGCCTGTGCGGCCGGGGTCCAGGCGATTGGCGACGCGGCGCGGCTGATTCGTTGCGGTGAAGCGGACATCGCGGTGTGTGGCGGCGCGGAGGCGGCGATCGATCGGGTCAGCCTGGCCGGGTTTGCTGCCGCTCGCGCCTTGTCCAGTGGGTACAACGACACCCCCGAGCGTGCTTCACGCCCCTTCGACAGTGGCCGTGATGGCTTTGTCATGGGCGAGGGTGCCGGTCTGTTGGTGATCGAGTCCCTGGAGCACGCGTTGGCCCGTGGCGCTAAACCCCTGGCGGAGCTGGTGGGTTACGGCACCAGCGCCGATGCCTATCACCTGACTGCGGGGCCCGAGGATGGCAGCGGTGCGCGTCGCGCGATGTCGCTGGCATTGGCTCAGGCCGGCGTTTCGCCGGAGCAGGTTCAGCATCTGAATGCCCACGCGACCTCGACACCGGTTGGCGATCTGGGGGAGTTGGCGGCAATCAAGTCACTGTTTGGTGCGCAAAACAAGATCGCGGTGACATCGACCAAGTCCGCCACCGGGCATTTGCTCGGCGCGGCAGGCGGGATTGAAGCGATCTTCACCCTGTTGGCGATCCGTGATCAGGTCGTACCGGCGACGCTCAACTTCGATAACCCGGACCCTGCTGCCGAGGGTGTGGACATCGTTCATGGTCAGGCCAGGCCGATGGCCATCGAGTACGCCTTGTCCAATGGCTTCGGCTTTGGCGGGGTCAATGCCAGCGTGTTGTTCAAGCGCTGGAACGGCTAGGCCTGGGACTCGTTCAGGTGAGTCCGCGTGACGTCGAGAATCTGCCGGGCAAATTCGGGATTCTCGACGCTGCGCGAAAGCAGCAGCGCCCCCACCAGTGTCGACATGATGACGATGCTTCGGTCCACCACGTTTTCACCTTCAAGCGTGCCTTGTATCTGTTGAAGCCGGGCGTTCAGTACCTCGTCTGAGGTCGGGCTCGGCTGCCCGCGCATACCGAGTTCCGATGACATGGTCAGCAGCGGGCAGCCTTCGTGGGGCGAAGTCTGGTGCCATTCAGACAAATAGGCATCGATGAACGCTTCAAGCGGGCGATCCTGGGCAAACAGCTCGGCGCAAATGCCGGCGACCTGATCGCCGGCAGCTTGTAATGCCTTTTCTACCAACTCGTCCTTGGATTTGAAATGCGAGTAAAAACCACCGTGAGTCAAACCCAACGCTTTCATCAGAGGTTGCAGGCCGGTCGCGCCGATACCGTCACGGCGAAAGCGTTCTGAGGCTTCCTTGATGATGCGTTGGTGGGTCTGGGCTTTATGGTCCTGCGAGTAACGCATCTGATATCTCCACATCAATGCGCCATATTAACCAATGAAAATTGGATGGTGACTGTACTTCTACTTCTAAAAAGCATGCAGAAGCGTCGAACTTGGTTCAAACGCGCAGAAATACTGGCACGAATAGTGACTACTCATTGCTTCATGATTGTTGAACAATTCTGAGGCACTGAGCATGAGCAGCGGACTTTCACTGGCCGATCACATCACGTTGGAGTTGCGCGCGGACATTATCGGCGGTCGTTTGCTGCCTGGCATGGCGCTGGTGGAAAACGATCTGGTGTCGGCCTACAACGCGTCGCGCAATACCATTCGTGAAGCCCTGCATCGCCTGGGGCAGGAAGGCCTGACCCGTTATGTGCGCAACAAAGGCGTCATGGTTCGCCGCTTGGACTTTGACGATGTGCGGGATCTGTTCAAGGTTCGGCGCACCCTGGAACTGCAGGCCATCAACATGAGTCGCCCGCTGCGCGACTATCAATCCGACCGGATGCTCGAAGCCCTGGAAGCCACCGAGCTGGCCCGGGAGCGCGAAGACTGGCGTGCCGTCGGTACCCACAGCCTGGCCTTTCATCAACACATCGTCGGGTTGCTGCGCAGTCCGTTGTTCGATGAGTTCTTCACCAACGTTGTCGCGCAATTGCGTCTGGTGTTCTGCGCCGCTCCCGATGAGTCGAGTTTTCAAGCGCCTTGGCTGGCTCGCGACCGACTGATCCATGAGCTGCTGGTCGAGGGTGACAAACGCGCCGCCGAGGAGGCGATGAGCCTGTATCTCGATGATTCCGAGCATTTGCTATTGCAAATGCTGACACCTTCTTCCCATCACTGATCGAGGATTCGTGCCATGTACAAAGACTATCCGGCGGCCTATCAAGTCAGCAAAGGCTCGGCCTTGCAGGTGGACAAGGCCTTTTACGAGCGGGTGCGCGACACGAAGGATGGGCGCACGCTGATCGAGTCGTTCGAGGTACCCATTCGCACCGGCCGCGCCTGGCATGTTCCGGCCGGACATGTGTTCAGGGTGACGACGCCCGTCGGTCCGCAAGTGGGCGACTTCAACGTGTGGAATGCCCACGATCCGCGCGAACGCCTGTGGGCTTCGCGCACTCGCCAGCTGCAGGGCGCGCACGTCAGCACCCATGATCGGTTGTGGTCGAACCTGCCTTTTCTGCGGCCGCTGGTGACCATCACCGATGACAGCCTGGCGGGTTACGGCATCGATGAACATGGCGGTCGCCTGCACGATTTGCTCGGCACCCGTTGCGATCCCTATGTGAACAAAATGCTCACCGGCGAAGATTTCCATCATCACTGCCACTCCAACCTGACCCGCGCGGTCCTGCCCCATGGCCTGACTGAATTCGATGTGCACGACGTGCTGAACATCTTTCAGTGCACGGGCCTGAATCACGACGACATGTACTTCATGAAAGCCTGTCCGGCGCAGAAGGGCGACTATCTGGAGTTCTTCGCCGAGATCGATCTGCTGTGCGCGCTCTCGACCTGCCCGGGCGGTGATCTGTCGTTGGCCATGTGGGGCCCGGATGCGCAGGACCCTTTGAGCGTATGTCGTCCGCTGGGGGTGGAAATTTATCGGTTGGAGGATGCGTTGCTGGAGGGCTGGAGCCAGCCGGAACGTGCGGCGTACAAGGGTTTGCATGGCTTGCACATTGCCAAGGCGGATTGGGAAAAGTAATTCGGCCCTGTAGGGGCATGGCTTGCCCGCGATAGCGATCTCAAGGTCGCCATCGCGGGCAAGCCATGCTCCTGCAAAAAGGCCGGTTCACTGTTTTGTTCAGCGGTCCTGCGCATCCTTGGCGTCCGCTTCCGCGTTGCGTTCAGCCACGCGTCTACGTTGTTCATCGGTCAGTTCAACCTTGTTGGCGGTGTCACGTAGCATCATCAAGCCGCCAACGATCGAGCCGATTGCAACGATCAGAATCAACCAGGCATACCAAGGCATAGGGTTCTCCTTAAGGGCAGGCCGATTGACGGGTTTCGCCAATCGATCGTGCCTACCACTTTTGAGCGAATGATTTTCGCAGTGGTTCAATTCTATGCCTGATAGGCCAACAGCACTGCGACTGTTTAAAGCCCGGTCAGCATCGCATCCGCCGGTGCATCCGCACGCAGTTGTGCGGTGAGCACGAAATACACAAAACCCACCGCCATGAAGCCGAGGAAAATCAGCCCGATCAGTGTGTTGAACCAGGCCATGGCCACCAGGCACACCACTGCCAGCACCAGTGCGATGAACGGCACCAGCGGGTAGCACGGCGCGCGGAAGGTGCGCTCCAGGTTCGGTTCGGTTTTACGCAGTTTGAACAGGCTGAGCATGCTCATGATGTACATCACGATGGCGCCGAACACGGCCATGGTGATCATCGCTGCCGTCAGCGTCATGCCCCCCAGATTGATCAGACCATCACTGTAGATCGCGGCGATGCCGATCACGCCACCGGCGATGATCGCCCGGTGCGGTGTCTGGAATCGCGACAGTTTCGCCAGGGAGGCCGGCAGGTAACCCGCACGGGCGAGTGCGAAGAACTGCCGCGAGTAGCCGAGGATGATGCCGTGGAAGCTCGCCACCAGCCCGAACAGGCCGATCCACACCAGCATGTGCAACCAGCCGGAGCTTTCGCCGACCACGGTTTTCATCGCTTGCGGCAGCGGGTCGTTGATGTTCGACAGGGTGCGCCAGTCGCCGACGCCACCGGCGAAGCACATCACGCCCATGGCCAGCAACACCAGGGTCAGGATGCCGCTGATGTAGGCCTTGGGAATCGTGCGTTTCGGGTCCTTGGCCTCTTCGGCGGCCATGGCCGCGCCCTCGATGGCGAGGAAGAACCAGATCGCGAACGGAATCGCCGCGAACATCCCGGCAATCGCCGGTGCGCCGAACACATCCGAACCCGCCCAGCCATTGAGGGCAAAGTTGCTGAAGCTGAAGGCCGGGGCGACCACGCCCATGAACACCAGCAACTCAGCGACCGCCAACACGCAGACCACCAGTTCGAAGGTCGCCGCCAGTTTCACGCCAAGGATGTTCAGACCCATGAATACGACGTACGCGCCGACCGCGGCCTGTTTCGGGTCGAGGGCAGGGAACTGCACGTTGAGGTAAGCGCCGATTGCCAGGGCAATGGCCGGCGGCGCGAAGACGAATTCGATCAGCGTCGCCAGCCCGGCGATCAATCCACCTTTCTCGCCAAAGGCACGGCGTCGTAGGCAAAGGGACCACCGGCGTGGGGAATCGCAGTAGTCAGTTCGGTGAAACTGAAGATGAAGCAGGTATACATAGTGGCGACCATGAAAGAGGTCACCAGAAAGCCCAGCGTCCCGGCCACACCCCAGCCATAACTCCAGCCGAAATACTCTCCGGAAATCACCAGCCCGACCGCAATGCCCCACAGGTGTAGCGTGCCCAGCGTGGGTTTGAGTTGTGTGTTCATGCCTTTACTCCCTGAACGGTTTGGAAAGCTCGGGGAGGGCGTGTGCAGTGGGCGTGCCAGCGTTGTGACCGTCGTCGTTATGGGTGAAAAGGCGTCGTATCGGGGATGTTTGTTGCTGGATGTGTCTTCGTTGTGCGCCAGTTGGGGGCGTCAGTGGATGTTCTGCCGCCTTCGCGAGCAGGCTCGCTCCCACACTGGATTTGTGAGCAATAAAAATCCCCTGTGGGAGCGAGCCTGCTCGCGAAGACGGCGGCAAATTCAGCATCAAGCCTCTGACAGACGCAGATGCCCGGGCTCAGGAAAACACGTCAGCCTCCCTGAAGAACGCAGCCGCCTGATCCTTGGCGGACAGTTGCGGTGCTTCATCCAGTTGCCAGTCGATGGCCAGGTCCGGATCGTTCCAGCGAATGCTGCGCTCAGCCGACGGTGTGTAGTAGTCGGTGGTTTTGTAGAGGCACTCGGCGAAATCACTCAACACCACGAAACCGTGGGCAAACCCTTCGGGAATCCAAAGCTGGCGACGATTCTCGGCGGACAGATGCACAGCGATCCATTTGCCGAAATGTGGCGAGCTACGGCGTATATCTACTGTCACGTCGAGTACCTCACCTGCTGTCACGCGAACCAATTTGCCTTGGGTGTTTTCCAGTTGGTAATGCAGGCCTCGCAACACACCTTTGCGAGAGCGCGAATGATTGTCCTGAACGAATCGAGGGCTTAGTCCTGTCGCATCCGCAAAAGCCTTTGCGTTGTAACTCTCGTAAAAGAAACCTCGCTCATCACCAAATACCTTGGGTTCGATGATCAACACACCGGGCAGGTCGGTGGTGATTACATTCATGGTGTTTCTCCAGCAATAAGCGCGATGGCTCACATTCTTGCTCAAAGTGCTGACCGGTACGAGGGCCGATCTGGAAAGCTCGTCAAAACACCGCTGTAACCCCAGCGTAATCCCACTCTTTACGCTTTCTTTATTCCCCGCGCGCGCCCTCGATCTCGTTCCTTTACAGCCTTCCTTCCGACAATGAACCCACACGCGGCAATACGCCGTAACACGGAGAACTTCCATGAGCGTTCTGGACGGGGTGTCACTGCTGTTGGCAGTGGGGCTGTTCATTTATCTGTTGGTTGCGCTGTTGCGCGCGGACCGGAACTAGGAGCGGCTATGCACAGTTATGACTATTGGCTGATCCTCGCGTTTTTCGCGGTGGTATTGGTCCCGGCGCCGTTTCTCGGGCGCTTCTACTACAACGTGATGGAAGGCCAGCGCACCTGGTTGACGCCGATCCTCGGTCCGGTCGAACGGGGTTGTTACCGGTTGGCCGGGGTCGATCCGCAGGCCGAACAGAGCTGGCAGAAGTACGCCCTGGCCTTGCTCGCCTTCAACCTCGCGGGTTTCCTCCTTCTGTTCGCGATCCTGTTGTTCCAGGACCATCTGCCCCTGAACCCGCAAAACCTGCCGGGCCAGGAGTGGACGCTGGCATTCAATACCGCCATCAGTTTCATGACCAACACCAACTGGCAGGCCTACAGCGGTGAAGCATCGCTGAGCTATCTGAGCCAGATGGCCGGCCTCACCGTGCAGAACTTCGTCAGCGCCGCCACCGGCCTCGCTGTGCTGGTCGCGCTTTGCCGTGGCATCGGTCGCAAGTCCGCCCAATCCCTGGGCAACTTCTGGGTCGACATGACCCGCGCCACCCTCTACGGCCTGCTGCCGCTGTGCCTGTTGCTGGCGCTGTACCTGGTCTGGCAAGGCGTGCCACAAACCTTTGCACAATACGTGAATGCGGTGACGGTGCAGGGTGTCGATCAGGTGATCCCGCTCGGTCCTGCCGCCAGCCAGATTGCGATCAAGCAACTGGGTACCAATGGTGGTGGTTTCTTCGGCGTCAACTCGGCGCATCCATTCGAGAACCCGACGGCCTGGTCGAACCTGTTCGAGCTGGCGTCGATCATTCTGATTCCCGTCGCGCTGGTCTTCACCTTCGGCCACTACGTGAAGGACCTGCGTCAGAGCCGCGCGATCATCGCCTGCATGCTGGCGTTGTTCCTGATCGGTGGTGCGACTTCGTTGTGGGCCGAATACCAACCGAACCCGACCCTGAACAACGTCGCCGTCGAACAGACCGCGCCGCTGGAAGGCAAGGAAGCCCGGTTTGGCACCACGGCCACCGTGCTCTGGTCAGTCACCACGACGGCGGCATCGAACGGTTCGGTCAACGGCATGCACGACAGCCTCAATCCGCTCAGCGGCATGGTGGCGCTGGTCAACATGATGGTCGGCGAAGTGATCTTTGGCGGTGTCGGTGCCGGGCTCTACGGGATGTTGCTCAACGTGTTGATCGCGGTGTTCCTCGCCGGCCTGATGATCGGCCGGACCCCGGAATACCTCGGCAAAAAGCTGCAAGCCAAGGAAGTGCAATTGCTGGTGGTGACCCTGATGGTCATGCCGATCGGCGTGCTGGTGCTCGGCGCGATTGCCGCCAGTCTGCCCGGCCCGGTGGCCTCGGTGAGCAATCCAGGACCCCATGGTTTCAGTCAGTTGCTTTACGCCTACACCTCGGCCAGTGCCAACAACGGTTCCGCGTTTGGCGGCTTCGGCGCCAACACGCCGTTCCACAACCTGATGCTGGGCCTGGGCATGTTGATCGGTCGTTTCGGCTACATCCTTCCGGTCCTGGCCCTGGCTGGCAGCCTGGCGATGAAGAAACCCGCACCGATCGGCCAGAACAGCTTCCCGACCCACGGCCCGCTGTTCGTGACCCTGCTGACCGTGACCATTTTGCTGGTGGGTGGTTTGACCTTCCTGCCGACCCTGGCGTTGGGTCCGATTGCTGAACATTTGAGCCTGGGCTTCTGAGGATCTGACAAATGAATATGCCCGCTACTAAAGCCGCCGTCGTCAAGGCACCGGAACAACCGAAAACCGCAATCTCGGCCCTCTGGCGCCCGGCGTTGTTGCAAGCTTTCGTCAAGCTCGACCCTCGGCAATTGCAACGCGCACCGGTGATGCTGGTGGTCGAACTGACGGCGATCCTGACCACCGTTCTGTGCTTCGTCCCGGACACGGCAGTGCCGACCTTCGTCGCGGCGCAGATCGCCGTGTGGCTGTGGTTCACCGTGCTGTTCGCCAACTTCGCCGAGGCCCTGGCCGAGGGTCGCGGCAAGGCCCGCGCCGATAGCCTCAAGGCCGGCAGCGAAGGCTTGAGCGCGCGCCGCAAAACCAGCAACGGCACCTTCCAGGTGGTGCCCGCCACCAGCCTGCGCAAGGGCGACGTGGTGCGCGTCGAAGCCGGGGAGATGATCCCCGGTGACGGCGAAGTGATCGAAGGCATCGCCGCGGTCAATGAAGCGGCGATCACCGGTGAATCGGCACCGGTGATCCGCGAGTCCGGCGGCGATCGTTCGGCCGTTACCGGCAATACCCGGTTGGTGTCTGACTGGCTGCTGGTGAAGATCACCGCCAACCCCGGCGAGTCGACACTGGACCGCATGATTGCCCTGGTCGAAGGCGCCAAACGCCAGAAAACCCCGAATGAAGTGGCGCTCGACATCCTGTTGATCGGCCTGACCCTGATCTTCCTGCTGGTGGTCGTGACCCTTCAACCGTTCGCGCACTTCGCCAACGGCAGCCTGCCGCTGGTATTCCTGGTGGCGTTATTGGTCACGCTGATCCCGACCACCATCGGCGGCCTGTTGTCCGCCATCGGTATCGCCGGGATGGATCGCCTGGTGCGTCTGAATGTGATTGCCAAGTCCGGTCGCGCCGTGGAAGCGGCGGGGGACGTGCATGTCCTGCTGCTGGACAAGACCGGCACCATCACCTTCGGCAACCGTCGTTGCACCGCTGTGGTCCCGGCTCCAGGGGTGACGGCCCGTGAACTGGCCGAGGGCGCCTTGTTTGCCTCGCTGGCTGACGACACGGCGGAAGGTAAATCCATCGTCGAGTACCTGCGTGGCACTCAACCGCAGCCTGAGCCGGCCGCTGAGTTGCTGACTGCCGTGCCGTTCAGTGCCGAAACCCGGCTGTCGGGTGTCGACTATCAGGGCCGTGTCTATCGCAAGGGCGCGGTGGATTCGCTGCTGGCCTTCGTCGGTCTCAAACGCGCCGATCTGGCCGCGCCGCTGTCCCGGGAAATCGACAGGATTGCCCAGAGTGGCGGTACGCCGTTGCTGGTCTGCGTCGACGGCAAACTGCTGGGCGCGATCCACCTCAAGGACGTGGTCAAGCCCGGCATCCGCGAACGTTTCGCCGAGTTGCGCAAGCTGGGGATCCGCACGGTCATGGTGACCGGCGATAACCCGTTGACCGCTGCGGCGATCGCCGCCGAAGCGGGGGTGGATGACGTGCTGGCCGAAGCCACGCCGGAGAAAAAACTGGCGCGCATTCGTCACGAGCAAAACGACGGTCGCCTGGTCGCCATGTGCGGCGACGGCGCCAACGATGCCCCGGCGCTGGCCCAGGCTGACGTCGGCATGGCGATGAACGACGGCACCCAGGCCGCGCGCGAAGCGGCCAACATGGTCGACCTCGACAGCGACCCGACCAAACTGCTGGATGTGGTGCAGATCGGCAAGGAGTTGCTGGTGACCCGCGGCGCGTTGACGACGTTTTCCATCGCCAACGACGTGGCCAAGTACTTCGCGATCCTGCCGGCGCTGTTTGCCGCGATCTACCCGCAACTCGGCGTGCTGAACATCATGCACCTGAGCAGCCCGCAGAGCGCGATTCTCTCGGCGATCGTGTTCAACGCCTTGATCATTGTCGTGCTGATTCCGCTGGCATTGCGCGGTGTGCGGGTGCAAGCGGCGAGCGCGGCGGCATTGCTGCGCCGCAACCTGCTGATCTATGGCCTGGGCGGGATTCTGGTGCCGTTCGTGGGCATCAAGGCCATCGACATGCTGCTGACGGCGTTGCATCTGGTTTGACCCGTGAGCGGTGTGCCAGACACACCGCCTTCGCGCGCAGGTTCGCTCCCGCAAAAAGCAACGCATTGCCCTGTGGGAGCGAGCCTGCTCGCGAAGAACACGACACGATGCATCTGACTGAACGCCGTATTTGTTCACTGAATTCGAGGATTTTGAAATGTCCACAATGATACGCCCGGCCCTGAGCCTGCTGGTTCTGATGACCCTGATCACCGGCGTTGCCTATCCCTTGGTAGTCACCGGCGTGGCCCAGGTTGCGTTCCCCGATCAGGCCAATGGCAGCCTGGTCCGCGATGCCGACGGCAAGGTCCGTGGGTCTTCGCTGATTGCCCAGGATTTTGTCGGTGACGCCTGGTTCCACCCACGGCCATCGGCTGGTGCCTTTGCCACCGTGTCGAGCGGCGCCAGCAACCTGTCGCCGAGCAACCCGGCCCTGGCCGCTCGCGTGATCGACGACGCCAACAAACGGTTGGTGCCCGGTCAGGGGCCGGTGCCGCTGGCGATGGTCACCACCTCCGGCAGCGGTCTCGATCCACACTTGCCACCGGCCGCGATTGCCTATCAACTGGCGCGTGTCGCCGCGGCGCGCAACCTGCCGGTCGCGACCCTGCAAAACCTGCTGGACGCCCACATCGAACAACCGCTGGTAGGTCCGCCGGTGGTGAATGTGCTGGCGCTGAACAGGGCGCTGGAAAAGTTGTAGATCGGCGGTGCGGCCATTCGCGAGCAGGCTCGCTCCCCCATGGGAATGCGTACCCCTGTGGGAGCGAGCCTGCTCGCGAAGACGCCAGAACAGCCACTACATGAACATCTGAAATAAGAGAATCCCAAACATGAGCGACTCCGGCCGCGCCGACGCGCTGTTAGCCAACCTGCCCCGCGACGGCCGTGGCCGGCTCAAGGTTTTTCTGGGCGCCGCGCCCGGGGTTGGTAAGACCTACGCCATGCTGCAAGCGGCCCACACTCAACTGCGTCAAGGCGTGAAGCTCATCGCCGGTGTGGTCGAGACCCATGGCCGCGCCGAGACCGAAGCGCTGCTCGGCGGCTTGCCGCAGCAACCGCTGGTGCGCTCGGAATACCGTGGCGTGATGCTCGAAGAAATGGACCTCGACGGCTTGCTTGCCGCCAAACCGAAACTGGTGCTGGTGGATGAACTGGCCCACACCAATGCCCCCGGCAGTCGTCACGCCAAACGCTGGCAAGACATCCAGGAACTGCTCGCCGCCGGCATCGATGTGTACACCACGGTCAATGTCCAGCACCTGGAGAGCCTCAACGATCAGGTGCGTGGCATCACCGGCGTGCAGATCCGCGAAACGCTGCCGGACTGGGTGCTTCAAGAAGCCTACGAATTGCTGTTGATCGACTTGCCCCCACGCGAGCTGCTTGAGCGTCTGCGCGACGGCAAGGTGTATGTGCCGGAGCAGGCGCGGGCGGCCATCGATGCGTACTTCTCCCAGACCAACCTCACCGCGTTGCGTGAATTGGCGATGCAAACCGCTGCGGCTCAGGTCGATAACGATCTGGCCCAGGGGTATCGTCAGCTCGGTCAGGCGGCGCCCGCCGTGCGCGGGCGCTTGCTGGTCGGCGTCGATGGCGACGCCCAGGCCGAGCGTCTGGTGCGCCACGCCAGCCGCGTCGCCCAGCGCCGGCATCTGCCGTGGAGCCTGGTGCACGTGGACACTGGCTGTGTGCGTGACGAGCAATCGCGCCTGCGCCTGCAAAGTGCCCAACAACTGGCCGAACGCCTGGGCGGCGAAGTGGTGTTGCTGCGGGCCGGCGAAGTGGCCAAGACCCTGATCCAGCACGCCGCCGAGCGTCGCGCCAGCCTGGTGCTGGTCGGACAGTCCCGCCAGCGATTGCGCCGTCGACTGTTCGGTGGTGGTTTGGCGGCGCGATTGTTGCGTCATGCACGCGGGCTGGAAATCAACGTCATCGACAGCGATCACGAACAGGATCAGCCACGACTACGTCCGGTTCACTCGCTGGTGTGGTTCGACTACGCACTGGCGCTGATCGCGACCGTGCTCGCCAGCGCCCTGGCCTGGGCGGTGGCGAGTGTCTTGCCGCTGCCGAATATTTCCCTGGTGTTCCTCGCCGCCGTTTTGCTGGTGGCGGTGCGCAGCAGCCTCGGCCCGGCGCTGGCCTGTGCCGTGTTGTCGTTTCTGACTTACGACTTCCTGTTCATTCCGCCGAACTTTTCCTTCCACATCCAGCGCGAAGAAGACGTGCTGACCTTGCTGTTCTTCCTGCTGATGGCGGCCCTCACCGGCAACCTCGCGGCACGACAACGGCGCCAGTTGCAGGCCTTGCGCGACACCCAGGAGGAAACGACCGAACTGCTCGACCTGTCGCGCAAACTCACCGCCGCCACTGACCGTCAGGCTGTGATCAATGCCGCCGCTCATCACCTAGAGGGCTGGAGCGATCTGCAACTGTGCCTGCTTAATCGTGATGGCCAGAGTGGCTGGAAAGTCGAAACCGGTGGCCCGCTGGAATTCACCGAAGCCGAGCGTGCTGCCGCTGATTGGGCCTGGCAGCACGATCAACCGGCGGGCGCGGGCACCGGCACCTTGCCGTTCGGCCGTTGGTGGTGGTGGCCGTTGTCGGTGGAGGAGGGACCGCTGGCGCTGCTCGGCGTCTGTGCGAAAGAGGGGCAGATCTTGAGCGGCCAGCGTCGGCGTTTGTTGACTGCACTGAGCCAGCCACTGGCACAGGCGCTGGCCCGCGCGCAACTGGCCGATGACCTGGAAGCGGCGCGGCTGCACGGTGAAACCGAACAACTGCGCAGTGCCTTGCTGGCCTCGGTATCCCACGATTTGCGTACACCGCTGACCTCCATGCGCGGCAGCATCGACAGCCTGCTGGCCCTTGGCGAGGCGATCCCGCTGGAGGATCGCCGCGAGCTGCTCGAAGGCACCCGTGATGAAGCCGAACGCCTCGATCGCTACATCCAGAATCTGCTGGACATGACCCGCCTCGGTCACGGCGCGCTGAAACTGTCGCGGGATTGGGTATCACCGGCGGACATTGTTGGCAGCGCGCTCAATCGCCTGCGCACGGTGCTGGCGCCGTTGCAGGTCAGTGTCGAGGTGCCGGCGGAGTTACCGTTGCTGTACGTCCACGCCGCACTGATCGAACAGGCATTGATCAATGTGCTGGAAAACGCCGCGCGCTTCTCGCCGGCCCACGGTCGTTTGCAATTGAGCGCCGGGGCTGACGACAGCGAGCTGTTTTTCTCGGTGAGTGACGAAGGCCCCGGGATCCCGGAAGCGGAGCGGGAGAAGATTTTCGACATGTTCTACACCGCCGCACGCGGCGATCGCGGCGGGCAGGGCACCGGTCTGGGGCTGGCAATCTGTCAGGGCATGGTCGGTGCCCACGGCGGGCGGATCAGCGTCGCCGACGGTATCGAAGGACGCGGCACCTGCATCACCTTGCACCTGCCCCTGCAGGCTCAGCCGGCGTTTGAAAGTTAAGTGCCGAAGGTGAAGCCTGATGGTGCTTGCGCTACTCTTTTCCACCTCTTCAGATTGATGTGAATCCATGAGCCAGACCGCGACCATCCTGGTCATCGACGACGAACCGCAGATCCGTAAATTCCTGCGCATCAGCCTCGTGTCCCAAGGCTACAAAGTGCTGGAGGCGGGCACCGGTAATGAAGGGCTGGCCCAGGCCGCGCTGAACAAACCGGACCTGCTGGTACTCGACCTCGGTTTGCCGGACATGGACGGCCAACAGGTGTTGCGTGAGTTTCGCGAGTGGTCGGTGGCGCCGGTGCTGGTGCTCTCGGTGCGTGCCGGCGAAGGGCAGAAGGTTGAAGCGCTGGACGGGGGCGCCAACGATTACGTGACCAAGCCCTTCGGTATCCAGGAATTCCTGGCGCGGATCCGCGCGCTGCTGCGACAGGCACCGGTGGGTGAAGCCCAGCAAGCCGCGCTGAGCTTCGGCCCGCTGACGGTGGACCTGGCGTATCGCCGAGTGTTGCTCGACGGTAGCGAAGTCGCGCTGACCCGCAAGGAATACGCCGTGCTGGCGCAACTGGCGCGCCATCCGGGACGGGTCATCACCCAGCAGCAACTGCTCAAGGACATTTGGGGACCGACCCACACCGAAGACAGCCATTACCTGCGGATCGTGGTCGGGCATTTGCGACAGAAACTGGCGGATGATCCGACGCGACCACGGTTTATCGTGACGGAGGCCGGGGTGGGGTATCGGTTGTTGAGTGAGGGTGGCCTTTAAGTTTGTGCTGAATCATTCACTCGAGAACCTCAGGAATCCCGATCATTCTCATAGCGATCAAGGGTGTCTCGTGCAATCTCCCGTCCTAGCGCGATCAGCTCCGGCGCCTTGTAAAACTCGAAAAACCGGCACACCCGCTTCGGCACGTTGATCAGGATGTCCGGCGGATAACCGGCGATCTTGTACTGCGCCAACGAAGTCTGCATCACCTCGAAGCTCTGGTTGATCAGATCCAGCAAGGATGCAGGTCCCACGTTGTCGATGATGAACGAGCCGGTGGCGGATTTCGGCGCACCGTCGTGTTCAGGCGCGGCGGCCGGTTGCTGGGCTTCGGGTTCGGCGGATTCGACCCAGGGGTTGATGTCGGCCGCTTGCGCCATCAACGCTTCTTTTTCCAGCAGCAACAGCTGCTCGGCGGGTTTGCGCCGGAAGGGCAGCTTCGAACCGAGCGAATTGATCAGGCTGTCGAAGCGAGTCTTGAACGCGGCGGGACGCTGGATTACCGGCAGTTGATAGTGACGCTGGTTGGTGGAGTTGAGATTGACCGCGATGATCAAGTCGCAATGGCTCGAGACCACCGGCACGATCGGTAACGGATTGAGAATGCCGCCATCCACCAGCATGCGATTGCCCTGCATCACCGGCGTAAACAGGCTGGGAATCGCAGCCGAGGCGCGCATGGCCTGGTGCAGGCAGCCTTCCTGGAACCAGATCTCCTGCTGGTTGGTCAGGTCGGTGGCCACGGCCGTGTAGGGAATGCGCAGGTCTTCAATATTGATCTCGCCGACAATCTTTCGGATCTGCCCGAACACCTTTTCCCCGCGGATCGCGCCCAGGCGAAAACTCACATCCACCAGGCGCAGTACATCGAGGTAATCCAGGCTTTCGATCCAGTCGCGATACTCATCCAGCTTGCCGGCGGCGTAGATCCCGCCGACCACCGCTCCCATGGAACAACCGGCGATGCAGGCAATGTCGTAGCCACGCCGTTCAATCTCCTGGATGACGCCAATATGGGCATAACCCCGGGCTCCTCCCGAGCCCAACACCAGTGCGACACGCTTTTTCATGAATCGCCCTCGTTTGAATGGTTCAACAATGCGCCCATCGAGGGTCGCGCTTCAATCGTCAAGGTCGCTCAGTGAAGCGAGTGCGTCGTTTTATTGTTATGGCGGCACTTGATTATTCTCGCCAGCGCTATAGCTTGCGCAGGCGATGGACGGCACTTTTCCCGTGCCGGACCGTCCTACCTGCATGACTGTTTCTTATCTTTGAGGTGTGAGTGATGAAAGCCTGGATCTGTGTGCCATTGATTGCCCTGGCACTTGCCGGTTGCGCCGGTAAAACCGCTTATCGCGACAGCTGCGGCAGCAGTCTGGACGCGGCGTGGCGTGAACTGGACCTGGCCAAGGCCGAGGGGTTCGCCGGGACCGTCAGCTACTCCAAAGCCCTGTCGCTGTTGACCGCGGCCAAGACCCAACAGCAATTCGAAGGCTTTGAAGGTTGCACCAAGAAAGCCGAGAAGGCGCGCTTCTATATTCGCGAATCCCGCGCGGGGCGCTAAAAGCAGCTACAAGCTCTAAGCTACAAGCGGCAAGTTTCACTGCGCTGCTATTGAACTTGCCGCTTGAAGCTTGCCGCTTGCAGCTGTTTACGGAGTAAACCCCATGATTGACCGCTTGGTGGCCCATGTCCTGGGTCTGGAAGTTCGTCTGCTGGCGTGTCAGGCCCGCTTGAGTGCCCGCACCGATCCGGAAGCCTTGCACGACCTTCGTACCACGGTGCGCCGGTTGCGCAGCCTGCTGCGGCCATTGCGCGGCTTGCCGGGTGTCGAACAGCTGGAGACGGCGGCCTCCGGGGTCGGCGACCTGACCACGCCATTGCGCGATCGCGAGGTGCTGGCGGCCTACCTGCTCGAGCATGAGCAAACCGAAGCCGCGCAACGGCGCATGGCGCAGATGGCCCAGGCGTATCCGGCAGTGGCGACGAGCACGGAGCTCGCGCAGTTGCTGATGATCCTCGACGCCTTTCCGCGTTTCTTGCGGGCGGCCCAGCGTCAGGGGATGCTCAAGGGCCTGGGCAAACGCATCGAAAAACGCCTGGCCAAACAGTGGAAAAAACTCGACGAAGCCCTGCACGATCCGGCCCACGACCGTCATCGTTTACGCCTTTTGATCAAACGCGTGCGTTATGGCATCGAGGCCTATCCCGAGCTGGATCGTTTGCCGAAAGCGGCGTTGCCCAGGCTCAAGGCGGCGCAGGGCGCTTTGGGGGACTGGCATGATTGTCTGCAATGGTTGGCCATGGCAGAGAAAGAAGCGGATTTGCATCCCTGCGTCGCGACCTGGAAAACCACAATGGCCGAGGCTGAAGAACGCTCCGACCGCGTCCTCGACAAACTCGACAAGGCCTGTTTCAAACCTTGATACCACCACATTCCCCTTGTGGGAGCGAGCCTGCTCGCGAATACGGCGGCACATCCAAACTAGATGTGACTGACAGACCGCTTTCGCGAGCAAGCCCGCTCCCACAGGATCTTTGTGTATGGCATGAGTAGCGGTGCGGCTCATCTGCCGGTGAATTTGGCCGGAATACGCGCTGTACAGCCTTCGCCGGCTGGTTAAGATCCCGTCATCCTTTTTTCGCCCCTGAGGTTTCCATGCGCTTTTCCGATCTGCTCGACGCTGTCCGCCGTCAACCGCTGGAGCTGACCATCCCGGCCGGATGGGCGCAGGGGCGGGCCAGTTTCGGTGGCCTGGTGGCCGCCTTGCAGTACGAAGCCATGCGCGCAAAGGTGCCGGCGGATCGTCCGGTGCGCTCGCTGGCGATCACCTTCGTTGGCCCGGTGGAACCCGAAGTGCCGGTCAGTTTTGAAGTCGATGTGTTGCGCGAGGGCAAGGCCGTCAGCCAGGTGCTGGGCCGGGCAATGCAGAAGGGGCAGGTGGTGACCATGATCCAGGGCAGCTTCGGCGCCTCGCGGGCTTCGCAAGTGGCCGTGACCGCGCATCCGGCGCCGGAAATGAAGCATTGGGACGACTGCCAGGAACTGCCGTTCATTGAAGGCGTGATCCCGGAGTTCATGCGTCATCTGGCGATGCGCTGGAGTGTCGGCGGGCTGCCGTTCACCGGCAACACCTCGCGCCAGATGGGCGGCTGGGTGCGCTTGCGTGGTGATGTGAAGGAAGAGGCGATCAGCGAGGCCCACATTTTGGCGCTGGTGGACGCCTGGCCACCGGCCGTGATGCCGCACCTGAAGAAACCGGCCATGGGCAGTACGCTGACCTGGACCATCGAATTCGTCCAGCCCTTGCTGGAGCTGAGCACGCTGGACTGGTGCAAATACCTCGTCGAAACCGAACACGCCACCGACGGCTACGGCCATGCCGCGGCGAATCTGTGGGATGTCGAAGGCCGCTTGATTGCCATGAGCCGGCAGACGGTGACCGTCTTTGCCTGATCAGTGACGGCGGTGGCGCTCACGCCAGGCGCGCCACCAGCCACCGCTGAGGAAAAACCGCGGAAAGGTCAGGAACTGCTCGACCATCAGGCGCGACACCGCATCCTTGCGATCACTGAACGGTTCGGACGCTTGCGCTTCCAGGCTGTGACCGTGACGCTGCAACCCCAATGCGGCGATCACGCCTATGACGCCGATGGCGACGTTCGCCAGATTCAGGCCGAACACCCCGGAAACAACCAACAGAAACGCGACGATAAACAGCGGCACGGCGATCAGGTGCAGCACCAGATTGGTCGGGTGCTGGTGATTGTTCGGGTAGGCACGCCATTGCCAGGCGGGAAGATTGGGGTGACGTTTACCCATGATGCTGATCCTCGAATCCATGTGAACTACATGATTGAAGGATAGGCCCGGCCAATGCGGGCGGCGAATCAAGGATCGCTATCGAAGTGATAGGGGCCATGGGCAATATTGATATTGACCTGGCGGGCCCCTTCGCGAGCAGGCCCTTACAGCTTGAGCTGCCCTATGGCCTTGCTCAATTCCCCGGCCAACAACGCCAACTCATTACTGGTAATCGCCGAAGCGACCGTCTGCTGCACGGTGTTCTCTGTCACATCGCGGATGCTCACCACCGCCCGGTTCATCTCTTCCGCCACCTGGCTCTGCTGTTCGGCCGCCACGGCGATCTGGGTATTGCTTTCACGCATCTGCGCCACCGCCCCGGTGATTTGCACCAGGGCAGTGCCAGCCTCTTGCGCCTGTTGCACGCAGTCGTCGGCCTTGAACGAGCTCTCCTGCATGAAGTCCACGGCATCCCGGGTGCCGGCCTGCAGCGCCGCCACCATCACGGTGATCTCGTCAGTGGACGTCTGCACACGCTTGGCCAGGTTGCGCACTTCATCGGCGACCACCGCAAAGCCACGGCCCATTTCACCGGCCCTGGCTGCTTCGATCGCGGCGTTCAGCGCCAGCAGATTGGTCTGCTCGGCAATGCTGTGGATCACATTGACCACACCGTTGATCTTCTGGCTGTCTTCGGCCAGACGCTGAATCATCTCGGCAGTCTGCTGCACCCCGGTGGACAAGCCGGCAATCGACTGCTGTACACGCATGACCACCGCCTGCCCGCTGCCGGCCAGGGTATCGGCCGATTGCGAGAGGTCGCGGGTGGCGCCGGCATGCTGGGCAATATGGTGGACCGTGGTGGTCATTTCGTTGATCGCGGTGGCGGCCTGATCGGTTTCACTTTGTTGGCCCAACATACCGTGGCGCACTTCATTCATGCTTGCCGCCAGCCGTGCGGCGCCGTCGTCCAGTTGACGAGCCGTGCTGGCGACGGTATTGACCACCCGTTGATAACCGGCCTGCATGGCATTGAACGCATTGGCCATTTGCCCGACTTCGTCGTTGCATGCCAGCGGCACGCGAGCCGAGAGGTCGCCGGTTTTTTCGACATGGAGCATCACGTCTTTCAAGGTATTGAGTTGGCTGAGCAGGAAGCGGATCAGCAATTGCGACGCGCCGAGCATCGCCAGCATCAGGATGAACACCGCCACGGCATAGTTCGTGAAGCGCTCGCCGAACACCTGGCTCAGGCTCGGCCCCCGGGCAATCACCGCGACCTGCTGGCCGTCCGCGCGTGTGAATACCTCGGCGCCAATGAGCAGGTTGTCACCGAAAATCGGCAGGGCGTCGATCTCGACCCAGCCCTTTGCATTGGTTAACTCAGGTAGGGGTTGCCCGCCGAGTACCGGTGCCTGGCCGCGGCTGAAGGTCAACAGGTTCTCGGCTTTGGGCATAGGCTGCCCGGCAGGCCAGGCGTTGAGCAAATGCGCCTGGGCCTGGGCCGACGCCTGAGCGGCATGGTTGCGTGCCTGCTGTTCGAGTTGAACGGCGTACAGCACCAACAGCAGGGTCGTGACGAAGGCGACGGCATTCACCGCCCAGAATTTGTATTTCAGCGAGATATGGCTAAGCCAGGCACCCATGGAGGTCTTCTCTGATAGCGGAAACAGTGTTGGCAAGGTGCCATCATTGTGCCGCTGCTCGGGGTGCCGAATCTTGATATGGATCAACAGGCAGCGCCTTCCCATTGTGGGAGCGTTTACTGGGGGAGAGTCGGCAACCCGTAAAACGCCCGTGCGCAGGTGGTGGTGTGCGCCGCCAGGTCTTCCTGAGTCTCTGCGCGGTGCAACGCCACCTCCCGCAGCACTTCCGTCAGATACGCCGGTTCGTTGCGACCATTTTTCGGCTTTGGACGCAGGCTGCGTGGCAGCAGGTATGGTGCATCGCTTTCGAGCATCAGGCGTCCGCGCTTGATCTCTTTGACCAGCGGATGCAGATGCGTGCCCCGGCGTTCGTCGCAGATCCAGCCGGTGATGCCGATGTGCAGGTCCATGTCGAGGTAACTGAACAGCGCCTTTTGTTCCCCGGTGAAGCAGTGCACGACCGCCGCCGGCAATTGGTCGCGGTAGTCGCGCAGGATCTCCAGCAGTCGCTGACTGGCATCGCGCTCATGCAGGAACACTGGCAACTGCAACTCGACCGCCAGCGCCAGGTGCTCTTCGAGGACTTTTTCCTGTTGCGGGCGGGGCGAGAAATCACGGTTGAAGTCCAGGCCGCATTCACCCACGGCAACCACATTCGACTCCTTGAGCAGACTGCGCAGGTGGCGGGCGCTGTCGGCGTTCCAGTCGCTGGCGGCGTGGGGGTGAATGCCGGCGGTGGCGAACAGCCGTTGCCCGCTTTCATCCAGTTGCCGGCACAACTGCAATGCCTGCTCGCTGCCCTCGACGTTGGTGCCGGTGAGCACCAATTGGCAGACCCCGGCGGCATAGGCCCGCTCGAGTACAGCCTGGTGTTTGTCGGCAAAGCTGGGGTTGGTCAGGTTGACGCCGATATCGATGAGTTGCATGGTGCTACCTCGGACCAAAGGCCGGAAAGCATATCAGAGCTGTAGATTTATAAGAAAAACCAAGAACTACAACGAGTTATAGCTGTCTTTTGATTCCGCGAGACAGGACGGGATGGTCAAGGTGCCATCACTGTGCCAGTCTTTCGCACTTTGCCAGCGTCTCAGGCGCCCGGTTTCAGACATTTTGATTGCATGAACATACCCATGCGATCGA
Organism: Pseudomonas sp. GW101-3H06; assembly: GCF_059424605.1. Taxonomy (NCBI): domain Bacteria; kingdom Pseudomonadati; phylum Pseudomonadota; class Gammaproteobacteria; order Pseudomonadales; family Pseudomonadaceae; genus Pseudomonas; species Pseudomonas sp. GW101-3H06. The sequence goes on from NZ_JBWKZO010000001.1 coordinate 2,045,988, forward strand.
CCCGAATTCTTTCCGGAGAGTGGATGATTCGTCCCTCGGTTTTGCTCCTGCTGTGTTGTTCGCTGCTGCTGCCGATGTCGGCGGTTGCGCGTCTGCCCGGACCGCTGCAAGCCGTGCCGGCGGTCAAGGTGCGCGACCTGACGGAAATCCGCAGCAGTCGCGTGTTGCGCGTGCTGGTCAACCAGAGTCGCAACAGTTCCGGCGAAGTCCAGGGCCAGGCCATTGGCGTCGAATATCACCGTTTGCGCGCCTTCGAACAGTACCTCAACGGTCACGCCCGTGACGGTCAGGAAATCACCCTCAAGATCATCCCCAAGGCCAAGGATCAACTGCTCGGCGCATTGCAGCGCGGGGAGGGCGACCTGGTAGCTCCCGGGGAATTGCTCGACCTGCGCCCGGGTTTCGCCGTCAGCACCAGTGAACCGATTGCCAGCAACATTCCCCTGGTGTTGGTGGGCATCAAGGGTGAACGTCGCTACACCCGCCTCGAACAACTGTCGGGCAAAACCCTCGCGCTGCCCACCGGCAGTGCCGCCGGCGATGCGGTCAGCCAGATCAATCAGAAACTGGCCCTGAACAAGCTGCCGCCGGTGAATATCGAATGGGTCGACCCGAGCCTGGCAGTCGAGGATGTGCTGGAGATGGTCCAGGGCGGGATCTTTCACCTGACCATCGTCGAGCAACCGATCGCCGAGCGTTGGGGCAAGATCCTGCCGAAGTTGCGCCTGGACCGGCAGGTGCAGATCAGCGACCCGGGCGAGGAGTACTGGTTCGTGCGCCGCGATGCATCAATGCTGCGGGCCAGCATTGACCGATTCCTCGGCGGCTACAAAAAGCCGTCGGATCAGGACGCGGCCTTTCTGCGGATCTACCGGCGTCTCTATCAAGTCCATTATCCCTTGGCCAAGGCTGACCGCCAGCGTCTGGAAAAACTACGCCCGGTGCTGCAGAAACACGCCGACGCCCAAGGCATGGACTGGCTGAATCTGGCGGCGTTGGCGTTCAAGGAGTCCGGCCTGCAACCCAAGGCCCGCAGCGGCGGCGCTCCGACCGGCCTGATGCAGATCACGCCCTCCGCGGCCCAGCGGGTAGGGGTCAGCAATATTCACGAACTCGATGCCAATGTGCAGGCCGGAGCCAAGTACCTGGCGATGATTCGCCGCAAGTTTTTCGCCAGTCCCAAGCTCAACGAGCGAGAGCGCATGGCCTTTGTGTTGGCGGCCTACAACATCGGCCCGGAGCGGGTTCAGGGGATGCGTGCCGAGGCGCGGCGGCGGGGCTTGAATCCCAATCAGTGGTTCTTTCAGGTTGAGCGCGTCGCGATGGAGCAGGTGGGAATGGGACCTGTCAGCTATGTTAATAGCGTGAACAAGTATTACTTGGCGTTCGATCGGGAGCGGGAGTCGTTGGAGCCCCAGGGGCAAAAGGTTGTCCTGCGTAAATGATCGAATAAACTGAAGTGTTGTAGCGGTTTTTTGCGCTTTAAATATGATATTTACTGATTAGTATGGCGGCCAACCAACACACACTCACCAATGGATGACACAGCATGAGCACACTGATCAACAAGGTTCTGTTTACCCGCGCCGGCTACGGCCTGACCGTTCTGCGAATTTTCGTCGGTATCATCTTCGCTGCCCACGGCGCGCAGAAGCTCTTTGGAGCGTTCGGTGGCTACGGCCTGGCCGGCACCGCGCAGTACATGGAAAGCATCGGCCTGGCGCCGGGCTACCTGATGGCGACGCTGGCGGGCGGGACCGAGTTCTTCGGCGGTCTGGCACTGATCATCGGCCTGCTGGCGCGCCCGGCAGCCCTGGGCCTGACGTTCCTGTCGCTGGTGGCGATCTTCTCGGTACACATCAGTAACGGTCTGTTCATGGCCAACAACGGCTATGAGTTCGCCCTGGCCCTGCTCGGTGGCAGCATCGCGGTATTGATCGAAGGGGCTGGCAAACTGTCGGCCGACCGGGCTATCGCGGGTTGATTGATACCGCTCAGCGAACGTTTTTGTGTTTAGCCGCTCAAAGCTCTACACCCCTGAGAAACTCGAGGCACGCTATGACAGCGAATTGCAAAGGCAAGGAAGTTAATGGCTACCAGGCTCCACGTCTTATGTTGCCTGCCCTGGTATTCGGGCTCTTGCTCTCACCGCTGGCGATGGCGGCCGGTGACGGCACCGCAGCGGTGGGCGGTGGACTCGGCGGAGCGCTGGGTAATGTGGTCGGGGGACAATTGGGCGGCAGTACCGGCGCTGCGATTGGTGCCGGTGTGGGCGGCGCGGCCGGTAGTGCGGTCGGCGCCTCCAAGGGCAGCCGTACTGAAGCGGCGATCGGCGGTGGTCTGGGGTCGGCGAGCGGTTCAGTGATCGGCAACAGCATCGGCGGCTCAACCGGCTCGACCATCGGTGCGGGCCTGGGTGGGGCAGCGGGTGGCGCTGTCGGCAACAACCTGGGCAGCGACAACGACAGCCATTCCGGTGGCGGCCACAAACATAAGCACAAGCATAAACACAAAAATAAACACCACTGAGTCGGCATTGCCGACAACGGAAACCCGGCCATGCGCCGGGTTTTTCGTTTCTGTCGCAAGATTGACCGATTGTCTGCCTGATCGAACGCGCAGCATCGCTGCCGCCTCGAAATTCCAGGGCCTGCCTTCAAGGCTCTTTGCGAGGTGCACCATGAGCGCTGATCCAAAAGACACCGACGTTGACGATACCCCCGAGTATCCGCTGCCTTCACCGACCGACCCTTTGAGCCGCGATCAGCGTCCACCCGACGAGGACGCGGGTGTCGAGCAAGTCCCCAATGAAGACGTCAGACGCACCGACGTCGAGGGGACCCCGGAAGACCCGGACATTGCCGATAAAGAGGGTTCCAGCGAACCCAGTTGATTCGCGCCCCTCGATGCCATGCCGCCCGTCGATTGAATGGCACACCTGAAAAGTGGCTGCTGCCAGAAGTCAGGTAAGCCACTTTGAAAGGAGCGCACCATGATCAAGTCAAAATTCACGGCCCTGACAGTGGCCGGATTGTTGTCACTCGGTTCATGGGGGGCATTGGCCGGCAACGATGCACCAGTCGACAAGGGCGGCATGCCGCCATCCACGGAAATGAACGCGGGCTCGGGGCCCGAGACTGCCCTGCCGCCGGGGACTATTGGTGGTGGGAATGGTGGGGATGCCAATGGGAGTAGTACTAGTGCGGGGGAGAGCAGAGGGGCAGGGACCGGTGGAAGTTCGATGGGGAGTGGTTCTGGGAGTGGGTCTGGAGGATCAGGTAGTTCGGGGGGAAGTGAGGAGAGTTCAGGGGGGTAATTTGATTAAGTCCGTGAGAAAAAGCCCGGCAGATCGCTGGGCTTTTGGCTTGTAATACTAAAATGGGAAGCTCGTTGGAAGCGATCAGTTTTACAGATCACTAAGATCTGCGGAGCCCTTTAGAGCGGAACAAGTTGGAGGAAATCTTCTAGGGTTTTTTCGAAGTTTTTCGTTGTGTTTGTCAGTCAATAACGCCGGTCAAGTTTCCCCCTTCAATCTATCAAAGATGTGTCGTAACCAAGACTGGCCGGACTCCCATTCATTCCAATAGCAGTAGTAACAACTTAATTCTCGCAACAAGAACTCCTTTAATAGCGGTTCATCCATTCCCTGCTCAAGCAGCATTCCCAGTTCTTGTCGTACATTCCTCACTTCAAGTGAACCAGAATCGGTCAAAAAGGCATCAATCACCTGCTCAGGCGTTTGATGTTCCACAGTCCAATCTTGGTGGAAATGTCCTGCCAAAAATTGAAATACTGCTGGAAATCGTGTACTCATTTTCTCTGCATATCCTGTATATATTCGATACCCATCAGGGAGTCTCTTATCTCGATGTAAAAACTAAAACCACCTCAAAGCATGGTGTTACATCTGATGCTTTTCGTTTCAATATAACCCCGACTGAAAAAAAAGGGGCGAGTCGTTAGCTAAGCTCAATTACTCGATTAATGTACGAATAAAAGTTTCGGAAGAGGTCACATGTTATTTTTCACAAAATAGCCCCTTCAACGATATCTGCGGCCGCGGTGGCGAACTCCTGCAGTGCCTGGAGCCTGAAGTTGAAATACTGATAGGGCATCGGTGACTGCACTGGCCTCTTCGCGGGCGAGCCACGCTCCCACAGGGTTCACTATCCTTGCGTACAACACAAAACCCTGTGGGAGCGGGCTTGCCCGCGAAGAGGCCGTGTCATCCAATGCAGATGTTTTGGATTAACTCCCCCACTAAGCCCCTGAAGCCCGCCCCCGCAACCGCCGCCCCACCACATCCAACACATCACACCCATCCCGCAAGGGAATGGCACACAGCAACGCAAAATCACTGAGAATGAACGACTCACACTCCACCGATCCACGCATGGACAGGTTTTCCAGCACCTGGGTGACAGCGCGGATTCGATAGTTGGCAGCGTCGGTCAAAACGTCGAGCGGCGCGTGGGTATCGACGAACAGAGTGGGCATTTCGCAGCAGTTGCTGGTGAGCGCCATGAAGCGGTTTTCGGGGTGGGGGATTGGTTTTTCGTAGGGTGGATCGAGATGGGTATTTTTCATTGATCAAACCTCTGGTAGCGAAATGGACGCCCCACCGACCTTCCTACAGGTCTGGGTGGCAGCTATACGCGAGACCAGAGCACTCGGCCACACCGAAGCGTGCCCGCGCACAGCCGCCGCAAATGATCTTACGGATGCACATTGCCAACCGCAGTTCAGATACCGACGCCAAAGCGTTCTTCTAGTCTTCAAGGGTTCCTACACCCTGCCACCGCTTTTGCGGGGGCAGCCAAAGACTATCCATGGAATGTGCCTCGCACCAGCTCACGGAAACCGATAGAACTTGAAGGAAATCTCCTAGGATTTTGACCGGAAATTTCGTAGGACTGAAAAAGCTCTCATCACCAAGTTGATTGATCTTCCAAGCCTGCCTTTTGCAGATCATCCTTCCACTTTTCAGCCGACATCCTAAATATATCTTCAAAAAAACCACGGGGGTCTTCTATCTCTGTTTCATCCCATGCGACAGCACTGTATTCATCGTAATCAGCTTCAAACAGCGTCGAAAATTCGAACTCGCTATCAGCCAAAGTTCTCTCAAGCAATTTATGGAGAGCAAAACGATGCCTATAGCTCAAATAGTCCAAATCAGGCAATATTATTTTTTCAATTACTTCGCTCCGGTCCTGGCGGAAATTCGGATTATACCTCCGAATTTTTTCTCTAACTCCTTCGCCACGATCACATACATCAATACCCGCCAGCAGATATGACAGCTGCGGTTCCCATCGCAGATCTACGTTATTAAAGGGTGACTTCATAATCCCGCCTTATTTTCTTGGAAAAGCTGTGAATGGCCGTTTTATATTATTTTTGTCGAACCTAACCTCGACCCCATTCATCACCTCGACAAACTTAGGGTTATCCAAATCCTTTTGGTTTGGCTTATAACCTCGTCCTGCTCCAAGTATTTCAACCCTTACTATAGGATTGCCTTTTTTATCGTAATCAGTCGGCTCAGGTACATCTTTGTCCATTTTAGATAAAGCATATCCAATGGCCTGACACTGTAAAGTCCAACAAGTAAATTGAGAACTAGCATTAATCTCTTCTTTACGACCTTTTATAGTTGGATGGGAGCCATCAATTGACCTTTGTTTTAGAGCCACATCGGGTATTTCAGGTCCATGTTTCGAAACTGTGTGCATGTCGTACTGCCTCTCCCAAGCCAGCACTTGGCGCTTCGCCTCTTCCTTTGACAATAGTTTAGGAAGGATTGGACTTCCTTCATTGACTGAGCTTTTGCTCACGTCATCGGGTAGAGGACATTCTATCTTTCCTTTTTTGTTTGGGGATGGACAGCTATCACTCAACCCCAACGGATCCACCCACCCCGTCGGATTCGGCACATACCGATAGGCATTCAACCCACCCGCCAGCTTCACCGGGTCGGGGGTCAGGTAGCGTCCCGTGTCCGGGTGGTAGTAGCGGTGGCGGTTGTAGTGCAGGCCGCTTTCGGTGTCGAAGTACTGGCCCTGGAAGCGCAGCGGTTGCTCGAGTTGTTCGCCGCCGCCGTAGGTCAGTTGGCTGAGCTTGCCGTAGGCGGTGTATTTCGCCGACCAGACGATGTCGCCGCCGTAGTCGGTGAGTTCCTGCGGGGTGCCGAGGTGGTCGAGTTGGTAGTAGAACGGGCAGGCTTTTTTCGGGCCTTTGCCGTCGAGCAGCGCCAGGGGGCGGAAGCTGCCGGGTTCGTAGAGGTAGCTGCGGTAGTGGGTTGGGCTGCTTTCGGCGATGAGGTTATCGCCCTGCCAGAAGAAGGTGGTGGTGTGGCCGTCGACGGTCTTGGCGATGCGCCGGCCGAAGGCGTCGTAGCGGTAGGCCGCCTGGCGGCCGTCTGGCAGCTGGAGGCCGATCAGGCGGTGCTGGCTGTCGTAGCGGTACTCGGTGACGGCATCCCCGCGGCGTTCGCGGATCAGGTTGCCGAAGGCGTCGTAGTCATAATGGCGGTCGGCGTGGCGCCGCAGGCGGTTGCCCTTGAGGTGCCAGGGGCCGGGACGGTCGTGGATCAGCAGGTTGCCGGCCGGGTCGTGGCTGAAGTGTTCCGGGTCCTGATCACGGGCGTGGCGGACGTGGCTCAGGCGGTCGAGCGGGTCGTACTGGTAGCGGCGTTGGCCGTGGCGGCTGTCGTCGACCTGCAGGAGGTTGCCGTTGGCGGCGTAGGCATAGTCGCGACGGTACAGCGGGCGCTGCTGTTGGCTGACGGCGTGGGCGTGCAGGCGGCCCTGGTCGTCGTAGGCGTATTCGCTGAGCAATGCGCCTTGCTGGCGGCTCTGTTCGCGACCCGCGACAACGCTGTGGGTGGTCAGGCGTGTGCCGTTGAGGTCGATGGCGGTCAGCGCACCGCCCTGGGCCCGGTGGTACTTCAGGCGGTTGTTGTCCGGCAGGCGCAGGTGCTGCAGCTGACCGCAGGCGTCATAGCCGTAACGCAGGGTGCCCCAGCCCTGGTGTTCGGTGATCAGCCGGTCATGGGCGTCGTAGTCGAACGCCAGCGGATGTTCCTGACCGTCGTCGACACTGACCAGGCGCCCCAGGCGGTCGTAGCGGTACGCGATCTGGACCCCGTCGGGCAAGGTCTTGAGCAGCAGGCGTCCGGCGCTGTCGCGTTGATAGGCCGTGACCAGCTGCGAACCGTCATCGCCGAACTCGGTTTTCTCCAGCAACCGGCCGTTGAGGTCGTAGGCGTAGGCGGTGCGCCGGCCGTCGAAGCCGGTTTCCTGGCGGATCAAGCCGCCCGGCGTGTAGTCCAGCCGATAACGCTCGCCGGCCTCGTTTTCGATCTCGGTCAGCAACAGCCGCGCGTGGTCGTAGCGGTACTTCAGTTCGCTGCCGTCGGGGTTGATCCGCCGGCTGACCAGGTGCAGGTCGTCGGCGTATTCGTAGCGGGTGACGCGCTCGAGTTCGTCGCGCTCGGCGGTGACCCGGCCGTAGGCGTTGTAGCTGACGGTGCGGCGGGCGCCGTTCGGCAGAATCGTCTGTTGCAGTCGGCCAATGGCGTCCCACTGGTAACGGGTGACGCCACCGAATTCGTCCTCGAGCGTGGTCCGCCGCCCCAGCGCGTCGTAGGCATACTGCCGGCGTCCGCCGTCGGGCAGGGTTTCTTCCTGCAGTTGGCCGAGGCGGTTCCAGGCGAACCGATGAAAGCTGTGGTCCGGGTAACGGATCAACAGCAGGCGGCCTTGCGCGTCGTACTCGTGGTAGGTGCTCTGGCCGTCGGGGTCGATCAGCCAGGTGATATCGCCCTGGGCATTGCGCCGATAGGTCCACTTGGCCTGGCCGCGATAACGGGCGTGCAGGAAACCGTTGCGGTATTCGTAGGACGTTGGCTCATCGTCCGGTGGCAGCAGCGCGATCAGCCGTCCGGCCTCGTCGTAGCGGTATTCGGTGACCGCGCCGAGGGCGTCCTGCTCGGCGATCAAGCGGCCTTGCTGGTCATAAGCCTTAAGCAGCTCACCGCCGTCGGCCTCGACCCGGCGCACCAGCCGCGCCTGCGCGTCGTGGACGTAGGTTTCCTCGCTGCCATCGGCGTGCTTGAGCGTCACGCCGCCGTCGTCATCCCAGCTGTAGCGGGTGTCCATCTGCGCAAAGGACGCCCAGTGGCGGATGCACCGGGCTGCCTTGCCGGCGCGCTCCCACTCCCAGTAGAAACTCGCGCCGCCGGCCAGTTGCCGCTGCAGGATGACGTGCTGTTCGTCGTAGTCGTAGCGCTCGCTGTCACCGGCGGCATTGGTCGCTTCGATCAGCCGGCCACGGGCGTCGTAGCGGTAGCTGACCAGCGTCTGTTGCGTCACCCAGGCCGCTGGCTGGTCATCGCCGAGGTCAAAGCACTGGTAGTCGACGGCGATCAAATGGCGGCGCTCGTAGCGCAGCCGCAAGCAGCGCCCGGCGCCGTTGTCCAGGCGCTGGATGCGCTCGGCCAGATCGCGCTGCACGCTCAAGCGGTTGCCGTAGGCGTCGCTGATCGCGTTCAGGCGGCCGTCGTGAAAGTGATAAAAACGCGGCGACTCGCCGGCCAGCGCCAGGATCAGTTCGTCGGGCTGATCGCCGAGGTAGATCGCCGTCCGCGACAGGCTGTTGTGGATCGCCGGGCGGGCCAGGCTCGGCAGCGGGAACGGCGTGCGGCGGTTTTCCGGATCGACCCAGGTGACGATGTCACCGTCGATCTCCAGGTGCTGGCTCAGCGAATGGCTCCAGCCAAAGCCGAGGCCGCTGTCGAGCTCCACGGCGCTGGTGCGGTACAGCCGGGTGAAGTCGAAGGGCAAGATGCCGTCGAGGGTGCCGTCGCTGAGGGTCAGCAGTTCCTCGCCGCTGACCAGCGACACCGGGCAGCCGTGGGTGGCGGTGTGGGCGGCGGTGTCGGCGCTGTCGCCGTTGAGGTTTTTCGCCTGTTTCGGCGCGTCGTCGTGAGGTTCCTGCCGGCTCAAACGCGTCGTGGCAGTAGATTTGTTACGGGCAATGGCGACCGGATTATTGACCAAAAGATCGGTCGACCCCGCCGTGCTGATCTGCAATGGAATGGCGGGTGCAGGCTTTGACGGTGCCTTCCGCGCATTCACCGACAATGGCTTGAGCACGCCCGCGTGAGCGCTCAGATCGGAGCGACTCGTCAGCTCCGCCAGCCGCAAACCCGCCGCGGCCAGCCAGCGTCTGGCGCGCTCGGACTTCATTTTGTTGAGTACTTTGGCGCTGATGCCGAGCTTCAGGCCTGTAGGACCGGTCAAGCACACCAGCAGGAAACTGATCAGCAACTCCGTACGAACTTCCGCCACGACTTCGGCGATGTACTGCGGCGGCAACAGCTTCAACCAACTGGTGAAGGCGGCCAGATGGATGAACATCAAGGGCTCGTCGCTCAGCACCAGCAACAGGTTGGCGATGGACTCGGACGAAGCCGCCAGCAGCGCCTCAAGTTCCGCCTCGGTCAGGTATTCAAGGAGTTTTGCGCTGTTGGCCTGCAGGTCGGCGACCAGGGCGTAGAGCTGCTTCACGTCGTCCCACAAACCGTGCAACGCGTGCTCGACACCGTGCCAATCGGCCTGTCGCAGCTGGCCGTAGCGTTCAATGAAGTCAGCCTTGGAAAACCCGTCCCACAGCGGTTGAAACTCGCTCGCCCACTCCTCGCGCAGCCAGCCTTCCAGCTCACTGACGACGCCTGCGTAAGAGGCATACAGGGCCTTGACGTGATCGCTGGTGACGTTGGGAAAAAAGGTGATGCGATAACGATTGCCACGCCAGCAATCGGAGATTTCGAGGATGCCGCTGGGGCCGATGGTGTCGTGTATCGGTGCGCCAAACACTGGCCCGTCCGGGCCTTCGCAAATCAGTGGTTCGAGCACGACGGGTGTATTGCCGATGGGGATGAAGCGTGCGGCTTCAAACAGATGCACCAGGGTCAGCGGCCCACTGGCGGGGCACTGGGCGACGGTGGAGCTGACGGGCGCTGTGGAATGCTTCGGTGCGCTGAGGCGAACGTCGTTGCCGACCTTGAACACCTGCTCGACATCCAGTGCGCCGCCGGTCCAGAAGCTCTCCGCCCAGGCTTCGTAGTTATTGAGACAGAGGCGAAAATCACCGAGCAGCGCTTCGATGTCCGGTTGTTCCGGGTTCATCGCGGCGACCACCAGCAAGCCGATGGTGTTGTTCAGGGCCAGCAGCTTGTCAGGATCGAACATGCGCAGTGTTTCGCTCGAATGAAGGAGCGCGAAACTCTGCGGCGGATCAATCAGGAAAGAAGTCGGGAAAGGAGGTGTTTCGTGTAGGGCGATTCGTTAAATCATCGGTACCGCATCGAGAGCGCTCGGATTTTGCCCGTTGCTCTATGCCAACCGCGCTCGCTATGCTGCTGAACCCTTTAATCAGTCACTGAGCCGGCCGCACCCGAGCCGCCTGGGATGTCATTGAAAACGGATCAGATGCGATGAATGCAGCGCTCAATGAGTTCGGCCCGATCAAGGCCGTGATTTTCGATATGGACGGCTTGCTGCTGGACACCGAGGGCATTTATACCGAGGTCACGTCCATCATTGCGGGTCGCTACGGGCGGACATTCGACTGGAGCATCAAGCAGAACATCATCGGTCGTGGCGCCGGGGACCTGGCGCGTTACGTGGTCGAGGCGCTTGATCTGCCGATCAGCGCCGAAGAGTTTCTGGTGATCCGCGAACCGCTGATGCGCGAACGTTTTGCTACCGCACAGGCGATGCCTGGCGCACAGGAGCTGGTGCGGCATCTGAAGGCCAACAACATTCCCATCGCGGTGGGAACCAGTTCGTCGAGCCAGTCGTTTGGCCAGAAAACCACCTTGCATCGCGATTGGTTCGCACTGTTCGACACCATCGTCACTGCGGATGACCCGCAAGTCGGCGCGGCCAAACCGGCACCGGATATCTTCCTGACGGCGGCGCGACGCCTGGGTGTCGCCCCGCAAGATTGCCTGGTGTTCGAGGATTCGCCGTTTGGTGTCACGGCGGCGAAGGCGGCGGGGATGACGGCGATTGCCATCCCGGATGCGGCAATGGCTGATGAAAAGTACGCGCACGCCGATGGGATTCTTCGTACGCTCAAGGCGTTCAGGCCAAGTGCCTGTGGCTTGCCGGCGCTCGATTGGACCTGACATAAAACCCCCTGTGGGAGCGAGCAGGCTCGCTCCCACAGGGGTTGTGGTTGGCTGACCGTTATCAGGCGCCGAAACCACCGTCGATAGTCAGGCTCGCACCGGTGATGTAACCAGCCTCGGGACCGACGAGGTAAGCAACGAAGCTGGCGATTTCTTCAACTTTTCCGTAACGCCCGACGGCCATCAGCGGGATCAGGCTGTCGGCGAAATCACCTTCGGCCGGGTTCATGTCGGTATCGACCGGACCGGGTTGCACATTGTTGATGGTGATGCCTTTCGGGCCGAGGTCGCGGGCCAGGCCCTTGGTCAGGCCGACCAGCGCCGACTTGCTCATGGCGTAGGGGCCGCCACCGGCGAAGGGCATGCGGTCGGCGTTGGTGCTGCCGATGTTGATGATTCGACCACCCTCGGTCATATGGCGGGCGGCGGCCTGGGTGGCGATGAACACGCTACGGACGTTGATGGCCAGGGTCTGGTCGAAATCTTCGAGTTTGAAATCTTCCAGGGGGGCGACGGCCAGCACGCCGGCGTTGTTGACCAGGATGTCCAGTCGACCGAAGGTTTCCATCGTCGCGTTCACGGCGTTGCGGACGGCTTCGGCGTCGGCGCTGTCAGCCTTGATGGCCAGGGCTTTGCCGCCGTCGGCGATGATGCTGTTCTGCAGTGCTTCGGCCTTGGCCGTGGAGCTGACGTAGGTAAAGGCAACAGTCGCGCCTTCAGCGGCCAGACGTTTGACGATGGCAGCGCCGATGCCGCGGGAGCCGCCTTGAATCAATGCCACTTTGCCGCTGAGGTTCTGAGTAGTCATATCGATCTCCAAAGTCCCGAGGCAGGATGTCCCGGTTGATGGAGCCTAGTATCGATATCCGATTGCACGCTGTGTAGACGGTAATTGCGATAGTCTGTGTAAACCAGAAGTTTATAGTGGCGCCTATGGAAACCTTCAGCAGTATCGAATGCTTTGTTCGCAGCGCCGAGGTCGGCAGCTTCGCCGAAGCCGCCCGGCGCTTGAGCCTGACCCCGGCGGCGGTGGGCAAAAGCGTGGCCAAGCTTGAGGCGCGACTGGGGGTGCGGCTGTTCCAGCGCAGCACCCGCAGCCTGACGCTGACGGAGGCCGGCCAGGTGTTTCTCGGCGAAGTCAGTGCCAGTTTGCACACGATCCAGAATGCCGTGGCCAACCTTGCCAGCGCCGAGGGACGTCCGGCGGGGACGTTGAAAGTCAGCATGGGCACGGTGTTCGGACGCTTGTACATCGTGCCGCTGCTCGGGGAGTTTTTGCGGCGCTTTCCCGCAATCAACCCGGACTGGCATTTCGATAATCGTCAGGTTGACCTGATCGGCCAGGGCTTCGACGCCGCCATTGGTGGCGGGTTCGAACTGCCCCAAGGCGTGGTGGCGCGCAAACTGACGCCGGCCCATCGTGTGTTGGTGGCTTCTGCCGACTACCTTGCGGCGCGTGAAACGATCAATGAGCCGGATGATCTCCAGCAGCACGAAGGCATCCTGATTCGCTCACCGCAGACGGGCCGCGTGCGTTCCTGGCAGTTGACCAGCCGCAGTCAGCAGCACAGCCCCTTGACCCTCAAAGCGCGGATGACCATGAGCGATTCGGAAGCAGCCTGCGCCACGGCGACCCAGGGCCTGGGCATTGCGCTGGTGAGCATGCCGTTCGCCGTGGGCTATCTGCAGGCGGGGACATTGCAGCGGGTGCTGCCGGACTGGTATGTCGATGACGGCAATATCTCGATCTATTACGCCGAGCACAAACTCTTGCCGGGCAAGACCCGGGCGTTTGTCGATTTCATTATTGAGCAGTTTGCAGAGCAGGGGTTGGGGCGGCGGTTCAGTGCCATCTGAGTCTGGCTCTGGGTCGTGCACTGGCTATTCGCGAGCAGGCTCGCTCCCACAGGGGATTTGTGAGCGACACAGATCCAATGTGGGAGCGAGCCTGCTCGCGACGGGGACGACTCGGTTTATCGGGCAAACCGCCCCGGCCAGCCAATGATGTTCTTCGGCCGGGGCGTCGCATACGTCCGCACCTTGGAAGTGGACAACCCCAACCGTACCAGCGATTCGGCAATGGTCACCGCCGCCGTCACGCCATCCACCACCGGCACGCCGGTGCGCCGACGAATCTGCTCATCCAGCCCGGCCATCCCGCCGCAACCCAGGCAGATCACTTCGGCCTTGTCCTGGGTCACCGCCAGTTCGGCCTGATGCACGATGGCCTCCAGCGCGCGTTGCGGTTCATGTTCCAGTTCCAGCACCGCCAATCCACTGGCCCGCACTGACGCGCAACGATCCCAAAGCCCGGACAGTTTCAGGCGATCTTCGATCAGCGGCACGGTGCGATCGAGGGTAGTGACCACCGAATAGGCGTGGCCGAGAAACATCGCGGTGCTCGCCGCCGCGTCGGTGATGTCCACCACCGGCACGTTGAGCAGTTCCTGCAGGCCTTCGCGGCCGTGTTCGCCGTACCCGGCCTGGATCACCGCATCGAAGGGCTGGTCGTAGGACATCACTCGGTCCATGACGGCAATGGCGGCCAGGTAGCTTTCGAAGTTGCCTTCGACAGAGTCGGCACCGAAGTGCGGCGTCAGGCCGACGATTTCCGTACCGGGGGAAGCAATGGCCTGTGCCGAACGGGCGATGGCCTGGGTGATGGATTCGGTGGTGTTGACGTTAACCACGAGAATTCGCATGGGAAGTCCTTATAACGGGGTAGTTCTGCGGCCCGACGCTGCCGGGCCGCGTCGGGATCAGTGGCTGACGTTGTCGACAGCGATGGATTCACCACTGACGTCGGCGTAGTGAGGTTGGCGTTTGGCGATGATCAGATAGAGCATTCCGGCAATCCCGGCGCCGATCAGCCAGGAAAACGGCGATACGCTGTGGAAACCAGGCACCAGCGCCAGGACGATGGCGATCAAGGCGGCGGGAATGAACGCCGCCACGGCGCGTAAATTGACTCCGCGGCTGTAGTAATAAGCACCGTTCGGGTCTTCGCTGTACAACTGCGGCACGTTGATCCGGCCTTTTCGTACAAGCCAGTAGTCGACCATGATCACGCCATACAACGGGCCGAGCAGGGCGCCGAGACCGGAGAGGAAGTACACGATCACCAGCGGACTGTTGTAGAGGTTCCACGGCAGGATCAGTACGGCAATGGCTGCGCTGATCAGGCCGGCACGGCGGAACGTCAGGTACTTGGGCGCCAGGTTGCTGAGTACGAAGGCCGGGGCGACGAAGTTGGCCATGATGTTGACCGCCACGGTGACGATCAGGAAGGCCAGGCAACCGAGAACCAGGAAGAAGGTGTTGGGAATCGAGGCGATGATTTCGGTAGGACTTTCAATAATGTGGCCATTGATCTGAAATTGCGCACCACACAGCAGGACGGTAATGGCGGCAAACACCAGAATGTTCACCGGCAGGCCCCAGAAATTTCCGATCTTGATGGTCTTGCGGCACGGCGAGGAGCGGGCGAAGTCGCAGAAATTGAGGATCAGGGTGCCGTAGATCGCCAGCCACAGTGCGCCGCCGGCAAAGATATTGCGCCACATCTCGGCGCCGGTCAGCGGTTCGCGGATCGACCAGGCGATGGTCGCATTGGCCTGGAAGTACATCCACCCGGCGAGGGCGGCGACGGTCAGCAAAATCACCGGCCCGGCAAACGCCTCGTAACGCCGCACCATTTCCATGCCATAGGCGAGGATCGCCAATTGCACGAACCAGATCGCGACGAAACACACCCAACCCAAGGTCGACAAACCGAGGATCGAGTCATGGTCATAGTCGGCGAATCCGGGATGGATGGCGGTCAGCAAGACACGAAAGACCACCGAGGCCAGGTACGTTTGAATGCCGAACCAGGCGATGGCGATAACGGCGCGGATCAATGCAGGAATTTGAGCGCCGTGGATGCCGAAACTGATCCGGCTGATGACCGGAAATGGCACACCGGTCTTTTGTCCCATGTACCCGGACAGATTCATGAAGCAATACACCAGCGCCGCGCCGATCCCCAGCGACAGCAGAATCTGCCAGCCGCCCAGGCCCAGGGCATACAGGCCGATGGCGAACGAGTAGTTGGCAATGTTGTGAACGTCATTGGTCCACAGGGCGAAGATGCTGTATTTGCCCCAGCGTCGACCTTCAGCCTTGGTCGGCGCCAGGTCTTTGTTATGCAGGCGGGGGCTGAGTGCAACGGGGCTTTGCAGTGTTTGATCACCGGTGGTTTGAGTGGAAGGGGAGGAGGGCAGATCCAGCGCAATATTGTTGTTGGAGAGGCTTGTACGCATTCCGGCAGGCTCCTGATGCTCGACCCGAGATGACTGTGCATGAGCGTTGGCTCGACAAATCTTCGTCGCGGGTGGCGAATATCATTGGTTACGGGGCATCTGCAGCCTGTACGGGATAGGGCGCTTCAGGCTTGCGGATCTAAAGTGTTTTTATGTTTTGAGGTGATTGTATACAAAACATGTATGCACTTAAGCCAGATCTGTGCCAGTCCTGAATCTATGGATGTCGTTGCTCATTTCGTTTTGTTATCAAAAGGCGCTAAAGCGCTGAAAATCGGACGATATAAGCTGACCGATTGCCCAAGTATTTATTTTGCCGGTTGGATGTTCAGGCGCGCGAAGCAACGCAAGTCAGGCGGGGAAATGTAACTTTTGGGTGCGCGGAAACAAAAAGTGCACACATAAATGGCACTGATGGTGACATTCGTGTGTACACATTTCTAGGGCGGAAAAATCAAACGGTGGGAGCGAGCCTGCTCGAGAAGGCGCTATGTCAGGCGACTCCAATGTTGGATGTACCGCCCCCTTCGCGAGCAGGCTCGCTCCCACATTGGATATCACAAGTTCCGGATCAGGCCTTGGATTTGCTGATGATATTCCCCGCATGCAGCCCGCATTCTTTCTGTGTCGCTTCCTCCCACCACCAACGCCCTTCACGCTCGTGCTGGTTTGGCAGCACCGGGCGGGTGCACGGCTCACAGCCGATGCTGATGAAACCGCGCTCATGCAGGCTGTTGTACGGCAGCTCCAGCATGCGGATGTAACCCCAGATCTCTTCGCTGGTCATCTGTGCCAGGGGGTTGAATTTGTACAGGGTGCGCTCCGGGGTGGAGAACGCGGTGTCGATTTCCATCACCGCGACAGCGCTGCGGGTGCCGGGGCTCTGGTCACGCCGTTGGCCGGTGGCCCAGGCTTTCACACCGGACAGCTTGCGGCGCAGCGGCTCGATCTTGCGGATGCCGCAGCATTCGCCATGGCCGTCCTTATAGAAACTGAACAGGCCCTTTTCCTTCACGAACGGTTCAAGTTTGGTGTAGTCCGGCGACACCAGTTCGATGTCGATCTTGTAGTGCTCGCGCACCTGATCGATGAAGCGGTAGGTCTCTGGGTGCAAGCGACCGGTGTCGAGGCTGAACACCTTGACGTTCTTGTTCAGCTTCCAGGCCATGTCCACCAGCACCACGTCTTCGGCGCCGCTGAAAGATATCCACAAGTCATCGCCGAACTCGGCGAACGCGAGTTTCAGGATGTCCTGGGCAGATTTGTTGGCATAGGTCGTGGCGAGTTCCACGATGTCGAACGTTGGGCTCATCAGGGCGGCTTCCTACAGGTCGGTGGCGCTGGGCGCTCTAGATGGGGTCGATGGTAACAAAAAGCTGCGCCGGCCGGGGCGTCCTCTGCGTTGCGCGGTGGGGGTGGAGCCGCTAGAGTTCGGGCTCGCTCGACTCAATAAACAATACAATGGGAGTGTCTTGTGGAAATTGCCTGTCTGGATCTTGAAGGTGTGCTGGTCCCGGAAATCTGGATCGCGTTTGCCGAAAAAACCGGGATCGAATCCCTCCGGGCCACTACCCGGGACATTCCCGACTACGACGTGTTGATGAAGCAGCGCCTGCGGATTCTCGACGAACACGGCCTGAAACTCGCCGATATCCAGGAAGTGATCGCTACGCTCAAGCCGCTGGACGGTGCGGCCGAGTTCGTCGATTGGCTGCGCGAGCGTTTCCAGGTAGTGATTCTATCGGACACTTTCTACGAGTTTTCCCAGCCGCTGATGCGTCAACTGGGCTTCCCGACCTTGCTGTGCCATCGCCTGATAACCGATGATGCCGGGCGGGTCACTGGTTATCAGTTGCGTCAGAAAGATCCCAAGCGTCAGTCGGTTTTGGCATTCAAGAGCCTGTACTACCGAGTGATTGCGGCGGGGGATTCCTACAACGACACCACGATGCTGGGTGAGGCGGATGCGGGGATTCTGTTCCATGCGCCGGAAAACGTGATTCGCGAGTTCCCGCAGTTTCCGGCGGTGCACAGTTTTGAAGAGCTGAAGCAGGAGTTCATCAAGGCGTCGAACCGTACCTTGAGTCTGTAGTCGTCCAGGAGGACGCTTTTGCGGGCAAGCCCGCTCCCACAGGTATTACGTTTGCCCTGTGGGAGCGGGCTTGCCCGCGATGCTTTTAAAGGCTCTGTAAAGTATCGAGCAACACCTTGACCTTGGTAATCGACTCCTGATACTCCGCTTGCCACTCGGAATCGGCGACGATCCCGCCACCGCCCCAGCAACACACCTGCCCATCCTTGACCAGCAAGCTGCGAATGGCGATGGAACTGTCCATCTCGCCGCGTACGTCCAGGTACAGCAGTGAGCCGCAATACAACCCCCGGCGGGTCGGCTCCAGTTCGTCGATGATTTGCATCGCGCGGATCTTCGGTGCACCGGTAATCGAGCCGCCGGGGAAGCTGCCGGCGATCAGGTCCAGCGCGTCCCGTTCATCCGCCAGTTCGCCGGTCACGCTGCTCACCAGGTGATGCACATTGGGATAGCTTTCCAGGCTGAACAGTTCCGGGACTCGGACCGACCCGGTGCGGCAGGTGCGACCGAGGTCGTTGCGCAGCAGGTCGACGATCATCAGGTTTTCCGCGCGATCCTTGGGGCTGGCCAGCAGTTCGGCGGCATTGGCCGCATCTTCAGTCGGGGTCAGGCCACGAGGGCGCGTGCCTTTGATCGGACGGGTTTCCACATGACGTTCGCTGACTTTGACAAAACGCTCAGGTGACAGGCTCAGCACCGCGCCACCGTCGGGCAAGCGCTGGAAGCCGGAAAACGGCGTCGGGCACGCCAGCCGCAGCGCGCAATACGCCGCCCATGGGTCACCCTGACAGGGCGCGCGAAAACGCTGGGCAAAGTTGACCTGATAGCAGTCACCGGCCTGGATATATTGCTGAATGCGCTCGATGGCCTGCCGATACTGATCAACGCTCAGGTCGGGCTGCATAGGCGCTTGCAGTGTGAACGACCCGACGGCCTCAGCGGCGGGCTGGCTGAACAGCTGGATCAAGCGTTGGCGCTCACTGTCGGCCAGCGTCGGGTGAAACACCAGTTGACTGGTGGCCTGGTGGTGATCGCTGATCAGCGCCCAGTCGTACAGACCGAAACGCGCATCCGGCAGTTGCAGGTCGTCCTGCGCCTGGTTTGGCAGATTTTCCAGGTGGCGGCCGAAGTCATAGCTCAGGTAGCCGATCAAACCGCCCGCGAACGGCAACTCATAGGGTGCCGGCAACGATGCTTCACCCAGTCGAGTCAGATTATCCCGCAGGCGTTGCAGGAAACTGCCGCCACGTTCGTCAGGCGCTACCGTCAGTTGTTCCAGCGGCCAGGCGCTGAGCAGGTCAAACCGGCCACGCTCGGCGCTGGGGCGGCCACTGTCGAGCAGTACGGCACCGGGGGCATGACGGATAGCCGCGAAATAGTCGGCGGGGTTGGCGCGATAGGGCAGGGGGTGTACGGAACAGGTCAGCATGGGCGGGTTGGATCGGCCATCGAGGCGGGGTGGCGATTGTAGTCCCCTCGGGGAATTGCTCCTAGAGGGGATGTCGGGGATTGGTAGATCGGATGCGGCAGTATGATCGGTGATGAGAAACCTGTGGCGAGGGGACAAATCCCCTCACCACAAAAAGCCAAATCAATTCACAAGTACAGGGGTCAACCTTCAACCGGCGGAATATGCCCGAACATCTCCTGCACAAACGCTATGCGTTCTTCGACGGTTTCGGTCACGCCGCGAGCTTTCAGCTCTTCCAGTCGCGCCTCGACCGCATGGGTGCGCAAGGTCAGGCCGCAATCATTGGCAATCTGGATGTTCAAGCCTGGTCGGGCATTGAGCTCGAGGATCAGTGGGCCTTTTTCCTGGTCGAGCACCATGTCGACACCGATGTAGCCCAGGCCGCACAACTCATAGCAACCGGCGGCGAGTTTCATGAAGCCGTCCCAGTAGGGCAGTTGCACGCCGTCCACCGCGTTGGTGGTGTCCGGGTGTTTGGTGATGATGTTGTTCAGCCAGGTGCCGCGCAGGGTCAGGCCGGTGGCAAGGTCGACACCGACCCCGATGGCGCCCTGGTGCAGGTTGGCCTTGCCGCCGGACTGGCGGGTCGGCAGGCGCAGCATGGCCATGACCGGATAACCCATCAGCACGATGATGCGGATATCGGGCACGCCTTCGTAGCTGATGCTTTTGAAGATCTGGTCCGGAATCACCCGGTACTCGATCAGCGCCCGGTCGCGGTGTCCGCCGAGGGAATACAGCCCGGTGAGGATGCTGGAAATCTGATGCTCGATTTCCTCGTGACTGATGATCTTGCCGGACACCGTGCGATAGCGCCCCTCGAAGCGGTCGGCGATCACCAGGATGCCGTCGCCGCCCGCGCCCTGGGCCGGTTTGATCACGAAGTCGCTGCGCTCGCCGATGATCTCGTCGAGCTTGTCGATTTCCTTTTCGGTGGAGATCACCCCATACAGCTCCGGCACATGGATACCGGCGGCGATGGCGCGTTCCTTGGTGATGATCTTGTCATCGACGATCGGGTACAGGCTGCGCTTGTTGTACTTGAGCACATAGTCTGCGTTGCGCCGATTGATCCCCATGATGCCCCGGGCTTCCAGGGCCTTCCAGGTCTTCCAGAAACCGAACATCAGGCATCAGCCTTTTTCAGGAAGGCCTTGAAACGCACCAGTTCGGTCAGGCGGTAGCCGCGATAGCGACCCATCGCCAGCATGAAACCCACCAGGATCAGCAGGATCGCCGGGAAGGTGAACACGAAATACACCAGTTCCGGCACGCTCATGATCAGGTGTGACAGGGTGGCGGCGAACAGGGTGCCGATCGCCACTTTCATGGCATGGCTGGCGCCGCGTTCTTCCCAGGTGATCGACAGGCGTTCGATGGTCATGGTCAGGATCACCATCGGGAACAGCGCCACCGACAACCCGCGCTCCAGGCCGAGTTTGTGGCTGAGCAGGCTGATGGCCGC
This sequence comes from Pseudomonas sp. GW101-3H06, assembly GCF_059424605.1. NCBI lineage: Bacteria > Pseudomonadati > Pseudomonadota > Gammaproteobacteria > Pseudomonadales > Pseudomonadaceae > Pseudomonas > Pseudomonas sp. GW101-3H06. Next base: position 2,066,517 of record NZ_JBWKZO010000001.1, read on the forward strand.
GATCAATACCACCACGAAGGTCAGCACCACCGACAGCCGCGGCAGCATTTGCAGTTTCAGGTGTTCCAGGTAGGAGCGCAGCGACAGCCCCAGGGCGGTGATGATCGTGAACAGCACGATGCCGAAGCCAAGCTGGGTTTCACGGAAGGCCAGGGCGATCAGCACCGGGGTGAACGTGCCGAGGGTCTGCAGGCCGATCAGGTTGCGCAGGATCAGGATCACCAGCACGCCGATCGGGATCATCACCATGATCATGAACGTTTGCTGGGTTTGCAGCGGCAAGCCGTACAGCGAGTATTCGAGGAAGTTGGCGTCGGTGTTTTCGTCGGTCAGCTTGGCCAGGCGAATGGCGTTCATTTCGCTGTTGTTCATGCTGAAGGTGACGGTGGCTTTCTTGCCACCATCGACGGTGATCAGGTTTTCATCGCCGGTCCACCACAGCAGGCGGTCGGTCGGCAGGCCCTGTTCGCCGGTTTCCGGGTTGAAGTACAGCCAGTCGGTGCCGTTGAAGCTGCGCAGCCAGAGTTCCGGGGTTTGCGGTTGATCGGCCACCAGGCGAATGGTGTGGACCTTTTCCACCGGCACATGGGCGATGGACAGCACCAGTTCAACGATCCTGGCTTTTTGCGCGGTGGACGGATCGCCTGCCAGCAGCAGCTTCACGTTGTCGTCGTTGACATTGTTGACACGCTTGATCGCTTCGCCGACGAAGGTTTCGACGTCGGCCGAGTGTTGGCGGATCGGCGCGAGCAGGGCTTCGGCGGCGATTTTTTCCGGGCCTTCGATGGCGATGCTGTCGCGGAAAGTCGGACCCTTGATCTTGGTTTTTTCGGCGCTGTAGCGCTTGGTCAGCACCAGGCGGTAATAAAGGGTCTGGTTGCCTTTGGCCCGACGTGCCGACCAGGTGACCTTGCGGTTGCCGTCGACGCGGTTGACCGCCACCCCATAGTTGTTGGAGATGAAGCTTTCGTTGAGGCTGACGTAGTCGCGGCTCAACGGTGGCACGAACATCTGGATCTTGACCGGGTCCTTGGCACTGGCGACGAACTCGACCTTGGCGTCGATGTTCCACAAGTCGTCGGTGGCGTCTTCGGTCACGGGAATGCCCAGCACGAAGATCTGATAGGCCGTGACTGAAATGCCCAGCACCACCAGGATGGCGATCAGCATTTTCAGATGAAGGGTAAGAGAGCGCATTGGAATTACTCTGCGGTATGAGCGTCGGTGGCGCAGGCGGGTTTGCCGGCAGCGTATTTAAGACTGGGGTCGACCAGTGCATCGAAGCGTTTGAGCGCTTCGGAGCCGATCAAAAGCGGGTATTGGAACGCGCTACGGTCGGTCAGGTTCACTTCGATGCTGCGTAAGGCCGAGCCCATGCAGATATCCAGTTCGATCACCGGACGGGCGGTGTACTTCTTGCCTTCTTCCGGATCGTAGTCACCGGCGCGGCGCTTGATCTTGCTGACGCGGGCCAGCGGTCGTTCGATCGGGTGCGAATGGGCGGCGTCGATGGCCAGATAGAAGCGTACCCAGGATTCGCCATTGCGTTTGAAACGCTTGATGTCGCGGGCACTCAGGGAAGCGGTTTTCGCCCCGGTATCGAGTTTGGCGGCGACTTCAAGGTCGATGCCACCCAGCGACGCGTACTCATTGAGGCCATACACAGTCTTTTCCCCCGCCACTGCAAAACCGGGCAGGCAAAGAAAACAAAGGAATGTGGAGAAGGGCTTGAGTCTCATAAATCCTGGTGCGCAGCGGTCTGTATTTCGATTCAAGACCCTGGCATTGCTGCGCAAGCTCCTCGTATGCCTATCAGCTATTTATGACAGACAGTGCAGATGTGACAAACAAATGCGGGCGGCATTCTAGCACGGTGGTTTGATGGCGCCAGCGCTGGCGGGCGGCTATAACCAGAGTTGCTGCATCGTGTTGGTGCAAGCGGTTATTAGACGATTGTCGACAATATCTATTTATCCTTTGACTGCGGCCGCTGTTTTCGCTAGTTTTTGCCGCATTGGTTTTAAAGGTGTCGACAATATGCTGGAGCAACTCGATCCGCCGCTTACCGTCCAGGACGATTCGGAAACACTGTCCGAGAACGTCTTCCGGCGTATTCAGGCGGCTATCGTCAAGGGCGAGATCGCTCCTGGCAGCAAAATTTCCGAGCCGGAGCTGGCCCGTACCTATGGCATCAGCCGCGGTCCGCTACGCGAGGCCATCCACCGGCTGGAGGGGCAGCGCCTGCTGGTGCGCGTACCGCACGTCGGGGCACGGGTGGTGTCGCTCAATCACGCGGAGCTGCTGGAGCTTTACGAAATCCGCGAATCGCTCGAAGGCATGGCCTGTCGTCTGGCGGCCGAGCGCATGAGCGTCGAAGAAATCGACGAACTGCGGCGCGTCCTCGAAACCCACGAGCGCGATGAAGCGTTCCAGGCTGGCCGAGGCTATTACCAGCAGGAAGGCGATTTCGACTTCCACTACCGAATCATCCAGGGCAGCGGTAACCGCACCCTGACGCAAATGCTCTGTGGCGAGCTCTATCAATTGGTGCGCATGTATCGCATCCAGTTTTCCACCACGCCCAATCGCCCGCACCAGGCCTTTGCCGAACACCACCGAATTCTCGATGCCATCGCCGACCGTGACGGTGAACTGGCCGAGTTGTTGATGCGCCGTCACATCGGCGCTTCCAAACGCAACATCGCCCGTCACTACCAGGACGGCGTCAATCCGACAGCCAAACGAGGTGAGTCATGAGTTCCAACAAGAGCACTCCAGGCCAGCGTTTCCGCGATGCGGTCGCCAGCGAGCATCCATTGCAAGTGGTCGGCGCGATCAACGCCAATCACGCGCTGCTGGCCAAGCGTGCCGGTTTCAAGGCGATTTACCTGTCCGGCGGCGGTGTCGCTGCCGGCTCCCTCGGTGTCCCGGACTTGGGCATCACCGGTCTGGATGACGTGTTAACCGATGTGCGCCGCATCACCGACGTCTGCGATCTGCCACTGCTGGTGGACGTGGACACCGGTTTCGGTTCTTCGGCGTTCAACGTCGCCCGTACCGTCAAATCGATGATCAAGTTCGGCGCGGCAGCGATTCACATCGAAGACCAGGTCGGCGCCAAGCGTTGCGGTCACCGTCCTAATAAAGAAATCGTGTCGCAGCAGGAAATGGTCGACCGCATCAAAGCGGCCGTCGATGCCCGTACCGATGACAGCTTCGTGATCATGGCTCGCACCGACGCCTTGGCCGTGGAAGGCCTGGAGTCCGCTCTGGATCGCGCGGCGGCGTGCATCGAGGCTGGCGCCGACATGGTATTCCCGGAAGCCATCACCGAACTGGAGATGTACAAACTGTTCGCCAGCCGCGTGAAAGCCCCGATCCTGGCCAACATCACCGAATTCGGCGCGACACCGCTGTACACCACCGAGCAACTCGCCGCTGCCGACGTGTCCCTGGTGCTGTATCCGCTATCGGCCTTCCGTGCCATGAACAAGGCGGCGGAAAACGTCTACACCGCGATCCGCCGCGACGGCACGCAGCAAAACGTCATCGACACCATGCAGACGCGCATGGAGCTTTACGATCGCATCGACTACCACACCTTCGAGCAGAAGCTCGATGCGTTGTTTGCGGCGAAGAAGTAAGTCGAATAACTCCCTAATAAATTCAAGATTGGAGGCAGCAATGGCCGAAGCAAAAGTACTCAGTGGCGCCGGGCTCCGTGGCCAGGTTGCCGGGCAAACCGCACTGTCCACCGTGGGCCAGTCGGGCGCAGGGCTGACCTATCGCGGCTACGACGTTCGCGAACTGGCGGCTGACGCTCAATTCGAAGAAGTCGCTTACCTGCTGCTGTACGGCGAATTGCCGAGCAAAGCCCAACTGGCAGCCTACATCAGCAAGCTGAGCAAGCTGCGCGACCTGCCGCAAGCCTTGAAAGAAGTGCTGGAGCGCATCCCTGCCGACGCCCATCCGATGGACGTGATGCGCACCGGTTGCTCGTTCCTGGGCAACCTGGAGCCAGAGAAAGACTTCTGCGAGCAGCACGACAAGACCGATCGCCTGCTGGCCGCGTTCCCGGCGATCATGACCTACTGGTATCGCTTCAGCCACGAAGGCAAGCGCATCGATTGCGTGAGCGACGAGCCGTCCATCGGCGGTCACTTCCTGCACTTGCTGCACGGCAAAAAGCCGAGCGAGCTGCATGTCAAAGTGATGAACGTGTCGTTGATCCTCTACGCAGAGCACGAGTTCAACGCTTCGACCTTCACCGCACGGGTTTGCGCATCGACCCTGTCGGACCTGTACTCCTGCATCACCGCGGCCATCGGTTCGCTGCGCGGTCCGCTGCACGGTGGCGCCAACGAAGCGGCGATGGAAATGATCGAGCGCTTCTCGTCGCCAGAGGAAGCGGTCGAGGGCACCCTCGGCATGCTGGCGCGCAAGGACAAGATCATGGGCTTCGGCCACGCGATCTATAAGGACAATGATCCGCGTAACGAAGTGATCAAGGGCTGGTCGAAAAAACTCGCCGCTGAAGTGGGCGACAAGGTGTTGTTCCCGGTTTCCGAAGCGATCGACGCCACCATGTGGGAACAGAAGAAGTTGTTCCCGAACGCCGACTTCTACCATGCCTCGGCGTACCACTTCATGGGCATCCCGACCAAGTTGTTCACACCGATTTTCGTTTGCTCGCGCCTGACCGGCTGGGCTGCCCACGTGTACGAACAACGCGCCAACAACCGCATCATCCGCCCGAGCGCCGAGTACGTCGGCGTCGAACAGCGCAAGTTCGTGCCAATCGAACAACGCTGAATGGTGGGGGCAACTGCGCTGGTTACTGAATGAACCGGTGGCCATTGTGGGAGCGGGCTTGCTCGCGAAGACGGACTGACATTCAACATTGATGTCGACTGATACACCGCTTTCGCGAGCAAGCCCGCTCCCACATTAGACCGAGTCCATTTCAGGAACTGTGCCAGGCCCCACCCTTTTTGTATTTACCGTGACCGAGTCCTGACCGATGAACACAGAATTCCGTAAACCGCTGCCCGGCAGCCATCTGGATTACTACGACGTCCGCGCGGCGGTCGAGGCCATCCAGCCCGGCGCCTACGACACCCTGCCGTACACCTCCCGCGTGCTGGCGGAAAACCTTGTGCGTCGCTGTGACCCGGCCACGCTCACCGAGTCCCTGAAGCAATTCATCGACCGCAAGCGCGACCTCGATTTTCCATGGTTCCCGGCCCGCGTGGTGTGCCACGACATCCTCGGCCAGACCGCACTGGTGGACCTCGCCGGCCTGCGTGACGCCATCGCCTTGCAAGGCGGTGACCCGGCGCAAGTGAACCCTGTGGTGCCGACGCAACTGATCGTCGACCACTCCCTGGCCGTCGAGCGTGGCGGCTTCGATCCCGAGGCGTTCGAGAAGAACCGCGCCATCGAAGACCGTCGCAACGAAGACCGTTTCCACTTCATCAACTGGACCAAGAAGGCGTTCAAGAACGTCGACGTGATCCCGCCGGGCAATGGCATCATGCACCAGATCAACCTGGAGAAAATGTCTCCGGTGATTCAAGTGCGCGACGGCGTTGCATTCCCCGACACCTGCGTCGGCACCGACAGCCACACCCCGCACGTCGATGCGCTGGGTGTGATCGCCATCGGCGTCGGTGGCCTGGAAGCCGAGAGCGTGATGCTCGGTCGCGCGTCGTGGATGCGTCTGCCGGAAAGCGTCGGCGTCGAACTGACCGGCAAGCTGCAGCCGGGCATCACCGCCACGGACATGGTGCTGGCGCTGACCGAATTCCTGCGCAAGCAAAAAGTGGTCGGTGCATGGCTGGAATTCTTCGGTGAAGGCGCCTCCGCGCTGACCCTCGGCGACCGCGCCACCATTTCCAACATGGCCCCGGAATACGGCGCCACCGCGGCGATGTTCTACATCGATCAGCAGACCATCGACTACCTCAAACTCACCGGTCGCGAAGACGAGCAGGTGCAGTTGGTCGAGAACTACGCCAAGCAGGTCGGTCTCTGGGCCGACAGCTTGAAGGGCGCGCAGTACGAGCGTGGCCTGACCTTCGACCTGTCTTCGGTAGTACGCAACATGGCAGGTCCAAGCAACCCGCACGCCCGTGTGGCGGTGTCGGATCTGGCGGCCAAAGGCATCTCCGGGAAGTGGGAAGACGTACCCGGCCAAATGCCCGACGGCGCGGTGATCATCGCGGCCATCACCAGCTGCACCAACACCAGCAACCCGCGCAACGTGATCGCTGCCGGCCTGCTGGCGCGCAACGCCAACAAGCTCGGCCTGACCCGCAAGCCGTGGGTCAAATCGTCCCTGGCGCCAGGTTCGAAAACCGTGGCGCTGTATCTGGACGAAGCCGGCCTGACCGATGAGCTGGAACAGCTCGGCTTCGGCGTCGTGGCCTTTGCCTGCACCACCTGCAACGGCATGTCCGGTGCGCTGGATCCGGTGATCCAGCAAGAGATCATCGACCGCGACCTGTACGCCACTGCCGTACTGTCCGGCAACCGCAATTTCGACGGCCGGATTCACCCGTACGCCAAGCAGGCGTTCCTCGCCTCACCACCGCTGGTGGTCGCTTATGCCATCGCCGGGACCATCCGCTTTGACATCGAGAAAGACGTGCTGGGCGTGGTCGATGGCAAGGAAATCCGCCTGAAAGACATCTGGCCAAGCGACGAAGAAATCGACGCCGTGGTGAAAGCGTCGGTCAAACCGGAGCAGTTCCGTCAGGTCTACATCCCGATGTTCGCCATCCACGAAGACACCGGCCCGAAAGTGGCGCCGCTGTACGACTGGCGCGAGATGAGCACCTACATCCGCCGTCCGCCGTACTGGGAAGGTGCGCTGGCCGGGGCACGTCCGCTCAAGGGCATGCGCCCGCTGGCGGTATTGCCGGACAACATCACCACCGATCACCTGTCGCCGTCCAACGCCATCATGCTGGACAGCGCCGCCGGTGAGTACCTGGCGAAAATGGGCTTGCCGGAAGAGGACTTCAACTCCTACGCGACTCACCGGGGTGACCACCTAACCGCGCAACGCGCGACCTTCGCCAACCCGAAACTGTTCAACGAAATGGTCCAGGAAAACGGCAAGGTCAAGCAGGGTTCGCTGGCACGCGTGGAGCCGGAAGGCCAGGTCATGCGCATGTGGGAAGCCATCGAAACCTACATGGATCGCAAGCAGCCGCTGATCATCATCGCCGGTGCCGACTACGGTCAGGGTTCGTCCCGCGACTGGGCGGCCAAGGGCGTGCGTCTGGCGGGTGTGGAAGCGATTGCCGCTGAAGGTTTCGAGCGCATTCACCGCACCAACCTGGTAGGCATGGGCGTGTTGCCGCTGGAGTTCAAGCCGGGCACCAACCGCCACACCCTGGCCATCGACGGCAGCGAAACCTACGACGTGATCGGCGATCGCACGCCGCGCGCCGAGCTGACGCTGGTGATCCATCGCAAGAACGGCGAGCGCGTCGAGGTGCCAGTGACTTGCCGCCTCGACACCGCAGAAGAAGTGTCGATCTACGAGGCGGGCGGCGTGTTGCAACGCTTCGCCCAGGACTTCCTCGAAGAGTCGGCGGTTGCCGTCTAATACAGGCTGTACGGGCATGGGACTTTGGTCCCGTGCCTGTTTTTGAAGGAGCACTCATGTCTCACGCAGCTCATTTTGCCAAGCAGATCAAAATTCCCGCCACCTATATGCGTGGCGGCACCAGTAAAGGCGTGTTCTTCAGCCTCAAGGACCTGCCCGAAGCGGCACAGGTTCCGGGCCCGGCCCGGGACGCTCTGTTGCTGCGCGTTATTGGCAGCCCGGATCCCTACGACAAGCAAATCGACGGCATGGGTGGCGCGACCTCCAGCACCAGCAAAACCGTGATCCTGTCGAAAAGCACCAAGGCCGATCACGACGTCGACTACCTGTTCGGACAGGTGTCCATCGACAAGCCTTTCGTCGACTGGAGCGGCAACTGCGGCAACCTTTCGGCGGCGGTCGGTTCGTTCGCCGTCAGCAATGGCCTGGTGGATGCCAGTCGCATTCCGCACAACGGCGTTGCCGTGGTTCGTGTATGGCAGGCCAACATCGGCAAGACCATCATCGCCCACGTGCCGATCACCAACGGTGAAGTGCAGGAAACCGGCGACTTCGAACTCGACGGTGTGACCTTCCCGGCTGCCGAAGTACAACTCGAATTCCTCGATCCGGCAGCGGAAGAAGAGGGTGGCGGTGGTTCGATGTTCCCCACCGGCAACCTGATCGATGATCTGGACGTGCCGGGCGTCGGCACGCTCAAAGTCACCATGATCAACGCCGGCATTCCGACCATTTTCGTCAATGCCCAAGACATCGGTTACACCGGCACCGAGTTGCAGGGCGCGATCAACGGCGACCCGAAAGCGTTGTTGATGTTCGAAACCATCCGCGCTTACGGCGCACTGCGCATGGGCCTGATTTCCAACATTGATGAAGCGGCCAAGCGGCAGCACACGCCGAAGGTGGCGTTTGTCGCCAAGCCTGCGGACTACGTGGCGTCCAGCGGCAAGGCGATTGCCGCCGGTGATGTCGACCTGCTGGTACGCGCGTTGTCCATGGGCAAGCTGCACCACGCGATGATGGGCACCGCAGCGGTGGCAATCGGTACGGCGGCGGCGATTTCCGGCACCTTGGTCAACCTCGCGGCGGGCGGTGTCGAACGCAATGCCGTGCGCTTCGGGCACCCGTCGGGCACCTTGCGCGTCGGCGCCGAAGCCAGCCAGGTCGAGGGTGAATGGACTGTGAACAAAGCCATCATGAGTCGCAGTGCGCGGGTGTTGATGGAAGGCTACGTTCGCGTGCCGGGCGATTCTTTCTGATCCGACATTGAACCAATGTGGGAGCGAGCCTGCTCGCGAAGACGGACTGACATTCAATATAAATGTCGACTGACACACCGCTTTCGCGAGCAGGCTCGCTCCCACAGTGGATTGCATGTGAACAATAAAAATTTGCCACCACTGAGATTGACTTGAACCGAGGTCCCATCAACGAACCACTTGCAGAGTGAATCGAACATGAGCGCCAACGTTGACCTGAACAATCGTCCGGACTATGACCAGGTCCTGCAGGACATTGCCGATTACGTCCTCAACTTCAAGATCGAATCCGCAGAAGCCCTGGACACTGCCCGCAACTGCCTGATGGACACCTTGGGCTGCGGCCTGCTGGCGCTGCGCTTTCCCGAATGCACCAAGCACCTGGGACCTGTGGTCGAAGGCACTGTCGTGCCGTTCGGCGCGCGGGTTCCCGGCACCCATTATCGTCTGGACCCGGTGAAAGCCGCGTGGGACATCGGCTGCATCGTGCGCTGGCTCGACTACAACGACACCTGGCTCGCCGCCGAGTGGGGGCACCCTTCAGATAATCTGGGCGGCATTCTCGCGGTGGCCGACCACCTGTCACAAAAACGCCTGGCCAATGGCGATGCACCGCTGACTGTACGCGTTGTGCTCGAAGCCATGATCATGGCTCATGAAATTCAAGGCGTGATCGCTCTGGAAAACTCGTTCAATCGTGTCGGCCTCGATCACGTCATTCTGGTGAAAGTCGCGTCGACCGCGGTCACCGCCAAACTGATGGGGGCCAACCGCGAGCAACTGCTGTCGGCGTTGTCCCACGCCTTTGCCGATGGCCAGGCGTTGCGCACCTATCGTCATGCGCCGAATGCCGGCTCACGCAAATCCTGGGCGGCCGGTGATGCCTCAAGCCGTGGCGTGCGTCTGGCAGACATCGCGATGCGGGGCGAGATGGGTATTCCTGGTGTCTTGAGCGCCAGGCAGTGGGGCTTCTACGACGTGTTGTTCAGCCACACCAATAACGATCTGGCGCTCAAGGCCGACGACAAGCGTGCCTTCAGTTTCTCTCGCCCGTACGGCAGCTATGTGATGGAAAACGTGCTGTTCAAGATCAGCTTTCCTGCCGAGTTCCACGCGCAAACGGCCTGCGAAGCGGCAGTGACCCTGCACCCGCAAGTCCGTAATCGCCTGCACGAAATCGACAAAATCGTCATCACCACCCACGAATCGGCGATCCGCATCATTTCCAAGGTCGGCCCCTTGGCCAATGCCGCCGACCGCGATCACTGTATCCAGTACATGACCGCCGTGCCGCTGGCCTTCGGCAATCTGGTGGCCGAATACTACGAAGATGACTTCCACAAGGCGCATCCGATCATCGATGTGCTGCGCGACAAAATGGTCATCGTCGAGGACCCGCGTTACACCCGCGAGTACCTGGAAGCGGACAAACGCTCCATTGCCAATGCGGTGCAGGTGTTTTTCAAGGACGGGTCCAGCACCGAGAACGTGGTGGTGGAGTACCCGATTGGTCACCGTCGGCGCCGTGCCGAGGGCATTCCGTTGCTGGAAGACAAGTTCAAGGCGAACTTGCTGACACGATTCACCGGGCAGCGCAGCGAGGAGATTTTTGCGTTGTGCAAGGATCAGCAGAAGCTTGAGGCGACAGCGGTGAATCGGTTTGTGGATTTGTTTGTTATCTAGGGGACCGCGTTATCGTTCAATCGCCAGCAGGCTGGCTCCCACAGGGGATATGCGGTGAACACAAATCAACTGTGGGAGCCAGCCTGCTGGCGATGAGGCCGGAACAGGCAATAGAGATTTATTTGAACCGCCGCTCCACACCTTTCTCCACCAGAATTTTCGCGGAGATTTCTTCAACGGAAAAATGCGTGGAGTTGATGTTCGGAATGTTCTCGCGGCGGAACAGGTTTTCCACCTCGCGCACTTCGAACTCGCACTGGGCGTAGCTCGAATAGCGGCTGTTGGGCTTGCGCTCGTTGCGGATCGCGGTGAGTCGGTCCGGGTCGATGGTCAGGCCGAATAGCTTGTGATGATGGGCGCGCAGCGCGCTGGGCAATTGCAGGCGTTCCATGTCGTCTTCGGTCAGCGGGTAGTTGGCCGCGCGGATACCGAATTGCATGGCCATGTACAGGCAGGTCGGGGTTTTGCCGCAGCGCGACACGCCTACCAGGATCAGGTCGGCCTTGTCGTAATAGTGCGTGCGGGCGCCGTCGTCGTTGTCGAGGGCGAAGTTCACTGCCTCGATGCGCTCCATGTAGTTGGTGTTGGCACCGATGGAGTGAGACTTGCCGACGGTATAGGAAGAATGCTCGGTCAGTTCCTGTTCGAGAGGTGCCAGGAAGGTCGAGAAAATGTCAATCATGAAACCATTGGAAGTTGCGAGGATCTCACGAATATCCTGATTGACGATGGTATCGAAGATAATCGGGCGAAAACCGTCGTTTTCGGCGGCTTTGTTGATTTGTTGTACCATGGCCCGCGCTTTGTCCACGTTGTCGATGTACGGCCGCGTGACTTTGCTGAAGGTAATGTTTTCGAACTGCGCCAGGAGGCTTTGACCCAGGGTTTCGGCAGTAATGCCGGTGCCATCGGAGATAAAGAAAGCAGATCGTTTCATTTGCACCTTGGGCCTTAAGCTAATGAGCATTCTTGGATATGATAGGCGCGATTTGTCGGCCGCCAATGGCCCGCATTCTCACTTATTTTCCAGGTCCAGGCCATACAGCCGGCAAACGCTCCCCCGAGCGACCGGCTTCTGAGCTTTTCCAACACAGTTAGTGGAGAGATCACCTTGGTAGAGTACGTAGTTTCCCTCGATAAGCTCGGCAAACACGATGTTGAGCATGTGGGGGGCAAGAACGCATCCCTGGGCGAGATGATCAGCAACCTGGCAGGTGCCGGTGTATCGGTGCCCGGTGGCTTCGCCACGACCGCTCAGGCTTATCGTGATTTCCTGGAACTGAGCGGCTTGAATCAGCAGATTCACGATGCCCTCGATGCCCTGGACGTCGACGACGTGAATGCACTGGCCAAGACCGGTGCCCAGATCCGTCAATGGATCATGGAAGCCGAGTTCCCTGAAAAACTGAACACTGAAATCCGCACCGCATTCGCCGCGCTGTCCGCCGGCAACCCTGATGTGGCCGTGGCCGTGCGTTCTTCCGCGACTGCCGAAGACTTGCCGGATGCCTCTTTCGCCGGTCAGCAGGAAACCTTCCTGAACATCCGTGGTGTCGAAAACGTCATTCGCGCCGCCAAAGAGGTGTTCGCCTCCCTTTTCAACGATCGCGCGATTTCCTACCGCGTGCACCAGGGCTTCGACCACAAGTTGGTAGCCCTGTCGGCCGGCGTACAGCGCATGGTCCGTTCCGAAACCGGCACCGCCGGCGTGATGTTCACCCTCGATACCGAATCGGGCTTCCGTGACGTGGTGTTCATCACCGGCGCCTACGGCCTGGGTGAAACCGTCGTACAAGGCGCGGTGAACCCGGATGAGTTCTACGTCCACAAAGGCACGCTGGCCGCCGGTCGCCCGGCGATCCTGCGCCGCAACCTGGGCAGCAAGGCCATCAAGATGATCTACGGCGACGAGGCCAAGGCCGGTCGTTCGGTCAAAACCGTCGATGTCGACAAGGCCGATCGCGCGCGTTTCTGCCTGACCGACGCCGAAGTCAGCGAGCTGGCCAAGCAGGCGATGATCATCGAGAAGCACTATCAGTGCCCGATGGACATCGAATGGGCCAAGGACGGTGACGACGGCAAGCTGTACATCGTGCAGGCCCGTCCGGAAACCGTGAAGAGCCGCACCCAGGCCAACGTCATGGAACGTTACCTGTTGAAGGAAACCGGCACCGTGCTGGTGGAAGGCCGTGCCATTGGCCAGCGCATCGGCGCCGGCAAGGTCCGCATCATCAAGGACGTGTCCGAGATGGACAAGGTCCAGCCAGGCGACGTGTTGGTGTCCGACATGACCGACCCGGACTGGGAGCCGGTCATGAAGCGCGCCAGCGCCATCGTCACCAACCGTGGCGGCCGTACCTGCCACGCAGCGATCATCGCCCGTGAGCTGGGTATCCCGGCCGTGGTCGGTTGCGGCAACGCCACCCAGCTGTTGAAAGACGGTCAGGGCGTGACCGTTTCCTGCGCTGAAGGCGACACCGGCTTCATCTTCGAAGGCGAACTGGGCTTCGACATCAAGAAAAACTCCGTGGACGCCATGCCGGAGCTGCCGTTCAAGATCATGATGAACGTCGGCAACCCGGACCGCGCCTTTGACTTCGCGCAGTTGCCGAACGCCGGTGTGGGCCTGGCCCGCCTGGAGTTCATCATCAACCGCATGATCGGCGTGCACCCCAAGGCGCTGCTGAACTACGACGGCCTGCCGCAGGATATCAAGGAAAGCGTCGACAAGCGCATCGCCGGTTACAACGATCCGGTCGGCTTCTATGTCGATAAACTGGTCGAAGGCATCAGCACCCTGGCCGCCGCGTTCTGGCCGAAAAAGGTCATCGTGCGTCTGTCGGACTTCAAGTCCAACGAATACGCCAACCTGATCGGCGGCAAGCTCTACGAACCGGAAGAAGAGAACCCGATGCTGGGCTTCCGTGGCGCCTCGCGTTACATCAGCGAATCGTTCCGCGACTGCTTCGAGCTCGAATGCCGCGCCCTCAAGCGCGTACGCAACGAGATGGGCCTGACCAACGTTGAAATCATGGTGCCGTTCGTCCGCACCCTGGGCGAAGCGAGCCAGGTAGTGGATCTGCTGGCCGAAAACGGCCTGGCCCGTGGTGACAACGGTCTGCGCGTCATCATGATGTGCGAACTGCCGTCCAACGCGATCCTGGCTGAAGAATTCCTCGAATTCTTCGACGGTTTCTCCATTGGCTCCAACGACCTGACCCAGCTGACCCTGGGCCTGGACCGTGACTCCGGGATCATCGCGCACCTGTTCGATGAGCGTAATCCGGCGGTCAAGAAGTTGTTGGCCAATGCCATTGCCGCGTGCAACAAGGCCGGCAAGTACATCGGCATTTGCGGTCAGGGTCCTTCGGACCACCCGGACCTGGCCAAGTGGCTGATGGAACAAGGCATCGAAAGCGTTTCGTTGAACCCCGATTCCGTACTGGAAACCTGGTTCTTCCTGGCTGAGGGTCAGGCTTCGGCTTGATCGTGTGTGAACGGCCCGCTCACTGTAGGAGCGAGGCTTGCCCGCGATGGCGTCTTCAAAATCGCCATCGCCAGCAAGCTGTGCTCCTACAGGGGGGCGGCTGTTTTTAGAGATTCAAGCAGGGCGGGCTCCATCCGGATGCCGCCCTTTTTTGTGCAAGAGACTATGCAAAGCAGCAGCCACCTATTTCCTGTCGCCCTGATCAGCGCCGAACGGCGCGGTGATCTGAGCGAAGATGTCTATCGATTGAAGCCCGCCAACAGCCCTGACAGTACCGTCGAGTTGGCTGTGACGCGCCTGGGCATGGCCGATGAGCACTCCGTGCGCGGCGTGCCGGTGATTCTGTTGCATGGCAGTTTTTCCAATCGACGCTTCTGGTTTTCCCCCAAGGGCCTGGGGCTGGGGGCTTATCTGACGCGCCTGGGATTCGATGTCTGGATTCCGGAAATGCGCGGTCACGGCTTGTCCCAGCGCAACCAGAACTATCGCAAGAACCGCGTTGCCGACTATGCGCGTTACGATCTGCCGGCCATTGGCGCATTCGTTCGCGAGCAAAGCGGCCAGGTCCCGCACTGGATCGGCCATTCGCTGGGCGGCATCACCCTGGCGGCAGCGCTGGGTGGTGGTTACATTGGCGAGCCGGTGGTGGCGTCCGCGGCATTTTTCGGCACGCAAGTCAGCCGCACCTATTGGCCGTTGAAAATTCCGCCGGTCGAGTGGAGCGGGCGTTTCATTCTCAAGCGTTTTGCCCAGCTGTCCGGTTCACGACTCAAGCGCGGCCCGGAAGACGAGCCGATCGGTCTGGCCTTGGAAAGCATGCGCTGGTACGGCTTGTTCGGTCGCTTTGGCGATGCCGACAAGGACTGGTGGGCAGGGTTGGCCGAGGTCAGGTTGCCGGTGCTGGCAGTGAGCGCCGCGGGCGATCATCAGGATCCGGCCTGGGCTTGTCGCAAGTTGTTCGATCAGATGGGTTCCGAGCACAAGCAATTTATCAATCTGGGTCGCGATCAGGGCTTCGGCGACAATTTCGGTCACGTGGAAATGCTGGTCAGCAAAGCCGCCCAGGCTGAGGTCTGGCCGTTGGTGGCCCGCTGGTTGGCGGACCAACAAACACCGCTGCCGGGCAATCAAGCGGATTTAACCACGACGATCTAAGCTGGACGCTCTGTCAGGGGCATTTCGCTCTGATCGGCTTGCGGCTAAGATATGACGGATTGAGCTGTTCCAGTCATTTTTGATGATTGAATCATCAGTGATGTTCGTCCCGTCTTCCTCTTTACAGGAGTTTCTCGATGATCCATTACCTCACGCCTGACCTGTGCGACGCCTACCCGGAGCTGGTGCAGGTGCTGGAACCGATGTTCAGTAATTTCGGCGGCCGTGATTCCTTCGGCGGCGAAATCGTGACCATCAAGTGCTTCGAAGACAACTCGCTGGTCAAGGATCAGGTCGAACTCAACGGTAAGGGCAAGGTACTGGTGGTCGATGGCGGTGGCTCCCTGCGTCGGGCGCTGCTGGGCGACATGCTGGCCGAGAAGGCGGCGAATAACGGCTGGGAAGGGCTGGTGATCTACGGTTGCATCCGTGACGTCGACGTTATCGCGCAAACCGACCTGGGGGTGCAGGCGCTGGCCAGTCACCCGATGAAGACCGACAAGCGCGGCATCGGCGACCTCAACGTTGCCGTGACTTTCGCCGGCGTGACCTTCCACCCAGGCCACTACATCTATGCGGACAACAATGGCGTGATCATTTCGCCAAGCCCGCTGAAAATGCCTGAGTAAGATTCAGCCGACTTTTTTGAAGAATGGAATGCGGATGTTTGAGGAAGAAAACGCGCAGTGGGGGTTGGTACATGCCCTTGTGCTGGACGGTAAAGGCGGTGCGCGTTCGATAGCCCGGACAGAACTCGATGACTTGCAGCTGCAGGCCCATGAAAGCCTGTGGCTGCACTGGGATCGCAGTCACCCGCAAACCCAGACCTGGCTGCGCAAGACCAGCGGTCTGAGCGAGTTCAGCTGCGACCTCCTGCTGGAAGAAAACACCCGTCCGCGCCTTCTACAGCTTTCGGACAGCGAACTGCTGCTATTTTTGCGCGGGGTAAACCTCAATCCGGGCGCCGAGCCTGAAGACATGGTGTCGGTACGGATCTTCGGCTCCGCCCAGCGGGTGATTTCCCTGCGTTTGCGTCCATTGCGCGCCACCGAAGAGTTGCTGGTGCAACTGGCGGATGGCAAGGGACCGAAAACCGCCTCTGAACTCATCCTTTATATGGCGCAGTACCTCACCAACAAGGTGCAGGATCTGGTCAGTTGCCTCTCGGAAGTGGTCGATGAGGAAGAAGAAAAGCTGGATGCCGACGAACGGTATACACCCGAGCATGGAGAGGTTTTACAGATCCGTCGCCGGGCGGCTGCGTTGAAGCGATTTCTCGCTCCGCAGCGGGATATTTTTGGTCAACTGACGCGCATCAAATTGCCGTGGTTCGTCGAAGACGATGGCGATTACTGGAACGAATTGAACAACAGCCTGACCCGCTATCTCGAGGAGCTGGAATTGACCCGGGAGCGGGTGGGGCTGGTCCTGGAGGCTGAAGATCGACGATTGAGCGTGCGCATGAACCGCACGATGTATCGCTTCGGGATCATCACCGGGATCTTTCTGCCGATGAGTTTTCTGACCGGTCTTTTGGGGATCAACGTCGGGGGCATTCCGTTTTCTGAAAGCCCCTATGGCTTCCTCGTCGCCTGCCTGCTGATGATTTCGGTGGCGCTCGGGCAGTGGTGGTTATTCCGACGTTTGCGCTGGGTTTGAAAGTGACCCATGTGACCCGACCAAATTTGACCGCGTCTTTCACAGACATCACGAGAGGTGCGTATGCACGATCCGTTTGAACAGTCTTTGCGTGACATGCTCAAGGCATCACCGTCCACCCGGGACGACGATGCATGCCTTGGTCGCGTCCTGAAAACCGCCAACCGCCAGGTCGGCGCCGGTGATCTGTTCAGCCTGCTGGGCCGCTGGCTGCCCGCGCTGATGATTGCTCTGAATAACGGCTCGGCCCACGTGACGCCGGTGTCCCGTCTTCGTAAACCTACCGCTCGCACTGCTGATAAGGCTGATTGAATATGGAACTTGATCTCTGGACACAGAGCCTCGTCACTGCAATGACTGCGTTATGGACCAAGGTTGCGAACTTCATTCCGAACCTGTTTGGCGCACTGGTTGTGCTGCTGCTGGGTTTTGTCGTGGCCAAGCTGCTGGACACGCTGCTGTCCAAATTGCTCGCCAAACTGGGCCTCGATCGCCTGATGGGCGGTACCGGCCTGACCAAGCTGCTGTCACGCGCCGGCCTCCAGGTGCCGATCTCCACGCTGATCGGTAAAATCGTTTATTGGTTCGTTCTGCTGATTTTTCTGGTTTCTGCCGCAGAATCCCTTGGACTTGAGCGAGTTTCAGCTACGCTGGATATGCTTGCGTTGTATTTGCCGAAGGTATTCGGTGCAGCGCTGGTGCTGCTGGTGGGTGTCCTGCTGGCGCAACTGGCCAATGGCCTGGTGCGCGGCGCCGCGGAAGGCGTAGGCCTGGACTACGCTTCCGGATTGGGACGAATTGCCCAGGGCCTGGTGATCATCATCAGTATCTCGGTAGCGATCAGCCAGTTGGAGGTCAAGACTGACCTGCTCAACCATGTGATCGTCATCGTTTTGATTACCGTTGGTCTGGCGGTTGCGCTGGCCATGGGGTTGGGAAGCCGGGAAATTGCCGGTCAGATTCTTGCGGGAATCTATGTGCGTGAGTTGTACCAGGTTGGGCAACAAGTGCGTGTTGGCGAGGTCGAAGGGCAGATCGAAGAGATCGGCACGGTTAAAACCACATTGCTGACCGATGAAGGTGAGCTAGTCTCTCTTTCCAATCGGATCCTCCTTGAGCAGCATGTGAGTAGCCGCTAACCCGGCAAACCCTGCTAATGTATGCCGCCGCAAAAAAGCCTGCAGACGCAGGCTGCGGTGGACATTGACCTGACTGTCGGCCCGACTTGTTTTGAATAAAGCCCAATCGTTATCC
Source organism: Pseudomonas sp. GW101-3H06 (assembly GCF_059424605.1). Taxonomy (NCBI): domain Bacteria; kingdom Pseudomonadati; phylum Pseudomonadota; class Gammaproteobacteria; order Pseudomonadales; family Pseudomonadaceae; genus Pseudomonas; species Pseudomonas sp. GW101-3H06. Next base: position 2,084,629 of record NZ_JBWKZO010000001.1, read on the forward strand.
ACGCGCTACGACCCCCGCGAGCTCTCTGATGAGGAGTTGGTCGCGCGCTCGCATACCGAGCTGTTTCATGTTACACGCGCCTATGAAGAACTGATGCGGCGTTACCAGAGAACATTATTTAACGTCTGTGCACGATATCTCGGGAACGATCGCGATGCAGACGATGTCTGTCAGGAAGTGATGTTGAAGGTGTTGTATGGCTTGAAGAACTTCGAGGGCAAATCGAAGTTCAAGACATGGCTATATAGCATCACGTACAACGAGTGCATCACACAGTATCGGAAGGAACGGCGAAAGCGTCGCTTGATGGACGCATTGAGTCTGGACCCCCTCGAAGAAGCGTCCGAAGAAAAGGCGCCGAAACCCGAGGAGAAGGGCGGACTTGATCGCTGGTTAGTGTATGTGAACCCGATCGACCGCGAGATTCTGGTGCTACGATTTGTCGCAGAGCTGGAATTTCAGGAGATCGCAGACATCATGCACATGGGCTTGAGTGCAACAAAAATGCGGTACAAACGCGCTCTAGATAAATTGCGTGAGAAATTTGCAGGCGTTGCCGAAACTTAGTTCGGCGCAAATATCTCTTACGTGTAGGCAAGTTCTGATAGACTTGCCGCCGAGTTGTCCCCCGGTTTGCGGGACTGCTTCACAATCACCAGATGGGGATTTAACGGATGAAACTGAAAAACACCTTGGGCTTGGCCATTGGTTCTCTTATTGCCGCCACTTCGATCGGCGCTCTGGCACAGGGCCAAGGCGCAGTTGAAATCGAAGGCTTCGCCAAGAAAGAGTACTTTGACAGCACCCGTAACTTCAAAAACGACGGTAACCTGTTCGGTGGCTCGGTTGGTTACTTCCTGACCGACGACGTTGAACTGCGTCTGGGCTACGACGAAGTTCACAACGTCCGTGCTGACGACGGTAAGAACGTAAAAGGCGCTAACACCGCTCTGGACGCTCTGTACCACTTCAACAACCCAGGCGACATGCTGCGTCCTTACGTCTCGGCCGGTTTCTCCGACCAGAGCATCGACCAGAACGGTTCGAACGGCCGTGACCGTTCCACTTTCGCCAACGTTGGTGGCGGCGCCAAGCTGTACTTCACCGACAACTTCTACGCCCGTGCCGGCGTTGAAGCTCAATACAACATCGACCAGGGCAACACTGAGTGGGCTCCTAGCGTCGGTATCGGTGTGAACTTCGGTGGCGGCTCCAAGCCAGCCGCTGCTCCGGTTCCAGCACCTGCTGAAGTCTGCTCCGACAGCGACAACGATGGCGTGTGCGACAACGTCGACAAGTGCCCGGACACCCCAGCCAACGTTACCGTTGACGCTGATGGCTGCCCAGCAGTTGCTGAAGTCGTACGTGTAGAGCTGGACGTGAAATTCGACTTCGACAAGTCGGTAGTCAAGCCTAACAGCTACGGCGACATCAAAAACCTGGCTGACTTCATGAAGCAGTACCCATCCACCAGCACCACTGTTGAAGGTCACACTGACTCCGTCGGTCCTGACGCTTACAACCAGAAACTGTCCGAGCGTCGTGCAAACGCCGTTAAGCAAGTTCTGACCAACCAGTACGGTGTTGAATCGTCCCGCGTTCAGTCTGTTGGCTACGGCGAATCCCGCCCGGTTGCTGACAACGCCACTGACGCTGGTCGTGCTGTAAACCGTCGCGTAGAAGCGCAGGTTGAAGCTCAAGCTAAGTAATTAGCCCGCAGCTCTGAGAAAAGCCCGGCTTAGGCCGGGCTTTTCTTTGTCTGCGATTTGGGATTTGGTGACGCAGAGGGTGGCTCCGGATGATTCAGGCTGACTGATCCGCCCTTATCGCGGCGGTGCTGCGATCCGACAAGTCACGCTCCCATAGGGATTGCGTTGCTCTGGCAGCTACGGTTCCAATCACCAGAATCGCCGGGCTTTTCAGCTCGAAGGCGTGGGCAGCTTCTTCCATGTCTGTCAGATCGCTCCGACATTCCCGCTGTTGCGGCAGTGAAGCGTTTTCGATCATCGCCACCGGCGTGTCGGCTTTCATTCCGCCCGCCAACAGTTGTTCACGTATTTCACTGAGCTTGGCCACGCCCATGTAGATCACCAGGGTCGTACCACTTTGGGCCAGCGCCTGCCAGTTCAGGCTGCTGCCGTCCTGGGTATGGGCCGTCACCAGTGTCACGCCGCGCGCTACACCGCGCAGGGTCAGCGAAATATCGCATTGTGTGGCACCCGCGAGCCCGGCGGTGATGCCATTGACCAGTTCAGCCTCAACCCCGCGCTCGCGCAACCACTGTGCCTCTTCACCGCCACGCCCGAAAATGCACGGATCGCCACCCTTGAGCCGCACCACGCATTTGCCTTGGCGCGCGTAGCGCAGCATCAGGCGGTGAATGAACGCTTGTGGCGTCGAGCGGCAGCCGCCGCGTTTACCTACGGGAATGATTCGCGCGTTGCTGCAGTGTTCAAGGACTGCGTCATTCACCAGATCATCGATCAGCACAACATCCGCTTCTCTCAATGCCCGCACGGCCTTGAGCGTCAACAATTCCGGATCACCAGGGCCTGCACCGACCAGCCAGACTTTTGCGTTCATCGTGTTTTCCTCATTGTGAAACGGTAATAGAGCAGGTCGAAACAATTGCAGCGACGTTCAGTTCGTCTTCGCGAGCAGGCTTAGCCATGAAATACCGCAAACAGCAGCGCCAGATTCATCAGTAGCGACACCAGCGCCAACGTTCTCCACACTTTCAGCGGCTCACGCTCCAGCAGAGGTCGCGGGCGCACACTCAAGCTGCGGCGCTCCCCCTGTTCTATCTGCAGCAACCATTCTTCCGCGGTTTCAAAGCGCTGAGCCGGATCCGCCGCTACCGCGCGTTCCAGGCCGAGCGCCAGCCATTCCGGAAGGTCTGGACGGTAGCGGCTGGCGCTGACGGGCACGCCGAACCGTGGGCGCTGGAAAGCTTCGATTTCGCCGTAGGGAAAATGCCCGGTGAGCAGGTAGTAAAGGGTCACACCGACCGCATACAGATCCTGTTGCGCTGTCGGCGCTTCACCACGAAACGCTTCCGGTGCGATGTAGCTGGGGGTTCCGGGCAGGGCAGAGGGTTGGTCTTCGGACAGGCCGGGGCAGTAAGCGAGCCCGAAATCCAGGAGGCGCAACTCGCCATCGTCCCCCAGCAGCAGGTTTTCCGGTTTGATGTCTCGATGCAGGATCTGGCGTCGATGCAGCAGGCCGACCGCTTTGAGCAGCCGCTCGGCCAGGTCCTGCCACTGGGGCAGCGGCAACGTCCCGATCCGCGCCTGCAGTTGCGCCAGGGTGGAGCCGGAATACTCGCGCATCACGTAGTACAAATGCTGACGCTGACTGGCGGCATGGACCTCGGGAAAATGTCGCCCGGCCACACGCTTGAGAAACCATTCCTCCGACAACAAGGCTTGCCCGGCCAAGTGATCATCATGCAGAGCACTGGGCAGGGTTTTCAGCAGCCAGGGTTGTTGCTGGCTGTCACGCACTCGATAAAGCAGTGACTGCTGGCTCTGGCCGAGAATGGCTTCGACCTGCCAACCCTCGAAGTCCTGGCCCGGTTTCAGCGTCGGCGGCAGCGGCCATTGCTGCAACTGAATCAGCGCGTCGCCAATGCTGGTTTCGCCGAGGGCATCGACCCGCACCAGCAAAGCGCTGGCGTTATCCTGGCTGCCGGCCAGGTGCGCGGCCTTCACCAGCGTCTGCGCGGCGCGGTCCAGATCCGGTTGATCACGCAGTATGGCGGCAATCGCGGTATCGCCCAGAACCGCCCAGATACCATCGCTGAGCAGCACGAAGCTCTCATCCTGACGCAATTCACCGTCGAGAAAATCCAGCACCAGGTGCTGATCGAGCCCCAACGCCCGCTTGAGCACATGCTGCATGCCCGGTTGATTCCACACGTGATCTTCGCTGACCCGCTGCAATTGATCGGCATGCCAGCGATACACCCGGCAATCACCGACGTGGGCCAGGGTAAAGCGCCGGCCACGCAAGACCAGGGCACTGACCGTAGTCAGCAGCGGTTGCCCACTGCCGTTGGCCTGTAACCAGCGATTCTGTGCGATCAGCAGGCGATCCAGTGCCTGGGCGACACCCCAGGTTTCCGGGGTGGCGTAGTAATCCAGTGCCAGGGCCTGCAGCGTAGAGCGGGCGGCCAGGCCGCCATCGGCACACTGGCTGACGCCGTCGGCGATGGCAAACAGGTAACCCTTGCTGGCTGCCAGCGCCGGGGCCGGCGTCACCAGGCGCAGGGCGTCCTGGTTTTCGTCGCGCGGACCGATGGCGCTGGCTTCGGCAAAACTCAGTTGCAGGCTCATGGGCGCCTCAGACGCGCGCAGCGGTTACAGCGGCCGAGCCCCAGGTGGTTCTCCAGCGACGTTTCACGCCATGCAGGCCGAACCAGGCGAGAACAGCGAGACTGGCGAACAGCCACAGCGCCATCTGGTAGCTGCCAGTGCTTTGTTTGATCGCACCCATGCCGGCGGCGAGGGCAAAACCGCCAATGCCGCCAGCCATGCCGATCAGGCCGGTCATCACCCCGATCTCCCGACGGAAGCGTTGTGGAACCAACTGGAACACCGCACCGTTGCCTGCCCCAAGACCGAGCATGGTGCAGACGAAAAGTGCCAGGGCCGCGTAGGAACTTGGCAGGTTGAAACCCACGGCCGCGATGCAGATTGCCGCTACGGTGTACATCGCCAGCAAGGTGCGGATGCCGCCGAAGCGATCAGCCAGGGCGCCGCCCAAAGGACGCATCAGGCTGCCGCCGAACACGCAGGCCGCGGTGTAGTAACCGGCGGTCACCGGGCTCAGGCCATACTGGTCGTTGAAATAACCGGGCAGGGCACTGGCCAGGCCAATGAAGCCGCCGAAGGTCACGCAGTAGAAAAACATGAACCACCAGCTGTCGCGGTCGCCCAGCGCCTTGAAGTAGTCGGCCATCGACTTGGCTTTCGGCCGCTCGGGGGCGTTTTTGGCCAGCCAGGCGAAGACGATCAGGGTCAGGATCAGCGGGATCAAGGCGAAGCCGAATACATTGCTCCAGCCAAACGCCGCTGCCAGCACTGGCGCAATCAGCGCGGCCAGCACGGTGCCCGAGTTACCGGCCCCGGCGATGCCCATGGCTTTGCCTTGATGCTGCGGTGGATACCATTGCGATGCCAGGGGCAGGGCGACAGCGAAAGAGGCGCCAGCCATGCCCAGGAACAGGCCCAGCAGCAGCGCTTGCTCGTAGCTGTGGATCCCGAGCTTCCAGGCACCGAACAACGCACAAATGACGATCACTTGACCGATGATGCCGGCGGTTTTCGGTGACAGGCGATCAGCCAGCATGCCCATCACAAAGCGCAACACCGCGCCGGCCAGAATCGGCGTGGCCACCACCAGCCCGCGCTGTTGGGTGGTCAGGTGCAAGTCACCGGCGATTTGCACCGCCAGGGGGCCGAGCAGGTACCAGACCATGAAGCTCAGATCGAAATAGAGGAAGGCCGCGAACAGGGTCGGGGTATGGCCGGATTTCCAGAAGCTTGAATTCATCGCGCACCTCAGCTGATAGGAGTCTCGAACGGGATTCATGCAGGTGGGGCGCCTCAGGGCCGCACCACCGGCCCCGAGCTATGGGGCCAAAACAAAAAAACGCCGCTACCCGATTCGCCAGGGGCAAATGGGGTGAGCGACGTCTTTGTCGTAGGTGGGGCAACCGCCGTTGGTTACCTGTAGCGATTACCTAGCGAGATTTGTGCCAACAGTTTGAGACCGTGTTGCGGTCATTCGCGAGCAGGCTCGCTCCCACAGGGAGAATTGCGTCGAGCCTGCTCGCGAAGGCGATAGAACATTCACTCCAGGTTTCAGCCAAGCAACTCACTCATGGCAATGATTTGCTCCGCCACCTGGATCAGCTTCTGCTGACGGCTCATGGCCTGGCGGCGCATCAGGGTATAGGCCTCTTCTTCGTTGCAGTCCTTCATTTTCATCAGCAGCCCCTTGGCCAGCTCGATACGCTTGCGCTCGGCCAGTTGCTGGTCGCGGGCGTGCAGTTGCGCGCGCAGGGCCTGGTCGCTTTCGAAACGCGCCATGGCCACGTCGAGAATCGGCTGCAAGCGCTGTGCATGAATGCCTTCGACGATGTAGGCGCTGACCCCGGACTTGATCGCCTGGCGCATCACATCGGGGTCGTGTTCGTCGGTAAACATCACGATCGGCCGTGGCTGGTCGCGGCTCACCAGCACCACTTGCTCCATCACATCGCGGCCGGGTGACTCGGTATCGATCAGAATCACGTCCGGACGCACCGTTTCGACGCGTTCGGGCAGGTCGATGGTTAGCCCGGACTCGTCGATCACCTCGAAGCCGGCTTCGATCAGGGCCGCTTTCAGGCGCCCGACTTTTTTCGCGGTGTCGTTGATCAGCAGGATACGCAACATATTCGCAGTCTCCTGTCAGCGGCTGGCGATAAGGGGCGAGCTGTCGCTCATGGCATGCAGTTTGAAACTGCGGGCGTAACCGGCCGGATCAGACCCGTCCCAGACCCTGCCGTCGATCAGCTGGCTGCTGCGCATTGCTTCGCCCGCAGAAGCGACTCCGACGGCACTGGCAGCCTCTCGATACAAGTCTAGTTGCTGGACCTGACGGGCCACCGCGAGGTAATCCGGATCGTCGCGCAACAACCCCCAGCGACGGAATTGGGTCATGAACCACATGCCATCGGACAGGTACGGCAAATTGACCTCGCCATCAGCATGGAAACGCAAGGCGTGCGGGTCTTGCCAGCGATTGCCGAGACCGTCGGCGTAGTCGCCCAGCAGACGCGGTTCGATGCAGTCGAGCGGGGCGTCGAGGTACTGCGGTGCGCTGAGCAATTGCGCGGTGCTGCGGCGGTTTTCGGCGCTGTCTTCGATGAAACGGCTGGCTTGCAGGATTGCCATCACCAGCGCCCGAGCGGTATTGGGGTATTGCTCGACGAAGGCGCGGGTGCAGCCCAGGACTTTTTCCGGGTGATCGGGCCAGATGGTCTGGGTCGTCGCCAGGGTAAAACCCAGATTCTGTTGCACCGCTCTGGCGGACCAGGGCTCGCCGACACAAAAACCGTCGATGCGGCCCGCTTGCAGGTGCGCGACCATTTGCGGGGGCGGCACCACCACGCTGTCGACGTCCTGCAACGGATGAATGCCCTGACTGGCGAGCCAGTAATACAGCCACATGGCGTGGGTGCCGGTGGGAAAGGTCTGAGCAAAGGTCAGTTTTGGGCGAGATTGGTGCACGTGTCGGTGCAGTGCCTCAGGACCGGTCACGCCCAGGCCCTGTAAACCGTGGGAGAGGTTGATGCTCTGGCCGTTCTGGTTCAGGCCCATGAGCACGGCCATATCAGTCGCGGCCACGCCACCGATGCCCAGGTGCACGGCATAGATCAAGCCGTACAGGCTGTGGGCGGCGTCGAGCTCTCCGCTGACCAGTTTGTCCCGCAGATTGGCCCAGGACGGCTGGCGCTTCAGGTTCAGGGTCAGGCCGTAGGGCTGGGCGAACCCCTGGGTGGCGGCAACCACCACCGAGGCGCAGTCGCTCAGGGCCATGAAGCCCAGATTGATGTCTGTCTTTTCCGGGGCATCGCTGCCATTGACCCAGGCCAGAGGGCCGGCTGACGGTTCGTTCATCACGTGTTCACCTTGCAAAAAAAAGCGTCGTCCCGGTTCCTTGCACACGCAAGTCCGGCTAACGACGCCATTGTCCTGGCACGCATCCCGTCGTTGGCATGGGTGCTGATGACTGAGGAGGTGCAAGGCATATGCCATCGCCGGCTGTTTTTCGCTTGCGCCTCGCCTGTGGACCTGTGCCCGGCTATAATCGCCGCCACTTTTCGCCGCCCTGAGTCCAACCCGCCCATGTACACCCTGGCCCGTCAGCTGTTGTTCAAACTTTCCCCGGAAACTTCCCACGATCTGTCCCTGGACCTGATCGGCGCGGGCGGGCGTCTGGGGCTCAACGGCTTGCTGTGCAAGGCACCGGCGAAGATGCCGGTGAATGTCATGGGCCTGGACTTCCCGAATCCGGTAGGTCTGGCGGCGGGTCTGGACAAGAACGGTGCAGCCATCGACGGCTTTGCGCAGTTGGGTTTCGGTTTTGTCGAAATCGGTACCATCACCCCGCGTCCTCAGCCGGGCAACCCGAAGCCACGCCTGTTCCGTCTGCCGGAAGCCGAGGCGATCATCAACCGCATGGGTTTCAACAACCTCGGCGTCGATCACCTGCTGGCCCGCGTGGCGGCGGCCAAGTACAAGGGCGTGCTGGGCATCAACATCGGCAAGAACTTCGATACGCCGGTCGAGCGTGCGGTCGACGATTACCTGATTTGCCTGGACAAGGTCTACGCCCAAGCCAGTTACGTGACGGTCAACGTCAGCTCGCCGAACACCCCGGGCCTGCGCAGCCTGCAATTCGGCGACTCGCTCAAGCAGTTGCTGGCCGACCTGGCTGCACGTCGCGCGGAACTGGCGCTGCGTCACGGTAAACACGTGCCGCTGGCCATCAAGATTGCCCCGGACATGACCGACGAAGAAACCGCCCAGGTCGCCCAGGCATTGATTGAGACCGGTATGGACGCGGTCATCGCGACCAATACCACCCTGAGCCGCGTGGGCGTCGAAGGCATGGAGCATGGCGACGAGGCGGGCGGTCTGTCGGGCGCACCGGTTCGCGACAAGAGCACCCACACAGTGAAGGTGCTGGCGGCCGAGCTGGGCGGTCGCTTGCCGATCATCGCGGCAGGCGGCATCACCGAAGGCAAACACGCGGCCGAGAAAATCACCGCGGGCGCAAGCCTGGTGCAGATCTATTCGGGTTTTATCTACAAAGGCCCGGCATTGATTCGCGAGTCGGTCGACGCTATCGCCGCCCTGCGCTAACGCAAGGGGCTTTTGTGGCGAGGGGATTTATCCCCGTTGGGTCGCGCAGCGGCCCTTGTTTTTCTTCAACAGTACCCCGCAAGCAGGTTTTGCGACGGCTGCGCCGCCGAACGGGGATAAATCCCCTCGCCACAATGAGCATCTGTAGTTTTTCGGGCATAAAAAAGGGCTCCTCGAAGGAGCCCCTGGGCCGTAGCCCGCCGTCCGGATGGGACGTGCGTGGTTAATTCGTTGCGTAATCAGATTGTATGTCGGAGTGTTGTGCCCTGTGTTAGCCGACGGCGTGAAGTTCGTTGAGTCTGTGGATTCCCGCAGTGCCGGTCATACCGTCCCAATTGTCGCCGCGTCCTTCTCGCCAGCCGTTAATCCAGGCTTGGCGTACCGACGGTAGAGTAAATGGGCAAAGCTCACGGGATTTGCCACCAACGCCATATTGATATCCGCGCAAAAATGCTCTTTCCAACGGATCACGCTTAAGTCTTCTCATAGGGTGTAGCCCTCACTTGTTGACTGTTTTTATCGCGTCGACCTCAATCGAGGTCAGGCAGAAAAACTCTGCCGTTGGGGGCTCGCTGCCAGCGTGGCGAGCCAAGGTGTTGACGTCATTGCGGCGCCAACCTGTATTGAGTTCTAACCAATGCGTCACATCGAGGGAATGATCGTTTTGTCATAAGCACGTAACCGTTAATGTGGTATGGCCATAAGTAACACGATGTTCGCCGCGTATTTATTGATCAAAGCCCTGTATGATCGGCCCCCCGCAGGATGAAGCGGTTGATCCTTTGGTGAGAATGCCTCGCGTTGCAGTGGGGATTATTCGACGAAGGGTCGACTTATGACATTTTGTTGCATCAACTTTTTTATCTGTCCTTGCATCTAAGCTCTTTTAACCCGAGCAGCAAGGGTGGGACGGCACACCTTCGTGCCACGCGGGCGCTCTTCGAGAAAAGCGCCTGATTGAAAACCGGGCCGGCAATGCGTTGCCGGTTCACTCAGCCAAAGGCACAGAAATCCTCATGTCCGATCATTTCGAACTCTTCCTCACTTGCCCAAAAGGCCTTGAAGGCCTGCTTATCGAGGAAGCCGTCGGGCTTGGCCTTGAGGAAGCACGTGAGCACACCTCTGCCGTGCGCGGCATGGCCACCATGGAAACCGCTTATCGCCTGTGCCTGTGGTCGCGCCTGGCCAACCGGGTGCTGCTGGTGCTCAAGCGTTTCCCGATGAAAGACGCCGAAGATCTCTATCACGGCGTACTCGACATCGACTGGCAAGACCATATGCTCAATGACGGTACCCTGGCAGTCGAGTTCAGCGGTCATGGCTCGGGTATCGACAACACCCACTTCGGTGCGCTGAAGGTCAAGGACGCCATCGTCGACAAACTGCGCACGCCGCAGGGCGACCGTCCGTCCATCGACAAACTCAACCCCGACCTGCGCATCCATCTGCGTCTGGACCGTGGCGAAGCCATTCTGTCCCTCGATCTGTCCGGCCACAGCCTGCACCAGCGCGGTTATCGCTTGCAGCAAGGCGCGGCGCCGCTGAAGGAAAACCTCGCGGCAGCGATCCTGATCCGTTCCGGCTGGCCACGTATCGCGGCCGAAGGCGGCGCGCTGGCGGACCCGATGTGCGGTGTGGGGACCTTCCTGGTTGAAGCGGCGATGATCGCTGCCGATATCGCGCCGAACCTGCGCCGCGAGCAATGGGGTTTCACCGCCTGGCTCGGCCACGTGCCGGCGCTGTGGAAAAAACTCCATGAAGAAGCCGCCGAGCGCGCCGCCGCCGGTCTGGCCAAGCCACCGCTGTGGATTCGCGGTTACGAAGCCGACCCGCGCCTGATTCAACCGGGTCGCAATAACGTCGAGCGTGCCGGCCTGAGCGAGTGGATCAAAATCTACCAGGGCGAAGTCGCGACGTTCGAGCCGCGTCCGGACCAGAACCAGAAAGGCCTGGTGATCTGCAACCCTCCCTACGGCGAACGTCTGGGTGACGAGGCGAGCCTGCTCTACCTCTACCAGAACCTCGGCGAGCGTCTGCGTCAGGCCTGTCTGAACTGGGAAGCTGCGGTGTTCACTGGCGCGCCAGACCTGGGCAAGCGCATGGGCATCCGCAGCCACAAGCAGTATTCGTTCTGGAACGGCGCCTTGCCGTGCAAACTGCTGTTGATCAAAGTGCTGCCGGATCAATTCGTCACCGGCGAACGTCGCACCCCGGAACAGCGTCAGGCCGAGCGTGAGCAGGCTGAATATGATCAGGCGCCGAGCGAGCCGCAAGAGCGCAAATACAACAAGAACGGCAACCCGATCAAGCCAACTCCGGCCCCCGCGCCGGTGGTCGAGCAGCCTCGCCTGAGCGAAGGCGGGCAGATGTTTGCCAACCGCCTGCAAAAGAATCTCAAGGCCCTGGGCAAGTGGGTCAAGCGTGAAGGTATCGACTGCTACCGCGTCTACGATGCCGACATGCCGGAATATTCCATGGCCATCGACCTGTATCAGGATTGGGTCCACGTCCAGGAATACGCCGCCCCCAAATCCATCGATCCGGAAAAAGCCTCGGCGCGCATGTTCGATGCCCTGGCAGCGATTCCGCAGGCGTTGAACATCGACAAGAGCCGCGTGGTGGTCAAGCGCCGCGAGCGCCAGAGTGGTACCAGGCAGTACGAGCGCCAGGCGGCGCAGGGCAAGTTTGTCGAGGTGAACGAAGGTGGCGTGAAGCTGCTGGTGAACCTCACCGATTACCTCGATACCGGCCTGTTCCTCGACCACCGGCCGATGCGCCTGCGCATTCAGAAAGAGGCGGCCGGCAAGCGCTTCCTCAATCTGTTCTGTTACACCGCCACCGCCAGTGTTCATGCGGCCAAGGGCGGCGCGCGCAGCACCACCAGCGTCGACCTGTCGAAGACCTATCTGGACTGGGCACGGCGCAATCTGTCGCTGAACGGTTTCTCCGACAAGAACCGTCTGGAGCAGGGCGATGTGATGGCCTGGCTGGAGGCGAGCCGTGACGAGTACGACCTGATCTTCATCGATCCGCCGACCTTCTCCAACTCCAAGCGCATGGAAGGCATCTTCGACGTGCAGCGTGACCAGGTGCAATTGATTGACCTGGCCATGGCGCGGCTGGCCACCGGTGGGGTTTTGTACTTCTCCAACAACTTCCGCAAGTTCGAGCTGGAACCCAATCTTTGCGAGCGTTATGCGATCGAAGAGATCACCGCCCAGACCATCGATCCGGATTTTGCGCGCAACGCCAAGATCCACCGCGCGTGGAAAATCACGGCCCGTTGATACCCGAAAAGACTGGACCCACAGAGCCTTGTTTTTAAAGGCTCTTGGATTCTTTCAGCGCTGGTCAAATTAGTGGCTAATAGCTATAACTCAACTCAAGGCCAAAGGGCTTTCCCGCACCTGGCGTTCTGAGTTGTATTTATGTCGTTGCACGCCGTGCGCCCAAAAATCCTGGGTTTTATCCGCGAAGATGTCTCGGCCTGGCTGGTCGCGCTCCTGGTATTGCTCGTGGGCGGGATTCTCACGGGATTACTGGCCTGGTCGACGCTCAATCTGTTTCAACATCAATTGCGGCAACGTTTTCAGCTGCTGGCCAGTGAACGTTACAGCCGTATCGAAGAACGTTTCGAAGATCAGGAGCAGCGCCTCGATGGTCTGCGCCGCTTCTTCGCCAATTCCGATTCGGTTTCCCGAGAAGAATTCAACGGCTACACCCTACCTCTGTTGCATCGCACCCAGGCGTATTCATTCGCCGAACGGGTCAGTGGCGATCAGCGGGCGGCGTTCGAGCGCCGTGTGCAGGATGAGGGCCTGAGCGGTTTTACGCTGCGCGAACTCAATGCCGACGGCCAACTGCAATTGGCTGCCAAACGGGATGAGTATGTGGTGGTGGTGTACAGCCAGACACAAAGCAGACTCGGCGCACCGCTCGGCTACGATTTGCTGGCGCAGCCGATGCGGCGCGCCACCCTCGAACGGGCCGACCGGCACGGGCGCATGGCGGTGTCGCAACCGATGCACCTGGTCAGCATCGAACCGGCCTATGCCCGGGGTGTACTGCTGGTCGCGCCGGTCATGCTGCGCAACCACCCGGATGGCGCAACCGGAAAGCCGTTCGGTTATGTGATGGCGGTGATCAGCATGCGTCAGCTGCTGGCTGACGGCTTGCCGGAGTCTGGTCGTGATTATCTGTCGGTGCGCATCCTCGACTTATCCACCGATGAACAGCACGAAGTACTGTTCGAGTCGCCGAACGCTCCCGCCGTCAGCGAGTTGTCCGCGACCCGGCTGTTGCGCCTGGCTGATCACGATTATCAAGTCGATATCCAGCCCAGCGAGGCATTCCTGCAGGCCAATCATTCGTCGGTGACCACCCTGGTGGTGCTGGGAAGCTTGCTCAGTGTGCTGCTCAGTGCCTTGCTCTACGTATTGGTCAGCCAGCGACAACGGGCATTGAAAATGGTCGAGCAACGGACCGAGGAACTGCGCGCCCGCGAACAGGAACTGCGCGGCACCCATGGTCAGTTGCGCGGGGTGCTGAATGCCGCCACCCAGGTGGCGATCATCGCCACGGACCTGCGCGGGGTGATCAGCACCTTCAATGCCGGCGCCGAGCAAATGCTCGGCTACGCCGCCGCCGAAGTGGTGGGGCACATGACCCTGGAAAACCTGCACTTGCCCCGGGAACTCGCCGCACGTTCGGCCGAGTTAAGCGCGCGATTCGGCAAGCCGGTGCCACCCTGCCACGCGATGTTGGTCGAGAACAGCATCGAGGGTGGGTATGAAGCGCGGGAGTGGACGCTGGTGCGGGGTGATGGCAGCCATTTGATGGTGAACATGCTGGCCACTCCGGTGCTCGACGAACAAGGCCTGTGGGTTGGGCACCTGGCGGTATGCATCGACATTACCGAACGCAAACGCGTGCATGAGGCGTTGGCAGCTCGGGACCTGTTGTTGAAGAAGCTCAGCGCCCATGTGCCCGGCGGGATTTACCAGTTCAAGATGGAGTTCGACGGTCGTTTCAGCGTCATTTATGCCAGCGACGGTATTCGCGAGATCTACGAGCTCGAACCGGATGTGTTGCTGCTCAATGCTGAAGCGATCTTCACGCGCATTCATCCCCAGGACACGACTCGTGTCCGTGCGTCGATCCGCGCTTCGGCGGACACCCTCAGTCCCTGGCGCGAGGAATACCGAGTGCAACTGCCCCAGCGAGGCCTGCGTTGGGTCCGCGGAGAGGCGACGCCGGAGGAACTCCCCGGTGGCGGCGTACTGTGGCATGGCTACATCTCGGACATTTCCGACATGAAGCGGGTGGAAGAAGAGCTGCGCGCGCTATCGGTCACCGACGCCCTGACCGGTATCCACAACCGCCGCTATTTCCAGGAGCGCCTGACCGGCGAGATGGCCCGGGTGGAGCGTGGTGGCGGCGAGCTGTCGGTGATCATGCTCGATATCGACCACTTCAAACGCATCAATGACCAGCACGGCCATGCGGTGGGTGATCGGGTGTTGCAGGCGGTGTGTGAGCGCATTGGTCAACGACTGCGCCGCACAGATGTGTTCTGCCGTCTGGGCGGCGAAGAGTTCATGGTGCTGTGCCCGGACATCGGCGGCGAACAGGCCCATCTGCTGGCGGTGGAATTGTGGCAAAGCCTGCGCAATGCACCGATCGACGAAGTGGGGGTCGTCACGGCCAGTTTCGGGATTGCCAGCTGGCGGGTCGGCGAGGGCGCGGATGCGCTATTGCTGCGCGCGGATTCGGGGGTTTATGCGGCGAAGCAGGCGGGAAGGGATCGGGTGCAGGGAGAGATGAACTAGTCACGAGCTTGCTTTACCTGTGGGAGCGAGCCTGCTCGCGAAAGCGGTCTATCAGACACATCCATGTTGAATGTGCTGCCGTCTTCGTCGGAGCGCCGCCCGGAGCCGACTCGCTCCCACAGTGGTTCTGTGGTGTCTTATGGAACCGAAGCGGTTTGCGGCGTTTTCGGCTGGCGATACAGGTCCAGCAGCACCTGATCGAGCACCGACGAGGCGCCGAACGGGGCCTTGTCGTTGAGGATCGCCACCACGGCCCAAGTGTTGCCGTTGACGTCGCGGCTGTAACCGGCAATCGCCCGCACAGTGTTCAGGGTCCCTGTCTTGACGTGGGCTTCACCGCGCATCGCGGTGGTCTTCAGGCGTTTACGCATGGTGCCGTCGGTACCGGCAATCGGCATCGAGCTGATGTATTCGGCGGCGTAAGGGCTGCGCCACGCGGCTTGCAGCATCGAAGCCATTTCCCGGGCACTGACGCGCTCGGAGCGGGACAGGCCGGAGCCGTTCTCCATTACCAGATGCGGCGCAGTGATGCCTTTCTTGGCCAGCCACTGACGCACCACGCGCTGGGCAGCCTTGGCGTCGTCGCCATCGGCGTCGGTGCGGAATTTCTGGCCGAGGCTCAGGAACAACTGCTGGGCCATGGTGTTGTTACTGTATTTGTTGATGTCGCGGATGATTTCCGCCAGGTCCGGCGAGAATGCCCGGGCCAGTACCTTGGCGTCTTTCGGCGTTGGCGCCAGAACGTCCCGGCCTTGAATGCTGCCGCCCAGTTCCTTCCAGATCGCGCGCACGGCACCGGCGGTGTAGGTCGCATGGTCGAGCAGCGACAGGTAAGTCTGCGAGCTGCAGCCTTCGCCCAATTGACCGCCGACCGTGACGGTCACGCTGCCATCGGCCTGGGTGACCGGGTTGTAACGCACACCGCCGGTGCACTGTTTGGAATTGAGTGCTTTGACCTGATTTTCGATGCGGATGCTGGCAATCGGCGGTTCCACGGAAATCAGCACTCGACCGCCATCGTTGCGGGCAACGAAGCGCAGGGCCTTGAGGTTGACCAGCAACGCATCGGGCTTGACCAGGAACGGCTTGTTCTCATCGTTGCCGTCGTCGTTGAACTCCGGCAGTTGCGGTTGCGTGAAGAAGTTTTTATCCAACACCAGGTCGCCGGTGACCTGGGTCACGCCATTGGCGCGCAGATCGCGCATCAACAGCCAGAGTTTTTCCATGTTCAGTTTCGGATCGCCGCCACCCTTGAGGTAGAGGTTGCCGTTGAGGATGCCGCCGCTGAGGGTGCCGTCTGTGTAGAACTCGGTTTTCCACTGGTGGTTCGGGCCGAGCATTTCCAGGGCCGCGTAGGTGGTGACCAGTTTCATGGTCGAGGCCGGGTTGACCGATACGTCGGCGTTGAAAATGGTCGGGGTGCCCGGGCCGTTGAGTGGAATCATCACCAACGACAGGGCATTGTCCTGCAACTTGCTGGCTTTGAGGGCTTTTTCAACGTTGGGCGATAGCGCGGTGTTGATCGGTTCAGCGGAAACGGGGAGGGCCAGTGGGAAAAGTAGGCCAGCCAGCAGCAGTGGACGCAACGATTTGATCATGTGAAATAAAACCCTACAGCCGAGGGAGAAAAGACGAGGGCATGAAAATGAAAAGCCCTCAGCGGTCATGAAAGTTTCGGCATTATGCCCCAAGGTGTCGTGGCTTGTGCCGTGCCTTGGTCTTGTTATCGGCTATTTTTTTACCGGCGGTAGGGTGCGCGCCGTTCAGAGGCGGGCAATCGGCGGCTTAAACTGCTAAAGTGCCGGCCGTTATTACTTATGAGGATTGTTCCAATGGCGACTAACCGTTCCCAGCGTCTGCGCAAAAAACTGTGCGTCGATGAATTTCAAGAGCTGGGTTTCGAACTGAACCTGGATTTCAAAGAAGATTTGGCTGATGAAGCCATTGATGCTTTCCTCGATGCGTTCCTCAAAGAAGCCATGGAAGCCAACGGCCTGGGTTATGTTGGCGGCGACGACTACGGTCTGGTTTGCCTGCAGAAGCGTGGCTCGGTCAGCGCTGAACAGCGCGCTGCCGTTGAAGCCTGGCTCAAGGGCCGCACCGAGCTGACCAGCGTTGAAGTCAGCCCGCTGCTGGACGTCTGGTACCCGGAAAAGCCGATCAATCCGGTCGCTTGATGTTTTGAAAAAACGGCGACCCGAGGGTCGCCGTTTTTTTATGCCTGTTTTTTCTGGTGCATGGCTTGCCCGCGAAGCTTTTGAGGTCCTCAGGCCTTGCGCCAATTCAGGATCACCAACGTCACCACCCCCGCCACAATCCCCCAGAATGCCGACCCGATGGAAAACAGCGTCAGCCCCGATGCCGTGACCATGAAGGTGATCAGCGCCGCCTCACGTTCCTTTACATCGCTCATGGCGATGCTCAAGCCATTGATGATCGAGCCGAACAGCGCCAGAGCGGCAATCGACAGCACCAGTTCCTTGGGCAGTGCGGCAAACAAGGCCGCCAGTGTCGCGCCGAACACCCCTGCGATCCCATAGAAAACTCCGCACCAGACCGCTGCGGTATAGCGTTTGTTGCGATCTTCATGGGCATGCGGTCCGGTGCAGATCGCCGCGCTGATGGCCGCGAGGTTGATCCCGTGGGAGCCGAAGGGCGCCAGCAGCAACGAAGCGATACCTGTGGTGGTGATCAGCGGTGAAGCCGGCACGCTGTAGCCGTCGGCACGCAACACGGCGATGCCCGGCATGTTTTGCGAGGTCATTGCCACCACGAACAATGGGATACCGATGCTGATCGTTGCGGCGAAGGAGAAGCTCGGAGTGGTCCAGACGGGCGTGGCCATTTCCAGCCGAAAACCGCTGAAGTCCAGCAGTCCCATGAACCCCGACAACGCGGTGCCGATCAGCAACGCGGCCAATACCGCGTAGCGCGGTGACAGGCGCTTGACCACCAGGTAGGTGAAAAACATGCCGAGCACCAACGCGGTCCGATGCTGGGCGGCGACGAAAATTTCGCTGCCGATCTTGAACAGGATCCCCGCCAGTAGCGCCGCCGCCAGTGACGCGGGAATTTTTTTCATCAGCCGCTCGAAGCTGCCGGTCAAACCGCAGATCGTCACCAGCACGGCGCAGGTGATATAGGCCCCGATGGCTTCGCCATAGCTCACACCGCCCAGGCTGGTAATCAGCAATGCCGCGCCCGGGGTCGACCAGGCGATGGTGATCGGCGTGCGATAGCGCAACGACAGGCCGATCGAGCACACCGCCATGCCGATGGAAATCGCCCAGATCCACGAGGAAATCTGCCCACTGGTCAGGCCCGCCGCTTGCCCGGCCTGAAACATCAGAACCAGGGAACTGGTGTAGCCGGTCATCATGGCGATGAAGCCGGCGACGATGGCCGAAGGGGAGGTATCGGCCAATGGGCGGAGTTGGGTGTGCGTGGCGTCGTTCATGACAGCGCGTTCCTGGTTCTGAAAAAGATGTACGAATCGACGCTGAGCCCTGTGGGAGCGAGCCTGCTCGCGAAAGGGGTGGATCAGCCGACTACTGCGTTGACTGACACGCGGCCTTCGCGAGCAGGCTCGCTCCCACAGGGATATTGCGTTGAACGGTGGATTTCGGGTTTAGCCTAAACTCAAATGTAAGCAGCCGTTGCTATACAGCAGAAGCGACAAACAGCCGTACAGTCGTGTTGCCACCATCCATTGTGTACAATTGCAGTGTTTTTTACGCGATACTTGCCAGCGACCCACTGTGCCGTATTACAGTCACGGTCAATTCGCCGCAGTTCTCCCGACTCGAGTGCCCATGAACGAACAGTTGCAACCCCTCAAGAAACAACCGCGAGCAGGCAAAGCCGGCCGCAGCGGTACCCAGGACGATATTGTCTACGCGCATATCTTCGAGGCTATCCTCGAACAGCGTCTGGCGCCCGGCACCAAGTTGAGCGAAGAAGCGCTGGGGGAAATTTTCGGGGTCAGCCGCACCATCATTCGCCGCGCACTGTCGCGCCTGGCCCATGAAGGCGTGGTGCTGTTGCGTCCGAATCGCGGCGCCGTGGTAGCCAGCCCGAGCGTCGAAGAGGCACGTCAGGTGTTCATGGCCCGACGTCTGGTAGAGCGTGCGATCACTGAGCTGGCGGTGCAACACGCCACCGCCGAGCAAATTGCCGAGTTGCGCCAGATGGTCAACGACGAGCGCGACAGTTTCTCCCGCGGCGATCGGGGTGCCGGTATCCGCCTGTCGGGCGAGTTCCACCTGAAACTGGCCGAGGCGGCGAAAAACGCGCCGTTGATCAGTTTCCAGCGAAGTCTGGTGTCCCAGACGTCGCTGATCATTGCCCAGTACGAAACCGGTAACCGCTCCCACTGCTCCTACGACGAGCACACCCAGTTGATCGATGCGATCGAAGCGCGCAACGGCGAGCTGGCGGTGGACTTGATGATGCACCACATGGATCACATCGACAGCAAACTCAACCTCGACGAAGAAAGTGCGTCGGATGATTTGCATGCGGTGTTTTCGCATTTGTTGCAGAGCAAAAAGCCAGGGCGGTCGCCGGCGAAAATCTGATGGGCCTTGGTGCGCCTATCGCCAGCAGGCTGGCGATGGCGGCACGACAGGCAACAAAAATCCCCCGGGCTGTAAAGCGACGGGGGATTTTTTTGCCTGAAAAACCTTATCGCTGATGCACCAGATTCCCCGCCGCATAGGTCTGCAGCACCGTCCGGTCATCCCCCAGGGTCATCAATACAAACAATGTCTCGGCAATGTTATTGGCCTGCTTCAAGCGATACCCGAGCAATGGCGTAGCGTTGTAATCCAGCACCAGGAAGTCGGCGTCGGTGCCCGGTTGCAGGTTGCCGATCTTGTCTTCCAGGCGCAGCGCACGCGCACCGCCGAGGGTCGCCAGGTACAGCGACTTGAACGGGCTCAGGCGTGCACCTTGCAGTTGCATGACCTTGTACGCTTCGTTCAGGGTTTGCAGCAGAGAGAAACTGGTGCCGCCACCGACGTCGGTGCCCAGGCCGACATTGAGTTTGTGCTTCTCGGCCATCGGCAGGTTGAACAGACCGCTGCCCAGGAAGAAGTTTGACGTCGGGCAGAAGGCAATGGCAGAGCCGGTTTCGGCCAATCGCGCGCACTCGTCGTCGCACAGATGCACGCCGTGGGCGAACACCGAGCGCTCGCCGAGCAACTGGTAGTGATCGTAGACGTCCAGGTAGCCTTTGCGCTCCGGGAACAGCGCCTTGACCCACTCGACTTCCTTGAGGTTTTCGCTGATGTGGGTCTGCATGTACAGATCCGGGTACTCACTGAGCAACTGCCCCGCCAGGGTCAGCTGTTCCGGGGTGCTGGTCGGTGCGAAGCGTGGGGTGACCGCGTAGTGCAGGCGACCCTTGCCGTGCCAGCGCTCGATCAGCGCCTTGCTTTCGACGTAGCTGGATTCGGCGGTGTCGGTCAGGTAGTCCGGGGCGTTGCGATCCATCATCACCTTGCCGGCGATCATTCGCAGGTCCAACTGCTCGGCGGCTTCGAAGAACGCGTTCACCGACTGCGGATGGACGCTGCCAAACACCAGTGCGGTGGTGGTGCCGTTGCGCAGCAATTCCTTGATGAAAATGTCCGCGACTTCATCGGCATGGGCCTTGTCGGCGAACTGGCTTTCGCACGGGAACGTATAAGTGTTGAGCCAGTCCAGCAGTTGCTCGCCGTAGGCACCGACCATGCCGGTTTGCGGCAGATGGATGTGGGTGTCGATGAAGCCGGGGGTGATCAGCGCGTCCTGATAATGGGTAATGTCGATCTCGGCGGGCAGGGTCGGCAGCAGCTCGCTGGCGTGACCAAGGGCGCTGATTTTGCCGTTGTCGACCACCAGCAAACCGTCTTCGAAATACTCGTAGGAGGCTTCGATACCCACTTCAGCGGGATCGGCAATGCTGTGCAGGATGGCGGCGCGGTAGGCTTTGCGAGTCAGAGGCATGGGATTCCCGGTTTTCAGGCTTATCAATTGGAGGCTTGGCTGCGGCGAGAAGCGGGCAGCAGTTTGGCAATCGACGATCCGGCGCTGGCGCTGTGCTGGCCGAAATTCGCGTTATAGGTGGCGATGATCTCGCCGGCGATGGAGATGGCGATTTCCACGGGCAACTTGCCTTTGACTTCGCCGATGCCCATCGGGCAGCGCATGCGTTGCAGCACCGTGCTGTCAAAACCACGGTCGCGCAGGCGGTGTTCGAACTTCACCCGTTTGGTCTTCGAACCGATCAGGCCGAAGTAGGCGAAGTTGTTGCGCTTGAGGATCGCAGCTGTCAATTCGAGGTCGAGCTGATGGTTGTGGGTCATGACGATGCAGTAGCTGCCGGCGGGCAGGTCGTCGATTTCATCGACGGGTTCTTCGCTGACGATCTTGCGCACACCGTGGGGGATCTGCTCGGGGAACTCGGCGTCCCGCGAGTCGATCCAGCGCACGCGGCAGGGCAGGCTGGCGAGCAATGGCACCAGCGCCCGGCCGACATGGCCGGCACCGAACACGGCGATCTGCGCCTGGACCTGGCCCATGGGTTCGAACAGCAACACCGTCACGCCACCGCAGCACTGGCCCAGGCTGGCACCGAGGCTGAAGCGCTCCAGGTGAGTATCCTGTTTGCCGCTGGCAAGCATCTCGCGGGCGATCTGCATGGCTTTGTATTCCAGGTGCCCGCCACCGATGGTGTCGAACGACTGGCTGGCGCTGATGACCATCTTCGAGCCGGCATTGCGCGGCGTCGAGCCGAGCTCTTCGATGATGGTCACCAAGACGCAGGGCTCACCCTGGTTTTGCAGGTCGGCGAGGGCGTCGATCCAGTTGTACATAAACACCTCAACATCTCTGTTGTCTGTTCCGGACTCTTCGCGAGCAAGCCCGCTCCCACAGGGGGATTGCATTCCGAATGTGGGAGCGGGCTTGCTCGCGAAGGCCGCATCTCGGTCTCAGAGCGAAGCCAACTCAGTCTCGGCTTCGACAGCCTTCACCGCCTTCAACTTGCGCATCTGCTCACAGCCCCACAACACCCGCTCCGGCGTCGCCGGTGCGTCGATTTTCGGTTGATGCCGGTAGTCGCCAAGGCTTGCAACCGCGTCCTTGATCGCGCACCACGCGGCGATGCCGAGCATGAACGGCGGCTCGCCTACGGCCTTGGAGTGGAACACCGTGTCTTCCGGGTTCTTGCGGTTTTCCACCAGCTTCACCCGCAGGTCCAGCGGCATGTCCGCCACGGCCGGG
Source organism: Pseudomonas sp. GW101-3H06 (assembly GCF_059424605.1). NCBI lineage: Bacteria > Pseudomonadati > Pseudomonadota > Gammaproteobacteria > Pseudomonadales > Pseudomonadaceae > Pseudomonas > Pseudomonas sp. GW101-3H06. The sequence continues at coordinate 2,106,638 of NZ_JBWKZO010000001.1, forward strand.
ATCTTGTAGCTGGCCGGGCCGTTGGTCATCAGCTTGCCCTTGTTGTTCCACACCAGTTCTTCCATGGTCAGCCAACCCATGCCCTGGATGAAACCGCCCTCGACCTGGCCGATGTCGATGGCCGGGTTCAGCGAGGCGCCGACGTCGTGGAGGATGTCGGTACGCAGCATCTTGTATTCGCCAGTCAGGGTGTCGACCAGCACTTCACAGCACGCTGCGCCGAACGCGAAGTAATAGAACGGACGACCACGGGCCTGGCTGCGGTCGTAGTAGATTTTCGGGGTCTTGTAGAACCCGGTACTCGACAGCGACACCTGAGCGAAATACGCCTGCTGGATCAACGCTTCGAAGGTCAGGATGTGATCGCGAACCCGCACATGGCCGTTGTGGAATTCCACGTCTTCTTCGCTGACTTTGTACTGCCGCGCAGCAAACTCCACCAGGCGTTTCTTAATGGTCTCGGCAGCGTTCTGTGCAGCTTTACCGTTCAAATCCGCACCGCTGGACGCTGCGGTCGGCGAGGTGTTCGGTACTTTGTCGGTGTTGGTCGCGGTGATCTGCACGCGGTCCATTTCCACCTGGAACACTTCGGCCACGACCTGCGCAACCTTGGTGTTCAGGCCCTGGCCCATTTCCGTGCCGCCATGGTTGAGGTGGATGCTGCCGTCGGTGTAGACATGCACCAAGGCGCCTGCCTGGTTGAGGAAGCTGGCGGTGAAGGAAATGCCGAATTTCACCGGGGTCAGCGCCAGGCCTTTTTTCAGGATCGGGCTGTTGGCGTTGTAGCGACGGATTGCTTCGCGGCGTTCGGCGTACTGGCTGCTTTCTTCCAGTTCGGCGGTCATTTCCTCGAGCATGTTGTGCTCGACGGTCTGGTAGTAATGGGTGACGTTGCGCTCGGTCTTGCCGTAATAGTTGACCTTGCGCACCGCCAGCGGATCGAGGGCCAGATGGCGGGCGATGGCGTCCATCACTTCTTCGATGGCAACCATGCCTTGCGGGCCGCCGAAACCACGGTAAGCGGTGTTCGAGGCGGTGTTGGTCTTGCAGCGATGACCGTTGATGGTCGCATCGCCCAGGTAATACGAGTTATCCGAGTGGAACATCGCCCGGTCGACGATCGAGTTCGACAGGTCCGGCGAGCAGCCGCAGTTGCCCGCCAGTTCCAGCTGGATGCCGTGCAGGCGCCCGCTGTCGTCAAAACCCACGTCATATTCGACATAGAAGGGATGGCGTTTGCCGGTCATCAGCATGTCTTCGACCCGTGGCAGACGCATCTTGGTCGGTTGGCCGGTCAGGTGCGCGATCACTGCACACAGGCAGGCCGGGCTCGCCGCCTGGGTTTCCTTGCCGCCGAAACCACCGCCCATGCGACGCATGTCGACGACGATCTTGTTCATCGACACGTCCAGGACTTCAGCCACCAGCTTCTGCACTTCGGTGGGGTTTTGCGTGGAGCAGTAAACGATCATGCCACCGTCTTCGGTAGGCATTACCGAAGAGATCTGGGTTTCCAGGTAAAAGTGCTCCTGGCCACCGATGTGCAATGTGCCCTGTATGCGATTTTTCGCCGTCGCCAGCGCGCCTGCCGAATCACCGCGTTCATGGGTATGGCTGTCCAGCACGAAATGCTTTTTGCGAAAGGCCTCGACCACGTCCAGCACCGGTTCCAGATCTTCGTATTCGATCACTGCGGCCATGGCGGCTTTGCGTGCGGTCTCCAGGTCACGGGCGGCCACGGCCAGCACCACCTGGCCGACGAACTGCACCGTGTCGATGGCCAGCAATGGGTCACCGGGCATCAGCGGACCGATGTCTTTCAGGCCCGGTACGTCTTCGTGGGTGATGGCGATGCGCACACCTTCGAAGGCATAGCAGGGCGAGGTGTCGATGCTGATGATTTTCGCGTGGGCACGGTCCGACAGACGCGCATAGACGTGCAGCTGATTGGGGAATTCCAGGCGGTCGTCGATGTACTGCGCTTCACCGGACACATGCTTGGCGGCGCTGTCGTGCTTGACGCTGCGGCCGACACCGGTGGTCAGGTCCTTGGCGAACAGTTCAGCCAGTTCGGCCTGGGTCTTCTCTACGGCGTGATGGTTAGACATAAGCGGTCACCCGAGTCTCGATGTGCGGTGTTTGCAGTTCGATGAAGTATTTGCGCAGCAGGTTCTGTGCGCTGAGCAGGCGATATTCCTTGCTGGCGCGGAAGTCCGAGAGCGGGGTGAAATCTTCGGCCAGGGCGGCGCAGGCGCGTTCGACAGTGGCGCTGTTGAACGGCGCATTGCGCAGGACGTTTTCGCAGGCGCTGGCGCGTTTCGGAATCGCCGCCATGCCGCCGAAAGCCACGCGGGCCTCGGCAATCACGCCGTTTTCGAGGCGGATATTGAAAGCCGCGCAAACCGCCGAGATATCATCGTCCAGACGTTTGGACACCTTGTAGGCGCGGAACAGTTGCTCGGCGCTGGCGCGGGGTACGATGATCTTCTCGATGAACTCGCTTTCCTGACGCGCCGTGACGCGGTAGTCGATGAAGTAATCTTCCAGGGCTATGGTGCGGCGGGTTTCGCCCTTGCACAGCACAATCTGTGCGCCGAGGGCAATCAACAGGGGAGGCGAATCACCGATGGGTGAAGCATTGCCGATGTTGCCGCCCAGGGTGCCCTGGTTGCGGATCTGCAGGGAAGCGAAACGCTGCAGCAATTCGCCGAAATCCGGGTACTCGGCCTTAAGGGCGTCGTAGCAGTCGGAGAGGGCGGTGGCGGCGCCGATTTCCAGGCGGTCGTCGAAACGTTCGATGCGCTTCATCTCGGCGACGTTACCGACGTAGATCATCACCGGCAGGGTGCGGTGGAACTGCGTCACTTCCAGTGCCAGGTCCGTGCCGCCGGCCAGCAGGCGTGCCTGTGGATAAGCGTCGTAGAGGTCGGCCAGATCGGCCACGGTCAGCGGCACCAGGCAGCGTTTGTCGCCACTGTTGAGTTCGCCGATATCGGTGGGGGCGATGGCTTTCAGGCGGGCAATGGTCTCGGCTTCACGGGCGTCGAACTGGTCCGGTTTTTTGCCGCAGCAGGCTTGCTGGGCCGCTTCCAGAATCGGCCGATAACCGGTGCAGCGGCACAGGTTGCCTGCAAGGGCTTCGTGGGCCTTGTGCGAGTCCGGTTCATCGCTGTTCTTTTGCAGGGCGAACAGTGACATCACGAAACCGGGGGTGCAGAAGCCGCATTGCGAGCCGTGGCACTCGACCATGGCTTTCTGCACACTGTGCAGCTCGCCTTGGTGTTTGAGGTCTTCGACACTGATCAGTTGTTTGCCGTGCAGGGAAGAAACGAACGTCAGGCACGAATTGAGGCTGCGATAGCGAATGAGTTCGCGGCCCGATTCATCCGTCTGCAACTCGCCGACCACCACGGTGCACGCGCCACAGTCACCGCTGGCGCAGCCTTCTTTGGTGCCGGGTTTGCCCACATGGTCGCGCAGATAATTGAGCACGGTCAGGTTCGGGTCCAGGGCGTGCTCGCTACGGAGTTCCTGGTTTAGTAAAAACTGGATCACGGAAGGCCTCGCAGACTCATTATTGTTGTTAACCGACTTGAACCGAATTTAGCAGGTCTGACTTTCCGGTCAATGATTTTCTGACTTAAAGGTCAGGAAAATGCATTTCGTCGATCAACGACTCGTTCCTACAGTATTGACCCTCGCGGGATAGGCTGCTTTTTGCTTGAATCGTGCCAAAAACCGCCGCCCGGGCCCTGCGCCATGACGTATCAATTGCGCTACACTGCGCCGCTTGTGCAAATCGAAGAGTTTGAAGGACAACCATGACGTTCAAGGCGCCGGACAGCCTCGCCGAGCAAATCGCTCACCACCTCGCCGAACGCATCATTCGCGGTGAAATGAAGCCCGGGGAGCGTATCCAGGAACAGAAGGTCACGCAGGCGCTCGACGTCAGCCGTGGTTCTGTCCGCGAGGCCTTGCTGATTCTCGAGCGTCGCCACCTGATCGCGATCCTGCCGCGACGGGGTGCCCACGTGACCGAACTCACCGCGCACAAGGTGCGAAGCCTGTGCGCGCTGATGAGCGAGATGTACATCCTGCTGGCCAACGCCGTGGCCACTGGCTGGAAAGTCCAGGCCGACCTGGCGCCATTCGTGCAGATTCAGCAGCGCCTGACCGCCAGTTACGAACGTCAGGACATCCATACCTTCGTCGACGACAGTTTCAACGTGATGCGCGCTACGTATCCGTTTGCCGACAATCCTTATCTGCAGGAAACCGTCGAGAATCTGCAGCCGGCCATGAGCCGTGCCTATTTCCTGGCGCTGGATCAGCGCAAGGCCTCGATGAGCGAGTACCTGGAGCTGTTCGAACGCCTGCTCGCCGCGGTGATCGCCCGTGACTTTCCACAGATTCGCCAAGTGCTGACGGCTTATGGCCAGCGCAGTTGCGATCTGGTGATCTCAGCCCTGACGGATGCCTGAGCGTGCGTCTAAAGTGCATCAAGCTGGCGGGGTTCAAATCCTTTGTCGACCCGACCACGGTGAACTTCCCCAGTAACATGGCGGCGGTGGTCGGGCCCAATGGTTGCGGCAAGTCGAACATCATCGATGCCGTGCGCTGGGTAATGGGCGAGAGCTCGGCCAAGAACTTGCGTGGCGAGTCGATGACCGACGTCATCTTCAATGGCTCCACCAGTCGCAAGCCGGTGAGTCAGGCGAGTATCGAACTGGTGTTCGATAACTCCGACGGCACACTGCTCGGTGAATATGCGGCCTATGCGGAAATTTCCATTCGCCGCAAAGTGACCCGCGACAGCCAGACCACCTATTACCTCAACGGCACCAAATGCCGGCGCCGTGACATCACCGACATCTTCCTCGGCACCGGCCTGGGGCCGCGCAGTTATTCGATCATCGAGCAGGGGATGATCTCCAAGCTGATCGAGTCCAAGCCCGAAGACCTGCGCAACTTTATCGAGGAAGCGGCGGGCATCTCCAAGTACAAGGAGCGTCGGCGCGAAACCGAAAACCGCATTCGTCGAACCCATGAAAACCTGGAGCGACTGACTGACCTGCGTGAAGAACTGGAGCGTCAGCTTGAACGCTTGCACCGCCAGGCCGAGGCCGCCAGGAAGTACCAGGAATACAAGGGCGAGGAGCGTCAACTCAAAGCGCAACTGTCAGCCCTGCGCTGGCAGGATCTGAACGATCAGGTCGGCCAGCGTGAGGGGATCTTCGGCACCCAGGAAATCAGTTTCGAAGCCTTGGTGGCCGAGCAGCGCAATGCCGATGCCAGTATCGAACGCTTGCGGGACGGGCACCATGACCTGTCAGAACGCTTCAATCTGGTGCAGGGACGCTTCTATTCGGTCGGTGGCGATATCGCCCGGGTTGAGCAGAGCATTCAGCACGGTCAGCAGCGTTTGCGCCAGCTGCAGGACGATTTGAAAGAAGCCGAGCGCGCGCGCCTGGAAACCGAGTCGCACCTGGGCCATGACCGTACCTTGCTGCTGACCCTCGGTGAAGAGCTGGACATGCTCACCCCCGAGCTGGACGTCACCAGCGCCGCTGCCGAAGAAGCCGCCGCCGCACTTGAAGAATCCGAAACCACCATGCATGGCTGGCAGGAGCAGTGGGATACGTTCAACCTGACCGCCGCCGAGCCGCGGCGTCAGGCCGAAGTTCAGCAATCGCGAATCCAGCAGCTGGAAACCAGCCTTGAGCGTCTGGCCGATCGCCAGAAGCGTCTGGGTGAAGAGCGTGCCTTGCTTGCGGCGGACCCGGAGGACGCGGCGATCATGGAACTCAGCGAGCAACTCGCTGAATCCGAGGCGACCCTGGAAGATCTGCAGACCAGTGAAGAAGCTCAGGTCGAAAAGCTCGAGCAACTGCGCCAGCAATTGCAGCAAACCCTGTCGGCGCAGCAACAGGCCCAGGGTGATTTGCAACGGCTCAACGGGCGTCTGGCGTCGCTGGAAGCCTTGCAGCAAGCGGCCCTCGATCCAGGCACCGGTACTGCCGAGTGGCTGCGCGATCAACATCTGGCGGACCGCCCTCGGCTGGCCGAAGGTCTGAACGTTGAAGCCGGTTGGGAGCTGGCGGTGGAAACCGTGCTGGGTGCCGATCTGCAAGCGGTGCTGGTGGACGATTTCAACGCTTTCGATCTGTCCGGATTTACCCAGGGTGATCTGCGTTTGCTCAGTCCAGCCAGCGATGGCGTGCGTGTGCCGGGCAGCTTGCTCGACAAGGTCGAAGCGCAGATTGATCTATCGCCGTGGCTGGGTCAGGTCAGACCGGTCGAGAGTCTTGAGCAAGCCCTGGCCTTGCGTGGTCAGTTGGCCCCAGGGCAGAGCCTGATCAGCCGCGACGGTTATTGGGTCGGCCGGCATTTCCTGCGGGTGCGGCGTGCCAGCGAAGCGGAAAGCGGCGTTCTGGCCCGGGGGCAGGAAATCCAGCAGTTGAGCCTTGAGCGTGAAGAGCGTGAAGCTGCCGTCGAAGCCCTGGAAACCCAGCTTCAAAACCTGCGCGCGCAACAGCGCCAGCAGGAAAACGGTCGCGAACACTTGCGTCGATTGCTGCAAGACGAAGCCCGTCAGCAAGGTGAATTGAAAGCCCAATTATCGGCTGGCAAAGCCAAGGCCGAACAGTTGACCTTGCGCCGCACCCGACTCGATGAAGAACTCGCCGAGTTGAATGAACAGCGGGCGCTGGAGCACGAGCACATCGGCGAAGCGCGCCTGCAATTGCAGGAAGCCCTCGACAGCATGGCGCTGGACACCGAGCAGCGCGAGTTACTGTTGGCCCAGCGCGACAGCTTGCGCGAGCGGCTGGACCGGGTGCGTCAAGAAGCGCGGCAACACAAGGATCACGCCCATCAACTGGCGGTGCGCCTCGGCTCCCTGCGGGCGCAGCACGATTCGACGCGTCAGGCGCTGGAGCGACTGGAGATGCAGTCCGAACGCCTGACCGAAAAGCGTGAGCAGTTGAGCCTCAATCTGGAGGAGGGCGAGGCACCACTGGAAGAATTGCGCCTGAAACTTGAAGAGTTGCTCGACAAGCGCATGACCGTCGACGAAGAACTCAAGACCGCGCAGATCGCTCTCGAAGACGCCGACCGCGAACTGCGCGACGCCGAGAAGCGCCGCAGCCAGGCCGAGCAGCAATCGCAGTTGATCCGCAGTCAGCTCGAACATCAGCGCATGGAATGGCAAGCCCTGACCGTGCGACGCAAAGCCTTGCAGGACCAGTTGCTAGAAGACGGTTACGATCTGCATGGCGTGCTCGCCACGCTGACCGCCGAGGCCAGCGAAAAGGCCGCTGAAGAAGAACTTGAACGCATAGCGGCACGGATTGCGCGCCTCGGTGCGATCAACCTCGCGGCCATTGACGAATACCAGCAACAATCCGAGCGTAAACGTTATCTGGATGCGCAAAACGACGATCTGGTGGAAGCGCTTGAGACACTGGAAAACGTGATTCGCAAGATCGACAAGGAAACCCGCAACCGCTTCAAGGATACCTTTGATCAGATCAATGGCGGTTTACAGGCGCTTTTCCCAAAAGTTTTCGGTGGAGGTCGCGCGTATTTGGAACTGACGGGCGAAGATCTACTCGATACAGGGGTGACGATCATGGCGCAGCCGCCCGGAAAGAAGAACAGCACCATCCATTTGCTCTCCGGGGGCGAAAAGGCCCTGACGGCATTGGCCCTGGTTTTTGCGATCTTCAAGTTGAACCCGGCGCCGTTCTGCATGCTCGACGAGGTTGACGCGCCATTGGATGACGCTAACGTGGGACGCTACGCACGGCTGGTCAAGGAGATGTCGCAGACGGTGCAGTTCATCTATATCACCCACAACAAGATCGCCATGGAAATGGCCGAACAATTGATGGGGGTGACGATGCACGAGCCTGGTTGTTCGCGACTGGTGGCAGTGGATGTCGAGGAGGCGATGGCGATGGTGGATGCCTGATTTGTATCTGTAGGATGGATACTACGGGCTTATAGGACTTTTTTACTTGTCCTGACTTGCTGGCCAATCGACATATTCGCTGAAGCCATAGTGACAGACGGTGTAAAGTTGCCTTTGGTCGTGCTAGTTTAATGTCAATTTTTCGTATACGTGGGCAAAACGCCTGTCAGAACATAGAGTTGGCGCCACGTTTTAAAGCGGTTTACAGGTTGTAAACCCCTTATTTTTCAGCATTTTTTATAGAGGCACGGGATTACATGGAAATCGGTCTGCGCGAGTGGCTGATCGTCATCGGCATTATTGTCATTGCCGGTATTCTTTTTGATGGCTGGCGCCGCATGCGCGGCGGCAAGGGAAAACTGAAATTCCGTCTTGACCGAAATCTGTCCAACCTGCCGGACGAGGACACCAGCGCCGAGCTGTTGGGCCCGTCCCGCGTGCTGGACAACCACAAGGAACCGCAGCTGGACGAGCAGGATCTGCCGTCGGTGAGCATGCCGGCACGCGAGCCTCGTGAATCGGGTTCCAAGCGTGGCAAGCGTGGTGGCGAGCCGTCCCAGGGCGATATGAATCTGAGTCTCGATCTGGATGGCGGCCCAAGCTTCAGCAGCCGCGACGATGATTTCGTCGAAGACACCAAGGCTTCGCCTTCGGTCAGCGACAAAGAACAGCCACAAGCTGAAGAAGTGTTGGTCATCAGCGTGATTTGCCGCGATGCGGCAGGTTTCAAAGGCCCGGCGCTGTTGCAGAATATTCTGGAAAGCGGTTTGCGCTTTGGCGAAATGGACATCTTCCATCGTCACGAAAGCATGGCGGGTAATGGCGAAGTGCTGTTCTCCATGGCCAACGCGGTCAAACCAGGGGTTTTCGATCTGGATGACATCGACCACTTCAGCACACCGGCGGTGAGCTTTTTCCTGGGGCTGCCAGGCCCGCGCCATCCGAAGCAGGCCTTCGATGTGATGGTGGCGGCGGCGCGCAAGCTGTCGCAAGAACTCAACGGCGAACTGAAAGACGATCAGCGCAGCGTACTGACCGCGCAGACAATCGAGCACTACCGTCAGCGCATCGTTGAGTTCGAGCGTCGCGCACTGACCCAGAAGCGTTGATTCAAAAGATTGTCCCTGCGCCCGGCGCGGGACGATCGGCAAAATAGATTGAGCAGCCTCGGCTGCTCTTTTGCTTTATGAGAGAACACCCATGACCGCCGCCAAAAACCGCATTCTAGAGCTTCGTGCCGAGCTGGATCTGCACAACTATCGCTATCACGTGCTGGACGAGCCGAGCATCCCGGACGTCGAGTACGATCGGTTGTTCAATGAGCTCAAGGCGCTTGAAGCCGCCAATCCGGAATTGATCACCAGCGACTCGCCAACCCAGCGGGTGGGCAGTGCGGCGTTGTCGGCATTCACCCAAGTGCGCCACGAAGTGCCGATGCTCAGCCTCGGCAACGCTTTCGAAGAAACCGACATGCGCGAATTCGATCGCCGGGTAACGGAGGGGCTGGACCTGCCGGCCGGCGACCTGTTCGGTGGCGGTGCGGCGGTTGAATACAGTTGCGAACCCAAACTCGATGGCCTGGCGGTCAGCCTGTTGTATCAGGAGGGTGTGCTGGTGCGTGGTGCTACGCGAGGCGACGGCACCACTGGTGAAGACATCAGTGTCAACGTACGTACCGTGCGTAACATCCCGCTCAAGCTGCACGGTACGGGCTGGCCGGCGACCCTGGAGGTGCGCGGCGAAGTGTTCATGTCCAAGGCTGGATTCGAGCGGCTCAATGCCACACAGCTGGAAGTCGGCGGCAAGACGTTTGCCAACCCGCGCAATGCGGCGGCGGGCAGTCTGCGCCAACTGGATTCGAAGATCACCGCCAATCGGCCACTGGAATTCTGCTGCTACGGGATCGGCCAGGTGTCTGCGGACATCGCCGACACGCACATCGGCAATCTGCAGCAGCTCAAAGCCTGGGGCCTGCCAATCAGCCATGAGTTGAAACTGGCGAACGGCATTGATGCATGCCTGGATTACTACCGCGACATCGGCGAACGTCGCGACGCGTTGCCCTATGAAATCGACGGCGTGGTGTTCAAGGTCAACAGCATCGCCTCTCAGCGTGAGCTGGGTTTCCGCGCCCGCGAACCGCGCTGGGCCATCGCCCATAAATTCCCGGCCATGGAAGAGCTCACCGAATTGCTCGACGTGGAATTCCAGGTCGGCCGCACCGGTGCGGTTACGCCAGTGGCACGCCTGAAACCGGTCAAGGTCGCGGGTGTCACCGTGGCCAACGCGACGCTGCACAATATGGATGAGGTGGCGCGTCTGGGGCTGATGATCGGCGACACGGTGATCATTCGCCGCGCCGGTGACGTGATTCCGCAAGTGGTGCAAGTGGTCACCGAGCGGCGTCCGGAAAACGCGCGGCCGGTGCAGATACCGGAGCAATGCCCGGTCTGCGGTTCCCATGTCGAACGCACGCAACTGGTCAAGCGCAGCAAGGGGCGCGAGACGGTCAGCGAAGGCGCGGTGTATCGCTGTGTCGGGCGATTGGCCTGCGGGGCACAACTCAAGCAGGCGATCATTCACTTCGTTTCCCGTCGGGCGATGGACATCGAAGGCCTGGGTGACAAGAGCGTCGAGCAACTGGTGGATGAGGGACTGGTGAGTTCGCCTGCTGATCTCTATGCCTTGAAGTTCGAGGATATTGTCGATCTGGAGGGCTTTGCCGAACTGTCGAGCCGGAAGCTGCTCGCTGCCATCGAGGACAGCAAGAAACCGGGCCTGGCGCGCTTCATCTACGCCCTCGGGATTCCCGATGTCGGCGAAGAGACGGCCAAGGTACTGGCGCGCTCCCTGGGCTCGCTGGAGCGAGTGCAGCAGGCGCTGCCGCAAGTGCTGACGTACTTGCCGGATGTCGGCCTGGAAGTGGCCCATGAGATTCACAGTTTCTTTGAGGATGCGCATAACCAGCAAGTCATCGCCGATCTGCTCAAGCACGGCTTGCAGATTCAGGATCAGGGCGAACTGGGCGCCGAATTTGCCGCCAGCACTACCCTCGGTGGTTTCCTCGACAAGCTGCACATTCCTTCGGTCGGGCCGGGCGGGGCGCAGAAGCTGGCCGACAGATTCGGTTCGTTGCAAGGAGTGATCGACGCTGACTGGCTGGACATGCGCCAGGCGCTGCCGGAGAAGCAGGCCAATTCGGTTCGCGAGTTTTTTGCCGTCGAGGACAATCGCCTGCTTGCGGTCGCGGCCGAAAAGCAATTGGCCGATTTCGGTATGCACTGGCACAGCGAAAAGAAAGTCGTGGAAGGTTTGCCGCTGGCCGGTCAGACCTGGGTGCTGACCGGTTCCCTGGAGTTGATGAGCCGCGATGTGGCCAAGGACAAGCTCGAAAGCCTCGGCGCCAAGGTCGCCGGCTCGGTATCGGCCAAGACCCATTGCGTGGTGGCAGGGCCGGGGGCGGGGTCGAAGTTGACCAAGGCCAATGAGCTGGGGCTCAAGGTGCTGGATGAAGAGGCGTTTGTCGGGTTCCTGAAGGATCACGGCATTTCGATCTGACGTCATTTGCAAGCCCGTTCCCACAGTTACTTTGTGGGAGCGAGCCTGCTCGCGAAGGTGATTTCAACAGCCCCGCAAAAAACGGGAACGATCACCTCTCGGGAATGATCTAGTCTTGGCAAGCCCCAGGGAGAGATCGCCATGTACCGGTTCTTCGAACAGCTCAGCTCGCGCATCGCCGCGCCTTTCATGGGTGAAAGCTCGCGCAACAGCAAGGTTTGGCCCTGTCGTTGCGGGCAGTCGCTGTTCTTTCGCAACAGTCAGTGCCTGGCCTGTTCGGCAGTCTTGGGCTATCAGCCGCAGCAGAGTCGCTTGTCCTCTCTGCAGCCGGGTGTGCAATCGGATACCTGGACACTTGATGTCGATCCCGACGCCGGCCTGTTTCGCCGCTGCGCCAACCTCGATTCCCCTGCCGCCTGCAATTGGCTGCTGCGCGCCAATGATCAGGACGCCTTGTGCATCGCCTGTAGCCTGAATCGCACCATTCCCGATCTATCGATCACCGAGAACCACGAACGCTGGCGCAAGGTGGAAACCGCCAAGCGACGCCTGATCGCGCAGTTGATCAGCCTGGGTCTGCAGGTAATCCCCAAGACGGTAGACGAAGAGACGGGGCTGGCCTTCGACTTCATGGGTGTGGACCTCGAAGGCAAGCCGCCCACCACAGGCCATGCCAATGGCCTGATCACCCTTGATATCAAAGAAGCCGATGACGCCCATCGCGAACAGGTACGGGTGCAGATGCACGAACCCTATCGCACGTTGCTCGGGCATTTTCGGCACGAAGTCGGGCACTACTACTGGGACCGGTTGATTGCCAATACCGATTGGCTGGAACCGTTTCGCGGGCTGTTCGGCGATGAGCGCGCCAGCTATGCCGACGCCCTGGAGCGGCATTATCAGCAAGGCGCTCCGCTTGACTGGCAGCAGCACTGCGTCAGCGCCTACGCCACCATGCACCCTTGGGAAGACTGGGCGGAAACCTGGGCGCACTACCTGCACATGATGGACGCGGTAGATACGGCATTGGGGTTTGGCATGAGTGCCCGGGAAATGGACTTCGACTACCAGCCATTTCCGCTGGATACCCTCTACGATTCGCAGCATCCCGGCGGCGCGGCGTTTCTCTCCTTCGTCAATGCCTGGATCGAGCTGGCCGGCATGCTCAATGAACTGTCGCGCAGCATGGGGCAGCCGGATTTTTATCCCTTTGTGCTGCCACCGGCGGTGATCGCCAAGCTGCACTTCATTCATCTGGTCATCCAGCGCGAGGGCGGCAGGGCGGATGAGGTCGTACAGGACCTGTGAAGGCGGGCCGCAGGCCGTGATCTTTCAGGCGTTCTGCATGTCCTTGAAGCAGCTATATTTTTTAATCCGCCCGAACGGTTGTAACTTCGTCTCAGATAGGTACAATGGCGCGGCTCGCCGACAGGTGAGCGTCGTTATGGTGACCCCATCGGTCCCCCCGCAACGATCAGCCGTGAACCCGGTCAGGCCTGGAAGGGAGCAGCCGCAGCGGTGACATTGTGTGCCGGGGTGTGGCTGGTGGGGTCGCCACCTTAACGCCAAGCGAGTCCTCTCTCGCGTTATCCGAATTTTAATTGCGCTGCCATGGAGTTTGTCCATTGCGGTTTTTGTCGCTTCCAGTTTGTGTAGCGACATAAAAAGGAGTCCGATCTGTCAGTGCGACAAGTCGGCCTCCTTTTTCTTTTCTGGCATCAAGGCTTGGACAAGGCCTGGTCAACCGCTGCGATCAGCTTTCCCAGATCCTTCGGGGTGGCTTTATGTATGACACCGAACAGATACGCCCGCTGTTCATCTTCATCGCCCGGATCGACGAAAAAGGCTTTCAGCTTCACGCCCAGCACATTGGCAAGCAAGAACAGTACATCCACGCTGGGGGTGTAGGTGCCGGTTTCGAAGCGGCTGATGGTTTTGGGGTCAAAACCGGTTCTTTCGCCAAGTTCAGCCTGAGTAAGCCCCGCGACCTTGCGGTAGCGCCGAATGGCCGGACCCAAACTTGAAATTTGCATCGCTCAATTCCCATTCAGAATCAAGAACTTAACGATAGATTTTTGCATTAGACAACTGCATGATCCATCACCTTGCTTTGCAAAATGTGATGTGTTTCGTAGAATCGCCGCCCAAAAGGGTGGTTTAGTGACTTGTTCCAGCAAGTTCGAACAATGCGAGTGAGCCATTATCGCGCCCCCTCGCAGGGTTGTGAGAGCCCGAGCTTGTCACTGAAGCCTTGCAAAATATTACCAGTATTGGTGCTGCTGCCTTAAACGGGTCCCACCGCCAGCAAAAGCGAGTCTGACTCATGGATGAGAAGTACCGCAGGGCCGTGGATGCCGCCGCGATTTTTTCCGAGACCGATCCGACCGGTCGGATTACCCACGTCAACGATCAATTCTGCGCGATCTCCGGCTACAGCCGTGAGGAGCTGCTCGGGCAAAACCATCGCCTGCTCAATTCCGGCATGCACTCGGCCGAGTTCTTCGCCGGAATGTGGCGCACTATTGCCTTGGGCAATGTCTGGAAGGGCGAAATCTGCAACCGCGCGAAGGATGGCAGCCTGTATTGGGTCGAAAGCACCATGGTGCCGGTGCTCGATAAAACCACAGGACGCATCGAGCGTTATTTATCGATTCGTTTCGATATCAGCGAAAAGCGTCAACTGCTGCATTCCCTGCAATGGCGGGTCGGACATGACGTGCTGACCGGGTTGCCCAATCGCGCGTTTCTCTCGGATTTGTTGGACCAGGCGCTGGAAATCTCGCGGCAGGAAAACATCCCGCTGGCGGTGTGCATGCTCGATCTCGATGGTTTCAAGGCCGTCAACGACGGCTACGGGCATGCCAGCGGCGATCTGTTATTGGTGGAAGTTTCCAAACGATTGCGTGGCATCCTGCGTGGCGAAGATGTGGTGGCGCGACTGGCCGGTGACGAGTTCGTACTGGTGCTGCGTTACGTGCGCGACTTGCCGGAATTGCACGCGGCGCTGAACCGGGTGCTGGAAGCGATCTGCGCGCCTTATTCGCTCAGTGGCAAGGACATCAATGTGTTTGCCAGCATCGGCGTCACGTTGTTCCCCCATGATAATGAAGATGCCGAAACGCTGTTGCGCCACGCCGATCAGGCGATGTACGTGGCCAAGCAGAGTGGTCGCAAGCGCTTTCATTTATTTGATGTGTCCCGGGATCGAGAGGTCAAGGCCACCCACCAGACGGTCGAGCAGGTGCGTCAGGCGCTGGCTTGCGACGAGTTGCGGCTGCATTTCCAGCCCAAGGTCGACATGCGTCGTGGTGAAGTCGTCGGTTTCGAGGCGTTGCTGCGCTGGCAGCATCCGCAAAATGGCATCGTACCTGCCCGTGAGTTTTTACCGGTGGTCGAAGAGACCGACCTGATCGTTGATATCGGTGAGTGGGTGATGGATCAGGTGCTGGCGCAGATGGAGCAATGGCGGCACGCCGGGCATGACTGGCCGGTGAGCGTCAACATCGCGGCGCGGCATTTTCAGCGGGCGGATTTTGTCGAACGGCTCAAGGGTGTGCTGGCAAGGCATGTCGGGGTTGCGCCGCAACGGCTGGACCTGGAAATTGTCGAGTCGGTCGCCATCGAGAACATCCAGCATGTGAGCGACTGCTTGCAGGCCTGTCAGGCGCTGGGGGTGCAGTTCTCATTGGGGGATTTCGGCACGGGCTATTCGTCCCTGAGCTATCTCAAGCGTCTGCGCACCCAAACCATCAAGATCGATAAATCTTTTGTGCGCGACATCCTGCATGACCGTGACGACCTTGCGCTGACTACCGCGATCATTGGCCTGGCGCGGGCATTCGGGCGGCAGGTGATTGCCGAAGGGCTGGAAAGCGTCGAGCATGGGGAGTTGCTGCTGCAGCTGGGTTGCGAAGTGGCTCAGGGATACTTCATTGCGCGGCCGATGCCGCCCGTGGAAGTGCCGGGTTGGGTGGCAGGGTTTGTTGCGCCGCCCCAGTGGCGGTCATTGGATCAAACTGCTTGAAAGGGTAACGAAGACCAAATGTGGGAGCGGGCTTGCTCGCGAAGAGGGAGTATCAGTCGATATTATTGTGCCTGACACACCGCTTTCGCGAGCAAGCCCGCTCCCACAGAATTACGGCTTGCCACCAATATAAAGTCGAATGATGTCATCAATCTCCCCGGACATTTTCATGCGCACCAACGTACGCAGAATCCGTTGTACCGGCACCTTCGGATCATTGCGTACATAGCAACCGACGCTTTGCTTCTGCAGCACCGCCACACTTTGCAGTTGTCGGCCCGGCAACAGCCGCTGATTGAACCAGTCCAGCGTCCATTGATTGCTGACGGCATAGCGATTGCGCCCGGCGTGAAGTTTTTCCAGCACCTGCTCCTGGTTGCGGGCGTCGTCGCGTTGCAGCTGATTGGCATCGAACAATGGTTGCAGGGTCGGGTAGCTGTAGCCGAGCACAGTGCCGATGGACTGTCGCGGCAAGTTCTGCGGTTTCACCGAAGTCTGCGGGGCAGGGCGGCTGATCAGTAAATCAGGTTGAGTGAAGAGCGGAATACTCCAGAGATAGTCGCCGGACGGGTTCGGCAACCAGGATTGCGCGGCATAACAGCGGACATCGACCTCGCCATGCTCCATGGCACTTTGCACGCGCCCTCGGGGCAAAACGTGGAACTGCGCCGGGACGCCAACCTGGGTCGCGAGGCTGAGCATCACGTCATACAAAATGCCCTGGGTCGGCCGGCCATGTTCAAGCTGCACCATCGGCATCGCCCAACTGTCAGGCACCACAAAGCGCAACGGCGCTTGCGCGGCGACGCCATTCAGGCTGAACGACAGCAGTGCAACCAAGGCCAGCCGCATAAACGCTCCGCTTTCTTCCAAACAAAAAGCCTGCAAAACGTAGCTTACCCAGATTAGACGAGCGCACCGGATGCAATTTTGGCCTTGCTCCGCTAGCATTAGCCGCTTCTGCTTCTTTCGTTGCGATGGTTTTCGATGAGTTATCAGGTTCTTGCACGTAAATGGCGTCCGCGCTCGTTCCGCGAAATGGTCGGCCAGACCCATGTGCTCAAGGCTCTGATCAATGCCTTGGATAGCCAGCGGCTGCACCACGCCTACCTGTTTACCGGGACGCGCGGGGTCGGCAAGACCACCATCGCGCGGATCATCGCCAAATGTCTGAACTGTGAAACAGGTATCACTTCCACGCCCTGTGGCGAGTGTTCGGTATGCCGCGAGATCGATGAGGGCCGTTTCGTCGACCTGATTGAGATCGACGCCGCCAGCCGCACCAAGGTCGAGGATACCCGCGAGCTGCTCGACAACGTGCAATACGCGCCGAGCCGTGGGCGCTTCAAGGTCTACCTGATCGACGAAGTGCACATGCTCTCCAGCCATTCCTTCAATGCGCTGCTCAAAACCCTTGAAGAGCCGCCACCCTACGTCAAGTTCATCCTGGCCACCACCGACCCGCAGAAACTTCCTGCAACGATTCTCTCGCGGTGCCTGCAGTTCTCCCTGAAGAACATGACGCCGGAGCGGGTGGTCGAGCATTTGACCCACGTGCTGGGTGTCGAGAACGTGCCGTTTGAAGACGATGCCCTGTGGTTGCTGGGCCGCGCCGCCGACGGTTCGATGCGCGATGCCATGAGTCTCACCGACCAGGCGATTGCCTTTGGTGAAGGCAAGGTCATGGCCGCCGATGTGCGGGCGATGCTCGGGACCCTCGATCACGGTCAGGTCTATGACGTTCTGCATGCGTTGATCGAAGGCGATGCCAAGGCGTTGCTCGAAGCGGTCCGTCATCTGGCCGAACAGGGTCCGGACTGGAACGGCGTGCTCTCGGAAATTCTCAACGTGCTGCACCGTGTCGCCATCGCCCAGGCCTTGCCCGAGGGTGTCGACAACGGTCATGGCGACCGTGATCGGGTATTGGCACTGGCCCAGGCCCTGCCAGCCGAAGACGTGCAGTTTTACTACCAGATGGGGCTGATCGGTCGTCGCGACTTGCCGCTGGCGCCGGACCCGCGAGGCGGCTTCGAAATGGTGCTGTTGCGCATGCTTGCGTTCCGGCCCGCCGACACCGCGGACGCCCCGAGGCAACCGCTAAAGCCAGTGGGGATCAGCCAGGCCACAGTTGATTCCGCCAAATCCGTGGCTGCCGCGCCCGTAGTTGCGCCGGTAGTCGCTGCGGCAGTTGCACCCGTCGTACCTGCGCCAGTCGTCACACCGGAGCCTGCGCCCGTGTCTGAACCGGTTGTGCCGCAGGTGATCGCGCAGGCGGTGGTCGAGCCAGTGGTGGTCGAAGAAGTCGTCGACCTGCCGTGGAACGACCCGGTCGAGCCGGCCCCGGTCCAGCAGCCGGCGGTCGAGCCCGTGCTGGAAACCGCCGCTGAACAACCCGAATTACCGCCGATGCCGTTGCCGACGCCGGACAGCGCGGTACCGGACGCTCCAGAGTGGGCCGCGGCGCCGATCCCTGAGCCGACCGTGGCCGAAGTCGATGCCGCCACACCGGGCATGGACCTGGACGACGAGCCGCCGCTGGACGAGGACTACATCGAGCCGGACATGGACTCGGCTTACAGCTACCTGGATGAGTTGGCCAGCGAACATGCCGCCGAGCCGACACCGGAGCCCGAGCCTGAGCCTGCCGCCGCGCCGGCTACGGGGTTGGCCCTGCAATGGCTGGAACTGTTCCCGAAACTGTCGATCTCCGGCATGACCGGCAGTATCGCCGCCAACTGCACTTTGATCGCCGTGGATGGCGACCATTGGCTGTTGCACCTGGACCCGGCCCACAGCGCCCTGTTCAACGCCACGCAACAGCGTCGCCTCAACGATGCGTTGAACCAGTATCACGGGCGAACCCTGACCCTGACCATGGAACTGATCAAACCCGAGCAGGAGACCCCGGCCCAGGCGGCGTCGCGCCGTCGTGCCGACCGTCAGCGCGAGGCCGAGGAATCGATCCACGGCGATCCGTTCATCCAGCAAATGATGCAGCAGTTCGGTGCGGTGATCCGTAACGATACTATTGAACCTGTCGAAGCCCTGGTCAGTCAGGGCTAATAACTGAAGGCGTGCGGCCACAAGCACCGGGCGCCGTTTTAATCCAAGTACTTTTGAGGTGAATACCATGATGAAAGGTGGCATGGCCGGCCTGATGAAGCAGGCGCAGCAGATGCAGGAAAAAATGGCCAAGATGCAGGAAGAGCTGGCCAACGCCGAAGTCACCGGTAAAGCCGGTGGCGATATGGTCACCGTGGTGATGACCGGTCGTCATGACGTCAAGAGCGTGAGCATCGACCCAAGTCTGGTTGAAGGCATGAGCGAAGACGACAAGGAAATGCTGGAAGCCGTTGTCGCTGCCGCCGTTAACGATGCGGTGCGCAAGATCGAAGCCAACAGCCAGGAAAAAATGGGCAGCATGACTGCCGGCATGCAACTGCCACCGGGCATGAAACTGCCGTTCTGATTCGCCAAAGCGCTTCGGATGGGCTACATGAAAGTGCCAGGCATTGCGCCTGGCATTTTTATTTCCAGCTGTTGGAAATGCATAGCCTGTTAAATCGCCTTCGCGAGCAGGGTTGCTCCCACAGGTGATCGAATTCCAATGTGGGAGTGAGACTGCTCGCGAAGCAGACAACCCGGTCTTAAAGTTGAAACATCGAACACCGCACTGCCACAAAGGTCTGCTCCCCATACCCCGAACTCATCGACCAAAGGAGACGCTGACATGTCCGATCCATTGACCCTCAACCAACGCATCGTCCTGGCCTCGCGCCCGGTCGGCGCGCCGACGCCGGAGAACTTTCGCCTGGAACGGGTCGCGCTACCCGATCTGGCGGACGGTCAGGTGTTGCTCAAAACCCTTTATCTGTCGCTGGACCCGTACATGCGCGGACGCATGAGTGATGCACCGTCCTATGCAACCCCGGTGGAAATCGGCGAGGTGATGACCGGCGGCGCGGTCAGTCGGGTCGAGCGCTCGCTCAACCCCAAGTTTCAGGAAGGCGATCTGGTGGTCGGTGCCACGGGCTGGCAAAGCCACAGCATCAATGACGGTCGCAGCATCATGCCGATTCCCTCGACGCTGCCCAGCCCGTCCATGGCCCTGGGCGTCCTGGGCATGCCGGGCATGACCGCCTATATGGGGTTGATGGACATCGGTCAACCCAAGGCCGGTGAAACCCTGGTGGTGGCGGCTGCATCCGGTGCGGTGGGCTCGGTGGTTGGCCAAGTCGCGAAGATCAAGGGCTTGCGGGTTGTCGGTGTGGCGGGGGGCGCGGACAAGTGCCGCTACGTGGTCCAAGAGCTGGGTTTTGATGCCTGCATCGACCACAAGAGCCCGGACTTCGTCGATGAACTGGCTCGAGCGTGCCCCCAAGGTATCGACATCTATTACGAAAACGTCGGTGGCAAGGTGTTCGACGCAGTCGTGCCGTTACTCAACCCCAAGGCGCGGATTCCGCTGTGTGGCCTGATTGCTTCCTACAACGCCAGCGATGCGCCGAGCGGACCGGATCGCCTGCCGCAATTGCAGCGCACGCTGCTGACCAAGCGCGTGCGGATTCAGGGCTTTATCGTGTTCGACGATTACGGCGACCGTCAGCCTGAGTTCGCCAGCGCCATGGCGCCGTGGGTGCGCGACGGCAAGGTGAAATTCCGCGAAGATGTGGTCGATGGCCTGGAAAATGCGCCCCAGGCGTTTATCGGCCTGCTGGAAGGACGCAACTTCGGCAAACTGGTGGTGCGGGTCGCCCAGAATTAATTGATGCTGCAATTTGACGCTTAACAGAGGCGCGGGTATAAACCGCGTCTCGTTGTTTTGTCGGATTTTTCCCCCATGAGCTTCAGCCCTTTGATTCGCCAACTGATCGATGCCTTGCGCGTTTTGCCAGGTGTGGGTCAGAAAACCGCCCAGCGCATGGCGTTGCAGTTGCTCGAGCGCGATCGTAGCGGCGGCTCGCGACTGGCGCAGGCCCTGAGCCAGGCCATGGAAGGGGTCGGCCATTGCCGTTTGTGCCGCACGCTGACCGAAGATGATCTTTGCCCGCAGTGCGCCGATACCCGGCGCGACGATACGCTGCTCTGCGTGGTGGAAGGACCGATGGATGTCTACGCCGTGGAGCAGACCGGTTTTCGCGGTCGCTATTTCGTACTCAAGGGGCACCTGTCGCCCCTCGATGGCCTGGGCCCGGAAGCCATCGGCATTCCTCAGTTGATGGCGCGGATCGAGGAAGCGGGTACGTTCACCGAGGTGATCCTCGCCACCAACCCGACGGTGGAAGGGGAAGCCACGGCGCACTACATCGCCCAGTTGCTCAGCAGCAAAGGCCTGATCGCTTCGCGCATTGCCCATGGCGTGCCGCTTGGGGGTGAGCTGGAGCTGGTGGATGGCGGGACACTGGCGCATTCGTTTGCGGGGCGTAAGCCGATTTCGCTTTAGTTTGTGTGTCGTCTGTTATGACGCCTTCGCGAGCCTGCTCGCGAAGAGTGCGCCTCGGCCCTCTGATTCAAACAATCCTGTTGAAAACCAAGCAAGCGCTCGGTTAACTTCGCTGAACCCTTCAGTGGAGTTCGCCGATGCCTGCCTTTCAGGAATACTTCGATCCCAGCCACCAATTGGTCCGCGACAGCGTCAGACGATTCGTCGAGCGCGAAATTCTTCCTGACATCGATCAGTGGGAAGAAGCTGAAAGCTTTCCCCGTGAGCTTTACCTCAAGGCTGGCGCGGCGGGGATTCTCGGGATCGGTTACCCGGAAACGCTCGGCGGGAGCCATGAGGGTGATTTGTTCGCCAAGGTTGCCGCCAGCGAAGAGCTGATGCGCTGTGGTTCAGGTGGCCTGGTGGCGGGGCTGGGGTCGTTGGATATCGGTCTGCCGCCGATTCTCAAATGGGCCAGGCCACAAGTCCGTGACCACGTCGTGCCACGGGTGTTGTCCGGCGAAAAGATCAGCGCCCTGGCCGTCACCGAACCCGGCGGCGGTTCCGACGTCGCCAACCTGCAAACCCGCGCCGTGCGTGACGGCGATGTTTACCGGGTCAGCGGCAGCAAAACCTTTATCACCAGTGGCGTACGCGCGGATTACTACACGGTCGCGGTGCGCACCGGTGAGCCGGGTTTCGCGGGCATCAGCCTGTTGTTGATCGAGAAGGGCGCCCCCGGTTTCACCGTGGGGCGGCAGTTGAGGAAAATGGGCTGGTGGGCATCGGACACCGCCGAGCTGTTCTTCGATGATTGCCGCGTGCCGGTGGGCAATCTGATCGGCAGCGAGAACATGGGCTTTGCCTGCATCATGGGCAATTTCCAGAGCGAACGCCTGGCGCTGGCCCTGATGGCCAACATGACGGCGCAGCTGGCCCTGGAGGAAAGCCTGAAATGGGCACAGGCGCGTGAGGCCTTCGGCAAGCCCATCGGCAAGTTTCAGGTGATCAAGCACCGCCTCGCCGAAATGGCCACAGAACTGGAAGTCTCAAGGGAATTCACCTACAGGCAGGCGGCGAAAATGGCTGCGGGGCAGAGTGTGATCAAAGAGATCTCCATGGCCAAGAATTTCGCCACCGACACGGCGGACAGGATTACCCACGACGCGGTGCAGATCCTGGGCGGAATGGGCTACATGCGCGAGAGTCTGGTGGAGCGGCTGTACCGGGATAACCGGATACTTTCGATCGGGGGCGGGACGCGGGAAGTGATGAACGAAATCATCAGCAAGCAGATGGGGCTTTGAGATTTGCGGTGTGACTACTGACGCTTTCGCGAGCAGGCTCGCTCCCACAGGGGCGCTTCGGCGTACACATATTTTGCGTATGACAAAAGTCGACTGTAGGAGCTGGCTTGCCGGCGATGACGTCAGTACAGACGTTACTTACTTGTCGGTAAGGGCGAACTGAGTCAGGCAGAACGTCGCAATCCCCATATCTTCGAGACGCTGCGATCCACCCAACTCCGGCAAATCAATGATCGCCGCCGCTTCATGAACCCGGGCGCCCATGCGGCGAATCAGGTTCGCTGCCGCAATCAGGGTGCCGCCCGTGGCGATCAGGTCATCGAACATCACCACCGAGTCGCCCTCGCACAGGCTGTCGGCGTGCACTTCGAGAAAGGCTTCGCCGTACTCGGTCGCATAGCCTTCGGCCAGGACATCGGCCGGTAGTTTGCCTTGCTTGCGGAACAGCACCAGCGGTTTGTTCAGCTGATAGGCCAATACCGAACCGATCAGAAAGCCACGGGCGTCCATGGCGCCGATATGGGTGAAATCGGCTTCGACATAACGATGGGCGAAGCTGTCCATCACCAGGCGCAAGGCCGTGGGCGACTGGAACAGCGGAGTGATGTCGCGAAAAATCACACCCGGCTTGGGGAAGTCGGTCACGGGGCGGATAAGGGCTTTGATGTCGAAAGAGTCGAAGGCCATCGTTGGGGGTGTCCTGGCAGGGCTGCAAACGACGCATTATAACGGCGGCTGACCCCTTATGCTCAGCCGCAACATCTTGAATCAGCCCTCGATCGAACCACCCGCCAAAGCGCACAGCTGGATCGGGTCAAGGATGCGGATTTCCTTGCCTTCGGCGGCGATCAGCTCGTTCTGCTGGAAGCGCGTGAACACCCGCGACACGGTTTCCACCGCCAGGCCCAGATAGTTGCCGATTTCGTTGCGCGACATGCTCAGGCGGAACTGATTGGCCGAGAAGCCCCGGGCGCGGAAACGTGCCGACAGGTTGACCAGGAAGGTGGCGATGCGTTCGTCGGCGGTCTTTTTGGACAGCAGCAGCATCATCTGTTGGTCATCACGAATCTCGCGACTCATCACCCGCATCAACTGACGGCGCAACTGCGGCAATTGCAGGGCCAGTTCGTCGAGGCGTTCGAAGGGAATTTCACAGACCGAAGTGGTTTCCAGTGCCTGTGCCGAGACAGGGTGCTTTTCGGTGTCCATGCCCGACAGGCCGACCAGTTCGCTCGGCAGGTGGAAGCCGGTGAGCTGTTCCTCACCGGCATCGCTCAGGTTGAAGGTCTTGAGAGCGCCGGAGCGTACCGCGTAAACGGAGTCGAAAGTGTCGCCCTGGCGGAACAGAAACTCACCTTTTTTCAACGGGCGGCCACGTTTGACGATTTCGTCCAGCGCATCCATGTCTTCCAGATTCAGCGAAAGCGGCAAACACAGCGGGGCCAGGCTGCAATCCTTGCAATGGGCCTGGTTATGAGCGCGCAGTTTTACTGGCTCGGACATTTCTTCAATCCTTGTGGGAGAACACACATAAGACGTAAGGGTAACTCAGCAGAGTATACCGGGGCCAGTGCATGGCGCTTTTGTCGCACCACTAGATCACCCGTGAAAACCGCTGGCGGGCGTGGTGTTCCAGGTACGCATCGAACACCATGCACACCGAGCGCACCAGCAAGCGTCCGGCCGGCAACACAGTGATTTTTTCGCGATCCAGCTCAATCAGGCCGTCCTTGGCCATGCTCTGCAATTGCGGCCAAAGTTCGCCGAAATAGCCTTGAAAATCGATGTTGAAGGCTTGTTCGATTTGGGCGAACTCCAGACTGAAATCGCAGATCAACTGTTGTATCACAGCACGCCGAAGGCGGTCATCGGCGTTGCACAACAAGCCGCGGCTGGTGGCCAGTTGCGCAGAGTCCAACGCGTTCTGGTACTGGTTCAAGTCGCTGCTGTTCTGGCAGTACAAGTCGCCGATCTGGCTGATGGCGGATACGCCCAAGCCGATCAGATCGCAATGCCCGTGGGTGGTGTAACCCTGAAAGTTGCGTTGCAGGGTCGATTCTTCCTGGGCAATCGCCAGTTCATCGTCAGGCAGGGCGAAGTGATCCATGCCGATGTAGCGGTAACCGGCGCCGGTCAGTTGTTCGATGGTGCGCTGCAGCATTTCCAGCTTCTGCGCTGGCGTCGGCAACTCATCGCTGTTGATCCGCCGTTGCGGCATGAAGCGTTCCGGCAGGTGCGCGTAGTTGAAGACCGAGAGCCGGTCCGGTTGCAGGCGGATGACTTCTTCCACGGTGTGGGCGAAATTATCCGGGGTCTGTCTCGGCAAGCCGTAGATCAGGTCGATGTTGATCGAACGAAATTGCAGGGTGCGGGCGGCGTCGATCACCGCGCGGGTTTCCTCCAGGCTTTGCAGGCGATTGACTGCGCGCTGCACGGCTGGGTCGAGGTCTTGCAGGCCGATGCTGACCCGATTGAAGCCCAGTTCGCGCAACAGGCCCATGGTCGACCAGTCGGCTTCACGAGGGTCGATTTCGATGCCGTAGTCGCCGGAATCGTCATCCAGCAAATGGAAATGCTTGCGCAGGTGCGCCATCAGCTGGCGCAGTTCGTCGTGGCTGAGAAACGTCGGCGTGCCGCCACCAAAGTGCAGTTGCTCGACCTTTTGCGCGTGATCGAGATGGCAGGCGATCAGCTGGATTTCCTGTTCCAGGCGCTGCAGGTAGGGCAGGGCGCGGCCACGATCCTTGGTGATGACTTTGTTGCAGGCGCAGTAATAGCAAATGTTCGCGCAGAACGGCACGTGGACATACAGCGACAACGGGCGCTGGGCCTTGCGGCTGTCGCGCAGGGCGTGGAGCAGGTCGAAGGTACCGACCTGGCCATGGAACTGCATGGCGGTCGGATAGGACGTGTAGCGCGGTCCCGCCAGGTCATAACGGCGGATCAGATCGGTATCCCAACGAATGGCGTCGAGCATCATGCGGGCATCCCCCGGAATAGGCTGGCAGTGGCGGCCAGTCTAGGGGGCGGGAGGTGTGGGGATCTTGATTTGCATCAAGGTCGGGATCTGTGGCGTTGGTGCGGACCTCTTCGCGCGCAGGCTCGCTCCCTCATTTGGAATGCGCTCCCCTGTGGGAGCGAGCCTGCTCGCGAAGGGCGCACCGCCGATCTAATGCCCCATGAGCCAATGCTGATGCGGCCCCGGCAAGGTCCAGATACCGAACAGTATCACCAGCAATCCACCGGTCATGCGCACGCTGCGTTTGCGCAACAATGCCGTCACCCGTTCCGCCGCCAGCCCTGTGGCAAGCAGGACCGGCCAGGTGCCGAGGCCGAATGCCAGCATCAGTAATGCGCTGTCCAGTGCATTGCCCTGGCTGGCCGACCACAGCAAGGTGCTGTAAACCAGACCGCAAGGCAGCCAGCCCCAGAGCGTTCCCAGAAGCAGTGCGCGGGGGACGTTCGACACCGGCAGCAGTTTGTTGGCCACCGGCTGGATATGCCGCCACAGCCCGCGTCCTACGCTTTCGATGCGCGTCAGCCCACTCCACCAGCCCGCCAGGTACAGACCCATGACAATCAGTAATAGTCCAGCGAACACGCGCATGAACAGCGCCGCCGGGCTGTTGGCCACCGCCCAGCCGGCCAGGCCGATCAACAGGCCGGCGGCGGCATAGCTGAGGATTCGCCCGAGGTTGTACGCCAGCAGCAGGCGAAAGCGGCGGCTGCGTTGCTCTTTGGGGATCGCCAGGGTCAGTGCGCCCATCAAGCCGCCACACATGCCCAGGCAATGACCACCACCGAGCAGACCGAGAATCACCGCAGACACCAGCAACGGCGCCAATTCAAGCATGGGGTGGGGCCTTGTCGTCGGGTTTGGCCGGATGGCCGCTGGCCTCATCGACGGCGGCGGTGTGCTTCGGATCCTGATCATCGAACAGGATGCTGTGGGCCGGGCCGTCGAGGTCATCGTACTGACCGCTGTCGACCGCCCAGAAGAAGATGTAGATAGCGATGGCCACGATCAGCAGCGCGGCCGGGATCATCACGTAAAGAGCTGGCATCTGGACTCCATGCCCGCGCGGCTCAGGCCGGCAGCGGACGGGTTTCTGGCGTGGTACCGACAGCCGGCGCGCTCGGCAGGCGAGTCAGGCGCAGGGCGTTGAGCACCACGGTCAACGAACTGATGGACATGCCGACCGCAGCCCACACCGGCGTGATCCAGCCGAGGGCGGCGAACGGCAACATGAGGCCATTGTACAGCGCCGCCCACAGCAGGTTCTCGATGATTACCCGACGAGTGCGCCGGGCCAGGCTGAAGGCTTGCACCAGTGCATCGAGGCGATTGGACAGCAACACAGCGTCGGCGCTGGTTTTTGCCAGATCGGTGGCCGAGCCCATGGCGACACTGATGTCAGCGGCGGCCAACACTGGCACATCGTTGACCCCGTCCCCGAGCATCAACACCTTGCGACCTTGCTGATGCAGCTGTTGCAGAACCTTTAATTTGTCATCGGGGCGCAAGCCGCCGCGGGCTTCGTCGATACCCAGTTCGGCGGCGACACTGGCGACCATCGGCGAGCTGTCACCCGACAGCAACAATGTGCGCCAGCCACGTGCCCTGCAGGCGGCCAGCAGGGCCGGGGCATCGACGCGCAAGCGGTCATCGAGCACGAACCAGGCCAGGGGGCCTTGTTGGTCGCCGAGCAGCAGCCATTGGCCAGGCTCATCCGGCATCGATGGCACGATGGCACCGCTGAGTTCACAAACAAACCCGGCTTGGCCGATGCGCAGGCGCTGTTCGCCGACCCGTCCTTCAAGGCCGAGGCCCGGCGTGCTGTGGACGTCTTCGGCCGCCAGTGGCGCGCGACCGAAGGCGCGGGCGATCGGGTGTTCGGAGCGGTTTTCCAAAGCGGCGGCCAGACTCAGGCATTGATCGCTGTCGAGGGGGCCGAAGGGGCGGATCGAGCGCAGCGCCAGACGTCCTTCGGTGAGGGTGCCGGTCTTGTCGAAAATCACCGTGTCGATCTGATTCAGGCCTTCGAGCACATGGCCACGCGTCAGCAGCAAACCGAGTTTGTGCAGGGTGCCGGTGGCGGCGGTGAGCGCGGTGGGTGTCGCCAGGGAGAGGGCGCAGGGACAGGTCGCAACGAGCATCGCCAGCACAATCCAGAAGGCTCGCGACGAGTCCAGCTCCCACCACAAAAGGCCAATACAGGCGGACGCGATCAGCGTCAGCAGCAGGAACCATTGCGCGGCGCGGTCGGCGATTTGCGCCAGTCGTGGTTTTTCCGCCTGGGCACGATCCAGCAAACGGACTATGGCGGACAGGCGCGTGTCCTGGCCGAGCGCCTGGACTTGCACGGTCAGCGCGCCTTCGACGTTCAGGGTGCCTGCAGTGACGGCGTCGCCTGGCGTACGGGGTTGCGGCAGGTATTCGCCAGTCAGCAGCGACTCGTCAATGCTCGACTGGCCGTCGAGGATCTTGCCATCAGCCGGGAGGATTGCGCCCGGGTGCACCAGCACCTGGTCGCCCACCCGCAGTTCGCTGAGCAGGATCCGCTCGCTCTGGCCGTCGCCGCTCAGGCGCAGGCAGGAGGCCGGTAGCAGGTTGACCAACTGCGCGGTGGCGGCGGCGGTGCGTTCCCGGGCGCGGCGCTCCAGATAACGCCCGGCCAACAAGAACAGCGCAAACATGCCGACCGCATCGAAATACAGTTCGCCGACGCCGGTGATGGAGGTCCAGATCCCGGCGATGTAGGCACTGCCAATGGCCAGCGACACCGAAACGTCCATCGTCAGGTGACGGGTGCGCAGGTCGCGCATGGCGCCCTTGAAGAACGGCGCGCAGCTGTAGAACACGATCGGGGTGGTGAGGAACAGCGCGACCCAGCGCAGGATCGCGTGCAGCTCAGGGCTGAGGTCGATGTTGAATTCCGGCCAGGTGGCCATGGTTGCCATCATCGCCTGGAACCACAACAGACCGGCCACGCCGAGCTGGCGCAATGCCAGGCGGTTCTCGCTGGCCAATTGTTCGCTGGCACGGTCGGCTTGATAAGGGTGGGCGGCGTAGCCGATCTGGCGCAGCTCGCTGAGCACTTGACTGAGCGGCAACTGCGCATCCGCCCAGCGTACGTGCAAGCGATGGTTGGACAGGTTCAGTCGTGCCTCGGCCACTGCCGGCAGGGCGCGCAGACGTTTCTCGATCAACCAGCCGCAGGCGGCGCAACTGATGCCTTCCATCAGCAGCGTGGTTTCGGCCAGTTCGCCTTCATGGCGGACAAAGGGTTGCTGGACATCGGCGCGATCGTACAGCGCCAGTTCATCCACCAATTGCACCGGCAGCGCTTCGGGGTTGGCCGACGCTTCGCTGCGATGCTGGTAATAGCTTTCCAGCCCGCCCGCGACTATCGCCTCGGCCACAGCCTGGCAACCCGGACAGCAGAATTCGCGGGTTTGCCCCAGGACCGCCGCTGTGAAACGGCTGCCGGCCGGGACGGGCAGGGCGCAGTGGTAGCAGGGGGTTGGGGTGGTCATTGGATATTCACTGGTACCGCTGAATCCGGGTCATCAGAAAGGGCCTCTTCGCGAGCAGGCTCGCTTGCACATGGATCATCGGTGTACTCAAACATCAAGCACGACAGTGATCAACGGTGGGAGCGAGCCTGCTCGCGAATGCGCGAAGCGCAGCTTTTTACTTCTTCAGGTCTTCCGCACCCTGCAACGGTTCATCACCGAGCAGCAGGTCTTTGTCATGGCTGACCAGTTCTTCCTCGAACATGCGCCATATGTGATCGTCCTGAGTTCCCAGCAATTCGACAAAGCGACGGCCTTCGATCTTGTCGCTCAACTGACCGATGTAGCGGCCCTGTTCGGTTTCGCTGCGGGTCAGGACGATCTTGCGGTCCTTTTCCGGCTGGGTCGGCGAAATCAGGTTCAGCTCAAGGGTTTTCGGTTGGCTGTTGCCGTTCAGACGCAGATCGACTTCGCCGGTCACGTCATCCAGGTGAACGCTGGCGCGCATCAACAGGGTCTGCGCCAGCAGTTCACGGTCGAGGGAGCGGTTGATGCCTTTGCCGGCCTCGTAGTAGTTGTCGTTGACCAGATTGTCCGGGTTGTTCACCGCGATGGTCACCATGGACAAGGTCAGGGTCACCGAGCAGGCCAGGATCCCGATGATGATCCATGGCCAAAGGTGCTTGTACCAGGGACTTGCGGCAGTTGCTGCGGGCATGATCACTTCTCTCAACGATTTTGTGGGCCGATGAATCGGCTCTTGGCTTCAACGTGAATGCTGGCGTCGTCGGCATCCTTGAGGATGAATTTCACCTCGTTGGTGCTCGATGGCAGGTGTTCCGGGGCCACGGACAACTCGGCCGGCTGGCTGACGATATCGCCGGCTGCGACCTTGATCTCGCGCCTGCCTTGCAGCTTGAGGTCCGGCAGGCCGGTGGCTTCCAGCACATAGGTGTGGTCGCGCTGATCCTTGTTCATGATCTTCAGGCTGTAGACGTTTTCAATCCGGCCCTCGGCGTTTTCGCGGTACAGCACACGGTCCTTGCTGACGTCGAAACCCACCAGCGAGCGCATGAAGAACGCGGTCACCAGCAGGCTGATCATTGCCAGCAACACCACGGCATAGCCAATCAGACGCGGACGCAGTTTATGGGTTTTCTGGCCGGACAGGTTGTGTTCGGTGGTGTAGCTGATCAGGCCGCGTGGGTACTCCATCTTGTCCATGATGGCGTCGCAGGCATCGATGCAGGCGGCGCAGCCGATGCATTCGATTTGCAAGCCGTCACGGATGTCGATGCCGGTCGGGCAGACCTGGACGCACATGGTGCAGTCGATGCAGTCGCCCAGGCCCTGAGCCTTGTAGTCGATGCCTTTCTTGCGTGGGCCACGGCCTTCACCACGACGCGGGTCGTACGAAACGATCAAGGTGTCCTTGTCGAACATCACGCTCTGGAAGCGCGCATACGGACACATGTAAATACACACCTGCTCGCGCAGCCAGCCGGCGTTGCCGTACGTGGCGAGGGTGAAGAAGCCGACCCAGAAATAGGACCAGCCATCGGCCTCGCCGGTGAAGAAGTCGATGGTCAGCTCACGGATCGGTGAAAAGTAGCCGACGAAGGTCATGCCGGTCACGAAACCGATCAGCAGCCACATTGTGTGTTTGCTGAACTTGCGCAGGAATTTGTTGGCGCTCATCGGCGCCTTGTCGAGCTTGATGCGTTGGTTGCGGTCGCCTTCGGTGACCTTTTCACACCACATGTAAATCCAGGTCCAGACGCTCTGCGGACAGGTATAACCACACCAGACCCGGCCTGCATACACCGTGATGAAGAACAGACCGAATGCGGCAATGATCAACATGCCCGACAGCAGGATGAAGTCCTGTGGCCAGAAAGTAGCGCCGAAGATGAAGAATTTCCGCTCCGGCAGGTTCCACCAGACAGCCTGGTGACCACCCCAGTTCAGCCAGACCGTACCGAAATACAACAGGAACAGCACAGCACCACCGGCGATCCGCAGATTGCGGAAAATACCGGTGAAGGCACGGGTGTAGATCTTTTCTCGAGAGGCGTAGAGGTCGACGGTGTTGTTCCCGTTTTTGGCGGGCGGGGTAACGTCGTGTACCGGAATCTGGTTGCTCATCGGTTGCATCCCACGGCAGTGGAAAAATGCCTCGGTCAGTGCGTGCCGACCGCGGTCAAAAAGGGGTGTTGCAGTGGCGCAATGATACGCCTGTCGCTCTAGCCCAAGGGTGCGACCTTTGGTCACGTTGGTGGAAATCAACTGACCGTGTAATGACCTGTATCAATTGACTTGTGAATTATGGACGGTTTTGCGTTGGCTGGCTCAATCGCTCAAACAAAACGGCCCCGCCAATTCCCATTGGTGGGGCCGTTTTTTTGTTGCATCAAGCGTTTGCCTTACTGGGCACCTTCCGCCGGAGCCTTCTCGCCGTGAGACAGGCTGTAGACGTAAGCGGCCAGCAGGTGAACCTTGTCGTTGCCCTGCATTTGCTCTTGCGCAGGCATCTGGCCCTGACGGCCGTAACGGATGGTCTGCTGCAGTTGAGCGAAGCTCGAACCGTAGATGAACGCGCCAGGGTGGGTCAGGTCAGGAGCCCCCATGGCTGGGGTGCCTTTGCCCTGCGGACCGTGGCAAGCCACGCAGTTGGCAGCGAACAGCTTCTGGCCGGCAACCGGGTCAGCTTTGGCGCCTTCCGGCAGCTTGCGGCCGTCGAGGTTGGTCAGGACAAAAGCAGCAACGTCGCTGACGCCTTGCTCGCCGATCACTTCAGCCCACGCCGGCATGACCGCGTGACGGCCGCCCATGATGGTGGCCTTGATGGTTTCCGCCTCGCCGCCCCAACGCCAGTCGGCGTCGGTCAGGTTAGGGAAGCCGTAAGCGCCCTTGGCATCGGAACCGTGGCAGACCGAGCAGTTGGAGGCGAACAGGCGGCCACCCATCTTCAGGGCTTGCGGGTCTTTGGCCACTTCTTCGATTGGCATGGAAGCGAACTTGGCGAAGATCGGACCGAACTTGGCGTCCGAACGGGCCATTTCCTTTTCCCACTCGTGAACACCGGTCCAGCCGGTCTGGCCGTTGGCGAACGCGGTCTGCTTCTCGTTGTCCAGGTAGTTGTAACCTGGCAGCAGGCCTTTCCAGTTGCCCAGGCCCGGGTACAACACCAGGTAACCCAGGGCGAAAATGATGGTGCCCACGAACAGCATGAACCACCATTTCGGCAGCGGGTTGTCGTACTCCTCGATCCCGTCGAAGGAGTGCCCAACCGTCTCTTCGGTGGACTCGGTGCGCTGGCCCTTGCGGGTCGACAGCAGCAGCCAGGTCAGGGAAAAGATCGTACCGAGACTGAGGACTGTGACGTACAGACTCCAGAATGTAGTCATTCTTTGTTACTCCTAGAAGCTTGCTCGACGTGCTTGATGGCTTCGGGATCATCCGCGAAAGGCAGCAAGGTCGCGTCTTCAAACTCCGACTTGCGCTTGGGGCTGAACACCCACAAGGCCAGACCGATAAAGGCAACCATCACGACAACGGTGCCCAGGCCACGAATCATCCCGATATCCATTTAGATCACCGTTTGCTTTTGATGATGGTGCCCAGGCCTTGCAGATAGGCCACCAGCGCGTCCATTTCGGTTTTGCCCTTCACGGCATCCTTGGCACCGGCGATGTCTTCGTCGGTGTAAGGGACGCCGAGCGCGCGCAAGACTTCCATTTTCTTCGCGGTGTCTTTGCCATCGAGCTTGTTTTCCACGAGGAACGGGTAGGCCGGCATTTTCGATTCGGGCACCACGTTGCGCGGGTTGTACAAGTGCGCACGCTGCCAGTCATCGGAGTAGCGACCGCCGACACGGGCCAGGTCCGGACCGGTACGCTTGGAACCCCACAGGAACGGGTGGTCCCAGACGCTTTCACCGGCGACCGAGTAGTGGCCGTAACGTTCGGTTTCAGCACGGAACGGGCGGATCATCTGCGAGTGGCAGCTGACGCAACCGTTGGCGATGTAGATATCGCGGCCTTCCAGTTCAAGGGCGGAGCGAGGCTTCATGCCTTCGACCGGCTTGTTGGTGACGTCCTGGAAAAACAGCGGAACGATCTGGGTCAGGCCGCCGACGCTGACGGCGATGACCATGAAGAAGGCCAGCAGGCCAATGTTCTTCTCGACTGCTTCATGCTTCATCAGTGAGCTCCAACTACAGCGATCTGTTCGGCGGCTTCGGCTTCAGCCGGATTCGAGGCGCGTACGGTGCGGTACACGTTGTAGGCCATGAACAGCATGCCGGCGGCGAAGAACGCACCGCCCAGGGCGCGGACGATGAAACCAGGGTGGCTGGCTTGCAGCGCTTCGACGAACGAGTAGGTGAGGGTGCCGTCATCGTTGATTGCACGCCACATCAGGCCTTGGGTGATGCCGTTTACCCACATCGAAGCGATGTACAGGACGGTACCGATGGTGGCCAGCCAGAAGTGCGTGTTGATCAGACCGACGCTGTGCATCTGTGCACGACCGAACAGTTTCGGGATCATGTGGTAGATCGCGCCGATCGAAATCATCGCTACCCAGCCCAGGGCGCCGGCGTGTACGTGGCCGATGGTCCAGTCGGTGTAGTGCGACAGCGAGTTCACGGTCTTGATCGCCATCATCGGGCCTTCGAAGGTCGACATGCCGTAGAAAGCCAGGGAAACGACCAGGAAGCGCAGGATCGGGTCGGTGCGCAGCTTATGCCAGGCGCCCGACAGGGTCATCATGCCGTTGATCATGCCGCCCCAGCTCGGTGCCAGCAGGATGATCGACATCGCCATGCCCAAGGACTGGGCCCAGTCCGGCAGAGCGGTGTAGTGCAGGTGGTGCGGACCTGCCCAGATGTACAGGGTGATCAGCGCCCAGAAGTGCACGATCGACAGGCGATAGGAATAGATCGGACGCTCGGCCTGTTTCGGCACGAAGTAGTACATCATCCCCAGGAAGCCGGTGGTCAGGAAGAAGCCTACGGCGTTGTGGCCGTACCACCACTGGATCATCGCGTCGGTCGCACCCGAGTAGGCCGAGTACGACTTGAAGAAACTGACGGGCAGGGAAGCGTGGTTGACGATGTGCAGCATCGCCGTCACGACGATGAAGGCACCGTAGAACCAGTTGCCCACATAGATGTGCTTGGTCTTGCGCTTGACGATGGTGCCGAAGAACACCAGACCGTAAGTGACCCAGACGATGGCCAGCAGAATAGCCAAGGGCCATTCCAGCTCAGCGTATTCCTTGGTGGTGGTGTAACCCAGCGGCAAGGTAACGATGGCGCCGACGATCACCGCTTGCCAACCCCAGAAGGTGAAGGCGGCGAGGCTGTCGGAAATCAGTCGCGTTTGGCAGGTTCGCTGCACGACGTAGTAGGAAGTGGCAAACAGTGCGCATCCACCGAAGGCGAAAATCACCAGGTTTGTGTGCAACGGGCGCAGGCGTCCAAAGCTCGTCCAGGGCAGACCGAAGTTCAATTCCGGCCAGACCAGTTGAGAGGCGATGAAGACACCGAGCCCCATGCCAAGGATCCCCCAGACCACCGTCATGATGGCGAACTGGCGGACTACCTTATAGTTATAAGCAGTCGGACTGATTGCTGTGCTCATTCTAAGGTTCCACGGTTTGGGTGTTTTATTAGGATTAAAAATCGGCCGCAAGTATGTAGAAAGCGTAGGGTCATTGCAACGCGCCATGACCTGGGTCAATGCGTTCAAATGCTGATTCTGCGGCCTTTCCATGCGCCGCGTAAGGACAAAATCGGCCGCGGACAAAACGTCCCGGAAAACTGATCAGGCGAGGGGGTCAGGTCGGATGTAACGGGGTGTGTTCAAACACAACGATTGAGTGACCGAGGGCAATTAGCGCGACAGCCGGTATCCACCAGCCTTTGCGGCCTGTCATCGGGCAGATTCGTCGAACACATCGTTCAGGGTCGACCTGGAACCGGCACTGGCCAGTCCGCATCGCAGGAAGCTTAGACCCGAATCCGGGGAACCGAAAGGCAGACTCATGGAGGGTGCGACAAAAAGAAGCAGCTGCAAGCCGCAAGCTACAAGCTCCAAGTTAGAGCTCGTAGCTTGCGGTTTGTGCTTTTGCTCTTACTTGTCGCTTGTAGCTTGAAGCTTGCCGCTCAGCTGCTCATCACCTTTTGAAAGGCTGAACACGTAAGCCGCGAGCAGTTGCACCTTATCGTTACCGAGCAGTTCGCTCTGCGCCGGCATATGACCCTGGCGACCATGGCGGATGGTCTGTTCAAGCTGGGTCAGGCTGGTGCCGTAGATGAAACCGGCCGGGTGCGTCAGGTTCGGCGCGCCCATGGCTTCAGTACCTTGGCCGTTCGCCCCGTGACAGGCGACGCAGGTGGTGCTGAACGCTTGCTGCCCCGCTTGCAGGTCGGCCCCGCTGTCCGCAGGCAGAGGAAGGCCAGCCAGTTGGTGGCGCACATAAGCCGCGACGTTTTTCACACCGGCCTCGCCGAGGACTTCCCCCCAGGCCGGCATCGCCGCCATGCGCCCGCCCATGATGGTGGTCTTGATGGTTTCGGCGTTGCCGCCCCAGCGCCAGTCACTGTCCGCCAGGTTGGGGAAGCCGAATGCTCCCTTGGCGTCCGAGCCATGGCATACCGAGCAGTTGGAGGCGAACAGACGACCGCCCATTTTCAGTGCTTGTGGGTCCTTGGCCACTTCCTCCACTGGCATGGCGGCGAATTTGGCAAAGATCGGTCCGAACTTCGCGTCCGCCTTGTCCATCTCCTTTTCCCATTCGTGCACGCCGGTCCAGCCGTTGTCGTAACCGGGCAGGATGCCTTTCCAGTTGCCCAGGCCCGGATAGAGAATCAAATAGCCGACGGAGAACACCAAGGTGCCGGCGAATAGCATGAACCACCATTGCGGCAATGGGTTGTCGTATTCCTCGATGCCGTCAAAGCTGTGGCCCATGGTCTGGTCGACGCTGCCCTTGGTTTCGCCCCGGCGGGTGCCGATCAGCAACCAGGTCAGGCCGATAAGGCTGCCGATGGTCAGTACGCAGATCCACGTACTCCAGAAGGTGGTCATGGCCGGGTACTCCTTGCGGCGGTTTCTTGTTGAGGGCTGCTTTGCGAGGGCGGCTCGTCGGCGAACGGCAGCAGGCGTGCTTCGGCGAATTCCGGGCCGCGCTTGCCGTTGAACACCCACAGGGTCAGGCCGACGAAGGCCACGAACACCACGACCGTGCCCAGGCCGCGGATCATGCCAGTACTGACTTCAAAGACCATGTGTCACCTCTTGCTCTTGATCGCAGTGCCGAGCACTTGCAGGTAGGCGACCAGTGCGTCCATCTCGGTCTTGCCCTTGAGTGATTCGGTCGCGCCCGCAATGTCTTCATCGCTGTAGGGCACGCCCAGCGTACGCATGGCCTTGAGCTTGGTTTCGGTATGGCTGCTGTCGACCTGATTGGCCACCAGCCACGGGTAGGCGGGCATTTTCGATTCCGGTACCACGTTGCGCGGGTTGTACAAATGCGCGCGGTGCCAGTCATCCGAGTAGCGCGCGCCGACCCGCGCCAGGTCCGGCCCGGTGCGTTTGGAGCCCCAGAGGAACGGGTGATCCCAGACGCTTTCGCCTGCCACCGAGTAGTGACCGTAACGTTCGGTCTCGGCGCGAAACGGGCGGATCATCTGCGAGTGGCAACCGACGCAGCCTTCGCGGATATAGATGTCGCGACCTTCGAGTTGCAGCGCGGTGTACGGCTTCATGCCTTCCACCGGTTTATTGGTCACGTCCTGAAAGAACAGCGGGACGATCTGGGTCAAGCCACCGATGCTCACGGCGAAGACCATCAGCAACATCAGCAGGCCGACGTTTTTCTCGATTGTTTCGTGTTTCATGGCGGACTCCTCAGGCCATCTGCGCGGCAGCGGCGACTTCAGCAGGCTGCGAAGCCCGCACGGTGCGCCAGGTGTTGTAAGCCATCAGCAACATGCCGCTGAGGAAGATCGCCCCGCCCACCAGCCGCACGACGAAGCCCGGGTGGCTGGCCACCAGGGTTTCGACGAAGGAGTAAGTCAGCGTGCCGTCTTCGTTCACCGCGCGCCACATCAAGCCCTGGGCGATACCGTTGACCCACATCGAAGCGATGTAGAGAACGGTGCCGATGGTGGCGAGCCAGAAGTGCGCGTTGATCAGGCCGATGCTGTGCATCTGCTCACGGCCGAAGACTTTCGGGATCATGTGGTACAGCGCGCCGATGGAAATCATCGCCACCCAGCCGAGCGCGCCAGCGTGAACGTGGCCGATGGTCCAGTCGGTGTAGTGGGAGAGGGCGTTGACGGTCTTGATCGCCATCATCGGCCCTTCGAAGGTCGACATGCCGTAAAACGCCAGGGAGACCACGAGGAAGCGCAGGATCGGGTCGCTGCGCAATTTATGCCAGGCACCCGACAGGGTCATCATGCCGTTGATCATGCCGCCCCAGCTCGGCGCCAGCAGGATCAGCGACATCACCATGCCCAGCGACTGTGCCCAGTCAGGTAGCGCGGTGTAGTGCAGGTGGTGGGGACCTGCCCAGATGTACAGGGTGATCAGCGCCCAGAAGTGCACGATCGACAGGCGATAGGAGTACACCGGGCGTTCGGCCTGCTTGGGCACGAAGTAATACATCATGCCGAGGAAACCGGCCGTGAGGAAAAAGCCCACGGCGTTGTGGCCGTACCACCACTGCACCATGGCGTCGGTCGCACCGGCATAGAGCGAGTAGGACTTGGTAAAACTCACCGGCAACTCAAGGTTGTTGACGATGTGCAGGATGGCGACAGTAATGATGAACCCGCCGAAGAACCAGTTACCGACGTAGATGTGCTTGGTCTTGCGCTGCATCACCGTGCCGAAGAACACGATGGCGTATGCGACCCAGACGATGGTGATCAGGATGTCGATCGGCCATTCCAGCTCGGCGTATTCCTTGGAACTGGTGTAGCCCAACGGCAGGCTGATAGCCGCCAGCAGGATCACAAGTTGCCAGCCCCAGAAACAGAACGCGGCAACTGCGGGAGCATATAAGCGGGTCTGGCAAGTCCTTTGTACGGAGTACAACGAACTGGCGAACAAGGCGCAGCCGCCGAAAGCGAAGATCACCGCGTTGGTGTGCAGCGGGCGCAAACGCCCGAAACTGGTCCAGGGCAAATTGAAGTTGAGTTCGGGCCAGACCAACTGGGCGGCGAGAAAAACCCCGAGCCCCATGCCGACGATGCCCCACACCACCGTCATAATGGCGAATTGGCGGACCACCTTGTAGTTGTAGGCGGTACTGATAGAAGTGTTCATGGTTCCCCATCCACGGTTCAGCCGAAGGAAGCGCCGGCAGCGCACCCTTCGCCTGGAGTTATAGGCAGACTAAAAGCGAGGCAAGCATGGACAAACAGCACAAGGCCGGTATTGACGGGGATCAATGGGCGCGGTGCGTGCAGGATCATGGATGGTTATGGAATGCCGCCGTGGCGCCGGCGTCGGCGACGCTGATCCTCGCCCATGGCGCCGGCGCACCTATGGACAGTGGCTGGATGAACGACATGGCTGCACGCCTCGCGGCGCTTGGCGTCAATGTGTTGCGCTTTGAGTTTGCGTACATGGCGCAACGGCGTGTTGACGGCGGCAAGCGCCCACCCAATCCGGCACCGAAGCTGCTTGAATGCTGGCGCGAGGTGTATGCCGAGGTGCGACGCCATGTCGCCGGGCCGCTGGCCATCGGCGGCAAGTCCATGGGCGGGCGGATGGCCAGTTTGCTGGCGGATGAATTAGGCGTCGATGCGCTGGTGTGCCTGGGCTATCCGTTTTATGCGGTGGGCAAGCCCGAGAAACCCCGGGTCGAGCATTTGGCCGGATTGAAGACGCGGACGTTGATCGTGCAGGGCGAGCGGGATGCGTTGGGCAATCGCCAGGCGGTGGAAGGGTATGTGTTATCGCCGAATATCGAGGTGTTCTGGCTGGTGGCGGGGGATCATGATTTGAAGCCGTTGAAGGTTTCGGGGTTTACGCATGAACAGCATCTGGCGGCTGCGGCGAGCAAGGTTGCAGCATTTCTCCATTGAGATTTGCGGTGCCGGTCATGGCCTCTTCGCGGGCAAGCCTGCTCCCACAGTGATTGGCGGTGTTGCGCTGTTTTGTGATCAATGCAGAACCCTGTGGGAGCGGGCTCGCCCGCGATGAGGCCCGAACAGACAACATCACTTTAAGACTGGCAATAAAAAACCCGGAGGTTTTCACCGTCCGGGTTATTTATTTACAGCATCGATCAGCGGTTAAACCGCTCCACCAACGAATACTGGGTATTCGCGGTTTTGGTCAGCTCTTCACTCAACAAAGCCGAGTTCTGCGCCTGTTCCGAAGTCTGGTCAGCCAGTTCGGAAATGTTGCTGATATTGCGGCTGATTTCTTCGGCCACGGCACTTTGCTCTTCGGTCGCGGCAGCGATCTGGGTGGTCATGTCGGTGATGTTGGCCACCGCTTCGCTGATCCCCACCAGTGCCTGATCCGCTTCCAGTACCCGAGCCACACCTTCTTCAGCCTGGCGATGCCCGGCTTCCATGGTTTGCACCGCCGTCCCGGCGGTCTGCTGCAGCTTGGCGATCAGCGCATGAATCTGACCAGTGGATTCACTGGTGCGTTGTGCCAGTTGCCGTACTTCATCAGCCACGACCGCAAAGCCGCGCCCCATCTCACCGGCACGGGCCGCTTCGATGGCGGCGTTGAGCGCCAGCAAGTTGGTCTGGTCGGCGATGCCCTTGATCACATCGACCACGCCACCGATTTCATCGCTGTCCTTGGCCAGTTGGGTCACGGTCAGACCGGTTTCCCCGACCACTACCGACAGGCGCTGAATGGCTTCGCGGGTCTCCCCGGCGATATCACGACCACGCCCGGTCAGGCGATTGGCTTCCTGAGTCGCATCGGCGGTGCGCTGCACATGGCTGGCAACTTCCTGCGTGGTGGCGGCCATCTGATTGACGGCGGTGGCTACTTGCTCGGTTTCGACGCGTTGGCGTTCCAGGCCAGTGGAGCTGTTGTGTGCCAGGGCATCGGACTGTTTCGCCTGATCGGTGAGGTGTTCGGCGGTGTCCTGCAGGCGGGTCAGGCAGGTTTTCAGGCGCGCTTCCTGACTGAGGATCGACATCTCCAGGCGCGCCTGGGCGCCGCGGCTGTCGGTGTACATCTGCGCGATCAATGGGTCGGACGTGGTTTGCTCGGCCAGCCGCAACAAACGCTTGATGCCGCGTTGCTGCCAGCTCAGGCCCATCAGGCCAAGCGGCACCGAAAGGCCGGCGGCCAAAGCAAATCCCCATTGGGAATTGAGCGAGGCACCGATCATGAAGCTCAACTGGCTGACCAGAATGAATGGCAGCCAGTCCTGCAGGACCGGCAACCATTTGTCGGTGGCGGGAACGGCCGGCTTGCCCTGGTTGATGCGTTGGTAGAGCGCTTCGGCACGGCGGATCTGTTCGGCGGAGGGTTTGACCCGCACCGACTCGTAACCGATCACCTGATTGCTTTCGAAGATCGGCGTCACATAGGCGTTGACCCAATAGTGGTCACCGGTCTTGCAGCGATTCTTGACAATACCCATCCATGGCAAGCCTTGTTTCAGTGTCGCCCACATGTGTGCGAACACCGCGGCCGGAACGTCGGGGTGACGCACCAGGTTGTGCGGCGCACGGATCAGTTCCTCACGAGAAAACCCGCTGATCTCGACGAAGGCGTCGTTGCAGTAGGTGATCATGCCCTTGGCATCAGTGGTGGAAATCAACCGTTGCTGGGCCGGGAAGGTCCGCTCGCGTTGTGTAATTGGCTGGTTGTTACGCATGGCTTTTTAATCCGCAAGGCTTTCAAGTGCTCTATCGGCATCCATTGCGATTTGTTGAGATTATTTTTCGGTAATCAGTTATGCGTCGCAAAATGACCCTTGCGTCAGCTGGCAAGCATCGGATAAGTGAACAGGCTGAAATGCAGCAGATTCAAACCGAAATGCGTGGCGATGGCCGCCGCCAGCCCACCGAAGCGGTAAGCCAGGCCATAACCGATACCGGCCAG
This sequence comes from Pseudomonas sp. GW101-3H06, assembly GCF_059424605.1. Classification (NCBI taxonomy): domain Bacteria; kingdom Pseudomonadati; phylum Pseudomonadota; class Gammaproteobacteria; order Pseudomonadales; family Pseudomonadaceae; genus Pseudomonas; species Pseudomonas sp. GW101-3H06. Next base: position 2,147,538 of record NZ_JBWKZO010000001.1, read on the forward strand.
ACTCGCCAGCAATATCCATTGCCAGCCGGCACCCACATGCGCCAGGCCGAACACCAGCGAAGCGAGCAGCAGGGCGAGGTTTTCGCCATAAGGCAGGTGGCCCAGGCATCGGCTCAAGCCGCCCTGGATATAGCCGCGGAACAACGCTTCCTCGACCAGCGTCACCAGCAACAGATTGTTGAGCAGCCACAGCCAGGCCTGCTCCGGCCATTTCGGCGCCCAATCGATGACATTCAGCACCAGCGCACCGCCCAGGGCCAACACGGCGCTCAGGATCAGTGCCAGGGCGGTGGCATACAGGAACAGCCGCAGCGAGCGCCGGCCGACGATCCATGGACAGACCAGCAGCAGCCAGAAACCGATCAGGGGTTTGTCCAGATTCAGGTACATGGAAAACGGCACGGCGTCAGCGGTGAAACGTTGCGGGTCAATGACGCGGCCGTTGTAGAAACCGGGTAGCCAGTGTGTCGCCAAGGCCAGGGCCAGCACGATGAACAGACCGTGGCCCAGGTAGCGGCCCAGTGGAAGTGTTTGCTGGCGAACGGAGAAACCGGCAATCAGTAACAGCGCGACGGAGATCGTGGTGAACCCGCCAAGGTGGCCGTAAGCCAGCGCCATGCCGTAGCCGAGGGAGAGGAGGGCCAGGTGGGTCCATGGCAGAGTCAGCATTGAATATCCTTGTATCTGAAATTCTACGGTTTACCTCGGTCCATTGTAGGAGCGGGCTTGCTCGCGAAGGCGGCGTGTCAGTCGACTCAAATGCTGAATGGCATACCGTATTCGCGAGCAAGCCCGCTCCCACAGTGGTTATATGTTGTGCATGACACCGTGAGCATAAGGTTGGCGATTGTTAGGTCTAGCGCTCAATCAAAAACACCGCCCGAAGGCGATGTCGTTGTCAGCGTTAAATTACGAGGCAATCAACTGCCTTAACACGTAATGCAAAATCCCTCCCGACTTGAAGTACTCCACTTCATTGAGCGTATCGATTCGGCACAGCACTTCGACTTTCTCCTGGGTACCGTTTTCACGGGTGATGACCAGGGTCAGGTTCATCCGTGGCGTCAGTTCGACGCCGGTCAACCCGAGGATGGCCAGGGTTTCAGTGCCTCTGAGATTCAGCGTCTTGCGGTTTTGGTCAAGTTTGAATTGCAGCGGCAGCACGCCCATGCCCACCAGGTTGGAGCGGTGAATGCGCTCGAAACTCTCGGCAATCACCGCTTTGACGCCCAGCAGATTAGTGCCCTTGGCCGCCCAGTCACGGCTCGAACCGGTGCCGTATTCTTGCCCGGCGATCACCACCAGCGGTGTGCCTGCAGCCTGATAGCGCATGGCCGCATCATAGATCGCCAGTTTCTCCCCGGTCGGGATGTAGAGCGTGTTGCCGCCTTCTTCACCACCTAGCATTTCATTGCGAATGCGGATATTGGCGAAGGTGCCGCGCATCATCACTTCGTGGTTGCCGCGTCGAGAGCCATAGGAGTTGAAGTCCCGAGGCTCGACGCCTTTTTCCCGCAAGTAGTGACCCGCCGGGCTGTCAGCCTTGATGTTGCCGGCCGGGGAGATATGATCGGTGGTCACCGAATCGCCGAGCAGCGCAAGGATACGGGCACCGGTCACGTCCTTGACCACCGGTGGCGGTCCGCCGATGTCATCGAAGAACGGTGGATGCTGGATGTAAGTCGAATCCGCCTGCCAGACGTAGGTGGCCGCTTGCGGTACTTCAATGGCCTGCCATTGTTCGTCGCCAGCAAAGACTTCGGCATACTCCTTGTGGAACATGGCGGTGTTGACCTGGTCCACGGCATTGGCGATTTCCTGGCTGCTTGGCCAGATGTCGCGCAGGTAAACCAGGTTGCCGTTCTGATCCTCGCCCAAGGGCTCGCGACTGAGGTCGATGCGTACGGTACCGGCCAGCGCATAAGCAACCACCAGCGGCGGTGAGGCCAGCCAGTTGGTTTTTACCAGTGGATGGACCCGGCCTTCGAAGTTACGGTTACCCGACAGCACGGAAGCTACGGTCAAATCGGCTTTCTGGATGGCTTTTTCGATCGGTTCCGGCAGGGGGCCGGAGTTGCCGATACAGGTGGTGCAGCCATAACCGACCAGGGCAAAGCCCAGTTCGTCGAGGTATTGCGTCAGTCCAGCCGCCTTGTAGTAGTCGGTGACCACTTTCGAGCCTGGGGCCAGCGAACTTTTCACCCAGGGTTTACGGCGCAGGCCTTTTTCCACGGCTTTCTTCGCCACCAGGCCGGCGGCCATCATCACGCTTGGGTTGGACGTGTTGGTGCAGGACGTAATCGCCGCAATCACCACCGCGCCGTTTTTCAGCCGCACCGTTTGCCCTTCAAAGTCGTAGTCCACTTCACCGGCCAGATCGGCGTTACCCACCGCGACACCGCCCCCGCCCTCGCTTTCAAGGCGACCTTCTTCCTTGCTGGTGGGCTTGACCTGCAGGCCGATGAAGTCGCTGAACGCTTGCGCGACATTCGGCAGCGAAACCCGGTCCTGCGGGCGTTTCGGTCCGGCAAGGCTGGCTTCGACGCTGGCCATGTCCAGCGCCAGGCTGTCGGTGAATATCGGCTCTTTGCCCGGCAAGCGCCACAGGCCTTGCGCCTTGCTGTAGGCCTCGACCAATTTCACGGTTTCGAGAGGGCGGCCGGACAGACGCAGATACTCCAGTGTCACGTCGTCTACCGGGAAAAAGCCGCAGGTGGCGCCGTATTCCGGGGCCATGTTGGCGATGGTCGCGCGATCCGCCAGCGGCAGATCGGCGAGGCCGTCACCATAGAACTCGACGAATTTGCCGACCACGCCTTTCTTGCGCAGCATCTGCGTCACGGTCAGCACCAGGTCGGTGGCGGTGATGCCTTCCCTGAGTTTGCCGGTGAGTTTGAAGCCGATCACTTCTGGAATCAGCATCGACACCGGTTGGCCAAGCATCGCCGCTTCCGCCTCGATGCCGCCGACGCCCCAGCCGAGGACGCCAAGGCCATTGATCATGGTGGTGTGGGAGTCGGTGCCCACCAATGTGTCCGGGAAGGCATAGGTGCGGCCGTCCTCGTCCTTGGTCCAGACCGTGCGGCCCAGGTATTCCAGGTTCACCTGATGGCAGATACCGGTGCCCGGCGGCACCACGCTGAAATTGTCGAAGGCACTTTGGCCCCAGCGCAGGAACGCATAGCGTTCGCCATTGCGCTGCATTTCGATGTCGACGTTTTGTTCGAAGGCGCTGCTGGTGGCGAACTTGTCGACCATCACCGAGTGATCAATCACCAGGTCCACCGGCGACAGCGGGTTGATCCGTTGCGGGTTGCCGCCAGCCTTGGCCATCGCCGCACGCATCGCGGCCAGGTCAACCACGGCGGGCACGCCGGTGAAGTCCTGCATCAGCACCCGCGCCGGGCGGTACTGGATTTCGCGGTCGGAGCGACGCTCCTTGAGCCAGGCGGCAATCGCCCTGAGGTCGGCGCCGGTGACGGTTTTTTCATCCTCCCAGCGCAGCAGGTTTTCCAGCAGCACTTTCAACGACATCGGCAGCAGGTCCAGGTCGCCCAGGCTCTTGGCGGCATCCGGCAGGCTGAAATAGTGGTAGGTCTTGTTATCGACTTGCAGGGTTTTAAGGGTGTTCAAGCTATCGAGAGACGGCATTACGATCACTCCTTTACGTCCGCACGGCTACGGACTGAGGGGAACGGGCAGAGCATTAAACCTAGCCCTGTTTTAGGTAGCTGGCTAATAACTGGACTCTATCATTAAGTTCGAGGTTCCGAAGTCGGCTATCATGCGCCGGTTTTCGTGACAGGCTTTGCTCCAGCGCAAGTCTGGGCATCGCGCAGTGGCGAATGTCTCGCCATCTGCCCAGGAGTAAGAATGAACACCCTCTTTATGCATTGCCGGCCGGGCTTCGAAGGCGAAGTCTGTTCCGAGATTTCCGACCTCGCCGCACGGCTGAACGTGGCCGGTTATGCCAAGGCCAAGACCGCCAGCGCCTGCGCCGAGTTTGTCTGCACCGAAGAAGACGGCGCCGAACGCCTGATGCGCGGCCAGCGTTTCGATCAGTTGATCTTCCCGCGCCAATGGGCTCGCGGGATCTTTATCGACCTGCCGGAAACCGACCGCATCAGCGTGATCCTCGCGCACCTGGCGGACTTCCCGACCTGCGGCAGCCTGTGGCTGGAAATGGTCGACACCAACGATGGCAAGGAACTGTCGAACTTCTGCAAAAAGTTCGAAGTGCACCTGCGCAAGGCGCTGATAACCGCCGGCAAACTGGTGGAAGACGCCCATAAGCCGCGCCTGTTGCTAACCTTCAAGAGTGGTCGCGAAGTGTTCATGGGCCTGGCGGAGTCGAACAACTCGGCGATGTGGCCGATGGGCATTGCGCGTTTAAAGTTTCCGCGCGAGGCGCCCAGCCGTTCGACCCTTAAGCTGGAGGAGGCCTGGCACCACTTCATCCCGCGTGACCAGTGGGACGAGCGTCTGCACAGCGACATGACGGGCGTCGACCTGGGTGCCGCGCCCGGTGGCTGGACCTGGCAACTGGTCAATCGCGGCATGCTGGTGACGGCCATCGACAATGGCCCGATGGCCGAAAGCCTGATGGACACCGGTCTGGTACAGCATCTGATGGCCGACGGTTTTACCTTCAAGCCCAAGCAGCCTGTGGACTGGATGGTCTGCGACATCGTCGAGAAACCGGCGCGCAACGCCGCGATGCTGGAAGAGTGGATCGGCGAAGGCCATTGCCGCGAAGCCGTGGTCAACCTCAAATTGCCGATGAAACAGCGATATGCCGAAGTCAAGCGCCTGTTGGAGCGCATCGCCGACGGCTTCAAGGCGCGGGGCATTCGCGTGGAGATTGGTTGCAAGCAGCTGTACCACGACCGTGAAGAAGTGACCTGCCACCTTCGCCGGCTCGATGTGAAAAAGCCCAAGTCCCGCTGACACTCAGCGAATACCCTGTGGGAGCGAGCCTGCTCGCGAAAGCGTCCGGTCAGTCAGTATCTATGTTGGATGACACACCGCCTTCGCGAGCAGGCTCGCTCCCACAAGGGGGGCGGCGTAATGCCACAGATGACCGAACACCCGGCAATGCGCGACAATGCCGGCAAGTTTCAGGAGTGAATCATGAGCGAAATGACTGACACGCCGGTTGACGGCACCCTCGACGCCACCGGTCTCAATTGCCCGGAGCCCGTGATGATGCTGCACCAGCACATCCGCGACCTGGTGCCTGGCGGCCTGCTCAAGGTGATCGCCACCGACCCGTCGACCCGTCGCGACATCCCCAAGTTCTGTGTGTTTCTTGACCACGAACTGGTGGCGCAGCACGAAGATGCCGGTACCTACCTGTACTGGATTCGCAAGAAGTCCGATTAACAACAATGCAAAACATGTGGGAGCGAGCCTGCTCGCGAATGCGGTCTGTCAGTCACCCGTGAGGGCGTCTGACATGGCCTCTTCGCGAGCAGGCTCGCTCCCACAGTTTTTGTCTAGCCATTGAGTCTCATCCGACTGAACGGCTGATACGAATCCGTTTGCGGGCACTGCGTGTCAGGCGGATCGACAGCATCAGTGCTGCGCAACTCAGGCCTGCGATCAGACCTTCCCACAACCCGCTCGGACCGCTGGCCGGGCCGAGCCAATCGGTAAGGCCCAGCACATAACCCACCGGCAGGCCGATGCCCCAGTAGGCGAACAGCGTCAGAATCATCGTCACCCGGGTGTCCTGGTAGCCCCGCAGCGCGCCAGCGCAGATCACCTGGATGGCATCGGAGAATTGATACAGCGCGGCATAGACAATCAGCATTGACGCAATCTGGATCACGGTCTTGTCAGGCGTGTAGATCGAAGCGATAGGTTCGCGCAGTAGCATGATCAGGCTGGCCGAGAACGCGGCAAACACCAGTGCGGCGCCCAGCCCGACCTTCGCCGCGAAGCGTGCCTGATAAGGATTACCGGCGCCCAACGCCTGACCTACCCTTACCGTCACCGCCATGCCCAGGGAATAAGGAATCATGAACAGCAGTGAGCTAATGTTCAGGGCTATCTGGTGCCCGGCCACCACAGTAGAGCCCAGGCTGCCAATCAGCAGTGCGATGACCGCAAAGATGCTGGATTCGGCGAACACCGCGATACCGATTGGCAGGCCGATGCCCACCAGGCGCTTGATCACCGTCCATTGCGGGCGGTCAAAACGAACCAGCACGCGTGTGCGGGCATAGAAGGGCGCCCAGCAGGTCCAACCGGCCATGCTCAACGCCATGAACCACATCACGATACCGCTGGCCCAGCCGCAACCGACGCCGCCCAGGGCCGGCATGCCGAAATGGCCGTAGATCAGTGCATAGTTCAGCGGGATGTTCAGCAGTAGCCCGCACAGCCCGATGACCATGCTCGGCCGGGTGCGGCCCATGCCGTCGCTGTAGCAGCGCAGTACGTAATAGAAAGCAATACCGGGCAAACCGAAGGCGATTCCGTGCAGGTAGCCCATGCTCGGTTCGATCAACTGTGGATCGACTTTCATCCAATGCAGGATCGGCTCGGCGCTGAGTAGCAGGGCGCTGCCGATCAGCCCGACACACAACGCCAGCCACATGGCCTGGCGGACCAGAGGACCGATCTCGTCAAGTTGTGCAGCGCCAAAGCGCTGGGCGACTTTGGGTGTGGTGGCCAGCAGAACGCCGGACATCAACAGGTAAACCGGAATCCAGATCGAGTTGCCCAGGGCCACCGAGGCGAGATCCCGTGGGCTGACACGGCCGGCCATCACGGCATCGACGAAGCCCATGGCGGTAGTGGCCAATTGCGCGACCATGATCGGCAGAGCCAGCCCGAGCAGGCCTTTGAGTTCTTGGCGAACCGGGGTCGTGCGCGCAGTGGCGGTTGTGGCGGTAGTCTCAGTCACGGAATTCACAAGCGAAGCGTCCAAGGTTTTTGATGCGCAAGGCAGCGCATTCTACGCGTTGACGTATCGGTCAGGAAAAGACTGTGTTGCGGATTTGTAATCATCGGTCATGCCTTGTACCGGACACCGTTACTGTGGCGTCCTAACAATGCCTGCTGGCTCATTACGGCTATCTCCGCCTACACTGCCGATCCGCCAAAGGAGCCTGCCATGCTGATTGTTGCCGACGAAAATATCCCCCTGCTCGATGCCTTCTTCGAAGGTTTCGGCGAAATCCGCCGGGTGCCGGGACGTTCCATCGACCGAGCTACCGTCGAACAGGCCGATGTGCTGCTGGTGCGTTCGGTGACCAACGTCAACCGCACGCTGCTCGAAGGCAGCAAGGTGCGGTTTGTCGGTACCTGCACCATCGGCACCGATCACCTGGACCTGGATTACTTTCAGCAGGCCGGCATCACCTGGTCCAGCGCGCCGGGCTGCAATGCCCGGGGGGTGGTCGACTATGTGCTCGGCAGTCTGCTGACCCTGGCCGAAATCGAAGGCGTTGACCTGACTCAACGTACCTACGGTGTGGTCGGTGCCGGCGAGGTAGGTGGGCGGCTGGTCAAAGTCTTGCAGGGGCTGGGCTGGAAGGTATTGGTCTGCGACCCGCCACGGCACGCTTTCGAGGGTGGAGATTACGTCAGCCTGGAAGAGATCATCGAGCAGTGCGACGTGATCAGCCTGCACACGCCATTGAACAAGCGTGGCAATCAGCCGACCTGGCATCTGTTTGATGAAAAACGTCTCAAGCAACTCAAGACTGGCGCTTGGCTGATCAACGCCAGTCGTGGTCCGGTGGTCAATAACGCCGCGCTGCGTGATGTACTGTTGGAGCGCGAAGATCTGCAAGCGGTGCTGGACGTCTGGGAAGGCGAGCCGGAAGTCGATGTGGCGCTGGCTGAACTCTGCGTGCTGGCGACGCCGCACATTGCCGGGTACAGCCTGGATGGCAAGCAGCGCGGCACGGCGCAGATCTATCAGGCCTATTGTGATTTCCTCGGGCAACCTGCCCGGGTCAGCTTGAGCGAGCTGTTGCCCGCCCCCTGGTTGTCGCAGGTGACGTTGAACGCTGAAAGTGATCCGGCCTGGGCGCTGGCAATGTTGTGCCGTGGTGTGTACGACCCGCGCCGTGACGATGCGGACTTCCGCCGCAGTCTTGTCGGCAGCGTAAGCGAACAGCGGGCGGCGTTCGATGTATTGCGCAAGAACTACCCGTCGCGGCGCGAGATCGACGGATTGCAGGTGCGGATCGACGGGGATGCGCCGCAGTTGCGCAAGATTGTGGCGGCGTTGGGGGCGACTGCAGTCTAGAGATCGAGTTGGCCCTTTCGCGAACAGGCTCGCGAAGGGCCGCACCACAAATCTGTCAGAAACACCCATAAAAAACCCGGCCAACCAGGGCCGGGTCAAGAAGACGGTGGCTATATCACTTTTGTTCGGCAGGCTTGACCAATCGTTTCTCCAGGTCGCGGCAGGCTTCCTGGATCATGTCTTCAGTGATCGGTACTTCGCGGCCCTTATCATCCACAATCGAGCAACCCAGAGACTCATCTCGTTTCGGGCGGATCACTGGAACGGTGACATCGCTGCTGTTTTGCAAGGACATGGCCTGTCTCCTCATCAGGTTGTGTGCTTACTGTAGAACCGCCAGGTGACCGGGCCGTGACAACTCCCTGCGATCGTTTCATGGCGGCAACACCAGTCCACCAGAAATACCGCGTCCTTGCCAGCCGGACTTTAGACCAATAGCGTCTAGGCCCTAGTGTTGACGGTCATAATTAACCTGACTCATTGTGATTTACCAAGTTCCACCCCATTGAGCGGTGTAGGGTAAACCTGTCACTTGCTCCCATCTGGATAATGCCAATGCTCTCTGTTCGACACCGCCGCGCGATTCGCCTCGCCAGCCGTTTCATCGCACCGTATCGTTGGCACGCTTTCGGTGCCTTGCTCGCGCTGGTCGTCACGGCGGGCATTACCCTGTCCATGGGGCAGGGGATTCGTTTGCTGGTGGATCAGGGCTTCATGACCCAATCGCCGCACCTGCTCAACCAGTCCATCGGCTTATTTATGTTGCTGGTGATCGGTTTGGCGGTTGGCACTTTTTCGCGTTTTTACCTGGTGTCGTGGATCGGTGAGCGCTGTGTCGCTGACATCCGTCGCCAGGTGTTCAATCATCTGATTTATCTGCATCCGGGCTTCTACGAAAACAACCGCAGCTCCGAAATCCAGTCACGACTGACCGCCGACACCACGCTGCTGCAATCGGTGATCGGCTCTTCACTGTCGATGTTCTTGCGTAATCTACTGATGGTCATCGGCGGGATCGTCCTGCTGTTTATCACCAACCCCAAACTCACCAGCATCGTAGTGGTCGCTTTGCCGCTGGTGATCGCGCCGATCCTGATTTTCGGTCGCCGCGTTCGCAACCTGTCGCGCCTGAGCCAGGACCGGATCGCCGACATCGGCAGTTATGTGTCCGAAACCCTTGCGCAGATCAAGACCGTGCAGGCCTACAACCATCAGAGCCAGGACGAGAGGCGTTTTGCCGCGACCGTGGAACAGGCGTTCGATACCGCGCGCAAGCGTATTTTCCAGCGGGCCTGGCTGATCACCCTGGTAATCGTACTGGTGTTAGGCGCAGTGGGCGTCATGCTCTGGGTTGGCGGCATGGATGTGATTGCCGGGCGGATCTCTGCGGGCGAATTGGCGGCATTTGTCTTCTACAGCCTGATTGTGGGGAGTGCGTTCGGAACCTTGAGCGAGGTGATTGGCGAGTTGCAGCGCGCGGCCGGCGCGGCGGAGCGGATCGCCGAATTGCTGCGTTCGGAAAACATTATCCTGCCACCGGTCTCCGATCGGGTGACACTGCCCACGCGGGTAAAGGGCGATCTGTTGCTGCAGGACGTGCGCTTTTCCTACCCGTCACGCCCCGAAAGCTACGCGGTCGATGGCTTGAATCTGACGGTCAGGGCCGGCGAAACCCTGGCCTTGGTCGGGCCATCCGGTGCCGGTAAGTCGACGGTGTATGACTTGCTGCTGCGTTTTTATGACCCGGCTGAGGGGCGTATTTTGCTGGATGGTGTACCACTGACCCGCCTTGATCCATTGGACTTGCGTCGCTGTTTCGCTCTGGTCTCGCAAACCCCGGCGCTGTTTTTCGGCAGCATTGAAGACAACATCCGCTACGGCAATCCGACGGCGACCTTGGCGCAGGTTCAGGAAGCGGCAAAAATTGCGTACGCCCATGACTTCATCGAAGCCATGCCCAACGGTTACCAAACGCACTTGGGTGACGCAGGCCTGGGTTTGTCCGGTGGCCAGCGCCAACGCCTGGCCATCGCCCGGGCACTGCTGGTGGATGCACCCATCCTGCTGCTCGACGAAGCCACCAGCGCCCTTGATGCCCAGAGCGAACACCTGATTCAGCAGGCCCTGCCGAGCCTGATGAAAAACCGCACCACCCTGGTCATCGCCCATCGCCTGGCGACGGTCAAAAACGCCGACCGCATCGCGGTGATGGATCAAGGCAAGCTGGTGGCAGTGGGTACGCATCAGGAGTTGATTGCCAGTAATGCGTTGTATGCGCGGTTGGCGGCGTTGCAGTTCAGTGATGGCACGACCGAACTCGATCTTCACGTGTAGGAGCTGTGTAGGAGCTGTCGAGTGATACGAGGCTGCGATCTCTCAACCCAGAAACAAAAATGCCCGAATCAAACGATACGGGCATTTTCAAGAGCAAGATCAAAAGATCGCAGCCTGCAGCAGCTCCTACGTAACCGGCATTACCGGTTACTGATCGTCAAAATACCGCTCATGCCAATCCACCAGCGGTTGGGGTGAGTTGAGTTTCTGGCCGTAGATCACCGAGTACGACAGTACGTTCTGCACGTACTGGCGGGTTTCGTCAAACGGGATGCTTTCCACCCACACGTCGAAACTCAAATGATCCGCGCCGCGCAGCCACTGACGCACGCGACCGGGTCCAGCATTGTAGGCGGCAGAGGCGAGGACACGGTTGCCGTTGAACTGGCTGTGGACCTGGCTCAGGTATGCGGCACCGAGCTGGATGTTCTTGTCCGGTTCAAACAGCTGTTGTGGGGAGGCATACGGAATACTGAACTTGCGTGAGGTTTCCTTGGCGGTAGCGGGCATCAGTTGCATCAGGCCGCTGGCGCCGACGCTGGAACGGGCGTCGTCCATGAAGGCACTTTCCTGACGGGTGATGGCGAACACCCAACTCGAATGAAGGCCGCGGTTCCTGGCTTCACGTACCAGTGCATGGCGGTGGGCCATCGGGAAGCGGATGTCCAGATCGTCCCAGTACTGTGCCTGGCTGATGGTGCGGATCGCCGGGAAATACCATTTCAGGTCATAGGCCAGCTTTGCCTGGGCCACCATTTCGTCACGGCTGAAGTGCCGGCTGACGTGATACCACTCGCGGCGACCATCGACGATCTGACCACGGGCATGGAACTCCAGGGCGCGGCGTATGCCAGGGGTGTTGCGCACCTTATTGATGGTCGCCTGGCTCAGTACCAGCGGTTTGTTGTTCAGCGAATACGGTGACTGTGAACGGTCGGCGGCGAGGAAGCCATAGAAGTCACGCTCGCGGGCGAGGTTTTTATAAAGAGTCAGCGCTTCCGGATTCTGCGGCTGTGCGAGCTCCAGGCTGCGGGCCTGCCAGTAGCGCCAGCGGTTGGTAGTGGCCAGATCCTGGGGCAGGCGGCGGGTCAGTTCATAAGCATCGTCCCAGCGGGCAAGGCGCAGGAGTAGGCGAAGGCGCCATTCGGACACGGTGTTGTCGCGCAATTCCGGATCGTACTTGGTCATCACATCCAGCGCGCGGCTGTCAAAACGGCGTGCGAGGGTCAAGCCGATTTCCCGGGCGATCGCCACTTTTTCGTCGCGGGAAAAGTGCATGCTGCTGGCATAACCGTCGAGCAGCGCCATGGCCCTGTCCGGGTCCTGACGGGCGAGACGGCGCAGGCCAAGGCTGACCACATCTGACATCGGCTCGTCCGCCGGGGTAAATCGCGAAGGGTTGTTGAGCAGTTCGGGTTTTTGCGCCACATCGATCAACAGACGACCGCGGGGGGAGAGGGTGGTCAGGCCATTGACCAGGCTGTTGGCCAACGGATAGTTGCGCGCCTGGGCGGCGAGTTTGGCGCGCTCCCAGCGTTTCTGTTCAGTCAACTGGCCTTCGGCAGCCCACATGCCAAACAAGGCGTCGCAGGCCTCGGGCTGGGATTTACCGGTCAGCCAGAGCTTGTTGGCGTTGGCGTAGCCTTCTGACTTGAGATTGTGACTGATCTGGTACTGCGCGTTCAGGCAGTCCAGTTCAGTGAAATTCATTTTGGGGTCGTAATACCTGACGAAGGTCGCCCAGTCGCCGCGATCGGCCAGCCAGCGCAACCAGCGCAGCTTCATCCAGTTGGCCTGGGGCAGGTCGCCGTGTTCGGCGAGGAATTTTTCGATTTCAGCATTGCTTGCGGTTTTCAGGCGCGCGGTCAGCTCGTCATACGCCAGGTACGGCTCCAGCGGATAGTCGGCCAGGGCCTTGCTGTAACGGAAATACGGGCCGGTATCGCCCTTGGCAAGAGCGCGCTTGGCTTCATCGTAATATTGGCGTTGGGTAGACAGGTCCACCGCCTGGGCGGATTGAACGGCAGCGGCAGAAAGTAAGAAACAGGACAAAAGATTAAGAAGGCGACTGCGCATGAGACGTCCGGACAGAAAAACCATGACAAGTGCTGGCGATGCCCACACTGATTATCCGTAGCTTAGCCTTTTGCCAGCAGCGGGCGAAAGCTTTGCGGACCTGTCTGCATCAGTTCGCAACATTTGTAGTGCAGAGTGCGCCAACAGTGAAATTGCCGGCCTTCTGAAGCCTCGATTCAGGTAGAATGCGCGCCCGGTTTTTGGAGAAGCTCATGACCCTGCTCAAATTCAGCGATGTGTCCCTTGCTTTCGGCGCTATGCCGTTGTTGGACAAGGTGTCCTGGCAGATCGCCCGTGGAGAGCGGGTGTGCATCATCGGCCGCAACGGCACTGGCAAGTCCAGCATGATGAAGCTCGTCAAGGGCGACCAGAAGCCCGATGACGGCTCCGTTTGGCGCGCACCCGGGCTCAAGATCGGCGAATTGCCGCAAGAATTGCCGGTAGCCGACGAGCGGACAGTGTTCGACGTCGTGGCCGAAGGCCTGGACGGTGTCGGAGCGCTGCTCGCCGAGTACCACCACCTGAGCCAGAACATCGTCACCGACGCCGACCTGGACAAGCTGATGCACGTCCAGCACGACCTCGAAGCCCGCGATGGCTGGCGTTTGCAAACCCTGGTCGACAGCACCCTCAGCCGCCTGCAACTGCCGGCCGACAAGACCCTCGCCGAGTTGTCCGGCGGCTGGCGTCGTCGCGTCCTGCTGGCCCAGGCTTTGGTGTCCGAGCCGGATCTGCTGTTGCTCGACGAACCGACCAACCACCTGGACATCGGTGCGATCGCCTGGCTCGAAGAAGCGCTGAAGGATTTCCAGGGCGCCGTGCTGTTCATCACGCACGACCGTTCCTTCCTGCAAAACCTCGCGACCCGCATTCTCGAGCTGGATCGCGGCGGGCTGATCGACTGGAACGGCGACTACGCCAGTTTCCTGGTGCACAAAGAAGCCGAACTGGCCGCCGAAGCTACCGCCAACGCGCTGTTTGACAAGCGTCTGGCCCAGGAAGAAGTGTGGATTCGCCAGGGCATCAAGGCCCGTCGTACCCGTAACGAAGGTCGTGTACGTGCACTGAAAGCCTTGCGCGTGGAGCGTAGCGAGCGACGTGAACGTACCGGCAAGGCCAACATTCAGCTGGAAACCGCCGACAAGTCCGGTAAGCAGGTGATGGTGCTCGAGAATGTGAGCTTTGCTCACCCGGGCGGACCGTTCCTGATCAAGGATTTCTCCATGGTGTTGCAGCGCGGTGACCGTATCGGTCTGCTCGGCGCCAACGGCACCGGCAAGACCACGCTGTTGAAGCTGATGCTCAGCGGCTTGCAGCCAACCAGCGGCAAGGTGGAAGAGGGGACAAAGATCGACGTCGCCTATTTCGACCAATTGCGCCATCAACTGGATCTGGAAAAAACCGTGATCGACAACGTCGCCGAAGGCCGCGACTTCATCGATATCGACGGCCAGAGCCGCCATGTGCTGAGTTACCTCGGCGACTTTCTGTTCAGTCCGCAACGTGCCCGCACGCCGGTCAAGGCGCTGTCAGGTGGTGAGCGTGCCCGTCTGTTGCTGGCCAAGCTGTTCAGCAAGCCGGCGAACCTGCTGGTCCTTGACGAACCGACCAACGACCTCGACGTCGAAACCCTCGAACTGCTGGAAGAGGTCTTGCTGACCTTCAATGGCACTGTGCTGATGGTCAGCCACGACCGGGCATTCCTCGATAACGTGGTGACCAGCACTCTGGTTTTTGAAGGCGAAGGCCAGGTCCGCGAATATGTCGGCGGTTATCAGGACTGGCTGCGTCAGGGCGGTTCGCCGCGCCTGCTGGGCGTAACCGAAAGCAAATCCGGCAAGGCCGACTTGAACTCTGCGGTGGTCAAGGCCGAGCCTGCGCCGGTCGCGACCACTGTCGAAGCGCCGGTGGCGAAGAAGAAGCTCAGCTACAAGTTGCAACGCGAGCTGGAAGCGTTGCCAGGACAGATCGAAGTCATGGAGCAGCAGATCGCTGCCGTGCAAGCGCAGATGGCGGATGCTGGTTTCTACCTGCGTCCGGCTACGGAAACCGCTGCAGTGATCGCTCAACTTTCGCAGTTGCAGGCTGAACTGGATGTGATGGTCGAGCGCTGGGCCGAGCTGGATGCCTGATTGATCCGGCCATGAGAAAGCCCGGCGTTCAGTGATGAGCGCCGGGCTTTTCATATGCAATCTTCAGGCTGCTGTAGAGCCTATGTGGGAGCGAGCCTGCTCGCGAAAGCGGTGCAACATTCAACGAATATGTTGACTGTCACTCCGCATTCGCGAGCAGGCTCGCTGCCACAGTGGGCAGGGCTGTCAGCTTTTGTTTTGCAGGCGCACCGCCAGCACATCGCAAGGCGCGCCGTGCAGTACGTCATTGGCGGTGGAGCCAAGCAGCAGTGCCAGGCCATGCCGGCCGTGACTGCCCACCACTATCATGTCGCAACCTTGCTCCTTGGCCAGGTGGTGAATTTCCTGGCGTGGCTGGCCGTAGGTCAGGTGGCTGTATTCCTTGGATAGCTCCGGGTATTTCACGATCAACCGGTCGAGGCGCTCCCTGGCCTGATCGAACTGCTGTTGTTGCAGTTGTGACAGGTCCATCGGCACGTCACCGCCAAAGGCCATGGCCATCGGCTCGACAATGTGCACCAGGGATAATTTCGCGCCATTGCTCACCGACAGTTCGCGAGCACGGTGGATTACAGGGTCGCACTCTTCGGTTAGATCTACAGCGACCAGAATATGGTTGTAGGGCATGAGGTGCTCCTCCTGAGGATTGCATTATTGGTAAGTATGGCTGGTTTCAAGCGTATTGGTTTCAATGTGACTGAATACGCCCATCAAGAATCGGGAGTACAGATATGACGGTCTGGATAGTGGTGTCAATCCTGCTGGTGGTGCTCAGCCCGCTGGCATGGTTGCGGCCGTCCCGCCACCAGAGTGGTCGAATGGCGCTGCGAATGGAGGCGCGACGCATCGGGCTGGCCATGCAACTGGCACCTCAAGAATGGCCGCACTGGCTCGGTCAGGAGCCACCAAACCCGTGCGCGCAGTACCACCGGCCACGACGCGGTACTCAACCTGCCTGCTGGAGTTACTGGCAAAAATCACCAGGTCTGTGGGTGAACCAGTGGCAGGAGCTTTGTGACGATCAAGCGCTGCTTAATCATTTCGAAAAATTGCCAGGTAATGTCTACAAGGTCGAAGCCGACAAACAAATGATCGCTTTGTATTGGGGCGAAAAGGGCGAAGCAGAGGTGCTGCAGCACATCGACGCCACCCTCAAAGCCCTCGCCTGAAACCGATTCCGACCTTCCCACAGAGACGCGCATCGCTGTTTTCGCAGGCAATAAAAAGCCCGACAACATCATCGGGCGGGGGGTGGCCAGGCAGGCCGGTAATTCGGTTTGGGCTGATCATACGCTTGGCATTCGCCTGAAGCGTTCATATTTTTACCTGAAGTTCCGCCAGCTTAGCCTGTTCAACACGGGTTGCAGTGAATTAGGGCGACATTTCTAAAGATTGATCCTATGAATGTCTCCACATGCAGCCGTGTGTTGCAGGCCTTCGTCTTACAGAAATGACCGCAAAGTCGCCTTTCAACCCGCATTTTGGGCGATTGACAATTGTCGGAAATTCCGTGAAGGTGGCGTACCCAAATCAAACGGGCGTATGAATTGAGCGTTTGTTTTTCAGAACGCTCCTACAGAATCCCGACTATCGCGTTGGCGGGTGTGCCGGGTGGATAGGCGTAGCATTGACGATTGACGTCCCTGCCAGCCATTCGCCTGCGTCCGACGTGTACTGTTCAGCTTCCATATCGTGGAGATCAGTTGATGATTTACGAAGGTAAAGCCATCACGGTTAAGGCTCTTGAAAGTGGCATCGTCGAACTGAAGTTCGACCTCAAGGGTGAGTCCGTCAACAAGTTCAACCGTCTAACCCTGAACGAACTGCGTCAGGCCGTAGACACCATCAAGGCAGATGCTTCGATCAAGGGTGTGATCGTCAGCAGTGGCAAGGACGTCTTCATCGTCGGCGCCGACATCACCGAATTTGTCGACAACTTCAAGCTGCCGGATGCAGAGCTTGTTGCTGGCAATCTCGAAGCCAACAAGATTTTCAGCGATTTCGAAGACCTCAACGTCCCGACTGTCGCCGCGATCAATGGCATCGCGTTGGGTGGCGGTCTGGAAATGTGCCTGGCGGCGGACTACCGCGTCATGTCCACCAAGGCCAAGATCGGTCTGCCGGAAGTCAAGCTGGGCATCTACCCGGGCTTCGGTGGTACCGTGCGCCTGCCGCGCCTGATCGGTGCGGACAACGCCATCGAGTGGATTGCCGCCGGCAAGGAAAATCGTCCTGAAGACGCGCTGAAAGTCGGCGCCGTCGATGCCGTGGTTGCGCCTGAGAAGCTGCAGGACGCCGCGCTGGAACTGATCAAACGCGCCATTTCCGGTGAGTTCGATTACAAGGCCAAGCGCCAGCCGAAGCTGGAAAAGCTGAAGCTGAACGCCATCGAACAAATGATGGCTTTCGAAACCGCCAAAGGCTTCGTCGCAGGTCAAGCCGGCCCGAACTACCCGGCGCCGGTCGAGGCGATCAAGACCATCCAGAAAGCCGCGAACTTCGGTCGTGACAAAGCGCTGGAAGTTGAGGCCGCAGGTTTCGTCAAGCTGGCCAAGACCTCTGCCGCGCAGAGCCTGATCGGCCTGTTTCTGAACGATCAGGAGCTGAAGAAAAAGGCCAAGGCTTACGACGAAATCGCCAAGGACGTGAAGCAGGCTGCCGTACTGGGCGCCGGCATCATGGGCGGCGGTATCGCTTATCAGTCGGCTTCCAAAGGTACGCCGATCCTGATGAAGGACATCAACGAGCACGGCATCGAGCAGGGTCTGGCCGAAGCCGCCAAACTGCTGGTTGGTCGCGTTGATAAAGGCCGCATGACCGCCGCGAAAATGGC
This sequence comes from Pseudomonas sp. GW101-3H06, assembly GCF_059424605.1. Classification (NCBI taxonomy): domain Bacteria; kingdom Pseudomonadati; phylum Pseudomonadota; class Gammaproteobacteria; order Pseudomonadales; family Pseudomonadaceae; genus Pseudomonas; species Pseudomonas sp. GW101-3H06. The sequence goes on from NZ_JBWKZO010000001.1 coordinate 2,165,176, forward strand.
TGAAGTACTCAATGGCATTCGCCCGACCCTGTCGTACGGTGATTTCGGTCACGTAGACCTGGTGGTTGAAGCGGTCGTCGAGAACCCGAAGGTCAAGCAAGCCGTTCTGGCCGAAGTCGAAGAGCAGGTCAAAGAAGACACCATCCTCGCCTCCAACACCTCGACCATTTCCATCAGTCTGCTGGCCAAGGCCCTCAAGCGTCCGGAAAACTTCGTCGGCATGCACTTCTTCAACCCGGTGCACATGATGCCGCTGGTGGAAGTGATTCGTGGCGAGAAGTCCAGCGAGTTGGCGGTTGCCACCACCGTTGCCTACGCCAAGAAAATGGGCAAGAACCCGATCGTGGTCAACGACTGCCCGGGCTTCCTGGTCAACCGCATACTGTTCCCTTACTTCGGCGGTTTCGCCAAACTGGTCAGCGCCGGTGTGGACTTCGTACGCATCGACAAGGTCATGGAAAAATTCGGCTGGCCGATGGGCCCGGCTTACCTGATGGACGTGGTCGGCATCGACACCGGCCACCACGGTCGTGACGTGATGGCTGAAGGCTTCCCTGATCGCATGAAAGACGATCGCCGTTCGGCCGTGGATGTGCTCTACGAAGCCAAGCGCCTGGGTCAGAAGAACGGCAAGGGTTTCTACGCCTACGAGACGGACAAGAAGGGCAAGCAGAAGAAGGTTGCCGATCCGTCGGTACTGGAAGTGCTCAAGCCAATCGTCTTTGAACAGCGCGAAGTCACTGACGAAGACATCATCAATTGGATGATGATCCCGCTGTGCCTGGAAACCGTGCGTTGCCTGGAAGACGGCATTGTCGAAACTGCTGCCGAAGCCGACATGGGTCTGGTCTACGGTATCGGTTTCCCTCCATTCCGTGGCGGTGCGCTGCGCTACATCGATTCGATCGGTGTCGCCGCGTTCGTTGCCCTGGCTGACCAGTACGCTGATTTGGGCGCGCTGTACCACCCGACCGCGAAGCTGCGCGAAATGGCCAAGAACGGCCAGAGCTTCTTCGGTTAAGCGCCCCCAACTAGAGTGAGAGTGAACTTATGAGCTTGAATCCTAGAGACGTCGTGATTGTCGACTTCGGTCGTACTCCGATGGGCCGCTCCAAGGGCGGCATGCACCGCAACACCCGCGCCGAAGACATGTCGGCGCACCTGATCAGCAAACTGCTGGAACGCAACGTCAAGGTCGACCCGAACGAAGTCGAAGACGTGATCTGGGGCTGTGTGAACCAGACCCTGGAGCAGGGCTGGAACATCGCCCGCATGGCATCGCTGATGACCCAGATCCCGCACACTTCGGCCGGCCAGACCGTCAGCCGTCTGTGTGGCTCGTCCATGAGCGCGCTGCACACTGCCGCGCAAGCGATCATGACCGGCAACGGTGACGTATTCGTCGTCGGCGGCGTCGAGCATATGGGTCACGTGAGCATGATGCACGGTGTCGATCCGAACCCGCACATGTCCCTGTACGCGGCGAAAGCCTCGGGCATGATGGGCCTGACCGCTGAAATGCTGGGCAAGATGCACGGCATCACTCGCGAGCAACAGGACGCTTTCGGCGTGCGCTCCCACCAACTCGCCCACAAGGCGACCGTGGAAGGCAAGTTCAAAGACGAAATCATCCCGATGCAGGGCTATGACGAGAACGGTTTCCTGAAACTGTTCGACTACGACGAAACCATTCGTCCGGAAACCACCCTGGAAAGCCTGGCGGCCTTGAAGCCAGCGTTTAATCCGAAAGGCGGTACCGTGACTGCCGGTACTTCGTCGCAGATCACCGATGGTGCTTCGTGCATGATCGTGATGTCGGCGCAGCGTGCACAGGACCTGGGCATTGCGCCTCTGGCGGTGATTCGCTCGATGGCAGTGGCAGGTGTGGATCCGGCGATCATGGGCTATGGTCCAGTACCGGCTACACAAAAAGCACTGAAGCGCGCAGGCCTTGGCATCAACGATATCGACTTCTTCGAGCTCAACGAAGCTTTCGCCGCACAGGCCCTGCCGGTGCTGAAAGATCTGAAAGTACTCGACAAGATGAACGAGAAGGTTAACCTGCACGGCGGCGCGATCGCCCTGGGTCACCCGTTCGGTTGCTCCGGTGCGCGTATCTCGGGCACTTTGCTGAACGTGATGAAGCAGAATGGCGGCACCTTCGGGGTGGCCACCATGTGCATTGGTCTCGGCCAAGGCATCTCCACCGTCTTCGAACGCGTCTAAGCGTTTCGTTGACGGAAGCCGGGGCCAAGTGCCCCGGTTTTTGTTTTTCCGGATTTATTTTTGTTTTTATTTTGAAAAAATTTGAGTGAGGGCCAAAGCATGCCGATACAACCAGGGCTCTACCAACATTACAAAGGTCCGCAGTACCGCGTATTCAGTGTCGCGCGGCATTCGGAAACCGAGGAAGAAGTGGTCTTCTACCAAGCCCTGTATGGCGATTACGGCTTTTGGGTGCGTCCCTTGAGCATGTTCCTGGAGTCAGTCGAAGTTGACGGCGAACAGGTGCCACGCTTTGCTTTGGTGCAAGCCGAAGAGAGCCTTTTTACCAAGCCATAAGCTGAGTGCGCGCAAAACCCTGCGCTTGACCTCACCTTGTAGCCACTATATATAGCGGTGCCGCGTCAGGCGCCAATCGCCTTTCACTTCTAGAATTCAGGAATTTTCTGATCCATGGGCAAATCGCTGGTCATTGTGGAATCCCCGGCTAAGGCCAAGACCATCAACAAGTATTTGGGCAACGAATACGTGGTGAAGTCGAGTATCGGCCATATCCGAGACCTGCCCACCAGCGGTTCGGCTAGCGCCAGCAAAGAGCCAGCCGCCAAGCGCGGCAAGGCTGCTGCGGGTGAAGCGCCGGCCTTGTCGCCAAAAGAAAAGGCGCGCAAGCAACTGGTCGCTCGGATGGGCGTCGATCCCGATCATGGCTGGAAAGCCAAGTACGAGATCCTTCCAGGCAAGGAAAAGGTGATCGAAGAGCTGCGCCGGCTCGCCAAGGATGCTGACACCATCTATCTCGCAACCGACTTGGATCGCGAGGGGGAAGCCATTGCCTGGCACCTGCGCGAAGCCATCGGTGGTGACGACAGCCGCTATAAGCGCGTGGTGTTCAACGAAATCACCAAGAAGGCGATCCAGGAAGCCTTCTCCCAGCCAGGCGAGCTGGACATCGACCGGGTCAACGCCCAGCAGGCGCGTCGTTTCCTCGATCGCGTTGTGGGGTATATGGTTTCGCCACTGTTGTGGGCCAAGATCGCCCGTGGCCTGTCCGCCGGTCGCGTGCAATCGGTAGCGGTGAAGCTGGTGGTTGAGCGTGAGCGTGAAATTCGCGCGTTCATCCCGGAAGAGTACTGGGAGGTTCACGCCGACCTCGGTACCGCCAAAGGCGCGACCGTGCGTTTCGACGTCGCTCGCGAGAAGGGCGAAGCATTCAAGCCGCTCAACGAAGCCCAGGCCATGGCCGCGCTGGAGAAGCTCAAGGCTTCCAGCTACAGCATCGTCAAGCGTGAAGACAAGCCGACCAGCAGCAAGCCGTCGGCACCGTTCATCACGTCCACCCTGCAGCAGGCCGCGAGCAACCGCCTGGGCTTCGGTGTGAAGAAGACCATGATGATGGCCCAGCGTTTGTACGAAGCCGGCTACATCACTTATATGCGTACCGACTCCACCAACCTCTCGGTCGATGCCGTGGCGATGGCGCGTACCTATATTGAAGGTGAGTTCGGCAAGAAGTACCTGCCGGAAACTCCGAACGTCTACAGCAGCAAGGAAGGCGCACAAGAGGCTCACGAAGCGATTCGTCCGTCCGACGCCAACACCGAGCCAAGCAAGCTGTCGGGCATGGAGCGTGATGCAGAGCGGCTCTACGAGCTGATCTGGCGCCAGTTCCTCGCTTGCCAGATGCTGCCGGCGCAATACCTGTCGACCACGGTTACCGTCGGTGCCGGCGACTTCGAATTACGTGCCAAGGGCCGTATCCTCAAGTTCGACGGTTACACCCGCGTCATGCCACAAATCGCCAGGCCAGGCGATGACGATGTTCTGCCAGACATGGCCCAGGGCGACGCGATGAAGCTGATCAAGCTTGATCCGACCCAGCATTTCACCAAGCCGCCGGCGCGTTACTCGGAAGCCAGCCTGGTCAAAGAAATGGAAAAACGCGGCATCGGTCGTCCTTCGACCTATGCGGCGATCATTTCGACCATCCAGGATCGCGGGTACGTGGCGCTGCACAACCGTCGTTTCTACTCGGAAAAGATGGGCGACATCGTTACTGAACGTCTGGCCGAGAGTTTCTCCAACCTCATGGACTACGGCTTCACCGCCGGCATGGAAGAGCATCTCGATGACGTGGCCCAGGGCGAGCGTGACTGGAAAAACGTCCTCGACGAGTTCTACGGTGACTTCAAGAAGAAACTCGAAGTGGCCGAAAGCCCGGACAACGGCATGCGTGCCAATCAGCCGGTAATGACTGACATTCCGTGCACAACCTGCGGCCGTCCGATGCAGATTCGTACCGCGTCGACCGGCGTGTTCCTCGGTTGCTCGGGCTACAGCCTGCCGCCGAAAGAGCGCTGCAAGGCTACCGTCAATCTGGTGCCGGGCGATGAGATCGCTGCGGATGACGAGGGTGAGTCGGAGTCGCTGGTATTGCGTGGCAAGCACCGCTGCCCAATCTGCAGCACGGCGATGGATGCCTACCTGCTCGACGAGAAGCGCAAGTTGCACATTTGTGGTAACAACCCGGATTGCGACGGCTACGAAATCGAAGAAGGCGCCTATCGCATCAAGGGATATGAAGGTCCGAGCCTGGAATGCGACAAGTGCGGCAGCGAGATGCAGCTCAAGACTGGCCGTTTCGGCAAGTTCTTCGGTTGCACCAACGCAACCTGTAAGAACACCCGAAAACTGCTGAAGAGTGGTGATGCGGCACCGCCGAAAATGGATCCGGTGAAGATGCCTGAGCTGAAATGCGAAAAGGTCAACGACACCTACATCCTGCGCGACGGTGCTTCCGGGCTGTTCCTGGCGGCCAGTCAGTTCCCGAAAAACCGCGAGACTCGTGCTCCGCTGGTCATGGAAATCATCCCGCACAAGGATGAGATCGATCCTAAATACCACTTCCTGTGCGACGCGCCGAAGAAGGATCCGGACGGGCTCCCAGCCGTGATTCGCTACAGCCGCAAGACCAAGGAGCAATACGTGCAGACAGAAGTCGACGGCAAGCCGACTGGCTGGAAGGCGTATTTCGACGGTGGCAAGTGGACCGTTGAAGACAAGCGTGCGGCAGCCAAGGCTTAAGCGCGCAAGCTTGTAGTGGGCCGACCCCGTCGGCCAATGGGAGCAAACTCCTTCGCTACAGGGAAAAGGCCGCATGAAACCCTCGGGTTTTCATGCGGCCTTTTTGTTTTGTGCTTGCGGTCGACTTGGATGATCCATGACACTGTCTGACCTGCGTGAAGCAATTATTTCGTTGTGGAGGCTGCCGTCATGGCCCACGAACTTTATACCCGTACCAACCAGAAGATTTATTTCGCCGGCCTGTCGCTGGAAGCGCTCGCCAAGGCCGAAGAGGGGCGGGCGATGAATTCCCTGGCGCTGATTCAGGCTGGCCGCGAATCGGCGTTGTTTCACCTGTACGGAGCGTTGCTGGGGCTGTGCCATGAAATCGCCGGTTTTTATCGTTTGCCCCAGGCCAATGCATCCCGGGCCGAATCATTGCTGAGCCGCGAAGTGCTGCAAAGCATCGCCATTCCGGAAATGGCCGAGATGGTCGAGCTGGCCAACAACCCGGAAACCTGGCTGGCCAAGCTGCTGGCGGCCCATGCCGCGCTGTTTCAACCGCCTAGGGCGCCGCACAAACCCAAGGGCGATGTAACGCAGCCTTTGATCCTGGCGGTAAACCTGGATGAAGAAAAGGCGCCTGAAGAGTTGAGTCGAGAAGAGCTGGAGAGTTGGCGTCAGAACCTCAAAAGCCTGGCGATCCGCTTTCGCGAAGGCTTGAACGAGTGCTGAAAGACTGAATTTTTGACGGACGACACGCAAGGCGGTCCGTATCGGGAAGAATGTTGTCGGAAATTTCTCTTCGTGATGGCATCTGGTCAAGATCCCGAGCGAAGCCTTGCTGATGCCTATATAATCGCCGCCTTTCGTGGAGAACAAACCTATATGCCAACGTCCTTTCTAGAAATTGTCGAGTTACCAGACGGCCGTATCGAGCTGCGTAGGGCTGAGGACGAGGGTTCTCTGGTTACTTTGGATTTCTCCGAGGACGCCAAAGCATTCCTGCAAGGCCAGCACGTAGAGGTCGCCAAAGCGATGTTGAGCGTCGGCGTTCAGATGGCTGGACGCCTGGTTGAGGGCGAATTCGAGAAGGATGAGGGCGCGCGGGTTCTTCATTGATTCCCGTCCGTCGAATTTTTTCGAATACCGCTTCAGATCGGCTTCTCTATCCTTGGAGAAGCCCCTGCGCTGTTTAGCGTGCACGTACTTGCCAGTTAACCCAGTCGAATATTCAGGCTTTGTGCGTCCCCGGTCCGGGCAGCGCTGATCAGCTGTTGCCGCGAACTTGTGCTCAGTGGGGTGAGCCAACTGACGACCGTATGACTGCGGCCAAGACGAAGGGCTTCGCAAGTCAGCTGCTGGGCGCTCTGGGTGCCGCGTGGTTGTAGCAGGAGGATGCGCTCGCGATTGAGGCCGGCGTCCCGCAACCAGGCCTGGGTCAGGCTGGCGGGTGGGGCGATCAGTGTCAGCCAGCGCGCATCTTGATCCTGGCTCAACTCCCGCAGGATCGGTGCCAAAAGGTTCAGGCAGTTCCCGGCGGCCCCACGCAGGGACAATTCACTGAAGACTTCGGGTTCGGTGCTCCATGGCGACTCGACCACTTCCTGCAGGATCGGAGCCAGCGGCTGCGCCAGGAATGCTTCGAACAGCAGAGGCAGTTGGGCTTGCTGTGATGTGTGTGGGAACTGCATGGAGCCTCCTTTAGCGGCGAATGACGCCGACACTCAAGCCTTCGATCACCAGTTCCTGATCTTTAAGGTTCACTTCGATAGGGGCGAAATCAGGGTTCTCGGCAATCAGCCAAACCTTGCTGCCGTCACGCTTGAAGCGCTTGACGGTCACTTCGTCGCCGATACGTGCCACCACGATCTGGCCGTTACGGGCCTCGCGGGTGGTATGGACGGCCAGCAAGTCGCCGTCAAAAATACCCACGTCCTTCATGCTCATGCCATGCACGCGAAGCAGATAGTCGGCGCGCGGATGGAAAAACGAAGGATTGATGTTGCAGGACTCTTCGACATGTTGCTGGGCGAGGATCGGCGCACCGGCCGCCACCCGGCCAATAATGGGCAAACTGGAATCATCGGCCTTGGCTTCAAACCCGGGTATGCGAATCCCGCGGGATGCGCCCGGGGTCATTTCGATCGCCCCCTTGCGGGCCAGCGCCTTGAGGTGTTCTTCGGCGGCGTTGGGCGATTTGAAACCCAGTTCCTGAGCGATTTCCGCGCGGGTCGGCGGGTAGCCGTTATCTTCCAGGCAGCGTTTGATGAAGGCCAGGATCTCGGCTTGGCGTGGCGTCAGCTTTAGCATATTGATCGCTCTGTTTTTTTATACAGTGACTGGGATTATATACAGTGAAGCGATCTTGGCAATGCCCGTTTTTTCAGTCGCCGCCGGACGGTCGAACAGCCAGTTGATTGAAGCTGTGCGGTTGTATGGTTAAATGTCTGACCGACCATTCCCAAAACGAACTGCCAGACTTGACAAGGCACAGGTTGAAACGTATGTTTCAAACAAGTGTTTGTCAGGCGGAGTAGCCATGGCCCAGTCGGAAACCGTTGAACGCATTCTTGATGCTGCCGAGCAGTTGTTCGCGGAAAAAGGTTTCGCTGAAACCTCATTGCGTCTGATCACCAGCAAGGCCGGTGTCAATCTGGCAGCGGTGAACTATCACTTCGGTTCGAAAAAGGCGCTGATACAAGCGGTCTTTTCGCGTTTTCTCGGACCGTTCTGCATCAGCCTCGATAAAGAGCTGGAGCGACGTCAGGCCAAGCCTGAAATCAAGCCCACGCTCGAAGAACTGTTGGAAATCCTCGTCGAGCAGGCCCTGGTCGTTCAACCGCGCAGCGGCAACGATCTGTCTATCTTCATGCGTTTGCTGGGCCTGGCCTTCAGTCAGAGTCAGGGGCATTTGCGTCGTTATCTGGAAGACATGTACGGCAAGGTGTTCCGTCGCTACATGATGCTGGTTAACGAAGCTGCACCGCGCATTCCACCGATCGAACTCTTCTGGCGCGTGCACTTCATGCTCGGCGCGGCTGCTTTCAGCATGTCCGGCATCAAGGCCCTGCGTGCAATTGCCGAGACCGACTTCGGGGTAAACACCTCCATCGAGCAGGTCATGCGGTTGATGGTGCCATTCCTCGCGGCCGGTATGCGTGCCGAATCCGGTGTCACCGATACGGCCATGGCCAGTGCGCAACTGCGTCCGCGCAGCAAATCGACACCGGTTGCCGCCAAGGTTTGACCGCGCACGGGTGGGCGCGGCAGCTGACATCCGTTAAGCTAGCCGCCCATGCCGACTCTCGTTCTGAATCCGTTTCCCATTGATATCGCCGATCTGCCGGGCACTGTCCGCGGCGGCGAATTCGTGTGGGCGGGATTCATTGTTATCAAGGAATCTCTATGACTGCTGGCCTGCAAGGCTCGTTGATGGTGGACGTCGCCGGTACCTGGCTGACGGCTGAAGATCGCCAATTGTTGCGCCAACCCGAAGTGGGCGGTCTGATCATTTTTGCCCGCAACATTGAACACCCGCGCCAGGTCCGCGAATTGAGCGCTGCGATTCGCGACATTCGCCCCGACCTGTTGTTGGCGGTGGATCAGGAGGGCGGACGGGTGCAGCGTCTGCGTCAGGGCTTTGTACGGCTGCCCGCCATGCGTGCGATTGCCGACAACCCCAATGCCGAGTATCTGGCCGAGCAATGCGGCTGGATCATGGCCACCGAAGTGTTGGCTGTTGGCCTGGATCTGAGTTTCGCCCCGGTGCTGGACCTCGATTACCAGCGCAGTGCCGTGGTCGGCACTCGCTCGTTCGAGGGTGATCCGGAGCGTGCGGCGCTGCTGGCCGGTGCGTTCATTCGTGGTATGAACAGCGCCGGCATGGCCGCCACCGGCAAGCATTTTCCCGGGCACGGCTGGGCCGAGGCGGATTCCCACGTCGCGATCCCGAACGACGAGCGCAGCCTCGACGAAATCCGTGCCAACGACCTGGTGCCGTTCGCTAAATTGAGCAAACAGCTGGCAGCTGTCATGCCGGCCCACGTGATTTACCCGCAAGTCGATGCTCAGCCTGCCGGCTTCTCCCGTCGATGGTTGCAGGACATCCTGCGCGGCGAGCTGCAATTTGACGGTGTCATCTTCAGTGATGATCTTTCCATGGCCGGCGCTCATGTAGTCGGTGATGCCGCCAGCCGCATCGAAGCGGCACTGACTGCCGGTTGCGACATGGGCCTGGTGTGCAATGATCGCGCGGCCGCCGAACTGGCCCTGAGTGCCGCGCAACGTATGAAGATCAAGCCGTCTGCACGGATTGCGAAGATGCGCGGTCAGTCGTATGCGCGCACCGATTACCGTCAGGATCCGCGCTGGCTGGCAGCCGTCGGCGCGCTCAAAGAAGCTCAATTGATTGATTAAGGACTGTTCGTTATGACGGTTTACGCGATTATCGGTGGTACCGGCCTGACTCAGCTCGAAGGCCTGAGCATCCGTCAGTCATTGGCGGTCGATACCCCTTACGGCGCGCCTTCGGCCGACGTGCAGATCGGCGAATATGCCGGTAAGGAAGTGTTGTTCCTCGCTCGTCACGGCCATCCACACCGTTTTCCACCGCATCAGGTGAACTACCGCGCCAACCTCTGGGCACTGAAGCAGGCCGGGGCCGAAGCTATTATTGCGGTCAACGCCGTGGGTGGGATTCATGCGGCGATGGGCACCGGGCATTTCTGCGTGCCGCATCAACTGATCGACTACACCAGCGGTCGCCAGCACACCTATTTTGCCGATGACCTGGAACAGGTCACGCACATCGATTTCAGCTATCCGTACAGCGAACCGCTGCGTCAGCAATTGATCGCGGCACTGGCGGTTGAAGGCGTTGGATACAGCAGTCACGGCGTGTATGCCTGCACCCAGGGTCCACGGCTGGAAACCGTCGCTGAAATCGCACGCCTGGAGCGTGATGGCTGCGACATCGTCGGTATGACAGGAATGCCGGAAGCGGCATTGGCCCGTGAGCTGGAGCTGGATTACGCCTGTCTGGCACTGGTGGTGAACCCGGCGGCGGGCAAGTCGACGGCGGTGATCACCATGGCCGAGATCGAGCAAGCTCTGCATGACGGGATGGGCAAGGTGAAATCGACGTTGGCGCGGGTGCTCAAGGGCTGAGTCAGTCATAACACCGAATCGCCCCCTTCGCGAGCAGGCCCGCTCCCACATTGGATTTGTGTTATGCCCCGAAAATGGAGGCAACACAAAACCAGTGTGGGAGCGGGCTTGCTCGCGAAAGCAGTTTGCCAGGCACTGACGAACTCAACGTTTTTCCAGCTTGTCCGGCAAAGGCGCAAACAACGCCTCGATATCATCGCTCTGCAGTTTCCAGTCCCCGGCCTGACGCCCATCCAGCACACCGGCCGCGAGGTCGGATTTTTCTTTCTGTAGATGCTGGATTTTTTCCTCCACCGTGCCACGCGCGATCAGCTTGTAGACGAACACCGGTTTTTCCTGGCCAATGCGGTAAGCGCGGTCGGTCGCCTGGTTCTCTGTCGCCGGGTTCCACCACGGGTCGTAGTGAATGACAGTGTCTGCTTCCGTCAGGTTCAAGCCGACGCCACCTGCCTTCAGGCTGATCAGAAAGATCTGACGTTTGCCGCTTTGGAAGTCCTTCACCGGCGTGCGCCGATCGCGGGTCTGTCCGGTCAACAAGGCGTAGGCAACACCGCGTTTGTTCAGCTCGTCTTCAATCAACGACAGCATTGAAGTGAATTGCGAGAACAGCAGGATTCGGCGGCCCTCTTCGAACAACTCTTCGAGCATTTCCATCAGGCTGTCGAGTTTGCCTGACGTGCTACCGCGAGCCGGCAGCGCAGCGTCGTTGACCAGGCGCAAATCGCAGCACACCTGACGCAGTTTCAGCAGTGCCTCAAGGATGATGATCTGGCTGCGCGCGACGCCCTTGCGGGTGATCTCGTCGCGGACTTTCTTGTCCATGGCCAGGCGCATGGTTTCGTATACATCGCGCTGGGCCTCGTTGAGTTCGACCCAGTGAATGATCTCGGTTTTCGGTGGCAGCTCGGTGGCCACCTGTTCCTTGGTTCGACGCAACAGAAAAGGTTTGATCCGACCGTTGAGGTGCTGAAGTCGTACCTCGCTGGTGCGCTTTTCAATCGGCACGCGGTAATCGCGGTTGAAGCTCTTCACATCGCCAAGCCAGCCTGGGAGGAGGAAGTGAAACAGCGACCACAGTTCGCCCAAGTGGTTTTCCAGCGGCGTGCCGCTCAGGCACAGACGCTGACGGGCGTTCAGCTCACGGGCGGCATGGGCGGCCTTGCTGTTCGGGTTCTTGATGTATTGCGCTTCATCCAGTACCAGGACATGCAGCGGCTGCGCCGCCAGGCGTTCGACATCCTTGGGCAGCAACGCGTAGGTGGTCAGGATCAGGTCGTAATCGGCCAGGTTTTCGAAATGCTTTTTGCGACTGGCGCCATACAACGCCAGCACTTTGAGCTGCGGCGTGAAGTGCGCTGCTTCATCGAGCCAGTTGGGGATCAGGCTGGTGGGCATCACGACCATGCACGGGCGGTCGAGACGTCCAGCGTTTTTCTCGCTGAGCACGTGCGCCAGGGTTTGCAGGGTTTTACCCAGGCCCATGTCGTCCGCGAGAATCCCGCCGACCTCCAGCTGCCGCAACGACTGCATCCAGCTCAGGCCTTCCAGCTGATAGGGGCGCAGCGTTGCGTTCAAGCCTTCCGGGACACTGGCGGTGTAATCCTTGATGTCGCGCAGGCGTTGGGCAAAGGTGCGGATCTGTTCGCCGCCCTCCCACAACAGTGGTAAGTCCTCCAGTGGATTCAGGCGCGTGGCGTCGGCCTTGCTCAGGCGCAGCGTGGTTTCGCCCGGCTCTTGCAGATAGAACTCGCCGAGGGTCGCCAGCACCGGTTTCAATCGGCCGAGGGGCAGGGCGACTTGCAGCGGGCCGAACTCGGAATTCGGTCGATTGGGGATGTTCACCAGAATCAGTTCGTCATCGCGACGTCGGGCCAGGCGTTCCGGGTTGAGGATTTCGGTGTGCGAACGCATCAGATTCAACAGGATCGGCAACAGGCTCAGGCGCTCACCGTTGACGATGATCCCCAGTTCCAGATCGAACCAGTCGCGCTCCGGCGCCTGTTCGACTGTGGCATACCAGTCATCCACCGCGGTCAGGTCGAAGCCGAAGTCCTCGTTGATTTGCAACTCCCAGCCCTGGGTGCGCAGCTTCGGCAGTTCGTTGAGGGTGAAGGTCAGCCAGGCGCTGTCGTTGACCATCTCGAACAGTTCGCCGGCACTTTCCGGCAAGGCCTTGCTTTGGCGGGTGGCGATCTTGAAGCCGAGGATGCGTAACTGTTCCCTGTAGGACTGTTCCACTTCGGGGTGGCGTTTTATCCGCAGCGTCTGGGTCTCCTGACGAATCAGGATGTCGGCGTTTTTCTGCCCGGATACGTACTCATCCAGATAGCTGAAGGACAACGCCGCACGGTGCTGGATGTAGCGCTGCATGCGGCCATTGCGCGGTTCGAAGGCGCTGAACTCGATGCTGGCCAGCCACAGGCGCGGAACCGGTTGCACGTTGTCCACCAGCACTTGCGGCGGAGCCTTGGGGCTGCGGTTTTCCAGCACGGCCTGGAGTTTTTCCAGAAGCTCGGCGTCTTTGGCCGCTGCGGGGTAGGCGAGGGTTTCCTGCACTTGCAGCAAGACCGCCGCGCAATGTTTGCAGTTGCTGTGGACCGGGCACGTGCAGGTGGCGTCGATCATCAGCAACGTGCCTTTGGCTGACTCTCGCAAGCGAATGGTCTGGCGGTAAACGTTACCGCCAGAGCCTTCGCAGGCCGCAATGATCGTAGCGTCGCCGGCCTCGACGATCCTGACGCGGTTCTCCAGCGCGTAGCGGCGACCACGCTCCAGGCTCTGTTCCTTGAATCGGCTGACCCAGGAAGGTGCCAGGGGTTTGCTCAGGGTCGCGGACATGGGGGGGGGCTCGATCAGTCCGGGACGACTTCAGGGGCTTCCCGGGGAGCGGGCGCCGTCAACGAGGTGATCTTGATCAGCAGGCCCAGGTGGCCATTGTCGAGGAAATTGAGCTGGCCGTTCTTGGTGTGGCTTTCCTGTTTCAGGCGCTCGCTGGCGGTGACCAGGCCTTCGTCGTTGAACTGGTTGACCCAGAAATCGGCGTCTACATCGGTGAAGCGCCCAAGTGTCAGGTTCAGGGTGCCCTCGATTGGGTACTGGCCGAACTGTTCCTTGCCGTCGCTGACCGCCACCTTGACCGGCGTCTCGCCGAGCGTCTGTTGCCACGCCTTGTGCAGCAGCACGCTGTATTCCTTGCTGGCGGTGAGCTTTTCCACTTCGCTATTGAGGCTCGGCGTGCGCAGGCTGTCGGGGTTGATGTGTTGGGCGCCGGCGTCCCAGTCTTCCGGCGCAGAGCGGGTGACAATCGCCGGCACGGCATTCTGCCGCACCAGAATCATTTCAATCTGATACAGATCATCGGCAAACACCGAGGGGGCGACCAGCGTTAACAACAGGGTCAGTGAGCGAAACAGTCGCATGCGGCGTCCTTCAAGCAGTTTTCGGGATAAGGCGCTCGAACAGCGCCTCTACAGTATTAAAGCGCTCTTCCGGGCGCTCCATCGGGACCATGAACTTGAACATCGTGGCACCTTCGAATTTGTAGCGTTTTGGCTGGCTCTGGATCAGTTTGATCAGGGTCAGCGGGTCGACCGGTGTTTGCGCCGCGAACTCGACCCGACCGCCTTGCGGGCCGCCGTCGACTTTCTTGATGCCCAACAACTCGGCCTGCAATTTCAGGGCGGTGATGCGTATCAGGTTCTTGGTCGGCTCCGGCAGCAGGCCGAAACGGTCGATCATCTCCACCTGCAGATCCTTGAGGCCATCCTCGTCGGTGGCCGAAGCGATGCGCTTGTAAAGAATCAAGCGTGCATGAACGTCCGGCAGATAGTCTTCGGGAATCAACGCCGGTACGCGCAAGTTGACTTCCGGGCCACCGCCCAGCGGTTGATCGAGGTTCGGCTGTTCGCCCTTGCGGATCGACTTCACGGCACGTTCGAGCATTTCCATGTACAGCGTGAATCCGACGGCCTGGATCTGCCCGCTTTGGCCATCGCCGAGCAATTCGCCGGCACCACGGATTTCCAGATCATTGGTCGCAAGGACGAAGCCTGCCCCAAGGTCCTGGGTATTGGCGATCGCTTCCAGGCGCTTTTCTGCGTCCGGGGTGATTTGCTGGCGCGGCGGTGTCAGCAGATACGCGTAGGCCTGGTGGTGACTGCGTCCGACCCGGCCGCGCAGCTGGTGCAACTGCGCCAGGCCGAACTTGTCGGCACGCTCGATGATGATGGTGTTGGCGCTCGGCACGTCGATGCCGGTCTCGATGATGGTCGAGGCGATCAGTACGTTGAAGCGCTTGTGGTAGAAGTCGCTCATCACCTGTTCGAGTTCGCGTTCGCGCATCTGGCCGTGGCCGATGCCGATCCGCGCTTCCGGCACCAGTTCGGCGAGGTCGGCGGCGCATTTTTCGATGGTCTTCACGTCGTTGTGCAGGTAGTACACCTGGCCGCCGCGCAGCAGCTCGCGGAGCAGGGCTTCCTTGACCGTGCTCTTGTTCTGCTCCATGACGAAAGTCCGTACGGACAGGCGGCGGGCCGGCGGTGTGGCGATGA
Source organism: Pseudomonas sp. GW101-3H06 (assembly GCF_059424605.1). Classification (NCBI taxonomy): domain Bacteria; kingdom Pseudomonadati; phylum Pseudomonadota; class Gammaproteobacteria; order Pseudomonadales; family Pseudomonadaceae; genus Pseudomonas; species Pseudomonas sp. GW101-3H06. The sequence goes on from NZ_JBWKZO010000001.1 coordinate 2,180,178, forward strand.
TCGACAGGTCACGCATGCCCGACACCGCCATGTTCAGCGTGCGCGGAATCGGCGTGGCGGTCAGGGTGAGAATGTCGACTTCGCTGCGCAATGCTTTGAGCTGTTCTTTCTGGCGCACGCCGAAACGGTGTTCTTCATCGATGATCACCAGACCGAGGTTTTTGATCTTCACGTCGTCCTGCAGCAGCTTGTGCGTGCCAATGACGATGTCGATCTTGCCTTCGGCCAGATCCGCGACCGCGGCATTCACTTCCTTGGCCGACTTGAAGCGGCTCATCACTTCCACGGTCACCGGCCAGTCGGCAAAGCGGTCGCGGAAACTGTTGTAGTGTTGCTGGGCGAGCAGGGTGGTCGGCACCAGAATCGCCACTTGGCGCCCGCCATGCACTGCGATGAACGCCGCGCGCATCGCCACTTCGGTCTTGCCGAAGCCCACGTCGCCGCACACCAGGCGATCCATCGGCTTCGGAGCGAGCATGTCTTCGCGCACGGCTTCGATGGTGGTTTGCTGGTCGGGGGTTTCTTCGAACGGGAAGCCGGCACTGAAGGTGGCGTAATCGGCTTTCGGATCGGCAAAGGCATAGCCTTCGCGGGCAGCACGACGCGCATAGATGTCGAGCAGTTCCGCTGCCACGTCGCGCACCTGTTCGGCGGCCTTGCGCTTGGCTTTCTGCCAGGTCTCGGAGCCGAGGCGGTGCAGCGGTGCCAATGCGTCGTCGCTGCCGGTGTAGCGGGCGATCAAATGCAGGTTGGCCACCGGCACGTACAGTTTGGCGCCCTCGGCGTACTCCAGGGCGAGGAACTCGGCGGCCTGATTGTCGATTTCCAGTGTCGCGAGGCCAAGGTAGCGACCGACACCGTGATCGATATGCACTACCGGTGCGCCTTCGCGCAGTTCGGTGAGGTTCTTGATGACGGCATCGTTGTTGGCATCGGCGCGTTTCTCGCGGCGACGGCGTTGCATCACGCGCTGACCGAACAACGGGCTTTCGGCAACCAGTGCCAGGGCCGGATCGTCCAGCAGCAAACCTTCATCCAGTGGCGCAATGGTGATCGCCAGACGCTCTTTGCCGGCGACAAAATCCGGCCAGCTATCGACGGTCTTCGGCCGCAGTTTCAGGCGTTCCAGCAGCTCCAGCAATACTTCACGCCGGCCCGCGGATTCGGCGGTGAACAGCACGCGCCCGGGGAACTCGTCGAGGAAACCCGAGAGTGCCGCCAGTGGCTGGGTGGCCTTGGCTTCGATGGCCAGGTTCGGCAGTTCGCGCCCGGGGAAGCGCTCACGGCCGACGCCGGTTTCCACGTCCTGTTGGCTGGCGACCACGCGCGGCCAGTTTTTCAGGCGTGCGAAACAGTCTTCCACCGGCAGGAACAGCTCGGCGGGCGGTAATAAAGGACGCGAGGGATCGACGCGACGTTCTTCATAGCGATTGCGCACGTCGTTCCAGAAGTTTTCCGCGGCCTGTTCGATGCCCGGCAGCGAGAACACTTGGGTGTCCTGAGGCAGGTAGTCGAACAGCGTCGAAGTTTCCTCGAAGAACAGCGGCAGGTAGTACTCGATCCCGGCCGGGGTAATCCCGCTGTTCAAGTCCTGGAAGATCGGGCAGCGACGGAAGTCGACATCGAAGCGCTCGCGAAACCGCGCCTTGAAGCGAGTGACGGCTTCCTTCTCCAGCGGGAATTCCTTGGCGGGCAACAGCTTGACCGAATCGACCTTGTCGATTGAGCGCTGGTTTTCCGGATCGAAGGTGCGCAGGGTCTCGATTTCGTCGTCGAACAGGTCGATACGATAAGGCAACTTGCTGCCCATCGGGAACAGATCGATCAGCGAGCCGCGCACGGTGAACTCGCCATGCTCATACACGGTGTCGACATAGCGATAACCCGTGGCTTCCAGCCGGGTGCGCATCTGCTCGACATCGAGCTTCTGGCCCACATCCAGCACCAGGCTGCTGCCGAGCAGGAATTTGGTCGGTGCGAGGCGGTGCAGGGCAGTGGTGATGGGCACCACCAATACGCCATGACTCAGCTCCGGCAATCTATAGAGCGCCGAGATGCGTTGGGAAATGATGTCCTGGTGCGGCGAGAACAGATCATAGGGCAGGGTTTCCCAGTCGGGGAAATGCAGCACAGGCAAATCCGGGGCGAAGAAACTCAGCTCCTGTTCCAGCCGTTCGGCACTTTGGCTGTCGGCGGTCAGCAGCAGGGTAAAGCGCTTGGCAGCGCTGGCGGCCTCGGCGATGGCCAGGCTCAGGGAAGCACCGGGCAGGTTGCCCCAATGCTGTTTACCTGCCGCGGCAGGGAGATGCGGTAGACGCAGAACGGGCACGGAAGGTTGAGCTCCAAGCGTTGCGACAAAGTCGGTAATTGTAGCGGTCTCGGGTGCCGGCTGTCAGTTGCAGATGTGTCTATTACGCGGCTGGAGCGAAATGTAGTGGTAATGACAAAATCAGGCCGATTATTCGTGAAAATTAGCCAGCATGTAGTGGTAAATCGAGTCGGTGTTACGGATGGTTACGGACAAGGTAGCGCTGCCCACAAAAAATTGACGATGCTGGAGGCCCCGGTTTTATTGGGCTTCAGCGGAGCGTAATTTTTTTGAACAGGATTTTGTTACGGGCAGTGCGACAAGCGCGCATTGCTACGTGAGGCTCGGGGCGGCATAATGTAGCCCCTTTTTTCTGCCCCTACATGTGGAAGGTTCCCGTGACTCAGAAGCCCGACCAGTGTCTTGGTGAATGGATCGACCGTGAAGCACTCGCAGAAGCGATGATTCCGCTTATCGGTCAGCTCTACCGCAATAACAACGTGGTGAGTTCGATCTATGGCCGCAGCCTGATCAATCGTTCAGTCATTGCGATTCTCAAAGCTCACCGCTTTGCTCGTCACCGTCAGTCCGACGACAGCGAGCTGTCCGTCCACGAAACATTCCCGCTGCTCAAGGCGATGAGCGAGCTTAAGCTCGGCGCCGCTTCGGTAGACCTGGGCAAGCTGGCGGCCAAATTCAAGGCCGAAGCCAATGGCCGTACTGCCGAGCAGTTCGTCCGTGAAGAACTGGCCGACGTGGTGGGTCAGCAGAACGCTTCCGGCCGCAAAGGCACCGACGTTGTCCTCTACGGCTTCGGTCGTATCGGCCGTCTGCTGGCGCGCATCCTGATCGAGAAAACCGGTGGTGGCGACGGCCTGCGTCTGCGTGCCATCGTTGTCCGCAAGGGCGCCGAGAACGACCTGGTCAAACGTGCCAGCCTGCTGCGTCGTGACTCGGTCCATGGTCCGTTCGATGGCACCATCACCATTGATGAAGCCAACAACACCATTACCGCCAACGGCAACCTGATCCAGGTTATCTACGCCAAGAGCCCGACCGAAGTCGACTACACCCAGTACGGCATCGAAAACGCTCTGATCGTCGACAACACCGGTGTATGGCGTGATGCTGACGGCCTGGGCCAGCACCTGGCCTGCCCGGGCGCTGCCCGCGTAATCCTCACTGCACCTGGCAAGGGCGCGCTGAAGAACATCGTTCATGGCATCAACCATGGCGAAATCACCCCGGACGACAAGATCATCTCGGCGGCTTCCTGCACCACCAACGCCATCGTGCCGGTGCTCAAGGCAGTCAACGACAAGTACGGCATCGTCAATGGCCACGTCGAAACCGTTCACTCGTTCACCAACGACCAGAACCTGATCGACAACTTCCACAAGGGCAGCCGTCGTGGCCGCGCCGCGCCGCTGAACATGGTAATCACCGAGACCGGTGCCGCCACCGCTGCCGCCAAGGCACTGCCAGTGCTCAAGGGCAAGCTGACCGGCAACGCGATTCGCGTACCTACGCCGAACGTGTCGATGGCTATCCTGAACCTGAACCTGGAAAAGGCCACCACCCGCGAAGAAATCAACGAGTACCTGCGCCAGATGGCCATGCACTCGGATCTGCACAAGCAGATTGACTATGTCAGCTCGCAGGAAGTGGTTTCCACCGACTTCGTTGGCTCGCGCCACGCTGGCGTTGTGGATGCCGAGGCGACCATCACTCAAGATAACCGCGTTGTTCTGTACGTCTGGTACGACAACGAATTCGGTTACAGCTGCCAGGTGGTTCGCGTGATGGAAGACATGGCCGGTGTAAACCCGCCAGCATTCCCGCGCTAAGCCTTAGCTAGCTGCAAACGAAAACGCCCCGACTTTGGTTGGGGCGTTTTTGTTTGTGCGATGGAGCCACGGGGGTGTTGTTTGGCCCGACCCCCTCCGCGAGCGGGCTCGCGAAGGGGAAATCTCAGCCGGCGTGAGGGTGTCTGATACGCCGCTTACCCAGGCTTCCCACCTTTCTATCGCATAATGGTCGGAATTGGCGTTGTGCCGGAGTTGTTCCATGGGAGGAGGTTCGTTGAACTGGCGGCTGTTTGGAATAGTAGCGTTGACTGGCATCCTCTCAGGCTGCGACAACAGCGACTCCCTGGGGGCTTTCGGCGGTCCGACCATGGGCAGCACGTATTCAATCAAGTACGTACGCCACGCCGGTCTTCCCGCTCCTGCACAAGTCCAGGTCGAAGTCGAAACAATCCTGACTGAAATCGACCGACAAATGTCGACCTACCGCAGCGACTCCGATATCGCCCGCTTTAACCAGCTTCCCGCCCACCAATGTCAGAAAATGCCCGCGTCGATCCTCGAATTGGTTCGCGTTGGCGAGCTGTTGTCGGAGCAAAGCCAAGGGTCGTTCGATTTGACTGTGGAGCCGCTGCTCAATCTCTGGGGATTCGGCCCTCAGGCTCGCGAGGAAAAAGTCCCGACTGCCGAAGCGCTTGCCGAGGTGCGGCAGCGAGTGGGTCACGCACATCTACGTATCGATGGCGATCAACTGTGCAAGGATGCCGCCGTCGAACTCGATTTCAACAGCGTTGCCGCCGGTTATACGGTCGACAGGATTGCCGCCAGGCTCGAAGCACTGGGTATTCACAATTACCTCGCTGAAGCCACCGGTGAGCTCAAGGCGGCTGGCAGGAAACCCGATGGCTCTCGGTGGCTCATTGCCCTGGAGGAACCTCGCGACGATCAGCAAGTGGCCGAGCGCATCGTCGCCATCGACGGTTATGGCCTGTCCACCTCCGGCGACTACCGCAATTATTTCGAGCAGGGTGGGCGGCGTTATTCCCATACCTTCGATGCCCGGACCGGTTCACCGGTCTCACACAAGCTGGCCTCGGTCACGGTGATTCATCCTTCTGCGTTAATGGCCGATGGCTTATCTACGGTGTTGCTGATTCTCGGCCCGGAGCGCGGTTGGGATTACGCAGAAAAACACGATATCGGCGCATTTTTTGTGATTCGTGCCGACACAGGTTTCGTCACGCGCACCAGTCGCGCTTTTGCACGCCTCAGCGGCGGGGAAACCGAGTGATTGCGGCGTTAAAGCATTGAAAACTGGCGTTCTGGTGCAGGCAAAAGTAGCCTACGACGCGACCAAGGGTTAATGTGCGCGGCGTTGACGCTTCTATAGACTGTGTCCGGGTTCTGCACTGGCCCCAAATTGTTCCTTCACGCCACAGATCGGCGTGATTTAGCCGCAGGTGCCGATGGCGCCACGGCCTGTTCTGAGGAGTACGCATGGCTGTCTACAACTACGACGTGGTGGTGTTGGGTTCCGGCCCGGCGGGAGAGGGCGCGGCAATGAACGCCGCCAAAGCAGGGCGCAAGGTGGCGATGGTCGATAGCCGTCGCCAGGTCGGCGGTAACTGCACCCACCTGGGTACCATCCCGTCCAAGGCACTGCGTCACTCGGTCCGGCAGATCATGCAGTTCAACACCAACCCGATGTTCCGGGCCATTGGTGAGCCACGCTGGTTCTCGTTTCCGGACGTGCTGAAAAGCGCTGAAAAAGTCATCTCCAAACAAGTCGCTTCGCGCACCGGTTACTACGCCCGTAACCGCGTCGACGTGTTTTTCGGCACCGGCAGCTTTGCCGATGAGCAAACCGTCGAAGTGGTCTGCGCCAATGGCGTGGTCGAAAAACTGGTGGCCAAGCACATCATCATCGCCACCGGTTCGCGTCCGTATCGTCCAGCCGACATCGATTTCCACCACCCGCGTATCTACGATAGCGACACCATCCTCAGCCTCGGTCACACCCCGCGCAAACTCATCGTTTACGGTGCCGGCGTGATCGGTTGTGAGTACGCATCGATCTTCAGCGGCCTGGGTGTTCTGGTCGAGCTGGTGGATAACCGCGGTCAGTTGCTGAGCTTCCTCGACTCGGAAATTTCCCAGGCCCTGAGCTATCACTTCAGCAACAACAACATCACGGTTCGCCACAACGAAGACTACGACCGCGTCGAAGGCGTGGACAACGGCGTGATCCTGCATCTGAAGTCCGGCAAGAAGATCAAGGCCGACGCCCTGCTCTGGTGTAACGGCCGCACCGGCAACACTGATCAGTTGGGTCTGGAAAACATCGGCGTGAAGGTCAACAGCCGTGGCCAGATCGAAGTCGACGAGGCTTACCGCACCGGCATTCAGAATATCTACGGCGCAGGCGATGTGATCGGCTGGCCAAGCCTGGCCAGTGCCGCCCATGACCAGGGCCGTTCGGCCGCCGGCAGCATCGTCGATAACGGCAGCTGGCGCTTTGTGAATGACGTGCCGACCGGTATCTACACCATTCCGGAGATCAGCTCGATCGGCAAGAACGAGCAGGAGCTGACCCAGGCCAAAGTGCCTTATGAAGTGGGCAAGGCGTTCTTCAAGAGCATGGCGCGTGCACAGATCGCCGGCGAGCCGCAAGGCATGCTGAAGATTCTGTTCCACCGTGAAACCCTGGAAGTGCTGGGCGTTCACTGCTTCGGTTATCAAGCGTCGGAGATCGTGCACATCGGCCAGGCGATCATGAACCAGCCGGGCGAACTCAACACCCTGAAGTACTTCGTCAACACCACGTTCAACTACCCGACCATGGCCGAAGCCTATCGGGTCGCGGCGTACGACGGGCTCAACCGGCTTTTTTGAGTGGCTCCGGCCGGTGGCCTGAGCCGGCCGGGGAGACCGATTTCAGCAATTCTCGAGCGTGGCAGTGGCCAAACCGGGAAAGTCTGTAATCAGGCTGTCAACGCCGAAGTCGGCGAGTCTGCGCATCAGCGCGGGCTCGTTGACTGTCCACACCGACACATGCAGCCCCTGTCGCTGCGCCTTCTGCAGGCGTTCCGGCGTGCACAGGGTCCAGTTCAGCGCCAGAATCTCGCAGCCATAGCTTGCCGCGACCTTCAGCGGGTCGAGCCAGGCGTATTCGGCCACCAGTCCCCTGGACACATCCGGTACCAGGTCCACGGCGGCTTTCAGCACTTCGCGCGAACTCGATGTGATGGTCACCTTGTCCAGCAAGCCATGCCGTTGCGCCATTTCACGGATGGCCAGTACGGTGGTCGCGGCGCGGGTGCGTGAAGCGCTTTTGACCTCCAGTTGCCAGTGATCGAAATCGCATTTTTCGAACAGTTCTTCCAGCGTTGGAATCGGGCAGGGCTTGATCCAGCCGGGCCCGCCCTTGCGCGCGTCGTAGGTCACCAGTTCCGCCGCGGTATGCTCCACCACCTTGCCGCGTCGATCGGTGGTGCGTTTGAGCGTCGGGTCGTGAATGACCATCAGCTCGCCATCACTGGACAGGTGCAGGTCGAGTTCACAGCGGCGTACGCCATGCTTGAGACATTCCTGAAAACCGGTCAGGGTGTTTTCCGGTGCTTCGCCCTTGGCGCCGCGGTGGCCGTAGATGAGGGTCACGGTTCTTCCTTAAATTAATTGCCTGATTCGAGTAGTTCGCGGGCCTGGCGTCGTTCCTGGGCCTGCTTCTGCAAAATATGGCGGGCCAGCAATTGTCGCTGGGCATCGGTCAGGTGTTCGAACTCGGTGCCGACATCGTAACCATCGCCTTTGCGGTCGCAATGGGTCACGCGGGCGCGCAGTAGCAGGCCCAGGGCTTGCGGCATCAGCACCAGCTTGACCGACAGGCGTGCGCCGGCGGCAATCGGGGTGGGGTGCTGAAAATCAATGCCACCCTCCGAGATAATCACCGGTTGCGGCTCGCCGATCTGCCCGAGCACGGTGAGGGCGATCACCTGGCTCAGCAAATCGATGCGCTTGTTCTGGGATTTCAGGAACGCCGAGAGGGTTCGGTCGCGCTCGCTGATCTGGCGCAACAGGTGTTGCGACTCGAATTCGCTCAGGTGCAGTTCGCTGAGCACATTGAAGAGTGGGGAAGCATCCTGCAACACTTCCTGGCCTGCGGCTTCGAGAGCGGACAGGGGCCGAATTTCCAGTGCGATCGTGTCCTCGATACGGTAGTATTCGCGGCGATCTTCTTCATCTAATGTCGACATGGCGAACCCATGGTAGCGGCGGTGGTCTGAGTGTAAAGCTGGTTATCGACCCCCGCCACAAGGACGTTCCTTTTCCCTCCGAACAAGCCCCGACATGTTCAGACCTCTCTTCGTATTTATCGGCACGCGTTATACCCGTGCAAAGCGTCGCAATCATTTTGTGTCATTCATTTCCCTGACTTCGATGATCGGGCTCGCCCTTGGTGTGGTCGTGATGATCGTGGTGCTGTCGGTCATGAACGGCTTCGATCATGAGATGCGTACCCGCGTACTGGGCATGGTGCCCCACGCGACCATCGAGGCCGGTGAGCCGATCAGCGATTGGCAAGGCCTGGCCACCAAGGTCAAGCAGAACCCGCAGGTGACGGCCGTGGCGCCGTTCACCCAGATGCAGGGTTTGCTGACCAACAACGGCAAGGTTTCCAAAGTCCTGCTCAATGCCATCGACCCGGCGCTGGAGCGCCAGGTCTCGATCATCGATCACTTCATGCAGCAGGGCCAACTCGACGACCTGAAGCCCGGCGAGTTCGGCATCGTCATCGGCGACAAGGCGGCGGCCAAGCTCGGCGCGGCGGTCGGTGACAAGCTGACATTCGTGGCACCGGAAGTCACCGTGACCCCGGCCGGGATGTTCCCGCGCATGAAGCGCTTCACCGTGGTCGGCATCTTCCACGTCGGCGCCGGCGAAATCGACGGCTACCTGGGTATCACCAATCTTCAGGATCTGGCGCGGTTGCATCGCTGGAAGCCGGATCAGGTCCAGGGTATTCGCCTGAAGTTCGACGATCTGTTCCAGGCGCCGCGCACCGCGTGGAGCATCGCCCGGGAACTGAGTGAGGATCATTACTACGCCCGCGACTGGACCCGCACCCACGGCAACCTGTATCAGGCGATCCGCATGGAAAAAGCCATGATCGGCCTGCTGTTGTTGCTGATCGTCGCCGTCGCCGCCTTCAACATCATCTCCACGCTGGTGATGGTGGTGAACGACAAGAAGGGTGACATCGCGATTCTGCGCACCCTCGGCGCTACGCCGGGCACCATCATGCGCACATTCATGGTGCAGGGTACGGTCATCGGCGTAGTCGGCACGGCCATCGGCGCAGTGGTCGGGATCTTTGCCGCACTGAATGTCAGCGCCGCGATCTCGGCGCTGGAAGGCCTGATCGGGCACAAGTTCCTCAACGCCGACGTGTACTTCATTGATTACCTGCCGTCGCAGGTGCAGAGCCAGGACGTCGTGATGGTCTGCTCCGCGGCGTTGGTCCTGAGTTTCCTCGCCACCCTGTATCCAGCCTGGCGTGCCGCGCGCACCCAGCCTGCGGAGGCGCTACGTTATGAGTGAGTCGGGCATGAGTGATAAAGCAATCTTGAGCTGCCGCAACCTGGGCAAATCCTACGAGGAAGGCCCGGAGTCGGTGGAGGTACTGGCCGGTTTGCAGCTGGAACTGCACCCGGGTGAGCGCGTGGCGATTGTCGGCAAGTCGGGTTCGGGCAAAAGTACCTTGCTCAATTTGCTCGGCGGCCTCGATACGCCAACCAAGGGCAGCGTCTGGCTCGACGGCGAAGAACTTTCGGCACTGAGCGAAAAGAATCGTGGCCTGCTGCGTAACCGTGCCTTGGGCTTCGTGTATCAGTTCCACCACCTGTTGCCCGAGTTCACTGCACTGGAAAACGTCTGCATGCCGTTGTTGATCGGCAAGACCGCGATTCCGGAAGCTCGCAAGCGTGCTACCGCATTGTTGGAGCGAGTGGGGCTGGGTCATCGACTGGAACACAAGCCGGCGGAGCTGTCAGGTGGTGAACGCCAGCGCGTGGCCATCGCCCGCGCCCTGGTGAACAATCCGGGCCTGGTGATGCTCGATGAGCCGACCGGCAACCTCGACTCACACACCGCCGAAGGCATTCAGGATTTGATGCTGGAACTCAGCACTTCGATGCGCACAGCCTTCCTGGTGGTGACTCACGACATGAACCTGGCCCGCCAGATGGATCGCGTCCTGCATTTGCAGGAAGGTTGCCTGACCCCTATCTGATTGGTCGAAACCCGACGCCTGAGAAGGCGTCGGGTCTTTTATTTTTATACGGTGCCCCAGCGAATGTTCAGACCGTTATCGATCTTTATCGGCACGCGCTATACCCGCGCCAAGCGCCGCAATCGCTTTGTTTCCTTCATCTCGATGACCTCGATGATCGGCCTCGCCCTGGGCGTACTGGCGATGATCGTGGTGCTGTCGGTGATGAACGGCTTCCAGCGCGAAATGAGTTCGCGCATCCTCGGCATGGTGCCGCACGCGACCATCGTCGGCGTCAACCCGATTGATGATTGGCGACCGGTAGCCGCCGCTGCAATGAAGAATCCGGAAGTTACCGCAGCCGTGCCGTTCACCGAGATGGAAGGCATGCTGTCTTACAAAGGCACCATGCAGCCGATCCAGGTCAGTGGCGTCGATCCGGCGCTGGAAGGTCAGGTGTCGATCGTGGCCAAGCACATCGTCCAGGGGCGGCTGGATGCCTTGAAGCCGGGTGAGTTTGGTGTGGTGATCGGCGAAATCACGGCACGGCGCTTTCGTTTGAACGTCGGCGACAAGATCACTCTGATCGTGCCGGAAGTCAGCACTGCACCGGGTGGCATTACCCCGCGTATGCAACGCCTGAACGTAGTCGGTGTGTTCAAGGTCGGTGCCGAGCTGGACGGTTCGATGGCGTTGATCCACGTCGCCGACGCCGCGCAAATGCAGCACTGGGAAGCAAATCAGGTGCAGAGCGTGCGTCTGGCGGTAAAGGACCTGTACGCCGCGCCACAGGTGTCGAGCACCATTGCCACTGGCCTGGGCGAGGCTTACAAGGCTGACGACTGGACCCACACCCAGGGCAGTCTGTTCAGTGCGATGAAGATGGAAAAAACCATGATCGGCCTGTTGTTGCTGATGATCGTTGCCGTTGCGGCGTTCAACATCATCGCAACCCTGATCATGGTGGTGAACGACAAGGGCGCGGACATCGCGATCCTGCGCACCATTGGCGCCACGCCGCGGCAGATCATGGCGATCTTCATGGTACAGGGCACGGTGATCGGGATTGTCGGCACGCTGATCGGTGGTGTGCTTGGCGTGATCGCTGCGCTGAACGTGAGTGAACTGGTGGGCTGGATCGAGCGGGTCAGCGGCCAGCACATCTTCAGCTCCGATGTGTATTTCGTCAGCAACTTGCCGTCTGAATTGCAGGGTGGGGATGTGCTGTTGATCTGCTCGGCGGGGTTCATCATGAGCTTTCTGGCCACCGTTTACCCTGCCTGGCGCGCGGCGAAGATCGAGCCGGCTACTGCGTTGCGCTATTCGTAAGCTGCAAGACCGCTTTCGCGAGCAGGCTCGCTCCCACAGGTACTGCACGATCCTTGTGGAAGCGAGCCTGCTCGCGAAGAGGCCGGACCCGCCGGCCTCAATCTGCCTTTGGTAACTCGATCACGAACCGCGTCCACCCCTGATCCGATTCACAACGAATCTGCCCACCATGGGCCCGGATGATCGACTGGGTAATTGCCAATCCCAACCCCGCATGCTCACTGCTGCCCTCATGACGCGCCGGATCAGTCCGGTAAAAACGGTCAAACAGGCGCGGCAGCAAGTCTTCGCAAATCCCGTCACCGCTATTTTCGACTATCAGGCTCAAGCCTTTGGGCTGGTCGTCGATTCGAATCAGTATCTCGCCGTCGACCGGGGTAAACCGCAACGCATTGTCCAGCAAATTGGACAGCGCCCGTCGCAGCATGCTGCGGTCGCCCTCGATACGCGCATTGCCGTCACGGCTCAAATTCACCCGGGCGTCTTCGGCCAGCGGCGCGAAAAACTCCAGTAAAACATCCACTTCCTCCCCCAGGTCCAGCGGTTCGCGCTTGGGCATCAACAGGCCGTGATCCGCTTTCGCCAGATAAAGCATGTCGTTGACCAGTTGCGCCATCCATTGCAGCTCTTCCAGGTTGCTATGCAGTGCTTCGCGATAGTCCTCAATGGGGCGTGGGCGGGTAAGAGTGACCTGGGTGTGGGTCAGCAGGTTCGACAGCGGGGTGCGTAACTCGTGGGCAATGTCGGCGGAGAACGCCGACAGACGCTGAAAGGAATCGTCGAGACGTCCGAGCATGGCGTTGAAATGGTGGGCCATTTCCGCCAATTCCGGCGGCATGTTTTCTGTCGGCAAGCGTGCGTTGAGCGATTGCGCCGAAACACCACTGGCGACAGCGCTCATGCGTCGTAACGGCCGCAAGCCGCTGCGGGCTGCCCAGGCTCCGAGCAACGCGGTGGCCAGGGCCGACAAGCCCACCGTCAACCAGATCAAATGCTGCATGCGCTGCAGGAAGTGCTGGTGATGGGTGATGTCCAGCAGCAGGGTCAATTGCGGCGAATCAGGCTTGTCGGTAAACAAGGGGGCATTTAGGACGCGGTAATCGGTACCGTCGTTGTTGAGTGTCGATAGCCCGGGTTTTTGCGGGAGTATGTCAGGCAGATTCGCCGAGCTGTCATACCAGCGTTTACCATCGCTACCGGTGATGCGCAGCGACAGATCGGCTTGCCGGCTCAACTCATCGGCCAGTCTGACGTCGCTGTCGCTTGATTGAATGTCGTGAAGCGCGCGCCGCAAACCAATCAGCTTGCCATCCAGCAGTTGCTGATCGAGTTCAATGAAGTGCACTTCGCTGGCGCGACTGAACAGCACCCCGGCGAACAGCGACACCACCGCCGTACACGCCGCAAACAGCAATGCCAAACGACTGCTCAGCGAAAGTCGACGCATCAGGCGAGGCGCTCTTCAAGTACGTAACCCATGCCGCGTACGGTGTGGATCAGTTTGTTGGGGAACTCATCGTCGATTTTAAGGCGCAAACGGCGAATGGCGACTTCGATGACATTGGTATCGCTGTCGAAATTCATATCCCAGACCTGGGACGCAATCAGCGATTTGGGCAGCACTTCGCCCTGACGGCGCAGGAGCATTTCCAGCAGGGCGAATTCCTTGGCGGTCAGGTCGATGCGCCGGCCGCTGCGCTCCACTCGACGGCGGATCAAGTCCAGACGCAAGTCGGCCAGTTGCAGGGTGGTTTCCTGGGGCGTAGCGCTGCCTCGGCGCAACAGGCTGCGCACCCGAGCCAACAGTTCGGAAAAGGCGAAAGGTTTGACCAGGTAATCGTCGGCACCGAGTTCCAGGCCGTGAACTCTATCTTCCACGGCATCCCGTGCGGTCAGAAACAGGACCGGCGTGTCCAGACCTGCCCCGCGCACCGCTTGCAGAATCTGCCAGCCGTCGCGACCGGGCAGCATCACATCGAGAATCAGCAGGGCGTATTCGCCGCTTAGCGCCAGTTGCTGGCCGGTGTTGCCATCAGCCACCAGCTCGGTGTTGAAACCGGCCTCGGTCAGGCCCTGGCGCAGGTAGTGGCCGGTTTTCGGTTGGTCTTCGACGATCAGCAGTTTCATGGGCGACTCAGGCATCTTGATGGAACGAAGGCTTTATACCGTGGGTGGCGACGGTGCAGGCCAACCTGACAAAGTTGTCATCTGACTGTCAGGTTGCGGGCAGCGGTGGCAGTTTAGAGTTTTTCACAGGCTGAACCTTATTTTGTTGGAGTAAGACGATGTTTTTGCGCAAAACCGTGGCGCTGGCCGCCTGTATGTTGGCATTGAGTTCACCGGTGTGGGCGTCAGGAGGGCATACCTATGACTTCGGCCAACCTGCCTCGGCGGCCAAGGCGAGCCGCAGTGTCGAAGTGGTGATGGGCGATATGTCGTTCACCCCCAGGGACATCGCCATCCAGGCCGGTGAGACCGTGCGTTTCGTGCTGGTGAATAAAGGCCAGTTGTTACATGAATTCAACCTCGGTGACGCGGCGATGCACGCCAGGCACCAGAAGGAGATGCTGCAGATGCAGCATGGCGGCATGCTCACGTCTACAGGCGTGAAGGCGATGGACCACAGTGCCATGGGGCATGGCATGAAGCATGATGACCCCAATAGCGTGCTGGTGGAACCGGGTAAAACCGCTGAGCTGACCTGGACTTTCAGCAAGGCCACCAACCAGGAGTTTGCCTGCAATATCCCCAGTCATTACCAGGCCGGCATGGTCGGCAAACTGACAGTCAGTCAGTAAGCGCTCAAAGGCGGGAGCAAAGGCTGTTAGAATCCGCTGATTCTTCAGTCAGGTTTCCGCCATGCATCCCGCAGCCGAACACTCGCCGCTGGGCAAATCCAGCGAATACATCGCCACTTACACACCGTCCTTGCTGTTCCCGATCCCGCGTACCGCAAAGTGGGCCGAGCTGGGCCTGACGGCTGAAACCCTGCCGTATAAGGGCGTGGACTTCTGGAACTGCTTCGAACTGTCGTGGCTGTTGCCGTCGGGCAAGCCAGTGGTGGCAATCGGCGAATTCAGCATCCCGGCGGATTCACCGAACATCATCGAATCGAAGTCGTTCAAGCTGTACCTCAACTCCCTGAACCAGACGCCGTTTGCCGACACGGCGAGCCTTGAGGCGACGCTGGTCAAGGACCTGTCAGCGGCTGCCGGCAAACCGGTTGGCGTGCGTGTTCGCAGCCTGAAGGATGTCGAGGCCGAAGGTGTCGTGGCATTGCCGGGCGTGTGCATCGATGAGCTGGATATCAGCGTCAGCAACTACGAGCATCCGCGTCCGGAGCTGCTGCGTTGTGACGAATCGCGCGTTGTCGAAGAGAGCGTGCACAGCCATTTGCTCAAATCCAATTGCCCGGTGACCAGTCAGCCGGACTGGGGCAGTGTGGCGGTAGAGTACCGCGGCGCGGCGCTGGATCACGCCAGTCTGCTGGAGTACATCGTCAGCTTCCGTCAGCACTCGGACTTCCACGAACAGTGCGTGGAGCGGATCTTTCTCGATCTGCAGCGTTTGCTGAAACCGGAGAAATTGACGGTGTATGCGCGCTATGTGCGGCGTGGCGGGCTGGATATCAATCCGTATCGCAGTACTGAAGAGGTGCAGTTGCCGAACCATCGCCTGGTCCGTCAGTAACAGTGATTCCCAGTGGGAGCGAGCCGGCTCGCTCCCACTGGGGGGCATTTGAAGTTTCAGATATAAAAAAGCCCTGCTATTGCCAGCAGGGCTTTTTTTGCATCCGGTGGATTCAGATCCCCATACTGTGCAGGGCCTGGCCAATCTGGCGCAGGGTGCCGGCGAGGGTCGGGTGTTCGAGTTCGAAGCGTTCGACGGCCAGATTGACGTTATCGGCGAGGTTGACGTCCTTGGTCTTGGTTTCGATCTCAAGCTCAAGTTCGATCTGTTGCATCAGTGCGCGCAGGTCTTCGCGCTCGGCTTCCGTCAGCGGAGGATTCTGTTCCAATTGCTCGCGCAGGGCATTGAGCTGTTCTTGCAGTTCGCGGGCAGACATGGCGTTCTTCCTTTTATCGATAGGCACTGGCATAGACCGCAGCAGTACGCCAAAGATCTATGGCTTCCCTAAGATTAATCCACTCCCGCCCAACCTGCATGCCTTCATAAGTGTGAGGCGGCGATCAGGGCTTTTCGCCCTTGAGCCGACGCAGACTGATATCAGCCAGGCAGGTGTCGAGTTCACCCAGATGATCGATCACCGAATGCACGCCCAGGCCGAAGAGTTGCATGGTGGCCTTGCCGCGCTTGATGTCCCGTTCCTGCTGAGACAATGCCTGCCATTGCGTGGGTGAAAGCCCGCAGAGCGAGCCACAGGACGCCAAACCGATTGTCCACAGGCCGGCGTTGAGTCCCGATTGCAGCAAGCGCGGTTCGCCGCTGACCAGCACGCAGCCATCCAGTCGCTCGACGTTGAGCGACATCAGCGCTTGCCAGCATGCATTCGGAGCCGGCCAAGGATTGATTGTTGCAAGTTGTTGCGATGGCAGCGAGGGTTTGATCCATCCCGGCAGCGCTACGGCCAGAGAATGGCTGAGGGCGGGGGGCAATTCATCGAGCCAGGCGCAGGGAATCTTCTGGCGCTGCAAGCTGTGCAAACTGTCGAGAGCGCCAGGGGTGGCTTCGGCGTGCTCGATCGAATAGCCCTCAAGCAGACGCGTACGCGCGCCGAAATCCACCAGGCAACCACTGAGACCGAAGAGCACGGCGGTCAGGTTTAGCGCGGTTTGAGGTGATGTTTCGGCGTGCGGCATGTCAACGTCCCTGAAATAGCCTCAAAGCTAGGGATCGTCGGTGACAGTTGCATGACATGGATGTGAATCGCTCACAATCGACAGGCATCATGCGCAGGCGCGCGGCTGCGATGCTGCCTTAAACGGCGTTTACGTCTTATACTAGCGGTCTTTGCGTCGAGCCAAGCGCCCGGCGACTGTACAAATCCAAGGAGTTTTCTATGCGCTGGAGCAATCATCTAGCTCAGCTTTGTGTGTGCGCCAGCGCGATGCTGGTTCCGTTCGTTGCCCAGGCAGCGTCGGAAGATGATCCTTGGGAAAGCATCAACCGTCCGATCTACAAGTTCAACGACGTGCTCGATACCTATGCACTGAAGCCATTGGCCCAGGGTTACCAGTTCGTGACGCCGCAGTTCCTTGAAGATGGCATCCACAACATGTTTCGCAACATCGGCGATGTGACCAACCTCGCCAACGATATCCTGCAGGCCAAACCCGCGGCAGCAGGTGTCGACACTGCCCGAGTGATCTTCAACACCACTTTCGGCCTGCTGGGTTTCTTCGATGTCGGCACCCGGATGGGCCTGCAACGTAACGACGAAGATTTCGGCCAGACCCTGGGTTATTGGGGTGTAGGCAGCGGTCCGTATGTGATGCTGCCGCTGCTTGGCCCTAGCACCTTGCGTGATGCGCCCTCGAAGCTTGTCGACAGCTACACCGGCCCGTATCGCTACATGAACGATGTGCCGGTGCGTAATTCGGTTTTCGCGCTGAACATTGTTGATACCCGGGCGAACTTGCTGTCCACCGAGAAATTGATCACAGGCGACAAGTACACCTTCATTCGTAATGCCTACCTGCAGAACCGCGAATTCAAGGTGAAGGACGGCCAGGTCGAAGACGATTTCTGATCCTGACCGAAATATCGAAAAAGGCAGCCTTCGGGCTGCCTTTTTTCGTCTGGAACGGGTTAGCTCATCTTCAGGATTGTAAGGCCAAGTTTCTGACCGCTGCCGAGTTGCTCCTTCACCCACACCACTTCGGTGTCGGCTTCGAGCCCTTTGAGCGCGGCGTGCTCGGATTCGATACGCACGCTAAGCCGGTCGCCCACCGTGAACAAACGCGGCGCCTGCAGCTGCATCCCGCTGCTGGAAAGGTCGATGCAGACGGCGGGTACCTCATCCCCCTCATGAATCAGCGATACATCGGCATCGACCCGCATGCGGATGAAATCGCGCTTTTCGCTATAGTCCCGACTGGTTTGACTCATGGCCTTGGTCCTTCCGTTGGGTTACGGTTTTGATGGTTCTTATAACTCCCGGTGCTTTGAAGAGTGTAGACGTCAAGCGACCATCGGCGTGAGCTTGAAACGCCTCGCGGATGGGAGTACCGTCTGCGCCTTAGAAGGGCACCTCTGGTGTACATGTGTGTAGGGCAAACGCTCGAAAACGGTGCGACAGAGAGGCTAGAAAGCGAATCCAGTAGTGTGAGCCGGGTCAACACCCGAGCCGCTACGCCAACCTAATTCTGGCGCCGTTTGCCCACATGCCAAAAACCAGTGCCACGCTGCTGATAATCGATGATGACGAAGTAGTGCGCGCGAGCCTCGCCGCCTATTTGGAAGACAGTGGTTTCAGCGTCTTGCAGGCCAGCAATGGTCAGCAGGGTCTTCAGGTATTCGAGCAAGACAAGCCCGACTTGGTCATCTGCGATCTGCGCATGCCGCAGATGGGTGGACTCGAACTCATTCGTCAGGTAACCGAGCTGTCACCGCAAACACCGGTGATCGTGGTGTCGGGTGCCGGCGTAATGAACGATGCGGTCGAAGCGCTGCGCCTGGGTGCGGCGGACTACCTGATCAAACCTCTCGAAGACCTGGCTGTGCTTGAGCATTCTGTGCGTCGGGCCCTGGATCGCGCGCGCCTGCTGCTGGAAAACCAGCGTTACCGCGAGAAGCTGGAAAGGGCCAACCGCGAGCTCGCCGCCAGCCTGAACCTGCTCCAGGAAGACCAGAACGCCGGTCGCCAGGTGCAGATGAACATGCTGCCGGTCAGTCCCTGGGCCATCGACGAGTTCAAGTTTGCTCACCAGATCATCCCGTCGCTGTACCTGTCGGGCGATTTCGTCGACTATTTCCGGGTCGACGAGCGTCGGGTTGCGTTCTACCTGGCGGATGTTTCCGGTCATGGCGCCTCTTCAGCCTTCGTCACCGTGCTGCTGAAGTTCATGACCACGCGCTTGCTGTTCGAATCCAAGCGCAGCGGCACTTTGCCAGAATTCAAGCCTTCAGAGGTTCTTGGTCATATCAACCGGGGCCTGATCAGTTGTAAGCTGGGTAAACACGTCACAATGGTCGGTGGAGTCATCGACGAGGAGACAGGTTTGTTGACCTATAGCATCGGTGGTCATTTACCGTTGCCTGTGTTGTACACACCCGACAGTGTTCGTTATCTGGAAGGGCGTGGTCTCCCGGTGGGCCTCTTCAACGAAGCTACCTACGAAGACCACGTGCTGGAGTTGCCACCGGCGTTCAGCCTGACGCTGATGTCTGATGGCATTCTGGACCTTTTGCCAGAGCCCACACTCAAAGAAAAAGAAGCTGCATTGCCCCAACGGGTCAAGGCAGCGGGCGGCAGCCTGGATGGTCTGCGGCAGGTTTTTGGATTGGCCACGCTAGGGGAGATGCCGGATGATATCGCCCTGTTGGTGTTGAGCAGGAATCTTTAATGAGTACCGGTAGAATCCAGTTCGCCGAGCAGGATGGCACTTTCGTCCTCAAGTTCGTCGGTGAAGTTCGCCTGACCCTGTGTTCGGCGTTGGATGCGACTATTGAGAAAATCTTCACCGCGATGAATTTCAACGCGATCGTGATTGATTTGACCGAAACCCGCAGCATCGACAGCACCACGCTTGGCTTGTTGGCCAAGCTGTCAATCCTGTCGCGGCAAAAGGTCGGCCTGCTGCCGACCGTCGTCACCACCCACGAAGACATCACCCGTCTGTTGCAGTCCATGGGCTTCGAGCAGGTGTTTAACATCGTCGACAAGCCTGTGCCTTGCCCTGAATGCCTGGATGACTTACCGGATCAGGACCAGTCTGAAGAGGTGGTGCGGATCAAGGTGCTTGAAGCGCACAAGATCCTCATGGGCCTGAACGATTCCAATCGTGAAGCGTTCCACGACCTGGTGAATGCGCTGGAGCGGCATTGATCCGCTGACGTGATGTGGGCCGCAGTGGCCCCTTCGCGAGCAGGTTCTTCGTTTAACCATTTAACCGGGCAGCACCACAAATCCACTGTGGGAGCGAGCCTGCTCGCGAAGGCGTCAGCCTTACCGGCACATCTTCCAGCGCAAAGCCAACCCTCCGCGCGACAGACACAAAAAAGGGCGAACCCACCCGGGTTCGCCCTTTTTGCATTCCAACGGCTCAGATCACAGCTTGGCCTGCAGCAACGCCTCAAGCTTCTCCTGGTCACGAGCAAACTGACGAATCCCTTCAGCCAGCTTCTCGGTCGCCATGGCGTCCTCGTTGGACAACCAGCGGAACTGCGCTTCATTGAGGTTCAAGCGCGCTTCACCGGTATGCCCCGGGGCCAGTTTGCGTTCCAGCTTGCCGGTATCCGCTGCCAGTTTGTCGATCAAGTCCGGGCTGATGGTCAAACGGTCGCAACCGGCTAACTGCTCGATTTGGCTCAGGTTACGGAAGCTGGCGCCCATCACCACGGTTTTGTAATCGTTGGCCTTGTAGTAGTTGTAGATGCGTGTCACCGACTGCACGCCTGGATCATCGGCACCGGTGTACTCGTTGCCAGTGGCTTTCTTGTACCAGTCGTAGATACGGCCCACGAATGGCGAAATCAGGAACACCCCGGCGTCAGCGCAGGCTGCGGCCTGAGCGAAGGAGAACAACAGGGTCAGGTTGGTCTGGATGCCTTCCTTTTCCAGGATCTCCGCAGCGCGGATGCCTTCCCAGGTCGAGGCGATCTTGATCAGCACGCGATCGCGACCGATGCCGGCTTTTTCATACAGCTCAATCAGACGGTGCGCACGCTTCAATACGGCGTCAGTGTCGAACGACAGGCGCGCATCCACTTCGGTGGAAATACGGCCAGGAATGACCTTGAGGATTTCCTGCCCCACCGCGACGCCAAAACGGTCACTTG
This sequence comes from Pseudomonas sp. GW101-3H06, assembly GCF_059424605.1. NCBI lineage: Bacteria > Pseudomonadati > Pseudomonadota > Gammaproteobacteria > Pseudomonadales > Pseudomonadaceae > Pseudomonas > Pseudomonas sp. GW101-3H06. The sequence continues at coordinate 2,200,849 of NZ_JBWKZO010000001.1, forward strand.
CCAGCCCGACATCGCCCTTGCAGTCACTGACACAAGCATTCAGCAATTCGCCATATGCGGGAATGGCCGCGGCCTTGAGCAGCAGGGAAGGGTTGGTGGTAGCGTCCACCGGTTTAACGCGAGCGATCGCTTCGAAGTCGCCGGTGTCGGCAACCACGGTAGTCATTTGTTTGAGTTGTTCCAGCTTGGAAGTCATGGGCGTGCTCTGTCCTATGGGTCTGATGACATTACCCGAGCGCTGACAGCTGCTCAAGGGTGTGAACGTGTATCGGTGGCCCCAGTGGCAACAACCTGAAAACAGGTGTTTGAAAGGTGGGGCGGTGTATCCGTGAATAAGATGCCAAGCGGGATCACAGGTTCAACGCATCAGACGGTTAACACCCATGCATCGGGCTTCTCTGACACCTGTATTCCATTAGTGCTAGTAGTCATTACGTATATACCAGGCAGTATTTTAGTCTGGTTGTTATTTATGATGTTATAAAACGTCAATGCAACTTATATAAGCCAGTCCAGTCGATGAAGATGTTATCTGGCGAAGGGGTGTTAGAATAAGTCAAATAACCACATAGAATAGCGTGTAGTGTGATAATGGCGAGTATGTATTGACTGGAAGTCACTTCACAAAGTGAAGAGGTAGATTTTTTTGGATGCGCTTGATGACTTACTTCTGGGCCACGCATTAAAAAAGTTGACCGACGTATTTGAAGAAATCGTGGAAGGGTCGAAAACCTGTTCGGAGAAGGCGACGGGCGTACTGGATATCAGGCGAACCAGGAGCGAAAAAAGACTTCCCGTCTGGCTGGGGCGCCTCAGAGTCAACACCCCTTATCAAGTGACTCATGTATTGATCGATCAGATGCACGCTGCTCGAAAGCTCAAACGCGACCAACGCTTCGCGGCACAAGTTGCCTTGCTTGAGGCGCTGGTGGAGGAGGGGCTGGCGATGCACATCGCGAGCTATTCTGTGGCTGTTGTAGAGAATCGCCTCAAGTGCTTTTTGGATCGTTGATTTTTATCTGTCGAGCATGTTGCTCATATCCAAAATAGTCTGCACGAGGCGAGAGGAAGTAGGTTGGAGTCAAAACTATACATTGCGCAATACGCTGGCATCACGGTGATGCTTCCGGCAGCGCTGGTTGTCGCCGGTTGGTTGTGGTGCACCGCATCAAGAAAACTCGCCCTGTTGTGGCTAAGCGTGCTGTCCGTAGCCTATACCGTCGTTGGTCTCAGCAAAGTGCTTTTCAAGGGCTGGGGAATCGGCCTGGAAAGCCTGGATATCGCGGTGATCAGCGGCCATGCGATGAATGCTTGCCTGGTGTCGACCGTTGTACTGAGTTTGCTGTTGCGCCAACTGGATCAGCGCCTTCGATGGCTGGCTCTTGGTGGAGGGCTGCTGTCGACCTGGTGGTTCAGCGTCCAGTATGTCGGACAGACGATCCATCCTCTGTCAGAAGCTATTGCCGGGGCGGTTGTGGGATCAGCAGCGGCCTGTGTATTTCTTTTCAGGCTGGAGAAAAGGCAAATCCGCAAAATGCCCCTGCCAGTTCTGGTGGTGGGGATTGCGGTCATCATGTTGAGTACGAGCATTCCAAAGTACACGGCTGAGGGTGTCTTGAACTCTGTTGCCGTGACTTTGTCGGGGGCCGAAAAAGCGTTTATGCAACCTCATTGGCGCACTTCAGGCGAGGCGACGAGGTTGTAGATCCGACTTCATTGCAAGACCTGGGGGAGGGAGCTAGGACTCACTGCTGTTTTTCTCATCAATTCGAGCCAGCAGTTCTGCAGTTTTCAACTGCATCAGCACAACATCGCCACGGCTCTCAACATTCAGCAGGATTTCGAGCTGACTTTCCGAGAGACGAATCCTGAAGCGCCATTCAGCGAACGTCAGGTTTAATCCCGAGCCACCTTTCTCTTCAGCGTCCAGTGCCTTATCGGCATACAGTGACCAAAGATGCTCCAGGACGGCAATCGGGCTGCGGACTGCGCATCGAATCTCCCCCGAAGAAGGAAAGAGCCCGATGCGTTCCACCAACAACCTAGGTTGTGGTGAAGAAGAACTGGTACCACTTTCGTACGTCCGCAACCAGGTCATCAATCCACTATTGCCCTCGGTGAACTTCTGCCCCAAAACCATATTGCCGGAGGCAAAAGGATCCAGCGATGTATAGGCAGCGTCGATTGGTGATCTGGATGCGTTCATGGTGATCCGCCTTGCAAAGGGTTACGGCCGCTTGGAAACGCGGCACCCAAGAGCTGAAAAGTAACGTTTACAAGCCGTTCTTATACAAATTGTCGTAACAGAAATTGGTTGCGTCGATGTAGCCTTCCGCTCCGCCGCAGTCGAAACGATGACCTTCGAATTTATAAGCCAGCACACAACCATTTTGTGCCTGCTTCATCAAAGCATCAGTGATCTGGATTTCACCGCCCTTGCCGGGCTCGGTATCGGCGATCAAGTCAAAGATATCGGCCGTCAGAATATAGCGGCCAATAATCGCCAGATTGGACGGCGCATCCTCCGGTTTAGGCTTTTCAACCATGCTGTTGACCCGATAAATGCCTTCGCGAATCTGCTCGCCAGCGATGATTCCGTACTTGTGCGTTTGATCGTTGGGCACTTCCTGGATCGCCACGATCGAGCAACGGAACTGCTTGTAGAGCGCGATCATCTGGGACAGCACACCATCACCTTCCAGGTTCAGACACAAGTCGTCAGCCAGCACCACTGCAAAGGGCTCGTCACCGATCAACGGACGACCAGAGAGAATGGCGTGCCCCAGCCCCTTCATCTCCACCTGACGGGTATAAGAGAACGTGCACGTTTCCATCAGCTCGCGAGTACCCGACAAAAACTTCTCTTTATCACTGCCGCGAATCTGATGTTCCAGCTCGTAGCTGATATCGAAGTGATCTTCTAAAGCGCGTTTACCACGACCAGTAACGATAGCCATATGCTGGAGGCCCGCATCGCGTGCTTCCTCTACGCCGTATTGGATCAGCGGCTTATTCACGACCGGCAGCATTTCCTTGGGCATGGCCTTAGTGGCAGGTAGAAAGCGAGTGCCATAGCCGGCTGCGGGGAATAGGCATTTACGGATCATGTAGGGGTCCTGTTAACTATGCGATAGAAAAACAAATAACAACATTGCATTATTGCGTTGCTATCAATGAGGGTGGCGAAACAAATACCATAACTTATGTCAGGGTGCATATAAAGAATGAGGAATGTTAGGTTTTGTCTAGGCAAAAACTAAAGAGTGTTATTTTTCAGCATTTGTTTGATCGGCGCGCTCAGTCCGACTCATTCCGAACTTGGGGTTCTCGATCTCTGATTTCTACCCGTTGATTAGACCTTTCAAAGAAGTGGCGGGGAAGTCAGGTAATCTAGGGAAAATAGCAGATAGCTGATTATCGGAAAGTTTTAAGCCGCCTTGGCAAATGTGCGAGAGTACGTGTCGGAAGTCAGTGGTAATGGCAACATCCCGTTGTTGAAAAAGTACATCATCTGAAAGGCCGGGCCATTCACCGTAAATTTTACCTCCTCCAACATTCCCTCCAAGAACCATCATCACATTTCCATGGCCATGATCTGTACCACCCGTGCTATTTTCTTTGGCTGTTCTACCGAACTCTGACATGACGACTACAGTAGTAGATCTCCAATTGTCACCAAGCAGTTTTGGAAGGAGCGAAAGTCCGTAACTTAGCTGGGAAAGGTTGGTCGCAAGAACCCCCTTGGCACCACCTTGGTCAACGTGCGTATCCCAGCCGCTTAGCTGCATAAAAGCAAACTGAAAATCTGGCTGAGTGTTGATTAAAGAGCTGAGTAAATGAATGTCTCTGGAGAAAAGCGTAGGAGGTGCTGCGCCATTGTTTGCCATCAATGCCTCCTTGTCTAGCTCAGGTGTATTGATGGACTTAATTATTTCTTCGCGAAATTTCAAGCCTTGGATATAGTCATGATGTAGTGAGGGATTCTGCGAATAAAGTGATGCCAAGGAGTTTCGAAAGTCTGTTCTGTCAACGGGTAAACGAGTTCCGTAATTGTCTTGAGAGTTAATGACAGCGATAGGCTTTTTTCCCGACAAAATCTGGGGGACCGTTGCACCAAAACTGACAGCATTCATTTCATCCAAATCAATACTGTTTTCTACAGCAAGGCGATTCATCCAACCGTCGACTGAGCGCTCGGCATCTGGAATGCCACACTCCATATTAAATTGCGCTGAAAAGTGCGAGCGGGTTTCGCTTGGGCACCCTGACGCAGGAATAAATGCGAGTTGCCCTGAATGCCAAAGAGGAACCAGCGATGAAAGCGCTGGGTGAAGGCCGAATGCACTATTTAATTTATGCATTCCGCCGTCCATTCCCGATAAAGCAATCGCTGTCTTTTCTCGTAGTCGGTAGTAGTTTCTTTCAGCGTGAGGGATCAATATGCTTAATCCGTCTACAGCACCACGGAGCATTACGACAACCAGGCGTGCTTTTGAATCTGACGAATCGGATGGAAGAGCTGCAAACGACGAGTTGAATAAACTATAGGATCCGACGGCACCGAAAAGCTTACAAAAACCCCTGCGATTCATTATGCAATCCTCGGATTTTATTATCGATACATGAAATCAGGACTACTGAGAATCAAAGCTGAATGAACATCTTGGGGAGCCCGCTTGATGTTTGCTATTGTTCCCGGTGATATCCCTGAGCCGATAGTTGAAAGCAAGTTTTGGTCATTGGGTTGAGGATTGCCACCTTCTGGGTTCCGCCCCCAGAGTGACATCCAGCCTGCTGCCAATTTGTAGGAAAAGTTTGCCCGATTCATCAAGACATCTGGAGATAACCACGCACTCTCCACATTTTTATAGCCATCCGGTGCCGGCCACGCAAAGAGCCCATTTCCCGATTGTTTAAGCCAACTCTGCAATAGCCTGGAGTCTTGAATTGGAGGTAGCCCCGCAACCCTCAAACTGGAGAGCATATAGCTAAACGGTGTCTTGAATTTCACCTTGTAATTCTCCGGAGACCAAAATTCATCGCTCTTAAAAATCACTATAAGGAGCTCTTTAATATCTCCGTCGCTTTCAATATACCGTTGAGCCACCTTGTTAACGAGTAGCTGAGGTGGCGCGTCATTGACGAAAAGCTCAACGAGTTTATGAGCAATATGTTGTGCAGTTTTTGGGCTCTGGGCGAGATTTAACAGAGCTTGTTCGCCTTCGCTATAACCACCGCCGGCAGGAAATGAAATACCCAAAAACTGCTTTTCGTTGGGATCGTGATGCTCTGAATCAAACAGAAAATTTCCTGCATTTGGAGCGTTGGGATCGGCAATGTAGGTCCAGCCAGACAATAATCTCGCTAATGCCTTGATGTCCGCCTGGCTATAACCACCATTAACCCCCAAGGTATGGAGTTCCATTACCTCTCTGGCGTAATTTTCATTGACACCTTTTTTGCCGGTGGGCGCGTACCTGTTTCGCCAATTATCCAAATAGTAAAGCATCGCCATTTGTTTGGCATTTGCAAGAAGTAAATCCTTGAATTTACCAAGCGCATAGGGCCGGATGGCATCGTTTTCGTAAGCACCAAGAATAGCACCATTCGTGGGGGTTTTGCTTTCCCAGATATTAAAGTGGTTATACCAAAAATCTACCATTACTTCTTGAAGTTGCGCAGGGCTGTAAAGAGCTCTAAGTATTCTTGCGTCTCGAACCTGATTCACGAAATTCGTTCTGTCTCGAATAAATGCCTTGCGCGCAGTAGTATCAGTTTGAATTGCTTTGAAAGCCTGGGAGCTGTACTTTCTGTATATTGTTGTTTGGTCCAAATTGATAGCGTCGATCCTGGATAGGCGCTCACTGAGCCAATCAGGATTTTTTATACTTTCGGGGTTTAGTTGTTGGAGGATGTATTGCTCTATACCAATGGCTGAAACATTCTGTATGTCTTCTGGTGATGGGCCATAGCCCAATCTTTCTAATACGTGTACTGCTTTCTGATCCGACGACAAGTTGGGGGGCGCATTGGATGCGTGAGCTGAGTACTGGGAAACAATGAAAGTAACGATTACTCCGAATCTTGATAGTGTATTCATTTATTTGGCGGTCCCGAAATTGATGTGGGCGATCGCAAGAAACTCTGTCAAGGTAAATAATATGGAGGCGTGCGTTACAGATCTTTGCTATCAGTGCGATCTTGGGTGTTCTGGGAGACGGTTGATAATGGTGTGCTGAATGAACTGGGAAAACTGACTATATCTGTTCCACTGTCGGTGCAGTTGTTGGAATCGGCTGGGTCATTTTCTGATTAATAAAGTTTCTTAGATCGTTACGAAAATTCTGGCTGGAAAATTTTTCTGCATTTGCTCTGATTAGCGAGGGGGAGAAAATGAATGATTTTTCAAAGTTTTCGACAGCCTGCTGAATTGCCTCCACGGTCTGGGTAGGAAAGAAGATGCCAGTCTCACCGTCAATTACAGTTTCCAGTGCTCCACCTTTTGAAAAGGCGATTACCGGCGTACCGCAGGCCTGCGCTTCTACGGGAATAATTCCAAAATCTTCCTCTGCGGCGAAAACAAAAGCGCGCGCACGCTCCATATAGCTTCTCAATACCGAGAATTCCTGATACCCCAATATTTCAATATTTGGCGCTGCGTTCTCCTTGATTTTATTAAATTGAGGTCCATCGCCAATGACGACAAGTTTTCGATCCGGCATTTGTTTGAACGCCTCTACGATCAAGTCGATTTTTTTGTAAGGTACCAGGCGCGAAGCGGTTAGATAGAAGTCTTCTTTTTTCTCGATCACATCAAAGTTTTCAATTGCTACTGACGGATGAATGACAGTCGACTTGCGGCGATATATTTTCCATATCCTTCTGGAAATGAAATCGCTATTGCAAATAAAGTGGTCAACTCCATTTGAGGTGCGATGATCCCAAATACGGATGCGGTGTAACAGCGTACGAGTCAGCCAACCCTTTATGCCCGTTTTTAACCCGGCATCTCTTAGATACTGAGCTTGCATATCCCACGCATAACGGATTGGAGAATGGCAGTAACAAATATGCAGTTGATCCGGTCCCGTGATGACTCCTTTAGCGACCGCATGGCTACTACTGATGATCAGATTGTAATCAGATAGATCAAATTGCTCGATCGCAAGAGGCATCAGAGGCAGGTAGGATCGATAGTTTTTCTTGGCAAACGGTAATTTTTGAATAAATGAAGTCGTAGTTTTTTTGTTAAATATCTCTGTGCGTTGTTCTGTTGTCAGAAAATCAACCACAGTGTAGATGTCTGCGTCTGGGTAAACCGAAAGTATTTCTTTCAACACCTTTTCGGCGCCACCTAAAGTTACCAGCCAGTCATGAATAATGGCTACTTTCATATGTAAGTCTCTTTGTGAAAATTAAATAATTCTGTTATTCAAGCAATTGCGCTTGATAGCTTCTTCATAGTGTTGAGGAAGTTGTTTCTCGCGTTCTGAATTACAGTGGCATTGTAAGTTCTGGCAATTGCCAGATTTCTGGAAGACTGAGCATGCAGGAGTTCGGGAGAAGATAGGAACTCTACAATTCTACGAGCCAGAAGATCTTCATCATCCGGAGGCACAAGCGCAATTTCATCCAGCAATTCAGGCGTTCCTCCGACGCGCGTTGCAATCGCTGGCAAACCTCTGGCCATAGCCTCCAGCAACGCCCTGGGCAATCCTTCCTGGCGTGATGGCAAGACAAATAAATCCGCGGTGTCCAGTATGTTCCTGATAGGCTCCCCGGAAGACATTTTGCCTGTAAACGTAACATAGTCTTCCAGGTTCAGGTCTTTACACATCTTCCTATAGTGTGGCTCATTGTTGCCATATCCAATAATCGTGAGCTTTGCTTTTATGCCTTTCGTGTGAATAATCGCTAACGAGTTTAATAACGTATCATGCCCTTTCATTTTTCCCTGCATGTTGCCTGTTAAGACAATGTGCGGGGCGGATGTTTTGAGAACATCCATTTTCTTGGCCTTTAAAGCGTAAGCTTCCTCGAAGAGGTCTATCGACGTAAATGAATACGATGTAGCGGATGTGCCGGGTGGGTACCTCAGTTGTAGAGCATTCCTTGTAACATAAGCCGTCGCCACAGCCTTTCGACATTGCCATTTAACCAAGCCAACAAAAAACTTTTGGAAGATACTACTAAGGGGATGATTGTTTAAGGCTTTGGCGCTATAGGAATCAAATGGGTCTGCGCAGACCTCGATGCAAAAAGGGATTCTTTTTAGCCAGAGCACAAAAGCGTAGATGCTGGGAACATTTGCAGGTACCCGCAAGAGATAAGCACTACCTGGAGAAGTTGTAGAAAAAACAGTTTTCAAGATTGTAGGCAGGCTCTTGATTAACCCGATTGGCCCATGTCCTCCAGGCAGTTTTAAAAAGCTAACATTGGGACCATCAACAGGCAGGGCGGTCGGGTCTTGCTTTTCAAAAAGTCGCCCTACAATAATAACTTCAGAGAAAACTGAAAGGTACCGTCGGCCGTAGGATTCATAATGTAGTAGATTGGAGGCCGGGCGACCATTAGTTGTTGTAAAAACCCCATCCCTGATGAGATAAATCTTCATGCCTCATACCTTTTTACAATTTCACTTATATTGTCTAATGAAATTTGCTTTAACTTGTTCAGATGTGATTCATCTATACCTGTTTGTAAAATGCTTTCGATTGCATCAAATGCTACGGATGCGCTGGGTAATTGTTCAAAACAGGAAGATTCTCGCCCCATCATTTTTGCGAACGACTTCACTTTCGCATCCCAGCCCAACTGTACTGTCGGGATGAGTAAGGAGTTTGCAATGATGTTCGCATGAAGGCGGTGGGAGATTACTGCGTGAAATCTATTGATATTTTTGACCAGATCTACTGGCTTGAGTGGTGTGGCGCTCAACTCTACTTTTGAGGCATATCCCTTCTGTGCGAGGTTTGAGTAGACCTCTTGGCAGAATGAAACATCCTCCACAGAACCATTAGAAAATAAGATAGGGCTTTTGCCTGCTTCCACAAGTTTTATAGCTAAGTCAGTCCAGAATTTCAGTGTCAGGTCAGTAGGTATTTTTTTATTTTTTTCGATGTGAGCTGAAAGTTCTACTGGGTGCGCAATGCCCAAACCGATATTTTCAGAGTTGTCTCGTGTTCGTTCATTTTTAAGGCTGTAGCACTCTTTTGTCCATAATGCAGGATCGACAGTAAGGGCTACACTCTTAGAGTCGTTGACGAGCGTCTGCATCGCTTTTTGACTTTCCTGATCTCTAACACTCAGATGAATCCACTTGTCGGAGCTAAAAGATGAGTTATACAGGCGCCTTCCCAAGGAAGACATTTTGGAAGAAACACCAATTGCATTTGTCGCCAATTTTGCGTTTATTGACTTTGTTTTACTAATAAGATGGTGAAATTTCAATGGGAAATTTAGCGCCAGGTCGCTAACAAGCTGTCCACCGCCAAAGAGCAATAGAAAACTCTCCTCCGGCGCGTTTTTAGACCATGCGGCATCCAGGCGTTTTTTCATAAACAAATGCCACGCTACAAATGTCATGAGTGGTTGCAGGATGTGGGGGATGAAAAAGAAGATCTTTTTAGTGATTTTTATATCTTGCTTTGCGCTGGAGCGGTACTCGACTCGACCAGCGATATCTATATGGTTGATAGATGCTCCCGGACTGGCCCTTTTTACTAAGTACTCAGTGCAGTCCGATATTACTCCGTCTCCTAGATTGTCACTGAATTTTGCGGTGCATATAAGGAAGTTTTTGGGGGGGGTATTGAGCATCGTTTGCGTCCATGTACGAATTTAAACATAAAAGGGCATACGTAGGATCAGGCTCTTGTCCTGGATATCCTAACTGACGTGCGCGCTTAAAATTAATCAGCAGTCAAAGTGGTAGCGAGTTCTATCCAACATGGCCCAGAGGAGCAGGCAGGCTGATAGGGGAGGGAGCGTTATTGTTTTTCCTTATTTTCAGGCATAAAGTTATAAGGATTAACGGTATTGTCAAATAGCGAACAAGTTGCATTAAAAGCACATTCATGTCGGTGCCAATCATTAGCAGGGGGATCAAACATGTTACAGGGATCAGTAGCAATCTAATATCACGATCAGGTAAGTGCTTTATCAGGCTTCTGATTTTTCCGACAAACAGGCCTAGCGCTGCATAAAATATAAAAATGCCGGGAATGCCAAAGTTAACGAGTGACTCGCCAAACTGCCCAAGTACAAGTGTAGTCTGCCTGGCTTCACCGCGTTGATAACTGCCGCGACCATGAATAAGTTCTGTTTTTTCTTTAGTTATTTGGTCTGGTATATAAGGCAAAATTGATTTTGGTATGCTTGAAATGATACTAACCAAATAGGTCCTGCCAAAGGACAGGGGTTGTTCGCCCGATACGATTTTTTTAAGAGCTAAGGTTTGCATATCCATTCGCCCTAGGTCTCTCACTACCAGGTATTGGTCGACGTTTTGACGACTGCTGTGGAAACTTTGACGGGCACTGGTGTCCACAATGGCACTCAGTCCATCCGCACCTGCGATTTTGTACCAATAATAGGAGGTTGCAAACGCTAGTGAAAAAGCAACACCCACCAATAACATTTTAACTGGTAGTTTCCTGATCCAGAAATGGTACATGCCTGCCGCAAATACCAAGGAAAATAGAGTGCTGCTCCTGCTGCCACGTAACCCTCCAAATAGAATGAAGGTTATCAACAGGCCAGTCATAATCATTGCAAAGCAGTAGTTGCTCTTTGCCCATTTTTTATCTTTTATGCAATATATTACAAACATGGCTATAAGAAATTTAAAGCTCTCGGCGACAAGCATAAGCATGCCCATGCCGGCGAAAGGATCTTCGTCCTCAATTCCCGCAGCTTGTCTTGCGGTAAACGTAGCAATAAATCCGAGAATGCCGCCAAAACTTGCATATATGTAGAGTTGACAAATAGCGCATATTGCTAGAAGCGCTAAAGATAAGAATATAAATCTTTTATGATTGAATGTAGCTGGTGTTACGTATGTCGGGCTATTGCGTTTTATTTTTACTCGCGAGAAAAACTTATAAGTTAGAGCGCCGAACAGGTTTAACACAGACCAAAACGAAATCCAGCTCGAATCGTTAGTCAGGGCTGGTAAATATGGCCAGAAGTCCCACGAGACTTGGGAAACCGGGCTGATAAGGAAATACATCAGACCTGCTAGACCAAGAATGGCGCCAGGGTCAAAACTATCCAGCCGCGCACGAGCCCAGTCGACGGTATCCTTGAGGAATATAGAGGATGTTAATACGCCCACAGCCAAGGGGATTCCGATGGCTGATTCGCCGAATATAATTATCAGTATGAAAGCGACACTTGCACAGCAAATGAACGATATGGTTGAGGAAGATATTCTGTTCATTTGGTTTGTTCGGAAAGTTGTTGTGAGGTTTTCGGGAACTCAGATTTAAGAGCGGTTATCAGCGTTATGATATACCCCGATAATGCTACGCTATTTGCAAATAATGTAGCGGCTACGACACCTTGCAATCCATACAGCGGAATCAAAATAAACGATGCAATCAACGCTGATAAAGATGCCAGTGCTTGTACGGTAACCAGAGATATATTACGTTTCGTAGAAGAGATGGCGTATCCCAGTAAGCTGGTAAGGTATTGAACTGGTGAGATAGCGAACATCAAGGTTAGTAAGTATGCATTGCTGGAAACTTCGCTGCCGAAAGCCAAGTCTAAAAAATAGTCGGCGAAGAAAAATGACCCCAACGTACCGAAAGCACTCAAGAGTAGTACAACAAGCGAAGCTTTGATTGTCAGGGTTAGGAATGCTTTAGTGTCTTTCTGGCTAAATTGTACTGCAAGCTTTGGAAGAATGGCCTGTCCGGTAGAGTTGATAACCAGACTTCCGGTTTGCACTATAAAGGCCATGATGGAGTATATGCCAATTGCATGCATGCCATCAGATTGGCCGATAAAAATTCGTGGGATTCCGATGCTCAGGTTTATAAGTAGTGCGGAGATACCTAGTGGCAGACCTGCATACACAAGTGGCATGAGATCTGCGTATCGAGTATGTTCACTATTACCAGTGCTAGTGATGTTTCGGCTTGTCCATTTTTTATCATAAAATATGCAAACTACCCACCAGGTAATCGTGTAGCAAATAACGCCCGTGATTATACTTCCTGAATAATAGGTTCCCGCAGCAAGACTTGCTGCACCCAAGATGCCTCTGATGGCCAGAGAAATCGCAACGATGCGGTGCTTGTATTGCTTTTGCAGGACGCCGTAAAACAGTTCGGATTGGTTTTCCGCGGATTTTGAGAAGGCTACCAGGATGACGACAATGATGAGTTCTGTTGTTGATGACATGACTGCAGCGATAGCAACGCAGAGACTGGCACCAACGGCACTACAGAGCCGACGAAGTTTTTGATACTGACTAAGCGAGTAACAGTTCTGCGTGTCGGTAATGATCTGAGTGCGCAGACCTATATTGGACAGTAGCATAATGGGAGCAGTTATCGCCAAAGCAAAGCTGAACATTCCAACCGCTTCGACATTAACCAGTCTTGCCAGAATAGCCAAGATCGCGGCTTGGCTAATGGCATAGATACCATTTCCCATCATCATCCACGCTGCACTGTGCTTAATCATTGTTCCCTCAATTTTCGGTTTACAGCGCCTGACATGCTTTTACTATCTATGAAAGACAGTGTTAGCTGTAAGGCTTTTGTCTAAAAAGGAACCAGCACCGATGACGCAATGCTCTCCAACGTTAATCGGTCCGACAATGACGCTATTGGGGTAAATGATTGTGTTATTACCAATTTCGGGGTAGCCGTTTTTTGAGCCAATGGTACTGTTCTGGTATATTGTAATGTTGCCATGCAAAACAGCATTGTCTCCAATTACTATTCCAATTGGGTGGGGAAGTCTCAAGGCAGGACCAATAATGGCGGTTGAGCTGATATCAATTGAGTGCTTCGAGATCAGCAAGTTTCTGATAATGGCACTGAATACCTTGTTTTTGCTGCGTACTAATCGTGTTAGCACGCATGCGTGAATACTTGGATTGAAAAATGATTTAATAAGGGTTTTAAAACTTATTGTGCTATAGACTGCAATGATGTCTGATTTTATCAGGCTCCTAGTTTTCATTGATGCTACTCTTTTCTCCGGTGCTATATTTCAAGTACCAATCAGCAAATTTTGCCATTCCAGTTTCTATTGTTGTTGAAGGTTTGAAGCCTACATCCTTGATCAAGTCGTCTACATCAGCATAAGTACGAGGTACATCTCCAGGTTGCATTGGAAGTTCTTTTTTTATCGCTTTTTTTCCCAGCGCGTTCTCAATAGAAGAAATGAACTTCTCCAAGGTAATCGGATTGTTATTTCCTATGTTGTATATTTTGTATCTGGCAGTGGATTGTGTTTTGGTATTAGGTTGCGCGGCCGGAATTTTATCCATGACCTTAACGATACCGTTGACGATGTCGTCTATATAGGTGAAATCACGCTCCATTTTACCTTTATTAAATACTTTAATTGGCTCGCCCATGCAGATTGCTTTGCTGAAGGAGAAATATGCCATGTCTGGCCTACCCCATGGACCATATACGGTGAAGAAGCGTAAACCAGTTGTCGGTATATCGAAAAGGTGGCTATAGGAATGCGCCATTATTTCATTTGATTTCTTTGTGGCTGCATACAAACTAATGGGGTTGTCTGTGTAATCAGTAGTTGAAAACGGTATTTTGTTGTTCATTCCGTAAACAGAACTGGATGAGGCATAGACTAAATGCGGTGTATTTTGTGCTCTGCATGCTTCCAGGATATTCATAAAGCCCACAATGTTCGAGTCAATATAGGCTTTTGGGTTTTCTATCGAGTAACGGACTCCCGCTTGAGCTGCAAGATGTATAACTCGATCAAAATTATTATTTGCAAATAATGAGTTGATGGCCGGCGAGTCCACCAGGTCCATTAGTTCAAATGTGAAATTATTGCTTTTTTCAAGCATTTCGCAGTGTTGTTGTAAGTCAACGAGCCTGTCTTTTTTCAGTTGTGGGTCGTAGTAGTCATTGAGGTTGTCAATACCATAGACCACGTGGTTCTGAGCAATCAGTTTTTTCGTAACATGATAGCCAATGAAACCGGCGACGCCGGTTACTAATATTTTCATCACGCTCGCCCTACGGAATAGTAAGTCAAATCTTTGTTTTTCATTGCTTTAGGGTCGAACAAATTACGGCCATCAAAAATAACCGGGTTTTTTAGTTGAGATTTGATCATGTCAAAATCAGGAGCCCGGAAGTTTTGCCATTCAGTAACGATAATCAGCGCATCTGATTGCTTTAAAGCACTTTCCTTGGTGCCACAAAGTATCAAGCTATCAACATCACCATAAATCCGTTGTGTTTCTTCCATCGCTTCGGGATCAAAAGCCTGGACCTTTGCGCCCGCAGCCCAGAGTGCTTCCATAATCACTCGGCTCGGTGCTTCACGCATATCATCGGTGTTGGGTTTGAAACTCAGCCCCCACAAGGCAAATGTCTTGCCATACAGATCGCCTTTGAAATGCTTATGAATTTTCGAGAATAGAGTGGTTTTCTGTTCGTTGTTTCTATTTTCAACAGCTTTCAAAACCTTTGCGTCGTAGTCAATAGATGTGGCTGTCTTTATCAAAGCCTGAACATCTTTTGGAAAGCAGGAGCCACCATAGCCTACGCCTGGGTAAATGAAGTGATATCCAATTCGTGGATCCGCGCCAATACCTTTGCGGACCATTTCGACATCAGCCCCGAGCATTTCAGCCAAGTTCGCAATTTCGTTCATGAAACTGATTTTCGTTGCAAGCATGCAGTTTGCCGCATACTTTGTCAGTTCTGCGCTACGCACATCCATTACTATTATTTTTTCATGGTTGCGGTTGAAGGGGGCATAAAGCTCGCGCATTAGCTCTTCGGATTTTTCGCTTTCTGTTCCGATAATAATACGGTCAGGGCGCATGCAATCATTTACTGCCGAACCTTCTTTTAGAAATTCCGGATTGGAGATTACATCATATGAAATTTTCACGTCGCGCCGAGCGAGCACTTCCGAGATTCGGTCACTTACGCGTTGTGCAGTGCCTACGGGGACGGTGGATTTATCTACTATGATGCGGTGTTCAACCATGTTCTCGGCAATGGTTTCGGCTACAGCGAGCACATGTTTCAAATCTGCCGATCCATCCTCGTCGGGAGGCGTGCCAACCGCGATGAACTGAATGGTTCCGTGACTTACCCCGAGTGCGGCATCCGTCGAAAATTGGAGGGTGCCCGCGTTGAAATTCTTCTTAACTAATTCTTCTAGTCCTGGCTCGAATATTGGGATGATTCCTTGTTTTAAACGTTCAATTTTCTTTGCGTCAACATCAATGCATATGACGTTGTGTCCGGCGTCGGCAAGAACGGCTCCCTGTACTAGTCCGACGTAACCGGTGCCAAAAACAGTAACTTTCATATTATTCACCGTAAGGGGGGTAAGATCGAGATTTATCAGGCCACGCGCCTTGCGCGGAACACTGTTGTGCACCAGAGATTCAAATGGCAGGCGTGGTTCGCCGCACGCCGATTTGGCGTAGCGGCGATTAATGTTTTGTGAGGTTAAAGTGAAACTAAGTTTATTTTTTGTCAGTTACATAGGAATATTGATAGTAGCCATACGAGTTGTAACCAGTTTTTGATGTCGCTCGTTTTTCTACATAGTTAAGAATCGCACCCTTCAAGACGACTCCATTTTGTGCGAATCGCCGGATCGTAAGTTTTATTTCGCCGACCGGATTCATCCCAAATCGTGTAACAATCATCGACGTTCCTGAGTGGCGCCCTACGATAGCCGCGTCAGTCACCGCCAAGATGGGGGGTGTGTCGAGAATGACAAGATCGAATTGTTCACTGGCTTCTTCAAGGAAGTTGGTGAAGTTCCTGTGCATCAGGAGCTCTGCGGGATTCGGTGGGGTTTGCCCACGGCTAATCAAGAACAGGTTTGGCACTTCGGTCTCATGAAGCGCACTGTTTAAACTGCAACGCGAGGTAAGAATATCGGATAGACCTTTTTCCGCTGGTTTGCCGAAGGACTTGTGGAGATATCCCTTGCGCATATCAACATCGACAATCAATACACGTTTCCCAGACTGTGCGATCAGCGCGGCGAGGTTGGAAGAGACAAAAGTTTTACCCACAGACGGACTGGGGCCAGAGATCATAAGACGGTTATTTTTTGCCTCCAGCATGGCGAAGTGCAGACTGGTGCGCAGGCTTCGGACCGCCTCAACCGCCAGATCCGTGGGCTGACTTATAGCAAGTATCTGAGCGTGAGATTCTGCCTTTGTCTTTTTAGAACTAGTCTCTGCTGATTTTTGTAAAGTGCTGAATGGAACAGACGCGTACACAGGCAATCCCAACTGCTCAATCAATTCCGCACTCTCAATCCCTCGGTTGATTGCCCGGCGGAGCATTACGAATATAATTGAAAGGAAACCGCCCAATAGAGTCGCCATGAGTACTACAAGAGCTTTTTTGGGGCGGACAGGTTCTCTCAGATCAACATCTGCATCGTCTACTATATGTACGTTGCCTACGGAGCCGGCACGAACAATATCTAGCTCTTGGGATCGGTTCAGTAATTGGGTGTATATTTCGGTACTGACTTGTACATCTCGAGTGAGACTCAACAACTCTTGTTGGGTTGCGGGAAGGCTTTCGACTCTCTTGGAAAGCCCGCTTTGTTTGCTGCTCAACTCATCAATTTTTGAAAGTAGCGCTCTATAAGCAGGGTGTTGGGCAGTGAACTTTCTGTCCATCTCTGCTTGTTGAAGCTTCAGTTCCGAAATACTTGTATCAAGCGCAACGATCTGGTCCAGGATGGCTTTGGTTTCCAGACTGATATCAATGGATTTGCTCCGAGTCTGATATTTATTAAGCGCGTCTTCCGCTTCCTCTAGATCTTTACGTACCTGAGGTAGCTGTTGTTTTAGAAAATCAAGACTGGCTGCAGCTTCCGCGGAAGTACGTTCGACATTCTGACGCACGTATAGCCGTGCGATCTCGTTCAATGTTTTGACTGCTTTTTTCGGGTCGGTACTTTCCAGGGCTAGCCCTAAAATGCCTGAGTCTTTGCCGCGCTCGCTCACATCTAGAGCTTCCTGATAGTCTTTAATACTGTTCAGGCGCGGTTCACGCATTACAGAGAAAGTAGCACCCGGGTTAGCACGCAACTCAGAAACCAGGATTTCGATCCCATTGCTTTCTGTTTTGGTTCCAACGTGTCCACTCACCAGAAGATTACCGTCCTCATCAAATAGATCGTAGTTACCTTTCTCTTTTGATGTCAGTGTAAGTTCTTCTCCAAGCAAGCCCGGGGGCACATCGAGCTTAAAAACTGTTAGCGATTCTCCCCCCCAATTATATCCATTCATACCAAACCAAGGTTTGGCGATAGAATCGGGGGTGTCTCCCGTATATTTTTTTGCAATGAATCTGCCAAAAACAGGGAAGTAGTTAGGTTCACTCAGGATGTCTAGTTTTAAGTTGTCGATTGCTTTTCCCAGAACGGATCGGGATTTGATAAGTTCAATTTCGGTTCCGGAAGGTGACTCTCCACCCAAGAGGCTGCTCATATCATTGAACCCGAGCACATCATTTTTCTTGGGTTCTACCTGGATGATGGCATTTGCCCTGAAAACAGGCGCGGCCAATACTGCATAGGCTAATCCGCCAATCATAAATACACTGGTGATTCCAGCGATAACGAATTTGTAGTCTATCAGGGTGCCTAACAAATCAAGCAAATCAATTTCTTCGCTTTCATTTTGGCTAACGGTATTTATTGGCGGCTGCTGCATGTATGGACTTCTATATGATATTGGTATGGGAAGGAGGACTTCACGGAGTTAATCGTGTGGCCCACGCTTGTACCGCCTCTTTTATCAAGGCATGTGCATGTTCAAATGCAGCCCGTCCCTGGCGATAGGGGTCTGGTATCTCACGTTCATCTTGCCATTTGCCAAGCAGAAAGACCTTTCCGCGAGCTTCGGAAGACAGTTGGAGTACACTGGATAACTGACGTTTTTCCATAACCAGCACAAGATCTGCATCCCCTAACAGCGCAGGGGTTAATTGACGCGCTTTATGGACCGGAGGCGTTTGGCCGTGTTGCGCCAACACAGCTAACGCAGTTGACTCAAGAGGGTGGTCGACCAGCGCGCCTAAACCGGCAGAACTGATTTTTATATCAGTTTCCTCTAAAAGCTGTGCAAACATTATTTCAGCCATGGGGCTTCGACAAATGTTGCCGGTGCAGACGATCAAAATACTTTTAAACAAGGCAGCTTTCGCCTCTCATCCTGGATGGTTATCGGATCGGGTACGCTTAGATGTCGAGTGTGTTCTAAAAAATTTTAGATAGATACGCAGTCGTGTGAAGCTAAGCTCTGCCGTACTTATCTTCAAAGCGGACAATGTCGTCCTCTCCAAGATATGAGCCGGACTGTACCTCAATTAACTCTAGCGGAATCACACCTGGATTTTCTAAGGCATGAATTTGGCCGATAGGGATATAGGTGGATTCGTTTTCGGCGACGAGGTAAGTTTTTTCACCGTTTGTAACCTTCGCGGTGCCACTCACAACAATCCAATGTTCTGCCCGATGATGATGCATCTGAACTGAGAGTTTTGCGCCAGGTTGTACGGTAATGCGTTTTACCTGGTAGCGGGGGCCGTTATCTATAGAGTCGTACATTCCCCATGGACGGTAAACTTCTCGATGATTAATGTGTTCATGCCGTCCTGAGTGTTTCAGTTGTTCAACCAGTTTCTTGATGTCCTGCTCGTGGGATTTGTGAGCCACCAACACAGCGTCTTTCGTTTCTACGATGACGAGATCCTGAATGCCTAACGTTGCTACCAGGCGATTGTTGGCATGGATGTAGGTATTCAAAGTGCCTTCCATCAACACGTCCCCTTTACAGGTATTGCCTGCTTCATCTTTGGTTGAAACCTTCGACAAAGCGTTCCAGGAACCCACATCACTCCAACCTGCATCCAGTGGGACCAGCACGGCCTCGGTGGTATTTTCCATTACTGCGTAGTCAATGGATTCATCGGCGCAGGTTGCAAAAATTTCACTATCCACACGAGTGAAATACATATCTTTGGAACCGCGGCTCAATGCGGATTGGCAGATGGATAAAATTTCTGGACGATACTTTGCCAGTTCCTCAAGATAACGGCTGGCCTTGAACATAAACATTCCGCTGTTCCAAAGATACCGTTGGCTTTCGATGTAATTTTTGGCGGTGGTCGCGTCCGGCTTTTCAATGAAACGTTTTACTCGATACCCTTTTTCACCAATTTTTTCGCCTATTTCGAGATAACCGTATCCCGTTTCTGGTGTTTTAGGCACCACGCCGAAAGTTACAAGCTTACCTTCTTCAGCCAGTGGGATGGCTGCCTTCACACTTGCATGGAACTCTGTAATGTCTTCGATCAAGTGGTCCGCTGCAAGTACCAATAAGATGGGGTCGCTGTTCGTAGCGACAGCTTGTATGGCCGCAATCGCTATTGCAGGGGCTGTGTTCCGTCCAACAGGTTCTAGCAAAATGCGAAAGTCTTCTATCCCGAGTTTGATCAGTTGTTCTGCTGCCAGGAAGCGATGTGCTTCATTGCAGATGAGCTGTGGTGCTTGCAGGTCTAATCCGTCCAGTCGTTGGATAGTCGCTTGCAGCATCGAGAATGTTTCATTGGCCAAAGGAAGAAATTGTTTTGGGCGCAGTTGACGAGAGAGGGGCCATAAGCGAGATCCTGTCCCGCCGGATAAAATAATAGGAATCATATCGCTACTCTGCTGAAGTGAGTCATGGTTTGAGTCGGCGCAATCGGCGCAATCACTTAGGTCGCGCTTGGGTATAGGTGGGGCGCGGGCATATGAATAAATTCAAAAAAAGGAATGCTACCGCCCCAGGATCTAGAGTATTAATCCTGAAAACTCTCTGGAGCTGTCGGGTGCTCCAAGCTATTAATCCGATGTTATAGGAACCCCCTGCGTCTATTCGGGGCTTCAGTTTCTAACGACGGTTGTTAAAATTACTGCTCGCAATGTTATCTTTGCTCTTAACTTGTGTGGCTAAAGATTTTACGTGCCTGGAGGCATTTGTCATGCTCTTTGAAAAGTATTCTTTATATAATTTCGATGCTCTTAATTTCTAACATGTTTTTTTTTTGGTATGTCATTATTTTTGCTGACCAAAAATAACAACGGCAATATAGATAACTGTTTCTTATCATGAATATAACATTGCTGTGTGTCTTTGGAAGTGCTAGCTGATGTCTATAAGATTTATCTCGGCTGTTCGCCGGTCGACCCATTGGAAGGTGGTGTTTTTTTAGTTTTGCATTTAATGATGATGCAGGGGGTTTTCACGGTTCCTGAATCTGACATTTATTAACATTACGCTCGACACTCGACTGTTATATTCTAGTGAAACGTAACAAAACCGCTGCTAAATCGCTGAGTTTTATGGAGAAAAGAGAGATAACGTTGGTTTTTGAAACTAACCTTCGCTCTGCGCGACTGATTGAGCTCGACGCGATCACTGGTATCAATGATCTTTCGGTGAGATGATCTACAGAAGGAAAAAAGGAGGGGCGTCGCAGTCGTTCGATGGTTGTATTTGTCGGCGTCTGCTCACTCTTTCGTTTTTGGTACTTAGTATCAAACCCTGTATCTAAAATTAGGAGTCTGATATGAAAAAGCTATTTGCTATCTCGTTGTTGACAATCTTGAGTACCTCAGTAATTGCGGCAGAAGAACCGCTGACACTGAGCACTCCGTTGGTGGGTTCAGTCACTGTCGGTACAAGCTTGCTGGTCGGCGCTGCAGTGGTCGCCGGCGTGGTAGCTGCATCTAACAGTGGCGGAAGTTCCAATGGTGGTACTGGTGGTACTGGTGGTACCACCGGTACTACCGGGACGACTAATTGAAATTGTAGTAGCGTTTTGGACAAGGTCACACAGGGTTGCCTGGGTGGCCTTGTTTTTTTGGGTGTGCTCTCAACTAGCGTAGTGTCAATATGATTCGTAATTTTTCTGTTGCCATACTGGCAAGTATTACTCTGCAAGGCTGTATGTTTTCCCCCGGTCAACATATGGACACTAGTCAAATCGTTCGTGATGGGACACCTGAGAGCAGTCGTGTTGAGCTGATCCCCATCACGCCTAAGTTGATTGCCATGAACTCGGCCACTCAGGTGGGCGAAACCATTCCCTCAGAGCTTTTGAGCTACTCACCTGGAAGTTACCGGATTGGTGCCAACGACTTGCTGTTTATCACCGTTTGGGACCATCCAGAGTTGACGGCGCCTTCGGGACCACAACAGCAAATCGATGCTAACGGGCGTCTTGTTCGCCCGGACGGCAATCTTTTTTACCCCTACGTTGGCAATATTCCTGCTGCAGGCAAAACGATCGAAGAGCTGCGTGCCTATATTTCAAGTCGTTTGTCGCAGTTTGTTGAAAGCCCTCAGGTAGATGTCAGTGTGTTGCGGTTCGCCAGTCAGAAAATCGTGGTTTCCGGTGCGGTCTTGAGGGCGGGGCAGCAGCCACTCACCACAACGCAACTGAGTGTTGTGGAGGCTGTGGGGGCCGCCGGAATCGATCCTTTGAACGCTGACCTTTCGAACCTGACCCTTACCCGTGATGGTCGCGAATATAAGTTGGATCTGGATGCGCTGAATCGTCAGAACAACTCCCAGTTGCCGAATGTGTATCTCAAGGCGGGTGACCAGTTGTATCTGCCTTACAACGATCGCAAGCGGATCTATGTCATGGGTGAAGTTACCCAGCCTCGGGCCCTGAGCTTCAAAACCAAAACCATGAACCTGTCCGATGTGTTGGGGACGGTGGGTGGCTTGAATCAGGCAACCTCCAATGGCAATGCCGTTTATGTGATCCGGGGTGTTGAAAACCTCGATAAGGAACCGGCGAAGATTTTTCAATTGGAAGCCGAATCACCTTCCGCCATGGCGTTGGCCACGCGTTTTGATGTGCAAGCACAGGATGTGGTCTATGTCGGGCCTGCCAACGTTACCCGCTGGAATCGCTTTATCAGCCAGTTGGTGCCTTCTGCGTCCATCATCGGTATCGGTGCTGCGACACAGAACAACTTGAGCGAAGCCAGCAACAGATAAGGCCCATTTCAGCGTGATAATTATGCGTAAGAGCGCCTTCCTGGCGATGGCTTTCATGCTGTGTGGGTGTAACCCACTGATGAAAGCCTCTTTCGATACCCTTAAAGCGTCCACTGTGGGGCCCGAGTCTTTGGAGTTGACCCAGGCCCAGGTGGATGCTGTTCCCTATCCTCAAATTAAAGTCACCACGTCCTCCAGTGAGGGCGTGATGGCGATGATTCGCCAGCGTGGCGACCTGCAATTCTGGGTTGCATCCGGCAAGCAGGTGTTGTTGATGCGCGATGGGTTGATCGTGCGCAGTGTCGGGCTTGGTATCAATCTCGATGGTACCCGCTGGGAGGGCGAGTCGCCGTTCAAGCATGGGCTGCACCGGCTGCCCGAGGGCTTTAGCAGCACCCGCTGGATCGATATCTATGACGGCTACCGCGTCGGGATTGCCGTGACCAGCCGGTTTACCCAGGAAGGCATCGAGGACATCAAGGTGATGGACAAGACGTATGCCTTGCTCCGTGTTGATGAGCGCATTGATGCGCCTCAAATAGATTTCCACGCAGTCAATCGTTACTGGGTCAGGCCACAGGATGGTTTCGTCATTCAGAGCGAGCAGCATATAACGCCGCACATTTCCCTGAAGGTCATTCAGTTGCGTTCTGAACAGGGAGTTACTCATTGAAGCCTCTGAACATAGTGTTTGCCGGCTTGTTATTAGCGGGCTCAGGTCTGAGCCATGCCGACGTCACTGTCAGTGGTGACGTTCGCACTCCTGGCCAATTCAAGATCCAGCCGGGAGCCCGTTTGCTGGATGTTATTACTGCTTCGCAACCCAATGCTGAAAGTTACTGGTTGGGTGCCGCCTGGTTGCGCCAGCCCTTGCTGGAAGAACAGCGCCGGCTGAAAGTCGGGGTATTGTTTGATTTGAAAGTACTGCAGCGTGGCGCCTTGCTGTTTGGCAAGCCTGCCCGGGCGGCGTTGGCCGACCAGCTCTATGAAGAGATTGGGCAATTACCGGTTACGGGGCGCCAGGTTGCCGTACTTGACCCTGTTGCCGTCGAGGTCGGGTTTGCCCTCAACGCTCGTATCGATGACGGCGACCAACTTGTGTATCCATCTCGCCCCGATGCTGTGGAAGTGTTGGGCGCGGTCGCGAAACCTTGCCGGCTGCCTTATCGCGCAATGCAAGAGGCACGTGATTATCTGCAATCCTGCCCGCCCTCCACCGAAGCCGAGATGGATTACCTGTGGATTATCCAGCCCGATGGTCACACGCAACGGATAGGCATTGCCTTGTGGAATCGGGAAGAAGGGCACTGGCCCGCCGCCGGCAGCAAAATCCTGGTGCCGATCAAGAGCGATGACCTTGATCCGCCTACACCTGAACTCAATCAGCAGTTGGCCGAATTCCTCGCCACTCAACCTGTGGCTGAGGTGGCCCCTTGAAGTTACGTTTTGCAGCGGTCCTGTTGTTGCCTTGTGGTTTGGCTCATGGAGAACCGCGTTATACCCAGAATGATTTCGGCGGCGTGGGCTTGTTGCAAACACCCACTGCGCGCATGGCGCCTGCCGGCGAGCTGAGTGTCAATGCCAGTCGAACTGAACCCTATACTCGTTATAGCCTTTCGCTACAGCCCTTTGAATGGCTTGAGGGCTCGTTTCGTTATACCGCCATTACCAACCGGCCATACGGCCCCGAGTCACTCAGTGGCGATCAAAGCTACAAGGATAAGGCCGTTGATGCCAAAGTTCGTTTGTGGCAGGAAAGTCATTGGCTTCCTCAAGTGGCTCTAGGATTCCAGGACATCGGTGGTACAGGGTTATTCTCCAGTGAATATTTCGTTGCCAACAAACGCTTTGGCAACTTTGACTTCAGTGGCGGCGTAGCGTGGGGGTACATGGGGAATCGAGGCGATTTCGAAAACCCTCTAGGGTGGGTCGATGACCGCTTTGATACACGTCCACCCGGCGAAGGGACGGGCGACTTCAATGCGAATTATTTTAGAGGTACGCCTTCCTTGTTCGGCGGTGTCGCTTACCAAACACCTTGGGCACCCCTCAGTCTGAAACTCGAATATGAAGGCAATGACTATAAAAACGAGCCGCGTGACAACGACATCAAACAAGACTCACCCATCAACATCGGTGCCGTGTACAAGCTGACAGACTCGATTGATCTCAGCGCTGCCTGGGAGCGTGGCAATACCGCCATGTTTGGTATCACGCTGCACACCAACTTTGCCAGCCGCAAGTCGCCGGCAAAGACCTACGACCCGCCCGCGGAACCCCTCCCGGCCAAGGCGCCTGTCACCTCTGCGGATCAGGTCAATTGGGCCAATGTGTCCCAACGCCTGCAAAATAACGCCGGCTATAAAGTGGAGCGCATCACCCAGCGTGGCTCTGAATTGTTGGTGTATGGCGAGCAGTCCCGTTACTTCTATTCGGCTAAAGCTGTCGGCCGCGCCAGCCGGATTCTCGACAACAGCGTCAACGACGATATCGATTGGTTCACCTTGGTGAACAAGCGATACGACATGCCGTTGGAAGAAACCAGTGTGCCCCGCGATACCTTCCGCGAGGTGGTCAAAAACGAAGAGCCGCTGCAAGACTTGCATCGTGCAACCGAGGTCAACGCCGCCGTACCGCATACCGAGACCACGCTGTACACCGAGGCGCGTGATCCTTTCTCTTATGGACTGGGTCTGGGGTACAAGCAGAACATCGGTGGCCCTGACGGCTTGCTCTACCAGGTCACTGCCGATGCGGACGCGGAGTATCGCTTCACCCGTAACACCTGGTGGAGTGGTTTGCTGAGCGTCAACTTGGTGAATAACTTTGACAAGTTTACCTACGACGCTCCGAGCGGTTTACCTCGAGTGCGCACCGACTTGCGTCAGTATCTGACGACCTCTGACGTCACCATGCCAACGTTCCAGCTCAACCACGCCAAGCAGTTGGATAAAGACGTGTATGGCATGGTCTATGGGGGCTATCTGGAGTCCATGTTTGCCGGTGTCGGCGGTGAAGTGCTGTTTCGTCCTGCTGGTCAGCGCTGGTCTGTTGGCGCAGACCTGAACTTCGTTCGCCAGCGAAACTTCGACCAGGGTTTTGGTTTGCGTGACTACTCGACCGTCACGGGGCACATCACTGGCTACACCGATCTGCCTTTCGAAGCCCAGGCGGCCGTCAGTGTTGGTCGGTACTTGGCTCGCGACTGGGGCACCACGATCGACCTGTCCCGTGAGTTCAGTAACGGGGTGCGATTCGGTGGTTGGGTCACGCTGACCACGGCGACTAAAGAAGAGTATGGCGAGGGTAGTTTCGACAAGGGAATCTACATCTCCATCCCTTTCGACGAGTTGATGAGCATGTCGACGATGCGTCGCGCCAATATCGTTTGGGCACCTTTGACCCGGGACGGTGGTGCACGGCTCAATCGTAGTTATTCGCTGCACACAATGACCGATAGCCGTGACAGTGACCTGTTCTATCGCAACTTTGAGAAGATTACTGAATAAAAATCGGCGATCTGCAGGGGAGAGAAACTCTGCAGATCGCTTTTTTTCGTCAGTCGGAAGGGAATGCGAAGAGCGAGGCGCTGTTCAGAAGTTGCCTGCGCTCGGCCACTTCCATACAGCGCCTTGATGTTCCTACAGTCTGGTGATGCTCGACAGCGGCAGGTTGATACGCTGCTCGCGCTGCAAAAAGTTCATCAGCAACACAACCCGCTCATCACCATCCATCGCTAGAAACAGCGCTTCCAGCTCTGCAAAGCTCCCTTGATTGATCCGCACCAGGTCGCCCTGTGTCAGCAACGTTTGTGCCGACGGTTCGCGCTCGCGCAGTTGCAGATGATCAATCACGTCATCAGCAATCGCTACAGGCTGGCCGCCGAAACTGACCGTTCTCAATACACCACGCGTCGAGCGCAATGGCGCCCAGTTGTCGTGCAGGCTGAGCTGGATAAACAGGTAACCGGGAAACAGCGACTCGCAGAGGGTCTGCCGCTTGCCCCGAAGGAGACGTTCACGTCGATAGGTCGGGCGATAGCATTGATAACCCTGGCGCTGGAGATTTTCCTCGGCGCGCTCATCCTGCCTGGCTTTGCAGTGAATCAGGTACCAGGCGGGCTTGGCATATTGTTTACTCGCGATCATCCGAGTCTTCCTTACATGGCCAGTTGTTGGTCTCGAGTTACGCCAGATCAAGCGAAAAGGGGACCTTCGTCCCCTGATTAATCTGCTGGCGTACAATCAAATAGAGTTCTGCCGTCAATAAATGTCTTTTGACAGCAAGGTGAAGGGCGTCTTCACCAGGATTTTCAGATCCAGCCACAACGACCAGTTGTTGATGTACTTGAGGTCGATCTCGACGCGCTTCTGCATCTTGTCGAGGGTGTCGGTCTCGCCACGGCAACCGCTGATTTGAGCCAGCCCGGTGATCCCCGGCTTGATTCGATGGCGAGCCATGTAGGCGAGAATCTTGCCGGAGTAGTAATCGTTGTGAGCAATGGCATGTGGACGAGGTCCGACAAGGGCCATGTGGCCTTGCAGGACATTGAACAACTGCGGCAACTCATCCATTGAGGTGCGACGGATAAAACGTCCTACCGGCGTTATCCGCGAGTCGTTACGGCTGGCCTGTTTCACCTCGCGGTCATCGTGTACGCGCATCGAGCGAAACTTCCAGACCTGGATCACCTTGCCGTTCCAGCCATGCCGATCCTGCTTGAAAAACACCGGCCCCTGGGAGGTAAGCTTGACCGCCAGGCCAATCGCCAACAGCAATGGGCTGAGGACGATGATGGCCATCAGCGCCACGCTTTTGTCGAGCAGGCTTTTACTCAGTGCGGCGGTGGGTTGGCTGGTCAGCGGGCTTTCATTCAGGTGGATCGCCGGAAGGCCGTCCACGTCACTGACCGAGTGATTGAGCAGGGTCAGACTGTTCAAGTCCGGCACCCAGACAACATCGACGTGGGCATCCAGCAAGTCGCCATACATGGCTTCGATCTGTGCTGCTTCACTCAGGGGCAGCGTGATGTACAGGCGGCGGATATCGTGGGTCTGGATCAACTCCAGGAGTTCCTCTTGCGGACCTACGACAGGTGGCGCACCCATCTCCAGCAGCGGAGTGGCGTCCGAACTGACCAGGCCCACCAACGGGAAATGCTCAAGGGAACGAAGTTTGTTGGCCAAGCCCATAGCCAGCTCGCCCGTACCCACGATGAGTGTTTTCCGTTCGCGTTGAAGCGAGCGCTGGTAGTACTTCGAGAAACCCTGCAACGGGACATACAACAGTGCCTGCCCAATGTAGCTGCCGACAGCCCAGACCAGAATGATCTGGCGGGAAAACAGTTCATTGGCCTTGCACAGGAAGGCGACAATAGCCAACGCTGCCAAGGTCATTGCCCAACCCATCAATAGCCTGATCAGCCCTTCAAGGAAGTTGTCTTTTTTAGCGTAAACACCACACCATGTATAAGCTGGCACAGATGCCAGTACTGTAAGTGCTGCGCAGACGCGATAATAAAATTCTACCGTTCCCGTCTGGTTATAAACCAATAGAAGTAACAGGGCGACAACAAAGCCCTGACCCAATGCCCACTGTCCCCAGAAGGTCAATCCTTTGAGAGTGGTATTTCGATTGATACGAAGATTGTTAACCATGCGATATCCCCAAAATACGTCCATTTGCGTGTCGACAGACAAGAACCAAAGTTGATCTGGCAGCGTTATTGTTCTTATAAGATGGCCATGCGCTGACGAACTGAAGAGCCAGGGCGGCGGTGTCGTCAGTAAATAGATTAAGTTATTGGTTTGAATACTGTCTGACGACTTCTAACGAGGAGATTAGTGCCGCGGGTTAATATAGTGGGGAGGCGTTATAAAAAGTCGACAATGTGACTTGGGCTATAGAGGTACTTATTAGAAGGAAGGGGAGGCAGGGGGGAGGGAAACCGGTGTGCGTTATTGTTATTGTAGTGCACGGCCAGTGTGAGCATTTTGTTAGCTCAGGTCAGGCTTTTCCCGCGTACGATCTTTTGTATCAGGCAATAGCCACGATTTCTGACTGCCCGAAATAGTCGTTCTCCATTGCTGGCATTCTTGAACTTCTCCTGCAGTCGGCTCAGGCACATTTCGAGACCTCGATAGTGTTCAGGTTCTCGGCCGATGCTGCGGATAAGATCATCCTTGCTGACCACGCGATCATCATGATGAAGCATTTTCTTGAGCAGTGTGGCTTCCAGGCCAGTCAGGACAATTTCGATATCATCCTTGATCAGTGCGCCGTTGCCATTGCTTAAGCGCCAGGCTTCGTCGGCGGAGCGATCCGGGGCGTCATCCTTGGCTTGCTCTGCAATCGAGGTGATGTTGATGCGCTGAGTAGTGGGTTGAACCGCTTGCCACTGGGAATTGAACGTCGAAAGAATGCGCTGTGTATCATGCTTGATAACAGGCGAAACCATTCTTTCCACGTGCGGGTAAATAAACTCCATGAGTTTGGGGGCTGAGGAGGGTGGGGTCACGCCTTCAACGAACATTTTTGCCTGGGAAGTACCAAACGAGTTATAGCGTTTGCTCGATAACAGTGCCTCCAGCTCAAGTTGCAGTGCGGGGCTATGAGTTACTACGACAAAATATTTTCTCGGGAGGTTTGTGCTGCTTTCCATGTCGCTCTCCTGAATTGCACGCCTGATTTATTGGTTAAAGGTTGTCGGCAGGGGAGTAATGGCTCCCTTGAAAGTAATCAAAGGGCAACGCTCGCGCCAGTACGTGGCTGGCGGCATGCTCGACTCTGTCCGCTATAAAACAGACTTTGGTGTTATGAGCCTGGGCGGTCATGCGCTCGTAGAGGCGATTGAAGAGTTCCGGGTTACTCGTGAGCTTCAGGCTCAAGTCTAGGGCCGATATGGATATCTTGATATAGTCAAATAGATTCAAGGTTGTAAATATCTCGATACTTTCATCGTAGATATTGTAACCATCGAGCGCGATTTCGATGCCGTGATCTTTTAGTAGATACACGTTATGGAGAATCTTCTTTTTATCGCTGAAGTTGACCGCTGGCAGGGGGAGTTCATTTAACGCGACCACCAGTGTCTGGCCAAAGCCACGCAGGGCTTCGCTGCACTGGATCAGCTCTTCGGTGAGAGCGGCGTCGGCGAGCGCTGACTGCTCCAGGCAGACAAAGCGGCGGCTGAGGTATTTGTTTTGGCTGGAGATATTGCGATCTTTCAGCGAGAAGGCGATCAGACGGGTCTGCATCAGCGCTTCACTGTAGATGGCATTCATCTCATTCGTCGCCGGTGCGTAAGAGGCAAGGGCGGACAGGAACTGACTGTCGTCAGATTTTATTCTGATCTCGCTGCCAAAGGGGCAGTCATCGCGTGTAAGAATCAATTGTCGAGACAAATAGTGATTCGCACGCTCAAAGCGAGGCACGCATTCAGTTGCGTTCATAATGCAAAAACTCCGTTGCATAGTCATCAGGTTGTAGAAATCAAGCCCCTGATTAAGCGATATCCATGCCCGCGAATACTCTGAATGGCGTTGGTGCCATACATGCCTTTTATCTTGCCGCGAAGGCGGCTGATCGATTTTTCCAAGGCTCTTGGGTCATAAAAATTTATATTAAGGCCCATGACGTTGGCGATTTCATCATGACTCAAAATGTGGCTTTTCGTTTGTGAGAACGCCTCAAGAATCTGCATTTCCGCAAACGATACATCCAGCTTTTTATCGTCCCCAATGAGGCACATGCGCGTGGGGTCTAAAAGCAGAATGTCTTTTTTCTGCCATTCCGGGCTACTGAAAATTCCGGAAAATACCTCGGTGCTTTCCTCCGGTGTACCGGTGAACTTGATGCAGTAATCGGCGCCTGCAAGATAATATTTCATCTTGTTGTAGGTGCCTGGCCCCGTGATGGCCGCAAAAATGATCGAGCCCATATTCTCGGAGCGCAGATCCTCAATCAGGGCAATGCTGTCGATAACCGCCTGTGGACTATCAATAATCACAAAAATCGCACGGTACAACTCCGGGTGTTTGTGTCTATTGAACGAGTGGCTATAGCACGTTGCTACTACGGGTATATCGAGATCGGTGTGCTTGGTGAGTAGTTCTCTGAATTCTTCTGCCAGCATGTGGGTACGCCCAATAGTGAGAATCCCTGTCTGCTCCTTTGCTAGATTGTGATATGAGGTCGTTTTGGTCCCTGTAAGCATCATGCTATGACTCGGCTGGGTGCTGACGTTTGGATGTTAAAGCACCGATTCTCATTTGTGACTGACAATTGGTAACATTTCATCGAAATTTGAAGCGGTCGACAGGTTTTTTTAACATTGCGGGCGACTCTGACGTGATCGTTTGCATTCTTGAGGCTTGGGAGGAAATGCTCTTGAGCTCCATCTTGCAGATTAAAGCGGCATAGCACTGTGCCATCTTTTTCCCGATATCCCGGTTTTCCGGCGCCATAAGCTTGACGCATGGCTGAAAGCGGGTGGCGATTGTAATTTATTACGGGAAATTATCAGCCCCTGAGACTTTGAATTTTTTGGCATAAGCTCAGGCTTTTTCCGTTAGAGGTATTTCGCACTGATAACGGATATATAACTTTTCTCCCGTTAGTTGTGGTGCTAGACATTTGATAACAAAGGGTTTTAACGCGCGGCTTGATGCGTTCTACTCTCGCGCTCGCCAAGTGGTCATTGTCAGGATTAATTTGCCCTGTTGCAGTGAATTCAAGGTGTTTGAATAGTCAACAGGCCTTTCATGCGATTATCGTGAGGGTCTTACGGGGGATTGATGGATCTGTGGACCACTGTATCGGTGTTGTTTTTAGGGTTGGTTGAAGGGCTCACCGAGTTTTTGCCCATCTCCAGTACCGGGCACCAGATTATTGTCGCGGACTTGCTCGACTTCGGTGGTGAACGCGCAATGGCGTTCAATATCATTATTCAACTGGGCGCCATCCTGGCGGTGGTCTGGGAGTTCCGAAGCAAAATCCTCGAAGTCGTCAGCGGTTTACCTACCCAGCGCAATGCGCAGCGCTTTACCTTGAATCTATTGATTGGCTTCATGCCGGCCGTTGTTCTGGGGGTGCTGTTCGCCGATAAAATTCACGAATACCTGTTCAATCCGATCACCGTCGCGATGGCATTGGTGGTGGGCGGCATCGTCATGTTGTGGGCCGAAGAGCGCAACCATGTGGTGTACGTCGATCATGTCGACGATATGCGCTGGCCTGACGCCCTCAAGGTCGGTTTCGCACAATGCCTGGCGATGATCCCGGGCACCTCCCGCTCAGGATCGACCATTATCGGTGGGCTACTGTTTGGTCTGTCACGCAAGGCCGCGACCGAGTTCTCGTTCTTCCTGGCCATGCCCACCATGGTGGGGGCCGCCGTCTATTCCGGCTACAAGTACCGGGACCTGTTCCAGGCCGGCGACCTGCCAGTCTTCGCCCTCGGCTTCGTGACGGCGTTCCTGTTCGCCATGATCGCCGTTCGTGGCTTGCTCAAGTTCATCGCCAACCACAGTTACGCCGCATTCGCCTGGTACCGGATCGCATTCGGTCTGCTGATCCTGGCGACCTGGATATTCGGTTGGATCAACTGGACTGAAGCAGCGGCGGTCTGAACATGTGCACCCGGCTGCGAACTCCGCAACCGGGTGCAGATTAATCCCTAACGCCCTTCGAGCAACTGCGCCGCCTGGTCCAGCAAGGCCAACGGCTCCTTGGCCTTGTGGATATCCACCGACAACAACTGCCGGAACTTGCGCGCCCCGGGAAACCCGGTACCCAGCCCCAACACATGCCGCGTGATGTGGTGCATCGAACCGCCCGCATCGATGTGCGCAGCGATATACGGCCGCAACTGCGCCAGCGCCTCGGCACGCGTGATCACCGGTGCCGTGCTGCCGAACAGCTGCTGATCCACCTCAGCCATCACATAAGGGTTGTGATACGCCTCGCGACCCAGCATCACCCCGTCGAAAGTCTGCAAATGCTCGTGGCAGGCCTCCAGCGTCTTGATCCCGCCGTTGAGAATAATCTCCAACTCCGGAAAGTCCGCCTTCAACCGCGCCGCCACGTCATAACGCAACGGTGGAATGTCCCGGTTCTCCTTCGGTGACAATCCCTCCAGAATCGCAATCCGCGCATGCACAGTAAAACTCGTGCACCCGGCCTCGCGAACCGTGCCGACGAAATCGCACAACTCTTCGTAACTGTCTCGCCCGTTAATCCCGATGCGATGCTTCACCGTCACCGGAATCGACACTGCATCGCGCATCGCCTTCACACAATCAGCCACCAACTGCGGATGCCCCATCAGGCACGCGCCGATCATATTGTTCTGCACCCGATCACTCGGGCAGCCGACATTCAGATTCACCTCGTCGTAACGGTGGTCCTGGGCCATGCGCGCACACGCCGCGAGATCCAGCGGCACACTGCCGCCCAACTGCAACGCGAGCGGGTGCTCGGCTTCGTTATGGCGCAGGAAACGTTCGTGATCACCGTTGAGGAGCGCACCGGTGGTAACCATTTCGGTGTAGAGCAGGGCGTTTTTCGACAGCAGGCGCAGGAAGAAACGGCAGTGGCGGTCGGTCCAATCCATCATCGGGGCGACGGAGAAACGGCGGGAGAGTGGGGCGGGTGTTGTGGTGGTTACGGACATTGGGGATCTGGAATCGGTGAGGCTGGGAGGTGGGGGAGTTTAACAGGAATGGGGGGATGGGGCTTGGACAGTTAAGTAATAGCGGCACGCGGCTGAATCACTGCAAGATAAGTGGCCATTCTCCGATTTCCTGCGCCATAAGAAAGACAGTTTTATTTCTATTAAATCTTAAGCCCTGTTATTTGTGACAGTAGGCAGACTTCAATAACGAAGGCACGCTGAAGCCTGCTTGAAAACTGGAGGTCACTTAAAGTGAAAATGTCGATCGAAGGGCAGGTTACATTGAACTTGGAGAAAGGGGATTCGATTCAGCTCGAATCAAAATCCGGTCAAATTCATGCTGGGAAGTTAGTTTCATATAGTAACGATGGCTCATTTGTGCTTATTGATTCAGGTGCAGGGTCAAAAGAAGTTCGGGTAAGTGAAGTGGCTAATCTTTTTGTGAAAACCTCTAGTGAGCAAGGCATGCTCATGCCTACACCTAAGTTTTTCATAAGCGGAATAGTATTGGCGGTAGCAGGCACTGTCACCGGAGCACTGCCAAATCCATCGGAGCGGCCGGTGGCGGCTCCTCCGACTAAACCGCCTTTCACTTTTACATCTTTTGGAGTTAGCCTGTATTAGGCGTGAAAGTGACTGCACAATTCTAGAAACTCGTTGGTAGCCTGAAAGTAGGCTGTGAGTAGGGGCGCCCATTAGCCGGTCGCGAGTCAAAGGCTAATGGGTGTACCACCTTAAGTTGGTCTGCATATTTACGTATCGGTCTTGGATCAGAAATAGGGCTGGCCAAAAATAAGAAGTTTCATTTAATGCTCAGAATCCAAGTGCGAAAAGGGACCAGCGAAAAGGGGAGGGATTTATTAATCCATAAAAACAAACCCGTCTCCGTTGTTGCCGCTTTTTTGCCGAAAAATAATTCTGTCCCCTTTGCTCTACGTTGGCATATTGGCGTTTTGACGTTGTAGGGGAGGTCTTGTATTTCTTATCCGATTTCGTTCCTCCATCGCAGTTACACGGTTAAGTTCAGCTTGGAGTTCAGCCACTTCCTGTTGCCGGACTAATTCTTGTCGTTGGATTTCCAGCAGTCGTTGGCGCTCCCTTTCTTGCGCTTGCGCGTCAGGCCAATAATTTTTGCGTTCTCTGGCAGTTGTGCCCTGAAGCGTATCCCTGGTTAGTTGAGTGCGAGAGTCATGAGTACTTTGCGTCTTTGTTGTGATTGGTTGCCTACCAGGCGATGAGTCCGAAAACAATGAGTGATGTGAGGGAGGACGCTCGATGGGGATGGGCTTTGAGCCAAGATTGTTGAGGCCAGGTATTTTGTTCTGCATTGCAGGTTTTCTGTGTAAGCCACCCAGTGCCCTATAACCCGCACCTAAACCTGCAGCCGCGCTGACTATGACGAGTGCTGTACCGATAGGTGATCCAGGGTCGCTGATCTCTACCGCCATCGCGGCTATCCCGGCGGTGATTGACGTCGCCGCCATTGCACCTGTTGGTGCTGCCAAGGTTCTGAAAAACGACGAACCAATACTGAATACCCCTGCACGACCTGTTGGATCCCGGTAATTAATTGGATCTCCAACGCAATACATGTATGGGTTTATACCGCCAGCGCCAAAAGGACTCCATTTGTCAGGGCTGTGAAAACGCATCAGTACCGGGTTGTAGGCGCGATAGCCATTGCCGAGCATGTACCAGCGTATGCACGACTCCCGAAGCTCTCCATTAAAGCCTAAATGACTCGACGTTCGGCGCTCGGCGCTGAGATGCCCGTAGGCGCAATACTTCAATCGGTTGACGCCACCCTGAATCACTTCCGCTAGGACGGATTGGTTCTGGCTTGTTGCCAATAGAATCGATTGAACCATCGATATCGGCCTGCTGGGGATTTTGGAGATGGTTTTGGTTATACAGCAATAGTTTCGGCTTCCGTACTAGCAGAACTGATAGGGCACTGATCTGGTTGTGACCGCCAGCGTCTGCTTGATTACGGTACCGTTGCGGTTTACTCGAGGGGCTTGCGCGTCACCGGTAAAGGGGAAAAACAGATTAATTTCTGTGACGTGCTCTTTCGAAAAATAAATCTGTCCCCTTTGCTGAGAACGTGATCGAATACCTCGAAGTCATTTCCGGTCAGAACCCACAGTCGGCCAAGGCAGTCGCCGTGGCCATGGTGGCGAAACTGAAGTAATCCTGGGCGACCGTTCCAGGCAAGCCAGGCCTTAGGTGCTGCGGGTCGATCTGCTTCGGCGCCAGCACCACCGTCTATCCCGACTCGCTGCAAGCTTATGTGTCGGAAGACGACACCCGCACATTTCGGGCGAAAAGGACTGGGCGAAAAGGGGACGGATTTATTAATTCATAAAAAAGTCCATCCCCTTTGCTCTGCTTTTAACCTTGACTCGAGACCGGCTAATGGGTGTCCCCTTTGCTCCTCTATTGTCTGAACCTTTCGCTACTCGTAGATCCAGGGTTCAAGGGCGGACTCAAATGTTGTACCTCCTACCGGGAACCACAATGCAATTTCCTTCTTCGCGCTCTCAACTGCATCATCTGTAGGTGAAATCATTGGGGCCTTCGTTGATGCCAGGCTCGCGCTTTCCTCTGCACGTTTCCGCAGAACTTCCTTCACAGCACCCACGAATTCGGCAATAGAATCCGCGGACAAGGGCATACCACGAAACGTGGCATTTTTAAACTCGATAGCTGGTTTGGGGTTGGAGTAAACTACTGCGTTGGTGAAATTCAACCCGGCAAACTTGACTATCTCGATGATTTGACTAGATGGTATGTGAGGTGGGATTGGACTCATTTTGAAGTTTGACACGATGCTATTCCTCATTTGTCAGAGCGATGCCTGGCAACCGCCACATACGTATCGAATGGCTAAACTGCATCTGCTAGCGCGTATCGATTTCACTTCGTAACCGGCACCAAACATTGATTCGCGTCTACGGTGTTACGTAAGCATTTTTCTTTCGTTCAGAGACCGTTTAACTCCCTCCACGGTACGTGGAGCTAGATTTCGTAAGGATTATTATTCGGTGTTACTACAGAATCTTCGACTGGTAAATATGACAGTTTTTTTGATCAATTCGCAATATTCGCAATAGCTAAATAAGCTGGATATACACTTCTACGATCACCCCTGCCGAGCCGGCTGTCCACGTGGTACAGGGTTTTGCTTGCAAGCACTTTGGAAGACAAGGGTCATACCACAGGCGGATCGCAGTAACACTAAGGGGGAAAGGGGGGGAAAGGGGACGGATTTTTTTTTATTTTTTTCACGGATAAATAAATCCGTCCCCTTTTTTCCAGCAGGTTGTCGCGCGGTGTATCTCGACGGTTCCCGTTCCATGCTCATCTGCATCGCAACGTTTGCTTGAAAATTGCACCATGAACAGGCTGTGGCATTACAAAGGCTGGGAAAACCAACGATAAAGCACGTTAAAGGGGGGGAGGAAATGCATGGGTTCTGTGGGATGGGTCAAGGGGCATCCGCTGTGGACGCCCCCTTTTCACATCAGGACGGCTCAGCATCCATACGCCGCGCAATCACATCCAGCACATCGCACCCATCACGCAACGGCACACAACACAGCAACGCGAAGTCACTGAGAATCACCGAGTCGGTGGTGATGTCACCGCGCATCGCGAGGTTTTCAAGGATCTGCGTTACGGCCCGAATTCTGTAACTGGCTGTGCTGAGCAGGGAGTGGAGCGGCTGTGTGGTGTTGACGTATAGGGAGGGGAGGTCGTCGGCGTTGCTGGTTAAAGCCATGTATTCATTCATGAGTGATCACCATGTAGGAGGAAAGGCCTACCACTCAATCGTCGCCAAACAATAGGGTGGTAGCTGTACGCGGGTTGGCGAACCGGGCCATGGTAAAACCGGCAGACCCTAAGGTCTCCCACGCACAGCCACCAAAAAAAGGCAGTCAAGTGCGTTCAAAAGCGCTCCGAGAAATACTCGGAGGCTTCTGTACCAAGGCATCGAGTCGCCAAACCCGATACGCCATTTGGGCGCGCTCGGACTATAGGTCTCATGACAAAGGCACAGCAATGCGCAAGTGTACGGACAATTCCTAGCGTCGTGTAGGACGGTGCTCTTTTTGACTGAGTGGCTCATTCTTCAAGAAACCACCCCACCTGAACCAACGCTGTCCCCCAGCAAAGTTTCATAATCCCCACCCGCCCCGCAGCCTAGGATGGAGGCATAAATTCAAGCCAACACGCCTTCACCCAACAGGACACCGAAAATGATTTCAAACCTCGCCAAAGCCACGCTAATCGCCGGTGCTGTGCTGTTGAGCGCTTGTTCCGGGGTGAGTACCGCAAGCCGCTATTCCGAAGAACGCGTACCCTCTAGCGGCTTTGGCCCGGGGCCCTCCAACAACCCTGAGAAGATGAGTTTCCATGGCAGTGCGCTGGGTAACAGCTTTGGTGAGTACAGTTCGGGTTTGCTGCACGACGACTGATTGGATACCAGCGGTCTAACATCGCAATGGAGAGGGCGGCGGTAGGGAGCAATGCTATTTGCTTAAGCCTGGACCTCTAAATTTGTGGCGACAGGCGCAAGGGGGCCGCTTCGCGGCCCAACGGGGATGAATCCCCTCGCCACAGATTCTTGCTAGCCTGAAGGTTACTTACCCTCTGGCACCGCTATCCACTGCCCCAACACCTTCTGATAATTCCCCGTCACCTTGGCCAAGTGCAGCCACTGATCCACATACAACTTCCACGTCATGTCATCGCGCGGTAGCAGGTAAGCCTTTTCCCCATACTGCATGTACTGCGTCGGATTGACCGCACACAATCCCGGTTTGAGTTTCTGTTGGTACAGCGCTTCTGAGGCATCGGTGATCATCACGTCCGCCTTTTTATCCAGCAGCTCCTGAAAGATGGTGACGTTGTCGTGCAGTTTCAGTTGCGCCTTGGGCAGGAAGGCGTGGACGAAGGCTTCGTTGGTGCCGCCGGCCGGTTCGACCAGGCGAACGGTGGGTTGGTTGATCTGGTCGATGGTTTGATAGCGCGTCTGGTCTTCGCAGCGCACCAGGGGGATTTTGCCGTCGACGTCGAGGGTGGTGCTGAAGAAGGCTTTTTTCTGTCGATCCAGGGTGACGGAGATACCGCCCATGCCGATGTCGCATTTGCCGGCGAGCATGTCGGGCATGAGGGTTTTCCAGGTGGTTTGCACCCATTGGACTTTGACGCCGAGGCTGTCGGCCAGGGACTGGGCCATGGCGATGTCGATGCCGGAGTATTCGCCGTTTTCGGCTTTGTAGGTGTAGGGTTTGTAATCGCCTGTGGTGCAAACGCGCAATTGGCCTTGTTGAATGACGTTGTCCAGGTGCGAGGGTCCTTCCTGTGCCTGGACGCCGAGCGATAGCGCGAGCAGGCCGCTGAGCAGCAGGGGGCTTTTGACATTTTTCATTGTTATTGGGCTTTTGTGATGGTTGGTATTGAATGGGGGAGTGTAGTGAACATTTCAGGAAAATCGGCTACCCGCTACAGATCGCCGATGTCTGTTTCCGGGCTCAAGGTTCCGAGCCACGCCACTAATCCCACAATCAACACCGCAGCAATCAGTTCGGCCATGACGCTGCGCCGCAAGGTGTTGCCCGCCACCCGATACTGCCCATTTTGCATCGAGCGTTTGAGAATCGGCCCCAAATGAAAGCGGTTCAGGGCAGCGAGTACGAGCATGCCGCCAAAGAGCATGATTTTAGCGAACAGTAGAATACCGTAGGTGCCCAATGACAGTTCCAGGCCAGCGATGAAGAGGTAGTTCACAATCCCGGTGGCGGCGATGACCACAACGATCAGCGCACCGACAGATTCAAACCGGGTGACCGCGTAGGTTAACTGACGGATGTGATTTTCGGTTTGTAATCCATCAGCCCGTGACATCCACGCAAAGGCGATCAGCGCACCCAGCCAGGCGCCAGCGGCCAGTAAGTGCAGGATGTCTACCGTGAAGTGCCAGATCCCTTCATCCATCGCTCCGTGGCCGTTCCAGGCCAGGGAGGCGAGGGCGACGCCGCCCGCTGTGGTGGCAACGAGCAAGCTGATGCCGGGGGCGTGTCGGTTGAGCAGCATCGCAATGGCCGCGACAACCAGTGCGATGATCCGAACTGACCAGGCCACGCCGACATCCATTTCCAGGACCATCATTTCAATGTGCGGGCGCAGCGCCGCCCAGTCGGATTCACCACTCATGGCGCGTGCCAGCCAAAACATGCCGGCAGCGGACAGCAATAGGCCGAGGACGATGATGACCGTCAACAGCGAGCGAA
Organism: Pseudomonas sp. GW101-3H06; assembly: GCF_059424605.1. NCBI lineage: Bacteria > Pseudomonadati > Pseudomonadota > Gammaproteobacteria > Pseudomonadales > Pseudomonadaceae > Pseudomonas > Pseudomonas sp. GW101-3H06. Next base: position 2,240,084 of record NZ_JBWKZO010000001.1, read on the forward strand.
ATGGCAGCACCGCCCCTGATATCCGTTGCGGTCCTTTGAGGGCGTAGAGGCCAAAAAGGGCCAGCCCGAACAGCAGCATCAAATCCATGTACAGCGCAAAACGCAGGGTGATGTTGGCCAGTTCGCTCATCAGTTACTTCACTTTGAACGTAACGTTACCGGTGATCGGGTGGGTGTCCGATGACACCGCGCGCCATTCGACTTTGTAGGTGCCAGCGGGCAGCGGCGAAGCCGGGGTGATGAGCATGGTTTTCGGGTCACTGGCGCCGCTGACCTTGGCCTTCATGGGCATGGGGGCATGAGCCATGCCAGGCATTTCGGTCATGACCAGTTTCGCTCCGGAAAACTGCGTCACGAGGTTTTCGGAGAAGTGCAGTTCGATGGTCCCCGGCGCGGCACCTTCCGCGCCTTCGGCAGGGGTGGACGAGAGCAGTTTCGGGTGGGCCTGGGCGAGGGCGCTCAGTAGCAGGCCGGTTGAAAATACGCTGGCAACAATGGTGGTTTTGAACATGCGCATGCAAGGCCTCTTGCCGCTTGAAGCGGTCGATTGTGGATTATTGGATCAATGGGTTCAGAACCACATCCGCACGCCGAGTACCAGGCGTGCTTCGCTGCGGTCCTCGCCCTCTTCAGTGGCGTAATCGGCGGTTTTGCCATACGTGCGGTTCCAGGTTACGCCAATGTAGGGCGCGAACTCCCGGCGGATTTCATAACGCAGGCGCAGGCCGGCTTCGCTGTTGGACAGGCCGGAGCCAATGCCCCGTTGCGGGTCGTTCTTGCCGTAGAAATTGAGTTCGGCGGTGGGCTGCAGGATGAGTCGATTGGTCAGCAGAATATCGTAGTCGCCTTCCAGCCGTGCCGCCGTCTGGCCACCCTCGCCAATGAAGGCGGTGGCTTCGGCCTCGAAATTGTACAGCGCCATGCCTTGCACGCCGAAGGCGGCCCAGGTTTGCGGGGCGCCTGGTTTGAAGTCCTGGCGTACGCCGCTCACGACCTCCCACCACGGCGAAATGGCGTGGCCCCAGAGCGCCTGGATTTCGGCATCTTCGGTCTTGCCGTTGGTGCGCTCGCCTTCCGAGCGCAGCCACAGGCGATCAATGTCGCCGCCAATCCAGCCGGACAAGTCCCAGGCCAGAGTACTGCCGTCATCGGCGTCCTGCCATTCTAGCTTGTCGGCGAGGAAGAATGTGTTGATCGCACTGTCATGCACGGTATGCCCGTGGGGACTTGCGTAGACCGCGGCGCGATCGGCGTCGGTCAGCGGCGCAATGGGGGTGCGGCTTTCGGTCGGTGCGGCGGGCTGCATCTGGCCGTCGTCCATGGGTTGCATGGCGCCGTTGTCCATGGATTGCATGGCCCCGTGGTCCATGCCGGTCATCTGGCTGTGGTCCATGCCCTGCATGGTGTCAGTGGCGGCCATCGCCGAGGAAAGCGTCAGTCCGAGGCCGGCGAAGGTCAGAGCGTTGCGGGGAAATCTGATCATGGTTAGCGCCTCATTCTTCCACGCGAACTTCACGGAACATGCCCATTTCCATGTGGTACAGCAAATGGCAGTGATAAGCCCAGCGCCCGAGGGCATCGGCGGTCACGCGGTAGCTGCGCCGGGAGCCCGGCGGCATGTCGATGGTGTGTTTGCGCACCATGAAGTTGCCGTTCTCGTCTTCAAGGTCACTCCACATGCCGTGCAGGTGGATGGGGTGCGTCATCATGGTGTCGTTGACCAGCACCAGCCGGACGCGCTCGCCATACTTCAGGCGCAATGGTTCGGCGTCGGAGAACTTCACACCGTCGAACGACCAGGCGAATTTTTCCATGTGGCCGGTCAGATGCAGCTCGATGGTGCGGCCGGGTTCGCGGCCATCGGGGTCTTCGAAGGTGCTGCGCAGGTCGGTATAGGTCAGGACCCGGCGGCCATTGTTTCTCAGGCCAAGGCCGGGGTCGTCGAGTTTGGGTGAGGTGGTCATGGCCTGCATGTCCACCAACGGGTTGTCGTTTTCCGAGGCTGGATGGGATTGCATGCCGGGCATGGCCATGGCGCTGTGGTCCATGCCGGCCATGCTGCCGTGGTCCATGCCACCCATGCCCATGTCATCCATGGTCACCAGCGGACGCGGGTCCAGCGGCGGCACGGGTGCCGATGAGCCCGCCTTTACCGACAGCGTGCCGCGCGCATAACCCGTGCGATCCATCGATTGGGCGAAGAGGGTGTAGCTCTGCAGAGTCGGCTCGACGATCACGTCGAAGGTCTCCGCCACCGCGATGCGAAATTCATCGACGCTCACCGGTTTGACATGCAGTCCATCCGCCGCCACCACGGTCATTTTCAAACCGGGAATGCGCACGTCGAAGTAGGTCATCGCGGAGCCGTTGATAAAGCGCAGCCGCAGCTTCTCGCCGGGGCGAAACACGCCCGTCCAGTTGGCGTCTGGTGCCTGGCCGTTCATCAAAAAGGTATACGTGGCACCGCTGACGTCGGCCAGGTCGGTGGGGTTCATCTTCATCTCGGCCCACATCTTGCGATCGGCGACCGATGCCCCCCAACCTTTTTCGCTGACGTCGTGGATGAAATCGCCGACGGTGCGCTTGTTGTAGTTGTAGTAATCGGATTGTTTTTTCAAGGTCTTCATCAAGCTGACGGGTTCTTCGTCGGTCCAGTCGGACAGCATCACGACGTAATCGCGATCGTACTGGAAGGGCTCCGGTTCCCGGGCGTCGATCACCAGCGGACCGTACACGCCGATCTGTTCCTGAAGGCCGGAATGGCTGTGGTACCAGTAGGTACCGTTTTGCCGGACTTTGAATTGATAAACGTAGACGCCACCCGGTTCGATGCCTTTGAAGCTCAGCCCGGGCACGCCGTCCATGTTGGCCGGCAGCAGAATGCCGTGCCAATGAATGGAGGTGCTGTCCTTGAGTCTGTTTCTTACCCGCAATGTCACGGTGTCGCCTTCGCGCCAACGCAGCAGCGGGCCGGGAAGGCTGCCGTTGATGGTCATTGCGGTGCGCGGGTTGCCGGTGAAGTTGACCGGGGTTTCGCCGATGAACAGCTCGAAATCGCTGCCGGCCAGCACCTGCGGTTCGCCGGGGCTGGTGATCGCCCAGACCGGCGTTCGCCATAACCCGAGGCCGCCCAGCAGCCCGCCCGCGGCCAGGCCCTTGACGAAGGTGCGTCTTGAAGTGTTGGAATGCATGCCGTTTATTCCGCCAGCCAGGTGAACATATCGTCAAGGCTAGCGGATGGTGCCTTTCAGCAGGCTGAGGCGAACATTACAGTTTTGACAGCTTGGCGCGCAGGTTTACTGGCGTTTGGTGGCTTTGTCCGATGACGCCACCGTCCCGCTCCCACAATTGATATAGGAAGAAGACTTCAGCCAGCGCTGATCCGGATAGTAGGAAAACAGCAACTGCCCATCCTTCATCGAGTCGATCAGCCTGCGCGCAATGGCGGGTCGGACTGCCGGACAACCGAGGCTTCTGCCGATGCGCCCGTTGGCGCGTGCCAGGACCGGACTGACGTACGGTGCGCCATGAATCACGATTGCCCGATCAAAGGCGTTATCGTTGAAGCCGGGCTCCAGGCCTTCCATGCGCAATGAGTAGCCGTTTTGGCCGCGATAGCTTTCCTGCGTGCGGAACAGGCCGAGGCTGGTAGCGAAGCTTTCATTCTGGTTGGAGAACTGGGTGGCCATGTTTTCGCCGCTGTTGCGGCCATGGGCGACAAGTTCCTGGAACAGCAATTTGCGCTTTTTCAGGTCGAACACCCACAACCGTTGTTCGGTTGAAGGCAGGGAGTAATCGATCACTGCTAGTCTCTGTGCCGGAGCTGCGCCTTGGGCGCGGGTGCACTGGGTGGCACGTACCGCCAGGGCGATGACTTTTGCATTGGCGTTTGGAGCAGCTTTGGCCAGCGCCACTTCAAGCGAATCGGCGTAGGCTGGTAGGTAGGCCGACGTCAACAGCAGGGCTGTGAGCAGAAAGCCAAAGCGTTGTATCGGCATAAGGTAAGTCTCATCAGGAATATGTCGAGTCTAGCAGCGAGTGGAACGCTAGCCTTTGATTTGCGGGAGATTAAGGATTATCCATGGTGCAATTAACAAGGTTATTCGTCATAAGCCGTGCATTTTTTATGGTCTTTCTGATCAGCGGCACGGCATTTGGTGAAATTTCGCCGATCGTGCCGGCAACTCCGGAAACCAGCGTGGTGTCGGCGGCCCCTGAAGATGCCGTGGGTCAAGCGATCCAGGCGGTGCTGGAACCCCTGCAATCGGCATTCCCTCCACTGCTCACTTCACGCAAGCATCAGCGCGCTGACATCAACCGCGTGGTCCTGGATTTCTATTCCCACCGCAACTATCGCGCTGCCTGGACGAACGGGCGCGATGTCACCCAGTTGCTCAAAAGTCTGGATGAAACTGAAATCGATGGCTTGAACCCCTCGGATTACCGGAGTGCCGAGTTGGTCCAGGCGCAACTGGCGATGCAGGCCACCGCACCAACGCCAGCGCAATCGGCGGCTTACGATATCGGGCTGACCCGCACCTACATCACCGCGTTGCTGCACTTGCGGCGCGGCAAGGTCGACCCGTCCCGACTGGATTTTCATTGGAACTTCGACCCCGAGGGGGTTGATCCCCGAGAGGATGTGAACAGTTTCTTTGCTGCTCTCGACGATCACGATGTGGCTCGCGCGTTCGCTCAAGCGCCGCCGCAAGAGGCGGTTTATCGCAGCTTGCGCGTAGCGCTGGCGCACTTGCGTCAGGTTCGGGATGCCGGCGGTTGGCCGAAGGTCGCCGAAGGGCAGTCACTCAAGCCGGGGATGGACGGCGCGGCAGTTGCACAGTTGCGCGCCCGTCTGGTGGCTGGTGGTTATCTGGAGCCAACCAAGAGCAAACGCAGCGATTACGACGGCAAAGTCATCGCAGCGGTGAAGAAGTATCAGGCTGAGCAGTATCTGGGTGCGGACGGTGTGGCAGGGGCGGCGACCCTGGCGGCGCTGAATGTGCCGGTCGAAGCACGGATCGATCAGGTCCGGGTGAACATGGAGCGGGCGCGGTGGTTACTGTACAAACTGCAGGGCACTTTTGTCGTCGTGGACATCGCCGGGTACAAGGTCGCGCTGTATCGCGACGGCCAGCCGATCTGGCGTTCCCGGGTACAGGTCGGCAAACCGTTTCGCAGTACGCCGGTGTTTCAATCCGAGATTACGTACGTCACGTTCAACCCCACCTGGACCGTGCCACCGACGATTCTGGTCAAGGATATGCTGCCCAAGATTCAACAGAACCCGGATTACCTGGCGGCTAATCGGATCCGAGCCCTGGATCGGGATGGCAACGTGCTCGATCCATCGACCGTCGACTGGTACAACGCGCGCGGTATCACGTTGCGCCAGGATGCCGGCCCTGAGAATTCATTGGGGCAGGTGGTCATTCGTTTCCCCAATGACTATGCGATTTATCTGCACGACACACCGCATCGCGAGTTGTTCGCCAAGTCCATGCGCGCCACCAGTTCCGGATGCATCCGGGTAGAAAATCCGCTGCAGTTGGTCGAGCTGTTGTTCAATGACCCGGAGCACTGGAACAGTGAGGGCATACAGAAGCAGTTGGCCAATGGCAGGACCGAAAACATCAGGCTCCCGGTCAAGGTGCCGGTGCTGTTGGCTTACTGGACTGTCGACCTGAGCAAAGAAGGGCGGGTGACGTTCAAACCCGATGTTTATGGCTACGACACGCCGGTACTGAAGCAGTTGAACTTGCCTTCAAAACTGCCAGCGCTGGAATTGCCACGGGCGGAAAATGCCATGGTGGTCACAGGGCAAAACCCGTAATAGACAGTATCAGACGAGGGTGGTTTTCACTTTGACGCAAGACTGTGCGTCGCTGCTGAAAACGGGGAAACGCTCTGCGACGGCCTTTGCGCTCCGTCGCAAACTGGGGATCCGATGAAGTCAAGCGGTTGGCTCGTCGGTTGAAAACTATCACAATGAAAATTGATCACACATGATCGATCTCAATGGATAGGAAATTTGAAGATGGATGTTGCGCAGAAAAACTCGTCACGCACCGCAGGTCCACTTCATGTGCATGACCTCGATGAGTGCCGCAACATTCAAAAAGGATCGGTGTTCATCATTGCCTCGGGGCCGTCTGCCAAGGATTTTCCGTTGGAAAAATTTGCAGATGTTCCGATGATCACCATGAATGGCGCGATCTCGAAGTTTATCGGGACCGGTATCAAACCGTTTTTTTATGTGTGTACCGATCAGGGCTTTTCCCGCCAGCAACCTGATTTATTTTCGCAAGCCATGCGACTCAGTGAACGGGTTGCGCTGTCGGAGGACCATGTCTGGCATACAACGGTCAAACCCTCAGGCCAGCTGTATCTACTGAGCCGGGCACCCAAGCTGTCCTGGAGCGATCTGTTTCGCAATGACAACGAACTTGTCAGAAGCCGCAAGCTCGGCACTGGCCGTAATCGGAGCCTGGGTTTCAGCAAAAATCTCAAGCGCGGTTTTTTCGACGCTCGCACAGTGGCCTATCTGGCATTACAGCTTGCCTATCACCTGGGGTTTACCAAGGTGTTTCTGGTGGGTGTGGACTTGAACCAATCAGCCAATCGCTTCTACGAAGAGCCGGGGGTGTTTGCTTCCCCCTGCCGGCTTGATGAGCACTTCTATACGAGAATACTGCCGTCATTCGAGATCCTGTCGAAATACGTCATGAACAAGGATTTTCAGGTCTACAACCTGTCCGATGTCTCCCGAATTCCTGAGGCGCTGGTGGCTCGGGTGTCGCTGGATGAACTGGACAGGCGAGTCTGACGGAAAGCCTTGATCCATGGAAACGGGCGCGTTTGAAGCGCCCGTTTTTTGTTTGTATTGCTTAACCGGTCTCACGACCAGCGCAGCCCTGCAACACTCACCACAATCATCCCCAGCCAGACCACCCGCCAGAAAGACACCGTATCGCCGAGCCAGTACATGCCGACCAATGCCGTACCGGCTGCACCGATACCGGTCCACACGGCGTACGCTGTGCCAATGGGCAGTTGGCGCAGCGCCAGGGTCAACAACGTCAGGCTCCCCGCCAAAGCCACGAACGTGCCGAGTAACAGCCAGGGTCTTTGCAAGCCGCTGGCGGATTTCAAGCCTATCGCGAACACAATCTCCAGAAGACCTGCCAGAAACAGCAGGCCCCAGGAATAACCGTAAGTCATGGATGCCTCGATGGGTCAGTTGGACAACAGTTTTCCGTTGAACAGGATTTTCAATGTCTTCACGGTCAGTACCGCCAAGGCAATGGTCAGGAAGGCCAGGATCAAATAGGCCACGGCACTGAGGACGATGCTGTCTTGTGCATAGGCGTATTTCAACGCGGCATTGCTCAGCGCGGCGATGGGGAAGCTGATGGCCCACCAGGCAGGCGAGAAGGGCACGTCTTTGCGAAACACTTTGAAGGCCAGCACGGCAAACAGAAACAGACCGAAGTAGAACAGCAGGCTGGCGAAGTGATCGATCACCCCGAAGAAGTTGGTGTAGGCCAGGAAGCCGACTTCAAAAGGCGCGATCAGAATCATCAGCGAAGGCGTCATGCCTTTGGCCATGGCTGGCTCGTGAACCAGCCGTGCGAAAATCCGGGTGAAGAACATCAGTGCCAACACGGTGCCGACGGCGATGGCGAACACGTTGAATTCATAAGCCCAGGCCATGGGCATTTGCGCACCGGCCACAGCGATGTCGAGGGTGGCGACACCGGGGATCAACCACGCAGGTACGGCATGCTGCGCGTCCTGGTTACCCGACAGCAACCGCGATACCACCACACCACCCAGCACCACGGTCAACAGGCTGCCAATGACCCAAAGCGCCTGACTCAACACCGCGCTGTAGGGGGCAGATACAGCAGACAGCAACAACAGGGCAATGGTGACGGTACCGAAGAAGTTGCCGGACACAGGGTGGTTGAATTCCGCTTTCACCACTTGGGGGTGCTTGATCCATTTGGTGAGGTAGCCCAATACCAGCACGGCGAAGACCAGTCCGGCAAACAGGCCGATGCCGTCGGCGATCACACTGGCCTGAGCGGTGTGTTGGCTGACCAGGCGCCAAGCCAGGCTGAGGCCTGCAAGCCCCATCACGGAACCGAACAGGTTGATGGGGAGGTTTTTGATCGACGTCGATTTTGTGACTGAATCGAGGGCGACGGCAGAGGGCATATTCAAGGCAGTCATGGCGGTCTCCGGTTGACTGAATTAATCGTCATGGGTAGTTTCTGCCAATATTCATTTGGCTTGAAGCGTCTTGAAGCGATGTTTTCAGCCATTAACATTACGAGGACAGACACCATGCGCATCGCCTTGCTGGCATTCCCTCGGGTACAGATGCTGGACATCGTCGGGCCGGCGGATGTATTTGCCGAAGCCGCCCGGCAACTGGGCAAGCCACGGGCCTATCAAGTCTCGGTGATCGGCACCGAAACCGGGCCGATCAAGGGCACCAGTGGTTTACGCCTGGCGCTGGACGGCACCATCGATACGTTCAAAGGCTCGATCGATACGCTGCTGATTGCCGGCAGCCCTGCGGTCAGCGAAGTCGCGCAGAACTTGCAGTTGCAAGCCTGGATACGCCTTCAGGCGACCAAGGTGCGGCGCATCGGCTCGGTGTGCAGCGGTGCCTTTGTACTGGCGGCGGCCGGTCTGCTGGAAGGGCGGCACGTGACCACTCACTGGAACTCCAGTGCGCTGCTGGCCAAGGAGTTTCCCGAGACCATTGTCGAGCCGGACAGCATTTTCATCCGCGACGGCAATGTCTATACCTCGGCCGGTGTCACGGCGGGCATGGACCTGGCGCTGGCCATGGTCGAAGAGGATCACGGCCGTGAATTGGCGCTGAGCATCGCCCGGGAAATGGTCATGTACTTCAAGCGTCCGGGCGGGCAGTCGCAGTTCAGTGCGCAGTTGGCCGCGCAGACGGCAGAGCGCACGGTCATTCGCCAAATCCAGGGTTACATCGTCGAAAATCTGAAGGCCGATTTGAGCGTACCGACCCTGGCCGAGCGGTCGGGTATGAGTGAGCGCAACTTTGCCCGGGTGTTCAAGGCCGAAGGCGGATTCACGCCCGCGGAGTTCGTCGAATTGGCCCGCATCGACGAGGCCCGGCGCTTGATCGAAGGTGCGGACGTGTCCCTCAAGCGCCTGGCCGATCAGGTGGGGTATGCCAATATCGATGGGTTCAGGCGCGCATTCGTCCGGCGCCTGGGGATCAGTCCCAGCGATTATCGGAAGCGATTTCTATAAAGCAGGGCTTTGCAGCTCCACTCGCAGAAACTCCACCAGCGCCCGCTGCAACCCGCTCAATGCGCCATCGCGACTGATCAGCGCCAACTCTGTCGGCGGCAGTGGCGGCAAGTCGGTGCATACGCTGTGCTCAGGCAGCACCGCCGAAGCAGGCAACACCGAAATGCCCAGCCCGCAGGCCACGGCGGCTTGAATCCCGGTCAGGCTGTGGCTGCCGAACGCGATACGCCAGGGCCGTTGCGCCACGTCCAGCAGGCGGATGGCCCGTTGGCGATAGATGCACCCCTGGGGAAACAGCGCCAGTGGCAACACGCCGTTGGCCGGGTCTGCCTGCGCACCTTTGACCCACACCAACGTTTCCGGCCAGGCGGCCCAGCACGGGCCACTGTCCGGCTCACGCTTGATCAAGGCAATGTCGATGTCACCGCTGGCAAGCTTGTTTTTGAGATCGGTACTCATGCCGCTGAGGGTCTCCAGGCGTGCCTGGGGTTTTTCGCGGCTGAATCCGGCGAGGATCGTCGCCATGCGCCGGGCGTCGAAATCTTCCGGCACACCGATGCGCAGGATCTCCAGATCCACGTCGCTGGCCAGCGCTTCCACGGCCTGCGAAGACAGCGCCAGCAAGCGCCGCGCATAGTGAATCAGCATTTCGCCATGCTCGGTGACACTGATGTTTTGCCCGGTGCGATCACGCAGCAGCAGCGAATGTCCGACCAACTCTTCGAGTTTTCGCACCTGTTGGCTCACGGTGGATTGTGTCCGATGCACCCGTTCGGCCGCACGAGTGAAACTCCCTTCGTCCATTACGCAGACGAACGTCTTAAGCAGTTCGAGATCGAGCATGGCGGCCTCCTTTGATATTTGTTTTGTAACTGACGATTAAGCATTTATTTAATTTCACACTATCACTGCTCGCACTTAATCTGAACCCCACACTTCAGAGGATGCTGCCATGACACTCCAAAACACCTCGCGCCCCCAATGGTTGACCTTCGATTGCTACGGCACGCTGATTCAATGGGATGAAGGCTTGCAAGCCGTGGTCGCCGAGATTTTGCGCGACAAAGGCGACCACGCTGTCGATGTCGATCGCCTGATCGAGGTTTATGACCGGCACGAGCATCGACTGGAGCAGATTCCGCCGCATCGCTCGTTCCGCCAATTGAGTACGCTTGGGTTGCAGCTGGCGCTGGAGGAATTGAACCTGGCGAGTGCGCCCGAGGACAGTCAGCGCCTGGCCGGGGCGATTCCGCGGATGCCGCCGTTTCCCGAAGTGGTCGCGACCCTGGCGCAACTCAAGGCGATGGGGTTCAAGTTGTGCATCGTGTCCAATACCGACGACGACATCATTGCCGGCAACGTCGCGCAACTCGGCGGGCATATCGACCGGGTCATCACCGCCCAGCAGGCCGGCGCCTACAAGCCCAATCCCAGGCTGTTCGACTATGCGCACGAACAACTGGGTGTCACCCGCGAGCAAGTGGTGCATATCTGCGCCAGCCCGACGCTGGATCACACCGCCGCACGGGACATGCAGTTTCGTTGCGTATGGATCGACCGTGGCACCGGTCGGAAGTTGCTGCCGGACTATAGACCCGATGCGATATTGAACACGCTGGATCAGGTCGTGCCCTTGTTTACATCCCTTGGCTGGTAACTCACGGAGTCAGCGCCATGGCCCATACGCTTGCAGGCAGTTCCCGTCCCTCGATTTACACCGGCCTCGATCTGGATGCACCGGCCGTCATCACCGCGCGCATGGAGTTGGCTGCGTGCTTTCAGCTGGCGGCGCGTCATGGTCTGGAGGAGGGCATCTGCAATCATTTCTCGGCCATGGTGCCGGGGCGCAATGATCTGTTTTTCGTCAATCCCTACGGCTACGCCTTCGAAGAAGTCACGGCTGACACGCTGCTGGTCTGTGATTTCCACGGCCATGTGGTGGACGGCGAGGGTCAACCGGAAGCGACGGCGTTTTACATCCATGCGCGGCTGCACCAACAGTTGCCGCGGGTGAAAGTGGCGTTCCACACGCACATGCCGCACGCCACCGCGTTGTGCCTGCTGCAAGGTCCACCCCTATTGTGGCTGGGGCAGACGGCTCTGAAGTTTTACGGCCGTACGGCGGTGGATGAACACTACAATGGCCTGGCCCTGGATGAATCCGAAGGCGACCGCATTGCCAGTGTCATGGGTAACGCCGATATTCTGTTTTTGAAAAATCACGGGGTGATTGTTGCCGGGCCCACCATCGCCGAAGCCTGGGATGATCTGTATTACCTGGAGCGCGCCGCGCAGGTGCAATTGATGGCCATGGCAACCCAGCGGGAACTCCTGCCGGTGCCCCACGAAATCGCCCAACGCGCCTATGAGCAGATGCGCGCGGGCGATGCTGAAAGTGCGCGGGCGCATTTGCACAGTGCGATGCGGCGGTTGCAGCGCTTCGATTGATGCACGGTGGGCTGAGGGGGCGCTGGGGGCGGCAGCACTTGATGTGCAGCCCCCATTTATCCCTGATAACCCCGTAGACTGCGCGCACAAAAAATGAGGGCTTTTGGGCCGGTGCCCATGCGTTGCCCTTGAGGGATGAGCCTGTTTGCCCACGCGCTTTCACGGCCAGCACCACACCCCCAACGTCGCATCAAATCGCTCGGCCGTGCTGTCGATGCAGGGCGGTGTCGAGGCGCTGATGCGTTCGGATCGTTGAAGCGCTGCCCTGTTGTTTCACCCGCGCAACACCCGGCGAACCGGTTGTCCGCCTGTCAGTTCCCGTTCATTTGATCGTCTAGAGTTCCGTTAGCCCTGCCAAATCCGACAGGTCTCCCTAACGCATGGACGATCGCCAACATGTTGATAACCCAAGCATTGACAGCCGTTGCTCTCACCCTTGCAACCTGCGCCATCTTTCCGTTGGTCAGTCACGCGCAATCGAAAGTCACACCCGAGGAAGCTCACGCCATTGGCGTGGAAGCCTACGTTTATTTCTATCCGCTGCTGACCATGGACATCACCCGTAAACAGTTCACCAACATCGAACCGGGCAAGGAGTTCGGTAAAGGTCCGATGAACATGTTTGTCAGCGTCCCGCAGTATCCACCGGCAGATTTCAAAGGCGTGGTGCGAGCGAATTTCGACACCTTGTATTCCATTGCCTGGCTCGACTTGACCAAGGAGCCGCTGGTGATCGCGGCGCCGGACACCGCCGGACGTTTCTATCTGCTGCCCATGCTCGACATGTGGAGCGACGTCTTCGCCTCGCCAGGTTGGCGCACCACCGGTACCGACGCCGCGCGGTTTCTGGTCACGCCGCCGGGTTGGGCCGGTACGGTGCCTGCCGGGTTGAATCACCTGCCGGCGCCGACGCCTTTTGTCTGGGTCATCGGTCGCACCAAGACCGACGGCGCGGCGGACTACGCGGCGGTGCACAAGATCCAGGCCGGCTACACCGTGACACCGCTGTCGCAGCTGGGCAAAGGCGAGGAACCGGTCAGCGTCAAGATCGACCCGGCCGTGGACATGAAGACCCCGCCGAAAATCCAGGTCGATACGCTGTCAGCAGCCCGGTACTTCGCTTATGCCGCCGAATTGCTCAAAGTGCATCCGGCCCACAGCACCGACCAACCGATGCTGGCGCAGATCAAGCGGATCGGCATCGAGCCCGGCAAATCGTTCGACCTGGACGCCCTGGACCCTGACATCAAGGCGGCGCTGCAAACCGTGCCGCAAGAGGCACAGGCACTGATGAAATGGAAAGTGGAAACCCTGGCGCGGGTGGTCAACGGTTGGTCGATGAACACCGACACGATGGGCGTGTATGGCAACTACTACCTCAAGCGCGCAATCGTTGCCCAGGTAGGACTCGGCGCCAACCTGCCCGAGGATGCGATTTATCCGTTGAACATGGGCGATGAAAACGGCAAGGCCCTCGATGGTGCAAACAAATATGTGCTTCATTTCCCCAAGGGTGAGGCGCCACCGGTGAACGCGTTCTGGTCGATCACGCTGTACGACCCCGAAGGCTTCCAGGTCGGCAATGAACTAAACCGTTTTGCGGTCAGCAGCTGGATGCCGTTCAAGAACAACGCTGATGGGTCTCTGGATCTCTATTTCCAGAATGAAAGTCCCGGCAAGGAGCTTGAAGCCAACTGGCTGCCTGCCCCCAAAGGACCGTTCAACCTGACCATGCGCCTGTACGGGCCGAAGGCCGAGGCGTTGAACGGCAAGTGGAACCCGCCGCCGGTCAAGCAGTTGTAGGTATGGGCTATAGAAGCAGCCGATGAGTGACCACCATCGGTTGCCTTTGCGCGTTCAGCTGCCCGTCCCGCTACCGCCGGAGGGGGCGGTGGGCGTGTTGTCAGGAGGCATGACCGGGCCGCTGGTTGGAAGGGGGTGGGTCGAAAAAATACCTGGTGTGCCGATCACCCTGTGGGAGCGAGCCTGCTCGCGAAGGGGGCGTGTCAGTCGGCATCCAGGTTGGCTGATTCACCGCTTTCGCGAGCAGGCTCGCTCCCACAATGATTTGAGTGTTAACGAGAAACATATCCCGCCAGCTTCTGCTCCAGATTCCGCCGCACTCCCGGCCACTCCTCATCAATGATGCTGAACCGCACCGAGTTGCGCTTGCGCCCGTCGGGCATGATCCGCTCGTGGCGCACGATGCCTTCCTGCTGCGCACCTAGCCGCAGGATTGCCTGGCGCGAGGCCTGATTGTGTTCGTCGGTGGTGAATTGCACCCTTACGCAGTCCAGTAACTCGAAGGCATGGCGCAACAGCAGGTACTTGGCTTCGGTGTTGACGAAGGTTTTCTGCCAGCGGGCCGAGATCCAGCTGCTGCCGATTTCCAGCTTGCGGTTGAGCCGGTCGATTTTCCATAGGCGGGTCGAACCGATCATTTCGCCGGTGTCCTTCAGCACAATGACGAAGGGCAGCACCGTACCGGCATCGCGGCCATCCAGGGCTTTTTTCAGGTAGGCATCAACGGTGGTGGGCGAGGGCACGACAGTGACCGTCAGGTTCCACAGTTCTCCATCCGCGGCGGCGTGCACCAAGGCGTCGGCATCGGTGTATTGCAGCGGGCGCAGGGTGATTCGGCTGCCTTGCAGGGTGGTGTCCATCATCCAGGGTTTTCTCGGCAGACATTGGACATCTATTACGCCGTACAGGTGACGGCTGACGCAACCACCGACAGGCATCGAGGTCACAATCTGCAGACCCAGCCAACTGGAACGGCGGCCATGAAAAAATTGCGGATCGCGACCTTCAATGTCAACGGCATGCGTGCCCGATTACCGAACCTGCTGGCCTGGCTGGAGCGCGAGCGGCCGGATATCGCCTGTTTGCAGGAGCTCAAGTCGGTGGACAGCGCCTTCCCCGCCGCCGAGCTTGAAACCGTCGGTTACGGTGCGATATGGCAGGGCCAGGCGTCGTGGAACGGGGTGGCGATTCTGGCGCGCGATGCACAGCCGCTGGAAAGTCGACGAGGGTTGCCGGGCGATGAGGGCGACACTCACAGCCGTTATCTGGAGGCCGCCGTTCATGGGGTGTTGGTGGGCTGCCTCTACCTGCCCAACGGCAACCCGCAACCGGGCCCGAAATTCGATTACAAGCTGGCGTGGTTCGAGCGACTGATCCGCTACGCGCAGGTGCTGCAAAGCAGCGAACATCCCGTGGTGCTGGCCGGTGACTACAACGTGGTGCCCACCGATCTGGACATCTACAACCCGCGCTCCTGGCTCAAGGACGCCTTGCTGCAACCGCAGAGCCGCGCGTGTTATCAGCGTCTGCTGGATCAGGGCTGGACCGATTCCTTGCGACATCTGTACCCGGAGGATCGCCTTTACACCTTCTGGGATTATTTCCGCCAGCACTGGCAGAAGAACTCCGGGTTGCGCATTGATCACCTGCTGCTCAATCCGGCGTTGAGCCCTTACTTGCTGGATGCTGGCGTCGATGCCTGGGTTCGCAACGAGCCCCATGCCAGCGATCATGCGCCGACCTGGATTCAACTGGGCTCGCGCAAGCGTCGTTGATTTCTCCCGCAGGGCGATTGGCTAAATCAATTGTCGGCGGCAGCGCTTCATCCCTTATACATAGCGACCAATGGCGGAACGATCCGCAGCCTCCCGTGCAAAAGGACTGAACGATGAGCGAGCCACGCCTGACAAACCTTGCGCTGTACCTGCAACGCCTGGGCTTCGATGCGCCCCCGGCGCCAACCCTGGAGACGTTGCGTCAGCTGCAATTGCGCCACACTGGCGTTTTTCCGTTTGAAAACCTCACTACGCTGTCAGGCAAACCGGTGCTGATCGACTTGCCGTCGATAGAACGCAAAGTCCTGCACCAGGGGCGCGGGGGTTATTGCTACGAACTCAACAATTTATACCTGGCCTTGCTGCAAGCGCTGGGTTTCGACGCGCGAGGCATCAGCGGCCGCGTGGTCATGGGCCAACCCGAAGGCGCATGGACTGCCCGCACACACCGCTTGAGCCTGGTGACCCTGGACGGCGTGCGCTATATCACTGACGTCGGTTTCGGCGGCATGGTCCCCACCGCGCCGCTGTTGCTCGATAGCCGGGCTGAACAACCCACGCCTCACGAACCCTATCGCATCGAACAACACGTCGACGGCTACACCCTGCGTGCCAAGGTCGACGACGAGTGGCGAGCGATGTACATCTTCGATCTGCAACGCCAGGAAGACATCGATTACACCGTCGGCAACTGGTATGTCTCGACCCATCCCGAATCATCCTTCGCCCGGCAATTGATGGTGGCGCGGACCGGGGACGGGTGGCGACGTACGCTGAACAATGGCAGTTTCGCGATCCATCGCATGGGGCATGACAGCGAACGCCGGCAGGTGGTCGATGTGCAGGAACTGTTGGCCTTGCTGGAAAGTGAATTCGGCATTCGGGTGCCGGAACATCAAACATTGATCCGCACACTTGAACGCCTGATCGAGGTGCAATAAGCGGCTTACCCTGCACACAAAAAAGGGGCGGATTGCATCAATCTGCCCCTTTTTGCATCAGGCTTCAGGCTCCCTCTCGCGCTGAATCTCCCTGCGTGCTTCGGAAAGTTTTCTCCAGGGTACTGAAAAGACTAGCGGGCTGAGGAGAGTGGCCCGGGAGGATGTATTTGAAGATTTGATGGGCGGTGGCACACAGTCTGCATGACCAGTCGTTCATAATTTGAATGGCAAGTTGTATACAAGTCTATGGACATTTGTCCTGACTCTTGCATACAGTGTGCGCATAACAAAAACCAGGGAACCCCCTAACATGAAAACGCCCCATGTTTCACACCAACGGCCCGAAGACGAAAACCTCGGGATCGGCGCGAATATGGCTTACGGCCTGCAACATGTTCTGACCATGTACGGTGGCATCGTCGCGGTGCCTTTGATCATTGGTCAGGCTGCCGGGCTGTCGCCGGCGGACATTGGTTTGTTGATTGCTGCTTCATTGTTTGCGGGGGGGCTGGCCACGTTGCTGCAAACCCTGGGCTTGCCGTTTTTCGGTTGTCAGTTGCCGCTGGTGCAGGGCGTGTCGTTCTCTGGCGTTGCGACCATGGTGGCGATTGTCAGCAGTGGGGGCGAGGGCGGGTTCCAATCGATTCTGGGGGCGGTGATTGCCGCGTCCCTGATCGGATTGCTGATTACCCCCGTGTTCTCTCGCATCACCAAGTTCTTTCCACCGCTGGTGACGGGGATCGTGATCACTACGATCGGCTTGACCTTGATGCCCGTAGCCGCGCGCTGGGCCATGGGCGGCAACAGCCAGGCCCCGGAATTCGGCAGCATGGCCAATATCGGCCTGGCGGCGGTGACCCTGGTGCTGGTGCTGTTCTTGAGCAAGATCGGCAGCGCCACCATCTCCCGCCTGTCGATCCTGTTGGCGATGGTCATCGGTACGATCATCGCGGTGTTCCTGGGCATGGCGGACTTCTCGTCGGTGACCCAGGGCCCGATGTTCGGTTTCCCCGCACCGTTCCATTTCGGCATGCCGACCTTCCACTTCGCCGCCATCCTGTCGATGTGTATCGTGGTCATGGTGACCCTGGTGGAAACCTCGGCAGACATCCTGGCGGTCGGTGAGATCATCGACACCAAGGTCGACTCCAAGCGCCTGGGTAATGGCCTGCGTGCCGACATGTTGTCGAGCATGATCGCGCCCATCTTCGGTTCCTTCACCCAAAGCGCTTTCGCCCAGAACGTCGGCCTGGTGGCAGTAACCGGCATCAAGAGTCGTTATGTGGTGGCTACCGGCGGCCTGTTCCTGGTGATTCTCGGCCTGTTGCCATTCATGGGGCGGGTCATCGCTGCCGTGCCGACCTCCGTTCTCGGCGGCGCCGGTATCGTGCTGTTCGGAACCGTGGCCGCCAGCGGCATTCGTACCCTGTCCAAGGTCGACTACCGCAACAACGTCAACCTGATCATTGTCGCCACCTCCATCGGCTTCGGCATGATCCCGATCGCGGCACCGAACTTCTACGACCACTTCCCAAGCTGGTTCGCCACTATCTTCCACTCGGGCATCAGCTCCTCGGCAATTATGGCGATTGTGTTGAACCTGGCTTTCAACCACCTCACGGCCGGTAACTCCGACCAGCAGTCGGTGTTTGCGGCAGGCACCGAACGGGTCCTGCGCTATCAGGATCTGGCGGCGTTGCGCGAAGGGGATTACTTCAGCGACGGCAAGCTGCATGACTGCGACGGCAAGGAAATTCCGGTGGTGGAGGTGGACCACGGGCATGGCGAGCCACGCGCGGTGCATGCCAAAAGCAGTGAGCATGTCTGACGTTTGATCGAATGCAAAAAGGCCGGTCTGTCGCGTGACAGATCGGCCTTTTGTATTTAAGCGGTTTCTATTGCGCGCTTTGCGTCCAGCGCCCCATCAACGTATTGGACGGCAGTTGTTCATCCAGCAATTTTCTCGCCGTTTCCACGCCCGCCACCGGCAACCCTTCAGGGTTCAACAAGCCAATCTGCACCAGCACACTGGCCTGGTCCCAGTAGATATGCTCGTGGTACAGCTTGTCCCCGCGAAACTTGATCACACCCAGCATCGGAATCTCGACGTACTGACCGGTCGGTGCCACGTTGGGCAGCATCCAGTCGATTTCGGTGCTGTGGGTGAAGCACATGATGAATTCATCGACGATCTGCAGGGCGCCGATGGTGCGCGAGATCGGTATGAGCTTCATGTCCGGCGGGTTGCCGTGGACAAAATGGTGTTGGTAGAAGCGGCTGAGCTCCCTGGCGCCAACGCCGCCGGTCATGGTCGGAATATGGTTGACGTAGGGTTCGGCGACCATGGTCGCCATGGTGGCGGGTACGTCCCGGGTGTCGAACTCGTGACGGATGTGTTCTTCCCACAGGGCTGACAGGTTGAAGTGTGGGCCGATCTCGCGCTTGAGTGCGGCGATGCTGCGTTCATGGGCCATCAGCGAAGCCGGCTTGTCGTAGTGTGGGCTCCCGGCTCGGGCGAAGGCGTGGTCGACGCCCGGGTATACGTAGATTTCGGTTTTGTCGTTGCCGGCCAGGTGCTCGCTGATCCGGGCGCGGGCGCTGGCGTCGCAATAGCCATCGTTTTCGGCGAAGTGCAGGACCAGGCGACCCTTGAGGTTTTCCGATTCGTGCAGCAAGTGTTCAATGCCCATGCCGTAGTAGCCGACGGCGCAGGCAACATCGGTGCGCGTGGCGGTCAGCCAGGCCAGCTTGCCACCCATGCAGAAGCCGACGTAACCCAGGCCCGCACCCTCGACTTCCGGCAGGCCCCGCAGGGCTGTGAAGCTGGCGTCGATGTCGGTGACGGCCTTGTCCACGTCCAGGCGCTGGAACAGATCGATGGCGACCGCAAAATCGGCTTCGGTGTAGCCCAGGTCAATGCCCGGGTGCAGACGCCAGAACAGATCCGGCACCAGCGCTACATAACCTTCCTCGGCATAGAAATCGGCCACCGCGCGCATATTGGCGTTGATCCCGAAAATCTCCTGGCCGATCACGACCCCGGGACCCTTGCCACTGGCCGGCAGGGCCAGGTAACCGCTGAATGTGGCGTTGCTGTCCGTTGCCCGGATTTCAATCATCTTGCCCATGTCATCTACCTCATTCGGTTGTCAGGGTTTATTGGCTGTCACGGTGTTGTTGGAACCACACGCGCGGCGACACGCCACGGTCGGGCCCGAGAATCGAAAAGCCGCCATCCACCGGCACATCGACGCCGGTCATCCAGCTGGCCCCGGCGCTGCACAGAAAGGCCACCACGCTACCGATCTCATGGCCCCGGCCGATGCGCCCCAGCGGATGAAAGGGCGCGCCGACCCGATCGGCCAGCTGCGGATCGTTGTCGCTGAACTCGGCGACGCTGGGCGACCAGGTCCAGGCCGGGGATACGCTCAGTACCCGGATTTGCTGCGGGGCCAGGGTCATGGCCAGGTTTTTCGTCAGTTGCAGAATGCCGGCCTTGGAAGCAGGGTAGAGTGCGCGCCCGGCCGCGCCGAATTTTCCGCCAGTGCTGCCGATGTTGATCACCACGCCACCGGGCAGGTGCACGGCAGCCTTCTGGGTAAAGATCGCCGCCGACACCAGATTGACGTTCAGGGTTTTGAGCCACTGCGCGCGGTCCGAGGCCAGTCCCTGATCGGCGTACAGGCAGGCGTTATTGACCAGGATGTCGAGCCTGCCGAAGCGGGCCAGCGTGGCGGCTATGCAGGCGTCGATGTCTTCGTCGCGCTCCACGTCACAGACACAAAACCCGCAATCCAATGCGCGCGCCAAGGCTTGCCCACTGTCGGCGTTGCGCCCCACCAACATCACTCGGGCCCCTTCGGCCAACAGTTGCCGAGCAATGTCCAGGCCCAGCCCCTGGGTGCTGCCGGTCACAATCGCCACTTTGCCTTCGAGCATCATGCCAGGTCCTCCAGTGCTTCGTTGACGTGACTGATACGGGCGATCAGCGCCATGCTCGCCAGCGAGGCGGCATGCGCGCCGTTGTCCGCGCTGGCGCAGGCATCGGCCGCCACTGTCACCTCGAAACCGCAATCCACCGCATGGCGCACCGTACTTTCCACCACCGAGTGGGTCGCTACGCCAGCGATCAACAGGTGCGAAGGATTGAACTGGCGCACCAGGGTTTCCAGCGGTGAGCCATAGAAGGCATTGATCCGGTTATGGGTGACGACGAACTCGTGGCGGCTGTCCAGCGGCGCCAGGGCGCTGAAAAACTCCGCGCCCCAACTGCCTTCCTGAGCCGCGCCGATGGAGGCGACGCTGCGCAGAATCGGCGCGTTCTGGATCAGGTCGGCGTAGTCGGCCCGGAATGCCACGCGGACGTGGACGATCGGCCAGCCCTTGGCGCGCGCCCCGGCGAGCAGTCGGCCGGCAGCGTCGAGCAGCTCGGCGCGCACGCAGTCATCGGTTCCCAGTCCGACCCGAATCTTGCCTTCGGGGTGCAACACGTCGTTCTGATAGTGCAGGGCGATCACCACCGGCGCGTTCATCACACGAATACCTCAAGGTTGGCGAACACATCGTTACAGTTGATGAGGTCCACGCGCTTGAGCTGGATCTGCCAGCCACCGCTTTGCCGAGGGGCCAATTTATAGGTGTAGCGGCCGGCGAGCTGGCGCTGTTCCAGGCGCCACTCGCTGTACTGGAAGCTGGCGCTGACCACCAGCAGGCCCTGGGCGTCGAGACCCTCGACCATCACATTGCCGACCAGGTGTGCGGTTTGGGTCTGCGGTTGCTGTGACCAGTTGCGGGCGTTTTCCACCCGGCGGATACGCACCTCGCGCAGCATGCGGTTTTCCCAGAACAGCGAGATATGGTCGAACGGGTTGGCTTGCTCGTGTTTGTGTGGCACCCAGTACATGCCGGTGTCGGTGAATAGCTTGTCCCATTCCCAGAAACGTCGCTCATCCAGCAGGCGCGCCTCCTGATACAGAAACTGTTCGATCTGACGCAGGGTCTCGACGGGAACCTGGGCCGGGGTCAACTGGCGGGTGTCGACGTCGATTCGGCGGTCAAGCAGCATGGGTGCTCTCCTTGGCAATCAGGGTGGCGGTCATGAACTGTTTCCAGGCGGCGAACTGGTTGCGCATCGGCAGTTCGCTGGTGCCGTTTGTGGACACCGCGCCGTCTTCCAGCGGCTTATCGGTACCGACATAGCGGTGCATGCTGATCCACTCTCCACCGCGGGTCATATTGCCTTCCTGGCAGCGGGCATAGACTTCGACGTCATCGGGCATCACGTTGGAGGAGGGCGAGTTGATGACGTTGGCGTACGTCAGTGCGCGGTCGAACACCGCATCCGGAGCGCCCTTGCAGCGGAAGGTCTGGATCTCGACCATGGTCTGGTCCACGGCGATCGGGCGGATCACCCGGAATTGCATGAACACCGTGTGCGGCGAGCCACTGCCGTAGATCACCGTGTTGTGGCGGTTCATGCCCAGGATCTCCTTGGCGCGCTGCTCGCCGTAGGCCTGGCTCAGGCATTCGAAGTGGGCGCGGGAGACCTCGTCGCGCTCGGCGGCGCTCGGGTCGAAGATCGCCTCCATGTAGCCGTGGCCGTTGTGGTAGGCGCGCAGTTCGAGCTTTTCCCAGAAGTCGTAGGGCTCGCCATTGCCGTCCATGATCAACAGCTCGAAGGGCATTTCGCCGATGGCCTGGGCTTCGTCACGCGCAGCATCGACCGACGATTCGTGGGTCACGCGGGCGTGCATGGTGTCGTGCAGGTTCTCGTAGAAGACTTTCCAGTTCGAGCGCTGCTGAACGCGGAAGATGCCGCCGGCTACTTCGACCTCACCGACCGGCGAGCGGTCGCAGAGGTTGTCGATGGAGGTGATGACGCCGCCCAGAAATGCTTTGAGGTCTGGTCCGAACGCCGCCTGGCTAGCGAACACGAAACCGCGATAAGTCTCGACGCGGGCGACGCTGACCATGGAGAAATCCGGGTGCTTGGGATCGTAGCAGGTGCCTTCGAAACCGCTTTTGAGCGGCGCCGACAGATGTTGGCCGTCGAGTTTGAAGGTCCAGGCGTGGTACGGGCAGCGGAAGAATTTGCCGACACTGCCGTCACCGTCGGCCACCAGTTTGGCGCCTTTGTGCGGGCAGCGGTTGTACAGCACGCTGACCTGCTGGTTGGCGCCGCGCACCATGATCACGTCCTGATCGCCGATGCGCGTGGTGTGGTAGTCACCGGGGTGCTTGACCTGGCTTTCATGGCCGACGTAGATCCAGGCGTTGCCGTAGATGCGTTCCATCTCCAGCTTGAACAGGGTCGGGTCGGTGTAGACGCTCTTGTGTACGCTGTCCTCGCGGATCAAGGCAGCGATTTGCTCATTGGTCGGTATCACGGGATGTCCTCGGCTTGTCACAGATCGAGCACCAGCAGCGCGCTGCTGGCACGGGAGACACAGGTGCAGAAACTGCCGCTGGCGCGATCGCGCTCCGACAGGCAGATGTCGCGGTGATCGGGCTGACCGTCGATGACCTGGGCGACGCACACGCCGCAGTCACCTCGTCGGCAATCGAACATCGGGTCCAGGCCGGCCTGGAGCATGGCGTCCAGCACGCTCTGCCCGGCGGCCACTTGCAGGTTCACGCCGGTTTCGCGCAGGTGCACTTCAAAGCCCTGATCGCTGGCCATTTCCAGGGCGCCGCTGAACAGTTCGTAATGCAGGTGATCCTCGGCCCAACCCTGTTCGCGAGCGCACGCCAACACACTGTTGAGCATGGCGCTCGGGCCGCAGATGTAGAGGTGCAGGCCGGGCTTTGGCGCGGCCAGGATCGTGGTGGCGGGGAAGCGCTTTTGCGGGTCGCCGCCGCTGATCCAGCAATGGTTGTCCTGGCAGGCGCGGGCCTCTGGCAGATAGGCCATCTGTGCTGCATCGCGACCGGCGTAGTGCAGGGTGAAGGGCTTGCCCGCCGCTTGCAGCGACCGGGCCATGCCCAGCATGGGCGTGATGCCGATGCCGCCGGCGATCAGCAACGCATGCTCGGTGTTTTCACACAGTGGGAAGTGGTTGCGGGGCGCATCGGCCAGCAGTTCGTCGCCGACCTTGAGCGAGTGCACCCAGCGCGATCCGCCGGAACTCGCCTCTTCGAGCTGGACGGCGATTTCGTAGTGTTCACCGTCGGGCAGGTTGACCAGCGAATAGGCCCTGCGTTGCGCGCGGCTGCCAGGCACATGCAGCGCCAGATGTGCCCCGGCGGTGAAGCCCGGCAGTGGCTGGGCGGCGCTGGACACCAGCAGCACGCGGCGGATTCTGGGAGTCAGGGGGTCGATCTGTTGGACCCTGAGCGAGAGGCTGGACATACGCAATTCCTGTCTGAATTCGTAGCCACTGTATGAAGCCTGAGAGGGTCAAAAAAGCCGCAAACGGCAAACCTGTATCCACATCTGGCGAGAGTGATTAACGGGCGCGATGGGCGCTAACGATAACGCGTGCTATCTGGTTGAACGCATCACCTTCAGAAGCGCCAACAAAGCACGCAACTGTTCGCCATCCGCCCTGGCCAGATCGTCCAGCACCGCAAAGTGATGACAGCCTGCAAGCTCGACAAGGCTCACGGTCTGCCCAGCCTCGCGACAGGCACTGGCGTAGTCGCGCGAGTGGCGGATCAACTCCGGCAACTCATCCCCGCCCACGGTCACCAGCAACGGTGCACCCGCGCCGATCAGCCTTTGCGGGCTATAGCGCTGGATGTCCTCTTCGCTCAGTCGCAGCTTGTCGTTCAGCCAGCAGCGGCTGATGGGTTCGAGCTCCATCAGGCCGCTGATCGGCATGGCCAGGCTCACCAGCGGATGCCGGCGATGCAGCGCACTCAGATGGCCACCGGCCGAGTGCCCGCACAGCACCACCTGTTGACCAATGTTCAAGGCTTCGCGCTGCGCCAGCAGGTGGTCCAGTGCCTTGCCGATCTGGCCGACGATGGTGGCCATGCTCGCCTCGGGTGCCAGGGGGTATTCCAGCAAACCGACATTGAAGCCGGACTCGATCAGGCCCTCGGCGATGAAGGCGTAGTCGTCCTTGTCCGAGGCCTGCCAGTAACCGCCATGAATGAACAGCAGCGTCGGCGCCCCGTCATCCGCTTGGGCGTACCAGTCGAAACGCTCGCGCATGGCATTGCCATAGGTCACGTCGCGCTGCCAGGCGTGGCGTGCATAAGTCTCGGCGCTGCGCTGGCGAAACCGCTGCATGATCTGTGGAAAATTACCGACGGCTGCGACGTTGTTGTAAGCCTGATTGAGGTCCATGGCGGCTCACACTCCCAGGTAGCGTTGCGACAGTTCGGGTTGAGCCGCCAACTCCACCGGCGTGCCATCCCAGACCTGGCGTCCTTTCTCGATGATGTGATGACGGTCGACCACCCGCGCCATTTCCTTGAGGTTCTTGTCGATCACCAGAATCGTCTCACCCTCGGCCTTGAGGGTGGCCAGGCAACTCCAGATCTGCTCGCGAATGATCGGAGCCAGCCCTTCGGTGGCTTCGTCGAGAATCAGCAGGCTGGGGTTGGTCAGCAGCGCGCGGCCGACCACCAGCATCTGTTGCTCGCCGCCCGAGAGGGTGCGTGACAGCTGGTCCTGGCGCTCCAGCAGGCGCGGGAACAGTTCATAGACCCGCGCCAGGTCCCACTTGCCCCGCGTGGCGGTGGCCAGCAGGTTTTCCCGCACGCTCAAGGTGCCGAAGGCGCGGCGCCCCTCCGGCACCAACCCCAGGCCGGCCTTGGCGATGCGATAGGGCGCGGCACCGCGCATTTCCGTGCCGTTGATGCGGATGCTGCCGGCACTGGGCTTGAGCAGCCCCATGATCGATTTGACCGTGGTGGTCTTGCCCATGCCGTTACGGCCGATCAACGACACCACCTGGCCCTGCTCGATGCTCAGGTGCATGTCGAACAACACCTGGCTCAAGCCATAGCCCGCTTTCAAGCCTTGAACGTCAAGCATGTTCTTCTCCCAGGTAAGCGGCCCGCACTTGCGGGTCGTTGCGCACTTGTTCGACGTTGCCGGTCAGCACCGTCTGGCCGTACACCAGCACCGTGATGCGATCGGCGAGGGCGAATACCGCGTCCATATCGTGTTCCACCAGCAGGATCGCGTAGCGGCCTTTAAGACTTTGCAGCAACTCGGTCATGCGCGCGGACTCATCGGCTCCCATCCCGGCCATCGGCTCATCGAGCAGCAGCACTGAAGCTTCCTGAGCCAGTGCCAGGGCAATCTCCAGTTGTCGCCGTTCGCCGTGGGACAGTTCGTGGACCGGGTCTTGTGCGCGAAGGCCCAGGCCCACCTGCTGCAAGTAGCCCCGCGCCGGTTCCAGCAGGCGAGTGTCGCGGGCCAGCGGGCGCCACATGCCGAACGCCTTGCCTTCGCGGGCCGCGATGGCCAGGGCGACGTTCTCCAGCAGGCTGAACTCGGTGTACAGCTGGCTGACCTGGAACGCACGCGCCAGGCCCAGGCGTGGCCGCTGCCAGGCCGGCACGCGGGTGATGTCCTGGCCATTGAGGTGGATCTGGCCCTGGTCGGGGAAAATCTCGCCGGCGATCTGGGCGATCAAGGTGGACTTGCCGGCGCCGTTGGGGCCAATGATGGCGTGCAGTTCGCCCTTGACCAGTTCAAGGCTGGCGCCGTTGGTGGCTTTCACCGCACCGAAAGCCTTGTGCAAATCACGAATCGACAGTTGTGCGCTCATGGGCGTACCTCCACGGCGGCGTTGGGTTTGACGGCACCCACCTTCGGTTTGCGCTGCAGCAGGCTCAGCAGCAATCCGTAGACGCCTTTCTTGCCGAACAGCACCACCAGCAACAGCAATGGCCCGAAAATCAGCATCCAGTGCTCGGTCCACTGGCTCAGCACCTGTTCAAGGCCCAGATAGGTGGCCGCGCCCAGCAGCGGGCCGAGCAGGGTGCCTACGCCGCCGAGAATTACCATCGCCATCAGTTCACCGGACTTGTGCCAGGCGCCCATGTCAGGGCTGACGAACAGCGCGTAGTTGGCCCACAGAATGCCCGCCAGGCCACCGCCGGTGCCGGCGATCACAAACGCCGTCAGGCGATAGCGCAAGGGTTTGAGGCCCAGGCTGACGCTGCGCCGTTCGCTCTGCTTGAGCCCGCGCAATACAAAACCGAAACGCGAATTGACCAGCCGCCGGCACAGCAGCAACCAGCCGGCCAACAAAGCCACGCACAGGTAGTAGAAGTGGTTGGCGTCACTCAGATCCAGGTCGCCCAAGGTGTTGCGATCGCTCAGCAGAATGCCGTCGTCGCCGCCATACAGCGACAGTGAGCCGAGGACGAAGTAGAGCATCTGGCCGAATGCCAGGGTGATCATGATGAACTGCACACCGCTGGTGCGCAGCGACAGATAACCGACCAGCAGCGAGAACAGCGCGCACACCAGCAGGGCCAGGGGCCAGACCACCAGTGCGCTGTTGCTGCCGTCCCATCCCCACAGCGGCATGCCTTGCGAGGTATGAAAGGCAATGATGCCGACGATATAGCCGCCCAGGCCGAAAAACGCGGCATGGCCAAAGCTGACCATGGCGCCGTAGCCGATCAGCAGGTCCAGACTGATGGCCGCCATGCCGTAGATGGCCAGGCGGGTGAAGAAGCTGACCAGGTAAGGTTCGTGCAACCAGTGGGCCAGCAGCGGCATGCAGGCGAAGGTCGCCAGGCACGCAAGGTCGATGATTAGGCGTGGTGACATGGCGTTCTCCTCAGGCACTGGCCGGCAGCAGGCCGCGCGGACGCACCAGCAGCACCAGGGCCATGACGATGTAGGCGCTGGCGGAAATCAGCCCGGCGCTCAGGGTGCCGCTGGTTTCGCTGGGCAGCAGTTGGTCGAGCAGCGGCGGAATGTAGGCACGCCCCAGGCTGTCGACCATGCCGATCAGCAAGGCGCCCACCAGCGCTCCGCGCACCGAGCCGACACCGCCAACGACGATGACCACGAAGGTGGTGATCAGGATCTTCTCGCCCATGCCGATCTCCACCGACAGCAGCGGTGCCGCCATGAAACCGGCCAGGCCGCACAGCACGCAGCCGAATACGAACACCAGGGTGTACAGCCGGGCGATGTTGACGCCCAGCGCACCGACCATTTCATGGTCGTCGGCACCGGCGCGAATCAGCATGCCCAGGCGCGTGTGGTTGATCAGCAACCACATGCCGACCGCCACGATCAGCCCGGCGGCGATGAACAGCAGTCGGCTGACCGGGTACATCAGCCCCGGCAGCACTTCGACAAAGTTTGAATACCAATCGGGCGTGGGCATCGCCGGCGGGCTGCGGCCGAAAATCAGGGTCAGCAATTCGTTGCTGAAAAACACCACGGCCAGGGTCGCCAGCACCTGATCCAGGTGATCGCGATTGTAGAGTCGACGCATGATCGAAGTTTCGATCAACGCGCCGTAGCAGGCCGAACCGATCAGTGCGGCCAGGCCGCCGAGCCAGAACGAGCCAGTGGCCATGGCGGTGTAGGCGGCACAGAAAGCGCCGACCATGTAAAAGGCCCCATGCGCCAGGTTGATCACGCCCATGATGCCGAAAATCAGGGTCAGGCCCGAGGCCAGCAGAAACAGCAAGGCGCTGTATTGCAGGCCGTTGAGAATCTGTTCAAGCAATAGCATTGCTACGCTCCTCATGAAAACGCCCCGCAGGGTGCTGCAGGGCGAGGGCAGGGTTCAGGTGCCGATCAGATCGTGCATTGAGCGGCGTAACTGTCGACGTGGCGGGTCGCCAGGGTTTTGATCGGCACTTCGACCAGCTTGCCGTCAGCGCCGGCCTGCACTTGCAGCAGGTACCAGTCGATCACCGGGTGCTGGTTTTGGGCGAAGCTGAAGTCACCGCGAATGGAATCGAACTTGACGTTCTTCATCGCCGCGCGGAAGGCCGCCTGGTCTTGCACATTGCCTTGGGAGGTTTTCAGGGCGGCGCCGATCAGCCGTGCCGTGTCGTAGGTCTGGGCGGCATACACCGTCGGGGCGCGCTTGTACTTCTCGGTGAAGGCCTTGACGAAGGCCTGGTTGGCCGGGTTGTCCGATTGCGGGTTCCACAGGGTGACGATGTTGGTGCCCTTGGCCACGTCGCCGGTGGCGGCGAGCATGCGCTCATCCATGGAGAACACCGGCACCACCATCGGGATGTGTGCTGACAGGCCTGAGCCACCGTACTGTTTGGCGAAGTTGATGCCGCCACCACCGGGGTGAAACTGGAAGATCGCATCCGGCGCCAGCGAGCGCACGCGCGCCAGTTCCACCGAGAAGTCGAGCTGGTTGAGCTTGGTGTAGATCTCGGTCACTTCGCCCTTGAAGGTGCGCTTGAAGCCAGCCAATGCGTCACGCCCGCCCTGATAGTTGGGCGCCAGGATCACCATTTTTTTGTAGCCCAGCTCATTGGCGGCGACACCGGCCATCTCGTGCGGCGTGTCGTTCTGGTAGGAGCCGACGAAGTAGTTGGCCATGCACTTTTCACCGGCCAGGGTCGAGGGCGCGGTGTTGTTGCTGACGTAGAAACCGTCCTTGGTCGCGGTGTTGATCACGGCCGCCAGTACGTTGGAAAAAATCACCCCGGTGTACAGCGATATGCCGTCCAGGCTCATGCGGTCGGCGATCTGCTTGGCCTTGGCCGGTTGCAGGCCATCATCTTCCACGATGAGTTGCACCGGCACGCCGCCGAGCTTGCCGCCTTCCTGATCGATCGCCAGCTGGAAGCCGTCGCGCGAGTCTTCGCCCAGGTAGCCGGCGGGGGTGGAGAGGGTGGTGATGAAACCGATTCGGACAGGCTCCACGGCCTGGGCAGCAGTCGCTGCGCAGAGGGAGGTTGCCAGACATGCACGCAATACCAGGTTTTTCATGAGGCGGCCTATGAAGTAGGTCGTGCCAACGCACGGGGGATATCGATGAGGGCAGTGATTCAGTGTTCGGTCGGGCCGATTGATTGTTGTTATGGGGCGCTGTGTCAGCTGTTGCTCTCGGTGAACTTCTCCAGGTAAAGGCGGCTTTGATCCAGGCCGTGCTGCTGGCGCCAGTCCTTGATCGACTCGACCATCGGCGGTGGGCCGCACAGGTACAGATCGAATGGCTGGTCACGCAACTCGGCCAACTCCAGGTGTTCGGTGATGTAGCCGGTCTTGCCCGGCCAGTCGGGGTTGGGGTTGCTGACCACAGGCGTGAAACGGAACCCCGGAATTCGTGCGGCATAGGCCTCGATGCGCGAGACCTCGCACAGGTCCGCAGCCTCGCGAACGCCGTAGTACAGGTGCACCGGGTGACCGCAGCCGTGCTGCTCGGCGATCTGCTCGAGCATGCCCAGGAACGCCGACAGCCCGGTGCCGCCCGCCACCATCACCAGCGGTCGGTCGATATGGCGCAAATAGAAGGCACCCAGCGGCGCTTCCATGTGGATCACATCGCCGACCTGGCAACGATCGCGCACGTAGTCGGTCATCACGCCGCTGGGCAGCAGGCGAATGAGAAACTGCAGGTGGCTGTTGCCTGGCGCGCAGGCAAAGGAGTACGAGCGGCGGTGCTCGGTGCCCGGTACTTGCAGGCGCGCGTACTGGCCCGGCAAGTAGTCCAGCGCCGCGCCCGCGGCACCGACTTCCACGTGCATGATGGCGGTGGTTGGCGAGACCAGTCGCACCTCGCTCACGGTGCCTTGCAGGCTGCTCGGGCCGCTGCTGCCGCAGAGGCTGGAGTCGAAGTCGAAGTAGAAGGCTGCATCCGATTGCACGCGGGTCTGGCAGGTCAGTACCTTGCGCTCGGCCAGGTCGCTGCTCGACAGGGCCTCATCGTCCACGTAGTCCTGGGTGTACTGCCCGGATTCACAGCGGCCCTGGCAGGTCGCGCAAACTCCTTCGCGGCAGTCCAACGGAATCTTGATTCCGCTGCGCAGGGCCGCGTCGAGCAGGATTTCATTGTTCTGCACGTTGCAGAAGAGTGTTTTGCCGTCGGCGAAACTGAAGGCGACCTTGTACGTCATGAGCGTTTATCCGCAGGGTTCAGAGATGGTAGAAATCGAGCACGGAGTTGATCGTGTCGTTGAGCAGCACCACGTGTTTGCGGGCGATCTTCCAGCTCTCGCCGTCGGGGCGCAGACGGTAGGTGGCGCGGCCGAAGAATTGCTCGGCGGTCTGCATGCGGTAGTACAGGGTGTGCCAGTTGACGCGCACCTCCAGCTCATCGTCCTGTAGCGGCGCGATGCGCACGTTGCTGATCAGGTGCAGGGTGCGCGGCATCGGAATGGTCGACGCCGCTTTGCCGGTGCGGATGCGGAACACCCGGTCTTCCAGTCCACCCCGGTTGGGGTAATAGATCAGCGACATGCCTTTTTTCGGATCGGTGGTGTAGACGTGCTCCGAATCCCATTGCGGCAGGTGGAATTCGCTGTCGTCGCTGAACATGGCCAGGTAGGTGTCCCAGTCCTGGGCATCGCAGGCCTCGGCATTGCGGTAAAGAAATTGCTCGACGCGGTATTGCAGTTGCGAATTCATGTTCACACCTCACGCAGTTTCAACGGTTGTTGTTCGGCCGCCTTGCGCGCCAGGCCTTCGAGCAAAAAGCGCTGCCAGTTGGCGTGCTGGTTGACGTACAGGCCTTCATGGGTGAACTCGGTGCCGGTCAGCGCCGGGGCGATGCCAATGGTTTCGCTGTTGCGGGTGGGGCCTTCGACCCACTTGCCTTCGCCGCGGGAAATGTCGCTCCAGCGTTCCAGGCGGGCCTGGAATCCACGCTGGGCTTCGCGGAACTCCACCAGGTCGTCGGGGGTGCCCATGCCGGACACGTTGAAGAAGTCTTCGAACTGGCGAATGCGGTTTTCCCGATCGGCATCTGACTCGCCGACCACGCCCAGGCAGAAGCTGTTGATCTCGGTCTTGTTCCAGGCCAGCGGGCGGATGATCCGCAGTTGCGAGCTGATCTGATCGAGGAAAAACATGCTCGGGTAGACGTTCAGGTTGCGCAGGCGGTGCATCATCCATTCGGCCTTGCCCTGGCCATGCTCCTTGACCAGGCGCGGCATGATGCTGGCGTAGCCGGGGCGCACCGCCGGGTTGGGCATATCGCTGAACAGTACGCTGTGGCCGTTGTGGAAAGCGAACCAGCCGTCGTCGGTTTCTTTGTCGCCGGCGCCCAGCTTGCTGTAGTCCAGGGTGTCGCTGGCGCTCAGGCCTTTTTCGGCGTTGACCTGCTGGCGGTGCTGCACGGTGGCCACGTAGTTGTAGTGGACGGTGCTGACGTGATAGCCGTCCAGGCCGTTTTCGTTCTGCAGTTTCCAGTTGCCGTCGTAGGTGTAGGCCGACTTGCCCGGCAGCACTTCGAGCTGACCGGTCGGTGACTGCGCCACCATCATGTCGAAGAACACCTTGGCGTCACCGAGGAAGTCTTCGAGGGTGTCGGTGCCTTCCACGTCGAGGCTGACGAACACAAAGCCGTTGTAGCTTTCGATACGGGCCTTTTTCAGGCCGCGGGTGGCCTTGTCGAAGCCTTCGGGGTATTCCCCCGGTGCCTTGACCTTCACCAGGCGACCGTCGCTTTTGTAGCACCAGGCGTGGAAGGGGCAGGTAAAGGTCGACTGGTTGCCCTTGCCGACGCGGGTGAGGGTGGTGCCGCGGTGCTGGCAGGCGTTGATCAGGGCATTGAGACGACCTTCCCCGTCGCGGGTGATGATCAGCGGCTGGCGCCCGGCACGCATCGTCATGAAGTCGTGATTATTGGCAATCTCGCTTTCGTGGCAGGCGTAGATCCAGTTCTTCTCGAAAATAAGTTCCATTTCCAGGTCGAACAGTTCCGGGTCGGTAAACATATCGCGGG
Source organism: Pseudomonas sp. GW101-3H06 (assembly GCF_059424605.1). NCBI lineage: Bacteria > Pseudomonadati > Pseudomonadota > Gammaproteobacteria > Pseudomonadales > Pseudomonadaceae > Pseudomonas > Pseudomonas sp. GW101-3H06. The sequence goes on from NZ_JBWKZO010000001.1 coordinate 2,272,190, forward strand.
CAATGCGATAAACGCCGTCTTGCGGACGGAAGTCCAGGCAACTTTCTATATAACTTTTCCACTGTTCGACACTTCGTGCAGTTGTCATATCCCAGTCCTCGGCCAATGGGCTAATTCATGGCTTCATTTAATGACGTGGTGGCTGGCAGGGTCTATCCGCTTATTAGTGGAAACCCATCCGGAAAATAAGCTCCGATCTGCGGTTGCGGGTGATGAAGCCCTTTAAATGCGGGCTTTTACTGCGCTAGGCGGCTGAGCAAATGGCTATTTGTCGTTCAGTAACGGGATAGCCGCTGATGAACTTGTTACGGCTTAATTTCAATCGAAGCACCACCAGAGTGTCTCGCTGCAGGTCACTGGAAACTGCCATTGCACATGGCCTTGGGTTTTGTACCAGAAGGGCCTTTTATTCATGCGTTGCTATATAAGCGGCAGGGGGAAGAAATAATATGTTGCATAAAGCGTGGTTAGTTCGAGGCGTTCAAACAGTGGGCTTGCTGACGCCATTGTTGGCACAGGCGGATGTGGTCAATGACAGCAAGCTGACGCTGGGTACGCGAAACTTCTACATTGATCGGGATTACAAGGAAAACAACCCACCCCATTCGCGGGTGGGCAGTTGGACTCAGGGTTTCGACCTGCGTTTCGCCTCCGGCTATACCGAAGGCCCGGTGCAGTTCGGTCTCGATGCAGAGGCGCAATATGCCTATCGACTGGACGGCGGTGGCGGGCGCGGCGATGACACGATCATCCCTTACAGCCAGAGCCGGCAGGAGCAGGCCGATGAATACGGTCGCGGTGGTGTGACGTTGAAAATGCGCTATTCGAAAACCGAGTTGAAGGTCGGTGAGCTGCGGCCGTTTCTGCCGGTGGTGATCATTGACGATTCGCGCCAACTGGTGACGACCTATCGCGGTGCCTTGCTCGAATCCAAGGAAGTCGACCGCCTGACATTGACTGCTGGGCGGCTTACGGAGATCGGTGCGCGTAATTCCTCCAACTACGAAAAACTGTATCTGCAGACCGGCTCCGGCGTGCGGCACGGCAGTGACGGCCTCAACCTCGCCGGTGCCAGCTATGCCTTGACCCCATCGCTGACCGGCACCTATTTCTACGCACAACTGGAAGACATCTACCAGCAGCACTACCTGGGCATCACCCATCTGGCCGACCTGGGCGACGGTTATGCATTGAAGACCGACCTGCGTTACTTCAACAACAGCGAAGACGGTGACGCCCTCTATGGCGACATCGACAACCGATCCTACGGCGCCATGACCTCGCTGAAAAAGGGCGGGCATCGCTTCGGCGTGGGGTACCAGCGCATGCTCGGCGACAGCAACTTCCCAACCCTGGGCGGTTACGTCCCGCAGCCGTTTCTGGTGAACTGGTCGCGGGTGGCGTTCATCAAACCCAACGAAAAATCCTGGCAACTGCGTTATGACTACGACTTTGCCGCCCTCGGCGTGCCGGGCCTGAATTTCATGACGCGTTACTTCAAGGGCACCTCGGTGGACCGTGGCGACAACCTGAGCGAGGCGGCGGAGCAGGAGCGCAACCTGGTGCTGTCTTATGTGGTGCAAAGCGGTCCGCTCAAAGGCGTGGGGGTGGAGGCCGGCAATGTCGTCGCCAAGTTCAGCCACGGTAATGACTGGGTCGAGAACCGCCTGATCACCACCTACACCTGGAAATTTTGGTAACGTCCCGCCCTGAAATCGAACGCGGTTGTGCGCTGAAGTGACGCCTTGGGTAGCGCTTTACCCTTGGCGTCGACCATTGCCGGCACCGTTGCTGTGCGCATCAGCCCCCTGCAACGCGTTCGATATCCAGATAGTTTCCGATTACTAGCCGAAAAATGCGGATATCGCCTGTTCGCACCGGCTGGGCATAGCCCTTGCAACCTCAATGAAAATACGCGCCGAAGAGCGTGTCGATGTTCATTGCCGTGGGTGTACTGACATGACCGAACCACATGTTGTCCAATTTCGAGATATCCGCATCGATCGTTATGACCTGGCCGGTGCCCGTGCGTGGATGGCCGGCATTTGCGGGCCGCACGAACTGCAGACCCGCCAGCCGAACCGGATTCAGTTTCACCACAAGGCCAATGTGTTCAAATCCATGTCCACGACCCTGGGCCGGATGGAATACGGCACCGACGTGACCATCGGCGTCGAGGATGCCGAGCACCTCAATTGCTACAGCCTCAGCCTGCCGATTCGCGGCGAGCAGGAACTGCTCAAGGACGGTCGCCGGTTGTACTCCAACCAGGACCAGGGCCTGATCGTGACACCCCATGAAACCCAGACCCTGACCATGGCCGGTGACTGTCACAAGATCTCCGTGGTGATCACCCGCATGGCCATGCGCCAGACCCTCGAAGGCATGCTGCAACGCCCGCTGGAAATGCCGCTCAAGTTCGAACCGGTGATGGACGCGGTCAACGGCGCCTCTGCCTCCTGGTGGCGGCTGGCCCGTTACTACATCGATGAGCTGGAGCGTGGTCAGGACTTGTTCAATCAGGTGTTCTTCACCCGCGATATCGAAAGCGCGCTGATTAAGGGCCTGATCCTTTCTCAACCCAACAACTACAGCGCCGAACTGCGTGAGCAACTGGCCGTCAAGTTGCCGTACTACCTGGTGCGCGCCAAGGATTTCATCGAAAGCAACGCCCGCGAAGACATGCACCTGGAAGATATCGAGGCGGCGGCAGGCGTGTCTCGCTTCAAACTGTTCGAAGGCTTTCGCAAGCACTTTGGCGTCTCGCCCATGGCTTACCTGAAAAAGTATCGCCTCGGCGCGGTGCGCCAGGAAATCCTCGAAGACGCCTCGGTGCGCAACATCTCCGTGATCGCGATGTGCTGGGGGTTCTCGCATTTGGGTCGGTTCGCCAGCGAATACCGCAAGCTGTTCAACGAAACGCCCAGTGCCACTCTGCAGCGCAGCGAAGCCCGTCGCAACCGGTCGCTATGAGATGACGGCCTTACAGTCGGCCACCGCCAACAGCGTGGGCCTGAACTTGTCGCTGATGTGCCGCGAGCCGGTCTTCACCAGCCGCTCGGCGCAAGAAACCCAGCGCCTGATGGGGCAAGCGCTGGTGGAGCATGAATTGGATTGGCCACGGGGCGGCGTCGATACGGCGTTCTATCGCGGCCAGGTCGCCAGCTGCGAGCTTTATGCGTTGCGTTATGGTGGCCAGGTCGAAATCCGGCCGCAACCTTTCGAAGATTTCGTGCTGGTACAGATGCCACTGCGCGGCAGCGCCACCCTTGAATCCGACGGCATGGGCTATGGCGTGAGCCCCGGAGAAGTGGCGATTCTGTCCCCGCGTGAACAAGCTCGCGTGGTATGGGAGGAGGGCTGTGAGCAACTGATCCTGAAACTGCCACGCACCTTGCTCGACGCGGGCCAGAGTGCCCTGGCCGATGACTTGCCATCGGGCTTCACGCTGGCGCCGGTCAGCCGCCTGCAGCGACCGCTGGCGATGCGCTGGTTTCGTCTGGTCAGCGAGTTGCTGGAGCATTTGCCTGACGGCGAGGCAAGCGCGGCGCCTTCGCGTTGGTTGCAGCATGTGGAGCAAAGTCTGCCGCTGTTTCTGCTCAGCCATTGTGGTGCTGCGCAACAAGAATCGTCTTTGCGCCAACCCACCCGCCAACTGCAAAAAATCGACGCCTGTATGCGCGAACACCTGGCCCAGGGCATCACCCTGGCTGAACTGGCGGGTGCCGCCGGAGTGAGCATTCGCAGTTTGAACACGTTATGCCAGCGCGAATACGGCCAAAGCCCGATGGACCGCCTGCGCGGTTTACGGCTTGAAGCTGCTCGGGAGTTCTTGCTGGCGCGGCCGCACTCCAGTGTGACTGAGGTGGCGTTGGAGTTCGGATTTGGGCATGTTGGGCGGTTTGCCAATTACTATCGGCAGCGGTTTGGAGAGTTGCCCCGGCAGACGGTGAAGTCTCAGGTGTAAGCAGGAAACGCCAAAACGAAAAAACCCGCCATAAGGCGGGTTTTTGTTGGTCGCAGACTTGAAAGCCTTCTGCGAACCTTGTCTGGCTCCACGACCTGGACTCGAACCAGGGACCCAGTGATTAACAGTCACTTGCTCTACCAACTGAGCTATCGCGGAATGGCGCCTATGTTACTGATTCAAAAAGAGAAGTCAAGCATCGGATAGCAAGTTGACGGATTCAATGGGACGGACGGTGGTTTATCGATGATTGTCGGTTACCAGAATCGCTTCAGAGGTCTACCATGACCGCCCGGAAGTGGTTACACGCGCTGCCGGCCATTCGCCGAAAAGGTACGCGCCATGACTCGCTTGACCACAACAACACCTCTAATCGATGAGGTGTTCGCATGAGCATCGCTCAGATCAGCCTGCCCAAAGGTGTCGGCCCGCACGCTGAGAAGCTGTTCGACGCCATCACTCAGGCTGGCTCCGCTGAAGAATTGAACCGCGCGGGTGGCAAGGCCGAAGGCTTTGTCCTGGGCCTGGAAAGCACCAAGGCGATCAAGAGTCAGGTTGCTGAATCGCTCTATGTCGCGTTTGACGATGCTGCCAGCCAGCGCGCGAGCGAACTGGCCTAACCACCAAAGGTAATCGTGCCCATCATCAGCTTGGCGTAAAGCGCCGTGGCGCCCAGTTGCACCAGCCACAGAGCCAAACCGCCGAGAAACACGCCGGCAGCGACTTGCATCACCAGGTTGTTGCCGCGTTTGGCCGGGGTACGGGGGATGAAGTCATCCAGGTCGTCGCGGTCATCGCGCTCAGCGCGTAGGTCATCGATTTTCATTTTGGTACTCGTCAGAATTCAGGGTGTACACAAATCCAATGTGGGAGCGAGCCTGCTCGCGAAGGCGATAGTCAATTCAACGCATCATCGACTGGACTGACGCCTTCGCGAGCAGGCTCGCTCCCACAGTTGATCTGCGTAGAGTTTAGAGGGCTTGGTGGGTGGTTTGAGAATTTTCTGGAGCCTATAAAAAACGGGAAGCCATTTGGCTTCCCGTTTTGCGCATCACGGCGCGGTTCAGATCACCTGAACGATCGCATCCGTCACGACCTTGATGTTGCTCTGGTTCAACGCTGCCACGCAGATACGACCGGTGTCCAGGGCATAGATACCGAACTCGTTGCGCAGGCGGTGAACCTGTTCAACGCTCAGGCCGGAATAGGAGAACATGCCGCGCTGGCGACCGACGAAGCTGAAATCGCGCTGCGGTGCGTTTTTCGCCAGCAGGTCGACCATCTGGGTGCGCATGCCACGAATGCGCAGGCGCATTTCGGCCAGTTCAGCTTCCCACTGGGCGCGCAGTTCCGGGCTGTTCAGTACGGCAGCGACGATGCTTGCACCGTGGGTCGGCGGGTTGGAGTAGTTGGTGCGGATCACGCGTTTGACTTGCGACAGCACGCGCGCGCTTTCTTCTTTGGATTCGCTGACGATCGACAGGGCGCCAACGCGCTCGCCATACAGCGAGAAGGATTTGGAGAACGAGCTGGAAACGAAGAAGGTCAGGCCCGACTCGGCGAACAGGCGCACGGCGGCGGCGTCTTCGTCGATACCATCGCCAAAGCCCTGGTAGGCCATGTCGAGGAACGGCACGTGACCTTTGGCCTTCACGGCTTGCAGAACGTTTTTCCAATCCGCCGGGCTCAAGTCGACACCCGTCGGGTTGTGGCAGCAGGCGTGCAGCACAACGATCGAGCCGTCAGGCAGGGCGTTCAAGTCTTCCAGCAGGCCGGCGCGGTTCACATCGTGGGTCGCGGCGTCGTAGTAACGGTAGTTCTGCACCGGGAAACCAGCGGTTTCGAACAGTGCGCGGTGGTTTTCCCAGCTCGGGTCACTGATCGCCACGACAGCGTTCGGCAGCAGTTGCTTGAGGAAGTCAGCTCCGATCTTCAGTGCGCCGGTACCGCCAACGGCCTGGGTGGTGATGACGCGGCCAGCAGCGATCAGCGGCGAATCATTGCCAAACAGCAGTTTTTGCACGGCCTGGTCGTAAGCAGCAATGCCGTCGATCGGCAGGTAGCCACGGGAAGCGTGTTGAGCGACGCGAATCGTCTCGGCTTCGACAACGGCGCGCAGGAGTGGAATTCGCCCCTCCTCGTTGCAGTAAACACCGACCCCCAGATTGACTTTGTCAGTACGGGTATCGGCGTTGAATGCTTCGTTGAGGCCCAGGATTGGATCGCGTGGTGCCATTTCGACAGCGGAGAACAGGCTCATTTTTGCGGCGGCTCTGAATGGAGAGTGGAGGGACGTGTCGCGCTCCAGCCGAATGCACTAGAGCGGTGCACAAACGGGGAGCTAGTATAGAGGCCATCTGCGATTGATGGCGACAGACGATTCGGCTTTTGCGGTAAGTTTTTCCTATTATTTTTCGACCGTTAGTCGATTGGCTGCGTCAAAGACTTCGTGGGATGTAGGACGTTTGCCTTGAAAGCACAGGCAATCGGCACCACATTGAGCACAATCCAGTTTTTTCCTCGGGCGACGTTCGTCGTTTGCGGCCATTCTTGTTCCTGCCGGTTTGCCCGCGCAGGCGCGATTCCTTGCTCCGAGAACCGAGAGGTATGCATGTCTGAATTCCAGCTAGTCACCCGCTTCGAGCCTGCCGGCGATCAGCCGGAAGCCATCCGCCTGATGGTCGAGGGCATCGAAGCCGGGCTGGCGCACCAGACGCTGCTCGGTGTGACCGGCTCGGGCAAGACCTTCAGCATCGCCAACGTGATCGCGCAAGTGCAGCGTCCAACCCTGGTGCTGGCACCGAACAAGACCCTGGCGGCGCAGTTGTACGGCGAGTTCAAGGCGTTCTTCCCGAACAACGCCGTGGAGTATTTCGTTTCCTACTACGACTACTACCAGCCCGAAGCCTATGTCCCGTCTTCCGACACCTTCATCGAGAAAGACGCCTCGATCAACGATCATATCGAGCAGATGCGCCTGTCCGCGACCAAGGCATTGCTGGAGCGCAAGGACGCGATCATCGTCACCACGGTGTCGTGCATCTACGGTTTGGGCAGCCCGGAAACCTATTTGAAGATGGTGTTGCACGTCGATCGCGGCGACAAGCTCGATCAGCGTGAGTTGCTGAGGCGCCTGGCCGACCTGCAGTACACCCGTAACGACATGGAATTCGCGCGTGCAACCTTCCGTGTGCGCGGCGATGTGATTGATATCCACCCGGCGGAATCCGATTTTGAAGCGATCCGCATCGAGCTGTTCGATGACGAAGTGGAAAGCCTGTCAGCGTTCGATCCGTTGACCGGCGAAGTCATCCGCAAGCTGCCGCGCTTCACCTTCTACCCGAAAAGCCACTACGTGACGCCGCGGGAAACCCTGATGGGCGCGGTCGAAGGGATCAAGGTCGAGTTACAGGAACGTCTGGAATACCTGCGCTCCAACAACAAACTGGTGGAAGCCCAGCGTCTGGAGCAGCGCACCCGTTTCGACCTGGAGATGATCCTCGAACTGGGCTATTGCAACGGCATCGAAAACTACTCGCGCTACCTGTCCGGCCGTGAAGCCGGGGCGCCGCCACCGACCCTTTATGACTATTTGCCGGCGGACGCCTTGCTGGTGATCGATGAATCCCACGTCAGCGTGCCGCAGGTCGGTGCCATGTATAAAGGTGACCGTTCGCGCAAAGAGACCTTGGTGGAGTACGGCTTCCGCCTGCCATCGGCGCTGGATAACCGACCGATGCGTTTCGACGAATGGGAAAGCATCAGCCCGCAGACGATTTTCGTCTCGGCGACCCCGGGTAACTATGAAGCCGAGCACGCCGGTCGAGTGGTTGAACAAGTGGTGCGTCCGACCGGCCTGGTTGACCCGCAAGTGGAGATCCGCCCGGCGCTGACCCAGGTCGACGACCTGCTCTCGGAAATCAGCAAGCGGGTGGCGGTCGAGGAGCGGGTGCTGGTCACCACGCTGACCAAGCGCATGGCCGAAGACTTGACCGATTACCTGGCTGACCACGGTGTGCGTGTGCGTTACCTGCACTCGGACATCGACACCGTCGAGCGGGTGGAAATCATCCGCGATCTGCGCCTCGGCACTTTCGATGTGCTGGTAGGGATTAACTTGCTGCGCGAAGGCCTGGATATGCCGGAAGTGTCGCTGGTGGCCATCCTTGATGCGGATAAGGAAGGCTTCCTGCGTTCCGAGCGCTCGCTGATCCAGACCATCGGCCGCGCGGCGCGTAACCTCAACGGTCGGGCGATTCTCTATGCCGATCGCATCACCGGCTCCATGGAGCGGGCGATGGGTGAAACCGAGCGCCGGCGCGACAAGCAGATCGCCTTCAACCTGGCCAACGGCATCACGCCCAAAGGGGTGTTCAAGGACGTTGCCGACATCATGGAAGGCGCCACCGTGCCGGGTTCGCGCAGCAAGAAGCGCAAGGGCATGGCCAAGGCTGCCGAGGAAAACGCCCGGTACGAAGCCGAGTTGCGCTCGCCGGGCGAGATCGCCAAACGCATCAAGGCCCTGGAAGAGAAGATGTACCAACTCGCCCGTGACCTGGAGTTTGAAGCCGCGGCGCAGATGCGTGATGAGATAGCCAAGTTGCGGGAGCGGTTGATCACGGTTTGAGATTTGCGGTGTCTGTGATGTCCTCTTCGCGAGCGTGCTCGCTCCCACAGGGATCACATTGGACCTTGTGGGAGCGAGCCTGCTCGCGAAAGGGGCACCTCGGTCTTAGTGTGCTTCCCCGGCTTTCAGTCCGGCCGGCAATGTCTTGGTCAACAACACCGCCAACATACTGATCCCCAGCGCAATCCCGACAAAATGAAACGCATCGTTGTACGCCATGATCGACGCCTGTTGGTGGGCGATCTCGCTGAGTTTGCCCAGCGCTGCCGTTTCACTGCCCAGTTTATCGGTCAATGTCGCCAGGCGCTCGGCCACCTGCGGATTGCTCGGCACAATGGACTCGCGCAAATAATCGAAGTAGGTCTTGGTTCGCGCATCCAGCAACGTGGCAAGCAGGGCGATACCGATGGCGCCTCCGAGGTTGCGCAGGATGTTGAACAGGCTCGACGCCGAGCCCGCATCCTGAGGCAGGATGTAGGCGGTGGCGATCAACGAGATAGTGACCATGATCAGTGGCTGACCCAGCGCGCGGATGATCTGGATCTGGTTGAACTGCGGGCCGGCGAAGTCCGGGTTCAAGACCCCCGAGGAAAAACTCGCCAGGCCGAACAGGCCGAAGCCAATCGTGCACAGCCATTTGGGCGAGACAACCTTCATCAACTTGGGCACCAGCGGAATCAGGAACAACTGCGGCACGCCCATCCACATGATCACTTCGCCGATCTGCAGGGCGTTGTAGTTCTGGATTTGCGCCAGATACAGCGGTAGCAGATAGATCGAGCCATACAGGCCGACACCCATCCCGACACTGGAAATGCTCGACAGACCGAAGTTGCGATTGCCGAGGATGCCGAGGTTGATCAGCGGATTGGGCTTGGAAAACTGCACGATCACGAAGGTAATCAGGCTGACCAGCGCGATACTGCCGAGGGCCACGATCAGATTGGATTCGAGCCAGTCCTTGCGATGGCCTTCCTCCAGAAATACCTGCAGGCAGCCCAGGCCCACGCCGAGGGTGACTATCCCGGTGTAGTCGGTGCTTTTCAGCAGTTCCCAGTGTGCTTCCTTCTTCTCCAGGCCATACATCAGGCCGGCGATCATGAGCAGGCCGGGCGGTATGTTGATGTAGAAAATGTATTCCCAGCCCCAGTTTTCCGTCAGCCAGCCGCCGAGGGTCGGGCCGATGGACGGGGCGAAGGTGGCGGTCATGGCGAACATGGCCATGCCTTTGGCGCGGTGATGCTCGGGCAGTTTGATCAGGGTCAGGGTAAACGCCAGCGGAATCAACGCGCCGCCGGTAAAGCCCTGCAAGGCGCGAAAGACGATCATGCTCTCCAGGCTCCATGCCATTGAACACAGCAGCGAGGCGACGAGAAAACCGAGGGACACCCACACCGCCAGGCGCCGCGCCGACAGCAGCTGCACCAGCCAGGCAGTCAGCGGGATCATGATGATTTCCGCCACCAGGTACGAGGTGGAAATCCATGAGCCTTCTTCCAGGGTCGCCGACAGCGCGCCCTGAATATCCTTGAGCGATGAATTGGTGATCTGGATGTCGAGCACCGCCATGAACGCGCCGAGCATCACGCTCATCACCGCAATCCAGTCCCGCCGCGTCGGTTCCCCGACCGGACGGATCAGTTGATCACCGGCCATCGCCAGCGGCGTCTTTAATGCTCACATGGGCAGTGACCTCGTCAGGGGTGTCCTTGATATTCACTTTGACGGTGACCGACATGCCTGGGCGGATCTTGCCGCGCAAGGGGTTGTCGGCGGCGAAGGTCAGTTTTACCGGAATCCGTTGTACGACTTTGGTGAAGTTGCCCGTGGCATTGTCCGGCGGCAACAGGCTGAACTGCGCGCCCGAGGCGGCGAACAGGCTGTCGACCCGGGCTTCAATCGGCGTGTCGCCATAGGCATCGAAAGTCAATTCCGCTTTTTGGCCGGGCTGCATATGGCCAATCTGGGTTTCCTTGAAGTTGGCCTGAATCCAGATGTCTTCATCGGGAACGATCGACAGCAGATAGGCGCCGGCCTGCACGTACTGGCCATTGCGCGCGGCGCGCTGACCGATCAGGCCACTGATGGGCGCGTGAATTTCGCTGCGCGTGAGGTTCAACTCGGCCTGGGCCTGATCGGCCCTGGCGTTGGCGATCTGCGCGTCGAGGCGCTTGATCTCGGCGCTCAGCGCGTTCACTTGCTGTCGCTGGCTTTGGGCATCCGCCTGGGCCTTGGTCAGTTGCGAGCGGGCAATGTGGTTGTCGGCGGAGAGGGTGGTCACCCGTTCCTCCGAGACATAGCCGGGCTTGCGCAAGGTCTGGGCGCGGGACAGGTCGATCTGCGAGCGACCCAGGCTGGCCTGGCTGGATGCGACTTGCGCTTCGCTGGCCGCAATCAGGCTGGCCTGCTGGGTGAGTTTGCTCTGGGCTTGCAGGCGCTCGGCCTGGCGGGTGGCGAGGGTGGCGTTGGCGCGGTCGACGGCGAGGCGGAAATCATCGCCTTCAAGCCTGATCAGTAATTGGCCTTTCTCGACGTGCTGGTTGTCTTGCACCAGCACCTGATCGATGCGCGCGCCCAACTGGCTCGACACACGGGTGATCTCGCCCTGGACATACGCGTTGTCAGTGCTTTCATAGAAACGTCCCTTGAGGAACCAATGGGCAAAAAAGCCCCCGGCAACCAGCAGGACAATCAACAGGAAACCAAACAGGCGACGCTTGAGTTGGGCAGGCATGGGGCTGACTGTAGTCGAGAAATTGCAAGGAAAGTTATCAGCGGGTGAATCTGGCATACAGCCGATAAACGGTAAATGCCATCGGCTGATATTCGGCCATTCACCGCGTCATGTGGGTGTTACAGTCGCAACCTTGGCTTAAATGCCCTGTTCACTGGAGCCGGGCGGTCTGCGCCTGTTACCATTCGCCTCTTGTTAAATCTTTGCTTTTATTCTTTTCGAGACATGCCATGACCACCGTCCGCACTCGCATCGCGCCATCGCCTACCGGGGACCCCCACGTAGGTACCGCTTACATCGCATTGTTCAACTACTGCTTTGCCAAGCAGCACGGCGGTGAGTTCATCCTGCGGATTGAAGACACCGACCAGTTGCGTTCGACCCGCGAGTCCGAACAGCAGATTTTCGATGCCTTGCGCTGGTTGGGCATCGACTGGAGCGAAGGCCCGGACGTCGGCGGCCCGCATGGTCCGTACCGTCAAAGCGAGCGCGGCGATATTTATCAGAAGTACTGCCAGCAACTGGTCGACATGGGCCATGCCTTCCCGTGCTTCTGTACCGCTGAAGAGCTGGACCAGATGCGTGCCGAGCAAATGGCCCGTGGCGAAACCCCGCGTTACGACGGCCGCGCGCTGCTGCTGTCCAAGGAAGAAGTCGCGCGCCGCCTGGCTGCCGGCGAGCCGCACGTGATCCGCATGAAAGTGCCGAGCGAAGGCGTCTGCGTGGTGCCGGACATGCTGCGTGGCGATGTCGAAATCCCGTGGGATCGCATGGACATGCAAGTCCTGATGAAGACCGACGGCCTGCCGACGTACTTTCTGGCCAACGTGGTCGATGACCACCTGATGGGCATTACCCACGTATTGCGTGGTGAAGAATGGCTGCCATCGGCACCGAAACTGATCCTGCTGTACGAATACTTCGGCTGGGAGCAGCCGGAACTGTGCTACATGCCGCTGTTGCGTAACCCGGACAAGAGCAAGCTGTCCAAGCGCAAGAACCCGACCTCGGTGACCTTCTACGAGCGCATGGGCTTCATGCCGGAAGCCATGCTCAACTACCTGGGCCGCATGGGCTGGTCGATGCCGGACGAGCGCGAAAAGTTTTCGCTGCAGGAAATGGTCGACAACTTCGACCTCAAGCGCGTTTCCCTGGGTGGTCCGATTTTCGACATCGAGAAGCTGTCGTGGCTCAACGGCCAGTGGTTGCGCGACCTGCCGGTGGAAGAGTTCGCCGCGCGCGTGCAGAAATGGGCGTTCAATTCCGAATACATGATGAAAATCGCGCCGCATGTGCAGGGCCGGGTTGAAACCTTCAGCCAGGTCGCGCCGCTGGCCGGGTTCTTCTTCGCCGGTGGTGTCAATCCGGACGCCAAGCTGTTCGAATCGAAGAAGCTCTCGGGTGATCAGGTTCGCCAGTTGATGCAGTTGATTCTGTGGAAGCTCGAAAGCCTGCGTCAGTGGGAGAAGGACAGCATCACCGCGACCATCCAGGCGGTCGTCGAATCCCTCGAACTGAAGCTGCGCGATGCCATGCCGTTGATGTTCGCGGCGATCACCGGCCAGGCCAGTTCGGTGTCGGTGCTCGATGCGATGGAAATCCTCGGTCCGGACCTGACCCGTTTCCGTTTGCGCCAGGCGATCGACTTGCTGGGCGGCGTGTCGAAGAAAGAAAACAAAGAGTGGGAAAAGCTCTTGGGCGCTATCGCCTGATTGCGTTTGATTCCGTAGGAGCTGCCGGAGGCTGCGATCTTTTGATCCTGCTCTTCGGCGCTTTCCCCCGGATTTTCGGGGGGAGGGCGGTAAGTGATTGTTATGTCGGCAAAAAACTTTAAATTTTTTGAAAAATAAGTTTGACAGCCTTTCGATACGCCCTTAAGATTCGCCCCGTCCTCAGCGATGACATCAACGATGAGGGGCTATAGCTCAGCTGGGAGAGCGCTTGCATGGCATGCAAGAGGTCGACGGTTCGATCCCGTCTAGCTCCACCAATTTACACTTCAAGGTCTGGCCACACCGGCCTTGAAGCGATCAACACTCAGCGTTGGTCAGCTGTATAGAAGGGTTTGCGTCCCCTTCGTCTAGTGGCCTAGGACACCGCCCTTTCACGGCGGTAACAGGGGTTCGAGTCCCCTAGGGGACGCCAGTTTTACAGAAGCGATGTTGCAAGATGTCGCTCCGCCGCGAGGCGAAAAATCCGGGGCTATAGCTCAGCTGGGAGAGCGCCTGCATGGCATGCAGGAGGTCAGCGGTTCGATCCCGCTTAGCTCCACCAATTTTACAATTCAAGGCCTGGCCACACCGGCCTTGAATCGATCAGCACTCAGCACTGATCAGTTGTATAGAAGGGTTTGTGTCCCCTTCGTCTAGTGGCCTAGGACACCGCCCTTTCACGGCGGTAACAGGGGTTCGAGTCCCCTAGGGGACGCCACGATTACCCGCTCTGCGGGATTTTATAAGGGTCATTCAATTATTGAATGGCCCTTTTGTTTGTCTGGCGTTTGGCCAAATCCCCCCATTTCTTTCAAACTGTTCTTCAGACCAGCGGTCACATCCACGACTTGCAGAAAATTATTATGAGAATAATATTCTAGTCGTAATATTCGGAGGCAACGATGAACGATAAAAAAGCTCAAACCCGCGAACGCATTCTCAAGGCCGCCAGCGCAGCGCTGATCCAGCGTGGCCCGGCCGAACCGAGCGTGGGCGAAGTGATGGGCGCAGCCGGCCTGACCGTCGGCGGCTTCTATGCGCACTTCGAAAGCAAGGACGCAATGATGCTGGAGGCGTTCAAGCAATTGCTGGGTCGCCGTCGTGACTTGATTGCCGACATGGATGCCGAGTTGACCGGTGAAGAGCGTCGCGCCTTGGTCGCTGCGTTCTATCTGTCACGCAAACACCGTGATTCCAGCGAGTCTGCGTGTCCGATCCCGGCCTCGATCGGCGAGCTCGGACGTCTGCCTGAGACGTTCCGGATCGCACTGAACGAGCATTTGGAGTTGATGGTCGCGCAGTTGGCGGCCAGTCCTGAAGATATCGACAAAGCTTTGGCCGATATGGCCTTGATGGTGGGCGGTCTGGCGCTTGCACGGGCGCTGGGTCCTGGTGATTTATCCGATCGATTGCTTCGCGCCGCCAAGTCTGCGGTGCGTTGACCTGAAGGCAAAGCCTTGGGAGACAGCGATGAGCACGTTGAAGTGGGTTCGTGGCGTTAATGGCACCTTGGGTTGGTTTGCTCCGAAACTGGTCGCAAGTAAAATGCGATTGGCGTTCATGACGCCGCGAGATTTTCCACCGCGTGATTGGGAATTGCCGTTGCTGGCAAAGTCCGAGCGGATCACTTTGCGTTTCGGTCTCTCGGCGTTGCGTTGGGGGCAGGGGCCGGCGGTGCTGTTGATGCACGGCTGGGAAGGTCGGCCAACGCAGTTTGCCAGTCTTATCACCGCGCTCGTCGATGCCGGTTACACCGTGGTTGCCCTCGATGGTCCGGCACACGGACGCTCTCCGGGTACCGAGGCGAATGTCGTGTTGTTTGCCCGTGCCATGCTCGAAGCCGCCGCCGAATTACCGCCACTGCAAGCTGTCATCGGCCATTCCATGGGTGGCGCCAGTGCCATGCTTGCCGTGCAACTGGGCTTGCGGACCGAAACGCTGGTCAGCATTGCCGCACCGGCGCGAATCCTCGGCGTACTCCGTGGTTTTGCCCGCTATGTGCGATTACCACCGAAAGCCCGCTCGGCATTCATTCGCCAGGTTGAGAGGGACGTTGGCATGCGTGCTGCCACGCTGGATGTTGCGCACTATCAATTGGACATGCCTGGTCTGATTGTCCATGCCGAGGACGACAATTTCGTTCCGGTCAAGGAGTCGCAATTGATCCACGAAGCCTGGTTCGACAGCCGTTTGTTGCGCCTGGAAGAAGGGGGGCATCAGCGGGTCCTTGCTGATCCTCGGGTCATTGATGGCGTGTTATCACTGCTGGCCGGTCGTAGCCTGCAATCGCGCCAATCGGCCTGAGCATCCGTTACACTGCCCCGGTCGAAATCATCTGACCGGGAGTGGGGCATGGGCTGGGATCGGGCAACGCCATTTATTATTGATCTGCAAGTGGGCGCCGAAGATATCGACGGCCTGGGACACGCCAACAACGCGGTGTATGTGACCTGGCTCGAACGCTGTGCCTGGCGCCACTCCCAACGCCTTGGCCTGGATCTGGTCGAATACCGTCGGCTGGACCGGGCAATGGCGGTGGTGAGGCATGAGATCGATTACCTGGCGGCCGCCTATGAAGGCGACGAGCTGCAATTGGCGACCTGGATCGTCGATTGGGACCAGCGCCTGAAAATGACCCGCCATTTCCAATTGAAGCGCCCCAGCGACAATTCGACGTTGCTGCGCGCGCAAACCACCTTCGTCTGCATCGAACTGTCCACCGGCAAGCCCAAGCGCATGCCGGCCGAGTTCATTGAGGGCTATGGTCCGGCGTTGCAGGTATTGGATACTGCCAAAATCTAACAATGTGGGAGCGGGCTTGCTCCCACAGGGGAATCTGCGATGTTCTGCAGATTCCCTCCGAAACCAGTAAACTGCCGCACGTTTTTCGTTGAGTGTGTTTTTCATGCAAATTGCTTTGGCGCCCATGGAGGGGTTGGTCGACAACATCCTGCGCGACGTACTGACCCGTGTGGGCGGTATCGATTGGTGCGTGACCGAATTTATCCGGATCAACGATCAACTGCTGACGCCGGCCTATTTCCACAAATTCGGCCCTGAACTGCTGACCGGAGCCCGAACCGCGTCCGGTGTGCCGCTTCGTGTGCAATTGTTGGGTTCAGATCCGGTTTGCCTGGCGGAAAACGCCGCGCTGGCCTGTGAGTTGGGCTCGGAAGTGATCGACCTGAACTTTGGCTGCCCGGCCAAGACCGTGAACAAATCCCGTGGTGGCGCGGTGCTGCTCAAGGAGCCTGAGCTGCTGAACAGGATCGTCGAGCATGTCCGGCGCGCCGTTCCAGCGAACATTCCGGTAACGGCCAAGATGCGCCTGGGTTTCGACAGCCCGGACGGCTCGCTGGTGTGTGCAACGGCCCTGGCCGAAGGCGGCGCGGAACACATCGTGGTTCACGCGCGGACCAAGACCGACGGCTACAAGCCACCGGCACACTGGGAATGGATTGCGCGGGTACAGGACGTGGTCAAGGTGCCGGTGTTTGCCAACGGCGATATCTGGAGCGTCGATGACTGGCGCCGTTGCCGCGAGATCAGCGGCGTGGAAGACATCATGCTGGGCCGCGGCCTGGTATCGCGTCCGGATCTGGCTCGGCAAATCGCCGCGGCGCGTGCCGGCGAGGAGGTCGTCGAGATGACCTGGGCCGAACTGCTGCCGCTGCTCCAGGACTTCTGGTTGCAGGCCAAGGCGCAGATGACGCCACGTCAATCGCCGGGACGATTGAAGCAATGGCTGGCGATGCTGACGCGCAATTACCCCGAGGCGGTCGAGTTGTTCAGCGTCCTGCGTCGTGAAACCGAGCTGGAACAGGTCTCGCATTTATTAGGTTTGGGCATAACAAAAGCGGCTTGAATGGGTAAATAAATCTGAAAAAAATCTCTTGAAAAGCAATCAGCGGTCCCTATCTAAGGATTACGCGATGCCGAATTCGGGTCGCGGAGACAAAAAACTTGCTGATATGTTTTCAGGAGATTTGAATCATGAACACTACATTTTCCATGGCTCCACTGTTCCGTTCTTCGGTCGGTTTCGACCGTTTCAATGATCTGTTCGAAACCGCCTTGCGCAACGAACCAGGCAGTACTTATCCGCCCTACAACGTGGAAAAACACGGTGACGATCAGTATCGCATCGTTGTAGCGGCCGCCGGTTTCCAGGAAGAAGATCTGGATCTGCAGGTGGAAAAAGGTGTGCTGACCATCAGTGGTGGAAAGCGTGACGCTGACGATCAGGTCACTTATCTGTATCAGGGTATCGCACAGCGGGCTTTCAAACTGTCGTTCCGCCTGGCGGACCATATCGAAATCAAGGCCGCCGACCTGAGCAATGGTCTGTTGAGTATCGATCTGTTGCGGGTGGTTCCGGAAGAGGCTAAAGCCAAGCGCATTCCAATCAATAACGGTGTGCAAAAGCCGGCTCTGCAACACTGAAACAGGGCCAACAAGAAGGGCGCCAATGGCGCCCTTCTTTGTGTCTGCGATTTAACGCTGCCCGGTCACTTCCACGACACGCGGATGCCGGGACGAAAACAGTAAGCCACCGGCGATCTGCCAGATCACGGCAAAAGCACCCACCAGAAACACGATGTCGCCGAAGGTGCGGACCCAGCGCAGGGTTTGCAGCAGGTCCTGCTGCATGAACGCTTCGCTGCGGGCGTACCACAAGCCCTGGCTGGCGCTCGCGTAGAACTGCAGGATACCGATGGGCAAGAGGCTGGTGACGATCATCAGCATCAGGCCACCGTTAAGCCACCAGAACCCGGTGTTCATCAGTCGGTCGTTGAACTGCAGGTTTGGTCGCAGGTAACGCAGGATCAACAGGCTGAAGCCCAGCGCCAGCGAGCCGTAAACCCCGAACAAAGCCGCGTGTGCATGCATGGGCGTGGTGTTCAGGCCCTGGATGTAAAACAGCGCAATCGGCGGGTTGATCAGGAAGCCAAACACGCCGGCACCCAGCATGTTCCAGAACGCCGTGGCGATGAAGAATTGCAGCGGCCAGCGAATCTGCGTCATCCAGGTTGCGCGTTCTTTCAGGCGCCAGTTTTCCCAGGCTTCGTACCCCAGCAAAATCAGGGGGACCACTTCCAGGGCGCTGAAGGTTGCGCCCACGGCCATCACCGGCGTGGTAGTGCCGGCGAAGTAGATGTGGTGAAACGTGCCGGGAACGCCGCCGAGCATGAACAGCGAGGCAGAGCCAAGGGTGGCGGTGGTGGCCAGACGCTTGGAAACCAGGCCCATGCTGGTAAAGATGAAGGCCAGGGCGGTGGTGGCAAAGACTTCAAAGAAACCTTCGACCCACAGATGCACAACCCACCAGCGCCAGTATTCCATGACCGACAGGTTGGTGCGCTCGCCGTAGAACAGGCCAGCGCCGTAGAACAGACCGATGGCCACCACCGACGCCGCGAGCAGCGCCAGCAGGTTCTTATCACCGGGCTGGCGCAGGGCGGGGACCATGGCGCGCAACATCAGCACCAGCCAGAACACAATCCCGGCGAACTTGGCGATTTGCCACAGGCGGCCCAGGTCAACGTATTCGTAACCCTGATGCCCCAGCCAGAAGCTCCAGGGCTGTGGCATCAATTGCGCGATGGCCAGGAAATTGCCCGCATACGAACCCACAACCACCAATACCAGGGCCCAGAACAGCACATCAACGCCGAGCTTCTGCCATTTCGGGTCTTTGCCGCCGTTGATGAACGGCGCCAGAAACAGGCCGGCCGCGAGGAAGCCGGTGGCTATCCAGAACATCGCACTCTGCAAATGCCAGGTCCGGGTCAGCGAGTAGGGGAACCACTTCGACAGTGGCAGCCCGTAGAAATCCTGGCCCTCGACCGTGTAGTGCGCCGTCACCCCGCCCATCAATACCTGGAAGCCGAACAGTGCGCCCACCAGCAGCAAGTACTTGCCGAGGGCCTTTTGCGAGGGCGTGAGTTTGATCAGGCTCAATGGATCCTTCGCCGGGACCTTGGGCTCACCGTCTTCGTGGTTGCGCAAGAACGCCCAGCCCCAGACCAGGAAACCGATACCCGCCAGCAACACGACGATACTGACAATCGACCAGACAATGTTCTCTGCGGTCGGGTGGTTATCGATCAAGGGTTCGTGGGGCCAGTTGTTGGTAAAGGTTGCGTCCTGGCCGTCGCGTTCGGTGGCGGCAGCCCAGGCGGTCCAGAAGAAAAAGTACGTCAACTGCTGACGTCGCGCGGCGTCGGGCAGGGTGTTTTCTTTCATGGCAAAGCTTTCGCGACTGCCGTGCAGCGCCGCGTCGTTACCGAACAGCGCATGGTAATACGCGGCGGTTTGCGAGATGGCCTGCACGCGACGCTCGCTGAGTACCAGAGTACCGTTCACCAGTCGGTTGCCGCGGTACTCGCGTTTGAGTTGATGGCGCAACAGGGCCTGCTGAGCGTCATCGATGGCCTGGTAAGCCTTGCCATATGTCTGCTGCGCCGCCAGGTCCAGCCAGGCGAGCAGCTCGCGGTGCAGCCAGTCGGCGGTCCAGTCGGGCGCCTGATAGGCACCATGACCCCAGATCGAGCCCAGCTGCATGCCGCCAATGCCCTGCCAGGCGGTCTGGCCGTCGAGGATGTCGGAGGCACGGAACAGGGTCTTGCCTTCGACGTTTTGTACCTGCTCGGGAATGGGCGGTGCCTGCTGATAGATCTCGCGGCCGAACCATCCGAGCAGGCAGAAGGTTACGCCGAGGACGCCAATCAACGACCACCATAATTTGCGGTATTCACCCATGGAATCACCTCAATGTTCAAAAAAAAACGCCCGCATAACGGGTATGCGGGCGCAGAAAACCCGGCCCTGTGATCGGGAAGAGTGGCCGGGGTGTTGCACAGGAGAATGATCGGCTGCCGCGATCATTCATCGGTGGGGGCGAGACGTTTGTCTGCTGACCGAATGCGTGGGCTCAATGTAAGGCGCACCATGTACGACGTCACTCGTACACAGGGTCAGCGGGGTCATGTGTGGGTTTAAGCGATTCATACACAGGTATGAAGGCTGAAGGAGGCATTTGTGGGCGCTGCCGCAGGAGGACTCTTTTACCTCAGCAATTTTTGAAACTCTTCTACTGGCAACGGCAAGCTGTGCAGATACCCCTGATAAAAGTGACAACCCAGCCCTTGCAGGAAATCGAGTTGGTCTTGTGTCTCCACGCCTTCGGCAATCACTTTCAGTTCCAGGCTGCGGGCCATGGCGACGATGGCGCGAATGATCTCGGCGTCATTGGGGTCGGTGGTGGCGTCGCGAATGAACGACTGGTCGATTTTCAGGGTGTCGACCGGCAGGCGCTTGAGGTAGGTCAATGAGGAATAGCCGGTGCCGAAATCGTCCATGGCAAAGCTCACACCGAGTTTTTTCAGGCGCAGCATTTTGCTGATGGTGTCTTCCAGGTTCTGGATGACGATGCCTTCGGTGATTTCCAGTTTCAGCAGCGAGCAGGGCAGGCCGTAGCGGGCAAGGCTCTCTTCGATCCGCTCGACGAAGTCATTCTGGCGGAATTGCCGTGGGCTGATGTTTACGCACAGGCTGAAATCCTGCGGGTCCACCAGTCCGTTGGCAATCAGATGCCTGAAGGCCTGGCAGGCCTCGTCGATGATCCAGGTGCCGACCTCCAGGATCAGGCCGCTGTCCTCCAGTACCTTGATGAACTCGGCGGGCGATTGCGCGCCGAGCTCCGGATGGGTCCAGCGCACCAGCGCTTCGGCACCGACGATGCGATTGTTCCGGGCGTCGAGTTGGGGTTGGTAGTGCACGCGAAACTCACCCCGGGACAGCGCCAGGCGTAGATCCGTCTCCATGCGCAGGCGCTCGCTCGCGGCCTTCTGCATGGTGTTGTGATACATCTGCGCGGTATTGCGCCCCGAATCCTTGGCGCGATACAGGGCGATATCGGCGCGTTTGAGCAGGTCGGTTGGCGTCGAACCGTGATCGGGAATCAATGCAATGCCGATACTGGGTGTCACCTGCAGACGCTGGCCGTCGAGGAACATAGGCTCGGACAATAATTCGCGCAAGGTGTCGGCCAGTCCTCGTACTTGGGTGCTGACATCGTTGCGCGAACCTTCAAGCCCGCTGAGTAGTACCACGAATTCGTCACCGCCCAGGCGCGCGACGGTATCTTCCATGCGCACGCTGGCTTCCAGGCGCGCGGTAATGATTTTCAGCACTGTATCGCCCACCGGATGGCCGAGCGAGTCGTTGATGTGCTTGAAGTGGTCGAGGTCAAGGAACATCAGCGCGCCGCGCAGGTTGTGGCGCTTGAGCAGGGCAATCTGCTGGCTCAGGCGATCCATCAGCAACGCGCGGTTGGGCAGGTTGGTCAGCGGGTCATGGTAGGCCAGGTGGCGGATCTGTGCCTCGGCGTTTTTCAGCAGGCTGACGTCCCGCGCGGTCAGCAACAGGCACGCGGTTTCATTGAGGGTAATCGGCTCCACCGAGACCTCGACGGTCAGCAATTCGCCGCGCTTGTTGCGCCCGAGCATTTCCTGGTGATGGACCCGGCCCTTGATCTGCAGTTCGGCCAGCAACGCCGAACGTTGTTTCTCTTCGGCCCAGATGCCGACCTGATACACCGTGCGGCCGATCACTTCATCGGCGCGGTAGCCGGTCAGGCGACTGAATCCGTCGTTGACTTCCAGGTAGCGCCCGGTGTCGCGCTCAGTGATGGTGATGGCATCGGGGCTGGAGTGGAATGCCTTGGCGAACTTCTCTTCACTGGCTTTGAGTGCCGCTTCCGAGCGTTGTTGCTGGGTAATGTCGCGCAGGGTGGTGACGATGCACGGCTGGTCGCCGACGCTGATCTGGCGGCTGGAAATCACGCAGGTCAGGGATTGCCCGTCCTTGTGCTGGACGATGATCGCCACGTTGTTCAGCGCTTGTTCGCGGATCACCTGTTCGATCCGTTGCAGGCTTTTCGCCGAAGCATCCCACAGGCCGATTTCGTCGGCGCTGCGGCCGATCACGTCGGCGGCGCTCCAGCCGAATGTCTGGGTGAAACTGGAGTTGATCTCGATGAACTGCCCGGTGTCCTGACGGGTCACGCAGATCGGGTCCGGGCTGACCTGGAACAGTGTGGCGAACTTTTCCTCGGACGCCACCAGCCGTTGTTCGCGTTCAACCTGATCAGTGATGTCGAGCAAGGTGCCGGCCATGCGCAGCGGCACGCCGTTGTCATCGCGGTAGAGCCGGGCGCGGCTTTCCAGGTAGCGTGAGCTGCCGTCTGGCAGTTGCACGCGATAGGTCAGTTGATAGTTGCCGGCCGGGCCTTCGCGCAAGCTGCGGTAGGCGTCGCGCATGGAACTGCGTTCTTCGCCGGGCACGCCTTCGAAAAATTCCTCGAAAGACTCATGGAAAGGTTTGGGCTCCATGCCGTGCAATTGCGCGGCGCGTGCCGAGCCATAGAGCATGCCGCTGGGGATGTGCCAGTCCCAGGTGCCCAGTTGCGCCGAATCCAGGGCCAGGTCGAGGCGTTCCTGGCTGTCTTTGAGCGCGTGCTCGGCTGCTTTGCGCTCGGTGGTGTCGAGGAAGGTGCTCAGCAGATAGGGCTGACCTTCGAGTTCGACCTTTTGCGCGCTGAGGATGCCGTCGTGGATCTGGCCGTTGCTGGCGCGAAACTGCACCTCCATGTTGGTCAGTTCGCCCTTGGCCTTGGTGGCCTTGACCAGTTCCGACCGTTGCTCGGGGTGCACCCACAGGCCCAGCTCCAGAGTGGTACGGCCGATGGCGTCCTGCACCGGCCAGCCGAACAGGCTTTCGAAATATTGGTTGGCTTCGGTGATCAGGCCGTCTTCCTGGCGGGTCAGCAGCACCATGTTCGGGCACAGGTGAAACAACGTGGCGAAACGTTTTTCCGAACTGCTCAACGCTTGTTCGCGCTGGCGCTGGTGAGTGATTTCGCGGATCACGCCGATCATCCGCGGGCGACCGTGCTTGTCCGGCAGCAGGCTGCCGTTGATCTCCAGCCAATGCAGGCTGCCGTCAGGCCAGCGAATGCGGTGGTGCATCGCTTGTTCCAGGGGGGCTCCGGCGATCACCGCATGGAAAGCGCGAACGGCTTTCGCCCGGTCTTCGGGGGGCAGCAAATCGAGGTATTCCAGATCGGCCGGCAAAGGTTGCCGTGGATCGAAGCCGAACAATGCCTGTGTACCCCGCGACCAACTGATCTGGCCGCGCTCGATATCCCAATACCACGCACCCAGACGCGCACCGTTCAGGGCGGCCAGCAATTGGGGGGCACTTTCCCAGCTCTGCTCGGAGCGTTTGGGGTCAAGTGCCTGAATACGCGGCATCGGCGGAATACGGTCAACAGATTTCGGCATTGGCAAGCCTTAGGCTGAAGTGGGCATTAGGCACAGGAATTCGCGGCTCTATAGGCGTAGCACAAGTTAGCCTTGAGTCCCTGGCAGATCGATTTGAGCCTCCAGCAAGGCCATGAAGGCCCGTGCTGCATTCGATAGCGTCCGTTCTGTGTGCAGGATATAGCCTAGCTGGCGAGACAGTTGTATGCCCGGTAAAGGTATTCGTGCAACTTGATCATCAAGCATGGTGCGCGGCAGGACGCTCCAGGCCAGGCCGATCGACACCATCATCTTGATGGTTTCCAGGTAATTGGTGCTCATGGCGATGTTCGGCGTCAGGCCCTGGGCTTCGAACAGGCGCTGGACGATATGGTGGGTAAAGGTGTTGCCGCCGGGGAATACCGCCGGATGGCGGGCGATGTCCGCCAGGCTGACTTTGCCGTTGTGCAGCAGCGAATGCTCCGGGGCGACCACGAAGTCCAGCGGGTCGTCCCACACAGGCGTGGCCTTGACCAGCGCGTGGGGTTCCGGCGCCAGGGTGATGACAGCCAGTTCGGCGCGGCCATGCAGAATCTCTTCGTAGGCCACTTCCGAATCGAGGAACTGAATATCCAGCGCGACGTCCGGGTAGCGTCGGGTGAACTCCCTTAATAAGGGCGGCAAACGGTGCAGGCCGATATGGTGACTGGTGGCCAGGGTCAGACGACCGGTCACCTCGCCGGTGAGGTTGGTCAGGGCGCGGCGCGTATCATCGAGGACGTTCAGGATCTGGTAGGCGCGGGGCAGCAGGGCGCGACCGGCTTCGGTCAGGCCGACTTCCCGGCCCAGTCGATCGAACAGTCGCACCTTTAATTGCTGTTCCAGCCCGGCGATGCGTTTACTGATCGCCGGTTGAGTCAGATGCAGCCGCTCACCGGCCCCGGAGAAGCTTCCAGTCTCGGCGATGGCAATAAAGGCATTGAGATTGGCCAGGTCCATGGATGCATTCCAGTTGGTTATCCAAAGCATAAAAAATATGAATTTGAGTTATTTAATGTAACCCCATAGGATCAGCCTCACAAGCCAAAGGGTTATTGAAATTGTCAAAGCCCGGGGCATAGAAACAAGCTGATGAGGAAACCGTCTGATGGCCGGCAAAACGCTCTACGACAAGCTCTGGGATTCGCATTTGGTCAAGCAGCGCGACGATGGCTCTGCGCTGATCTACATCGATCGTCACATCATCCATGAAGTGACCTCGCCGCAAGCCTTCGAAGGCTTGCGTCTGGCCGGGCGCAAGCCTTGGCGCATCGATGCCAACATCGCGACCCCGGATCACAACGTACCGACCACGCCGGAGCGCAAGGGCGGCATCGAAGCCATTGCCGACCAGGTCTCGCGTTTGCAGGTCCAGACCCTCGACGATAACTGCGACGAATACGGCATCGTCGAATTCAAGATGAATGACGTCCGCCAAGGCATCGTCCACGTCATCGGCCCGGAGCAGGGCGCCACCTTGCCAGGCATGACCGTGGTCTGCGGCGACTCCCATACCTCGACCCACGGCGCGTTCGGTGCCCTGGCACACGGTATTGGCACTTCCGAGGTCGAGCACGTGCTCGCCACCCAGTGCCTGGTCGCCAAGAAAATGAAGAACATGCTGGTGCGCGTCGAAGGCCAATTGCCGTTCGGCGTGACCGCCAAGGACATCGTTCTCGCCGTGATCGGCAAGATCGGCACCGCCGGCGGTAACGGCCACGCCATCGAATTCGCCGGCAGCGCGATTCGCGACCT
The DNA here is from genome assembly GCF_059424605.1 of Pseudomonas sp. GW101-3H06. Classification (NCBI taxonomy): domain Bacteria; kingdom Pseudomonadati; phylum Pseudomonadota; class Gammaproteobacteria; order Pseudomonadales; family Pseudomonadaceae; genus Pseudomonas; species Pseudomonas sp. GW101-3H06. Next base: position 2,297,328 of record NZ_JBWKZO010000001.1, read on the forward strand.
GTCCGTCGAAGGCCGCATGACCATCTGCAACATGTCCATCGAAGCCGGCGCGCGCGTCGGTCTGGTGGCAGCAGACGAAAAAACCGTGGCCTACGTCAAGGGCCGTCCGTTCGCTCCGAAAGGTGCTGAGTGGGATTTGGCGGTCGAAGCCTGGAAAGACCTGGTGTCCGATGCCGATGCGGTGTTCGACACCGTCGTCGAGCTCGACGCCACCCAGATCAAGCCGCAAGTCAGCTGGGGTACTTCGCCCGAAATGGTGTTGGCGGTCGATCAGAACGTGCCGGATCCTGCGAAGGAAATGGACCTGGTCAAGCGCGGTTCCATCGAGCGTGCCTTGAAATACATGGGTTTGACCGCCAATCAGGCGATCACCGACATTCAGCTGGACCGCGTGTTCATCGGCTCCTGCACCAACTCGCGGATCGAAGATTTGCGCGCTGCTGCGGTCATTGCCAAGGGCCGCAAAGTGGCGTCGACCATCAAGCAGGCCATCGTGGTGCCGGGCTCGGGTCTGGTGAAGGCGCAGGCCGAATCGGAAGGCCTGGACAAGATTTTCCTCGAAGCCGGTTTCGAATGGCGCGAGCCGGGTTGCTCGATGTGCCTGGCGATGAACCCTGACCGCTTGGAGTCGGGCGAGCATTGCGCTTCGACCTCCAACCGCAACTTCGAAGGGCGTCAGGGCGCCGGTGGCCGTACCCACCTCGTCAGCCCGGCCATGGCCGCCGCCGCCGCGGTAAACGGTCGTTTCGTCGACGTCCGTGAATTGATCCAAGGAGCGCAGTAACGATGAAGCCTTTTACCCAGCACACTGGACTTGTCGCGCCTCTGGATCGTGCCAACGTCGACACCGACCAGATCATCCCGAAGCAATTTCTGAAGTCGATCAAGCGCACCGGGTTCGGCCCGAACCTGTTCGATGAGTGGCGCTACCTGGATGTGGGGCAGCCGTATCAGGACAACTCCAAGCGGCCGCTGAACAAGGACTTCGTCCTCAATGCCGAACGCTATCAGGGCGCCAGCGTGTTGCTGGCCCGTGAGAACTTCGGTTGCGGCTCCAGCCGCGAGCACGCGCCCTGGGCGCTGGAAGAATACGGTTTCCGCAGCATCATTGCGCCGAGCTATGCCGACATCTTCTTCAACAACAGCTTCAAGAACGGCTTGCTGCCAATCATCTTGAGCGACGCTGAAGTCGATGAGCTGTTCAAGCAGGTCGAGGCCAATCCCGGCTACCAGTTGCAGATCGATCTGCAAGCCCAGACCGTGACCCGTCCGGACGGTAAGGTGCTGAAATTCGAAATCGATGCATTCCGCAAGCATTGCCTGCTCAATGGCCTGGACGATATCGGCCTGACCTTGCAGGACGGTGATGCGATTGCTGCATTCGAAGCCAAGCATCGTGCGAGCCAGCCTTGGTTGTTTCGCGACGCGTAAGCATGAGTAAGGCGAGATGCTCGCTCCTACAGTGGAATGCATTTCAAATGTGGGAGCGAGCCTGCTCGCGAAGAAGCCCGAACAAGCACCGCAAGACTAAACCCTGAAAAAGGAAGTCACCCATGACCAGCACTGCCCAACACAGTCAGGTAGTCCAGAAGCAATTCGGTGAACAGGCCGCGGCCTACCTGAGCAGCGCCGTTCACGCTCAAGGCACCGAATTCGCACTGCTGCAGGCCGAATTGGCGGGGCAGGGCGATGCCCGTGTGCTGGACCTGGGCTGCGGCGCCGGTCATGTCAGTTTTCACGTGGCTGCGTTGGTGAAAGAAGTCGTGGCCTACGACCTGTCGCAGCAGATGCTCGACGTGGTTGCCGCTGCCGCGGTCGATCGTGGGCTGAGCAACGTGTCCACAGTCCTTGGCGCCGCCGAGCGCCTGCCATTCGCCGATGGCGAGTTTGATTTCGTCTTCAGCCGGTATTCGGCACATCATTGGAGCGATCTCGGCCTGGCCCTGCGGGAAGTTCGCCGGGTGCTGAAACCCGGTGGTGTGGCGGCGTTCATCGATGTGTTGTCACCGGGCAGCCCGTTGTTCGACACTTACCTGCAAAGCGTCGAAGTGCTGCGTGACACCAGTCATGTGCGCGATTATTCCGCCGGTGAGTGGTTGCGCCAGGTCAGTGAGGCAGGGTTGCACACCCGCAGCACCACGCGTCAGCGGCTGCGCCTGGAATACAACTCCTGGGTCGAACGCATGCGTACGCCGCAGGTGATGCGCGCGGCGATCCGCGAATTGCAGCAGTCGATGGGCAACGAAGTACGCGAATATTTTGAGATTGAGGCCGATGGTTCGTTCAGCACAGATGTGCTGGTCCTGATGGCCGAACGATAAGAATTTTTCCGGGCGCGCCCCTGGGCGCACCGACTGATGACATGAGGAAAGCATGAGCAAGCAGATTCTGATTCTCCCAGGTGACGGTATTGGCCCGGAAATCATGGCCGAAGCGGTCAAGGTTCTGGAACTGGCCAACGACAAGTTCGCCCTGGGCTTCGAGTTGAGCCACGACGTGATCGGTGGCGCGGCCATCGACAAGCACGGCGTGCCGCTGGCCGACGAAACCCTCGAGCGTGCCCGTGCGGCCGATGCGGTGCTGCTGGGCGCCGTGGGCGGTCCGAAATGGGACACCATCGAGCGTGACATCCGCCCTGAGCGGGGTCTGCTGAAAATCCGTGCGCAACTGGGGCTGTTCGGCAACCTGCGTCCGGCGATCCTGTACCCGCAATTGGCCGAGGCTTCGAGCCTGAAGCCGGAAATCGTGTCCGGCCTGGACATCCTGATCGTTCGCGAACTGACCGGCGGCATCTACTTCGGCGCGCCACGCGGCACCCGTACCCTGGAAAACGGCGAACGTCAGTCCTACGACACCCTGCCGTACAGCGAAAGCGAAATCCGTCGCATCGCCCGTGTCGGTTTCGACATGGCCATGGTGCGCAACAAGAAGCTGTGTTCGGTGGATAAGGCCAACGTACTGGCATCCAGCCAGTTGTGGCGTGAAGTCGTCGAGCAAGTGGCCAAGGATTACCCCGAAGTCGAACTGAGCCACATGTACGTCGACAACGCCGCCATGCAGCTGGTGCGCGCACCGAAGCAGTTCGACGTGATCGTTACCGACAACATGTTCGGCGACATCCTGTCTGACCAGGCGTCGATGCTCACCGGTTCCATCGGCATGCTGCCGTCGGCGTCCCTGGACACCAATAACAAGGGGATGTACGAGCCGTGCCACGGTTCGGCACCGGACATCGCAGGCCAGGGCATCGCCAACCCGTTGGCGACCATTCTGTCGGTCTCCATGATGCTGCGTTACAGCTTCAATCAGCAGGCCGCGGCCGATGCCATCGAGAAAGCCGTCAGCCTGGTGCTGGATCAGGGCTTGCGCACGGGTGACATCTGGTCGACCGGTTGCACTAAAGTCGGTACGCAGCAAATGGGTGACGCAGTAGTCGCCGCGCTGCGGAATCTGTAATCTCTCGGGCCCGCTGCCCATTTCACCCCCGAAAGCAGCGGCCCACATTTCAAGAAGGTGTAGTTGCGATGAAACGTGTAGGTCTGATCGGTTGGCGCGGTATGGTCGGTTCCGTGCTCATGCAGCGGATGCTGGAAGAGCAGGATTTCGATCTTATCGAGCCGGTGTTTTTCACCACTTCCAATGTCGGTGGCCAAGGCCCGTCCGTGGGCAAGGACATTGCTCCGCTCAAGGACGCTTACAGCATTGAAGAGCTGAAAACCCTTGACGTGATTCTGACCTGCCAGGGTGGCGACTACACCAGCGAAGTCTTCCCCAAGCTGCGCGAAGCCGGCTGGCAGGGATACTGGATCGACGCCGCTTCCAGCCTGCGCATGCAGGATGACGCGGTCATCGTGCTGGACCCGGTCAACCGCAAGGTCATCGACCAGCAGCTGGACGCGGGCACCAAAAACTACATCGGCGGCAACTGCACCGTCAGCCTGATGCTGATGGGGCTGGGCGGGCTGTTCGAAGCCGGCCTGGTGGAGTGGATGAGCGCCATGACCTATCAGGCGGCTTCCGGTGCCGGCGCGCAGAACATGCGTGAGCTGATCAAGCAAATGGGCGCAACCCACGCTGCTGTCGCTGATCAACTGGCCGACCCGGCCAGCGCGATCCTCGACATCGACCGTCGTGTCGCCGAAGCCATGCGCAGCGACGCGTACCCGACCGAAAACTTCGGTGTACCGCTGGCCGGCAGCCTGATCCCGTGGATCGACAAGGAACTGCCGAACGGTCAGAGCCGCGAAGAGTGGAAGGCCCAGGCCGAGACCAACAAGATCCTCGGTCGCTTCAAGAGCCCGATCCCGGTGGATGGCATTTGCGTGCGCATCGGCGCCATGCGCTGCCACAGCCAGGCCTTGACCATCAAGCTGAACAAAGACGTACCGATCGCCGACATCGAAGGATTGATCAGCCAGCACAACCCATGGGTCAAGCTGGTGCCGAACAACCGCGATATCAGCATGCAGGAGCTGAGCCCGACGAAAGTCACCGGCACCCTGAACGTACCGGTCGGTCGTCTGCGCAAGCTGAACATGGGTTCGCAATTCGTCGGCGCGTTCACCGTTGGCGACCAGCTGCTGTGGGGCGCGGCCGAACCGCTGCGTCGCATGCTGCGGATCCTGCTGGAGCGTTGATCGACTGAAGCAATGAAAGAGCCCGCGCCTTGAAAGAGGCGCGGGTTTTTTTATGGATTTATGGTGTCTGTTCCGGTCTCTTCGCGAGCAGGCTCGCTCCCGCAGGGTTTGGTGATTTCCCTGTTGGAGCGAGCCTGCTCGCGAAGGCGGTATGACGGGCGCCGCGGATCCTGTCGAATTGCCTGCATGCCCACCACCCGGTAAAGTGCCGCTCCCCCCGTTTCGCCAGAGGTAAAACCATGAGCCAGTCCTTTGATATTGCCGTGATCGGCGCCACCGGTACTGTCGGCGAAACGCTCGTGCAGATTCTTGAAGAACGCGACTTTCCGGTCGGCAACCTGCACCTGCTGGCCAGCAGCGAATCCGCCGGCAGTTCAGTGCCGTTTCGCGGCAAAAACGTGCGGGTGCGAGAAGTCGATGAGTTCGACTTCAGCAAGGTCCAACTGGTGTTCTTTGCCGCTGGTCCGGCGGTAACCTTGAGTTTCGCTTCGCGTGCCACGGCCGCCGGCTGCTCGGTGATCGACTTGTCCGGCGCATTGCCCGCCGATCAGGCGCCGCAAGTGGTACCGGAAGCTAATGCACACGTGTTGGCCAACCTGAAAAAACCGTTCCAGATCAGCAGCCCGAGCCCCTCGGCCACCACCCTGGCGGTGGTACTGGCACCGCTGCTGGGTTTGCTCGATTTGCAGCGCGTCAGCCTGACGGCGAGCCTTGCAGTCTCTGCCCAGGGGCGTGAAGCCGTCACCGAGCTGGCGCGCCAGACTGCCGAACTGCTCAATGTGCGTCCTCTGGAGCCGACATTCTTCGACCGGCAGATGGCCTTCAACCTGTTGGCTCAGGTCGGCAAGCCGGATGAACAAGGCCATACGCTGCTGGAAAAGCGCCTGGTGCGCGAGCTACGCCAGGTCATGGCGCTGCCTGCATTAAAGATTTCTGTCACTTGCATTCAAGCCCCGGTGTTTTTTGGCGATAGCTTTAGCGTGACCTTGCAGTCGGCGAGTGAGATCGACCTGGCCAAAGTCAACGCCGCGCTGGAAGACGCCCCCGGCATCGAGCTGGTCGAAGCCGGCGATTACCCGACACCGGTCGGCGACGCGGTAGGGCAGGATGTGGTCTACGTTGGTCGGGTTCGCCATGGTATCGACGACCTGTCGGAACTAAATGTGTGGCTGACGTCAGATAACGTACGCAAAGGCGCCGCGCTTAATGCTGTGCAGTTGGCCGAATTGTTGATAAAAGACCTGCTGTAAAAGATACTTGGCGACAAATTTTCGAATGGTTTCGGGCGAGCGCCATGCTTGGCCGGAATGCTGAAGGCGAGTCACCCAGTGGGGCTTTCCGGGGCATGCACGAAACAATCGCGCGCGACGACCCTTCGCCGCCGCGCGCCATGCCTTACGGCAGCGGCAATCAATACCTTCTCGCTGGCCGAGGAATGTTCAAACTAAGGATGAGCTATGGTTCAAGTTCGCAAACTGGTGTTAGCAATAGCGGCCGCCTCGGCGCTGTCCTCCGGTATGGCGCATGCCCTCGGACTCGGGGAATTGACCCTGAAGTCGACGCTGAACCAGCCGCTGGTGGCGGAAATCGAGTTGCTCGACGTCAAGGAACTTACCGCTGCCGAAGTGGTGCCGAGCCTGGCGTCACCTGAAGATTTCGCCAAGGCCGGTGTCGATCGCCAGGCGTTTCTCAACGACCTGACCTTCACCCCGGTGTTGAACGCCAGCGGCAAAAGCATCCTGCGTGTGACCTCCAGCCAGCCTCTTTCCGAACCGATGGTGAAATTCCTGGTTCAAGTGATGTGGCCCAACGGTCGTCTGCTGCGCGATTACAGCGTGCTGCTCGATCCGTCCAAATTCTCGCCGCAAACCGCTGAAGCGGCTGCGCAGCCTGTACCAACGCAAGGCACAACGCCGGTCACCGGTGCGACCCAGCCATCCCAATACACCACTTCGGCGCGCGATACCCTGTGGGAAATCGCCGCGAAGACCCGTAACGGCGGGTCGATTCAACAAACCATGCTGGCCATTCAGGCACTGAACCCGGATGCCTTTATCGACGGCAACATCAACCGCCTGAAAACCGGGCAGGTGCTGCGTCTGCCGGATCAGTCGCAAAGTGCCAGCCTGCCGCAGTCCAAGGCCATCGCTGAAGTGGCTGCTCAAAACACTGCCTGGCGTCAGGGGCGTCGTTATGTGCCCAAGCCTGGAACCGGGCAGCAACAACTCGATGCCACCAATCGCGGTCGCGGTGAAGCAGTGTCGACGCAAGCCGGGCGGGATAATCTGAGCCTGGTTTCTGCCGAGTCCGCAAAAGCCCGTGGCAAAGGTCCAGCCGGTGATGCCAAGGCCTTGAGCAACAAGCTGGCCGTCACCCAGGAAAGCCTCGATACGACCCGTCGCGACAACGAGGAACTGAAAAGCCGCATCTCTGATCTGCAAAGTCAGATGGACAAGCTGCAACGCCTGATCGAACTGAAGAACAATCAACTGGCCAAGCTGCAGGCCGAAGGCGCCGCGGGTGCGCCGGACGCCGCTCCTGCCGCGACCGCTCCGGCGATCACCGCTGAGCTGGCAGCCAGCTCTGGGGCAGCGCCTGTGGAATCTGCGCCTGCAGCATCGACTCCGGCCACGCCTGAGACCGCGGCTTCGGCGGAGCAACCAGCCGAGGCTACATCGCCGACCTCCGACGAGCAGAAATTCAACGAATTGCTGACCAACCCATGGCTGTTGGGTCTGGCCGGTGGCGGGGCAGTTGTGGTGTTGCTGTTGTTGCTGTTGCTGGCCCGTCGCCGCAAAGCCCAGCAGGAAGCCGAGAAGCATCTGCGCATGGCCCGCGCCTTGGCCGAAGAGCAGCCGTTTTCCGCCGATCTCGATCTGCCGGAAAGCAGCTTCGAAGGTCTGGAAGTTCCACCGCCGAGCGTGAAGCGCGCTACCGTGCCGCCGCCTGCGCCTGCGCCTGCGCCGGCGCCGGCGCCGGTAATTGCTCCGGTCGTGGTGACGCCGCCGATCGCCGCACCGCTGGTGGCACCGGCTGCCGAGCGTTCCGACGATGTGTTGGGCCAGGCTCAGTCGCATATCGCCGCCGGACGTCTGAATCAGGCTGCCGCGTTGCTGGAAGAGGGTGTCAAGCAAGCGCCGCAGCGCAGTGATTTGCGCCTGAAGCTGATGGAGGTCTACGGCTTGCAGGGCGACCGCGACGCATTCGTTATTCAGGAGCGTCAACTGGTAGCCAATGGCGACAATTTCGCCCAGGTCGAAAAACTGAAAAACCGTTTCCCGGCCATGGCGCTGGTCGCCGCCGGTGGTATTGCTGCCGCCGCCGCTGCTGCCGAATTGGACGCGCAATACGTCAAGGACCTGCTGCTGGACGAGCCGCAAGCTCGCGCAGAGGTATCGACTGATGACGATTTCGACAGCGCTTTCGATCTGAGCCTGGATGATCTGGACAACATTACGCCAGCAGCGCAACCGGAAACTGAGCCCGAACCGCAAGCTCTGGCCTCAATTTCGACCGATGACGATTTCGACAGCGCTTTCGATCTGAGCCTGGATGATCTGGACAACATTACGCCAGCAGCGCAACCGGAAACTGAGCCCGAACCGCAAGCTCTGGCCTCAACTTCGACCGATGACGATTTCGACGGTGCGTTCGATCTGAGTCTCGACGATCTGGACAACATTACGCCGGTGGCCGTTGCACCAGCCTCGCAGCCCGAGCCTGAGCCTGAGCTGGAAGTTGCTGCAAACCTGGACGAGCTGGAAGACTTCCCGCTGGACGACGACCTGAGCTTCGAGTCGGTGCTGCAGCAGCAGACTGAAATCAAGGAAAACCTCGACGATCTGTCGGCCTTCGATCTGGACATGGATCTCGGTGGCGAGCCTTCGCCAGCGATCCAGGCCGAAGACGAATTCCTGCTGAGCCTGGACGACGACGTCAAGGATCTGCCTGCCGACGGGGCGCCGACGGCTGCGCAAGCAACGCTGGACGATCTGGAGCTGCCGGCCGATTTCGATCTGTCCCTGGCTGACGAGATGGATGCTCCAGATGCATTCGCCGCCGAGCTGGATGACGTCAATTCCGAGCTGGATCGCTTGTCCCAGAGCCTCAGCGAGCCAACCTTCACCGTGGACGACGCCCTGGCGACCGTGGACGACGAGCAGGAATTCGATTTCCTGTCCGGCACCGACGAAGTCGCCACCAAGCTCGATCTGGCTCAGGCCTACATCGACATGGGTGACAACGACGGCGCCCGGGACATCCTCAATGAGGTGGTGACCGAAGGCGACGATGGCCAGAAGAGCGAAGCCAAGGAGATGCTTGCGCGACTGGCTTGAGTGATCGACTCGTTATAAGCAAAGCGGCAGCCCGGTGGGGCTGCCGTTTTTGTTGGTGTCGATAGTGTGTGAGGGTGTCTGCCGGGCTGCTATCGCGAGCAGGCTCGCTCCCACAAGGAATGGCGTGAGACACAAATGATGGGCGCTCCCGATCCACTGTGGGAACGAGCCTGCTCCCGAAGAGGGCGTCACATTCAACACCGCACCGACTGTTGTAGTGGCATCCCCGTCCCGCAGCCTTATAATGCCCGCCATTGCGTACATCAGCAGGCTGTTCCCCTTGGCAAACATAGATAACCCGGCCGCCGAAATGGCGGCCGACGGCTTTTTCCGGATCGCGTTGGGCGTTGAATACAAAGGCTCGCGTTATCGCGGCTGGCAGCGCCAGGCCTCCGGTGTGCTCACTGTGCAGGAAACCCTCGAAAACGCCCTGTCCAAAGTCGCCGACTCTCCCGTGTCGCTGCTTTGCGCCGGGCGTACGGATGCCGGCGTGCATGCCTGTGGCCAGGTGGTGCATTTCGATACCCAGGTCGAACGGTCGATGAAAGCCTGGGTCATGGGCGCCAACATCAACTTGCCGCACGACGTCAGTGTCAGTTGGGCCAAGGTCATGCCGGCGCATTTTCATGCGCGGTTCAAGGCCATCGCCCGGCGCTACCGCTATGTGATCTACAACGATCAGATCCGTCCTGCGCACCTCAACGAAGAAATCACCTGGAACCACCGCCCGCTGGACGTCGAGCGTATGGCCGAGGCGGCTCAATACCTGGTGGGAACCCATGACTTCAGCGCCTTTCGCGCCGGTCAGTGCCAGGCCAAGTCGCCGATCAAGCAATTGCATCACCTGCGCGTCACGCGCCACGGCAAGATGATCGTGCTGGATATCCGCGCCAATGCCTTCCTGCACCACATGGTGCGCAACATTGCCGGTGTACTCATGACCATCGGCGCTGGCGAGCGTCCGGTGGAATGGATGAAGGAAGTGCTGGAGAGCCGGATCCGCCGTACCGGTGGGGTGACGGCGCATCCGTTCGGGTTGTATCTGGTGCAGGTCGAATACCGTGACGAGTTCGAATTGCCCGAGCGATACATCGGGCCGCACTTCCTGACCGGTTTCTCCGAACTTGACGGCTGACGCCCTCGAACGCTTTTGTTACCATCCGGGACTTTCTCGGATTTGCCGTGGGGTTTTCTCGACATGTCAGCCGTTCGCAGCAAGATTTGCGGGATTACCCGCATAGAAGATGCGTTGGCAGCGGTCGAAGCCGGGGCCGATGCCATCGGATTCGTGTTTTATGCCAAGAGCCCGCGGGCGGTTACGTTCCAGCAGGCGCGCGCAATCATCAAGGCGTTGCCGCCGTTCGTCACCACCGTGGGTTTGTTCGTCAATGCCAGCCGTTGTGAGTTGGGGGAAATCCTCGACGCCGTGCCGCTGGACCTTTTGCAGTTCCATGGTGATGAAAGCGCTGAAGACTGCGAAGGCTGGCATCGTCCGTACATCAAGGCATTGCGGGTCAAGGCCGGTGATGACATCGCAGCAGCCTGTGCTGCGTATCCAGGCGCCAGCGGTATTCTGCTCGATGCTTATGTAGAAGGAATTCCTGGTGGAACCGGCGAAGCGTTCGACTGGTCATTGATACCGCAGGGCTTGAGCAAGCCAATCATCCTGGCGGGTGGCCTGACCCCGGATAACGTTGCCGAAGCGGTGGCGCGGGTTCGGCCTTATGCCGTGGATGTCAGTGGCGGGGTAGAGGCGAGCAAGGGCATCAAGGATCACGCGAAGATCAAGGCGTTCATCAAAGCGGCACGCGGATGATGTGACGGCTGGCACACTGCCGCCGTCCACTGCACTGTACAAAAACGGCTGAGGATTGATGGGTCGTACGCAGGTCACGCTTCACTGACCCGGCCATCCATCAAACATCGCCGCATATATGAATTTAGCTCAAGGGCATACGCGGGGCTGCGAACCAGAGCGTTCGAGCCGCCGGTACTGGAGAAAGAAAGCATGAGCAACTGGTTGGTAGACAAACTGATCCCTTCGATCATGCGTTCCGAGGTCAAAAAGAGCTCGGTGCCTGAAGGTCTTTGGCACAAATGCCCGTCTTGCGAGGCTGTGTTGTATCGTCCGGAGCTGGAAAAGACCCTGGACGTTTGCCCCAAGTGCAATCACCACATGCGTATCGGCGCACGCGCCCGTATCGACATTTTCCTCGACGCTGAAGGTCGTGCCGAGCTGGGTGCGGACCTGGAGCCGGTCGACCGTCTGAAATTCCGTGACGGCAAGAAGTACAAGGATCGCCTGACCGCAGCGCAAAAGCAGACCGGCGAAAAAGACGCCCTGATTTCCATGAGCGGCACGCTGTTGGGCATGCCGGTAGTGGTTTCGGCGTTCGAATTCAACTTCATGGGTGGTTCGATGGGCGCCATCGTCGGCGAGCGCTTCGTGCGCGCCGCCAACTACGCCTTGGAAAAACGCTGCCCAATGATCTGCTTCTCCGCCTCCGGCGGTGCGCGGATGCAGGAAGCGCTGATCTCCCTGATGCAAATGGCCAAGACCTCCGCGGTACTGGCGCGTCTGCGTGAAGAAGGCATTCCGTTCATCTCCGTGCTGACCGATCCGGTCTACGGCGGTGTTTCCGCCAGTCTGGCGATGCTGGGCGACGTGATCGTCGGCGAGCCGAAAGCCCTGATCGGCTTTGCCGGTCCGCGCGTCATCGAGCAGACCGTGCGCGAAAAACTGCCGGAAGGTTTCCAGCGCAGTGAATTCCTGCTGGAACACGGTGCGATCGACATGATCATTCACCGTCAGGAACTGCGTCCGCGCCTGGGTAACCTGCTGGCGCAAATGATGGGCCTGCCGACGCCGAAGTTCGTCGCCGCGCCGATTGAACCGATCGTCGTTCCACCGGTGCCTGCCAACATATGACCGAACGTACCCTTGGCGAGTGGCTCGCCTACCTTGAGCAGTTGCACCCTTCGGCCATCGACATGGGCCTTGAGCGCTCGCAACAGGTAGCGTCCCGCATGGGACTGGGCAAGCCGGCGCCTCGGGTGATCACGGTCACCGGCACCAACGGCAAGGGTTCGACCTGTGCCTTCGTAGCGTCTTTGCTGCGAGCTCAGGGCCTGAACGTCGGTGTCTACAACTCGCCGCACCTGCTGCGTTATAACGAGCGGGTGCAGGTCAACGGCGTCGAGGCTACTGACGCCGAGCTGTGCCAGGCCTTCGCTGCGGTGGAGGCGGGGCGTGGCGATACGTCCCTGACTTATTTCGAGATGGGCACCCTGGCGGCCTTCTGGCTGTTTCAACAGTCCGGGCTCGATGCCGTGGTGCTGGAAGTCGGTCTGGGCGGTCGTCTGGACACCGTCAACGTGGTAGACGCCGACATGGCGCTGGTCACCAGCATTGGCGTCGACCATGCGGATTATCTGGGTGATACCCGTGAGTCCGTGGCCTTCGAGAAGGCCGGCATCTTCCGTCAGGGCGCGCCTGCGCTCTGTGGCGACCTGAATCCTCCGCAACCTCTGCTGGATAAAGCGCGCGAGCTCAACTGCCCGTTTTTCCTGCGTGGGCGCGATTTCGACCTGGGGATTACCGACCACAACTGGCAATGGCGCGGCCTCGACACTCAGGGTCGTGTGGTCGAGTTGCATGATTTGCCCTTGCTTGATCTGCCGATGGAAAACGCCGCATTGGCGTTGCAGGCCTATCTGCTGCTCGGATTGCCTTGGCTGGATGCGCAAATCATCGAAGCGCTGCAAGCCATTCGCGTGGTCGGTCGTCTCGATCGCCGGCAGTTTGACTGGCAGGGCAAGCGTCTGAATCTGCTGCTGGATGTGGGGCATAATCCACATGCGGCTGAATATCTGGCCCGGCGTCTGGCCAGTCGTCCACCTGTCGGCAAGCGCCTGGCAGTGTTCGGTTTGCTGGCGGACAAGGATCTGGATGGTGTAATTGACGAGTTGGGTGCTAGTGTCGAGCACTGGGCCGTCGCACCGCTGGATTCGCCGCGGGCACGACCGGCTGTCGAGCTCTATGAAGCGTTGCGCAAACGCGGTGCTTCGGTAATGTCTTATGACAGCGTGGCCGCCGCCCTGGAAGGGCAGTGCGCGCTGGCGACGAGCAACGACGAAATTCTGTTGTTCGGATCATTTTATTGTGTCGCCGAGGCCCTGGATTGGCTGGCTCGGCGCTCCACGGAGGAAGCGGCAAATGGCATTGCTGGATAAAGCCTACAAACAGCGCATGGTGGGCGCCCTGGTCCTGGTGGCATTGGCCGTGATTTTCCTGCCGATGCTGTTTTCCCGTCAGGATGAGCAGCGCCAGATAACGGTCGAGGCCCCGGCTGCGCCGCAAGCGCCAGCGATGCCGCAAGTGCAGGTTGAACCGGTAGTGGTGCCTGAACCCCAAGCCTTGCCACAGGAACCGGTGCCGAGCGACGACGATATCGCTCAGGACGTGCCTGCAGCGCCTGCAGCGCCGGTCGCACCGGCTGTGTCCGCTGTACCGGCACCAGCTGCCAAACCGGTCACACCGCCTGCTCCGACACCGGCACCGGTCCCGGCGCTGGCTGCCAAGCCCGCGACGGCGCCTGCCCAACCGATTACGGCTGCTCCTGGCAAGCCGGACACCACGCAGAGTCGCGTCGATGCCAATGGGTTGTCGGTCAGCTGGTCGGTGCAACTGGCCAGCCTGTCCAACCGTGAAAGTGCGGAAAAGCTGCAGAAAACCCTGCGCAGCCAGGGTTACAACGCTTATATCCGTTCTGCCGACGGCAAGAACCGGGTGTTTGTCGGACCGCTGATCGAGCGCGCCGAGGCCGATCGCCTGCGCGACTTGTTGAACCGCCAGCAGAACCTCAAGGGATTTGTGGTGCGCTTTCAGCCAGAACGCGGCTAAATCTATCGACCCGATTTGAAATGCACTGACAATCGCAGCTTACCGATAAGCATGGGCTCTGCTAAAATGCGCCGCCTTATCCGTCTGTAGGCTGCACTGTGCCATTTACCTGGGTTGACTGGGCGATCGTTGCAATCGTCGCCATCTCCGCATTGATCAGTCTGAGCCGCGGCTTCGTCAAAGAAGCACTGTCGCTGGTGACCTGGATCATCGCAGGAGTCGTTGCCTGGATGTTTGGTGGCTCATTGTCCGAGTACCTCGCCGGATACATCCAAACGCCATCAGCCCGTGTGATCACGGGTTGCGCAATAATGTTTGTCGCCACGTTAATTGTAGGCGCAATGATCAATTATCTTATCGGCGAATTGGTACGCGTCACCGGGCTGTCCGGGACCGATCGATTCCTCGGCATGGCCTTTGGCGCCGCGCGTGGCGGGCTGCTGGTGGTCGTGGCGGTCGGGCTGTTGAGCCTGGGGCCGGTACAGCAGGACGAGTGGTGGCAACAGTCGCAGCTCGTGCCAAAATTTCTATTGGTCGCAGACTGGTCCAAAAACCTGATTCTCGGGTGGAGCAGTCAGTGGCTTGCCAGCGGAATCAGCGTACCCGCTGATATACCGTTCAAGGAGCACCTCTTGCCGACGGCCAAAACGCCTCAGTGAGTTGTGTTCAGTTCAGATCCATTAAGTAGGGGTTGCGTCGCATGTGTGGCATCGTCGGTATCGTCGGTAAGTCGAACGTCAATCAGGCGCTGTATGACGCGCTAACCGTCCTCCAGCACCGCGGCCAGGACGCTGCCGGTATCGTGACCAGCCATGATGGCCGGTTATTCCTGCGCAAGGACAATGGCCTGGTGCGTGACGTGTTCCAGCAGCGTCACATGCAGCGCCTGGTCGGCCATATGGGCATCGGCCATGTGCGCTACCCGACCGCGGGCAGCTCGACGTCGGCCGAAGCCCAGCCGTTTTACGTCAACTCGCCTTACGGCATCACCCTGGCGCACAACGGCAACCTGACCAACGTTGAACAACTGGCCAAGGAGATTTACGAATCCGACCTGCGCCATGTCAACACCAGCTCCGATTCGGAGGTGCTGCTTAACGTGTTCGCACACGAACTGGCCCAGCGCGGCAAGTTGCAGCCGACCGAAGAAGACGTCTTTGCCGCCGTGACTGACGTGCACAACCGTTGCGTCGGTGGTTATGCTGTCGTTGCGATGATCACCGGCTACGGCATCGTCGGTTTCCGCGATCCGCACGGCATCCGTCCGATCGTGTTCGGCCAGCGTCACACCGACGAAGGCGTCGAATACATGATCGCCTCCGAGAGCGTGTCCCTGGACGTACTCGGTTTCACCCTGATTCGCGACCTGGCACCGGGCGAAGCGGTCTACATCACTGAAGATGGCAAGCTGCACACCCGTCAGTGCGCGACCAACCCGTCCCTGACCCCGTGCATCTTCGAACACGTCTACCTGGCGCGTCCGGATTCGATCATCGACGGCGTGTCGGTGTACAAAGCCCGTCTGCGCATGGGTGAGAAACTCGCCGAGAAGATCCTGCGCGAGCGTCCTGATCACGATATCGACGTGGTCATCCCGATCCCGGACACCAGCCGCACCGCGGCCCTGGAGCTGGCGAATCACCTGGGCGTGAAATTCCGCGAAGGCTTCGTGAAGAATCGCTACATCGGCCGGACCTTCATCATGCCGGGCCAGGCAGCACGGAAAAAATCCGTACGCCAGAAGCTCAACGCCATCGAACTTGAATTCCGCGGCAAGAACGTGATGCTGGTAGACGATTCCATCGTGCGCGGCACCACCTGCAAGCAGATCATCCAGATGGCACGCGAGGCGGGCGCCAAGAACGTTTACTTCTGCTCCGCCGCACCGGCCGTGCGCTTCCCGAACGTCTACGGTATCGACATGCCGAGCGCCCACGAATTGATCGCCCACAACCGTTCGACCCAAGACGTGGCGGACCTGATCGGTGCCGACTGGCTGATCTATCAGGACCTGCCTGACTTGATCGAAGCGGTCGGTGGCGGCAAGATCAAGATCGAGAAGTTCGATTGTGCGGTGTTCGACGGCCAGTACGTGACCGGCGACGTTGACGAGGCTTACCTGAACAAAATCGAGCAGGCACGTAACGATGCCTCCAAGGTCAAGACGCAGGCAGTCAGCGCGATCATCGATCTGTACAACAACTGAGTTTCTACCGGCCCTGAGGGGCCGGTTTTGTATCTGGCTTTTAATTTTCGAGAATAAGGAAAGGAGTGACAGCATGAGTCAGGATTGGGATGCCGGTCGGTTGGACAGCGACCTCGAAGGCGTAGCGTTCGATACCCTGGCCGTACGTGCCGGTCAGCACCGTACGCCGGAAGGCGAGCACGGTGATCCGATGTTCTTCACTTCCAGTTATGTGTTCCGCACCGCCGCCGACGCGGCCGCGCGCTTTGCCGGAGAAGTGCCGGGCAACGTCTACTCGCGTTATACCAACCCGACCGTGCGCGCCTTCGAAGAGCGCATTGCCGCCCTTGAAAGCGCCGAGCAAGCCGTTGCCACTGCCACTGGCATGGCCGCGATCATGGCGGTGGTGATGAGCCTGTGCAGCGCCGGCGACCACGTCCTGGTGTCGCGCAGCGTATTCGGCTCGACCATCAGTTTGTTCGAGAAATACTTCAAGCGTTTTGGCGTCGAAGTCGACTATGTGCCACTGGCGGACTTAGCCGGCTGGGACACGGCGATCAAGCCCAACACCAAGTTGTTGTTCGTCGAATCGCCGTCCAATCCGCTGGCTGAGCTGGTGGACATCGCCGAACTGGCGAAAATCGCTCACGCCAAGGGCGCGATGCTGGTAGTCGATAACTGCTTCTGCACCCCGGCCTTGCAGCAGCCGCTGAAATTGGGCGCGGACATCGTTGTGCACTCGGCGACCAAGTTCATCGACGGCCAGGGCCGTTGCATGGGCGGTGTCGTGGCCGGTCGCAGCGAGCAAATGAAAGAAGTGGTGGGTTTCCTGCGTACCGCCGGGCCGACCCTGAGCCCTTTCAATGCCTGGATCTTCCTCAAGGGCCTGGAAACACTGAACCTGCGGATGAAGGCACATTGCACCAACGCCCAGCAGCTGGCCGAGTGGCTGGAGCAGCAGGACGGTATCGAGAAAGTCCATTACGCCGGGCTCAAGAGCCATCCGCAGCACGAATTGGCCCAGCGTCAGCAAAAAGGTTTTGGCGCGGTGGTGAGTTTCGAAGTCAAGGGCGGCAAAGAGGGTGCCTGGCGCTTTATCGATGCAACCCGACTGATTTCGATCACCGCCAACCTGGGTGACAGTAAAACCACCATCACGCACCCGAGCACCACTTCCCACGGCCGTCTCGCGCCGCAAGAGCGTGAAGCCGCGGGCATTCGTGACAGCCTGATCCGCATCGCGGTCGGCCTGGAAGACGTGGCGGACCTGCAAGCCGACCTGGCGCGCGGCTTGGCTGCCCTGTGATCGAGTTGTCCACGCCATCGGGCTCCAATGGCCGTGTAGCCCTGGTCACTGGCGCTGCACGGGGCATCGGTCTGGGCATTGCGGCCTGGTTGATCAGCGAAGGCTGGCAAGTGGTGCTGACGGATCTGGACCGGGTGCGCGGATCGAAAGTGGCGAAGGTGCTTGGTGAGAACGCCTGGTTCATCGCCATGGACGTCTCCAATGAGGCGCAGGTTGCATTGGGTGTTGCCGAGGTATTGGGGCAGTTCGGTCGTCTGGATGCGCTGGTGTGCAACGCCGCGGTTGCCGACCCGCACAACATCACCCTGGAAAGTCTCGATCTGGCTTACTGGAATCGGGTATTGGCGGTCAATCTCAGTGGGCCGATGTTGTTGGCCAAACACTGTGCGCCGTATCTGCGAGCCCATAGCGGGGCGATCGTCAATCTGGCCTCGACTCGTGCCGGGCAGTCGGAACCCGATACCGAGGCGTATGCGGCGAGCAAGGGCGGCCTGTTGGCCCTGACTCACGCATTGGCCATCAGTCTGGGGCCGGAGATTCGCGTCAATGCGGTCAGCCCGGGCTGGATCGATGCGCGGGACCCTTCGGTGCGCCGTGCCGAGCCGCTGACCGATGCCGATCACGCCCAGCATCCGGCGGGCAGGGTAGGGACGGTAGAGGACGTGGCGGCGATGGTGGCCTGGCTCCTGTCGAAGAATGCCGGTTTCGTCACGGGGCAGGAGTTCGTGGTGGACGGTGGCATGACCAAGAAGATGATTTACAGCGAGTAACTCAGGCATTGATGTTGAATGTGCCGCCGTCTTCGCGAGCAGGCTCGCTCCCACATTAGAAATGCGATCCGTTGTGGGAGCGAGCCTGCTCGCGAAAGCGGTCGACGCAGTACCGATTGAAAGAATTTTGTCTTTTTCAGAAAAACTTCAATCCTGCTATTGACTTAGGTTCGCTACCTGCGTAAATTTCGCGGCCTCGGAGATGCAAACGGGTGATTAGCTCAGCTGGGAGAGCGTCTGCCTTACAAGCAGAATGTCGGCGGTTCGATCCCGTCATCACCCACCACTCCCGAGAGTCTTGCGGAAGCAAGATGGAAGCTGAAATGCCTCCACCGACGCGCAGCGGTAGTTCAGTCGGTTAGAATACCGGCCTGTCACGCCGGGGGTCGCGGGTTCGAGTCCCGTCCGCTGCGCCATATTTTACGAATCGGATTCATTCGGTTCGTGGTTGACTGATTTAGTGCCTAATAGGCGCAGAAGCTTTCAGCCAAACGAGTTACCTGGACGCAAGTCCACAGCGATACGCAGCGGTAGTTCAGTCGGTTAGAATACCGGCCTGTCACGCCGGGGGTCGCGGGTTCGAGTCCCGTCCGCTGCGCCATATCTGCTTCAAGGCCCACTGAACGCCTTGGCGCTACGAAGAAAGCCGGTATTGGCTACTTCGAGTCGATAGCAAAGACCCTGGTCGAAAGACCGGGGTTTTTTGTGTCTGAAATTCGGCATTTCTCTCCTTTCGCTCTTAACGCCTGATCTTTCTGCGCGTTCGCTGCATAAAGCACTTGGTTCGTCACTGCGATATTAATTAGAATCACTCTCATTTACGATAACTCCTGGCACAGGGCTTCTTGAGATGAGTGATGTGGCGATGCCGAAGGAGCAAACTCTCCACGATCTGTACCGCGATCACCGTGGCTGGCTTGAAAGCTGGTTGAGACGCCGTATGGGCAACGCGTGCGATGCAGCGGATCTCAGCCAGGATACGTTCCTGCGTTTGCTCGCCAGCTCTCAGCGGATCGCCGATCTGCATGAGCCCCGTGCCTACCTGCTGACAGTGGGCAAACGCCTGCTGAGCAACTTCTATAAGCGCCGCAGTCTGGAGCAGGCCTACCTGAGTGCCCTGGCATCGCTGCCTGAAGAGTGTGTGCCATCCCCCGAGCAGCGCTGGTTGCTGCTGGAAACCCTGCAAGCCCTGGATGAACTGCTCGACGGATTACCCAGAGCGGTTAGACGGGCGTTTCTCTGGAGCCAGCTCGAAGGCTTGAACTACCAGCAAATCGCCGAGCGCTTGCAGGTTTCAGAGCGCACGATCAAACGCTATATGGCGCAGGCCTACGAGCATTGCCTGTTGGTGGAGCTGTGAGCGGCCCGGCGCCCGATGTGCGTCAGGCTGTGCGTGCCGCCGCGCAGTGGCTGGCGCTGCTGGAATCCGGTGGCGCCACTGAACAGGACCGGGCGAATTTGCAGCGATGGCGTGACAGCTGCCGCAGCCATGAGCTTGCCTGGCAGAAGGCGCAAGCCTTGCGCCAACGCTTTGCCGATCTGCCTTCAGCCTTGGCCCTGAGCAGTCTCGATCGTCACGATCCAGCGCGACGCGTGGTGCTCAGGCGCGCATTAGGCGCGGTGGCGCTGGTGCCGGCGGCCTGGCTGATCAGTCGGCAATTGCCGCTGGAGGTCTGGCGTGCCGACCTGCACACCGCCACAGGTGAACGCAAACAGGTGCAACTGGCCGATGGCAGTTCCCTTGAACTCAATACCGCCAGTGCCGTCGATGTGGATTTGCCGAGCCGTCGGGTGAAGTTGGTGGAGGGTGAGATGTCGCTGAAGGTGTCGGGCACCTCGCCGCTGACGATTCAGACCCGGTTCGGACAAGTGATCGTCAGTCAAAGTGAAGTCTGCGTCCGCCAGAACGCGAGTAATTGCCGGGTGTCGGTGTTCAACGGAGTCGTGCAGTTGCAGCCGTTGCAGGACGCCTCGCTGACATTGCGAGCGGGACAGCAGATCAACCTGCAAGCAACCGGCGCCTCAGGGATCGAGCCGTTCGATGTGCTGCAACCCGGTTGGCGCGAAGGCGTGTTGATGGCGAGGAACCAGGCGCTGGGGGATTTCCTGCGTGAACTCGACACTTATCGGCCAGGTGTGTTGCGTTGGGAGCCGGAGCTTGAAGCACTGCGGATCACCGGCAGTTTTCGCCTGGACGACACTGATCGCATCCTCGCGCTGCTCGCGGCCAGCCTGCCGCTGGAGGTGCAAACGCGTACCCGTTACTGGGTGACGTTGGTGGCGCGTAAAAAAATTGTCTGAAGCCTGTCCCCTTTTTTCGACTCGCTTGTCATTCAAGGCAACTGAACGAACAAGAGAGCTTCTTCAATGCCCGCAGTAAAGCCCTGCTGTCCGCGTCCGGCGTCGTCCGGTCTGCGCCCTCTGTTGCGCCTGAGCCTGATGTTGAGTCTGAGCGCCAGCCCTTTTTTCATTATCAACAGTTGGGCTGAAGACGCGGCCCGCCGCAGTTATCAGGTACCCGCCGGCAGCCTGAGCGATGCGCTGACGCGGTTCGCCGGTCTGGCCGGGGTCAACCTGTCGGTCGATCCGGCGCTGGTCAGTGGTCGCAGCAGCACCGGCCTGTCGGGAGAGTATGGCGTGGAAGAGGGTTTTGCCCGGTTGCTGCAAAACACCGGCCTGCAATTGCAGCCGGTGGGCGTGCAGGCATACATCCTGATGCCGGCGCCATCAGGCAGCAGCCTGCAACTGGGCGCCACCTCGATTCTCGGTGCCATCGACCCGGTGGACGGCGATCCGTATGCCGGCGGCCAGGTTGCGCGCCGTGGCTCGCAAGGCTTGCTCGGCTCGAAAGATTTCATGGAAACGCCGTTCAGCATGACCACCTACACCAGTGAGGTGATCGAGAATCAGCAGGCGCGTACCCTGGGCGACCTGATCGCCAGCGACCCCTCGGTCCGGGCGACCAACCCGGCGGGCGGGCGATACGAGCAGTTCACCATTCGCGGGCTCAGCCTGTTCAACAGTGATGTTTCCTATAACGGTCTTTATGGCGTCCTGCCGACCTACACGATCGACATGGCGATGGCCGACCGCGTCGACATCCTCAAAGGCCCGAGCCAGCTCATCAACGGCATTTCGCCGCGTGGCAGTGTGGGGGGCGGGATCAACGTGGTACCCAAGCGCGCGACCGACAAGCCCATCACGTCGTTCACCGCTGACTACGCGTCCGATAACCAGGTTGGCGGCGCCGTGGATGTTGGCCGGCGCTTTGGTGAAGA
This sequence comes from Pseudomonas sp. GW101-3H06, assembly GCF_059424605.1. Lineage (NCBI taxonomy): Bacteria > Pseudomonadati > Pseudomonadota > Gammaproteobacteria > Pseudomonadales > Pseudomonadaceae > Pseudomonas > Pseudomonas sp. GW101-3H06. The sequence goes on from NZ_JBWKZO010000001.1 coordinate 2,318,744, forward strand.
CAACCAGTTCGGTCTGCGTTTCAACGGCGTGAAGCAGTCCGGTGACACGGACTGGGATCATCAGAGTGTCGATCGCGAGATGGCGGTGCTGGGTCTGGATTTCCGCGGCGAGCGGCTGCGGCTCTCGACGGACATCGGCCACACCGAACGTGACACCGACGCGCCGCAGGAGCGCGTCCAGGTCGGCGCCAACGCACAGGTGCCGCATGCCAGCGATGTCCGCCACAACTATGCGCAACCCTGGAGTCAGGCACGTACCTCGGACACCTTCGGCACGGTGAACGGCGAATTCGATGTCAACGATTCCGTCATGCTCTACGGCGGTGTGGGCGCGCGCAAAAGCAACCATGATTTTCTCCGGCATGCCGTGGCGGTCACCAACGATGCCGGCGATTTCAGCGTCTTGCCCCGTGACTTCACCCGTGACGAAAATATCCGCACGGCCACGGCGGGCGTGCGCAACTGGTTCCACACCGGCCCGGTGAGCCATGAAGTGAACCTGGCTGGCAGCTACTTTTACATGGACTTCGAAAACGGAGGCGCCCGATATGCTGCAGCGCCCAGCAACCTCTATCACCCTGTGGAAACACCAACACCAGTACGACCTACGCGCCAGGACGCAGAGGTCTACACCGAGAACCGCTTCAGCAGTGTGGCGTTGTCCGACACCCTGGGTTTCTTCGATGACCGGCTACTGCTGACCCTCGGCGCCCGCTGGCAGCGGGTGAAGGTCGACGACTGGACCGATAACGTCAAAGGCGACACGGCCTACGACGAGGAAAAGGTTTCACCGTCGGGCGGCATCCTGTTCAAGGCCACCGACAAATTGTCGCTGTATGCCAATTACCTGGAAGGCCTGAGTCAGGGCAAAATCGCGCCGTCGACCTCGGTGAACGAGGACGAAATCTTCCCGCCGTTCATCAGCCGCCAGGTCGAGGTCGGTGCCAAGTATGACGCCGGTGCCTTCGCCGTCACCGCCGCGGTGTTCCGGATCAAGCAGCCGGCTTATGAAACCAACGCCACCACCCGGGTGTTCGGCCCGAACGGTAAACGGCAGAACGATGGTGTGGAACTGAGCGTGTTCGGTGAACCGCTCAAGGGTTTCCGTCTGCTCGGTGGTGTCATGTACATCGACAGTGAGTTGAACGACACCACCAATGGCACCTTCGACGGCAACCGGGCACCTGCCACGCCGAAATACAACGTCAACCTGGGCGCCGAGTGGGACGTGCCGAGCGTGCAGGGAGTGACCCTGACCAGTCGCGGTATCTACTCCAGCTCGCAGTACCTGGACCCGTCCAACAACAAGGAAATCGATGCGTGGGAGCGGTTCGACGTGGGTGCACGCTATGCGTTCAAGGTCGATGAAACGAACGTTACCGTGCGTGCAAATGTCGAGAACGTGGTGGACAAGCGTTATTGGAGTTCGGCCGGGGCGTCGGATGACAGCGAGCCAGGGTTGACGCTGGCGACGCCGCGAACCTACCTGCTGTCGGCGACAGTCGATTTCTGAATTGCTGTGGGAGCGAGCCTGCTCGCGAAGAGGGCGTGTCAGTCGCTATTCGTATCGTCTGACGCTGCGCTTTCGCGAGCAGGCTCGCTCCCACAGTGGATCTGCGTCGTACACATATTTGTGATCAACAGAGATCTAATGCGGGAGCGGGCTTGCTCGCGAAGGCGGCATGAGCAACACCGCCGAGGGTTCAGCCTTGGAGATACACCGCATGGGTATGGGTGTACTCATACAACCCATGCTTGCCATCCGCGCCACCGATTCCGGATTTACGCACGCCGGCATGGAAGCCTTGCATGGCCTCGAAGTTCTCGCGGTTGACGTAGGTTTCGCCAAAATCCAGTTCGCGCATGGCGTGCAGGGTTTTGCTCAGGTCGCGGGTGTAGACCGATGAGGTCAGGCCATATTCGCAGTCGTTGGCCAGGGCGATGGCTTCGTCCAGGTCATCGACGATCTGGACCGGCAGCACCGGGCCGAAAATCTCCTTGCGCATGATGTCCATGTCGGCACGGCAACCGGCCAATACCGTGGGCTGGAAGTGAAAGCCATTCGGCAGATCGGCAATCTGCCCGCCACTGATCAGGCTCGCGCCCTGGCTCAATGCGGTGCGGACTTTGCGGTTGACGCTGTCCAGGCCCTGACGGTTGATCAGGGGACCCATTTCCACATCGGGTTGGGCAATCGGGTCGCCGTAGCGTGTAGCGCTCATCGCCGCCGCGATACGCTCGATGAACTGATCCGCCACCTTGCGCTCGACATACACTCGCTCGGCACAGTTGCACACCTGTCCGCTATTGATGATGCGCGAATCACGGATGGCCTTCACCGCCAGGTCCAGGTCGGCATCCGCCAGCACGATGGCTGGGGCCTTGCCGCCCAGTTCCAGGTTGAGCTTGGTGATGTTCGGCGCGGCGGCGGCCATGATCCGCGAGCCGGTGTCGACGCTGCCGGTGAAGCTGATCATGTCCACGCCCTTGTGCGCACTGAGTGCCGCACCGACCTGGCCGTCACCGCACACCACGTTGAACACGCCGGGTGGTAGATCGGTTTCGGCGACCAGTCGGGCGAACTCAAAGCAGTTGTTCGGGGTTTCTTCGCTGGGCTTGATAACGATGGTGTTGCCGGTCAGCAAGGCCGGGGCCATCTTGCGGGCGATCAGGAAGAACGGGAAATTCCACGGCAGAATCCCGGCCACCACGCCCAGCGGTTTACGGAACAGGAAGATGTTTTCATTGTGGCGGTCGCTGGTGATGATTTCGCCTTCGATGCGTCGCGCCCACTCGGCCATGTAGTCGAGGTAGTCGGCGGTGAAATTCACTTCGACTTCCGCCAGGCCGCTGATCTTGCCCTGTTCCAGAGTGATGGTGCGCGCCAGGTACGCAACGTTTTCCCGCAGCTTGGCGGCGATCCTACGCAAATAGCCGGCGCGGTCATTGGCCGGTTTGCGGGACCAGTCCTTTTGCGCGGCGCGGGCGGCGGCGAGGGCGCGCTCGACGTCTTCGGCTGTCGAGGCCGGGACTTTCGAGAGCACCGCGCCGGTGGCCGGGTTGATCACATCCAGATGGGCGGCGCTGGCCACGAACTGGCCATTGATGAAGTTTTCATAGACAGGCACGGACGACATGGGACGACTCCTTGGCTGATCAGTAGGTACGCGACGGCGCTTGTTCGGTGGCCGGTGTGCGGTAGCGGGCGAGGGTGGCCATGGCGCTCTGGCGCAGCAGGCTGATGTCGATGGCCACCGCGATGAACTGGCAGCCCCAGTTCTGGTAACGGCGCGCATCTTCTTCATTGGGCGCGAGAATGCCGCAGGCCTTGCCGGCCGCGAGCGTGGCGTTGACTGCGTGTTGAATGCGTTCCTGGACTTGCGGGTGACCTGGGTTGCCGGCATGGCCCAGGCCGATGGACAAATCCGCCGGGCCGATGAATACCGCATCGACGCCTTCGACGGCAGCAATCGCTTCCACGTTATCCACCCCCAGCCGCGACTCGACCTGCACGATCAGGCACAGCTGTTCATGGGCGGTGTTCAGGTAATCCGGCACGCCGTCCCAGCGTGTGGCGCGGGTCAGGCCGCCGCCGACGCCACGAATGCCGTGGGGCGGATAGCGCATGGCGCGCACCAGGGCCTGCGCCTGTTCGGCGGTTTCGACCATCGGGATCATCAGCGTCTGCGCACCGATGTCCAGCAATTGCTTGATCAGATTGGCGTCGCCATTGACCGCACGCACGATGGGCGCGGTGGGGTAGGGGGCGACGGCTTGCAACTGCGCCAACACGCCGGGCACGGTGTTCGGTGCGTGTTCACCGTCGATCAGCATCCAGTCGTAACCGGTGGTGGCGACGATCTCGGCGGCATAGCCGGTGGCGAAGCCGGCCCAGATGCCGTATTGGGTCGTCGAGTGTTTCAGCGCGGTCTTGAAGGCGTTGTGTGGCATGTTCATCACGGGCTCCTTTCTCAGCGGCTGTAGGGCCGATGCAGTTGGCATTCGGGGTTGAGCGTCACGCCGAAACCAGGTTGATCCAGTTCCGACAAGCGCATGCGTCCGTTCACGGGCACTGGTTCGCCGAGCAGTTGCGGATGGAACATCGGCACCACTTCGTCAGCCTTCGGCGCCATCATCAGGAACTCGGCGAACGGGCTGTTATGCCGGGTGGCGACGAAGTGATAGCTGTACACCGACGAGCCGTGGGGAATGACCAGTGCGTTGTGCGCGTCGGCCAGGGCCGAGATTTTCACCAGTTCGGTGAGACCGCCGCACCAGCCGACGTCCGGCTGAATGATGTCGCAGCAGCCCATCTCCAACAGCATGCGGAAACCCCAGCGGGTGGCTTCGTGCTCGCCGGTGGTCACCAGCATGCCCTTGGGCACGTTGTTGCGCAGTGCTGCGTAGCCCCAGTAATCATCAGGCGGCAGGGCTTCTTCAATCCACTTCAAACCGTGTTCATGGGCGCCGACCGCCAGTTTGGTGGCGTAGTTGAGGTCCAGGCTCATCCAGCAGTCGAGCATCAGCCAGAAGTCCGGGCCTACCCGTTCACGCATGGTCGCCAGTTCTTCGAGGTTCTTGCGCAAGCCTTCCTCGCCTTCGGCGGGGCCGTGGTGCAACGGCATCTTGCCGCCGATGAAACCCATTTTCTGTGCCAGGTCCGGGCGGGCACCGGTGGCGTAGAACTGCAATTCATCGCGCACCGCGCCGCCCAGCAACTGGTGCACCGGCTCCTGGCGGATCTTGCCGAGCAAGTCCCACAGCGCCAGGTCGACTCCGGAGATCGTGTTGATCACGATGCCTTTGCGCCCGTAATACAGGGTCGACTGGTACATCTGGTCCCAGATTTTTTCGATGTCGGTCACCCGTGCACCTTCAAGGAAGCGCGCCAGGTGTTTCTCGACGATATAGGCGGCAGGTTCGCCACCGGTGGTCACGGCAAAGCCGACGGTGCCGTCACTGGCTTCGATTTCCACCACCAGGGTGCCGAGTACGTTGATGCCGAAGGTGCGACGGCTCTGGCGATACTCCGGGTATTTGCTCATCGGGGTGGCGATGTGATCGTCGATCCAGTGGCCGTCCGCTTGATCGTGATAATCCGCGCCGCCGCCACGCAGGGTGAAAGCACGGACGTGTTTGATGGTTGGAATGCCCATGGTGTGACTCCTCAGGTTTAAACGGTGGCCGGTTTATTCGAAGCTTTATGGCCGGGCGAACGCACGCCCAGCACCAGCAACGCGGCAATGACTGTGGTAGAGGCCAGCAGGTACAGGCCGGCGGCTGGTGAGTGGAAGGCGCCTTCGGCCCAGTTTTTCAGCACCGGGGCGATGAAGCCGCCAAGGGCACCGAACGAGTTGATCAGAGCGATACCGGCCGCCGCGGCGCTGCCGGCGAGATAGCTGGAAGGGAAAGTCCAGAACACCGGTTGCACGGCGATGAAGCCGGAAGCGGCGAAACACAGGGCGACGATGCCCAGGATCGGGCTGCTGAAAGTGACCGAGCAGGCAATCCCGGCCGCGGACATCAGCAGCGTCAGGCAGGCTGTGCGCCGACGTTCGCCGGTGCGGTCGCTGTAGCCGGGGATCAGGTACGCGGCGACGATGGCGCAGATCCACGGGATCGCGGTGACCAGGCCGACCATCAGCCCGACCTTGGTGCCCAACAGTCCGCCGACTTGAGTTGGCAGGTAGAACACCACGCCGTAGACACTGGCCTGAATCAGCAGGTAGATCAGGCACAGGTACAGCACCGAGGGTTGGCACAACACGTTGAGCAGGCTGCGGCCGTGGTTCTGTTTGTGGCTGTCTTCCTGATCGAGCAGGCTCTGGATTTGCTGACGTTCCTCGGTGGTCAGCCACTTGGCATCGGCGGGGCGATTGTCCAGGTACCAGTAGGCCCAGATGCCCACGGCGGTAGCCATCAAGCCTTCCACGGCGAACAGCCACTGCCAGCCGTGGAAACCGGCCCACCCGTCCATTTCCAGCAGCAGGCCGGACAACGGGCTGCCGAAGATGAACGCCAGTGGCGCACCGAAATAGAAGAAGCCCATGGCTTTGCCGCGTACCGCGTTGGGAAACCAGTAGGTGAGGTAAAGAATCACGCCGGGGAAAAATCCGGCTTCTGCCACGCCGAGCAGAAAGCGCAGGACGTAGAACGTGGTTTCGTTATGGGCAAAGACCATGGCCGCGGAGACCAGGCCCCAGGTCACCATGATCCGGCACATCCACAAACGGGCGCCGACGCGGTGCAGGATCAGGTTGCTGGGCACTTCGAGCAGCGCGTAACCGACGAAAAATACCCCGGCGCCGAAGGCGAAGGCGGCGTCGCTGATGCCGGTATCGGCTTGAAAGGCTTGCTTGGCGAACCCGACGTTGGCGCGATCGAGGAAGGCCATGATGTACATCAGCAGCAGGAAGGGGAGCAGCCGCCAGGAAATTTTGGCGAGCAGAGGCGCGGGTAGAGTCTTCATCGCAGTTTTCCTTTGGTAGGGCATTTGTTCTTATGGGGAAGACTGTACGGCGGCTGATCGATGCGTTACAAATCGAATCTAGCTCACAACCGATACCTTCAGGGTATCGATAAAAAAGGCCCGTCATGACCACGCCGATCCTCTCCCGCAGCCTGTTCAATCGCCTGCGCTACAAGCACTTGCACATGCTGGTGGCGCTCAGCACCAGCCAGAACCTGCACCGCGCTTCGCAAACCCTGAACATGTCGCAACCGGCCGCCACCCGCATGCTCCATGAAATTGAAGACATGTTTGGCTGCGACCTGTTCGAACGGCTGCCTCGCGGTATGCGACCGACGGCGCTGGGCCAGGAGCTGATCCGTTTTGCCGAGTCGGCCCTCAGTGGCCTCGACCGTTGTGCCGAGGACCTGATGGCGCGGCAACACGGCGGTTACGGTTATCTCTCCATCGGCACCATCATGGGCGCGGCGCCGGATCTGGTCATGGATTCGATTGCCGAAATCAAGGCGCTCAACCCGCAGCTGCGGATTCGCATCATGGGCGACACCAGCGACCAGGTGATCCAGTTGCTGGAGCAGGGCCGCATCGACCTCGCCATCGCCCGGCGCAACGCCGCCACCGACAGCGAGCATTACGAGTTCGAGCAACTGGGTAACGAACGTTTGCTGGTGGTGGTGCACGCCGGTCACCCACTGGCCAAACGCAAGAAACTGGAGCTGGCGGAGCTGGTCAGCGCCTGGCCGTGGATTCTGCAACCGGAAACCAGCCCGGCGCGCATCGGCCTGGATCAGGCTTTGCAGCGCCTGGCGTTGCCCCTGCCGGCGGACATCATCGAATGCAGTTCGGTGTATTCCATGCAGCAACTGATTCAACTGACCGACGCGATCATGGTGCTGTCGGAAACCGCCTTGCGCGACTACCTGAAAATGGGCCTCGTGGTGGCGTTGCCGGTGGAACTCGATGTGCAACTGGCGCCATTCGGGCTGCTATTGCGCAAGGGCGAACACATCAGCCGGGAACTGGGGTTGTTCATCGATCTGCTGCGTCGCAAAGCGGCAGTTTTTTGATTCTTTGGTCAGTTTTTTGTAACCGGTTGTTTTCTAAAAGACCATAACGCTATAAAGTTAACCTTTCGGTCAGCTTTGCACTGTCATCACAGCCCTTTGCAACGTCAGAAAGGGCTTCTGCAAGACTCGAGATTCCCCGTACATAACCAGAAGGGCGGACCCCATAACCGCCCAGAGGATGATCCATGTCCAACCGTGAAATATCCCGGCGCTCGTTCCTTCAGGGCGGGCTGGTGGCGGGTGTGAGCGTGACGCTTACACCGCTGAGCAGTCAGGCGCTGGCGGCCTTGATGGAAAACAGCGTGACCGTGCCGTCCGAGCAATGGCTCGGCAACAACGGCAAGGCGCGTGCGCGTAACGATGCTTTGTCCAAGGTCTGCGGCAGCAAGGTCTTTGCCCGCGATATCCGCGCCAAGGACATGCCGGGCTGGCCGCAGCAACAGGGCCATGCGATGTTGCTGAAAACCATCAAGGCTGATCGCATTTACGACGGTTACGACTTGTCGTGGCTCGGCGCCGAGTTGCAGCCCGACCGTATCGTCACCGCCGAAGATCTGGTCAAGGACGGCATCGTCTTTCCGGAAGAGCACGCCCCCGATCCGCTGTTGCCGGTCGGCAAGGTGCCGATGTTCATTGGCCACCCGGTGGCGATCCTGATCTGGAACGATTTCGAGCGCTTCCGTCAGGCCAAGGCCCAACTCAAGTTCAATGACAAAGCGATTCGTTACGGTGCCCAGGTACCGTTCTACGAAGGTGATCCCTACGGCAGCTTCCGCTATGTGCGGGTAGGCGGTGCGACCTCGTCTGACGAGGATGAATTCGCCAGCCTCAAGGATTCGATCCTGTTCCCGATGCTGCGCAACCGCCGTCCGGTGTGGGATTCCCAACCCAATCTGCATGGCAACCTGACCGAGCGCGGACTGTTCTACGCCGAGCGCATGAAGCAGCAGATCGATACGCCGCCGGACAATTGGCTGGTGTTCGACGAACGCTACAAGACGCCGTCGATCGAGCCAGCGGCGATGGAACCGGACAACGGCAACGGCTGGTACGACCCGGCGACCAAAACCCTGCATTTTGTCGTTGCCACTCAGTGCCCGCTGGAAACCGCGACCGAGACCGCGAAGATGATCGCGCCATCGAGTTTAGGCCTGGCGAACCTGAACCTGCATCCGGGCTACACCGTCGGCTACGGCTCCAAGGACCACAACATTTTTGTGTACTACGCAGCGCTGGCGGCGCTGTATGGCGCCGGTGTGCCGGTGCGCCTGGCCAACGACCGCTATGAGCAGTTCCAGAGTGGCATCAAGCGCCACCCGTTCGATATCCGTTATCAGCTGGCGGTGGACAAGACCGATCACAGCTTCAAGATCTTTCGCGCCGAAATGAGCGTCGACGGCGGCGGACGGATCAACTACAGCCCGTCGGTGGCGGCGGTTGGCGCCACGGCGGCGCAGTCGATCTACTACATGCCGCAGAACGATCTGCAGGTCACCGCCTATCATTCCCGCGCCGTCGAAGCGGGGTCGATGCGTGGTTATGGAACCCTGCAGAGCATGGCGTCCACCGAGATGATGGTCGACGAAATCGCCGATCGCCTCGGCATCGACGCCATCGACCTGCGCAAGAAAAACGCCCTGCGTTCGGGCATGAAGAACACCCAGGGTGCAGTGCCGGCCGGCGCATTGCGCCTACACGAAATTCTCGACAAGGCTGCCGTTAACGAGGTTTGGAAAAACCGCGACGCGATCAAGAAACAGCGCGAAGCGGCGGATCCGGATCACTGGTACGGCGTCGGTTTCGCCATCTGCCAGAAAGACTTCGGCACCGGTTCCGAGGCGCCGATGGCCAGCGTCGAATTCACCGCCGACGGCCGGATCAGTCTGCGCCATATCGGTATCGAGATCGGCACCGGCATGTCCACGTCGCAAGCCATGGTGGTGGCCGATTTCCTCGGTCTGCCAGCGCATGAAGTGAAGACCGGCGAAACCGAATGGAAAGAGTTGCAGCTGATCAGCGGCGGCAACCCTTACATCATGAGCCAGGCCGAGCAGGACAGCTTCCTGCGCAATCCGCGTTGGGTTGGCAAGATCGCGTCGGCCTCGTCGGCGACCAACTCCGCGTACTACTTCAGCCACGCCACCCGCGAGGCGGCGCGCGTGTTGTTCAATCACGGCCTGTGGCCGGCGGCGCTGGAAATCTGGCGACAAGGCCCCTACGGCGGACAGGCCAACCCTTACGTGGTACGCCGTGAAGACGCCCATTGGGTTGACGGCAAACTCACCGCCAACGGCATGGAGCCGCTGCCGTTTGCGATGCTGGCCAAGCGTGCCCACGAGCGCGGTCTGGTCACTGGCGCGACCGTGCACGGTTTCAACCGCTGGAGTTGGGCCGAGGCCGAGTACAGCATCGACGGCGTGCGTGAGCGTTTGCCGCTCGACGGCCTGGCGGTGAAGTACGGCGAAGGTGCGCCGAAGGCCAAGCAGGCGCAAATGAACAGCGCCGGTTTCCATCTGCTGGATCGGCAGAACATCGCCTACCCGGCGACTCAGTTGAACAACGCGGCGGTGACCTACTACAGCCCTGTGGCAACCCTGGTGGAATTGAAAGTCAACAAGGGCTCGGCCGAGGTGCAGGTGCTCAACCACCACTCGTGGGTCGAGTGCGGGCGGGTGCTGGTGCCGGAGCTGGTCAAGGGCCAGATCGAGGGTGGCACGGCCATGGGCATCGGCCATGCGTTGATGGAAGAAATGCCGCTGTACGAAGGCGGGCCGGGGGAGGGTGACTGGAACTTCAACCGTTACCGTCTGCCGATGGCGCGGCACGTCGCGGTGTGGAAACAGACCGCGGAAATCTTGCCGCCATTGTCGCCGAGCGATCCGTCCAAGGGCATCGCCGAAGTGGTGATGATCCCCGTGGTCGGCGCCATCGGCAACGCCGTGGCCCACGCTATCGGCAAACGTGTCCGCGACCTGCCTATCACTTCTGCTCGCATCAAGGAGGCCCTCAATGGCTAACCGTCCGCTTCAACTGACCCTCAACGGTCAAACCGTCGGCCCGGTGGACATCCCTGATGACCTGCCGATGATCGATTACCTGCACGAATACAAAAACCTCACTGGTTCGCGCCTGGGCTGCGGCCAGGGCATCTGCCACGCCTGCGTGGTGATCGTCGACAACCCCGACGGCACCAGCGAAGAAGTGCGCACCTGCATCACCGGCGCGCACTATTTCGAAGGCAAGAAAGTACGCACCATCGAAGGCCACGCGACCCGCGACGAGCAGGGCAAGGTCACTGAACTGAACCCGATCCAGCAGCGCTTCGTCGACGAATTCGCCTTCCAGTGCAGCTACTGCGCGCCAGGTTTCGTCAACGCTGCGACCGTGCTGGTGGAAAAGCTGCAGCGACAGCCGATCGTCAAAAGCCAACTGGAGAAAGTCATCGAGGACAGCCTCGGTCACCACATTTGCCGCTGCACTGGCTACGTGCGTTATTACAACGCGACGCGCAACGTGCTGAGCGATCTCGGCCTGGTCAAGGAGGGTTAAGCATGAAGCATCTATTGACCCGCCTCACGTTGGCGGTTGGCCTGGCTGCGCCTGTGTTGCTGGCGCAGGCGGATGATCAGTTGGTTCGCGGGGCCTATCTGGCTCGCGCCGCTGACTGCATGGCGTGCCATACCGCGCCAGGAGGCGCGCCGTACGCGGGCGGTCTGCCGATCGTTTCGCCATTCGGTACGATCTACGGTACCAACATCACCCCGAGCAAATCGCATGGCATCGGCCTGTACAACGATGAGGAGTTTTTCGCCGCGTTGACCGAAGGCAAGCGTCGCGACGGTGCCAACCTGTATCCGGCAATGCCCTACACCTCGTATCACCTGATGCCTCGGGAAGACTCCGATGCGATTCATGCCTACCTGAAAACCGTCGAGCCGATCGAGCGTGCCGCACCGGTCACCCGCCTGAGCTTCCCGTTCAACGTGCGCCTGGGTCTGATGGGCTGGAACATGCTCTACGGCAAAGAGGTGAAGCTGGCGCCGACCGAAGGCAAAAGCGAAGCCTGGAAGCGCGGCCAGTACATGGTCGATGTCCTCGGTCATTGCGGTGAATGCCATACCCCGCGTGGCTTGCCGGGCGCGATGCAGCAGGACAAGCGCATGACTGGCGGCCTGCTCAACGGCTATCTGGCGCCCAGCTTGCTGGCCACTGACTTGGCGGCTCGCGGCTGGAATCATCAAGACCTGAGCGCCTTCCTCAAGCACGGCATGAGCGCCCAGGGCACGATGTTCAACGAGATGTTCCCGGTGTTCCACAACAGCACCCAGGGCCTGAGCGAGCCGGACCTGGCGGCCATGGCGACCTTCCTGCTCGGCGATCAACCACCGGCGGCAAAAGTGCTGACGGATGTGCCGTTTGAAGCGCTCAGCACCAGCGCCCAGCGCGGCCGTCAGGAATATTTGAACGTCTGCGCCGGTTGCCATGCTGTTGGTGGCGAAGGCAAGCCGCACATCGCTGTGGCCATGCGTGGCAACACCACGCTGCGCCTGGAAGATCCGCGCAACCTGGTGCGGGTGATCGACGATGGCATCGGCGAGCAGAAGTTTGCCGGATTCGAACACATGCAACCGATGCCGGGTTTCGCCCAAAAGCTCAGTCATGAGCAATTGACGGATCTGCTCAATTACCTGCGTCAGGGGTGGGGCGGTCAGGCGGATGATCTGGCGGTGAACGAGGTGCAGGCGTTGCGCGCGGATGCGCCGCCGCTTGAGCACAAGGTGCACTGACATGCAGCATCTGGATCTGCAGGTGGTGCGCCGGGCACTGGAATGGTCGACGGCCGGGCAGCGTGTCTGGCTGTGCACCGTGCTCGCCACTTACGGCTCTGCACCGCGCGCACCGGGCTCGTTGCTGGCAGTGAACGCCGCAGGACAGTGGATCGGTTCGCTGTCCGGCGGTTGTGTCGAGGACGACTTCCTCGAGCGCGTTGCCGAATGTGCCTTTGAACAAGCTGTCAGTGTTGTGCGCTACGGTGAAGGCGACGACCCACGCTCGCGGGTCAGCCTGCCCTGTGGTGGCGTGCTCGATGTGCTGGTGGAAAACCTTGAATCGTGTTGCGAGGTGCAGGCGCATCTGCGCGAGCTGGAGTCGGCGCTGTTGGGCCGACGCCGATTGATTCGTGAAGTTGACCTGTCCAGCGGCGCGCGCGGTCTGTTCGATGATCGCGAACAGGGTGTGCGTGTCGAGCGCGAAGTTGACCGGGCTCGCTTGCGCATCGGCGCGGCGCAGCGCTTGTTGCTCGCTGGATATTCCAGCGTGGCACAGGCCTGTGCGGAATTTGCCGTGGGCCTGGGATTCGAGGTGATTCTGTGTGATCCGCGTGATGACGTGCTGCAAGGCGTGGTGCTGGACAACGTGGAGATTCGTCGTCAGCTGCCGTCGGTGTTTATCGCCGATGGCGGTTGCCACAGCGATACCGCCGTGGTGGCCTTGACCCACGATCCGCGCATTGACGATTTGGCGATGATGGAAGCGGTGCGCACCGAGGCGTTCTACATCGGCGTGATGGGCTCCCTGCAAACCTCGCAAAAGCGTTTTGAGCGACTGCGTCGCATCGGGGGCTTGGGGGATGCGGAACTGGCGCGTATTCATGCGCCGATCGGTTTGAACCTGGGCAGCAAGACACCGGCGGAAATTGCCTTGGCTGTACTCGCCGATATCCTGCGGATTCGCAGCGGTATCCCGCGAGAGCGGCTCTAGCAGCGTTATCCTTGAGGGAGCGAGCCTGCTCGCGAATCCGTCGGATCAGTCGACAACAAGGTTGAATGATCAATCGCCTTCGCGAGCAGGCTCGCTCCCTCAAGGTATTTCGGTGTTGCTTAATACCCGAACTTGTCCCGCAGTCCGTAATACCAGGCACCCAATGCCGCGAACGGAGTGCGCAACAATTGGCCGCCGGGGAAGGGGTAGTGCGGCAGTTCGGCAAACGCGTCGAAACGCTCGGCCTGGCCACGCAACGCTTCAGCCAGGACCTTGCCCGCCAAGTGCGTGTAGGTCACGCCGTGGCCGCTGCAACCCTGGGAATAGTAGATGTTGTCGCCCAGACGTCCGACTTGCGGTAGACGCGACAGCGTCAGCAGGAAGTTGCCGGTCCAGGCGTAGTCGATTTTCACGTCCTTGAGCTGAGGGAAGGCCTTGAGCATTTTTGGCCGGATGATCGCCTCGATGTTCGCCGGATCCCGTGCGCCATACACCACGCCGCCGCCGAAAATCAGACGCTTGTCGCCACTCAGGCGGTAGTAGTCGAGCAGGTAGTTGCAGTCCTCGACGCAATAATCCTGAGGCAACAGGCTTTTTGCCAACGCATCGCCCAAGGGTTCGGTGGTGATGACCTGAGTGCCGCAGGGCATCGACTTGGCGGCCAGTTCCGGCACCAGGTTACCCAGGTACGCATTGCCCGCCACGATGATGAATTTAGCCCGGACCTTGCCCTGTGGCGTGTGCACCACCGGATTCGCGCCGCGCTCGATGCGCACCGCCGGCGATTGCTCATAAATCGTGCCGCCCAGCGACTCCACAGCCGCCGCTTCGCCCAGCGCGAGGTTGAGCGGATGAATATGCCCGCCGCTCATGTCCAGCATGCCGCCGACGTATTGATCGCAGGCCACCACCTCGCGGATGCGTCGCTGATCCAGCAGTTCAAGCTGCGTGTGACCGAAGCGCTCCCACAAACGCTTCTGCGATTCCAGATGGCCCATCTGCTTGGCCGTGATGGCGGCAAACACGCCACCGTCCTTCAAGTCGCACTGAATATTGTATTTGGCGACCCGCTCACGAATGATTCGCCCACCCTCGAACGCCATCTGCCCCAGCAACTGAGCCTGCTTGGGGCCGACACTGCGTTCGATCACATCGATATCGCGGCTGTAACTGTTGACGATTTGTCCGCCATTACGCCCCGACGCGCCGAAAGCCACCTTGGCCGCTTCCAGCACCGTCACCCGAAAACCGTTCTCCAGCAGGAACAGCGCCGAAGACAGCCCTGTGTAGCCCGCGCCGATCACGCAGACATCAGTCTCAATGTCATCCTGCAAAGCCGGGCGTGGCGGCACCGCATTGGCCGATGCGGCGTAGTAGGACTCTGGGTAGGGGGTGTTCGCCATCCTGCTGCCTCTGTTTAATATATTTTACGAGTGCGTCGATCCTACCCGAGTTAAAAAACCACCGCCAGCCACCGGAAAATCTTCTTCGCAGCCGCAAAATTAAATATTTTGCATATTCATAGGGTTAGCGCGAAAAAAGGTGTTGACACCCCTCCGGAATTCCGTAGAATGCCGCCTCACAGCAGGCACGTAGCTCAGTTGGTTAGAGCACCACCTTGACATGGTGGGGGTCGTTGGTTCGAGTCCAATCGCGCCTACCAAACAAAATCCGCTCTGCTGGGCGGTCTAGAGGGGTCACCGGAAACGGTGACCCCTTTTTGCTTTCTGCGATTTGCAAAACTTTTGCAAAACTCCCATCTCAGAGCGCCAATTCGGCGCCCACTTCCAGATACTCGATCTTCTTTTCGTCGTGTCCCTCCTGATAGTGTCTCGTCATCTTCTCGTCCGCATGACCCATCAGCGCCAGGATGTATTCGGTCGGGCAATTCTGTTGTTCGTAGAGCCATGACCCTAAAGCGCGGATCTCGTGAAAAGTGGGGCGCTCGCGGGCCGGCACATGGTCGTAGCCCTGGGTCTTCCCGGGCGATACCGTCAGCGTGTTCTTGTCCATGTCGACGGCCGACTTCAACCAGGTGACGATATCCTCTCGACGCTGGAGGCTGGCAAGCGCCAGACGGATGGCCCGCTTCAGCCAGGGCGGCGTGGTGGCGGCATCGATGATCGACTTCAAGCCTTCGAGCGTGTGCCGCTGGCGCTTCTTCTCCGCTTCTTTCTTCACCAGGGTCAACTCGGCGTTGTTTCGCTCGGCGAGGCCCTTGGCGACTGCGAAGGCGAAGATCTGCACCCACAGCCCGCGGTGCTTCGTGTAGGCGTTGTTGCTGAACTGGTCCAGGTATTCGGCCATAGCCAGAACATCGAGTTGCCCGATGAGCCTATCGCCCAGGTCCTGCCTCGCCTGCACATCCACGAAATACATCCCGCCCTTAACCTCTCCAATCACTTCGCCTTCCTCAATCCATTTCTTCAACTGCTGCAGGCTCGGCTTTCCGCCGGCGTACCGCAGTTTCCGGTATCCGCCTGCCTCCATGAGGCGTGGCAGCTTGACCGTAATCTGGGCCAGGACTTTTGCCATGATGATGCTCCATGCCGCGCGTGGCGGCAGAAGGTGAATAATGGAGTTTTAACCGTTCGTCGGGGCTCGCGCACGATCGACAAATTGACTAGTCGATGAAGTAGCCCAAAAAAAGACAGGTTTTTTATGCGACCGCTAATCCTCGAATTGCCGAATGGGCGTGAGCTCGCAAATGAACTTGATCTTGCGATTGAGCAGATGATGTCCATCCCAGTGGGGCTGATTGGTAGCGCTCAGTGGCTGGCGGCATCCACCAGGCAGCAGCAAGCCTTCCATAAATGGCGCGAGTATCTTCAGCTCATGGCCGATGGGCGGGTACGTGTCGATACACTGAAAGTTGCCTGAGCCTATGGCGCCTTGTAGATGAGCCAGAGCATGTAGAGCGGCGCTGCGATCATGGCGCCACCTTCTGGCCGAGCAGAACATCGCTGACGCTTTCCCAGAGCTGAGTTTGTGACCACTGGAACCGGTCGAAGTCCGTATCTGGCTGGACGCCAACGCGGCAGGTTGAGTGGGCGCCGGCCTGCCATTCACATTCTTTCGCATGATCGTAGCGTCAGTGAGGAGGGCGATCATTCCGCACAGACCGGGGCGCGTCAGGTCGTAGGCCATGTAGTCGGCCCACTCGGCGCCCGGGACGATTCCGTGGTCGGCTGGGTTCTCCACCTCGTAGCCTAGGGCGCGCAGCTGGTCGGCGGCGGCGTTGAAGGCCGGGTAGTTGAAGTCCATCAGCCCAGTCATCGGTCCGGCCACGTACACGCGGTTTTTACGGGCAGCCTTGAGCGTCACTCCGGCTTCAACGAGCTTCTTCAGCAACAGGTCATGCCAGGTGTCGACCTCGAACTCGGCCGGACGCAGACCGAGTTATGTGCCGTCGGCCATCACCGCGGCGACAGCACCGTGACTGTTCGTCCACACAGGCAGGACCTGGCCCTCTTGGGCAATCGGAACATCGCCCTTGATGTAGCCCAGCCCAATACCGGGCATAGGATCGGCGGTGACGGTCTTCAGCATTCGCACACTGCGCGGCACTCGCTCGCCGGACGGGTAGCTGTTACTGCGCTTGTGCAGTGCTGGGCAGTCGATACGGCTTTCTGTGGGCATGGGGCGTCCTATGCCGGGTCATGCCCGGGCGGTGGAGGGGTGGGAATCGTCTATAGTTAGGGGTCCAGCCAGTGGAGGTATTTATGGAATGCCTAATTTGCGATGAGCCTGCTTCGGACGTCGATGCTGGTGATGATTACCAGGAAAGAGCGTGCGCGAAGTGCGGACACTATCGAGTTACCCATACAGCGCTTGTTTGGATGGAAACCCATGGCTGGCGATTCGACGTGAAGCTGACTCGGGCCTGGCTCTCACATCAACAGGGCTCTGGGCTGATCCCAACGATTGATTCACAGCAGGCTAGCGTTCTGATCCAGGTTTAAGCTGCCGCCACGCCTCTATCATCTTCCTTTCTCGCCGGCTGGCGTGATTCGTTGAAGTGGGCTATTTGTTTTGATTCGTGCCAATCAGGCTTAAGAGGGATCTAGCTGTGGATGACTACGAATCGTTGGACGTTGAGATTTTTTTCGATCAGAGAAGGGGTGAGAACAGAGCTAGACCATTACCAGGTCAAAAGTACCCGCCTTCTATGGTGGTTGAGTGTGCAAAAAGCTTCAGACAGGCAAATCCTGTCGGCTCAAAATTCCGTCTGTTCGTGAAGGAGAAGGAAAAGAAGTCCGACGACTGCCGGGTTCACTTGTATTCCTACTACAGATGGCGCGTTGAGCCGTTGGCTTGACTGACGTCTAAGCTCGATTGGTGAGAGTGAGTCAGGCGGCGGCTTTGAGCGCTTCGATAATTTGTTGACCGGCCAGAGGCGGCACGGCGTTTCCTGCCATATGCATGGTCAGCCGATGATTGTTGGGACGCTTGGTATCGGCCGGGAACGATGATCAAGTTCTTTGCGGCTTACCTGTCCATTTGCCTCCTGCTTCAGTGGACGGTGGTCAAGGCATCTTCGTGGATCGCATCTCATGTGCTTCTACGCTGGATGCTCTGACTCAGCCCTGCCTTGCGGCTTTTCAGGCGTAGAATGGGCAATGCCACCTCATTAAAAGGAGTCGCACATGATCTCCGACCAAATGAACAAACAGGCATCCGAAACTAAGGCAGTCTGGGATCAATACTTCTGCGCTGCGTTGATTGCCGAAAGCAATCTGACGGCCCCCGTTGTAGGCGGCGCTACTCATGAAGACAGGCAGAATCTGTTGATCGAGAGGGCCAAAACCCTCGCCGACAAAATGATGGAAAACCGAAAATAACCAGAGCCCAGCCATCGCGCTGGGCTCTTCGCATCCGGCACTTCTGGCCGCAGCCTTGATGAGTCAGGCAATCAGCTCGACCTTACCGGTTGCCAGGCGATAAATGCCCCCGACTATTTTCAACGAACCTTTGCCGAGCGCGTCGGTCAGCAGTGGTGTGGCTTGCTTGAGGCGCTCGACCGAATTTTTGACGTTTTGCACGGTGGCGTTTTCTACGAGGTTTCCTGGCTGGTTGATCACGGTTTCGATGGACGGTTTGAGTGCATCCGTCAGTTTCGGGATCTGCCCGGGGAATACCGTGTGATCCTTGACGGCTTTTATGCCGGCCTCGATGGCGCCACAGCTTTCATGCCCCAATACCAGTATCAATGGCGCGCCCAGTACGGTGACACCGTACTCAAGACTTGCCAGGCCTTCATCCGTGACGAAGTTGCCCGCCACGCGTATGGCGAATAGATCGCCCCGTGCGGTATCGAACGCGTATTCGGGGGCGATACGCGAGTCGGAGCAACTCAGTACGGCGACGAACGGGTTTTGGCCGGAGACCAGGGCTTCGCGTTCGTCCTTGAAGTCGTGTGTCTCTGAGTTACCGCTGCATACCGTTCATTTCCCTTCATCGGCCGTTCCAGGGCTGCATCCGGGGCGATCACGTTTTTGGGTTTTGGCGGTGCGGCGGTTTTTTCGGCTGCTTGAATGATTCTGTTGGGCAGTGCACCGGCGAGTAGCAAGGCGCCCGTTCCTAGCCCCGCCAGCCGCGGAAAGCGACGCCGTTCATTGATCGTTGAGGCGGATCTTGTATCACAAGATTCACACATGAATTTGTGTGCTCAGGTCGATTCGGTGGGAATAGATACTGTGCTGCAGTGCTCGTACAAACATGTGGCACTGGAGAGTTGGAGTCTAGTCGCCCGCTGTAACGCTATGTTTGTAGCGAGTGGTACGAATGCAAACCGTCGATCCATGGACTACTACTGACAGGTTGATTCAACTTCGTCCTGACAGGAGTTCTTCGATGCTGATTCACTGGTTTCTGGCGGCGGCACATCTTTCGGCGCTTGCGCTGGGGTTTTGGGCGGTTCTGGTTCGCGGCACGAATTTTCGGCGTTTGGCAATCGGCGCGGGGGAGGCTCGCAGTGTGTTGAACGCGGACAATCTTTGGGGGATATCTGCGCTCATTCTGTTGATTAGCGGTGGGATACGAGCCTTCGGTGGGTACGAGAAAGGCACGGATTATTACCTGCACCAACCGTTATTCCACCTCAAGATGGCATTGTTCGTGCTTATCCTGCTACTGGAAGTCGCGCCGATGGTGACATTGATCAAATGGCGGGTGGCGCTGGCGCGTGGCGTGGCAATCGATACCGGGCGCGCGACGCTGTTTGCGCGGATCAGCCATGTCGAGGCCTTGCTGGTGCTGCTGATGGTGATAGCGGCCACTGGCATGGCGCGCGGCGTGACGTTTGGTTGATTGAGCGGGCGGCGGGTTGTCGCTTGAATCTTTAGCCAGCCGTCGTTCCGGGGTGAACGGGCTGGCTACTGACTGCATCAGGATTCAGGGGGTCTGTGGCTTGTCCGGGGCGGTCAGGCCGGCCTGAATACGCTGATAAATCTCTTCGCGATGCACCGCCACGTCTTTCGGGGCGTTGATGCCGATTCTGACTTGCTGGCCGCTTACGCCCAGGATGGTGATCGTAATGTCATCACCAATGTTTATGCTTTCACCGACTTTGCGGGTGAGTATCAGCATGGTCTTCTCCTTGATTGCTTTATGGGGCACCTGATTCGGACAGTGCAGAGGTCGGTGGTATGTATAGATTAGTGCGAAGTCTCACGGTTTGGGTGCCTCTTTCTGACGCGCAGATACAGCATTAATTCCCAAAGCGTAACTATACAGAGGCCGCAACCATCATTCTCGTTGTTTTGCGCCCATTTTGCGGCACTCGAGAAGTTTTCATGAGTGTTAAAATCCTCGCTTTAAGCCTTCAGAGGGAAACGCTGTGCGCAAAATGGTCTTGGTAATGGCGGTACTGGCGCTGGCGGGATGCGGTGAAGGAAAGCGTGTTGATGCGCCCAAGCCTGCGCCGGCAACGGCTGCCGCGCCTGCGCAGGCATTGGTGCCGCAATGGGATCTGGAAGTGCGGGGTGCAACTCCCCAGGCTGTCAGCGACCTCAGCGGCTGGCTGATCGAGCACAATTTCATGTCCAATGTCGTCCGGGAAAACGGCAAGGTGCGAGTGTTGATGGGGCCGTTTAATTCGAAAGCTGAAGCCGAGGCTAAACAGGCGCAGGTCAGTGCTGCCATCACCAAGGCGAAGAAGCAGAACATCGAGGTGCTGGTGCTGGAGCGCCCGGTCGCTCAGTGAGTCCAGGTACATATAGGATCAAGCAGCACGACATGCCCCACCGGCATTGAACCTGATTTACAACAAGGTCGGCGGCTGAAAACACAAAGGCCTCGGGGAATGAACCCGAGGCCTTTGTGTTTTCAGTGTGCGTTCAACCGCAGGTTTTCATGTCGACCGGGCCGACAAACTCATTACCGCGCCCCATGACGCAGGCCACGCTCTGGTTGCGTTGACGTTCCCAGGCCTGGACCGGATAGGTTTTGTCCCAGGCTTCATACAGTTGCCGATCCTGTTTCGACAGGCGCAAACCGTACTGCTTGCTCATGTAGAAGTAAGTCCGGGCGATCATGCCGCGAATGGACGGGCGCGGCATGACTTTCTTCGCCTTGAAGTCGACCTGAGTCAGGCACGAACCGTATTGACCCGATTGCTCCGGCAGCCAGCCAAAACTGAAATTACTGCGATCCCCATTCACCTCACCGATGCTGGGCACCAGGTTATGCAGGTCAGCTTCGGCTTTCTGGTAGACGGGATCGTAGCGCGTGCAGTTCTTGCGCCCGCCCTCCTGCCAGCACTGGCGCTGATGGCCAATCTGCCAGGCCGGAACAATGTGCTCCCATTCGATGCGAGCCGCACGCTTGGCATTCTTTCGCGGCACATAACCGCAAGCCGCGAGGTTCACCCGGTTGCCGGTGTATTTGCAGCCGCAATAAAACTCGGTGGATTGTGGGGCGTACAGCTTCCAGGCCACTTTCTTGGCTTCGTTGAAGGTGCGTGGCGCGTCGGCCTGGGCACCCGTGGCGAACAACAGAAACAGCAAAGCAAAACAACGGACACTCATTAACTCAGTCTTCCTTCGGCACAACCCAGAAAATCTGCACACCACCATCGTCGCGATAGGCGAGGGTGACGTTGTCGTTCTCGTCGATCTCTTCCAGCAGGCGCTCCCACTCATCCACGGGCTCGTCCGGAAGACGAAAAATCAGGGCTGCCTTGGCTTTTTGAGCGGTGGGGGAGTTGATGATTTTCTGAACGCGCAGGCCCATGCGGACATAGGCGTCAGGTGCGGCGGAGGTGGTGTCCACGGGATTATCCTTATTAAGCTGTACGTGCATACAGTATTTAACTGTAGGCAATTTCGCAACTGCTTAAAAAACAAGAGAATCCTCTGACAGCGGCTTTTTCAATTTGGTGTAGGACGAAAGGAGTATTTTTGTCAGGCGGGGTAGGAGCCACTCGCCAGGGCTGGCGAGTGGTGAAAACAGTGCCCGACCGGAATCGCTCGGGCGAAGGTGAATCAGTATTCCCAGAACATCCGTTGCAGCTCTTTGCTGTCGTTGGTCTTGGTCAGGGCAACCATGGCCAGGATGCGTGCTTTTTGCGGATTCAGATCGTGCGCCACGACCCAGTCGTATTTGTCGTCAGGTTGTTCGGCGTTACGCAGTACGAAGCCGCCAGCGTTGACGTGGGAAGAGCGAATGATCTGCACGCCGTCCTTGCGCAGGGCTTGCAGGCTTGGAACGACCCGCGAAGACACCGAGCCATTGCCAGTGCCGGCGTGAATGATGGCTTTGGCGCCCGACTGAGCCAGCGCCTTGTAGGCGGTGTCGCTGACGTTGCCGTAGGAGTAGGCGATTTCCACGTCCGGCAGGCTCTTGATGGTTTTGATGTCGAATTCAGAGTCCATGGTGTGGCGCTTGGCTGGCAGGCGGAACCAGTAAGACTTGCCTTCAACCACCATCCCGAGCGGACCCCAGGCGCTTTTAAACGCCTCGGTCTTGATGTTGATCATTTTGCTGACATCGCGACCCGACTGGATTTCATCGTTCATGGTCACCAGTACGCCTTTGCCACGCGCCTCTTTGCTGCTGGCCACGGCCACGGCGTTATACAGATTCAGCATGCCATCGGCCGACATCGCGGTGCCCGGGCGCATGGATCCGACGACGATGATCGGCTTGTCGGTTTTTTCCACCAGGTTCAAGAAGTAGGCGGTTTCTTCCAGGGTGTCGGTGCCGTGAGTAATCACGATGCCGTCGACGTCTTCGCTATCGGCCAGTTCGGCCACGCGGCGACCCAGTTGCAGCAGGTTGTCGTTGGTGATGCTCTCGGACGCGATCTGCATGACCTGTTCGCCGCGAACGTTGGCCAGTTGGCTCAGTTCGGGAACGCCGGCGATCAACTTGTCGACGCCGACTTTCGCTGCCTGGTAGGTGGCACTGTTGGCTGCGCTGGCACCGGCGCCGGCGATGGTGCCGCCGGTGGCCAGAATCACCACGTTCGCCAGTTTCTGTTGGGTTTCGACTTCTTTGGCCTGAAGGGCGGTGGGCAGGAGCAACAGAAGGGCCAAGGCGCCCGGAACAAAAGTTTTCAAAGCAGATGTCATTATTTTTCTCTCTAGTAGTGACGGTGCTGATGCAGGTTCATCTAGATGCGCCCCAGGCGAATCTGAACGCTTGGGGTGCTGGACAAGAGCAGGATCTGTACCAGTCATGTTTTGCGTTGATAAAAACGTTTAACTTGATGATTTATTTGGATATTTAAACAAGTTGAGTGCCGTGGCCTGGCCTTGAAGTGTCCGGGTTACCGACTATCGGCCACTTTTTCGTTCGGCTCACCGAAAGCCGGATCCTGATTCAGGTCTAAAGAAACCCGTGCGCAGGTCGATCTCCCTCCTGAGGAATATTTAATTCAGGGAGTTCACATGTCGTTGACTGTCGGTTTTCCAACTGCATCCGTGATCAACATCGGCGGTAAATCGCCGTCAACCGTCGAGGCGTTGAATGGCGCAGCGACCGAAACCACCGAGCAGCGGCTGGGACTGGAGGAGGGCGAGAAGAAAGCAGTCAGCCTCGGTGACGTTCGCGGTTCCGAAACCGAAAGCGGTGGCAGCCAAAGCATCGCGGTGAAGATGCTGCTCAAGCGCATGCAGGAACTGCAACAGCAACTGCGCGAACAGCAACAACAACTGGCGGCCACGCAAGCCGCGGAGTTCCCGACGCCGGAAGCCAAGGCAACAGCGGTGATGGCGGTCCAGAGCCAGATAGCCGACACCTCGGCGGCGCTGTCGCAAGTGGCCGCGGCCCTGGCTAAGGAGCTGACCAAGGCTGCCAGCACGGGAAGCGTGATTAGTACGACGGCATGATAAAAACGGTCAGTTTTTTCTGCCCGTCGACCCTGCAAAGGGCGCTACCGGTCGTTGACAAATTTTGACAAGGTTCGCATAGTTCGATCTACGCAAACGTTTGCGCGGCGCTAACAGTGGATAAAACCATCGATGAGCGTCACGCAGCTTACGCCAGCGCAAGCGTTGCTCACAATAATCATAAGATCGGAGTGAACCCATGAAGCTGCCATTCGCCGGACGCCTTCTTGCTGTCGCTATGCTGGCTGCCGCATCCGCCGCGCTGCCTGTCTCTTCGGCATTCGCCGAGTCCCCGGAAAAACCTAAAGTCGCGCTGGTCATGAAATCCCTGGCCAACGAATTCTTCCTGACCATGGAAGATGGCGCCAAGGCCTACCAGAAAGACCACTCCGGCGAGTTCGAGCTGATTTCCAACGGCATCAAGGACGAAACGGACACGGCCAACCAGATCCGCATCGTCGAGCAGATGATCGTGTCCAAAGTCGATGCACTGGTCATCGCGCCGGCCGACTCCAAGGCCATGGTGCCGGTGATCAAGAAGGCAGTCGATGCCGGTATCACTGTGATCAACATCGACAATCAGCTTGATCCGGCGGTGGTCAAGAGCAAAAACATCAGCGTTCCCTTCGTAGGCCCGGATAACCGCAAGGGCGCGCGCCTGGTAGGCGAGTACCTGGCCAAGCAGCTCAAGGCCGGTGACGAAGTCGGCATCATCGAAGGTGTGTCCACCACCACCAACGCCCAGGCTCGCACCGCGGGTTTCAAGGATGCGATGGAGGCCGCGCAGATCAAGGTGGTGTCGGTACAGTCCGGTGACTGGGAGATCAACAAGGGTAACCAGGTTGCCTCCGCCATGCTCAGCGAATACCCGCAAATCAAAGCCCTGCTGGCCGGTAACGACAGCATGGCGGTCGGTGTCGTGTCTGCCGTGCGCGCCGCAGGCAAGGCTGGCAAGGTGCAAGTGGTCGGCTACGACAACATCAACGCCATCAAGCCGATGCTCAAGGATGGCCGCGTGCTGGCCACTGCCGATCAGTTTGCCGCCAAGCAAGCGGTGTTCGGCATCGAAACCGCGCTGAAAATCATCAAGGGCGAGAAAGTCGACAGCGCCAACGGCGTGATCGAGACCCCGGTAGAGCTGGTTACCAAGTAATCCTCTGGCGACACAACGGTGCTCGCCCGTCCGGGCGAGCACATGGAGAGTTTTTATGTCCGTTCACGCCCCGAACGCTGTCCTGTCGGTCAGTGGTATCGGCAAGACCTACGCTCAGCCGGTCCTGACCGGCATCGACCTGACGCTGATGCGCGGTGAAGTGCTGGCGCTGACCGGCGAGAACGGCGCAGGCAAAAGCACACTGTCGAAGATCATCGGCGGACTGGTCGCACCGACCACTGGCCAGATGCAGTTTCAGGGGCAGGATTATCGCCCTGGCAGCCGCACCCAGGCTGAAGACTTGGGCATCCGCATGGTCATGCAGGAGCTCAATCTGCTGCCGACGCTGTCGGTGGCAGAAAACCTGTTTCTCGATAACTTGCCCAGCAACGGCGGCTGGATCAGTCGCAAGCAACTGCGCAAGGCGGCGATCGAAGCCATGGCCCAGGTCGGGCTCGACGCGATCGATCCCGACACCCTCGTCGGCGAACTCGGCATTGGTCACCAGCAAATGGTCGAGATCGCCCGCAACCTGATCGGCGATTGCCACGTGCTGATCCTCGACGAACCCACTGCGATGCTCACGGCCCGTGAGGTCGAAATGCTGTTCGAGCAAATCACCCGTCTGCAGGCGCGCGGCGTGTCGATCATCTACATCTCCCATCGCCTCGAAGAACTGGCCCGGGTTGCCCAGCGCATTGCGGTACTGCGCGACGGCAATCTGGTGTGCGTCGAGCCGATGGCCAACTACAACAGCGAGCAACTGGTGACCTTGATGGTCGGCCGGGAGCTCGGCGAACACATCGACATGGGGCCGCGCAACATCGGTCCACCGGCGCTGACGGTCAAGGGCCTGACCCGCGCCGACAAGGTCCTGGATGTGTCTTTTGAAGTGCGCGCCGGCGAGATTTTCGGCATTTCAGGATTGATCGGGGCAGGGCGTACCGAATTGCTGCGCCTGATCTTCGGTGCCGACCGCGCTGACAGCGGCACGGTGGCGCTGGGTTCCCCCGCGCAGATTGTGAGCATTCACTCTCCCGTAGACGCGGTCGCTCACGGCATCGCCCTGATCACCGAGGACCGCAAGGGTGAAGGCCTGCTGTTGACGCAATCGATCAGCGCCAACATCGCGCTGGGCAACATGCCAGGCATTTCCAGAGGCGGTTTCGTCAATAACGGCGACGAAGCTTCCCTGGCCCAGCGTCAGATCGATGCCATGCGCATCCGCAGTTCCGGCCCGACACAACGGGTGTCCGAACTGTCCGGCGGTAATCAGCAGAAAGTGGTCATCGGTCGTTGGCTGGAGCGCGATTGTTCGGTGCTGTTGTTCGACGAACCGACCCGGGGTATCGACGTCGGCGCCAAGTTCGACATTTATGCGCTGCTCGGGGAGTTGACCCGCCAGGGCAAAGCGCTGGTGGTGGTGTCCAGCGACCTGCGCGAATTGATGCTGATCTGCGATCGCATCGGCGTGCTGTCGGCGGGCCGTCTGATCGATACCTTCGAGCGCGACAGCTGGACCCAGGATGATTTGCTTGCCGCCGCATTTGCCGGCTACCAAAAACGTGATGCGCTGCTCAACGAAGCAGCGCCTAGGGATTTTCCATGAAAACCGCATCTTTAGCCGGCAAACGCGGCGGCAACTTTTACGGCCTCGGCACTTACCTGGGCCTGGCCGGTGCCTTGCTGGCGATGGTTGTACTGTTCTCGATCCTGAGCAGTCATTTCCTGTCTTACGACACCTTCAGTACGTTGGCCAACCAGATTCCAGACCTGATGGTCCTTGCGGTCGGTATGACGTTCGTGTTGATCATCGGCGGCATCGACCTGTCGGTGGGCTCGGTGCTGGCGCTCGCTGCATCAACCGTCAGTGTGGCGATTCTCGGCTGGGGCTGGAGCGTCCTGCCGGCGGCATTGCTCGGCATGGCGGCGGCTGCACTGGCCGGGACCATCACCGGTTCGATCACCGTGGCGTGGCGCATCCCGTCGTTCATCGTCTCCCTCGGCGTGCTGGAAATGGCCCGCGGCGTGGCGTATCAGATGACCGGCTCGCGCACGGCGTACATCGGCGATGCCTTCGCCTGGTTGTCCAACCCGATCGCCTTCGGCATTTCGCCGTCGTTTATCATTGCCTTGCTGATCATTTTTATCGCCCAGGCGGTGTTGACCCGCACCGTATTCGGTCGCTACCTGATCGGCATCGGCACCAATGAAGAGGCGGTGCGGCTGGCGGGGATCAATCCAAAGCCCTACAAGATCATGGTGTTCAGCCTGATGGGCTTGCTGGCGGGGATCGCCGCGTTGTTTCAGATTTCGCGTCTGGAAGCGGCGGATCCGAACGCCGGCTCTGGCCTGGAGCTGCAAGTGATCGCCGCCGTGGTGATTGGTGGCACCAGCCTCATGGGCGGGCGTGGTTCGGTCATCAGCACGTTCTTCGGCGTGCTGATCATTTCCGTATTGGCAGCTGGCCTGGCGCAGATCGGCGCCACTGAACCTACCAAGCGCATCATCACCGGCGCGGTAATCGTGGTCGCGGTGGTGCTTGATACCTACCGCAGTCAACGCGCAAGCCGGCGGACCTGAGTCATGGCAACAATCAAAGATGTAGCGGCACTCGCCGGGATTTCCTACACCACGGTTTCCCACGTGGTGAACAAAACCCGCCCGGTCAGCGAAGAAGTGAGGATCAAGGTCGAGGCGGCAATCAAAACCCTCGATTACGTTCCCAGCGCCGTGGCCCGATCCCTCAAGGCCAAAACTACGGCCACCATCGGGTTGCTGGTGCCCAACAGCCTCAACCCGTACTTCGCCGAACTGGCCCGGGGGATCGAGGATTACTGTGAGCGCAATGGCTATTGCGTGATCCTCTGCAACTCCGACGACAACCCGGACAAGCAGCGCAGCTACTTGCGCGTATTGTTGGAAAAACGCATCGACGGTCTGATCGTCGCGTCGGCAGGTGGTGACAGCGGGTTGGCGCAGGGCTTGTCGGGTGTGCGCACGCCGATGGTGATTGTCGACCGCGGCCTGGAAGGTGTCGATGCGGACCTGGTGCGCATCGATCACGAATACGGAGCCTACCTGGCGACCCGCCATTTACTGGAGCTGGGGCACCGCGACATCGCCACCATCAGCGGTCCGGCGACCACCAGCGTGGCGCAGATGCGTCTGGCCGGTTTCTGCCGGGCCTTGAAAGACGCGGGCATCGAAGTGCCTGCCGAGCGCATGCTCGAAAGTGATTTCACCAGCACCGGCGGTTACAACGCCGCCGCCACCCTGCTGGAGCGCAACCCGCCCAGCGCCATCTTCGCCGCCAACGACATGATCGGCATTGGTGTATTGCGAGCTGCCGCCGAACGCAAAGTGCGTGTACCGACGGAGCTGTCGGTGATCGGCTTCGACGATATCCAGATGAGTCGTTATGTCTATCCGGCGCTGACCACCGTGGGGCAGTCGATCCTGCAGCTTGGCGAGATGGCGGCCGAAGTGTTGCTGCGCCGAATCGCCAGGCCGGATCTGGTCACCGAACAACGGATTGTGATGCCAAGCATCGTCATGCGGGAGTCGACTGCGCCTCTGGCCGGTGTTTTTGCCCAGTTTCGTTAAATTAAAGTACCTGATGAAACCGAACAAATGAGTAGCAATGTATGCCAGCAAAAGTAGTGGTGATTGGCAGCCTGAACATGGACCTGGTGACCCGGGCGCCTCGGTTGCCGCAGGGTGGTGAAACGTTGATCGGTCATTCGTTTGCCACAGTGTCCGGCGGCAAGGGCGCGAACCAGGCCGTGGCCGCCGCGCGATTAGGGGCCCAGGTGTCGATGGTCGGTTGCGTGGGCAGCGATGCCTATGGCGAAGAACTGCGCGCCGCCCTGTTGGCTGAACAGATCGATTGTCAGGCCGTCAGCACCGTGGACGGTTCCAGTGGCGTGGCGTTGATTGTGGTGGACGACAACAGCCAGAACGCGATCGTGATTGTTGCCGGTGCCAACGGCGCACTGACGCCGGCGGTGGTCGGCTGTTTCGATTCGGTTCTGCAAGCCGCCGATGTGATCATTTGTCAGCTGGAAGTGCCGGATGCCACGGTGGGTCACGCACTCAAGCGCGGTCGGGAACTGGGCAAGACCGTGATCCTCAATCCGGCGCCTGCCAGCCGTCCATTACCGGCACACTGGTACGCGAACATCGATTATCTGATTCCCAACGAGAGCGAGGCATCGGCCCTGAGTGGCTTGCCGGTGGACTCTCGGCAGTCTGCGCAAGCTGCTGCAGCCCGCCTGATCGAGCTGGGGGCCGGCAAAGTGATCATCACTCTTGGTGCCCAGGGTTCGCTGTTTGCCGATGGCCAACGCTTCGAGCATTTCCCTGCACCGACCGTGAAGGCGGTCGACACCACGGCGGCGGGCGATACGTTTGTCGGCGGTTTTGCCGCTGCGCTGGCCGGCGGTAAAAGCGAAGCCGAAGCGATCCGTTTCGGCCAGGTCGCCGCGGCGTTATCGGTCACCCGAGCCGGCGCGCAACCCTCGATTCCCTCTTTGTTCGAAGTGCAGGCATTCAAGACTCCATGAAAAAGACACCTTTGCTCAATGTTGCCCTGTCACGGTTGATCGCTTCCCTGGGCCATGGCGACACCGTGGTGATTGGCGATGCGGGGCTGCCGGTGCCACCCGGCGTCGAGTTGATTGATCTGGCCCTGACTCACGGTATCCCGGATTTCATCAGCACCTTGAAGGTCGTGCTCAGCGAAATGCAGGTTGAAAGCCACGTACTGGCCCGGGAAATCCTGGAGAAAAAACCGTCGGCACTGGCTGCTCTGGATGAGCTGAATGCCAAGGGTGGACTGGGGAAGCGTGAGTTGCTCAGTCATGAGCAATTCAAGATTCTCAGCCGGCAGGCACGGGCGATCGTGCGCACTGGCGAATGCCAGCCGTACTGCAACATCGTGCTGATCGCCGGGGTGACGTTCTGACTCGTTTTTGTTTTCAACCCTGCACAAGGAGTGCGCCATGTACCGTTATGCTCGCAAACTGCCTCATCTGCTTCGGAGTCTGCTGCTTTTGTCCCTGATGACCGCCACCGGCGCCCACGCGACGCAGAAGATCGACTTGATCATCGACACCGACCCCGGCGCCGACGATGTGGTTGCCCTGCTGTTTGCGCTGGCATCGCCGCAGGAGTTGAACATCCGCGCATTGACCACCGTCGCCGGCAACGTGCGCCTGGACAAGACGTCGCGTAACGCGCGGCTGGCCCGTGAATGGGCAGGACGCGAGGATGTGCCGGTCTACGCCGGAGCGAAGAAACCGATGATGCGCAAACCCATCTATGCCGAGAACATCCACGGCAAGGAAGGACTGTCGGGCATCACTGTCCATGAGCCGAAGAAAGGCCTCGCCGAGGGCAATGCGATCGAGTTCCTGATCGACACCTTGATGGCGGCCGAGCCCCATAGCATCACCCTTGCCATGTTGGGGCCACAGACCAACCTTGCCCTGGCGCTGATCCAGGAGCCGGAAATCGTTCGGGGTATCAAGGAAGTGGTGATCATGGGCGGTGCGCACTTCAACGGTGGCAACATTACGCCCGTAGCAGAGTTCAACCTGTTTGCCGATCCGCAAGCTGCCGAGGTGGTACTCAAGAGTGGGGTGAAACTGACCTACCTGCCGCTGGACTTGACCCACAAAATCCTCACCAGTGACGCGCGCCTGCAACAGATCGCGGCATTGAATAACAATGCCAGCAAGCTGGTGGTCAGTATCCTGAACGAATACATCAAAACCGATATGGTGCACTACGGCATACCGGGCGGCCCGGTGCACGACGCAACGGTGATCGCCTATCTGCTCAAGCCGCAGCTGTTCAGCGGTAGAGAGGTGAACGTCGTGGTGGATAGTGATGAGGGGCCGTCTTTCGGCCAGACCATTGTCGACTGGCATGACGGCCTCAAGGCGCCGAAGAATGCCTTCTGGGTTGAAAGCGGCGATGCCCAGGGTTTCTTCGATCTGCTGACTGAACGCCTGGCGCGCCTGAAGTAGCCTTCACGCCCGCAGGTAGCGGCCTGCGGGTTTTTATTCTCTGTCTGTGTGGGCTGCACCCATGTGATCGGTCGGGTACTTTTCGAAAACCTGCGCGATAAATTGCCGGGCTGCTTCGGTACCCAATCCTTTGACCAATAGATCGATACCAATGATTGCCAGCTCTTCCGGACTGCCCGGGCTATAGGAGCTGTGGCCTTGTGGCCACTTGACTGTAATGTTGGCGTCGATACTTACGGTGGTCATGATTGCGCTCGTGCAGTCGGAAAGGTCTGAACGACGAGTTAACCATTTTGCGTCGTGTTTGGCACTCCGACTTAGGCATGACTCGAGGGCTGTGCGACACTTGGTTTTTTGATGACTTTTCAAGGACTGCGTTGTGCAGATTGATTTGAACACCCCAGACGGCTTGACCCTGGAGGCCGTGCGTCAGTTGTTGGCGTCAGCCAGCGACGATGAGCACACGCAATTGCGTGTGACCAAGGGCGGCATCGCCTATATTTCATCGGGAGTCGTGGGCGGCACCGATATCGACGGGCTGCTGTTCCGTCTGGAAACCTGGGCCAAAGGCTCTGGTTATGTCGGGCGCGTCGCAGCCAGCGACGAGGTCTGGGTCATGCAGATCTTCAATGCGCTGAAGCAGAACTGGCCGAAGCCGGCCTTCGACTACATTGATGTCTATTGAGCATCGTTCATATTCAGTCACGATTGAAGGATGAAGGGCAGGGTGATGCTCAGGCAAACTTGCCGTTTGTCTGCGGCGCAAGGACAGGTCGCTGGCTCTCCTTGTGAAACCAAACGCCGGATTGGCGGTCGCACGATCTCAGCTTAACTCTCGAAAAAAGGAGGCTTCATGCCTTGGAAGCTCGCGTCATTGGGTACCTTGTTGGCCGTTGCCATGCTGGCCGGTTGCAGCACTGCCACCACCGAGTCGGCAACAGACCCTGTAACGACGACTGACACAGGTCACAGCCGTTGCGAGGCCAAAGCGGCCGAATTCGCCATTGGAAAACAGGCTTCGCCACAACTGCTGGAACAAGCGCGTACCCGTGCAGGCGCGCAAAATGCTCGGTTCCTCCTGCCTACCGACATGGTGACGCTGGAGTATCGCTCCGACCGTCTGAACCTCAACACCGATGCCAATCGGGTTGTCATCCGCGTCAACTGCGGCTGATCTCCCAGCTTTTGCGTTGCCCATAAAAAACCCCGTCACATGGACGGGGTTTTTTTAGCGCGCCTGGAAATTACTCTGGGCGAACTTGAGCAGCTTGCATACCCTTTTGGCCTTTCTCAGCCACGAAGGAAACGGTTTGGCCTTCTTTCAGGCTTTTGAAACCGTCGCTTTCGATAGCTTTGAAGTGTACGAACAGGTCGTCACCGCCACCTTGAGGAGTGATGAAGCCGAAGCCTTTTTCATCGTTGAACCATTTAACGGTGCCGGTTTGGCGATTAGACATGGTGTATCTCCAAGAAACATATATTTTCAGTAGTACTGTGCTGCTCAGGCCAACTGGGCACACCGGGGTATCATAGTCGAAATGTTCGCTTTGGGAGCCCCCCGCAGGTGCCGTTTGCCCTACAGTCGCACATTCTTTGTTGCCCGATACGGCTGAAAGCCCCGTTTTAAAAGGCTTTCAGCCGAAAGTAAAGACGATAAAAAAACCTGTAAAACCAGCATAAATCGTAGGAAAAAGCGCTTTTCTGAGGCCGTTCATCGGCTCAAGTCACTTTTTCAGCGTCTTGAGAGGCTTATTTTTTCGCCGGGTTAGTGGCCTTGCATTTGGAAATCTGGGTCAGCGCCTGTTGTTTCAAGGCGTCACTGGCCTGGTTATCCATCAGGGACTGAAGGTCCTTGGCGGGGTACGATTTGATGGCATCGGCTCCGCAGGCGCAGTGGGCTTTTGCAGCCGCGGCGCCGATCTGAGGCGTGGCAGCCTGGGTGCACTGCGCCATGTACTTCTCGCGCTCACCCTTCGGCCAATCGGCGTGGGCGGCCAGCGGCAGCAGCAGGACGATGGGGGCGACTACAGCGAACAATTGATTCAGACGCATGCCGGGATGCTCCTTGTGGGTCAATGTCTTGTTATCTGAGGGGGAAAACGGCGATCAAGTTCAGCACTCTGGCATAAAAACAGCGGATTTGCCCTGACGGAAAACCTCTACGCCGCCCTGACCGTTCATCTGTGCTAGCATGCCTGGCTCGGGCGCTTGCAGGCTCCGGTCGACCTTCAGTCCCGGCTGCGGCAAATGCCCGAATAATCCTGATTTGAATCCCAGTCACTCTGGTTCGGTTTTCCGGTTGGCCGCAAGGCTCCTGCCGCTGTAAGGCAGGCGTTCGTCATTGAATGGCCTGGATCGGATCTTGTACTGGCTCATCCCAACCCACGTGACCTTTGGTAGGGGTCACCACTAGGAGAGGAGGCGCCATGCCAACTATTACTCTTCCCGACGGCAGTCAACGTTCATTCGATCACCCGGTTTCCATCGCCGAAGTCGCCGCATCCATTGGTGCCGGTCTGGCCAAGGCTACTGTGGCCGGCAAGGTCAATGGCAAGCTGGCCGACGCCAGCGACATCATTGACAGCGACGCTACGCTGCAAATCATCACGCCAAAGGATGAAGAGGGGCTGGAGATCATTCGCCACTCTTGCGCCCACCTTGTTGGCCACGCGGTCAAGCAGTTGTACCCGACCGCCAGAATGGTCATCGGTCCGGTCATCGACGACGGCTTCTATTACGACATCGCCTACGAGCGTCCTTTCACCCCGGACGACCTGGCGGCCATCGAACAGCGCATGCAGCAGCTGATCGAGAAAGATTACGACGTCATCAAGAAAGTCACTCCGCGCGCCGAAGTGATCGAAGTGTTCAAGTCCCGCGGCGAAGACTACAAATTGCGCCTGGTCGAAGACATGCCGAACGAACAGGCCATGGGTTTGTACTATCACGAAGAATACGTCGATATGTGCCGCGGTCCGCACGTGCCGAACACCCGCTTCCTGAAATCCTTCAAGCTGACCAAGTTGTCCGGCGCTTACTGGCGCGGTGACGCCAAGAACGAGCAATTGCAGCGCGTCTACGGCACCGCGTGGGCTGACAAGAAGCAGCTGGCTGCCTACATCCAGCGCATCGAAGAAGCCGAGAAGCGCGATCATCGCAAGATCGGCAAGCGCCTGGGCCTGTTCCACACCCAGGAAGAATCGCCGGGCATGGTGTTCTGGCACCCGAACGGCTGGACCCTGTACCAGGTGCTCGAGCAATACATGCGCAAGGTGCAGCGCGACAACGGCTACCTGGAGATCAAGACGCCTCAAGTCGTTGACCGCAGCCTGTGGGAGAAATCCGGGCACTGGGCCAACTACGCCGACAACATGTTCACCACTCAGTCGGAAAACCGCGACTACGCCATCAAGCCGATGAACTGCCCTTGCCACGTGCAGGTGTTCAATCAGGGTCTGAAGAGTTACCGCGAGTTGCCGATGCGCCTGGCCGAGTTCGGTGCCTGCCACCGTAACGAGCCATCAGGTGCATTGCACGGCATCATGCGTGTACGTGCGTTCACCCAGGACGACGCCCACATTTTCTGCACCGAAGAGCAGATGCAAGCCGAGTCCGCTGCGTTCATCAAGCTGACCATGGATGTCTACGCCGACTTCGGCTTCAAAGACATCGAAATGAAGCTGTCCACTCGTCCGGAAAAGCGCGTCGGATCCGATGAGCTGTGGGATCGCGCCGAAGCTGCGTTGGCCGCCGCCCTTGATAGTGCGGGCCTGCCGTACGATCTGCAGCCGGGCGAGGGCGCGTTCTATGGTCCGAAAATCGAATTTTCGCTGAAAGATTGCCTCGGCCGCGTCTGGCAATGTGGTACCTTGCAGCTCGATTTTAACCTGCCTGTCCGTCTGGGCGCCGAATTCGTCTCCGAAGACAACAGCCGCAAGCATCCGGTGATGTTGCATCGGGCGATCCTGGGTTCCTTCGAGCGTTTCGTCGGAATTCTGATCGAGCACTACGAGGGTGCATTCCCTGCGTGGCTGGCGCCGACCCAGGCAGTGATCATGAATATCACTGATAAACAGGCAGATTTTGTTGCCGAAGTGGAAAAAACTCTCAACGAAAGCGGGTTTCGTGCCAAGTCTGACTTGAGAAATGAAAAGATCGGCTTTAAAATCCGCGAGCATACCTTGCTCAAGGTTCCCTATCTCTTGGTTATTGGAGATAAGGAAGTCGAGATGCAGACTGTCGCTGTGCGTACTCGTGAAGGTGCTGACCTGGGCTCGATGCCCGTCGCCCAGTTCGCCGAGTTCCTCGCGCAAGCGGTTTCCCGGCGTGGTCGCCAAGATTCGGAGTAATTATTATTAAGCGTGAAATGAGACAAGAT
This sequence comes from Pseudomonas sp. GW101-3H06, assembly GCF_059424605.1. NCBI lineage: Bacteria > Pseudomonadati > Pseudomonadota > Gammaproteobacteria > Pseudomonadales > Pseudomonadaceae > Pseudomonas > Pseudomonas sp. GW101-3H06. Next base: position 2,353,934 of record NZ_JBWKZO010000001.1, read on the forward strand.
AAACGAGCTGCACCGAAAGCCCCGATCAACGAGAATATCTCGGCACGCGAGGTTCGGTTAATTGGCGCTGACGGCGAGCAGATTGGCATCGTCTCGATTGATGAAGCGCTTCGTATTGCTGAAGAAGCCAAGCTTGATCTGGTAGAAATCTCCGCCGACGCCGTCCCGCCTGTTTGCCGGGTGATGGACTACGGCAAATCGATCTTCGAAAAGAAGAAGCAGATTGCTGCGGCGAAGAAGAACCAGAAGCAGATTCAGGTAAAAGAAATCAAGTTTCGTCCAGGGACGGAGGAAGGGGATTACCAGGTAAAACTGCGCAACCTGGTACGTTTCCTGAGTGACGGGGACAGGGCCAAGGTATCCTTGCGATTCCGCGGCCGTGAGATGGCCCACCAGGAGCTGGGGATGGAACTCCTCAAGCGAGTTGAAGGTGACTTGCTCGAGTACGGTTCGGTCGAACAGCATCCTAAGATGGAAGGACGCCAGCTGATCATGGTCATCGCCCCGAAAAAGAAGAAGTAATCAACAGGGCACGGCAGGCCTTCTGATTATGTTTATCAACTGAATGCGGAGTATCCGAACATGCCAAAAATGAAGACCAAAAGTGGTGCTGCTAAGCGGTTTCTGAAAACTGCTAACGGTATCAAGCACAAGCACGCTTTCAAGAGCCACATCCTGACCAAAATGTCGACCAAGCGTAAGCGTCAATTGCGCGGTAGCAGCTTGCTGCATCCGTCTGACGTGGCAAAAGTCGAGCGCATGCTGCGCCTTCGTTAATTTTAGTCAAGAATAGAGGAAGTAACTCATGGCTCGTGTAAAGCGTGGCGTCATTGCCCGTAAACGTCACAAAAAAATTCTGAAACTTGCTAAAGGCTACTACGGCGCTCGCTCGCGCGTATTCCGTGTTGCCAAGCAAGCGGTAATCAAGGCAGGCCAATACGCCTACCGTGACCGTCGTCAGAAAAAACGTCAGTTCCGCGCTCTGTGGATCGCTCGTATCAACGCTGGTGCTCGTATCAACGGTCTGTCCTACAGCCGTTTCATCGCCGGCCTGAAAAAAGCGTCCATCGAGATCGACCGTAAGGTTCTGGCTGATCTGGCAGTGAACGAAAAAGCGGCGTTTGCTGCGATTGTCGAGAAAGCTAAAGCCACCTTGGCTTAAGTACCCCCGACAGTCACCCGGCCTCACCTCTGTGGGGTCAGGTGTTAAACGTCATAAATAGGGGAAGAGCCTTCAAGCTCTTCCCCTATTTTGTATCTGGAGTCTGTACATGGAAAACCTGGACGCGCTCGTCTCGCAAGCACTAGAGGCTGTGCAAAGCGCTGAAGATATCAATGCCCTGGAGCAAATCCGGGTTCACTACCTTGGCAAAAAGGGCGAATTGACTCAGGTGATGAAGACCCTGGGGAATTTGCCGGCAGAAGAGCGTCCGCAAGTCGGCGCGCTGATCAACGTTGCCAAGGAGCGTGTCACAGAGGTTCTCAATGCGCGCAAGGCGTTGTTCGAGGAGGCCGATCTTGCGGCCAAGCTCGCCGCCGAATCCATTGACGTGACCCTGCCTGGCCGCGGCCAGACCTCAGGCGGTCTGCATCCGGTTACCCGGACTCTGGAACGTATCGAGCAGTTCTTCACCCACATCGGCTACGGCATTGCCGAAGGCCCTGAGGTCGAAGACGACTACCACAACTTCGAGGCGCTCAACATCCCAGGCCATCACCCGGCCCGTTCGATGCATGACACCTTCTATTTCAATGCCAACATGTTGCTGCGCACCCATACCTCGCCGGTACAGGTCCGCACCATGGAATCGAAACAGCCGCCGATCCGCATCGTCTGCCCAGGCCGTGTGTACCGCAGCGACTCCGATATTACCCACTCGCCGATGTTCCACCAGGTCGAAGGCCTGCTGGTCGATCGCGATATCAACTTCGCCGACCTGAAAGGGACCATCGAAGAGTTCCTGCGCGTGTTCTTCGAAAAAGAACTGGCAGTGCGGTTCCGTCCTTCGTACTTCCCGTTCACCGAGCCATCCGCTGAAGTCGACATGGAATGCGTGATGTGCAGCGGTAAAGGTTGCCGCGTCTGCAAACAGACCGGCTGGCTGGAAGTCATGGGCTGCGGCATGGTTCACCCGAACGTGCTGCGCATGTCCGGGATCGACCCGGAAGAATTTTCGGGCTTTGCCTTCGGCATGGGCGTTGAGCGTCTGGCCATGCTGCGTTACGGCGTGAACGACTTGCGTCTGTTCTTCGACAACGACTTGCGGTTCCTCGCGCAATTTCGCTAGTCGTAACGAATTCTTAGGAGAGCAGGATGAAATTCAGTGAACAATGGCTGCGTGGCTGGGTCAGCCCGCAGGTAAGTCGCGACGAGCTGGTTGCTCGTCTGTCGATGGCCGGTCTTGAGGTCGATAGCGTTACGCCGGCCGCCGGTGTATTCAATGGCGTGATCGTGGGCGAGGTGCTGAGCACCGAACAGCACCCTGACGCCGACAAGCTGCGTGTTTGCCAGGTCAGCAATGGCTCGGAGACCTTCCAGGTCGTTTGCGGTGCGCCAAACGTGCGCCCGGGCCTGAAGATCCCGTTCGCCACCATCGGTGCCGAGCTGCCGGGCGACTTCAAGATCAAGAAGGCCAAGCTGCGCGGTGTCGAGTCCAACGGCATGCTGTGCTCACAAGCCGAGCTGCAGGTCGGTGAAGGTAACGACGGCCTGATGGAGCTGCCGGCCGATGCGCCGGTGGGTCAGGACATTCGTGAATACCTGAACCTGGACGATGCCAGCATCGAGGTTGACCTGACCCCGAACCGTGGCGACTGCCTGTCCCTGGCGGGCCTGGCCCGTGAAGTCGGTGCACTGTACGCCACCCCGGTCACTCGTCCAGTGGTTGCTGCGGTTCCAGCCGTGCACGATGAAGTGCGTCCGGTTGAAGTGCTGGCGCCTGCCGCTTGCCCACGTTACCTGGGTCGTGTGATCCGTAACGTCGACCTGTCCAGGCCTACACCGCTGTGGATGGTCGAGCGTCTGCGTCGTGCTGATGTGCGCAGCATCGATGCTGCCGTCGACATCACCAACTATGTGATGCTGGAGCTGGGTCAACCGCTGCACGCTTTCGATCTCGCCGAAATCAATGGCGGCATCCGTGTACGCATGGCTGAAGAAGGCGAGAAGTTGGTACTGCTCGACGGTCAGGAAGTCAGCCTGCGCAGCGATACACTGGTGATCGCCGACCACACTCGCGCCCTGGCCATTGCTGGCGTCATGGGTGGCGAGCACAGCGGCGTCAACACCGCAACAACGCGTGACATCTTCCTGGAAAGCGCATTTTTCGATCAGATCGCCGTCGCTGGCAAGGCCCGCTCCTATGGCCTGCACACCGACGCTTCGCACCGCTACGAGCGTGGTGTGGACTGGCAGCTGGCCCGCGAAGCCATGGAGCGCGCCACAGGCCTGCTGCTGGAGATCACCGGTGGCGAAGCCGGCCCGATCATCGAAACCGTCAGCGAGCAGCACCTGCCGTCGATCGCGCCGGTAACTTTGCGTGCCCAGCGCATTACCCAGATGCTGGGCATGGAAATGGATTCGGCCGAAGTCGAGCGTCTGCTCAGTGCTTTGGGTCTGAAGATTTCTGCCGAGGGAGCAGGGCAGTGGCGCGTTGAAGTGCCAAGCCATCGCTTCGACATCAGCCTGGAAGTCGACCTGATCGAAGAACTGGCCCGTCTGTACGGTTACAACCGCCTGCCGGTTCGTTACCCGCAAGCGCGTCTGGCACCGCAAGCCAAGGCCGAAGCCCGCAGCGAACTGCCAGAACTGCGCCGCCTGCTGGTTGCCCGCGGTTATCAGGAAGCGATCACCTACAGCTTCATCGATCCGAAACAGTTCGAACTGTTCAATCCGGGTGTCGAGCCGTTGCTGTTGGCCAACCCGATTTCCAGCGACATGGCTGCCATGCGTTCGTCGCTGTGGCCAGGCCTGGTCAAGGCGCTTCAGCACAACCTGAACCGCCAGCAGGATCGCGTTCGTTTGTTCGAGAGCGGTTTGCGTTTCGTCGGTCAGCTCGAAGGCTTGAAACAAGAGCCGATGCTGGCGGGCGTGGTTTGCGGTAGCCGTCTGCCGGAAGGCTGGGCGCAAGGTCGCGATGTCGTCGACTTCTTCGACGTCAAGGCTGATGTGGAAGCGGTGCTGGGCTTCGCCGGTGCACTGGATGCCTTCACGTTCGTGCCAGGCAAGCACCCTGCGTTGCACCCGGGTCAAACCGCGCGCATCGAACGCGAGGGCCGTCTGGTCGGTTTCGTCGGTGCCATCCACCCTGAATTGTCGAAAACCCTGGGTCTGGATCGTCCAGTATTTGTTTTCGAGCTGGTTCTGGCTGAAGTGGCTAGTGGAAAAATGCCGAAATTCCATGAGTTGTCGCGCTTTCCTGAAGTGCGTCGTGACCTGGCACTGATTGCGCACAAAGACGTCGCAGCCGCGGCGGTACTGGACGTAATCCGTGAAAATGCAGGCGAATGGCTGACAGACCTCAGGCTATTTGACGTGTATCAGGGTAAAGGCATTGATCCTGATAGAAAAAGCCTCGCAGTCGGCTTGACCTGGCAGCATCCATCGCGCACTCTTAATGACGATGAGGTGAATTCCACGACGCAAAACATCCTCACCTCGCTCGAACAAAGGTTGAACGCCACGTTAAGGAAGTGACGTATGGGGGCTTTGACGAAAGCTGAGATGGCGGAACGTCTGTATGAAGAGCTGGGCCTGAACAAGCGGGAAGCCAAGGAATTGGTCGAACTGTTTTTCGAGGAAATCAGGCACGCTCTTGAAGACAACGAGCAGGTCAAATTGTCCGGTTTCGGCAATTTTGACCTGCGGGACAAACGCCAGCGGCCTGGCCGCAATCCGAAAACGGGAGAAGAAATCCCGATCACGGCTCGCCGTGTGGTCACCTTTCGTCCAGGGCAGAAGTTGAAGGCCCGAGTTGAGGCTTATGCTGGAACCAAGTCATAACGACGAGCTACCCGTCATCCCAGGCAAACGCTACTTCACCATAGGTGAAGTCAGCGAGCTGTGTGCGGTAAAACCGCACGTGCTGCGCTACTGGGAGCAGGAGTTTCCTCAACTCAACCCCGTCAAACGCCGCGGAAACCGCCGGTATTATCAGCGCCAGGACGTGCTGATGATCCGGCAGATCCGCGCGCTTCTTTACGATCAAGGGTTCACCATTGGCGGTGCGCGTCTGCGCTTGTCCGGTGACGAAGCCAAAGACGACACCACGCAGTACAAACAAATGATTCGCCAGATGATCGCCGAGCTCGAAGATGTACTGGTGGTCCTCAAGAAATAAATTCCTGCTTTTAAATACTTCCAGTTTTCAAAAGCTTGCGATATATTCTTGAGCGTTCCTCGAGAAGAGGAACAAGATTCACGCCTAGTCGGGGCGTAGCGCAGTCCGGTAGCGCACTAGCATGGGGTGCTAGGGGTCGAGTGTTCGAATCACTCCGTCCCGACCATATAATTCAAGGGGTTGCGAGATTTTATCTCGCGACCCTTTTTTATTTTTGTTGTTTTTACCCCACAAAACGGCTGGCTCTGGGTGGAATCTTAGGTCGCGCGTTGTTTCTGGAAAGGCTGTACAAGGGGGTCGCTGATCGGCAAGAACCAACAACCTCCGCCTCCCCCTTTGCGTTTCGAGAGCGTACGCCTTACTAAACCACCGCTCCGAAAAGCGATCCCACCATTGCCGTAATGCCCATAGCCAGCGCACCCCAGAATGTCACCCGCCAGGCCCCGGTGATGACCTTGGCTCCGCCGGCCTTGGCGGCGATGGCGCCTAGTGTCCCGAGAAACACCAAGGACATGCCTGATATCCAGGGCACCACGCTGTGCTCCGGCGCGACAAACGTCACCGCCAGCGGCAAGGCGGCGCCCACCACGAAACTGGCGGCGGAGGCCAGGGCTGCCTGCAAGGGTTTGGCGGTGAGGGTGGCGCTGATGCCCAACTCGTCCCGGGCGTGGGAGCCCAATGCGTCATGGGCCATCAATTGATCGGCCACTTGATGGGCCAGTTCGGGTGATACGCCGCGATGCATGTAGATGTTGGCGAGCTCGATGTGCTCGGCTTTCGGGTCGCTCGACAGTTCTGCCCGTTCGCGGGACAGATCGGCCCGCTCAGTATCGGCCTGGGAATGTACGGAGATGTACTCGCCAGCGGCCATGGACATGGCTCCGGCCATCAGGCCCGCCATTCCGGTGACCAGCAATGTGGCGTGGCTGGCATTGGCGGCCGCGACGCCCATCAACAGGCTGGCGGTAGAGACAATCCCGTCGTTGGCGCCCAGGACGGCGGCGCGCAGCCAGCCGATACGATCGCTTCGGTGTGCCTCGGTGTGCCTGTGCATGAACTTCATTGTAGAACGGGACTCCCTGTCATTAGGCGGTTCACGTCGGACGGATTCCGAGCGGCCCGGCAATCTGCGTCAGCGGGTTTCAATTTGCGCCTGCAACTGGCCGCCGACAATGGATATTTCTTTGAATTGTTCACCCTCGCGCAGCACGAACAACGCGTCCATCCCGCGTTCCTGAGCCAGACGTGGGCCCTCGGTTTCGCCCAGGACCATCAACGCCGTGGCCCAGGCATCGGCGAGCATGCACGAGGCCGCCACCACGGTGACGGCGGCGAGCGGGTTGCACAGCGGCGCGCCGGTGGCCGGGTTCATGGTATGAGCATAGGACTGACCGCCCACGTCCACCCAATGTCGATAGTCCCCGGAGGTCGCGATAGCGGCATCGCCAAGTTCCATCACGCCCATGACTTCACGCACGCCCCGGTTGGGCTTTTCCAGGGCCACGACCCAGCATTGGCCGTCAGGTTTGACGCCCCGGGCGCGCATTTCGCCATCGATGCCGACCAGGTAGCGGGTGATGCCCAAACCCTCCAGGCAGCGGGCCAGTTCATCCACGCCAAAACCTTTGGCGATGCCACTCAAGTCAAGGTTCAGCGGCACGCGCTTGCGTGCCTGATTGTGTTGCGGGTCAACCACTAATGCGGCGCTGGCCAACAGCCGGGCGCGCAGCGGCATCGTGCCGATCGCCTGCTCTGTGACTGTCTGTTCCCCGGGGCCGAACCCCCAGGCGTTCACCAGGTCACCGACAGCGATGTCGAAGGCGCCGCCCGATTGCTGACTGACGCGCAGCGCAGCAGACAGCACCGTGGCCAGTTCCTTGGGCACGGACACCCATTCCTGCTCGGGGGCGGCGTTGAGGCGGTTGATGTCCGAGTCGGGTTTCCAGGTGGACATTTGCTGGTCCACTCGGGCCACGGCGCGCGCCAGGCGATGGCCAACGTCGTCGGCATCGATCCCGGCCCCGGAATAAAACAGGGCGGTGTAGCGAGTGCCCATGGTTTCGCCGTTCAGGCTATAGCGCTGCAACTCAGTAGACGTCTTCACGGTAGCGTCCTTGTGCCTTGAGGGTCAGCACACTCAGGTTGAGAGGCGCCAACACTTCATCGAGGGCCTGTATCACGCCTTTGGCCATTTCGCGGCTGCCACACACCAGCACTTGGGCACCTTTTTCAATCAGTCGGCGCAAGGTCAAGGCATCGCCGATCAGCCGGTCTTGAACGTAGCAGCGGTCCTGAACCTGAGAGAAGGCCGCGCGCAGTGCCGTGAGGCGACGGTCTGACAAGTATTGGTTGAGCTCCGGCTCATAGAGAAAGTCCGAGGTCGGGTTGCGCCCGCCCCAATACAAGTGCATCGGGTGCCTGGCCTTATTGTTTCGGATAAAACCGGCCAGAGGACCGATGCCGGTACCGGCGCCGATCAGGATCACCGGGTGCGCGCCCGACGCCGGACGAAATTGCGGGTTGGGCTGGATAAAAGCTTCGATCTGCGCGCCGATGTTCAGGCCATGAAGGAATTGCGAGCACATGCCACCGTTGTGTTTACGCACACAGATCTCCAGCACGCCGTCCTGGGAGCCGCTGGCCAGCGAGTAGAAACGCGGGATCGGGCTGCCGGGGGGCACAATCCCGACCAGGTCACCGGCCAGAAAACCCGGCAGCTCGCCGCAGGCTTTGAAGCGCAGGATGTGGGTCGGCGCATTCACCTGTTCGCCATAGGCAATCCGCTCTGTCAGCTGCAATTGATGGGTACGCGGCTGCTGCGGGGTGTGAACCAGCACCAGATCCTGCCCCAACACTTCGCCCAACGCATGACCCCAGCGGGCAAACTCCTGAGAGGACTGGCGGTTGACGGTTTCCAACCCCAGCAATGGCGAGCCACCGGCCTGCAACATCGCGTCCTGCACCTGATGGGCGTACTGACAGAACTGTGCAAACTGACGGTCGCCCAGGCCCAGCACCGCAAAAGGCAGACCGGGCTTGAGGCCGGTTTTGGCCAGCCGCGCCAGGAACTGCGAAGCCGAGGCCGGCGCATCGCCGTCACCGTGGGTCGCGGTGAGGATGAACACCCGTTGGGCTTTGCGGTAATCACCCACCCAATCATTCATCGCCGCGCTGTGCACCTGATGACCACTCTGGTGCAAGGCGTCGTGCAAGGTTTTGGCAAAGCCCCAGGTGCTGTTATTTTCACTGCCCACCAGAATTACGCTGTCGGCGGAGTGGGCAGGGCTGTTGTGGCGGATATTCGGGCCAGCCTTGCGGCGGCGCCACCACAACAGGATGCCGGTCACGCTCATCAACGGCACGCAGAGGGCGCAGAGTCCAAGCGGCAGGCCCAGCCACCAGAGGCCTTCGCCGGTGTGCAACTGATAGATCCATTCGTAGAGGTTGTGCATCGAGTCATGGGCTTGATAGGACAACAAGGCGCCGCTGGCCTGGTCCACGTAGCCGTCGCCCTGGGCCGTGCGCAGGGAAAACACATCGTGCGGGTTGCCAGGGCTCGGGTAAACCAGCTCGCGCAGGTCGTTGAGGTCGGTGGCCTGCAAGGCTTGCAGTGTCGCCACCGGCAAGGTCGGACCGGTACTGACGTGGGCGGGGAAGGCGGGTTCACTCTGACTGCCGTCGGCGATAAAACCGAACGTGGTGGCGGACATGTAGAGCCCGCTCAATGCCGACAGCAGCAGCCCGAGCAACGCCAGTCGCCCAACTTCAGCATGCCAGCGCTGGCTGAAGGTGCCCCGCAGTGGCCGCAGCAAGTTGCGCCAGCCACCCAGGCGCCGGGCCAGCAATAGCGCGCCGGACACCGACAACATCAGCATGAACAGCGCGCCGACACCCGACGCTCCGTGGCCTGGCGTGCCAAGGAACATCGAGCGGTGCAGCTCTTTCACCCAACGCGTAAAAGCGGAGGGTGCATAAGGCGCCAGGCCTTCGCCGGTCAGTGGATCGACCGTTTCAGCCCCGGCCTGACCGTTCTTGTTGTGGTAGACGATGACCGTCCCGGACGCCGTGCGCTGGATCTGCTCCACGCCCGGGAAGTGATTGGCCACACGTCCGGCCAGTTGGCCGACGTTGAGTTGCCCGGCGGCGGTGGCGGTGTTGTGCAAGCGTTCCAGCGCCGGGTCGACCGACAGGATCGCACCGCTTATGGCCAACAGCATGACCAACAGGGCCGCGATCAGGCCGGGCAGGGAATGGGACTGGCGAAGCATGTTCAGCCTCCAGAAAGGGCAGGTGCTACAGATCGTAAGTAAAGGACTCGACATAGGTGCTGCCGGTCGCCGGCTGGCCCGCGCCCTTGGACGTGAGCGGCGCGCTGACATCGGCGCGAGCGTCGCGTTTGTCCTCGACGGCACTGTCGATGCGGATCTGATACCCGGCATCAATCAGGGTGTCTGCCAGTTCGACGCTGACTTTTAGCGTGCGCCCACTGCCGACACTGGCGCCGCTGACCCCGTCAAACTCGCTCGGGTTCATCCCGCTGCCACGGGCCCAGTCGCTCAGGTGCTTGTAGTACTTGGCTTTCTTGCCGGCCACCCAAAGGGTTTTCTGGTATTGGCCGTTGGCGTCGGTGACGTAGATCGCCAGGTAGGCATCATTGCCGCTGTAGTCCTTGAGCTGTGTGGTCAAGGTCACTTCACGAGCCTGAGCCAGACCCGGCAGGGCAATGGCGCCGGCAAGGCAGGTGGCTGCGATGATCTTTTTCATGAGGGTGTCCTTTTGATCGTTAGGTCGAGAGCCTGGACCTGCTTGCTGACAGCAACCTGAAGCGCAGGGAAAACTCATCGACAGGTAAGGCGTCATTCGGTGAGCGGGCTGCCGAGGTAATCCCTGGCATCGCCGTCGTCGCGGAGGAAATGGATCTCGAGTGTGCGCAAACGCAGCGAGGCCGGTGAGTAGCTGGCTTCGATGGCGTTGCCTTTTCGATCCAGCCCCTTGAGCTCGTAACAACCGTCGTCGACCTTGATGCGTTGCACGCTCCAGCCGTATTGCCGCTCGACCTGCTGACGCAAGGTTTCGCGCGGTTGCCAGTCGCTCACCGGGTCGCTGCAATCGTCATCGGCCAGGGCGTAACCACTGAGCAGCAGGCTCAACAGCGTGGCATTGGCAATAAAACCTGTTTTCATGATCTGTCTCCTGCCGAGGTCGGTGTCTGTGGCATACCCTAAGGTGCATTCCTGACAACTAGCTGAATCTTCAGATTCACGTCAGGTAAGGCGATTAAGGTGCTGCATGACAACCATCACAGGAGGTGCCAGATGCGGGTTCTATTGGTCGAGGACGCTCCAGGCTTGGGGGAAGCGGTGCGCGAGCAGATTGCCGATGACGGCCACGCCGTCGATTGGGTGCAGCGCCTGGACCACGCGCGCAACAGCGTACGCACCACGCCTTACGACCTGATCCTGCTGGACCTGATGCTCCCGGACGGTCGCGGGCTGGATTTTTTGCGTCAGCAACGTTTGGCAGGGGACGTGACCCCGGTGATTATCCTGACCGCCCAGGATCAGATTTCCGATCGTATCGCTGGCCTCAACGCGGGCGCCGACGACTACCTGGTCAAACCGTTCGACCTGTTCGAACTGTCGGCCCGTGTGACGGCGGTGGCCCGGCGCTGCAGCGGCAACCCCAATCCACAGATCAGACTCGGCGACTTGCAGGTCGACATGAGTGCCCGCACGGTGTTGCGGGCCGGTGCGACGGTGGACCTGACCGCGCGGGAGTGGGCGCTGTTCGAAGCGTTTGTGCAGCGCCCCAGCGCGCTGCTGTCCAAGTCGCAGCTAGAAGAGCGGTTGTATGCCTTCGGCGCCGAAATCGAGAGCAACACCATCGAGGTCTACATCAGTCGGCTGCGTAAAAAACTCGGGCGCGACCTGATTGAAACCGTGCGGGGCATGGGCTACCGGTTGATGTCCGCATGAAGCCGTCGTCAAGCCTTCAAAAACGCCTCGGCCTGGGGCTGACGTTGGGCACGACCTTACTGTGGCTGGCGGCGACCGTTGGCGCCTGGCTGGTGGTGCAGCATGAATTGAACGAGGCGTTCGACAGTGCACTGGAAGAAACTGCGCAGCGCATTCTGCCTCTAGCCGTACTGGAAATCAGCAACCGGGAAAACCCCAGTGAGGCACAACATGTCGCCACCCTGAAAATGCACAAGGAATACCTGACGTACCTGGTGCGCGATGCCAAGGGCGAGATCCTGATGCAGTCCCACGACGCCAACCCGAAGATCTTCAACCAACAACCGGCCGAAGGCTTTTCAACCACAAAAAAATACCGTCTGTACGGCGCCAGTGCGCTACGTGAAACAGTGTTTATCGAGATTGCCGAACCTCTGGAACACCGCCGTGAAGCGGCACGTGAAGCGTTGCTTGCCTTGTTGTTGCCATTATTGGCGCTGATTCCCATCAGTCTGTTGGGCACGTGGTTGTTTGTGCGCATCAGCTTGCGCAGTGTATTGGCCTATCGTCGTGCCGTGGAGACTCGTGGGGTGGGTGATCTGTCGCCGATCAGCGGGGCGCGATTGCCGGCGGAAATCGCACCACTGGCGGAGGCGGTCAATCATCTGCTGGAGCGCTTGCGCAAGGCTTTGGAGAGCGAACGCAGCTTTACTGCCAACAGCGCCCATGAACTGCGTACGCCACTGGCGGCAACCCTGGCGCAAATCCAGCGACTCCACCAAGAGGCGCCCGAGGGCCCGTTGCGAGTACGTGCGGCGAAAATCGAAAACGCGTTACGCGAGCTGGCGCGGCTTTCGGAAAAACTCATGCAACTGGCCAAGGCCGAAGGCGGTGGCCTGTTGTCCGAAACGCCTCAGGACCTCATTCCGTTGCTCGCCCATGTGGTTGATGAGTGGAACAACCGCAGTGGGCACCGGATCAAGTTGCAGCTGCCAAACCAGACCTGCGTGTACTCGACCATTGATCCGGACGCCTTTGGCATCCTGTTGCGCAACCTGATCGAAAATGCGCTGAAGTACGGGGCAGCGGATCAACCGATCGATGTCAGTCTCACCGAACAGGCACAGCTACGGGTGGTCAATAGCGGCCCGGCGGTGCCGCAGTCGGTATTGCAGCACCTGACAGAGCGCTTTGTGCGCGGTCACAGTGAAATCAGTGGTTCAGGGCTGGGGTTGGCGATTACTAAAACCATCGTGCAGGGGGTCAACGCGAGAATGAAATTGTTTTCCCCTGCAACAGGTCGACAGGAGGGGTTCGAAGTGTGCGTCTGGTTACCGCTTGCCTAGTTCCAATCAGGTCGTCAGGCGCCACTTGGCTTTTTCTCAGCGTCGAGAATAACGAGCGAAAGTTGAGTTCGGCGCGTCCACAGGCTCATTTCATTCATGTCCTCTACTCCTGGGGTGTAGGCGCACTAGTGCACGGACGGATCGCCAAGATAGGCCGCGATCTCATTCACTGTGCTGCGTGCTGTGCGTGTTACACCGATCAGCGTGGCGGAAGCCGAACCTGTCCACTCGCCATAGCCTACCAGCCATAGTCTTGGTTCCTGGATCGAGTGAGTGCCGTCGACCTTAACGCGACCTTCAGTGTCGATCACCCCCAACGTATCCAGATGCTGAAGTGCGGGCCTGAACCCGGTACACCAAATGACCGCGTCCACTGCAGATTCAGATCCATCGGCCCACATCACGCCATCGCGAGTGAAACGTTCAAATGGGCGTACAGACTTGAGAGCATCACGCTCACGGGCTTCTACAACTGGTGGCACCATGACGATGTCTCCCAACCCGCCGACCGGCTGGTCAATGACACGCCCCTCTTGCTGGGCCTTCAAGCGCTGAGTGGCGCGCTCGAACAGCACCCGTCCATCCACATCGTCAGGCAAAAAGACCGGTTCAGTAGCGGTTACCCAAGTGGTCTCGGCGACCTTGGATATTTCTGCCAGAATCTGCGCTCCTGAATTGCCACCACCCACCACCAAAACCTTCTTGCCAGCAAACGCTTGTGCATCGACATAGTTCGCGGAATGCAATTGCCGACCGGCGAATAATTCGGCATCAGGGTAGTGAGGGATATACGGATTGCTCCAGGTGCCGGTAGCGCTGATTACAACCTTGGCATCCCAATACTTGTCGTCAGAACGTACTCGTAAGCCAGACTCTAAGCGTTCCACGGAAACGACCCGAACCGGGCGTTCCACCGGAAATTGGTAGCGCTGCTCATATTGGTTGAGATAGTCGATTACATGATTTCGTGTGGGATAGCCTTCTTGCGCGGGCGGCATCATCCAGCCGGGTATTGAACTCCAGGTGGCCGGAGAGAATAAGCGCAGCGAGTTCCAGCCATGCCGCCAGGCACCACCGGGCTCTTCCTCTGCGTCGAGGATGACGAACGAAAGTTGAGTTCGGCGCAGGAAATACGCTACCGCCAAGGCTGACTGACCTCCACCGATAATCACTACATCTCGTTGGTCGCTGGGCGAAGGAGTCATGGTGGAAACCTAAAGTCGATGCCGGTAGCCAGTATAGCGACCCAAGTTTGAATCCAACTGATCTAGCTCATAGTTTGAGGATGCTGATCGACATTGATTAAATGCTTCGAATGACTGCTTATCAGTTTTGGATCCTCGATCCACGTAGCCGCTTGAATGTCTGTACGCCGCTGCTACAGGATGAAAGCAGGAGATGGCAATTCCTCCTTTAACCACCTTTGTGCTGATGATGCCTACGTAAACCCTGGACAGGGTGCGTAGGTATGTCTCCCTGTCTTCCAATTTAGGACAGGATAGTGACTTCCATTCCCTTATCAGCTCCCTCTCTCCGCTTGCGGTTATCAGTACCTCCGACCTCAGAGAAAGTGTTAGCTGCACGATAGGCTTCCTTGAATTACACTCGGAATTGCTGAGGAATCAGCCCCGTCCGAAATATAAAAAGCCCGGCTTCGCGCCGGGGTTTTTGTTTCTGTCTGCGCGAGGGTCGAGTCTGGGTTGAGATCACAAACCAAAATGTCATACCAACCGTTGGTTAAATTGTTCTAGATGTTGTTTATGCGCCCGGTGGAAATCGGTTCAAGAACAGAGTTCGGTTCATCCAGAAGCAATACTTGGGGCGCAAAGCGATGGTGCGCGTATACATAGGTGCTGTTGCTGGCCACCTGGCAGGCACTGTGCGCTTTGTTTGAGCTTGTCCTTAACCTCGTCTCAAAGCGCTGAACCATTGGTGCTTGTTCTACGCGTGCATCCAACTCATGAAAAGAAAGTTACTCACTCGTCAACAGCCCGTGGGACGGCCGTTAGACCCACATTTGCGGAAGTGATGGTGGCAAGCCGAATGAGGTTAGCCAGGCCAAGCCTTGTTCACATGATGGACAAATAGGCCATGAGCAAAACGCCCAGGATTGCCGTAATGACATTAATGCCAGGGCCAGCATTGACACTGTAGCCAAAGGGGATTTCAACGGGCTTGAGGGTATTGACCACCTTTTTGTATTGCCAGGCTGACCAGCAGGCAACCCATGAGCCCAGCATCAGAAAAGCCAGTCCGATCCAGAACGAAAAATGTTTTCCAGGAGGCCCCAATACGCCCGGCTTTAGCATCTGCAGTAGTAGCCCGGATCGTTCAATCACAAATCCAAATGCCATCAGCGAAAGGCTGGTTCGGTTCCATGCCAGCAATGTTCGCTCAGCGGCAAAGAACACGCGTGGATCGTTCAGGTCGGACATTAAAATCTCCTAGTCAAACAAGTTTTGAAACTGCCCCGCTCAGAATACTTTTAAACAATAGCAATCTATTTGTACGTTTATAGATCCAGCAGCTGGGGTTAATGCGCATGGCGTTAGCAGGGTGTTGAACCACGACCTAAATCGTTCAACTGCCCTTGTAAGGCTGCGATAGCATTGGTAAACGCTATATTTTTAAGTGAATCAATTAACGTCAGCCTTTCGATATAGGAAATGGAGTGCTCACTACCAATGGGCTTGGGCAAGGAACCCTGATCAGCGCTACGTACCTGAACCACCACGGGCACCTTAATGTGCCCGCAAGTACGCAACGGTAGTTCAGCGATGGTTACAGGTTTTGATGCCCAGCAACGTATAGTCAGGGCAGAAACGGAAAATACCAGTGGCCAGCGGCACTAAACTGATCCAACCCCCGCGCCGATCACACCGGACAGACTGAGGCCAATGAGAAGCAGGCCAGCGACAATGCGCAGGCTACGGTCAATGGTTCGAATATCCGCTTTCATGGCGGATCTCCCGATCAATGGCTGCGCCGGCTCTCCAGTGCAGTAAACAACAACATGCCGGCCAGCATGGCCAACATGAACACGATCACTTGCCAGTGCCCTGTCAGTAGAATGGCCACTGCGGGGCCAGGACAGATGCCCGCTATACCCCAGCCGATGCCGAACAACAGGCTCCCGCCAATCAAGCGCGGGTCCAACTCACGTTTGATCGGTAGCTGCATTGGCCTTCCCAACAGCGAACTGGATTGTCGGCGGGCCCAGGTAAGCGGGCCAATGGCCACGCCAATGGCCCCGACCATGACCAACCCCAGGGAAGGGTCCCAGGCACCGGTTAAATCCAGGAAAGCGAGTACTTTGCTCGGGTTGGCCATGCCTGCCAGAAGCAGGCCCAGGCCGAAAAGCAGGCCAGCAATGAACGCAGTCAGTTTGGTCATGTTCAACCCCCCAGCAGATGACGCAAGACAAACACCGTGACGAAACCGCTGAACATGAAGCACACAGTGGCGACCACCGATCGCGGCGAAAGGCGCGATATGCCGCAGACCCCATGGCCACTGGTACAACCTGATCCGTATCGGGTGCCGATGCCGACCAATACACCGGCGACGATCAGTCCGCCCCCGCCACTTTTGAACTCAATCTGCGGCAGCGCGGCGAACAAACCCCATAGAAGCGGCGCGATGAGCAGGCCCAGGAGAAAAAGTGCTTTCTCACTCACCCCCTCGCTCCCACGCTGTAAAAGACTGCCGATCAAGCCGCTGATCCCGGCGATGCGCCCGTTGGCGACGACGAATAGACTGGTCGCCAGGCCAATCAATGCGCCACCGGCAAGGGATGACCAGGGAGTGAAGTTGAGCCAGTCGACATTCACGAGCTTTCTCCTACGCAAAAGTGTTGATACAGGGTTTGGATGACTGCCAATGCTGCGGGACTGCTGATGCAATAGAACACCTGCTTTCCGTCACGGCGAGTCTCCACCAGTCCTTCGCGACGAAGCACAGCCAGCTGTTGAGAAAGCGTTGGTTGCTGTATCCCCAGCAGTGACTCCAGATCGCTGACATTGCGCTCACCTTGCGATAGCTGGCACAGGAGGATCAAGCGATCCGGATTGGCCAGGGCTTTAAGGAATTGGCTGGCAGCATCGGCATTGGAGTGTAGTTGCTGGAGATCTGATTCGGGCATACGATTGATCATTAATTAGTCAGTTTGTTAAATTATATTATATAAAAAAGCTAAGTGTTTGGTGGCACTGATTTGCGCTGGTCACTGGCAGGAGAGATCGGGGGGGCAAGTCACGGGCTATAGGCGAGGCTTGGGTGTTGGCGCCGACGCCGAATTAACCTGATTCATCGCACCAATGCCTGTTCGAGATTAGTGCCGATTTTGAGATGGGTTAGTCTTACATCGTCACGTGAGTCAATTTGGCATCGGCGTCAATAGGCCGGGATCGATCTGAAGAAAACGCTCGACGATGTCCATGAAACTATGAGGACGCAGCACTAAATATGCCGACTTATGAAGGTGGTAGGGATCCAGTCGCGGTGTACGCTGGAAACGACATCATTGATTCGGTCGGTGGGTGTTCGTAGGTCGAGGACAACACAGCACTGAGTCGATCACCCAGCAGATTCCAGGCGTGTTTCTTCTCTTCGGCATAGTCGTGATGCAGATAGTGACGCCTGACCCGGGAGCCGGCCAGCACATGGTTTTGGCAGCGGTCGATGACGTCCAGGCTGACCCCCAGGGCCTGCATCATGGTCGCGCCCGTGCGACGAAGGTCATGTGGCGTCCAGTCGCCGTTCTGGCCGTCGGCAAGAACCAGGGTGTCGTCGTGACGCCGTCTGGAGAGGGCCTTGCGGTTTTTGAATCGGGCCTGGCGATCGCCGACCTGTTTGCTCACCACCTTTACGTCCACATGCCCATCATCCTGCTTGTTCGGAAAGCACCATTGGCAGTCTCCCGTTAGGGTCTTGAGCTCCTGAAAGAAATGCAGCGCAAAGGGCGAGAGGCAGACATGGTGGTCTTGTTTCTTGCCGCGTGTGCCTTTGACGTTTTCACAGGGGAGAAATCAGGTCTGCTGGTCCAGATCGACATTTTTCCATTCGGCCTGCAGCAACTCGGCATTGCCGTCTTTACGCGCGACGCCATCCAACAGCCAGGCCTTGACCAGGTCCTGGACGGTCAGCGTTTGCACCTTCGTCGTTTTTACTTGTTCGGCCTCTACGTTAGCCGCGGCGTATACCTGTGCCTTGGCGGTTTTCTTGTGTAAGTCGGGATTGATTTGCTCATCAATGAGCGCCCGGGCCTGGTTACGGGACTTGCGGATGTCCGTCAGGGATTTGCGCGGCCAGGTTCCGCAGGCGTGCTCTTTGTTCTGGTCGCCCCAGCGATACCGATAGAAAAAGCTGACCGATATACCGTCCTTACGCACGGAGATTCGACCGGCGAGATTACCATCCTCCCGGAGGATGCGGCCGGAATCTTCAGCGGTCAGCGACTTGAGTTATTTGATGGTAATTTTGGCCATGAAATGGACTCCCCCTACTTTTACCCCCACAAAAACGCCGGCTCTTGATGGACGTTCCTGGACTCTCGTAGAGCAGAACACCGCTGGAGCTCAAGTAAAAACTAGCTTAGAAAAATCCAGAGTAAAATTTTGGAATCTTTCAAGAAGTATGAAAAAGGAGATGGGGTGCTAGGGGTCGAGTGTTCGAATCACTCCGTCCCGACCATTATTCCTGAGTAAAATCAGACACTTAAGCCGATCATCTAGATCGGCTTTTTTTGTGTCTGCGCAAAACCCGCGCAATACTGGCGCAAAACTACCCGGTGATTTCGCTGATTTTCAAGTCCGGAATTGCTGTGAGTTCACGCCGTTTTTGGCCCTTTTTCGCGCTGCGCTCTCGCTCGCCCAAGCGCACAAACGACTGGCCTAGTAACGAGCGCGGCCGAACATTTAGTCCGAAAAGGTGGCTGGGTGATCGTAGTTGCTGGAGGTGATCGTAATAGACCGTTTCAATCCTATTCTGCTGCCATGGGCTCTGGGACGTAAGAATCGGCTCTTCATCGTAAAACTCTCTGAGGTTGTAGCTCAGGTCAACCGCCAGTGTTAGCTGATCCTCGTCTAGCTCGTTTGGATCGAACGGCCTCAAGAGTAGGCCAGCGTGAAACGTTGTTATGGATTTTCTACCTCGACATTCCGACCTCAGCGGCGGCCTCCAACATTGAAATAACTTGCAACTCTTGCGTGATTGAGAAATCCCACGTCTCTCTCTAAATTTTTTCTCCACAACACCGGGCCCCTCTGACAGCGAATCGCTGCCATGTCGGAGTTGTAGTTTGTACAACTTCGACACTTGGAGGAGGGGCTCATGACTGCCCTAGAACCGTTCTTCATGGCCGAGTTCCTCGGCACCGCCACTTGGTTGTGGCTAGTCTTTATCAGCATCGTGATAGGCCTGTTGGTCTTCGACCTCGGGGTTCTCCACCGTGAGCAGCGAGAAATCGGCGTTACTGAAAGTCTTCTGCTGTCTGCTGGCTATATCACGGCTGGCTTGCTGTTCGGACTCTGGGTCTGGCAGGTCAAGGGTGTTGACGCCGGGATGGATTTCTACACCGGTTTTCTGATCGAGAAATCGTTGTCGATGGACAACGTGTTCCTGATGGCAATGATCTTCAGCTTCCTCTCTATCCCGCGTAGGTATCAGCACGAGGTGCTGTTCTGGGGCATTCTCGGTGTCATCGTGCTGCGCGCGATCATGATTGGCCTGGGGGCGGCGCTGATCGCCGAGTTCAGCTGGATTCTGTATGTGTTCGGCATCTTCCTGCTGTTAACTGGAGTGAAGATGCTGTTCAGCAAGGTCGATGCCCACCCGAACCTTAGCGAAAACCTGCTGGTGAAGTTCCTGCGCAAACACATGCGGGTGACCGAGCAACTGCATGAAGGGCGCTTCTTTGTCCGTCAGGCAGATGCCAGCGGCAAGTCCGTGGTCTGGGCGACGCCGTTGTTCTTAGCCTTGGTGCTGATCGAGTGTGCCGACCTGGTGTTCGCCGTGGACAGCGTGCCAGCGATCTTCGCCATCACCCAAGACCCCTTCATCGTCTACACCTCCAACATCTTCGCAATCCTTGGCCTGCGTGCGTTGTATTTCGCCCTGGCGGCGATGATTCACCGCTTCGCCTATCTCAAGTACGCCTTGGCGCTGGTTTTGGTGTTTATCGGCGGCAAGATTTTCATGGTCGGTATCATCGGCAAGATTCCGGCGGTCATCTCCCTGAGCGTGACCGTGGCTTTGCTGCTGGGCGGTGTACTGCTATCGCTTTGGAAAACCCGCGACCAGGCTTCTGCTGGCCCGCAGGTTTAGATCCAAACAGGTGGCGGCCGCCACATGAAAACAGTAAACCCGGCGCGAGGGCCGGGTTTGGAGAATCGTTACCAGTTACGCTTGCAGCGGATATCGCCCAGGTTCCTCTCCCTTTCCGGGGGACTTTCCGTTACCAAGAAGAGTTGCCCTTCATAAAGGGGGACGAGGTCGATTCTGGGCTAAGTGCGATGTGGATGCAGGGTGCGTTGAGCTAGCGTAACGAACGTGCTGATTCGCCAAATCCTACGATTTAGTACCGCGTTAGCATGCTGCGGCTTGTGTCGTAACGGCCATGACTCAGGTCGTATTTGGACGCACTACAATCTTACCGGTCAGTATAGTCAGCTCCGTCCCGATGCCGGAGTGCCTTAATATGGATAATACCCGCGAGCGCTTGATTGACTCAGCGCTGAAGCTGTTTCTGTCACAAGGTATATACATTACGGGTGTGATGGCCATCGCCGCGATGGCGGGTGTTACCAAGATGACGCTCTACAGCCATTTCCCCTCCAAGGATGCGCTGATTGTGGCTTGCCTTGAGGAGCGTGACCGACGCTGGCGTGAAGAGGTGGCGCGCACCTTGGCAGGGTATCCTGACCCGGTCAGCGGCATGCTCGCGTTTTTCGATTTGTATCAACGCTTTCTTTTGCAAGATAGCGAGCGCGGGTGCCTGTTCGTCAACAGTGCGGCTGAATTCCCCCAGTTTAGCCACCCTGTGCATTTGGTAGTGAGCAGGCATAAGCAAGGGATACGCGAAAACCTAGCCGCCTTGGCTATGAGCGCCGGTATAAGCGACGCTGACGCAGTTGCTGAGGGGCTGTTTATCTTGCTGGAGGGCAGTTTCGTCAGCGCCGCCTTGCGCCAGGATGTAAGGGTATTTGACACTGCCCGCCACGTAGCTCATTGCTGGATCCGCAAGCAGGCCCCACAGGAGCAGAGCGTATGACGCTGGGCCTATTAGCGGCCATTGCCGCCACTTTTTCCTGGTCACTGCTCTACATCTTTCCGGGGTTGGTCGGCGACTACAGCCTTTTTGATCTGGCTGTGGTGAGCTATGCCTTTGCCGGTTTAGGTAGCCTGCTTGTGCTGTTCGTTTACCGTAGCGAAGTGCGGCAATTGCGACTCACCGACTGGGCCAGCGCCGCATTGCTGGGTTTCTTAGGTTACATCGGCTACTTCTTCCTGATCACCACTGCGGTCTTGGCAGCTGGGCCGGTGATTCCTCCGGTAATGATGGGGTCAGTACCGATCGTGCTCGCGATTGCCGGCAACATGCGAAGCTCCAGCGTGCCCTGGCGCGCCATTGCCGGGCCGCTGTTGGTCGCGGCTTTGGGCATAAATCTGGTCAACCTGAGTGTGTTTGATTTTCGCAGCGCAACGGTGGTGCTCCCGACCGATTCGATACTGCTTGGGCTGCTCGCATCGTTAATCGCAATTGGATTTTGGACTGGTTTTGGATTGTTAAATGAAAGTGCTTTGGCTCAACGCCCAAGCATGTCTCCCATGTTGTGGTCAGCCATGCTGATCTTCATGTGCAGCGTGGAAATGCTGGCTTTTATCCCCGTTGGTCTGTACTTGAACCTGTCCCACTTCGCTAGCCATCCGAGCGGGTTAGCAGGTACTCAGGCGCTAATTGTCTGTGGATTGATTCAGGGGTTAGGGGCCACCCTTGCAGGTGCCTGGGCGTGGTCAATCGCAACTCGACGTCTACCTCTGGCTCTAAGCGGGCAATTGATCGCCAGCGGAACCATTTATGCAACTACGATGGGTCTGCTCATCAATCAACGCTGGCCCTCTCCTATGGAAGCGCTTGGGACAGGGTTGCTATTCGTCGGCGTGGTATGGGCTATTCACGCCTTTTATCGCAGGCAACCACGCCTCGCGACACGTGGTGGGATAACAGGCCTTGGCCAAAACTAATTCGACTGCGCCCGTATGGGCATTTGAGGTGTCCACTTTGGATTGATTTGGCATCATTGTGCTAAGTGCTGGGATCGGGGAGGTGTGTTTGACGGACGGTTACGTTTATCCAATGTTTGTAGCGATAAGACACCGTGCCAAACGACCTGAATTCGAGGTTTATAAGCGTGCAGCATTTAGTCTTATATCTGGCATAAATACTCGGTTTTCAATGCGTCTGTGCCGCCGGCAACGCTCCGAGCAGTAGCGCACCTCGGCCCAGCAGCGCGCCCATTTTTTGCGCCAGGCGTAGGGCAATCCGCAGATCGCACAGGTTTTGATCGGGAGTTCACTCTTCTTCAAAACGACTCCCCGGCATCCAGTTTGGCGAGCAGTTTCTGGCCACGATCCCATAGCGCTTGCTGCTTTGATTCAGTCATACGATCGAGGTTTTTGTAGACCATGCCCATGCGCTGATTGCCGCGCAAAAGGTCGCCGTGACGCATCAGAAAATGCCAGTAAAGCGAATTGAAAGGGCAGGCGTCGTCCGTCGTGCTTTCACTGACTTTGTACGCGCAGTTACGGCAGTAATCCGACATGCGCTTTATGTATTGACCACTGGCGCAGTAAGGCTTGGAGCCCAGGTAACCACCATCGGCGTGCATGACCATGCCCAACGTATTGGGTAGTTCGACCCAGTCGAATGCGTCCAAATAGATCGCCAGGTACCAGTCGCAAATCTGGGGCGGCGCGATGCCGGCCAGCAGTGCAAAGTTTCCGGTTACCATCAGCCGCTGGATATGGTGGGCATAGGCATGTTTCAAGCTTTGCCCGATCGCTTGGCCCATGCAATTCATCCTGGTGTCGCCCGTCCAATAGAACTCTGGAAGCGGCCTGTCGTTGCCAAACAGATTGCCGTCGGCGTAGTCGGGCATCTTCAGCCAGTAGACACCCCGAACGTATTCACGCCAGCCGATGAGTTGGCGGATAAAGCCTTCGGCTGCATTCAGCGGGATCCTGTGCGCCCAGTAAGCAGCTTCCACGTCGTTGCACAATTTACGCAGATCCAGCAGACCGATATTCAGTGCGGCGCTGATCCGTGCATGAAACAGAAAGGGTTCATCACTGGCCATCGCATCTTGGTAGTCGCCGAAGGCTGCCAGACCCCAGTCGAGGAAGTAGTCCCAAAGCGCTTGGGAATCGGCGTGGGTTACCGGGTAGTCAAAGGTGTCAACGGCACCGTAGTGGCCGGAGAAGTGTTTTGCGACCAGCGCCAGCACGTCCTGGGTTATCGCATCGGCCGAAAAGCGCATGGGCGAGGGGGCTCTTAAGCCTTTGGGAAGTGCCTTTCGGTTTTCAGCATCAAAGTTCCAGGCACCGCCGACCGGGCTACTGTCACCATTGAGCAACAAGCCACTCTTGCGTCGCATCTCTCGGTAGAAGAACTCCATACGCAGCTGCTTTTTGCCTTCGGCCCAGGACGCAAATTCTAGTCGGGTGCAGAGAAAACGAGTATCGGTATGCCACTGGATTGTCAAGCCACAATCTTTGAGCGACTGCTCCAGGCGCCAGTCACCACATTCTGTAAGGTGCAACTCATCCGGCGCTAGCAATGCGTGCCAGCGCCTCAACTCACCCGACACTGAACCGCTGTTCTGCGGATCATCGAGAGTCACGTACTGCACGCGAATGCCGCGCTGCTGCAACGCATCGGCAAAGTGGCGCATGGCGCTGAAGATGAATGTGATTTTTTGTGGGTGATGGGGCACATGGCTGGCTTCCTCCATCACCTCGACCAGCAACACCGTATCGTGCTCGGCGTCCAGGCCCTGCAAAGAGGCAAGGTCAAACGATAACTGGTCGCCCAGAACCAGACGAAGGCGGTGGGTGTTTTTCATGCGCGATGGTCCAGATGCATACGACTCACAACGGCGCCGTAAGTGAAAAGGGAATGCGCAACGAATCTATGGGGCCTTCACGTACGCCGCACATTTCATCGTGCACGCACTGCTGCACCAGCACGCAGGGAAAGGGTGGAACCAGTTGCAGTAATTCACGCAGGTGACTGACGGAACGAAGGTGCAGTGGTTTCGCGGCATCGTTGAGCAGCGTGGATTGACCGTGATCCTGCGTGACGCGCGCGACATAAAAACCACCCTCCAGCGACAGCAACTCCAGCTCACGGATTTCGCCCTTCGAAGCTAACTCGATCAACGCTTGCAGATTCAAGGTGTACTCCTTGCCTACCAGGGTAGGCGTTCTCCGGTGTAAGCAAAGAAATGGCCGCTGTCGGCTGGCGCCAAGCGGTCAATCAGTGACAACAACTCTCGGGCAGCAATGCTTGCAGGCCTGGCAGCAGAGACGCCCCGAAAGGGCTGTGACAGGCTTGAAATAACAGTGCCAGGATGAAGGCTCAGTAAGCGGGTCTGAGGACGGGTGCGTGCCAGTTCGATTGCCGCTGTTTTAATCAGCATGTTCAACGCTGCCTTGGAGGCGCGATAGGCATACCATCCGCCCAGCCGGTTATCGCCAATGCTGCCGACCCTGGCGGAGAGCACCGCCATCACTCCGTGTGTATCAAGCAAGGGAAGAAAGTGGCGCAACACAAGAGCAGGCCCGAGTGTGTTGACTTGGAAGACAGCCTGAAACGCATCCACTTCAATCGCGCAATAACTTTTTTCAGGCTTGATTTCGTCACGGTGGAGCAGGCCAGCGGCGTGCACAATCAACTGATAGGGTGCTTCGGCCGCTAATTCGATAGCGGCTCTGGCGATACTTTCAGGCTCTTCTAGATCCAATCCAGGAACACTTTTGCGCCCCAGCTCACGAACGCCTGCACAGCTTGGATCTGCCTTTAGCCATTCACAAAAAGCCGCGCCGAGTGCTCCGCTGGCGCCGATCACCAAGGCTCGGTAGCCAGCGCCAAGCGAGTTCATCGTGAAAGAATTGTTCATTAGCCTCTCCCGCAGAAAAGCGCGATTGCCGTTCTGGGCGTTGCTAGCGGCGCCCGATCAGTTGCAGAAATTCCTGACGCGTGGTGGATGACTCGCGAAAGGCGCCCAGCATCACCGAGGAGGTCATCACCGAGTTTTGCTTCTCTATGCCGCGCATCATCATGCACATGTGCTGTGCTTCGATGACCACCGCCACCCCGGCGGAATCGGTGATGTGCTGGATGGCGTCGGCAATCTGCTTTGTCAGGTTTTCCTGAATCTGTAAGCGGCGGGCGAACATTTCGACCACTCGCGCAACCTTCGACAGGCCCAGGACACGTCCGGTGGGGATGTACGCCACATGAGCCTTGCCGATGAAGGGCAGCATGTGGTGCTCGCACAATGAATACAGTTCTATGTCGCGAACGATGACCATTTCATCGTTTTGCGACTCGAACAGTGCGCCGTTGATCAGCTCTTCCAGGTTCATCGTGTAGCCATTGCACAGGTACTGCATTGCTTTGGCTGCGCGTTTTGGCGTGTCCAGCAGTCCTTCTCGCTCTGGGTTCTCGCCGACGCCGACGAGAATTTCACGGTAGTGTTCGGATAGAGATGGGTCCACGTTGATGTTCTCCGTGATGCTGCATTTCATGAACGGGAAATCCCAGGCAGCAGGGGCTTGCAGGTCACTTCAGTTTTGTTTTCACAGCCGGCGGTTCGCGGGCTCTGGTGCTGGCGGCTTCACCGCACAGCGGTAATCGCGACAGCGGCGGCTGCCATCCGGATGAGGCAACCATGCCAAATACGGGCGTAACTGGCAGAACAGGCGATATCCGACGGTAAGAAGCGGCCGGATCGCAGGCCAGGTCAGCGGTGTGGCCCAAAAGCCCAGACCGGCTGCTCGCCAGCTCCATAGCGTGGCGTCCAGGCCCTTCATCCAGCGACCATCCGCGAATCGGGCATGCAGGGATGACTGCATTTGCTCGAACGTGAACCCTAAGGCCGTTGAGTCGAAATCAGCGTCGTTGATGTCAACAAATCGTAGGCGGGTGTCTAAGGCGCGCTGGCTGAGAAATTTGATTTCCCGGGCGCAGAGCGGGCATTCGCCGTCAAAGTAAAGCGTGAGTGGCCACTGCTTTTTATTGTACATGTCAGGCAGCCTTGTATAGGTTTTGTATAACATAGGCCGAAAAATCCCGACTGACAATGGCCGTCATTCAGGTGCTCATCGTCTTCGGCCAGCACGGTATCGCGCAATGCATCCACGAGCGGCTGAAGTTGCAGGCCTGTTTGTCCAACACACCGAGCCAGCGTTGAGCGTGCAATCGGCAGGCCGGCGCGACCGAAAATCTTCTCCTGCCGATACAGCGGCAAGTGGTCGGCGAATTTCGCCACCATCACGTTAGCCAACAAGCCTGCGGTCGGGATGCCTTTGTCGATGACCTGCGCAGGAACGGGTGCCTGGATCAGGGTTTCGCACTGACGGCAGGCCCATTTCCCGTGCACATGCTGCTCGACGGTGAAGACGCCGGATGTGTAATTCAGCTTCTCGTTGAGGTCCTCGCCGATGGGCTGAAGCTGGCAGCCGCAAGCGCACTGGGTCTTATTTGACTCGTGCTGCATCACGGTGCGCGGGAGCTGCGCAAGCAGCGGCGCACGCTAGGGCTTCTCACGTGGCTTGGCCGGTACGGCTGGCGGATTGACCGCGTTAAGCGCGGCTTCGATGGCCGCGAGGTCGGTATCGAACAGGTCGTCTAGGAGGCTGCCTTGGTCAGGGCTCAGTTGTTCACTGCGCTTGGCAAACTTGTGGCGTTTAAGGATCGCGATCTCATGGGCAAGTTGTTCATTGACCGTTTCGAGGCGGTGGATCTTCTGGCCCATCGAGTCGACCTGGGACAGCAACTGCAAAGATTATTCGACCAAGTATTCGATACATCAGTCGCTAACCTCGCGACATAACAGGCTCAAGCACTTAGGCAAAGAAAAGCCCGCGTGGGAAGCGCGGGCTAAAAGGTTTAGAAGGAGCTGGGATTAATGTAATCAGATGCGTGTGAAAAAACTGTGAATCAAGAGCATCTGTCACTTTCCAATAACAGGCCGCTGCCAATCGGTAAACCTCATGGCAGCTATTTCAAGTTTATTTTGCCGCCTTCTCAATCAGGTCAGCTACGGCCTTTGGATTGGACACCATAACAACGTGCGAGCCACCCTTGATCACGACAGTTTGCTTGGAGTGCGCACGTTCATCAACCCCGATTGACGTGTAGCTGTGTTGTCCGCCAGACCATACAGCACTGCCCGACGCATCGCCGCCACTGCCGATAGGTCTGTGATCAGTTGGTTACCTACTAGATACTCATCGCCCGGCTTAATGACCTCCTTGCCTTCAGCCGGTGAAACCGCATTTGTCAAAGGACTGTAGCGATCGCCGTTGCCAAGCATCGCGAGCTGCACATTACGCAATTCAGTTCCGTAGACACCGAACTGCTTGGTCGCATGGCTGACTCGATACAATCCTGCCAATGGATACCATTACGGATATCGGTTTGATTTCACCAAGGCCCCGGGTTTTGTTGCACACAACAAGACTTATGACTCATTGACCAACTACACCGCGCAGGGTGTGAGTCTGGACGTCACGCCGGTTGACGCGAGGTTGAGACCTGCGCAGAAAAGCCTGCCCACCGACATCCCGGCGAATCAAGCATCCGATGCGGTGCGGGCGGTGGTTTTCCGCGGGCTGATGATCTGTAACGAGGCCAATGCCTTTGAACCGGCCCGTGCCATTACCCGAGGAGAGTTAGCCAACACGATGCAGATGACGTTGGCCGGTGAAATAAAGGGCGACAAGCAAGTTGTTTTTACTGATCTCCTAGTGGATTCCCCTTTGTATGATCAAGCCGTGATTGTGGTTTCTAATGGCTGGATGAAAAGCGGGCCTGCGTTTGATGCGAACAAACCCGTCACCCGAGAAGAGTGGGCCGAAGCAGCAAAAATTTTGGTCGCTAAAGGCTCCGTGACTACAGTGAAATCCGATGTACCCAAAGGTACAACTGTCCGTCGTGATGAAGTAGCCGAACTGATCGCGCAGGCTTACGGGTTGGGAGACAAATCTTGAAGTTGGCTGTATGTCCGTTACACAGATTGCATGCGCTTACAAAATGAACTGAATCAGATGCCTCTCGACCAGATTGAGATTTTCGCGCTCTCTAACCTGTTTGCTGGTGAAGAAATAGGTTTGGCTTCAGCGAAGAGTGATAACCCAATGTTTCGAGTAATTGCGCGCGAGAAAACCAGCGCGGGCTTTTACTCGATCATTCATTGCTCGCTAGAAGGGCGATGGGCAGATGAGGCCAAGGAGCGTTGCTGGACATTCGATCATGCTTCGCTGAGCCAAAGGGGCGTTTTTGTCTGCTGGTCCGATGACAACCGGACGTTGTGTTTGGAGGCATTCAGTCGTGAGGGCGGATGGCCTTCGGTGTTGTTGCCCGAGCAATTGAGTCTCGCGACCAGCGCTATAGTACATTCCAGCAGTGAGCTTTATAGATACCAAGTCCTAAGCCGAGGGGGCAAGAACCTTTGCGAGCAAGCTTCTGGCTAAGCAGATTTTTCCGTCCGGCCAAGTCATTTAGCCTGTAGTTAGAAGGCTATCTTGATTAAAATCCGAGGCGAACGCGAGCTTGACTGCCGTCGCCACGTTCACCGCAAAATAGTGTTTCTCGCAATGATTGTTTTTTCTTCTGGGTGCACTGAGAGGTTGGTCACCGAAATTTAAATACAGGCGGCCTTGGCACAAACTGCCTGGGAGGCCGCCCTGTCAGTGGGAAGCTATGTGTCGTTGGCCCGAACTGCGAGTGGATAGCTGTTGGCATCGGTATAAGCATTGTGCAAAAGCCCATTTCATCACATCGCAGTTTCAGCCCCTACCCTTACAGAAAGCGCGCATATTAACCGTCCACCCCTTCGACGGAAGACAGAAAATGCATTTCGAAATGTCTGATTTGGCCGTTTTCTGCCCGTCGCAAGAGGCAGAAAACGGCCAGTTCCTGTCGTTCGCCAGTCCCGTCGAGCAGCCATTCGAACAGTTGATCCGATCCAAAACTTGCCCGATAGAGACAGTGCCGTTTCGCTGACCTTAGCTGGGGCGAAAATATTCCGGAAGTAATGCGACCAACCTCAATTGTCTGTCGCCATTACATATGTCTGCCATTGCGGGCAGCGATCGCAACGGTGGTCGGTGAATCAGCAAGTGAAACGAATTGTCGTGTCGCGCCATCAAGCGCATCGATGCAACCCGTCTCGATGTCGTAGACCCAGCCGTGCAGATTCATGCGCCCCTGCTCAAGCGCGAGTGCCACTGATGGGTGCGTACGCAGATTCGCCAGCTGCGCGATTACGTTTTCGCGCACGAGGCCGTCGAGCTTCGCGCGAGGCGTGTCGAACTCATGCGCCGCGTTGATCGCTTTCGCGGCGTCCGAGTGACGTAGCCAGTTAGCGACCGCCGGAAGATGGTCCAGACAAGTGCAGCGTGAAATGGCGCCCATCGCTCCGCAGTCCGAGTGGCCACAGATCACGATATCCTGTACGCCCAGCACTGCGACCGCATATTCGACGGTAGCCGAGACGCCGCCTGGTTCGGGACCATACGACGGCACAATGTTACCGGCGTTGCGAATCACGAACAGCTCGCCCGGTTCGCGCTGTGTAAGGAGTTCAGGCACAACACGACTGTCCGAGCAGGTGACGAACAACGCCTTCGGATTTTGTGTCGTCGCGAGCTGCCTGAAAAGCTCGACGCGTTGCGGATAAACCTCGCGCTGAAAGCGCAGAAAGCCGTCAATAATGTCACGCATGGAGTCCTCCAAACCCGAATGCCGAATACTGGCACGAACCCTCGATATATCATCGCGCCACTGTGGTCATCATTATCGCAGACCTCCTGCGCCTTGGCTGTACTTGATCAACGATGGACTTCGAGCCGTGACCAGCGCGGCGGATGTCCGAAGCAACCTGACAGCCTCCGTTTATTTTTCGCTGGCCTGAAAGGCGAGTGAATTGGTCCTGTTTCCGTAGATGCTTTCAAAGGACCGCTTCTGGTTTTCTCTGAGCAAGCTTCATGGCTTGGACACAAGCGATGCTACGAAATCAATTGTCAGGTCATTTCTACGCCGTCTTTAAATCTCCCCGGATCGTTACGGTTTGCGCAAAGGTAAATCGTCTCTTCGCATCATTGAGCGTATGCAATGGGCCGATTGCTGCCCGTCGCAGAGGACTGCAATTAACCCGCGCGGTCTCTTGGCCAAGTAGCGTGAAAAATAAACGCGCATGTACGGACAGTAGTTCGGTATTGCTGAGCGGACTCTGCTGTAAAGGTGGTTCATAAAACATGAAAGATGTAGTCGGCGGACTCGTTGGCAGCCAGAGACACCGCGGATGCGGTCAATCGCTCGCGCAGCGATGAATCATCAACCCGCACCTGCCACTCAGAGCCTGGATATTCCTCGAGAGTACTTTTGATGCTGTGAATCGCTTCGAGCAGTTCTCCCCCGAGGTGGCCCTGTCGTGGTTTTACCAACCAGATCGGACTGATCCTTGAACCTGTAGCGCGAGGTTTAGGCTTTACTGTGTTGCCGCGTTATGCACTCCTGGCGTTTCAATGACCAGAAAGTATCCAGGTCATTAAGGGGCCACGATTGGTCGAGAGACACTCTGTGGCTGATACATCGCGCCGAATGGCCATTGTCTACTCGGGCTGAGTTGGTCGTTCAAAAACTGAGGACACTGATTGAAGGTCTGTGACTGAGGAGTCACACCTGGCAGGCAGGTCTTCAGTTGGAAGTCGGTGGGAAACAGGATGTTTATCAGGTCATCAGTCTGTAAGCATGTATTGGCCAAATGATTGCCGAGTACCCGGTAAACTAGGTTTAAGTCTTCCTTAATTCTTGCGTGGTCACCGCCCGTGATCATGCAAGCGACGTGTGCTTTTACTACGCAGTGCTATCAGCAGTATGAGCGTCACCGCAGAAAAAATGGCTCCGGCATAAAACGTCATTGCTGAACCATAGTTTTGCCAAAGTAACCCCGCAATCCCACTTGCCAGTAGCATGGAAACACCGCCCACCAGGTTGAAAATCCCGAAAGCGGTTCCTTTGAATTCTGCCGGTGTTGTGTCAGCGACAAGGGCTGCCAATAGCCCCTGACTTAATCCCATATGAAGTCCCCACAGGGCAACGCCGAGTATCAGCATTGAGGCGGACTTGGCACTGGCTAGAACCAGATCGGACGAGATCAGCAGTATCAATCCAACCCCGAGGAGATTTGTGCGGCTTACACGGTCAGAGAGCTTCCCCACAGGGTAAGCCGAGAGCGTATAGAAAAAGGCCATCACCACCATCACTATAGGCACCCAGGTTGCAGACAGTCCTGTTTGCTGAGCGCGCAAGACTAGGAAGGCCTCACTAAAGCGTGCCAAGGTGAGCAGTGCGCCCATTACTACTACCCACCAATAAGCCGGCGAAAAGCTGTGTAGCAGTTGTAGCCGTATGGGTGAACGAAAGCGCTGAGCTAACCGCTCATGTGCGGACTCATCGACGCCAACAAAAATCGGAATGACCGCTACCAACGCCGGTATCAGCGCGATCCATAACACCAGTGGAATGTCTTCACTGAAGGTATACATCAGGCCGATGGCTACTGCTGGCCCGAGGAAGGCCCCTATCGTATCCATGGATTGGCGTAGGCCGAAGCAGGCGCCACGGATCTGCGGTGGAGATACATCGGCGACCAGGGCATCACGCGGAGCGCCGCGAATACCTTTGCCAATCCGATCCAGAAAACGTGCGGTGAACACCATCTCTGCGGATTGGGCCAGCGGAAAGAGTGGCTTGGTGAGTGCAGCCAGTCCGTAGCCCAGCAATAGCAGGCCTTTGCGTCGTCCGAAGTAATCGCTGATAGCGCCTGAAAAGACTTTAACGATTAGGGCCGTCGCCTCTGCAATACCCTCGATCAGCCCCAGGGTTATCATGCTGACGCCTAGAGAACCCACCAGATACATCGGCAGCAGGCTATGAACCATTTCTGAAGACAGGTCCATGAACAGGCTGACGAACCCTAACGCCCAGACCGTACGGGGGATACGGGTAGCTATTGTCCGGGACATATTGCAGTTTCCTTGGCTGCCGCCCATTTGCATTGACGGCGTCCAGTAATGTTGCGCCTAGATCACATACAGCCATCTGTTTAACAAGCTTATAGCGGGATACGGTGCCAATTGTTTCGCGGGCATTGAAAATACGCGCGCCTACCTGCCCAATCAGTACCTCCAAAAGACGGGTGTGAGCAGCACCAATACGGTCAGAATTTCCAGCCGTCCCAAAAGCATGCCGACCGTCAACAGCCATTTTGCGGCATCTGGCAAGGTCGAGAAATTGCCCGCTGGACCAATGATCGTGCCCAGCCCGGGACCCACGTTGCAAACTGCGGTGGCAGCACCGCTTAAGGCTGTCGTCCAATCAAGACCGATCAGCGCCAACCCCAGTGCAATGCCACCGATGGTGATGGTGAAAAAAAATGAAAAGGTCAGCAGTGAACGCGCGATGTCTTCGTCAATGGGATGGCCGTTGTATTTTTTCCGAATCACCGCACGAGGATGAATCAGTTGTTTCAGGCTGCCCATCAGCAAGGAGGCAGCGACCTGAAAGCGGAAGATTTTAAGGTTCTTCACGGATTACCGGGAAAGACGCTCTTGATCTTCATAAAGAAAAACTCGCTATCCCGGTAACCGTACGCCATCCGCTTGATGACCTTTATTCGATTGTTTATTCCTTCCAACTGACCGGTGTGCATCGGCCAACGAACCCGACTTACGATGCCCCGCCAGTAACCCTTTAGTCGTTTGGCAAATTGGATCAGGGCCGGAATTGCGCTTTCATGAGCATGGCGCAGCCATTGCTTCCAGGCCGATCTCCAAGCCCAGGCGGTACT
Organism: Pseudomonas sp. GW101-3H06; assembly: GCF_059424605.1. NCBI lineage: Bacteria > Pseudomonadati > Pseudomonadota > Gammaproteobacteria > Pseudomonadales > Pseudomonadaceae > Pseudomonas > Pseudomonas sp. GW101-3H06. The sequence continues at coordinate 2,386,711 of NZ_JBWKZO010000001.1, forward strand.
CGGTGCCCAGAGTGTTTTGAGTTCAGCCTTCATCAAATAGACCGTCATCAGTGATTGGTTGGCTGCCAATAAATCCTGCAGGTGAACCTCTTGTTCAGGTGTTTTCAGATTCTGCGGATTGCGCAGCAACAGCCATCGCGCTTGTTTGATGACCTTGCGAGACGGCTTGTCGTGACGTAGCCGGTTGGCTTCGTCGACGCGGACCCGGTCAATGACCTCTCGGCCGTATTTGGCCACTACGTGAAACAGGTCGTAGACCACTCGCGCTTTCGGGCAGTGCTGACGAACTTCCAGGTCAAAAGCGGTGTTCATGTCCATCGCCACCGCTTCGATTTTGGCGCAACCTTCTGGCCCAAGTTCTTCGAAGAACGGTCTGATCGCCGCCCGGCTGCGGCCTTCGCCGATCCACAGAACCCGTCGTGTGTCGGCATCCAGAACAACGCTGGCGTAGCGATGCCCTTTGAACAGCGCGAACTCATCCATCACCAAACGTCGTGGTTGCGCCTTCGGCAGTTCGCTCAATACCGCCTGTAGGGCGCGACGTTCCAGCAATCTAACCGTGTCCCAATGCAGGCCAAACATTTGGGCCACGTGCAGAGTGGGAAGACGCTCGCAAGCCTGAATAACCGCATCGGCCAAGCGGCGCGTCATGCGCGCATAGCGATCCAGCCAACTGACGGCCTCCATGCGTTTGCCACAATCGCGGCAGCCAACTCGCCTGAGCAAAACGTTGAGGCGTACCGCACGGCCAAGAATGGGCAAATCACGAACGACTCGCTCGCAATACTCATGAGTGGTTGAACAGGTTTTTTGGCAGCCGCCACAGGAAGGGAATCGGGTGGCGTGGGGTGCTAGATCAATCTGGAGGGCGTCACCATCAGGCTTGATGTTGACGACAGAAAAGCCCTCCCAAAAAGGAAGGAAAGTATTAATATCGCGCATAAGAACGCCGGTTTGTTAGATGTGTTTGCTCGCACGAACATCATCAATCAAATCGGCGTTCTTGTTTCTGTGTTTCCCGGGATTCCGTGAAGAACCGATTTTAAGCCCTCCTGCCGTCGACCCTGAGCAGCCACCGACGAAGGTCAAATAGAAAAACAGCAAAACAGAAAAGCTGCCCCATAAGGTGTAATCCCCGAGGGCCAACCCCGTGGTGGTGACCACCGAGGTTACATTGACGGCCACGATACGAAATGCGTCCCACCAGCTGTGGTCACTGTGAAAGCACAACCACGTACCAAATAGCAGCCAGGTTATCAACAGAAACCCAATGAACCCTCGCACCTGATGGTCTCTTAATAACGCACTTTTGTTGCCCCGTAGAGTGGCGACATACAAGGTGAAAGGCAGGCTGCCGATAATCATGACGACCACGGATACCCAATGAATAGCCGGTTGAGGCCAGTGCGCCAGGGAGGCATCCGAGGTTGAAAAGCCACCCGTAGAAATAAAAGACATCGCATGATTGATCGCTTCGAAAGGCGACATTCCCGCTATCCATAGAGCCAGAGCGGACACCGCGGTCAGTCCGAGATAGAGCACCAGAATATACTTCGCCGCGACGTGAGAGCGTGGTGTGACTTTCTCTGACCAGTCTGAAGATTCTGTCTGAAATAACCGCATGCCGCCGACGCGCAATAAAGGCAAAATCGCCACGGCCATGCCGATAAAACCAATTCCCCCAAGCCAGTGCAGCATCGAGCGCCAAATCAGTAATCCTGGAGACGCAGTATCCAACCCGGTCAAAATCGTCGAGCCGGTAGTGGTGATACCTGACATCGTTTCAAAAAAAGCATCGGTGTAGCTGATGTGATGGATGAGCACCATCGGCAAAGCCGCAAAAGCGCAGACGACGCCCCAACTGGCCGTAGTCAACAGGTACATATCTCGTGGACGAAGTTGGGCAACCTCGGGGCGCCCGCGAACTATTAGCGCCAGCCCACAGACGAAGGTGATCAGGCTAGACCAGAGAAACGCAGACAGATCATCACTGCGTTCATAAACCACCAATGTAACCATGGGAATAACCATGCTCACGGCCAACGTGATCAAGAAAATACCCAGGATGAATCCGATAAGCCGCAGTACTGCAATGGACATAAAAAACGCCTGGCTGATAAGCGCCGCACAGTATCAATTCACTCAACATGGCCGCCCGTAAAGTTTGCGTAAAGTTCACCGAAGCAATTGAGATCCATCTGATGGTCATTAGCCATGGTCAGATCACTTTAACGGCCCTGCCAATAAACTGAATCGGTCCAGTGGGTTTGCCAGTCGGCGATCCATTGGGATTCTCTAGAGTCAATTCAAAGAGCTGGTTGGGTTCCAGCGGCGGTAATTTATCCAGAGGGACTGAAAGCGTTTGCCCAGGTTTGACCAATCCAAGGGACACCGGTCCTTGCCAGTCATCCGCTTTGGTCCAGAACTCAAGTGCCTTGTCGCTTGGCACTTGCGCTATCCCCAAGGGGATCAATTGGATTTCCTTCGGATTGCTCGCCTGAATGACCCAGCCGGGTGCCTGGTTCTGCGGAGCCACCAGAACTACCAGGTAAGTGGTCGGATTCAGTGGAGCTATTCTTGTCAGGAGTAGGGTTCCGAGCACCAGCGTTGCGACAAGACCTGCTCCCGCGAGCCCACGCCATAGAGGAAGCAGGTTCCACCACGAGATTGGCTTCGCGGCGGCTGTCACTGGTGATGCACGCCGGTGATTGCTGCTCAAGCTGCGCTCGATTCGCCCCCAGAGCAGCGGAGAAGGGATTTGCGGCTCAGCCAGTTCGGTCAACGCCAACAATCGCTGTTCCCACGCATCGACAGCCGCCCGCAAATCGGCCTCTTGAAGAAGACGTTTTTGTATCTCGAGGCGTTGCTCGGCTGGCAGCGTACCTAACACGTACTCACTCGCCAGTTCATCGATGTAGTCGGGATTGTCACTCTTTGGGCTTGTGGTCATCCCATGCACTCCCGCAAGGCCACCAGACTGCGTTTGATCCAGGCTTTGACGGTCCCCAGAGGTGCGCCTAGTTTCTGTGAGATTTCTGAATGCGAATAGCCATCTACATACGCGTGAAGGATGCAGTTGCGACGCGCCGGCTCCAGTTGCTCAAGGCACACATAAATGCGTCCTGAACGGATTCGAAAATCGAAGGTATCGACATTCTCTGACGATGTCTCCAGGGATGCTGAAGCTTGTAATGCCATTTCGCTTTGCTCGCTGACTTGTATCTCCCTGGCGTTATCACGCATAAAGTTGAGCGCCAGATGCCGCGTCACGCTGAAGATCCAGCCGCGCGCAGAGCCCCGTGCCGGATCGAATATGGTGGCACGTGTCCATATTCTGATAAAAGCGTCGTGCACGATGTCTTCGGCCAAGGCGTTATCGCGAGCAATTCGCTTGGCAACACCCAAAAGGCGAGCACTTTCCTGCTCATATAAATCCCGCAATGCCTGCTGCTCGCCTCGGGCACAAGCAGCCAGACAGGCTTCATAGTCGAACATGGTTTCAGGTAAAGACAAGGTTTTCAGCCGTCAGCAAGTGGTAAATTCCCCAGCCCTTGGGCTGGGGTTCCATCGGAGCAGCGTAGACGACTTTAAGCGCTCTCAGCCTGTTCTGGGTCGTTGGCTTAATTGGCGGCCCAAAAAATATAGTCGGCCTGATACTTCACGATTTCCCGTTTGCCTTTGTTTGCGGCGGTGCATTCGGACATGGGGGCTACACCGCCTATAACGGCTACCCGCTGAATGTAGGTGACACCGCTCATCGCACCTTTGCCTTCCGCAGGGTTGGCTTTGACCAACTGATAAGGGAGGTCACCGGTACCTGAGGGGGCAACCGCCAGTTGAGTCCCGGTGATCTTAGAGCCGTCTTTGGCTTGCCAGGTGGCAGGGGGGCCGAAGTAGTTACCGACCTGCTTGCCGCTGCGATCATTGAGCACCGCTTTCGGGCCGACAAACGTCCATTCGGTCTGGCCGACGACGTTAGTCTTGTCGCGACACTCATACGTGATTTCGCCCACGCCCACGGTCTCCAGCGCTACCTTATGACCGTCCGGAACCTTGATGCTGTCGGGCAGATCTGTTTGCGCATAGGCCGCTGGGACTGTAACCAGCAAGCAGGTGGCAGCAAACGCGTTTCTGACAAAGCCCAAGAACTGTTTAGCGTTCATGCAAATTTCTCCAGGAAGTAATCAATTCAGCAGCTATGGCTACTGTCTGTACTACCCGCTGGAGACCGAACTGGATGCAGTTGCTTGAAAAATATCAGTACAGAATACCCACCATGCTGTCGTCTGCGCAGCGCGCAGCAAAGCGCCTACCAATTATTCGACAATGACTTCTCAAAACGACCAGAGACTTAATGATCATGAATGGGCAAAACAATCTAGAATTTGCGCAGAATTTCTTACAAAAACTGGGTGCTGGAGACTCTCAAGCACTGGCGCATCTATTTGCTGAGGACGCGCGTTGGGAAATTGCGGGTGATGAGGGGGCACTGCCGTGGCTTGGTAAAAAAACAGGCCGAGAGGCTATTGTTGACTTCGTGAGAGATACTGCGGCGCTGATAACAAGCGAGAGTCTCAACGTCCACGATATCCTTGCGAATGAGCATCGCACATTGATACTTGGTGACCTTGCGTCAGTCGTAAAAGCCACGGGTAAACGTATTGAAACGTCATTTGTACTGGTGCTAGAGGTAGATGACGGATTGATTACGAGCTTTCGAATGTTGGAGGATAGCTTTACCGTATCGCAAGCCGCACGAGGCTAATAAATCTTCCTCATCGTCCGGCATATGGAAATGTCGGAGATGTTACATCCCGCGTCTCACTCTCCCAGGTACTTCACCGTATATTTCCTTGAGTTTTTTGCTGAAAGCCGCTTGGGATTGATACCCGACTTAGGAAGCAATGTCGCTCAAACCCAAATGTGAATGGCTTCAGCAGGTTGAACGCCAACTCCATTCGGACCTGAGTCAATAATACCCAAGGTGAAACTCCAGCCACCCGTACGAAGGCTAGCATAAACGTTGCGCGAGACATGCTTGCGGTTTCAGCGAGACCGTCAACGGGCCACTCATGCGCAGGATCCGCCAACATGGACTGCCAATCGCGGCCTAGCCGCTTATCAGACAGCAATGCCAAGGTGCCTGTGTGTTGGCCATGGCTCGCGATGTGCGCGCGGAGGAATTTGACCTTAAAGTACTTTTAGCCCATGTCGATAAAGTAGGGACAAAAAAGGAGAGTCTCATGGAAATCAATGCCACTACACGCGCTTTGACTAGAACCCGCAAATACTCCCAAGGCTGTGCCGAGCGAGGCTCCGGGTGGAGATTCGGCGGGTTCTAGATAGATTTTTGCCATAATGCCATACAGACCGACTTTGACAGATTGCATAATCCCCATGACCGCCTCTAGGTGGCTCGCTTCGCGGTAGCGGATGGCCCTTCAGTCGAAGGAAAGGGGCCAGAGTATGAGAGATCCAAAGTGTCAGATTCTCTCCCGCTCATTTCGTCAGTAACGTTCTGCATCCACAAAAAAAACCAAGTCGGCGAGAACGTCGTTGAGTGCTCCAACTATTCGCGGCTCTGCATACATTTCAAGCGCTGTATAAGACAAGGCTACCGCCAATATTGACTGGTCGTAGGAAAGCACTTTTGGATCAAACGGCCATATCTGCAACTTGGCGACTGTAGTGGTCTAATGAAACCGGACACCCATTTAGGCGAGAATGCTCGCCAGATCGAGGTGTCAAATGACCAAACAACGCCGCTCCTTTACTCCTGAATTCAAGCGCGAGGCTGCCGACCTCGTGCTCAAACAAAACTACAGCTACATCGAAGCCAGTCGTTCACTCGGCATTGGTGAGTCGGCATTGCGCCGCTGGGTTGACCAGATTCAGAAAGAACATAAAGGCATCACCCCGCAGAGCAAGGCGCTGACGCCGGAACAGCAAAAAACTCAGGAACTGGAGGCCCGGATCGCTCGGCTTGAGCGAGAGAAATCCATACTAAAAAAGGCTACCGCGCTCTTGATGTCGGAAGATCACGAGCGTACGGGCTGATCAATCAGCTGAGCGTCCATGAGCCGGTTGATTGGCTGTGCAAGGTGTTTGAAGTCACCCGCTCGTGCTACTACGCCCAGCGCCTTAGGCGCCGCACGCCCGATGTTGAACGGCTTAGGTTGCGCAGCCGGGTGAGCGAATTGTTCACGCAAAGTCGCAGTGCGGCGGGCAGCCGCAGCATCTTGTCGCTGATGCTTGAAGACGGTGAGCAGCTCGGTCGATTCAAAGTGCGCAGCCTGATGCGCGAGCTTGATTTAGTCAGTAAACAACCCGGCTCACATGCCTACAAACGAGCGACAGTAGAAAGACTCGATATCCCGAATACCTTGAACCGTGAGTTCGATGTGCCAGCCCCGAATCAAGTCTGGTGCGGCGACATCACCTACATTTGGGCCCAGGGAAAATGGCATTACTTGGCGGTCGTGCTGGATCTTTGCACGCGCCGGGTGGTGGGCTGGGCGTTGTCGGAAAAGCCGGACGCTGAACTGGTGATCAAGGCCCTGGATATGGCCTACGAGCAGCGTGGCAGGCCTTCGGGTCTGCTGTTTCACTCGGATCAGGGGTCGCAAGCCGGCTATTTCGTCAGCGATTGTGGCGTTATCGCATGCGCCAGAGCATGAGTCGCCGAGGAAATTGCTGGGACAACGCACCAATGGAGCGCGTGTTCCGCAGCTTGAAAACGGAATGGATACCGACCACGGGCTACAGAACAGCTCAAGAAGCCCAGCGCGATATCAGCCACTTCTTGATGCATCGGTACAACTGGGTTCGACCCCATCAATTCAACGGTGGGCTGGCGCCAGCTCGGGCCGAAGAAAAACTTAACGTCGTGTCCGGGATTAGTTGACCACTACAATCTGATAGCTGCCACATTTTTGCGAGCTGCCTCAATGTATTGTGAGTTCACGCCGTTTTTGGCCCTTTTTCGCGCTGTCTTTGGCACCAATCCTGTTTGATATTTATCTTCTTTCTCAGCTTTTCGCATGTCAGATCGCCTTGCCAAAAGCCCTGTTTCCGGGCGATTAGGGCGTTTTCCTCAGGGCTCCGCGGCGCTAAACCCTGGAAGCTCAGTTCCGATTCTTCGTTCTTAAAGGTCACCATCCAACATCCGCGAAACAGGCTGTACGTCACGCGGGCCGTGCCTTTGAAGACAAACGGAAGCACCTTTAGGCCGGACTTCCGATTGTGCGCTAGGGAAACGGAACAGAGCGCGGGGAGGGCGCATCTAGTCTCGCTGGTGATTTTTCGTCATCTCCTCGCTGGCGTGCCCCGTGATCTTCTGCCCGTCCTTTCCGGCTTTCTTATACAGGTGCACCCAGCCGCTGCACCTTGATAAACGCTGCCGGTATGCCGCCGTTGTCCTCGCTGCAGGCTTGCTCGAACGGCTCCTGCATCGTTTGGGGCATACGAATTCCTCGCCCGCCGTAAACCGGCAGGCTTCTGCTTTAATGGAGTAGATATTCGGTGGGAGGGGCGGTGATGCATAAGGCTTTTCGAAACACGCTGTTCATCACCGGGGTTCCAATGGTGATTGGTGGACTCGGCGTTTGCCTGAACCAACTACTTTGGGGTCGAAGTGTCGGTTACTTGGCTTTTGCCTTTTTAGTCTCAGGGTGCACGTTGTTGCTGATTGGATGGGTGCAGAGGAACAAGTGAAGTTCTCAGACTTACCGTGGCCCCTTGTAGCAGTACACGTGGGCGCACCAGGCGAGGGCGATTCGCTCGGAATGGTTACAGGGCCATCTGGAACCTGGCTTTCGACTTCGCTGTTGCCGAAGTAACCGATAGCCGCCTGGGCGCGCTCCATGGACAAACGTGCATGGCGCATCTGCCACGACTTGCGGGCCTTGTAGGAGTCCAGTGCTCGCGACTTGTCGGTGTAGGTGAAGCGCCGGCCACAAGTCCCGACTTCCTTCAAAACGCGCCTGCGGCATGCGCCTCACGTGTCGGCGCAAGTGAAGTTATTTTTTGCGGGCGATGAGCTTGGCGCGTTGATGGTCGATGCCGATTTCGCTGGCGGTCTGGTAGAGGGTGGCGCCGCCAGTTTGTCGCGGTCGGCGCGCAGCTTGTAGCCGCGGGCGGTGCCGAAGGTCAGTTCGCGTTCGCTGCTGACACCCGGGGCGATTTTCTGCACCGCTCGGCCGTGCCGAAGAACTGGTCCAACTTGCGGTTCAGGTCGTCAATCAGAGAGGCACGGGTTGGGCATTGGGCCGATCCCACGGTGTGGATGGCGTGTATTCGTCAGTACTCTGGCCGCCTGCTGGTTGCCGTTGGGCGTGGGGGAGAGTGCTGGCGGATAAAAGCAGGCAAAAAGAAAGGCCCGTTGGACGTTCAGGCCTTTCACGGATGCAGTGAGTTTCGGGTCATGGTCTATTTCATGGCGGTCGCCCTCATTGGGAGTGGAGTGGAAAAACAATTCCAGTCAGATGCAATTTGTTTCCGGTCCTACTGGATGCAGGGGGCCGCATTGCGCGGTGCAGAATCATCCGCATCGGGCAGTTATCGTCAGGCTGACGTGGCGCTGGTTGGTCTTAGCCGTGAGTGATGGATAGATCACTGATCACGCAAATCGAACCGTCCTCAGGATCGGTTGAGTCGGAGTAGTCGATCTGGTTGTATACGCCGCCGTGGAAGGCGAGAGTTTTCGTGTCCCAGGTGTTGTCGAGACGCATGATCGCTGAGGCAGATTTGGCGCCGTTACAACTGGCTGATACCGAAACAGCGCCGCTTGAATTGGCGTGAATGTTGATCTTGAACAGTGCGCCGAGCGGCACGTTTTCCAGGACCGTCGAGTTGACCGGATCGTCTTGCAAGTAACTCGAGCGGAACCCCATGGTGATTTTGCCTTTGTTCCAGAACACCTTTACCGGTGGACGTTCAGAACCCTGCACATGAATTTGGCCGATCACGACCTTCTGCAAAGAGTTGACCTTAGTCAGCCGCATTTCTTGTCGGCACCAATGGTCTGCGGCACTAGAAAACGGCCAGTAGCCCGGTTCCTTCCATTCGCAGCGGGTTCGATGGACGCTTTTACTGGAGGCGCCGAGGGTAGGGGCCGTCATCTGCAACGATCCGTCAGGAAGCATTGAAACGACGCTTGGGCATTCGATCAGCGCTCGCCAACCGATCAGGTCGAGGGAGATCGGGTTTGTGTCGGAAATCGGAAGCGGTGTGGCGATGATGAAATTGCTGATATCTACAGTCATTGTCGATTCCTTATTTCATTTGAGGTCACCTGTGCTCTATTGAGCCCTTCGTTTGATGTAGGCCTACATCCCTCTGCCCACTCAGTGAATGGGCAGAGGTGATGCCACACAGGCCTTTTCGATTTCCCGTCTGGTCCAGTCGCCAAAGCTCGAAGATGTTTTGCCGCGCCTGGCGCAACTGCAGGGTCAGTTCCTCAATTTCGTTCTCGAGCATGCGGAGCTGGTGCCGGCAGGTTTCAAGCGGCGTCGGGCAGCCGAGCCAATCGCTGGTGTCTTCGATTTCGTATGGGTCCACGTCCACGCCCTATTTATACTGTTTTTATATACAGTAGTCTAGGCAACAGAATTTCGCGAGGGTGAGGCGACGAGATAGGGGTTTTGGGTAGAACTTAAACCCGGTCATACCCCAGCGCAGGGTCGATTGGCGGCAAACATTCCAGCGTAGCCAGATCCAGCAACGTGAAGTAACCATTCTTCCAGCCTGCAGTATCTATGTGGTAGACATTCCCGAGTATGACCGGCTGCCTGAGTGGCGTATGGCCCACGATCACGGCCCGCACGCCGTCAACACCGGTGTGGTTTTCGTCAGTCAAGCGCTTGCGCGACCACTGAAGGATGGCGGCAACGTGGTCGGCCTCCCTCGCCGATCCAGAAAGTGCTGTCATCATTTCTCCCCAGCTTGCGCGCGGAACGTCGGCATGCACGATGCCGATCAGGCCCTGTGCGGTCTCGACTTCGATCACCAGCGGCAAGTCCTGAAAGAGGCTGGCGTAGCGGTCTTGCTCGATGCTCGACAGCCCGTAGAACCACGCGCCACCATTGAGCAAGTGCAGGCTGCATTCATAGCTGATGCGGCCGGTGGCGTTCGAATCAACAGCCATCTGCTCATGGTTGCCACGCACTGCATGGAACCAGGGCTTGCGCAGCAGCCATTCATCGACATCCAGCGACTCAGGCCCGCGGTCGACCAGATCACCGACGCTGAACAGGCGGTCGACGGCAGGTTCGAACCCGACCGCATCCAGCGCCGCCTGCAGCCGGGTGAAGTGGCCGTGAATGTCGCCGACCGCGAGATCCCGGCCCGCCGTGTTGGCGGCGAAGTGCTTCACGCGCGACACCTCGGTAGTTTCGGACATTGGACACTCCGATGCAGCAGCAGGCGGCCGGTTTGTCGCATTGCCAATGACGGCCTCGGCATCAGCGGCCAATGGCCAAGCGTTCCCTTGAATTCTGGCATAGCTTTGTCTCGCCCGCTGCTGTCCTCTTTCGCTCAAATACACAAACAACAGTCGCCATCTTTAAATCAGTCAGTCATAGTGTTTTTTTATTATTTAGTCTCGTTATTAACGTATTTCTGGCGCCAAATATTCACACTAAAAAGTTGATCGAAAAGCGATTGGTCTTAGTGCGATTTATTCATACGCATTGCTGTAACTTCAGCCATAAGTATCAAGGTGTCCAACTAGAGCAAGTGGCGAGGAGTACTGCAACCCGATAAAAGACAAAATACTGACAACAAAAAACAGTCACATTTTCCCTATTAAGTCGGTGATACATCATGATCAAGATCATGGCCTTCTTTCTAATAGGAGCTGTAACTGCAGGATGCAATGGCATTGTAAAGCCCGACTTTTCGGAGCCTGCCAATGATTCATACTTTTTAGTCTTTTCAGGCTTTCCTCTGCCGTATGTGTACATGGCCTCGGCCGTGCAATGGAACGATGACTACGCCGTCACCACCCGTCACACGCCGTTCATTCCCAACGTGAAATACAGCTGCAGCACCAACTGCGATCTTGTCTTCATCAAGCATAAAGCCAATGGCCGCTACCCCTCATGGCGCGCTCCGCGTGTGGGCGAGAGCATCACGGCCGTGGGGGTGAGTCCTTACCTGGTCACCACCACCGGGAAAGGCAAGGTGTATAAAACGCCGTTCGTCAACGCCGACGAGAACAGCGGTGATCTCTACGGCATCCATGATGCCCCGCTGGTCAAGGGGATGTCCGGTGGGCCGGTCATCGCCAATGACGGCAGTGTTGTCGGCATCAATGTTGGTTTCCACTCAACCACATTGAATGATGTGAGTAATAACGCCGGGGTAAAAGACGCTGAGAGGATCAGTGTCTTTATCCCTTACTCGATCATTCAACGCGAGTGGGGGATGTTGCAGGCAAAGCTTAACGATCCGCGCGGCACGCAGTATGTTGCGAAGTGATTTTCAGCCGGCACCCAGTTGGCCCGGGAATCATCACTTCTTCGGTGATTTAGCGCTCGAGGGCATATGCAAATAAGACATCACGCTTTCGGTCAGTTCGGTCGCCAGCTTGACGGCTTCTTTATTGCGAGCCATCACACCCGCCACTAATCCTTCGATCAAGGCGAGTACGGCGATGTTGGAACTGGTCATTACCGGATGATCGGCGGGGGCAAACAACACGTGTTCGGCAATACTGGTCAGCGGCGAGGCGGGTGAGTCGGTGATTGCCAGCACCGAGGCGCCGCGCTCGTTTGCAAAACGCGCGAGTTGCAGGGTGTCGAGGGAATAGCGTGGCAGGGAGATCGCCAGCAATACGTCTTGATCGGTGATGGCGGCCAGACGGTAAGCGGCATTTTCATTGCCGCCCTCCATGCTGATGGCGGTGGCATCCGCACAGAACGGCATCAGTGTCGAGGCGGCCAGCCCGGCGAAGTAGACGCTGTTGCCAAAGCCCAGGATGTAAATCTTGCGAGCGTTGATCAGGCGGCTGACGAACGCTTCAAAAGTATCTGCGTGGTTGTTGGTGGCGGCCGTGGCGAGGTTGCTGGTGGCGCTCTGGATTTGCTCGTGCAGGCCGAAGGCGCCGCCAGGACGATGGGCCAGTTCGTTTCGCAGTTTGTCGACCGGCGACACCATCTGCTGCAACGTCGCGACCAGCTCGGCTTTCATGCCGGTGTAGCCACCCAGGTTCAGCGCCTTGGCCAAACGATTGACCGCTGCTGGCGAGGTGGATGTTTCATGAGCCATTTCTTCGATCGTCAGCGTCGCGGCCCTGAGCGGATGACGCAGGATAAAATCCGCCACCTTGCGCAGTGACGGCGGTAAGTCGGGAACGATTTCCGCGAGTTTGCGCATCACTGGAGCGGCATAGACCGTGGTGTTTTTCGAAGGAGTCGGCATATCCGGTTCAACACTTCCTGAGGGTTGGGGCTGGGGCTGGCGCATAACCTGTGGGAGCGTGCGGGCGGCGCTCCCACAGGGTGCTGCGTAGGCTGGAGTGTATCCGAAGCCGTATCTTGCGGTGAGCGGGGCGGGTTGATTATTTCAAGCTGCCGGACAGAAACTGCTGGAGGCGTTCGGATTGCGGTTTGACCAGCACTTCGCGCGGATCGCCACGCTCTTCGACCTGGCCTTTATGCAGGAACACCAACTGATTCGATACTTCCCGAGCAAAACCCATTTCGTGGGTCACGACCACCATGGTGCGGCCTTCGAGTGCCAGGTCCTGCATGACTTTGAGCACTTCGCCGACCAGTTCGGGGTCGAGTGCCGAAGTCGGTTCATCAAATAACATCACTTCAGGTTCCATGGCCAGTGCGCGGGCAATGGCCACTCGCTGTTGCTCACCGCCAGACATATGAGCCGGCCAGGCGTCCATGCGGTGCGCCACGCCGACTTTGTTCAGGTAGTGCTCGGCTTTTTCCCGCGCTTGTTTTTTGTTTACGCCCAGCACATGCACCGGCGCTTCCATGACGTTTTCAAGGGCACTCATGTGCGACCAGAGGTTGAAGTGCTGAAACACCATCGACAGTCGCGAACGCATGCGTTGCAGTTGCTTGGGTTCGGCCGCCTTGAGCCCGCCGAGTTTGTTGGTCACCAGTTTGAGCGGTTCGCCGTTGAGCACGATACTGCCGGCGTTGGGCTGCTCCAGCAGGTTGATGCAACGCAGAAAGGTGCTTTTACCGGAGCCGCTGGAGCCGATGATGCTGATAACGTCACCGGCTTTGGCCTCCAGGGACACGCCCTTGAGCACTTCGTGGCTGCCGTAGCTTTTGTGAAGGTCCTGAATTTCAAGCTTGTACATGGTTTCAACTCTCTGGAATCAGTCGCTGAGCAAGCGGCCTTGGCGGATGGGGGTACGGCCGGCCACTTTGGCCAGCCACAAACCAGGCTGGGCAAAACGCAGTCGTTCGCGGGCATAGAGGATGCCGTCGGTGCTGGCGCGCACCACGCTGTGCAGGTCTGTCAGCGGGTCGATGACTTCGAACAGCGGATCGCCGACCCTGACGTGGGCGCCCAACGGTTGCAAATAGCTCACCACCCCCGGGTGCGGCGCATAGGCGTACTGCGCACCGGCGAAAGGGGTCGCTTCACAACGGCTCGGCGGGGCGGCAGGCCAGTCACCACTGATCAGGCCTTGCTCGGCGAGATAGCCGAGAATGGCCTGTGCGCTCTCGACGCATTGCTCGCGTTCGGTGTCTGCCATGCCGCGCAGTTCGATCGTAGTCGCGACGCACGCCAGCGGAATACTGGCTTGGGGAAAGCGATCGGCCAGTTGCAGCCAGGGAATGGCGCAGGCTTCGTCGAAGGCGTTACCTCCCGCCGCCTCGGCCAGCAGGGCAACGCCAGCGCCCAGTCGGGCGGCCAACGAGTGCAAGCGTGGCCAGTTTTGCGGCATGGCATACAGCAGCATGATTGACTCGAAATCGCAGTGCAGGTCCAGCACCACATCGGCATCACAGGCATGTTGCATCAACAGGCGCCGCAGGCCATCGAGTTCCGATGTCGGCGGTGGCATGTTGGTGAGGGCATCGCTCATGGCGCGGCGGATCAGCGCGATGTTGCTGTTGCTATCGTCTCCCAGTCGACCTTCCAGCATCGGTACCACGGCTTCGGCGAGCTCCGGGAAGTCGCGATTGAAATTCTTCCCGCTGGAAAACTCAAAACGCCCTTGATGGGTGGCCTGGAACATCTGTGCGATGCCGATCGGATTGGCCATTGGCACCAATTCGATCACGCCGGTCAGGCGACCTTGTTCTTCCAGCGCTTGCAGGCGGTGCTTGAGTTCGACGGCGACGCGCATCCCCGGTAGCTCGTCGGCGTGCAGCGAGGCCTGGATGTAGGCCTTGCGCGGGCCGCTGCCAAAACGAAACAGCGCGAGCGTTCGCTCCGTGCCCGAGGCGCTCCACGGCAAGCGGTATTGAATGTGTTTCATGGAACTCCTTAGTGCTTGCGCGGTGCCAGATAGGCCAGCCAGCGGCGCTCGGCGAGCTTGAACAGGCGAACCAGGATGAAGGTCAGGGCCAGGTAGATGAGGCCGGCAGTGATGAACGCTTCGAACGGCAGATAAAACCGCGAACTGACCGTTCGCGCGGCGCCGGTGATATCCACCAGCGTGACGATCGACGCCAGGCTGGTGGTTTGCAGCATCATCAGGACTTCGTTGCTGTACTGCGGCAGTGCCCGGCGCAAGGCGGATGGCAGGAGAATGCGGCGGTACAAGGTAACGCGCGACATGCCCATGGCTTTGGCGGCTTCGATCTCGCCGTGGGACGTGGCCTTCAAACTGCCGGCCAGGAGTTCTGCGCTATAGGCGCTGGTATTGATTGCGAAGGCCAGGCAGGCACAAAAGGTGGCGCTGGACAGGTAAGGCCAGAGCGCGCTGTGGCGTACCGCTTCGAACTGCGCCAGCCCGTAATAGATCAGGAACAATTGCACCAGCATCGGCGTGCCGCGAATCACATAGGTGTAGAGCCAGGCCGGACAGTTGATCAGCGGTGATCGCGATACCCGCATCAACGCCAGCGGAATTGCCAGCACCAGGCCAACGGCCAGGGAAATCAGCAGCACTTTCAGGGTCACCCATACGCCACTGTAATACAGCGGCAGGTTCTCCCAGATCAGGTTGTAGTCGAGCATCATGGGTGGGCTCCCGGTTACAGTTCGGCGGCTTTGATGCCGACCGAGTAGTGTTTTTCCAGACAGCGCAGGACCAGCAATGACACGCTGGTCAGCACCAGGTAGAGCGCGGCAACCGCGAGGAAAAACGTGAATGGCTCATGGGTGGCGTCCGCTGCGTTTTTGGCTTTGAACATCATGTCCTGCAAGCCGATGACCGAGATCAGCGCGGTGGATTTGGTCAGCACCAACCAATTGTTGGTGAAGCCGGGAATGGCGAAACGAATCATCTGCGGCACCAGAATCCGCCAGAACACCTGGGTACCACCCAGGCCATAAGCCGCACCGGCTTCGGCCTGACCTTTAGGGATCGCCATGAAGGCACCCCGAAAGGTTTCCGAGAGATAGGCACCAAAAATGAAACCCATGGTGCACACGCCGGCGATAAAGGGATTGATGTCGATGTAGCGGGTGTAACCGAGTGCGAGGGCAATGCGGTTCACCAGATCCTGGCCGCCGTAGAAGATCAGCAGGATCAACACCAGGTCAGGAATACCGCGAATCAGGGTGGTGTAGCCTTCGCCCAGTATTGCCAGCCATTTGAACGGCGATAAACGAAAGGCGGCGCCGATCAGGCCCAGGGCAATCGCCATGGACATGGAGATCAGGGCCAGGTTAATGGTCAGCCAGGCGCCATCAAGAATGCTCGATCCGTACCCGTGGAGCATGATGAAATTCCTCAAGCGAGCGCCCGGTGGGCGCGCGAAACAAGCCAAAGGTGGCGCCCGCAGGGGCCGGCGCCAGGGTTTCGGGTAACGGCTTATTCGCCGTAGATATCGAAGGCGAAGTACTTGGTCATCACTTGCTGGTACTTGCCATTGGTGCGGATGGCGTCAATCGCCGCACTCAAGCGTGCAACGTTCGCAGTGTCGCCTTTGCGCACCGCGATCCCGGCGCCCCTGCCGAAGTATTTCGGATCGTTGATATCCGGGCCTGTCAGGGCGAAACCTCTGCCGAGTGGCGTTTTGATAAAGCTCTCATCGGTGTTGACAATGTCGGCGAGCGTGGCGTCCAGTCGACCCGACGCCAAGTCGAGGAAGGCTTCATTCTGCGAGGAGTAGCGCACCACCTCGACGCCGGCTTTCACCAGCTGCTCGGTGGCAAAATGGTCGTAGGTCGAGGAGCGTTGCACGCCGACTTTCTTGCCCTTGAGATCGACCTGCGGGTCGTTGATCACGTTGCCGGCCTTCATCGCGAACTTGCCCGGCGTGTGGTAGTACTTTTTGCTGAAGTCGACTGACTTCATCCGGTCTTCGGTGATCGACATCGACGACAGCACCGCATCGATCTTGCGCACTTTCAGCGAGGGGATCATGCCGTCGAACTCCTGGATGACCCACTCGCATCTGACCTTCATTTCCTCGCACAGCGCGTTGCCGATGTCGTAATCGAAACCACTGACGTTGCCCTCTGGCGTCTTGAAAGAGAAGGGCGGGTAGGCGGCTTCGATACCGATACGCAAGCTGCCTTCGTCGGCGTGTGCCAGAAAGCTTGCGGCGCACAGTGTCAGGGCACCTAGAAGTTCTGTCTTGTTCATATTGTTGACTCCTTGGATGGGGGATGCGGAGATATAAATGACATATTGAATTTCATAAATCAATAATATGAAAATAAACGTATCAAAACGAGGCGATAAAAGGTGCATGGATGGGCGTGTAATCGCTGCCATGCTATCGAACCTTCAAACGAGAAAAGGGCGCCGAAAACGCTAGTGCCAGTCAATCAAGGGGTAAAACCTGTGGGAGCGAGCCTGCTCGCCAAAGCAGCCTGTCAGGCAACGCAGGTGTCGGGTGGGTTGGTGGTGCGGGGTGTTTCGCTCAGAACCGATCCAACCGATACGCCTCAACCGCCGGTAATTCATGGACCTCAGTGGCGCTTGCAGGCAATACCATCCGGCCAATCAGCTCAGCCGTAACCGCCGCCTGAGTCAGCCCCAAATGCTGATGGCCAAACGCAAGCAATACCTTGCCGTCGCACACCCGATCAATAATCGGCAATGAGTCAGGCAGCGAAGGACGAAACCCCATCCAGGGTGTTGCGGCCTCAGCATTCAGATCACGCTTGAACAGGCCTTTGCTCAATCGGTGCAACTGCCAGGCGCGTTCCATGTTCGGAGGGCTGTCGAGGCCGGAGAATTCGACGGTGCCGGCCAGCCTCAGGCCATCGGCCATGGGGGTCATGATGAATTTGCGTTCCAGCGAGGTGACGGCGAAAGGCAGGCGCTGATGTTCATGGGGCAGCATCAGGTGATAGCCGCGCTCGGTGTCCAGGGGCACTTTTTTGCCGGTCAGCGCAGCGGTCAGTCTGGCGGAGTGAGCGCCGCAGGCGATGAGGGCCTGGCGGGCGGTCAGGCTGCCCTGGTGGGTGAGCAGTGAAACGCCGTGCTCCTGCACACGCCCGTCCATCACCTGATGTTTGATGAACTGCACGCCGCTGGCCTTGGCCGCTTTCACCAATTCACCAACGACGCGGTAGGGGTCCAGGAAGTGCCCGGTGCGCGGGAAGAACAGCCCGCCCTGAAGGTGCTCGCTCAGCTGCGGGGCAACCTCACGCACTGCGCTCGCCTGCCATAAATCGACGGGCACTGCTTGATGGCGCATGCGTGCCTGTAACGCGTCGATTGCCTGTCGCGAGTCGGGGCGCTCGAACACCAACAGCGAGCCATCCTCTTTCAGCAGGTCCGCACGGGCAATCGTTTCGAGCAGCCGTTGCCAGGCGCCAAGGCTGCTTTCGTTGAGTGCGCGGATGCCGGCCACGGTGCGCTGGAAAGGTGCCGGTCGCAGGTTCAGCAATAAACGGATGAACCACGGTAATGCCCGGGGCATGTATCTCCAGTCCAGGCGCAACGGACCCATGGGGTCCATGAGCATCGCCGGCAGACGCTTGAGAATGGACAGGTCGGCGATGGGAAACACTTGTTCGGTGGCCAGATGCCCGGCGTTGCCGAATGAAGCCCCGTGCCCCGGATCCTGATGATCGATGACCACCACCCGCTTTCCCTGGCGTGCAAGCCGAAGGGCGCAGGCGACGCCGATGATGCCGGCGCCGACCACGGCGATGTCCGCGGGGTTGTGCGTGTTGCCTGAATTAAGGGACGTCATGTTTCTGGGCTTCTGTTGGGTCATCCAGCAAAAGGTGCGCATTGGCGCACCACGATGTGAATCGAGTCGGGTGTCAGACCAGGTTCTGCTCTTTCGACCAGTTCGCGTACCACTGGCGGAACAACCTGTACTGGGTCTCGGCGTAACGACGTTGGGCATCGCTGAGCGCATCGGTCTCGTTGAAGTGCAGGGTGTATTGCTGCTCGCCATTGAGCACCATCAGATACTTGTAATAGAGCACCAGGTCGCAGCCCTCATCGAAGGACGACAGCACGGCCAATGCAGACTCCAGTTCGCGCGCCAGACGGCGAGCCTTGGCGTCACCTTTGGCCGCCTGCCTGCTCAGCGCCACCAGTTGCAGCACTTCACGCGGCAGTGCATTGCCGACGCCGGTGATGGCGCCGGTGGCGTTGCAGTTGACGAAGCCGTGCACCACCTGGGTATCGACGCCCACCATGAGGGTCAGATCATCATCCCTGGAAGTGATGTTCTCGGCGGCGTAGCGCAGGTCGGCGGCACCGCCGAACTCCTTGAAGCCGATCAGGTTCGGATGCTCTCGACGCAGTTCGAAGAACAAATCGGCGCGGGTGGCGAAGCCGTAGTAAGGACTGTTGTAGATCACTGCCGGTAGATTCGCAGCGGCGTTCAGGATGGCGGCGAAGTGCGCCTTTTGGGCGGTTGCGGATGCGCCACGGGACAACACGCGAGGAATGACCATCAGGCCATGGGCACCGACTTTGGCCGCATGGGCTGCGTGGGATACCGCTTCGCGGCTGTTGACGGCACCGGTACCGACGATGGTCGGGATGCCGGCGTCGACCAGGCGCGCCACACCTTCCTGACGTTCGGCTTCGGTGAGCAGGGGCCAATCGCCCATCGAGCCGCAGTACACGACAGCGCTCATGCCGATATCGATCAGTTCGCGACCCTTGGCCACCAGGGCATTGAAGTCCGGCTTGCGTTCGGCGGTGCAGGGTGTCATCAGCGCGGGAATGCAACCGGTGAAGATGTTGTCGCTCATGGTTGTCGCTCCTTGGAACGTTGATTCAGATAAACAGGGAGGTGCGGGGCTCAAATACCCCACGCGAAGGGATCCTGCTCGTCGATCAGCAGCAAGCTGTCGGCGGTCATCCAGGCGCGGCCGGTAATGAACGGGCGGATGCGATCGCCTTCCCATTCGTAGCGGCCTTCGAACTGGCTGGCGGTGATGCCGGCTTGTACCCAGCGTTCGCCCGCAGCCAGTTTTCCATCGGCGGCCAGGCACGCCAGTTTGGCGCTGGTGCCGGTGCCGCAAGGCGAACGGTCGTAGGCCTTGCCCGGGCACATGACGAAGTTGCGGCTGTCGGCATGATCGTCGTCGGCGAACAGTTCGACATGGTCGATGAGGGCGCCGTCTTCGCCGTGAATGCCTTGGTCCTCCAGCGCCTTGAGCATTGCCCAGGTGTACTCGGTCAACACCTCGACGTTGTCCATTTGCAATACCTTTCCATGGTCGGACACCAGGAAAAACCAGTTGCCGCCCCAGGCGATATCGCCATACACGCGGCCGTGTCCGGGTACCAGGACCGCAACGTCCTGGCGGTAGCGGTAGGCGGGCACGTTGCCCACAGTCACCGCACCGTCTTCATGCAGGTTGGCGCTGACCTGGCCGACCGGCGTATCGATCTTGTGCACGCCCGGGCTGATATGTCCCAAGTGGTGCAAAGACGCGACCAGGCCGATGGTGCCGTGGCCGCACATGCCCAGATAGCCGGCATTGTTGAAGAAAATCACGCCGCAGGTGGCGTCCGGCGAAACCGGCTCGCAATACAGAGCACCCACCAGCACATCGTTGCCCCGGGGTTCCAGCAGGCAGGCGCGACGCCATTGGTCATGCCCCTCACGCAGGGCATCGCGTTTTTCGGCCATGGTATTGCCGGGCAAATCGGGAAAGCCTTTCATCACCAGGCGAGTCGGTTCGCCGCCGGTGTGGGAATCGATGACATGTACTTTTTTCATAGTCCCGCCCATTAGAGGAGATCGGAAGCCTGTGGGTCTGAACTCACCCGCAATGGCTTCAGAGTGAGCTCGTCAGCCTGGCCGCGATTGATGTTTTTCACTGGCATCGATGACGAAATCAGCACAGTACGGATGACGTGATGCGCCCTCGACAGGGCGCCGGGGTTGGGGCAACCTGCTCGGCGTGCTGGTTGCCTGGACGAAAAGTGGGGAGGAGCTTCATGACACAGAACGCGTTTGCGATCCTGTGCCAGGGGAACGACGCCAGTCGTCCTCAGACCATCGATGAGTTATTGGCGGGTGTGGCACTGCTGCTGCCGATGCTGGATGTCATTCCCAATGCCGCGATCTTTATCAAGGATGTCCAGGCGCGCTACGTCATGGCCAACCTGACCCTGGTACGTCGCTGCGGGCTGAAACACCTGCAATCCTTGCTTGGAAAAACCAGTGCCGAGGTTTTTCCGGCGCAGTTGGGGCCTGGCTATACCGAACAGGATCGACGGGTGCTGGAGCAGGGGCTTGTTCTGGAGGATCAGCTGGAGTTGCACTTGTACGGCAGTCGGGAGCCCGGATGGTGCCTGACGCACAAACGGCCCCTGTACAATCGCAACGGTGAAATCATCGGTTTGGTGGGGATCTCGGTCGACCTGCAGTCGGCCAGTGAGACGCATCCGGCCTACCAGCGTCTGGCCGCAGTAGACGAATACATTCGCGCGCATTTCAACCGGCGCGTCACCTTGGGTGAACTGACGCGGATCGCCGGCATTTCAGTGGCGCAACTGGAACGGTACTGCAAACGTGTGTTCAACCTGACGCCGCGGCAGATGATCCAGAAAGTTCGCCTGGAGCATGCGCATCGACTGCTGCATACCGACATGCCGATAACGGAGGTCGCGCTGCAGTGCGGCTATACCGACCACAGTGCGTTCACCCGGCAGTTCAAGGCATTGACGGGTTTCACCCCGCGTCAGTATCGGCGGGTCACGCTTGGCGAATCCTGAAGAACAAGGCGCGATGAGTTTGCCTCGACCGCGCATTGCCTTCGGACAATCAACTCAAAAACCGGCTACTTGCCCGACGTGGTTGTCATGCACTCCAGCCATCAGGTGCAACGGAACCTGTTGCTGCTTTTCCAGGCACGGGATTTCAAAACCACCGACAATCTGAAGCTGTCGCTCATTCAACCCGGTCGCCTCCTCTTCTTTTGCCTTGGCCATTCTCGCGTGGTTCGCTGCGATTTCATTAAGAGTTGACACGTTACATCTCCGGTGACTGACCAAGCGTATTGCTGGAGGCCTTAAGCATGAGTTTGAGGGGCTGGCGTGTCAGAATTATGTCGTTCTGGGGCCGCTACGACGCCTGTGCAAGCCGTAAGCCAGACAGGGGCGCATAGGGCGCCCCAGGTGTTGATTTGCGACGAAAGGTTGTGCGATGAGTCAGACCAGGGAGGTCGACAACTAGGACCGGTACTTGATGACTATCCCCTTGAGCTTGCGACCTTCGATGGCTTGCACGTCGCGCGCCCACAGCGGCCCGTTGGCATGGGCGCCCACGATCCCGATACGGTCATAGACTACTACCACGGCATCGCCGCCCAGCTTGGCGGATTCCTCGCGCAATTTCTGTTCGACCTCGGCGATCGGTGGCGCGGGATCGACGCTGGCGTCGATCAGCACTTCACCCAGGCGTATGTGCGGGCGAAGGGGTTCGGAGCGTAGCACCACGACTTCGCTGGGCATCGTCGGAGCGGGGTGCTCGACACCGACATAGGCGGTGCTCTGGGCATCGACGGTGGCGCAACCACTGAGAGCGAGGAGGGTGGCGGTGAGCCCGCCGGCCAGTAGCGACAGTTTGAAACGGGTGGGCCAGGGCGCAGGCATGGTGGGTTTCCTTCGGACAATCCGCTGCTATACGGGGAATGGCATGTTGACGGTAGCAGACGATCCGGGAGTTGCCAGAAAGCCCAACCTGTTCAGATTGGGCTGTTTCATGCGTGGAACATCGTCGATCAGGCGGGATTTACTGATCTTTTTCGCAATTGACCATCCACGAAACGCCAAAGCGGTCGACCAGCATGCCGAAGCGGGCCGCCCAGAATGTGGTCTCCAGCGGCATTTGCACATTGCCACCTGCTGACAGCGCGCGGAACACCCGTTCAGCCTCGGCAATGCTGTCGACATTCAGCGAAATCGAACACCCGTTCATTTCTTCGGTGGGGCGGTCGGGGGTGGTATCCGACCCCATGATCGCCTGATCGCCCACTGCCAGTCGGGTGTGGATGATCAGGTTATGCAGGTCCTTGGGAACATGATCGCCGGCGGGTGTTTCACCGTAGGTCAACATCGCTTCGATCTGGCCTTTCAGACATTCGGCATAGAAGGTGAACGCGGCTTTGCAGTCGCCATTGAAGATAAGGTAGGGATTGATTTTCATGATGCGGCTCCCGGTCATTGAAGGGACACATCGGATTGGACGCTTGGTTCAGGAGCGAATTCCGATGACATCGACCGGGCAAGCAAAGCCCTAAATCGCGGCAGGGGCCTGGGTTTTTTTAGACGTTTTTTCGATAGACCGGGCGAGGCTTATTGCCTCGACCGAGCGTCGTGGTGCGAGCACCCGCTCGATGGCTCCGCTGAGCATGTTTTCCAGCAGTTCGTCCTGCTCGCCTTCGTCCAGAGCATGGGGTGAGAGCCAACTCGGGGCGCTGTTAAGCAAGGCGGCAATGGCATGCCCAGCTGCCAGCAGACCTGATTCGCTGAATCGGGAGCGGGCGCCGAGCATCACCAACAACCGGCGTTCGTACTGTTCGCGCAACTGGCGAACCCGCGCCTGTTGCTCTTCATTCAGGCAGCCGCTGTCACGCTCCACCAGTCGAAAGTGCCACGGCATATCGCGGTGCAGGTTCAGGTGCGCGCGGATCAGGCTGTTGAGCCGGTCGCGTTTGGCCGGGGCCTTTTGTTCGATGCGTCCAAGGGTGGCCAACAGCTCTTCGTAAAACTCCTCGATCAGGTCGAGCAGCAAGTGCTGTTTGCTCGGGTAATGGTGATACAACGAGCCCGGAGACAGCCCCAGGCACGTGGCGAGTTCGCGCATGCCGACCTGACCGAAACCTTTGCTGGCAAACAACTCCAGTACCTTGTCCCGGTACTCGGCAAACCGCGAGCAACGCTCAGGCATAGGCATGGAAGCCACGCCCCGTCTTGCGGCCCAGGTAACCGGCGGCGACCATTTCCTTGAGCAGTGGCGCCGGGCGGTATTTGCTGTCATTGAAGCCCTCGTAGAAGGCTTCCATGATCGCCAGCAAGGTGTCCAGGCCGATCAGGTCTGCCAGGGCCAGCGGGCCGATAGGCTGATTGCAACCCAGGCGCATGCCGGCGTCGATATCTTCGGCGCTGGCCAGGCCTTCCTGGAACACCAGGACTGCTTCGTTGATCATCGGCACCAGAATCCGGTTGACCACGAACCCTGGGCGGTTGCCGGCGGTGATCGCGGTTTTGCCCAGCGCGGTCGCCATGTCCAGTGCCAGGGTGTGGGTGGCGTCGCTGGTTTGCAGGCCGCGGATGACTTCAATCAGGCCCATCACCGGTACCGGGTTGAAGAAGTGCAGGCCGATAAAGCGCTCAGGCTGGCTGACGCTGGCGGCGAGCTGGGTAATCGACAGCGACGAAGTGTTGGAGGCAATCACGCACTCGGCGCTGACCTGCGAAGCGATCTGTTGCAGTACCCGCAGTTTCAGCTCGAGGTTTTCCGTGGCGGCTTCGATCACCAGTTGCGCATTGTGCAGGCTGCTGTAGTCGGTGCTGGTGCGGATCTTGTCGAGGGCGGCGAGTTTTTGCTCCGGCGTCAGGGTTTCCTTGGCAACCTGACGATCGAGATTCTTGCCAACGGTCGCGACGGCCTTTTGCAATGCACCTTCGCAGATGTCGAGCAAAGTCACATAGAAACCGGCCAGGGCGCAGACTTGCGCAATGCCATTGCCCATGGTGCCGGCGCCGATCACGCCAATGTGTTGCAGATTCATGTTGCCGTCCTTTCGCTCAAACCCTGCGATACCTTGGCCGTGGTGACAGCCGAAGGCGTACTATTGGCGCGAGTCTAGAGCTGGCAAGGCGGTTGTCCTATGCCGAAACTGTTCAACGGCACTGGTGTTTTTTGCCATTTCGAATGATGGGGAGTGTTGCGTTCAGATGCGGGAAAAGGACTCGGTGGCCGCCTACTTCGTGCAGGCAATGATCCACGGGCTGGGGGACGATCCGCAGCGAGTGCGAGCGGTGCTGGAACAAGCCGGCATCGATCCGGCGCTGATGCAAGAGCCGACGGCGCGGGTTCCGGCCAATGCTTTTGCAGCGTTGTGGCTGATTCAGATCCGCGAACTGAATGACGAGTTCTTCGGACTCGACTCCCATGGCATGCCGCCGGGCGCCTTCGCCCTGATTTGCCGCGCCTTGATTCAGGAGCCCGACCTGCACAAGGCCATGCGGCAGTGCCTGGCCAACTTCGCCCTGTTCCTCCAGGATTTTCGCGGCACGCTGACCGTACGCGGCAAACGGGCCTTCATCAGCCTGGACAGCCAGGCGGCAAACGATGACGTCGGCCGTTTCGGCGAAGAGACGTTCCTGGTGTTGATGATCAGCCTGTTGTGCTGGCTGGGCGGTCGGCGCATTCCCATCGACCGCGCGGATTTCCGCCACGAGCGGGTGTCTCTCAGTGACGATCGCTTGCTCTGGGGACCCAACCTGACTTTTGGCGCCGAACGCACCGAAATCGAATTCGCCAGCCACTACCTGCGCCTGCCGGTGGTGCAGGACCTGGCCTCGCTGAAAGTATTCCTGCGCACTGCGCCGCAATGGCTGGTGATTCGCTTCCGCAACCAGCACGGCCTGGCGTCACAGGTGCATCAGCGCCTGCGCAACAGCCATTACAGCCACTGGCCGACCCTGCAGGCCTTCGCCCTCGAACAGCACCTGAGCCCCAGCACCTTTCGCCGCAAGCTGGAACGTGAAGGCTGTTCCTATCAGGAGATCAAGGACGAAGTGCGCCGTGCGGTGGCCTTCGAGCAATTGCGCCAGAGCCGGGCAAGCATCAGCGACATCGCCGAGCAACTGGGATTTCAGGAGCCGAGTGCATTTCATCGCGCGTTCAAGAAGTGGACGGGGGAGAGTCCTGGGCGGTATCGGGCGAGGTTTCAAGGGGATCGGACCGATGCTTCGGTGGAGCCTGAGGCGTGAGTCTTGCCTTCGATCGCTTCACCTCGCTACTCGACCAGTCCCGGCGCGCTTTGCTGCTTGTCTGGGGTACTTCTCGCGGCCTGTTCCTTGGCCTGGTGCTGGCGACGCTGATCGCCGGGGTGCTGCCGGCGTTGGCAGCGTGGTTGGGGCAGCGCATTGTCGATGCCGTGGTATTTGCCATGCAGTTGCATGCGCAGCAGGGCAGTGCGCCGTTGTGGCCAGTGCTTCGCTATGTGCTGTTGGAAGCCGGGGTGCTGGCGTTGCTGTCTGCCACTCAGCGTGCGCTGTCGGTACAGCAGTCGCTGTTGCGCGTGCAGTTGGGGCAGAAGGTCAACACGATGATTCTGGAAAAGGCCCAGACGCTGTCGCTGGTGCAATTCGAGAATTCCGAGTTCTACGACAAGCTCGTGCGGGTAAGGCGTGAAGCCTCGACCCGACCGTTGGCGCTGGTGATGAAGTCGCTGGGGCTGATCCAGAACCTGATCGTGTTGATCAGCTTCGGTGTGCTGCTCGTGCATTTTTCGCCGTGGGCGTTGGTGCTGTTGGTGGTCGGCGCGTTGCCGGTGTTTTTTGCCGAGGCGCATTTTTCCGGCGATGCCTTTCGCTTGTTCACCCGCCGCGCACCGGAAAGCCGACAGCAGACGTACATAGAGACGCTGCTGTCCCATGAGGCCTACATCAAGGAGGTCAAGCTGTTCGGTTTCGCGCCGCTGCTGTTGCGGCGTTACCGCGAGACGTTCGCCCGGCTCTATGCCGAGGACCGGCGGCTGACCCTGCGCCGCGACGGCTGGGGTTTCGTGCTGGGTCTGCTCGGCACCGGGGCGTTTTATCTGGCCTATGCCTGGGTGGTGGTCGATGCGGTTCACGGCAATATCAGCCTTGGGCAGATGACCATGTACCTGGTCCTGTTCAAGCAGGGGCAGAGCGCGGTGAGCAGCAGCCTGAGCGCCATCAGTGGCCTTTACGAAGATGGCCTCTACCTGTCCAGCCTTTATGAATACCTGGCTGAGCCTGTGGTGGTCGATACCGGGCATCTCACCGTCGGTGCAGTGCCCGGCGACGGCTTGCGTTTCGAGAACGTCGGTTTCCGTTATCCGGGCGCCCGTCATGCTGCGCTGGAAGGCATCGATCTGCACCTTGTACCCGGGCACAGTGTGGCGCTGGTGGGGGAGAACGGTTCGGGCAAGACCACGCTGATCAAGCTGCTGACCCGTCTATACCGTCCCGATCAGGGGCGAATTCTGCTGGACGGCAGCGACTTGCAGGCCTGGGAAGAAGACGCGCTGCGTCGGCGCGTCGGCGTGATTTTCCAGGATTACATCCGCTACCAGTTCTCCGTCGGCGAGAACATCGGCGTGGGGGACACCCTGGCGTTCAACGATGAGCAGCGCTGGCACGACGCCGCCGCCGAAGGCATGGCTGCGCCCTTTATCGAGCGTCTGGATCGCGGCTATGCCACGCAATTGGGGCGCTGGTTTGCCGGGGGGCAGGAGCTGTCCGGCGGGCAATGGCAGAAGATCGCCTTGTCCCGTGCCTATATGCGTCGCGATGCCGATATCCTGATTCTCGACGAGCCGACGTCGGCCCTTGACCCGGCGGCGGAAGCGGCGGTATTCGCGCATTTCAGCCGGCACACCCAAGACCGCATGACCCTGCTGATCTCCCACCGTTTTTCCAGTGTGCGTAACGCCGATCACATCATCGTGCTCGACCAGGGCAGGATTCTTGAACGCGGCGATCACCACAGTCTGGTCGCGGCGGGTGGGCGCTATGCGCAGTTGTTCGACTTGCAGGCGCGGGGTTATCGATAACGATCAGGAGTCCTGCGCACCCCTTGAAACCATCGGCCCGGCGATTTGCGATTTGGCTTTCATCAAGCCGTCGAGCGCCTGGCGATATTGGCTACCGCCCAGGCTCATGCTGTTGTTATGCGTACCGCCGGGTACCAGCAGCAGGCGTTTGGGTTCATTGGCGGCATTGAACAATTGCTGGCTGAAGCGCGGGGGCATGAACGCATCGGCTTGACCGTGAACCACCAGCAGCGGCATGTCGATATCGACGATCTTGTCGATCGAGTCGAACTTCTGCGACAGCAGCCAGCGCACCGGCAGCCAGTTGACGGGCAGGTTGTTGCCGGCCACTTGCGCCACGGCATCGCCCAGTGTGGTGAAGGTGGATTCGATCACCAGACCGCGCACCGGCACCGCGACGTGCTCCTTTTTTGCCTGCGCGGCCAGGTCTGCCGCCAGGTTGACAGCCACCGCACCGCCAAGGGAATGGCCGTAGATCAGGCGTTTGCCGGGATCAGGCTGCATTGCCGTAAAGCGCTCCCAGGCAGCCCGGGCGTCTTCGTAGACGCTGGCTTCCGACGGCAGATCGCCTTTGCTCTGGCCGAACCCCCGGTAGTCGATGGCCAGCACCGAAAAACCCATGGCGCGCAGTTGCTCGATGCGGAACGCCTGGCCGGTAAGGTTCCAGCGCACACCGTGCAGGTAGAGAATCGACGGCGCATCGCGGCGCGCTGCCGGCCACCACCAGGCATGCAGATTTTGCCCGGCCTTGAAATTGGCGGGCTTGATGTCGAACGCCTGAACATCCCCCGGCAAACCGCGATACCAGCTCGCCGTGCCCGGTTCGATGCGGAACAGCAACTCGCGCTCCTTGTACTTGAGCGCGCCGCAGCTCGCCGGCAGGCCGACGACCAGCGCAGTCATGCACAGCAGCGGCAGCCAGCGTCGGCGCAGGCGAGTGAGGGGAGCCGTGGACATCGGGTGTTCCATTGGCACAGACATGAAGTCCGCGTTTTAACAGATGCGTGCGCAGGGCGGGAAAATTTCGACCTGTGGGAGCGAGCCTGCTCGCGAACGCGTCTACACATCCAATACCGGTTTGTCAGACATTCCGCTTTCGCGAGCAGGCTCGCTCCCACAGGCGGGTAGTTTTGCTTCTGCGGATCACTCCACCCGCAGAACAATCTTGCCGACATGATCGCCCGCTTCCATCCGCGCATGAGCCAGCGGCGCTTCGTCGAGCCTGTAAACCTTGTCGATCATCGGCAGGCAGCGACCGGCCGCCAGCACCGGCCATACATGTTCGCGCAATTGCTGTGCGATCGCGGCCTTTTCTTCCCGGGTGCGTGAACGCAATAGCGAGCCGGTGACCGTGGCGCGTTTGGCCATGATTGCCAAGAGGTCGACATCCTTGGCAGTGGCGCCGCCGAGAAAACCCAACATCACCAGCCGGCCTTCGAGGGCCAGGGCCGCAACGTTACGGTTCAGGTACGAGCCGCCCATGATGTCGAGCACCACATGGACGCCCTGGCCAGCGGTTTTCTCGGCGATGACCCGGGCGAAATCCTGATCGTGATAATTGATCGCTTCGGCACCCAGATCGCGAATCACTGCACACTTTTCTTCACTGCCCGCCGTGGCGAAGGCCTCGATGCCGAACTCGCGGCAGAGCATCAGTGCGGTGGTGCCGATGCCGCTGGTGCCGCCATGGATCAAGACCCGTTGACCCTTGCGGGCGCCGCCCATTTCGAACAGGTTGGCCCACACGGTGAAAAACGTTTCCGGAACTGCCGCGGCGTGTTCCCAGTCCAGGCCGTCGGGGATTGGCAGTGTCTGGCTGGCCGGGACCACGCAATACTGTGCATAGCCGCCACCGTTAGTCAGCGCGCAGACCTTGTCACCGACCTTGAACGCGTTGACGCCAGCGCCGACAGCGATCACTTCGCCGGCCACTTCCAGTCCCGGGATCGGGTTCATGCCGGGTTTCATCGGATACTTGCCGGCGCGCTGAATCACGTCGGGACGATTCACTCCGGCGGCACGCACGCGGATCAGTACTTCACCGGCGTCGGCCGTGGGTACCGGCACCTGGCGTGGTTGCAAGACTTCGGGGCCGCCGGGTTGGGTGATGTCGATCAAGGTCATGGTTTGAGGGAGGGTCATTTTGGCTACCTGTCAGGAGTACGAGTTAATTCGGGTCGATTGTTGATCCAGTGTGGGAGCGGGCTTGAGGTGTTCATGCGGTGGTTGGGCTGGCACAGATTTTGTCTTCGCGTCGGGCCCGCAAGTGCACGACCAATTCCAGCAGCAGAGCACCAACAATCGCCCCCGCCGCAATCACGAACATCAATTCATGGCGTCCACCACTGGCATTGAACAGCGCCGAGTACGCAAACCCGGAGATCGCCTGAAAGGTGGCGAACGACACGGTGGCGCGGCTCCAGGCGATCTGTTGTTGATGGTGGTCGGGGATCAGTTCGTGAACCCGGGCCAGTGCCAGTGGCACGATGCCTGGAGGAAACGAGCCGATGATCACCGCCAGCAAGGCCAGCGCCGCGAAAGCGCTGGAAACCGATAGCAGGCCAACCGCAATCGCCTGCACCGCCAGCACCAGCCGGATGCCTGGTTTTGCCCCCAATCGATCGGCCAGAAGACCGTAGCTCACCGGTCCGACAATCGCGCCCAGGCCGTACATCACCCAGATCAGGGCGCCGACGTGTTGCCCCGCACCGAGCCCGCGAACCACGTAATCCACCAGAAACACCATGGCCGGTACCAGCCCGGCCGCCATGAACGCATATTGGGCAAACAGCAGGTAGACACTCGGGTTGATCGTTGCCGGCGCGGACTTGGCGGGCATTACGGCTGTTGCATGGGACGCGGCGGGTGGCCAGGCGAACCAGCTGGCTGCTGTCAGAGCCAGCGCCAGTACGCCCAGGCCTAACCAGGTTTGCTGCAAGCCAAGGCTCAGCAGCGGCGGCACGATTGTCCCCGATCCGGCAATACCCAGGCCAAGACCGACAAAGATCGCGCCACTGGCCAAGCCTTTGCGTGCGGCTGGCACGTGGGGCAGCACCGTTGCCGCCACCAGCACCATGATCGCGCCACCGGCGATGCCGGACAGCAACCGCCAACCAAAAAACCAACTCACCGACAACGGAAAGGCGCAGGCAAAAAACGCCAGGGTCACCGCCAGCATCATCAGCCGTAGTGCGGTTTTATTGGACGTACGTCGAGCCAGAGGATGACCGATCAGCGCACCAATCAGGTAACCCACCAGGTTGGCGGCACCGAGGAATACCACGTCGCTGGCGGAGAACCAGTGGGCTTCGATCAGCGAAGGAATCAGCGGTGTGTAGGCAAACCGCGCCAGGCCGATACTGACCAGGCTGGCGCAGAGGCCGGCGAAGATCGCCAGCCAGATCGCGCTACGTGTTGTGTCGGGGGGAGCTGATGAGCTGGGCATGAGCGTTGTTCTGTGAGTGTTCTCTGGCGTCCAGCATAACGAGGTTATTTGATGCAATAATGCTGCGATTTCACTTTATAGTGATGCACTAATGCATCGCATGGGGAGTTCCATGAACTGGGATGACGCACGGGTATTTCTCGCGGTCTGCCGCGAATCGACACTTCGGGGCGCCGCGCGGGTGTTGGGGGTGGACCAGGCCACGGTCGGCCGGCGGATCGCTGCGCTGGAAAAATCATTGAGCGCGACCCTGTTTCTGCGTACTTCCGAAGGTTATGCGCTGACCGCCGTGGGCGAAGCGGCGATGCGTGCCGTGGAAAAAATGGAGCATTCAGCACTGGAGCTGGAGCGGCGGATTCAGGGCCTTGACGATCGCTTGACCGGTATCGTGCGGGTCACCACGACGGACTCCCTGGCGATCGATTTTCTGATTCCGGCCATTGCCCGTTTGCATCAACACCACCCTGATGTGCGGGTGCAACTGGACGCCTCGACGCAAATCCTCAGCCTGGCCAAGCGCGAGGCCGACATCGCGGTGCGCAATACCCGACCGGATAACCCGGACCTGATCGCCCGGCGAATCGCCCGGTGGCCGGTGGGCCTGTTCGCCTCGCAAGACTACGTGGACGCCCACGGCATTCCGCAGCCGGGATCGGCATTCGAAGGGCATGATCTGGTGGTGTATCAGCCGTATTTGCAGGGCAGCAAAGACATGACGCTGGTCAGTGAGCCGTTGGGGCGTGGTCGGATCGTTTCGAGCCTGAGTTCCAGCCTGCTGGTGCGTCGATCCATCGCCGCGGGAATCGGGATTGGGGAGATTCCGGTGTACGTGGGGGAGAAGGACGGGTTGGTCAGGCTGTGGCCGGAACGCTCCCGGCCAATGCCCTATGACGTGTGGCTGGTGACCCACGCCGACTTGAGGCATACCGCGAGGGTGCGGGCGGTGATTGATGAGATAGTCGAGCAGTTTGCATCTTCCAGCGAACATACCTTGTAGCTCTGTGGGCAATCCCCCTTGTAGGAGCGAGCCTGCTCGCGAAGACATTGGCACATTCACCATTGATGTGTCTGATACACCGCCTTCGCGAGCAGGCTCGCTCCCACAAGAGTTTGTAGGAGTGCTCCTATGGTCAAGGCATTTCAGGCAATTCCTGCGGCCGCAGATCAAACACCAGCACCTCGGCATCCACGCCGTTGCTCAAGGTCAGCACCTGTTCTTCGCGAACCCGCACACCGTCGCCTTCCTGCAAGCGCAGGCCGTTGAGTTCGACACTGCCGCGCGCCACATGCACGTAGGCGTAGCGATGGGCGCCCAGTTCCAGGGTGGCACTCTCCTGGCCGTCGATCAGGCCGGCATACACCCGGGCGTCCTGACGCACCTTCAGCGAACCCTTGTCCCCGTCGGGGGAGATGATCAATTGCAGGCGCCCGCGTTTCTTCTGCGTGCTGAAGTGTTCTTGCTGGTAGCGCGGTTTGGCGCCGCTTACATCCGGCACGATCCAGATTTGCAGGAAGTGCACCGCACGCTTGTCCGAGTGGTTGTATTCACTGTGCGCCACGCCACTGCCGGCGCTCATCAATTGCACATCGCCAGGGCGGATCACCGAGCCGGTGCCCAGCGTGTCCTTGTGTTCCAGTGCGCCGTCGAGTACGTAGGAGAAAATTTCCATGTCGCGGTGCGGATGCTGGCCGAAGCCTTTGCCGGCGGCGACGCGGTCATCGTTGATCACCAACAGATCGGAAAAACCCTGTTCTTTCGGGTTGCGATAGTTGGCGAAAGAGAAGGTATGGAACGACTTCAACCAGCCATGGTTGGCCATGCCACGATCAGAAGCTTTGCGAAGGGTCAGCATGATGGAATCTCCTGTGGGGACGTTGATTCGTCCGAGTGAGGAGAAGGTTAATGTTTACCGAGTGGTGCAAAAAGCAGGTGAAAATTGAAATACTGTCTCGTTCAGGTTGACAGTAATGTTGGCGACGCTGAATCCGCAGTTCGCCATAATGCACAGTAATGCCGAACGCATAACCCTGTGGGAGCAAGCCCGCTCCCACAGAGTTATGTGTTCATCGGCGGAATGACTTATGACTCCAGTGATTTGAACCCATGAAAACCGTGGCAATGGTGCTGTTCCCCAACTTTCTCCTGCTCGACATGGCCGGGCCCATGGATGTGTTTTCCATTGCCAACCGGTACCTCAAACCCGACGACCACTACGTGCTGACGACCATCGGCACCGAACCCGGTGCGTTGCGGGCGTCCAATGGCGTGAGGGTGCTCGCCGATCTGACTATCGATCAGGCCTGTGACGGATTTGATCTGCTGCTGGTGCCCGGAGGCCCCGGTGCCTACAACGAAAAACATCCGCGATTGCTCGACTGGCTCAAGCACAACGTCAGTCGCTCAAAGGATTATGGATCCATCTGCACCGGGGTGTTTGTGCTGGGCCATGCCGGGTTGATCGACGGCTATCGCGTGACCACCCACTGGCACTACACCGAGCGCTTGATTCAGGCTTTCCCCAAGACCACCGTCGAGACCGATCGGATTTTCGTCCAGGACCGCAATCTCGTGACGTCTGGCGGCGTTACCGCCGGCATTGACCTGGCGCTGGCAGTGGTTGCCGAAGACCATGGCAAGAAACTCGCACAGGATGTCGCCAAGGTGTTGCTGGTGGTGATGAAACGCCAGGGCGGCCAGGCGCAGTTCAGCCCGTTGATGGCGGCGGTGGCGCCTCAGGAAACGGCGATCACCCGGTTGCAGAACCATGTGCTCGAGCATCTCGACGAGGCCTTCAGCATCGAACGCATGGCCGGCCTGGCCGCCATGAGCCCGCGTCACTTCGCCAGGGTGTTCGCCCGCGAAGTGGGCATGACGCCCATGGCGTTTCTGCAAAGTGCGCGCATAGATTGCGCTCGCAACCTGCTCGAAACCACAGAGTTGCCGCTCAAGACCGTGGCCTTCAAAAGCGGCTTCGGCAGCGTGCGGCACATGCGGTTTCTGTTCGGTGAGAAGCTTGGTCTGACCCCGACCCAATACCGCGAGCAATTCAACTGACGTTCTTGGCCGTGATGCGCACCGTAATGGCCGTGACGCTCCCCCCGTGACGGTTGTACGGTCGCCGAGGCCTGCCAAGATAGCCTTGAACTCATAGCAAGGAGGGTACCGTCCGGGTGTGTGCCAGGCAGGCTCCCTGCGGGTGAAGGTCAATGATTAGCCTTGGATACATAAATAGCGACACCGTACTGCGCTTCGGTCCCTATGCGTTCCACCTCCATCAGCGATTGGTGCTGGAAGGCGATCAGCCGCTGCGCCTGGGTGGACGGGCCCTGGATATCCTCCAGGTGCTGGTCGAGCACGCGGGCTCGGTGGTCAGCAAGGACGAATTGATCGCCAAGGTCTGGCCGAGGTCGGTGGTCGAGGAAATCAATCTGCGGGTGCATATTGCCGCGCTGCGTCGAGCCTTTCGCGATGGCGAGGGCGGTCACTGCTACATCGTCAACATTCCCCAGCGCGGCTACAGCTTCGTCGCGCCGGTGCAACAGGCATCGGAGCTCATGCCGATCCCTTGCGCCCCTGCGCACAAGCCCCAACACAACCTGCCGGCA
This sequence comes from Pseudomonas sp. GW101-3H06, assembly GCF_059424605.1. Lineage (NCBI taxonomy): Bacteria > Pseudomonadati > Pseudomonadota > Gammaproteobacteria > Pseudomonadales > Pseudomonadaceae > Pseudomonas > Pseudomonas sp. GW101-3H06. The sequence continues at coordinate 2,421,098 of NZ_JBWKZO010000001.1, forward strand.
CGGCTGACGTCGATCACCGGACGTGATGCGGTGGTCGGCAGTCTGGTCCGGCAGTTGCCGATACGGCGCTGCATGACCCTGGTCGGGCCCTGCGGTATCGGCAAGACCACTGTCGCCCTGCGCGTCGGCGAACTGCTGTTGCAGCACTATCGCGATGGCGTGTGGCGTGTGGACCTGGCGATGATCGATGATCCGGCGCAGGTGGAAGATCACCTGACGCGCGCCCTGGCGCTGGAAACCGGTACTACCCTTGACGTGCTGAGGCAACGGCATGCGCTGTTGATCCTCGATAACTGCGAACACTTGCTGGAGCGCTGCCGGGTCCTGGTCGAAAGGCTGCTGGACTCGGCGCCGCGCCTGTCGATTCTGATCACCAGCCGTGAACCGCTGCTGGCCACTGGCGAAACGCTATTGGCGCTGCCACCGTTGGTGGTACCGCCGATATCGGCGTTGCACAGTGTCGACGAAGTCATGGGCTATTCGGCAGCGCAGTTGTTCGTCAGCCGAGCACGTGCCCGTCAGCAAGGATTTTCCCTGCGCGAGCAGGACCTCAGGGCCGTGCGCGAAATCTGTCGACGGCTCGATGGGTTGCCCCTGGCGATAGAACTGGCGGCGGCGCAGATCGATGCGCTGGCGCTGGTGGGCTTGCAAGCGCAACTGGATAACTGCTTTCAACTGTTGACCCAAGGCCGGCGCACGGCAGTCCCCCGGCATCAGACTCTCAAGGCCGCCCTGGACTGGAGTTACGAACGGCTGAGCCCGGTGGAGCAAACCGTGTTGCAGCGCCTGGCGGTGTTCAAGTCGGCGTTCACCCAGGACGCGGCGATGGGCGTGGTCAGTTGCGCCACACTGCTGTCCGCCAACTTGAACAAGGTGCTGGAAAGCCTGGCGCTGAAATCGCTGTTATCGCGCGAGCAAGCCAGTGGGGTAACCCGCTACCGCTTTCTCAACACCACCCGCGGTTACGCCCTGGAAAAACTCGAACACAGTGGCGCCTTGCGCACCTTCGAAATGCGTTACGCCGACTACATCAGTCAGTCACACCGACGGTCAGGCCGGCAGGTGGTCCTGCAACTCGCCGAGTAATCGGCGCACAGCAATCAGGTCTGGCGTGGCATGCCCTTCGGTGAAGCGCTGGTAGATCGGCGCTAACAGTTCATGTGCCTGCCGGTGGCGACCCTGACGCTGCCAAAGCCGCGCCAGCGAAGTGGCGCTGCGCAGTTCCCAGGCCAGGGCGCCTTGAGTGTTTGCTATGTCGAGCGCCTTGAGCAGCAGGGGTTCGGCGTCACGGTTTTTTACCGGGCAATCGGCTGCCAGCAGCGCATCGGCGCGGGCCCGCAGAATCTCCGCGGTGCTCCAGCCCGCCGCGCCACTGTTGGCGCGTTGCAGCAAGTCGTCATCGACGAAGCCGGTGTCCAGGGTCACCATGATTTCCTTGATCAATCCGACACCCGCCAGTCGCGGCGGGGGGGCGTCAGAACTGTCCATGACCTGCGCATAGTGTTGCGCAAAGGTGTAGAACGGCAGCACCGAGTGTTTGCGCGACTGTTCCAGCAGCAGGCCCAACAGTTCGCGGGAAGTGCGGGTGTCGCCATTGTAGTGGGCGATCAGGCAACCCGAGAGCGCCAGGGTGTAGCAGATAGAGGTGCCATGGTTGATCTGCAGGGCAATGTTCAGCGCCTGTCGTGCCGTACGCCAGGCCTGATCCGGCAGACCCTGTATCCAGAGGACGCGCGCCAGAATGGTGAGGGCGGCGACGCTCTGGTCGTACTGCACGCCAAAGCCATGGGTGAAGCGGTTGAGATGGCCGCTGTGGGCCATGCGCTGGAGCACCTCTTCGGCATTGAGCCGCGCCCGTGATTGATCCCCGGCAAAGTGCAGTGCCAACACCCGCAAACGATGGGTGCTGAGGGACAACACAGGGTCGCCGGACACTCCCAAGCGGTCAAATTGCCGGCTCTGCTCCAAGGCCATCCGATAGTTGCCGCAGAGGAGATTGACGGCCAGATACCCGGAAACGGCGCGCAGTTCTCCAACCACGTCATTGCACTGCCTGGCGAGGGTTCTGGCGGTGACGAAAGCGCCGATGGCTTCAGTGGTGCCGCCCTGAGCGTGGTAGCAGGCGCTGCCGAGAGCCAGTTTCAGAGCCATTTTCAGGTGCGGGCAGGGTTCCAGCGTCGCATCGAGCAAGGCCAGGGCCTTGCGCACATGACCGCCGTGCTCCCTGGGCAGCGACAACTCTTGCCACAGTGGTGCGGACGCCGCGGTCAACCGGATGGCCAGTGTCTGCGGGCCCCGGGCATCGAGGCCCCAATCGAGGGCCGCGCGGATATCTTCCAGGCCACGGGCGTACCGCTCGATCCACAGCGCTGTCGGTATCCGCTCCCACTCTTTCTGCGCCTGTTGCATCAAGACCAGGCAACGTTCGGCATGGCGCTCGCGGGTGCCGGACAGCTCGCTGGTCTGCTCGAGTTTTTCCAGGGCATAGCTACGGGTGGTATCGAGCAGGCGGTAGAACACCTCTTCGTCGCCGACGTCCACGCTCAGCAGCGACTTGGCCACCAGTTGCGTGATCGAGCCAAACACCTCGCGCGGTTCGATATGCCCGCCGACGATCACCGCCGCGGCCGACTCAAGGTTAAAGCCGCCGCGGAAGACACTCAGTCGACGCAAGCAGGTCTGTTCGCAGGTGCTGAGCAGTTCGAAGCTCCAGTCCAGTGTGGCGCGCAGGGTTTGATGCCGGCCGAGCGTCGTGTTGCTGCTGTGGGTGAGCAGGCGAAAGCTGTCCTGCAGTTGCGCCAGCAAGCCAGCGAGGCCGAGGCTGGCGACTTGCGCGGCCGCCAGTTCCAATGCCAGGGGTATGCCGTCGAGGCGTCGGCAGATGTCGATCAACAGCGGCAACTCGGCATCGCTCAGTTCGAAGCTGTCGTGACTGGCCATGGCCCGCTCGACGAACAATTGCGGCGCGGAAAAGCTCAGCGCCTGGGCACGGTCCAGCACGGCAATGGGCGGCGGGCAGTCCAGGGATTCCAGGCGCTGGACGAATTCGCCCTCGGCACGCAGGCCCTCGCGGCTGGTGGCGAGAATTTGCAGTTGCGGCGCGCCACGCAGCAGGCTTTCACAGAGAAGAGCCACATGGTCGATCAGGTGCTCGCAGTTATCGATGACCAGCAACATCTCCCGCTCGTGCAGGAACAGGGCGAGGCTGTTCAGTGGTTCGGTCTCGTGCAGGGACAGGCCCAACAACGCGGCCAGGTGACCGGCGATCATCAGCGGATCATTGATCGGCGCCAGGTCAAGCAGACGAATGCCGTCGCGGTACCGGCCGATCAACTGTTCGGCGACGCGCAAGGCCACGGTGGTCTTGCCGATGCCACCGGGGCCGACCAGGGTGATGAAGCGCTGGCGCGGCAGTTGCGTCATCAGGTTGTCGACCAATACCTGACGACCAATCAGTCGGGTGCGGCGCAGGGGCAGGTTGTGTCCGCTCGAAGGCGGACTTTCGCTGGCTGGCTGCTGCTCGACACGCTCAAGCGAGCAGGGTGCCACGAAACTGTAGCCACGCTGAGCCACCGTGACGATGTAGCGCTGGCCGGCCTGACCGTCGCCGAGGGCCTTGCGCAGGGCCGCCATGTGCACCCGCAGGTTGATCTCTTCCACCACGGTATCGGGCCAGACTTCGGCGAGCAGTTGTTGTTTGCTGACCACGTTCCCGGCGTGTTTGAGCAGGATCAACAGGATGTCCATGGCCCGTCGACCCAGGCGCAGGGGCTGGTCGGCCTCCAGTATCAGGCGCTGCCCGGGGTAGATCCTGTAAGGGCCGAAATGTACAGCTTGTACGAGGGAAAGGGACAACGGGTAACTCCTGCTTGCATCCGTCTGAATCGCGGTTCTGGAGCATATTCTCAGGTTTTCTGATCCGCGCAATGTGCCGTTTGGATGACTGCGGGGTGCCTGTTGCGACTGCAGCGTTCCAAAGACCTTAACGCACGCCCGTCTTTATTGGACGCTGCAATGACAAACGGCTGGGCAACGCTGTTTGCATGTCTTGGAAAATTAACAACGTTTAACTCGTCCTGCGTCCGGTTTTCGCCCAAAACTCATGCCCTGCAGGGGCGAAGCTTCGCTCCTGCAGGTATCAGGGATTCGTCATATCGCAAGGACACTGGAATGAGCAACGTGGTGGTGGTCTATCACAGTGGCTACGGGCATACCCGCGTTATGGCCGAGGCTGTGGTCCGGGGTGTGGAGCGACATCCGGGCAGCACCTGTCGGCTGGTGGCCGTCGAAGATGTGGACCAATACTGGGACGCTCTACACCGCGCCGACGCGATTATTTTTGGCGCCCCGACCTACATGGGCAGCGCCTCGGCCGCCTTCAAGGGCTTCATGGAAGCCACGGCGTCGTTCTACCTGGCCCGGCCCTGGCGCGACAAGCTGGCGGCCGGCTTCACCAATTCCGGCTGCCTGTGCGGTGACAAGCTCAACACCCTGCTGCAGATGGCGGTATTCGCTGCCCAGCATTCGATGATCTGGGTTGGCCTCGACCTGCTGCCGGCGCGTTCCGGTCGCGGAGTGTTCGACGGGCAACTCAATCGCCTCGGCAGTTCGCTGGGCGCCATGGCCCAATCGAATGTCGAACAATCCCCCGAACAAGCGCCACCCGATGAAGACCGTTGCACCGCCGCGCACTTGGGCGAGCGGGTGGCGCGGCTGGCCGACCGCATCGGCCGTCAGGCTGATTGAATGACCTCAACCCTCACGTAAAGGAGCACGTTCCATGAGTACATTTACCACCCGCGACGGTACCGAGATTTATTTCAAGGACTGGGGCAGCGGTCAGCCCATCGTCTTCAGCCACGGCTGGCCGCTGAATGCCGACAGCTGGGAATCGCAGATGATCTTCCTCGCCTCCCGGGGCTATCGGGTAATCGCCCACGACCGCCGTGGTCATGGCCGTTCCAGCCAGCCGTGGTTCGGCAACGACATGGACACCTATGCCGACGACCTTGCGCAACTGATCGAACACCTGGATTTACAGAATGCCGTGCTGTTCGGCTTCTCCACTGGCGGCGGCGAGGTGGCGCGCTACATCGGTCGCCACGGCACCGATCGCGTGGCCAAGGCCGGGCTGATTTCCGCGGTGCCACCGCTGATGCTCAAGACCGACGCCAACCCCGGCGGGCTGCCCATCGAAGTGTTCGACGGCATTCGCCAGGCATCGCTGGTCGACCGTTCGCAGTTGTACAAGGACCTCGCCAGCGGACCGTTCTTCGGCTTCAACAAACCCGGCGCCAAGCCGTCCCAGGGCATGATCGACTGGTTCTGGATGCAGGGCATGACCGCCGGGCACAAGAACGCCTACGACTGCATCAAGGCGTTCTCGGAAACCGACTTCACCGATGACTTGAAGAAGTTCGACGTGCCGACCCTGGTGGTGCATGGCGATGCCGATCAGGTGGTGCCGATCGAAGCGGCGGGCATCGCTTCGGCAGGATTGGTGAAAGGTTCTACGCTGAAGATCTACCCCGGTGCGCCCCATGGCTTGACTGATACCCACAAGGATCAGCTCAACGCCGATCTGCTGGCGTTCCTCAAGGGTTGACCGATCCCGGCGCGGGCGTAGATCCGCGCCGGATTTAGCTCCTGATGAGCGGCTATCAATCGAGATGAAGTCCCATGAAAAAGCTGACCAACGCCACAGGCGCCCCGGTGGCCGACAACCTCAATATCCAGACCGCCGGCCCCCGTGGCCCCGCGTTGCTGCAAGACATCTGGTTGCTGGAGAAACTCGCCCATTTCGACCGTGAATTGATCCCGGAGCGGCGTATGCATGCCAAGGGTTCGGGCGCCTACGGCACCTTCACCGTAACCAATGACATTACTCGTTACACAAAAGCCGATATTTTCAGCTCAGTGGGAAAAGAGACGCCGCTGTTCGTGCGTTTCTCGTCGGTGGCTGGTGAACGCGGTGCCGCCGATGCCGAGCGTGACATCCGTGGTTTCGCGGTGAAGTTCTATACCCAGGAAGGCAACTGGGACATCGTTGGCAATAACACCCCGGTGTTTTTTTTCCGCGATCCGCTGCGTTTTTCCGACCTCAACCACGTGGTCAAGCGCGACCCGCGCACTGGTTTGCGCAACGCCACCAGCAACTGGGATTTCTGGACCCTGCTGCCCGAGGCACTGCATCAGGTCACCATTGTGATGAGCGACCGGGGCATTCCCACCAGTTTCCGTCACATGCACGGTTTCGGCAGTCACACCTTCAGCCTGATCGACCGCGACAACCAGCGGGTGTGGGTGAAGTTTCATTTTGTCTGCCAGCAAGGCATTGAGAACCTGTCGGATGCCGAGGCTGCCGTGGTGGTCGGCAAGGACCGCGAAAGCAACCTGCGGGATCTGTACGAGAGCATCGAGCAGGGCCATTTTCCGCGCTGGAAGCTGTGCATCCAGGTGATGACCGAGGAGCAGGCCAACACCTACCGGCACAACCCGTTTGACCTGACCAAGGTCTGGCCGCACGGCGAGTTTCCGCTGATCGAAGTCGGCACCATGGAGCTTAATCGCAACGCCGAGAACCACTTTGCCGAAATCGAACAAGCGGCGTTTTCCCCGGCCAACGTGGTGCCCGGCGTCAGCTTCTCGCCGGACCGCATGCTCCAGGCGCGGCTGTTTTCCTATGGCGACGCCCAGCGTTATCGCCTGGGGGTGAACTTCAATCACATCCCGGTCAACGCACCGCGCTGCCCGCATCACAGCTACCACCGCGACGGCGCCATGCGCACCGATGGCAACCTGGGCGGCACCGCCAGTTACTTTCCGAACAGCGTGGGTGAATGGGAGGATTCGAAGGAATTGTCCGAACCGCCGCTGCCGCTGGAAGGTTTCGCCCAGCACTATGACCATCGGCTCGAAGAGGATCACTGGGAGCAACCTGGCAACCTGTTTCGCCTGATGGACCCCGCACGCCAGCAGTTGCTGTTCGAGAACACGGCGCGGGCCATGAACGGTGTGCCGCAATTGATCCGCCAGCGGCATATCGACAACTGCACCAGGGCTGATCCGGCGTATGGGCGCGGGGTGGCCGAGGCACTGGAGCGGTTGGTTCCGTTGGGCTGACGCAAATCCCAAGGATACCTTGATCCCCTGTGGGAGCGAGCCTGCTCGCGAAGGCTGAGTACCAGTCAATACATGTGTCGACTGATACATCGCTTTCGCGAGCAGGCTCGCTCCCACAGAGGGGATTCGCCATCCTGGCCTACGGGGTAGCGTGGCGAACGGAACGCACCGTCCGGCAACGCCAGGCAAACGGATTGATGCCTTCGCTGCGGGTAAACATATGGCAGAAGTGCGCCTGATCGCAGAAGCCGCACTCCAGGCTGATTTGCGTAAGGCTAAGGTCGGTGTGCTGAATCAGTAGCTTGGCGCGGGCAATGCGTTGCCGGCGAATCCACTCTTGGGGTGAGTGGCCGGTGCTGCATTTGAACGCGCGGGAGAAATGACTGCGCGACAATGAACAGGCCTGGGCCAGTTCGGTCACTTCCAGGGGCTCACCCAGGCGTTCGAGGATCAGTTGTTTGATCAGCCGTTCGCGCTGCGGACTGAGGCCGCCGGCGCTTTTTCTTTGTGTGTCAGTGACTGTCGCGCGGGCAGTGTTTTGCTGGAAATGAGCCATGGCGAATGTCCGAGTCGGTAGGCTCAATTCTTGAACCCGAAGGCTCTGGCCCGCGAGTTAATCGTTGTTAATTCCACATTCCCTGCGGGAAGTCTTGCATAAAGTCAGACACAATCGTCACTCTCGTGCCTGGCTCAATACACAAGGAATCCGTGCCTATGAATCGAAACGATCTGCGTCGCGTCGACATGAACCTGCTGGTGATTTTCGAAGCGCTGATGTTCGAAAAGAACCTGACCCGTGTAGCGGAAAAACTGTTCATGGGGCAGCCGGCGGTGAGTGCCGCCCTCGGCCGGTTGCGCGATCTGTTCGATGATCCGCTGCTGTTGCGCAACGGTCGCGGCATGGAGCCGACAGGGCGGGCGCTGGCGATCCTCAAGGAGCTGCAACCGGCGATGGACACCATCTCCGGCGCGGTCAGCCGGGCCAAGGAGTTCGATCCGGCGACCAGTTGCGACGTGTTTCGCATCGGGCTGTCGGACGATGCCGAGTTCGGTCTGTTTCCGCCGCTGTTGCGCCAATTGCAGGAAGAGGCACCGGGCATCGTCGTCGTGGTGCGCCGCGCCAATTATCTGCTGATGCCGGCATTGCTGGCCTCCGGGGAAATCTCCGTGGGCGTCAGTTACACCCAGGAGCTGCCGGCCAATGCCAAGCGCAAGAAACTGCGCGACATCCCCTGCAAAGTATTGCGTGGCGACACCCGCCCGGGGCCGCTGACCCTCGACGAATACTGCGAGCGACCCCATGCGATGGTGTCGTTTTCCGGCGACCTGAGCGGCAACATTGACCTGGACCTGGCCAAGGTCGGACGGTGTCGCAAGGTGGTGCTGGGTGTGCCGCAGTTCAGCGGCTTGCGCGCCTTGCTCGCCGGGACCGAGATGATTGCCACCGTGCCGGATTATGCGGCGTGCGCGTTAGTGGAGGGCTGTGGTTTGCGTGCCGAAGATCCGCCGTTCGAGATTGAGGCGGCGCAATTGTCGATGGCCTGGAGCGGGGTGCATGACAATGATCCGGCGGAGCGCTGGTTGCGTTCGCGGATCAGTCAGTTCATGTCGGCGTCGTTGGAGATTGCCTGACTCTTAAGGATGTACCCGATCCTCTTGTGGGAGCGAGCCTGCTCGCGAAGGCGGCCTGACAGCGGACCTGTCCCTCCCAGATGTACCCGAACCCACTGTGGGAGCGAGCCTGCTCGCGAAAGCGGTCTGTCATCCAACTCTTTTTTGCCTGAAAGGCCGCCTTCGCGAGCAGGCTCGCTCCCACAGTGGTTTCGTGTTGATTTTCAGATCCACGCACCCTCGCAAAAAGAGCACGTACATCCAATTTTTTCCTTCCCCGCCCCGGCATGATCCACCCATTCCCAACCCAGTTTCGCCGGAGCCCGTTCGTCATGCCTGTAGCCCATTCCCAGAGCAAGCCAGCACCGGGATCCGATGAGATTGTCACGCTGATCGTCAAGCATCGGATCAAGGCCGGTCATGAAGCCGCTTATGAAACCTGGTTGCGGCGCATCGTCGGCATTGCCGGGCAGAGTGAAGGGCATTTGGGTGTCGATGTGATTCGCGGCCAGCACGGCGGCTTACAGATGTTCACCTGCGTGCTGCGCTTCTGCTCCACCGAAGCCATGCAGCGCTGGCTCGATTCGCCGCAGCGCCAGGCACTGGTCGACGAAGCCGCGCCGATGCTGGCCGATGGCGACCAGACCGAGGTCAATCCGCTCAACGAATTCTGGTTTACCCCGCTGGCCGATGCCGCATCACCTCCGCCGCGCTGGAAGCAGGCGGTGGTGACGCTGTTGGTGATTCTGCCGCACACCTTGCTCGTGCCGCTGCTCTGGGGGCCGTTGTTGCAGCTCAACGCCTTCCTTTCCAGTTATGTGGTCGCGACCTTCCTGATCACTCTGACCATCGTGCTGTCGGTGGTGTATGTCTGCATGCCGCTCGCCACGCGCCTGTTCGCTCGGTGGCTGGAAGCCGGCCAGTCCCATTCCGCTTAGCCCTATACAAACATGCCTTAAGGAAACGCGATGAACGCCGATCTGATTTTGTTCAATGGCCAGTTTCATACCGTTGACCGTGAAAAGCCCTTCGCCACTGCCGTGGCCATCAGCGATGGTCGATTCGTCGCCGTTGGCAGCGATGCCGAGGCCATGGCGTTGCGCGGCTCGGGCACACAGGTGATCGACCTCAAGGGCCGTTGCGTGATTCCCGGCCTCAACGACTCGCACCTGCACCTGATCCGTGGCGGCTTGAACTACAACCTTGAGCTGCGTTGGGAAGGTGTGCCGTCGCTGGCCGATGCGCTGCGCATGCTCAAGGAACAGGCTGATCGCACGCCGACGCCGCAATGGGTGCGGGTGGTAGGGGGCTGGAACGAATTCCAGTTCGCCGAAAAGCGCATGCCGACCCTCGAAGAACTCAATCAGGCCGCGCCGGATACCCCGGTGTTCGTCCTGCATTTGTACGACCGCGCCTTGCTCAACCGTGCCGCCCTGCGCGTGGCCGGTTATACCCGTGACACACCGAATCCGCCGGGTGGCGAAATCGTCCGCGATGCCAATGGCAACCCTACCGGCATGTTGGTGGCGCGACCCAACGCGATGATTCTCTACTCGACCCTGGCCAAGGGGCCGAAGCTGCCGCTGGAGTATCAGGTCAACTCGACCCGCCAGTTCATGCGCGAACTCAATCGCCTGGGGCTGACCAGCGCCATTGATGCCGGGGGTGGTTTCCAGAATTATCCGGACGATTACCAGGTGATCGAGCAGTTGGCCAAGGACCAGCAGTTGACCATTCGCATCGCCTACAACCTGTTCACCCAGAAGCCCAAGGAAGAGCTGACGGATTTCCAGAACTGGACCGGCAGCGTCAAGTTGCATCAGGGCGATGACTACCTGCGACACAACGGCGCCGGGGAGATGCTGGTGTTCTCGGCGGCGGATTTCGAGGACTTCCTCGAGCCACGCCCGGACCTGCCGCAAAGCATGGAAGATGAACTGGAGCCGGTGGTGCGCCATCTGGTCGAGCAGCGCTGGCCGTTCCGTTTACATGCCACCTACGACGAGTCCATCAGCCGCATGCTCGATGTGTTCGAGAAGGTCAACCGCGACATTCCGTTCAATGGCTTGCCGTGGTTTTTCGATCACGCCGAAACCATCACCCCCCGGAACATCGAGCGGGTGAGGGCGCTAGGCGGCGGCATCGCGATTCAGGATCGCATGGCGTTCCAGGGCGAATATTTCGTCGAGCGCTACGGCGCCAAGGCCGCCGAAGCCACGCCGCCGATCCAGCGCATGCTCGCCGAAGGCGTGCCGGTAGGTGCCGGTACCGACGCCACGCGAGTGTCGAGCTACAACCCGTGGACCTCGCTGTACTGGATGGTCAGCGGGCGCACCGTCGGCGGCCTGGCGTTGCACGCCGAAGGCCTGTCGCGGCAGACCGCGCTGGAACTGTTCACCCACGGCAGTGCCTGGTTCTCGTCCGAACAGGGCAAGAAAGGACAGATCAAGGTCGGGCAACTGGCGGACCTGGCTGCATTGAGCGCCGATTTCTTCAGTGTCGACGAAGAGGCGATCAAGTGGATCGAGTCGGTGCTGACCGTTGTCGGCGGCAAGGTGGTGTACGCCGCTGGCGATTTCGAGAAGCTGGGACCGGCCAGCGTGCCGGTGCTGCCGGACTGGTCGCCGGTGGTGAAAGTCCCGGGGCACTGGCGGCCGAACTCGCCGTTGCAGGCGCAGGTGCACCAGTGCAGCGGGCCTTGCGCAGTGCATTCCCATAGCCATGAACGGGCACGCCTGTCGAATGCACCGGTGAGCGATTTCGCCGGTTTCTGGGGCGCCTTCGGCTGCTCTTGCTTCGCCTTCTGACGAATACCAATAAGCGCCGGCCTGCGGGTCCGGCGCCGCAAGCAACAACCATCCACCAAGGAGTTTTTCATGAGCAACGTTCCGTACAAACGCCTGAACAAAGATGATGCAGTGGTACTGCTGGTCGACCACCAGACCGGTCTGATTTCGCTGGTGCAGGATTTCTCGCCCAACGAATTCAAGAACAACGTGCTGGCCCTGGGCGACATCGCCAAGTTCTTCAAACTGCCGACCATCCTCACCACCAGTTTCGACAAGGGCCCGAACGGTCCGATCGTGCCGGAGCTCAAGGCACAGTTCCCTGACGCACCGTTCATTGCCCGCCCGGGCCAGATCAACGCCTGGGACAACGAAGACTTCGTCAAAGCCGTTAAGGCCACCGGTCGCAAGCAACTGATTATCGCCGGTGTGGTGACTGACGTCTGCGTGGCATTCCCGACCCTGTCGGCCATTGCCGAAGGTTTTGAAGTGTTCGTGGTGACCGACGCTTCCGGCACCTTCAACACCACCGTGCAACAAGCGGCCTGGGCGCGCATGTCGGCCGCCGGTGCACACCTGCTGAACTGGTTCTCGGTGGCCTGTGAGCTGCAAGGCGACTGGCGCAATGACATGGAAGGCCTGGCCAACCTGCTGTCCGAACGCCTGCCGAACTACCGCAACCTGATCAACAGCTACACGACGTTTACTGCCAAGTAAGACTTCTCTGGCTGGGCGCAAAACCTGTGGGAGCGGGCTTGCCCGCGAAAGCGGTGGATCAGTCAACATTTATGTTGGATGTGCTGCCGTCTTCGCGAGCAAGCCCGCTCCCACATTGTTTTTCGCAAGGGTGATAAAAAAGGAAAAAACAGTTGTAGAGTGCCATCACTGTCACTCAGAGCATGACAATGAACCCTTTCGAAGACATGCGTATCTTTTGCCAGGTCATGGACTCCGGCAGCTTCACGGCGGCAGCCGATCAACTGGGCCTGTCCAAGCAATTCGTCAGTCGTCGACTGATGCAGCTTGAAGAACGCCTGGGCGTGCGGTTGCTCAATCGTTCGACCCGTCGCCTCGACGTTACGCCCCTGGGCCAGAGTTATTACGAATCGGCCCTGCGATTGCTCGGTGAAGTCGAGCAAGTGGAGCAGGGCATCGCCGGGCAAACCACCGAACCACGGGGTACGATCCGCGTCAGTGCACCGCTGTCGTTTGCGCTGGCGCACCTGAGTTGTCTGCTGCCGGTGTTTTTGCAGCGCTATCGTGAGGTCACGGTGGAAGTGGACCTGAGTGATCGTCCGGTGGACTTGCTCGGTGAAGGCTACGACCTGGCCCTGCGCATCGGCATTCTCGAGGATTCGACGCTGATTGCCCGCCGCATCGCGTCTATCGAGCGGGTGTATTGCGCGAGTCCGGCTTACCTGGCTGAACGCGGCACACCATTGAAACCGGAAGATCTGCTTGGCCACGACTGCCTGCCTTACGGCCACGGTCGTCAAGTGCAATGGCGCTTCGCGGGGCAAGGCAAACCGCTGGCCGTCAACGTTGCCGGACGGATGCGGGTCAACAACGGCGAGTTGCTCAAGGACGCGGCGATTGCCGGGATGGGCATTACCTACCTGCCGACCTTTATCGTCGGTTCGGCGCTGAAGGATGGGAGGCTGGTACCGGTGCTGGATGAGTTTCGCACCGCGCCGCTGGTACTGTCGGCGGTGTATCCGCAACACCGGCAATCGTCGCGGCCGGTGCAGGCGTTGATCGAGTTTTTACGGGAGCGCCTGGATCGGTCCGAGGGTGGGTTGTAAATCTGCGGTTCACACAACCCACTGTGGGAGCGGGCTTGCTCGCGAAAGCGTTTTATCATTCAACAATTATGTTGTCTGACACTCCGCATTCGCGAGCAAGCCCGCTCCCACAGGTTCCAGTGCAGGTCAGTTCACGCGTTTGTCATCCCCAGGCTCGCCGCCGGCATGCAGTCCTCGATCGTCGCCCACTTCGCCGGCACGGTGAATCCCGTGATCATCACCTGAACGATGAACACCATGGTCGTCGCCCGAGCGATGAACGCCATGGTCGTCGCCCGAGCGATGAACGCCATGGTCATCACCCGAACGATGAACCCCGTGGTCATCACCCGGTTCGGCATGGGTGCCGCTGCGACCGGAATTCGAGGCTGTGCTGCCAGCATGGTCGCTGCCACTGTGACCACTGCTGCTTCTGCCGCCATGGCTACCGCCAGAACCATCGCCGCCGTGGCCTCCGCCGCCACTGCCGCCGTGGCCTCCGCCGCCACTGCCGCCGTGGCCTCCGCCGCCACTGCCGCCGTGGCCACCACCGTTACCGCCTCCGCCGTGACCACCGCCACCGCCGCCGTGACCGCCTCCGCCACCGCCTCCGCCGTGACCACCGCCACCACCGCCGCCCCCGTGACCACCGCCACCCCCACCTCCATGACCGCCGCCGCCCCCACCACTACCGCCGTCTCTCGCATGGGCACTCGACATATCGGACACACTGCCTGGAATCAATACGGTAGACGCCGACAAGACCGCGCCAATCGCTACTGCCAGTAAAAGCTTGTTGATGTGCATGTCGTTCTCCGTCTTCTTGTTCAGCCTGGAACGTTGATGAACATTGCAACTTGCTGCTGTATTCAGTCGATGAACACGCCAACGTCCCGACTTATTCAGTTGAACGTTGAAAAAACATTGCAGCGTGGCGTGGGACCCGTTCCAGAGGGTCAGTGAATGCTGGAGGCCAATTCGAAAATCGGGATGTACATCAGGATCACGATCACCCCGATCAGCAGGCCGATGAAGGTCATGAGCAAGGGTTCGAACAGCCGTACGAACCATTCGATCCAACGACTGATTTCTTCGTCGTAGAAATCGGCGCTGCGCTCCATCATTTGTCCGAGGTTGCCGGACTGTTCGCCCGCGCGCAGCAGGCGCAGGGACACCGGGGTCACCAGATGGTTGAGTTCCAGTGCAGCCGATAACGATTGCCCCTCGCGCACCCGTTCGCAGGCCTGGTCCAGGCGCGTGCGGGAGGCCACCGTCAGCAGGTTGCGAACCATGCCCATGGCGGTGACGAGGGGAATGCCACCTTGCAGCAGAATCCCCAGGGAACGGTAAAAGCGCGCCAGTTCGTACATGAAGATGCGTTGGTGCACCGCCGGGAGTTTTTCGATCAGGCGATCCAGGCCACGGCGAAAAGACGGCTGTCGTTGAAGCAGGGCAAGTGTGACGATGATTGCCAGCAAGGCGCCGAAGAATTCGCCCTGATGGGCGTGCAGGAACATGCCGCTGCTCATCAGGATCTGCGACAGCCACGGCAGATTGGACCCCAGCCCTTCGAACACCAGGCTGAAGCGCGGCACCACGTAACCCATTAAAAACAAAACCACGCCGCCCCCTACCATGAGCAACAACAGGGGGTAGATCGAAGCGCTGATGATCTTCTGGCGAACCTCGTCCATGCGCTGGCGATAGCTGACATAGCGGCCCAGGGCATCGCCCACGGCACCGGTCTTTTCACTGGACTGCACCAGCGCCACGTACAAAGGCGGGAAAACCGCCGACAACTGACCCAGTGCCTGGGAAAACGATTTGCCTTCATAAAGCAGGCGTACCAACTCGCTCAGGGTTTTACGGGCCTGGGGTGCGTTTTCCTTTTCCGCCAGGCTTTCCAGCGCATCGATCAACGGCAGCCCGGCGTTGAGCAACGTCGTCAGTTCCTGGCTGAACAGCACCAGGTTGAACGTCTCGCGCTGCTTGAGGCGCAAGGCCCGCCAGTGCCGCTCGGCGTGCAGGCTGACTACCCGCAGCCCCTGGTCTTCGGCAATCCGCCGGGCTTCGCTGTGGCCCGGCGCTTCAACGGTCATGGACACCACACCAGCCTTGCCTACCGCTTTGAGGTGAAAACGCATGGTCGCCATTCCCGTCACTGCCAACTGGTGACTTCAGCGTTTTCGCCTTCGCCACCGGGCTGGCCGTCCTTGCCCATGGACAGCAGATCGTACTCGCCGTTTTCGCCGGGGTAGCGGTAGGTGTAATTACGCCCCCATGGATCTTGCGGCAGTTTTTTCTGCAAGTACGGACCGGTCCAGCGGGTTTCGTCACTGGGCGCAGTGACCAGTGCCTGCAGGCCCTGTTCGGTCGACGGGTAATGACCGACTTCCAGTCGGTACAGGTCCAGGGCTTTGGCCAGGCCTTCTATTTGCGCCTTGGCCACCTTCACTTCGGAACGGCCCAGTTGCGCGAAATACTTTGGCGCGACGATGCCGGCCAACAGCCCCAGCACCACCAGCACCACCAACAGTTCCAGCAGGGTGAATCCGCGCTGAGCTCGCAGGGAAAAGGCACGCGGGGCGAAAGACAGTCGCTGTTTCATCTTGATGACCTCACACAGTCGGCAGGAAGGGTCGCAGCTGATTGATGTAATGGAGGCTTATGCAATTGCCATGCAAAGGGTCGATAAAGTTCTGCGCATCCTTGCGTGCACCCCGTTCTACGGCCCTTTTCGCTTTCGGCACAGTGCTTGCGTATGGCTGATAAACGTCCGGCCATTGGGGCATTACCCCCATTTTTCGGGGCCGGGCAGGGGAGGTATAACGATGAAATCTCTCACCGCTGGATTGCTCGGTTTGACGCTGCTGGCCGGCGCCGTGCAGGCCGACGTATTCGTTTCCGTTGATGCCAAGGGCAACTTCGTCCTGTCCAATGTCCATCGTCCCGGCCGCCACTATGAGCGAGTCATCCGCGAAGCCGAAGCGACGGTGGTCAGCCTTGACCAGCAGCCACAAATGATCGCGGCGCGTCCCTATGCCGAGCTGGTATCAAAGGCGGCCACTGACCATCAATTGCCGGCGGCGCTGCTGCACGCAGTGATCCAGGCCGAGTCCAGCTACAACGCCAGCGCCGTGTCGCCCAAGGGGGCGGGGGGGTTGATGCAGTTGATGCCCGATACGGCCCGCGAAATGGGCGTGACCGACGTCTATGACCCCAAGGCCAACATCCAGGGGGGCGCGCGCTATCTCAAGCGTTTGATGACGCTGTTCGACAACGACATCACCCTCGCCGTGGCCGCCTACAACGCAGGTCCTCAAGCGGTGCTCAGCCGTGGCGGAGTGGTTCCGCCTTTCGCTGAAACCCAGCGTTATGTGCCCAGCGTATTGAACCAGTACCGGCGTCTGCAGGGACTCTCGGCGGATGCCCCGCTGTGAGCAAAAAAAGGGGGCAGGTTTCCCCAACATTGGGGAATGGGGGCGACAACGAAAAAGTGGGGAATGGGTGGGGGATTTTCCCCGGTGAATCAGGTTGTAATCGTAACTAACTGATAAATATAAAGAATTATTGTGGCATGCGGATTGCTCAAACACGCTTGTCGAGAATTATTCCCTGTGAGCACCCACAGCGAGGCCCGTGATCATGACAGGCATTCACCACGCTCCATCTATTCTCCCCTGGCTGTTGTTGGCCGCGTCGATGCTCGGTATGGAGATCGCCGAAGCCGCTGTTCGTTGCGAACGCAACCTGGTAGCCAACGTCGTGGCGCTGGACCAGCCACTGATGTTCAACCGGCTCGGTGCGCAAAACGTTAACGGTATGATGTTCGCCCTGCGCCGTGACGTAGTTGATGACCGTCAGATTTCCCTTGATCAAGGTGGCGCCGCTGTGCCGGGCAAGGTGTCGTTGCGGCCCGATAAGCGCCCACGTCCTTTGGTGTTGCGGGTAGCCGCCGGTGACTGCCTGATCGTCAACCTGCAAAACCTGCTGGCCTACCAGGCCAACCCCGGTTCCCACAGCGACGAAGGTGTAGAGGAAGAGCAGGAGGGTGAAGAGGAAGAGGGCATCGAAGTCGGTGGCGGCCACGACCCGTGGAAGGTCGACGAGCAAGTACGTGATCGCCATGTCGGTTTCCAGGTCAACGGTATGCAGGCAGTCAACAGCATCGATGACATCTCGTCCTATACCGGGCGCAATGCCAATACCCTGGTCGCCCCTGGTGGCAGCCGTTCCTACACCCTGTACGCCGAACGCGAAGGTGCGTTCACGGTGAGCAGCCGCGGCGCCACGTTCGGTAGCGAGGGCACGGCCGGCAACAACGCCAATGGCCTGTTCGCCCAGGTGGCGGTCATGCCCAAGGGCGGTCGCAGCTACCGCAACACCCTCACCGAAGAAGAGATGCGCCTGGCCAGTACCGGACGGACACCGGCCGGTCATCCGATCGTTGATTATCAGGCACGCTATCCGCAACGCGAACCGTGGATCCGCGAAGGCAAGGCCGGCAAGCCGATCATCAACATGGTCGACGGTAATGAAATAGTCACCAGCGAAGCCGATGCGATTGTCATGGGCAGCAACGCCGATGGCAGCTTCCCGGCATCGACCTATCCGCTGGAAAACCTCGGTAAGCGCAACCCGGCGATCCCCAACCGGCTGGAGCCGTTCCGCGACTTCTCCGCGCAGTTCCAGGATGAAACCGCCGTCACCCAGGCCTTCCCGGCTTACTGGGCCGACCCGGTCATGGCTCACGTGCTGGAGCCGACCCGCGACTCGTTCATGATCAACTACGGCTCCGGCGGCATGGGCGCCGAAGTGGTCGCCAACCGCCTGGGCGTGGGACCGATGCACGATTGCCTGTCCTGCGCCTACGAAGAGTTCTTCCTCAGTGCCCACACCGTGGGTGACGTGGCGATGCTGGTAGACGTACCGGCCAACGCCGGCCTCGAAGGCATCACCCCCGGCCAGGTGCCGAGTGCCGATCAGGTCGGCGTCAAGGCGACCACGGCGCTCTATCCGTCGGAGCCGTCGAACGTTGCCCACAGCTACATCGGCGACTTCGTCAAATTCCGCAATACCCACAACGGCTATGAGCACCACATCTTTCACTTGCACGGCCATCAGTGGCTGTTCAACCCCAACGACGACAACTCTGACTACGTGGATGCCCAAGGCATCGGCCCGGGCGCCGGCTACACCTATGAAATCGCCAACGGCGGTTCGGGCAACCGCAACCGGGTAGCGGGCGATGCGATCTATCACTGCCACTTCTATCCGCACTTCGCCCAAGGCATGTGGGCCATGTGGCGGGTGCATGACGTGTTCGAAGAAGGCACCAGACTGGAAGTGTCGCAACAAGGCGCTGATGGCTTCCACAGCGAGCCGTACGCGCTGCGCAGCGGTAAACCCGCAGTGGGTGCACGGGCCTTGCCCGATGGTGAAATCGTTGCCGGTACGCCGATTCCCGCCGTGGTGCCGTTGCCGGGCAAGGCCATGCCGCCGATGCCGGGCAAAGTCGCGGTGGTACCGAAACTTGGCGAAACCCTGGTGGCCGCCAATGACGATGATGACGATGAAGCGGGCGACGATGACGGCGAGCACCATGGTGGTGGCGCCCAGGCCATCGGCTCCCTGGCGTTGGTCGATCGCAGCGAAGCCAACCGCAATGCCGACGGCACCCTGAAAAACCCTGGCTATCCATTCTGGATCGGCGGCATGGAAAGTTCGGTCGGCCAACGCCCACCGACCCCACCGCTGGACATGCTCGACGCTGCCACCGCGCAAGCCTTGAAGGCCAGCGGCAAAGCCCTGTGGGCCAACCTCGACCCGAATCAATCCGGTGGCTGGGACGGTGGCTTGCCACGCCATGCCCTGGGCGGTGTCTCCGAGGGGGGCGAGGCCGAGACCGTTACCACGTCTCTGGATTTCTCCAAGTCCGTCAAGCGTGCCAAACCGATTTACCTGCCCGAAGAAGGCACCGAAGTCGAACAGGCCGCCATGGCGTTCCACGCGAAAAAAGATCACCCCAGTTTCGCCGTGCTGCCGGGCAGCCAGGTCGTGGCGCGCAACTTCCGCACCAACGGCGCCTTGCCGATGGCCGGTGCGCCGTACTTCGAACCGTGCATGGACGACCGGCAAAAACGCCTGACCAGCAGTTCCGGCACCGGTGAGTTCACCAGTGGCGAGCGTCTCGACGGCATGTCGTTCATCGGCTCCTCGACCTTCACCGCCGACCGTCCGCGGATCTACAAAGCCGCGAACATCCAGTTCGACGCGGTGTACAACAAGGTCGGCTACCACTTCCCGCAAGCCCGCATCCTGGCGCTGTGGGAAGACGCCTGGCCGGTGATCACCAAGCAGCGTCCACCAGAGCCTCTGGTGATGCGCATGAACACCTTCGACTGCGTGCAGTACCAGCAGACCAACCTGATACCGGCCACCTATGAGATGGACGACTATCAAGTGCGCACCCCGACCGACGTGATCGGCCAGCACATCCACCTGCCGAAGTGGGACCTGACCGCGGCGGACGGTTCTTCCAACGGCTGGAACTACGAAGACGGCGTGCTCTCCCCGGGTGCCGTGCAGGAACGCATCCTGGCCATCCGCGAGTACAACCAGTGCGAAGGCACCGACCCGCGTGACGGTACGCCAGCCTGTCCGAAAGCCAAGAACCACCCGTACTTCGGTCAATTCGGCCGGGCGGACTGGGTCGGGGCGCGCACGGCCATGCAGCGCTGGTTCGCCGATCCGGTGATCAATACCTATGGCATCGACCGTGGCCTGGGCACTATTTTCACCCACGACCACTTAGGCCCATCGACTCACCAGCAGATTGGTCTGTATGCCACCGTACTGGCCGAACCGGCCGGTTCCACCTGGTTCCACGCCGAAACCGGCGAGCCGTTGTACAGCGGCGCGCGGCAGGACGGCGGGCCGACTTCGTGGCAGGCGGTGATTTCGACCGGTGACCTGGACTACGACGGCAAGAACGACAGCTTCCGCGAGTTCTTCCTCGAGTACAGCGACTTCCAGCACGCCTATGAAGCAGGTGTATACGTGGGCGCAGGCCCCGACGGCGTACCGAACCCGCAAGCGTTCCCGGCCACGGCTGACAGCTTCCGCTACGCGATCAACCCACCGGTGCGCGACAACACCAGCGAGTTGCTCGAAGCGGTGGTGGAACTGCGTGGCGGCGTGAAACCCGGTTGCCCGAGCCGGCCTTGCCCGCAAGCGATCTCGGTGGATGACCCTGGCATGTTCGTCGTCAACTACCGTAATGAACCGCTGGCCCTGCGTGTGTACGACCCGAACAAGGTCGGCCCGGACGGCAAGCGCGGCATGCAGGCCGACGGCCTGGGCGGCGACCTGGCGTACGCCATGCAAAGTCGTACCGACCGTGCGATCCCGGCGATGAACCTGGCGCCGAACCTGATCACCTCGGCCACCGGCCCGACCGGCGGCACCACACTGTTCCCGCCGCACATCAACAAGGGGGGCGCGGAACCGGGTGACCCGTTTACGCCGATGCTGCGTACCTACACCGGTGACAACGTGCGGCTGCGGGTGCATGCCGGCGGTCACGAAGAGGAGCACAACGTCACCCTGCACGGCGTGAAATGGCTGCAAAGCGGCTCCGGCTATGGCAACAGCTCCAACTCCGGCTGGCGCGCGTCGCAGATGGTCGGGATCTCCGAGCAGATGGGCTTCAATGCGCCGGTGTCGATGATCTCCAGCGCGGCAGCGACCACGGGTGACTACCTGTACACCATGGACGCGTCCATCGAGGGTTACTGGAACGGTATCTGGGGCGTGATGCGTAACTACACCGCGCAACGCAGCGATCTGTTCGCGCTGCCGAGCAACCCGAAACCGACCGGCATGCGCAACACCGTGGCGTTCGAGGGCATCTGCCCACGGTATGGCGCCAACCCGAACGGAATCGGCACCCGACCTACCGTGCAACGCAACTACGAAGTGGTCGCGGCGCTGGCCAACGACATCCTGACCAACCCGTTGGGCCTGTCCATCGGCGACCCGGCAGGTATCGGGCAGCATGTCGGCGGGCCGTTGAAGCCGACGGGGGGCACCCTGGTGCTCAACTCGCGGCCGATGAGCATTCCTCAGGTCACGATCACCGATCCTGAAGACGGCGAGACCTTCACCCTCGGCGGGCAAAGCGGGCCGCTGCATGACCCGACTGCGATCCTGTATGTGCGCAAGGCCGACCTCGACCCGGCCACCGGCAAGCTGAAACCCGGGGTGCCTGTCGAACCGCTGATACTGCGCGCGGCGGCGGGTGACTGCATCAACATCACCCTGGAAAACCGCCTGCCGAGCGTGATGCCGGACCTGGCCCAGACTGCGATCATGCAAGGCCTGGCCAAGCGTGACCGTAACGATGGCATGGGTTCGACCACGTTCAACAACAACCTGTTGCGGCCATCCAGTCATGTCGGCCTGCACACGCAATTGCTGGCCTATGACATCACCAAATCCGACGGTGCCAACGTCGGCGCCAACCCGATCCAGACCGTGCCACCGCGTGTCGGCACGACCGGCGCGTACCCGACCCGTACCTACCAGTACTACGCCGGGCACCTGGAGCGTGAAGGCAAGCCGATCACCCAGCTGGGACGCAACGTCGACAACATCAGCGCCACGGCGGTGGAATTCGGCGGGTTGAACGTCACCCCGGCGGACGTCATCAAACAGCCGCAAAAAGGCCTGGGGGGTGCGATGAGCATCCTGCCGATCGGTTCCACCTGGGTCGAGGATGCCAAGCGCGCGTCGGCCACGGTCACCGCATCGGGTCAGACCACCTATCGCGATTTTGCGATGGTCTGGCAGCGTGCCTTGAACACGCGCTGGGCCAATGGGCGGCCGGTGGAAGGCATTGCTGCGGAAGGCAACGGTGTACCGAACGATCCGAAGGACAACGCCAGCATGGCGATCAACTACAAGGTCGAGCCGATGTGGTTCCGCTTTGGCCTGGCCCCGGATGCGCCGTTCGGTCACGCCGGCAGCCCTGGCACCTTCGGCGATGTGCCGAACGCGCACATGGCCTACAGCAACGCGCTGGTGGGCAGCGATCCGCAAACGCCGGTGTTCTACGCCAAGCCGGGGCAACCGTTCCGTACGCACATCCTGATGCCGTCCGGTGGCAGCCGCGGTTCGACCTTCCAGCTCGATGGCCACGTCTGGTCGGTCAACCCGTTCCAGTCGGAGAAGAGCGATCCGGGTGGTTACCCGATGGGCACGCCGGGCGTGGGTTCGGTGAGGTTCGGCTACAACCCGATGTCGATGTACATCGGCGCCCGGGAAAGCGTGTTGCCGGCGGCGCACTTCAGCTTCATGCACCCGAGCGCCGGGGGCAGCAATGCGATACCGGGGGACTACCTGTACCGCGACAACGCCTCCTTCGGTAATGCCGCCGGGATGTGGGGACTGTTGCGGGTAACCAACGAGCCGGAACCGGCGCCGGTACCGTAGGTGGAGATGAGGGGGGGGCGACACCGCCCCCGCACAAGGGCTGCGCAGGAACGAGGCAGACGAAGATCTGAAGGGGAGTAGGGACATGAACAGGACCATCACATTCGCCGGGTTCGCCCTGGTTATCGGGGTGGCGCTGATCGGGCTGGGAGTATCGCGCACGTCGCCTCCGGTCATGCTCAGCGAGGTGGCGTTGCCCAACACCTGGAGCGGCCAGACCCTTGAGCGTGATGGTGTCTCGGTGGGGCTCGAAGTACGGCCGCTGGCCGCAGACGGCGTGCTGCGTGAAGGCGAATTCGCCGACGTGCAATTTCGTGTCACGGACAAAGCCTCGGGTCAACCGCTGGCGGGTGTCGCTCCCGGTGCCTGGCTGGACCCGGAAGCCGCTGCCGCCGACCAGGCCCAGGGCCGCGAAAATAGCTGCAAGTCACGGGTTGGCGTCTTCCTCAAATCAAGCATCGGTGCACGTCCGCTGCTCGACCTCAACGGCTACTTCCTGCTGGTGATGAACCGCGATGCCAGCGTCTCGGTGGTCGACCCGTCGGTGTCGGTGGGCGGCATCACCAGTACCATGGCACGGATCGACATCAAGCAACCGCCGATGGATTGGGTCACCCCCAAGGACAACAAACGTGTTTTCGTCTCGATGCCGACCGCCAATGAAGTCGCGGTGATCGACAGCGAACAATTCAAGCTGATTGACTCGGTGGCCGCCGGCAGTAACCCGGTGCGTGTAGCCCTGCAACCGGATGAACGCCTGCTGTGGGTTGGCAACAATGCCAAATCCACGGAGCACTCCGGGGTCACGGTGATCGACACCGGCAGCCTCAAGACCCTCAAACACCTGGCTACGGGTGCCGGGCACCATGAAATCGCCTTCAGCAAGGACAGCCGCTTCGCCTTCGTCACCAATCGCGACGATGGCACCCTGAGCATCATCGATATCGCCAGCCTGACCCTGATCAAACAGCTCAGGACCGGTTCGCACCCGTTGTCGGTGGTGTACTCGCCATTGTCCGGTGCCGCGTATGTGGCCGATGGCAAGGACGGCACGGTCACCGTGGTCGACGCCGCGAGTCAGTCGGTGCGGCGGGTGATCAAGATGAAACAGGGCCTGGGGCCGATGGGTTTCAGCGCCGACGGCCGGTTCGGCATCGTGCTCAACACCCTGGAAAACCAGGCCTCGGTGATCGACGCGGCGACCGATTCACTGATCCATGAACTGGACGTGTCTGCCGAACCCTATCAAGTGGTGTTCACCAAGGCCTATGCCTACATTCGCGGACTGGCCTCGCCCAAGGTGACAATGATCAACCTGTCGTCGCTGGGTGAAGGTCGCCAGCCGATCAGTCAGGGTTTCGAGGCGGGTACCCAGCCGCCACGGTTGGCCGGCGACCTGCCGCTGGCATCGAGCCTGGGGGTGTCGCGGGACGAGAATTCGGTGTTCGTGGTCAACCCGGCGGACAACACCACCTATTTCTATGCCGAAGGCATGAACGCGCCAATGTCGGGTTACCCCAATCGCGGGCAAGTGGCGCGGGCGGCGCTGGTCATCGACCGCAGCCTGCGCGAAATCGAGCCGGGGTTGTACAGCGCGCGGATCAAGCTGCCACCGGCCGGGCGTTTCGACGTGGCGTTCCTGCTCAACCAGCCGAACATCATCCATTGTTTCAGCACAGTGGTGGAGGCGAACAACAACGCTGCGCAACAGGCGGGCGTGCCAAAAGTGGAGTTCATGCTCGATAAATCCACCGCCACCCAGGGCAGCCCTTACGTGGTGCGTTTCCGCATCGTCGAGGGCAAGCAGAAGGTCCAGCGCAGTGGGGTCAAGGACGTGCAGGTACGCTACTTTCTGGCGCCCAGTTCACGACCACAACGGGTCGCCGCGCGGGAGGTCGGCAACGGCATCTACGAAGCCCCGGTGACCCTCGATCAGAAAGGCGCCTGGTACCTGCACGTACGTGCGGCATCCCTGGGCGCGACCTTCGACGACCAGACGTTTGCCAGTGTTCGGGTGTTGCCCGGCGCCACTCATTGAGAGGACATCGACATGAATCGATTTGCACATCGTGGACTGCTGACGCTCTGCCTGTTGGCCGTCGGTGTCGGTCAGGCCATGGCGCATTCGGCGGATGAACATGCTGGCCATGCACCGGCCAAAAATGCCGGTCCGGAGCGCGCCCAGGTCAAGTTCGCCGACGTGGCGCTGGTGGACCAGAACGGCAAGACAGTGCGTCTGGAAAAAGACCTGGTGAACGACAAGATCGTGGTCATGAGCTTCATCTATACCAGTTGCACCACGGTCTGCCCGGTGGTGTCGTCGATCATGGGCAAGGTGCAAAAACAACTGGGTAGCCGGGTCGGCAGTGAGGTGCAGTTGGTGTCGATCAGCATCGACCCGCAGCGCGACGACGCCAAACGCCTGAACGACTATGCCCGTACTTTCCAGAACGGTCCGGGCTGGAGCTGGCTCACCGGTTCGCCGCAGTCGGTCAACGAAACCCTCAAGGGCCTGGGCAGCTTCAGTGGTGATTTCAAGAGCCATCAACCCTTGATCCTGGTGGGTGACGGCAACAGCCGTCACTGGACGCGCTATTACGGCTTCACCGACCCGGCCGTGCTCAGCCGTGAAGTCGAGAAACTCAGCGGCCAGCGCAACGCCCACACCAAGCACACCGCCATTGCCATGGAGCATCAGCCATGAAAGCGCTCGCCTTGATTTTCCTGACCATGTGTTTTTGCATCATCAGCTTCCTGGCATTTTCCCACGAGGGACACGGGCAACCGGCGACCGCGCCCGAACCGGCGGCACCTGAAGCGGTTGCAACGCAACCGGCGGGCGGGACCCATGATGCAAAAACCTGGTTCACCGACACGCCGTTGCAGGACCAGAACGGTAACACCCTGCGCTTCTACAGCGACGCGTTGCAGAACCGCGTGGTGCTGCTCAATGTGATTTTCACCAGTTGCTCCGATGCCTGCCCGTTGATCACCCAAAAGCTCAAGCAAGTGCGTGAAGTGCTGGGTGACAAGGCGGACGGCATCACCTTTATTTCCCTTACCAGTGATCCGCTGCGTGACACGCCGGCGGTACTCAAGGCTTACACCTTGAAGCAGGGCGTCGATGGGCCCCACTGGTTTTTTCTTACCGGCGACAAGGCGCAAATGGATCTGGTGCTGGGGCGCATCGGCCAGATCATCCCGACGCCCGAGCAACATTCAACCCAGCTGATCGTCGGCGACGTCGCCAACAAGCGCTGGAGCAAAATCCGTCCCGACGCCCCGGCCGCTGCCATTGCCCAGCGCTTGCAGTTGCTGACAATGCCCGTGGCCGGTCGTTGAGTCCGCACCATGAAAAACGCCCTGATCCTCGGCCTGCTCATACAGGTTGGTATAAGTCTGACCGTCCAGGCGCTGCCGCTGACCCCCAGCGAAAGTGCCGGCAAGCGCTTGTACCGCGAGGGCGTGTCGGCCAGTGGCGAGCCGATCATGGCGCGGGTCGGGGCGGCGGGCATGTTGCTGCCGGCGACCAGCCTGCCGTGCGCCAATTGCCATGGCGCCGATGGCCTGGGGCGTCCCGAGGGTGGGGTACGACCGCCGGAATTGACCTGGTCACGGCTCAGCAGCACCTATGGCCAACAACAGGTCAATGGACGCACGTACCCGGCCTACACCGACCGCACATTGGCCAGGGCCGTGCAGGAAGGACGCGATCCGGGCAACAATCGGCTGGACCCGGCGATGCCGCGGTTCGTGCTGTCGATGAACGATCAGCGCAACCTCACGGCGTACCTCAAGCGCCTGGCCGAGGACCGCGATCCGGGCCTGAGCCCCAACAGTCTGCACCTGGGCACCTTGTTGCCAGGCTCCGGGGTGTTGAGCGAGGAGGGCGCCACGGTGGCGGCGGTGCTCAAGGGCTGCGTGGCGCGCATCAACCAGGCGGGCGGGATTCATGGCCGGCAACTGCGCCTGACCATTCTTGACCCGGGTCCCGATCGTGCCAGCGCCGAGAAAGCGCTCAACCAACTGATCGAACAGGAACAGGTGTTCGCCCTGATCGCACCGCTGGCACCGGCCCTTGATGCGGAACTGGCACCACGCCTGGAACAGGCCGGTGTGCCGCTGATCGGGCCGCTGTCGTTGCAGGGCTCGGCCCAGGTCAGCCGGCAGATTTTCGAGCCGCTGCCGGGGCTGCGTGAGCAGATGATCGCCCTGGCCAACTACGCCGCCGCCAGTTTGCGGGTGCTGCAGGGACCGACGATGATCACCTACCCGGACGAGCCCGGCCAACGGCTGGCTGCAGAAAAGCTTGCCCGGTACCTGCAAGACAACGCCTGGCAGAATGTGCGGCTGCAAGCCCGGCAGTCGGCGCAGGACGAATTGCCGCTGGGCTCGCGCTCGGTGTTCTACCTGGGCAGCAGCAGCGGTTTCAGTCGCCTGGCCGAACGTTTGCAGACGGCGGGGCAGGTGCCCTACCTGTTCGCCGCGTCGAATCAGGTAGCGGGGGATCTGTTGCAAATGCCCAGCGACTTTTCCCGGCGAGTGTTTCTGGCCTATCCCTTCGTGCCCAGCGACTGGACGATGGCCGGGCGCCTGGCCCTGACCCAGCTGCGCGAGAGCCAGAAGCTGGGGGGTGAGCACGCGGTGCTGCAGGTGGGGGCGTTCAGTTCGATGATGCTGCTCAGCGAAGGCATGAAACAGGCCGGGCGCGACGCCAGCCGCGAAAAACTGGTCAGTGCCCTGGAGGGCCTGCATGACTTCGATACTGGCCTGACGCCGCTGATCAGTTTCGGACCGGGCCGGCGCCTGGGCCTGAACGGCGCCCATGTCGTCACCGTCGATCTGCCTGACCAGCGCTTCTATCTGGTTGCTCCTTACAAACCCATTGCCGCCATGCCCTGACCGGAGGCCGAACATGAAACTCAACACTCTATTGATCCTGTTGACGTTGTGGGTACCTGTGGCGTTTTGCAGCAATGGCCAGGTCGCGGCCCGGGTCAATGGCGAGGAAATTTCCCAACTGCGCCTGGAACGCTATTTCGCCGAGTATCTGGAGGATCAGGGCCGGGCGGTCGCCAGCATTCGCAGCCCCAGCGCCTACAAACAGCTGCGCCAGGCGGCATTGGACGCCTTGATCGACAAGGAGCTGCTTTGGCAGGAAGCGCGCAAGCGCGGGGTGGTGATCAGCGATGCCACGGTGCAAAGCCAGGTGGACCAGACGCGTCAGGCCATGGGGGGCGCGCAGGTGTTCGCCCGGCGCCTGGAGGACGCCGGTTTCGATGAGGCCGCCTATATCGAGTACACCCGTCGGGACCTGGCGGCGCAGCAGGTGTTCAGCGAACTCACCAGGGTTGACGCGCCTGACGAACAACAGGTCCGGACGTTTTTCGAAGAGCACCGCGCCCAGATGAACCGGCCCGAGGAAATACAGGTCAGGCATATCCTGATCAAGGTGCCTCAGGGCGCGGAGGCTTCCACTGTTGCAGCGGCGAGACTACGCTTGGAGGCAATACGCAAGAAGATCAATGAAGGGGCAGACTTCGCCAGCGTCGCTCGCAGCGATTCCGAAGATGCATCGGCCAGCCAGGGTGGCGATCTGGGCTATTTTCCTCGTGGACGCATGCTACCCGAGTTCGAGACGGCAGCCTTTGCCCTGGCGCCAGGAGCCGTCAGCGCACCGGTGCGCACGGCGGTGGGCTGGCATTTGATCTATTTGCAGAATCGAATGGAGGCAGCCAATGTCACAGAAGAGCAAGGACTTGACATGGTTCGGGCTTACCTCGCCCGACAGAAACAGGTCAAGGCTCGTCTACAGGTGCTGGCGCAACTGCGTTCCAGCAATCGTATCGAACGGATTGACGACGATTGAGCGGTCCCCCAAAAGTGGGGAAAAGCATCAATGCACACCCGTTCGGCTTTCCCCGTTTTTGGGGGGTGGGGTACGTGGACGAAAAGGCATTGTTTTTAAATTCAAGGACATGAAGCGATAAAACGACCGGCGCTCAGCCTGGCATGAAGTGTGCGTTAGACCTTGTAAGGCGCGCACTCCGCCAGGTTCGGTATTCGGACCTGCGGTTTCAAGGAGTCCACCTTGTTAAACAAAGTACTGGTTGTTGAAGACGAACAGCTGCTGGCGGAAAACCTCCAGGGTTACCTGCAGGCGCAAGGGCTGGAAGTCCGGATTGCTCACAGCGGTGAATCAGCCGTCGGCGAAGCCGAACGCTTTTCACCCGATGTGATGGTGTTCGATTACCGCTTGCCCGATATGGAAGGCTTTCAGGTGCTCGATGCCGTCCGCCAGAACAGGAAGTGTCATTTTGTGCTGATCACAGGGCATCCAACCGCAGAGGTGTGCGAGCGGGCCCGGCAACTGGGAGTCAGCCATATCCTGTTCAAACCGTTTCCGTTGGCGGAATTGGCCCGTGCAGTGCTTGATCTTCTGGGGATGCAGCGCGAACCCAAAGCGGGTGTGAACAGTTGCGAAGGCTTTGTCGAACGACGCCAGAGCAGGACCGAAAGTTTCCCGCTGCAGTTGTACGACGGTAGTTGGGTGCTTGCGGATCGCCGACGAAGTACGGCCTCCAAGGCGCCAGACGACGAACAATTGCTCACCGGGGAGTAGTGGCGCGACAAGACGTTCCGGCAGCCGCCGCGAAAGCTCGCCGCGCCGACAGGGCTCAAAGCCCCGGGCGTTGGAGAGCAAGTCATGGACCGTCTATCCCTTGTCGTCGATGCTGTGTCGCTGGAGTGTGTACCCCCACGTTTTTCCAGTGAGCAATTGGCCCGGGCACGTTCTCTGGCCGCTACATCCGGCGAGCGGATTCTGGATGCCCTTGGGGCGTTGTGCGAACTGGCTCCCATGCCTTTCATCCAGTGCCTGGGCGCGACCCTGCATTACCCGGTGCTCGACACCGACAGCCTGTTTCAAGCCACCCCGGTGTTCGACCGGGTCACCCTGGCCCAATGCCTCAAGCGCGAATTCACCTTGCTGCGTCACGACGAGCAGGTCATCGGCGTGTTTGCCGACCCCTTCGACACGGCTCGCCTGGCCTGGATCGACGATTGCCTGCACGGCGCGCCGCTGTATCTGGTGCACGCCGACGACCTCAAAGCCTACCTGGCGCGCCACGAAGAGAGTTTCCACGCCGTGGAATCGCTCAACGCCCAGGCCGACGCCAACGCCGAAATCGATAACCTGCAAAGCCTGTCGCTGACCAGCATCAGCGAAGACTCCAGCGTGGTGGTCAAACTGGTCAACTCGACGCTTTACGACGCGCTGAAAATGCACGCCAGCGATATTCACCTGGGCACCACCGGCAGCGGCCTGGTGATCAAGTACCGCATCGATGGCGTACTGAACAACATCAGCAAGATCCAGGGTAGCGAGTTCGCCGAGCAGGTGATTTCCCGGGTCAAGGTCATGGCCGAACTGGACATCGGTGAAAAACGCGTACCCCAGGACGGTCGCTTCAAGATCGGCATCAGCGGCCGGCAGATCGACTTCCGGGTGTCGATCATGCCAAGCATTTTTGGCGAAGACGCGGTGCTGCGGGTACTCGACAAACAGGACCTGGCCGACAAGGTATGCGGCGTGCAATTGCAGGCCTTGGGCTTCGAAGAGGAAACCCTGCGCCAACTGCGCCGGCTGGCCGCCGAACCCTACGGCATGGTGCTGGTCACCGGCCCCACCGGCAGCGGCAAGACCACCACGCTGTACGCGATGATCACCGAGATCAACCACGGCGTGGACAAGATCATCACCATTGAAGATCCGGTGGAATACCAACTGCCGGGCGTGCTGCAAATTCCGGTCAACGAGAAGAAAGGCCTTACCTTCGCCCGCGGCCTGCGTTCGATCCTGCGCCACGACCCGGACAAGATCATGGTCGGCGAAATCCGCGACCCCGATACCGCGCAAATCGCCGTGCAGTCGGCGCTCACCGGGCACCTGGTGTTCACCACCATCCACGCCAACAACGTGTTCGATGTGATCGGCCGCTTCACCCAGATGGAAATCGACCCTTACAGCCTGGTCAGCGCGCTCAACGCCGTGCTGGCCCAACGCTTGATTCGCCTGGTCTGCACCAGTTGCAGCACCTCGTACACGCCGGGCGAAGAAGAGCTGCAAGCCTCGGGGCTCGATCCGCAACAGGTCGCCCATTACCGCTTCGTCCATGGCAAGGGTTGCGGCCATTGCCGTGGCACCGGCTACCGCGGACGCAGTGCGATCGCCGAGTTGCTGCACCTGGACGACGAGCTGCGGCAAATGATCGTCGAGCGCCAACCCATTTCGAAAATCAAGGCCCACGCCTGCAAGCGGGGCTTGCGCCTGCTGCGCGAGTCGGCGCTGGAACTGGTGCAACAAGGCCGAACCACTCTCGAGGAGATCAATCGTGTCACTTTTATCTCGTGAGCGTTATGTCGCCGTGCTCGGCGCCAACAGTGTCGGCCTCGGCCAGCGGCAGGGCAATCAAACCCTGTGGCTGGGCAGCGTCGGCTATATCGATGAAGGTTTCCAGGCCTGGGCCGTGGCCCTGGAAACCCTTGACCGTCTGCTGGGCGAACATGCCCGCGCCGGTGCGCAGTTGACCGTGGTGATCTCCGGGCACTTCAGCCGTTTCTGCCTGGTGCCCTGGAGCGATCAGATCAGCACCCCCGACGAACTGCGCGGCTTTGCCCAGCTGTGCTTCGAAGATCTCTACGGGACGCCGAGCCAACCCTGGAGCCTGGTGCTCTCGGCCGAACCCGCCGGCTACGACCGTATCGCCACCGCGTTGCCGCAAGACCTGCTGGAGCGCCTGCGCACCCTGGTCAGCGGTCGTGGCCTGCGCCTGCGTTCGGTGCAGCCGTACCTGATGGCGGCGTTCAATCATTTCGATAAAAGTTTCGATGCCGGGGACTTCCTGTTCGTGGTCGCCGAACCGGTGCGTAGTGTGCTGCTGGTGGCCCGCGAAGGACGCTGGTCATCGGTGCGTTCGGTGGGCAGCAGCGACAGCGATGCCGCACTGACGGCGCTGATCGGTCGCGAAAGCCACTTGCAGGCCTCCACCAGCGAACGTCCTCTGAACATTTACCTGCACGCCCCGGCGCGCATCGATTCGCACCCTGACGTACCCGGTGTGCACCTGCGCACCCTCGAAGAGGACCGGACAGCCGTACACGATTGCCTGTACGTCATGTCCCGGGCGGTGGCCTGACATGCGCGCCCTGATGCTCGACTTTCAGCCACGCCGCCGCTCGACGCCCCTGGGCTGGAGCCTGCTGGCCGGGGGCGTGGTGCTGGCGCTGAGCTGCATCGCGATTCAGCAACACCTGAGCGGGGAGGCCGAACAACAGCAGGGTCACCTGCAGACCGCCCAACGCGTGCTCACGGGCGATACCGGGACCAAAGTCAGCCTGACCCCGGCGCAAACCCGCGAGCAGGCGCAGAACCTGGCGGAAATGCGCAAGGTCTCGCAGCAATTGCGCCGCCCCTGGGAACAGCTGTTCGCCACCCTCGAAGCCATGCCTCGGCAGAACGTTGCCTTGCTGACCCTGACCCCGGACGCCCGCAAGGGCCAGGTGCGGATCAGCGCCGAGGCCAAGGATCTGGACGCCATGCTCGATTTTCACAAGCGCCTCGAAGCCAGCGACGAGCTCTCCGATGTGTCGCTGCTGAGCCACGAAATCGTCGCCAACGTGCCGGAGCAACCGGTCCGGTTCAACCTGTCGGCTACCTGGGAGATCGGCGATGCAAATCCCTAGATTGATCGTCCACGAATACCTGCAACGCCTCGGCGTGCCTGGCCTGGCCGGACTGGCCTTGCTGGTTGTAGCACTGACCTGGGGCCTGGCCGGCCTGTTGCCGGATTGGCAGTCACTGCAAACCATCAGCCAGCAGACCCGCGAAGCCCACGAGTACCTGGCCAAGGTCGAAGACGGCACGGTCGCCCCTCCGGTGGTTCCGCAGCGCCAGCTCGATGATTTTCGCAGCAAGTTGCCATCGCAGCCCCAGGCGACCGTGGCCATCGACAAAATCTACGCACTGGCCGCCCAGGAACGCATCACCCTGGCTCGCGGTGAGTACTCGCTGGGCATCGATCCCAAGACGCACCTGGCCCGCTATCAGATTCTGCTGCCGGTGCGTGGCAGCTACCCGCAACTGCGGCGCTTTCTGCACGCCTTGCTCGGCCAGTTGCCGGCGGTGGTGGTGGAAGACGTGGAGTTCCAGCGCAAAAAGATCGCCGACACCGACCTCAATGGCCGGATCCGCATGACCCTTTACCTGTCGAGGTCATGATGAACAGCAAACGAGCAGTGGGTTGGGTGGCGTTCTTCGGCGTGGCCGCGGCGCTGACCTGGTTGCCCGAATACCTCATGCCGGCCGACGACAGCGACGTTGAAGCGGTCGCCGTGGCCGCGCCCGCCAAGGGCAAGGCCCATGGCGCGCTGCCGGCGGCGAAAGCCTCCGGTGCGCCCTCGGCAATCAAGGACCTGAGCCCGGCCGGCGATCTGTTTGCCGCCCGCAGCTGGAAAGCGGCGCCGACCCTGGCCAGCGTCACCGAACAACCCGTCAATGTAGCCCCGGTGGTGCAGGTCCCCACTGCACCGCCGATGCCTTTCCAGTTCATCGGCAGGATGGATGACCGCACCGACCTGCAAGTGTTTTTGCAAAACGGCGAGAAAATCTACGTCGTGCGTAAAGGGGATGTGATCGACGAAACATGGAAGATCGAGGGGATTTCCGACATGGAACTGAGCCTGGTCTATTTGCCTCTGCATTTGTCCCAGACCTTGTCTGTGGGGAGCGCGCAATGAACAATTCCCGTTTGCTGATCAGCCTTGGCTTCTGTGCCGGGCTGGCCGCCTGCAGTTCGGCACAGGTGGCCAAGGAAGAAGGCACTGACCTGATGGCGTCGGGTCAGTACGAAGCCGGCCTGGCCCGGATCGAGGAAGGGTTGCGGGAGAACCCTCGCGACACCGAACTGCACCTGGCGCTGACCAGCGGACGTGCCCGTGCGGTGACGGCGCTGCTGAGCCAGGCCGATATGGACCGTGCCCAGCGCGATTTCGCGTCGGCACGCCTGACCTACGGTCGGGTGCTGACCATCGAGCCGAACAACCGTCGCGCCCAGGACGCCATCCGCCAACTCGATCACATGCGCAGCCTCGATGAAAAACTCGAATTGGCCCGTGGCGACCTGCGTCGCGGCGACATCTACGGTGCCGACCGCCAGGTCAAACAGATCCTTGAACTGGACCCGAACAACGAAGGCGCCCTGGAACTGCAAAGCAGCATTCGCCTGGTGCAGAGCCGTAATGTCGTCCCGTACCCGCAACTGCGTACCCGCCTGGACAAACCGGTGACCCTGGAGTTTCGCGACGCCAACCTGAAGACCATCTTCGAAGTGTTGTCCCAGGTCGCCGGTCTGAACTTCATCTTCGACAAGGACCTGCGCCCGGACATGAAAGCCACCATCTTCGTGCGCGACGTGCGCATCGAGGACGCCGTGGAGCTGTTGCTCCAGCAAAATCAGCTGCACCAGAAAGTGGTGAACGAAAACACCTTGCTGATCTACCCGGATTCGCCGCAGAAGCTCAAGGATTATCAAGAGCTGGTGATGCGCACGTTCTACCTGACCAGCATCGATGCCAACACCGCCTTGAACATGGTCAAGACCATGCTCAAGACCCGCGACGTGTTTGTCGATGAGCGCCTCAATACCCTGACCATGCGCGACACCGGTGACGCCATCCGCATGGCGGAAAAACTCCTGCAATCGCAAGATCAGTCCAACCCCGAAGTGGTGCTGGAAGTGGAAGTGATGGAAGTTGCCACCCAGCGCATTCTCGACCTGGGCCTGCAATGGCCGAACACCTTCGGCGTGGTCAACAGCGACGGTTCGGCGGTGACCCTTCTTGATCAACTCAAGGGCATCAACTCCAGCCGGATCACCATCTCGCCATCGCCCCAGGCCAAGATCAACGCCCAGGACAACGACATCAACACCCTGGCCAGCCCGGTGATCCGCGTCAGCAACCGCGAACAGGCACGGATTCACATCGGTCAGCGCGTGCCGATCATCAGCGCCACCTCGGTGCCGTCGACCCAGGGACCGGTGATCACCGAAAGCGTGACATACCTGGATGTCGGTCTGAAACTGGAAGTGCAGCCGACCGTGCACCTGAACAACGAAGTGGCGATCAAGGTCGCGCTGGAGGTCAGCAACGCCACGCCGCTGGAGCCGACCCGCCAGGGCACGATTCCGGTGCAGGTCGACACCCGCAACGCCCAGACCACCCTGCGTCTGCATGATGGCGAAACCCAGATCCTCGCCGGCCTGATGCGCAACGACCATGGCGCCACCGGCAACAAGATCCCGGGTCTGGGTGATATCCCGGGCCTGGGCCGCCTGTTCGGCAGCAACAAGGACACGGTCGGCAAGTCGGAGCTGGTGCTGTCGATCACGCCGCGGGTGGTGCGCAACCTGCCGTACCAAAGCCCGTCGGACATGGAATTCACCACGGGCACCGAAACCAGCATGCACATCCAGGCGCCGGATCGCCGGATGGAGCCTTCGGCACAACCTGAGCCTTCGGTACAAACCAAGCCTTCGGTACAAACCAAGCCTTCGGTACAGCCCAAGTCCATCGGTCAGCCAGTCGCCACCCACGTGCAAGTCAGCGTCGGGAAGCCTTGATCATGAACGCCTCGCAACGCGGTTTTACCCTGATCGAAGTCGTGGTGACGCTGGCCCTGATCGGCCTGCTGGCCGGCATGGCCGCACCGCTGACCGAGACCGTGGTGCGCCGGGGCAAAGAGCAGCAGCTGCGCACCGCGCTGTACCAGATCCGCGATGCCATCGACGCCTACAAGCGTGCTTTCGACGCGGGCTATATCGAGAAGTCGCTGAACAGCAGCGGCTACCCGCCGAACCTGAAAGTGCTGGTTGATGGTGTGCGTGACGTGCGCAGTGCCAAGGGCGCCAAGTTCTACTTCCTGCGGCGCTTGCCCCATGACCCGCTGGCACCGGTCAAGCGTGACGACGAAGGCGGCTGGGGCCTGCGCTCCTATGACAGTACGGCTGAAAACCCACGGGATGGCGAGGACGTCTTCGACGTTTACTCCAAGGCCCGGGGCAAGGGTCTCAACGGCATCGCCTATCGGGAGTGGTGAGCTATGCGCCGGGAAAAGGGTTTTACCCTGCTGGAACTGATGGTGGTCATGGCAATCATCGCCACCCTGATGACCATCGCCTTGCCACGCTATTTCAACAGCCTGGAGGCCTCCAAAGAGACCACCTTGCGCCAGAGCCTGTCGGCGATGCGCGAAGCACTGGATCACTACTACGGCGACACCGGGCGCTATCCCGATTCGCTGGAACAACTGATCGAGCAGCGTTACCTGCGTAACCCGCCGATGGACCCGATTGCCGAGCGCAAGGACACCTGGGTCCTGGTGGCACCGCCCGAAGGCGTGGCTGGCGGGGTGGCCGATATCAAGAGTGGTGCCCAAGGGAGGGCGCGTGATGGCAGCCTTTATTCCGAGTGGTAAGCCGGGTGCAGAAGACGGCTTCACCTACCTGGGTGTGCTGTTTCTGATCATGGTGATGGGCATGGGCCTGGCCAGTGCCGGCGAGTTGTGGGCCACGGCCGCCAAGCGTGACCGCGAACGCCAGTTGCTGTGGGTCGGCACCCAATATGCCCAGGCATTGCGCAGCTACTACCGCAGCTCGCCGGGCCTGGCCCAGTACCCGAAAGAGCTCGCTGACCTGCTGCAGGACGAGCGTTTTCCCAACGCCAAACATCACATCCGCCAGCTGTACCCGGACCCGATCGGCGGCGGCGAATGGTTCCTGATGCGTGGCTTCGACGGACGCATCACCGGCATCAGCAGC
This sequence comes from Pseudomonas sp. GW101-3H06, assembly GCF_059424605.1. NCBI lineage: Bacteria > Pseudomonadati > Pseudomonadota > Gammaproteobacteria > Pseudomonadales > Pseudomonadaceae > Pseudomonas > Pseudomonas sp. GW101-3H06. The sequence continues at coordinate 2,457,767 of NZ_JBWKZO010000001.1, forward strand.
CCGTCCACGGACAAGCCGCTGAAGCAGGCGGATTTCCCCACTCAGTGGTCGGATTTCAACGGCATGGCCAGCTACAAGGACTGGCAGTTTGTTGCCGAGAAGGCCTTTCTCGACGGTGCCTCGGGACCGGTGAAAGGTCAGTCCACCGCACCTCAGGCGTTGCAGCCATGAACCGTTTCTGCCTGGCATTGATCCTGGTGTTGAGCACCTCCGTGGCCTCGGCTGCCGAGGAGGACGAAATGATGGGTTTCATCATCGACGACACGATCTCGCACATCGGCCACGACTTTTACTACTCATTCAGTGAACGCCTGCGCGCCACCAGCCCGATGGATTTCAACCTGGTGGTACGCGAACGACCTTCGGCTCGCTGGGGCAGCCTGGTGACCGTGGAATATCAACAACGTTTGGTTTATCGGCGATTCCTGCCGCCGAACACCGTGGAGCTCAAGGACGAGGCCTATGACGCCGCCGACTGGGTACGCGGGCAGATTGTCCAGCGCAAGCTGGAAGCCTTGTTGCAGGACACCACGGACCTTGAGAGGGACGAATTATGAAAACGAAAACGTTTTTACAGCGCACCGGATGCTGCTTGCTCGGCCTCGGCGGTTGCGGGCTGGTCCACGCGACGGAACTGGTCTACACGCCCATCAATCCCTCGTTTGGCGGTAACCCGTTGAACGGCACCTGGCTGCTCAACAACGCCCAGGCGCAGAACGACTACGACGACCCTGATCTGAAAGACCGCGCCTCGTTGACCGGCACTTCGGCCCTGGAGCGGTTCAGCAGTCAGTTGCAATCACGCTTGCTGGGGCAATTGCTGGACAACATCTCCACCGGCAACACGGGGAGCCTGTCCACCGACGCGTTCATCGTCAACGTCGTTGATGACTCGGGGGCACTGACGATTGTCGTGACCGACCGAGCGACCGGCGAAGTTTCGGAAATCCAGGTGAATGGCCTGGCCCCTTGAAGGGGCATTGGGTCAACGGGGAGTTAAGGACATGAAAAAAATAATTGCGCTAGGGCTGATGTTGGCGACATTACAAGGGTGCAGTTTGCGCGAGCCGTTGCCGGCGGAGCAGGACAGCAAAATCCCGACGCTGACCCCCAGGGCCTCGACCTACTACGATCTGCTCAACATGCCACGACCCAAGGGCCGGTTGATGGCGGTGGTGTACGGCTTCCGTGACCAGACCGGACAGTACAAACCGACCCCGGCCAGCTCGTTTTCCACCAGTGTCACCCAGGGCGCGGCGAGCATGCTGATGGACGCCATGCAGGCCAGCGGCTGGTTCGTGGTGCTGGAGCGCGAAGGGCTGCAGAACCTGCTGACCGAGCGCAAGATCATCCGTGCCTCGCAGAAAAAACCCAATACGCCGGTGAACATCCAGTCTGAACTGCCACCACTGCAAGCGGCGAACATGATGCTCGAAGGCGGGATCATCGCCTACGACACCAACGTCAAGAGCGGCGGGGAAGGGGCACGCTATCTGGGCATCGATATCGCCCGGGAGTATCGCGTAGACCAGGTCACGATCAACCTGCGGGCCGTGGATGTCCGCAGCGGGCAGGTGCTGGCCAACGTGATGACCAGCAAGACCATCTACTCCGTGGCCCGTAGCGCCGGGGTGTTCAAGTTCATCGAGTTCAAGAAACTGCTTGAGGCCGAGGTCGGCTACACCACCAACGAACCGGCGCAGTTGTGTGTGCTGTCGGCGATCGAAGCGGCGGTGGGGCATCTTCTGGCTCAGGGGATTGAGCGGCGGTTGTGGCAGGTGGCCGGGGATAACACGCCTGACAGCTCGGCGACCCTGGATCGGTACCTGACGCAGAACAAGGTGATGCCGGAGGGTGAAGAACAGTGAACGAGGCGGCCTTCGGGCCGACCTGATCGGGGTGGTACGCGTGCTTTCTGTAGGAGCTGAGCTTGCTCGCGAAGGCGGCCTGACAGCCGACCTAAATGATATTGACTCAGTACATATCCATTCCTGCGATAACGGCCACTTAGGGTTCCGCTCTTACAGCGGGTCACTTGGAGAAGCGCCAAGTAACCAAGCGCTCTTGCCCCTGTCGTTCGGTGCCTCGCTGTGGCTCGGCATGCCCTCGCTCCGGTCCTGCTCCGTGGGGCCCGCCGCGATCGGCCATCCTTGGCCGTGCGCGGCTACCTCGGCATCCATGCCGAGGTGCCCACTGCGCAGAACCGGAACGAAGCCTCTCGAGGGGGCGGACACCGCGAAAAGCCAAAGCGAGGCGGCCTGCGAGCCGACCTGACTTTCACGGTTGTACCCGGTTCAACTGTGGGAGCGAGCCTGCTCGCGAAGACGGCCTGACAGCCGACCTGGCTTTGGCAGATGTGCTCATTCCCCTGGAGCGAGGCTTGCCCGCGAAGGCGGCCTGACAACCGGCCTGAATGCTGTTGACCGAGTACGTATCCATTCCTGCGGTAACGGCCACTATGGGTTCCGCCCTTACGGCGGGTCACTTGGAGAAGCGCCAAGTAACCAAGCGCTCTTGCCCCTGTCGTTCGGCCCTTCGCCTAGGCTCAGGGTGCCCTCGCTCCGGTCCTGCTCCGTGGGCCCGCCGCGATCGGCCATCCATGGCCGTGCGCGGCTAACCCGGCATCCATGCCGGGTTGCCCACTGCGCAGAACCGGAACGAAGCCTCTCGAGGGGGCGGACACCGCGAAAAGCCAAAGCGAGGCGGCCTTCGGGCCGACCTGATTTTGGCAGTTGCCCACGGTCCCATGTGGGAGCTGGCTTGCCAGCGAGGCGGCCTGCGAGCCGACCTGGCTTTCGCGGATGCACCCAATTCAACTGTGGGAGCGAGCCTGCTCGCGAAGGCGGCGGGACAAGCAGCCATGTCATTTCGAACCTGCAAAAAAAACCGCGACCCTCTCCCCAAGGGCCGCGGTTTTTTCATGCCCCGCGATTACTGCTGCAACACAGTCGCCTGGTTGGCCGAACCCATCTGTTGAATGGTCGCGGTCTGGGTCATGCCGCTCTGGTCGACACTGGCGATGTTGCCGGTGCCGCCCTGGGTCACATACGCCACGTTCATGATGTCGGCCTGTTTGACGGTGATCATGTTGTCGTCGCCGTACAGCTGGGTGGTGAACGCCTGGTTGCCGGTGCCTTCCTGGTTGAACTCGGTGCTGTTGCCGGTGCCGTTGGTGATGCCCTGGGCCAGGTTGGTGGTGCCGCGCTGGTCGGAAATCAGGATGTTGTCGGTGCCGTTCTGGTCGAAGTACAGCTCGTTGTAGGCACTGGCCTGGCTGACTGTGGTTTTGTTGCCGGTGCCGGTCTGGTTGGTTGTCATGATGTGGCCGATGCCGTCCTGTTGGAAGCTGGCGATGTTGCCGTTGCCGGTCTGGTTGACGGTGGCGCGCTGGCTGCTGCCGAACTGGCCGCCCAGTTGCGGGCCTTTCCAGTTGCTGGCGTAGACCTTGTTGTCGTTACCCACCGAGTTGGTGTTGAGCACGTGACTGTCGCCGCTCTGGTAGGTGAAGTGCACGTTGCCGGTGCCTTCTTGATAAATCCCGAGTGTGGAGCCGACGGACTCGAACTGGTCGGCGTAAACGGCATTCAGGTCGCCGACTTGCAGCACGTTGGCCACGTTGTTTTCGCCGAAGCTCTGGTCGACGATGGTTTCGTTGGTCTGGCCGTACTGGTTGATGGTGGCCTGACTGTTGAGCTGGGTGTCTTGCCAGACTTCGGTGCCGTTGCCGTCGCCGTACTGGTTGATGGTCAGGGTGCCACCCTCGCCATAACGCTGGTCGCCATAGGCATAGTTGGTGCTGCCGGCCTGGTTGATGTCGATCTGGCCGGCCATGTGGCCGATTTGTTCGGCGGTGGCGTAGTTGGTGGTGCCGTACTGGATGATCACCGCGTTGTTGGCCATGCCCGGCTGGATCTGCTCGATGTTGGCTTCGTTGCCGTCACCGAACTGGTAGGTCTGGCCGGAAGTGCCGTCCTGACTGTCCTGGTACACGAAGGAGAAGTTGCCGTTGCCGGTTTGCTGTTGCACGGCCTCGCTGGCACCCAGACCGATGGACTGGCTGGCGTGGGCGATGTTGAAGGTGCCGGTCTGGTCCTGGGTGATGGTGCTGTTGTCTTCGTACAGTTGCTCGGCGTAGCCGGCGTTGTAGTCGCCGACCTGGGTCTGGGTAATGGTGCTGGTGGCCGTATCCTGCACGGCGGCCGCATCGTTGCCCGCACCCAGTTGCTGTTGGGTGGCCGTACTGAACGGCGCGCTGCTTTGCTTCACATCAGCAATGTTGGCGTCGCCGAGCTGGTTTTGGGTGGACACGCTGTCGTCGGCCAACGCCTGGGCACTGACAATGACCAGAATGGCGGCGGTAAGGGGCGTCAGTTTGAACATGATGGAACCTCCAAGTGGTGCAGTGCTTTAGCGATATTGAGTGACCGATACGCTCATTCCATTGCCTGCCTGGGTCACAGCGCTTTGCTGCCCCGTGCCGGCCTGGACGATGTTGGCGTCGTTGTTGTTGCCGTTCTGGGAAATCTGCGCGCGGTTGTGGCTGCCCGTCTGGGTGATCGACGCGGCGTTGCCGGAACCTTGCTGGTTGATCAAGGCCATCAGGTCGCTGCCTTGCTGCAGGATGTAAGCTTCCTGATTGCTGCCCGACTGCACGATCTGGCCGAGCAGCGACTGACCGTTCTGTTGCAACAGGGCGATGTTGGCCTGGCCGTTCTGGTCGATCAGTGCGTGCTGGCCCACTGGAGGGGGCAGCTCGCCGAGATCGGCGGCGGGCGCCAGGTCGTCGTTCTCCATCAAATCGTCGGCGTGCACGCCAGCACTGCTGCAAAGCAGAAGCAGGCAGAGCAGGGCGGCGGTCGGCGTTTTCATGGTGTTGTCCTTTTGAGAAGAGAACGGCCCCATCCACTCACCGAGTGAATGGGGCCCGGACTCAGTTCGAGATCACCTGCACCGTGCGCACGGTGCCTTGGGACGAGGTGATGGTGGCGGTCGGGTTCGCCGACGGAACCACCGTGGTGCTGTTGCTCACTGTCAGCCTCCAGCGTCCGGTCAACGGCACCGCAGTGCTACCCAGGGTTACCAGTCCGGTCGGGGTGGTCACCTGGACGGTGATGGTGTTGCCGGTAGTCACCGATGAGGTGCCGGTGAAGTCCCAGTTGAAGCGGTTGTTGGAACGGGCCGTCACCGTGGCTGCGGTCACCGCGAAGGTTTCCGCGGCAGGCCGTGGCGAGACTTGCACCGTGACCGTGGCCGGCGACGTCGACACAGCACCGAAGCTGTCCCGGGCGAAGTAGTTAAAGGTCGTGGTGAAAGCCGAGGTGACCGTGGCCGGCGGGTTGTAGGTCAGGACCGTGCCGTTGCTGGTGACGCTGCCACGACCTGCTTGCGGTTGAGTGAAACTGTCGATGGCGAGCGGCACGTTGCCTTCCGGATCGCTGTCGTTGCCCAGCACGTTGATCGGTACCGACACACCCAAAGTCGCGATGCTGTCGGCGACGACCACTGGAGGCTGGTTAGGCGCCACGGTGATGGTTACGGTCGCCGCAGTGGTCGAAGCCAGCCCTTTGACGTCTTGCGCCTTGTAGGTGAAGGTCGTGGTCAGCGGAGCGTTGACCACCGCTGGCGGTGTGTAGACGACGGCGGTCGATCCGTTGAGCGCCACGGTGCCCTGGCCGGTGGCCGGTTGGGTCAGCGCGGTGATGCTCAGCGGTGTGTCGTTGTCTGGGTCGCTGTCGTTGGTCAGCAGGTTGAGTGTGATCGGCACGCCGAAGCTGGTGCTGCCGCTGTCCGCGAGGGCGATCGGTGCCTGGTTTTCACCGGTATCCGGTGCCGAGCCGACGACAACGACTGGCTCGGTGTCACTGCCGCCAGAGGCGGATTTGATCGTGACGGTGGCCGGTGGCTGTTGCAGATCGGCGACGGTCAGGCGCTGCAAGGTGCCGGATTTCGTCAGGCGTCCGAATCCCTGGGCAACCATGTCCGGTACCACCACTTCGTCAGACGAGGTGGCTTCGATCAGCAGGCTGCGATTGTCCCAGCTGTAGCGCGCGGTCTGGACTTTCACCACGTCGGTGACTTTGCTCGACACCGCCGTCGGCCGGGTCGTACCACTCGGGTCGGTCGCGGTGACCACCACCAGTGGAGGAACGGTGGTGCCCGTCAGGCGATGGCCGAAGAACTGGCCGTTGCTGCCGAGCATGTTGGTCAGGCACGGCGTCAACGGTGGTCCGGGGACCAGGGCCACGGTTTCGCGGAAGCACAGGCTGGAACTGTTGGCCGATTTGCCGAAGACCTCCACCCGGGTATCTGAAGAGGTACGACGGTAAGTGGCGCGGCCGATTTCCACCGGGGTTTGCGCACGGTTGTCGAGGACTTTGCCAGACACGGTAAAGAGGTTGGTCTGGATGGTCCCGGCCGGACCCTGGACCCGCAGGAAGTTGGTATTGAACGGACTGCCGGTGACCGCTTCGCTAAGGTTCGGGTCACCGATGAAAGTATCGATGGCGCCGGTGTCCGGGTTCACTTCGGTGTAGGGACCGTTGACGCTGCGCAGGAATGGCCCGACTTCCCCATTCAGGGCGCCGGAGAAGTTACCCGGTGCGCCGATGCCGATGTCGCGGGTGATGTTGATCGCCCGACGACCCGGGGTGGTGACGTTGACCGTTTCCACGCCGTAGGGGTGGGTGATGGTGTAAACCCCGGCGATAGGGATGTTTATCCGCAGACGAATCCGCGCAAAGCTGGCCTGGTCTCCGTCGATCGGGTTTTCGGAGGCGAATGCCGCTTCGATCCCGGCCACGTAGGCATCCACGCCATAGCCGCCGACATCGTTGATGGTGGTCTCGGCGAGGTACCAGAACGTTTCCGGTGGCCAGTTATCCGGGAACACCATCGGCTGGGTGTCATCGTAAACCCCGGGTTCCGGGTTCAGGATACACATGTAGGCGGGTGCGCCGGGCGCACCCGGCGACCGCGAGCTGGTCGCCCGCGACTGGCACAGCTCCAGCTTCAACAGATTGTTGTCCTGATACCACATGGGGAATTTCCCCGTGGCGTAGGTGTAAGGGCCGGGGTCGACGGCAGCCAGTTGCGCGAATGCACTGCCGGACAGCGATAGAGTCAGTCCCAGGGCGTTGAGCGCCAGGCGTGGCAATTTGTTCATGATGCCTCCTGATGAGGATCTGGACCTATGTGCGTTCATTGCACGATGACCACTTCTTCGGTATCGCTGCCGCCATTGGATGACGTCACCCGAACCTTGGCCGGTGGAATCGGCGAGATGCCGGTCGACAGGGACTTCACCGCGCCATCGCCACTGAGCGAGCCGATGGCGACACCGGTACCGGTGGTGGCGGTGAGGACCGGTGGCGATGTTTCATCGCTGGTCGACGCCACGATGGTGATCTGGCCGCTGTTGAGGCTGTATTGGGCCTGCGAGATCACCACCAGATCGGTCAATGGCATGGACAGGGTCGTGGGCGTGCTGGTGGGAATGGCCAGGTGGTTGTCGGCCGTCACCACCAGATTGCTCGGCAACGTCGGGTTGGTGGCGGATTGGGCGTACCAGTGGCCGGTGGAGTCGGCCTCGGTCAGGTTCAGCACCGGGCTATTGCTGTCCAGGGTCACGGTGGCCGGTGGCGGTGGCGCCATCACGAACACATCCTGCTGCGCCACCGCAGCGCTTTCCCCGGCTTTACGCGAATAAGTGCTGCGCTCGGTGATCATGGGAGTGGGGCGGACCACCGTCGACAACTTGCCGGAAATGGTCATCACCGTCGTGCGCAAATCCAGTCCGTTAGGCCCTTCGATGCGGATGTAGTTGGTATTGAAAGGGCTGCCGGTGAAGGCCTCGGCCAGGTTCGGATCGCCGATGAATTGATCGGCTTGACCTGTGTCCGGGTTGGTCTCGGTGTAGGGGCCGTTGACGCTGCGCAGAAACGGGCCAATGTCGCTTCTGAGTGCGCCGTCGTAGGTTTTCGGCGAACCGATACCGATGTCGCGCGTCATGTTGATCGCGCGGTTTCCACCGGCCGGAACATCAAAGATGTCGACGCCGTAGGGGTGGGTGATGGTGTAGACCCCGGCGGTGGGCACGTCGACCCGAATACGGATACGGCCAAAACTGACCTGATCGCCTTCTTTGACCTCTTCCGCGGCGAAGGCAGCTTCGATGGCGCTGACAAATGTCAGGTCGATGCCCCGGGCCGCATCGACGATGGAACCTTCGCCGGTGAACCAGAACGTTTCATCGGGAAAGTTGCTCGGGAAAGCGATGGGTAGGGTGTCGTCGAAAACCCCGGGAGCCGGATTCAAAACGCACATGTAGGAAGGCGCGCCGGGAGCACCGGGAACCCTGGAACTGACAGCCTTTGATAAGCACAAGTCGAGGGTCCGACCGTGGGTATCCTGATACCAGGCAGCGAAACCACCTGTAGCCGGCTGATAAGGACCGGGGTCTACGGCAAACAACGCGGCCTGGGCAACGCCTTGAGCCAGTGCGGTCACAGCCACTGCGATCACGGTTTTGGACAGTAAAGGGTGCATGTGTATTCCCTCTATCAGAGTACCTGCCCCTTGGATATGGGTCAGTTGGGAGGGCTTCGGCAACTCCCATGCCAATTGGTGAAAACAGCGCTGAGAGGCCCGCTAAACGGGCGTTTTACAGACGGCCAGGCGCGGTTATCACAATGATGGCATCGGGCTTATTTCCCCAGGATTGGGGGTAGATGGGGATAACGGGACAAGGCGGGAAGGAGGCAGTCCTGAGTCGGGCAAACTGCCAGCAGTGGGCTATAACCCTATAGGGGGGTGTCCGAGAATAACGTCCATGACCACGCTGGCAAAAACACTCGAGTCCGACAAAGGCGACGTTCGTCTGAGCACGCGCAAACAGCCGTTCAATCTGCTGCGCTGGTTTTCGCTCATCAGTTTGGCGGTGATCGGCACGGTGGCAGTGGCGCTGGGTGCGGTGTCGACCAGGTTCGTGATTACCGAAAGCGTGCAGCGCGATGCATTGCTGACCTCGCAGTTCATTCAGGCGATTGCCTCGGCCGAGGTGCGCCATGTGGCGATTCCCAATGTGCGGACCATGGGCGAACTGCTCGACCCACGCAAGGATCGTGAATTTCCCGACGTCGACCCGATGGCCCGCGCCAATGCCCGTGGCGAATTTCTCGACCACATCGAACACCTGCCGGACGTGATCCTTGCCAACATTTATGCTCCCGACCGCATGGTGATCTGGTCGACCAACCCGGCGTTGATGGGCACCACGATCCATGCCGACGAGGACCTCGATGAGGCCTTCGCTTCAAAGACCCCGGTGTCGGCCAGTTACCATGACGTAGACAAGACGCGCATGGAACAGAAGTTCATCACGCCGCCGGAATACATCTTCATCGAGAACTACATTCCCCTGTTTGATGCCGATGGCAAGAACGTCACGGCAATGGTCGAGATCTACAAGGAACCCAAGGACCTGATCAGTCGCATGGAGCGCGGGCTGGTGCTGATCTGGCTGGCCACGGCCCTGGGCGGCGGCCTGATTTATTTCGGGCTGTACTGGATCGTGCGCCGCGCGGCGAACCTGCTGGCGACGCAACAAAAGCAGCTGATCACCAATGAAACCTTTGTTGCCTTGGGCGAGATGTCTTCGGCGGTGGCCCACAGCTTGCGCAATCCATTGGCGACCATTCGTTCAAGCGCCGAACTGGCGCTGGAGTTCGACAGTGGCGCGGCGCACAAGAACATCAGCGACATCATCGGGCAGGTCGATCGCATGTCGAAGTGGGTGCGGGAGTTGCTGCAGTCCTTGCGACCGATCAATGACGATGCCGAGCCGGTCAACCTGGTGGCGGCCTTGCATGACAGCCTCATGGCCTTCGAGCAACAGATCGCCAAGGCCCGGGTCAACGTGGTGTTCGAGCCCAAAGAGACACCCATGGTGATGAGTCAGCAGGTGCAGTTGACGCAGATCCTCAACAGCTTGCTGGCCAATGCGCTGGAGGCCATGGACGAAGGCGGGACGCTGGCCATCACCCTGGAGCCGACCGATGCCCGCGGCGTGTGCGCGGTGGTCAGCGACACCGGCAAAGGCATGAGCGAAGAACAACGAAAAATGGCGTTCCGCCCCTTTTTTACCACCAAGCAGGGCGGGCTGGGTGTCGGGCTGGTCCTGGTCAAACGGATCATGGAGCGTTTTGGCGGCGCTGTGACCCTCGACAGTCGAGAAGGAGAGGGCACCCGTGTTCGTTTGTCGTTCAGGTTGGTCTCTTGAGTGGCTGGGAGGGTGTACCCCGCTGATCTACCCGGCCCCTGAATCTGGGGGCGATCTTTCCCCGCTAGCGGGTGTTATTCCCCAATCATTGTTCCCGGTCATGGCGACTGAATTGGTAAGCCATTGTTTTTCCGGGTATTAGCATCTTTGTATAAAAAAGTTACAAGCTGGCGAGGCTTTTGCAGAAGCACCATCACCTTCTTCACGCACATGAGGCGCTGGTGATGGACAGAAGAGCGCGCGCTCCCTTCACGTGGTTGTTGACGCCAAGGATCGAGGTGTCGACATGAATCCGCATACACCCCGTTCACGTGCCTTGGGCATGCACCTAGTGCTCTTGTTGGCTACCGGTTTGCTGGTCAGCCAGCTGCTGATCGCCAAACCGACACCGTCGACACCCGCACCCATCCCCGCATCAGCACCTGTGGAAACAGCCATCGTCGACTCCGCCAGCCCGTGGGGTGGCGACTATTTCCCCAACACCCTGCTGACCGACCAGGACGGTCGGCAGGTGCATTTTTTCGATGACCTGATCAAGGGCAAGGTGGTGGTGATCAATTTCATCTTCACCTCGTGCAGCGATTCCTGCCCGCTGGAAACCGCGCGCCTGCGCCAGGTGCAGAAACTGCTCGGCGACCGGGTCGGCAAGGACATCTTTTTCTACTCCATCAGCATCGACCCCTTGAGTGATACCCCCGCGGTGCTCAAGGCCTATTCGCAACGCTTCCAGGTCGGGCCCGGCTGGCAGTTCTTCACCGGGGACTTCGCCGATGTCACCGAGTTGCGGCAAAAGCTCGGGCTGTTCATCGAAGGCGTGGACAACGGACGCAGCAAGGACCACAACCTGAGCCTGATTGTCGGCAACCAGCAAACCGGTCGCTGGATGAAAGCCTCACCCTTCGAGAACCCATGGATCCTGGCCGATCAACTGGCCAACACTTTGCATAACTGGAAACAACCGAGCATTGCGCAAAGCTACGCCAACGCCCCCGAGATTCGTCCGCCGAGCAACGGCGAAGAACTGTTCCGCACTCGTTGCGCTTCGTGCCACAGCCTAGGTCCGTTGGACGGGCAGGGCATCGGCCTGCGCAGCATCGGCCCGGACCTGATTGGCGTCACCCGTCAACGCGACCCGGCCTGGCTCAGCCGCTGGATCCGTGAGCCGGACCGTATGCTCGCGGAAAAAGACCCGATTGCCATGGAGCTGTTCGAACGCTTCGACAAGATTGCGATGCCCAACCTGCGCCTGGATGAGAAGTCCGCGCAATCGATCATCGACTTTTTACAGGCGGAAACCGATCGTCAGCATCCGCCGTCAACCCCTTTGGCCGGCAATGAAGTACCTGACCGTCATCACGCAACAGCGACCCCCGGGCAGACCCGGGTGCAATAGTGGCGAAATAACACTCGCTCGACCTTCAGAGGCGGGCAATGCCACCTACACTGATCCGAAACGCAGCTGAAAAGGCTTGAAGACTCGTAACAAGGACCGTCCAATGCAGATACTGGAAGAACAAAAAGTACCTGCGCCGACCCCCCCGGCAGCAGGAGGCAAGGAGTGGCGAGCGCCGTTCAATCTGGTGCGCTGGTTCTCCCTGGCAAGCTTTTTCATCATCGCCGCGGTAGCGCTGGGACTGGGCTACATTTCCACGCGCTTCGTGGTGGAAGAGAGCATCGAACGCGACTCGATGCTGACCGCGCAATTCATACAGGCCATCGGCGATGCGGAAATTCGCCATGCCCAGATCACCCCGAAACGGACCATGGGCGAGATGCTCGACCCACGGGATGAAAACGCTTACCCGGATGTCAATCCGGCGGCACGTGCGTCATCGCGCGTCGAGTTTCTCGATCATGTGGAACACCTGCCGGACATTCTGCTGGCCACGGTGTACGCCCTCGATCGTACCGTCGTCTGGTCGACGAACCCGGAGCTGATTGGCGTGCGTATCAAAGACGATCAGGAGCTGGACGAGTCCTTCGAAATGAAAGAGGCCGTGTCCACCAGTTATCACGAAATCGATGAGGAGCGCCCCGAACAACGCCTGCTGCGTGAACCGCAGTACCTGTTCATCGAGAACTACATTCCGATGTTCAACGCCGACAAAAGCAAAGTGATTGCCATGGTGGAAATCTACAAGGAGCCGGTGGACCTGGTGGAGCGCATTCAGCGCGGGTTCAAGGCCATCTGGCTGGCGACCCTGCTTGGCGGGGCGGCGATTTACCTGGGCCTGTTCTGGATCGTGCGCCGCGCGGCCATGCTGCTGCAGAGCCAGCAGAAACAATTGGTCGCCAATGAAACCTTCGTCGCTCTGGGGGAAATGTCCTCGGCGGTGGCCCACAGCCTGCGCAATCCATTGGCCAATATCCGTTCCAGCGCCGAACTGGCCCAGGAAATCGGCAGCCAGGCGGCGCAGAAAAACATTGGCGACATCATCAGCCAGGTCGATCGCATGTCGCGCTGGGTCCGTGAGCTGCTGGTGTCGTTGCGACCGGTCAATGATGACCATGAACATGTCGACCTGGTACTGACCATCGAAGACGCCCTGGGGGCCTTCGAATCGCTGATCAAGCGCTCGAATGTAGAGGTGCGCTTCACGCCCAAAAGCGTTCCAGCGGTCGTCAGCCATCAGGTGCTGCTCACGCAAATTCTCAACAGCCTGTTTGCCAATGCCCTGGAGGCCATGCCCACCGGCGGCGTGTTGAGCATTGATCTTGAAACACCGGTCCCCGGTCAGGTGAGCGTTATCCTCAACGACACCGGCAAGGGCATGACCAAGCAGCAACAGCAAATGGTCTTCAAGCCGTTCTTCACCACCAAACAAGGTGGGCTGGGCGTGGGCCTGGCGCTGGTCAAAAGAATAATGGAGCGTTTCGAAGGCTCGGTCCAACTGACCAGCCAGGAGCAGGAAGGAACCCGCGTTTGTCTGAATTTTAAAGTGGCAACGGGAGGGGAGTATGGAACGCAGCATACTGCTGGTCGAGGATGATGAACTCCTCGCCGAGAATATCCAGACGTACCTTGAGCGCAAAGACTTCGAGGTGACAGTCTGCCACTCGGCTGAAGACGCACTGGAGCAATTGAGGACCTTTGCTCCCGACGTGGTGCTGACCGACAACTCGTTGCCCGGCATGAGTGGTCACGACCTGATCCAGAAGCTGCGCATCAGGGCACCGGAACTGAAAGTGATCATGATGACCGGCTACGGCAATGTCGAGGACGCCGTGGTGGCGATGAAGGAAGGCGCGTTTCACTACGTGACCAAACCCGTCGCGCTGCCGGAACTCAAGCTGCTACTGGACAAGGCCCTGGCTACCGAAAGGATGGAGCGCACGCTGTCGTTCTATCAGGAGCGCGAGGCGCAGAAATCCGGGGTGCAGGCGCTGATCGGCGAATCGGCGCCGATGGTCTACCTCAAAGGCACCATCGCCCAGTTGCTCGACGCCGAGCGCCGGATGTCCAACTCCGACCTGCCACCGGTGCTGGTGGAAGGCGAGACCGGCACCGGCAAGGAGCTGGTGGCCCGTGCCCTGCATTTCGACGGCCCGCGTGCCAAAGGTCCGTTCATTGAATTCAACTGCGCTTCGATTCCCTCCAACCTGGTGGAGTCGGAGTTGTTCGGTCACGAGAAGGGGGCCTTTACCGACGCCAAGGATCGTCGCGTCGGGCTGGTGGAAGCGGCTGACGGCGGCACGCTGTTTCTCGATGAAGTGGGGGAAATGGACCTGCTGTTGCAGGCCAAGCTGCTCAAGCTGCTGGAAGACCGGACCATCCGCCGGGTCGGTTCGGTCAAGGAGCGCAAAGTCGATCTGCGGGTGATCAGTGCCACCAATTGCAACCTCGAACAAATGGTCCAGCAGGGCAAGTTTCGCCGCGACCTGTTTTTCCGCCTGCGCATCATCTCGATCAAGGTGCCGCGCTTGTATGCCCGCGGTGAAGACATCCTGTTGCTGGCCCGGCATTTTCTGGCCACCCACGGCAAACGCTATGGCAAACCGCATTTGCGTTTCAGCGAACAGGCCGAAGAGTTGCTGCTCAACTACAACTGGCCGGGCAACGTGCGCGAGTTGCGCAACATGCTGGAGCAGACCGTGCTACTGGCGCAAAGCGACATCGTCGCCGCCCATCAGCTGAATGTCTGCATGAGCCTGGTGGATGAACCGCCGCCGTATCAACACGAGCTGCCCCCCAGCGAACCACGCGCGGCTTACAACGGCACTGAGTCGATGAACCTGCCGGAAGTCGAACGCGACATGGTGCGCAAGATGCTCGACAAGACCGACTGGAACGTTACCAAGTCCGCACGGCTGCTCGGCCTGAGCCGCGACATGCTGCGCTACCGGATCGAAAAGCTCGGCCTTGCGCGCCCGGACAAACGGCAGTGGTAGAAGGGCAGTTGCGAGCCGCAAGCTTCAAGCTGCAAGTCAAGAGCAGTTACAAAGCAGGACCCGGCGTGCTCAGGCAGGCCAGCATGCACCTCGGGTCGATCACTTCCTGGTTCACGTAGACGCCGCGCTCTGAATCGTAGGTGCGGATGAACACGCGAACGGTGGCATCGGCCACCGTGGGCAACCGTGAGTCGGAAAACACGTGCTCGCTGGAAACCGGGATGAACGTCTGTGGCGAAGTCGGAATGTACGACCCCGGCGGCACGGTGTTCAGCGAAGGAGGGGCGGGGTGGGCGAAGGGTTGATCGGCCCCGTAATAATTGAACTCACTGCTCGACTGCTCGGTTTGCATCGGGCTGTCGTCCGCCCGTGCGCAGGTGGCGGCGGTCAGGCAAAGGGCAAGCATCAGCATCTGTTCGGTCTTGTTCATGGCAGCACCTGTGACATCGGTTTTCGCGCATATCCCCAAGGACATTAACTATAGCGTCCCCTGGCGGAGCGAGCAGGCTCCTGCAGCTGCTACAGTCGTGGCTCAACCATTCGATTTGGACATGCGCAATGGACATGCCGACAAAAGAACAAGCCATCGCCAGCAACCGCGATGCCTGGAACGACTCCGCACGCCACCACATGGACAGCCCTGACTGGCAGGTGCTCTTGAGCGCCGTGGGCCGGTCGGATTTTACCTGCCTGGATGACACCCTGACCGCTGTATTGGCCGAGGTCGGTGTCGATGGCAAGGATGTGGTGCAACTGGGCTGTAACAATGGCCGCGAAAGCCTGTCGCTGTTTGCCCTAGGCGCCCGGCAGGTGGTTGGTGTCGACCAGTCCTCGGCGTTTCTCGACCAGGCGCGGGAACTGGCGTCACGCTCGCCCCATGCGCCTGCCTTCGTCGAGGCCGATATTCACCGTTTGCCCCTTGAGCTACAGAGCCGTTTCGACCTGGCGTTGATCACCATCGGCGTATTGAACTGGATGCCGGACATTGGCGAATTTTTTCGCCATGTGGCTCAGGCACTGAAGCCGGGAGGGGCGCTGGTGGTGTACGAAACCCACCCGTTCCTGGAAATGTTTGACCCCGAATCCACCGATCCCTTCGCCCTGGCCAGTTCGTATTTTCGCAGCGAGCCGTTCGTGCAGACCGAGCCGATCGTCTACGAGGGCAAAGTCGAACAACAGGCCGCGCCGTCGTACTGGTTTGTCCACACCCTGAGCGCCATCTTCAACGGCGCCCTCGCGGCAGGTCTGAACATCCGCCATTTCAAGGAATACCCGCATTCCAATCGAGAGGAACTGTACGACCGTTACCAGCAGCGGGAGGCGCAGTTGCCGATGTGTTTTACGTTGGTGGTGCAGAAGGGTTGAGAAATGTATTGCTTCGACTGACGCTTTCGCGAGCAGGCTCGCTCCCACATGTTGATCGGTGTCGAACACAAGTGCTGTGCGCGACGAGGATCCACTGTGGGAGCGAGCCTGCTCGCGAAGAAAATCACGCGGTCTCTCGGATAGAACCTTGACTCAAGCCTGCGCCGCCGCTGTCACCACCGGCCGCCCCGGTTTGCGCAGCGGTTCCAGGCGTGAACCGGTGTAGCGGGTTTCGCGGAAGAAGCGCCAGCGGCCGAACAGGCCGTAGACGTGGGTGACGCGTCCCTGTTCGTGATAGCCCATGCGGATATGCAGTTTCAGGGCCGGGATGTTGTGGGTTTCGCAGACATCCACCACCTTGTTGCAGCCCTGGGCCGCCATCGTTTCCCACAGGGCGATCTGCACGTCCACCGACAGGCTGCTGCCAAAGTAGGCGCGGATCATTTCGCCACCGAACTCGAAGAATTCACCGGGTTTGACCGGGAACCAGCAGCCGTAGTAATGGCGGTCGTGGTAGTCGCGAGTGCTGCCCCAGATGAACCCGATCGCATCACCGTTTTCATCGACATACATGTGCCCGGTGTGACCTTCGGCAGCCAGTTCGGCCATGGTTTGCACACGGTCACCGAAGTGTTTGGCAAACGCCGTGGCGTTTTCCGGGGTGATGATGACCTGGCGCACGCCGGAGTAGGGACGCAGCTTGTGTGGTGGTACCGGGCTGACCAAGTCACGCTCCATCCACAGCAACTCCCAGTGGAAGAACACGTAGCGTTTCCACAGCGTACCGAACGTGCGGCTCAGGCCTTTTTGTTTGATTCGTTCGCGGAGTTTGTCGATCAGGCTCATGAAGCCCTCCTTGGCCGGGATTGGCCATGCTTTGGGTGAAGGTACTGTTGGGTATAGATCACGCTGGACGTGGCAAGGAGACGCCTTTACCAGCAATTTGTTTCAATATGTGTTTCAGTATTGACAAATATTTTCCGGCGTCAAAAAGCCGTGCTCCGGGTGTTCCGGAGGGGCTTTTTTGGGGGGGAATCGGTGCCTGGAGAGTTAGTCCATCACCGTCTCTACGCGACTGCCGAAAGTGCGACCTGCAGCGCCGTAGGCGACCCTCGGCACACCCGGCAAACGCTGCTCCAGCAGCGCGCTCAATGACTCGCCCTGATCCAGATAGGCATCGCCGAAATCGGCGCCGAGCTGATTGGGGTGGGCGACGATCTCCAGCAGGCCGTCACTGGGTGGCGCGGCGTTGCGCAAGTCCACCGGGGTGCAGACGTAGTCGGCGGTGGCCCCGGCCAGGCTGTTCAGACGATGGTTGAGCAATTCCTTGAAGATGCGCTTGGGCAGGCTCAGGTTTTGCCCCAGATTGCGCGCCAGCCTCACGGGAACGCCCTGGCGGGCGGCAAAGCGCGCAACGATCTCGCCGATGGGCCAGATGTTATGTACGTGTTGATGGGAGTCCAGATGGCTGGGGCGTACGCCGTTATCCACACAGCGTTGCCATTGGGCTTCGAGTTCTTCCTCCACCGCCAGGCGATCCTGGCGACCCAGCCAGAGGCGGGTGCGGGACAGGTTGAGGTCGAACACGCCGGCACTGTCGCAGAAGGTGCGGCGCGTCAGAATGCGCCGGCTGACCGGGTGGCCGTAGGTGAGGTTGAAGTGCAGCCCGATGCGTCCTTCCAATAACGGATGCTGGGCCAGGGCACAGGCCGCTTCGAAGGCCGGCATGTTGGCCATGGCGGTAGCGGAACTGATGATCCCGGCCTGGAAAGCCCCCAGGATCACCGCGTTTTCACTGGCACTGAGGCCGAAATCATCAGCGTTGACTATGACTTGGCGTGGCATGTTTACCCTCCAGGTGTTTGTCGGTGGCTGCAGGCGGCTTGGGCCCGGGGACAGGCGCAGGCGTTGCGGCGGGTACAGGGGCGCTGGACGCTGTCGCGCGCCGGGCCCGCCATTGCTGCAACAAGGGTTTGATGCGGTACCAGACCCGCTGGGCAAGCCCCAGGGCCAGTCCGCTCGGGCGCCAGGAATAGAAGCTCCAGCGCCAGTGTTCCAGTTGCCCGGTCATGCGTTCATGCAGTTGATGGCTGGAGTTTTCCAGGCTGACCCGCGACGCATCGATCCAGTGCCAGTGGTCCTCCAGACCCCAGCGAATCCATTCTTCGAGCAGCACCCGACCACTGCCAAGGTCGGCGTGTTGCGGCAGGAAGGCCAGGTTGTAATCGTACAGCCGGCCCTGTTCCAGCAAGCCGAGGCGGTAGCTGATGCAACGCCCGTCCAGCTCCAGCATCACCACGCGTACCCGCCCTTGGGCGGCGAGGGCGGTAAAGGCGCGGTCCATCCATCGGCGGTGGCGCTCGTCGGAAAAAATGCCCACGCCTTCATCGCCTTTCCAGCTCACCGCTTCGACTTCGCCGATGACCTTGAGCAACGGACCCATGGTCGTGGCGTCGGGAGTGATGCGCCGCACTTGCGCGCCACAGGCGGCAATGCGTTTGCGTGCCCGGCGCAGTTTGTAGCGCGGGTCGCCGGAGACTTCCCGATGATCGGCGTCGCTGATCAGGTGCACCGGCACGCGACAACTGAGGCGGCGTTCAGCCGTGGAGCTATGGCCCATCCATTCGCTCAGGGCGCTGGCGGCACCTGGCGGTTCACAGAATTCATTGAGTTGCAGTAAGGCGTGGGGGAGTCGACGACGGATCTGCGTCAACGCTTTGCCCATGCCCTCGGCGTCCAGGCTGGCGAGTAGCGCGAGGCGGTCGGCGAGGGGATATCCGAGGTGATGCAGGACCCGAAACGGCAGTCCGCCGAAGCGTTCGACGGACGCCACCAGGGGCAGGCACAAGACCAGTTGTTGGCCCTGCCAGCCGAGCAGAACGTGCAAGCGTTCGCCGGCCCTCAGGGCGTGTTCCGATGCAGACATCCAGGCCAGCGTGTTGAACGGCGTGTGGTCCATCACTTGCAGGCGCAGCACCTCATAGGCTGCTGCGGGAAAATCTGCGGCGCACAGCGACGTCTGCCATTCAAATCGCACTGTCATGGGTTCAGGCTACCTCAGCTTTCACGGTGGGTCGTTCCGGTTTACGCAAGGCATCCAGGCGCGAGCCGGTGTAGCGGGTTTCGCGATAAAAACGCCAGCGGCCAAACAGTTCATACACGTTCATGATTCGGCCCTGTTCCGTGTATCCCGTGCGTATATGCAGTTTCAGGGCCGGGACGTTGTGCCACTCGCACACATCCACCACCTTGTTGCAGCCCTGTGCGTGCATGGCTTTCCACAGTTCCGTTTGCAGGTCCATCGACAGCTTCGTGCCCCAATAGCCCCGGCTCAGTTCCCCGCCGAACTCGAAAAACTCGCCTTCCTTCACCGGGAACCAGCAACCGTAGTAGTGACGATCGTGGTAGTCGCGTGAGGCGCCCCAGATGAACGCTACCGCATCACCGTTTTCGTCCAGGTGCATCTGGCCGGTGTGACCCTCTTTGGCGAGTTCGGTCATTGTCGCCACACGGTCGCCGAAGTGACGGGTAAACGCTGCGGTGTTGTGCGGTGTAATGGCGACGACCTGCAACGGCGGGTAAGGCTTGAGTCTGTGCGGTGGTACGGGGCTGACCAGATCGCGCTCCATCCAGATCAGTTCTTCATGAGAGAACACGAAGTGCTTCCATATTTTTTTCAAGGTGGCCCGCAGGCCTTTTTGTCTGATGTGGTTACTGAGTCTGTGCAAGACACTCATGGTGTTGGCTCCTGACGGGTTGGCCCGAAAGTGGAGTGGTCCAGCGCGCGGCTCGGTGCCTGCTGCGCTGCCAAACAGTAGAGCGGCGGTCATGAAGCGGTCCAGGTCAGGGCGAACAGCGTTTGCCCTGGCAGCTCGAAGCTCACGAGACCGTCGTTGCATTTCACAGGTGCGTCGCGGCTGCGGTTGTCCGCGCCGAAATAACGCAATGATCCACGGGTCAATGGGCAGCGCGCCCCTTTCAGTTCCACACGCTGCAAGCGCGAACCCTTGTTGACCCCCAGCAAGCTGCGTTTATCCTCCTCGGCCATGGCCAGCACGTCGACCTCAAAGGCGGTGTTTTCCAGGGTCATCACGCTGTGCAGCCAATGCTGCTGAATGAATTGCTGGGCGAGGCCGATGGGTTTGAGTTCGAAACGGTCGTCGCCGTGGACGCGGATCATGCCCTTGGGGTACTCGGGCTCGTCGGCAGCCTGGAACCAGTTGAGCATCTCCAGCAAACCGTCCTGGGACGAATTGATGACCACCGACGCCCACCACAATGAGGCGTAGTGGGTTTCCTGATCGTACGGGCTGAGGCTGGAACCGCTGGACATGTTGGTCTGGTCCAGCAGCAAGGCCTTGCGTGGCCGGCCGTTGGCGTCCAGCCCCACCAGGTCGGCGGCGCGGCGCACGCTGTCGCGATAGACCCGGGTCGCCAGCAGGTCGCGGACCATCCATTCGTGCCAGGCCAGGGCATCGACCTTGTCGCCGGATTCGGCCAGCAAGCGCCTGGACCAGTCGATGCCGCGCTTGTCGGCGGCGTTGTTGGCGAAGGGGCCATTGACCAGCCGCGAACTGGCAGGCATGGCGATGCGCACGCCGGCTTTGGCGTTGTCAGGGTTACTGCGCACCTGACGGGCCATGCTGTTGAAAATGCTTTGGTAGCTGGCGTAGTCCGGATAGTTGAGGTTCGGCTCGTCGGCAAACCCGATGTAATGAGTGCCTTTGCCGCCCAGGGCGCGGGTCGCGGCGAGCCAGGCGTCGAGGCCGGCGTTGCTGGTGGTGTCGGCGCGCAGATCGGCCTGGCGTTGGCTGCCGGCCAGCAGGGTGAGGTCCTGCTTGATGCCGAAGCGGTCCTGGTACAGCCGGCGGAAAAGGTCTTCGTAGTGCGGTTGCTTCGCGGTGATGTCGACGAAACTGTAATAGAGGGCGGCCTGTGGCTTGAGCGCATCGAGCACGGCATAGCTGGAGGGCGGCGGCATCACGTAGGGCAGGGCGATGCCCAGGTTCGGTGTGTTGCCGAGGACTTTGTCGTGCAGGGTCAGGCGGGTCTGGCCGTCATCTTCGCGCAGTGGTTTGAGCTGCTGCGGATTCTGGGCAAACAGGTTGGCCGTGCCGTCGAGCCAGAACGCCACTTTGCCACTGCCTTGCAGGCGCAGGCGCCAGACCTGATCGGCGTTGGCCACGGGCAAGGCCACCTGATCGAACTGCCAATACGCGCGGTACGGCTTGAGCGCCAGCGACAACTGTTTTCCGTCGCCGACACGCTGGGCCTGCAGGGCGCCGACACCACCATGGAACTTGCCGGCCAGCACCGCGTGCTCACCTGCCGCGACCTTGAAATACAGCTCGTCGCCATCGCGGGTTTCCGCGCTGAAATGCACTTTGGCCGGGGCGAACAACGCTACCGTGCGCTCATCGTGCTCGACCTTGTAGCGACGGAAACTGTAGCCGGGAATCTCCAGCCGATAACTGGCGGCGCCCGGTTCCAGCGGCCAACGCTGGCTGCCACTGGATTCGCTGGCAGCAATCGTGCGTTCACCCGCCAGCTTGCCCTGGCCGTCGAGCAGATACAGGTGTTCTTCGTTGGCATCCGCTTGCCACGCCGGCACCCAGCGCACGGTCAGGGTGTCGGCGCGATCCGCTTGCAGGTAGAGGCTGCCGTCGCGGATGTCGGACCAACGCACAGGCGCGGCCAACGCGTCCAGGGACAGGCCCAGGCTCACCGCCAGTGCAAAGTGTTTCATGCCGACTTCCGTTGTGCTGACTTAAGTTGCAGAGCTTGCAGCATCGGTACCACGTCGCGGGGGAGGATGATCAGGATTTGCCAGACCGGCACCTGGCTCAAGCGGCAATACAGCACCAGCAACGCGATGGTCACCGCCAGGTAGGCGATGGACGAAGCCGCCGCCGCACCGACAATGCCGTAGCGGGGGATCAGCAACAGGTTCAGCGCCAGGTTGAGCAAGGCGCCAAGGCCCATCAGCAGAGAAATCGAACCGGGCCGGTTCTTGCCCAGCAGATCCAGGCGCAGGATGCTCGCGTAGCACAGCCCAAGCAGCCCCGGCAGCAGCGCCAGCAAGGCTGGGTAAGCCGGCTGATAGTCAACCCCGAACAAGGTGACGATCAGCCATTCGCCGATCACCGCCATGGTCAGGCACGCACCGAGCATCACCGTGGCCGTCAGGCGCAGGGCCAGCGGTGTGACTTTTTCGATGCCTGCTTCCTGTTGCAACAGGCGCTTCATCAAGGGCGTCGTCACCGCTTCCGGGACGATCAGTAACAATTCGGCGGCGGCGCTGGCCATGGCGTAATGACCCAGCGCAGTGCTGCCGAGCAGGGCGCCGATGAACAGGTAGTCGGAGCGCAGGATCATTTGCTGGAACAGCAGGTCGGGATGGCTGCGGGCGCTGTAGCGCAGCAGTTCGTTCTGGCTGCTGCGGTCCCATTGCAGGGTCAGCGGCTGGTTGCGCTTGAGCCACAACCAGCCGACCAGTACCACCAGGCTGATACCCGCCAGCCAGCTGATCAGCGCAGCTTCGAGTGCGGCGCTTTTCCACATCCAGAACAACGCGAGAAACAGCAACAGCGGTGCCAGCGACTCGATCAGGCGCAAGACATTGAACGCCACCACGCCGCCCGAGGCGTTGTGCAACGTCAGCAGCCCACTCTTGAGCACGGTCAGCGGCACCGCCAGCAACAACAGCCAGGCCAGCAGACCGAGTTGCGTGGTGATGTCGAGTTCGCTGCCGAACTCACGGGTCAGCGCCACCACCAGCAAGGTCAGCAAACCGGCCAGCAGACAACCGAATACCAGCACCTGACTCAGCAACAGCCCCATGGGCCGTTGCTTGGCCGCTTGATAACCCACCGCGGAATTCAGCCCGCCACTGGTGGCGGCACTGATCAGATCGGGCAGGGTGCTGAGCAGGGCGAACAGGCCACGTTCGCTCGGCCCGAGAATCCGCGCCAGCAACACGTTGCGCAGCAGGCGCAGGGCGATCATCGCCAGTTTGGTGCCCATGCTCAGGGCCAGGTGTTTGAGGTAGCTGCTGCGGCTCATGGGCGGCCCCCGCGGTAGATGCGCCAGGACAGCAGTTCAGGATTGCGCGCGGTGCGCTGGCTGACGCCGAACCGTGGCAAGGCCAGCGGATCGCAAGTGTCACGATAAATTCCGGTGCCGGTGCCCAGGGCAAACGGGAAGTGATGCTCGGCCACGTGTTGCCGCACCCGTTCATCGTTGTCGCCATTGGGGTAGCAGTACACCGGCAGCGGCCGGTTGCAGCTGTTCAACAGTGCCTGGCGACTGCGGCTCAGCTCTTCATCCAGCCGTTGATCGTCGAGGCCGGTGAGGATCGCATGGCTGGCACCATGGGGACCGAAACGCACCAGGCCGGAGGCTTCCAGCGAGCGTACCTGATGCCAGTCCAGCGCTTGTGGCAGCGATTCCTGCGGGCACTCTTCGGTCAGGCGATTGAGATCCTGAGGGGATAAGGTTTTCAGGTTTTGCAAAAAGTGCAGGAGCGCCAGGCTGCGCCGCTGTACGTCCGGGTCATCGCACAGCACCGGCAACGGTCGACCCATTTGCTGCAGGCATTCGATCAAATGCAGGCGGGCCTTTTCACCGTGGCTGTTCCACAGGGTTTCGCCGATGCTTTCCCACCAGAAGCGCTGGCGGCTGCCGATGAAATCGGTGGAGAGAAAGATGCTTGCCGGCACTTGGTATTTTTGCAGCAGCGGGAACGCATGCACCGCGTTATCGCGCCAGCCGTCGTCGAAGGTCAGCGTTACTTTGGGCCGCTCCGAACGCAAGCTGCCCGGTTGCAGAATCTCCATCAGCGGCACGCAGTCGAAATGCTTTTTCAGCCACACCAGCAAGTGCTCGAAGGCCTTGGGGCCGACGCACAGTTCATTGCGATGGGGCAGGTCGGCGGCGCGGTCATTGGGCAGTACCCGGTGCAGCATCAGGATTACTCCGGCGCCATGCAGTTGCTGGCGTCCGACCGAGGAATTGAGGTAGAGCCAGCCGCTGGTGCGTTTTAATAATTGTTTGATCGCCATGGCACGTTCCTCTCATCGATTTTGCTCGGGGTTCCATTGCGCATAACGCTGACCGCGCAGGAACTGCCACAGACCGATGCTCATCCCGGCGAGGGTCACCAGAAGGAATGCGGCAAGGCGAAAGGGTTTGGGCAAGCGGTGTTGCGAATCCAGCAGACCGGCGATGGCCACCGTGTAACCGAGCAATTGGGCGACCAGACTCAGGCGATAAAAACCGTGGTCGTCCCACAGCCAGAGATTGCTCAGCAGCAGCGGCAGCAACAGGATCGGCGCCAGGCGCCGGATCAACTTGTGGCTGATCAAGGCGATGGCATACAGGCCATGTTTGAGCGGATTGAGCAGTTCGCGGCGCTGAGCCAGGCTTTGCAATCCGCCGACGGTCACGCGCTGGCGGCGACGGAATTGCTTGTCGGCTTCATCCACGCCGGTGTCGATCACCCGGGCTTGCGGCACGTAAATGATCCGCTTGAACGCCACCGGCGCGCAGGTGCTGATAAAGAAGTCATCGTTGACCTCCGCCGGCACGTCCTGGAACAACTCGCGGCGCAGGGCGAGCAGGGCGCCATCGGCAGACACCATGCAACCGGTGCGGTTTTCCACCTTGCGCAGCCAGCCTTCGTAATGCCGATACAGGCTGTCGCCGATGCTCAGGCCTTTACCGGTGACGGGAATCAGCATGTGCCCGGCGCAGGCGCCCACCTTGGGATCGGCCAGCGGGGCGAGCAGGTGGCCGAGGGTGTCGGTGGACCATTGGTTGTCAGCATCGGTGAACACCAGAATGTCGCCGGTGCTCAGAGCCGCGCCGGCATTCAGGGTCGCCGCCTTGCCCTGGCGCGGCAGGTCGAGCACGGTGATGCGCGGGTCGATGACCTTTTGCGCGCAGGCCACGGTGTCGTCGGTCGAGCCGTCGCTGGCCAGGATGATCTGCAGCGAACGCGCCTGATAATCCTGGGCCAGCACGGTACGCAATTTTTCTTCGATGTGCCGGGCTTCGTTGTGAGCGGCAATCACGATGCTCACGTCCATCGGCGCTGCCGGCCCATGACGCCGCGCCGGAAAAAACGGCGCCAGCAAGGTCAGCAGCAGCGGGTAGCCGAGGTAGGCGTAGACCGGTAACAACAGGCACGACCAGAAAATGAATTCAGCCACGGGCAGGCCTCCTGGCATTCCATTGACACAGACTGAGAAGGAACGCGGCGCCGGCCAGGTGCAGGCGCACCCAATGCAGGCCCCACAGTTGCAGAATCAGACCGAAATCGCGGTGTTTCAGGCTCTGGCGCAGGCTCAACACCAGCGCCGGCAGGCTGGTCAGCAACAACAGCATCAGCGCCAGCGGCCACTGGCCGTGGGCGAGGGCGAACATCGCGGCGATGTCCAACACCCAGGCGGCGATCGACAGCATCGGGAAACGCAGCAAGCGCAGAGTCATGCCATGGCTGCGCAGCAGCTGCAGATGACTGCCCTGGCGCCAGAACTCCTTGCCCATCCATTCGCGCCAACTGCCCTCGTATCCCCAGTGCAGGGCGACGCTTTGATTGACCGACAACAGACGTGCGCCGGCGTCGGCCAGGCGCATGGTGAAATCCTTGTCCTCACCGGTGCGCAGGTTTTCATTGAAACCACCGACCTTGTCGAACCAGTGACGGCGCATCAGCAGGTTGGCACTGGGCAGCCAGCGCACGGACTGCACCGTTTCGGCACTGGGGCGCAACATGCGGCGTTGCCAGGCGTTGGCGTACCACGGGGCTTCGGCGGGGGTGTGCAGGTCCAGTCCCAAGATGTCGACCTGCACCGCGGTCTGGATATTGAGCAGCAGGGTGATCCAGTCTTCGGGCATCTCGATATCGGCATCGATGAACGCCAGCCATTCCCCGGTGGCGACGGCCGCTCCGCGATTGCGCAGGGCGCCGATCAACAGGCCGGGCATGTCCAGCACCTGCGCGCCGAACTGCCGGGCAATCTGTGGGCCTTGATCGCTGGAGCCGTTGTCGACCACGATCAACTCGCATTCGATGCC
This sequence comes from Pseudomonas sp. GW101-3H06, assembly GCF_059424605.1. Classification (NCBI taxonomy): domain Bacteria; kingdom Pseudomonadati; phylum Pseudomonadota; class Gammaproteobacteria; order Pseudomonadales; family Pseudomonadaceae; genus Pseudomonas; species Pseudomonas sp. GW101-3H06. The sequence continues at coordinate 2,483,874 of NZ_JBWKZO010000001.1, forward strand.
GGCGGAATCGGCGGCATGCTGCGCTGCGATCAGGGTCCGGGTGATGTGCCGTGCTTCGTTGTACATCGGGATGACGATACTGATGCGACTCATGCCTTGGCCTCCAGCGTCGGACTTTCTTCGGCTTTCAGACGCAGCACGCTGGTCATGGCAAGCATGATCCACACGTACTTTTGATTGGGTGCGCTGAGGAACATCAGGAACAGCGTCAGCGACAGATAACTCATGCCCAGGTGGGTCAACAGATCGGCCTGTTGCCAATTACGCCGCTGCAGCCAGGCCTGCCGGGCGCGCGTCAGGTTGTACAACCCCAGGGCCAGCATGCCGACGAACAACAGCCCGGCCGGAACCCCCAGTTCACTGAAGATTTCCAGGTAGGTGTTGTGGGCGCGGCGGTACAGGTCGCCGATTTTGCGGTTGGCGGAAAACGCCTTGGCGTACCCGGTGGTGGCGTAGTGCAGCGGGAATGTGCCGGGACCGGTTCCCAGCAGCGGGTTTTCACGGATCATCTGGCTGCCGACCACGATGTACGAGGCGCGGCGGCCGAGGGATTCGTCCTGTGCCTTGGCACCCGAACTCAGAATGCTCAAAGACTGGATACGTGCAACGTAACCGGGCGGCATCGCATAAATCGCCAGTGGAATCACGATGGCCAGGCCGAGCATGACAAAGCCCAGGTGCCGCGGACGAATGTGCTGCAGGTGCGCGCGGTAGTGCCAGGCGCCAATCATCAGGCTCAGGAACAACACCACCAGTCCCGAACGCGATTCGGTCTTGGTCATGCCGCCCAGCAGCAGAATGAAGCAACCCAGCCAAAAAACGCGATGCAGCCAATTCGGCCCGCGAATCACCAGCAGCAGCGCCAGCGGCACGGCGAAGGCGATCAGCATGGCAAAGGCGTTCGGGTCCTCCAGCAGGCCGGCGGCGCGGCCCTGGTCCTGATACTTGCTGGAGAACATCGCCAGCGCGCAGGTCAGGGTGACGCTGAGGGTCACCAGCCGGGCAAACATCTCCAGGTTCATTTCACGGCCGATCAACAGGGTGAGCACAAACAGGATCAGGCCGACGCTCAGTTCCCGCAGGTGCCCCATGGACATCGCCATGTTGTCGGTCGTGAGCGTGCTGAGCAGGTACAGCGCCAAGAACCCGACCAGGAAGCGCCAAATGTTGCTGCGCAGGCGCTCGGACGGAATCTGGTGCATGGCCAGTTGCAACATCAGGATCAGCACCAGTGACGCGCCGATCAGTTTGGTGCCGGACAGCGCGCTGTCCTTGAAGAAGCCTTCGAGGGGTATCAGTGCCGCGATACCCAACAGGCCCCAGGCCGGTTTTCGGTACAGCACCGCGACACCGACTACGCCCAACACCGCTCCCGGTGCCAGAAACGGATAAGGAGTGGCCAGCAAAACGAGGCTGACCAAGCCGAGCAGACTGACGATCGAGAGCGGAAAAATCACGCGCGTGCCTCCCGTGCGGTACGGATATAAAGCTGCGACCAGTGTTCAGCCAGGGCCTTGAGGTCGTAGCGATCCAGTTGCGTACGTCTTGCGTTGTCGACCAGTTCGCGCGCCAGCTCCGGGTCGCGCAGCAGGGTGCCGATCTGGCGGGCGAGGGCGGCGCAGTCGGCGGGGGGCGCCAGCATGCCGTTGTGCCGGTCTTCCAGCACATCGGGAATCCCGCCGACGCCGAACGCCACCACCGGTACCCCGGCCTGCATGGCTTCGAGCAGAATCATTGGCGTGCCTTCGGTGCGTGAGCTGATCACCAGCGCGTCGAGTTGCCGCCACCACGGGCGCATGTCGGTTTGATAACCCGGCAGCGAGATGCGCTCCTGCAACCCTGCTTCATTGATTCGCGCCAACAGATTGTCCCGTTCCGGACCGTCGCCGAGCATCACGGCATCCAGTTGCGGGTATTGCTGACACAGCGCAATCAATGCATCGAGAAACAGGTCCGGACCCTTTTCACTGCTCAAGCGCCCGACGTAACCGGCCAGCCAGCGCTGCCGTTGCGCAGTGTGCGGTTGCGGATCGTGGGTGGCGGGCAAGCCGTTGGGGATCACTTGCAGTTTCTCCGCCCGCACGCTGGCCTGACGGCACAGCGTGGCAATGCTTTCGGCGACACACACCACCCGGTTCACCGATCCGGTGCGGCACAGCTGCAGGCTCAGCCAGGTGTAGAACTTCTGCTTGCGGCTGCGCGGTGTGAAGCCGTGCTGGGTGATCACCAGCGGCAGGCGCAACAGGGTTGCGCCGACCCAGCCGAACAACAGCCCTTTGAAATTGTGCGTATTGATCAGTGGCCGCTCGGCCCGCCGCTGGCGCAAGTGCGCCAGCAACGCCCCCAAACCGGTGCAGCCGCGACAGTCCACCCCCGCCTCGCGAAACCGCGCGAGCAGCTCGTACGGTGCATCAAGAAACAGCACCTGATGCTGCCCCGGCGTCGCCAGGCAGTGGTCGAGCAACATACGCTCGGCCCCGTAGAACCCGCCGCTGCTGAGCAAATGAATGATCGGCAGCGACCGGCTGTTAGGGGAGGGGAGTGGCGCGTTCAATTGCGCACCCAATGCACAAAGCGGGGTACGCCCCAATTCCTGTGCGGGTTGTTCGGCTCCACGCTCTGATCGTTGATCACCAACAGCACCGGCAAGCCCAGTTCATGGGTGATTTGCGCAGGATGCTTGAAGCGGTGATCGAAGAACTCACGCACGTAGACCAGGGCAATCGCCAGTAACAGGCCGGTAAACAGCCCGAACGGGATGATCAGCAGCGGTTTTGGAAAGGCCGCTTCGGTCGGTTCGAACGGCGGGCTCAGGACCCGGGCGTTGGACAGGTCGTTGTCCAGCGAACGGGAAGTGCTGCTTTCGGCAAAACGCTGGGCGTAGGTGGAGAACGCCGCGTGCAGGGCGTCGATCTCGGTGTCCATCTGCCGCAGCTTGCTCTGGGTTTCCTGCAACTGCCGGATGCGGTTCTTGAACTCGGCAATGCGCGCGGTCTTCTGGTCGATCACCGAGCTGACAATCGCCAGGTCGTTGGTGCGTTCCTGAATCCGGTTGCTCACCACCTTGAGGAACTGCTGGCGGGTGCGGGCGATTTGCTCGCGGGTCAGCAGCATCGGTTCACTGCTTGGCTGGAAGATCGCCAGGTCATTCATGTAGCGGCTGACCTGGGTGGTCAGCGCCTCACCCATCTGCTTGATCTCGCGATCTTCGAAGGCGACGTTGTCCACGGTGGTGGTGAAGGTGTAGGGGAAGGTGTAGTCGTTAAGCTTGGATTCCTTGGCGGCGGCCAGGCTGGTTTTCAGGTAGTCGAGCCAGCGTTGGCTTTGCAGCAGGCGATCGCGGTACAGGTTGAGCGCTTGCTCCTCGGTGTTGATGGCGTTGAGGCGGAAGGTGATTTCTTCCTTCGGATCGGACGAGCCGACCGCTCCGAGCAACGTTTGCCGGTTGCTTTCCAGGCCATTGAGACGCACCTGATATTGCATCTTCTTGGTTTCGTAGAAACTCTGTGGCAGGTCGATCGATTGCAGTGCCTGACGGCTCACCAGGTAGTTCTGCAGCAGCGCCGCAACAAACTTGGTGCCCTGGGCCGGATCCGGGAAGCTGTAAATGATCGAAATCACGTTGGAGCCCGGCAGGGTTTCGATTTTCAGGCTGTCGATGGCTTCCTGGGTCAGGCCGTCGAGCACAGTGTCACGCACCGGATCGGTCTCCAGGCCCAACGCGGCTTTCATCGGGTTGATCACGCGTTCGCGCAACGGTGTGCTCACCCAGGTTTTGAACGGCTGGGTCACCAGTTTGTTGAACACTCCGGGCGGCTGGGTGTACTCACCCTTGTCCCGCAGTTCGCTGATGGTCTGCCGGATCAACGCCGGCGAGCGCAGGATATTGCTCTCGGTTTCCATGTCGGCCAGTGACGGCGGAATGAATTGGGCGTTTTCCTGATTCAGCGACGTGGTGGCGTCACCCTGTGAGAGTTTTTTCGACTGCACGATCACTTGGGCGGTGATATCAAAGCTCTGTTTGAGTACCAGCGGCAAGACCAGTGCGATCACTGCAAAGACCAGGAATACGCGCTTCACCAATTGCTTGTTGGCGAAGAAGATCCTGAAGAACTCGTGCAGGTAGTTTTCCTTTGGATTCATGTCAGGTCACCTGAGAGTTAGTTGTTGTCGCTGTCTTTGTTGTCGACGCGGTAGCCGAAGCTGAAGCCGACACCCTGGAACAGCACCACATCCGCCAGTTGCCGCGCCAGTTCACCGGCGCTGGCCAGTTTGGTCTTGGGCACGTAGAGCATGTCGTTCGGTTGCAGGTAGGCAATCTGCGAGGCATCGCCGGACAGGGCTTGTTCCACGTCGTACCGGTGGGCCACTACCTGGTTACCGTTGCGGCGCATGATCATCACCGAATCCAGGCGTGCCTTGACGTTGGAGCCACGGGCCAGGGTCAGGGCTTCGAGCACCGAGACCGGGCGGCGGATCGGATAGGAGCCTGGTTGGCCGACTTCGCCCAGGACGTAGATTTCGTTGCCCGAAGTGGACTTGAGCAGCACGTCGACGGTCATCCGTCCCGGCAGTTGCGCGTAGCGTTGGTTGAGGAAGGTTTCCAGTTGATTGACGGTCATGCCTTGCAGCGGCACGGCGCCGATTTCCGGGAAACTGGCATAGCCATCGGTGCCTACGGTGATCTCCCGGCTCATGCCGGTGCCCGGGTGGTTCAGCGCGCTCTTGAGGTTCGACTCGTTGGTCAATGGGCTGATGATCTGCACCGACAGCTGATTGCGATTGGGCTGGAACAGTTGTTTGCGGTTGTAGGCACGCTGGATTTCCTGGCGTGCTTCATCCGAGGTCAACCCGGCAATTTTCACCGAGGTGTTGGCGCCCGGCAGTTCAATCGTGCCGTCCGGCAGCACCAGTTGATTGCCGTTGAGCTGGCTGGCGGCAGTGAAGTTCAGGCCGACCTGGTCACCGGATTGAATGCGGTAGGCATCCGAACCGCTGGTGCTGATGTGAAAGATCACATCCAGCACATCCTGAGGGCGCAAGGTTTGCTCGACCTTGGGCATGTCAGTAGCCTGAGCGTTGGCCGGTGAGGCCGTGAGAATGTTCACCGGCATGTTCTGGGGTTCGGAAGTGCTGGTGCAACCTGCAAGCGGCAGCAACAGCAGGACAAGCATCTTGGCGTTCATTGGCGTCATCCTTTTTGCAGTTGCTTACAGGTTTTTGTACAGCCACTTGGGCATGTAGTACTTGCGCCGGTTGAACACGCTGCCGACCATTTTTGCCCCGGCCTGGGTCAGGCGCTGCACCGCGGCCTGTGCCACTTCCCAGCGGGTGTCTTCGGAGCGCACGACCATGATCACGCCGTCTACCTGGGTGCTGATGACCAGTGTGTCGGCGGCCGAATACACGGCGTCGCCGTCGATCACCACGAAGCGATAACGGCTGCCGAGCTCATCGAGCAATGCGCTCAGGCGTTCCGGTGTCAGGTGCTCGTTGCCTCGTGCAAACCGGCCGTTGGGCAGGATATGAAAGGGCATGCTCGACACGTCCACCACGCAGTCCTGCAACAGCGGCGGGTTCTGGTGGTTGAACAGCAGGTCGCGCAAACCGCGCTCCTTGGTCAACCCCAGTTGCTGCGTGAGGTTGGTCGACGACTGGCTGGCGTCCACCAGCAGTACCTGGCCGCTGCTCATTTGCGCCAGCTGGGTGGCCAGCACCAGGGCGCTGGTGGTCGTGCCCGCGCCGGGGTTGGCGGCGGTCAGGAACAAGATGCGCAGATCCTGATCGAGCACGGTCGAGGTCAGGTTGGACTCACTGGGGTTGGCGATGCTGAGACTCTTGGTAGTTGAACCGTCCATTAGCTTGCTCCATGGCCGCTGAATACTTTGAAGGGGGTTTTCAACAGGATCTTCAGATCAAGCAGCAGGCTCTGCTCGGCGATATAGCTGAGGTCCAACTCAACGCGCTGGTCGAAGTCGATGTTGCTGCGTCCGGAGATCTGCCAGAGTCCGGTCATGCCGGGGTAGATGCTCAGTCGCGCAAGGTGATTGTCTTTGTAGCGATAAGCGTTGAATGAGGTCGGCCGGGGACCGACCAGGCGCATGTCGCCGGTCACTACATTGAACAGGTTCGGCAGCTCATCGAGGCTGGTACGGCGCAGGAAGCCGCCGATGCCGGTGATGCGCGGATCCTTGTCGATCTTGAAATCGATGGCGTCGGCACCGTGCTTGTTCAGGTGACGCAGCGATTCCTTGAGTTCCTCGGCGTTGGCCACCATGGTGCGGAACTTGTACATGCCGAACATACGGCCGCGGTAGCCGGTGCGTTTCTGCACGAACATCACCGGTCCCGGACTGGTGAGCTTGATCGCCAGCGCAAGGCCCAGCAATACCGGGGAGATCAGCACCAGGATCACCAGCGCACCGAGGCAGGCGAGTACGCGGTTGGTTCGCGACAGGGTCCATGGCCGACCACCGTCCCGGCCTGTCACCCAGCCGCGGCCCTGCATGTGGATCGCTGCGTCGAGGCGCATTCGGTGTTCGGGGTCCAGGCGCTTGTCACGGCGCAACAGTTGGATCGGCACACCTTTTTCATGTCCAGTCATTGAGCAGTCCTCCGCTGGAATTCAGCCGCAAGCGGCGCGTAGGGGATAGGCAGTGGGTAGTAGTCGCGGAACCAGGCAATGAAGCGTCCGAGTCCCTCATCCAGCTCGACACGGGGCTGGAAACCGGTGGCACGGGCCAGGTCGCTGGCATCGGCGCAGGTGTTGAGTACGTCGCCGGGTTGCAGGGGCAGCAACTCGACCTGGGCTTTTTGTCCCAGGTGTTTTTCCAGCAGAGCCAGGTAGTCCTTGAGTTCTACCGGGTGCTGGCCGCCGATGTTGTAGATTCGCCACGGCGCCATGCTGCTGGCCGGGTCCGGTTGCTCACGGTCCCATTCGGCATTGGCCTGTGGTGGCTGGTCGATCAACCGGGCGATGCTCTCGATGATGTCGTCGATGTAGGTGAAGTCGCGTTGGTGCTCGCCGTAGTTGAACAACTTCAGCGGCTTGCCTTCAGAGATCGCCCGGGCGAACTGGATCGGCGACATGTCCGGCCGGCCCCAGGGGCCATACACCGTGAAAAAGCGCAGGCCGGTGCAGGGAATGCCGAACAGGTGGCTGTAGCTGTGGGCCATCAGCTCGTTGGCTTTCTTGGTCGCGGCGTACAGCGATAGCGGGTGATCGACGCCGTCGCGCACCGAATACGGCGTGTGTTGGTTGGCGCCGTACACCGAGCTGGACGAGGCATAGATCAGATGCTTGACCGGGTGGTTGCGGCAGCTTTCGAGGATGTTGAGGAATCCGTTCAAGTTGCTGTCGAGGTAGGCGCGAGGGTTCTCCAGGGAGTAACGCACCCCGGCCTGGGCCGCGAGGTTAATCACCACCTCGGGTTGTTCACGGGCAAACAGGGTCTCGATGGCCGAGGCATCGGCCAGGTCAATGGTGGTGAGCTGGAAACGGCCGACCTGTTCCTGCACCCAACGCACGCGATCGTGCTTGAGTTGCGGGTCGTAGTAGTCGTTGAAGTTGTCCAGCCCGACCACCTGATGTCCGTCGCGCAACAGCCGCAACACGCAATGGGCACCAATGAATCCGGCGGCTCCGGTCACGAGAATCTTCATGGGCGCGACGCCTCGGGCACGACGTGGCGCAAGCCGATGCCGCTGTAGTGCAGGCCGGCCGCTGCCACATGTTCGGGGTTGTACAGATTGCGCCCGTCGATGATCACCCGCGAACGCAGTTTGCTTGCCAGCAGGTCGAAGTCGACCACGCGGAAGTTCTTCCATTCGGTGCAGATCACCAGCGCGTCGGCATCTTCCAGGGTGTCGTCGCGGGTCGCACACAGATGCAGGTCCTTGCGGTAGCCATAGATGCGCCGGCATTCGGACATGGCTTCCGGATCATAGGCCTGCACGCTGGCGCCTTCGGCCCACAGCGCATCCATCAGGTAACGGCTGGGCGCTTCGCGCATGTCATCGGTGTTGGGCTTGAAGGCCAGGCCCCAGATCGCGATGGATTTGCCGGCCAGCCCTTGGGGAAACTGCGCCTTGAGTTTGCTGAACAGGATTTGGCGCTGGCTGTCGTTGACGTCAGTGACACTGCGCAACAGACGCAGCGGCATGCCATTGTGTTCGGCAGTGTGCAGCAGGGCGCGCAGATCCTTGGGGAAGCACGAGCCGCCGAAGCCGCAACCGGGATAGATGAAGTGGTAGCCGATGCGCGGGTCCGAGCCGATGCCTTTGCGTACCGCTTCGATGTCGGCCCCCAGCAGTTCGGTGAGGTTGGCCAGTTCGTTCATGAAGCTGATGCGCGTGGCGAGCATCGCGTTGGCGGCGTACTTGGTCAGCTCGGCGCTGCGGTTGTCCATGAACATGAGCTTTTCATGGTTGCGGCAGAAGGGGGCGTACAACTCGCTCATCTGGTTGCGGGCAGTGTCGTCTGCGGTGCCGATGATGATCCGGTCCGGACGCATGCAATCGGCCAGGGCACTGCCCTCCTTGAGAAACTCCGGGTTGGACACCACCCGCACCTGCAGCGAACCCTTGTCCCGGCGCTGCAGTTCTTGCAGGGCGGTCGCCGCGACCTGGTCCGCGGTGCCGACCGGCACGGTGGACTTGATGATCAGGGTGCGATCGGCCTCCATGAAACTGGCGATCTGCCGCGCTACATTGAGTACATGGCTGAGGTCGGCGGAGCCGTCTTCATCGGCGGGCGTGCCGACGGCAATGAAGATCAACTCGGCGTGTTCGACGGCGTCGCTGGCCTGGGTGGAGAAGAGTAACCGGCCGGCCTTGATGTTTTCTTCCAGTGTACCGGAGAGTCCAGGTTCACTAATTGGTGGAACAGCTTGTTGCAACTGTTTGATCTTGTTCGGATCAATGTCGACACATAAGACGCGATGTCCAACATCCGCCAGTGCCGCGGCTTGTATAAGGCCAACGTAGCCCGTACCAAATACGCTCACGTCCATATTGGCGTGCCTCGTAAGTCGGTGGAAAGATCAAAAATGAGACTGTCAAAAGGGGTATAGCCCAGCCTTGGGAAAACATGTCAGCAAACTGACATGTTAAAGAGCTAATACACCCCCAGTTTTGGGGGGCCATTTGCCATCAAACGCTCGGCCCTGCTGGCTTAGCCGGATTTTTTAGCGATCGCGAAGATTTTCAACAAAGCGATAAACGGTCGTAAGGCTTGAAATACAAGGGCTGTAGGCCGTTTAGTGTGTCAGAAATGAGACGATTATTTTTTGACGCTTTCAGCTGATTTTTTGACGTTTCTTGCGCTTTGATGGCTCGATGCTAGTGTCAAAAAATGGCCGACGACCTTCTTGTCATAGTGATAAATAACCGGCGTCAAAATAATGATTCGATACTTCAAAGAAATTCTGATTGCTGTCTATTTGCTCACCTATTACGACTATTACTTTGGTCGTATCAGCGCAATCGGATTAAGTTTCCCGCTCGTATTGTTTGTCGGCGTGTTCGTCGTGTTGACAGTTGCCTTATTCATGACAGCTTATATTCGCCAGACGCTGATTCGTCATCTGTTCGCTTTGGCGATGTTTGGCTCGGCGGTGCTCTTTGATGTTTATTCGCGGGTCACCGCCGATTACCTGACTTACAGCAGTTTTGTCTCGCTGGTGTATTCCGGTGGCTTCATCGAAGAGGCGCTGTACCAGTACCGTGGGGCGATCATCAGCGGCGTGCTCGGTGGTTTGCTGCTGTTATTCGGCATTGGCCTCAAGCCGCGCCGGCGGATGCCCGTGCCGGGGGCATTGTTGGTGGCGGCACCGCTGCTGGGTGTGCTGTTGCTCAGTGCCGTGTTGTTCCTGCGCGCCGGGGAGGGCGCGCGGGGCCTGCCCGTGATGTACACGCCACTGGCCTACCTTAACCTGTTCGCCTATGAATCCCTGAATAACACCGTCGGCCCGCGCGAACCGGTGAGTCTGGCGCGCGTCGATCAACCGGTGGGTCACGATATTGTGCTGGTCATCGACGAGAGCATTTCCGGCAACTACCTGGACATCAACGCGCCGTTCGGTGTGCACAGCAATCTCAAGGAGCCGCGTCCGGGCGTCGACATCTTCAACTATGGCTACGCCGCCTCGATCGCCAATTGCAGCGTCGACACCAACGTCACCCTGCGTTATGGGGGCACCCGCGTCGACTACGTGCGGATCAACAGCACACTGCCGTCGATCTGGCAGTACGCGAAAAAGGCCGGCCTGCGCACGGTCTACATCGATGCCCAGCGCACCGGCGGCCATTTGCAGAACCTGATGAGTGCGGCAGAGAGAAAGGACATTGATGAGTTCGTGCAGTTCGACCAGACCAGCGTACGTGACCGTGACATGGCGACGGCGGCGAAGTTGATTGAACTGCTCAATGACGACAAGTCTCAATTGGTACTGATCAACAAGGTCGGGGCGCATTTTCCGGTGCACGACAAGTACCCGGACGCGTTCATGGCTTATCGTCCGACATTGCCCCGGGGGCAGTTCGTCGAAGTGGCAGACACGGGCGAGCGCGACGGTTTCAATGGTCAGCCGGACGATTGGGTGCTGTACCGCAACGCCTACAAGAACACGCTGTTGTGGAACGTCGGGGAGTTTTTTTCACGGGTATTTGCCCAGGCGAATTTGAACAACGCCTTGCTGATCTACACCTCGGATCATGGACAGGATCTGCATGAACGGGGCAATCCCGGATTGAACACCCATTGCGGCGGCGACCCGGTGGAAGAGGAAGGGTTGGTGCCGCTGGTGGTGATTCAGGGCAGTGGATTGAAAACCCTCGATTGGCAGGCTGCACTTGCCGGCAACAAGGACCGCTCAAGTCACTACAACATCTTCCCGACCTTGCTGCAGGTGATGGGTTACGACCTGGCAGGGGTGGAGGCGGTGTACGGCAAACCGCTGAGCGTGCCGACGGCGGATGAGTTTACGTTCAACTATCGGTTCAATGCGCGGCTGGGGGCCAAGCCTGAATGGAAGTACATTGATTTGAAGAGCATTGTCACGCCGTCGCAGGCGCCGGCGAGTGTGGCGGTGGGACAGTGAGAACTTGATTGTCCGATCGGCCCTGGCGAGCCGGCTCGCTCCCACATTTGAAGTGCGAGTGAGCCGGCTCGCGAAGAACGATGACGCGGTGCTGCCGCCGTCCGCTATCCTAGGCTCACTGCTTTCAACGAGCCTCCCTCCATGCTTGAAGTCCGGGATGTCTTCAAAAGCTACGCAACGCCACAAGGTCCATTGCCGGTGCTGCAAGGCGTCGACCTGAGCCTCAAGCCCGGCAGCAGCCTGGCGCTGATGGGTGAGTCGGGCAGTGGCAAGAGTACCTTGCTGCACCTGATCGCCGGGCTGGACAAGGTCGATCGCGGCAGCATCCGCAGCGGTGAGCAGCGGTTGGAACGGATGAACGAAGGACAACTGGCGAACTGGCGACGCACGGAAATCGGCCTGGTGTTCCAGCAGTTCAACCTGATCGGCAGCTTGCGGGTGGAGGACAACCTGGCGTTTCAGGCGCGGCTTGCCGGGCGCCATGATCCGCGCTGGCAGGCGCATCTGGTGCAACGCCTGGGGTTGGGTGATCTGCTGCGGCGTTATCCCGAACAACTCTCCGGTGGTCAGCAGCAACGGGTAGCACTGGGCCGGGCGTTGGCCTCGCAACCGAAGCTGTTGCTGGCCGACGAGCCCACCGGCAGCCTGGATGAGGTCACCAGTGACGAGGTCTTGAAGCTGTTGCTGGAATTGCTTGATGACAGCCCCACGACCCTGTTGATGGTCACCCACAGCCCCAGCGTCGCGGCACGGCTGGCGGAAAAAGTGGTGCTGCACGGTGGTCGCCTGGCCGGTGTGGACGGGCGCTGAGGTGCGCATCTTTCGCGAAACCCTGCGCGCACTGCTCAGTCACTGGCGTCAGCATCCGGTGCAGTTTTTCAGCGTGTTGACCGGGCTGTGGCTGGCCACCAGCCTGTTGACCGGCGTGCAGGCGCTGAACAGCCAGGCGCGGGACAGCTATGCCCGGGCCAGTCAACTGATCGGTGGCGAACCCCAGGCCAGCCTCAGTTCCCCCACTTCCGCGACCTTCCCGCAGCAATGGTTTGTCGACCTGCGCCGTACCGGTTGGCCGGTGTCGCCGGTATTGCAGGGCCGGTTGACGCTCAAGGGCCATGAGGATCAGCGTCTGCAACTGATGGGCATCGAACCGGTGTCGCTGCCGGCCGGTGGCGTCGTGGCCGGGCAGGCGTTGGCCATCGAGCAGGTGGTCGAGTTTTTCACGCCCCCCGGCAGCACGTGGATTTCGCCGCAGACCCTGCAAGCGTTGGAACTGAAGGAGGGCGATCGTCCGTTGGCATTGAACGGCGAGTCTTTGCCGCCGTTGCACATTCAGACAGACATGGCGCCGGGGGTGTTGTTGGTGGACATCGGTTTTGCCCAACGAGTGCTCGGCTTGCCCGATCAGCTGTCGCGCCTGTTGTTGCCCAAGGATTTCAGCGCGGCCCTGCCCGAGGTGTTCAAGGGTCAACTGCAATTCAAGAGCAGTGGTGAAGAAAACAATCTGGTGCGCCTGACCGAAAGCTTTCATCTGAACCTCGATGCTCTGGGGTTTCTGTCCTTCGTGGTCGGCCTGTTCATTGTGCATGCCGCCATCGGGCTGGCGTTGGAACAGCGGCGCGGCTTGCTCAGAACGTTGCGCGCCTGTGGGGTCAGCGCGCGGATGTTGATTGCCTGCCTGGCGGTGGAACTGGGCGTGCTGGCCTTGCTCGGTGGCGCGGCCGGTGTGGTCAGTGGTTACCTGCTGGCCGGCGTGCTGCTGCCCGATGTCGCCGCCAGCCTGCGCGGCTTGTATGGCGCCGAAGTGGCGGGGCGCTTGAGCCTGAGCCCGTGGTGGTGGTTCAGCGGCATCGGCCTGAGCCTGCTTGGCGCATTGCTCGCCGGCGCCAACAGTCTATGGCGGGCAGCGCGTTTGCCGCTGCTGGCCCTGGCCGATCCGCAGGCCTGGCATCAGGCCCACGCGCGCTGGTTGCGCCGTCAGGGCTGGGTGGCGGCGCTGACCTTGGCGATCGCCTTGCTGGCGTTGCTGCGCGGTGACAGCCTGGCCAGCGGCTTCGTGCTGTTGGCCGCGCTGTTGCTGGGCAGCGCACTGGCATTGCCGGTGGTGCTCAATGCCGTTCTCAACGGGCTGCTCGGTCGCAGTCGGTCCGTGCTCGGTCAGTGGTTCGTCGCCGATTGCCGCCAGCAACTACCGGCCTTGAGCCTGGCGTTGATGGCGCTGTTGTTGGCACTGGCGGCCAACATCGGCGCTGGCAGCATGACCGCCGGTTTCCGCCAGACCTTCAGCAACTGGCTCGAACAACGGCTGACCGCCGAGCTTTACCTCAATCCGCAAAATCCGACCCAGGCCCGGGCGCTGCACACTTGGCTCAAGCAGCAGCCGCAACTGACGGCGGTGCTGCCCAACTGGCAGGTGTCGATCCAACTGCAAGGCTGGCCCACGGACGTCTTTGGCGTCATTGATCACCCAACCTATCGCCAGCACTGGCCGCTGCTCGAAGCACTGGGCGACACAGCCTGGGAGCGCCTGGCCACGGACGATGCAATGATGCTCAGCGAACAACTGGCCCGGCGCCTGAAGGTGCGGCTGGGCGATCACCTGACGATTGCCACGCCCAATGGCCCATGGTCGCCACGCATCGTCGGGATCTACGCCGACTATGGCAACCCGAAGGGTCATGTGCTGGTCAACGTCAATCACTTGCTGCGCGGCTGGCCGCAACTGACGCCCAATCGCTTCAACCTGCGCATCGAGCCAGCGTCGATTCCGGCGTTCGTGAAGGCTTTGCAAGATCGCTTCGCTCTGGAGGACAGCCGCATTGTCGATCAGGCCCGGCTCAAGGGCTGGTCGACGCAGGTATTCGAACGCACTTTCGCCGCCACCGCAGCGCTTAACAGCTTGACCCTCTGCGTGGCCGGCGTGGCGCTGTTTATCAGTCTGCTGACGCAAAGCCAGAGCCGCCTCGGTCAACTGGCGCCGTTGTGGGCGCTGGGTGTGACGCGCCGACAACTGATGTTGCTCAACCTCGGCCAAACCTGGTTGCTGGCCGTGTTGACGCTGGTGCTGGCGTTGCCGCTGGGCATCGCGTTGGCCTGGTGCCTGGACACGGTGATCAACGTCCAGGCCTTCGGCTGGCGCTTGCCGTTGCGGGTATTCCCGCTGCAATTGCTGCAGTTGATGGGGCTGGCGCTGCTGGCGACCTTGCTGGCTTCGGCGTGGCCGTTGTACGCCTTGTATCGCACCCGGCCGGCGGACCTGCTGAGGACGTTTGCCCATGAGGATTAATGCGCTCATGTTGTTGGCGCTGTTATTGGCGGGCTGCGATCAACCGGCGCCGGCGGAAAAAGGCTTTGCGGGGATGGGCAATCAAGCGGCGGCGTTTACGCCGGTAGTGCCCGGTCGAGTGTTCAGCTTCCCGGCAGATCACGGCCCCCACGATGGATTCCGCATCGAATGGTGGTACATCACCGCCAACCTGAAGGACGAGCAGGGCAACGAATTCGGCGCGCAATGGACGCTGTTTCGCAGCGCCTTGAAAGCCACACCCGAAGTGGCGGGCTGGGAAAACCAGACGATCTGGCTCGGTCACGCGGCCGTGACCTCGGCGGCGGTGCACCATGCTGCCGAACGCTATGCCCGCGGCGGCGTCGGCCAGGCCGGTGTCAGCCTGACTCCGTTCAATGCGTGGATCGACGATTGGCGTTTCAGCAGCCAATCGAGCGATGGAGACCCGTTGGCCGACCTGCAACTGACGGCCCGCGACAAGGCGTTCAGCTATCAACTGCGGCTGACATCGAGCCGGCCGCTGGTGTTGCAAGGGGACAAAGGCTTCAGCCAGAAATCCGAAGAAGGCCAGGCGTCGTATTACTACAGCCAGCCGTTTTTCCAGGCCAGCGGCACGCTGCAGATCGACGGCAAGGCGTATCAGGTCAGCGGTCCCGCCTGGCTCGACCGTGAATGGAGCAGTCAGCCTTTGACCGCTGACCAGACCGGTTGGGACTGGCTTTCCCTGCATCTGGACAGTGGCGAACAGGTGATGCTCTATCGCATGCGGCAAAAGGACGGTGAACCTTACCTCACCGGCACGTGGATCGATGCCCGGGGCCAGACGCAGTTGCTCCACGGCCCCGACATTCGCCTCACCCCTCTAGACACCGCCCGCGTGGCCGGGCGCCCGATGCCTGTACGCTGGTCGATCCAGATTCCCGACAAACACCTGGACATCGTCATCAGCGCCCTCAACCCCAATGCCTGGATGGATCTGCGCATTCCCTACTGGGAAGGCCCTGTGCGCTTGAGCGGCAGCCATGGCGGACAGGGGTATCTGGAAATGACTGGTTATTGATCGATCTGCGCCCGTGCCGCTCATCCTTCGCTCATGAAGATCTGCTTCGGCAGCTTGAAGTCCCTCAACTTGAGCAACGCCAACGGCCCCGCCCCCAGTTCGGTGCGCAGGTTCCAGGTCAGGTCGATGCCATCGGGCGCGCGCAGTTGCACGCGGTAGTGGCTGCCGCTGTCGGTCAGGGGCGTGACCCTGGCTTGTTCCAGCAGGCGGATCAGGCCCCAGGTGCCCTGGTAGTCGCCGAACAACCGTTCGTTGGCGCGCACGCTGGTCCAGGTCAGGCTGGTGCCCGGATGGCTGGTAAAGCCCGGCCAGCTGAAGCGCTGCCAGCGCTCTTTCTGGTTGAAGTAGTGATGTTTGTCGCCGTTGAGGATGAAGGTGGTCTGCACCACGTCGCGCACCGGTTTGCCCTGCAACTCGAAGCTCATGCCCAGGCCGCCGTCGGTGTAGAGCACGTCGGCCAGGTGACTGAGCTGGTTGATCGCGGCGAGGAACTGCGGGTTGAAGCGCAGCCCTTGGCTGTGCCGGGCATCGGCCACCCAGCGGCTGCCTTCCTTGCGCAGCACGCCGCCCAGTTGCTGTTGCAAAAACTGTTCGATGCGCCCGGCGTCGGCGCGGATCATCTGCCCGAGCATCGGCAAGGAGGCGTCGCCGGCGGTGGCCGCGAACGGGTAGCGACCGGCGAAAGCGCTGTGCCAGTCGTTGACGATCGCCCGTTGCCACTGGCTGTTGAGCGCCGCGGTCGAGGGTTGCAGGACCCGTTGCCAGGCCTGTTCCAGCGGCTGTACGAACAGGGTCTGGCCGACGCCGTCCCACTCGGCGCCCAGGCTGGCGGCGAGCAGGCTGGCGTAGGCCTGGGTGTCGGTGAGGTCGATGTTCTGGCCCTGGAACACGCTTTGCGCCAGGGCCTGGGTCATCGCCTGCGGGTTGGGCGCGTTGCTCACCTGCTGCAACTTCAGGCGCACCCGGGTGACGCGGTTGAGGAAGGCGTGCAGGCTCAGGCGGTCGGTATTGTTTTCGGCCTCTTTGCTCAGCAGCGCCAGCAACGGCCCGAAGGCGGTGTCCAGCGGGCCGCCGATGCCTTGCGCCTGCTGCTCGATCAGCGGTACCGCGTCCTGGCCGATCAACTTCTGCGCCGACTTCACCAGCGAGTCGGCCAGGGCCTGCCCGCGCGCGCCGGCCTGTGCCTGATACGCCAGGGTGTTCATCAGCGCGATCAACGGCGACTGGCGCACGTCGCTCATCAGCGCCAGTTGATCGATCACCTCGCCCAGGTTGTCGACCGGCTGCCAGCGCAGGCTGTTGAGGAAGTCCAGCCAGGCGTTGGCGTAGTCCCGGAAGTAGCGCTCGGTCAGCTGTTGGCGCAACTGGTCGGGGGTCAGTTCGGCGGCGATTTGGGTTGGGTTGTCGCTGAGCACCCAGTCGATTTCTTCGCGCCGGGCCTCGGCGATGGCGTCGATGGCGCCACGCACCTGGCCTTCCCAGGCCTGGCGGGTGAACACGCCGGCAACGGTTTTTTTGCTGGAAAACAGCGCCCGGGCATCGGTGTCGCCGACCAGCTGTTGCAGGCCCAGCGCCGGGTAATGAGGGCCGGTGTCGTCGAGGACTTTTTGATAGAGGCTGGCCTGGGCGTTGCGTTGGCCCAACTGGCCGAGCAGCACTTGGCGGACTTGCGCCACCAATCTCTTGTCGGATTCGATGCGCCACTCGGGATGCGCGACCAACTGCTCGGCGTAGAACCGCCAGAGGCTCGGCGACAGGTGTTGCCAGAGCCCGGGCGACAGGTCGGCACGCAGCGGTTGCACCTCGCTCAGGGCCTGGCTCAGGAAGGTGGGGTCGGCCTTTTCCGGTCGCGCCAGCATCAGGTAGGCCTTGAGCTGCGTGTAGGCCGCCTGGGCCCGGCGGGCGCGTTCGGGGCTGGCGGGCGGCAGCTTGATCAGGGCGTCGAGTTGCTGTTGCAGATGGGCCGCCACCGGGTCGCGCAGCAGGCGCTGGTTGGCCTCGACGTAACGCGGCCACAGCACCTCGAACAGTTTATCGTTTTGGTTCAGGCCAAACCGCTGGTACCAGGGCGCGCCGTGTTCGGCGCGATCATTCAGGCGCCCCAGTTCAAGCACCACCTGGTGCAGGGCCCGCAGTTGCTGGTCGGCGCTTTGCGCCTGTTGCAGCGAGCCGATGGCGGTCTGCACCTGGGTGATGTGCACGCGCTGGGTGGCGAACGACAGCACCATGCCGGCGCCCCACAGCGCCGCGACACTCAGCGCCACGGCGTAACCGATGCGCACGGTGCCCCAGCCCAGGCGCTGACGCTCAACGGCCTTGTCACCGAGTACCCCGTCCCACGGCGGGGTGACATGCCACAAACGCCCGGCATCTGGCGCCCCGCCCGGCAACGGCAGGCTGAACCACAGCCCGCGCAACGGCACGCCCCGGGCAAACACCCGCCACAACGGCGCCAGCGCCTGACGCCAACGGGCGATGCCCTCGACCTGCAGATCGCGGGCCAGGCGTACCAGGAAATCATGGCTCACGTCGTCGCGCATCTGAGTCCAGCCTGCCTGACGCAGGGGATCGAGCAGGCTGTCCAGCGCGGTTTCCAAAACCTGCGGCGTGGCCGGTGACGGCAGCCGGCAACCGACCGGCTGGGTCGGGCGCTGGTCTTGCTTCCATTGACTGTCGCAGACCTGCCACAGGTGCAGCGGCAACTGCCAGCGCAGCTTGAGCGCCAGGGCTTGCAGGTGGCGGATGCCATGGTCCATGGCACGGGTGTCGGTGGTTTGCGGTGGGCTCAGGGCCCAGATCACGCCGTCGAGGGGGCGCCAGCGGGTCAGGCCGTGCCAGTGCGCATGCCAGGTTTCATCCAGCGGCTTCTGCACGCTACCGCCCCAGAGCAGGAGGGTGTCGTGGCCGGCGAGCCACTTTTTTGTGGCCAGGCCAGGTGCGACGGCTTCAATTTGGTCGGGTTCGCCGACAACCAACAGCAGCCGGATTTTGTGACGCCAGAAGAAGCTGTGGTTTTCACGCAGGTACTCCAACATGTTGGGGAGCGAAAAACTCGATTCTTTGGGCAGTACTGGATTCGCATCCGCATGCGGATAAACCTTATTTGCCAGCCCCTGCTCACGGTGATGTTGACGCTTGAGATACATCAACAGACTCGGGTTCAGGTAACCCAACATGACAATGACAACGATCAGTAAAAAAGCCAGTAGCTTGTGGTGGCTCTCCACCAGACCTAACCGGCCGCCATACGCCCAAACCGCCCATCCCAATGCCGCCCAAAACGCAAAAATCCAAGCCGTCGCACCAGCGCGTCGCCACCTGTTACTCCAATTTTTCATAACATCTCCCTTTTGGTCATGGTGCTGATCCAGTGCTGTGATTTCTCTTTGGTCAGCAGCAAAAGAGGCTGATGCCGATGCCGAACCATCTCAGTACCCAGTGCCATCGTCAGCCAATGGTTCAATGGTCCGGCGACCCCGCACAGGGCTTCCTGCACCCACTGTTGATCCACCTTCAACGAAGAGTCTTGGGCGTTGCCGTTAGCGAAAATCTCGCCGATCACCGGTTGCCAGTCGTCGCTATCAGCCAACAAGCCTGACGCAAGACGGGCATTTGTCTGGGTTTGGAAAAACTGCGGTAGCTCGTTATGCAAGTCGGTGATGTCCAACGGCATTGGGCGTAACAACGCTCCCAGCACCGGTAGACCGCAGGTGCTGGAAACATTGTCCGGACACAACAGCAACGCCGCCAACCCATCGGAATAAGAGGCCTTGGCGTTGACTTGCAATACCAGAAGCACCTCAAAAGCCGCACTCCCAGCCTTCAGCACTTCGTCGACCCACTGGAAGGACAATTCATGCGAAAGTGTCACCGCGGTCAGTTGCGGGCAGTTTTCGCTGGCCCATATCTGCTTCAAGGTGTCACGCAATGCGTCGTATTCGGCGGGCATGGCATCACTCAACAGCGTGACCCGCAATTCCTGTTTTACCGGCAATGCCTGAAGGGTTGTCGCCAATGCCGTGACCAACAATCGCAATCCTGCCGCTGCACGATCCTTGCCCGACGGCAAAGCCACAATACGTCGAGCCTGTCCTGTACGAAGTGGCAGGTTGGCAGCCCCCTGCATGAGTGCGCTGGTGGACACTTGCTCTGGCAGCAACACACAACTGGCATGTACCGCGAGATAACGCTGCGCCCATTCTTGCCAAGCCCCCTGCGCATACTGAGCCTCATCCTCGAGGAACTGGTGATGATCCAGTGCCGAACCGTAGCCATAGGCACGGGCACTGAACGTCAATAGCCAAACAAGCAGCGGCGCGCCGGCCAACACCCAGATGTTCAGTGCCTGCAACGGGGGCACACGCTCGGCGGCATGCAACAGGAACAACAGCACACTGACCAGTAACGCAATCACAGCGGCCAGTACCCATCGGCCCAGGACAATGGGCGCCGGTGCGTTCATCACTGGGGCTGCCTGACGATCCCAGCCCATGGCTCAACCCACCACGCAATCGAGAGCGCTGGAGATCATTTGGCAACCGCATTGACTGCGACAGCCATTGACCACCATCGCACGTCCGTTCTCGGACCAGTCTTGGCAGCCTTCCGTAATGGCATTGATCCCATGCCCCGGTATCGGACACCGGACTTTATCGCCTACCAGGGCAACGGGTTTGCCGCGCACGAAAGTCGTCGATGAGGCTGAAATGACTTTTCCTCCGCGGGTCATGCTGTCGCCCAGCAATACAAATCCTTGGGACATCTGATCGAACTCCTTGTGTCATGCACTCGAACGCGTAATGCACTCAAATTGTTATTGGAAAGTTGAACCGGAAAAGGTCTTCATCATCGGGCTCCCGGGTGCCGAATTTGCATGCAGGACATCACGATGGCCTCTTGGGAAATTCAGCTTTGCGCACTGGGTGCACACTCTCTGGCAAGGGCTTCGTGCGCCCATTGCGCTCACTCAAGTCCTGATATACCTGGCCGTCTTTGCCGACCAGTCGATAGAAGTACGACGGCAATGTATTGCCCCATTCGTCCGCAACAATGTAGCGCCCGTATCCAGGTTTGCCGGGTTCGGGCAACCAATCGGGTAATAGTTGTGGCCGGCGATCGGGGCAGGTGGCGTAGCGCCAAACGGTGAAGCAATCGGCGGGGCGTCCGGTGCGGATGGTTTGTAGTCTCAGGAAGTCAGGATGCCATTTACCATCTGCAACGGTGGTGCCGTCGGGATAGGTGAATGAGGTGTAGTTGCCCTTTTTCTTTACTTTCGGGCCGGATGAATAAAGAACGAAGTCTGAATGTAAAACAGGCTCGAAATAAACTTTGCGCGCCGTTAAGGCTTGATAGCTGAGATAGATACCGCCTTCGCCAGCCAGGCTGATCCGTTTACGGTAGCCCCCTATAAAGTTCTCTTTGACCCAAGGGTAGTATTCTTTTTTGAGTATCAAGTCCCCATCAACCTCTCTACCCGCCCCCCCTCTTGACGAATTGTTGTGATCGAATATCACTACAACACCCCCGCCCCCTGCAAAAGTCACGTTCTCGCCAAAATGCGCGGGATTTGCATAAGCAACTCCAAATGTCACATTGCTCAAACGCCAATGACAGTCTCCACCTCCATCCACCGCGAGCTTGGCTTCGAAAAGATCGCTTTGACCCTGGCGCAGTGGTTGTATGTCGAGACTCTGATAGCCATCACGCTGGTACGGTCGACCTCCGGCGGTATGATCAGTGAACGTGCACTGGGTCGAGCGATACTTCACCTGCATGGTTTCCGCTACAAGTTCTTTCGGCACTTTCACCGTTACGGTGATCTGCTCGCTGTCCCCAGGCGGCGCCAGGCCGTAATCCTTGGCGCAACCGCTCAGGCTGAAAAGCAGGGTGAGTAACGCGATGGGCATCTTTGCGATCATGGTCTCGTCCTTGGTTGTGATGCCGAGTTCATTCGTAGGTTTTCGGGTAATAGGTGTCGGGATCGGCCACGGCGTCGAAGCGCCGTAGTGACTCGACGCCACCCTCAATCTGCTGTGTAACGCGCAGGGCGGTGCCCACCTGGCCATGCAACTCAAGGAAGAGTCGGTTACGGAATAACTCGTCCTCTGGAATCCTCCCGTAATGGGTTTTCATCTGCTCTTCGAATTTGTATCTTTCCCTTTGCAACTTCAGCAGGGGTTCACGCTCGGAAGTGATCGACTCCAGCAACTGGCTGTACATGAACGGTTGGTATTTCGACATGAAGTGATGACCAAGGCCGACTACGCGCCCCTCCTTCGGATTGCCGTGGGGCGGGAAGAATCTGGCCCGACTCTCGGCATTTAACGATTTGAACAGACGTTCATGCGCCTGCTCAGCTTGCTGGTCGTGCTCCGGATCCAGATGGGGCACCAGGTACAACTTGGCCTTTTCCTGCAGTCGGTAGGCGATGGTGCTGTGATAGGGCGCGCCTAGCCCCTCTTTGTTGCGATAGGCGGGGTAGTCAGAGCCGCGTTCATTCACGTGCTGCTCAGCCTTAAAGAACATGGCGATTTCGCCGTGATGGCAGAAGGGATCGCCGTGTTTGAATAGAGAGCTGGCCGTCAACTGAACGAGCGACCAAGTAAATCCCAGGGTAGTGCCTAACGGGCCATACAAGTCGTACAGATAGTTGTCCAGTGCCGCTTCGGGCGGAACGCTGGGGATGAGATCCGTATCGTTGACATGTCGGAAATGCTGGAACCCACTCAAGGACTTCACGGCCTTGAGAGTAAAGGTGCGTGGCATGCCGTAGGTGTAGAGCAGTGGATTAAGTTCTTTCAGTGAAGCCGCATGAACGAGACTGAGGGCGCCACCGAGGCTGTGACCGCAAATGTATAGGTCTCTGTCGATAGCCCCCTCGGGAATCGTCTCGCCTAAATCTATCGCATATATTCTCCTGGCCACTTCGAACGCATCGCGAAACCCCAGATGCACACTGCCCTCCGGAACCAGATCATCACAGAGCACTTTGGCTTCACAAACCGCCGCCACCTCGGGTTTCACCGGGCGAAAGGTCGCATCGGTACTCAGGTCGGCCAGACCGTCCATTTCGGTACCACGCCACGCCACCAGCACTTGGGATGCGCTGATGGTGTAGAACAATTGGGTATGTCCTTCCGGCGGCTTGGCCTTGGCGGTGTCCAAGGGTTTGGCCGTCACATAACGATCGTTGAAGGGCACATCGATGACCAGGCAGGGCCAATTTTGGCCGTCGTCCCACACCCTTGGCGTGCGTGACAAATCGAGACATTGCTGTTCAAAAAACTCCTCGGCGGATCCAAGTTCCTTCCTGTCCTGAGCGCTGTAGGCCAAAATACTCATCAACCCCAAGTTGTAAGCATTGGCCAGGCTGTACTCCGCCTGATGATGCAAGACCAACGACCAGGCGCGGAACGGGCAAACCTCGAGCACGTGACGTCGGTTCAACTGCTCATCGCTAACGGTGAAACCACCGAAATCCGGATCCGGAAAATGAAAAGCCGGGAGCTGATCCGGATTCTCCCAAGCAGGCGTGAATGTTGGTCGTCTATCGCACAACTGACCGATGCGCAGGTAGTGGTAGCCATGACCGGCCACAAGCGCCTGTTTTTCAATCGGCGAAAACCCCGAACGTTGCGGCCCATGCAGTGGTGTGCGGTCACCAATAACCGGGCGGCGCGGTTCGGCTCGTTCGGCACGCAGACGGCGCGTCTGCAGTTGCTCGGCCAGCGGGTCAGCTTCAATTTTCAGGGTCACAGGTATCGGATAAAGGCCATCAAGGCGGATCACCCCTTGGGCATCACTCACACCCACGTATTCGTCGGAGAGGCCCTCGCGAGTGGCCTCATTTGTTGCGCGATAAGGCAAATTCGCCAGGGGTTCGCCTTGTTCATCGAACAACTGAAATTCGACCCAGTGCCGTGTCTGTTTATCCCCGATGACAATCTTGAATGGGTTGAGTGTATCCGTGCGGTGAGAAGTGTTGTTCATTTCGATCCTTGAACTTTCGTATGCTTTTAGTGATCAAGTAATAATACGACTGACAACTTTCTACTTGCCTGTTTCAGCAGGGGTCTCTATGGCTTCACTGCTTGGAGAGCCACACACAGGTATTACTTGAACTTCATCAATCACACGAGCATATTGGTGATGCTCAACCCCTTCCTTCACATAACTGCTGGTGCAAAATACGGCCGTATAAGTATCTCGTTTTTCGTATGCTCCATTCAGCCGAAAAACATAGGCTTTATTGTTTTCAAGCTTCAAAGGCTTGGTTTTGATTTGGTAATTATCCAACTCATATCCGTTTGGAATTTCGCCAAAAACGATGCACTCTCCCGGCTTCAGCATTAATGGGCTCTGACCGTCCTTGAGTGAAAGTCCCCAGGAGCCTGGGTCTCGCACATAGCTTTCCGTTAACGATATCCAGCCGACGGGAAATTTTTCTTTTGCATTAACCGGCAAGCAAATCGCCGGCTTATTATCAACGTTTTCAATGTCGGCGTCCGCCATAAGACCAAATGATGTCGCGTGGACAACCCTCTCGAAGGATCCAAAAACAAAAAAAATTACCAGAACTAAATATGCCATGTTTTTCTCGCTCAAAATGGTAAATTATGCTGGCTGCCAGGGTTGCTCAAAAAACTTTCAAGTGTTGATGCAAGCAACTTCGGGCTTTTGCGATAATTATTTATATTCCAGACGGCGCGAGCATCCCCCACAATACAGATGATGTAGTAATCAGATATTATCTCACCTTGCTGCTCCATGTTATAACTGGAAAGTTTGCTGTGTTCACTCAATGTATATTCATATGCCGCAGCGCCGCGACGGGATACTGTTAGACCAGACTTCTTGACCGGATAGCCAAGTTGATATTGCCATACATGCGTCATCTCATGCATGAACAAAGCTTTATGCCTATTATCTCCAGTATTGGAAAAGTCATCTTTGTAGTAATTGGTGCTTTCCGGAAAGTACATCTCCCCATTAGGCGTAACAGCCGTGTTCTGAAAGCCAAAAAACAACCACCATCCGCCGTGATGTATTTTGACCTTGCTGTAATCCACGGAATTTTTGAACACGGTTTTGGCCATGGCTATTTCGCCATATGTCAGCCTGCGTTTTTTCCCTTCAGGTAGAGGGACGTTTTGGGTTGAACTGCCCAAATCCGTATCAGAGGTGGTGACGTTTTCCGATGTCAGATCAATCACCAGCGGCGCCGAAGTGTTCTGTGCCGCGCAGCAAACCGGCTTCATGTCTCCCGGCGGGAATAGTGTCAGTTGGGTGATCCGTGTCGGCTTTTGCGTTACGAAGCGCTGCGTATATCCCTGCGCATCCGTCTCCCCTTCAAATTTGCTGCCATCTGCCAGCGTGGCTGAGTACCGACAGTTACTTGCCAGCTCACCGTTTGGACCGACCATGCGAAGTTGTTCGTCATAGAGCGTCGTATCTAGAAGCTCGATCTTCAGTTCACCGGGCAACAAGGTATGCACACTCATCGTCTTCCCATCCTTATCGGTCACTCCGTCAAACACGTCCCCTTGTTGAGTGGTGATCCGGTAGCGGGTGAACGGCATCGCCGCCTGTGCTTCATCGTGCAGGATATAGCCAGCGGAATAACCCGAAGGGAGCGCTGTGGCCGGATTGTCTACGCTGGACCCGCCCAGCTTTTGTACATGGATGGCCCTGAGGAAAATGCTGTCGACAGGAGCGGCCAGTTCAGCCCTGGTGTCCTTGAGGGACAGATACGTAGAGCCACATCTGAGCAGCACCTCGTCCCGGGCAGTGATTTCCACGCGACCATCGACACTTTCGATCTTGACATCGGCCTTGGCCAAGGCATGCAAAAGACCTTTCAACGCGTGCAGTTCGACCTTGCCGTAAGCCGACTTGAGCTGCAGGTCCTTCTGTTGCGCAAACAGGCTGACGCCGCCCTCGGCGGTGCCGGTGATGTCGTGCCCCGCGCTGAGGTCTACGTTGTGTGCTGCCATGACACCTACGCTCTCAGTGCCTGAAGCAACGCAGACCGTTTTCGGACTGAGCACGCCGACACCCGCCGGGGCATGCAGCAGCACGCCGGGTTCTGCCAACCCCTTGAGCGCCTCATTCAGACGCTTCTGACTCTCGGTGTCACCTGGCGTCACTTCGCTGTTACGGGCGGCCTGCGCCAAGGAGCGAGCCAACGACAGTGCGGCCTCCAGCTGAACGATGGCAGCGCTCATATCGAGTTGTCCAGCCTGCGCCTTGATCTGTTCATCCGCACTGATAAACAGACCCTTACCCCCGCGAATGCTCCCCCAAGCATCCGTCCTCAGCTCAAAGCCTTCCCCGCGTTTCTGCTTTTCGGCATCCACCAGATGCCCCAGATTCAGCTGACTCTTGCCGCCGTACTCGGTACTGAGCTTGACGTGCTCCTGCCCGCGCCGGTCTTCCATGCGCAACTTGTTGTTGGCCGGGGTGCGCAGCACGTTGCGGGTGTAGTCGCGTTTGGCCAGGGTCACGTGGTCCGGGTGTTCGCTGTCGTGCAGGGCGTGGGCGATGTAGGGGCGGTCGGGGTCGCCCTGTTCGAAGGCGATGGCCACTTCGGTGCCGGCGATCAGCGGCAGGTGCAGGCCATGGGTGTCGCCGGCGTAAGGGCGCGCGAGGCGCAGCCACAGGCTTTCGCGGCCCAGCGGCCAGGTATCGCGGTCGAACAGGAAGTTGACCCGGTAGCGACCTTCCTTGTTGATGTCGGCGTAGAGGTCGTGGGCCTGTGAGCTGCTGACCCGGGCCGGGATGGTGCCAGCCATGTGGGGCTTGGGCAGCAATGGCGGGCGAAAGCAGATGGTCTCGGCGTAGGGGATGGCTTCAAAGCGGCATTCGAAGCTGGCATCGCGGGCGGCGCGGGTGGTGAGGTGGGTGATCACCGCGCGGGGGGCGAAGGCCTGGGGTGCGCCACCGCTGATGCGCAGGACCTGACCCGGCGCCAGGGTGGCGCTGCTGCTGGTGCCGCTCAGCAGGGTCTGGTGGTTGAGGTAACGCTCGTGGCGCAGGCGGGCGTAGAAGTAGCCGCTTTCGCTTTGCAGGTCCTCGTCCTGCAGATAGCGATCGCCGAGCTCGGTGTAGGGTTCGGCGTAGTGGTAGGCCTCGCCGTAGGTGGTTTTCGCGCCCCGGGTCTGGTCGACGTCGCTCTGCAGCCAGGCCTTGGCGTGACGCGGGTCGTAGGCGCGCAGGTGGAGGTTTTTTTCCACGACCCGATGGCTCGATTGCAGCTGCCAGACGCCGTCTTCATCGCTGCTGAGCCCGGCGGGCGGGCGCAACGGCAGTTCGACGTCGAACTGGTAACCGCGCTGGTCATCGCAGAATTCCACGACGTCGATATTCAGGCGCTGGTCGCTGGTGAACCGATACCAGATGCCCACTTCGGCCAACAATCGGGCGATGAAGGCCAGGTCGCTTTCGCCGAACTGCATCACCTGTTCGCGCTTGGGGTAGTCGCGCACCAGCCGGAACAGAAAGTCGTGGCCCTCGAATTCGTGGCGGCTGCGCAGGACGTGTTCGACGATCTGCGGCACCGACTGATGCTGGTAGAGGCGGTATTGCCGACCGCGCTCGAGCAGGGCCAGGCGCGGTTGCAGGGTCAGTTCGTAGCGCGCTTCGTCGACGGAGGCGGACAGCCGTTTGAAAGCGGTGATCACGCCGTTCAGGGTGCGTAGCGGTTTGATTTCAGGGAGGGGCAGGCCTTTGATGACCGGGGGCTGTCTGGCGGCGTACAGGCTGAAACGGGCGGCCTGGCCGAGCAGGTGTGCGGCGGCGATGTCCTGTTCGGGGCTGGTGAATTCCACCGTGTAGGTGAAGGGTTGGCTGAGGCGTTCCTGGCCGTGGAAGGCGAGGACGTCGAGGGGCGCCTCGAGGTTGCGGACCCAGAGTTTGTGGCGGCTGTGGTCGAAGAAGACGGGCAGAATAGTGTTCAAGCAAGGACCTCCCTGGGGCATTCGAGGAGGCGTCTTTTCCATCCCCGATCAAACGCGTGTCAGCTTCCAGAAGCTGATGCAGGTTGAAAATCGGACGCTTCTGATATGCGCGTAGGAGACGTTCGGGGAGTTGCGTATGTCGGCTCTGTAGGACTTTTTTGCGGTGCTGTCGAATGCAATTTCTGACAGTCTCCCGGTAGTGCCTGCTGAGGATTGCAATCCACCGGAACTCCAACAGCGGCGCACCCTCTACCGTACGAATACCCGTTGGAGCCTGCCATGCGCGAAGACCTCACACCGCCCGACCTTGATGCGTGGCAGCGCCTGTTCGAAGACGAGGCCTACTGGCAACAGTCCCCCGACGCTCATTTCCAGCAGCTATTGGACTTGGCCGACGACCTGCTGGGGCAGGGCGCCATTGACCTTGAGCAATGGCAAGAATTGAGGACGAGGGCGGAGCAATCCCACAAGGACTCGCCGGCCATCAACGTGGCTCGGGAAGTCGACGATCCCGAAGCCTGAGGAACATCGCCATGAAACCCGCGCCAGATACGCAACACCCCGACGAACCACGGCCACCCGGAGAGGTTGAGCGTGACAATGACGCCTTGCGTCCGACTGACCCCACCCGGCGCAAGGAAAGCGGCAAGGGTACGGCCAGCGGCGAATCGACCGCACAAGAAACCGCGAAGCATTCCTGATCCGCGTCTATGCTCATTGGCACGCTCGGTATCGCAGCCTGCTTCGGTGCCGTTTGTCGCCATTGATCACAGGGAATGTTCTGCCTATGAAACGTCATGCACTGACCAAAGCCATCACTCTCGCCACCTTATTGTCTGCCGCCAGCCTCGGCGCCGTTGCTGCGGATATTCCGTTGTCCGCCGTCGTGGAAGCCGATCAGATCAGCACCAAAGTCGTCTCGGTCGATGCTGCCAGCCGTCAAGTCGTCCTTGAAGGGCCGGAAGGTCGCCAGGTGCACGTGCAACTGACCGAGAAGGCAAAAAACCTCGACAACCTGAAAGTCGGCGACCAGGTCGACGTCAAGGTCACCCGCGCCGTGGCGGCTTATCTCGACACCGATGTCGACAAGGGCTTGCCTGGCACCATCGAGCGCACCGGCGAAGTCCGGGCGGCCCCCGGCAGCGCCAATCCTGGAGGTGAGGCCTATCGCCAGGTGCAGGTGCAGCTGAAAATCACCCATATCGATCTGAAGAAAAATCAAGTGACCCTCGAGAACCCGGCCGGGCAAAGCAAAACCCTTGATATCGAACGGCCGGAAGTTCAAGCCAAGTTGAAGGATCTGAAAGTTGGGCAAAGCGTTAACGTTGTCTACACCGATATACTGACAGTGACGAGTAAGCGCGGAAGTTGAGTGTCAGCTCTATTTTTTGATTATTCCTGTACAGCTTCTTGTATAGGAATAATCACTTTTATGGACGAACTGGTGAGTTTCAAGTATCGATCTGAATAATATTTGAATCGACATTTGATAAGATCTGTATCTGTAAATTTCATGTTTGCAGGCGCGGACATATTCATCCATATCAATTAAAATACGCCCCGTTCGCCCAGTGTCACGGCTCTTTACCAGTGCATGGATTGCCGAGGCCATTGCACTGGGCGAACTCCTTTGCGTAGTGTAATACGAACGCTTAGCAGTACTTTGGAAGAAAGGGTGATCATGTGATCACCCTTTTTTATTTCACATCGACTGCCTTGGTCCGGGTCCACATAAGGCAATGTTCGTATTTAACCGGATTTCTGATTGCGCCAATCATCAGTACCAGACGTAGCCGCAGACTCATGGGACCAACTGATTTGACGATAGCTGAAATGTACGTCTTGCAGGTGAGTGTAGTGTTCGGTCGATTTATCCTGGCAATTGTGCATGTAGTCTTTGATATGAACGATTTTTGCGTCCTCAAGTTTGGTGGTGTAGTAATGCTCTTGCTTGCCATTAGCGGAGGTACGGTACCACTTGATTTCAACCGACGTAATTTCCTCGCCCGAACAAAGTGCCGCCAGCAGTAATGGCGAAGCTTTGTCGAATACCTTGGTAACCACCATCGGTTGGTGTCTGCGTAGCCCTGTAGGTTGGCCAGACTGAGGATCACACGGGATAGTCACTTCATGGCTGAATGCTTGAACCATGACCTCATCTTCGTGACCTTCCTGAAAAGTATTACCTACGGATTCAGCGGTGAACGCGCCTTGAGTCATCAGACCTGAATCTTTACCAATGACAGACATGTACGCAGGTATAGCCATGGATGCTCTCCTTGCTAGAGTAAATTGAGGCGCCCGAAAGGCTTTATCACCTGGCGGGGGCCATGACGGTTAACAAGGTCCGTGCCATGAATCGAGAGGTCATATAAATCGGCTGGTTGAGGGACATTTGGAAGGGGTTGATCCCATGCTCCCCCCGAAAGTTGCGCGGAAAGTTGTGCAGCTCATGGCAGCGTTTGGCGCACTTTGTTGAAAGGTCTTTGTGACCGAACGATCAGCCTCGCACCAGGGTCTTACACCAGGATCCACGCGCAGCTTCTTGCGCATCACGGCTATCGGCCACACCCCCCCCCCCCGCAATCCCGAGATGGAGTGAAGACATGAAAATCCTGATGGTTTTAACGTCCCACGATCAATTGGGTAACACCGGCAAGAAAACCGGCTTCTGGCTGGAAGAGTTCGCGGCACCCTATTACGCCTTCAAGGATGCCGGCGCGCAGTTGACCCTGGCCTCGCCCAAGGGCGGCCAGCCACCGCTGGACCCGAAAAGCGACGAGCCCGACGCGCAAACCGAAGCCACCGAGCGGTTTCGCAAGGACCCGGCCGCACAGTCCGCGTTGGCCTCCACTGCCTTGCTCGGCTCGGTGAGGGCCGGCGACTATGATGCAATCTTTTATCCCGGCGGCCATGGACCGCTTTGGGACCTGGCCGAGGACAAGCAGTCGATAGCCCTGATCGAAGCTTTCTACAACGCCGGAAAACCGGTCGCGGCGGTCTGCCATGCGCCGGGGGTGTTGCGCCATGCCAAAGGCGCGGACGGTCAGCCATTGGTCAAGGGCAAGAAGGTCACGGGCTTCACCAACAGCGAAGAAGACGCCGTGCAACTGACGGATGTCGTGCCGTTCCTGGTGGAAGACGAGCTCAAGGCCAAGGGCGGGATTTTTTCCAAGGGGCCTGATTGGGCGAGCTATGTGCTCACCGACGGCCTGTTGTTGACGGGGCAGAATCCGGCGTCGTCGCAGGCGACGGCTGAAGCGTTGTTGGCGAAATTGAAATAGAAGAGCAAAAGATCGCAGCCTGCGGCAGCTCCTACATGAGAATGTGAATCCGGTAGGAGCTAGCGCAGGCTGCGATCTTTTTTGCCGTGCGGATTTTTAGTGATTCAGCGCAGCAAAACACTGCTCGATCGAACGCCGCTGCGTCTGTGCATACAAGCCCAACTCATCAATGGTCGGACGTCCCAGTGCTGCTTCGAACGCTTGTTGATTGGAGTGCACGCCATAGTGGGTTTGCGCCGCGTCGCCCAGGTTTGACTGAAAAATCCCCGCCGCGCTGACCGGCAGGAAATCCTCGTAGACCAAGGGTTCAACCCGCAGATAGCCGCCGCTGACCAGATCCTCGAGTGGCAAGGTTTTCAGTTCGGCCGCCGCCAGGCCTTTTTCCGTCACGAAATAGCGAAAGTACGCCAGGTCCTGTTGGCGCATGCCTTCGTAGGTGTCGGGAAATTCGCTGAAGTGCTGCGTCATCAACGCGTTGTAACGGGCCGCGTTGGCTTCATTGGGGAAATCCTTGAGTTCGTCCCGGGCAGCATTGAGCAAACGATCGTACAGCGCCCGGCCTTTGGGGGTGAGGGCGGCGCCGCGTTGTTCGATTTCACCGAAACGGGCGCTGTGGCTGCCACGGGACTCGGCTTGATCAGTGAACGCGACCGGTTCGTCCAGCGCCTTGAAACTGGTCTGGCGCAGCAGGATCGGGCACTGGCGGCGGGGCGGGCCTTCGATCACCGCCTTGGGGGTGATGCCATGCACCGGCATTTGCGCCTGGACGATGTCGATGTCCAGGGTGCGCGGGGTCAGGTGATTGATATGCGGGCCCTTGAACGCCACCACATCGGCAATCAGCCGGTGCTGGGCGCTGAGTGTCTGGTATTGCTCGGCGGTGACGGTGGCGCTGTGGTGCCAGCGGAAGGTTTCCAGCGCCTGTTTGACGAATTCCCCGGCCTCCTGTTCGCTGAGGCCACCCTGGGCTTCGGCGCGATCGATGAGCGTCAGCGCAGCAGGGGTGAAGATCGACCGCTTGTCCAGCACCGACTGGGCGAATGCCCGCAGTTCCGGGTCTTCGATCAGCTCCAGGCGTAGCAACGAGGTGAACACGCGGAACGGGCTGACTTGCAACGAGGCTTCATGCACCGCGCGAAACGCCGTGGAATGCACCGGCACGCCGGCCGGGGTCAGGTCGTAATAACCCACCGGCTGCATGCCCATCACCGCGAACAGACGGGCGAGGGTCGCCAGTTCTGCGGCCGTGCCGACCCGGATCGCGCCATGGCGCTCCAGGTCCAGGCGCTCGATTTCGCCGGTGCTGTTCAACTGGCGGGCCACTTGCGGATCGCTGTCCAGGACATGACGATTGGTCTGTTCCACCAGCTCCATCAGGGCGCCGTACAGCGGCACCTCTTCGCGGTACATGTCGGACATCGCTTTGGAGAAGCGTTGGCGGATCAGGTCGGGGCTGACGAAGTTCGGGTGGTTCATGAACAGGGTTCCTGGCGCGATGACGTGAAGGATGGGAGAAAAGATCGCAGCCTTCAGCGATGCCGACAAACGAAGTTTCTGACGAACTTCATTCTGCAAAGGACTGCATCCTCAATGCAATCGTTGATCCTGAGGGCTTTCCGAGCGCAGCGATGCCAAAAACTCCCGATACAGGCGTGCCGAGCCGGCCGGCGCTTCGACCATGGGCATATGGCCGATGCCTTCCCAGATTTCCACGCGCAAATCAGCGATGCCCTTGCTCCAGATGGCGACGCTGCTGACATCGATCAAGCGATCCTTGCGCCCCCACAACAACAGTGCCGGGGCCTTGATCGACGGAAGTTTCGGCTCCATCGGCGGGCTGGCGCGGAATTCGCGGAAGATTTCTTCCAGTTCGTCCCGCGTCTGTTGATAGCGATGGGCGATGGCATCCAGCACCACCCGTGGCACCCACGGCGGATCGGCCATGGTCATGGCATAAAAATATTTGAATTCTTCCCGCGAGTTGATCAGGAACGGGTTGTGGCCCCGGTATAAATGGTGCTCCAGATCACTGGGCTCGGGCGAGGCGACGCCCGCCGGGTCAAACAGGGCGACCGACGCAATGCGTTCCGGATAGGTGGCTGCCAGCCAGGCCGCGATATAGCCGCCCATCGAGTTGCCGATCACATGGACCTTCTCGACCCCGCACACATCCAGCAGTTGGATCATGCGCTTGGCCTGCAGCGGGATGTCATAGCCGCCACCGGCCTTGAAGCCGGTTTCGCCGTGGCCGGCAATGTCGGGGATGATCACCCGGTAATTGCCGACAAAGTACCGGGCAAAGCGCAGCCAGATATTCTTGTCGGCGCTGTAGCCATGAAGCATCAGCACATTGCTGGATGCCTCGTACGGCCCGCCTTGCCAGGTCGAGACGGTCATTTCGCTGATGGGCACCACAATCTTGTGCAACTTGTACAACCTGGCCTCGGCGGCCACGCTCAAGTCGTACAGCCAGTACCCGATGGCCGGGTAGCTCAACCAGCTCCAGGCCGCAAAAACCGCGATAGCGACAACCAGTAAAAGCATCAGGCGTCTTCCTTATGCTGGATCAGGACAATATGTGATCGGCGGGTTTCAGGGCTCGGGTCAAGCGGTGAAAGCTGAAACTGAACCCGGGAAACATGGCAATCACATGACCGCTCTTGCTTTGATACCAACTGTGGCAGCCTCCGGACTTCCACACCGTGCGTTCCATTTCTCTATGGATCATTTCAGTGTAGGTATGTTCTGCCTCGGGGCGTACTTCGATGCTGCGCAAACCTCGTGCTTTTAACGTGCGAATGCAGTCGAGGATGTAATTCATCTGCGATTCGATGATGAACAGCGCCGATGTGTGGCCGATCCCGGTGTTCGGGCCGGTAACGATGAACAGGTTGGGAAAGTCCGGCAGGCTGGTGCCGAGGTAGGCTCGGGGGTACTCGGCCCAGACATTTCGCAATTGTGTGCCATTTTTTCCGGTGACCGGGTAGGAAATCACCCCGTCGGTGGCGTCATAACCGGTGGACCAGACAATCAGGTCCAGGTCGATGTGCTGGCCGTCCTGCATGACGATGCCGGTTTCGTCGATCTCGGCGATCCCTTGTTCGCGGCTGTGCAGTGTCACGTTGGGGCGAGCCAACGCCGGATACAGCGTACTGGACAGAATCACCCGTTTGCAGCCAATGGTGTAGTCCGGCGTGAGTTTTCGACGCAGTTCGGCGTCCGGTACCTGGCGTTTGATGAAGCGCAGGGCCTGATGCTGGACCATGCGCACCGCCGGTTTCGAGTATTTGAAGGCAATCACCCGGGTTTCGAATTGCCAATAGATCATCCAGCGCAGCAGCTTGTAGGCTGGCTTGAGCCCGAGCAGCCAGCGCTGGAAGCGGCCGAAAGTGCGGTCCGCCCGGGGCAGCACCCAATGCGGTGTGCGTTGGAATACATGCAAGTGCCCGACGTTAGGGGCAATCGCCGGAATCACCTGGGCCGCGCTGGCACCGCTACCGACGATGGCCACGCGTTTTTGCCGGTAATCGTAGGAATGGTCCCAGTTATTGGTGTGAAAGGTCTTGCCCTGAAAGCGTTCCTGGCCCTTGAAGCGTGGCACCACCGGTTGACTCAGCGGCCCGGTGGCATTGATCAGGAACTGCGCATGAAACGTGCCTTTGCTGGTGTGTACCGCCCAGCGTTTGCCCTCATCGTTCCATTCCACGCACTCGACATTGGCGTGCAATTCCACCCGGTCGCGCAGGCCGAAGCGCTCCACCACATAACGGGTGTAGCGATGCAATTCGGCCTGTTCGGCGAACATCTGCGTCCAGCGGTAAGGGGCGAAGGACAACGAGTAGAGCGGCGAGGGCACGTCGACCGCCGCGCCGGGATAGGTGTTCTGGCACCAGGTGCCACCGAAGAAATCCCGTCGTTCCAGCAGGCGAAAGTCGGTGATGCCGGCCTTGAGCAAATTGACCGCTGCACACTGCCCGCCAAAGCCGCTGCCGATGATCAGTACCTGAAAGGTCTGCATGGGGCTCCTGTTTGCCGTTATGGGGCCAACCCTATCTTCATGTATAGCCGTTTTTGTGGCGCTTTTTGCTTTTGCTTTTGTAGGCGCGAGGCTTGCCCGCGAAGGCGGTCTGATAGCCGACCTGTCTTTTGTTGACTGGGTACATATCCATTCCTTCGGTAACGGCGACTGGCGGTTTCGCCCTTACGGCGAGTCACTTTTTTTACAAGCGCCTAAAAAAAGTAACCCAAAAAACGCTCGCCCCGGCGTCCGGCCCCTCGCTGAGGCTCGGGGTTCCTTCGCTCCGGCATTCATCCGGGGGCATCGCCCTCCGGTTGGCTTCGCTGCACCTGCATGCAATGGGTTCGACTGCGTCGAACGACGCTGCGCGCCAATCCCCGGATGAACGCCTCCACTCAGCCTTCCGATGGGGCGGGTGGATCAAGATCAAGAGCTGAAGGCGAGCTAACGCTCGGCCTGATGAGTGGTGAAAGGCAGAGGGTGTACGTCGACCCATTATGGGAGCGAGCCTGCTCGCGAAGGCGGTGTCTCATTCAGCATAAATATTGGCTGACACACCTTCTTCGCAAGCAAGTCCGCTTCCAACGGGGATCATGCGGGTGACTCGCGCCGTGCATCTGCTCATGCGCGAAGGTTGTGCGGTGGTGGAGGTGATTCAGGCGAAGGCGGTGTGTCAGGCGACGATGCCATACCGGCTGCCCATCACTCCTTGACGCTCATGAACTCTTCCGCCCAACGGATGTATTCCTCGGGCTGGGTATAGGTATGCGTCAGTTCGGTCGCGTTCAAATCCGAGGCCTGGGTAAAGATCTGGCGCTGTTCGCGCAGGCTGTCGTAGGTCGCCTTGATCGCGGCGAAGTAGGCGCCGTGGCCATCGATGGTGACGCGCACGCCCAGTTCGGCCAGGCGTTTGTCGTCGCGCAGGGCCGGGTTGCCGTAGGTCACCAGCATCAGCGGTACGCTCAGGTGTTCGGCGATCTGTTCCAGATGGTCGAAATCTTTCACGCCCACCATGCAAATGCCGTCTGCGCCGGCGGCCTGGTATTGCTTGGTCCGGCTGATGATTTCCTGGACCGGCAGGATCCCTGCGTGGGTGCGGGCGATGATGGCCATTTCTGAATCACACCGGGCTTCCAGTGCCGCGCGAATCTTGCCGACGCCTTCGGCGACAGTGATCAGGTCGGTGGATTTGCGGCCGAATTGCGCCGGCAGCAAGGTGTCTTCGATGGTCAGGGCCGCGACGCCGGCTCGTTCGAGCTCGACGATGGTGCGCATGACGTTGAGTGCGTTGCCGTAGCCATGGTCGGCGTCGGCAATCACTGGCAATTGGGCGACACGGCCGATGCGGGTGGCCTGCTCGGCGAATTCGCTGAGGGTGATCAAGGCAAAGTCAGGGGCACCCAGTACCTGTAACGACGCGACCGAACCACCCAGGATGCCCACTTCAAAGCCCAGATCGGCGGCAATGCGTGCCGACATCGGATCGAAGACCGATGCGGTGTGGTAGCAGGTGTTGGAAGCGAACAGTTGACGAAAATTGCGGCGCAAATCTTGATGAGACAGCCTGGACATATGAGTTCCACCAATGGAAATGGAAGGGCTTGAGCAAAAGTGTCAACGCCGAAAGTGTTAGAGGCTATCACGGGTGCATGTTAGGAATGATGACGAATTTAACGTGATTACTGCCTTTTGTTCGGGTGACTGCCGATCAAGCCGCCACTGCCCGTGCCTGTTGCTTGAGCATTGGTACCCCGCGCACCCCGTCACCGGGTTGCAGTTGCAGCCGTTTGGCGGTGAGACGGTCGACTACCAGGCAATTGCCGACCTGCCGCGCCGGGGCAGTGGTAATCCGGCAGTTTTCCAGGCGACGATTGTGGATCAGCCATATCGGCGCCTGGTTGTCCGGAGTGCCGATGGACAACTCCAGCAATTGGCTGTCGCGCACGGTACGGATATTCGACACCGGGGCCTCGATGACCGGGCCGGCGTCGAAGATGTCGATGTAACCCTGGTTGGCAAAACCCTCGACGGTAAGGATTTTCATTGCCGGTTCGCTGTTCGGATGAGGTTTGCCGATCACGGCCTGGGCCTGTTCGGTGAGCAGGCAGGTGTAAAGCGGTTGGCGTGGCATCAGTTCGGCGATGAACGACTTGTTGCCCAGCCACGACAAATGATCGGCATGGCTGAAATCCATTTGGAAAAAGTGACGGCCCACGCTGTCCCAAAAGGGGGAGCAACCTTGTTCGTCAGCGCGCCCGCGCAGTTCGGCAATAAGCTTGTCGCCGAACAGGTGCGGAAACTCTGCGACAAACAACAGGCGCGCCAGGGAGAGCAGTCGACCGTGACCGCCCAGGCGTTGATCGGGGCGCAGAAACAGCGAGCACAGTTCCGATTGGCCGGTCATTTCGTTGTTCAGGAACAAGGTCGGAATATGCCGACTGATGCCCAGGTCCGCTGATGAGCTGACTGTCAGTCCGACCCGGTAGTTGTACCAGGGTTCGCGCAGGCCGACAGCTCCGGTCAGGGCACTGACGCCGACGACTTGCTGATCGTCGTCCTCAAGGACGAACAGGTAATCGGCATCGGCGCGCTCGACCTGTTCGGCGAAGGTTCGTTTCGCCCAGCGCAAACGATGGGTCAGGCGCTCCTCGTTGGCCGGCAGGTTGCTCAATCCGCGGCCCGCTTGCCGGACCAGCGCGAGCAAGGCGGGCAGGTCGGTGACCTGGACCGGACGGACAATCATGCTGCTACTCCTTGTTCGCGCCAGATCGGGCGTCGTCGTTGGATACCGGGCCGTTGGATGCTCACAGGGCGATCAGCCGGACCGGGCTGCCTTCGCTGACCTTCAACGCTGCGCACATGCCGGCGTCCAGAATCACAGGTTGCCCGGCGATGTAATCCAGTTCCGCGACGATGGCCCGAAAGTTTTCCAGCGAGTCGTTGCTCACCAGATAGCAACCACGGGCGTCGATGGATGAGCCGGGTTTGGCCGAAGCAGTGTGGCTGCGGGCGATGGAACGGATGCCGCCGGTGCGCGCAAACAGGGTAGGGCCGCCGTCGAACAGATCGACATAGCTGTTGGTTTCAAACCCCTCGCGTTCCAGGATATCGAAGGCTTCCTGGCCGTCGGGATGAATTCTGCCGATGCAGTCTTGTGCGGCCTTTGGCAGCATCGGCACGTAGATCGGGTATTGCGGTATCAATTCGGCGAGAAAGGTGCGGCTTTCCAGGCCGCACAGTCGTTCAGCCTCGACGTAGGGCAGATCGAAGAAGTGTTTGCCCACGGCATCCCAGAATGGCGATTGGCCCTCGTCGCTGCTGTAACCGACGATCTCGGTAATCACCGCATCGGAAAAACGCCGGGCATGGGCGGCAATGAACAGCAGTCTCGCCCGGGACAACAGTTCCGAGAATGCCGTGCGTTCCAACGCAGCATCGATATGGAACCCTCGCAGCAAGGTGTGGCCACTGAGGTCATGGCACACCGATAGCGCCGGCACGTCGTGTTCGATGTTCAGCTCCCGCGAGACGCTGTTGAAATGGCGATTGCGCAGGCTGTAGAACGGCTCGCTGAAACCGGCCGTCGCGAGAATTTCCGAACACCCCGCCAGGCGCTGGGTCGTCAGGTCTTCCAGCACGAAGAAGTAGTTCTCGGGGCCGGGGCTGTGCACGTCTTGCTCGAACGACGTGCAGGAATCGAGAATTTTATCGCGCAGGCGTTCACTGTCGTCTGGCAAGGACGTGACGCCCACCAGGCTTTCGCGGGCAAGTCGCTGCAACTGGGGCAGGTCGGTTAACTGCACTGGACGCAAGACCAGCATGGATGCACTCCTGTATCAAAGGGCCCGTTGACTGGCACCGGACCTGACTATCACTGTCGGTTTCCACGCGTTGAAGCGGCGGTCACCTTGGCAGGCGCCGCTCTTTTTTTATCAGTCGTTATTCGTATAACGCTACCCGACTCGACTCATGCAACGGGTGCAGAGGCAGCGAGTGACATAGGGATTTGCGTTCGGACGGTGCAAGGTCCAGACCAGAGTCGACGATCGGGTCATTGAATGAGGGCATCCGGGCTCCTGCTGGATGGGAACGATAGTCCGTTGAAACCAGTATTTATTTAAGGCGCGTTACATGTCTAGTTAATTTTCGCGCTGTTCAGAGCGCCTGGTCGTGGACCGCATGCTCATGGGATGGTGGCTACGCGGATGTCGATCGACCTTGTAGGGCGTGGCCTATAAGAGTGTCGGAGAAGGCTGTTTGTGGGCGATGAAATGCCAGCGCGAGCCTATATCATTGGTTCAAACGAAACACCCCCAATCACCCTTGTTACGGCACAATTGCGCGATATTCCACGGCAAGACGCCGTTTTTCCCTTTTATCGACCGAGAGATTTTTCGTGCAGGCGACCCGTTTGACCTTGATGTGCCATGCTCGAACCATCGCACAGAAATTGGCGCGTTTTCCTACAAATGAGCCACTGGAGATGGATTGGCAATCGGCAAAGGGTTCGCTCAGCGCCCGATACAAGGATTCGCCAAGGCTGATGTGCGCTCCGGAGCTGCGGACCCGGCAAACCGCCGAATTGTTCGGCACTACCGTGGAGATTGTCGAAGCACTCAGGGACTGCGATTTCGGTCGCTGGAACGGGCTTCGTATAAATGATCTGCAAAAAGACGAGCCTGGACAGCTGGAGCGCTGGCTCGCGGACCCGGCGTCGGCGCCCCACGGTGGAGAATCCGTGACGCAGGTCATCGAGCGGGTGGCCGCGTGGCTGGCGACGCTGCAGGCGACACCCGGTCATGTCGTTGCCATGACTCATCCGTTCATCATCCGCGCCGCGCTGACAACCGTGTTGCAAGGTTCGGCGTTCAACCTGATAGATGTCGAACCGTTATCGGCCATTGAGTTGAGGTTCAATGGTTGCTGGCGGCTACGCTTGCCGGGCAGCGAGCCCGAAGGAATGCAGTGATGAAAAAACTCTTGGTCATCGGCATCGGCGCCGGCAACCCCGACTACATCACAATGCAGGCGGTGAAGGCGTTGAATCGGGTCGACGTGTTTTTCCTCATGGACAAGGGCCAGAGCAAGGACAAGCTGATCGATCTGCGCCGGGAAATCTGCGAGCGCTACATTACTGAGGGTGACTACCGCTTTGTCGAAGCGCAAAGTCCGGAGCGCGAGCGTGGCGATGTGGACTACACCGCCAGTGTCGATGATCTGAACCTGGCCAAACAACGCACCTTTGAGCGGCTGATCAGCGAAGAAATATCCGACGGCCAGTGCGGCGGTTTCCTGGTGTGGGGCGATCCGGCGTTGTACGACAGCACCCTTCGCATCCTGCAGGCGATACTGGCGTCAGGCGCCTGTGTGTTCGAGTTCGAGGTCATCCCCGGTATTACCAGCGTCCAGGCACTGGCGGCGCAGCACAAGGTGACACTCAATCAGATTGGTCGCTCGGTCGAGATCACCACCGGCCGGCGCCTGGCAGCGGGGCAAGTGAGTGATGCCGACAGCCTGGTGGTAATGCTCGATGCGCAAGATGCCTACCATCAAGTAGAGGATCAGGACACCGAGATTTTCTGGGGCGCTTATCTGGGGACGCCGGATGAGATCCTGATCAGCGGCAAGCTCAGGGATGTAGCGGATGAGATCGAGCAGGTGCGCAAGGCGGCGCGGTTGGCCAATGGCTGGATCATGGATACCTATCTGCTGCGAAAGCCTTGAGATAGGGGGTGTCTGGCCTATAGGCCACCTCAATAAATGGCCTTGACCCCACGCCCAAACCGCTCCCGATAGACCGACGGCGGCACCCCGACCACACTGCGAAATGCCACCCGGAAGCTCTCCACTGACCGATAACCGCAGCGCAGGGCAATCTGCTCGGTGTTCTGGTTCGTGCTTTCCAGTAGTTCGCGGGCGCGACCCAGGCGTTCGTGCTGCAGCCACGTCTTGGGCGACTGGCCACTGGCTTCGCTGAAACGCCGCAGAAATGTGCGTTCGCTCATGGCTGCTTCGCTGGCCAGGTCGCGCACTTCCAGCGGTTCATGAAGGCGCTCACGCGCCCACTGCATGACGCGGGAAAGATCGCTGCGCGGTGTAGGACTGACCGGTGTTGGAATGAACTGCGCCTGACCACCGGTGCGTTGCGGCGACATTACCAGTCGCCGCGCCACGGTGTTGGCCACCTGGGTGCCGAAATCCCGTGCCACCAGATGCAGGCAGGCGTCGATGCCGGCGGCGCTGCCGGCTGATGTGATCAACTGACCCGAATCGACATACAACACGTCCGGATCCACCAGAATGTCGGGAAAACGTTCGGCCAGTTCCGTGGCGTAGCGCCAGTGCGTCGTGGCGCCGTGACCATTGAGCAAGCCGGTGGCAGCCAGCACGAATACCCCTGAGCAGATCGACAATAACCGCGCGCCCTGGGCATGCGCCTGGCGCAGGGCTGTGAGCAGCGCTTCGGGCACGGCCGCGTGGCGGTCGCGCCAGCCGGGAATGATGATGGTCCGGGCTTGTCCGAGCAGTTCCAGGCCGCCATCGGCCATTACCTGGATGCCGCCCATGGCGCGCATCGGCCCCTGATCGACGGCAACGATTTGATGTTCGTACCAAGGGAAATCGAATTCCGGCCGCGCCAGGCCGAAGATCTCCACGGCGATGCCGAATTCGAAGGTACAGAGGCCGTCGTAGGCCAGAATCGCGACCAATCCAGGGGCAGGCTGCATTTGGCGGAAAATTCCCGGTGAGTGTCTTGTGCGCCACTGTAGCGGTGAATGGCAGGTGGATAAAGTCGCTTCTCATCCACTGCCACTCCGGAGTACTGCCCATGACCAGCCTGGTCCGCGAAATTCCTGCCGCCCCGTCGGCCATCGCCCTGATGCATTTCAGCAACCGTCTGACCTTTGAAACCGACTGTTCCGACGTCCACGGCAGCCAACAGGCCGGCGAAATCGATTTTGTCCTGGTGGACGTGCGTGGCCCGCTGGCGTTCGAGCGCGGTCATGTGCCAGGTGCGATCAATATTCCGGGACGTTTGCTCACGGCCGAAAGTCTGGCGGCCTATCCGAAAAGCAGTCTGATTGTGGTCTATTGCGCTGGGCCGCACTGCAATGGCGCGAACAAGGCAGCCGTGAAACTGGCGGCGCTGGGTTATCCCGTCAAGGAGATGATCGGCGGTGTGACCGGTTGGCTGGATGAAGGGTTTGAGTTGAGTGACGGGGTGCAGCGGCGGGTGAACACGGATATTGGTTGCGAAT
The DNA here is from genome assembly GCF_059424605.1 of Pseudomonas sp. GW101-3H06. Classification (NCBI taxonomy): domain Bacteria; kingdom Pseudomonadati; phylum Pseudomonadota; class Gammaproteobacteria; order Pseudomonadales; family Pseudomonadaceae; genus Pseudomonas; species Pseudomonas sp. GW101-3H06. The sequence continues at coordinate 2,525,831 of NZ_JBWKZO010000001.1, forward strand.
GCTGATCTTTAAACACCCCTCGCCACAAAGATGAGTGCCATGAGTTCATCGAACCGCTGACGCCGCCCACCACTCATCCAGCGTCACCTGCAACCAGTCAAAGACTGCGAGGTAGGCGGCGCTGTCCTGCGGGTCACGAGGCAATGGCGACTCTTCGGCAAAATGCCGGTTCAGCACCGCCACCGACTCGGCATTCCACTCCGGATGAAACTGCAAACCCACCCGCGTCGGGCCTACGCGGTACATCTGCTGTGCACACTGTTCGCTGCTGGCCAACAATTGAGCGGCCGGCGGCAAGTCGATGGCGTCTTCGTGCCATTCCAGGACTTTCAGACGCTGACCATCAATAAAGGTAACGCATGTCCAACCCGTTTCAATTCGCTCCATGCGCCGCACATTACCCCCCAGGCCCAGGGCCAGTAATTGTGCCCCCAGGCAAATGGCGAATACGGCCGCACCTTGCTCCAGACTCTGTGCCAGCCACTGGCGTTCGGCTTGCAGCCATGCAGGCCCGGCATTGGATTCATAGGGCCCACCCAACAGAATCACTGGCGCCGCGCTGGCTGCGGGCAGTTGACCGAGGTCGGCGCGAAAGACGTTCAGCTTCACGCCACGGGCGTCGGCCCACGCCGCGATGGCGCCAGGACCCTCGGCGGGGTGGTGCTGGATCAGGTTCAACTCGAACATCACGCTTTTCTCAAGACAGATTGGCACTCAATGTGCCGCAAAAAAAGGCTCGTCGCCAGCACGGTTCTTCAGTCGCAACGCCGCCGAAATCTTGTGCCACCGCCCAAGCCACTCTAGACTGCCGGCCTCTTCGGTCCCTGTCCGCCACAAGCGAACGACCGAAAGCTGCCTATCCAAAGCTGCCAATAAAAGCCTCCGCACACAGGAGTTATAAATGAAGAAGCTAGTGATGTTCGGTGCCCTGGCACTGTCAATGTTGTCCCTGACCGCCGTGGCCGAAGACGCCAAGCCGATCCGCATCGGTATCGAAGCCGGTTACCCGCCATTCTCGATGAAAACCCCTGACGGCAAACTCACCGGTTTCGACGTCGATATCGGCGACGCGCTGTGCGAGCAGATGAAAGTGAAGTGCACCTGGGTCGAACAAGAGTTCGACGGTCTGATCCCGGCACTGAAGGTCAAGAAAATCGACGCCATTCTGTCCTCCATGACCATCACCGATGACCGCAAGAAAAACGTCGATTTCACCATCAAGTACTATCACACCCCAGCGCGTTTCGTGATGAAAGCAGGCACCGACATCAAGGATCCGCTGACCGAACTCAAAGGCAAGAAGGTCGGTGTGCTGCGCGCCAGTACTCACGACCGCTTCGCCACTGAAGTGCTGGTGCCGGCCGGTATCGAGCTGGTTCGTTACGGCTCTCAGCAGGAAGCCAACCTGGACATGGTTTCCGGTCGCGTCGACGCGCTGCTGGCCGACTCGGTCAACCTCGATGACGGTTTCCTGAAGACCGACGCCGGTAAAGGCTTCGCTTTCGTAGGCCCGACCTATGAAGATGCCAAATACTTCGGCGGCGGCGCCGGTATTGCTGTGCGCAAAGGCGATAAGGAACTGGCGGACAAATTCAACACCGCCATCACCGAAATCCGCGTCAACGGCAAGTACAAGCAAGTACAGGACAAGTACTTCGATTTTGACGTTTACGGCCATTAATACGCCGTAGAAAAAAGTGGCCCCGTTGACGCGGTGGCCACTTTTTTTATGCTTTCTCTATTGATATGAGAACCCTGTGGAAGCGAGCAGGCTCGCTCCCACAGCTGATCTCGCCGTTCAGATATCAGGAGTTCCGCCATGCAACGCATCGACCACCCACTGCCCTGGAGCCACCTCGGAACCGAGCGCACCCTCAGCGTCTTCCGTTATGGCACCGGCACGCGCAAGGTCTACATCCAGGCCAGTCTGCACGCCGATGAGTTGCCGGGCATGCGCACGGCCTGGGAATTGAAGAAACGCCTGAACGAGCTGGAAAGCCAGGGGCAGTTGCAAGGGGTGATCGAGCTGGTGCCGGTGGCCAACCCCATCGGTCTCGATCAGCACTTGCAAGGCAGTCACATGGGGCGTTTCGAACTCGGCAGTGGCAAGAACTTCAATCGCGCATTCGTCGAACTCAGTGCCCCGGTGGCGCAGTTGATCGGTGATCGTCTGGGCGGTGATGCCGAGGCCAATATCGCACTGATCCGCCAGGCCATGGGCCAAGTGCTCGACGGCTTGCCGGCTCCGGCTTCACAACTGGAGGCGATGCATCGTTTGTTGCTGCGTCATGCCTGCGACGCCGACATCACCCTCGATCTGCATTGCGACTTCGACGCGGCCATTCATATTTACGCCTTGCCGCAACACTGGCCGCAGTGGCGATCCCTGGCGGCGCGCTTGAAGGCCGGCGTGGCGCTGCTGTGTGAAGATTCCGGCGGCAGTTCATTCGACGAGTCCTGTTCCTCGCCATGGCTACGCCTGGCCAGGGCGTTCCCCGATGCGGCGATTCCACCGGCCAACCTGGCGACCACCCTGGAACTGGGTAGCATGGGTGACACCCGAGTCGACCAGGCGCAAGCCAATTGTGAGGCGATTCTGGGCTTTCTCGCTGAGCAGGGTTTCATCAAGGGCAACTGGCCTGTGGCGCCGGATGAGTGCTGCGAGGGCATGCCGTTCGAAGGCACCCAATACCTGTTCGCACCCCATCACGGCGTGGTCAGTTTTCTGCGCGAGGCTGGTGAATGGGTGGAGAAAGGCGATGCACTGTTTGAAGTGGTCGACCCGTTGAGCGACACGGTCACTACCGTGCGGGCGGGCACCCGTGGCGTGTTGTTTGCCATCGATCGCGGGCGCTATACGCAGCCGGGGACCTGGCAGGCGAAAGTGGCGGGGCGTGAGCCGATTCGGATGGGCAAGCTCATTAACGACTGACAGTAGAAGTTTGTTGCGCGGCTGATGGCCTCTTCGCGAGCAAGCCCGCTACGGGCGGCGTTCCGACGAAAGCGGCACTCGGCTTCACCTGAAATGTCCCTGTCTGTCTCACAGTGTTAGGCTCTGCTCCGAATCCTGCGCACTGTGAAGGAAGGCTTATGTTGAAGATTCTCGCTCTGCTCACGTTGCTGGCATCTGCCGCTGTCCACGCTCAAACCCCGCTGCAAACCGACCTGCCGCTCAAATATCTGGAACAGGCCAACCCCGATTCCCGCGATCAGCCCCTGGTGATTTTCCTCCACGGGTACGGCAGTAACGAGCAGGACCTGTTCGGCATCAAGGATGAGCTGCCCGCGCAATACAACTACCTGTCGGTGCGGGCGCCGATGGTGATGGAAGAGGGCCGCTACCAGTGGTTTCGCAAGAAGGGTGAAGGTGCCTACAACGGTGAGACCGACGATCTGAAGTCCAGCGGCCAGTTACTGCTGGATTTCGTCGTACAAGCGGCGCGCAAGTATCACACCGAACCGGACAAAGTGTTTCTGGTGGGATTCAGCCAGGGCGCGATCATGTCCTACGAAGTCGCCCTGCGGCATCCCCAGGCCGTGGGCGGGATCGCCGCGTTGAGCGGGCGGATTCTGCCGGTGCTCAGGTCCGAATTGAAACCGGATGAAAAACGCCGGTCACTGGCGATTTTCATCGGTCATGGCACGGCGGACAAACGTCTGCCGTACAGCGACGGCACCGAGGCCAACAGCCTGTTGCAGAGCATCTCACTCGAGCCTGAGTTTCACGCGTACCAGGGTGTAGGCCATAGCATCAGCGCCGAAGAAATGCAGGATTTGAGCGCCTGGTTGCAGCGCCTCAACCCTTGACGCTTATTTGCCGCTGACGATCTGCTTGATCAGCGTCTCGTGGGCTGCCATGTCGCCAGGGCGGGAAATGACCTGAATTACGGTCATGCGATTACCGGACGCCGCCATCAGTGTGGTGTTGAGGGTCATGCCGCCACCCTGGCTGGCGGTGCTGTCGATTTGACGCACACCCAGCCCGGTACTTTTCAGGGTCAGGCTTTTTTCACTGAGCTTGTTGTAGTCCGGCAGGGCCTTGCGTTGTGCCGCGTCGAAGTCGGCCGCGGTGCCGTCAAGAAACGCACCGTCGTTGTCCTTGACCTTGGTGCCATCCGGCAGGCTGTTTTCAGCTGCGATCACCACGGTCTTGGTCGTTTCGTTGGCATACATGGTGCCGCTTGCACCGGTAGGGCTGCTTGGCAGCGCGTTGGCGACAAAGCCTTTTGGCAGGGTGAACGTGAACTTGCCGCCGAGCATCGAGACTTTCTGTGTCGATGCTGCTTCTTTGGCCGGGGCCTTGGCCGCCTGCGCATTCAAAGCCCCCAATGTGGCGACCGCCGCCAGCAACAGGACAACGGCTTTTTTACTCAACAGTGACATGGGTGAATCTCCAGGGATGGTCGCGCAGTGGGGCGGCGATCATCCCATGGAGGTTGGCGGGCATTCCAGTGTGGGCTAACGGACGGTCATTGATGCTGGGTGCCATCGCCAGGAACACGAACGGTTACTGCCGCCGTTGCTGAGTGTACGGAGTTGTTGGGCTATTCGTGCGAAACGATCGAGGGTGTTGTAGGTGTTTTGACCGTCGGCTGTGAAGTGGCGATGGCCGCACCGGCAATAATCAGTAATGCGGGGATCATCAGCAGCGGGCTGGCGTGGCTGCGCCCGACGACGATCAGCAGCAGAGTGGAAATCAGCGGAGCCAGGTAGGACAGCGCGCCCAACGTGGCCAGGTTGCCGTGTTTGGTGGCGTGGTCCCAGGCAAAAAACGCCAGCCCCGCCGGTCCCAGCCCGAGAACGACAAGCGCTGCCCACTGACGCGCGTCGGGCCACACCGTGGTCTCGAAAGCCAGGTGAAAAATCAGGCCGCCCACCGCAGACATGCCGCAGATGCCCCCGATGATGCTGCTCGGCACTTCCTTGAAGCGACGGTTGAACACCGAATAACCGGCCCAGATCAAGGCACAACCGAACGCCGCGAGGTATCCGGGGATCGGCATCGCGGCGGCGGAGTCCGAGTCGCGTTGCTGCATGATGAACGCCGTGCCCGCCAGGCCCAGCAGGGCGCCGAATACCTGGCGCTTGTGCAGCTTCTCCGCGGCGGCGAAGGCCGACAGCAGCACCAATAACAGCGGCCACAGGTAATTGATCAGGCTGGCTTCGGCCGCCGGCGCGGCCTTGAGGGCGAAAAAGTACAGCGCGTGATAAACGAAGATGCCGACAAAGCCGGTCGCCCATACCGCCCAGGGTTGGCGCCAGCTGTTGAACCCGCTGATTCCGTGGCGTCCCAGGATGAGCAGGCTGGCGACAAACGCCACGCCGAAGCTCAGGGTCAACACTTCAAACGGCGGCAGGCCTTCGGTGAGGGTGGTCAGTAACGCCAGACACGACCAGAGAAAGATCGCGATCACGCCGACCGCGGTGGCGGAGTGGGCACTACGGACGCGAGACGTGGCCATGTCTGTTCCTTCAGTCGTTGAACGGGCGACTTCCTTGCCCGATGACCTGATGCAGCTTAGCGCTTGATCGCGGTTCGTCCAGCGTCCGCCGTCACCGGGCCCAAAGGCCGCGCCAGCAGGCGCTTGGTCACGCCCAGCATCGCCACCGACACGGCCACGCCGAGGGCAAACGCGCTCATCCCCATGCCGGGTAACGCCAGCGCCAATACCAGGCAGAACGCCGAGAATGAATACATACCGGTCGCCGTTGCGCGCAGCAGGGCAGCGGTAAACGCCGGGCCACGGGTTTGCTGGGAGAACACCGCCATCACGCTGCCCAGCACCGGGAACACAGCAAGCAGCCCGCTCCAGCGGTCGCCGACGGTGCTGGCGAGCAGGGTAACGGCCAGGGTCAGCAGGGCGCCGGCGACCATGCGCAGCAGCAGTTTGTCGGACTTTGGCGCCGGGCCGGAAACGATCGGTTGCACCGAGGGGAACAGGTAGGGCGCGGCCAAAAGGGCAGAGGCGGCGGCAAGCACGGATACCAGCAGTGACGGCGGGATCAACGACAGCACCACGGCGACTGCCGCCCAGACTGACAGCGAAATCGTCAGCGCCAGCGGCCATTGTGCCCTCTGGGCGACCTGCGCATAGGTGACGCAGAAGGCAATCATCGCGAACATGGCTGACAGCGCTGCCAGGGCCGATTGTGCGGCGAACAGTTCGCCCTGTTCGATGGCCAGGAAGAACAGAATCGGCCCGACCACTACCGGCAATCCCGACAACCAACCCGCCACGCTCGGCCCCCAGCGCTTGCCGGCCAGGGAAATGAGCAGCAGAAAACCTGGAATCACCAGCAGTTTGAGCAAAAGCACGCGTACGTCTCCACCTGTGTCAGGCCAACACGTTAGCACTGCGCGAAATGGATTGCTCTATATGCATGCAAATTTTGTATACAAAAAACACAATGCAAGCAGACGCTGCCGCAGGGTGTTGTGCGTGCGTCGAACCGTCTAATCTGGGCGCCTTCCCACCTGTTGATGGATCATCGCGTGAAATTCAGTTTGCCCAAAGTCGGCACCGCGCCGTTTTGTCCGCCGGAAGTGGCGGGCACCGTTGCCGTTGATCCCGGCGCGCCATTTTTCAAACGTGTCCTGCGCTTTGCCGGTCCCGGTTTGCTGGTATCCATCGGCTATATGGACCCGGGCAACTGGGCGACTGCCATCGAGGCGGGGTCGCGGTTTGGCTACAGCCTGTTGTTCGTGGTGCTGCTGGCGAGTCTGGCGGGGATGGTGGTGCAGTGCCTGTGTTCGCGACTGGGCATCGCCACCGGGCGTGACCTGGCGCAACTGTGCCGGGAGCGCTACAGCACACGGACGGCACGTACGCAGTGGGTGCTGGCGGAAATCTCGATCATTGCCACGGACCTCGCCGAAGTGCTCGGCTGTGCCTTGGCGTTTCATCTGTTGCTGGGCTGTTCGCTGACTTTCGGCATCGCCCTCACGGCATTCGACACCTTGCTGGTGCTGGCCTTGCAGAACCGTGGCTTCCGTCGTCTGGAAGCGATCATGCTGGTGCTGGTGGGCACCATTGGCGCATGTTTTTTTGTCGAACTGCTGTTGATCAAGCCCTACTGGCCGGAGGTCGCCCAAGGCTTCACGCCATCATTGTCCGCTCTCGCCGATGCCGCACCCTTGTACCTCGCCATCGGCATTCTCGGAGCCACGGTGATGCCGCATAACCTGTACCTGCACACCTCGATCGTGCAAACGCGGCTGATCGGCAAGGACCAGGCCAGCAAGCAGGACGCGGTCAAACTGGCGCGTATCGACACCATCGGCTCCCTGGCCCTGGCGCTCATGGTCAACGCGGCGATCCTGATCCTCGCCGCCGCCGCGTTCCACAAGACCGGGCATACCGATGTCGTGGACATTCAAGATGCCTATCACTTGCTTGACCCACTGGTGGGCGGGGCGCTGGCCAGTGTGCTGTTCGGCGTCGCCTTGTTGGCATCGGGGCAGAGTTCGACTTTCACCGGCACCATCGCCGGCCAGGTGATCATGGAGGGTTTCCTGAATCTGCGGCTGCCATGCTGGCAACGACGCCTGATCACCCGTGGGCTCGCGCTTATCCCGGCGTTCATTGGCGTGTGGCTGATGGGGGATGATGCGGTGGGCAAGCTGTTGGTGTTGAGCCAGGTGGTGCTGAGCCTGCAGTTGCCGTTTGCGCTGTATCCGCTGATACGGATGACCAATGATCAGAAACTGATGGGGCCGTTTGTGAATAGGATGCCGACAAAGCTTCTGGCTTGGGGATTGTTTGCAGTGATCAGTGGGGCTAATAGCTGGTTGATCCTGCAGCTCTTTGGGTGACTGGGCGGACTCATCGCGGGCAAGCCCGCTCCCACAGGGTGAATGCATTCCAAATGTGGGAGCGGGGTCGCTGTAGCGAGGGAGCTTGCCTGGCTTAAGCCCGCTCGATCGCCAATGCCACGCCCTGACCACCACCGATGCACAGGGTGGCGAGGCCTTTTTTGGCGTCGCGCTTGATCATTTCATGCAGCAGGGTCACCAGCACGCGGCAACCCGAGGCACCGATGGGGTGGCCGAGGGCGATGGCGCCGCCGTTGACGTTGACCTTGTCCAAGTCCCATTCCAGGTCCTTGGCCACGGCCAGTGATTGCGCGGCGAAGGCTTCGTTGGCCTCAACCAGCTCAAGCTGATCGATGGACCAACCGGCCTTGTCCAGGCAGCGGCGGGTGGCCGACACCGGGCCGATGCCCATGATCGCCGGGTCCACGCCGGCGTTGGCGTAGGCAGCGATTTTCGCCAGTACCGGCAGGCCCAGGGCCTTGGCTTTTTCCGCGCTCATCAGGATCACGGCGGCGGCCCCGTCGTTCAGCGACGAAGCGTTGCCGGCAGTGACCGAACCGTCCTTTTTAAAGGCCGCTTTCAGCTTGCCCAGGGATTCAGCGGTAGTGCCTGCCCGTGGCTGTTCGTCAGTGGCGAAGGACAGCGGATCGCCCTTGCGCTGCGGGATCAGGATCGGCGTGATTTCATCGACGAAGCGCCCGGCTTCGATGGCGGCCACGGCTTTCTGCTGCGAGGCGGCGGCGAAGGCATCCTGCTGCTCGCGGCTCAGGCTGTATTTCTCGGCCAGATTCTCGGCGGTGATACCCATGTGGTAATCGTTGAACGCGTCCCACAGACCGTCGCTGATCATGGTGTCGACGATTTGCGCGTGGCCCATGCGCAGGCCGGTGCGGGCACCGGGCATGACGTAGTTGGCCTGGCTCATGCTTTCCTGGCCGCCGGCGATGATTACATCGGCGTCGCCGCAGCGAATGGCCTGGGTAGCCAGGTGCAGGGCTTTCAAGCCGGAGCCGCAGACCTTGTTCAAGGTCATGGCGGGTACGGCGAAGGGCAGGCCGGCCTTGATCGAGGCCTGGCGCGCAGGGTTTTGCCCGGCGCCGGCGGTCAATACCTGGCCCATGATCACTTCATCGACTTGCGCGGGATCCAGGCCGGTTTGCGCCAGCAACTGACGGATCACCGCTGCGCCCAGGTCAACCGCGGAAACATTGGCCAGGGCACCCTGGAAACTGCCGATCGCGGTGCGCGTGGCGGCAACAATGACGACTTCTTGCATGGAATGGTTCCTCACTGGGCGGCGAACTGCATTTCCGGAACGTGGTCCGGCACGATCAGTTTACCGGCGGTTTTGGCGACGATCTCTTCGACGCTGACGCCCGGCGCACGTTCTTTCAGGATGAACGCGCCGTTTTCGATTTCCAGGTAGGCCAGGTCGGTCAGCACACGCTTGATGCACCCGGCACCGGTCAGCGGCAGGCTGCATTGGGACAGCAGCTTGGACTCACCGTCCTTGGACGCGTGGGTCATGATCACGATGATGTTGTCTGCGCCGGCGACCAGGTCCATCGCGCCGCCCATGCCCTTGACCAGTTTGCCGGGAATCATCCACGAGGCGATGTTGCCTTGCACATCGACTTCGAAGGCGCCGAGCACGGTCAGGTCGACATGACCGCCGCGAATCATCGCGAAGGACTCGGCCGAGGAAAAGATCGAAGCGCCGATGCGCGCGGTCACGGTTTGTTTGCCGGCGTTGATCATGTCGGCATCGATGGTGTCTTCAGTAGGAAAAGGACCCATGCCCAACAGGCCGTTTTCCGACTGCAGCATGACTTCCATGCCTTCGGGGATGTAGTTGGCGACCAGGGTCGGAATGCCGATGCCCAGGTTTACGTAGAAGCCGTCCTGCATTTCGCGGGCGACGCGTTGAGCCATTTGTTCGCGGGAAAGTGCCATTGTTGTTATTCCTTCATTCGGTCCGGGGGCAGGGGATCACTTACGCACGGTGCGCTGTTCGATGCGCTTCTCGAACGTGCCGCAAATGACCCGATCGACGTAGATGCCAGGGGTGTGGATCTGCGACGGGTCCAGCTCGCCGGGTTCGACGATTTCTTCGACTTCAACCACGGTGATCTTGCCGGCGGTGGCGGCCAGCGGGTTGAAGTTCTGGGCGGTATGGCGATAAATCACGTTACCGAAATGGTCGGCTTTCCAGCCTTTGACGATCGCAAAGTCACCGGTGATGGATTCTTCCATCAGGTACTTGCGGCCATGGAATTCACGCACTTCCTTGCCTTCGGCGACCGGGGTGCCGACGCCGGTGGCGGTGAAGAAGGCCGGGATGCCGGCTCCACCCGCACGCATTTTTTCGGCGAGGGTGCCTTGGGGAGTCAGGATGACTTCGATTTCGCCTTTGAGCAGTTGCTCTTCGAACAGTTTGTTCTCGCCGACGTAGGAGGCCACCACTTTGCTGATCTGCCGGTCTACCAGCAGCACGCCGAGACCGAAACCATCGACGCCGCAGTTGTTGGAGACGACGGTGAGGTCGCGGGTGCCTTTGCGCTTGATCTCGGCGATCAGGTTTTCCGGGATGCCGCACAGACCGAAGCCGCCAGCGATCACGGTCATGCCGTCTTCAAGACCTGCCAGGGCTTCCTCATAGGAATTCACGCGCTTGTCGAAACCTGCCATATGCACCTCTTTTATTCTTTGTGGGCGGCTGGCTAGCCGTATGGGGTTGAGTGTCTCGCCGGAAGATTTATTTGTTAAGTTGATTTTTAAGGTTGATTGATAGATAAAACTCAATAAATTGCTGCCCTAAACTTGCAGCTTGAAGCCAGCAGCTTACAACTTGAGCGAAGCGAGATGACCGTCAAACAGATCCGCGCCTTTCTGGCCGTGGCCCAAAGCCTGAGTTTCGCTGTGGCTTGCGAACGCCTGCACCTGTCGCAATCGGCCTTGAGCCTGACTATCAAGGCGCTGGAAGAGGGCCTTGGCGGACGGCTGTTCACCCGCAACACCCGCAACGTGGCACTGACCGCCGAAGGCGAATCCCTGGTGCCTTTGGCGCGTCGCCTGATCGCCGACTGGGACAATGCCGAGGATGAACTGCGCCAGCGTTTCACGCTGCAGCGCGGTCGTGTCACCCTGGCGGCCATGCCTTCTTTCGCAGGCAACCTGCTGCCACCGATCCTCAAGACATTCCGCGCCCGGTACCCGAATGTCAACGTTACGGTCAACGATGTGATCAACGAGCAGGTATTGGAAATGGTCCGTGACCGCCAGGTGGAACTGGGGGTGGCGTTCGAGCCCACTCAGAGTTCCTCGCTGCAATTCACCGCGCTGTATATCGACCGCTTCGTGGCTGTGGTGCCTCAGGACTCGCCGCTGGTCGAGCTGGATCACATCGACTGGCAGACCTTGCTCAAGGAACCGTTCATCACCTTGCAACGGCCGTCGACGGTGCGAGTGATGCTGGAAGAGCATTTGCAGGTCCGGGGCATGAAGCTGCCGGTGGAGTTTGAAAGCCATCAACTGGCGACCGTCGGGCGCATGGTCGCCAGCGGATTGGGCGTCAGCGCCGTACCAGCCTTGTGCGCCGGGCAAATGCGCGAACTGGGCGCGCGGTGCATCACCCTGTGCGACCCGGTGGTGGAGCGGGCGATCGGTGTGCTGACCTTGCCGGGGGGAGAGCTGTCGGCGGCGGCGCAGGCGTTGTTTGATGTGCTTAAAGAAGAGAACTTCGGTCAACAACTTTCCATGCACTGATCACCATCCACTGTGGGGGCGGTTTCGTCAGGTGTGCAGGCGTTGTGCCAATAGCGGCAATAGTTGCTCGCACGACCCTTCGATCTTCAAATCCAGAATCTCATCCGCCCGCGTCTTGCCCAGGTTGATTGCCAGCAATGGCTTACCCTGATCCACCACCGCCCGGCACAGGCGAAACGCCGAGTACGCCATCAGTGACGAGCCCACTACCAGTAACCCAGCCGCCTTTTCCACCGCGGCCATGGCTTTTGCCGCCGTTTCCTGTGCGACATTCTCGCCAAAAAACACCACGTCCGGCTTCATCCGTTCACCCGCGCAATGGGGGCATTGCGGGACCTGGAAGCGCGATTCGAAAGCAGGGTCCAGCAAGGTGTCGCCATCCGGGGCCTGCACGGCGTCGACGCCGGCCAGGTACGGGTTTTGCGCTTCCATCAGGTGCTGGATCGAGTCGCGTTCGCTGCGTTTTCCGCAATCCAGGCACAATACCCGGTGCAGGCTGCCGTGGAGTTCGATGACGTCATGGCTGCCGGCCTGGTCGTGCAGGGTGTCGACGTTCTGGGTGATCAGCCCGCTGATTTGCCGATTGCTTTGCAAGCGGGCCAGGGTGTCATGGGCCACGTTCGGCTGAGCCTGGCGCACACGCGGCCAGCCAAGCATCGCCCTGGCCCAATAGCGTCGCCGGGATTCGGGCGCCGAGAGGAACTCCTGATACATCATTGGTTGCCGGCCGCGCCGCACACCCTGGTTGTCGCGATAGTCCGGAATGCCAGACGGGGTGCTGATGCCGGCACCGGTCAGGACCACGAATGGCTCATCGGTCATGAGTTGCCGCAGACGGTCGAGCTGTTCATGAATGAGGGGGTCGAGCACGTTCAACACTCCGCTGGACGGATAGGGGCTGCCGCAGGCTGCGATCTTTTGACTTTGAACTTAAAAAAGCAAGGTCAAAAGATCGCAGCCTGCGGCAGCGCCTACAGAACAGCGATAAACCGTATTTATTTGCGTGCCTCGAGAATCAGGTTGAACGGCGTCTCCGTGGCCCGTCGGAATGTGCTGAATCCCGCCTCGGTGAACACTTTGCGCAACCGCGCCTCGCCTGCCTGGGCTCCGAGCCCGAGGCCGACTTCCTGGGACAGCGAGTTCGGTGTGCAGATAAAGGTCGAAGCGGCGTAGAACAACCGGCCAACCGGGGTGATGTTGTCGTCCAGCGAATCGTTGGCGAACGGCTCCACCAGCAACACCGTGCCGTCCGGCTTCAACGACTCGTAGGCATGCCTGGCTGCACCCACCGGATCGCCCATGTCGTGCAGGCAGTCGAAATAGCAGACCAGGTCATAGTCGTCGCCGGGGTAGCTTTTCGCCGTGCCCTGGAAGAACCGTGCCCGGCCGGATACACCACCTTCCTCGGCACGCTGGGTCGCGACGGTGACGGAGGGCGCGTGGTAGTCGAAACCGACGAACCGCGAATTGGGGAAGGCCTGGGCCATGATCACCGTCGATGCGCCATGGCCGCAGCCGATGTCCGCCACCTTGGCACCGGCCTCCAGTTTGGCCATCACGCCGTCGAGGGCCGGCAGCCATTCGGCGATCAGGTGAGCCTTGTAGCCGGGCCGGAAGAACCGTTCCGTGCCGCTGAACATGCACGGATGGTGATCACCCCAGGGCAGGGCGCCGTTGCCGCGCATGGCGTTGACCAATTTGTCCTTGTCATGGAAGAACGACGCGACCACCCCGACACCGCCCGCGATGTAGACCGGCGAGTCTTCGATGGCCAGGGCCAGGGCTTGTTCTTCGGGCAGGCGGAATTGGCCGTCGGTGTGTTCCATGTAGCCGGAGGCGGCATGGGCGCTGAGCCATTCGCGCACCAGGCGGGGGTTGCAACCGGTCTGGGCGGCAAGTGCTTCGGGGCTGATCGGCTGGCTGTCGGCCATGGCCCGGTACAGACCGAGTTCTTCGCCGAGGATGACATTGGCGAGCATCGCCGCGCCGCCCATGTCGTTAACCAGTTTGCCCATGAAATCGTTGAGTCTGGCCTCGTCCATCACGTGTGCTCCTTTGGGAGGATCAGGGTCCAGAGGCATTGTTTGCCTGGGCACATGCCGCTGGGCGGTGGTCGTGGGTATGAACAGGACGATAAGCATGTCCTGGGTGCAATTAAGTTTAGTTCGGGAGGTGTGCACCGTTGCCCCGGGCGACGAGAGCCCTTTGTGGGCGCGGGCTTGCTCGCGAAGGCGGTCATCCAGTCGATAAAAATGTTGCCTGACCCAACGCTTTCGCGAGCAAGCCCGCTCCCACAGCGATAGTGGTCAACAGGACCTTTGCCTGTATCCCAATGTATCTATTCGGTCCCTCGATACAGTATCCGTGAATAGCGACGCACCACCGAACACAGACCAGATACAAACCTGCGATGAACTGTTCAGGTTGTTTTGGCGCCGTTGAACCGTGGCGGCCAAGACCTTTCCCTGGCCGCCTGCGTCGGCGGCCGTTCGCTTTCGACTCTGTGCCGCGCCTGATGCGGCCAAGGGGACCACAATGACAACGCCTGTGCCTGAATCCAATCTCGACACTACGCCGGTCGATCGCCTGCGGGTCGATCGTTACACCAACGGCATCATCGGCCCAAGCCAGCCGATGCTCGGACCGCTGGCCGACGGCGGCACCCTGATCACCGGAACACCGCCGGGCTGTTGGGGACCGATGATCACGCCAGCGTTTGAAGGCGGCCATGAAGTGACGCAACCGGTGGCCATTGCCGGTGCGCAAATCGGCGACGCCGTGGCCATCAAGATCAAAAGCATGCGTGTCACCTCGCTGGCCACTTCCTCCGGGGTCATGTCCTTCGTCGAGGGGCGCTACAACGGCGACCCGTTCGTCTCCAAGTTCTGCTCCAAGTGCGGCACCGAGCATCCGGCCAGCCATGTCGAAGGCATTGGCGAAGACGCGATTCGATGCAACAACTGCGGCGCCGAGGTCAGCGCGTTTCGCTTCAGCCACGGCTATGTGATCGTGTTCGATGCGCAGAACCAGGTCAGCCTGACGGTCAACCAGGACATCGCCAACCGACTGGCCGGCGATGCCGGCGAAATGTCGGCGCTGCCGGAATTTGCCGCGCAACATTCGATCCTGTCCCTGGCCCGCGCCGATATCCCCGGTGTCGCCGCGCACATGCGCCCGTTCCTCGGCAACATCGGCACCCTGCCGTCCCGAGATTTGCCCGACTCGCACAACTGCGCCGATTTCGGCCAGTACCTGATCAACGCACCGCACCGTTTCGGCATGACCCGCGAAGAGCTGCACGCGGCCAAGACCGACGGTCACATGGACACCAACTCGATTCGTGAAGGTTGCGTGTTGATCTGCCCGGTGAAAGTGCCGGGGGCCGGGGTGTACATGGGCGACATGCATGCCCAGCAGGGCAATGGCGAGATCGCCGGGCATGCCACCGATTGCTCCGGGGAAACCGAAGTGGTGGTGCAGGTGGTGAAAAACCTGACGCTGGAAGGCCCGATCCTCCTGCAAAACCTCGATGACTTGCCGCCGATGGCGCGCCCCATGAACGCCGAACAACGGGCCAATGTCCGCGCGCTGGGTGAGCGTTGGGGCCAGCACGAGATCGAGCAGAGCGGCCCGATCACCTTCATCGGCAGTGGCGAAAACCTTAACCTGGCGGTGGAGAACGGCTTGCAGCGTGCGGCTGACGTCACCGGGCTGCCTTATGACGAAGTGCTCAACCGCGCCACCATCACCGGCTCCATCGACATCAGTCGCTTGCCGGGCACCGTGCGCGTGACCTTCCTGTGCCCGATGCCTGTGCTGGATCGAATGGGCATCGGCCATCTGGTGCGCGAGAAGTACGACCTGGCGTAAAGCCAAACGGAGGGGGGCTCTTGGGAAAATGTATCGCAGTGTGTACAGGCCCCCCGAAGATACAAGTCCTGCCGTTTTCCGTCGGCGCGCAACACAGAGCCGATACACCGCTTCGGTTAACTGTGATTACGTTCTGACAACCTTGAGATCGACACCATGCAGACCCCCATCACATCAGCCAAGGCCAGCGCCGGGCTCGGCTTGCGTCGCGGTTTAATGAAGGACCTCCAGGCTGCTCCGGCCGGTCATTTCGATTTTCTGGAGGTCGCACCGGAGAACTGGATCGGCATCGGCGGTGCCCATGGCGCGGCGCTGCGGGCTCTGGCCGAGCGTTATCCATTGTCGTGCCACGGTTTGTCGCTGTCCCTGGGTGGGCCATCGCCGCTGGATGTCGGGTTTTTGCAAGAGGTGCGGGTGTTTCTCGATCACTACAATGTGCCGCTGTACAGCGAGCACCTGAGTTACTGCAGTGATGACGGTCACCTCTACGACCTGTTGCCGTTGCCCTTTACCGAAGAAGCGGTGCATCACGTCGCCGCGCGCATCCGTCAGGCCCAGGACATTCTCGGTCGGCGCCTGGCGGTGGAAAACGTCTCCTACTACGCCGCGCCGCAGCAGGATATGGACGAAGTGACCTTCACCAACGCCGTACTGCGCGAAGCCGATTGTGACCTGTTGCTGGACGTCAACAACGTCTACGTCAATTCGATCAACCACGGCTTCGATCCCCGTGCCTTCCTGGCCGGCATCGATGCGGACCGTGTGGTGGCCATGCACATCGCCGGGCACTTCGATGAGTCCGACACCTTGAAAATTGACACCCATGGCGCATCGGTCAAACCGGCGGTGTGGTCGTTATTGTCCGAGGCCTATGCCCGGTTCGGCGCGCAACCGACCTTGCTGGAGCGGGATTTCAACTTTCCGGCGTTTTCCGAGCTGGTCGCTGAATTGCAGACCATTCGCCGGTTGCAGGCCCAGGAGGTGAACCGTGGCTAAGCGCTCGTTGTTTGATCAGCAAAGCAGCATGGGCCAGTACCTGCGCGATCCCGACCACTGCGCGCCCCCCCCGGAAATGGATCCGGCGCGGGCCCGTGTTTACCGCGAACTGGTGTTCAACAATTTGTCGTCGCTGATCAGCGGCACCTTTCCGGTGCTGGTGAAGATTCTCGGTGATCAACGCTGGCGGGAACTGGTACGGATGTTCCTGCGGGATTACCGCGCTCATACGCCGAAATTCGGTGAAATCGCCGAGGAGTTCGTCGAGTTTCTCGCCGCTGAACCTGCGGCGCTGAACGACGGTTCGTGGCCGCCATTCATGGTGGAGCTGGCGCACTACGAATGGGTGGAAATGGCTCTGCAACAATCCGAGGCCGAACCGTTGCCCACCGGCGATGCTGACGCGTTGCTGGATCGCCCGATGCAGGTTTCGCCACTGGCCTGGCCGCTGGCGTATGCCTGGCCGGTGCAGTTGGTGGGACCCGGTTACCAGCCGGATACCGCGCCGGAGCAACCGACGCTACTGCTGGTGCGCCGGGCCGAAGACTGGAGTGTGAAGTTCTCCGCGTTGACCCCGTTGGCGTGGCGGTTGTTGCAGCGCATCGGCGAGTTTCCCGAATTGAATGGGCGTGCGCAGTTGCAAGAGTTGGCGGTAGAGGCGGGGATGACCGGTTCGCAAGCTTTTTTTGATAACGGCTTGGCGTTGTTGCGCCAGATGCAGGGGGAAGGGGTGGTGGGCGCAGTGGCCTGACCCAACACAATCCCCCAAACACCATAATCCGCTGTGGGAGCGGGCTCAAGCGGAGAAGAAATACCGCGTCAGATGAAAGAAGATCGGCGCTGCAAAGCAGATCGAGTCCATTCGGTCGAGCATACCGCCATGTCCCTTGATCATGGTGCCCCAGTCCTTGGCGCTGAGGCTGCGTTTGATCGCCGACATGACCAGTCCACCGAGGAACCCCATCACCACGATCACCAGGGACATCAACAACGACTGCCAGAAACTGAAGGGTGTCATCCAGTACATGCAACCGCCGATCAGCGTGGCGGACAGCCCGCCACCCACCAGGCCTTCCACGGTTTTTGACGGGCTCACCAGTGGCGCGACCTTGTGCTTGCCCAATAGCTTGCCGAAGACGTACTGCAACACATCGCTCAACTGAACGACGAACACCAGGTAGAACAGCAGCAGTGCGTTCTGCCCGCTGAAGCCCTGCAAATCCAGCAGCAAAAGCGCCGGCGCGTGGCTGATGCAATAGATGCAGATCATCACCCCCCACTGGATCTTCGCCGTTCTTTCCAGAAAGGCCTCCGTGTCCTGGCTCAGCACTGCAATCGCCGGCAGCAGCAGGAAGGCATACACCGGTATCAACAGGGTGAACATCGAATACCAGTGGGTGCCGATCAGCAGATACTGCAGCGGGATCAGGATGAAAAACGCCGAAAACAGCGCGTTATGGTCACCCAGTGTCGTCGGGGTCAGTGTGATGAATTCCCTGAGCGCAAACAGCGATATGAAACCAAACAGGACCACCGTTGCATTCGGCCCCAGCAACCAGGACACGAAGAAGATGATCACCATCCCCCACCAGGCATTCACCCGCTGGTTCAGGTTTTCGATAGTGGAGATCGCGCTTTCGGTCGTGGCCCGTTTTGCCAGCACTCGACCAATGACAGACGCAACTGCCAACAGGCAGGCGATGGCGGCAAAGAACCACAGGAATTTTTCTTCAAGACTCATTTCGACAGCCTCACGATGGCGTCACGCGCCCGCTCCAGGAACACCTGTTTTTCTTCGCCCGCGATTCGTGGCAACGGGTTGCCGATGCGGATCGTACAGATGATCGGTAACGGTACGTGCTTGCCTTTGGGCATGGAGCGATGGAGGTTTTCCAGGTAGATGGGCACCAGGTCGACATCGGGAAAGGACTCGCTCAGGCGATAAAGCCCGGATTTGAATGGCCCTGGCAATGCCTGGGTCGAGCGAGTGCCTTCCGGGAAAATGATGATCGAATGGCCGGCCCGTACCACATCGAAGATCGGCTCCAGCACATTGGTGCCGGGTGCCGGATTGCGTTCGATCAGGACCGCATTGAGCCCTCGCTGGGAGATGTACGAGAGAAACCGGTTCTTGCCCCAGTAATCGGCGGCGGCGACCGGTTTTACATTGACCCTGGCTTCCGGGGGCAGGGCCGCGATGATCGCCAGGGTGTCCATGTGGCTGGTGTGGTTGGCGAAGTAGATGCGCTGGCGCGCAAGATCCGGCGGACTTTCCCAGCGGGCGGTGACGCCGATCAGCAATCGAAGCATCGCGATCAGGGCATTACTGATCCACATGGCCGGCCTCCTTCAGTTGCCTGGAGATCGCCAGGGTTCGGGTAACGCAGGTTGCGGCGGCACCGATGGCGATGATGACCAGCGTCAACAACAGCACGTAGTGCGTGTCATGCACGTTGGTCTCAAGGGCATTGAGCAGCAGGCCGACGGTCATTACGGCCATCCGGTGCTGTTTGGCCATCGGGCCCATGAAGTTCTGCTTCAGGCCGATGGAACCCCCGAACACCCGGACATAGGCCGTCAGCGCGGCGGCCAGGGCGGCAAACCAGCCGAGCTCCGGCTGCGCAATGGCGTAGCCGAGCCCGACGATCAGCAGGCTGTCGGCGATACGGTCGGGGAATTCGTTGTAGAGGCTGCCGATGTCGGATTGTTTACCGCCTTCGATGGCCACCATGCCGTCGAAAAGATTGCACAGCAGACGCAACTGAATGGCGATGGCGCAGCAGATCGAGCCGATGACACCGTTATCGATATTCAGTGCAACCGCGCCAGCGAGGGCAAAGAGCACGCTGGCGACGGAGATCTGATTGGGCGAAATGTCGCGTTTGACCAGCAGGTCGGTGATGCGCTTGGCCCACCCCGTAGAGCGCGCCTTGATCGGCCTTCTGTTGTCGTCCATTTGTCGGTATTCCCTTACTGGGTTTCACTAAGCGTATATGCATTGAGCGGCTTATCAGGTTTTTAAATCCGCTGGGTGCAATGCTAGCAAGGGAATAAATGGATTGATGTCGGGCGCTTCCTACAATGCAGTGCATTTACCCCCGCAGTTTGAGTTCAGCGCACAACCCCCCACCTTCACGATTGCTCAAGGTCAGCGATCCCCCGATCGCCAACGCCAGCTGCTGTGCAATCGCCAGGCCCAGGCCGGTGCCACCGGTGCTGCGGTTACGTGAGTTCTCCACGCGATAGAACGGCTCCATGACCTGGGCCAGTTCCGCTTCGGCAATGCCAGGACCCCGGTCCATGACTTTGACCGACACGCTGCCGTCAGCCTTTTTTTCTACCAGCAATTCGGCGGCACCGGCGAACTTCAGGGCGTTGTCCGTTAGGTTCACCAGTACCCGGCGCAAGGCGTGGGGGCGCGTGTCGATGACGGCGGCGCTCTTGCCGCTCAACTGAACGTCCTTGCCCACGTCCTGATAGTCGAACACCAGGCTGTCGAGGAACGAGTCCAGATCGGTGCGGCGGCTTTCTTCGGTGGCGCCATGGACACTACGGGCATAGGCCACGCCTTCGCGCACCAGGTGTTCCATCTCGCCCAGGTCATTCCACAGTTTGTCTTTTTCCACGCAATCGTCCATGAACTCGGCGCGCAGTTTCATCCGGGTGATCGGCGTTTGCAGGTCGTGGGAGATCGCCGCCAGCAGTTGCATGCGTTCCTTGAGGTAGGCGGCGATGCGCGCCTGCATGGCATTGAAGGCCTTGGCCGCGTGCGCCACTTCGGTCGGGCCTTTTTCGTCCAGCAGCACCGGGTGGGTGTTGGGGTCGAGGGTGTCCACGGCCTCGGCAAGGCGGGTGAGGGGGCGAATGGCAATCCGCACGGCCAGCCAGGTGCAGGCAATCATCAGGGCCAGTTGCCCGAGCAATACGAAGGGCAGCCAGGGGGACAGCGGCTGCATCGACGGCCGTACGTCGATGGTCACCGGGCTGCCGTCCGCCAGCTTCAGATGGACCTGAAAGCGCTTTTGCGGGCCGGGAATGTCGGTCACGGTCATGGGGTATTCCATGCCGATCGCGTCCTTGATCGACGTCACGGCGATGGGTGCCTCGGGCATGTCCATGTCCATGGAAGTGCCGGGCAAGCCGTCATCGAGCAAATAGCGATAATTGCGCCGGTCCAGTTGTTTCAGCCAGCCTGCGCGCTCTTCAGCCGGCAAGCGGTCAAGGATGGCGATGGACGTCGAGACGTCGGTTTCGAGGTTACCGAGCATGGTGTTTTTCGCGCTTTCGTAGCGCTCGTAGTACTGCGCGCCGAAGGACAGCGCCTGGGCGAGGATCAGGCCGATCAGGAAAATCAGCGACAACCGTGAGGCCAGGGTGCGAGGCCAGCGCATCGAGAGATTCATGCGGGTGCTCCCACGATTTCCACCGGCAGGGAAAACACATAGCCCTCGCTGCGAACCGTCTTGATGTAGGCCGGTTCGCGGGCGTCATCCAGCAGACGCTGACGCAGGCGGCTCACCAGCAGGTCGATGGAGCGATCGAACAGATCGGCGTCGCGGCCTTGGGTCAGATTGAGCAGCTGGTCGCGGTTGAGTACCCGCTGCGGGTGGTCGAGGAACACTCGCAGCAAGCGGTATTCGGCGCCGCTGAGGGCGACCATGGTGCCATCGCCGTCGAGCAGGTGGCGGGCCGAGGTGTCCAGGCGCCAGCGCCCGAAGGCCAGCAGACGACTGGTTTCGGTCACCACCAGGTTCGGTGGCAGCATCCGCGTGCGGCGCAGTACGGCATTGATGCGGGCCAGCAGTTCGCGGGCGGCGAACGGCTTGACCAGGTAATCGTCGGCGCCCATTTCCAGGCCGATGATGCGGTCGGTTTCATCGTTGCGGGCGGTAAGCATCAGTATCGGGGTGGCTTTGTGTTTACCGGCGCGCAGCTCGCGGCAGAGCATCAGGCCGTCGTCCCCCGGCATCATGATGTCCATCACGATCAGGTCCACCGGGGTGGATTCGAGGAAGGTACGCATCTGGCGACCATCGGCAACGACTGTGGTGCGCAAGCCGTTCTTCTTCAGATAGTTGCCCACCAGTTCCCGGATCTCGCGGTCATCGTCAACGATGAGAATGTGATCGACGTGTTCCATGGGGACTGCCTCTATCAAATGGGGGGATGTCGCTCAGTCTATCGAGCCTTGGCCCGCTCGCCTTCAGGCGTTTGTATTGGAGTGTATCTGTCTTGCCTGAGGATACACATGGACAAAAAAACGCAAATTTTCTGCCGGTTTGTATCGCTCTGTATCCCGGCGCGGTTCAGATACGTACCGATTTACAGACGCCTTTTCCCGACACATACGAGATACCTCGCACGCTTTTAATAGGTTCCATCGAGGCAAACCCAAACCGCCTCGGCCCAACTTACGAACGACCTATTGAAACCTTGAGGAATCCGCCATGAACAACAAAGCCATCTTCGCCGCTTGCCTGTTTGCCGCCCTGAACATCTGCACCTTCTCGGCCCGTGCCGAAGCCGATATGGGCGCTCAAACCTACACCTACGGCACGCAACTGGACATCAAGAAAGTGGTGTCGCTCAAACAGGACCCTTCGGCTTCCTGCGGGGTAGTCGATGCGCAGCTGACCTACCTGGATTCGCACAACAAAACCCAGGTCCTGGACTACCGCAAGATTTCCGACAGCTGCAACGCGGACAACTGAGTCCTGCGATCACCCGTAACTGATGCCATTTCAAACGAGGAAACAATCATGAACAACGTCAGCCGATTCCTGACCGCCATTGCCTTCTCCGTCGCCGGTGCCGCGGCACACGCCAATGCCGCTGTCGAGCAAAGCGCTTGCGGCAGCGGCACCTGCTTCCAACTGACGCCGGTGGCGAAGCAGGGAGCCGATGCGCTCCTCGCGGAAAACGGTTCCAGCCGCACGCCTCAAGGCAAGTGGCTGGACAAACAAACCGCGTGAGCACAGAACACCACCGTTCCCACAAGGGTTGAATGCCTCCCGACAATTTCAAAGGTGATCCCATGTTCCTAATCGCTTTTCTGGGCGGCATATTGACCGTCCTCAGTCCTTGCATCCTGCCGGTCGTGCCGTTTCTGTTCGCCGGTGCCGACCGCAAGCGCTCGTCGATCCTGCTGACCCTCGGCGGCATGGCCCTGACCTTTGCCCTGGTCTCCAGCCTCGCCGTGGTCAGCAGCGAGTGGGTGATACAGGCCAGCAATGCCGGCCGCCATGTGGCCCTGATCGTGATGGTGCTGTTTGCCCTGTCGCTGATCTCCGCCCGGGTCGGTGACTGGCTGGCACGTCCGTTCGTGCTGCTGGGCAATCGCCTTGACCCGAACAGTCGCAAAGTGTCCGGTCCGTTGGGTTCACTGATGATCGGCGTCGCCACCGGCCTGCTCTGGGCGCCATGTGCCGGCCCGATCCTCGGAGTGATTCTCACCAGTGCCATGCTGCAAGGCGCCAATGCCAACACCAGTCTGTTGCTGGTGGCCTACGGCCTGGGCAGCGCGTTGTCCCTGGGCGTCCTGATCTTCGCCGGTCGCGGCCTGGTCAATCGCTTGAAACCCTCGATTCCGGTGACGGGCTGGCTGCGTCGTGGTGCCGGTGTCGCGGTGCTGGCCGGTGCAGCGGTGATCTCCACCGGTGCTGACAACGTGCTGCTGGCCAACACGTCCTCGGAAGGCATCGGCAAGGTCGAGAAAGGCGTGTTGGAAACCGTACCGAAAGTCGTCGATTACTTCGTCAGCAAGGTCAAGGCCGATTCCATGGACAACGCCCAGGGCGCGATGCCATCGCTGTCCGGCGCCGTGGAGTGGATCAACTCACCGGCACTGACCAACGAATCGCTCAAGGGTAAAGTGGTGCTGGTGGACTTCTGGACCTTCGACTGCATCAACTGCAAACGCACCCTGCCTTACGTGAAGGACTGGGTGAAGAAGTATGAGAAGGACGGCCTGGTGGTGGTTGGCGTACACACCCCTGAGTACGGGTTTGAGCGCATCATCGACAACGTCAAGGACAAGGTGAAGGAATACGGCATCACCTACCCGGTGGCGATCGATAACAACTACGCCATCTGGCGCAACTTCGACAACCAGTACTGGCCCGCGCACTACCTGATCGACGCCAAGGGGCAAGTGCGTTTCACCCACTTCGGTGAAGGTCGCTACGATGATCAGGAGAAGATGATCCAGCAGTTGCTGGAAGAGGCCAAGGCTGACGGCAAGACCACCGTTCCAGCTGTGTAAACCCGCACGATCAATGGCTCACAGGCACTGCACTGTGAGCCATTTTTTTATCCTGACTACGCCGCCACGCCGCCGGCGGCGCGCCATACTCGCGCCGAAAGGCCCGGCTGAACGCCGTGTCGGTCTGATAACCCACTTCTTCGGCGATGCGGATCAAGGAACTGTTGCTGCTGCGTAACAGGTTGGCCGCCAGCAACATGCGCCATTGCGTCAGGTACTGCATCGGCGAAACCCCGACCAATTGCTGAAAGCGTTCGGCCAATACCGACCTTGAGGTGCCGGCGGTGCGTGCCAGCTCATCCAGGGTCCAGGTCTGGCAAGGTTTTTTGTGCATGGCGTTGAGGGCGGCGCCGACGATCCGGTCGCTGACACCGGCCAGCCAACCGGTGCGGCCCTTGCCGTGTTCGTGCATGTACAGGCGCAGCACTTCGATGAACAGCACCTCGGCCAGCTTCGCCAGCACGCCTTCGCCGCCAGGTCTTGGCGAGCGGGCTTCGGCCAGGGCGTAACGCACGGAAGATTCCAGCCAGATGCCGGCATTCGAGCCGCGCACATTGACTCGCACCACTGGCGGCAGTCCCGTCAGCAACATCCCCGCCAGCCGCGTATCGCAGGCCAGATAACCGCACACCAGTCGCGTCACCGCGCCGCCACCGCCATAGCTCAGTTGTCGTGGTCGCCGCGCCAGGACCTTATCCAGACGCCCGCCACTGGCCGGCGTCAATCCGGGGCTGGAGCTCATGCGGTGGGCATCGCCCTGAGGGAAAACCACGACGTCGCCGGCGGTCAGCAGCAGAGGCGGATCGTCTCCCAGTTCGACATAACACTCGCCCTCGGTGATCAGGTGGAAGATCACCACCCGTTCGGCATTCGGCTCCAGAAACGGTGCGGCGGTGTCGGCAGTCGGCGATTGGTAGCACCAGGGGGCGGTGAACCTGGCATTGATGAAAATGGCGCCGACCAGGCGGACGACGCGCAGGGTCTGTGACAGGGCATCCATGAGGGTATTCCCGTGTGGGCAGACGGTCGTGAGTGATGAGCTTGATTGTGAGCCTGTGGTTGCCAGGCATGGAATCTCCGGACGATCGGACAAGGTTGGCCGACGATCGGGCAGGACGCCGGCGCGCGCCGGAGCGATAGTTCGCCTACAGGGTCACTGCCGACCCTGTCATCAATAACAAGAATGAGAGGTTGCCATGCCGAAGTTCGTCATAGAACGCGAGATACCAGGCGCTGGAACACTGTCAGAAAGGGATCTGAAGGCCGCTTCGCAAAAGTCCTGCAGGACCTTGCGCGATATGCCGCAGGTGCAGTGGCTGCAAAGTTATGTCACCGGTGACAAGCTGTACTGCGTGTACATCGCGCCGAGCGAAGAGCAGATCATGGAGCACGCCAGGCAGAGCGGTTTCCCGGCCAATCGCATTTCCCAAGTCACGTCCATCATCGATCCGACCACGGCAGAATAGGCCGGGCTGCGTTCCAACCCGCAACGGAGCGGAATTCATGAGTACACCCATTGATCTTACTGCCTTGAAAAACCGTCAAATGGCCGCCTGGGCCAGTGGCGACTATGCCGTGATCGGCACCACCTTGCAGATTGTCGGCGAGCAACTGGCCGAAGCCTGCGACCTGCTGTGCGATGAACAAGTGTTGGATGTCGCCGCCGGCAATGGTAACGCCACGTTGGCCGCCGCGCGCCGGGGTTGCCTTGTGACCTCGACCGACTACGTGGCCGCGCTGCTCGAACGCGGCGAAGACCGGGCGAGGGCTGAACGCCTCAACGTCACCTTTCAAGTGGCCGATGCCGAAGCGCTGCCTTTTGAAGATGCCAGTTTCGATGCCGTGCTTTCCACCTTCGGCGTAATGTTTACGCCGGACCAGCCCAAGGCGGCTGCGGAACTGGCGCGGGTCTGTCGGCCCGGGGGGCGGATCGGCCTGGCCAACTGGACCCCGGAAGGCTTCGTCGGCCAGATGTTCAAGACCCTGGGCAAGCACATGCCGCCACCACCGGGCGCGCAACCGCCCTCGCAGTGGGGCACCGAAACCTGGTTGCACCAGCACTTCGACGAGCGCAACTTCCTGGTCCAGGTGACGCGCAAGACCTTCAACTTCCGCTATCGCAACGCCGGGCATTTCATCGACACCTTCCGCCGCTGGTACGGCCCGGTGCACAAGGCGTTCGCGGCGCTGCCCCCGGACGGCGCCAAGGCGCTGGAAAACGACATGACCGAACTGCTGAACCGCCTGAACCGGGCGGGGGAGAAGTCGCTGGTGGTGCCGAGTGAGTACCTGGAGGTGGTGATCACAAGGCGTTAAGCCGACACAGAGCTAATGTGGGAGCGGGCCTGCTCGCGAAGGCGGAGTGTCAGTCGACATCAATGTTGTCTGACCCACCGCTTTCGCGAGCAAGCCCGCTCCCACAGGGGCGATCCCCGCCTGATCTTCGTCACTCATCCAGCCGCTCGGTGTACACCACCCACACGCTGCATGGCATTTTGTACAGCAAGTGTTCCACCGTGCTGCCGATCAGTCGCCCCATGCCGCGATGGCCGAGGCGCCCCATGACGATCACGTCGACGTCATAGGCATCGGCGTAACGGGTCAGGACCTTGGCCGGGCTGCCCATGATCATGTGTCGCTGGGGGCCTGCGATGCCGTTGCGTTCGGCCAGTTCGTTGAAGGCTTCCAGCTGGGCGTCATACAGGGTCTTGTTCTTGGTCGAGGAGAAGAACGCCGAGCCGTTGTCGAAGCCGAACTCGTCGGAGCTGATGGACGAAAGATCGTAGGCGTAGACCACATCAAGTTCGGCATTACAGGCACTGGCCAGTTTTGAGGCTTCGTGCAGGATCCGGTCGTTGAAGCTTTTGTAGTGGTCATCGCGGTGGAAGGGGTCGACCGCGGCCACCACCTTGCGAGGCAGGGCATTAACCGCGTGGCTGACGAAGTGTAAAGGCACCGGACACTCGCGCAACAGGTGAATATCCAGCGGGGTGAAGATCAGCCGCGACAGCCGCGACTGGTGCTCCAGCGCCTTGATCAGCACGTCCATCGGCTGTTCCTTGAGGTGGATCAGAATCTCCTCCAGCGGTTTTTCCACCCACGCCACCTCGGTGGTGACGTGCACGCCGATTTTGCGCAAGGGCCGGGCCTGGTCTTCGAGCCACTGGCGGTGGCGATCGACATAGCCCAATCGCATCTGTTCCAGCGCCTTTTCGTTGACCAGACTGGCCGTGGCCAGGCCTTCCAGATAATCGAACGCCACGATGTGCAGCGCCGCGTCTTCAGCCTTGGCCAGCGCCGCCGCCCGATCGAAGGCGGGGCTGTGTTCCATCAGCGGCGAAGTCACCAGCATGAAACGTGATTGCTCGGACATGACAAACCTCCCGGGGACGTTCGGCTTGTTAAGTATTGACCATGATTGGCGGCTATAGAGGCCGGTCATCGGAGGTGTCTGCCATCACACCAATCCCCTGTGGGAGCGAGCAAGCCCGCTCCCACAGGGGATTTAAATGACCTCGGCGCCCCGCGCCTTGAGCAGCTCACGCAACACCGAACGATGACAATGCGCCTCATCCTCGCAGTAACAACCGACGGCCAGGGAGGTGTGATGGGACAGGGCGGCCAGCAAATCCAGCATCTGGCTGGCGGCCGGCTGCTTCATTTCTGCCTTGAACTTGCGCACGAACGCGCTCCAGGCCTTGGCATCTTGTGCCGCCAATGCTTGGGCAACCAGTTCCGCGCTGGGCGACAGCAGCGGCTGCCACACATCATAGAAATCCCGCGTGGCGAACTCGGCTTTCGGTACGCCACGGGGAGGGCGGCGCACGGTGCCCAGGCGCAGACCTTCGTCGGGTTTTCGCGGCGAACCGAGTCGCACGATATGGATAGGCATGGCATTACTTGAGCCGCGATCCGTCGAACCACTCCAGCGCGGTGCGCCACAAGCAGATCCCCAGAAAATAGGCCGACATCAATAGCCAGAGCCCCATCACCAGCGGGTTGATCACCGGATGGTTGATCACCAGCGACAGGCTGCACAACAGCCAGATGGCCGTCACGGCAATGTTGATCGGCATGAAGCGGCGCACACGGAACGGGTGCAGGAATTTCATTCGGGTCAGGGTCAGCAAGGCCAGGCCAATGACGGTCAAGAAGGTGATCCACGGCGACGGCGCGATGATGTACAGGCACAGGGCGACCACGTTCCACGCGGCGGGGAAGCCCTGGAAGTAGTTGTCCTTGCTTTTCATATTGACGTTGCAGAAACAGAACAGCGACGACACCAGAATCAGCGACACGGTCAGCAGCAGCGTGTAGTCCGGCAGCGGGATGTAGCGATAGATGAACAGCGCCGGGATGAACACATACGTCAGGTAATCGATGACCAGATCGAGGATCGAACCGTCGAAACTTGGCAATACCGACTGCACATTGACCTTGCGCGCCAGTGCGCCATCCAGACCGTCGACGATCAGTGCCACGCCCAGCCATAGCAGGCAATTGGTCGGCTGGTTATCGAGCAGGGCAAGGGTCGCGAGGAAGGCGGTGACCACGCCGGTGGCGGTAAAACCATGGGCTCCCCACGCTTTGAGCCTGGCGATGTGTAGAGTCGATATCACGGGGGCGTTCTCCAGAAAGTGAAGCAAGCCAGTCATCGCCTTCAGTATCGAGGGCGGCGGCAAACCGGGTCGGGTTGCAGGTATCGACCGGGTATCCGGGAATAAGGTTCACCACCTATGAATCTTAGCCGCGCCGCAAAAAAATACCCCGGTAAATCCGTGGCACTGTGCCGGGGGGGGCACGTCAGCCCAACGGTGGTAGCACATTTACCGACGAGGACTATTGTTGTCTGACTGGATCACTCCCTTCGATGAGGACGTCGTCATGAACACCAGCGATCTGCTCGAACAATTACTGCGCGGCGGCCAGGGCGCGATGCCGCGACAGGGGGGTGGGGCATCTGCTCAAGGCGGTTTGGGTGACCTGGGCGGATTGCTCGGCGGCCTGCTGGGTGGCGGCGGTGGCGGTGGTTCCGGCGCTGGCGCGGGTGGAATGGGCGGGTTGGGCGGACTGCTCGGTGGCCTGCTGGGCGGTGGCTCGCCGATGGGCGGCTCCCCTCAGGGCCGTTCCGGCGGTGGCACCAACTATGCCGCGCTGGCTTCGCTGGGGATGATGGCGTTCCAGGCGTATCAGGCCTGGCAGCGCAGCCAGGCCACGCAGCAGCAACAGGCGCCGCAACAGGCGCTGCGCACGGTGGATCTGTTGGCCGGCCCGGAAGTCGAGGAGCACAGCCATGCGATCCTGCGGGCACTGATTGCGGCCGCCAAGGCCGATGGCCGGATCGACCCGGCCGAAAAGCAGATGATCAGCACCGAAATCGGTCGTCATACCGACGATCCGCAATTGCAGCAGTGGCTTGACGATGAAGTCGCCAAACCGCTGGACCCTGCCGAGGTGGCACAATCGGCCACCGACCCCGGCATGGCCGCCGAGATGTACCTGGCCAGCGTGATGCTGGTGGACGATCAGCAGGATGCCGAGCGCAACTATCTGGATCACTTGGCGGCGGCGTTGCAGATTGATCCGGATTTGCAGGTACATCTGGAGCAGCAGGCGAGGGGTGGGGTTGTTTGAGGGTGTGAGCCCGCCGGATTCAGGTCGGCTGACAGGACGCCTTCGCGAGCAGGCTCGCTCTCACAACGCGGTCAACCTGCTGGTTTCGGTACCAGGAAGGTAACGCCATAGCGCTCGGCGACCTCGAATATCCTCGGCAGATCCTCAGGCACCTTGAACCGGTCCATCGCCGCAAAAAACTGCCCGCCACGCGGATCGGAGACCACGCCGATCATCTTCGCGGTGGTGCTGATGTTCTTGTAGGCATGGATCGCCCCGGCAGGGATATGCACATAGCCACCGGCTGAGACCGTGGTGGATTTGCCCTCGACCGTGACTTGAACCTGGCCGTCCACCACGTAAAACGCTTCGTCCCACGGATGAAAGTGCGGTGGTGGGCCGCCACCTTGCACGCCTTCCTGAATATGCATTTCAAAGGGTTTGCTCAGATCCCCGCCGGCCAGGACCGTGATCGCCTCGCCGACGACGTTATAGGGTTCCGGGGGGACTTCGATGACGTGAGTCGTGCGCATGATTGCTCTCCGGGGATGAAGCGGCACCCGCTGATTGTAAGCCCATGAATGCCCGCTGGAAGCTGTGCCGCGGAGCCGTCTGTCCGGGCATTTTCACCGTCGATGGAATTTTTCCGCACACGGCTCGCTCTGCTGAGGAGAGACGCGCTGATGACGTGTCCTGCAGCGATCAGCAAGGTGAGAGCCATGAACAAGGACCTGGACGATTACAACCGCATGCGCGATTTTTCGGCGACGTCAGAGCCGGCGGCCGTCAAACGCACAGGCAGGAAAAACGCCAAGGATCATGCCTTGCAATTCTGCATCCAGAAGCACGACGCTTCGCACCTGCATTATGACTTTCGTCTGGAACTCGATGGCGCGCTCAAGAGTTGGGCGGTGCCCAAGGGGCCGTCGCTGGACCCCAAGGTCAAGCGCCTGGCGGTGCATGTCGAAGACCATCCGATGGACTACGCCACGTTCGAAGGCAGCATTCCCGAAGGACATTACGGCGCCGGCGACGTAATTGTCTGGGACCGTGGCGTGTGGATTCCCCAGGACGACCCGGCCAAGGCTTATGCCAAGGGCCGGCTCAAGTTCGAGTTGCAAGGCGAAAAACTCGCCGGCCTGTGGAATCTGGTGCGCACGCACATGCCGGGCAAGCAGGAGCAATGGTTCCTGATCAAGCATCAGGACGGCGCCGCCCGACCCGAAGAGGACTACGACGTGGTCGCCGCCGAGCCGAACAGCGTGCTCAGTGACCGCACCATCGTGGCCAAGGCGCCGAAGGCCGGAAAATCAAGAAAGTCCACCCAACCCAAGGCCGTCAAAAAGCCGGCCACCCCGGCGCGCAAGCAAACATCTGCACCCCTCACGGGTGCACACAAGGCCAAACTGCCGGATCAGATCAAGCCGGAACTGGCGACGCTGGTGGAAAAGGCCCCGGGTGGCCAGTGGAGTTATGAGGTCAAGTTCGACGGCTACCGGATCATGGCGCGCATCGATCATGACGAGGTCAGACTCTTCACCCGCAACGGCCACGACTGGACCCACAAACTGCCCGGCCAAGCCAAGGCACTGGCGGGGCTGGGGCTGGAGTCGGCCTGGTTCGACGGCGAAATGGTGGTGGCGGACGAGCAGGGCGTGCCGGACTTCCAGGCACTGCAAAATGCCTTTGACGCCGGTCGTAGCGGCAACATCCTTTACTACCTGTTTGACCTGCCGTACCTCAATGGCGTGGACCTGCGCGAGGTGCCGGTCGAAGAGCGCCGGACGGCGCTGGCGACGGTGCTCAGAGCCAGTCAGGATCCGTTGCTGCGCTTCTCCGAGAGCTTTGGCGAAGACCCGCAGGCCTTGCTCAACAGTGCCTGCCAGATGCGCATGGAAGGTTTGATCGGCAAGCGCCTGGGTTCGCCTTATGTGTCCCGGCGCAGCAGCGACTGGATCAAGCTCAAGTGCAAGCATCGGCAGGAATTCGTCATCGTCGGCTTCACCGACCCCAAGGGCTCGCGCAGTGCCTTCGGGGCGTTACTGCTGGGCTTGCATGACCGTGACAGCGGCCAGTTGCGTTACGCTGGCAAGGTCGGCACCGGCTTCACCGAAGCCACCCTGGGCAGCATCCATGAGCAACTCAAACCGTTACAGACGAAGAAACCGGCGGTGGTCAATCCACCCGACGGTGCTGAATTCAGAGGCGTGCATTGGCTCAGGCCCAGCCTGCTGGCGGAAGTGGCCTTTGCCGAAATGACCAAGGAGGGCTCGGTGCGTCATGCGGTGTTCCATGGCCTGCGCGACGATAAACCTGCCAAAGACATTACCGAGGAGCGTCCGACCGCCGTGAAAGCGACTTCTGCGAAGCCTGTCCCTGCAAAAAAAACTGCCCCGGCGAAGCCTGCCCCTGCAAAAAAAGTGGCCGCCGCGCAAAAGAAAGCCGAACCTGCTCCGTCGCAACTCGGCCTGGCCGAGGGCAAGGTGCGCATCACTCACCCGGACCGGGTCATCGACGCCAGCAGCGGCACCACCAAAGTGCAACTGGCCGAATATTACGCCAGTGTCGCCGAGTGGATTCTGCCGCAGCTCAAGGATCGTCCGGTGGCATTGGTGCGTGCACCGGATGGCATTGCCGGCGAGCTGTTTTTCCAGAAAAACGCCGAGCGTCTGGCCATCCCCGGCATCACCACCCTGGACCAGGCGCTCACGGGCCAGCCGATGATGGTCATCAACAATGCCGAAGCCCTGATCGGTGCGGTGCAGATGAGCACCGTGGAATTGCACACCTGGAACGCGACCTCGGACAACCTCGACAAACCCGACCGCTTCATCCTCGATCTTGACCCGGACCCGGCGCTGCCGTGGAAGCGCATGATCGAGGCCACCCAATTGACCTTGTCGGTGCTCGATGAACTGGGGCTCAAGGCGTTTCTCAAGACCAGCGGCGGCAAGGGCATTCACTTGGTGGTGCCGCTGACCCGCAAACTCGGCTGGGATGAGGTCAAGGATTTCAGCCACGGGATTGTCAGCCACATGGCGAAGATGCTGCCGGAGCGGTTTTCCGCGGTGTCGGGGCCGAAGAATCGGGTAGGGCGGATCTTCATCGATTACCTGCGCAACGGGTTGGGTGCCACCACCATCTGTGCCTACGCCGTGCGCACCCGGGAGGGATTGCCGGTGTCGGTGCCGATTTTTCGTGAAGAAGTGGGCGAACTCAAGGGCGGCAACCAGTGGAACGTGCACAACGTGCACGAGCGCCTGGCGGAAGTGGGCGACGGGCCCTGGGCGGACATGAAGAAAACCCGGCAGACGATCACCGCCGAGATGCGGCGGCGGGTCGGGATGAAAAAATAACGGTCTTTGGCAATTCGCAATCCTTGCAGGAGCTCGCTCGCTCGCGAAAAACCGGAGGGCGCCGCTGGGCATCCGGTTTCACGCGTTATCGTTCACGGCCATCGCGAGCGAGCTCGCTCCCACAGAAAAGCAGAAAACCTATCCCGTTACTTGATGAACGCCTGGAAGTCAGTCCCCAGCTTGTCGATCGCCGCCTTGAAGTCCTGGGCGGTGATTTTCTGGCTTTCGTTCGAGAGTTGCTTGCCGAATACCTTGCGCACGACCTTGGCCACGGTCTGGTTGTTTTTCGAGTCGATGAACTCGGCTTCGATGAACAGCTCGGTGTCCTGGTCCCGGTGACCGGTGGCTGCTTGTGTCGCCCCGACCACGGCGGCGATAGGCACCACTTCATACCATTTCATGCCTTCGTTCGAGGCGCTGACGCCGGTAATGGCGGCACGCATGATCAAGGTTTTTGAACCGGCCGGCGCGGCGCTTGGGCTGGAGACCACCCGGTATTTCTGCCCCAGCGTGGCCTTGGCCTTGCTGGTCATGTAGTTCTGAATGTCGGTGAGTGTCTGTCGGTTGACCCGTTCATCGGGCTTGGGCGCCGGATAGAGTTCCAGCCGGTTGAACGCCACGGTGTTATAGGCATCGGGGTTCCACGACGGGCTCACCCAGCGCATCGCGGTTCCGCCGCTGGGGGTCGTGACTTCTTGCAGGTTGTTGTAGTTGGACAGGAAGCCGGAGTACTGCTCCCGTTCGGTGACTTTCGAAGTACAACCACCGAGCAGCAGTCCGGCCAGTGCAGCGCCGACGAGCAAATTTCGGGTCAGGTTCATGATGCGGTGTGCTCCTTGGATCGGTCGATTTCGTTAGCGGGCAATCAGAAACGCCAGGTCATGTTCCCGGTCACGGCTTGAATCCAGGCATTGTCGAACTGACCGGAAGTTCGAGTGCCCGATGCAGACTTGGTCTGGTCCACCGGCATGTCGCCGAGCCAGACCATGGCCCAACTGACGTTGACGTCAGTGTACTTGTTCAGTGCATAGGTGGCCCCTGTCGCCAGCCGCCAGGATTCGGCCATGGGCACGGTGAATGTGCGGTCGCCGTCCGACACGGCGCTGCTGTCGTAAGCCACGCCGAAGTTCCACAACAATTGCGGGGTGGCCTGAAATTGCGCGCCGAGCGACAGGTGCCAGGTGTCTTTGTAGTTGGCGTCGACGGTGGTCGAGCGGGCATTGTTGGCCGAGGTGTCGACCTGGACGGCGATCTCGCCGAACTCTGACCAGTCTTGCCAGTTGACCGAGGCGAGCAAGGCCCACTGCCGGTCCAGTTGCTGGAACAGGCTCAAGGTGACGGTTTGCGGGACTGTCATGTCGAGTTGGGTCTGGGTGCCGTCCAGGCGTCGTAACAACGGGCCGTCGCCCTTGACGTCGAGACCGTCCTCGAACTCCAGATCGAGCTTGCTGGTGTAAGCCAGGCCAATACGGGTGCCAGGCTGCGGGGCATAGATCACCCCCACATTCGCGCCGAAGCCCCAATCCTTATCCTTGTATTTGAACTGACCGTCACTGCGGTCGGTGAAGCCGAACGGTGAACGGTCAATGGCGGTCTGGGCTTGCAGCATGCCGTACATGGCCTTGACGCCGACGCCTACCGACCATTGCTCGTTGAAGCGGTAAGCCACGCTCGGCACCAACGACAGTCCGAGCAGGCTGGAATTCTGCGCGAAGTACCGCCCGGACCATTCATTGTCGTAGTTGACCGCCAGGCCGAAATCGCCGTATTGGCCGAAGCCCACGCTCCAGTGATCATCCAGTTCATGGCTGATGAAAAAACTGCCGCCAGGCATCGGATCGAGGGCATTGCCACTGCCGCTACCCCCGACGTTGGTGTCATCGTCGCGATCGAATTTGAGGTTGCCGTAGAGTACCTGCAAGCCACCGGTGATCTGCGTACCTGGCAGGTAACTCATACCGGCCGGATTGCTGGCAATGGTGGACGGGCCCTGGGCGCGCGCTGCGGCACCGGCGTTGGCCAGGCCGGCGTTATCGGTGCCGATTTCGTAAAGCATGATGCCGCCAGCCCAGGCGTGCTGACAGCTCAGCGCAAGAAGCGCGACGACGGGTAGAGCAGATGCTTTTAGCTGCATGTAGTCAGTACCCGGTAACCGTCTTTCGACGGCTCCGAAAAAGTGTTGTCCCCGCGAAAAGAGCGTAGGTTCTAATCGTTAAAAAGCCAGTGAACCGCGCATCCTCGCCGTCTGTTTCACCAGATTTATAGAGATTTCGCGGTAGAAAACCGATCGTTCAGGTCCGGGGCAACGACCGTTCCGGCGCCGGTTGGCGACTTTCGAATACGAACGATGAGACGGCGAGCAGCGCTCGCCGTCTCAATGGCATTTATTTTCCGATAACGCCTGCCAGCAGCGGCGCCATCTGCTCGTCGGTCAACGCGACGTGGACTTCCATTTTCATGAGGTCGCTCCAGTCCAGGACCCACTTCTGGATCAATGCCGGGTCACTGGCCTCGGCCACGCCAAAACCCGCCGCGCCACCGACGGCGTACCAGCGCCCGATCAGCTTGACGCCTGCGGGGGGCGTGCCACCGGTCTTGAGGAAACGCTCGATCGCACGGTTGCGATTTTCCGAACTCAGCGTCCAATTGACTATGAATAACATCGGCCACCTCCTGTTGCGCATCGGCACCTGATTCCTTGGCGCACCTGGCTGGCGCCGGGGCCAGGTTTGCACTCGGTTTCCAGTTCCGTCCTGGCTGGTGTGCAGCGAAATCTCCCATCTGAAGGCATAGCAGTGCGCCGCGCCGCGCGTACGACCGCTGATCCTGTTCCAGGAGATTTTTGAGGTTGGAAAAAGCGGTCTGTTTCACCAGCGAAACATGGGCAGTGGACGCAGCGGGGAACGGATGAATTGACGGGCGGACAACCTGATCAACATGGCGTGGAAACCATGATCGGGAAACGTCGATTGCAGGGTTTTGATAAGCGCCCGGGGAAGTCCGAAACGCACCAGTCCCAGGGACACATCGATCAGGTCGGCTTGCCTGAAAGGCTCGACGGTTGCCGTGTGGGAGGACCGATAGGCGCGCACCTTGTGGTGTTCCAGGATCAAGGCGCTCACTTCGCTGCCCAGCTCCGTGCGATGCCGGTTTTCGAGGTAATGCATGGCCAGGCCTACTGACGGAGGCAGGTAGTCGAGGGTGTCGTCGGTCCAGATACCCAGGTCGTGGAACGCCGCGGCGATCTGCACCGCGTCACCGGGCGGGCCTTCAGTCCCGCTGAGCGCGCAATAGAAATTCAACACCCGATAAATGTGATTGCGATAACCCGGCAAGTCAGGGCCGATCGCCAGCGCGAACGAGGTGAGTATCTCGTCGGTGATGGGGAATTCGAGAATGGGGTTCATCACGCATCCCGCAACAGGTCGTTGGCGTTGAGCACGTCGTAGGCGATTTCCGGACGCTTTTCCATGGCGCGGCGGATCGCGGCCGGAATTGAAGCGCGGGTTTTGCGGCACAGTCCCGGCAGATCGCCGACGTAGATGCCGATGCCGCGCATGGTTCGCACTTCGTTGAAACTGGGGACGATGTCGACACGGATGCCCAGTTGCTCGAACATCCGCCGTTGCAGGTGTTCCAGGTCCTGGAAGCTCGAAAGGTTTTCCAGGCGCTCGATCAGGCGTTTTTCTTCCGTGCGGGTCAAAAACAGGATGCGCACGTCGGCCCCCGGTGTTTCCAGCAACGGGTCACGCCCGCAATCGCAGGCACCGGGCGGGCAGGGTTGGCGGATCGGAGCAGAGATGGTCATGGGGTTCAATCATAGAGCGCAGAGATCGAGTTTGCCCATAGGGTTTTGGACTGATGGAGATCCAAAGTGGAAGAAGATCCCAGTGGGAGCGAGCAGGCTCACTCCCACTGGGGGCGGGCGTGAACCCGCTATTTCAAGACCAGCATCCGATAAACCCCGGCCTCGACTTCGATCCCATGGGTGTCATGGGTGAAGCCGGGGAAGGATTTGTCGAAAGCTTCCAGCGCCTTGAGATAGGCCAGCACCGGTCCATCCGCGGCCCCGGCGTTCTCGCCCGGCATCAGCAACGGAATGCCCGGTGGGTACGGCACGATGCCGGTGGCGGCGATGCGTCCGGCGGCTTCTTCCAGGGTGACCCGTTCGATGTCGTTGCGCACCAGTTTCTCGTAGGCTTGCACCGGGCTGAATTCGGCCTTGGGCAATGTGCCGAAGGCCTGGGCCATGTTGGCGGTGGTCTTGTGTTTCTTCATGGCGGCAAAGATGTCGTCGGCCAGGTCCTTGAGGCCCATGCCGGCGTAACGCGGCTGGTTGCCGGCCAGCAGGTCCGGCAGGCTCAACTCCAGTTCAACGTTGTCGTCATAGTCGCGTTTGAAGTCGAGCAAGGCATTGACCAGCGTGCCCCATTTGCCTTTGGTGATGCCGATGGAGAACAGGAACAGGAGGGTGAAGTCAGTGGTTTTCTCGACGACGATGCCCTGGCGCCCGAGGTATGCCGTGAGCACACAGGCCGGGATACCCGAGGCGAGCAGGTTGCCGTCGTCGCCCATGCCAGGGGTGAGCACCGAGACCTTGATCGGGTCCAGCATGCAGTAGCCGTTCTCGATGTCGCCGAAACCGTGCCACACCTCGTTCGGGCGCAGCACCCAGCAATCGGGTTCGGTTTTCAGCAGCGCCGGTTCAACTTCATGGAACGGTACCGTCGTGTTGCCGACCCTCACCGACCGCGGTTGCCAGCAAGTGAAGAACCAGTCGTTACGGCTTGCCATCTCGTTGTGCATGCGTGAGATGACCTGACGGAAGGCGATGGCCTCTTCGATGGATTCGCTGGTCAGGATCTGCCCGCCGGGCGCTTCCATCATCGCGGCACTGACGTCGCAGGAGGCCATGATCGCGTAGTTCGGCGAAGTCGAGGCATGCATCATGAACGACTCGTTGAAACGTGCGTGGTTGATTGAATTGCGGCCGTTGCGCACATGAATCATCGAGGCTTGGGACAAGGCCGCCAGCAGCTTGTGGGTCGATTGCGTGGCAAACACGGTGGGCCTGGAGTCATCGTGATCGTCCGGGCTGCCATGCATGGCGAAGCGCTCGCGATACAGCGGGTTGAACCGCGCATAACCGTACCAGGCTTCATCGAAATGCAGGCGGTCGACGCTCTGGCCCAACAGCTGTTCGACGCGGGTGACGTTGTAGGTCAAACCGTCGTAGGTGGAGTTGGTGACGATCGCGTGTACGGGCGTCGGGTCGATGCCGGACTTGACCAGCGGGTTGTTGGCGATAGCCGCTTTCACACCTTCGGCGCTCAGGGTTTGCGGCAGGATCGGGCCGATGATGCCGTAGCGGTTGCGGGTCGGCACCAGGTAGGTCGGGATGGCGCCGGACAGGGTCATCGCATGTTCGGCGGATTTGTGGCAATTGCGGTCGCACAGGGCGATCTGATTGCGCGTAACGCTGGCCATCAGGATGACGCGGTTGGAGGTCGAGGAACCGTTGGTCACGTAATAGGTGCGATGGGCACCGAAGACCTTGGCGGCGTAACGCTCACCCTGGCCGATAGGGCCACTGTGATCGAGCAGCGAACCGAGTTCGCCGACGGAAATCGACAGGTCGGAACGCAGCAGGTTTTCGCCGAAGAATTCATAGAATGCACGCCCGGCGGTGCTCTTCAAAAACGCCGTGCCGCCGGCATGGCCAGGGGTGTGCCACGAGTATTCATAGGTGTTGGAAAACTTCAGCAGCGCGCCGAACATCGGTGGCAACGCGGCTTGGCGATAGCGCTCGATGGCCGCCAGAATGCGCCCGCTGAGGAAACGGCTGGTGTCTTCGGGCAGCGACATGAAGTCATCAGCGTTCTGCATGACCCGCAGCGGAATATCGGACGCGGTACTGCGGTTGCTGATCAGAAACACCGGTACGCGGGTATTGCGTTCGCGCAGGCTGGTCAGCAGTTTGATGCATTCGTCATGGCCTTCGCTGTTATCCATTTCCCAACTGAGCAACACGCACTGGATGGCCGGGTCCGAGCGCAGGATCGACGTGGCGTCACTCAAGCTGTCCGAGGTCAGTACCCGGATCGCGCGTTCCTCCACATCATTGACCAACTGATTCAGCGCCCGCCCGAAGCCCGTGCGAATGTCTGCCGGGTTGCTGATCAGCAGCGCGAGCATGCCGAGGGTGTGTGCATGTTCCGTCATGGTTGAATCCCCAGCGTTGCTTTTTTCAAGCGGTGGACCGGCACCGGTTCGCCAGTGATGTGCTGCGCGCTGACAGTTTGCGTCGGCACGCTGTTATTGATGGCTTCGAGCCGGATCAGACGGTTGTTGACGAAGCCGAAAATCGTGTAGCCGAAGATAGTTGCCACGCCGCCCAGCATCAGCGCCTGCTCCCCGGAGCTGTAGAGCGCCAGGTAGCTGTAGGCTGCCGCGACCCAGGCCACGATGTTGGTGACCAGCGCTTTGCCGGCGGGCACGTTCGACACTTTTTGCAGGGTCATCAGGGCGGCCATCGACAGGATGTACGGCACCAGATTGGTGACCACCGCGAGGTTGACCAGGGTGTCGAACTGCTTGCTCAGATCCGGGCTGATGGTCAGCAGGCTCAACGCCGTTTGCGCGGCCAGCAGCACCAACATGCCGATGATCGGTGTGCCGGACTTGTTGACCTTGGCAAAAATCGACAGGAAGTAGCCGGTATCTGCCGAGCTTTTGTAGACCTGGGCGATGGTGAACTGCCAACCCAACAGCGAACCGATACACGCCAGCACCATCAGGCCCATCACGATGTCACCCACCAGCGGGGTGAACATCTTGGCGAAAACCAGCCCGAACGGTGCGGTGGAGGCGGCGAGTTCGGGGTTGTCGACGATGCCGGCAATGACGTTGGTGGAAACGATGTAGATCACCGCCGCGCCGAGGGTGCCGCCGAGGACGGCGATCGGCACATTCTTTTCGGGATTTTCCACCGCGTCGGTGTTGGCGCAGGCCGATTCCAGGCCAAGGAACGCCCACAGGGTGATCGCCACCGAGGCGCCCGCGGCTTCGAACCAGCTCTTGTCGTGGGGATTCCAGCCGGCGGCATAGACACTACTGTCGAACCAGAACCAGCCGACGGTGGACACCAACACCACCGGCGCAATCACTCCCCACACCGTGACGGACCCGATCCGCCCGGTAATGCGCGCACCGCCAAAGTTGGCAAATGTGGTGATCCACAGCAGCGCGATAGTCGCCAGACCCACCTGCAGGGAATCCAGCTCGATATGGAACAGCTCCTGAGTGTAGCCGACCGCCGTGATGCTGATCGCCACGTTGGCAATCAACAGCGAAAGGCCATAGGTGTAGTTGGTCAGGTAGTTGCCAGCCTTGCCGAAGGTGTACTCCGCATAACCACCCATGCCACCTGTTTTGTGACTGAGCATTCCGCAACGGGCAAAGGCATAGGCCAGTGCGAGAGATCCGGTGGCTGTCACCAGCCAGGAAAGAATGGAAATGGCGCCGACTTCCGCAAGTTTCGACGGCAGCAGCACGATGCCTGAGCCCAACATGTTAACGGCGGTCAACATGGTCAGTTGCCCTACGCTCATTTTTTTTGCGACCGACATTCCGTTGCCTCGAATAGTTGTAGAAAAGACTCATAGCTATAGCCAAGGATTGAAATGTCGCAAGAAAATGAGTTTCGCCTGCTGAACCGGATCAGGGGTTTTACAGTAAGGCATTATGCTGGCCCCCAAGTGGCTTGCTTGTCGCCAGAATCGCCGAAATTTCAGTCGGTTAGGGTGGGAAGTGAATGCGCAATATATGGATCGCGCTGATCTCGGTTGGCGTTGCGGGGTTTACAGCGGCTGCCCAGGCCAAAGAACTGAAGCCCAATGATCGTTATATGTGCAGTTGGGGGGCGGGGACGGCGGCAAGAGCACAAGAACTCAAGTTATCCGGGGTTTCCTTGTATGCGGCACGGCAGAAAATTCAGTCTTACAAGTTTTCCAAATCGTGGATGCGGATGATGGCGATGGGGATTACCGAGCAAACTTACGACAGCCCGACGAGGATCAAGCCGGCGGCGGTTCGGGAGAGTTTCTACGAGGATTGTGTGAGGTATAAGTTGGCGCGTAAGTAGGTTTGGAGGTGAGACATATCCATTCCTGCGGTCATGGCCACTGATGGTTTCGCCCTATTTAAAGGGCCGCGCGAATACCAGTCGAAAACCCGTTGAGAGCTTCCCTTCGACCATGGAATCTCGCACGGGGTGATCTCCACGCGGTGATCTTTGTCGGATCGGGCTCCAGGTTGAGCAGCGACGTCTATATTGAATGACCGGCATCAGCCCGGAAGACCGAATTTCTGATTCACCTGAAAGCACAACCTCATTTCAATCGGGAGATCACCATGAACCAGCTCGACAAAGTACTGTACACCGCCAAAACCCACACCACTGGCGGTCGGGACGGCGCATCGAAAAGCTCTGACGGCATTCTCGATGTGAAGCTGTCGTCGCCGGGCACCAACGGCGGGGGTACCAACCCGGAGCAACTGTTCGCCGCCGGTTGGTCTGCCTGCTTTATCGGCGCAATGGGTGTTGCGGCCAAGGAATTGAAGGTGGCGCTGCCCAAGGATGTGGCGGTCGACACCGAAGTTGACCTGGGCACCAATGAAGGCGGTTATCTGCTGCAAGCCCGGTTAAATGTCAGCTTGCCGGGACTGGATCGCGAAACCGCGCAGAAACTCGTCGACACCGGGCACAAGTATTGCCCGTACTCCAAAGCCACGCGCAACAATATCAACGTCGCGGTTAAGCTCGTCTGAGCTGAAATAAAAAGGTCCTGGCGACAACATTGGGGAATACTGTCGCCGGGATCTGAACACGTCGATCGCTAGCAGATAAATAACGTGCCGCTGTTGAGATTTAAACTGTCTCGTCACATCTTGGCGTGCGAAGTTGGTTTGTCATGGCTGATATGCATGTATTTCTTTTGAATTGAGCTCATCTGCGAGTCCAGGGGTCTCGATAAATAGTATGACTGTTCTAATGCTGGGGGAGCGTGCATGACAGTTGCTCTCCATCGCTCTCCGTTTTTGCTCTCGTACCCACTAACGGATCCAATTAATAATGTCGTTTGTCATGTAACTTAAGCAACTCAGTTAGAATGGGCGTTGACGGGAAAAATGATGGTTACTACCCTTGTCGCGGTCCCGACAGCCTGCGACCGCTTGTCGGTCGTTTGATCGAAAAATGAACATTCCTGGGCTGCGGCCCTCAGATTCTGCAGCATGTCACCCCATGGCCTGCTCTGGAAATCGAAAAAAGAAGTGGAAAACAGAACCTCAAATGCAGTGAATGCAGTTGGGGATTTTTTTACCAAAAAAATGAGAGGTTTCAACTAAGTTGTCATCAATTCCTTAACTTGAGCAATAGGGTTTTGTTGATAAAGCTGTTGTTTTGTTTGTATGGGTAAGGTCGTTCAGGGTTGTTTTAATCAAGTTCCCTGTTGATTGGCCAATATGTACTGTCGAATAAGGTGGAGAAAAATAACCGTGGCGATAAATACAATTGTGAGCCTGATCGAACATAAAGAATTCATGGAGTTTTTGCGGCTGGGTGTCCTTTACGCCCAT
The DNA here is from genome assembly GCF_059424605.1 of Pseudomonas sp. GW101-3H06. Classification (NCBI taxonomy): domain Bacteria; kingdom Pseudomonadati; phylum Pseudomonadota; class Gammaproteobacteria; order Pseudomonadales; family Pseudomonadaceae; genus Pseudomonas; species Pseudomonas sp. GW101-3H06. Next base: position 2,568,144 of record NZ_JBWKZO010000001.1, read on the forward strand.
TTGCTCGCCTGTTGCGTGGCGATTGGCTTAGTGCTGACCAGTGACATTGCGATGGTCAGGGATATGTTGAAACGCAAGGCGTTCACTGAGCATGATCACGCCCACATGGAGAGTCTTCAGCGGTCTGTCGTCCTGGCATTGATCGGTCTATGGGTGACAGGCGCCGCCATCATCGGCATCGATTACCTGGGCAAAGGCATGGAGTACTTCATGAATCCCAAGCTTCACGCCAAGGTAATTATTGTCCTGCTGCTGACTTACAACGGTATTGTGCTGCACCGCCTGGTATTGCCGGCGCTGCAAAAGGCAGGCTCCTTGCTCCACCTGGGGTTCAGTGCGCGGATGCTGGCGTTGTTTTGTGGCTCGCTGTCGGCGGTGTCCTGGATGTATGCCGCTTTGCTGGGTGTCGGGCGTCCGCTGGCCTGGAAGTATTCTCTCTCCGAACTGTTGATGGCCTATCCGCTTTTGATCCTGCTGGGTTTTCTGACGATGCTGGCACTGACGCAGCGAGCCAAGCGCCATAACACGTTCATTGCCCCGCAGTGGGCAAATGCAGGCGCGCACCCGGCCGGGTAATACACAAGTGCCTGCCTCGTGGGCGTTGATGTAAAAAAGGTCCTGGCGACAGATTTCGGGAGCCGCGTCGCCAGGACCTGAAAGCTGCACATCAATCGGTGACGGGCGCCGGTCCGATCCATTTGGTGACGGTCGGTGCCCGCCACCGTTCAAGCGCATCGATCAGGGCCAAGGGGTCGGTGTTGAACATCAGCATTTCGCTGTGTTCGGCCTTCATGAAGCCTTCCTTCACCGCGTGATCGAGCAGGCTGCGCAGCGGATCGAAAAATCCACCGATGTTCAGGCACGCAACAGCTTTTCGGTGTTCACCCAGTTGCGTCAGCGTCGCCGCTTCAAACAACTCCTCAAAGGTTCCCAGCCCGCCCGGCAAGACAATGAAGGCATCGGCACATTCGCTCATGCGCGCCTTGCGGTTGCGCATGTCCCGTGTCACTTCAAAGCGGGCCAGCCCTTCGTGCACATGCCCGAGCTCGAACAGCAGGCGGGTGATGATGCCAACGACCTGGCCACCTTCGGCGAGCACGCTATCGGCGATGACGCCCATCAAGCCCTTGCGGGTGCCGCCATACACCAGGCGCAAGTTGCGCCGGGCGATTTCCCGGCCCAGGGCGCGGGCGCCTTCGACATAATCGGGATTGAAGCCGTCGTTGGAGCCGCAGAACACGGCAATGCTGCGCAGGGCAGAAGTGTTGGTCATCGATTTTTCCTGATGGAGGCGAGTTCAGGCCGGTACTGGCGCGAGACGGGAGAAATACCGTGCGGCGTCGCGCTCGGTTTCTTCCCGGGTGGCGTTCAGGATTTCCGGTTTTTGCCCGGTCCCCTCCACGGTGAAAAACCTCAGGTCGCGCAAGCCGATGCTCGCCAGTACGGTTGTCAGCCAAGGCCGCAAGAAGTCCGGTTGCTGGGCGTCGACGCCGGTGAACGTACTGCCTGAGGCGACAGCGATAAACACCGGCCGATCGCGCAGGGCACCGACCTTGCCTTCAGCGGTGATGCGAAAGGTTCGGTCTGCCTGGATCACATGGTCGAGCCAGGCCTTCAACGCCGAAGGCACCATCAGGTTGTGCATGGGGGTGGCAATCACGACCGCGCGGCAAAGCGTTCGTCGACACGCTGGACAGCCTGATGCAGGGCATGTTCCGCATCGTCAACATGGTCATGCGCCTGGCCCCGATCGGCGCATTCGGTGCCATTGCATTCACCATCGGCAAGTACGGTTTTGGTTCGCTGTTCTCCCTGGGCAAGCTGATGGCGTGCGTGTACCTGACCTGCGCGGTGTTTGTGATTTTTGTGCTCGGTCCGATCTGCCGCTACAGCGGTTTCAGCCTGTGGAAATTCCTCAAGTTCATCAAGGAAGAACTGTTCACCGTGCTGGGCACCAGCTCTTCGGAATCGGTGCTGCCGCAGATGATTTCCAAGATGGAAAAGGCCGGCGTCTCCAAACCCGTTGCCGGGATGATCATTCCCTCCGGCTTGACCTTCAACCCGGACGGCCAGGCGATCTACTACACCATCGCGGCGATTTTCATTGCCCAGGCGACCAACACGCCACTGACCCTGACCGATCAGTTGATTGTGCTGGCGGTGCTCATGTTCACCTCCAAGGGCTCGGCAGGCGTCACCGGTTCCGGCTTCATCATTCTGGCGGCCACGCTGTCGTCCCTTGGTACGATTCCGGTGGCGGGCATGGTGTTGCTACTGGGTGTTGATCGGTTCATGTCGGAGGCTCGGGCGATTACCAATACCATCGGCAATGGTGTCGGCACCATGGCGATTGCCAAATGGGTGGGGGCGCTGGATACGGTGAAGATGCACAAAGCGTTGAATGGGGAGGTGGTGGAGGAGAAGTCGGAGGTGGTGCAGGGTGAGAGTGTGTTTGTGCCGACGTCTGTGGTGGCGGATCCCTTGTTGTCTAACTTGAAAAACGTTTCTCGGGCATAGAGCGCAAGTACATATCCATTTCTTCGGTTGTCGCCACTATTGGTTCCACCCTTACGGCGGGTTACTTGGAAAAACGGAACGCCGCCGGGCGCCAAGTAACCAAGCGCTTTATCCCCTGACGTACGGTGCCTCGCTCCGGTTCTGCTCCGTGGGCCCGCCGCGCTGGGGCATCCCTGGCCCAGCGCGGCTAACCCGGCATCCATGCCGGGTTGCCCACTGTGCAGAACCTCCACTCGGCCTTCCGACGGGGCAGATCAAGATCAAAGGCAGAGCAAAGCAAACTCGAGGCGGCCTGACAGCCGACCTGGTTGCGGGCCTATTTGCGCTCCCACAGGGGGAATGCCGGAGTGAGGGCATGCCGAGCCTAGGCGAGGCACCGTGTGGTGGGGCAAGAGCCTTTTGGTTACTTTTGGCTGGGCCGGCATTCCGGCTCTTTCAAAAGTGACCCACCGTAAGGGCGGAACCCTGAGTAGCCGTTACCCAAATAATGGATATGCCCCAATCCCAATCCCCACCACAGAGTTTCATCAACCCATCAACGCCGCTGTCCACCGCCACCACCAAGGGCTAAACTCCCGCGATAAAACCAAAATAACGACGTGACCGTGCCTGCATGAAAATTCATCCCTTACCCCCCCTCAACAGTCTGGTCGCGTTTGAAGCGGCGGCTCGCCATTTGAGCTTTACGTTGGCGGCGCAAGAATTGAACGTGACCCAGGGCGCAATCAGCCGTCAGGTACGCCTGCTTGAGGACTATCTGGGCAAGGTCTTGTTTGAACGCACCACTCGCACGATTCACCTCAGTCCGGCAGCCAGTCAATATTACGAAACGGTTCGCGCCTCCTTGCTGCAAGTGGCGCAGGCCACCGGCGAGATTCGTCATTGGCAGGGCGCCGAGCAAGTGACAGTGGCCACCAGCACGGCGATGGCCTCCCTTTGGTTACTGCCCAAAGTGACCGAGTTTCAACGTGAAAACGAAGAAATCGACCTGCGCATCATCGCCCATGATCAGGTCAAGGATTTCTCGCGCCTGGATTGCGATCTGGCTTTGTACTACTGCAGCACGCCACCGCGGGAAATGCAGGTCACGCCGTTGTTTTCCGAAGAGGTCTATCCGGTGTGTAGCCCCGCGTACCTGGCTAAACACCCTGCCTTGAGTACACCTGCCGACCTGGCGGCCTGCACCTGGTTGGTCCTTGACGATCCGCAACGAGACTGGCTTGGCTGGGCTGACTGGTTTCAAAGCCAGGGGCTGAAAAACGTCGAGCCCAAGCGCCGAATCAATATCAACAGTTATTCGATGGTGATCCAGTCGGCGCTCAATGGGCAGGGCATTGCACTGGCCTGGTCCAACCTCGTGGATGATTACCTGCGAAGCGGCGCACTGGTGCGGCCGCTGGATGCCGTGTTGCGCACTGATGCACAGTTTTGCCTGCTTGAACCGCTGTCCCGCGGCGGTATGCGCCAAAGCGTGAAACGTTTTCGCAGTTGGCTGATGAATCAACTTCCGTCGGTACCCGATAACAAAAAGTAGGACACGCGATGAGTGAGCTATGGCGAGGAGATGAATCCCCTCGCCACAATTTTCTTCAGCGCCCGTTCAACTGAAATTCCCCCTCTGAATCCCTCGGCAACTGTTGATGCCGAGCGGGCTGTTTCAGCTCGGCAACGGCTGAGTATTTATGATCAAAAGTCATTAATCTCTCCCGAAATATCGTTTGTCGACACCCACCCCGTTTTCCGACACTGGCCGCCAGCGGACCCAGGCCTGTGAGCCTGCCGACCCTTCCAAAACCGTGCCCAGCAGGGGAAAACAATAATGACCACCCTCCAACAAATTCCAGTACATCACCTTGAAACCGTGCTCAATCCGATTCATGAAGCCACCGGCCTGAGCAACGAGTTTTACACCGAGCAGCGTTACTTCGAACTTGAGCGCGATCAGGTCATGGGCAAGACCTGGGCCTGCGTTGGTTTTGCCAGTGATCTGGGCAAGGCCGGTTCGGTCAAGCCGATCGACTTCATGGGCTTGCCGCTGTTGTTGATGCGCAACCGCGAAGGCCTGGTGCAGGTGTTCCATAACGTGTGCAGCCACCGTGGCATGAAGCTGGTGGAGGAGGCCGGTGAGGTGCAAGGTGTCATTCGCTGCCCTTACCACTCCTGGACTTATGACCTCAACGGCGGCCTGCGCGGCACGCCTCACGTCGGCGGCATCGATCAGCACAAGGATGAGCGTTTCGCCTGTGAGAAACACGGTTTGAAAGCCATTCGCAGCGCCATCTGGATGGACATGGTGTTCATCAACCTGTCCGGTGATGCGCAGCCGCTCGAAGACATGCTCGCCCCATTGACCAAACGCTGGACCCAGTTTCTCGGGGAAGACGGCATGAGCCTGCTGCGTCGCCGTCCGGGCCACGACGCCACCACGCTGGACATCAACTGCAACTGGAAGCTGGCCGTAGAGAACTACTGCGAGGCCTATCACTTGCCGTGGGTACACCCGAGCCTGAACTCGTATTCGCGTCTGGAAGATCACTACAACATCATTTTCGACGAACACTTCGCCGGCCAGGGCAGCTACGCCTACAACCTGTCGGACGTGGCCGGAACGCATCTGCCGAAATTCCCGGGCTGGCCGCTGGACCGCCTGCGCAATGCCGAATACGTCGCGTTCTTCCCGAACGTCTTGCTCGGCATCCAGGCGGACCATGCCTTCGCCATGCAGCTTGAACCGGTTTCGCCGGGACGCACCATCGAGCACTTGCGCCTGTTCTATGTCGGCGACGAAGCCGCGAGCAGCGAAGAGTTCAGCGCCTGCCGCGATGCGATTCTGGAATCCTGGAAAGTGGTGTTCGCCGAAGACATCAGCTCCGTCGAAGGCATGCAGAAGGGGCGGCATTCCCCAGGCTACAAGGGCGGCGCGTTCTCCCCGGAAATGGACATCCCGACGCACTTCTTCCACCAGTGGGCCGCACGTCAATTGCTCGCCACCACGCCGTCTGCCTGAGGAGGTTATCCCATGTTTCCGATAGCCTCTCACTGGCTCAACTACATCGACGGGCAATGGAGCGACAGCGTCCAGCGCCTGACGGTGAACAACCCAGGCTCCGCCGCGCCGCTGGCGACCATCGCCCAGGCCACCGTGGCCGATGCCGAACGTGCCGTGCAGGCGGCCCGACGCTGCGCCGACAGCGGTGAATTGACGCGTGTGCGTCCGGCGCAGCGGGTCACCTGGTTGCTGCGCATTGCCGAAGAAATTCGTGCCGTGGCGGATGAGGGCGCCTGGGTGCTCTGCCAGGAAAACGGCAAGCGTCTGATCGATGCCAAGGACGAGTTCATCGAGGCGGCGCGCTACTTCGAGTACTACGCCGGCATGGCGGACAAGATCGAAGGCAGCTCGATCCCGCTGGGCAACGGTTACATGGATTTCACGCTGTACGATCCGATGGGTGTGTCGGCGCAGATCGTGCCGTGGAACTTTCCGGTGTCGATCTGTGCCCGCTCGCTGGCGCCGGCCCTGGCCGCGGGCAATGCGGTGGTGATCAAGTCGCCTGAGCTTTCACCGCTGGGCATGTGCGTGCTGATCCGCGCCATTGCCAATGCCGGTTTGCCCCAGGGCGCGGTCAACCTGATTTGCGGCCGTGGTCGTGAAGTCGGTTCGCATCTGGTGAGCCACCGTGGCGTCGATCAGATCGTGTTCACCGGTTCCGTGCCGACGGGCCAGTCGATTTTGCGCGATGCCGCTGCGCATGCGATTCCCAGCGTGATGGAGTTGGGTGGCAAGTCGGCGGCGATTGCCTTCGCCGACGCCGATCGCGAGCAACTGCTGGCCAGTGTCAAGTCGGGCATTTTCTTCAATGCCGGCCAGGTCTGTTCGGCAATGTCGCGGCTGCTGGTGCAGCGCGAGATTTATGAAGACGTGGTCGAGGCGGTCGTCGCCCTGGCCGAAGGGCTCAGTGTCGGTGAAGGCGTTGAAAACGCCGACCTCACACCGGTGGTCAGTGCCGGGCAACTGGCGGGCATCGAAGCCTTGTGCCGACGTGCCGTGGAAGACGGCGCCATCGCGGTCACCGGGGGCGAAGCCTTCGCCGACCGTGCCGGGCACTTCATGCGTCCGACCGTGTTCCGCGATGTCACGCCACAGATGTGCATCGCCCAGGAGGAAGTGTTCGGGCCGGTGTTGGCGATCATGCCGTTCGACACCGAAGAAGAGGCCATCGCCATCGCCAACGGCACCGAGTTCGGCCTGGTGGCCGGGGTGTTCACCCAGGACATCAGCCGCGCCATGCGCTGCACCCGTCGCTTGAAGTCCGGCCAGGTGTTCGTCAACGAATGGTACGCCGGTGGCATTGAAACGCCGTTTGGTGGCGTCGGTTTGTCGGGCTTCGGTCGGGAAAAGGGCCAGGAAGCCTTGTACAGCTACGTGCGCACCAAAAACGTGGCGATCCGGATCGCCGGGGAGTGAGCACCATGTTCAAGACTTGGCTGTGCATTGTCTGCGGTCTGATTTACGACGAGGCGCTGGGCTGGCCCGAGGATGGCATCCTCGCCGGTACGCGCTGGGAAGATGTTCCACAGGACTGGGTTTGCCCGGAATGCCACGTCGGCAAGGCTGATTTCGAGATGCTCGATATCAGCGAGTACACGGAGGCGGCTGCGGCTGCCAGCGTCCCGATCAGCGCGCCACCGCCTTCGGTTGCATTGCCTGTTGTCGCCCCCGTTGTTGCAGCGGCGCCACGCCAGCCGATCGTCATCATCGGCAGCGGCTATGCCGGTTATGGCCTGGCCCAGGCATTGCGCAAGGCAGACGCCGAGGTCGAGATCCGCGTGTTGACCCAGGAGTCCGGGCACCTGTACTCGAAACCGGCGCTGTCGATTGGTTTATCCCAGGGCAAAAGTGCCGAGGCGTTGTCCGGCGAATCACCACTGGCGATCGAACAGCGGCTGAACATCCGCGTTTATCCGCACTGCAAGGTGCTGGGCATCGACAGCGCGAAGCGACGCTTACGCACCAGCTTCGGCGAGATGGAGTACGGCCAGCTGGTCCTCGCCAGCGGTGCCCAACCTATCCGCCTGTCGATCAAGGGCGACACGGCGGCCATGCTCAGCGTCAATAACCTGCAGGATTACCACGGCTTTCGTGAGCGTCTGACCGGCGTGCAGCGTGTGGCGATTCTGGGTGATGGCCTGATCGGGTGCGAATTTGCCAATGACTTGGCCCACAACGGTTTCAGCGTGGATGTCATCGGCCTGGGTCGCTGGCCGATGGAGCGTTTGTTGCCCGCCGAAGCGGGGCAGGTCCTGCAAAACGCACTGGGTGACTTGGGGGTGAAGTGGCATCTGCAAAACACCGTCGAGGCCATCGAAGCGAGCGGACAGGGCTATGCGCTAAAACTGGCGGGTGGCCAAACCCTTGAGGCTGATCTGGTGTTGTCGGCGGTTGGGCTGCGTCCTGATCTAAGCCTGGCGAAAAACGCTGGCCTGGCCGTCGGTCGCGGCATTCAAGTCAATGCCCGGCTGCAAACCTCGGCACCGGGTATATACGCCTTGGGCGATTGCATCGAGATCGACGGCCAGTTGCTGCCTTATCTGGCGCCGATCAACCAGGGCATTCAGGCACTGAGCAAAACCTTGCTCGGCCAGCCCACCGACGTCCACTACCCGTTGATGCCGGTGACGGTGAAAACCCCGGCCGTGCCGCTGTGTCTGTTGGCGCCGGCGATGGCCGGTGAAGGGCAATGGCGATGCACGCCGACGCCAGACGGTATGAGCGCCGGATTCTATGACGCCGAGGGCCGACTCAATGGCTTTGTCCTGCTCGGTCGCCAGGCGCAAACGCAGCGCAGCGCATTGCTGCAGTCCTGTCAGAACTCTCAGCAGGCTGTCGCCTGAGGCTGGAACCATGAAAAATTCGATCAATTTGCCTTATGACGATGCGAGCTGCGGCTGGTACGCAGCATTGCCCGAGCAGCCGGCGTGCAAGCGCCTGTCCGGCGAACAGCGTGCAGATTTTGCGGTAGTGGGGGCGGGCTTTGCCGGCCTGGCCGCGGCCCGTCGACTGGCCGAGCATCACCCGCAAGCGCGCATCCTGCTGGTGGATGCGCAACGGGTCGCTCAGGGTGCCTCGGGGCGCAACTCGGGGTTCGTGATCGACTTGCCCCACAAGTTCGCCCTGGAGCATCCGGACCCGGCACACAAGCAACGTTTGCTGTCGCTCAACCGTTCGGCCATTTCACAGTTGCAGGGCCTGGTGCAAACCCATGGCATCGAGTGCCAATGGTCCCATGCCGGTAAATATCAAGGTGCGGTGGGCCCGCGTGGCCTGGCGTATCTGGATCATTTCGAACGGCTGATGAGTGACCTGGGCGAACCCTTTCGCCGGGTCGACTCAAAAGAGCTGGCCGGTGTACTGGGCACCCAGCATTACAGCGGCGCGATCTACACGCCAGGCTGTTACCTGATGCAACCTGCCGCGCTGGTCACCGGCCTGGCGCGCACGTTGCCGGGCAATGTCGAGTTGCTGCAAGAGTCGCCTATCCAGCGTCTGGAACGCGACGGTCGGGGTGGCTGGATTTTGCATGGCACCAACGGTGTGATCCGCACGCCGCAACTGTTGCTGGGCACCAGCATCTTCACCCAGGAATTTGGCTATCTGCGCAATCGCCTGTTGCCGGTGATGACCTTCGCCAGTTGGACCCGTCCGCTGACCGATGCCGAACTGGCTACCTACGGCGGTCAATTGGACTGGGGCCTGACGCCAGCGGACCACGCCGGTACGACAGTGCGCATGACCCAGGATCGCCGCTTGATCATCCGTAACACCTACAAGCACGTGCCCAAGTATGGCCGAAGCACGAGCGATGGCATGCGCTCGACAGTGCGCGATTCGCATCGCAAGGCCTTCCAGGCGCGCTTCCCGCAACTGGCCGACGTGCCGTTCAGCCACACCTGGGGCGGGGTCTACGCGATCTCGCGCAACTTCACCAACTTCTTCGGCGAGCTGGAGCCGGGCGTGCACGCCTCTGCGTGCGACAACGGTGTCGGTGCGGCCTGGGGCACCATCTCCGGTACCTTGCTGGCGGATCTTGCCGTGGGAGCCGATTCCTCGCAGTTGAACGACATCCGCGCCGTGACCGGCATGCCCTCGCTCAACCCGCCTGAGCCGTTCCTCGGCCTGGGTGTTCGGTCCCGTATTCGCCTGGCCGCGTGGAACAGCCGGAGCGAGTTATGAGCACACCCGAGAAAGTCAAAAGCCGGGTGTTGCGCATCGATCATCAGGACCTGGATTTTACCTTCCGTGGCGGTCCGCCTGGTGCCGCCTGGGTCGCCCGTGCCCTGAGCAATGAAATCTCGCCGCACATCGGCGTGGGTTTTGCCCGTTGGGAGGGCGCGCAAGTGGCCTGGACGGTGCTGTATGACGAGGTGATTTTCGTCATCGAGGGCTGCTTTGAACTGCAGGTCGGGGACGAGCTTTTCCAGGTCACACCCGGGCAGTTGCTGTGGATTCCCGAAGGAACCGAGTTGGTGTACGGCGGGCATGCCTTGTTCGGCTACGTGGTGCATCCGGGAAACTGGAAGCAGCTCCACGGTTTGACTTGATTCATCTGACCGTGGCCTGAGGTTGCAGGCCACGGGTTTCGCGATCTCATTTTTGCGGGAATCAGCACCGTGTTTGGACTGACGAAGATGTTCGGCGCGCTCTATTTGGCCAGCCTGTTGATGCAGCTGGGATCGACGTTGCTGATGACTTACCTGGCGCTGCGCCTGAATGGGTCGGGAGCGGCCGAAACCGCGGGCGGTGCGTTGATGGCCGCCAATGCCCTGGGCATGGTGCTGGGTGGATGGGTCGGACGCAGCCTGATCGCGCAGGTGGGGCACATTCGAACCTACGCGGCCTGTGCCGGCATCATTGCGGCGGCGGTATTGGCCCACGAATTCAGCGCGTCATTGCCTTTTTGGCTGGTGCTGCGCGCGCTCGTCGGGCTGGCGATGATGTGTCAATTGATGGTGATCGAAAGCTGGCTCAACGACCAGGCCAGGACCGAACAGCGCGGCAGTGTCCTGGCGTTGTATATGGTCGCCAGTTACGTCGGCATGATGCTCGGTCAATTGGCCTTGAGTCTTGATGAAGGATTGGGCATCCGTGCGTTGCTGGGTGTGGCGATGGTGTTTGCCTTGTGTTCAGTGCCCGTGGCACTGACCCGTAGCGCGCATCCGACGGTGGTGCCGGCGGCGTCCATTGACCTGCGATTGTTCCTGCGACGGATTCCGCAGTCGCTGGTGACCATCCTGGTGTCCGGGATGATCAATGGAAGCTTCTACGGACTGGCCGCGATCTATGCCAGCAAGCAGGGGTTGGGAACGGCGCAGGTCGGTCAGTTCATGGCCTTGACCATCGGCGCCGGGCTGTTGGCCCAATTGCCGTTGGGCTGGCTGTCGGATCGATTGCCCCGTGCGAGCCTGATCCGCGCGGTTGCGGTGTTGCTGATCCTCATCAGCCTGCCGCTGGCGTTCAATCAAAGCCCTTCGTTCGCCACCTTGCTGTGGTTCGGCGCGGGCATCGGCTTCTTGCAGTTCTGCCTGTACCCGTTAGGGGTGGCGTTGGCCAATGACAATATGGAGCCGCCGTTGCGTGTCTCGCTCTCGGGCATGCTGTTGATCACGTTTGGCGTCGGCGCCTGTTTCGGGCCGTTGATCGCGGGTGCGCTGATGGAATACCTGGGGGCATCGAGTTTTTACTTTTTCTATGCCGGCAGTGCCTTGCTGCTCGCACTGTTCGTGGGCCAGAAAAAAATCACTGGCAAGCATCTGCAAAAGGATGCACCGCTGCATCACCCGGTGACGCCCAACGGGATTGCCAGTTCTAACCTGGTGACCGTTGGCGACGCCGTGGGTGAATGCGATTTGAAGCGGTGAAATTGTGCGCTCTTTGCAGGCTATTTTATTGATGCGTTTTTCTCATGAGTCGGTGACTAAATATGGTTTGAACGGTGGTTTGGTTTCAATCATCTTGGCAATGCTGCCAAAACCGAGATAGACCGGAATTAACCTGCGGATAAAGCGTTCCGGCGTCAATCGATGCCGGGCGATAAACATCCTGCGGAACACTATCTACACCCTTAAACAAAAACAAAAGGGGAAAACAATGCGTGCGCAATCCGGCATGTTGAAAGGCCTTAATCCGAATGTGACCGTGGCTTCCATATTAGCGGTGATCCTATTCGTTCTATTTTGTGCATTTAAAGATGAGCAGGCAGCCAAGGCCTTTGAGATGGCTTCGGTGTTTATTCTGCATAACTTCAAGTGGTATTACATCGCGCTGATCAGTGGTGTGCTTGGCCTGTTGCTTTATATCTCCATCAGCCGTTTCGGCACGTTGAAACTGGGCGGCGAACATGATCGGCCCGAGTTCAGCTTCGCCTCATGGATTGCGATGCTGTTCAGTGCGGGCATGGGCATCGGCCTGATTTTCTGGTCCGTCGCCGAACCGATGCTGCACTACGCGGATAACCCGTTTTCCAAGGGGTTGACCGATGAATCGGCGACCATGGCCATGCGTATCACGCTGTTCCATTGGGGCCTGCACCCCTGGGCCATTTTCTCCATGATCGGCCTGAGCCTGGCCTATTTTGCCTACCGTAAAGGCTTGCCGCTGGCGCTCCGTTCACTGCTTTACCCACTGATTGGCGATCGTATTTATGGATGGATCGGTCATGTCGTCGATATCATGGGCGTTGTCATTACCGCCTTTGGTGTTTCCCAGTCGCTGGGTCTTGGCGTCGTGCAGATTAATACCGGACTGCATCAAGTTTTCGGTATTCCGGTCAGTGTCGGATTGCAGTTATCCATCATCCTGTTTGTCAGTATTGTTGCCTGTATATCGCTCTTGGCCGGACTGTCAAAAGGCATGAAGCGTATCTCCACGCTTAATATGTACCTGTCTTTCATATTGATGCTGGCGGTACTTGCCATTGGTCCAACCCGCTACATTCTGAACCTGATGTTTGAATCCACGGGCGACTATGTGCAAAACATTGTCGGCTTGAGTTTCTGGATGGACACGCAGAAGGACACCCAATGGCAAAACTGGTGGACGGCGTTCTACTGGCCATGGTGGATGACATGGGGGCCTTTCGTCGGTTTGTTCATTGCACGAATCTCCAAAGGCCGGACCATTCGGGAGCTGGTGGTCGGTGCACTGCTGGTGCCGACGATGGTGACGATTCTGTGGATGTCGGTGTTCGGTGGCGCGGCGCTGAAGAATGAGCAAACGGACAAGCAGGCTTACCAGGCGTCCGTTGCGGCTCAAGTGGTGACTCAAGAACAACCGAAGTTCGAAGGCGGCACGGTACTGCTCGCCACCAAGAAAGAAACCACCGCGGCCATGTTCACCTTGCTGCAATCGCTCGATGGCCAGGCCATTGGCGCCGCGTTGTCGATCCTGGTCTGCGTGTTGCTCGGGGTGCACTTTGTCACCACGGCGGACGCCGGAACCCAAGTGTTGTGCACCCTGTGTGCGCTGGGCAGCACCAATCCACCCAACTGGATCAGATTGCTCTGGTGCATTCTGGAAGGTGCCATTGCGGCGGGGTTGTTGCTGGCCGGTGGATTGAAAGCCATTCAGATGGCGAGCATCGCGGCGGGTCTGCCGATTGCCATGTTGCTGCTGGTGATGTCTTACACGCTGATTCATAGCTTGCGCAAGGAGATGCCGGCGGTTCCTGCGAGGACGCCGGCGGTGGGTGATTTGCCGGAGCAGGTTGAGCGTCGTGAAGTGGAATCGGTTGTAAACAAGGCGGGTTCGCTTGCTGCGGCTCAGGCTTATTGATCAACAGCTGTAGCCATGTCACTTGTGGGAGCGAACAGGCTCCCACAAGTGGACAGAGTGCATCGGCAAAAAATGCAGGTCCATTCCTCTTCATTTTGACAACAGTGTTTGTCCCGCCCAGCGCTGTTTTGCATCGGGTCAAAGCCCTAGCATCGTCTCTACCGAATGAACCCATGCCAAGGGTTCACAAGGCCCAAGCCAACACACTTGAACGAGACGGTGACTCTCATGAACATCTCAAAAATCGCAATTTTTCTCGCGCTCGCTTGCCTAGGCGCGCAGGCCTTTGCCGAAGAAAGCCATGCCAGGGCGCAAGCCGGCAAGCCGGCGGTCGAGACCTATACCTACGGTTCGAAACTGGACATCAAGAAGGTCATCGCCCTCAGCGATGTACCGAACGAATGCGGCCCGGTGCCAGCGCAAATGACCTATGAAGACTCGCAAGGGCAACGCCATGTCCTGCAGTATCAAGTCATGGGCAGCGGTTGTTCGAACGGTTGAGTGCTGTGCGGGCGGTGGAGGGTCGACACTCCATCCGGACTCAGGCGTTTTTGGCGTTGAACGACGTGCGGGCGATTTTTTCATCGGCAGCCAACAACCCGGGAATGTAGTCCTTCAAAAACTCCACCCAGGTTTTTATTTTTGCATCGACGAATTTTCGTGAAGGGTAGATGGCAAACAGATTCAACTCTTCAAAATGGTACTCGGGCAGTACTCGCACCAGAGTGCCTGCCTTGAGCCCGGCCACGGCAGACGCCACCGGCTGGATGCCGATGCCCATGCCACGGGTGATGGCGACGGTCATGGCATCGGCGGTGTTGACGTGAAACGGCGACTCCGGGGTGTTGACGGTCTCCACGCCTTCGGGTCCTTCAAAGACCCAGTGCTGAACCGGCATGACCGTGTGGACGATTCTCAGGCAATCGTGCGCACCCAGCGAACCCGGCGTGTCGGGTGTTCCGCGTTTTTTCAGGTACGCCGGCGAGGCGCAGAGAATGCTATAGGTGATACCCAGCCGCTGGGCGACAAATCCCGAGTCGGGCAGGTCCCGCGCCAGCACGATCGACATATCATAGCCTTCCTCCAGCAGGTCGGGCAGCCGATTGGTCAAGGTCAGATCAAACAACACTGACGGATGCGTCTCGCGGTATTTGGCGATGGCATCGATCACGTAGTGATTGCCAATGGCCGACATCGCGTGAATCTTCAAGCGGCCAACGGGGTTGATCTGTGCCGTGCCCGCTTCCTCTTCCGCGTCGCGTACCTCTTGCAGAATCTTCTCGCAGCGCTGCAGATAACGCATGCCGGCCTCGGTCAATGCCAGGCGCCGGGTCGTGCGATTGATCAAGCGTGTCTGCAACCTGGCCTCCAGGCTCGACACGGCTTTGGACACGTTGGTCGTGGTGGTGTCCAACAGCTGGGCCGCTGCCGTGAAGCTGCCGCTCTGGGCGACCGCCATGAAGAAACGCATGGTCTGGAAAACATCCATCGGTGTCACCTCAGAGGGGAAGTCAAAAATTATAGGGGCTGGTCGGCACAATGATGGATCAGGCCAAGAAAAGAGCGGCTGTGTGAAGAGCCGCTCCGCTATCAGGTGTCAGTTTTGCCGGGCAATGAACCCCGGGACACCGGTTTCAACCACCGAGTTGAAGCGAACCCGGGTAGTAATGTCCTGGCGGATTTCATGCATGGCCCGGTGGGGCAGGGTCGAAATGTCGCGGTTTTCCTGAATGTGGCTCAGGGTGGCCGAAGTAGTCAGGAACGCCACGCCACGTTGCACCGCCCAGGCCAGGGCCACTTGTGCCGGGGTCTTGTGCAAGCGCTGGGCGATACCGGTGATCACCGGTTCTTCCAGCACGTTCGGCTCCATGCCATGGCCGAGGGGGGCAAAGGCCAGAACGATGATCCCGTGCTGTTGGCAAAACTCGAGCAGTTCCCATTCCGGCAGGTAAGGGTGGGATTCGACTTGCACCACGGCGGGTTTGATCCGCGCCACAGCCACGATCTCTTTCAGCGCTTGCAGGGTGATGTCAGACAAGCCGATGGACTTGCAGCGACCTTCATCCACCAGAGACTCAAGTGCCCGCCAGGTGTCGATCAGGGTCACGCCCGAGTCATAGAGGACATGGCCAAAAACATCTCGGGGATCCTGATCGTCACCGGCTTGAAAGGCGAATGGCGTGTGGATCAGATAGCAGTCGATGTAGTCCACCTGAAGCCGGCGGCAACTGGCTTCAAAGGCCGGCACCACCCGCTCCGGGCGATGGTTGGTGTTCCACAGTTTGGTGGTGATGAACAAGTCCTCGCGCCGCGCCTTGCCGGCGTCCATGAAGGCGTGCAGGGCAACGCCGACCATTTCCTCATTGCGATAACGCTCGGCGCAATCGAAATGCCGGAACCCGGCTTCCAGGGCGTGGGTGATTGCCTGGGTGGTGACACTGAGGTCTTTGAACAGAGTGCCAAAACCCGCGGCGGGCATCTTTCCTGCACCGTTGTTCAGGGCAAAGGCGGTATCGCGAAGGTCATCGTGAAAGGCTTCGTAAGACATGAATTGACTCCACTCTCAGGGGGCCACCACCGCGAGCGCGGACGTGGTCTTTCATAAATTGGTTTTTGATTAACCTGTGGCGAGGGGATGAGTCCCCTCGCCACAGGTTTCTTGTTCGTCTGAACGTTTTTTTGCGTTCATTGGTATGACGTGCTGCCTGTTTCACTGCTGGCAACGCGCTGCTCAAACACACCCGCGCAATTCCCGCCCAGCGCCACAAACAACTGCACCGTGTCCAGGTACTGCGCCGTTTTCGCCCGGATATGCCCCAGCAAGGCCTGCTCATAGGCACGTTCCGCCTCCAGCATCTGGAGGATGCTGTTCTCGCCCTGGGCGTAGGCTTGCTGGTTCAAGCGAAAGCTGGTTTCGGCGGCGCGCAACGCGTCGTCCTGCGCCCGGTATTGTTCGGCGTCATGGTTGATCGCCTGCAGCGTGTCGGCGACCTGGCCGAACGAGCTGATAACCGTTTGTTGGTAGCTGGCGAGCGTCGCGTTGTAACCCTCCACGGCGGCCTGGCGTTCAGCCTTGAGCGTGCCGCCATTGAAGATCGGCCCGGCAATCCCCGCTGCGAAACCCCAGAGTGCCGCACCGCCATTACCGGAAGCGGCCTGGGCCAGAGACGCGGACAACGTCACCTTCGGATAAAGATTGGCGGTCGCTACGCCCACGGCGGCGCTGGCGATATGCAACTCGGCCTCGGCTTGCTGCACGTCCGGTCGGGCGCGGGCCATCTCGGATGGCAAACTCACGGGCACACTGGCCGGCAGGGTGAAGTCAGCCAGGTCGAACGGCGGAGGGATCCAGTCGGCCGGGCCTTTGCCGGTCAGAATCGACAGCGCATGACGTGCGGCATCACGCTGCTGGGCCAGGGGTGGCAACAGGGTGCGGTCCTGGGCCAGCCGCGTTTCGGCCAGCGACACATCGACCTGCGTGGTGCTGCCGTTGATATGCGCGGCGCGCACCAGTTCGAGGTTTTTGCTGTCATTGGCCAGCAGTTTTTCCACGGCCTGAATTTGCGCATTGGCCGACGCAACCAGCAAGGCCTGGCTGGCCACATCGCTGGTCAGCTTCAGGTACGCCGCGTCGTAACGACGCTTTTGCAGATCGGCGAACGCTTGCTGCTGTTCGACCAACCGCTTGTTGCCACCGAACACATCCAGGTCGAAACCGACCCGTGGCCCGATCGCATAGAAGTTGTCGGCCGCTGGCGCCTTGGCGTTGTGCAGCCGTTGGCGACCGGCCGTTGCGCCGAAGTCGACCTGCGGATACAGCGCACCTTCTGCGGTGGCCACGGAGGCGGACGCCTGGCGAATGGTGGCGTCGGCGGCGACCAACTCAAGGTTGCCGTCGATGGCACGGCGTACCAACTGGTCGAGCTTGGGCGAGCGAAAGGCCGACCACCAGTGGCCGCTGACTTTCCTGCCCGGTTCGATGCGCTGCTCGCCGTCCTGGCCAAGACGCTGCTCGGCCTGTTGGTCATAGTGTTGCGACGGGCTATCGGCCGGGGTCTTGAAGTCAGGGCCGACGGTACAGGCGGACAGGAACACCAGCACCGAGAGTGCGCTGAGCTTCGCCGGGAATGGCGATTGGAACGGATGACTGGATTTCATTGGGCACACTCCACAAAGCTATTGGGACGCAGCGGGTTTGCGAAGAAAGACAACCAGCGGGCTCACCACCAGCATCGCCACCAGCAGAATCTTGAACTGGTCGACAACAGCGATGAACGCGGCCTGGTGAGTGATCAGGTGGTTCAGCCCTTCAAGTGCCGGCAAGGGCAGCGACGCCGTACCGAAATGCGCGGCGGCGCGAAAGGGCGTCACATGGCTGGCCATCGCCAGGTGCATCGCCTGGGTGTTGTTGAAGAAGTAGATCTGCACAATCGCCACGCCCAGGGTGCTGCCATACACACGCAACAGATTGAAAACGCCGGTGCCTTCCGGACGCAGCGTGGGGGCGAGGGTGCTGAACGCCACCTTGGCCAGGGCCGCCATCGACATGCCGATGCCGACACCCTGGATCGCGCCGGCCACCGCGACCGGCGGCCAGTCCATCAGCGGTGAATAGTCGAGCATCAGCCAGTTGGCATAGATCACCAGGGTGACGCCGATGGCCACGAACAGCCGGCGGTCGAAACGCTCGGGAAGTCGTCCTGTCAGCAGGAACGCTCCGACCAGTCCCGCGCCGCGCGGCAGGGTCAGGGCGCCGGTGGTGTCAGGCGGATAACCGAGAATTTCATCGAGCATTGGCGACGTCAGCGCCATGGTCGACAGCAGCACGAAACCGATGGCGAAAAAGATCAGCGTCGACAGCACGAAGTTGCGATCAGCGAACAGGAGCTTGTTGAAGAAATGCACCTTTCTGGTCAGCACATGCACGATGAACAGATACAACCCCAGCCCACTGGCCAGTGCCTCGATCCAGATTTCGGGCGAGTCGAACCAGTCCATGCGTTCGCCTCGGTCGAGCAGCATTTGCAGGCTGATCATCGCCAGGGTGAAGCTGCCGAAACCAAAGAAATCGAAGGGCGGTGCTTTCTCGGCTTTTTTCTCGGCCAGCAGCAGCGCAATCACCATGAAGATGTACGCCGACAACGGCAGGCTGATGTAGAAGATCGGCCGCCAGTCGAAATGCTCGGCGATCCAGCCACCGATACTCGGGCCGGTAGCAATGCCCAGGAGCACGATCGCCGTCCAGGTTGCGCCAAATTTCATGCGCTTTTCAGGTGCCAGGGTCTCCAGGGCAATCCCCATCGAAAGCGGCGCCAACACACCACTGGCCAGGCCCTGGATGATCCGTGCG
This sequence comes from Pseudomonas sp. GW101-3H06, assembly GCF_059424605.1. Lineage (NCBI taxonomy): Bacteria > Pseudomonadati > Pseudomonadota > Gammaproteobacteria > Pseudomonadales > Pseudomonadaceae > Pseudomonas > Pseudomonas sp. GW101-3H06. The sequence goes on from NZ_JBWKZO010000001.1 coordinate 2,586,839, forward strand.
CCGATGAATTCCAGCGGCGCCGTTGACGCCGTCCCGAGCAGCAGGCCGAACACGAAAACCGCCAGCGCGGCCTGATAAACCCGCTTCACGCCAAAGCGCGCGGCGAGCCACTGGGCAATCGGCATCGTGATGGCGCTGGCCGCCAGGTACGCGGTGAAGATCCAGCCGGCCTGGTCGTCAGTCATCGACAGACTGCCTTGAATCAACCTGAGCACCGCATTGGGCAACGGCAGGTTCGCCGATTGCATGTAGGTCGCCAGCAGCACGGCGAACCTCAGCGAGCCTGCGGCTCCATCAGTCTTGGCGTTCATCAGCCATTACCTGCGGTCAACAGCGATTTGAGCGGGCTCCACCAGGGCGTGCGGTGGCCGGTGTCGACTTTCACGGTGGCGCTGGTACCCGAAAACAGCGGCAGGGCAGGGTCCGGTTCATCCAGTTCGAGACGCACCGGTACCCGCTGAACCACCTTGACCCAGTTGCCGGTGGCATTTTCCGGCGGCAGCAGGGCGAAGTCCGAACCGGCGCCGGGGCTCATGCTGGTGACGTGGGCCTTGAACACACGATCCGGGTACGTGTCGATGCTGATGGTCGCTTCCTGGCCCGGGCGCATATGCGTCACCTGGGTTTCGCGGAAGTTGGCCTCGACCCAGATCTCGTGATCGGAGATCAGCGCAAAGGCTGGCGCGCCGTTGTTGAGGTAGTTGCCCACCTGCAGATCGTCGACCTTGGCGACGATGCCGTCGGCTGGTGCATAGACCGTGGCGTACGACAGGTACAGCTGCGTCTCGTCCAGCTGCGCCTTGGCCTCACGCACTGTCGGGTGGCTGTCGGCTTCGATGCTCGGGTTGCCATTCAAAGCCACTACGGTGCTGGCGATCTGTTGTTCGATGGACGCGATGCGCTGCCGTGAAATCTTCAGGTCGTTCTCCGCGCGCTCGTAAATGGCCCGGGAAACGAACTCGGTCGCCACCAGTGCTTTCTTGCGAGCGAATTCCTTCTGGTCGAAGTCCGCCGACTCTTTGGCCGATTGCAACTCAGCCTGCTGCTGGCGGTAGCTGGCCTTGAGGCCATCGATGCGCAGCCGCGCGACGCTCAACTGCGCCTGGGCACGGTCGATGGCGATCTGCAACGGCTTGGGGTCGATGCGAAACAGCACATCGCCCTTGTGCACCGGCTGATTGTCCTCGACGGCGATTTCCACCACCTGCCCGGAAATCCGTGCATTGATCGACGCCTTGGCCACCCGGGCGTAGGCGTTATCAGTGGTGACGAAGGGCTCGCCCGCCACGTATTTGGCATAGCTGATGACAGCGAACAGGGCAGGTACGCCCACCATCAGCCAAGGGCGCAGTGTGTCCCTGAGCGGTTTCTTGATCCGCTCTGGGTGCTCGAAGGTCTGCGTAGCCGGGATATCGAACTGCTGGGTCATGAACACACCTCAAACCGAATAATTGCCATGAGAAAGCAAACCCGCGTGCGGTGGGGAGGGTGGCTCCGCCGCACCTGTTTCGTCGCTGCAATACCCGGTTCGAGCTTCGCTACAACAAACGTGAAAGGCAGGAACTTCTGGTTCCTTAATTTTGTGCGATGATGTAAGAATATCCACGCGCCCACCTTCCCACAAGGATTTTGTACGACATGGCACAAAATAAAACGACAGAAGGCAAAGGCCGCGGCCGGCCTCGCGCCTACGACCCGCAGACTGCATTGCGCCAAGCGCTGGATGTGTTCTGGAGCACCGGCTATTCCGGCGCTTCCCTGGACAGCATCGCCACGGCGGCCGGCATGAACCGCCCCAGCCTCTATGCGGCCTTCGGCGACAAACACGCGCTGTACATCAAGGCGCTCGAGCAGTACTGGGAAACGGCCGCCGCCGACATGCAGGCCGCGCTGACCGATACCGAGTTATCACTGCGTGACGCATTGATGCGTTTCTATGAGGGGCAGTTGGCGATTTACTTTTCGGGCCAAGGCCAGCCGCGCGGCTGCTTTGCCATTGGCACCGCGACCACCGAGGCGGTCGAGGATCCGCAGATACGCGAAGTGCTGTCAGACCGGCTCAGCCGGCTTGATGCCGATCTGGAAGTGCGCCTGCGCACGGCCATCGAAACCGGCGAGTTAAAAGGCGACGTTGACGCGCCGGCGCTGGCGGTACTCGCCTCATCCCTGCTGCACAGCATCTCGATCCGTGCGCGGGCGGGCAAATCCAGGGACGAGTTGACCGGGCTTGCGCGCAACGCGGTCAACGTGATCTGCGGCGGCTGAGGTCGATGTGAGCGAGGGACTCGAAGACATTCTGGCTGAACGGCTTGCGGTGGTTTTTTGCGGGATCAATCCAGGGGTGATGGCCGCCGCCCAAGGGCATCATTTTGCGGGGCGGGGCAATCGTTTCTGGCGCACCTTGCATCTGGCCGGATTCACCCCGGAGGAACTGCGCCCGGAACAGGACCGGACGATCCTGCAATATCAGTGCGGCCTGACCACCGTGGTGGAGCGGCCAACGGCGCGGGCCGACCAACTGTCGCAACATGAATTCATCGCAGCGGCAGCGGAGTTCGAAGGCAAGATCGCCCGTCATGCGCCACGCTTTGTGGGGTTTCTTGGCAAGGCAGCGTATGCGGCACTGTCGGGGCAGCGCGATGTGGCGTGGGGATTACAGGCCAGGACTTTCGGCCATGCCGCGGTGTGGGTCCTGCCCAACCCGAGCGGACGCAATCGCGCCTTTACCCTTGATCAACTGGTGGATGCGTACCGCCAACTCAGGTTGACGATCGCTCAGTAGTTCATGCCGTCGTCGATGGCGATGCCTTGTGCACGCATGGCCTTGATCAAATCGGCGCGGGTGCCGGGCAGGTTGAGCATGGTTTCGGCGCGCAGTGCCGCGACTTCTTCGGCGCTGTAGGGCTGGTAATGCGCAGGCATGCTCGCACCCGCCATGCCGTCTTCGCGCATCAGCCAGTTGAGCAGGTCCGCCAGCTGCGCATTGTTCAGCGCCGATTGCGACATGCCCGGCACGCGCACCAGGAATTCGCGGCCGCCAGGGACTTTCAGAAAATTGCCGACAAAGCCCTTCATCCTCGGCGTGTCGTTGGCCGCCGAACCCGTGCCGTCGCCCAAATGGCAACCGGCGCATTGCAACTGGTAATTCACGCCAACGCTGTAGCCGGCATCGCTGATGGCTTTTTGCGGGGCTTCGTTGCCGGGTGCATGACCCTGGTTGGGGTTGGGAATGGCCCGGGCTTGAGCGAGTGGGGTGGTCAAGAGGCAGACAAGACCAACAATCAGCAACCTGCGCATAAAAAACCTCTGCTGGCGATCCTACACAAAGAAAAAACCGCCGATTGCCTGGGCAACCGGCGGAAACGCGCGTTAAACCGCTACGCCACGAATGATCGAAACGGTGCAGTGATAGATGTGCGATTTGGCGGCCAGGCACCAGTTCACATCGTTGTTGTTGAACGGGCGGTAGGCCGGTTCTTCGCTGTCGTTTCGGGTGCAGGCGCACTGGGCGCAGCTTTGTTTACCGCAGCAGTCGTTGTACGAAATGATGTAGTCCTTGCCGTCGGCCGGGTTGCGGCAGGTGCCGATCCAGGTGACTTGCGAGGCCTCGGTACCCGGTGGGCAGGAGGTCACCGAGCCACCGCAGCAGCTGCACAGAAACCCGTCGATGGAGCAGTAGCGCCAGTAGTCGCAGCTGTTCGGATCACCGGGGTCGCCGGCTTTCGGGTCAGTGGCGGCCAGCGCCTTGCTGGTACGGTCCAGTGGCAGCAGCACGGGAAGAGCGGCACCGGCAACGATCAGCGAGCCCATGCGGGCCAGCAGTTTGCGGCGCGAAGTCGTGTCGGCGACACGGCGCGAGGAGCGCTCGAACAATAGATCCAGCAGTTTCATGAAGGTCTCCCTGCCTTATCAGTGGCTATGGCCGTGGCTGTGGTCGTGGTCGTGGGGCTGCGCATTGAGGTATTGCTGCAGCGTGGCGTGCTTGAGGTGCTCGACTTCGAACAGGCTGTCCAGGTGCTCGCGGGAGTTCACCAGGCCTTTGGCGCGCAGGGTGCCGGACTTGTCGATCAGCGCGGCGTACGGCAGCTTGCCGATCTGGTAGGTCATGCCCACTTCCGGACCGACCACGTAAGTGGCGTCTTCCAGTTTGTGTTCGCGGATCAGCGCTTGCTGGGCGTCCATGTCGCCGTCGCTGACGAACACCACGTCGAGGGTATTGGCTTGTTCCCTGGCGATGGATTTGATCGCCGGCAGCAGCGACTTGCAGATCGGGCAAGTTGGCGAGAGGAAGAACAGCAGTTGCGATTTCTCGCCGGCATAACCGAAGTTCACCGGGCGACCGTTACGGTCGGCAGCGGTCACTTGCGGTGCGGCTTCGTTGACAGCCACGCCTTTGTCCATCATCAGCGCGCCAGCCGGCGCCAGGCGGCCATGCAACACACCGATCTGACGGACCAGGCCCATGACGACGAACGCCACGGCCACCAGCAATACCCAGAGCAGAACGTTGGAAACGATCAAGCCTTCCATTTTGATTACCTACCAATCAATTTGAGCAGAAGAGGGGAGTTCGCCAGCAGGCCATCGGCTGCGGCGTAGATGAGCAGCGCGACGGCGGCCGAAGCCAGGGTCACGAAGCCATCGAACACAGTCATGTCGCGGACCATCGGCGCCACACTGGCCAGCAGCGCCAGGGCCACCAGCACGCTGTTGCGCAGCAGCAGGACCGGGCGCAGCGGTTGCGCCTGGTCGGGGCCTGCACAACCGCAGTCGATGTCGCGACGGCCGCGCCACAGGTTGATGCCGATGGCGGCGGCGTACAGCGCCAACAGGCTGGCCGCGCTCAACGCCGCCCAGTGCCGGCTGACCGGCACCAGCAACGCGAACGCGATGGCCAGTTCCAGCAGTGGGATCAACCGCGCGCTCGGGCGCACCAGCGCCTCGGGCAGCAGTTGATAGTCGGCAAGCTGTTTGCGAAAGCGCGCCGGCGCCCGCACCTTGTGGGTCGCGGCGCTGGCCAGCAGCACCGCAATGGCGATGGCGCTGGCAAGGATGAAGATCGGATCTGATTGCATGGCCGGATCTCGTTCAGTAGCTCATGACCTGAGTCGCGGTTTTGGCGACCTTGGCCATGCTGCCGGTGTGTTTGTTGGTCTTGAGGTCGAAGATCTGCAAACCGCCCTCGACGTCGGTGCCCAGCAACAGCGGCTGGTCATCGCCGGTGGCCTGCATGCTCCAGATCGGAGCCGGGGCTTCCAGGGTGGCGATTTTCTTGCCGGTCTTGAGATCAAAAGCCCAGATCAGGGTGCTCGGGTCTTCCCACTTCATCGGTTCGTGGGCGTCGTGCATCAGCACGTACAAGCGGTTGAGCTTCGGCGCGACCGCCATCAGCTGCCAGCCGCCCGGCGCCCACCCGGCCTTTTTCTCTTCGTCGGTGGTCAGCGACCAGCTCGGCAGAATCTTCGGCGCGTCGCCGCTGAAATCCACAGCGCGCACGGTGCCGGTGGTGGTCGTGAAGTAGTAGGTGTCGCCGACGTTGACCGCACGCTCCACCAGCTTCTCTGCGTTCGGGTCGAAGAACGGCGTGCGGCTGCGCGCGGTTTCCTGGCCCTGGTCGTTGATCGTCACGACCTGCAGGCTGCCGTCGCCGCACAGCGAGGCGAAACGGCGCTTGCCCACCGGGTAGTTGAGCACGCAACCGGGAATGGCGATTTCCGTGGCCACCGTTTTGCTCTGGGTATCGACCACGGTCACCGAAGTCGACGGGGTGAAGTTGTAGATGTAGACGAAGCGGTCATCGCCGCTGGTTTTCAGGCCGTAACGCTGGGTCAGCGACTCGGCGCGCTTGTTCGGGATCAACACTTCCCAGGCCGGCGAAAGGGTCGAGGTGTCCCAGGCGGTCAGCACGTCGGTGCGGGTGCCCCGGGTGCCACGGGAGTACCAGATGTCGGCGGCGTAAAGGGTCTTTTTGTCGTGGCTCAGGGCCGAAGGCGCGGCAAAACCGGTCGGTACCATGCCCAGCACGCGTTTCTGGTCGGGATCGACCACGGTGACACGGCCGGCGACGAAGCTTTCGAACTCGACATCGACGATGAACGCGCGGTGCGGTTCAGCGGGGAATGCCAGGGTGGTCTGGCCGATGCCGGTGTCGGCGGGCAAGTCCGCGCGGGCACTGTTCAAGCCGAGTACAAGCAGGCTCAGGCCTAGCGCTGACTGTACGGAGATCCTGTTTGTTCGCATAAGGGGAACTTCCTGAATTGTTGGTAACGCGGATCGCGGGTAAGTGGGCAGATTCTGACCCGTGAATAGTGCCTTGCCCGTCCAACCCGGGAATTGCCCTGCCTGCCAAGTGTTTGTGTATCTGTGCCAGTGTCATGCGGGAGCGAAATGGCGGGGGGAAACTGTAGGAGCGAGCTTGCTCGCGAAAAACCAGAGGGCGCCGCTGGGCATCTGGTTTTCCGCGTTATCGTTTACGAGCATCGCGAGCGAGCTCGCTCCTACAGGGGGGTGGGAGTCATTGCGAGGGGAAGGGAAAAGCTGAAAACAGCGCCACAAGGCTCCAGGTTCTGCGCCCAGATATCGCCGCGATGGCGGCCGATGATGTTCTTGCACAGCGCCAGGCCAATGCCGTTGCCGCTGACTTTGGACGAAAAGAAACCATCGAACAGCTTCTCCTGCGCCTCGGCCTGAATCCCGCGTCCACGGTCTTCGATGCGCACCAGCGCCACGCCGTCCTCGGCGCTGGCATGAATGCGCAGCACGCGACGTTCGAGGGGCAGGTTGGCCATTTCTTCGATCGCGTTGAACGCCAGGTTGAGGATCACCTGGCCGATCAACACTTTTTCGCAACTCACGCGCAACGGCTCGGGGGCAGTGACAATTTCGACGCGTATCAGGCTCGGATCGGCCCGCAGACTGATGAAGTAGCGGGTTTCGCGCAGCAGTTCGTTAAGGTCGACCAGCTCTTCGCTCTGCTCCAGCTTGACCACGTAGTCGCGCACGCTCTTGATGATCACGGAAGCATGCTCGATCTGCCGCACGGCGTTCTGCAAGCCCCAGGCGATGCCTTGATCGGCGTCGGTCGCATTGCCGAGGCGAATCACTGCGCCTTCGATGAAATTGCGGGTAGCGGCCAGCGGTTGGCTCAGCTCGTGGGCAATCGCCACGGCCATTTCACCCATGGCGTTATAGCGCGCCAGGTACTCGAGTTTTTGTTCGCTGACGCGCCGGGCTTCTTCAGCGTGCACTTGTTCTGTGACGTCGCGGAACAGCAATAAATGGCCGACCAGATCGTCTTCGATTTCGATAAAGCGACAGGTCGCGTCGTGCCAGCGCCACTCGCCGTCACGGCGTTGCACTTTGTAATGCACGCCGAACGGTAAGTGTTCGGGTGTCTCGTTGGACAGCTGCTGCAACAGGCGTTGGCGCGAGGCGTCGTCGCACCCGTCGAGAAAGTTCTTGCCGATCAACTGATGCTCTTTGCTGTTGAGCAGATGCGCGCCGGAGTCGCTGATAAAGCGAATCTCTCCCTCAGGCCCCAGCACCGCCACGCCTTCGGCCAGGTCCTGCATGAACGCCTTGAGCCGGCTTTCGAAACGCTTGAGGTCGCGCTTGACCTTGTCTTCCCTGGAAATGTCGCGGAACTGCACCATCAACACATCGCGACCTTCCAGGTGCACCAGTGTCGCCACCGCTTCGGACAGTATCTCCACCCCTTGCTTGGAGCGATAGCACCATTCGATGGCGCGCTGGCCCGTGCGCGCAGCGCCTTCCAGCCAACGCAACCCCACCGAACGCCGGTACTTGGGCGCATCGCGGGTCATGTCCGGGGCTTTGAGCGGTGTCAGCTCTTCGAGGGTAAACCCCAGGGCCGACAGGGCCGCGGCATTGGCCCAGAGAATCTCCTTGCTGTGGGCATCGTGAAGAATGATGCATAGCGGCATGGCTTCGATCAGCGTGAAAAAGTCGTTCTGTTTTGGCAAATACATCGCGCAGCCCTTGGCAGCAGGAGGTGGTGACCGGTGCAACCGGAAGTATGGCTTTTTATACCGGCTCGCGCCCGGGGATGCGCTCAGAGGTAACCGGGGGCGGTCTAGGGGTTTTCTTTAGCCGGGGGGCTGCACGCACCAATAGTTGCACCGGGATGTGGTTTTTACACTGGGCTCCAAGACAAGGGTGAGGCCGATCCCTGCAGGAGCGCCTACAGAAAGCATCGGTGCAGTGTCGCCCCACTAACAATAAGCAAAACGGAGAAAGCCCATGCTGCGTTCAGCGGTTGCGCAACAAGACGCCCTGATCGGCGTTGACGAACCTGTCGTCGACAGCCAGGCATTCCAGCAAGTCCTGGATGAAGTGCGTCAACGTCGCGACGAATTCGACAGCGTCTCCCACGTGCCGCGGGACATGATCGAGCGCTTCAAGCAGGTGGGCATCTACCGCGCCGCCACGCCAAAATGTTACGGCGGTGACGCCCTGGCGCCTGCACTGTTCCTGCAAATGATCGAGCGTATTTCCGAAGCCGACGGCTCCGCCGGCTGGGTCGCCAGTTTCGGCAGCGCCGGTGTCTATCTCGCCGCTTTGCCGCCAGAAACCCTGGCCGAAATCTATGCAGACAGTCCCGATCTGGTATTCGCCGGCGGCCTGTTTCCGCTGCAACCCGCCGAAGCCGTAGAAGGCGGCTGGCAAGTCAACGGCACCTGGAAGTTCGCCAGCGGCTGCAAGGGCGCCGACTTGTTGGGCGTGGGGATCGGCGCGGCGGGCGGCAAGCCTCGTACAGCAGTATTCCGCCCGAATCAGGTCGAGATCGTCGAAAACTGGGACGTGGTCGGCCTCAAGGGCACCGGCAGCCATGACCTGCGCGTGACCAACAAACACATCGATGAACGCTGGACCTTTATCCGCGGTGGGGCCGCGACCATCGACGAGCCGCTGTTCCGCTACCCCTCCATTGCCTACGCCGCGCAAGTGCTGGCAGTGGTCAACCTGGGCCTGGCCCGTGCCGCTCTCGACGAAGTCAGCCGCATGGCCGGCGGCGGTGGCATCACCGGCGCGCCGAAAATGGCCGACCGCGCCTACGTTCGCATCGAGATCGCCAAGGCCGAAGCCAAACTCAGCGCCGCCCGCGGTTTCTTCTACAACGCCACCGAGCAGGTGTGGAACTCGATCCTGGCCGGCAACCCGGTCACGCCGGAGCAAACCAGCCTGCTGCGCCTGTCCGCGATCCACGTGTCCCAGGCCGGTGCTGCCGTGGTGCAGAGCGCCTACAGCCTGGCCGGGACCACCGCCATTTACCTGCGCCATCCTCTGCAACGCTACCTGCGTGACTCGATGGTGGTGACCCAGCACGCCTTCCTCAGCGAAGGGCTGTACGACGGCGCAGGCTCGGTGTTCCTCGGCGTGCCGCCGTTCCCTGGCTACATCTGAATCCCATCACCTCTTCAAGGATCAAACACATGTCCCAAGCTACCCAGGAACCGTTGCGCGTCGTCTTCTGCATCGGCATCACCCAGAACTTTTTCGACTTGCCCACCGGCGAAGGCCTGAGTGTGTGGAAGGGCTTCAGCCGGATGATGGCGGACCTCGGCGCGATGCCCGGCATCACCGTGCTTGGCGCGATGGATGACGACCGCCTGATGGTCGGCCCGTCCACCACCTCGCCCTGGACCGTGTACATCATGGCCGACGTCGACTGCCACCAGTCGGTGATCGACGCCTGCAACCTGTTCCGCACCACGCCGGTGAACGAATACAGCCTGTGGCGCTACGCCAAGGTCGAAGCGCGCATCGGTCGCCCATTGACCATCCCTGATGCGGCCAAGGTGTAGGCCATGAACGAGGCCTTGCTGCAGCGTCTGGCGACGCTCGAAGGAGAAAGCGCAGTGCGTCGCTTGATGGCGCGCTACATGGACCTGTGCGACGTGCCGAGGGCGCCGACCCAAGTCAGCGAACTGGCAGCGCTGTTCTGCATCGATGCGATCTGGGAAGGCATTGGTCGCGAGACCGCGCAGACCTTCGGTCAACATCGTGGACGCGAGGCTGTGGCTGCGTTTGTCGGTGGTTACTTGCCACCGTCGGACCACTTTCAGCTGAACCTGCATTACCTCACCAGCGAGTCGATTCTGGTCGACGGTAATACGGCGCAGGGGCAGTGGATCATGCAGCAGATTTCTACCTATGCGGATCAGCGCAGCGAACTGTTCGGCACCCGCCTGAACATCGATTTTCGCTGCGTCGACGGCACCTGGCTGATCGCGCATTTGCGCACGCAACGCTTGTTCAGCTCTCATTTATCAAAGCAGGAGCTGAGCGCATGAGTACCTTCATCAGCGAATTTCTCCTCGGCGGCAACGGCAAACGCGTTGCCATCAAGGATTCCATCGACATCGCCGGTTACCCGACCCGCTCCGGCAGCCGTGCTTTCGCCGACGCTCCGGCAGCGACTGAAAACGCCGAAGTGGTCGACGCGATTATCAAAGCCGGCTGGCAGATCGTCGGCAAGACCAACCTGCATGAGCTGGCCTTTGGTGTCACCGGCATCAACGACTGGACCGGTACGCCTGTGAATCCGCAAGCGCCGGACCGGGTGCCGGGCGGATCCTCCAGCGGTTCAGCTTCGGCAGTCGCTGCAGCGCTGGCCGACATCGCCATCGGCACCGACACCGGTGGCTCGGTGCGGGTGCCAGCGGCGTGCTGCGGGATTGCCGGACTCAAACCGACATACGGTCGAGTCAGTCGGGTCGGCGCGCATCCGTTGGCCTCCAGCCTCGATTGCGTCGGTCCGTTCGCCAGGACGATGGACGACCTCATCGCGGCCATGCAGGTGATTTGCCCGGGCTTCGACGTTCAGGGGTTGCCCGGCGACGGCGCCAAAGTCGGCTTTCTTGAAGTGGCGTGCGAAGCGCATCTGCAAGCCAGTCTCGGGGCCGCCGCCGACCGCGCCGGTTGGCATCGCAGCAGCCTGCACCTGAGTGAGTTCGAAGCCGCATTCGCCGCCGGCCTGACCGTGATCAATTTCGAAAACTGGGCGGCCTTCGGTCATCTCACGGGCAAAGGCCTGATCGGTGCCGATGTCGAACAGCGCCTGCTGGCCGCCAGCCGCACCACCCGCGAAGAACTGGCCCAGGCCGAAGCGGTGCGCCGCCGGTTCACCCAACAGGTGGATGCGGCGCTGGAAGACTTCGCCGTGCTGTTGCTGCCAACCATGCCCAGCCTGCCGCCGACCCTGAGCGAAGCGCGCAGCGGCAGCAAGGCGGTGGCCGGCATGACCCCGCTGGTACGCCCCTTCAACCTCAGCGGCCATCCGGCATTGACGGTACCGGTGGAACTCGATTGCGGCGGGCTGAAAGTCGGCCTGCAAATCGTCGGCCGTAAAGGCCAGGACGAGCTGGTCTGCGCCTTGGGTGCGCAACTGCAACAGAGCATGGCCGGTTAATCGCCAGCAGTCTCTAAAACGAAACCATAAAAAAAGCCATGAGGAGAACCGCATGAGCACTCATGAATACCGGCTGATCACAACGTCGAAAAGCCCCGAAGACCTGGTCCGGCACGACCGCGTCGATGTCTCGCTGTACAACGATCCGGCGCTGTTCGAAGCCGAACTGGAAAAGATTTTCTACCGCACCTGGGTGTGGGTCGCCCACGAAAGCGAAGTGCGCAACAGCGGCGACTTCAAGACCGCCACCATCGGCCGTCGCCCGGTGATTGTCGTGCGCGACAAGAAGAACAACATCAACGTCCTGGAAAACCGTTGCCGTCACCGTGGTGCAACCGTGTGCGAGAAGCACAAGGGCAATGCCACCGGTTTCACCTGCCCGTACCACAGTTGGTCCTACGGCCTGGACGGCAAGCTGCGGGCGCTGCCGTACCCGGACGGCTACGAAGGCATTCTGGAAAAGTCCGAGTTGCCGCTGACCAGCCTGCGGGTCGAGAGCTATGCCGGCATGGTCTTCGCCAGCTACAACGACGAGATCGAGCCGCTGGAAGACTTCCTCGGCGGCGCCAGACACTGGATGGACCTGTTCATGAAGCAGGGCGCCGGCTACCCGATCAAGACACAGGGCGAACACAAGTTCAGCTTCAAGGGCAACTGGAAGATCCAGCTGGAAAACACCACCGACGGTTACCACTTCCCGATCGTGCACAAGTCGTTCATGTCGTCGGTGGATGAAGAAACCTCGGAAATGCTCTCGTTCATGACCGACGAGCAAGCCGTCACTCATTCGCTGGGCAACGGCCACAGCGTGATGGTGATGGTACCGGAGCATGTCGACCTCGATCACGACGACGGCACCGAGCAACTGCAAGAGCGCTTCGCCCACGTCACCGAAGAACTGTCGAAGACCATGCCGCCCGAGCAGGTACGCCGCATCGTGCGCTCGCTGCACGGCGCCGGGTTCAACCTGAACCTGTTCCCCAACGTGGCCATGTCGATGTCGTTCTTCCGCGTGCTGCGGCCGGTGTCGGTCACCGAAACGGAAATCCGTCACGTTGCCCTGGGCATGGACGGCGGCCCGGAAATCGCCAACCGCGAGCGCATGCGCATTCACGAACACTTCCAGGGCCCGTTCGGTTTCGGCAGCCCCGATGACGCCGAAGCCTGGGACCGCGTGCAGCGCGGCTCCTATGCCGGCGTCGACGCTCCGATCCTGGTCAACCGCGGCCTGAACCGCGAAATCACCGCCCAAAACGGCGACAAAGTCAGCCACGCCACCGACGAAGGCGGCATGCGCGGTGCCTACGACATGTGGAAAAGGATGATGAGCCAATGAGCAATCACGACACCCTGAACGGTTTTGCAGGCCCCTTGGCCCAAGCCATCGAATTCATCTGGCGCGAAGCCGAGCTGCTGGACCACAAAAACTACGCCGAGTGGGCGACCCTGTGGAGCGAAAGCGGCAAGTACATCGTGCCGATTGACCCGGACACCGAAGACTTCGAAGCGACGCTGAACTATGCCTACGACGACGCGCGCATGCGTGACCTGCGCATCGAACGCTTGACCGCCGGTTACTCGCCATCGGCGGTGGATGCGGCGAAAACCATCCGCACGGTTTCGCGTTTCCGTCTGGTGGAAGCGGCCGGCGACATTGTCGAAGTCAACTCGGCGCAGTTGCTGTACGCCTACAAGCGCGGCGTGCACACGCCGTTCGTGGCCGACCTCAATCACCGCATCCGCTTCACCGACGGCGTGCCGACCCTGGAGCGCAAAGTGGTGCGCCTGATCAATTCCACCGACAGCCTGAGCGCGCTCGGCTTCCTTCTGTGAGGACAACATCATGAGTCGAGTAGCCCTGGTGACAGGTGCATCGCGCGGACTGGGCGAGTGCATCGCCCGCCGCCTGCACGCAGCGGGTTATCGCGTCGGCCTGGCGGATGTGTGTCTCGATGGCGTGCGACAACTGGCCGCCGAGCTCGATGGCAGCGGCGCCACGGCCGTCGCCATCGAACTGGATGTGCGCAGCAAGGCCGATTTCCAGCGCGCTCGCGACCTGCTCGCCGCGCACTGGGGCGGCACCGACATTCTGGTGAACAACGCCGGGGTGTCGAAAGTCGCGGCGTTGATGGACATCACGCCGGAAGAGTTCGACGAATCGATGGCGATCAACCTGCGCGGTACTTTCGTAGCGTGCCAGGTGTTCGGTGCGCACTTTGCCGAGCGTGGCTTCGGGCGCATCGTCAATATCGCCTCGCTCGCCGGACAGAACGGCGGCACGGCGACGGGCGCGCATTACGCGGCGGCCAAGGGCGGCGTGGCGACGTTGACCAAGGTCTTTGCCCGTGAGCTGGCGCCCCGTGGCGTGACAGTCAACAGCATCTCGCCGGGTCCGCTGGAGTTGCCGGTGGTACGCGAAACCGTGGCCCCGCAGCGTCTGGAACAGATTCTGAAAATGATCCCGGCCGGCACCCTGGGTGACCCGGTGTTCATCGCCGACAGCGTTTTGCTGCTGATTGCCGAGCATGCCACCTCCGTGACGGGGGCGTGCCTGGATATCAACGGCGGTCTGTTCATGCGCTGAAATTAACTGTGGCGAGGGGATAAATCCCCTCGCCACAAAAGCTTCCTCGCAAGACCCGGGACTTAATCGAAACAACAGTATTCAGGTGATGCAATGATGAAGGTGAAGATCGAAAGGATCGTCGACGAAGCGCTGGATATCCGTTCCTTTCGCCTCGTGCGCAGTGACGGCCAGCCGCTCGACACCTATGAGCCGGGCGCCCACGTCGACCTTACCGGCCCGACCGGTGTAACCCGCCAATACTCCCTGTGCAGCCCGCCCCAGGATCGCCGCGCCTATCTGGTGGCGGTGAAGAAAGAGGCGCAGTCGCGCGGTGGCTCGCTGGCGTTGCATGAGCAGGTGCAGGAGGGTATGGAGCTGGAAATGGGCGCGCCACGCAACCTGTTCCGCCTGGATCCGGATGCCCGCGAACACGTGCTGTTCGCCGCCGGCATCGGCGTGACGCCACTGCTGAGCATGGCCTATCGACTGGCGGAAAGCGGCCAGCCGTATCGCCTGCATTACTTCGCCCGCTCGGCAGAGTACGCAGCGTTCACCGAACTGCTGGCGGCAAATTTTGCCGATCACGTCGAGTTTCACTACGGCGTCGAGCCAGGCAATCTGGACGCCGCATTGAGCGCGTGCCTGGAACGTGCCGGCAGCGATGCCCATGTCTACACCTGCGGCCCCGCGCCGTTCATGAATAAAGTGGTGGAAGTGGCCGCGCGCAGCCGTTCGGACGATGCCATCCACCTGGAACACTTCGCCGCCGATCCTGCAGCCAACAGCGGCCCGAGCGGTGGTTTCGAAGTGGAACTGGCCAGCTCCGGCGTAGTGCTGCACGTGCCGGCCGACAGCAGCCTGGTGGATGTGTTGCAGGCCCACGGTTGCGATATCGACACCGAGTGCCGCGAAGGCATCTGCGGCACTTGCATTGTCGAGGTGCTGGACGGCGTGCCGGAGCATCGCGACAACTGCCTTTCCAACAAGGAAAAGGCGTCCAACAAGCAGATTTGTGCCTGCGTTTCACGGGCGCTTTCCGCTCGTCTGGTCTTGGACATTTAAACGCTTTGCACGCTGGAAAGCCGACGCCGGAGCCTGTTGAATGGGCACCCGGCGGCCATCGAGGGAGGCGGTGGCTGGAGTACGAAAGATTTTTAGCGAGCCGCTCGACGAAGCGGCCGAAAAATAACAACAAAAACGTGAGGCTTTGCGGACATGATTACAGCATCGGCGGTGCGCAATGAGGCGTTCGAAAGTTGGCTTAGCCAGGTTAACCAGGCTTGCGGACGTTTCGACGCCCGCGCGCTGGACACCGATTTCTATGGCGAGCTGGCGGAATTTCGCAGCGGCGCGATCAAGCTCAGCGTGGTCGACATGGCGCACGTGCACCTGTACCGCAGCAGCAAGGATGTCAGCACCAGCAGCGACGGTCACTACTACGCGGTGTTCCAGATGCGCGGCAGTTCGCACCTCGAGCAGGGCGACAACCGTGCGCAACTGGGGTGTGGCGACATCGCCCTGATCGACGCCAGCCGCCCGAGCGACATGACCTACAACGACGATTCCCGACAGTTGTCGCTGATCCTGCCGCGCCAGGTGGTCGAGCGCGGCTCGCACTTCACGGCGGTCAATTGCGCCACGCGCATCGCGGCCAATAATCCTCTGGCGGCCATGGCCAACCGCCTGGTGTTGGAGACTCGCCAGCAGGAAGGGCTGGACATGCAGGAAAGCGAGGCCGTACTCGACGCCCTGGTCAGCCTGTTGCTACCGGGCGTCAGCGCCCGCGACAGCAATGGCGATATGCATGAGCGGCAGTTCCGCAAGATCATCGCTTTCATCGACGAACACATCAGCGACGAAGCCCTTTGCCCTGAACTGATTGCCCGGGAAGTGGGGGTGTCGGTGCGCGGGTTGTACCGGATGTTCTCCAAGCGCGGGCTGGTGGTGGCGCAATACATCAAGCACCGACGCCTGGACTTCTGCGCGGAAAACCTGCGCCGCAGCGATGTCGAGCAGAAGCTGTCGGCGCTGTGTTATGCCTGGGGCTTTTCCGATTCCAGCTACTTTTCCTCGGCGTTCAAATCGCGCTTTGGTGTGTCGCCGGGTGCCTATCGCAAGCGCTATAGCCAGAATTGAGGTTGTATCTGCCGGCCCCTTCGCTAGCAGGCTCGCTCCCACAGGTGATCACTGTCGGACACATAATATGTGTTCACCGAAGATCCACTGTGGGGGCGAGCCTGCTCGCGAAAGGGGCCTGACGGCCGCATCCGGTCTCAGGGTTATCAATGCCGCGCCGGCTCCTCCGCCGGCAAGTGCAGCACCTCGCGCACCAGCATCGCGATGCTGGTCACGCCCATCTTTTCCTTGATCTTGGTGCGGTGAACATCAACGGTTTTCACGCTGATGTTCAGCTCCCGGGCAATCACCTTGCTGGCCTTGCCATCGATCACCAGCATCAGCACCTCGCGCTCGCGGCTGGTCAACAGTGCCAGTTTGCCTTGCAGGTTCTGGCGCTGCTCCTGGTCGGCCTGGGCGTGTACGGCGGTCTTCAGCGCGGCCTGGATGCGGTCGATCATCTGTTGCGGGTTGTAGGGTTTCTCGACGAAGTCCAGCGCGCCGTTCTTCATCGCCGTCACCGACATCGGAATATCGCCATGGGCCGAGACGAAAATGGTCGGCAAGGTGCTGCCGCGCTGGTTGAGGATTTCCTGCAACTGGAAACCGCTGGTTTCCGGCATGCGCACGTCCAGCACCAGGCAGGCCGGTTGCTTGGGGTCGTACTGGTTGAGGAACTCTTCGGCACCGGCAAAGCACTGCGCCTGCACGCTGACCGACTCCAGCAACCAGGCCAGCGAGGTGCGCAGGTCCTTGTCGTCGTCAACGATGTAAACAATCGGTTTGCGGGTTTGCATCAGGGGCTGCCACGAAAATGTTCTATTTATTGTTTTCGCTCGCGTGCACGCGCGGCGGACATTGGCTCATCTTTTGGGAGCCAAGTAGCAGAATACCCACTGTGGCCGGCCCTTGCGATAAAGAAACCACCTAGTCGACTAGCGGAAAGCCTACCTCCACGTGGGGATCGTCAGAATGGTTGGGCGCAGCGCCCGGCCTTAGTCTTGTTCCATCACCTACGGGCCGCCTCAAAGCGGTCCTCCTGAAGGAAGGGGCATCGACATGGCCGACCTGAGCCAGCAGCAAATCGACTTTCGCAACGCCATGGCGCAGCTGCCTGCGGCGGTGAACATCATCACCACCAACGGCCCTGGCGGTCGTTGCGGCATCACCGCCAGCGCCGTGTGCTCGGTGACCGATTCGCCGCCCACCGTGCTGGTCTGCGTCAACCGCAACAGCGCCACCCACGATGTGTTCCGCACCAACGGCCGGCTGTGCGTCAACGTGCTGTGCGGTGAACAGGAAGAACTGGCCCGCCACTTCGCCGGCATGACCAAGGTGCCGATGGCCGAGCGCTTTGCCTGGGACCTGTGGGACGACGGCGCCGCCGACGTGCCGGTGCTGCGCGACGCCTTGGTGCAGCTGGAGGGGCGGATCAGCGAGTGCAAGGAGGTGGGGTCGCATTCGGTGATGTTCGTGGAACTGGAGAAGGTCGGCGTGCGGGAGCAGGGCGATAGTCTGGTGTACTTCAACCGGTTGTTTCATCGGTTGGAGCATGCTGGGGCTGTTTGCTGAAGACCGCCATCGGGGAGTGTCAGTCGACACCGATATTGAATGTGCTGGCCCCTTCGCGAGCAGGCTGGTACATCCAATATTTATGTCGACTGATACTGCGCCTTCGCGAGCAAGCCCGCTCCCACAGGAGATCTCAATGAACACGGGCTTTGTGTATGACACAGATCAACTGTGGGAGCGGGCTTGCTCGCGAAGACGGTATCTCAGGCACCGCCATGGTCAGATCCGAAAACTCCCCACCAACTGATTCAACCGCGCCGCCTGTTGCTCCAGCTCGGTGCAGGCGCGCAAGGTCGATTGCAGGTTTTCCACGCCTTGCTGGTTGAGAGTGTTGATTTGGATGATGTCGACGTTCAGGGCCTCGACCACGGCGGTCTGCTCTTCGGTGGCGGCGGCGACCGACTGGTTGACGTTGTCGATTTCGCCGATGCGCTGGGTCACGCTGCCCAGCCGTGTGCCGGCAAGGTTGGCGATGCTGACGCTTTCCTCGCTGTGCTGCTGGCTTTCGCTCATGGTGGTCACTGAATCCCGGGCGCCCACTTGCAGCTCCTCGATCATCTGCTGGATCTCCAGTGCCGAGGTCTGGGTGCGTCCGGCGAGGCTGCGTACTTCATCGGCCACCACCGCAAAGCCACGCCCGGCTTCTCCGGCGCGGGCCGCCTCGATGGCGGCGTTGAGCGCCAGCAGGTTGGTCTGCTGGGAGATGCCCTTGATCACTTCAAGGATCTGCCCGATGTTCACGGTCTTGTCGTTGAGCACTTCGATGTGGGTGCATGATGCCCTGATTTTTCCGGACAGCGCGTTCATCACTTCGATCGTGCGCTGCACCACCTGACGCCCGTCTTCCGCCTGTTGCCGGGCGTTGGATGCCTGGAGCGAGGCATCGCTGGCGTTATGGGCAATCTCTTGGGCGGCGGCGCCCAATTGATTGATCGCCGCCGCCACGGTGTTGGTGCGGGTCGATTGATCGTCGAAGTTGCTCAGCGATGAATTGGACGCTTCCAGCACGCGACGAGCCCCTTCGTTGACGCCCAGAGCCGCCGACGATACTTCGCGAATCGTCTGATGGATACGCTCGACAAAGCGGTTGAACGCCGTCGCCAGCTGACCGATCTCATCCCGCGATTGCACCTGCAGGCGCCGCGTCAGGTCGCCTTCACCGAGGGAAATATCCTCCATGACTCGCGTCAGCACTTGCAGCGGTCGGGTGATGCGTTGCGCGGTGTACCAGATCAACAGCAGGCCGAGCAGGGCCGAGCCGCCGCCGAGCAGCAGTTCCAGCGCGGTGCTTTGCACGCCTTGGGCGTCGAGCTGCTTTTGCAGGGAGGTGACCGGTGCCAGCAGCACGTCCTGCGGAACACCCACCAGCACGCCCCAGGGCGCGGCACCGGCAATCGGTGCCAGCGGTTCGAGCACCTTGATCTGCTGCGGATCGACAAAGACCTTTGGCTGGCCCTGGCGCAAGGTGTCCATCACCTCGGCACTGTCCATCGGTTGACCCAGGCGACTGACGTCCTGGCTGTTGGCGGAGATCACGCCGCGAGGGCTGACGATGCTGATCTGGCCATGGCCGTCGAACAGTTGCAGGGCGCTGGCTTCGCTGTTCTTTTGCAGCGCGGCGAGGTTGATGTCGAGGCCGACCACGGCAATGACCTTGCCGTTTTCCAGCAGCGGGAAGGCCACGCTGGTCACCAGTTTGCGACTGCCGGACGCCTCGTCGAAGTAGGGCTCCAGCACGCAGGCTTGACGGGTATCGCGGGCGCAGGTGTAGAAGGCGTTGTAGGGCGCGCCGCTCGGTCCCGGTTCGGTGTTGGCCAGCAGGCCTTCGTCACCGATCACCGCTTGCAGCTCGCCGGGCTTACTCTGCACCCAGTACAGCGAGAAACGCCCGGTTTCGTTGCTGCCCAGATCCGCCTTGTCGACGAAACCGGCGTCGGCACCGTCCAGGGCGTCGGGTTCAAAAATGACGTAAAGCCCGAGCAGGTCGGGCTTGTCGATGAGGGCCTGGTGAAGCTGGGTACTCAGCGCCTGGCGCAGTTGCGGGCGGGTCAGCGTCCCCTGGTGCCGGAGTTGCCGCAGATAGAGTAAGTATCGCGACAGCCCCTGGCCAAATTCATGGGTTTGCATGAAGGTACGCTGCACCTGCATGGCCTGCACTTTGCCCAGGGCCTGCATGTGTTCCTTGGCCGCATCGGCGAGCATTTCGCTGCTGGCCTCGGCGACTTGCCGGCTGCTCTTGTGGGTCTGGTAAAGCGACAGGCCCATCAGCAAACCCACCACCAACAACAGGCAGAGGCCGGCGAGCAGGGCGATTTTGCTCTGGATCGTCAGGAATTTTTTCTGCATTGGAAAGGCCTTTTTCCATGGGGGGCAGCGGATGCGCCACTGCCCCGGTCGGGCTTAGAAAGTGCTGGCGAAAATCACCTGGCTGTAGAGGTTCTTGTCGTTGTTGCCCAGCTGCGTGCCGCCCTGGTCGGCGCTCTTGTCCGGCTGGAACAGGCCGATCAGCGGCATGATGCTCAGGTGATCGTTGACGTGCCATTCGGCATACAGGTCCGTTTCGCGGCCATCGGTATTGCCCAGGTTGCGGTCGATGGTGTCGAAGTTGAAATGCATCACGCCGACACTCAGATTCTCCAGCGGCGAGACGGCGAACTTGAGTTGCTGGATGCGCGAGTTGCTGTTGAACGGCCCGGCATAGTTGCCCGCCACTTCACCCTGGAACCAGGTACCGAAACCGCGGCTGAAACCGTAGAACAGCGTGTCGTAGTTTTCCGAGAAACGGCTGTAGCGGTAGCTGACATAGGGCGCCCAGGTCACGTCGGAGAAGGTCCAGCCGGCTTCCAGGTACCAGCCGTCTTCGTCGGAGGAGTGGGGTTTGTCCTGTTTGGCGTATTCGCCGGACAGGAACAGGTCTTTGACCCCGGCATTGCCGGTGGCGCGCAGGCTGTAGGTCTTCATGCCGTCGCGTTCAAGTTGAATGGGCGAGGCGTACTGCTCGTCAATGTCGGTGGTGTCGATGTAGGTCAGGCCGACCGTGCCGGCTTCGGACACGTGCTCCAGGGTGCCGACGTACATTTCGGTCTTGGCCTGGGAGCGGTTGTTGGATTTGAGCCACATCAGGTCGCTGCGCCAGCCGTCCTTGCCGCCGATACGCAACACGGCGGTCTCGTCGAACGCCTTGCGCGCCGCCAGCCAGTAGGCGCCGCCACGGTTGAACTCGCCGTCGGCAATGCCTTTACCCAGGTTCAGCGCGTCGCCATTAATCAGGAAACCGTCACCGATCAAGATGTTCTGGCGGCCAAAGGACAGGTCGATCCCGTCGCTGCCCAGCACCGGGAACAGATCGGCCGAACGCCAGCCGAGGTAGGCATCTTCGAACTTGGTGGTGCGTTCCGAACCGTCGCTGAAACCAGCGGCATCGCCGTCGCCCCACGTGCCGGAGCTGAGCATGTTCGCGGCACCGTAAGCGGTGCCGACACCGCCCAGGCCCTGGTCGAACGCCAGGCCGTACTTGATATAACCCTCGCGCCACGATGACGAACCTTCGTCGAGACGACCCGACAGGGCGTAGTTCTCCTGGCTGTGGAAAATGCCGAAAACCGCTTCCAGGGTGGCGTTCAGGTGACTGTCGTCATCGGCATAGAGTTCATAAGCTCCGGCCTGCCCGGCACTGATCATCAGCGCGAGCGTGGAAAGTCGAAGCAAGGGAGACTTGAGCATGGCATGACATCCGTTCTTGTTCTTAGGCGCAGGGTTGCGGTCTTTTTAGATACTAAGGGCCGCGTTTTTTTTGGCCTTTTGCCTGTTTGCCAATTAGTTGGTTGTGCATGCCAGATTGCATGGCCGGGTGATGGCACAGAGCGTTGTCGAGCTCCTACAGGGAAATGGTGGTGCCGCTGAAATTACCGTTCGTCGTTTCTTACTGAGAAGAAAATCGGTTAGAGCGAAGCGCTTTTTTGATGGCGAAGGAAAGTTCTTACTGCTTCCCACAGTTGCCTGATTCGACAAATAAGCGGTGTCGCAGTTTTCGATGAATAGCACTTCCTGTTTTCTTGTGAGAACTATCTATAAATGTTGAATGAAGTTTCCTACGTTAAAAAAATACCTGCTTGTAACTTCGTGCGAAAAATAATAACCATAGTTTCGATCGCTTTTCTAACCGACGGGTATTCAGCAATGACGAATGACTTTTTGCGTGACAGCTTTTTCAACTACGACGATGAGTTGGACGCCAGTGCCTGCCCGCCTGGAACCGAAGGTTGCAGGGAGGCGGGCAAGGGTTCAATGCCCATTCGGCAGGGTTGTTCTGGTATTGAACAGCACAGCCATGGAAAGGACAGTCATGAAGTTATATCCACACAAGTTCGAGATACTCAATCTTCCTGTTGATGGTTTTGTGGTTTCAAGAGGCGAGATATCAAGAACGCAGGATTCGCCGCTGTTGTTGGCAATAAGTGAACTAAAAAATTCAAAGCTTTCAAAGGCTGAAATTGACGAAGTTCTATTGTTTTACGGCCTGATCTCACAAACTGACGATGACCTGTAGCGAGCCTGCTCGCGAAAAAAGGCCAGGGCAACGCGGTCATTCAGACTGTACGCGTTATCGTTGACGTCCATTGCGAGCAGGCTCGCTCCCACAGGGGGAGAGCGATCTGGCAGAACCGCCAACACAACTGGCACGCAGGGCAAAACCTGCGCTTGCCTGACCACCGACAATCCTTTTCAACCTGCCGGGGCTCCGTTGCCCCGGCGCTTTCTGTGTTGGCGTTCGTCTGCGTGACGAGCGCATGGATTTTCAAGGTCGTTTCTTATGTTTACCGCCCTGCGTTTTTCCCTCTTTGGTTTGTTGTCCTTCACCCTGGCCCAGGCCGCTGTCGCTGCCGATTGCACGCCGGTGCAGACGCGTGGCGCCGAGGTGTTCGCCAATGAATGCGGTGTCTGCCATTCGGTGAGCAAGGGCATGGCCGGGATGATGGGGCCGAATCTGGCGGGTGTGGTGGGGCGCAAGTCCGGTTCGCTGGAGGGCTTCAACTACTCCCAGGCGATGCGCAGCAAAAACATCGACTGGCAGGCCGAGAACATCGAGCAACTGATCACTCAACCCCAGGCTTTCGTGCCCGGCACCTACATGCCGTACATGGGCCTGGCCTCCGCCGACGATCGGCAGGCGGTGGTGTGCTACCTCAAAGAACAACACTAAGCGGCCGGTTACCTGGCTTATCGAAACTCCGCAGGAGCTGGCTTGCCTTGAATCGTGCCCCGCCTTTAGGGGTGCTTTCGCGAGCAGGTTTGCTCCCACATTTGAATGAAGGTGATTTATGAGCAACGTTGAAATCCTGCCGCAGGTGGCTGCATTCCTAGACCGCCGTCATGGCTGCTTTATTGATGGTCAGTGGGTGTTGGCCGAAGGCGAGCGCATTGCGGTGGTCAACCCGGCCACCGGGCAAACCCTGTGTGAGACCCTAGATGCGCCGCTGGAGATCGTCGAGCGCGCCGTACAGTCGTCGCACAAGGCCTTCAAGTCCGGCGTGTGGTCGGCGCTGCGTCCGGCGGATCGCGAGCGCATCCTGCTCAACTTTACCCGTCTGGTGGAAGAACACGCCGAAGAGCTGGCGCAACTGGAAACCCTGAGCCAGGGCAAGTCGATCAACATGGCCCGGGCGCTGGATCTGAACGCCACCGTGGAGTTCATGCGCTACATGTCCGGCTGGGCGACCAAGATCGAAGGGCAGACCTTCGATGTGTCGATCCCGCTGCCACCGGGTGCCAAGTTCACCGCATTCACCAAGCGTGAACCGGTCGGCGTGGTGGTCGGCATCGTGCCGTGGAACTTCCCGCTGCTGATTGCCGCCTGGAAGCTGATGCCGGCGCTGGCCACCGGATGCACGGTGATCATCAAACCGGCGATGGAAACCCCGCTGACCGCCATGCGCCTGGCTGAACTGGCGCTGGAAGCGGGTATTCCGGCGGGCGTGTTCAACGTGGTCACCGGTGGCGGTGCTTCGGTCGGTGGCGTGCTGACTTCGCATCCGCTGGTGAGCAAAGTGTCTTTCACCGGTTCCACCGCCGTGGGCAAAAGCGTCGGCGTGGCGTGCATGGAAAACATGACGCGCTTCTCCCTGGAGCTGGGCGGCAAGAACCCAATGATCGTGCTCGCCGATGCCGACATCGAAAAGGCTGTGCAAGGCGCAATTCTCGGCGGCCTGCTGAACAACGGTCAGGTGTGTGCCGCGGCGTCACGTTTCTACGTGCATCGCTCGATCCACGACCAGTTCGTCGAAGCCCTGGCGGCAGCGGTATCGGCCATGCCGATTGGCGCCGGCATGAACTGTGACGCGGCGATCAACCCGCTGGTGTCGCGCAAGCAGCAACAGAGCGTGCTCAAGCACATCGAACTGGCTCGTCGTGAAGGCGCTCGGGTGGTATCGGGCGGTGAACTGCTGGAAGGCGAAGGCTTCTTTGTCCAGCCGACCATCCTGGCCGATATCGACCACAGCATGGCCGTGGCCCGGGAAGAAGTGTTCGGTCCGGTGCTGGGGGTGATGCCGTTCGACGATGAAGACGCGGTTATCGCCCTGGCCAACGACAACCGCTATGGCCTGGCCGCGAGCCTGTGGACCAACGACCTGGGCAAGGCGATGAACCTGGTGCCGCGCATCGAAGCCGGCACGGTGTGGGTCAACGCCCACGTGTTGCTCGACCCGGCGATGCCGTTCGGTGGTGTCAAGCAATCGGGCATGGGGCGTGAGTTCGGGCGTGCGGTGATTGAGGCTTATACCGAGCTGAAGTCGGTGTGTATCGCGCATTGACGGATGAGTTACTTGGGGCGTGGTCAGTATCACGCCCCAGGACGAGACGGTGTACATATCCGTTGTTGCGGTAACGGCGGCTTATGGTTTCGCCCTTACGGCGAGTCACTTGGAAAAGCCCCAAGTAACCAAGGGCTCTTGCCCCTGTCGTTCGGTGCCTCGCCCAGGCTCGGCATGCCCTCGCTCCGGTCCTGCTCCGTGGGCCCGCCGCGATCGGCCATCCTTGGCCGTGCGCGGCTAAACCGGCATCCATGCCGGTTTGCCCACTGCGCAGAACCTCCTCTCGGCCTCTCGATGGGGCAAGAAAATCAAAAGCGTCGCGAGGCGGCCTAGTAGCCGACCTGACTTTGGCTGGTGCCCCGTTTCCCTGTGGGAGCTGGTTTGCCAGCGATGGATGCCCAGACACCGCGATCATCCAGACAGCACGCGTTATCGTTAAAGTCCATCGCAGGCAAGCCAGCTCCCACAGGGAATGAGTGCACCCGCAACAGTCAGGTCGGCTACTAGGCCGCCTCGCTTGGCTTTTGATCTAGGCGCCCCGTTAAACCACGCTGGCCGAACGCAGGCGTTGCTCCGTGGGTAAACCGGCAGGACGCCGGTTTAGCCGCTCTGGGCCAGGGACGGCCCATAGCGGCGACCCACGGAGCAATGCCGGAGTGAGGGCATGCCGAGCCTGGGCGAGGCACCGAGTGGTGGGGCAAGAGCGCTTGGTTACTTGGCGCTTTTCCAAGTAACCCGCCGTAAGGGCGGAACCAATAGTCGCCATGACCGAAGAAACGGATATTCACACCAACCAACCCCCCCAAAAAAAATCACGCCACCGGCGGCGGTTTCGCCAGTTCTATCCCGGCCGCCCCCAACCGCTTGAGAATTTCAAACAGCAGCTCACTCTTGATCGCCCCGACATTGCGCGGGCTGCTGACGTAACCGGTGATGGTGAGGGTGATGCCTTCGGGTTTGAGCTGGCTGAAGCGCACGAACGGTGCCGGTTTGTCGAGGATGGATTCGTGCTCGGTGTAGGTGTCGTACAGCAGGTTGCGCACTTGCTCCGGGTCGATGTCCAGCGGGAACATCAGTTCCAGTATCGCCACCCCTTGGGCGTTGCCGCCGAGGGTGACGTTGCGCAGGTTCTGCGAAATCAGCTGCGAGTTGGGCACGATGACGATCGAGCGGTCGGCCAGCTGGATTTCGGTGGCTCGCACGTTGATCCGGCGGATGTCGCCTTCGACGCCGCTGATGCTGATCAGGTCGCCGACTTTCACCGGGCGTTCGGTCAGCAGGATCAGGCCCGAGACAAAGTTTTTGACGATCTCCTGCAGGCCGAAGCCGATCCCCACGGACAAGGCGCTGACGATCCACGCCAGGTTGGTCCATTGGACGCCCAGCGATGACAGGGCGAACAAGATGACCAGCGCATAGCCGATGTTGGAGAACAGTGTGCTGAGGGACGCACACATGCCGGGGTCCATTTCCGTTTTGGGCAGGAATTCGTTGTCCAGCCAGCGGCGTAACGCGCGGATCAGGTAAATGCCGATGAACAGGGCGAGTACGCCGTGCAATAAGTTGGCAGGGACGATGTTGAGTTTTCGCAGGCCGTCACCACCGAGAATGGCCAATGTGTTGGTGGCCAGTTGTCCAAGCGTCGATCCAACCCCGCCCACGATCAACGTGATAAAACCGATCAGTAAGAGCGCGGCTCGGCCGGCGCCGGACAAGATGATGGAAATCTGTTCCAGGCGTGCATCGCCGATGCCCAACAGCTGTTTAAGCGCCTTGCCGGTGGAATGCCGGGGCGAAAACAGGTATTCGCACCCGTCCTTTAGCAGTTGGATCAGTAAGTAGAAGCCGGAAAAGATGATGAACAGCCAGACCAGTTCATAAGTGATGAAGCGCGACATAGAGATGTAGCCGACCAGCAGGGCCAGCAGGGAAATCACCACCGCAATGCTGGCGAAGGCATAAATGACCCCGGCCAGTGTCGTGCCCGCTTCGGGGGCCTCACCCGTCGTGACCAGGGCCCGGCGAATTTTGCTGACGCGCAAGAGCAGCGCACCGATCATGACTGAAACGACCAGTGCGACGAACCCCCTGACCGAGATCACGACCGGGGTACTCATGCCGGTGACATTAGTGATTTGCGCCATCGCGACCAGTACCAGCAGGACCCAGGCCAGGCGAATGGGGAAGGGCTTGATCGCCAGTGCCACCGGGTCGGCAATGGCCGGCAGTCGCCACGAAGGATGTTTGGTGGACAGCAGGGCGCGGCTCAGGCCGGTGATCAGCACGCAGGTGTAAACAATTTTCTCGAAATCCTGGGAAAACCCGGCCAGTTGTGGCGTCAACGGCAGTTCGCGGGTCAGGGCATAGAACAGCAGTTGCAAGGCAAGCCACGCCGCCAACACCGTGGCGAATACCGACGCCAGCGCGAGGGCACTGCGCCGCAGTCGGCCTTCAGGCATGCGATGAATGCACAGCCAGGTCAGCCCTCGATCGGTCAGCCGGTGACCGACAAACCAAAGCGCGAGGGCCAGCATGAGCAATAGGCTCGTGTAGAAGCGCTGGCCCGGTTGCCAGGCGGCGTCGAGGGTCGCGCCAATCTGTTGCAGGAAGGCGCTCAGGCGTTGACGGTCCTGCGCGGGTGGATTGAACAACGGAGCCCAGAACCAGGGATTGAGGATGCTGTGGGTCTGCTGGGTCACTTCGGTTTCCAACAGGCTGCGGCGAATGACAGCGATTTGGGCCAGCAACTCGGTGGCACTGGTTTTGAGCGTTTCCAGGGTTCTGAGCTTGTTATCGACCTGACCCTTTTGTTCGGTGAGGGCGGCTCTTTGACGGGTGATGTCGGACTTCTCGAGTTCGGCGTCGCCTAGCGGTGCCGGTCCCAATACCCCCAGCTGCGATTGCAGTTGAGCCTGCACGGGCAGCAGCAGCGCCGACAGCCGGGTGATCTCCTGGATCAGGGCCTGGACCAGATCCTGCGGGGCTTCCAGCTGGCTGTAATTATTGGCCTGGGAAACCTGCTGTTTGAGGCTATTGAGCCGAATTTGCAGTCCCTGCAGATCGCTGTCGGGAACGCTGACCGATGCAGTCGTTGCGCTGGCGTCAGGGGCATCCGGCGCCGCCGACAGCATTGCGCCGCTCGGCCCGAACAGCGAGAGAGCCAGAACAATCATCCACTTCAATGCATTGCGCATAGGCATGCCCGACAGGTTGTTAGTCACCCAGCCTATGAGGTTAGGTCATGACTCGCGTCTGTGAGGGATTATTGGTCGGATGTGCTGGATCAAGACCCAAAAAATCCCTGCGACGCGCACCTGCAGGAGTAAGACTTGCGTTGATCATTCACCCTGTCGTCGTGCCGGGAAAAACAGCTCGAAGCAGGTCACGCCATCGGCACTGCTGACGCTGCACGCGCCGTTATGCAACTGCATGATCGTTGCCACGATCGACAGCCCCAGGCCATTGGATTGCGCCGAGCGTTCGCGGGATTGGTCGACGCGGTAGAAGCGTTCGAACAGCCTGGGCAGGTGTTCGGCGGGGATGGTCTGGCCGTGGTTACGAACCTGCACACGGATGCCGTCGGCGGACGGCGTGGCGAGGATTTGCAGTTCGGAATCCGGCGCACCGTACTTGATCGCGTTGGCACACAGGTTGGCCATGGCGCGGCGCAGCAGCATCGGTTCGGCCCAGATCCGCCCGCTGCCCCGGGCATCAATGCGGATGCCGACGTCCGCCGCGAGCCCTTCGAAATAGTCGGCCATGCGCTCCATTTCCTCGGCGGCGTCCAGCTCCTGGCGTTGGCGCAGGGCGCTGGCCGGGTCGGTGCGGGCCAGGAACAGCATGTTATCGAGCATCCGCGCCAGGCGTTCCAGCTCCTCGACATTGGAGGCGAGCAGCTGTTGATAGGCCTCGATACTACGGTTCTGCTGCAAGGCGACCTGGGTTTCGCCGAGCAGGTTGTTGATCGGCGTGCGCAGTTCATGGGCCATGTCGGTCGACACCTGGCCCAGTTGCACGAAGCCTTTGCCAAGGCGATCGAGCATGGCGTTGAACGCCTCGATCATCGGCAACAACTCCCGGGGTGCATCCTGGCTGTCGAGACGTTCGTTGAGGTTGCCGACACCGATGCCCTGGGCATGCCGGGCCAGATGCCGCACGGGCAGCAGGCCGCGATTGACCAGCACATAGCCGGACAACGCCAGCAGAGTCGCCGCCACACTGGCGAACAGATAAACGTTGAACCGGTAGCTGGCGAGTACGGCCGTGCGCTCGGTCATCAGGCGCCCGGTGACCACTTGCAAGCTGCCCTGATCACCTGAATCAATGGTCGCCGCCAAGGCCGAAAACGGTACACCGTTTACGGCGGGCAAATGATGTACGTCGCCGAGGGTCAGAGGGTGGTTCAGGGGCATCGGTGACAACGCGGGCATGCTCAGGTTGCCCGGATTGACCACCAGCAACGGCGGTTGCCCGGGGGTGCCGATGGTCAGCAGCGCTTCGCGGTTGCCGAGCATGTTCTGGAACAACGCCGGTTTGGTGCGGATCAACTCCAGGGTGTTACTGTCGTTGAGGAAGGTGCGCAGTTGATCGATGCGCGTTACCAGGGCCGCGTCGTCACGACGGATCAGCTCGCGCTCCAGATCGCGGTACAGCGCCACGCCGAGCGCCGTCAGCGAGACAAATGCCAGGAACGCAAACACCAGCGCCAGGCGTAGCGTCAGGGAGTAGCGAAAAGCAGACAAGCCTTTCATGGCTGGGTGTCGAAACGGTAGCCGATACCGCGCACGCTGTGGATCAGCTTGAGCTGGAACGGGTCGTCGATTTTCAGCCGCAGGCGGCGTACCGCGACATCTACCACGTTGGTGTCGCTGTCGAAATTCATGTCCCAGACCCGTGACGCGATCATCGATCGCGACAAGACTTCACCCTGATGGCTGGCGAACAGGTGCAGGAGGGCGAATTCCTTGTTGGTCAGGGTAATACGCGTCCCGGCACGGGTAACGCGGCGCTTGAGCACATCGATTTGCAGGTCTTCGATCTGCAGCTGTTCTTCCTCCCGGGTCGGGCCACGGCGGGTCAATGTGCGCAGGCGCGCCACCAGTTCGGCAAAGGAAAACGGCTTGATCAGGTAATCGTCGGCGCCCAGCTCCAGCCCCTTGATGCGGTCGGCGATGTCGTCGCGGGCCGTGAGGAACAGCACCGGAGTGTCGACTTCCTTGCGCAGGCGGCGCATCACTTCCCAGCCATCCATTTTCGGCATCATCACGTCCAGCACGATCACATCGAAATCGTGTTCCAGGGCCAGGTGCAAACCGTCGACACCGTCACGCGCCAGGCTCACGGTATAGCCGAGCTCCTGCAGGCCGTTGAGCAGGTAATTGCCGGCCTTGGGTTCATCTTCGACGACGAGAATGTTCATGGGGATCTGCCTGGTTGGGGGTCAGCAATATTCAGGTCCGCGCAGGCGGGCTACAGCGGCATGCCGGTGCCGCCAGTGTAGCCCCGATCCTGCGCCGGTACGCCCGGATGACGATCAATGATCATTGGTGCAACCGCTGCCCTGGACCAGGTAGTCCAGTTCATGCTGACGACCCTGGTGATCGAGGTAGTTCAGTTGGGCGGGAACGATACCGCATTGTTGTGAAATGTCGGTTTGGCCCACGACCTTGGCCACGTCGAGGTGGACGAAAGCCGCGTCTTTGTCATGGATGACGGGAGCTTGGGTATCGGCAAAGGCCGAGCCGGTAGCGAGGAGGGCGGCGAATCCGAGGATCAATAGTTTCATGATGGCGTTCTCTCTTCAGTGTGTAGGGGCTGTCGGCGGTGCCTGACAGTGAATTCAGGTTAACCAGGGGATCCGGACAGCCGTCCAACAACTCGATGACAAAGTTGTAATGAAAGGGTTGAGGGTTACGGCTGGCGACCGGCGGCAGCGAGGATCAGGTCGGCGATTTCCTTGGAGTGGGACACTAGTGACAAATGACTCGACGGCAACTCGATGGTGGTCGCGCCCATGCGTTTGGCGAGGAAGCGTTCCAGGTCCGGGTTGATGGTCTGGTCGAGGCTTGAGACCGCATACCACGACGGCTTGGTGTGCCAGGCGGCGGCCGTGGTGCGGTCGGTGAACAGGGTCTTGGCGATCGGTTGTTGCACAGCGAACAGTTGCATGGCTTTGTCGTGGGGCACGTCGCTGGCGAAGTATTTGAGGAAGGCGTCTTGCTTGAGGCTGACAAAACCATCGTGTTCTTCGGTGCCGGCGCGCACGGGCATGGTCGGATATTT
Source organism: Pseudomonas sp. GW101-3H06 (assembly GCF_059424605.1). Classification (NCBI taxonomy): domain Bacteria; kingdom Pseudomonadati; phylum Pseudomonadota; class Gammaproteobacteria; order Pseudomonadales; family Pseudomonadaceae; genus Pseudomonas; species Pseudomonas sp. GW101-3H06. Next base: position 2,617,617 of record NZ_JBWKZO010000001.1, read on the forward strand.
GGCTGAGAGAGCGACGAAGTCTTCTCCGGCATCCGGTGCGCGCGCGGCGACGTACACCAGCGAACTGACCTTCGGATCGACCCCGGCTTCACTGACCACCGTGCCGGCGTAGGAGTGACCGACCAGCACAGTCGGGCCGTCCTGCTGATCAAGAATCCGTTTGGTGGCGGCCACATCATCGGTCACCGAAGTCAGCGGATTCTGCACGGCGGTGACGTGCAGGCCGGCGGCTTGCAAACGGGCGATCACGTCCGCCCAACTGGAGCCGTCGGCCCAGGAACCGTGCACCAGCACGACGTTGTTGGCCTTGACCGGTTCGGTCGTGGTGGCGGCCATGGCGGAACCGGTGCCGAGCATGAACAGGCTGGCAGCGATCAGGCAGAGTTTGCTCAATGGTTTCATGGTGTGGACCCTTGTCATCATCAGTGGGAGGCGTGTCACCCGGGTGGGTGACTGACGACCTCACTGTAGGACGCGAGGGGGGTGGCTACGCTGACAACTCAATGACAAGTTGGTAATGAAGCTTGGTTGTGCTCGCTCCCACCGGGGATCGCGGACAACCTGTATCGAGATGTATGCGCCCAATAAAAAAAGAACCCCCGGACAGACCTGATCTCCCCGGGGGTTCCTGTATCAACCAGCTCAAGGCCGTTGATCAATAGCGCTGATATTTCGAACCGAACTCAGGGCGGTTTTCCGCGACGTAGAGTTTCGCTTTCTGGTCGTCCTGACGGTCGACGCCAACCGTATTCACATTCAGGGTGGCCGGCTGGCTGACAGTGGCTGCTGCTACGACCGCCTGAGTGGCATGTGGCGCGGCGATGGCAGAAGTGGTGCCAAGAACCGAAAGGGCGAAACCAAGACCGATGATGCTTTTCATGATGTTGCTCCAGAGCGTGGGGAGAAGATGTGGCCACTGTAGTGCTGGAGCGTTGCGATGAGAAAACACCAATACGCATAGTTGTTATCGAGAACAGTGATCCTTTTTGTCAGCGGGGCGTACTGTCGCTGAGCCAGCGCTGTTTGATCTGTTCCAGGCGACCATCGCGATTCATCTCATCCAGCGCCTTTTGCCAGCGCTCGACCTGATGCACATCGGTCTGCAGGGAAAATGCGATGTAGCTGCCTTGCTGCATCAGCGGCATCTGATAGTGCAACTGGCTGGGTGCCAACCCTTCTTCGCGGGCCATGGTAGCGATGGACAGTGTATCGGCCACCACGAAGTCGGTTCGGCCCATGCGCGCCAGGCGCATCATTTGTTCGGGCGAGGCGACGCCATACAAATTGGTCAGGCCTTGCTTCTGCAAATAGCTGTACACCAACCATTTGCGCGGCACGACAATCCGCCCCAGGCTGCCGGCTTCCAGCAAACTGTGCACCGGTGGTCGGGCGCTGTCGGCGGAGTACAGCGCGGTTTCCACTTCCAGCAATGGCCCGACCCATTGGTACCGGTCATCGCGCTCGGCAGTGCGCAGTACAGTAAAGACCCCGGTGGCCGGTTCAGTAATGGCCACGTGCAAGGCACGCAGCAACGGCCGTTGCTGCAGGTTCACGTGATCGCCGGTACGCTCGGACAAGGCCTGTACCACATCCACACCGAATCCCACCAATTGGCCGTCTTGCTCGAAGTGCAGGGGGGGATGGTTGTCAGTGAGCAGGGTCAGATCGGCCGCGAGTGTACTGAGCGTCAGGCAACCCAACAGGCAACCGGCAAAGCGCTTCATGAATCGTCCTTGATGTAATGAAGCGCAAATCTTAGTACGGGCACAGTGCCACTGTCCGGCCTATCTCCGGGGCTTTTGTGTCAGAGATGAGGATTTATGGGGATGGCGGGTGATCATGTCGTCGCGAAAAACTAATGTGGGAGCGGGCTTGCTCGCGAAGACGGCGTGTCAGGCGACATCATTGTCGACTGGAAGACCGTTTTCGCGAGCAAGCCCGCTCCCACATTTTTGATTTCGTTGAGCTTTGGATCGCGATCAGTAGCGCTGATATTTCGAACCGAATTCGGCACGGTTCTCAGCAACGATCACGCCGCCGCGCACGGCGTTGCCCGGAATCGAGGCAACGCGCTCACGCAGTTCCTGCAAGCGATCGGCGCCACCTTCGGCAACACGATTCTGGATCAGGCGATCGGAACCACCTTCGGCAACACGGTTCTGGATCAGGCGATCGGATCCGCCTTCAGCGACCCGTTCACGCAACTCTTGCAACCGATCGGCACCGCCTTCAGCCACGCGATTGTGTTGCAAGCGGTCCGAGCCGCCTTCGGCCACCAAGACCTTGACGGTGCTTTGTGAGGTGACATTCGAGGTGTTGGCCGATGCCAGGTTCGACAGGCCAAGACCGCCCACCAGTGCCAGGCCGAGTGCCAGGGACGAAACTTTCGAGAAGTTGAACATGGTTGATTCTCCGTGCGCTTAATAAGTGAGTGGTCAGTAGCTCGTGCTAGCTGGTGGTCACAGTTAAACGCCGGGGTGTATCGCTGATGTGTGCTTGAACAGCGCGAAATCGGTTTTTGCGTATCCGGGAGGGGTTCATATACAGATGGATACAAACCCCTGGAAAAATGTTGATTCCTGCGTTTCGAGCATGTCTACGCTTCGAGCATTTCCACCGGGTAGGAGAACACATAGCCTTCACTGCGCACGGTCTTGATGTAGGTCGCCTCCCGTGAGTCATCCTTCAACCGTTGACGCAGGCGACTCACCAACAAGTCGATGGAACGGTCGAACAGGTCGGCGTCGCGGCCCTGGGTCAGGTTCAGTAACTGGTCGCGGCTCAATACCCGTTGCGGGTGATCGAGGAACACCCGCAACAGTCGGTATTCGGCGCCACTGAGGGCAACCAGCGTGCCGTCTTCATCGAGCAGGTGGCGAGCGGTGGTGTCCAGGCGCCAGCGGCCGAAGGCCAGCATGCGGCCGCTTTCGGTGACCAACAGGTTGGGCGGCAGCATGCGGGTGCGGCGCAGCACGGCGTTGATCCGCGCCAGCAGTTCACGGGCGGCGAAGGGCTTGGTCAGATAGTCGTCGGCGCCCATTTCCAGGCCCAGGATGCGGTCGGTTTCGTCGTTGCGCGCGGTGAGCATCAGGATTGGCGTGGCTTTGTGTTTGCCTGAACGCAATTCGCGGCACAGCACCAGGCCGTCGTCGCCGGGCAACATGATGTCGAGCACGATCAGGTCTACCTGATTGGCTTCCAGAAAGCTGCGCATTTGCCGGCCGTCGGCAACCACCGTGGTGCGCAGGCCGTTTTTCTTCAGGTAGTTGCCGACCAGTTCGCGAATTTCGCGATCGTCGTCGACGATCAGAATGTGGTTGACGTGGTCCATCGGTCGATCCCTTGTATTCGTTGTTGTGCACCCTGTGTAGGAGCGAGCTTGCTCGCGATGGGTTTGAAGGCGACGCGTTTAATCAGGAAACACGCGTGATCGTTCACGTCCATCGCGAGCGAGCTCGCTCCTACAGAAAAGCAATCAGGCAACCACTCGATAACACGGCACATACGCCGCGCCACCGGGCAGTTTCATCCGGTGCTGGGCAACGAAGGCCTTGAGCAGTTGGTCCAGCGGCTGCATCACTGCCGCATCGCCACGGATCTGGTAAGGCCCGTGTTTTTCGATCAGGCGGATGCCTTTGTCCTTGACGTTGCCGGCGACGATGCCGGAGAACGCGCGGCGCAGGTTGGCAGCCAGTTCGTGAGGGGGCAGGTCGCGGCTCAGTTTCAGGTTGGCCATGTTTTCGTGGGTCGGGTCGAACGGGCGCTGGAAGCCTTCGTCGATTTTCAGCAGCCAGTTGAAATGGAACGCGTCATTGCGTTCGCGGCGGAACTGTTTGACCGCCTTGAGGCCCAGGGTCATCTGCCGGGCGACTTCCGCCGGATCGTCGATGATGATCTGGTAATGCTTCTTGGCCTCTTCACCCAGGGTGGCGCCGACGAACGCGTCGAGTTGCTCCAGATAGGGTGCGGCGTGCTTAGGACCGGTGAGGATAACCGGGAAGGGCAGGCCTTCGTTGCCCGGGTGCATCAGGATGCCCAGCAGGTACAGGAATTCTTCGGCCGTACCGGCGCCCCCCGGGAAGATAATGATGCCGTGGCCGACGCGCACGAAGGCTTCCAGGCGTTTTTCGATGTCCGGCAGGATCACCAGTTCGTTGACGATCGGGTTCGGCGCCTCGGCAGCGATGATCCCGGGTTCAGTCAGGCCCAGGTATCGGCCACCGTGGATGCGCTGCTTGGCGTGGGCGATGGTGGCGCCTTTCATCGGGCCTTTCATCACGCCGGGGCCACATCCGGTGCAGACGTCGAGGCTGCGCAGGCCCAGTTCATGGCCGACTTTCTTGGTGTATTTGTATTCTTCGGTGTTGATCGAGTGACCGCCCCAGCACACCACGATCTTCGGCTCGACGCCGGGACGCAGGGTGCGGGCGTTGCGCAGCAGGTGGAACACGTAGTCGCTGATGCCTTGGGAGGTGCTCAGGTCGATGCGTTGGCTGTCGAGTTCGTTTTCGGTATAGACAATGTCGCGCAGGGCGCTGAACAGCATTTCACGGGTGCTGGCGATCATTTCGCCGTCGACGAAAGCGTCGGCCGGGGCGTTCAGCAGTTCCAGGCGTACGCCGCGGTCTTGTTGGTGAATGCGGATTTCGAAGTCCTTGTAGGCTTCGAGGATGGTCTTGGCGTTATCGACGTGGGCGCCGGTATTGAGGATGGCCAGGGCGCATTGGCGGAAGATGTCGTAGGTGCTGCCGGATCCGGCTTCGCTCAGTTGCTGGACTTCCCGTTGGGAGAGTGTCTCCAGGCTGCCTTTCGGGCTGACCGAAGCGTTGATTACTTGTCGTTGGGTCATTCAATGATCCTTAAAACGATGTCATTCCCACAGAAATAACGAATGGCATCCGAATAGTGTGTATCCATGAAAGAAGATGGCACGAACTGCGCGGTCTCGCCACGTCCCCCGTTTGACGATGAAAAGATGAAAAGGAGCCCCAGCATAGCTAAATCCCTCGCAGAGGCGATAATGCCTGCACTCTTTTTGTCCGTGATTGAAGGAAAACCGACGTAATGTTCGAAATCCAGCCGATGAACGCCGAAACCTATTGGCAACAGACGCGACGCAGCACGCTGATCATCGCGCTGATTTTCCTGGCATTGGCGATGGTATTGTCCGCCACGGCGGTGGCGTTGTTCGGTACGCCTGGCGGGGACAATCTGCGCTTCAACATCGGCGGCGTGTTTGCCGCCGTACTGGTGATGGCCGGGCTGATGCGCAAAGTGTTCTGGACTCAGGCATGGATGGCGCCGGCGGTCTACAGCTGGCAGCTCAAGCGCAGTCTGATGAGCGTCACCAACGTCATGCATCACCTCACGGCGGCGGTTGATGCGGGTGATCCGAGCGCAATGAAGCTGCTACGGTTCTATCATCTGGGTTTGAACCAAATGCATCAGCTGGACGGTAACTCCAGCGATCATGGGCAATTGATCCGGGAAATGGATCAGCACAAGGCGCGGATGCAAGCGCTGGGGATCGACACTGAACAGACGCGGCTGGACCCGGTCTGGATCGAGGCAGTGAAGCAGGCATCGCGCTAAATCGCCGGCGTCTGTCAACACGATTCAAGGAGCGAACGTCATGGGGCACCCATCAATTTACGACCGCATCGAAAAAAACCGGCCCGGCGTCGCCAGGCTCAAGGTCCGCGCGGCGGTGACGCTATTGGTTGCGGTGTGCCTGTCGATGGCGCTGATCGTCAGTTGGGAAGTCTGGAGTGCGCGGCAGTATCATCTGCAGGACAAGGAAGTGGCGATGTCCAACCTTGCGCAGACCCTGGCCTCGCAAGCTCAGGCATCGATCAAGCAGGCCGATACCTTGTTGTTCAGCCTGGTCGATCGCCTGGAAAACGACGGCATTGAAGAAGGCCGGCTCAATCGCCTGCAACGCTTGCTCAGTGCCCAGCGCAGCGAGCTGAGCCAACTCCATGGCCTGTTCGTGTATGACGAAACCGGGCAGTGGATCGCCAATTCCAATGGTGCCGAGGTCGGCGCCGCCAACAATTCCGACCGCGAGTACTTCATCTACCATCGCGATCACCCGGATCGCGGTCCGCACATCGGCCCGTCAATCAAGAGCCGTTCCAGCGGCGAATGGATCATGACGGTGTCGCGACGGGTCAATCACCCCGACGGCAGTTTTGCCGGCGTGGCACTGGCGACGATCTACCTCACGCACTTCCTGCAGCTCTACGACAGCATCGACATGGGCAGTAACGGTGTGATCAACCTGATCGCCGACAATGCCTCCATCATTGTGCGTCGTCCGTTCAGCGAGGCGGACATCGGCACCAGCCTGGCCAGGAGCCCGCTGTTCACCCAGTTGCTGCCCCAGGCCGGTTCGGGCACGGCGACGATCAAGTCGATCATCGATGGCGTCGAGCGAGTGGTGGGTTATCGCCGGGTCGAGGGGTATCCATTGATTATCTTCGTTGCGTTGAACAAGGACGAAGTGCTGGCCGGCTGGCGCAAGGAGTCAATGCTCAGTGCGGTGATCGTATCGTTGTTGCTCGGGTTTCTCGGGGTACTCGGTTATCGCCTGATGAAGTTGATGAAGCAGCAGAACCGCATCCAGGTCGAGTTGCTCGGATCCCAGGACAAACTCATCGAACTCAATCGCAACCTGGAATTGCTGGCCCTGGAAGATGCGCTCACCGGATTGGCCAACCGACGCCAGTTCGATCTGTTCATTCAGGCGGAAACGGGGCGCGCCCGGCGCAACCTGACCGGTCTGGCACTGCTGATGATCGATGTCGATCATTTCAAGGCGTACAACGATCACTACGGCCATTTGGCCGGTGATCAGTGCTTGCGCAATATCGCGGCCATCATCATTGAGCACATCAAGCGCCCCGGTGACCTGGCCGCGCGTTTTGGTGGCGAAGAGTTCGCCGTGGTGCTGCCCGGCACCGACTACGTGGGAGCGTTTCTGGTAGCGGAGAAAATCCGCCGCGCGGTGCAGACGGCAGGTCTTGCGCACAGTGAAAGCCCGGAAGCCGTGATCACGGTAAGCGTCGGTGTGTGCGGCTACGATCCGGCATCACAAACCAGCACCGAGGATTTGATCGGGGCCGCCGACAAGGCGCTGTACGTGGCCAAGGCCAGCGGGCGCAATATGAGCGTCATTGCCAACTGACGACGCCCTGCCGAGCCGGTGGCGACAGGCTGCGATCTTTTAAAGCGCCCTGAACACTCGAAGATAGACCACTACGTTGATCACCAGCACCACGCTGGCCAGCCAAAGTTGAATAGCCGGAGTCAGGCCGGCCGGATAAATCACCGGCCACGCATAGTGTTCGATGAAACCGGCGCCGTAGCCGCTTTGCCCGGCGGCGTGTCGCATCAGGTTTTCCCAGCGAGTCAGAGGGCAGGGCAGGTGGAACAGTTCCACGGCCACACCCCAGGCGGCAGCGGGCAGGTGCCAGCCCATCAAGCGGCGCCATTTAAGCACCAGCAGCCCGCCGAACACGACAAACAGAATGAATGAAAGGTGAAACAGCACCAAGCCATCGGCGGCGATTCGGTAGAGCATGTCGACTCCCGCAGGCGTCAGGTGAAGGGGTCCATGGTACTCGAAGCAAGCGGGCCTCCGATGAGTGGCAAGATGCGCAAGATTGTTCAAGCCATTGGCCGCGACTGCTGGCACAGTCTGAGGTCTTTTCCCTGGTTGTAGAGCGTTATGTCCAATTCAGATTTGCCGCGCACAGCGTTCCTGCGCGGTGCTGCGGCGATCATGCCGCTGTCCCTGGCAACTGCGCCCTGGGGCTTGCTGGCCGGTTCCATGGCGATCGAAGCCAATCTGACACCCCTGCAAGGCCAGGGTCTGTCGAGCATCGTGTTTGCCGGCGCCGCGCAACTGGTGGCCATCGGCATGCTCAAGGGCGGGGCCGGGATCTTTTCGATCCTGTTGACCACCTTGTTGCTGACGTCCCAGCATTTGCTCTATGGAATGAGCATGCGTTCGGTGATCTCGCCATTGCCGGGGCGCTGGCGGGTGGGCCTGGGCTTTCTGCTCACCGATGAATTGTTCGCCCTGACCAGCCAGCACGACAAACAACAGTTCGACCGCTGGTATGCCCTGGGCGTGGGTCTGACGTTCTACATTGCCTGGAACCTCTTCACCCTGGCCGGGATCGTGCTCGGCAGCAGCATTCCGGGGCTTGAGCACCTGGGGCTGGACTTCTCCATCGCCGCCACCTTCATCGCCCTGATCACCCCGGTCGTACGCGACGTGCCGACCGTGGTCTGCGTCGCGGTGGCGCTGTTCTGCTCGGTGCTGTTCAGCTATTGGCAATGGGGCTCGGCGCTGGTGCTGTCGGGGTTGGCGGGGATGACCGCCGGGTTTGTCTGCAACAAGTTCTGGAGCGCGCGCACATGATGGTCTGGGCGGTGATTATCGGCATGGGCGTGTTGGTGTTCCTCAACCGCTATGTCTTTCTGGAGCCGCGACTGCCGGTGCGCCTGAGCAGCAATGCCCGGCAGTTCCTCGGTTTCGCCGTGCCGGGCATGCTGACCGCAATCTGCGGGCCGATTGTGTTCATGCCCGAGAAACAGCTGAATCTGCAATGGGATAACCCCTACCTGATCAGCTCGCTGGTGGCCGTCGGCCTGGTGCTGTACACCCGCAATACCCTGCTCAGCATGTTGTTGAGCATGGGGTTTTTCTTTTTGCTGCGTTGGTGGCTGTAAACCGGGGCGTGGGAAATTGTTCTACGCTTAAAGTTGATGAACGATCCCTTCAGGAAGAGAGGTGAACATGGCCAATGAACACAAGCGTCCGGATCCCGAAGAAGTAGAGGATGAACCCTCGGAAGAAGAGATTGAGCAGCAGGAGCATGAGGAAAAGACGTGGAAGCATGACCGCAGCAGAGAGCTGTCGGAGCGTGATATCGAAATCCCGTTGAAACCCTGAACCGGTCACAAACCGAATGTGGGAGCGGGCTTGCTCGCGAAGGCAGTGTGTCAGTCGACACATGAATTGACTGATATACCACCTTCGCGAGCAAGCCCGCTCCCACAAGTGTTCAAATATCTTCCAGCGACAGAAAGTCGGGATGAGTGGCCCGATAGCCCAGCGTCCTGTCGATCCAGGCATTCAACTCGTTGACCATCACCGGCGGCCTGCCTGGATAGCCTTCAAGTGTCGAACTCAGAAGGTTGTCGATATTGGGGACTGATCCTAGATTTCGGGTCTGTATGTATTGCCCGATAAAAGAGTCGAGTTGGTAGTGTTCAGTCTTTGTGAGATAGACACACGCCAGACTCACGACTTGATTATTTGTAAAATCGTCGCGCAATTGGGTTCTCTGCAAGGCTTGTTGTTTTCGGGATGTCCTTGGTTGCTGACTCTTTGGTCAGCGGGTTGTGGCACTGGGAAGGCGGCGCGAATGCTAGCCGTACTTATTGAAAATGTATGTATGACTAAAGCATTGTCGGACAAGCGGTTCATTCACAAAACGTATGGGCTTTCATAAGTGTTAATTCGTTGAAACCACCCTTGTAACAGTGCCTGGCTTTACCTTGTTACTTATGCCTGAAGTCCTGTCGAACTGACAGTTCAAATGATCTCTACAATTAATTCGGCCCCTTGGTTTCTGGCATTGTTAAGCGCTTTATCGACCCTGTACCACTCGAACACATCACTGTCTTCCCCTTGCAATAGCACCATTTGCTCGGCCCGCTCCTTGGGTGTGGCCGGGTCCAGCCATTCCAGCGCCAACTCGGGTGACAACACCACCGGTCGGCGGTCATGAATATCCACCAACCCTCCCGCGCTGTCGGCAGTGATGATGACGAAACCGTCATCGTCCCGAGGTGCTGCCGTCCCGATGGGGAACTGTCCGATCGCCGCACATAAAACCGGCCCCCGGTCGCGACGGCGGATCAACCAGGGTTGTCGTGTACCGTCTCCGGCATCGGTCCATTCGAACCAGTTGTCGATCGGGCAGATCGCGCGGTGTGGCCAGATCGCCCGGAAGAACGGACCGTGGGCGACTTTCTCGACCCGTGCATTGATCGGTGCCGCGCGATCGGTCGCCCAGTGCGGTCGCCAGCTCCAGCGCTGCAAATCGGCATGCAGGCCGTCGTCCTCCTGATGCAGCAGTGCCAGTTGCGTGGTGGGCGGGGCGTTGTAGTGGGCCAACGGCTGGTCGCCGACGTGATTGATCAACGCGTCGGGAATGCTCAGCACCGCCACGAAATCGTGGATGCCCCGGTATTGCGACAGGCGTCCGCACATGGCCGAATCCTCCTGTTGGTGCTTTCAGCATAGTCGTTTCAACACCGGGACCGCCTCAGATCACATGCGCCCGCTTCACTGGCGACCGCCCCGATCATCGACAGCTCGTTCCAGCAGGCACTGGCGAAGTAAGCGCGGGATGTTCGCAAGCGCTGGAACCAAACACTGTGTACCCTTATCCAACCTCGGCCCGCAGCAACCTGCGGGCCGAGGAAGGATGAACGGGCGAAGGAATTTTGCCGTTTGACGTGTTGACCGCAACGGTCTGGCCCAAGGCAAAACATGAAACAGTGGCTCAAGATTCTCTCGGCATGTGCCATGGCAGTCAGTCTGCTGGGCTGTATCGCCGCTCCCATCGAAATGACGACGCAGACCGAACAACGTTTGCAAACCCAACCACCGATCCGCTTCCTGCTGACCTACGATGACGGCCCCAGTGCATCGAGTTTCTGGAACCCTACCGAAACCGTGCTCGACAGTCTGGCGCGTAATCCCCTGCAAGCGGACATCAAGGCCGTGTTCTTCGTGCAGACCCGTGCGTCGCGGGCCGGCGGCAGCGAGATCGGGCGCGCACTCATGCACCGCGAGCGTGATGCCGGGCACATTCTCGGCTTCCACACCGCGACGCCTTCGCACACCAATCATCGTTCCCTCGATCCACAGGAACTCGAACAGGCACTCACCAACGGCAGCGCCGACATTGCCGCGATCACGGGTGTGCCGCCGACCCTGCTGCGCCCGCCATTCTGGAATTACGACAAACGCACGTTCGCCGCTTATCAGCAACATGGCCTGCATGTGCTGCTGACGGACCTGAGCGCCAACGACGGCAAGATCTGGGGCTTCAACGCCAGCCCCCGGCGGCGGGCTCACTTCTTGCGCTCGATGTCTGAAGTGCGCGAGCGCATTGCCCTGGGTGAACTGCCGGTGGTCGATGGCGTGATTCCGGTGGTGGTGACCTTCCACGACCTCAACCGCTACACCGCCCGGCATACCCGCGAGTACCTGCAGATCCTGCTCGACAGTGCCCGGGCGACGGGAGTCAAGGTTGCACAACAGCCGTTTTACGACGACACCGCCGCGCTGCAACGGGCGGCGATCGCGCGTACCGTGCGCGACGGTTCACAACCGGTGCAACTACCGGGATTCTGGAACTGGATCTGGAAGAAGAATTCCCAGTGAAAAAGTACTTGAAATGAGAACCGGATAACGCTTTTTCCTGGCGCAGAAATGGCAAAGCGCGGCTATTCTCATTGGGTTCCAATCCGTCCGAGGGATCGGCCATGCTTCCCATCTCAGTCTTGTGCAACATAGTGGAGTCCGGATTTACCCCTTTGTCCTGCGAATGCACGGAAAGCGCTGGCTTGCTGCGCATTGAAGTTTACGACCCTGTCAGTGGCCGGGTTGAACTGCTGATCAGTGGCGTATCGACCGAGCAGCTGACCAGTGTGCGGGCTATCTCCGACCTGATCGGTGAATTGCGCACCGAAATAAGCGCGGGGCGCCGGGCGTTTGCCGGGTAAATCTCCAATCGCCAAAGAAAGTCGGATATTGGAAGGGAATCCTTGTGGGAGCGAACATCGCTACAGATGACTCCATGCCTATGGCTGTAACTCTTCAATCATCCGCAAGCAATGGTTCAACCCCGGCGAAACATCGCCCACCCGTCGGCTGAGAATGATCGGCGAGGTCGCGTTGTCTTCCAGCAGCGGTGTGAAACCGATGTCGTCGCGGTGCAGCAATTGCACCGAGGCCGGCACCAGCGTGACCCCGATCCCGGCCCCCACCAGACCGATCGCCGTTTGCAGCTCATTGGTCCATTGCGCCACATGGATGCTCACGCCATAGGATTCGAACAGGGCGATCACATGGTCTGCATAGCTGGGGCGTGGATTGCCGGGGTAGAGCACGAAGGGTTCTCTGGCCAGGTCGCGCAGGCTGATGGGCCCGGCCAGCAGAGGGTGGCCGGCGGGCAGGGCGGCGACCAGGCGATCTTCGGTCAGTACTGTCTGGACAATCGCAGGGTCGTCGATGCGGATCCGGCCGAAGCCGATATCGATGCGCCCGGCCTTGAGTGCTTGTACCTGTTGCAAGGTGGTCATTTCCGACAGCCCCAGCTCAAGCTCCAGCGGCTCGCCGCTGCGCAAGCGGCGGATCAGTTCCGGTAGCACACCGTATAGCGTTGACGGTGCGAAACCGATGCCCAGCCAGGTCTTTTCCCCCAGGCCGATGCGACGCGTGTTGTCGCAAACCTTGTTCAGTTGTTCGAGCAGGGCCGTGGAGTGTTCATGGAAAAACCGCCCGGCATCCGTCAGCTTCAGCGGCCGTCCGCGCTCGAGCAACATCACCCCCAACTCGTCCTCCAGTTGCTGGATCTGCCGGCTCAGGGGCGGCTGGGCGATATGCAGCAACTCAGCGGCGCGAGTGAAGTTGAGGGTTTGAGCCAATACCTGGAAGTAACGCAGGTGACGCAGTTCCATGAAGCCTCCCGTCGTAGATCAATTGCATACCTTTAAGGTATCAAGTCAGACCAATTCTATATTGGCGTCGGGGAAAAAGCCGTACCAGAATCGATTCCAGAACTCCAAGAACCTGATGGGTATCGAAATGCTTGCAACTGCCATTGAATCGATCGAGACGATCATCGTCGATCTGCCGACCATCCGCCCGCACAAGCTGGCGATGCACACCATGCAGAACCAGACCTTGGTGATCATTCGCGTGCGGTGCGCCGATGGCATCGAAGGTATCGGCGAATCCACCACCATCGGTGGCCTGGCTTACGGCAATGAAAGCCCTGACAGCATCAAGACCAACATTGATACGCACTTCGCGCCGCTGTTGATCGGTCAGGACAGCGGCAACGTCAACGCGGCGATGCTGCGCCTGGAACGCAGCATCCGTGGCAACACCTTCGCCAAGTCCGGTATCGAAACCGCGCTGCTCGACGCCCAGGGCAAGCGCCTTGGTGTGCCGGTCAGCGATTTGCTCGGCGGCCGCGTGCGTGATGCGCTGCCGGTGGCCTGGACCCTGGCCAGTGGCGATACCCAGAAGGACATCGCCGAAGCGGAAAAAATGCTCGAGCTGCGTCGCCACCGCATCTTCAAACTGAAAATCGGTGCCGGCGAGGTCAACCGCGACCTGGCCCACGTCATTGCCATCAAGAAAGCCCTGGGCGATCGCGCCAGCGTGCGGGTCGATGTCAATCAGGCCTGGGATGAAGCGGTGGCGCTGCGGGCCTGCCGGATTCTCGGCAGCAATGGCATCGACCTGATCGAGCAGCCGATTTCGCGTAATAACCGCGCCGGCATGGCGCGTCTGAATGCCATGAGCCCGGCGCCGATCATGGCCGACGAGTCCATCGAGTGCGTGGAAGATGCGTTCAACCTGGCCCGCGAAGGCGCGGCGTCGGTGTTCGCCCTGAAGATCGCCAAGAACGGTGGTCCGCGCGCTGTACTGCGTACTGCCGCTATCGCCGAAGCGGCCGGCATCGGCCTGTATGGCGGGACCATGCTCGAAGGCGGCATCGGCACCATGGCCTCGGCCCATGCCTTTGTGACCCTGAACAAACTGGCGTGGGACACCGAATTGTTCGGCCCGCTGTTGCTGACCGAAGACATTCTCGGCGAACCGCTGGTGTATCGCGATTTCGAGCTGCACGTGCCGAAAACGCCGGGTCTGGGCCTGAGCCTGGATGAAGAACGCCTGGCGTTTTTCCGCCGCGACAAGACTTCCACTGCCATTCATCAAGCCTGAGGAGAGCATTATGCTGTTCCACGTAAAGATGACCGTGAATTTGCCGGTCGACATGAACCCTGAACGCGCCGCGCAGCTCAAGGCCGACGAAAAAGCCCTGGCCCAGCGCCTGCAGGAACAGGGCAAGTGGCGTCACCTGTGGCGTATCGCCGGCCAGTACGCCAATTACAGCGTGTTCGATGTCGACAGCGTCCAGGAACTGCACGATTTGCTCATGCAATTGCCGCTGTATCCGTACATGGCGATCGAAGTCACCGCGATGTGTCGGCATCCTTCGTCCATTCGCGAGGATGACCGCTGAACCCAGCCTGTTCAGTTCGCCATGCCAATAATTACAAGATGAGGAACCGATAAAATGAACGTCAAGATTTCCCACACTGCCGAAGTCCAGAAATTTCTCGAAGAGGCCAGCGGCCTGTTGAACGAGGCTGGTAATCCACGCACCAAAGCCCTGGTCTACCGCATCCTGCGTGATTCGGTGAACATCATCGAAGACCTCGCCGTGACCCCGGAAGAGTTCTGGAAAGCGGTCAACTACCTCAACGTGCTGGGTGCACGCCAGGAGGCCGGGCTGGTGGTGGCCGGGCTGGGCTTGGAGCATTACCTCGACCTGCTGATGGACGCCGAGGACGAACAGGCCGGCAAATCCGGCGGTACCCCGCGCACCATCGAAGGCCCGCTGTACGTAGCCGGTGCGCCGCTGTCTCAAGGTGAAGCGCGTCTGGACGATGGCGTCGATCCGGGTGTGACCCTGTTCATGCAAGGCCGCGTGTTCAACACCGCTGGCGAACCCTTGGCCGGCGCCGTGGTGGATGTCTGGCACGCCAACACCGGCGGCACCTACTCGTATTTCGATACCACGCAATCGGAATTCAACCTGCGCCGCCGTATCGTCACCGATGCCGAAGGCCGCTACCGTTTCCGCAGCATCGTGCCATCGGGCTACGGTTGCCCGCCGGACGGTCCGACCCAGCAACTGCTCGATCAACTGGGCCGTCACGGCCAGCGCCCGGCGCACATCCACTTCTTCATTTCCGCGCCGGACCATCGTCACCTGACCACCCAGATCAACCTGGATGGTGATCAGTACCTGCACGACGATTTCGCCTACGCCACCCGCGATGAGCTGATTGCGAAAATCACCTTCAGCGATGACCAGGCGCGTGCAGCGGCGCACGGTGTCAGCGGTCGCTTTGCCGAAATCGACTTCGACTTCACCCTGCAGTCGTCGGCCCAGCCAGAAGAGCAGCAGCGCCACGAGCGGGTTCGTGCACTGGAGGACTGATTCCACGGATTGCTCGCGATGGGGTATCGGCTTCAACATTGATGTTGACTGATGCACCGCTTTCGCGAGCAAGCCCGCTCCCACATCGGACCGAGTTTCTTCAGGAGGAACGCAGTCCTATGTGGGAGCGGGCTTGCTCGCGAAGAGGCCATAAGCCTCCGCATGTCAGCCCACTGACACACCGCCACCAGTACTGTCTTAGAATGACCCGACGCACCCCATAAGAACAACGAGAGTGACCTGATGATGCAAGTGCAACTGTTGAGTCAGCGCAGCACTGTATTCGACCATGCCGACCCGTACGCGGTGTCGGGCTACGTCAATCAGCATGTCGGCAACCATTGCATCCTCATGCCCCGCGCCGGGCGGCCACTGGCCAGTCTCAACCACCGCAAATTTGCCAGCCTCGACTTGTGCCGCATCAGCTACGGCGGCAGCGTTCGTGTCACCTCGGGCGCGCTGGAGAGCATCTATCACTTGCAAGTGTTGCTGCAGGGCAATTGCCTGTGGCGCGGTCACGGGCAGGAGCACTACTTCGCCCCCGGTGAGTTACTTCTGATCAACCCCGACGACCCGGTCGACCTGACGTACTCTGACGATTGCGAGAAATTCATCCTCAAAGTCCCCACGACGCTGCTTGAGTCCGTCTGCGATGAGCAGCGGTGGCGCTATCCGGGGCAGGGCGTGCGGTTTCTGGAAAACCGGTATCAGCTCAACGAACTGGAAGGTTTCGTCGGCCTGCTGGCGATGATCTGCCAGGAAGCCGAAGCCACCGAGCAGATCCCCAGGGTGCAGGAGCACTACGCGCAGATCATCGTCAGCAAGATGCTCAGCTTGATGAAAACCAACGTCAGCCGCCTCGAGCTCGGCTCGCAGACCGCCACTTTCGAAGCGATTGCCGACTACATTGCCCGCAATCTCAAGCAGAACATCGACAGTGAAGAGCTGGCGCGCCAGGCGCATATGAGTTTGCGTTCGTTGTACGGCCTGTTCGAACGCAACGCCGATACCACCCCGAAAAACTACATCCGCCAGAAACGCCTGGAACGCATCAACGCCTGCCTGAGCGACCCGACCTGCAATGTGCGCAATGTCACAGAGGTGGCCATGGATTATGGTTTCCTGCATCTGGGGCGCTTCTCCGACAGCTATCGCAAGCAATTCGGCGAATTGCCATCCGACACCCTCAAGCGTCGGCACTGAGGCCAACACATTGCTGTCGCCTGCTCTGACGCCATCGCGAGCAGGCTCGCTCCCACATTGGATCGCCTTACCCCTGTGGGAGCGAGCCTGCTCGCGAAGAGGTCGGTACTGCCAACGTTGGTGGCGCCTGACACAGTGCCAGCTCCCTGCACAAAACGGATAAAGGTCTGCACCCCGCGGATAGTCCACCCCATCGCCCCGTCCTAGCATGAGCCTTGCCTGAACAATAACAATGGAGGCGGCGGCCATGACCCTGCGACCCGAATACCTTGAGTCCCTGCTTGAAGACGATCCAGAGCAGGGCATCTATCGCTGCAAACGCGAGATGTTCACCGACCCGCGCCTGTTCGATCTCGAGATGCAGCACATCTTCGAAGGCAACTGGCTGTATCTGGCCCACGAGAGCCAGATCCCCAACGTCAACGATTTCTACACCACCACCATGGGGCGCCAGTCGATCTTCATCGCGCGCAACAAGGACGGTGTGCTCAACGCCTTTATCAACGCCTGCAGTCATCGCGGCGCGACCCTGTGCCGGCACAAGTCCGGTAACAAGAGTTCCTACACCTGCCCGTTCCACGGCTGGACCTTCAACAACTCCGGCAAGCTGCTCAAAGTCAAAGACCCGGCCAACGCCGGCTACCCATCGAGCTTCAACTGCGAGGGCTCCCACGACCTGACCAAAGTGGCACGTTTCGAGTCTTATCGCGGCTTCCTGTTCGGCAGCCTGAACGCTGATGTGCTGCCGTTGGTCGAGCACCTGGGCGAGTCGGCGAAGATCATCGACATGATCGTCGATCAGTCTCCCGATGGCCTGGAAGTGCTGCGCGGCTCGTCCAGCTACATCTACGAAGGCAACTGGAAACTCACCGCCGAAAACGGTGCCGACGGCTACCACGTCAGCTCCGTGCACTGGAACTACGCGGCCACCCAGAACCAGCGCAAGCAACGCGAGGCCGGTGACGAAAACCCGACCATGAGCGCCGGCAGCTGGGCCAAGCAGGGTGGCGGTTTCTATTCCTTCGACAAGGGCCACATGCTGCTCTGGACCCGTTGGGCCAACCCCGAGGACCGTCCACTGTACGAGCGACGCGATGAGCTGGCTCAGGACTTTGGCAAGGCCCGCGCCGACTGGATGATCGAGAACTCGCGCAACCTGTGCCTGTACCCGAACGTGTACCTGATGGACCAGTTCAGCTCGCAGATCCGCATCGCCCGGCCGATTTCGGTCGACCGCACGGAAATCACCATCTACTGCATCGCCCCCAAAGGCGAAAGCGACCACGCGCGTTCCAGCCGCATCCGCCAGTACGAGGATTTCTTCAACGTCAGCGGCATGGCCACGCCTGACGATCTGGAAGAGTTCCGCTCCTGCCAGACCAGCTACCAGGGCAGCGTGACGACCTGGAACGATATGTCCCGTGGCGCCGAGCACTGGATCGAAGGCGCCGATGACGCGGCCAAGGAAATCGACCTGCATCCGCTGCTCAGTGGCGTGCGCACCGAAGACGAAGGCCTGTTCGTGCTGCAACACAAATACTGGCAGCAGACCATGCTCAAGGCCCTGGCCGCCGAGCAGTCGAAGTTGATCGCCGTGGAGGACGTGCAATGACCATTTCCTATGACAGCGTGCGCGACTTTCTCTACCGCGAAGCGCGTTACCTCGATGACCGGCAATGGGATGAGTGGCTGGAAATGTACGCCCCCGATGCCACGTTCTGGATGCCGTCGTGGGATGACAATGACGAGTTGACCGAAGACCCGCAGCGGGAAATCTCGCTGATCTGGTACGGCAACCGCACCGGCCTGGAAGACCGCATCTTCCGCATCAAGACCGAGCGCTCCAGCGCAAGCGTTCCGGACACCCGCACGTCCCACAACATCAGCAACATCGAGCTGCTGGAACAGGCCGACGGCTTGTGCCAGGTGCGCTTCAACTGGCACACCCTGAGCTTTCGCTACAAGACCGTCGACAGCTACTTCGGCAGCAGTTTCTACACCCTTGATGTGCGCGGTGAAAACCCGCTGATCAAAGCCAAGAAAGTGATCCTGAAGAACGATTACGTTCGCCAGGTCATCGATGTTTACCACTTGTGAGGCGGCCGTCATGACCCATTCCATTGCGTTCAATTTCGAAGACGGCGTCACCCGGTTCATCGACGCCAATGCCGGTGAGACCGTGGCCGATGCCGCGTACCGCCAGGGCATCAATATCCCGCTGGATTGCCGTGATGGCGCCTGCGGCACCTGCAAGTGTTTTGCCGAGGCCGGCACCTATGATCTGGGCGAGGAGTACATCGAAGATGCCCTCAGTCCGGAAGAGGCCGAACAGGGTTTCGTCCTGACCTGTCAGATGCGTGCCCAGAGCGATTGCGTGGTACGCGTGCCGACCTCGTCGCAAGTCTGCCGTACCCGCCAGGCCAGCTATGAGGCGACCATCAGCGCGGTGCGCCAGTTGTCCGACAGCACCATCGCGCTGTCGATCAAGGGCGAGGCGTTGAGCAAACTGGCGTTCCTGCCGGGGCAGTACGTGAACCTGGGCATTCCTGGCAGCGAACAGACCCGCGCGTATTCCTTCAGCTCGTTACAACGAGACGGTGAAGTCAGCTTCCTGATTCGCAACGTGCCTGGCGGCCTGATGAGCAGTTTCCTCACCGGCATGGCCAAGGCCGGCGACAGCATGAGCCTGGCAGGCCCCCTGGGCAGTTTCTACCTGCGCGACATCCGCCGGCCTTTGTTGCTGCTGGCCGGTGGCACCGGGCTGGCGCCGTTCACTGCGATGCTGGAGAAAATCGCCGAGCAGGGCAGTGATCATCCGCTGCATCTGATCTACGGCGTGACCCATGATTTCGACCTGGTGGAACTCGACCGCCTCGAAGCCTTCGCCGCGCGTATCCCCAACTTCAGCTACAGCGCCTGCGTGGCCAGCCCCGATAGCCAACATCCGCTCAAGGGCTACGTGACCCAGCACATCGAGCCAAAGCACTTGAACGATGGCGATGTCGACGTCTACCTGTGCGGCCCACCGCCGATGGTCGAAGCGGTCAGCCAGTTCATTCGCGAACAAGGCATCGCGCCTGCGAACTTCTACTACGAAAAATTTGCCGCCAGCGCGGCGTAAATCGCGCGCAGTCCCTTGTGGGAGCGGTGCACCCGGATAACGTGCACGACACAGGACCCACGTGGGAGCGAGCTCGACTAAAGAGAGGTACGCATGAACAGATTTCACGAAAAAGTCGCGCTGATCACAGGGGCTGCCCAAGGTATCGGGCGGCGTGTGGCAGAACGGATGGCGGCGGAAGGGGCGAAGCTGATCCTGGTCGATCGCTCCGAGCTGGTGTTCGAGGTTCAGCAGCAATTGGCGAAAGACAGCCAGGTGCTGGCCCTGACCGCCGATCTTGAGCAGTACGAGGAATGCAGCCGGGTGATGCAAACCGCCGTCGAGCGCTTTGATCGCCTCGATGTGTTGATCAATAACGTCGGCGGGACCATCTGGGCCAAGCCGTTCGAGCACTACGAGGCAGCGCAGATCGAGGCCGAGGTCCGTCGTTCATTGTTCCCGACCTTATGGTGCTGTCACGCCGCGTTACCCTTCATGCTGGAGCAGGGCAGTGGCGCGATCGTCAATGTGTCGTCTATCGCCACCCGCAGTGTCAATCGCGTGCCCTATGGTGCGGCGAAGGGCGGGGTTAACGCGCTGACCGCTTGCCTGGCGTTTGAAACCGCCGGTCGCGGCATTCGGGTCAATGCCACCGCTCCCGGAGGCACCGAAGCGCCGCCGCGGGTGATTCCACGTAACAGTGCCGAGCAAAGCGCACAAGAGAAGGTCTGGTATCAGCAGATCGTCGACCAGACCCTCGACAGCAGTCTGATGAAACGTTATGGCACGCTGGATGAGCAAGCGGGGGCTATTCTGTTTCTGGCCAGCGACGAAGCGTCCTATATCACCGGCATGGTCATGCCGGTCGGTGGCGGTGATCAGGGCTGACGTGTTTATCGACGCGGCGCGATTGCATTGGCCACGGCGTAGAGAAATCTACAGGCGACGCTGAAACGCTCTGACGATCCTGAGCGTGGCGTCGCTGGTGCTCAGGTTTTGTACCGCATCCAGCGGAAACCAGATGCAGTCGAAGATTTCATTTTGTGGCCGCGCTTGATCCAGATTGATCACGGAAGCCTCGAAGACGTGGTGCCGGGTGCTGCCGGTTTCCAGTTCCATCAGATACAGCATGTCATCGACATCAAGCCCGGTTTCTTCCTGTAGTTCGCGCATGGCGGCGCCCGCCACCGTTTCACCGGGCTCGACCTTGCCGCCGGGCAACATCCAGCGACTCCTCGGTTTGCGCACCAGGAGAATGTGGCTGTCTTGCTCGCAAATGACGGTTGCGCGTACTTTCATGTATGGCCTGATAGCTCTTTGACATAAAATTGTCATAAAACTGCAATATTCGCGCCGGATTCATTTTTCCGGAATTTGCCTGTTTAGAGCGGTTGCAACGCCTGAAAGTGCAAATCGAATGACGGAATACTGACACGACGTCTGGTCAGCCTTTTGGCAAAGGGTGGGTGTAAGGTAGGTACGTAAGCTTTGGATATCATTGCGAAGATGGAGGTGACCATGAGTGTTCCGATGCTGAACAAGATGCACATGAACGGTTATGACCTGGTCAGCGTGAACAATGGCCCATGGCGGGTCTGCACCAAAGGTGATCGACTCGGGTCGTTCAGCAGCCGTGAGGAAGCACTGGCGTTTGCGGCGTCTCTTCCCGGCTACAGGTCGCGGTCGAGCAAACAGGCGCGTAGCCAGTAACCCGATCTTCGATACGATCAAGCCCCGGCATGCCGGGGCTTTGTTTTTTGGAGGAGAGGGCACTAGTAGCCGCCACCCCCACCCGCGGAGCGGGACTCCCTGGCCTTTTGCTGGGTGTTACTCCATTCGGCACAGGTCATGAAGCTCTTGTGATCGACCTTGCCCCGATCATCGAAGCTGACATTGAACGGGTGCTGATGACCGGGTTGGGTCAGCTTGTAGTCAAAGCAAATGCCCGGCTCGACGCTACGGTTCGTGACCGATAACGGTGGGCCGCCGATTTGCTCGACTTGCTCCTTGCTCATGCCGGTCTCGACCTTGGCCACCAGCGGCTGGTCCCGGTAGATTTGCGAGTTGCTGCTGCAGCCTGGCAATGCCGTGAGCAAGGCGGCGAACATCAAGAGAGCGCTTTTCATCGCAGCGCGTCCGCTAGTGGGGTTTGTTGCGGGTGATGAATTTGGCCTTCACTTCCTCGGCATAGCCCGCCAATCGTTGCTCATCACCCTGAAACAGATCGCACAACCTCCTGACGGCTTCGGCATCGACATCATTGCCGGTCAGGCGCAACTGCTCCGCGATGCGTAAAAGTTCCACCGCCGACCATCGCAGATCCGATGCCAGCCCTTGCAGATCGCGTCGAAGTTCTTGTTCCGACTCGTTAAGCCACATGATGACCTCCTGTAACTCTGCGCTTTGAAATTTTAGACCCATTCCTGCGGGAGAGCGTTGTATTCGTCCGGTCCCGGGTCGCTTCCTTTGGTCGGGAAATTTGCGCGTTCGGCAAAATCCGCTGTCGTAGTGAAGTACCGATTTTTCGGCAAGGGCGGGGGACGTTCAAAATGACCGCAACCGATGATTTCAGAGCGCGTGCCCATGAGCTGATTGCCGATCTGGATGCGGCCACCAGCGAAATGATGAAGCTCATCTGCGAACACCAGCTCAGCGGGCCGGAATGGGAGCGGGTCAGCCGATGGCAGCATGAGGCCTATGAGCGATGGATGGTTTATTTGAATGAGCGGTCCTACCCGGGCCCCGGCGATAACAACGCCAGCCGCTGAAGTTCGGTAAGCCATGGAAGTTCGGACGGCGACAGACTACATTTTATTTTTTCAGGATTAAGGACGTTTCATGCAGAGTCGGATGTTGGTGGGGGGCGTGGTATTGGCGTTGCTGGCGGGATGTTCGTTGCCAGCGTCATTGGTGCCGGGGGAACCGAATGTCAGCAAGTACAGTGAAAAACCACCGAAAGACCTGGCCGCGTGCGTGTTACCTGCGTGGCAGAAGGAGATATCCGGTACGACTCAAACGTCGATTTCCAACGGCTACCGGATCACTGCACCCAGCATAGTCACGGCCGATGAGATCCTGGATATTGTGAAGTCGAAGGAGGGCAGCCGGGTATCGTTGTATCAAGGGCCGCCCTGGGCCAAGTCGGGCGCACTGCGCAAGGCCGTGCGTGATTGCCTGTAGGGCTCACTCGGAAATCGCGGTGACCTGGATGAGCTGATCGCTGCTGGTCTGGGCACTGGCGGTACCTTTCTTTTCCCGGCGATCGTTCATCCAGTTGTCCACCTTTGCGTTGAACTCTGCCGGGGCCTTGCGTCCTACCCTGCGGGCGATGTCCAGGATCGTCTGCTGGGCCAGGGCCTCTTCCATGCGCTTCTGCGCCGTCAGCATCGCGGCATGGATCGAGCAGCGTCCGTCCACCGCCCATTCCGGCGTCTCACCTTCAAACAGTGCGCAACGACCGCGAATTTCCCGGCATTCGAAAATAGCCTTGCGCCCGTCGATGGCGTTGACGATATCCAGCAGCGTAATTTCGTCCGCCGGCCGCGCCAGTTTGAACCCCCCACGCACGCCCTCGGTCGCCACCACCAGTTTTGCCTTGGCCAGTTTGGTGAAGATCTTTGCCAGATAGTCCAGCGGCACACCTTGCAGCTCGGCCAGGTCACGCACACTCGCTTCGCGGGTATCGCCGCAATTGCCTACCAGGAAAGTCAGGCAGTGAAGGCCGTATTCGACGCCTGCGCTGTAAAGAGCCATTTCAATCTCCGACTAGTGTTGTCGCAAATGATACCAGCTGGTCGTTAACGGGACAACGCATTGGATTGTTGCCCCATTGAAGCGGAAATCCTTTTGTAGCCAGCTGCATGGGTTCTTTCAGGCCTGTATCGATCTCATCGATGGAAACCATCGCAAAAAACAGATTGCGGGATTTAACTAGGATCAATAGAGTCGTAGTTGTCAGGTCGGCAGTGAACGGCGCTTTCCAAGAGAGATTCGCGCCAAGCTCCTGGTCCTTTAACAACATTCAATGCCTGGTTCTTCACTGGAGTTAAAAATGAAACAACACATCCTGGTAGTTGGTGCGGGTTTCGGTGGTATGTGGACAGCGATCAGTGCGACGCGTCTGTTCAACATCCATGATCACAACAACGTCGACGTGACGGTGCTGGCTCCCCAGGCCGAGTTGCGGATACGCCCACGTTTTTACGAGCCCAACGCCCATCAACTGGCCGCACCTATTGGCAAGCTGTTCGATGCGGTTGGCGTGAAGTTCATCAAGGGCGCCGCCGAGACCATCGACGTCGCGCAAAAACGTGTTGGCTACATTGATGCCTCGGGCAACAAACAGGTGGTTATCTACGACAAACTCGTACTGGCGACCGGCAGCGGCCTGGCACTGCCTGATACCCCGGGCGTGGCTGAACATGCGTTCGACGTCGATCAGATCGAACAAGCCGTACGCCTGGAAAACCACCTCAAGAATCTGGTCAACCAGCCAGAAAGCGCTTCACGCAACACCGTAGTGGTTGCCGGCGGTGGTTTTACCGGGATCGAAACGGCGACTGAAATGCCGACCCGCCTGCGTGCCATCCTCGGAGATCGTGCGGATATCAAGGTGATCATCGTTGACCGCGGTAACAAGGTCGGTGGTTCCATGGGCCCTGAAATTGCGGAGAAAATCGCCGAAGCCAGCATTGAAACCGGCGTGACCTGGCATCTGAACGCCTCGGTTGTTGCGGTTGATGCAGACGGTGTGAGCTTGTCCGATGGGCAGCGTATCGATGCCAGGACCGTGGTCTGGACCACCGGCGTACGCGCCAGCTCGCTGACCGAACAGGTCCCCGGCGAACGCGATCATCTCGGCCGCCTGCATGTTGATGCGAACCTGAAAGTCATTGGCCAGGATGACATCTACGCCACCGGCGACGTCGCTTACGCGGCCACCGATGACATCGGCAACCACGCACTGATGACTTGCCAGCACGCCATCATGTTGGGTCGTCATGCCGGTAACAACGTGGCCGCGCAGATCCTTGGCGTGGACCCGACGCCGTACCGCCAGCCGAAATACGTGACCTGCCTGGATCTGGGGGCCTGGGGTGCGGTTTACACCGAAGGGTGGGATCGCCAGGTCAAGCTGACCAAGCAAGAGGGTAAGGAACTCAAGACGCAGATCAATACCGTATGGATTTATCCGCCGGTGGCGGATCGTGATGTTGCCTGGGCGGCGGCGGATCCTTTGATTCCGATTGCCTGAGTCTTTCCCATAATGCTGGCCGTTTCAGCGAATCCCGCCCGGGTGTTTCCGGGTGGGATTTTTTTTGTTTGGGTATATATCCATCGCTGCGGTAACGGCGGCTGTCCGTTTCGCCTTTGCGGCGAGTCCCTTTGGCAAGCTCCGGAGTGCCGCAAGTACGCTCCCACAATGGGATCGCGGACAAGGCCGAGCCCCCGTCACTCCTGTCATCAAAACCTTGCCAGAATGAAATTACTGGTGTATTTTTTCATGAAATTAAAACTATAAAATTTCACGGAACCGATAATGTTTCAACAATCCACCCAGCACGTCGCCAGCTACTACGCCCATTCCTGCGCCGATCAGGTGAAAAACCGCGCGCCATTAGAGGGCGAGCAGGACGCTGAAGTGCTGATCATCGGTGCCGGCTTCAGTGGGTTGCACACCGCGTTGCGCCTGGCCCTGGCCGGCAAGCGCGTGACCGTGCTGGAAGCCAGCCGGGTAGCGTGGGCGGCGTCGGGGCGCAATGGCGGGCAGGCCATTCTGGGCTGGTCCTGTGACATGCCACCGTTGGAAGCGGCGCTGGGTTACGAGCGTGCGCGACGCTTGTGGGAAGGCATGCGCTGGGCGGCGCGGGAGTTGCGAGAACTGCCGGCACGCCACGGTTTCGATTGCGACTACCGGCCTGGCCACCTCTGGACCTCGGTGATGCCACGACGGGTCAGTCTGCTGACCGAATGGCAGCACGAGGCCAGTCACAAATGGGGCCACGATGGTTTGCAATTCATTGAACGCATACAGCTGCCCGAATGGGTGGCCAGCGAGCGTTACCAGGCCGGCCTGTTCGATCCCGAAGGCGGGCACCTGAATCCGCTGAAGCTGGCACTGGGCCTGGCTGCGGCGATTGAGCGTGCCGGTGGCGTGATTCATGAACGAAGCAAGGCGCTGAATTATCGCGAGGAGGGCGACGGGTATGTGGTGACCACGGAACGCGGTCGCATTCGCGCCGATGTATTGGTACTGGCCTGCAATGCTTATCTCGACCGGCTCGATCCGCAGCTCTCGAGTTGCGTGTTGCCCGTTGGAACCTATCAGGTGGCCACGGCGCCACTGTCCGAGGCTCAGGCGACTGCACTACTGCCGAGCAATGTGTGTGTCACCGACAACCAGTTCGTGCTCGATTATTTCCGCCGCACCCCCGACAACCGTTTGTTGTTCGGCGGTGGTTGCACTTACCTGGGTGGCATGCCGAAGGACATCGCTGGCGCTACCCGGCCTTGTCTGGAGCGGGTGTTTCCTCAACTGAAAGGGGTCGAGCTGGAATTCGCCTGGGGCGGCCACATCGACCTGACCCTCAAGCGCACGCCCGACATCGGCGCGCGCGGGGATCTGTACTGGCTGCAGGGCTATTCCGGGCACGGCGTGCTGCCGACCCTGGCCGGGGCGCGGGCCGTTTCCAATGCGATACTCGGCCAATCTGACGAGTTGGCGTTGTACCAGGGCTTGACCAACAACAGTTTTCCCGGTGGCAAATACATGGCCGCACCGCTGGAAGCCATCGGCAAAGCCTGGTACCGGCTGCGCGACAGCATTTGAATCGGCACTTTCTGGAAGCTTTTAGATGGACATGCAAGAAGAGATTTCGGCGCTGGCGATCCTGATTCAGGACCTGCGCAAACACAAGAAATACACCCTCAAGGAACTGGCGGACAAAATCGGTCGCTCCGTGGGGTTTCTTTCGCAGGTTGAGCGCGGATTGTCCCGGCCGACGGTGGCGGATTTGACCGCCATCAGCGAAACCCTCGGTGTGCCGACCACCTATTTTTACAGCCTGCCCAAACCCATGGCCTTGTCCTGGGTGACCCGACCGGACGAGCGTCGCACCCTGTATTACGCCGACGGGATCACCGACATCCTGGTCTCGCCGAAAATGCGCGCGTCGTTTTCCATGCTCGAAAGCCAGCTGGAGCCCGGCGCCAGCAGCGGTGATCGGCATATGAAAGACAGCTCGGAGCAGGGCGGCTATGTCCTGGAAGGACAGTTGACGTTGTGGCTCGATGACAACGAACCGGTCACCTTGTGCGCCGGCGACAGTTTCCAGCTGGCCAGTCATGCCCATTGCCGCTACGGCAATCTCTCGGACCAACTCACCCGCGTGCTGTGGGTTTACACCTGATAAAAACAACAAGGAACAAGACGATGGATGCTGTGTGCTCTGATCTGCTGGACGAAGTGCGCGGGTTTCGTCAGCGCTACCCCGAAGTGCGCTACGTCGACCTGATTTCCCTGGACATCCCAGGCCATTTCTACGGCAAGCGCTACCCGATCGAGATGCTGGAAAAAGTGGCGGCCGGCAGCGCGCTCAAGTTGCCGCAGAACTGCGTGTTGCTCGGCACCCAGGGCGGGCTGTTCAAGATCGGCGACTACTGCTTCAACGACGGTGACCCGGATGCGCCACGGCGTCTGGTGCCCGGCACACTCAAGAAGGTGAGCTGGGAGCAACAGCCGCTGGGGCAGATGCTGATCACCTCCGACGGCACCGAAAAGCCGATCGTCTTCGAGCCGCGCGAAGTCTTGGCGCAGGTGCTGGAGCGCCTGCGTCGCAAAGGCATTTTTCCGGTGGTGGCGTTCGAACTGGAGTTTTACCTGTTCGATAGCCACTTGCGTGATGGCTTGCCACAATTTGCGCGCGATCCACTGACCGGTGACGCCGATGATCAGCCCAACATGCACATCGAACGCCTCTCGCGATTCGCCCCGGTGCTCGATGACATGGTCCAGACCGCGCGCGCGCAAGGCATCGATGCCACGGTGATCACCGCCGAACTCGGTCCCGGCCAGTTCGAGATCAATTTCGGCCATCTGGATGACGGATTGCGCGCGGCGGACTGGGCGGCGTTGTTTTGCCGCAGCACGCGTGGTGTAGCGCTCAAACATGGGTATCGCGCCAGTTTCATGTCCAAGCCCTACTTGCAGCATCCTGGCAGCGGCATGCACGTGCATGTAAGCCTCTACAACGAAGCAGGCAACAACCTGTTGGCGGCGAACGGGCAACAAGCGTTGCGCCACGCCGTGGCCGGGTGCCTGGACGTGTTGCCTCATTGCATGCCGATTTTTGCTCCGAATCACAACGCCATGCGCCGCTTGAGCGCCACCGTGAACGTCGCATCCCGCGCCAGCTGGGGCTTTGAAGACCGCGACGCCTGCCTGCGGGTGCCGGAGTCGGACGCGAAAAACCTTCGCATCGAGCATCGCCTGGCCGGTGCGGATGCCAATCCCTACCTGGTGCTCGCCGCGATACTGGTTGGACTGGAGCAGGGCCTGGAAAATGGCCGCGAACCGATCGCCCCGCTTAATGAAGACCGCAGCAGCGGTATCGATTTTCCGCTGGAGATGCTGGAAGCCGTGCGGTCCATGCAAGGTAACCGACAACTGCGTGAAGGATTGGGGGCGGAGTTTGTGGATGTGTATTGCGAGAACAAGCGCCAGGATCATTTGGCCTTCATGCATGACATCAATGCACGGGAGTATCGCTGGTATCTATAGAAACAAGCTTCGCTCCTGCAGACATAGTTCAGGTGGTTTCGACGGTAACCATAAAAAACATCAGGTTATTTAATGGCTTAGGGAAATTAGTAACCGAACGGTTAACTAAAATATCTTGTTACAGGGGGAAATGTTCCGTAATATCCGCCCCGCGTTCACCACCACGGTTTATGCATTTTTAAGTCCCGGGCGTCCATCAGCTGCCCGGGATTTTTTTTGTCTGAAGTTCAGTGGAGCCGGTAGCTGAACCGTGACCGATCAGGAACATAAAAAAGCCCGGCTGATCAGGCCGGGCTTTTTCATGGAGCCTTGCATTAACGCCATTTGCTCAGGCAACGGTGTTGCCTTGCAGGCGATCGGAGCCATCGGCGGCAACGGTGTTGCCTTGCAGGCGATCGGAGCCATCGGCGGCAACGGTGTTGCCTTGCAGGCGATCGGAGCCATCGGCGGCAACGGTGTTGCCTTGCAGGCGATCAGAGCCATCAGCGGCAACGGTGTTGCCTTGCAGGCGATCAGAGCCATCGGCGGCAACGGTGTTGCCTTGCAGGCGATCCGAACCATCGGCGGCGACGGTGTTGCCTTTCAAACGATCCGAACCATCGGCGGCGACGGTGTTGCCTTTCAAACGATCCGAACCATCGGCAGCCACAGCGCGTTTTTCGAGCAGGCGATCAGCGCCACCTTCAGCCACACGATTCTGGATCAGACGATCCGAACCACCTTCAGCCACACGGCTTTCGATCAGACGATCCGAGCCGCCTTCAGCGACGACAGGTTGAGCAGAGGTCGCGGCGAAAGCGTTCACTGCGAAGATCGAAAAAGCGATGCTGAGGAGGGTTTGGCGTTTCATGATCGTGTGCTCCGGGGGTGTTTGGTTGGTATGGAGCAGATGTTACGCCGCAGGATTTTTAAGAGAACTTCATTGAGTTAATGGTGACTATTGACGCAGTCAATGGTTGGTTCGGTGACCCCTGTGGAGCCGGCTCGCTCCCTCAGGGGCAGGTCTCTAGCGGGAAATGATCCCGTGATCGATGGCGTATTTGACCAGTGCCGCAGGCTTGTCGATGTTGAGCTTGCGACGGATGCTCAAGCGATGGGTTTCCACCGTGCGCACGCTGATGTCCAGTTCCCGGGCCATTTCCTTGTTATTGAGCCCTTGAGCCATTTTGTACAGCACCTGGCTTTCCCGGGGTGTCAGCTCGTTGTCGGTGCTTTTATCAGCGATCAGCCGCTGGGCGATTTCGGCGCTGTAGAAGGTGCCGCCGCTGGTGATCGCTTCGATGGCCGCGATGATTTCCCGTGAGGGGGCATTCTTGAGCACATAGCCGCTGGCACCGGAGCGCACCGACTCACTCACGTACTCGTAGTTATCGTACATGCTCAGCACCAACACCTTGAGCGACGGATACTGGCTGCGCAGCACCCGGGTCAGCTCCAGGCCATTCATATCCCGCAGACTGATGTCGACCAGCAGCAGGTCCGGTTGGCAGCGCCCGACCATCTCGATCGCCTCGGCGCCGTTTTCAGCTTCGCCCACCACTTCCAGGGGCGCCATGACGGCCAGCAGCGCCTTGATTCCGTCGCGGACCAGGGAGTGATCGTCGACCAACGCGACGCGGATCGGGGAGGGCAGGTTCATCGCAAGCATTCACTCTTGTTGTTTTGGGAGGCGTCAGCGTTTGCCGCCGGGCCATTTCATTGGCAGCAAAACGTCCAGCTCACTGCGTCCAGGTATCGATATCAGGTCGAACCGGCCGCCAAAATGTTCGACGCGTTCACGGATATTACGCAGGCCGATGCCCGCGTGACGACGTTCGACCTGGGCGACGTTGAAACCGACACCGTCATCGACCAGCGTCAGGCGCACGTTGTCTTCAGATCCGTGCAGGGTAATGCAAACGTTCCTGGCATGGGCATGCCGTTCGATATTGGTCAGGCCTTCCTGGACGATGCGGAACAATGATACCGCCGCGCCCTCGACCAGATGGCAGTCGAATTCATTGTCGTTGTACGTCACCCTGAGTCCGCTGCGTTGCTCGAATTCCGCGGCCAGTTGGCCAATGGCCGCCGGCAGCCCGAGGGTGTCGAGCAGCGATGAACGCAAATCATGGGACAGGCTGCGGACCTCGCCGATCGCTTCGCCGAGGCGTTCGGTGGCGTCCCGTAATATGCCCAGGCCCTTGTCCTGGCCATTCTCCAGGACGTGGCTGGCCAGCTCGAACTGAAACTTGATCGACACCAGCACCTGGCTGATGCCGTCGTGCAATTCGCGGGAAACCCGTGACCGTTCTTCCTCTTGCAGGCTGACGATACGTTGGGTCAGACGCTGCAGTTTCTTGTCCGCCAGACGGTGCTCGCTGACGTTCAGGGTCATGCCGGTGGCAAATACAAACAGCACCGCGACGAGGGCGACCACGGCAATCGCCATCATGGTCTTGCGGATGCCCATGGCCACTTCGTCACGGGCCTGCTGGGTCGCGCGTTCAACGTCTTCAAGATAAATGCCGGTACCGAGCATCCAGCCCCAGCGATCCAGCATCACCACGTAGGCGAGCTTGTCGGTCACCTGGCCGGAGGAGGGTTTGTTCCAGGCGTAGCGTTGAAAACCTTCGCCGGACTGGGCACTTTTCAGCAGCGCCTGGATCACCGGCAGGCCGTGCGGGTCTTTCATGTCCCACAGGTATTTGCCCACCAGATCCGACTGCCGCGCGTGCATCAGGCTGCGGCCTTCGTGGTCGTAGACGAAGAAGTAACCGTTGATACCGAAGCTGAGCTTGCGCAGTTCCTCCAGTACCTGTTTCTGGGCGTGCGCGTCACCGTGGCCGTCGTCGTACAGCGGCTCGATCAGGCTCTGCGCCATTTCCACATAGTTTTTCAGCTCCGCGCGCTTGCTCGCCAGAATGCTGTCTTCGATCAGTTGCGCCTGCTGATCACCCAGTTGCCGGTTCAGGGAAATCACCAGGGCACAGATGACGGCAATGGCCAACACCAGCGGAAGAATCCCGAGCGCGACGATTTTGTGTTTGAGCTGCATCTGCTGGGCTCCTGTCGGGCCGAAGGAGGCGAAGGCCCGGCATCATATGCCAAACATAGGCTCGCCCAGTAGCGCTGCTGGACGGAATGACCGATGGGAGGAATTTCAATGCCAGACCTGTGGCCTGCTCGCGAAAGCGGTGGGTCAGCCAGCATCGATGTTGAATGTGCCCTCGTCTTCGCGAGCAGGCTCGCTCCCACAGGGAGATATGCCTCATCTACGTAGAACTACGTAGACAGCGCGTACGTAGTAACGCGGATTTATTTGTGGACGGCATGCGCGGATATTGGGCCAGCTCCGCACAGCGGACACAATTATAAAAATTACCGCCGCAGTCACAAGCTGTCGGCAGGAGACCCTCTATGCCCCGTCTGGCTAAACACCTCGCCTGGTTTGCCGTGGCCGTCCTGGGAGCGATTGCGCTGAGTGTCGTGGCCCTGCGCCGCGGCGAAGCGATCAACGCCCTCTGGATCGTCGTCGCAGCCGTCGCCATCTACCTGGTTGCCTACCGCTACTACAGCCTGTTCATCGCCAATAAAGTGATGCAGCTCGACCCCAATCGAGCGACCCCCGCTGTGCTCAACAACGATGGTCTGGACTATGTTCCGACCAACAAACACGTACTCTTCGGTCACCACTTCGCGGCCATCGCCGGCGCGGGGCCATTGGTCGGTCCGGTCCTGGCGGCGCAGATGGGCTACCTGCCCGGTACGCTGTGGCTGATCGCCGGGGTGGTGCTGGCCGGTGCCGTGCAGGACTTCATGGTCCTGTTCATGTCCACCCGCCGCAACGGTCGTTCCCTGGGCGACATGGTCCGTGAAGAAATGGGCCGCATCCCCGGGACCATCGCGCTGTTCGGCTGCTTCCTGATCATGATCATCATCCTCGCGGTGCTGGCGCTGATCGTGGTCAAGGCCCTGGCCGAAAGCCCGTGGGGCATGTTCACGGTCATGGCGACCATCCCGATCGCGATGTTCATGGGCATCTACATGCGCTACATCCGCCCGGGCCGCATTGGTGAAATCTCCATCATCGGCGTGTTCCTGCTGCTGGGCTCGATCTGGCTGGGCGGGCAGATTGCCGCTGATCCGGTGTGGGCCAAGGCGTTCACCTTCACCGGTGTGCAGATCACCTGGATGCTGATCGGCTACGGTTTCGTGGCTGCCGTTCTTCCGGTGTGGCTGATCCTGGCCCCCCGTGACTATCTGTCGACATTCCTGAAAATCGGCACCATCGTCGCCCTGGCGATCGGCATTCTGGTGACCATGCCCGAGCTGAGAATGCCGGCACTGACCCAGTTCGTCGACGGCACCGGCCCGGTGTGGAAGGGCGGCATGTTCCCGTTCCTGTTCATCACCATTGCCTGTGGCGCGGTATCGGGTTTCCACTCGCTGATTGCTTCCGGCACCACGCCGAAATTGCTGGCCAGTGAAGGTCATGCCCGTTACATCGGTTACGGCGGCATGCTGATGGAGTCTTTCGTGGCAATCATGGCCATGGTTGCGGCCTCGGTGATCGATCCGGGCGTGTACTTCGCCATGAACAGCCCTGCGGCCATTGTGGGTTCCGATGCTGTTTCGGTAGCTCAGACTGTCAGCAGCTGGGGCTTTGCGATTACCCCTGAGGCGCTGCAAGCCGTGGCCAAGGACATCGGTGAAACCACCATCCTGGCCCGCGCCGGCGGTGCACCGACCCTGGCGGTGGGTATCGCGCAAATCCTGCACCACGTCCTGCCGGGTGAAAACACCATGGCGTTCTGGTACCACTTCGCGATCCTGTTCGAAGCACTGTTCATCCTCACCGCGGTCGACGCCGGTACCCGTGCCGGGCGGTTCATGCTGCAGGACTTGCTCGGCTCCTTCGTGCCGGCACTCAAACGCACCGAATCCTGGACCGCCAACCTGATCGCCACTGCCGGTTGCGTGGCCATGTGGGGTTACCTGTTGTACCAGGGCGTGATCGATCCGCTGGGTGGCATCAACACCCTGTGGCCGCTGTTCGGCATCTCCAACCAGATGCTGGCCGGTATCGCGCTGATGCTCGGCACCGTGGTGCTGATCAAAATGAAGCGCCAGCGTTACGTGTGGGTGACCTTGTTGCCAGCGGTATGGCTGCTGATCTGCACCAGCACTGCGGGCTTCATCAAGTTGTTCGACGCCAACCCGGCGATTGGCTTCCTGTCGTTGGCCAAGAAATACAGCGATGCCCTGGCCAACGGTCAGGTGCTGGCGCCGGCGAAGAACATCGATCAAATGCAGCATGTGATCTTCAACGCCTACACCAACGCCACACTGACCGCACTGTTCCTGTTCGTGGTGTTCAGCATCCTGTTCTTTGCACTCAAGGTTGGCATCGCCGCCTGGGGCACCAAGGAGCGCACGGATAAAGAAGCGCCATACCAGGCGCTGCCAGAAGCTTGATCGAGGGTTTGCAGCATGTTCAATGACTTGAGTCGCCTCGGTAAATACCTCGGTCAGGCCGCGCGCCTGATGGTGGGGATGCCCGACTACGACAACTATGTCGAGCACATGCAAAGCAAGCACCCGGACAAGCCGGTGATGGACTACGAGGCGTTCTTCCGCGAGCGCCAGGAAGCCCGTTACGGCAGCAAGGCGGGGCCAAAGTGTTGTTGAGTCAATAAAAAACCCGGCTGAATAAGCCGGGTTTTTTAATCTCTGTATTGCGCCGCGCAAGCCGGTTACAGGTTGAACCGCTGCAGAATACCCCCCAGCCCATCGGACATGGCCTTGAGTTCCTGAGTTGTTCGCACGATCCCGCCTTGGGCGGCAGCGTTCTCTTCTACGCTTTGTGCCACGCGTTCGACGTTACTGGCGACTTGATCACTGGCTTCGCGTTGTTCGTGCAGCGACAGCGAAATGAAACTGACGGCCGCAATGGATTCGTCCAGTGCGCCCTTGATCTTGCTCATGGATTGTCCGGCGCGTTCGACCAGTTTCTGGCCATGGGTCACTCGCTCGCAACCGGCGGACATGCTGTTCTTCGCTTTGACCATCCCGTTTTGTATGGCATTGACCAGGGTGACGATTTCCGTAGTGGATTGAGCGGTGCGTGCGGCCAGACTGCGGACTTCATCGGCGACCACGGCAAAGCCTCGGCCCTGTTCACCGGCGCGTGCCGCTTCGATGGCGGCATTCAGGGCAAGGAGGTTGGTTTGTTCAGCGATCCCTCGAATCACTTCGACAATCAGGCTGATATCGTTTGACTGAATCGCCAACTGATCGATGTCCGATGAGCTTTGCGCAACCAGATCGGCAATCTGCCCCATTTCCTCGATGGAGGCGTGCATGACTGCCATGCCTTCACCGGTGATTTCGCCGGCTTTCTGTGCAGTGCCTTGGGCCTGTCGAGCGTTGTCGGCGATGTGATTGATACTCACCGACAGCTCTTCTACCGTGGCTGCCATGGAAGAGGCGGTCTCGCTTTGCAGTGCGGCGCTGCTCAGTCCTTGTTCCGATGACGCAGACAATTGCAGCGTGGCCCCTTCGATTTGTTCGGAGGCCTGGCTGATCTTGCCGATCATATCGCTCAGGCTTTGGCGCATCGCCTGGACGGAGTGCAACACGCCCGTCGACGGTCGTTGTCGATCACTGTGTGTGTGAGCCAGGTTTCCTTGAGCAATGTTCGAACTGATCGAAGCCAGTTCTGCCGGTTCAGCACCGAGCTGGCGACTCAACATCCTGGAGAAGAACAGCGAATAGCCTGCACCCGCTATCAGTGCCAACGCCAGAATCAACAGGCAGAGTTGAAGATTGGCGGTGTAGCCGACCTGGTTGAGTTCGAACTGGTTCCTGGCTTCCACCAGTTGAACTTCAATCAATTCGGAAAACTTATCTGACAAGGGGTCAATCAATGGATACAGCTGATCGGTGGCGAATCGTGCGAGCGCTGCATCGTCGTTCTGGCGCAGCATGCCCTGCAATGTTTGCAGTGGCCCGCGGGTGGCGTCCATCAGTGGGTCGATTTGCCCAATAAGCCGAGTTTCTGCCGGAATCAGTTGCGTCGATTTGTAGGTCTGCCACGTCTGATCGATTTCTTTTTGGGCCTGCTCGATCCGGCTCAGCGATTCCGTTTTGGTGAAGTTGCCATTGCGTGCTTTGTGAGTGGCATCGACGATGTTCACTGCATACAGGTCGGCGATTTTTTTCAGGTCCCGCAGCGGGACGACTCGATCGAGGTAGACGGTTTCCAGGCTGCGGACGGCCGATTGCATGCCCTTGAGTCCAAGGCCGCCGACACAAAGTAATCCCAGCAGTAAAGCACTGGTCAGCAGCAGAAGATGAGTCCTGATTTTCCAGCTTTCCATAGTCCGGTCTTCCTGGGTCAACTAATTCAGTTAGTAATCGAAGGGGGAGGGGCTGTTGTTTTCATGCGCGGAAGGCACATTGACATCATGTACTGTGCGGACGAAAAAAGTCGCGGCCTGACCGGCGAGAAATTACGAATTAGCGACGTCTGACAGAATGAGCTGACGGCGTCTTCTGACGCCTGAACGAGAGGCTGGGTCGCGGGGTTATCGAGCCGTATCTACGACCGCGATACCGCTCAATACATTGTGGGAGCGAGCAAGCCCGCTCCCACATTTGTTTTTTTGTGGCGATCCGAATTTGCGGTGAAGTCGACTAACCGGCAATGCGCTTTTGGCGCAGCGCTGCCGGTGCGTTCAGCAACATCCCCTCGAGATGATCCAGGTGTCGACTGAGCAGGGTTGCAGCCATCATCGCATCTCGACGTTCAACCGCATCCAAAACGGCTTCGTGCACCTGCCAATCGCAATAACCCTCGACCTGCGCTTCCAACTGGGCAATCGCCAGCGATGTCTGCGGTACCAGGCCTTCAAGAAAATGCGCCAAGGGTGCATTCCCCGCCAGATCTGCCAACGCCAGATGAAACTCTCCGGAGAGTCGAAGTGCCTGGCCGCGCTCGGTGCAGTGGCGTTCACGCTCGACGATTGCGCGCAAGCGGTCTACATCCAGGGGGTCATGGCGCTGACAGGCCAGCCGCACCAGCGTGATCTCGGCCAGCCGTCGGGCGTGCAGCGTTTGCCGGGTTTGTTCGGCGTCGGGCGCGGCGACTCGCGGCCGGTGATGGGTGCGAAGGATGATGATGTGCTGATGGGCCAGGCGCGTCAGCACGCTGCGAATCTCACTGCGTCGAACGCCGAACATCTGTCCCAGGCTGTCCTCGGTAAAGCGACTGCCGGGCAGGAGGCGCTGCTCAAGAAGGGCGTCGAAGACCCGTGAATAGAGATCATCCGCAGACATGGGGAAGGGCAGGTCAACAAGAGTTTGCAGTGAGGCTACGCTGTTCATGGCCTGTCTCCAGCTTCAATTTTCAGGTTCGGGGTTCAACGGCTGAGGTTGTCTTCCGGAATGTTCAATTCGATGCCCATCCGCTGACCTTCACGAAGGATATGCCGACGCATCTCGGCACTGGCCTGAGCGCTGTTCTTGCTGCGGATGGCGCGTACCACGGCTTCGTTTTCTTCGAGGCGCTCGGCCAGGTGTTCGGGCGAGTTGCGCAGCACGTCGGCGCTTTGCTTGAGGGCATTGCTGGTCTGCTGCACCACGCTCTGGAAAATCGGATTGGAGGTCAGCGTGAACAGCTCTTCGTGGAACGCGATGTAAGCGTTGACCCCGGCTTCGCTGTCGCCGGCTTCCAGGGCTTCGCGCATGTCCATCAAGGTCAGGCGCAGTTGCCCGACTTCCTTGCTGCTGATCGACTGCGCCACCAGGCCGACGATAAAGGGCTCAAGGGTGTAGCGCAGTTGCAGCACATCTTCGAGGCTCGCGCCGGCTACCGCGCTGTCATGGCTTTGACTGTCGTCCGGGTGGGCATCCAGTACCACCACGCCCTTGCCCGGCATCGAACGCACCAGCCCGAGGGTTTCCAGCACGATCACCGCTTCACGCAGGCTCGGGCGGCTGATGCCCAGTTGCTCGGCCAGTTCACGCTGGCCCGGCAACATGTCGCCGGAGCGCCATTGACCACGGGCCAGAGCGGCCCGAAGTTTTTCTACCACTGAATTGACGACGGTTGACGAGGTAATCACATTTCGCTCCAGGTCGCGATCAATGTGCCCGCCCGTGGGGCGGGCACAGTTTGTTTAAAATTCCTGCTGATGTCCGGGAACAACCGGTTTTCTCGGCTGGAAGGTATACCCCACCTGACCGGAAAGCACTTTGTTTGCCCGTTGGATATCGATGTCTTTTTCCCAGCGGGCGATGGCCACCGTGGCGACGCAGTTGCCGATCAGATTGGTCAGCGCCCGGCCGATGCCCATGAACCAGTCCACCGCCAGCACCAGCACCAGACCGACCACCGGAATGGCCGGAATCGCAGTCAGCGTTGCCGCCAGAATCACCAGTGCGGAACCGGGAATCCCGTGGGCACCTTTGGAGGTGATCAATGACACCAGCAGAATGGTCAGCAGGTCGGTCATCGCCAGTGGTGTGCCGGTGGCATTGGCAATGAAGACGATGGCCAGGGTCAGGTAGATCGAAAAGCCGTCCAGATTGAACGAGTAGCCGGTTGGAATGACCAGGCCCACCGTGGAGCTGCCGATGCCCAGATGTTCGAGCTTGCGCATGATTTGCGGCAGTACGGCGTCGGAGGAGGCGGTGCCCATCACGATCAGCAACTCTTCGCGCAGGTATTTGAGCAAGGGCCACATCTTCAAGCCTGACAGACGCATCACCAGACCGAGAATCAAGGCCACGAACGCTACGCAGGTCAGGTAAAACAGGCCGACCAGGCTGCCCAGATGCTGCAGCGAGTCCAGGCCATATTTGCTGGTGGTGAACGCAATCGCCCCGAACACACCAATCGGCGCCAGACGCACGATCATGCCCATGATTCGGAAGATCACGTGGCTGAGTTCGTTGATCAGCCTGGAAATCCCCGAGGCCGCTTCGCCCACCAGATTCAAGGCACTGCCGAACAGCACCGAGAACAGCAGCACTTGCAGGATGTTGTTGTCGGCGAAAGCACCGATGACCGAGGTCGGGATCAGGTCCATCAGGAACTGCGTGGTGGTGTGCATGTGCTGGCCGCGTTGGGCGATGTCGCCCATATCGGCGGCGGACAGCTGATCCAGATGAATATTGGCGCCGCTGCCAATGCCGGTGGTGAAAGCAAACACCAGGCCTATCACCAGTGCGATGGTGGTCAATATTTCGAAGTAGATCACCGATTTGAGGCCGATGCGTCCGACTTTCTTCAAGTCGCCGGCGCCGCTGATGCCGCTGACCACCACGCAGAACACGATCAGGCCGATGAGCATCTTGATCAGTTTGATGAAACCGTCGCCGAGGGGTTTGAGTTGTGCAGAGTATTCGGGAAGGGTCAGCCCGCAGATGATGCCGAGCACCAGTCCGAGAACCACTTGAAGGAAGATTGAACGCGAGCACCATCTGAGCATGGGAGGAATCCTGGTCGGTGTCCTGGCTGCCGTGCGCGTGGC
Organism: Pseudomonas sp. GW101-3H06; assembly: GCF_059424605.1. Taxonomy (NCBI): domain Bacteria; kingdom Pseudomonadati; phylum Pseudomonadota; class Gammaproteobacteria; order Pseudomonadales; family Pseudomonadaceae; genus Pseudomonas; species Pseudomonas sp. GW101-3H06. The sequence goes on from NZ_JBWKZO010000001.1 coordinate 2,656,542, forward strand.
GCATCAGATTCAGGACTTAATTATTGTGGTCTTACCGGTATGTCCAGTGCAGGCGCAGTTTAGGCCAGGTTTTTTGGCGAATACAAGGGGAAAAGGGAAAATTGGCATGACCGGTCTGACCAGTGGTGCCGACACCATTAACTGGTCTGGGGGAAACCTGAGCGCTCTCGTTCGGGGCGTTGTAAGCCCAGTGCCCGATCAGCGGCCTTGGCCTGGTGAATCAGGCGGCACAGGGTGGTGGCGATGGCGATTGCCAGCAGTGGCCAGTAGATGAACAGCGCATTCAGGGACATGGCGTTTTCTCACGCTGCAAACAGTCTTCAGGAAGCCGGCATCCCTCCAGCAATGAATCGAGTTGATTATCGTACGCTTTCATGACAATGCCGAAATAGGCGATTAATGGCTCAACTGTTAGCTTCTGTGGGAGCGAGCCGCCTGCAGTCGGCTCGCTCCCACAAGGGATTGCTTGTCGGGTCGAGTCAGAGCAGTGGAATGCTGTAGCTGACGATCAAACGATTCTGGTCCTGATCCCGGGACGCCTGGCTGTGGGACTCACCATTGCGCCAGCCGAACCCGACCCCCTTGAGCGGACCGGACTGCAAGGTGTAATCGAGGCTGATGTCTCGCTCCCATTCCTTCTGAGTCGAACCGTTGGCAGTCTTGATGTTGTCGCCGCTGAGGTAAATGACCGAGGCCTTCAGACCTGGCAGGCCGAGTGCTGCGAAGTCGTAGGCGTATTGGCCGAACGCGGTGCGTTCGCCCGCGCGGGTGAAGGTCTGGATCAAACGGTCGGTGTACAGGTACAGGCTGGCGCCGCCGGCACCCTTGTCCGGCAAGCCACCCTGGTTGAGCTGGGTGAAGCCGCTGCCGCTGGACACGCTTTGATAACCGGCGGTGAAGGCGTGGGCGCCCAGGGTGTAAATCAGCGCGGCGCTCCAGGTACGGTTGTCGATTTCGCCGTCATTGCCCTGGGTGTAACCGCTGATCCGGTAGCCGGACGTCCCGCTGCTGTTTTCACCCGATGAATCGGTATTGAAGTAGCGCAGGTCGGTTTTCAGCGATTGATTGTCGGCGATCGCCAGGGTGTGGATCAGGCCGAAAAACTGCTGCGTGTAGTAGTCGTCCAGGTGTGCGTAGTAATACTGTGCGGTCAGGTCCTTGGTCACTTTCCAGTCGCCACCGGCGAAGTCGAAGTGGTTACTCTCCCGCGTTCCGCCTGTGGCCGCCAGGCCGGTTTGATCGCTGGAACCCCGGCCCGTCGCGTGTTCGATTCGTCCGCCGATCAAGGTCAGGTCCTTGAACTCGCTCGACATCAGCTGGCCGCCTTCAAAGGTCTGCGGCAACAGCCGACCATCGTTCGACACCAGGATCGGCAGCTTCGGCATCAACGTGCCCACGCGCAGTTCGGTTTTCGAGACCTTGACCTTGCCGGTCAGGCCCAGGCGACTCCACTCGTCGACGGCGCTGTTATCGCTGTCCGAGGGAATCATGCTGCTGCCGACGTGGCGCCCCTTGCCACTGTCCAGGGTCACCCCCATCAGTCCCAGCGCGTCGACGCCGAAACCGACCTGGCCGTCGGTGTAACCCGATTTGACGTCCAGCAGGAAACCCTGCGCCCATTCTTCGGTTTTCGAAGGGGCGGCGGTGCCGTCGCGGTTGTCGTTGTTGAAGTAGAAGTTCTTCAGGCCCAGGGTGGCTTTGCTGTCACTCAGAAAATCCGCCTGTGCCTGGTTGCCGAGCACGATGCCGCCCAGCGCCAGGGTTGCCGCTATGTGTTTACTGCTCATGTAGGTCGCCCGTTTTTTATCGTTGGAAGTGGGGAACTCCCACCGTTGCGGTGGGAGAGGCAGACGCGGGGGTCAGATACCCAGCACATTGGCGCCGATGCATGGATCGATCCCGCGTTCCAGGCGACGCGGGTGCACGATGACGGTAATCTCCATCGAGCCGGTGGTCACTTCGAAGTCGAGAATGTGGCCGCCGTAGGCCTGGAAGGTGCTGTCGCCGGCGACGCCATGCATGTGAATCGAAGGCTGATCGTTCTTCCACGCCACGGAGCCGGTGATGCTGGCCATTTCGACGTTGCTGAAGGTCTTGGCGTCGAAGTCCTTTTTATCCTTGTTCCAGAACCCGAATTTCACGTTGCCAAAACCGATGCCGCTGATCGAGGCGCTGGGGATTTTTTCGGCGCTGGCCAGTTTGGTCAGTTCCTTGAAGGCGTTGTCGCCCATGCGCAGGACCATCAGATAACCGGTGGTGGTCTTGGTGTAGCGCGGGGTGGTTTCGGTTGCGCATTGCATGGGCGTGGTCGTCGCGGTGGTCGATGTTTCGGCCATGGCCGATGGGGGCAGGATTGAGCCGATCAGCATGGCGGTGCTGATCGCCAGCAGCAGTTTCGACAGGGGTTGTTTCGGTTGACGTTGCATTTGCATGGGACTTCCTCTGTTGTTGTTTTTGTAGGGATCAAGCGTTTTCAGGCACAACGATGCCCGGCGCCTGGCGGACCAGGCGCTGCTGTCATGGAACTCACAGTGGGCGAGGGGCGTTGCGTTGATTCGCGGGCTTACAGGGCTTCGCGACTCATGACGCCGTCCAGCAACCGGGCGATGCCCAGCGGGTTGGCGTTTTTCAGTGCGTCCGGCAGCAGGCTGTCGGGGCAATTCTGGTAGCACACCGGGCGCATGAAACGATCGATCGCCAGGGTTCCCACCGAGGTGCCGCGCGCGTCGGAGGTGGCCGGGTAAGGACCGCCGTGGACCATGGCGTCGCAGACTTCCACTCCGGTGGGGTAGCCGTTGAACAGCACGCGCCCGACTTTTTGTTCCAACAGGGCCAGGACCTCGCCCAGGTTGTCGAGCTCCGTGTTTTCGACCATCAAGGTCGCGGTCAACTGGCCGCGCAAACCGTGCAGGGCCTGGATCAACTCGTTACGGTCCGCCACTTCGACGACGATGGTGGTCGGGCCGAAGACTTCTTCCTGCAGCAGTTCGTCACCCTCGATCAGCAGGCTGACATCGGCCTTGAACAATTGTGGCCGTGCCTGATTGCCCTGTTGCTCTGTACCGGCCAGGCGCGTCATGCCCGGGTGAGCATCGAGGTTTTCCAGGCCGTGGCAGTAGCTTTTCAGCGCGCCGCTGTTGAGCATGGTCTGCGCCGGTTGCTCGGCCATGACGGCGGTAAAACGTTCGAGGAACGCCGAGAACTCCGGCGAACGGATGCCCAGCACCAAGCCCGGATTGGTGCAGAACTGGCCCGCGCCCAGTACCACGGAAGCAGCCAGTTCGCTGGCGATCTTGTCACCGCGTGCCTTGAGTGCTTCAGGCATCAGCAGCACCGGGTTGATGCTGCTCATTTCGGCGAACACCGGGATCGGCTGCGCACGGGCCGCTGCCATGTCGCACAGTGCACGGCCACCGCGCAACGAACCGGTGAAACCCACGGCCTGGATCGCAGGGTGCTTGACCAGCGCCTCGCCGACGCTGCCGTAGAGCATATTGAACACGCCCTTGGGCATATTGGTTTTTTCTGCGGCGCGCTGGATCGCGCCGGCGACGTAATCGGCGGTGGCCATGTGGCCGCTGTGGGCCTTGAACACCACTGGGCAACCGGCGGCGAACGCGGCAGCGGTATCGCCGCCGGCGGTGGAGAAGGCCAGCGGGAAGTTGCTGGCGCCGAACACGGCTACCGGACCCAGGCCGGTGCGGTACTGACGCAGGTCCGGGCGCGGCAATGGTTGACGCTCTGGTAGTGCCCGATCGATGCGCGCCCCGTAAAAATCACCACGACGCAGGGTGCTGGCGAACAGGCGCATCTGGCCGCTGGTGCGTGCCCGCTCACCTTGAATGCGTCCGGCGGGCAGGGCCGTTTCGCGGCACACCAGGGCGATGAAGCTGTCATCCAGTGCATCCAGTTCAGCGGCGACTGCATCGAGGAATTCGGCGCGGCGTTTGGCCGACAGATGACGGAAGATCGGGTAGGCACTGGCGGCCGCTTCGGCGGCGGCATTCACCTCTTCCACAGTCGCCGAATGGAAGCGATAGGGCAGCGCATCGCCCGTGCCGGCATCAAAGCTTTGCAGGGTGACGGTACCGCTGGCCGACCGGGTGCCGGCAATGTAGTTGTGGCCTGAAACTTCAAACATGGGAACTCCTGAAGGGCTATTCAAACAAGTCGGTAAAGGCGTCGGGCGTTGTCATGGAACAGCGCCAGCCGGTCGGTGACGGGGCGGTCGCGAACGATGGTCTTGAAGCCGTCGAGAATCTCGCTCATGCCGTTCACCACGCCATCGACCGGGTAATTGGTGGCGAATGCGCAACGGCTGACACCGAAGATCGAAATCGCGTCGTTGACCACCCCGCGGTTCGCGTCCACCGGCCATGGCTCGCCGGGGAGGCAAATGCCGGAAATCTTCAGCGCGACGTTCGGTTCCCGGGCCAGCAACGCCAGGTTTTCACGCCAAGCCGCCAAACCTTCACGGGAACGGTCGGACGGCAGCGCCGTGTGGTTGACCACGATGGTCACGTCGGGAAAGTCCCTGGCCAACTCGGCCGCTTCCGGCAGATGCCACCAGGGCGCTTGCAGCTCGAAGTGCAGGCCGTGCTCCGCCAACAGGGCGTAGCCGTCCCGCCAGCGTGGATCACGCATCGAACCGGGCGCGGCGAAATCTGCACGCCAGTCTTCACGGCGGATGACCGTCGGTTTGTGGCGTATGCCGCGCACCAACGGGTGTCGGGCGTACTCACGCAACAGGTCGGGGGCGTCTTCGCGGTCGAGCCAGGCCTGGGCCACCATGGCGGCAAGGGTCGGTTCATCTTCGGCCAGCGACTCGACAAAACGCACTTCTTCCAGCGGCGTTGCCGGGTCCCACTCACCCTCGATCAGTACGGTCTGGACAATCCGGTGCGTGCCGGTCAGGCGGCGATAGTCCCGGGGCAGGAAGTTGCGGCAGATCGACGAGTAATCGCCGTAGCGAAACGGCCGCAACGGCCGGTCGTTCAGCCACGGGTAGTAATGGGCGTCGATATCGAAGTAGTGCTGATGGGCATCGACGATGGGCAAGTCGGCGTCATCGCCGCTGGCCAGGAAACGCGCGCGCCAGTCGATGGCCGATGGGTCATTCATGGCGTGTCTCCAGACGGTAGAAACGTTGGGCATTGCCGGCGAACACCGCCTCCTGAACCTCGCGGCCCATGGGCGCAAGCATCGCGGCGACGCCATCGGCGAGGGTGTCGTAGGAGGCGCGCAACCCCGCCACCGGGAAGTTGCTGGCGAACATGCAGCGCTCGGTGCCGAAGATCTCCAGCGCGGTGAGCACCACGATGCGATTGTCCTCGTAGCGCCACGGCGAATCCTTGAGGCCGAATTCCGAAAGCTTGATGTGCACGTTGGGTTGCAAGGCCAGGGCTTCCAGGCCCCTGCGCCAGCGCGCCATGCCCTCGGGGCTGCGGTCCCAGGCGAAGCCGGTATGGTTAAGAGCGATGCGGATCCGCGGAAACATCGCTGCCACTTGCGCCGCTTCCACCAGGTGCCACGGCGGCACGCGCAGGTCCCACGACAAGTCGTAGCGCTCGAGCAGGGCAAAGCCTTCGAGCCATTTCGGGTCCTGCAGGGTACCAGGCGCCCCGGCTATCGAGACGTCCGGCGAGGCCGACGTCACCGGCTTAGAACGGATACCTTTGACCAGCGGCCGGGCAGCCTGGGCCGCGAGGATCTCGGCACTGTCTTGGCGATCGAACCAGGCGTGGGCGACGATCGCGTTGGGGAAACCGTAGCGGGCGTTTACCTGTTCGAGCCAACGGGTTTCGGCGACCTGCTCATCCCGGGCGCGCTCGGCCTCGACATGCACCGTGCCGATCAAGCGTTGATTTTCGGTCAGCGCGAGGAAGTGCCCGGGCAGGAAGTCACGGCGCAGGGAATGGTAGTCACCGAGGAAAAAATCCTCGTGATACTCGTCTTGCAACCAAGGATAGCGGCCCTTGCCGAGGTCCCACAGGTGATGGTGGGCATCGACGATCGGCAGTGCATCCTTGGCTGCGAGGTTGGGCAAGCCGTTGCGTTCATGCAGGGTGATCATGTCGAGGCACTCAACGCGACGCAGTGAGGCGTGCGGGACTGAGCGCGCCATCATCGACTTCGCCGGCTTCGGCTGCGGCCGCCTTGGCCTGTACGCGGCTGCGCAGTTTGGCAACGTTGACCACCACCCGTGTGTGCGCCGCCGTCGCCACCAGTTCCACGTCATCGCGCACTTCGACATTGAAGGTGACGCTGCGGCCTTCGATGCGGGTGACCGTGGCCACGATGCTCACCGACATGCCCAGCAGCGTGGCGCCCACGTGGCGGATATCCACCGCCGCGCCCACGGTATTTTCGCCGTCGTCGAGGAAGGTCAGCAGGTAGTCCAGGCAAGCCTGCTCGATGTCATCCACCAGGCGCGGGGTGGCGTAGATGCGCAAGTCCTCGCCAAGAAACGAGATGGTGCGCGGCGGGTCGACGATCAGCCGGCGTTCGGTGGTTGAGCCGGTTTCCAGGGTGGAGAAATTCATAAGCAACCTCGTGTTTGAGTGTCGACGGTCACGGCGGCGACCGTCGGCAGGGGTGTCAAAAGGTGATTCAGGACGGCAGGAAACCGATGGAGATCCAAGGCACGGCGATCAACACCGCCAGGGCTACGACCAGCGCACCGAGGTACGGCCAGACCCGGCGCATGGCACCGCTCGGATCGACCTTGGCAATGGCGCAGGCGGCATAGAAACCCACCCCGAATGGCGGCGCGAACAGACCCAGGCCCATGGCGAAGATCGCGACCATGGCGTAGTGCACATCGTTGATGCCCATGGTCTTGGCAATCGGGAAAAGAAGTGGCCCGAACAACACGATGGCCGGAATGCCCTCCAGGAAACTGCCGAGCAGAATGAAGGCCACGGCGGAGATAATCAGGAAGCCCCAGGCGCCACCGGGTACGGTCGACATCACCTGCGCCAGTTGGTGGGAGAAGCCCGACTGGGTCAGGGCCCAGGCCATGGCGGTGGCGCTGCCGATGATGATCAGGATCGCGCCGGACAACGACGCGGTGCTGACCAGGATCGGGTACAGGCGTTTCCACTCGAAGCAGCGGTAGCACAGCAAGCCGACAATGAAGGTGTAGGCAACACCGATGGCAGCGACTTCGGTGGCGGTGGCGACACCCTCGACCACCGCCGTGCGGATCACGAAGGGCAGGGCCAGGGCGGGTACCGCCAGCAGGAGCGAATGGCCGATTTCCTTGCCCGAGGCGCGTTTGCCGGTAGAAGCCTCGCCTTTGCGGTTTTTCCACCAGATCACCACCGCCATGGCAATCGCCCCCACCACCGCCGGCATGAAACCGCCGGTGAACAGCGCGGAAATCGACACACCGGTGACCGAGCCAATGGTGATCAGCACCAGGCTCGGCGGAATGGTTTCCGACATCGCACCGGAGGCATTGAGCATCGCCACCAGTTCGTTTTCATCTTCGCCGCGTTTCTTCATTTCCGGGAACAGCGCCGGGGCGATGGCTGCCATGTCGGCCGCTTTCGAACCGGAAATCCCCGAGATCAGGTAGATGGCACCGATCAGCACATAAGACAGCCCGCCGCGCACATGGCCGATCAACGAACACAGGAAGCGGATCATCGCCCGCGCCATGCCCATGGCTTCGATGAGTGCGCCGAGGAACACGAACAACGGAATCGCCAACAGGATCAGGCTGGCCATGCCTTCGTCCATGCGGCCGACCACCAGGGTCAGCGGTGTGCTGGTCATGGTCGACAGATACGCCACGGTGGCCAGGCCGAATGCAACCATGATCGGTACGCCGATGACGATCATGCCCATTACGCCGATCATGAAGAACACGATCAGGTTCCAGTTGCCCATCAGCAGCAGGGTGCCTTCACCGGCCCACAGCAGTGCCGCCAGCGAGCCGAGCATCGCCACCGACACGGTGAAGTCGATCAGCCGCGCGCTGGTCAGCAGCCGTGCGACGCAGGTCAACAGCATCAGGCTCAGGCCGACGGCGATGGCCGACACGCGAAACGCGTTGGGAATTTCCAGGGCGGCGGTGGTGATGATCCATTCATCACTGACGAACTCCCAGGCCGGCGAGAACAGCATGACGATAAAGGTGATGACGATCACCGCGCCAAAGGTGTCGACGAAGGCGCGTTTTTCCGCCGGCAGGCGGGTGATGAACGAGGTCAGGCGCATGTGCTCGCCGCGTCGCATCGCCACCACCGAACCGAGCATCGCCAGCCACAGGAACAGCAGTGAGGCCATTTCGTCGCCCCAGACAATCGGCTGGTTGAGCACGTAGCGGGAGAACACGTTGCAGAACAGCAAGGTGACTTCGAGGATCACCAGCAGCGCGGCGCTGCCCTCGGTCGCCCAGCGCAGGGCGGTGTCGAGGGAGCGGCCAAGGCGCAGTGCGGTGTGGCGTGGGCTGAGTCGTTCAGCAGGAGAAACGTCCGTCATAGGTATCTCGTTTTTCATGACTGTGTCTCCGACTCAGGACAATTGACCCGCGTATTGTTCAAGCAGGTTCCAGGCTTCATCGCCGTATTTCTGTTTCCACTGGGTGTAGAAACCTTTCTTCTGCAAGTCGGCGCGGAACAGTGAGCGGTCGACCTTGTTGAAGGTGATGCCCTGGGCGGTCAGCGACGGCTCCAGGCTGGCGTTGAGGTCGATCACTTGCTGACGTTGAACCAGAGCGGCGGCGTTGATCTGCCGGGAGACAATTTCCTGCACGTCCTTGGGCAGTTTCGGGAAGGTCTTGCCCGAGCCGAGGATCCAGAACCCCCCCCAGATGTGGTCGGTCAGCGAGCAATATTTCTGCACTTCATAGAAACGTGCCGACTCGACCACCACCAACGGGTTTTCCTGGCCGTCGACGACTTTGGTCTGCAACGCCGAATAGGTTTCGTTGATGCTGATGCCGGTGGGGGCGGCGCCGAGGGCGCTGAACATGGAGGTCCACAATGGACTGACCAGCACACGTAACTTGAAGCCGGCGAGGTCTGCGGGCGTGTTGATCGGGCGGGTCGAACTGGTGATCTGGCGAAAGCCGTTGTTCCAGACTTTCTCCATCGGGATGAGCCCGACCTTGGTGGTCTGGGCGCGCACGTAGTCGCCCAGTTTGCCGTCCAGCGCGGCCCAGACAGTTTCATAGTCCTTGAAGGCGAACGGCATGCTCTCGATGGACATCGCCGGCACCAGGGTGGAGAGAATCGCACCGGGCAGGGGAATGAAATCCACCGCACCGGCGCGGACCTGGGACAGCATGTCGGTGTCGCCGCCCATGGAGGCGTTGGCATACACCTGCAGGTCCACGGCGCCGTTGGTTTCGGCCTTGATCGCCTCGGACGCGGCCTTCATCTGTTTGTTCAGCGGATGGGTGTCGGGCAGGCTGCTGCTGTAGCGCAGCACAATGGGTTTGGTCGCGGCAAACACACCGCTGGTGGGCAGCAGGCTGGCGGCGAATGCACCGCCAACGGTGACGCCGGCACCGACCAGGAAAGATCGGCGGCTGACGGCTTCGGTCAAGATACGGCTCATGTTGTTCACCTTTTTGTTGTTCTTGTTGTTCTTTTTGTGGGAGCGATTCGACGGTTCAGGAGGCCAGTGCCAGCACCGCCTTGCTGCGAATCAGGTCATCGATTTCGTCTTCGGCATAACCGCTTTCCTTGAGCACCTCGCGGGTGTGCTCGCCGAGCAGCGGTGCCGGGCGGCTGGTGTGTGGTGGGGCGTTGTCCATGTCGGAAAAGTGAATCGGCAGGCCCATGCCGCGCACGCGGCCTTCGGTCGGGTGCTGGGTTTCCACCACCATGCCCCGTGCCTGGGTTTGCGGGTGGGCGAGGGCGGCGGCGATGTCCAGTACCGGTCCGGCGGGCAGGCCGAGGCTGTCGAACAGCACCATCCACTCATCGGTGGTGCGGGCTACCAGCACTTCGTTGAGGATTTCCACCAGCGCCAGGCGGTGCTGCATGCGCAGGGCGTTGCTGGCGAAGCGCGGGTCGGCCTTGAGTTGCGGAACGGCCAGGGCTTCGACCAGGCGTTCGTAGTTGGCCTGGTTGGCGGCGCCGATGTTGATCCAGCCGTCGGCGGTGCGGAACACTTGGTACGGTGCGCTGGTGGAGTTGGCCGAGCCCATTTTCGGCAGGATGGTGCCATCGGCGAAGTACGCCGCCGCCGGCCAGAACATCTGTTGCAGGCCGGCCTCGAACAGTGAGGTGTCGACCATTTGCCCCAGCCCGGTTTTTTGTTTGGCGGCGTAGGCGGCGCAGATACCGAGCGCGGCGAGGATGCCGGAGTTGATGTCGGCCACCGGCGAACCGGCCTTGACCGGCTCACGCCCGGCTTCACCGGTCATGCTCATCATGCCGCTCATGCCTTGGGCGATCAGGTCGAAACCGCCCTTGTCGCCGAACGGGCCACTGCGGCCGTAGCCGGAGATTGCGCAGTAGATCAGCCCCGGGTTCAGGGTTTTCAGCGTGTCGTAGCCCAGGCCGAATTTCTCCATGGTGCCGGCGCGGTAGTTTTCCGTGACCACGTCGGCGTCCATCAGCAGGCGGCGCAGCACGTCGCGGCCGCCGTCGGTCTTGAGGTTCAGGCCGATGCCGCGCTTGTTGCGGTTGACCACCATGAACGAGGCGGACTCGCCGCTGGCCATAATCGGTGAGAAGCGCCGGGAGTCATCGCCGTCGGGCACTTTCTCGACCTTGACGACATCGGCACCCATGTCGGCCAGCATCATGCCGCAGACCGGCCCGGACATGATGTGAGCCAGTTCTACCACACGCATTCCTGTCAGCGGTCCCATGTCATTTACCCTCGAATTGTGGTTTGGCTTTGGCGATGAACGCCTTGAGACCGATCTGAAAATCGTCGGTGTCGTAGCAGAAGTAGCTGTGATCGATCTGCGCCGCACTGGGCGCCTGGCCGGCTTCGAGCTGGCGTGCGGCCTGGCGGTGCCAGCGGGCGACCAGAGGCGCGCCGTTGGCGATGCGCCGGGCAGTGGCGAGGGTTTCACTTTCGACTTCGGCATCGGCGACGACCCGGGTCACGAGGTTTTTCACGTAGGCGTCCTGGGCATCGAGGATGCGACCTTCGAGAAGGATTTCCAGGGTGGTGGAACGCCCGGCCAGCGCCACCAGCCCGGCCATTTCGTCATAGGACATGACCAGGCCGAGCTTGCCGACCGGCGCCCCGAAGCGGCTGGAGGTGCCGCAGATGCGCAAGTCGCACAGCGCCGCAATCTCCAGGCCGCCGCCGACGCACACGCCGTGGATCATCGCGATCACCGGGTGCTGGCATTGGGCAACCGCGCGCATCGCCGCCGACGTGACTTCGGCATACACGCGGGCTTGAGAACGATTGGCGCGTACGCCTGGAAACTCACCGACGTCGGCACCGGCGGCAAAGGCCTGTTCGCCTTCGCCGCGCAACACCACGCAGCGCACGCTCGGGTCGGCGGACAGTGTGCTCATGACGTCCCCAAGGTCCTGCCACATGGACAGGTTGAGGGCATTCATTTTTCCCGGGTTGCTGAGGGTGACGATGGCAAGGTTGTCCTGCCGTTCGAAAAGGACAGTGGGCTTCATGGTTGTTCTGCCATCGCTGCTTCACGTTTCACCAGAACGTAAGCGTGATTGCGGCGATGGGTTGGCCTCCTGAATTTTTATTGTTGGAAAGCAGGGTGCGGCGGTGCTTACAGCGATTGCCGGAGCATCGTCAGGTAATCCGCGCTGGATGCCTCGCGCGGGTTGGTCTTGTGACTGTGATCGTGCAGCGCGCCCTCGATGATGTGCTCGAACAGGCTTTCGTCGACGCCGATTTCGCGCAGGCGGGTCGGCAGGCCCAGGCGTCGGGTCATGGCTTCGATGGCCGAGCCGATGTTGGCGTCGGCTGCCAGACCCATGGCATGGCGCAGGCGTTCGAGTTTTTGCTCGTCGCGCACGGTGGGGGAGTCGGCGTTGAAGTGCACCACCGCCGGCAGGAATATCGCGTTCAAGGTGCCGTGGTGCAGCTTCGGATTGATGCCACCCAAGGCATGGGACAGGCTGTGCACGCAGCCCAGGCCTTTCTGGAACGCCAGTGCGCCCTGCATCGACGCACTCATCATGTTCAACCGCGCCTGGCGATCACCGGGCTCGGCGGTAGCGCGCTCGATGTGACCCCAGGCGCGCCACAAGCCGTCGAGGGCGATGCCATCGGCAGCCGGATTGAAGGCGGGGGCCATGAAGGTCTCGATGCAATGGGCGATAGCATCCATGCCGGTGGCGGCCGTGAGCATCGGGGGAAGGCCGAGGGTCAGTTCGGGATCGCAGATGGCCACGCGAGGGACAACATAAGGAGAGATGACGCCCACCTTGCGACCGTCGTCGAGAATCAGAATGGCCCCTCGGCCGACTTCGCTGCCGGTACCGGCGGTGGTCGGGATCGCGATCAACGGCGCGGTGGCCGAAGTGATGCGTTCCAGTCCGCCCTCGATCACTGCAAAGCTTTGCAGCGGGCCGTCATGGGTGGCGCACACCGCCACACCCTTGGCCAGGTCGATGGAAGAACCGCCGCCGACCGCGATGATGCCGTCGCACTCGCCAAGGCGGTATTGCGCGACCGCTTCACGCACGGCGTGTTCGTTCGGGTTGGGTGGGGTCGCGTCGAAGATTGTGTAAGGGCGGTTGGCGCCGAGGGCGGCGATGACCTTGTCGACGATGCCGGCATTGCGCACGCCCAGGTCGGTGACAATCAATGCACGGGTGATGCCGGCCCGTTCGGCTTCGGCGGACAGATGCTGCAGGCTGTCATAGCCGAACTGGATTTTGGTGACGTAATTGATGAGGGACATGATTCACCACAAGTTATACAGGATTGTTATTGTCGCAATCGGTTCGCGGCGCCAGCGCGGTGGCGCTATGGTCAAACCCATTGCATTGCCTGACTGTGGAGCGGACTATAGGGCCGTCGTGGTGACCCCGATACTGACAACTTTCGATACCTCTATAACTTTTAGTTAACCCTGATGACGCCCTCACTCAACTCGATCATGTCCCGCTTGCACATCAAGCAATTGCGCTTGTTGATAGCCCTTGATGAGCACGGCTCCTTGCTGGGCGCGGCCAAGCAGGTGGCCCTGACCCAGCCCGGCGCCAGCAAGGCACTGCAGGAAATCGAAACCACTTTCGGCACGTCGCTGTTCACCCGTACTAACCGCGGGCTTGAGCCAAACGATGCCGGGCGCTCGGTGATTCGTTACGCGCGGTTGATCCAGACCGATCTTGCGCACCTGCGCGAAGAGATCATCGGCATCATGAGCGGCGAGGGCGGGCGGGTGTCGGTAGGCACCATCATGGGCGCCGTGCCGCTGTTGACCACGGCGATCAGCCGGGTGATCGCCGACAACCCGAAAATGTCCGTGGAGATCGTCGAAGACACCAGCGCCGCGCTGCTGGGCCAGCTCGACGCCGGACGGCTGGACCTGGCGATCTGTCGCACCACCATCAGCACCACGCCCTATCTGTATGAGAGCGCGACCTTCGTCGAGGAAACCCTGGCGGTGATCGCCAGCACCCAGCATCCATTCGCCTATGCCAGGAGGCTGACGTTGAAGGATCTGGTGGATTATCGCTGGGTGGTCTACCGCGCCAACATGCCCATGCGCCTGCTGCTGGAACGGGAGTTTCACGAAGCCAACCTGCGCTTTCCGGTGCACTTGCTGGAAACCACGTCGGCCTTTGCCACGCTGTCGTTGTTGCAGGAGAACCCGACGCTGGTGGCGCTGGTCTCCACCGACGTGGCGAACTTCTGTTCCGGCAACGGCTTCACCACCACGCTGCCGCTGGCCATTACCTCGCGCAGCGAGCCGTATGAGCTGGTTTCGCGCAAAGGCGTACCGGATTCGCCGGCGGCCAGGCTGCTGCGCCAGGCGTTGTTGAACCCAACCTGATCCGCTGCTTTTTGCTTTAGCTGAGCCTTTGCGCAGTGAAGGGGCGGCGCTAGAGTCAGAGGCGCATTTCAGGGGACTTCAGGCCATGTACAGTGCGCTGGACATACCGGGCGGCGCTCGGCAATTTCACGACCGGATCTATGCCGGGGAGATCATTCGCGTCACTGACTTGCCGGCCATGGCAGCGCTGGTGGCGGTCGCCCGTGAGTTGCTCGAGGAGGCGCTGCATCCGTGGTCGCCACAAGCGATTCATCGTCACCTGAGCCACAGCGAGCAGACCGTACGTTTTTCCCAATGCCAGAACGCTTTCGCCAGCGCAGCCGACATCCAGCGGTGCTGGCAGGCTGTCGTCGAGAGTATCGGGATTGACCTGGACGCCCTGGCTTGCGATCGCTTGCACCTGCGTTTTCAGCCACACCGTGAACCGCAGCACGTCGCGCCACGCGCCCGCACCACGGCCACCATCGCCTTTCACCGCGACACCTGGGGCTCTAATCTGTATGCCCAGACCAATTGGTGGGCACCGATTTATCCAATCACCACGGGGCGCACCTTCGCCTTGTATCCGGCGTTGTGGCAGCGACCGCTGCTCAATTCCAGCGCGGATTTCGACATGCAGGCGATTTTGCAACGCTCCCATCGCGACGGTCGCAACGCGGTGGATGCCGACGAGGCCATCCCGCATCTGCTGGAGGCGATCGATCCGCAGCAAGGCATTGCCGTCGATATCGCACCGGGCAGCCTGATTGCCTTTTCGGGCGCGCATGCCCATGTCGGCGTCGGCAACAGCAGCGGATTGACGCGGGTCTCCTTCGAAACCCGCTCGATTCTGATCGACGATCTGCGGACCGGATCCGGGGCGCCCAATGTCGACGGCCGTGCACCGTGGATGACGCCAGGGCTGTTTCGGCGTTTGAGCGATGCCAGGCGCTTGAACGAAATCCTCGGTTGCGGATTTATCGAGCCCTATATCCGGCCCTGAAGCCGTTGGATCCTTGTGGGAGCGAGCCTGCTCGCGAAGAGGGCGTTTCAGTCGACATCAATGTTGTCTGATACATCGCATTCGCGAGCAGGCTCGCTCCCACAAGGGGGCTGGTGAGGCATGAAATCGCCTGTTCAATTCAAACCGGGATAGCCGTTTGTCAGGTGTATCGGTATGCTCAGCGCGCTGCTTCAATGCCGATGATCAACCACCACAGTGATGTTATGAGCCAATCTGAATCGCGTGCGAATGTTCTAGCGCTTTATCCGGAAGACTCCCGCGAGGCGGCGGCGCTGCTCAAGCAAGCCGTTCCCCTGATGGTTCGCCACAATATCCCGCCCAATCCGGTGCATTACGCGCTGTGGTACACCTACAGCAAAGGCCAGGAACCGGAACTCAATCGCCATCTGGACCGCGTTGTCAGAGACTTCGACGGTTGCCCGCCGGAATCCGCGACCCGGTTGTTTCGCGAGTACATCATCCGTGACGAGCTGGAAGATGCCCGCGCGGAGCAGCAACAGGTCATCTCGCTGGTCGATGGCATGGAACGCGATGTTTCGCGCAGCGTCAGGGGCAGTGTCCATTTCCAGAATCGACTCGGGGAGTGCCTGGAGATGCTTGAGGAACCGGTCAGCGATCGTTTGCCGGGCATCTTGAACGAACTGCAGCAGAGCACCCGGTTGATGCAGCGTCAACAGGAGCAGTTCCTTTCCCAACTGCACTCGGCACAAAACGAGATCAAGACGTTGCGCGACAAACTCGAGCGTGCGCAACAAGCGGCGACGCTGGATGGCTTGACCGAGCTGCTGAACCGGACGGCCTTCACCCGCTTGCTGGAGCAGGCGTTGGCCAAGGGCACCGCACGTGTGGCGCTGGTGATGCTGGATATCGATCACTTCAAGCAATTCAACGATCAATACGGTCACCCGTTGGGCGACCGGGTATTGCAGCATGTCGCTCAGGTGCTGCGTGGTGCGCTGGCGCCCAACGCCTTTGCCGCACGTTACGGCGGCGAAGAGTTCTGCGTGGTGCTCGAAGACTGCGCTGATCTTGACCACGCCTGCGCCTTCGCCGAGCTGTTGCGCCTGAAGGTCCAGTCGTTGCGGATCAAGGCGCGGGGCACCGACACCGTACTCGACACCATCACCGCGTCCTTCGGCGTGGCCTTCGTGCAACCCGGCGACAACCTGGAAAGCCTGCTGACCCGTGCGGATGACGGGTTGTACCAGGCCAAGCGCAACGGGCGGAACCGGATGTGTGCCATGTAGAAAGCCCCGACAACCGCGTTCTCCTGACCTGACCCGATTACCTGTGGGAGCGAGCCTGCTCGCGAAAGCGGCCTGGCATCCGCCATCGTTGGTGACTGATACAGCCCCTTCGCGAGCAGGCTCGCTCCCACATATCGGTTATTGACCCTCCACACTACGTGGCAATCCCAGGGGATTGAGCTCACGCAGTGCTTGCGGCAACAACGCGTCCGGGAATCCCTGGTACGTCACCGGGCGCAGGAAGCGTTCGATGGAGGTCATGCCCACCGAGGTGAAGCGGCTGTCCGACGAAGCCGGGAACGGTCCGCCATGAATCGTCGCGAAAGAAACCTCCTGTGGATGGGCGAAGGCGTTGACCACGATCCGTCCTGTGCGCCGCTCCAGCACCGGCAACAAGCGCCGGGCCAGTTCCATGTCTTCTTCCTCCAGATGCAGCGTCGCGCTGAGCTGACCGCGAAGCGAGCGGGCGACCGCAAACATCTGGGCCTCATCCCTGGCCTTCACCAGCAGTGCCGCGGGCCCGAAGACTTCATGGGCCAATGCGTTCTCAGCCAGGAAACGCTGGCCGTCGACTTCAAGCAATGCTGATCTTCCATCAAGGTCGGCATGGGCCACCGAGCCGATGGCAACCAGGGTTGCGCCGGCGCTTTGCAGCTGGTCGAGGCCACTGAGGTAAGCCCCGTGAATCCCCGGCGTCAGCATCGGCCGCGCCGGTGCATCGGTCACGCGTTTGACCATGGCGGTACGCAAGGCTTCGAAGCCCGGGCCTTCTACCGCGATCAGAATCGCCGGCTTGAGGCAGGCCTGGCCCACATTGACCAGCATGCGTTCGACAAAACCGTCACCGATCTGCGCGCCTCGTGCGGCGAGTGCCTGGGGCAGGATGAACGTCGGGTTGACGCTGGTCATCTCGGTAAACACCGGGATCGGGTCAGGGCGCAGTTGCGCGCGGCGATACAGGGCCATGCCGCCCTGTTCGGAGCCGGTGAAGGTCACGGACTTGATCAACGGATGGTCGACCAGGGCTTCGCCAATGGCGTTGCCGCCGCCACGCACCATGGAGAACACGCCTTCCGGCAAGCCGCTTTCCTGCACGGCCTTGAGGATGGCCCGGGCCTGGATTTCCGAGGAACCCGGGTGAGCGTTATGGGCCTTGACGATGACGGTTGCGCCCGCTGCCAGTGCCGAGGCGGTATCGCCCCCGGCCACCGAGTAGCTGATGGGGAAATTGCTCGCCCCGAAAACGGCCACCGGGCCGATGGCGATTTTCTGCAGGCGGTGATCCATGCGCGGACGTGGCTGGCGATCGGGCTGGGCCGGATCGATGGCCAGATGCAGAAAACGTCCTTTGCGAACGACATCGGCGAACTGACGGAACTGGGTGGCGGCCCTGGCGACTTCGCCCAAAAACTGGGCCTCGGGCAAACCGGTTTCCAGCGCCGTGCGTGCCGCCAGTTCCTGGCTCACGGCCTCGAGATTGTCGGCGATGCGCTCAAGAAACGCCGAACGCTCGGCAAGCGAGGTATGGCTGTAATGGTCGAATGCCTCATCGGCAAGGTTCGCCGCCAGGTCGACATCAGCGATGCCGCCGAAGGCGAAATCCGGCTCGATACACTGATTGGAGGCGGGGTTGAGCGCCTTCATGGTGCCTTCGCTGGCAGGGATTTCACGGTTGCCGATCAAGAGGTTTCCAGTCAATTTCATGTTGGGTCTCACGGCTGCAGGGTGGCGATGAGTTGCTCGGTCGTCACAATCGAATGGGCGAAAGTAGGACCGTTCAACTCATGGGCGGCGTGCATCATTTCCGGTTTGAACGCGGCGGTAGCATCGCGCACCAGGGTGACGTGGTAGCCCAGTTCCTGGGCGTAACGGGCGGTGGCTTCGATGCAGGTATTGGCCAGCAGACCGACGATGATCACGTGGGTGATGCCTTTTTGCTTGAGGCGAAAATCCAGGTCGGTGTTGGCAAAGCCGCTTGAGCCCCAATGCTCCGAGGCGATGATGTCGCCTTCCTTCGGGGCGAAATCAGGGTGCCATTCACCACCCCATTCGCCACGGGCGAAGTGGTGCATGTGTTGGATCTTGCATTGGGAAGGACTTGGGTGATCCCAGTTTTCGTAGTCACCTTTTTCCCAGCGACGGTGCGGTACGATGACCACCTGAATGTCCAGGGCGCGAACAGTGCGATCCAGGGCTCGCAGGTTATCGAGCAGGTCGACCTGTTCGGCGATCGGCTCGATCAAGGGAAAGACCCGGCCACCTTCGGACAGGAAATCGTTGTAGGGATCGACCAGCAGGTAGGCGGTGCGATCCAGCGGGTAGGCAGCGTTCGACATGACGAATTCTCCAGAGAGGTTGGCTGACCTGTGCCAAGGGCTTGCCCCGGCATGGCGTAGATATGATAATCATAGTTACTGTAAAAGAGGCAAGCCTGCATGGCCGTAAAAAAGAGTAGTCCCGAAACTTTGTGCCCGATTGCACGGGCCGAAGACATCGTCGGAGATCGATGGACGGTGCTGGTGTTGCGCGAGTTGTTCATGCGCAACCATCGATACGACGAGATCCAGGCGCAGACCGGAGGTACGCCGCAGATGGTCGCTGCGCGCTTGAAAAGCCTGGAGTCGGACGGGATGGTCGAGCGTCGCCCCTATAACGAACGGCCGCTGCGTTACGAATATCACCTGACCGCCAAGGGCGAGGCGTTTTACTCGGTGGTGCTGGCCCTGCGTGCCTGGGGAGAGACCTGGTGCAAATCGCAGGAGGAAGGGTTGGCGGTGCGTTATACCCATCGGACTTGCGGTCAATCCGCCGGTTTGGGGCCGCTGTGCGAGCATTGTGGAGAGTTGCTACGCCGTGAAGAACTGATCAGCGAGCCTTCGGCGGCCTATGTCCAGGAGCGACAGGCACGGCGTGAAGCGTTCAAGGAAAAGTGAGGACATCAGCACGGTTTTTTACTATTCGTTCGAATAATAGTGACCATCACCCATCACAAGTTCTGTTGTTTGCGACAAACAAGGAAAATCGCGCCTACCTAAAACGCTTCCCCAGGAATTGGCGCGATGAACATGATTTCCCGACTGGCTATTGCCGCATCCTTGCTGTTGTCGGGCTGTGCTTCTACCCCTAACGACCCGACCCTGACCTTACAGACGAAAAAGGCGCCCGCGGATTACGCGCAGTGCGTCTTGCCGAAACTGCAGGAAGATTCGCTGAACGCGACGGTCTCGGAAACCCAGCGCAGCTATCGAATTGTGGTGGCGAGCAAGGTCACGGCGAATGATGTGCTTGAGGCTTACAAAACGTCAGAGGGCGGCAAGGTGTACTTGTACGAACGCGCGCTGCTGGCGTCGACGTTCGGTGCTTCCTCACTGGAGCGTGCTGCACAGGCATGCCTGTAAGCGCCGACAAAAAAGACCCGTTTCATCCCTTGGACACGTTCTTGCCGGACGTGTCTGGACGGGCATTTGCAGCCGATTTTTCTCCAGCCATTTTCTTGATTGAACACCTGTTCATTTCGGTTGCATCGAGGCCCTGCCCATCGATATAGTGGCAAAATGATATCAACTATAAATCACTTGCCAGCAGGGCGGCTGCACTCACATTTTTGCGCGGGCTGTGCTGGCTGACGTATCGCTCATTCGAGAATGCTCATGCCTAATCGCTCACTGCACTTCAAGCTGTTCTGGACGGCGCTCACTGGAACTGTCGTCGTCATGGCGTTGCTGCTGGGTTCCATCGCCTACATCGCCTATGGCTCCTCCGTCAAAGAAACCTTTGCGCTGGTCGATACCATCGTCAAGGCCAATGCCAAGGAAGTAGAAGTCGAACTCGGTACCGGTTACACCGTGGCCGAATCCCTGGCCAGTGTCGCCACGGCGATGCAGCAACAGCAGGTCGATCGCAAGACCGCCGATGCCATGACCCGTCAGCTGTTCGAAGCCAATTCCAAGCTGCTGGGCCTTGGGCAGTACTGGGAACCCAATGCATTCGATGGCAAGGACAGTGAGTTCGTCAACCAACCGAATCATGACGCCACGGGCCGTTATCTGACCTACTGGAACCGTGCCAGTGGCACAGTGAAGTCCGAGGCGTTGAGCGGTTACACCCCGGAAAACGCCGATAACCAGTATTACTACCGGCCACTGCATACACGCCAGCCATGGGCGTCCGAGCCTTATGTCTACAGTATTGGCAGTGGTCAGCAGGTCATGCTGGTGTCGATCATGGTGCCGCTGTTGCAGGGCGGAAAAGCGGTGGGTGTGGCAGGGGTCGATATTCCGCTGGAAAGCATCAACCGTCAGCTCTCGACCATCGATGCCTACAAAGGCTACGGCGCGCTGGTTTCCAGCGATGGCCTGTACGCCAGCCATCCTGATGCCAAGCGCCTGAGCCAGCCGGCCGATGAATTGCCGGGCGCCGCCAAGGACGCGATCAAGGCGGGCAAGCCCTACAGTTTCGAACACGATGGCTGGGGTTACGTGCTGCAACCGGTGCGTATCGGCAAGGCGCCGAACAACTGGGCGTTGATGGTGGCCTACCCGCTGGACGAGGCCATGGCGGGCATCAATCATTTCCTCTACACCGCCGTGTTCATCGGCCTGGTGGCATTGCTGGTGCTGGCCATTGTGCTGTGGCACCTGCTGGCGTGGCAGATCCGCCCGCTGTCGGGGCTGACGGTCGGCATCCAGGCCTGGGGGGGCGAGTTGGGGCTGCGTTTCGAACAACGCAGTGGCGATGAAACCGGCAAGTTGGCTGGCGCGTTCAACCAATTCATCCAGCGCCTGGGCGATCTGGTGGGTTCGATTCGCCATAGCAGCACCGCACTGATGCAGATCTCCAATCACCTGGGGGATACCACCCAGGCCGTGGCCGAACGGGCGACTTCACAGCACACCGCCACCGAAGAGATGGCCAGCGGCGTCACTGCGCTGGCGCACTCGGTGACCGAAATGTCCCAGCAGGCTGAAGACGTGGAGCAACTGGCGCGCAACACCGAGGTGCTGACCACCAACATTTCCACCGACATGAGCCAGACCCTGGCCGGCATCACCCACATCGACCAGACCATGGACGTGGTTGCCGGCGCGGTGGGCGACCTGGAAAAACGTTCGCAGCAGATAGCAGGGATCATCGCGGTGATTCGCAGCATCGCCGACCAGACCAATCTGTTGGCCCTCAACGCGGCAATCGAAGCGGCGCGGGCAGGGGAGCAGGGGCGTGGTTTTGCGGTGGTGGCCGATGAAGTCCGGCAACTGGCCGAACGCACCAGTCGCTCGACCGGTGAAATCGGCGAGATGATCGGCGCCATTGGTTCGGACGTGCGCAACACTGTGGCCAACGTTCAGCAAGTTGGCGAAGCGGTGCGCCAGGGCGTGGTGCAATTGACCACCTCGGCCCAGGGCGTGGATCAGATCCGCCAGCATGCCCAGGATATTCTGACGCGCATCAGCGAAGTGGCGCGCCAGACCCAGAGCCAGGCGGCCACCGGTGAGCAACTGTCTGTGGCGATCCAGGGCGTCAGCCGCATCTCCGAACAGAACGATCATGCGATCCGCAGCCTGCTCGAACAGTCGGTACAACTGCGCGACCAGGCCGGCTCGCTGAGCCAGCAACTGACGCAATTCAGGGATTGAAATAGGCCTGTAACCAAAGTCTTATGGGAGCGGGCTTGTTCGCGAAGGCGGTGTGTCAGGCGACGCTAGTTTGCCGGTCGCACCGTCGCCGTGCTGCCGCGCAACGTCAACTCGAACGGCAGGACCACATGCCGCTGCGCCAGCGGTTTTTTCTCGATCAACGCGATCAGCATCTCGACGGCTTTCTGGCCGAACAGTTCAGCAGGTTGGGCGATGGTGGTCAGCGGCGGGTCGCAATAGGCCGCGAAGGGAATGTCGTCGAACCCCACCAGGGAAATATCCTCGGGTACACGTAAGCCCCGTTGCTTGATGCTTTTCAACGCACCGATGGCCATTTCATCGTTTTCGCAGAACAGCGCGGTGGGGCGTTCGGGCAATGCCAGCATCGCGGCGGCGCCGTCATGACCGGCTTTCAGGCTGAAGTCACCGTGACAGATCAGTGTCGGGTCGCAATCGATTCCGGCTTCGCTTAAAGCATCCTGATAACCGGCCACGCGGTCGCGGGTCAACGGGCTGCTTTTGGGACCCTTGATCAGGCCGATCCGCCGATGACCGAGTTCGATCAAATGTTCGGTCATGGCCTTGGCGGCGGCGCGATTGTCGAGGCTGATCGTGGGATGACGCCCGCCCTGGATCACTTCGCAAGCGTTGACGATGGGCGCGAGTTCGGTGTTGGGGAAGGGTTCTGAAAACGGATCGAACGCACGCAACTGGATCACGCCGTCGGCCTGATGGTTGTACACCAGTTCGGCGAACTCCCGTTCGATGTCTTCGCGGCCTTGGGTGTCGCACAGCAGCAGCCGATAGTGGGCGGCCTGTGCCGCCTGTTGCGCGCCGCTGATGACCCGGGCGAAAAAGGTGTTGGCGATGGCTGGCACCAGAATCACCAGGTTACCGGTGCGACGCGAACGAAACTGCACCGCCATCAGGTTCGGTCGGTAACCGGCCTGTTCCACGGCGGCGTTGACCTTGTCTCGGGTTTCGGGGAGCACACGCTCGGGTGACTTCAGTGTCCTTGACACCGTGGCCACCGAGACGCCGGCCAGCCGGGCTACTTCACGGATATTGGACAAGACCACCTCGTTAGCGGAACACACGGCCGGCGAGCTTACCGCAGGTCGCCGGTGCACTGAAATGGCCGTGGATGTTAATCCGCCGTTTGACACTTCGCCCGACTGCGCCTAAATTTCGGGCACGATGTAACCGGTTACATCATGACCGGTTTCCAGCCAACAGAGAGCTTTTGCGATGAACGCAGCAGTGCCGAAAATAAGAATGGGCTTTGTCGGAGGCGGCGAAGGTGCCTTCATCGCCAAAGCCCACCGTCAGGCGGCCGGGCTCGATGGCCGTTTTGAACTGGTGTGCGGTGCTTTCAGCCGCGATGCCGAAAACAATCAGAACACCGGCGTGGCGCTGGGCTTGCCGGCTTCACGCTGCTACAGCGACTGGCGGCAGATGCTCGAGGCCGAACGTGCATTGCCCGCCGAGCAACGCCTGGAGCTGGTGGTGATCGTCACCCCCAATCACCTGCACGCGCCAGTGGCCAGCCAGGCTTTGAGCGCCGGATTCCATGTGTTCAGCGAAAAACCGGCGGCGCTGAATCTGGCCGAGTTAATCGCACTCAAAACCGTGGTCGAACGCAGCAACCGCCTATACGGCCTGGCCCATACCTATCTGGGGTATCCGATGGTCTGGCAGGCGCGCGACATGGTGCGTGGCGGCGTGATCGGCCCGGTGCGCAAGGTGATCGTCGAATACCCTCAGGGCTGGCTCAGCCAGGATGTGGCCGGGCAGGGCAACAAGCAGGCAGCGTGGCGCGATCGACCCGAACAATCCGGGTTGGGCGGCTGCATCGGGGACATCGGCACCCATGCCTTTTCCCTGGCCGAGTTTGTCGCGGATAGGCCTATCCAGCATTTGAGCGCGATGCTGGGCGTGCACATCGACGGTCGCCAACTGGACGATGACGCCTCGATGCTGTTCAAGATGGCCGGCGGCGCCAGCGGGGTGCTGATCGCCAGCCAGGTCTGCGCAGGCGAAGAGAACCCGCTGAAAATCCGTGTTTACGGCGACAAGGGCGGGCTGGAGTGGCGTCAGGAAGAACCCGCCAGTCTGATCCATCGCGCCCTCGACCAACCCATGCGCATTTTGCGTTCCGGTATTGGCCAGCCGTGGTTGTGCGACGCCGCCAACCAACGCATGCGCCTGCCCGCCGGGCATCCCGAGGGCTACCTCGAAGCCATGGCCAACCTGTACGGCGACCTCGCCAATGCCATCCGTGGCGAGGTCGCCGGGCACGATGCTGCGGGCGTGCCCGGCATCGATGTTGGCCTGCGCGGCATGGCATTCATCGAGACGGCCATCGCCAACCATCGCGGCGACGCCAAGTGGACCGAACTGGTGTGCAACCCATGAATCCGGAGAAGACCGTGACCTCTCAAACCTCAGCCGGCCTGCGCGGTCCGGGGATCTTTCTCGCGCAGTTCATGTCCGCCCAAGCGCCTTTCGACACCCTGGCCAACATCGCCGGGTGGGCGGCATCCCAAGGCTACAAAGCCATTCAGTTGCCGACCCTGGGCACACAGTTCATCGACCTTGCACGGGCGGCCGAGAGCCAGAGCTATTGCGACGAATTGAAAGCCGTCTGTGCCCAGGCCGGTGTCGAGATCAGTGAATTGTCGACGCATCTGCAAGGCCAATTGGTGGCGGTGCACCCGGCGTTCGACACGCTGTTCGATGACTTCGCACCCGCACATTTGCGCGGCCAGCCCGAGGCGCGCACCGCCTGGGCCATCGACCAATTGAAACTGGCCGCCCGCGCCAGTCAGCGCCTGGGTTTGAAAGCCCATGCGACCTTTTCCGGTGCCTTGCTCTGGCCCTATATCTACCCTTGGCCGCAGCGGACGAGCGGGTTGGTCGAGCAAGGTTTTGCCGAACTGGCCCGGCGCTGGCTGCCGATTCTCGATTGTTTCGAAGAGGCCGGCGTCGACCTGTGCTACGAGATCCATCCCGGCGAAGACCTGCACGACGGCGCCTCGTTCGAGCGGTTTCTGGAGGCGGTCGATCACCATCCCCGTGCTGCGATTCTGTATGACCCCAGCCACCTGCTGCTGCAGCAAATGGACTACCTCGGCTTCATCGATCGCTACCACGCGCGCATCCGCATGTTCCACGTCAAGGACGCCGAGTTCCGCCCGGATGACCGTTCCGGTGTGTACGGCGGATATCAAGGCTGGGTGGAGCGGCCGGGGCGCTTCCGTTCCCTGGGTGATGGCCAGATCGACTTCAAATCGATCTTCAGCAAGCTGACTCAATACGACTACAGCGGTTGGGCCGTGCTGGAGTGGGAATGCTGCCTGAAGGACTCCGCGCAGGGCGCCGCAGAAGGCGCGGCATTCATCGAGCGGCACATGATCCGCAAGACCGGCAAGGCGTTCGATGATTTCGCCAGTGTGTCGGCCGACGCAGCGTTCAATCGACGACTGTTGGGGCTGCCGGACGCCTGAAACCGATCCTCTCTCACAGAAAAAACAACAATAAGACGGTGACTTTCATGACCATGATGACCGCGCGGCTCAGCGCAATGATGTTCCTGCAGTTCTTTATCTGGGGTGGCTGGTTCGTTACCCTCGGCACCTTTCTCGCCAGCACCCTGGGGGCCGGTGGCGGACAGATCGGCATGGCGTTCTCGACCCAGTCCTGGGGGGCGATCATCGCGCCGTTCGTGATCGGTCTGATCGCCGACCGCTTTTTCAATGCCGAACGCATCCTCGCGGTGCTGCACCTGGTGGGCGCGGTGTTGCTCTATCAACTGTATCGGGCGCCGGACTTCAGCACGTTTTATCCCTATGTGCTGGCATACATGATGATTTACATGCCCACCCTGGCCCTGGTCAATTCCGTGGCGTTCCGGCAGATGAGCGATCCGGCGCTGGAGTTTTCCCGAATCCGCGTGTGGGGCACCCTCGGCTGGATCGTCGCCGGCCTGGTGATCAGCTTTGTGTTTGCCTGGGACTCCCAGTCCGCGATTGCAACGGGCGGGTTGCGCAACACCTTCCTGATGTCGGCCATTGCATCCTTGTTGCTGGGCCTCTACAGCTTCACCTTGCCACGCACTGCGCCAATGAAAGCCGAGACCGGCAATGGCGGCCTCAAGCAGATGCTTGGGCTGGACGCCTTGGGGTTGCTCAAGGATCGCAGCTATCTGGTGTTCTTCATCGCCTCTATCCTGATCTGCATTCCCCTGGCGTTTTATTACCAGAATGCCAATCCGTTCCTGGCGGAAATCGGCGTGACCAACCCTACGGCGAAAATGGCCATCGGGCAGGTATCCGAAGTGTTGTTCATGTTGCTGCTGCCGCTGTTCATCCACCGCTTCGGGATCAAGATTGCGTTGCTGGTGGGCATGCTGGCGTGGGCGTTGCGCTACCTGTTGTTCGCTTACGGCAACAATGGCGACCTGGCTTTCATGCTCTTCACCGGTATCGCCTTGCACGGCATCTGCTATGACTTCTTCTTCGTGTCCGGGCAGATCTACACCGACGCCAAGGCATCGGAACGCTTCCGCAGTTCCGCCCAGGGTTTGATTACCCTGGCGACCTACGGCCTGGGCATGCTGATCGGCTTCTGGGTGGCGGGACAGGTGACGGATCACTACGCCACGACGGCGGGCGAACATGACTGGAAAAGCATCTGGCTGTTCCCGGCCGGGTTTGCCCTGGCGATTTTTTTCTGTTTTGGCATGGCGTTCAAGGGGCGGCAGGCAGCGGTGGTGCAGACGTCGGTCTGAGCCCAAGGGGGTTGTCGGATTTGGATTTGGATTTGGATTTTTGGAGGGGGTACATATCCGTTACTTCGGTAACGGCTGCTGGCGGTTTCGCTTTTACAGCGAGTCACTTGGAAAAGCCCCAAGTGACCCGCCGTAAGGGCGGAACCTTAAGTCGCCATCACCCAAATAATGGATATACACCCAACGCCAGTGTGCCCCTTCAAGACGACCAACCATCGATCACCGACCTCAAAAACTGCTTCGCCAACTCAGGCTTGTCCACCGCCCGGGCAATGAGCATGGCGCCGGCGATCGAGGCAATGACCTGCTGCGCCTGCTGAAGTTTTTCCTCCTGGCTTTCGCCTTCCACCAGCGGCATCAGGATTTCAATAAACTGCTCGATGCCTTGGGTGAATGACTGGCTGACGGTGCCGCCGGTGCGGGCCACATCGGCTGCCAGCGCGGGGATCGCGCAGCCTTCGGTCCAGTTGTCCAGGTGTTTCTGGGTCAGATAACCCTTCACCAGTTCCGGAATCGATTTGGCGTTCTGCCAATTGCGGATGTTGGTCTCAAACGTCCGGGTCACGGCCTCCGACGCCAGCTGTTCCTTGCCGCCGGGAAATTGCCCGTAAAACCCGCCGTGGGTCAGTCCGACCGAGCGTGAAAGCTCGCCGATGCCGATGCCGTCGATGCCTTTTTCGCGGTACAGCCGGGACGCGGCCGTGAGGATCGCTTCTTTGTTCGCTGCGGCCTTGTCTTTCGTGACTTTCATCAGCTGCTCCCGGGGCCAGGTGGGCCTTGCGTTGTGCAAGTCGTCGCCAAGAGGCTTGTATTGATTATGGTCGTAATATATCGTCTGCGCAAATACCAGGTGGACACGTTATGAAACGTAATGATCTGCGCGCAATTGACCTGAATCTACTGGTGGTGTTCGAAGCGCTCATCCAGGAGCGCAACGTCACCCGGGCGGCATCAAGGCTCTCGATGGGCCAACCGGCGGTCAGCGGGGCGCTGAGGCGTTTGCGGGCCTTGTTCAACGACCCCTTGTTCAAGCGCATGGGTCGGGAAATGCGGCCCACGCCCCGCGCTATTTCGGTCGCGCAGACGCTGGGCCCGGCATTGGATTGCGTGTGCAGTGCAATCGCCAATACCAAGGCTTGAGCAGGGCGATTGCCTTTTTTTTGCCCTTATACATGATGATCATCATTAATACTGATACCCAAGTTCACTTTGTTCGATTCGTCGACGCCTCGCGCGAGGCCGAGACTCCGCAAATCCCTTAACCGTCTGGCGGACACCCCCATGGAACAGTCACTTAAAGCTTTTCGTTATCCGTTTGCCGCATTGGCGCTCACCCTGCTCACCGCGTGCGACCGCGCGCCTGTCGCCGCCAATGCACCGGGGGCACCCCATGTCACCGTCGCCAAGGTTATCGAGCAGCCCATCACCGAGTGGGATGAGGTGACCGCGCGATTGGAAGCGCCGGAAACCGTCGAGGTCCGTCCACGGGTGTCGGGGCAGATTGAACGGGTGACCTTTACTGACGGCGCGCTGGTGAAGAAGGGCGACCTGCTGTTCCAGATCGATCCACGGCCGTTCGAACACGAAGTTCATCGTTTCGAAGCCCAGTTGCAACAAGCCCGGGCCACGCTGGTTCGCACCGCCAATGAAGCGCAACGCGGTCAGCGACTGCTGGGCAGCAACGCGATTTCCGCCGAACTGGCCGACACCCGCACCACCACCGCGCAAGAGGCCAGGGCCGGCGTCGATGCCATCCAGGCGCAACTCGACCTGGCACGCCTGAATCTGAGTTTTACCCGCGTCACTGCGCCGATCACCGGCCGCGTCAGCCGTGCCGAAATCACCGCCGGCAACATCGTCACCGCCGACACCACGCCGCTGACCAGCGTGGTATCGACCGACAAGGTTTACGCCTACTTCGATGCCGACGAGCGCCTGTTCCTCAAGTACGGCCAGCTCTCCCGCCAGGGGCAGCGCAGTCAGACCACACCGGTGTACATGGGCCTGTCGAACGAGGAGGGCAACACTCACCTGGGGCAGATGAACTTCGTCGACAACCGGGTCAATCCCAAGACCGGCACCATTCGTGGCCGCGCGGTATTCGACAACACCGACGGCCAATACACCCCGGGCCTGTACGCTCG
This sequence comes from Pseudomonas sp. GW101-3H06, assembly GCF_059424605.1. Lineage (NCBI taxonomy): Bacteria > Pseudomonadati > Pseudomonadota > Gammaproteobacteria > Pseudomonadales > Pseudomonadaceae > Pseudomonas > Pseudomonas sp. GW101-3H06. Next base: position 2,685,315 of record NZ_JBWKZO010000001.1, read on the forward strand.
CCTGAAACTGGTGGGCAGCGCGGCTTATTCCGGCCTGCTGATCAAGGACGAAGCGGTCGGCACGGACTTGGGCAAGAAGTTCGTGCTGGTGATCGATCAGGACAACAAGGCCGTGTACCGCAACGTCGATCTGGGGCCGAAGCTCGAAGGCCTGCGCATCGTGCGCGGTGGCCTGCAGAAAGACGACCGCATCGTCATCAACGGTCTGCAACGCGTTCGCCCCGGTGCCGTGGTCACCCCACAGGATGCCCCCATGGCCGACACGGAAACCGTCGCGACCCTGACCCGCCAACGCCAGGCCATCGAAGCAGGCAACCAACCGGCCATTTCGGCCCCGGCTTCCGTCAAATCACCCGCGTTGGTGAAGACAGATGCCGCGATCTCACCTCGCGGATAAGGGCGCACCGACATGAAATTCTCCCAGTTCTTTATCACGCGACCGATCTTCGCCGCGGTGCTGTCGTTGCTGATCCTGATCGCCGGCGCCATTTCGTTGTTTCAGTTGCCGATCAGCGAGTACCCCGAAGTGGTGCCACCAACCGTGGTGGTGCACGCCAGCTATCCGGGGGCCAACCCCAAGGTGATCGGCGAAACCGTCGCCGCGCCGCTGGAACAGGCCATCACCGGCGTCGAGAACATGCTGTACATGTCGTCGCAATCCACGGCGGACGGCCGCTTGACCCTCACGGTGACGTTCGCCCTGGGCACCGACCTGGACAACGCCCAGGTCCAGGTGCAAAACCGCGTGACCCGCACCGAGCCCAAGCTGCCGGATGAGGTGACGCGCATCGGCATCACTGTCGACAAGGCCTCACCGGAACTGACCTTGCTCGTGCATCTGGTTTCGCCGGACAAACGCTACGACATGCTCTACCTGTCCAACTACGCGATCCTCAACGTCAAGGATGAGCTGTCGCGTCTGAACGGCATCGGTGATGTGAAGATGTTCGGCATCGGCGACTACTCGCTGCGTATCTGGCTGGATCCGGACAAAACCGCCTCGCGCAATCTCACCGCCACCGACGTGGTCAACGCGGTGCGCGAACAGAATCGTCAGGTGGCGGCCGGGCAACTGGGTTCGCCCCCTGCGCCGAATGCCACCAGCTTCCAGATGTCGATCAACTCCCAGGGACGGCTGGTCACTGAAGAAGAGTTTGAGAACGTGATCATCCGCAGTGGCCCGGACGGCGAAATCACTCGCTTGAAGGACATTGCCCGGATCGAACTGGGTTCCAACCAATACGCCTTGCGCGCCTTGCTCAACAACCAGGAAGCGGTGGCCATGCCGATCTTCCAGCGGCCGGGCTCCAATGCCATCGACGTCTCCGACCAGGTGCGGGCGAAGATGGCCGAGCTGAAGAAGAACTTCCCGCAAGGTATGGACTACGAGATCGTCTACGACCCGACCATCTTCGTGCGCAGCTCGATTGAAGCGGTGGTGCACACGCTGTTCGAAGCACTGATCCTCGTAGTGCTGGTGGTGATCCTGTTCCTGCAAACCTGGCGCGCCTCGATCATTCCGTTGGTGGCGGTGCCGGTGTCGCTGATCGGCACCTTTGCCGTGATGCACCTGCTGGGTTTTTCGCTCAACGCGCTGTCATTGTTCGGCCTGGTACTGGCCATCGGCATCGTGGTCGACGACGCGATCGTGGTGGTGGAGAACGTCGAACGAAACATCGAATCCGGGCTGGAGCCGGTCGAGGCGACCAAAAAAGCCATGGGCGAGGTGACCGGGCCGATCATCGCCACGGCGCTGGTGCTGTGCGCGGTGTTCGTGCCGGCGGCGTTCATTTCCGGGCTCACCGGTCAGTTCTACAAGCAGTTCGCCCTGACCATCGCCATTTCCACGGTGATCTCGGCGTTCAACTCCCTGACCCTGTCGCCGGCACTGGCGGCGGTGCTGCTCAAGGCCCATGGCGCGCCGAAAGACCGCTTCTCCAAAGTGCTGGACCGGATGCTCGGCGGCTGGTTGTTCAGGCCTTTCAACCGTGTCTTCGAAAAAGCCAGCCATGGCTACGTGGTGGGCGTGGGCAAGATCGTGCGCGGCAGCAGCGTCGCCTTGCTGATCTATGCCGGCCTGATCGCCCTGACCTACATGGGCTTCAGCACCACACCGACCGGTTTTGTGCCGACCCAGGACAAGAAGTACCTGGTGACCTTCGCGCAACTGCCGGATGCGGCGAGCCTGGATCGCACTGAGTCGGTGATCCGGCGCATGAGCACCATCGCCATGAACGAACCGGGCTTTGACAGCGCCGTGGCGTTCCCGGGGCTGTCGATCAACGGCTTCACCAACAGCCCGAATGCCGGCATCGCGTTCATCGGTCTGCGTCCGTTCGATGAGCGCAAGGACCCGAGCCTGTCCGCCGGGGCGATTTCCACCTCGCTCAATGCCAAATTCGGCGAGATCCAGGACGCCTACACGGCGGTGTTCCCGCCACCGCCGGTCCAGGGCCTGGGCACCATCGGCGGCTTCCGCCTGCAGATCGAGGACCGTGGCAACCTGGGCTACGACGAACTGTACAAAGAGACCATGAACATCATTACCAAGAGCCGCAATGTGCCGGAGCTGGCCAGGGTGTTCACCAGCTACACCGTCAACGTGCCGCAAGTCGAAGCCGCCATTGACCGGGAGAAAGCCAAGACCCACGGCGTGAAAATCAACGACATCTTCGACACCTTGCAGGTGTATCTGGGCTCGCTGTATGCCAATGACTTCAACCGGTTTGGCCGGACTTACCAGGTCAACGTGCAGGCCGAGCAACAGTTCCGCCAGGAGCCGGAGCAGATTGGCCAATTGAAGGTGCGCAACGATCGCGGCGAGATGATCCCGCTGGCGACCTTCGTCAAGGTCACGCCGACCTCGGGTCCCGACCGGGTCTCGCACTACAACGGGTTCCTCACCGCGGAAATCAACGGCAGCGCGGCGCCCGGCTACAGCTCCGGCCAGGCCCAGGCGGCCATCGAAAAACTGCTGAAAGAGGAACTGCCCAACGGCATGACCTACGAGTGGACCGACCTGACCTACCAGCAGATATTGTCCGGCAACACCGCACTGCTGGTGTTCCCGCTCTGCGTGCTGTTGGCCTTCCTGGTCCTGGCGGCGTTGTACGAAAGCTGGAGCCTGCCGCTGGCGGTGATCCTGATCGTCCCCATGACCCTGCTGTCGGCGATTGCCGGGGTGATCATTTCCCAGGGCGACAACAACATCTTCACCCAGATCGGCTTGATCGTGCTGGTGGGCCTGGCATGCAAGAACGCGATCCTGATCGTCGAGTTCGCCAAGGACCGGCAAGACCAGGGCCTGTCGCCGCTGGACGCCGTACTGGACGCTTGCCGCATGCGTCTGCGGCCGATCCTGATGACCTCGTTCGCGTTCATCATGGGCGTGATCCCGCTGGTGACTTCCACCGGTGCCGGTTCGGAAATGCGCCGCGCCATGGGGGTGGCGGTGTTCTCCGGCATGCTCGGTGTGACTTTCTTCGGCCTGCTGCTGACACCGGTGTTCTTCGTCCTGATTCGCCGGTACATCGAACGCAAGACCGCTAAACAGCAAGCCCACGCGCTGAACCTGGAGGTGCAACCATGAATGCTCTGAAGCTTTTTCTGCCCAGCCTCCTGGTGACCGCGCTGGCCGCCTGCACGGTGGGGCCGGACTACAAGACCCCTGATACGCCGCCGGCCAACAGCGTTTATGCCAAAGCCGCCCACTACGATCAGTCGCGATTCGAAACGGTGTGGTGGCAACAGTTCGACGACCCCACGCTGAACCAGTTGGTGAGCAAATCCCTGGAAGGCAACCGCGACCTGCGCGTGGCCTTTGCCCGCTGGCAAGCGGCCCGGGCGATTCGCGACGACATCAGCAACGACAACCTGCCGGTGGTCACCAGTCGGGTCAGCAGCCTGCAAGGTAAATCACAGGTACCGGGCCAGACCGAAAGCCGGGTGAACACCGAACGCTACGATCTGGGCCTGGACATGGCCTGGGAAATCGACCTGTTCGGACGCATCCAGCGCGCGCTTGAGTCGAGCGATGCCCGGGAAGAGGCGGCAGCGGCGGACCTGTATCAACTGCAAGTAACCATGATTGCCGAACTGGTGGATGCCTACGGGCAACTGCGCGGTGCGCAACTGCGGGAAAAAATCGCCCTGGCCAACCTGAAGAATCAGAGCGACTCACGCAGCGTCACGGTCAGCCTGCGCGATGCCGGCGTCGGCAACGAACTCGACGTGGTACGCGCCGACGCGCGCCTGGCCGCCGTCGAAGCCAGCGTGCCACAACTGCAAGCGGAACAGGTGCGGCAGAAAAACCGCATCGCGACCTTGCTCGGTGAGCGTCCGGACCAGTTGAGCGTGTCCTTGGGCCCGAAGGATCTGCCGGCCATCGCCAAGGCGCTGCCCATCGGCGATCCCGCCGAACTGCTGCGCCGCCGCCCGGATGTACTGGCGGCCGAACGCCGGCTCGCCGCCGCAACAGCGGACGTCGGTGTGGCCACCGCCGACCTGTTCCCCCGGGTCAGCCTGAGCGGCTTCCTCGGTTTCACCGCCGGGCGCGGTTCACAAATCGGCTCGGCCGCCGCCAGAGCCTGGAGTCTCGGCCCGAGCATCACCTGGGCCGCCTTCGATCTGGGCAGCGTGCGAGCCCGCATTCGCGGCGCGGACGCCGACGCCGAAGGCGCCTTGGCCACCTATGAGCAGCAAGTGCTGCTGGCGCTGGAGGAATCGGAAAACGCGTTCAGTGACTACGGAAAACGCCAGCAGCGCTTGCTGTCGTTGATCAAACAAAGCGAGTCGAGCAGGGCGGCGGCGGATCTGGCGGGGATCCAGTACAAGGAAGGCTCCGTCGACTACCTGGTATTGCTCGATGCCGAGCGCGAACGCTTGAACGCCGAGGATGCCCAGGCGTTGGGTGAAATCGACCAGTACCGCGGCATCGTCGCGATCTACAAAGCGTTGGGAGGAGGGTGGGACACTCGTGGCAACAAGGTAGCGGCGAGGAACTGACGTTCAGTGCTTTCGGTAGAAGCGAGCTCGCTCGCGAAAAACCAATAGACGCCGCAGGGCATCTGGTTTCCCGCGTTATCGTTCACGACCATCGCGAGCAGGCTCGCTCCCACAGGTTTTCGAAGTATTTAAACGTCTTTTGCTGTGCATGTTTAAGCGCCCCCAGGATCACTTCCTGAAAGCTACAAATCCTTGCGTCATTGCCTACCGTTACGCCAGAATCCGCCGGCTTGTGCGCCTTGGGGCTGCTCGGTAACTTGATTCGCGTCACTGCCCATCAGTGATCGGGTTTCGCAGCCTGGTAATCTCTAGACGCACAACGTCTACCGTCCGTGAGCAGACTCTTCGTTAAGTCTGTCACTCCTGTCATGGCGGCTGTGCGTGGGAGACCTTAGGGTCTGCCGGGTTCCTAGAGTCCTGGTCTGCGAACCCGCGTACAGTTGCCACCTTATTTTCGTTTCGCAGCGAATGGTGGCAGCTCCATTTCTCTAGGAGTTTCAACATGTTCAAGGTCACGCCAAACCCGCCGGACACCGATCCCACATCCCCCTACGACCCCGATTCAAAAAAACTCAACGAAGCCGCCGAGCGCGCCCTCGATTTCCACTTCCCCTCGACCGCCGACATCAAGGCCACGCCGCGAACACCCAGTACCCTGTTTACCGTGAACCCGGAAACCACGACCGAGACCCTGATGGTCTATCTGGTCGAAACCCTGGCCTCGGTCGATGTGATGGTGCATCAGTTGGTGGATCATCTGGAGGGTGGAGATCGCAATGCGTTGCTGGGCATTTCCAACAGCATCATGCTGGCGGAGATCACGGCGAATCGGGTGCTGGATCAGATTGATCCGCCGCAATAGTCGCCCTTAAGCGGTTCCTTTGTGGCGAGGGAGCTCGCTCCCGCTGGACTGCGCAGCAGGCCCATTTGGGGCCGCTGCGCGCCCCACATTGCCAGACATTGAACCGTGACCCGCATAGCAAGAAGGCAGATCAAGAAAAGCGTTAATCACGACAAATCGGATGATGCCGTCCTAACGCTTGCTCAAAGCCAACCGAGCCGCGAACAGAACAAATACCAGGCCTGTCGTGCGATCCATCCACGTGATCACTTTCCCGCGTCGCAGAACGCCGGCAAGCGGTTGAGTGGCGCCAATCAACGTCGAAGACCACATCAGGCCGAGCACCACATGAATACTGACCAGACCAAATGTCCAGGCAATCAGGTTGTGCCCCTGGGGGATGAACTGCGGTAGAAAGGAAACATAGAAAATCCCGATCTTGGGATTGAGGACGTTCCCCATCATGCCCTTCAAGAACCAGTTTGCCTTTGGCGTTCCATCTGCCTCAAGGGGCGACAATGAACTGCGTGGACGCAGCAGCATGTTCAATCCGAGCCATGCCAGGTAAGCGGCGCCGCAGTACTTCAACAGGCTGTACGCCAACTCCGACACCGCAATCAAGGCACCCAGGCCAAACGCGACCGCAGCCCCCCACAATAGGCAGCCGGCATTGATACCCAGTGCGGCGCGGAACGCCTGTTGCTTGCCTTCTACCGTTGCCGTTCTCAATACCAAAGCGGTATCAAGCCCGGGTGTGAGGGTTAGCAGAGTGGCGGCGAGGGTAAAGGCGAGGAGGTTGTCAGCAATGGACATCGGCGTATGACTTTCAGGTGATGACGCGCGAACGTTAGCACATGGCCAGATCGCCGTTTCACTGAGGGCTGCAACAGAGAGAATTATCCCCGCTTCGTAGAGAACATCGCTGGCATTTGAAGATGCAGGTAGATGGCCAAAAACCTCAGGCCAAAGGTGAAAATCAAAGCGATCCAACCGGCGACCCAGATCGACGGGAACAGGTCACGTAGCGCGACGTAGAGGGTGCACCCGAGCAAGATCGGCGTGGCGTAGATCTCACGCGACATCAACAGTGAAACTCTCCCAGCCAGCACATCGCGTGCTATACCGCCTCCAATGCTGGTGAGTACTCCCATCATCACTGCCAAGGGTGCGGATTGGTACAGTGCCAGTACTTTCTCGGTAGCCGCCAGCCCAAACAGCGCAGCGGCCAGACCATCGAGATAGAGCAGCAGGCGGTAACGTCTTTGCAAGCGTTGGGTCAGGAAAAACGCCAGCAGTGCGGCAATCAACGCAGCCCAGATGTAATTGAAGTCAGCGATCCAGAAAATCGGTAGATCCAACAACAAATCTCGCAAGGTGCCGCCGCCGATAGCGGTGATGATGCCAAGCACCACCGCACCGAACAAATCAACATCGGCCTTTTGGATAGCCAGTACACCGGTTATCGAGAACACGGCAATGCCTAGCATTTCCTGAAAATAAAGCATGCTGCCTTCCTGTCTCGGTTTACCTGTCGTCCAACTCTGTTGTGACAGTAGCCCAAGATGGAAAAATCGCTTTTCGGGAGCCTGGTGACCTCTGCACGATTCAACCCGATGGCTTCCCTTTGCACTTCGGGACTACGCTGAATCGATGCAGGTCGCCCATCAATTCCGACCCGTCATGCACTGCATCCACCCTTGGAGCGTCCAATGCCGCCCATCACCACGCGCCTGGTGGCGCTGTCTGTTCTTTGCCTGACGCTTGGAGTGCCAGCCCAGGCCAGTGGCTGTCCGGCTGGCGAGCGAGAGGTGTGCCTGGATAGCTGCATTTGCCTGCCAGACCTGGGACCGCTGCTCGGCACCGTGCCGGATGGCATTCACCAGATCGCGGCGCCTGCCCTGGCGTTGTGGCTGACCCAGGCGCGTGCCGAAGCCGCCGCCGTCGGCCTGCAACCCATTCCACCGAATGTCCGTGAGCAACTGCTGAATTGGTACGCCCCCAGCGTCCTCGATGCCGCTCACTATAAAGTCAGCGATAACGGTCAATTCAGCGCCGCCACCGCCATGCTGCAAAACCCTGATGTGGGTGCCGTGACGCTGATCGACATCATCCTGTTCCGGGACGCTCAAAGCGCAGAACAAGACATCGCGCTCTGGGCTCACGAACTCAAGCATGTGCAGCAGTTTCAGGAATGGGGAGTAGAAGGATTTGCCCAGCGCTACACACAGGATTTCGATGCCGTGGAGGCGCCGGCCTATGCCATACAGGCTGAGGTCAGACGGGCGCTGCGGGACAGGACTTACTGAAAGGATCAGCTCTCGGTGGAAATGATCGAGTCGGGACTGGCTTCCGCCGCCAGCTTCAATCGGTCGGCTTTACTGATGTATTTAGGCTTCTTCGGTGCCAATTTGGCACTGGCCTTCTTGGCGTGCGCCTTTAATAACTGCTTTATTTTCTTTTGACGATTCATGAGTTCCTGCCCGGCTTGTGCATGCTTGAATGTTTCGGATTGCATCATAAACCAGATCCCCGTCCGCTACTTTCGGCTTTCACGCGCTGGATAACGCCGGCTAGGGGGCTCACCGAACGTTCATACCTTTTACCGGGATTGATCACCCTAAAGTGCAAGCTCGCTATACCCCCGTATGGTATCGGCCGTGGTGCATCGCGATGCAGACTGGTTCCCAACGCGATTCGTCGCTCTGGCACACAGAGAGCGGCGTTCGCATCAGGTTTTTGACCCAGGCAATCGGAGAGCGACCATGACCCTGCAAAACATGAGTTTGCACAACACCCCACACCCTCAAGGGGTAGGTTTCGAGGAGCTGGTGCCTTCGCGCTATGCGCTGCGTGTCGGCGAGATTGACGTGCTGGTGGTCAGCGACGGGGTGCTGCCGCTGCCGACCGCAACCATGTCCACCAATGCCGACCCCGCCGCTCGCGCGGCCTGGTTCAAGGACATGTTCCTGGGACCCGACGCGTTCGACTGGGCGTTGAATGTACTGGTGGTGCGCAGCGGCGAGCAGACCATCCTCGTCGATGCCGGACTGGGAGGGCAGTTTCCCGGTTTTCCGCGGGCCGGGCAGTTTCCCAAGCGGCTGGCGGGTGCCGGTATCGAACTTGAGTCGGTGACCGACGTGGTGATCACCCATATGCACATGGACCACATTGGCGGGTTGCTCGTCGATGAGGTGAAGAGCCGATTGCGTGCGGATGTGCGGATCCACGTGTCGGCTACCGAAGTCGCGTTCTGGGAATCACCCGATTTCGCGCTCACCGACATGCCGTCGCCGGTACCGGACGTCCTGCGCGCGACCGCCAATCAGTTCATGACCGACTATCGCAACCAAGTGCGCACATTCGAAGATGAATACGAGGTGGCACCGGGTGTACTCGTCAAGCTCACCGGCGGCCATACCCCGGGGCACAGCGTGGTCTATGTGAACTCCGGCGGCGAGCGGCTGACGTTCGCCGGCGATGCGCTGTTCCCGGTCGCCTTTGAACACCCCGACTGGCACAACGGCTTTGAACATGACCCTGAGGAATCGGTTCGCGTTCGGGTCCGCCTTATGCAAGAAGCGGCGGCGAGCGGCGAGCTGTTTGTCGCCACGCACCTGCCGTTTCCTTCGGTCGGCCGGGTGAAAGTCGACGGTGAGGCCTTTCGCTGGGTCGCGGCCTTCTGGGACTACTGACCGCTTGATGGCTTTGCGCTTCTGTCCAGACCCGCCCGCTTACGCAAGGTGATGAGGCTGGACAGAGCGCACCCGCGCGCAACATTCAAAGCCAATGCCGACTGACCGCCCCATGCACACCCTGAACCGGATCCCGCTCGGGAAACGGCAGTTCGAGAATACTCGCCAGTTGTTCCTGAGTCGGCGCATCGCGACAGATGTCGGCGTGCTGGCCCGGTGGGTAGGCACCCACCACCAGAAAGTCATCGCTGGACTCGTTATTGCAGTGAGCGATGCCCACAGGTAACAGCAGGACATCGCCAGCGCTGACTTCCAGCACCCGACCCTGCGGGCCCCCCAGCATCAGGCGCGCGAAGCCGCTGACAATGCCCAATACTTCATGGCCCTGGGTGTGATAGTGGTGGTAGTCGTGAATGCCATACCGCCATTGCGGCGGCCAGCCATTGGCGCTGAAGATATTTTCGAACAAAGCCGCCGGGTCACTTGGTTGAATGGCAATGGCCTTGATGTAAATGAGCACCGGTAAGCGAGGGTTGTTGGGCACCCAGTCATTGCGGTCGAGCAACAAGGTTTGTACGGGAGCATCCACAGCCTGCGACCTAACCATCAGAAGTCCTCCCCCTATTGGGCATAGCTTTGACATCAGCTTTTTGAAAGCGCCACTAACGAGTGGGACATTCGATATTCTTCGGTTGTTCATGAGAATGTCGCGAGTTTTTTGGGTGGCCAATAGTGGCTAAATGCTCTGCAGGCTCGGGAAGCGCTGTGGCTCTGGTCGCATAAATTTGAATTGCACGGCGATGCTCGACAGAATCACGCCCCTATCCGACCAAAGGTGCCGGAACGTTCGTGCTGAAAAAGGGGTTGCAGTTGAACCAACAGACATTGTCCATGCGCCTGGAGCGTGTGGCGGCACATGTGCCATCAGGTGCGCGCCTGGCCGATATCGGCTCGGACCACGGCTACCTGCCGGTGGCGTTGATGCGCCGCGGCGTCATTGAGGCGGCGGTGGCTGGCGAGGTGGCATTGACCCCGTTTCACGCGGCTGAACGCACTATGCGCGAGAGTGGTCTGCACCAGCGGATCACTGTGCGCCTGGCCAATGGCCTGGCAGCGATCGAGCCGGGAGACGGGATCACGGCGATCAGCCTCTGCGGCATGGGCGGGGAGACGATCCGCGACATCCTCGACAGCGGCAAGGCACGCCTGAGTGGCCGCGAGCGTCTGATTCTGCAGCCCAACGGCGGCGAGCAGCCACTGCGCCAATGGCTGATGGAGAATGACTATCGAATCCTCTGCGAGGACGTGCTGCGCGAAGACCGCTTCGACTACGAAATCATCGTCGCCGAGCGCGACGGGCCGGTGATCTACACCGCCGAGGAGTTGTACTTCGGCCCGTTGCAGATGCAGGTCCGCAGCCCGGCGTTCCTGCTCAAGTGGCAGCGCCGGCTGCGCCAGAAACAGAAGACCCTGACCAGCTTCGCCAAGGCACGGCAGGCCGTTCCCGAAGAGAAGGTACAGGACGTTGCCCGCCAGGCCCGGTGGATTACCGAGCTGCTGGCGTGAACCCGGTCCGTTTTGCCATTCACAACTTGTAGCCAATCTGGCGCAGCAGGTTCTTGCGCCACAGGATGTCTTCGTCGCCTTCAATGTCTTTGGCACAGTAGCCATCCACGACGCCCAGGATGGCTCGCCCTTGTTCCGTCTCGGCCAGAATCACTTCAGTTGGATTGGCTGTGGCACAAAAAATACGGCATACCTCTGGAACCGCTTTGAGGGTGTTCAGCACGTTCAGCGGATAAAAACCGTCGCCCAGGAAAATGATGAAACTATGGCCGGCGGCGATGGCTTGCGCATTCTTCTGCGCCAGCTCGATCATTGAGGTGTCGGTGCCGGACCATCGCACCAGGCATTTACCGGAGGCTTCACAAAAGGCCACGCCAAACTGGATACCTGGCACGGCATTGACCAGCGCTTCGTGGATGTCTTCGACGGATTTGATGAAATGCGTCTGACCCAAAATGAAGTTCGTCAGCTCCGGCTTGTCGATTTTCAACGTGATGAGTTGCATTTCAAACACCTCCTTTCACGATGTGGCTGCCAGCGTCTGGCAACAGATCAAGCATAGCTACTCATGCCCCGCGCAACAGCGCAGCAACTACCCGGCACGCTCAGGTTATACCCCTGCGCTCTATCAACTGTGAGAAAACAGACTAGCCAAAGGCATTGATTATAGTCGGCCAGCCACTAGCCTCGATCGCAGGCAATGGACGAATAAGTTGCGGGAAATGCGGCTCTGAATAATCGGCGCACTACGCCATGATGACAGGAGAGCGTTCATGAGCGAGCGAAGCAATGCTGCGTTGCTGAGATTTGATCCTGCGTTCGGGCCGTTGCGCGATGGCCTTTCGGTCGCTCAGCAGATAGGCGACACACTGTGGGTGGCCAACGACGAAACCACAAACCTGGAACGCCTGAAAATCCAGGACGCTGCACCCGGCGAAGGGGTGACGTGCAATGAGCACCAATCCTTCCCGCTCATGGATTACCTCGACCTGCCCATACCGAAGCAAGACGCCGAGGTCGATATCGAGGGATTGGCCTATGACGACGACAGTGGTTACCTCTGGGTGGTGGGCTCCCATAGCCTGAAGCGAAAGAAGGCTGAGGCCGACAGGCCGGCGCAGAAGAATATCCAGCGGCTATCGACGGTAGAGGCGGACGGCAACCGCTTTTTACTGGCCCGCATCCCGGTGGTACGGCAGAACGATGGTTATACCCTCGCCAGGACGGTGGACGCCGATGGGCGTTCGGCGGCGCAGCTACATGGCGATAAGGTCGGTAACGACCTGACCGCGGAAATTGCTGAAGATGATCAGCTACGCCATTTCCTGAGTATCCCGGGTAAAGACAACGGTTTCGATATTGAAGGTTTGGTGGTGATCGGCTCGCGCCTTTTGCTGGGGCTGCGAGGACCGGTCCTTCGCGGCTGGGCTGTGCTGTTGGAGATCGAGCCCGAACTGGATGATGGCTCGACTGACACGCTGGTCCTCAAGAAGATCGGCCCAGGTGGGCGCCGCTACCGTAAGCACTTCTTTGCGCTAAACGGCCTGGGGGTGCGTGACCTATGCATGAGCGGCGACGATCTGTTGATCATGGCGGGTCCCACCATGGAGCTGGACGGTCCGGTGACAGTCTTGCGTTGGCACGGTGGTTTCGCGCCAAAGGAGGAAAGCGTGGTCTTTGCCGATCAATTGGAAACGGTGCTGGAGGTGCCTATTGGGCAAGGCAACGATCATGCCGAGGGCATGTGTCTGTTCGAGTCGGGGAAACAGCGTGGGGAGGTTCTGCTGATCCTCTACGACGCCGCGGCGCAGCGTCGCAAACACGGCGATACGGACGTGGAAGGGGATCTGTTCATCCTGAAATAGCCCCTACCTCGACGACATAGATACTGCGTTTCAAGCCGCGCAACGTTCGCATTCAGCTCGCCATGATTAAAAAGCAGGACATATGTATCGCTGTGTATCCCAACCCCGTGTTCGGAGACTGGCTTACAAATGCCCCTCGATCCGGATACATCCGGGATACACGTGTGCAGTCAAATAGCCCTGCCTCAGCGAGAAAGCAAACGCCCTCGCACCACGGCTTATTGCCCTTGTGGCATGACCCTTAGCGGCCTGGCCGCACACTGTATCCGGAGTAACAACCATGTCCCGTATGTCGAATAAATCCCGCATTGGCCTGATCGCAGTTGCACTGGCCGGCAGCATGAACCTCGCTTCGACCGCCTTCGCCGCTGACGCATTGCCACAAGGCTACCAACTCGCTGCCGCGGAAAAGACCAGCGAAGGCAAATGTGGCGAAGGCAAGTGCGGCGCCGATGAAGCCAAAGCGACCAAGGCCGGTGAAGGCAAGTGTGGCGAAGGCAAGTGCGGTGCCGATGAAGCCGGCGCCAAAGTGACCAAGGCCGGTGAAGGCAAGTGTGGTGAAGGTAAATGCGGCGATGCTTCCTTCGCCCGTACCGACACTGACCACGACGGCCGCGTTTCCCTGAAAGAACTGCTGGCCGTGGCGCCGAAGGGCGGTGAAGAGTTCAAGGCGATGGACACCAACAAAGACGGTTTCCTCTCCGAAGGCGAGGTCTACAAATTCCGCACCAACCAGTTCACCTCCAACGGCAAGAAAGTACCGACCGAGCTGTTCACCAACATGGCCAAAGCCAAAAACTGATTGTATTGCGTAAACCCAACCTCCCCAGGTTTGTAACCGGGGAGGTTTTTTATGCCTGAAAAAAAACGGTCAGTGGAAAGCACTGCGATAGGCAAAAAGCCCAGGCAACCCACCCGTCATTACAAACAACACATGGCTGCCCGCCGGGTAGTCGCCCCGGCGCACGGCGGCCAACAAACCGGCGAACGCCTTGCCGCCGTAGACCGGGTCGGTGAGCAGGCCCTCATGGGAGGCCAGCAGGCGCACCGCTTCAAGCATCGCGTCGGTGGGCGCGCCGTAGGCTTCGCCGCGTTGGCTGCCGTCGACGTTGATGACGCTGTCGGCCAGCGAGGTGGCGGGGGCGAGGAGTTGCAACACCTGCCGGGTTTTTTCCAGGGTTAACGCCGATGCTTGTTCTTCGGTGGCCAGCACCGAATAGCCGACGATTTTCGTGGAGGCCTGGGCCAGCGTGACACCGGCCAGCAGGCCTGAGTGGGTACCGGCGCTACCGTTGGGAACGATGATCTGGTCGAACTGAATGCCGAGATCATCGGCCTGACGCAGGATTTCGCCGGCGCAGGCGGCATAACCCAGACTGCCCCGGGGGCTGGAGCCGCCCAATGGCATGACGAAGGGTTTTTTTCCTTGGGCCTTGAGCTTTTCCACTAACTCGGCGGCGAAGATGTCAGGTGCGACGCCTTTGGCAAGGCGATGGATTTTCGCGCCGAAAAGCCCGTCCAGTATGACGTTGCCGTTGTAGCAAAAGTCGTCATCGTCGCGCACGGCGGATGGGGTCAGGATCAGCTCGCAAGCCACACCCTGACGAGCCGCGACAGCGGCGGTCAAGCGGGCGTGGTTGGATTGCAGACCGCCCCAGGTCACCAGGGTATCGGCGCCCTCGGCCAGTGCTTCGCCCAGCAGGAACTCCAGCTTGCGCAGTTTGTTGCCGCCGCCGCCGAGACCGGTCAAGTCGTCGCGTTTGACGTAGAGGTTGCAGCCGTTCATTTCCGGCAGCCGACTGAGTCGGGAGAGTTTCTGGATCGGTGTCGGGCCTTCGAGCAGTGTCGCCCGGGGGTAGGCGGCCAGTGCGGCATCAAGATGGGTCAAGTCGTGGGGCATGAAGGATCACTCTTGGGCGTGAGGGAACGGAGTGGATCGATCACTGTAAAAAGCTGTGGCGCGAAGATATACCGCTCGCCCGGAATTTCTGTTGATACACCGTGTAATCAAATGACGCAGATGGCGTGGTTGTACCCATACCTTTGTGGGAGCGAGCCTGCTCGCGAAGAGGCCGGTACATCCTCCACAGTCTCTGTGGTTGGGCTGCCGTCTTCGCGAGCAGGCTCGCTCCCACATTGGATTGGGGTACGCGTATCTTTTTTACAGATAGCACTTGCCTGTTTAATTCGTTTCTTGAGATATCGACTTCGCGCGTAGAGTCGGCCCGACTGAAGAATGAAGGGCAGATGATGAACAGCGTGAAGCCAACAATCCCCGCCATCGCGCTACAACCCGTCAACCCATGGCGCGGCACCGTGGCCGGTTTTTCCGCAAGTCTTGTAGGCATCGGCCTGGCGCGATTTGCGTATACACCGCTGTTACCGGCGATTGTCAGCGCTCATTGGTTTGACGCTTCCAGGGCAGCCTACCTCAGCGCGGCCAACCTGGCGGGGTATCTGGCCGGGGCGCTGTTCGGGCGTTCGCTGGCGGGGAAAACCTCAACGCGGTTCACCCTCAGGGCCATGATGCTGCTGGCCAGCATCGCGTTTTTCGCCTGCGCTTATCCCGTCTCCTTCACCTGGTTCTTCGCCTGGCGATTGCTCTCGGGCGTAGCCGGCGGGGCGCTGATGGTATTGGCCGCGCCGACGGTGCTCGCCCATGTACCCGCGTCTCGCCGAGGACTGGCGGGCGGGGTGATTTTCATGGGCGTCGGGGTAGGGATTGCGGCGTCCGGCACCCTGGTGCCGTTGCTGCTGCAACAGGGGCTGGCGCAGACCTGGCTGGGGCTGGGGGTGATTGCGCTGTTGCTGACCGCGATTGCGTGGCGCGGATGGCCGAGCGAAAACACCCAGGCGTCCAGCATCGCCCATCACCGTCGCCCACCTCCCAATGGCACCCTCAAGGCACTGTATATCGAGTACGCACTCAATGCCGCCGGCTGGGTGCCGCACATGATTTTCCTGGTGGATTTCGTCGCCCGGGGCCTGGGCCAGGGCCTGCAAACCGGCGCGCAGTATTGGGTGCTGTTCGGCATTGGCGCCACCGTCGGGCCGCTGCTGGCGGGCGTGTTGGCAGACCGGGTCGGCTTCGGTCGTGCGTTGCGGGTGTCGTTCATCATCGAGGCCATCAGTGTCGCGGTGCCGGCTTTCGGGCTCGGCAGCGTGTGGCTGATGGCGTCCAGCGTGATCGTCGGCGCCTTTGTCACCGGCACCGTGCCGCTGGTACTGGGGCGGATACAGGAAATTCTGCCCCGGCATCCGGCGCAACAGAGCTCGGCCTGGCAGACCGCCACGGTGGGATTCGCCTTGTTCCAGGCGGTCGCCGCCTATGGCCTGTCGTTCTTGTTTTCGTACAGCGGTGGCAATTACAGCCTGCTGTTCCTGATTGGAACCGCAGCCATGCTGATGGCCTTTGTCATTGATGCAGTGGCAGCGCTGCGCGGTGCCCAGCCCGCGGAGCACGTGTCCTCGTGAACTATGCCGATCGCAACCTTACTTACTGGCGTCGCAACCTGGCCGTTTGTGTGTTCGGTTCGTTCACCACACTGGTGAGCCTGAGCATGCTGTTGCCGTTCCTGCCGCTGTATGTGCAACAACTGGGCGTCACCGCTCAGGCCGATGTGGTGCAGTGGTCGGCCGTGGCCTTCGGTGCGACGTTTTTCGGCACGGCGATTACCGCACCGCTGTGGGGGCGGCTGGCCGATCGGTATGGTCGCAAACCGATGCTGGTCCGCGCCGCTATCGGCATGGCGGTTGTGATGTCGCTGATCGGGCTGGCGCGGGATGTCACCGATTTGGTGGTGCTGCGCCTGGTCGCCGGGCTGATCGGTGGCTACGCGTCTGCGTCCATTGTGATGATCGGCTCCCAGGTCCCGCGAGAGAAAGCGGGTTGGGCGCTGGGCGTGCTGTCGACCGGGGCCTTGTCCGGTAATCTGATCGGGCCGCTGGTCGGTGGATTTTTGCCGCAACTGGTGGGTATTCGCGGCACCTTTTTTGTCGGCGGCGCAATGATCGCGGTGGCGGCGATCACCACCATCGTGCTGATCCGCGAGGATTTCCAGCGAGGCACGGATGGCGCGCGGCGCGACAAGAAAAATCCGGGCGAGGGCGCCGGTTCCCGCTGGCCGATCATCGCCGCGCTGCTGATGACAGCGATGATGGTGCTGCTGGCCAACATGTCGATCGAGCCGATCATCACCGTCTACATCGGTCACTTAGGCGTCGCTTTAGACGATCAGGCGCGAATCGCCGGCGTGGTCATGGCCTGTTCGGCGCTGGGCAGTATTTTGACCGCCGCCAGGCTGGGGGCGCTGGCCGACCGCGTCGGCGCCTGGAACGTGATCATCGGTTGCCTGGTGATGACCGGCATCGTCATGGTGCCCCAGGCCTTCGTCACGCAGTGGTGGCAACTGGCAGTGTTGCGCGGCCTGATGGGCATGACCATCGCCGGGCTGCTGCCGGCGATTGCCAAGCTGATCCGCCAGTCGGTCGAAGAGCACAGCACCGGAAAAATTCTCGGCTATCTGCAATCGGCGCAGTTTTCCGGGCAGGTGATCGGGCCGCTGATCGGTGGGCAGATTGGCGCGCATTTCGGTTTGCACCACGTGTTCCTGGTGACCGGCGCGCTGCTGGTGCTGTGCGCCGGTATCAACGGCTGGGTAAAGCGTCGGCTTTACGCGGTGACGGCCGCTACAGTGCCACGGTAGCGGGGGGCAGGGCAGGGACGGCATCCATGCGCACGCTGTGCAGAAAACTGGCCAGCGCGCTGGAGAAGTAACCGTCGATGCGCCGCACGAACACGGTCTCCACTTCTGCCAGCTCCGGCGGCAGATCATGCACCGCCACCAATCCCTCGCGGGCGGCATTGGCCACGACCCCCCGGGGCAACAGCGTGACCCCGACCCCCGCCGAAGCACAGGCAATGATGGCTTCGATCGAGCCGAATTCCAGCGGTTCGGGCGCCAGCACACCGAGGCTGGTCAGCAGCGTATCCAGACGCTGGCGATAGGAACAGCCGATGCGAAACACCACGGTCTTGAGGTTCTCGACGTCGGCGACATCGTCCAGGCTGTGCAGGGCAGGTGAGGTCACCAGCACCAGCTCTTCGCGAAAGGCTTCTTCGCTGTGCAGTTCCGGGTGGTTGACCGGTCCTGCGACGAACGCGCCTTCGAGCTTACAGTCGATGACGCCCTGAATCAGGCTGCAGGTAGTGCCGGTACGTACCACCGGGCGAACCTCAGGGTAAGCCTTGGCAAACTGTGCGATCAGGTGAGGCAGGCGCAGGGCCAGGGTGGTTTCCAGCGTGCCGATTTCCAGGACGCCTTTGGGATGGCCGTCATCCCGGGCGGCACTCGAAGCATCGAGCAGCAACTTCGAAAGCCGCGCGGCGAAAGGCAGGATGCGCCGACCCGCGGGCGTCACCTGCACACCTTTGGCGCTGCGTTGAAACAGCGCCACGCCGAGTTCGTCTTCCAGCGAGCGAATCCGCGCCGAAACGTTCGACTGCACGGTGTTCAGCTCGCTGGCGGCCTTGTTCATGCTGCCGTGGCGCGCGACCGCATCCACCACCTTGAGATCCGCTACATCCATCGAACTCACCTATCTCATAAAGTAATAACTGATGATGAATTTACGGCTTATTCAAGATTACTGAAAGGGGAATTTGATGGATGTCAGGTTCACCAAAAACGATCAATTGAATCACAAATGATCATTTTACATGATCATGTGCCGGGCATAGGTTGAAGGGGCAACAGATACCGCAGCCAGTGGCGGATCGAGTCTTCGAGTCTGAGGCTGTGGAACAACAATAACGTAACCACTGCAACACGGAGTCAACGTGAACCATGCAACCGAATCAGCCAGAATTCGCAATCATCCCCGTTACAAGGAACTGGTCTCGCGGCAGCGACGATTCGTCGCCGGCCTTACCGCCGCCACCCTTGTCCCGTACTTCACGTTCATCCTCGTCGCCGCTTTCGCCCCTCATCTGCTAGCGACGAAGCTTTGCGCCACCAGCATCATCAACATCGGCTGGCCGCTGGGCCTGGTGTTTATCGTCGGCGCCTGGTTGTTCACCGGGCTCTACATCCTGCGTGCCAACGGCGAGTTCGATGCCCTGATCGCGCAAATCCGTGCGGGGGCCATCGTATGAAACGCATTCTGCAAAACCTCATTCTTCCTGTCCTGCTGAGCACATTCGCGGCGCGCGCCATGGCCGGCGATGTGTTGCAGAACGTCGAAAAACAACCGATCAACATCACCGCGATCAGCATGTTCCTGGTCTTTGTCGTGACGACCCTGGGCATCACGTACTGGGCCGCCTCCAAGACCAAATCCATGGACGATTTCTACAATGCCGGCGGCGGTATCACCGGCTTCCAGAACGGACTGGCACTGGCCGGTGACTACATGTCGGCGGCGGCGTTGCTGGGGGTCACCAGCATGATCTTCTTCAACGGTTTCGATGGCGTGCTGTACTCGATCAGCTTCTTCGTCGCCTGGCCGTTGCTGTTGTTTCTGTTCGCCGAGCGCATCCGCAACCTGGGGCGCATCACCATTTCGGACATTGCGTCTTTCCGCCTCGATCAAAACCGCATCCGCACCATGACTGCCTTCGGCTCGCTGACGGTGGTGTGTTTTTATCTGGTGGTGCAGATGGTCGGCGCCGGGCAGTTGATCCAGCTGTTGTTCGGCTTGCCATACAACTACGCGGTGATCGCCGTGGGGCTGTTGATGGCGGTCTACGTGACCTTTGGCGGCATGGTCGCCACCACCTGGGTGCAGATCATCAAGGCCGGGTTGCTGCTGTTGGGCGGGACTTTGCTGGCGTTTCTGGCGCTGAGCAAGTTCGGCTTTTCCTTTGATCTGCTGTTCGAGCAGGCGGTGGCCGCGCACCACGACGGCGAGCGGATTCTGCTGCCGAGCAAACTGGTGGCCGACCCGCTGTCGCTGATCTCGTTGTCACTGGGCCTGGTGTTCGGCACGGCGGGATTGCCGCACATCCTCATGCGTTTCTTCACCGTGCCGGACGCCAAGCAGGCGCGCAAATCGGTGTTCATCGCCACGGGCTTCATCGGTTTCTTCTACCTGATCGTCGCCGTGCTGGGCCTGGCCGCCATCGTCATCGTCGGGCAAGACCCGGCCTTCTACGAGTCCGGCAATCTGGCCGGCAAGCTGATCGGCGGCGGCAATATGCCGGTGATGCACCTGGCCAAAGCCGTCGGCGGCGATCTGTTGCTCGGCTTCATCTCCGCCGTGGCGTTCGCGACGATTCTGGCGGTGGTGTCCGGGCTGACCATGGCCGGCACCTCGGCGATCTCCCATGACCTGTATGTGATGGTGGTCAAGAAGGGCAAGGCCAATGCCAAAGATGAGCGTCGTGTATCGCGCATGGCGTCGGTGGGCATCGGCATCGTCGCGGTGGTGCTGGGCATTCTGTTCAAGGATCAGAACATCGCCTTTCTGGTGGCGCTCACTTTTGGTGTCGCCGCTTCGGTCAATTTCCCGATCCTCGTGCTCTCGATGTACTGGAAGGGGCTGACCACCCGTGGCGCGTTGATGGGAGGTGTCACCGGCCTGATCAGCGCGGTCGGCCTGGTCATTCTCTCACCGGCGGTTTGGGTCAAGGTGCTGGGCAATGCCGAGGCGATCTTCCCCTATGACTACCCGGCGATCATCTCGATGAACGTGGCGTTCTTCTTCACCTGGCTGGGCTCTGTCACTGATCGCAGCCATGGGGCAGGGCTTGAGCGCGAGCGATTCGACGACCAGTTGATCCGTGCCCAGACCGGGCTCGGGGCAGCGCAGGCCGTCAATCACTGAGACCTTCGCGTCCTTCCATTTCCTGATTTGCGTCACTCTGCAAAAGGAGTCAGCCATGCAACTAAGAGACAATGGCCTGAGATTTTCACCTGTTACCGTCGCACTGCACTGGGTCGTGGCGTTCTCGCTGCTGGGGATTTTCGCCCTGCAAGTGCTGATCGACTACGCGTCCAGCGCGGCACTGCAACAGGAATTCGGCAGGGTGCAAAACCTGCTGGGGCTGATGCTGTTCGTCGTCTCGACCTATCGGTTCTGGGCGCGGATCACCTCCTACCATCCGCTGCCGGTGGGCACACCTAACCCCATCGAAGTGATCATCAGCCGTTCGGTGGCGGTGTCGCTGGCCCTGGCGATGGTGCTGCTGCCCATCGCGGTATGGGCCTCGCGCTCGGCGGCGGGGGAGGTGCTGGAACTGCCCGGCGGCTTGTGGATTCCGACCTTCCTGCCCATCAATGATGCGTTGAAGCATGTGGTCGATGTGCTGTTCAACATCGGTGCCTCGGCATTTCTCGCCGGGCTGGCGCTGCACATCTTCGGCGCGGTCAAGAATCACTTTCTCCTGAAGAACAACACGCTCAAGCGGATGCTTGGCAAACATGTGGAGCTGTGAGTCATGAACGAATTCGATTTTGCCGGTAACGCCATTACCCGGCTCTGCGGTGTGAAGTATCCGATTTTTCTCGGCGGCATGGCGGCCATTTCCGGGCCGTCACTGGTCGGGGCCGTGGCCAATGCGGGGGGCATGGGCGTCATCGGCGGCCTGCGCCTGCCACCCTTGGCGCTGCGTCGCTGGATCCAGGAAACCCGCGCGCTGACTGACCAGCCTTTTGGGGTGAACCTGGTGCCGCAGTTCGGTGGCCCGGATGTGTTCGAGGCGCAGTTTCAGGTGATCCTCAAGGAAAAGCCCAAACTGCTGTCGTTGTTTTATGCCGAGAAATATTCCGCCGACATGATCCCCCGGGCGAAAGATGCCGGGCTGGTGGTGATGGTGCAGGCGGGGTCAGTGGAGTTGGCGCACATCGCCATCGAGCAGGGCGCGGACATCATCATCGCCCAGGGCAGTGAAAGCGGTGGTCACCTCAATCGCGGCACCATCGGCATCATGCCTTTACTGACCTCGATCCTCAGCGTTTGTGAGGGCCGGCCGGTGTTGGCGGCCGGGGGCATCACCCACGGTGACGATGTGCGGGCTTTGATGTCGCTGGGTGCATCCGGGGTGGTGGTGGGCACGGCGTTCATTGCCACCGATGAGTCGAACGCCCATCCGCTGTACAAGCAGAAGATCGTCGAAGCGACCACCGATGACACCGAGTACCGCACCGGCTATTCGTTCGGCTGGACCTACGGCACACCGCATCGGGTGATCCCCAACCGGGACAAGTGGAACCTGTTGCGCTTGATCGGCGGCGGTGCGCGGGCGATCGACAAGCCGCGGATGGCTGAAAAGTTGTCGCTGTATGCAGGGCAGGGGGTGGGCAAGATCCACAGCATCGTGCCGGCGGCCGAGCGGGTGGCGGAGCTGGCGCGTGGCCTTAAGACCGAACCGGACCGGCTTATTAGCGTCACTGACTACGTCGCGACAGGCCGGTTCCTCAATGAGCAGAGAAGGACACTCGGCTGGCAGTAATTCCTGTGGGCGCGAGCAGGCTCGCGCCCACAGGGGTTGCCGGTGTAGTTCAAGCCACCGCCGGCCGCGCAATCTGCTGCTGCGCCAATCCAATGAACGCACTCATGGCAGAGGTGATCATCGAGTCGTTGCGACGGATGAACACGGTCGAGACGTTGGCGAATTCCGGCGGCAGTGTGTGCCAGCGAATGGCATGGCGCACGCTGCAGTTTTCCGCGATGGCCTTGGGTAACAGGGTCACGCCCATGCCCGCCGCGACGCACGACAGGATGCCGTCGAGGGTACCCAGTTCCATGATCTGATTAGGCACCAGCCCGACCTGGTAGAACCAGTTCTCCAGGGTCGAGCGATAGAAGCAGCCTGTGCGGAACACCAACACCGTTTGCTGAGGCATCTTGTCCATCAGCGCCGGCAGCGATTCGAACTGGTTACTGCTCACCAGCACCAGTTCTTCGCAAAACACTTCTTCCTGGGCCAGTGCCGAATTCTGGTGGAAGCCACCCACGAACGCGCCGTCCAGTCGGTGGGCCTCAATCGCCTTGATCAACTCGATCGTGGT
This sequence comes from Pseudomonas sp. GW101-3H06, assembly GCF_059424605.1. NCBI lineage: Bacteria > Pseudomonadati > Pseudomonadota > Gammaproteobacteria > Pseudomonadales > Pseudomonadaceae > Pseudomonas > Pseudomonas sp. GW101-3H06. Next base: position 2,708,293 of record NZ_JBWKZO010000001.1, read on the forward strand.
GCCGGTCAGCAACGACAACTGCACCTCGGGATATTGCTCGCGGTACTTGGTCAGCACTTGCGGCAAGCGGATGGCGGCGGTGGTTTCCATCGAGCCCAGCCGCAGCAGACCCGTCGGGCTGCCGGTGTCCATCAAGGCGCTGCGGCTCTCGTCGGTCAGCTGCAGGATGCGCCGCGCATAACCGAGGAAAGTCTCGCCCGCCGATGTCAGCACGACCCCGGACTTTTTGCGGATGAACAGCTCGCGATTGAGTTCGGCTTCCAGCTCTTTCACGCGCATGGTCACGTTGGACTGCACCGTGTTTACCTGCAACGCCGCGGCGGTGAAGCTGCCCAGCTCGGCCACGGCGCAGAAAATCTTCAGTTGGCGCATTTCCATGATCGTCACCATCCATCTCTAAAAGTGATTATGGATATATTTAACGATCACTTTACGGCTGTCGACAGGGGTTAGTAAAGTGGCCCAAACCGAATAATGAGCGCCGTTCGACTGATGACACTGACTACGAAAATCGACCACGTCTTCGCCGGCGGCCTGGGGGTGTTGCAGCCCGAGGGGCAACGCACGGGCATCTTCAAGCAGCGCCACGAAGGCCCCGTCCGCGTGGCACTGCACGGGATTGTCGGTGACCAGCACGGCGACACGCGGGTGCACGGCGGTCCGGAAAAGGCGGTGCATCAGTACGCGGCGCAGAACTATGCGCGCCTGGCACAGGCCTTTGCCGACAGTGCCCCGCAACTGGTGGCGGGTAGCCTGGGCGAGAACATTTCGGCGGTTGGTTTTTCTGAATGCAACGTGCATATCGGCGATGTGTTCCAGGTCGGCAGCACGGTGTTGCAGGTGTCCCAGCCGCGCAGCCCGTGCTGGAAGATCAACCACCGATTTGATGCCGAGCACATGTCGATGTTCGTCGCCAGGGAGCGCATCACCGGTTGGTATTACCGCGTTGTTCAGCCGGGATTCCTGCAAGCGGGAGACCGGATTGAACTGCTGGAGCGGCACACCGAACGGTTTTCCATCGACCAGTTCTGGCAGGTGCAGTTGTCGCACCGGCCGCTGATCGACGACCTGCGGGCGCTGGCGGCAATCCCTGGCTTGGCGGAGGACTGGAAGCGACGCCTGTCCGAGCGGGCGAAGTATCTTCAAAAGCGCGCTACAGACGTTTCCTGATTGCGCTTCAACCTTGTATCAAGTAGGCGCCGAACGGAACCCGATCCCGCAGCTTCTTGCATTTGCGGGGGGCGGGTTGATGCCCGGGCGGGCGATCAGGGAACCAGATTCGACATTTACCTGGAGGCGGCCAATGGCCGCGGGGAATCTCAACCTCATGCGCGGGCTCCGGGTTAACGGACGCCATTTGCAAACGCTCTTGGGCTACTTCTGCTTCACGGCGTCTTTTAACCTCCTCTTCCAACCCTTCCTGTACTGCAACAAGGCGCTCGTCGGCAATGGGTGGGCTGTTTGACCCTTGGGCCGTCTGCGCGGCCTGGATCAATTGGAGGTTGCGATTGCGCAACGCGATGTTGTTGCCAACCCGTATGTTGGAGCGTGCCGCCAGCGCTTCAGCCTGCTGGTACTGTCCCTGCTGAAGACGCAACACACCGAGGTAATGCAGGGTCGCGGGATTGTTCGGCTGGATGTGCAGCGCACGCTCAAGCGTGGCAGCGGCCTGGTCCAGGTGACCATCGGCATACTGCTGCGAGGCGGATTCAATCAGGGTGGTTGATGCGTTGTTGCTTTGGGTGGTGGCTTTTCGCTCGGCTGCGAACGAGCCAGGCGACATGGCAGCGTACAACGCCAGGAGGAGACCGGGCAGAACACTCTTGGTTGGCATCAGGGACGGACTCGGCTGGTTCAGGATGGCACTGTCACTGCACAGGCTTCCATTGCCCAGCGCTCACGGATGAAGGCGCTCCTATCGACCTGCTCTGCTCCTTGAAGTTCCCAGGCGAGCGGTAACAGGCATCGCAATCGCTAATTCATGATTTGTGATCCATAAGATCATTAATCATCATTTTACATGAATAAGCGACCGACCTACCTTGACTCTGCCAGGCGCACCCACATCCGCCTGGCACTCTCCCGACAACAAAAAGAGATGGCTCTTATCCACCACCAGGGGACACCCGCCATGAGCAACCAGCCAGCAGACATCGCACACTACATTCACGGCCGCGCGACACCGGGCAATTCCGGTCGCGCGCAGAACGTCACCAACCCGGCCACCGGTGCGATCACCGGCAAGGTGGCGTTGGCCAATGTCTCTGAAGTCAACGCAGCGGTGCAGTCGGCCGCGGCCGCGTTCCCGGCCTGGTCGGCGACGCCGCCACTGCGCCGCGCGCGCATCCTGTTCAAGTTCCTGGCGCTGCTCAACGAGCACCGCGACACCCTGGCGCAGATGATCACCCGCGAACACGGTAAGGTGTTCACCGATGCCCAGGGCGAAGTGACCCGCGGTATCGAAGTGGTCGAGTTCGCCTGCGGCATTCCGCAACTGCTCAAGGGCGACTACACCGAGCAAGTCTCGACCAATATCGACAACTGGACCCTGCGCCAGGCCCTGGGTGTGGTGGCTGGCATCACGCCGTTCAACTTCCCGGTGATGGTGCCGATGTGGATGTTCCCGGTGGCCATCGCCTGCGGTAATACCTTCGTCCTCAAGCCGAGCCCGATCGATCCGTCGCCCTCGCTGCTGATCGCCGATTTGTTCAAGCAAGCCGGGTTGCCCGACGGCGTATTCAACGTCGTGCAGGGCGATAAGGAAGCGGTGGATGCGCTGCTTGATCACCCGCAAATCCAGGCCGTGAGCTTTGTCGGTTCGACGCCGATCGCTAACTACATCTACGAGACCGGTGCCCGGCACGGCAAACGCGTGCAGGCACTGGGCGGGGCGAAGAACCACATGGTGGTGATGCCCGATGCCGATATCGATCAGGTGGTCGACGCGTTGATCGGCGCGGCTTTCGGTTCCGCTGGCGAGCGTTGCATGGCGATTTCGGTGGCGGTGTTCGTCGGTGATGTCGCCGACAAGGTGATGCCGAAACTGGTGGAGCGTACCCGCACACTGAAGATCCTGGAGGGCATGAACCTGGCCGCCGAAATGGGCCCGATCGTTTCGCAAGTGGCCCACCAGCGCATCACCGGTTACATCGAACAAGGCATCGCCGAAGGCGCCGAGTTGCTGGTCGATGGCCGTGGCTTTGACGGTTCGCAGGCAGGCGCGGGTTGCGCCGAGGGCTTCTGGCTCGGTGGCACGGTGTTCGATCACGTCACCCCCGAAATGAAGATCTATAAGGAGGAAATCTTCGGTCCGGTGCTGGCGTGCATGCGGGTCAAGGATTTTGCCGAGGCGGTCGATCTGGTCAACGCCCATGAGTTCGGCAACGGCACCGCGTGTTACACCCGCGATGGCCACATCGCCCGGGAATTCGCCAGCCGCATCCAGGTGGGCATGGTCGGCATCAACGTGCCGATTCCGGTGCCGATGGCGTGGCACGGTTTCGGTGGCTGGAAGCGTTCGCTGTTCGGTGACATGCATGCGTATGGCGAAGAGGGCGTGCGTTTCTACACCCGGCAGAAGTCGATCATGCAGCGCTGGCCGAACAGCATTGCCAAGGGCGCCGAGTTCGCCATGCCGACCGCCAAATAAGCATTTGTCGTTTTTCGGGTGGGGAGGACGTGTTGGCGCGGGCTGGCACGCATTCCGTATTTCCCGGGGGGGCGAGCTCCTCGCTCCCGGTTTTTTATAGAGGTGAATCGTCATGCCATTGCTCAAGTTCGACATCATCCAGGGTCGCAGCGACGAACAACTCAAGGCCCTGCTGGAGGGGACGCATCAGGCCATGGTCGAGGCTTTCGACGTGCCCGCCAGTGATCGTTACCAAAGCGTCACCCAGCACCGGCCGGGGGAGTTGATATTGCATGACACGGGGCTGGGGTACACCCGTTCGGGCAACGTGGTGTTGCTGACGGTGATTTCCCGGCCGCGTTCACAGGCACAGAAAATTGCGTTCTACCGCTTGTTGGCCGAGCGGCTGCAAACCGACTGCGATTTGTCCCCGGATGATCTGATCGTTTCGCTGGTCGAAAACATGGATGCCGACTGGTCGTTCGGTCGTGGTCGGGCGCAGTTTCTGACCGGGGAGCTTTAGTTTTTTTACTCATCACATTCAGGTGCTGACATGTCCAACCCTCTGTTGTCCCTTCTGAACATCGAACGGCCGATCATCCAGTCGCCGATGGTGGGTGTCTCTACTCCCAAACTCGCGGCAGCGGTGTCCAACGCCGGCGGGCTCGGTTCCATCGGCATCGGCGCGAGCAACGTCGAACAGGCGCGGGCCATGCTGCGCGAAACGGCTGCACTGACGGACAAGCCCTTCAATGTGAACCTGTTCTGCCACGCGCCTGCGGTTCAAGACAGCGTGCGCGAACGCCAATGGCTGAGTTTTCTCGCGCCATTTTTTGCAGAATTCGACGCCGCTGCGCCAACGTCATTGCGTGAGATCTACACCTCGTTCGTTGAAGACGACGGCATGCTGCAGATGCTGCTGGAAGAACAACCCGCCGTCGTCAGCTTCCATTTCGGCTTGCCGCCACAATCGGCCATTGATGCGCTCAAGGACGCCGGAATCGTGCTGCTGTGTTCCGTGACCAGCCTGGCTGAAGCGCAGCAGGCAGAACGTGCCGGTGTGCATGCGCTGGTGGCACAAGGTTACGAAGCCGGAGGGCACCGAGGGGTGTTCGATCCGCAACAGGACAGCGAAATGGGTACCTTCGCCCTGGTGCGCGTGCTGGCCGATGCCTGCCGGCTGCCGGTGATCGCGGCGGGCGGCATCATGGATGGCGCCGGCATCAAGGCCGTCCTGCAATTGGGCGCCAGCGCCGCGCAGTTGGGTACGGCGTTCATTTTGTGCCCCGAATCCTCCGCCAGCACCGCCTATCGCGAAGCCCTGAAAGGCCCGCGCGCGCATCGGACCCGGGTCACCAGCGTTATCTCCGGTCGTCCTGCCCGGGGTATGGTCAATCGTAACTTCACCAGCCTTGAGGCCAATGCCCAGGCGTTGCCCGACTATCCGATCGCCTACGACGCCAACAAAGCGCTGAACGCCGCTGCAGCGGCCAAGGCCAACAGCGATTTCGCCGTGCAATGGGCCGGGCAGGGCGCACCACTGGCGCGGGAAATGCCGGCGGCGGCACTGGTGAATTTGCTCGCCGCCGAAATGAACGCCTGACACTTGCCCGCAGGGGACTGGACTCAATCATTCGCCGTCCCCACCACCTCAACGATCCGCCGGGCAATGTGCTCGACGTGGGTCTCCAGCGCAAAGTGCCCGGTGTCCAGCAACTCGACAACCGCATTCGGATTGTCGCGCTTGAAAGCCTCGGCACCCGGTGGAATGAAGAACGGATCGCCTTTGCCCCAGATGGCCAACGTCGGCACCCGGGCATCACGGAAGAACTGCTGAAACGCCGGATACAGCTTCAGGTTGTGCTGATAGTCATAGAACAGATCGAGCTGAATGTCCTTGTTCCCAGGGCGCTCCAGCAGCAGGGCATCGAGGTAATACGCCTCGGGGGCGATGGCGTCCGGGTTGCTCACGCCTTCCACGTACTGCCAACGGGTGCCTTCCAGATGCAGGATGGCATCCTTGATCACCTGGCGATTTTCCGGGGAAGGGTCAGCCCAGTACTGACGGATCGGTGCCCAGGCCTCGCCCAGACCCTCCAGGTAAGCATTGCCGTTCTGGGAAATGATCGCGCTGACCCGCTCCGGGTGAGCCAGTGCCAGTCGCAGACCCGTCGGCGCACCGTAATCGAAGACGTACAGGGCGTAACGTTTGAGGCCGAGCGCGTCAACGAACGCCGAAAGGGTCTTGCCGAGGGCGTCGAAGGTGTAGACGTAGTCGCGCTCGGCCGGAACCTGGGTGAAGCCGAACCCCGGCAGGTCCGGCGCAATCAGGCGGTATTTGTCTGCCAGCAACGGTATCAGGTCGCGGAATTGATGGGACGAACTGGGGAAACCGTGCAACAGCAGCAACACCGGCGCATCCACCGCACCGGCTTCGCGATAGAAAACCCGGACACCGTCGGCTTCGGCGAATTGGTAGGCAACGCGGGTCTGTTGGGGCGATGGCATGGTCAATACTCCTGTAACTGATTAAATGTGATTATTGAGGTTACGTGGCTTTATTGTGCACGGCTTTTGTAACTGGTCAAATTAATTTTATAGGTTACAATTGCTGCATTGATTCCGGGATGAAATCCATGACCGCCACCGACGTAGTGCCTGATCTGCCTTCGCCTTTTGTCCTGGCCGATCATCCGGCGCTGGACTTGTTGAACACGCAGATGATGGTCGAAGGGCAAAAACGCGACCTTTTGCACAACGACGCGCAGGCCGCCCAATGGCTTGAACAGATCGGCCTGGGCCTGGCCGCGCAAGCTGGCAACGGTCGCTTGCTCGGTGAACTGCGGGCGCTGCGCGAGAGCATCGAAAGCCTGATCGTTGCCCGCCGCGAAAACCGTTCGGCGGATCCGGCGGCGCTGAACAGGTTCCTGCTCGTCGCTGTGCCGCAGCTGGTCTGGGAGCAACCGGGGGCGCCCAAGCTGGATCGCTTCCATCAACCGGACTTGATGAGCCAGCAACTGGGCAGGCTGGCCTACGCCGCCGCCGAGTTGCTGGCCGAAGGCGATTTCAACCTGGTGCGTAAATGCGAAAGCGCGGAGTGTTCGCTGATGTTTTATGACCGCACCAAAGCCCATAAGCGGCGCTGGTGCAGCATGGCGCTGTGCGGTAACCGGCATAAGGTTGCCGAGTTCCGCAAGCGCCGTCAGGGCGTGTGAACCGGCGACCGATCATGCCCCGTGATCGGCCGCAGCGAGGGAGGGGATAACGCTTAAAAGTCCACGGTCGCCGACAGTTTCAGCGTCCGGGGCTCACCCTGGGTCAAGTAGTTGTTGGCCGTCGAGGCCGAAGACCAGTACGCCTTGTTCGCCACGTTTTCGACGTTGGCGCGCAGGGTGATGTACTTGTCGTCGGCCTTGAAACCATAGCGGGCGCCGAGGTCGACGCGGGTCCAGGCCGGGATGCTCAGGGTGTTGGCCGCGTTCACGTATTCGCCGCCGGTGCGCAACAGGCGACCGTTGAGCGCTGCACCCTCAATGCCCGGAACGTCCCAGTCCGCGCCCAGGTTGTACTGGAAGCGCGGCACGCCGGCGGCGCGATTGCCGTCATTGAGGCCATTGGAGGTTTTCTTCTGTTCGGTGTCCATCCAGGTCGCCCCGGCCAGCACGCGCAAGCCATCCAGGGGTTCGCCGAACACGTTCAGTTCCACCCCCTTGTTCACTTGCTCGCCGTCGACGCTGAAGGTCGGCAGGCGCGCGCCGGCAACGGTCGAGGTCGAGCTGTTCGGCATCTCGATGCGGTACACGCCCAGCGTCGCGCCGAAACTGTTCCAGTCGAGCTTGACCCCGGCCTCTGTCTGTTTGCTGCGGTTAGGGGCGAACACTTCGCCGGGGTTGGTTACCCCGGTGGTCGGCGCGGTCGGGCCTTGTTGCAGGCCTTCGATGCGGTTGGCGTAGAACGACACATGCTCCCACGGTTTGATGACCAGGCCGTAGACCGGCGTGGTGATCGACTCTTCGTAATTGGCAGTGCGCGCGCCGCTGGTGGTGTTCCACGCATCGGCTTCGAGGGTCTGGCGGCGCACGCCGAGGGTCAGCAACACGCGATCATCAATGAAGCCCAGGGTGTCGGACACCGCAGCGCTCTTGACCCGGGTTTTGCCGACGATGCGCGGGTCATGGATATCGCTGCCAAAGTAGGTATTGGTCGGGCGCGGCACTTGCACCGGGTGGTACAGGTTGCCGTTCGGGCGGTTGGCCACCAGGATCGCTTCGAACGCCGAGCGCTGTTCGCCCCAGGTGCCGGACAAACCGAAGTTCATCTGGTGCGTGACCGGGCCGGTAGTGAAGTGGCCGTTCAGCCCGGCGATCGCACTTTTGTTGTCTTCGTCATGGGGCGAATAGAGAAAGCCGACCTTGCCGCTGCCGTCGTTGCCGACATACAGCGACGAGTACTGGCCGTTTTCCCGGGTGTGCTTGGCGCCACCACCGGCGTAAGCGGTCCAGTTGTCGTTGAGGTCGTACTCGGCGTTGACCATCCCGTAGGTGTCTTCCAGCTCCGACCAGGTCCAGTCCTGGGCGTAGTTGTCCTTGGCCGACGGTGCATGCGGGACCTTGGTGCCGTTGGGATAGACCACGGAGCGACCATTGTTGATGCGCTGTTTCTGATAGCCCAGGTCGGTGGAGACCCGCAGGCGTTCGCCGCGATAATCCAGGCCGATGGCGACCAGTTGCGAGTGTTCGGATTCGTCGTCGACGGCGGTGTCGCCACCGTGATTGGCGAGGTTGACCCGGGCGCCGAAACGGTTGTCTTCGCCAAAGCGCTGACCGAGGTCGATGTGCCCGCCGACCTGGCTGTCACTGGCGTAATCGAGGGTTACGCTGCGGGTCGGGAGATCCTGGGCGCGTTTGGGTACCAGGTTGACGCTGCCGCCAATGCCGCTGCCGGACGGCGCCACACCGTTGATGAAGGCGTTCGGGCCTTTGAACAGTTCGACGCGCTCCAGCGCCTCGGTGGTGATGATCTGCCGTGGCAATACGCCGTACAGGCCATTGAACGAAATGTCGTCGGTGGTCAGCGGCAACCCGCGAATGGTGAACACCTGTGAGAAGTTGCCGAAACCGGCGGACTGGCGCACCGAGGCGTCGTTGAGCAACACATCGCCCACGGTGCGCGCCTGCTGATCCTCGATGGTCTTGGCGGTGTAGCTGACCACGCTGAACGGCACGTCATTGATGTCGCGATTGCCCAATACTCCCAGGCGCGCCGACCGCGCCACCTGGCCGCCGGCATAGGTATCGGCCGCCGCGGTGTTTACGCCGTTGACCGTGGTCGCGCCCAGCTCCAATGCCGCGCCGCTGTCGACCTGCGGTGCCACGGTGTAGCTGTCGGCACCGGTGTTGATCAGCGAAAAGCCGCTGCCCTGCAACAACCGGGCGAAACCGGACTGCACACTGTAGTTGCCTTGCAGGCCGGCGCTTTGTTGATCATTGAGCAGGTTGGCATCGAACGACAGCAGCACCCCCGACTGTGCCGCGAATTGCGCCAACACAATGGCCAGTGAACCCGCGCCGATGGCGTAGCTGCGCGTGGCCGCGCTTTGCGTGGTGTCGGCAGCCAGGGCACTGTGAACCGGACCCATGGCGGTCAGCGCGATGGCCAGGCTCAAAGCGCTCAAGGGGAGGCGGGCGGGACAGACTCTGGAAAGGTACTGCGGCGATCTGGATGTCATGCGGCATGCCTGTGGATGCAAAGGAAAAATGAGAATTCCCCTACACACCGAACGACAGCGAAAAAGGTATCAGCGAAAAGCAAAAATAATGTCTGGCGACGAACCACGGCTGTGTATCTGAACGTATCTCCTTTGCCGACAGCTACTTGCGCATACAAAAACACGCTCTGCGCGACACGATCGCGATACACGGCGACCGCGTAATGGAGCTGCCCAAACGGCACTGCCCACAAAGCACCCCGCGCGCTTTTTACCCCGCGCTCATTGGAGAACTGCGATGTCTCGAAATAACAAATCCAAAACCGCCACCTTGCTCGGTGCTGCCTTCGTCGCCGCGACACTGACCGCGTTCGCCGGTCTGTCCCAGGCCCAGGAAACCAAACCAGCCGCCAACGCCGGCCAGGCCCCTGCCAAGAGTTGGCAGACAGGTATCAGCCGTACCGACCTGGTGCGCCGCGATCTTGATGTAGAAGGCCGTGAAGTCATTCAGGTGCGCGTCGATTTCGAACCGGGCGTCGTATCACCGAAACATTCTCACCCTGGCGTTGAAGTGGCCTATGTGATTGAAGGGACGTTCGAGTACGAACTCGAAGGTCAGCCAAACGTCATCCTCAAGGCGGGCGAATCCCTGTACATCCCGGCCGGCACCGCCCATGTCGCGAAGAACATCGGCAAGGAAAAGGCTTCGGAACTGGCGACCTACATCGTCAAGAAAGATACGCCGCTGCTGATCCTGAAGTAGTAAGTTCCTGTCGCACACCAACCCACCTGAATCGTCCGATTCAGGTGGGTTGGTGTGCATATACGAATCTTCGGTGATCAAAAGCCCAAGCGAACATCCAATTGTGGGGGCGAGCCTGCTCGCGAAGGCGATTTGGCATACACCATGGATGTTGATTGACACGACCCCTTCACGAGCAGGGAATGGGCAACCCACCCGTTAAGCCCGGCACCCGGTCGGCGCCCGGCGGCCCAGCGCGATCAAACAAGCTATGCCAATCAACCCCAACGCAACCGTAAAAGAGACCTGCATCCCACTGGCAACCGCCTCGGGATGCGCGATACCGACCGTCCCCGACGCCATAGCAAACACTGCCCCCAATACCGACGCCCCGGTGATCAACCCCAGATTACGCGACAGGTTGAGCAACCCCGACACCACCCCCCGCTGTTCCGGCTGAACATCAGCCATCACCGCCGTGTTATTGGCCGTCTGAAACACCGCATAACCCAATGTGATCACTACCATGGGGGTGATGTAGCCGCTGATTCCCAGGCAGCTCGGCAACGCAGACAACAGCCCGCAACCGAGCGCGATGGCAATCAGCCCAAAGACGGTCATGCGCCGGGCGCCGAAGCGGTCGGCAAGACGCCCGGCAGGGACTCCGGTCAATGCGGCGACCAATGGCCCGACCGACAGCACCAGCCCGACCCCGACGGCGTTCAGTCCGAGGGCCTGCGACAGATAGAACGGTCCGATTACCAGGGTGGCCATCATCACTGTGGTCACCAGTAGACTCATAACCAGGCTGCCGCTGAGCTGTCGATCACGGAACATCGCCAATCGAATCAACGGCGCAGTCACGCGTTTCTCAACCCACACAAACAACCCGATCCCCACGCAAACCGCCAGCAGCAATGCGATGTTGAGCGGGCCGAAATGGCCGCGTCCCAGGGTCATGGCCAGTGCGTAGGCGGCAAGTGTCAGGGCCAGGAGCAGGGTGCCCAGCGGATCGAAAGCGGGCCGTGATATTTCCGGTTGATCGGCAGGCAAATAGCGCCAGGCGAGCAGCAGGGTCAGCAAGCCCAACGGCACCGTGATCAGGAAAATCGCCTGCCAGCCCAATCCGGCGATCAACACACCACCAAGAGACGGTCCCATCGCCGTGCCCATGGCCGACATCGTGCCGAGCAAACCCATGGCGCTGCCGGTTTTCTCTTTCGCTACGGTCTCGCCTGCCAATGCCAGGGTCAGTGCCATCATGATCGCCGCGCCGAGCCCTTGCAGCGCCCGCGCGCCGATCAACAGTTCCAGGCTCGGCGCCAGGCCGCACAGGGCCGAGGCCAGGGTAAATACACCAATGCCGCACAACAGCAGACGGCGTCGCCCCGTCAGGTCACCGAGGCGCCCGACGCTGACGATCAACGTGGTGATGACCAGCAGGTAGGCGAGGACGATCCACTGCACCTGTTGAAAGGACGCATCAAACGCCTGCGCCAGCGTGGGCAAAGCGACATTGGCAATGCTGGTGCCCAGGGATGACAACAACATCGACAGCGACAGACTGACCAATGCCCACCTGACGGACAGTGCCCGTTGCCCGCGTTCTGTGACGGCTGTTGCGCAATTCATGCTGTACCTCATTTCTGGCCACTCCCGATTGGAGCTACCGCAAAGCTACGCCCGCGCCTAACATGGCGGAAGGCGCACCGGTTGCACTTGATACATGCGCCAGACGCCACCTCACAAAGCCACGGTGCAAACCATGTCCACGCCAGATTTCAACTTGCTGATTACCCTGGATGTCCTGCTGGCAGAGGGCAGCGTGGCCCGCGCTGCCAAGCGCTTGCGGCTGAGCCCGTCGGCGATGAGCCGGGCGTTGGCGCGCTTGCGGCACACCACCGGCGATCCGTTGCTGGTCCGGGCCGGGCGCGGCCTGGTGCCGACGCCGCGAGCGCTTGAATTGCGTGAGCGGGTTTGCCAATTAGTGCAGGACGCCGAATCGGTCCTGCGCCCGGCCGAGCAACCCGACCTCAAAGGCGTGGTGCGCACGTTCACCCTGCGCACCAGCGAAGGTTTCGTCGAAAACTTCGGCGCCGCACTGATCGCACGTATCGCGGAACAAGCGCCGGGCATACGCCTGCGCTTCATGCACAAACCCGACAAGGACAGCACGTCATTGCGCGACGGCACGGTCGATCTGGAAACCGGTGTCGTCGGCAAGGCTGCCAGTCCGGAGCTGCGGACCCAGGGTTTGTTCCGTGACCGTTTCATCGGCGTGGTGCGAGCGGGGCATGCGCTGGAGGAGGGCGAGATCACACTTGAACGCTATGCGGCGGGCAGCCACATCAGCGTGTCCCGCCGTGGTCTGGACAAGGGGCCGATCGATGAAGCACTGGCGCCCCTTGGCCTGCAACGACACATAGCAACCATCGTCGCCGGTTTCTCCACCGCGCTGGCGCTTGCCCGTTCCAGCGACCTGATCGCCAGCGTGCCGCAACGCCATACCGCCAACCTGCGATCCGGCCTGCACAGCTTCGCACTGCCGCTGTCCCTGGCGGAATTTACCGTGGCCATGCTCTGGCATCCACGGCTGGATGCCGACCCTGTACATCGCTGGTTGCGGGGGTGTTTGAGGGAGGTATGTGAGCAATAGTGCACCTATAACCAACTTTTTTAGTTGGATTTAAAAGGAGTGGGATTGATATTGAAATAATGGCTGTTACTCTGATGAGACAACCGCAGTTAATTGGGTTGGTTTGGTCATAAGTGCGCGCGATTTTAATATAAAAAAATATTGAACTTATAAATTCGTGTATTGTATTTCCCCCTGTAATAGCAAACAGGTAGCGATTGATAGTCAGTCGCAGTCGAGTGGAAAGTGGCGATACGCTTCGAATGATGGCAATTAACTAGTAATGGCATTTGTATTGTTAGTTAGTTTGCTATTTTGTTATCTGTATGAAAAATAACGTTTTTATTTTTGAGTTCTGGAAAATTGATAAGGTGCACTTCGGTGGGGCGCTTGAGAGCGGATTTTATTATTTGACGAACTTCCGATGTTCGAGCTGTCAAAAAATAACTTCACATTTAAGCTCGCGCTTCTGCGAAGCGGTGCTAGTGTTGGTATCTCTCGTTTAATCGCATTTCTCTTGTCTTTGGTAGAGGGCGTGTGCCATGCCGATTACAAATCCACGGATCGCGATACTCGGTAATAGAGTTCCAAGCGCGAATCTTCCCGAAATTGCACACTTTACGGATCTCGGCAGCCTGTTGGCTGTCGCCGCATTCGATGTCGTGCTGCTGGACATGCCCGGCACCCATGCGGGAAAGGTTCTTCGCAAATTGCGCTCCATACCCCCTTATCGCTACACCCTCATTTATTGCTGCCGGGATCAGGATGCTTTGTGCGAAGCCCTGGGAGACGGTCCTTGCCCGGCCGACTCCAACGAAATCAAAACCAAATGGCGGGGGTGGCTTGATCGTTTCAAGCTGTTCAATCAGGGCACAGCCCCCGAACGCTTCGAGAGTCGGGTGCTGTCCTGGCTGTGGATGCGCGACGATGCCCGAATCTACGCCCTGCGAGACCCTGAAGTCCCCCAGCATTATCGCTATCCGCTACTGGATGCCTTGGCGGATAGCGAGCAAGTCAACGCGTTTGTCTGGTTGAGCCTGGTGGCACAGCAGAACTGGCTGGAGGAGGGGGTGCTGGTCGACCGGGTGCGCCTCTGTTCGGATTGTGGTTCGGGGCGGCTCAATTACATCGATGTGTGCGCCGAATGCCACGCCCTGGACATTTCCCGGCAACCTTCATTGCATTGTTTTACCTGTGGCCATGTCGGGCCTCAGGAGTCCTTCCTCAAGGACGGGGTGCTGCTATGCCCCAACTGTCTGAACCGTCTGCGTCACATTGGCAGCGATTACGACCGCCCGATGGAGAACTATCGCTGTCGTTCATGCCAGGCTTTTTTTGTCGATGCCGAAGTGCAAGCGCGTTGCCTGGACTGCGGCCTGTCGCACACGCCCGACAAGTTGCGGGTGCGGGAAGTCAGGGATTACCAGCTGACCGAAGCCGGGCGTTTCCGCTGTCGCCAGGAGTTCAGCGACCATTCGGCCCAGCATTTCGGTCGGCTCAGTCTGTTGGGTGGCAAGGATTTCTATGACCTGTTGAGCTGGCAGATCCAGCTCGTGCGCCGCTACCCCGACCCTCCCTTTTCGTTAATCGGTCTGCGTTTCGTCAACCTGGCCGGGACTTTATCGCGCCTGGGCGAACAGCGCAGCCACGCCTTCATCGATAGCGTCACCGATCGCTTGAAGGAAACCGTGAGGGACACCGACCGCTGTTCGCGAAGTACCGAAGAGTTCTTCTGGATCATGCTGCCCCATACCGATGCCAATGGCCTGGCAATCGTCAAGCAACGCTTGGGCAAGGTCGCCGAACTGTTTTCCGCGCCGGAGATCAGCGACATTTCCCTGCGTGTCATCAGCATCACCGCACCCCAGGATCTGCTCGATCAGGAAGACGGTGAACTGCTCCTGGCCCGTCTGGCCAGTGAACTGGGGTGATGCCATGAGCCCATTGATGGAGCAACTCTACAACCTGCTGGTTGCGTTCATGGGGACGGACGGGCTGAGCCGTTTGTTCTACATGCTTTTTCCATTGTTCCTGCTGTTTGAACTGCCGCTGATGATCATGGTGTTGCTCGGTGTCTTGCGCTGGTTCACACAGCGCCGCAGCCGGGTGCCCAAGATCAGCGTCTATCGCCCCAGGGTGTCTTGCATCATCACCTGCTACAGCGAAGGGATGGACGTGCAGACCACGCTGCTGAGCCTGTGTGAGCAGACGTATCAGGGCCACATCGAGATGATTCCCGTGGTGGATGGCGCCACGATCAACCAGCCGACGCTAAGTGCCGTGCGCAGTTTTTATGTCGATCCGCTGTTGTATCCCAGGCGTCATTTACGGCCGATTGCCAAATGGCAGCGGGGCGGGCGGGTGTCGTCCCTGAACGCAGGCCTGTCGCTGGCCAGCGGTGAAATCGTGATGGCGCTCGATGGCGATACGTCCTTTGACAACAACATGGTCAGCTCCATCGTGCGGCATTTCGAGGACCCCGCGGTGCCGGCGGTGGCCGGCAGCCTGCGTGTGCGCAATGTGTGGGGCTCGTGGGTGACCGCGATGCAGGCGCTGGAATACCTGTTGTCGATCCATATGTCGAAAATCGGCCTGTCCGAATGGAACCTGGTCAACAACGTCTCAGGCGCCTTTGGTGCGTTTCGTCGCAGCTTCCTGGTGAAAATCGGCGGCTGGAACACCCACACCGCCGAGGATCTGGACCTGACACTGCGTATCAAAAGCTACTTCAAACGCCACGACCTGCGGATCCCCTTCGAGCCCGAAGCGATCGGTCATACCGACGCACCGGCAACGCTCTGGCAGTTTCTGATGCAGCGACTGCGCTGGGATGGTGACCTGTTTTTTCTGTACATCCGAAAGCACAACCGCAACATCGACCCGAAATTGCTGGGTTGGAAAACTTTTCTGATGATCCTGCTCACAGGCTTCTTTTTCCAGCTGGTATTGCCGTTTCTCATCTTCAGCTACACCTTGCTCGCTTTGTTCGTTCTGCCGGGCAAGACCCTGCTGTTTCTGTTTGTGCTGGTGTATCTGCTGTACCTGATGATTACCACGCTGTTGTTTTTGGCCATGTTGCTGATGGTGTCCGACCGACCCCGGCAGGACATGGTCCTGGGGCTGCTGGTACCGTTTTTTCCGCTGTTCATGCTGATCCTGCGGTGCTGGAGCGCGGTGGCCATGCTCAACGAGATGTTCCGTCGCGGGCATGAAGAAAGCTCGATGGCGCCCTGGTGGGTACTCAAGCGAGCCACGAGGTTTTGATATGCGATCGCTACTCTATGTCCTCGCCTTGTGCCTGGCCGGCGCATTGACGGTGCAGGCGGCACCATCGAAGTGGTCCCAGGCCAGTTATGTCTGGGACAGCGAAGCGCTGCTCGATCCCGATCAACGGGCAAACGAACTGGCGGCGCTGCACAAGGCCGGGATGGACAAGATCTACCTGGGCCTGAAGGCCGCGCAGATTCATGACCTGGCCACCACGCGCCAGCGGCTGGAGCAATTGCTGCAGCAAGCGGCGGCCGAGGGGATGCAGGTGAGCCTGTTGCTGGGCGATCCGGAATGGATCAAGCCAGAAGGGCGCCATCAACTCACCGATTTACTGGACAAGCTCAAAGGCCTGGCATTCACCAGCCTGCACCTGGATCTGGAAGTCGAGCAGCTGGGTGTTCCCGTCCCTGATCAACGCTTGAAAGACCTGCTCGGGACCTTGCGCATGGCCGCGGCGCAAAGCCCCTGGCCAGTGGAAATGTCCAGCCATCATCGCTGGTTCGCCGAGCCCAAGCCCGGGCAAACCTGTGTGCCCTGTGCGCTGCCCGACGCAGGGGTGCGTCAGGTCAGCCTGATGATCTACACCCGCAACCCGAAAAACAGCGCGCGCATGGCCGAGCAGATCGCCAGGCGCTGGCCCGCGCTGCAATTTCGTCTGGCGCAAAGTACCGAGCCGCAACTGGATGCCACGGAATCCTGGGCCGGCGCGTCGACCGAACAGTTGCAACGCCAGACCAGCGCCTGGCGCGAACAACTGCAACCCCTGGGGATTGCCGGCATCGACTGGCAAGCCTGGCGAGACTTTCCAAAACGGTGAGCCGTCATGAAGATTCGTTTCGATAGTCGCAAGGAACTGAACCCAACTCAGGAGCAAGGTTTGAGTGTGCTTTACGCCCCGAGCAAACGCGCGGCGTTTCGTGTGCGCTGGTACCTGATCCTGTTATTGGTGGCCAGCCCATTGATCTGGCTGGGCGGCAAGCTGGTGTACGGCATGCTGATGATCGACGCGCCGGCGCAACTGCGCTTGCCGATTCTGGAGGTGCGCGCGCGGGATGCCGGTCGGGTCGAGCAACTGTTCGTCAGGGCCGGTGACCAGGTACGGGTCGATCAACCCCTGGCCAATCTCGACAACCCCGAGTGGCGCGCCCGGTTGGCGCAACTCTCCGCTGTCCCGGCCAATACCACGCGCTTGAGCAATGCCAAACTCGGTGGCCGGGAGCGACAATTGCTCAGGACCCGAATCGCCCGCTCGGAAGACCGCGTGAGGGTGCTTGAGGACCTGGTGGTTCGTGGCGCCGTGTCGCGGGGCGAGGTGCTGGCCGCGCAGTCCGAACTCGACAGTTTCAAGGCGGACCTGCTGGCGTTCGAGCGCCGCGAGCAACTGGCCAATCAACCGTTGAGCGACGAGCGTGAGAAGGCTGAACGCACCGCCGAGCAAAAGTGGTTGCAGACGCGCCTGGCGGCGTTGCCGGTCAAGGCCGCGCAGAGCGGGCGGGTGGCGGAAGTGCTGGTCAATCCCGGCGAAAACGTCGGCGCCGGCACCTTGCTGATGCGCATCGAGCAACTGGACGAGCCGCTGCTATGGATCTATCTGGAACCGCTGAATATCAGCTACGCCGGGATCGGCCAGCCGCTGCGCGTGCGCATGCCCGACGGCAAATGGCTGACGGCCCGCGTGGTGCAGGCGGTCGACAGCGCCGGCCGCACGCCAACGGTGTTGCGCGGGCCATTTGCCGCCAGCGAAATGGGTCTGCAGGTCGCCGCCAAGTTCGATCAGCCGCTGCCGCCGCGTTGGCGCATAGATCAGCTGCCGCTGAATGTTCGCTTCCCGACTGACTGGCAACAAATGATCACTGACAGTCGTGAGCTGATTCAGGAATTGGGCGAGTTTATCGCCATGGCCAAGCCCGAAACGAACACCGTGCCTGGCGATAAATGAACCCGCGGTTCACAAGTATTGATTGCGGCGCGCGGTGGCAGCGACCTCGGCTGCCAGCAAATGCTCGGCCAGCACATCGTTGAGAAAGCGGAATTGATCGTTGAGCCCGACCACTTCGTTGTTGAAGTGATGACCGGCTGCCGGAATCAGCAACGCTTCGAATTTTTTGTCGAACACCAGGGTCAACACTTTACGAGACTCGAATTGCTGCGAGTAGTAGTTGTTGCCGTACACCGGGAAGCTCACGGCCAGGGTGACTTCGTTGATCATGACGTGCGCTCCTCGGACAGGACGAACCAGCCAAATACGCTTAACGTGAAGGCCGTCAGGGCCAGGCAGGTCAGGAGATGGATTAGCATGGTTCGACCCTCCGCTTCAGGGTTTCGTGTTGGGTTGCAATTGATCCTACGCTGACGGTTGGCGGGCGGAAGGCAATCGTGGCGATGGTGAATATCGATAGGAGTGATGGTCGGTTTGTGGTGATCGTTGGGGCCTATTCGCGGGCAAGCCCGCTCCCACAGGATGTGCGCCATTTTGAAATCGGCGCAGGACCCTGTGGGAGCGGGCTTGCCCGCGAATAGGCCAGAAAGTCCACCATCAAAGCCAACCTATACTCAATTCAGGGCCTTTTGAGCGCCGGGCATTCGGTCCGGCACCAACAGTTGGGAACCGCGATCTTGAACCTGCGTTCGCTGATCGTCGCCGTGCTGGTAGTGTTGGCGGGGTGCGTCACGGCCCCCCGCGCGCCAGTGGAAACGCCGCAGGTCATGATTTCGCCGAGCACCTGGCAGCAAGTGGACCGGGAGATTGTCGCAGCGTCGCAATCGGCCACCGAGCAGACCAGAATCTACGCCCGCGGGGCCATGGATTACTGGCGTACGCGGGTCTACCAACTGACCGAAGAGAACTTCATTCCCTGGTTCAGCAGCTACTGGACCCAGGAATGGCTGTCGATGAAAGTCAGTTGGTACACCCTCAACGCCAAGGGCGAGCAGGATGCCTCGGAAAAACGCCTGGCCGCTTATTTGCTGGAGCAATACCAGGAAAAAGTCCTGGCGCCGGTGGCGGTGGAGATCGATCCCGATCAGATTCTCAGCCTGGCGTCGGCGTTCTACGTGGACATTCTCAAGGAAGACCTGCAGCGCATTTCCCAGCGCCATGGCGTGCCCATCGCCCAACTCAATGGCCGCATTCAGAAAGTCCCGGCCATTGCCCTCGGGCCACCCTCGGCGCGTGACGCCTCGTTGTATCAAGTGGTGTACGCCGAGCCGTTGAATAACCTGCCGGCCTACGCCGCGCTGGTCGACAAGATCCATAAGGCCGGTGGGGACAAGGGCGTGGATTCGACCGACACCGCGATGGCACCGGTCGCCAAGCGCGCCAGTCGACGAATCGAAGCTGAAATGGCGCCCCGTGGTGCGGCCAGCGCCGTGGCCGCGGCAGCAGGAAAACTGGCCGGTGCTCTTATTTCGGTGGGCGTGGCGGGGATCCGGGCGATTATCCAGGCCAACGACCGGCCGGACAGCGAGGCGCTGATTCGCAGCAGCCTGGGCAATACGTTCGACAAGGCCTGGACCAAGTTGGTACAGAACCCGACCACCGGTGTCATGGCCGGCACCCTGTACATGGCGGGGCAGATCGAGGGCAACCTGGCCGGCAGCGCTGCACCGCCGGTCGGTCTGGAGGCCGGCCATGTCGAATGGCAGCCAAGCCAATCGACTAACCAGCGAATCAACCCATGACTCCAGGAGAACCCTCATGTCTTACGTGAATGCTTTTGTCGCTGCGGTGCCCACTGCCAACCGTGATAAATACAAGAAACACGCCGAGATCGCCGCCGGGCTTTTCAAGGAAAACGGCGCCTTGAGCGTGGTCGAGTGCTGGGGCAGTGACGTGCCTGACGGCAAGGTGACATCGTTCCCGATGGCGGTAAAACTGAAAGCCGACGAAACTGTTGTGTTCGGCTGGCTCATCTGGCCCGACAAGGCCACCAGCGATGCCGCGATGGAAAAAATGATGGCTGACCCGAGGATGCAACCAGACGTCAATCCCATGCCGTTCGATGGCCAGCGGATGATCTTCGGTGGTTTTGAAACGATCGTGAAGGCGTGAACACCCCGGGCAGGATCACTCGGATGAGGGGGTGATCCTGCAACTCTTGCGGTTACGAATCTCGCTGTCGGTTGGCCGCTCCTTGACGAACTCGAAGCGCGGCTCCCCTTCGTTGTAGTGAACCAGCCAGCCCC
The DNA here is from genome assembly GCF_059424605.1 of Pseudomonas sp. GW101-3H06. Classification (NCBI taxonomy): domain Bacteria; kingdom Pseudomonadati; phylum Pseudomonadota; class Gammaproteobacteria; order Pseudomonadales; family Pseudomonadaceae; genus Pseudomonas; species Pseudomonas sp. GW101-3H06. The sequence goes on from NZ_JBWKZO010000001.1 coordinate 2,728,460, forward strand.
ATTCCAGCTCGGATTCATCCTGACCGGGTTTCGGTGGGACGGCCCACCATGGCTCTTTGCTGATGATTTCTCGCATGGCCCCCTCCAGTTGAAGCGTGTTTGCATGAACTATAACTTGGATGTCAGGAGGTGCCACGAATGAGCGACGAATCCCATGAGCCGTTCAAACGGCTGTTTTTTGCCCTGGACTGCGCGCCGGCGCAACGCAAGGTGATTGCCCAATGGCGCAGCGCCTTGCAACTGAGGAATGGGCGCCCGGTGCCAGCGGAGAATTTTCACCTGACCCTGAAATTCCTCGGGTCGGTCGCCACGGCGCAGATTGCCGATATCTGCAAGGCTGCCGCGTCAGTGCGCACCTCGGACGAGCGCTTGACCGTGGTGCTGGATCGGCTGGACGTCTGGCGCAGGGCAGGGGTTCTGGTGTTGGCGCCGGAGCAGGCGTCGCCAGCATTGTTGCGCCTGGTGTATGACCTGGAACAGGCCGTATTGCCGTTTGTATCGGGGGATGCACCACGGGAGTTTCGCCCACACCTGACCCTGGCCCGGGATTTTCGCGCCCCGGTTCCCGAGTCCGCCACGCCACCGGAGTTTTTCCTCCGTGCCGACCGCTTTACCTTGTTCGAATCGCACAAGGGCCGGTACATATCGCTGGCCTCGTGGCCATTGGGTACTTCGTAGCCCAAATAAAAAAAGGCGCCCAAGGGCGCCAAACTCACCTTAACCGAGGAGCCAGGTGAGGCCGTTCATCGGAGACGAGTGCAGCGGTGGTAAGGCGCTGCGTGAACGGAAATGGGAAAATCCGTTTCTATGTTGAATGTTCTGGCCCCTTCGCGAGCAGGCTCGCTCCCACAGGGGGAATGCATTTCCATTGTGGGAGCGAGCCTGCTCGCGAAGGCGGCATCAGATTCAGCAGCAATGTTCAGTGAACTATTTACCGAGTTTCACCTTGGTCCAACCCCGGGTCATCACGCGCTGCACACCAATGGGCATGTCAGGGATGGCATACAAGGTCGCCATGGTTTCCTGGGACGGATACGAACCCGGATCATTGCGAATCGCTTCATCCACCAACGGCGTGGCCGCCGCGTTGGCGTTGCTGTAGCCGATGTTGTTGGTGATCTCGGCGATGATGTCCGGGCGCATCAGGAAGTTCATGAACAGGTGAGCGTTCTCGACGTTGGCGGCATCGCGGGGGATGGCGACCATGTCGTAGAAACTGCCGGCGCCTTCTTTCGGGATGCTGTAGTCGATCTTTACCTTGTCACCGGCTTCCTGGGCGCGGGCCTTGGCCTGCAGCACGTCGCCGGAATAACCGACGGCCACGCAGATGTTGCCGTTGGCCAGGTCGGAGATGTATTTCGACGAATGGAAGTACGCCACCGACGGGCGAATCTTCATGAACAGCGCTTCGGCTTGTGCGATGTGTTGCTTGTCCTGATCGTTGACCGGATAGCCCAGGTAGTGCAGGGCGGCCGGGAGCATCTCGGTCGGTGAATCGAGGAAGCTGATGCCGCAGGCTTTCAGTTTTTCCGCGTTTTGCGGCTTGAACAGCAAATCCCAGGAATTGGTCGGGGCGTTGGCGCCGAGGACTTCCTTGACCTTGTCCGGATTGAACCCAATGCCGATCGAGCCCCACATGTACGGGAACGCATGGGCGTTATCCGGATCGCTGGCAGAGGCGTTTTTCAGCAGCACCGGGTTGAGGTTTTTCCAGTTCGGCAGCTTGGATTTGTCCAGTTCCTGATAGACGCCGGCCTTGACCTGCTTGGCCAGGAAACTGTTGGACGGCACGACGATGTCGTAGCCGGACTTGCCCGCCAGCAGGCGCGCCTCCAGGGTTTCGTTACTGTCGAACACATCGTAGGTCACCCGGATCCCGGTCTCGTCTTCGAACTTCTTGACGGTGTCCGGGGCAATGTAATCCGACCAGTTGTAGACGCGCAGAACCTTGTCATTGGCCTGGGCGCCCGTAACCATCGCGCCCAATAAGGACAGTGTCAGCAGAGTCCTGCCAAACATTTTCATCGGTACAACTCCATTGTTTTTATTCAATTGACGCAAAAGCTGTGAAACGCGACGGCCCTAGGCCGTCGCTTCGACCATTTGCTTTTTCGGTTGTTGCCAGGACTCGCTGGCGGTCTGATCCATCGCTTCCTGAATCGCCCGTTTGCGGCTGGCTTCGGCACGGCGGCTGAAGTACCAGACCATGAAGGTCACCATCGATACCGCCAGCAGAATCAAACTGGCCACGGCATTGATTTCCGGCTTCACCCCCAGGCGCACCGCCGAGAACACTTCCATCGGCAGGGTGGTGGAACCCGGACCCGACACGAAGCTCGCCAGTACCAGGTCATCCAGCGACAGGGCAAACGACATCATGCCGCCGGCCGCCAGTGACGGCGCGATCATCGGGATGGTGATCAGGAAAAACACTTTGAACGGCTTGGCCCCGAGGTCCATGGCCGCTTCTTCGATGGACAGGTCCAGCTCGCGAAGGCGGGCGGAGACTACCACCGCCACGTAAGCGGCACAAAACGTGGTGTGGGCGATCCAGATCGTCACGATGCCGCGTTCCATCGGCCAGCCGATCAGTTGCGCCATGGCCACAAACAGCAGCAACAGCGACAGACCGGTGATCACCTCCGGCATCACCAGTGGCGCGGTCACCAGGCCACCGAACAGCGTGCGGCCCTTGAAGCGCGTGACGCGAGTCAGCACGAACGCGGCCAGTGTGCCCAGCGCCACGGCTGCAATCGCGGTATAACAGGCGATTTCCAGCGAGCGCACCACCGAACCCATCAGTTGCGAGTTGTCGAGCAGGCCGGCGTACCACTTGAACGACCAGCCACCCCACACCGTCACCAGCTTCGAAGCGTTGAACGAGTAGATCACCAGAATCAGCATCGGCAAGTAGATAAATGACAGGCCGAACACCAGCATCAATTTTGAGAACCCGAAACGTTTCATCCCCGTGCCTCCATCTCTTTGGCCTGGCTGCGGTTGAACAGCAGAATCGGCACAATCAGGATCAACAGCATCACCACCGCCAGCGCGGACGCCACCGGCCAGTCGCGGTTATTGAAGAACTCTTGCCACAGCACGCGACCGATCATCAGGGTCTCCGGGCCGCCCAGCAGTTCCGGAATCACGAACTCGCCGACCACTGGAATGAACACCAGCATGCAACCGGCGATGATGCCGTTCTTGGCCAGCGGCACGGTAATTTTCCAGAAGCTGTTGAAGGTACTCGAACCCAGGTCAGACGCCGCTTCCAGCAGGCTCTGATCGTGCTTCACCAGGTTGGCGTAGAGCGGCAGGATCATGAACGGCAGATACGCGTACACCACGCCGATATACACGGCGATGTTGGTGTTGAGGATCTCGATCGGGTGATCGGTCAGCCCGGTCCACATCAGAAAGCCGTTGAGCAGACCGTTGTTGCTGAGAATGCCCATCCACGCATAAACGCGGATCAGGATCGCCGTCCAGGTCGGCATCATGATCAGCAACATCAAGACGTTTTGCGCTTCCTTGCTCGCCTTGGTAATGGCATAGGCCATCGGAAAACCGATCACCAGGCACATCAGCGTACTGAACAGCGCGACCTTCAACGAACCGAGGTAAGCCGAGAGGTACAGCTCATCTTCGCCCAGCAGCGTGTAGTTGCCGATGTTGAGCAGCAGATTGAATTTCTGCTCGGCGTAGGTGTAGATCTCCGAGTAGGGTGGAATGGCCAGGGCTGCTTCCGAGAAACTGATCTTCATCACCAGGAAAAACGGCAGCATGAAGAACAGGCACAGCCACAGGAACGGAATGCCGATGACGAGCTTGCGACCGCTGGGCACCAGGCGCAGGAATTGCTGATTGAAGGTTCTCATGCGCGCAGTACCACGCCGCTGTCGTCTTCCCACCACACGTAGACCTGATCATCCCAGGTCGGACGCGCCCCACGGCGTTCGGCGTTGGCCATGAACGACTGCACGACCTTGCCGCCAGGCAGTTCGACGTAGAACACCGAGTGGCCGCCGAGGTAGGCGATGTCATGCACTTTGCCGCTGGACCAGTTGTAGCGGGTGTCTGGCTTGACGGTGCTGACCAGCAGTTTTTCCGGGCGGATGGCGTAGGTGATCGACTTGTCCTGCACCGAGGTGCTGACGCCGTGGCCGACGTAGATTTTCTGTTCCAGATCCGGGCTGTGAATGATCGCGTGGCCTTCCAGATCCTCGACAACAGTGCCGTCGAAGGCATTCACGTTACCGATGAACTCGCAGACCATGCGGCTGACCGGTGCCTCGTAGATGTCGACCGGGCTGCCGATCTGGGCGATCCAGCCCAGGTGCATGATCGCGATGCGCTGGGCCATGGTCATGGCCTCTTCCTGATCGTGGGTCACCATCACGCAGGTCACGCCGACGCGTTCGATGATTTCCACCAATTCCAGTTGCATCTGCGAGCGCAGCTTTTTATCCAGCGCACCCATGGGTTCGTCGAGCAACAGCAGTTTCGGCCGCTTGGCCAGGGAGCGGGCCAGGGCTACACGCTGGCGCTGGCCGCCGGACAACTGATGGGGTTTGCGCTTGGCGTACTGGGTCATGTGCACCAGACGCAGCATTTCTTGTACGCGGGCCTCGATTTCGGCTGCGGGCAAACGGTCCTGTTTGAGGCCGAAGGCGATGTTCTGCGCCACGGTCATGTGCGGGAACAGGGCATAGGACTGGAACATCATGTTGATCGGCCGCTCGTAGGGCGGCATGTCAGTGATGTCGACACCGTCGAGCAAAATTCGGCCTTCGGTCGGGCGCTCGAAGCCGGCGAGCATGCGCAGCAGCGTCGATTTGCCGGAACCGGAACCACCGAGCAGGGCAAAGATTTCGCCTTGATGGATTTCCAGGGACACATCGTCCACCGCGGTGGTTTCGTCGAATTTCTTGGTGACGCGATCGACCTTCACCAACACCTTTTTCGGTGCCTGGTGACCTTCAAGGGCCTTCCTGTAGATGCTGGAGGCGTTTGCCATGTGAAACTCCCAACAGGTTTCAGTCGTCGGGCCAACGCGGCCTGACTTAATAGTTGATTGCAAACCCGAGTCTTACGGTGCCAGTGAGTCCAGCGGCGATCCCACAGGGGGATTGCGTTTGACTCCCTTACCCATACCTCTCGGGTTTATCCGGTGCCGCCTTCCTGGCTGCGGTACTTGTTGTTATTGCAGTGTGTTGTTATCGCGAGCGACGGACGCGCAAAGGCACGCCCGCCTGTCCCGCGGGGGCAGAAAATTGTTTTTCGGGTTTTACGTCAGCGCGAGTGACGCAGCGCCGCCCGTTGCCGGCACGCTTGGCCGAACGCCTGGAAAATGCTCAAGTAGGGCGGGTTGTCCAGCACCTGCCATTCCGGGTGCCATTGCACGCCAAGGGCAAAGGCCTTGCTGTGCTCTACCGACACCGCCTCGATCAAGCCATCGGGCGCGGTGGCCTCGGCGCGCAGGCCGGGGGCGAGTCGGTCGATGCCCTGACTGTGAATCGAATTGACCTGGAACACCGGGGGCAGATCCAGGGCTTCGAACACACCACCCGGTTGCACGGTGACCGCATGGGCCGGTGCGTATTGCACCGCCAGGTCCGGATGGTTGGCTTCGCGGTGATCGAGCAAGCCGGGCAGTTCATGGACTTTCTGATGCAGGCTTCCACCGAACGCCACGTTCATCTCCTGAAAGCCGCGGCAGATGCCGAGCACCGGCACGCCGGCGGCAATGGCCGCGCGAATCAGGGGAAGGGTGGTGCGATCGCGCTGGGGATCGTGTTCCGTGCCGGGAGCGCTGTCGGGACCTTGATAGTGGAAGGGTTCCACGTTCGATGGCGAGCCGGTCAGCAACAGACCGTCGAGCTGCGGCAGCAGGTCATCGATTTCGGTCAGTTCAGCCAGGGAAGGAATGACGACAGGCAGCCCCAGCGCCGCAACGCTGACAGCACGCAAGTACTTGTCGCCGCTGACATGGTAGGGGTGCAGGCCAATCTGTTTGACGCACGCAGTAACGCCGATCAATGGCTTGAATGCCATTTTTATCACCTCGAAGTTTCACACTTGAACGAGCTTTTCAGGAGCTTAGCCTTGTTGATTTTAATTAACAACTCTCATGTAAAAAATTCTAAACGCCGAACGTCCGATCTTCGGGTTTTACGGGCGTTTAGCGGCTGATGTGGCACTCTCGTCCTCCTGAAGTGCCCGAAAATAAACGCTGAAAGGCTGAGTGTTCGCTATTGACTTCACTTTGTCTTTCGGATTGACTGGCTGCGTGAAAGGGCGGTGAACATAATAATTAACAGCTAATAGGTGCATCATGTCGGTCCCTCTGCGTACCGTTCAACTCAACGAAGCAAACGCATTCCTTAAGAAATATCCTGAGGTTTTGTACGTCGACCTTCTGATTGCGGATATGAACGGTGTGGTGCGCGGCAAGCGCATCGAACGCACCAGTCTCCATAAGGTTTACGAGAAAGGCATCAACCTGCCGGCGTCTCTGTTTGCGCTGGACATCAACGGCTCTACGGTGGAAAGCACCGGCCTGGGTCTGGACATCGGCGACTCCGACCGGATCTGCTACCCGATCCCCGGCACCCTGAGCATCGAGCCCTGGCAGAAGCGCCCGACCGCACAACTGCTGATGACCATGCACGAACTGGAAGGTGAGCCGTTCTTCGCCGACCCGCGCGAAGTGCTGGCCAATGTGGTGCGCAAATTCGACGACCTGGGCCTGACCATCTGCGCCGCGTTCGAACTGGAGTTCTATCTGATCGACCAGGACAACGTGAACGGTCGTCCGCAATCGCCACGTTCGCCGGTGTCGGGCAAGCGTCCGATGTCGACCCAGGTCTACCTGATCGACGACCTCGACGAATACGTCGACTGTCTGCAAGACATCCTCGAAGGCGCGAAAGAGCAGGGCATCCCGGCTGACGCCATTGTCAAGGAAAGCGCTCCGGCGCAGTTCGAAGTCAACCTGCACCACGTGGCCGACCCGATCAAGGCCTGCGACTACGCGGTGCTGCTCAAGCGTCTGGTGAAAAACATCGCCTACGACCACGAGATGGACACCACCTTCATGGCCAAGCCTTATCCGGGCCAGGCGGGCAACGGTCTGCACGTGCACATTTCGATTCTCGACAAGGAAGGCAACAACATCTTTGCCAGCGAGGATCCCGAGCAGAACGCCGCGCTGCGTCACGCGATCGGCGGTGTGCTCGAGACCCTGCCGGCGCAGATGGCATTCCTGTGCCCGAACGTCAACTCGTACCGCCGTTTCGGCGCACAGTTCTACGTGCCGAACTCGCCAAGCTGGGGCATCGACAACCGGACCGTGGCGGTACGTGTACCGACCGGTTCGCCAGACGCCGTGCGCATCGAGCACCGTGTCGCCGGTGCCGACGCTAACCCGTACCTGCTGATGGCATCGGTCCTGGCCGGTGTGCACCACGGCCTGACCAACCAGATCGAACCGGGCGCGCCGGTGGAGGGCAACAGCTACGAGCAGAACGAGCAGAGCCTGCCGAACAACCTGCGCGACGCACTGCGCGAGCTGGACGACAGCGAAGTCATGGCGCGTTACATCGACCCGATGTACATCGACGTGTTCGTGGCGTGCAAGGAAAGCGAACTGGCTGAGTTCGAAAATTCCATCTCGGATCTTGAGTACAACTGGTACTTGCACACCGTTTAGGACGAACAACACCGATCAACTGTGGGAGCGAGCCTGCTCGCGAAGAGGGCGGCACATTCAACATTGATGTTGCCTGACACTCCGCCTTCGCGAGCAGGCTCGCTCCCACAGTTCGGTGCCCGACACAAAAACCCTATGGGAATGCGACCACTTATTCCCCTGCGTCGAGTCACAACCATGACAATCACTCGCAGCGACTGGGAGCAACGCTTCCAGTCCCTCAACATCGAAAGCCGCGCCTTCATCGACGGCCAGTACTGCGCGGCGGCCAGCGGCGCCACGTTCGAATGCATCAGCCCGGTGGACGGCCGTTTCCTGGCGAACGTCGCCAGCACCGACGAAGCCGATGCGAACGCGGCGGTCGCCGTTGCACGCCGTACTTTCGAGTCCGGCGTCTGGGCCAACCTCGCCCCGGTCGAACGCAAGCGCATCCTGATCCGCTTCGCCGATCTGATCCTGGCTAACCGGGAAGAACTGGCGCTGCTGGAAACCCTGGACATGGGTAAACCCATCAGCGACTCGATGAACGTCGACGTCCCGGCAACCGCCAACGCGATCCGCTGGACCGCCGAAGCCATCGACAAGATTTACGACGAGGTCGCTGCCACGCCCCGTGATCAGCTGGGTCTGGTCACTCGTGAGCCGGCCGGTGTGGTCGCGGCCATCGTGCCGTGGAACTTCCCGCTGATCATGGCCAGCTGGAAATTCGCTCCGGCACTGGCGGCGGGCAACTCGTTCATTCTCAAGCCTTCGGAAAAATCGCCACTGACCGCGATCCGCATCGCGCAGCTGGCTTTGGATGCCGGTATTCCAAAGGGCGTGTTCAACGTGCTGCCAGGCTACGGGCATACCGTCGGCAAGGCCCTGGCGCTGCACATGGATGTCGATGTGCTGGCGTTCACCGGCTCGACGGCGATTGCCAAGCAACTGATGATCTACGCCGGACAAAGCAACATGAAACGCGTCTGGCTCGAAGCGGGTGGCAAGAGCCCGCACGTGGTGTTCGCCGATGCGCCGGACTTGCGCGTGGCGGCCCAGGCAGCGGCCAGCGGCATCGCCTTCAACCAGGGTGAGGTCTGCACTGCCGGTTCGCGCCTGCTGGTGGAGCGTTCGATCCGCGAGCAGTTCATCCCGCTGCTGGTGCAAGCCCTGCAAGCGTGGAAACCGGGGCACGCGCTCGATCCTGCAACCACCGTTGGCGCGGTCGTCGATCAGCGTCAACTGGACAACGTGCTGCGTTACATCGACATCGGTCGGGAGCAGGGCGCCGAGCTGATTGCCGGTGGCCAACGCACCCTGGAAGACACCGGTGGCCTGTACGTCGAACCGGCGATTTTCGACGGTGTGACCAACGCCATGACCATTGCCCGTGAAGAAATCTTCGGCCCGGTACTGTCGCTGATCACCTTCGACACGGCTGAAGAAGCCTTGGCGATCGCCAACGACAGTATCTTCGGTCTGGCGGCAGGCGTGTGGACCAGCAACCTGAGCAAGGCCCACACCTTCGCCCGTGGCTTGCGCGCCGGCAGCGTCTGGGTCAACCAGTACGACGGCGGCGACATGACCGCGCCGTTCGGCGGGTTCAAGCAGTCAGGCAATGGTCGGGACAAATCGCTGCATGCGTTCGACAAGTACACCGAACTCAAAGCGACCTGGATCAAGCTCTGAATAACAATAAAAGCGGCGGCCGCCGGTTGTGCCGACGGCCATCGGAGAATCCTATGAAACATGTAAACAGCTACTACGCCGCCACCCGCAACTTCACCGGTGACTTTCCGGTACTCGAGGAGCTGGTGGAATGCGACGTCTGTGTGATCGGCGCCGGCTACACCGGCCTGTCCTCGGCGTTGTTCCTCGCCGAGGCGGGCTACAGCGTCACCGTGCTGGAAGCGGCCAAGGTCGGCTTCGGCGCCAGCGGTCGCAACGGCGGGCAACTGGTCAACTCCTACAGCCGCGACGTCGATGTCATCGAAGAGCGCTATGGCGACAAGACCGCTGAGGTGCTCGGCAGCATGATTTTCGAAGGCGCCGACATCATCCGTCAGCGCATACAGCACTATGACATCCAGTGCGACTACCGTCCGGGCGGCATCTTTGCCGCGCTGAACAAGAAACAGTTCAAGGGCCTGGCCGAGCAGAAGAAAAGCTGGGAGCGCTACGGCAACAAGAACCTGACCCTGCTCAGCGAGTCGGATATCAAGCGCGAAGTGGGTTGCGACAACTATGTCGGCGGTCTGCTGGACATGCAGGGCGGGCACATTCACCCGCTGAACCTGGCCCTCGGCGAAGCCTCGGCCATCATCGGCCTGGGTGGCAAGATCTTCGAACAATCGGCGGCGGTGGAAATCACCTACGGCGAACCGATCACCGTGCGCACCGCCAAAGGCGTGGTACGGGCCAAGTACCTGCTGATCGCCGGTAACGCCTACCTGCCGCAGGGCCTGGACAATCGGGTGACCAGCAAGAGCATGCCTTGCGGATCGCAGATCGTCGTCACCGAGCCGCTGACGGAAAAGCAGGCCAAAAGCCTGATTACCAACAATTACTGCGTCGAAGACTGCAACTACCTGCTTGATTACTTCCGCCTGACCGCCGACAACCGCTTGCTCTACGGTGGCGGCGTGGTCTACGGCGCCCGCGAGCCGGACGATATCGAGCAGTTGATCCGCCCGAAAATCCTCAAGACCTTCCCGCAACTGAAGGACGTGAAGATCGACTACCGCTGGACCGGCAACTTCCTGCTGACCATGTCGCGCATGCCGCAATTCGGCCGTATCGAGAAAAACGCCTACTACATGCAGGGCTACAGCGGCCACGGCGTCACCTGTTCGCACCTGGCCGGCAAACTGATCTCGGAAATGATCCGCGGTGACGCCGAGCGCTTCGACGCCTTCGCGTCGCTGCCGCACATGCCAATGATCGGCGGGCGCACGTTCTCCGCGCCGCTCACCGCCATGGGCGCCGTGTACTACTCGCTGCGCGACCGTTTCGGTATCTAAGCTATCACCGCGATCCCCTGTGGGAGCGAGCCTGCTCGCGAAGGCCATATCAGCCAACCTTGATGTCGCCTGATACACCGCTTTCGCGAGCAGGCTCGCTCCCACAGTTTGTGTAACATCAGGACCGACGGCCTTTTTATTCAGCCGTTTATCGAACCTGCTGAGCAACACCAACAAACGTGATTTAATAGCCGCCTTTCACGTTTCCGGGACCGGAAAACGGCGTGATCCGCGCCGGTTCTCCACCCCCATTACCCTTAAGTACCAAGCACATAAGGCTGTCATGGATACGGGCTCACGACTCAAATTAGTACGCGAAAGCTACAAACTGTCCCAGCGTGAGCTGGCCCGCCGTAGCGGCGTCACCAATGCCACCATCTCGCTGATCGAACAGAATCGCGTCAGCCCCTCGGTCAGTTCCCTGAAAAAACTGCTCGAAGGCATCCCCATGTCCCTGGCGGACTTCTTCACCTTCGACCAGCCCCCGCGCGAACACCAATACGTCTTCCGCGCCAATGAACAACCCGACCTGGGCCGCCACGGCCTGCGCCTGCTGTTGATCGGCGCCTCCGTCCCGAGCCGGCAGATGCGCCTGCTGCGCGAGCAGTATGCGCCGGGCGCAAGCTCCGGGGAGGAGCCGATCGTGCACGCCGAAGGCGAGGAGTGTGGGCTGGTGACTCGGGGCACGGTTGAGTTGACCGTGGATGGGCAGATCAGTGTGCTCAATGCCGGGGACGGCTATTACTTTCCGACGACCTTGCCGCATCGGTTTCGCAATATCGGGCAGGATGAGGCGGAGATTATCAGCGCTAACACGCCGGCGAACTTTTAATAGCGCCGACGGCCAGGCCACTGGCCGATTCACGCATGCAAACGCTGACCGTGATTCACATAAAATCCGATACCCATTCAGGTATCGGATTTTTTTTGCCACCCTTTAATTCGAACTCATCTACAGTGCCGCATTCGGCGTGCGGCCAAGCGTGCGCTCATACTCAATCTGCGCTGTCTGTTCGGAAAACTCTCCGGCCCACCGCGAGACCACGACGGTAGCCACACTATTACCGATGGTGTTGCAGATCGCGTTGGCCATGGACATAAACCGGTAAACCCCGAAAATCAGGGCAAGGCCTTCGACAGGCAGCACGCCGATGGCACTCACGGTTGCGGCGAAAACGACAAAGCTGCCGCCATTGACGGTCGCGGCGCCCTTGGAGGTCAGTAGCATGACCGCCAGTATTCCCAACTGCTGGTCCCAACTCAATGGCACCCCATAAGCGTTGGCGATAAACAGAACGCAAAGCGACATGTAGATCGAGGTGCCATCGAGATTAAACGCATAGCCCGTGGGAAGTACCAGGCCCACGCTTTGCTTGGAACAGCCAAACTTCTCGAGTTTTTGCAGCAGGCGCGGCAGTACGCTTTCCGAGGAGGCAGTTCCCAGAACGATGAAGATTTCATCCTTGATGTACTTCAAAAATCGCCACAGGCTGAATCCGGACAGGCGACATATTGCACCCAGGATGACCAGGATGAAGAAGGTGACAACTACATAGAACATCAGCACCAGATTGGCCAGTGACAGCAGTACTGCGCTGCCGTTACTGCCGACGGCGTAAGCCACGGAGCCAAAGGCTCCCAACGGAGCAAGTTTCATGATCAAGTTGATGAACTCAAAGAAGCATTCGGATACCCGCGTCAAACCATCCTCAATGACATTCCTGCGCTCCGGTTTCAATGCCAGCAGGGCAAAACCGAACACCACCGAGATGACCAGCACCTGAAGCATTTGCCCGCCGGTGAACGCACCCACGAAGTTGTCCGGAAAAATCCCGTAGAGGAATTCCATGGTCGATGCCGGAGCATGGACCTTGGCCAGGGCCGTATTGGCGGCTGCCGTTGCAGCACTGTTGGGGTGGGCACCCTGCATGTTGGCGCCAATATCCAGCAAGTTCCCCCAAACCAGGCCGATGACTAATGCAAGGGTGGAAACCACTTCGAAATATATGATCGCCCGCACGCCGACTTTGCCGACGCGTTTGATATCTCCAGCGCTGGCAATGCCTTGTACCACGGTAAAAAATACCAAAGGGGCAACAGCCGTTTTTATGAGTTTGAGAAAGAGATCGCCAAAGATCTTGAATTGGATCGCCAATTGCGGTGCAAGAAATCCCAGCGCTATGCCAAGTCCCATGGCAACAACAACCTGAAAGGTCAGGTTTTTATAAATCGGCTTTCTTTTTTTTATGGGCATATGGGTGAACTCGTTGTTGTTATTGTTGAATTGACAATGCGCCGATGTCTCTGATCTGGACGGTAAGGGCCGAGGCAGAGAGGTGGCAAGTCCATTACAGAAGTGAAACACGCAGCGGGCAATCGAGAATTTCTCTATGCCTCGTTGAGGAAAAATCAAGCTGAGGGCGGCGCTGTTAACAAATAAGTGAATGCCATGAAGTGGGCCCATTGATCTTTTATCAAACGAGTCGCGACTAAATATCACTTGAGTCGTTTTGGGCCTTATTTAAGGATGGCGGTAACTTGAGCAGAACAGTTAGTGTCGGTTGAGGAAGTTATGGAAAATAATAAAGAGAACATTACTTTTGAGTTGGCGAAGCTGGCAGTCGGTATCCAGTTGCAAGACATTCCCGAGCAGGTGCTGAGCCTTGCTCGTCTGGCTGTGCTGGATTGGCTGGGGGTAACCGTGGCCGGTTCCGACGATGTCATTACGCGTACGCTGACAGACTTCATGGTTTACGAAGGCGGCCATCCTCGCTGCACACTCATTGGTCAAATGGATCGTCTGAGCGCCTCGGCCGCCGCAGGGATCAACGGCACGGCGTCCCACGCCCTTGACTACGATGATGTCAATTTTTCCATCCCGGGCCATGCCACTGCGCCCGTGCTCGCGGCAGCACTGGCGATGGGTGAACACATCCAGGCCAGTGGCGCACAGTTGCTGGAAGCGTTCATCGCCGGTTATGAAACCGCCTGCCGGGTCGGGCAATTGCTCGCTCCCAGTCATTATTCAAGTGGCTTTCATGCGACGGCGACCATGGGGTGTTTCGGTGCCGCCGTGGCGGTCTCCCGCTTATTGGGTCTCGATGCGCAAACCACTGCCCGAGCCTTGGGAATTGCCTCTACGCGTGCCGCCGGGTTGAAATCGGCCTTCGGATCTTCCTGCAAGGCATTGCAGGTGGGGCAGGCTGCACGCAGTGGTCTGGAGGCGGCGATACTGGCCCAGAAAGGCGTGGATGTAACCGAAGACATGATCGGGCACCGTCTCGGGTTCGCCCGGACCCACTCGACGCAGATGATTAAGGATGCCGCACTCAGATCACCCCGTTACGTAGCCGATTTTGCCGTGCACACCACGGAGGCGGCGCCGGCTTATGACTACCACCTGCAAACCAACCTCTTCAAATATCACAACTCCTGCTACGAAACGCATTCAGCCATTGAAAGCGTTCTGTACCTGATGCGCACTGAAGATTTGGACGCCCGCGATATCCTGGGGATCAATATTCGCGTCAACCCCCATTGTGATGACATCTGCAATATTGTCCTGCCCACCACGGCGCTTCAGTCCAAATTCAGTCTCAAACACACGGTAGCCCTGGCCTTGCTCGGTAAAGACACGGCTGACCCCAGAACTTTCAATGATCAAAACGTGGCGGACGCACAGGTGCTGGCGTTGCAAGAACTGTCGAACGTGATACTGGATGCAACATTGCGTGTTCCGGAAACCGTGGTGACCGCCAAGTTACGCGATGGGCGCGAGTTGGAGCGGCGACATGATTCGAGTTGTCCGGAAATTGACCTCGATTCGCAGCAAATCCGCTTGGTGCAAAAGTTTCGGGCGCTGTGCGAAGGGCGGCTCCCGCTATCGACGATTGAGAGGTTATTGAGCACGGTTGCCGAGCTGGAATGCGTGGCTGACGTTGGCGAATTGATGCGTCTGACGGCCAAGGGTTCACATTAGAAGATGTCCAACCGTGAAAAACCTTTGTCGATGAGGAGGGCGCTGTAGTCGTCAAGGAGGAACTAACCTCAGCTACAGCGTCTAAATTTCACAGGAATATTCCCGCCATGAAGGAACGACTCATGTCCAGATCCAGCTCGTTGATTGCAGCTGTTACATGCCTTGCGTTGGTTTGCGGCTCCGTAACCGCTTTGGCTGATCCCGGCAATGGAAAGGGCCAGGGAAACGTCAAGGGCAACCCGCACAATGCCCAGGACCATGGAAACAAAGGCAATAAGTCCGGGGGCGGTGACTGGGGGAATGGTCCCAGCATCAACCACGCAAGCGTGCTCGGGATTGTCGGCGATTATCGCGGCTACTGGAGCCCCGGTCCTGCGTTGCCTCCGGGCATTCAAAAGAACCTCGCCCGAGGCAAACCGCTGCCGCCGGGAATTGCGAAAAAGCTCGATGGCCGGTTGATCGGCAGACTGCCCCATTACGACGGGTACGAATGGCAGCAAGTAGGCACGGATTTGATTCTGGTCGCACTGGCGACCGGGCTTATCTATGAAGTGCTCAATGGCGCCTTTGATTGACGTTTGAGCGGTGAATATGCGATTCGCCTCACATTTGCGAATCGCTTGCAGCCACTGGCACCTCCGTCCGTCGCGAGGCCTTGAACTGTCCGGGTTTCAACGCGTCATACGACACGCGATATCAACCCTATGGAAGCAATCATGCTTTTAAACAAAAAGAGTCTCGCCGCTGTCCTGTCCTGCGCCATGATGCTCGCAGCCGCCCCGTTATTACCTGCTGACCTTTCCATCATCAGTTCCGCACACGCCAAAGAAGGTGGTGGTGGTGGTGGTGGTGGTGGTGGTGGTGGTGGTGGTGGTGGTGGTGGTGGTGGTGGTGGTGGCGGCGGTCACGGCGGTGGCAATGGCGGTGGCCACGGTGGCGGAAACGGTGGTGGTCATGGCGCAGGCGTTGGCGGTGGCCGCAGCGGCTCGGATCATGCCGGCAAGTCCACCAGCAATGGTCACGGCAAAGGACTGGCCAGCGATCATGCGGGCAAGGCCACGCGTAACCATGGCACCAGCGGCAATCACTATGGCAGTGAGCGCAACGATGATAATGGGCATGGCACCACGACTTCCGGCATCGCTCATTCCAAAGATACCCGTGGCATCAGCAAAGCCCGGGCCATTTCGACCTCGACGCCGGGTGACCACAATGCGAAAGGGTTGAGCAAGGCTGGCTCGAATAAATCCCATTAAGCAAGCGCAGGCAATTGAAAAAAACCGCAGTGATGCGGTTTTTTTATGCCCGAAATGAAGACGGTGCGAAGGGGTAAACTGGCGACGTCTTTTTTATCACCAGGGAATGGAAATGACACTGACAGCCGAAACACTGGTCCGCATCGCGATGACCAATCCAATAAATGCTCAAATCACCTCGCGATTACCTTCGCTGGGCCTGAATCAATGCTTGCTCACCGCGGGCTGCCTGTTCCAGGCAGTCTGGAATCATCAGTCGCAGCGACCCACGGACTGGGGCATCAAGGATTACGACGTCTTCTACTTCGATACGGACCTGTCCTGGGAAGCCGAGAATGAGGTGATTCACTCGGCCCGGCGTCTGTTCCAGGACCTTGACGTCAACATTGAAATCAAGAATCAGGCCCGCGTACACCTTTGGTACGGCCAGCGTTTTGGCAAACCCTATCCGCAGCTTCAGTCCGCCAAAGACGGGATTGATCGTTACCTGGTGGCGGGTACCTGTATCGGATTGGACGTTGAAACGGGCGAGGTCTATGCACCGAACGGCCTGGCTGACACGGAACAGGGGATTCTGCGTATCAACCCGAAAAATCCACAGGCGGACTTGTTTGAGCAGAAGGCGAAGAGTTATCAGGCTCGTTGGCCCTGGCTCAGGGTGTTTCCTCAATGATCAAATGTCTGAATGGGGGCTTTTTGAAGCCTTTGGGGGATATCAAGGCATAGTTGTGCGTTCTGATAGAAAACCCGCAATAGAGGCGGGTTTTCTGTACTTGAAATCTGATCACTATTGCTTGGGCACCTCAAACCCCCGCATCTCAATCACCCCAAACACATCCCGCACATCCTGAAGCAATATCCGGGCGATGTTGGTAACGGTATTGATGTCGTTTTCGGCGTAGTCGGGGAGGCTGGTGCAGGCCATGAGGTTGAGGTACTGGAGGACGGCGTTGAGGCGTTCGCTGACGCAGTTGTGCAGTTCGCGGATGGGGGCCTGGTTGTCGATGAGGAGGACGGGGTAGTCGGTGGCGATTTGTTTCATGGGGATGAAGCGGCGGGGCGGCTGATTCGATGTCATAAGGTTCGATTCTTTATTGGAGGGAAAGAACTGCCACCGTTCTGCTGCGAATCAAAATGGGTGGCAACTGTGCGCGGGTTCGCAGACCAAGAAAAGAATCAAACTCGGCAGACCGGAAGGTCTCCCACGCACAGCCGCCATAAAGTGGAATGCAGGCGTGTAGGCCTGGCTGTCTATGACGGTGCAGGATGATTCTATTCTGTAAGGCTGCGAAACCCTATCGCTAACTGCGGTCGGCGAGGACCCACAATAAGCGGCTACTTGGGTGCCTTCAACCCGACCGAGCCGCTGTGTAGGACCATGCGCGGTCTTTGTGGCGAGGGGATTTATCCCCGTTCGGTGGCGCAGCCGCCGTAAAACCGGGCCTCGGATTTGTCTTAGGAAGTGGGCTAGCAGGGTTTGGGGCCGCTTCGCGACCCAACGGGGATGAATCCCCTCGCCACAACAGGACATGTCCTACGAGTTTTGCAGACCTCCAGATGGAACGTTCGTCGGATGTCAGGTTGCTATCAGTGCAATGGCCTCCCGATCTCATCACGGGTGCTACGCTTGGTCGTTGCAGCGCCCGAGCCCGTTCCCGGCTCACGTTGCAAGAGTACCCACGGAAAGTACGACATCTATTCCTGTCGGCAACCTGCACGGAGGCAGGCGATGGTGATCAATCGGATGGTCGATTCGAGTGCGGCTGAGGTTCCCGAGCCCCTCGATCGTGAAGAGAGGGAGCGGGTGCTGGCATCGTTGCTGGCCAGCCCCTTGTTTGCCAAGTCCAGGCGGATGGGCAGTCTGTTGCGGTTTCTGGTCGAGCACGATCTGCAATCTTCGAAAACACCTCTGACCGAGCACGCCATCGGCATCGCGGTGTTTCGTCGCGATCCGGCGGTGTATTGCACCGGTGACGATCCGGTGGTGCGGGTGCAGGTCGGAAGGTTGCGGCGCAAGCTCGCCGCGCATTACACCACCAGTGGCCAGCAAGACCCGGTGCGCTTGAGCATTCCGCCTGGCTGTTATCG
Source organism: Pseudomonas sp. GW101-3H06 (assembly GCF_059424605.1). Lineage (NCBI taxonomy): Bacteria > Pseudomonadati > Pseudomonadota > Gammaproteobacteria > Pseudomonadales > Pseudomonadaceae > Pseudomonas > Pseudomonas sp. GW101-3H06. The sequence goes on from NZ_JBWKZO010000001.1 coordinate 2,746,493, forward strand.
TCTGGTGTATCAGCGGCTGCGGCCCAAGGGGATTGGCGCTCGCCACCCTGTGCTGCAGATCCAGCCGTTTACCTGCATCACCCGCGATGGCGATGACTTCACCCGGGGATTGTGCGAGGAGTTGAGCTGTCGGTTGTTCGAGTCGTTCGAGCAAGCGCAGACCGGGAGCAATCATGTGTTGATGCGGGTGGCGCGCAGCAGCGTGCAGGCAACGGACCCCAAGCACAGCGGGCGTTACAGCTATTGTCTGGAAGGCAGCGTGCGGGTGGAACCGGCCCGGGTGCGGGCGTCGTTGCGCTTGGTGGATGTGGCACAGGGCAGGATTCGCTGGTCGGCGCAATTTGATCGCAATCAGCCGTATGGCATTGCGACTCAGGAGGATCTGGCGGAGTCGATATGTCACTCGCTGACTGGATACTTCGCAGGCGACGGGATGGACGATAACTGAAGGAAGGGGCAACCCTGTGGTTGCCCCGGTGCTTGAGTCAGATCGTTTTCCACACTCCGCCTTCGTAAAGGCGATCTGCGGTGTTACCGAAGGTCAGGTCGATTTCGATCGCCTTGGAGCGTGAGGAACTGAACATGGTGCTCGTCTGCACGTTTTGTTCGAACCATACAAGGATGGTTTCGACCGGGGTCAGCACGGTATTGCCGGTGACCACCTGATTGACCGCCACATAGATTGGCGTGCTGACCTGGTTGCCATCGATGCCGGTGGACAACTGGTTGACCCCAGGATGAATCGGCGCGTAGTCGTTCACGAACGTAAACGAGGTGTCAGGACCACCCGTCACCGCCGGGCTTAAGAGGCCCGTGTCGGCCAGTGTCGAGGTTTGGCCCAAACCGATGTTGACGATGTTGGTCGAGACTTTGACTTGCACGTTCTCCTTGAACACATTGGAAGCGAACAGCTGATACTGCGGCGTCCAGCTGAACTCGTTGTTGCTCAGGTAGGCGTCATAGGATTGCCAAACCACGTTGTAATCTTCGTCACCCACTTTTTTGGCAAAGCACAGCTTGTAGCCGGACTTTTTCAGCAACGTCAGGTCGCCGGGGGCGATTTCGATGGTGACGGTTTTTTGCGAAGCCGCCAGGGCTGACCTCAGTACCCGGCCGTAGTCTGACGCCTTCAGTTGCGTAGCACCCATGATCGACTTGACGGCTTCTTGCACATCATTGTGGAGCTGCTGGCTCTGTTGGCTGACAGCAATTGATTTGCTCATGGTTTCCCTCTTCCTTGGTGGTGTGTCGGGCAATCAACGGGCGGCGGGCAATCAACCCTGTCGATCCATTGAGGGCTTCACTCTAGGTGTATGGGGCTGGGTGGCTAAGTGTCTTGGCGTTACAGGCGGGTAACGATGTTGTATCAACGCTGGGCTTTGCAGGGCGAACAGCGGGACGGTTGTTCCACCGCCCCGCTGTGGTCATCAGGCGGCCGTACTTTTGGCCGATGCGTCGGCCCAGACGAAGTTCCAGCTGGTGCGCTTGCCCTTGGCGACCTCGATCAGCTTGTTCTCATAGGTTGTGTGATTGACCACTCCGGTATAGGTCAGGGTCCGGACCGTATTGTTCCCGGTCACCTCTGCTGGCTGACCGCCCGATTCGATCATGGCTTTTTTCATGTCGGCTTCCGACGGGGCACTGCTCTGGTTTTTTTCCACTTTGACGAAACTCATGATTTCACCTCTTCCGTGATGAAGGATCGGCGCAGGGGAGGGCCAACAGCCCCGTAACCCCCGAAAACCCACCGAGGCTCCTACTCTATTGATCGAGGTGGCTGTGCAGAAGTGACAACCGCGACGCTGAGGTAACCATCGGGAAACAGCACAATGCCGTGACGTATCCGAGACGTATCAAGTGCGGTTCAACTTATGAACTCTTGTACATGTTTGCCAATCCGCTGCTGAAAATAGCGGATTCATCTTGTAAGCGAAGTCAGCAATTGGTTGGCAAGAGCTGCGACTTCGTCTTCCAACATGAGTATGGCCCCTCCACGAAATCGGAAAATTCCTATATCACGAACAAGTGCAATGAGCGAATCTGGACGTGCAACGTTCATGAACGGAAACGCAGCGAGTCCGAGGCGTTTTTGACTGCGATTGAAGATTTGTGTGACGCAAAAACAGCGCTGAATGAAGTGCTCGGCATGTCCGGTCAGTGGCTCTAATACTTGTCTGTAAATTATCTTTTGAGTCATGTCTGATTGATCCTACATTGTCTGTAGGTTTTGTCTGTGTGGTGCGTCGGACGGCTCCGGTCTGTAATTTTGGGGGTGGCACTACCGCCTAAGATCGTTCATCGTTGGTTACCAAAAATGACTGGCACGTCTATTTAAAAGATGCTGTTTATTGAAATGGTTCGAGACATCGAAAGGAATCTTTGGTTCGACTGGTCAGGAATATTAATTTGATTTTCTGCTGGTATTTTTAACGATAACCGCTGTTTTCGAGTTTGCATGGAGGATGTATGGCTTCAAATAGTTTTCAGAATGAAGTGCCCAAGGCTCGGGTTAACATAAAGCTCGATTTGCACACCGGCGGAGCGCAGAAAAAAGTTGAGTTACCGCTGAAGTTGATGGTCATGGGTGACTACAGTAATGGCAGGGAGCAGCGTCCGTTATCCGCACGAACCAAGGTCGGCATCGATAAAAACAACTTCGATAGCGTACTGGCCGAGTTCTCTCCCGCGTTGAAGCTGTCGGTGGCCAATACCCTGGTCGATGATGTCAGCGATACGTCGGTCGAACTGGATTTCCAGAGTATGAAGGATTTCGAACCCGAGCAGGTTGCCCGGCAAATCCCCCAGCTTCGTGCGCTGTTGGCCATGCGAAATCTGTTGCGCGACCTCAAGTCAAACCTGTTGGATGACGCCACTTTCCGCCATGAACTGGAGCGTATCCTCAAGGACGATGCACTGAGCAACGAGTTGCGAGCCGAGTTAGCCGCACTGGCACCGTAATAAGTTCGTTAATTTATATCGAGTTAACAAAAAAAGGAATTTCCATCATGTCGGTAGAAAGTTCTAACGTGCATTCGCGCGGCGCTACAGTGTTGCCTGAAGAGGGCCAAGGTGTGTATGGCGCATTGTTTGGGAAGATCAATTTAACTCCGGTCGAAACACTGGGCGGCATTGAAATCTTTCAGAATGCCGAGGCACTGTCGGAGGCCACTGCTGACGAGCGTGTGACGGCAGCTGTCAGTGTCTTTTTGAATCTGCTGGAAAAATCTTCCCGCAAAGTCGAACGTCTGGATAAAACCCTGCTGGATGAACATATCGCGTCGCTGGATGCGCAGATCAGCCGCCAGCTCGACGCCGTCATGCATCACCCTGATTTCCAGCGCGTGGAGTCAACCTGGCGCGGTGTGAAGTCGCTGATTGATCAAACCGATTTCCGCCAGAACGTACGTATCGAACTGTTGGATATCAGTAAAGATCACTTGGTACAGGATTTCGAAGACGCGCCCGAAATCGCCCAAAGCGGCCTGTACGTGCACACCTATACCCAGGAGTACGACACGCCGGGCGGCGAGCCGATTGCTGCTGCCATTTCCAACTTCGAATTCGACCGCAGCCCCCAGGACATAGCCCTGCTACGCAATATTTCCAAAGTGTCGGCGGCAGCGCACATGCCGTTCATTGGTTCCGTCGGCCCGGCCTTCTTCGGCAAGCAGTCCATGGAAGAAGTGGCTTCCATCAAGGACATCGGCAACTACTTCGACCGGGCGGAATACATCAAGTGGAAGGCGTTCCGCGACAGTGACGATGCCCGCTACATTGGCTTGCTCATGCCGCGGGTGCTGGGTCGCTTGCCATACGGGCCGGACACGATTCCAGTGCGCAGTTTCAACTACATCGAAAACGTCAAAGGGCCGGACCACGACAAATACCTATGGACCAATGCCTCGTTTGCCTTCGCCGCCAACATGGTGAAAAGCTTCATTGCCAACGGCTGGTGCGTGCAGATTCGCGGCCCGCAATCGGGGGGCGCGGTTACCGACCTGCCAATTCATTTGTACGATTTGGGTACGGGCAACCAGGTCAAGATTCCGTCGGAAGTGATGATTCCGGAGACCCGCGAATTCGAGTTCGCCAACCTCGGCTTCATCCCGCTCTCGTACTACAAGAATCGTGACTATGCATGTTTCTTCTCCGCCAACTCGGCGCAGAAACCGGCGCTCTATGACACCGCCGATGCCACGGCCAACAGCCGCATCAACTCACGCTTGCCCTACATCTTCCTGCTGTCGCGCATTGCTCATTACCTGAAGCTGATCCAGCGCGAAAACATCGGTACGACCAAGGATCGTCGTTTGCTGGAACTGGAGCTGAACAAGTGGATTGGCGGCCTGGTGACCGAAATGACCGATCCGGGCGACGACTTGCAGGCTTCGCACCCGCTGCGTGATGCCAAGGTCACCGTCGAAGACATCGAGGACAACCCGGGTTTCTTCCGCGTCAAGTTGTATGCCGTGCCGCATTTCCAGGTGGAGGGCATGGACGTCAATTTGTCGCTGGTTTCGCAGATGCCCAAGGCCAAAGCCTGAGCGCTTCTAGCGTAATCCGCCTCAAACCCAAGTCAATTCGTAGGGAAACGACCTCATGAAGATCGACCGCCCCTTGTGGGCCGCGGGGGCTCTGTTGTCGCCGCAGCAATTCCAGCAGCAGGCGCGCTGGGAAGCCTGGACCAACGAGTCTCTGGCTCGTTTGTGCCTGGCGCACCCTTGGGGCGTCAAGGCCGTGACGTTTGATCCGGATGCCTTGCGACTGGGCAAGCTCAAGGCGAGCCGCCTGTGCCTGCGCATGCCCGATGGCACCCTGGTCGACAGCGATCGCACGGATTCTTTGCCGGGCGGTCTGGATCTGGCTCGCTTGCTGCCCGACAACCTGCAGAATGCAACGCTGCTTCTGGCCTTGCCGCTGGAACAGGGCAATGGCAACAACTGCCTGTTCGATGAAGCCAAGGCTGACCGGCCGACTCGCTATCGCCAGGTTTGGCGTGAGGTGCAGGACCTCTTCAGTGATGAGGCGCAATCTATCGGCGTGCTGGAGCACGTGCTGAGCCTGCGCTTTGCTCATGACGACAATGGCGACTACCTGACCTGTCCGATCGCGCGCCTGGTGCGCGACGGGCAGGGCGCGTGGAGTGTCGATCCCGGCTACGTGCCGCCGCTGCTCAGCTTCGCGGCGCATCCCGGGCTGTTGACGCAACTGGATAACCTGCTGACCCAGCTGTCCGCCAAGCGTCAGCGGTTGATGGGCATGCGCCGCGAAAGCAACCAGCGCATGGCGGACTTCGCCGTGGCGGACGTGTCGTTGTTCTGGCTGCTCAATGCCTTGAATACCTACCAGCCTGTTCTGGCTGATCTCAAGGCCTGGCCAGCGCGGCACCCCGAGCAGGTCTATCTGGAGCTGACCCGGTTGGCCGGTAGCCTGTTGACCTTTTCCCTCGAACACGACATCGAGCAGATTCCACCTTACCGGCACGATCAACTGGAGAGCGTGTTTCCTCCGTTGTTGAGCCTGATTTCGACCTTGCTGGAGGCCAGCCTGCCGTCGCGGGTCATTGCCCTCGCGCTGAAGGAGGCAGGCGCCAACCGCTGGCAGGTACGCCTGGACGATGCGCGTCTGCGCGAACCTGACAGCGCCGATTTTTATCTGTCTGTGCGTTGCGGCTTGCCGGCAGTGCAGTTGCAGAGTCAATTCCCGCGCCTGTGCAAGATCGGTGCGCCGGATGATGTCGACCGCCTGGTCAACGCCGCACTCGACGGTGTGCCCCTGCAATCACTCAGCCATGTACCGGCAGCCATCCCGCTGCGTCTGGAAAACCAGTATTTCGCCCTTGATCTGAACCACGCAAAGGGGCAGGCCATGCTGGCCGCGGGGACCTGTGCCTTCTACGTTCCCGGCACCCTGACCGACGTCAAACTTGAACTGTTCGCGGTATTACGCACATGAGACCGATTCCATCCAGACAGCGTATTCCCGGCTGAAAGCCACCGGGTTACTCCAGGCACTGCAGGGGCGGGTGGCCGAGGCCAATCTGTATCGCTTCTGCCAGTTGCTGGAACAGTCGATGCCCGATCACCCGCCGCTGGGCAGTACCACACATCCGGCGGATGACCCGGTGCGCTTTCGTCCCGACCCCGGCATGGGCTTTCCCGCCGGCGAACTGCGGGCGATCGAGACCGACGACAGCCAGCCGCAACGCCCGGCCACCGTGCGCACACGTCTGCTTGGCTTGTATGGCGTGGATTCGCCATTGCCGACCGTTTTTCTCGACGACATCACCCAGCGCCGCGAAGGGCACGAGGCGTTGGAGGCGTTCCTCGACATGTTCAATCACCGCATCTTTACCCAGTTCTATCGTGTGTGGCGCAAGTATTCCTACCCGGCGTCTTTCGAGGCGGGCGGTAGTGATGCAACGTCGCAATGCCTGCTGGGCCTGATCGGGTTGGGAATTGCAGGTACCGCCGAGCGGATCGCCACGCCGGTTTCGAGGTTCCTGGCGTTGCTCGGTGTGATGCGCTTGCCCACCCGTAACGCCGAGGGGATCAGCGCACTGGTGACGCTACTCGCGCCCCACACTCGCGTGAAGGTGACTGCGCATTGGCCACGGAAAATTGCCTTGGCGCAACCGGCCGGGCTGTCCACGCACCCTCCGGTGAGGTTGTCCCAAGGCACGCCCCTTGGCCCTGCCGGCTACGACGCCAACAGCCAATTGCGTCTGGGGCTGTTCACCGAGGATCGGCAAGAAGCTCGAAGCTGGTTGCCGGGTGGCCGGCTGTATGACGATCTGCTGGTGTTGCTACAGGTGTATCTGGGCTGGCGCTGCACCGCGCGGCTGCAATTGTCGCTACCACTGCACAGCCTGCCGCCAGCGGTTCTGGGCGCTGCCCCCGTGTTGCTGGGGATGACGGGTGTACTGGGGCTCGATGGCAATACGTGTGAAGAGACGGAGCACGACACCATCGCGATCAATCTGGGCTGTTATCAAGGCCTGAAAAGCAATCCCGACGAAAAGGAGCTGCAACATGTCGCCTACCATTTCCCATTCACTGATGGTCACCGCGCTCGTCGTGCTGTTGACGGGCTGCGGGCTGACCCAAACGGCGACAGACGCCACGGCGTCCACCGCGAGTTCGATTTTCTACAAGCAGGTGAAAACCCTGCACCTGGATTTCAGCTCCAGAACGGCAGTGAATAACACGGCGGTCGATATGAACGATTTGTCGGTCCCGACCCTGGTGCGGGTATACCAGCTACGCGATGGCAAGACGGTTGAGAAAGCCACCTACGACGCCTTGGTCAGCGATGACGACAACCTGTTGCGCAGTGATCTGCTGGATACGCGCGCGGTAGTGGTCAAGCCGGGCGAGGGGACGCAACTGAGCGTGCCGATGGACAAGGATGCGCGGTTCGTTTCGGTAATCGCCCTGTTTCGTCAGCCTGACACTCAGACGAACACATGGCGCTTGACAATGAACCGCGATGAATTGGACCCGGACCAGGCCCGGGTCATCGAGTTGGGAGATAACCGCCTCACGTTGCGCCCATTGGCCAAGGAGTAACGGATGACGGATTTAAACCCTTCACTCTACGAAATGATTCTGCGGAACTTCGACGGCGACCTGGACCTGCATCAAGTCAGTGAGGCGGATCAACACATCCTGTCGGTGCTGGATAACGTGCAACGCATCCTCAATAGTCGCGCCGGAGCACTCGCGCACTTGCCGGATTATGGACTTGCGGACATGGGCGTGATCCTGCAAGGGCTGCCCGCGTCGGCGCATGGAATGATGACGACCATGGCGCACACGCTGCTCAAGTACGAACCACGGCTGGCGACCCTCAACATCGAATTGCTGCCGCAGGTTCAGTCCGGCCATTTGGAATATGCCTTGCAGGCGCAGCTCAAAAGCGGCCAGCGGGTGAGTTTCGGCACGACCGTGGCAGCCGAGGGTAAGGTTCTGGTGCGTCACCTGAAACGACAGAATTGGTTATCGAGATCGAACCTGTAACGGAAGGGAAACTGGATGACAGCGTTATTTGAAATGCGTGTGCGGATCGGCGGCGATCCGCGCGGCCTCGGTGAGTTCGTGGCATTGCACGGAGAGTTGCTCAAACTCGATCATCCGGCCTGTCCGGACGTGGACTGGGCGAAGGTGGAGCAGTTGTGTCTGGTACTGTTCCGGCTCAACGGCGCGGACCTGCAATCGGCGGCGGCTTTTACCTTGGCGCGTAGTCAGCGTTATGGTCTGGAGGGCATGGCGCAAGGGCTGGCGTTGATGGATACACTGGCAGGCGAATGGCCCAATCTGTGGCCCGCCATGGCGTCTGTACGCGAGGATATCCTGGCCTGGCTGTTCCACCAGCTGCAATTTGTGCTGCGCGGTCTGTCAATGGACGCACAAAGCCTGGCGGCGCTGGCACGGGTAGACACCGAATTGCTGCGCCTGCAACTGCGTCTGGAACATCAGGTTCAGGGGCCCTTGGCTCCATTGCAGTCCCTGCGGCAATTGATCGAAAGTCTGGGCCACCGCTTGCAACGGGAAAGCGTTTCGGGCATTCCCATGCCGCTGCTTGCCAGGGACCCCCTCCCACCACCCGTGGCGCCCATTGTGATCTGGCCTGCCCGACCTGTACCGCCCATGGCGCCGGCCCGGCGTCGAAACGGTCTGTGGTTGGGGGCGATGTCGGCATTGATTGTTCTGGCTTGCGGGGGCTGGTGGGGGGCAACCGATGGGGGCATGCAGCGATTGACCAGCCTCTTGAGGCAGGAAAAGGCGATGCCTGCTCCCGTGCGCCTGGACAGCCTGGCACTGTTCGACGCCGGCAGCGCTGAACTCAAGCCGGGTTCAACCAAGGTCCTGATCAACGCATTGGTGGACATCAAGGCCCAACCGGGCTGGTTGATCGTCATCAGCGGGCACTCGGACGATCGGGGCGACCGGGAACAAAATCTTCAGTTGTCCCATGCCCGGGCCTCGGCCGTGCGTGGCTGGATGCAGCGCATGGGTGACATTCCCGACAGTTGCTTCGCCGTACAGGGGGTAGGCGCCAGTCAACCGACCGCCAGCAATGACAGCGCTTCGGGGCGCGCGGCCAACCGGCGGGTCGATATCAATCTGGTGCCCCAGGCAGGGGCTTGCGAGCGTCCGGCATGACTGGACAGGCGTATCCATAGCCACCATTCATTCCATCGATACCCATCATTAAAAAACGCAAGTTCTGTTTTTCTGTCATCAGAGGAGGATAGGGTCATTGCAATCTCGCCCTTGAAGGAACCTGCGCGATGAAAATTTCGACTCTGTTGGCCGTCGTCGCCGTGCTGACCGGCAGCCTTGGCGCCACCGTACCGGCCGTTGCAGCCGATCCGTCCTGCCGTTTCCTGCCGATCGCCGACAGCACTGCCAATTTGCAGCAGGCGAAAACGGTGGCGGTGCTCTACAGCGAAAACACGCTCAACACGCAGCAATACCTCGAGAGCTATCACGCGGTGGCGGTCAAAGGGGCGAAAAACCCCGAGCTCGACTCGCGGATCAGCCAGGCGTTCGTCGACAGCTCCGATCCGCAGCGGGCGATCAACTGGTTGATGGGATCGTTGCAGAAAGAGTTTGCTTCGGTGACGGTCTACGACAGCCTCGATGCGGCGGTGCAGGCCCATCCGGATGTGGTGGTGATGCTCGACGCCTACAGCCGCCTGGTGTCCAAGCGCAACGACCAGGTTGAAGCGCGGTTCATGGCCAAGTTCTACGACGCCAACCTGCAATACATCGGCCAGGCCGAAGGCTCGCGGGCACAGCAAATGCCGTCGGTGTGGGTGCATGGAAAGGCCGCGCCGCAGATTGCCGCGCAGATCAATCAGCAGACCGAATTGCAGGTCAATGCGCTGAAGCAGTTCGATGCATCGTTGAAGGCGCTGGTGACGGCTGGCAGCGCGGGTCATGTCGCAAGCAACCAGTGACCTACCAGCCTTTCACCCCGCTCATGTCGGGCAGTTTGTGCGCTATGCCTTTATGGCAGTCGATGCACGTCGCTTCACCCTTGGCCAGTGACGTCGAGTGCATGGCCGCGGCGCGTTTGCTCTGGCGGGTGAAGTCCATGAATTCGAAGTTGTGGCAGTTGCGACATTCGCGTGAATCGTTAGCCTTGAGCCTGGCCCACTCATGTTCGGCCAGTTCACGGCGCAGGTTGAGGAATTTGTCGCGGGTGTCGATGGTGCCGAACAGCTTGCCCCAGACTTCCTTCGACGCCTGCATCTTGCGTGCGATCTTGTGGGTCCACTCATGGGGGACGTGGCAGTCCGGGCAACTGGCGCGCACACCGGAACGGTTGGTGTAGTGGATGGTGTCCTGCAACTCGACGAACACGTTGTCGCGCATTTCGTGGCAGGACACGCAGAACTTTTCGGTATTGGTCAGCTCCAGCGCGGTGTTGAAGCCGCCCCAGAAAATGATCCCGGCGATAAAGCCGCCCAGCGTCAGAAACCCCAGGCTGAAGTAAACGCTCGGCCGACAGAGGATGCCCCAGTAGTCCTTAAGCAGGGCAAACAGTGCTTTCATGGCGCCTCCTCAAGGTTTTTGCGCGGCGTTGGCGTCGTCTTGCAGGATTTTATCGATGGTCTCGAAGCTGTTGCCCACCAGCGGCAACACCTCTTTTTGCGGGACGTGGCACTGGTTGCAGAAGTAGCGACGCGGTGAAACGGCCGCCAGCGCCTGGCCGTCGCGGTCCATGTAGTGGGTGATGCTGATCATCGTCGCCTGGGTACGCGCGCTGTTGGCCCGGCTGTGACAAGACAGGCACTTATTACCGTTCATGTCGATCTGATAGCCGCGAATGCTGTGGGGAATGGTCGGCGGCTGGTCGGGGTAATTGCGTTCGCGTTTGAGGTCCTTGTTTTCTTCGTTGGCAATCGGCGGGGCGGGCATGCTCTGGGTCAGGGTGCCGCCGGGCCGACGTCCATCCGGGCCCGGTGCATCCAACGGGTAATCAACCTCGGCGGCGATGACCGCACCCATCAAGGCGAGTAAAACCAACGGCAGGGTTCGAAAAGTCATGACGGTGCTCCTCAGGCCGCGCTGATCAACTCGATGCGGATGGCGCATTTCTTGTAGTCGGTCTGTTTGGAGATCGGGTCGGTGGCATCGAGCGTGACCTTGTTGATCAGCTTGTTGGCATCGAAGAACGGCACGAATACCAGACCCCGCGGTGGTTTGTTGCGCCCTCGGGTTTCGATGCGCGCGCGGATTTCGCCGCGGCGGCTGATCAGCTTCACCTCACTGCCACGTCGCGCGTTCATGGCCTTGGCATCTTCGGGATGCATGTACACCAGCGCATCCGGCACGGCCTTGTACAGCTCCTCGACCCGCTGGGTCATGCTTCCCGTATGCCAATGTTCCAGGACCCGGCCGGTGCTCAGCCAGAACGGGTACTCGGCATCCGGGGCCTCGGCTGGCGGCTCGTAGGGCAGGGCGAAGATGATCGCCTTCTTGTCCGGGTAGCCGTAGAACTGCACGCCGCTGCCGGTCTCCACATAAGGGTCATAGCCCTCGCGGTAACGCCAGCGGGTTTCCTTGCCATCGACCACCGGCCAGCGCAGGCCGCGCTCGCTGTGGTAACGGTCGAAGGCAGCGAGGTCATGGCCGTGGCCACGACCGAAGCGGGCGTACTCTTCGAACAGCCCTTTTTGCAGGTAGAAACCGAAAGCCTTGGCTTCGTCGTTCTTGTAGCCGGCCTCGATTTGCCCGACCGGAAACTGGTCGACCTGACCGTTCCTGAACAGCACATCGAACAGGGTCTTGCCCTTGTATTCCGGTGACTTGGCCAGCAGCTCGGCGGGCCAGACTTCATCGATCTTGAAGCGTTTGGAAAACTCCACCAGTTGCCACAGGTCCGACCTGGCCTCACCCGGTGCGCTGACCAATTGGTGCCAGAACTGTGTGCGGCGCTCGGCGTTGCCAAAGGCACCTTCCTTTTCCACCCACATGGCGCTGGGCAGGATCAGGTCGGCGGCCTGGGCGGACACAGTGGGGTAGACGTCCGAGACAATCACGAAGTTGTCCGGGTTGCGCCAGCCGGGCAGCGTTTCCTGCATGATGTTGGGACCTGCGTGCATGTTGTTGCTGGCCTGGGTCCAGTAGACGTTGAGCACGCCGTCCTTGAGCATGCGGCTCTGTTGCACGGCGTGAAAACCGACTTTCTCCTGGATCGTGCCGGCGGGCAGTTTCCAGATCTGTTCCGCGGTCGCGCGGTGTTTCGGGTTGGTCACCACCAGGTCGGCGGGCAAGCGATGGGAGAAGGTGCCGACCTCCCGAGCCGTGCCACAAGCCGAGGGTTGGCCGGTCAACGAGAAGGGGCTGTTGCCCGGCTCGCTGATCTTGCCGGTAAGCAGGTGAATGTTGTAGATCAGGTTGTTGGCCCATACCCCGCGAGTGTGCTGGTTGAAACCCATGGTCCAGAACGATACGACCTTGCGTTTGGGATCGGCATACAACTCGGCGAGGCTCTTGAGTCGTTCAGCCGGAACTCCGGTCTCCTTGGCCGTGCGATCCAGCGTGTAGGGTTTGACGAACGCGGCGAACTGCTCGAACGAAATGTCCGTCCAGGTATTGGCCTTGTCGGCATTCTTCGCCTGTTTTTCCCGTGGATCATCCGGCCGCAAACCATAGCCGATGTCATCGGCACCCTGGGCAAAGCGCGTGTGCTGGCTGATGAAGTCTTTGTTGACCGCGCCGCTTTCGATGATGTGGTTGGCGATGTAGTTAAGGATCAGCAGATCGGTTTGCGGCTTGAACACCATGGGGATGTCGGCGAGCTCAAAGCTGCGGTGTTCAAAGGTCGACAACACGGCGACTTTTACGTGCGGGTAACTCAGGCGGCGGTCAGTAACCCTACTCCAGAGAATCGGGTGCATCTCGGCCATGTTCGAGCCCCAGAGCACAAAGGCGTCGGTGGCTTCGATGTCGTCGTAGCAACCCATCGGCTCATCCATGCCAAAAGTGCGCATGAAGCCCATCACTGCCGAGGCCATGCAATGGCGCGCATTGGGGTCGATGTTGTTGCTGCGAAAGCCGGCCTTCATCAGCTTGTTGGCGGCGTAGCCTTCCCACACCGTCCATTGCCCGGAACCGAACATGCCGATCGACTCGGGGCCTTTATTCTTCAGGGCCTCCTTGAACTTCGCCTCCATGATGTCGAAAGCCTTGTCCCAACTGATCGGCTGGAACTCGCCCTGTTTGTCGAACTGACCGTTTTTCATGCGCAGCAGCGGCTGGGTCAAGCGGTCGACGCCGTACATGATCTTGGACAGGAAATAGCCCTTCACACAATTGAGCCCGCGATTGACCTCGGCCTTGACGTCGCCATGGGTGGCGACCACGCGATTGTCCCTGGTCGCGACCATCACGCTGCAACCGGTGCCGCAGAAGCGGCAGGGCGCCTTGTTCCAGTCCAGGGTGACCATGTCCGCTTCGGTCACCAGATTGCTGGCGGTGGTGAAAATCGGCAGGCCAGCGGCAGAGGCTGCAATGGCCGCGGCCTGGGCCTTGACGAATGCTCGACGCGACATGCTCATTCGACGTCTCCTGCGGAATCGAGGATTTCGTGATAGATCAACGCAGCGTTAAGTACGCCCGGCAGATTGTTGATCTGTTCGATGCGTTGCAGGATCTGGTTTTCGTGGGTGGTTTCAAGCACGACCACCAGTTTTCCGGCGGTACTTTCCTGATGCAGTTCCACGCCGTCCAATAGACGCAAGTTGGCTTTAACGGCTTGCAATAATTCAGGTCGGGCAAGCACCACCAGGCTGGCGATGTGCAGGGCTTCGTCCATGCGCTGACTCCAACAGAGTATGGTCAGTTGGGCGGCCCGGGCGGGCCGTAGATCATTTGGAAAAACCAGATAATGAAACCGTAGCCACCAACGATGGCGACCGACAGCAACGGAAACAGGCAGACGACAAGGAACAGGAACAGCCGGGTTTCCTTGCGCCGTTGCAGTTTTTGTTCTTCAGCCAATGCCATGGCGTTCACTCCGCCGAAGTTGCAATCAGACTAGTTCACGAAATTTTCCCCGGGTTTAACGGGGCGAGCCTTGTCGACCGACGGTATGGAGGATGCTGACAGCAAGAGTGGGTTGTATTGCTTCAAATCAATAGTGCATTAAGTTGCAAGTAACGTATTGATAAGCATTATTGTTTGAGAATGATTTAACACTTGTTTAGGCACTGGTTTGCAGAGGGGTCAAACCGTCGCGCACCCGTGTCTGGGCAGCGGCGGCGATCATGGTTTTGCTGAAGCTCCACCAGGACACCGCTGCATCGGGTTGTTCAGGCGTGAGGAGGGTGCCGTTCGATACAAGGGCAAAAAGCCTGGGGCGACTCTGCTGTCAGGAAGTCATGCAGAGTGCTGGGTTACTGCCGATCAGGTGTGCACCAGTGCAATGGTGAACGAGACCACGATCATGCAGGCAAAAGCGAAATTGAGATTCATGAGGTATCCATCCGGAACATGAGTGACGGCGCCATTCTGAACAGGCCGGGAAAAAATAAGAAATTCGCCTTCGTGATTTGAAAGATCGAAAGAATTGATATCTGGCAGTTTTTTCCGATTCGCTGGTTTGTGTTTGCCCGGTGAATTGTCTAATCTCGGGAAACACGCAACTTCGCGCATAAACAGGCAAAATCATGCACGATCATTCCAGCACCGAACTCCCGCATTTGCGCCGGCAGAAAATCCTCCTGATCCTCGAACGCGATGGCAAGGTCATGGCCTCCGAGTTGAGCCAGCATTTCGCCGTCTCGGAAGACACCATTCGCCGCGACCTGTCAGAACTGGCCGGCGCCGGACTGGTGCAGCGGGTGCACGGTGGAGCGCTGCCGCGACCCAAGGACACCGGAAAGGACTACTTCACCCGCATCAGTGAAACCGATGAAGTGAAAACCCGCCTGGCGCAGCTGGCGGCCAGTCGGGTCGAGAACGGGCAGATCGTGATGTTCGACTCCGGCACCACCACCTTGCAGATCGCGCGGTCGCTGCCGTCGGCTATTTGCATCACGGCGGTCACTGCATCGCCGATGACGGCGATCACCTTGTCCGAATACAAGGGCATCAAGGTGATTTTGGCGGGGGGGCAACTCAATCCGGCGACGATGTCGGCCAGCGGTCATGAAACCTTGCGTCTGCTCGAAAGCATCAAGGCCGATCTGTTGTTCACCGGGGTATGCGCCATTCACCCGCAAGTCGGCATCAGCTCGCTGCACTTTGACGAAGTGCCGGTGAAACAGGCGATGCTCGACGGTGCGTCCCATGTGATAGCGGTCACCACGGCGGACAAGCTGGGCGCGGTGGAGCCGTTCGTGGTCGCGCCGTGTTCGCGCTTGCACACCTTAATCACCGAGCAGCATGTGGCATCGGGCAATGTCGAGGATTACCGCAGGCTGGGGATCGAGGTGGTGCAGGCTGATTGATTGTGTTGCCGGCAGGGCTGTTGGCTGCACCGGCCTCATCGCCAGCAGGCTGGCTCCCACAGGTTTGACGTTCACTGAAAATCAATTGTGGGAGCCAGCCTGCTGGCGATGAGGCCAGTCCAAACAACATCAATGCATCAGCGCAACCGCTCCAGCATCTGGTAGTACCACATGCCCGCCGCCAGCATCGGGTTGCCCAGCAGGTCGCCCATGGGCACGCGGATGTGCTGGCAGGCGGCGAAGGTGTCGAACTGCTGCAATTGCCCGGTGATCGCCCGGCCCATGATCTCACCCATGATGTGCGTGGTGGCGATGCCGTGGCCGGAGTAGCCCTGGCAATACCAGACGTTGTCCGACAGCTTGCCCAGTTGCGGGATGCGATTGATGACGATGCCCATCGCGCAGCTCCACTGGTAGTCGATGGCCACGCCTTTGAGCGCCGGGAATGTCTGCTCGATGCACGGGCGCAGTTCGGCGGCGATGTCGCGTGAATCCTTGCCGCTGTAGTTGGCGCCACCACCGAACAGCAGGCGGCCATCGGCGGTCAGGCGGTAGTAGTCGAGTACGAAGCGGCAGTCGTACACGGCCAGGTCTTCGGGGTTGATCTGTCTGGCCAGGTCGCCCAGTGGCGCGGTGGTGACGATGCCGCCCATGGCCGGGAAGATCTTGCCTTTGAGCTGGCCCGGCTCCAGTTTGTGGTAGACGTCGCCGGCCAGCAGCACCTGATTGGCGTCGATGCGACCGTGGGCGGTGCGCACACCCGGCGTATCGCCGTGAATGATCTCCAGCACTTCGCTGTTCTCGAAAATCAGCGCGCCAAGACTTTCCGCTGCCCGCGCTTCGCCGATGCACAGGTTCAGCGGGTGCAGGTGCATGTTGCGGGTGTTCTTGATGGCGCCGTGGTAGAGATCGCTCTGCAGCAGGTCACGCACCTGGCTGCGGTCGAGCAGGCTGACCTCGTCGCCCATGCCACGCCGCACCGCCTCGTCGTAATCCTTGCGCAAACCGTCCATGTGGCTGGGCTTGTACGCGGCATGCAGGTGGCCGTGCTTCAGATCGCAGGCAATGCCGTATTTTTCCACCCGCTGCTGGATGATCTGGTGCCCGCGCCAGCGCAGGTGCCAGATAAAATCGTCGACTTCATCGCCGAGGGTGCGGCGCATCTGTTTGCGCATCGCCTCGTCGCCCGACAGGCTGCCGGTGACCTGACCGCCGTTGCGCCCGGTGGCACCCCAGCCGATCTTGTGGCTTTCGACGATGGCCACTTTCAGGCCTTTTTCCGCCAGCTCGATGGCCGTGGCGACGCCGGTGAAACCGCCGCCGATGATCACCACGTCAACCCGGTGTCGGCCTTGCAGGGTCGGGTAGTCGGTGTCCTGGTTGAGGGTGGCGGTGTAGTAGGAATGGGGGCGTTGAGTCATGACAATGTCCTGGCAAAAGGGGGAGTGAAGCTGGCGCCGCCCCTTGTGGGAGCGAGCCTGCTCGCGAAGAGGCCGGTACATTCAGCGCTTTTGGTGACTGACATACCGCATTCGCGAGCAGGCTCGCTCCCACAGGAGGGGGGCTGCGGATGGCGACTGGTTTACGCCTCAGTCAGATACCAACGCCAATCCTGCTCTCCCACTTCAGCCATGAACTGCCGATACTCGGCACGCTTGACCGCCAGATACACCCCCAGAAACTCCTGCCCCAATGCATCCCGCGCCCATACCGAGTTTTCCAGCGCCGTCAGCGACGTCAGCCAATCGGTCGGCAGCAGCTGCGTGGCTTGCGCATAGCCATTGCCTTCGACCGGTTCGCCCGGATCGAGGTCTTCGCGGATGCCGCGGTGGATGCCGGCCAGAATCGCCGCCGCCGCCAGATACGGGTTGGCATCGGCACCGCAGATGCGGTGTTCGATGTGCCGACTGTTGGCCGGACCGCCCGGAACGCGCAGGCTGACAGTGCGGTTATCGACGCCCCAGGTCGGCGCCAGGGGCGCATAGCTGTTGGCCTGGAAACGCCGGTAGGAGTTGGCGTTGGGGCAGAACAGCAGCAGCGAATCGAGCAAGGAGGCGAGCATGCCGCCGATGGCCGTGCGCAGCAGCGGCGTGCCTGCCGGGTCTTCGGAGGCGAAGAGGTTGCGGCCCTCGGCATCGGCGATGCTGACGTGCATGTGCATACCGGTACCCGCCAGATGATCGAAGGGTTTGGCCATGAACGTGGCCTGCATGCCGTGCTTGTGGGCGATGGCCTTGACCAGTCGTTTGTAGCGCACGGCCTGGTCCATCGCGAGCAAGGCATCGCCGTGTTCCAGGGTGATTTCGACCTGGCCCGGGGCGTATTCGGAAATCGCCGTGCGCGCCGGAATGTCGTGGAGTTTGCATGCCGCGTAGAGGTCGGCGAGGAACGGTTCGATCTGCTCCAGTTCGCGCAGGCCATAGACCTGGGTGTGTCTCGGTCGACCCCCATCCGCATCCAGCGCCGGTTGCGGGCGACCGAGGTGATCGCGCTTGGCATCCAGCAAGTAGAACTCCAGCTCGCAGGCCATCACCGGGTGATAACCCTGCGCCTTCAGGCCTTCGATGACCTTGATCAACAGGTGGCGCGGGTCGGCAATGCTCGCCGGCATGCCTTCCTGCGGGTGCATGCTGACTTGCACCGCGGCGGTCGGAATCTGCCGCCATGGCAAGCGCACCAGGCTGCCTTCGAGCGGGTAGGCGCGGCAGTCAATATCACCCACATCCCAGACCAACCCGGAATTTTCCACGTCATCGCCCTGCAAGGTCAGGCCGAGGATGGTGCTGGGCAGCGGACGACCGCTTTCGTACACCGCCAGCAGTTCCTCGCGGTGCAACAGCTTGCCGCGTGGCACGCCGTTGGCATCGAGGATGAACAGTTCGATCATGTCGATATCGGGGTTTTTCGCCAGAAAGTTCCGGGCGTCATCAAGGGCTGCGAATTTCATTGTTCGTCACTCACGTTGGCGCCACGCAGGCGCACGGATTCAGGCCAGGGCACGGAGACGGGTACAAGCCCGGAGCGTGCTGGCAGCGATAGCGAAAAGAGGGGCTCGATGCGTTGAAAACGCGATCAGGCGAGCAGGGTGCTATCCGGCGGACGTGCGGAGTGACGCAGTTTTGAGCGGCGCAGGGCCATGGGCAGGTTGACGATGCGTTTCATGAGGCAATGCCGTCCACGGCCAACAGCGAGGTGGCCTGAGTCGAGACGTGGTGCTCTGACGGCGAAGTGCGCATGACTCATGTTTCCAGCAGCGGAAAAACGTCGGAGGCCGATAGCAAGCCGTCCGGGGGTGACTGGATACTAGGGGTGAAAGGGACGTCTGTAAACGTCCGGTGCTCAGATAACGTTAATCGTGATTCAAATCGGGTGAATGGCTTGAGTGTCAGCTCAGAACAAAATCCACCGGCTCCAGTTGGAGCGGCAGTTGTGTCACCCGGCTGCGCCGCGCAACGCGTTTGGCGATCGAACCCTTGAGCGAAGTCAGTACGCCGATCAGATGGGGTTTGGGTCTGACGATCAAGGTTTCAGCCGCCTGTCATGTTCATGAAGCGAATGACCTGGACGTCGTCGTTCACTTCGAAGTTGTGCCGATAAGGCTTGAGTTTCATCGCGTCGATAATGGCGCTTTCCAGGCGTTCGGGCTGGCCCGGATGAGCGCGCAGTACCGCCTTCAAGTCGACAGAATGCTCGTTGCCCAGGCACAGCAGCAGACGACCTTCCACAGTCAGCCGCACCCGATTGCACGTGCCGCAGAAGTTGTGGCTGTGGGGCGAAATGAACCCCAGGCGAATCTGCGGTGCTTCGGCCAGTCGCCAGTAGCGCGAAGGACCCTGGGTCGACTCGGCGGAATCAATCAGTGTGTAGCGTTCGGCAATCCGCTCACGGACCTGGCTGCTTGCGTAGAACGACTCCGCGCGGCTGTGTTCATGGATGGTGCCCAGTGGCATTTCTTCGATGAAGGAAATGTCGAGGTTGCGGTCGATGGCGAAGCTCACCAGATCTTTGATCTCGTGATCGTTGCGACCCTTCATCACCACGCAGTTGAGCTTGGTATTGCGAAACCCCGCCTTGTTGGCAGCGTCGATGCCCTCGATCACCTGCGCCAGATCGCCGGTGCGGGTCAGCTCGCGAAAGCGTTGCGGGTCGAGGCAGTCGAGGCTGATGTTGAGGCGACTTACCCCGGCCTCGAACAAGGGCGCGGCCAGTTTGGCCAACTGCGAACCGTTGGTGGTCATGCACAATTCACGCAGGCCGGGCAGGGCGGCGATCTTCTGGCACAACTGCACCACGCCCGGGCGGATCAGCGGTTCGCCTCCGGTCAGGCGAATCTTGCGGGTGCCCAGTGCGACGAAGCGCTGTGCCACCTGATAGATCTCTTCCAGGGTCAGTACCCGTTGGCGCGGCAGGAATTCCATGTCTTCGGCCATGCAATACACGCAACGGAAATCGCAGCGATCGGTGACCGACATCCGCAGATAGTCCACGCGCCTGGCGAACCCATCGATCAAGACTCGTTCCGACATGACATCCTCGCTTGGCAGCGCACGCAATGAATGAATTGTGGGAGCGAGCCTGCTCGCGAAGAGGCCGGCCACATTCAGCATGGATGTCGACTGACCTGGCACTTTCGCGAGTAGGCTCGCTCCCACAGATACAGGTTTGTTCAACGCAGGCTAAGAGCAACTGGCGAGGGCGTCCAATCACTATGGATGACCGATTGATAGAGCGGATCTATGATGGATTGGGTTGCTTTGAAAGATGGCCTTAAGGTTTTGCAAGTTGTTGAATTAAAGCAATTAAAATCAATGGTGAATATCTTCGAACAGTGGGTCGTTAATCGCGATAAGGCCGTCGACCGCTGTAAAACCTGCAAAGAAGCCGTCGGCTGGGGCGCGCTGACCCCGTCATTGCGCGCCAAACATTACCGTCCAGTAAATCCCCGCATCACTCTTCGGATCAACCGCATACGCCGCGCCCAGATCACGGAACTGCGGGTTCATCAGGTTGGCGCAATGCCCTGGGCTGGTCAGCCAGCCGTCGACTACCTTGCGCACGCTGTCCTGCCCGGCGGCGATGTTCTCGCCGATCTGCTGGAAGTCATAGCCCGCCAGTTCCGCGCGGTCACCCGGCGTGCGACCATCGCGGTCCTTGTGATCGAAATAGTTGTTATTGGCCATGCTGCGCGAATGGGTTTCGGCGGCGGTGGCCAGGGTGGCGTTCCAGGTCAGTGGCGTGGTGGCGTTGAAGGTTTGTGCGCCGCATTGGCGTGGTCGGGAACGTGCGACGTTGAGCTCGGCCAGCAGCTTCTGGCCTTCGGCCTGCCAGTCGCCGAGGCGGGCGCTCAACAGGGGGCGGGCCACCACGATGCGCCACTGGCGATCTTGATGACTGACGCCGACATCGACGAACTGCGGGTCGAGCACGATCTGGCAAAAACTTTCCTGGATCGCCTTCATCGCCGACGGCGCATCACGCGGTCCGGACAGGCTGATCGCCTGCACATTCTTCATCGGATAACCCGCGGTGGCCATGGCCTGCTGCAGATTGCCGATGCTGGCGGCGGACAGTACCAGTCGCGGATCGGCCGCCAGTGGCGGCAGTTCCGACGAAACCTGGCCGGCGCACCGTTGCACCTGGCTGCGGTAAACGTTGATCGATTCGATCAGTTGCGATTCATCGCTCGCCAGGGTGTTGGCAGCGAACAGCAGACCCAGTGAAAAACCGGCGAAGCGCATGGCGGACGATGTGAAGCGCATGAAGATCCCCTTTGGCTGACTGCGCCCATGATGCGTGAAGTTGTTCCCGTTAAGGCAACGGATTTTCCAGAATGTTGTGGCGGGTGTGCAATCATTTCACTACTACACTGAAGCGATAATTCCAACTGAGTCATCCCAACCATGCGCTTCGACTGGATAGCGGCCTGTTTTGCACTGACTGTTCTTGCTGCTCCGGCATTCGCCGCCGACCAGGAGCAGAAACAAAAACAACAAGTGGCCGAAGACAAGGCCGAGGTGCTCGAGCATAAGGCTGCGGAAAATCCCGGCCCCGCACCGGCGCCAAAATCCGAAGCCATTACCCAGTCCGAAGTCCAGGCCGTCGACCCCGCTGGTGCCGCGCCGCTGGACGACGCCATTACCTGCATGGCCCGTTCGATCTACTGGGAAGCCAAAGGCAAAAACGCCGCCGATATGGAAGCCGTGGCCAACGTGGTCATGAATCGCCTCGGTCACGCAGGGTTCCCCGATACGGTGTGTGGTGTGGTCAAGCAGGGTTCGGAAACCAAGAGTTGCCAGTTTTCCTGGTGGTGCGACGGGCGTTCCGATTCGGTGCAGGAAGAGGTGCAATACGCGATGGCCAAGGAAATCGCGCGCAAGGCGCTGAACAAGCAACTGCCGGATCGCACCAAAGGCGCACTGTATTTCCATGACCGCACGGTGAAGCCGGATTGGGCCAAGGAGTACATTAGAACCGTGGATATCGGTTTGTTCCGGTTTTACAAGCCGCAGGGTGGGGATGCGAAGTGACTGCTTTGGCGTTGAAAAATAGTAGGGGCGGACCTCTTGCTCAGTAGCCTGGCCAATTCTGTGTTCGTTTCCACGTCGAGGAGGTAGAGTGTGGGTGGGTGGCTGAAACTGAGAAAGGCCACTTTTAAGGTCATCGAGATTTCCCGCCATGCACCCCATCGGCCTCATCGTTTACCCCGGTTTCCAGGTCCTCGGACTGTCCATGTCCGCCACGTTCGAGCTGGCCAACAACGCCGCTGACGAGCCGCTGTACAGCATCCAGTTGTTGTCCGAAACGGGCGGCCTGGTGCCCACCTCGGCAGGGTTCGCCGTCGAAACCAATGCATTTGACCAGCGTCCTTACGATACGCTGCTGGTGATGGGCGATAACGTTATCCGTCCGGTTTCAGCGGGTTTGGTGGCGTTTTTGCAGCGTGCCAGTCAGTGCACCCGACGCCTGGGCTCGATCTGCACCGGTGCCATCGCTCTGGCCGAGGCCGGCCTGCTCGACGGTCGCAGGGCAACCACTCACTGGTGTCATGCCGCCTCGTTGCAGCGCACCTATCCGAAAATCAAGGTCGAAGAGGACCGCATCTTTATCAACGATGGCCATATCTGGACTGCTGCCGGCATGAGCGCCTGCGTCGATCTGGCGCTGGCCCTGGTGGAAATGGATCTGGGCGCCGAGGTCGCGCGGCGGGTGGCCAGGCAATTGGTGGTGTATCACCGCAGAACCGGCGGGCAGTCGCAGTTTTCGGTGATGCTGGAACTGGCGCCCAAGACCGACCGCATCCAGGCGGCGCTGACCTATGCCAAGCAAAACCTCAAGTCCACGCTGTCGGTGGAAGAGTTGGCCAATGCCGCCAATCTCAGTCCTCGCCAGTTCAGTCGGGTGTTTCATGCCGAGACCGGTCAATCGCCGGCCAAGGCCATCGAAAGCCTGCGAGTGGAGTCGGCCCGGCTGATGATGGAAACCGGTCGACACTCGATCGATGTGGTGGCGACCGACACCGGTTTTGGTGACCGGGAGCGCATGCGTCGGGCATTTATCCGGGCGTTCGGGCAGCCACCGCAGGTGATTCAGCGTGCCAACAGGACATGAATATCGCTATGTCCTAAAAAGTGGCATATACGACATTTGAGTCTAAATATTATTTCCGTAATCTTTATCTCGTTGAAGTCCATTTCTTGAATGAGATCGCCATCATGACCCTCGTAAAAGCCGCCGCCGTACAAATCAGTCCCGTGCTCTACAGCCGTGAAGGCACGGTCAATAAAGTCGTGGAGAAGATCCTCGAACTCGGTAAACAGGGCGTGCAGTTCGCTGTGTTTCCGGAAACCATCGTGCCGTACTACCCGTATTTTTCTTTCGTGCAGGCGCCGTTCGCCATGGCCGCGGAACATCTCAAGCTGCTGGAACAGGCCGTGACCGTACCGTCGGCGGCTACCGACGCCATAGGCGCAGCTGCCAGAGAGGCCGGCATGGTGGTGTCCATCGGCGTCAATGAACGTGACGGCGGTACGCTGTACAACACGCAGTTGCTGTTCGACGCCGACGGTACCTTGATCCAGAGCCGCCGCAAGATTTCCCCGACGTATCACGAGCGCATGATCTGGGGCATGGGCGACGGCTCGGGCCTGCGTGCCGTCGACAGCGCGGTAGGGCGCATCGGTCAACTGGCGTGCTGGGAACATTACAATCCGCTGGCCCGCTACGCCTTGATGGCCGATGGCGAACAGATCCACGCCTCGATGTACCCCGGCTCGTTCGCCGGTCCGCTGTTCGCCTCGCAAATGGAAGTCAACATCCGCCAGCATGCTCTGGAAGCGGCCTGCTTCGTGGTCAACTCCACCGCCTGGCTCGACCCTGAGCAACAGGCGCAGATCATGGCCGACACGGGTTGCCCGATCGGCCCGATCTCCGGTGGTTGCTACACCGCGATCATCGGCCCTGACGGCGTGGTGTTGGGCGTGTTGACCGAAGGTGAGGGCGAAGTGATCGTCGACCTCGACATGGGTCTGATCGACATGCGCAAGCGCATGATGGATTCCCGTGGGCACTACAGCCGTCCGGAACTGCTGAGCCTGCTGATCGACCGTACACCGCATGCTCATGTTCATGAACGCGGCGCGCATCCGAAGCTGTCCGAAACAGAGGCGGTGGAAGAGGTGGTTCGATAACGTCCAGACAAGAAAAGGGGACTTCATTGAAGTCCCCTTTTGCTTGTCCAGTGTTTAACCCATTTCGTTTCAGTGCTGATTGCGACGCCAGAAGACGCGCGCCAGCAGCGCATCGAGGCTGAGTTTGCCCGGACCTGTGAAGACCAGGGGTACCAGGGCGGCAAGGTAGATCAGCGGCAGTTTGAAGTTGCCGTAACCTTTGTTGGTGATGGAATAACCCTGGGCCAGTTCGCTCAAGGTCGACCAGTCGGCGGGCCAGTGAACGGCGGCAGTCGCGACAATGGTGACCACGATCAGGCTGATCGCCGAAAAGCGCGTGGCCAGTCCTGCCAACAGGGCGAGGGCGCAGATCAGCTCCACCCACATCGACAGTTCCCAATTCAACGTGGCCGGCAGGTGGTTGAACGGAAACAGGAAGCGGTCCTGGATATCGGCGAACCAGTTTTCGCCATTGTATTTTTCCAGGCCTGACTCGAAGAATTCCCAGGCCAGGAATACCCGCAGCGTCAGCGGCGCGATCCAGCTGCCGGCACGGTCAAGGTTCAGGTGCAGGCCTTTGACGGCCGATGAAATCGAAGTGCTCATGGACATTGGTCTCCTTCAAGTCAGGGATGTCGGGCGACGCGTGCCCGTTCAGCGCAAGGATCGGCTTGGCCAATCGACAGGTGAATTTCATCAGGCAGGTGTATCTGCGATGTGTCCCCGGCGCGGTGGTTTGAAGGTTTGTTGTGTCAGGGGCGGGGCTGTACACACTTTGATACGTAACCCGGTCCCCAAGCACCGCACATCCCTGTGGGAGCGAGCCTGCTTGCGAAAGCGGTGGGTCAGTCGACATGTCTGTTGAAGGTGATGGCCTCTTCGCGAGCAGGCTCGCTCCCACAGGACTTTTGCTATACATTTTCCCCCCGCCCATTGCATGGTGTAACCGCTTCATGTCTCTTGCGCTCGAACGTCTAGTCGCTGGCACGCCGATCCCTTTCGCCGGTAATCGTGTCACTGTGGTCAGCCCCGAACTGGCGGCGCGCTTTCAGCCCGGAGACCACCTGTTGGTGGAGCAGGTCAGCGGCGAATTGTTGTTGATTCCGGTGGCTGACCAGCAGGCGGCAGCCGTTGCCATCGAACGTGCGGAGGCGGCGTTTATCGCCATGTCGGCGGTATCGGATCAGGCCATCAGCACCTTCTTCGATCTGTTCGCCCAACGCCTGGAAAACCCGGCGTGCTGGGCCTTGATCGAAGCGGCCAACCAGGCCGACATCGAACGCGCCAAGGCCCGTGGTCGTTCGACCACGCGCTTGCTGGCTGACGAACGCATGCGCCGCGACATGATCGCCGGGCTGCGTGCCTGGCGCGATGCCTCGGCCTCGCGCGGCAAAGTCATCAGTTGTGTCGAGCACGATGGCTGGAAAGTCGAGCAAGTGGTGTCGCCGCTGGGCATCGTCGCCTTCGTCTTCGAAGGCCGGCCAAATGTCTTCGCCGATGCCGCCGGTGTATTGCGTACCGGCAACACCGCGGTCCTGCGCATTGGCAGCGATGCGTTGGGCACCGCCCAGGCGATCGTCACCCATGCACTCAATCCCGCGCTCGCCGATGCTGGCTTGCCGAGCGGCGCCGTGTCGCTGGTGGAAAGCGTCAATCATGCCGCCGGTTGGGCGATGTTCGCCGACCGCCGCCTGTCACTGGCGGTGGCCCGCGGTTCGGGGCGTGCCGTCAGCCAGTTGGGCAGCATCGCGCAGCAGGCCGGCACCGCCGTCAGCCTGCACGGCACCGGTGGTGCCTGGCTGATCGCCGATACCGATGCCGATGCCACGCGTTTGGCCAGCGTGGTGCGCAACTCCCTCGACCGCAAGGTCTGCAACACCCTGAACGTCTGCCTGATTCACCGCGACCGCGCCGCCGAACTGGTACCGCTGTTTCTCGATGCACTGCAACAGGCCGGCAAGGCACGGGGCCAAGGCTGTAAGTTGCACATTGTCGAGGGCAGCGAAGCGTTCCTGCCCGGCGATTGGCAAAGCGCGACCGTCGAGGTCTATCGTGCCGAAGGTTACCGCACCGAAGCCCTGGCCGAAGCGCTGCCCGAAGAGCAATTGGGCCGCGAGTGGGAGTGGGAAGAAACCCCGGAAGTCAGCCTGAAAATCGTCGACGACCTGGACAGTGCCATCGCCTTGTTCAATCGCTACAGCCCGCAGTTCACGGTGTCGCTGATCAGCGAAGACGCGGCGACGCAGGAGCGTTTCTACAACGCGGTCAACGCACCGTTTGTCGGCAACGGCATTACCCGTTGGGTCGACGGCCAGTACGCACTCAACAAGCCGGAACTGGGCCTGTCGAACTGGGAAAGTGGCCGGCTGTTTGCGCGCAGCGCGATTCTCTCGGGCGATGGCGTGTTCACTATTCGCAGCCGCATGACCCAGACGGACCTGTCGGTCAAGCGTTGAGTCGGCAACCCGACCCCAGGCGGCTGCCGCACTATACTTTTCATGTGCGTCTGTATTGGCGGGCGAGCACTCCAAAACGAATCAGATGTTCCATACGCTCGCCTGAGAGGCAGAGGGCTGCACCGCAAATGGGGCGGGCAGCGCCTCTGCTTCCGTGAAGAGGGTTGCATCATGAAACTTCATTCGTTTCAACATTACTCTCAGGATCTGGAAAGAGGCGTTCACGACACATGGATCACCGCCAGGGTGAAGTCAGCCCTGGCCATGGCCGAACCAAGCCTTGGCTTGCAAATCCATGTCAAAACCCATGGGGGCACGGTGGCGTTGAGCGGTCGCGTCAATACCCATAAACAGTGTGAGCAAGCGGTTAGTCTGGCTCGTTCGGTTCAGGGTGTCGTCGAAGTCGATGCCCGAGACCTGCTGACTCACGTGTTTACGCCAGGCCATATTCCAGAACCACCCAACGCTGAAGAGGCCCCTGAAAAGCGCTCACAATCATCAACGAGGATGGACGATAAATAACCCTGTCGATCGCATCGGTACAGCGCTCCCGTGAGTCGGAAGCGCTGCCCCGATCGTCTCTCTGTCAACAGGTTCAAACTTCAGGCTGCTGCTTCTGCAAATCGTGCGGGAAGGGTGCAGGTGTCTGGCTACTCGCAGAGCGCCACGAAACAGTGGCTGCTGGCATTGCGCGGCAGCGTTGGCGTTTGTGGAGTTGGTGTTGGATAAGCCGCTCCCACAGGGTTTGGAGTGATCTGAATAATTGTGTACTTGGTTGCAATAAAAAAGGCCATGCTCTTTTTGAGAGCATGGCCCTTTTATTTAATGAGTCAGCGATAACTCAATGTAATTAGTACAACCGATCAATCACCCGAACTTCGTTCTGGTTTTGCATCGAGGCCCAGGCCTGTTTCAGCGTTTGCAGAACACGGCCGATGAAGTCTTTGTCGGCCGCGGCTTTCTTGCCGACGTAGCCCTGGCCGCGACGGTACATCTTCAGTCGGGCAAGCAGGTGCTGGTTGTTCTGGTCGAACTCCGCTTCATGGGCGTGGGGCGACAGGCAATCGATATGAACGCTGCCCGATTTGCTGATCCACAGAATATGGTTGTCGAGCGTATCTTTTTTCGCCGCGAACAGACGAGCCAGTTCTTCGATAGTCGGTTGATTGTTCAGATTCATCATAAAGCTCCCTTGACCAATTGGTGATCTTTCAAAGTTGATTCGCTAATACAAGTAGCCCATCGGTTAGTTGATCCCTGGCACCGAAACCAGGACGTCAGCAGCCGTCCGCCGAAATAGGCGAGGTCCTGCGTCTGTTGCATGTAGTCGTGTTGAATAACTGCTACGCAATAGCGTCACAACGAAGAGAAGCGGCGAATACCTTCTGGCCCTGCCGACGCTTTCAGGGTCGGCCACAAGCTTCATGAGGATGGATCGCCAGCACTTCTCGCCCTTGTACTGGACGTTCAGGCCAGGTCAGCTTCTTCAATCTGCCTTGTGGGCAGCGTGTATCCGGAAAAAACAGCTCGGCGGTCAGACGAGCTTGCTCAAACGTGTTGCCTGTACTCCCGATCGGGGAGACGTCTGCATCATGCAAGGGCAAATCGAAGGCGTCAACGGTTTTGTAGTGATTATTTTTGGTCACTACATATTGTCGGACAAAGCTGTGTGGAATTAAAAAAGGAGGGTGGAAAGCGCCGGTCAGGCGGGTGGCGGCGAGACTTCGAAGCGGTAGAGGGTGCAGGGATAACCCTTGATCGTTTGCTGGTGCCGGGTGAATCCGCCCCGACTGAGCCCCGGCATGACCGCCGTCCAGAACAGGCGCGCGGGCTGGTTGGCCTCGATGTGGAAAATCTGCCATTGACCGGGGAAGCGGCTCAAGAGGGTGGATACGACAAACCTCGCGACACCCTGGCCACGAAAGCGCCGTGCGACAAACAGGTAGCCGATGTTGTAGCAGGCGCCGGGCAGGTGGGTGTCGTCATCCACGGTCACGAAACCTGCCAGTTCGCCGTCGACCCGGATCAGAAACGGCCGGGTCGCGGGTTTGCGCCAGTAGTCCGGCAGGGGCTGAATGTTGAAAAAACCGTGCTCCCCCAGTTTCAGTGGCAGCCATTCGCTGAAGTCATAGGTGTAGAACTGCATCAGGTTTTCGATGGTTTCCAGTTCGTCGCGTTGGGCGGGGTGCAGTTCTATCGGGGGCATGCGAAGTCGCTCCTGAGACGCGATACCAGTCAGGCAAGGATAGATCGAACCTCGGTGTGATTGGCTTCAAGCCTTGCTCGACGGTTTTGCTGTGCGTTTAGCGCCAGTCGATGCCTTGCGCTTGGCGGGCTTGCGCTTGTTTTTCCACGGCGTGGCACCACGCCCGGCGGGGCTTGCCGGGCCGCTGATGGTCAGGCTCAGGCCCGCGCAACGGCTGACCTGCTTGCTCATCCAGGCGGCCTGTTTGGTGACGAATTCGTCGAGGCTCATTTCGCCGCTTTGCACCATGTCCAGTGCCTGCTCCCAGATCGCCGTGGTGCCCGGATCGGCAATCGCTCGCGGCACGGCATCGATCAGGCTGAACGCGGCCGGGGTTGCTGAAAGTGCCTTGCCGTTCTTGATCAGGTAACCGCGGTCGAGCAGGCCCTGGATGATCGAGGCGCGGGTCGCCTCTGTACCGATACCGGTGGTGTCCTTGAGCTTCTGCTTGAGCAGCGGATCTTCCACCAGCCTGGCTACATTCTTCATGGCTTTGATCAGGTCGCCTTCGGTGAAGGGCTTGGGCGGTTGGGTCCACAGGTCCTTGAGTTGTACACCAGCCACTGCGCAATCAATGCCTTCGCTGAGGTTGGGCAGGGTTTGCGGGGCCGGCGCTTCACGGGCCTTGTTCGGGTTTGGAGCAAGGGCCTCAGGCAGGGCGCGTTTCCAGCCAGGTTCGACGATCTGCTTGCCGACCGCGCGCAAGGCTTCACCGGCGCAATCGAAGTCGGCCTGGGTGCGGTCGTATTCGTGATTGCGCAGGAACTGCGCCAGATACCGTGCGCGGATCAGGGTGTAGACCGCACGCTGTTTGCCCACCAGTCGTTCGAGGTTCTTCGCCGCCGCGGTGGGAATGATGCCATGGTGCGCGCTGACCTTGGCATCGTTCCAGGCCCGTGAGCGGCGTTGCGGTTCCAGGTGATCGTGCAAGGCGTTCAGCGCCGGGTCGGCCTGGCGCAATGCCGCCAGAATGCCCGGCGCCTCGCTGTGCTGGCTGAGCGGCAGATAACCGCAGTCGCTGCGCGGGTAGGTGATGACTTTGTGGGTTTCGTAGAGCGCTTGGGCGATATCGAGGGTTTCCTGGGCGCCGAGCCCGAGTTTCTTCGAGCAGACTTCCTGCAAGGTGCCCAGGTCGAAGGGCAGCGGGGCCACTTCGCGCATCCGCTCGGTACGCAGCTTGATCACCCTGGCACTCGCAGCGCCCGTGATCGCGGCAGCCGCCTGCTGGGCCAGCGCCTGATTCAGGCAGCGATCCTGATCGTCACAAACATCGGCGCTCGCCCGCCATTGGGCAGTGAAGGGGACACCGTGATGCAGCAGTTGCACGTCGATGGCCCAATAGGCGACCGGTACGAAATCGGCAATGCTGCGGTCGCGATCCACCACCAGGCGCAGGGTCGGCGTTTGCACCCGGCCGACCGGCAACACGCCCTGATAACCGGACTGGCGCCCCAGCAGGGTGAACAGCCGGCTCATGTTCATCCCGATCAGCCAATCGGCCCGGCTACGGCCCAGTGCCGAATGGTACAGGCTGAAGGTCTCCGTACCCGGCTTGAGCGCGGCGAGGGCCTTGCGGATCGAGGCATCGTCCAGCGCCGACAGCCACAAGCGACGGATCGGCCCACGATAGCGGCAATGCTCCACCAGTTCCCGGGCGATCATCTCGCCTTCACGGTCGGCGTCGGTGGCGATGATCAGTTCGGCGGCTTCACCGAGCAGGCGCTTGACCGCCTTGTACTGGCTGGCCGTGCGGGGTTTGACGGTCATCTTCCATTTGTCCGGAATGATCGGCAGGTCCGCCAGCACCCAGCGCTTGTAGCGCGCGTCATAGGCATCCGGTGGCGCGGTTTCCAGCAGATGACCGATGCACCAGGTCACCGTGACGTCTGTTCCCAGCCAGCAGCCATCACCGCGACGCCTGGCGCCGAGTACGGCCGCAATGTCTTTGGCCTGGGAAGGTTTTTCACAGAGGTACAGCCGCATAACCACCATCGTCGATCAGTGTCCGGGAGGTGCACAGAATGGCGGGAGAAGGGCGCAAGGGCAATCTTTATCTGTATGGATGTACAGCGGGTGCATTGCGATGGGTTGCCGGGTCCGTTCGGCTGTGATGCCGTCACGGATGCAAAATCTGGGTTATACCTGATTACATCGTGGTCTCAGGTTCTGGGGCTGCGACGCGGCCCATCGCGGGCAAGTCGGGTCGCCGCATCGCACGCTCCCACGGGTCAACACTGTCATGAGGAACGTTTTCCATGAAAAGCACCGGTCCTAGTCCTGTCATCACCATCGCCGAGCAGCCCGGCTGCCTGTTGGTGAAGTTTCACGGTATCCAGGTGGCCGCGTCCTCACGCGCGCTGGTGCTGCTGGAGGCCAATTATCCGCCGGTGTATTACGTGCCGCGAGAGGACATTGACGAGAAGTATTACGCCCGCACCGATCACACCAGCTATTGCCCGTACAAGGGCGATGCCAGTTACTTCAGTCTGCAGGTGCCCGGGCATGAAGGGGCCAATGCGGTATGGAGTTACGAGAACCCAAAAGTCTCTGTCGCGCAGATTCGTGAATACATGGCGTTCTATCCGGATCAGGTGAAGTTCGAGGTCGTCGAACTCGACGAGTGACTCACAAGCGACTGTGGGAGCGAGCCTGCTCGCCAAAGCGGTGGCGTCGATGGCGACTGATCCGCGCTCATCGCGAGCAGGTTCGCTCCCACAGGTTGTTACTGTCTACCCTCAGTTCTTGTCCAGATCCACATTTCGCGTCTCACGCAGGCACAGCATCCCCACCACCAGACTCACCCCGGTGATCACCACCGGGTACCAAAGCCCGTAGAAAATGTCCCCGGTGTACACCACCAGCGCGAACGACACCGTTGGCAGGAAACCGCCGAACCAGCCGTTGCCGATGTGATAGGGCAGGGACATTGAGGTGTAGCGGATGCGGGTCGGGAACAGTTCGACCATCAGCGCCGCCAATGGGCCGTAGCACATGGCAGAGATGATGATCAGTGCGACGATCAGCGCCACGATCATCGGTTTGTTGATCTGCTGCATGTCGGCCTGTTGCGGGTAGCCAGCGAGGGTGACCGCGCCACGCAGGGCGGCCTCGTCGAAACCGTCGATCTTCACATCGCCGATACTCACCTGCACGCCACTGCCAGCCGGGGCGGCGGCGCTGTTGTACGGCAGGCCCTGTTTGACCAGGAAGGTCTTGACCTTGTCGCACGGGCTGTCGAATTTCGCCTTGCCCACCGGATCGAACTGGAAGGTGCAGGTGGCCGGGTCGGCCAGCACGGTGATCGGTGCCTGGCGGCTGGCCAGGTCGATGGCCGGGTTGGCGTAGTGGGCCAGGGTCTTGAAGATCGGGAAGTACAGCGCGGTGGCCAGCAGCAGGCCGAGCATCAGTACCGGTTTACGCCCGACCTTGTCCGACAGCCAGCCGAAGAAAATGAAGAACGGCGCGCCAATGGTCACGCTGACAATCAGCAGGCCGTTGGCCACGGCGGGGTCCATTTTCAGGAATTGGGTCAGGAAGAACAGCACGTAGAACTGTGCCGCGTAGAAGGTCACGGCTTGCCCGGCGTTGATGCTGAACAGGGCGATCAGCACGACCTTGAGGTTTTCCCATTTACCGAAGGAATCGCGGATCGGCGACTTGCAGAGTTTGCCTTCTTCTTTCATCTTCACGAAAGCCGGCGACTCGTGCAGGCTCAGGCGAATCCAGGTCGAGATCCCCAGCAGAATGATCGAAAACAGGAACGGAATGCGCCAGCCCCAGACTTCGAACTGATCGCCGGTGAAGTAGCGGCAGCCGAGTACCACCAGCAGTGACAGCAACAGGCCGAGGGTGGCAGTGGATTGAATCCAGCTGGTGTGGAAGCCACGCTTGCCCATTGGCGCGTGCTCTGCCACGTAGGTCGCGGCACCACCGTACTCGCCGCCCAGGGCCAGGCCCTGAAGCATGCGCAGAACGACAAGAATGATCGGCGCGGCGATGCCGATGCTGGCGTAGTTCGGCAGCAGACCGACGCAGAAAGTCGCCAGCCCCATGAGGACGATGGTGGCGAGGAAGGTGTATTTACGTCCGATCATGTCACCCAGTCGACCGAACACCAGAGCGCCGAACGGCCTGACAATGAAGCCGGCGGCGAAGGCCATCAGGGCAAAGATGAACGCTGTGGTGTCGTTGACCCCGGCGAAAAACTGCTTGCTGATCACCGCCGCGAGGGCGCCGTAGAGGAAAAAGTCATACCACTCGAAGACCGTGCCAAGCGACGAGGCGAAGATGACTTTCTGGGTTTCCTGACTGGTCCCCGCGCTGCGCACGGCTTCCAGGCTCTGAACATGTTCTGACATATCGGTATCCCTCACAGTGATTGTTTTTGTTGTTCCACTGGTGTTGCGTGTCCGTGAATCAGATGCAAATCCCTTGTGGGAGCGAGGCGGCTCG
The DNA here is from genome assembly GCF_059424605.1 of Pseudomonas sp. GW101-3H06. Lineage (NCBI taxonomy): Bacteria > Pseudomonadati > Pseudomonadota > Gammaproteobacteria > Pseudomonadales > Pseudomonadaceae > Pseudomonas > Pseudomonas sp. GW101-3H06. The sequence goes on from NZ_JBWKZO010000001.1 coordinate 2,779,778, forward strand.
CGATGGCGTTGTGTCAGTCACCCTCAATGTTGAAGATCCGCCGCTTTCGCGAGCAGGCTCGCTCCTACAGGGGGAGTGTCTGCAGCAGGATTAAGGATCAAATGCGCGGCTTTCTCCGCGATCATCAGCGTCGGCGAACAGGTGTTGCCCGAGGTGATGCGCGGCATGATCGAGGCGTCGGCGATGCGCAGGCCGGGGATGCCATGGACGCGCAGTTGAGCATCGACCACCGCAGCCGCATCGTTGCCCATGCGGCAGGTACCCACCGGATGGAAAATCGTGGTGCCGATGCGGGCGGCGGCTTCGTGCAGTTGCTCTTCGCTTTGCAGACTGTCGCCGGGCAGGTATTCGACAGGTTTGAACTGTTTGAGGGCGGGCGCGGCGACGATGCGCCGGGTCAGGCGAATGGCATCGGCGGCCACGCGCAGATCCTCGGGATGGCTCAGGTAATTGGGCTGGATCAGGGGCGCTTCCTGCGGATTGGCGGAGCGGATTTCCACCCGGCCACGGCTCTGTGGACGCAGGTCGCACACCGATGCGGTAAACGCCGGGAAGGCATGCAGCGGTTCGCCGAAGCGCTCCAGGGACAGCGGTTGTACGTGGTATTCAAGATTGGCCGAGGTCTGCTCCGGCCCTGACCGGGCGAAGGCCCCGAGCTGGCTTGGCGCCATGGACAGCGGGCCGCTGCGGTCATACAGATAACGCAGGCCCATGCCCATCTTGCCCCACAGGCTGCCGGCGATCTGATTGAGCGTGCGGGCATTTTCCAGTTTGTAGATCAGCCGCAGTTGCAAGTGATCCTGCAGGTTGCCACCCACGCCCGACAGTTCATGGGCGACGCCGATGCCCAGGCGTTGCAGCAGCGGGCGAGGGCCGATCCCGGAGCGTTGCAGGATGCTCGGCGAACCGACGGAGCCGGCGCACAGGATGATTTCCTTGCGCGCCCTGAAGGTTTTCGCCTGACCCTGCCAACGGGCGCTGACCTTTGATGCCCGGGCGTTTTCCAGCAGCACACGGTCGACCTCGACGCCGGTCAGCACCGTCAGGTTCGGACGGCGGCGGATCGGCTTGAGAAACGCCTTGGCCGCGTTCCAGCGGATACCGGCCTTCTGGTTGACCTGGAAGTAGCCACAACCTTCATTGTCGCCCTGATTGAAGTCATCGATGCTGGCGATGCCGCTTTGCTCGGCGGCGCTGCGGAAGGCATCGAGAATCGGCCATGACAGGCGCTGGCGTTCGACGCGCCATTCGCCGGCACCGCCATGAAATCCCGAGTCGCCGGCAAAGTGGTTTTCGCTTTGCTTGAACAGCGGCAGCACGTCCTGCCAGCTCCAGCCGGGATTGCCCTCGGCGGCCCAGCGGTCGTAATCGTCTGCCTGACCGCGCATGTAAATCATGCCGTTGATCGAGGAACAACCACCCAGCACCTTGCCGCGCGGATAACTCAAGGCGCGGCCTTGCAGGCCCGGTTGCGCTTCGGTCTTGAAGCACCAATCGGTGCGCGGGTTGCCGATGCAGAACAGATAACCCACGGGGATGTGAATCCATGCATAGTTATCGCGGCCACCGGCTTCGAGCAGCAGCACCCGGTGTTGCGGGTCGGCTGACAAGCGATTGGCCAGCAAACAACCGGCCGGCCCGGCCCCGACCACGATGTAGTCGTATTCATCAAGGGAAGTCTGCATCCCTGACCTCGTGTTGTTGTTCTTGTTGTATCCCATCCTAGTTGTTAGCTTTCGTTTAAAGAATGTTAGTTTTTACCCACCCGCTGTGCGTTTTTAAACAGCATCTTCAATCGCCAAGCCTCAAGGACGATTCATGTTCGACTGGAATGACCTGCGGTTTTTTCTGGAGTTACAGCGTAGCGGGCGTTTATTGACCGCTGCCCGTCGCTTGAACACCACTCACGCCACGGTGGCACGACACATCGAGGCCATCGAAAAGAGCCTGGGCACCGCATTGTTTGTGCAGCATGCCCAGGGCTATGAGTTGACGCCGGCGGGCGAAGCGCTGCTCAAGCACGCCGAGGCCATGGAAAACGTTGCGCTGCTGGCGCAGGAAGAAATCACTCAGTCCACGGCGCCCTTGGGCAAGATCCGCGTCGGGGTCACGGAAGGGCTGGGCATCATGTTCCTCGCCAACCGCATGAACGGCTTGTTCGAGCGTTATCCGGGCCTTGAGGTGGAGCTGGTGGCGGTGCCGCGCTTCGTCAGCATTCTCAACCGCGAAGCGGAGATCAGCATCCACCTTGAACGGCCGGCCGCCGACATGCTGGTCACACGCAAGCTCACTGACTATCGCCTGGCGCTCTATGCCAGCCAGGACTATCTCGACAAGTCGCCACCGCTGGGCAGTCGCGAAGACCTGGGGCGTCATGCCTGGATCGGTTACGTCGACGATTTGCTGTTCAGCCAGGAACTGATGTTCCTCAACAGCTTCTGCCGCAATCCCCGGGTGGTCTTTCACAGCACCAGCGTCATCGCCCAGCAACAGGCCGCCCGCGCAGGTTTGGGCATCGCCGTGTTGCCGTGCTACATGGCCAGCGCCGACCCCGGGCTGGTGCCGTTGTTCCCAGACGAAAGCATTCTTCGCAGCTACTGGATCAGCACCCGCCGCGAACTGCACAAATCCGTGCGATTGCGGGTAATGTGGGATTACGTGGTGCAGTTGTGCGAGCGTGAGCAGGAACTGTTGCTCGGCCCCAAATCACTGTAGGGGTTCGCTCCTACTCCAGTGGCGGTTCGCGGGTAGCGCGCTGCGCTGAACTGCGCGGCTTTCCATCGGGAATCGACAGGATGGCGCGCAATCCGCCTTCCGGTCGGTTGACCAGCGTAATCCGTCCGCCCAGTCGGGTGGCGATGGTGTTGACGATGGTGAGCCCCAACCCCGCGCCTTGTGTGTTGCCACGGCTATAGAAACGTTCGAACAGGCGGGCACGATCGGTTTCATCGATACCCGGTCCCTGGTCTTCGACACTCAGGTGAAAGAACCCCTCCGACTGATTCAACTGCACGGTGATCACGCCGTGCTCAGGGGAGAAGTTCGCTGCATTGGTGATCAGGTTGTTCAGGGCGATGTCGATGGCGGCGGCGTCCGTGGTCACTTTGCAAGGCTGGTCGCTGGCGTCGAAGGCCAATTCCAGGTTTTTGCTGAGCAGCCAGGGTGTGAGCTGGACCAGGCTGTCGCGAACAGTCTGGGTCAGGTCGATGGTGTGCAATGCAGGGGGCGTGGCCTTGGGTTCGAGGCGGGCCATGGTCAGCAGTTGATTGACCAGGCGACTGGTCCGGTCAACGCCTGCGATCAGGAACGCCAGGGATTCGCGTCGCTCCTCTTCGGTGCCGGCTTCGAGCAGGTTTTGCGCATGCACTCGCAACACGGCCAGGGGCGTGCGCATTTCATGGGCGGCATCGGCGATGAACCGCCGTTCGCGGCCCAGGACTTCCTGGATCTGCGCCAGCATCCGGTTGAGCGCCGCTTGCATCGGTTCCAGTTCGCTGGGCAGTGGCGTCAAGTGCAACGGCTCCAGCGATCCGCTGTGCCGTGCGCGCAGGGTGGCCGCCATGTCGGCCAGGGGTTTGAGGCCCCAGCCGATCGCCAGCCAGACCATCGCCGCCAGAATCAGGCTGCCCAGCACATTCGGCCACAGCGTATGGCGCACGATCCGGTCTACCAGGTCGGCACGGACGTCGTCGCGCTCGCCCACCCAGATGCGCAGGTTGTTCTGTTTGTCTTCCAGCAGGAACGCGCGCCAGTGGCGGTTGTTGAGGTCCACCACGTCGCTGAAACCGGGGCTCGACGGGGGCACGGTGAAGGAGGGCGCGCTGGCGGTGTGTACCAGCACCTCGCCCTTGTGGTTCCAGACTTGAAAGGCGATCTTGCTTTCGTAAGGATGGCCATCGACCCTTGGCACCGCTTCGCTCAAGGCCAGGTTGAACGCCTGGTACAGATGAGCATGTTCTTCGCTGGCCAGCGGCATGCGCATGACACCCTGGAGCAGCCGGGCGTTCTGGGCCAATTGGGCGTCGTAGACTTCGGCAATTTCGTGGTTGCTGTCGTGCAGGTTGAGCGCGCTGATTACCGCGAGACCGGCGAGCATCAGGCCGATGATCAGCGTCAGCGTGCGACGCCTGATCGAAGTCATCGGCGCTCCTCCACCAGGTAGCCCACACCGCGAATGGTGCGGATCAAGTCGGTGGAGAATTTTTTGCGCAGGTGATGGATATGCACTTCCAGGGTGTTGCTTTCCGCTTCCTCGCTCCAGCCATAGAGCAACTGCATCAAGTGATCGCGGGTCATGACCCGACCCGGCGGCGACAGCAGTTCGTGGAGCAACTGATATTCCTTGGGCGTCAGTGCCACTGGCTCGCCTCGGTAGGTGACTTGCTGAGTGCCGGGGTTCAAAGTGATGCCGGCGTGTTCGATCAGCACTTGCGCACGACCGGCGCTGCGTCGCAGCAAGGCGCGCAGGCGCGCCTTGAGCTCGTCCAGGTCGAAGGGCTTGACCAGGTAGTCGTCGGCGCCGGCATCCAGCCCGGCGATGCGATCTTCGGTGGCGTCCCGGGCGGTAAGGATCAGCACCGGGACATTCGAGCAGCTGTCGCGCAGACGGCGCAGGACTTCGAGACCATCCATGCGTGGCAGGCCCAGGTCGAGCACCGCCAGATCAAAGGCTTCGCTGAGCAGAGAATGCAGGGCACTGCTACCGTCCTGTATCCAGTCGACGGTGTAACCTTCGCGTTCCAGGGCTTGGTGGATGCCTTCGCCCAGGGCCACGTCATCCTCGATCAGTAATAAACGCACGTGGACTCCTGTCAGTTGAGTTTCTTGTTCACGTCGACCAGCAGCGTTTGGATTTCCTGGCGGCGTCCGGCATCAGCGGTTTCACGACCTGGCCGTGGTGGCGCGTTCAGGGCCTTTTGCAGTGCCGCCTTAGCTTCACTGTAGCGCTTTTGACGGTAGAGGTGATCGCCCCAGAAATACAGGCTGTCGATACCGTTGGGGTTCAATTGCAAGGCGAGCTTGAGCAACTCTTCTGCCTTGTCCGCGTCACCGAAACCGATCGGCCAGCCCGGTACACGGTCATACAGCGCGCCGAGGCTGGTGTAGGCCGAGCCTTGCAGAGCCTTGGGGTCCAGGGCCAGGGCTTTTTCCAGATCGACCTTCGCCTGCTTGACCTTGCTCAGTGCGCCAAGCCCGCCTTGGGCGCCGGCCCAACTGCTGGTGACGATGCCGGACCAGATCCACGCCTCGGCGACCGACTGGCGTTCCTGAGTAAAGCTCGTTGTCTGGGCGGCGAGTTTTTCAAAAGCGGCCGTGCGCTGATCGGCGGGCAGTTCGTACTGGATGTGAGCCCAGCTTTGCTGGATGCCGGTCAGGCGTTGCTGGTCGGCAGCGTCCAGGGCCCAGACACTTTGGCTCAGGGCACCCAGCAGTAAACAGGCGGCGAATTTTTTCATGGCTTGAGGTTCTCGCTATCGGGCTTTTGACTCAGGCGACGGACCAGTGGCAATTGCTTGCGCAACCCCCGGTCCACCAGGTTGGGCAGCAGGCTGTTGAGGCGTACGAAAAAACGTTCCGGCCAGCCCAGGTACAAGTCACGGCGCTCGCCGGTGATGGCGTGAATCACTGCCGAGGCCACGGCCTGCGGATCGTCGACACTGGCTTTGAGCGCGTCATTGAGCGCCTGCGCCGCCGGGCTGTTCATGCTCGTGCGGGTGGCGCGTGGCGCGACATACAGGACCCCGACACGCGTGTCCGCCAGTTCCCGGCGCAGGGCTTCGGAAAACCCGCGCAAGGCAAACTTGGTGGCGCAATAGCTGGCGTAACCGGGGTAGCCGATAGAGCCGTAGGTCGAACCGACGTTTACCACCATTGCGCTCTCGGCTTGCTTGAGCAGCGGCAACAACAGTTTGCTCAGGCAGATCGGCGCCTCGACGTTCACGGCCAGCATTGCGTGGATATCACGGTCGTCCAGTTGTTCGAGCATGGCGAAGTGATTGACCCCGGCGGCGTTGATCAGCAGGTTGACGCCGCCGATGGCTTCGACGGCGACCAGCACTTTTTGCCGGTCGGGCGCAGCGGTCAGATCGGCGCCCACCCAGGACAGGTTGCGCGGGTAGCGTTCGAGCAATGGCATCAATGGCTCACGATGTCGCGCCACCGCCAATACGTGAGCACCACTGGCACACAGCGCGGTGGCGATGGCCAGGCCGATACCACCGCTGGCACCGGTCAGCACGACACGAGCCTCAGACAGGCGCATGCAGGTTCTCCCCGTTATGCGGCAAGCCGCGGAACATGTCGGTGTACAGTTTGTAGACCACTTTGGACGCATGGATCACCGCAGCCTGATCGGCCGGGTCGTCCAGCGCATTCATCAGTCGGCGATAGGTTTGCATGTGCTCGATATCCAGTGATCCGTGGGAACTGAGGTAGCTGAAGGCACTTTCCGGCAACCCCAGGCGCTGGCGAATGCTGCCGGCGGCGTGGGTCGCCAGGGCAATGCTGGTGCCTTCCAGCACATTGACCATGCCGAACAGGCCTACCGGGTTGCCCCGGGCAATCAGGTCATAGAGGAAGCCGACCATGAGTTCGATCGGCAAGGACGGCTGGCCATCGCGCACGGCTTCTTTGTCGCCGCCGCAGGCTTCGATGTCGTCGAGTACCCACTGTTCGTGGCCGTATTCGTCCTCGATGTATTCGCACACCGCTTCACGCAGCCATTCCAGGCGCGACGGCAGACGTGCGCCGCAGGCCATCATCAAAGGCACGGTATGGCGTACGTGGTAATAGGCTTGTGTCAGGAAGGCCCGGTAGCTTTCCAGGCTGACCCGACCTTCAAGCGCGTCAAGAATGATCGGCAGGTTGAACAGTTCATGGCGCTCCCGGTGCGTCGCGGTTTGCAGTGTTTCAAAAAAACTCATGGTGCGGGTTCCTCGCAAAGTCTGGTTTCGCTGAGTTGCGCCCGGTACCGCTCGACGATAGCGTCGCGACGGGGGCGGCCATTGGCGGTCAGCAAGCCATTGGCGGATGTGAAAGGTTGATCCAGGCGGCTCCAGCCATGGACCCTGGCGTAATCGGGCAGGACCTCGTTGGCCTCGGCGACGGCGGCGGCCAGTTGTTCGTCTGTGCAATCGGGACGATGCGGCCAGAGCAAGGCGTGGTTACGCGGCATGGCTTCGCCGTAGACGAAGGCTTGGGCGATGTGGCGACGCTGGGTCAGCTCCGCCTCGACCCATTCCGGGTTCACATTGCGGCCGAAGCTGGTGACGAATTGATGCTTCTTGCGGCCCTTGAGATAGAGGAAACCCTGTTCATCGAACTCGCCGAGATCGCCGCTGGGCCACCATTCGTCGCGGTACGGCGCTTGTCCCAGGTAGCCCAGCAAGATCGAGCCCTTGATCAACACCTCGCCGTCGTCGGCCAGGCGCACTTCAACATGGGGCAGCGGCCGACCGACACTGCCTGGGCGATGGGCGCCGGGATGGTTGAGGCACACCACTGACGCGCATTCAGACAACCCATAGCCTTCGTAAACCGGCAGGCCGAGCGCTTGCGCGCGCTGCAGCAGCGCCGTGGAAACCCGTGCTCCGCCTACGGCGGCGAAACGCAGCGACTGAGGGTCAAAGGCTTTGCTTTGCGCGGCGTTGACCAGCAAGGACAACAACTGTGGCACCAGTATCAGGCTTTCGGGCGCTCGTTCGGCCAGGCAAGCGAGCAGGCGCGGCACCTCCACACCGCTGGCGCCCTGGATACCCAGGGTGCGCTGACCCGGCACACTCAACGTCGCGCCGGCATACAGCGCGGCATAGCAACCGAGGTTTTCCAGTAGCACAGCCAGGGGCAGCAAGGTCATGTGATGGCGCGGGTCGCTGGGCTGGCTGGCCTGATGCAATTGGCGAGCGACCCGCAGGATGCTCTCGGCACTCAGGCACACACCTTTGGGGGTGCCAGTGGTGCCTGAAGTGAACGTCAGTTTGGCGGTACCTTCGGGCAGGCGGGTTGGAACGCTGAAGGTGCGTCGCCAGAATTCACCCTGTTGCTCATAGCCGGCCGTTTGCAGTTCGCTTTCCAGTTCCGGCGGGGCAATCACCCGTTCAGCCTGGCTCTGTTCCAGGCAGTGGTTGCGTTGAGCCGGGCTGAAAAATGGCGGCAGCGTCAGGCAGGTCAGGCCTTCGAAGAGCGCGGCCAGATCCCAGAGCATGGCTTCGACGCCATTGTCCAACGCCAGTGCAATCACCTTGACGTGTTCATCGTGCAGCCGCTGCTGGCGATGCATCACCTCGGCGTACAGCGTGGCGTAGTCGATCTTCAGCTGATCGCCCCACAGGGCAATGCTGTTGGGTTTTCGTTCGGCATGACGGTGCAGGGTTTGTTTGAAGCGTTCCAGTTCAGGCGACATGGGTCGACTCCTCGGTGGACGTCGGCAAACCGAGGCGGCTGAACAGACCGATGTTGCGTAAATGAGTGAAGCCGGCGCGGATATCGCCCACGTGGACCCAGGGTTTGCTCTCGTAGTAGCTGCCCCAGCTGTGGCGTTCGTCACCCAGCCGTTCAGCGTCGGCCGCGCACAGGGTCACCGGTTGCAAGCCGAGGCGATGGAAGCTGTTAACCAGGCCGATGTTGCCGGTGAACGCCACCCATTCCAGGCCGCCCATGGCCAGCAGGTAAGTGATGGCAATGATGCTCAGGCGTGCATTGCCGGTGTCGCTGGCCGCCAGGTTGCCCACTTCGACGATCCCGCTGCGCTCCACCGGGCGGTCGGCAGCGGCGCTGATCAACGGGTCGATCGATTCGTCGAGATAGCGCTCCAGAAATAGCTGCCCGCTACTCGCTACGCGCACGCCGGCCACCGCACAGAGCTCGCCCGCCTGGTTCATCATGCCGAACAGCTCCGGCATGAAATGACGGATGTCGGCACCGTGGACCTTGCGGAAATGGTGTTGGATAAAGGCTTCGAATCCAGGACGTTGCGGGTCGTCCGGCAACGCCCGGACCAGGCTCATTGGCGGTGTTTCGGCCTGGCCGAAGTGCAGCGGTAGCGCAATGTTCCAGTTGAAATCGGCCATGAAAGGCACCTCCCCGGGTCAGATGGGGAGCAGTATCCGGGCCTTTTCTTAATGAAATCTGAAGATGCCACGGCTGCAGGAGCAAAGCTTGCTCGCGATGGTGTCAGGTCTGATCCACCGCGTTCATCGCGAGCAAGCTTTGCGCCTGCTGGGGGCCGTGTTTCAAGGGAGGATTTCGAAGGCGGTGCTGGCCAGCCGCTTGCCATTTACCAGCACGTGCACTGCATGCTTGCCCGCATAATGCCGACGGGTGGTGAGTTCCTTGATGTGTTGGCCACGGGCGATGGATTCGGTGGCGTTGCCGGGCAGGGTCAGGGCCTTGAGCTTGAACACCTTCGCCGAGGTGCTGCCGTTGGCTTTCACATAATCGATGGCGTAGTCGATCACCAGCCGCTGGCTGTCCTCGATCGTGGATTTGACGGCAAAGGACAGGGTGATCTTTTCCCCCAGGCCAATCACCGGTGGGTTGACCTGCATATCGATGATCTCGACTTCAGGCTTGCCGCCGGCGCCCATGATCGCCAGCGCCCGCGGGTTGCCCTGTTTGATCAGGCTGCGCAGGGCGTGTCGGGCGATCCACGCGGTGTGTTTGTTGTCCAGCGACCAGCCTTCGATCAAGTTCAGCACCCAGTCGGGATGGTCCTTGGTGATGTCGTTCAGGTGATTGGCCACGGACTTGCGCACGTAAAGACTGCTGTCGGCCTTGAGATTGTCGAGGATCCTGGCGGCCAGCGTCGGGTCGGCTTGAATCGGCTCCAGGCGAAACGACCACGGCAGGCGCGGGCGACACCCTTCGCTGGCCAGGCGCCGGACATGCTCGTTGTCGTCCAGCGACCAGTCGTGCATCAGCTGCAGCGAGCGCTCGATATCACGGCGCAGGAAATGGCGGATCGCGAACTCCGAGGAGCCAAACGCGGTGAAGTACTTGAGCGCATCCATCGACAGTTCGAAGCGCTCAGCGCCATAAGTCGCCACGTAGTGGGGCAGGCACATGCTGACGAAGCCGCTGTTGAGGCGTGGGGCGAGGGCCCGCAACAACTCCAGCGACGCCTCATAACTCAGCGGCAACACCGCGTGCAGGCATTCGCTGACGCGGGCCATGCGTTGCATCACCGACAGCTCCGCCAGACCGGTCTTGGCCAGCTTCAGGAACGCCTTGGCATCGAACTCGGGATAGACCGCGGTCATTTCGGTGGCAATGTGGTGCAGGCGTTCGGCGTTGAAGATTTCCTTCAGGGCGGGGGAGGTTTGGTCGGCAGCCATTTGGGTTCCTTGGAGTTTATTGTTTATCCGGTGCACCGCGTTATCGTTCTTCGCGAGCAGGCCCGCACAATCACCTCATTTCCTGGCGGCTTGCTCTTCCAGCTGGTCCGATTCAAACAACCGCGCCAGTTCCGCCCGGGCTTCCTGTGCTGTTTGCTTGACCTTTACCGCATCGTCGTAGATCGCATGCTGGGCTTCGAGTACCTGTTCGTCATGGTGCTTGAAACGCTTGATCCGTGCGTCGGCCTGCTCGTGTGTCAGTCCCAGGCCGATCAACGTCTGCCGGCTCATTTCCAGGCTGGAGTAAAAGGTTTCGCGCACCGCGTGGGCACCCAGGTCCACCAGTCGATGCACATGCTGGCGGTTACGAGCGCGGGCAATGATCTTTATATGCGGATAAAGCTTGTGCACCAGTTCGGCGGTCTTGATGTTGGTGTCCGGGTCGTCGGTGGCGATCACGAAGAATTCGGCTTGCCCGACCTTGGCCGCGCTGAGGATTTCCGGTCGCATCGGATCGCCGTAGAACACCGGCACACCGCCGAAGCTGCGTGACAGTTCGATGGTTTCCACTGACGTGTCGAGGGCCACGAACTTGATGTTCTGGGCCCGCAGGATACGCGCGACGATCTGTCCCATGCGGCCCATGCCTGCGATCACCACGCGGGGTTCATCGGCGTCGATTTCACGAAATTGCTCCGGCACCACCACCGGTTGCACCTTTGGGCTGACCAGTCGGGCGCACAACAACATTAATAGGGGGGTCAACGCCATCGACAGAGTGATCGCAAGCACCAGCAAGTCGTACAGGCGCGGATCGAACAAACCATGATCACGGCCGATCTTGAATACAACAAAGGCGAACTCACCGCCGGCGGCCAGCACAATCCCGAGGCGAATGGCGCTGATCTTGTTCAAGCCACCGCCGAGTCGGCCCACGATAAACAGCAACGGCAGCTTGACGGCGATCAGCAGTACGGTCAGCCCCAGCACCACAATCGGCTCGCGCAGCAGCAGACCGAGGTTGGCACCCATGCCGACACTCATGAAAAACAACCCGAGCAGCAGGCCCTTGAAGGGTTCGATCTGTGCTTCGAGTTCGTGCCGATATTCGGAGTCCGCCAGCAGCAGGCCGGCAAGGAATGCCCCGAGGGCCATCGAAATACCCGCCAGATCCATCAGCCAGGCGGTGCCCATCACCACCAGCAATGCGGTCGCGGTGGACACTTCCGGCAGGCCGGTCTTGGCGACCACGCGGAACACCGGCCGCAGCAGGTAGCGTCCACCGACCACCACAATGGCGATGCTGATCAGCACGCGCAGGCCCTGGTTCACATCGTCGACCGCGCTGAGGTTTTGACTGCTGCCTGCCAGCAGCGGCACCATGGCGATCAGCGGAATCGCGGCGATGTCCTGGAACAGCAGAATCGCAAAGGCCAGACGCCCGTGGGGACTGGTCAGTTCCTTGCGTTCGGCCAGGCTTTGCAGGCCGAACGCGGTGGACGACAGGGCGAGCCCCAGGCCCAGCACGATCGCGCTGTTCAAGGGTTGGCCGAATATAAACAGCGCGGTCACGCCAATCACCGAGCCGGTCAACAGCACTTGCGCCAGGCCGACGCCGAACACCGATTTGCGCATCACCCAAAGACGTCTCGGTGACAGTTCCAGGCCGATGATGAACAGCAGCAACACCACGCCCAGTTCGGAAATGTGCGCGACGCTTTCCGTATTGCCGATCAGGCCCAGCCCCGAGGGGCCGATAATCACCCCGGCAAACAGATAACCCAACACCGCCCCCAATTGCAGGCGCTTGGCCAGGGGGACAGTGAGGACCGCCGCGAGCAGAAACACGACAGCGGCTTGTAGCAGATTGCCTTCATGGGGCATGAGAAAACTCCATCAACTCGGTACGGCGGGGGGCGACAAGGATAAAGGCTGGGGTTGTCGTAGATCTACCTTCGATTGTCTGTCGGCATGAGTGTGGATGTGCCGATAAGCCGCTTGTGGGGGGGCGAGCCTGCGAGCGAAGGGCCCTGTCAGCCAGTACTGATGCCCGGCTCATTCCACCTGACTATGGCTCACTGCTTGCTCACCCAACCGATACTGATTATTCCCGCTGCGCTTGGCCGCATACATCGCCAGGTCGGCAATGTGGATGAGCCGGTCCATGCTCGGCGCATGGTCGGGGAACACGGCGACGCCCAGGCTGGTGCCGATGTGGCGCTGGTCGTTGCCGATGGTCAAGGGCGGGGAGAGTTCGACGAAGATCTTCTGGCAAATACGGCGGGCTTCGTCCTGCAGGCTGATGCCTTGGGGCAGTCCCTGAAGGATCACCACGAATTCATCACCGCCGATCCGGGCGACAGTGTCTGTTGAACGCAGAATCTTCTTCAAGCGGGTGGCGGTGGTGATCAGCACGCGGTCACCGGCTGCATGGCCGTAGCGGTCGTTGATGGCCTTGAATCCGTTGAGATCGACAAACACCAGCGCCACCCTCGTGGCGCTGACGCGTGCCTGCTCCAGCGCCTCGGACAGGCGTTCTTCCAGCACCAGTCGATTGGGCAATCCGGTCAGCGGATCGAAATGAGCCAGGTGTTGCAAGTAACTGGCAGAGGCCTTTTCCTCGGTGATATCACGCACCACGCCCATCATCTTGATCGTTTCGTCGCGGTCGTTCCTGACCACGTTGCCGGTTTCCCGCAGCCAGCGGATGGTGCCGTCGGGCCAGATCACCCGGTACTCCTCATCGTGGTTTTCGCCGGTTGCCAGGCAACGCAATTCGCCGGCCCGGACCCTGGCCCGATCGTCGGGGTGCACACAGGCGCAAAACAGACTGTAGGAGGGCATTACTTCGCCGGTCCTGAAGCCGAACATGCCGTAGATCGCCTCCGACCAGTAGAGCTTGTCGGTGTCGACATCCCAGTCCCAGGTGCCGATGCGGCCGAAATACTGGCTGCGCTTGAAACGCTCGGCATCGCCGTCCTGGCGGATGTTCTGGCCCTCGGCGAGGCTGTTGATGATCGAGCGATATTCGGCCAGTTGTTTACGTAACCCGCGCTCGCGACCGATCAACACGGCGATCAGAATGAACATCACCAAGCCGAGAACCACGCAGGTCCAGATCACTATCATTCGCGGGCTGTCATCATGGCTTGGAGAACCGTACGGTTGGGTGCCGGATATCTTAGTTCACCGCAACGTCGGGAAACAGATGTCCGCCCGGGGCAATGGGCACTGTTTCGGCGTCAATGACTGCCATTCAGAGCAATTCACCTTTATCCCAGAGCCGCACCAGTTCACCAGGGGCGCGATCCTCAGGCACTTTGAGCACTATCTCATCATCTTGCTTGCCGGCACGGTAGCGAACTTCGATCTGATAAAAACGCTGATCGCCGCCGCCTGGAGTGGAAGTGGCCAGCGGCAGGCAACCTTCCAGCAACAGGCAGATGCGTGAGCGTTGATCGATATTGCACTGCGCGAATTCGATTTCCCGGGGGCGGCTCAAGGCCTGGATCGCCGCAAAGCCACCTTGGCGAGACAGGCGCACGACAGCGCGCTCGTCCAATGTAGGCAGGTTTTTCATGGTTTATCCTGAGTCAGGTCGACTCCCGTTTCGGCCCAGCCATGCTGTACGGCACGGGCTTCTTTGGCGCCAAAGCACAGTCGGGCATGCAGGATGGTCAGTTGTGCGAAGGCACTGAAGGTTGCCTCGCGGTCCAAACGCCGGTCGCACAAGGCCTCGTACCAGATGCGGCCGGCTTTCTCCCAGGCATGCCCACCCAGCGCCTTGGCCGCCAGATAGAACGCTCGGTTGGGAATGCCGGAATTGATGTGCACGCCGCCATTGTCCTCTTGGGTAATGACAAAATTGCGCATGTGGTCCGGTTGCGGGTCCTTGCCCAGCAGCGGATCGTCGTAGGCGGTACCCGGGTGCGCCATCGAGCGCAGGCCAACGCCCTTGATGCGGGGCGTCAGCAAATCCGCGCCGATCAACCAGTCTGCCTGATCAACCGTTTGGCGCAGTACATGTTGCTTGATCAGCACGCCGAACACATCCGACAGCGATTCATTCAACGCCCCGGATTGATTGGCGTAAACCAGGCCGGCTTCGCTTTCGATCACGCCATGGGTCAACTCGTGGCCAATCACATCCAGTGAGCGGGTGAAACGCTCGAAAATTTCTCCATCACCGTCGCCGAAGACCATCTGCGAGCCGTTCCAGAAGGCGTTTTCATACTCCTGGCCATAATGCACGCTGCCGATCAGGGCGAAACCCTTGTTGTCGATGGAGTCGCGGCCCAGTACCTTCCAGAAGAAATCGTAGCTGGCGCCCAATGCATCGTAGGCTTCATCGACCGCCGGATCACCGCTGGCCGGTTGCCCCTCGAGACGCACCGGCATGCCGGGCAGAAGCATTTGCCCCTGGGCATCATGCACGCTGCGCTGCGGCAGGCCGGGTTGACCCGATCGCGGCAGTTTCGCCGCAGCGGCAGAGCGCGACGGCGGGCCTGGCGGGTGCCTCAGGGTGCGCACATGGAGCAGGGTGCGCTGGGCGCTGGCACGCTGGTGTTCGGAACCGTGGGCGACGATACGATTGAGAATGTACGGCGGAATGAAACTGCACAGCGCTTGCAAGTCGGTCATCAGAGGGTCCTTTTCTGAACAGGGCGGTGATACTTATGTGAGCGACGCAGGGCCATTGGGTTCCACCGGTTGCCATCGACGCCGGTTTCTGCGAAAACCACCGCCCGTACCCTCAAGCGTAGGGCGACCGTGAACGAGTATGAACATGAACGACGAATTGCAAATCATCGACCTGGAGCCTGGCGACGGCAAAACCGCCGTCAAAGGCGCACTGATCACCACCCAATATCGCGGCTGGCTGGAAGACGGCACTGAATTCGACTCTTCCTGGAGCCGCGGCAAGCCCTTCCAGTGCGTGATTGGCACCGGGCGTGTGATCAAGGGCTGGGAGCAACAATGTCATATGTAGGTTTTTATTTGTTGTTACCGTTCGTCAGGTAATGTGCAGCGTATCTATAGTCTGTAGTCGCCGGAGAGGCCCGTATATAAGGGGCTTCGTGAGCGCTCACTGCTAACGCTCAGAGGGGCAGTAGAAAATAGTTTATATTTGGCACAAATAATGCTTGCAAATATTGAGATGTAATGGTACAATAGGCCATAAGAGAGATAAATGTTCTCTTCTTCGTTCGGTAACTGGCGTTTCCACGCAGGCCGAACAGCCAACCCCCTGTCAGGATGGTGGGTCAACACGCTTCACCGGGTAGCTGGCTAACACTCGGTAGATGGATTGATTCCCCATCGACGTTCCAGCCGCCAGCGTTAAGGGTTCATTGCTTCCCAGCGGCAACAAATTCCGCAACACCACATCAGATGCACACAGAAGGCCAGACCTTGAAACTCTGGCCTTTTTGCTATCTGCGTGTCCTTACCGTTAACACATCCAACTTCCAACTAATCCAGCCAAGGAGAACTTATGGCCGTAGAACGCCTATGCCCGCAATGTGGCATAACGCACAAGGTGAAACGCATTACCAAAGTTTACTGCTCGACGCTATGTCGAGTGAATGCTTTCAACGCGAAGAAACGTCAACCGGTGCAATTGCCGGAACAACCACAACAACCAGAGGAACAAACAGATGAAGGAAGAACAGAAGAAGCTTGATGTGCTTGAGCACTTGGTGGCTTTCATTGCAAGAAATTGCGGGAGAATGACGCCTGAACAAATCAGTGAGGAACTTCAGGTTCCGTTGTTCGCAGTTTTGCGATTCTGGCCTAACCCCGCAAGATAATCCGCAACACCAATACCCAATTCATGTGACTGATCAAATTCGATCAGCGAATCACTACGCCCGCCGTTCGGGTACACCATATTTAACAAGAGGAAACAACATGACATCCGCAACACGTACAAGCGTTCTGCGCAAAGCCAACAAAGCTGAACTTGCCGCCCTGAAAGACGCTGCAAAAGAAAAGTTCTACAACACCCAACACGGATATGATCAGTTTGCGTTTACTGATCCTAAGACGCTTCGCCCAATCGGCGGAATGGTCAAGGGGGCGTACACCTACTTCACCGTTGTGTACCTGACAGAGATTCTAAAGACATACATTGAGAAGATCGAATTGGGGTACACCCTGCATGAACTCGGAGCGCAGCCGCTCACTGGGCATTCAGTGAACATTTACTTCTACCGCCCACAATCTGAGATTGATGCTGACCTGGCCCTGATCTACGAACAAGTGACTCAAGAGTACAACGCAGCCATTGAAGCCGAGAACACTGCAATCATCGAGCGTGAAGTACAGTTTCAAATGGCGAACACAGTTCGTTTGAGAGCTGAGCAAAAGGCAAGAGATGAGCAAGAAGAGGCTGATCGTATCCGTATGGAAGTTGAAGCCGAACTTGGAGCAACTCGCAAGGCTGTCCGTGATTCGCTAGGGGCTGAGTAATGCTAGATCACACTACACGCATCCTGTTGGAGAAATACCAGCCTGATAGCCCGCTGCTGCAAGTTGAAGTGTCGGAGCCTGAACCAGTAGAAGTGGAGAAGGCTTCAATCACAATGGAAGAACTAGCAATGAAGGTTCGAAGTGAAATGCTGACATCATGGGGGTTAAATCCTGATGAACGTCATGCGTTCGCTGATGAAACTGTCGCCTGGGCAACAGTGCTCAAGTGCAAGGAATACAACGTAACCGATCTGCCACCGGAGGGATTAGCATGGCTCTAATGAATTACATCGAAACATTGTCGCAACACGGAACACACAGAATAGTCGCAACGTTGGTCGGTGATCAGATTCCTGTTAAGAGGCTGTGCAAGGCATTGAAGATGCGTATCCAAGACTATGTTGGACTGCATCAGCATCGTATTGCATGGTTCAAGACGACGTACGGACTAGTACTGATGGTTTCAGGTGGTCGCGTAGTTGCTGAAGTTGTTGAAAAGTTCCTCGCTGGCTACACAGGCGCTTTCCAAGAGCATCAGGTGTTGTACACGGGAGTAGGCTCAAAGGTGTTCGTGCAAGCAGTGAGTGATGCACTTATCAATTACGTGCCGGGCAATCGCTCTTATGGTGCAAGCCGATGATCCAAGAAAACATAGCCAAATTAACATCGCTCCTGTCGTTCAATGTCGACCTGTCTGGGTTACATCGCTTCAATGCCAGTCTTGACCAAGTTGAGCGGCGTATGAAGGCGATGTCACGGCAAGCTGACCAACTTGCAAAGAAGCTAGGTGGTTCGCGCAAGGCTACTACACAGAAATATGCTGCTTCCGTACAGCACAATGCAAAACGAGAGTTACAGTTGGAAGTTGCTGTGAAGAAGGCGAGGATGGCTACCTTCCGAGCTGAGCTCGCTCAACAGAAGTTGCAGTTCGCTGGGGCCAAACAGAGTGCATTCATTGCGACTCAGGCGATCCGAGATAAACAAGCGACTGCTGTAGCTGATGCGAAGGCTCACAAGGCCAACGTAGAGCGATTGAAGGCTCAGGGCCAGGAGATTAAGAATACCGCGACTCTTGCAGCGGCTAAGGCCCGCCAAGCGGGGCTAGAAGAGAAGTTGGCCCAGCAGCAAGTTAAGACTTCGATCATGCAACAGAAGCACGTACAGAGCCTCACAGCGACACAGCGTGTTGAACTTGCGTTGAATGAAGCCCGTGAACGTGGGATGAGGGCAGCACAGAAGTTTGCAGCAGCCCAACAACAGGCCAAGGTGCGTGAGCAGCGACAAGCAGAAGCACACCAGCAACGGAGCGAACGATTTAACTGGGCAGCCTCACGCCAGACACATTGGGAGGCTACACGTAACAATCCCAAGAGTGATTTCGGGCTAGGTTCGTTCTCCATCGCTCTGGGTGCTGCTGGAGCAGCGTTGTACGCACTCACAGGGGCTGTCGCCTATGCGAATGAACGCATCAAGCAACGGCAGACAGACGCGAGTACAGCGGAACAGTTCAACACAGCCCTTGAGACATCTGGCGGAAAGAACCCACTGAACCAAAAGTTCAGCCGTGACAAGTTTATCGAGATTTCCAACCGATACGGGATGGAGCTGTCTGTTGAATCAGCGAAGGTCTATTCGAATTTCATCACGGGTCAGATTGCAATCGGTAAGACGCTAGAGCAAGCGACGAAGATTTACGAGTCTCAGAGTGCAGTCTTTCGAGCTGCTGGCTTAGACAAGGAAGCCCAGAAGAGGGCGGCGTACCAGTTAGGGCAGATCAGGGCCAAAGGCAAGCCAGAAGGTTCAGATGTGAACGACCTGTTCGATGCTATCGGTGGCCCTGTGGCTAGTTCTATTCGTGCCGCTGCTGCTGAGCGATTGAAGTTCAAAGGCAAGGTTGAAGAACAGGCAGCTTGGTTCAAATCCCAAGTCACGAAAGGCAACATCCTAGCCAAAGACTTCGATCAGGGTATGGCGAACTACCTGAATACTAACCAAGATGTTCTAGCGAAACAGATGAAGTCTATCGATGCTGACCAGACTCGCTCCGATAACTTGAAATACCTGAACGACAACCAACTCAACAGCAGTGAAGAGTTGAAGGGTGTGATTCACGAACGAATTCAAGCCGAGCGTGAACTAGCTGAAGCCATGAAGCCGGTTAACGCCGCACTACTGGACATGGATATTGGGTTAACCAAGTTCAAGACTGCACTTGTGCGATTCATTACTGGCAAAGATGCTGATGGGTCAGATAAGACGCCAGAACAGAAGGCCGCAGCACTAGCAACAGCAGGCGGTGCAGATGGAATTATTACACTTCCAAACCAGAACGCTGCATCAATTAGCGAACAGGCACGGCTAGATGCCAATGCCGCTGACCCGGTATCCAACTTCTGGAATCGCATTTTAGGTGGTAAAGACTCCAAAGAAGTAGCGGAAGAAAATCGGACTCGTTGGGCGAGTGTGAAGGTGCCAGAGAAAGACTTGTTCGGTCTTCAGGCTATCTCGGTGAAGTTGGATGGTTTGTTGAAGAGTATTGACGCTGGTGATGTTGTTGATGGGCAGTACCGTAGATTCAGGCCAGACGCATTCGAGACATTCGACGCATCAACAGTAATGAAGCGTGCAGCGTCACAGTCTGAAGTTAGTTATCCAGTGCCTCAACAGCGTTCGTCTGATGGGCCAGGTAATGGCAGCACTACGACGAACAACATCACAGCTCCTGTGACTATCAATGTCACAGCCAAGACAGATGCGTCCCCTGAAGACATCGCCAAAGTCTCAAAGCAAGTGTTCGACGAGCAGAACGCAAAACTTTGGCAGCGTGCTAACGCTGAGTTGGGTACGGAGGCAGAATAACAAGCCTGTGCAAGCAGGCTTTCCAATTATCCAAGGAGTTTTATGCAAGCCGTTATACAAGCGCTGGTAGTTTCCACAATGATTCAACTCATCGCCATGTTCGCCATGAGTGCGTACATCTTCGACAAGTCCACCGATCAAGCGAGCCGGTTAGTGTTACAGCACCGGAACGAAGTTCAACAACAGTTTGCCGATGAGCGTGAACAGATGAAGTTGTACGTCGATAAGAGAATCGATCTGAAGTTAAGTCAGGCGCTACCAAAGAAGTAGCACGCCTACTGCAACTATCTTTGATAGTGGTGCCGCTGCCGTACAAGCCACGTTTTACAAGGAATACAGCCTATTCCAGTGCGAGAGCACTTCCGTTATTACAGGAGAAAAAATTGATCCAGTTCTACACCAATGCCGCTGAAGCTATGGCGGTTGCATACGCCATGGCGAAAGAGAGTGGTAAGAGAGTATGGCGACATACAGTCGAAGGCAGTAACGGAGTTACACGCTGGCTGCTGTCGTTCGATAGCGATCCTCAGAGCGCATTACAGGAGGCCACAGCTTGAAGAGTTACACGTGCATGTGCTGTCGCCATGTCTTCGCTAGTAAGAAGTTCAAACCATTCTGTTCGCCAGCATGCCGGCATGCCAGTGACGCAACATTAAAGAAATCACATTCAGTCAACCCAGAGGGGACACAACATGACCAACGCTACAACCGCAACAAAGACTAAGACGGTTCGTCAATCACGTTACTGCAACAATCCAGAGTGCAAGAAACAGTTCAAAGTCGCTCCCACGTCAAGGAAGCTGTATTGCAAGCCCGGATGTTCCGCCAAGGTCCAGAACAAGAAGCGCCCTCGTGTCAATCGACTGGACAAGGCCAGGAGGACACCCTTCTTCTTCTATCTCGCCAGAGAGTGCAAGCGTGCCCAAACACTGCAAGTGCTGACAGGTCACACCGCAGAGTCGTTAGTCGCTCTGTACAAAGTATGGGCGTATTCATTCAAGGCAAACAGTCATGGCGAACGCCGTGACTTCGAACTGTCCCACATCGCCAGTGTTGAGAGCAGTACCACCCTTGGCTTGCTGTGTGCTGAGAACTTGTGTGTCAGTCCGAAGAGTTTGAACAAGGCTCACGGGACGAAGTATTACGGACATGGTAAGAAGATCAGTCGAACAAGCATTCTGCCTAAACATCACATCTACGGTGATGAGCCAGAAGGTGCAGTGCTTGACCGAGTGATTGCCTTTTTGGGCGAACAGTTGGTTGATGATGTCGTGCGAATGGCCCAACTCAAACCGTCCCAGAGAAGTAAGCACTTGGACTGGCTACATGAGAACCTAGACCCAGCCAACCCAGAACATCGGAAGCACATCGCCGCATTACCGGACATGACAACGGTAGCTCTCTCGAACTTGAAGAATCAGATGCAAGAGAAGTTGGCGAGTACATTCGCCATCAAACGATATAACTTCAAGTCATTCGATGTGCTGTATCACGAACTAGAGCGCCATGCTCAATATCGTCCAGAGCTACAGGGAGTGTTTGAAGAGCTTCAGCAACTTAACGAACGGAAGACATACAAGAACGTATGGGCAACGGAGCCTCACGAAGAACAGGCGCTATTCAACCTGCTACACGGCAAGTCTGTTGCAGATGTGCAAGACGCCCTTGATTCTCTCGTGGACAGGAACACTCCGGTTATCGATTACAACACTATCAACGCATACGGTGGAGACTTCGCCCCAGAAGTGTTGGAGCGTATCCCGACATATGCACCGATCAAGTTCACAGTGCAGAAGGACGTTGTGCAAACAGCGCCACTCAAAGTGTTGGGAGCGCTGAGCGTCATGATCGACAGCGAAGCGTCGAATAATGATTATCTTCGCCCGATGGTTGCCCCAGTGTGGGAGGCATCACCAGACTTTCCACCGTTTTGATGTAACCGCTCCAGCCCTGCCAGCAATGGTGGGGCTTTCTGTTGTCCAGAGAAACGCAACACGCCTACTGCAACTATCTCTGATAGGGGTGAATCGACGGGTGAAAATCGCTACAGGCCTTATTCTGCGTGGCCTACAGCCATGTTGGCCTCTCGAAATGTGTCTTAACCCTTCTAGGGCGACAGCCCAATCAGTGCAGCTACAATGTCGCACATCGCCAACAAGGACACTGCCACCATGGCAAAGAAGGACAAGAAGAAACGCAAGCAAGGACAGCAGAAAATTCCAAGAGACCTCTACGTGTACGGGAACGTGATAGAGAACGTCTCATCGCTTACGTTGGAATATGATCCAGCCACCCAGCGACTGCATATCCCTGAGATTGATCCAGGCAGCATTCGTCGTCAGATCACGCATAAGCGAGAGGGCAAGGACGACAAGGTACTCTATTCCGCCCCAGCCAATGACTTCTCGATGTCTCTGGGTGATTTTGCAGAGCTGAAGACCCGATTCGATTACCTGATGGCCGCTGACACAAATACGCTTACCGAAACTCATCAGGGTTACAGGGTGAGCGTTTGCAGCGTTTACGTGGTGAAGGAGCATCTCCGCTCGCTAGGGGCAGACATCCATTACGACCACCATGCAAGTTACATCATCTTGAATACAGATCATGAGGCCAAGAATGAGCCTATTGGTTGGCACTTAGCGATCACTCGCAGTCTCGATCCGCTGTTCTTGCAAAGCTGTAAAATCGGGATGATCGTAGATAGCGAGCTGGGTAAGCACCTCGACATTAACTCTGGCAAGGAGCCGTACTACGGTGAAACCTACCTGCCGCCGAGCATGAAGTTTTTGTACGCCTCAAGCGACAAGTCAGCGACGTATGCGAACAACATGATCCGCTTGTGTGATACCGCTGCAACGATGGTGTTGGAGGAGTTCAAGCGTATCGGTATTGCTGATGTGCTCAAGCACAAGCCAATCGAGGTTGGAACGGCACTGTGTTTTCCAGTCATTGCCACCCCTCCTGACGAAACCTCAGCATAACCCTCACTTAACCCACCAAAACCTCTACGCCCATCACGCGTTCAACCTGGAGCGAAGAGGGTGCCCATCCCTACAGCCCGCATTCCATAAGGGTTGTGGTTGAAAGTTGCGAAGCATGGTGCGTTTGTAGCGTTGAATCTTGAGTTTCTGCACGGGAATGGAATATTTCGCCCGTAATCGTCGAATTCGTGCAGGACGACGCCATCCCGTCGCCCTGAGCCGAGGCCCAAGGCCGCATGTCAGCATGTGCCCAACTGGGCTAGCCTGTTTCTCTCATCCAAGGAGGATCGCCATGTCAGACCAGAACGAAGCCATAGCCAACGCCCTAGAGATGCTGATGATCAGCCAGCACGGCATTGGTGCTGCCATTGAGGAACTTGCCAAGTGGGTACGGGAACGTGGCTCTACAGATGTTGCAGACAATGCAGTGACAGCACTGGAAGTTCTCGACCTGCACGCCGAAGGCATCACAAGTGCGATCAGGGTGCTGCGTGGGGAATAGGGGATCATCAATCGACCGTTAGACGATGCCAGCAAAAGGGCCTCAAATCGGTATCGTAAATATAGCATTGACACAAAGGTGATCCCTCGGTATCGTGATCCCACCTTAACCGATACCAGCAAGGAGCCGCCCGCCATGTCCCGCACTTTCCTCTACGCCCGCTGTTCCACTGCCAGCCAGTTCACCGAGAACCAAGTGCAGGAAGTGAAGAGTGCTGGTTTCGATGTGCAGGCGAGCCGGGTGGTTGAGGAAACAATCTCAGGCAGCATCTCAGCATCGGAACGCCCCGGCTTTCAAAAGCTGCTGGATCGCATGGAGAACGGAGACGTACTGATCGTCACCAAGCTTGATCGCCTAGGCCGTAACGCTATGGATGTGCGTCAGACAGTTGAGCACCTGGCCTCGAATGGCATCCGTGTTCACTGCCTCGCCCTTGGTGGTGTAGACCTCACCAGTGCAGCAGGGAAGATGACTATGCAAGTGCTGGGGGCTGTGGCTGAGTTTGAACGTGACCTGTTGATCGAGCGGACACAAGCAGGGCTGGAACGTGCCAAGAAAGAGGGTAAGAAGCTTGGTAGGCCGGAGGCTCAGTCAACCACCCGTGATGTTCTCGAACTCAAGGAGCAAGGGTGTAGCCAGTCTGAGACCGCAGAGAAGCTAGGCATTGGCATTGCCACGGTGAAGCGTCACTGGAACAGAGCGATGGTGGTGAGCAAGTCATCAGGGACATACGCTCTTGGTCAGGCGAAAGCCTAGAGCGTTAGCAGTAGACAGGTGACAAACACACTCATCAATGCAGTGCGAACAGTCCACGAGGGAAGAAAGATGTTCACACAACCACGCTGCATCACCGCTCTTTAACAACTCGGAATGTTATTTGTAAATCATTCGCGTTTCCGTGGCAGGGAGTAGCGGGCTGCTAAGAGATGCGGCGGTTTCGGTGGGTTCTCACGGGCAAGTGCCCCAGTTTATTTTTCTGGCTGGTGTACAGAACGACCCCCACCCCATGCAAAGTCTGTCAGAGACGGGGGCTTGAAATCTGTGGAAAAAGGGTCTTGGTTATCCCTTGCAAGGATACGAGTTTTGAAAGGCGGCCATGGCTAGGAATGCACCGTCGCGATGTAGTGATGCTGGGTGCTCTTCTAGGTACTTGGCGACGATTCTGGCTCCCTGCTTGTTCATTAACCCAGTGGGGAAGCACGTCTTTTCTTTGGGGAGCAGGTATTCGTTCATGGTATCCATGGTGCTCATTACCCCGTTCACCAGACCGAGGCAGTATCCGATGTCTACACCACTGGTATATTGCTCACCATCCGAATCGCGAATAGCCTCTTTACACGCCCTGAGTAGTTGATTTCCATCTCCCGCGATAGCCATGCCGCTCGCCAGAGTCCCGACTAGTGCAACCGCCCCAACCCATGCCTTCATTGTTGTTTCTCTTGGTGTGTGTGATGACTCGATCTTAATCAGAGCTATGGCTTGGTGCCATCGAATGGCATGTCACTAATGAACGAGTATCCATCCGGTGTTTTGGTAGGCCGCCCACACTTTTGTAGCTAGATAGCAGAACAGCCCAGCACCTAGCAGGTAGTTGCGTGCGGCATACCATCGCTGGGCAGCGGGTTCCTTGTTGAGCCTATCGAGGAAGTACGCCCGTGCTTGGGGCTCGGGCTGTTCCAGAGCGACGGCGTTCATCCGTATCGCCTTGTTCATCGCTTCAATCCGTTTGAAACCGCAGACTGCACTCGAAGCGAACACGAGTAGGCTGGCGAGTAGGAACGTTTCCTTATTGGCTCCAAGCTTGGCGTAAGGGTTGGTTTGGGCGAGGTAGGCACAGATCGCAAGCGTCACGCCGAGGATGAAGTAATCCAGCTTGCTCACCGCTTCGTTGTACGTCGTTGTTAAGTGTTTTACATCGTCTTGTAGTCCGGCCATCGTCGTTCCTTGGGAGGGCTTTTTTGTCTAGGCATATTGTCACATCGTTGACCTGGAGCTAAACCTTGGGCTTTCCCGTGTGATCGCCGTAGGCATACCCCATTCGTGACGATTCCCGCTCGCGCTCCCGGCTGTACATGTCGCTCAGCGTCCACTTCAACTGCTCGTGTTCAACCTTCAGCGTTGCCAACTCGGTAGAGCTATCCCGGTGCATGATGATCAGGGTAGCGATGTTCTGGTGAGCCTTCCGCAAGTCTCGGCGTGTCGTCTCTAGTTCCGCACACAAGAGGTCGCAATGGTGCTTCAGTAACTCCGTGTAGGAGGGCATCCCTAGTTCAAACCCGCTGTCATCAATCAAATCGTCTTCCATCACTCACGCACCAAGCACTGTATGTGCGTACAGTATCGAAGCTGTGCTCCGCGATCAATCTGTCCGTGATGGGCGGCAGTGATAGTCTGGTATTATTGTGCTATCAATGGCATGTGGCCGGGCGCTGAAGGACCTCGAATATAGATGTCTATCGTGAAGAAATTGTTGGCGGGGCTGGTCGGCATTGTCGTAACCGTGCTGGTAACGAAATTTGTTGAACAAAGAATGGAGCTTACGTTTTTCAGCTCAGCGGTTGGGCTGCTCTGGGCGTGGGTGGTGGGTGTAGGTCAGTGGATTGGGCGAGATGTGAGCGTGCCCTTTTGGATTGTGGGCCTATTGTCTGTCTTCACGATTGTTCTTCTGCTGCTGACTCTGGCGTTTGTGTATACCCGATTCTTTGAATCGACAGGTCAGAGTTGGAAATCTTTGACGAAAGACCAGCAGTTAGCTTTTGCGGTAATTGCAGACGCTATTCAAGCAGAACGTGAGATCGGGCACGACACGGTGCGTCAAGTATCAGGGCTCAGCGTGATAGCAACCCGGAATGCCATAAACGTATTATTTAATGTGCGGCTCATTTGCCACTCACGTAATAGCTGGGGTAATTACTATTTGGACCTCACGCACCGAGGGCAGGAGCAATATTTAGAAGAGATGTCTCGCCAGCCTTCGTAGTATTGCTCTTGCCTCAAGATCAGACAGCCTCAAATCATCATTCGTGCTGGCGCCGAAGGTCTTCGTAGTCGTCTTCCGTCCATGAGGATTCTGCCGGCTCATCCGGTTCATCTGGTTCGTATTCGGGATAGTCCTTCTTGGGAACCAGAATCCGCTTCTCGCCTGCCATGAGGATGTAACTGTCTTCACGGCGATCAACACCGGCATACCTGTAGGTGGGGCCAGAGTGTGATGATGTGATGCGGCCATCTGGGTTGATCGTGATTGCGTAGTCGACAGTGCGGAGCATAGCGGCAAGGCGCTGTGGGTCTTCTTTCTCAAGCCGCCATATCTCGCCTTGTTGTATCCAGCCGTTTGCCGCTGGAGCAACTGTTTTACGCAAGAGGGTCAAGTCTCTTTCTGCCGCTTCGCGCTCGCTTTGGGCTTGTTGTAGTTTGGTTAGGAACTCAGGGAGTAGGCCAACTTTTTCTACTGTCTCTGCAAGGTTCTCGACCCTCTTGCTGATGGCCATCAACTCAGCTTCCCGGTTGATGATCTCTTTCGCATTGACGCCCATCTGCTGTTCTTCGACGGCTTTCCGTGCAGCACCCGGAGACGTGTAGTGGTAGATCGCGTCCAGTACTGGCTTCGGAACGATGTGTGAGTTCACGCAAGATTTCAGTTGCTGTCGTGTACGGCAACGCATCGAGTGGGGCACGCCATCCTTGTTCTGCATGATGTAGTTCTTCCCGCAAGCGCCGCATTGCACTAGCCCTACGAGGAAGTTTTTTGCCGTCTTCACCGGGCGCTTCGTCTTCATCTTCTCGGCGTGAATCTGGGCCTTGTAAAACAGTGATGGTTCGATGATTGCCTTGTAGGCATTGGGAATGTCGTTCCAGTACCCGATGACTGTCTTGTTTCGTAGCCATCCCTCAACACCTGGCCCGCTGACCTTGGCTAGTTCAGGTACTCCCGTTTCACGCATTCTCACGGCGATGGAGGCTTTCCCCACGCCTGATACGTACAACTCGAAAGCCTCCTTGATGTGGATGGCAATACGCTCGATGACTTCTCCTTCAGTCGTGAGCCATACCGGAGTCCACCGTTTGACCTGTTCGCCAGCTCGCGCCTTTTCTTCACGTATCCGATATGACGCAGTGACGCGACGTGAGAGGGCTTCGGAGTATTGGTTAGCAGCCTGAATCTTCGCCATCAGCATGTAGATGTGCGAGCCGTTCACGCTTGCCCTGTTATAAGAGTTGCCATCGTCAAGGGTGGTGATTGATACACCAGCCTTCAAGATGGGCGTGAGCAGGTCGAGCATGTCTACAGTGTCCATGCGACCTGTTCGATCTATGGCTTCAACCAGTACAACGTCTCCGTCTTTGATTGCACCGAACTTCACCGCTTCCAGCAACTTGCCGAAGCCACCCCCAGCCTTGATGTGGTCGCCGTGATAGCCAGACTTCGCCAAGTCTTCGAACTTCAGGCTGCTGAGCGTGTATTCTGGATTTCGGGTCAGCCACTCCGCGATCATGGCTGTCTGGCGCTCTACGGAACTACCGCCGTGCTGACGGAAGCTAGAGAATCGAACGTATGAGATGGCTTGTTTCTTCTGCATGGTGTGCCTCAATCGTGATGGTCGGCATGATACCCAGTGCAGAGTGTTACATGTGAAATAGTTGGGACCAGGGCATCATGGGCATGCAAGTCGGCGGCAAGCGCAAATTGCTGGTGCCGGCACACCTGGCTTATGGCGAACGCACGATGGGCAAGATCCCGCCAAACGCGAACCTGATCTTCGAGATTGAATTGCTGGAAGTGCTGACGCGGGATGATTGAAGTCGGGACGATTGCAGCCTGCGGCAGTACCTGCGGAGGTAGCTTGCCGCAGGCTGCTATCTACTGATCTAAATGCTGGAACTAGCGAATCGTGTACCCGCTATCAACCACCCAGTCCTGGCCGATCACGTTGCGCGCACCGTTGCCAAGCTGGAACACAATCACATCGGCGACCGCGCCTGGCTCCAGGAACTGGCCGCCGAGCAAGCGCTCATTGACCGTGTTGGCGACAGCGTTCAGCTCTTCGTTCTTCAATCCGAGCGTTGACCAGATGGGGGTCGCGGTAGGGCCGGGAGACACGGTGTTGATACGAATGCCGTGGGGCGCCAGTTCCACCGCCAGGGTACGGGCATGTTGGATCAATGCGGCTTTGGAGGCGATGTAGGCAGCCAGGCCTGGAAAGGTCACTTGCGCGAGGAAGGTGCCGATGAACACCACCGAGGCGGATGCCGCCAGTTGCCCGCGCAGGCAGGCCAGGGTGTTCAGCGCCCCGGCGCCGTTGACCGCCCATTGCCGGTCGAACGCAGTCAAATCGAGTCCGTCGGCCAGTTCCGCAATGCCGGCGTTTGGCACCAGGAAACTCACGGGCCCCAGGGTCGAAGCCTGGTTTGCCAGCCGTTCGAGGTCGGCCTGTCGGGTGACATCACCGGCCACCCACGACAGTTGCGTCTTGAAGCGTTCGGCCAATTCACCGAGACCGCCGATCTGACGCGACATTGCCAACACGCGAGCACCCTGGGCCAGCAGCCGTTCCGTAACGGCCAGGCCGATTCCGGAACTGGCGCCGGTGACGACGGCCAGACGATCCTGAAAAGCATTGTTCATACACTGGGTTCCTTTTTGGGTAGATGAGCTTTCGCAATACACCTACCAAAAATCAGGCCAACTGGAAGAGCCTGAAAACATTGGTGTTTATGCGTGATGGTGGTTTTTATGACTCGTTACGCATGCAGTCATTAGGACTTCATATAGTCTTAATGACTGCTCTGGTTTTGTAGGGACGAGCTCTGCTCGCGAGAAACCCAAAAACGCCTTTGGGCAGCGAGCGAGCGCGCTCCTGCAAGGAGCAATCACGTATCTGAGGCTGTTTTTCAGGACGGCTTTTTAGTAGCGTCGGTGCGCTTCACGACCCATTACGCTGTTCTGGAAGGAAACCCATGTCGCCAATCAACGAATTCATGGAGACGGTCCAACAACTGGACACCGCTTATCGACACTGGACAGGCGCTGGCTTGCCCACCCCCGATTCCCTGAGTGCGGACGAGCGTCTGGCCTGGCTGCATGCCCACGCGCCGTACGCTTTGTTGGCCCACGGCACGCAAGCCGATCCACTGTTCTACTACGCCAACGAGCAGGCGCTGGCCTGTTTCAAGTACCCGCGCGAACAGTTCATCGGCATGCCGTCGCGTTTCAGTGCCTCGCCGCTGGACAGGGAAATGCGTCAGACATTGCTGGAGCAGGTCACCGCCAACGGCATTGCCCATGGCTACAGCGGCTATCGGGTGGACCGCCTGGGGCAAGCCTTCATGATTCACGAAGGCAGCGTGTGGACGCTGATCGATGAGCAGGGCGCTCCCTGCGGACAGGCGGCCTTGTTCTGGCCGGATCCGGAACGTGTGGGGCTTCTCGCTTAGCTCCACCTTCAGCCAGGCAAAAAAAATCGCCGCCCTCGAAAGCCCGGGGCGGCGATTTTTATTGCGGGTGACGTCAGATCAAACCTTGACGATCCAGCCTGCTGGCGCTTCGATGTCGCCGGTTTGCACGCCGGTCAGCTCTTTGTAGAGCTTCTGGGTGATCGGACCGACTTCGGTTTCGCTGTGGAAGACGTGCAGGTGGTCGTTGTAGTTGATGCCGCCGATCGGCGTGATCACGGCAGCGGTACCGCAAGCGCCGGCTTCCTTGAAGTCCGAAAGCTTGTCGATGAACACGTCGCCTTCGATCACTTCCAGGCCCAGACGGGATTTGGCCAGCTCGATCAGCGACAGACGGGTGATACCTGGCAGCACCGATGGCGAGTTCGGGGTCACGAACTTGTTGTCGTGGGTGATCCCGAAGAAGTTGGCCGAGCCGACTTCCTCGATCTTGGTGTGGGTCAGCGGGTCCAGGTAGATGCAGTCGGCGAAATGTGCCTTCTTGGCCTGGGAGCCCGGCATCAGGCTGGCGGCGTAGTTGCCACCGACCTTGGCCGCGCCGGTGCCCTGTGGTGCTGCACGGTCGTAGGTGGAAATCAGGAAGTTATGCGGGGTCAGGCCGCCTTTGAAGTAGGCGCCGACCGGGATCGCAAACACCGAGAAGATGAACTCGGGGGCGGTACGCACGCCGATGTTGTCACCCACGCCGATCACGAACGGACGCAGGTACAGCGCGCCGCCAGTGCCGTAAGGCGGGATGAAGCGCTCGTTGGCGCGGACCACGTCCTTGCACGCTTCGATGAACTGTTCGGTGGACACGTGCGGCATCAGCAGGCGGGCGCAGCTGCGCTGCATGCGCGCGGCGTTCTGGTCCGGGCGGAACAGGTTGATCGAACCGTCCTTGCAACGATAGGCCTTCAGGCCTTCGAAGCATTGCTGGCCATAGTGAAGGGCCGTGGAGCCTTCGCTGATGTGCAGCACATTGTCTTCGGTCAGGGTGCCTTTGTCCCACTCGCCATTACGCCAGTACGACAGATAGCGTTTGTCGGTCTTGATGTAGTCAAAACCCAGCTTGTCCCAGTTGATGCTTTCGTTACCCATGACACCCTCTATCACTTAACAACCGCCGAAACGGTTCAAGGCTTCTGACGTTTTTCCGGATGGGCACAACAATACTTCATTCCGGGCCCGTTTCGCAGCCCGGACTATCGGATGACAGGCAGATAAATCGAGTTGGCTTCAAGAAATCGCCAGCCTGCTTGCCGCCATCAATTGTTCTGAATCACACATGCAGTGCGTGGCCCAACGCCCGCAACGCCGCTTCCTGCACCGCCTCGCCGAGCGTCGGATGCGCATGGATGGTGCCGCCGATGTCTTCCAGCCGCGCGCCCATTTCCAGGCTTTGCGCAAACGCCGTCGACAGCTCGGACACCCCGACACCGACCGCCTGCCAGCCGACAATCACATGATTGTCGCGACGGGCGACCACGCGCACGAAGCCGCTTTTCGATTCCAGGGTCATCGCCCGGCCATTGGCGGCGAACGGGAAGCTGGAAACGATGCAGTCCCAACCGGCTGCCTTGGCCTCGTCCGGGGTCTTGCCGACCACCACCAGTTCCGGGTCGGTGAAGCACACGGCGGCGATGGCGGTGGGGTTGAACTCGCGGGCTTTGCCGCTGATCAGTTCGGCCACCATCTCGCCCTGGGCCATGGCCCGATGAGCGAGCATCGGTTCGCCGCTCAGGTCGCCAATGGCATACACGTTGCGCATGCTGGTCTGGCAGCGGTTGTCGATCTTGATCGACGAGCCGTTCATGTCCAGGTTCAGTGCTTCGAGGTTCCAGCCCTGGGTGTTCGGTTTGCGACCCACGGCCACCAGTACCTGATCGGTCTCCAGGTTCAGGGTGTCACCGTTCGGATCCAGTACCTGCAAGGTATTCGTCGTTGAATCAAAGCCTTGCACGCTATGCTTCAAGTAAAGTGTCACGCCGAGCTTCTTCAGCTCATCGTGTACCGGCTGGGTCAGTTCGGCGTCGTAGGCCGGCAGGATACGCTCCTGGGCCTCGACCACGCTGACCTCGGCACCGAGTTTGCGGTAGGCAATGCCCAACTCCAGACCGATGTAGCCGCCACCAACCACGATCAGCCGCTTCGGCACGGACGCCGGCGCCAGGGCTTCGGTGGAGGAGATGATCGGCCCGCCAATCGGCAGCATTGGCAGGTTCACGCTTTTGGAGCCGGTGGCCAGCACCAGATGTTCGCACTGAATGCGGGTGTCGCCGACGTCGACGGTTTTACCGTCGACCACTTTGGCCCAGCCTTGCACGACCTGCACCTTGTTCTTTTTCAGCAGCGCTGCGACGCCGGTGGTCAGGCGATCGACGATGCCGTCCTTCCACTCGACGCTTTTACCGATATCCAGCGTTGGCGCGGACACCTTGATGCCCAGCGCCGAATGCTGGCTGTGATGCTGCGTCTGGTGGAACTGCTCGGCGACGTGAATCAGTGCCTTGGACGGAATGCAGCCAATGTTCAGGCAGGTGCCGCCCAACGATTCGCCTTCTACCAGAATGGTCGCAATGCCCAACTGACCGGCACGGATCGCTGTCACATAACCGCCGGGGCCGCCGCCGATGATCAGCAGCGTGGTGTGCAGAGTTTGCATGTCTTACTCCATAAACAGCGTGGCGGGTTGTTCGAGCAGGCCACGGATGGCCTGGATGAAGAGCGCCGCGTCCATGCCGTCGACCACGCGGTGATCGAAGGAGCTGGAGAGGTTCATCATCTTGCGGACCACGATCTGGCCTTTGATCACCATCGGCCGTTCGACGATCTTGTTCACGCCGACAATCGCCACTTCCGGCAGGTTCAGCACCGGGGTGCTGACGATGCCGCCCAACGCGCCGAGGCTGGTCAGGGTAATGCTGGAGCCGGACAGTTCATCGCGGCTGGCCTTGCCGTTGCGCGCGGCGGTGGCCAAACGGGCGATTTCCGCCGCGCTGTCCCACAGGCTGCGGGCTTCGGCGTGACGCACCACCGGCACCATCAGGCCGATGTCGGCCTGGGTGGCGATGCCCACATGCACCGCGCCAAGGCGGGTGATGACCTGGGCTTCGTCGTCGTAGCGGGCATTGATCTGCGGGAAATCGCGCAGGGCGACGACCATGGCGCGGACCAGAAACGGCAGCAAGGTCAGCTTGCCGCGGGTCGCGCCGTGTTTTTCGTTGAGGTGCGCGCGCAGCTCTTCCACGGCCGTCACGTCGATTTCCTCGACATAACTGAAGTGGGCGGCACGTTGCGTAGCGTCCTGCATGCGCTGGGCAATCTTGCGGCGCATGCCGATCACCGGGATCTGCTCTTCGTCGTTACGCTGGGCGTAAGCGCTGCTGATGGACGATGCATTGGACTGACCCTGAGCCAGATAAGCATCCAGGTCTTCGTGCAACACACGACCTGCCGGGCCGCTGCCACGGACCAGGCGCAGTTGAATGCCGAGGTCGAGTGCATGTTTGCGCACGGCCGGGGAGGCCAGCGGACGCTCATCGGCTTCGCGAGCGACCATCGGTCCCTGGCAAACCGCTGCCGGACGAGGTGCGGCGGGGGCCGGTTTGCTTTCCACGACGGGTTCGGCTTTCGGCGCCGCCACGGGTGCTTCTTTGACGGCAGCCGCTGGCGCAGCCGATTCCTTAACGTTGCCCGCGCCTTCGACTTCAATGCTGATCAGCACACTGCCGACCGCCATGACTTCGCCCGGTTGTCCGCCGAGGGCGATGACTTTGCCATGCACCGGCGACGGAATATCCACCATCGCCTTGTCGGTCATGACATCGGCCAGCACCTGATCTTCGACGACCATGTCGCCGACTTTCACGTGCCACTGAGACAATTCAACTTCTGCGATGCCTTCGCCAATGTCCGGCATCTTGATAACGTGCGTGCCCATTCAGACCTCCATGACCCGTTTCAACGCCGCGCCCACACGGGACGGCCCTGGGAAATACGCCCACTCTTGCGCGTGCGGGTAGGGGGTGTCCCAACCGGTGACGCGTTCGATCGGCGCTTCCAGGTGGTGGAAGCAGTGCTCTTGTACCAACGCCGCCAGTTCAGCGCCGAAACCACAGGTACGCGTCGCTTCGTGAACGATCACGCAGCGCCCGGTTTTCTTCACCGACCTGGTGATGGTTTCCAGGTCCAGTGGCCACAGGCTGCGCAGGTCGATGACTTCGGCATCCACGCCGCTTTCTTCAGCGGCGACTTGCGACACGTAGACGGTGGTGCCATAGGTCAGCACGGTGACGTCCTTGCCCGGGCGGGCGATGGCGGCAACATCCAGCGGCACGGTGTAGTAACCGTCGGGAACCTGTGCGGCGGGGTGTTTCGACCACGGCGTCACCGGGCGTTCGTGGTGGCCGTCGAACGGGCCGTTGTACAGGCGTTTGGGTTCCAGGAAGATCACCGGGTCATCGTTTTCGATGGAAGCGATCAACAGGCCCTTGGCATCGTAAGGGTTGGACGGCATGACGGTACGCAGGCCGCACACCTGAGTGAACAGCGCCTCGATACTCTGGCTGTGGGTCTGGCCGCCGTAGATGCCGCCGCCGCATGGCATGCGCAAGGTCAACGGTGCGGTGAATTCGCCGGCCGAGCGATAACGCAGGCGCGCGGCTTCGGAAATGATCTGGTCGTAGGCCGGGTACACATAGTCAGCGAACTGGATTTCCACCACCGGGCGCAGACCGTAGGCGCCCATGCCCACGGCGGTGCCAACGATCCCGCTTTCAGAAATCGGCGCATCGAACACCCGCGAGGTGCCGTACTTGGTCTGCAGGCCTTCGGTGCAACGGAACACGCCGCCGAAGTAACCGACGTCCTGGCCAAACACCACGACATCTTCGTCGCGCTCAAGCATCACATCCATGGCCGAGCGCAGGGCCTGGATCATGGTCATGGTGGTCGTGGTCATGGCGGTTTCCAGCTGGATATTGTTGTTGTGATCGTTCATGTCAGATCCCCAGCTCTTGACGCTGGCGCTTCAAATGCTCCGGCATCTCTTTGTAGACGTCTTCGAACATGGTCGCGGCGCTTGGAATCTGTCCGCCGGCGAGGGTGCCGTACTGTTCAGCCTCTTTCTGCGCGGCGATCACTTCAGCTTCCAGCTCGGCGCTGACGGCGGTGTGTTCTTCTTCGGACCAGTGGCCGACCTTGATCAGGTGCTGCTTGAGGCGCGCGATCGGATCGCCCAACGGAAAGTGACTCCAGTCGTCGGCCGGACGGTATTTGGATGGATCATCCGACGTCGAGTGCGGGCCCGCACGGTAAGTGACCCATTCGATCATGGTCGGGCCGAGGTTGCGGCGGGCGCGTTCGGCGGCCCAGGCGGAAGCGGCGTAGACCGCGTAGAAGTCGTTGCCGTCGACGCGCAGGGAGGCGATGCCGCAACCGACGCCGCGACCGGCGAAGGTGGTGGCTTCACCGCCGGCAATGGCCTGGAAAGTCGAGATGGCCCACTGATTGTTGACCACGTTGAGGATCACCGGCGCGCGGTACACGTGGGCGAAGGTCAGGGCGGTGTGGAAGTCCGACTCAGCGGTGGCGCCGTCGCCGATCCACGCCGAAGCGATTTTGGTGTCGCCCTTGATCGCCGAAGCCATGCCCCAGCCGACGGCCTGGACGAACTGGGTGGCGAGGTTGCCGGAAATGGTGAAGAAACCGGCCTCTTTCACCGAGTACATGATCGGCAACTGGCGTCCCTTGAGCGGATCGCGCTCGTTGGACAGCAGTTGGCAGATCAGATCGACCAGCGGTACGTCGCGGGCCATCAGGATGCTTTGCTGACGGTAGGTCGGGAAGCACATGTCGTCGATGTTCAACGCCAGGGCCTGGGCGCTGCCGATGGCTTCTTCGCCAAGGCTTTGCATGTAGAACGACATTTTCTTCTGACGCTGGGCGACGACCATGCGGTTGTCGTAGATCCGCGTCTTGAGCATGGCGCGCATGCCCTTGCGCAGGATCTCCACCGGCACGCCTTCGGCCCACGGACCCAGGGCATTGCCTTGATCGTCGAGCACGCGAATCAAGCCGCGGGCCAGATCGGCCGTGTCGGAGGGTTCAACGTCGATTGGGGGTTTGCGCACCGTACCGGCATCGGTCAGATGCAGGTAGGAGAAGTCGGTTTTACAGCCGGGGCGGCCCGAGGGTTCCGGGACGTGCAGGCGCAGCGGTTCGTACGCTTGGTTCATGGCTTCTACGCTCGATCTTGTGAATTTCTTGTAGTGAGCTGACAGATTTCCTTCGATTAAAGAAATCTTGTCCTACAACAATCATAGGCCCGGCCAAGAAGAATATTTCTCTCTGTTTCGTTGCGCTAAAGATCATTTGCAGATAAAAAATCTGCATAAACATAAAAAACAGGTGGTTTTGTCTCATGCGCAAACTGGACCGTACCGATATCGGCATTCTTAACAGCCTTCAGGAGAACGCACGCATCACCAACGCTGACCTTGCGCGCTCGGTCAACCTGTCGCCGACGCCGTGTTTCAACCGGGTCAAGGCGATGGAAGAATTGGGCCTGATTCGCGAGCAAGTGACCCTGCTCGATGCCGACCTGCTTGGGCTGCACGTGAATGTGTTCATCCATGTCAGCCTGGAAAAACAGGTGGAGGAGGCGTTGCAGCATTTCGAGGAGGCGATTTCCGATCGCCCGGAAGTGATGGAGTGCTACCTGATGGCCGGCGACCCGGACTACCTGATCCGGGTGCTGGTGCCGACCATCCAGTCGCTGGAGCGCTTCATGATGGACTTCCTCACCAAAGTCCCGGGCGTCGCCAATATCCGGTCGAGCTTTGCGCTCAAGCAGGTGCGCTACAAGACGGCGCTGCCGTTGCCGGCGAATGGATTGACGCTAGGCACCTGAAGCATTGGCACCTCATTCACACCACTCCTGCAGCGTCAGAGTTTGTTGATCGGAATCTTGAGGTAGGTCACGCCGTTGTCTTCGGCCGGTGGCAGATTCCCCGCCCGCACATTGACCTGGATCGCCGGCAGCAACAGCGTCGGCATGCCCAACCCGGCATCGCGCCGGGTACGCATGGCGACAAACGCTGCTTCGTCTATGCCGTCGCGCACATGGATGTTGTCTTTGCGTTGTTCGCCCACCGTGGTCATGCAGCATGGCTTGCGACCTTCAGGCGGATAGTCGTGACAGACGTAGAGGCGCACGCTGGCAGGGAAGGCCAGCAACTTGTGGATCGAGGTGAACATCTGGTGGGCATCGCCACCGGGAAAGTCGCAGCGCGCGGTGCCCACGTCCGGCATGAATAGCGTGTCGCCCACCAGAATCATGTCGCCGTCGATCAGGTACGCCATGTCCGCCGGCGTATGGCCAGGGACATGCAGGGCCGTGGCCTTGAGGTTGCCGATACGGAATGACTCGTCGGGGGCAAACAAGTGATCGAATTGCGAGCCATCAATGCAAAATTCCGGCTCGAGATTGAACAGGGCCTTGAACACGTTCTGCACCTTGCAGATCGACTGGCCGATGGCGATCTTGCCGCCCAGTTCCCGACGCAGGTATGGCGCGGCGGAGAGGTGATCGGCGTGGGCGTGGGTTTCCAGCAACCACTGCACCTGCAAGTGGTGCTCGCGGATAAATGCGATGATTCGATCAGCCTGGACCGTGGCGGTGCGCCCGGCAGCGCCGTCGTAATCGAGCACAGGATCGACGATTGCGCATTGCCCGCCGTCGGCTTCGTAAATGACGTAACTGTAGGTGGATGAGGCGGGGTCAAAAAAGGCTTCAATCAGGGCGGACATGGGGATGGTTTCTTTGTGGAGTCGCCATGAGGTTAGTTTCATTTTCCCCGCGTTGACCAGCCCCGCTTCAATTCAATTGATGAAAAAAGTTGTGCGGGCTCTATCCTGTCACTCAATCGATACCGGGCGTTCCCGGCCTTTGTCATGGATTACGAGCGTTCTATGTTGCTGGCGAGTTTTTTTGGTGTGGTCATGGGGTTGGTGCTGGGATTGACCGGGGCAGGCGGTGGCATTCTTGCCGTACCGGCGTTGGTGCTGGGCCTGGGTTGGAGCATGACCACAGCGGCACCTGTAGCACTGTTTGCCGTAGGCAGCGCGGCGGCGGTCGGTGCCATCGATGGATTGCGGCACGGGCTGGTGCGTTATCGCGCGGCGTTGCTGATCGCGGCGCTCGGCGCGGTATTTTCACCGGTGGGCATCTACTTCGCCCATCAGTTGCCGGAAAAAATCCTGATGATCCTGTTCAGCCTGCTGATGGTCATGGTGGCCGCGCGGATGTTGCGCCGTGAGCGCAAGGACGAGGGACCGAGCGATCATGGCCATGCCAACTGGGGCCAGAAAAACTGCATGCTCGACCAGCACACGGGACGCTTTTCCTGGACCGCCAAATGCACCGCGACCCTTGCCGCGCTCGGCGCGGTGACCGGCGTCGTCTCGGGGTTGCTCGGGGTCGGTGGCGGCTTTCTGATAGTGCCCGCGTTCAAGCAACTGACCGATGTGCAAATGCGCGGGATCGTCGCCACGTCATTGATGGTGATCAGCTTGATCTCGGCCATCGGCGTGATCGGCGCGTTGCACGCCGGGGTGCGCATCGACGGGCTGGGCGTGGCGTTCATCATTGCCAGTATCGTGGGCATGGTCGTGGGCCGAAAACTCTCCACACGGGTGCCGGCGCGGGGGTTGCAGGTGGGGTTCGCCAGTGTTTGCCTGATCGTCGCCGCCTATATGCTGATGAACGCAGCGCACTAAACCGATATTTTCCCTCCTGCAGGGACATCCGCCGGCAAGCTTACACCCTTGGTGCCAAGCCTTGCCGACAAGCGGTCGTACGCCCTAACTATCGCGCGCCACCGGTCATTCCAAAGCACCTCAATACCGCCCCCAAGGCAGCGTATGGCGCCGCCTGTCAGCTTTCGATAATCGCCTCCGACATCAAGTCCCCCCCGTCGCGGAGCGCGCCATGCACAACAATAAGAACTTCACGCATCGTTTTTTGCCTGCCTTGATCGCCAGTCTGTCCTCCCTTGGCCTGAGTTCGATGGCCGAGGCCGAGATCATGCTGTATGACAAGGACCAGACCACGTTCTCCACCGATGGCTATATCAATGCCTTCTATGTGAACAGTGATGTCGACCGTGACGGCGAACAATACGACCGTCGCCAGTCGCGGGTGAAAATGGGATTTCTACCCAACTACCTGGGCTTCAACATGAGCAAGCAGGTCGATGATCTCAAGCTCGGCGCACGCGCCTCGTTTTGGGTGACTATCAACGACAGCGAAACCAACGGCACCGACACCGCCATCGATGTGCGGCAGTTCTACGGCACCGTGGCCAATCCGCAGTGGGGCGAAGTGTTGATCGGCAAGGATTTCGGCCTGTTTGCCCGCTCCAACATCCTGCTCGACGAACTGCTCGCCGGGTACGGCCAGGTCAGCGATACCTTGGGGCTGGTGGATGGCGGCGGGGTGTCGTTCGGCAACATCGGGACCGGTTATCCGTACCCGTTCCCGACCTCGCAAATCACCTACCGCACCCCGGTGATGGATGGCTTGCGGGTGGCCGTGGGCATCATGGACCCGGTGGACACCAATGACAGCAGCCCGACGGGCAAGGCCTACCAGGAAAACCCGCGCACCGAGAGCGAGATCACCTACCAGTTCGACCTCGCCGGGGCTAAGATTTACAGCTGGGTCAACGGCAGCTACCAGACCTCGGACAACACCGATGCCACCGTCGACACCATCACGTCCAAAGGCGTCGGTTACGGCGTGCAGGCGAAAATGGGGGGCTTGTCCCTCACCGGCTCCGGTTTCCAGGCCAAAGGCATCAACCCGTTTTTCACCAACAATGCGGGCGAGCCAACCCTGCGTAACGTCGACAGTGATGGCTATCTGTTGCAGGGCTCCTACAAGCTGGGCAAGAACCGCCTGGCACTGTCTTACGGCAAGACCAAGGACGATGGCAACGGCGCGGTCGGCAGCGGCGCGGACTATGAAACCCGTGGCATTGCGCTGTTCCATGACGTCAATGACAACCTGAAACTGGTGGCCGAGTACAACCAGTTCGAAATCAACGGCCACGACACCAGCAACCAGAACGAAGACACCGATACCTTTGCGGTGGGGGCGGTGTTGACCTGGTAAGCGGCGCCGTAAATCCCTTAGTGGGAGCGCCTGCTCGCTCCTACTCCCAACGAAGCCCCTGACCGCTACCCAAGTAGCATACGTCCCGGCACCAGGCCTTCGTACACTCATGCCTCCTACACACGCACCTGCGGGGGGCGATGATGCAGCAGTTCCAGAGCGAAGGGGTCGTCAGTGCAATGTCCCTGGCCACCGATCCCCGGCAGGTGGCGCAGGAGCTGGCGCGGCAGTTGCTGCATCCGAACCTGGGCTTTGTGCTGTTCTTCTGTTCGGCCGAATACGATTTGCAGGCGCTGGGCCAGGCCTTGCAGCAAGGGTTCGGCGGCATACGCCTGGCCGGCTGCACCAGCGCCGGGGAAATCACCCCGCTGGGTTACGGGCGCAATTGCGTGACGGCGGTGGGTTTCGATCATCGGCACTTTTCCATTGCCCTCGAACTGATCGACGAAATGGAGCACTTCAGCCTGATCGACGCGCAACAGATGGTCGAGCGCCTGGTCAGCGGTTGTCGCAGCAATACGCTTGCACCGATCAAGGGCAACAGTTTCGCCCTGACGCTACTCGACGGCTTGTCCAGTCGGGAAGAAATGGTCCTGGCGGCCTTGAGTGCAGCGTTGGGCGACATTCCGCATTTCGGTGGCTCGGCCGGCGACGACAACTACCTGACCCACACCCATGTTTACTTCGACGGCGGCTTCCATAGCGGTGCGGCGGTGGTGGTGCTGGTCAACACCTGGCTGGATTTCGAAGTGTTTACCACCCACCACATCCTGCCTCGGGCGGAAAAGCTGGTGGTCACCGGGGCCGACAGCGCCTTGCGGCGGGTCTTCGAGCTCAATGCCGAACCGGCCGCGGCTGAGTATGCCCGACACATTGGCGTGCCGGTGGCTGAACTCGACCACCGGATCTTCGCCGCGCACCCGTTGGCGGTGCGGATCAACGAGCACTATTACGTGCGCGCCATCCAGCAGGTTCATCCGGACCTGAGCCTGAGCTTCTACTGCGCGGTGGAGAACGGCATCGTCCTCACCGCCATGACACCTGGCCCGATGCTGCCGAATCTGCAAAGCCTGTTCGACGGCTTGCAAGAGCGGCTTGGCGACCTGTTGCTGACCATCGGCTGTGACTGTTTCCTCAGGCGCCTGGAACTGGAAGGCGACGGTAACCTGGAGCAGATCGGCCGGTTTTTGCGCGAGCAGCGGGTGATGGGGTTCAACAGCTACGGAGAACAGTTCAATGGCATGCACATCAACCAGACCTTCACCGGCGTTGCCATTGCCCGGGGCCGATCCCTCGGACAGCGCTGAACTCCAGGCCCGGATCGCCGGGTTGCAGCACGACAATCAAAAGCTGCAGCGCATCAACGCGGCATTGATCGAGCGCATCGAGTCCGGCATCACCCGTGGCAACGATCCATACGCAGCGTTCCAGCATTCGGTGGTGTTGGCCGAGCAGGTTCGCGAACGCACGGATGCCTTGAACCAGGCCATGGCCGAACTCAAGGCCGGCAACCTTTTGCTCAGCGAAGCCCGCCTGCGCGCCGAAACGGCCCATCAGCACCTGATCGATGCCATCGAGAGCATTTCCGATGCCTTCGTATTGTTCGACGCCGAGCAGCGCATCGTATTGTTCAACAGTCGGTTCAAGGCGTTCTGGAGCAACAGTCGGGTGCGGATCAACGCCGGCATGCGCCTGACCGAGGTCAAGCGCCTGATGCAGAGCAACGGCTTGTTTACCGAAGAACCCCGCGGGCATGCCGACGAAAACCTGCTGTATCGCCTGCAGGACGGCCGCTGGCTGCAAGTCAGTGAACGGCCGACCCAGGAAGGCGGGCGGGTGATCCTGTTTACCGACATCACCGACGTCAAGCTCAGCGAAACCGTGCGCCGCGAGCAGGCGGTGGCGCAGAAGTCGCATCTGCTGCAACGGGCGGTCGACAACCTGTCCCAAGGGGTGGCCATGGTCAACGCCGAGGGCATTCTTGAGTTGTGGAACCGCCGGTTTCTCGAACTCAGCGGCCTGGCGCCGGTGGCGGCCCACCGGCTGTTTGCCGACGTGATCGCCGACAGCGAACTGACCTTGCTGACCCCGGCCAGCCGTGGTGCCAACGGGCGGCCGGTGCAGGAGTGCGAACAGCGGCTGTATGACGGCCGCGTCCTGGAAATCCGTACCCATCCGTTGCCCACCGGCGGTTTCGTCAACACCTTCACCGACATCACCGAACGCTACCAGCACGCCGAAGCTTTGAGCGAAAGCGAGCGCTGGATTCGCCTGATCACTGATCATGTGCCGGCGTTGATCGCCTACCTCAATGCCGACTTGGTCTACGAGTTCACCAACAAGGTCTACGAAGAATGGTACTGCTGGCCACGCGGCGTGATGCTCGGCCAGAGCCTG
The DNA here is from genome assembly GCF_059424605.1 of Pseudomonas sp. GW101-3H06. Taxonomy (NCBI): domain Bacteria; kingdom Pseudomonadati; phylum Pseudomonadota; class Gammaproteobacteria; order Pseudomonadales; family Pseudomonadaceae; genus Pseudomonas; species Pseudomonas sp. GW101-3H06. The sequence continues at coordinate 2,821,931 of NZ_JBWKZO010000001.1, forward strand.
CGCGAAGTGCACAGCGAGCAGCATTACCAGCGACTGGAATCCTATGTGGCCAGGGCGCTGGCCGGGGAAAGCGTGACCTTCGAATTCGCCGAGACCAACGTCAACAATCAGGAACGCTATATGTTGCGCTCCTACGTGCCCAATCGCCTGGCCAGCGGTGAGGTGGTGGGGATTTTCGTGTTGATCCGCGATATCACCGAACGCCGTCGCACCGCCGAAGCACTGCACCAGGCCTATCAGAACCTCGAGCTGCGGGTGCGCGAACGCACCGCCGAATTGACCACCCTCAACGACCAGTTGCTGCGGGAAATCGAGGAACGCCGCCGGGTCGAGTCACGCTTGCGCGAGGCCAAGCTGGAAGCGGAGCAGGCCAATCTGTCGAAGACCAAGTTTCTCGCCGCGGTCAGCCATGACCTGCTGCAACCGCTGAACGCCGCACGGCTGTTCACCAGTGCCTTGCTGGAGCGTCGCGAGCCGATCTGCAATGAGGTTCTGGTGCGCAATGTCAGCAATTCCCTCGAAGACGTGGAGAACCTGTTGGGCACCCTGGTGGATATTTCCAAGCTCGATGCCGGCGTGATCAAGGCCGACATTGCACCGTTCGCCTTGAGCGAGCTGCTGGAAAACCTCGCCGCCGAATACACCCAGGTGGCCCGTAGCGAAGGCCTGCAACTGCATTTCATCCCCTGTTCGGCACTGGTGCGCAGTGACATCCAGTTACTGGCGCGAATCCTGCGCAACCTCTTGAGCAATGCCATTCGCTACACCTACAGCGGTCGTGTAGTGCTGGGCTGTCGACGTCAGCACCAGCGCCTGTCGATTCAGGTGTGGGACAGCGGCATGGGCATTGCCGAAAATCGCCTGGAAGAAATTTTCCAGGAGTTCAAGCGCGGGGATGTGCAGCGCCCGGACCAGGATCGAGGCCTGGGCCTGGGCCTGGCCATTGTCGAGAAAATCGCCGGGATTCTCGGGCACCGCATTCAGGTGCGCTCATGGCCGGGCAAGGGCTCGATGTTCTCGGTGGAAGTACCCTTGAGTGCCACCGCGCCCAAGCCGGCGCCGAGCCTGCTGATGAGCGAGCCAATGCTTGAACGGCTGCGCGGCGCGCGGATCTGGGTATTGGACAATGACGCGACCATTTGCGCCGGTATGCGCACCTTGCTCGAGGGGTGGGGGTGTTGCGTGGTGACGGCGTTGTCGGAAGAGGATCTGGCGCGGCAGGTGGACAACTACCATGCCGAGGCGGATTTGCTGATTGCCGATTATCACCTGGACAACGACCGCAACGGCATCGACGCCGTGGCCCGGATCAACGCCCGTCGCGCTTCGGCAATCCCGGCCATGATGATCACGGCCAATTACAGCAACGAACTCAAACAGCAGATCCGCGAACTGGGCCACACCCTGATGCACAAACCGGTGCGGCCGATGAAGCTGAAGACGGCGATGAGCCATTTGCTCGCCAGACCCTGAATTCTCGGGTGCAGGTACTGGCCTCTTCGCGAGCAAGCCCGCTCCCCCATTTGATCTTCGTGCGACGCAGATCAAATGGGGGAGCGGGCTTGCTCGCGAAGGGGGCGACCCGGTCTTCCTGAAATGACTCACCGGCGCAGATAAGACCCGAAATCAATATCCCCGGCACTCAGGATTGCCTGCACGCGGTTGTGTACGTTGAGTTTGCGCAGGATCGCCGAGACGTGGGCCTTGACCGTGGTTTCGGCAATTTCCAGGGTATAGGCAATCTGTTTGTTCGACTCGCCTTTGGTCATGCGCTCCAGGACCTGCAACTGCTTGCGGGTCAGGGCCTGCAGCAGTTCCGGCGGGAAGCTCGGGGTGTCGTTCATTCGCCGATGGGTGCTGCTTTTGGCCGTGCGGATGATGTCCGGGGGCAGGTAGACGTTGCCATTGAGAATCTGCTGGATGGCGTCGGTCATTTGTGCGCGGGGCGAAGATTTGGTGATGAAACCCACGGCACCGTAGGTGATGGCTTGCAGGACGATTTGTTTGTCCTGTTCGGCGGAAACGATCACCACCGGAATGGTCGGCGCTTCATTGCGCAGGTTGATCAGGCCGTTGAGCCCATGCATGCCGGGCATGTTCAGGTCGAGCAGGATCAGGTCCAGGTCATCGTGTTCCTGGGTCAGTGCCAGGGCGCTGTCGAGGTCGGCAGTTTCCATCACCTCGCTGCCGGCAAAACCATCGCTGATGACGTTGTGTATGGCTTCGCGAAACAGCGGGTGATCGTCGGCAATCAGAATTTTGTACATAGCCTTTCACCTCATTATTTTGATTATGGTGTGGCAACAACACGCACGCGTAAAGCTCAGGGGAAGGGTTCCGGTCGGGCTGGGGCCAGTGGCAGATTGGCGGCTTGCCAGGCGTCCAGGCCATCGCGATACCAATACAGTGTCTTATAGCCCAGGCTGGCTGCGCGTTTGACCGCGTTCCAGCTCAACCAGCAATCGGCGCGGCAATAGAAGACCAGCGGTTGCGTTGGGTCGCCGCTGGTCAGTTTTTGCAGGTTGCCCGCGAAATAGTCCTGCCATTGCGGCGTCAGATCGCCGTCGCCGGTGTTGGCCAGCCAATGGCTGCCGGGCAGGTTGTCATGGGGCTGGTCTTCGATGAAACGGCCTTGCAACCATTGGCGGCGATAGACGTCGATCAACAACGGGCGCGGGTGTTGCCCCAGCAGGATTTGCAGGGCCGGGGTGTCGATGAGGGTCGCGCCTTGCAGCTGGTTCGGTGTCGGGCTGCGGTACAGGTCGATACGATAGCCGTCGGGGGAAAACAGCTGGGGTTCTGCGTGTGCGCCACCCAGCCACAGGCTGAGCGACAACGCAGCAAGAGTGGGACGCAACAGGCGACGTCGGGCACGCGGCATGGGGATTGATCCTTATCGTTATGCGCCCATTACATGCCACTCGTGGTGCGTTGGGAATGCGACGATAGACAGGTAAAACCAGTACTAAAGTAGTAAGTTTTCTGTGGCGAGGGGATTGATGGTGTCAGCTGGATTTGCGCAGGGCAGCGTGTTGTGGGTTGAAGGTGAGCACGGCGAGCAGGGCGAACAGCAGGGTCAACCCTACGCACACCGCCAACGCCAGCGGATTGAAACGCTCATACAGCGCAAAGCGCACCAGTTCCACCGCGTGGCTGAAGGGGTTCACCGCGCACAGCCAGTACAGCCACTCGCTGGCCTCGCGCATTTTCCAAAGCGGATAAAGCGCCGAAGACAGGAAAAACAGTGGGAAGATCACGAAGTTCATCACCCCGGCGAAGTTCTCCAGCTGGCGGATCGCGTTCGACAGTAATAACCCCAGGGCGCTGAGCATCAACGCCACCAGTAGCAGCGCGGGCAGGGCGATCAACAGACCCATGGCTGGCGGCTGCACCCCGTAAAGCCAGGCAATCGCCAGGAAGGCATACACCTGCAACAGTGAAATCAGCGACGTGGCCAGCAGCTTGCTGCACAGCAGAAAGGTCCGGGGCAGGGGGCTGGTCAGCAGCACGCGCATGCTGCCCATCTCACGGTCGTAGACCATCGACAGCGAACCCTGCATGCCGTTGAACAGCAGGATCATGCAGGCCAGGCCTGGAATGATGTAGACCTCGTACGGAATATAGGTGTCGTAGGGCTCGATGATCGCGATGCCCAAGGCGGCGCGAAATCCCGCGGCGAACACCAACAGCCACAGCAGCGGGCGCACCAGGGCGCTGAGAAACCGCGTGCGTTGCAGCACGAAGCGCAGCCATTCGCGCAGGACGATACCGCTGAAACATTGCCAGTAAGCGTTCATCGGGCCGCTCCTGTGGTGGTCAGTCGAGTGAAGGCCGAACCCAGGTCGCCACCGTGTTCCAGACTCAGTGCATCGGCTTGCCCGCTGGCCACCAGGCGGCCCTGATGGAGAATCAACAAGTCGTCGCTGGGCTGCACTTCATCGAGCAAATGGGTGGTCCAGAGCACGCTGATCTGCTGCTCGCGACACAGGCTGCGAATGTGCCGGTTGAGCGCCAGGCGGCTGGCCGGGTCGAGGCCGGCGCTGGCTTCGTCGAGCAGCAACAGGCGCGGTTCATGCAACAGGGCGCGGGCAATTTCCACCCGCCGGCGATGGCCGCCATTGAGTTCGCGTACCCGCTCGCCACGGCGCTCACCCAGGGCCTGGCGGGCCAGTTCCGCCTCGACCCGCCGCTCGGTCTGGCGGCGAGACAAGCCATGCAGCGCCGCGTGGTAACGCAGGTTCTGCTCGACGCTGAGGTCCAGATCCAGCGTGCTTTGCTGGAACACCACGCCCAGTTGCTTGAGCGCCGGACGAGGCGCGTTGCGCAATGAATAGCTGCCGACGCGGATATCACCCTGCTGCAGATCATAGAGTCGGGTCAACAGGGCGATCAGGGTGGATTTGCCGGCGCCGTTAGGCCCCAACAGCGCGGCGAAACGCCCGGGCGCCAGGCTGAAGTTCACCTGGCGCAACGCCTCCCGAGGACCGTAGGCGAAGCTCAGGTCGCTGACCTCCAGGGCGTTCATGGCGTCACCACCACGCCCCACGGGTAACGCCCGACCTTCACCGACTTGCTGACCTTGAGGCTGTCGACATCGATCACCGACACATCGCCGCTGACGCCGTTGGTGGCGAGCAATTGTTTTTGATCCGGGGTGAACGCCAACTGCCAGACGCGTCGACCCACCAACAGGTAATCGAGGATCTCGAAGGTCTTGGCGTCGACGACCGCCACGTGATTGGCCGGGCCCAGGGCCACGAACGCGTACTTGCCGTCGGCGCTGAGCTTGATGCCCACCGGCTGCACCTTGTCCGGGTGAACGCCCTTGATCTGGAAGTTCAGGGTCTTGAGCACATTACGGCTGGCGACGTCGAGAATGGTCACCGTGCCACCGATTTCCGCCGAGGCCCAGAGTTGCACACCGTCATTGCTGAACTCGACGAAGCGTGGCCGTTGATCCACCAGCGTGCTGTCGGCCAGGGTCTGGGTGCTGGTGTCGATCCAATGCAGCATGTTGGTGGTTTCGCTGGTGTTCACCGCCCACTTGCCGTCGGGGCTGACCGCCATGCCTTCGGGCTCGACGCCGACGCTGATCTGGCCGAGCACCTTGGAGGTCTCGGTGTCGATCACCGTGACCAGCGCATCGTCTTCGTTGGAGACGTACAGCCAGCGGTTGTTGGGGTGCAGGGCGAATTGCTCGGGGTCCTTGCCCGAGGGCAGTTCCTTGATGATCTTGCGGGTGGCCACGTCCATCACCTGGACCCGGTCCGAGTCGCTGGCGCAGATGTACAACAACTTGTTGTCATGGGACAGCAGCAGACCACGGGGGCGCTGGCCGACGGGCAGGGTCTCGGTGACTTGCAGGGTCTGCATGTCGATCAGGCTCAGGTTGTTGTCCTTTTCATTGGAAACCCATGCGGTGCTGGCGGCGGCATGGCCGGCGGCGAGCAGCACGGCCCAGGTAAGCAGGGAGCGGCAAAGCAGAGTGCGGCGCATGGCAGTTTCCTTGTTGTAGTTGTTGTGTTCAGGGAAAGCGGCAGCTCACCTCGGGCTTGTCGTAACCCAGGCTGTCCATCTCGTTGAAAGGGTGCAGAAAGCCGTCCTGGGGCGAGGTGCTGACCAGCGCCCGGGGTTGCACGATCGGAATCGGTTGGCGCAGTTGGCCGTTCCACGGCCGGTAACTAAGCTTGCGGCCCTTGAAACCGTCCAGCGGCAATTGATCGCTGATTTCCAGGTTGCGGATGGCCATCGGGTCGCTCTGGCGCAGTTTGCTCACGGCGCTGGCGATGCTGCGCACGGCGATCCATGCGGCGAAATCGCGGTCGTTCATCCAGCGCCCGGCCAGCGCTTCGAAGCGTTTTTGCAACTGTGCGGCGCCGTAGGTTTCCACGGTTTTGTGCCAGCCCACCGGGGTCAGGCCCTGAGTGCCGGCGACCGGGCGCGGGTACCAGGTCTGGTACGGTACATATTCGCCGAAGTCGCCGCGCTCATCGGCCACCAGTACCACGTCGTATTCGGCGGTCTGGGTAAACAGTGGCATATCGGCCTGGGCGCTGCGCCGTTGATCGTTATCGAAACGCCAGGGTTTTTCCGCCACCAATTGCAGGCCGAAGCGCTTGGCGGCGCGGCGCAGAGCCGCGGCGTAGGCTTGGTCGTCCACGGTCGGGCCGACGATCAGCAACGCCCGCTGCCATTTGCGCAGCACCAGAAATTGCGCCAGCGCATCGGCGAGCATCGCCCGGCTCGGCAGACTGTGCAGTACGTTCGGCAGGCAATCGGTGGTGCGCAGGCTGTCGTCAGGGCTGCCGGCATTGAACAACAGGCTGTCGGGCAGCGCGGCACTGAGCTGGCGCAGGCTGCTGGCCGGTGCGTTCACCACAAACAGGCGCAACCCTTGTTCATGCTGGGTTTTCGCAGCGATGAGCAAGGCTTCGGGGCTGTCGACGTTGGCATCGACCAGGCTGTAGCTGTGATTGAGAAAGCGCCCGGTGCTGTTGCTGTCGGTGATCGCCAGTTCGGCGCCGCGCAACCCGGCATCGGTGGGTTCGGCAATGACGTTGGACAGCAGCGGGCCGGGATCGGGGCGATAGCCCAGATAGCCGATCCTCACCTGCAACGGCGCATCCGCCGCCTGGCTCTGGGTGGCCAGCCCGGCGGCGCAGGCAATCGCCAGCAGGTAAAACAGCGCGTAAGGGGCAAGCTGGCGCATAGGGCACTCCATCACAGGTAGCGCCAGCATAGGAAGCCCGTCCCGTGGTGGAAATATGCAGAAAGTACCAACCGGCCAGTACCAAGGTAGTAGACCGCGCCGGACGGCGCGGTTTTAGCATGGTCGACAACGGCCACTGCTATGGAGGGGATTGACCATGCGTATCGTCAAAGCGCTGCTCCTGCCGTTTCTGCTGATTTTGACCCTGGTCGGCGTCGACCGGCTTCACGCGCCGCATCCCGCGCCGTTGCAGGTCATGCCCGCGACACCGGGACGCTAGCCATGTCAGCGCTGTGGCGGATCAACCTGTGGGTCTGCGGTTTTTTCACCCTGGTCACCCTGGCGTGCATGCTGTTGCTGATGCATCAGGCGTTGGAGGATGTGGAGCGTGAACTGCAATCGGCCGAAGCGGTGGTCGAGTACCTGAGCGAAACCGCCGAACGTGACCCGATCAGCCTGCAACCGCGGCTGACCCAAGGCCTGCGCCACGTCCGCGTACGCTGGCTGGGGCCGGATGAACAGCCACCGCTAGCCGTGCAAGGCGGGCTCGATGCCTGGCTGGGCCGCCTGCTGTTCGCCGAAGTGCGTCATGGCGCCAGAATCCTCGATCTGGCGGATGGCCGACGGGTGCAGATTGCGCTTGATCCACGGGATGAAATCGACGAAGTCTGGGACTCCGTGCAACAACTGCTCAGCCTGTGTGCGATGGCCCTGGTGGTCAGTCTGCTGACCATCCGCTGGGCCGTGCGTCGCGGCATGGGTCTGCTCGATGAGCTGCTGCGGGCATTCCAGCAGGTGTGTGCCGGACAGCTCACAGTGCGCCTACGTCCAGAAGGGGGACCGGAGGCGCGGCAATTGGCGACGCATTTCAACCGCATGACCGACGCGCTGGAACAGGCCGGTAGCGATAATGCCAGGCTGACCCAGGCGCTGTTGGCGGTGCAGGAGCAGGAGCGTACGCAGCTGGCCCAGACCCTGCACGACGATCTCGGCCAATACCTGGCCGGCATTCGTGCCCAGGCTTGCCTGTTGCGCCTGGTGGCGGATCGACCGGAGACCGTCGAGCGCACGGTACGAGAGCTGGAACACAACTGCGAGCATCTGCAACAGGGGTTTCGCGCGCTGGTGCACAACCTCTATCCGGTGGTCTTGCAGCACTTGTCGCTGGCCGACGCTTTCGCCTTGCTGGTGGAGCAATGGCAGGGCCGCCAGGGCATCGATTGTCAGTTGCGGACCAGTGCGCGGTTACCGTCGCTGTCGGCAGCGGACAAGACCCATCTGTACCGCCTGCTGCAGGAAGCCCTGACCAACATCGCCCGGCATGCCGAGGCCAGTCAGGTGCGGGTTCGTCTGCAACACCACGGTGCGCACTTGCGTCTGCTGGTGCGCGATAACGGTCGTGGTGCCGCGCCATCCCGGCGTCCCGGTGTCGGCCTGCATTCGATGCGCGAACGCGCCCGCAGCCTGGGCGGTGACCTGCGCATCATCAGCCACCCCGGCGCCGGATGGGCGTTGACCTTGAGCATGCCTTTGGAGGCTTCATGAATATTCTGCTGGTCGATGACCACGCGGTAGTCCGCCAGGGCTACGCCAGCCTGTTACGCGCCGTGTTGCCGGCGATGGAAGTCCGTGAAGCGGCGACCGGTGAAGAGGCGCTGATCCGGGTCCAGGAAAGCGTCCCGCATCTGGTGATCATGGACTTCGGCTTGCCGGGCATCAGCGGCCTGGAAACCACCCGACGCCTGCGCCAACGCTTGCCGCAACTGCGGGTGCTGTTTTTCAGCATGCACGATGAATTGCCTTTGGTGCGTCAGGCACTGGACGCCGGGGCGTCGGGCTACCTGACCAAAAGCTCGGCGCCTGAGGTGTTGATCGAGGCCGTGCGCCGAGTCCTCGCCGGCCATGCCTACATCGAACAGCCGCTGGCCACTCAATTGGCCTGCCATCCGCAACAGGACGCCAGCGACCCGCGCCTGCAGAGCATGACCCAGCGCGAACTGGAGATTTTCGTGATGCTCGCCAAAGGCACCCCGGCGCGGCAAATCGCCGAGCAGTTGAGCATCAGCAGCAAGACCGTGTCCAATCACCTGACATTGCTCAAGAGCAAACTGCAGGTCAGTTCCCATGCCGAACTGGTGCATCTGGGGATTGATATGGGGGTGGTGCGCAAGGCGGGGTGACGCAGGGTTGAAAACTGTGGGAGCGAGTGTTGTTTTGAAACTCACCTGTCCCACGTCGTCGGGCACCCCGTGCAGCCCTCCATGTTCGCATCCTGGAAATTCGCATAATGCTGGCGCGAGCCGCTCAGGTTGGCGTGGGCCAGGTTGCTTTCGCCCAGCTTGGCTTCTTGCAGGTTGGCGTCGCTGAGGTCGGCGTCCTTGAGGTCGGCCTTGCTCAGCCAGGTCATTTCCAGGTCGGCGGCGCGCAGGTTGGTGTGGTGCAGACTGGCCCCGGAGAGGCGGGCGAATTGCAGGTAGGCGGCGCTGAGGTTGGCCTTCTCGAATTGCGCGCCCTGGGCGAACATTCCCCAGCCCTGGATCGCCATCAGATTGGCCGAGGTGAAATCAGCCAGTCGCGCGTTGCTTTGTTGCAGGCTGGCGCGGGTCAGGTTGGCGCCTTGCAGCCGGGCCTTTTCCAGGTTGGCCAGGTCGAGGCGGGCGTGACGCAGGTCGGCCTCGCGCAGGTCGGCGCCGCTAAGGTTCATGTGGCGCAGGTCCAGGTTGCTCAGGTTGGCGCCCTTGAGATCGGCGCCGGGGCACTGGCTGTGTTCGGCGATGGTGCAGCCGTTGATGATCAGTGGGGTGTCGTCGTTGTCGGCGTATGCGGTGGAAAGGGTCAATAGCAAAAGAAGTGGCAGATAGTTCATGGCAAATCTCCGGGTTCCCGCGTGGGAGCGAGCCCGCTCGCGAAGGTCGTCAACGATGACGCGGGGTGCCTGGTGCACCACGGCGGTCTCGGGTCCTTCGCGAGCAGGCTCGCTCCCACAGAGAGGGGTGGGGTGGATTACTTCTGCGCTGTCTTGTTATCCCAGCTCGGGATCTTGAACACCCAGAACGACCCGCCCTGAGCCACCGGTTTGGTCAGCTCGGCCATGTCGCCGCCCCACAACGGCACCGCGCCGCCGTAGCCGACGGTCACGCCGATGTACTGCTCGCCATCCTGTTCCCAAGTGATCGGTGGCGAGACGATGCCGCTGCCGGTCTGGAACTTCCACAGCTCCTTGCCTGTTTTCGCATCGAAGGCCTTGAAGAAACCGTCACCGGTGCCGGTGAACACCAGGTTGCCCTTGGTCGCCAGTACACCGGCCCACAACGGCAGGTGTTCCTTGTGCTCCCAGACCACTTTGCCGGTGGTCGGGTTCATCGCCCGCAGGGTGCCGACGTGATCGTCGTACATGCGCTTGATGCGAAAACCCATGCCCAGATAGGCCGAGCCTTTCTTGTAGCTGACCTCTTCGGTCCAGTACTCCTCTTTCCATTGGTTGCCCGGAATGTAGAACAGCCCGGTGTCCTGGCTGTAGGCCATGGGGTTCCAGTTCTTGCCACCGAGGAACGGCGGCGACACTTCCACCGGTTTGCCCTTGGTTTCCCCCGGCAGCGGCTTGGCCGGACGCTGGCCCTCGTTTTCCACCGGACGCCCGGTCTTGAGGTCGATATGGCTGGCCCAGGTGATGTTGTCGACGAAAGGGAAGGCGTTCTGCAATTTGCCGTTATTGCGGTCGACCACGTAGAAGAAACCGTTGCGGTCGGCATGGCCGGTGGCCTTGACCGTTTTTCCGTCCTTGTCCTTGTAGTCGAACAGCACCAGCTCGTTGTTGCCGGAGAAGTCCCAGGCATCGTTCGGCGTGTGCTGGTAGAACCATTTCACCTCGCCGGTGCTCGGGTCGACGCCGACCTGGCCTGAGGTATAGAGGCTGTCGTAATCCCGTGGGTGGCCATCCTTGGAGGTGCGCGCCCATGTGTTCCAGGGCCCCGGGTTGCCGGCACCGACAATGATCGTGTTGGTTTCGGCATCGAAACTGGCGCTCTGCCAAGGGGCGCCACCGCCATGGCTCCAGGCCTCGACCTTGCCGGTTTCGGTGGTCGGGTCGTTCGGCCACGACGGCGCCTTGACGTCGCCGGTCGGCGTACTGTCCTTGCCGTTCAAACGTCCCATGTGGCCTTCGACGAAAGGCCGCATCCAGACCTCTTCGCCAGTGTCCGGATCGCGGGCGAAGAGCTGCCCGACCACACCGAACTCATCGCCGGAGCTGCCATGGATCAGCAGGACCTTGCCGCTGGTCTTGTCCTTGATCAGCACCGGCGCGCCGGTCATGGTGTAGCCGGCGGCGTGGTCGCCGAATTTCTTGTTCCACACCACTTTACCGGTGTTCTTGTCCAGGGCGATCAGTCGTGCATCGAGGGTGCCGAAGTAGATCTTGTCGCCGAAGATCGCCGCGCCACGGTTGACCACGTCGCAGCAGGGCCGAATGTTGTCCGGCAGGCGGTGGTTGTAGGTCCACAGGCGCTTGCCGGTCCTGGCATCCAGGGCGAATACCCGCGAATACGAACCGGTGACGTACACCACGCCGTCGCTGACGATGGCCTGGGACTCCTGGCCGCGCTGTTTCTCGTCGCCAAACGAATAGGACCAGGCCGGGGTCAGCTTGAACACGTTCTGGTCGTTGACCTGGGCCAACGGGCTCCAGCGCTGGGCGTTGGTGCCCATGCCGTATTGCAGCACGTCCCTGGTGGTCAGGTGATCGTTGGCGATGTCTTCCCAGCTCACCTTGCCGGTGGCGGCCGGTGCGGTTCCGGCGTAACCGGCCGCGCTCAGGGACAGGCTGCCGACCAGCAGAAAAGCCTGTATGGCGAGGCTCAAGGAGGAAAGGGCGGGTAGCGATCTTATTGTCATGGTTGCAGTTCCCAGTGGAGGTTTTGGCCTGCACAGGGTGGGGCGCCGGGCGTGCGACGGATACGGAAAAAGTCCCGCCGTTGCCGGGAAAACTTCCCATGGACCACCTGATTTGGAAGTCCGTCCAACGCCTTACTACCAAGGGATTAGACGGCGGCCACCAAAGCAGCATGGGGCCATGATCCCGGGGTTTCTAAGATGGCTGCCATAGCCTCTGCCAAGAGGTTTTGCGTGCAATCCTGAGGGCATAACAATGACAACAAAACGCAACGCCTTGCTCGTCACCGGGCTGTTGGCCGGTCTCATCAGTGCGGGTGCCGTCTGGGCCCACGGCAATGTGGTGCCGCAGGCCGTCGCCACTCAGGGCCTGACCCCGATCAAGGAGGCCGGGGTGCAATTGGACGCCGATGGCTGGGCCGCCGTGAACCCTTATCGCACGGCCCCGGAGCACGACAAAGCCGTGGAAATCGGTGCGTCGGCCTACAACCAGAACTGCGCGGCCTGTCATGGCCTGGAAGCCAAGTCGGGCGGGATCGCCCCGGACTTGCGCATGCTCGACGCCGGTGAGTCGGGCGATGAATGGTTCGTGGAGCGAGTGCGCCATGGCGCGGTGCGTGACGGTCGGGTGTACATGCCGAAAATGGCCGACTACCTGAGTCAGGAAGCCCTGTGGGCGGTGCGCACCTACCTGGACAGCGTCCGCGTCGAGGAGTGACCCATGCGCCTGCTCGCGGTGTTGATCAGCGCTGTGTGGCTGTGCTGCCAGTCGGTGCAGGCGCAGGTTCGCAACTATGACGAAATGATCGCCGCCGGCGAGTTGAAGGTGGCGATCTACAAGGATTTTGCCCCCTACAGTTTTGAACAGGCCGGTCAGCCCCGTGGCGTTGACGTGGAACTCGCCCAGGCCTTGGCCAAGGCGTTGGGCGTGCGCCTGACGCTGATCTGGGTGCCAGCCGGCGAGAAGCTTGACGACGATCTGCGCGATTACATCTGGCGCAGCAGCCCGTTGCACAATCAGCAACTGGCCGACCTGATGTTGCGCGTGCCTTACGACCGCGACTACGCGCAAAAGCGCAACGAATTCGGCGAGCTGGAGAACGGCCATGTGGTGATGTTCGGGCCGTACCAGAATGAGCAATGGCAAGTCGCCTACGACCGCCGCCGACTGGACAAGGTCGCCAGCGTCGCGGTGTTCGAGCAGCACCCGATCGGCGTCGAAGTCGACAGCGTGCCCTCGTTCTACCTGACCTCGGTGTTCAACGGCATGCTCGCTGGCAAGACCCGCCACTATCCGGGCGTGCCCCAGGCGTTCGCCGCGATGAAGGCCGGCGAGGTGGACGCGGTCATGGCCATGCGCGGCGAAATTGACTGGCAGGTGCATGAAGCGGCCGATCCGCAATGGGCTCTGGCGCAGAACGCCTACCCGAACATGGGCAAGCAGCTCTGGGAGATCGGCATGGCGGTACACGAAAGCAACCGCCAATTGGCCTATGCCGTGGAAGAGGCGCTGGAAAGCCTGATCCGCGACGGTTCGGTGAAAACCCTCTACGACCATTACGGCCTGCGTTACGACGTGCCCGAGATGTACCAATAGGAGCAGGCGATGAAATGGCAAAGGCGTTGTCTGTTGGCCTGCTGTTTGAGCGTGGCGGCCCATGCCGCCGCCGTCGATTCCGGTAAAGACCCGGTGCCATCGGTGATGTGGAGCTTCTATCACAAGCAGATGCTCGGCGATGCGCCGTTTGTGTTCGATGAGCGGGTCAAGCTGTTGGCGCCGCCATTTGCCGAAGACGCGCGGCAGGTGCCGCTGGAAATCGATGCCCGGGCGTTCAAGGGCGATGTCGTGAAAATCCTCGCCTGGGCCGAACTCAACCCCTTGCCGAAAATCGTCGATTTCGAGCCGCAGGCGGGTGTGTTGCCGTGGCTGTCGATCCGCATCCGCGTGGAACAGGCCACGCCCCTGCGTGCGGCGGTGTTGACCCGTGACGGCCTGTGGCATGTCGGTTCAACGCTGATTGATGCGGCCGGTGGCGGCTGCACCGCGCCGAGCGTGGTACGTACCCAGGCCGGTTGGGAAGAGCACATCGGTGAAGTGCTGGGCGGCCGGTATCCGCGCGAGGATTTCAGTCGCCTGCGCCTGCAGGTGGCGCATCCGATGGACAACGGCATGGTCAGTGGCATCCCGGAATTTTTCATCAATCAAGCTGAGTTGCGTAATCAGCATGATCAACTGCTGGCACGCCTCGAACTGTTCCCCGCCGTCAGCGAAAACCCCAGCCTGGCGTTCGATATCGAAGGGGCAGGGCAGACGCGGCTGTTGTTGCGCGATAACAGCGGCAATCAGTTCGATGCGGTCATACCCTGACCTGAAGGAGCCTGTCATGCGCTGGATGCTGCTGTTGTTGATCGGCCTGTGTTTGCCGGTCATGGCCGATCTCGAATATTCGCTCAAGCCCAGGCAGATCGCCGAAGACACCTGGCTGCTGGAAGGCAGCATCGATAATTTCGCCAGGGACAATGGCGGCAACATCGTCAACACCGCGTTCATCGTCACCGAGCGTGGCGTCGTGGTGATTGATAGCGGCCCGTCCAGGCGATACGGCGAGGCCATGCGCCGGGCCATTGCCGCCACCACCGACAAACCGGTGATCAGGGTCCTGCTGACCCATCATCACCCCGATCATGTATTGGGCAACCAGGCGTTTGCCGATGTGCCGATAGGTGCACTGGCCGGCACCACCGAACTGCTGCACAAGCAAGGCGACGCCATGGCCGAGAACATGTACCGGCTGGTGGGGGACTGGATGCGCGGCACCGAGGTGGTGCTGCCGAACCTTACGCTGACCCCCGGCGTGGAACGTTTTGGGAATCATGATCTGCGCCTGCTAAGTCTGGGTGGGCATACCGGTGCGGATCTGGCTATTCTCGACCAGCAAACCGGCGTGCTGTTTGCCGGGGACCTGGTGTTTTATCAACGGGCACTGACCACGCCCAACAGCCCGGGGCTGGCGGTGTGGCTGGCCGATCTCGCGACCCTGCAGGGGTTGCCCTGGACGCAGATCGTGCCCGGCCATGGACCGGTCGCCCGCGATGCCGGACCCTTTGCGCAAATGCGCGATTACCTGAACTGGCTCGACCAGTTGATGCGCGAGGGCGCGGCCCATGGCAGCGACATGGCCGAAATGATCCGCAGCCCCATCCCCGAGCGATTCGCCGGGATCAGCCTGAGCCGCTATGAGCTGATTCGCAGCGTCAGTCATTTGTACCCGCGCTACGAGCGCGCCCGGATGACGCGGGTGGATTCCAACGCAAACAACTGACTCACCCCCCATCCCCTGTGGGCGCGAGCAGGCTCGCTCCCGCAGGGGGCAGTTGTCCATTCCTTCCGAACCTGTACCAAGGAACTAGAAATCTCCACATTGCGGCCAATTGTTGTCAGGGCGGCGGCGCCCAAGAATCTGCTCCAGACCGGGAAAATTTCCCGGAAATAACAACAATCCGCAGAGGAAGCCGTCATGACTCAACCCGCACGTCGCCAGCCCTTCGTCTTGAGCCTGTTGCTCAGTGCCATGCTGTTGTCCGGCCAGGCATTGGCCGGGGTTTCCGACGAGGACATTCTTCAGGACCCCAAAAACCCGGAGCAGGTCGTTACCAATGGCCTGGGCGTCCAGGGTCAGCGCTACAGCCCACTGGATATTCTCAACGTCGACAACGTCAAGGAACTGCGACCGGCGTGGGCGTTTTCCTTCGGTGGCGAAAAGCAGCGCGGCCAGCAAGCGCAGCCGATGGTCAAGGACGGCGTGATGTACATGACCGGTTCCTACTCGCGGGTTTTCGCGGTGGATGCGCGCACCGGCAAGAAGCTCTGGCAGTACGATGCGCGCCTGCCGGATGACATTCGTCCCTGCTGCGATGTGATCAACCGGGGCGTCGCGTTGTACGGCGACCTGGTGATCTTCGGCACCCTCGACGCCAAGCTGGTGGCGCTGAACAAGGACACCGGCAAAGTGGTCTGGAGCAAGAAAGTCGCCGACCACAAGGAAGGCTATTCGATCAGTGCCGCGCCCCTGGTGATCAACGGCAAGCTGATTACCGGCGTGGCCGGTGGCGAGTTCGGGGTGGTGGGCAAGATCGAAGCTTACGACCCGAAAAACGGTAATTTGCTCTGGAGTCGACCAACGGTCGAAGGCCACATGGGCTACGTCTACAAAGACGGCAAAGCCGTGGAAAACGGCATTTCCGGCGGCGAGGCAGGCAAGAGCTGGCCGGGCGACCTGTGGAAGACCGGCGGTGCGGCACCATGGCTTGGCGGTTATTACGACCCGGAAACCAATCTGTTGCTGTTCGGCACCGGTAACCCGGCACCCTGGAACTCGCACCTGCGGCCGGGCGACAACCTCTATTCGTCGTCGCGCCTGGCACTCAACCCGGACGACGGCACCATCAAGTGGCATTTCCAGAGCACGCCCCACGACGGCTGGGACTATGACGGCGTGAACGAACTGGTGTCGTTCAACTACAGCGAAGGCGGCAAGGAAATCAAAGCGGCGGCCACTGCCGACCGTAACGGTTTCTTCTACGTGCTGGACCGCACCAACGGCAAATTCATCCGCGGCTTTCCGTTTGTCGACAAGATCACCTGGGCCACCGGCCTGGATAAGAACGGCCGGCCGATCTACAACGAAGCCAGCCGCCCCGGCGCACCGGGTTCGGAGGCCAAAGGCAGTTCGGTGTTCGTCGCGCCGGCGTTCCTTGGTGCGAAAAACTGGATGCCGATGGCCTACAACAAGGACACCGGGCTGTTCTACGTGCCGTCCAACGAGTGGGGCATGGACATCTGGAACGAGGGCATCGCCTACAAGAAAGGCGCGGCGTTCCTCGGCGCCGGGTTCACCATCAAGCCGTTGAACGAAGACTACATCGGCGTGCTGCGGGCCATCGACCCGAAAACCGGCAAGGAAGTCTGGCGCCACAAGAACTTTGCGCCGCTCTGGGGCGGGGTGCTGACCACTAAAGGCAACCTGGTGTTCACCGGCACGCCGGAAGGCTTCCTGCAGGCGTTCAATGCCAAGACCGGCGAAAAGGTCTGGGAATTCCAGACCGGCTCCGGCGTGCTCGGCTCGCCGGTGACCTGGGAAATGGACGGCGAGCAGTACGTCTCGGTGCTCTCCGGCTGGGGCGGCGCGGTACCGCTGTGGGGCGGCGAAGTGGCCAAGCGGGTGAAGGACTTCAACCAGGGCGGCATGCTCTGGACCTTCAAGCTGCCCAAGGATCTGGTGGCCAGGCACTGACCCCGGACCCACCACCTGACCCCTGGTGGGAGCGAGCCTGCCCGCGATAGCGGTGTGTCATTCAGCAACGTTGTACCTGACACGTCGCCTTCGCGAGCAGGCTCGCTCCCACAGGAGAGGAATTGGAGTGAAACCTACGACCAAATAACGAGAGCCCCTCCTGCCAACGATGCATTCGTCCGGCGCGCGGGGGTCTCTAGTATCGGTTCATCGCCTGTACAGGCATCGACCCAGACAGAGGCTCATCATGATCTACGCCCAACCCGGAACACCCGGCGCCGTCGTTTCCTTTAAACCCCGCTACGGCAACTTCATCGGCGGCGAATTCGTCGCGCCGGTCAATGGCGAGTACTTCACCAATACCTCGCCGGTCAACGGTGAGGTGATCGCCGAATTCCCACGCTCGAGCGCCGCCGACATCGACAAGGCCCTCGACGCCGCGCATGCCGCCGCTGATGCCTGGGGCAAGACTTCGGCCCAGGACCGCTCCCTGGTGCTGCTTAAAATCGCCGACCGCATCGAGCAGAATCTGGAAGTCCTCGCCGTCACCGAAACCTGGGACAACGGCAAGGCCGTGCGCGAAACCCTCAACGCCGACGTACCGCTGGCGGCCGACCATTTCCGTTACTTCGCCGGCTGCATCCGCGCCCAGGAGGGTGGTGCTGCCGAGATCAACGAACTGACCACGGCCTATCACTTCCACGAGCCGTTGGGCGTGGTCGGACAGATCATTCCGTGGAACTTCCCGCTGCTGATGGCCGCCTGGAAGCTTGCGCCGGCCCTGGCCGCGGGTAACTGCATCGTGCTCAAGCCAGCGGAGCAGACGCCGTTGTCGATCATGGTTTTCGCCGAACTGATCGCCGATTTGCTGCCGGCGGGCGTGCTGAACATTGTCCAGGGTTTCGGTCGTGAAGCCGGCGAGGCGTTGGCCACCAGCAAGCGCATCGCCAAAATCGCCTTCACCGGCTCGACCCCGGTGGGTGCGCACATCCTGCATTGCGCCGCCGAGAACATCATTCCGTCTACCGTGGAGTTGGGCGGCAAGTCGCCGAACATTTTCTTCGAAGACATCATGAACGCCGAGCCCGCGTTCATTGAAAAGGCCGCCGAAGGCCTGGTGCTGGCGTTTTTCAACCAGGGCGAAGTCTGTACCTGCCCATCCCGGGCGCTGGTGCAGGAATCGATCTACGAACCCTTTATGGCCGAAGTCATGAAGAAAATCGTCAAGATCAAACGCGGCAATCCGCTGGACACCGAGACCATGGTCGGCGCCCAAGCGTCACAGCAGCAATACGACAAGATCCTCTCCTACCTGAACATCGCCCAGGAGGAGGGCGCCCAGTTGCTCACCGGCGGCGCGGCGGAGCGTCTGGAGGGCGATCTGTCCAGCGGCTATTACATCCAGCCGACGCTGCTCAGGGGCACTAACAAAATGCGCGTGTTCCAGGAAGAAATCTTCGGCCCGGTGGTGGGTGTGACCACCTTCAAGGACGAAGCCGAAGCCCTGGCCATCGCCAACGACACCGAGTTCGGCCTGGGCGCCGGCCTGTGGACCCGCGACATCAACCGCGCCTATCGCATGGGCCGCGCGATCAAGGCCGGGCGGGTGTGGACCAACTGCTACCACCTGTACCCGGCGCATGCTGCGTTCGGTGGTTACAAGAAGTCCGGTGTCGGCCGGGAAAACCACAAGATGATGCTCGACCATTATCAGCAGACCAAAAACCTGCTGGTGAGCTACGACATCAATCCGCTCGGGTTCTTCTAACTTCCTGACAACACCCCATCATCACTGTGGGAGCGAGCCTGCTCGCGAAAGCGGTCTGACATCCAACATCAATGTTGAATGTGCTGGCCTCTTCGCGAGCAGGCCCGCTCCCACATTGGTTTTGTGTGCCTGCCCCCTACCAACGCACCCCCAAACCTCCTTCGAAAGTAGCATTCGGGTGCCCTGCGCCCCGTGCATTAATGGTGTTACCGGAATCACCCGGCACAAGAAGAGGAATGACCCATGTGGACTAAACCCGCGTTTACCGATCTGCGCATTGGCTTCGAAGTGACGATGTATTTCGCCAACCGTTGATGATTCACCCGGCCAGCCGTCGCGTTGGCCGGGCCTGCCTTCTGGAGCATTGCTCATGCACATCCGCGTTCTGGGTTCCGCCGCCGGTGGTGGTTTTCCGCAGTGGAACTGCAATTGTCGCCAATGCGCCGGCGTGCGTAATGGCAGCCTGCGCGCGCAGCGACGTACGCAGTCATCGATCGTCCTGAGCGACAACGGAGTGGACTGGGTGCTGTGCAATGCTTCACCGGACATCCGCGCGCAATTCGAGAGTTTTGCGCCGCTGCAACCGGCGCGTCGGTTACGCGATACCGCCATCGCCGGCGTGGTGCTGCTGGACAGCCAGATCGATCATTGCACCGGCCTGCTGAGCCTGCGCGAAGGTTGCCCGCATGACGTCTGGTGCACCGAAAGGGTTCATCAGGACCTCAGCAGTGGCTTCCCGCTCTTCACCATGCTCAGTCACTGGAACGGCGGGTTGCAGTGGCGGCCGATTGCTCTGGATCGTGAGCCGTTCAGTATCGCGGCCTGCGCACAC
This sequence comes from Pseudomonas sp. GW101-3H06, assembly GCF_059424605.1. NCBI lineage: Bacteria > Pseudomonadati > Pseudomonadota > Gammaproteobacteria > Pseudomonadales > Pseudomonadaceae > Pseudomonas > Pseudomonas sp. GW101-3H06. The sequence continues at coordinate 2,841,424 of NZ_JBWKZO010000001.1, forward strand.
CTGCGGTTTCACGCGATTCCACTGGTCAGCAATGCACCGCCGTATTCGCCCCATCGTGGCAACCCGCAGCCGGGGGACACCCTTGGCTTGTTCATTGAAGACCTGAGCAGCGGCGCTTCATTGTTCTACGCGCCAGGGTTGGGGCAAGTCGACGACGAAGTGCTGGGCTGGATGCAGCGCGCCGATTGCCTGCTGCTGGACGGCACCCTGTGGCGCGACGACGAGATGCGCGTTTGCGAAGTCGGGCAGAGCCTTGGCAGCGAAATGGGCCATCTGGCCCAGAGCGGGCCCGGCGGCATGCTTGAACTGTTGGAAGGTTTTCCCCGCCAGCGCAAGGTGCTGATTCACATCAACAACACCAATCCGATCCTCGACGAAGACTCGGCCGAACGGGCGCTGCTGGAGCGGCGGGGGATCGAAGTGGCTTACGACGGCATGGATATTGTGCTGTAGAGATTGACGCCTTCGCGAGCAGGCGCGCTCCCACAAGGGCACCGCAATCCACTGTGGGAGCGAGCCTGCTCGCGAAGGGGCCAGACCAGCCACCGCAAAGCCTCCAGGAGATCGTAATGACCGATACAGCAATGACCCCCACCGAGTTCGAAGCCGCCCTGCGCGCCAAAGGCGTCTACTACCACATCCACCACCCCTACCATGTGGCGATGTACGAAGGCCGCGCCACCCGTGAGCAGATCCAGGGCTGGGTCGCCAATCGCTTTTACTACCAGGTCAACATCCCGCTCAAGGACGCCGAGATCCTCGCCAATTGCCCCGACCGGGACGTGCGCCGCGAATGGCTGCAACGTATCCTCGATCACGACGGCGTGCCCGGCAGCGAAGGCGGCATCGAAGCCTGGTTGCGCCTGGGCGAAGCGGTGGGGCTTGATCGCGAGCAGGTCCTGTCGCAGGAACGGGTCCTGCCGGGTGTACGCTTCGCTGTGGATGCCTACGTCAATTTCGCCCGTCGTGCCTGTTGGCAGGAAGCGGCCAGCAGCTCGCTGACCGAATTGTTCGCGCCGCAGATCCATCAATCGCGGCTCGACGCCTGGCCCAGCCATTACCCGTGGATCGACGTCAGCGGTTACGAGTACTTCCGCGCGCGGCTGAGCCAGGCCCGGCGCGATGTCGAACACGGCTTGCGCATCACCCTGGCGCATTACGTTACCCTCGAGGCCCAACAACGCATGTTGCAGATCCTGCAATTCAAGCTGGATGTGCTGTGGGGCATGCTCGATGCCATGAGCATGGCCTATGAACTGCAACGCCCGCCGTATCACACCGTCACCCGCGACCCCGTCTGGCATCGGGGGATTGCCCTGTGAGCCTGATCGACCGCGAGCAGTCACCGTCGTTGCGCCGGGGGTTTCGCCTGCAATGGGAGCCGCGCCAGGACTGCCATGTGCTGCTGTACCCCGAAGGCATGATCAAGCTCAACGCCAGCGCCGGGCAGATTCTCAATCTGCTGGATGGTGAGCGCAGCGTCGCAACGATCATTGATCGACTCACGGCGGATTTCCCGGGCGTACCGGGGATCGACGAGGATGTGCTGGCCTTTCTGGAGGTGGCCCATGCGCAGTTCTGGATCGAGTGATGCGCCGCCGGGGCCGCCGCTGTGGTTACTGGCGGAGTTGACCTATCGCTGCCCGCTGCAATGCCCGTATTGCTCCAACCCACTGGACTTTGCCCGCCACGGCGAGGAATTGAGCACCGAAGAATGGATTCGCGTGTTCCGCGAAGCACGGGACATGGGCGCCGCGCAATTGGGATTCTCCGGTGGCGAGCCACTGGTGCGTCAGGATCTGGCGCAGTTGATCAAGGCCGCGCGAGACATGGGTTACTACACCAACCTGATCACCTCGGGCATCGGCCTGACCGAGCAGAAGGTTCGCGACTTCAAGGTCGCCGGTCTGGACCATATCCAGATCAGTTTCCAGGCCGCCGACGAAGCGGTGAATAACATGCTGGCGGGCTCGCGCAAGGCCTTCGCCCAAAAGCTCGCCATGGCCCGGGCGGTGAAAGCCCAGGGCTATCCGATGGTGCTGAACTTCGTCACCCATCGGCACAACATCGACCGGATCGCACAGATCATTGAGCTGTGCCTTGAACTGGAAGCGGACTTCGTCGAATTGGCCACCTGTCAGTTCTATGGCTGGGCCGAGCTCAACCGCGTCGGCCTGTTACCGACCCGCGAGCAGTTGCAGCGTGCCGAGCGCATCACTAACGAGTACCGCGAGCAGCTTGAGGCGCAAGGCCATCCGTGCAAGTTGATCTTCGTCACCCCGGATTACTACGAGGAACGTCCCAAGACGTGCATGAACGGGTGGGCCAACCTGTTTCTCGACATCACCCCCGACGGCACGGCGTTGCCGTGTCACAGCGCCCGGCAATTGCCGGTGCAGTTTCCCAATGTGCGCGATCAGAGTATCGAGCACATCTGGAACGATTCCTTCGGTTTCAACCGATTTCGTGGCGATGCCTGGATGAAGGAGCCTTGCCGTTCCTGTGATGAAAAGCACAAGGACCTGGGTGGCTGCCGCTGCCAGGCCTTCATGCTGACCGGTGATGCCGCCAATGCCGACCCGGTGTGCAGCAAGTCGCCGCACCATGGCGTCATTCTCAAGGCACGGGAGGAAGCCGAAGCGCCGGGGCAGGGCATGGAGCATCTGACGTTGCGCAATGAGAAGGCTTCACGGCTGATCTACCGCGGATAAATGGAGCGCCGATCACCTTGTGGGAGCGAGCCTGCTCGCGAAGAGGCCGTCACATTCAATATCAGTGGGAGACTGACCCACCGCTTTCGCGAGCAGGCTCGCTCCCACAGGGATTTTCAGTGTTAGGAGGATCCAGGCAGATGACCTTGGTCTGATTGCATTCGCTGCCGGATGCGTTAGTGTGGCTTTACCTTCCAAAACAATAAAAAACAGGCTTTCCAATGAGCCAGAGTCTCAGTCAGCTGCGTAAATTCGTCTCGCCTGAAATCATCTTCGGTGCCGGCTGCCGGCACAACGTCGGCAATTACGCCAAGACCTTTGGCGCGCGCAAGGTGTTGGTTGTCAGCGATCCGGGGGTCATTGCCGCCGGTTGGGTCGCCGATGTCGAAGCCAGCCTGCAAGCGCTGGGCATCGAATACTGCCTTTACAGCGCCGTCTCGCCCAACCCGCGGGTCGAAGAGGTCATGCTCGGCGCCGAGCTGTACCGGGAAAACCACTGTGATGTGATCGTCGCCGTCGGCGGCGGGAGCCCGATGGATTGCGGCAAAGGCATCGGTATTGTCGTCGCCCACGGTCGCAGCATCCTTGAATTTGAAGGGGTAGACACCGTCCGGGTGCCCAGCCCGCCGCTGATCCTGATACCGACCACCGCCGGCACCTCGGCCGACGTCTCGCAATTCGTGATCATTTCCAATCAGCAGGAACGCATGAAGTTCTCCATCGTCAGCAAGGCGGTGGTGCCGGACGTGTCGCTGATCGACCCGGAAACTACCCTGAGCATGGACCCGTTCCTGTCGGCCTGTACTGGCATCGACGCCCTGGTGCACGCCATCGAAGCCTTCGTGTCCACCGGTCACGGGCCGCTGACCGATCCCCATGCGCTGGAGGCGATGCGCCTGATCAACGGCAATCTGGTGCAAATGATCGCCAACCCGACGGACATCGCCCTGCGCGAAAAAATCATGCTCGGCAGCATGCAGGCCGGGCTGGCGTTCTCCAATGCGATCCTTGGTGCCGTGCATGCGATGTCCCACAGCCTGGGCGGTTTCCTCGATTTGCCCCATGGCCTGTGCAACGCGGTGCTGGTGGAGCACGTCGTGGCGTTCAACTACAGTTCGGCGCCTGAGCGTTTCAAGGTTATCGCCGAAACCTTTGGCATCGATTGCCGGGGTTTGAACCAGCGGCAGATTTGCGGGCGACTGGTCGAACACCTGATCGCCCTCAAACACGCCATTGGCTTCCATGAAACCCTTGGCTTGCATGGGGTCAGCACGTCGGACATTCCGTTCCTGTCGCAACACGCGATGCATGACCCATGCATCCTGACCAATCCGCGCGAGTCCAGCCAGCGTGATGTCGAGGTCGTCTATGGCGAAGCCCTCTGACGAACAACAACGGGCCCTGGCCGGGCTGCTGGGACTGGGCAGCCACTCGGCCCGCAAGAGCCATTACCCGGAACTGGCCGCGCGCCTGGAGGAACTGGAAGCCGAACGCAACCGCTACAAATGGCTGTTCGAAAACGCGGTCCACGGGATTTTCCAGGCCAGCCTGCAAGATGGCATGCGGGCCGCCAACCCGGCGCTGGCGCGCATGCTCGGTTATCAGGACCCGCAGGAGGTGCTGTTTTCCCTGAACGACCTGGCCAGCAACCTGTTTGCCGGTGGCGTGCAGGAACTGGAAACCATCGGTGAAATCCTCAGGCGCCAACACAACCTGCACGGTTACGAAACCCGCTTGCGCCGCAAGGACGGCAGCCACCTCGATGTGCTGATGAACCTGCTGCTCAAGCCCGGCCAGGAAGGCCTGGTGGAAGGTTTTGTCGCCGACATCACCGAGCGCAAACAGGCCCAGCAGCGCCTGCAACAACTCAATGACGAACTGGAGCTGCGCGTCACTGCGCGCACCGATGAACTGCTCGAAGCCAACCGCAACCTGCAGCAGCAGATCACCCAGCGTAAACAGATCGCCCAGGCCCTGCGCGACGCCCGTGACGCCGCCGAAGCGGCCAATCGCAGCAAGGACAAATACCTCGCCGCCGCCAGTCATGACCTGCTGCAACCGCTGAACGCCGCGCGTTTGCTGATCTCGACCTTGCGCGAGCGCAAGTTGCCGGACGTCGAGCAGGTGCTGGTCGAGCGCACACACCAGGCCCTGGAAGGCGCCGAAGACCTGCTCACCGATCTGCTGGACATTTCCCGGCTCGATCAGTCAGCGGTCAAGCCGGACATTGCACCCTACCGCCTGGATGAATTGCTCGGGCCGCTGGTGTCGGAGTTCCAGTCGGTGGCCCAGGCGGCGGGATTGAATCTACGGGTGCACATGGGCGATTACGCCATCAGCACCGACCTGCGCCTGATGACGCGCATCCTGCGCAACTTCCTCAGCAATGCCTGTCGCTACACCGAGGAAGGCAGCATCCTGCTCGGTGCCCGGCGCCGGGGCGATTATCTGCGCCTGGAGGTGTGGGACACCGGGCGTGGGATCGCCGCCGACCGGTTGGACTCGATCTTCCTTGAATTCAATCAGCTGGATGTCGGCCGTGCCGCCGACCGTAAGGGTGTGGGCTTGGGGCTGGCCATCGTCGAACGCATCGCCAAGATCCTCGGCTATAGAATCGGCGTGCATTCGCTGCCGGGGCGCGGTTCGATGTTCAGCATCGAGGTGCCGCTTTCCCATGAAGTCCCCTTGCCGATCAGCCAGGCAGCGCCCCAGCCGGGGACCGGTAACCCGTTGCCGGGCCGGCGATTGCTGGTGCTGGACAATGAAGTGAGCATCCTGGAAAGCATGGGCGCGTTGCTCGGGCAGTGGGGGTGCGACGTGGTCACGGCCACCGATGAAGCCTCGGCGCTGGCAGCCCTTGAGGGACGGGCGCCGGAACTGATTCTGGCGGATTATCACCTCGATCACGCGGTGGTTGGCTGTGATGTGGTGCGCCATTTGCGCGAGCATTTCCACCGGCCTATCCCGGCGGTGATCATCACCGCCGACCGCACCGACCAGTGCCGGCGCTCGCTGCAACGGCTCGACGCACCGCTACTGAACAAACCGGTCAAGCCCGGCAAGTTGCGTGCGGTGTTGAGTCAGTTGTTGGGGGCGCCGGCTTAAAGCGCCCGGTACTGCAGCTTGAAGCCCAGCGTCCAGGTTTGACCTTGCTCCAGCAAGCGCAAGCCTGGCCGGCCGGGCAGGTGGTGCGCGTTGACCGGGTGGCTCACCGGTTCGAGACAGAAAAAATCCAGGCCAGCCGGGCAGTAAAGCAGGTAGTAATCGCCGCCTGTGGCCTGGCACTCCAGCTCATGACCCAGGTCAGGCTGCTGGATCAGGCAGTGGCCATTCCATTGGCAAAAGCCGTTGTCGACCAGTGTCTCGGGCAAGGCCTTGGGTTGCCGGAAATCCCAATCGGCGGGTAACGCCACGCGTTGTGTCGGCAGTTTGGACGCATCGCACAACCAGACCTGTTCGGCCGGGGCCATCAGGCGAGTGTTCGTCGTACGTGGAAAGTAGGGGTGCAGACCGAGCCCGTGCCATGCGGCACGTTCGGCCAGATGCGTGACGTGCAACTCGATGCTCAAGCGACCTGCGCTCAGCTCGAATCGTTGCCGGGCGCGGTAGGCGAATGGCGTGCTGCTGTCGAGTTGCAGGATCACTTCGCTCGCTGATTGGGAAACCACCTGCCACGGTTGCTGCCAGGCGCTGCCATGGATCGGCAGCGGATCGGTGATGCTGTTGGGGGCCAGCGCCAGCCAGCCATCGGGGCAATCGAAGCCGCCTTCGGCAATGCGGTTGGACCAGGGCACCAGGGGAAAACAGCCGAGCTTGCCGGGCAGGCCAGTGTTCAGCGCCTGCGCATCGGCGTGACGCAACAAGGGCTGGCCGGTGCCGAGTACGGTCCAGTTGACGATGCTCGCGCCGAGTTCGGGGGCGAGGGTGAGGTGGGTGAATTCGTCTTCGAGTTCGAGCAGTGTTGGTGTCATGTTGATCAGCGCTATCAATTGATGCGGGGGGTTGGCAGGAGCCGGCAAGCCTGGCTCCTGCAAGCAAGGAATTACAACACCAAATGCGGCAACCAAAGCGACAACGCCGGAATGTAGGTCACGGCCATCAGCACCAGGAACAGTACGCCATAGAATGGCAGCAGCGCCTTCACGGTTGTTTCGATACTGACTTTACCCACGGCCGACCCCACAAAAAGTACCGCGCCCACCGGCGGTGTTATCAATCCGATGCCCAGGTTCACCAGCATGATCATGCCGAACTGTACCGGATCGACGCCAATGCCGAGAATCACCGGCATCAGGATAGGCGTGAGGATCAGGATCAGCGGTGCCATGTCCATCACCGTGCCGAGCAACAGCAGCATGACGTTGATGCACATCAGGATCACGTAACGGTTGTCCGACAGGGTCAGGAACATCGTCGTGATCTTCGCCGGGATCTGCATCAGGGTCATGATGTAGCCAAAGCTGGCGGCGAAGCCGATCAGGATCATCACGATCGAAATCGTCCGCACCGTGCGGTGCATCAGTTTTGGCAGTTCGCTCCACTTGTAGTCGCGGTAGATGAACATGGTCACGAAGAACGACCACAGCACCGCAATGGCAGCTGATTCGGTCGCGGTGAAAATGCCCGACAGAATGCCGCCGAGAATGATCACCATGGCCATCAGGCCCCACATGGCTTCGCCGCAGATTTTCAGGGCTTCGCGCATCGGGATGACTTCGCCCTTGGGGTAGTCACGCTTTCTCGCGAAGATCAGGCACAGCACCATCAGGCAGGCGCTCATCAACAGGCCCGGCACCACGCCGGCCATGAACAGTGACGCGATCGACACCGTGCCGCCGGCGGCCAGCGAATAGAGTACCGAGTTGTGGCTTGGCGGGGTCAGGAGCGCTTGGACCGAACCGCTGACGGTCACCGCCGTGGCGAAATCCCGGGGATAGCCTTTGCGCTCCATTTCCGGGATCAGCACCGAGCCGACCGAGGCCGTATCGGCCACTGAAGAACCGGAAATCGCGCCGAAAAAGGTCGAGGCCATGATATTGACCAGCGACAAGCCGCCACGTACGAACCCGACCAGTACCCCGGCAAACGCCACCAGGCGTCTGGACATCCCGCCCTCGGCCATGATCGCGCCGGCCAGGACGAAGAACGGAATCGCCAACAGGGAAAATTTGTTCACGCCCCCGGCGACCTGGATCATCAGGGCCTGGAACGGAATGTCGATCCACCAGGCGCCGATCAGGGCCGAAAGCCCCAGGGCGTAGGCGACCGGCATGCCGATCAGGATCAATGCGATAAAGCTGCCCAACAGAATCAAAGCGTCCATTCAGGCAGCCCCTTCACTTTCTTCAACCAGGTCGAAACGTACGACCCGACGATTGCTCTGGTCACCGAGCAAGAGTTTTTCCAGCACGAAAATCAGCGTCAGCAGGCCGCCCACGGGGATCGGCATGTAGGTGATGCCCACGCGCAGGGTCGGCAGGGCGCTCATGAACTGATTCCAGGTCGACAGGCACAGCTTGGTGCCCCATACGGTCATGAACACGCAAATGGTCGCCATCAACAGTTGCGAGAAGAGGCTCATGCCTTTGCGCATGCCGGGCGACATGCGATCGGTCAGCATGGCCACCGCCATGTGCGCACCCGCCCGGTAACTGGCGGCGGCACCGATGAAGGTGAACACCATCATCAGCAGTATCGCGGTGGGCTCCGGCCAGCTGGAACCGGTGCCAAGCACGTAGCGGGCGAACACGCCCCAGGGAATGATCAGGGAAATAGCCAGGACCGACAGGCCGGCGACCCAGATACAGGTCATGTACAGCCGGTCGTTGAAGCGCAGCAATAGATTCTTCATCGGGTTTCACCGTAACCGGGCGCGCACGAACGTCTACCCATGTGCAGACGTGCGCGCCGGGCCTTTCAAGGGAGCGGGAGAGTTACTGAACGGCTTCGATGCGCTTGATCAGATCGGCGTAGGGCGCGCCGTATTTCTCGCGGATCGAGGCGGTTGCGTCGTAGAAAGGTTTCTTGTCGACGGTGATGAACTCGACGCCGGCGGCCTTGAGTTTCTCTTCGCTGCTGGCGGACTTGGCGTCCCACAGGGTGCGTTCGTGGGCTTGCGCGGCCTTGGCGGTTTTCTTGACCAGCACTTGCTGTTCGGGGGTGAGTTTTTCCCAGGTGATTTTCGACATCACAATGGGCTCGGGCAGGATCAGGTGGCCGGTCAGGCTGTAGAACTTGGCGTTCTGGTAGTGGTTGTGTTCGAGCAGGGTCGGCGGGTTGTTTTCCGCGCCATCGATCACCCCGGTCTGCAGGGCGCTGAAGATTTCCCCGGTGTCCATGGCGATCCCGTTGCCGCCCATGGCGTTGATGGTGTCGATGAACATCGGGTTGCCTTGCACACGGATCTTCATGCCCTTGAGGTCTTCGAGGCTGCGCACCGGTTTCTTGGTGTAGATGTTGCGCGTACCGCCATCCATCCAGGCCAGGGCCACCAGGTTGAATTCGGAGTTGGTGATTTTGTCGAGGATCTCGTCGCCGACTTCACCGTCGATGACTTTGCGCATGTGCGCCTGGTCGCGGAACACGAACGGCATGTTGAACACGTTCACGTCCGGCACCACCGGGCCGACGATGCCGAGGCTGACCCGGGCCATCTGGATCGCGCCGACCTGAGCCTGTTCGACCACTTCCTTTTCCGAGCCGAGCACACCGCCGGCAAACATCTTGAAAGTCAGTTTGCCGCCGCTGTCGGCCACCAGAGTCTTGCCCAGTTGCTCTTCGGCGACCACGGTCGGGTAACCTGCGGGATGGATGTCGGCGAATTTGATTTCCAGCGCCTGGGCGACGCTGCCGAAGGTGAACGCGAAAGGGATTGCAGCGGCGAGCAAGGTGCGTTTGAAGTCCATGGGCATTTCTCCAGTCTTGTTATTTTTGTATTCAAAGGCGCGGCGGTGCAGCAGAAGCGGTGGAGGCTATTGATCCAACAGTGCCGGCGAATCGTTGAACAACGGTTCCGGCAGACCTTTCACGCCGGGGTCGAGGGCGAACACCCCACCGGCGAGTGACTGCTGATCATGGTCGTCACCGGGGCGAATCGAGGTCACGAACAGCGTGTCCAGTCGACTGCCTCCGAAGGCGCACATGGTCGGTTTTTTCACGGGGACCGCCAGGGAGCGGTCGAGGCGACCGTCCGGGGTGAAACGGTGAATCAGCCCGGCGTCGTTGGCGCAGATCCAGTAGCAGCCTTCGGCGTCCACGGCGGCACCGTCGGGGCGGCCGGCGAACAGGTTCATGTCGACAAAGATCCGGCGACGGGTCGGGGTGCCGCTGTCGATGTCATAGTCGAAGGCCCAGATCTGCTGGACCGATGGATGTGAATCGGACAGGTACATCGTGCGTCCGTCCGGGCTGAAGGCCAGTCCATTGGGCACGATGAAACCGTCCAATTGCGGCGCCAGCGGCCCGCGTTGCCCGGCGCTGTAGCGATAGAGCGTGCCGTCGGCGGCGTTGGCGGCCATGTTCAGCACCATGCTGCCGGCCCAGAAACGCCCCTGACGGTCACAGCGACCATCGTTGAGGCGCATGTCCGGGCGGAGATGATCGACGAAGGCCAGGGGCTCGCTGTCGAGACTGCCATCGTTATGCGGGTGCAGATGAAAGACCCCGCTTTCCATGCCCGCGACCCAGCCAGCGTCGGGGTGGCGGGTAATGCACGCGAGCATTTGCGGGGCTTTCCAGGCGTCGACATGACCGGTGTCGGCGCTCCAGCGTTGCAACCCCCCGGCAGGAATATCGACCCAGTACAGGGCGTTTTCCTCCGGGACCCAGACCGGGCTTTCACCGACCGCATTGCGGGCATCGACAATCAATTCGGCTTGCATGGCAACTCATTCCCTTGGGTTTTGTTGTTGGGATCAGGTGGCAGGCGCAGGTGGTTTCAATCGTCGAACGGGCCGGCTGCGCAGAAGGCGCCACCCTGGTAGACCCGGGCCGGATCATCGGCGGCCGGCAGCGGCTGGGCTTCGACTTTTTCGCGGAACACTTCGGAGCTGTCCTTCGCGACATATCCCAGGCGCGTGGCGAAATGGTTGTCCCACCAGACGTCCTTGTTGTCGGACATGCCGTAGACCACGGTGTGGCCGACATCCGGCGTGTACAGCGCGCGTTCGAGCAATTGAGTGAGGTCGGCGAAGCTCAGCCAGGTGCTCATCATCCGGCGGTTTTGCGGCTCCGGGAACGACGAGCCGATGCGCACGCTGACGGTTTCGATGCCATAACGATCGAAGTAGAAGGTTGCCATGTCTTCGCCGTAGGACTTGGACAGGCCGTAGTAGCCGTCGGGACGGCGAGGGGAGTGGGCATCGATGACTTCATCTTGTTTGTAGAAACCGATGACATGGTTGGAGCTGGCGAAGATCACCCGTTTCACGCCATGCCGGCGCGCGGCTTCGTAGATGTGAAACACGCCGCAGATGTTGGCACCGAGAATGTCTTCGAACGAATGCTCGGTGGAAACGCCGCCGAAATGCAGGATCGCGTCCACGCCTTCGACCAGTTGATGCACGGCTTGCTTGTCGGCGAGGTCGCAGGGTACGACTTCTTCACGGTCATCAATGGCCGGGGCGATGTCGGCGATGTCCGACAGGCGAATGACATTGGCATAGGGGCGCAGGCTTTCGCGCAAGACTTTGCCCAGGCCACCGGCGGCGCCGGTCAGGAGCAGACGATTGAAGGGGACGCGGGCGGTTGAAGTGGTCGTCATGGGAGTCCCTGAAAACGCAGTTGTTGTTATTGGGATCGTTGTAGGTTGTCGTACGACTAAATCGAGTATCGTAAGTGTTTCCGGTTCTTGTCAACGCGACTTTGGTGGAAATTGTCGGAGGGTCATCACTTTCCCTGTGGGAGCGAGCCGGCTCGCGAAAGCGTCATATCAGGCAACATCGATGTTGAATGTCCGCATTCGCGAGCCGGCTCGCTCTCACATTGATTCGGCCAAACCTGATAGCAGTTGCCCGATAAGACACCCTTACAACAACGAAATCGGATAACTGATGAAAAGCCGGTTTTCATCGAATTCGTTGGTACTGAAGTCTCTGCGAATGCTCGCGTTGCGCCATTTGACGTTGAGATTTTTCAGCGCGCCGCTCTGCACCGTATAGGCCAGTTCCGACTCGCGGCCCCATTCCTTGCCATCGGTGATGGTGCCGGTGTGCACGTTGTCGCCACTGATGTAGCGGTTCATCAGGGTCAGGCCGGGAATGCCAAGAGCGACGAAGTTGTAGTCGTGGCGCACTTGCCAGGATTTTTCCCGGGCGTTGTCGTAGCTGGCGTTGTAGCTGTCGTTGGCCAGGGTGCCACCGCTGGTGCCGTTGACCCGCATCCAGACATCGTCGCCACTGAGTTTTTGCAGGCCGACATAGAAGGTGTTGCCGCCGTACTTGGCCGAGAGCAGGGCGAAGGCGGTCTTGTTGTCGAGGTCGCCGGCCAGGGCGCTGCCTTCCTCCTTGCCGATGAAATAGCCGAGATTGGCGCCGAAGGTCCAGTCGCCGAGGGGCTGGCTGTGGCTGAGGTTGAAGTACTGCTGCTGATAGATGTCGCTGAGTTCGGCGTACCACACACCGACCTGGGTGCGCTTGTCGTTGAAGGCGTATTCGCCCCCACCGAAGTTGAAACGGTCTGAGGTGAACGCCGCTTTGCCGTTCATGAACATGTCTTCCATGCTCGCATCGTTGCGCGGGCTGTTCTGCCGGAATTGGCCGCCGTAGAGCGTCAGGCCGCTGATTTCCGTGGAGGTCACCTGACCGCCACGGAAGGTTTGCGGCAATGAACGGCCATCGTCGGAGCGCAGGATCGGCAGCACCGGCATCCATTCGCCGACCTTGACTTCGGTTTTCGAAATCTTGCCCTTGAGCGCCACACCCAGGCGGCCGAAATTGTCGGCGGGGCGGCCGTCACCGTGGATCGGCAGCAGCTGCGTACCGCCCGTGCCTTTGCCGCCATCGAGTTTCTGCGAGTAGAGCCCCAGCACATCCACACCGAAGCCGACTGGACCCGGGGTGAAACCGGACTTGGCATCGAGGATGAAGTTCTGCGTCCACTCTTCAGCTTTGCCCTGGGGGTAGGCCGGGTTGGTGAAGTTGCGGTTGAAGTAGGCGTTACGCAGGTTCAGCGTGGCCTTGGCATCATCAGTGAACCCCTCGGCCTGGCTGGTCATGGGCAGGGCGAAGGCGAGGCTGCTGCAACCGATCAGGGTCAACGTGTGACGGCGGGGGGAGGAAGGGCGTGGACTGCGGGCGGACGGATTTCTGGCGAGTTTGCTCACTGTGGTGCTCCATTTTTCTTGTTTTTATTATTTGTTATACGTCGTCGTACAACATTGGGGCGATTATTTGCGGGGATTTTCGGGGTTGTCAATCAGAAGTTATACGATGACCTGATGGTTTCTGGGGTGAAGACAAACCGGTGGGAGCGGTTTGCTTTCCCCTGTCGCCGCGACGTAGAGCGGATGCTAGTCTTGTTTAACGCTGAAACAAGGGAGCCCACATGGGCAATCACAAGATTGAGATTCGTCGCAGTAACGTCGAGAAGATTCTGTTGGGGGCCGAGAAAGTCTTCGCCGAAAAAGGCTTCGGCAGCACCGCCATGGCCGACATTGCCGCCGAGGTAGAGCTGCCGCGCTCTAACCTGCATTATTACTTCAGCACCAAGACCGAGCTGTACAGCGCCGTGCTGTTAGGCCTGCTGGAAGTGTGGAAACAGGACGCGCTGTGCTTCGAGATGTTCGACGACCCGCGCGTGGTACTCAGCAGCTACATCCGCGCCAAGATGAACCACTCACGCAGCCGCCCCTACGGTTCGAAAGTCTGGGCCAACGAAATCATCCACGGCGCGCCGACCCTGGGCGAGACACTGGACGCGAGCCTGTACGACTGGGCCAAGATGAAAGAAGCGAAGATCCGCCAGTGGGTGGACGACAAACGCATCCTGCCGGTGGAGCCGTCAAGCCTGCTGTACATGATCTGGGCCTCGACCCAGCACTACGCAGACTTTGATCACCAGGTGAATATTCTTAATGATCACCAACCGCTGTCGGACATGCAGTTCGAGCGGGCGGTGCAGACGGTGACCAGTGTGATTTTGCGGGGGATTGGGTTGGAGCCTTGAGGCGGTCGGTGCCGTTGCCGACCTCTTCGCGAGCAGGCTCGCTCCCACAGTTGAAATGCATTCCAATGTGGGAGCGAGCCTGCTCGCGAAAGCGCCCGATCAGACTCCGCTGAACTCAGACCGCGACATGGTAGGGATTGCGCGGATCATGATTCCAGTCCAGAAACGGCTTGCCGGTGTCCACCGGCACCATCTCGATACAGTCTTGCACCGGGCAGGTGATCTGGCACAGGTTGCAGCCCACGCATTCCTCATCGATCACTTCATAGGCATGCGTGCCATCGGCCTTTTTCACACTGGCCACGGCCTGGTGCGAGGTGTCTTCGCAGGCAATGTGGCAGCGGCCGCAACCGATGCAAGCCTGCTGGTCAATCTTCGCAATCACTTGATAGTTGATGTCCAGGTACTTCCAGTCCGTGGTATTGGCCACCGCCCGCCCGGAAAACGCTGAAATGCTGGCGTAGCCTTGACTGTCCATCCAGCGCGACAGGCCGTCCTTCATCTCCTCGACAATCCTGAAACCATGCAGCATCGCCGCCGTGCACACCTGCACCGAGCCGCTGCCCAGGGCGATGAATTCCGCCGCGTCGCGCCAGTTGCCGATGCCGCCGATGCCGCTGATGGGCAAACCCTGGGTCTGCGGATCGCGGGCGATCTCGGCGACCATGTTCAGGGCTATCGGCTTGACTGCTGAACCGCAATAGCCGCCATGGGTGCTCTGACTGCCGACCATCGGATTGGCCACCATGCGCTCCAGGTTGACGCTGGTGATCGAGTTGATGGTGTTGATCAGCGATACGGCATCGGCGCCGCCACGGTGCGCCGCGCGGGCGGCGACGCGGATGTCGGTGATGTTCGGCGTCAGCTTGACGATCACCGGCAGCGAACAATACATCTTGCACCAACGGGTGACCTGTTCAACGTACTCCGGTACCTGGCCGACCGCCGCACCCATGCCGCGCTCCGGCATGCCATGGGGGCAACCGAAGTTCAGTTCGATACCGTCGGCGCCGGTGGCTTCCACCAGCGGCAGGATGTGTTTCCAGGACTCTTCGACGCAGGGCACCATCAACGACACGATCAACGCACGGTCCGGCCAGTCCTTTTTGACCTGGGTGATTTCCCGCAGGTTGATCTCCAGCGAGCGGTCGGTGATCAGCTCGATGTTGTTAAAGCCGAGAACCTCTCTGTTAGCTCCGAAGTGCGCGGAATAGCGCGACGACACGTTCACCGCCGCGGGATCTTCCCCCAGGGTTTTCCAGACCACGCCGCCCCAGCCGGCCTCGAAGGCGCGGACCACGTTGTAGGCCTTGTCGGTCGGGGGCGCGGAGGCCAGCCAGAACGGGTTGGGGGACTTGATGCCAGCGAAGACAATCGACAGATCGGCCATTTACGCAGCCTCCACGTTGAGCATCAGTTGAGCATGAATGGCCTCGGCGGCCCGCTTGCCGTGTTGCACCGCTTGCACGGTGAGGTCCTGGTCGAGGCTGGTGCAGTCGCCACCGGCATATACGCCAGGGATGCTGGTTTGCAGCTGTTCGTCCACCAGGATGCGATCGCCCTGGCGCTTGAGCTCACGGGCCAGCGGGTCTGCGAGGGCGCTGTCGTCGAAGGTCTGGCCGATGGCTTTGAAGATCGCGTCGGCAGCCAGTTCGAAGGTTTCGCCGGTGGTTTGCAGGCGACCGTCAACCAGATGTGTGCGAGCGAAGCGCATGCCGCGTACCTGACCCTGGTCATCGAGCAATACTTGCTCCGGCTGTGCCCAGGTCAACAGGCGTACCTGATTGGCCTTGGCGATGTCCTGCTCGTGGTGGGTCGCGCCCATGTCTTCGAGGCCACGGCGATACACCAGGTTGACGTCATGGGCGCCGAGGCGAGCCATTTGCACCGCCATGTCGATGGCGGTGTTGCCGGCGCCGAGTACGATGCAGTGGTCTGCCAGTGGTAGCTGAGTCAGGTCATCGGCCTGGCGCAGTTCGCGGATGTAATCGGTGGCGGCCATCAGCCCGGGCGCGTCTTCATGGGGTAGGCCCAGCTGTTTGCTGGCTGCCAGGCCGAGGCCGAGGAACACCGCGTCGAATTGTTGATGCAGATCACTGAGGCTCAGGTTGTCCCCGAGTTTTTGCCCATGGCGGATTTCGATACCACCAATTTCCAACAGGAAATCCAGCTCCTTCTGTGCGTAGTCATCCACCAGCTTGTATTTGGCGATCCCATATTCATTGAGGCCGCCGGCCTTTTCCCGAGCCTCGAAAATCACCACGTCATGCCCGTGCATGGCACTGCGATGGGCGCACGACAGCCCGGCCGGACCGGCGCCCACCACGGCAATGCGCTTGCCGGTGTCGGCGGCACGGGTGAACGGGTGCTGGCTGAAATGCGCGTTGTCCACGGCGTAGCGTTGCAGCAGACCGATCAACACCGGCGCGCACTCATGGGCGTTGTTGCGCACACAGGCTTGCTGGCAGAGGACCTCTGTGGGGCAGACCCGGGCACAACTGCCGCCGAGGATGTTGGCCGAAAGGATTTTCTGCGCCGCGCCCTGGACGTTGTCCTGGTGGATGTTGCGGATGAACGAGGGAATATCGATCTCGCTCGGGCAGGCATTGACGCACGGCGCGTCGTAGCAATACAGGCAGCGCGAGGCTTCCAGATGGGCCTGCCGGTCATTGAGCGGCGGCGCCAGGTCGGTGAAATGGCCGGCGAGGGCGGCCGCGTTCTCGTAGGGGTGCGGGAGATGGGTCAGGGTCTTGATCACGGTTTTTGGCCTCACGGTGATGGAGGTTATGCCTCTGGTGGGCATTGAGTTTTTGTGTCGCCTGGGCGGGCTTGCTCGCGAAGGCCGAAGGCCTCGATCTCAGCGCTTCACGGCAACCGGCTGATTCAACTCGGCCCGCTTGCTCAACAAATCAAACACCGCCGGATACGCCGGCCGTTCGATATAGCGCCCGGCCCCACGCTCGGCCCGCAGGTCGCCATCGGCCCAGACCACCCGGCCCTGGCTGATGGTGTGGCTAGGCACGCCGCGTACGGTCTTGCCTTCGAAGATGTTGAAGTCGACCTGCTGGTGATGGGTCTTGGCCGAAATTGTCCGGGTGCCTTGCGGGTCCCACAGCACCAGGTCGGCATCGGCGCCCACGCGGATCGCGCCTTTGCGTGGGTAAAGGTTGAAGATCTTCGCGGTGTTGGTGGAGGTGAGGGCGACGAAGTGCTGCATCGACAGGCGCCCGGTGTTTACCCCTTCATCCCAGAGCACGGCCATGCGGTCTTCGATGCCGGCCGTGCCATTGGGAATCTTGCTGAAATCGTCCTTGCCGGCGGCTTTCTGCTCGGCGCAGAAGCAGCAATGATCGGTGGCGGTGGTGTGCAGATTGCCCGCTTGCAGGCCATGCCACAGTGCGTCCTGATGGCCGCGCGGGCGGAAGGGCGGGCTCATCACGTAACCGGCGGCGGTCTGCCAGTCCGGGTGTTGATAGACGCTGTCGTCCAGCAGCAAATGCCCGGCCAGCACTTCACCGTAGACCGGTTGGCCCTTGGCGCGGGCGTAGGTAATTTCGTCGAGGGCTTCCTTGGTCGAGACATGCACCAGGTACAGCGGCGTGCCCAGGGTTTCGGCGATGCGGATCGCCCGGCTCGCGGCTTCGCCTTCGACCTGGGAAGGGCGCGACAGTGGATGCGCTTCCGGCCCGGTCATGCCCTGGGCCATCAGTTTGCGTTGCAGGTGATAGACCAGCTCGCCATTTTCCGCATGCACGGTGGGCACCGCTCCCAGTTCCAGGCAGCGCTCGAAACTCGCCACCAGGGTGTCGTCGGCCGCCATGATCGCGTTTTTGTAAGCCATGAAATGCTTGAAGCTGTTGACCCCGTGATGGATCACCAGCTCGGCCATTTCCTCGCGGACCTGCTCGCTCCACCAGGTGATGGCGACGTGGAAACCGTAATCGGCAGCGGATTTCCCGGCCCAGCCGCGCCATTGATGGAAGGCTTCCATCAGGGATTGCTGAGGGTTGGGAATCACGAAGTCGATGATCGAGGTGGTGCCACCGGCCAGACCCGCCGCCGTGCCGCTGAAAAAGTCTTCGCTGGCCACGGTGCCCATGAAGGGCAGCTGCATATGAGTGTGAGGGTCGATGCCACCGGGCATCAGGTATTGGCCACTGCCGTCGAGCACTTCGGCACCAGCGGGTATGTCGAGGTCTTCGCCGATGGCCTTGATCACGCCGTCTGCGCAATACACATCGGCGCGATAACTTTCATCATGGGTAATAACGGTGGCGCCACGAATCAACAGAGACATTCCGGATTCCTCGCAGGCATGACCGACTGATGCCGGTTCTAGATGTTTTTATAGGTGGCCATCATCAACAGGGGTATTCCTGTCAGTGCTGTCAGGAATAAACGCTAGCTGCTGTTACGGGAATCAGCAAGAATATTTTTTATAAGCTTATTACTGTTTTAACTTATTGATAATTAACGAATTAAACTAAAAATCACCAAAATGGTGAGGCGGCTCACCATTTTGACGCACTTGACAGGTTCGAAATATGGTCAAGATTTTCTATGTGAAATCAGCTGTTTGAGCATGGTCTATGGTTGATGCGCGACGTTTGAAAAAAGCTCGACGCACCAGATTGAGTCCGGACCGTTCGGACAACTGGCCTGGCATTCGGCCTGAGTGGCATGGCAACTCGCCGAGGACTCAATGGTTTTACAAATAAAACTGATGAATATCAGTTGCTTAGCAAATGTTTATGGAACTGCCCGATGCACAAACGGGGTGCCCGGCATGCTTATTGATGCCGCCATCCCCTGATGAGCAAAAAATAATTCAAAGAACAGTGGAGCGGCCATGCAACAGATCAGATCGCAAGTGACCGAGCGCGACGGCTTGTTCGAGCTGGAAGCCGGCAGCGATGTCCTCGACAGTCCCCGTTACAACCACGACATGGCACCGACCAAGGTGCGCGAACGAACCTGGAACAAATGGCACATCACCGCGTTGTGGGTCGGCATGTCGATCTGTGTGCCGACCTATACCCTCGGCGGCGTACTGACCGCGTATTTCGGCCTGAGCGTCGGCGAAGCGCTGTTGGCGATCCTGTTCGCCAATATCATCGTATTGATTCCCCTGACCCTGAATGCCTTTCCCGGCACCAAGTACGGTATTCCGTTCCCGGTATTGCTACGTTCGTCGTTCGGCATCCTCGGTTCCAACATCCCGTGCCTGATCCGCGCCCTGGTGGCGTGTGGCTGGTTCGGCATCCAGACGATGTTCGGCGGCCTGGCCATTCACTTGTTTCTGGGTTCGGTGTTCGAGGGGTGGAAATCCTTGGGTGGCACCGGTGAAGTCCTGGGCTTCATGATGTTCTGGGCGCTGAACCTGTGGGTGGTGATCCGCGGCGCCGAGTCGATCAAATGGCTGGAAACCCTGTCCGCGCCGTTGCTGGTGGCCGTGGGCGTGGGGCTGCTGGTGTGGGCGATGCCCAATGTCTCGATGACCGAGTTGCTGGCGATACCGCCCAAGCGTCCTGAAGGAGCCAGTGTGGTCAGTTACTTCGCCGCCGGGTTGACCGCGATGGTCGGCTTCTGGGCCACGTTGTCGCTGAACATCCCGGACTTCAGCCGCTACGCGAAAAGCCAGAAGGACCAGATCGTCGGGCAGATCATCGGCTTGCCGCTGACCATGTTCCTGTTCGCCGCGCTGGGCGTGGTGATGACCGCCGCCTCGGTGAAACTGGTGGGCGTGACGGTGTCCGATCCGGTGACGCTGATCGGTCATATCCAGAGCCCGGTCTGGGTCGCGCTGGCCATGGCGCTGATCATCATCGCCACGCTGTCTACCAACACCGCGGCCAACATCGTGTCGCCGACCAACGACTTCCAGAACATCGCGCCCAAGGCGATCAACCGGACCAAAGCGGTGATGCTCACCGGTTTCGTCGGCCTGGCGCTGATGGGGCATGAACTGCTGAAGAAGCTTGGGCTGATCGTTTCGGACATCAGCCTGGAAACCGTTTACTCCAACTGGTTGCTCGGCTATTCGAGCCTGCTGGGGCCGATTGCCGGGATCATGGTGGTGGACTATTTCCTGATCAAGAAACAGCAGCTGGACCTTGCCGGCCTCTATCGCGATGACGTGTACCCGGCGTGGAACTGGAACGGCTTTCTCGCTTTCGCTGTGCCGGTGGTGCTGACGCTGTTGTCGCTGGGCAGCGATGCGTTCAGCTGGTTCTACAGCTACGGCTGGTTCACCGGCTCGGCCCTTGGCGGGCTGATTTATTACGGGTTGTGCGTGATGCGGCCCAGCCCATCGGTCGCGAAATCGGCGGTGTGAGTACTGGCCCCTTCGCGAGCAGGCTCGCTCCCACAGGGGGAACGCATTTCAACTGTGGGAGCGAACCTGCTCGCGAAGGCGATGGTGCAAACACCAAAGAATTGCCTGAACAAACACATAAGAACAGCCTGAGGAGATCCCCATGAACGCAGCCGTAGACGTTCTGCAATCCAGCCATCAGCACATCAACCGCGATCGCTTGTGGCAGTCGCTCATGGAGCTGGCCAGGCTCGGCGCGACGGTCAAGGGCGGTGTCTGTCGCCTGGCCCTGACTGATCTCGACCGCCAGGCCCGTGATACGTTCGTGAAGTGGTGTGAGGAAGCCGGCTGCACCGTCAGCATCGACGCCGTGGGCAATATCTTCGCCCGTCGTCCCGGGCGCAATCCGGATCTGCCGCCGGTGATGACCGGCAGCCACATCGACACCCAACCCACCGGCGGCAAGTTCGATGGCTGCTTCGGCGTGCTGGCCGGCGTCGAAGTGCTGCGCACCCTCAATGACCTGGGCATCGAAACCGAAGCGCCGCTGGAAGTGGTGGTGTGGACCAACGAAGAAGGCTCGCGCTTCGCCCCGTGCATGATGGGCTCCGGCGTATTCGCGGAAAAATTCACCCTGGAAGAAACCCTGGCCAAGGTCGATGCCGAGGGCGTAACGGTCGGCGAGGCCCTGAACGCCATCGGCTATGCGGGGCCGCGCGCGGTCAGCGGTCATGCGGTGGGCGCCTATTTCGAGGCGCACATCGAGCAAGGGCCTATTCTCGAGGACGAACGCAAAACCATCGGCGTCGTCATGGGTGCCCTCGGGCAGAAATGGTTCGACCTGAAACTGCGTGGCGTCGAAGCCCATGCCGGTCCGACCCCGATGCATCTGCGCAAGGATGCACTGGTTGGCGCTGCGGTGATCGTGGGTGCCGTCAACCGTGCGGCGCTCGGTCATCAACCCCACGCCTGCGGCACCGTCGGTTGCCTGCAAGCCTATCCCGGTTCCCGCAACGTCATCCCCGGCGAAGTGCGCATGACCCTGGACTTCCGGCATCTGGAACCGGCACGGCTGGACTCGATGATCGCCGAGGTCCGCGAAGTCATCGAAACCATTTGCGAAGAGCATGGCCTGACCTACGAGCTGACACCCACTGCCGACTTCCCGCCGCTGTACTTCGACAAGGGCTGCGTCGAAGCGGTACGCGGTGCCGCGCAAGGGCTGGGCCTGTCGCACATGGACATCGTCAGTGGCGCGGGACACGACGCGATCTTCCTCGCCGAGCTCGGCCCGGCCGGAATGATCTTCGTGCCGTGCGAAGGCGGCATCAGCCACAACGAAATCGAAAACGCCGCACCGGATGACCTGGCGGCGGGGTGCGCGGTGTTGTTGCGGGCGATGCTGGCGGCTTCGGCAGCGATTGCCGACGGTCAGTTGGCTGCTTGAAAAAGCAAAAGATCGCAGGCTGCGCTAGCGCCTGCAACGACCGCGTGCTCGCGTGCAGAACGTGTCCACGCGATCTAAAATAGTTGGCGCAGCCTGCTGCTTTTCTTCTGCTTTTACTGAAGTTTCCCTGCGCCACTAGCAGTTCTGATAGTAGGCAACGACCAATAAATACTCGATGCTGAAGCTCTTGTTTATGTGCTTTTCATGGAGTTCACAGGATGCCTATGCCACCACTGGAAACCTTGTGTACCTACGCCTACGACGCTCTCGACCAGCTATCCACATGTGCCTTTTCCAGGCAGGAGAGCATCCAGCGCTTTTACTGCAAAACGCGCCTGACCACTGAAGTTCTAGGCTCTGTACAACGCAGCATCATGCTGCACGAAGGCCAGCCATTGGCGCAGCGTCAGTGCGAGGGGGCCAAGGTGGACACTACTTTGCTGGCGACTGATCAACAACGTTCGGTATTGCACGCAGTCACTGCAGCGTCGCATAGTTTCAGCGCTTACACGCCGCATGGCCATCGCCCATTGAATGGCTTGCTCAGTCTGTTGGGGTTCTGCGGCGAGCGGCCAGATCCGGTGACCGGACATTATCATTTGGGAAATGGTTATCGACCGTTTAATCCGGTGTTGATGTGTTTTATCTGTCCGGACAGTTTGAGTCCGTTTGGGGAGGGTGGGTTGAATGCGTATGCGTATTGCGGGGGAGATCCTGTCAATCGGGTGGATCCGACGGGGCATGCGTTTGTACCAAAACCGACGGGAGTAACAGCCAAGAGGACGGTGTTGGGAGTATCCCAAAAGTCCAAAACCATCTCCCGGCCACTGGCAACCAGCGGTGACATGGCAGAGGGTGCAAGTTCATCGTCTCAAAATGTGAGTAAGGCGAAACTAAAAAGATTAAGACATAATGAGCGCCAGCGAAAGTATTATGCGCAAATAAAAGAGCGTGTAGATACTATTCAAGCCAATGAAGCCTCGCAGCAAAATCAAAGTTATTACAACGTCAGTAATGATCTTCGTGATTTAGAATTGAGTAAGCAGGCGTATGAGCATGCGCAACAAGGATATGGTTTTAAGACGGTGCCCGACCCAACCCAACGACATGTGTGGATAGATCCGATGGGCAATTCTCTTCTGGACGTTGCTCATTTCGACGCAACGATATCTCACTTCAGAAATTTAGCAAATCAAAGTGTTGGTGGTCGGTCATATAGAGCGGTTTATCGGCTACAAATTTCTCGCGCCCAGTACATTAAAAATTTTACACCGATTGATTTAATGGCTGTTCGACAGTAGATGAGCTTGTTTGCGAGCAGTTTCATAAACCGATGTTGTGAGCACTATCATCCTCCACCGTGGTCGACATCTTCACAGGTCGGCGCTTGAATGCGCCGTCGCCCACGGGGAGAACCAATGAGCCAGGACGTCCTGACCACTGAAACCAGTCGCCGCCAGTTGCAGCAGATCATCACCGGGCTGTCCGACGGGGTGATTCTGCTGGAGCTGGATCAGACGATTGTCTGGGCCAATGATGCCGCGCTGGCCATGCATGGTGTGACGCGGATTGGCGAGCTGGGGGCCGATGCCGAGGACTATGTCCGGCGTTTCGCCTTGCGCTATCGCAACCATCACCCGGTGCCGGTGGACAACTATCCGATTCACCGCGTCGCGCGTGGCGAGACCTTCAGCGATGTGCTGGTCGAGCTGACGCCGGCCCATGACGAAGAACGCACCTGGGTACACCGCGTGCGCAGCCTGGTGGTGACCGACAGCCACGGTGAGCCGGAGTCCCTGGTGTTGATCATGGACGATGTCACCGACTGGGCCAGCGCCGAGCAGCGCTTCGAAAAAACGTTCGCCGCCAACCCCGCACCGGCAGTGATCTGCCGGCTCAGCGACCTGCGCTACATCAAGGTCAATCCCGGTTTTCTCGAAATGACCGGTTATGCACGGGATCAGGTGATCGGCAGCTCGACTTACGAGCTGGACGTGCTGGATCAGGCTGACAACAAGGACCTGGCCAAGCAACGCTTGCGTGAAGGCACGACCATCCCGCAGATGCAGGCCGAACTGCGGATGGCGGATGGCGGCAACAAGCAAGTGATCGTCGCCGGCCAACCCCTGGAGCTTAACGACGAACCCTGCATGCTGTTTTCCTTCGTCGACATGGAGCCCCGGCGCAAGGCCGAAGTCGCCCTGCGCCAGAGCGAAGAACGCTTTGCCAAGGCGTTCGGCCTGACACCGGTGCCGATCCTGGTGTGCAGCGCCGATGATCAGGTGGTGCTGGATGTGAATGAGGCGTTTCTCGACACCCTCGCGTATCCCCGCGAAGAGGTGCAGGGCAAGACCATCGCCGAGATCGACTTCATCCATGACAAAGGGGCGAGGGCAAGGCTGTTCACGGCACTGGAAAAATCCGCAAGCCTGGATCGCATTGATGTTCGCGTGCGTAAAAAAAACGCCGAGGTGATTGATTGCGCCGTGTCGGCAGACACCGTCAACATTCAGGACAATCCTTGCTATTTGCTGGTGTTGATGGACATCACCGAGCGCAAACGCACGGAGCTGGAGTTGGTGGCGGCTATCGAAGAAGTGATGAAAGACGCTTCGTGGTTCAGTCGCACGCTGATTGAAAAACTGGCCAACGTGAAGAATGTCAACTCGCCGCAACTGCCCAGTGTGTCCTTCACTGACCTGACCGTTCGCGAGCGCGAAGTGCTGGAGCTGATCTGCGAGGGCCTGGCCGACAAGGAAATCGCCGCGCGACTCAAGCTTGCGCCGAACACGGTGCGCAATCATGTGGCGACGGTCTATTCCAAGCTCGATGTGCACAGTCGCAGTGAGGCGATCGTCTGGGCGCGCGATCGTGGGTTGTTCGCCGGGGCAGGGCGCTCCAGGGGCCAGCGGTAAGGTGCAAATGCACCAGGTGCCATAGTGCAAATGGACGTTTTGGCAGGGGGCGATGGCTCTTAGGCTGAAAGCGTGCGAACGGGGATCCATGGATCTTCCGCGTGCGATTTACGAAGCCGCTCAAGGATCAGCCATGTACTCCCTATCCATCGTGTTTGCCGTCCCTTGCCACGAGGGTCAATCGCAATGATTCACCTGGCGCAACTGCGGCTGCAACTGGAACGCAGCTTTTCTCCCCTGGCCTGCGAATGCACCCTCACTGGTGATCATTCGTTGACCGTGAAGCTCTACCATCCGGTGTCGGGGCAGGTGGACCTGGTGGTCAGCGGATTGAACGTGTCAGCGCTCAACACCCATGAAGCAGTTCTCACGCTAATCGAGGAACTGCGCTATGAAATGCAGAGCACCACCCTGCATCGACCCGATCCCGTGCGCTAGTTTTTGTCGGTTTTGATTATTGGCAGGGCCGCACAACTGGCAAATTCAGCTTTTCTGTAAGCAACCCGTGAACTTTTTGGCAGTGTTTTGTTGTCACAAACTTGTCGATCACTTATCGCGGGTCATCCTATGAAAAGTCTTGGGAAACGCGTTTTCACTCCTGTTGCGCTCTGCGCCGTGATTCTCGGTGGCTGTTCCAGTCCGCCACCACCTCCACCCGTCGCGCCACCCCCTGCGCCTGAAACGACTTGTCAGGCCTCCGATAGCACCCAGGTCATGGGCGATATGCGCGCCGAAGGGCAGGTGACGCGCGAGACCACCGTGACCCGGTGTGTCACGCAATAGCCTATGCATTAAAGCAGCGTCGCAGCTAAGGCTGACACTCACCCTGTGGCGAGGGAGCAAGCGCCCTCGCCACACAGTTATTTGTTGCCAGTGCTATCGTGGATCAGGACAGGAAGCCACCATCGACGTTCAGCGAAACGCCGGTGGTGTAGCTCGACGCGTCGCTGGCCAGGTAAAGCACCGCACCGGCCATTTCGCTTGGATCCGCCACGCGCTTGAGCGGAATCTGCTGCAGCGCGGTGTTCAGGATGGCCTCGTTCTTGACCAGTGCCGAGGCGAATTTGGTGTCGGTCAGGCCCGGCAGCAGGGCGTTGCAGCGGATGCCGAACTGCGCGCATTCCTTGGCGAATACCTTGGTCATGTTGATCACGGCAGCCTTGGTCACCGAATAGATGCCCTGGAACACACCCGGCGAGACGCCGTTGATCGATGCGACGTTGATGATGCTGCCACCGCCGTTCTCGCGCATCAGCTTGCCGGCTTCCACCGACATGAAGAAGTAGCCGCGAATGTTCACGTCGACAGTCTTCTGGAACGCGCTCAGGTCGGTATCCAGCACGTTGCAGAATTGCGGGTTGGTTGCCGCGTTGTTGACCAGGATGTCCAGGCGCCCGAACTGTTCCTTGATGCCGGCGAAGACCTGGCTGATCTGCTCCATTTCACCGATATGACAGGCGATGGCCGTGGCTTTGCCACCCGCGGCGATGATGGCATCGGCCACGTGCTGGCAGCCGTCGAGCTTGCGGCTCGAAACGATCACATGGGCACCTTGCTGCGCCAGCAGCTTGGCGATGGCTTCACCGATGCCGCGGCTGGCGCCGGAGACGAAAGCGATCTTGCCGTCGAGGTCGAACAAGTGAGTCTTGGACATGGGGTTCCCTTATGAAAAGTCTTGTTATGAAGCCAGGGGCGTAATCAGAGATCGGACGTCTGGATGACTTGCAGGCTCATCTGCTCCAGCAGTTTGTTCATGTGAATGAACTGCGCGAAGCGTTTGTCCTGGGTCTGGCCATGGTAGAAGCGGTAGTAGATCTGCTGCACGATGCCGGCCAGACGGAACAGGCCATAGGTGTAGTAGAAGTCGAAATTGTCGATCTGGATGCCGGAGCGCTGGGCGTAGTAATCGACGAACTCTCGACGGGTCAACATGCCTGGTGCGTGGCTCGGCTGGCGGCGCATCAGTTGCACCGGCGCCGGGTCCCCGGCTTCGATCCAGTAGGCCAGGGTGTTGCCCAGGTCCATCAGCGGGTCGCCGAGGGTGGTCAGTTCCCAGTCGAGCACACCGATGATCTGCATCGGGTTGTTCGGGTCAAGGATCACGTTGTCGAAGCGGTAGTCGTTGTGCACGATGCTGGAGGTCGGGTGATCGGCCGGCATCTTGTCGTTGAGCCAGGCTTTCACCGCTTCCCACTGCGGCGCGTCCGGGGTCAGGGCCTTTTCGTAGCGATCGCTCCAGCCTTTGATCTGCCGTGCCACGTAGCCTTCGGGCTTGCCCAGGTCGCCCAGGCCATAGGCGTTGTAGTCGACCCGGTGCAGCTCGACGAACTTGTCAATGAAGCTCTTGCACAGCGCTTCGGTTTTCGCTGAATCGAGGCCCAGCTCCGGGGGCAGCTCGGAGCGCAGAATGATGCCCTTGACCCGCTCCATCACGTAGAA
Organism: Pseudomonas sp. GW101-3H06; assembly: GCF_059424605.1. NCBI lineage: Bacteria > Pseudomonadati > Pseudomonadota > Gammaproteobacteria > Pseudomonadales > Pseudomonadaceae > Pseudomonas > Pseudomonas sp. GW101-3H06. The sequence goes on from NZ_JBWKZO010000001.1 coordinate 2,868,412, forward strand.
CTCGGCGCCGATCACCGATTCATCGGTGCAATGCACATAGGCTTTCGGGCAATACGGAAAGCCGTCGCGCAATTGATTGAGGATACGGAATTCGCGCCCCATGTCATGGGCGGACTTGGCCTTGTGGCCGAACGGCGGTCGACGCAGGACGAACTCCTGTCCGGGGTATTCGAGCAAATAGGTGAGGTTGGACGCACCGCCCGGAAACTGACTGATCTGCGGCAGGCCGCTGAGGCCCGGAATGTGCGCCTTGAGGTATGGATCGATCAGACTGGCATCGAGTTCTTCGCCGGAGCGGATACGGGTGGACTGGTCAGTAAGCGCCATGCTTATCCCTTCTGCTTATTTTGGAGGCCAGACATCATTGGCTAATCTAATGGCGCGCCTTGAGCGCCACAAGTGCGACACGGTCTTATAGGTTAGCGTGTTGCCGGATAATCAGCGTTCCTGATGTGTGAGAATCGGTCTCGGGGGCTATGGTTGAAAGGGGCTGATGGTTTCCAGGAAAGAGGTGTGACATGGGTTGTCCGCAAGTGTGCGCCAGCGCCACCCTGCAATGCAGCTTTGGCGCCGCGCCGGCAGTGCTTAACGTGTTGCCGGTCAATCGTACGCTGACTGGCGGGTTGCCGGCGGCGAACATCATGGATCACATCCCATTGGTGAATGTCACCACGTTCGGCATGTGCATGAGCCTGGCCAACCCGACGGTTGCCGCCGCGACTGCCGCGGCGCTCGGGGTGCTGACGCCGATGCCGTGCGTTCCGGCGACCGCAACGCCGTGGATTCCAGGAGGCCCGCCGACCGTGCTGTTGGGCAGCATGCCGGCGCTGGATGCCAACAGCACCTTGATGTGCAACTGGGCCGGGGTGATCAAAATCGTCATGCCGGGGCAGATGCAGATGCTCATTCCTTGATTTTTTGCGGGTACAGCATTCACCGAAAATGTTGATCGTGCCGGCCTCTTCGCCACAACAGATTCAGGTCTGTGCCGGATCGTTCCAGCGCCGAAACCACCAGCGCACCCTTGAGATCGGCTTGCCCTCGACATCCAGCGGCCGCCCATCGCTGGCGTAGCCTTGTTCCGGCTCGATCAGTTGCCCATTGAGGTAGTGGGCCTGCACCGCCGGTTTGCCATTGGGATGAAAACGCTGATAGCGCCCCTCGCGAACGCCATCGCGATAGAGCTCGACTTCGGCCAGTTGCCCTTCGGGGAAGTAATTGAACGCCTCGCCATCCAGCAGCCCGCGACGGTAAGAGGCCTTGCGTTGCAGCCAGCCTTCGGGGGCGTAGAAGCTGGCGACACCTTGCAGTTTGTCCTGTACGAAAGGCAATTGCGCCGAGAGCTTGCCATTGGGGTGATAGAGCAGGGTCGTACCTTGCAGTTCGCCCTGGCTGTAGTGCAAATCGGCCTGGGCGCGACCGCCATCCTTGATGTGCAGCGCGCCGTCGAGTTGTCCGTCGAGCAAGTGACCCTTGAGCTGTTTATCGTTCTGCTGCACATCCAGCGGCGTTATGGCCATGGGCGCTCCCTGTCAGTTGACTTGCACCAGACCGCCCTTGATGGTCAGCATGCCGCCACCATCCACGGTCTGCGAAGCGGCTGCCTTGTTGGTCAGGCTGATGCCGGCATCGTTGGTCATCGTGGTGCCGGCCTTGTTTTCCAGCGATGTTCCGGCCTGATTGCTCAACGACGTCCCGGCTTTCTGACTGATCGAGGTGCTGGCCTGGGCCGCCAGGTCGGCGCCGCTCTTGATCGTGAAACTGCCACCGCTTTGCAGGGTCAGGGTGCCGCTCACCTTGATGGTCAGGTTGCCGTCCACTGTCAGGCTGTAATCGCCGGTGACCTTGTGCGCGTAATTGCCGCCGGTGCTGTGGTTCTGGTCGGCACCGACCTTGACGGTGCGGCTGTCCTTGACGTCGAGAGTGTCGGTGCCGGTCTGGATCGTCACACTCCGATTGCCTTTCTCCAGGGTCACGGTTTCGTCACCGTCCTTCACCGTCCGGGTACGCGCGTTTTGCACCGTGAGGGTTTCGTCGTGACCGACTGTGGCGGTGGTGTCGTTGAGCACGTTGATCTTCAGATCTTTCTGCGCCTGTAAAAACACCTCTTCGGCGTCTTTCTTGTCTTCGAAGCGCAACTCGTTGAACCCGCCGCCGCCCTTGGACGACTGAGTCTTGATCCCCGATTGCGTCTGATTGGCAGGCAAAGCGTAGGGCAGGGCGTTGTCGCCGTTGTAGACGCAACCGGTGACCAATGGTCGATCCGGATCGCCGTCGATGAAGGTCACGATCACTTCCTGGCCGATGCGCGGCACGAATTGCATGCCGAAACCCTTGCCGCTCCAGGGCAGCACCACGCGCACCCAGCAAGAGCTGGTCTCGTCATTTTTGCCATCGCGATCCCAGGGAAACTGCAACTTGATTCGACCGTATTCGTCGGTCCAGATTTCCTCCCCGGACTTGCCCACCACGACCGCTGTCTGCGGATGCATTCGCGGCTTTAGCGTGGTGCGCGATGGACGAAAGGGCGTGGCCTTGGGGATAGCCTCGAAACGGTTTCGATAGTTTTCGTGGCTGACGTCATGGGTCACCCTCGTGACCACCCAATCAATGTTCAGTGTTGAGTCATCGTGCCCGGCGAGGGTGAACCAATGCCCCGGCACCAGCCAACGGCAGTCGCTTTCGCCGACAAAACGCTTCTCCTCACTGCGCAAGCCATCCACCCGCTGTTTGGTCAGCGCATCGCCACGGGCCTTGGCGGTGTAACCGCCCGGATGCTCATACAGCGAGCGTGGCCCGGCCACCGCTTCGGCCTGGGCGTACAGCGAGGTCGTCGGGGTGGTGAATTCGTAATCCGTCGCTCGATACACCCCGGCTACCGCCTGTACACACACCTGGCCCGCGCGAATGCCGTGCAGCTCGCGCTCGCCCGGTTGCTGGCCAAAGTAGTTGACCTTGGGGCCGTTGGGAATCGGCACAAACGCATCGTTGCTGTCGCCCAGCACCAGCGTGTGCTTGCCATCTTCGTGGGTGAAAAACCAGAAAATCCCGTCGTCCTGCAACAGCCGCGAGATAAAGCTGAAATCCGTTTCGCCGTACTGCACGCAATACTCGCGCGGGGTGTAGCTACCGGTGAGTGACAGTTTGAAGTCGGTAAAGCCGTGGGCCTTGAAAATCGTGGTGACGATGTCCGAGGTGCTGAGGTTCTGGAACACCCGGTTGTTGCTGGCCAGGGTCAGCCACCACAGCCATGGTCTTAAAACAAGCTGATAACGCTCGGCGGTGGCATCGGCGGGGAGTTGGCGGATTTCGGCGACCAATGCATCCAGCGGGCGGGCCTGGGCATCGTTATGCAAGGTGGTGGTGACATGGCTGGCGATGGCCGGGCTCAAGGCGAGCGAAGCGCCGTCGTTGAGTCCGTTGAGGGTGTGTGAACCGAGGGCGTTGAGCCATTCTTCGCCGGACAGCGACTCAGGGTAAAGCGCCGACAGCGAGGTGGCGGCGAGGGAGAGGGTGGTGTTGCTGTCGATGGTGCGGGGCATGACATTTCCTTCGTAGACCGGTCTGCGCCGATCTGGCGATTCAGTAAATGTTTGCGACGGTCAGGCAACTGCTGCAAGGGGTCAGATACGAACCGTATTGATCGCCGACGGCAACGTAGGAGCGAAGGACGGCCTCATCATCGGAATTGGGGAAGCCATAGAGAGACAGCTGCAAGATGTCATCGCCATAGGTATGCAAGGCACTGACAATCTTTTTCTCGGCACACCCCGGATTCGGGTATTTGCTGATGTCCTTCAAGGTGGTGGTACAGGCATAAATACCTGACTCGAAAGAGTACCCGGCTTTCTTCACCGCGAACTGTGTGACCTTGTGCAACCACTTGGTCACCCCATAAGCGCCGGCGATAGTCTTTATGTTTTTTTGCAGATCGGGTGAAACAGCGACGTACCAGTATTTGGCCCGCGAATAGCACACCGCGATAACCCCGGGCTTGGTCACGCCGTTGAGCTTGAACAATCCCGCGAGAGCCACGGCCACTTCGTAGGATTCATCTTCCGGGCCCTGGAGCCCACCGTAATGTTTGCTGAGCAGGTCTTTGGTCGTATTGGCGAGTGGCATGATCAGTTCCTTGTCTTGAGTGGACAGACTGACGGCTTTTGACCGGGATCACGTGTGTTACAGCTGGGCTTCATTTAACCGCGATGATTAAAGAGCTCGAGGTTCTTGATGAGTTCTTCAAGCATGTTCTGAATCTCCGGACCTGTGGTGGCTTGTCCGTTTCTGTAAACCATGAAATCGCTTGGGAGCAGGATGCGGGGAGCCTTGACGTTGACAGCGCCCTCCAGGTCCATATCGAGTCCCTTGATGGGGAATCCGGTAATAATGGGTGGCTTTACACCCAGGACCAGAAAGTTTTCCCGCGGGGTTTTCAGGCTGAGCTCTTTAGCCAGTTGATCGGATTGGCACGTCAGAATGATCGCTATTTCGGCCTTGGGATGGCGCGTCAGGGCACCTTGGTACTTCTCCAGGGCAGGACGGGTCGCTCCATTATTGAAGGCCCAGCGTTTCTCACCCAGGAATCCGAAAATCTCGACGTGTGGGTCCAGGACGGGAGAGGAAAGCTGCTGACGCAGATTAATGATTTCGGCTTCTCGATCATCATCGTCGCGTTTGAAGTACGGGTTTTCGATCCGGTCAAACGCGTAAATCTTTGGCGTTGATCTATAGGAAACATATCGTCTGCCGGGTTGAGTGAGTACGCGCCTTGTGAATTGCCTTGAGAACATGGTCTGAACGTCCTTTTATCTTTTAAAAGCCATAGTGTTCGTGGAGTTTCACTCCAACACCCACTCCGCCAACTTCCCCGTCACCTGCGTCATCAACACATTTTCAACATCCCGGGCACCCGCTGCGCTGCACTTGGCCAGCACCGCCTGCACAATCCCTGCATCGAACTCAAACGGCTTGCCGGTCGCGGCCTTGTAGCGCCCGCGCAGTTTCTCAAGCTTGGCTAACACAATGGCTTCCAGTGTCGTTTCATCCAGCGGTCGGTACGCCACCACCGTCATGCGTGCCAGAAAGGCCGGGCGAAACGCCTGCAGCAACGCCTTGTGCAGGGCTTCGTTGAAGGCGTCGGTGCCGAGCTGCGCCACCGGCGTGTCGAGCAGCAATTCAGCGCCGACGTTACTGGTGGCGAGCATCACGGTGTTTTTAAAGTCCACCACCAGCCCGGTGCCGTCCTCCATCACGCCCTTGTCGAACACGTTGTAGAAGGCTTCGAGTACGTCCGGGTGGGCCTTTTCGATTTCGTCCAGCAGTACCACGCAATAGGGTTTGCGCCGTACCGCTTCGGTGAGGACGCCGCCGCTGCCGTAGCCGACGTAACCGGGTGGTGCGCCCTTGAGCTGGCTGACGGTATGGGCTTCCTGGTACTCCGAAAGGTTGATGCTGATCAGGTTGCGCTCGCCGCCGTACAACGCATCGGCCAGCGCATAGGCGGTTTCGGTTTTGCCGACGCCGGTGGGGCCGACGAGCAGGAACACGCCGACCGGTTTTTGCGGGTCGGTGAGCCCGGCGCGATAGGCTTGCAGGCGTTGCGCGATGGTGTTCAGCGCGATGCTTTGGCCCATCACCCGCTGGCCCATGCGCTGGCCGACGGTGCGCACGGCATGGGCTTCGTCGGCGAGCATTTTGCCCACCGGGATACCGGTCCAGCCGGCAATCACCGCTGCCACGGTTTTGGTATCGACCTGCTCCGGCACCAGCGGATCGTCCTGGCGAATCGCGTCGAGCCCGGCTTCCAGGCGCAGCAGTTCGGCGGCCAGGTGATCGATGCGGGTGTCGGTGGCTTCGTCAGGTTTGTCGCTGTCGGCGCGCTCGCTCAAGGCCAGCAGTTCACGGCGGGTGTCCAGCAGTTCGCGCACCGCCACCCGCTCTTCGCCCCAGCGGGTCTCCAGTTCGCGAATGGCCTGTTCGTTGCTCAGCGATTCGCCTTCGAGCCCGGTGATGCGTTCGCGATGGTCGAGCCCGGTGGCCTGTTCCCGGCGCAGGCGTTCGACTTCGTCTTTCAGACTTTGCTGGCGGTGGCGCAGGCTCTCCAGCGGGGGCGGCACGTCGTGCTGGCCGAGGGCGACCCGGGCGCACGCGGTGTCGAGCACGCTGATGGCCTTGTCCGGCAACTGGCGCCCGGAGATGTAGCGGTGCGAAAGCTTTACGGCTTCGTGAATGGCCGCGTCCAATACCTGCACGCCGTGATGCTCTTCCAGTTTCGCGGCAACGCCGCGAAGCATTTCCACGGCGGTGGTTTCGTCCGGCTCTTCCACGTGCACCAGCTGAAAACGCCGGGCGAGGGCCGGGTCTTTCTCGAAGTATTTTTTGTATTCCAGCCACGTGGTGGCGGCGAGGGTGCGCAACTCACCACGGGCCAGCGCCGGTTTGAGCAGGTTCGCTGCGTCGCTGCCGCCCTCGGCACCACCGGCACCGATCAGGGTGTGGGCTTCGTCGATAAACAGAATGATCGGTTTCTCGGCACTGCGCACGGCATCGATCACGCCTTTGAGCCGCTGTTCGAACTCGCCCTTGACCCCGGCTCCGGCCTGTAACAGGCCCAGGTCGAGTACTCGCAAGGTGACGTCCTGCAGCGACGGCGGGACATCGCCGGCGGCAATGCGCAGGGCCAGTCCTTCGACCACGGCGGTCTTGCCGACGCCCGGTGCGCCGACCAGGATCGGGTTGTTCTGCCGGCGCCGCAGCAGGATGTCGATGCACTGGCGGATTTCGCCATCGCGACCGACGATCGGGTCGATGCGCCCGGCGTGAGCGTCGGCGGTCAGGTCCTGGGTGTACTGATCGAGCACCGGGTCTTGCTTGGGTTGTGCACTGTCCTTGGCGACAGTGCGCACAGCGCCCACATGTTCGCGTGACTTTTCCGTCCACTCCAGCAGGTTGGCGCGCAGCGCTTCACGGGGAATGCGCAACAGCGATGACGCGCTGTTGAGCAGCAGGCTGCGGCGCTCGTCGCGGTCGATCAGCGCCAGCAGCAGCAGTCCGGAACGGATGCTGTCCAGACCCAGCACACTGGCCTGGACCACGGCGTCCTCCAGCAGGCCGAGGGTATGGCTGGAAAGCGCCGGTGTGCGGGTGCAGCCGGACTTGAACAACTCCAGCGCCTTGTTGATTTCGGCGCTCAAGGCATCCCGCTCCAGGCCGAAGCGCGGCAGCAGCAAGGCAAAATCGCCTCCCTCGATATCCAGCAGCTCCAGCAGCAGGTGTTCAATTTCGACGTAGTGATGACCCCGTTGCAGGCAGCGTTGCGCAGCCCGTTCGAGCGCGCGGCGGTTGTCTGGGTTGAGGCGTCCGATGAGGCTGGCGAGTTCCATGTTCAGGTGATCTCCAGCTGACGAAGGCGGGTTTCGATGCGTTGCACGGCGAGGCTGCTCTGGCGATGCAAACCGCCGTTCCAGCCGAGTAGGGGCGCCGCGTCGCGACCAAGTTTCAGAGGTCCGGCACCGCGCACCAGCAACACCAGAGTGATGTCCAGGTCGGGACCGAAATACAGGGCGCTGAGGCTGGCCAATGGCGGGTGGGCTTCACCGTTGGGCAGAAAGCGTGCCGCTTGCGCCGGGCTCAGCGGGCCGAGGGTGAGGCGGATCCCGGCGTGTTCATCCCACACCCGCGTGCCGGCCACGGCGCTGCGTCCCAGCTGCAGGTTGCGGCCACCCGGTTGCAGTCGGCTGCGGCTGGCCGGTGGGATTTCGCGCCAGGCCCCCTCATAGGCACTGAGTTGCACCGGCAATTCAAACTGCTCGCGCACGATGGCGGCAAAACCGGCCAGTGAACGACGGCCATCGGCGTACAAGGCACTGCACGCCAGGACGGCGCTGTCGGCGATCGCCTGGCGCTCCTGCAAGGCCTTGGGCAGCAAACCGGTCAGCGCTCGCAACTGCGCGTGTACCGGGGAGGCGCCGGGCGAGGTGAAACCCACGGCAATCCGGTGTTTGCGCATCACTTTGTACAGCAGGCTCAACAGCCGGTGCTGGAACAGATCGAGAAACTCGGCGGGTGCGTGATCCCTGGCCTTGGCCCGCTGCTGCAACCATTCCTGATAAGCGTAGGGCAGGGGGCCGTCGGGTCCGCCGAGACCAAACACCGGGGTGCTCAGAACCGGGTGTTCGCCGGGCCTTTCACTCAGGCTTTCGACCTGGCTGGCGGCAAACAAGGGGGTCAATGGCCCACGCAAGCGCAAGGCTTCGGCCTGGGGGGCGCTGCTGCTGCCCAGCGTTGCGGCTTGCGGGTGTTCGCGCTCCAGCAGTAACAATGCCTGCAATAACTCGAACGCCTGCGGATCGCGGCGCAAGCGTTGGCTCAGGCTCAGAGGGACAGGGGCATGCCGGCTTGGGGTTGCCATGCCTTGACCTCCTTGTCGGACTGCACCAGCACCGTGCGCACGAACCGGTTGGCCGTGGCATACAGGGAAAAGAACTGCGCCAGCACCGCCGAAAACAGCACGGCGCTGCTGCCGACGAAATGCTGCGGGTCGAGTTGCAGGCGCACTTCCAATCCATTGCGCCACCCACGCCAGGCGTCTTCGCCGATATGGGCGATCACCCGCTCGCAACCCAGGCCCAGCAGGCCCTGAATCTGGCGTAAGGCCGAGGCCTCATCGCGCAGGTTGTGCAACTGCAGGATTTCCTTGAGGGCGTCCAGCGCCTGCGGACCTTCGACCAGCGATAAATGATTGAGGGTCAATTGCGACACCAGCCGCCAGCGCGACTCACCGTCCAGTTGCGGCAGGCTCTGGGCACTGGGCGGATTGCGCAACCGTGCCCAGGCCACCGGTCCCGGCCGTTCGAAACCCAAGGGGGTACCGGCCGGCAGGCTTTGCGCCAGGTGTCGGTTGGTGCAGAGCAGGTCGGCGGTAAGGCTGTAGTCAAACAGATCAGTGAGCGGATTGAGTCGCGCGTCTACCAGGCTCACCAGCAAATCACTGCCCAGGCGATTGGGGGTCAATGCGTTGACCCGGCGCGCATGCCAATAGCGCTGACGCTCACCGCCACCGTGCTGGTTGCCGTAATAGGCGGGGACGCGCTGCACGCCTTGGGCGGAGCTGGCGCGCAAGGTGCGGACACTGTGGATTTCGACGCTGTTTTCGCGGTGACTGTCAGCGATCAATCGGTATTCGCTGCGGGTGCCGTCCGGGCGCAGCGGTTCCGAGGTGCGCGGGAACAGGTTGATGACCGGGGCGCAACCCAGGGCTATGTCGCTGGCCTGAAGCGGCAGGCGGCTGGCCGGGGCACGATCGAAGGCGATGTACAGGAACAGCGTCTGATCGGTGCTGGTGGCACCGGCCAGCGGCAGGTCGAAGAAATTGAATTTCTCCGGGAACGCAAAATACTCAGCCAGCAGGCGCATGCCGGGATGCACGCCGTCTTCGTCCGGCAGCAGCACTTCCTCACTGGCGAAACCGACGATTTTCGGTAGTCCATGCAAGGCCTTCGGAACGCTCCCCGGTGGCCCCGCGAGGACGCTGACCGCATGGGCGCCGAGCAGGTCATAGAGGCAGGCATTGGTCACCGGTGATGCAGCCAGGTGCACCCGCAACTGTTCGATACCGAGATCTTCCCAGCGGGTTTCCCCCAGGCAGCGCAGGCTCAGACGCAGTGCCGAACGGGCCTGCATCACGCCGGTCAGTGCCTGGGCTTCATCGCTGCCCAGCAGCAGTGCTTCGGTGATTTCCACCGGCCACAACCGCACTGCCGCACTGGTACGAAAGTGAATGCTTTCGCCTTTGCTGGTGGTGACGAACAACGGTGTGTCCCGGGGTAACGGATAACCCTCATCGAGCTTGCCTTTGCTCGGATCGGGTTCGAACTGCACGATTGCGCAGGACGGCAGCGGACGCATGGCCAATGGGTAGAGTTGTTCCAGCAGGGCGTCGCTGAACTCGGCGTAATCGTCATCGAGCCGCCGTTGCAAGCGCGCCGCTAACAGTGCGAAGCCTTCGAGCAAGCGTTCGACATGCGGGTCGGGGCACTCGTCCGGCGACAGTTCCAGGCGCCGGGCGACCTTGGGGTAGCGCTCGGCGAACTGGCTCCCGGCGTGTCGCAGCCAGGTCAGTTCGCGCTGGTAATAGTCGAGCAGTTGCGGGTCAATCGAGTCGCTCATGGCGCACCTCCAGACCCTCGCCGGTCTGTTCGATGACAAACGCCACCGGCCAGCGTTGGCGGCCGCTGCGCAATTGACCGAGCAGGCGAATGCTCAGTTGTTGTGGCTGCCCCGGCAACGGATTGACCTGAACATCGCTCAGCAGCAGGCGCGGTTCGAAATGCTCGATGGCCGCGCGGACTTCCCGCGTCAACTGACGCCGATCATCGCTGCGCTGCTGTTGCAAGGCGGTCCAGTCAGCGATGCCGTAGTCGAGGATGCTGGGCGCAGAGGTCAGCGCCCGGGGGCCACGACGGGTGTTCAACAGGCGCACCAACTCCCTGTGCACCGAGTCGAGCAGGTCCTGGCGATAGAATACCTGCGCGGTATCCGTCTCGCTTGAGGCCAGGCGCTCGAACAGCGGGGGCAGAATGCCGGTGCCTGACATGGCCGCCGCGCCCGCTTACTTGACCAACTTGTTGGCGGCCATATCCCAGGTCGAGGCGGCCGTGCCTTCTTTGGTGCCGTCGTCTTTTTGCGCTGTGAGTTCCCACTTGATCTTGGTGAAGTTCAGCGACAGGGTTTCCACCGGTTTGCCTCCGGTGCCGCCGCTGACACTGACATTGGACAGCACCACATTGGTCAGGGTGTAGATGATAAATGGCATCAGCTGACCGCTGCCTTCGGCGGCGTTGCGACCAACGGTGATCTTGGCTTCCGGGATCGGTTTGCCGGCGCAGCAGTATTCGTTGAGGGAAGGGGTCGAACTGTCGACGAATTTGGTCAGGGTGAACTCTCCGATGTGCGGCTTGCCGGAGGTACGCTCCGAGTTGCTGACGTCGTTGGTCACTTGCATCGCCACGTTGTGGCTGTAGGACATGACTTCGATCTTGTCCGTGTAGCCCTCAAGCAGGCTGTCGCCTTTGATGTCACCGCCGAGGTCGAGAATGATTGCATCCATCGCATAAAACTCCAGAAGGTTATCGCGCTAGATAAAGGAGAGCCCCGCCGGAGTATCCGGCGGGAGCATGGTGGGTCAGGCAGCGACCGGTGGCGGCAACGTGGCGACCAGGCGGATCGACGCGGTCAGCTCTTCCAGCTGGAAGTGCGGTCGCAGGAACACCGTGGCCCGATAGGCGCCAGGCTTGCCGGCCACCTCGGTGACGTCTACCCGGGCTTCGCGCAACGGGTACTGCGCCTTGATCTCTTGCGGCGCGTTGTCGTTGATCAGCACGTAGTCGGCGATCCAGTTGTTGAGGTAGGTCTGGACGTTGTCGCGGGTCATGAAACTGCCGACCTTGTCGCGCATGATTACCTTCAGGTAATGGGCGAAGCGCGACGCGGCGAGCACGTAGGGCAACATCGCCGAGATCCGTGCGTTGGCATTGGCCTCGTTGGTGTTGTAGACCTTGGACTTGTTGGTGGTCTGGCCGCCGAAGAACACGGCGATGTCGCTGTTTTTCTTGTGGCACAGGGCGATGAAACCGAGGTCGTTGAGCTCCTTTTCCCGGCGGTCGGTGATGGCCACTTCGGTCGGGCACTTGAGCGACAGGTCGCCTGAACTGGTGCGGAAGGTATGCGCCGGCAAGCCTTCCACTGCGCCACCGCCTTCGGCGCCACGAATCGCCGCGCACCAACCGTATTTGGCGAAGGCTTCGGTGATTCGCTGCGACAGGGCCCAGGCAGCGTTGCCCCACAGGTATTTGCTGTGATCGGTGCCGTTGACGTCTTCAACGTAGTTGATGCCTTCCACCGGCGAGGTTTCCGGGCCATATGGCAGACGCAGGAGAAAGTGCGGCAGCACCAGCGACACGTAGCGCGAATCCTCGCTCTCGCGGAACGAGCGCCACTTGATCAACTCCTGGCTTTCGAAGACTTTCGACAGATCCCGCGGCACGGCCAGTTCGGTGAAGCTGTTCATGTCAAACAGTCTCGGGCTGGCGGCGGCAATGAACGGGGCGTGGGCAGCGGCGGCGACGTTCGACAGTTTTTCCAGCAAGCCGATGTCCTGGGGATGCCGGCCGAAGGTGTAGTCACCCACCAGCAGGCTGAACGGGTGGCCGCCGAAGGTGCCGTATTCCTCTTCGTAGATCTTCTTGAATAACGCGCTCTGGTCGAATTCGACGGCTTTTTCCAGGTCGTTCTGCAGCTCTTTCTGCGTGACATTGAGCAAACGCAGTTTCAGTCGTGAACTGGTTTCGGTGTTCTGCACCAACAGGTGCAGGCCGCGCCAGGAGGCTTCGAGCTTCTGCAGGTCCGGATGATGCAGCACTTCGTTGAGCTGGGCGCTGATCAGTTCGTCGATCTGGCTGATGCGGTCGTTGATCATCGCCACGGTGTCCTTGTCGATGGCCATGCCTTCGTCGAGCACCTGGGTGGCGAACTCCGCGAGCATGTCGCGGGCGTAATCCTGCTGGCTGTCGTCATGGGCCATGCGGCCCTCGGCGATGATGCGGTCGAGCAGGGATAAAGTCTGGGTCGTACTGTCGCTGGCTTGGCTTGAGGCGGTGGCGGGCATGACGGAGTCTCCCTGAATGAGTGAGCGATCAGGCTTGCGGTTCGGCCGCGGTTTGGGCGTCGGTGTCGCCAGCGGGTGCGGCGGTGTCCGGGCGGGCCGATTTGATTTCCTGCAGGCCCTCGGTATTGGCGATGACGTCGCGCAACAGCTTGTCCAGATCATCGTTGCCGTCGAGTTTGGTCAGCAGGTCGCGCAGACGCTGGCGGGCTTCGAACAGCCGCCGCAGCGGGGTCACTTGCTCGACCACCTTGACCGGGTCGAAGTCGTCGATGTGCTTGAAGTTCAGCTCGATGTTGAGCTTGCTGTCGTCGCCGCTGAGGGTGTTGTTGACCTGCAAGGTGGCGCGCGGAGTTATCGAGGCGAGCACTTCGTTGAAGTTGTCGCGGTCGATTTCGGTGAAGCGCCGCTCACTCAGTTTGGGCAGGGGCTCAAGGGGTTTTCCGGAGAGATCGGCAAGAATACCCACCACCAGCGGCAACTCCTTTTTTTCGATGGCGTCGCCGATTTCTACGTCGTAAGTGATTTGCACTCTGGGCGGGCGAACCCGGTCGAGTTTGTGCTGAGTACTTTCTGCCATGGTGGCTGACTCCGATGCATGAGGCGGGCGCAATGCATCGGGGTGGCCCGCTCATCGCTTTCCCTTGCTGGACCTTAGGTTAGAAAGGGTGGCAGATGGACCTGTCGTTCCTTTGACAAACCTTCCACATTCGGCAGGGGCGCCGAACTACCCAAGACGCTAGAACAGGTCTATAAAAATGCAAGCGAAAACAAATTCGGACTGACCAGCGAAAAGGAAAATTCATTTTGTTTGCACGAGTGTTTGTCGCGATCTTGTTCTTGAGTCTCTGCGGGTGCTCGCTGTTCGGGCCACGGGTCGACCTCGACAGCCTGACCCTGGATGTCGCGCCACGGGCCAACGACAACACACCGATCGCCGTGGACTTCATCGCGGTCAACGATCCTGACCTGCTCAAGCAATTATCCGGCATCACGGCCCGGCAATGGTTCGCCGAGCGCGAGCAGTTCCAGCGCGACTATCGTCAACTGATCTCGGTGTGGGGGCTGGAGTTGGTGCCAGGCCAGTTCCTCGATCGTCAACCCTTTCCCCTGGGGGGCAAGCGGGCGGCTGGACTTTTGGTCTTCGCCAGCTATAACACTCCCGGAGCGCACCGGTTGCGCCTGGATGATCAGAGCGACGCCTGGCTCAAGTTCGACAGTCGCGAGATGAACCTGGTCAGCAATCGTCCCTCGCAGTAACAGCGCCAGCCGCCGGTGTGGGCGGTACCCAAGGACGTCGAAGGGAATCGTATGAGTCTGCTACCTGACGCGGTTTGCTGGCATGAAGGCATGCAATTGCTGCCTCAGCATTTTCAGTTGCAAGGGTTGCGGGCCGAGGCGCTGGTGGCGCATCTGGCGCAAGCCTGCAATCCGTGGTTCTGGGGCGTGAGCCGGGTCGAGTTCGATCCTTCAGCCTTGAGCGGCGGGCGGGTGCGAGTGCTGCAGCTTCAGGCCACCTTGCCCGACGGCTTGCCGGTCAACATTCAAGCCGGCGTGGGGCCGATGCTGGAGCTGGATGTCGGCGAGGCGATCAACGCCACCGACGATGCCACGGTCACGGTCTACCTGGCGATCAGCCCGTTGTGGCGTGCCGGTCAGTTGCTGCCGCTCAAGGGGCGCCTGCAATCGGTGGTTGGGGAGGCATTGCCGGATCTGACCAGCGGCGAATACCCGGAGTCGATCACCGTCTGGCGGCCCAATCCACGGCTGTGCACGCAATTGAACAAGGCGGATTCGATCTGTCTGCCGTTGCTGAAAATCCGCAAGGAAGGTGGCGGCTTCCACGCGTTGCCTTACACGCCACCCACGCCTTGCCTGTTGCCCGAGTCGGTGCTCGGTCGGCGAGTGGCCGGGTTGTGTGCCCGGGCGCGGGAAAAGTGCATGTTCCTCGCCGGGCGTCTGCGTCAGGCGCAGCAGGCCGGCAATCAGGACGATGCGCTGGAGATTCGCCGACAACTGACTGCGCTCTGGGCACGCCTGCCGGAGGTCGAAGGCACGCTGAACAATCGCCTGGCGACGCCACAAGGACTGTACGGTCAACTGCTCGGAATGGCCGGTGCCTGGGCGGCCCTCGATCCGCTGGCCGGGGTGCCGGCGTTTGCGCCTCTGGATTTTCTCGAGCTGCAACGCGGCTACGAGCAGGTACTCGATTGGCTGGAGAAGACCCTGGAGCTGATCCGCGCTGGCTATCGCAGTCTGAACTTCGACCGCAGCGAGCAGATGTTTACGATTCAACTGCCCGACGATCAACCGAGTCAACGACTGGTCATCGGTCTGCGCATGCCCAACGGCGCCAGCGAACAGGCCGCCAGCGAATGGCTGCGTGGGGCGATCATTGCCTCGGCGCCGCACATTGCACTGCTCGGCCGCCAGCGCATGAGTGGCTTGGCGCATCAGGCCATGAGTCGCAACGAGCAGGTGGCCTATAGCGTCGGCGACGACACTCGGTTGTTCGTGGTGACGGCCGAAGGTTCGTGGTTCGACGGGCAGCTGCCACTGGTGATTGCGGCACCAGCCTCCAAGCCGGCCAGCAGTCCGTGGCAAGTGGTGCTGTTTGTCGCTCAGGCCAACGAAGAGGCGTGATCAGGGAAGGGGTGTGGCATGTCGCAAGTCAGCGCAAAGGGCACACGAGGTCTTCAGGATGCACCGTTGAGCAGCGCTTTTCGCGATGCCTGGCAGCAATGGTTCCAGGCCTGGAATGAGTTGCCCAAGGACAGTGAAGACGATTCCCTGGTGGAGGCGGTCGTCGAACTGTCGACCCAGGCCTCCCAGCGTCTGTGGCGTACAGCGTTTGCCCGGGTCGGTGATGCCGCCACCGATCACGTCAAGGCGCTGGTCTACGCTTTTGTGGCGCTGATCGATGAAACGTTGTTGTTCACGCCGTGGCCGGGGCAAGCGGCCTGGCAGGAAAAGCCCCTGGAATCGCGGCTCTACGCCAGTCGCCAGGCGGGTGAGCAGTTGCCGCTGGCGATCAAGGTATTGCTGGACGAACAGGTTCCCACCACCCGCGATTTGGCCAATGTCTATCTGCAATGCCTGATACTCGGATTCCAGGGTCGCCTGCGCGGCGAGCAAAGTCAGGTGCAGCATGAAAAATGGCGGCTGGCGTTGTACACCTTCGCCTGGCAACACGAGGCCGGTTACGACGATGTCAGCGCCAGGCTGCAACAGCCGGCGCTCGTTGCGCCGGTGCAGTTGCCGGTGCGCCAGTCATTGCCCGATGGCGTGCGTCTGGGATTGGGCATCCTCGGGATAGTGATATTGCTGACCGGTATGGGGCAGTTGTTCTGGCGCGATATCAGCCAGGAACTCGAACCGGTATTGCAGCTGTCCGACGTGGCCGCGGAGCAAGGCGAATGAGTCCCTTGGCGATCGTCGCGTTGATCGTCGTGGCGCTGTTGTTGCTGGCGGTTTTGCTGTTGGCACTGTGGTGGTGGCGCACCCAGAGCGGCGCGGCGATCCGCAGTTTCTACATGGCCGTGCGTGCCATGGAGCAGGAACAGGGCATTCAGGATCGCTATCAGATGCCTTGGCTGCTGATGCTCGGCAATGAAACCCAGGGCTCGCAGTTGTGCCGCCGGTGGCAGCTGCAACCCACGGATAAACCCGCGTGGTTTGGACGCTGGTGGTCCGATTCCGATGGCGCGGTGCTGGTCGTTCCCCAGGCGCTGTTTTTGCCGGATGAAGCGATTAAACGGCAACGCGGTGGCTGGTGGCGGCTGCTGGGCTTGATCTTGCGCCTGCGCAGCAAGCGGCCGCTGGACGGCGTGATCTGGACCGTGCCGGCCAGTCGTTTGAGCAACGTGGAACAGGCCGCCAGCCTGGGGCTCGAAGCACGTCGGCGGTTTATCGACCTGCTGCAACGGTTCGGGCTGAGCTTGCCGGTGTATGTGGTGGTGACCGGCCTGGAGGAGCTGCCGGGGTTTCAGGAGCTGATCTCGGCCCTGCCGCCAGAGGCCCGAGAGCGCACGCTGGGATGGTCTTCGCCGTTTGGTCCGGACGCGGCCTGGCAATCGCAGAACACTGATAATGCGCTGGATCAAGTGTACCGGGCACTGTCGGAGTCAATCATCGAGATCGGTGCCTTGTCCGGCCAGCTGAGCAGTGACCTGTACGCTTTGCCGGAGCGTTTCGAAACCTTGCGCCGCCCCTTGCAAACCCTTCTGGAACCAGTGTTCCAGGGTAACTCTCAAGGCGAGGCGCCACGCTTTCGCGGCATTTACTTCACCGCGAACGAGCCGGCGGATGCAGCCCCCGATAGCTTTTCAGCCGACGACAGCGACTTGCAACAGAACGCGTTTGTCCGACAGTTATGGCGTCAGCGAGTGGTGGCCGAGCGCGGCCTGGCGCAGGTGGTGCCGCGCCTTTTGCGCCTGCGCCAACGCTGGCAGCGTCTGGCCGTCACGCTGTCGTTGGTGGTGGGTGTGATCTGGGCAGGATGCATGGTGTGGGTCTGGCAGCAGTCGGTAAAAGACGCCCATGAGCTGGCGCGCCACCTGCAGGCGGCGCAGAAAAACTTCGTGGTGGTCACTGACGAAAATCACTGGCTGGAGCCGACGCGGCGCAATGTCCAGAGTTTCTGGCGGGTGCTGGAAAAAGCGCCGCGCTGGACATTCACCTCCCTGGCATACCCCACGTCCTGGTTCTCCTCGCTGGATGAACGACTGGAGAGCGAACTGCGTGAGACGTCTCGGCGTCATTTGTTGCTTCCGCTGCAGGCGCTGCTGACGTCCGAGATGAACCAACTCAAATCCATCCGTAACACCGAACGCCGTGGCAATGTGGAAAGCGAGGACCCGGCCCAGTGGCAGAACTACGTCAAGGCCACCGAGCTGGTGTCGCTGGCGGTCAGCCTTGAGCAACAGAACCAGTGGTTCAGCCAGGCCCTGAACAGCCCCAAGGCGCCACTTGAAGATCTGGTGCAGCTGAGCAACAACGCACTGTCGCTGAACCTCAATGCCGGCACGCTGCGGCACGCCAATTACTACAACCGCTTGTTGTTCGATACCGATTTCAAGGCCCTGGACCTGAACACGGACCGGGCGTTGATCGAAGAAAACTTCTCCGGGCTCATGGAGCGCTGGCTGGATCAATATTTCCTGGCCGACAACTTCGTGCGCCAGGCCGGCTACCTCAAGTTGCACCTGGAACAATTGGAAGTCGGCAGTGGCAACTCCCTGACCGAACTGGAAGATTTGCGTGGGCGGGTGGATGACCTGCAAGCGCAGATCGGCTTGACCAATTCGGCGTGGGGGCGGGGCAAGGGGCAGGACCTGGTACCGGGTTATCGGGACATGATGAACAAGGTGCGCCAGAGTGCCTTGCTCGGGCCGCAGGTGGAACAACGCCTGGAGCTGCAAGCGTCGACCTTGCAACAGCGTTTCCGTGACCAATGGATCGCACAGTTGGGGGCGCGGGGCAATCTGCTGGCGCAGCAGGGCGGTGGGCAACTGGTGTTACAGGAACATGTGGTGCAACTGGATAACGCGGTGCAGGCGCTGTTCAAGCGTGACTTCGTTTCCCTGGCGATGCACTCGGATCAGTCGGATGACGTGGCCATGCAGGGTGAAAACGTCGATGGCGATGACCTCAACGCGGCACTGAATTATTTTGCCAGCTACAAGCACTATGTCGCCGAAGAGTTGCCACGTATCCCGGCGGATTATCGCGGCGCCCTGATGCAGGCTGCCGAAGGCGCGGTGGCCAAGGCCATGTGGCAAAGCATCAAGAATCACAATGACCAGACTCATGCCTATGGCGTATTCAATGTGCAGGCCCCCCAGGCGATCGCGCTGCAAAAAGCCTTTGTCGAAGTGCGCCGCAGCGACCTCGCGACCCGTTTGCAAAGCGCCCTGAACCGCCGTGCCATGGCGCAGATTACCGATGGCCTGAATGAAGTGGTGGCGCAGCCGCTGTTCGGCGGGCGCGCGCAAATCAGTCAGTGGGACGGCTCGAAAAACCTGGGCTTGCAACTGTTTGGCGCCAGCGATGTGCAGGAACTGAAACTGACCCTCAAGCAGCAGTTCAACACCATGCTCGGCATCACCGAACGCCGCACCTCGGCGCTGGAGTGGCTCAAGACACAGCAACAGAACCTGCCGGCGCTGGATTACGAACGCGTGACGCAGTTCAGCGCGCTTAATGAAGAGCTGCTCAAGTACAAGGATCAGAACCCGGCCAGCTCGCCGGCGCAGATCGAGCAATTGGTCAGCCGCGATTTCATTGACATGGACACCGGGTCCTGCGGCCAGATCCTGCAAACCGCCAACCTGTCCGGCGGGCGCGGTACTCTGGCGATGCGTGCACTTGATCTGCAGCAAAGCGCCATGCAGCGCTGCCAGTGGCTGCAACAGCAGCAGGCTTCAGCCGCCTGGAATGACCTGGCCAATTACTTCAATCAGTACTTGGCGGATCGCTTCCCTTTTGCCAATGGCTTGCAGGTCGCGGATGCCGACCCGGCGCGGGTGCAGCATTTGCTGGAGTTGATCGACAAGCGGCTGCCGGTGGCCCAGGCCGGCTTGCAACTGAACCAGACCCCCGAACGACTGGCCGCCGAGGATTTTCTCAACCGCCTGAAACAGGCCGGCACCTGGTTGGGGCCGATGTTCATTCGGGACAAGAGCGGCATCCTCGGGGTTGAAATGGATGTGCGCTGGCGTACCGATCGTGACGAAGAACGGGGTGCCGATCAGGTGATTGCCTGGAGCCTGATCGCCGGCAACCAGCAGGTCAGCTACCCCGGTGAACCGCAACCGAACCTGCGCTGGATGGTCGGACAGCCGATCCGCCTGACCTTGCGTTGGGCACGCAATGGTTCCGAGCGCCCGGCCAATGATCCGTTGCAACCGACCCTGGTCGTGCGCGACCTGGAGGCCGCGTGGGAGTACAGCGGTCCCTGGTCGTTGTTGCGCCTGATGCGCTCGCACTTTTCCGTTCAGCGCCAGCCTGACGTGGACTACACGGAGTTCCCGCTGAGCTTGCGCCTGCCGGTCACGGCACAACCCAATGTAACCTCCGGGCAAACCCTGATGTTTGTGCGCCTGTCGCTGATGAGCCAAGGTTCGAAGTTGCCCTTGTCGATTCAACCACCGCCGACCCGGGCTCCGCGTTCGCCGTTTGCGTTCACGGGGACAACCGCCGTCAATTCGCTGCACGAGGAGGGCTTGTGAACCTGCCATCAACGTCACCGTCGCAACGGATCAGCCAACTGCTGGACCCGATCAGCGCCGAGGCTCCCTGTGGGCAGGATCTGCGCTACGAGCGTGAATTCGATCTGTTGCGTGAAATGCGCCGCGAGGACGACACCAGCCTGCCCACCGGAGTATGGCAATCGTCGATCAAACGGGCGCAATGGACTGAAGTGGAAGCGCTGGCGACGAGCCTGTTGCGCGAGCGGAGCAAGGACCTGATGCTCAGCGCCTGGCTGGGTGAAGCCTGGTTGCATCAGTCCGGGCTTGAGGGATTGCCTGACAGTCTGGCGCTGGTGGCCGGGCTGTGTGAACGCTATCCGCAACAGCTTCACCCACAGGCCGAGGACGGCGATCAGTCCTGGCGGGTGATCCCTCTGGAATGGCTGGTGCGGCGCTACAGTGAGGTGCTGTTGACCCGGGTGCCACTGTTCGAACCCGGCAACAGCGAATTCGAGTCTTTTTGCCTCGACAGCTGGCGACGCTTGCAGCTGCAACAGGTCCAGGGCAACGACAGCAAGGGTGCAAAGGCTTCGGCGGAAAACGCGCGCAGCGAACGGAAAAGGCTCGTCGAGCAGGTCCGCGCAGCGCCTTTGTCCTCCTGGTTGCGCATGCAAGACCACCTGCAGCTCAGTCTGCAACAACTGCAGCGGCTCCAGGATTGGAGTGATCAGCAACTTGGCAATCAGGGGCCGGGTTTTCGTCCCTTGCAAGACATGATTGAAGCGTTGATGACGCTGGTCCGGGAGTTCATCGCCATGCACCCAAGACAGCCTGCCCCACCTTCCGTCGACGCTGCACCGGCTGCAATGCTGGAACCGCAGCCCGAGTCACCGGCAACGCCAGTACCACAGGTGTTTCGCGAGCCGGCCAGTCGCGAAGACGCTTATCGGCAACTCTTGGTCATTGCCGAGTATCTGTCGCGTACCGAGCCCCACAGCCCCGTGCCGTATCTGATTAAACGAGGCGTGGAGTGGGGCAACAAGCCGTTGAGCGAGTTGCTGGGTGAGTTGATCAGCGCCGACGCCGAGTCCCGCCGGCTCTGGACACTGCTCGGCGTCCTTTAATGGACGTGCACGTTGACGCTTGGCAGTGGTAGCTCGATCGGTGTCAGCACCGGTTGACCGGAGAAAAACGCCACCAGGTTCTTGCCCACCAGCTCCACGGTGCCTTGGGTCGCTTCCGGCGACAGGCCGGCGACGTGGGGTGTGAGGATCACGTTGTTCAGGCATTTCAGCGCGTCCGGCACCTGCGGCTCGGCATCGAAAACGTCCAGCGCGGCACCGGCGATCCGTCGCTGTTCCAGTGCGGTGATCAGGTCGGCGGTGGACACCACGCTGGCCCTGGCAATGTTGACGAGAAAGCCCTTCGGCCCGAGCGCGTCGAGTACCTGGCGGTTGATCAGGTGTTTGGTGCCCAGGCCGCCAGGGGTGGCGACGATCAGGAAGTCCGAGGCGCGTGCCAGTTCGGTGGGGGTCGAGCAGAAGTCGTAGGGCACGTCGCTGCGATGCTGGCGGTTGTGGTAGCACACGCTCATGTCGAAGCCTGCGGCGGCGCGCTTGGCAATGGCCATGCCGACAGCGCCGAGGCCGAGAATGCCCAAGTGTTTGCCGGCGAGGGACGGGCGCATGATTTTTGGCCACTCGCCCCGGCGCACGGCGGCATCGCAGCGCGGCACATCCCGCACCAGTGACAGCAGCAGGGCCATGGCGTGGTCGGCCACGGATGAGGCATTGACGCTGGCGCCATTGGTGACGGTGATGCCCCGGTCGGCGGCCGCTTGCAGGTCAACCATTTCATAGCCGGCGCCGATCACGCAGATGATCTTCAGGTTAGGCAGGGCGGCAATTTCATCGGTATACAGGCCCAGGGGGCCGCGGGTCAGAACGGCATCGATCCGGGCACCGTGGCGGCTGATGGCTTCGGCGCGCTCGGCGGGGGTCGGGGCAAGGATCAGGTGAAAACCCTGATGTTCGAGGATGGGCAGGTATTCATTGATGGTTTCAACCAGTACCAGAACGGTTGCGGGCATGCTTGGCTCCTGTGGGCAGCGGATATCGGCTCGAACGTCGCTTGAGAGTGCTGGCTCCGGGACGTTTTGGCAATGCTGTCTTCGGAGCCGCGTCTCTCAGTGTAGGAGCTGGAGCGGCCTGCGATCGTTTTCTACGACACTGAATATTCAGGTTGGGGAGGGGTCATGGCTTTTGCGCTGTCAGATAGCTGAGCGCAGCCTCGAGGATTTCATCGGACAAGGCCTCGCCCCGGGTGGCCCGGGCCAATGTCAGGGCGCCGACCATCATTGAATACTGCACCAGCGCCTGTTGCCGGTTTTCGCTGGCATCGTCCGAATCCATGAGTTTGCCAAACGAATCGAGCAGTCGGTTCAGCCCCTCCATGAACGGTTCGCGCAGGCCGCTATCGGCGGTTTCATGGCACATGTCGCCGGCAAAGGCCACCACCGGGCAGCTGTCACCGGGGTTGTCGCGGCTGTGGGCGGACAGGTACGGCTCAATCAGCGCGCGGCGCGCAGCGGCTTTGTCGTCGGTGGTGGAGATGCGTTCCCGCCAGCGTGCACCCACTTCTTTGAATACCCGTTCGCTGGCCTCTTTGGCCAAGGCCTCCTTGGACTCGAAGTGACCATAGAAGCCGCCATGGGTCAGGCCGGCCGCGGCCATCACATCGACGACGCTGATCCCATGCAGGCCGCGCTCGCGGAACAGCCGTGTAGCGGCGTCGACAATGGTTTCGCGATTGAGGTCGGCTTGCTTGCGGGAAACTCGGGGCATTGGCGGCTCACAGGTAATGGGGTTGAAAAGTCAGAGGGCGTACTGGGCAATGCCGTTACCGAACGACCAGTTTTCCTTCTTCACTTCCACCAGATTAATGAAAACATCTTCCAGGCGCACCGACAGTTCTGAGTTAAGGCTTTCGGCGATGGTTTTGTAGAGCCGTTTCTTCTGCTCGACGGTACGGCCTTCGCTGAGGGTGATCTGGATGATGACCAGCTTGTCGCTGCGCGGGATGCCCAGGTAGTTCGGATCGAAAATGAAATGATGTTCGTCGTGTTCGGCGAGGATCTGGAAGTTATCGTCCTTGGGCACGCCTATGGTGCTGTGCATGGCGGCGTAGATCAGCTCACCGATGCGTTTGGCGTAGGTGGGATCCTGCTGCTTTTTGATTTCGACGCGAACCAGTGGCATGGAGTGACTCCAGATCGAAGACAGGTTGTTTAAAAATACATGATGATGGACCTTTATCAAGTGCGGATCGTTGTTTGGCGATGAAACGCAGAGGTTGAATATCCTGGAACCCCTGTGGGAGCTAGCCTGCTGGCGAAGACGGCGGCACATCCAATGTTGATGCGACTGACACACTGCTTTCGCGAGCAGGCTCGCTCCCACAGGGTTAATCGTCATTCGCCATATCCCGATTTGGCACCACCGTTCCTCACCTAAGTCTTTGCTTCTGCTCACTAATCCCGGACAATCGCGCCCCTGTTTCGGCCGGGCGCTGCCTGTCGGGTATTCCGACGCGTTCCGGCCGGGTGGCAAGTGACCGGAATGTGGAGATCCCACCGGATGAATGATCAGGCCAATAGCGTTAACGAACGCTATGTAGCAGCGACACCCGCGACCCTTTCGAGCTGGAATCGCCAAGACACCACCTGGATGCTGGGCCTGTTTGGCACGGCGATTGGTGCGGGCACCCTGTTTTTACCGATCAACGCGGGCCTGGGCGGCTTCTGGCCGCTGCTGATCCTGGCGTTGCTGGCGTTCCCGATGACCTTCTACGCACACCGCGGCCTGACCCGCTTCGTGCTGTCCGGTCGTGAAGGCGCCGACATCACCGAAGTGGTGGAAGAGCATTTCGGTCTCAAGGCCGGCGCGCTGATCACCTTGCTGTACTTCTTCGCGATCTTCCCCATCCTGCTGATCTACAGCGTAGCCCTGACTAACACCGTGGGCAGCTTCCTTGAACATCAACTGCACATCATGCCGCCGCCACGCGCGGTGCTGTCGTTCGTGTTGATCCTCGGCCTGCTGGCAGTGGTGCGTTGCGGTGAGCAAGTGATCGTCAAGGCCATGAGCCTGATGGTTTACCCGTTCATCGTCGCCTTGCTGTTCCTGGCGGTGTTCCTGATTCCGCACTGGAACGGCGGCATCCTGACCACGGCCAGCACGCTGCCCGAGCCGTCGGCGTTGCTGCACACCCTGTGGCTGGCGATCCCGGTGATGGTGTTCTCGTTCAACCACTCGCCGATCATCTCGGCGTTCGCGGTGGACCAGAAGCGTCGTTACGGCGACCACGCCGAGCAGCGCAGCTCGCAGATCCTGTCCCGCGCCCACGCCTTGATGGTGGTGATGGTGCTGTTCTTCGTCTTTAGCTGCGTGCTGACCCTGTCGCCGGCACAACTGGCCGAAGCGAAAGCGCAGAACCTGTCGATCCTGTCGTACCTGGCCAACCACTTCAGCAACCCGACCATCGCCTTCGCGGCACCGTTGATTGCATTCGTGGCCATTTCCAAGTCGTTCCTGGGGCACTACATCGGCGCCAGCGAAGGCCTGAAAGGCTTGATCGTCAAAAGCGGCAAACGTCCGGCGGCCAAGACCCTGGACCGCATGACCGCGGCTTTCATGCTGGTGGTGTGCTGGATCGTCGCCACGCTCAACCCGAGCATCCTCGGCATGATCGAAACCCTGGGCGGCCCGGTGATCGCCGCCATTCTGTTCCTGATGCCGATGTATGCCATCCGCAAGGTACCGGCCATGGCGCGCTTCCGTGGTCAGGCGTCGAATGTGTTTGTGGTGGCGGTGGGGCTGGTGGCGATTTCGGCGTTGATCTATTCGCTGAGTGCCTGATAAGTCCTGTGGTCTGTGAGTCCGCTTTCGCGAGCAGGCTCGCTCCCACAAGGGTTGCGCAGTACCTGTGGGAGCGAGCCTGCTCGCGAATGGGGCGCCTCGGTTTCAAGTGAATCGGGGCAGTTGGCCTCTCAATACTCCAGGCATAAAAAAACGCCGCTCATCTCACGATGGGCGGCGTTTTTTATTGCGTTGCAGCGTTAGGCTTGAACGACCGGGATGTTGGCGTTCGCAGCAGCCTCACGGAACTCGGCGATCTGGTCGAAGGACAGGTAGCGGTAGACATCGGCCGCCATGCTGTCGATCTTGCCAGCGTATTCCATGTACTCCTCGACGGTCGGCAGGCGACCCAGGATGGAAGCCACGGACGCCAGCTCGGCCGAAGCCAGGTAGACGTTCGCGCCGTCACCCAGACGGTTCGGGAAGTTACGGGTCGACGTCGACACAACGGTCGAGTTCGGCTCTACACGTGCCTGGTTACCCATGCACAGCGAGCAGCCTGGCATTTCCATGCGGGCGCCAGCCTTGCCGTAGATGCCGTAGTAGCCTTCTTCGGTCAACTGGTGAGCGTCCATCTTGGTCGGCGGCGACAGCCACAGACGGGTTGGCAGCTGACCCTTGACCTGATCCAGCAGTTTACCGGCAGCGCGGAAGTGACCGATGTTGGTCATGCACGAACCAATGAACACTTCGTCGATCTTCTCGCCAGCAACGCTGGAAAGCAGACGGGCGTCGTCCGGGTCGTTCGGCGCGCAGAGCACTGGCTCCTTGACGTCGGCCAGGTCGATCTCGATGACTTCGGCGTATTCGGCGTCCTTGTCCGCTTCCAGCAGCTCAGGGTTGGCCAGCCAGGCTTCCATCGCTTGAGCACGACGTTCCAGGGTGCGGGCATCGCCGTAGCCTTCGCCGATCATCCAGCGCAGCAGGGTGATGTTCGACTTCAGGTATTCGGCGATCGACTCTTTGGACAGCTTGATGGTGCAACCGGCAGCCGAACGTTCGGCCGAGGCATCGGACAGTTCGAAGGCTTGCTCGACGGTCAGGGTTTCCAGACCTTCGATCTCCAGGATGCGGCCGGAGAAGGCGTTCTTCTTGCCTTTCTTCTCGACGGTCAGCAGACCTTTCTGGATCGCGTAGTAAGGGATGGCATGAACCAGGTCACGCAGGGTGACGCCTGGTTGCAGTTTGCCCTTGAAGCGGACCAGGATCGATTCAGGCATGTCCAGCGGCATGACGCCGGTGGCAGCGGCGAACGCGACCAGGCCGGAACCGGCCGGGAACGAGATACCGATCGGGAAACGGGTGTGGGAGTCACCACCGGTGCCGACGGTGTCCGGCAGCAGCATGCGGTTGAGCCACGAGTGGATGATGCCATCGCCCGGACGCAGGGACACGCCGCCACGGGTCATGATGAAGTCAGGCAGGGTGTGGTGGGTGGTCACGTCGATCGGCTTTGGATAGGCCGCGGTGTGGCAGAAGGACTGCATCACCAGATCGGTCGAGAAGCCCAGGCACGCCAGGTCTTTCAGTTCGTCACGGGTCATTGGACCGGTGGTGTCCTGGGAGCCCACGGTGGTCATCTTCGGTTCGCAGTAGGTGCCCGGACGGATGCCGGTCACGCCGCAAGCCTTGCCGACCATTTTCTGCGCCAGGGTGTAGCCCTTGGTGCTTTCAGCCGGTGCTTCAGGCTTCTTGAACAGGTCCGAAGGTGGCAGACCCAGCTCGGCGCGAGCCTTCTCGGTCAGGCCGCGGCCGATGATCAGCGGAATACGGCCGCCGGCGCGAACTTCGTCCAACAGGACCGGAGTCTTCATTTCGAAGGTGGTCAGGACTTCGTCGGTGCCGTGCTTGCAGACTTTGCCGGCATGCGGGTACAGGTCGATCACGTCGCCCATGTGCATGTTGGAGACGTCGAATTCGATTGGCAGTGCGCCGGCATCTTCCATGGTGTTGTAGAAGATTGGAGCGATCTTGCTGCCGAAGCAGAAACCGCCGGCACGCTTGTTCGGCACGTAAGGAACGTCGTCGCCGAAGAACCACAGTACGGAGTTGGTCGCCGATTTACGCGAAGAACCGGTACCGACCACGTCGCCGACGTAGGCGATCGGGAAGCCGGAATTGCGCATTTCTTCGATCTGCTTCATCGGACCGGTGACGCCTTGTGCGTCAGGCACGATGCCGTCGCGAGCCATTTTCAGCATGGCCAGGGCGTGCAGCGGGATGTCCGGGCGGGACCAGGCATCGGGAGCAGGGGACAGGTCGTCGGTGTTGGTCTCGCCAGTCACCTTGAATACGCGCAGGCTGATCTTGTCGGCCAGGGTAGGGCGCTTCACGAACCACTCGCCGTCAGCCCAGGATTGCAGTACGCCTTTGGCGTGAACGTTGCCGTTCTTGGCTTTTTCAGCCACGTCGTGGAAAGCATCGAACATCAGCAGGGTGTGCTTGAGTTCTTCGGCGGCCACTGGCGCCAGTTCGGCGTCGTCCAGCAGGTTCACCAGGGTCACGATGTTGTAGCCGCCCTGCATGGTGCCGAGCAGTTCAACAGCGCGTTTTTTGTCGATCAGGGGGGATTTGGCTTCGCCTTTGGCGATGGCGGACAGGAAGCCGGCCTTTACATAGGCTGCTTCGTCCACTCCAGGTGGAACGCGATTGGTGATCAGGTCAACGAGGAAAGCATCTTCGCCAGCCGGGGGATTTTTCAGCAGCTCGACCAGGCCTGCAGTTTGTTCGGCGTTAAGCGGCTGGGGAACGATACCCAGTGCTGCACGCTCTTCGATATGTTTGCGGTAGGCTTCAAGCACAGTTATTACCCTCATCAGTGGTCCCAAATGGGTGTCCGGGACGCTCATCCCGAAATTGCCGTACTCATGCGCTGCATGGCGTTGTGAGCCACTTAGCCAGAATTACCGACAATTCCTTACAGAAGCTGCTTTCAAAGTTTTACGCCTGCAGAACGGGAGCTGATGAGGGTTGGCGTCGGATTCTTCCCCGCTGGAAAAAACCTTCGCCAACACCGCTCTGAAGGAACGACTGTGCTCGTGACGCTTTGAAAACAGCTTCTAACGGACATTGGCGCCTAAAAAGGCTGGCTGATTCTACGGCAAAAAAAAATTAAAGGTAAGTCAGGCGCTATTGGACTTTGGTGGCGAACAGTCTCCAGAGTGCGACAGAGCCTCAAGCGCTGAGCTTTGAGGGGTGATCAATACCGGACAAAGGGCTAACATGCCGGCCTGTTTTGCTTTTTCGTGTTCTGCCTACCTATGCCCAATCAGACCATCAAGACGCCCTGCGTCGGCCTTTGCTCCACTGTCTACGGTGACCTGGTGTGCCGTGGCTGCAAGCGTTTCCACCATGAAGTGATTCACTGGAACGGCTACAACGAAGAAGAAAAACGTGCGGTATGGCTGCGTCTGGAGCAGCTGTTGTCCCAAGTGATGGCAGCCAAGGTCGAGATTTTCGATGCGTCGCTGCTCAGAACCCAGCTGGAGCAGCGCAAGATCCGCTTCGTGCCGCATCAGTCGGCTTATTGCTGGGCCTACCAGTTGATCGCCCGGGGTGCGCGGGTCATCAATAATCTGGAGGCCTACGGGATGGTGTTATTGCCAGAGTTCCGCGATTGGAACCTGCCTGAGTTGCGCGATGCCATTGATCGGGAGTTTTTCCTGCTGTCCGAGGCGCATTATCAGCGATATATCGCCCCCGGTTTCCTCAAGGATGCGTTTGGCGGGTGATTGTTAGAAGCTTCGCGATCGGCTCGCTCCCACAGGGAAATGCATGACAACTGTGGAGGCGGGCCTGCTCGCGAAGGCGTCCTGACAAACGCCGACAATCTCAATGCTTGTTCGCAATCTCCTCCAGATGATCCTCGATCTCCTGCGGCTTGAGCACCAGCACATCACTCTCTACCGCATCGAGCACCACTTCCGCCGTATTGCCGATCAACGTCCCGGACAACCCGCTACGCGCCACGGTGCCGATGACCGTCACTGCCGCCTGCAGTTTGTGCACCATAAACGGAATCAACACGTCCGCCGGGCCTTCTGAAATGTGCAGGTGCTCATCGTCGATGTCGAATTCCGCCTGGAACGCCCTGCACTGTTCGCGATAACGCGCCTCGATGGTTTCGCTCAGTTGCAGCGTGGCGTCCGCCGACGACAACATGGGGGAGGGGTGGGCGCTGATCACGTGCAGATGGGCCTTGGCCAGGCTGGCGATGTCATAGCCGTAATCAATGATGGTGTTGTGCAAGTGGCGGTGTTCCGGGTCCACGTTGCCAACGTCGACGGCTGCCAGGATCACTTTGTCCTTCCAGGAGCCGGCGGTTTTCACCAGCAGGACCGGCGTCGGACAGTGACGCAGCAGTTTCCAGTCTGCCGGGGTCAGCAGGGCCTTTTTCAGCGCGCTGTCGGGGAAATGCTGCTTGACCACCAGGCCGCAGCCCTCCGCCTGCTGCACATCGACGATGGTTTCATGCAGGCTCTGATTCCAGGCCTGCTCGGTGGTGACGCTGTAACCGTCCTCCAATAGCGCGGCCTTGAGCACGCTCAACATGGCGCTGTGATCGTGCTTGGGGTCGCACACCAGCAGGTGCAGGTGCGCCTGGGTCACGCCGGCAATCAGTTTGGCCCGTTTGAGCGCCAGGCTTTCCGAGTGTTCGGGTTCGATGACCACCAGAATGCTGCGTATGGCTTGCATGATCGGGATCTCCTGAAAATGAAAAAGCATGGCGTTGCACAACTATAGTTGCTGCCCTGACGCCCGGGTGTTGATACATATCAACGGTCGGCGACTGGTGGTCTGCCGGCAGGCCGGTATAATCGGCGCCCTTCGTTTTGAACCTATTATCCCGTGGGCCCCATGATCCTTCCCGAAATTCACGAGTTCCTTGGCTGTCGCACTCCCGACGGCTGGGTCCAGGCCGCGTTGGCCGATCAGGAAACCCTGCTGATCGACCACAAGAATTGCGAATTCAAGGCCGCCAGCACCGCGTTGAGCCTGATAGCTAAATATCACTCCCATGTCGACCTGATCAACATGATGTCGCGGCTGGCCCGGGAAGAGCTGGTACACCACGAACAAGTCATGCGCCTGATGAAAAAGCGCAAGATCGAGCTGCGTCAGCTGTCCGCCGGGCGTTACGCCTCGGGTCTGCGCAAGGTGGTGCGCAGCCACGAACCGGTAAAACTGGTGGATACCCTGGTGGTCGGTGCGTTCATCGAAGCACGCAGTTGCGAACGTTTCGAGGCACTGGTGCCGCATCTGGACGAAGAACTGGGCAAGTTCTACTTTGGCCTGCTCAAAAGCGAAGCCCGGCACTTCCAGGGTTACCTGAAACTGGCTTACCAGTATGGGGACGCCAAGGACATTGCGCAGGTGATCGACAAGGTTCGTGCCGCCGAGCAAGCATTGATTGAATCACCGGATGTGGAGTTTCGTTTCCACAGTGGCGTGCCGGCGGCGGCCTGATGCACTGAGAATGTAAAAAACTCTTAAAAGCATGAAACATCACTGAAAACCGGCCTTCATGGCCGGTTTTCGCTGCTTCTTGTCTCTGTCCGGGCAACTACCAGCCCGCCCTGGGTGTCATGGACCCTGAACTGACTGCGCGAGGCTTGTGCCGCGCTGACGCCATACCAGGTGCGCACATAGTCGCCATCGCCGAACTGACTGTTGAGGCTGCCCATCACCTTGCCATACTCGCCGTCATACAGCGGTGCGCTAATGCTCAGTTTCAAGCGGTTCCACGACGAACCCGTGTCATGGTCGTCAGCGTCTTTTTCCAGCGCATGCTCAAATTCCGCGCCAAGTATGAGCGGCCCCATGTGATAGGTTCCGTCCAGCCCCAGTACAGGCCGAGACTTGATCGAACCCATGCCACTGAGCTCGTCCGAGCCTTTGTACCCACGCTTGCGATCCTTGCGCACATCACTGGCGCCGATGTACACGCTGAGGCCGAAATCGTCCTCGTCAAAAGCCCAGCCCAGGCCCCGTTCGCTATCGAGGAATACGCCATATGGACTGACGATCTCGCCGCCCACCAACGGTGCGATCACTCGCTCGTCACTGCCGCTGTAGCGCGGTGCACTGGCGGCGCCGGCACGCAGACTGTAGCGCCAGTCTTCGGCATGTGAGGCAGTGGAAGGCAGGAGCAGGCAGCAGGAAGTCAACGACAGACACAATGGACGGAACATAGGGCACCCGGGGAAATCTGGATGCCCCATGCTAGGTGGCCATTGACGCGCAATCTTTGGCAGCTTTGTCGCAAAACTGTCAAAGACTGTGAAAGGGCCTAGCAGCTCAAGCCCAGGCGCTCATGCCATTGCGCGATGGACTCTTCGGGATAGTCATCGAACTGCTTGTCGTCAGGCTCGACTTCGGCCTTCACCCAGGGCGCTTTGGAACCGAGCAACAGATGGGTGTGCTCCGGCGGTACCGGCAGTGGTGTGTCGATGGCCGACGCAAACGGGTAGATAAACTCCGGCCATTCGGGGCTGAACAGCCACAAACCCGAACCGCAAACCGAGCAGAAATGCCGTTCGGCACTGCTGCGGTGAGCACGCTTTTCGCCTTCGCCCTTGAGCAGGGCATGGTAAATCGCGAGGTTCTTGCGCCCGCGTACCTTCAGGCTGTTGGCATCACCGGCAATATTGATCGCAAAACCGCCACCGCCCTGGGTCTTGCGGCAGATCGAGCAATAGCAGCGTTGATAAGGGTAGGGGTGGGCGCTGTTCAGGCTGAACGACACCGCGCCGCAATGGCAGGAGCCTTCGAGATGCATGGTGGCCTCCGGTGGCTGAAGTGATGCGGTTTAGCCTAGAAGACAGGCGGCGAAAGTGTTGACATCTTCGCGAGCCGGCTCGCTCACACCGTCGCAATGCAGTCTCCTGTGGGAGAGCGAACCGGCTCGTGATCAACCGTCAGGGCAACGCCAGCAGGTCAGCACGAACATCCGAGTAACGGCCACTCAAATCCTCATTTCTGCTGCAAAGCCTCAAGGGCAATTGCTCGGCCATAAACGTCACCTCTTCAAAGGTTTTTGTGTAATCAGTAATTTTTATCTTGCTGCAGTCGGTTTCCGCCATTGGGCCGGAGTAATAAAGTGCGCCGAAGTGGGTTGGAACCCGATAACGCCATTTGACGCTGTAATTCCAGTCGGCGCCTAAACGAATGGTGGGTTCCGGTGGCCGAACCGGCGTTCTTTCCACC
Organism: Pseudomonas sp. GW101-3H06; assembly: GCF_059424605.1. Taxonomy (NCBI): domain Bacteria; kingdom Pseudomonadati; phylum Pseudomonadota; class Gammaproteobacteria; order Pseudomonadales; family Pseudomonadaceae; genus Pseudomonas; species Pseudomonas sp. GW101-3H06. The sequence continues at coordinate 2,900,385 of NZ_JBWKZO010000001.1, forward strand.
AGTTGTGCTGGAGTAATCCAGACGCTTTTCATTAAAGCGGCAGTCGGTCTTTGTTCGGCGGATTCCACACCAACGACACACAGATAGTGCATGCCGACCTCTCGGCTGACAGGCGTGTCGAGCATGGCGTCCCTGGCATCAAGAGTGCCGCTGTAGTTTCGCGCAGACTTGCAATCCATGGCGTCTCTTACCGTCTTGAAGCGGTAGTAAGGAGTGCTTAACGAGAACTGTGCGTTGAGAATAGGGTCCGGGCTGTTTGCATGTTCTGGCATGGTCATATACTGGGTTGGCCAATATTTCAATTCGGTCAACTGGAAAGCAACATCGGACTTGCAGATGTTCGAGTTCTGGGTGAAAACGCCGTTGTTGAAACAACTCATTAAATAATCCACTGGATAAGCATAGTGCGTGTCGGGTGACCAAATGACTTTCCCGTTTTTTACTTCACAGGGTGCGTTTCCAAAGCACTGCTCGTCCGCCGTTGCACCGTGGGTGCTCGTCGACAGAACACTGAGGATTTCGCCGCTTTGCCTGTCAAGCACAGGGCTTCCCGAGGAACCGGGGCGTATGTCGCGGCAACTGTTTTTCAAGGAGCTGAAAAAGACCCGGTCGCCTTCCACCAGTGTGGCCGCCGTAGGCCTCTGAGAGCAGGCCGCCAAACGCAATCCGGATTGTTCCAGACCTCCGGGGGCACCAACGATCAATACATCTGAAGCGTCCTTCGACCATTGAGAGGCGAGAGCAATCGGGGTGATGCCTTGCTTGATCAGGGTATCGAGTGCGACGTCCAGTTCCATGATTGCCAGGTCAGTCTGGTAAAAATCCTTCCAGACGATGTCCTTGATGGCGTAGGTTTTATAGTGGGTGGAAGTGTCGGTGAAATAATTGAACTTTACGTTGTGTTTATCTGTTGGAGCCAGCGGGCGCTGAAGCACTCCAGGCACACAGTGTGCGGCGGTGAGCAAGTAAGCCGGGCCGACGGCCCGGGCGTTCTCGTCGCGAGTGTCTATCAGGCTGGCGGTACAGCCGGGGTCGTCGTTCCGGAATATCTTTCCAATGCCATTCCAGCGCGTGTAGTGATCATCCTGATTTTTAAGTAATACCGCGTCGGATTCATGGGTAAGGCCTTCGCCGAAGTCCGTCGCGACAATGGATGTAGAGAATATTAATGTGGCTGTTAGTGTGCATAAGGCACTCAGCTTTCCTTGTGTCATAACCGATCCCTGGTTGTTTCAATGAGTTTATTAATGCCGGTAATGAAATCGTTCATTGCCAGAGGCACAGTAAAACTGCCGGGTGTATATAGCGAGGCTTGTAACTGTTTTAAGGTATTGCGCGAAGAACGATAACGCGGTCTATCGGGTAGGCACCCGCCACAAATACCAGGAAGCTACCGTCCGGTACGGGCTCCATTCCAGTCCGATTTCGATCATCTGCTTGCGCGTCGGCTGAACCTCCAGCCCCTTGAGCCGCCGATAACCCTCGCGCACACCGAAGTCATCGGCCGGCAAAATGTCCGGTCGCTCCAGGCTGTAGATCAACAACATCTCCACGGTCCAGCGCCCCACGCCGCGCAGGGTGATCAGACGCTCGATCAGCGCCTCATCATCCATCGCCAACGCGGTGGCGTAATCCGGCACCACACCGTCCAGCGTCGCCTGGGCGATGCCCTGGATGGTGGCGATCTTGCTGGCGGAAAACCCGCAACTGCGCAGTTGATCGAAATCCGTGGCGACGATCTGCTCAGGCCTGGGAAACGAAGCCGACGGGAACAACGCCAGCAGCCGCCCGACAATTGCATCGCCCGCCTTGGCGTGCAGTTGCTGGTAGGCAATCGCCCTGACCAGCGATTCATAGGGATCTCGTGCGGCATGGGGTTGATGCAGGCACGGGCCGACCACGGCGATGTGCTGACGCCAGTCATCATCGAGTGACGATAAAAAATCAGTGGCCAGCTGGTAGCGGTCGCGCATGGGCTCAGGCTTTCCCGGACGGTTTCAACAGCGCGTTGATTTCGCCATAGGTCAGCGCCTTGATGTCGTGGCTGTCGAGTTTGCCGTTCTGCAGAAAGCTTTTGGTCAGTGACGCCATGGCGCCGTAAAGAAACTCGGCGATGCCCGAGCCAGCGCTCAGGCGACGCACGCCAAGTCCTTGCAACGCTTCAGGCGACGGCAGACCGGGTAGCCCAAGCACATTCAACGGCAGTGGCGTGCCCTGGCACAGCGCTTTGATCTCATAGTCCGACGTGACACCCGCCGCGAACAAGCCGTTGGCGCCGGCTGCCTGATACCGCGCGGCGCGCTGGAGGACTTCTGCCACGCGATCTTCGGCGGGAACCAGACTTCTGAGGTACACATCGGTGCGCGCGTTGATAAACAGATTCACATGACGCCGATCGGCGACCTCGCGAGCGGTTTCTATCTTGCGGGCAAGTAATTCGGGGGATGCGGCACCGTCTTCGATATTGATACCCACGGCCCCGGCGGCGATCACCGCGTCTACTACCTGTGCAACTCGAGCCAGATCGTCGGAGTAACCCGCCTCAATGTCCACAGTCAATGGCACCGAGATCACCCGTGCAATGGATTCGACCGTCGATACCAAGCGTTCAAGGGGCAGGGTGTTGCCATCCGGGTACCCATGAACCCAAGCCACCGCCGCGCTGCTGGTGGCCACCGCTTTGTTGCCCAGCTGCTCCACCAGCCGCGCCCCGGCGGCGTCGGCGACGTTGGTGAGGATCAGCAGACCGTCCTGATGCAATTGGTGAAATTGAGTGTCGAGTCTGTCCATCGAATTTCTTTCCTTATGAAAAACACAAGGGGATCACAATGCGAGTTGTTCGGTGAGTTGTACCGCAGCGTTTTCCAGCCTGAGCAGGAACGCCTTGCGCGGTTGGCCTCCAGCGTAGCCTGTCAACGAACCGTCGGCACCGATCACGCGATGGCAAGGCACCACAATCGAGAGGCGGTTGTGACCGTTGGCCAGGCCCACAGCGCGACTGGCGCCGGGCTTGCCCAATAGGGTGGCGATAGCACCGTAAGTCGTGGTCTGGCCGTAGGGGATTTTTGCCAGCTCGGCCCAGACCTGGCGGGAGAACTCGCTGCCGGGCATGTGCAGGGCAACGTTGAATTCGGTGCGACTGCCCGCAAAGTACTCGGCCAGTTGTTCTTCGATGTGCTGCAAATGCACGTTATGCCCCGGCGCCACGGCGTAACCGAACCGGTTTTGCAGGGCTTCGACTTCCCGGGGCAACGACGCCTGATCGAGAAACTCCAGCAACACCAGCCCACGGCGTTCGGCCATGGCGATCATCGGCCCCAGTGGCGTGGTCAGCCGGGTGAACAGCAAGGGTTCGCTGTTGGCGGCGCGACCGGGGGTGATGTGGAAGGATTTCTGGAACGCATCGCGGAAACCGCTCAGGGATTCATAGCCCGAATCGAACGCGGCGCTGTCGATGGAGTCGCCCTGTTTGATGCCATCCAATGCCATGCCCAGGCGCCGGGTGCGCAGCCAGGCATGAAAAGTCATGCCGAAATGCTGCTTGAACCAGCGCCGCAACTTCAGCGGCTCGATGCCTTCGGCCAGCAACTGGGCGTCGGTCCAGCGTAGTTCGGGGGCGGCGTCCACCGCTTTGAGCAATTTCTGCACCCAGTCCGGCGCGATGGCCGCGGCATTCAACGGTTTGCAGCGTAGGCAGGCGCGGTAGCCAGCGGACAAACATTCATCGGCATGGGCGAAGAATTCGACGTTCTCGGGCTTGGGTTTGCGCGCCGTACAGCTGGGACGGCAAAAGATCCCGGTGGTTTTCACCGCAGTGAAAAACACCCCCTCGTAGGCGGTGTCGCGCTCGAGCATGGCGCGAACCATCTCGGCGTGGGGCGGAAGCAGCGTGTGATGTAGGTTCATGGACGCAGCATAGAACGGGGCAGGGGCAGCCTCCACCGGAAAATCGACAGGGAATTCTGCTCATTCGCCATCAGATCAATGCCCCTGTGGGAGCGAGCCTGCTCGCGAAGGCGTAGTGTCAGCCACTTCAATGTTGGCTGTACCACCGCTTTCGCGAGCAGGCTCGCTTCCACAGTGGGTTTCATGTTTCAGGTGCGCCGTGCCATCAGCAGCACGGAAGCCGCCGCCGACAGCAGCCCCGCGCAGCAGCGGTTGAACATCCGCTTGCCCGACGGCTTGGCGAACCAGCGGCGCATGTGCAGGCCCATGTAGGCGTAAGCGGCGATGGCGACCCATTCGAGCGCCAGGAACAGTGCGCCCAGCACCGCGAATTGCGGCGTGATGGCGCGGGACGAATCGACGAACTGTGGCAGGAACGCAGTGAAGATCAGGATCGCTTTCGGGTTGCCTAGTGATGGGCAATGTATAATATTTTTTTTCCTTCCCTGAGACCACCGCATGCCAACGAATGGCGCAAAAGTCTACAGCTATACACGCTTCTCGGATCCGAAGCAGGCGCTAGGGCACAGTGCCGACCGACAGTTGCAATATGCCAAGGCTTGGGCGGCAGAGCGTGGTTTGGCGTTGGATGAATCGCTGTCACTGAAAGACGAAGGGTTGTCCGCATTTCATCAGCGACACATCAAACAGGGCGCACTGGGGGGTTTCCTTTTAGCTGTTGATGAGGGGCGTATCCCATCCGGATCAGTGCTCATTGTTGAGGGGTTGGACCGGTTGAGCCGAGCTGAGCCTATTCAGGCTCAGGCGCAGTTGGCGCAATTTATCAATGCCGGCATCACAGTAGTAACGGCCAGCGATGGGCGAGAGTACAACAGAGAGAAGCTCAAGGCGCAGCCAATGGATCTGGTCTACAGCCTACTGGTGATGATTCGGGCACACGAAGAGAGTGATACGAAAAGCAAAAGGGTTAAGGCAGCTATTCGAAGGCAGTGCGAGGGTTGGATAGCTGGCACCTACCGTGGACTCATCCGTAATGGTGGTGACGCGAACTGGCTTCGGTGGGATGGCACAACCTGGCAACTGATCGCAGGCCGCATCGACCTGTTTGCCGAACGATCAATCAACGCCCAAGGCTTCAAGGTCGGGCTCGACGGCGAATACCTGGTCGACTCGGTGGAGCAGGTGTTCACTCAGGCCGGCTGGAGCACGACGGTCGAGTGCAATGGCGGCAAGAAGGGCAAGGCGAAAGCCAAAGGCAAGAAAAAGCCGGCGAAGGTTCTGAAGGTTGTTCAGATCAAACAGTAGTGCCGAAGACCCACAACCGAGGAGAACCCCATGTCACTGACAGAGCAACAGCTGCAACGCATCATGCCCAACGCCCGCCGCCAAGCGGGCGTTTTTGTTTCTGCGCTCAATGCGGCGATGGTCCGCCGGCAGATCAACACACCGCAACGGCAGGCCGCATTTCTCGCCCAGGTTGGCGCTACGGCAAACAGCTCGCCGAGCAGGCGCGCCTCAACACCGAAACTCTCAATCAACTGGCCCTGGCCTCGGCCGCGCAGCAGCGTGCCGAACAAGATAAACGCCTCGCGCTCGAGCAGCGCCTGGCATCCAGTGAACAAACCCACTACCGAGCCTTGAGCGATGTCCAACGTGATCAAGATCGCCTGCGCGACCGCCTTGCCACTGCTGATCTGCGCCTGTCAGTCCTACTCGATGCCACCACCAGCGCCGGCAACGGATCGATGCCAACCTCCGCCACCACCGGCGGCATGGTTCATGGTTCCACAAGAGCCGAACTTGACCCAGCGCATGCTCAACGAATTATCGGCGTCACCGATGACGGCGACCGGGGGCTGATTGCCCTGGCAGCCTGTCAGGCATACGCCAAAGAAGTCTCAACACCGAAGTGAAAAAGAGCGGCCGATCTGGATGCGTCAACATCTGGATCGACCGCCGTTCCTGCAGATGGTCCCTGCAAGTCCAGCCAAGGCTCTTGCTCCGTGCACAAAGCGCGGCGAGCCTAGCACCTGTTTATCCATACAGTAAAGGTCTTGCTTTTTATGTCTACACCCATCATCCCTTGGATGGGCGGCAAACGCCGCCTGGCCGACCGCCTCCTTCCGCTTTTTCCGCCACACGAATGCTACGTCGAAGTCTTTGCCGGCGGAGCCGCGCTCTACTTCATGAAGCCCCAGCCATCGCCCGTGGAAGTCCTCAACGACATCAACGGCGACCTGGTCACGCTTTACCGCGTCGTGCAGAACCACCTCGAAGAATTCGTGCGCCAATTCAAATGGGCGCTCAGTTCTCGGCAGGTGTTCGAATGGCAGAAAATGACCCGCCCCGAAACTCTCACCGACATCCAGCGCGCCGCCCGATTCTTCTATCTGCAGCACCATGCCTTCGCTGGCAGGGTCTCCGGGCAGACTTTCGGGACGGCGACGACTGCCCCGGCCATCAACCTGCTGCGGATTGAGGAAAATCTCTCGGCCGCGTGGCAGCGCCTGTCCGGCACCTACGTCGAAAACCTCCCCTGGCTTGAATGCGCTGAACGCTACGACCGTGCCCACACCTTCCACTACATGGATCCCCCTTATTGGCAGACCGCCGGTTACGGTGTCGACTTTCCATTCGAGAACTACGAACGTATGGCTGACTTCATGCATCGCATGATGAATCGCCCCGGATTCTCTAGACACCTTGCAAGCTCATTGCGTAACGCTTTTCAAACTCTACCGGCGACAGCTGATTGTTGAAACCATGACGACGTTTTGCGTTGTAGAACATCTCGATGTAATCGAACACATCACTACGAGCATCTTCCCGCGTGGTGTAAATTTTCCGCTTGATCCGTTCCCGCTTTAGAAACTGGAAAAAGCTCTCGGCCACGGCATTGTCATGACAGTTGCCTCGGCGACTCATGCTGGCAACCAAATTGTTCGCCTTCAAAAAGCTGCGCCAATCGGAGCTGCTGTACTGGCTACCTTGGTCGCTATGAACCATTACCTCCTGTTTCGGTTTACGCCTCCACACCGCCATCAATAAAGCATCAATGGCTAAATCACTGGTCATCTGCGACTTCATTGACCAGCCTACAACCTGGCGAGAAAACAGATCTAGCACCACAGCCAAGTACAACCAGCCTTCATACGTACGAATGTAGGTGATGTCGGTGACCCAAACCTTGTTGGGTTCTACGACATCGAACTGGCGCTTCAGCAAATTGGGTGAGGCGACCGCTGGCTTACCGCCGTACTTTCCAGGGCGACGTCTATACCCTGTCTGAGAGCGCAGCCCTTCAAGACGCATCAGCCTCGCCACACGATGGCGACCACAGTCTTCACCGACTTCACGCAGATCGTCATGGATTTTGCGATAGCCATAAATGCCGCCACTTTCCAGCCATGAATGCTTGATCAAACCTAACAGTCGTTGGTCGTCTTTGGCGCGTGCAGATTGCGGCTCAGACAACCAGGCGTAATACCCACTGGGGTGGACTTTCAGCGTCAGGCAAAGCCGTCGAATGGAATAGTCGCCCGCGCGCTGCTTGATAAAGGCGTACTTCAGCCGCACTCCTTGGCAAAGTACGCGGCGGCCTTTTTTAAGATGTCTCGCTCTTCAGTGACGCGCTTGAGTTCCGCTCGCAGACGACGCAGTTCAGCGTGCTGATCATCGTCCTGCTGCCGTTCTTCTTGAGGTTTGCTGTAGCGCTTTATCCAGGCATAGAGGCTATGCGTCGACACGCCAAGACGTGCTGCCACATCGGCGACAGGCAGCTTCTTTTCGGTCACTTGATTGACCGCTTGGATTTTGAATTCTTCGGGGTAACGCGGGTTGCTCATGGCACCTCCTAATTGGCCTCAGTTTAAGGCAAAGAGGTGTCTACGAAACCCGGGGCGATTCAGAGTGGTTAATTCAACAACTTATTTTTTATCGCTCCCAGCTTTGCTTTGTTTACAGAACTGATGATTGATTCAGCCGTCTTGTTCCATTTGAAGGGCTTAGCCGAAAGATCATTGTGGGCCTCGATAAATTGACGAATAGCGGTTTTCAGCTCGGCCACGCTGGTGAAAACACCCCGATACAGTGCTCGCCTTTCCAGCTGCGCGAACCAGCCTTCCACGGCGTTCAGCCACGAAGCACTGGTCGGAGTGAAGTGCAGTTTGAAACGCGGGTGTTTTTACAACCATTGCTTGATGGCCGGTGTTTTGTGCGTCGAGCTGTTGTCCAGAATCACATGCAGTTCAGGCTCTGCGGGCGTCGCGCGGTCGATCTGTCGCAGGAAGGCCAGAAACTCTTTGGCACGGTGGCGTGAGTTATTCGCCCGATAACCTTTCCGGTCAGGATGTCAAAAGCGGCATATAGGCTGGCGGTGCCATGGCGTTTGTAATCATGCGTGCGTCGCTCGATCTGGCCAGGGCGTAGCGGCAGCATCGGTTGTGTGCGATCCAGTGCCTGGATCTGGGTTTTCTCATCAACCGACAGCACGATGGCGTTATCCGGCGGGTTCAAATAAAGCCCGACGGCATCGACGACCTTATCGGCAAAATGCGGATCGTTGCTGATCTTGAACGTCTTCAACCGATGAGGTTTAAGGTGAACAGCATTACGGCGCTGGGCCGGGCTTCTGATTAAAACTCGTGCTGTGTGCGTATTCCACGGCCATCCGGCCACCCCAAAGGCAGGCAGCAACGCAGGATTAATTCACTACCATCGACCTCTTTTATCGAAGCTAAGGGGTCGTCGTGGAGCGTTTATCCATGCGTAAGATTCGAGAAGTATTGCGCCTCAAATTTGAGGTCGGCCTATCTGCCCGTCAGATATCCACCAGCTTGCACGTCGGGCGAGCCACCGTCGGTGATTATCTCAATCGCTTTGCTGCCAGCGGGCTGACCTGGCCCTCTGCATTGACCGACGCTGAGCTGCAACGGCGTTTGTTTTCGCCAGCACCGACAGTTCCCAGCAATCAAAGACCGATGCCTGACTGGCCGTGGGCGCACGCCGAGTTACGCCGCCCCGGCGTGACGCTGGCTCTGCTTTGGCAGGAATATCGACTCAGCCATCCGCAGGGTTTCAAGTACAGCTGGTTCTGCGAGCACTACCGCCTCTGGACCGCCAAGGTCGATGTGGTCATGCGTCAAGAACATCGTGCGGGCGAAAAGCTGTTCGTCGACTATGCCGGCCAAACGGTGCCAGTCATCGACCGGCTGACCGGCGAGATCCGTCAAACCCAGATCTTCGTTGCCGTGCTTGGAGCGTCCAGCTATACGTTTGCTGAAGCCACCTGGTCGCAGAAACTGCCCGACTGGCTGGGCTCGCACGCTCGATGTTTTGCTTTTTTCTGCGGCGCACCGCAGATCCTGGTGCCGGATAATCTGCGCAGCGGCGTCACCAAGGCACATCGCTACGAACCGGATATCAACCCCAGTTACCGCCACCTGGCCGAGCATTACGGCGTGGCCGTGTTACCTGCCAGATCCCGCAAGCCTCGGGATAACGCCAAGGTCGAAGTCGGTGTGCAGGTGGTCGAGCGCTGGATCCTTGCGGCGCTGCGCAACCGCCAGTTTTTTTCCTTGGGCGAACTCAACGCGGCGATCGGCGTGCTGCTGGATCGGCTCAACCAACGGCCCTTCAAAAAGCTGCCCGGCTCGCGCCGCTCAGCCTTCGAAACCATCGACCAGCCCGCGCTGCAACCGCTGCCAGAGCATCCGTACGTCTACGCCGAGTGGAAAAAGATGCGAGTCCACATCGACTACCACGTCGAAGTCGACGGCCATTACTACTCGGTGCCGTACCAACTGGTGAAGCATCAGCTCGAAGTGCGGCTGGCCGGATGTTGGTGGCCTGGGTGGCCAGATGGCGTGGAATGCGCATGCTGTGGCTGGTTGTACCTGGCCGCGGTGTTGGACTTGTTTTCACGCAAAAATATGGGGTTGGGCGATGGTTCCGAACATGTCGGCGGAGTTGGTGTGCAGCGCGCTGCACTGGCCATCGCGCAGCGCCAAGTACAACACGAGTGCACCTCTTTGAGGGGCGTTAGTCGTTTACACAGGCAAACATCCGTTTTTGATGAGGTCGGCCTTACCATAAATTTTTCCCACCAACAACTGCCTAATCAGACAGGTATATGGTTTTTCGTGGCTTGTTAATGTCTGCACACCGAAAGGGCAGCCGTGATGGCGAAGAACATAAATGTCGATGAGGGAGCAAGTGATGGGTGCAAGAAAGGGGTTTGATGAGTTCACCTTAAAGTATGACGATATTCATCGGGCGTACTGGACCAATACATTAAGTGAAGACGACCTTAAGCATTGGCACGAAGAACGGCTTAACACTGTGCTCCGACACGTCAAGAGCAAATCCGTTTTCTACGGCAAGCACTTTAAAGATATCGATGTCGAAGGCGTCACGCTGGCAAATCTTTCTTCACTGCCTTTTACTACCAAGGACGATTTGAGAGAGTCCATGCTGGACATTTTGTCTGGCACGCTGGAAGACAGCATTTATTATTATGAAACCACCGGCACGACCGGCCCGGCGACGCCTTGCCCGCGAGATAAAAAAGAAAGTTACGCGAGTAACAAACAACTCGCGATGGCCTATCAGGCGGTGCTGGAGAAACATTTCCCTACGGAGAAAACCGTTGTAGGCGTCATGGGGCCGACGGAGGTACATTCGTTCGGTGACACCTTGGGTGATGTCTGTCATCAACTGGGTGTTTGTAACGCCAAAATCTGGCCACATTCCCCGGTCATTGGCTATCCTAAGACGCTCCAGTTGATGAAAGACTTGCGTATCGGCGTAGTCGCTTCGGCCCCAGGTCTGCTGCTGGCACTAGCCAAGGAGGCCGAGCGGCTGGGCCTCAACCCGCGCGAGGACTTTCATTTGCGGGCGTTCATGATGAGCGGTGAACTGTGTACGCCAGCCCTGAAGAACAACTTGTACAGCCTCTGGGGCTGTGAAGCGTACAACAGTCTTTATGGCTCCCAAGAGGCAATGATTATTGCCGCTGCCAATTCCAGCGACCAATTGATGCCTCATCGGCTCAATTACATTTTTGAGGTGTTGAACCCACAAACGGGCGAAAGTCTGGGTGACAGCGGCGACGGTGAGCTGTGTGTCACCATGCTGATCGACGGCGTGAAACCTTTGATTCGCTACCGTACTGGCGACCTGGTCTCCATTCAAAAAGCTCCGAAACAATCGATCGCCCTCGCGCAAGTGATGAAAGTGGTCGGGCGTGTCAAAGACGCCATGACCCTGAACGGCAAAGCCTTCACGGCGGGCCAGATCGAGCAGGCGCTACTTGAAGGTGTCGAGCAATGTCTGGGGTATCAAATCGTTATCAACTGCGTGAACAGCAGGGATACGGTTATCGCCAAAATGGAAATGTCCAGGTTTTACCAAGGTGATCGCAGCCAATTGACGCTGCTGATTCGAGAGCGTGTGCGTGAGCGCCTAGGGGTGGAGGCGACCATCATGATGGTCGATGACCTTGATGACCACGTGAATCTGGGCAGTTGGTTCAGCTGGAAAGAAGCACGAATTGTCGACCAGCGCAGCCGATAGTCGAGGGCCTTGTATGAGCATGTCCGTGCAAATCGTTTCGGCGAAGAGTGAACTGTTCCAGAAAGTTCGCGCTTTAAGATCGCGCTACATTGGTGACAACCCCGCCAGCGAGGAAAGCTTTTCCGATGCAGAGGCAATACGCGATACCGACTCGTACCACATGGCTTATCTGGATGGGAACGAGATTGTTGGTGCCATTCGAATTACCCCGTTAGGGCATGGCATAAGCTTTGTCGAGCGGGTCGTTAATGTGGGGCATTACTTTGCTCATCCAATGGATTCTTTTGATGCCAATCGGCTGGTGCTGGATGAAAAGTACCGAGGCGGTTTGCACTTAAGGTTTTTTCTTTTACAAACAGCCATTTGGTTGAAGGCCAATACGCAATTTCGATACATCTCGGCATTGTGTCGGGGGCGCCTCGCTGCCTTGTATGTCGATATCGGAGGGCATGTTCTGGCCGACGACATTACTTGGACGAACCGTCAATCATCACGTGATTACAGTTTGGTTTACCTGGAACTGGAAACCGTCTTTAACACCATCAAAGGGAAAGTAGCTCATGGATTTTTTTTTTAAAGAACTGGATGCCATTGTCGACTGTGGATGGGCCAAAATCAAAAAAGGTCGCTATTGGAATCACAGTCTTGAGCAGACCATTACGGTCGAGCTTTATCAGCAGGTAATGCTTCAGGTTTATCATTACACCCGGTTCAACTCGATCAATCAGGCGGCTTGTGCATTCAGCGCGGATCCGTCCCAGACAACGCTGCTGCGGTTCGTTTACAAGCACGCGCTTGAAGAGCTGGGCCACGAGAAAATGGTCATTCGTGACTTGGAATCCATCGGTGCCTTGCCTGCATCGATGCCTGCGCCGCTTCCTCCCACTCAGGCACTGATCGCTTATCTGAACGATGTGGCGATCCGCCTGGGGCCGATTGCCCGCTTGGGGTACAGCTATTGGGCAGAAGAAGTGTATGACCACATCCAGCCTATCCTGAACAAGTTCCGCGTAGACCTGGGGCTTAAAGACGAGCAGATGACGTTCTTTGTCGCTCATTCGACTATCGATGAAAAGCATTCCGAAGAAGTGCGCCTGGCGATGCAGCGCGCGGTGAAGACGGATGAAGAGCGCGCGCTGATCAAAGAAGTGGCGAGGGTGACGTTGTACCTCACTGGCCAGTTGCTGGAAGAGTCGCTGCTGGAATATGAACGTCTCGCCCACGCCACATTGGCCAAGGCGTCCTGACCTGATGAAGCTGATCGTCATTGTCGGGTCAAACCGGGCACACGGGGTCAGCAGTCGGGTGGTGTCGTTGATTCGACGCCACCTGGAAGGACGCGCCTCGGTCGAAGATCTCTGGCTTCGCGATTACCGTATCGACTACTGCGATGCCGATAACGCCTGTTCACTCATCGATTGTTCCCTGCAGGACGATGTCGCCAAGATCGTTGATGAAATGGTCAAAGCGGACGCCATCCTGTACCTGCCGGTGATGCATGCCTATGGAACCAACAGCCGTTTCCAGGCGTTTCTGGAGCGCGTTGGCTATGGCTTCATGCGTCCCCGGGAGCGCCCGTTAAGGGACAAGCTTGCAGCGGTGGCGGTGGTGGGGCGTCGATACGGTCACACGGCGGTATTTGGCCAGGTGGTGCTCAACGTACTGTTGAACAAAATGGTGTTGGTCGGTTCGGGGTTTCCGGCCACGTTCAACACGCAACTCGTTCAGGACCCGGAAGCGGAGCAGGCACTGCGCGAAACCCTGGATCGCCTCGTCGAGCACTATTACAAGTTGAACGAACGACCCCGTCGCGGCGCCGAGCGTTTGCGCCTACTCAAACAAGTCCAATTTCAAACGGGATGATGGATAAATGCCTATTCGAGATTCTTTGATAGCCGTACTGGTGGCTTTCTTGTGGGGGGCACAAGTGACGGCGGTTAAAATTGGCGGGCAAGAGCTTCCGCCTATTCTGATGGTCGCGATGCGCTTCGCCTTGATGGCCGCTGTGTTGATGCCTTTTTGCGGAATTCCCAAACGCAGCGAATGGCTTCCAGTGTTCTGGATTGCTTCTCTGGTAGGGGCACTCCATTTCGGATTGCTGTATTGCGGCATCTCGCGAGTGGATGCCTCGACGTCTGCCATCGCTTACCAACTTGCGACACCTTTCACTCTGTTGCTGGCCTTTGCGGTATTGGGGGAGCGTATCGCATTGCCCGTCGTAGGGGGAATTGTCATCGCGCTGCTTGGCGTGCTGACGGTGCTGGGCGGCGTCGGCAAGGGCGGTGCGCTATCGGGCATATTGCTGGTGATTGCTGCGGCTTTTGTCTTCGCCGTAGGAACGCTGCTTACCAAGCGATGGGGACCTTTCAACCCGGTGGCGATCAGCGCGTGGACAGCATTGATCGCTGCGCCGGAGTTGCTGATTGTTTCGGCTGCGGTTGAGGGGCACGCGTGGGGTTCAGTCCTCACGGCCAGCCCGATGGCCTGGGCCGCTGTGTTGTATACCGCGGTCAGTGGTGGGCTGATCGGATTTGGCCTGTGGTATTGGCTGTTGGGCAGACACCCTATCCAGCGCCTAACGCCGTTTCTGTTGTTGGTGCCGGTGTTTGCCGTCGCGGTCAGCCAGTTGCTCCTGAAAGAAGGCCTTTCGCTGAGCCTCGTCGTCGGCGGTTTGGCAGTTTTGGCCGGAGTCGGTCTTTGCCAGGTTCGCCTGCAACCGCGGCAGGTTTGCGCAAGCAACAACCCGGCCGATTGATCGGCAAACCCCTTGGGAGGTGATTGTTCATGAAGTGGCCAGGACAGCTAGCGTTGTTCGCATTGCGTTGGCAAAACCGGTTTCGCTACGGGCTCAAGATCCGCCGCTGGAAGGCAGAGGGTTACGATATCGCCTATCTGCACTCGAATGGCCGCAATGCTGAGCCCACACTGGTGTTCCTCCACGGATTAGGAGCCAGTAAGGATCAGTGGGGACCACGGATTTACTCGTTGGTGGGGGCTTACAACTGCGTTTTTCTGGATCTGCCCGGTGAAGGCGAGTCCTCGTTCGACGACACACAAATCTACGGTCCTGCGACTCAAGTGGAGCGGCTGAAGGCGTTTTTTGATGCACAATCCCTCAACGACGTCGTACTGATCGGCAGTTCCATTGGCGGCTGCATTGCCTGCCTTTTTGCTGCCGCATATCCGGCATCAGTGTCCCGTTTAATCGCAATGGCGCCCGCCGGCTTGCAAGCGGTAAGGCCAACTCCAGCGATGAGGCAGTTTTTTGATTCTGGCAAGCATCCATTTGGTTATCGCTCTGTCAGTGAAATGCAGGGGCTTTGGGCGATCGTATTTACTCGAGCCCCCAAAGTCCCGGCCTTCCTGGCAAAGGCTCTGGCTATCAAGGGTGCGCTTCGCTATGCGAAGGTAGGGAAAATACTTGGGGACTTCAAGGACGCTGGTCTCTACCCGCTTCAAGGGCGGCTAGCTGACGTTCAGGCCCGGACCTTGATTGTTTGGGGGAGCAATGATCGGGTGTTTGATATTTCCTGTCTGGACGAGGTCTACAGCCTCTTGCCGCAGGCAAGTGTCTGCATCATTGAGGGGGCCGGGCATGTTCCGTATCTGGAGTGCGCCGACCAGACCCTGGACGCTATCCAGCGGTTTCTCGACTGACGGCGATTTTTGGAATAACAGACAAATCCTAGATAATTATAGGTTGACCCGTATTGAACCTATGAGTAGCATCCGATAGGCATTCAGGAATCACTCTGCAATGCCTTTCAAGACACAGGAAGTCTTAAATGTATTACCGACTATCAGTGCTGAAAAACTCCCTCGGATCCTCATCCGGGTCCAACACTGCCCATCTTTCGGTTTTCAAAAGCAATATCTGGCGTCGCTAATTCAGCAACCGCCGGTGTCTTGCTGTCTGTTTCAGTCAAACACCCCAAAATAGTGATTCATTAAACGGCCGAACGCTGTGATTCGATCTTTCGTGGTTGTTATTTCGAAAGTCGTACTCCACGAATGGTGCGGCAAAGTTCTGTCTCTTTTCCGAGGCACCTCTTTGCGTGATCCTGTGCGCCCGCCTGTTTGATGGATCCTCTAAATCAATAATTAAGCTGATTGAACTGCTTGACAGTTTGAGGCGTCGGCCTGTGCGTTCGACGCTCATCTGTGTGAGCGTATGGAAATAATAAAGGAGTGATTTATGAGTGCGATACCCACCCCCGTCAGTGTTCAGTTACACACTGAACGCTTGAAATGCGATCCGCTTGTTGTATATGAAGCGGCTGCAAAAGCGTTAGGGCCCGATAAGACCTTTATTCTCGAATCGCTGTCTGGCCCCAGCCGCGATCGTAAGGCGACTATCATCGGGATGGAACCATTACTGGCCGTTAAGATTTATGAGGGGTACGCGACACTTGAAGGTAATGAGCGGCTCATAGCTCATTTAAGAAATTCACTGTCGGAGCGGGGAATTATTCTGGACGGCAGTGGAAATATTGGTATTGATTCGAACGATGCCGTATGGAATTTATTACGTGCGTTACAAACACCTTTTGATGTTCCACGCCAGTCTAATCCCAGCCTCGCTTTTTTTGGTTACCTCTCCTATGACAGTGTCAGGTTTGTCGAAGATATTCCGGACCTGACCGAGCGAACCAATAACTATCCGATTATTGCCTTGACCGTGTTTCAGACGCTGGTGTATTTCCACGCCAACGGAACTGTGGACGTCATGGTTAACAATTGTTCTTTATGGAAGTCCCGCAGCACCGATGACTATGTCGCGCTGTTGGCCGATGTTGGGGGCATGGCGGCTTCTGACGCGCCGATTGTTTACCCTTCCGTTACGGTTGCTCGCGATACCGTGGAAAAAGACCAGTTCCTTGGTTGGGTCGACACGGCGCTGGAGCACATTCGCCAAGGTGATATCTATCAGATTCAATTGGGCCACGAAGTTCAGGTTGATACGCCGATCAAGCCTTTTGACGTGTATCGGGCATTGCGCAAAAACAACCCGTCACCCTACATGTACCTGGCCAATTTGGGTGGGGTCGACTTGATCGGCGCCAGTCCCGAATTGTTTGTCCGCATCAAGGATGAGCTGATCGAGATGAGACCGATCGCCGGCACTGTCGGAAAAACCCCCGGTGTACCCTCCAACGAGCTGATCTTGAGCATGACGCGCTCTGAAAAAGAGCGGGCGGAGCATTTGATGCTGGTGGATTTGTGCAGAAACGATATCGGTCGCGTCTGCCAGCCAGGATCACTTGAGGTCGACGAATTGATGTTGGTAGAGGAGTACTCTCATCTCTATCACATGGTGTCAAACGTCCGTGGTTTATTGCGAAAAGGGTTTGATGCCTTTGATGTTATCAAGGCTTCTTTTCCGGCAGGAACCATGACGGGCGCGCCGAAGATTCGGGCGATGCAGATTATCGAAAGCATGGAAAACAACCGCCGTGGAATATATGCCGGAGCAGTCGGCCTTATCGGATTTGATGGCAGCGTCAATACGGCGTTGTGTATTCGTTCGGCAGTTCATAAAGACGGTACTTATTACTTGCGGGCTTCTGCAGGGATCGTCGCAGACTCGGTTCCGGATAAAGAGTGGACTGAAACATTCTACAAAATGGGGTCTGTTTATCGCGCCGTTACCGGAAAGGAGATGCTGCAATGAAAGTTTTTCTGATTGATGCGTATGACAGCTTTGTATTTATTATCAGCCAGTACCTTGAGCAGTTAGGTCTGGAAACCCACGTAGAGCGCAATGATGTTCCGGATCTGATTAAAAGGATTGACGCGTATGACCCGGACTTTTGTGTACTGGGGCCTGGGCCCGGTCATCCACGGGACGCCGGATATATCGAGGTGATCCAGCACTTTAAAGGGCGTCTGCCCATATTGGGTGTATGCCTTGGGCATCAGGCAATTGGCTTGGCCTTCGGTGGTTCGGTCATTCGGGCTGCCCATGTCATGCATGGAAAGGTCAGCATGATAGAAAACGACGGCCAAGGTGTGTACGCCCATACCAACGGCAAGTCGATCAAGGCGACACGCTACCATTCGCTGATTATCGATAACAAAGACCTGCCCGAGGAGTTGGCCGTGACATCCAACTCAAATGATGACGGATACATCATGGGGGTGCGGCATGTTGAGCATCGGATAGAGGGTGTCCAGTTTCATCCCGAGAGCATTTTGACGGAGGATGGCCTTGGAATATTTAAAAGTTTTATAGGACAGCACTGTCGCAAAGTGGAGGTATAAGCAGCGGGTATCGGGTTGCTTCTACCGCAACCCGTGTTTTCAAATGTTGCAGTGTCGAAAAAAGCTTCTATGAGTGCAGGGATTCATCGTGGATGACTTATATAGATATAGAAATAAAGAACCCCTGAGAATTAACTTCGAAGAGGTATTGGATGATTTCTTCGTTCTGGCCAGGGATTTGCACCGGCGTGACTGGGAAAGCCATTTACGCAAGGTGCTGCGTAGAATCGGTTATGACCGCTACTTGCTGAGCCTGGGCTCCTCTACAACGAATGATCCCTTTAATAGGATCATAACGTCTTACCCTTCTGACTGGCTCAGGCAATACAAGGATCAGAACTTTATTCAAGTGGACCCGATAATCAGGCATTGCCGCCACCACTTTGTACCGCTCTTTTGGGGGCGCGCGCAGAGGCAGGCGCGAGGCAGGTCCATCGAGTTCTGGAAGGCACGGGAGGGGTATGGCCTATTACAAGGGGTAAGCATTCCTCTGCGGTGCAACGAAAAGGGTGGTTCTCTCAATGTCGCTCAATGTATGAATTTTACTGATCAGTTCGACGATGGCCTGAATGCCCCCCTGGGGAAGCTATTCATGCTGATTCCATTCCTTTTGGAAGGCTCAAAGAAACACTTGAAAGAATCAGGCAAGCAATTCTGCAGCCTGACCCTACGAGAGTCTGAAGTGCTGAGATGGTCGGGGATCGGTAAGACGACTTGGGAGATGAGTTGCATACTGGGCTGCTCGGAGCGCACCGTCAATTATCACATCGCCAATGCGAGTCGAAAACTGGGCTCTTTCAGCCGTCGGCAAGCGGTAGGCATGGCTTTGGCGCAGGGATTGATTTCACTGTAACAAACGATCATGAAGTGGCCGTTTATTTCAAATCGAGCCTGGTAACAGTCACTGGTAATTACTATGCGGTAAGCGTCCGGTGATCACGCCTGGCGAACGGTGCTGTTGGTGTGCTACGGAAAAATGAACTGTTTCATGGCTGCCATTATTGCGATCACCAGAACGGCGAGCCCCCACCGCAGAAGTGCACTGGGCTTCCGGCGTATAAGCAAACCAAGAGCCCTTCGATGGATGTTTACCTAGCGTGATAAGCCTCACTATGGGCCAACCAATAGGAAAGCAGATGGCGCGAAAAATCACTTCAACCAGTAAATCAAGCACGCTCGTACGTCTTTTGGCTGGGCGATAGAAACGATTGTAGCTCCTGGCCAGTCCAGCTTCAGCACGCTTGATTCGCCTTTCTCCCCGAAGCGATTGTAGTGGTCTAATGAAACCGGACACCCATTTAGGCGAGAATGCTCGCCAGATCGAGGTGTCAATGACCAAACAACGCCGCTCCTTTACTCCTGAATTCAAGCGCGAGGCTGCCGACCTCGTGCTCAAACAAAACTACAGCTACACCGAAGCCAGCCGTTCACTCGGCATTGGTGAGTCGGCATTGCGCCGCTGGGTTGACCAGATTCAGAAAGAACATAAAGGCATCACCCCGCAGAGCAAGGCGCTGACGCCGGAACAGCAAAAAATTCAGGAACTGGAGGCCCGGATCGCTCGGCTTGAGCGAGAGAAATCCATACTAAAAAAGGCTACCGCGCTCTTGATGTCGGAAGATCACGAGCGTTCGCGCTGATTGACCAGTTGAGCGTTCATGAGCCAGTTGATTGGCTGTGCAAGGTGTTTGAAGTGACTCGTTCGTGCTACTACGCCCAGCGTCTTAGGCGCCGCACGCCCGATGTTGAACGGCTTAGGTTGCGCAGCCGGGTGAGCGAATTGTTCACGCAAAGTCGTAGTGCTGAAGGCTTGTCTTCCAAAGAAATCCAGCGCTGTTTAAAGCGCTATATCGTCAGGGAGCTATACCCTTTGATCCTGGCAGATTTAGCCGATTCAGCTCGATCTTGTTGACATAGGAGCGTCAACGCACCAATGG
This sequence comes from Pseudomonas sp. GW101-3H06, assembly GCF_059424605.1. Taxonomy (NCBI): domain Bacteria; kingdom Pseudomonadati; phylum Pseudomonadota; class Gammaproteobacteria; order Pseudomonadales; family Pseudomonadaceae; genus Pseudomonas; species Pseudomonas sp. GW101-3H06. Next base: position 2,920,061 of record NZ_JBWKZO010000001.1, read on the forward strand.
AGCGCGTGTTCCGCAGCTTGAAAACGGAATGGATACCGACCACGGGCTACAGAACAGCTCAAGAAGCCCAGCGCGATATCGAGCCACTTCTTGATGCATCGGTACAACTGGGTTCGACCCCATCAATTCAACGGTGGGCTGGCGCCAGCTCGGGCCGAAGAAAAACTTAACGTCGTGTCCGGGATTAGTTGACCACTACAATCAGGTTTTTTAGCGCGTAGAGCGGAAAGGCGCTGACGGCAATTTTGTAAGGATGCAGAAGACTCGTGTGCCTATACAGTAATTTATATTAACAATCGCTAGGGTTGCCCGCTGCCACCAGAAATTCCTGCCGGGCCAACGCCAGCATGCCCACGGGTGCACCGGTCACGGTGCTTTCCACCCCAGGGTCGGCACGCCACAGTTGCCAGGTGAGATAGAACAGGTACGCCGCCCCGAGAATCTTGATCGCGTAGAACAACAACTCTGACGTTTGCAGCACCACCGCCAGGCCCGCCGAGGCGAGGGCGATCATCCCGGCGAACGCCAGCAAACGCCCCATCCCCGCCACACAGGCGATGCGGTAGCCGTAGCGGGTGGCGTTGCTGACCGACAGCAGGTTGTTCGGGCCTGGCGCCATGTTCAGGGCGAAGCAGGCCGGAAGGAAAAGTGCGAGGGTGGCGAGGTCCATGGGCGGGCTCCTGTAACGAGAGCCCTGTTTTTATCACGAGAGGCGGTTGGGCTGCCCCGTACAGTCATGACGGCAAGCGCCATAGCAGTGGCTAACGGGCGAACTTTTTCGCCCCGGCCACGCACAGAATCACCGCCACGGTCACCCCGAGCATGCCGATGCTCACATGCTCGTGCAGCAAGGTCGCCGCCAGTGCCAGGCCAAAAAACGGTTGCAGCAATTGCAGTTGTCCGACGGCGGCGATTCCGCCTTGGGCCAGCCCGCGATACCAGAACACGAAACCGATCAGCATGCTGAACAGCGACACGTAGGCCAGGCTGAACCAGGCAGGTGTGCTGATGCCGCTGAACGACGCCGGCAGCCGCCACCAGGTCAGTGCCGCCATGACCGGCAACGCCAGCACCAGCGCCCAGGAAATCACCTGCCAGCCGCCAAGCGTGCGGGACAGCTTGGCCCCTTCGGCATACCCCAGGCCACAAGCCAGGATCGCCAGCAGCATCAGGATGTCGCCCTGGGGCGAGGCGGTCAGGCCTTGGGCCACGGCGAAACCGACCACCAGCAGACTGCCCAGCACCGAGAAGAACCAGAACACCGGACGGGGGCGTTCACCACCACGCAAAACACCGAATACTGCGGTCGCGAGCGGCAGCAGGCCAACGAACACTATGGAATGAGCAGAGGTCACGTACTGCAGTGCCAGCGCGGTCAGCAGCGGAAACCCCACCACCACGCCCAGGGCGACGATGGCCAGGGGCACCAGTTGATGGCGTGCGGGACGTTGTTCCTTGAACGCCAGAAGCAGGCACAGGGCCAGAATCGCCGCGATCGTCGCGCGGGCCACCGTGAGGAATACCGGGTCGAATTCCAGCACTGCCACCCGTGTCGCCGGCAGCGAACCGCTGAAGATCACCACACCGATCAGGCCATTGATCCAGCCGCTCGTATTGCTGTCCAGTGCCCGGTTTTGCAGGTTCGACGTCCGTTCCATTTCGCTCACGCTCATTGTTGGCTTGCATGAAACCCATCCTATGGCCGACTATCGATACAATCAAAGAATTGTCATGGATACATCTCGACATGCCTCGTTCCCGCTACAAGTCCCTGGTGGACGCCTTTGCCGCCGACATCCGTTCAGGGCGTCTGCCGCCCGGCACGCGCTTGCCGACTCATCGACAATTGGCCACCGAGCATGGCCTGGCGCTGGTCACCGCCAGCCGAGTGTATGCCGAGCTTGAAAGCATGGGCCTGATCAGCGGCGAAACCGGGCGCGGGACCTTTGTCAGGGAGACAGCGTTGCCGCCAGGCCAGGGCATTTCGCAATCCGTGGTGGCGGCGGGGATGATTGACCTCAACTTCAACTACCCGTCGTTGCCCGGTCAGGCGGATCTGTTGCGCAATGGCCTGCGCCAGCTCGCGCTGTCCGGCGACCTCGAAGCCCTGTTGCGTTACCAGCCCCACGCGGGGCGAATGCATGAGCGGGCCTCGGTCGCGCGCCACCTTGCCGATCGCGGCCTGAACGTGCCGGCCGAGCAGGTGTTGATCGTCAGTGGTGCGCAGCATGGCCTGGCGGTGGTGATGATGACGCTGCTCAAACCCGGCGATGTCATCGCCGCCGATGCCTTGACCTATCCGGGGTTCAAGACACTGGCCGAAACGCTGCACCTTGAAGTCTTGCCGATTCCGGTCACCGACAAGGGGCCGGATTTGCCGGCCCTGGAAAAGCTCTGCCGCAGTCGACCGGTGCGGGCCGTCTATTCGATGCCAACCTTGCATAACCCGTTGGGCTGGGTGATGGACGCCGATCAGCGCGAGCGCTTGGTAGCAATGGCGCGCCGGCATGACCTGACGATCATCGAAGACGCGGCCTACGCGTTCCTGGCGGCAAACGCGCCGCCACCTCTGGCTGAAATGGCACCGGAAAGAACGGTCTACGTGTCCGGTTTATCGAAGAATGTTGCCACCGGCCTGCGTGTCGGTTTCGTGGCCGCGCCCGCGCAATGGATCGCAGGATTCGAACGCACGATCATGGCGACCACCTGGAACACCCCCGGAGTGATGACGGCCATTGCCACAGCCTGGCTCGACGACGGCACCGTGACCAGGCTGGAGGAACAAAAGCGTGCGGATGCGCGCGCCCGGCAGGCCTTGGCGCAGGAGGTACTGGCGGGACTCAGGACCATCAGCCATCCCTCTTCGTACTTCATCTGGCTGCCATTGGCCGAAGACGCCCGGGCCGACCGGATCGCCATGGCGTTGATGCGCGAGCAGGTGTCGGTGTCGCCTGCCGAACCCTTCGCGATAACCCCCCATGTGCCGCACGCGATTCGCTTGGCGCTGGGCTCGGTGGACATGGACTCGCTGCGCGAAGCCTTGGTGAAAGTGAAACGGGTGGTGAGTTACTACGCGTAGTGACCTGGCAGGGCAGTTTTCTTCAATACGCACGCCAAGGGGCTCATTACCTTGAGGCCTGGTTCAACTGACAGCAAGAAGGTGTGCGATGAGTCTGATGATGTCCATGGCGGCGTTTGCGTTGGCCGCTTCGATCACGCCGGGGCCGGTGAATATCGTGGCGTTGAGTTCGGGGGCGCGCTTTGGCTTTCGCGCCAGTCAGCGGCATGTGGCGGGGGCGACGCTGGGCTTTGTGTTGCTGCTGGTGCTGATGGGGCTGGGGTTGCATGAGTTGTTGCTGCTGTGGCCGGCCATGACTCAAGTGGTGCAGTGGGCCGGCGTGGCGTTCCTGTTGTACATGGCGTTCAAGCTGGCGGCCGACAACGGGCAACTTGAGGCGAAAGAGGCGGGCCGTGCGCCGTCGATGCTGTACGGGGCCGTCATGCAATGGCTCAACCCGAAAGCCTGGCTAGCCTGCGTGGCCGGCATGGGCGCGTTTGTCGCCGATGGCGAGGCGCGGTTGGTGTGGCAGTTTGCGGCGGTATACCTGGTGATCTGCTACCTGTCGGTCGGCTGCTGGGCGTATGCGGGGACGTTTTTGCGCGGCTACCTGAACAACCCGGCGGGGATGCGTTGGTTCAATCGGGTGATGGCGTTGATGTTGGCGGTGAGTGCGGTGTATCTGTTACTGCCGAGTGACTGATATCGAGCAGAACCTGTGACGAGGGGGGCATGGAATCACCCCCGATACTGCCCCGGTGTCGCCGCCAGGTGCTGCTTGAACGCCCGTTGGAAATGCGCCTGATCGGCAAATCCCGCTTCCAGCGCGACGTCGGCGATCAGCTTGCCGTTGCGCAGTTGATCCCGGGCGAACTGGATGCGGCGATTGACCAGGAAGGCATGAGGCGTCATGCCGTAATGCTGCTTGAAGGCGCGGATCAGGTAGGACGGCGACAATTGCGCCGCTTCGCAAATGTCTTCGAGCTTGAGCATTTGCGTGCAGTGTTCACGGATGAATCGGGCGGCGCGTTCCAGCTTGAAGTTGGGTTCGCGCAACGGCGGATCGATCGGGTTCAGCCTTAGCTGTACCTCGGTGAAAAACTCCACCGCCGCACTGTGTTTATGCAAAACGTCCTGCTGTGGATCGACCAACACCTCATACAAATCCTTCAAACCCTCAAACAGGTCGACATCCGGGGTATGGGTGACGCTGAAGCGGCGAAACGCCAGGTCGTCGCTGAAGCCGAGCTGATGCTGCAGGTCGGTGAGCCACGGGGTATCGACATACAGCATCAGGTAGGACCAAGGCTGGTCGTTGATGGGATTACAGGCGTGAACATCACCAGGGTTCATCAGCACCAGGGTGCCCGAACTGACCTCGAACCGTGATTGCTCGTGGATATAGGTACTGCGCCCGGCGGTGATCGCACCGATGGAAAAATGCTCGTGGGAATGCCGCGTGTAACAGACCTCGCGCCCATCGGTGATGGCGCGTGCCTCGATGAAGGGCAGGGCATCATCGCGCCAGAAGCGCGGAGCCTTGTCCGGGTCCTTGTGCCCGGGTTTGGAGAGCGTCATGGTCAGTCCTCGGCAGATCAGCCCCGGAGTGTATTAGCTCTCGCCATCAAAGGCTCGTCGCAGCTCGGCGATATTCAGTTTTTTCATCTGCATCATTGCCGCCATGGCGCGTTGGGATTTGGTGGTGTCAGGGTCTTTAATCATCTCCATCAGCGCCACCGGCACGATCTGCCACGACACGCCGAATTTATCCTTGAGCCAGCCGCACTGCTGCGCCTCCACCGGCCCGCCAGCGGACAACCTGCCCCAGAAGTGATCGACTTCTTCCTGGGTCTGGCAATTGACCTGAAACGAGATCGCCTCATTGAACTTGAAGTTCGGGCCACCGTTCAGCGCGGTGAAAGTCTGCCCGTCGAGTTCGAAGCTGACCGTCAGCACCGAGCCTTCCTCGTGACCATGGATTTCCTGGCCGGCCTTGCCGTAATGAGTGATGGCGGTGATTTTTGCGTGATCGAAGATCGCACAGTAGAACTTCGCAGCCTCTTCGGCCTGACCGTCGAACCAGAGGCAGGGTGTGAGTTTTTGAACGTGTAGCATGGCGGGTCTCCCTGGCAGGTTTTTGCATGCTGGATTATCAGCGTAGCCAGCCTGTGCTTGTCGGGTTGTGCCGTAGATCGCCAAGTGCACCCGCGAAGCGCTGCGAAAATAGTCTGTATGACTGCATGTTGAGTCATAAAGACTATTTTTGTCGTGAGTCGTTATGACATCTATCATCTCAAGTTTCTGATTTGTAAGGGGTAAAGGTCTGGCACGAGACTTGATACTGCCAACGTACAACTGAACTGCTACAGGAGTACGGAAAATGTTCCATTTCTTCAGCAATCCTCAGAATGTTCTGCACCTTTCCAGCCGTGTGCTCGGCGTTGGCCTGGCCATGCTGCTGGCGGGGATCTACGGCGCGTACCTTTATGACGGTCACCTGTCGATCCTGGCGCAGGTGTCATTGCATGCCATGACCATCGTCGGCCCGACCTTGCTGAAAATCGGCTACGTCATGCGCCTGTTGGCCCAGCACCGGTTGAGCAAGCCACTGGCCGGGGCGCTGGCCTGATGCGCAAACTGCTCGCGGCACCGGTCCTGAGTCTCGGTTTTCGTCCGTTTTTTTTGATGGGGGCCACGTTCGCCGCGCTGTCGGTGGCGATCTGGGCCTTGTGGTTGTATGGCCGCTTGCCCGGCGCGCAACCGGTGGGCGGCATGCTTGCCTGGCATCGACACGAAATGCCGTTCGGGTTCGCCGTGGCGATCATCGGCGGGTTCCTGTTGACGGCGGTGCCGAACTGGACCGGTCGACCGGGGATCAAGGGCTGGCCGTTGTTCGGGCTGGTACTGGTCTGGGTGCTGGCGCGCCTGGCCTGGTGGATGCCGATTGCTCCTGCGTATGTGCTTGTGTTGCAGATGCCTTTCCTGCCGCTGCTGGCCGGCGTGCTGGGCCGCGACCTGATAGCGGCCGGCAAGCGCGATAATTACCCGATTCTGCTGATGGTCATGCTGCTGGCAGGCTGTCAGGCCATGACGCTGTGGGGCCTGTCGATGGATGACGCAGGCCTGCAGCGGCGTGGTGTACTGGCTGCCTTGTGGCTGGTGGGTGCAATGATGAGCGTGATTGGCGGACGTGTGATCCCGTTCTTCATCCAGCGCGGCTTGAATCGCCCGGCACAGCCTGCAATCAGTCCATGGCCGACCCGGATTCTGTTACTGGGTAGTTTGCTGGTGGCGCTGACCTTCGCCCTCGGTTTGCATGACGTCCCCAGACTCTGGCTGGCGGCGCTGTTTGTGCTGTTGGGGGCTTTGCACCTGCTGCGCCTGTGGCGTTGGCATGATCGGGGCATGTGGCGCGTGCCGCTGTTGTGGTCGCTGTATCTGTCCTACGTCTGGCTGGTCGTGGCGGTTTTTGCCATGGCGCTGTGGCACGCAGGCCTGATGCCACAACAGAGCCTGGCCACGCATTCGCTGGCGGTAGGTGGGGTGGGTGGGTTGATTCTGGCAATGATTGCCCGGGTCAGTTTGGGGCACACCGGACGGCCGCTGCAGCCGTCGAAAGCGATCGTGCTGGGGTTTGCCCTGATGCTGGTGGCGGGTCTGTCACGGGTGTTGCTGGTGCCTTTTTCCGGGGTGGGATTGGGATTGTCGGCGCTGCTTTGGTGTATGGCGTTCGGGCTGTTTCTGTTGCGTTACACCGGCATTTTGTTCAAGCCGAGGGTTTAACTTACTGTTGCCCATACTGTGAGAGCGAGCAGGCTCGCTCCCACAGGTGACCGGTGGTCGATACACCACGGCCAGCGAAGCAAATTGGACTTAGCTGTAGGGATAACCAAGGCGCGCGTAGGTTTTTCATTGCCACAGCGACGCCCCCCCTTCAGAACACCGTGAGTCTGAGGAGCTTCGCAATGCTGACCCTCAATATCAATGGCAAGGACCAGGAATTGGATGTCCCCGCGGACATGCCTTTGCTCTGGGTCCTGCGCGATGTCGCGCACCTCACCGGGACCAAGTTTGGCTGCGGCATGGCCCAGTGTGGCGCCTGCACTGTGCACATCGACGGCACACCATTACGTTCCTGCATCACGCCGGCTACGGCCGTGGCACACGGCCAGAAAATCCTTACCATCGAAGGTTTGTCGACCGACGGTTCGCACCCGGTGCAGCAAGCCTGGGCCGAGCTCGATGTGGTGCAGTGCGGTTACTGCCAGTCCGGGCAGATCATGTCGGCGGCGGCATTGCTGGCGAAGATCCCGAAACCGACCGACAGCGATATCGATCAGGCGCTGTCGGGCAACATCTGCCGTTGCGGCACCTATCCAAGAATTCGTGCCGCGGTCAAACGCGCCGCCGAGCTGGGTTGAGGTGGCCATGGACAGTATTCATCCGCTCTCGCGCCGTGGCTTTCTCAAAGGCAGTGCCGTGCTGGGCGGCGGTCTGGTGGTGGCGTTTGTCATCCCCGGTGGCTATCGCTTTGCCGTGGGGGCCGAGAACCAGGGCAACGTGTTCGCCCCCAATGCCTTCCTGCGCATTGGCAATGACAACAGCGTCACCGTGCTGCTCGGTCATTCGGAAATGGGCCAGGGCATCTGGACCGGTCTGACCATGTTGATCGCCGAAGAACTGGACGCCGACTGGTCAAAAATCCGCGTCGAACATTCCCCGGCCTCCGCCAAGGACTATGGCCTGGCGGGTTTTGGTGGCATGCAGATCACCGGCGGCTCGACCTCGACCTGGATGGAGTTCGACCGCTACCGCCAGGCCGGCGCGGCGGCGCGGTTGATGTTGATCGAGGCGGCGGCCAAGCGCTTCAACGTCGCACCTTCCGCCATTCGCACCGAATCGGGTGTAGTGATTGCCGGCGACCAGCGCGCCACCTACGGCGAACTGGCCGACGACGCCGGCAAGTTGCCAGTGCCGGACCCTGCGACCATCAAATTCAAGGAGCCCAAAGACTGGAGAGTCATTGGCAAACCCACGAAACGCCTGGACACCCCAGAGAAGATCACCGGGCGCGCCAGGTTCGGCATGGACGTGCAGTTCGAAGGCCTGATGACCGCGATGGTCGCCCGTTCCCCAGTATTCGGCGGCAGCGTCAAATCCTTTGAAGGCGCCGAGGCGCTGGCGATTCCTGGTGTGCACAAAGTGGTGCAGGTGCCGACGGGCGTGGCGGTGATTGCCGATCACTATTGGGCGGCGAAACTGGGGCGTGATGCGCTGCACGTCGAATGGGACCTGGGGCCGAACGCCGGGCTCGACAGTCAGAAATTGCTGGAAGACTTTCGCAAACTCGCCGCCACCCCCGGCCTTGCGGCCAGCCAGGCCGGCGATACCAAGGCTGCATTGGCCAAAGCGGCCAAGACCCTCGACGTCGAGTACAGCGTGCCGTATCTGGCCCACGCGCCGATGGAACCGCTCAATTGCACGGTGAAAATCACTCAGGACAAATGCGAGATCTGGACCGGTACGCAGTTCCAGACCCTGGACCAGATGATTGCCGGGAAAATTACCGGGCTCAAGCCTGAGCAAGTGGAGATCCATACCGAGTTCCTGGGTGGCGGTTTCGGCCGCCGGGCCAATCCGACGTCGGATTTTGTTGCCGAAGCGGTGCAAGTCGCCAAGGCCGCGGGTGCACCGGTCAAAACCGTGTGGGCGCGGGAGGATGACATCCGGGGTGGCTATTACCGCTCGGCATTCCTGCATCAGGCGCGTGTCGGCCTGGGTGCTGACGGCTTGCCGATGGCGTGGAAGCATGTGCTGGTCGGGCAGTCGATCATGGCCGGCACCTCGCTCGAAGCAGCCATGGTCAAGAACGGCATCGACAAGACATCGGTCGAGGGCGTGGCCGATAGCCCGTATCTCGAAGGACTGGCCGACCATCAGGTTGACCTGCATTCGCCGAAAACCGGCATCAGCGTGCTGTGGCTGCGTTCAGTGGGGCATACCCACACCGGTTTCGTCATGGAATCGCTGATCGATGAAATGGCCGCGGCGGCGGGCAAGGACCCGGTGGAGTACCGACGGACCTTGCTCAAGAACCATCCACGGCACTTGGGGGTGTTGAACCTGGCGGTAGAGAAAGCCAACTGGAAAGCGCCACTGCCAGATGGCCATGCCCTGGGCGTGGCGGTGCATGAATCGTTCGGCAGTTACGTGGCTCAGGTCGCCGAGGTGTCCCAGGAGAACCTGGCGATTCGTGTGCACCGGGTGGTGTGCGCAGTGGACTGCGGGATTGCGGTCAACCCCCAGAGTATCGCGGCGCAAATGGAGTCGTGCATCGCTTTTGGCCTGAGTTTCACCTTGCACAGCAAACTGACGATCAAGGACGGCAAGGTGGTGCAGTCCAACTACCACGATTACCAGGTGCTGCGGCTCAACGAGATGCCAGTGGTGCAAGTGCATATCCTGCCCAGCAGCGAAAAACCCGGAGGCATCGGCGAGGCCGGCGTGCCACCCACGGCGCCAGCGGTGGCCAACGCGGTGTTCGCCCTGACCGGGCAACGCCTGCGGGAGCTGCCGCTACAGCTGTCGGGGGTGTGAGATGAGGCGACATCATTGGGTGCTTGGGGCGCTGATACTGGTTGGCCTTTTTGTCTATGCAACCGAGCTGTTCGCCGAAGATAAAGAGGCCGTGAAGGCCTTCGACACGGTACGGAAAGTGTTCCAGAGCCCCCGGTGCCAGAACTGCCACATTCCCGGCGATTCGCCGTTGCAGTTCGATGCGGGCACGCCCCACGCGATGAACGTTGTGCGCGGCATGGACGGCAAAGGGGCGGCGGGCTTGCCCTGTGCCAGTTGTCATGCCGAAGCCAATCCACCGGCCAGCTACGGCCCGCAAGCGCCACCCGGTGCACCGCATTGGAGCTTGCCGCCGGCGGCGCACAAAATGGCCTGGATCGGCCTGCCGCCCGAGCAGCTGTGCAGCATGATCAGGGACCGTGCGCGCAACGGCGACCGTGATTTCGCGGCGCTGATCAAGCATGTCCGTGAAGACAAACTGGTGCTTTGGGGTTGGAATCCGGGCGGTGATCGTGCGCCGGTGCCGGTGCCGCACGATATTTTTGTCACGCAGTTCAAGCGCTGGGCGGACGCCGGCGGGCCGTGTCCGGTAGTGGGTAGCTGACCAACGGCGAGTCGACATGGAGTCAAACCCGGTATCGAGGACTCTAAAGAACATACCCACCCATGGAGTATGTGATGCTGATCTCAGGCAAACCGCACAAATCCAGTAAACGTGCAGGGACGCCGCAGCAGGAGCGTGAGCTACTGCGCGATCTCGCCCGCAAGGCGGAGCAAGAGCTGATCGGGGTGCAGATGGCGAGCATGGATGAGTTGACGCTGCTGCCTAACCGGCACGGTTTCCTGGCGCTGGCCCAACTGGGGTTGGACGCCTGCGGGCAACTGGGCCGACCGGCGACGTTGCTGTTCTTCAATCTCGATGAATTCAAACGCATCAACTACCTGTTCGGTCGCACCGAGGGTGATAGCGCGCTGAAAACCTTCGCCGATGTACTGCGTATAGGTTTTCGTGAAAGCGATGTGATCGGGCGGCTGGACGGTGCCACCTTTGTGGCCTTGCTGACGGGGTCCGCCTCGGTGGACACCCACGCAATCAAGGCGCGGCTCGAAGAAATGCTCGATGAACGCAATGCCACGGCGCATCGCGGGTATGACATTCGTTTCAGTATCGGGCAGATCGAGCATGACCTGGCGGTTCAAGGAACGGCGGAAGAGCTGTTGGACGAGGCTGAAAGAGTGATAGGCAAGTAGAGTGATGTTGTATGGGCGGACCTCTTCGCGAGCAGGCTCGCTCCCACAGTTGATCGCGTTTGAACTCGGTCAAATGCGGGAGCGAGCCTGCTCGCGAAGGCGGTCTTAGTGGCGACGCATTCGGTCACTTGGCAAACAACTGCCCAATATCCTTGAACGCCTTGAACTCCAGCGCATTGCCGCACGGATCGAACAGAAACATCGTCGCCTGTTCGCCCACCAGTCCCTGAAAACGAATCCCCGGCTCGATCACGAAGCGCGTCTGCAGTGCCTTCAGCCGCTCGGCCAGCGCCTCCCATTGCGCCATCCCCAACACCACGCCGAAATGCGGTACCGGCACGTCGTGACCGTCGACGGCGTTGGTATGGGCAGCTTCCTGCGAGGCGTTTTTCGGCGCCAGGTGGATGACCAGTTGATGACCGAAAAAGTTGAAATCAACCCAATGATCGCTCGAACGACCTTCTTCGAGGCCAAATACACTGCCATAGAAGTGCCGTGCAGCAGCCAGGTCATATACGGGAATGGCCAGGTGAAAAGGGGACAGTTGCATCAGGCTTGCCTCGCTTGCATGGGGAGTTCAGGCAGAGTTTAGTCCTGTGCTTTTCGATTGAAAGACGATAGTTTTTGCATCGAGCTCAAATTATTTCGATCAATCGGTGGCCGCCATGCTTCGAGAACTGAAAACCTTCATCGCCGTGGCGCGCCATGGCACGTTCGCCGCAGCAGGCATGCACATCGGCCTGACGCAATCGGCGGTCAGCGCGCAGATTCGCAATCTGGAACAGGCCCTCGGCATTCGCCTGTTCGATCGCACCGGGCGTCAGGCGCTGCTCAATGCGGCGGGGCAGCGCGCGTTGCCGATGGCCAGGGAAATGTTGGAAATCTTCAATCGCATGGCGGTCAGTGATGACGTCAGCGAGTACCGTGGCGAATTGAAGATCGGCGCCGTGGCCACGGTACAGACCGGATTGCTGCCCCAGGCATTGTTGCGATTGCGCCAGCAGGCGCCGCGCCTGGAGCCAAAACTGGTGCCGGGCGTTTCCCTGAACCTGCTGAGCCAGGTGGACACGGGTGAGGTGGACCTGGCGATCCTGATCAAGCCGCCGTTCGAACTGCCCAAGGAGCTGTCGGCGCAAGTGATCCGCCGCGAACCGTTCGTGCTGATCACGCCGGTGGACCTTCAAGGCGATGACCCGCTCAAGCTGCTCGCCGAACATCCCCATGTGCGCTACGACCGCAACTCGTTCGGCGGGCGCCTGGTGACGCGATTTCTGCGGGAACGGCAGATCGACGTGCAGGTCGCACTGGAACTGGATGAGCTGGAAGCCATTGTGAAAATGGTCGAATGCGGGTTGGGGGTTTCGCTGTTGCCGGAGGCGGGGCTATGGCTGGAGCATGGGGCGAAGGTCAGGGTAATTCGCTTGGGCGAGTTGACCTTCTATCGCGAGATAGTCCTGTTGCAGCGCTATAGCCAGCGCACGCAACCGATCCAGCAGTTGTTCTCTAAATGTCTGAACACTGAGTAACCCTGTGGGAGCGAGCCTGCTCGCGAAAGCGGACTGACATTCAGCATTGATGTTGGCTGGTACACCGCCTTCGCGAGCAGGCTCGCTCCCACAGGAGGCCATGTTGTGCACAGAATCGCAGGCACAAAAAAACCCGCCAAAAGCGGCGGGTTTTTTGATGGCTAACCGAAAATCACTCTTCGATGTTGCCCATGGCCGTGGTGTTGAAGCCACCGTCCACGTACATGATTTCGCCGCTGATGCCGGACGCCAGGTCCGAGCACAGGAATGCGCCGGCGTTACCCACTTCTTCGATGGTGACGTTGCGACGCAGCGGGGTTTGCGCTTCGTTGGCGGCCAGCATCTTGCGGAAGTTCTTGATGCCGGAAGCGGCGAGGGTGCGGATCGGGCCGGCCGATACGCAGTTGACGCGAGTACCGTCCGGGCCCAGGGAGCCGGCCAGGTAACGAACGCCCGCTTCCAGGGAAGCCTTGGCCATGCCCATCACGTTGTAGTTCGGCATGGTGCGCTCGGCGCCCAGGTACGACAGGGTCAACAGGCTGCCGTTGCGGCCTTTCATCATTTCGCGACCGGCCTTGGCCAGGGCCACGAAGCTGTAGGCGCTGATGTCGTGGGCGATGCGGAAACCGTCACGGGTGGTGGCTTCGGTGAAGTCGCCGTCCAGTTGGTCGCCCGGGGCGAAGCCCACGGAGTGCACGATGCAGTCCAGGCCGTCCCACTTCTTGCTCAGTTCTTCGAAGACCTTGGCGATTTCTTCATCGCTGGCCACGTCGCACGGGAAGCACAGCTCAGGGCTCGAACCCCAGCCTTGTGCGAACTCTTCGACACGACCCTTGAGTTTGTCGTTCTGATAAGTGAAGGCAAGCTCAGCGCCCTCGCGATGCATGGCGGCAGCGATGCCGGATGCGATGGACAGCTTGCTGGCGACACCGACGATCAGTACGCGCTTACCGGCGAGAAAACCCATGTGTTGCTCCTCTCTTTCAGGTTATTGCGCAGTGTCTGGAACCAGGAAGGCGGCTTCCAGCAACTGCTGTGTATACGGATGTTGGGGGTCGGCAAAAATGCTTTGCGCGTCTCCCTGTTCGACCACTTGGCCATGCTTGACCACCATCAGCTGGTGGCTCAGCGCCTTGACGACAGCCAGGTCATGGCTGATAAACAGATACGTCAGGTTGTACTTGGTTTGCAGTGAGCGCAGCAGCTCCACCACTTGGCGTTGCACGGTGCGGTCGAGGGCCGAAGTCGGCTCGTCCAGCAGAATCAACGCCGGTTTTAGCACTAATGCCCGGGCAATGGCGATTCTCTGCCGTTGCCCACCGGAAAATTCATGGGGGTAGCGGTGCCGGGTATCCGGGTCCAGACCTACCTCCTTGAGTGCTGCAATAATCGCTTGTTCCTGTTCCGCCTCGGTGCCGATCTTGTGGATCCGCAAGCCTTCGCCAACGATCTGGCTCACGCACATCCGTGGGCTCAGGCTGCCGAACGGGTCCTGAAACACCACCTGCATCTCCCGCCGCAGTGGCCTGACTTGTTGCTGCGTCAGGCAGTCTAGCTGCTTGCCTTCGAAACGGATGGCGCCTTGGCTGCCGATCAACCGCAGAATCGCCAGGCCCAGCGTCGATTTGCCGGAACCGCTTTCGCCCACGATGCCCAGGGTCTGTCCCTGGGGCAGGCTGAAATTGATGCCGTCCACCGCCTTGACGTAATCCACCGTGCGCTTGAGCAGGCCTTTCTTGATCGGGAACCAGACTTTCAGGTCCTCGACCGTCAGCAAGGGCGGGCCGATCACGTTGGTCGCCGGCGTCCCGCTGGGCTCCGCAGCCAACAGAATCCGAGTGTACGGATGCTGCGGCGCGCGGAACAACTCTTCGCACGATGCCTGTTCGACGATGCAACCGCGCTGCATGACACATACGCGATGCGCAATTCTTCGCACAAGGTTCAAATCATGGCTGATCAGTAACAGCGCCATGCCCAGGCGTGCCTGTAATTCCTTGAGCAATTCGAGGATTTTCAGCTGAACGGTCACGTCCAGCGCGGTGGTCGGCTCATCGGCGATCAGCAATTCCGGCTCGTTGGCCAGGGCCATGGCGATCATCACCCGCTGGCGCTGACCACCGGACAATTCGTGGGGCAGGGCCTTGAGGCGCTTTTCAGGTTCAGGAATGCCGACCATTTCCAGCAGTTCGAGGGTGCGCTTGGTCGCCACTTTGCCGACCAGACCTTTGTGGATGCTCAACACTTCGTTTATCTGCTTCTCGATCGAATGCAGCGGATTAAGCGAAGTCATCGGTTCCTGGAAAATCATCGCGATCCGGTTGCCGCGGATGTGGCGGATGGTTTTTTCTTTCAGGTCCAGCAGGTTTTGCCCGGAATACTCGATGGTGCCCGATGGATGACGGGCGAGCGGGTAGGGCAGCAGGCGCAGGATCGAGTGGGCGGTCACCGATTTGCCGGAACCGCTTTCGCCCACCAACGCCAGGGTTTCGCCACGCTTGATATCGAAACTGACATTCTCTACAACGCGCTGGCAGTGCTCACCGACGACGAATTCGACGGCGAGGTCGCGCACTTCGATCAGATTGTCCTGATTCATTTCACTTCCTCGGGTCGAAGGCATCGCGAGCGGACTCGCCGATGAACACCAGCAGGCTCAACATCAGTGCCAGCACGGCAAACGCGCTCATGCCCAGCCACGGCGCCTGCAGGTTGGATTTACCCTGGGCTACCAGCTCACCCAGCGACGGGCTGCCCGCCGGCAAGCCGAAACCGAGGAAATCCAGGGCGGTCAGGGTGCCGATGGCGCCGGTCAGGATGAACGGCATGAAGGTCATGGTCGAGACCATCGCGTTGGGCAGAATATGGCGGAACATGATCGCGCCATTCTGCATGCCCAGTGCCCGGGCCGCACGCACGTATTCCAGGTTGCGCCCGCGCAGGAACTCGGCGCGGACCACGTCCACCAGGCTCATCCAGGAAAACAGCAGCATGATCCCCAGCAGCCACCAGAAATTCGGCTGCACGAAGCTGGCGAGGATGATCAGCAGGTACAGCACCGGCAGCCCGGACCAGATCTCCAGGAAGCGTTGTCCGGCCAGATCGACCCAGCCGCCGTAGAAACCCTGCAAGGCACCGGCAATCACTCCGACAATCGAGCTGAGGATGGTCAGCGTCAGGGCAAACAACACTGACACGCGGAAGCCGTAGATCACCCGGGCGAGCACGTCGCGACCCTGGTCATCGGTGCCCAGCAGATTGTCCGCCGACGGCGGCGCGGGGGCCGGGACCTTCAGGTCGTAGTTGATGCTCTGGTAGCTGAACGGAATCGGCGCCCACAACACCCAGGCATCCTTGGCCTTGAGCAGCTCGCGGATGTACGGGCTCTTGTAGTTGGCTTCCAGCGGAAACTCGCCGCCAAAGGTGGTTTCCGGGTAACGCTTGAGCGCCGGGAAATACCAGCCATCGTCGTAGTGCACCACCAGCGGTTTGTCGTTGGCGATCAACTCGGCGCCGAGGCTGGCGCCGAACAGGATCAGGAACAGCCATAGCGACCACCAGCCGCGCTTGTTGGCCTTGAACAGCTCGAAGCGGCGGCGATTGAGAGGGGACAGGTTCATTTCACTGCTCCCGGCTTTCGAAGTCGATGCGCGGATCGACAAAGGTGTAGGTGAGGTCGCCGATCAATTTCACCACCAACCCCAGCAGGGTGAAGATGAACAGCGTGCCGAAGACTACCGGGTAGTCGCGGTTGATCGCCGCTTCGAAGCTCATCAGACCGAGGCCGTCGAGAGAGAAGATCACCTCCACCAGCAACGAACCGGTGAAGAAGATCCCGATGAAGGCCGACGGGAAACCGGCGATCACCAGCAGCATGGCGTTGCGGAACACATGCCCGTACAGCACGCGCTGATTGGTCAGGCCCTTGGCCTTGGCGGTGACCACGTACTGCTTGTTGATTTCGTCGAGGAAGCTGTTCTTGGTCAGCAGGGTCATGGTCGCGAAGTTGCCGATCACCAGGGCGGTCACCGGCAGCGCCAGGTGCCAGAAGTAGTCGAGTACCTTGCCGCTCATGCTCAGTTCATCGAAGTTGTTCGATGTGAGCCCGCGTAGCGGGAACCAGTCCAGATAACTGCCACCGGCAAATACCACGATCAGCAGGATGGCGAACAGAAACGCCGGGATCGCGTAGCCGACGATGATCAAAGAGCTGGTCCAGACGTCGAAGTGGCTGCCGTGCCGAGTGGCCTTGGCGATCCCCAGGGGGATCGACACCAGGTACATGATCAGGGTGCTCCACAGCCCGAGGGAGATCGACACCGGCAGCTTTTCCTTGATCAGGTCGATGACCTTGGCATCGCGAAAGAAGCTGTCGCCGAAATCCAGGGAGGCGTAGTTCTTGACCATGATCCACAAGCGTTCCGGCGCCGATTTGTCGAAGCCGTACATGTGTTCGATTTCCTTGATCAACGCCGGGTCCAGGCCCTGGGCGCCGCGATAGGCGGAACCGGCCACCGACACTTCCGCGCCGCCACCGGCGATACGGCTGGTGGCGCCTTCGAAGCCTTCGAGCTTGGCGATCATCTGCTCCACCGGCCCGCCCGGAGCGGCCTGGATGATCACAAAGTTGATCAGCAAAATACCGAACAAGGTCGGAATGATCAGCAACAGTCGCCGAAAAATATACGCCAGCATCTGATTACTCCGTGCCCGCAGGGTCGGCTTGCAATTTGGTTTCGATCTCTATGGCCGGTTTGGCATCGGGCTTGACCCACCAGGTGGCGGTGCCGATGTCATACTTGGGGGAGACCTTCGGGTGACCGATGTGGTTCCAGTAAGCCACACGCCAGGTCTTGATGTGCCAGTTGGGAATCACGTAATAGCCCCATTGCAGCACCCGGTCCAGTGCGCGTGCATGAGCCACCAGGCTTTTGCGCGAATCGGCATTGATCAGTTGCTCGACCAACTGGTCCACCACCGGGTCCTTGAGGCCCATGGAGTTCCGGCTGCCGGGTTTGTCGGCCGCCGCGGTCATCCAGAATTCGCGCTGTTCGTTGCCCGGCGAGTTGGACTGCGGGAAGCTGCCGACGATCATGTCGAAGTCCCGCGAGCGCACGCGGTTGACGTACTGCGAGACGTCGACCCGGCGGATCACCAACTCGATACCCAGGTCGCTCAGGTTGCGCTTGAAAGGCAGCAGTACGCGTTC
Source organism: Pseudomonas sp. GW101-3H06 (assembly GCF_059424605.1). Taxonomy (NCBI): domain Bacteria; kingdom Pseudomonadati; phylum Pseudomonadota; class Gammaproteobacteria; order Pseudomonadales; family Pseudomonadaceae; genus Pseudomonas; species Pseudomonas sp. GW101-3H06. The sequence goes on from NZ_JBWKZO010000001.1 coordinate 2,937,681, forward strand.
GAATTCGGTCTGGGCGAGCAAAAATTCGATGCTCACCGGTTTGCCGGTGGCGTCGACCATCTTGTCATCGACGATGCGCCAGCCGGCTTCTTGCAGCAGTTGATAGGCCTGGCGTTGCTGGGTGCGGATCATGCCGCTGCCATCGGTGGTCGGGTTCTCAAAGGCTTCGCAAAACACCTGTGGCGGCAGTTTGCTGCGAAACGGGTCGAGGATCGCCCGCTGGTCGGCATCCGGCAGGCCGGTGGCGGCCATTTCCGAATTCTCGAAGTAACTGCGGGTGCGCGCGTAGGCGCCGTTGAACAACTGCTTGTTGGTCCATTCGAAGTCCAGCAACAAGGTCAGTGCCTGGCGCACGCGTACGTCCTGGAACACCGGGCGGCGCAGGTTGAACACAAAACCTTGCATGCCGGTGGGGTTGCCGTTGGGGATCTGTTCCTTGATCAGGCGGCCTTCGGTGACGGCGGGGATGTTGTAGGCGTTGGCCCAGTTTTTCGCGGTCATCTCCAGCCAGTAATCGAATTGCCCGGCCTTGAGGCCTTCCAGCGCAACGGTGTTGTCGCGGTAGTAGTCGGTGGTCATGACATCGAAGTTGTAGAAACCGCGGTTGATCGGCAGGTCCTTGCCCCAATAGTCCTTGACCCGCTCGTAGCGTACCGAACGCCCGGCCTTGACCTCGGTGACCTTGTACGGGCCGCTGCCCAACGGAATCTCCAGGTTGCCCTTGTTGAAATCGCGAGTGGCCCACCAGTGTTTGGGCAGCACCGGCAATTGGCCGAGGATCAATGGCAGCTCGCGGTTATTGCTGTGCTTGAACTTGAACAGCACGGTCAGCGGATCTTCGGCAACCACGTCTTCGACGTCGTTGTAGTAGCCGCGGTACATCGGTGCGCCATCCTTGATCAGGGTCTGGAAGCTGAACACGACATCCTCGGCCCGCACCGGATGGCCGTCATTGAAACGGGCTTCGGGCCGCAGGTAGAAACGCACCCAGTCGTTGTTCGGGGCTTTTTCGATCTTGCCGGCGATCAGGCCATATTCGGTAAAGGGTTCATCCAGACTCTGCCTGGCCAGGGTGTCGTAGATCAGGTCGATATCGTTGGCCGATACCCCTTTGCTGATGAAGGGGTTGAGGCTGTCGAAACCACCGAAACCGGCCTGGCGGAAGATGCCCCCCTTGGGCGCGTCCGGGTTGACGTACTCAAAGTGTTTGAAGTCGGCCGGGTATTTGGGCGGCTCGTTGTACAGGGTCAGGGCATGTTGCGGGGCGGCACAGGCCCACCCTGCGAATAACAGGGCGCTGGCCTGCAACAACAGGGCGCTGATGGGTTTCATCGATCTTTCTCCGAAGATTTCAGCCACCACGCACTCAGGCCCAGGGCGTAGGGCGGCGTGCTGACGAAGGCGAACCGGTTGCGGTAAGCCAGGCGGTGATAATTGAGGTACCAGTTGGGAATGATGTAGTGCTGCCAGAGCAGCACCCGGTCGAGCGCCTTGCCGGCGGCGACTTGCTCATCGCGGGTCTTGGCTGCGAGCAATTGATCGAGCAGATGATCGACCACCGGGTTGGCGATGCCGGCGTAGTTCTTGCTGCCCTTGACCCCGACCTGACTGGAATGGAAGTACTGCCACTGTTCCAGACCGGGGCTGAGGGTCTGGTTGAGTGTCATCAGGATCATGTCGAAATCGAACTGGTCCAGGCGCTGTTTATACTGGGCGCGATCGACCGTGCGCAGCCGTGCGTCGATGCCGATGCTGGCGAGGTTCTCGACGTAGGGCTGAAGAATGCGTTCCAGGTTCGGATTGACCAGCAGGATTTCCAGGCGCAACGGCTGCCCTGCGGCGTTCTGCAGTTGCTGGCCGTTGAGTTTCCAGCCGGCCTCGGCGAGCAGGCTCAGTGCCTGGCGCATGGTGTCTCGGGGAATGCCGCGGCCTTGGGTCTGCGGCAGGCTGAACGGTTCGCTGAACAATCTGGCAGGCAACTGCTCGCGCCAGGGCTTGAGCAACAGCCATTCATGGCCGACCGGCAGACCCGTGGCAGAAAATTCACTGTTGGGGTAGTAGCTCATGGCACGATTGTAGGCACCGCTGAACAGCGTGCGGTTAGTCCACTCGAAGTCGAACATCAGCCCCAGTGCCTCACGGACTTTGGTTTCGGACAGGGTGGGGCGTCGGCCGTTCATGAACAGCCCTTGAGTCTGGGTCGGGATCTGGTGCGGGATCTGCGCCTTGACCACGTCGCCACGACGTATCGCCGGAAAGTTGTAGCCGGTGGCCCAGTTCTTCGCCTGATGCTCGATATAGATGTCGAACTCACCGGCCTTGAACGCTTCGAACGCCACGTCGCTGTCGCGGTAGAACTCGACCTCCATGCGATCGACATTGTACTTGCCGCGATTGACCGGAAGGTCTTTGCCCCAATAATCCTTGACCCGCTCGAACACGATCTGCCGCCCCGGCGTGACCGAGGTAATGCGGTACGGCCCGCTGCCCAGCGGCGGTTCGAAGGTGGTGGCCTTGAAATCGCGATTCTTCCAGTAATGCTGCGGCAGCACTGGCAACTCACCCAGGCGCAGGATCAGCAAGGGATTGCCGGCACGCTTGAATACGAAACGTATGCGCCGGGGATTGAGGATGTCGACCCGCAACACTTCCTGCAGGTTGGTGCGGTACTGCGGATGACCTTCCTTGAGCAGCAGGCGATAGGAGAACGCCACGTCGTAGGCGGTGATCGGCGTGCCATCGTGAAAGCGTGCTTCGGGTCGCAGATTGAACACCACCCAGCTGCGGTCCTCGCTGTACTCCACCGACTGGGCGATCAGGCCATAACTGGAGGTCGGCTCGTCCCCGGAGGGGGCGTACTGGCCGGTACCCACCATCAGCGGCTCGCTGAGCTCGTTGATGCCGTATTGCAGGAAATTCGGCGTGGCAACCGGGCTGGTGCCCTTGAAGGTGTAAGGGTTGAGCGTATCGAACGTGCCAAACGCCATCACCCGCAACGTACCGCCCTTGGGCGCTTGCGGGTTGACCCAATCGAAGTGGGTGAATCTGGCCGGGTACTTGAGCGTGCCGAACTGCGCATAACCATGACTTTCGCTGATCGTCGCGCTTGCGGTGGAGCTCAAGGCCAGGCTGATCAGGAGCGAGAGGAGGGGACGCTTCAAGTAGTGAATCCGATCCAGGCGGCTTGGGCTTTGTGGCCCGTACAGTAACAGCTTGTATGGACAGGAAAAAGACGGGGGGATAATGCGGGGTTAATTGTGGGCGAGGCCGTGCTGCTCCCTCGCCACAAAAGCCCAAAAGGCTCTTGAGTCGCAGGCAAAAAAAGCCCCTGATAATCAGGGGCTTTTTTTAGTGCGGATTGGAAACCGTCAGCATCTGACCGGGCTTCAGCGCCTGCCCCATCTTCGGGTTCCAGCGCTTGAGGTGCTGCATTTCAACGTTGAAGCGCTTGGCCACGATGTACAGCGAGTCGCCTTGCTTGACCTTGTATTGGGTCTGTGGCTTTTTGGAATCACCCTTGGTTTTGGCGTTGGCGGCAACCACGGTGTTGATGCGCCCCTTACCGCGTTTGCTGGTGTCCTGCATAACCAGTGTCTGGCCGGGCTTGAGGTTCTTGCCACTCAGCTTGTTCCAGCGCTGCAGGTCCTTGACGTCGACGTTGTTGGCCTTGGCGATCGAGCCCAGGTTGTCACCGCGCTTGACCCGGTAGTTGCGTTTGGCAACGGCCACCTGGGTCTCGTCCGCGCCGTCGAAGACCGGCTTGAGCTGCTTCTTGCTGATCAGCTCTTCAGGACGCATGGTCTGCAGGCTGGTGGTCAGCAGTTGTGCCTTGGACGTTGGCACCAGCAAATGCTGGGGGCCGTCGATGGTGGTGCGTTGCTTGAAGGCCGGGTTGAGCTGGAACAGTTCGTCTTCGTCGATGTTGGCCACCGCCGCGACCTTGGACAGGTCCATGCGCTGGTTGATTTCGACGACCTTGAAATACGGTTCGTTGGCGATCGGGTTGAGGTTCACACCGTAGGCGTCAGGCGCCAGTACCACTTGCGACAAGGCCAGCAGCTTCGGCACATAGGCCTGGGTTTCGGCGGGCAGTGGGAGGTTCCAGTAGTCGGTCGGCAGGCCGAGCTTTTCGTTGCGCTCGATGGCCCGGCTGACCGTGCCTTCACCGGCGTTGTAAGCAGCCAGGGCCAACAGCCAGTCACCGTTGAACATGTCGTGCAGGCGGGTCAGGTAGTCCATTGCGGCGGTGGTCGAAGCGGTGATGTCGCGACGGCCATCATAGAAGCGGGTCTGACGCAGGTTGAAGTAACGTCCGGTGGATGGAATGAATTGCCACAAGCCAACCGCATTGGCCCGGGAATAGGCCATCGGGTTGTAGGCGCTTTCAATCACTGGCAGCAATGCCAGTTCCAGCGGCATGTTGCGTTCTTCAAGGCGTTCGACGATGTAATGAATGTAGAGACTGCCGCGTTCGCCGGCGTTTTCGAGGAACGATGGATTGCTGGCGAACCACAGGCGCTGTTGCTCGATGCGCGGGTTGACGCCCAGGCCGTCCTGCAGCTGGAAGCCCTGGCGCATGCGCTCCCAGACATCCTGCGGGATCTGCGGGCTGGGCTTTTCGCTGATCCAGATGGGCTTCTGCTTGGCACGCGCGGCAATATTCGGAGCATGCGTCGCATCGGTCTGCGGCGCATGGCTGGAGCAGCCCGCCAATGTCGCGGACACAGCCACCGCTATGGCTTGCGCCAGGCGGGTCAGAGCGTCCGAATTGATGGCTTTGCGAATGGAAGACGACATTGGCTGGAAGTAAGTTCCGGGCAAAAATGTCGGGCGATTCTAGAAAGCGCACCCCTAACGGTCAACCATTCATGGTTTTCGTACCCTCATGCAAGCTGTTTAGAACGTGTCTTTCCAAGCCCTCAGTGTCGCAAAAACCATATCGGGCGCAGAGTTATCGGTGCCGGTCCGTTCGTCCGCTTTTTCTTTAACGGATGTTTCGCCGGCACGTAAAAACGGATTTGTGCGCTTTTCCAACGCTATCGTCGATGGCAGCGTGATGATGCCTGCTTCCCTTTGTCGGGTGACAGTGTCCAGGCGTTCGAGCGTGTCCGGATTGCCCGGTTCGACGGCTGCGGCGAAGCGCAGATTGCTCAGGGTGTACTCATGGGTGCAGTACACCTTGGTGTCTTCGGGAAGCGCTGCAAGGCGCGACAGCGAGGTGTACATTTGTTGAGGCGTGCCTTCGAACAGGCGTCCGCAACCCGCCGCGAAAAGGGTATCGCCACAGAACAGCAGACCGGGGTGATAATAGGCGATGTGCCCCAGGGTATGACCGGGGACGGCAATGATCTCGAAGTCATGGCCCAGCACATTGACGCGATCGTTATCCTTGAGTGCGATGTCGCGCCCCGGGATGCTTTCGCTGGCCGGACCGTAGACGTTGGCGTGCGTCGCTTTCTTCAGATGATCGACGCCGCCGACATGGTCATGGTGATGGTGAGTGATCAGAATATCGCTCAACACCCAGCCCGGATTAGCCGTGAGCCAGGCCTGAACCGGCGCGGCATCGCCCGGGTCGACCACCGCGCAGCGCCGGGTGCTGGGGTCTTGTAACAACCAGATGTAGTTGTCGGTAAAGGCGGGCAGGGCACTGATCTGTATCATCGTCGGATTCGCCAAGCGGAAAACAATGGCGCATCTTAGAACTTCCTGGCGCGTTGGAGAATGCAATGACCGATAAAGCGTTCGCTCAGGCCGATCCTGACTGGCTGGCGTTGATCAGCGCCGCCCGTGAGTGGCTGTCCGGTCCACTCGGACAGTTTTTGCTGGATGAAGAACGGCGCATGCTCGAAGAAGAGCTGGGCCGTTTTTTTGGCGGTTACCTGGTGCATTACGGTCCCTCGGCCCAGACGCCACCGTCGGCGCCACAGGTGCAGCGCAATGTGCGCCTGGGGGCGCCGTTGCCGGGGGTCGAAATAGTCTGCGAGGAACAAGCCTGGCCGTTGAGCGAGCATGCCGCCGATGTGGTGGTGTTGCAGCACGGGCTGGATTTCTGCCTGTCGCCCCATGGGTTGCTGCGCGAAGCGGCGAGCAGCGTGCGGCCCGGCGGTCATCTGGTCATCATCGGGATCAATCCCTGGAGCAGCTGGGGCCTGCGTCATGTGTTTGCTCACGATGCCTTGCGCAAGGCGCGCTGCATTTCTCCGTCGCGGGTGGCCGACTGGCTGAATCTGCTGGGCTTCGCGCTGGAGAAACGCCGCTTCGGGTGCTATCGTCCGCCGCTTGCTTCGCCCGCCTGGCAGACCCGTCTGGCCGGTTGGGAGCGCAAGGCCGGTGATTGGCAATTGTCCGGTGGCGGCTTCTATTTATTGGTGGCGCGCAAGATCGTGGTGGGCCTGCGGCCGGTCCGTCAGGAACGCCGCGAACCGATGGGCAAGCTGATTCCATTGCCGATGGCCAAGGTCAACCGCCGCCGCATCGAACCGTAATACCTCCTTTATTTTTCCGGCCGGGGTTGCCCCCGGCTTCGGGCGTTGTCGATCACCCATCGGCGAGCCTCCGCATTTTCTGGATAGATTGGCATGAGCGATAGCGTAGAACTGTTCACCGATGGCGCCTGCAAAGGCAACCCCGGTCCTGGCGGCTGGGGTGCATTGCTGGTGTGCAAGGGCGTTGAAAAGGAGCTGTGGGGTGGCGAAGCCAACACCACAAACAACCGCATGGAGCTGATGGGCGCGATCCGTGGCCTGGAAGAGCTCAAGCGTCCCTGCGACGTGCTGCTGGTGACCGACTCCCAGTACGTGATGAAAGGCATCAACGAATGGATGGCCAACTGGAAGAAACGCGGCTGGAAAACCGCCGCGAAAGAACCGGTGAAAAACGCTGACCTGTGGAAGATGCTCGACGAACAGGTCAACCGCCACAACGTCACCTGGAAATGGGTGCGCGGGCACATCGGCCACCACGGCAATGAGCGCGCCGACCAACTGGCCAACCGGGGCGTGGATGAAGTGCGCGGGTTCAAGCAGGCCTGAACCACCGACTCGCGGCCTTTGCGAGCAGGCTCGCTCCCGCATGGAATCTGGAGCGGACACAAAGTCGTGTTTGCTGGAGATCAACTGTGGGAGCGAGCTCGCTCGCGAATGGGGGCACACGGTCTATCTGAAAGACCCCGGCGAGCGTGTTAACATCGTCGCTTTTGCAAGAATGACCCGTTGAGAGCTGAGCACTGATGGCCACCAGATCCGTTGTACTCGATACCGAAACCACCGGCATGCCGGTGACCGACGGCCACCGGATTATCGAAATCGGTTGTGTCGAGTTGATCGGTCGGCGCCTGACCGGCCGGCATTTTCACGTTTACCTGCAACCGGACCGCGAAAGTGACGAAGGCGCCATCGGCGTTCACGGCATCACCAACGAGTTCCTGGTGGGCAAACCGCGTTTTGCCGAGGTGGCCGATGAGTTCTTCGAGTTCATCAAAGGCGCGCAACTGATCATCCACAACGCGGCGTTCGACGTTGGCTTCATCAACAACGAATTTGCCTTGATGGGTCAGCACGACCGTGCGGACATCACGCAACACTGCTCCATCCTCGACACCCTGATGATGGCCCGGGAACGTCACCCGGGGCAGCGCAACAGCCTCGACGCCCTGTGCAAACGTTATGGCGTCGACAACTCCGGCCGTGAACTGCACGGCGCCTTGCTCGACTCCGAGATCCTTGCCGACGTTTACCTGACCATGACCGGCGGGCAGACCAGCCTGTCCCTGGCCGGTAATGCGTCCGATGGCAACGGTTCCGGTGAGGGCGCGGACAATTCGGCCACTGAAATTCGTCGCCTGCCGGCCGACCGCAAACGGACCCGTGTCATTCGCGCCAGTGAAGACGACCTCGCCCGGCACGCGGCGCGTCTGGAGATCATCAGCAAGTCGGCGGGTGGGCCGGCACTGTGGCTGCAATTGGCCCAGGCTGAAGCTGAAGCTGAAGCTGAAGCGCAGGCGTAGGTCCTTCGAAAAATTTTGGATAAACCGTTGACCCATATTGGGGCATCGCACTCGCCACATCCGCTTCAACCCTCTACCCTGAGGTGATTGGCAGGCTCTGGCCTGCCGCCTCAGGACACTGAGCGTCATGTATAAAGATCTGAAATTCCCGGTGCTGATCGTCCATCGCGACATCAAGGCCGATACCGTCGCAGGCGATCGTGTGCGAGGCATCGCCCGGGAGCTGGAGCAGGAAGGGTTCAGCATCGTCTCGGCGATGGATTACGCCGAAGGGCGCCTGGTTGCTTCGACGCATCATGGCCTCTCGTGCATGTTGATCGCGGCGGAAGACGCCAGCGCCCACTCGCATTTATTACAAAATATGGCCGAACTGATCGGACTGGCGCGGGTGCGTGCGCCCGACTTGCCGATCTTCGCCCTGGGCGAGCAAGTGACCCTGGAAAACGCGCCCGCCGACGCCATGGCCGAGCTCAATCAACTGCGCGGGATTCTTTACCTGTTCGAAGACACCGTGCCATTTCTCGCGCGGCAGGTGGCGCGGGCTGCGCGCAAGTACCTGGATGGACTACTGCCGCCGTTCTTCAAGGCGCTGGTGCAACACACCGCCGATTCCAATTATTCCTGGCACACACCCGGTCACGGCGGGGGCGTGGCGTATCACAAGAGTCCGGTGGGGCAGGCATTTCATCAGTTCTTCGGTGAAAACACCCTGCGTTCGGATTTGTCGGTCTCGGTGCCCGAGCTCGGTTCGCTGCTGGATCACACCGGGCCGCTGGCAGAAGCCGAGGCCCGGGCGGCGCGCAACTTCGGCGCCGACCACACCTTCTTCGTGATCAACGGCACCTCGACCGCCAACAAGATCGTCTGGCACTCCATGGTGGCTCGCGATGACCTGGTGCTGGTGGACCGCAACTGCCATAAATCAGTGCTGCACTCGATCATCATGACCGGCGCCATCCCTTTGTACCTGTGCCCGGAGCGCAATGAGCTGGGGATCATCGGCCCGATTCCGTTGAGCGAGTTCAGCCCGCAATCGATTCGAGCCAAGATCGATGCCAGCCCGCTGACCAAGGGCCGGGCGCCCAAGGTCAAGCTGGCGGTGGTGACCAATTCGACCTACGACGGCCTCTGCTACAACGCCGAACTGATCAAGCAGCAATTGGGCAACAGTGTCGAGGTGCTGCACTTCGACGAGGCCTGGTATGCCTATGCGGCCTTCCACGAATTTTTCGCCGGACGATACGGCATGGGCACCTCCCGCAGCCATGACGGTCCGCTGGTGTTCACCACCCATTCCACTCACAAGCTGCTGGCGGCGTTCAGTCAGGCGTCGATGATTCACGTACAGGACGGCGGTGCCCGGCAGCTTGACCGTGATCGCTTCAACGAAGCGTTCATGATGCACATCTCCACCTCGCCGCAATACGGCATCATCGCGTCTCTGGATGTCGCTTCGGCGATGATGGAGGGAGGGGCCGGGCGTTCGCTGTTGCAGGAAATGTTCGACGAAGCCCTGAGCTTTCGCCGGGCGCTGGCCAATCTGCGGCAGCACATCGCTGCGGACGACTGGTGGTTTTCCATCTGGCAGCCGCCTTCGGTAGAGGGCATCGACCAGATCGCGACCGGGGACTGGCTGCTGCAACCGACGGCTGACTGGCACGGCTTTGGCGACGTGACCGACGATTACGTATTGCTCGACCCGATCAAGGTCACGCTGGTGATGCCGGGCCTGACCGCGGGCGGTGCGCTCAGCGAGCGCGGGATTCCGGCGGCGGTCGTCAGCAAGTTCCTCTGGGAGCGCGGGCTGGTGGTGGAAAAGACCGGGTTGTATTCGTTCCTGGTGCTGTTCTCCATGGGCATCACCAAGGGCAAATGGAGCACGCTGCTCACCGAGCTGCTGGAGTTCAAGCGCAGTTACGATGCCAACGTCAGTCTGGCGACCTGCCTGCCGTGCGTGGCGCAACAAAATGTCGCGCGCTATCAGGGCATGGGCCTTCGCGACCTGTGCGACCAGTTGCACACCTGCTATCGCAGCAATGCCACGGCCAAACATCTCAAGCGCATGTACACGGTGCTGCCGGAAGTCGCGATGAAGCCGGCTGACGCCTATGATCAATTGGTGCGTGGCGAAGTCGAGGCGGTGTCGATCGATGCTCTGGATGGGCGTATCGCTGCCGTGATGCTGGTGCCGTACCCGCCGGGCATTCCGTTGATCATGCCCGGCGAACGCTTTACCGAGTCGACCCGTTCGATCATCGACTACCTGGCGTTTGCCCGCACGTTCGACAGCAGTTTTCCGGGGTTCGTCGCCGATGTGCACGGCTTGCAACACGAAGATGAGGGCAATGGACGGCACTACACCGTCGATTGCATCAAGGAATGAGGACCTTTCCGAGTATGCAACCTGTCATGAATCCAAATCACCCGGGGTTGTCGGTGCGCGTCGCCGACGACGGCTTCGCCACCTACATCTGGGGCAGTGATTTCAGTTTTGAAGTGGCTGCCTACGGTGCGCCGGAAATAGGCCGGTCGGTGGAAGAATGGTCGGTCACACCGATTACGCCTTATCGCAAATGCTACGGCATCGATCCTGAAGAGTTCAGCAGTTTTCGCGACGCCGTCGACAGTGCAATCTTCATGGCCTTCCTCGATGATGAGCCGGTGGGGCACCTGGTGATCAGTACCAATTGGAACGGTTTCGCCCATATCGACGAACTGGCGGTGCATGCCCCGGCGCGACGTCACGGTGTGGCCAAGGCGTTGCTGGACGTGGCGCAGTTCTGGAGTCGCAAGAAGAAACTGCCGGGCATCATGCTGGAAACCCAGAACAATAACCTCGGCGCGTGTCGCTTGTATGAACGGTGCGGCTATGTGATCGGCGGCATCGATCATTTGCGCTATCGGGGCATCGACCCCAATACCGCCGAGGTGGCGCTGTTCTGGTATCGAATGTTCGATAACCCGCTGGAAAACCCGATCAGCTCCCCAGCATCGCCGCGGCTTGTTCCGTGATGATGTCCAACAGAGCCTGGACGGCCGGCGAGGGTTCGCCGTTCTTCAGGGTCAGGGCATAGACACTGACCGGCACCGCGGGTGCCAGTGGGCAGACGTCGAGCCCGGCGGACTTGGCGCCAAGCGCCGTGAAGGGGTCGACGATCGCCAGGCCTTCTCCGGCCTCGACCATGCTGCGCATCATCTGATGCGTCTGGACCCGGGTCTGAATCACCGGCGCCGGGCGCAGGGCGTGCAGCTTGTGCTCCAGGGCCGGGCTGAGTGGATCATGGCCTTCGAGACCGACCATTGCTTGCCCGGCCAGATCCTGCACTGAAATGTATTTCTGTTTCGGTTGCAACCAGCCGTGGGGGGCAAGTAGTTGCAACTTGCCTTGGGCGATCGCCTGGCAATGAATCTCGGCGCGATCGGGATCATGCAGGCTCAGGCCCAGATCGCTTTCACGCAGCAACAGGCTTCTGACGATGTCACGGGTGGGTTGGCTCAGGAGGGTGCAGGGCGCGTCGGGCAAGCGGCGACGCAGGGCCGCGATGCTCTGCGGCAACAATTGCTGGGCCAGGGGTGGGGTGCAGATGATGCGTAGCGGCGGGGCCAGGTATTGCCGCAGGCTGTTGGCCAGGCGCTGCACGGGTTCGAGCGCCTCGTAGACGTGGGCGATCTCCACCTGCAGCTCCCGCGCTTCACGGGTGGCCTGCAAACGCCCGCGTACGCTGGAGAACAGCATGAAACCCACCTGATCCTCGGCCTCGCGCAAAATGCGCTCGACCTCGGTCACCGGCAATTGCAGCCATTCGGCGGCGGTGCCCAGGTGACCGGTCTGCAGGAGAGCCTGGATCACTTCGATATGGCGTAAACGCATGCGTGAAGTCCATGTTCAGCAGGTGAAGGAGTCAGTCACTGAATCCTAACCCAAGTCCAAGCATATGACTTCTGCTCATAACGCCAAGTTATGAAGCGACAATCGATTCCGGTTCGCGAGTCAGTGTTACGCCCGTTTGCACCAACTGAAACTCGTTGTCATCGAGTTTGTTGACGCGATCGCCAATTGCCAGTTTGTACGTGGTGACAGGCGCGCCGTCTGCCGACGGTGTGGAGTCCTGGAACTCATGCACGGAATAAATGCGGCCTTCCGCGTCTCTTGCATGGAACTGACCGACGAGTACTGCTGCCATCTGCTTAGAACCTCTGGAGATAAAACGCTTGATTTGCGGCTGTGTAGACCGCCACCGAGCACGGTAAGTTTTCCTGCGTAAAAAAAATAATCAGGACGTGGATATACCTGTGTTCACTGGTTGAACCGCCGCCTGATCATCTATAACTACTGGCTCCTCCCACGGACAATCGAGAGTCTTCCATGAGCAATGTCTATACCGTCGCCGTAGTGGTCGGCAGCCTGCGCAAAGCGTCGATCAACCGCAAGGTCGCCCTCGCGCTGGCGGAACTGGCGCCGGCCAACCTGAAGCTGAACATTGTCGAGATTGGCGATCTGCCGCTCTACAACGAGGACATTGACGGCGATTCACCGCCGGCAGCCTACAGCACTTTCCGACAACAAGTGAGTTCATCCGACGCAGTGCTGTTCGTCACCCCGGAATACAACCGCTCGGTGCCAGCCCCAATGAAGAACGCCATTGACGTGGGTTCACGCCCTTACGGCAAGAGTGCCTGGAGCGGCAAACCGGGCGGGGTATTCAGTGCTTCACCGGGTGCGATTGGCGGATTTGGGGCGAATCATCACTTGCGCCAGTCCATGGTGTTTCTCGATGTACCGATGATGCAGCAACCTGAATCTTATCTGGGCGGCGCCGGCTCGGCGTTCGACGAGGCGGGCAATCCGTCCGAGTCGGTCCGGCCGTTTCTGCAAAAATTCATCGACTCTTACGCGAAATGGGTCGAACAGCACAAAAAAGCCTGACAACCCCGTGCAGGAGCAGCCGGTCAACGCTCGATTGCTCGCGAAGACGGAGTGTCAGCCAACGTTGATTTGCCTGGCACTCCGTCTTCGCGAGCAAGCTTCGCTCCTGCAAGGCTCTGTTTTTTCGGAAGGTGACGGCGGTTGGGTGGCCTGTCATCCTGTTTGCTCATTTGTTCCAAGGCGGCCTTGAATGCTTGTCGCGTCACTGATTTTCCTGTTGACCATTACCTTGGTGATCTGGCAACCCAAAGGCCTCGGCGTTGGCTGGAGTGCGGTGTTCGGCGCGGTGCTGGCGCTGATTTTCGGCGTGGTGCACCTGGGTGACATCCCGGTGGTGTGGCAGATCATCTGGAATGCCACCGGCACCTTTATCGCGCTGATCATCATCAGCCTGTTGCTGGACGAGGCCGGGCTGTTTGCCTGGGCAGCGCTGCATGTGGCCCGCTGGGGGCAAGGTAACGGGCGCAAATTGTTCGCTTACATGGTGCTGCTCGGGGCGCTGGTCTCGGCGTTGTTCGCCAACGATGGCGCGGCGCTGATCCTCACGCCCATCGTGATCTCCATGCTCCTGGCGTTGCGTTTTTCCCCGGCGGCGACCCTGGCGTTTGTCATGGGCGCCGGTTTCATCGCCGATACCGCGAGCCTGCCGCTGGTGGTATCGAACCTGGTGAACATCGTTTCCGCGGACTTTTTCGACATCGGTTTCAATCGCTACGCGGCGGTGATGATCCCGGTCAACCTGGTGAGCGTTGCCGCGACGCTTGCCATGCTGATGTGGTTTTTCCGTCGTGACATTCCAAGGGATTATGACCCTGAGCAACTGGAGCATCCGGCGTCCGCCATCCACGACAAAGCCACGTTTTATGCCGGTTGGGCGGTGCTGGTCATCCTGTTGCTCGGCTGTTTTGCGCTGGAACCGCTGGGCATTCCGATCAGCGCGATTTCGGCGGTGTGTGCCGCCCTGTTGCTGGCCATCGCTGCCCGCGGCCACAAGATCTCCACGCGCAAAGTGATGAAGGAAGCACCGTGGCAGATCGTGATTTTCTCGTTGGGCATGTACCTGGTGGTCTACGGCCTGCGTAACGCCGGGCTCACCGGGTTCCTGGCGGGCTGGCTGAACGGCTTTGCCGAGTACGGCGTATGGGGCGCAGCCATGGGCACCGGGGTGCTGACGGCGCTGTTGTCTTCGATCATGAACAATTTGCCGACGGTGCTGATTGGCCTGTTATCCATCGATGCCAGTCAGGCGACGGGGATGGTGAAGGAGGCAATGATCTACGCCAACGTCATCGGCAGCGACCTGGGACCGAAAATCACCCCGATCGGCAGCCTGGCGACGCTGTTGTGGTTGCATGTGCTGGAGCGCAAGAGTATCCGGATCGGCTGGGGGTATTACTTCAAGGTCGGGATTGTGTTGACGGTGCCGGTGTTGTTGGCGACGTTGGCGGCGTTGGCTTTGCGGTTATCTCTTTAAACCGCGTTGGCTCGCGAAGAGGCCGGTCCAGTCACTGCAAAATCTCAACCCTGGCCCGGCACGTTAGGCCAAAGATCCGCCACCAGAAACAACCGCTCGGCTTCTTCCCAGTCGCCATGGGCATTTTCCGTCAACCGCACCAACAACTGCGCCGGTGCTACGGGCGACAACTCACTCAACCACGCCTGCAATTGCCCGTTACTCCAGGTCTGTTCGGCAGGGTAATGCGCCGGCGCCAGCCAGGCGTGGCGGGGCAGGGGTTGCCAGCGGCCGGTTGGGCTTTGCCTGATAAATTCGGGCCAATCCTTCTGATGCAGCCAGCGACCGCGCAAATGCTGTGGATGCGCACCGCACGGAGGCACCGCTGGGCCCGGCCATGGATACAGCAAGTAGCCGCCCAGCCACAAGTGTGCGCTGAATTGCCGGATATCCAGCGCCGCCAGGACTTCGCGGCTCTCCGGGCGGGCGGAAATCGGCAGTTGATGCTGGCTCAGGTGCGTCAGTTTGCGATCCAGTCGATCGTGGCACCCGGGTCCGAGCCACTGAGCGGTGTCGCGTCCATCACCCTTCTGCGGGCCAAGATAGAGCTTGATCGCCAGTTCCAGGTGATGCACGCCGTCGCGATCGCGCAGCAGCATGTCCAGCTCGCCCAGGGTGTGGCCTTCACGGCGGATCGGCATGTTGGCGGCAATCAGTTCGATACCCGGTGCATGTTCGACGGCAAATTGCCAGAGACGCTCATAGTAAAGGCCCAGACGCCGGGTGCGGGCCTGGGACAACCAGTGCAGCAAGCCGTAGCTGTCCTGGTCCAGCAGACGCAGCCAGTGTTCCAGGCGATCCGGCGCCTGTACCCAGTCGCTGCCGGCCAGCGGATGGCGCTGTGGCCACGGCGTGTCGGCGAGCATCGGCGGCGCCAGGATGACCCACGCCAGGTCGCGCACTTCGGGGTGGTGCAACCGGTGGGGTAACTGCAACAAATCTGGAAATAGGATCATCTTGCGAGCATAGCCTCAAACAGGAGTACACCCTTGTCGCTGAAAGGATTTTGTCTATCCCGAGCTTTCGCCCATAATCGTGCTTTTCGCCGTCGCAGAGCTTAGGGACCCCATGGAGCAATTTCGTAATATTGGCATCATCGGACGTCTCGGCAGTTCGCAGGTACTGGATACCGTCCGCCGACTGAAACGGTTTCTGCTCGATCGTCACCTGCACGTGATCCTCGAAGACACCATCGCCGAAGTCCTGCCGGGCCACGGCCTGCAAACTTCGTCGCGCAAAATGCTCGGCGAAGTGTGTGACATGGTGATTGTGGTCGGCGGTGACGGCAGCCTGCTCGGCGCCGCCCGGGCGCTGGCCAAGCACAATATCCCGGTGCTGGGGATCAACCGGGGCAGTTTGGGTTTCCTGACCGATATCCGTCCCGATGAGCTGGAAGTCAAGGTCGCCGAGGTGCTCGACGGTCATTACCTGGTGGAAAACCGCTTCCTGCTGCAGGCCGAAGTCCGTCGCCATGCCGAGGCCATCGGCCAGGGCGATGCGCTGAACGACGTGGTGCTGCACCCTGGCAAATCGACGCGGATGATCGAGTTCGAGCTGTACATCGACGGCCAGTTCGTCTGCAGCCAGAAGGCCGACGGCCTGATCGTCGCCACGCCCACGGGTTCGACCGCCTATGCGCTGTCGGCGGGTGGGCCGATCATGCACCCCAAGCTCGACGCCATTGTAATTGTGCCGATGTACCCCCATACCTTGTCGGGCAGACCGATTGTGGTCGATGGCAACAGTGAGCTGAAAATCGTCGTGTCCAAGGATATGCAGATTTACCCGCAAGTCTCGTGTGACGGGCAGAACCACTTTACCTGTGCGCCCGGCGACACCATCACCGTCAGCAAGAAAGCCCAGAAGCTGCGGCTGATCCACCCGCTCGACCACAACTACTACGAAGTCTGCCGGACCAAGCTCGGCTGGGGCAGCAAGTTGGGTGGTGGAGGCGACTGATGCTCGATCCCGCGCGTAGCTACGACCTGATCGGTGACGTGCACGGTTGCGCTCTGACCCTTGAGCATTTGCTCGACCGGCTCGGTTATCACAAACAAGGTGGCGTCTGGCGCCATCCTTCGCGCATGGCGGTGTTCGTCGGCGACATCATCGACCGCGGCCCGCGGATTCGCGAGGCGCTGCACATCGTCCACGACATGGTCGAGGCCGGTCAGGCGCTGTGCATCATGGGCAACCATGAATTCAACGCCCTGGGCTGGGTCACGCCGGCGCTGCCCGGCAGCGGCAAGCAGTTCGTGCGCGAACACACGCCGCGCCACGCCCGGTTGCTGCATGAAACCCTGACCCAGTTCGAACATCACCCCGGTGACTGGCATGATTTCCAGCAGTGGTTCTATGAACTGCCGCTGTTCGTCGACGCCGGACGTTTCCGGGTGGTGCATGCCTGTTGGGACGCCGGCCTGATCGAACCGCTGCGGGCGCTGTTTCCCGATGGGTGCGTCGATGAACACTTCCTGCAGGCGTCGGCCATGCCGGGCAGTTTCGCCTGCACCGTGTTCGACCGCCTGCTGCGCGGCACCGATATGCGCCTGCCCCATGGCCTGACCATGACCAGCGGCGATGGCCTGACCCGTTCGTTCTTCCGCACTAAATTCTGGGAGGACGACCCGCAGACCTATGGCGACATCGTGTTCCAGCCCGATGCGCTGCCCGACCCGGTGGCGCAAACGCCGCTGTCGTCCAGTGAAAAGAACAGCCTGCTGCGTTACGGCATCGACGAGCCGTTGCTGTTCGTCGGCCACTACTGGCGCAGCGGCAAACCCGCGCCGATTCGTCCGAACCTGGCGTGCCTGGATTACAGCGCCGTGCTCTACGGTAAGCTGGTCGCCTATCGGCTGGATCAGGAAACGCGGCTCGATCCGCATAAATTTGTCTGGGTCGATGTCGAGCGGCCAGAGGTTTTGCAATGAAAGAGAGGTCGCAATGAGTGCTGTGGCGGTATTGCGTCTGCCGCTGGCGGTGGACCTCAGCGGTTTCGTCAAATTGTTGCAGCGCATGCAGGTGCCGCACCGGGTCAGCGAAGAGGCGGGCGAGCAGGTGTTGTGGGTGCCGGACAACATCAGCGAAGACGTGCGCGCCTTGTATGAGCGGTTTCCAGAGGGTGATCCCGATCAGCAACTGGATGTTCCAGTGACACAAACCGTTCGCCGTCCGGGTTTCGTCGAGCAGCTGCGCTACGCCAAAGCCACTGCGCTGGTATTGCTGTTGAGCCTGCTGGTCGGCGCGCTGACGATGCTGGGCGACAACCTGAATACGATGCACTGGCTGACCTTCCTCGATTTTCGCATCGTCGGCGAGTACATCCACTTCACGCCTTTGGCCGAGAGCCTGGCGGCGGGGCAGTGGTGGCGACTGGTCACGCCGATGCTGATCCACTTCGGCATCCTGCACCTGGCGATGAACGGCATGTGGTATTGGGAGCTGGGACGGCGCATCGAGTCGCGCCAGGGCAGCGTCAACCTGATCGGCCTGACCTTGCTGTTCAGCCTTGTATCCAATTACACCCAATTTCTTTTCAGTGGCCCGAGCCTGTTCGGCGGGTTGTCCGGGGTGCTGTACGGCCTGCTCGGGCACTGCTGGATCTTCCAGCTGTTGTCGCCGAACGCCGCTTATCGCCTGCCTCGCGGAGTGCTGGTGATGATGCTGGTCTGGCTGCTGCTGTGCCTGTCCGGGCTGGTCTCGATGATCGGTTTCGGTGAAATCGCCAACGCGGCCCATGTCAGCGGGTTGCTCGTCGGATGCTTGACCGGTTTGTTGGGCGGTTTGTACAACCGCCGTAAACTGGCCGTCTGAAAAAGTCTTGTAAGTAGAGAACGCGGAGACCCAATGTCCTCTTTTAACGAAATGATCAAGAACATCACCCCGGACATCTACCAGAGCCTGAAACTGGCGGTGGAAATCGGTAAATGGTCCGACGGTGGCAAGCTCACCACCGAGCAACGCGAATTGTCGCTGCAAGCGATGATCGCCTGGGAAATCCAGAACCTGCCCGAGGAAGAGCGCACTGGCTACATGGGCCCGCAGGAGTGTGCGTCGAAGTCGATCGAAGTGCCGAATATCCTGTTCAAATCGGATGCCATCCATTGATCGAGATTGGCCGCGGTGCAATCAGTAAAATGTCGGCGCGCCTGGACGGGCCGAACGTGCAATACGCATTTCGCCTGGGCGACGTCGAGGTTCCGGTCAATCCGTTGATCGGCACCACGGTGCGCCTGGAATACCTGGGTGCGATCCATTGCATCCATTGCGCACGCAAGACCAAAACCAGTTTCAGCCAGGGCTACTGCTACCCGTGCATGACCAAACTGGCCCAGTGTGACGTGTGCATCATGAGCCCGGAACGCTGCCATTTCGACGCCGGCACCTGCCGGGAGCCGGAGTGGGGCCAGACGTTCTGCATGACCGATCACATTGTCTATCTGTCGAATTCGTCCGGGGTGAAAGTGGGGATTACCCGCGCCACCCAGTTGCCGACCCGCTGGATCGATCAGGGCGCCAGCCAGGCGTTGCCGATCGTGCGCGTCGCGACCCGCCAGCAATCCGGTTTCGTCGAAGACCTGTTCCGCAGTCAGGTCCCCGACAAGACCAACTGGCGTGCCCTGCTCAAGGGCGATGCGGTTTCGGTGGATCTGGCCGGGGTTCGCGACCACTTGTTCGACAGCTGCGCCGAAGGTCTGCGAGGTTTGCAGGAACGATTTGGCCTGCAGGCGATCCAGACGATCAGCGATGTCGAACCGCTCGAAATCCGTTTTCCGGTCGAGCAATACCCGGCCAAGATCGTCAGCTTCAACCTGGACAAGAACCCGATTGCCGAAGGCACGCTGCTGGGGATCAAGGGTCAATACCTGATCTTCGATACCGGCGTGATCAACATTCGTAAGTACACGGCCTATCAGCTCGCCGTGCATCAGTAAGGACTCCAGCATGCGCACCGAACAACCGAAGATGATCTACCTCAAGGACTATCAGGCGCCCGAGTACCTGATCGACGAAACACACCTGACCTTCGAGTTGTTCGAGGACCACAGCCTGGTCCATGCGCAACTGGTGATGCGCCGCAATCCCGAGCGTGGCCCGGGCCTGCCGCCGCTGGTGCTGGACGGTCAGCAACTCGACCTGCTGACGGTGAGCCTGGCCGACCGCGAGCTGACGCCTGCCGACTACCAGTTGACCGAGAACCATCTGACGCTGCACCCGACCAGCACCACGTTCACGGTCGATACCAGCGTGCGCATTCACCCGGAAACCAACACCGCGCTGGAAGGCCTGTACAAGTCCGGCACGATGTTCTGCACCCAGTGCGAAGCCGAAGGTTTCCGCAAGATCACTTATTACCTCGACCGCCCGGACGTGATGAGCACGTTCACGACAACCGTGGTTGCCGAGCAACACAGCTATCCGGTGCTGCTGTCCAACGGCAACCCGATCGCCAGCGGTCCCGGCGAAGACGGCCGGCACTGGGCGACCTGGGAAGACCCGTTCAAGAAACCGGCGTACCTGTTCGCCCTGGTGGCTGGTGATTTGTGGTGTGTCGAAGACACCTTCACCACCATGACCGAGCGCACTGTGGCGCTGCGCATCTATGTCGAGCCGGAAAACATCGACAAATGCCAGCACGCCATGAACAGCCTGAAGAAGTCCATGCGCTGGGACGAAGAAGTCTACGGTCGCGAGTATGACCTGGACATCTTCATGATCGTCGCGGTCAACGACTTCAACATGGGTGCGATGGAAAACAAAGGCCTCAACATCTTCAACTCCAGCGCCGTGCTGGCGAAGGCCGAAACCGCCACCGACGCCGCGCACCAGCGGGTCGAAGCCATCGTGGCCCACGAATACTTCCACAACTGGTCGGGCAACCGCGTGACCTGCCGCGACTGGTTCCAGCTGTCGCTCAAGGAAGGCTTCACCGTATTCCGTGATTCGCATTTCTCCGCCGACATGAACTCGGCCACGGTCAAGCGCATCCAGGACGTGGCTTATCTGCGCACCCACCAGTTCGCCGAAGATGCCGGCCCCATGGCCCATGCGGTACGTCCGGACAGCTTCATCGAGATTTCCAACTTCTACACCCTGACCGTGTACGAAAAGGGTTCGGAAGTGGTCGGCATGATCCACACCTTGCTTGGCGCCGAAGGTTTCCGTAAAGGCAGCGACCTGTACTTCGAGCGCCACGATGGCCAGGCCGTAACCTGCGATGACTTCATCAAGGCCATGGAAGATGCCAACGGTGTCGACCTGACCCAATTCAAGCGCTGGTACAGCCAGGCCGGTACGCCACGCCTTGCGGTCAGTGAGTCTTACGATGCGGTGGCGAAAACCTACAGCCTGACTTTCCGCCAGAGCTGTCCGCAAACGCCGGACAAGGTGGAAAAACTGCCGTTCGTGATCCCGGTTGAATTGGGCCTGCTGGACAGCAAGGGCGCCGAAATTGCCCTGCGCCTTGCTGGTGAGGCGTCGGCGCAAGGTACTTCTCGGGTCATTTCGGTGACCGAAGCCGAACAGACCTTCACCTTCGTCGACATCACTGAACAGCCACTGCCATCGTTGCTGCGCGGCTTCTCCGCGCCGGTGAAACTGAGCTTCCCGTACAACCGCGATCAGTTGATGTTCCTGATGCAGCACGACAGTGACGGATTCAATCGATGGGATGCCGGCCAGCAATTGTCGGTGCAGGTGCTGCAAGAACTGATCGTCCAGCAACAGAAAGGCGAAGCGCTGGTCCTCGATCAGCGACTGGTTTCGGCCTTGCGCACCGTACTGTCCGATGAATCGCTGGATCAGGCGATGGTCGCCGAAATGCTCTCGCTGCCAAGCGAAGCGTACTTGACTGAAATCAGCGACGTGGCGGATGTCGAAGCCATTCACATCGCTCGCGAATTTGCCCGCAAGCAATTGGCCGACGCGCTGTTCGAAGGCCTGTGGTTGCGTTATCAGGCCAACCGCGACCTGTCCAAGCAAACCCCGTATGTGGCCGAGGCCGAACACTTTGCCCGTCGTGCGTTGCAGAACATTGCGCTGTCGTACCTGATGCTCAGCGGCAAACCGGAAGTTCTGGCCGCGACGCTGGAGCAGTTCGAGGCGTGCGACAACATGACCGAGCGCTTGACCGCACTGGCCGTGCTGGTCAACTCGCCGTTCGAAGAGCAGAAAGCCAAGGCGCTGGCCAGCTTCGCCGCGCACTTCAGTGACAACCCGCTGGTCATGGATCAGTGGTTCAGTGTCCAGGCCGGCAGTGTGTTGCCGGGTGGACTGGAGCGGGTTCGCCAGTTGATGGAGCATCCGGCGTTCAACATCAAGAACCCGAACAAGGTGCGGGCGCTGATCGGCGCGTTTGCCGGGCAGAACCTGATCAACTTCCATGCGGCGGATGGTTCCGGGTATCGCTTTTTGGCGGATCTGGTGATCGAACTGAACGGGTTCAATCCGCAGATCGCTTCTCGGCAGTTGGCGCCTTTGACGCGCTGGCGCAAGTACGACAGTTCCCGTCAGGCGTTGATGAAAGGGGAGCTGGAGCGGATTCGGGCTTCGGGGCAATTGTCTAGTGATGTGTTTGAGGTGGTCAGCAAGAGCCTGGCTTGATTCTCGGTCTGGTCTTGGACTTGGCGGCCTTCGGGCCGACCAGGTTCTTGGTTGATTGAGTACATATCCGTTGCTGCGGTAACGGCGGCTGGCGGTTTCGCCCTTACGGCGACTCACTTTTTTGACAAACGACTCAAAAAAGTAAGCAATAAAACGCTCGCCCCGAGCGTCCGGCCCCTCGCTGGGGCTCGGGGTTCCTTCGTTTCGGCATTCATCCGGGGGCATCGCCCTCCGGTTGGCTTCGCTGGCACCTGCATGCGATGGCGGGCTTGCTCGCGAAGGCGGCCTGAAAGCCGACCTGATTTGACGCATGCACCTCGACCACCTTGTAGGAGC
This sequence comes from Pseudomonas sp. GW101-3H06, assembly GCF_059424605.1. Lineage (NCBI taxonomy): Bacteria > Pseudomonadati > Pseudomonadota > Gammaproteobacteria > Pseudomonadales > Pseudomonadaceae > Pseudomonas > Pseudomonas sp. GW101-3H06. The sequence goes on from NZ_JBWKZO010000001.1 coordinate 2,960,067, forward strand.
TTCCGAAGACTGCGATCTTTTGACCTGGCTTTGGCTTTGGCTTTGGCTTTGGCTTTGGCTTTGGCTTTGGCTTTGGCTTTGGTTCTTGATCTTTCGCCCCTTCGGCAGGCCGAGCGTAGGTGTTCATCAGGGGGTTAGGCGCGTAGCGCCGTGCGGCGAAGCCGCACACATCGAGAGGAGGTGCAGCGAAGCAAACCGTAGGCGATGCCCCCTGATGGGCACCGTAGCGAGGGAACACCGAGCCTCAGCGAGGTGCCGTACGCCGGGGCGAAGCCTTTTGGTTCCTTTTTGGCGTTTGAAAAAGGGACTCGCTGTAAGAGCGAAACCATAAGTAGCCGTTACCGCAGCAACGGATATGTACACCGATCACCAAAACCAAAACCCCATCACACCAACAAATACCCCATCATTCAGCTCCCCCCATACCCCCCACGGTTAACAAAACATAACGCACCGTCGATTGTCAGCCGTCGAAAAACACCGATAGGATAAGCCAGCTTCCGAAGGGGCTCTGGATTGCGGGTTTCAGGACTATGCTCTGAAACAGGTCATCCCGATACGCACCCTTGCGGCGCCCTGAAAGGTTGAATGACCTAACAATAATAAAGGGGGAAGGTCTATGAGTGAGCCTGTCATGGGTGTGGGTATTTGCCGCCCGCCGGCTTTACGCAAATTCGCGTTGCTGGCTACAGCGCTCTCGCTGTTGGGCTGTGCCGTGTGGTCGGCACCTGTGCTGGCGGCTGACGCCCCGGCATCCGACGTTGTTTATTCCGTTGAATCGGCCAAGGCCAGCAAAAGCCTGGTCCTCGATGTCGTGCACGCAGGCAAGCGTCTGGTGGCGGTCGGGGATCGCGGGCATATTTTGTATTCCGATGACCAGGGTACGACCTGGACCCAGGCCAAGGTACCGACCCGGCAACTGCTGACTTCGGTGTTTTTTGTCGATGACAAGCACGGCTGGGCCGTCGGTCATGATGCGCAGATCCTCGCCAGTGAGGACGGTGGCGTCACCTGGACCAAGCAATTTGAAGATTTGAAACGCGAATCGCCGCTGCTCGACGTCTGGTTTCAGGACGCCAACAGCGGCTTTGCCGTGGGCGCTTACGGCGCGTTGATGGCCACCACCGATGGTGGAAAGAACTGGGAAGACGTCAGCGACCGCCTGGACAACGAAGACCAGTACCACCTCAACGCCATTGCCGCCGTCAAGGATGCCGGGCTGTTCATCGTCGGCGAGCAGGGCAGCATGTTTCGCTCCGCCGATTGGGGCCAGACCTGGGAGAAGCTCGAAGGCCCGTACGAGGGTTCGTTGTTCGGCGTGATCGGCACCGCACAACCCAATACCTTGTTGGCCTATGGCCTGCGCGGCAATCTTTACCGCTCCACGGATTTCGGCAGCACCTGGGAGCAAGTCGAGCTCAAGGCTGAGCGCGGTGCCCTGGAGTTCGGCCTGTCAGGCGGTACGCTGCTCGACGATGGTTCCATCGTGATCGTTGGCAACGGTGGTTCGGTGATCAGCAGCAGCGATGACGGACAGACTTTCAGTGTCTTCAATCGTCGCGATCGCATTTCTATCTCTTCGGTGGTCGCGGCCGGAAATGGCAATCTGATCCTGGGTGGACAGGGCGGCGTTCGCGCCACTTCGCCGAACGGCGCGGAGCTGGGCAAATGAGCCGGGTTAATAATAAGAAGGCGGGGCTATGACTTCCTTGAGCACTCATCATCAGGACAAGGCGACGTTTCTTGAACGCCTGATTTTCAACAACCGCCCGGCAGTGATCACGATCTGCCTGCTGGTCAGTATCTTCCTGTTCTGGCAGGCGACGCTGATCCGGCCGTCCACCAGCTTTGAAAAAATGATCCCGCTCGAGCATCCCTTCATTCAAAAGATGATGGAGCACCGCAACGATCTGGCGAACCTGGGCAACACCGTGCGGATCTCCGTGGAAGCCACTGACGGCGACATCTTCTCCAAGGAGTACATGGAGACCCTGCGCCAGATCCACGACGAAGTGTTCTACATCTCTGGTGTCGACCGCTCCGGCCTCAAGTCGCTGTGGAGTCCGAGCGTGCGCTGGACCGAGGTGACGGAGGAGGGTTTCGCCGGTGGTGAAGTGATCCCGCAGAGCTACAACGGTTCGCAGCAAAGTCTCGACCTGCTGCGCAACAACGTGCTCAAGTCTGGACAAGTCGGGCGGCTGGTGGCCAACGACTTCAAGTCGAGCATCGTCGATATCCCGCTGCTGGAGTCCTACCCGGACCCGCAGGATCAGGGCAAGCTGCTGGCGCTGGACTATCGCAAGTTCTCCCACGAACTTGAAGACAAGATCCGCAACAAATTCGAAACGCAGAACCCCAACGTCAAGATTCATATCGTCGGTTTCGCCAAGAAGGTCGGCGACTTGATCGATGGCCTGGTGATGGTGGTGATGTTCTTCGGTGTCGCCTTCGTCATCACCTTGATCCTGCTCTACTGGTTCACCAACTGCATGCGCAGCACCGTGGCGGTGTTGAGCACGACGCTGGTGGCGGTGATCTGGCAGCTGGGCCTGATGCACTTCTTCGGTTTCGGCCTGGATCCGTACTCGATGCTGGTGCCGTTCCTGATCTTCGCCATCGGTATTTCCCACGGCGTGCAGAAGATCAACGGTATTGCCCTGCAATCCAGTGAAGCGGACAACGCCCTGACCGCAGCGCGCCGGACGTTCCGTCAACTGTTCCTGCCGGGGATGATCGCGATCCTTGCCGATGCCGTGGGTTTCATCACGCTGCTGATCATCGACATCGGCGTAATCCGTGAGCTGGCCATCGGCGCATCCATCGGCGTGGCGGTGATCGTGTTCACTAACCTGATCCTGCTGCCGGTGGCGATTTCCTACGTCGGCATCAGCAAGCGTGCCGTGGATCGGAGCAAGAAAGACGCAACCCGTGAGCACCCGTTCTGGCGCCTGCTGTCGAACTTTGCCAGCGCGAAAGTCGCTCCGGTCTCTATCCTGTTGGCGTTGATCGCCTTTGGCGGCGGTCTCTGGTACAGCCAGAACCTGAAAATCGGCGACCTCGACCAAGGGGCGCCGGAGCTGCGTCCGGACTCGCGCTATAACAAGGACAACAACTTCATCATCAGCAACTACTCCACCAGCTCCGATGTACTGGTGGTGATGGTCAAGACCAAGTCCGAAGGCTGCTCGCGCTATGAAGCGATGGCGCCGATCGACGAGCTGATGTGGAAGATGCAGAACACCGAGGGCGTGCAGTCGGCGATTTCCCTGGTGACCGTGTCCAAGCAGATGATCAAGGGCATGAACGAGGGCAACCTGAAGTGGGAAACCCTGTCGCGTAACCCGGACGTGTTGAACAACTCCATTGCCCGTGCCGATGGCCTGTACAACAACAGCTGCTCCCTGGCGCCGGTACTGGTGTTCCTCAACGATCACAAGGCCGAGACCCTGGATCGCGCGGTGCACGCGGTACAAGAGTTCGCCAAGGAAAACAACAAGGACGGCCTGGAGTTCATCCTCGCGGCCGGTAATGCCGGGATCGAGGCGGCCACCAACGAGGTCATCAAGAAGTCCGAGTTGACCATCCTGATCCTGGTGTACATCTGCGTGGCGGTCATGTGCATGATCACCTTCCGCTCCTGGGCGGCGACCTTGTGCATCGTGCTGCCGCTGGTGCTGACCTCGGTACTCGGCAACGCCCTGATGGCCTTCATGGGCATCGGCGTGAAGGTTGCGACCCTGCCGGTGGTGGCATTGGGTGTGGGAATCGGCGTGGACTACGGCATCTACATCTACAGTCGTCTGGAAAGCTTCCTGCGTGCCGGGCTTCCGCTTCAAGAGGCGTATTACCAAACGCTCAAGTCCACCGGTAAAGCCGTATTGTTCACCGGTCTGTGCCTGGCCATCGGCGTGTGCACCTGGATCTTCTCGGCCATCAAGTTCCAGGCCGACATGGGGCTGATGCTGACCTTCATGCTGCTGTGGAACATGTTCGGCGCCCTGTGGCTGTTGCCGGCACTGGCGCGGTTCCTGATCAAGCCGGAGAAACTGGCGGGGCAGAAGGGCAACTCGCTGTTTGCTCACTGATCCACGATCAGAAACACAAAAGCCGCAACCTCAGGGTTGCGGCTTTTTTGCATCTCAAGTTCACACAACATCCCTGTGGGAGCGAGCAGGTTCGCTCCCTCATTGGATTGATTTGGTTATGAAGGATCGCTACCCAGCACCACATTCAGCGCACTACGCGCATCATCCAGTTGCACCAGCGTCGCATGCCGCGCACCCAACGCATCTCGATTCTCGATCGCCGTGAGAATCGCTTTGTGCCGTGGCAACGCCAGTTCATGCAGGTTCGGCCGCTGATTCGAATGCTTCAACGCTTCGGCAATTGCCACCGATAGCATGTTGCACAGGTTGGCCAGCAGATCGTTGTGGGTCGCGTCGGCGATGCGGCTGTGGAAGTCGAGATCCGGTTGCAGCAAGGCTTCCGGCGTGGGAGCGGCTTCCATGCGTTGGTAGGCTTCACCGATGGACGCGATGTCGGCGTCGGTGGCGAACTGCGCGGCGAGGGCGGCAGCAGCCGGTTCGATGATGCTGCGCACGCTGGTGAGCAAGTCGAAGAACTCATTCTGCGGGCTGCTTTGCATCAGCCAGTGCAGCACGTCCGGATCCAGCATGTGCCAGTCCTTGCGCGGCTTGACCACGGTGCCGACCCGTGGACGGGAATACACCAGGCCCTTGGCGACCAGCACCCGTGTGGCTTCGCGCAGGACGGGCCGGCTGACGGCATACTCCTCGCACAACAGCGCTTCGGCGGGCAGTTTGTCGTCGGGCAGGAAGCGCCCCGAGACGATCTGCATGCCCAGTTCCTGGACGATGCGCGAGTGCATGCTTTTGCGATCGGAGGGTTTGCGGTAATCCATGGGGAGCGACGCGGTCCTGTGCGATGGGGTACCGCGCATGATAACAGGCGCGGCGCAAACTTGAGGCAGATGCTCAAAGCAAATGTGGGAGCCAGCAGGCTAGCTCCCACAAGAGGGCGGCGGTGTTAATGGGAATGACGGGGGACTTCAGCACCTCGGCAGCCGACCAGGAAATCAAAGTCGCAGCCCTGATCCGCTTGCAGCACATGGTCGATGTACAGCTGACGGTAGCCACCGACCAACAATTGTTGCGGTGGTTGCAGGTCGGCCATGCGCGCCGCCAGCTCGGCATCCGGAATGTCCAGGTGCAGGCGGCCGCTGGCGCAATCGAGCTCAATCCAGTCACCTTCTTTCACTGCTGCCAAAGGTCCGCCAGCCGCCGCTTCCGGCGCGACATGCAAGACCACGGTGCCGTACGCCGTGCCACTCATGCGTGCATCGGAAATGCGCACCATGTCAGTCACGCCCTGGGCCAGCAGCTTGGCCGGCAGGCCCATGTTGCCGACTTCAGCCATCCCCGGATAACCCTTCGGACCGCAGTTTTTCATCACAAGAATCGAGTTGGCGTCAACGTCCAGTTCCGGGTCGTTGATCCGCGCCTTGTACATGTCGAAGTTTTCGAACACTACGGCGCGGCCACGGTGCTGCATCAGCTCCGGTGTTGCGGCCGAGGGCTTGAGCACTGCACCCAGCGGTGCGAGGTTGCCGCGCAGCACGCAGATGCCGCCGTCGGCGCGGATCGGATTGTCGAGGGTGCGGATCACTTCGTCCTCACCGTAGATCGGGGCGTCCTTGGTGTTCTCGCCAATCGACTTGCCGTTGACGGTCAAGGCGTTGGGGTTCGGGATCAGGTTGGCTTCACCGAGGCGACGCAGTACCGCTGGTAAACCGCCGGCGTAGTAGAACTCTTCCATCAGGAAGCGCCCGGACGGTTGCAGGTCGACGATGGTCGGCATACCGCGACCGATACGGGTCCAGTCGTCCAGATCCAGTTCCACGCCGATGCGTCCGGCGATGGCTTTGAGGTGAATGACCGCATTGGTCGAACCGCCAATCGCGGCGTTGACGCGAATGGCGTTTTCGAAGGCCTCCTTGGTCAGGATCTTCGACAGCTTCAAGTCTTCGCGAACCATTTCCACTGCACGCATGCCGGACATGTGCGCCAACACATAGCGGCGCGCGTCGACTGCCGGAATTGCCGCGTTGTGGGGCAGGGAAGTGCCCAGTGCTTCGGCCATGCAGGCCATGGTCGAGGCGGTGCCCATGGTGTTGCATGTACCGGCCGAGCGGGACATGCCACCCTCGGCCGCCAGGAAATCATCGATGGTGATGGTGCCGGCCTTGACCTGCTCGCTCAGCTGCCAGACCACGGTGCCCGAACCGATATCCTTGCCCTTGTGCTTGCCGTTGAGCATCGGCCCGCCGGTGACGACGATGGCAGGCACATCGCAACTGGCCGCGCCCATCAGCAAGGCCGGGGTCGTTTTGTCGCAACCGGTGAGCAGCACCACACCGTCGATCGGGTTGCCACGGATCGCCTCTTCAACGTCCATGCTTGCCAGATTGCGGGTCAGCATGGCGGTGGGGCGCAAGTTGGATTCGCCATTGGAGAACACCGGGAATTCCACCGGGAAACCGCCGGCCTCGATCACGCCGCGTTTGACGTGCTCGGCGATCTGGCGGAAATGCGCGTTGCACGGGGTCAGTTCCGACCAGGTGTTACAGATGCCGATGATCGGCTTGCCGTGGAACTGATGGTCGGCGATGCCCTGATTCTTCATCCAGCTGCGGTACATGAAGCCGTTCTTGTCGGCGGTGCCAAACCATTGGGCGGAACGCAGGGTGGGTTTCTTATCAGACATGATCGATTCTCTTATTGTATGACTATATTGTTCAAGCTGAGGTGTAACATAAGCGCAAATTCGCCTATTTGGAAGTGTTGTTGGTTAATTAGTATTACTATATAGTCGTTTTCAGCGGAGGGATGGCCCTGACGGTTTTCCGTGAGAGGCGTCCCCCGAGGTTCTATAAAAACAACAATCGGAGACCGATCTCATGAGCCAGGAACTGCGGCTTATCCGTCGCATCACGCTGAAACTGATTCCCTTCCTGATCCTGCTGTACCTGATCGCCTATGTGGATCGCTCCGCCGTGGGGTTCGCCAAATTGCACATGGGTGCCGACATCGGCCTCGGTGATGCGGCTTACGGTCTGGGCGCGGGGCTGTTCTTCATTGGCTACTTCCTGCTGGAAATCCCCAGCAACCTGATGCTTGACCGCTTTGGCGCACGGCGCTGGTTCGCGCGGATCATGGTCACTTGGGGCGCCATCACCATCGGCATGGCCTTCGTCCAGGGACCGAACAGCTTCTATCTGATGCGCTTTCTGCTCGGTGCGGCGGAAGCCGGGTTCTTCCCGGGCGTTCTCTACTACATCACCCAATGGTTCCCGGTGCGCCATCGCGGCAAGATCCTCGGGCTGTTCATCCTGTCGCAACCGATCGCGATGATGATCACCGGTCCCGTGTCCGGTGGTTTGCTCGGCATGGACGGCGTACTGGGGCTGCATGGCTGGCAGTGGCTGTTCATCGTCATCGGCGCCCCGGCGATCCTGCTGACCTGGCCGACACTGCGCTGGTTGCCGGATGGCCCGCAACAGGTGAAGTGGATGGACCAGGCCGAAAAAGACTGGCTGGCCGGCGAGCTGAAAAAAGACCTGGAGCAATACGGCCAGACCCGTCATGGCAACCCGTTGCACGCCCTCAAGGACAAGCGTGTGCTGTTGCTGGCGCTGTTCTACCTGCCGGTGACCCTGAGCATTTATGGCCTGGGCCTGTGGCTGCCGACCTTGATCAAACAGTTTGGCGGCAGCGACCTGGTGACCGGCTTCGTGTCTTCGGTGCCGTACATTTTCGGGATCATCGGCCTGCTGATCATTCCGCGCAGTTCCGACCGTTTAAATGATCGCTACGGCCACCTGGCGGTGCTGTATGTACTGGGCGCGCTGGGTCTGTTCCTCAGTGCCTGGCTGTCGGTACCGGTGCTGCAACTGGCGGCGTTGTGCCTGGTAGCGTTTGCGCTGTTTTCCTGCACCGCGGTGTTCTGGACCCTGCCCGGTCGGTTCTTTGCCGGCGCCAGTGCGGCGGCGGGGATTGCCCTGATCAACTCGGTGGGCAACCTCGGCGGCTACATTGGTCCGTTTGTGATCGGCGCGCTCAAGGAATACACCGGCAACCTGGCCTCGGGCCTGTACTTCCTGTCTTGCGTGATGCTGTTCGGCCTGGTGCTGACCGGCGTGGTGTATCGCCTGCTGGAGCGCAAGCATGTGCTGCCGGCTGATGCGTTTGCGGCCAGCGCCCGAGGCGCATCCCGTACCTGACACAAAACCTGTGGGAACGAGCCTGCTCGCGAAAGCGGAGTGTCAGTCAGCATCAATATTGGGTGTGACGGCCCATTCGCGAGCAGGCTCGCTCCCACAAGGGACCGCGGTGTTTGATTAAACAGGAGAGAATCCATGCGTTTGGTTCAATTTGAATTGAGTAACGGCGAACGCCGGGTCGGTGTGGTCGAGGAAGGGCGGGTGCGTGAAGTGCAGCACACACGCACGGTTCGCGACCTGGCCCTGGCGGCCATCGAGGCGGGCGTCAACCTTGAGCAACAGGTGCAAAGCATGGGGTTGGGTATCAGTCACGACTACGCCGAACTCCTGGCGCAACTGCGCATTCTGCCGCCGCTGGATCACCCGGACCCGGCACACATGCTGGTCAGCGGCACCGGCCTGACTCACCTGGGCAGTGCTTCGGCCCGGGACAAGATGCATCAGCAGGCCGGCGATGAAGCGGCGATGACCGACACCATGCGCATTTTCAAATGGGGCGTGGAGGGCGGTAAACCCGCAGAAGGGCAGGCCGGCGTGCAACCGGAATGGTTCTACAAGGGCGACGGCAGCATCGTCGTGCGCCCGGGCCAGCCGTTCCCGTTGCCGCCGTTTGCCGAAGACGCCGGTGAAGAGCCTGAGCTTAGTGGTTTGTATGTCATCGGCCATGATGGCAAGCCCTATCGCCTGGGGTTCGCGGTGGGCAACGAGTTCTCCGATCACGTCATGGAGCGCAAGAATTACCTTTACCTGGCTCACTCGAAGTTGCGCAGTTGCAGCTACGGCCCGGAACTGCGGGTCGGCGAACTTCCTCAACACCTGGCCGGGACCAGCCGTATCCTGCGTGACGGTGCAGTGCTGTGGCAAAACGAGTTCCTCAGTGGCGAGGCCAACATGTGCCATAGCCTGGCGAACCTCGAATATCACCATTTCAAGTACGGCCAGTTCCTGCGTCCGGGGGATGTGCACATCCACTTCTTCGGCACCGCGACCCTGTCGTTCGCCGATGGCGTGCGCACCCGACCGGGCGATGTGTTCGAGATCAGCCAGGCTGAGTTCGGCGCGCCGTTGATCAATGGCATCGCAGCGGTTGAAGCGGCTTTCGAACCCGGCACCGTCGGTTCACTTTGAGGAGTTACTGATGACTCGAATTCTTGGTCATAACTATATTGGCGGCCAGCGCAGCGCGTTGGGCAGCGTCAAACTGCGCAGCGTCGATGCGCAAACCGGCGAGGCGTTGCTCCATGACTTCATCCAGGCCACGCCGGAAGAAGTCGATGCCGCCGCCAAGGCGGCCGCTGCTGCATACCCGACCTATCGCGGCTTGAGCGCCGAGCGGCGTGCGCAGTTTCTTGATGCGATTGCCGATGAACTGGACGCACTGGGTGATGATTTCGTGACCCTGGTATGTCGCGAAACCGCGTTGCCCGCGGCACGGATCATCGGTGAGCGCGGACGCACCAGCGGCCAGATGCGCCTGTTCGCCAAGGTGCTGCGTCGTGGTGATTTCTACGGTGCGCGCATCGACCTGGCCTTGCCAGAACGTCAACCGCTGCCACGTCCTGACCTGCGCCAGTACCGCATCGGCCTCGGTCCGGTGGCGGTGTTTGGTGCCAGTAACTTTCCCCTGGCGTTTTCCACCGCCGGTGGCGACACCGCCGCGGCCTTGGCCGCCGGTTGCCCGGTGGTGTTCAAGGCCCACAGCGGCCATATGGCCACGGCTGAGTCAGTGGCCGACGCGATCTTGCGCGCGGCGGAAAAAACCGCGATGCCGGCGGGTGTGTTCAACATGATCTACGGCGGCGGGGTCGGCGAAGCACTGGTCAAGCACCCGGCGATTCAGGCGGTGGGCTTTACCGGGTCGCTCAAGGGCGGTCGGGCCCTCTGCGACATGGCGGCGGCACGTCCGCAACCGATCCCGGTGTTCGCCGAGATGTCGAGCATCAACCCGGTGATCGTTCTGCCCCAGGCGTTGCACGAACGCACGGAAACCATCGCCCATGGCCTGTCGGCTTCGGTGGTTCAAGGTTGCGGTCAGTTCTGCACCAACCCTGGATTGGTCATCGGCATTCGTTCGCCGCAGTTCAGCGCATTCCTGAAGTTGTTGGCAGACATGATGGCTGATCAACCGGCGCAAACCATGCTCAACGCCGGGACCCTGGGCAGCTACGGCAAAGGCTTGCAGAAACTGCTCGATCATCCAGGCATCGAGCACCTGGCGGGTCAGCCGCAACAAGGACGCCAGGCACAGCCGCAGTTGTTCAAGGCTGATGTCAGCCTGCTGATCAACGGTGATGAGGTTCTGCAAGAGGAAGTGTTCGGTCCGACCACGGTGGTGGTCGAAGTGGCGGATCAGGCGCAACTTACCGCTGCGTTGAATGGGCTGCACGGTCAATTGACGGCGACGATCATCGGCGAACCGGCGGATTTCGAGCAGTTCGCAGAGCTGACGGCGTTGCTGGAACAGAAGGTCGGGCGGATCCTGCTCAACGGCTACCCGACCGGGGTAGAGGTCTGTGATTCGATGGTTCATGGCGGACCGTATCCGGCGACCTCCGATGCGCGCGGCACGTCGGTGGGCACCCTGGCCATCGACCGTTTCCTGCGCCCGGTGTGTTTCCAGAACTACCCGGACAGTTTGCTGCCGGATGCGCTGAAAAATGCCAATCCGCTGGGCATCCAGCGATTGGTGGATGGCAAGCCGTCACAGGGCGCGATCTAACCGTCACGCACTAACCCCCCCTGTGGGAGCGAGCCTGCTCGGGAAAGCGGCGGAACAGTCCGGAAATTTATCGACTGACGCTCCGCCTTCGCGAGCAGGCTCGCTCCCACATTTGTCGGGTGTTGTGGGCAGGTGCTGTGACGGGCACTAATGAGTTCCCACATTGAGCTATCATTGCGTTTTTCCCACTCAAAGATTGACTGCCATGACTGCTGCAACCGATACCTTGCTCAATGCCCTCGAACGTTGCGCAATTGTGGAAATCGACGGGCTGCATGCCTTCGAATTCGCCCTTGATGTCGACGACAACCTGCACATCGAATGCATGGATGGCCGAGCGGCCAAGCACTGGGAATTTACCCCGGCACAGGTCCAGGCGGCGACCTACGACACCACCTTGCAAAGCTGGTTGATCACTGGTGATTCTGGCGAACACCGTCTGGTCTGCTTCGGTGATGTCATCAGCGGCGATAACGAAGACGACGCCCAAGAGGATGCGTAACCTCTGGCCCTTGTTGATCGCCGGCAGCATTGGCGCGATGGGTGTTCAGGCCGCCTGCGCCGACAACTATCAATTGCTGGTGGGGTCCTATACCGCCGGGCAAAGTCAGGGCATTTATCGACTGAATTTCGACAGTGCAACCGGACAGATCGACGCCAGGCCGCTGCAAGTGATCAACAGCGAAAATCCATCATGGCTGACCTTGAGCAAGGATCAGCGGCGGCTGTTTGTGGTCAACGAAAATGGCCCCGGCCAGAGCGATCCGGTCGGTCGGGTCAGCAGTTATGCGATCGACCCCAAGAGCCATGAACTGAGCCTGATCAATCAGGTGCAGAGCCTGGGCAACGAACCGACCCATTCGAGCCTCAGCGCGGATGCCGGCCATCTGTTTGTCAGTAATTATTCGGTGGCCGAAGACCCGGGCGGTACCCTGGCGGTGCTGCCGGTGGGCGCCGATGGCGCGCTCAAACCGGTGGTGCAGATCAGCAGTCATCCGGCCAGCCGGATCAATCCCGAACGGCAGATGTCGGCGCATGTGCATTCGACGATTGCGTCGCCGGATGGCAGGTACGTGTTTTCCAATGACCTGGGCGCGGACAAGGTTTTTGTCTACCGCTTCGACCCCAAGGCCAATCCGGACCTGCCGTTGACCCCGGCCACGCCGGCATTCGTCCAGCTGCCACCCGGCAGCGGTCCGCGTCATCTGCTGTTCAGCGCCGATGGCCAACACGCCTGGCTGACCATGGAAATGAGCGCCCAGGTGGCGGTGTTCGATTACCGCGACGGCAAGCTTGAGCAGACGCAAATGGTCGATCTGGCTGCCGGCCAGCCGGCGTCGGACAAAGCGGCCGCTGCACTGCATGCATCAAAGGATGGCAAGTTCCTCTACGTCAGCAACCGCGGCACCGCCAATACGTTGCTGGTGTTCGCCATCGACCCTGTGAGCGGTCATCTCAAGGAACTGCAACGGCGCTCGGTGGAGGGCGACCATCCAAGGGAATTCAGCCTCGATCCCAGTGGCCAATTCCTGCTGATCGCCAACCAGAAAAGCAACCGGATTGTCGTCGTCGAGCGCGATGCCAAGAGCGGTCTGCTGGGCAAAACCGTGCAAAAACTGCCGATGGACGCCCCGAGCGATCTCAAGTTTGTGCTGCGACAATAGACCGCAGGCCCCGATTCGCGGGGCCTGCAGCTTTCTATCAATGAGGCTGATATCTGGTAATGCTACAAAGCATTTCAAGGCCTCGTTCCTCGAGGGTTAAGTTTGCTTCACGGCCCCACCGGGCAAGCAAGCCAACTGACTCCGAGGAATACCGCATGAACTTCAATATCTTCTCTGTTATCGCCGCTTCCGCCATCTCGGCCACCGTTGCTCTGCCAGCCAGCGCCAACGTTGAAATCAGCGACAAAAAATCCCACGCCCAGAGCTACACCCAGAAATACCTGCAACAAAGCGCCAACTTTTACGCTGCGCTGGATCATAAAACCCAGCACTGAAATGACCTCCCCACACCCTTTATGCAGGAGCGAACTCACTTGCCGATCGAGCGTTGAGCGTTCGAAAAGTTCTGAAGTGATGTCGCTCCTGCATAACGCGTTTACGACAGCATCATATCGCCATCCATCTAGTGCTTGATATCACATAGCCATGCGTTTAACTTTGACGCTGATTTTTTGACTCCTTCTCAAGAAAAGGATCGATGACATGGCGATGCGTCTTGCAGTGGTGCTGCTGTTTCTCTATTCCACTCCCATCCTGTCCGCGGCAGAGCCGATTTCCGGGGAGCCTGACGCTGCCCGCGAGCGCATGATTAGTTTTATCGAAGACTGAGATAGTCTGGCTTAATGATCAACGCAGCTGATAGTTGATATAGATACGTGTTGTTGGTGATCGATGCTTTTTTGATCGATTCTGTGGACTCTGAAACATGTCCACGGAGTTCATCATGGCCCGCGCAATCATCACTTCTGCCAAACACGGCGCCTATGTGGCTATCGGTCTTTACCTGGTCATGGTGCTGGTTGTCAGTCTTTCGCCGCAATCGCTGCAAACCGTCGAACCGCCGATTCATGTGGCACATCCTGGTATCCAGTTTGAACACCGCGCTCAACAGGCGATGGTGGATCAGGCTGAACTCGCAGGAGTGGGCGGAGCATGAACCGTTGCAAGCTTTTGGTTATCGCCTTCCTGGCATTCATCACCAATGGATTTTCCTTGTTGGGGATCGGGCACGGTTCGATAGGTGGGGTGGCACGGGCCATCGAGGCCAATCACAACATCGCGCGCAACATAGAGACAGCCAAGGCCATGGGGATGCTGGCCGGCAACCCGCCGATCAAACCCGATAGCGGGTTTTTCGGGCCATTCCATGTCGATTGCTCGGTGATCGGCATGTGTGAAGTGCTGGTCTGAGAGCCAACGGTTAACCGGATCTGTCGTGGCGAGGGAGCAACCTCCCTCGCCACAAAAAGGCAGGGCTCTTATTTCTGCATGACACCCGTAAACAACGCCGACTCCAGAAACCGCTGCAACCAGCCCTGCAACCGCCGATAGGGCGACTGCGCGAACCACTCGCGGTCGACATGGGCGAATTGCCGCACGAACGGCATCAATGCCACGTCGGCCAGGCACGGATGGTCGGCCAGCAAGTAATCGCGATCTTTCAACAATTCATCCAGCTTACGCAGGAACGCCTCGCCCTCGGCGCGATAAAACGCCATCGGCTGTTCGGGGTAGCGTTCGGCGTACTTGTAGCGGTTGAGGTGCACTTTGAACGCCTGATCGTTCTCTTCGATCAATGCCGCGAGGGCGAGCTGCCCTTGCGGATCGTCCTTGAGCAACCAGTCCTGCGGATCATGCTGTGCCAGGGCCCAACGCATGATGTCCAGGCTTTCATCGATGACCCGACCGTCGACGCTCAGCACCGGCACCGTGCCTTTGCTCGACAGCGCGAGCATCTCGGCGGGCTTGGCCTTGAGGCTGACTTCGACGATGTCCACGGCAACCCCGGCGTAGCGCAGGGCCATGCGCGCCCGCATGGCGTAAGGGCAGCGGCGGAAAGAGTAAAGCGTGGTCATTTCACCTCCAGCGTGCTCAGGCCGTTGCCCTGACGGCGGACCTGGATCTGCACCGGAATGCGCTCATGCATTTCCTGCACGTGGGAAATCACCGCGACCTTGCGCCCCTGGGCCTGCAAACCGTCGAGGGCATCCATGGCCAGTTGCAGGGATTCCGGATCGAGACTGCCGAAGCCTTCGTCGATGAACAGTGATTCGATTTTCAACGTGCTCGACGCCATCGAGGCCAGACCCAGCGCCAGGGCCAGCGACACCAGGAACGTCTCGCCTCCGGACAGCGAATGCACCGAACGCAGCTCGTCCCCCATTTCGGTATCCATCACCAGCAAACCAAGCATGCTGCCGCCACGCTTGAGGCGATAGCGCCGCACCAGCTGACGCAGTTGCACGTTGGCATGGTGCACCAACAGATCGAGGTTGTAGGCTTGGGCGATCTTGCGGAAGGTGTCGCCGGTGGCCGAGCCGATCAATGCACTCAAGCGCGCCCAGCGTTGATACTCGGCGTAAGCCTCGGCAATTTGCTGCGCCAGTGCCTGATTGGCATTCTGCCGGCGCTGGTCCTCGGCTTGCTCGGCGCGCAGTTCGGCGCAGAGCTGTTCGTTGACGGCGTACTGGTTTTGCAACTCGCTGAGGGCGCTGTCGAGTTGTTCGGCTTCAAGGTTACCGTTGTGCTGCGCCTGATGATCGAGTAAGCGCTTGTCGCGTTCCTCCACCAGGACCTTGGCCTGTTCAATGGCTTTTTCGCTGAGCTGCAAGCGTTGGCGCAATTCGCTGACCTGCGCGTCGTCGACCCGCAACAGGTCTTCCAGGCCACCGTCATCCAGCTCCGGATGGCGGCCGCGCCAGTCGGCGATCTTGCCCGCCAGTTCCGTGTGTTCGCTTTCAAGAGCCTGCAAGCGTTCCTGCTGCGCCTTGAGCTCGGCGGCGACTCGTACCTGTTGCGTGTGCACGCTTTGCAGTTCCTGGGCGGTGCTGGTTTCGGCGCTGCGTGCGGTTTCCACGGCCCGTTCCAGTTGCTGCTGCCAATGCTCGGCGCTGTTGTGTTCGCCGAGCAACTGTCCGAGTTTCTGCTGGCTCGCCTGCTGCTGTTCTGCCAGCGCACTGAACTGCTGCTGCGCGGCTTGCAGTTGCAGGGTGCGGGTCTGCTGCCGATCCTGTTCCTTTTCCAGGTTCTGCTGACGTTGTTGCTGTTCGATCAGTTCTTCCTTCTGCTGCTCGAGTTGCGCCAGGCGCTCGGCGATCTGCCGATCGAGCTGCATGAAGGTCGCGGCCGGCTCAACGCGCAGCGCTTGCAGGGTCTGGGCCGGTAGCAGGCTGGCGAACGCGGCAAGTTCTTCGTCCAGGCGCTGACGGTCGCTGCCCAGTTCGCGTTGTTGATTGTCCAGGTACTGGGCCGCTTGCTGGTGCGCGATTTCGGCATGGCGCAGTTGCTGGGTCAGGCGCGCGGCATCCTGTTGCAGGGTGAGTAGGGCCGTTTGCCGTTGCTCATCCTGGGTGATGCTTTGATTCAATTGGCTGTTTTGCTGGGCGAGCCAGGCGTCGCGTTTGTCCGCGTCCTGATTCAGCAATGGGGTGGCCAACGGGTGCGCTGCAAGGCTGGGCGCCAGGGCTTGCTGTTGAGCCGCCAGTCGCTCCTGCTGTTGCAGCAGCTCTTTTTGCTGGGCAATCAGGCCGCCGACCTCGGCACGCAGGTCGGTGAGTTTTTCCTTGAGCACGTCGACGGCTTTCTGGGCGTTGGCCTGTTCGCTTTCATCGAAACGGCCAAGGCTCTGCAACAGCGCTTCGGGCTGATGATACGGATGCTCGTGGCTGCCACAGACCGGGCACGGCTGATCATCCTGTAACTGCGCGCGCAGTTCCTCGACACTCGCGCTGCGGGCCAGGCGCTGACGCTCCAGCAGCTCGCGGGTAACGCTAAGGGTTTGCTCGGCGACGCTCAGATCAGCCTTGGCTTTGACCCCGTCCTGAGTCAGGCGATCACGTTCCTGCTGTGCGGCGAGCTGGCGTTGTTGCAGCTCGGCAGCGCGCTTGTCCAGATCCTGCTGGCTGGCCCACAACCGCGCCAGGTCTTCGATGGCACGCAGTTGTTTGCGATTGTCCTGCAACAGGCTGCCGAGAATGCCGATCTGCTCGGCAACGGCATCCGGTTCGGCACCGGCTTCCTTGAACAGCACTTCCAGTTGCTGCTTTTGCGCGGTGAATGCTTGCGCGGTACGGCTGGCATTCTGTTCGAGGGTGGCCAGTTCGGCCTGCCCCTGATTCAGCCGGTTGCCGATCAGCATCAACTGTTGCAGGCGATCTCGGTAGGCATTCCAGGCATCGCTCAGCGGTGCCAGATGGGCGCTTTGTTCCAGCTCGGCAGCCATGCGCTGCAGGTGTTCGGCGACCTGGGCCTGCCGGCCGAGCAAGGTTTGAATCGCGCTCTGGCCTTGGGCACAGGCCTGTTCGGCGTTGTGTTTGGTTTCGGCGCCGAGGGCGGTGTCCTTGGCGAGGCGGGCGAGGGTGCTTTGTTCTTCAAAGGCCTGACGCAACAACGGTGCGCTGTCGGTCTGTTGCTGCTGTGCCTGGCTCAACGCGATCCGGGCTGCGCCGAGCTGTTGCTCCAGCTGTGTCTGGCGCTCGGCGAGTTCGGCATGCTGCCGGGTATGCCCGGCAATATGCGCTGCCAACGGGGTCAGCTGCGCGTCGATCTCGGCCTTGCGGGCGAACTGGTGCCGTTGTGGCGCCAGTTGCTCCAGGCGGGTCAGTTTCAGGCGTTCGCCGGCCAGGTTTTGCCATTGGGTCTGTGCAGATTGCAGCTGCTCGCAGGCACTGTGTTGCGCATCCTGCAACTGACGCAGATCCTTGAGCCAGGTGTGTTGCAACTCAAGTTGCTTGAGTTGTGCCTGCTGCAATTTGAGTTGCTGCTGTGCGGCACTGTAGCGCTCATCCAGTGCCGCCCGGGCTTCGGGTGCCAGCGGTGTGACCCCGGTGGCCTGATCCTGCAGCAGTTTGTGGGTTTCGCGGGCTTCCTTGGTCTTGTCGAAAGCTCGACGGCCCAGACGGGTATAGAGCGCCGTGTCGGTGAGTTTTTCCAGCAGTTCGCTTCGGTCGTTGTCATCGGCCTTGAGGAAGGCGCTGAACTCGCTTTGCGCCAGCAACACGGCGCGGGTGAACTGCTCGAAGTTCAAGCCCAGTACGGACTCGATCCGGCTTTTGAATTCGAGCTTCTGACTGGCCAGCAATTGGTCCTGGTCAATGTCACGCAAGCTTTGCCGACTGGCTTGCAGCCTGCCGCCGGCCTTCTCCCGGGCACGGTTGGCTTCCCAGCGCGCACGATAGCGACGGCCGTCAATGCCGACGAAATCAACTTCCGCATAGCCTTCACCGGTGCCGCGACGCAACAGCGTGCGCGGATCGGCGGTGCCGATATCACCGTCGACGTCCGGTGCCTTGGCCGATGGCTGGACACTGTTGAGCCGCGGCACCGTGCCGAACAGCGCCAGGCACAAGGCGTCGAGCAAGGTGCTTTTGCCCGCGCCGGTCGGCCCGGTGATGGCGAACAGGCCGGCGCTGGCCAAGGGCTCGGCGGTGAAATCGATATCAAAGGGGCCGGCCAGGGACGCGAGGTTTTTCAGGCGGATGGCAAGGATCTTCATGGCTGTTCGCCCTCCATCTGCACGTCTTGCAGCAGTTCGGCAAAGTCCTTGAGGGTTTGCTCGTCGACCTCGCTGCCGTAATTGTCCATCCAGGCGCGACTGAACAGTTCCTGGGGCGTGAGCTGGTCCAGTTCGATCAACGCGGCACCGTCTTCGGTGCCTTCGCGGTTGCCATTACCGGCGTATTCGGCCGCAATGCGCACCAGGCGCACGGCCTTGCCTTGCAGGGTGGTTTCCACCTGATGGCGCAAGTCCGGTTGCGGCTCGTCCAGCCGTACCCGCACCTCCAGCCAGGGCTGGCGCTGGTAGTCGGCCAGCAGGTCGATGTTCGGCAAGTCGGCCAGTTGCAGCAGGATCTCTGCCAAGGGCGCCGGGCCCAGGCGTTGCAGATCGACCGCGCGGGGAATCAGTTTGGGCTCGACGCTGACCAGGGTTTCGCCGTCGAGGGTGATATCGAGAATCTGGTGCTTGTAGTTGATTTCCGAGAACGACAGCGGAATCGGCGAACCGCTGTAACGAATCCGCTCTTCGCCGTTGACCTTCTGCGGCTTGTGCAAGTGACCAAGGGCGACGTAGCTGATGCTCGGTCCGAACAGGCTGGCAGGCAGCGCTTCGGCGTTGCCGATGATCAGGCTGCGCTCGGAATCTTCCGATACCGAGCCGCCAGCCATGTGGGCGTGGCTGATGGCGATCAGCGCCTGACCCGGTTGACGCTTGGCGTTGGCCGCTTCAATCAGCCATTCGTGAACCTGACCGATGCCGCGCAGGTAATCGTCACCCAGATGCGCTCCGGTCACCTCGGCCGGGCGCAGGAATGGCAGTGCCAGGCACCAGCCGGCAATGTTGCCGCTGGCATCGGGCAGCGGCAGCAACAGACGTTCGGCGTCCAGTTGCCCGTCATCAAGCCACAGCACCCGGCCCAGCGCATGGGTGCGCAAGCGGCGCATCAAGGGCGCGGGCAGCTCGATCCGCGCGCCGGAATCGTGGTTGCCGGCAATCATCACGATAGTCAGCAACGGTTGTTGTTCATGGGCGCTTACGATGAAGTCGTACAGGCGTTCCTGGGCTTTGACCGGCGGGTTGACCGTGTCGAAAATATCGCCGGCGATCAGCAGTCCATCGGGCTGATCGAGTTTGAGCTGACGCAGCAGCCAGTCGAGAAAACAGCCGTGCTCGAAATCGCGATCCTGGCCGTGCAGATTCTGGCCCAGGTGCCAGTCGGAGGTGTGAAACAGGCGCAAGGCGAACTCCGCTATTGGAAAGGTGATGGCCGCGAAGAAAATGACAGCGGCGAAAAGGGAGAGAGTTTACTGGCAAACACGTTTGCGGACGTACACGATTAACTGTGGGAGCGAGCCTGCTCGCGAATGAGGCGGCACATTCAATAACGAGTTCACTGACACAACGCATTCGCGAGCAGGCTTGCTCCCACAGGTTTGCCTCGCTCGGAGGATTACTTGGGATAAAGCGGCGGCAGCCCGCTGTCGCCCATCGGGTCCTGAACCCGTTCGGCTGTCGGAATCGTTCGAATCGCCCGCCACAGTTCCTCACCTTGCCAATGCTGGCCGGTTTCGCTGTACAGCGCGCCGTTCAAACCGTCCAGAGCGTCGGACAGCGGGACGAAGCGGGCGGCCATGTCGGCCAGGGTTTCCGGTTGTTGCCGGGCCCAGGCGTCGAGGGCCTGGCGGGTGGCGTGGGAGTCGTTGGCCAGGCAGGCGCGCTTGAGGTCGTCGAGCACGGTGCGCGGGCTCGGGCCGTTTTGCGCGGCGCGCAGGATCGCCGGTTGCCAGCGCGCGCGCCACCACAAACCGAAACCCAGCAGGGTGGTGCATGCGAAGATCAGGGTGCTGACTTTCCAGCGCCACAGGGTTTCGCTGTCGGCCGTCGTGTTGAGTTGCGAGGTGCCGGCCGGTGTGTCGACCATCAGGCTCGGATTGGTCGCCACCTGCAGGGTTCTGGCCGGCAGGCTGCTGTGTTCCAGGTGATCTTCGAAGGTGTTCCACCAGACCACTTCAACCGACGGCAATTCGATTGAACCACTGCGGGCCGGCACCAGGGCTTCACGGTCTTCGCGACTGCCAATCAGGCCGCGTTCGTTATTCTGGTTGCCCAGCACCGGTTGATCCGGATAGCGGCGCAAGCCGCTGACCTCGGTGCCGGGCAACGGTGGCAGCTGCGAACTGGCCAGGCCTTCGGCTTTCACTGTCAGACTACGGGTCAATGAATCGCCGACCTGAACGTGTTCCGGCTCCGGGTTCCAGGTCTCGCTCAAGGTCAGGCTGCGTGCCGGCAACCAGGGCATGTCGGCGGGGTAGGTGATGGGTTTGGCCTTGACCGTCAGCAGCATTTCCTTGGAGCTGATGCGCATCAGTTTGCCGGACTTGGGCACCTGCGATCCGGCGTCCTGGACCGGATGCGCGTCCACCAGCGCGGCATTGAAAATCTGCCCGGGAATGATCAGTTCACCGCTGTGCTGCGGGTAGATCGCGTAGCGTATTTCAATGACGCCATGGCGCACGCCGTTGATGTCTTTTTCGTAGGTGCGCGATTCACCCAGCTGTTCGATGCGCGCATCGGGAATCTGCGGTGGCGGCAAGCTGCTGTCGTCGTACAGCGACACCGAATGGTAGATGCGCAAGGTCAGGATTGCCTGGGCCTGCACGTACACGCTGGTTTGATCGAGGCTGGCTTCGATGAACACCGGGGCCAGTTTGTTCGAGGTTTCCTGGGTTTCGCTCTCGACCACTTGCACGCTGATCGGCTGGCTCTGGATGTCGCCCAGTTTCAGCGCAGGGATCATCACGCTGCCGTTTTGCAGCGGCAGCAGGGTGACGATCCAGCGGGTGGTGGCACGGTTGTCGCCGCCGAGGGTGTTCAACTGGTTGACCTGACGGGTGCCACGCACTTCGAACAGTGGTTCCAGCGGCGTCAGGTCCGGCTTGCCGAACTGGGTCACGTCGTTGGATTCCAGGGTCAGCTCGATCGTCTCGCCGGAGTTCAGACGCGTGCGATCGACACTGGCGACCAGCTCGGCTGCCTGGGCCTGAACCGTCCACAACACAAAGACGAACATGAAAGCGGTGAAGCGGGTCATCGAGTTTTTTCCTGATCCTGATGTTGTTGCTGTTCGTACCAGAATTTGCGTCTGAGCAGTTCCCCCGGGTCATCGGGAATCTGCCTCAGCCATTGCTCCAGCGCCTGCTGCTGTTCGCCCTCGATGCTGTCGCTGGCGGGGCGCATGGGCGGCGTGGTCTGTTGTTCGTCTCCCAGTTCGCTGCCCGGGACTTCGTTGGTGCCTGGTTTCGGCGGCCTTGTGGGCGATTGGTCGTCATCGGAACCGGTCTGTTGGTCAGCGTTCCTCGGCTCGGTGCTCTGTGCCTGGGCGGCAGCGCCGGGTGGCGGTTCTTGAGGCTGCGCCTGAGGCTCTTCGCTGGCGGTTTTATCCGGTTCGGCGGCGGGCGGGTTGGCTTTCAGCTTGAGCAGGCTTTCCACCAATGCCTTGTTGGTCAGCGCCGGACGCAAGTCCGGCTGACGCTCGAGTGCCTGATCATACGCATCCAGCGCGGCCTCCAGTTCACCGCTTTTGGCCAGGGCGTTGCCTCGATTGTAGTGGGCGTGGGCATCGTTGCCCTCGGCGAACCGCTGGGCGGCGCCGCTGTAGTCGCCGGCCTCATAGAGCGCCACCCCTTGCCACTGATGATTTTCGAAGTGCTGGGCGGCCTCGGCCGGGCGTTTCTGCTTGAGCAGGTGCAGGCCTCGCTGGTCGGGGCGCAGCCACAGGTCCTGGAAGTCGAAGGCATGGCTTGGTTGTGGCAGTGCCAGCAACAGCGGCAGGCAGAACAGCCAGCCGCGACGACCGGCGCAGGCGGCCAGCAGCAGCAATGGCAAGAGCAACCAGTAACCCTGATCGGCCCAGGCGTCCAGGCGCAGGGTCTGGCCGTCGTCGCGCAGGTTGCGTGGGCCGTCGAGCAGACCCAGCGCGCGCAGATCGGAGTCGCTCAGACGCGCGTGGCGATAGCGTCCGTCCAGATCATTGGCAAAGGCTTTCAGGCCGGGGTCGTCCAGATGCGGCACCAGAATCGCACCTTGCTCGTCCTTCATGAAACTGCCGTCCTCCTGGGTGATCGGCGCACCTTCGGCAGTGCCGATGCCCAGCATCAGGAACTGGGTGGATTTGCCGCTCAGGGCACGACGGATGCCCAGGCGTTCCTGTTCCGTCAGGGTCGAGCCGATCAACAGAATCCGACCGTCGCCCAGGGCGCCTTGCTCCAGCAAGGCCAGGGCCTTGGTTACCGCCAGGTCGGCGCGATGGCCGGCTTCGGGCATCAATGACGGTTTGAGGGCATCCAGCAGATTGCGGCTGGTGGACAGGTCGTCCGACAGCGGCACCAGCGTGTGCGCACTGCCGGCGTAGACCACGATGGCGGTCTGCGCGTCGCTGCGGTTTTGCAGCAGGTCCAGGAGCTTGCGCCGGGCCTGCTCCAGGCGGTTGGGCTGAACGTCGGTGGCGAGCATTTCCGGGGTCAGTTCAAGGATCACCACCAAGGGGTCGGCAGGTTTCTGGCTGACCTGCTCGACTCGTTCCCAGCCTGGCCCCAGCAGTGCAAGCACCGTCAGCAGCCACGCCACGCCGAGGGCCACCCAAGGCAGTTTGCTGTTGCGCCCGCTGCCGCCGCTGAGCAACGCCGCATGAAAGGCCGGTGGCAGAATCATCTGCCAACGCCCGGCGCGCTTCTGTCGATGCCAGAGTTGCCACAGTAACCAGCCGAGCAGCGGCAACAACAGCAGCCACCAGGGGCGGAACCAGTATGGCCAGAGTGCACTCATCGGCGCCTCCGCAGGCGCAGGCGTTTGAGACGCTGGCGCCAGTCAGGCAGTTGCGTTTGCAAAAAAAGGTCCTTGGTAAACAGGCGTTGCAGTGGATTGTCCGGCCAGAGCTCGCGGACCACCAGCAGCATGCTCAGTAACAGCGCCATCGCCAGCGGCCAGTGATACAGCGCCCGGGCCGGACGGGCCTGGGTCGGTTGCTGGCTCACGGGTTCCAGTTGGTCGAGGGTGTTTTTGATCGCGAGCAGCTCCTTGGCGTCCCGCGCCCGAAAGTAGCGCCCGCCAGTCGCCTGCGCGATGGCTGTCAGGGATGGCTCATCCAGGTCCAGGCTCGGATTGATACCGAGAAAACCCAGGCTGCCACTTTCTTCCGGATCGGCGCCGATGCCGATCGGGTAGATTTTTACCCCTTCCTTGGCCGCCAGGCGAGCTGCGGTCAGGGGATCGATTTCACCGCCGTTGTTGGCGCCATCCGTCACCAGAATCAGTACGCGGCTTTGTGCCGGGCGTTGCCGCAGGCGTTTGAGGCCCAAACCAATGGCGTCGCCGATGGCGGTATTCTTGCCGGCGATGCCGATGCGCGCTTCGTCGAGCCAGACACGCACGGTATGCCGGTCGAAGGTCAGTGGCGCTTGCAGGTAGGCCCGGCTGCCGAACAGGATCAGACCCACCCGATCGCCCTCGCGGCTTTCAAGGAAATCACCGAGCAAGTGCTGGACCAGCGTCAGGCGGCTGACCTCTTCGTGCTGCCACTGCATGTCGGGGAAGTCCATGGAACCTGAAACGTCTACCGCCACCAACAGATCGCGGCCACTGGCGGCAATGGGCAGCGGTTCGCCGAGCCACTGCGGGCGCGCGGCGGCGGTCAGCAGCATCAACCACAGCAGCAGGAACGGCGCCTGTTGGCGCCACGCCGGCAGGTTGGCGCGGGCGCGGCGCCGGGCCAGGCCTTCGAGGTCAGCGAGGAAGCTGACCTTGAGCGCCGGTTCGCCGCTGTCTGCCACAGGCAGCAGCAGACGCATCAGCCACGGCAACGGCAGCAGGGCGAAAATCCACGGCCAGGCGAACTCAAACATGTTTGCGAATCCAGGTATCGACAGCCTGGGTCAGCCCGGCGATGGCCTTGTCATCAAGTCTGCACTCGGGTTTGTAGGCGCCTTCGACCAGCACCATCCAGCGGGTCAGCCCGGCAGCCGGGCAGCGGTTGTCGAGGAAGGCCAGCCATTTTCGGCCGTTGAGGGTGTGACTCTGGCTATAGGGGTAATGGTTGCGGCACAGGCGTTTGAGCAGCCCGTTGAGTTGCTGCAGCCAGGCGCCGGCGGGGGCGCCGTCGTACGGCTTGGGCATCAGCGCCAGCTCCGCCAGCGCGGCGAGGCGTACCGGGTCCAGCGGTTGTTCGGCGCGCACGATGCGGCGCTTTTGCGGAATGAAACGCCGCAGTTTCCACAGGCCGAAGCCGATGGCCGGCACCAGCAACAGCAACAACCACCAGCCCGGCGCAGGCGGCCAGAAAGCGATTGGGGGAGGAGAAATCAGCGGTTGCAGTTGATCCAGACCGTTCATCGACCTTTCCCCGAATTCTGAGGGTTCAGGTACTCGCGCAGCTGTTCGACCATTTCGCTCTGGGTGCTCAATGGCATCAGCAACACCCGTAGTTTTTGCGCCAGCAACTCCCAGCGGGCGATGCGTGCTTCGGCCTGAGCGCGGTAGGTCTGACGCAGTTCGAAATTCAGCGTATCGAGTTCCAGTTGCGCGCCGCGCTCGGCAAAACGCAGCAAACCGGCGGCAGGCAGGGCGTGATCCAGCGGATCGGACAGCGGTAACAGCAACAGGTCGCAATGGCGCGACAGCAGACTCAGCTGCTGCTCGGCGCTTTCGGACAAGACGCGCTCGTCGCAAATCACGATGACCAGACTGCCTGGACGCAACACCTCACGGGCGCGGCGCAGGGCAATGCCGAAGGCATCGCGGTCCGGTTCGCTTTCGGTGTGCAATGACTGATTGACCCGCACCAGGCGGTTGAGCAATTGCAGCAGGCTCTGTTTGCTGCGTCGCGGTTTGATTTCATAGTGCTCGTTGTCACCGAACACCAGCCCGCCGACGCGATCGTTATGCCCCAGTGCAGCCCAGCCGATCAGGCTCGCGGCCTGGGCGGCGAGCACCGATTTGAACATCAGCCCCGAACCGAAAAACAGGCGACGGCTTTGCTCGACCATGATGAAAATCGGCCGTTCGCGTTCCTCGTGGAAGAGTTTGGTGTGCGGCTCCTGGGTCCGCGCGGTGACACGCCAGTCGATGGTCCGCACGTCATCGCCGGCCTGATAGACCCGCACCTGATCGAAGTCCACGCCACGCCCGCGCAGCTTGGAGTGGTGCAGACCGATCAGCGGGCTGCGCTGGCTTGGCGTAGAGAACAGCTGCACTTCGCGTACGCGATGACGCATCTCGATCAGCTCGGCGAGCGTGACGCGGATACCTGACTGAGGTGGCGGGAGGACGTTCATCGGGGTCAAGCGACAGCTACGACGTCGAGAATCCGCTGGACCACGCGGTCCTGGTCGATGCCGGCGGCTTCGGCTTCAAAGGAAAGAATGATGCGGTGGCGCAACACATCGAACAGCACCGCCTGAATATCCTCCGGGCTGACGAAATCGCGTCCGGCGAGCCAGGCGTGGGCCCGGGCGCAACGGTCCAGGGCGATCGAGCCGCGAGGGCTGGCGCCGTAGGCGATCCACTCGGCCATCTCCGGGTCGAATTTGGCCGGGGTGCGCGTGGCCATGACCAGTTGCACCAGATACTCCTCCACGGCATCGGCCATATACAGGCCGAGGATTTCCTTGCGCGCGGCAAAAATCGCCTGCTGGCTGACCCGGCGCTCGGGCTTGGTCTCGCCGTTCAGGGCTTCGCCACGGGCCTGTTGCAGGATGCGGCGTTCAACGGCGGCGTCCGGGAAGCCGATTTTCACATGCATCAGGAAACGGTCGAGCTGGGCTTCGGGCAGCGGATAGGTGCCTTCCTGCTCGATGGGGTTTTGCGTGGCCATTACCAGAAACAGCGGCGACAGCTCATAAGTGCTTCGCCCGACACTGACCTGGCGCTCGGCCATGGCTTCGAGCAGCGCCGATTGAACCTTGGCCGGAGCACGGTTGATTTCGTCGGCCAGTACCAGGTTATGGAAGATCGGGCCTTGCTGGAACACGAAACTCCCGGTTTCCGGGCGATAGATCTCCGTGCCGGTAATGTCGGCCGGCAACAGGTCAGGGGTGAACTGGATACGGTGGAACTGGGCTTCGATGCCTTCGGCAAGTTCTTTGATGGCCTTGGTCTTGGCCAGCCCAGGGGCACCCTCGACCAGCATATGGCCATCAGCAAGCAGGGCGATGAGCAAGCGCTCGATGAGTTTTTCCTGGCCGAGAATCTGCGTTGAAAGAAAGGTTCGCAGCGCGAGCAGCGCTTCACGATGTTCCATCGATGACTGTTCCTGGAAAGGGTGACCGAAGACGTTCGTATAACGCCAAGGCTGGGGGCGTTACTTTAATGCATCGCGGGGGGCGGCGACTAACGGCATTTTGAGCAAAGTGCGGGAAATGGTTGGCGAAAATGTCGGAAGTTTGTACGGGTGGGAGAGCGGCGTCGTGTTTTCGGACCTCTTCGCGAGCAGGCTCGCTCCCTCAGGTGGCCGGATTCTTTCGCAAAGGACGCGATCAATTGTGGGAGCGAGCCTGCTCGCGAAGAGGCCGGTACAGCTGCTGAATGCTAGAGCTGACTGATGTAGGTTCCGGTCCCCTTGAGGATGTTCTGCAATGTCTCTTCCACCTCAGGCAGATCGCTGGCATCAGTGCTATGGGTGATCTCCAGCACATCATCCCCATTCAACGCATCCGCATCCGCCGCGGCAATTTCGATCAGCAGGCGGGTAGGGCTCAGCGTGACTTTCACGCCGTCCAGGGTCGAGGGTTCGCCGTCCAGGGTGATTTCCAGTTCATCCTCGTCCGGGTAGCGGGTCATCAGGAACATTTCGCCCTTGTCGCTATGGCAGCAGAGCATGGCCATGTTGTCTTCTTCGTCGTCGCACGGGTTGACGATCAAGAGGGCGGTGGTCATTTGCATGGGTAATTCCTGGCTCGACGAGCGTGGTAAATATGGACAAAGGGCAATTCTGCCAGCCTTTTGAGTGCTTTGCTCGCCATGGAGGTTTTAGCCAGTCGTCGACACTGTAGTTTCTGACAGTAGCCAGCTCTCGGATTTGAGCTTTAGCTGACC
Source organism: Pseudomonas sp. GW101-3H06 (assembly GCF_059424605.1). Lineage (NCBI taxonomy): Bacteria > Pseudomonadati > Pseudomonadota > Gammaproteobacteria > Pseudomonadales > Pseudomonadaceae > Pseudomonas > Pseudomonas sp. GW101-3H06. The sequence goes on from NZ_JBWKZO010000001.1 coordinate 2,987,393, forward strand.
TCAAGGCAAGGCTCTGGAAGGCATCAAAATGAAATCGATGAGCAAGTGGCCGGGTTTTGTAATTCTGTTATCAGGTTACTCGCCTTTAAATACGTCGGTGCCTCTATGCAGAGGCGGTGGCGTACAAAGGGAAAATGTACAAGCAGAACTTCTACAACCTTAACAAACAACCGGATATCAACTCGGCTGATCAAGGCAAGGAGTGGCTTACAGGCGTAGTTTGTCCGCAATAGGCGCGCAATATTGGCCACTTTTAAAGATTGGGGTGTAAATAAGGACAAGTAACCCCGCTTGCAGGTTTTGATCGCCCCATCATTTTTACTGACCGAAGCCCGTATTGTTGCTCGTGCGGGCTCTGGGCAAGCCAAGTCCATCGAATACGCCTCGACTTTCAGCGCCTCCCATATTCGCCAATGTCTGCTCGACAGGTGCTGGAGCCTCTGTCACGAGTCGCGCAAGTATTGCTGGTTATTTCTTGCACGAAAGTACCGGATGGCCGGTCAAAAAAACGCCAGTTTCCCGCACGACTGCTAGTGTTGTTCGATGCGCCACCACTAAGCTGCATACCGTTGACCGAATATGTCGCAGCATCGCAAGCACGGGCCTTGCCGCACTCGTTAAGCTGCGCAACGGATGAGCACCTGTAAAGGCATTGCGCTGCCCGCAGCCCAGTCGTTTTTGCAGATGCCCATTCATGGAAGGTGAATGTGACCCGAGTGTCTCGTCCAGCTTCACCCACCTGTCACCCTGTTTCCTCTGCCCGAGAATCAGGAACAGGGTGACGGGTAGCCCCGAAAGGGGTTTTGCACGCGACGCTTCCATCAATAACAAGCCCAAGCGGAGTACCACAGATGGCGTTCTTCACCGCAGCCAGCAAAGCCGACTTCCAGCACCAACTGCAAGCGGCACTGGCGCAGCACATCAGTGAACAGGCACTGCCACAAGTGGCGCTGTTCGCTGAACAATTCTTCGGCATCATTTCCCTGGACGAACTGACCCAACGTCGGTTGTCCGACCTCGCTGGCTGTACCCTTTCTGCGTGGCGCCTGCTTGAGCGCTTCGATCACGCGCAACCGCAAGTGCGCGTCTTCAACCCCGATTACGAACGTCACGGCTGGCAGTCGACCCATACCGCGGTCGAAGTGCTGCACCACGACCTGCCATTCCTGGTGGATTCGGTGCGTACCGAGCTGAACCGCCGTGGCTACAGCATCCATACCCTGCAAACCACCGTGCTGAGCGTACGCCGTGGCAGCAAGGGCGAGTTGCTGGAAATCCTGCCCAAAGGCACCCAGGGCGACGACGTTCTGCACGAATCGTTGATGTACCTGGAAATCGACCGTTGCGCCAACACCGCCGAACTGAACGTCCTGACCAAAGAGCTGGAGCAGGTACTCGGTGAAGTGCGCGTCGCGGTCACCGATTTCGAACCGATGAAAGCCAAGGTCCAGGAAATCCTGATCAAGCTGGACAATAGCCAGTTTGCAGTCGATGCCGACGAAAAGAGCGAAATCAAGAGCTTCCTGGAATGGCTGGTGGGCAACCACTTCACCTTCCTGGGCTACGAAGAGTTCGTGGTCACCGACCAGCCTGATGGCGGTCACATCGAATACGACCAGAACTCGTTCCTGGGCCTGACCAAACTGCTGCGTACCGGCCTGACCTACGATGACCGGCGCATCGAAGACTATGCCGTCAACTATCTGCGCGAACCGACCCTGCTGTCGTTCGCCAAGGCTGCACACCCGAGCCGTGTACACCGTCCAGCTTATCCTGACTACGTGTCGATCCGTGAAATCGACGCCAACGGCAAGGTCATCAAGGAATGCCGCTTCATGGGCCTGTACACCTCGTCGGTGTACGGCGAGAGCGTGCGCACCATTCCGTATATCCGCCACAAGGTCGCGGAAATCGAACACCGTTCCGGCTTCCAGGCCAAGGCTCACCTGGGCAAGGAATTGGCGCAGGTACTCGAAGTCCTGCCGCGCGACGATCTGTTCCAGACTCCGGTGGACGAGCTGTTCAGCACCGTGATGTCGATCGTGCAGATTCAGGAACGCAACAAGATCCGTGTGTTCCTGCGCAAGGATCCGTACGGTCGTTTCTGCTACTGCCTGGCCTATGTGCCGCGTGATATCTACTCCACCGAAGTGCGGCAGAAGATCCAGCAAGTGCTGATGGATCGCCTGAAAGCCTCGGATTGCGAGTTCTGGACCTTCTTCTCCGAGTCCGTGCTGGCACGCGTGCAGCTGATTCTGCGCGTCGATCCGAAAAACCGCATCGACATCGACCCGCAGCAACTGGAAAACGAAGTGATCCAGGCCTGCCGCAGCTGGCAGGACGACTACGCAGCCCTGACCGTCGAAAGTTTCGGCGAAGCCCAGGGCACCAACGTGCTGGCCGACTTCCCGAAAGGCTTCCCGGCCGGTTACCGCGAGCGTTTCGCAGCGCATTCGGCTGTGGTCGACATGCAGCACTTGCTGAACCTGAGCGACAAAAACCCGCTGGTGATGAGCTTCTATCAGCCGCTGGGCCAGGTCTCCGGTCAGCGCCAGTTGCATTGCAAGCTGTACCACGCCGACACCCCGCTGGCACTGTCCGACGTGCTGCCGATCCTGGAAAACCTCGGCCTGCGTGTGCTGGGCGAGTTCCCGTATCGCCTGCGTCACAACAGCGGCCGCGAGTTCTGGATTCACGATTTCGCGTTCACCGCTGCCGAAGGCCTGGAGCTGGACATCCAGCAGCTCAACGACACCCTGCAGGACGCGTTCGTCCATATCGTGCGCGGCGATGCCGAAAACGATGCGTTCAACCGCCTGGTACTGACCGCCGGCCTGCCATGGCGTGATGTGGCACTGCTGCGTGCGTACGCACGTTACCTGAAGCAGATCCGTCTGGGCTTCGACCTGGGCTACATCGCCAGCACCCTGAACAACCACACCGACATCGCCCGCGAGTTGACCCGGTTGTTCAAGACTCGCTTCTACCTGGCGCGCAAGCTCACCGCCGAGGATCTGGACGACAAGCAACAGCGTCTGGAACACGCGATTCTGAGTGCACTGGACGACGTCCAGGTGCTCAACGAAGACCGCATCCTGCGTCGCTACCTGGACCTGATCAAGGCGACCCTGCGGACCAACTTCTACCAGACCGATGCGCACGGCCAGAACAAGTCGTACTTCAGCTTCAAGTTCAACCCGCACCTGATTCCTGAACTGCCCAAGCCTGTGCCGAAGTTCGAAATCTTCGTTTACTCGCCACGCGTCGAAGGCGTTCACCTGCGCTTTGGCAACGTCGCTCGCGGTGGTTTGCGCTGGTCCGACCGTGAAGAAGACTTCCGTACCGAAGTCCTGGGCCTGGTAAAAGCCCAGCAAGTGAAGAACTCGGTGATCGTGCCGGTGGGCGCGAAGGGCGGTTTCCTGCCGCGTCGCCTGCCGTTGGGCGGCAGCCGTGACGAGATCGCGGCCGAGGGTATTGCCTGCTACCGCATCTTCATTTCCGGCCTGCTGGACATCACCGACAACCTGAAGGATGGCGCTCTGGTGCCACCGGCCAACGTCGTGCGTCATGACGACGATGACCCGTACCTGGTCGTGGCCGCGGACAAGGGCACCGCGACGTTCTCCGACATCGCCAACGGCATCGCCATCGACTACGGTTTCTGGCTGGGTGACGCGTTTGCATCCGGTGGTTCGGCCGGTTACGACCACAAGAAAATGGGCATCACCGCCAAGGGAGCGTGGGTTGGCGTACAGCGCCACTTCCGCGAGCGCGGCATCAATGTCCAGGAAGACAGCATCACTGTGGTAGGCGTCGGCGACATGGCCGGTGACGTGTTCGGTAACGGCCTGTTGATGTCCGACAAGCTGCAACTGGTCGCGGCATTCAACCACCTGCACATCTTCATCGACCCGAATCCGGATCCGGCGACCAGCTTCGCCGAGCGTCAGCGCATGTTCGACCTGCCGCGTTCGGCGTGGTCGGATTACGACACCAGCATCATGTCCGAAGGCGGCGGTATCTTCTCCCGCAGCGCGAAGAGCATCGCGATTTCCCCGCAGATGCAAGAGCGCTTCGACATCAAGGCCGACAAGCTGACCCCGACCGAACTGCTCAATGCCTTGCTCAAGGCACCGGTGGATCTGTTGTGGAACGGCGGTATCGGTACTTACGTGAAAGCCAGCAGCGAAAGCCACGCCGATGTCGGCGACAAGGCCAACGATGCACTGCGCGTGAACGGCAATGAACTGCGCTGCAAAGTCGTGGGCGAGGGCGGTAACCTCGGCATGACCCAGCTGGGTCGTGTCGAATTCGGCCTCAATGGCGGCGGCTCCAACACCGACTTCATCGACAACGCCGGTGGCGTGGACTGCTCCGACCACGAAGTGAACATCAAGATCCTGCTCAACGAAGTGGTTCAGGCCGGCGACATGACCGCCAAGCAACGCAACGAGTTGCTGGCAAGCATGACCGACGAAGTCGGTGGTCTGGTGCTGGGCAACAACTACAAGCAGACCCAGGCCCTTTCCCTGGCGGCTCGTCGTGCCCTGCCACGAATCGCTGAATACAAGCGTCTGATGAACGATCTGGAAGGCCGCGGCAAGCTGGATCGTGCCATCGAGTTCCTGCCGGCTGAAGACGCGATCAACGAGCGCGTCGCTGAAGGCCATGGCCTGACGCGTCCCGAGCTGTCGGTACTGATCTCCTACAGCAAGATCGACCTCAAGGAGCAGCTGCTGGGCTCCCTGGTCCCGGACGATGACTACCTGACCCGCGACATGGAAACCGCTTTCCCGCCGAGCCTGGTGAGCAAGTTCTCCGAAGCCATGCGCCGTCACCGCCTGAAGCGCGAAATCGTCAGCACCCAGATCGCCAACGACCTGGTCAACCACATGGGCATCACCTTCGTTCAGCGACTCAAAGAGTCGACCGGCATGAGCCCGGCGAACGTGGCCGGCGCCTACGTGATCGTGCGCGACATTTTCCATCTCCCGCACTGGTTCCGTCAGATTGAAAACCTGGACTACAAGGTTTCCGCCGACGTGCAACTGGAGCTGATGGACGAGCTGATGCGTCTGGGTCGTCGCGCCACGCGCTGGTTCCTGCGTGCCCGTCGCAACGAGCAGAATGCTGCCCGTGACGTCGCGCACTTCGGTCCGCATCTGGCGGCGTTGGGCCTCAAGCTCGACGAACTGCTCAGTGGCGAGATCCGCGAAACCTGGCAGACCCGTTACCAGGCCTACGTCGCAGCCGGTGTGCCGGAGTTGCTGGCGCGCATGGTGGCGGGTACCACGCACCTGTACACCCTGCTGCCGATCATCGAGGCCTCCGACGTGACCGGTCAGGACCCTGCGGACGTGGCCAAGGCGTACTTCGCCGTGGGCAGTGCGCTGGACATTACCTGGTACCTGCAGCAGATCAGCGCGCTGCCGGTTGAAAACAACTGGCAAGCCCTGGCCCGTGAAGCGTTCCGCGATGACGTCGACTGGCAGCAACGTGCGATCACCATTTCGGTCCTGCAACAGGGCGACGGCAGCCAGGATGTGGAAACACGCCTGACGCAGTGGATGGCCCAGCACGAAAGCACGATCGAACGCTGGCGTGCCATGCTGGTGGAGATCCGTGCCGCCAGCGGTACGGACTACGCCATGTACGCGGTGGCCAACCGTGAGTTGCTGGACGTGGCGTTGAGCGGTCAAGCGCCAACAGTGCCGCCTGCTACGGTCTCGGCCAATGCCGAACTGGAGCCGGCTGCCTGATAAAGGCCGTTGAATGAAAAAGCCCCGCATTGAAAGATGCGGGGCTTTTTTGTTTAAGCTGTCTCAGGTTTGTATGACTGACAAACCTATCAATCATCGTCATCCAATTGCGGCCTTGGCTCGATGTACAAGGCATAGGGGGCGGTGCTGGACGGGTAATCCACGTTCCGTTCCAGGATCCTGAGGTTAAACGTCACGGCGTCCCCGGTTTTATCGCCATAGCCATACAGTTTCGGGTTCTGCATTAACTGTCTTTTGATCGTGCCGGCATTACGGGCCTTGAGAGACACGGTGGCGTCATTTGTCTTGAGATCATCAAGGGTGATGATATTTCCATCTGTATTGAGCAGGTTGAACGAAGTCGTTTGGCTGCCTGCCGCTGGAAACGCTCCCAGAACTCCCGTGCTGTTTTTGCTCCAGTAATTCCCGAAGTACGCTTCGCTACGAACCTGAATGTTGTAGTAATCGTCATAGCAGCGAAAATACACAACCATCTCGTCCGAACGGGTGCGGGTATCGACGTCCCGTGCCCGTTGAGCCCGTACCATTTTTCGGGTGGTTTCAGAATATCGATGAGAGGTGGTGAGAAGGTTGCCCTGGCTTGCGCTGTTGGAAATCATCTGTTCGAAAAACTTCATCGTGGTGTCGTCGCATCGGATGCATGCGATGAAAGATCGTTCCTGTTCCGTACTCATAAAGTCCTCCATGGGTTTGAGTGTTTCGCGTCGTGCGAGACGTCAGAGTAATGGAGATGATCTTGATGAATAGCCTGTAACGGTTGCCTTATATTACTGGGGCATTAGGGGTGTTGGATTGGCCCCTTCGCGAGCCTGTTCGCGAAGGGGCCACTGATATCAATACAGATACACCCTTGTTTTATTATCCGTCATCGACACTTTCTCTGTCGGTCCGGTCAATAAATTACTGAGCGACTGGTCAAACTTCTGCAGCGCCCTTGTTTGCACATTCTGCTGCTCGTTAATGTCAGCAACAATTTCTTCACTGCGTTTAAAGTCCGCCCACACCGGGCTGAGTGCTTTGGCATCACGCCCTTGTGCAGTGGCAATATAGTTGAGGTTGCGGTCGTAGAAGTGCGCACGGACATCCGCTTCAATATCGGAACTGCGCGAAGTGATGAGTTGACTGCGGCTGTCGACCACCGCGACGATATCCGGTTTGGCGGCCTTGAGGCTTTGCATGTCCGGATACACCGTGACCGATCCGAACTGCCGTTGTAACGAGGCCTTGATCCAGTCTACCGCGAGGTCGGGATTGGACGTGGCCACGTAGGCGTCGTGGATCGACTGCACCAGCAGGCTCTGGCCGAAGCCGGTGCCGGCGTTGGCCTGGTAGTCTTGCAGATAGGCGCGATTGGCCTGGGTGTTGCGGCTGTAGACCACGCCCAGGGAGACATGGCGACCACTGGGAACGCCGGTTGCGCCGCTGCGACCTACCGGTTCACTGAAGATACCGTCCAGCGGGGAAACCGCTGACGGTGCAGTGGGAATCGAACAGCCGGTTAACAGAGTCGTTATCGTCAACGTACTGACAAGTGCAAGTTTCATGGTGTGTCTCCAGTGAAACAACATCAGTCGGAAAGTTATCTGGCCGCAAACAATCGGCGGTGCATCCAGACTAAACCGGGATGGGCACAATGAAATAGCCAATATCAGTCTTTATGAGGGAGCCACTAGTTTCGTTTGGTGTAAACATGGCGGCGTAATGACCTGAAGAAATAAAAAGACCCGAATGTGTAATTCGGGCCTTTTTATTTATGGCTAACCGTTCAGCGATCAGTTTTTCAAGGGGACCAGAACTTCTTCGTCCGGCGACAACACCATGAACACCAGCAACTTGGCCGGCTGGGTGGCACTGGCATTTTTCGAGACCAGGTGCTCGGAACCGGCTGCTTCGTACCAATATTCCCCGGCCTTGTAGGTCACTTCTTTTTCGCCTTTTACCTGGGACGTGACGGCCCCCTCCAGAACGTAAGCCATGGCGGTGCCGTCGTGCTTGTGGGCAATGGACGCCTGGCCAGGCTTGTAGTCGACTTCGATCATCAAGGCTTTTTTGCCGGGTACGTTTTTCAGCATTTTGTCCTGCAATACCGTGACCTTTTCCGACGGATCACCCGCCTCATGGGCGAAGGCCGAAGCGGATACGGTCAATGTCAGGGCAACTAGAGGGGCGGCACAGAAGCGCAAAACATTCATGGTTCATCACCTGCGGTGGTTTAGGGGGCAGGAACCAATCTAGTGCGCCGTGGCGGGCAATCAAACAGCCAATATTCGAGAAGGCCAGGGGACCAATGCCGGGGGGCTGAAACGAAAAAGATCGCAGCCTGCGGCAACTCCTACAGAGGTACCCATACTCTGCGGGAACGGCCAAAAGGCTGCGATCTTTAATCGTTTTTCTATCGGATCGGAAAGCTGTTGAAGTCGACGGCGTTGGCCAGCTGGCAATCGATCAGGTCGATAAACCCTTGCACTTGAGGGCTGTTGAAATGCGATTGCATCGCCGCTTCCGATTGCCAGTGGGCGCTGACGGTCCAGCGGTTACTGTCCTCAGGGCAGCGGTCGACCATATAGGAATCACAGCCCGGTAGTTCGCGCAGGGTGTCGACAATCTTTTGCAGTTGCTTACCCAGTTCTTCCGAGCGGCCGGCAACGGCCTGCACCTTTACGGTATTGATCACTTTGTAGGACATTGGCTCACACTCCTGAATCAGGCCGGACGAATCCTGCTCATTGAGGGATTACGCCTATGCAGGATAGGCCTGCACCCCCGGACCACCAATAGCCAATCGCCGAATAAAGCCGCAGTCCAATCCATCAGGCAACTTGTTGCAAAATGTCTCTCAGACGATCCAGGGCGATGTCGATATCCAGGGTTTCGATGGCGCCGAAACCGAGGAAGAACCCGGCTTGCGGTGGTTGCTGGTAATAAAAACTGTCGATGGCATAGAGCCCGACTTCCACCTTCTTCGCCAGTTCGATCACCAGTGGCACGTCGATCGGTACTTTGCACATCACCACCATGTGGAAACCGGCCATGGTCGGCACGGCCTCCAGCCATGGCGAGAGATCGCCGGCCATGCGCGCCAGGATCCGGTCGCGTCGGCCCGCATAGATCGTATGGCAGCGTCGGATGTGCTTGAGCAGGCAACCTTCGGCGATGAACTTGGCCAGCGCCCACTGGGGCAGGGTGGAGGTGTGCAGGTCGGTCAGCTGCTTGGCGCGGACCACCGCTTCGAGAATCGCCGGCGGCAGGATCGCGTAACCCAGGCGCAGCTCCGGCAGCAGGGTTTTCGAAAAGGTCCCGACGTAGGCGACGATCCCTCGCTGATCCATGTTTTGCAGCGAATCGGTTGGCCGACCTTCGTAGCGGAATTCGCTGTCATAGTCGTCCTCGATGATGATGGCGCCCAGTTCATGGGCCTTGGCCAGTAGCGCTACCCGCCGTTCCTGGCTCATGGGCATGCCCAAGGGGAACTGATGCGAAGGGGTGACGTAAATCAGCCGCGTACCGAGGGGGATCTTGTCCACTTGAATGCCCTCGGCATCCACCGGAACGCCGATGACCGTGGCACCGTGAGTGCCAAACAACAGGCGTGCCGGCGGATAACCGGGATCTTCCATGGCCACGATGCTGCCGGGCCGCGTGAGCACCCGGGCGATCAGGTCCAGCGCCTGTTGCGCGCCGTTGCACACCACCACGTCGTCATCCTGGCAATTGACACCGCGGGAAAACGCAATGTGCCGGGCGATGGCATTGCGCAGCGCCGGCAAGCCTTCGGGCAGGCTATAGAGGCCCTTGGATGCCGCGATCTGGCGCAAGGCGTGGGAGGTGCAGCGTCGCCAGTCATCCTGGGGAAACTGGCCCTTGCTGGTGGCGCCGCCGATGAAGTCATAACGCAGCGAGCCTTCCAGGGTCGGGTGGCGCAGAAACACCGGCAGGTTGCGCCAGGACTCGATCACCTCGAACCCGGCCAGCTCGGTATGGCTTTGCTTGCGTTCGATTTTTGAAGCCCGGGCATTGACGTAGGTGCCTTTGCCGATCACCCCGGTGAGGAAGTTTTCATAGGTCAGCTGGGCGTAGGTATCGGAAATGGTCTTGCGCGAGATGCCCAGCTGCTCGGCCAGCAAGCGGCTCGGCGGAAGCTGCGTCCCTGCTGCCAGACGACCGGACTCGATGGCGCTGCGCAGTTGAGTGTACAACTGGCCCGCCAGATCCTTGCGGCCGTTAATGACAACATGTAGTTCCATACCGGCAAGCTCCTGCGACGGATGATCTGGTTCGCGCTGTACATGGCGCAAGAGTACCCGGATTTGTCGGCAGGGATGAAGTTGCGAAGGGAAAAAACGCTGGATTGGACTAGTGGGCGATGGTCTGCCGGGAAATCGAAAAATGGGTTATCGATTGACCGGATAAACGCCGTTAGTCTGTCGACCTCTTTGAAAGTGTCGAGTTAAGTTGAAAACGTCAGCTCGATATCTTTTGGTGACCAGTTTTGGTGTTGCTCCGCCTAAAGCCTTGCCATGATTGTTGCGGGGCTTTCTTTGTTGCTTGAATAATATTATTTTAAATAATCATCCTTGCAGAGATATGTGTCTTGCAAGGATGAGTCAGTGCAACAGCCATGGGTAATTCAGCACTTCAGCTGGACTTGGCGGGCAGGGTTTCTGCACGTTCAGCGGTGTTCTGGTTGTCGTTTTGAATCCGTTCGTTTTGCGCTGCGACCTGCTGGGCACGGGCATTGGCGCGTTCAATCAAGCGGTCGCTGCCACCTTCGGCGAAGGAGAGGCCAGAGAACGCTGCGCACAACAGGCTGCCGACGATAACTATATTTTTCATGATGCTTACCTTTTGAAGTGAAGTTGCAAGTGTCTGGATGACGGCGCCAGTTTAGTGAGCGAATCGTATGATAGAAAATATCCAATTTTGAACTTAACGTGGTGACCAATGTGTTGTTGTAAGTTTAATGGGGCAGTGCGTTAAAGTCTGTTGTCGGTATTTGAAAGCAGGCGTGGAGTCCTGTGTTTTTTCAATGACCGATCGTGGCAAGTGGTCCACCGTTTTTTCGCATAATTGGATCTGGCATCGCACGGTGCGTGTGCCAATCTTGAAACAACCACCTGATTGAAAAGGCCTGCCATGAACCCTCGACTGGATTACTACAGCGCTTCACCCAAGGCGATGAAAGCGATGATCGCCATGGAGGCCCTGACCAGCAGTCTGAGCATCGAACCGGCGCTGCTGCACCTGATCAAGATCCGCGCATCGCAGCTCAACGGCTGCGCGTTTTGCACCGACATGCACTCTGTGGATGCCCGGCGCCTCGGCGAGACCGATCGGCGCCTGTATTCCATTGTGGTCTGGCGCGACAGCAACTTCTTCAACCCGCGCGAGCGTGCAGCCCTGGCCTGGACCGAGGCCGTGACGCTGCTGTCGAAAAGCCATGTGCCGGATGATGTCTACGAGGAGGCCCGGGCCCAATTCAGCGAGGGCGAACTGGTGGACCTGACCATCGCGGTCACCACCATCAACAGCTGGAACCGCCTGGCCGTGAGCTTTCGGCAAAGCCCCAGCACCTGATCCGGTTGTCACACTCGCTTCATGAACGATGCGCAGGATGGAGCTCCCAGAGATAGATCGACAGGGAGTCATCGATGTCATTCATGGAAACCTCCGGTCATCGGCGTATTGCCGCGTACCGCGTCCCCTTTGATAAAACTCCCTCCTGGCGCATCCGCGCGGCACAGATCGATCCGGTGCTGGCGCAGAGTTTCAGCGTCAGTGCCCGTTGCGGCTGCTTCATGCAAGCAGCCCGCCGCCTCAACATCAAGGCCACCCTTTTGCGCAAGCAATTGGCGCAGCTGGAAGCGCAGTTGCAGTGTTCATTGTTCAGCCCATCGGACAATGGCCTTGTCCTCAGTCGTGACGGGCTGCAATTGCAGTCGCAGTTGATTGCGCTGGCCCACGAACGTGACCTGCCGGTGATCCAGCAACCGTTGGTGCGCCTGGCCATCGCCGAGTCGATCCTGCACGACATTCTGGGTCGCGATCTGGTGGCGCTGCTGCGACGCAATGCCAGCGTCCGCCTGGACATCATCACCCTGGACAGCGAACTGTCCCTGCAAGCGATCAGTGCCGATCTGGTGGTGTGGCTGGCCGGCACCGATTCGCCGCTGCCCGGTCCGAGCTTCGCCACCAGCGAGCCCCAGGCACTGGCGCAACTCGACTACCTGCCGCACATCGCCAAGCGCTATTCACGGGTCGCCTCACGCCCCGACAGCCTCGAAGACCTGGCTGACTTTCTGTTGGTGCAATGGCAGCATGATCGTCAGGTCGACAGTTTCCGGCCATGGAACAATCTGGTTGACCAGCGCCTGGCCGGGGTCGTGCAGTTGCACTCTTATGAACTGATGCAGGAAATGATCCGCTGCAGCGCGTGCATCGGCTTGTTGCCTGGCTACATGAGTCGCTTCGATCGCGGGTTGATCGGTTTGCCGGAGCTGTTCGGTCAAGCGATGCAGCGTCAGGTGTGGATGGCGGTGAATGCAGAGTCCGCGGGGGAGGCGCAAGTGCAGAGGCTGGTGGAGTTGATCCATAACACCTTCAACGAACGCCGGGAGTGGTTCGAGAGTTGACTCATCTCAAACTGTGGGAGCGAGCCTGCTCGCGAAAGCGTCATGTCAGTCAATATGAGTGTTGAATGTGATGGACTCTTCGCGAGCAGGCGCGCTCCTACAAGGATTCTCGCCAGCAGGGATGGCAGCGTTGTAGAGTGAACAGCCATGTCTGCCTCAAGGATGAATCACCCATGCCCGTCACTGAATCGGTCATCACTCTCGAACGCCTCAAGGAATCCCACCTCGAAGGCATCACCGCGCTCTACCGTGAGCCGATGGTTGTCCGTCAGACGCTGCAAATGCCGTTTTTGTCCCCCGATATCTGGCGCAAACGCCTGGCGTCGGACGACGAGCGGGTAATGCAACTGGTGGCGCTGCACCAGGGGGCGGTTGTTGGCAATATCACGCTGGAACAGTTTTCCCGTATCCGCCGCAGCCATGCCGGCAGCTTCGGTATGGGCGTCGCGCGTGAGTGGCAGGGTAAAGGCGTGGGTTCAAAACTGCTGGCGGCGGCACTGGACATCGCCGATAACTGGATGAACCTGCGCCGCGTCGAGCTGACCGTTTACGCTGACAACGAAGCTGCCATCGGCCTGTATCGCAAATTCGGTTTCGAAACCGAAGGGCTGCTGCGCGACTACGGGTTCCGCGACGGCCAGTGGGTCGATGTCTTGAGCATGGCGCGCCTGCGTCGCATGCCCGGCTAGAGACCTCCCGGCGTTTAGTCGTACGTTGGCTGCGCGCATCTGCCATGCTGAATATCCGTAGCACCGCTTCAACCAAAGGAACACCGCAATGGACGATGTACAGCAACTGGGCGAGATGCTTCGCCACTACGCAGAAAGCGAAGCGCACAAGAAGCAAGTATTCGAGTCGCAATCGGCCGTTTGGGCGGCGCGCATCGGTGAACTGTTCGACCAGATCCAGCAGTGGCTGGAGCCGGTCAAGGCACCGAATCTGCTGGAGGTGAGTCGCGAGCAGTACGTTGCCTTCGGGCCAAGCGTTCCGGTGGAGACGTCGACGTTCAAAACCGAGAAACTATCCATTGTGATTGCCGGCAAACCAGTGGAGTTCGTGCCGGATGTGATGGGCGTGGGCGGTCAGATTTCCCTGGCGGTCATGGGCTTTACCGCTGCGCGTTATGGCAGTGTTTCGCTGGTCTGCCTGCCACCTTCCAATGATTGGCAGTGGCGCAAGACCAACGGATTGAAAGACCCGGATACCTTTGCGTTCGATGCGAACTTCCTCGCCCAGCAATTGCAGAGCTTGATTCCCCGCGAACGCAACTGATTTTTCTGTGCACCGCCTATCCCCCTGTGGGAGCGAGCCTGCTCGCGAAGACGGAGTGTCAGTCGACAAAAATGTTGACCGATACACCGTTTTCGCGAGCAGGCTCGCTCCCACAGTGGATAGGGTGACGCATCAGATTTCGAGGTTTCCCCAACCGGGTTTCACCTCTTGCGGTGCCACCGCATTGATGGTCTTGCCAGTAGCGGCCTCCACCCGCCGCGCCACTTCCGGATCATCGGCAAACGGAATCAAACTGGCATCCTCGAGACTCTCGGCGGTCTGGTGTCTCAAACAATACTCCACCGCCAGCCACAGGCTCACCAGGCCCAGAACATTCAGAGCGATCTCGATCATCAGGCTATCTGCGCCTCAAGTTCTGCCATTTTCAGGTCCGACACCCGAACCGTGCGCCATACGTTGTAAGCCATCAGCAACATGCCGCCGAGGAAGAACACGCCTCCGGCAAAGCGCACCACGAACCCCGGATGGCTGGCCTGCAAGGCTTCAACGAAGGAATAGGTCAGCGTGCCGTCGTCGTTGATCGCGCGCCACATCAGGCCCTGGGTGATGCCATTGACCCACATCGAAGCGATGTACAGCACCGTGCCAATGGTCGCGAGCCAGAAATGCAGGTTGATCAGCGGCGTACTGTGCATCTGATCACGGCCGAAGACTTTCGGCACCATGTGATAGGTCGCGCCAAAGGTAATCATCGCCACCCAGCCCAATGCTCCGGCATGTACGTGGCCGATGGTCCAGTCGGTGTAGTGGGAGAGGGCGTTGACGGTCTTGATCGCCATCATCGGCCCCTCGAAGGTCGACATGCCGTAGAACGCCAGCGATAGCACCAGAAAGCGCAGGATCGGGTCGGTGCGCAACTTATGCCAGGCCCCTGACAGGGTCATCATGCCGTTGATCATGCCGCCCCAGCTCGGCGCCAGCAGGATCAGCGACATGGCCATGCCCAGCGACTGCGCCCAGTCCGGCAGCGCGGTGTAGTGCAGGTGGTGGGGACCTGCCCAGATGTACAGGGTGATCAGCGCCCAGAAGTGCACGATCGACAGGCGATAGGAATACACCGGCCGCCCCACCTGTTTCGGCACGAAGTAATACATCATGCCGAGAAAACCGGTGGTCAGGAAAAAGCCCACGGCGTTGTGCCCGTACCACCACTGCACCATGGCGTCGGTGGCCCCGGAATACACCGGATAGGACTTGAACCAGCTCACCGGGATCGACAGGTGGTTGACCACGTGCAACATGGCGATGACGACGATGAACGCGCCGAAGAACCAGTTGCCGACGTAGATGTGTTTGGTCTTGCGCTGCACCACGGTGGTGAAGAACACGATGGCGTAGGCCACCCAGACCACGGTCATCCACACCGCGCCGGAGAATTCGATTTCGGCGTATTCCTTGGTGGTGGTGTAACCCAGCGGCAGGCTGATCAGCATCACCACGATCACCGACTGCCAGCCCCAGAATGTGAAGGCGGCGAGTTTGTCCGAGAACAGCCGCACCTGACAGGTACGCTGCACCGCGTAATAGCTGGCGGCGAATTGCGCGCTACCGGCGAAACCGAAAATCACCAGGCTGGTGTGCAGCGGGCGCAAGCGGCCGAAACTGGTCCACGGCAGGTCGAGGTTCATCTCGGGCCATACCAGTTGCGAGGCGATCCACACGCCCATCGCCATTCCCACGACGCCCCAGAATACGGTTGCCACGACGAATTGGCGGACGACCTTATAGTTATAGGCCTGTCCGTTAGTTGTTGTGCTCATGCTCAATGCTTCCACGGTTGCAAAGTCGGGCAACTGTAAAAACATCGGTAAATTCAAAACAGGCTCAGGAAAAATTGATTTATGCGGATCAGATCCGAAGCAGGCAAGGCTGGGCTTGTTGGTCTCTGATACGGTTTTTTCGAAAACAGCTGAATCTGTAATGCAGATCAGCGCGGGTTCATAGTCAACACCTCCAAACGAGCCGAATAGTCTGATGCCATCGGCCTGAGACGCAGGCCCTGTGGGAGCGAGCCTGCTCGCGAAGAGGCCGGCACATTCAACATCCATGTCGCCTGACACTCCGCCTTCGCGAGCAGGCTCGTTCCCACAAGGTTTCCACCTTGAGCGACTGGGATCAGCCACAGAGCCCGATCAACCCTGATGAGGTAGCCAGATGTATCAGTACGACGACTATGACCGGGCGCTGGTGTTCGAGCGGGTTGCGCAGTTTCGCGATCAGGTCGAACGCTTCATGGCCGGTGAGCTGAGCGAGGAAGAGTTCCTGCCGTTGCGCCTGCAAAATGGCCTGTACATGCAAAAACACGCCTACATGCTGCGGGTGGCGATTCCCTATGGCACGCTGAGTGCCCGGCAGATGCGCACCCTGGCGAGCATCGCGCGCGATTACGACCGCGGCTATGGCCACTTCACCACCCGGCAGAACATGCAGTTCAACTGGATCGAACTGGCCCAGGTGCCGGACATCCTCGAACGCCTGGCCGCGGTGGACATGCATGCGATCCAGACCTCCGGTAATTGTGTGCGCAACATCACCACCGAAGCCTTTGCCGGGGTCGCCGCCGACGAAATGATCGATCCGCGACCGCTGGCGGAGATCCTGCGGCAGTGGTCGACCATCAACCCGGAATTCCTGTTTCTGCCGCGCAAGTTCAAGATTGCCATCTGCTCGGCCGAGCAGGATCGGGCGGCGATCATGATGCATGACATCGGCCTCTATCTTTACCCCGGCGAAGATGGGCAAATGCTGTTGCGGGTGATTGTCGGCGGCGGGTTGGGGCGCACGCCGATTCTCGGTCTGCAAATCCGCGACGGCTTGCCGTGGCAGCACCTGCTATCCTACGTCGAGGCGGTGTTGCGCGTGTACAACCGCCATGGCCGGCGGGACAACAAGTACAAGGCGCGGATCAAGATCCTGGTCAAAGCCCTGGGTATTGACGCCTTCGCCCGGGAAGTGGAGGAGGAGTGGCAGTACCTCAAGGATGGCCCGGCGCAATTGACCCTCGATGAGTTCGAGCGTGTGGCCAGTGCGTTCGTCGCGCCGGACTATCGTACGCTTGCAGACACCAACCTCGATTTCGGCACACACCTGGCCGAGAACCCGGCGTTCGCGCGCTGGGTAATGCGTAACGTGCAACCGCACAAAGTGTCGGGCTATGCCAGCGTGGTGCTGTCGACCAAACCCGGCATTGCCGCGCCACCGGGCGATGTCACCGACACGCAGATGGAGGCGGTGGCCGAATGGTCCGAGCGCTTCGGCTTCGGTGAAATCCGTATCGCCCATGAACAGAATATCGTCCTGCCGGACGTGCCCAAGGCCGACCTGTTTGCGTTGTGGTGCCTGGCCTGCGAGTACAATCTGGGCAGCGCCAATGTCGGCTTGCTGACCGATATCATCGCCTGCCCCGGTGGCGACTTCTGTGCGCTGGCCAACGCCAAGTCGATTCCCATCGCCCAGGCCATTCAAGCGCGCTTCGAAGACCTCGATTACCTGCACGACCTGGGTGATATCAGCCTCAATATTTCCGGTTGCATGAACGCCTGCGGTCATCACCACATCGGCAACATTGGCATTCTCGGGGTCGATAAGAACGGCAGCGAGTGGTACCAGATCACCCTCGGTGGCGCCCAGGGCAAGAACAGCGCATTGGGCAAGGTTATCGGCCCGTCTTTCAGCGCCGTCGAAGTGCCCGATGTCATCGAGCGCATCATCGAGACCTTCGTGCGATACCGCGAGAGTGAGGAGTTGTTCGTCGACACCTTCCATCGCATCGGCCTGGAGCCATTCAAGGAGACGGTGTACCCGAAAGTGCTGGAGGTGTCGGCATGAATAATCTGCTGCGACTGGAGGAGGGCGTGGCGCGGATTGACGCGGACGACCCATGGCAGCTGGTCAGGAGCATCGACACCGGGTTACCGGCCGGCGCGCTGATTCTGCCGCTGGCCCGGTGGCTGGAAAACCCGCAGCACAATGCGGTGTGGCTGGGGCCGGACGATGAAGTGGAAAGCCTCAAGCCTTGGTTTGCCCAACTGCCATTGATCGCCCTGGACTTTCCGAGTTTTCGCGATGGGCGCGCGTACAGCCAGGCGTATCTGCTGCGTACGCGATTGGGCTGGACCGGCGAGTTGCGCGCCATTGGTGATGTGTTGCGCGATCAGCTCAGCCACATGCGTCAGTGCGGTTTCGACAGCTTCGCCGTGCGCGAAGACAAGTCCGCGGAGGATGCGCTGAAAGGGTTGGCGGGGATGAGTGTGTTGTACGGGCGGTCGGTGATTGAACCGCGACCGTTGTTTCGGCGGCGCTAAGCGCCAAAAAAAGCAAAAGATCGCAGCCTGCGGCAGCTCCTGCAGGGCTGCCGCAGTCTGCGATCTCTTGATTTTATTAGTTGATGCGAACCAGCGCCGCGCGATCGCTTGGCGACACTTGATCAATTTCCAACAGGGTCAGGTTTTTCGGCGCTTCACCGGCCAGTGGGCTGCCGAGGTTTCCTGCGGCGTCAGCCGGAAGCTTGTACATCGCACCTGTCATCGGATCGACGACCAGCATGCCAATCAGACCGCCGAACAAAATATTGCCCCAGTACCAGCCGCTCATGCTGGTATCCAGTTTTGCGGTGGTATCGGCATAGCCTTCTTTCTTGAAGGTAATGGTGTAGGTCTCGCCTTTGAAGTAGCCACGACCCGAAGGCAGCGTCACCGAATTGGGCGTGGAACCGCTATGAACGACGACACCGTCCTTGTTCTGCACAGTGAAGTTGGCACCACTCGGGGTACTCGATACGTTTACAGGGTACTTGCTGTCCCCGACGATGCTTGCGCAGCCGGAAGTCAGGAGGGTGGCGGTCAGGGCTGTAACGGTGAAAAACTTGCGCAGAGCTACCATTTTTTTCCTTGCGACTGGACTGTGCCGTCATTGGCCGAGGCGTGCTTCATGCAGGCCTCGAGGTGGATATTTGGGGGATGTTTACGCGGAAGGCACTATGCCAGTAGTGGCTATATAGTGTCACTGAAAATCGAAAGAATTTTTACATTTCTGTAGGCGCGAGCAGGGAATCACTTCAACGCCGGATCGCCCCTGTTGATGTTCTTCCAGCCCTGCAGCAGCACCTGCGCCTTGGGTTCCTGCCCGTTGTCGAGGTAGTACTGAATCAGCGACAGCCGCGCATTGCGGTTGGCCGGCTGTTCCTTCAAGAGTCTTTCCAGCTCTGCGCAGGCGTCGTCGACCTTGCCGCTGTCATGCAGCGCCACCGCGAGTACGTAGCCGTATTGCGCGGTCTGCGGCTCCAGTTGCGCGGCTTTGCGCAGGAACGGCATGGCTTGCCCGGACTTGCCGGCACGCACCAGCGACAGGCCCTGAGTGTGCTGCAGCAGCGCGACGTCCGGATATTGCTTCAGGCTTTGCACGAGCAGTGCCTGGGCCTCCTGGCTGCGGCCACTGGCTTCCAGCCATTGCACCAGCGTCACCCGCGCCGGATGAAAGTCCGGATCACGCTGGAGCGCGGTGCGCAGCAGGCCTTCGACCTCGCCACCGCGGCCGCTGGCCTGATACAGCATCGCCAGGTTGAGGTTGGCCTCGGCGCGTTCGGCCAGGCTCTTCTGCACCGCTTCGTATTCGGCAATGGCGGCATTCCAGGCCTCCTGGGCATTGCCCAGACCGTTGCGCGCCACGCTGAGCAGGTCCCGCGCCGCGGCAATGCGTACGGCTTTTACTGGATCGC
The DNA here is from genome assembly GCF_059424605.1 of Pseudomonas sp. GW101-3H06. NCBI lineage: Bacteria > Pseudomonadati > Pseudomonadota > Gammaproteobacteria > Pseudomonadales > Pseudomonadaceae > Pseudomonas > Pseudomonas sp. GW101-3H06. The sequence goes on from NZ_JBWKZO010000001.1 coordinate 3,006,811, forward strand.
TCAGTACCGGCGCCAACAGCGGTGCACGCTCGGCCGGCGGGAGGAAGGCGCTGATCGCCCGCACGGCGCTTTCTCGCACTTGCGGTGCCAGATGACTCAAGTCCTTTGTCGCCAGTTTCAGCGCCTGTTCGCTGGGGAACATCGGCAACTCGGCCAGTAGGGTCGCCCGTTGAATCGCCGGCAGGTTGCTGCGTTGCAATTGCTCGTACAGGGCTTGCGCCGCGCCGGGCTGACCATTGCGGATCAGCCACAGGCTTTCGTCGTAACGTGGCGCTTGCGCCGTGCCGGCGTTGGTGGTGTTCCACAGCTTGAACTGTTCTGTGACCTTGTCGCCGGCCTTGCCCTGGTGACAGGTCAGGCAAGCATCCGGCGTGCCGAGTCTTTGCGCGCGTTCGGGGTTGGGGATACTGAAACTGTGGTCATGCCTGAAGTCGTTGCCCATGTAGAACTTGCCGGGCATATGGCAATCCACGCACTGCGAACCCGGTTGGCCCGGGGTGTGGCGGGTGTGTTCGATGGCGTCATAGTTCTTCGCTTGCAGGCCCTTGCCGTCGACGCCTTCCACGGACGTCTCGCCCGCGGAGTTGTGGCATTGCAGGCAGACGCCGTTGCCCGGTGCCTTCAGTCCGGTACTGTGAGGATTATGGCAATTGCTGCACCGCACGCCCTTGTCGAACATTTTGCTTTGGGCGAAGGAACCGTGTTCGAACACTTCATCCTTGATCTTGCCGTCCAGGGCGTACAGCTCGCGGGTCAGGGTACTCGGCAGGTAATCGTCCATCAGACGCTTGCCGACGGTGAAGCCATCGCCCAGCGGTGCGCGGCGGGCGTGGCAGCGGGCACAGGTTTCGATTTCGACGGTGGCGTTCTTGTCCTTGAGGTCGACGGCAAACCCGGCGTGGATCAGGTCGGTTTTTTTCGCCGTCCATTCCAGGTGGTTGGAGGCCGGGCCATGGCAGGCCTGACAGCCGACACCAAGGCTGTTCCACTGACTGTCGAAGGTGTTTTTCGCGGCATCGAAATTACGCTTGTAACCGGTGGTGTGGCACTCGACGCACATGAAGTTGGCATTCTGGCTCGGTTTGCTCCAGTGCAAGGGGGCCTTGAAGGTCACGCCCTGGCCTGGATAGAGATGGAACCAGCGGCGTTTCTCGGTATCCCAGGCCACGCCGAGGGCTTGCAGGCGTCCGTCGCCGACCGCAATCAGGTATTGCTGCAACGGCGCGATGCCAAAGGTGTAGGCGACCTTGAAATCGGCATTCTTGCCGTCGATGCCGGGGGTGTTGACCCAGAAGCCGCCGTCCTTGCGCGAGAAACGGGTGGTTTCGTTTTCCGCCTTGAAGGTGACGTTGTTGAAGTCGCCGAGCATCGTTTCGGCGTTGGCTTCCTGCATCGCCAATTGGTGATGGGAGCCTTGCCAGTCCTTGACTTGGGCGCTGTGGCAGCCCTGACATTGCTGCTCATCGACCATTTTTACCGGCGTCACGCTAACCGGTTGTGGCTTGATGGGTTGAGCAACGGGCGTGCTGACCGGCGCATATGTCACGGGCGCCGGTTGGCTGCCGAACAGAAACCAGCCGATGCCCGCGACAGCGAGGAGAAGGACGCCAATGGTGACGGGGAACAGATAACGGCTAATCAGGGTCGGTTGCGAATCAGGCTTTGCGGCTACCGTTTTATTTTTATCTTTCGGCATTGCGACTTCCGTAGTCCGGTTGCGTTTACCGTCAGGCGCGCGTTCATGCTTGATGCAGCTTTGCCGGATGGCCGGCGTCTGTCAAATGACGCTTGTGAGCTGCTCAGTTGCATTAGATGAATATTGTGATTTCCGAGAACGCCGGGCTCTTTATTGGCTATACCTGTACCACCTCTGTTTCTAACCGTAGTCGATGTTCTTACAGGAGTTACCGCATGAAGTTAGCGTTAATGATGGGTACTGTGTGCATGGCCTCAATTGCCATGGTCGGCTGCGCCAGCAAGGTCGTGGAGCCGGACCAGTATTCCGGGTTTCTCAAGAACTACAGCCAGCTCAAGGAAACCAAGTCGCCGTCCGGCGCCACCGTGATGCGTTGGGTTGATCCCAAGCTGGACATCAGCAAGTTCACCAGCGTTTACGTCGAACCGACCCAGCTGTATCCCAAACCCCAGCCGACCGGGACAATCCCCCAGACCACCTTGAACGGCATTACCAGCTACTACGACCAGGCGCTCAAGCGTGAAATCGGTAAATCCTTGCCGTTGGCATCCGGCCCAGGCCCGGGTGTCATCGTGGTGCGTGCGGCGATCACCGCGGTCAGCAGCAAGACCGAAGGCCTCAAGCCCTATGAAGTGATCCCGATTGCCCTGGTGGCCGCAGCGGTCAGCACCGCCAGCGGTATCCGCGATCAGGAAACCGACCTGGCCACCGAGGCGGTGTTCCTCGATGGCGGCAACAATCATGTGCTGGCTCAGGTCGTGCGCAAGGGCACCGGCAAACCGCTGGAAAACAAAGCCCAGGTGATGAAGGCCGATGACGTCAAAGGCGTGATCGATGGCTGGGCGGTGGATATGCATCAGTCTTATCTCAAACTCAAGGCCAAATAGAAGCTGAAAGCTTCGCGAGCAGGCTCGCTCCCACAGTGGATCTTTGGTAAGCGGAAAATCCCGGCGCTCCTTGATATCGGTATGGCGTTCCTCTCGTTACGGAACGGCGTGGTTGCCGTATCTGGCCATTACCATTGGTTTAGGCCATTCCATTGTCGGTGGTGTAGACGACGATGGTGTTGTCAGTAATCTTCAGGTCATCCAGTGTCTTCAACCGCTTGCCGACGTCGCCATCATGCTCGAGCATGCCGTCAGCATATTCATTGCCCGGCATGCTGCGTTGGCCTCGCATGGACTCACGATCATCGGTGAAAGCATGTATGCGGGTGGTGTTCATCCAGACGAGAACGGTTTGTCTGCCTTGGCCTGTTTCTCGATGAAGGCTTGCGCCGCGGCAGTGGTTTCGTCGTCGATGGTTCCATGCGTTTTTTGTTCAGTGCGCCGGTGTCTTCGATCTTGCCGTAGAGCGCCTGGGCAATGGTGACATCCCGTGCCTGCAAGCCGACCGACGTGCCCGGCATGCCGCCTTCGGTAACCATTTGCGTATGCCAGTCATATGACTTGCTCCTTTTGCTTTGCGTCGCTCGGTGTGACAAACGTTTATTGCGGTCCTGCATCACGCTTTTTATTGCACTTGCTCGGGGATGGGGGCATCGAAGGGGTAGATCCGGCGCCATTCGGCAGCCATGTCGACCACTGTCCAGCCACGGCTTTTCCCCTCATCCAGGGCTTTGTCCAGACGGCCGATCTTCGATTCGCGGTCGTAAGACCATTCGCGTTTGGCGTCGGTGTGATGCACCAGCCCCATGAAGCGTTTTCCCTGCCCGGCGGCGGTCCACTGCAGCATTTGCAGGTCGCCATCGGAGTTGCCGAAGGCAAGAATCGGCCGACGCCCGATCACGGCATTGATGCTTTCCGGCTTGCCCGGCCCATCGTCGTTGTGGGCCAGTTTCGGGGTGCGCAGGATCGAGGCTTTTCCGTCCTTGTACTCAAATGCGGTGACAAAGGTGGTGCCGATCACCTGCTCGGGCGGGATGCCGTAAACCTGTTCGGCAAAGGCGCGCATGAATCCGGTATCGCCACCGGAAACGATGTAGGTCTTGAAGTCCAGGCGACGCAGGTAGTCGAGCATTTCCAGCATCGGCTGGTAGATCATTTCGGTGTACGGCTTGCCGGTTCTCGGATGACGGGCCTGGCTCAACCAGGTTCTGGCGTAATCGTCGAAGGCTTCGGTGGTCATGCCGCTGTGGGTCGCGCCGACGATTTTCAGCAGACCGTCCGTGCCGGCCGCCGCCAGGGCCTGGTGATCATTTTCCAGTACCGCCTTGAACGGCTGAGTGGTTTTCCATTCCGGGTGTTGCGGCGCGGTGCGCTTGACTTCATCGAGGGCGAACAACAACTCGAAGTACATCGGCTGCTCGCTCCACAGCGTGCCGTCGTTGTCGAACACGGCGATACGGTCTTCGGGTTTGACGAAGTCCTTGCTGTTCCGGTCGGTCACGGCCTGGACGAATTCGATGATGTTCTTTTTCGATGGGCCGTCGTTCCACGAGGGCAACGGCTCGGCCGCCTGAACCAGCAATGGCAGGCTCAGGACCAGCGTCAGTAACAACCTCAGGCCGTGGTGCTGGCGGATCGAAATCAGGTTCGTCATGGAAAATCCTTCTCGTGAACGGGATTCAGTGGTCGCAGTGCGCGAGCGACTGATTCTTTGTTGTGTTCGGCCTGACTATGCAGCGTAGTCAAGGATTGCCTGAGTTGAAGCAGCGCCTGATCTTTGGTCGGCTCACGGCCGTAACAGGCGCGCAACAGTGCTTGCAGACGCGGGCCGAACGCGGTCAATTTCAGCCCTTTGCGGGTGCGACGGGTCCACAGATAGAGGGCGCTCATCTGCGGTGGGTTGCCGTCGAGTTGCGGCGGAATCTGCCGCCAGGCGTAGTCGGCGGATTCCAGCCAGGTCGCATGACGGGCGTGACGCCGCGCTTGCCAGCCGAGGCAGGCGCGATGAATGGCTACGGCGGGGACTTGAGCGGCCAGTGCGAAGCCTTGCACTGCAGCGGTCCTGGCACCGAGGGCCTGCTCTTCTTCGCGCAACGGGCGCAGCACCTGGCTTTCGTTGTCGGCGCTTGGGTAATCGAGCAGCACCTTCACAGGAAACTGTCCATCTGCGCTTCCGGCAATGGATAAGTGCCTTCCTGTTCGATCAGGTTCTGGGTGGCGACCACGATGAACAAATCCGGCAGCACATGGCTGTTGCCGGCCACGGCGATCTGGCGTTCTTCCATGGCTTCGTGCAACGCGGCCTGGCCATGGCTGACTCCGCTTATGGGTTCATGGGGGCATGGGTTTATGGGGGGTCAAAAGCGGCATCTTCCATTGACCGCTGGCGACTTCCGGTTCAGGCAGGTACAGGCGCAGCACGCCGTAAAACGGCCCGTTCGGCGCCGGCAACCAGTTGCTTTGCAGATCCTTGGCCGGTGCCTTGTTCTGTACGAAAAGCGTCAGGCCGCCGTCGGCATCGAGCTTGAGGTCGGGCAGCATGCGCGAGTTGATCAGGTAGCGATTGAGCGGGTTGTCTACCAGCAGTTTGTTCTTCGCGTTGTACAGGGTCAGCGACCAGAACGCCTCGGCCGGGGGCAAGGCGCCTTTGGCGAAATGCAGGGTGTAGTCGTGCCTGGAGGCGTCGACCGGCTGATCATTCCTGTCGACGAAGTAACCGATGTAATTGGCTTCCTCGGCAGAGTTGCCGAAGATGCCCAGGTTGGCGCCGGCGTAGCGGTACAGGTAATTGCCCTTGAGGTGATCGCGGGTGCCAAAGAAATCGCCGTTGCTGACCTCATGGGTATCGATTCTGGTTTTCTTGAAGGCGGCGAATTCCGCCTTGGCGTCGCTGATGCCGTCTTCCAGGGCTTTGCGTTGATCGGCGCTCAGGTTGGTCAGATTGAACGGCTTGCCGGCTTCGATACCGATGGTCTTGAAACGCGCGAGCAGCGTTTTTTCCACGCTCTGGGCCGGTGCAAAGGCCAGCATGAAGTTCAGGTAGCGAAACAAATCCGGCGTGTCGCTCATGGTCGGGGTCGGTTTCGGCCAGTCGATTTTCGCGGCGGCACGCGGTGCCTTGTGCCGGGTGTACCGGCTCAGGGATTGAACCTTGTAGCCCTTCTGGATCTGCTTGACCCTGGCCAGATCCTTGGTCTCGAACAGTTGCGTGCGATACAGCGCGTAGGCGATGTTGGTTTCACTGCGCAGCAGGCGGTCGATGTTCTGCGGTTGCTTACCTTTCCAGTCGGGGCCTGCAATCATGAACTGGCCGCCGTTGTTGCCGGTACTGCGGGTGCCCAGGTATGCGAAGTTCTGCGTGTAGGCATCGATCAATTGCACCGAGTAGTAACGGTGCTCTTCAACAGGCGGCAAAGTGAGTACCAGGGGCTCGGCGCGCAGGTCCATCCAGACGAAGGAGTAGGGCGTGTCGGCATTGGGCGTGACGAACGCGGTGTCCTTGGCGGTGAAAGCCTTGGCGGTGTTGCCGATCCGGTTAAACGGCGCCTTGTAGTTCGAACTCTTCTTGTCCACGGCCTGGCTGTAGAGCGTCTTGTACATTTCCACCACCGGAAAACCGTACAGATAGGCTTCTTTGGCGATGCCCCGGGCTTGTTCCGGGGTGGCGGTGAAGTCGGCACCCACGCCGCAACTGACAAACATCGTCATCAGGCCGAAACCGGCTGCGAGAATTGCAATGTGCATGGCAGTGCCTCACTTTCCAAACGTGGCGTTAAGCCCGACGAACAGGGTGAACTGCGGCACGCCATCGCCTTTGCGCTCGACGGTCCACTGCGGTTCGATAAAGGCGTTGAGGATATTGGGCCCGTCTTTCCAGACTTTGCCGCCACCCAGGCCGAGTGGGATGTAGTGGGTGTCGTTTTTCAGGTCGAAGGTCCAGATACCGGTGGAGCGCAGGTACCAGCCGTGGTCCAGGTTGTGAATGACGAAAGGTTGCAGGGTGGCTGTTTCGACATGTTCGCGGTCATGGTCGCCGGCAAATGAACTCTGATATTGCACCAGCGCGCCCAGCAGGCCGCGAGGTGAAGCGTCGATGGCCACGGCGGCGAACCCGGCCTGCCATTTGCCGGTGCCGAGCTCATCCTGATCGGCAAAGGGGGCGGTGATCATCGGGCCGATACCCAACTGCACGCCCTCGGTTTTCAGCAGAAAGATATCGAACAGGTTGAGGTCACCTTCACCAGTGCTGTAGCCGCCGTTCGGATCAGGATGGGTGCTGATCGGCGCCGTACCGCGCAACAACTGGGGCACGCCGATGAAATCGTTCGCTGCAATCGGCATCGTGCCGCGCACCAGCAGGTCGTTGGTGTGGATATTGGAGCCGTAGTACCTCGGTGTGTAGTAGTCCTGCAGGTTCATCCCCGGCTCAAGGTTGAGCGGGTTGTTGCTCCTGTTGGCGGTCTCGGCGTTGTCGGCGTGGGCACAAATAAGCGGCGCGAACGAAGCCGCCACAAGAAAAATGTGTATCCCCATTTTGTTCAACATGATTCCCCCGGTTCCCTGGTGGCTCATTGGGAAGACCCGGCACTTGGCGGCCGTTACTGCGTAATCTCTTTGCTATCAAGGCTGTAGGACGTGTCCCTTGAAGCTAGCAGCTAAATGAGGGTTAGCCAGTCGGAGGGGGGGAATCTTTGGTTTTGAAAACGGCTTCGCGGTACGGTATTCAATAGTGAACATGAATCTTGTAAGGAATAGGGAGGGCTTTGTAGGGACGCTATGCATACATTACTGACCGGTTGGACGCCTGATCTGCAAGCCCGGGGTAGATGGGCCCGGGAGGTACGAAACATTTCCTTGAGCATCGAGTGTCAATAAAGTGTCCTCAAAGACCACGCGAGGGGCGAATTCCGATGAATAAGACGATACTGAGCTTATAGATTCGTTTGATCCCCATTCGGAGTCATGGCGTCTACCAGAGCCGGACCAATCCGAATCCGCCGAGACAGAGCTTCGTCTTGAACTGGAGGATGTAGTAGCAGTAGAGCGTGTTGATCCCGACGAACTGATTGAACTGTTTGATCCTAATGATCGAGCACTCAAGGCTGAGGGCATCGACTCCACTGAGTTAGTTGAGCGAGTGGAAGCAATTGATTCGAGCGAACCACTCAGTCCAGGTCTGTTCTGAATTCTCATGCTTCCGCCCATTGGGTGGTAGGTGAATGGAGGCATCGTGATGGGGGCCAGCGAAGCTGGTGTAATTGGGGTGGGGGGCAGCCGTCTAGGGCTGATTGAACCCACTATCTTCGGTAAAATAGTCCTTCGACCTTTAAAGGCTTGCTCTGCAAATTGGATGAAAGAACCCAAAAGGGAAACATGCCCATTCGGATCTCTCCGATTAACCGGATTCCCCAAACAATACGCATAGGCATTGAGTCCTCCCTTCCCAAATGGACTCCAACTGTCCGAGATATAAAACCGCATCAATACCGGACTAAATGGCCGATAGCCGTTCCCCAACATATAGCATCCAGTCAGCGGATCTCTCCGTTCACCGTTGAATCCCAGCAGGCTCAGCAATCCGCTGGTAGCAGATCGGAAACCGTAGGGTGTATAGGTGATGGGTTGGGTATTGGTGTCAACTGTACCAAGCACTGACCGTTGCTGGTCAGTGGTCAACAACTGGGTGTCGACCGTTGTCCCTCCGCTATTTTGCTGCGCGAGAATTTGATCCTCGTATTGAAAAATCGAATGTTTCAATTGGCCCTGAATTTCCGTTACCAATCGGCTTTTGCAGTAAAAGCGTTGAGTTTTGGCGTCTGTCACTGACGATGTCCCCACAAGTCGATCCAGTGGGTCGTAAGAGTAATGAAAAAGTCTTGTTTCGCTCATCGCCTGCATTCCAAAAATTCAATTGGGCCGGGATGCTCAGCGTCATCCATAAGTGCAGACGATGTCTACTATCAGAACTGATAGGCGTTCTTCGCGATCTATTTTTTGAGGCGATATGTGTGGCGAGGTGTTTGTTCCCTCGCCACAGAGGTTTAGCGTCTAGTTCGATGAAGTACTCAGCACTTCTTCCCCTGCCCAAACGCCCGCTCTTCCTGCTCCCGCAACTCCGGCGTGAACTCTTCACCAAAATCCGCCGCCTCGAACACCTGCCGAATCTCGATCTCGGCCTCGGTGCCCGGCATCGGGTTGGGGCAGCGCTTGACCCATTCGATGGCTTCTTCCTTCGACTTCACCTGCCACAACCAATAGCCGGCGATCAGTTCCTTGGTTTCAGCAAACGGGCCATCGATGACCGTGCGTTGGTCGCCGGAAAAGCGTACGCGGGCGCCTTTGCTGCTGGGGTGCAGGCCTTCGCCGGCGAGGAGGATGCCGGCCTTGGCCAGTTCTTCGTTGTAGTTGCCCATCGCGGTCAGCAGTTCGGTACTGGGCATCACGCCGGCTTCGGAGTCCTGGCTGGCTTTGACAATGATCATGAATCGCATGGGTGTTGTCTCCGTTGGATTTGGATTGCTCAGTTATAGTCGAACGAGTACCGGCTGGATCGACAACGCAGTCAAAGAAAGTGAACTCGCTCCCACAGGGGATTGGGGCTGTCTTCGCGTTTTTGTATCCGGGGTAGGTCACCGGACGATTTCGTGGTTAACTTCGGCCTCTTCAATATTCTCTACAACAACGTTCAGAAGGACTCCGTTCATGGCTCAAGTGACTCTTAAAGGCAACCCGGTTCAAGTCAATGGCCAGTTGCCTCAAGCCGGTTCCAAGGCGCCAGCCTTTTCCCTGGTTGCCGGCAATCTGTCCGACGTTACCCTGAAAGACTTCGCCGGCAAGCGCAAAGTGCTGAACATCTTCCCAAGCGTCGACACCCCGACCTGCGCCACGTCCGTGCGCAAGTTCAACGCCCAGGCCAATGACATCGCCAACACTGTGGTGCTGTGCATCTCCGCCGACCTGCCATTCGCCCAGGCGCGTTTTTGCGGTGCCGAAGGCCTGGAAAACGTCCAGAACCTGTCGACCCTGCGCGGTGCCGAGTTCATCCAGAACTACGGCGTGGCGATCGCCGATGGTCCGCTCAAAGGCCTGACCGCCCGTGCCGTCGTGGTGCTGGACGAGAACGACAACGTGCTGCACAGCGAGTTGGTTGGCGAAATCGCTGATGAGCCGAACTACGAAGCTGCACTCGCTGTCTTGAAATAAGTAAGGTTTTACAATTGTTAACGGCCTGGCCCTCCCAGGCCGTTTTCATTTGTGTTTCAGTGTCTTGGATAAATCTCCTGTTACGTAAGCCGAAGGTAAATTGCCGGTAAAGGCGCTTTGCTTAAACCCCGCCAGTGCTTATCGTTCAGCCTCATGTAATAAAAGCCCACGCGCCCAATGGTTGATCACTCAATGCAATCCTCTGCTTCCCGTAGTCCCCGTCGCTGGCTGTTCGGCCTGCTCGTGCTGTTGGTCATCGCCGCCCTGTGCTGGAAATTCTGGCCCGGCGGTGCTGCGCCGAAAGAGGGCGCGCAGCCGAAAGCCGTGGCCGGGCACACTGGCAGGTCAGGGGGGATGCGTCCGGGGTTCGGCGGCGCGACAGGTCCTGTGCCAGTGCGTGTGGCGCCGGCGGTCAAGGGGGATTTCCCGCTGTACTACAAGGCACTGGGCACAGTTACCGCGTTGAACACCATTAATGTGCGCAGCCGTGTGGGCGGTGAGCTGGTCAAGATCCATTTCGAGGAGGGGCAGATGGTCAAGGCGGGCGATCTGCTGGCCGAAATCGACCCGCGTCCGTACCAGAACGCCTTGCTCCAGGCCGAAGGCACCTTGCTGCAGAATCAGGCACAGCTCAAGAACGCCCAGGTGGATGTCGAGCGTTATCGCGGCCTGTACCGTGAAGACAGTATCGCCAAGCAAACCCTGGACACCGCCGAGGCGCTGGTTGGTCAATACCAGGGCACGGTCAAGACCAATCAGGCGGCGGTCAACGACGCCAAGCTCAACCTCGAATTCACCAGGATCCGCGCGCCAATCACCGGACGCGTCGGCCTGCGTCAGCTGGACGTCGGCAACCTGGTCGCGGCCAACGACACCGCGGCGTTGGCGATCATCACCCAGACCCAACCGATCAGCGTGGCCTTCACCTTGCCGGAAAACAGCCTCGACACCGTGCTCGCGCGCTATCGCAGTGGCGCCAAACTGCCGGCCGAGGCCTGGGATCGTGGTGACACCAAACTTCAAGCCACCGGCGTGCTGCAGAGCCTGGACAACCAGATCGACGTCACCACCGGCACCCTGAAATTCAAGGCGCGTTACGACAACCGCGACCAGTCGCTGTTTCCCAATCAGTTCGTCAACGTGCGCCTGCTGGCCGACACCCTCAAGGATGTCGTGCTCGCACCGTCCGCCGCGATCCAGTTCGGCACCAACGGCACGTTCGTCTACGCCCTGGACGGCGACAAGAAGGTCAAGATCCGCCAGTTGAAAATCGGCGCCAGCGACGGTGAAAACACCGTGGTCACCGAAGGCCTGGCCGCCGGTGAGCGCGTGGTGCTGGAAGGTACCGATCGCTTGAAGGACGGCAGCGACGTGGAAGTCGTCAATGACCCGACACAAGTACCGACCAGCCCCGCTGGCCATCTGCAAGGCGGATCGGCGACCAATACCGCTGAGCCGGCGCCTGCCGACAAGGCGAAAAAGGGCGGCGCATGAACCTCTCGCGGCTGTTTATCCTACGCCCGGTAGCGACCACCCTGAGCATGCTGGCCATTATCCTGGCCGGCGTGATCGCCTACCGGTTGCTGCCGGTGTCGGCATTGCCCCAGGTCGATTATCCGACCATTCGCGTCATGACCCTTTATCCCGGCGCAAGCCCGGATGTCATGACCAGCGCCGTGACCGCGCCGCTTGAGCGGCAATTCGGGCAGATGCCCGGCCTGACCCAGATGGCCTCGACCAGCTCCGGCGGCGCCTCGGTGCTGACCCTGCGCTTTAGCCTCGATATCAACATGGACGTCGCCGAACAGCAGGTGCAGGCCGCGATCAATGCCGCGACCAACCTGCTGCCCAAGGACCTGCCTGCACCACCGGTGTACAACAAGGTCAACCCGGCCGATACCCCGGTGCTGACGCTGGCCATCACGTCCAAGACCATGCTGCTGCCCAAGCTCAACGATCTGGTCGATACGCGCATGGCGCAGAAAATCGCCCAGATCAGCGGAGTCGGCATGGTCAGCATTGCCGGTGGCCAGCGTCAGGCGGTGCGAATCAAGGTCAATCCCGAGGCCCTGGCGGCCAACGGCCTGAACCTGTCCGACGTACGCACGCTGATCGGCGCATCCAACGTCAACCAGCCAAAGGGCAACTTCGACGGCCCGACCCGGGTGTCGATGCTCGATGCCAACGATCAACTGACCTCGCCACAGGACTACGCCAACTTGATCCTGGCCTACGCCAATGGCGCGCCGTTGCGGCTCAAGGACGTGGCGGAGATCGTCGACGGCGCCGAAAACGAGCGTCTGGCGGCATGGGCCAATGAAAACCAGGCGGTGCTGCTGAACATCCAGCGTCAACCGGGTGCCAACGTCATCGAAGTGGTGGACCGGATCAAGGCCTTGCTGCCGAGCATCACCGATAACCTGCCGGCCGGCCTCGACGTCGTCGTACTGACCGACCGCACCCAGACCATCCGTGCCTCGGTCAAGGATGTGCAACACGAACTGCTGATCGCCATCGCCCTGGTGGTCATGGTCACCTTCCTGTTCCTGCGCCGGGCCAGTGCCACGATCATTCCGTCGGTGGCCGTGCCGCTGTCGTTGATCGGTACTTTTGGCGTGATGTACCTCGCGGGGTTCTCGGTCAATAACCTGACCCTCATGGCCCTGACCATCGCCACCGGTTTTGTGGTGGACGATGCGATCGTGATGCTGGAGAACATTTCCCGATTCATCGAAGAGGGCGACAGCCCGCTGAACGCAGCGCTAAAGGGCGCCAAGCAGATCGGTTTCACTCTTGTATCGCTGACCCTGTCGCTGATCGCCGTGTTGATTCCGCTACTGTTCATGGCCGATGTGGTGGGGCGGTTGTTCCGCGAATTTGCCATCACCCTGGCGGTGGCGATCCTGATTTCCCTGGTGGTGTCCCTGACCCTGACGCCAATGATGTGCGCGCGGTTGCTCAAGCGTGAGCCCAAAGAGCAAGAGCAGGGCCGTTTCTACCGCGCCAGCGGTGCTGCCATCGACTGGATGATCGCCGCCTACGGACGCAAATTGCAGTGGGTGCTCAAGCATCAGCCGCTGACGTTGATGGTGGCCATCGGCACTCTGGCGTTGACGGTATTCCTGTACATGGTGGTGCCCAAGGGCTTCTTCCCGGTGCAGGACACCGGCGTGATCCAGGGCATTTCCGAAGCGCCGCAGTCGATTTCCTTCGCGGCCATGAGCGAACGTCAGCAGGAACTGGCCAAGGTCATCCTGGCCGATCCGGCGGTCGAGAGCCTGTCGTCCTACATCGGTGTCGACGGTGATAACTCGACGCTCAACAGCGGCCGCTTGCTGATCAACCTCAAGTCCCACGGCAACCGCGACCTGAGCGCAACCGAAGTGATTGCCCGATTGCAGCCGGAACTGGACAAGCTGGTCGGTATTCGCCTGTACATGCAGCCAGTGCAGGACCTGACCATCGAGGACCGGGTCAGCCGTACGCAGTACCAGTTCAGCATGTCGTCACCGGACTCGGAACTGCTCAGCCTGTGGAGCGGGCGTCTGGTCGAAGCCCTGGCGGATCGGCCGGAGCTGACCGACGTTGCCAGCGACTTGCAGGACAAGGGATTGCAGGTCTACCTGGTGATCGACCGCGATGCCGCATCGCGGGTCGGGGTGTCGGTGTCGAATATCACCGACGCGCTGTATGACGCCTTTGGTCAGCGGCAGATTTCTACCATCTACACCCAGGCCAGCCAGTACCGCGTGGTGCTGCAATCGCAGTCCGGTGAGAAGATCGGTCCGCAGGCGCTGGATCAGATTCACGTCAAGACCACCGACGGCGGTCAGGTGCGGTTGTCCAGCCTGGCCCATATCGAAGAGCGTCAGGCGCAATTGGCGATCACCCACATCGGCCAGTTTCCGGCGGTGATGATGTCCTTCAACCTGGCACCCGGTGTGGCGCTGGGGCATGCAGTGCAGATCATCGAGCAGGTGCAGAAGGACATTGGCATGCCGATTGGCGTGCAGACCCAGTTCCAGGGCGCGGCCGAGGCGTTCCAGGCCTCCCTGTCGAGTACCTTGCTGCTGATCCTGGCGGCGGTGGTGACCATGTACATCGTGCTGGGCGTGTTGTACGAGAGCTACATCCACCCGATCACTATCCTTTCAACGTTACCCTCGGCGGCGGTCGGCGCGTTGCTGGCCTTGCTGTTGAGTGGCAACGATCTGGGGATGATCGCGATCATCGGGATCATCCTGCTGATCGGTATCGTGAAGAAGAACGCGATCATGATGATCGACTTCGCCCTGGATGCCGAGCGCAATCAGGGCATGGACCCGCAAACGGCGATCTATCAGGCGGCGCTGCTGCGTTTCCGGCCGATTCTGATGACGACACTGGCCGCGTTGTTTGGCGCGGTGCCGCTGATGCTGGCCACCGGTTCCGGGGCTGAACTGCGTCAGCCGCTGGGTCTGGTGATGGTTGGCGGTTTACTGTTGAGCCAGGTGTTGACGCTGTTCACGACCCCGGTGATCTATCTCTACTTCGACCGCTTGGGTCGCCGCTTCGGCAAGTCTCAAGCCGAAGAGGTGTCGGTGTGAAAATGTTGAGCCATACGCTCTGTGGGAGCGAGCCTGCTCGCGAAGAGGCCTGCACATTCAACATCGATGCTTACCGACAAACCGCTTTAGCGAGCAGGCTCGCTCCCACAGGGATTGATGCAGGGAGAGACGGTCGATGAACCTGTCGGGACCCTTCATCAAGCGTCCGGTCGCGACCATGTTGCTGAGCCTGGCCATCATGCTGTTGGGTGGCGTGAGCTTCGGCCTGTTGCCGGTGTCGCCATTGCCGCAAATGGACTTCCCGGTGATCGTGGTCCAGGCCAGCCTGCCCGGTGCGAGCCCCGAGGTCATGGCCTCCACGGTGGCGACGCCGCTGGAGCGATCCTTCGGCGCCATCGCCGGGGTCAACACCATGAGCAGCCGTTCCAGCCAGGGCTCGACCCGGGTGATCCTGCAATTCGACCTGGACCGCGACATCAACGGTGCGGCGCGGGAAGTGCAAGCGGCGATCAACGCCTCGCGCAACCTGCTGCCCAGCGGCATGCGCAGCATGCCGACCTACAAGAAGGTCAACCCGTCCCAAGCGCCGATCATGGTGCTGTCGCTGACCTCGGACGTACTGGAAAAAGGCCAGCTGTATGACCTGGCCTCGACCATCCTGTCCCAGAGCCTGTCGCAAGTGCAGGGCGTCGGGGAAGTGCAGATCGGCGGCAGTTCCTTGCCAGCGGTGCGCATCGAACTCGAACCCCAGGCGCTGAACCAGTACGGCGTGGCGCTGGACGATGTGCGCAACACTATCGCCAATGCCAACGTACGCCGCCCCAAGGGCTCGGTGGAAGACGGCCAGCGGTTGTGGCAGGTGCAGGCCAACGATCAACTGGAAAAGGCCAAGGACTACGAGTCGCTGATTATCCACTACGCGGACGGCGCGGCCCTGCGCCTGAAGGATGTGGCCAAGGTCAGCAACGGCGTCGAAGACCGTTATAACAGCGGTTTCTTCAATGACGACGCTGCAGTGCTGCTGGTGATCAACCGGCAGGCCGGCGCCAACATCATCGAGACGGTCAATGAGATCAAGGCCCAGTTGCCAGCGTTGCAGGCGGTGCTGCCGGCCAGCGTCAAACTGAACCTGGCCATGGATCGCTCGCCAGTGATCAAGGCCACGCTGCACGAAGCGGAAATGACCCTGCTGATCGCCGTGGCCCTGGTGATCCTGGTCGTATTCCTGTTTCTCGGTAACTTTCGCGCCTCGCTGATCCCGAGCCTGGCGGTACCGGTGTCGCTGGTGGGCACCTTTGCCGTGATGTACCTCTACGGTTTTTCGCTGAACAACCTGTCGCTGATGGCGCTGATTCTGGCCACCGGTCTGGTGGTGGACGATGCCATCGTGGTGCTGGAGAACATTTCCCGGCATATCGACGCAGGCATCAAGCCGATGAAGGCTGCCTATCTCGGCGCCCAGGAAGTCGGCTTCACCTTGCTGTCGATGAACGTGTCCCTGGTAGCGGTGTTCCTGTCGATCCTGTTCATGGGGGGGATCATCGAGAGCCTGTTCCGCGAGTTCTCCATTACCCTGGCGGCCGCCATTGTGGTCTCGCTGGTGGTCTCGCTGACATTGACCCCGATGCTCTGCGCCCGCTGGCTCAAGCCGCACACCCCGGGCCAGGAAAACCGCCTGCAACGCTGGAGCCAGGGCGCCAACGAATGGATGGTCGCTAAATACGCCACCAGCCTCGACTGGGTGCTGCGTCATCGTCGATTGACGTTGTTAAGCCTGTTCGTGACGGTTGGCGTGAACATCGCGCTGTATGTGGTTGTTCCAAAAACCTTTTTACCGCAACAGGACACGGGCCAACTGATCGGTTTCGTGCGCGGTGACGACGGCCTGTCGTTCAGCGTCATGCAGCCGAAAATGGAAATATTCCGCCGCGAGGTGTTGAAGGACGCTGCAGTGGAAAGCGTTGCCGGTTTCATCGGCGGCACCAACGGCACCAACAACGCGTTCATGCTGGTACGCCTGAAACCGATCAAGGAACGCAATATTTCCGCGCAAAAGGTCATCGAGCGTCTGCGCAAGGAAATGCCCAAGGTGCCTGGTGCGCAACTGATGCTGATGGCCGACCAGGATCTGCAATTCGGCGGTGGTCGCGAGCAGACCTCGTCGCAGTATTCCTACATCCTGCAAAGCGGTGATCTGGGGGCGTTGCGCGAGTGGTATCCGAAAGTGGTGACGGCGCTCAAGGCCTTGCCGGAGCTGACCGCGATTGACGCCCGGGAAGGCCGTGGTGCGCAGCAGGTCACGCTGATCGTCGACCGTGACCAGGCCAAACGCCTGGGCGTGGACATGGACATGGTCACGGCGGTGCTGAACAACGCCTACAGCCAGCGGCAGATTTCCACCATTTACGACAGCCTTAACCAGTATCAAGTGGTGATGGAGGTCAATCCGAAATACGCCCAGGACCCGATCACCCTCAAGCAGGTCCAGGTGATCACCGCAGACGGTGCGCGGATTCCGCTGTCGACCATTGCCCATTACGAAAACAGCCTGGAAGACGACCGGGTCAGTCATGAAGGCCAGTTCGCCTCGGAAAGCATTGCCTTTGACATGGCCGAAGGGGTGACGGTGGAGAAGGGCAGTGCCGCCATCGAGCGGGCCATTGCCTCGGTGGGCTTGCCGGAAGACGTCATCGCCAAGATGGCCGGCACCGCCGATGCCTTTGCCGCGACCCAGAAAAGCCAGCCGTGGATGATCCTTGGCGCGTTGGTTGCGGTGTATCTGGTGCTCGGCGTGTTGTATGAAAGCTATATTCATCCGCTGACGATTCTCTCGACCTTGCCGTCGGCGGGGGTCGGCGCGTTGTTGTCGATCTATGCCCTGGGCGGCGAGTTCAGCCTGATCTCATTGCTGGGGCTGTTCCTGCTGATCGGCGTGGTGAAGAAAAACGCGATTCTGATGATCGACCTGGCCTTGCAGCTCGAACGCCAGCAAGGCATGGAGCCGCTTGAGTCGATTCGCAATGCCTGTCTGCAACGTCTGCGGCCGATCCTGATGACCACCCTGGCGGCGATTCTCGGTGCCTTGCCGTTGCTGCTGAGTCGCGCCGAAGGGGCGGAAATGCGCCAGCCGCTGGGCCTGACCATCATCGGCGGGCTGATCTTCAGCCAGGTGCTGACCCTTTACACCACCCCGGTGGTTTACCTCTATCTCGACAAACTGCGCCATCGCTTCAACCACTGGCGTGGGGTGCGTACCGATGCTGCTCTGGAAACTCCGCTATGACTGACACATCGCAATTCAACCTGGCCACACCGCTGGCCACATCGTTGATCAAGGCCCGAGGCTCGCGGTTGTTGAGCCTGTCGCTGTGCGCGGTGATGCTCAGTGCCTGCGCCATCGGCCCGGATTACCAGCGCCCGCAAGCGGCGGCGCCGATGGAGTACAAGGAAGCGGCCGGCTGGCGTCAGGCCAGCCCGAGTGACGCCCTGGCCCGCGGTGCCTGGTGGGAGTTGTATGGTGATCAACAGCTCAATGGCCTGGTCGAAAAGCTCAACAACGCCAACCAGACCGTTGCCCAGTCCGAAGCCCAGTACCGCCAGGCTCAGGCCTTGGTGCGCAGTGCGCGGGGTGCGTTTTTTCCGACGGTGGACCTGAGCGTCGGGAAAAACCGTTCCAGCCAGGGCAGCGGCAGCAGCAGTTCGAGCCTGACCAGTACCTCCAGCGGTATTCGCGATACCTACACCGCACAGGCCGGTGTGAGCTGGGAAGCGGATGTCTGGGGTAAATTGCGCCGTGGCCTCGAAGCCGACACGGCCAACGCCGAGGCCAGCTACGCCGATCTGGCGGCGATGCGCCTGAGCCAGCAGTCGGAACTGGTACAGAACTACCTGCAATTGCGGGTTATCGATGAGCAGAAGCGCCTGCTGGAAGCGACCGTCGAGGCCTACCGGCGTTCGCTGAAAATGACCGAGAACCAGTACCGTGCCGGTGTGTCCGGCAAGGACGCGGTGGCTCAGGCGCAGACCCAGCTCAAAAGCACCGAGGCGGACATGGTCGATCTGATCTGGCAACGCGCCCAGTTCGAAAACGCCATCGCCGTGCTGATCGGCCTGCCGCCGGCGCAATTCAAGCTGGCTCAAACCCAGGACATTCCGGCGTTGCCCGAGGTGCCGCTGAGCCTGCCTTCGCAGCTGCTGGAACGGCGTCCGGACATCGCCTCCGCCGAACGCTCGGTGATGGCTGCCAACGCCAACATCGGCGTGGCCAAGGCGGCTTACTACCCGGACCTGACCTTGAGTTTGAACGGCGGTTACAGCAGCAGTACCTCGAAGGATTTGTTCAGCGTGCCCAACCGCTTCTGGTCGGTGGGGCCGCAACTGGCCATGACCCTGTTCGACGGCGGTCAGCGTTCGGCGGAAGTGGATCGCAGCGAAGCGGCTTACGATGAAACCGTGGCCAAATACCGCCAGACCGTGCTCGATGGTTTGCGCGAAGTGGAGGATTACCTGATACAGCTCAAGGTCCTGGAGGACGAAGCCGTCGTTCGCCAGCAAGCCCTGGACGCGGCACGCGAATCCTTGCGCCTGACCCAGAATCAGTACAAGGCCGGCGTGATTGCCTACCTGGATGTGGTGGTGGTTCAGGCCACGGCGTTGAGCAATGAACGTACGGCATTGAGCCTGTTGCAGAGCCGCTTGATTGCCAGCGTGCAGTTGATTGCGGCGTTGGGTGGCGGATGGGACGGGCAGCTTCAAGCGAACAGCAACCAGTAAGTCGCGTATCTGAGGTGAGCCGCTTTCCTGTGAGGAGGGGATGGGTGTTGTTCGCGCGAAATGGGCCGGACTTGAGTTAATGTGAAACCTTAAAACAAGCGTTTCATCGGCCTGATGGCTAAATGATTACTTTTTCAGTGCGTTCAATGGCGGAATCAGTACAATCGCCCGATTTGCCCCACCGAGAAGGGAAGCAGTACGGGGGGCGGTGGCGAGACGTCTTATGCTCATCGGTAATTATTCCCCCACGCTGGTTATCATCTCGCTCTGTGTCGCGATTCTGGCTTCATACACGGCACTCGACCTGACCGGGCGTATTGCCACTGCCAAGGGGCGTGCCGTGCATTTATGGACGGCGGGCGGCGCTTTCGCCATGGGCGTCGGCGTGTGGTCAATGCATTTTATCGGCATGCTCGCGTTCAAACTGCCAATCGACCTGGGTTACGACGTCTCCCTTACGCTGCTGTCGCTGCTGATCGGTATCCTGTCCTGCGGTTTTGCCCTGTGGCTGGTCAGTCAGCCGCAATTGCCGGCCGCGCAACTGGCGTTCGGCGCACTGGCCATGGGCGCGGGGATCAGCGCCATGCATTACACCGGCATGGCCGCCATGCGCATGCAGCCGGGGATCGATTACGATCCGACACTCTTCAGCGCCTCCTTGCTGATTGCGGTCGGCGCGTCCGGGGCGGCGTTATGGATCGCGTTTCATCTGCGCCAGCACACGCCCCATGTGCGCCTGATCCGCGGCGGCGCAGCGGTGATCATGGGGATTGCCATCGTCGGCATGCACTACACCGGCATGGCGGCGGCACGCTTTCCGGACGGCAGTTTCTGCGGTGCAGCCAGCAACGGTCTGAACGGCAATGGCCTGGACAATCTGGTGCTGATCACCACGCTGGCGGTGCTGAGCATCGCCTTGCTGACCTCGATCCTCGATGCGCGCCTGGAAGCCCGCACCGCCAGCCTGGCCCTGTCACTGACCGAAGCCAACCGCGAATTGACCCAACTGGCCCTGCACGACACCTTGACCGGCCTGCCGAATCGCGTGTTGCTGGCTGACCGCATCGATCAGGCGATGTCCCGTGTGGACGCTGAGGGTGGCTGTTTTGCGTTGATGTTCATCGATCTGGATGGCTTCAAACCGGTCAACGACGCCTTCGGCCATCACATGGGCGACCAGCTGTTGCGTGAAGTCAGTCTGCGACTGCGTGAGGATTTGCGCAGTCAGGAAACCCTGGCACGCATCGGCGGCGACGAGTTCGTGCTGCTGGTGCAATTGAGCGAACAGAATGACGCGATGAACCTGGCGGCGCGTCAGGTCGCGTTGATCGCGCGTTCGTTCCGCGTCGCCGAACACGACCTGCAAATCTCCGCCAGCGTCGGCATTGCGCTCTATCCGGGCAACGGTCAGAGCGCCCACGAATTGCTGATGAATGCTGACGCCGCGATGTACCACGCCAAGGGCGCGGGCAAAAACGGCTACAGCTTCTTCGACGCCTCGATGAACGGCAACGCGCGCAAGCAGTTGCAACTGCTGCAAGACCTGCGCAACGCTGTCGAACAACAACAGTTCAGCCTGTATTACCAACCCAAGTTCGACGCCAATAACGGCCGGCCCGTCGGCGCCGAAGCGTTGCTGCGCTGGGAACACCCGACCCAGGGCATGCTGCTGCCGGACAAGTTCATAGAGCTGGCGGAGAAGACCGGGTTGATCATCCCGATTGGCGACTGGGTGCTCAACGAAGCCTGCCGGCAGATGCGCGAGTGGTACGTCCTCGGCTACACCGACTGGCGCATTGCGGTGAACCTCTCGGCCTTGCAGTTTTGCCACGCCGGGTTGGTGCAGAGCGTGGCCAGGGCTCTGGCTACGCACCACTTGCCGGCCAACAGCCTGACCCTGGAAATCACTGAAACGACTGCCATGAGTGATGCTGATGCGAGCATGACCGTGCTGCAGGAACTGTCGGAAATGGGTGTCGATCTGTCCATCGATGATTTCGGTACCGGTTATTCGAGCCTGATGTACCTCAAGCGCCTGCCGGCCAATGAGCTGAAGATCGACCGCGGATTCGTGCGTGACCTGGAGCGTGACAGTGACGATGCCGCGATCGTTTCCGCCATCGTCGCCCTCGGTCAGGCGCTGGGCTTGCGTATCGTCGCTGAAGGCGTGGAGACCGGTGTGCAGCAGGACTTCCTGACTCAGCTCGGTTGCGATTCGTTGCAGGGCTATTTGCTCGGGCATCCCCTGCCGGCAGAACGGTTCATGAAGGAGATTCACCGTTCGGAGCAGTTGGCGCTGGCCTGATTTGTGGCGAGGGGATAAATCCCCTCGCCACAGATAAGTCCCCCTCCCTACAGGGTCTGATAACCGCATCATGCAAAAACCGAAAAGGCCGGTTATTCTTCCCCCCGACCGCATACGCTTGAAACGGGGAAGCTTGTATGGAAAAAGTCATCGTCATCACCGGCGGCAGTCGCGGCATTGGCGCCGCCACAGCCCTGTTGGCCGCCGAACAAGGCTATCGGATCTGCATCAACTACCAGTCTGACGAAGAGGCGGCGCAAGGCGTGCTGGAGCAAGTCCGGGCCATGGGTGCGCAAGCCATTGCCGTGCGCGCCGATGTCAGCATCGAAGATGAAGTGATCGCGCTGTTTCATCGCGTGGACAACGAACTGGGGCGGGTCACGGCACTGGTTAACAATGCCGGCACCGTGGGGCACAAGTCCCGGGTCGACGAAATGTCCGAATTCCGCATTCTGAAAATCCTCAAGACCAATGTGCTGGCGCCGGTGCTGTGCGCCAAGCACGCGATCCTGCGTATGTCGCCCAAGCACGGAGGGCAGGGCGGCAGCATCGTCAACGTGTCCTCGGTCGCCGCACGGCTGGGCTCCCCTAACGAGTACGTCGATTATGCCGCCTCCAAAGGCGCGCTCGACACCTTCACCATCGGCCTGTCCAAGGAGGTGGCGGGCGAGGGGATTCGCGTCAACGCGGTGCGACCGGGTTACATCTACACTGATTTCCATGCGCTGAGCGGCGATCCGGATCGAGTCAGCAAACTCGAATCGGCCATCCCGATGGCCCGGGGCGGGCGGCCGGATGAAGTGGCCGAGGCGATTGTGTGGTTGCTGTCGGACAAGGCGTCTTATGCGACCGGGACTTTTGTTGATCTGGGTGGTGGGCGTTAAAGCTGGAGGTATGGTCTTTGTTTTCTGGGTTGTTTCAGTTTAATGGCGATTCTGTTTTCGAAAATGATATGTGCGGGCAAGGAAGGTATCAATAGTATGCTTTAACTTCCTTGCTCGCGCAGATGTGGGAGTTGATTGGGTCAGGTTTTTATAACTTTGAGAACGATTGGCAGTGATGGTACAAGTTCCCCGTCGCTGTTTTTGCCGTAGTAGTCTACGCGTACGTTTCCGCCAGGCACGGTTTTCTTCAAGGTGTTTGTTGTGATTACTGCTGACTGATTGTATATCGCGAATATTTCTTCGTTCATAAGTTCGCCATTTCTTGCATAACTTCTCCAGCGGGCATGGCGTATGTAATTCGTTGAAGGGAATCTAACTTCCAATCCTGGTTCCGGTATGGTGTGAGGGTTAAGTTTATAGTCCGCAATAGACGGTATGACAGGTGGGGGCAGGGAGGGGAGGTCTCGGAATATTGAAAAAGGTGTGGTGTCGGAGTCTCTATCAGGTCCTGTAAGCGGTTTTATTCGATATAAAACAGTGCACTTTGTAATGCCGCCGTCTGTGATGTTTTCTAAAATTAAGCTCTTCGGCAAAGTGAAGTCAATGGCTGAGCGGGTGTCGCTTACTGTTGACGTGTCGGTGTATGTTGTCTTTCCTTCGAAAAGTACTGTGAAGTCGTCGCCTTTTGTGATTACCATGTTGTTTGTGCTTATTCGAACAATTGCGCCTGTTTCAGGTACGGCGTTCGGATACATGATGTTGGTTTGGTAAGTGTCTAGTATGATTGGCGGCGATAGCAGGTTGGCTCCTGTTTTGGGGTGATTATGTTTATCTGTATTGCTGGTCATGAGGAGTTCTCCGATGGCTTGCGAAGTTGATGTTAAGTTGTTGACTGTGCGGAGAGTGATCTGCTGACAAAGTAAGCTCCCTGGATGGAATTGTTGTCTACTGTCAGAAATAACAGGTTGGCTGCATATGTTTGACCGCTGGTCAAATATTTGTTGGCATTGAGCAGTCTTGCACCGGCATCGTTGCAGCCGACCGGATGAAGTGGCCGAGGCGATTGTGTGGTTGCTGTCGGACAAGGCGTCTTATGCGACCGGGACTTTTGTTGATCTGGGTGGTGGGCTAGGCATTGGATTGACTTAATCTGAACCACCGCCTTCGCGAGCAGGCTCGCTCCCACAGGGGTACGCGATCAACTGTGAGAGCGAGCCTGCTCGCGAAGGCGGCAGTCCATGCAACATCAAATCATCAGAACGACCGCACAATCCGCCCCAACGTCTCCATCGCCTTTTCCGCGTCTTCCGTCCACGGGCTGCCGTAATTCAACCGAATACAATTCCTGAACCGTTGGGTCGGCGAAAAAATCGGCCCCGGCGCGATGCTGATCCCTTGCGCCAGTGCCATCTGGAACAACTTCAACGAATCCATCTGCGCCGGCAGTTCCAGCCACAGGAAATAGCCGCCGGCCGGTTGGCTGACGCGGGTATCGGCCGGGAAATAGCGGGCAATGGCCGACAGCATGGCGCTTTGCTGTTCCTCCAGGGCGTAACGCAGTTTGCGCAGGTGCCGGTCATAGCCGCCGTGTTGCAGGTAATCGGCAATGGCGGCCTGGGCCGGCATCGAGGCACAGAGCGAAGTCATGAGTTTCAGGCGTTCGATTTTCTGCGCATAGCGCCCGGCGGCGACCCAGCCAACCCGGTATCCCGGGGCCAGGCTCTTGGCGAAGGAGCCGCAGTGCATCACCAGCCCTTCGGTATCGAACGCTTTGGCCGGTTTCGGCGCTTGTTGCCCGTAATACAACTCGGCGTAGACATCGTCTTCGATCAGCGGCACTTGATGGTTGCGCAACAACTCAACAAGCTCCTGCTTCTTGGCCTCGGGCATGGTCGCGCCCATGGGGTTCTGGAAGCTGGTCATGCACCAGCAAGCCTTGATCGGGTGGCGTTCCAGGGTTTGTGCCAGGACGCCGAGGTCGATGCCGTCGCGCGGGTGCACCGGGATTTCCACGGCCTTGAGTTTAAGCCGCTCCAGAATCTGCAGGCAGGCATAGAACGCCGGGGCCTCGATGGCCACCAGGTCGCCAGGTTGGGTCACGGCTTGCAGACACAGGTTCAGCGCCTCCAGGGCGCCGTTGGTGATCAGCAGTTCTTCCATCGGCAGCATCAGCCCGCCGACCATGTAGCGCAGGGCAATTTGCCGCCGCAGTTGCGGGTTACCTGGCGACATGTCGGTGACCACCATGCGCGGGTCCATCTCGCGGCTGGCGCTGGCCAGCGAACGTGACAGCCGTTGCAAGGGAAACAGGGTCGGGCTGGGGAATGCCGAGCCGAAGGGCACGGTGTTCGGATCCTTGATCGAGTCGAGGACCGAGAACACCAATTCGCTGACGTCGACTTCGGTTGATTCATTCACCTGGCTGCTGATCACCGGCTCGGAAAACGGCCGCGGTGCATGGGCGTTGACGAAGTAGCCTGAACGCGGCCGGGCCCGGATCAGGCCACGACGTTCGAGCAGGTAATAGGCCTGGAACACTGTGGACGGGCTGACGCCGTAGGTCTGGCTGGCGTAGCGCACCGACGGCACGCGCTGGCCGGGGCCGAGGACCCCAGAGCGGATCAGTTCAGCGATGTCGTCGGCGAATTTTTCGTAGCGTTTCATCTTTGGTCCGGATTGGTTTCATTCTGAAAGACCGTGTCACCTTCATTCGCGAGCAGGCTCGCTCCCACAACCCTGTGGGAGCGAGCCTGCTCGCGAATGGCGCACCGCAGTCTAAAGCCTTAACGGTTCAGCGGCGCAACAAACCGGCTCTTGGCCACGCTGTAGATGCCCGGCTCATCGCTGTCGACGATCTTGAAGCTGATGCTCTGCGAGCTGCTGCTTGGCCGTTGCGTGGTCATCGCCACTGATACCGGCACATCGACGATCTCGCCGGGCGCCAGGCTCAGTTCGGTCTTGCCTTGCAACTGGAAGCCGTCGCCGTCGACCAGGGTCAGGTGGTAATCCTGGCGCAGCTGGGTCTTGTTGATGACCTTCAGGCTGTAGATGTTTTCGATCTGCCCCTGACTGTTCTCGCGGAACAGGCCCCGGTCCTTGCTCACGTCCAGCGACACCATCGGCCGCTCCATCAGCGCGACCACCAGCGCGGCGATCATCACCAGCAGCACGGCGGTGTAGCCGATCAAGCGTGGCCGCAGCAGGTGAGTCTTGCCGCCCTGCAACTGATGCTCCGAGGTGTAGCTGATCAACCCGCGTTCGTAGCCCATCTTGTCCATGATCGAATCGCAGGCGTCGATGCACGCTGCGCAACCGATGCATTCCATCTGCAAGCCGTCGCGGATGTCGATGCCGGTGGGGCAGACCTGGACGCAGACCTGGCAATCAATGCAATCGCCCAGGCCGACTTCCGCCGGCTTGACCTCGCGTTTGCGCGGGCCACGGTTTTCGCCGCGGGCGACGTCGTAAGAAATGGTCAGGGTGTCTTTGTCGAACATCACGCTCTGGAACCGCGCATAGGGGCACATGTGCATGCACACCGCTTCACGCAGCCAACCGGCATTGATGTAAGTGGCACCGGTGAAGAACAGCACCCAGAACAGGCTGACGCCACCCATCTGCAAGGTCAGCAGCTCTTCGGCCAGCGGACGGATCGGCGTGAAGTAACCGACGAAGGTCAGGCCGGTCAGCAGGCTGATCGACAGCCACAAGGTGTGTTTGGCCGAGCGGCGCATCAACTTGTTCAGACCCCAGGGCGCGGCTTGCAACTTGATGCGCTGGTTGCGTTCACCTTCGGTGATTTTTTCGCACCACATGAAGATCCAGGTCCAGGAGCTCTGTGGGCAGGTGTAGCCGCACCAGACCCGTCCGGCGAATACCGTGATCGCAAACAGACCGAACGCGGCGATGATCAGCAGCGCCGACAGCAGGATGAAATCCTGCGGCCAGAACGTCGCGCCAAAGATGTGGAATTTGCTTTCGGAAAGGTCCCAGAGCACTGCCTGGCGGCCGCCCCAGTTCAACCACACCGTGCCGAAGAACAGCAGGAACAGGAAGCCCGCGCCGGTGATGCGCAGGTTACGGAACAGGCCAGTGAAGCTGCGGGTGTGGATCAGGTTATCACTGGTCTTGACCTTCATCTTCGGGCGTGAAGGTTCGTGGATCTTGACTGGCGGTGCGCTTTCTACGGTTCGGACGGGGATTAGCTCGCTCATGGTCTTTCGCTCATCAGCCTCCATCAGGCTTGAGTACTATGAGCGGCGATCTGTTTGCATAACAGACTCAGGTATTGCAATAAAAACCGGATCAGATGGCTTCTGAAGGCTGACATGCGACAAGTTGAAGCACCCGTCGCGGCGGGACGCAAACGCCTGTATCAGGCGCTTGCGGGGGGGTGTTGATGCGAGTCAGTCAAATCACCGAATCACTGTCCGTCGCCTTTAAATGCCGGCGACCGTCGACTGCGCCTGCTACGGTCAATGCGTCGGCTTCTGCTTCGGTTATGTAGATGCGCTGGCCGTTGAGGTCTACCGCTGACATGGCTTTTTCACTGTCAGTGATGATGGTCACATCGGGGCACAGGCGAATTTCCTCGCCATTTGCAGTGGTAAAGAAACAGGTCTGGTTCTGGATGCGTACGGACATGACGTGATCCTTTTTTGCGACGGGTTACACGTTAGGGCATCGGCACCGACTATCGTTCTGTGCAACCGATTAATGGTGGGTGCGGTCCATCTTCCATAGCCCTTCACAAGGACAGCGCCATGAACGCCTGGTGGCATGAAGTCTGGGTGACCCTGCAAGCGGAATTCGCCGACATCGGCGATGCCTCGCAATTGACCCGTATAACCGTGCGCCTGCTGATGGCCGCGGTACTGGGCGGGATTCTTGGTTTTGAACGCGAGCACAAGGGCAAGGCGGCGGGCGTGCGCACCCACATGTTGGTGGCGCTCGGCGCGGCGCTGTTCGTGCTGGTCCCGCAGATGTCCGGCTCCCAGGCGGATGCCATGAGCCGGGTGGTGCAGGGGGTGATTGCCGGGATCGGTTTTCTCGGTGCGGGGACCATACTGAAGAACCAGGACGGTAATGAAGGCCACGTCAAAGGCCTGACCACCGCCGCCGGATTGTGGATGACCGCCGCCATCGGCGTTTCGGCAGGATTGGGCAGGGAGGCGACGGCGGTGCTCAGTACGTTTTTGGCGTTACTGATCCTCGGCGTCATGCCGCTGATTGTGAACAGGTTCGAAAAGGACCGCGATTCCTCGTAGGCATCACGCTCCCACAGGGGATGTGTGGACATTCAGGGATTGACAATCACCGGCGGCATGGTCGTCGGTGGTTCTTCCCGCGGCGGGTTGGTGCCGGGCGGTTCCTGTTCGGGTTCCGGCTGCGGGTCTGTCGGCGGAATCACCGGGTTGTCGATGTTCGGGTCGGGTGTTTCGGCCGGGAATGGATTGGTCATCGTTCAAGCCTCCAGTGGCACATGGCGTGAGTCGTGCTTAAGTTGGTTGACCGCGGTGCGAGGGATTTGATTCCAGTCAATTGCCGATGAACTTTTGCAGGCGCCAGTCGCTCGGAACCTAAGTAAGTTCATTCGGCGAGGGATCTACCGATGTGGATGACAATCAGACACAAGAGCGTCCTTGGGGCGTAAAGGAGAGATGCTCGATGACTGCTGAAAAACCGACTGAGTTGAGTTACAACCCGCACATCCCGCTGTCTCAGGCGTTGCTGCTGCCGAGAATCGTGATCGAAAACACCATGCCGACCCTCGAAGGCGGGCAGTTTGCCGTCAAGGCTGTTGTGGGCCAGGACGTAGTAGTGACCAGCAAGGTGTTTGCCGACGGTCACGACAAACTCGCCGTGCGCGTGCGCTGGCGTGCCGATGGCGAGGAGGTCTGGCACAGCGAAGTCATGGCCGATCTGGGCAATAACGGCTGGCAAGGCGCGTTCCGCGTGGAGGAGCAAGGCCGCTATGTGTTCTGTGTCGAAGCGTGGATCGATCAGTTCGCCAGCTTCCGCTATGAACTGGAAAAAAAACACCTGGCCGCCGTACCCGTCAGCCTGGAACTGCAGGAAGGCCGCCTTCAGGTTCAACAAGCCGCCGATCGGGCGGAGGGACCGCTGAGCGAACAACTGGCCGCGTTGCACCATGAACTGTCCGGGCTCTTGGAAACCGAGCAGGTTGCCCTGTTTTTGCACCAACGTAGCGCCGAGCTGATGGCCCAGGCCGATCTGCGCGCTTATCTGAGTCTGAGCCCCGAATTCCCGGTGGATGTCGAGCGTACACTGGCGCAGTTCGCCAGTTGGTATGAGTTGTTTCCGCGTTCGATCACCGACGATCCGGCGCGGCACGGCACGTTCAACGATGTGCATTCGCGGTTGCCGATGATTCAGGACATGGGTTTCGACGTCCTGTACTTTCCGCCGATCCACCCGATTGGCCGGCGCTATCGCAAGGGCCCGAACAACTCCCTGACTGCAGGCCCGGATGATCCGGGCAGCCCTTATGCAATCGGCAGCGAGGAGGGCGGGCACGAGGCGATTCATTCGGAACTGGGCACTCGCGAAGACTTCCGTCGCCTGGTGGCGGCCGCCGCCGACCATGGTCTGGAAATCGCTCTCGATTTCGCCATCCAGTGTTCCCAGGACCACCCCTGGTTGCAGCAGCATCCTGGCTGGTTCAACTGGCGTCCGGACGGCACGATCAAATATGCGGAGAACCCGCCGAAGAAATACCAGGACATCGTCAACGTCGACTTCTATGCCGTCGAGGCGATCCCGAGCCTGTGGGTCGAGTTGCGCGATATCGTCGTTGGTTGGGTCCTTGAGGGCGTGAAGCTGTTTCGCGTCGACAATCCGCACACCAAGCCGCTGCCGTTCTGGCAATGGCTGATCGCCGACGTGCGGGCGCTGTATCCCGACGTCATCTTCCTCGCCGAAGCCTTCACCACACCGGCGATGATGGCGCGCCTGGGCAAGGTTGGTTACTCCCAGAGCTACACCTATTTCACCTGGCGCAACACCAAGCAGGAGTTGGCGACCTATTTCACCGAACTCAACGAGTCGCCGTGGCGCGAATGCTACCGGCCTAACTTCTTCGTCAATACGCCAGACATCAACCCGGCCTTTCTGCACGAGTCCGGTCGCCCGGGTTTTCTGATTCGCGCGGCGCTGGCGACCATGGGCTCGGGTTTGTGGGGTATGTATTCCGGCTTTGAACTGTGTGAGTCGGCGCCGGTGCCGGGCAAGGAGGAATACCTTAACTCGGAGAAGTACGAGATCCGCCCACGGGACTTCACCGCGCCGGGCAACATCATTGCCGAGATCGCCCAGCTCAACCGCATCCGCCGGCAGAACCCCGCGCTGCACACGCACCTGGGCCTGAAAATCTACAACGCCTGGAATGACAATATTCTGTACTTCGGCAAGCGCACCGCCGATGGCAGCAACTTTATCCTGGTGGCGGTCAGCCTCGACCCGCATAACGTTCAGGAGGCGAATTTCGAATTGCCGCTGTGGGAAATGGGCCTGCCCGATGATGCCAGCACCCAAGGCGAAGACTTGATGAACGGCCATCGCTGGACCTGGCACGGCAAGTACCAGTTCATGCGGATTGACCCGGCTTATCAGCCGTTCGGGATTTGGCGGATTAGCGCCTCATAGGTACCCCCGGAGCTGATCGGGAGCTTTTTGTGGCAAGGGGATTTATCCCCGTTGGGCTGCGAAGCGGCCCCGCTCTTTCTTTCAGTGATAACGAATTGTCTGGATTTACGACTGCTTCGCAGCCGAACGGGGATAAATCCCCTCGCCACAGCGGCCTTCATTCCAAGCTACTGGCTCTGTGGTTTGAATCAAACAGGAGTTTCAAATGGCGAAGAAACCCAAGGCAGCCACCTTCATCAAGGATCCGCTCTGGTACAAGGACGCGGTCATCTATCAAGTTCACGTCAAATCCTATTTCGACTCCAATAACGACGGTATCGGCGACTTTCCCGGCCTTATTGCCAAACTCGATTACATCGCCGATCTGGGCGTCAATACCATCTGGCTCTTGCCGTTCTACCCCTCGCCACGTCGCGACGACGGCTACGACATTGCCGAATACCGTGGCGTGCACAGCGACTACGGCACCATGGCCGATGCCAGGCGCTTTATCGCCGAAGCGCACAAGCGTGGTTTGCGGGTGATTACCGAGCTGGTCATCAACCATACTTCCGATCAGCACGCCTGGTTCCAGCGCGCGCGCAAGGCCAAGAAAGGGTCGGCGGCGCGGGATTTCTATGTGTGGTCCGATGACGATCAAAAGTACGACGGCACCCGTATCATTTTTCTCGACACCGAAAAGTCCAACTGGACCTGGGACCCGGTGGCCGGCCAGTACTTCTGGCACCGCTTTTATTCGCACCAGCCGGATCTGAATTTCGATAACCCGCAGGTCATGAAAGCCGTGCTGTCGGTGATGCGCTACTGGCTCGACATGGGCATCGACGGTTTGCGCCTGGACGCGATTCCGTACCTGATCGAGCGCGACGGCACCAATAACGAAAACCTGCCGGAGACCCACGACGTCCTCAAGCAGATCCGCGCCGAAATCGACGCGAACTATCCTGACCGCATGCTGCTGGCCGAGGCTAATCAATGGCCGGAAGACACGCAGCTGTATTTCGGTGACACCGACAAAAAAGGCCTCAACGGCGATGAATGCCACATGGCTTTTCACTTCCCGCTGATGCCGCGCATGTACATGGCGCTGGCCCAGGAAGACCGCTTCCCGATCACCGACATCCTGCGCCAGACCCCGGAGATCCCGGCCAATTGCCAGTGGGCGATCTTCCTGCGCAACCACGATGAACTGACCCTGGAAATGGTCACTGACAAAGAACGTGACTACCTGTGGAATTACTACGCGGCCGACCGTCGGGCGCGGATCAACCTCGGTATTCGCCGGCGCCTGGCGCCGTTGATGGAGCGCGACCGCCGCCGTGTTGAATTACTCAACAGTTTGCTGCTGTCGATGCCCGGCACGCCGACCCTGTACTACGGTGATGAGATCGGCATGGGGGACAACATTTATCTCGGTGACCGCGATGGCGTGCGGACGCCGATGCAATGGTCCATCGACCGTAACGGAGGTTTTTCGCGTGCCGATCCGGCCAGCCTGGTGCTGCCGCCGATCATGGACCCGCAATACGGTTACCTGTCGGTTAACGTCGAGACCCAGGCCGGCGACCCGCATTCATTGCTCAACTGGACCCGGCGCATGCTCGCGGTGCGCAAGCAATCCAAGGCCTTCGGTCGTGGCACCTTGAAAATGCTGTCGCCGACCAATCGCCGGGTATTGGCGTATACCCGCGAGTACACTGCAGCCGATGGCAAACACGAAATCATTCTGTGCGTGGCCAACGTTTCGCGCAGTGCGCAAGCCGTGGAGCTGGACCTGGCGGCGTACGTCGGCATGGTGCCGGTGGAGATGCTTGGCGGTAACGCATTCCCGCCCATCGGCCAGTTGAATTTCCTCCTGACCCTGGCGCCCTACGGTTTCTATTGGTTTGGCCTCGCCGCCGAGAATCAGATGCCAAGCTGGCACGTGGAGCCGGCGCAAAGCCTGCCGGATTTCACCACGCTGGTGCTGAAAAAACGCATGGAGGAATTGCTTGAGGCACCGTCACGTCACACCCTGGAGCAGGGCATCCTGCCGAACTGGTTGCAAAACCGTCGCTGGTTCGCCGGCAAGGACGCCGCCATCGAGCAAGTCAACCTGGCCTACGGTGTGCGTTTCGGTGATGCGCAACACCCAGTGTTGTTGAGTGAGATCGAAGTGACCAGCGCCGGTCAGACCAGCCGCTATCAACTACCGTTCGGTTTCATTGCCGAAGATCAGGTCGGTACCGCGTTGCCGCAGCAGCTTGCTCTTTCAAGGGTACGCCGCGGACCTCAGGTGGGGTTGATCACCGATGCGTTCAGCCTGGAAAACTTTATCCGCGCGGTGCTGCAGGGCATGCACAACAATACGGTGTTGCCTTCCGATGGCGGCGAGATCCGGTTCGAACCCACCCCCGAGCTGGCCAGACTGGGCCTGACGGCGGAGTCGGAGGTGCGTTATCTGTCGGCCGAGCAATCCAACAGCTCGGTGGTGGTCGGCAACAGCCTGGTGCTGAAACTGATCCGCAAAGTTGCGTCGGGCGTGCACCCGGAACTGGAAATGAGCGCTTACCTGACTCATGCCGGTTTCCGCAATATTTCGCCGCTGCTGGGCTCAGTGGTACGTCGCGATGGGGCTGGCGAAGACAATCTGCTGATGATCGCCCAGGGCTACCTGAGCAATCAGGGCGATGCCTGGGAGTGGACGCAGAATAACCTCGAACGGGCCTTGCGTGACGAGTTGGCAGATGCCATGTCCGAGCAGGAGCAGCACTACAACGCGCTTGGCGAGCTGAAAGATTTCGCCGGCATGCTCGGCCAGCGCCTGGGGGAAATGCACCAAGTGCTGGCGGCACCCAGCGACAACCCGGACTTCGACCCGCAAATCACCACGCAAAAGGACGCGCTGGCGACCGCCAAGTATGTAGTGGCGCAAATCGAACACGCGTTGAAGCTGCTTAAACAGCATCAAAACGAACTGAACCCGGCGGACAAAGCCCTGGTCAGCAAGATACTGGACAACAAAAAAGCCATCCTCAGTCATGTGCAGGCGTTGGCGAAACAGACTGCCGGGGGCTTGCGCATTCGCGTGCACGGCGATTTGCATTTGGGCCAGGTGCTGGTCATCAAGGGCGATGCCTACCTGATCGATTTCGAAGGCGAGCCGGCGCGCCCCTTGCATGAACGTCGGGGCAAACACAGCCCGTACAAGGATGTCAGTGGTGTGCTGCGTTCGTTCGACTATGCGGCGGCAATGGCGATCAACGTGCACAACGTCGACAACACCGAAGGCGCACAAGCCGCTCGCCAACGCGTTGCCGATCGATATTTAAATGAAGCAAAACATGCATTTGTGGTCGCTTATCGGCAATCGGCAGCTACGCTTGGCCATGCATGGCAAGATCCTGAGGGCGAGGACGCCGCGCTGGCGTTGTTCGGCCTGGAGAAGGCAGCGTATGAAGTGGCCTATGAGGCAGAGAATCGCCCCACCTGGCTCACCGTGCCGTTGCACGGTCTGTACGGGTTATTGAGTGGGCTCAAACCCTTTTCCGATCTTGGTGGAGAGTAGTCATGAGTTTCTCGAACAAGGAACAGGGTCATCATCACAAAGAAGCACTGTTGCCCAGGGCGCGGGATATTGATGCCCTGGTGCGCGCCGAGCATCACGACCCCTTTGCAATTCTCGGCCCTCATGCAGATGGGGCCGGCGGACAGTACATTCGGGCTTACCTGCCGGACGCCTTGAGCGTCCAGGTGGTGGCGAGGGACTCCGGGGAAGAACTCGGCAACCTTGAAGTCACCCAGACACCTGGACTGTTCGTCGGTCACTTCGACCGGGCGCAGTCCTACCAACTGCGCACCCGTTGGGCCGGTGGCGAGCAGTTGTCCGAAGATCCCTACAGTTTTGGCCCGTTGCTCGGCGAGATGGACTTGTATCTGTTTGCCGAAGGCAATCACCGGGACCTGAGCAGTTGCCTCGGCGCGCAGTTGAAAACGGTCGACGGTGTCGACGGCGTGCGTTTCGCCGTATGGGCGCCCAATGCTAGAAGGGTGTCGGTGGTTGGCGACTTCAATAACTGGGACGGTCGCCGGCATCCCATGCGCCTGCGCCATCCCACCGGGGTCTGGGAAATATTCATTCCTCGCCTGCAGGCCGGGGAGGCCTATAAGTACGAAATCCTCGGTGCGCACGGCATTCTGCCACTCAAGGCCGACCCGATGGCCCTGGCCACTTCATTGCCGCCGGACACCGCCTCGAAAGTCGCCTCACCGCTGAAGATCGACTGGCAGGATCAGGACTGGATGCAGTCTCGTGGTGAACGGCAACGTCCGACGGCGCCCCTGTCGATATACGAGCTGCACGCCGGATCCTGGCAATGCGAGCTGGACGATCTGGGTGAGGTGGCCCGCCAGTACACCTGGCCTGAATTGGCCGAGCGGTTGATCCCGTATGTGAAGGAACTGGGTTTCACCCACATCGAACTGATGCCGATCATGGAGCACCCGTTCGGGGGGTCGTGGGGTTATCAACTGCTGTCGCAATTCGCCACCAGTGCGCGCTACGGCAGCGGCGATGAGTTCGCGGCCTTCGTCAATGCCTGCCACCAGGCTGACATCGGCGTGATTCTCGACTGGGTGCCGGCACATTTCCCGACCGATATTCACGGGTTGGCCCAGTTCGACGGCACCGCGCTGTACGAATACGGCAACCCGCAGGAAGGCTTTCATCAGGACTGGGACACGCTGATCTATAACTTGGGGCGTACCGAGGTGCATGGCTACATGCTGGCCTCGGCACTGCACTGGCTCAAGCATTTTCACATCGACGGCCTGCGGGTGGATGCGGTGGCGTCGATGCTGTACCGCGATTACTCGCGCAAGGCCGGCGAATGGGTACCGAACCGCCACGGCGGTCGGGAAAACCTCGAAGCCATCGACTTCCTGCGTCATCTGAACGACGTGGTGGCGCTGGAGGCGCCGGGTGCGCTGGTGATCGCCGAGGAGTCCACGGCGTGGCCGGGCGTCAGCCAGAGCACGCAGCAGGGTGGCCTGGGCTTCGCCTACAAATGGAACATGGGCTGGATGCACGATTCGCTGCATTACATCCAGCAGGACCCGGTGTACCGCGCCCATCACCACAACGAACTGAGTTTCGGCCTGGTGTACGCCTGGTCCGAGCGTTTCATCCTGCCGATCTCCCACGATGAAGTGGTGCACGGCAAGCATTCGTTGATTGACAAGATGCCCGGCGACCGCTGGCAGAAGTTCGCCAACCTGCGGGCCTACCTGAGCTTCATGTGGGCACATCCGGGCAAGAAACTGTTGTTCATGGGGTGCGAGTTCGGCCAGTGGCGCGAGTGGAACCACGACCAGCAACTGGACTGGTACCTGCTGCAGTACTCGGAGCACAAGGGCGTGCAGAAACTGGTCGGCGACCTTAATCGCCTGTACCGGGAAGAGCCGGCGCTGCACGAACAGGATGACGTACCGCAAGGTTTCCAGTGGCTGATTGGCGACGATGCGATCAATAGCGTCTATGCCTGGCTGCGCTGGAGCAAGGAAGGTCGGCCGGTGCTGGTGGTGGCCAACTTCACCCCGGTGCCCCGTGAGGCGTATCGGGTCGGCGTGCCGTTTGCCGGGCGCTGGACCGAGTTGCTCAACAGCGATTCGTCCACCTATGCCGGTTCCAACTATGGCAATAGCGGCGGGGCGTCGACCGAGGAAGCGCCGAGCCATGGCCAGGCGTTGTCGCTGGTGCTGAATCTGCCGCCGTTGGCGGTGTTGATGCTCAGTCCGGAAGGTTGATCCGAAACCTCATCGCTACTTTCGCGAGCCGGCTCGCTCCCACAGGGATCCCCTGAACCTGTGGGAGCGCGCCGGCTCGCGAAGGCGTCAGTGGGTGTCCCATCAAAAATCCAGTCTCAGCCCGAACGTCGCCCTGCGTCCATTCAGCGCGTTGCTGTCCAGCTGGGTATCGTATCCAGCCTCGCCATACAGGCTTAAAGCCTTCGACACTTGCACGGTCATGCCCATGCTCAGGTCCAGGGTCGTGGACTTCTGCTGCGTGTCGATCGCCGTGACGTTGTTGAACATCACCCGGTCGGTGCCGGACAAGGTATGCCAGACATTGGTTCGCACGTAGGGCAGCAGGGACATGCCGGCCACCTGATAAGTGCCGCGCAGTCGGGCACCGAAGCGAGCCGTTACACTGTTGTCGGAATCAAAATCGATATCGGCGACGCCGTCATTTTTACCGTCCAGTGTGCGGTGCTGGCTGATCAACTGTACCTGCGGCTCCAGGAACCAGCCTTGGGCGATCTGCAACGGGTAGCCAGCCTCCAGCGAAAGTGTCGTGGCATGACCCTCGGTGTTGAATTTGATTCCGCGATTGGACTCGCTGTTGATAGCCAGGTCCGTCCACATCAGCACGCTGTCGATGTACCAACCGTAGGGATCGATGAGTGTCCAGTACAGGCCTACGCTATCGCCGCGCACTGTGCTTTTGCCGGCGTCGCGGTGCTGGAAACCGCCGGTGAAGCCGTCGATGTCGCTTTGCAACCGACTGTGACCGACGAACGCGCCCACCTTTCGGGTCTGCTCATCATCGGTGCTCCATCCGTAGAAGTCGCTGCCGACCTGGTACCCCGACATCGCACCGTCCAGGCGTGGGTTGACCGTGCCGGCAATGCTCTGGCGGCTGTTGCCTGCGTAAACCCGGCCCCAGCCTGCCGGGAAAGCGCCTTCCTGATGCTGTTGGTTCTGATCGCCCTGGCGCTCGTGGAAGGTGCCAAGTGCGGCCAGGACCAGTTGATTGACGGCCGGCAGTAGCGCCGAATACACCGCGACTTCCTGACGATAGAGCGGGATAGGCGGTTTGCCCGGTTCGATTTCGGGCAGTTCCGGAATGATCGGCAAGATCGCTCCGCCGGGATCCTCGATGATTCCCGGCAGTGGAACGGGTGGGTCTTCCACGCCTGGCAATGGCACGGCTGGGTCCTCCACGCCGGGCAATTCAGTGATCGGCCCTGGCAGGGGAGGTGCCACGACAGCGGAGCGCAAGTACCAGTTCTGGGCTGTGCCGGGTGTAACGCCACCCTTGAACAGATAATAGTCAAAGGCCCCTGCGGAGACAGGCCCGCTGGATTTGAACGCCAGATCACCGCCCGTGGCACCATTGCGTGCTTCGACCACCAGGATGCCGTTCTGTCGGGTCACGTCGCCGGGGCCGGCCAGATTGACAATGCTGAGGGTGGTGGAGCCTTGTAGCGTGCCTCGATCCACCACCATTTTGTCGCTGGCGGCGTCATCGCTGGCCAACACGCTATTGAGATGCAACTGGCCATTGTCGCCAATGTAATGGCCCGTGACCGTGAGTTGGTTAGTTGCACTGGCGGCACCGCTGCCGCTGGTCATGTCGATCAGGCCCTTGTTGTTCAAGGTGGCGAGCTGACCGGCAGTGAAAGGGGTGATGCTGCCTTGGTCGACCCGCAACACACTGCTGCCGTGAATGTTGAACTCACCCGTAGCCGAAACGCTGTCGCCCAGGGCGAAATCGCCGTTCAGGTCAAAGAGCGATCCGTTATCCAGGTTCACCGTTTCCCAATGGGGATAGCGTCCCGGATTGGCGGACCGGCTGTTGTCGAGCGTCAGTGTGTCGTTGCCCTGACCGCCATCGATGCTGGAAGGGGACGACAAGTTGGTTTCAGTGAGGTTGAGCAGCAGTGCTTGATCGTCGCCGCCACCCATCAGGATGGCCGATCGAATAAGCCCGTCAGTGTCCCATGAGAACAAGTCATCGCCGGTACCACCGCGGACCTGTCCAACGATTTCACCCCCGGTCACCGTGAAGAGGTTACCGCCGCCACTGACAATGATATTGCCGCCAACCGTACCGCCCTTGATGATGACGTTGTTGTCGTCGGTGCCGGCATCGAGGTCGCCGACGATCCGCCCACCCAGCATTTCGAAGACGTTATGGTCCAGGTTCATTGCGACCCGGCCGATCGAACCTTCGCTAATGAGTGCTTGCTCACCGTTTTCTAAGACATCAGTGATGGTGCCGGCACTCATGGTAAAGGTGTCACCGCCATCCCCCTGGTCCAGCGACCTCACGGACCCGCCACTGATAGTGAAACTGTCATTGCCGGCGCCCTGGGTGAAGGTTGTGAGGCTGGCACCGCTGACCTGTGCAGTATCGTTGCCATCACCCTGGCGGAACGACCCGGTAATGGTGCCATTAAAGAGTTGCGCGATATTTGCGCCGTCGCCCATATCCACGGGGCCGGTGATGGTGCCTGAACTCATTTGCAACAGATCGGCGCCTGCGCCAAAGGTGACATCGCCATTGATGATCCCGGTGCCGGCAGCGGGAAAGGACAGGCTGTTATTGCCGCCCGTGTCGGTGAGCCCGGGGCTGGTGCCGCTGTCGCAAGTGAAGGTGTCATCACCGGCGGTGGGGACGAGTGTGCAGGCAGCGTGAGTGGTGAGCGGCCAGTGGATCAGGGTCAATAACGACACAGCAGCAAAGCTCAAGTGCTTGAGAGGCGAAACGGGTGTGCTCATGATCCATCCTCACTCGATAGGACGTGGCCCCGCACCTGCGGGGCGGACCATGGCAACGTCAAGAGCGATACGGATCAGGGACTACGGGTTTCCTGCGTCGCAAAACATCGGGCAATACAAGCTGCTGGCATGGCTTTTTCGACTGCGCATCACACTGCACAGTGTTTTTTCCACGGTACCAACAGGGAGGGTCAGGCGCTACTGTCAGAAATAACAGGCGTTGCGGGATGATCAGCCGAGGGATTGCATGCGGACTGTTGATGTTGAGTCCGCAGGGTTGATCCGAAACCGCGTCGCTGCCTTTGCGAACAGGCTCGCTCCCACAGGGATCACCGTGAAACCTGTGGGGGCGAGCCTGCTCGCGAAAGCGTCGTACCAGACAACACAACGTTTGAGGTTTTAATTCACCACCGCATCCGCACCCCCAGGCTGCCAATCACCCCGTTCAAGTCATTGTCGTCCACATCACTGCTGTAATCGGCACTGACATACAGGCTGACGGCTGGCGTCACCCGGGCGACCAGGCCCAGGCCGACTTCGACCGTCGAGGAATATCGACTGCTACTGATCTTGTCGACCTGATCGAGGGTCACGGTGTTGCCGGTGTACACCGTGTGCCACAAGTTGGTCCGCACATAGGGTTCGACGCCCAGGCCATTGATGTCGTAACTGCCTTTCAATTTGGCGCCGACCCGGCCGCTCCACGACGTCAGGTCGCTGGAGGAGGCGTTGCCTGACCCCGCGTAGGGCGTATCGAGGGTGATCCGTTGGTTGATCAATTGCGCCTGGGGTTCAACCACCCAGTTTTCGCTGATGCCAATCGGGAAGCCACCTTCCACCGACAGCGTCACCGCGCTGCCTTCGGCGGCCTGGCGGGCGCCTTGTTCGTTGCGACTGAAGCCGTTGACGCGGCCACCGCTGGCCGACAGGTCGACGTGCCAGCCTTGCGGGCCAGTCAGGCTGTAATAGGCGCCGAGGCTTTCGCCTTGCAGGTTCAGGGTGTCGGTTTGCGGGTCGGACTGGCCGCGGTTGGTCAGCAGGCCATGGCTGTTGCCTTGAATCTGGCTGGTGCCGCCAATCAGCCCGACCCGTTGGGTGTGGCCGCTGTTGCTGTGCAGGGTCAGGATCGCCGGGCCTTTGATATCGCCGGAGCCGGCATTGGTGAATCCTTGGGCCAAGGCGTCGGTTTGTGCCTGGCGTGAGGCTTGTCCATAAATCTGATCCCAGGCGTAGGGTGTCGCGTCTTCGGTGGTGAAGTGGCTACTTCGCAGGTCGGGGGCAGGGCTGAAACGGCCGGGGTACGGGGTGGCGAGAGCGGGCAGGGTGAGCACCGGGATGTCCTGGCGGTACCAGGGGGTTGTTTCTTCCTCGGCCGGTGAGGCCTGCACTTCCATGGAGGAGCACAGCAGGAGTGAACTCGAGACAGTGCAAAAAGTGATTTTGATCTCTTGTTGGGTGAGTGAGGTTTTCATGGCGGGCTACCTTGCAATCGCGTGCCGTACATGCCTTGGCGTCTCTCCTACCCCGAGCGAGGGGCGACCGAATGTAAGGAGGCAAGCCGGGGGCCGCCCGTGTTCTCGGGTGTCTTGGGGGCTTGCCCCTGATTGTGTTTCCGGGGGTAGTACGGTGAAGTCAAGAAGACCCCGGCCACTGCGTCAAGAAAATGGCCGATAAGTGGTATGGGTATTTCGGGTCTTATAAGTGACTGATTTATGGCGTATCCCTAAGTTCTTGTTTAATGGTGCAAACGTCAAAAAAAGGTGTGGGCTAGAGCGGTTGCTCAGTATTACCAGCTCAAGCGGATGCCCACATTGCCAGTGGTTCCACGCTGCTGATTGCTGTCTATGTTGCTGCTGTAATCGATATTGGCGTACACACTGACGTCTTTGGCCAGGGACAGGGTGGCACCGATGCCCACGTCGGCCCACGAAGACTTCTGTTCGGTTTTGATATCGGTTACTCCGGCAAAAGTGACCGTGTCGGTGCCTGACAAGGTGTGCCACAGGTTGGCACGCAACCAGGGCTCCAGCGGCAGGCCTGCGACGTCGTAACGCCCATTGAGTCGCACGCCGAGGCGACCGGTTTCGGTGGAATCGGCATCGAAGGATACTTGGGAGATACCGTCGTCCTGGCTATACAGATTTACCTTCTGATGGATGACTTGCACCTGGGGTTCGATCGCCCAATTGTTCGTCAGTGGGAATGGATAACCGGCCTCGGCCGAGAATGTCCAGACATGCCCGTCGTTATTGAGTTTGACACCACGGTCGGAGCGACTATCGCCGTCGAGTGAGGTGTACATCGCAACCAGATCGACGTAGCCGCCCATGGGATCTGTCAGCGTCCAGTACAAGCCGAGGCTGTCGCCTTCGATCTCGACTTTACCGGCGCTTTTATTTTGATAACCCTGGTTGAAACCGTCGACATTACCCTTCACGCGATTGTGGCCAATG
Organism: Pseudomonas sp. GW101-3H06; assembly: GCF_059424605.1. NCBI lineage: Bacteria > Pseudomonadati > Pseudomonadota > Gammaproteobacteria > Pseudomonadales > Pseudomonadaceae > Pseudomonas > Pseudomonas sp. GW101-3H06. The sequence continues at coordinate 3,047,765 of NZ_JBWKZO010000001.1, forward strand.
AAGAAGCCTGTTCGCTGGGTTTGTCCCCCCGCTGTCTGTGAGCTGTAGAGATCGTTGCCCACCTGAAACCCTTTGATCGAACCGTCGAGTCGTGGCGTGACGGTGCCAGCCCAGGTCTGATCGAAATCCTTTCCGTAGACCCGGCCCCAGCCCGCGCCGAAAGCTCCGGTTTCGGTCAGCAGGCGCTGATTGCCCTGACGATCATGGAAGGTGCCGAGTGCGGTGAGGGTCAGTTGTGCAGCGGCGGGTGGCAATACCGACCAGACGGGCACTTCCAGACGGTACAACGGGATTGGTGCCGCACCGGGTTGGGGCGTTGGCAAAGGTGGGCTTCCGGGAGCGGCCACCGGTGTCGCGACCAGAGGCACCAGAATGGGTGGCAAGGTCGGGTCGGGGTTGGGGACCGAGACCAGTGGGGCGGCCATGACCGAGGAACGCAGATACCAGCTGTTTTCGCTGCCGGGGGTGATGCCGCCCTTGTACAAGGCGTATTGGAATGCGCCTGCCTCCACCGGAGTGTTGAGCGAAAAGGCGTCGTTGTTGCTGGTGGCCGTGCCTTGAGCCTCAACCAGCATAATGCCGTTCTGCTGGGTTGGCGCGCCGCTGCCATCCACATTGCTGACGCTGATCGAAGTCGTACCGGTCAATGTCCCGTCCTTGACCACCAGTTTGTCGCTGGGCGAGTTGTCATCGCCGAGCACGCTTTGTACCCGCAATTGACCGCTGCTGCCCGCGTAATTGCCTTGTACCGTCAGCGTGTCGCTGGTACTGGAGTTGCTGCTTAGATCGATGATCCCGGCGTTGTTCAAGGTGGCAGGCTGGCCGGCGGTGAAGGGCGAGATGCTGCCTTGAGCCGATGTCAGGACGCTGCTGCTGTCGATGTTGAATGTACCGCCGCCGCTGGTGTTGTCGCCGACCACGAGGTTGCCGTCGAGATCGAACCGCGAGCTGTTGTTCAGGTTGACCGTTTCCCAATGGACGTAGCGACCTGCCCCCGCGGTTTTGGTGTTATCAAAGGTCAGTACGTCGTTGCCGGTGCCACCGTTCAGGCTCGGATTCTGGGCGAGGGTACTTTCGTCGAGATGACTCAGGGTCGCTGTGTCATCGCCGCCTTCCATCAGGATGGCCGAGTGGAGGACGCCGCCACCGTCCCATACGAACCTGTCGTTGCCGAGACTGGTGCGGATCTCGCCGACGACCTCGCCGCCGGTCACCGTGATGCTGTCGTTGCCGCCGCTGACGCTGACATTGCCGCCGATCTTGCCCCCGGAAATGATGATGGTGTCGGTGCCGAAGCCGGTGACCAGGTTGCCATCAATCTCTCCCCCGGACAGGTCGAACAGGTTGTCATCGAGCTTCATGTCGACCCGCCCGATTCTGCCCCCGGTCATGTTGGCGGTGTCGCCGTCTTCGTAAGCGCCAATGATCCTGCCCCCGGTCATCCGGAAAAAGTCGCGACTGTCGCCTTGGGCCAGGGACTGGATCGTACCGCCACTCATGGTGAAGTTATCGACGCCGTTGCCTTGCTGAACCGCGCCGGTGATCTGCCCGGCGCTGATGGTGAGCGTGTCGGCCCCATCACCCTGGTCAAGCGCCCCGACGAGGCTGCCGGATTTCATGTCGACGTTGTCGATGCCAGCACCGAACGTCACGTTGCCGTTGATCGTGCCGCTGCCATTGACGGGGAAGGTCAAGCTGTTGTTTCCGGTCAGGTCGCTCAGCGGTCCACTGCTACCACTGTCACAGACGTGATTGTCATTACCGGCGGTGGGTGTGAGGGTACAGGCCGCTTGTACCGGTTGCGGCCAACCGATGCACAGCCAGATTGAAACGGCGCAGGCGCTGTAACGGTATTTGGGCAGATGGCTGGAAAAATTCATGCTCGTCTCCGCTTGGGATTCGGCGACTGAATTGCCACTTGTCAAAAATGGCAAGGCTTCAGACACCCTCGGCAGCGCGAGTTGCGAGACGGCATCGGGACGGCAATGACCCGTAATCAAAAAACTTCAGCAACGACGGCTACTGTAAGTCGAATGTCCGTACGTTCAGGCAGTACGGACGTGTGCAACGTAGCAATAGTTTTTTGGCGTCGCTACTGTCATAAGTAACAGGTTTAACGATTCAGTTGACGGTTCTTGATGTTTTTCGGCATGACCGGCACGGGTTCAAAGGCGTACTTCAACGGCCAATGGCAAATGATCAGACAGGTGCGTCCAGGGTTTGGTCCCGAGGATCTGCGGCTCATGGCTACTGGCATTGCGCAGATAAATGCGATCCAGGCGCAGCAGCGGAAACCGCGCCGGGTAGGTTTTCGCCGGGCGGCCGTGGTGGCGTTCGAAGGCTTCGTGCAGGTAGTCGCGACGGGCGAGGGCGGCGTTGCCTTGCAGCTGCCAGTCGTTGAAGTCGCCGGCGATGATGACCGGCGCGTGGTCGGGCAGGGACTCGAGCAATTGGCAAAGCAACTGCAATTGAAGTTGGCGATGGCTTTCCAGCAGGCTCAGATGCACACAGATCGCATGGACCTCGGTGTGACCCGGTACGTCCAGGACGCAATGCAGCAGCCCGCGTCGTTCAGGGCCGGTGATGGAAACGTCTAGGTTGCGGTATTCGCGAATCGGGTATTTGGACAGCAGCGCGTTGCCGTGGTGACCGTCCGGGTAGACCGCATTGCGGCCGTAGGCGAAGTCGCTCCACATGCTGTCCGCCAGGAATTCGTATTGCGAAGTTGCAGGCCAATCATTGTAACGCGAGGAGTGACGATCGTGTTCGCCCACCACTTCCTGCAAAAACACCAGATCCGCCGAGGTACTGCGCACCGCTTCGCGCAATTCCGGCAGGATGAAACGTCGGTTGAGGGCGGTGAAGCCCTTGTGGGTGTTGACGGTCAGCACGCGCAATCGATGAATGGCCGGAGTTTGGTTCAACGTCGTGGATTGGACCGTCTGCGGCTTGGAGGTACTGGTCACTTTCACTCCTCTGAATCAAGGCTGGCTTATGCATGCGACTCATGTGGAGGCGGGCAGTTCAGTCTGGATGATTTCGGCGCCGCATCGATTAACTGTGGGAGCGAGCCTGCTCGCGAAGACGACGGCACATCCAACATCGATGTTGACTGACCCAGCGCTTTCGCGAGCAGGCTCGCACACAGTTCAGACCAGGACGATTTCATAGGGCAACCGCATCCGCTCCAGCAGTACCCGTGGCAACAGCGGGGCGATGCCGATGGCCGGCTCGCCGTCCAGCTGACTGGCATAGGCATGGGTCGCATGGCTTTTGCGCGCCACCGTCCAGGTGTCCAGGCGTACCTTGCGCGCGCGGTGCCAGGGGATCAGGCCATGATCGCGCGTCGACCAGTGCCAGGCCCAGACCGGTACTTCGTTGAAGTCGGCGCCGGCGATCGCGGCGGCGTTGGCGCTGGCACGGCCGACGGCGTCGTGGTCGCTGTTACCGTCTTCGGACCAGGTGCTGAACACCACATCGCCGGGCCGCAGATAGCGGGCGATGAACCGCGTCAATTGCTGTTCGTGCTCGGCCAGGGCGTTGTCGGTGAAGCCGCCGCGAATCCACTTCAGGCTGTGCATCGGCAACCCGAGGCGGCGTAAGGCTTCAACGCTTTCCTGGGCGCGGAACACGCTGAGGCGTTTCTCCGACCACTGCTGCGATCCAGGATGGCTCGCGCTGCCGTCGGTGATCGAAATCAATTGCAGCGGATGGCCCATGCTGCTGAGCAGCTGTAGCAGGCCACCGCAGGTCACCACTTCATCGCCGGGATGCGGGGCAATCACCACGGCGCGTGCCCCGGCCGGGACCAGGGATTGGGTGTTGATGACCGGGACGTTGTCCAGTTGCGAGGCACTGTTCCAGATCTGTGCCGACGGACTGTTTTCGAGCAGAGAGAGCGGTTTCATGGCTACGTCCTTGTTCTCGTTGATAGCGTTTTGCCGCGTTCCGAACCCTGGAATCGTCGCGAGCAGAGTATTGCTCATGTAGTGCTATTCGTCGCCTCGAAGTTTCTTGTGGCGAGGGCATTTTAACCACATACCTTCATTCATCTTCCTCATGCTGCAATTCGAACAGCAGTAACGAACGGCCGGTGACCGAGTATTCGTGACCGAACTCGAAGCGTTCCTGGCCGCGGATCGACGGTTGATTGGTGTCGATCATGCACGTCCAGAAACCGCCGTCCGGCACTTCCGGCAGCAGGAAGTTGACGATGTCGTGGTAGGCATTGACCACCAGCAACAGCGTGGCGTCGGCACCCTTGCGGCGGATGCCGGTTTCCTGGGCGCGACCGTCGAGCAGCATGCCCAGGCAGCGATTGTGCGTATCGTGCCAATGCTCGGTGGTCATCTCGCTGCCATCCGCGGCCAGCCAGGTGACGTCCTTGACGCCGATGTCCTCGTTGTAATTGCCCACCAGGAAGCGCCCGCGACGCAGGATCGGGTAGGTCAGGCGCAACTTGATCAGGCGTTTGACGAATTTGAGCAGGGCCTTGCCGTCTTCGCTGAGGTCCCAGTTGACCCAGCCGATCTCGCTGTCCTGGCAATAGGCGTTGTTGTTGCCGTCCTGGGTGCGGGCGAATTCATCGCCGGCCACCAACATCGGCGTGCCCTGGGCCAGCAACAGGGTGGCGAAGAAGTTGCGCATCTGACGCAGGCGCAACTCGTTGATTTGCGGATCGTCGGTGGGGCCTTCGACGCCGTGGTTCCATGACAGGTTGTTGTTACTGCCGTCCTGGTTGTTTTCGTCGTTGGCTTCGTTGTGCTTATCGTTGTACGACACCAGGTCATTGAGGGTGAAGCCGTCATGGGCGGTGATGAAATTCACCGAGGAATAGGGGCGGCGGCCACGCTGATTGAACATCTCGCCCGATGCGGTCATGCGGCTGGCGAAGTCCGCCAGTTGCCCGTCGTCGCCTTTCCAGAAAGCGCGCACCGTGTCGCGGAACTTGTCGTTCCATTCCACCCAGCCCGGTGGGAAATTACCTACCTGATAGCCGCCGGGACCGCAATCCCAGGGTTCGGCAATCATTTTCACCTGACGCAACACCGGGTCCTGACGGCAAGCCACGAGGAAGCTGTGGCGCTCGTCGAAGCCATCGTGATAACGCCCGAGAATGGTCGCCAGATCGAAGCGGAAACCGTCCACGTGCATTTCCGTGGCCCAATAGCGCAAGGAGTCGGTCACCATCTGCAGTACGCACGGATGGCTCAGGTCCAGGGTATTGCCGGTGCCGGAATCGTTGATGTAGAAGCGTTTGTCGTCGGGCATCAAACGGTAGTACGAGGCATTGTCGATGCCACGCATGGACAGGGTCGGGCCTTGTTCGTTGCCTTCGGCGGTGTGGTTGTAGACCACGTCGAGGATCACTTCCAGATTGGCCTCGTGCAGGTGCGCGACCATTTCCTTGAACTCGGCGATCTTGCCGCTGGCCAGGTAGCGCGGGTCGGGCGCGAAGAAAGCGATGCTGTTGTAGCCCCAGTAGTTGGTCATGCCTTTGTGCAGCAGGTGCTGGTCATTGACGAAGGCATGGATCGGCAGCAACTCCACGGTGGACACGCCGAGCTTGCGGATGTGTTCCAGCACGTCGTCGACCATCAGTCCGGCAAAAGTGCCGCGCACATTTTCGGGGACAGAAGGGTGACGCATGCTGATGCCGCGCACGTGAGTTTCATAAATGATCGTCTTGTCCCATGGCACGCTGACCCGGTGGTCGTGGCCCCAGGTGTGTGCCGGGTCGATGACTTTGCATTTGGGCACGAAAGGCGCGCTGTCGCGTTCGTCGAAACTCAGATCGGCGTCGGGATGGCCGATGGTGTAGCCGAACAGTGCCTCGGACCATTTCAGCTTGCCCACCAGTTGTTTGGCGTAGGGATCGATCAGCAGCTTATTGGGATTGAAGCGATGGCCGTTGGCCGGGTCGTACGGGCCGTACACGCGGTAGCCGTAGATCAGCCCCGGATGGGCATCGGGCAGGTAGCCGTGGTAGATCTCGTCGGTGTACTCCGGCAGTTCGATGCGTTCGAGTTCCACTTCGCCGGCATCGTCGAAAATGCAGAGTTCGACACGGGTGGCATTGGCGGAAAACAGAGCGAAATTGACCCCAAGACCGTCCCAGGTCGCACCCAATGGAAAGGGCAGGCCTTCTCGGATGCGCGATGGCTCTTGAGGTGTCGGCGTGTCTTTCTTTGGACGGGTCATAAGTGCTCCTGCAAAGGGGATACAACGGCGCAGTCAAAATGTGGGAGCGAGCCTGCTCGCGAAAGCGTCGTGTCAGTCGACACCAATGTTGGCTGTTACTCCGTCTTCGCGAGCAGGCTCGCTCCCACAGGGGGGGTATTCCCGGCGAGCGCGCCCTCGGTGGCGGGAAGACCCGCCACGAATTCATTCAGGACAAAAGCGACCGTCAGACCGCAGGCGGTTTACGCGGGGCGCGAGGCTTTTTTTCTGTGGCTTTCTCGCCCGGTGGAATCACCTTGGAGGCAGCGGCAGGTTTGGCCTTGGTTTTGGTTTTTGGCTCAGCCTTGCCATTGAGCGCTTTGCCGGCAGCAGGCTTGTTGGTCGCCGTTTTGCCAACCGCCTTGGGTGACTTTTTCGGCGCCAGGGCTTCGGCTTCGGCCAGTTTGCGCGCCATCTCCCAATGCCGGGCTTCCTGGCCCTCGGGTTTACCTTCCGACTCCCAGATCTGATAGGCAAACTCGCGGATGCGTTTATCGTCGGTACTCATCGCAATGCTCCTGACTCAACTCAAGTGTGGTTAATTTGAATAATGAGATTGACCGGGAAATCCCCCAGCGCGGCGCTGATCGTCAGCTCCCTGTGTTTTGTGACTACGATGCTTGAAAAAAGTCCCTTGAGATTTTCTCCAGCGGTAGCAAACGGCAAATGGACCCGTGTATCGCCCCACTGCAGCGCGCTCACCCGGGGTTCGGCACTGTTTTCCAGCAGCGACGCGCAACGTATCGGCACGATCACGATGGCCCGTTTACCCTCATGTTCCCGAACAAATCCAAGTACGCGATGCGCCTGGCTACCAAGCACTTCGAGCGGCTGGTAGGTGCCCCGTCGAAACAGTTCCGGATGCTCGGCACGCAGGCTCAACGCGTGCGCAATCAAGGTCTGCTTGATGCGCCCGTCACGCCAGTTCGCCAGCACATCAGCGAGGTCTGCAGATGGCTGCAGGGCCTGCTGGCGACTGGGATAATCCACCGGCCGACGGTTGTCCGGATCGACCAGGGAAAAGTCCCAGAAGTCATTGCCCTGATAGAGGTCCGGCACCCCTGGCACGGTCATGCGCAGCAAGGTTTGCGCCAAACCGTTGAGTGCGCCGGGGACGGCGATGGCTTGTGCGGCTTTGCCCAGGGCCGAGCGCAGCAGCTCACCTTCCGGCGTCAGCAGCAGGCCCTGGACAAACGCTTGGGTCGCTTGTTCGTAGGTGTCGTTTGGCGCGCTCCAGCTACTTTGCAACTTGGCTTCGCGCAGGGCTTTGCGTTGCCACTGCCAGAGGCGCGTGGCGTAGTCCTCCAGCGCGGGCTGGTCATCGCTGCGCAACTCCAGCGGCCAGCTGCCGAGGATCGCTTGATACAGGATCAACTCATCGGCCGGAGACGGTGAATGATCATCAAGGCGCAGTGGCCGGGCGAGGGCACGCCACAGGCCGATCTGGTCGGCGTACCAGCTGCTGCGCTCGCTCAAAACCGCCAGGCGCGCTCGGGTGTCTTCGCCACGTTTGTGATCGTGGGTGGCGGTGGCCAGCAGGTTGTCCGGGAACTCGGCCAGGCGTTGGACGCACGCGGTATGAAAGTCGGCGATCGGTGCGCTGAACTGTTCGGTGCTGAACCCAACGTCATTGCGCGACAGCAGCACGGCCGAGCGATAGAACGCGGTGTCTTCCACTGCTTTGGCCGCCGTCGGTGAGGTCAATTGCTGAAAGCGTACGCAGGCGTGCCTGAGCCGCTTGCGCGCCCGTCCCGCCGGGCGTTTGCGCCAGGGCTCGCCACCCAGCCAGCCGGCCAGGCAGTCGAGCACCGGCCAGTCGGCTTCGCTGAGGGTTTGTCGGGCATCGCTCATCGCGTGCTGGAAAAACACGTCATCCCGGGCCGACCGGCCGAGGGAGCTGATGTAGGTGCGGTACACCGGGAAATGCACGATCAGCGCCTGCAACGCGCGACGGATCGCACCCAGGGTCAGGTCGCGGGTCATCAGGTCATCCCGGGCCACTTGCAGCAGGGCCTGGGCGACACTTTCGAAATCCCCGGCCAAAGAACCGTTGAGGATCTGCTGGCGGGCCAGTTGCGCTTCCTGGCTGAAATCGGCCGGGCGTTCGCTGTAGCGGTGCCAGAGTTCACCCAGGGTTTTTTCGCCCTCGGGAGCGTGTTGCAGCAGCGACAACTGGTTCATGAATTCATAGCCGGTGGTGCCATCCACCGACCAGTCGCGGTGCAGGGTCTCACCTTCCCCTAGGATCTTCTCGACATAGATCGGCAGGTGCCGGCCCGGTGCCAGGCTGTCGACCCGGCGCCGTAGTTTGCGGCAGTAACCCCGAGGGTCGGCGAGGCCGTCGATGTGGTCGATGCGCAGGCCATCGATCAGGCCGTCCGCCACCAACTGGAAGATCTTCGCGTGGGTCGCCTCGAACACCGCCGGACGTTCTACCCGCAGCCCACCCAGTTCGTTGATATCGAAAAAACGCCGCCAGTTGATGTCGTCCGCGGCGGTACGCCAACTGGCGAGACGATAGCTCTGGCGTTCCAGCAGGCTGTGCAGTTTTTGGAAGCCTTCCGGGGTCAATGAGTCGTAGTGTTCAAGGTTGTGTTCGATGGCCTGGCGTATTTGCGGATCGCTGGCCAGTTCGCGCAGTTCCTCTTTCAGGGGCTCGGCCAGGCTGTGCGCGTCCATCTGATAGCTCAGGGTGCTGAAACGGTCGGCCAGCGACTTGAGCGGGTCGGTATCGGTCTTGAGCAGTTCGCCGTAATGGCTGGGACAGATCGGGAAGTGATGGTCGTAATGCTCGACGTGAAAGGCGCCGCGCTGCGCATCGAAGCGCAGGGGCAGGTTGCCGTCTTGCAGCGCGATGCCGTAGTCGCTGCCCAGAAACGGCAACAGCAGTTGGCCTTCCATCAACGGGTCGGGCGAATGCCACTGAATGTCGAAGAACTCGCCATAGGGGCTCAGTCGCCCCCATTCAAGCAAGTCCAGCCACCAAGGGTTGTCGCTGCCGCCGACGGCCATGTGGTTGGAAACGATATCGAGGATCAGCCCCATGTTCTGGCTGCGCAACGCACTGACCAGGCGATGCAACGCCGCTTCGCCACCCAACTCCGGGTTGACGGTGGTCGGGTCGACCACGTCGTAGCCATGCATGGAGCCGGCGCGGGCGCTCAGCAGCGGCGAGGCATACACATGGCTGATGCCGAGGCGGGCGAAGTACGGCACCAGTGGAACCGCGTCGTAGAGGGTAAAACCTTTATGGAACTGCAGGCGCAGGGTGGCCCGCAGCGGTTGCATTGGCTTTTGGGTCATTGGTCACGCTCGGCCGCCTGAAGCCTTGCGCAAGCAAGCAGTTCCAGGCGTCGGGCCGCGTCGGGCTCATCGAGCAGGGTTTCGCTATACCCCGGCAATCGTCGCGACCAGTTGGGATGGGTGTCGATGGTCCCGGGCAGGTTGGCCTGTTGTTCGATGCCCAGGGCATCTTCCAGCGGCAGCAACACCAGCGGCGCGCGGGTATGGCCAAGGAAACGCACGCTGGCGTCGAGCACCTGGTCGGTTTCATGGGATTCTTCCCGGAAGTTCTGCGGGTCCTGGCTCAATGCTCGTCGCAGGCCTTCGCGTTCCCGTTCACGGTGTTGGCGCCACTCGATTTCAGTGTTGGCGTCGATCAGGCCCAGTCGGGCATTCCAGTCGATATCACGGCCATGCCACCAGCCATTGAGGGTTGGCAAATCATGGGTGCTGGTGGTCGCCAGGGCGTTGTCCGGCCAGTCGAGGATCGGCTTGAAGTGGGTGTTGTCCTGTTCGAACAGCAACACCCGCATGCCGAGCATCGAACGGGCGATGAGTTTTTCCCGCAGGCCGTCCGGCACGGTGCCGAGGTCTTCGCCGAGAACGATGGCCTGGTGGCGATGGGACTCGAGGGTCAGCAGGCGCAGCAGGTCGTCCACCGGGTAATAGAGGTAAGCGCCATCGGCGGGCGGTGCACCATTGGGGATCACCCACAAGCGTTGCAGTCCCATGACGTGATCGATGCGCAGGCCACCGGCGTGGGCAAAGTTGGCGCGCAGCATTTCGATGAAGGCGCGGAAGCCGTTGCGCACCAGGCCTTCGGGGGAAAACGCGGAGATCCCCCAACCCTGGCCGCTGCGGTTGAGAATGTCCGGTGGCGCGCCGACGGTGAGGGAGGCGAGCAGTTCGTCCTGCCGGCTCCAGGCTTGACTGCCGCCGCCATCGGCACCGACGGCCAGATCGGCAATCAGGCCGATGCTCATGCCACCGCTGCGTGCAGCGGCTTGCGCGCGTTCCAGGCAGCGGCTGATCAGCCACTGGCAGAACGCGAAGAAGCCGATGCGTCCGGCATTTTCCTCGGCAAATTCGGCCAGGGCCGTACTGCGCGGATTGCGCCATTGCTCGGGCCAGTGCCGCCAGTCGAGGTCTTCGCCCTTGGCGGCACGCGCCTCTTGAATGGCTTCGAACCGGCAGTGGTTTTCCAGGGCTTCGCCACCGGCGTGGCGGAAGCTGCTGAAGTCGGCGTGCAACGGGTGTTCGCCCTGGACGAAGCCGTCATACAGCGCTTCCAGCAGCCGATGCTTGGCTTCGGCGGCGGCCGGCCAGTCGATCAGGGGCAGATTTTCCAGATGCCGCAGTTCGTCAGCCAGGCCGGTGGCGTCGATGGCGGCGCGCAATGCTCGTTCGCCAAGGATCGCGCCGGGCGCGCAGTACAGGCTGTTGAGGAACAAACGACTGGACGGCGAATAGGGGCTGTAGCGTTGGCTGTCGCTGGCGAACATGGCGTGCAGCGGGCTGATCGCCAACGCCTCGGCACCGCGTTCACCGGCGACCCTGGCCAGGTCTTCCAGGGCCTGGGTATCGCCGAACCCGCCATCGCCGGCGCGGCGCAAGGCGTACAGCTGCGCGCTCAGGCCCCAGGCGCGAGGCGTCGGGTTTTCAACGGCATCGCCCACGCTGTAGCAGCGCTCAGGGGCCACGGCCAGGGTGAAGGTTTGCCCGTCGATGCTGACCTGCTGGTAACCGACAGGAACGAGCCCCGGCAGCGTTGCCTCGGCGTCAAGTTTGAGTGTAAGCACCGAACCGTCTTCGAGGTGAATCTCGCACGGTGTTTGCGGCTCGAAGTAATGCGCCAGGCTGAGCCCGACACCGACGTCGGCGGTGAGCAACGGCGGCAGGTGACGGGTCTGTTGCACCTCTTGCAAGTCGAGCAGGCTGGCGTCGATTTCCTGCGCGCTGCCGGCCGGGTGGCCGAGCCCGGTCAGGACATTGCGCAACACCGAGGGTGCGACTTTTTGCGGGCGACCATTGGCGTCGATCCAGTCAACGGCCAGACCGGCATGTCCCGCCAGTATTTCAAGTTGCGCATCGCTCATTGATGCTCTCCATCCGGGGGTAGCAAAGGGGCTGCGGCCTTGAGGGTGACTAGCGCGCAATACGGGGCAAGCGTGCCTTTATCCAGCAGGCCGAAAGCGTGTGGAGGATGCTCGAACAACAGCCGTGCATCGGCCTGTGGGGTGTGGACCACCGGCGTGTTGCCGAGGTTCAGGTCTATGCGCAACAGACTGCCGTCGCCGAGCAACCAGCGCGCCGAGACCGCGCCATCGGCGAGCCTTTCTGCGCCCAATGCCTGGGCGCCCGGCAGGCGCGGGATGATCTGCTGATGGCGAATCTGCAAAAGCCGGCGATACAAATCGTGAATGGCCGAAGCGCTGCCGGCGCTCACCGCAGGTCGGGACGCTTCGAAGGTTTCTGGCGCATTTGGATCGGGAATCTGTTCGCGTTTGTGTGGATCGGCAAATGCACTGAACGCGGCAAACTCATTGCGCCGTCCTTCGCGCACCAGCCGCGCCAGCTCGCCGTGGTGGCTGGTGAAAAACAGGAACGGTTGCTCGGCGGCATACTCGTCACCCATGAACAGCAGCGGAATCATCGGCGACAGCAGCAACAGCACGGTGGCGGCTTTCAAGGCGTCGGGATGGGCCAGTTGATGCAGGCGCTCACCAAAGGCGCGGTTGCCGATCTGGTCGTGGTTTTGCAAAAACAGAATGAAGGCACTGGGCGGCAAGTGCCCGCTGGGTTCGCCACGGGGTTTGCCATGGCGATTGATATGACCTTGAAACACGAAACCCTGGCTCAGGCAGCGGGCCAGTTGTTCGGTGGGATTGTGCGCATAATCGGCATAGTAGGCGTCGGTTTCACCGGTCAACAGTACGTGCAGGGCGTTATGGCCATCGTCATTCCACTGCGCGTCGTAACCTTGCTCCAGCAGGCTGGCCTGATTGTGTTCGTTTTCCAGCATCAGCCAGACGTGACGCGGCGGGTCGACCTGCTGGCGTACCCGTTGCGCCAGTTCCTGGAGAAAGTCCGGGTCTTCGATGGCATGCACGGCGTCCAGGCGCAGGCCGTCAAAGCGATACTCCAGCAACCACATCAAGGCGTTGTCGATGAAGAAGTCGCGCACCTCGCGCTGGCGGAAGTCGATCGCCGCCCCCCAAGGTGTGTGTTTGTCTTCATTGAAGAAGCTCTTGGCGTAGCGGTGCAGGTAGTTGCCGTCCGGGCCGAAGTGGTTGTAGACCACGTCGAGAATCACCGCCAGGCCGTGGCCATGGGCGGTGTCGATGAGATGCTTGAGCTGTTCGGGCGAGCCGTAGGATGCCTGGGGCGCGTAGGGCAGGACCCCGTCGTAGCCCCAGTTGCGGTCACCGGGAAATTGCGCCACGGGCATCAGTTCGATGGCGGTGATCCCCAGTTCAACCAGGCGCGCCAAATGCTGCTCGACGGCCTGAAAGCCGCCGAGCGCACCGACGTGCAACTCGTAAATCACCGCCTCGTTCCACGGACGGCCCTGCCAGGTGCTGTGTTGCCAACAGTAGGCGTGGGGATCGACCACCAGGCTGTGCTGGTCGATATCCCCTGCCTGGGCGCGAGAAGCCGGGTCCGGCACCTCCAGTTCGCCGTCGATGTTGTAGCGGTAACCCGTGCCCGCCGGGCAGCGGGTGTTGATCACGAACCAACCGTCAGCCTGAGGCAACAACGGCAAGGACTGTCCATTTTCCAGTTCGACACTGACGTAGAACGCATCTGGCGCCCACAACGCAAATTGCGTGTGTTCAGCGTCCAGCATGATTGCGCCGTGGGGCCAGGTCTCAAGGGTCCGTAACGGCATCTTGAAAGCCTCTTACTGTTTGTTCGATTTCCCCAGGGCTTTAGCCACAAGCTGTTCGTAGAGTTCGGCATAGGGTTCGACCGCCTGGCACCAGTTGAAAGGCTGGGTCATGGCCCGGCAGCGCATGGCGTTCAGCAGATCGGGGAAGGCAAACACATGGAACGCTCGGCTCAGGGCCTCCTGATAACTCTCCACCGTGGATTCGTCGAACAGGAAACCGGTCACGCCGTTTTCAATGGTGTCGGCCAGGCCGCCGGTGTTGCGCGCCACCGGCAACGAGCCGAAACGCTGGGCGTACATCTGGCTCAGGCCGCAGGGTTCATAGCGCGAAGGCATCAACAGGAAGTCGCTGCCGGCAAACATGCGGCGGGCATCGGTTTCATTGAACCCGATGCGTACGCCGATCTGCCCGGGAAAGCGCAGGGCCAGTTCGCGCATGGCTTGTTCTTCTTCCGGCTCGCCACGACCGATGATCGCAATCTGCCCGCCGGATTTGACGATGTATTCAGAAACCGCTTCGGTCAGATCCAGGCCTTTCTGGTAGACCAGTCGCGACACCACGGCAAACAGCGGGCCTTCGGAGTCATCGAGGCCGAACAACTGACGCACGTGGGCGGCATTGACCGCCTTGCCTTCCCAGTCGCCGATGCTGAAGGGACGGAACAGGTGCGTATCGGTGGCGGCGTCCCAGCTTTCATCGATGCCGTTGGGAATGCCGCTGAGCAGACCTTGCTGGGTCTTGGCGGCAAGAAAACCGTCGAGACCGCAACCAAAGGCCGGGGTAGTGATCTCCTGGGCGTAGGTCGCGCTGACCGTGGTGATGTGGCTGGAATAGGCCATGCCGGCCTTGAGGAACGACATTTTGCCGTAGAACTCCATGCCTTCCTGTTGCAGCGCATGATGGGGGATGCCCAGTTCTGGGCACGAAGCCAGGCTGGTCACACCTTGATATGCCAGGTTGTGGATGGTGAACAATGTTGGTGTGCGCTGTCCGCGCCAGTGCATGTAGGCGGGCGCCAGGCCGGCAGGCCAGTCGTGGGCGTGCACCAGGTCCGGGCACCAGTGAATTTGTGCGAGATTGGCAGCGATATCGGCTGCGGCCAGGCCCAGGCGGGCGAAGCGAATGTGGTTATCCGGCCAGTCGCGGCCATTGTTGGCGCCGTAGGGCGAACCTTCACGCTCATAGAGCTCGGGGCAGATCAACACGTAAATGACCAGGCCATCGGGCATGTCCATGCGCCCGATCTTGCAGGGTGGCAGCGCGGCATGCCCGCCCAGCTCACCAATGATGTGAATCGGGTTTTCGCTGTGCAGCACCTGCGGGTAACCGGGAATCAACACTCGCACGTCGTGCAGATGGGTCATGGCCCGGGGCAGTGCGGCAGAAACATCACCCAGACCGCCGGTTTTCACCAGGTCGGCAATCTCTGATGTGACGAACAACACTTTTTTCCGATTGGGATTCTGTTTGGCCACCGGGGTCAGCGTTCTGGTGGCGGTAACGTTGATCGACAGGGCAGTGGGAGCACTTACGGCGCTCGATTCGCCGACATGCTGATGAGCACGTTCTCCCTGAACATCTAAAACCGCACTGATCATATGAGTCTCCCGTGTTGTTGATCTAATTCTTAGCTCTGGCAAACGGTATTTCATTGGCCAAACATCCTGTGGCCGGGCGCAAAAGCGCTGCACATCGGTGAGCAAGCGCTGCCCAATGCGCTGAAGCAGTTTGGGTGGAGTAGCCATTGCAAGGATTGCACCAGTCGCAACGCACCTTCCTTTCAGTCGACCGACCACAAACGGCAAAAGTTTCGATTATTTTTCCGCTTTGTGACCGACCGGTTTCGCCCCGCGAAAGTCAGCCTAGACCAGAACTTAGAGCGGTAAAGCCCAAATGGCAAAATTGTTCGACAATCGGTTTAAAGAGGTACGGACGTGCCGGATAACGAGGCTTGCGCACCGACGAAGGGCAGGTTTTTTTGTGAAATCGGATGAAAATGAAGCAGGACTGTCACATCGGTGTGCGTGGGTGAACAATTGCTTTGCACCATTGCGGTGCATGGTTTGGGTTGTGCGGTGTCTGTTCTGGCCTCTTCGCGAGCAAGCCCGCTCCCACAGGGATCTCCTAATACTGAAAATCCACTGTGGGAGCGGGCTTGCTCCGGGCGGCGTTCGGACGATGAACGATAACGCGGTATCAGTTCAGCAACCGAATCGGCTCCCCCCCAGACCACGCCCGGATATCCTCGATCATCTGCGAGAAAAACAGCTGGTAGTTCTGCTGGCTGACATACCCGACATGCGGCGTTGCCAGCACATTCTCCAGGGTCCGAAACGGATGATGAGGCGACAACGGCTCGACATCGAACACATCCAGCGCCGCGCCCGCCAGACGTCGCTTCTGCAAGGCCTTGATCAGCGCAGCCTCATCGACAATCGGCCCGCGCGCAGTATTGACCAGCAGTGCCGAAGGTTTCATCCAGTCCAGGGCCTCGGCATCCACCAGTCCTCGGGAGCGGTCGCTGAGGACCAGATGAACCGACAATACGTCAGCCTGCTCGAACAGCTCCTGCTTGCTGACATAGGTCACGCCCACTTGCGAGGCTCGTTGCGCGGTGAGGTTTTCGCTCCAGGCAATCACGCGCATCCCGAAGACCTGACCGAACTGGGCGACACGCTGGCCGATGCTGCCCAGGCCGAGGATCGCCAGAGTCTTGCCATGCAGATCGCCCCCCAGGCCTTGCTGCCACTTGCCGTCGCGCAAGGCGTTGGCTTCGGCCACGAGGTTGCGGGTCGCGGCCATGATCAAGGCCCAGGTCAGTTCGGGCGCAGCGTGTTTGTAGCTGTCCGTGCCGCACACCTGAATACCCAGGGTGGCAGCGGCCTTGAAGTCCAGCGCGGCGTTGCGCATGCCACCGGTCACCAGTAGCTTGAGATTCGGCAAGCGGCGCAGAAGGTCTTCATCAAACCGGGTGCGTTCGCGCATCACGCAGATCACTTCAAAGGATTCCAGGCGCTGCGCCAGGGTTTCATTGTCGGCGGGGTAGTCGTGGATAAAACTCACTTGGCCGATGTCTTCCAGCCGGGACCAATCGACCACGTTTCGGGCCACGTCTTGCCAATCGTCAATCACTGCAATCTGCACCGCCATCAGCCTTACCTCATTAACGCACGGGGTTGGTTTTGTTCAGCCAGTCAAGCAACGCCTTGTGAAACTGCGCCGGCTCCTCCATCTGTGGTGCGTGACCCATGCCGGGGAATTCCACCAGGGTCGACTGGGGAATGAGTTTGGCCACTTGTTTGCCGAGAACGTCGTAGTGGCCGATTTTCGCCTTGACCTCCGGGGAGGCGATATCACTGCCGATGGCCGTGGTATCGGACGTACCGATCAGCAACAGCGTCGGCATCTTCAGGTTCCGGAATTCGTAGTAGACCGGCTGGGTGAAGATCATGTCGTAGATCAGGGCCGAATTCCACGCGACTTGCGTATGCCCCGGGCCTTTGTTCAGGCCGGCGAGCATGTCCACCCAGCGGTCGAACTCAGGCTTCCAGCGTCCGCCGTAATACGTGTTGCGTTCGTAGTTGCGGATCCCTTCGGCCGTGAGCTTCAGCTCGCGTTCGTACCATTGATCCACCGTGCGATAAGGCACGCCGAGGGCCTTCCAGTCCTCCAGGCCGATAGGGTTGACCAGGGCCAGTTGTTCGACCTGTTCGGGGTATTGCAAGGCATAGCGAGTGGCGAGCATACCGCCGGTGGAGTGGCCGAGCAGGGTGGCTTTCTGGATGCCGAGGGCCTTGAGCAATTGCTGGGTGTTGTTCGCCAGTTGCTGGAAGCTGTATTGATAGTGGTCCGGCTTGCTGGACGTGCAAAAGCCGATCTGATCCGGGGCGATGACCCGGTAGCCGGCGTCGCTCAGGGCCTTGATCGAAGTTTCCCAGGTCGCGCCGCAAAAATTCTTGCCGTGCATCAGCACTACGCTGCGCCCGTTGGCCTTGCCATGGGCGGCGACGTCCATGTAACCCATCTGCAGGGATTTACCCTGAGACTCGAAGGCGAAATGCTTGACCGTGTAGGGGTATTCGAAACCTTGCAGTTCAGGGCCATATGCCGGGGGTTCGGCGTGAGCGATGACGGGCAGTATGGCGGTCAGCAGCAGACCGGACAGTCTGCGGGTGAGGGGCAAGGGCATGGGTGAACTCCATAGGACATCCGCCGATGCTGGATCGGCATGATTAGGGCGACATTAAACAGGCAATGACCACGTCGGTTGGTTCAACCCATCCAGGCCACAGTGGCCAGGGCCAGCACCCCATAACGGGCCCCTTTGGCCAGCGTCACGATCAGCAGGAAGCGCCCCAGTGGTTCGCGCATTACCCCGGCAACCAGGGTCAGCGGATCACCGATCACCGGCAGCCAACTGAGCAGCAACGACCAATGACCATAGCGCTGATAATGGATTCGGGCTTTTTCCAGATGGGCAGGGCTGACCGGAAACCAGCGCCGGTCGCGCAAGCGTTCGATGGCACGCCCCAGCCACCAGTTGACCAGCGAACCAAGGACATTGCCCAGTGTTGCTACCGCCAGCAGTGACCACAGCCAATACCGGTCGCTGAGCAGCAGGCCGACCAGCACGGCTTCGGATTGCAGGGGCAACAGCGTAGCGGCACCGAAGGCCGCCAGAAACAAACTGATGTAGGCGCCGAAGATCAATGGGCGGGGTAGTCCGCCACGATGACATCCGTGCCGTCCTTTTTCAGGCCGATCACTTGATAGGCATCGCTCATGCCGTCCATTTCCATGCCCGGTGATCCCATGGGCATGCCGGGTGCGGCCACGCCCAGCAGGTCATCGCGCTTGCTCAGGGCCAATACCTGATCGGCCGGGACATGGCCTTCGACGAATTTGCCGTTGATCAAGGCGGTGTGGCACGACGCCAGGCGCGGTGGCACGCCATGCGTTTGCTTGAACTGGCTCATGTTGGCTTCGACATGATCCTCGACCTTGAAACCGTTAGCCTCCAGGTGGCTGATCCATTTCTTGCAGCAGCCGCAATTGGCGTCGCGGTGAACTTCGATCGGGATCAGGTCGGCGGCCTGGGCCAGGGAGGAAATGAACAGGGCGCTCAAGGCAGCCAGACGCAGAGGGATTCGCATGTCGTGACGGGTCTCGGATTGCGGGCGAAAAAAACGCATTTTGACCGGTTTTTCCGGCCATACCTTCAAGGTGTGTTTCGAATTACTACAAGCTGGCCAGCTTCATGATCTTAGATCAAAGCTGTCAGTCAGATGAGGGCGACATTACAGATTTGTCAGTTTTGTGTTCGCGAGCAAGCTCTGCTCCTGCAGAAGGTCGGGGGTTGCTAACGATGCGGGTAATCAACCGGTCAGCCCCGGTCATCGTAGTGACGGTCATGGTGCCAGCCACCGTGGGGGAAGACGACACAGCCGCTCGGGGAAAGCAGGGCCGGCAGGGGAATCAGCAGTGTGATTCGACGCCACATTTGAAAATCCTCATGGTGATCGCCGCAATGAAGCCAAAACGTTTCATCGGCTGTAACATGAGAGCCTGTTTGCTGCGCCCCATCCCCGGAAAACGGCAGGGGCTTGGCATGCATGCGGATACAAAGCGGATACTTTTTTTTCAGTTTCAGGCTTACATTCAGGAAATGGCCAATGACCCAGTCGCAACGTTTGAAATATTCCCTTCTGATCGCCCTGGCCGTGCTGGGGATCATGTTTGGCCTGACTTATTTGCAGAACACCGGGGTTATCAGCGAAAAACTGTTCCAGTACATCGCCATTGGCGTGGCGGTGGTCGTAGTGGTCATCAATGGTGTGATGCGTCGCAAGGTCAAGCCCTGAACCGTCTCCCACAGGTAAAGCGTTATCAATGGTGCTGTAAAACGGCTGCAGCTCGCGGGTCCAGGCTGTAGCTTTTGTCTTCGTTGAGCACGATCACGCCTTCGCTGCACAGGCGTTTCAACACTTCGCGCACGCTCAGGAAGGACAGGGGAATATCCAGTTCCAGCAAGTGATTGTGCACACCGCGCACACCCAGGCTGCGGTCGTTTTCGGCGGCCGTCAGCAGGGCGTCGATGACTTTGAGACGAATCAGACTGGTTCGCAGGCCAAAGCTTTTGAGCAGAAACCTAATCCGCTCGTTGCCGTGGCGTTCGGTACGCTGGTCGAAAACACCGACCCCGATGGAAGTGCTCTTTGGCGCGTTGCTACCGTCCGTTGGCAGTTGCGAGTTGTACATTGCAAAAACTCCTTTTCAGAGCCTGATCAGGAAAAATGGGCGCTCTTAGCTAACAAGACGTATGAGCCACGCAAATCATGAAGACTTAAATGTAGAAATTTCGTCATCGTGGCGTTACCGGTCAGTAAGGTGCCGCTGGATCGCGGTCTTTTTTCCTAAATTTTTACCGTTTGCTTCGTCCCTGAAAGGATGCGCAGTGCGTGTCAGTACGCAGAACTGTGACCATCGTTTTTCGATCAGGAGCGAGTGTGATTATTTCCAGCCAGTTAACCAGGTTGAGCCTGGCGGGTGTGTTTCTGGGGCTGAGTCTTGCGGCGAACGCCCGCAGCCAGCCTGAGCAGGCCAGTGCCGATATCCGCCGGACCAGTTTCGGCGTGCCACATATTCGGGCCGAGAACGAGCGAGGGCTCGGTTATGGAATCGGCTATGCCTATGCTCAGGATAACCTGTGTTTGTTGGCCAATGAGATTGTCACGGTGAACGGTCAACGTTCGCGATTTTTCGGTCCGGATCAGCTCACGGTCGAAGAACGCGAGAACCGGGTCAGCGATCTGTTTTTCACCTGGTTGAACACGCCCCGGGCCGTTGCCGGGTTCTGGCAGGCGCAACCCCCTGAAGTGCGCGCGCTGATCGAGGGCTATGTGGCCGGTTATAACCGGTCCCTGACGGAGCGTCGGACCCTGGGGCTGCCGCAGCAGTGCCAGGGCAAATGGGTGCGGGAGATCACCACCGAGGATCTGGTCAAGCTGACCCGTCGCCTGTTGGTGGAAGGTGGTGTAGGCCAGTTTGCCGAAGCGCTGGCGGGCGCTACGCCGCCGGCTGGCGCCACGACGAATACCGGAAAACAGTCGGCGTTTCAGGTAGCTGACTTGCGTAGGCAGCGCTTTGCCCTCGACCGTGGCAGCAATGCCGTTGCGATAGGCGCGGAGCGCTCCTTCAACGGGCGCGGCATGTTGCTGGCCAATCCGCACTTCCCTTGGGTCGGCGGCATGCGCTTTTATCAGATGCACCTGACCATTGCCGGCAAACTGGACGTGATGGGCGCCGCGTTGCCTGGCCTGCCGCTGATCAACATTGGTTTCAATCAGCATCTGGCCTGGACCCACACCGTGGATTCGTCCAAGCACTTCACCCTGTATCGCCTGCAATTGGACCCCAAGGATTCGACCCGGTACCTGCTCGACGGCCAATCCCTGCCCATGCACAAACAGACACTGACGGTCGACGTGAAACAGCCGGATGGTTCGGTCAAGGCAGTTTCCCATGTGGTCTACAGCTCGCAGTTCGGCCCGATCGTGCAGTGGCCCGGCAAACTGGACTGGGACAGCCGGTTTGCCTACAGCTTGCGTGACGCTAACCTGGATAACGACCGCGTATTGCAGCAGTGGTACGCCATGAACCGTGCCGACAACCTCAAGGATTTTCAGGATTCGGTGCACAAGATCCAGGGTATTCCGTGGGTCAACACCCTGGCGGCGGACGATCAGGGGCAAACGCTCTACATGAACCTGTCGGTGGTGCCGAACGTCAGTGCCGAGAAACTGGCGCAGTGCAGCGATCCGCGCATCGGTTTGCAAATGATCATCCTCGACGGCTCCAACAGTGCCTGCGCCTGGGACATCGACCCGCAAGCGGCGCAAAAGGGCATTTATGCCTCGGACAAGTTACCGCAACTGTTGCGCAAGGACTTCGTGCAGCATTCCAACGACTCGGCGTGGATGGCCAACCCGGCACAGCCGCTGACCGGTTTTTCGCCATTGATCAGCCAGGACAGCCAGCCCTTGGGCATGCGTTCGCGATTTGCCCTGGATCGCCTGAATACACTGGCCAAGGCCGGGCCGCTCAAGGCTGCGGATCTACAACACATGGTGATGGATGACCAGGTGTATCAGGCCGCGCAAGTCATGCCGGACCTGCTGCAATTCTGCGCGGCGGATCTGGGGGCCGATGGCCAAACCCTGGCGCCGCTGTGTGCCAGTCTCAAGGCCTGGGATCGCAAGGCGAACCTCGACAGCGGCCTGGGCTTCGTGCATTTCCAGAATGTCATGGAGCCTCTCGAACAGGCCCCTGATGTCTGGCGCGTGGCGTTCGATCCGAAAGACCCGCAACACACCCCGCGTGGCCTGGCGGTCGACCGGCCTGAAGTGGCACAGGCGTTGCGTCAGGCGATGCTGGCGTCGGTCGAGCTCGTCAATGCGTCAGGACTGAAACCGGACAGCCGTTGGGGCGATATCCAGGTGGTCAGCAGTGGCGGCCGGCAAACGCCGATCCACGGCGGGCCGGGGACGCTGGGTGTGTATAACGCCATTCAGAGCGTTCCCAGAAGCGACGGCAAGCGTGAAGTCGTCAGTGGCACCAGCTACTTGCAGGTGGTGACCTTCGACGAAAAGGGACCGCAGGCTCAAGGGCTGCTGACATTCTCGCTGTCCAGTGATCCGGCGTCGAAACACGCCAATGATCAGACCCTGGCGTTTTCCAGGAAGCAAATGAGCGTGTTGCCGTTTACCGAGCAGCAAATCAAGTCGGATCCGCACTATCAGGCGCACACTATCCGCGAACAGGACGAAAAGGTGGTCGCGCAGTAAAATGACAGGTGTTTGACTGATGCATGAAGGCCGCACCCCGCAAGGGTGGCGGCCTTCAGCTTTTTGGCGTGCGTTGCGGAATGGAGTTGAGGACCGGATTGCCGTCCTTGTTGCGCGTCAGGTAGATCGGCAGCACCTTGGGCAGCGTCGCTACCAGGGTGTTGAGTTCCTTGATGTTGTAGATGCCGCCGATACGGATCGCGCCGGTGCTGTTATCGGCAACCACCAAAGGCGTTTCCAGGTAACGATTGATCAGCGGCAGCGCGTCGTTGAGCGCCAGATTGTCGAGCACCAGTTTGCCGCTGCGCCAGGCCAGCGAGTTGTCGTTGTCGTAGGTCTGGCTGATCCGTGGCATGAAGTCGCCATGGCCGTAGCTCGCCTGCATCGACGGACCAAGCCTCAGACCGTCCCCCGGCAGGTCATCATTGCTGCTGACCAGCACCGAGCCTTCAATCAGGTTTACTTTCACCTGGTCTTCATACATCCAGACGTTGAACTGGGTCCCGGTGACCCTGATTTTCCCTTCGGCGGCCTTCACTACGAACGGGTGACGGGTGTCGTGGGCAACGCTGAAAAAGGCTTCGCCTTTTTTCAGGGTGACCTGGCGATGGTCCTTGTAGTTGCTGTAGGTCAGCTCAGTGCCCAGGTTCAGTTCGACCCGGCTGCCGTCCTTCAAAGTGACCTGCCGCACATTGTCAGTGCTCTCGAAATGCTGGTACGAATCCGGTAGCCAACCGAGGTTCCAGCCGCTGTAAGCCGCCAAAGGCATCGCCAGCGCGCAGACCGCCGCGGCCATGCCAAAGGTGCGCCATGGGGTTTGCGGTTTCACTTGAACCATCGGCGAGACGACAGGCTCCGGGTGCGGCAGATCGCCCGCGACTTCCCAGATTTCCAGCATGGCCTCGTATTCGAAGGCGTGCAGCGGATGAACATCCCGCCACTGCTCGAATGCCAGGCGCTCTTGTGGCGTGCAGTCATCGGCGTGCAAGCGCATGCACCAGTGCGCAGCGGCATCAGTGATGGCGTCGTATTCGGCTTGAGAGAAAGGGCTGTCGGTCATTGACTCATCCTGATTTGCGCCATTCTAACCTTGAGGGCAGCCTGCGAAAACATCGATCATGGCAATTAAACATCAATGTGCAGATTTTTTTGCGTGCGTGGGCGTAAAGGCAGCGTCCATGGACAACATTATCCTTAAACGACGTGAAAAAATGATCAAGACGATCTATCACGCCTGTAGGCGCTCGCTCCTACAGGCGGCGTTGGCTATCAGGGATTGACCACCGGCACCGGGTCCAGTTGTCGACCCATTTCGCAGATCAGACGCGCTATCGAGTCGGCATTGCGCAAAATGATGTTGATTCGATGTTCCGCTTTTTTTGTATCCAGGAAGGCATCCCGGGCTTCTTCGAGTGTTTTGCAGCCGGTTACTTCCAGTATTGCGTCGATTTCATCATAGGCAAGTTCAGTATCTTCTAAATCGATCCAGCCATTGAGGTCTGCGTTCCATTTGGCAAACAACTCATCTCTGGGGGTACGCAACGACAATGCATTTCGCTGCAGCTCGATCTGCTGCTGTTTCATGGCCTGGCCCTGTCCGGTAAGGGTCTCCACAAGATCGCTGAACGGACGCCTCGCCTCAACGTACACAATGTCCACCGCTTTTTTGGTCTGATGCGACAGTTCGTGAATGATCGTGGAAGCCTGGCTGTGAGCGATGACATCAAAGGGCTCTGTCAAAGAGTTTTCATACCAATCAAGTTGAGGATCAAAAAAATGCTCCGAGAAATGCACGCGTTTGAGTGGGTCGCGTGTATTGGTAAAAGCGATCACATCGGCGTCCACTTTGCTGTTTGAGCCGACGACCAGTCGATCGTCGTTGAGCAAATCATTGTCGGGATCCACCAGGGCGTTGCAGACGGGCACGATGGTTTCCTTGATCTTGTCCAGCAGGCTTGCATCGACGTTGCCGACATCAAAGAATTCTTTCAAGAAAGTATCCAGCCGTGTGCCCTGGGTGAGCACCCTGAGTTGAGCGAGGTTGTGCAGGCTGTTGAACGCGTAAAAGCGAGCCAGGTCAATCGCGTTCACGAGCATGGTGGCCTTGTCCGGGAATTTGGCGCGAATTTCCGCCATTCCTCGCGCTTCTATGTTCAAAGCCCGCCGCGCTTCATGGCTGGCGACAAATTGGTTATGCATTTTTGACACGGCTTTTCCGAAACGTATGCTCCGCGTGTTCGGATCGATGACCAGTTGCTTGTCGGAGGTGGTCAGCAGCGCAGGACCTTGCTGATTGTCCTTGATCACCTGCCATACCTTGCCGGCTTTTTTCACGGGATAAACCTTGCCTGCAATAGGGGCGTATTGAAGCGTGCCGGTTGCGTCGAGGTACGTCCCGTTGGCGTTGTTTTTTTTCAGATCCTTCAGTTGAACAGACGTGGTTTCAAAATGCTGCAGCAGAGTGCGTTGCGTTGAAGTGGATCGCACCTGCGACCATGGTTGCGCGTGCGCCGGAGTATCGACCGGCGCGGCGTTGGAGGCCGATTGCTCAGGGATCAGTGAAGCCTCGAGTTCAAGCCTGCCCAGCGAAATCATTTCCGCCGCTCCGGCGATAAAGCCCCGTAGCGCACGTTTCCAATGCTGGTTCTGCAGGGCTTCGGCGGATTCCTTGAAATCCTTGAAGCTTTGCCACAAAAACAGGATGCGCGAGAGTTTGCCCGGCAAGAGGCCGGAGACTTGTTGGATGCCAGAGCTGAACAGCTGTTTGACCGCGTCCCAGTCCGACTGCTCGCTCGGTTTCGACCGACTGCCGAGCATCTGCGTAAGCAGGTTGGCGTTGTCGTTGAATAACCGGATGAGCACGTTACCGTCGATGGCGGTGGATCCCAGGGTGATTTCACTGGTTTCGCCGATGCTTGACTTGAAGAGGTTGCGAAACGATGCCTGCTGATTTTCCGGAAGACGGCGGATAAGCAGATCCTGAAGCTCCCCAGGTGTGTTGATGGCCGCGACAAGGTCGGCCTCGGTGTCGAACTCAGCGAATACCGGCCCCGCGCGATAGGGCGCAAACAGGATCTGCGATCCTTTATGTCCGCTGCCGGGTCCAATCAGGTACAGGCCCAGGGTTTTGACGGCGGCGGCGCCGGCCGTCTTGATCAGTTCCAGCGGCCTGATGATGGCATGGGCGCCTTCGACCGTGTGGCGGGCGGTGGCATCCGGCATGTCGAGGACCTGGCGGATCAAGTCAAAACCGTTGCCGGACAGATGCCGTTGCAGTTTCAAGGCATGGGCGTGCTGCAACAGTTGCCATGGTAATTGTTGAGTAAATCGCAACTTGCGTTCGGCGGAACCGGTGCCCGACAGGGCGCCCGTCAGCTGTTTGCCAAAATCTTGCTGGATGTTCAGTGACTGTATCAGCTGCTTGACGGCCATCTGGTTCAGGCTATCCGGCAGGGCATCAGCGGTTTTCGACGCCACCCGGAACCTAGCGTTCTGGGCGATGTTGGCGTGGTTCAAGGCAACATCGGTCAGACTTTTCGCAGGCCCCGCGAAAGCCAGTTGCGGGGTGATCTCAATCTTGTCGGGATCAAGGGATTGTCCTGGGAAGCGCCTCGCCAGTAGTGATTTGAGTGTCTGACGAACATAGTCCGCCAGCGTTTGCACCCCATGCAGGTAGTCCTTGTCGTCGGTCACGTTGTTGCTGTATTGCTGCAACAATTCAAAGTGCAGGCGCTGTTCTTCGGCGGACGCCATACCCAGCCAGGCCGGCAGGGAGTGTTGGCGGGTAATGGCCTCGGCGATCGACGCGGCTCTGCGTAAGTTGATATCAATGGACGTCTTCGTCAGTTTTTTGAGCGCCTTCTCTTGCAGCTTGGCGTCACGTTTCAATGAGCGTAGGTACTCACAACGTTCCAGGAAGTGATCAATGGCCGATTGCGCCACATGCTGCAAAACGTTGCCTTCGATCAGTTGCAGCTTGTTGAGCGTGTAGCGACGATGGAATTGATACTGGTCGGGGCTGAGATTCTCCAGCAGCACCAGGCGTTTTTGAGCATCGCGCAGGCGCCGGTCAAGTTGCTGCCGTGCAATGCCGAGCGTGGCGAACACTTCCAGCCCGGCCGCCGGCGTCCACAGGATGGCACGCCCGGAATGCTGGATGTCGAGTCCACCTCGCTCGGTCAACAGCACGCAATTGGCCAAAGGCAACAGGTCGTTCTGACCGGAGCACTCCAGCACCAGGGAAAAGACGTCCGGATGGAACCTCTTGACCGCCCGACGCGTTTTACGGTCCGCAAGGTCCGGGTTGAAAACGGTATCGACCAGCTGCCAATCGGCATTGCGCAAGGTGCCACCCAGTTCGCGCAGGGCGGCCTCTGCGCGTACGCCCACGGAAAGGGCATGGGCCAGCCGTGGTTTCATGTTTTCCAGATACACGCGTTGTGCAGCTTTCGTGTCGATCGGTTGGCTGGCGAATTCACTGCTGATCGGCGATTCGACAGAATTGAGGGTCTTGACGTAAGTCGCCGCAGTATCGGCCAGCACCATCGAAGACTGGAAATTGTCCAACCAGGCCGGTCGGGTGCTCCAGCGTTCATTGACGTCCAGCGTCAGAAGTTGCTCGCCGACCATTGAGCGGATGTCCAACGCCTTGTCGAACAAGGCATGGATGTCCACGGCGCCGTAGCTCTGGCGCAATACCTGCAGGGCATAGTCCATGTTTTGCACTTGTTTGCTGATGATTGACTCAAACAGCGTCTTGAACACCGAGCCGGTTATCGCGGCACCGGAGATTTGCGGTTGATGGAAGCCGATGAAAAGGTTGCGTTCCTCAAGACTCATGAGGCCGTAAAGCTCATCGTCGTGGCCGGCTGAAACTGATTTTGTCATCAGGGTTTTCTTGAGATCCTGATAGTCCTTCAGAACCAGCAAACCCCGGCTAGGGGTGTAGAGGAAAGCATGGGTGCTTTCCTTGCTGATCATCAGCGAACCGGCGAGCTCTACGTAGTTCGGCTGGTATTCCCACAACCGCACGGTTTCGAGGGTCAGCGTCGAGGACGACTCGAGCAGCGAGTGCAGGGTTCGGCTTTGTTCCGCGGTGATAATCTCGGCCTCGCGCTTGAGCAGCAGTTCGGCCCGCGCTTTCTCAAGAATGGCCCGGGAAAAAAACTCGCGACGGGTTGCGCCATCGACACTCGCCTTGTCCCAGTAATTTTGCAGTTCTTTTGACAACTGACTGATCAAACTGCTTGCGGCAGTTTGCACCGCCGAACCCCAGTGTTGCTGGTCGTGTTTCACCGGCTTCTTTTTGCTGTGAGAAAACTCCGGGTAGTGCCCGGCGGGCCATTGCTGATGACGGAAGTACAGCAGCACCGACTCACCCAGGGACATGGATTTGATCCAGCGTCGAGTCGGTGTGCTGCCTGGTTGGGTGTCGTTGGCTGCTTCGGAGTAAAAGTTGACCTGGGTCTGGCTTTGTTTCAGACCCGGAAAGTTCGACTGCAATAATTCATCAAGTACGGTATTGAGCAGGGTGGTGAGCGATGGCAGCTCTTTGAGCTCGTCAAGCATGGCTTGATCGTTGCCGCGTTGGCTGGTTTCGATCACGGTGCTCTGATCTTGAAATACGTCTCCGTCGATGGTCTCGAACTTCACCGTGATATCAGAGGCTTCGGCCAACGTCTTGCGTGCGGACAATGACATGAATACAAGCAAGTCATCGTCTTCTTCCGCGCTATCCAATTGGTCTTTGATTTGCTTGGACAACGCTGTGCGGCTCTTGAATTTCTTTATGCCTGCATAAGGCGTGTAGAGGATCTCGCCATTGTCATCGGGCGTGGCGCTCAGAACAAAACAGCCTGCCAGAGGGAGAGACAGGTTGCCCGTACTGACCAGGATTCTTTCGGCGAGCATCGGCTGTTTCTGTTGATTGCGTAACGCATGGCTGGCCAGTTTCACGTGGTTGAACCATTGGAAATCCTTTTGCGTCAGCCCATGGGTTTTGCCCAATTCAGTCCAACGGTCGGGGGAATTCAGGGCTTCGGGGAAAAACAGTGGGGTAACGGATGCAGGCATTGTCGAGTCTCGTGCAAGGCACTACGCAGAGCGCCAATGGATGGAGCG
The DNA here is from genome assembly GCF_059424605.1 of Pseudomonas sp. GW101-3H06. NCBI lineage: Bacteria > Pseudomonadati > Pseudomonadota > Gammaproteobacteria > Pseudomonadales > Pseudomonadaceae > Pseudomonas > Pseudomonas sp. GW101-3H06. Next base: position 3,076,119 of record NZ_JBWKZO010000001.1, read on the forward strand.
TCGAGACTAGAAAACGGTAACAGAGTCCAGGCGGTAGATAGTTAACGCACGGGCAGCCGGTGTTTGTGCAAACAGTCGCAAGCGAAGGGTTGACAGCTCGCTCGCCGCGCGTTGTTAATCGGCGGTCTACCTACGCTGTTGTTCCCTCCAATAATTAGTCTGGAGCTTCAGATGTCTGCACCACTCGATGATGTGTCTGCTGTTGTCTCGCAAAACCTGTCGCTCGCTGAGTTGACGGCATTGCTTGAGAAGATATTCCTGCGTCACGGCACCTCTGCCGATGTCGCCCGGGTGCTGGCTGAAAACTGCGCGGGCGCCGAACGCGATGGTGCCCACAGTCACGGCGTGTTCCGCATGCCCGGCTATGTATCGACGTTGCAGAGCGGTTGGGTGAATGGCAAGGCCGTTCCGGTGGTTGAGGATGTGGCCTCCGGTTTTGTCCGGGTCGATGCCGGCAATGGTTTTGCGCAACCGGCGCTCGCGGCGGCACGGACCTTGTTGGTGGAAAAGGCCCGCAGTGCCGGCATCGCGGTGCTCGCCATCCGCAACTCCCACCACTTTGCTGCGCTGTGGCCGGACGTCGAACCGTTCGCCTACGAAGGGCTGGTGGCGCTCAGTGTGGTCAATAGCATGACCTGTGTGGTGCCCCACGGCGCCGACCGGCCGTTGTTTGGCACCAACCCCATCGCCTTCGCCGCGCCTCGCGCCGGCGGCGAGCCGATTGTGTTCGATCTGGCCACCAGCGCCATTGCCCATGGCGACGTGCAGATTGCCGCACGCAAAGGCGAGCGCTTGCCACCGGGCATGGGTGTGGACGGCCTCGGTCAGCCGACCCAGGACCCGAAAGCGATTCTCGAAGGCGGCGCGTTGCTGCCGTTCGGTGGGCACAAGGGGTCGGCGTTGTCGATGATGGTCGAGCTGTTGGCCGCGGCATTGACCGGGGGCAATTTTTCTTTCGAGTTCGACTGGAAAAATCACCCTGGCGCCAAGACGCCATGGACCGGTCAGTTGCTGATCGTCATCGACCCGAGCAAAGCCGCCGGGCAGAGCTTCGCCGAGCGCAGCCAGGAGCTGGTGCGGCAGATGCATGGCGTGGGACTGAAGCGATTGCCGGGGGATCGGCGCCATTATCAACGTGCCAAATCGCAGGACAATGGCATTGCGCTCGATGCGCAGACATTGGCCAATCTGCGGGAACTGGCCGGAGTAAGCTGACGTGGCATAACGTGTGGGAGCGAGCCTGCTCGCGAAGGCGGTATACCCGGCAACATTGATGTCGACTGATACGCCGTCTTCGCGAGCAGGCTCGCTCCCACAGGGGATTGCATTTCAATTCTGAATTTTTGCGTGTGCTGTTTACCGTCGGGCCAGCAACAACCCGACCACCAGACCGAAGCCGGCGGAAACCGCCACGGTTTGCCAGGGATGACCGCCGATGTAGGTTTCGGTGGCTTCGACGGCGGGCAGTGTCCGGTTACGCACGCTGGTCACCGAATCCCGGGCCTGCTGGAGTTTCAGGGCGATTTGCCCTCGCAGTGTTTCCGCTTCCTCACCTACCAGTGAGGCGCTGCTTTTGAGCAGTTTTTCCGACTCTTCGATCAGAGCCTGAAGCTCGCTGAAGGCTTGATCCTTGATTTGGTCTTCGGCGGCTTGGGCGGCGGTTTTGCGGGCCATTGAAGTACTCCTTGCAGGTGAGTGGACAGTGAACAATGGAGTGCGCCGCGATTGAAAAAGTTGCAGCGACTTTGCGCGCAGACTCGATCCGGATGCAAATCCTGCTCAGGACGATTCTTCCTACAGTGTAAGATGTCTCCTATTTACGCAGCAGGAAATTCCCATGAGCTTCAATCTGGCCGACAAATCCCTTGCCGAGCGCGCTGCGCTTGAAGATGAAAAATCCCGTCTGTTCGAACTCTGGCAAAACAACCTGGGCAAAGCCAAGGGCGAAGCCGCTCGGTTGTTTGGTGAGCGCGCCAAACGCAAAGGCAAGTGGGCCGAGTGGGTCCGCGCCGAACTCGACGGCATGTCGCCACCAGAGTTCTCGAACATGGTGCGCAGCGAAGTCAATCGCCTGATGGCCGCCAACAAGTAACGCCTACATAAAGCTTGCGACAATTGCCTCGCGCACCTTCAACACCACCGGATCGAGCTGGGCACTGGTGCGCCAGCCCAGTTCGATCGGGTAGCGAGGCAACGCAAGGGGGCAGGGCAGCAGTGCCAGTCCGCTGAGCGCCGCGATGCTTTGGGCCGCGTGGGCCGGAATGGTGGCCACCGCCTGACTGCCCTTGAGCAGATGCGGCAATGCCGCAAAATGGGTGGTCGAGGCACAGACGCGCCGAGTCATGCTCAGCGCCGCGAGTCCCTCGTCGGTAATGCCGATGAAACCTCCCGACGACACCAGGATGTGTTCGCGGGCAACGAACTCTTCAAGGCTGATGTTTTGCTGGTCTGCGCCCAGGCTCAGCGTATCCACCAGACACGCATAACCCCCTTCCCCCAACACCTGTCGACTGAGCAGGCGTTCGGCAAGCCCGCCAGCGGTGATCGCCAGGTCGATGCTGCGCTCCATCAAGGCCTGGGCAACGATCTGGCTGTGGGTCTGGCGAAAGATCAGCCGCAGCTTCGGCGCGCGTCGGGCGACTTCTTCGATCATTCGCCGGCCGTAGGCAATCTCGAAATCATCCGACATGCCCACGGTCACGGAGCGGCCGTCGTAATGGCTGGCGTCGGGGTCGACCATTGCCAGACTCTGGCGGCATTTGTTCAGGGCATCGCTGACCACCGGCTTGAGTTGATTGGCCTGGAGCGTTGGCGACAGGCCACGACCGGTGCGTACGAACAGCTGATCGCCATACACCTCGCGCAACCGACGCAGTGCCGCGCTGACGGCCGACTGCGTCACGCCCAGGCGCAGTGCAGCGCGGCTGGCGCTGGATTCTTCGTGCAACACCTCGAAAACTTTGAGCAGGTTGAGATCGATGTTGGTGATATTCATTGAGTTCATATCATTAAACAGTGAATGGGGCGTTGTTCATGATATGTGGAAGTCAGTCCGATAGGGCTTCGGCGCTGAAGTGATAGTAAATCGGCGGCAGGCTCCAGCCGGGTTCGACTGGCGTCGCGGCCAGTGCGCCGAATTGGCCTGGCAGCCGGAAACTGATAGCGCCGTCATCGGCCTGGGCAAGGAGGGCTGGCAACAAGGTCGCCAGGCCCAGCAGGTGTCCTTTGGTTTTTTTCATCCTGATCCTCAAGTCCTGATCCCACTGTGTTTTGCCGCAGCGATGTAAAGAGTAGCGGTGTTCGAAGAACCATTTATCAAGTGATCTGTTTCTCACCAAGGCGTTGATATTCATCTGGCTCATATCATTCAGCAGCGAGTTGGGCTTTATTCATGGCCTTGTGGCGCTTGAAAATGAGCAACACCAGACGCCAACGGAGTTATCACGATGCCCAAGTCAATTGTTGCCGCCCTGCAAATCGGAGCCTTGCCCGGGGGCAAGGCACAGACCCTGGAACAGATCCTGTCCTATGAAAACGCTATCCTCGAATCCGGCGCCGCCTTGGTGGTAATGCCCGAGGCGCTGCTCGGTGGCTACCCCAAAGGCGAGGGCTTCGGCACGCAGCTGGGTTATCGGCTGCCGGAAGGACGCGAGGCGTTTGCCCGTTATTTTGCCAATGCCATCGATGTCCCCGGCGCAGAAACCGAAGCGCTGGCCGGCCTGGCTGCGCGCACGGGTGCAAATCTGGTCATCGGCGTCATCGAACGGGCGGGGAGCACGTTGTATTGCACCGCATTGTACTTCGACCCGCAGGCGGGGCTGGTCGGCAAACATCGCAAGCTGATGCCGACCGGCACGGAGCGGCTGATCTGGGGCAAAGGCGATGGCTCGACCTTGCCGGTGATTGACAGTCAGGCCGGGCGGATCGGCGCGGTGGTGTGCTGGGAAAACATGATGCCGCTGCTACGCACTGCAATGTATGCCAAAGGGGTGGAAGTCTGGTGTGCGCCGACGGTGGACGAGCGCGAGATGTGGCAGGTGAGCATGCGCCATATCGCCCATGAAGGCCGGTGCTTTGTGGTCAGCGCCTGTCAGGTGCAGGACTCGCCGCAGGCCTTGGGTATAGAAGTGGCGAATTGGCCAGCGGATCGACCGTTGATCGCCGGGGGCAGCGTGATCGTAGGTCCCATGGGCGACATCCTGGCCGGGCCATTGCGTGGCGAGGCCGGTTTGCTGACGGCGCCAATCGACACCGATGACTTGATCCGCGCCCGTTACGATTACGACGTGGTCGGACATTACGCGCGCCCGGATGTGTTCGAGTTGACGGTGGATGAGCGGGCTAAACCGGGTGTCCGTTTCACCTCGTAATCCTTGTGGGAGCGAGCCTGCTCGCGAAGGCGGCGCAACATTCGACATTAATGTTGAGTGTGCCGACCTCTTCGCGAGCAGGCTCGCTACCACATTGGATGTGTGAACGATTCTTTGCTCCTGCAGGACTCGGGCAACTATCTAACTGTTCAACCTTGCGATCACCGCAGCTGTTTCGGGTTCACCCTTGGCCGGGACATCCGGGTTTTCCATGACCTGCAGGATTGAGGCTTCCGGATCGAAATCGTCTTCTTCCAGCTCGATGAATTCCTCGGGCAGGAAGATGTTCAAAAGGATCGCGCACAGCGCACCGACCGTGATCGGCGATTCGAAGATGTTGTGCAACGCCTTTGGCAATTCCCGCAGGACTTCCGGCACGGCCGCCACACCCAGGCCCATGCCAATGGAAATCGCCACGATCAGCATATTGCGTCGATGCAGGCCCGCTTCGGCGAGGATCTTGATGCCGGCCACGGCCACGGTGCCGAACATCACCAGTTCGGCACCACCGAGTACCGGCTTGGGCATCAGTTGCAGCACCGCGCCGATCATCGGGAACAACCCCAACATCACCAGCAGCCCGGCAATGAAAAACGCCACGTAACGGCTGGCTACGCCGGTCAACTGAATCACGCCGTTGTTCTGGGCGAACGTCACCATCGGCATGCTGTTGAACACGGCGGCCATGGCCGAGTTGAGACCGTCGGCCAGCAATCCGGACTTGATCCGGCGGATGTAGAGCGGGCCTTTGACCGGCTGCCGGGAGATCATCGAGTTGGCGGTCAGGTCGCCGGCCGCTTCCAGTGGCGACACCAGGAAAATCACCGCCACCGGCACGAACGCCACCCAATCGAAGGAGAAACCATACTTGAACGGCACCGGTACGCTCATCAGCGGTACGGCGGGCAGGCTGGCGAAATCGACGTGGCCCAGCAGCCAGGCGACGACATAGCCGAGGGTCAAGCCGATGACAATCGCCCCCAGACGCAGGAAGGGTACGTCCACCCGGTTCAACACCACGATGGTCCCGAGTACCAACGCCGCCAGGCCCAGGTGGCTGGCCGCGCCGAGGTCGGTGGCACCGAAACCGCCGGCAATATCGGTCATGGCGACCTTGATCAGCGACAATCCCATCAGCGTGATGATCGTACCGGTCACCACCGGGGTGATCAGCATGCGCAATTTGCCGATGAACTGGCTCAATACCACTTCGATGAACGCGGCGAAGAAGCACACGCCGAAGATTGTCGAGAGGATTTCATCGGTGCCGCCACCCCGGGCCTTGACCATGAAACCGGCACTGAGGATCACGCTGATGAACGAGAAACTGGTGCCTTGCAGGCACAGCAGGCCGGAACCGATCGGACCGAAGCGTCGCGCCTGAACAAAGGTACCCAGGCCAGAAACGAACAACGCCATGCTGATCAGGTAGGGGATTTCGCTTTGCAGGCCCAGGGCGCTGCCCATGATCAGCGTCGGCGTGATGATGCCGACGAAACTGGCGAGCACGTGTTGCAGGGCGGCAAACACGGTGGCGGTCAGATGCGGGCGGTCGTCGAGGCCGTAGATCAGGTCATTGTGGCGTGGGGCAGGGGGTTTTTCAGAGGTGTTCATGGTCCAGGGGCGGGCCGGGTCAGAAAATGGAGGCGCAGGATGCCAGAAAGACTATTTTGTGGCGAGCGATGAGCCCTGTATCCACCACATTCCCTGTGGGAGCGAGCAAGCCCGTTCCCACAATGTTCATAGGTGGCAGGGAAACCGGCGTTTCAGGCAAACGCCGCCAACAAGTCTTCCTCGAACGCCTTCTGCGCATCCCCCGGCACCTGTGCCCGGTGCCGGGCCAGGTGAAACGCCACGTCGAAGCTCATGCCTTTGCGGCGCACCAACCGCAGCAGCCCCTTGTCCTCCCAGTGACGGGCAAAGTGTTCAGGCAGATAGCCGACATGCTTGCCGGACAGAATGAAGGTGAGGGTGCCTTCGACCTGTTCTGAACGCGCCGAGCACAGCTTGCCCTGGAATGGCTCCTCGCCACGCAGGAAGCGGTAAGGGTGATCGACCCGGTCGCAAGCCTGCAACGCCAGGTCATCCGGCGCGTCGTTGTTGAACAGCGGATGGCCTTGCGCGCAGTACAGGTGCTGGGTTTCGGTAAACAGCTCGCGATAATCAAAAGCACTCTGCACCTGGGAGAAATAGCCGATGGCCAGGTCCAGCCGCTGTTGCAGCAGCAAGCGCTCCATTTCACCGGGCATGGCGCTTATCAACTCGATGCGCACCGATTCGTCGCGTTCGCGAAAACGCCGGATCGCTTCGGCCACCCGTTGCAACACCGATGGGTCCAGGGCTTCGGACAAGCCCAGGCGCACTTCGCCGATCAAGCGTCCGGCCACGCCGTTGGACTGATGACGGAATGCTTCGATGGATTCAAACAGCCCTCGGGTGGCATTGAGCAGTTGTTCACCCTTGGGCGTGATGCGGAATCCGCCTTTGCCACGGCTGCACAACCGATAGCCGAGGCGGGTTTCCAGCTTGGCCATTTGCTGGCTGATGCTGGACTGGCTCAGGCCCAGTTCACCCTGGGCCGCGCTGAAGCCGCCACACTCCACCACGCTGACAAACAGGCGCAACAGGTGCAGATCCAGATCGTGGAGTTGACCGAGCATCAAACATTACTCCTGGGTAATGTCAGGTTGATAATCGTTATATTTTATCAATGTATCCGACGGCGCATCCTGCAACCACTTCCTCCGGTCAGGTGTTCGTCATGGCTACCGTGTTCAAGATGTGTGTTCCCGCGCTGTTCCTTGCCATGGCCGTAGCGGTCCAGGCCGAGGACAACGTCGTCAATCTCTACAGTTGGGCCGATTACGTCGCCCCTGAAACCCTGCAGCGTTTCGAACAGGAAACCGGTATTCACGTGCGCTACGACACCTTCGACGTGCCGGAAGTGCTGGAAACCAAACTGCTCACCGGTGGCAGTGGCTATGACGTCGTGGTGCCGTCGTCCAGCGTGTTGGCGCGTGGCCTGGCGGCCGGCGCATTGAAAGCCATTCCCCACGAAGGCCTGAAGGGCTACGCCAACCTTGATCCGGATTTGCTGGAAAAACTGGCGGCGGTGGACCCCGGTAATCGCTATGGCGTGCCTTACACCTGGGGCACCCTGGGGATGGGGATAAATGTCGAGGCGGTACAGAAACGCTTGCCGAACGTGCCGCTCAACAGTCTGGATCTGTTGTTCAAACCCGAATACGCCAGCCGACTCAAGGACTGCGGCATTGCGATCATCGATTCGCCTCAGGAAGTGATCGGCCTGGCATTGCACTATCTGGGCAAGGATCCCTATAGCACCAGCAAGGCCGATCTCGAAGCGGCCCAGGCGCTGTTGCATAAGCTGCAGCCTTCGATGCTGTACGTGGCCAGCGGCAGGCAGATCAACGATCTGGCCAATGGCAGTGTGTGCCTGGCGTTGGCTTACAACGGTGATGCGAGCATGGCCGCCGATCAGGCGCGCAAGGCCGGTAAGCCCTACGAAATCGCCTACCGGATTCCCAAGGAAGGGACCCTGGTGTGGCAGGACAACCTGGCGATTCCCAAGGACGCCCCACACCCGGAAGCCGCACGCCAGTTCATCGAGTTCATGTTGCGTCCGGAATCGGTCGCGGCGCTGACCAACACCCTGTTCTTTGCCACCGCCAACCAGGCCGCGACGCCGCTGGTGGATGAGGCGGTGCGCACCGACCCGGACATCTACCCGCCTGCCGAGGTTCGCGAACGGCTCTACGCTGACCGCAGCATGAGCCTCAAGGACATGCGCCAGCGCACTCGCGTGTGGACAGCTTTCCGTAGCCGCTAATAATAAGGAACCCGAGATGGACGTCCCGATGCAAAACGATCAGGCCATGACCCGTGACAGCCTGTATGGCACCGCCGCCGAAAGCACCTACGCCGGCATCACCAGTTTCATGCGTCGCCGCTACAGTCGCGATTTGCGCGGCGTCGACGTGGCAGTCAGCGGCGTGCCGTTCGACACCGCCACCAGCAACCGCCCCGGCGCGCGTTTCGGACCGCGGGGAATTCGCGCCGCGTCCGCCGGGATTGCCTGGGAGCGCCACTGGCCATGGACTTTCGATCCGTTCGATCATCTGGCGGTCGTCGACTTCGGCGATTGTGACTTCGATTACGGTTCGCCGCAGTCGACCCCGGAATGCATCGAGGCCCACGCCGAACATATCCTCAACGCGGGCAGTGCGATGCTGACCTTCGGCGGTGATCACTTCATCACCTATCCGCTGCTCAAGGCCCACGCCCGCAAGCACGGCCCGCTGTCGCTGATCCACTTCGACGCCCACAGCGATACCTGGCCGGACGAAGAGGGCAAGCGTATCGACCACGGCACCATGTTCTGGCACGCCGCCAGGGAAGGCCTGGTCGATCCGTCGCGTTCGGTGCAGATCGGTTTGCGCACCACTAACGACGATCATCAGGGCTTTGAGGTGCTGGATGCGCGACAGGTGCATCGACGTGGCGTTGATGCGATGGTCGAAGCCATTCGGGCGCGGGTCGGCGATCACCCGGTGTACCTGACGTTCGACATCGACTGTCTTGACCCGGCCTATGCTCCAGGCACCGGAACGCCGGTGTGTGGTGGCTTGAGTACGGTGCAGGCACTGGAAATCCTCGGCGGTTTACGCGGGATCAACCTGGTGGGCATGGACGTGGTGGAAGTGGCGCCGGCTTATGACAGTGCGGAAATCACCTCGTTGGCGGCGGCGACGCTGGCGATGGAGATGCTGTGCCTTTATGCGGCCAAACAGAAGGTCGACAGATAGGGCACCGTCCAACTGTGGGAGTGGGCTTGCTCGCGAAGGGGTCGTGTCAGCCAGCATCTATATCAACTGACACATCGCATACGCGCGCAAGCCCGCTCCCACATTTTGAACTGCGTCAGACCACCGGGATTTTCGGCAGGTCGAGGGTTACGCCCCCACTGAACCGTGCAAAGGAACCGCTGATCGATTCATGGGGCACACCTTTAGCCACCTCGCTGACACCATCGAGCCGCGCCAGTTGATCGGCATTCAACTGCACGTTCAACGCCCCCAGGGTGGCATCCAGTTGTTCGCGAGTCCGCGAGCCGAGAATCGGAATCAATGTGGTGGTCGAACGTTTGGCCTGTTCACGCAACCAGGCGATGGCGACGTGGGTCGGGCTGGCCGCCAGTTCTGCGGCGACCGCCAGCAGGGTGTCGAGCAGGGCGGTTTCCCGGGCGCCTTTCTCGGCGTGAACCAGCACCCCGAGTTTAGTGGCGCGGTTGTCGCCCTGTGTGTTGCGGTACTTGCCGGTGAGGAAGCCGCCACCCAGCGGCGACCACAGGGTCGCGGCCAGCCCCAACGCCTCGGCCATCGGCAGTTGCTCGCGCTCCGCGGTACGCTCGGCCAAGCTGTACTCGACCTGAATCGCGGCAATCGGCGCAAAACCGCGTACCTCGGCCAGCAGATCGGCACGGGCAATGCGCCACGCCGGGAAATTCGACAGCCCGGCGTAATGGATCTTGCCGGCCCGTACCAGATCGTCGAAACCACGCAGGATCTCTTCCATCGGCGTCACGCCATCGCTCATGTGCGCCCAGAACAGATCGAGATGATCTGTTTTCAGTCGCTTCAGGCTCTCTTCCACGGCGCGAACCATGTTCTTGCGATTGTTGCCGGTGTGGGAAATTCCGGCTGCCGGTGTAGTCCCCAAGGTGTATTTACTGGCGATGACCAGATGATCGCGCTCCGGGGCGATGAACTCGCTGAGCATGGCTTCCGACTGACCACCTTGATAGCCGTTGGCGGTGTCGATGAAGTTGCCGCCAGCCTCCAGGTAACCATCGAAAATGCCCTTGGCTTCATCACGTTCGGCACCATGGCCCCAACCGGTGCCGAAATTGCCGGCGCCCAACGCCAGTTCGGAAACCCGCAAGCCGGTTTTACGGCCAAACACTTTGTAATGCATGGGAAGACTCCTGAAGGTACGTCGAGGCGATTATAAATTATAGATGACATCTATTTAATATGATCCCGGCAGTATTCAGCGTCAAGCTCCTTTTCCCTCGTTCCGCCTGTCGGTGCAAAGCCTGCTCGCAATGACGGTGGCGGTGGCTCAGGCAATGCATCGTTGACTGCACAGCCGCCATCGCAAGCACGCGATCTTTGCTCTCGCAGGTATGTGGTTTTTCCACGATGCTGCTGACAGTTTCTGACAGGGGCCTCTGCTAAGCTCCCTCGACCCTCTGGACAGGACCCTCATCGTGTCGCGAACCACCCGTTTACTGACGTTGTTGCAAGTGCTTCGCGGCAAGAGCCGTCCAGTGACGGCTGCCACGCTTGCCGGCGAACTGGACATCTCTGAACGCACGCTTTATCGCGACATCGCCGAGCTCACCGCGCTGGGCGCACCGATCTATGGCGAAGCGGGGATTGGTTATGTACTGCGCAGCGGTTTGTTCCTGCCGCCATTGATGCTCAATGCCGACGAAACCGAAGCCATTGTTTTGGGGCTGCGCTATGTGGATCAGCGGGGGGATGAGGTGTTGAGCAAAGCGGCGGCCGATGCGCTGGCCAAGATTGCCGCGGTACTCGCGCCGGAAGCGCTGGACGCGTTGCGCAACCCGACCTTGATGCCGGGACCGCCGGGGTATGGTTTTGCACCCAATGCGGTGCCGTTGAATGTGTTTCGCCAGGCCATTCGCAATCAGTCCAAGTTGCACATCGACTACGCCGACGCCCAACAAGTGCCCAGTCAACGGCTGATCTGGCCATTGGCATTGGGGTTTCTCAACGAAGTACGGATCATCGTGGCCTGGTGCGAATTGCGTGGTGCTTATCGGACGTTTCGCACCGACCGGATCTCGCAGGCGAGCGTGCAGGGCGAGCGTTATCCGGGGCGGCGCAGTGACCTGTTGCGGACCTGGCGCAAGCAAATGCAACTGGATGAATCCGGGCGTTTCACTCCTGACAAGAATTGACAGCGCCCTGTTTTAGCATGGCTCCAGAACCAACAAACAAGGAGCCGCAACATGTCCAATCCCGCCTCTGCACTGGCGCCCGCCATCGCCGCCTACATTGCCGCCGCCAATGCCCGCGATACTTCGCGGGTCGGCAGTTTCTTCGCCGAAGACGCCAATGTGTTCGATGAGGGTCAGCACCGGATCGGCACGCAAGCCATTGCCCAATGGATGCAAGACACTGGCCAGCGCTATCAGCCTCGGGTCGAAGTACTGGAGGTGCAACAGCGTACCGGCAAGGTGCTGGTCAATGGCCTGATCTCCGGCACGTTTCCCGGCAGCCCCCTGGCACTGCGCTACATGTTTCGCCTGAATGAGCAGGGCAAGATTGCCCGGCTGGACATTTCACTGTAGTCGTCGCGCGCGGGTGGCATACTGCCGCGCATGAATGTCGACTCTCCCCTCAGCGCCTGGCTGTACGCCATCGAACAAAAGGGCTTCGTCCAGGACGAAGCCCAGGAACATGCCGTCTGGGCTTTACAGAAGTGTCATGAAGCGCTGCATGAAGGCCGCAAGCCGATCACTGGCGTTTACCTCTGGGGCCCGGTCGGACGCGGTAAAACCTGGTTGATGGACCAGTTTTACCAGCACTTGCAGGTTCCGGCCCGGCGCCAGCACTTTCACCATTTCATGGGCTGGGTGCATCAGCGCTCGTTTCAGCTCACCGGCACCGCCGACCCGTTGAAAGCGCTGGCTCGCGAGTTGAGCGAAGAAGTGCGGGTGCTGTGCTTCGATGAATTGTTCGTCAATGACATTGGTGACGCGATCATTCTCGGGCGCTTGTTTCAGGTGATGTTTGAACAGGGCGTGGTGGTGGTTTGCACCTCCAATCTGCCGCCTGATGGGTTATACGCCGACGGCTTCAACCGCGACCGTTTCCTGCCCGCCATCGCCGCGATCAAACAGCACATGCAGGTGGTTGCGGTGGACGGCGGCGAAGATCATCGTCTGCATCCGGGGCAAGGCTTGCAACGTTACTGGGTCGCCACGCCCGGACAGCCCAGCGCATTGGACGATGTGTTCAGGCTGTTGACCGTCGGCCAAGCGGTGTCCAGCGAACCGGTCAAGGTCGGATACCGTTCGATGGAGGTGGTACAGGCAAGCAAAACGGTGCTCTGGTGTCGTTACGCCGATCTCTGTGAACAACCGTTTGCCGCAATGGATTTCATGGCCCTGTGCGACACCTTCAGCGTTATCCTGTTGAGTGACGTACCCAACCTGAGCGCGCAAAAACGTGTCGGACGCATCGCCCGGGGTACTGAAGACGGCGCCGAGCGGGTGGAAGCCGGGGATCGTGAATTGCCGCAGTTATCGGTGCATGACGACGGAGTGCGGCGTTTCATTGCCCTGGTGGACGAGTGCTACGACCGCAAGGTACCGCTGTATCTCGAAGCGCAGGTGCCGATGGATTCGCTCTACACCGAGGGCTACCTGGAATTCCCGTTCCGCCGTACCCTCAGCCGCCTGCAGGAAATGCAGCTGGAGCGATTTGCACAAGTCTAGGGCTTGGAAGATATGAGATTCAGGAGGTTTCAGCATGAACCAGCCTCTGTCCCACCATTTGCTGACCATGGCTTACCAGAACGCCTGGGCCAATCACCGACTGGCCAAGGCCTGGTGTCAGTTGAGTCCCGGCGATCTGGCTGCCCCCCGTGTCAGTTACTTTCCAAGCATCCGTGCCACCCTCAACCACATCCTGACTTGTGACTGGTTTTACGTGGATGCCCTCGAACGCGAGTTGCGCGGCGATGATCCGCACCCCGACTGTTACGTGTTTTTCAAGGACGACGAGCCGTTCACCCATGCCCTGGACCTCAAGCGCGAGCAGGTTCATGTCGACCGGCGGTTAATTGCCTACTGCGAGCAGATGCGTGATGCCGATCTGGGCAAGGTGGTGACCATCGCCCGGGACACGCCACAACATGACAGCCGCTTGCGCCTGCTGTCGCACCTGTTCGAGCACCAGATCCATCACAGGGGGCAGGTCCACGCCATGCTCAGCGGCACAACGGTGAAACCACCGCAACTGGACGAGTTTTTCTGTGCGGGCGAATCGCACCTGCGGGCCGAGGATTTCGCCGAGCTGGGATGGACCGAGGCCTTGATCTGGGGGCATTAATAACTTTTGATTTTCAAACAGACACGCCCGCGATATCGTCGCCAGGCCTTCCAGGGCGATCTACGCACTGGGGCCATTGAATGTGATCGAGGATGGAAATGGATTTCGCGGAAATACTTGTGCTGCAAGCCAGCTACACCAATCCGGTACATGCCGAGGCCATTGGCCTGGTACTCAACAGCTACGCCCAGGACCCGATGGGCGGCGGCCATTCTCTGCCCGCCAACGTGCTGCAACAGCTGCCAGGCGAGTTGGCCAAGCGTCCCCACGCCTTCAGCGTGTTGGCCTTTGTCGGCGGCGAGCCGGCCGGATTGGTCAATTGCTTTGAAGGCTTCTCGACCTTCGCCTGCCGGCCATTGGTCAATGTGCACGATGTGGCCGTGGTGCCGAAGTTTCGTGGCCTGGGATTGAGCCAGCGAATGCTGCAAAAGGTCGAGGAAATCGCCCGTCAGCGTGGCTGCTGCAAAATGACCCTGGAAGTGCTGGAAGGCAATGCGGTGGCGCAAGCCTCCTACGGCAAGTTCGGCTTTGCCCCGGGGGAGTTCGACCCGGTCCACGGGCGCATGATGTTCTGGATCAAGCCACTGTGATCCGCGCATAAAAAAAGGGCGTCCATCAGGACGCCCAACTGATTTCTCTGACTGAAGAGCAAGCAGTCAGAGGTGTAACAATCATTTCGGTCTGTAGGATTCGGTCATTTGTGCCGTTTGATCGTCCGGGACCCGCAGTTCACTGGCCTGGCTTGGTGTGATGTTGCCCAGCGCCACTTGCTGGTTATAGCGTAGCGTCTCGTAGTAGTACCTCATGCGTTCAGCACCACCTTCGGCAAAGGCGCCGGCGGAGCCCAGTGTTGTGAGGACGGCTAGAATCAGCGTAGTACGTTTCATGGTGTGCCTCCCACTTACAGATGTCGGATGCGGTTCGTCCATGAGTCAACAGATCAAAATCGAAGCCTCATTATCCGCCGATTCCGTTAAATGGGAATTAATAACCCCTAGAGTTTCCAATCCAGGCTCAAGGTCACCGTACGCGGGTCGCCCCAGTACACGCCGTTGTAGAAACCGACGTTGTCGTAGTACTTCTTGTCGAACAGGTTGTTGACGTTCAGGGAGGCCGACAGGTGCCTGTCGAACGCGTAGCGCGACATCAGATTGACCACGGTGTAGGCCTCCTGGCGGATGTTCGTGCGCTCGGTGATGAGGCTGCCATCGGTACGGCGCCCGACCGGGCGGTTGGCGGCTCGATAGACGTCGCTTTGCCAATTCACGGCAGCACCCACGGTCAACGCCTGCCATTCGCCGGGCAAATGATAGACGGTGGAGAGCCGGAACATGTTCAAAGGCTGGTGGGTGTTGATGCGCTGCTTTTGGCCATCGACCGAGTGTGTGTAGGTGTAACCGGCGCTCATGTTCCAGCCCGCCATGACCTCACCTGACAGCTCGGCTTCGAAGCCTTGTACCTTGTTGCCTTTGCCGCCCGACTTGAAAAACTCCTCGCCGGTCACCGGATCCGGCGGCACCGAGTCGTCCAGCTCGGCGACATTATCCTGTTTGCTCCAGAACAGCGCGGTCGCAAGGTTCAATCGTTCTTCCAGCAGGCTGCCTTTGAGGCCCAGTTCATAGTTGCTGCCAACCACCGGTTCGAGGTACTTGCGACTGCTGTCGCGTTCGGTTTGCGGTTTGAAAATATCGGTGTAGCTGACGTAAGCGGTGTACTCCGGGGACAGGTCGTAAAGCAGACCGGCGTAGGGCGTCCACATGTCGTTCTGTTGCTGGCTGCTGTGATCGACGCTCGACAGTTGCAGGTTGTTATCGTAGCTGTTGGTGGTGGTTGAGGTTTTCCAGCTGCCGTAGCGACTGCCGAGCACGGCGTGCAGTTCATCGGTAAGGCTCAGGCGCGTCGCCAAATAACCAGCCTTCTGCCGGGTGTAGTCTTTCGAGCCTGTCAGGCCGGTGACGGTGTCGGGAAACTTGCCGATGTTGCCCATGTATTTCCAGTCCTGGACGTTTTCATAATCCGCCGCTCTGGGGCCGTCCACCAGATAAGGCGAATCCTCGCGGCGTTCGGCCTCACCGTAACCGACCATCAGCTCGTGTTCGCGACCGAACAACGAGTACGGCCCGGAGACGTTGAAGTCATAGGCCTTCATCTTTTGCGTGCCGATCATATGGCTGACGTTGGCAATCATGCCGCTGCGATCCGCGTTCGGGAAACCGCCGCCGGCGTAATAGATTTTGCCGTCGGTGTCACTTTCGCGGTGGGTGTAAGCGGCCTTGAGCTGCCAACCGCCACCCAGTTGATGATCGAGGTTGGCGAACGCAGTCTTGTCTTTGAGCGGCCAGGAACTCCAGGACGTGGCCATGTTAGTCGACCGTCCGAGGTTGGCCTTGCTGCCGTCGGAGTTCCAGTAGGGCACTGTACCCCAGGACGTACCCTGGACATGCTTGTTCTGATAGTCGAAACCCACCGCCAGCAGGGTGTCGTCGGTCAGGTCGGCTTCGAGGACTCCGTAACCGACCTCCCGTTGTTGCTGGTATTTGTCCCGGTACGAATCGCTGTCGCGGTAGGCCACCACGCCGCGCCCGCGCAGGCGTCCGTCGAAGGCCAGCGGTCCGCCGACGTCGAGATAACTGTAGTAATCGTCATAGCTGCCGCCGCTGACACCGGTCTTTGCTTGCCACTGCGCGGTTGGCCGTTTGCGCACCATGTTGATGGTGGCCGAAGGATCGCCGGCGCCGGTGGTCAAACCCGTTGCACCGCGAACCACTTCGATACGGTCGTAAATGATGGTGTCGGAATCGGACTTCATGTAGCTGAAGGTGTTCAACATGCCATCGACCTGGAAATTGTTGATCGAGTAGCCGCGTGAAGAATAGCTGACCCGGTCCGAGTCGTTGTGCTGCACCACTACGCCCGTGGTCTGGCTCATGGCTTCGGACAGGGTGCCGAGTTTGAAATCGTCCATTTGCTGGCGAGTGACCACGGAAACCGATTGTGGGGTTTCCTTGATCGACAGGTTCAGGCGGGTGGCCGTGCTCATTGAGCCGGTGGTGTATGAATCGGTGTTTTCGGTGGTGCTGCCCAGGCTCCGGGCGGTTACGTTGGTGGCACCGAGCATGAGTGTAGATGCCAATGGCGCTGTTTCAGGCTCGGTTTCAGCCAGCAAGTCCGGGCTCAATGCGGCACCGCAAAGGCCAAGGGTAAAAGTCATGGAACGGGTGATAGGCGCGAACATCGCAGCCGACTCCTTGTCGTCGTTGAAAAATTTCCGTTTGTTCAAAGACGAAGGAGGGGGGAGGGATTTAGGTTTAAACGAGAATAATTATTATCTTGTGGATCTTGCTGACACCGAGAAAACACTGTGGGAGCGAGCCTGCTCGCTCCCACAGGTTTTGATTGTGTTGAAACAGTTACTTCAGCACGACTTCCGCCGTGTCCGGTTTCGTCTTGGGCTTGATCAGACTGAAGTCAATCAGCGGCCGCTGCTGACGCTCATACGGGTTGCCGATCATCAATGGTCGTGGCTTGAAGCTGTCGCTGACCAGGCTCTTGCTGTGGTCGAGTTCATTGAAACTCAGGCCAGCCAGATCCGCCCAGGTGTGGATCAGGTGCGAACTGCTGTACGGCCGACTCAGGTCACCGTCGAAATTCCAGTCGTGGGTTTCACGCCATTTTGGCGAGGCCCAGGCCATGAACGGAATGGTGTACATCGGTGCCGTTGGTTTGCTCTCGTTGCGCCCGAGGGTGCTGTGGCCAGGGGAGTCGAAAACGTCTTCACCGTGGTCGGAGAGGTACAGCAGGAAACCGTTCGGATCGGACTTGGCGTAGTCCTTGATCAGGCTCGACACCACGAAATCGTTGTACAGCACCGCGTTGTCGTAACTGTTGTACGTCGGCAACTGATCATCGCGAACACCGGGTGGGACGCCGTTGCGATCCTTGAACTTGTCGTAGGTCGACGGGTAGCGGTACTGGTAGCTCATGTGGGTGCCGAGCAGGTGCACCACGATCAGCTTGCGCGGCGCCGCGTCGGCCAGGGCCTTGTTGAACGGCTCGATCACATCGCCATCGTACTGCGCGGCATTCTGGTTGCGGTTGTTGTTCAGGTACACCTGTTCGTCGGCCTGCTGGGAGAAGGTCGTGAGCATGGTGTTGCGTTTGGTCATGGTCTGTTGGTTGGTGATCCAGAAGGTCTTGTAACCCGCCTGTTTCATCATGCTGACCAGGGACGGCGTCGACAGGTACAGGTCCGGATTGTCTTCATCGGCGAAGGTCAGCACCTGCTGCAACGCCTCGATGGTGTAGGGACGCGGTGTGATGACGTTGTCGAAGACCGTCAGTTGATCCTTGAGCTTGTCCAGTTCCGGGGTGGTTTCCCGCGGGTAGCCGTAGAGGCTCATGCGCTGGCGGTTGGTGGACTCGCCGATCACCAGCACCAGGGTTGCCGGCTGGTCGGCCATCGTATCCTTGAGGTTGTGCAATGGCGGGATCTTGCTGGCACTGGTCAGCATTTCCTGCATCCCCGCCAGGGTGTCCAGGTAGCGGTGATAGGCCACGGCCATTTGCCACGGCACGGCCGGCTCGATGCGCGTTTCGAATTTTTCGAAGCCGCTGGCGAAACTGCCGGTACGCAGGGTGTGCTTGATCAGGGGATAACCGATCACGGCCACCAGAATGGCAGTTGCAGCCACCATGGCCCGACCTCGCGGCATGTACACCGGGCGCAAGCGTGTCCAGAGCCACCAGGCGAACGCGGTGTGCGCGAGGAACGCGGCCACCATCCACCAGGCGAAGTATTGGGTCATGTATTCGCCGGCTTCAGACACGTTCGACTCGAACATGATGAAGATGACGCTTTGGGAGAATTCCTGCTGATAGATGAAGAAGTAACCCAGGCTGGCCATGGAACAGGCCCAGAGCACCACGCCGATCAGCGCAGCCATGACACGGGTTTGTCTGGGGAACAGCAGCATCGGCGCCAGCCAGATGGCGCTCATCAAAAACGCCTGGCGGAAGCCGGTAAAACCGGAGGTGCCCGTCAACTGGATCAGCAGTTGGGTGATGCCGGAGAAATACCAGAAGAACAGAAACAGCCAGAAAAACCCTGCCCAATCAAAACCGCTCGCAGGCTTATCGCTGCGTTTAAACCAAGCCATTCAATGCTCCAGCCAATGATCACATCCACCGCCAGACCACCAAAGTCGCCGACGAACGGGGGCTGCCCGGATACCGAGCGGCCACAATGAACCGGAGTATCAACAAGTGGATGTGAAAACTTCGTGAGTTTGTCAGAGAAGGCGAAGGGCGATGGCGTGTCGGAAGCAGGGCAATGCTGCTTCCGATTCAGATGAAGGCGTCAGGCGTGGGGAGCGCCTTGGGTCACGGGTAAGGGCTGTTGGCCCTGGATCAACAAGCGCAGTTTCGCCAGCTCCTGTTTCAACTGGTCGCGCTCGTCTTTCAACTGGCGCAATTCATCGCGACGGATCGTGACATAAAGGGTTTGTGCTGGCAGTGCGGTGTGTACTGTGCCCATTGCTCACCTCGCAAATGGCGTGTCTCAACTGTAGATCCGCGTGAAATCAGCGGCTGATCTACTATCGGCGCCAATTTTGATTTCTTTTGCCCCTGAAGGGAACTTTTTTATTTTTCATGGTCGTTGTGTCTTCGGCACGATTCCCGGCGTTATCTCTCTGGATCGGGCACAATGCCCGGAAACTTCACGCCAGCGCTCTGGACTAACCCTCATTAGTCGCGTTGGGCTATAACCTTTGACACACATTTATTTGTAGTAGGGAGCATCAGCACATGCAACTCGGGATTATTGGACTGGGCCGCATGGGCGGCAATATTGCGCGGCGCCTGATGCTCAACGGCCATACCACCGTTGTGTACGACCGCAATTGCGCCTTCGTCGAGACCTTGACCGAAGAGGGCGCGACCGGCGTTGCCGATTTGCCGGCCCTGGTTGCTGGCCTGGCCAAACCGCGAGCGGTGTGGGTCATGCTGCCGGCAGGGGCACCGACCGAAGAGACCATTGATACCCTGAGCACCTTGCTCGAAGCTGGCGATACCATCATCGACGGCGGCAACACCCACTATAAGGACGACATCCGCCGGGCCAGGACGCTCTCGGAAAAAGGCCTGCACTACATCGACGTCGGCACCTCCGGTGGCGTCTGGGGCCTGGAGCGCGGCTATTGCATGATGATCGGCGGTGATGCCGAGACCGTCAGGCGCCTGGATCCGCTGTTCGACAGCCTGGCTCCGGGCATGGGCGACATCCCGCGTACCAAGGACCGCAAATCCGATGACGACCGTGCCGAGCGCGGTTACATCCACGCAGGTCCCGCCGGTGCCGGGCATTTTGTGAAGATGATCCATAACGGCATCGAGTACGGCATGATGCAGGCCTTCGCCGAGGGTTTCGATATCCTCAAGACCAAGTCCAGCACCCGCCTTCCGGAAGACCAGCGTTTCGACCTGAACGTCGCGGACATCGCCGAGGTCTGGCGTCGTGGCAGCGTGGTTTCGTCGTGGTTGCTTGACCTGACAGCCGATGCCCTGGCCAGCGATCCGAAACTCGACGGTTACTCCGGCTCGGTGGCGGACAGCGGTGAAGGTCAATGGACCGTCGAAGCGGCCATGGAGCAAGCGGTACCGGCAACGGTGCTGACGACCGCACTGTTTTCTCGCTATCGCTCCCGTGGACAGGGCACCTTTGGCGACAAGATCCTCTCGGCCCAGCGCTTCGGCTTCGGCGGCCATGTGGAGACTGCGAAGAAATGACCCATGTGATCCGCAGAAAATCCAAGGCTGAGCCCGCGCCACCTACCACGCTGTTTCTGTTCGGCGCCCATGGTGATCTGGTCAAGCGTCTGCTGATGCCGGCGCTCTACAACCTTCAGCGCGACGGTTTACTCGGGGACGGACTGCGGATCATCGGCGTTGACCACAACGCTATCAGCGATAAAGGCTTCGCAAAGAAACTCGAAGACTTTATTCGCAGCGAGGTGGCCAGCAAGGTTGGCAAGGGTGATCAATCCCTTGATCCGGACGTGTGGGCCAAGCTTGCCAAAGGTATCAGCTACGTCCAGGGCGATTTCCTGGACGACAGCACTTATAACGCGCTTGGGGAAAAAATTGCCCACAGCGGCACTGGGAATGCGGTGTTCTACCTGGCCACCGCGCCACGATTTTTCAGTGAAGTGGTACGCCGCCTTGGCGCATCCGGTTTGCTTGAAGAAAGCCCGGAAGCTTTCAGAAGGGTGGTGATCGAAAAGCCGTTTGGTTCCGATCTGCCAACGGCCGAAGCCTTGAATGCCTGCTTGCTCAAGGTCATGTCGGAAAAACAGATCTACCGTATCGATCACTACCTGGGCAAGGAGACCGTGCAGAACATTCTGATCAGCCGGTTTTCCAACAGCCTGTTCGAAGCGTTCTGGAACAATCACTACATCGACCACGTACAAATCACCGCCGCTGAAACCGTCGGCGTCGAGACCCGTGGCAGTTTTTACGAAAACACCGGCGCCCTGCGGGACATGGTGCCCAATCACCTGTTCCAGTTGCTGGCGATGGTGGCCATGGAGCCACCGGCTGCTTTTGGCGCCGATGCGGTCCGTGGAGAAAAGGCCAAAGTGGTCGGCGCGATTCGCCCCTGGTCGGTCGAAGAGGCCCGGGCCAATTCGGTACGGGGTCAATACACCGAAGGGGAAGTCGACGGCAAATCCCTGCCGGGGTATCGCCAGGAAGACCGGGTCGCACCTGACAGCAATACCGAAACCTATGTAGCCCTCAAGGTGATGATCGACAACTGGCGTTGGGTTGGCGTGCCATTCTACCTGCGCACCGGAAAGCGCATGAGCGTGCGCGATACCGAAATCGTCATCTGTTTCAAACCGGCGCCGTATGCACAGTTCCGCGATACCGAGGTCGATGAACTGGCGCCGACCTACCTGCGCATCCAGATTCAACCCAACGAAGGCATGTGGTTCGATCTGCTGGCCAAACGGCCGGGGCAAGCCCTGAAGATGGACAACATCGAACTGGGGTTTGCCTACAAGGATTACTTTGAGATGCAGCCGTCCACCGGCTACGAAACCCTGATCTACGATTGCCTCACCGGTGATCAAACGCTGTTCCAGCGTGCCGACAACATCGAGAACGGTTGGCGCGCGGTTCAGCCGTTCCTTGACGCCTGGCAGGAGGATGCCACGGTGCAGGGCTATGCTGCGGGCGAAGACGGGCCGAAGGCCGCCCAAGAGCTGCTGACTCGCGACGGTCGCGTCTGGCACGGCCTCGGATGAGTGACACCACGCCACAGCCCATCCGGTTTTTGCTCAGTGACATGGACGGTACCTTGCTGCTGCCCGATCACAGCCTCAGCCAGCGCACCATCGATGCGGTCCGTTCGTTGCGCGAAGGTGGTGTGTTGTTCAGCCTGGCCACGGGGCGTCCACCCAGGGCCATGCTGCAGACGATCGAAGCCTTGGACGTCGACCTGCCCACGGCAGCCTTCAACGGCGGCACCCTCGTTCATCCCGATGGCAGTTTGCTTGTCGCGCATTACTTGCCGACAGCGGCAGCATTGACGACCCTGGCGCTGTTCGCCGATCAACCCGACATCGAAGTCTGGGTATTCAGTGGTGATGACTGGCTGGTCAAAGACCCGACCGGCCCCATGGTGCCTCGCGAACAGCACGGGCTGGGATACCCGCCGGTGGCAGTCGAAAGCTTCGAACCGTACCTGGCCCGCATCGACAAGATCGTCGCCGCCAGCAACAACACCGAGTTGCTGGTTGAACTGGAGGCGCGGTTACTGCTCAAGGTGCAGGGACAGGCTCAGGTTTCGCGCTCGCAACCGGTGTATCTGGACGTGACCGCGATGCAGGCCAACAAGGGAGAGGCACTGAAGACGCTGGCCGAATTCCTCGGCGTGCCGTTGGCGCAGGCGGCTGCAATGGGTGATGGCGGCAATGACCCGGCAATGTTTCATTGTGCCGGGTTGTCGATCGCCATGGGGCAGGCGGAAGAGGCGGTGAAGCGTCAGGCGGATGTGGTCACGGCAAGCAATGCCGAAGAGGGCGCGGCACTGGCAATCGAGCGGTACATCCTCCCTCGATAGTTCGCACAAAAAACAATGTGGGAGGGGAGGTTACAGCCAGTAGCTCACGGCGTACCAACCCAGCACGCCCATCACCACCGTATACGGCAGCGCCATCCACACCATGCGCCCGTAAGACAGGCGAATCAGCGGGGCAATCGCCGACGTCAGCAAAAACAGAAACGCCGCCTGGCCATTGGGCGTGGCCACGCTAGGCAGGTTGGTGCCAGTGTTGATCGCGATGGCCAGCGTCTCGAAATGCTCGCGGCTCATGTGCCCGGCGATGAACGCCTGTTTCACTTCGGTGATGTAGATCGTCGCGACGAACACATTGTCGCTGATCGCCGAGAGCAGGCCATTGGCAATGAACAGCATGCCCGGTTGTTGATCGACCGGCAGGGCCAGTACCCACTGGATCAATGGCTTGAACAGTTGCTGATCGTGGATCACTGCCACCACGGCGAAGAACACTACCAGCAGGGCGGTGAACGGCATCGCGTCCTTGAAGGCAATGCCGAGACGGTGTTCGTCGGTAATCCCGGTGAACGCGGTGATCAGCACGATCACCATCAAGCCGATCAAACCCACTTCCGCGACGTGAAATGCCAACCCGGCAATCAGGATCAGCGCTGCAACTGCCTGCACGATAAGCGCTGCACGCTGGCGCGCGGTGCGCTCGGCATTGTCTTGGGCTGCGTAATCGGCCAGCACGGCCCGTACGTTGTCCGGCAGCAACGTGCCGTAACCGAACCAGCGCAGTTTCTCCAGCAGGACGCAGGTCATCAGTCCCGCCACCAATACCGGCAGCGACACCGGCGCGATCTTCAGAAAGAACTCGGCGAAGTGCCAACCCATCTCATGACCGATCAACAGGTTCTGCGGCTCGCCCACCAGCGTACAGACGCCACCCAAGGCCGTGCCGACGGCACCGTGCATCAGCAGACTACGCAGGAAGGCGCGAAACTGATCGAGGTCTTCATGATGGAGTTTGGGCAGGTGACGGTCATCGCTGAATTCGCTGTCCTGCCGCGGATCGGTGCCTGAGGCCACACGGTGATACACCGAATAGAAACCGACAGCCGCACTGATGATCACGGCGGTCACGGTCAAGGCATCGAGAAACGCCGACAGAAACGCCGACAAAAAACAGAACATCAATGCCAGCATGGCCTTGGAGCGCACGCCAAGCAGCAAGCGCGAGAAAAGAAACAGCAGCAGGTCTTTCATGAAGTAAATCCCGGTCACCATGAACATCAGCAACAGGATCACCGGAAAGTTGTGCAGCAGTTCGTCATAAAGCGCCTGGGGCGAGGTCATCTTGAGCAACAGTGCTTCGACCAGCAACAATCCCCCGGGCATCAACGGATAGCATTTGAGCGCCATGGCCAGGGTGAAGATGAACTCCAGTACCAGCAGCCAACCCGCCGTCACCGGACCTGCGGTCCACAGCACCCCTGCATTGATAATAAGAAAACCGACAATACAGAGTTTGTACCAGCGAGGTGAGTTGCCGAGAAAGTTATGCGCGAACGCCTGGGCCATGGAACCGGACATCGGCTACTCCTTGTATAAAGAAGCGCGCAAGTTGCCGTAAGCCAAAGAGAAGATCAAGTGCAGGAACAATAAGATGGATCAGCCCAAAAAACGTGCAACGACAGCATGATAGTTGCCGTCCAGAGAATAACCTGCCACGACGATATTTTTATCGGCCTGAATGGCCAATGAAGTTGCCGTATCGAGACTGCGGCCGAGTCGGGTCCGAACCCATCCGGCACCGTCGCCGAAGTGGCGATCAAGCTGCCCGTCGGCCAGATATCGGCCCAGAATAAAGTCGGCCTCGACACCGCCAATGGTTGCACCGGCCGTGATCACGCTGCCATCCGGCTGTGCTTGAGCGGCGGTCCACTGGCAACCACTGCGGCCGATTTCCAGCAATTGCGCCTGGCCATCGTTCCAATGCCTGTCCGGGCGGCCATTAATGTGGAGCTTCAGGGAGAGGCAGCGCATGGGATCGCGGCTGCTGCCAAAACATTGCATATCGCCATCTTCCAGTTGGACGATCTGGCTGACTTGCGCGCTTTGTCCCTGAGCCTTGAAGCTCATGAAGCCATCCACGGCAAAGTAATCGTCAAGGCTGCCGTCGGGCTGATAACGGGCCAGCAAGCCCTCTTCGGGGAAGTTGATCGAACCACCTACCAGGATTCGGCCGTCGCGCTGCACCCTGACGCTATTGAGCCAGGTGTTCATCAGCAAGTGCCTGACGATCACAAATCCACGGCCGTTGAATGTGTTGTCCAGCTCGCCGTTGGTGTCCAGCCGAATGAGCATGCCGGCGTGATCGGCCAGTTCGAAATGATGGTTGGCCACCAGCACGATTTTACCGTCTTGCTGGACGCCGGCATCACAGGCTTCGGCCCCCGGTACTCCGGGAGGCAGCCAGGCATCGCGAATCCCGTGTGACAGATTGCCCGGCAGTCGCACCACGCTGTAACCGTTTTCACCAAACTGCTGGACCGGACAACCTTGTGGATCGAACAATGCTACGGCGGGGAGGGTGCGGTGGGCATTTTCATAATGCAGGCCGGTCAGCAGGATCCGCCCGTCAGGCAATTCGTGAACCTTGCCGGCCATGGCTTCAAAGCCCGGTTCAAACTGCCCGATGACACTGCCTTTGTAGCCGAATGCCAGATCCGCCGAACCATCCTCCAGCAAGCGGGCCAGACCAAAACGGCTACCACTTGGCGTAACGACTTTTGCTGCCACCAGCAAACGTCCCTGGGAGTCGATGGTGACGTCGTTGGCCAGGCTTGAAGTGCTGCCGGCGAAGTACACCTGGGTTTTGCCTTGGGTGGCGAAGCTGATGTCGAGCTTGCCGGCGTAACTTAATGCGGTCGGGATGGCTAAAACAGACTGGATTGACATTCACGCATCTCCTTGCGAGTCGTCGTTGTCCAGAAGTTGGTTGGCGACTTATCAGAAGATCATTCAATCCCTGAATGCCTGGATGCACAACTGGCAGAAATAACAGGCGGAGGGTCGTTGTGTGCCACAACAGTGTCTTTTCGAACCAATGGCAAGCGTGCAAAGGATTAA
The DNA here is from genome assembly GCF_059424605.1 of Pseudomonas sp. GW101-3H06. Lineage (NCBI taxonomy): Bacteria > Pseudomonadati > Pseudomonadota > Gammaproteobacteria > Pseudomonadales > Pseudomonadaceae > Pseudomonas > Pseudomonas sp. GW101-3H06. Next base: position 3,101,849 of record NZ_JBWKZO010000001.1, read on the forward strand.
TGTGCGCCAGTTCAAGTAACGAGGCGAGACAAGCGCGGTTGAAAATGAAAAACAGGCAACTAACGGCAAAAAAGGAGGGTGCGGATTACCGGAGTAATCCGCAAAAATGATTAGTGCGGCATCGACCACGACTGCAGTTTGTAACCTTCCTGGCTCAACTCTTCACGAGTTTGTTCAAGCAGGCGTTGAAGCTGCTCTGGGTCGGTATAGGCGCTGCTCGGGATTTGCTTGCGGCCTATACTGTTGTTGGTTCGGTCGATGACGGTCAGGCAAAGTTCGCCGTTGCCGTCCTGTGGCGCCCAGGCCACGCATTGGAAAGGCTGGAATGCGCGGTCGGCAATCAAAAGAGCTTCGTTGATACGGAGCGGGGCGTTCATAGGATGTTCTCTCAATATGCCCAATCAAGTGATGTGCCGACGGTTGGGCTTACCGTTCGGCGGGTTACTTGTACTGATGTCCGCAACCGGGGTTCGGGTCACACACAAATAAAAGAAATTTCAACTTTTGTTCAAAGGCACATCGCAAGCACATGTTTTGAAAGCTGAATGAAAGGTTGGAGTCGTTAGGTAACTAACAATGCGGGTTCTTATAACTATTTAACCAACGTCTCTATAGTCAAACGGTACAAGGCTCCGTCAAATTCTTGCTAATGTTACAGCCAGGTCCGCCAAATGACTGTTTTTAATAAAATTTCCTAGAATTTGGCGCCAAGGAACAGTCATGAACGAAGCGCCTGCCTTGCGACGTCTATTAGTGGTTGATCCCTGCGACGACTGCCATCGTGTATTGCCGGGATTACGCTCCGTGGGTTGGGATGTTGACAGCTGCTCGCTGGAAAACGCTGCCGACCGAACCTGTGACGTGGGCCTGTTGCGTCTGCAGCCTTTTCACCTTGAACGCCCGGATGCCGTCAAAGAACTGATCAGCCGCAGCGGTACGGAGTGGATCGCCGTCCTCAACCAGGAAGTCCTGCGCCTGCAGAATGTCGGGGACTTCGTTTGCGAGTGGTTTTTCGATTTCCATACCCTGCCGTTCGATGTTTCCCGGGTCCAGGTCACACTGGGGCGGGCCTTTGGCATGGCGCGCCTGCGCGGGCAGGGCACGGTGCATATTGATCAGCCCGAGCACGAACTGTTGGGCGATAGCAAGCCCATACGCGAATTGCGCAAGCTGTTGAGCAAACTGGCGCCCACCGAGTCGCCGGTATTGATCCGCGGCGAAAGCGGGACAGGTAAAGAACTGGTCGCCCGCACGCTGCATCGGCAATCCTTGCGCCACAGCAAACCCTTTGTCGCGATCAACTGTGGCGCGATTCCCGAACACCTGATCCAGTCCGAATTGTTCGGCCACGAGAAGGGGGCCTTTACTGGCGCCCATCAACGCAAGGTCGGACGGCTGGAAGCGGCGAATGGTGGCACGCTGTTTCTCGATGAGATCGGTGACCTGCCCCTGGAGCTGCAAGCGAACCTGTTGCGTTTTCTTCAGGAAAAGCACATTGAGCGGGTAGGTGGCAGTCAGCCGATTCCGGTGGATGTGCGGGTGCTGGCCGCGACCCATGTCGATCTCGAAGCCGCGATCGAGAAGAAGCGCTTTCGCGAAGATTTGTACTATCGCCTGAACGTGTTGCAGGTCGCCACCGCGCCCCTGCGTGAGCGCAATGGTGATCTGTCGCTGTTAGCCAATCACTTTTCCCATTTCTACAGCCATGAAACCGGCCGCCGTCCACGCAGCTTCAGTGAAGACGCCTTGGTTGCCATGGGCAAGCATGACTGGCCGGGCAATGTTCGTGAACTGGCCAACCGGGTGCGTCGCGGTTTGGTACTGGCCGAGGGCCGACAGATCGAAGCGCGGGACCTGGGGTTGATCAGTCATCAGGGCATTGCCCCGCCGATGGGTACACTGGAAGAGTACAAGCACCGGGCGGAACGCCAGGCCTTGTGCGATGTGCTTAACCGCCACAGCGATAACTTGAGCATCGCCGCCAAGGTACTGGGGATCTCCAGGCCTACCTTCTACCGCTTGTTGCACAAGCATCAGATCCGTTAAACACATGATCAAAGGATCGCAGGCTGCGATCTTTTGATGTACAAAAAAAGGCCCCGCTGCAGCGGGGCTTTGTTGTCATGGATCAGAAGTAGTACGGGAATTTCAGGCTGAAGGAAAAGTCTGGCGAATCCTCGGTCAGTCCGATGGACAGGTTGGGAACGATTGTCAGTTTGTCGGTTGCTGCCAGGGTCATGCCGATGTTGAAGTTGGCCGAGTTGTAATCGCTGTTGGTGATCGACTGCCAATCGCCGCCGTCCGGTTTGATCTTGCTCTTGCGGGCGAACTGATCGGTGACCGAGAACGACATACTCATCTTCTCGTTCAAGGCGAACGCAATGCCGGCGCCGATCTGCCAGGAATCGCCCAGTTTCACGTCCCCTTTGACTTTGGAGCCTTCCTGAGGACTGATGTCGCTGAAAGAGTCTTCCATGTTGTAGGTGTAGGACAGACTGCCAAACAGTACGGCCGGGTCGAAGGTCTTGACCAGCGAGATACCCGGGGTGATGGCCCAGACACCATTGCCGGTAGGCAAGTCCTCGGGCACCGAGAGGTTATCGTTGCCAGGGTCATTGACCAGCTTGATGCCGTAGGGGTCCTTGCCGGTCGGCGCCTTGATGCGCAGTGTAGCGACTGCGTCGGGCAGGCTTTCCGACTCATCCAGAAACTTGTAGGCCACCCCGACGTTCACATCGCCGATGGTCGGGTCGCGGGTGACGCTGGCGTCAGACGTTACCGGGCCTGCGCCACCAGCGCCTCCGGAGGAATACGTCGACTCGCGATAAACCACGGGAACGTTAATGTCGAACTGCCAGCGTTGTGCAACGTTGTAGCGGGCGGTCAGGTCCAGTGTCCAGTTGTCGGCCTTGATGCGGTCGAGGTTGATGTTGCCGAGAAAAATCGAGTCCAGTGCCAGGAAGCCGTTGAGCGTCAGTGCCCGGGTATCGTAGTGGGTATAGGTCAGGCCGGTTTCGACGCTGAACTTGCCGCCACCGAAGAACCCGCTGGCTTCGTCGTACAGGTTCGATACGCTTTGTGCCGGTTCCGAATCATCCTTGAGCGACTGCCCGTAGGAACTGCCCGTGGTTCCGGGCGCACCCGCGGCCACCGCCTGGCCACCCCTGGTGGTTTCGGCAGGGGATTTGGTCAGGCGTTTGGGAGCAGGTGACGCAGGTGCCGCTTCGACTTGGCGAACGCGCTGTTCGAGTACCATCAGTGCGTTCTGTTGTGCTTCGTAACGCTGTTTCAGCTCCATGAGTTCTTGTTTTAGTGCTTCAACCTGGGGATCCGTTGCTGCGTAAAGCAAAGTTGCCGGGGCCAGGCCGCTCAAACAAACGATAGCTCTGAACGTTAACGATCGGTGCATGGGTTAGCCGTCCCTTCTGACTACATCTGATGAGACTGAGCGTAGATCAGAATCCGAGGGTGCGAAGACCTTTGAGCTGATCCAGATTGCCGTTCAACGACCCGGCCGTGGTTACGTTGTCACGCAACACGACATTAAAGGATGTGAGATTGCGGACCTGGTTGCTGCCGCCCAGCAACGTCGTATTCTGCATCAGCCCACCCTGGGCCAGGCGTTGCACGGTACTGCCCTGATTGTTGTTGGCCACGATATTGAGTTGCACGCCATTGCCGGTCGATGAAATGCTCATCGAGCCCGCGCCGTTGGCGCCGGTCAAGGTCGAGCCCGCGGCCAATGCCTGGCCCTGCTGCTGCGTTACGGGTGCCTGATCAGCCTTTGTGACGTTGATATCAACGTTGTTGTAGGCCGTATTATTGTCTCCGGCAGCGCGCACCACTTGAGTGACCCCTTGAGTGCTGTTGAGGCCGTTGCCGCCAGCAACGGTGCCGGTCCCGGTGCTTTGCGAACGCGCAGAGCCGGTGCCACCTTCGTCAATCATCGACACATAGAACTGCGGCTTGATGGTTGACTGCTGAATCTGCATCGAGGAGCGTGCCCCGATGACATCTCCGTTGGCATTTTGCCAGGTGCTGGTCATGACAACGCCGAAACTGATGACCCGTCCCGGCATGACAAAGCGGCCGCGAAGGTTCGCCAGTTCCTGATCTTTCAGTTCGATGGGTTTGAAAAATTCTGCCTGGGTTGGCAGGCTGGCGGTCAGGCAAACCATGGCCAGCCAGATTGGAGTCTTCATTGAATGCTCCTGGAGCGTCGTGCTCCCTTGTTATTAGAAAAAGTCGCTCTGGATGAATCCGAAGTCCATCAACTCTGCGTCCTGCACCGGGTTGAAGGCGTTGATGCGGTTCTTGGCGGTCAGCGGCAATGGTGGGTCGAGCAACGCATTGTTTTTGTCGTAGCCCTGGCCGATGACGGCAAAGATGATGCCGTTCCAGCCTTTGACAAAGTCTTCGACCTTGTAGCGTTTATGACCGAGTACCGGATCGCCGATATACACCCAGCCGTTGTGGACTCTTTGCATGACCACAAAGTGTTTGTAGCCACGGATATCCATGAGTACAACAACCGGTATCTTGATGTCGTTCAGCGTTTCGGTGGCCACCCGATAGCCACGGGCCCGCATGCCGATACTTTCCACGTAACGCTTCATGTCGAGCATGGAAAAGCCCTGAACGCGGACCAGATCCTGATCGGCGTGTGCCAGCATCCCTTCAATGATCTGTTCTTCATTCACGTCCAGCCAATAGGCCTGACGCAATACGGTCGCCAGCGCAGCCGCGCCGCAACTGAAATCGGTTTTCTGTTGCACCAGGTCGGCAAACTTGCGCTCGCGTATGCTCTGGATCGGCTTATACACCACCGCGCCACCCGGCAGGATGGAAAGCGGCAGTTGCGCAGCCTCGATCACACTGGACACGCAAAGCAAAAATGCCAAGGCGATAATTCGCATGATTGGACGCCCCCTGGATGTTTTGAAAAAAGGCCCCCGTGAGGGGGCCTCCAGAGACAGCATTAGAACGAGGTGTTGGAGATGGCCAGCGAGTTGCTTTGTTGGTTACCCACACCCGCCGCTACGTTGACGCCCAGGTTGCCACTGCCACCATTCACCGAACCACTCAGGGTTGCAGTGTTGGTTACAGGGTTGGCCCAGCCAGTTGGAGTCAGCACTTGGTAAGAGACAGAGTTGCTCAAATCATAAGAGCTGCTTTCACTGTAGCTTTTCGCTTTTTCCCACTCGGATTCGGACGATTTGCTGCCCGATTTTTCGAACGAGGAGGCGTTCGCTTTCTCGAACGAACTATCGAACGATTTTTCGAATGAGGAATCGCGCGATTTGTCGTACGAGGATTCGTGCGACCTGTCGTACGAGGAGTCGCGCGACCGGTCAAACGAGGATTCGCGCGATTTGTCGAACGATTTGTCTACCGCTACGTCAAGTGTTGCGTCAAGCGATGCGCTAAGCGATGCCTCGGAGCTTCTGCTACGGGTGCGATCGCCAAAGCCATAGTTGACGGTAGTGGAGCTGGAAGTCGCTGCTTCAGCGTCCAAAGTAGCGCCCAGAGAAGCCGTCAACGAAGCACTCGAGGAACCGCTTGCACTGCTGCTGTTGGAACCACTCGAATTGCTGCTGTTGGAACCACTCGAAGCGCTGCTGTTGGAACCGCTTGCATTGCTGCTGTGAGAACCGCTTATATCAGCGCTAAAGGAGCCGCTGGCTTCAGAGCTTCGGGAACCTGCTTTATTCCAGCTCGAAGAAGCGCTTTGACTGCCGCTGGCCTCGAAGGACTTATCGCGAGAGAAACTGCCGCTTTTGGTTGTGGTGAGGGTGATCGTATCCAGGCGATAGGTCCGATCGGCGGAGTTGGTCACTACGAGGCCAGGACCATTTTGATCGGCAGAGGCGGTAGCGGTTGCGCTGCCCAGTGGTGCATTGGAGTTGGCAATTGCCATGGTGTTTTTCTGCTGGTTCAAATCGCCGCCAGCAATGTTGATACCCATGTTACCGCTGCCGTTATTACCCGAGCCGCTCATCGTGGCAGTGTTTGTTACGCCGTAGTTGACCACTTTGTTGTTGTTGCTGTATTGCCGGACGCTGGCGGTGGCGGACGCATTGCCGAACACGAAGCTGTTATCCAGACTGGAGTCGGCGCCGGCGTTTGCAATGGCGGCCGCGTTGTCTTGCTGGTTGCCTGCGCCTGCTGCCACGTTGACACCGACGTTGCCGCTGGTGCCATCGGCGGAGCTGCTCATCTCAGCGCTGTTCTCAACCCCTTCGTTGTAGATGCGGTTGTTGGTACTGCTTTGCTTATCCCAGGCATTGGCAGTCGCATAGACAGGGATCTTGGTTGGAGGAGGGGTGTGGTGGCCGCCGTTATGATGGCCATTGTGGTGGCCATGGCCACCACGGTCCCTATCGTTTTGTCCTGCTTGTACAGCAACAGCCATGACCGCAGCAATTGCGAAAACCAGAGGCTTGAGTGCCATCGAAGGTTTCATGGTGATTCTCCGTACTTATTTTAGGTTAAGTGTTGTTTCCTACCTGTTTGGGTCAATCCACGACCCGTACGCTCAGGGTGTTGGCCATTCGGTTTCCCACCCCGGCGCTCTGATTCAACTGAATCACCCCACGGCTACCGGTGAAAGCCTGGTCACTGGTAGTGACCTGGCGATAGCCGGGTGTGGAGTCAGTTGGATCGGAGTTGTTGATCAGCGCCACGTTCTGTTGCATGAGGACGCTGTCGTCGATACTTTGCGGTTGAGCACTGATACTGATGCGCAGTGCGTTGGCTTGCTGGTTACTGGCTCCCGAGCTCTGGTTAACGCCCAGTGCGCCATTGCCATGGCTGAAGGAGGCGCCCTGGATGCTGGACCGAGCTTCCATATTGGGGTCGACCACCGTACGCAACCGTTGGCGGATCTGGGTGCTGGCACTGGCATTGTGGCCATTGGCGAAGGCCCGGGCGTTGGCTTGTTGTTGCAGATCGCCCGCCGCCTGGTTGACGGCGAGGTTGCCCTGATACTGCATGCCCGAACCGTCGATTTCGGCGTTGTTGATGACGGGAGATTGAGCAAAGGTCGATGCACTGCAAAACATGGCGAGAATCAGCAGCGTACGATTCATCTTAACGGTCTCCCGTCATGATGTTCAGCGCACCCAGGCCTCGCTGGACGCTTGAATTGACCATGTTGGCGATACCGCTGCCGGAGTTGCCCGAACGCCCGGCGGGGAGGTTGGAAAGCTGGGTCTGGTTGCTGATGTTGCCGCCCAGGTTGCCGGTGCCCTGATTGATCAGGCCGGAGATGCCCGTGCCACTGGTGACGCTTGCAAAGTCGCCGTCGTTCAACTCGTTCGTTTGTTTGAGGATCTGTTGCGACGGGTTGGCGTTGACGGTGGTGGGGTTGGGGTCGGGAATCACCGGCGCACGGGTGGCCATGCGCGTTTTGACATCACGGGTGATCACAATGATGCCGTTGTCGGCCTGTACATGCACGCAAACACTTGAGCCCAGTGCACATCCGATCAGCAGGAGGCTATAGAAACTTTTATTATTGAATTTCCCCACGGCGGCAATTCCTTCTGTGAGTGCAACGCTGGCCCTTATCAGCGGTGCGAGGTATAGAGCAGAAGGTGTGCCGTTTTTTGTTTTTCCATTGAAAACAGTGGGTTGACTTTAATTGTCGAAGTAGTCAAAAAAAAATGTAAAGCCCCTGAGACAGAACCGCTCTAGAACGCCGTCTCCGCTGGCGCCATAGCTCGCTACGGGCGCTGCAGGCAGGTTGTATCAGTGGCTTAACATTTCTTGCCGAAATGCCCGGAAGGCTTTAGCTCGCGGGTTTTCGCAGGATGAGTGTTTCAGGAATGGACAGATCGGCAGCGCGGGTCACCCTGTCAGGTCTTGAGCAAGCGTGTCACTGCCTCTAATGCCGCGTCCTGACGCTGTTGCCAATCCCCTTGCAGGACCTGATATGGCTGGCGGTGCAGGTCGAGCCAATGGCGACTGGCCTGGAAAAACGCCTGACGTTCTGCCAGTTGCGGCTGGCAACGCTGCCCGTCGTCATGCCAGGCCACGTTTTCAGGGCTCAGCAGCAAATGCAGATCGTAATGCCGTGCCAGCAGTGCTTGCTCGAGCCACTTCGGACAATCGCCAAACAACGTGCGACTCCAAAGGATATTGCTCAAGAGGTGCGTATCAAGAATCAGCAGTGACGGCTGTTTGGCGCGGGCTTCATCCTCCCAAGTCAGCTGGCCATGTGCTATTGACGTAATGTCATCATAGCGGGTTTCGCGTGCTTTGCTGTCGATGAAGTGCCTAACGTACTCATTGACCAATATGCCGCCAAAGTTGGCGTGAATCTCGTTCGAAAGCCAGCTTTTACCGCTGGACTCCGGCCCTGTGAGCACCAGGACTTTCATGTACGCAACGCCGGGGCCGCGCGCCATTCGCGCCAGCCCTGCACGGCCAGCAGCAGGAACACTCCATACAATACGGCCGTCAGGTACAGCGCTTTGTAGACGAACAACCCGACGAAGATCACATCCAGGACGATCCACAGCGGCCAGCACTGCACGCGTTTTTGCGCCATCCACCATTGCGCCACCAGGCTGAAACCCGTCAGTGCGGCATCGAGCCAGGGTTGGGCGGCGTCGGTCCAGTGGGCCATGGCGGCACCCAACAGCAGGCTGCCAATCGCCCCGATGACCAGGCCCAACACCACGTTTGGACCGTCGAGCCAGCTGACTTCGCGCCCATGCCGTGCATCACCGGCATGGGTCCATTGCCACCAGCCGTAGATCTGCAGGCCGGCATAGATCACTTGCAGCAGCATGTCCGAATACAGCTTCACTTCGAAAAAGATCCAGCTGTAGATAAGTACCATGACCAGGCCGATCGGCCAGCACCAGGGGTTCTGCTTGACCGTCAACCAGACGGCAATGACACCGAGGGTGGCGGCAAACAGTTCAAGCCCGGACATGCAGGTTCCTTGGGGGAAGTCGGAGAGGGGGCGGATTGTAACCTCAGGCACCTGAGGGAGCGAGCCTGCTCGCGAAGAGGCCAACCCAGCCAACATCCATGCCGACTGACCCACCGCTTTCGCGAGCAGGCTCGCTCCCACAAGGGATCATGCAAGCGATTCTTCGGCTTACACGCGGAACTGCCTGAGCAACCCGTTCAACTGCTCACTCAAGTCCTTGAGCCGCACGCTCGCCACGCTGGACTGCTCGGCCGCGAGCGCGGTGCTGTGGGAGAGTCCGGCTGCTTGCGTGACGTTCTGGTTGATGTCCTCGACCACATGCGCCTGCTGCAACGTCGCGCTGGCAATCGATGCGTTCAGCCCGTTGAGGTTGCGCAATGCCTGGGCGATGGCATTGAGGCTGGCGCCGGCCAGACCGGCTTGTTCGATCGTGAGTTGCGAAGCCCGACTGCTGTCGCCGATCACCTTGACCGCTGCCTCGGAGTGAGTTTGCAGGCGTTCGATCATCGACTGGATTTCTGCCGTGGATTTCTGGGTACGCTGGGCCAGCAGGCGCACTTCATCGGCCACCACCGCGAACCCTCGACCTTGCTCGCCGGCCCGGGCCGCCTCGATCGCGGCGTTGAGGGCCAGCAAATTGGTTTGCTCGGCGATGGAGCGGATCACTTCCAGGACGCTGCCTATCTGGGTGCTTTCGCTGGCCAGTGTGCGGATCACTTCCACCGCCTGGTCGATGGTGGAGGACAGGGTATCGATCTGCTTGAGACTGCCGTCGATGTTGATCTGGCCTTGTTGCGCCTGCGCTTCGGCATCGCGCATTTCGCTGGCGGCATGCTCGGCGTTCTTCGCCACATCCTGCACGCCATAGGTCACTTCATTGATCGCGGTGGCCACCAGTTCCATCTGTTGCGATTGTTGCTGGCTGCGTTGTTGGGCCTGGGTGGCGTCGTTGCCCAGTTCGCTGGACGATTGCCCCAGGGCACTGGCGGACACCTGCAACTCACCGATCACCAGCCGCAGTTTGGTGGTGAAGGCGTTGAAGTGCCGCGCCAGTTGCGTGACTTCATCCTGGCCGTGGGTGTCGAGGCTGCGGGTCAGGTCGCTTTCGCCGCTGGCGATGTTGGCCATCGCGTTCACGGTTTCCTGAAGCGGGCGGACGATGCTGCGGGCAATCACGATCACCAGCGCCGCCATGATCAGTGCGATGGCCAGGCCGATCGCCGATGCTTCCCAGACCTGGCCGTAGAACTCGGCTTGCATGTCATCGATGTACACGCCCGAGCCGATCACCCAGCCCCAGGGTTCGAACAGTTTGACGTAGGAGGTTTTTTCCACCGGGTCGCTGGCACCCGGTTTCGGCCAGCGATAATTGATGATGCCGGCGCCCTTGGCCTTGGCGACGGCGACCATTTCGTTGAACACCGCAAAGCCGTCCGGGTCGCGGATCGCCGACAGGTTCTGACCATCGAGTTTCGGGTTGGCAGGGTGCATGACCATCACTGGCGTGAGGTCATTGATCCAGAAGTAATCGTTCTGGTCATAGCGCAGTCCGCGCACGGCGGTCAGCGCCTGTTTCTGCGCCGCCTCGCGGGTGAGGGTGCCGGCGGTTTCCAGGCCGTGGTAGTAGGTGAGAATGCCGCTGGCGGTTTGCACCACATGCTGGGTTTTTTGCGCCTTGGCCTCATTGAGGTCTTCGTGAATCTGCTTGAGCATCAAGGCGCCCAACGCCAATAGCATCACGACGGCCACGATCAAGATGAGCCACAAACGCCGACTGATCGACATATTGCGCAAGCTGTTCATAACGCGGTGCTCCAGATTCTTGTTTTTGTGGTTGTTCTTGTAAGAAGTGATCGCCAGCATCCTGTCCGGCCCGATAACGTGGCAACGCCAATCGGGCTTCTCTCACAGGATTTCGGCCGCGCGCGGAAAAACCTGAATACAAATTGATTTTTCACGGAATTTTTCCCGGCCTGCGGGTATCTTGTGCGCGCGGGTTTTCAACTACGCTGAACGCTTTGAAAAATACTAACGGGGCATGCGTTGACGCATAGCCTTTGGGGGATTGATGGATCTTTGGACTGCCTTTCAGGCGTTGATACTTGGGGTTGTAGAAGGGCTGACAGAGTTTTTGCCCATTTCCAGTACCGGGCACCAGATCATTGTGGCCGACCTGCTCAATTTCGGTGGCGAGCGCGCCATGGCGTTCAACATCATTATCCAGTTGGGGGCGATCCTGGCGGTGGTGTGGGAATTTCGCCGCAAGATTTTCGATGTGGTCATTGGCTTGCCGACGCAACCCGGCGCACGACGCTTTACCGCGAACCTGCTGATTGCCTTCTTTCCCGCCGTGGTTCTGGGGGTGATCTTCGCCGACTTGATCCATCACTATCTGTTCAACCCGATCACGGTGGCCGCCGCGTTGGTGGTGGGCGGTATCGTCATGTTGTGGGCGGAAAATCGTCAGCATGAGGTGCATGCCGAAACAGTGGATGAGATCACCTGGAAAGATGCCCTGAAAGTCGGCTTCGCCCAGTGCCTGGCGATGATTCCGGGGACCTCTCGCTCCGGCTGCACAATCATCGGTGGATTATTGTTCGGCCTGTCGCGCAAGACCGCCACCGAGTTTTCGTTCTTCCTGGCGATGCCGACCATGGTGGGTGCCGCCGTGTACTCGGGCTACAAGTACCACAAGCTGTTCGTCCCGGCCGATTTCCCGGTATTCGCCATCGGCTTCGTCACTGCGTTCATCTTCGCGATGATCGCCGTCAGGGGCTTGCTCAAGTTCATCGCCAGCCACAGCTATGCGGCATTTGCCTGGTACCGCATCGCATTTGGCCTGGTCATCCTGGCCACCTGGCAGTTCGGCTGGGTCGACTGGACCGCGGTCAAGCCATGAGTGACTCGGGCGCGCGCAACAACTCTGGACGCCCATCGGGCGGCGAGATCCGTAATCTGCGGTTGAAGTTGCTGGTGTTCGCGATCCTGTGTGCGTTGCCGTTTTTCGGTTCGATGTCGATGGCGTTGCAAGGGGTTTCGCTAATTCCCCTGGCGGCCTACGGCATCGTCAGCGTGCTGGCGTTTTTGCTGTACTGGAGCGACAAGCGCAAGGCGCGCGCCGATCACTGGCGTACCCCGGAGAACGTCCTGCATGCGCTGGAGTTCGCCGGTGGCTGGCCGGGTGCCTTACTGGCGCAGCAAATGTTTCGGCACAAGACGCGCAAGTTTTCCTTTCAACTGGTGTTCTGGCTCATCGTGCTGCTGCATCAGGTGTTCTGGATCGACATGTTGTTTCTCGGCGCACATCTGTTTGCATTGTTCTGAAAGACAGTGAGCAACCCCGGTGGGTTGTTCGTTGGTCTAGAGCAGCAGCCCGACCTGCGCGCGCTTGGGCAACTTGCCGACCACCAGTTGATGGGAGCGTCGCAACAAGCCCTGCAACTCCTCGGCGCCAAGCGGGTAGGGCGTTGCCATGATGACCCACTGGGCCCGCGCCAGATAAGGCGCCGGATGAATGCCGGGACGGTCGCAGTGACCGAGAAACAGATCCTTGTCGACCTTGAATGCCAGCGAGTCACCACGCAGGTTCTGCAAGGCGAACATCTTGGTCCCGGCCACCGAAAACACCCGCACGCCGCCCCACTTGTAATCCTCTCGAGCACCGGGCAAGGCCAGGCAAAAGGCCGCGACCTGCGCTTCACTCATGCGTGCAGCCTTCATAACAAATAGTCTCCATGGGCATTGAATGTTTCGATCAAATGGTTGAGCCGGGCACGTAATGCGGGCTGCGAGTCACCAACGATCATGCTCACGCTGTCGTGCGCCAAGTCCGATAAAGGGCCTACTGCAGCCTCTGCACCCGCTTCGAGCGGTTTCTCCCGGCGGGATATGTGAAACACGTTCTATCACCTGCGATACTCCGCCTTGTATTCAGACTGCGAGTAAATGGCTCCGTGTACGATTTCAATGATTTGTACTTTTTTGTTCAGGTCGTCGACCACAACGGTTTCACAAGTGCGAGTAAAAAACTCGACATACCGAAATCGAAACTGAGCAGGCGCATTGCCTCGCTTGAAGAGCGGCTCGGTGTCCGCCTGATCCAGCGATCAACCCGCAAGTTCACGGTCACAGAGATCGGTCAGGATTACTATCGCCATTGCGTGGCGATGCTCGTTGAAGCCGATGCAGCCGAACAAGTGGTCGAGCATTCGCGCTCCGAGCCTCAGGGAATCGTGCGTATCAGTTGCCCACCGGCTTTGGGTGCCATGGGGGTCAGTGACATCATCGCGGAGTTCATGGTACTGCACCCTAAAGTTCAGGTGCATATTGATAGTACAAATCGCCGCGTCGATGTGCTGGGTGAGGGGTATGACATCGCGCTGAGAGTGCGTTTTCCGCCACTGGAGGACGACAACCTGGTGATGAGAGTGTTGGGTGACAGCCATCAGAAACTGGTGGCGCGACCATCGTTGATTGAAGGGTTGACGCTGCAAACACCCAAGGATTTGGCGCGTTTGCCGAGCATGGATCTTGGTCCACCCAACCGTGAGCACAAGTGGACTTTTTTAGGCGCAAAAAATCAACTGATCGAGGCCGTCCACGCGCCAAGATTTGTTACTTCGGACCTTGATGCACTGCACCGTGCCGCCGTACAGGGGGTAGGGGTCGTGCAAATGCCTGAGATCATGGTTCGCCATGCCATACATGATGGACTCTTGGTGGAAGTACTGCCTGAGTTCGTACTTCGTAGTGGGCTTATCCATGCGGTCTTCCCGTCTCGCAGGGGGTTACTGCCTTCGGTCCGCGGCCTGATCGATAAGTTGGCCGTGGATTTTGGCGCCAACGCCGAAGCGGACAGGATCGCTTGTGAGAAAGCCGGGAAGGCGCATCCGGCCATGCGGTAGGTGCAGATGTGGATGACTTTGCCAAAGCCGACGCCAGGAGAGCCCTGCGAAGGCATCCGCAGCGCCTTCGAGATAAAAGCTGTACAAACTAATAATTTGGTATAACTTTTAAAGGCATCTCTTGAGTCTTATCGAGGCCTTTGCATGAGCCAGCAGAAGGACCGCTTATTCCGCCACCTTTTCTGTCTCGTTCCGATGCTCCTGAGCGCAGACCTGTTAGCTGATTGGCGCGAGGCTTTACCCGATGCTCGTCGGATGGGGAGCGGGGAGCTGCGCGTATTCGGTTTCTCCATCTACAGCGCGCAATTCTGGAGCCCACACCTGATTGTCGGTGATCCGACCCGCGCGGATAGGCCTTTTGCGCTGGAGCTGACCTACCGTCGCGCTATCAGTCGCGAGGATCTGGTCGAGGCCAGCATCAAGGAGATCAGACGCCTGTCGCCCACTCCTCCGAATTCGGAGTTGATGGCCCGTTGGGAGCAGGAGATGCGGCAAGCGTTTGTCGATGTGCGCGCCGGTGATCGCATCACGGGTGTCTATTTGCCCGCTGAGGGCGCACGTTTTTACGTCGGCGACAATCTACGGCATGTGGTGAGGGATGAGGCGTTCGCCAAAGCTTTTTTTGCCATCTGGCTTGACCCCCGAACCCGCAACCCGCAGTTGCGCGCCCAATTGCTGGGCGCCGCAAAACCCTGAAACCGTAGAGGTAACGCGCATGTTGAGGATCTGGATATTGGCGTTGTGCATCAGCCTTGCAAGTTGCAGCCGGGTGGATGTGCAAACCTACAGCCAGGAAATGCCCAAGCTTGATTTGCGCGAATTCTTCGAGGGGCGGGTCGAAGCCTGGGGCATGTTTCAAAAGCGCTCAGGTGAGGTCACCAAACGCTTCCACGTAGAGATCCATGGCCACTCCGTCGGTAACCAGTTGATCCTCGACGAGTCGTTTACATACAGCGACGGTACTCAGCAAAAACGGGTGTGGACGCTAACCCCGGCCGGACCAGGCCGATGGCGTGGAACCGCTGGCGACGTGGTGGGCGAAGCGCATGGCGAGGTTGCAGGCAATACATTGCGCTGGCGCTATGTGCTGAGGTTGCCGGTGGATGGCAAGGAGTATGAGGTTCATTTAGACGACTGGATGTACTTGATGGACAAGAACACCATGATCAATCGCTCGTTCATGACCAAGTTTGAAGTGGAAGTTGGCCAGATCACCTTATTCTTTCGCAAGCAGTCTTGAGTCAACGCGCAGACTGTAGGGCTATCCAGTGCAACGCTGGCATCAATAGCGCCCATATCAATGCGAGTATCAGAACACTGGGCCAAACACCCAGCGGCAGGCCCACGTCCGCTAACCTGGCGCCGCCCCAGTAAGAGAGAGGCCCGCCAAATGCCCCCAGTAAGCTGCCCATCCACCAGGGACGCTTTGTCCAGCTCAGGCTGTGACGCAAAGTGCTGGCGAACAGAAGCCAAAGTATTGCCAGCCAAAGGGGTAAAACAAGCATGGCACCGGGAAACTGAAATACCCCAAGGTGCAGTAGAGCACTGTCCAGAACCCAACCGCAGGCGGCCACCCATAACAGGAGGCGCCACTCATCAGGATTCTTTGAAATCCAAAGCAGGTGTATCGCCAGACAAGTTATTGCAATCAGCAATAGCCACGGCCGTTGCGCACCCAAAACGCAGGCGAACCAGCCGAGCTGGAAAAGCCCTGCGTTGAGCAACGTCCGGCCTCGCACGTTCACGCCTCTAGACCGAAGGGCTGCGGCCGTGCTCCGGGTTTGGCGAGTAATAGGTGCGCGGTGCCGATGCTTCGTTCCAGAAAGCCGCCCTCGCAGTAGCACAGGTAAAACTCCCACAGGCGGTAAAACGTCTGGTCGTAACCCAACGCTTCCAGGTTGTGCCGGCCACGTCGCAGATTGTCATGCCACAGGCGAAGGGTACGGGCGTAATGAAGGCCAAAGTCTTCCATGTGATGAAGGTTCAGGTCGGTGTCGCGACTGATGGTCTGCAGCATGGCGCTTACCGAAGGCAAGGCACCGCCTGGAAAGATGTAGCGCTGAATAAAATCGACGGTTTTTTTCGCCTGCTCATAGCGCTGGTCCCGAATGGTGATGGCCTGCAATAGCATAAGGCCGTGTTCTTTGAGCAGATGGGCACACTGTTTAAAGTAATCGGGCAGGAAGCGGTGGCCGACGGCCTCGATCATCTCGATCGACACCAGCTTGTCGTATTGGCCCGTCAGGTCACGATAGTCCTGCAACAGCAGGGTAACCCGGCCTTGCAGGCACTGCTCTTCGATCCGGCGCTGGGTGTAGGCGAACTGCTCACGCGACAACGTGGTGGTCGTGACCTTGCAGCCGTATCGGGTGGCCGCATAAATGGCCATGCTGCCCCAACCGGTGCCGATCTCCAGCAGGTGGTCACTGGGTTTGAGATCGAGCTTTTGGCAGATGCGCTCCAGCTTGTACATTTGAGCTTGTTCGAGGCTATCGTTGTTTGAGCGGAACATGGCGGCGGAGTACATCATGCTGGGATCCAGCAGTTGTTCGAACAGCGCGTTGCCCAGATCGTAATGCGCACAAATGTTGCGTTGCGAGCCTTGGCGGGTGTTGCGGTTGAGCCAATGCAGCGCTTTTACCAAAGGGCGGCGTATAAGTGCCAGGCCGCGCTCCATTCCATCCAGCACCTCGAGATTGGCAACGAACACGCGGATCACGGCGGTCAGATCGGGACTGCTCCAGTATCCGTGGATGTAAGCCTCGCCGGCGCCAATTGAGCCATTGACCGCCACCATTGGCCAGAGCGCCGCATTGTGCACTTCGATTTCGCCATGTGGCGTCGCACCAGGCTGGCCAAAACTCAGTGGCTCACCGTCGACGATGATTACCAAATGACCCTGGCGCAGGTGCGCCAATTGACGCAAGACGCCTTTCTTCAATACACGCGCGCCCACCCCGTTGGCAGCAGAGCCACAGGTTATTGGGGTCAAGCTAGGATTCGTCATGGCGAGACTCCAGGTTCGCGGTGCGATATTCACCGACGGCAGCTTTGTGGGAAAACAGTGGCAGGCGCTTGAGCAGCAGACGCAGGGCTTGCGAGTAAATGCCGAGCAGGGTCTTGCCGGTCATCCAGGGAAAGTCCAGAAGGTGGCGATGCAGGCTTTGGCGCGTCAGTTCGACACGCTCCAGACCCAGGCCCGCCTCAAATATTTTTTGCTCACCTTGCCAATCCTGCATGGTCACGTGCAGCGCCTGGCCGGGAGCGGAAAACCGCATGCGGTACTCCAGATCTCGAGGCAGGAAGGGCGAGACGTGAAAGCTCTTGGCGACCCTGTGGCGTGAGTCACCGGTAGCGTTGGTCGGCAGCACATAGTGGTAACGCTCTCGCCAAGGGGTATTACTGACTTCGCAGAGAATGGCGGCCAGGCTGCCGTCCGATTCAAAGCAATAAAACAAGCTGATCGGATTGAAAGACAGCCCCCAGCTGCGTGGCTGGGTGAGCAGACAGATTCTTCCCTGCGGCGCGTGCCCGAGGGCCTGTTCCACACGCTGGCGTACAGCGTCGATCAGGGACATGCCCTGACGCGTTGACTGCGGCAGGTAGTCAGTTTCGCGGAAGGCAAAGGCAGCCCAGCGTGAATGTCCGGCCAGCCACGACAAGGCCAGCACCTGTTGTTGTTCCGCCAGATCCAGATAGAGCATACCCATGCGGTAGCGAAACCCATGGGCGCGCGGCAGCAGCCGGCGGTGGCTGACCCAGCCGCGGTACAGCGCGCTGTTCACAGTCGTTCTCCGAACGCGGCTGCCACTCGCAAGGCACTCACCACGCCGTCCTCGTGGAAACCGTTGGCCCAGTAGGCGCCGCAGTAATAGCTGTTCTGGGCGCCTTGTAATTCTTGCCATCGTGCCTGTGCAACCAGTCCTGCCTGGCTGTATTGCGGGTGGGCGTAACGGAAACGGTCGAGGATTTTGCTCGGTTCAATGGCCGCGGTCTGGTTCAGGCTGACGCAGAAGGTGGTGTTGCTCTGCAGCCCTTGCAAGATATTCATGTTGTAGGTGACAGCGGCCAGATGCTGGGCTGAGTCACCGAGGCGGTAATTCCAGCTCGCCCATGCTCGGCGACTTTTCGGCAACAGACGGGTATCGCTGTGCAGCACCACATCGTTCTCGGCGTAGTGCAGTGCGCCGAGTATCTCCCGTTCGGCTTGGCTGGGAGCGACCAACAGGCGTAATGCCTGGTCGCTGTGGCAGGCGAACACTACGTTGTCAAAGCGCTTGCTTCCTGTCGCACAGTGCAGGGTGACCCCACCCAAGTCACGCTCCACCCGATACACCGGGCAGTTGAGGCGGATACGCTCGACAAAGCCGGCACTCAAGGCGGATACGTAACTGCGCGAACCGCCGCTGACCACACGCCATTGTGGCCGATTGGTGACGGACAGGAGCCCGTGGTTTTTGCAGAAACGTACGAAAAACTGGAAGGGAAAGCGTTGCATCTCGCCCAGTGACATCGACCAGATAGCCGACCCCATAGGGACTATGTAGTGTTCGATAAAACGTTGGCCGTAGCGGTTTTCCCGCAGATAGGCACCCAACGTGGTGTCGTCCGTTATGCGCTGTTCGTCCAGGTCACGCAGGGCTTGGCTGTTGAAGCGTAAAATCTCGCGCAACATGCCCCAGAAACCAGGTGAAAGCAGATTGCGCCGCTGGGCGAACACCTGGTTGAGGTTGCTGCCATTGTATTCAATGCCGCTACGCGGATCCTGAACCGAAAAGCTCATTTCGGTGGGTTGCGAGGCTACGCCGAGTTGATCCAGCAGACGGATGAAGTTGGGATAGGTCCAGTCGTTGAAGACGATAAAGCCAGTATCGATGGCATGGCGTTCGCCCTCTACTTCGACGTCAACCGTATGGCTATGACCACCGATCCAGTCACTGGCCTCGAATACAGTAATGTCTTGCTGGCGGTTGAGCAGGTAGGCGCAGGTCAGACCGGAAATACCGCTACCGATGATGGCTATTTTCATGAAGATTCTTCTTTAACCGGACGTACCATGCGTTTGCCCAATGCCAGTTGCAGGCGCTGAGGCAATATTGCTAACGCGCGAAGAGCCGCAATGAATGGACCTGGAAAGGCGATTTCCAATGGCCGTTTTTCCAACCGGGTGGTGATGTAGGCGGCGGCTTTACCGACCGGCCAGCGCATCGGCATCGGGAAATCGTTCTGTTGTGTGAGTGGCGTATCGACGAAGCCCGGGCTGACGAGCGTGACGTCGATACCCTCGTGTACCAGGTCGATGCGTAACGATTGAAACAGGTAACGCATTGCCGCCTTGGAGGCGCCATAAGCTTCGGCGCGCGGTAACGGCAGGTAGGTCACCGAACTGCACACTGCCACTAGATGAGGCCGCTGAGCCTTGCGCAACAGCGGTAGGGCAGCTTCCACGCAGTAAGCAGCGGAAAACAAATTGGCCCGCATCACGCGTTCAATCATGTTGGCTTCAAAGAGGCCTGCATCCAAATACTCGCAGGTGCCCGCGTTGAGGATGACCTGATCCAGATGACCCCAGACTTGCCCGATTCGCTGCCCCATGGCCTGAACCACGCCAGGCTCAGTCAGGTCACCTGGCAGAAGCAGTACTTGTTGCGGATAGTTCCTGTGCAAGCTTTCCAAGGCCTTTACATTGCGGGCACTGACGGCCAGGAAATGACCTTGGGTCAGTAAAATATCCGCCAGGGCGGCGCCAATGCCGCTGCTGGCTCCAGTGAGCCAGATGCGTTTCATGCCAACCTCCCTTTCAGCCAGCCAATGGCGGTCCCCATTAACGGCAGATGCTCGTAGAGCAGGGCGCCTGCATCGAAATAGTCGCGATGCTGATACACCTTCTCGTGCCATCGCAGATACGAACAGCCAACAACCTCTATCAGTTGGCCGCGGCGTAAACGGGGATGACGGTAATGCAGGGTCCAGCGCAGATAGCCGGCACCTTCTTGCACCTGGTCATAGCTGTGAAACGTGAAGCCAAGTTCGCTGACGTTGGCATACAGCTCTGTGAAATAGTCCTGCAACGCTGTCAGGCCCTGGATCTCATGGAGCGGATCACTGAAGCGCACATCGTGGCTGTACAAATCCCCGAGCGTGTGCAGATTAGCGGCGTTCAGCGCTGCGAAATCGTGGGCGAAACGTCGCAGGAAGTCAGACACGTTGCGTCTCCATTGCCTGTCGGGCCTCGGGCAAATTCAAGGGCTGTAAGGGGGCCGCGGCGACAACAGAGGCGGGTCGCGGATCACTCGCCAGGCGGGATGAATCAGTTCGCGTGCAAGGGGCGCTGATCCTGGTCTTTCCGGTGTGCGCGCGATCGACCATGGAGCTTCCCCCCTCTCTCTTTACTTGTACAATTCTATGTCTCTTGTATAGTTTTTAAAGGATAGGGTGCATGCTGTACAAGTCAATTTTTTTGTATAACTATTTCAGCGAATGTCCGGATCAACATTCCGTGACGGCAATCAGGGATTTGTTCGGATGCCACGGGTGGCTGCGCTGGGATTTGATGCTCAATAATCAGCGAGGAGAGGTGACGGAGAAGCTAACCTCTTGGGTTTGACGGTATTGCAGGTGAACCTCAATTGTTCTGTCGGTAGGACAAACTTTCGCATTTTTGCAGTCTAATCACCCATTGGTTTCGTCTGTAGGATTGTCTCCATCCGATCGCCCTGGCGGCGATCCTCACCTGGAGATCCCACATGAAACTGCTGCATATCGATTCGAGCATTCTTGGTGACAACTCGGCTTCCCGTCAGCTGAGCAGCGAAGTTGTGAAAGCCTGGCAAACCGCCGAGCCAACAGCCGTGGTGACCTACCGCGACCTGGCCGCCGATGCCATCAGCCATTTCTCTTCGACCACCCTGGTGGCCGCCGGTACGACCGCTGAACTGCGCGACGCCGCACAACAGCACGAAGCCGAGCTGAGCGCCTCGACCCTGGCCGAATTCCTCGCCGCCGATGCCGTAGTGATTGCAGCCCCGATGTACAACTTCACCATCCCCACTCAACTCAAAGCCTGGATCGACCGCATCGCCGTTGCCGGCCAGACTTTCCGCTACACCGAAGCCGGTCCAGAAGGCCTGTGCGGTGGCAAGAAAGTGGTGATCGTTTCGACTTCCGGTGGTCTGCATGCGGGCCAGGCGACCGGCGTTGCGCATGAAGAGTACTTGAAAGTGATGTTCGGTTTCCTCGGCATCACCGATATCGAATTCGTACGCGCCCACGGCCTGGCATACGGGGACGAAGTGCGTATCAAAGCCATGAGCGACGCCCACACGCAAATCAGCGAGCAACTGTTCGCCGCTGCGTAAGGCTTGCGTAAAGACGTCACACGACGCAGGCAATCCCCAAAAAACTCTGTATTCTGATCACGCAAGGGTCAGATACGGAGTTTTTTGTTTCTAGTTGTTGCGTGATTGCAAGGGTGTGGCCCGGGTTATGCAGTCGAGGGGAGAACGTCTTCGGTTCGGTACAGGGTGGAGCATCCCATGATGCGTCTTTGTGCAACATTACTGATATGCCTGTTCAGCAGCCTGAATCCGGTGCACGCCGCCCCTGCGCCGCATCCTCACTGGAGCGTCGGCTATCACGAAATGAGTTTCCTCGATCCCCTCGATCTGCAACCGATGCGCGCCATCGCGTTCTATCCCTCCAGCGAAAAAGAGCACGCCAGCAAGCTTGAGGGGTACACGGTGGAGGCCGGCGAAGACACCAAAGTCGCCATGGGTCGTTTTCCGATGCTGATGCTGTCCCATGGGAACACCGGGACCCCGCTGGCCCTGCATGACCTGGCCACGTCGCTGGCACGCAAGGGGTTCGTGGTGGTGGCGGTGATTCATCCGGGGGACAACTCTAAAGACCATAGTCGGCTCGGCACCATGAGCAACCTCTACGGCCGGCCGATCCAGATTTCCGAAGCCATCACCGCAACGCTGGGCGATCGCATGCTGGCGCCGTTCGTCAATGCCGATCAGGTTGGCGTCATCGGTTATTCGGCAGGTGGGGAGACAGCGTTGATATTGTCTGGCGCGACACCGGACCTGGATCGCCTGCGCCGTTACTGTCAGGAACGTCCGGACGATCGCGATGCCTGTAACACTCAGGGCGAACTGATCGTTGACCGTGATGACTTGCAACCGGTCGCCGACCCGCGCGTCCATGCGTTGTTGCTGATGGCGCCGTTGAGCCTCAAGTTCGGCCGTCATACCCTGGCCGACGTGCATGTGCCGGTGCTGCTGTACAGCGGTGATGGCGACAAACTGGTGCCCTTCGACAAAAACGCCGCCGCACTGGCGCGCAAACTGCCGGTCGCGCCAGACTTCAAATTACTGGCCGGGGCAGGGCACTTCGTGTTCATGGCACCGTGTAACGACGAACAGCTCATGATGATGCCGGCACTGTGCACCGATGCCGATGGCGTCGACCGTGAAGACATTCATCGCAATCTGATTTCCGAAGCCGGGCGCTTCTTCTCCCATACCTTGGGCAAGGCGACCCGGGCGGGGATGCAGACCGCGGATCAATAGATGCCTACAGGGATTGCGGTGGGCCTTAATCCATCGCCCGGCGCTTGAGCAGCAATGTCAACGCCAACGCAGTCACCGACAGCAAGGCCGCGATAAAGAAAATCCACGAATACCCCAGGTTCAGCGCCACGGCGCCCATTAATGGCCCGGCAATCGCCAGTGCCAGATCGAAAAACACCGCATAGGCACTCAGCCCCGCGCCACGGCTGGAGTTGGGCACTTGCTTGATCGCCTCGACGCCCAAGGCCGGATACACCAGCGACAGGCCGAATCCAGTCAGCCCGGCGCCGATCAAGGCGTAGCCCGTCGACGGCGCGAACCACAGCAGCACAAGGCCGACGGTTTCGATGGTCATGCAGGCAATGGCTGAGCTAAATCCACCGAAGCGGCTGATGCTGGAGATGAACAACAAGCGGGCCAGAATGAAGCACACGCCGAATACCGTCAGGCAGTAAGCCGCCCCGGTCCAGCCGCGATTGACGTAATACAGGGTGATGAAGGTGGTCAGGGTGCCGTAGCCGATGGAGGCCAGGCTCAGGCTCGCACCGAAGGGCGCAATGCGCCCGAACACGGCCCGGAAAGGCAGGCGTTCACCCCGTACCACCGGCACCGAAGGTTTGTTGCGGATCAGCAGGAGCCCCAGCGCGGCCAGTACCGACAGGGCGATCCCCAGGCTGGTGAACCCCAGCTGATCGACCATCACCACGCCAAGCGGCGCGCCGATGGCAATCGCACCGTAGGACGCGATGCCGTTCCATGAAATCGAGCGCGCCGTGTGTTCGGCGCCCACTTGGCCCATGCACCAACTGATGGTGCCGACCCCGATCAAGCCTTGGGCGATGCCGAGCAACAGGCGGCCGGCGATCAGGATCAGCAGGCTGAGCAACGGCAAGCTTTGCAACATCGTCGACAACAGTGTCAGCACGCCGCTCAACACAATGCCCGCCAAACCGTAAACGATCGCGCGCTTGGTGCCGATGCTGTCGGACATGCGCCCCGCCATGGGCCGGCTGAGCAGGGTGGCGAGGTACTGCGAGCCGATGGTCAACCCCGCGATGACCGCGCTGAACCCGAGTTGCTCGTGGACATACCCCGGCAACACCGCAATCGGCAGGCCGATGCACAGGAAGGCAATAAAGGTATAGAAAACGATAGAGACGATCTGCAGGGTGATCGCCATGGAACTTTGCGGTGGCTGTTGCTGCGCAGACATGAGGGCTCGTTCGCGGGCGGCGGTGGGAGAACTGCATGATGGCTTGGCGGCAGGATAAAAGGAAGCAGGCTAACTACTTGTCTCTCGATCATCGTTATTCACAAGGACTTCTTCGCGAGCCTGCTCGCGAATGGTCTTGGCACCCGGGCATGAAATGCAAAAAGCCCCGTCACCAGGAACAGGGCTTTTTCTTGCAGCTTGCAGCTTGAAACTAATAGCTGCCCTTAGAACACCACGCCCTGGCTACGCAGGTAGTCATCGTAGGTGCCACTGAAGTCGGTCACGCCATTGGGGCTCAGCTCGATGATGCGAGTGGCCAGGGACGATACGAACTCGCGGTCGTGGCTGACGAAGATCAGCGTGCCCGGGTAGTTCTCCAACGCCAGGTTCAGCGCCTCGATGGATTCCATGTCCAGGTGGTTGGTCGGTTCGTCCATCACCAGTACGTTCGGTTTTTGCAGGATCAGCTTGCCGAACAGCATGCGACCTTGCTCACCACCGGAGATGACCTTGACCGACTTGAGGATCTCGTCGTTGGAGAACAGCATGCGACCCAGGGTGCCGCGAATAATCTGCTCGCCCTGCGTCCACTGGCCCATCCAGTCGAACAGGCTGACATCCTCTTCGAAGTCGTGGGCGTGGTCCTGGGCGTAGTAGCCCAGCTCGGCGCTTTCGGTCCATTTCACGGAACCGGCATCCGGGGTCAGTTCGCCCATCAGCGTGCGCAGCAGGGTAGTCTTGCCGATACCGTTCGGGCCGATGATCGCTACACGCTCGCCGGCTTCGACGGTGAAGCTGAAGTTCTTGAACAGGGTCTTGCCGTCGAAGCCCTTGGACATCTGCTCGATGGTCACGGCCTGGCGGTGCAGCTTCTTGGTCTGTTCGAAGCGGATGAACGGGCTTACGCGGCTCGATGGCTTGACTTCGGCCAACTGGATCTTGTCGATCTGCTTGGCGCGGGAAGTGGCCTGCTTGGCTTTCGAGGCGTTGGCCGAGAAGCGGCTGACGAAAGTCTGCAGTTCGGCGATCTGTGCTTTTTTCTTGGCGTTGTCCGATAGCAGTTGCTCGCGGGACTGGGTCGCCGCGGTCATATACTCGTCATAGTTGCCCGGGAACAGGCGCAGTTCACCATAGTCCAGGTCGGCCATGTGGGTGCAGACGCTGTTGAGGAAGTGACGGTCGTGGGAAATGATGATCATGGTGCTGTTACGCGCCGTGAGAATCGTTTCCAGCCAACGGATGGTGTTGATGTCCAGGTGGTTGGTCGGTTCATCGAGCAACAGCACTTCCGGATCGGAGAACAGCGCCTGCGCCAGCAGCACCCGCAGTTTCCAGCCTGGTGCGACTTCGGTCATCGGGCCGAAATGCTGTTCCAGGGGAATGCCCAGGCCCAGCAACAGTTCGCCGGCGCGGGATTCGGCGGTGTAGCCGTCCATTTCGGCGAACTCGGTTTCCAGCTCGGCCACGGCCATGCCGTCTTCTTCGCTCATTTCCGGCAGCGAGTAGATGCGGTCGCGTTCAGCCTTGACCTTCCACAGCTCTTCGTGGCCCATGATCACGGTGTCGATCACGGTGAATTCTTCGTAGGCGAACTGGTCCTGGCGCAATTTACCCAGGCGTACGTTCGGCTCGAGCATGACCTGGCCACCGGATGGCTCGAGGTCACCGCCCAGAATTTTCATGAATGTCGACTTGCCGCAACCGTTGGCGCCGATCAAGCCATAACGGTTGCCACCGTTGAACTTGACCGAGACGTTTTCGAAAAGCGGCTTGGCGCCGAACTGCATCGTGATGTTAGCTGTAGAAATCAAAGGTTTTTCCTGCGAAGCATTCAGAGTAGCAAGGGGTGCGGCCGAGTCGAAGTGCGCTGAGGCCGGGGTCATACCCGTCATCAACCAAGGGGGGGCGCGTAAAGTTTGGCGGCGATTGTACTGGTCTGGCTCTTTAAACGATAGGGCAATAAGACCGCAGCGCTGCTTTGACCATTCCCGGTGGACAGATTTTCACACTTGAACGCTAACAATTGGTTACAGACGATGGCTAAAATGCCATCTTTCTACCGGATGCCGATGTCCGGCGCCGCTCAAGGACGGGCGCAGAGACCGCTGTTTCGTTTTCAGACGCTGCACAAGACCCGCAGGTTGCTGGCTGGCAGGGGGCGCAGTTTGTTCACTTCTGACGTGTGACGATTTCCGTGAAACTCATCATTGCCGCAATTTACGTTGTATCCGTTGCCTACGTTCACCTGCGCGGTCGCGTGCGTCACAAACTCAGCCGCCAATTGAGCGATCACTCGACGTTTCTCGCACCGATCAATTGCTTCCTTTATCTGTTCTCGAAGATCCCCAACAAGCCTTACCTCAATCCGGCGGATTTCCCTGACCTGAGTCCATTGCAGACCCATTGGGAAGAAATTCGCGCCGAAGGCCAGAACCTGCTGCGGGCCGGTGAGATCAAACGTTCGAACCAGTACGACGATGTCGGCTTCAACTCGTTTTTCAAGACCGGCTGGAAACGCTTCTATCTAAAGTGGTACGGCGACAGCCACCCGTCGGCAATGAAACTCTGCCCGCGCACCACCGAGCTGGTGCAGAGCATTGGCTCGATCAAGGCCGCCATGTTTGCCGAGTTGCCACCGGGGTCCAAATTGGTGCGTCACCGCGACCCGTATGCCGGTTCCTACCGTTACCATCTGGGCCTGGAAACGCCCAACGACGCCGGTTGCTACATCAACGTCGACGGCCAGAACTACCACTGGCGCGACGGTGAAGCGGTGATGTTCGACGAGACCTATATTCATTACGCCGAAAACACCACCGAGCAGAACCGCATCATTCTGTTCTGCGATGTGGAGCGTCCGATGAAATACCGCTGGGCGGCAGCGTTCAATGGCTGGTTCAGTCGCACCGTCATGTCGGCCGCCGGCGCGCCTAACGAGGCGGGCGACAAGACCGGTGGCATCAATCGTTTGTTCGGCAAGATCTACAAGATTCGCCTGCGTGGCAAGGAACTGAAGAAGCGCAACCGCAAACTCTATTACCTGGAAAAGTGGGCAATCTTCGGTGGTTTGCTGGCGATCTTCGTTCTGATCTGAAAAAGCCTTCGCGAGCAGGCTCGCTCTTGCAGGAACTGCGCAAACCTTGTGGGAGTGAGCCTGCTCGCGAAGAGGGCGGGGCATTCAACGCATTATTTACTGGCTTTCTTCGCAACCGCCGGTTTACTCGCCGCCTTAGGCTTGGCCGCAGCCTTTCCCGCCCCCTTGCCACCCAGACTACGCTTGAGCAACTCGGTCAAATCGATCACATCCGCCGTCTTGCGGGCCTCTTCCCCCGTCTCCGTTTCCACATCCTCGATCTTGCCTTCATGGGCCTTTTTGTCCACCAACGCCATGATCTTGTCTTCGAATTCATCCCGATAGTCGTCCGGCGACCACTCGGCGCTCATGTCCTGCACCAGGCGTTTGGCCATGTCCAGTTCACCCTTGGCCAGTTCGGCCTTGGTCACATCAGGGCCCAAGGCAAGTTCATCCAGGCTGCGCACCTCTGCCGGCCAGCGCAGTTTCACCAGCACCAGGGCCGATTCCAGTGGCATCAAGGCGGCGAGGTACTGACGGGTATGCAGCACCACGCGGGCCAGGGCGACTTTGTTGGTGTTGGTGAGGGTTTCACGCAGAAGTGCATAGACCTTGCCGCCACGCTTGTCCGGTGCCAGGTAGTAAGGCGTGTCGATGTTCTGCAACGGAATCTGCTCGCTGTCGACAAAGGAAAAGATATCGATGGTCTGGGTCGACAACGGATGCGCGGAGCGGATCTCCTCTTCGCTGAGCACCACGTACCGGCCTTTTTCGTAAGCCACACCTTTGACGATGTGTTCCTTGGTGACTTCCTTGCCAGTGACTTTATTCACGCGCTTGTAGCCCACCGGTTCCATGCTGCGACTGTCAAGCCAGTCGAAATCCACCCCTTGCGATGAGGTCGCCGAGACCAACGCCACAGGAATATGCACCAGCCCGAAACTGATTGCGCCTTTCCAGATTGCCCGTGCCATGGTCGCCTACTCGCAAGTGATGTTCAGGTGACCCTGGCCCTCGGGTAAAAGTTTCAGCGGCTTGTAGCTCGGCCCCGGCGGTGGTTCAACTTCGTGTTACATCTTGCCGGAAAGGTTTTGATTAACAAATCCGAACCCTGGGCGTAGCGTGCTATCGAAGACCCTGTGCACGTGCACCTTCAGAGGCACACCATGAACAGACGCCTAACCGTCCTCATCCTGCTGACCATGAGTGGCGCTCTTGCTCCACTGGCTCAGGCGCAAGACCCTGTGCAAGGTTTACCGTTGCAGGTCGCTCAGAACCTGCCAAACAGCAGCAACAACAATCCTTACAACAGCCCGATCCGCCGTGCCAATCCCAACAGCATGCAGGGCACCCAACCCAGTGCACCGGCCATTCGCGGCCCCAATACCGTGCCGGTTCCGCGCCCGCCGACCCTGGACAACGGAGGCATTGGCAATCGCTATCCCCAAAGCCAGCCAGTTCCTGCCAATCCACCCAGGTTCATCCCTAATCCACCTCGTCGGGACTGACGCCAGTTGTCACCCATTCACATGACAAAAGGAATCGTGCATGTCGCGTCCAAACCTCCTCAAATCCCTTCTGGCCTCACTCTGTGCCAGCGCCTGTCTGATCGCCGTGCAGCCTGCCCTGGCCGCGCCCACCCTGGACATGAAGAGCGAGCAGGGCACGCTGGAGGTCACGCCAATTGTCCAGGGGCTCGAGCATCCCTGGGCGCTGGCATTCCTTCCGGACCGCAAGGGCATGCTGGTGACCGAACGGCCCGGCAACCTGCGTGTGGTGGGGGCTGACGGCAAACTCTCGGCGCCCGTCAACGGCGTGCCCAAGGTCTGGGCCAAAGGGCAGGGCGGTTTGCTGGATGTGGCGTTGTCACCGGATTTCAAGCTGGACCGAACGATCTATCTGTCGTACGCCGAAGGTGGCGGTCCGGGGGGCAAGGCCGGCACGGCCGTTGGCCGTGGGCAGTTATCCGAAGATTTGACGAACCTTAAGAATTTCACTGTCATTTTCCGTCAGGAACCCAAGCTTTCCGTCGGCAACCATTTCGGTTCGCGATTGGTGTTCGACCGCGATGGCTATCTGTTCATTACCTTGGGCGAAAACAATGATCGCCCGACCGCCCAGGATCTCGACAAACTGCAAGGCAAGGTCGTGCGGATCTATCCGGACGGCAAGGTGCCGAACGACAACCCCTTTGTCGGCCAGGCGGGTGTGCGCCCGGAGATCTGGGCCTACGGCGTTCGCAATCCGCAAGGCGCGGCGCTCAATCCCTGGACCGGCACCCTTTGGGAAAACGAGCACGGTCCCCGGGGCGGTGACGAGGTCAACATTATCGAACGTGGCAAGAATTACGGTTGGCCGCTGGCCACCCACGGCATCAACTACTCCGGCCTGCCGATCCCGGAAGCCAATGGTAAAACTGCCGAGGGCACGCTCAGGCCGCACCATGTCTGGGAAAAATCCCCGGGGCTGAGCGGCATGGCGTTCTACGACGCAGATCGCTTCAAGGCCTGGCAGCACAACGCATTTATCGGCGCACTGGTGACCCAGGAACTGATCCGCCTGCAATTCGACGGTGACAAGGTCGTTCACGAAGAGCGCTTGCTGGGTGAACTCAACAAGCGCATCCGCGATGTACGGCAGGGGCCGGATGGGTATTTGTATGTGCTGACCGATGAAGCGGACGGGGCGTTGTACAAGATCGGCCTCAAGTAACACACACAACCCTGTGGCGAGGGGATTTATCCCCATTCGGCGGCGCAGCCGTCGCAAGACATGTGTGCACGGGTTTTCTGAAAGAATGCATGGGGCCGCTTCGCAGCCCGACGGGGTGGTGCGACGTTTCGCCAAATCCCCTCGCCACAGGATTTAGGTTGGCTGGCGTGAAAGGCGATTCCGGCCAATGCGTTTTTCCAGGCGCAGTGCAGCGCCATGGTCCTGGTAATAGTCGTGAATCTGGGCAAAGCGCTGGTAACCGTTACGCTCATACAGCGCAATCGCCCCCGGATTGTCGATCCGCACCTCCAGCCGCAAATGGGTGCAATCGTGCTCTAGTGCGCAGGCCTCGACGCGATCGAGCAACTGCTTGCCCAGCCCATTGCCCCGGGCCTGGGCCGCGATGGCAATCGAATACAGACGCCCGCGCGACGTGCCTCGGTGGAAAAGCACTACCGCATAACCCAACAGATGCTCACCGCGTTGGGCCACCAGCAGTTGTCCGTGGGCGCGGCTGATCATCCATTGAAAGCTGCGACGGTTGAGTCGGTCGGTGGTAAAGCATTGCTCTTCCAGTTGCAATAACGCGGGTACGTCTTCGATGACCGCTGAACGAAAAAGTGTACTCATATGACCGCCGTAAAAGTTACGTAACGAAACGAGACTTTCAAAAAATCTCGTGCTTAATAGGAAAGGTCTTGTTCTCCAACGGATCAATCACTATGTCAGCGGTACAAGGTCATTGGCGCAAAGTATCCGAGCAAACTTTGCCAGCGGCAACTTATTTGAATGACACCGGCAGAACGTCCAGTCAGTTGATTATCATCGTCGAACGCAAGGAAGACTGGGCCTCTTATTTTCCCAGCGAAGACATTGTCTCGGCTCAGGAATACCTGGAACAAGCCCGCGACAATGAGCAAGGCAAGCGCGTTCAGGTCATCAACCTGTGTCGTAGCTACAAGTACCTGGGGCACGGTTATTACTGCTCGCTGCTGGCCGAAGCCCGCGGGCACAAGGTCATTCCCTCGGTGCGGACCATCAGCGAACTGACCCGCAAGTCCCTGTATGGATTGGCGCTGGACGATCTGGATAAAGCCCTGGAAAAAGCCCTCAGCCATCATGCTTACAGCGACACCGAGGGTTTTACCCTGACACTTTATTTCGGCAAGACCCATATTGAACCGTTGCAGGATCTGGCTCGGCAGTTATTTGAAGTATTTGCCTGTCCAATCTTGTTAGTTGAATTTCGCCGAACAAATGGCTGGCACATCGAAGGTATAAAGTCCGGCGCGCTACACAAGTTGCGCGAGGATCAGGAAGATCAATTCGCCCATTCTCTGGACAGTTTCAGTCGCAAGATCTGGCGGATGCCGCGCTCACGGCGGCTGGCCCGTTACGACCTGGCCATCCTGCACGATCCCCAGGAAGCTTTGCCGCCGTCGAATGCCAAGGCACTGGACAATTTTGTCAGGGTCGGCAGGACGCTGGGTATCGACGTCGAATTGATCGAACGCAAGGATTACGCACGGATTGCCGAGTACGACGGCCTGTTGATCCGCGAGACCACCAGCGTCGACAACCACACGTACCGCTTCGCCAAGAAAGCCGAGAGCGAAGGACTGGTGGTGATGGACGACCCGGCGTCGATCCTGCGTTGCACCAACAAGGTGTACCTGACGGACCTGCTCAAGAGCCATCAACTGGGTATGCCCGCCACCGAAATCCTCTACAAGGAGCGACCGGAAGACTTCGAACGGGTGGGGGAACGGTTGGGGTTTCCGCTGGTGTTGAAAATCCCCGACGGGTGTTTTTCCCAGGGTGTGATCAAGGTCGAAAGCCAGCAAGCACTGCTCGAAGCCACCGCCGAGCTGTTCGAACACTCGGTACTGTTGCTGGCACAGGAGTTCTTCTACACCGAATACGACTGGCGCATCGGTGTTCTCAACCGCAAACCGATCTTTGCCTGCCAATACTTCATGTCCAAAGGCCACTGGCAAATCTACAACCACAAGGCCAAGGGCCAGGACATCAACGGTGAATGCCGCACCCTGGCGGTTCACGAGGCGCCGCGGGCAGTGGTGGAACTGGCGGTCAAAACCGCTAACCTGATCGGCGATGGCCTCTACGGGGTCGACCTCAAGCAGTCCGGCGACAAAGTGGTGGTGATCGAAGTCAACGACAACCCGAACATGGACGCCGGCATCGAAGACGCCTACCTGCAGGACGACCTGTATGTATTGGTGCTGGAAGAGTTCGTTCGCCGCCTGGAGCTTAAACGTCGCGGCCAGGTCTGGTGAGCGGCCGATGATCAAGCGTTTTCAATTGGCGGATGGCGCGTTGCACGCCGTTGAACGCCTGGATGCCGACGTCATGTTGTTCAGCAACCCCGATGCCGCCGAGCGGGACCTGCTGCACAGTCACTTCAAGCTCGATGAGCATGCCCTGGCTTCGGCGCTTGACCCCGATGAGGTTTCACGGATCGAGTTCCATCCCGACAATCTGTTCCTGATCTGGAAGCGCCCGGAAAACTACTCGGGTGCCGGTAGTCTGTCCTTCGAAGTATCGTCCTGCGGCCTCTTGTTTTGTGCTGATCGCTTGCTGGTAATCGCCACTGACGACGCGCCGCTCAACGGACTCGGCAGGGGAAAGGCACTGAACACACCGCAGGATGTGTTGCTTGATCTGTTGTTCAACAACATCCATCACTATTTGGGTCACCTGAAAGTCATCAAGCTGGTTGCCCGGGAGTTGCAACAGAAATTCAATGCATCAATGCATAATCAGCACCTGATCCAGATGTTCAACCTCAGCGAAAGCCTGATTTACTACATCAACGCCATCCACAGCAATGGCGCGGTCCTGACCCGACTGCGCAACCATGCGCAAAAGGAACATTTCGACGCCCATGCCATTGGCCTGATCGACGATCTGATCATTGAAAACAACCAGTGCTATAAACAGGCTGAAATCTACTCGACGGTGTTCTCCGGGCTGATCGACGCGCGCGGCAACCTGATGAACAACAGCATGAACAACCTGCTACGCAAGTTGACGTTGATCAACGTGGTGTTCCTGCCGTTGAACCTGATCGCGAGCATTGGCGGCATGTCCGAGTTCAGCATGATGACGGCAGGTACGCCGTGGTGGGTGTCTTATCCGTTGTTCTTGACGGCGATGATGGTCGGGGCAGGGGGAATGGTGGTTGGGCTCAAGCGGCTGGCCAAATGAATGTAGCGCCTGTCAGGCGGCCTTCGCGAGCGGGCTCCCACTGTGGATCTGCGGCGTTACCGCTTTTATGTGGGAGCGAGCCTGCTCGCTAAGGCAATACCAACAGCACTGCAAATTCGGGATCAGATCTGTTGCGAAACACTCACCGAATTTTTGATGTCGGTGAGATTACGCACCACCAGATACAACAACGGCCCCACCGACACAAATACAGCAGTAACCACCAGATAAGGCACTACCGACCACCCCGATTTCCCGCGCTTGCGCGCATCCTTGTACATCCAGATGCCGGCCAGCGTCGCCAGCAAATAAAGATCAATCACCACCTGCGCGGTATCCGGGCGTGACATCAGGCTGACGCCAAAATCGATCAAAGATTGTTCGGCCTGGAGCATCACCGATACGGTGTAGCCGGCAAAGGCAATCAGGGCAATCAGAGGCAGGGCAACAGACTTCATGGTTTCCTTCCTTGGGACGATGAGCAGAATTGCCAGCCTACAGTGGCTGATGGACATTGGCCATTGACTTGCCATCAGTACCCGGCTAATTTTCGGGCATGACTTCCACAGTATTGCGCTGCCAGCCAAGCATTATTACCGCCATTGCTCATTTGGCGGGCTAGCTCACGACTGCAGCACCCAACCCGCCCTAGAGGCGGGTTTTCATTTTCTGTCTCGGGGTTCTGATCAAATATCAGGAGACGAACATGAGCCCCACTGCCCAACAGACCCTGCTAGAGCATTACGTCAAAAAGATCCTCGCCGCGCCGGTCTACGAACTGGCCGTGTGTACGCCACTGCAACCGGCCCCCGCGTTGTCCCAGGCGCTGGGTAATAGCATTCTGCTCAAGCGCGAAGATCTGCAGCCAACCTTTTCCTTCAAGATCCGTGGCGCCTACAACAAACTGGTGAACCTGAGCACCACGCAAAAAGTTCGCGGCGTGATCACCGCTTCGGCCGGCAATCATGCCCAGGGCGTAGCACTGGCAGCTCGGGAATTAGGTATCGAGGCCACGATAGTCATGCCTGCCACCACGCCGGAGTTGAAGGTGCTGGGCGTGCGCAGCCGCGGCGCCGAGGCATTGCTGCAGGGTGAGAGCTTTCCGTTTGCCTTGACCCATGCGCTGGGACTGGCACAGCAAACCGGTAAGACCTTTGTTTCGCCCTTCGACGATCCGGATGTGATTGCCGGACAGGGTACTGTCGCCATGGAGATCCTGCGCCAACATCAGGGGGCACTGGACGCGATTTTTGTCCCGGTGGGAGGTGGGGGCTTGATCGCCGGCGTTGCGGCGTACGTCAAATACCTACGGCCTGAAGTGCGTATCATCGGCGTAGAGTCAGAACATTCCGCTTGCTTGCGCGCAGCGCTACAAGTCGATGAGCGTGTGGTCCTGCCAACCGTGGGCACCTTTGCCGATGGCGTGGCGGTCGCGCAAATCGGTGCCCATGGTTTTGAATTGTGCCGGTTTTGCGTCGATGAAGTCCTGACAGTCAGCAATGATGAACTTTGCTGCGCGATCAAGAATATCTACGACGATACCCGTTCGATCACCGAGCCCTCCGGCGCCCTGGCCGTGGCTGGGATCAAGAAGTACGTAGCGCGCACCGGCGTCCGGGGACAGAGCCTCGTGGCCATAGATTCTGGCGCCAACATCAATTTCGACAGTTTGCGGTATGTGGCGCAACGCGCCGGGTTAAGTGACGTCCCGGCGTGAAGGTGGTGCTCAGCAGCGGACACATGAAGGTCCGCTCTGGCACGATAACCCGGTTACTCCATGACAGCTTTGTCGACCTGACCCGACGCCGCAGGTCGAATTTTCAACGCCGTCGACAACTATTGCAAACAGGCAAGTGTGTGCAAATTGCCCGGTGATCGCCGGTGTTTTTTGCAAATTGCATGGCACGTGCTAATGCGCGATTACACAAAACCTTGATTTACCGATGAACAACCGGGCGCATTCCCAGGCATGTTTTATGCTGTATCTGTTCTTGAGCTGACCGGGATATCAAATGAGTCGGCGCCGTTGGTTGATTGGCAGTCTCACAAAAGGAGAGGGTCGCCATGTTTCTTTCTGCCTTGGAACTTCGCAATATCATTGAAAGCAGTTTCCTGCCGAGACGCTGCCAATGCACGCTGTCCCCCGATTTGTCGATGACCGTAAAAGTGTACGCCGATGGGGAAACCGACCAGCTGGATCTGTTGAAGACGGGTATCGATGCCCGGCGACTCAATGGCTGTCGGGAAATCAACGAGCTGATTGCAGAGCTGCGCACCGATCTTCAGCATCACTACATCGAACCCGGGCATACTCAGCCGATGCGCAAAGCGCTTTAACCCGCGACTTCGAATTCCACCGACACGCGCCGGGCCTGGAAAAAAGCCAGGCCCAGCGCCAATTCCACTCCGACCGCAAGCAAGATACCCGGTCCGGCATGGCCATTGAGCCATTCGCCGAAGCCCAGTACCGACAATGCCCAGCACCCGACCATGAAGCCATTGCTCAGCGCATTGCGGGTCGCAGAGGGAGCTTCGTTGCGCACCAGATAAAACATCACTCCCAATGCCAGAAACAGCACCGCCGTGCGTCGTGCAATCAGACCGGCCGCCAGTGAATAATCGATATCCCAGGTGGCCAGCATCCAGTCGGGTACTACACCCCAGATCAAGGCCAGCAGCAGACACAAGACAGCGGTAAACATCGACAATGTGCGAAACGAGAACTGCATGGCGGATCCTTGCGGCAGTGAGGGATTCAGAGCATAGCGTCAGATCCCTCACGCGAATACCGCAAGGTGTTATTTCAGACTTTTCCGTCAGTTCTGATAACTGCAGGCGTCAGAGAGTTTTCGGTAGGCGAGCTCCGCAGGTTTACCCGACTGATCATCGATGTAGGTCATTTTCGCAGTGATCACTTCGCAGTCGAGTGTGTCGGGTTCGGTCAGTGCAATGACCTTGCCCACGTGTAGAGGCATACCGTAGTGGTAAGAGGGCACGGCTTGAGAGGAGGTGGTGTCGTTGGCCTGGGCCAGACCGGTAAACGAGACACACACTAAGGCAGCGGAAACGAGCAGGGCGCGCGAATTCATGAGGCAATCTCCAGTGCAGTCGCAAGTTTGCTCGACGTGGCGTCGAACCTGCCGCACTGGGCGTCAGAGGACTCTGAGGGCGTGCGGTCCAGTAAGTGTTGGACCGCACGATTAAGCATTGGTTAACGCACCTGAACGCCACCTGTCGCTTTGCCACTACCGTTTGGCGGGCACTTATAAAAAACCTTTAGAAGCAAAGCTGGCTCGCGATTGTCGTGAACGATCACGCGTCAAACCAGATACCCAGCGGCGCTCGATGCCTTCGCGAGCAAGCTTTGCTCCTGCACATTCAGACTAAAGTCGTCTGCAGCGGTAAGAAGCCTTCTGCCATCATTGCCCTTCACCCCCGCGTGTTCACTTCCCCGGCCAGTCACTGGTCCGGGCGAAGGCTATTTTTGGTTGCGTGCGCCCCCTGGCGTCCACGCAGCACTGTTGGAGTTTTTCATGCGTCCCCCCTTTACCTTGATCACCGCGCGCCAGTCACTCGGCTTCGGCGCTTTAGTCCTGTGCGCCGGTTTTTCCGGACCGACGCAAGCGAGCGGTTTCATCGATGACAGCAAGGCAACTATCGAATCGCGCACGGTGTATTTCAATCGTGATTTTCGTGACGGGCACACGTCTACCGAACAGGGCGCGTCCAAGCGCGAAGAGTCGGCCCAAGGCTTTATTCTCAACCTGCAGTCGGGTTACAGCCAGGGTACGGTCGGTTTTGGTGTCGATGCATTGGGCATGCTCGGTATCAAACTCGACTCCAGCCCGGATCGCAGCAACAGCGGCCTGCTTCCCTCCAGCGGCAGTAGCCCGCGAGGTTCGGTGGACCAATACGCCAAGCTCGGCCTGACCGCCAAGGTCCGGGTCTCGCAAAGCGTGTTGAAGTACGGTGCGCTGTTGCCGGATGTGCCGTTGCTCAAGTACAACGACGGACGTCTGCTGCCGACGATGTTCAACGGCGCGATGCTGACCTCCAGGGAGGTCAAGGACCTGACGTTCATGGCCGCGCGCCTGGACAAGTACACCGCCCGGGATTCCACGGATTCCCAGGACATCCGCGTGCACTGCAAAAACAAGCGCTATGCCTGCAACATCACAGCCGATCATTTCGGTATGTATGGCTTTGACTACAAGATCAATGAACGCCTGACCGGCCAGTATCACTACGCTGAACTCGAAGACCTCTACCGCCAGCATTTTCTCGGCTTGCTGGCCAACCAGCCCTTGGGCGGCGGCGTGCTCAAGGCCGATTTGCGCTTGCTCAAGAGTGCCGACAGCGGCGCGGCCCGTGCAGGTTCCATCGACAACCGGGCGCTGAGCGGTATGCTCGCCTACGCCATCAGCGGCCATACGTTCAGCGCCGGTTGGCAGCGCATGAACGGTGACAACTCGATGCCATACCTGGATGGCACCAATCCGTATCTGGTCAACTACGTTCAGGTCAACGACTTTGCCGCCGCGCAAGAGCGCTCTTGGCAGTTGCGTTACGACTATGATTTCAAGGCCATCGGCCTCAACGGCCTGACGTTCCTGACCCGCTATGTGAACGGTGACCACATCAAGGTGCCGGGCAGCGATCAGGAAGGCAAAGAGTGGGAGCGCGACAGCGAACTCAAGTACGTGGTGCAGAGCGGGGCGTTCAAGGATGTCAGCCTGCGCTTGCGCAACGCGACGTATCGGACCAACTACGAGAAATTCGCCCGGGATGTTGACGAGACCCGGTTGATCATCAGTTACAACTTTTCGGTCCTGTAGCGCCTGACAGAATGCTTTCGCGAGCAGGCTCGCTCCCACACTGGATCTTCAGTGAACACAAAACCTGTGGGGGCGAGCCTGCTCGCGAAGAGGCCATCAGCTTCACTGAAGTGTCAATTGATGCCGATACGGCAAATCCGGCCCGGTTTTGCTACAGGTCAGCGCCGCAGCCTGCACAGCAAAGCTCACCATCGCTTCGATCTGCTCACGACTGAGCCGCTGCAAACCCTCGACCGAATCCATCTGCTGCTCGGTCAACCAGGCAATCAACGCCGCCTGAAAGGTATCGCCAGCCCCCACGGTATCGGCGATCTGCACTGAGCAGGCCGGCACCGACCAGAAACCCAATGCACGACTGAACACCGTCGCACCTTCACCGCCGCGGGTCAGGAATACCAACTGACAGCGATGTTGCAGCCAGTCGTCAATGACCTGCGCTGGATCCTGTTCGGGATACAGCAGGCTCAAATCCTCATCACTGACCTTGATCAGGTCGGCATGCGCGACCAGGGTGGCAATCCGCGAACGCCACAGTTCGATGTTCGGTTGCGGATTGAGGCGTACGTTCGGATCGAGGCTGATCAGGCGCTTGCCGCTTTCGCGCTGCACCAGCGCCAGTAAGGTATCGGCAATCGGTTGCACCACCAGCGAGAACGAGCCGATATGCAGTCCACGCACCTCAGGTCCGAGCGTCGGCAGATGTTCGGGCCTCAACTGCCTGTCGGCGCAGCCTTCACCCCGAAAGCTGTAGTGCGGCGAGCCATTGGCGCCGACCGCGACCATTGCCAGGGTCGTGGGCGCGGCGAAATCCAGCAGATAGTCCGTGCGCACGCCTTCATCCTGCAGCACTTGCAGCAAACGCCGACCCAGGTAATCGGTGGACAGCCCGGCCAACAGGGCCGCGTCCACGCCCAAACGACGCAAACCCACGGCGACGTTGAACGGCGAACCACCGGCAATGGCCTTGAAATTCACTTTTGAAGCCAGACCGCTGGCATCGTGTTCACTGAAGAAATCGAACAGCGCTTCGCCACATACCAGATACATAGTTGTTCACTCATTAAAGGGTTGCGACATGCTGTTGATAGCGTTCATAAGCCTTTTGCGAGGCCGTCACGTTTTCGGCAATCGGCAGGGTTTTACTGGCCTGGTCGAGCTTCACGCAACGCGCGCACAGATCGGCCAGACTGTGCTCTTGCCCGCTTGCCCAGGACTTGCACCACGCCGCCTGAATTGCCGCGCCAAGGGCGGCGGCTTCACTTTGCTCGGTGCAAATCACGGGGGTGTTCATGGTATCGGCGACGATCTGCCGCCACACCTGACTTCTCGAGCCACCGCCGATCAGGCAGATGCTGCGGCTATGTAAGCCATTGTGGCGCATCAGGTCCAGTCCGTAACGCAATCCGAAAGTGGTGCCTTCGACCACGGCACGGCACAGGTTTGCCCGGGTCAGATTGGTCATGGTCACGCCCAGCACGCTGCCAGTGGCGTGGGGCAGGGCGGGGACCCGTTCACCGTTGAGAAACGGCAGCATGCACACCCCTTCGGCCCCGATGGGGGCCATGGCCACCCAGTCGTTGAAACGTTCGATATCCAGTTCCAACAGTTCACGAATGACGCCGGTGGCATTGGTCAGGTTCATGGTGCAGATCAGCGGCAGCCAGCCGCCACTGGAAGAACAGAAGGTCGCGACTGACGCATCCGCGCTGACGTTCGGTTGGTCGGCATAGGCGTAAACCGTGCCGGACGAACCGAGGCTCATCGTGATCGCACCGGGCTGGATGTTGCCGGTGCCGATGGCGCCCATCATGTTGTCGCCGCCGCCGCTGGACACCAGCGCCTGCGGGTTGATGCCCAGGTGTTCGGCGATACCCGGCAGTACGGTGCCGACGGCCGCGTGGGCGTCGATCAGTTCCGGCAGCGCGGCTTGCAGGCGCCCGGTGGGGTCGATGTCGCGCAGCAACTGCAAATCCCACTGGCGGCTGCGCACGTTGAAGTAGCCGGTGCCAGAAGCATCACCGTACTCGCTGCAACTTCGGCCGGTGAGCCAATAGTTGAGGAAGTCATGGGGCAGCAGGATGCGGGCGATACGGGAAAAGATTTCCGGGTGTTGCTCTTTGGTCCACAGCAGCTTGGACAGGGTGTACCCCGGCGCGATGACCACGCCAAGGCGTTCCAACGAGCCCTTTTCGCCGCCCAGATGAGCCAGCAATCGATCGTTTTGCGCGATGGTTTCGGTGTCGCACCAGAGCTTGGCCGGGCGCAGTGCCTGACCCTGTTCGTCAAGCAGCACCAGGCCATGTTGCTGGCCGGAAACGCCGACGCCGAGGATGTCCATGCCGTCGACATTGGCCGCCAACAGCGCGCGGCGGGTGGCGAGGGTGAACGCTTCCAGCCATTGCGCAGTGTCTTGTTCGCGACGACCGTTGGCGCCGCTGATCAGCGTATGCGCCGCCGAGCCCTGGCCCAGGACCTGGCCGCTGAGGGCATCGAGGACAAGGGCTTTGGTGCCTTGGGTGCCGCAGTCGATGCCGAGGAAGAGGTGTTGGTTTGCCATGGTAGATCCTTGGTGTGTCAGGTCGATCTCGGTGAAGCCATTCGCGAGCAAGCCCGCTCCCACAATTGAAATGCATTCCCCTGTGGGAGCGAGCCTGCTCGCGAAGACGGCAGCCCATCCACCGCCATACTTAAGCCAGCACCCGCTCCAGGGTCCGTGTCACCCCAACCTCCCGCAAACTGTTGCAACACCACTCAAACGCCGCGACAAACTCCGCCGAACGCGGTATCGCCGAACCAAAAATCTCCTCGACCCCCAGCAACCGCTGGGTGATCAATGCATCGTCGGCCACCAATGCCTGACAGAACGCCGCCCGCGGATCGGGGATCGAGTAAGTGTCGCCATGCTCATCCACGCCCTTCAGGTAAATGGCCCACGCTGCCACCACCAGCGCTGCCCGCTGGGTTTCCCGGCCATCGGCGATCAACCGGTTGATCGTGGGAACAGTGAACTTGGGAAACTTCGACGAACCATCCGAACACACGCGCTCCAATTGATCGGCAATGGCCTGATTGGAAAAGCGCGCCACCAGAGTGTTCTTGTACTCGGTCAGGTCGATCCCCGGTACTGGCAACAGCTGTGGTGTCACGTCCAGGTCCATGTAGGCACGCATGTAGCGCACGAACAATGGGTCGTTCATGGTCTCGTGAACAAAACGATAGCCCTTCAAAAAGCCCAGATACGTCAGTGCCAGATGACTGCCGTTGAGCAGCTTGATCTTCATCTCTTCGTAAGGCGTGACGTCGTCGGTGAACTGCACGCCGACCTTTTCCCAGGCCGGACGGCCGTTGACGAATTTGTCTTCCAGCACCCATTGCACGAACGGCTCGCAGACCACCGGCCAGGCATCGTCCACGCCGTGCTTGTCCGCCAGTTGCAGGCGATGTTCGGTGCTGGTCATTGGCGTGATGCGGTCGACCATGGCATTGGGGAAGCTCACGTTGCGCTCGATCCAGTCCC
Organism: Pseudomonas sp. GW101-3H06; assembly: GCF_059424605.1. Taxonomy (NCBI): domain Bacteria; kingdom Pseudomonadati; phylum Pseudomonadota; class Gammaproteobacteria; order Pseudomonadales; family Pseudomonadaceae; genus Pseudomonas; species Pseudomonas sp. GW101-3H06. The sequence goes on from NZ_JBWKZO010000001.1 coordinate 3,142,845, forward strand.
GCAAACCGGCATCGCGCAGCGCGGCAAAGGTCAGCAATGCCTTGCGGGTTACCGCGCCGTTGTGCGGCAGGTTATCGCAGGACATCAAGGTGAACGCCGGCGTACCTGCCGCTCGCCGTTTGGCCAATGCGGCGCAAAGGAAACCGAACACGGTTTTCGGTGCATCCGGGTGCGCCAGGTCGTGTTGGATCTGTGGCAGATGGGCCATGAATTCGCCGGAGCTGTCATCAATGCAATAGCCGCCTTCGGTGATGGTCAGCGAAACGATGCGGATCTGCGGATCGGCGAGTTTGTCGATCAGCGCCCGCGCATTGTCCTCGGCCAGCAGCATGTCCCGAATCGCCCCGATCACCCGGACTTCGGTGTCGTCGGTATCACCCAGTTCGAACAGCGTGAACAGGCAGTCCTGCTCCTTGAGATCGTCTCGGGCGCGACGGTCCTCGGCACGCAGGCCGACGCCGCAGATGGCCCAGTCCAGGCCTTCGCCCAGGTTCATCAACGCGTCGGTGTAATACGCCTGGTGGGCGCGGTGGAAACCGCCGACGCCGATATGCGCGATGCCCTGGCGAGTGTCGCTCAGGGAATAGGCGGGCAGCACGACCTCGGGGGCGAGACGGTTGAGGTTTTGTTTGTTCAGTTTCATTACAAGCACTCGATAAGTCAGGCGGCAGCGCGCAACGGGCGGGTCAGCGCCACGCCGTTGGCATCGAATAAATGACAGTGGCCGGCATCCAGGTGCAGGCTCAGGGTTTCGCCGTAGCGGCTGGCGAGGTCACCGCGAACGCGCAGGGTCAGGGCCTCACCGGAAGCGGTTCGCACGTGACAGAACGTGTCACTGCCCAGGCGTTCGCTGACATCGGCGGTGACTTGCAAGGTGCAGTCGCCCGGCTTGGCCAACTCCAGATGTTCCGGACGGATGCCCAGGGTAACGGCGCCGCCGACGCTCAGGTTGGCGCCGCTCAGCGGCAGGCTGATGCGGGTGCCGGCCTCCAGCTGGACTTCACAGCCCTGGCCGTCGACGCGTATGACCTGACCCTTGAGGAAACCCATCTTCGGCGTACCGAGAAAGCCTGCGACAAACAGGTTGGCTGGCTGGTGATACAGGTCCAGGGGCGAGCCGACCTGCTCGATCTTGCCGCCATTGAGCACCACGACCTTGTCGGCCATGGTCATGGCTTCGACCTGGTCGTGGGTCACGTAGATCATGGTGGCTTGCAGTTCTTTGTGCAGGCGCAGCAGCTCCAGGCGCATCTGCACCCGCAGGGCGGCGTCGAGGTTGGACAGCGGCTCATCGAACAGGAAGATTTTCGGGTTGCGCACGATGGCCCGGCCGATGGCCACCCGCTGACGCTGACCGCCGGACAACTGTTTCGGCTTGCGCTCCAGCATCGGCCCCAGCTCGAGGATGCGCGCCGCTTCGCCGACTTTTTTCTCGACTTCGGCTTTCGGCACGCCGGCAAGATCGAGGGCGAACGACATGTTCTTGCGCACGCTCATGTGCGGGTACAGAGCGTAGGTCTGGAACACCATCGCCAGATCGCGTTTGGCCGGGCTGACCTCGGTGATGTCGCGCCCGTCGAGTTCAATGGTGCCGCCGCTGACTTCCTCGAGGCCGGCGATCAGGCGCAACAGCGTGGATTTGCCGCAGCCCGACGGGCCGACGAACACCACGAATTCCTTGTCACTCACTTCCAGGTCGATGCCCTTGATGATGGAAAAGCCTTCGAAGCCTTTTTGCAGATTCTTGATTTTCAGGTTGGCCATGGTGGTGGGCCTCCGCTCTTCGTTATTCGGTTAATCCTGTGGGAGCGAGCCTGCTCGCAATGGCGGTTTCACATTCAACATTGATGTTGACTGACCCACCGCTTTGGCGAGCAGGCTCGCTCCCACAGGGAATTGCATTGGTTCAGGAATACGAGGGAATTCATTTCACGGCGCCAAACGACAAACCGCGCACCAATTGTTTCTGGCTGATCCAGCCGAAGATCAGGATCGGTGCGCAGGCCAGGGTCGAGACCGCTGACAACTTGGCCCAGAACAACCCTTCGGGGCTTGAATACGAGGCGATCAATGCGGTCAGTGGCGCGGCTTTCGACGAGGTCAGGTTCAGCGACCAGAAGGCTTCGTTCCAGCACAGGATCAGCGACAGCAGCACGGTGGAGGCCAGGCCGCCCTTGGCGATCGGCAGCAGTACCCGAAGCATTTCCTGCCACAGCGTCGCGCCGTCCAGCCGCGCGGCTTCGAGGATGTCCTTGGGAATGTCCTTGAAGTAGGTGTAAACCATCCAGATCACGATCGGCAGGTTGATCAGGGTGTAGATCACGATCAGCGCAATGCGCGTGTCGAGCAGGCCGAAACTCTTGGCCAGCAGGTAGATCGGCATGAGCACGCCCACCGGCGGCAGCATCTTGGTGGAGAGCATCCACAGCAGCGTGCCCTTGGTGCGCTGGGTTTCGTAGAACGCCATGGAGTAGGCCGCCGGCACCGCAATCAGCAGGCACAGGGCCGTGGCGCTGAAGGAAATCACCACCGAGTTCCAGGCAAAGCTGAAGTAGTCGCTGCGCTCATTGATGTGCAGGTAGTTCTCCAGCGTTGGCGTGAAGATGAACTGCGGGGGCGTGGCGAAGGCGTCGATTTCGGTTTTGAAGCTGGTCAGCACCATCCAGAAGATCGGGAAAAAGATCAGGATCGCGATGGCCCAGGCCAGGGTGCCGAGCAGCAGGCTTTGCAGGCGGCGGGATTGTTGTAGAGTCATGGCGTGGGCCTCAGGCTTTGTCGGTCAGGTTTTTGCCGATCATCCGCACCAGGACGATGGCCGCGATGTTGGCAATCACCACCGCAATCAAGCCGCCCGCAGAGGCCATGCCAACGTCGAACTGCACCAGCGCCTGGTTGTAGATCAGGTAGGCGAGGTTGGTCGAGGCGTAGCCGGGGCCACCGTTGGTGGTGGTGAAGATTTCGGCGAACACCGAGAGCAGGAAGATGGTTTCGATCATCACCACCACCGCAATCGGTCGCGCCAGATGCGGCAGCGTCAGGTGCCAGAAAATCGCGATCGCCCCGGCACCGTCCAGGCGCGCGGCTTCTTTCTGTTCCTGGTCGAGGGACTGCATGGCCGTCATCAGGATCAGGATCGCGAAGGGCAGCCATTGCCAGGAGACAATGATGATGATCGACAGCAACGGGTAGTGGGCCAGCCAGTCCACCGGTTGCGCGCCGAACAGTTTCCAGACGTAGGCGAGAATCCCCGACACCGGATGGAAAATCAGGTTCTTCCAGATCAGCGCACCGACGGTGGGCATGATGAAGAACGGCGAGATCAGCAAGACTCGCACAATGCCGCGACCGAGAAAGTCACTGGCCTCCAGCAGCGCGCTGATCAACACCCCCAGCACCACACTGATCAACAGCACGCTGCCCACCAGTAGCAAGGTGTTGGTGGCACCGGGCATGAACCCCGAATCAGTGAGGAAGTAGGTGAAGTTCTCCAGCCCGACGAATTCGTTTTCGCCGGGATAAAGCAGGTTGTAGCGGATCATCGAGAAGTAAACGGTCATGCCCAGCGGTACGATCATCCACAACAGCAGCAACGCCACCGAAGGACTGACCAGAAACCAGCCGGGGTTGCTCAACCGGCTTTTGCGCAGCGGTTGGGGGAGTTCCATGTGAGCTTTGGCAGTTGAAGTATTCATGGCGTAAACACCGATAAGAAACAGACAAATGAACCACTGTGGGAGCGAGCCTGCTCGCGAAGAGGCCGGCATTGCCGATGCCTCTTCTGCGACTGGAGTACCGCATTCGCGAGCAGGCTCGCTCCCACAATGACTTCATTAAACCTGCGGGAGCGTGGCTTGCCCGCGATGGAGGCAACGCGGTGTCCAGGCAATCAGGACAGTTGCAGCCCCCGAACCCTTGCTACTTGGGATAACCCGCGCGCTTCATCTCGCGTTCGGTGGTTTGCTGGGCGGCGGCCAGGGCCTGGTCGACCGAGGTCTGGCCGATCAATGCCGCCGAGAACAGTTTGCCGACCTGGGTGCCGACAGCCTGGAACTCGGGAATGGTCACCAGCTGGATGCCGATGTACGGCACGGGTTTGGCGCTCGGCTTGCCCGGGTCCGCCGCCTTGAGCGATTCCAGGGTGACTTTGGCGAACGGCGCGGCATTCATGTAAGCGTCGCTGTAAGTCGAGGCCCGGGTGCCGGGTGGTACGTTGGCGATGCCGCCTGTCTTGGCGACCAGTTCGCCGTACTCCTTGGACGTGGCCCAGGCGCTGAAGGTTTTCGCCGCGTCCTTGGCCTTGGAACTGGTCGGAATCGCCAGTGCCCAGGAGTACAACCAGGCCGAGCCTTTGTCGGTGGTTTCATGGGGTGCGAAGGTGAAACCGACGTGGTCGCTGACCTTGCTCTGGGTCTTGTCGGTCACGAACGAGCCGGCGACACTGGCATCGACCCATATCGCACATTTTCCGCTGTTGAACAGCGCCAGGTTTTCGTTGAAACCGTTGCTCGAAGCACCCGGAGGGCCGGATTGTTTCATGGTGTCGACGTAGAAGTTCAGCGCGTTTTTCCACTCGGGGCCGCTGAATTCCGGTTTCCACTGCTCGTCGAACCAGCGTGAGCCGTAAGCATTGGCGACGGTGGTGATCAATGCCATGTTCTCGCCCCAGCCGGCCTTGCCGCGCAGACAGATGCCGTACTGCTCTTTATCCTTGTGGGTGAGCTTGCTGGCGAATTCGCCGATCTGGGTCCAGGTCGGGTGCTCGGGCATGGTCAGGCCGGCGTCCTTGAACAGGTCGGTGCGGTAATAGGTGATCGAGCTTTCGGCATAGAACGGCAAGGCATACAGCGAGCCTTTCACCGACAAGCCTTCACGCACCGAGGGGAACACATCGTCAAGAGCATAGCTGGCGGGCAGATCCTTCATGGGCTCCAGCCAACCCTTGGCGCCCCAGAGTGCTGCTTCGTACATGCCGATGGTCAGCACGTCGAACTGCCCGCCCTGGGTCGCAATGTCGGTGGTCAGGCGCTGACGCAAAACGTTTTCTTCGAGCACCACCCAATTGAGCTTGATCTGCGGATGCTCGGCCTCGAACGTTTTCGATAGCTTCTGCATGCGGATCATGTCGCTGTTGTTGACGGTGGCGATGGTCAGGGTCTGGGCGCCGAAGCTGACGCTGCTGAGGGTCATGCAGGTGAGGGCTAGCAGAGCTTTTACAGAAGGTTGCATCGTGCACTCCTTTTCTGCTCCCGGCGGGATACAGAAGGACAGTTATTGTTTTTGTGTCTTCCGACGGCAGGAAGAATGTGCGCTGATTACAGCCTTCAATTGAGGGCGAGACAAATCATCCGTCGCACTTGGATTGATACTTTTTTGCACTAGGGTTTGTGAGGGGAAACACAGGGAAGGGGTTTTCAGCGATGGTGCGACATCGGATCCGTACAGGTTTCAGGCGCCAACGTCACTCCTGTGGGAGCGGGCAAGCCCGCTCCCACATTCGATTGTGTTCAGCCAAGGTTCTGCTCGGTCAGCCGCTGCACCACCAGCCGCCGATAGTGCGACGGGGTCATGCCTTTGAGCTGCTGAAAACGCCGGTTGAAATTGGAAATGTTGTTGAAGCCTGATTCGAAGCACACATCGGTCACCGGTTTGTCGCCATCGGCCAGCAGCTCGCAGGACTTGCTGATGCGCAGACGATTGACGAACTCGATGAAGCAGCGTCCGGTCGCCTGTTTGAACACCCGGCTGAAGTACGTTGGCTTCATGCCCAGATGTTCGGCGACTTCCTCCAGCGTCAAGTCCCGGGCGTAGTGAGCGAAAATGTAATCCACCGCCCGGTTGGTGCGGTCGATGTTGTGCTCGTCCGCCAGTTGCGGCGTAGTGGCGCCGGACAGCAACTGGTAATCATCGCAGGCCGCGAGCAACTCCAGCAGTATGAAAAAGTGCCCGAGGCGGGTGATTCCTGTGGTATCGGCAATGCGCTGCATCAGTTCCATGGCTTTGCGAATTGTCTGCTTGCAACGAAATTCGATGCCGTACTGCGCGCGCTCCAGCAACGGCGCGAGGGTCTTGAGCTCGGCGAACACCTGATAGCCGCTGTCGAACAACTCGTCGGTGAAATTGACCAACATGTCGCGCTTGGCCACCACCTCGTCTTCGGCGACCTGGCTGATCCAGTTGTGGGGCAGGTTGGGGCCGGTGAGGAACAGGGTTTCAGGGTAGAAATTACCGATGTAGTCGCCGATGAACACCTTGCCGGAGCTGGCGACGATCAGGTGCAGTTCGTATTCCTTGTGGAAATGCCAGCGTACCAGGGGGCAGGGGAATCCATGCTGGCGATAGATGATGGACAACCCGTTGTGGTCATCCATCAGCTCATAGGAAGGGTCGGTCACTCTGGCAGTGCGGTTCATATCGGGGCGCTTTTGTTGTTATCGCCCGCTGATCATGCCTCGTTCGGGGCAATCAATGCCAGTCGCTCGCGATCCGGGTTCAGGCGTCTTCCTTAAGGCGGTTTTTCGCTTCGATCCATTGCGCCATGTATTGCGTACTCTTGTGCTGATGATGACGCAGCATGCTGCCGGTGAAGTTTTTCCGTCTGATAGAGGGCAGATGTTCCAGGCAATGCTCAATCCGGGCAATCAAGGCAGGACCATGAACACTCTGCTGGTAACGATTGACCAGCAGCTGTAGTCCTTGCGCCTGCGCATCCAGCCATCGGCCCTTGTCCTGGTAGAGTTGAACGGCGCTGTCGGCGAATGCCTGCGCGGTGTCGGTCACCGCCCCCGGCCATGACTCCTCGCCATGCATCGCCTCTGCACCTACCGGTGTTGTGACATTGGGCGTGCCAGTCAGCATCGCATCGACAATCTTGCCCTTGACCCCGGCACCGAAACGCAGCGGTGCCAGACACACACGTGCCGCCGACATGACTTGCAACGCATCTTGCGCCCAGTTCATCACATGAAAACCTTGGGCCGGGTTGTGCAGGGCGGTCGCCTTGGGAGGGGTGTAGGCGCCATAAATGTGCAATTGAGCTCCTGGCAGTTGAGCGCGGATCAGCGGCCAGATTGCGGTTTTCAGCCAGAGCACCGCATCCCAGTTGGGGGCATGGCGGAAGTTACCGATATGCAGGAAGTGTGCACGCGCTTCGAATGGCGCGGGTGCGGTACTCGGCAGATCAATCATCAACGGACACCAGTGCAACAGGTCACGGGGCAACTTGAATTGCTCGACCAGCAATTCGATTTCCACCTCGGAGATCATCAGGTTCAAGTCGCAACGATAAATCGCCGCGATCTCCCGTTTGGCCAGATCCGTGTCGGCCATGAACTCAAACTCTTCACGCAACGCCGGTGCGAACAGTTCGCTGAAATCATTGGCATCATCGCTGGTCTTCAAACGCTGCTTTAGCCGCTGGTGCCGGGCGTCGCGCAGGCTTTGCAGGTCCGAGGTCTCAAGCACCCGCAGCGCATCGGGGCAGCATTTTTCAACGCGCCAGCCGAACTGCTCTTCCATCATGAAGCGATCGAACAACACCACATCCGGGGCCAGTTCGCTGATGAAAGTGTCGAAACTGCTGTCGTTCAACTCGATCGGTACTTCGTCAATGCCCAGTGCTGCCAAGTCTGCCCGGTGTTCGCCGGAGCGTGCGGGACTGCTGAAGGTGATGTCCCAACCTTTCTGCCGGAAGCCCTCGAGGATTTGCATCATATGCCCGCCTGCTGCAGAAGAACGGGGCTCGGGCCAGACGTAACCAATGACCAGAACTTTGGTTGCGCGGGGCTGACTCATGAACGGGGATTCCTTGAAACGGGCAAAGGGCAGGGGAAAAAGGGGAGTGATTAAACCACGGCGGGTGTCAGGATTTCTCGAGGATACTTTTGACCTTGGCCCGCAACTGATCAATGGAGAACGGTTTGCCGATGACGTGCATGTCTGCAGGCACCTCAATGTTTTCGGCATAGCCGCTGGCAAACAGGATCGGCAGTGCAGGGCGCAGCGAACGTGCCTGGTTGGCCAGTTCCCGGCCATCCATGGTCGGAAGGCCGACGTCGGTCATCATCAGGTCGATGTGGCGGTTCAGGTCCTTGAGCAATGCCAGAGCCTGGTCACTGCCGTCGGCCTCCAGCACGTTGAACTCTAGCTCCTCCAGCACATCGACAATCAGCATGCGCACGATGGAGTCGTCTTCGACAACCAGAATGGTGGAGGCGTTGGCAGGCATAGTGACGGTCTCAAAGTGGTTGGGTGGTTGCCGGTCAATCGAATTCGCCGACCCTATTGCATGAGTAAGTGTCGGATCCCAACAAGTTCCCAACGCGCTATAAAAAGAATAGGGGAAAGGATAACCGCATCCTCTGGTGCGGTCGCAGCTGAATGTAGGACTTTGCGCCATAATCCGTGAGAAAGTTGGATCGATGCGTCGGTTTTGGGGCAAACTCCTTGTTTTTCACCTGTTCAACAAGGCTTGACTATGACCTCCGTGTCTTCGGTTGATGAGCAACGATTTCGTAAACTCCTGAGCCGCAACATCAGCCTGCCACTGGGCGTCGGCGCCATCAGTGCGGTTTTTTTCGTGTCGCTGATCACATACCTGCTGTCGACGATCCAGTGGGTCGAGCACACAGACCGGGTGATCAATAACGCCAATGAAGCGGTCAAGCTGACGGTCGATCGGGAAACCGGCATGCGCGGTTTCCTGCTCAGTGGTGACGAGAAGTTTCTCGAACCCTATGAAACCGCCAAGCCGCGAATCGAGGTCGTGCTCAATACCTTGCTGGAACTGACCGCCGACAATCCAGTTCAGACCGATCGTTTGCACCGCTTGCAGTCGTTGCAAGAGGAGTGGGCCAATTACGCGCAGACCATGATTGATTTGCAGCGCGCCAGTGGCGACTACCGCAGTGCGGTGCGGGCCGGAAAAGGCAAACGCTTGACCGACGAGGTGCGCAAGCAGTTCGAAGATGTCATCGACATGGAGCAACAGCTGCGCGCCACGCGTAACGAAGAAGTACGCCGCACCACGATCTGGAGCATCGCCCTCTATCTGTTGTTCATCGCCGGCATCAGCGGGTTGTTGGCTTATATCGGCCGTCGCGATCTGGTGAATCTTTCAGAACAGTACGGCGCCAACCTTGCCAAGCAAAAGGCCAGCGCCGAGCGCCTGGAGCGTCAGGCCTGGTTGCGCAATGGTCAGACCGAACTGGCCGAACAAGTATTGGGGCAACTGTCTCTGAATTTGCTGGGACGCAACATTCTGCAGTTTTGTGCGCAGTACCTGGGCACAGCGGTAGCGGCCATCTACGTGCGTGAGGATCATGGCGGTCTCACGCGCGTGGCGTCTTATGGCCTGTCCCGCGAACAGGAGGAACGGGATCAACAGATTTACGGTGATGAAGGCATTGTCGGCCAGGCGGCGCAGCAGGCACGGCTGATTCGCCTGGACGACGTGCCGGGCGATTACTTCAAGGTCTGTTCCGGGCTCGGCGAAGGCCTGCCGCGCAGCGTGCTGGTAGTACCGACCAGCGACGATGATCGGGTCAACGGCGTCATCGAGCTGGGCTTTCTGCGCCTGCTGGACGAGCGTGACATCGAGTTGCTCGAGCTGATTGCCGGCAACATCGGCACCTCCATTGAAGCCGCGCGCTATCGCCAGCGCTTGCAGGAGGTGCTGGCTGAAACCCAGCAACTCAATGAAGAGCTGCAAGTTCAGCAGGAGGAGCTCAAGACCGCCAACGAAGAGCTCGAAGAGCAGTCGCGGATTCTCAAGGAGTCCCAGGCGCACTTGGAAACCCAGCAGGTCGAGCTGGAGCAGACCAACGAACAATTGGCCGAACAGGCCGAAGTGCTGGCCGAACAACGCGACGCCATGGACCTGAAGAATACCGAACTGAATCAGGCCCAGGCCCAGCTCGAAGAGCGCGCCGAGGAGTTGCAGCGTTCGAGCAAATACAAGTCGGAATTTCTCGCCAACATGTCCCACGAACTGCGCACGCCGCTGAACAGTTCGCTGATCCTCGCCAAGTTGCTGGCGGAAAACCCCCAGGAAAACCTCAGCGCCGAACAGGTCAAGTTTGCCGAGTCGATCTACTCCGCAGGCAATGACTTGCTCAACCTGATCAACGACATCCTCGATATTTCCAAAGTCGAAGCCGGCAAGCTGGAGATCCGTCCGGAGAACACCAGCGTGGCACGTCTGGTGGATGGCCTGCGCGGATTGTTCGAACCACTGGCGGCGGACAAACAGCTACAGTTCAGCGTCGATTTGCAGGACGAGGCACCGGCCATGATGTTCACTGACCGCCAGCGTCTGGAGCAGGTGATCAAGAACTTGCTGTCCAATGCGGTGAAGTTCACCGACAAGGGCGGCGTCAGCTTGAGTGTTGCCTCGGCACCGAACGACGGTGTTGCGTTCATCATTCGCGATACCGGGATCGGCATCGCCGAGGATCAGCAGGACAGCATTTTCGAAGCCTTCCGCCAGGCCGACGGCACCACCAACCGTCGTTACGGCGGCACCGGTCTGGGCCTGTCGATTTCCCGCGACCTGGCAACATTGCTGGGCGGTTCCATCAGTGTGTCCAGCCTACCGGGGCAGGGCAGCACCTTTACCCTGATTTTGCCCCAACAATACGTTGAGCCGGGGGAAGAGCCCCTTGAACCGATGCAAGCCAGGCCGCTGGCACACGTGCCTGGCCCGGCGCCGACAGCGCTCAAGCCCTTGATCGCCGAAGTCGATATCCCGCGTTTCAACGATGACCGCGGCAAGGCTCCGTTCAGTACCCGCTGCATCCTGGTGGTGGAAGACGAGTCGAATTTTGCGCACATCCTCTACGACCTTGCCCATGAACTGGGTTATCAGTGCCTGGTGGCCCACGGCGCGGACGAAGGCTACGACCTGGCCCGGGAGTTTGTTCCCGATGCGATCCTGCTGGACATGCGCCTGCCGGACCATTCCGGCCTGACCGTGCTGCAACGCCTGAAGGAACACGCTGAAACCCGGCACATTCCGGTGCATGTGATTTCGGTCGAAGACCGGGTGGAGGCGGCGATGCACATGGGCGCCGTTGGTTATGCGGTCAAGCCGACCACCCGTGAAGAGCTCAAGGACGTGTTTGCGCGCCTGGAAGCGAAACTGACCCAAAAGGTCAAGCGCGTGCTGCTGGTGGAAGACGATGATTTGCAGCGCGACAGCATTTCGCGCCTGATCGGCGACGATGACATTGAAATCACCGCTGTCGGTTACGCTCAGGAGGCGCTGGACCTGCTGCGCACGACGATCTTCGATTGCATGATCATCGACCTCAAGTTGCCGGACATGCTCGGCGGCGACCTGCTCAAACGGATGTCCACCGAGGACATCTGCTCGTTTCCGCCAGTCATCGTTTACACCGGGCGCAATCTGACTCGGGACGAAGAGGCTGAACTGCGCAAGTACTCACGCTCGATCATTATCAAGGGCGCGCGCTCGCCTGAGCGCTTGCTCGATGAGGTGACACTCTTTCTGCACAAAGTCGAGTCCCGGCTGTCCCATGAACGCCAGACCATGCTCAAGACCGCGCGCAGTCGCGACAAGGTCTTCGAAGGTCGCAAAGTGCTGCTGGTGGACGACGATGTGCGCAACATCTTCGCCCTCACCAGCGCGCTGGAGCAAAAGGGGGCCGTGGTGATCATCGGCCGAAACGGACGTGAAGCGATTGCGCGATTGAATGAAGTCGAAGACATCGACCTGGTGTTGATGGACGTGATGATGCCGGAGATGGATGGTTTCGAAGCCACTATCGAGATCCGCAAGGACCCGCGCTGGCGCAAGCTGCCGATCATTGCGGTGACGGCAAAGGCCATGAAGGACGATCAGGAGCGTTGCCTGCAAGCGGGTGCCAACGACTACCTGGCCAAGCCCATCGACCTGGATCGGTTGTTTTCGCTGATTCGTGTGTGGTTACCGAAAATGGAACGTATCTAGTGGAGGGCAATTTTTCAGTGGAGCGAAATAGCGAGATCGAATTGCGGCTGCTGATCGAGGCGATCTACCTCAAGTACAGCTACGATTTTCGCGATTACTCTGGCGCGTCAATCAAGCGCCGGGTGACCCACGCGCTGAGCCAGTTCGAGTGCAATACCATTTCGGCCTTGCAGGAAAAGGTCCTGCACGATCCCGCCGCCTTCATGCAGTTGCTGCAGTTGCTGACGATTCCGGTCAGCGAAATGTTCCGCGATCCTTCGCACTTCCTGGCGATTCGCCGAGAGGTGGTACCACTGCTCAAGACCTATCCATCGATCAAAGTCTGGATCGCCGGTTGCAGCACTGGCGAAGAGGTCTATTCGATGGCCATCCTGCTGCGCGAAGAAGGCCTGCTCGATCGCACTATCATCTACGCGACCGACATCAATCCGCGCTCGCTGGAAAAAGCCAAGCAAGGGATTTTCTCGATGGAGAATGTCCGCGCCTACACTGCTAATTACCAACAGGCAGGAGGCCAGCGATCGTTCGCCGACTACTACACGGCGGCCTATGGTTATGCGATTTTCGACAAGTCGTTGTGTGAGAACGTGACCTTCGCCGATCACAGCCTGGCAACCGACAGTGTGTTTTCAGAAACTCAATTAATTTCATGCCGTAACGTATTGATTTATTTTAATAAAAATCTACAGGATCGTGCGTTCGGACTGTTTCACGAGTCCCTGTGCCACCGGGGCTTCCTCGTGCTGGGCAGCAAGGAAACCCCCGATTTTTCGGCCTTCGGCAATCAGTTCGAGCCGCTGGTGAAACAAGAACGGATCTACCGAAAATCATGAATGGCGAAACAGGTTTACCTTCCATAGAAGCGATCGTGATCGGCGCCTCGGCCGGTGGCGTTGAGGCGCTGCTGAGCATTCTCGGGCCGCTGCGGGAAGGTTTCGCGCTGCCCATCATCGTGGTCCTGCATCTGCCGAACGAGCCCCGCAGCCAATTGGCGCAAGTCTTCGCCCGGCGGGTTGCGCTGCCGGTCAGGGAAGCCGGAGACAAGACACCGATCGTAGCCGGAACACTGTATTTCGCAGCGCCCGGTTATCACTTGTCGGTGGAGCGGGACCGCAGTTTCTCCTTGAGCCTGGAGGACCGCGTGCATTATTCGCGGCCCGCCATCGATTATCTGTTCGAATCGGCTGCCGACGTTTACGGCCCGGCCCTGGCCGCTGTGTTGCTGACCGGTGCCAATCGCGATGGCGCCCACGGCATGGCGCAGGTCAAGCGCCATGGTGGCCTGACAATCGTGCAGGACCCGGACGAGGCCCAGGTCGCAACCATGCCCCAGGCCGCGCTGGACATTCATCAGCCCGACCATATTCTCTCTGTCCGCGGCATCGGCCGTCTGCTTGTCGAGCTGGAACGAATCGCATGCTAAGTCATATCCAGGCCAAACTGCTGATCGTCGACGATCTGCCGGAGAATCTGTTGGCACTTGAAGCGCTGATCAGGCGCGAAGATCGTATCATTTTCAAAGCACAGTCAGCCGACGAGGCCCTGTCGTTGCTGCTGCAACACGAATTCGCCATGGCCATTCTCGATGTGCAGATGCCGGGCATGAACGGCTTTGAACTGGCCGAGTTGATGCGCGGCACGGAAAAGACCAAAAACATTCCGATCGTGTTCGTCAGCGCCGCCGGTCGTGAGCTGAACTACGCGTTCAAGGGCTATGAAAGCGGTGCCGTGGACTTCCTGCACAAGCCGCTGGATATCCATGCGGTCAAGAGCAAGGTTAATGTGTTTGTCGAGTTGTTTCGCCAGAGCAAGGCTATGAAACAGCAGGTCGAAGCGCTGGAACAGAGTCGCCGCGAACAAGAGGCTTTGCTGGCGCAGTTGCAAAGCACGCAACGGGAACTGGAACAGGCAGTGCGCATGCGCGATGACTTCATGTCCATCGTCGCCCACGAAGTGCGCACGCCGCTCAATGGCCTGATTCTGGAAACCCAGTTGCGCAAGATGCATCTGGCCCGGGACAACGCCGCCGCGTTTACCCTCGATAAAATGCACGCCATGGTCGACCGCGACGAACGGCAGATCAAAAGCCTGATCCGCTTGATCGAAGACATGCTCGATGTGTCGCGCATTCGCACCGGCAAGCTGTCGATCCGGCCGACCTGCTTTGATCTGTCGGTGTTGGTTCGCAGTTTGTTGCAGAATTTTTCCCAGCAGATCGAGGCCGCTGAGGCTTCCGTGACGCTTGAGGCCGAGCAACCGGTGATCGGCAAGTGGGATGAGTTCCGCATTGAACAGGTGATTTCCAACCTGCTGACCAACGCCTTGCGTTACGGTGCCAAGAGCCCGATTACCGTGAAGGTGTACAGTGACAACGGTGAGGCCCGGGTAGAGGTCCGTGATTTCGGGATCGGCATCAGTGAAGAAAACCAGCAACGGATTTTCCAGCAGTTCGAGCGGGTGTCGGCCAAGCATGCCGTCGCCGGACTGGGCCTGGGATTGTTTATTTCCGAACAGATTGTCACCGCCCATGGCGGTACCATTACCGTCGAAAGCCGGATTGGCGAAGGCGCCCTGTTTCGCGTTTGTCTGCCGCTGTAGGAAAACAGCCCGATAAACGCAACCTCTGATCGACCCCACGGTCGTATCAGCAGCTATTGACCGAACAAAGGCTTCCCATGAGTGAAGATGCACAAGATGTCGTACTGATCGTCGAAGACGACCCCTCGATTCTGATGGTACTGTCGGCCTATCTGTCGGGGGAGGGTTACCGGGTATTGCAGGCGGAAAACGGCGAACAGGCCTTTGAAATCCTCGCCAGCAAGCCGCACCTGGACATGATGATCACGGACTTCCGGCTGCCGGGCGGTATTTCCGGCGTACAGATCGCCGAACCCGCTGTGAAGCTGCGACCGGAACTCAAGGTGATCTTCATCAGCGGCTACCCGCAGGAAATCCGCGAAACCGACAGCCCGATCACCCGTACAGCACCCATCCTGGCCAAGCCATTCGACCTGGATGTGCTGCAGGAAATCATGCAGGACATGTTGTCCTGACGACCGTGAGCCTGGTAATGAACCTTGTGGGAGCGAGCAGACACGCTCCCACAATTGACCACATTTTCCGGCAGGGCATCAGATTCTTATCATCTCCCGCACCTTCGCCGTCAACAGGTCAAAGGTGAACGGCTTGGTGATCATCTGCATGCCTGAATCGAGGAAACCACCGCGTACGGCCGCGTGTTCGGCGTAACCGGTGATAAACAACACCTTGAGTTCAGGCCGGTATTGCCGGCCGATTTCCGCCAGTTGCCGGCCATTCATTCCAGGCAGCCCGACGTCGCTGATCATCAGGTCGATACGTTGCCCGGAATCAAGGATCGGCATCGCGCTGTCCGCATCGTCGGCCTCGACAAAGGCATAGCCCAGTTCGCTCAACACCGTGCTGACCAACACCCGCACCGCAGGATCGTCCTCGACGATCAGCACCGTTTCACCGTTGCTGGCGGACAGCGGGTGCGGGCTTTCAACCGGAAGGTCGCGCGGCACTTCTCCCCCGAAACGCGGCAGGTACAGGCTCACCGTGGTGCCTTTGCCCACTTCACTTTGAATGGCCACGTGTCCGCGCGACTGTTTGCTGAAACCGTAGATCATCGATAACCCCAGCCCTGTGCCCTGACCGATGGGTTTGGTGGTGAAGAAGGGGTCAAAGGCGCGGTTGATGGTGCTTTGAGGCATGCCACAGCCAGTATCGGTCACACTGAGTACCACGTAATCACCGGGATCGAGATTGCTGTGAGGTTGGGTGAATTGCACGTCCAAATGCCGGTTCGAAGTCTCCACCACCAGGTTGCCGCCATCGGGCATGGCGTCCCGGGCGTTGATCACCAGATTGAGCAGGGCGCTTTCCAGTTGATTCGGGTCAGCCTCGGCCACCCACAGTTGTTCGCTCAGCTGCATGTCCAGGCGAATGCTTTCGTTGACGCTGCGTTGCAACAACTCGCCCATGGACACCACCAGGTTATTCATCTGCACGGGTTTGGAATCCAGCGACTGCCGGCGTGAAAACGCCAGCAGGCGATGAGTCAGGCCCGCCGCACGGTTGGCGGAGGTCACGCCGAGGTCGATCAGGCTGTCCAGATCCTCGATGCGTCCCCGGGCCAGACGCCGGCGCAGTAACTCCAGGCTGCCGATGATGCCGGTCAGCATGTTGTTGAAGTCGTGGGCGATACCGCCGGTGAGTTGCCCGACCGCTTCCATTTTCTGCGATTGGCGCAGTACTTCTTCGTTATGACGCAACTGTGCGGTGCGCTCTTCGACCTGCTGCTCCAGGGTTTCCAGGGTGTTTTGCAGTCGCAATTCGCTTTGGCTCAAATCGACCAGCCGATCCCTGGCTTCGTACTGTCGTCGGCGACCACGCAAGGCGGTGGTCACCAGGCTGATCAAGGTGACCGGATGAAAAGGGCGTTCAAGGAACGTGACGTTGCCCAGTTGCGGGCCGAAACGCGAGGCCGGGTTCTGTTCCGGGCCACCATGGTGAGTCAGCAAGACGATCGGCAGATCGGACCAGGCAGGCTGCTGTTCAATCAGCCTGAGCAGCGGCTCAAGATCCTGGCCCAGCAAGGCTTCGGAGGACACCAGCAGCAGGCCCGCACCTTGCTCCAGTTCGCTGCAGAGCCCGCGCAGGTCCCGGCTGATGACACCGTCGAAGCCCGCTTCATTGAGCATCATCAGCGCAATCTGGCCGTCGCGACCCAAGGGCGCGAGAATGATCGCGCGCTCGGACGTCGCTTCCTGGAGCATCACGGCTGTTCATCCCCGAGCAAGGGCATGCTTGCGCCATGGTAAGTCGGCACCCCGCGCAGTACGCCCTGGAAAGCTTCCAGCGGTTCACCGATGGTCATGCCCTTGGCGCTGATCCGGTATTCACGGATGGTCGATTCATGGCTGCCGGTACGCTTCTTGATGATTGAGATGGCCCGGCGCACCTTGCCCAGCGCTTCGAAGTAACGCAGCAAGATGACCGTGTCGGCCAGGTAGGTGATGTCCACCGGGGCCTGCATGTCGCCGACCAGGCCGTGTTGGGCAACGGTCATGAACGTCGCCGCGCCTTTGCGGTTGAGGTACAGCAACAACTCGTGCATGTGCAGCACCAGGGCGTTTTCTTCCGGCATCGCGGCCTGATAGCCATTGATGCTGTCGATCACCACGGTTTTGATGTCGCGCTCGTCGACGCAACGACGCACCCGATGGGAAAACTCGCCAGGGGACAGTTCGGCGGCATCCACTTGTTCGATCAGCAGATTGCCGGTGTCTTGCAGCGCCTGCAGGTCGATGCCCAATTGCTTCATGCGCTCGAACAGCAAACCCAGTTCTTCATCGAAAATGAACAGCGCGGCTTTTTCGCCCCGGGCCACGGCAGCGGCGGCGAAGATCATCGAAATCAGGGATTTGCCGGTACCGGCCGGGCCGAGGATCAGGGTGCTGGACCCGGTCTCGATGCCGCCGCCGAGCAAGGCGTCCATTTCCCGGATGCCGCTGGTCAATTGCTGGCGCAGGTAGGTGCCGCGGTGTTCGGCCGCTACCAGCCGCGGGAACACATGCACGCCATCGCCCATGATGGTGAAATCATGAAAACCGCCCCGGTACTTCTGGCCCCGGTACTTCACCACCCGGATGCGTCGGCGTTCGGCGCCGTAATTGGGGGTCAGCTCTTCCAGGCGAATCACCCCATGGGCCACGCTGTGCACGGTTTTGTCGAGGGATTCGGTGGTCAGGTCGTCCAGCAGCAGGACGGTGGCGTCGTAGCGCACAAAGTAGTGCTTGATCGCGAGGATCTGCCGGCGATAGCGCAGGGAGCTCTGCGCCAGCAAGCGAATTTCGGACAGGCTGTCGAGGACTACACGGGTGGGTTTGACCCGTTCAACCACTTCGAAGATCTGCTTGGTGGCTTCGCCCAACTCAAGGTCGGAGGAGTACAGCAACGTCTGCTGATGTTCGCCATTGAGCAGGCTTTCCGGCGGTGTCAGTTCGAAAATGGACACATTATGGTCCAGTTCCCAACCATGGGAACGGGCGCCCTGACGCAATTCGCGCTCGGTTTCGGACAGGGTGATATAGAGCGAGCGCTCGCCGGCTCGCGCTCCGGCCAACAGAAAGTGCAGGGCGACGGTAGTTTTACCGGTTCCGGGTTCACCCTCCAGCAGGAACACGTGGCCGCGGGACAGTCCACCATCGAGAATGTCATCCAGACCTTCGATCCCGGTGGCGGCTTTTACGCTGATCAATTCGTTGGCTGTAGACAAAGAATGCCCTCTCATGACTAGGGGAAGCGCGGCAGCAGGCGTCAGGTACCTGAACGTGCTGCCTGTTCACTTGACCTTGGGTCGTGACGAGCGTTCAACCTTTTGTGTGCAGATGTGAAAAGCCAACGGTCACAGTTTTTTTGTGGCGAGGGGATTCCCTCGCCACAGAAGTCTGTGGCCTTTGGTTTTAAAGCCCCTGCTGGAGGGCCGGATCGTCTGGATTTTGCTGTTCAAGCTGTGCCAGCAGGATCTGCACGTTCTGCAACTGTCCGCTTTCCTTCCAGTAATTGATCAACAACACTCGGGCCTTGCGATCATTGGGGTGGCGCTGGACGATTTCCTGCAACTGCTTTTGCGCGGCCTCCAGCTCCTGCTCACCGTGCAGCGTGGTCGCCAGGTCATAGCGGTATTCCTTGTTGTCCGGTTCAAGCTCGACGGCCTTGGACAGGCCGAGCAGGGCGAATTCGCTTTGACCGTGATGCAGCAACCACAGGCCCAGGGCGTGCTGCAGGTAGGCCGATTCCGGCTGCGCCTTCAGCTGTTTGGCCAATAGTTGGCGGGCCGCGTCACTTTGGCCCTGCCTATCGAGTACTTCGATCTGCATCACCAGCGCCGGCAGGTTGTCGGGGGCGAGGCGCAAGGTATGGTCGAGTTCCTGTTGCGCCTCTTTCAATTCGGCATTGTGCAAATACAGGCGAGCCAGCTGGTAGTGGGTGTCGGCGCTTTCCGGGGTGTTTTTGAGCACCTGCTGCCAGGCATCGATGGCCTGTTCCAGCGGCCCGAAGTACAAGCCAAGGTCATCCGGCGACAACCCCAGCAGTGCATTGACGGCAGCCAGCCGCACGCGTTGCTCGCTGTCATCGAGCAACGGCCCGAGCAACAGGCTGCGCTGGCCGCTGGGCACCAGGCCGCTGATGCTCTTGATCGCTGCAATGCGAACCTCCGGCGCTTCGTGTTGCAGGTCCGCATCCGCCAGCTTCAAGGCCACGGAGCTGGGGTAGTTGGGCAATTCGGCATGCAGCCAGACGCGCCGTTTGGGCGAAAGGTCCGGGCGGGCCAACTGCTGGTAAAGCACCCGCGCAGCGCCGGGTTGGCCGGCGCGGGCCTGGGCCAGTGCTTCGCTGTAGCCGCGCTTGATCGCCTCAGGCACCACAGGGGTTGTACTGCGCAGGGAAAACCACGCAAGGCCGACGATGAGCAGGGCGCAGAGGCTGATGAGCAGGTAGCGGCGGGACTGGGGCATGCAGGAATCCGGGAGCTGGCAAGCTTTTGCAAAGTGAGCAGCTTCGGTCAGGCGGGGCTGTGAGTCAAACGTTGACACCGCTGCCCCTGATCTGACGAGGTGTGAACCTGTCGGTGATTGACTGCGTTTTGGTCGCCGATTTCGTCATCGCCAAAACCTGTCGAGGCATCCAGGTAGTGACTACGCTTGCTGGATAGCCGTTCACGAGCCTTCCCATGCAACCGTTGCTTCAGTACTTCAAGGCAATCCTGCACCCAGGCCCCGGGGTATTGCTGTTCGCCTTGAGAACCATCACGGCCGGGTTGTTGACGTTGTACCTGGCGTTCATCTTCGACCTTGAACAGCCCAAATGGTCAATCATGGCCGTGGTTATTGTCAGCCAGCCCCTGGCCGGCATGACCCTGGCCCGCAGTTTCGGTCAGGTCATCGGTACCACGCTGGGCGCGATCGTGGCCGTGGTGATCATGGCGATATTCCCCCAGGCTCCGGTGCCTTTCCTTATTACGTTGTCGCTATGGTTGGCGCTGTGTACGGCCGGTGGCACCTTGTTGCGCTACACCAGTTCCCAGGCCTTTGTGCTCAGCGGCTACACGGCGGTGGTGGTAGGGCTGCTGGCGGTGCCCGATCCGGACGGCACCTTCCTGCTGGCCGTGACTCGGGTGACCGAAACGCTGCTGGCGGTGGCCTGCGTGTGTGTCGTCAGTTTGCTGACCGCGCGCCCGGAAGCCGTGGCCAAGGATTACTTCGCCAGGATCGATCAGGTGATCAAGCTGCTGGCGACCCATGCCGGCGCGGTCATTCGTACCGAGGAAAGCGAGGCCGACTTCCACCGTCGGCAAATGCAGTTGCTCGGGCAGATCAGCGCGCTGGAAGGGGTGCGCCGGCATTTGTATTACGACGCCCCGCGGTTGCGCAGCGCCGACGACCTGGTGCAGTTGCTGGGCAATCAACTGTTGTTGCTGACGGCACGGCTCACCGCCTTGCGTCACCAGCGCGAGTTGTTGCTTGAACGCTGGGAAGGCGAGATCCCGGCTGAAATACAGCAATTGCTCAGCGAAGAGTTGGCCTTTCTCGATGAACTGGCCCGCCTGGGACGCGCCTTGCCTGATGAGCAGCGGCGCTGGTTTGCCGCCTTGCAGCAACGCTTCGATGCTTTGGCTTACCGCTCGGAGCAACTGATCGAGCCTTTGAAGGCCACATTACGCTCGCTGTCATGGTCATTGCGCTGGGAACAGGCGCGGATGCTGCAGCAACTTGAAACCATCCTGGAACTGAGCGATGCGATCCAGAGTGGGCGCAAGGCCAGCAGCATGTTTCGCGGCAAGGCTAACCCGTTGCACCTGGATTACACCCTGGCGGCAATGAACGCGATCCGCGCTTACTGCGCGCTGATGGTGGCGGGCCTGATCTGGATCGAAACCGGTTGGGACGGCGCTCGGGGCGGGATGATCGTGGCGGGGATTCTCTGTTCGCTGATGGCGACGTTTCCCCGGCCGCTGCTGGCGGCCCAGAGTTATGCCCGGGGCTTGGGGCTGGCACTGGTGGTGTCGGCGCTGCTGCAGTTTTCGCTGGTGCCGATGATCAGCAGTTTCGAGTTGTTGGCCTTGTTGCTGGCGCCCTTGCTGTATGCCGTCGCAGTGGGCTTGTCCAGTCCGCCCACCACCGGCACCGGGATCGGTCTCGGGTTGTCGACCTTTCTGCTATTGGGCCCGCAGAACACCGGACTGGGGCAGAACACCGCGATCCAGTGGTTCGAGTTTGCCGGTGCTTACACGTGCGCCGCCGCGCTGGCGTTGAGTGTGTATGCCTTGATTTTCCCCTTCAGGCCGGTGCTGCGCATTCGTCGATTGCATCAGGAGAACTGCGAGCAGGTCTATGCCTTGCAGAAAGTCCCGGCCACCGATGAAAACCAGTTTGCCTTCGAGAGTCGCATGGTCGACCGCCTGACCATGATGCTGGGGTTGTTGCCCGCCATTGAGGACAAGCCATCGCGCGATCTGTTCGAGGTCAGTCTCGGCTGCCTGGCCCTGGGCATTGCCCTGAACCAGCTCCGGCAGCAGGGGCAGAACAATGTGCTGCTCAGCCCGCAAACCCAAACCCGGTTGTTCGACACCGTTCGGGATACCGGACGGCTGATCGCCGGTCGTCCTGGTATTGAAGTGGACCACGTGCTCGCCAGCCTGCACGCCTTGGGCGATGAGCTGGATGCACTGCACTCCAGCGTCCATGAACATTTATGGTCGGTGTTTCGCATGCGCGTGGCGTTGTTGATCGTGGTGTCCTTTCTGGAACGCCATCGCGGTCACTTTGAACCTGTCCCCTCGCAAGGAGTACCGACGCTTGCCCATTGATCTTGAAATAGGCGGTGTCTACCTGCCGCCGATTGCCCAGGCGCTGCTGCTGGGCCTGCCGATTTTCCTGGTGCTGGACTGGATCCTGCGACGCCTCGGTGTGCTGCAATTCGTTTGGCATGAAGCCTTGTTCGAAGGCGCGTTGTACGCCTGCGTGTGCGCGACGTTGATTCTGGTGATGGGAGCCTGATGCCTTGAAAAAGATCCTTGCTCAACTCACGACTCTGGCGGTGGTGGTGCTGGCTTTTGTTCTCGGATGGTTCGCCTGGGAGCACTATACCCGTGCCCCCTGGACCCGGGATGCACGGGTGCGCGCCGATGTGGTGACCTTGTCTGCCGATGTCGCCGGACGCATCGTCAATCTCGGCGTGCACGACAACCAGCATGTGGAGAAGGGCCAGTTGCTGCTGGAAATCGATCCTTCGCGCTACGCCCTGGCGGTGGACCATGCCAAGCGTTCGGTGGAGGTGGCCAAAGCTTCGCTGGGACAATCCGAAGCGGCCATTGTCGCCAGCCAGGCGCTGCTGCGTCAGCGTCAAAGCGAAGAGCGACGCCGGCGCACCCTCAAGGAACGCTCGGCGATTTCTGGCGAAGAGTGGGAGAAATCCAGCACCGAGGTGTCGGTGGCCCAGGCCGATTTGCTGCGCAACCAGGCCAATCTGGGGTTTGCCCAGGCCAACGTGCAACTGGCGATTGCTGCTTTGGCCGAGGCTGAGCACGACCTCGAACGCACGAGGGTCGAATCTCCGGTCAGTGGCTATGTCACCAATCTGCTGACCCGTCAGGGCGACTACGCGACGGCGGGCGGTCCATTGGTGGCGCTGGTGGACAGCGACTCGTTTTACGTCAGCGGCTATTTCGAAGAAACCAAACTGCCGCGAATCATGGAGGGTGACCGGGTCGACATCGAATTGATGAGTGGCGAACGTTTTGGCGGCACCGTGCAAAGCATCGCCTTCGCGATCGCCGACAGGGAAAACCTGCCGGGTGGGCGTTTACTGGCGAACATCAACCCCAGTTACACCTGGGTGAAACTGGCACAGCGAGTGCCGGTGCGGATCAAGATCGATACGGACTATGCCGGTAAAGACAAACTGCGTGCCGGCACAACCGCGACGGTGACCGTCCAGGAAACCCGTCATACCCAAGATCGCCAATGATTGCTGTGGGAGCGAGCCTGCTCGCGAAAGCAGTGGGTCAGCCGCCAACGATGCAGGATGTGCCGGCGTCTTCGCGAGCAGGCTCGCTCCCACAGGGATTTACATTGCTTTCAAAAAAAAGCCCCGCGACCGAATGGGGCGCGGGGCAAAGAATTGGTTGGTTGCGGCCAACCAAAGGAGCTCGTTGAAAAAGATTTACTTGCTGGCCACCGTTTCCGGCTGCCAGCCACCACCGAGGGCCTTGTAGATCGCGACGATGCCGCGATACAGGTCCACTTCGGCCTGGGCCTGGGTGTCTTCTGCCGCCAGGCGTTCACGCTGGGCATCGAGCAGCACGAGGAAGTCGGCGGTACCTTCGCGGTAGCGGACCTCGGCGAGGTTGGCAGCGGAGCGGCTCGATTCACTCTGACGAATCAGCGAGATCAGGCGCTGCTGACGTTTACCGTAGTCGCTGAAGGCGTTTTCCGATTCTTCCAGGGCCAGCAACACTTGCTGCTCGTAGGTCGCCAGGGCGCCTTCGGCGTCAGCATCGGCACCACGCAGGCGGGCACGCACACTGCCCAGATCGAAGGCCGCCCAGGTGATGCTCGGGCCCAGCGCCCAAGCGTTGGCCGCCGAGGATCCGATCTGCGAACCCCGCCCGGCGGTGAAGCCGAGGAAGCCGCTGAGGCTGACACGCGGGAACAGATCAGCCTTGGCCACACCGATGCGCGCTGTGGCCGACGCCAGTTGACGTTCGGCGCTGAGAATATCCGGACGGCGTTGCAGCAGCTCACCCGGGTCACCGATCGGCAGGGCCTTGGCAATCGCCGGCAGGTCTTTCGGGCTCAGGTCCACGGTCAACTTGTCCGGGCGCTGGCCTAGCAGCGTAGCGATACGGTTTTTCTGCCGAACCTGCTCGGCCTGCAATTGCGGCACGCTGGCTTCGACCGAGGCCAGGCGCGCATCGGCACGTTCCACATCAAGCTGATCGCCAACGCCGGCATCACGCAGGCTGATGGTGATCTTGCGCGATTCCTGCTGGTTATTCAGGTTGGCCAAGGCGATCTTTTCCCGCAGCTGTGCGCCGCGCAACTGACCGTAGGCATCCACCAATTCGGCAATCATGGTCACTTGCAGTTGGTACAGATCGGCCTCAAATGCCTGTTGTTCGGCGTTGGCCGATTCCAGGTTGCGCTGGATGCGGCCAAACAGGTCGATCTCCCACGCCATGTCCAGCCCCAGGTCGTAGCGCTCGCTGTTGACCCGGTCGGTGGTCTGGCCAGGAATCTGCCCTTTGCCAAGGTCGCTGCTGGCACGGCTGGTGATGGTCGGCATGGCATCATTGCTGACGTCATCACGGATCGCCCGCGCCGCTTTCCAGCGGGCAAAGGCGACGCGCAGATCCCGGTTGCCCTTGAGCGATTCGGTCACCAACTGGTTGAGGGTCGGGTCTTCGAACTGTTGCCACCAGATGCCTTCGAAGCGCGAGCGGTCGAAGTTCTTCTGGCCGGCCGCGCCATCGGTGGCCGTGGTGATGTTGGCAGGTTCGGTGGCTGGGGTCTTGTAGTCCGGGCCGACGGCACAAGCGCTCAGCGCCAGTACCAGCAGGCTCGGCAGAAAGGCTTTCAGACTCATCAGTGCGACTCCGGCTGCGGTTGCAGTTTCAGCGCTTTGGCGGCTTTACGCGCTTCACCGCGCTCGACAAAGTTACGAATCAGTACGTAGAACACCGGCGTCAGCAGCAGGCCGAAGAAGGTCACCCCGAGCATGCCGGAGAACACCGCCACACCCATGGCATGACGCATTTCGGCACCGGCACCGCTGGAGAACACCAGGGGCACCACACCCATGATGAACGCGAAGGAGGTCATCAGGATCGGCCGCAGACGCAAGCGGCAAGCTTCCAGCACCGCCGCCAGCGGGTTCAGGCCTTCTTGCTGTTTATCCTTGGCGAACTCGACAATGAGAATCGCGTTCTTGCACGCAAGCCCCACCAGTACGATCAAGCCGATCTGGGTAAAGATGTTGTTATCGCCTCCAGACGCGATCACACCGGTGATGGCCGACAGCAGGGTCATAGGGACAATCAGGATCACCGCCAGTGGCAGGCTCCAGCTTTCGTACTGCGCCGCGAGCACCAGGAACGCCAGCAAGACGCAGAGCGGGAACACGAACAGCGCCGTGTTGCCGGACAGGATCTGCTGGTACGTCAGGTCGGTCCACTCGTAGGTCATGCCGTTGGGCAGTTCTTCCTTGAGCAGTTTCTCGATGGCTTTTTCGGCCTGGCCGGAGCTGTAGCCAGGGGCTGCCGCACCGTTGATTTCAGCGGTGATGAAGCCGTTGTAATGCATCACGCGGTCCGGGCCCGAGGTGTCGCTGACCTTGATGAAGGTCGCCAGCGGGATCATCTCGCCCTTGTTGTTACGCACTTTGAGCTGGCCGATCTGGTCGGATTCGAGGCGGAACTGCTGTTCGGCCTGAACGTTGACCTGATAAGTGCGACCGAAGCGGTTGAAGTCGTTGGCATACAGCGAACCCAGGTAGATCTGCAGGGTGTCGAAGATGTCGCTGACGGCCACGCCGTGGGTTTTGGCTTTCTCGCGGTCGATGGCGGCATCGACCTGCGGCACGTTCACCGTGTAGCTGGTGAACAGGTTGGCCAGTTCCGGCACGTTATGGCTCTTGGCAATGACGTTCATGGTCTGCTTGTACAGCTCGTCGTAGCCCAGGTTGCCCCGGTCTTCGATTTGCAGACGGAAACCACCGATGGTGCCCAGGCCCTGTACCGGCGGTGGCGGGAAGATCGCCATGTAGGCTTCCTGGATCCCGGCGTATTGGCCGTTCAAGGCGCCGGCAATGGCGCCAGCGGACATGCTCGGGTCTTTACGCTCGTCGAACGGCTTGAGCGTCACGAACACGATGCCGGCGTTCGGGCTGTTGGTGAAACCGTTGATCGACAGGCCGGGGAAGGCCACCGCGCTTTCCACGCCTGGCTGTTTCAGGGCCAGGTCGGACATGCGCTTGATCACGTCTTCGGTGCGATCCAGGCTCGCCGCATCCGGCAATTGCGCGAACGCCACCAGGTATTGCTTGTCCTGGCCAGGTACAAAACCGGTCGGGGTGCTGGAGAAACCGAAGAAGGTCAGGACCATCAGGCCTGCGTACAACAGCAGGGCGATACCGCTGCTGCGGATCACGCGCGCCACGGTGCCGACATAACCATGGCTGGCTTTTTCAAAGAAACGGTTGAACGGGCGGAACAACCAGCCACCGAAAATCTTGTCCAGTACCCTGGAAAAACGGTCTTTTGGCTTGTCATGGCCTTTGAGCAATACCGCGGCCAGTGCAGGCGAGAGGGTCAGCGAGTTGAAGGCCGAAATTACCGTCGAAATGGCGATGGTCAGCGCGAACTGCTTGTAGAACTGTCCAGTCAGGCCAGAGATGAAGGCCGCCGGGACAAACACCGCGCAGAGCACCAGCGCTGTGGCGATGATGGGACCTGTCACTTCGCCCATGGCTTTTTTGGTGGCGTCCATCGGCTCGAGGCCCAGCTCGATGTTTCGCTCGACGTTCTCTACCACTACGATCGCATCGTCGACCACGATACCAATGGCCAGTACCAGCCCGAACAGCGACAGGGCATTGAGCGAAAATCCGAACAGGTGCATCACGGCAAACGTACCGATCAGCGACACCGGCACCGCCACCAACGGAATGATCGAGGCACGCCAGGTTTGCAGGAACAGGATCACCACCAGCACCACGAGGATCAGCGCTTCGAAGAGGGTGTGAACCACCGCTTCGATGGAGCCGCGCACGAAGATCGTCGGGTCATAGACGATGCTGTAGTCCATGCCTTGCGGGAAGCTCTTCTTCAGTTCTTCCATCTTGCCGCGAACTTCGTTCGAGATTTCGATGGCGTTGGAACCCGGGCGCTGGAAAATCGGGATCGCCACGGCCGGCTGGTTGTTCAGCAATGAACGCAGGGCGTATTGGCTCGATCCCAGCTCGACGCGGGCGATGTCTTTCAGGCGAGTGATTTCGCCGTTGTCGCCTGCACGAATGATGATGTTCTCGAACTCTTCCTCGGAAACCAGACGGCCTTGGGTGTTGATCGACAGTTGGAAACTCTGGGCATTCGGTGCCGGAGGCGCGCCCAGTTGGCCGGCGGCTACCTGACGGTTCTGCTCGCGAATCGCACTGACCACATCGGTCGCGGTCAGGTTGCGCGAAGCGGTCTTGTTCGGATCGAGCCAGACCCGCAGCGAGTAATCGCCCATACCGAACAGTTGTACATCACCGACACCACCTAGCCGTGCCAGCTCATCCTTGATGTTCAGGATCGCGTAGTTGGACAGGTACAGCATGTCGTAGCGTTTGTCCGGTGAGGTCAAGTGCACGACCATGGTCAGGTCGGGGGAAGCCTTGTCCACGGTGATACCGATGCGCGTCACTTCCTCGGGAAGCTTCGGCTCGGTCCGGGTCACGCGGTTCTGCACCTGGACCTGGGCGTTATCCAGGTCAGTGCCCAGTGCGAAGGTGATGGTCAGGGTGATCTTGCCGTCGGCGGTGGACTGCGAGGACATGTACAGCATGTTCTCGACGCCGGTAATGGCTTGCTCCAGGGGAGCGGCCACGGTTTCACCGATGACTTTGGGGTTGGCGCCCGGGAAGTTGGCGCGCACCACCACGGTCGGCGGCACCACCTCCGGGTATTCGCTGATCGGCAACTGGAACAGCGAGATCGAACCGGCGATCAGGATCAGCAGCGATAGCACCGCTGCGAAGATCGGCCGTGTAATGAAGAATTGGGAAAAATTCATCGGAGTCGTTATCCCTTAACCGCGTGGGTTCGCAGCAGCCAGTTTCACAGCCGTGCCCGGTGCGACCTTGGCAGGTGCGACTTGAGGCAGGTTGCTGGCTTCCAGCGCTTGTCGTTGTTGTGCCAGGGCAGCGAGGGTTTGCTCGCTGGCCATCGGGATCACTTCAGGGGTGACTGGCGAACCTGGACGTACCCGTTGCAGACCCTTGACGATGATGGTGTCGTCTTTGTTCAGGCCGTTGCGCACGATACGCAGGCCTTCGATTTTCGGACCCAGCTCGACTGCGCGGTAGACGGTCTTGTTGTCGGCATCCATCACCAGCACAAATTTCTTGCCCAGGTCGGTACCGACCGCTTCATCGTTGATCAGCATGGCGTTGTAGGTGCCGCTGCCCACCAGTTTCAGGCGTGCATAAAGGCCCGGGGTGTAGCTGCCGTCGCTATTGTCGAACACGGCGCGACCGCGGATGGTGCCGGTCTTCGGGTTGACCTGGTTGTCGACGAAGTTCATCTGGCCCAGGTGCGGGTTGCCGTCTTCGTTGGACAGGCCCATGTACACCGGGGTGGTGGCGCCGCGTTTGCCCTGGCGGGCGAGCTGGGTGTACTTGAGGAACACGCGCTCGTCGGCATCGAAGTAGGCGTAGACCTTGTCGGTGGACACCACGCTGGTCAGCGGGGTTGTGTCGGCGGTGACCAGGTTGCCGGCGGTGATTTCCGCACGGCTGACGCGGCCGCTGATCGGTGCGGTGACGCGGGTAAAGCTCAGGTTCAACTTTGCCAGATCAAGCTGCGCTTGCAGGGCGCCGACCGCGGCGCGAGCTTCTTGGGCTGCACTGGTACGCGAATCGGCCAGCTCGGCGGAAATCGCGTTGCTGGTGCGCAGGCGTTCACCGCGCTGGGCTTCGTTTTCGCTGCGGGTGGCATTGGCGCGGGCCTGGGCAACCAGGGCTTCAAGGCGGCGGACCTCGGCCTGGAACGGACGCGGGTCGATCTGGAACAGCAGGTCGCCTTTCTTGACCAATGCACCTTCAGTGAAAGCCACTTCATCGATCTGCCCGGACACCCGTGGACGGATCTCTACGGTTTCCGGTGCTTCAAGGCGCCCGGTGAACTCGTCCCATTCGTTGACCGGTTGCTCCAGCACCTTGGCCACGCTGACTTTGGCAGCGGGCAGGGTGGCGGCCGTTTCCGGTGCCTTGCCGCATGCGCTGAGCACCACTACGGCCAACAGGGCCAACGGGAAGCGCAAATGTTTGAGTGACTGTTCCATGGATGCATCCGCCAATGTATTGAGATTGGCGAATGATGCTCGGCGGGTTGGTATCGCACGAATCGAATGGGGCGAAGGTAACTATCATTCGGAATGATAGGAGAGTCGAGTTAGCTCTCTAGCCTGCGCCTTTGGCTGGAACCTGATCAATGGGGTTAATGGAAATTCAGTCTTTCCATGGTGGTAAAGGTCGGGCATCGGACCGAGTCGCGCTTAGCGCGGATAAGCCCGCTCCCACAGGGGGCACACAAGTCAACTGTGGGAGCGAGCCTGCTCGCGAAGGGGCCATCAGCGTCAATACAAAAACAGGATCAGGCCAGGCTGTCAGGATCCCCAAAAAACATCTGAATCCGCGAGCGCAGCCACCGTTCCCCCGGATCATTATCCTGGGACCCGCGCCAAGCCATGTGCAGCTCGAAGCTGCGTACCGGCAACGGTGGATCCTCCGCCCGTACACCGCCCGCCGCTGTCAGCGCGTCGGCCGTGTAATCAGGTACGGTGGCAACGATATCGGTTCCGCTCAACAACGTGCTCAACCCGTTGAACTGCGGCACGGCCAGTACCACATGACGTTTGCGCCCCAGTTTTTCCAGCTCTTCATCAATAAAGCCGCTCAGGTCGCCGGCAAACGACACCAGCGCATGGGGGCGCGCGCAGAAGTCGTCCAGGCTCAGCGGCCCCGGCACGGTGTCCGCTCGCAGCAGTTTTGGCGAACTGCGGCGCAGTACCTTGCGCTTGGCATTCGCGGGCAGGTCGGTGGTGTAGCTGACGCCGATGGAAATTTCCCCCGATGCCAGCAAGCCCGGCATCAGGATGTAGTTGACCCGTCGCACCACCAGCACGATTCCCGGGGATTCGGCGCGCAGGCGCTTGAGCAGCATCGGCAGCAGGGCGAATTCGACGTCGTCCGACAGCCCGATGCGAAACACTGCGGTGCTGGTAGCCGGGTCGAATTCCGCCGCACGGCTGACGGCGGTGGAGATCGAATCCAGCGCCGGAGAGAGCAGGGCGAAGATCTCCACCGCGCGCGCAGACGGCTCCATGCTGCGGCCGGTGCGCACAAACAACGGATCATCGAACAGGCCACGCAGGCGCGAGAGCGCCGCACTGATGGCCGGCTGACCAAGGAACAGTTTCTCCGCAGCGCGGGTCACACTGCGTTCGTGCATCAGGGTTTCGAATACGATCAACAGGTTCAGGTCGACACGACGCAGGTCATTACGATTCATCTGGAGTCCTGGCAGAGTCAGCAAACTTGACGTGAGCGGCCATATGAGAACAATGGCCAGCAGGAATATTACGGGGAAAGGCTGGTACTCTGCACCGAGTAATTCAGTTTTCCTGCAAATGCTGCTTCGGTTTCTGACGACATTTGACGATGTTGCCGCTGCTGCGGAATCAATGACAGGCATGTCGACTATTAATAGCCACTGATAGTGTTGGGTTGAAAGCCCAGCTAGAGTTCATGGCATTAGAGGTTTATTTGGCGAGGTTTGCGATGTCCCGCACGATCCGTTTTCACAAGTTTGGTCCAGCCGAGGTGCTCAAATGCGAAGAGCATGCGGCAGCTCTGCCTGCACCGGGTGAAGTGCAGGTGCGCGTCGAAGCCATTGGCATCAGCTGGTACGACATTCTCTGGCGCCAGAACCTGGCGTCCTCCCACGCTCGCCTGCCTTCTGGCCTGGGTCAGGAAATGGCCGGTATCGTCACCGCCGTCGGTGAGGGTGTCGACGATCTGGCAGTCGGTGACAAGGTCGCCAGCTTCCCGGCCGAGAGCCCGAACGACTATCCGGTCTACGGCGAGCAGATTGTTCTGCCACGCTCGTCGCTGACTCGCTACCCGGACGTGCTCAGTTCGATCGAAGCCAGCGTGCATTACACACCGCTGTTGATTGCCTATTTCGCCTACGTCGATCTGGCGCGGGTCAAGCCCGGGCAATTTGCCCTGGTCACCGACGCCAGCCACTGCGCCGGACCATCGTTCGTACAGCTGGGCAAAGCCTTGGGTGTACGGGTGATTGCCGCGACCAAGACGGCGGAGGAGCGTGAATACCTGCTGTCGCTGGGGGCGGAAAAGGTCATCGTCACCGAAGAAGAAGATCTGCTGATGCGGATCAACAAGATTACCGACAATCGCGGCGTTGACGTGGTCTTCGATGGTCTGGGCGGACCGCAGATGTCGCTGCTCGGCGATGTGCTGGCACCGCGCGGCAGTCTGGTCCTGTACGGCCTGCAAGGCGGCAACCAGACGCCATTCCCGGCCTGCGCGGCGTTCCAGAAGAACATTCAGTTTTTTGTGCACTGCATCGGCAACTTCACCGGCAAGCCGGAACTGGGCATCATCCAGGATCAAGTCGCGCTGCAACGTGCCTTGCGTGACATCAACCAGTTGACCGCCGATCGCGTTCTGCTGCCGCTCAAGACTCGGGTCTTCCCGTTTGCCGAGTTTGTCGAAGCGCATCGCTACATGGGCGAATGCCCTTGCCGCGAAAGGGTCGCCCTGCAGGTCGAACCCGCCTGACCGAGCTTCAACTTCCCCTTAAAGAGTCCGTGCCCCCACGGACTCTTTTTTTTCAGCGCTTTCCTGCACGAAACTTCCCGTTGAGCTGTCGATGGGGCCGTTCAGCAACTGAACTGGTTTTTGCGCTCGATCTGTAGCTTCTATTCAGCAACTAAGGCCTGATAATTGGATGATTACTTTCATCTCAAGGAATGAGTCATGGGCGGGTATCGGAACGA
Organism: Pseudomonas sp. GW101-3H06; assembly: GCF_059424605.1. Classification (NCBI taxonomy): domain Bacteria; kingdom Pseudomonadati; phylum Pseudomonadota; class Gammaproteobacteria; order Pseudomonadales; family Pseudomonadaceae; genus Pseudomonas; species Pseudomonas sp. GW101-3H06. The sequence continues at coordinate 3,174,678 of NZ_JBWKZO010000001.1, forward strand.
TACTTTTCAATGCGCTTTACGGCTGTCTACTCAAAATAAAGCGCACTCTTATGTGGTTGCAGAACAGTCGTTGGCAACTTCTTTCTTTATTTTCTGTATTAAACGTCTGTGGGACTCTGTAGGGCATTTCCTAGGATATCGCCTTCCAACGCAACAGACCCTTAAGCCCGGGCTTTTTAGGCCCCCGCGGGTGTTAAAAGGTGTCTGCACCCTTCGAGAGCCTGAAATGCCGAGCTGAAAATTTCAGTGCTAGCATTCGGCAATAAATCCACTCATCACATCATTTAAGGCCATTCCCTGCGCTGTGCGTGCAGTTGTTTGTGCAGTATCGAACTTTCGAGCATCAGGTAAATAAAGATGACCAACATCCATGATCAAGCGATGAACTATGTCTATCAACAAGTACTGCAACGATTGTTGGGTTTCTTGTCCCGCGCCGAACGCACGGCATTGCAGTTGTTGATTCAACGCTTGGGAGTGGCCGCCGGGGGGATGGAGCAGATCGGCGAGTTCAAAGTGCTGGCGATCCAGTCAGGCTCCCGTGACAGTTGCTACACCCTGGCGTTGCTGCGTGCCGCGCAACTGACCATCGCCAGCCGGGCGCCGGCGACGTTTCAGTTACGGGTGGCGACCTTGCGCTTGAACGGCAGTAACCCGACGGCGCTGGAAAACATCCATCGCACCTGCAACGCGTTATTCATCTATGACGATCCACGGGTTGAAGTGCTGATGGCCGATAATCGGGAAGTGTTGCCTTTTGACCATGCGGCGCCAATTTCCCCGGCCGGGCGCGAATCCAATCGGACCAATCTGTTGATGCTGGGGCATCGTCGGATGTGGGACGGACCGCTTGAACCGTGGGATGACGGTTATCTGGCCACCGGTGAGTTCTATGGGCAAATCGCCCGCTGGAACCATGGCGTCGATGCCCTGGTGAGCAGCGATACACCTCGTCGGCAGAAGCAATTCATGGAGGGTTTGAAGCGCGCAGCCGTCAAGGCCGGACTTGAGGTTTCGGAGCATCATGAGCCGGGTTATGCAGGTTTGTTCGCGCTGCTCGATGAACTTGGCCGCACGGACTACCGGCGATTCTACACCGAGGACGGCCAGCAATCCTGGCGTCCGGCCGAACAGTTCGAAACCTGCCGCCGCGCAACCTTTATCGATATCCACGACATGCTGGTAAGCAATCTGGAGGAGCGTTGGCCATTGCTTACCGAATTCCTCGGATTCCAGGCAGACGAACTGGCGGCGCAGCTCAGTGACAACGAATACGTCAGCCTCCCGGTTTCGGCGCACTTGCGCGGGCTGCAAGCCTGCTTTGTACACGGGCGCAGCTACGAGGCGGGTGTCGCCCAATATCTGCAACGAGCCTTGGTGATGATGCGCCGCAAGCAACTGCCGGAGCGCTTGTGCGAATTGGCGGAGCAGGTATTCGGCAATCCGGCGACGCTGGCGGATCTGCGAACTCGGGCATCGACCGAGGCACAACGCACTCTGGGTCTTAGCGAGGCGCAAATGGTGTGTCTGTTGTTTGCGCCTTTTTGTGACAAAGCCGCAACACTTGAGCGTTTTCTGCGCCAATGCCACCCCGGCATGCTGGTGGCCTTGCCGGAATTGCACCGGGCCATGCAGGGGCAGCCGGTCGCGGATCAGGTCATGCAATGGATGGTCGATGTCAGCGGTTTGCCGGTCAGTCTCATCGGCAAGCTCTATCGCACGGGACCGCTGCCTGTAAATGAGAGCAGGGCCGTTGAATCGGCGACCGATGATCCGAACGCTCAGGCTGAAGCCGACGGGGGCAAGGCCAACGTCCCGATGACGGATGAATGGTTGGCAGGTCGTTGAAAGTGTTTGGATTGACAGCCCTGCGTGACAAGTCTTGTCACGCGCACGGTCCTTTGCCATGAAAGGCCCCCGTGAAACCGACTTCGCCTACCAGGCGGTATACCGTTACCTGATCAGCCTGATCGGCGAAACCGCCAGCGATGAGCACCTGCGCCTGCCATCCTTGCGCCAATTGGCCGAGCGCCTGAACGTGTCGATCTCGACGATCCAGTACGCCTACTCGCTCCTGGAGAAAGAAGGGCGGGTGTATTCGGTGGCCAAGTCTGGCTACTACGCGCTGCCGACGCCGTCCATCGGCAGGCTCTACAGTGGTAATGACTTGCTCGAAAGCGTCTATATCAACGCTCGCCGCCCTGGAATGCTGGTGCTGAGTAGCGATGAGCCGGCATTGTTGCAGCCGATCGACAGCCCATTGCTGCTACTGGAAAGAGAGCTGTTGCGTCAGTACCCACGCCAGCCACAACCGAATTCGCAGCCATGCGGTGAGCTTGAGCTGCGCATGGCGCTGGCCGCACGCTACACCACCTCACCTGTCCGCTGCTGGCATGCCGATGACGTCTACATCGGTGCGGATCTTCGCGGTGTGCTGGAAATACTGATGGCCGTGCTGTGCCTCAAGGATGCCGCTGTGGTGGTGGAGTCGCCTTGTGATTGGGCGATATTGCGCTTGTTCCAGGCCGCGGGGGTACGGGTGATCGAATGGCCCCTGCTGGCCAATGGAAGCCTGCACCACGAACGTCTCAAGGAGTTGCTGGAAAACGAACCGGTGCGTCTGGTGATGGTTTCATCCGGATTGAACATGCCCCGTGGCAGCCGTGCACCGGACGACAACCGACAAGCCGTCGCGCAATTGCTGGAGCGTCATGACTGTTGGGTACTGGAAAACGATTGCTACGGTGAACTTGATTTTGAGCCTGACGGACTGCGGTTTCGCGATCTGCTGGCCCCGGAACGGCTGATGGTGTTTTCCACATTTGAGAAAATCATCGGCCCGGAAGCCCCCTACGGCTATCTGCTCTCGCGCCATTTGGGCGCCGCATTGCAACGGCAGTTTCTGCTGCGCGCCTTCCGCCTGTCACCGATTCGCCAGAAAGCCATTGCCCGCCTGTACAGCAACGGACGCATCGATCAGCACTTGCAGTTGTTGCGACGCCGACTCAAGGACAGCAAGGTGCAAATGATCCAGCTGCTGTGCGAGCGATTGGGTGATGCCTTGCAATTCGTCGAGCCTGAAGGTGGCGCAACAGTCTGGGTGCGTTCGATGCGCCGGGTCGATGTACGCCAGGTGTTCCAGCGCCTGCTCAAGCATCAGGTGGTGATTGCGCCGGGAGAACTGTTCAGTCTCCAGGGCCTGCATACTCAGCACCTGCGCTTGAGTCACAGCATCGGCAGCGATCATGACCTGGCCAGCGCACTGAGCTTGTTGGGGGATGCGTTACGCCGCGAGTCGATCGACTGAGCAGGGTAGCTGGGGATTTATAACATTGCGGGTGGGCAGAGCCGGGATCGATAACGTCGCGCCGCGGTCAAACTGCCAGTAAACTGCGTTCCAATTCCTGAACCACTCTATTCCAGAGGTTTTGCATGACACTCAGTCATTTTGCGGGTAAACCGGCACCGGCAGAATTGTTGGTCGACATCCCGCGACTGGTCACGGCGTATTACACCGGCCAGCCTGATGCCGCCATCTCCACCCAGCGCGTGGCGTTCGGCACGTCCGGGCACCGAGGCAGCTCCTTCGACCTGAGTTTCAACGAATGGCACGTGCTGGCGATCAGTCAGGCGATCTGCCTGTATCGCCAAGCCCAGGGCATTGACGGTCCGCTGTTCGTCGGCATCGACACCCATGCGCTGTCCACGCCGGCTGGTGCCAGCGCCCTGGAAGTGTTGGCCGCCAATGGCGTGACGGTGATGATCGCCGAAGGCGACGAATACACACCGACGCCGGCCATTTCCCACGCGATTCTTTGCTATAACCGCGGGCGTACCTCGGGCCTGGCTGACGGCATCGTCATTACGCCGTCCCACAACCCGCCGCAAAGTGGTGGTTATAAGTACAACCCTACCAACGGTGGCCCGGCCGATACCCATATCACCAAGTGGATCGAAGCCAAGGCCAACGAACTGCTGGCCAACAAGCTCGCGGGCGTCAAGCGCATCAGCTACGAGCAGGCGCTGAAGGCCAGCACCACCCATCGTCACGACTACGTGAACACCTACGTCGCTGACCTGATCAACGTGATCGATTTCGATGCGATCCGCGATGCCAAGCTGCGTCTGGGTGTCGATCCGCTGGGTGGCGCCGGGGTGCGCTACTGGTCGGCGATTGCCGAGCATTACCGCCTGGATCTGGACGTGGTGAACAAGCAGGTTGATTCGACCTTCCGCTTCATGACCGTCGACTGGGATGGCCAGATTCGCATGGACCCGTCGTCCACTCACGCCATGCAAGGTCTGATCGGCCTCAAAGAGCGCTTCGATGTGGCGTTTGCCTGTGACCCGGATCACGACCGTCACGGCATTGTCACTCCGTCTGGCGGCTTGCTGGCACCGAACAACTACCTCGCGGTGTCTATCGATTATCTGTTCCAGAACCGTCCCCACTGGCGCGCCGATGCGGCTGTAGGCAAAACCGTGGTCAGCAGCGGCCTGATCGATCGCGTGGCCAAGCGCCTGGGTCGTCGCCTGTACGAAGTACCGGTTGGCTTCAAGTGGTTTGCCGATGGCCTGTTCGACGGCTCCCTGGGCTTTGGTGGCGAAGAAAGCGCCGGTGCATCGTTCCTGCGCAAGGACGGTGGTGTCTGGAGTACCGACAAGGACGGCCTGATCCCGGCGTTGCTGGCAGCCGAAATGACCGCCCGCACCGGTCGTGACCCAAGCCAGGCCTATCGTGCCTTGACCGATGAATTGGGTGAACCGTTCTCGGTGCGCGTCGACGCCAAGGCCAATCCAGAGCAGAAAGCCCTGCTGAGCAAGCTGTCCCCAGCACAAGTCACCTCGACCGAACTGGCGGGTGAAACGATCCAGAGCATCCTCAGCCATGCGCCGGGTAACGACCAGGCGATAGGCGGCCTGAAGGTCATGACCGAAAACGGCTGGTTCGCGGCGCGCCCATCGGGTACCGAGGATATCTACAAGATCTATGCGGAAAGCTTTGTCAGTGATGCGCACTTGAAGCAGTTGGTGGCGGAAGCCCAAACCCTTGTGGATGGCGCCATTTCCTCGAAATAAGTGATGGCCTCTTCGCGGGCAAGTCACGCTTCCACAGGTTTTGCGCAATCCTGTGGGAGCGGGCTTGCCCGCGATGTCGGCAGTCCAGGCGGAAAAAATTTCAAACAAAAAAAGGGCGACCATTGCGGTCGCCCTTTTTTTTGCTCGCCACTTACCGGATCAAGCCAGATCCACCAGCACGATTTCACTGTCCTCGATCGCCGTCACCCGCAGCACCTGCTCCTGGGCCACTGCAACACCGTCTCGAGCTTGTGCACGCAAGCCATTGACTTCAATGATACCGGTCGCGGGTACCAGGTACGCACGACGGCCGGCGTCCAGATGATATTCGGCGGTTTCCCCAGCCTTCAGGTTCGCCGCCACCAGTCGCGCATCAGCCCGAATGCGCAGGCTTTGATCGTCGCCCGACTTGCCGCTGGCCAGGGTCACAAAACCTTCGCGCTGGCCTTTGGGGAAGGGTTTGGCGCCCCAGGACGGTGCCAGGCCGGATTCGTTGGGAATGATCCAGATCTGGAAAATCTTGGTCGGTGTCGCTTCCAGGTTGTATTCGCTGTGGGCGATACCGGTGCCGGCACTCATGACCTGAACGTCACCCGCTTCAGTGCGGCCCTTGTTGCCTAGGTTGTCCTGATGGCTGATGGCGCCTTCACGCACATAGGTGATGATTTCCATGTCCCGGTGCGGGTGTTGCGGGAAACCGGTACCAGGGGCGATCACGTCGTCGTTCCACACCCGCAGGTTGCCCCAGTTCATGCGCTTGGGGTCGTGGTACTCGGCGAACGAAAAGTGGTGATGGGCATCCAACCAGCCGTGGTGTGCGCCACCGAGCGAGTTGAAAGGTCTGAGTTCAAGCATGATCGTCTCCTGGAAAGGTTCGTCATGGGGCAAGGCGCCTGGGCCATGAAGCGAGACCGGTGGTTGATGACGGGCATCATCCTTCAGCCAACAATCGATAAAAAGCGTAAAAAATGCCTCATAACCATCGAATTGTTTGATAGAAAGTCATCTCGAAACACTCTCATCCAGCTTTCAATTCAACGCATAAGCCAATGAGTCATAAGCATTTCACTAGAACTCAAAGGCAAATGCAGACACCATAGCCCTCAACAGCCTCACACCCTGGAGTCCGTCCGCGTGTCGCAACACACCCCCGATCTTCCGCCTGAACTTCGTCCACTGGCCGAGATGCCGCTGCTCAAGCGCCTGGCTGCCCGTTTTTTCGGTCACGGCCTGACGCGCCTGCGTGCTCAACACCGCGCGTCCTGGTTGCATGGCCAGGCGGATGGTTTTCGCAGCGGGCACATTGCCGGGGTGGAATACGGCTACAAGGAAGGCAAGCTCGAAGGGTTGGAAGAAGGCCGACAGGTGCTGCTGATTCGCGATTCGCGCTCTACCGAGCATCGGCCGCCAAACATCGATGATCACCTGTTCGATGACTGGCGCCTGCCGCTGACCGCCGAGCTGAAAAAGCGTATGAAGGCCGATGTCGCCCGACTGCTGCCGGCCCATGCGCAACCCAGCGGCGCCCAGTGGAAGATGATTTTCAGCGATACGCCTGCAACCTCGGTGATCGCCGGTGCCGGGGCCGGTAAATCGACGACGCTGGTCCTGCGCATTGTGCTGTTGACGCATTATCTGGGATTCGAGCTCAGCTCCATGACCGTGGTGACCTTCACCCGCGAGTCACGCAAGGATTTCATCAATAAGCTGATCGAGATCTTCGCGCTCTGGGGGCGGGCGCTCAGCTTCAAGGAAGCACGGGATCTGGTGCGTACCTTTCACTCGCGGATTCTGCCGATGGTGCGCAGCCTGCCGGGTTTCGAGCGTCTGCAAGCTTTCGAAAACCTCAGCTTTCGTGAGCAAGGCGATGATGAACAGGTGGACAGCAACCCGTTCGACCTGCGTATCAATGACGCCCAGCGCCAGCAGCTCAATGCCTGTTATCACGCCCTGTACACCCGCGATGAACGTTTGCGCGAACTGATCCAGCCATTGTCGCGCCACGCCCTGCAGCTCAAGGAACTGGAGCGCGATCACCCGGATGTGCAGAAACGCATGGCCGTAACGGAACTGGCGGCCAGGCGCGATGAAGAACTGTGCGACACGATCGAAGATTTGTGGATTCGCGCCAAGGCCTGGCCGATCAAGGGTATTGAGCCCAATCGCCAGACCTTCGATATCAACGGCTCGACATTCCATAGTCACGGCTACATTCCGTCCCTGGACGCGTGGGTGGTGCTGGGGTTCGATGCGCGAGAAAACCCGCAGGTCACCCGCCCGAACGCCAAGCTGACGGTGCGCGCAGAGTGGGCAGTGAAGCGTACGCTGTTTCAAGCTTTCTGTCGTAAGCCATTGATATGGCTGGATAGTTATGAGTCATCGAAGCGTGTCTTGGCGTCACTGGCCGGCGATGCCAGCGCCGGGCCGGGCTTTGATTACAAGGTCAAGGGCGAACTTGCGTCTGCGCCATTGCTGGATTGTTTTGTCGCCGCCGCCGGGTTTATCGAGAACCTTGGCCTGGACGTGCCGAACGCCGTCAGCCAGATGAGTTTCGCCAAGGACGACCCGGACCGGTTTTTCTTCGAGGCCCTGAGTCTGTACTGGCGAGCGTTGGAAGATCATTTGCTGGACCAGAAGCCGCCGATCATGACCTACAACCGGATGTTTGCCCTGTTCAGCGAGCACTCCCCGGAAAACCTCAAGCTGCTCAGCGATGAGCTGCTGCGACCGTTGTCGCACCTGATGATCGACGAATTCCAGGACGTCTCCCCGCAAATCGTCTCCTGGATCCGCGCCAGCCTGGCCGAGATCCGCAGCCGCGGGCCGGCCATGCACGTGGGACGCGGAGCCCAGCGTTCGTCATTGCTTTGTGTCGGCGACGACTGGCAATCGATTTACGGGTGGCGCGGCAGCTCGCCGAGCTATTTCATGGCGTTCAACAAGGAATTCCCCTCGCCGAGCACCACCAAGGTTATGCTCAGCGACAACTACCGCAGCCACCAGCACATCATCGACGCCGCCGAACACATCGTGCGGGCTGCGCCGGCGATTGCCGGCAAAAAGGCCAAGGCCAGTGGCGAGCCGAGGGATTTACTGCCGGTCAACGTGCTGGATCGTGACGACCAGGGCATGGCCAAGCGTTTGATTGAGCACTACCGCAAGGGCGATTCAATCTTGATGCTTTATCGAAAAAGTAGCGATAAGTTATTGATAGAAGAGCATATTCAGTCAGTAGTTAATGTAGATTCTAGCTTGCCCTACGAGGCGCGGCGCTTGAAGCAACTGACTTATCACAGTGCCAAGGGCTTGCAGGCTGATGCGGTATTCCTGCTCGGTGATTGTCAGCACCTGACCAGTTCGCCTTACAAGAACCAGGTGTACCGCATGGCGGGTCTGGGCAAGGCCGGTGACAGCGAACCGTACGACAACGCGCAAAAAGACGAAATTCTGCGCCTGGCTTACGTCGGCATCACCCGGGCGGTGAGTCATTGCTACTGGTATGTCGATGGGCAGGATACCCAGGCTGCCAACATGCCCAAGGCGTCTGACCGGATCGGCAAGGGCAAGGCATTCTTTGCTGATCATCGGCAGGCCAAGACTATGGTTTGAAGTCGATAATATGGGAACCTGCTCGCGATGGCGGCCTGGCAGCCGACCTGATGTCATCGGATGCACCCAATCCCCTGTGGGGGCAAGCAAGCCAGCTCCCACAAGGTTTTGTTTCAGGCATTAAAAAGCCCACATTCAGTGGGCTTTTTGTGGCTATCGGACTTCACGCATAACTTCTGAGCGCCACCGGTGGAATGAACGCTTCAAGTTCATCCTCTACCGCTTCGATGATTCGCTCGACATCGGCGGCATTCATGACCGTCGCACAAGGAATGCCGGCAATGGCGATCATGGTCTCGCCACTGGCCCGATCAAACAGACGGGCAATCATGCTGCCCGGGGCATCCATGCTCGCCTCGAATCCCATGGGATGAAAATGCCAGCGCATCAGCTGGCAGGCATTTGGAAAAGTGACCTTGCTGAACCCTTTATTCATATGTTGCCCACCTTCTTCATCGAGCGCTTCCTTTAGCTCATGTTAGGAGGGAAGAGCCTTCATTGGCTCAACCAGTGACAGACTTTAAAAGTAGCATCCGTATGTGAAAAAAATGTGTTTTTTTCAGTCCGTTTGGCGATTGCTGCATTTTTTTTGATTCAGGTCACTGTTCGAGCGCGGCTCCCCGGCCGAGCAGCCATTGAAGCGGGCTGCAAACTTCGGCAAGCTCGGTTTTTTTCGTCGAGACCTTTATGCACGCCGAGGATGATGGTCCGCTGCAAACCCAGGCCACGGGCGAGACGGTCATGCGCTATCACTTGCGCTGGAAACATCGGGATCTGGACGGGGTCATGGCGTTGTATCACCCCGAGATTCAGTACAGCGACTTTTTCCAGAACCGCGTCATGGGCCTGGACGAACTGCGCGATTACGTACGCAACAGCATGCCCCGCGATCCGGATGAAGCGCTGGAGCACTCGGACCGCATTCGCCTGGACGGCAACACCGCATTCATTCAGTACCGCATCACCCTGCGCGGCGGCGAAGGCCTGGTATCGTTTCGCGCCAGCGAGGCCATTACCGTGCGCGATGGACTGATCTGGCGCGTCAACGAGTACGCCTCGCTGGTTCACGAGCAAACCACCGGCAAGACCGACGGCAAGCAACGCCCGGCGGTCAGTCGCCTCGGCTTGTCGCCACGCCAATTGAGTTTCATGGCCGACGATCTGCAACAGTACTTCCAGCGCCAGCAACCTTATCTGGACCCTGAGCTCGATCTGCAACGGGTGGCGAAGGAGTGCGGATACAGTCGCAACCAGATTTCCTATCTGCTCAACCAGGTGCTCGGCCAGAGTTTCTATCGCTACGTCAACCAGGCCCGTCTGCAGCACCTGCTTGCGGCGCTGGAAAACGCCACGCCGCCGTTGCGCGTCGATGAGCTGGCATTCGCCGCCGGCTTCAATTCCCTGTCCGCGTTCTACAGCTGTTTTCGCCAACACACCGGTCAATCGCCCAAGGCCTACGCCAAGCAAATTTCTTTGCGTGCACGCGCGCAAGACAGCCAGTGAACCCGCGCACTAGGATCAACGCCATCGAAGTTTGAGTGGCGGAGTCTTGCATGCCGGCATGGCGCAGTATCAGTTTGTGGATGGACCAACTCGACGAGCCGCTGCTGGCGCGTCCGGCGCTGGAGCAAGACCTGGACATCGACGTGGCGATCATCGGTGCCGGGTACACCGGGCTGTGGACCGCATACTACCTCAAGCGTCAGGCACCTGAGCTGAGCATTGCCATCATTGAGGCGCAAACCGCCGGTTTTGGCGCCTCGGGCCGTAATGGCGGCTGGCTGATGGGCAATCTGTTGGGTGAAGACCGGCTGCTGGCAGGCCTTTCGCCGGAACAGCGCCGGGCGTCCTACGATTTGCTGCACAACATCCCCGATGAAGTGCGAATTGTCCTGGAACGTGAAGGTGTCGACTGTGATTTGCGCCAGGGCGGGGCGCTGTACTGCGCCGCCCGCTACCCGGAGCAGCAAGCCAGTCTGCGTCGGTACCTGGACAAACTCTATCGCCAGGGACTCAACGAAAACGATTACCGCTGGCTCAGCCCGGAACAGCTGGCGCAACAGATCCGCATCGCCAAACCCTACGGCGGCATCCATGCGCCCCACGTCGCGACCCTGCACCCGGCGAAACTGGCGCGCGGCCTGGCACGCACGGTCGAGCGCATGGGGGTCAGAATCTACGAAAACAGCCCGGTCACGCAGTGGCAGTCCGGCAGCCTGCGCACGGCGCAAGCCTCGGTGCGCAGCCGCTGGGTAGTGCCGGCGGTGGAAGGCTATGCCGTTTCGCTACCGCCGTTGGGGCGCTATCAGTTGCCGGTACAAAGCCTGATCGTCGCCACCGAACCGCTGTCTGCCGCTACGTGGGACGAGATCGGTCTCAGTCACGGTCAAGCCTTCGGTGAAAGCAGCCGTCAGGTCACCTACGGCCAGCGCACGGCCGACAATCGGCTGATTTTTGGCGCTCGGGGCGGGTACCAGTTTGCTGGCCGGCTGCGCCATGACTTCGACCTGACCCGTAGCGAGGTCGAACTGCGGCGCTATCTGTTCGGCGAGCTGTTCCCGCAACTCAAGAACGTACGGATCACCCATGGCTGGGGCGGCAATCTGGGCATGTCCCGGCGTTTCAAGCCCCACATGCTGTGTGATCGCGCCAGCGGCATAGCGTTGTCCGGCGGTTACGGCGGGGAGGGCGTCGGTGCGAGCAACCTGGGTGGGCGAACCCTGGCAGACCTGATTCTGGAGCACGACACCGAGCTGGTTCGTCAGCCGTGGGTCATTGCCCAGGGCGGGCTCGATTCGCTGAAGGCCTGGGAGCCCGAGCCGTGCCGCTGGCTCGGTTACAACGCGATCATCCGCAGTTTCGTTCACGAAGACCAGACCTTGGCCAATCCGGCCACCGCGCCCTGGCGGCGCAGGCTCGCCAGCGGGGTCGCAGGGTTCATGGAAGGTTTCATGCAGTAAACGGCGCGCGCTTCATCCATAGCCTTCATCGACAGGTACTCCCATGAGCATCACGCAATTCAAGAACACCGCAACCCTGAAGCTGGAAGAGTCGAACCCGGTCGCCGTGCCATTGGGCACGCCCGTGGCGGTGGCATCGACCACTAGCGTGGAACGCGACGACGGCGTCGAAACCGGCGTCTGGGAATGCACGCCCGGTCGCTGGCGGCGGCAGATCGTCGCCCAGGAGTTCTGTCACTTCATCCAGGGCCGCTGCACCTTCACCCCGGACGACGGCGAAACCCTGCACATAGAAGCCGGTGACGCACTGATGTTGCCGGCCAATACCCTCGGTATCTGGGATATCCAGGAGACCGTGCGCAAGAGCTACGTTTTGATTTTTTGAATCTTTGATTGCCTGCCAACCCTTCCAATAAAAAAAGACCCACACAGGAATCGACCCATGCTCCGAAAGACTCTGACCCTGGCCCCACTGATGCTCGCCGCTGCAATCAGTCAGGCAGCGGAAACCGTCAAGATCTACAACTGGTCCGACTACATCGCGCCGGACACCACGAAGAACTTCCAGAAAGAAACCGGCATCGCCTTCACCTACGACGTGTATGACAGCAATGAAACCCTCGACGGCAAGTTGATGACCGGCAAATCCGGTTACGACGTGGTGTTTCCGTCCAACCACTTCATGGCGCGACAGATCGAAGGCGGGGCACTGAAGGCACTCGACAAGCGCCAATTGCCCAACTGGAAGAACCTTAATCCGGTGCTGCTCGATGCCTTGAAGACAAACGATCCGGGTAACGAGCATGGCTTCCCGTACCTGTGGGGCAGTACCGGCATCGGCTACAACATCGCCAAGGTCAAAGCGGTGCTGGGGGATAACGCGCCCGTGGACTCCTGGGATCTGATCTTCAAGCCGCAAAACATGCAAAAACTGCAGAAGTGCGGTGTGGCCATCCTCGATAACGGCCCGGAACTGCTACCCGCCGCGCTGAACTACCTGGGCCTGCCGCACCACAGTAAAAACCCGGAAGACTACAAAAAAGCCCAAGCGCTGCTGATGAAAATCCGGCCGTATGTCAGCTATTTCCACTCGTCCAAGTACACCAGCGACCTGGCCAACGGCGATATCTGTGTGGCGGTCGGATTCTCTGGCGACATCCTGCAAGCGGAGAATCGCGCCAAAGAAGCTAAAAATGGTATCGACATTGGTTACTCGATTCCCAGGGAAGGTGCCGCGATCTGGTTCGACATGGTCGCCATGCCCGCCGACGCTCCGGACGAAAAGGCCGGTTACGCCTTCATGAACTACCTGCTGCGCCCGGATGTGATGGCCGGTATCAGTAACTATGTGCACTACGCCAATGGCAACGAACAGGCAGATGGCCTGATCGACCCGGCCATCAAGAACGACACCAAGGTCTACCCGAGCCCGGAAATGATGGGGAAACTGTTCGCGCTCGAAGCGATGCCGTTGAACATCGACAGGATTCGTACCCGGGTGTGGAACAAAGTCCGCACTGGCAGCTGACAGGCTCGCGAAGGCCGTCGGGACAGAACGTCCCGTTGCGCGATCAGCCGACGGGCTCAAGCGTACAAGTCATTTGCTTGGAGCCCGGTATCTGCAACAAAGCCTCATTACCGGTTTGCCAGAAGCTGTAGTTGCCCCGGTAATCCTTGCCGTTGTACTGGGTGGCGTAATCATTCGGCACTTGGAGAAGGGTGGCCGAGACGTTTGCCCATTTCAGGTACACAACACGCGGCTGCACATTGAAGAACGTGGCGGCAACCAACGCGTTGAGCCCGGCGCAACGAAAGACGAGCGGGCCGTCCGTGAGTCTGCTCGGGTCTTTGGTTCGCACGATGGCCGAACCCTGGCGAAGCTGGTGCGCCCGCTCGGCATAGCGTTGGATCAGGCATGTCTTGGCGTCTGCCCCGGCGCCACACTGGTTGCGGGCGTCGACCCAGAACCGCTGCTCGATCTCGACCTTGTCCGGACGCGGGACCGAATGATCGTCCGTGAGCGCCAGGCGATAAAGGCGCGTCAGCTCGATTTCCATCTGCTTGAGTTGCGGGTCGCGACAGATGAGCTTCTCGGCAGGTGCGCTGGCCCTGGCGCAGTCGAAGCTGGTTGTGATGACCGTATAAGTCCCGGCATTCGCACAAAGGCTCGTTGTCGCACACGCGCTGGCGGCGATGAGAGCGGCCAAAAAGGGCGTGACCATTTTCATGTCGGTTTCACCCGGATCATTTCGTGAGGCCCTTCTTTCGTTCACAGGGCTGTATCGCAGTTTAAGGCAGTGTACGAAACCTGCCACATCGCAGAGGGATCGCAGGAGCGATAGCGTCGCTTGGCCAGGGCTGGACAAGGTGGCGCATATCCTGTGGGAACGAGCCTGCTCGCGAAGAACACAGGTCGGTATTAAGGGTGATTAATTCATCAGCTTAAACATCAATAGTCAGACGTTTCGTACCTCGAATAACTTATCTTTATTTAATAATTAAATTGTCGATTGTCCGACAATAACGCGCTCTCAATATTTTTTAATACCGGACTTTCTTATCGTCCCTAATGTTTCCGGGCACTTCCCAAAACACACTAAATTTGATGCCAAAAAAGTAGTGGACGTTAGATTTCAGATTGTGTCAGTTTTCATTCGCCTTCAATGGGCGAGTGATAGGATGATCTCGCCAGGGATTGTCGCTATCAGACAAAAATTGTTCCATAGCTAAACAAGGAAGTGTGTTTATGTCGAAAGTAAAAGACCACGCTATTGATACCGCCGAACAGGCGTTTTTGCCGTTGTCAGCATTGGCGGCAGGCAGTTCTGCATTCAATCAGGTCAATAGCTTCAGCCATCAGTATGATCGGGGCGGCAACCTCTCGGTCAATGGCAAGCCCTCGTTCTCCGTCGACCAGGCCGCCGACCAATTGCTGCGCGACGGCGCTGCCTATCAGGACAAGGACGGTAGCGGCAAGATCGAACTGACCTATACCTTCCTGACGTCGGCATCCTCGAGCACGATGTACAAGCACGGGATCACCGGTTTCAGTCCGTTCAGCGCACAACAGAAAGCCCAGGCCATGCTCGCCATGCAATCCTGGGCCGATGTGGCCAGGGTCACCTTCACCGAGAAAGCCAGTGGCGGTGACGGCCACATGACCTTCGGCAATTACAGCGGCGGCCAGGACGGCGCGGCGGCGTTTGCCTACCTGCCTGGTACCGGCGCCGGTTACGACGGGACATCCTGGTACCTGATCAACAGCAGCTACACGCCGAACAAGACGCCGGAGCTGAACAACTATGGCCGGCAAACCCTGACCCACGAAATCGGCCACTCCCTGGGCCTGGCTCACCCCGGCGACTACAACGCGGGCGAGGGGGCGCCAACCTACAATGACGCCTCCTACGGGCAAGACACCCGCGGTTACAGCGTCATGAGTTACTGGAGTGAAAGCAACACCAGCCAGAACTTCAGCAAGGGCGGTGTCGAAGCCTATTCGTCCGGCCCGCTGATGGACGATATCGCCGCCATTCAGCAACTCTACGGCGCCAACACCACGACCCGCACCGGCGACACCACCTATGGATTCAATTCCAACGCCGGCCGTGACTTCCTGAGCGCGTCTTCGTCGGCTGACAAAGTGGTGTTTTCGGTGTGGGACGCCGGCGGCAAGGACACCCTGGACTTCTCCGGGTTTACCCAGAACCAGAAGATCAACCTCAATGAAGCGTCCTTCTCCGACGTTGGCGGCCTGGTGGGCAACGTCTCCATCGCCAAGGGTGTCGACGTCGAGAACGCCATCGGTGGTTCGGGCAGCGACTTGCTGATCGGTAATAACCTGTCCAATGAGCTGAAGGGCGGTGCCGGCAACGACATCCTTTTTGGCGCTGGCAGTGCTGACAAACTGTGGGGCGGCACCGGCTCCGACACCTTTGTATTTGCAGCCAGCAGTGACTCCAGGCCTGGCGCGGTCGACCAGATCCTCGACTTTGTCAGCGGTCTGGACAAGATCGACCTGACCGGCATCACCAACGGTGCGGGGCTGCATTTTGTCAGTGCTTTCACCGGGGCGGTGGGTGATGCGGTGCTCAGCACGTCGGGCGGCAACAGTCTGTTGTCGATCGACTTCTCCGGGCATGGCGTGGCTGATTTCCTGGTCAGCACCGTGGGCCAGGCAGCGTATTCGGACATTGTGGCTTGATGTGAGGTGAACAAGGAGGGCGGCGCTCGATGCGCCGCTCTCTCACCCTGGACAGGGTCGCGGCCCGGAGTACAAAAAACCATGACGCACAGCGCCTTTTCCCGCAAGGCAAGCACGTGGCTAATGGCAGTGCTAATGATTATTTCTGGAGAGGCAACCATGGCAAACATACTTAAACTGGCGGATCCCTCGGAGTTGGCCGGCCAGTGGCTGGCCACGTTGGATACCGCGCGAGTTGCGTCGACTCAATGCCTGATCGACCTGCAACCCACCCAGACGCTCGGCGCTGGCGCGGACTGCTTCAGCGCCTGGGTGGGCGAGCAGGCAATCGGCTGGTTCACCGAACCGGACGGTATTGCAATCACCGGCAAGGAAGGCTCGAAGATCCTGTTCTTCAGCCGCCGGCAGGAAGGGCTCTATCAAGGCACGTTGCCGTCAGGCCAGCGCATTACTTTCGAGCGGGCAGTGCATTAGTTACAAAGCAGTCCTCGACACTCATGCATCACTGAACATTGCTTGTTAGTTGCAAACGATCACCGGAAAAATAATGTATCGACCGCGCATGGACAGTTCATTGGAACTTCGTCCAGACGTGGCAATGGATATCAGCTCAGGAATAATCCATGAAGATGGCGAAGGCCCCGGTCACCGCACCATTAATAAAAGCACTGGGGGACTATAAGAGCCTCTTGATCAGCGTCGGCTGTTTTACCGCCCTGATCAATATTCTGATGTTGGCGCCCTCCATTTATATGCTGCAAGTCTATGACCGGGTACTGTCCTCGCAGAATGAAACGACGTTGGTCATGTTGTCGCTGATGATTGTCGGGTTCTTTGCCTTTATCGGTTTGCTGGAGGCGGTTCGCAGTTTCATCGTTATCCGTATCGGCAGTCAGTTGGAGCGACGGTTCAACCTGCGGGTGTATCAAGCGGCTTTCGAGCGCAACCTGTTCAAGGGCGAAGGCAACGCCGGACAGGCACTGGGCGATCTGACGCATATTCGTCAGTTTGTCACCGGCCCGGCATTGTTCGCGTTCTTCGATGCGCCGTGGTTTCCGGTGTACCTGCTGGTGATTTATCTATTCAACGTCTGGCTCGGCGTTTTTGCCACGGCGGGGGCTTTGTTGCTGATTGCACTGGCCTGGCTGAATGAGTCCATGACCAAACAGCCGTTGGCCGAAGCTGCCGCGTGTTCTCAGCAATCCAGCCAACTGGCCACCAGTCACTTGCACAACGCCGAGACTATTCAGGCCATGGGTATGTTGGGGGTGCTGCGCAATCGTTGGTTTCAGGTGCATTCACGCTTCCTCGGCTTGCAGAACCAGGCGAGCGACATCGGCGCCGTTATCAGTTCCTTGAGCAAAACCCTGCGCCTGTGCCTTCAATCGCTGGTACTGGGCCTTGGCGCCTTTCTGGTCATCAGGGGCGACATGACCGCCGGGATGATGATTGCCGGTTCGATCCTGATGGGTCGCGTGCTGAGCCCTATCGATCAGTTGATCGCCGTGTGGAAGCAGTGGAGCGGCGCCAAGCTCGCTTACCGCCGTCTCGATGCCTTGCTGCAAGCCTTTCCCTCGGGCGTAGAGGCCATGGCGCTGCCAGCGCCGAAGGGCCGGATCATTTTTGAACAGGTCAGCGCGGGGCCACCGGGGCAACGGGCGGCGACGCTGCATCTGGTCAGTTTCCACCTGGCTGCGGGTGAGGTAATGGGGGTGCTGGGGGCTTCCGGTTCCGGTAAATCGACGCTGGCACGGGTATTGGTGGGCGTCTGGCCGACCCTCGGCGGAACGGTGCGGCTCGACGGTGCGGACATCCACCGGTGGAACCGCGACGACCTCGGGCCTTACATCGGCTACCTGCCACAGGATATCGAGTTGTTCAGCGGCAGCATCGCGCAAAACATTGCGCGGTTCCGCGAGGCCGACCCGGAAAAAGTCGTGGCCGCTGCGCAGCAGGCCGGGGTTCACGAACTGATCCTGCGCCTGCCGCAAGGGTACGACACCGTGCTGGGCGAAGACGGCAGTGGCCTGTCCGGCGGGCAGAAACAACGGGTGGCCCTGGCGCGTGCGCTCTACGGCCAGCCGAGCCTGGTGGTGCTGGATGAACCGAATTCCAACCTCGACACCCAGGGCGAAGCGGCGTTGGCCGGCGCGATTGCGCAGCTGAAGGCCCAAGGCACCAGCGTGATCCTGGTGACCCATCGTTCCTCCGTGCTGGCCCAGGCCGACAAGTTGCTGGTGCTCAACGACGGGCGTTTGCAGGCGTTCGGTGCGAGCCAGGAGGTACTCAAGGCACTCTCGGGGGCTCAGCAAACCCAGCAGGAAAGACCCGTGCAAGCGCCGGGCGGGCTCAGCATGAGCTGGCAGTCTCAGCCGACGACAAGGAGTTCCGGCGCATGAGCAGCACACGGATGAACCCGCAGAACGAAGCGGCGATGGAGCAAGACTACCTGGCCAAACGCCCTGAACACGATGCGCGTTACTTTGTCCGCCTGGGCTGGGTATTGGCGATCGTCGGCGCCGGCAGTTTCTTTGCCTGGGCCAGCCTCGCGCCCCTCGATCAGGGCATACCGGTACAGGGAACGGTGGTGGTTTCGGGCAAGCGCAAGGCCGTGCAGTCGATGAGTAGCGGCGTGGTCAGCCAGATTCTGGTACGCGAAGGTCAGTCGGTGAAACAGGGCCAGCCGCTGTTCCAGCTCGACCAGACCCAGGTCGCCGCAGATGTGCAGTCGTTGCAGGCGCAGTACCGCATGGCCTGGGCGAGTCTCGCCCGTTGGCAAAGCGAGCGGGACAACCTCAAGCAGGTGAATTTCCCTGCCGGGCTGAGCAATGATCCCGACCCGCGTCTGGCATTGGTGCTCGAAGGCCAGCGCCAGCTGTTCAGCAGCCGCCGTGATGCCTTTGCCCGCGAGCAGGCCGCCTTGCGCGCCAGCATCGAAGGCGCCGGTGCGCAGCTGGCCGGCATGCGCCGTGCCCGCATCGACTTGCGCGCTCAGGCCGACTCCCTGCAACAGCAGCTGAGCAATCTGACGCCACTGGCGCAAAACGGCTACATCCCGCGCAACCGATTGCTGGAATATCAGCGGCAGCTGTCGCAAGTCCAGCAACAGTTGGCGCAAAACCTCGGCGAAAGCGGTCAGGTGGAGCAGGGCATTGTCGAATCGCGCTTGAAGCTGCAACAGCACATCGAGGAATACCAGAAAGAAGTGCGCAGCCAACTGGCCGATGCCCAGCTCAAAAGCGTGACGCTGGAAGAACAGTTGACCTCCGCCGGATTCGACCTGCAGCACAGCGAGATCATCGCCACGGCGGATGGCATTGCGGTGAACCTGACTGTGCACACCGTAGGCGCGGTGGTGCGACAGGGCGAGAACCTGCTGGAGATCGTGCCGCAGGACACACGCCTGGAAGTGGAAGGGCGCCTGCCGGTCAACCTCATCGACAAGGTCGGCCCGCACCTGCCGGTGGACATTCTGTTCACCGCGTTCAACCAGAGCCGCACCCCGCGTGTGCCGGGCGAAGTCAGCCTGGTGTCCGCCGACCAGATGGTCGACGAGAAAACCGGCGCACCGTACTACGTGCTGCGCAGCAATGTCAGCGACCAGGCCATGGAAAAGCTCAACGGCCTGGTGATCAAGCCCGGCATGCCGGCGGAAATGTTCGTGCGCACCGGTGAACGCTCGCTCCTCAACTATTTGTTCAAACCGCTGCTCGACCGGGCCGGCTCTGCGTTGACCGAGGAATAAGGATGTTCGGCTGTATGAAAAAGCTTTCGATGCTCGGCGCGGCGTTGATGCTGTTCGCGGGCAACCCGGCCGTGGCGGCTCTGGGACCGTTCGACATTTATGAACAGGCATTACGCAATGATCCGGTCTTCCTCGGGGCCATCAAGGAACGTGATGCAGGCCTTGAGAACCGCGCCATTGGTCGCGCCGGGCTGCTGCCAAGACTGGGTTACAACTACAACAAGGGCCGCAACAGTTCCAAGGTCACTTACCTCGACGAGCGCAGGCAACACCAGAGCGATGACCGCAACTACAGCAGTTACGGCTCCAGCCTGACCCTGCAACAGCCGTTGCTCGACTACGAGGCCTACGCGGCTTATCGCAAGGGCGTTGCGCAGGCGTTGTTCGCCGACGAAAACTTTCGCGGCAAGAGCCAGGAGTTGCTGGTGCGGGTGCTGGAAAACTACACCAAGGCCTTGTTTGCCCAAGACCAGATCGACATCGCCCAGGCCAGGAAAAAAGCGTTCGAGCAACAGTTCCGGCAAAACGAGCAACTGTTTCGCCAGGGCGAAGGCACACGCACCGACATTCTCGAAGCCGAATCGCGCTATGAACTGGCCACCGCCGAGGAAATCGAGGCGCGCAACGAACAGGATGCGTCCCTGCGTGAACTCGGTGCGCTGATCGGCGTGCCGGCCATCGACATCACCGATCTGGCCCCGCTGGATCAACACTTCCAGACGTTCACCCTGCAACCGGCCAATTACGACACCTGGCATGAAATGGCCGTGGCCAACAACCCGAGCCTGGCTTCCCAACGCCAGGCGCTGGAAGTGGCGCGTTATGAAGTCGAACGTAATCGGGCCGGGCATCTGCCCAAGGTCAGCGCTTACGCCACGGTGCGCCAGAACGAATCGGAAAGTGGCAACACCTACAACCAGCGCTACGACACCAACACCATTGGCATCGAAATCAATGTGCCGCTGTACGCCGGCGGTGGCGTGTCAGCCTCGACCCGCCAGGCCAGTCGCGCGATGGAGCAGGCCGAGTATGAACTGGATGGCAAGACCCGAGAGACCCTGATCCAGCTACGTCGGCAGTACAGCGCCTGCCTGTCAGGTGTGAGCAAACTGCGCGCCTATCAAAAAGCGCTGGTCTCCGCTGAAGCATTGGTGGTGTCGACCCGGCAAAGCATCCTCGGCGGCGAACGGGTCAACCTCGATGCGCTGAATGCCGAGCAACAACTCTTCACCACCCGCCGCGACCTGGCCCAGTCCCGCTACGACTATCTGATGGCCTGGACCAAATTGCATTACTACGCCGGGACCTTGAGTGAGCAGGATCTGGCCAGGGTGGATGAGGCTTTTGGCCAGGGCCCGGGGGGCAGCCGTGTCCATGGACCGTAATGCCGCGGTGGTGGGTGCCCGCGCCGGATGGGCGCTGGGACGCGATACCCGATTGAACCTGGATTGCAACGGACTGCTCGGCCCCCGGGAAAAAGACCATGGTGTGGGCCTGACCCTGGACTGGCAGTTCTGATTTGACGCAAAGGAAGCAAGAAGATGGGACTGTTTGATTACAAAAACGCCGGCAGCGAGGCCGGCAAAGCGTTGTACAGCGATGCCATCGCCTTGACGCTCTATGCCTACACACCCACCGGCCAGCCATTGCCGGCCGGTGGGTGGGCACCGATAAGCGCTACGACGCTGGGCTATCAGGGCAAGGTTGGCGCCCAGGGTACCTTCTTTGGCGAGAAGGATGGCTTCACCAGCGCCGAAGCCGAAATCCTCGGTAAGTACGACGGGACGGGGAGCCTGATCGGCCTGGGCATCGCCTTTCGTGGCACCGGCGGCCTTGGCTACAGCGACACCTTCGGCGACATGAAAAACAACCTGCTGGCGGCAGTCGGCCCGGTGGACTACGCGAGCAACTACGCGAAAAACGCTTTTGACAGCCTGCTCAAGAGCGTCGCGGCATTCGCCATCGCCCAAGGCCTGAGCGCCAGGGATGTGTTGGTCAGCGGGCATAGCCTTGGCGGGCTGGGGGTCAACAGCCTGGCGCAGTTGAGTGGCAACAACTGGGGCGGTTTCTTCAAGGATGCCAACTACATCGCCTTCGCCTCGCCGACGCAAAGCGCCACCGGTGGCAATGTGCTCAACGTCGGTTACGAAAACGATCCGGTGTTCCGTGTGCTCGATGGCACCACCTTCAGCAGTGGTTCACTGGGCAAGCATGACGCTCATCAACCCTCGGCCACCAACAACATCGTCAACTTCAACGATCATTACGCCTCCACCGCACAAAACCTGGTGCCCTTCAGCATCCTCAACCCGCTGAGCTGGAGCGCCCATGGCTCACTGGGCTATGCCGACGGACTGAACCGGGTGATCGATTCGGCCTTCTATGACCTGACCGGGAAGGACTCGACCCTGATCGTCTCCAACCTGTCGGCGGCGTCCCGCGGCACCACCTGGGTCGAAGACTTGGGGCGCAGTGGCGAGCCGCACATGGGCAGCACCTTCATCATCGGCACCGACAGCAACGACTTGCTCAAGGGCGGTGCCGGCAATGACTTCATCGAAGGCCGTGATGGCGACGACCGTTTCCGTGACGACGGCGGTTTCAACCTGCTGCTGGGCGGCAAGGGCGACAACACCTTCGAACTGCTCAAGCCGCTGCAGAACTTCAGCATCGCCAACGATGGCGATGGCACGCTGTTCGTGCGTGATGCCTATGGCGGCATCAGCCTGACCCGGGACATCGGCGCACTGGTGAGCCAGGAATCCGGATCATGGTGGAGTTCCAAAAAAGTCACCTGGAGCGTGACCGATAACGGCCTGCTCAACGGCTCCGAATTGACCCGCTACAGCCATTCGCAAAACGGTGATGCCCACGGCAATACACTGCTGGCCGGGGTCGAGGGCGACTGGCTGTTCGGCAACGGTGGCGATGACCTGTTGCGCAGCGACAAGGGCCACGTGACCTTCGTTGGCGGCGCCGGCAACGACGTGATGCATTCCATCGGGGGCGGCAGCAATACCTTCCTGTTCAGCGGCGCCTTCGGGTTCGATGCGATCAATGGCTACCAAGGCAGCGACACCCTGGTGTTCATGGGCGTTGAAGGCGCCGGGCAGGGCTATGACTACCGACAGTATGCTTCCCAGGCCGGTCAAGACACGGTGCTCAAGATTGGCGATTTTTCCGTAACGCTGGTCGGCGTAGGCCTGGATAACCTGTCGACTACCGGTTTCGTGTTTGCGTAACAGTTTTTGTAACAGCAATGGAGGCTCCGGGGCGCCTCGTGATCAAGGTGTCCCGGCTGTGAGCTATCTCTGACAATTCCAACAAAGAGAGAGAGGCAATACCCATGGGTGTGTACGACTACAAGAACCTGAGTACAGCAGATGCCAAAGCGTTGTTCAGCGACGCAATGGCAATCACGCTGTATTCCTACCACAACCTCGACAACGGCTTTGCCACCGGTTACCAGCACAACGGTTTCGGTGTGGGCCTGCCGGCAACGCTGGTGACGGCGCTGATCGGCGGCAGTGATTCGCAAGGTGTGATTCCCGGTATTCCCTGGAATCCCGATTCGGAAAAAGCCGCCCTGGACGCGGTACAGAAAGCCGGCTGGACCCCCATCACCGCCGCACAGCTGGGCTATGACGGCAAAGTCGATGCACGGGGGACTTTCTTCGGCGAAAAGGCTGGCTATACCAGCGCTCAGGTGGAAATCCTCGGCAAGTACGATGCTCAGGGGCATCTCACGGAAATCGGCGTCGCCTTTCGCGGCACCAGTGGTCCTCGTGAGAGCCAGATCAGCGACTCCATCGGTGATGTCATCAACGACCTGTTGGCGGCACTGGGGCCACAGGACTATGCGAAAAACTACGCGGGCGAAGCGTTCGGCCAATTGTTCGCTGACGTCGCGGCGTTTGCCCGGGCCAACGGGCTGTCCGGCAAGGACGTGCTGGTCAGCGGCCACAGCCTCGGCGGGTTGGCGGTCAACAGCCTGGCGGATTTGAGCGGTGAAAAGTGGGGTGGTTTCTTCCAGGAGTCCAACTACATCGCCTATGCCTCGCCGACTCAAGGCAGCAGCGACAAGGTGCTGAACGTGGGCTATGAAAACGATCCGGTGTTCCGTGCCCTGGATGGCTCGACGTTCAACCTGGCCTCGGTCGGCGTGCACGATGCCGATCAAGCCTCGGCCACCAACAACATCGTCAGCTTCAATGACCACTACGCGTCGACCGCCTGGAATCTTTTGCCGTTTTCCATCCTCAACATCCCGACCTGGATTTCCCACCTGCCGACCGGTTACGGCGATGGCATGACGCGGGTACTGGAGTCCGGGTTCTATGACCTCACCCGCAAAGACTCGACCATCATCGTCGCCAATCTGTCGGACCCTGCGCGAGCCAATACCTGGGTCCAGGACCTGAACCGCAATGCCGAGGCCCACAAGGGCAGTACCTTCATCATCGGCAGCGACGGCAACGACCTGATTCAGGGCGGCAAGGGTAATGACTATCTGGAAGGCCGCGATGGCAACGACACCTTTCGCGATGCCGGTGGCTACAACATCCTGTGGGGCGGCAAGGGCTACAACGTGCTCGACTTGCAGCAGTCGCTGAACAATTTCGACTTCGCCAACGACGGAGCCGGCAACCTGTACATCCGCGATGCCAATGGCGGCATCAGCATCACCCGTGACATCGGCAGCATCGTCAGCAAGGAACCGGGCTTTCTATGGGGGCTGTTCAAGCATGAGGTGGCCCACAGCGTCACCGCCAACGGTCTGGCGGCCGGCAACCAGCTGACACAGTACGCGTCGTCGGCAAAGGGAAGCGCGGGCAACGATACGCTTAAGGCACAAGCGGTCGGCGATTGGTTGTTCGGCCTCGATGGCAACGATCATCTGATCGGTGGCAAGGGCAACGACGTGTTGGTCGGCGGGGCCGGTAACGACCTGCTGGAGTCGGGGGGCGGGATCGACACGTTCCTGTTCAGCGGCACATTCGGCCACGACCGGGTGCTGGGCTATGAGACCAACGACAAACTGGTGTTCCTCGGGGTGCAGGGCGTGACGCCGAATGACGACTTCCGGGCCCATGCCTCGGTGGTGGGGCAGGATACGGTGTTGAGCTTCGGCAATGATTCGGTGACGTTGGTCGGGGTGGGGCTGGAGAGTTTGTCGGGTGCGGGGATTGTGATCGCCTGACAGGCCCTTCGCGATCAGGCTCGTTCTCACAGGGGGCGTGTGATCCTTGTGGGAGCGAGCCTGGTCGCGAAGAGCGATAACGCGGACGCTAGTCTTCCTGGCGAATCGTGGTCACTTCATCAGCCTTGACCTTGACCTTCGCCCCGGAAATATCCTCGAATTCGAAGAAGCCGTCCTTGGTCTTGGTTTTCGGCATGTCTTTGGTCAAATACTGGGTGCCATTGTGCAGGGTGACCACCGTTGGCGTGGAGCACCCGGTCAGCATCATGAAAGCCGCTGCCGCCAAGGGAAAACCCAGAGTCTTGATGTTCATATTCACCTCTAACACTTCAAAAAAACGCAGCGACTGTCGCGCTCGACAGCATCTCTATCGCGGTTGGTGCCACGGATCGGCAGAAAGTTCGACGCGGCGGAAAAAATTCCCTGACAACGCCTCCGCCCATCCTTTTCCGATTGCACCGGGCGGGGGGTTGCTGGTATCTGTACGCATAACCAGTACTCGCTCGCCATGGCCCATTTTCCCGTGACCGCAAACCCCCTCGACGATCCGTTCTATTACTTGAACAACTTCATGCAAGTGCTTGATTGGCTTGAGCATCGCTATGCCGATGTGTTGAGCGTCGAGGAGCAACGGTTCATCGGCGCGTTCAATGTCTTGCCCCGTGAATCCCGGGCATTGCTGGTCAGGATGGTGATGCGCAAGGGCATTCATTTCAGGTGCAGCAAACTGCATTACGTTGAAATCGGTGACATCGCCAGCGCAGCCGAACCGCTTGTGGCACTGGGTTGGGTCGATGAACAGCAGCCATTGTCGGTCGAGGAACTGTTCGACCTGTTGCTCAAGGCAGAAATCGTTGATTGCCTGGGCAGCGCCATCGAGCAGCCCAAGGGCAAAAAAGTCGATTGGTTGCCCGCACTGATCGAGCAATTTCCCGAGTCGCGCAGCTTCGCTCAATGGTGCCCGTCGCTGAACGACCGCCTGTTCAGTTTGACCATCATGGGCCTGTGCGATCGCTTGCGCTTGATGTTTTTTGGCAATCTTCATCAGGACTGGTCGGAATTCGTGTTGGCCGATCTGGGCATCTTTACCTACGAAAAAGTCGAGTTCTGCGCGGATTCCCGGGGGCTTCGCAGCCGTGAGGACGTGGATGCCTGCATGTTCCTTCATCAATACCAACAACACTTCGAGGCTGGAGAGGCGGTGGTCGAGGTGGTCGAGCAGATCAACGGGCTGACGCTGAGCAATTCCTGGCTGCAAAGGCGTCGTGACAAGCTGCTGTTCCAGATCGCCCAGCACTGCGAACGCAGGGCGGACTTCTCCATGGCGCTGGCGTTGTACCGCCAATGCGCCTATCCGGGCTCACGCCAGCGGTTGATCCGCGTGCTGGAACGCTGCGGAGAATATGAACTGGCCCTGGACCTCGCCACCCAGGCTGAACAATCGCCACAAAGTGCCGCCGAACAACAGCAATTGCTGCGCATGTTGCCCCGACTGCGGCGCAAGCTGGGCGGGCCATCCGTGAAGCGTCCGTCCGCGCGGGACATGGTGCGCCTGGAGCTGCAGCTGCCCAGGACCGACCCGCAGATGCCGGTGGAGTTTTACGTTCAAGCGCACCTGGCGCAAGCGTCGGCGCCGGTGCATTACGTCGAAAACAGCCTGATCAACTCGCTGTTCGGCCTGCTGTGTTGGCCCGCCATTTTCGCGCCACTGCCAGGAGCCTTTTTCCACCCGTTTCAGCGCGGTCCGGTGGACTTGCTCAACGAGGATTTCCATGAGCGACGGGCCGATCTGTTCAAAACCTGCCTGGCGGAACTGGACGACGGTCGTTATCTGTCGACCATTCGCAGGCGCTATCGCGAAAAATGGGGCGTGCAATCGCCCTTCGTCTTTTGGAACGTACTGAGCGACGAATTGCTGGAGCTAGCCCTGGATTGCTTGCCGTCCGAACACCTCAAGCACTGGTTCAACCGGCTGTTGCTCGACATCAAGGCCAACCGCGCCGGCATGCCGGACCTGATCCAGTTCTGGCCTGAGCAAAAAACCTACCGCATGATCGAAGTCAAAGGCCCGGGGGATCGTCTGCAGGATAACCAACTGCGCTGGCTGGAGTTCTGCCATGAGCACTGCATGCCGATTGCCGTGTGCTATGTGCAATGGTCGGAGCAGGGCGCTTGAGCTACAGCATCGCGGTGCGGGCGCTGTGTGAATTCACCGCCAAGGTCGGCGACCTCGACCTGCGCTTCACGCCGTCGCCGACCGCGATGGAAGGCATCGTCGGCCATCGCACGGTGGCGTCCCGGCGTAGCGAGGGTTATCAGAGCGAGGTCGCGCTCGAAGGCTTCTATCAGAATCTGAAGGTCAAAGGTCGGGCGGATGGCTACGATCCCGCGCAAAACTGCCTGGAAGAAGTCAAGACCTACCGCGGCGACTTGAGCAAGCAGCCGACCAATCACCGTCAACTGCACTGGGCTCAAGCGAAAATCTACGGATGGCTGATGTGCCGCAAACTTGAGCTTGCACAGATCAACCTGGCGCTGGTGTATTTCGACATCGTCAGCGAAAAGGAAACCTGTCTGGTCGAGGCTTTCAGCGCCCCGCAACTGCAGCAATTCTTCGAAGACCATTGCGCTCGGTTCCTGTTCTGGGCCGAGCGGGAAATGGCCCATCGCGCGGGGCGCAACCGGGCGGCGCAGGCGCTGACGTTTCCCCATGCCGATTTTCGACCGGGTCAGCGTCATCTCGCCGAATCGGTGTTCAAGGCCGTCAGCACCGGCCGTTGCCTGATGGCCCAGGCGCCGACGGGTATTGGCAAGACCGTCGGCACGCTGTTCCCGATGCTCAAGGCCCTGGCGCCACAGCAACTGGACAAGGTGTTCTTTCTCACGGCGAAGACCCCGGGGCGCAAACTGGCCCTGGATGCGGCGCAGGTCATCATTGACCGGTCCGATGCCCCGCCCTTGCGCGTTCTGGAGATGATTGCCCGGGACAAGGCCTGCGAGCACCCGGACAAGGCGTGCCATGGCGAATCCTGCCCGTTGGCCCAGGGTTTCTATGACCGCTTGCCGGGCGCGCGCCAGGCCGCCAGTGAACTGAACCTGTTGGATCAACGTGCATTGCGCACGATCGCCCTGGCGCATGGGGTATGTCCGTATTACCTGAGTCAGGAAATGGCCCGTTGGGCCGACGTGGTGGTTGCCGATTACAACTATTACTTCGACTTCAGCGCCTTGCTGTTCGGGTTGGCCCAGGCCAACCAGTGGAACGTCGCGGTGCTGGTGGACGAGGCCCACAATCTGGTGGAGCGCGCACGCCAGATGTACAGCGCCAGCCTCGATCAGGCGACCCTCGACACGGTACGAAAAACCGCTCCCGAGCTGTTGAAAAAACCGCTCCAGCGGGTCAATCGCGAATGGAACGCCCTGCATGATCAGCAGCAGGTCGCCTATCAGGCTTATGACAGGCCCCCGGAAAAACTGCTCCAGGCGATGTCATCCTGCAGTGCCAGCATCGGCGACTACCTCAACGATCACCTGCAGGGGCTGGACAGCACGCTCCAGGGTTTTTACTTCGACTTGTTGCAGTTCACTCGCGTGGCTGAACTCTTCGACGAACATTTCCTGTTCGATATCAGCAAACGCGACCTTGAGCGTAAACGACAGCGCTCGCAGCTGTGCCTGCGCAACGTGGTGCCTGCCGGCTTCATCGGGCCGCGCCTGACGGCAGCACGCAGCACCGTGCTGTTCTCGGCGACGCTCAGCCCGCGTCACTATTACGCCGATCTGCTGGGCACGCCGGCGAACACCGTGTGCATCGACGTCGAATCGCCATTTGACGCGGAACAATTGCAGGTACAGATCATCAGCCGGATCTCTACGCGGTTCGTCCACCGCCAGGCGTCCGTGGCGCCGATTGTCGAGTTGATCGCCAACCAGTTCAGCCAGCTACCGGGCAACTACCTGGCGTTTTTCAGCAGCTTTGATTATTTGCAGCAAGTGTCGCAGTTGCTGGCCGAACGACATCCGGGGATCAGGCAGTGGTCGCAGTCCCGGGGCATGGCAGAAGCGCAACGCCAGCAATTTCTCGATCAGTTCACCGAAGGTAGCGAAGGCATCGGTTTTGCGGTGCTGGGCGGTGCCTTCGGCGAAGGCATCGACTTGCCCGGTGCGCGGCTGATCGGCGCGTTCATCGCCACCCTGGGACTGGCGCAATTCAATCCGGTCAACGAGCAGCTGAAACGGCGCATGGCCGCGATTTTCGGTGCCGGCTATGACTACACCTACCTGTATCCCGGCGTGCAGAAAGTGGTACAGGCTGCCGGGCGAGTGATCCGTACGCAGCAGGATCAGGGCGTGGTGATGCTGATTGATGACCGCTTTGGCGAGAGCAAGGTCAGGCAATTGCTGCCGCGCTGGTGGTCGATTGGTAAATCGCTTGCTTGAGGCATGGGCTGGGTCGGGTGAGCGTCGAAGTTTCGGCTTTTCAAATCGGCAGTTTGTCGCATACTCCAGAAAAACAATCATGACGCGAGAATTCAATGAGCGAGGATCGAGCCAAAGTGGATGTGAGCGAGGAAATGCGCTTCCGTCTGCTGATCGATGCAGTGGTCGACTATGCGATCTACATGATTGATCCCGACGGCATCATTACCAGCTGGAATGCCGGTGCCCGGCGGTTCAAGGGGTATGAGGAGGCGGAGATTCTCGGTCAGCATTTCTCGCGGTTCTACACCGACGAGGATCGCCAGGCCGGTTTGCCGCAACGGGCGCTGGACACGGCGATTCGCGAAGGACGTTTCGAAGGCGAGGGCTGGCGTGTGCGCAAGGACGGGACGCACTTCTGGTCCCATGTGGTGATCGATCCGATCCGCGATCCCTCGGGCCGGTTGCTGGGGTTTGCCAAGATCACCCGCGACCTCACCGACCGCAAAATGGCCGAGGAAACCCTCAAGCAAAGCGAACAGCAATTCCGCTTGCTGGTGCAAAGCGTCACCGACTACGCCATCTACATGCTCGCCCCGGATGGCCGTGTGACCAACTGGAATCCTGGCGCCCAGCGCATCAAGGGCTATTTGCCCGAAGAGGTCATTGGTCAGCACTTCTCCATGTTTTACACCCCTGAGGATCGCGAAGCCGGGGAGCCGCTGCGCACCCTGGACGTTGCGGTGCGCGAAGGGCGGTTCGAAAACAAGGGCTGGCGCCTGCGCAAGGACGGCACACGGTTTTTCGCCCATGTGGTGGTGGACCCGATCTGGGGGGATACGGGCACATTGCTCGGGTTCGCCAAGATCACCCGTGACATCACCGAGGCGGCACAAGCGCAGCAAGCCCTCGAGCAAACCCGCGAGGCGCTGTTCCAGGCGCAGAAAATGCAGGCCATCGGCCAGCTCAGTGGCGGGATCGCCCACGACTTCAATAATTTGCTGACCGTGATTCTCGGCAATCTGGAAATTGTCCGTAAGCGCATGCCAGACGAGCCACGATTGACCCGTCTGCTGGACAACGCCGTCCAGGGCGCCTTGCGTGGCGTCTCCCTGACCCAGCGAATGCTGGCGTTTGCCCGGCGCCAGGAGCTCAAGGCTGAAGCCGTCGAAATACCGAAGCTGGTGGAAGGCATCACTGGTCTCCTGCGCAGCTCCCTGGGACCTACGGTTAAAATCGAAACCCGCTTCACGCCAGAACCCGAGCCGGTGCTGGCCGACGTCAATCAGCTTGAATTGGCGGTTCTCAACCTGGCGACCAATGCGCGCGATGCGATGCCCAATGGTGGAACCATCGTGCTTGGCACGCGCACGGAGGTGGTCCTGGATCATCCCCTTTCATCCCTGGCAGCGGGGCGCTACGTGTGCTTTTCGATCACCGACACAGGGGAAGGCATGGACGACGCCACCCTGTCTTCGGCAATGGACCCGTTTTTCACCACCAAAGGTATCGGTAAGGGGACGGGGCTGGGGCTATCGATGGTGCATGGTTTTATCGAACAGATGGGTGGGCGCTTTCTGCTCCAAAGCGAGAAGGACAAAGGCACCACCGCCGAACTCTGGCTGCCGGTGGCCAAGGCCGGTTCGGTGACCGGGCGACAGGTCAAGGAACCGGACGCACCGCAGGTTCAGCGGCTGAATGTACTGGTGGTCGATGACGACAGCCTGGTGTTGACCAGCACCTGCCTGTTGCTGGAAGACCTGGGGCATCATGTCAGCATTGCCGAATCGGCTGCCCAGGCGCTGCAGTTACTCGAAAGCGAGCAGCACTTCGATCTGGTCATCACCGATATGGCCATGCCGCAAATGAATGGTGCGCAACTGGCGCAGGCCATCCAGATCATGATGCCGAACCTGCCGATCATCCTTGCCACGGGCTATGCCGAACGCCTGGACGGCTTTGCGGCCAGACTCCCGCGCCTGTCCAAACCCTTTACTCAGATAAACCTGGTGGACATCATCGCTGCGGCGATGAAGTGAGCCGGCGATTGTGCTGCTCATATCGCGCCAGCATCGGCTGGGTGCTGATGCCGTGCAGCAGAATGCTCAAGGCCACCACCGACAGCGTGAGGTCGGTACACAGACCGGCCACCGCTGTCGGGAGGTCGTGGTTCAAGGCGTAGAACAGATAATAAAAACTACCGATACCGCGAATCCCGAACCAGCCAATCAGAAGACGTTGCCGGCCGTTCAGCAAACTGCCCCAAGGTACGAGCGCGACGCTCAGGGGCCGAATCACGCAGAACAGCACCAAAGAAATCGCCAGTGCACGCCAGTCCCAGTGCCCGATCAGTACCACCCCGAGCAGGGTCACCAGAAACACTTCCATGGCCCGTTCGACCAGGCCGCCGAAAGACAGCATGTCGCCGATCATGATGCCGGCGGCGACCTGGCTTTCCTCCAGATTAGCCACATCGCCGTGCACGGCGGCATCGGGCTCGACATTCTGGTGGCCGACCACCGCTTGTACCAAGTGCTCGGCCGGCGGTTGGGCGTGCCCCGTTGACTTGACCTCGGCCCGACGCAAGCCCAGACCGGCGGCGAACACCGACAGAAAGCCGTAGCCATGAACGGCTTCTGCCGCGACATAGGCCAGTGCAATCAGGGCGAACGTCAGGTAATCGTTGGGGGAGAGGGTGCTGTCGGCATTGCGGATACGCATCGACAGGGTCAGGCGTCCGATGCCGCGTCCCATGCAGTAGCCGATCAGCAAACCGGCGGGCACAGCCCATAACAGACGTTTGAGCGCCCAATCATCCAGCCAGGCAGTGGAGGAACCTTCGCCCTGTTGCAAAAATAACAGACCGAGGATGACAAACGGAAAGGCGATGCCGTCATTGAGACCGGCTTCGCCAGAGAGTCCGAAACGTACCGGGTCGTCATCCTTGGCATCGTTGACCTGCACCAGGGAGGCGAGCACCGGGTCGGTGGGCGCCAGAATCGCGCCGATCAGCAATGACGGCCCCCACGCCAGGCCGAAGGCGAAGTGCAGTAACAGGCACACGCCGCTAATGCTCAGGAGCATCACCGGCCCCGCCAGGCCGAACGCCACCCGCCACTTCTTGTCCTTGAGCGGCAACCGCAGTTTGAGCCCGCAGACGAACAGCGAAAACAATACAGCCACTTCCGTCAGGTGCTCCATCCAGACCGCCGCATCCTTGATATCCAGCCTGAGCCAGCCCAGGCCCGCCGGCCCGATCGCCACCCCCAGGGCCAGGCACACGGCCGAAGTGGTCACCGGCAGCCAGCGCAGGTACGACGAGGTAAGTGCCAGCGTCAGCAACACGGCGCCCAACACCGCAACCCAGGCGATGAAGCTCATGGCTGCAAAGCTGCGGACATGACGACCTCCAGATAGCGAAGTGCCCGCCATGGCCGTAATGCGCATTACCTCATGGCGGGTTCATAAGCTGTGGAGTACATGACGTGTCCATGGGTTCCATTTTTCAGCGGCACCTTCAATGACACAGCAGGCGTCAGAGGATCGGTTTGCCCCCGGTCACGCCAAAGCGCTGGCCGGTGATGTAGCTGCCTTCATCCGAAGCCAGCAGGACATAAATCGGCGCGACCTCCACCGGTTGCCCCGGCCGCCCGAGCGGTGTATTGCCACCAAAGTTCTGCACCGTTTCCTCCGACATGGTCGAGACAATCAAGGGCGTCCAGATCGGCCCCGGCGCCACGCTGTTCACACGGATATTCTTCGGCCCGAGCATTTGCGCCAGGCCCGCGGTGAAGTTGGCGATTGCGCC
Source organism: Pseudomonas sp. GW101-3H06 (assembly GCF_059424605.1). Taxonomy (NCBI): domain Bacteria; kingdom Pseudomonadati; phylum Pseudomonadota; class Gammaproteobacteria; order Pseudomonadales; family Pseudomonadaceae; genus Pseudomonas; species Pseudomonas sp. GW101-3H06. The sequence continues at coordinate 3,207,702 of NZ_JBWKZO010000001.1, forward strand.
TTTGGTCGCGGCATAGGCGAGCAGGGTCGGGTTGGGCATGTCCGAATTGACCGAACTGGTATTGATGATCGAACTGCCGGGCTTCATGTATTTCAGCGCAGCCTGACACACCCTGAAAATGGCGGTGATGTTGACGTCGAAAGTCATCACCCATTCCTCGTCCGGAATGTCCTCCAGGGTCTCGTGGGTCATCTGGAACGCGGCGTTGTTGACGAGCACGTCGATGCGGCCGAAGTGTTCCACGGTTTTTTCCACCAGCGCCCGACAATGCACCTTGTGCGCCAGGTCACCGGGCAGCAGCAGGCATTGCCGACCCGCCTGTTCGACCCAGCGGGCAGTTTCCTCGGCATCTTCTTGTTCATCAAGGTAGGCAACGGCGACATCGGCGCCTTCACGGGCGAAGGCAATGGCGACGGCACGGCCGATCCCGCTGTCGCCACCGGTGATCAGCGCAATCTTGCCCTCAAGACGTCCCGAGCCTTTATAGCTTTGTTCGCCACAGTCCGGGTACGGGTCCATTTTGCGTTGGGAGCCGGGGACGGGCTGCTGTTGTTTGGGGAAGGGTGGTTTTGGATAGTCGGTCATCATTGATCTCCAGTCTCAGGGTGGGGAGTCAAAGGGTTGACCGTGGTGTTTTGGCTGGAGTTCGGTTGGGTTTGAGATGACTTGCGGGACTTCGCAAATCATGCAGATCCCCTGTGGGAGCGAGCAGGCTTGCTCCCACAGGGGATCTGTAGTGTATCAGGCCTTGAGGTTACGCAAGCTGCGCTCCATCCGTGCGATCCCTTCCTCCAGCAACGACCGTGGGCAGCCGAAGTTCAGGCGCACGAACTGTTTGCAGTCATCGCCGAAATCCAGGCCCGGGCTCAGTCCGACTTTTGCCTGTTCGAGGAAGAACTGCTGCGGGTTGTCCAACCCCAGCGCCGTGCAGTCGAGCCAGGCCAGGTAGGTGCTTTGCGGCACGTTCATGGTGATGCCCGGCAGGCGGCTGCGCACGGCGTCGACCAGGTAGTCGCGGTTGCCTTGCAGGTAAGCGCTCAACTCGGCCAGCCAGGGACCGGCCTCGCTGTAGGCCACCCGGGTGGCTTCCAGGCCCAGCGGGTTGACGCTGTCGACCATGCCGCAACGGGCGTGGTTGACCCGCTCGCGCAGATGACGGTCCTGAATGATCATGAACGAGGTTTTCAACCCGGCGATGTTGTAGGCCTTGCTGGCCGACATCAGGGTGATGGTGCGCTGGGCGACTCGTGGGCTCAGGGTCGCCATCGGAATGTGTTTGCGCCCGTCGAAGCACAGTTCGGCATGGATCTCGTCGGAGATGATCCAGGCGTCGTGCTCCTGGCAGATGTCGGCGATGGCTTGCAGTTCTTCCCGAGGAAACGCCTTGCCCAGCGGGTTGTGCGGGTTGCTCAGCAGCAGGGCGCCACCGCCTCGCAGCGACTGGCTCAGGGTATGCAGCGGGGTGGCGTAGGTGCCGTCCGCTTGCGTGTCGAAATTCAGCTCGACCTTGTTCAGGCCCCAATGACCGGGCGCATGGCGCAGCGGCGGGTAGTTCGGGACCTGCACCACGACATTCTGTTGCGGTTGTACCAGCGCCTTGAGCGCCATGTTGAAGCCCGACTCGACCCCCGGCAGGAAAATCAGTTCTTGCGGTTCGACACGCCAGGCGTACTTGTTCCACAGATCGGCAACGATGGCCTCGCGCAGATTGTCCGGGGCTACGCTGTAGCCGACCATCGGGTGTTCCAGACGCTTTTGCAGGGCCTGGATGATCATTGGTGGCGCGGCGAAATCCATGTCGGCGACCCACATCGGCAACACGTCGGCCGGGTAGCGGCTCCATTTGGTGCTACCGGTGTTGTGGCGGTCGAACACCTGATCAAAATCGAAAGTCATGCGCGGTCTCTTGAAGGCGGGATTAATCATGCCGGCCATGATAATCCCACAGCCCTGTGGGAGCGAGCCTGCTCGCGCAGTTATTGTGCAGGTGGTTTAACAAACTTCCGACGGTCGGGTTTCATCGCGGATTCGACAGGGTTGGCTAGAGTTCAATTGTCGGCAGCCCGTCTGCCGCGACCGTGATTGTCCAGAAAAATCCGGCAAAGGACCGGATCTCCACCTGATCAGGAGTGCACGATGGACCTCAGCCGTCGTCAGTTCTTCAAGGTCGCCGGTATCGGCCTTGCAGGCTCTAGCCTGGGCGCGTTGGGCATGGCTCCGACGCCTGCCTTTGCCGAACAGGTGCGTCATTTCAAGCTCGCCCACACCCATGAAACCCGCAACACCTGCCCGTATTGCTCGGTCGGCTGCGGTTTGATCATGTACAGCCAGGGCGATGCGGCGAAGAATGTCGCGCAAAATATCATTCACATCGAAGGTGACGCCGACCACCCGGTCAACCGCGGCACCCTGTGCCCCAAAGGCGCCGGTCTGCTGGACTTCATTCACAGCCCCGGACGCCTGCAATACCCGCAAGTGCGCAAACCCGGCAGCGACGAGTGGACGCGTGTTTCCTGGGATGAAGCGCTGGATCGCATCGCCGACCTGATGAAGGCCGACCGCGACGCCAACTTCATCGAGAAGAACGCCCAGGGCCAGACGGTGAACCGCTGGCTGACCACCGGTTTCCTCGCGGCCTCGGCGGCGTCCAACGAAGCGGGCTACATCACCCACAAGGTCATTCGCAGCCTTGGCATGCTGGGGTTTGATAACCAGGCGCGTGTCTGACACGGCCCGACGGTGGCAAGTCTTGCCCCGACGTACGGCCGTGGTGCCATGACCAATACCTGGACCGATATCGCCAACGCGAATCTGGTTCTGGTGATGGGCGGCAACGCAGCGGAAGCGCACCCATGCGGCTTCAAGTGGGTGACCGAAGCCAAGGCGCACAACAAGGCGCGGCTGATCGTGGTCGATCCGCGTTTTACCCGGACCGCCTCGGTGGCCGACTATTACGCGCCGATACGCACCGGCACCGACATCGCCTTCATGGGCGGGCTGATCAATTACCTGCTGACCGAGGACAAGATCCAGCACGAGTACGTACGCAACTACACCGACGTGTCGTTCATCGTCAAGGCCGGCTATGGCTTCGAGGATGGCATTTTCAGTGGCTATGACGCGGCCAAGCGCCTCTACACCGACAAATCCGGCTGGGGTTATGAACTCGGTGCAGACGGTTTCGTCAAGGTCGACCCGACCCTGCAGGACCCGCGCTGCGTCTATCAATTGATGAAACAACACTACAGCCGCTACAGCCTCGAACTGGCGAGCCAGATTTGCGGCATGCCGGTTGATGCCATGCAGAAAATCTGGGAAGAAATCGCCACGTGCTCGACTCCGGGCAAGACCATGACGATTCTCTACGCTCTGGGCTGGACCCAGCATTCGATCGGCTCGCAAATCATCCGCAGCGCGGCGATGGTGCAACTGCTGCTGGGCAACGTCGGCATGCCGGGCGGTGGCGTGAATGCCTTGCGCGGGCACTCCAACATCCAGGGGCTGACCGACCTGGGCCTGTTGTCCAACTCGCTGCCGGGCTACCTCACGCTGCCCGGCGATACCGAGCAGGATTACCAGGCCTATATCGTCAAACGCACGCAAACGCCTCTGCGTCCCGGACAGCTGTCCTATTGGCAGAACTACGGCAAGTTCCACGTCAGCCTGATGAAAGCCTGGTACGGCGCCAATGCCACGGCCGACAACAACTGGGGCTACGACTACCTGCCGAAACTGGACATTCCCCAGTACGACATCCTCAAGGTCTTCGACCTGATGGGCCAGGGCAAGGTCAACGGCTACATGTGCCAGGGCTTCAACCCCATTGCCGCGTTGCCCGACAAGAACCGGGTGATGACGGCGCTGGCCAAGCTCAAATGGCTGGTGGTGATGGATCCGCTGGCCACCGAAACCTCGGAGTTCTGGCGGCATGTCGGGCCGTACAACGATGTGAAGAGCGCCGATATCCAGACCGAAGTGATTCGCCTGCCCACCACCTGTTTCGCCGAAGAAGACGGGTCGCTGGTCAACAGCAGCCGCTGGTTGCAATGGCACTGGAAAGGCGCCGACGGCCCGGGCGAGGCGCGCACCGACGTGCGGATCATGAGCGAGCTGTTCCTGCGCCTGCGTCAGCGTTACCAGGCCAACGGCGGTGCCTGGGCCGAACCGATCCTCAAGCTGTCGTGGCCCTACAAGATTGCCGACGAGCCTTCGCCGGAGGAACTGGCCAAAGAAATCAACGGCAGCGCCACCACCGATTTCACCGACGCCACGGGCGCGGCGATCAAGGCCAATGCGCAACTGTCCGGCTTCGGGCAGCTCAAGGACGACGGCAGCACCGCGTCCGGTTGCTGGATTTTCTGCGGCAGCTGGACCGAGACGGGCAACCAGATGGCCCGGCGCGATAACAACGATCCGTTCGGCATGCATCAGCATCAGGGCTGGGCCTGGGCGTGGCCGGCCAACCGGCGGATTCTCTACAACCGCGCCTCGGCCGACCCGCAAGGCAAGCCGTGGGACGAGAAAAAACGCCTGGTGTGGTGGAACGGCAAGACCTGGGGCGGCACCGATGTGCCGGACTACAAGGCCGATGTGGCGCCAGAAGCAGGGATGAATCCGTTCATCATGAACCCCGAAGGCGTGGCGCGGTTCTTTGCCGTCGACAAGATGAACGAAGGCCCGTTCCCCGAGCACTACGAGCCATTCGAAACGCCGATTGGCATCAACCCGCTGCACCCGCAAAACAAGAACGCCACCAGCAACCCGGCGGCACGGGTCTTCGACTCGGTCTGGGACTCGCTCGGCGTGGCCAAGGATTACCCGTACGCCGCCACCAGCTATCGGCTGACCGAGCATTTCCACTTCTGGAGCAAGCACTGCAGGCTCAACGCAATCAGTCAGCCTGAGCAGTTCGTCGAAATCGGCGAAGTGCTGGCCAAGGAGAAAGGCATCGCCGCCGGTGACCGTGTGCGCGTCAGTTGCAAGCGCGGGCACATCGAAGCGGTGGCGGTGGTGACCAAGCGAATCCGGCCGTTGCAGGTCAACAATCAGGTGGTGCACCAGATCGGGATTCCGCTGCACTGGGGCTTTACCGGCCTCACGCGCCACGGTTACCTGACCAACACCCTGGTGCCGTTCCTCGGCGATGGCAACACCCAGACCCCGGAATCCAAGTCATTCCTGGTCAACGTGGAGAAAATCTAAATGGCCAGCCAAGACATCATTGCCCGCTCGGCCACCACCACCGTGCCATCTTCGGTACGTAACCTGGAGGAAGTCGCCAAACTCATCGACACCACCAAATGCATCGGCTGCAAGGCCTGCCAGGTCGCCTGCTCGGAATGGAACGAACTGCGCGACGAGGTCGGTCATAACCTGGGGACCTACGACAATCCGCAGGATTTGAGCGCAGAAACCTGGACCCTGATGCGCTTCACCGAGCACGAAACCGATGCCGGCAACCTCGAATGGCTGATCCGCAAGGACGGTTGCATGCACTGCGCCGAACCCGGTTGCCTGGCGGCGTGCCCCAGCCCCGGGGCGATCATCAAGCACGCCAACGGCATCGTCGATTTCGACCAGGACCACTGCATCGGCTGCGGTTACTGCATCACCGGTTGCCCGTTCAACATTCCGCGCATCTCGCAGAAAGATCACAAAGCCTACAAATGCACGCTGTGCTCGGACCGGGTGGCCGTAGGGCTGGAGCCGGCGTGCGTGAAAACCTGTCCGACCGGCGCCATCGTGTTCGGCACCAAGGACGACATGAAGGAACATGCCGCCGAACGCATCGTCGACCTCAAGAGCCGTGGCTTCGATAACGCCGGTCTGTACGACCCGGCGGGTGTCGGTGGCACCCATGTGATGTACGTGCTGCACCACGCCGACACGCCGAAGCTGTATGCCGGGTTACCGAGCGACCCGGTGATCAGTCCCCTGGTCGGCCTGTGGAAAGGCTTGAGCAAACCCCTGGCGCTGCTGGCGATGGGCGCGGCGGTGCTGGCCGGGTTCTTCCACTACGTGCGCGTCGGGCCGCAGGTGGTCGAAGAGGATGAGCTGCCCCACGGCCCGGACCCGGCGGTGCATGAAGTCGATCCAGCGGTGCACACCTATGATCCCAAGCACCCTCCGAAGACAGGGGACCGATCATGATCCGCAAGCAGATCCTTCGCTACACCGCCAACCAGCGCACCAATCACTGGTTGGTGGCGATTCTGTTTTTGATGGCCGGGTTGTCCGGGCTGGCGCTGTTTCATCCGGCGTTGTTCTGGCTGAGCAATCTGTTCGGCGGCGGCCCCTGGACACGCATCCTGCACCCCTTTATGGGCGTGTTGATGTTCCTGCTGTTTCTCGGTCTGGTGGTGCAGTTCTGGCGCGCCAATTACTTCATCAGTAATGACCGGTTGTGGCTGCGGCGGATCAACCGGGTGATGCGCAACGAGGAGGAGGGCGTACCGGCGATAGGCAAGTACAACCCGGGGCAGAAGTTGCTGTTCTGGACTTTACTGCTGTGCATGCTGGTGCTGCTGTTCACCGGGTTGGTGATCTGGCGCGCGTACTTCAGTGAGTACTTCGGCATCACCAGCATTCGCTGGGCGATGCTGCTGCATGCACTGGCCGGTTTCGTGCTGATCCTGAGCATCATCGTGCACATCTACGCCGGAATCTGGATCAAGGGGTCGGTCAGCGCGATGATGCATGGCTGGGTCAGCCGCGCCTGGGCGCGCAAGCATCATGAACTGTGGTACCGGGAAGTGACCCGCGACGAGCGCCCCGAGCCGCCGTTGAACAAAAGGCCTTTGACTAAAAAAGGATAGCGACTTGGCGACCATCCTCGAACCCGGACAAATCGAAGCGGCGGCGGGTTCGCCGCCGTTTCTGCACCTGCCGCCGCACAACCTGTTCAGCCTGCGCGCCGAGCGCCTCGAGTATCTGGCCCAAGGGCATCAGGACCTGAGACATCCGCTGGCCGATTACCTGCAGTTGCTGGCCGGGGTGTGTCGGGCGCAACAGCAAGTGCTGGATGACCCGCCGCTCGGCGAGCCCCTCGACCGACAACGCATCGAGCTGTGCCTGCAGCACGGACTGCCGCCATTCGCCGCCGACAGCCTGAGCCGCGAGGACGATTGGCAGGCCTATTTCGATGCCTTTTTGCAACGCTACACCGCCCCCGAACAACCCGCCGTGGCCGAGGCGCTGGACACCTTGCGTCAAGCCGGCTCCGGACAACGCCGGGCCTGGGCGGTGGCACTGGTCAGTGGTCAGTATTCGCTGGTGCCGGCAGCTTTGGTGCCGTTTCTCGGCGCGGCCTTGCAAACCGCCTGGAGCCATTGGCTGCTGAGCACGCCGAATCTGCAACTGACACAAGGCCCCCGCCTGAGTCAGTGCCCGGCTTGCGGTTCGCCGGCCATGGCTGGCGTCATCCGCAATCGCGGCAAGCACAATGGTTTGCGCTACCTGGTCTGTTCGCTGTGCGCCTGTGAATGGCACGTGGTGCGGGTCAAGTGCGTGTATTGCGAGCAGAGCAAAGGCCTGGAGTACCTGAGCCTCGAAGACGATCGCCACGCCGCCAATCAGGCGCCGCTGCGGGCCGAGGTCTGTCCGGGCTGCAATGCCTATCTCAAACTGCTCTATCTGGAAAACGACGCCCACGCCGAAGCGCTGTCGGCGGACCTGGCCAGCCTGATGCTGGACATGCGCCTGGCCCAGGACGGCTACCAGCGACTGGCACCGAATCTGCTGCTCGCGCCGGGAGACGAGTGAGTACAGGGTCTACACTCTGGATGTGGGAGCGAGCCTGCTCGTGAAGGGGCCGGGTCAGACGCCGCCAGTCTCCAAACTGACCACTGCCCTCCAACCCCTTCGCTTTCCGGAGCGCCTGATGCCCGCAAGCCTTGTCAGTCAAATCCCGTATCTGCCTTCCATCGACAGCCTGTTGCGTCACCCGGCGTGCGGTCCCTTGGCCGAACGCTACGGGCGTGAGGCATTGCTGGCCGCTTTGCGGCAGTTGCTCGATGAAGTGCGGGAAAACGTGCGCCAGGGCCAGGTCGAAGTCGTTGAAACCAGCCCCGAGATACTGGCAGGTCGGGTCGCAGAACGTCTGGCCAATCAGCATCGCAGCCATGTGCGCCGGGTCTTCAACCTGACCGGCACCGTGCTGCACACCAACCTGGGCCGCGCCTTGCTGCCTGAGGAAGCCATCGAGGCCGTACACATGGCCGCACGCTACCCGCTCAATCTGGAATTCGACCTGCACAGCGGCAAGCGCGGTGATCGCGACGATCTGATCGAAGGGTTGATCCGCGAACTGACCGGCGCCGAAGCGGTGACCGTGGTCAACAACAATGCCGCCGCTGTGTTGCTGACCCTCAACAGTCTGGGGGCGCGCAAGGAGGGCATCATTTCCCGGGGCGAGCTGATCGAGATCGGCGGCGCCTTTCGCATTCCCGACATCATGGCCCGCGCCGGGGTCAAGCTGCACGAAGTCGGTACCACCAACCGCACCCACGCCCGCGACTACGAAGCCGCCATCGGCCCGCGCAGCGGTCTGGTGATGCGCGTGCATGCGAGCAACTACGACATTCAGGGGTTCACCACTCGCGTGTCCACGGCGCAACTGGCACAACTGGCGCATCAACATGGCTTGCCGCTGCTCGAAGACCTGGGTAGCGGCAGTCTGCTGAATCTCACGCGCTGGGGACTGCCCGCCGAACCCACGGTGCGTCAGGCTTTGCTCGACGGGGCCGACATCGTCACCTTCAGCGGTGACAAGTTGCTTGGCGGTCCGCAGGCCGGGTTGATTGTCGGGCGCAAGGACCTGATCGCCCGGATCAAGAAAAATCCGCTGAAGCGCGCGCTGCGTGTCGACAAGCTGACCCTGGCCGCTCTTGAAGCGGTGCTGGGTCTGTACCGCAACCCGGATCGATTGGCCGAACGCCTGCCAAGCCTGCGCCTGCTGACACGGCCCCAGGCGGAGATCCTCGCCCAGGCTGAGCGCCTGCAACCGTCACTGGCGCGGGTGCTGGGCGCTGCCTGGAGCGTCAGTGCGGTGCCGGCGCTGGGGATGATCGGCAGTGGCAGCCAACCGGTGGCGCGTTTGCCCAGTGCCGCGCTGTGCCTGCGTCCGCATAGCTCCAAGCGTCTGCGCGGGCGCTGTCTGCATGGTTTGGAGGAATCCTTGCGCGGCTTGCCGATCCCGGTCCTCGGACGCATCGACGACGACGCCTTGTGGCTCGACTTGCGGCAACTGGACGATGAACCGGCGTGGCTGGCGCAGCTTGACCGGTTGCAGATCGGGGACCGGACAGGGTGATTGTCGGCACCGCAGGACACATCGACCATGGCAAGACCGCCTTGCTCCAGGCCTTGACCGGGCAGACCGGCGACCGACGCCGGGAAGAGCGCGAGCGCGGGATGACCATCGACCTGGGCTATCTGTACGCCGAGCTTGAACCGGGCGCGGGTTTGACTGGTTTCATCGACGTGCCCGGCCATGAGCGCTTCACCCATAACATGCTCGCCGGCGCGCAGGGCATCGATCTGGTGCTGCTGGTGGTGGCCGCCGATGACGGTGTGATGCCACAGACCCGTGAGCATGTGGCGATCGTCGAATTGCTCGGCATCCCGCGAGCATTGGTGGCGATCAGTAAATGCGACCGGGTCGAACCCTCCCGGGTGCAAACCGTGCGCGAGCAGATCGGCGCTTTGCTGGCGCCCGGTCCGTTTGCCGATGCGCCATTGATTGCGTTGTCGAGTGTGACCGGCGAGGGCATCGATACCTTGCGCCATGCACTGCTGGATGCGCAGTGTGAGGTGCAGCAACGCAGCGTGGATGGCGGTTTTCGCCTGTGGATCGACCGGGCGTTCAGCGTGGCCGGCGCAGGTCTCGTGGTCACCGGCACCGCGCTGTCCGGGCAGGTGGCAGTGGGCGATACATTACTGCTGGGGCCCCTCGGAAAATCGGTACGGGTGAGGGGGCTACATGCGCAAAATCAAGCGACCGAAAGCGCCATGGCCGGTCAGCGCGTCGCGTTGAACCTGCATGCCGAACGCCTGGCACTGGAGCAGATGCATCGTGGTCAATGGCTGGTGGCCGAATGGCTGTACGCACCGACGCAACGATTGGACATCGACTTTCAGTTACTGCCCGGTGAGCCCCGTCCCTTTGAACATTTCCAACCGGTGCATGTGCACATTGGCACTCAAGACGTGAGCGGACACGTGGCCTTGCTGGAAGGCGCCAGCCTGGCGCCGGGCGAGCGGATGTTCGCGCAAATCCTGCTCAATAGGCCGGTGCAGGCCGTGAAGGGCGATCCGTTGATCCTGCGCGACCAGAGTGCCCAACGCACACTGGGCGGCGGCCGGGTGCTCGACCCGTTCGCACCGACCCGGCACCGCCGCAGTCCCGAGCGAATCGCACAATTACAGGCGCTGACCCAATCCACACGGCTCGAACAGATTCTGCCCGCGTTGCTGACCAACAGCGACACGGGACTCGACCCTCAGCACCTGGAGCGGCAACTCAACAGCCCGCGTGCCACTTGGGTATTGCCTGATGACGTGCGCTTGATCGAAACGCGGCAAGGGCCGGTGTTGTTCGACGCTGTCCGCTGGCAGGCCCTGAAAGCCGAACTGTTGCAGCAGCTGACGCGCTTTCATGAACGGGAGCCGGATCAAATGGGGCCGGACCGTGATCGTCTGCGCCGTTTCACCGGGACGGCCCTCGACCGCCCGACCTTCGTCAGCCTGCTCGACGAATTGCTCGCCAGCGATGCCATCGCCGCCAACGGGCCATGGTTGCATTTGCCCGATCATCAGGTACGCCTGAGTGAAGAGGATGAAAGCCTGTGGCAGCAATTGCAGCCGTTGTTCGAGGCGCGTGGCTTCGATCCGCCGTGGGTGCGCGACCTGGGGCATGACCAAGCCACGGTGCGCTCGCTGCTGCGCAAAATGGCCCGGTTGGGGCTGATGCATCAAGTGGTGCGTGATCTGTTCTATACCGACACGATGATCCGTCGTCTGGCGGCTATGCTGTTGCAACTGGCCGACGCCAATCCAGTGATCCAGGTGGCGGCGTTTCGCGATACGGTGGGCCTGGGGCGCAAGCGCAGCATCCAGATTCTCGAGTATTTCGACCGGCTCGGCCTGACCCGCCGGTTTGGCGACAAGCGCCATATCCGCCAGGACAATGCACTGGCCCGGCGAACGGATCACTGATGTTCAGGAAGGCAATCGCGCCCGGTGGCGCGGCCGGGCTTCAAACCCGGTTGGGGACGGCATCCGTTCCCGGGCCGGTTCGACTCCGGCTGCCTTCCGCCAGTTTCCAAACTACCAACCTGATGTTCGTGGCTATACCCCGATCTGATTCTGTAGGCGCAAAGCTTGCTCGCGAAGGCGGCCTGACAGCCGACCTGGCTTTGGCAGATGTGCTCATTCCCCTGGAGCGAGGCTTGCCCACGATGGGGGCCTGACAACCGACCTGAATGCTGTTGACCGAGTACATATCCATTCCTGCGGTAACGGCCACTATGGGTTCCGCCCTTACGGCGGGTCACTTGGAGAAGCGCCAAGTAACCAAGCGCTCTTGCCCCTGTCGTTCGGCCCTTCGCCTAGGCTCAGGGTGCCCTCGCTCCGGTCCTGCTCCGTGGGGCCCGCCGCGATCGGCCATCCTTGGCCGTGCGCGGCTACCTCGGCATCCATGCCGAGGTGCCCACTGCGCAGAACCGGAACGAAGCCTCTCGAGGGGGCGTACACCGCGAAAAGCCAAAGCGAGGCGGCCTGCGAGCCGACCTGGCTTTCACGGTTGTACCCGGTTCAACTGGGGGAGCGAGCCTGCTCGCGAAGGCGGCCTGACAGCCGACCTGGCTTTAGCGGCTATACCCCCCGATTTCCGGTTAGAAAGGCCCGAAGCCCAGCGGGTACTGGATGACAACGTAGATCCTGTCAATGTCATCGCCGGCCTGGGCAGCGTTGGCCCGATGTGACACATGGGACACCTGCAGGGACAAGCCCTTGGCCGCTCCGGACTGCACGATGTAGTGCAGGTCAATGTCACGCTCCCAATGCCGTCCGCCAGCGCCTTGTTGCGGTACGAACTCACCGGTTGACGCATCGAACGGGTTGTAGGCGCCGCCCTTGGGCGCGTGGGTACCGTCGATGCCGCTGCCCCTGACATAACGCGTCATGAACTTCAGGCCGGGGAGGCCGAACGTGCCCAGGTCGAGGTCGTAACGTGCCTGCCATGAACGCTCACCCGCACCGTTGAAGTCGGCGTACTTGATCGAGTTGGCCAGGTAGATCGAGTCGCCACCGACAAAGTCGAAGGGCGTGTTGCCATTGATTTTTTGCCAGGCCAGGGTAAAAGCCTGCGCGTCGACGGTGTACTTGCCTGACAGGCTGAACGCGGTGTTGTCGATGGCGCCCGCCAGCGCCTGGCCGGTGTCCCGTGTGTGATAGAGGTTGGCATCGAGGAACCATTGGTTTTGCTTCCAGTGCAGATTGCCGTAGTACTGGTGCCAGGTGTCGGTCAGCTCCGAGGCATAAAGCGCACCGCCGATGGGGCTCTGGGTGAACAGGTCAGCGCCCAGGAACAAAATACCGCCCGCTTCGGTATTGGCCCCATAACCGGAAAAGTCGCCTTTGGACGATGAACTGTCCTGATTCTTGAAGGCCGTGAAGTGCCCGGCCTGCAGGTTCAAACCATCGATTTCACGACTGTTCAACAGAACCCCCGTGGCGTATTCCGGTTGCAGTCGCTTATCGGCGGTGTCGAACACCGGGGTTTCCACCAGCATCTCTCCATAGGCCAGCGTGGTTCTCGACGCGTTGATTTTCAGGGCGCCGCCAGCGCTGGCGTAGTTGGGCTCACTGCGCCCGTCACTGTCGACCGGCAACAGCCCTGTGCCGGAATGACCTTTGCCGCCATCGAGTTTCAAGCCTAAAAAGGCATGGGCATCGAGCCCGACGCCAATCGTGCCGGGCGTGAATCCTGACTGGAACGTGCCGATAAAACCTTGAGCCCACTCCTGTCGATAGTTTTTTTCCGAGGGTGAAGGAGAGCGGTAGTCGCTGTTGAGGAAAAAATTTCGACTGAGTACGTCAAGTGATGCACCGTCCAGAAAGCCCTGGGCCTTCTGCACCGGCTCATCAGCCATGACGCCCCAACTGGCGAATAATAGTGGTAGCCACAGAGGCAGTCGGGCAGCGCGGTCGTGTGAGAAAAACGTCATGAGCCCATTCAGTCGCGGTTGTTTGCCTGGAGCAAAGCATCGTGACTTGAATTGAAGCGCGATTATTGAGCCGGTGTGCTGAGTTGCGATGTTGTTCAAGAAGAACGCAGTGCCGATTGAGCGTCTATGCTGGGCAAACCGACTCCCCATCTTCGCAGTGAACTGCCAGGAGATATCAATGGTGCCCAGTCCGCTCTCCGAGAAGGCCTTGTCCCGTGGGTTACTCGATGTCTTGATCCGCGCCGGGCTGATTTTGGTTCTGGTGCTGTTCTGCTTCGAGATCTTCAGTCCGTTCCGTGACTTGATGCTGTGGTCGCTGATCCTGGCCATCACGCTCTACCCGTTGCAGAAAAAGCTCATGGGGCCGCTGGGGCAGAAGGAAGGGCGGATTGCAACCTTGATCGTGCTGGTGTCCATCGTGATCCTCATGGTGCCGATCTACCTGTTGGGCACCTCGATTGCCGACTCGGTGGAGAACACCATGACGGTTGTCAGGAACGAAGGTTTGCACATTCCCCCGCCAGGCGAATCCGTTGCCGGCTGGCCGCTGATAGGCAAGCCGTTGTCGGCCGCCTGGCTGCAAGCCTCTACCGATTTGCCCGGGTTGACCGAGAAGTACATCCCGCAAATCAAAGGCGTCAGCCTGACACTGCTGGGCAAGCTGGCCGGCGTGGGGATGGGGTTCCTGACGTTCATTTTCGCCTTGATCATCGCCGGGATCTTCATGGCCCATGGCGAAGCCGGCAGCCGTGCGGCGGTAAAGATTGCTTCCCGGGTCAGCGGCCCGGACAGAGGGCCGAAAATCGCTGCGCTCTGTACAGCGACTATCCGTGCCGTGGCGCTCGGCGTGGTGGGTATCGCGTTCATCCAGATGCTGCTGGTGGGCCTGGGATTTGTGTTTATGGGAATCCCCGGCGCCGGCCTGCTCGCGCTGGCAGTCCTGCTGCTGGGCATCATGCAATTGCCCGTGACCTTGATCACGCTTCCGGTGATTGCCTATGTGTTCGCCACCGAGGGTGCCAGCACGGTGACCATCGTGTTCTCCGTCTATGTCTTTGTCGCCGGACTGGTGGACAACGTGCTCAAACCGTTGCTGCTGGGGCGCGGCGTCGACGTACCGATGCCGGTGGTGCTGATCGGCGCGCTGGGCGGCATGGTCACCAGCGGTATCATCGGTCTGTTCATCGGTCCGGTGGTGCTGGCGGTCGGCTACCAACTGTTCTGGCAGTGGGTGGAGGTTCGGCCACAAGAGTAGGGGAGGTCCATCACCCCGGTTTGCGCAGTATCATGAACTGCCGCACAGGTGGCACTTGCAGAGGGTTGAATCATGACCGTTCATGCCTGGGAAAAGCTTTACCTCGATGACCTGCAACTGGGGCAGGTGTTTGAAAGCGACACCCTTCGCGTCGACCGAAACGCGATGCTGGCCTTTGCCCAACAGTTCGATCCGCAACCTTTCCATCTTGATGAGGAGGCCGGCAGCATGAGCCTGTTCGGTGGACTGGCGGCCAGCGGCTGGAACACCGCGGCGTTGACCATGAAACTCCTGGTCGACAGTGTGCCGCTGGCCGACGGCATCATCGGCCTGGGCATCGAACTGAACTGGCCGCACCCCACCCGTGCCGAGGATGAATTGCGGCTGACGACGACCGTGAAAGCCATCGAACCATCCGCCACCAAGACCGACCGGGGCGTGGTGACCCTGTTGATGGAAACCCGCAATCAGCATGGCAAAACGGTACAGCGGGCCACCGGCAGACTGCTGGTGTTCAGGGCACCGGCACCGGATTGAGCGGTCATTGGTTGAGTCGCTCGAAGCAGGACACCAGGAAACTCATCACCGCCTGGACGGACGGAATGTGCCGGATGTCGTTGTGCACCAGCAGCCACACGTCACGCTCCAGTCGCGGTCCCTCGGCCTCAACGGCTTGCAGGCCGTAACGCGCGCCGAGAAAGGCGGGCAGGGCCGCGATACCGGCCCCGGCCTGGACGAAATTGGCCTGGATATTCAGGTCATTGCTACGCAGGAGGATGGGTCGATCTCCCGCCTGTTCCTTGAGCCAGACCTGCTGCGGACTTTGATCGAGACGCTCGTCGTAGGCAATGAACACCCGATCCTGCGGGGCCGTGTTGGCCAGGTAATCCTGCGAGCCATACAGCGTGAATGACACCGTGGCGACCTTGCGCACCACCAGGTCCGGCTCCTTGGGCCGGCTCAGGCGCACGGCGATATCGGCTTCACGACGCGACAAAGAGGCACTGTCCAGGCTGCCAATCAACTGCAACGACAAAAGCGGGTATTGCTCGCGCAACAGTTTGATTCGCGGCGCGATCAACGCACAGGCCATGGCTGGCGGAGCGCTGACGGTGACTTCGCCGGCATGGCTTTCCTGACCGGTTTGCGCCGTGCGCTGCACCGCGAACGACTCGCTTTCCATGCGCTGCCCCGACTGGGCGATGCGCTCCCCATCCACCGTGAGTACATACGAGCGCGGGCGTCGGTCCACCAGTTTCACGTTCAGTGAGCTTTCCAGCGCACTGATACGCCGCGCTACCGTGGCGTGGTCGACATTCAGCTTGCGCGCCGCCGCCGAAAGCGATCGCTCCTGAGCGAACACAATGAAATAGCGCAAATCCTCCCAATCGAACATGGGCGTTTTCTCACAGATGAGGTGAACAAACAGGGAATTTTTTCCCATCGCCAAGCTTGAAAGAATAGTCCGGCGCCTGAAGTGCAGGTGCAACGATCGGCAGTTTGTCGAGCGATTGGCGAGGAAACAACCATGAGCAAAGCAACCCCGCTGGCCTATGCCGGCATCCTGGGCGCCACGTTTTTCTGGGGCACCAACTTCAACGCCGGGGCCTACATCATCAAGAGCATGGCACCGCTCAGCGCATCCATAGAACGCTTCTCCATCTCGACCCTGTTATTACTGCTGATCTTCGGCCTGATGGGCAAGTTACGGTTCAGTGTGCTGCAGAACAACCTGCTGGCGTTCATCGGTCTGGGGCTGCTCGGATTTACCGGGTTCAGTGTCGCAACGTTTTTCGGCCTGCAAACCACCACGCCGATCAACGGCGCGCTGATCCTGGCGACCACGCCGCTGTGGACCATGATCCTTGCTGTGTTGCTGGAAGGCGAACGGATCGATCGCGGCCGTGCCATCGGCCTGGTCCTGGGTTTGCTCGGTGTCGGCCTGGTGATCACCCGTGGCGATATCCAGGTTTTGCTGGGGCTTAAGGTGGTCAGCGGTGACGCGATGATCCTGGCCGGCAGTATGGCCTGGGCGGCGAACATGGTGGGTACCCGGCGGTTCGTCAGAGACGCGACGCCATTGGAAACCACCAGTTTTTCCATGTTGTTCGGCGTGCTTGGCCTGATCGTACTGGGCTTCCTTTATGAAGACCCGATCGCCAGCATCCGCGAGGCTTCACTTGCCGTGCAGGGTGCCGTGATTTACCTGGCAATCGGCGGGTCAGTGGTCGCCTATCTGCTGTGGTTCAGAGGCATCCACGCCATTGGCGCCGCCCGGACCTCGATCTTCTTCAACCTGGCGCCGGTGTTCACCATGCTGGTGTCTTCACTCATGGGCGTATTGCCGAATGTCTGGCAACTGTTGGGGGCGGGCGGTGTGATTCTCGGGGTGTTGTTTGCTTCAGGGATGGTGTTTGGCTTGGCCCGACCGTCGACGCAAGTATCGGGTCAGCGCGGAAAAAGTGCGGCATGACCGCCATGTCGGAGTTTGTCAGCTATCGTCATTATGCCGATTCAAAAAAACCGCTTTTGACAGCTTTCAGCCACACAGGCGTCTTGATGACATAGAGGACTACGGGCCGATTCCCATCCACCCGCCCAGGAGAAATGCACAGTATGGACATGACCGGCTTCAAGCGTTTTTCGTTCAGCGACGGCCTATACGAACACGCGGTTTATTCCAAAGGAGAGGGCAAGCCGGTACTCGTCCTGCATGAGCTGCCCGGGTTGACGCGCGACACACGAAATTTTGCCGAGCGTCTGATCGCCGCGGGCTTCGAGGTGTACCTTCCCTTGCTGTATGGCAAGCCGGAAGAAAAGGGCTCGGGGAGAAAAGGCTACTTCCTTTGCATGACCAAGGAGTTCGGTTACCTCAAGGCTGGCACTTCAGCGCCGGTGAGCGACTGGCTGCGGGCACTGGCCCGCCATTTGGGCGCGTCGATCGGCGACAGAAAAATCGGTGTGATCGGCATGTGTGTCACCGGTGCATTCGCTATCCCGCTGATCCTCGAAACCCGAGTAGGTGCCGCCGTGGCGTCGCAACCTGCGGTGCCCTTCAGGTTGCTCTATTTTTTCACCGGCATGGGCAGCGGTCCCTGGATGAGCCAGTTGAATATCAGCGACGATGATCTGATCGCAGCCGGCCAGGCATCGGTCAACCAGGCAACGCCACTGCTGATCCAGCGCTTTGTCGATGATCGCTTGTGCCCCCACGAGCGGGTGCAACGGCTTTACGACAATTTCCCCACGACCGGCACACTCTACGAGTACCCTGCGCCGGCCGATGGCAAGAACAAGCACCATGCGTTGCTGACTGTGGAGTACGACCAAGCGCAAAACCCGGACGCCAGCCACTCCACGCGGGTTGCTTTGCAACGATTGGTGGCCTTTCTTCAATCGCATCTATAAGTGCTCAGCACTTGAACCGGCTTCCCTGGCTCAGCGCCTGTTGCCCTGCGTGACCAGTTCAATCCGTTTCGCCTCGGTCAGACCGATGTAGCGCGTCAGGAAATTCATGAACGGTCCCGAGAAGATTCCGTTGTGGCCATCGATGACTTGCTCGTTAACCTTCACCACGAGAAATGGCTGCCACCGTCTTGCTGTTGGCGCATCCTTGGCTGAGTGCAGATTCAGGCCCGAATAATGATTGTTGCCGGAAAAGTCGAAGCCCTTCAGGCCGGACTCCAAGCCTTCAGGAAACTGAGATTTTTCGATCTCAAGTCGATCATTGGGCCCCAGTTTTTTCTCGTCCCATTCCCGCCATTCATAGGTGCCTGGTCGTTTGTTTGTGCATTGCAAATCTGGTTTTTCAGGGCGCTGAGTCATCAACAACGGCACCTTTACCACTGGCGTCAATTCGTGGGTGATGCCGCTGTGATTCGCATCATAGACACCCAGGGCTTCACGAAGGCTGGCGCGCTCCCTGTCGTCTTCGACGGTCGCGGCATTGGTAAAAAACTCCCCGGCGATCCGGCCGGCCTTGAACAGACCCTGTCGGGGGCGATCGTTTTCGGCGGAAAAGGTGACCAGTAAGGGCGTCTGCTCAGGAGGGTAATCGACGCCACGGGAAAGTACATTGATACGTTCGTAGGCGGCCGACTCCACGGCGGGATTGACGAGAACGACCATGTCACCGAAACCACCCAGCGGCTTGGTGTCCTTCGCTGTAATCGGCAACGTGGCAGGTGCAGCAGAACCCGTGTGGTCCACAAACCCCGTGCGCAGGAACCCGCTTTTCGGGTTGGCCAACTGCAATTGACTCTCAAAGTAATCAGCGGTGGCCGCCAGCAGTACGGCACCTCCGAAACTGTGGCCGATCGAGACCAAGCCAAAGAACGGATCGTCGGTAGTCTTTCGTGCGGCCGCATGATCGTTGTAGATACGCTGCAACCGAGCCATGAATTCCTGAAGGTCGCCTTCGCCGACGCGTCGGGCTGCCGACTTGCGCCCCCAGAACGTGAGGTAATCGATCAGCCAGGGCAGTGAACGCCCACGCCAGCCAACGTAGAGGCCGATAACTCGCACCGACTTGCCCTTCATGGCTTCAGCGTAAGGTTTTTGTCTCATCTCCGAATCCAGATTCTGCAGCACGTGTTCACGCTGCTGCAGATTGGCCGGGCTCTGCGCCTCGGGCGGATTCAGCGCGGCGCGAGCCAGTCGCCCGTTGACCTCGAAGATCGCATTGATGGTGTTAGGGTTATTGATATGGTCGGTGCTGATCAGGGAGGTATCGATCGTGCCCGGCTGCTGACTGGCGACGAACTGCCAGAGAAAACTACCTTCTGATCTGAGATTGGAGAAGGCTATTTCAGGCCTCCAGTACTGATTGCCGATGGTGCTCGACATGTTGCCCCAGGCCGGTTTTTCAACTCCCTCCGGTGTCGGTGGGGCCAGCGGATGCGGTCCGACATGACAGAAAGAGCAGGCCATGGCGACCCTGAATGGACGCACCAGCTTGGGGTCGGCACTCACAGTATTGCCAGAGTAGTACCGTGAAGCATTGTCTTTACTATCAGTGTCGATGTTATTTACGACCTGCGTCTGCCAGTAATCGCGGGCCTTACCGGCAGCTTTCGAATCACCAAAGAACTCCGGATTAGGGAACAGCCGCAATCCGACCAAGCCAGAGGGGTAGCCATATATACGTGGATCGACACCGTCATTGGCGAGTTGGTTGATGACTTGTGTGTAGAGGGCTTTGTCACCGACTTCGAAGGGTTCCCGTAATACACGCTCCTGATAATCGGCCACAGGTTCTTCGGGCTCGGTGTCAACATCATCTTTTGGAGCGGTCATCTTGACCTTGTCCCCGTCAGCCTGATCGAGGTACAGGCCAAGTTCAGGGATGGGCACTTCACGTTTGATCATGCCGGGCTGATTCATCAAACCGGCGTCCTTGAACCGGGTGTCCCGCTTTCTCGAATCCAGCAGGATCAGGAAGTCGGCGATACCGTATCCATTTTGTTGCAACCAACCCCAGAACGCTTCGTTCCCTTCGCCCCACAAACTGACGCTGGAACAAGCGCTGCAGCCGGGTATGCCTTGCGAGCGGCATCGAGCGATTGCTCACCTATTTCAAAGCGGGCGCGGTCGGTGTTGCCAATGGGTGATTGATCGGGTGTCGCTACTTGTTGATTCAGAGCCGAAGAGGTGAGGACGATGCCCAGCAGACAGCTTGTAACCAGTAACTTTCGACCAGCCTGCAGGTAACGTTCATTCCTTTTACTTGCCAAGGCCGATCGCGCGAACATAGCTGCATCTCCTGCAACGCTAGATGACCGATGAGCTACTTCTCGACAGCGCGCCCTGGCAGGCGCCGACACTCGAATTGAATATAGACAAGCCAATGAACAGCGCCAGAAACAGCGGGTGGATCCAATTGATTATTTGCGACTTAAAGTAATGTGAAATACTTATAACAATTGAACTGGACAGGGGATGCCGCAAGCACTGACTTGAGATTCGAATACTGCAGTGCCCAACAAGTAGTGGTTTGGTTTTATATAAAGTTGTTGGTCCATGTTGCTCATTGATCCGTTTGTTTTCGCAGGAGTACTTTTATCAACGGATGGGTATTTGTACGCGCCGGTTTTGTGCAGGCCACTCGCATCAATGTCATGAAATGAAAAGTCGCTGTCGTCAGATGACAAGCGATTCACCAGCCATGGACCTACAGTCCGGTCAACGCAATTCGATGCTGCACGCCAATAATTGAGACTGGAGAATAAAAAACATGGCCAAAGCCGTCCGCTTCTACGAAACCGGTGGTCCCGAAGTCCTACGTTATGAAGACGTCGAGGTGGGCGAACCCGGGCCCGGTCAGGTTCGGCTGCGTCACGTGGCGGTCGGCCTGAACTATGCCGACACCTACTTTCGCAATGGCACCTACGCGATTCCGCTGGCCAACGGCATGGGCGTCGAAGCCGCTGGCGTGGTTCAGGCCGTCGGGGAAGGTGTGACCAATGTGCAAGTGGGCGATCGTGTCACCTACACCGGTTTTCTCAACACCCTGGGGGCCTACAGCACCGAGCGCCTGATCCCGGCCGCGCCGCTGATCAAGCTGCCGGAGACCATCGGTTTCGAGACCGCCGCGGCCATGACCATGCGTGGCCTGACGTCCTCGTACCTGATGCGCCGCCTCTACGATTTCAAGGCAGGCGACAGCATTTTGCTGCATGCCGCCGCCGGTGGCGTCGGCCTGATTGTGTCGCAGTGGGCCAAGTTGCTGGGCCTGACGGTCATCGGCACCGTGTCCACCGAGGTCAAGGGTGAAATCGCCCGGGCGCACGGTTGCGACCATGTCATCAACTACAGCCATGAAGACGTCGCCCAGCGCGTACGCGAGTTGACGGATGGCGTCGGTGTCAACGTGGTGTTCGACAGCGTCGGCAAGAACACCTTTGCCGGTTCCCTGGATTCGCTCAAGCGGCGTGGCCTGATGGTCTGCGTAGGTACCGCCTCTGGCCCGATCCCGGCCTTTGACCCGGTGATGCTGGCGATGAAAGGCTCGCTGTTCCTGACCCGCCCGGCACTGGCCGACTACATCGCCGATCCTGCGGAAAAAGCCGCATTGGCCGGTGAGTTGTTCGACCATGTCGGCAGCGGTCGGATCAAGATCGAGATCAACCAGCACTATGCTTTGCAGGATGCCGTGCAGGCCCATCGTGACCTGGAATCGCGCAAGACCACTGGCTCGTCGATTTTCGTCATTTAAGGGAGTGGCTTGCCGTGAAAGTCGAACAATTGACCTGCCATATCGGCGCGGAACTGATCGGTGTCAACCTGGCCGACGCCATCCATGACGACGGTCTGTTTGCCGAGATACGCGCGCACTTGCTCACCCATCGGGTGGTGTTCCTGCGCGACCAGGACATCAGTCGCGCCGAGCACGTGGCGTTCGCCCGGCGCTTCGGCGAACTGGAGGATCACCCGGTGGCCGGCAGCGACCCGGATCATCCCGGCCTGGTGCAAATCTACAAAAAACCGGACCAGCCGATGGACCGCTACGAAAACGCCTGGCACACCGACGCCACCTGGCGTGAGGCGCCGCCAATGGGGTGTGTGCTGCGCTGCGTGGAATGCCCACCGGTCGGCGGCGACACCATGTGGGCAAACATGGTCGAAGCCTACGAAAATCTACCGGAAGACGTGAAGCTGAAGATCGCCGACCTGCGTGCCCGGCACAGCATCGAAGCGAGTTTCGGCGCGGCCATGCCCATTGAAAAGCGCCTGGCGCTCAAGGCCATGTACCCGGATGCCGAACACCCGGTGGTGCGCACGCACCCGGAAACCGGTGAGAAAGTGCTGTTCGTCAACGCCTTCACCACCCACTTCAGCAACTACCACACCCCCGAGCGTGTGCGTTTCGGCCAGGACGCGAACCCGGGCGCCAGTGAGTTGCTGCGCTACCTGATCAGCCAGGCCTACGTTCCCGAGTACCAGGTGCGCTGGCGCTGGAAGCCCAACAGCATCGCCATCTGGGACAACCGCAGCACCCAGCACTACGCCGTCATGGATTACCCGCCGTGTCATCGCAAGATGGAGCGCGCCGGGATTATCGGCGACAAGACGTACTGATCGACCACCTCTGCATTCGCACTCGTAACTGCGCCCGCCGGGCAGGCTCCCGGCTGGGCGGAAAACCATAAGAACAGGAGTAACTCATGCAATTCTTCGACGATTCCCTACACCCGGAAAACATGGAAAAGGTGGTCATCACCGTGGCCCCGTACGGCCCTGAATGGATGCCGGAAGACTTCCCTGAAGACATTCCGCTGACCATGGATGAGCAGGTGCAGAAGGCGGTCGATTGCTACGAAGCCGGTGCAACCGTCTTGCACCTGCACGTACGTGAACTGGATGGCAAGGGTTCCAAGCGCCTGTCCAAGTTCAACGAGCTGATCGCCGGTGTGCGTGAAGCCGTGCCGGACATGATCATCCAGGTCGGCGGTTCAATTTCGTTTGCCCCGGAAAGCGATGGTGAAGCGGCCAAATGGTTGTCCGACGATACCCGTCACATGTTGGCCGAGCTGACGCCAAAACCGGATCAGGTCACGGTGGCGATCAACACCACCCAGATGAACATCATGGAGTTGCTCTATCCGGAGTACCTGGAAGGCACCTCCCTGGCCAACCCGGCCTATCAGGCGGCCTACAGCGAGATGACCGTACCGGCGGGGCCGGCGTGGGTCACCGAGCACCTCAAGCGCCTGACGGACAATGGCATTCAGCCGCATTTTCAGCTGACCGGCATGCACGCCATGGAAACCCTGGAGCGCATGGTGCGCAAAGGCCTGTACATGGGGCCGTTGAACCTGACCTGGATCGGCATCGGCGGTGGTTTCGATGGCCCGAACCCGTTCAACTTCTTCAACTTCATCCACCGCGCGCCGGACGGTTGCACCCTGACCGCGGAGTCGCTGCTCAAGAACGTGCTGCCGTTCAACACCATGGCGCTGGCCATGGGCATGCACCCACGCGTGGGCATTGAAGACACTATCATTGATCACAAGGGCAAGCGCTTCAGCTCGGTGCAGCAGATCGAACAAACCGTACGGGTCGCCCACGAACTGGGTCGCGAAATTGCCTCCGGCAAAGAGGCCCGGGAGATCTACCGGATCGGTGTGCAGTATCAGAGCATCGAAGAAACCCTGCTGGCCAACGGTATGTCGCCCAACCGCAAGGCCGGGCAAAAAGGTGTGCCGCAGCGCGACTGACCGACAGCCGGGCGGGAGGTTGATGGCCTCTCGCTCGCTGTACTGCATCACGCTCGATAACAACAAAAACAAAGTTTCGAGGAGGCTGCATGGCCTTTCACCCAATCGCCGCCGACGATGACGACGGTACCGTCAGCGTTTCGCGCCAATATGCCTGGATCGTCTTCGCCCTGACGTTCGGCCTGTTGATTTCCGATTACATGTCGCGCCAGGTGCTGAACGCGGTGTTCCCGATGCTCAAGGGCGAATGGGCACTGAGCGACGGCCAGCTCGGCCTGCTCAGTGGCATCGTGGCTTTGATGGTCGGGCTGCTGACGTTTCCGCTGTCGCTGTTGGCCGACCGCTTCGGCCGGGTCAAGAGCCTGGCGCTGATGGCGCTGTTGTGGAGTCTCGCAACGCTGGGCTGCGCACTGGCGCAAGACTACCAGCAGATGTTCATCGCCCGGTTCATGGTGGGCGTCGGCGAAGCGGCATACGGCAGCGTCGGCATCGCGGTGGTGATTTCAGTCTTTCCCAAGCACATGCGCGCCACCCTGGCCAGTGCCTTCATGGCCGGCGGCATGTTCGGCTCGGTGCTGGGCATGGCCCTGGGCGGGGCTATCGCCGCGAAGCTGGGCTGGCGCTGGTCGTTCGCTGGCATGGCGCTGTTCGGCCTGCTGCTGGCGGTGCTGTATCCGCTCATCGTCAAGGAAGCACGCATTGCTCCGCAACGCGCTGCACAGGCACTGAACAAGGCCGCGGCCAAAGTCAGTCAACCGCTGCGCACGCTGTTTTCCAGCCGCTCGGTGATCGCCACCTACGTTGGCAGCGGCTTGCAGTTGTTCGTCGCCGGCACCGTGATTGTGTGGATGCCCAGTTATCTGAACCGCTACTACCAGATGGGCACGGACAAAGCCGGCGGCATGGCGGCGATCATCGTGCTGTGCAGCGGTGCCGGGATGATTCTGTGCGGCATGCTCAGCGACCGTCTGTGTCGTCACTCGCCCCAGCGCAAGGTCGCCCTGGCCATTGCTTTTTGCCTGGGTAGCTGCCTGTTGCTCTCGGCGGCATTCGCTTTGCCGGCAGGCCCCGCACAACTGGCGCTGATCTGCCTGGGCATGCTGATCGCCGCTGGTACCACAGGTCCCGCCGGCGCGATGGTTGCCAACCTGACCCATTATTCGGTCCATGGTACTGCCTTCGCCACGCTGACCCTGGCCAACAACATGCTCGGGTTGGCGCCGGGGCCTTTCATCACCGGCAGGGTGTCTGACCTGATCGGCTTGCATGCAGCGTTTCAGCTGGTGCCCCTGGTCAGCCTGGCGGCGGCAGCGGTGTTCTTTTATGCCAAATGTCATTACCACAAGGATATTGCCCGGCTCAGGGGCGAGCGGGTGACCGAATCAGTGGGCGAATCCGTGTTAGAGGTGAAGTTGTGAGTGGTCGTTTACGTATTGATGTGTTTGTCGATTTCATCTGCCCCTGGTGCCTGATCGGCAAGCGTCAGCTGGAGCGCGCGCAAGAGCTGTTGCGCGCCCGGCAACCGGAGGTGGTGTTCACCACGGTGTGGCATGGCGTGCAGCTGTTGCCTCAATTGCCGGTCGAGGGCGAGCCCTTCGCCGAGTTCTACCGCAAGCGCCTGGGCAATGCCGAGGCGGTGAAATTGCGCCAGGCCCAGGTGCAGCAGGCCGCGCTGGCGGTGGGGGAGACCATCGACTTCAGCCGTATTGCCACGATGCCCAATACTGCCGACGCCCATCGCCTGCTGGAACGGGTCAGCGTGTTGGGCAATACCCGCCAGTGCGACGCGTTGCTCGATCGGCTGTTCGCCGCGTACTTTCACTATGGCGAGGACCTGGGTAACCGCGAGACGTTGATCGCCATCGCCCAGTCGTGCGGTTTCGAGGCTGGCTTCGTCGCTGATTGCTTGCTTGGCAACGGTGAGCCATTTGTCGGCAACCCCGGGGCTGTCGGCGGCGTGCCCTGTTTTCAGTTTGACCGGCGCGTGACGGTGGTAGGCGCACAGCCCCCCGAAGCGCTGTTTGGCGTCATGTACGAAGCCTTGCTCGAACGGGCCGGCGAGCGACAACCCTCATGAACCTGCGAATACAAGTGCCTGCCGGAAAACTCCCGCAGGTCGGGGGCCGTGCGCTCTTCGAATTCGATGACAAGAGCGTCGCGCTGTTCAACATCGACGGTGAGTTGTTCGCCATCGATGACGGCTGCCCGCACCAGGGTGCCTCGTTGTGTGGCGGTCGCCTCGACGGTCGAGTGATTCAATGCTGTGCCCATGGCCTGCGCTTCGATCTTGCCAGTGGCTACTTGCTCAATTCCAACAAGCTCAAGGTCGCCAACTACCCGGTCGAGGTAGTCGACGGCCAGGCATTCATTGTCATCGCCACCGAGGAGGCCGCGCCATGAGCGCCATCGCTCTGACCCGCATCCACAGCCGTACGCGCGAACTGGCGCCGGGGTTCATCGTCAGCCTGATCGTCGCGGCGGCGGCGACCTTTCTGTCGGAGCACTACGGTGCGCCGGTCATGTTGTTTGCGTTGTTGCTCGGCATGGCGCTGAACTTCCTCGCCGGCGAGGGCACCTGCAAGGCCGGCATCGAGTTCACTGCACGCACTGTATTGCGCATTGGCGTAGCGCTGCTGGGCATGCGCATCACCCTCGAACAGATCGCCGCACTGGGCTGGAAACCCTTTGCGCTGGTGGTGATTCTGGTGGTGGTGACCATCGGCGTTTCGGTGGTGGCGGCCAAGGCGCTGGGCTTCCAGCGATTGTTCGGCATGCTCACCGGTGGCGCCACCGCGATCTGCGGTGCCTCGGCGGCATTGGCGCTGGCCGCGGCCTTGCCTAACCACCCGCAAAAGGAACGCGCCACCTTATTCACGGTGATCGGGGTCTCGGCGCTGTCGACGCTGGCGATGATCCTGTACCCGATGATTGCCAACTGGCTGTCGTTGTCGCCCCAGGTGGCCGGGGTATTCCTGGGGGCGACCATCCATGATGTCGCCCAGGTAGTCGGCGCCGGTTACAGCCTGTCTACCGAGACCGGCGACACGGCCACAGTGGTCAAGCTGATGCGGGTCGCCATGCTGCTGCCGGTGATCGTTTGTGCAGCGATGGTCACGCGTATGCAGGGCGCCGATCCCACCGGCAAACGGCCGCCGCTGTTGCCGTGGTTTGCGGTCGGCTTTCTGCTGCTGGCCTGCCTCAACAGCACCGGCTGGGTGGTCCCTGTGGTGCAGGGCTCGGTCAATGAACTGTCACGTTGGTGCCTGGTCGTTTCCATCAGCGCCCTGGGCATGAAAACCCAACTCAAGGAACTGGCGGCAGTGGGCATCAAGCCGATCCTGCTGATGGTCGGGGAAACCGTGTTCCTCGTGGTTCTTGTGCTGCTGTTGCTGCACTGGGGGATGTAACTCAGTACCGTTTTACTAGCGGCGCTGCATTGCGCTCACTCCGGCGCAGTGCGGCACTCCACCGGCGTTAAAAACACCGGTTTTTTTCGGCGACCGTACCAGCGGTCGCCGTTTTTTTTGCTTCCCGATACCTCCCACAGGGGCATAAGCACACCTCGCGAAAGTCAGGTCGGCTGTCAGGCCGCCTCGATTTGGCTTTAGATTTGGGCGCCCCGTTAAACCACGATGGCCGAACGCAGGCATTGCGCAGTGGGTAAACCGGCAGGACGCCGGTTTAGCCGCGCTGGGCCAGGGATGGCCCATCGCGGCGACCCACGGAGCAATGCCGGAGTGAGGGCATGCCGAGCCTAAGCGAGGCACCGAGTGGTGGGGCAAGAGCGCTTGGTTACTTGGCGCTTTACCAAGTGACCCGCTGTAAAAGCGGAACCATTAGTGGCCGTTGCCGCAGGAATGGATATGTACTCGGTCACCAACATCCAGGTCGGCTGTCAGGCTCGCTTCCACCGTTCAGGGTTTTTCCGGGTCGAGCAGGGGGCTCGGTCGGGTCGGTGGCTTGGCCTGTTTTTGCGCACTGCGCCAGGCGGCGGGCGGCATGCCGAACTGGCTGATGAACCAGCGTGTGAAAGAGCTGGCCATGGAGTAGCCGAGCATGTCGGCGATGCGGCCCAGCGAGTAGTTCGGGTTTTCCAGATACCGCAGCACCAAGTCGCGCCGCACATCGTTGATCAGGTCGTTGAAGGCGCAGCCATCGTCTTTCAGGCGACGTTGCAGGGTCCGCACATTCATGCCCTGGGTCTGGGCGATCTGCTCGATGGTGGCGCGCCCCATGGGCAGTAACACGTAAATCGCCTTGCGCACTTCGAACAGGGTCGACGGTCCCTCTTGGCTCTGCAACGAGTCCAGATAGCGCTGGGCGTAACGCGCCATCGCCGGGTCGGCATGGGGGTTGGCTATGTCGAGGCTGGCATCGGGGCAGACAATGCCATTGAACTCGCTGCCGAACTCCAGATTGCAGCCGAACAGGCGCCGATGCAGTTGCAGATTGTCGGGAGGCTGGTGCGTGAAATTCACGCTGTAGGGCTGCCAGTGCGCACCGAGCAGCGCGGCGCACAGCCGGAACATCACGCCGATGGCCAGTTCATTGGCTTGCCGGCAGGACATGGGCGAGTCAGTCACCACTTCCTCGCGGATAATCACCATCTTGCCGGCTTCTTCGATGAAGATCGCCAGCGATTCGTTCATCAGGTGCCGGTAGTGCACCAGCACCTGCAACGCATCACGCAGCGTTCGCTGGTGAGTCAGCAGCAGGCTGACGACACCGAAATCCGAGAGCTGACGCGATTCGGCCATGCTCAGGCCGAAGCTCTGGCAACCGCTGGCGACAGCCGACTCTTCCAGCAGGCGAACCGCCGCATCGATCGGAATCCGATGCTCGGGTGCTTGCAGACGGGCCTTGCTCAGGCCGACGCCTGCCAGCACATCGTGCGGATTAAACCCCAGGTAATGAGCAACATCCAGGTAGTTGGTCAAGACAGCGGCGCGAACGAGCTTAGGCATGCAGAGGCGTTCCTGCAGGGGTTCGGATGGAAACGAGCGCGGCCGAATATAGCCAGCGCGTCAGCAATTGAACAGTTTTCCAGGCCACGTTAACAGCTTCCGCATGACCACTTGGCAGGGGCAATCAGAGTGTCATCAAAAGAAAAGTCGCTGTCGTCAAATGAAAAGCGTAGGCCATCCCGGCTCTTTAATGTCAGTCCTACAAAAAGATTCTGGCGAAACAGCCAGGCGAGTCACTGAGAAGCCGAGGGTATCCAAGTGGACAAACTGCAAACTGCCGCCACCGTTCTGATCGTCCCGGGACTGCGTGAGCATGTTGCCGAACATTGGCAAACACTGCTTGAAGCCCGTTTGAGCAAGGTGCGCAGCGTTCCTCCGCTTGAAACCGACAAGCTCGACTGCGTTGCCCGGGTCCGGGCGATCCAGCATGAGCTGGAGCAGATCGACGGCCCGGTGATTCTCGTGGCCCACAGTGCCGGCGTACTCATGGTGGCGCACTGGGCTGCTTTGCACCGTCGCCCGATCAAGGGCGCGCTGCTGGCCGCGCCGCCGGATCTGGCTGCCCAGTGGCCGCAAAATTACCCGAGCCCGCAAACCCTTCGCGCCAACGGTTGGGACCCTTTGCCCCAAGGGGCGTTACCCTTTCGCAGCATCGTTGCCGCCAGCACCGACGATCACCTCGCCAGTTTCGACGCGGCTTCGCGCCTGGCCCAGGACTGGGAGGCGGAGCTGGTCAACCTCGGTGCCGTCGGCCACCTCAATCCGGCGTCGGGCTACGGCCCGTGGCCCCAGGCAGAAGCACTCATTCTGGACCTGGATCGCTAGTTTCAATCACCCGTCAATTGTCCTCACGCCTCAAAGGCACTGGCTCTCCCACCAAGAGTCGGCGGGGACCGCTGCGCTTAAAACAAATACAAAAAGGCGGAGACAACGCAATGCAGAACAATAAGAGTCACGGCCACACACGCCCTTCGCATCGCAGCCTGCTGGCCCTGGCCATCCTGGCGGCGTCCATGCCGGCCGCCCATGCGATGGAGCTGGACACGGGAAATCCGGACTGGTCCGTGCGCTTCGACAACACCGTGAAGTACAACTACGGCGTTCGCACTGAAAGCGCCGACAAGCGCATGCTTGGCACACCGAACAACAACGACGGCGATTACAACTTCCGCAAGGCCGGGACCAACATCACCAATCGCGTCGACCTGTTGACCGAGATGGATGTGGTTTACCAGCAAAGCATGGGGTTTCGCGTCAGTGCCGCAAGCTGGTACGACAAGGCGTATGAAAACACCGGGTCCAACTCCAACCCGTTCGTCAACGGCAATGGCAGCACCTCGGGCCTGGTCGCCAATGACCCACGCCTGGCGCCGGTGACCCGCGATAACGTCGGCTTTGGCAGCCCGCACCTGAGCAACTACGCCCAGCGTTACTACACCGGACCGTCCGGCGAAATCCTCGATGCCTTCGTGTTCTACAGCACCGAAGTGGGCGAGGAGTCGATGTTCAGTGTCAAGGCCGGGCAGCACAACGTGTTCTGGGGTGAAACCATCCTCAACCCGGTGCATTCGATCAGCTACGGCCAGTCCGGGCTGGACCTGGCCAAGCTGGCGGCATCGCCGGGGACTGAAGCCAAGGAACTGTTCGTTCCGCGCAACCAGGTGTCGATGACGTTCACCCTCAACCCCGAGTTGACCGTGGGCGCCCAGTATTTCCTGGATTGGGACGAAGCACGCCTGCCTGAGGCGGGCACTTACTATGGCGGTTCCGATCTGGTGGGCACCGGCGCGCAGTCGTTCCTGCTGGGCAACACCAACTCCATCACCCCCGGCAGCCCGCTCGGGTGTGGCCTGGCCCCTTGCAACGCGTTGACCAACGTGCGACGTGGCAACGACCTGGAACCGGATCATCACGGCGATTGGGGTGTCATGGCCAAGTGGTCACCCGCCTGGCTGGACGGCACGCTCGGTCTCTACTACCGCCAGACTTCCGACATCCTGCCCCAGGCCTGGCTCGACGCCAGAGGATTGAGTTCGGCCAACCCCAACGGCACGCCGCCGGCGGGGCAGGTGCCGGCCGTGGTCAATACGCTGAACTCGTTGAGCACCGCCACCTATCAACTGGCCTATTCCGACAAGATCGACATCTTCGGCATCAGCCTGTCCAAGGATGTCGGCGGCGTCAGCGTCGGCAGCGACCTGAACATCCGTCACAACATGCCGTTGGCGAGCATTCCGGCCATCGTCAGCACCACCAGCCCGCTGGGGCTCGGTCAGGGGCTTGGCCTGTTGCCGCCACGCACGGCAGCCACTGGCGTGATCTACGACACCCCGCAAGATGGCGACAGCATGAGCGCCACTGGTGACACCTTGCACTGGACACTCAACGGCCTGATGACGCTGCCCAAGACGCCAGTGTTCGACTCGGCCGTGCTGCTCACCGAGTTGTACTACAGCAACCTGCTCAAGCTCGATAGCAAGAACGAAGCGCTCTACAAGGGCAAAAGCAGCTATCGCGGCATTGATGCACCGACCCGTGACAACTGGGGCCTGGCGGTCAACTTCACCCCGACCTGGTACCAGGTGTTTCCCGGCGTGGACATGAGCCTGCCGATGTCGGTCAACGTTGGCCTCGACGGCGTCTCGCCGGTGTCGGGCGGCGGTGCTAAGGACACTGGCAACTACGCGATCGGCGTCGGTGCCGCCGTTTACAACAAGTACTTCGTCGACCTCAAGTACGTGGATGCCTTCGGCAAGGCTGACAAGTGCAACGTCAGCGGTAACAGCACCGGTGCGGCGAACGCCGGCAGTGGCGACGGCTCCACGCCGAACGCCTTCAGCGGTAACGAAAACTATGCGTGCTACGCCGGTGGCTATTCAGCCTTCTCGGGCGGCGGCGCGACCACCGAAGACCGTGGCGCGCTGTACCTGACGCTGAAAACCACCTTTTGATTCACCCCAATGCTTAGTCAATAAGCAGGAGTTAGAAACCATGAAATTCGTGCAAACCCTGTTGGCCGCCTCGCTGGCCATGGCCATGGCCGCTCAGGCGCAAGCCGCCGTATCGACTCAGGAAGCTGGCAAGCTCGGCAGCAGCCTGACCTTGGTGGGTGCCGAAAAAGGCGCCAGCGCCGATGGCTCCATTCCGGCCTATGCCGGTGGCCTGACCACCGCCCCGGCCAGTTTCAAGGCCGGCGACAGCATGCGTCCGGACCCGTTTGCCAGCGAAAAACCGCTGCTGGTGATCAATGGCAAAAACGTTGACCAGTACAAAGCCATGCTCTCGGCCACCACCGTTGAACTGGCCAAGCGTTTCCCGACCTTCCGTGTCGATGTCTACCCGACCCACCGCACAGTGGCATTGCCGCAGACGGTGCTGGACAACAGCGTGAAAAACGCCACCGGCGCCAAGTCGCTGGAAGGTGGCCTGGCCATCGATAACGTGTTGCCAGGCGTGCCGTTCCCGATTCCACAATCGGGCAGCGAGGCGATGTGGAACTTCCTGCTGCGTTACCAGGGGGTCAACATCAACTCCAAATACGACTCCTGGAACGTCGACTCGGCCGGCGTGCCAAGCCTTGCGACCACCGGGCAGGCGTTCATCACTTACCCGATCTACGAAAACATGGCGCAGACGATCAGCAGCGCCGACGTGTACTACCAGATGAAGCTGTACTACACCGGCCCCGCACGCCGCGCCGGTGAGTCGATCATGCTCAAGGACGCCGCCAACCCGTTGGAACAGCCTCGCCGCGCGTGGCAGTACCTGCCGGGGCAACGTCGGGTGAAACTGGCGCCGAACCTGGCCTACGACACGCCTAACCCGGGCACTGCCGGCGCGGGCACCTATGACGATGTGTTCGTGTTCAACGGTGCGCTGGATCGCTACGACTGGAAGCTGGTCGGCAAGCAGGAAATGATCGTGCCTTACAACACCTACAAGCTGACCTACGCCCAGGACCCGAAAAGCCTGACCACCGCCAACCACATCGCGCCGGACTTCGTGCGCTGGGAGAAACACCGCGTCTGGGTGGTGGAGGGCAACCTCAAGGCCGGCGCACGTCACGTCTACCAGAAGCGTCGCTTTTACCTGGATGAAGACAGCTGGGCGGCACTGGCTTCCGATCAGTACGACGCCCGTGGTCAGCTCTACCGTGGTTCCTTTGCCTTCCTCAGCCAGAGCTATGACAAGCAGGTGCCGGATTCCACGCCTTTCATGATCTATGACCTGGTTGGCGGCTCCTACAACATCAACGGTGTGGTGGGTCCTTACGGCGGCATCCGCTACATCGACTCGCTGTCCAAGGCTCAGTGGTCGCCGGAGTCCCTGGCGGGCGCCGGTATTCGCTAAGCATCGGGTGCTGTTCACGTAAGGAAGTCTTCAGGCGGAAGAAATCTGTGGCGAGGGGATTTATCCCCGTTGGGTCGCGAAGCGGCCCCAATGTCCGGTCAGACAGACTGATTTGCCGGGATTGGCGACTGCTTCGCAGTCGAACGGGGATAAATCCCCTCGCCACAAATGAAGATGCCTGCGTTTAAGTGATTTCAAGGGGACGCCGTATGTGTTCGTTCAAGAAGTGCGTGCCGCTGCTGTTGGGCGCCGCGCTGGCTCTGTTGCATGGATTGGCTCAGGCTGCCGCCTACGTTGACGTGCTCGATCTGCCCGCCACCCCCAGTGCCCTGGCCGTGCGCAGCCCGTTGCTGGACACGACCCGTGCCGGCGAGCGACTGGTTGCCGTGGGGCAGCGTGGTCACATTCTTTATTCCGATGACGCCGGCCAGCAATGGCAGCAGGCCGCCGTGCCGGTCAGCGCCGACCTCAATGCCGTGTACTTCCCTTCGCCCATGAAGGGCTGGGCGGTCGGCGGCGACGGCGTGGTATTGCACAGCAGCGATGCCGGCGCGACCTGGCAAAAGCAACTGGATGGCCGCCAGATCGGCGCCTTGCTGGTCAAGCATTACGGCGCATTGGCACAGGCCGAGCCGGCCAATGAGCAATGGCCGTTGCTGGTCGCCGAAGGTCAGCGGCTGACCGAGGAGGGCGCCGACAAGCCGCTGCTGGATGTCTGGTTCGCCAATGACAACCTGGGTTACGCGGTGGGTGTGTTCAACCTGATCCTGCGCACCGAAGACGGTGGTAAACACTGGACGCCGTTCCAGGACCGTACCGACAACCCGCAGAGCTTTCACCTCAATGCCATCTCCGCCACTGGCGACGGACTGTACATCGCCGGCGAGCAAGGGCTGCTACTGAAATGGAATGACGCCCGACAACACTTCATGGCGTTGCAGACACCCTATCAGGGCAGCTTTTTCGGGGTGATCGGCAAGCCCGGCGAAGTACTGGTCTACGGCTTGCGCGGGCATGTGCTGCGCAGCACCGATGGCGGTGTCAGCTGGACGCTGCTCAACAGCGGCCTGCAGGTCAGCATCACGGCCGCCACACTGGCCGAAGACGGTCACTTGTGGCTGTTCACCCAGGCCGGGCACCTGTTGCTCAGCCCGGACCACGGGACGCAGTTGCAGTTGTTCGCCCAGCAAAACCAGTCACCCGTGGCCGGTGCCGTCCAGGCCGCCGACGGCTCGTTGATTGTGGTGGGCAGTCGTGGCGCACGTGTGCTTTCCAAAGAATAAAAACAGTTAAATCAGAGCGGGTACCCTCCTATGGGCAGTATTGAGCAAGACACCATGCCGGTGATCAGCGACTTGCGTGACTTCGATCGCTGTTCCGGCAACCGGCTGGAACGATGGGTGTTCAACCACCGGCCGCTGTTTATGCTGTTGATGGCCGCGATCACCCTGGTACTGGGCTACATGATGGTAACCCGCCTGGAATTGCGTCCCAGCTTCGAGAAGATGATCCCGCAGAGTCAGCCGTACATTCAGAATTTCCTGGAAAACCGTAAATCGTTGCGCGGCCTGGGAAGCTCGGTACGGGTGGTGGTGGAAAACACCCAGGGTGACATTTTCGACCCCGAGTACCTGAACGTGCTCAAGCAGGTCAACGATGAGCTGTTCCTCGCCGAGGGCGTCGATCGTGCCTGGATGAAGTCGCTGTGGAGTCCGGCGGTGCGCTGGACCGAAGCCACCGAAGAAGGGTTCCAGGGTGGGCCGGTGATGCCTGACGCCTACCAGGGCACCCCTAAAGACATCGAGCAACTGCGGCAGAACATCAATCGCGCCGGCATTGTTGGCAGTCTGGTGGCCAGCGACTTCAAGTCAACCATGCTGATCGTGCCGCTGCTGGACAAGGCCTCGGCCACTGGCCACGGCATCGACTACCACACGTTTTCGCGGATGCTCGAAGAACGCCTGCGCGACAAGATCGAATTTGCTGGCGCCGAGCACAAGGCCGCAGAAGAGGGCAAAGGGCATTACAAGATCCGGGTGATCGGCTTCGCCAAACTGATGGGTGACCTGATCGATGGTTTGATTCAGGTGATGATGTTCTTCGGCCTGGCCGTGGTCACTTCGCTACTTATTATCTATGCCTACACCCGTTGCGTGCGTAGCACCCTGTTGGTGGTCGGCTGTTCGTTGATCGCGGTGGTCTGGCAACTGGGCATCGTCGCCTGGCTCGGCTACGCCATTGATCCGTACTCGGTGCTGGTGCCATTCCTGATCTTCGCCATCGGCGTGTCCCATGCGGCGCAGAAGATGAACGGCATCATGCAGGACATCGCCCGAGGCACCCACAAGCTGATTGCCGCGCGCTACACCTTCCGCCGCCTGTTCATTGCCGGCGTCACCGCCTTGCTGGCCGACGCCGTGGGCTTTGCGGTGCTGATGCTGATCGACATTCCGGTGATCCAGGACCTGGCCATCACCGCCAGCATTGGCGTGGCGGTGCTGATCTTCACCTCGCTGTTGTTGATGCCGGTGGCGTTGTCCTATGTCGGCGTTGGAGCAAAGGCCGCCGAGCGTGCGCTGAAAATCGACACCCGTGCAGAAAAGCACAAAGGCTTCGGCAAACTCTGGGACCTGCTCGATCGCTTCACCACCGCCAAGTGGGCCACGGGTGCCGTGCTGGTCGCGCTGTTGATGGGCATTGGCGGTTTCATGGTCAGCCTGCAATTGAAAATCGGCGACCTCGACAGTGGCGCGCCGGAACTGCGTGCCGATTCGCGCTACAACCGCGACAACGCTTACATCACCAGCCATTATGCGCTGTCCAGCGACCTGTTCGCGGTGATGATCAAGACCGCGCCCGAGGGTTGCCTGAATTACCAGACGTTGGTCCTCGCCGATCGGTTGGCCTGGACGTTGCAACAGCAACCGGGTGTGCAGGCCACGTCTTCGCTGGTCAACGCGGTGCGCCAGATCACCGCCGGCTCCTTTGAAGGCAACCCCAAGCTCAACAGCATCCAGCGCAACCAGAACGTCTTGAACTACGCGGCGCAACAGGCCTCGGTCAATGCTCCGGAGCTGTTCAACACCGACTGTTCGCTGATGCCGGTGATTGCTTTCCTCAAGGACCACAAGGCCGAGACCCTGGACGCGGTGGTGGCGGTCGCCGACCAGTTCGCCAGGGAGAACAGCACCGCGGATCGCCAGTTCCTGCTGGCTGCCGGTACCGCCGGGATCGAGGCCGCCACCAACATTGTGGTGCGCGAAGCCAACCGCACCATGCTGTTGTACGTCTATGCGGCGGTGACGCTGTTTTGCCTGATCACCTTCCGCAGCTGGCGTGCAACCCTGGTGGCGCTGCTGCCACTGGTGCTGACCTCAATTCTCTGTGAAGCCTTGATGGTGGTCATGGGCATTGGCGTGAAGGTCGCGACCCTGCCGGTCATCGCCTTGGGGGTCGGGATTGGTGTGGATTACGCGCTGTACTTGCTCAGCGTGCAGTTGCAATACCAGCGCCAGGGCATGCCTTTGGCACAGGCCTATCGCAACGCGGTGTCGTTCACCGGTCGGGTGGTGGGGCTGGTGGGCATTACCCTGGCGGCGGGCGTCGTGTGCTGGGCCTGGTCGCCGATCAAGTTCCAGGCTGACATGGGCATCCTGCTGACCTTCATGTTCCTCTGGAACATGCTCGGTGCCTTGATCCTGATTCCGGCACTGTCGTTCTTTCTGCTGCGAAACATCACTCCCGTTCCGTCTACGTCTACGTCCACTGAACGTTCGGCGGAGCTTGTTGGCGTCCACTCCTGAGCGTCCCCTCATAAGAGTGCCACTTCCATTGACCAGGGCATCTTCGATGCCCTGACATTGCCTGAGTCTTTCAAATATGTCTGATTACAAAGCGCCGCTGCGCGACATCCGATTCGTACTCAACGAAGTTTTCAACGTTTCCACGCTCTGGGCCGCCATGCCGGCGCTGGCCGAGGTGGTGGATCAAGACACCGCGAGCGCGATTCTTGAAGAGGCCGGCAAAGTAGCTGCGGGCCTCATCGCACCGCTCAATCGCAGTGGCGACGAGCAGGGCTGTTCCTGGAGTAACGGCGAGGTGACTACGCCTGACGGTTTTGCCGACGCCTACCGTGCCTTTGCCGAGGGTGGCTGGGTCGGCGTGGGCGGTGATCCGGCCTACGGCGGCATGGGCATGCCCAAGGCGATTTCGGCCCAGGTCGAGGAAATGGTCAACGCGGCCAATCTTTCCTTCGGCCTGTACCCGATGCTGACCGCCGGGGCTTGCCTGTCGATTAACGCCCACGCCAGCGAAGCGCTGAAAGCGGCGTATCTGCCGAACATGTACGCGGGCCTCTGGACCGGTTCCATGTGCCTGACCGAGCCGCACGCCGGCACCGACCTGGGGATCATCCGCACCAAGGCCGAACCCCAGGCTGACGGCTCGTACAAGGTCAGCGGCACCAAGATCTTCATCACCGCTGGCGAACACGACCTGGCTGAAAACATCATTCACCTGGTGCTGGCCAAGCTGCCGGACGCGCCGGCGGGACCGAAGGGCATTTCGCTGTTCCTGGTGCCCAAGTTCATGGTCAATGCCGACGGCAGTCTTGGTGAGCGAAATACACTGTCCTGTGGCTCGATCGAGCACAAAATGGGTATCAAGGCGTCGGCCACCTGCGTGATGAACTTCGACGAAGCCGTGGGTTACCTGGTCGGTGAGCCGAACAAAGGCCTGGCGGCGATGTTCACCATGATGAACTACGAACGCCTGGGGGTTGGTATTCAAGGCTTGGCCACGGCCGAGCGTTCTTATCAAAATGCGCTGGCTTACGCCCGTGACCGCCTGCAAAGCCGTTCGCCGACCGGCGCGCAGAACAAGGACAAGGTGGCCGACCCGATCATCGTCCACCCGGACGTGCGTCGCATGCTGCTGACCATGAAAGCCTCGAACGAAGGCGGCCGGGCATTTTCCACTTACGTGGCGATGCAACTGGACACCGCCAAGTTCAGCGAAGACGCCACCACGCGCAAACGTGCGGAAGATCTGGTGGCGCTGCTGACCCCGGTGGCCAAGGCGTTCCTCACCGATCTTGGCCTGGAAACCACCGTGCACGGCCAGCAAGTGTTCGGCGGCCACGGCTACATCCGCGAGTGGGGCCAGGAGCAACTGGTGCGCGACGTGCGTATCACCCAGATCTACGAAGGCACCAACGGCATTCAGGCGCTGGATCTGGTGGGGCGCAAGATCGTGGGTAACGGCGGCGCGGCCTACAAGCTGTTTGCCGATGAAGTCCGCCACTTCACCGCCACGGCGGACGCCGAGCTGGCTGAATTCGTCAAACCGCTCGACGCGGCTCTGGACAACCTCGACGAACTCACCGCCTGGGTGCTGGATCGCTGCCAAAACAATCCGCAAGAGATCGGCGCCGCTTCGGTGGAGTACCTGCAAGTGTTCGGCTACACCGCCTACGCCTACATGTGGGCCTTGATGGCCAAGGCAGCTTTGGGCAAGGAGGCGCAGGACGAGTTCTACGCCAGCAAACTGGGCACGGCGCGGTTCTATTTCGCTCGTCTGTTGCCACGGATTCACTCGTTGAGCGCCTCGGTGAAAGCCGGCAGCGAGTCGCTGTTTCTGCTCGACGCATCGCAGTTCTGACAACCAACAGCATCAGGAAGAGTTCACTGTGGTGACCACAAAAATAATCGCGCCCGCGCAAGACGCCTACACCTATCCCTTGTTGATCAAGAGCCTTTTGCTCTCGGGCGGACGCTATTGCCCCGATCAGGAAATCGTCTACGCGGACAAGCTGCGCTACAACTACCGGACGCTCAATGAGCGGATTAAACGCCTGGCCGACGCGCTGACGAAAGCCGGGGTCAAGGCCGGGGATACCGTGGCTTTGCTGGATTGGGACAGCCACCGCTATCTGGAATGTTTTTTTGCCGTGCCGATGATTGGCGCCGTGCTGCACACGGTGAATATTCGCCTGTCCGCCGAGCAGGTGCTCTACACCATGAACCACGCCGAGGATGATCTGGTACTGGTTCACGACGATTTCCTGCCATTGATCGAGCAGATTCACGATCAGCTGACGACCGTCAAAGGCTACGTCCAGCTCAGTGACGGCGAAGTACCCTCGACCACGCTGCCGGTGGTGGGTGAATACGAACGCCTGCTGGCGGGTGCGAAACCTCATTTCGACTTCCCGGACTTCGATGAGCACTCGGTAGCGACCCTGTTCTATACCACCGGCACCACCGGCGACCCCAAAGGCGTTTACTTCACCCACCGCCAGTTGGTGCTGCACACGCTCAACGCCGTCGGCACCCTCGGCGTGTACCAGAGCCTGCCGTTGC
Source organism: Pseudomonas sp. GW101-3H06 (assembly GCF_059424605.1). NCBI lineage: Bacteria > Pseudomonadati > Pseudomonadota > Gammaproteobacteria > Pseudomonadales > Pseudomonadaceae > Pseudomonas > Pseudomonas sp. GW101-3H06. The sequence goes on from NZ_JBWKZO010000001.1 coordinate 3,247,071, forward strand.
TGCGTTCCGATGACGTGTACATGCCCATCACCCCGATGTTCCACGTCCATGCCTGGGGCGTACCGTATGTCGCGACCTTGATGGGGATCAAGCAGGTTTACCCCGGTCGTTACGAGCCCAATAGCCTGGTCCGGTTGTACCGCGAAGAGAAGGTCAGCTTTTCCCACTGTGTACCGACGATCCTGCAAATGATCCTGGGTTGTGACGAAGCGGCCCGGACCGATTTCAGTGGCTGGAAAATGCTCCTGGGCGGCAGTGCCTTGACCCACGGGCTGGCCGCCCAGGCCACGGAACGGGGTATGCGCGTGCACAGCGGATACGGGATGTCCGAGACCTGTCCGTTGCTGTGCCTGTCTCACCTGAGCGACGCCGAGCTTGCGCAACCGGCGCAAGATCAGGTGGCCGCGCGGATCAAGACCGGGGTGGCGGTGCCGATGGTCGACCTGCGGATCATCGATGCCGGCGGCAACGAGGTCGCTCAGGATGGCGAGGCGCTGGGCGAAATCGTGGTCCGTGCTCCGTGGTTGACCCAGGGTTACCTCAAAGCGCCCGAGCAAGGCGCGCAACTGTGGGAAAACGGCTGGATGCACACCGGCGACATCGCTTCGATCGATGCCTTGGGTGTCGTGGAAATCAAGGACCGGATCAAGGACGTGATCAAGACGGGCGGGGAGTGGATCAGCTCATTGGAGCTGGAAAGCCTGATCAGCGAGCATCCGGCCGTCACGTCGGTGGCGGTTGTCGGGATTCCTGATGCGCAGTGGGGGGAGCGGCCGGTGGCGCTGGTTGTTTGCGCGCCGGGACAGAGCCTTACCGAGTCAATGCTGGCGGCCCATTTGCTTCAATACGTCGAGTGCGGCCGCATCAACAAGTGGGCGATCCCGAGACAGATCAGGATGGTGGCGGACATACCGAAAACCAGTGTCGGGAAGATCAACAAGAAGTTGATCAGGGAACAGGAAATGAGTCTGTAAGCGACGATGATCCTCCGTGGGAGCGAGCCTGCTCGCGAAAGCGGTAGGTCAGTCAGCATGGATGTTGAATGATCAGCCGTCTTCGCGAGCAGGCTCGCTCCCACAGGGTTGGGGCGATTGGTTATTCCAGATGTTCGGGTTTGACCGGGTCGCCGGATTTCATGTTCAACTGCACCCGCACATCTTCGAACATCGCGTCGTAGTACTTGTGAATCGACCCAATGCTGCTCAGCGCCTTGGGAATCCCGTACTTTTCCGCGATTTTCGTTACATTGCTGGCGAAGTTGTAGGCCTGATCCTTGGGCAGGAAGAAGGGTTCGTTGACCTCCTTGCCCTGGATCATTCCATGCATCTTGAACAGCATGCCTTTGCCTTCCTTGGGGTCCTGCGCCACCTCGTAGTCGATATGGATGTTGTAGCTGACATCGTCCTTGTTCAGCGCGTGGCGCTCGATGTGCAAATGACCGGGCTCGAACGTAGCCATGTCGTCTCTCCTTTGAAGGCCTTGGAGTAGGGCAGACCCTGGATCTGCCCTGGGAGTTTCTTTTTTAAACGTAGCTGATGCCTGGTTTTTCCGTACTGATGCGGGTGCCGGCCTTGCCCTGCACAATCGCCTCGATGTCCGAGAGTGAACCAATCACCGCAACTTTCCCCGTGTTGCGGGCAAACTCGCAAGCGGCCTGGACCTTGGGCCCCATGGAGCCGGCGGCGAAGCCGAGTTTTTCGATTTCGTCGGGATGGGCCTGGGCGATAGCTTTTTGAGTCGGTTTGCCGTAATCGATGAACGCCGCATTGACATCAGTGGCGATCACCAACAAATCGGCTTCAAGTTGTTCGGCCAGCAGCGCCGAGCACAAGTCCTTGTCGATCACCGCTTCCACGCCTTCGAGCTTGCCCGGCGACGTATACATCGTCGGGATACCACCACCACCAGCGCAGATCACGATGCTGCTTTTTTCCAGCAGCCACTTGATCGGACGAATCTCGAAAATGCGTTTGGGTTTCGGGCTGGCCACCACCCTCCGGTATTTGTCGCCATCCGGGGCAATCGCCCAGCCTTTTTCGGCGGCAAGTTTCTCCGCTTCGGCTTTGGTATAGACCGGGCCGATGGGTTTGGTCGGGTTTTGGAACGCCGGGTCATTGGCGTCCACTTCAACCTGGGTCAGCAGCGTGGCGAACGGTACTTCGAAGTCCAGCAGGTTACCCAATTCCTGTTCGATGATATAGCCGATCATGCCTTCGGTTTCAGCACCGAGCACGTCCAGCGGATAGGGGGAAACGGAGGTGTAGGCGGCCGCTTGCAGCGACAGCAGGCCGACCTGCGGACCGTTACCGTGGGCGATCACCAGTTGGTTGCCGGGGTGGATCTTGGCAATCTGTTCGGTGGCGATCCGGATGTTGGCGCGCTGATTATCCGCCGTCATGGGTTCACCCCGGCGGAGCAGGGCGTTACCGCCCAAAGCAACGACGATACGCATAATGCAGTCCTTCTAAAAGAGAAGTAGGCGGTGACTCGGTCTCCTGTGGGAGCGAGCCTGCTCGCTCCCACAAAGAGCAAACCCGGGTGAGCCGTTAAAGGTCAGCCAAAGTCGACACCAGTATCGCCTTGATGGTGTGCATGCGGTTTTCCGCTTGCTCGAAGGCGATGCAGGCAGGCGACTCGAACACGTCATCGGTCACTTCGATGCCGTTCTTCAAGTTCGGGTATTGCTCGGCAATTTGCTTGCCGACCTTGGTTTCGCTGTTATGGAACGCCGGCAAGCAGTGCATGAACTTGGTGCGCGGATTGCCGCTGGCTTTCATCAGTTCGGCGTTGACCTGGTAGGGCAACAGTTGCTGGATGCGCTCGGCCCAGGCTTCGACGGGTTCGCCCATCGACACCCAAACGTCGGTGTGAATAAAGTCCACGCCCTTGACCGCAGCTTTAGGGTCTTCGGTCAGGGTAATCCGGGCGCCGCTTTCTTCGCCGTATTGTTTGCAACGCGCCACCAGGTCGTCTGCCGGCCACAGGGCTTTTGGCGCGCAGATGCGCACGTCCATGCCCAGCTTGGCGCCGATCAGCAGCAGTGAGTTGCCCATGTTGTTACGGGCATCGCCGAGGTAGGCGTAGCTGATTTCGTGGATCGGCTTGTCGGCGTGTTCACGCATGGTCAACACGTCGGCAATCATTTGCGTTGGGTGGTATTCATCGGTCAGGCCATTGAACACCGGCACGCCGGCAAACTTGGCCAGTTCCTCGACGATTTCCTGTTTGAAACCACGGTATTCGATCGCGTCGTACATGCGCCCCAGCACGCGGGCGGTGTCCTTCATGCTTTCCTTGTGGCCGATCTGCGAAGAGTTCGGGTCGATGTAGGTGACGTTGGCACCTTGGTCATAAGCCGCCACTTCGAAGGCGCAACGGGTGCGGGTCGAGGTTTTTTCGAAGATCAGCGCAATGTTGTTGCCCTTGAGGTGCTGTTGTTCGGTACCGGTGTACTTGGCGCGCTTGAGGTCGCGGGACAGGTCAAGCAGATAGCGCAATTCGCGGGCAGTGTGGTGTTCCAGGCTCAGCAGATTGCGGTTATGAATATTGAACGCCATGTTGGTTCTCCTGAAATTCGGGTCAGGCCGCGCATCCCGAGGGACGGCGCGGCGCGGGGGTGTTCGGTCAGTAGTCGATCGGGTCGCGGATGATCGGGCAGGTCATGCAGTGGCCGCCGCCGCGTCCGCGTCCGAGTTCGCCGGCGCTGATGGTGATCACTTCCACACCGGCCTTGCGCAGCAGGGTGTTGGTGTAGGTGTTGCGGTCATAGCCGATGACCACGCCGGGCTCCACGGCCACCACGTTGTTACCGTCATCCCATTGCTCGCGTTCGGCGGCGAAGCTGTTGCCGCCGGTTTCGACGACACGCAATTGCTTCAGATTCAAGGACTCGGCAACCACTTCGATGAACGATTTGTTTTCCCGCCGAACATCCATGCCATATGGTTTGCTGTCGTCGGGACGCAGTACAAATGGCACGATTTCCTTCACGACTTCCGGGAATACCGTGACCAGATCGCGGTCGCAGAAGCTGAATACGGTGTCCAGGTGCATCGCTGCGCGGGATTTTGGCAAGCCGGCGACCACGACTTTTTCCACGGCGCCTTTGTTGAACAGCGACTGCGCCAGCTGGGCGATGGCCTGACGGGATGTCCGTTCGCCCATGCCGATCAACACGACGCCGTTACCGATCGGCATGACGTCACCACCCTCGAGCGTGGACTGGCCATGATCCTTGTCCGGATCGCCGTACCAGACTTCGAAGGAGGCGCTGGTGAACTCGGGGTGGAATTTGTAGATGGCGGTGGTCAGCAGGGTTTCCTGCCGCCGAGCCGGCCAGTACATCGGGTTGAGTGTTACGCCGCCGTAGATCCAGCAAGTGGTGTCGCGGGTGAACTGTGTGTTGGGTAATGGCGGCAACAGAAAGCTGGAGTGGCCCAGGTAATCGCGGTACATCTTGATCACGGCGGAGCCTTCGCTTTCCGGTAGATCCTCACCGGCCACGCCGCCGATCAGGAACTCGGCCAGCTTGCGTGGCTCCAGGCCTTCGAGCCAGCTGCGCACCTCGTTGGTCAGGCCGACGCCGACAGTGTCGGAGGTGATCTTGCGATCCAGAATCCATTTCAGGGCTTCAGGGTTCTGGACGGTGTCGGTCAGCAGGTTATGCATTTCCAGTACATCGATACCACGCTCACGCATCTTGGTGACGAAATCGAAGTGATCGCGCTTGGCCTGGTTGACCCAGATCACATCATCAAAAAGCAACTCATCGCAGTTGCTCGGGGTCAGCCGCTGATGGGCCAGTCCAGGGGAGCAAACCATGACTTTGCGCAATTTGCCGGCTTCGGAGTGAACGCCGTACTTAACTTTTTCCTTGGACATCACAGTAATCCTCCGGATGACAAATCATTTACTACAGGGTCAGGAAACCGTCATACAGCCCATAGGCGGCCACCAGGGCGCCTATGACGACGGCCGCGAAAATCAGCTTCTCGACGTGGGTGAAAACCGGTTTGTTCACTTCGAGCTTGGCCTTGGCGAACAGGATCGCGCCGGGGGCATAGAGCAGGGCGGACAGCAGCAGGTATTTGACGCCGCCGGCATAGATCAGCCAGATCGCGTAAATCAGTGCGACAGCGCCGATGAACAGGTCTTTCTGGCGTTCTGCCCCGGCGTTTTCATAACTCTCGCCACGCATTGCCAGAAGAAAGGCGTAGGCCGCCGACCACAGGTACGGCACCAGAATCATCGAAGTGGCGAGGTAGATCAGCGACAGGTAGGTACTGGCCGAAAACAGGGTGATGATCAGGAACAACTGCACCATGGCGTTGGTCAGCCACAGCGCGTTGACCGGTACATGGTTGGCGTTTTCCTTGCGCAAGAACGCCGGCATGGTGTGGTCCTTGGCCGCGGCGAACATGATCTCGGCACATAACAGCACCCACGACAACAGTGCCCCCAGTAGCGAAATGATCAGGCCGACGCTGATCAATACGGCACCCCAGTCACCCACTACGTGCTTGAGCACGGCCGCCATCGACGGGTTCTGCAGTTTCGCCAGCTCCGGCTGAGTCATGATGCCCAGTGACAACACGTTCACCAGAACCAGGATCAGCAACACGGAAATGAAGCCGATGACGGTGGCTTTACCGACATCACTGCGTTTTTCCGCACGCGCCGAGAAAATGCTCGCGCCTTCGATACCGATGAACACCCAGACAGTCACCAGCATCATGTTGCGCACCTGGTTCATCACACTGCCCAGGTCAGGGTTTTTCAGGCCCCAGATGTCGGCGGTGAAGATATCCAGCTTGAAAGCGAAGAGCGCAATCAGCACAAACAGCAGCAACGGTACGATCTTGGCGACCGTGGTCACCAGGTTGATGAACGCTGCTTCCTTGATCCCGCGCAACACGAGCCAATGCACGGCCCACAGCAACACGGATGCGCCGATCACGGCGGCAGGCGTATTGCCTTCTCCAAATACCGGAAAGAAGTAGCCCAGGGTGCTGAACAGGAGTACGAAGTAGCCGACGTTTCCCAACCAGGCGCTGATCCAGTAGCCCCAGGCCGATGAAAAACCCATGTAGTCACCGAACCCGGCCTTGGCATAGGCGTAGACACCGCCATCAAGGTCAGGTTTGCGGTTGGCGAGGGTCTGGAAAACGAAGGCCAGGGTCAACATGCCCACGGCGGTGATCGCCCAGCCGATCAGTACGGCGCCGACGTCAGCGCTGGCGGCCATGTTCTGCGGCAAGGAGAATATCCCGCCACCGATCATGGAGCCGACAACCAAGGCTATAAGTGCACCGAGACGCAATTTTCCGGGGGATTCTGACATGGTTGCCTCCATTGCGGGAAAAGAGAGAAAACAGAATAGTTTTCTTCACTAATCAAACACCTGACTTGGGTCAATGCCAGATCACCAAGGCGCGTCAAAGACTGATTGAATAAAACACAGTCGATAAGTAGTTATGCCGAGGAAGCCCTTTCCAGAGGCCTTGGCAAAATGTGGTTTCTATTTGTGGAGTTCATTGAAGTTTAGACGCTAGTTTGTTTTCGTGTTTTGTAAAGTTCGATTCAAACCAATAGTGACTTTTATCTACCTCCAATAAAAATGCTATTAAATGCGACCGGCTTAGCGTGATTAGGTATAAAAAAACCGCGATAAATGAACATTAATTGACGAACGTTATTACGCTTTAGCTGCTTAGCTTAAAACCAGTTTTGGACGGTTGCGTGACAGGCAGGGAGTACAGCGATGTCGGATCCGACGCAAAAGCTTCGCTTGAGTGCACTGATCGCCCTGGTGGTGGGCTCCATGATCGGTGGCGGGATTTTCTCCTTGCCACAGAACATGGCGGAGCGAGCCGATGCCGGTGCCGTGTTGATCGGATGGGCAATTACCGCCGTGGGCATGCTGACCCTGGCCTTCGTCTTTCAAACCCTGGCCAATCGCAAGCCGGAGCTGAATTCCGGTGTGTATGCCTACGCCAAGGCCGGGTTCGGCGATTACATGGGGTTTTCCTCGGCCTGGGGTTACTGGATCAGTGCCTGGCTGGGAAATGTGGGCTACTTCGTACTCTTGTTCAGCACCCTCGGTTACTTCTTTCCGGTATTTGGCCAGGGCAACACACCGGTTGCCATTGGCTGCGCTTCGGTCTTGTTGTGGGCGGTGCACTTTCTGGTCATGCGCGGGATCAAGGAAGCGGCGTTCATCAACCAATTGACCACCGTGGCCAAGATCGTGCCGCTGATCATGTTTATTGTCATTGCCGGCGTGGCCTTCAAGGCTGACATCTTTACCCGCGACATCTGGGGGCGCAGCAATCCGGATTTCGGCAGTGTGATGGACCAGGTGCGCAACATGATGCTGGTGACGGTGTTCGTCTTCATTGGCATCGAAGGCGCCAGTGTCTATTCGGCCAGAGCAGAGAAACGTGAGGATGTCGGCCGGGCAACGGTCATTGGTTTTGTCGGCGTGCTGGCACTGCTGGTGATGGTGAACGTGTTGTCGCTCGGGATCATGAGCCAGCCAGAACTGGCCAACCTGCAGAACCCGTCGCTGGCAGCGGTACTTGAGCACATTGTCGGCCCCTGGGGGGCGTTGCTGATCAGCATCGGGCTGGCGATTTCCCTGCTCGGCGCCTTGTTGTCATGGGCGCTTTTATGCGCCGAGATATTGTTCGCCACAGCGAAAGACCGAACCATGCCCGCCTTCCTGACCAGGGAAAACGCCAATCACGTACCGGTCAATGCCTTGTGGCTGACCAATGGGATGATCCAGATTTTCCTCCTCATCACACTGTTTTCCGAGGGGACCTACACCAGCCTGATCTACCTCGCGTCCTCGATGATCCTGGTACCGTACTTGTGGTCGGCGGCTTATGCGGTGTTGTTGAGCGGGCGCGGCGAGACCTATGAACATGCCTCTTCGGAACGGACCAAGGATCTGTTGATCGGCGGTGTAGCGCTCGCTTATGCGACCTGGCTGTTGTATGCCGGAGGGATGAAATACCTGCTGCTCTCGGCGTTGCTGTATGCCCCGGGAGTGATCTTGTTCGCCAAGGCCAAGCGCGAACAGGGTCAGCCGTTGTTCACGCCCATCGAAAAAGGGATTTTCACCTGCGTGATCATCGGCGCGGGTCTGGCCGCCTATGGCTTGTACAGCGGGGTCCTGTCGCTGTAAGCGTCACAGGCGTTTGAAACTACACTGAAATGGGGCTTGAAAAGGATTCCCCCCAGAGGGACCTCACCAGGCTCGAGTTCGACGAGGTTGGGCGCATGCAAAGCACTGCAGAAAAAAAGCGGACACCGGTGCTCGATCCCATCGACCGTGTCTCAGAGGTGATCTTCGGTCTGCTCATGGCGATGACCTTCACCGGAACGATCAGCGTCGTGACCACGGATCAGGAAGCCGAACGGGTCATGATGATCGCCGCGCTCGGCTGTAACCTCGCCTGGGGGCTCGCCGATGCGGCCATGTACCTGCTGCGGGTATTGATCGAGCGCAGTCGCAATCGTACGTTGCTTGCCAGCCTGCGCAGCGGTGCGGATGCGGCGACCGGGCAGACGTTGATTGCCGATGCGCTACCACCACGAATCGCCAGCGCGGCGGGCACTGACGGGCTTGAGATGCTGCGCCAGCGTTTGCTTGACGCGCCAGCCGCCTCGATACAGCGCCTTGGCCTGGATGACTTCAAGGGTGCCTTAGGCGTTTTCCTGCTGGTCGTGCTCTCGACGTTCCCGCTCGTGTTGCCGTTCATGTTGCTGGAACAGACGATGCTGGCGGTGCGTGTATCCAACCTGATCGGCGTCGGGATGCTATTCATTGCGGGCTGGATTCTTGCGCGTTACGCCGGCTTAAAACCCAGGCTGGGCGCCTTGACACTGGCCGTCGCCGGCTCACTGCTGATCGTCGCAATCATCGCGCTCGGCGGTTGATCAGCCATCTTCTTCAAAGGCCTGTAGCAGCGCACAGAGTCGTCCCGGTTGTAGCCACCTGCATTCGTGAGGTTTTGATCATGGCAAAAGATAAGAAAGGCGTGCAGAAAAAGCCGTCCGTAGAGCGCCCGAAGCTCAAGAACAAGGACTATCTGGAGCAGTTGCGCCGCTTGCACGTCGAGCTGGTCAAGTTGCAGGAGTGGGTGGTCAAGGAGGGCGTGAAAGTCTGCGTCGTCTTCGAAGGACGTGACGGGGCCGGCAAGGGCGGGACGATCAAGGCCCTGACCGAGCGGGTCAGCCCGCGGGTTTTTCGTGTGGTGGCGTTGCCGGCACCGACCGAGCGCGAGAAGAGCCAGATGTACATGCAGCGCTACCTGCCGCACCTGCCCGCGGCCGGTGAAGTGGTGATCTTCGACCGCAGTTGGTACAACCGTGCGGGCGTCGAACGGGTAATGGGGTTTTGTACCGACGAGCAGTTGGACAAGTTCCTGAAATCGACGCCGCTGGTTGAACGTGCCATTGTCGAATCCGGCGTGATCCTGCTCAAGTACTGGCTGGAGGTCAGCCAGGAAGAACAGACCCGCCGGCTCGAGGCGCGCATCAAGGATGGGCGCAAGATCTGGAAACTGTCACCGATGGACCTGAAGTCTTACAGCCGCTGGTATGAGTACTCCCGTGCCCGCGACGACATGTTCCAGGCGACCGATACCGACTATGGGCCATGGCTGGTGGCCGATTCGAACGACAAGCGCCGGGCCCGGCTCAACATCATCACCGACTTGCTTAGCCGCATCCCCTACAAAGAGGTGAAGCGCGAACAGATAACGTTGCCCAAGAGACAGAAACCGGGCGGCTACCGCGAACCTGATTACCCGTTCCGACGCATCCCGGAAAAATTCTGAGTGGGCCGTTGAAGCGGATCTGCGTTTTTTGACGAGGGGCTATGAACCAGTCAGATGCTTCGCCACCACTGCCGGAACCGGGGCGGATCGCGCGCAAGGAGACGGGGGCCGATCAAGGCGGCTGGCGCCGCTGGCTGCCGGGGCTGCGCACGCTGCGCCATTACAAGATGGCGTGGTTGCAGCACGACATCGTCGCCGGCCTGGTGCTGACCACCATGCTGGTGCCGGTCGGTATCGCCTACGCCGTGGCCTCGGGCGTACCCGGCATCTATGGGCTTTACGCGACCATCGTTCCGTTGCTCGCCTATGCACTGTTCGGCCCCAGCCGGATTCTGGTACTGGGTCCGGACTCATCATTGGCGGCGGTGATTCTCGCCGTGATCCTGCCCTTGTCCGGCGGCGACCCGCAGCGCGCGGTGGCCCTGGCGGGCATGATGGCGATCGTGTCCGGGACGGTGTGCATCCTGGCAGGCGTGGCGCGGCTGGGGTTCATTACCGAGTTGCTGTCCAAACCCATCCGCTATGGCTACATGAACGGCATCGCGCTGACGGTCCTGATCAGCCAATTGCCCAAGCTATTCGGCTTCTCGATCGAAACCGACGGTCCCCTGAGAAACCTGTGGGCCATCGTTTCGGCGGTGATGGCAGGCAAGACTCATTGGGTCACGTTCGCGCTCGGCGCGGCGACCCTGGTGGTGATCCTGCTGCTCAAGGACAAAAAACGCGTGCCAGGCATTCTGATTGCCGTGGTGCTGGCCACTGTCGCCGTCGGGATACTGGATCTGGCGGCACAAGGTGTGGCGGTGCTCGGCTCACTGCCACAAGGCTTGCCGGCGTTTGACATTCCCTGGATCACCCGTGCCGATATCGCCCCGGTGTTGATCGGCGGTTGCGCCGTCGCCCTGGTCTCGTTCGCCGACACCAGCGTGTTGTCTCGTGTCTACGCGGCGCGCACCCGGACCTATGTCGACCCGAACCAGGAAATGGTCGGGCTGGGTATCGCCAACCTGGCCGGAGGGCTGTTTCAAGGCTTCCCGATCAGCAGCAGCTCATCGCGCACGCCTGTGGCCGAGGCGGCGGGGGCACGGACCCAATTGACCGGCGTTATTGGCGCATTGGCCGTCGCCTTGTTGCTGATGGTGGCGCCGAACCTGCTGCAGAACCTGCCCACCACAGCGTTGGCGGCGGTGGTGATCGCATCGGCGATCGGCCTGATCGAAGTCAGCGATCTGCTGCGCATCTATCGGATGCAGCGCTGGGAGTTCTGGCTGTCGATCGCCTGTACGGTGGGCGTCGCGGTGCTGGGGGCGATCGAAGGTATCGGCCTGGCCATCGTGATCGCGGTCATCGAATTCCTGTGGGATGGCTGGCGACCCTATTCCGCCGTCCTGGGGCGTGCTGACGGCGTTCAGGGTTATCACGACCTCAAGCGCTATCCCGATGCGCGCCTGATCCCCGGCCTGGTACTGTTTCGTTGGGACGCACCCTTGTTTTTCGCCAATGCCGAACTGTTCCATGACCGCGTGCTGGACGCCGTGGCTGACTCGCCTACGCCTGTACGCTGGCTGGTCGTTGCGGCGGAACCGGTCACCAGTGTCGACGTAACCTCCGCCGATATGCTGGCCGAGCTTGATGAAACCCTGCACGCGGCGGGCATCAAGTTATGCGTGGCCGAAATGAAGGACCCGGTAAAGGACAAGCTCAAGCGCTTCGGACTGTTCGCGCGGTTTGGCGAAGAAGCTTTTTTCGCGACGTTGGGCGCTGCAGTCAGTCGCTATCTTGAACTTCATCCGGTGGAGTGGGAGCAGGAAGATCGCGAATAGCCGACAGCTTTCAGGTTTCTGACGGCATTCGGTCATTCAGGGATTATTTCCCGGACACCGTCAGCTCATCAGCCTTGCTCACCCACCCACCACCCGTTGCCTTGTACAAATCAATCATGGACGTGAACACCAAGGCCCGGGTCCGTGTGTAGTTCAACTCGGCATCGAACAGGCTGCGCTCGGCATCCAGCACCTCGATGTAGTCGGTGTAACCGTTGTCATAGCGCAGCCGCGCGAACCGCGCGTAGGTTCGCAGCGCCTCGACCTGCCGCCCCTGGGACGCCATCTGCTCGCGGGATTTGCTGGACGCGATCAAGGCGTTTTCCACATCCCTGAAGGCCGATTGAATCGCCTGCTGGTACGTCAGCAAGGCTTGTTGCTGGAACGCTTCTGCCTGTTTCACCTGCCCGGCGATGCCGCCGGCGGTGAAGATCGGCATGCTCGCGGCCACGCCATAGGACCAGGTGGCGGCGGGCCCGGTGAACAGGTCCGAGAGCTGATTGCTGACTGAACCCAGCAGCCCGGTCAGGGAAATCGTCGGGAAATACTGGGCCTTGGCTGCGCCGATCAGGGCGTTGGCCGAGATCAGGTTCAGCTCGGCCTGGCGCAGGTCGGGTCGCCGTTCCAGCAGGTCCGAAGGCAGGCCGGCCGGGACCGATGGAAGGACCAGTTGCCCCAGGTCTCGTCCGCGAATGATCGGCCCCGGATTGCGACCGAGCAGAACGGCCAGGGCGTTTTCCTGTTGCGCGACCAGCGGTTCGAATTGCGCCACCGCAGCCAGGGTTCGCTCGTATTCGGACTGGTTCTGGGCCAGTTCCATTTCCGAAATGGTGCCGGCGCCGTAGCGCAATTTGAAAATCTCGTAGGAATCTCCACGCACCTTGGCGGTGGTGCGGGCAATTTCCAGTTCCCGGTCAAGATCGCGCAGGGTCACGTAACTCGACGCTACCGATGAGACCAGGCTCAACAGGACGCTGCGGCGACCTTCTTCGGAGGCCAGCAGATCGGCCCGGGCGGATTCGCTGAGGCGGCGCAAACGGCCCCAGATATCCAGTTCCCAGTTCACACTGAGGATGGCCTGATAATTGTTGAACACCGGATCTACGGAGGAATCCAGCGGCACCGGACCGTTGTCCCGTGGCGACCGGGTCCGCTGGCCCTGAGCGCCGAGCCCGACTTGCGGGAACAACAGCGAACGGGTTTCGCCGTAACGCCCCTGGAATTGCTCCACCCGTGCGGCGGCGATCTTGATGTCCTTGTTTTCGAGCAATGCGGTGCGGATCAGATCGTTGAGGACCGGATCCCGGAATTGCTCCCACCACAGTGTATTGGACAGCTCCCTGGCTTCCTTGTCCGCGTAGCGATAGGCCGCCGGGGTATCGATTTTCGGTTGTTGGTAATCGGGCCCGACCATGCAGCCGGCCAGGCCCAGGCACAACAGCAATGGAAGAGGGGGCTTGCGCATTTCAGTCCCCCTCATGCCGGTTCTGCGCCGCGCCGTCGGGGAGTTGCGCCGATGGCGTTTGAGCGGATGTTTGGGTTTCGTCCTTTTTCGCGAACATCCGCTCCACCAGGTAGTAGAACAAGGGAATGAAAAAGATCGCGATCACGGTCGCCGCCAACATCCCGCCGATCACCCCGGTACCGATGGAGTGGCGGCTATTCTCGGAGGCACCGACCGCAATGGCCAGCGGTACACAGCCGAGGATGAACGCCAGTGACGTCATCACAATAGGCCGCAGGCGCTCCTTCGCCGCCGTCATTGCCGCGTCATAGGCCGACATGCCGTTTTCCCGGTTCAATACGGCGAACTCGAAAATCAGGATCGCGTTCTTCGCCGCCAGCGCCACCAGCATGGTCAGGCCTATCTGGAAATACACGTCATTGCTTAAGCCCCGGATCAGCACCGCCAGCAGCGCACCGAACAATGCGAACGGCACCGCCAGCAGTACGCCGACGGGCAGGGACCATTTTTCGTACTGTGCCGCGAGAATCAGGAACACCATCACCAGACCGAAAATGAACACCTGGGACGAGGCCCCACCGCTCTTTTTCTCCTCGAATGCCTCGCCACTCAAGGCCAGTGAATAGTCATTGGTCATGATCTCGGCGCTGATCTCCTCCAGGGCTGCCAGCGCCTGGCCGGAACTGTAGCCGGGCGCCGCGTTGGCCGTGAGTTTGACGGCCGGGAAGTTGTTGAACCGGGTCAGCAGGTCGGGACCCGTAACGTAGCGGGTGGTCAGCACAGCCTTGAGCGGCACCATGTCGAGGTTCTTGCTGCGCACATAGATCTGTTGCAGATCTTCAGCCTTGAGGCGATAGGAGGGCTCGGCCTGCAGAATGACCTGCCACAGCCGGCTGAATTTGTTGAATTGAGAAACGTACAACGAGCCGAACATGGTCTGCATGGCGCTGTAAACGTCTTCCACCGGCACGCCCAGGGATTCGGCCTTTTCCCGGTCCACGTCGACCATCAGCTGTCGGGAGTGCACGTTGAAGGTAGATGTGATGGCGCCGAGTTCCGGGCGCTTTTTAGCCTCGGCCACGAGGTTGCCGACCATTTCCGCCAGTTGGTCGATGCTGGCGTCGCCCTTGCTCTGTACCCAGACCTCCATGCCGCCGGTGGTGCCCAGGCCGGGAATGGACGGCGGGTTGACCGGCAGAATGATCCCGCCCTGAACCGTGGAAAACGCATGGGCGGCTTTCTGGATGACCGCCGGGGCGCTCTGTTCCTTGATGGTGTCCGAGTCCTTGTAACGCCCTTCGAAATCCTTGAAGCCGACGAAGAAGGCTGCGGCGTTGTTCTTGTTCTGGCCGTCCAGCAGGCTGTAGCCGTTGACGATGGCCACGCCTTCGACGGATGGATCGTTCATGAAGAAGTCACTGGCCACCTTGCCGACTTCGCCGGTGCGATCCAGGCTCGCCGCATCGGGCATGATGATGGCCCCCAGCAAATAACCCTGGTCTTCCGGTGGCAGGAAGGCACTGGGGATACGCTGGCCCATCAATACGATCAGGACAATCATGCCGGCAAACAGCAACAGCGCCAGCACAAAGCGCTTGATCATGAAGGCCACCGCATTGGAATAGCCCTCGGTCATGCGCTCGAAGCTGCGTTCGAACCAGCGGAAAAAAGCGTTTTTGTCGCCGTGTTGAGGCTTGAGCAAGAGGGCGGCCAGGGCCGGCGACAGGGTCAGGGCCACCAGGCCGGAGATCACCACGGAGATGGCGATGGTGATTGCGAACTGCTTATACAGCTGACCGGTGATACCGCCCATGAACGCCACCGGGATGAACACCGCGCACAGCACCAGCACGATGGCCACCACCGGCCCGGCCACTTCGTCCATCGCGCGCTTGGCCGCATCCTTGGGGTTCATCTTGTGCACGTGCATGTTGCGTTCGACGTTTTCGATCACCACGATCGCGTCGTCCACCACGATACCGATGGCCAGCACCATGCCGAACAATGTCAGCATGTTCACCGAAAACCCCAGCGCCGACATGCCGATGAACGTACCGACGATGGACACCGGCACTGCCAGCACCGGGATGAGGGTGGCACGCAGGCTCTGCAGGAACAGGTAGACCACGATGACCACCAGCACCAAGGCTTCGAAGAAGGTGTGGATCACCTCGGAAATCGACGCACGGGTGAAGGCCGTGGTATCCATCACGATCTTGTATTCGATGCCTTCGGGAAAGGTCGCCTTCATGTCCGCCAGGGTCTTGGTCACCGCGGCGGAGACGTCGAGGGCGTTGGCACCGGGTTGCTGATACACCGCAATCAAGGTCGCCGGGCCGCCCTGGTAGGTGCTGCGCAGCGAGTAGTCTTTCTGCCCGAGCTCGGCACGCCCGATATCCCGGAGGCGAACGATGGCGGCCCCGTCGTTGCTCGCGCGCAAGATAATGTTCTCGAACTCCGCCGGCTCGGTCAGGCGCCCCTTGGTGGTCACGGCGAATGACTGTTCGACGGCTTGCCCCGTGGGGGATTGCCCGACCCGGCCGACCGCGAACTGCTGGTTCTGGTTGGCCACGGCTTTCTGCACGTCCGCGGCGGTGATGCCCAGTTGGGCCATGCGATCAGGCTTGAGCCAGATGCGCATGGCGTAGTCCGGCGTGCCGAAAATACTGGCCTGGTTGGCACCGGGGATGCGCTTGATCGCATCCAGGATGTAGAGGTTGGCGTAGTTCGCCACGTAGGTGCTGTCATAACGATCGCCGGCGGAGTACACCGCCAGGACCATCATGAAGGCTGACGATTTCTTCT
Source organism: Pseudomonas sp. GW101-3H06 (assembly GCF_059424605.1). Classification (NCBI taxonomy): domain Bacteria; kingdom Pseudomonadati; phylum Pseudomonadota; class Gammaproteobacteria; order Pseudomonadales; family Pseudomonadaceae; genus Pseudomonas; species Pseudomonas sp. GW101-3H06. Next base: position 3,263,009 of record NZ_JBWKZO010000001.1, read on the forward strand.
GCACCTGAATGCCCTGGCTCTGCACTGCGGAGGGCAGTTGCGGCAGGGCCAGGTTGACCCGGTTCTGCACATCCACCTGGGCCAGGGAAGGATCGGTGCCGATCTCGAAGAACACGTTGAGGGTCATGTTGCCCGTCGCGGAGCTCGACGAGTTCATGTAAATCATGTTGTCGGCACCGTTGACCTGCTGTTCGATCGGCGCGGCCACGTTATTGGCCACCACCTGCGCATCGGCGCCGGGGTAGGTGGCCGCGACGGTGATTTGCGGTGGCGTGATGTCCGGGTATTGGGCGACAGGCAGCTGGAGCATGGCCACAGCGCCGGCCAGGGTGATGATGATGGAGATTACCGAGGCGAAGATCGGACGGTCGATGCAATAGTGGGAGATGCTCATGGCGTTTTTCCGCCTGTTGCACCTTTCGTACCGGCTTTCACCGTTTCGCCTTCGGCGGCGGGTGGCGCAGTGGTGCCGCCCGCATCGACGATGTTCAACGGCCCTCCGGGTGTGACCCTGATCGCGCCATCGACCACGATGCGCTCACCGGCGCGCAAGCCCTTGCCGATGAACCAGTTGTCGCCTTGCCATTCACCCACTTCGACCACCCGTTGCTCAGGCTTGCCTTCGGCATCGAGTACCCAGACGAAATGGCTCCTGGCCCCCTCGAGCACCGCTTTCTGCGGCACCAGAATGGCATTGGGCCGGGTAGCGCCCTTGGCCAGGGCCCTGACGAACTGACCGGGACGCAGCAGACCTTTCGGATTGGCCAGCACCGCCCGAACCAGAAAGGTGCCGGTTTCCTGGCTGAACGATGGCGCGAGAAAATTCACCTTGCCGCGATCAGGTACCACGGTGCCATCGGCCAACACCACTTCGACTTCAAAATCGCTGCTGGGCGGGAACTTGAGTCGCCCGGCGCTGATCTCGTCGCGGTATTTCAGTGTTTCGTTTTCCGAGAGGCTGAAGTTGACGTACATCGGGTCCATCTGTGACACCGAGGTCAGCAGGCCCGATTCCCCCGGCGTTACGTAACTGCCATCCTGTTTTTTCGCATAGCTGGAAAGGCCGGTGAGCGGGGAGGTGATGGTGGTGTAGCTCAGATTCAGCTGTGCGGTGCGCACCACGCCCTCTGCGGCCAGTACGGCGGCGCGGGTTTCCCGCTCTTCACCCACGGCGTTGTCCAGATCCATTTTGCTGACCGCGTTCTGTGCCGCCAGTGGACGGACACGGGCCAGCGCCGCCTTGGCCACTTCCCAGCGTGCCTGTTGCTGGGCCAGTTGTCCCTGGGCCGACAGCAGCGCGGCCTCGAAGGGTTTGCGGTCCATCTGGAACAATGTTTGCCCGGCTTTGACCAAATCGCCTTCGGTGTACAGCCGCCGATCCAGGAAACCGGCGACGCGTGCACGGATTTCCACTTCGCGGGAACTCTGGGTCTGGGCGACGAATTCGAAAGTCACCGGTGTGTCGCGGGCTGTGACCGTCATCACAGTGACATCGGGAGGCTTGCGCGCCGGGGACACCGGTTCTTTGCCGCAGCCGGCCAGCAGGACGAAAATCCCCAGCAACCAGGCGATCGGCAAGCTGTTACCACCGGAAAATGTGACGCCGCCCATGCCCATGCTCCATCAAGGTCGATCAAGGAAGCGTAGCTAGCATTGCTTCAGAAACCAGTGGTCTTGGGTGGTTGTTGATTCAAAAGTGCGAAGGACGTGATTTTGATTTGATTCGGCGTTAAGCGCAGAGAGGCGTTCTGCTTGTTCTCAGTGCCGCTGAAGGGGTGCGGTTTCGATGCAATTGAGCAACCTGTCGGCGTCACAGGATTATGGCAGGCAGGCTACCCGCCCCCGGGTTCTCGGTACTCACCGAAGGCCCAGAACGCTGCAATAGGTGCGGGTTTGGTAACCGCTGGACCGAATCAGGCTTTCCAGGGCACAGCGAACGGAATCAGGACTCCTCATCCTCGGCGCCGGGATAAAAACCGTGCAGAAGTTGATAGCGGTCACTGCGGATCCTGTCGACCCGCTCCTGCACCTCCTGCTGAGGAAATCCGAGCAAAATCAGCGCATGCGAGGCAAGCATCAAGCTGGATTCCATGAGTTCGGGCACCACCTCGTTGGCGCCGGCTGCTTTCAACTCCGGCCCCTGATCATCGTCCCGTGTGCGCACCAGGATAGGCACGCTCGGGTGGATTCGGCGTGCCGCCAGCAGGATTTGCAGGGCGGTGCCGGTATTGTCGACGGCGATGACCAGCAGGCTGGCACGCTCCAGTCCGACGGCGGACAGCAGGTCTGCACGCTGTGAATCACCGTAATGCACGGTACTTTCCGCGACTGCAGCTTCCTGGACCCTCACCGGGTCGCTGTCCAGCGCGACGTAAGTCTGCTGGGCGTTACGAAGGAATCGCCCGATGGATTGTCCGACGCGCCCATAACCACAAATCACCACATGCTTTTTCGCCTGCGCGTTGAGCGCACTGATTTCCTCAAGTCTGGCTTCTTCGTTGGGCTTGCGGTGCAAGCGTGCGGCGATGCGAGGGGCCATGCGCAGCAGCGAGGGTGTGACCAGCATCGAGCAGAAGGTCGCGGCGAGCAACAATCCGCCAAGATCCGCAGGCATCAAATTGTTCTGCTGCATCTGCGTCATCAATGCAAAACAGAACTCGCCGCCCTGCGCCAGGGCCAGGCCGCTGCGCCAGGCGGTTTCATTGTCACTGCCACGCCACTTGACCAACAGCGCGACCACGCCAGCCTTGATCAGCAAAAGCCCCAGGGTCAGCCCGAGGATCAGCACGCCGTGGCTGGCAAACAGGCGCAAGTCGATCAACATGCCGATGCTGACAAAAAACACCCCCAGCAGGATGTCGCGAAACGGGCGAATATCGGCCTCGATCTGATGTCGGTAATGGCTTTCCCCCAACAGCATGCCGGCGAGAAAGGCGCCAAGGGCTGGGGAGAGACCGATCAGGTGCGTCAGCCCCGCAGTCAGCAGTACGATCACCAGCGCCAGCAATACGAACAATTCGGCGGAGCGCGAGGCCGCCACCTCATGAAAAAAATGAGGCACCACCCAGCGACTGAGTAGAGACAGCCCTGCGAACAGTAGCAGCGTTTTGCCCAGCGTCAGGGGAAGCGCCCAGTACCAGGCTTGATCGCTGGTGCCGGCGAAGACCGGGACCAGCGTCAGCAGTAACACGGCCACGACGTCCTGGAACAACAGCACACCGATAGCGTTCTGGCCATGGCTGCTGAAAATTTCGCCGAGACTCCCCAGTTCCTTGCTGACAATGGCGGTAGAGGAAAGGGCCAGGCCACCACCGAGTAAAAACGCCGCAGCCGTCGGCACACCTGCCAGCATCAACAAGGCGCCCAACGCTGCCCCGGATATCAGCACTTGCAAGGTGCCCAAGCCGAACACCACCCGGCGCAGCGCAATCATCTTCGACAGTGAAAATTCCAACCCCAGGGAAAACAGCAAAAACACCACGCCCATTTCGGCAATCAGGGGCAATGCATCGCTGTCTTTTACCCAGTCGAAGGCCATCGGTCCGACCATCAGCCCCACGCACAGATAGCCCAGCACCGGCGGCAAGCGCAAGCGATGGAACAGGGCAATGACGACCAGGGATGAGGTGAAGATGACCAACAGGCTGGTGAACATGGTCGCTCCGTGACGGCTCTAGTGTGCAGGTGAGCAATTGTAGCTTGCACGCGGGAGGCGCGACCGATGGGTTTCGGTTCGGGAGGGGTAGAGATATGAATTGCAAAAACGGAAGGGGGCGAGCAATCGGGGCCGGTACGGTCGTCCGGCCCCGACAGGGTTACTTGCGTACGTTCTGGTACAGCATCAATCTCGACGTTTCGTGCATGCCGCGAGTCAGTTCAACCAGGCGCTTGAACTCTTCCGGGTTTTGCTGGGCCACGTTGTCCAGCGGTGTCGGCGAGGCCAGGTCGTGCAGCGTCGGCGAGCTGCCGTCGTGCTCCATCTGCACCATGTAGTGCTGGGTGACACCGGCAATCAACGGGAAGGTGCCTTCACGCAGCACCAGTGGCACTACGCGTTCACCCTCGGGCGCAGGTTGCTGGATATCACGTCCCAGGCCGCTGTTGCGAAACTCGACGCCGGCCATGCCGGCCACGGTTGGCAGCAAGTCCACCAGGCCGACGGCCTCCTTGACGGTGCGCGTACCGAGCAGGCCCGGTGCGTGGATAATCATTGGCACCGCGTTGCTTTCCAGTCCCAGCTGTTCATAGGCCGGTGCCAGGAAAGGGATCTGGGCGATACGGGTGTTATGGTCGCCAAACAGCACGAAAATGGTGTTGTCGTACCAGCCACCTTCTTTGGCAATTTCCATCAGGCGTCCGATGTTGAAGTCCAGCAGGCGCACAGCGTTGTACTGCTCGACACTGCGCGATCCCGCCGCCTGGACTTCAGCCAGGGTAGGGTGCTTGACCTCGAATCCGTCATTGGTCTTGGGAATCGTGAAGGGACGATGGTTGCCGGCCGTCTGCACATAGGCAAAGAACGGTTTGTCCTTGGGCAGGGCTTGCAGGATCCTGTCGGTTTCCTTGAACAGATCCAGATCCGAAATTCCCCAGACATCCACCACCGGGGATTGCCAGTCCCGCTCTTCGTACAAGCGGACCCCGTCGATGCTTTGGCGGATCAAGGCGTTCATGTTGGCCCAACCGGAGTTGCCGCCGATGGTGTAGATCTTCTCGTAATCGGTAAAGGCATTGATCAGTGTGTGCTGCTTGGTGATCAACGGATTACGCGTCGCGGTTTCCTGGCGGGTGACGTCCGGAACCCCGCTGATGCTGGCCCAAACGGTTTTCGCGGTCCCGGTGACCGGCACATAGAAGTGCTCGAAGAACCAGCTCTGCGTGGCCAGGCGGTCGATATTGGGCGTCGGATTGAGTGGGTTGCCGTAGGCCCCGACGGCACTGGTGCCCAACGATTCAAGCATGACAAACATCACGTTCGGCGGCTGCGAACTTGATACCTTGTAGGGCTGTGGTGCCTGGTGACGGACGAAATTCAGGGTTTGCGGGTCGGGCTGGTCGACGCCCAGGTATTTGGAGATCACGGCATAGTGTTCACGTACCTGCGCTTCGTCATAGCGCGACTGGCCGACCTTGACCGTGTCGTAGAAGAAAATCACCGGGTTCAGGCCCAGTGCCGCGACCTGGTTATTGCCGGAGAAGAACGCATCACTCCAGCGCAACGGGACAGGGTTTTCAAGGTTCATGTTCTCGACACGCCCCAGGATACCCAGCAGCACCAACACGACCATCAGCGTGCTGCCCCAGGTGACAGAGAGCGGGTGGATGGCTTTGCGGGCGCGGTCCAGCGTCAGGCGTTCCAGGCGCACCAGGACCAGCGTCACCAATGCGACCGTCGCCAGCCAGCCCAGAGAAATCCAGATGACCGGGTAGGTCTGCCAGACCATGTCACGGGATATTTGCGCGTCCTCGATGAAGCGCAAGACGGTGGCGTTGATCCTCACACCCAGATAGGCGTAATGGCCAAAATCGACGATATAGATCAGGAGCAGGGCGCCGATGGCGGCCGACACATACACGCGTCCCAATCGGCGAAGCAGGCGGCTACTCACCAGATTCCAGCGCGGAATCCAGGCCAGCAACGCCAGTGGCAGCATGACCAGGATGGCCAGGCGCAGATCGAAGCGAAAGCCGATGCCCAGGGTTTCCAGAACGGCATCTTCTGCGCTCAACGCGCTGGCGTCGAAACCGGAAAAGCCGAAAAAGAACACTACCCGCAGTAATGCAAACAGCATGAACGCAATCGCTGTTGCGCCTAGCCAGTAATGCAAACGTCTCGATTGCAGCCAACGCATCCATGTACCCCTGTTAAAAAGTGTCGTTGAATCTCAAACGGATCTGGAGTCTTTCACTGAGTCACGCTGCGTGTTCAGCCGTCCGTGCATCCAGCGCACCGCAAGCATCAGCAATGCCGTGCAGCAATACAGGCCCAGCAGCGGATCAATCAGGTAGTCCCAGTAGTTATGCGACGGTTTTATTCCGCCGATGAAGGCCAGGGTCGCAGTGGCCAGCATCACGACGGTCAAATAACTGCGCAGATAAAACAGGCCTGCCGTGAGCAGAGCGACGAAGATCAGCATCGGGCGTGGACTGAAACCGAACCGATAGGGGTCCAGGTAAGTCAACCCCAGCGTTGCGGGATAGAGCACCAGCGCCATGGTGGCGAAGATAATCAGTACGGTGGGTGTGCCTGGCTGTGCAGCCGGCAGGAAATCCAGTCGACGCAAACAGCCCCACGCCATGAAAACCAGGGTCGTGACGGCAAGGTCATCAATGTGGCTGCGCAAGTACGCGGCCAACGACAGGCCATCCAGCGGTATGAAGCTGATTGCCAGCAATGCGAACAATAGCCCGATGCGGGCGGTCCTCTTCAAGCCAAAGGACGGCAGCAACAGGAAGACGATCATTGCGAAGCTGATATGGGCTTGCCACAGGTTGATCATTTGGCACGCTCCGACAGCCACGCATCGTTGAAGGTGACGTGCTTGATGAAGGTGTTATTCCAGGAATACACCAAGTGATACAAACCGTCGGGACTTCGAATGAAATAGGGGTATTCATATTCGAAAACGCAGCCTTGCGCCTTGCAGACCCGGTTGTCGAGGTTGTTCAGGAACTGGGTCTCCAGCGGCTGGCGAAGTGCACCGCTGGATCCGCGAAATTCTCTACCGATGATTTCCTTGTAGGCCTCGGGTGAAAACGTATCGCCTTCAGGATCAGGAGACTTGTCGAGGTCGCGCAGCGAGCGCCAATCGTCCATTTTTGCATCGGTACCATAAAGACTCAGCTTGAAGCGCCCCTCCTGCAAATCATTGAGCGCCACCAACAACCCATGTTCGGGGGTCGCGATGGCGGCCAACGAGGAGTTCGGATTGGAGGGGTCGAGCGGATAAGGTTCGCTCCAGGTTTGCCCGGCGTCTTCGGTGCGGGTCGCCAGGACACGGTGGTGGGTGTTGCCGGCATAGCGCAGCAAGGCGATCCCACGCTGGCCATCCAGCGGGACGACCGTGGGTTGCAATGAGTTATTGCCGCGGCTGATGCGGTATTTATCGATCACTTCACCGTCTGCGCTCAGGTACAGGTACTCGGAAAACTTGCCCAGGAATTCGTGGTAGACCGGCAAACCGATGGAGCCGTCGGCATGGAACACCGGGGCCGAACGTACCAGGGTGCTGATATTCAGAAACGGGGAGGTGACCAACTGGCGTGGTTCGGACCACTGGCGACCATAGTCGTCGGAGACCATCACATTGACCGCACTGCCGGCCCAGCCGCCCATGGACACTGACACGTAGAACAACCAGAGGCGGTTGTCCGGTGCGAGCGCAACGACCGGGTTGCCCAATTTGCGGATGTATTTGCGAGTGCCCTGTTGGGTTGAATCCCGAGTCGCCAGAACCTGTTCCGCTCCCCATTCGCCGGATTTCGCGTCGAAGCGGGCCGAGCGCACCTGCACGTCGGCCGCGCCTTCGCGTGTGCCGGCGAACCAGACCGCCATGAGGCTGCCGTCAGGCAAGGCGGTGACTGCCGAGGAATGTACGAAATCCACCAGCCCGGATGAGGCAAATCGACTGGTGTAAATGGGTTTGGCGACTTGATCAGCCACGGCCCGGGTCGGACTCATCAGGGCAAAGGATGAGTGCACAGGTGCGGGGTGAGTGAGCCAAGCGGTCGCGAACAGGCAAGTAAGGGCAAGGTAAGCCCCGAATACAGGAAAGCTGGGTAGGTGGATGCGCATAATGTAAGGCTGTGCATCTCATGGTCAGGTAAGGCAGCGTAACCTATCACTTGTAGCTACTAACTCGGTGTTAAGCGAGTTGGTGCTTTGTAAGCAAATGTGTTTTTATCGTTATCAGCTCCCTGTTTGGCGTTATAAATTCTTTAATATCAATAACATGCGGCATAATTGAGCGCCCCGTCCGTTGATCGAAAACCTCGTCTCGACGACCTGTGACCCTGCTGTTCCTTTGGTCATGGGCGGTGAATCGGTGCCGCGGTCCGGGCCAGGAAACCGCGGCGACCGATCAATCAGGCGGCGGGGAGCAGACCTTTCTGTCTGGCGACATGTGTCGCCAGTGCGTCCATCAGATCCGGGGACAGGCAATCATAGGGCTCCAGGCCGATCGAGCGCAGGCGCTCACGGATGGCTTTCATTTGGGCCGGTGGCGTACCGGTTTCGATCAAGGAGGACACGAACGCCGCGAAACCTGGTGCAGACCATCCCTTCTGGGGAGAGAGTTCGGTGTGAATGAAGTCCAGGCCATAAAACGCATGATCCTTGTTTTCGATACGTCCGAAGAGATGGGCGTGGCACTGCTTGCACGCGTGGCGTTGAACGGTGGCGGCTTCGTCGACAATCGCCAGTTTTTCGCCGTGGGCAATGACGCTGACCTTATTGCGAGGTACCACGGCAATGACCGCGAATAACGCATTTTGCGGTTTCCAGCATTTGCTGCAGCCGCACGCGTGGTTGTACATGGTTTGCGCGTCGATCCTGACTTCGACCTTATCGGTTGCACACAGGCATTGCAGGGTGCCACCTGTGAAATCGGCAGAAGCGGATTGGATGCCATTGTCCAGTGCAGGGTGAAGTTTCAGGGAGCTCATGCTGGCTTCTCCTTTTCAGTGCGTCAGACAAAAAGAGCCGGCGGTGTACCCAGGGCAGTCGCTGATCCGAACCGATACCGGCTCATGTTCACGGGCCTCACCAGAATATTCCACGTCACTCCAGAACGCCTGAATCTCGACAATCGGTCAGCGGGCGGTGCGTGAAGGAGATCCCATGACAGTGGTTACCTTCAGGCCGTTGTTAGTGGGTACGCCTGTTCCGTTATTTCGTTTGTATGTTGGTAAATTAGTTATGAGCTAATAACCGCAGACTTATAACGCATTGCTGTTGTTCGCGATGAATTAGTTATACGGAGCGCACTTATATCTTTAGACGAAATGATGATTAGTCATGGGGTGTTTTATGTCTTTATGATCTGTCCACAACAACTCGTGAGACAGGAGGTAACTCGATGACTATTCAAATCAAACCCGTCGCTGGTCGTATTGGTGCGCAGCTGGAGGGCGTAAAACTGGGTGGGAGCATCAGTGATGAAACATTCGAATTCATTAATCAGGCACTTCTGAAATATAAAGTCCTGTTCTTTCGCGACCAACACTTGGACGACGCTGAGCACGAAGCTTTTTCCCGGCGCTTCGGTGATCAGGTACCGCATCCGACCGTGCGTTCCGCCGAGCAAAGTGCCGCTATCCTGCATCTGGACGCCAAGGAAACCCGCGCCAATTCCTGGCATACCGATGTGACCTTTGTTGCCAATTATCCAAAAATATCCATCTTGCGCGGTGTGGTTATTCCACCTTATGGCGGCGACACGGTGTGGGCTAATACCGCAGCGGCCTACGCCGACTTGCCCGAGCCATTGAAACAACTTGCAGATGGTCTCCGCGCCTTACACACCAACTTATATGACTATGCGGCGCCGCGTAATACCGATGAGTCGGGTTTAAAACGCTACCGCGAACAATTTACCGCCGAAGTCTACGAGACCGAACATCCTTTGGTGCGGGTGCACCCGGAGTCGGGTGAAAGAAGTTTGTTGTTGGGGCACTTCGTCAAACACATACAAGGCGTCAGCAATAACGATTCGAAACAACTGATTCGTCTGTTCCACGACCGCATTACCCATGTCGACAACACCGTGCGCTGGCGCTGGCAAGAAGGCGACGTGGTGATCTGGGACAACCGTGCCACGCAACATATAGCGATCAACGACTACGGCGATGCCCAGCGCATCGTGCGCCGAACCACCATCGACGGTGATGTACCGGTAGGGGTGGATGGTCGCCTGAGCCAGGCGCTCAAGCCAAGCCCGGATACCCGCTCACCGAAAACCGAAGCCGACAAAAAACACCTCGCCGCCTGACAGGTTGACCCTCATTGTCACAAGGAAGTCTTGTACATGGAACTCAAACGTATCCCTCTGTTTCTCAAGGGCAGTATTGCTGCGGCACTGGCCACGGTTTTTGCAATCCCGTTGGCCCAGGCCGATGTATTGCGCATCGGTGTGGCGACGGCTGGCGGCGGTGACCCGGTAACGTTCAGTGGTTCGCCCCTGGGCATCGTGCGCAATCAACAATTGCTGGAAAAAGCCTTCGCTGGAACCGGGACCGAGGTGCAGTGGTTTTTCTTCAAGGGCGCCGGCCCCGCGGTCAACGAAGCCTTTTCAAACCAGCAACTCGACTTCGCCTACCAGGGCGATCTACCCGCCGTCGTCGGGCGCTCCAACGGACTGGACACCAAGCTGCTGGCCGCACTGGGCGTACGTGCCAATCTTTACCTGGCTGTTCCCAAAGGGTCCGATCTCAAAAGAATCGAGGATCTCAAGGGCAAAAAGGTGGCGATCTTTCGTGGAACCAATGGCCATCTGGTGACGATCAACCTGTTGGCGGAGCATGGTCTTACCGAGCGCGATATCAAGGTGATCAACCTTGATACCGGAAGCACTCAGGCAGCCTTGGTATCCAATGGAGTAGATGCGGCATTCGGCGGTCGCGAACTGTTCAAGCTGCGCGATAAAGGCTTGATCGACATTATTTACGACAACCCCACTCAGGATGTGCGCTACACACGGCAGACCGCCCTGGTGGTTCGCGGCACCTACGAAAAAGAACACCCGGACAACGTGCAAAAGGTCGTCGATACGCTAGTGGACGCAGCGAAATGGACGTCGGAGGACAGCCATCGTGATGCGGTCTTCGCTGAATGGGCCAAGAGTAATGAACCCGCAGAGTCACTGCGCGCTGACTTTACCGGGGTCAGCATCAGGGACTGGGCCTCTCCTCTGGTCGACAACTTCCTGCTTGGCCGCTATCAGGCCGTGGCGGATCAAGCCAAGGAAGAAAAACTCATCCGCCGCCCCGTCAGTATCGATGGCTGGTTCGAGACCCGCTATTTGCAAAAATCCCTTAAAACCAAGGGCCTCGAAAACTACTGGACGCCCTATGGCCCGGATGGCAAACAGCCGGCCGGCAATGCAGTGGCGGCCGCGACCGGCAAGCAAGGGAGCTAGGCAAATGGCCAGGGCACAGACTGTCAGGATCGAGCAGTACACGGCACCGGGCATCGCGAGCGACAACGTCAAGCGTTTGCCACCGTCACCGACCCGCCCGGTTCGCAAGGTTGAGGTGCCTCGCACGTCCAGGTGGACGTTGAGTCTGGGTGACAAGGCTTTGCCCTGGCTGTTGCCGCTGGTGTTGCTCGGCTTATGGTACCTGGGGGTGGAACGCGGATGGCTTTCTCAGCAGGTGCTCCCACCGCCGGCCTACATTTATCAGACCTTGTCGGACCTGGTCACCAGCGGTGATCTCTGGTTGAACGCGTCCGCCAGCCTGCAACGGGTTGTCGTCGGATTTACCCTGGGTGCGTTCATCGGCATGGCGCTGGGGCTGGCCATGGGACTTTTCAGGACGGTAGAGGATTATCTGTTACCGACCTTCAACGCACTGGTGCAGATCCCGGTACTTGGCTGGTTGCCGTTTGCCTTGCTGCTGTTCGGCATCGGCGAGACGCTCAAGTATGTGTTGATTGCCAAGGCCGCCATGGTGCCGATCACCCTGTGCACCTTGCAGGCTTTCCACCAGGCACCCAAGGGACTGTTGGAAGTCGGCCGGGCCTACGGATTCAGCCGTCGACAAAGCGTCAGCTCCATCATCTTGCCGGCCGCCATCCCGACGCTGTTCACCGGATTGCGCCTGGGCTTCACCAAAGCCTGGTTATCGCTGGTCGTGGTCGAATTGGTGGCTTCGAGTGAGGGGCTGGGTTACCTGATTGTCTATGGGCGCCAGCTGTTTCAACTGGACCTGGTAATGGCGGCCGTTGTGGTGGTGGGGGCGCTCGGTCTGGCGATAGACCGTGGTTTCGATTACGTGGAGCGGCGCCTGAATCGTGGTCGTCCAGCGGCCGGGGGGCGCTTGTCATGAGTGCGATCATTGCAGTAGGTCGTGGCAGTCGAAGATATCGCGGCTGGGTCTTGCCAATTGCCGCCATCGCCCTGTGGTGGCTGGCTTCGAACCAGGGCTGGAGCCAGTCGGGCCTGCTCGTTTCGCCGGAAAAAGTCGCCGCGACGGCCTGGGATCAAATTGCTTCGGGCAAATTCTGGCGGGCCATTTCCGCCAGCCTGGCGCGCAACCTCAGCGGCTTTTTTATCGGCACCACACTGGGCCTGATGCTGGGGTGCCTGTTGGGCCTGTCGCGGCATTTCGAACGTCTTGTCGGTCCGAGTTTCAATACCTTCAAGCAAATCTCTTTGTTCGCCTGGATCCCCTTGATCTCGGTGTGGTTCGGCCTGGGCGACGTGGCCAAGGTGGTGTTCTTGTCACTGGCGGCTCTGGTGCCAGTGGTGGTCAATACCTGCGACGGTTTGCGCAACGTCCCGCCCAATCTGTTGGAAGTGGCGCGGGTGTACGGCTTCACCCGCTGGCAAACCATCATCGGGGTCATGTTGCCCGCCGCCTTGCCGTCGATTTTCACAGGGCTTTACCTGGCCCTGGTCTATTCGTGGCTGGCGACCATCGGCGCCGAATACCTGCTGGTATCGGGGGAGGGGATCGGCAATACGCTTATTGATGGCAGCGAACATTTCATGATGGACCTGGTGTTGTTCGGGATGGTGGTTATCGGCCTGGTGGGTTGGGGGCTCAATGCCCTGGCCCGGACACTCGAGCGGCGGATGCAGCGCCTGTATGGCATCGCTGCTCGTTGATCGACACTTTCATAGGGATTGCAACATGCTCAACAACAGCCTGACCCTGCAAAACATCAGCAAGCGATTCGCTTCCCGACCGGGCAGTTCGACTCAATTGCAAGTACTCGACAACATCCATCTCGACATTGCACCTGGCGAGTTCATCAGCATCGTCGGCGCCAGTGGTTGCGGCAAATCCACGCTGCTGCGACTGATTCTCGGCCTGGACGAAGAATACGACGGGCGCATCCTGCTGGACGGAAAACCCATCGAAGGCACTGGCCTGGAGCGCGGCATCGTGTTTCAGGATCACCGTTTGTTTCCCTGGCTCAACGTCGAGCAGAACGTTGCTGTCGGCCTGAAGAATTCACCCCTGAGCCCGGGACAGAAACGCAAGACCGTGCGCGAGCACATCGAACTGGTCGGTCTGCAAGACTTTACCGACGCCTACCCGCATCAGCTATCCGGCGGCATGGCGCAACGCGTGGCCATAGCCCGCGGCCTGGTCAATCGCCCGAGCATCCTGTTACTGGATGAACCGCTGGGTGCCCTCGACGCCTTGACCCGTGCACGCCTGCAGGGCGAACTGCAAAACATCTGGGCCAAGGAAAAAATCACCATGATCCTGGTGACCCACGATGTTGATGAGGCGGTATTCCTGGGCGATCGCGTGGTGGTGATGCAGCCCAATCCCGGCCGGATCCGGCGCATTGTCGACATCGATCTGCCGCGCTTGCGCAACCGCAGTGACAGCCGTTTCATCGCTCTGCGCGACGATGTGCTGAGCGATTTCGCCGAACTGCACTGAGCCTCAATGGCTCATATTTTTCAGACTTACTTATTTTCAAGGAGCGGAAAATGTCCGAACGCCAGCTCAACCTGAACCTCTTCATCTACCCCAACGGCCATCACGAGGCCGCCTGGCGCCACCCGCAATCGGCGCCGGAATCTTCCATGGATATCGGTTATTACCAGCAACTGGCGTTACGCGCTGAACACGAAAAACTGGATGCGATTTTCTTCGCTGATTCGCCGTCTCTGGCCGAAAGCGGGCGTGAAGGCTTGCGCATTCGTTTCGAACCCATCACCTGGTTGGCGGCGATTGCCGCGGTGACCCAACGCATCGGCCTGATCGCCACGGCCAGCACGACCTACAGCGAGCCCTACAATCTGGCCCGTTCGTTCAGTGCGCTGGACCACCTCAGCAAGGGCCGCGCCGGCTGGAACATCGTCACCACTTCCATGGCCGCCGCAGCCGCCAATTTCGGCCTGGACCAACACCCGTCGGCCCATGATCGCTATGCCCAGGCCGAAGAATTCGTGCAGGTGGTCGGCGACCTGTGGGACAGCTGGGAGGACGATGCGCTGGTGCTGGACAAAACCTCCGGGGTGTTTGCCGACAATGACAAAGTGCATACGATCAACCATGTGGGCGCTCATTACAGAGTCAAAGGCCCGTTCAACTCGCCGCGCTCGCCTCAGGGGCGACCGGTGCAGGTGCAGGCCGGCTCTTCCGAGGATGGCCGTGATTTCGCCTCCAGGCATGCTGAAGCGATTTTCACCGCGCACCAGACCCTGCAAAGCGCGACCGAATTCGCCAACGATATCCGCGCTCGGGCGAAGGCGGTGGGGCGCGACCCTCGCCAGCTGAAAATCCTCCCGGGCATCAGCCCGTACATTGGCAGCACCGAAGCCGAGGCCCAGCGTAAATTCGACGAACTCAACGAACTGGTGCTGCCGCACATCTCCCTGGGCCAGCTGCGCCGCCTGCTGGGTGTGGACTTGTCCGGTCAGGATCTGGATGCGCCATTCCCGCGCCACCTGATCAACTTCGACAGCAGCGAAAGCCAGTCCAGCCGCTTCAAGCTGATCATCGACATCGTCGATCGCGAGAAACCGACGCTGCGCCAGCTGATCAATCGCCTGGCCGGTGCGCGCGGGCACTGGGTGCCGGTGGGTACGCCGGTGCAAATCGCCGACCTGATCGAGCAGTGGTTCCGCAGTGGCGCCGCCGATGGTTTCAACGTGATGCCGCCGGCGTTCCCCGAGGGCTTTGAAGTGTTCCTCGATGAAGTGTTGCCGATCCTGCGCAAGCGCGGCCTGTTCCGTCATGAATACGCGGGGAGTACGCTGCGCGAGCACTACGGCCTGAGTCGCCCGGCTTCGCGTTTTACCCTGAAGTCCGCCTGAGCGACCTTCCAGGAGGCCAGGCCTGCCGATTGAGGCGTGCCTGGCTGCGGGCCCTCAATGCTCATGGGCATGTGAATGGGTCACCAGGGAATGCGGAACCTTGGTGCGTTCCAACCCTCCACGGTCCAGCCACCTGAGGGTCTGCTCATAAGCGCGCTGCAACAGAGACTCGGTCTGGGCAAAGTTGAACACCGAGACATCCACGGGGCACAAGGGCGGGACGATGTGCAGGCTGGTGAGGGTGCGGAAGTGTTCGATGTCGCTCACCAACTGACGCATGCTCATCAGGTTGACGGTATGCAGGGCCAGGGCGATCAAGCCTCGGGGCGGTTGAGACAGTGCGCAACTCATTCCTGTGGGGACGACCACGACGTTGGTAGCGCCCAGGGCGACGGCCGTTGAAATTGGCGTATTGCTGGCCACGCCACCGTCAATCAGGAACTGATCGGCAATTTGTACGCAGGGGAACACCAACGGGATGGCTGCGCTGGCCAGTAACGCCTGCCTGAGTTCACCCGTGGACAGAACGGTTTCGGCACCGCTGAGCAGGTCCGTGGTGACGATGTGCAGGGGCAGTATCGCGTCCTCGATGCGGTGGATCGGCAGTGCTTGCCCCAGCAGTCGGTTCAAGGCTTGCGGCTGCAACAGAAAACCCCGCCGATTGATCAGTCCTCTACAGGTATCGAGCCAGGACAGGGGAAAGATGTCCGTTTTACGCAAGCCGCGCCAGAAACCGGCGAGCGCCTCGACGCCTTCGGCATCAGGTCTTGCAGCAAAGTAGGCACCGTTAATGGCGCCCACCGAAGCACCCACTACCAAGTCGAATCGAACATTGGCCTCGACCAGCGCCCGCAACATGCCAACCTGGACCGCTCCCAGGCTGCCACCGCCAGCGAATACGATTGCAGTTTTGGAAGCCATGCCCGAAATCTCTGTGCCGCCGTGTGTCGAGTCAGTGTAGTTGACCGATCAGCGCTGTTTTCGGGGGGGCGCCCAAAGCATAAGCAGCTTTGAGGTGCTGAATCGACCGCAGGGGCAGGGGATCCTTATTTCGAAAAGGAATTGGATGCGACGGCAGGCGTGCGTCAGCCTCAGGGGCAGGTAGCGGCCGGCGCAGTCAGGCTTGCCACTTGATCGAACATCGTCAACGCGCGTGAGCGCCCACAGATATCGAGGAAGAGAAATGGCCAAGGCCGCAGATGTCGTTGTGCAATGCCTGGAAAACGAGGGCGTGGAGTTCGTATTCGGCATTCCTGGCGAGGAAAACCTGGACTTGCTGGAGTCCCTGCGCAAATCAACCATCAAGCTGGTACTGACCCGCCACGAGCAGTCCGCCGGTTTCATGGCCGCCACCTACGGCCGGCTCACGGGCAAGACCGGCGTCAGCCTGTCGACGCTCGGCCCCGGCGCGACCAACCTGGTCACGGCCGGTGCCTACGCCTACCTCGGTGGCATGCCGATGCTGATGATCACGGGGCAGAAACCGATCAAGAAGTCCAAGCAGGGCCGTTTCCAGATCCTGGACGTCGTCGGCATGATGCAGCCGCTGACCAAGTACACCCATCAGTTGGCGTCTGCCGACAACATTCCTTCGCGCGTACGCGAAGCCTTTCGCCTGGCTGAAGAAGAAAAGCCCGGGGCCGTGCACCTGGAATTGCCTGAAGACATTGCCGCCGAACAGACCGAAAGCATGCCGATCCCGCCGAGTCTGGTCCGTCGCCCCCTGGCCGAGCACAAGTCCATCGAAGGTGCCGTCGAAAAACTCAAGGCCGCCCGCAGCCCGATCCTGGTGATCGGCGCCGGCGCCAATCGAAAAATGACCGCCAAGGTCCTCAAACAACTGATCGACCAAACCGGCATCCCGTTTGTCACCACGCAAATGGGCAAGGGCGTGGTGGACGAACGCCACCCACGCTTTCTCGGCAACGCCGCGCTCTCTGCCGGCGACTTCGTCCACCGCGCGGTCGAGGCCGCCGACCTGATCGTCAACATCGGTCACGACGTGATTGAGAAGCCGCCGTTTTTCATGGTCCGTGGCGGAACCGAAGTGATCCACGTCAACTTCCGTTCTGCAGAAGTCGATCCTGTTTACTTCCCGCAGATCGAAGTGGTGGGCGACATCGCCAACGCCGTGTGGCAGATCGGCGAGGCGCTGAAAACCCAGAAACATTGGGACTTCAGCCGCCTGCTGGCGATCCGCGAAGCCAACGAAGCCCAGATCATCGAGGGCGCGGACGACAACCGCTTCCCGATCTACCCTCAGCGCTTCGTGGCTGATGTGCGTCGCGCCTTGCCATCCGAAGGCATCGTCGCGCTGGACAACGGTATCTACAAGATCTGGTTCGCGCGCAACTACAAGGCCCACAAGCCCAACACCGTGCTGCTGGACAACGCGCTGGCGACCATGGGCGCAGGCCTGCCATCGGCCATGGCCTCGCATTTGGTTTACCCGGATCGCCCTGTGGTGGCCGTGTGCGGCGACGGTGGTTTCATGATGAACAGCCAGGAACTGGAAACCGCAGTTCGCCTGAAGATGAACCTGACGGTCATCATCCTGCGCGACGACGGCTACGGCATGATCCGCTGGAAACAGTCGAACATGGGCTTCACCGATTTCGGTCTGGACTATGGCAATCCGGATTTCGTCATGTATGCGCAAAGCTATGGCGCCAACGGACACCGGGTGGAAAGTGCCGAAGAATTCCTGCCTCTGTTGCAACGCTGCATCAGCGAACCGGGCGTGCACGTGATCGATTGCCCCGTGGACTATTCGGAGAATGATTTCATTCTCAACACTGAGCTCAAGCGAAGAAGCGCGTTGGTCTGATCCATCAAGGCTGGTTAGGCAAAGTAGCGGTACGGCTGCGTCGTACCGCTCGACCAAGTGATGTCAGCAACTGATTGGCTTGTTGTTCAGCGATGTGTTTGCAGGATGACGCGGCTATCAAAAAAATGCGCAATCTCAGGCCTCTTGTCCCCGGCGCCATAAGCATCGTGTAAATTTGAACTGTAGCCATTGAGCATAGGACGCGAGGCACAGGCTCGATAGACGGTAAAACCGCCATTCGAATAATAAAAAGAACACTGATGCGTCCAGGAGATATGCCATGAGATCACAACCGATCCAGCAAAAATCTCACCCAGCAGGTCTACAGAGCGTTGCAGTCACCGACGCCAACGTGTTGGCGAACTCGTTATCGCAGTGGCAGCAAGAGTATCTGCAGATAAGCCCAGGGCCATTCGCGGGTTCGGTCACTGAAATTTCCGTTGGCGGGGTGCAGATTTTCCGCGAGGTGATGAACCAGGCGGTGGATCAGCATGGGCAGACGCTTCCTGGCAAATTTGCCTTGGGCATTCCCGTTTCGCTGCGTGGCCATGGTTATTGGTGTGGCAAAGAGCTTGATTGCATTGATTCAGTGTTCTTTTTGCGCCCGGATTCCGAACTCAAATTCAAGACGCCGGGCTACTCCGATATTTACGGCGCCTGCGTCGATATTGAAGCGTTCAGAAAATATTCGCCGGATGACGAATTTGACGAAAAAAATGTCATCGCTTTTACCAAAGAGGTCAGTTCGCTTGCGCCACAGAAGTGCGCCGCTTTCAGAAATGGATTCGATAGTTTTTTTCGGGCGGTCGAGGCCAATCCTCTAATTCTCGAATCAGACTCAGCCAAAAAACAGCTGACTTTCGACATCATGCAGCTCCTTCTCGGCATGACAGCCGACCTGCCAGTGTCGAAGAAGTCCCATGCAGACCAATTCATCCATCGCCATGTTGTAGACAGTGCGCGCGACTATATTCTGTCGAGAAAAAGTGAAGCTTTAACGGTGACCGATTTATGCGAAGGGCTGCGAACCAGTCACCGCTCGTTGCATTATGCATTTAATAAAGTTTTGGGTATCAGCCCCGTGACTTATCTGCGCTACATACGGTTGAACGGTGTCAGGGCAGCGCTCATCTCAAGCGATCAGTCGACGCTGATCAGTGAGGTGGCAGCCAAGTGGGGCTTCTGGCACATGGGCATGTTCAGCACCTATTACAAAGAGCTGTTTGGTGAGCGGCCTTCAGAAACACTGAAAACCTACCGTAATACAACGAACACCTAATAAGTAACGTGTAAACAACATGCCTGGTCATTCTCCAGGCATGACGGGATTGTTTTGTCTGATAAGTGGAGGAGCTCATGAGCAAGTTAAACGGAAAAGTGGCCTTGATTACGGGCGCTTCGAAAGGTATGGGTAAATCTCACGCCACTATTTATGCGAAGTACGGCGCCAACTTGATCCTGGTTGATCTCGATGAATCAATCAATGAAGTTGCAGCAGATATTCAAGAAAAATATGGCGTGGAAGTGCTTGCGCAAATAGGTGATGTCACCGATCCGCACGCCATGCGGTTGATTGCCGAAAAAGGCATGAAGCGGTTCGGCAAGTTGAATGCACTGGTATGCAATGCCGGCGTTTGTCGTCTCGCCAGGTTTCTCGACTCCAGCGACGCGGATCTGGATCTGCATATCAACGTCAATGTCAAAGGTGCGTGGCATACCGCGCGAGCAGTGCTGCCGCACATGATCGAATCCGGTGGAGGGGCGGTTGTGGTCATGTCGTCCGTCACCGGTGACATGACCGCTGATCCGGGCGAAGTGGCCTATGCGCTGTCCAAGTCCGCCTTGATCGGCTTCACCAAGGCCCTGGCGGTTGAAATGGCACCCCATAACATTCGGGTCAATGCCATCTGCCCGGGCTTTATATGGACGCCGATGGCTGAACAGGTCGCCAGGCAAGTCAACCCGAATGATCCGAAGTCGGTTCTGGATGAACTGGCCACGGCCATTCCAATGAAACGCCTGGGCAGGCCCGATGAAGTCGGTGAGTTGTCGGCTTTCCTCGCTTGTGAAGAGTCCAGTTATATCAATGGTGCGCAAATCGTGATCGATGGCGCCAGCACTATTCCCGAAACAGTCAGCATTGGGATGTAACAGGCATCCATTTCTCGGCAAGGACGCTGCTGCATCGACCCGTTTCCGTGATCCATAAAAACAAAAGAGTGGAGCATTCATGATGACAGAGCTAACCGAGTCCCTGCGTGAAGACGCGCCTCGAACGGGCGAAAAGTTGAAAGGCAACCTGGGTACTTATCAGATTGCACTATTGGTCATTGCCGCCGCAGCGCCTTTAGGTGCCGTTCTCACAGCTGCCCCCATTGGTTTCCAGCTTGGCAACGGCCCCGGGCTTGCCGGGACGTTCCTGATTGCCGGATTTCTGATGGTTTGTTTTTCGGCAGGTTATGGCGAGTTGATTCGGGCGATCCCCGGTGCAGGAGCGTTTTACAAATATCTTACGGTGGTTTTCGGCGCAAGAGTCGGTACTGGCGCAGCATGGGTAGCACTGGCCTCTTACGTGGCAATCACTATCGCCTTGGCGATTGTGTCGGGCTACTACACCCATTTGACCCTGCAAACATTTGGCGTGGATATTGGCTGGACATCGTGGACTGTATTGTTCATGGCGCTGACCTCTTATCTGGGCCGGGCGAATATTGATTTTGCCGCCAGGATTCTGGTGCCATTGGTACTGGCAGAGTTCTTCATGCTGTTTTTACTGGGCATATCCATCTTCATGGATAAAGGCATCGCCGCTTTTCCTGTTCAGGCTGTATCGATAGAAGCGATAACGTCGCCGGGGTTGGGTGTTGGACTGATGGTCGCGTTGGCAGCGTTCCTCGGCGTCGAGTCCGCGGCCCTCTATGCGATGGAAGCCAAGCGACCGGAAAAATCCATCCCCGGTGCCACTCGCCTGGCCGTGGCACTGGTGGCCGTCGCTTACTTTGTCATTATCTGGTTGATCGTCGGCGGCATCGGGGTTGAAGCGATCAAGGGCGAAGCGGCAACGTCTCAAGGTGAGCTGATCATCAATTTATTCGCGACACGCCTGGGCGGAACAACCGCGACCATTGTTTCAGTCATGTTGTGCACCAGTAATTTTGCGTGCCTGTTGTCACTTCACAATGCTGCAACTCGTTACGTTCATGTCCTTGCCAAGGATAAACACTTGCCGAGTGTTCTATCGAATATTCATCCGCGACGGAACTCCCCAGCCAATGCGAGTCTTTTGGTGACGGTGTTGGTTGCAATATGCATCGCCTTACCTACTTCGCTGGGTTATGACGCTTTTGTTTTCCTCTTCCCGGTCACCCTGGCGTTATCGACGCTTGGGCTGATTGGGTTACAGGCGTTTATTTCGCTGGCGGTCATTGCCCATTTTAAAAAGATCAATGATCGCCGGTATCTCAAGGTCCTGATCAGCCCACTTTTGGCGTTGGCAGGGCTTAGTCTGGCTGTTTATCTGATCTATGAGAACTACGGGCTGTTGACTGGAAGTGAATCGGCCTGGGTGAATGGAACGCCATTACTTTTTGTCGTGCTGTTTTTGTACGGTGTCATTAAAGGTCGAACAAAAAAAATTGATTGAACAGCCAACTAGACGCTGTGGCACTGCGTTTCTTCTTGCTCTGACTGCCTTACACCCCAAAAGTCCATTCAACTGGAAGTTTACGAAGCATGAACGTAACTCTCAAAGTAACGACCGCGTCCCACCCGCTTGACCCACTTTCGCTACAGGAACTTGCCTTGGCAAGTCGCATCCTCAAGCGAGAAAAAAACCTTCACGATAAATGCCGCTTCCCTTATTTGCATCTCGCCGAGCCGGATAAGCACGAAGTGCTGGCCCATGTTCCCGGTCGCGCATTTTCTCGGCGGGCATTTGCGTTAGTGCTGGATAAGCTGACCGGTAACACCTTCGAAGCGCTGGTCGATTTAAACAGCCAGACGCTTATTCATTGGCGGCCACTGGACATCGAAACCCAGGGGCATGCACCGATCATGATTGAAGAATTCGATTTGTGTGTAGAAGCCGTGCAAAACGACCCTGCCTGGCGCGCAGCTGTAAAGCGTCGCGGCCTCACTGATGCCGATATCGAAAACGTACAGATTGATCCCTGGTCATTTGGGAACTTCGGCGATGACGAGCGTTATCGGGGCAAGCGGCTGATGCGCGGCGTCGCTTTTTACCGCGACAAGTTGACTGACAATGGCTACGCCCACCCGATCGAAGGGCTGGTCGCAATCATCGATCTCAATAAAGGGGAGGTGATTGAGCTGTTGGATGACGGCCGTCTGACACCGATTCCCAAGGCAACGATCAACTACGATTCAGCGTCCCTGGGCCAGCCACGCGAGGGGCTCAAGCCGCTGCACATCACGCAGCCTGAAGGCGTGAGCTTTACGGTGGATGACTGGAAGGTGAGTTGGCAGAACTGGGAATTTCGCGTCGGCTTCACGCCTCGTGAAGGCTTGGTCCTGCATCAACTGGGCTACAAGGACGGCGGTGTCGTCCGGCCAATCATGTATCGCGCCAGTGTCACCGACATGGGCGTTCCCTACTCGGACAACGAGCTGAACCATTACTGGAAATGTGCTTTCGACGGTGGCGAATACGGGCTCGGTCGCCTGGCCAATCAACTGGAACTGGGCTGTGATTGCCTGGGCGCCATTCGCTATTTCGATGTGCCCTCGGTCAATGATCAGGGCGAACCCTTTGTCATGAAGAACGCCATCTGCATGCACGAGGAAGATTACGGCACGCTGTGGAAACACTATGAATTCCGCACGGGCGTGTTTGAAATGCGTCGTTCCCGGCGCCTGGTGATCAGCTTCTTCTGCACCGTGGCCAACTACGATTATGGCTTTTTCTGGTACCTCTATCAGGACGGCACGATTCAACTCGAGGCCAAACTGACCGGGATCATCCAGACCGCCGCTTTGGCCCCCGGGCTTCGCCCAACCAGTGGCGGAGGCATGGTCACCCCCGAGTTCTATGGTCCGACCCACCAGCATTTTTTCAGTGCGCGCTTGCACATGATGGTGGACGGCGAGCACAACTCCGTGACCGAGACCAATTTCCAGTCGCGCCCGCAAGGCGAGGGTAATACCTGGGGGAACGTTTTCGACAGTGTGACGACCACGTTTACCCATGAACTGGATGCGGCACGGCAAGCCAATGGCCAGACGGGGCGCTACTGGAAGATCATCAATCCGAACGTCAAGAACGCCGTCGGCAATCATCCCGGCTACAAGCTGATGGCCGAACACAATCCGGTCATGCTCGCCCAGGCGGACAGTTCATTTGGCCGACGCGCCGGGTTTGCCACCCAGCATCTGTGGGTGACCCCTTACGTACCCGGCGAGCGCTACGGGTCTGGCGATTACCCCAACCAGCATCGGGGGGACGGCCTGCCGGTCTACACGCGAAACAATCGAGAGATCCAGAACCGGGATCTGGTGGTCTGGCATACCTTCGGCCACACCCACATCTGCAAGCCGGAGGATTTTCCGGTGATGCCAGTGGAATACGTGGGTTTCAAGCTCAAGCCCAATAACTTCTTCAACGGCAACCCGGCCATGGATTTGCCGGCGAGCAGGGACCACGCCAGTGTCCAGGACGGCCAGCCGGCCAATTGCTGCAAACACAACGCCTGATCAAACCGTAATCAACTGACACCCAAGCGCTCAGGCGTTTGGGTCAGGGGGGTCGTCATGTCTGGATTATCGAGCTGGGTTTGGCTGGAGTTGCTCGTGATTGCCGTGTTTGTTTGCTGGTCGAGCGGGGGACCCAAAGGTTGGAAGCGTCAACCACTGTTGCTGGGCGGTGCGGCGCTGGTGTTTTTGCTTGGCCTGCAGCCTGCGCTGGATGCAGCTGCGCGCCACAGTGTCTGGCTGCACTGCCTGCAAAGCGCTTTGATTCACCACCTGGCACCCATCCTCTTGCTGTTTGCCGCAGCCCGGAAGTCGCCTGCCGGTACAGGCTCCAGGGCAGAAGGGAGGGCTGTTCGCGTTTGGGTGGTGGTAGCCTTCGGTGCAATGAGCGGCGTATGGATGCTGCCGCAACTGCATCAAAGACTGATGGACGATGCTGCGTTGTATGCGCTGATGAAATGGGCCATGGCGTTGAGCGGCCTTTGGTTATGCCGGGTGATGGGTCGTTATTGCCAGTGCGCAGACGTGCCATTGCGCCAGCAGTGGTGCTTCAGTCTGGCGGTAGCGTTACCGCAGGTGCTGGTGGGTGGGGTGCTGCTGTTCGGCCCTGTGCTGTATCCCATGCACGGTCACTCGATGACGCGCATGCACGGTGCCGGGGCTATCAGCGCGCAACTGGACCAGCTTTTGGGTGGCGCGCTGATTTGCCTGTCGGCGTTGCTACTGCTGTGGGTCGATCGCGTTTTGCATCGAAAACCTCGACCGATGATCCAGGCCGGTGGGCCGAGTTTGCCTGGGCATGAGGCGGCACCATCGTGCATTTAGCCGGTCCCGCCCCAATTGCCTGCTTGTTACTGATTCACCGACTTGCCGGGCTGCAGCAATCCGCAAGCCAATGCGATGAAACTCTCGCCAGCTTTCTCAGAGGCGGTTTGTGGATCCTGCGCATGCGCAATCCACAAGGAAGCGCCGAGCAGGGCACCCATGATCAGACGCGCTGTTGCCTCGGCGTCGACCACCCGGATGGTCCCTTCATCCATCAGCTTTTGAAGGCTGCGTTGGGTGCTGCGGATGCAAGCATTCTGGCTTGGCCACTGCGAAGGGTCGCCCAGCACCGCCGGCCCGTCGAGGAACACGATGCGTTGAATTTCCGGCTCCAGGGACATCTTGATGTAGGCGATGGATTCATCGATAAAGCCGTCCCAGGTCGTACTCGCCTCTTCAATGATGACCGATAGGCGCTCCATCATTTCTCCGTCGATCTGGGCGATGACGGCCTGTAGCAATCCTTTTTTGTCGCCAAAGTGGTGGTACAGCGCACCACGGGTCAGGCCCGCTTGAGCGGTGAAATCATCCATCGAGCTTTCTGCATAACCCTTCGCGGCAAACGCGTCTCGTGCAGCCTTGATCAGTTTGCCGCGAGTCTCCGCAATCATGTCCGCACGCTTCTGCGCCATCGATCGTGTTCCTTATCAAGAATTTAACATTCGCAACGTATGTCAGTTGACATACCTTGCGTATGTCGTATTGTGTCTGACATACGGGGCGTATGCAATGAGCCTGAGCAGTGTGCTCTCAGGCTCTGGAGCCTCGCCATTGAGCACAGGATACCGAGCAATGCGTGAACAGCGCGATTCCGATATTTCACTCCACCACGCAGGTCAGGTGAAAACCCTTGGATTTATCGTCAACCCTATCGCCGGGATGGGCGGGCGTGTGGGTTTGAAAGGCACTGATGGTGCCGAGGTTCTGCAGGAAGCAAAGCGTCGTGGTGCACAACCCGTCTCAAGCGATCGGGCTCTGCTCGCGCTCAAGCGTCTGGCTGCTTCGACGACGCCGTTTCGACTGATGACCGGCTCTGGGGACTTAGGGGAGGATGTGGCGCGCGCTGCAGGTCTCGACCCGATGGTCGTCTACACGTCAACTCCCGGATCGAGCCGGCCCGATGACACGCGAAATGCCGCGCTCGTCATGGCGTACGCCTCGGTCGACCTGCTCCTTTTCGCAGGGGGCGATGGCACCGCGCGGGATGTGCTGGAAGTGGTCGGCGATCGCGTGCCTATCCTGGGTATTCCGGCGGGCGTGAAAATGTACTCCGCCGTGTTCGGTACCAATGCGCAGAATGCAGGAAGTCTTGCGGCACGGTTCGTTGCCGCAGAACCCTCGGTGCGCTTTCGCGAAGCCGAGGTCATGGACATCGATGAGGCTGCAACGCGCAGCGATCAGGTGTCGGCGCGACTTTATGGCTACGCCCGCAGCCCGCATGAGCGCCACCTGACGCAAAACGCCAAGGCGGGTTCCGTTGCCAATGAAAACATGGCGCTCGACGCCGTGTCCCGGCAGGTTGTCAGGCAGATGAAACCTGGCTGCCTGTACCTGGTGGGCCCGGGTACCACGACACGGCGCGTCATGACAGAACTCGGCCTTCCTTCGACGCTGCTGGGCGTAGATGTGGTCATGGACGGCGCGCTGGTTGGCTCCGATCTCAATGAACACCAGTTGATCCGCCTGATGGAGGGGCACGAGACCCGCATCATCGTCGGCGTTCTGGGCGGTCACGGCAGCTTGTTCGGCCGTGGCAATCAGCAGATCAGCGCCGAGGTCATCCGCCGGGTAGGGCGCGAACACATCATCGTGATCACCTCGATGGACAAGCTCATCTCCCTCGATGCCGGCTGCCTGCGCGTCGATACCGGTGACGCCGATGTCGACGCCATGCTCAACGGCCACATACGTGTGCACACAGGACCTGACCGGTCCGTCTTTTTCAGGGTTCGATCCTGATCATTTGTTTCATCCGAAAAAACGAGGATAACCCCATGAGTAATCATGTCGCCCACCCCTACATGGCGAACTCCGTTCCTGCCCTCAAACAGGAAATGCTCGACTCAATCGGTGTCGACAGCATCGAGCAATTGTTCCAGCAGATCCCCGAAGCGCATCGACTGCAACGTCCGATTGACCTGCCGCCAGCACTTAATGAAAGCGAACTTCGTCGGCACCTGGTCAGTACGCTTTCGAAGAACAAGACTTGCGAGCAGAACCTCAACTTTCTGGGCGCCGGTTGCTGGCAGCATCACGTTCCTGCAGCGTGCGACGAGGTGGTACGCCGCAATGAATGGCTGACCTCGGTGTTCGGCGAACCGAGTTCGGACCATGGTCGCAATCAGGCCTGGTTTGAATTCTGCAGCCAGCTCGGCGAGCTGCTGAACATGGATCTGGTCGGTCTGCCCGTGCGCAGTTGGGGCTGCGCCGCAGGCCATGCCATTCGCATGGCTACGCGCATTACCGGGCGCAACGAAGTGGCGGTAGTACGCGCCATTGACCCGGAGCGCTTGTCGATCATTCGCAATTATTGTGAGCCGATTGACATGCCCAGCCACATCGTCGTGCGTCTTGTCGACTATGACCCGGCTACGGGGTTGCTTGATCTCGATCACCTTCGTGCGTCGATCGGTGCGCAAACCGCTGCCGTCTACTTCGAAACCCCGTCTTACTTCGGTGTGATCGAACAGCAAGGTGCCGAGATTGCCGCCATTGCCCATGCCGCCGGTGCCGAAGTCATCGTCGGTGTCGATCCCATCTCGCTGGGTGTACTGGCCGCACCGATCGATTTCGGCGCGGACATCGTGGTCGGTACCACGCAACCGCTCGGCGTGCATATGAACTGCGGGGGCGGTGTCAGCGGTTTCATTGCGACCCGCGACGAAGAACTCTATGCCCACCAGTACCCGACGCTATTTATCAGCATCGCCGAAACCACCAAGCCTGGCGAATACGGTTTCGGCCTGAGTCTGTTCGAACAATCGTCCTACGGTTTGCGTGACAAGGGTAACGATTGGACAGGGCATTCGGTGTACATGTGGGCCATCGCCAATGCTGTCTACATGGCCATGATGGGGCCTAAAGGCTTTGAGGACGTGGGCAAAATCATCCTGCAACGGGCTCACTACGCCGCGAAGCTGCTGGGTGAAATTCCGGGCGTGCGTGTGACGTTCCCGTCCGGCTTCTTCAAGGAGTTCGTGGTGAATTTCGACGCAACCGGTCTCAGCGTGAAAGACATCAACAAGCGCCTGCTCGCGCTCGGAATTTTCGGCGGTAAAGACCTGACACAGGATTTTCCAGCGCTTGGGGCCAGCGCCCTTTACTGCGTCACCGAGATTCACACACAGGCCGATCTTCAGCGTCTGACCGCTGTACTTAAAAAGGTAATCGCACAATGAGCACAACACTCAAGGAATACCACGCTCCCGTCTGGAGCGAACCCGTGATTCTGGAGATGGGCTATCCCGGCCGTCGCGGTGTGATTTTTTCCGACGTCGAGCCCGACGTGCAAGCGTCGGTCGGCAGCGCCGACGGACTGATACCCGCGATCATGCGACGTTCGCGCAAACCGGCTTTGCCGGAAATGTCCGAGCCCGAGGTGCTGTATCACTACCTGCGCCTGTCGCAGCAGACCCTGGGCATGATGAACATCAGCCTGTTCGGCACCTGCACCATGAAGTACAACGCCCAGATCAATGAGGCGATGGCCTGGCGCCCGGAAATCACCCACGTCCATCCCTACCAGGACGAGGATACCCTGCAAGGTGCGCTGGAAGTGGTGCACGGTATGGACAGGATTCTGTGCGAATTGTCCGGGATGGATCAGTTCATTTTCCAGGCAGGTGGCGGCGCCGACGCGGCGTACACCAGTTGTGCCGTGACCCGTGCCTACCATGCTTCCCGGGGCGAACTGGCACAACGAGACGAGATCATAACCACGATCCAGACTCACCCCAGCAGTGCCGCAACGGCCGCTGCCGCCGGATTCAAGGTCATCACGCTGATGATCGAGGAGAACGGTTACCCGTCGCTCGAATCCCTCAAGGCCGCCGTGTCCAATCGTACCGCTGCATTGATGGTGAACAACCCCGATGACATGGGTGTGTACAACCCGCAAATCCGCGAGTGGGTGCGGGTGGTGCACGAAGCAGGTGGTTTGTGCTTCTACGATCATGCCAACTTCAACGGCGCGATGACCAAGATCCGTGCGCGAGAGCTCGGTTTCGATGCGTGCATGTTCATGCTGCACAAGACATTCGGCGCACCGAAAAGCGGAGTAGGGGGGCCGGCGGTGGGTGCCTATGGTTGTTCGGCGGAACTTGCGCCATTCCTGCCGGCGCCTGTGGTCGCTTTCGATGGTGAGCGTTACAGCCTCGACTATGATCGTGCGCAGAGCGCCGGCAAGATCCGCGAATTCTGGGGCAACGTTCCGGTGATTCTCAAGGCCTATGCCTGGTCGCGGGCCATGGGCGCCGCCGGGATGGCGGAGGCGTCCGATATCTCGGTTCTGGCCAACAACTACATGGAAAAAGGTCTGCTGGCGATACGCGGCGTGACCCGTTCACATCCGCAGGCCACGAGCCCGCGGATGGAGATGACACGCTACAGTCTTGAACAACTCAAGGAAGACACCGGGGTTGACGTCCACGATGTGCAGAACCGCATGAGCGACTTTGGCATCGATCCAATGTGGAGCAGCCATCACCCGTGGCTGGTGCCGGAGCCGTTCACCCCGGAACCGGGCGAAATGTATGGCAAGGAGGCACTGGACACCTGGATCGCGGTGCTCGCGCGGATCTCCGACGAGGCCTACTCCAACCCGGAGATCGTCAAGACTTCGCCCCATAACCAGGCAATCCACAGGCTCAAGAGCGCACCTCTGGAAGACCCACAACATTGGGCCATGACCTGGCGGTCGTTCTTGCGCAAGAACAAGAAGCAAACGGCTTGACCCCATGTTCTACCGTTGCAGCGTCCCGCCGATCAGGCGGGGCGTTATTGAAACCTGATCAGAGCTAACAATCAGCCATCGGAGGTTTCCGGCACAGCTACTCTCGCTGGCGATCTCCCCACAGGAACACCTCATGTCGATTTTCGAAACGGGCATGGCGCCCTCGGCAGTCAATCATATCGCCCTCTCTCCACTGAGCTTCATTGAGCGTACGGCCTCCGTCTACGGTCAATATCCGGCGGTCATCCACGGCTCCATCAGGCGCAACTGGCAACAAACCTATGAACGCTGCCGGCAGCTGGCCGGTGCGCTCAGCGGACGCGGCATCGGCAAGGGGGATACGGTGGCGGTCATGCTGCCCAACATTCCGGCGATGCTCGAGGCTCACTTCGGCGTGCCGATGATCGGCGCGGTCCTCAATACCTTGAACGTACGCCTGGATGCTCAGGCCATTGCCTTCATGCTTGAGCACGGCGAGGCCAAGGTGTTGATCACCGATCGTGAGTTTCACGCCGTCATCACTGAAGCGTTGAGCGTGCTTTCCCATCCGCCACTGGTGGTCGATGTCGACGATCCGGAATACGGCGAAGGCAGCCCGGTCAGCGATCTGGACTACGAAGCGTTCCTCGCTGAAGGCGACCCGCAGTTTGCCTGGCAATGGCCTGAAGATGAATGGCAGGCCATCTCGCTCAACTACACATCCGGCACCACGGGTAATCCTAAGGGCGTGGTGTACCACCACCGTGGCGCCTACCTCAACGCTCTGGGCAATCAGATGACGTGGGCGATGGGAAACCATCCGGTGTATCTGTGGACATTACCGATGTTCCATTGCAATGGCTGGTGCTATCCATGGACGGTGACCGCGCTGGCCGGGACTCACGTGTTCCTGCGTCGCATCGACCCGCAAAAAATTCTCAGGCTGATTCATGAACATCAGGTCAGTCACCTGTGCGGGGCGCCTATTGTTCTCAATGGGCTGGTCAACCTGCCCGACGCAGCCAAAGTCACCATCGATCATCCGGTCGACGCCATGCTCGCGGGCGCCGCCCCTCCGGCCAAAGTCATCGGCGCGGTCGAGGAGATGGGGATCAAGGTCACGCACGTCTATGGTCTGACCGAAGTGTACGGCCCAGTGACCGTCTGTGCCTGGCATGCGCAATGGGACGAGCAACCACTGAATGAGCGAGCAAGGATCAAGGCGCGCCAGGGCGTGCGCTATCCGACTCTGGAGGGATTGATGGTTGCCGATCCGCAAACCCTTGAACCGGTCCCCTTCGATGGGGTCAGCGTTGGCGAAGTCTTCATGCGCGGGAACACAGTGATGAAGGGGTATTTGAAGAACCCCGAAGCCACACGCGAAGCGTTCGAGGGTGGCTGGTTCCATACCGGCGACCTGGCGGTTCGTCACCTTGACGGCTATGTCGAAATCAAGGATCGCCTCAAGGACATCATCATTTCTGGCGGGGAGAATATCTCCACCATTGAAGTCGAGGACGTTCTCTATCGTCATCCGGCGGTACTGGAGGCCGCAGTGGTTGCCCGCCCGGACGAAAAATGGGGTGAAACACCTTGTGCCTACATCAAGCTCAAAGCCGACTTTCAGGACATCCAGGAAGCCGACATCATCCTGTTCTGTCGTGACCATCTGGCGGGTTTCAAACTGCCAAAAACGGTAGTGTTCAGCGAGTTGCCGAAAACCTCGACAGGCAAAATCCAGAAGTATTTGCTGCGGGATTGGGCCAAGGCACTCGGAAAAAACTGACGTTGACCGGTGCCATTTTACGTGTCTCGTATTGCGAGGATGGAGGGATGTAGAGAGGCTGATTCGGCAGGGGCATAACGTGCCCCATGGCCGCGCATGTCTGACACGACTGCGCGGCATCCTGCCTCGGTGACCCTTATTGGGGAACCTTGGCCGCTGACGGCAATGTCTGATTACAGTCGAGCTACTTTTTGCGGTTCTCCGCCGCCCCAGTACAACCAGGTCCAACCGTCGCCCTTGCGCTGGAACACCCCGGTGGCGACGTACTGGACGACCGTTGGCTCACTGTTTTCAATCGTGTGGCCGTCGATGCGGATCTGCGCCCAGGCAATGTCACCACGCATCCAGGACACGACCAGCCGAGGCTCCCAGCGAATGTTCAAGGTGGTCACCCACGTCACACCATTTTGTACTGCCTCGGTTCCCATGAAGAACTCGTCCAGACCGGAGCCTGCGATCGCGACGTCCGGGTCGGCGAAGTACTTGGCGACGTCCGAGCCAGGAGTGGAAAACCCCTGCAGGACTTTCGCGATAAAGGCATTGAGGGATTCCCGAGTCGCCGTGTCGGAAATCATTGAAGGTGACTGGTACCCAGCGAGGCTGTCGATCATAAATACTCCTGTTGGCTTGCGCGGTGTGCGGACTTTTCCGCGGTTGACGGGTATGTCGGTCCGTACGGAAAACTCAACATACGATACGTATGTTAAGCATGCTGTTTAACATTCGTCTCGTATGTCAATTAGCGTGCATGCCGTATGTCGTTGCGTAAGCCCTGCAGTGGAAGGCGCGTCGGGCTTCTGGAGAATGCGCTGAATCGTGATTGAGCAATGGCAGGGTTGTTGTGGAGGAGTGGTCAATTCGCAGCTTTGCATACGTTGCGTATGCTGTATTTGCTGCAGGCATACACGACGCAGGTAAGGTCGCGGCCTACCCATCGGCCGCTTTGTGCGTGACCGAAGTCACGCGCATGAGCGCCAGCATCATGCCGGAGTGCCTGATTCAGAGCCCTTAGTACGTTTGCCCGATGATCAAGGGCGATCCAGACGTTAAAAGTGGATTTCAGCAGTCTTGAGGCCCAAGTCACGAAGCTCGGCGATCAAATCATCCAGATGCCCGAAAGACTCGACCTCTTCGTTGTCATCAACCAGGAAATAACTTCTCCCGGCGTCCTTCTTGAAAAACACAATCCACTCCTTGGGGTTGGTCGGGTTTGCGATCACATGGGTGTCGAAGGACACGCCTTCGGCATGTTTGGTTTTCACAGTTTTACGATTCATGTCTGTCACCACGCTACGCGCGTTCTCAAAATTCTCTATTGGCAGTGCATGCCCGCCCAGCTCCATCATCTGAGCGTTCACCATAAACACCTCCAGCCGCATGACGCAGTGGAGCCAGGGCATTTCAATTATCACTGTATGTTAATATTATGCACATGCATCCACTGAGGGGCTAGCCATGATTGCGATAGGTGAGGCGTGGAAGACGGGGTTGTTGGGGCGAGGGCACTGGCTTGGCAATATAGTGTCTGGCGTGATCGTCGGGGTCGTAGCGCTCCCGCTGGCAATGGCGTTTGCCATCGCATCTGGCGTCAAGCCTGAACAAGGCATCTACACCGCAATCATCGGTGGTCTGCTGGTTTCGCTCTTTGGGGGAAGCCGCTTGCAAATTGCCGGGCCGACAGGTGCGTTCATCGTGATTCTGGCGGGCGTCACCGCCGAGCATGGTGTTGATGGCCTGCAGATCGCCACGATGATGGCGGGAGCCATGCTGTTATTGCTGGGGATGGCCCGACTCGGTGCAATCATCAAGTTTATTCCCGATCCGGTGATCGTCGGATTCACAGCGGGCATCGGCGTGATCATTTGGGTCGGGCAGTGGAGAGACTTTTTCGGTTTACCGAAGGTCAGTGGAGAGCACTTCCATGAAAAGCTCTGGCATCTGCTCCAGGCCCTGCCGGATCTTCATATCGCCACAACCCTGTTGGCGGTGGTCAGCCTTTTCCTGGTCATAAGCGCGTCCAGAATTCCCGGACTCAAACGGATACCTGGCCCGCTAATCGCCATGGCCGTCGCTACCGCGATTCAGTCAATCTTTCACTTCGAGGGGGTTGCCACAATTGGCAGTGCATTTGGGGGGATACCTCAAGGTCTGCCAGCACTGAGCCTGCCTGAAATCACGCTGTCGCGTGTCATCGATTTGATTGGTCCGGCGTTCACGATCGCCATGCTTGGGGCCATCGAATCACTGCTGTCCGCAATGGTGGCCGATGGCATGGCTGGCACCAAGCATGATTCCAATCAGGAGCTGATCGGTCAGGGTGTGGCCAACCTGGTCACGCCCTTGTTTGGCGGCTTTGCCGCTACCGGGGCCATTGCCCGCACGGCAACCAATATCCGTAACGGCGGCACAAGCCCGCTGGCCGGTATTACGCACGCCGTCACCCTGGTGCTTATTATTCTGTTTCTGGCACCTCTGGCCTCAAACATCCCACTGTGCGCCCTGGCCGCGATTCTTTTCGTGGTCGCGTTCAACATGAGCGAGTTGAAGCATTTCAAACGCATGGTCCAGCGAGCCCCGCGCGCGGACGTATCGATCCTGCTCATCACCTTCAGCCTCACTGTGTTCAGCGACTTGGTGATCGCCGTGAATATTGGCGTCATTCTGGCGATGCTGCACTTCATGCGCCGCATGGCCTCATCCGTGGAGGTGCAACAGGTCGTCGAGCACGAGCTGGAAGAAGAGCTAAGGGCCAACGGGCATGCTCGCCTGCCGCCCGGGACGTTGATTTATACGATTGAAGGGCCGTTGTTCTTTGGCGCGGCCGAGACGTTCGAGCGAGTCCTGGCTCAGACCCATACCGACCCACACCTGCTGATTATCCGTTTGAAGCGCGTCCCATTCATGGATATCACGGGCTTACAGGTGCTGGAAGAGGTCATCCAGCAGCTGCACAAGCGGCATATCGTGGTGAAACTATGCGAGGCGAATACGAAAGTGCGTAACAAGCTCGAAAGGGTGGGTATCTTGCAAGAAATCGGCGCGGAGCATTACCACACCGACTTCAACACCGCGTTGGCTGAAGCTGTCAGTCTCGCAGAGAAGACATCGACACTTTAGAGGCTAACGGTCCGTGCCAGGTTATGGCTTGGTGCTGGTAGCGTGCTTGCTTTTGGTCGAATAGCTGGCGCCGTGGGCGTCCAGGTAGTCACGAATCAGCTGGCGAACCACCTGCGAAGACGTCAAATCCTGTGCTGCACAGAGCTCCTCGAACGCTTTTTTCTTGATGGGATCAATGAGCACAGTGAGGCGTGCAGTCTTGCTTTCCATGGGGTATTCAATCACTCAATCGCTAGATGTTAATCAAATTGTAATTGCCTTGTCCGGTGCTGTCACTGTTGCGACCGTGGGTCGTTCGGCAGGTCGATTGTGATCAGTCATGTGCGACCGGGAAAGACTTCAGAGCTATCCTGAGTCTTTAAGCCGAGCACTGTAGCGACTTTGTATACAGGGGCAGGCAGAACAGCTTGTTTTTTGACATCAGGATCCAGTAGTGGATGTTGCGCTCACCCTCTAGTGAAGAGGGCTCTTTTGGTGCTCCACAAGGCCTTTAAGGATAAAGCCCGGTGGCCGTATGGAAAGTAGCAGCAATGAATGCAAAAGTCGGACTGACGAGTGACGCAGAGGCGGAAGACTTTTTCATACAAACACTGGAGCAGGCAATCGATGCGGTCGTGATCATTGATGATCACAACCGGGTGGTGTTTTTCAATAGCGCTGCCGAGACGTTTTGGGGCTGTCCTCGGATTGAAGTGCTGGGGCGAAATGTCAGCTCCTTGGTTCCTCACACGTTACGCGCCCATCATGATGGCTATATCAGTGCTAACCGCGAGACTGGAATCAACAAGATAGTGGGCGTCAGTCGGGATGTCCGGATCGTGCGTGAGGATGGCGAGGAGCGCTGGGGCTCTATGTCTATCTCGAAAATCGCTCTTCATGACCGAATCCTGTACGCGGCGTTCCTCAAGGATATAACGCAATTACGCTTGAACGACATTGAACGCGGCTTGCTGTCGATGTCAGTCAATGTCACCAGTTCGGCCACCTGTATTGTTGACGCGAACTCATCCCTTATCTATGTCAACGATGGGCTGATTCGGCTGCTGGGCTATTCCCGTGAGGAAATGATCGGGCAGTCACCCCTGATGTTCTTTGTCTGCGATGTGCCTGCGCAAGCGCCTGCGGAACCAGGGCTGGAAGGCATTCTCTGTGGTCAACCTCATGATGTAAGCGCCTTGATCAGCAAGCGCAACGGTCAGCGACTTTGGGTGCACGTCTCATCAACGCCCGTGTTTGACGCGCAAGGGGTGCTCGAAAATGTCGTGATCGTATTGACCGACATTA
Organism: Pseudomonas sp. GW101-3H06; assembly: GCF_059424605.1. NCBI lineage: Bacteria > Pseudomonadati > Pseudomonadota > Gammaproteobacteria > Pseudomonadales > Pseudomonadaceae > Pseudomonas > Pseudomonas sp. GW101-3H06. The sequence goes on from NZ_JBWKZO010000001.1 coordinate 3,298,483, forward strand.
CCCAGTCAAAACTGCATGAGGTCCTACAGGAAAGGGTCATTGGTGCACTGCTCAAAGAGGAACCCCTGGAGAGCGTGCTAACCATGATGTGCCACGAAATTGAGCGCATCGCCCCCGAAGTCATTGTCTCGATCCTGAGCGTGGACGAGGAGGGGATCTTGCACCCGTTAGCCAGTCCAGGCTTGCCCACTGATTACTCCAGGGCCATTGAGGGATTATCGATCGGTCCTGTGGCGGGTTCCTGCGGCACGGCCGCCTATCGGGGCGAGCCGGTTCTGGTAACGGACATCAATAATGACCCGCTGTGGGCTGAGTACAAATGGCTGGCGAAACAGTCAGGCCTGCGGGCGTGTTGGTCTATCCCTGTGCGCAACGGCGCGGGACGGATTGCGGCGACCTTTGCGCTCTACTTCAGGGAAAGCCGCGGCCCCGACCCCTTGCACGCTCATTTGGTGTCGGCGGGGACGCACTTGTGCATGTTGGCACTTGAACGGGAGGAGGCGCGTCAATCCATTCGAAGAATGGCCTTCTATGATGCATTGACCGGCTTGCCCAATCGAAACTTCCTGCTTTCCCAAGCACACAAATGCATTCTCGAAATGACGCGAGAGGCTGCAGAACTTGCCGTTCTGTTTATCGATCTGGACCGATTCAAACAGGTCAACGACGCCTTGGGGCACGCGTCGGGAGACGAGTTGCTGCGAGTCATGGCCCAACGGTTACGCAGCGTGCTTCGAGAGTCTGATTTCGTTGGGCGTTTATCCGGTGATGAGTTCGTGTTGGTTCTGCCGCGGATGAACACGACACAGGTCACGATCTTTCTTGAACGACTGATGATGATCCTGAAGGCTCCGACGACGATCGCGGGCACTTCTATCGTTGTTTCCGCCAGCATCGGCATCAGCCTGTTCCCAGAGGATGGTCAAGACATGGAGAGTCTGTTGCATTGCGCTGACATTGCCATGTACCAGGCCAAACGGGCCGAGCGGGGCACCTTCAGTTTCTTTCTTGAAGAGATGAACAGACTCGCTCAAGGGCGATTGCTGCTGGAAACGGAACTGCGCAAAGCGCTCACTGACAGTGGCCTGGAACTGCATTATCAGCCACAAATCGACCTGAGCAGCGGGCGTCTGGTCGGTGTTGAGGCACTGGCGCGTTGGGCACACCCAGCACTCGGCAATATCTCGCCCATGCAGTTTATTCCTCTGGCTGAGGAATGCGGGCTGATCAATGACCTGAGTCAATGGGTGTTGCGCGAGGCCTGTGAACAGCTTGCCGAGTGGCAGCAGCAAGGTTTGCAAGTGCCCTCCGTGTCGATCAATCTCTCGCCCATCAATTTTCACAACCTGAATCTGGCGACGCTGATTGCTCAACAACTGCAACGTTGCGGCTTACAACCGGTGAACTTATGCGTGGAAGTGACAGAGGGGGTGTTGCTGAGCGACAGTCTTGGGGCCGAGCAAGCCATACGGGATTTGCATGCTTTGGGCGTACGATTGGCCATTGATGACTTTGGTACAGGTTATTCCAGCCTCGGGTATTTACGGCACCTGCCAATCAGCGAGCTGAAACTGGACAAGAGCTTTGTCGACGATCTGGAACACGATAGGTCCTGCCGCGCTTTAAGCGAATCCGTCATTGCAATAGGCAGAGGGCTTTCATTGCACGTAGTGGCTGAAGGTATTGAGCACGCCATTCAGTGTGAGATTCTCAAAGCCCAAGGCTACAAGATCGGGCAAGGTAACTTTTTTTCAGCGCCACTGTCTTGCCGGGATTTTGAACAGTGGTTCACAGCGTACGGACATGATTGAACGCGACGCTCGGATTTAACGGTTAGCCCTCGGAAATCGCGTTTGCCCTGGCCAGTGTCTTGGCTGCATGGATCTGCGCATCAGGGGGCTGGAGCAGATCGAGCAGGTGCTTGATAATTTCAATCACTTCCTGGCCCGGACCGAAACATGCCTTGACCCCCTGGCGCAGTAGCTGTTGTACATCGGCTAGCGGAATGATTCCTCCTACGACCACCGAAATATTGAGTTCACGTCCCTTCAACAGACTCAACAGTTCAGTGAGTATTTCGTTATGCGCCCCGGCCAGGCTTGAAATGCCGATCAGATCCACCAGGCCTTCTTCGTCCAGTGATTGCAGTAACTGAATCGGTGTTTGAAACATGGGCCGCAGACGCACATTGAAGCCGGCGTCGACGAGCGCCGCGGCTATTAATCGAATACCGCGGTCATGCCCGTCCTGGCCCAACTTGGTCAGCAGTATCGTGGGTGGCCGACCATGGTCAGCGACAAAACCAGAGAGGCGCGCACTTAGTAACGTCCAATCGGGGTGCTCACGAACCAACGGCCCATAGTGGCCAGCGCAAAAGCTCAAGTCTTGCCTGTAGCGTGGCCACACCTTTTCCAGTGCCTGGGTACATTCGCCGAGCGTCGCCCGTGCCCTGACTGCGGCAACGGTCTTCTCCAGCAGATTACCTTGACCTGAGCGTGCACATTCGGTGATCGCTTGCAGCAGGGTCTCGACACGGGCAGTGTCGCGCCTCAGGCGCAAGCGGCTGAGGCGTCGGCACTGGCGGGCGCGCAGTGCCTGGCTGTCCACGGGTAACGCAGGCTGTTGCGACGTTTGCGCGGGCTCAATCGAAGCAACACGCCGCTGGATCCCGCAATCAAGACGGGCCTGGGTGGACATGGCCTGCAGGTGAATGGCCTGACTGATCCAGCCGCAAGCTATTGACTGGAATACGCCTCCCCGCGCATCAATTTCACTAATCTTTTGGCGTACCAGAGCAGCCATTTGTGCAGTCAGGGACTCCATCATGTAGGACCCCGCCCAAGGGTCCACCACATCACAAAGTCCGGTTTCCTGTTGAAGGATGTGTTGCGTATTGCTGGCCAATCGTGATGAGTCTTCGCTGGGTAAAGTCAGGGCTTCGTCCCACGCATTGGTGTGAAGGGACTGCGTGCCGCCGAATACCGCAGCCATGGCCTGGACAGTGGTGCGCACGACATTGTTGAGTGGCTCCTTTGCACTGAGCGACCAGCCTGAAGTCTGGCAGTGCATGCGCAACGCCTGGCCTTTTTCGCTTATGACGCCCAGGTCACGGGTCATTTCGCTCCAGAGCAGGCGGGCCGCGCGACACTTGGCGACTTCGCTGAAAAAATCGCTGCCGATGCCGAAAAAAAAGCTGATGCGCTCACAGAATCGTTGCAAGTTCAGGCCGCTCTTTTGTACCTGTTCGGCATAGGTTCTGGCATTGACCAAGGTCAGCGCCAGCTCCAGCACAGCGTCGGCACCGGCCTCCTGAAAGTGGTAGCCGGACACTGAAATCGGGTTGAATCGCGGCATGTGTTCGTTCAAGTATCCGATCACATCCAGGGTGATGCGCATCGAGGGCTGTGGCGCAAAAATGTAGGTGTTGCGTACCGTGAACTCTTTGAGAATGTCGTTCTGAATCGTGCCGCTGAGCTGCTCTGCAGCGACACCGGATTCTTGTGCGGCAACGATGAAGGCCGCCAGCACGGGCAATACCGCGCCGTTCATGGTGAGTGACACCGACACCTGGTCCAGGGCAATCCCATCCAGCAACTCCACCATGTCTTCGACGCTGTCGATGGCGACACCTGCCTTGCCGACATCAGCTTGCCACTGGGGATCGTCGGAGTCATAGCCACGGTGTGTCGGCAAGTCGAAGGCCAGGGACAACCCTTTCGCGCCTTCGGCCAGCCGCTGTCGCAGGCGGTGGTTGCTGGCCTCGGCGCCGGCAAAACCGGTGTACTGACGCACCGTCCAGGGTTTTTCCGGGTACATGCTCGAATAGGGGCCACGCACAAACGGTGCCTTGCCGGGCAGGCTGTGCAAGTGCTCAAGACCTTCCAGGTCGCTATGGTGATAAAGCGGTTTGAGTCGCAGGCCTTCAGGCCGCCAGAGTGGAGGATGGCTCATGGTCGGCCGCAGCCTGAAAGATGGGCTTTTCGGGTAAAAATGTCAGCGATCTTGAAGAGGTCTCTGCATCGATACACTTCACACCAGTGCGTCTCGCGGCTGTCTGGCTGCCCCGTGTGCAGACGGATCTGCAAGTTGTCGTTGATATTCAGGTTGGCGTAGAAATGCAGCTCGCGCTGACGAATGTAACCCGGGTAGCGTAACCCCAACAATGCCCACTCCGCGCGCTCGACCAGGGCCTGGAAGTTGGCGAAGTAAAAGAGTTCGGCACCGTTGAAGTCGATGTCGGGGCAGGGCGTAAAATCCAGCATGCGCGTGGCGGTTGAGCGGCGGTCAATGCCGTAATGATCGCACCAGTCGCCGCCACGTAGACGTCGATTGTCGGCGTGCAGTTCCTGCAACACCTGCGGTGGTTGCGTCACAGGGGCGTGCGTGCCCCTGAGGCATGCTTTGCTGACGCTGCGATTATCGCCGGGAACGTGACGGCTGACGAAGGTGGACAGCAATGCCAGTTGCCCCACGATGCGTTCGCCCAGCCTGACATCATGTTCGCTGTAATGCCGGGCCTGCCCGCCACGGCCTATCCGGGTATGAATCTGGAACCCGCGATTTTCGACGATGGCTTCCAGCTTCAGATTCCACAGCTTTACGCCAGTGAACGCGGCATAGGCGATGCGACCTTGCTCATCGACAAAATCCGGTAAAGACCGATCATGCAATTGGGCCAGCGCGAGCCAGTGTTGATGGCCGCATTCTTTCAACAACCAGTTTTCCGACAACCCGGTGTAGGCCAGGTTGGGCATCGAAGCCAGGTAACTTTCTGAACGAGAGGCGGTGAACGCTGAGGATGTCGGCATGGCAGTAGTCCGTCATTTCGCCCCACGGGGCGGCGAAGCCGTCACGGGGTTGTGGCGGGGCTGCTTTCCTGATTGCGAATGACGTGCCGATTTACAGCAGTTTTCTCGGTTGGTTCTAACTAGCTGATTATCAATAATAATTTCTGGTTGGTGGGTGGGCGATGGCGGTATCGAGGCGCTACGTGAATTCGTAGAAATACGAATCTTCGTAGTGGATGGCACGAGATTCCGTACCCCACCGAAACAGAATCACTCCTCGAGTTTTATCTCAAGTCGTTTAAACCGCGAAGCCAGTGTCGTGGGTTTGAGCCCCAGTAGTTCAGCGGCACCGCCTTTGCCAAACAACTTGCCATTCGCAGCCTTGAGCGCAGCTTCCATGTTGTTGCGTTCGAGTTCGCGAATCTGCGCGTCAGTCATGATTGCAGTCGAAGAGGAGGGCCCCTGCGGGGCGTCAAGACCGGGGTTGGGTTCGTCGGGCAGATCCAGGTTCAGATCTGCGCCGACGGAGGTGATAAGTGCGCGCTCAATGACGTTTTGCAACTCGCGAATATTGCCTGGCCATGAATATCGTTGCAGTCGTTCGATGTCGCTGTTGCGCAGGCGCCGCCCCGGCATGTTCAGACGCTTGCTGGTCTGCTTGAGGAAATGGGCGGCCAGGGGGGCTATATCAACCGGACGCTCACGCAGTGCCGGCGACTGAATCGGGAAAACGTTGAGCCGAAAATACAAGTCTTCACGGAAATGCTTCGCAGCGACTTCCTGGCGCAGATCGCGGTTTGTCGCGGCGATGATCCGCACATCAACCTTGCGGGTGCGTTCTTCGCCGACCCGTTCGAACTGGCCTTCCTGCAAAACCCGCAGCAGTTTGCTCTGCAACTCCAAGGGGATCTCACCGATTTCATCGAGAAACAGCGTGCCGCCGTCCGCCAGCTCAAAACGCCCGACGCGATCACGCACTGCACCGGTAAAGGCGCCCCGGATGTGGCCGAAAAATTCGCTCTCGAACAGTTCGGCCGGGATAGCCGCGCAATTGACCCGGATCAACGGACTGGCATTGCGGCGGCTGGCCTGATGGATTGCACGGGCGATCAGCTCTTTTCCCGTACCCGACTCGCCATTGATCAGCACGCTGGCATCTGTGGGAGCGACCACGTCAATCTGCTTGATGATTTTGCTGATCGGCTCGCTCTGGCCAACAATCTCGCGGAAGTTGTGCTCGATGTGAATCTCTTCCTGCAAGTACGCGTTTTGTTCTTCAAGCCGGTCCTTGAGCACCTTGAGCTCTTCAAGTGCGCTTTGTAGCTGATTTTCGGTGCTGCGCCGTTCGGTGATATCGCGAAACACCACCACGGCGCCGACGATGCGGCCATCGGAAATCACCGGGGTGCTGGTGAATTCCACGGGGAACGAACTGCCGTCGCGGCGCCAGAACACCTCCTGGCGTCCTTCGTGTACCACGCCATCACGCACCGCTTTGTAGATCGGGCATTCTTCGACCGGGTAGTGGCTGCCGTCCGCGTGAGTGTGGTGGTGAATGCGATGGATGTTTTTGCCGATCATGTCCTGTGGCTCCCAGCCCAGCATGCGTGCGCCGGCCGGGTTGACGAAGGTAGCCAGGCCTTCACTGTTGATGCTGTAGATGCCATCGCCGACGGAACTGAGCAGCAGTTGATTATCGCGCTCGCTTTCCTGGAACAGGTTGAGAATGTTGCGCCACTCAATCAACCCGCCGCGCATGGTGCGCTCGGTGTGGGCCTGGTCGCGTTGATATTTCTCATGGCTCAACTCACGCAGCACCAGAATCAGTTGCTGTTCGCCTTTGATGTGCAGCGTCGTGGCGGAGATTTCCAGTTCGATTCGCTCCCCGCTTTTGCAGTTGCAGCTCAACTCCTGGGTCCAGCCGCGACCTTTGTCCATCACGGCTTGGGTGAACACGATCAAGTCCGCTAATTGATGGCCGAACAGCTTGCTGACCGGCAGCTCCAACAACTCTTGACGGGGGTAGCCGAGCAACTTGCAAGCGGCGATGTTCAGGTCGCCCAGCCGATCGGAAAACGGATTGAGCAACGCGATGGCTTCAGCGCAATGTTCGAACACCATATGGCGCGATGAATACGCCAGGTCGGCCCAGCCGTTGAGAGAGTCTGTTTCGTTCATGGATACGAGATCTCGTGATTTGCCGCTACGAATACTCGTATTTCTACGGGAATGCGTGATTCGCTGAAAGTGTCAGATGCGTCCTTGAAAACCGGATCAGATTGGTATTGCCAAATAAATCAGACACTTAGCGCTTAACAAAAAATATTTTTATGTCCTGGCACGGCGTTCGCTCTCTCTCCTGCAACCCGGCAGCCAACACTGGCTGACGTTCAAGCACGAAGAAACTGGAGAGCGACACTATGCCAACCGTGGATATTCCCCATTACAAAGACGGCGACTTCCTGGTCAATTACGAAGAGAAAGTCTTTGAGGACATCAAGGCCGAGCCCGGCGAAAAAGTCCTGATCACCTTCCACACCATCGCTTTCGAAGGCTCCATTGGCCTGGTCAATATGCTTCAGGCCAAGCGCCTGCTGCGCAAAGGTTTTGAAACCAAAATCCTGCTGTACGGGCCAGGCGTGCAGCTGGGTGTGCAGCGTGGTTTCCCGACCCTGGGGGCTGAAGCATTTCCCGGTCACCTGGCGGTGAACAAGCAACTCATTCAATTCATGGAAGAAGGCGGTGAGGTCTACGCCTGCCGGTTCGCCCTGCAAGCGTTGTACGGCCAGACCGAAAAAGCCCTGATCGAAGGCATCCGCCCGATCAACCCGCTGGACGTGATGGACCTGCGGCTACTGATGCGCCGTGAAGGCGCCATGATCATCGATACCTGGACTGCCTGACGGCACAAACCTCTGGGGGAGCAGGCCTGCTCGCGATGGCGGTGTGCCTGACACACCATCGAATCCGCATCGCAGGCAAGCCAGCTCCCACAGGGCCGATGTGAACCATGCAAATCACCACGAACTCAGGATCCATAATGGCCATCATTCGCGCAGCCGCCGTACAGATCAGCCCGGTGCTTTACAGCCGCGAAGGCACCGTGGACAAGGTCTGCCAACAGATCATCGCCCTCGGTCGACAAGGCGTACAGTTCGCCGTGTTCCCGGAAACGGTGGTGCCTTACTACCCCTATTTTTCGTTTGTGCAGCCAGCCTTTGCCATGGGCGCACAACACCTCAAGCTGCTCGACCAATCTGTCACGGTGCCATCCGCCGCCACGTTGGCAATTGGCGAAGCCTGCAAACAAGCCGGCATGGTCGTTTCCATCGGGGTGAATGAGCGCGATGGCGGCACGATCTACAACGCGCAATTACTGTTCGATGCCGACGGCAGTCTGATTCAGCATCGACGCAAGATCACGCCGACTTACCACGAGCGCATGGTCTGGGGGCAGGGCGACGGTTCCGGCCTGCGTGCCATCGACAGTGCAATCGGTCGTATTGGTTCGCTGGCATGCTGGGAGCATTACAACCCGCTGGCCCGTTATGCCTTGATGGCGGACGGCGAGCAGATCCACGCCGCGATGTTTCCAGGCTCGTTGGTGGGCGACATTTTCGCCGAGCAAATCGAAGTCACCATCCGTCATCACGCCCTGGAGTCTGGCTGCTTTGTGGTCAACGCCACAGCCTGGCTGGATGCCGACCAGCAAGGCCAGATCATGCAGGACACCGGATGTGGGATCGGCCCGATTTCTGGTGGCTGTTTCACTGCGATCGTTTCACCTGAAGGCAAGCTGCTCGGGGAGCCGCTGCGCTCCGGCGAAGGCGTAGTGATTGCCGATCTCGATCTGGCCTTGATCGACAAACGCAAACGGATGATGGATTCGGTCGGGCATTACAGCCGCCCGGAACTGCTCAGCCTGTTGATTGACCGTACGCCTGCGGCGCACGTGCATGAACGCGCCGCGCACCTTGTGGCGGTTGCCGGCGAGGAGTTCGATCATGCAAACCAATGAGTTGCTGGCCGAACTGCAATGCCAAGGCGTGCGTTGGCCTGCGGCGCAAAACGGCCTGTCTCGCCAAGGTGGCGCCGGACCGTCGGATCACAAGGCGCTGAGTGTCGGCAACCGGACGATGATGGTGCCGATCCTCAATCAGGCCTCGCAGGATTCACCCTATCAGGCACAACCCAGTGCCGATGGCCGTCAGGCACTGATTTTTCGCGAGGGGCTGCAGGTGGGCCAGGTACAAATGCCTGGCGTGCCGAAGTTCTACGGTTTGAGTACCGTCGACGGTATTCCTTATTGGAAGATCGCCACGCTGCACAGCAGCGATGTGCTTGCGACAACGGTGTTGCAGCACTGCATTCGCTTCAATGATCGCGGCAGTTCTTGCCAGTTCTGCGCCATCGGCCAGTCGCTGGCCGCAGGCAAGACCATCGCCCGCAAGCGGCCGCTGCAACTGGCTGAAGTCGCAAAAGCCGCGGTGGAACTCGACGGCGTCAAGCACATGGTGATGACCACTGGCACCCCGCAAACCCCGGACCGTGGCGCAGCGATTTTGTGTGAGTCCGCTGCCGCCGTAACCGCAGCCGTCGATCTGCCGATCCAGGCTCAGTGCGAACCACCGGACGACGATCGCTGGTTCCAGCGCCTGGCCGATAGCGGCGTGGTGTCTCTGGGCATGCACCTGGAAGCGGTCACTGATGACGTGCGCCAACGGATCATGCCGGGCAAGGCCGAGGTTCCGCTGAGTCGCTATTTCGAAGCGTTCAGTGCGGCGGTTGAGGTATTCGGTCGGGGCCAGGTCAGCACCTACATTCTCGCCGGCCTGGGTGACAGCGAAGCAGCGATCAGCGAGATGAGCGAGCGTTTGTGCGCGCTGGGCGTGTATCCGTTCGTAGTGCCCTTTGTGCCCATCGACGGCACGCCGCTGGCCCATCACCCAAAGCCCGACAGCGCGATGATGGCTCGGCTCTATCCACAGATCGGCGCCAGCCTTCGTCGTCACGGTTTGCACTCTGATCAGATCAACGCCGGCTGTGCCAAATGCGGCGCGTGCTCGGCCCTCAAAAGCTACGAATAAGCCGGAGAACGCCCATGCCGAATCTCGCCTTTGCTTTGGTCGACAGCACCTTCGAGCCGTTCCGCGCAGGTGACCTGCTGGTCAAGCCCGCCCGTGAAACCTGGGAGAAACAGGCCTATTTCGCCTTGCGCCGCTCAGTGTTTTCCGATGAGCAACAACTGCTTTTGCAAGACAAGGACAGCCACGATTTCCAGGCCATCGCTATCGTCGCGCTGGCGGGCAATTGCGGATTTTCCGATCAGGTAGTGGGCGCGGTGCGCATCTATCAGCCCCAGCCTGGGCTGTGGTATGGCGGGCGTTTGTGTGTGGCCCCGGCGTACCGACGGCACAGCATGATCGGCAAAGCACTGGTCAACGAGGCGGTTTCTCGGGCCAAGGATCTTGGCTGCGAGGTGTTTCGCGCGACCGTGCAGGCGCAAAACGAAGGCTATTTTCACGGTCTGCATTGGCAAACCCTCGAGCATCTGGAGTTGCTCGGTCAGCCTCATTGCCTGATGCAGGCGGACCTGCCGAGCTATCCGTTGATGCCCCGTCAAGTTTCATTGCGCGCGTTGAAGGTGGCTCGCCATGCTTGAAGCGACGGATTTGGACAGGGTGCTCGGCAGTTTGCGCCGCACGCCCGCGATGCGTTCAAAACAGGCGATCCAGCAACCGGCCGCCGTTATTGGCAACACACAACCCTCTTTGACCCGCGAGCAGCTTTACGCCTTGCCCGGTGATGACACGGCAGCGATTGCCTGTGGCGATCATTTCCAGCTACTGGCCATCGAAGGCATGTTGCCGGCGTTCGTTAGGGCGGCGCCCTGGTTTGCCGGGTGGTCGGCGGTGATGGCCAATGTCAGCGATATCACTGCCATGGGGGGGCGTGCGACAGCAGTGGTCAATGCCTATTGGCATCACGACAACGTTGCCTCGCAACAACTGTTGGCAGGCATCCGCGCTGCATGCGAGGCCTATGGCTTGCTCCTCGCAGGTGGGCATACCAGCCTGACGACGGGCAACCCGACCGCACTGGCGGTGGCGATCACAGGCGTTGCGCAAAAACTGCTGTCGACGCTGCATGTCGCTCCCGGCCAGGTCATCGCAATGGCCGTTGACCTTGATGGCCATTGGCATGCCGACAGTACCTATTGGAAAGCTTTCGAAGGCGTACCCGCCGAACGTCTGCGCAGCAAGCTCGAAGTGCTGCCACGCCTGGCCGAAGCCGGCCTGCTGCAAGCAGCCAAGGACATCAGCAACGCCGGGGTACTCGGCAGTCTATTGATGCTGTTGGAAACCACCGGCTGCGGCGCGACGATCGATTTGGCCGCAATGCCGAGTCCAGTGGATACCGAGCTTGCTCGCTGGTTGCAGGTATTCCCCAGCTACGGTTTTTTGCTGACGCTCGATGAACCTGACTGGGCCAATGTGCAGGCTGCTTTTACCGTTGAAGGTGTGCGTTGTGAGCGCATTGGACAGGTCAATGCCAGCGGTGTGCTGAACGTCCGGCTCGGAGAGCAGCACGGCGATTTCTGGAACCTGCGCCAGCAACCCTTTACCGGTTTCAGCTACACCCATCTCGACCTGACCCCCTTGAACCTTAATCAACAGGAGCACTGACATGCCCGCCGTGAACTTCAAAATCCGCTGGCCCGATGGCAGGGAAGCGAGCGGTTATTCACCCTCGACCGTGATCTATCAGTACCTGGAGGAGGGTGCCAGTTACTCGCTGGAGGACTTTCTGCAACGCATCGAGAACGCACTGAACAGTGCCTCGGAGCGGGTCAAGCAGGTCAAGGGCTTCTATTGCAGTTCAGCAATGGACACCTTGAGTTCGCTCAAGGGCCAGGCCAGTTATCTGAGCGAGCCCACCCACACTGACGGTCAGGTTGACGTTCTCAGTATGCGAACCGAGGGCGCCGGCCAGGTGCTGAGTGCTGGCTGGAGCTCCTTCTGATTCACCGATCAATTCCTCATCGTTTTTCGTTACCTACTACCGGAGTGCCCCATGACCAGTCACCTCACTTCAATCAAACCTCCACACCACCGCGTAATCGTCGTCGGTGGTGGCCAGGCCGGCTTATCTGCCAGCTACTACCTGCAACAACAGGGCATCGAGCATCTGGTATTGGAGAAACACAGCCTGACCCACACCTGGCGCAACCAGCGTTGGGATGCCTTCAGCCTGGTGACACCCAACTGGCAGTGCGCACTGCCGGGGTACACCTATACCGAAGGATTCGGTGGCAGCGACCCTCACGGCTTCATGAAGAAAGACGAGATCAATGAATACCTGGCAGGTTTCGTCAAATCGGTCAACGCCCCGGCCCGTGAAGGCGTTACGGTACAACGCGTGGTTCCACGCAGTGTCGGTGGTTTCGAGGTGCACACCTCGCAGGGTGAATTCACCGCTGATCAGGTGATTGTTGCGTCGGGCGGCTATCACACGCCGATCATTCCGCGTCTGGCTGAGCGTTTGCCGGCCGGCATTCATCAGATTCACTCCGAACAATACCGCAATCCCCAAGCGTTGCCGGCCGGCAATGTGTTGGTGGTCGGCTCCGGGCAGTCGGGGGCCCAAATTGCCGAGGACTTGCACCTGGCCGGTCGCAAGGTGTATCTGGCCGTCGGTGATGCACCGCGTTGCGCACGCTTTTACCGTGGCAAGGACGTGGTCGATTGGCTGGCAGAAATGGGCTACTACGAGATTGGCGTCGACACGCATCCACTTCGTGAAGGTGTGCGTGACAACACTAACCACTATGTTACCGGTCGCGATGGCGGTCGTGATATCGACCTGCGCACGTTCGCCCTCGAAGGCATGGAGTTGTTCGGTCGTCTCGAGGGGTTACAGGGCACTCGCCTGCAGTTCGCCAACAATCTGGGCGAGAGTCTCGACAACGCCGATGCGGTCTACAACCGGATCAACGCGTCCATCGACAAGTACATCGAACAGCACTCGATTGATGCTCCGGCGGGGGCGCGTTATGAGCCTGAGTGGGTACCCGGGCAAGAGCGCAGTGAATTGGATCTCCAGGTTGAGGCTATCACCAGCATCATTTGGTGCATCGGCTTCAGCCCCGACTTTACCTGGGTCGAGGCCCCGGTCTTCAACGGCCGCGGTCATCCAGGCCACCAGCGTGGAGTGACAGCGCAGCCTGGTCTGTACTTCCTGGGATTGCCCTGGTTATACACGTGGGGTTCGGGACGTTTTTCAGGCGTGGCGCGGGACGCGGAGTATCTGGTGCAGCACATTGTCGAAGGAGCGCTTGGGAGTACCAGGCGGCAACGGCATTCGGTGGCCGGCTAGCGTTGCATTCAACAACCCGGGTGTTCGAACCGTGTGAACGGCCTCGGGTTTCGTAGACACCACACTGCCTTAAAATGCGGTGTTCTAATGAAACCCGACACCCAATGCTGGACATCGGTTTGAACAACCGACGCCGCTGTTCGTATTGCTCGCAAGGAGCGCTCTTGCTTGAAAGAGCGTCGACAGGCGAGCTCGCGGATCGCTGCAACAATGGCGATACCTGTCGCAGTATTGCCCTGCGCGGGAAGGCATTGCCTGGCAGCCCGGTTTCCCTTTCCATGGCGGCGCGCAATGCGAACTTGCCGTTGTGCAACATACCCGCCCGTCACCCACTTGAAAGCTCGATCGGCATAACCGGCACTAACCCGAGGCCGCGTTGTCAGTTATTGGCGCCTGTAGCGACGAGGACCGTCTCTGATAGCGGCACGTCAGACTGCACTTGGTGTTTCGCCCCTTGGGCAAACGCTCGCGATGGATTGCGTCCTGAACCGACTCTTTCTTAAACGAGCAACTTTCTATGGGTTTTTTTCTCGATCCGCGTCATGACATTGACGCCGCGTTATTAAGCTACCGCCGGTTGTTTTGGTCGTTGGCACTGTTCAGTGGCGTGATTAACCTGTTGGTACTGGTGCCGTCGCTGTACATGATGCAGGTGTACGACCGGGTCCTTACCAGTCGTAACGAAACCACGTTGTTCATGCTTACTTTGATCGCGCTGGGGCTGTTCATGTTCAGCGCCTTGATCGAGTGGGTACGTGGCGCGGTGATGATTCGCATGAGCGCTGGGCTCGACGAAGCCTTGAGCGAGCGGATTTTCGACGCCGCTTTCGCCCGCAGCCTTCGCGAGCACGATGCGAACCCGGCCCAGGTGCTCATCGATCTGGCGACACTGCGGCAGTTGATCACTGGCCAGGGCCTGATTGCCTTGCTCGATGCGCCATGGTTGCCGATCTTTTTGCTGATAGCGTTCATCTTTCACCCATGGTTCGGCGTGCTGACGCTGGTTCTGGCCCTGATACTGATCGGCCTGGCTCTGTGGGGCGAATGGGCGACTCGAACGCGCCTGGACGAAGCGAATCGTCTGGGTGTGCAGTCGTCGATTTATGTCAACAGCACGTTCCACAATGCTGAAGTCATCCACGCCCTGGGCATGCTCGGGCCATTGCGTCAGCGCTGGAGCCTGCTGCAGCAGCGCATCGTCGCGGCCCAGGCCCATGCCAGTGACCGTAGCGCGCGTATCACGTCGATGACTCGTTTCGTACGCATTTGCGGGCAGTCGTTGGCCCTGGGGCTCGGCGCGTTGTTGGTGCTTGAGGGCCAATTGTCGGCGGGCATGATGATCGCCATGTCGCTGCTATTGGGGCGCGCGCTGGCCCCCGTGGAAATCGCCATCGGCTCGTGGAAGCAATTCAACTCCTGCCGCCAGAGTTACCAGCGCCTCAGTCAACTCCTTGTCCGGCATCCAAGCGAGCGCCTGCGCATGCCGTTGCCGCCGCCCACCGGCGCGGTGCGTGTGGAGCAGTTGTATGTTGGCCCGCCCGGTGCCTCGCAACCGATCCTGCGGGGGATCAATTTCAACCTGGTCAAAGGTGACGTGCTCGGCGTTGTCGGCCCCAGCGCCAGTGGAAAGTCAACGCTGGCCAGGGCGCTGGTCGGGGTCTGGCCGGCCATGGGCGGGTCGGTGCGCCTCGATGACGCCGAGATCAGCCAATGGTCTCACGACGCCTTGGGTCCGCACCTCGGCTACTTGCCGCAGGACATAGAACTGTTTGACGGCACGGTGGCCGACAATATTGCCCGCTTCGGTGAGCAGGACGCCGACAAGATCATCGCAGCGGGGCGTCATGCTGGCATACACGAGATGATCCTGAGGTTCCCCAAAGGTTACGACACGCCGTTGGGCCCTGGCGGGCTTGGATTGTCCGGGGGACAGAAACAGCGCCTCGGCCTGGCCCGTGCACTTTATGGGCTCCCTTCGCTGATCGTGCTCGATGAGCCGAACTCCAATCTCGATGAAGCCGGAGAGCTGGCGCTGGTCCAGGCGATCGGTGCACTCAAGACTGCTGGCAGCACCGTGGTGCTGATTACACATCGGCCTAGTGTACTGGCGGTGGTTGACCACATCCTCGTGCTCAAGGACGGCACTCAACAAGCATTCGGTCCACGGGATCGGGTGCTCAAGGCATTGCTTGCGGGGCCGAGACCGGCAGCAATCAAGGAGGCTGGCGAAGATGCATGATCTGACCCCAGGCACACAGATGTACAGCGAACAACGACCGATCGTACGTGATAAATCCACACTGCCAAGTGCCAATACCGACGCGGGCAGCGCGGCACGGTATGGCGTGGTCTTCCTGGTCTTGACACTGGGTGGCTTCCTGCTCTGGGCTTGCCTGGCGCCGCTCGACCAGGGTGTCGTGGGCAGTGGCACCGTGGTCGTGGCGGGCGAACGCAAAGCGGTGCAGTCGTTGGTCGGCGGCGTGGTGGAAAAACTGCTGGTCAGTGATGGCGACCGCGTTACCCAAGGGCAACTGCTGGTGCAACTCAACACGGTGCAAGCGCAGTCACAACTGGACGTGACCCGGGGCAAATTGCTTAATGATCGCAGCGTCGAGGCTCGCTTGATTGCCGAGCGCCTGGGCACCGCCGAGATCCAATGGCCCCCTGACTTGCTGGAACACGCGCAAGAGCCGCGGCTCAGGGCAGCCATGGCCTTGCAGGGCCAGCTGTTTGCGACCCGCCGTGCAGAATTGGCCAGTCGCTTGCAAATCATCGAACACGAAACCGCCGCATTGCAGCAGCAACTGAGCGGCTATGAAGGCGTCAAGCGCAACTACGAAACGCAGATGCGCTTCCAGCAGCAGGAGCTGGAAGGCCTGCGTGTTTTGGCACATGAGGGCTACGTCCCGCGCAACAAACTGTTCGAGGCCGAGCGCAACGCCGCCCAATTGGCCGGGCAGATTGCCTCCGTGATAGGTGATATCGGCAAGACTCGCCAGTCGATCAATGAAAGTCGGCTCAAGGCCTTGCAGGCGCAGCAGGAATTTCGCCGCGATGCCGAAATCCAGCTCAGTGAAGTCTCCGCCGAGGCGTCAGCGTATGCCGATCAGATCCGTGCCTTTGAGTTTGAAGTCGACAACGGTGCGATCCGCGCGCCGGTGTCCGGACAGGTCATGGACGTGAGCATTCATACGATTGGCGGCGTTGCCCAGGCGGGGCAAACCCTGATGCAGGTGGTGCCGCTGGATGCGCCGATGGCGATCACCGCGCGTTTCGAGCCGTTGATGGCCAACAAGTTGCGTCCGGGGCTGCCGGTGCACGTGCATTTCACGGCGCTGCAACGGGTGGATACCCCGACTGTCACCGGTACGGTGACTACGGTGTCGGCGGACCAGCTAATCGATGAACAGACTCACCAGCCGTACTTTTCCGCCAAGGTCGAAATTCCCGCAGATACCGTTGCGTCGCTACAGGCCGCCGGCCTGCCGGTGCGGCCGGGCATGCTTGCCGATGTCACGGTGGTGACGGGCGAGCGTACCTTGATGAACTACCTGATGAAACCGTTGCGCGAACGCTTGCTCGCCGCCTTCAAAGAGGAATGAGCGGCTATCCTCGTCTTTTCGAACGCCACACATTCCGGTAGGAGCGGGCTTGCCCGCCAAAACGGTGGCTCAGCTTGCATCCATGCTGGCTGTGCCACCGCCTCGCGGGCAGGCTTGCTTTCACCGATGATGGCCTGGACTCAGGCGGTGAAATCGCTGGCGTGCAACTCCTTGACGCCCAGCAGTTCGAACTCGAACTCGGGGGTGGCGTCGGCGTCGACACTGCCGTAGAGAATGCCATCGGCAAAGCGCACTTGGCCGGTGGCGTTGGCAGAGTCAAAAGCGTTGCTGCCGATGAAGGTGAAGGTATCGACAGTGCCGGTCAACGGGTTGGCGTCCAGGCCGGAGAAGTCCAGATGATCGCCTTCGAGGCTCTTGAAACCGTTGATCACATCACGCGAAGCACCGATGCCCATGTCCGACAGCGCACCGAATGCGTAGGTATCCGCGCCAGTACCACCGGTGAGATTGTCGGTGCCTGCACCGCCGATCAACCGATCATCGCCGGAACCGCCCACGAGTGTGTCATTGCCCGCACCACCGTTCAGGACGTTCGCGGCGCTGTTGCCCGACAGGCTGTCTGCGTAGGCACTTCCCGTCAGGTTTTCGAAGAATTTCAAGGTGTCGAGCCCCGACCCCCCGGTGTTTTGTTGCACTGAGGTCGAGAGGTTGGCGGTGACACCGGACAGAGCGCGTTCGAAAGACACGGTGTCATTACCCTCGCGCCCGTCCAGCACGTTGTTGCCGGCAGCGGCGAACAGCGTGTTGTCCAACGCGTTGCCCGTGCCATTGGCGGCGCCCGGGCTATCGATGTACAGATTCTCGACATGGGAGCCAAGCGTATAGGCCCCCAGGCTGCTGCGCACACTGTCGATCCCTCCGGGCAACAGGTTGCCTTGGGTCTCGATCACGCTGTCGTCGGCGTTGTCGACATAGTAAGTGTCGTTGCCATCGCCACCACTCATGCTGTCGGCCCCTGCGGCACCATTGAGCACGTTGGCGGCGGCATTGCCGGTGATGAAGTTGCGCAGCGCGTTACCGCTGCCGTCGATATCCGAGACACCGGTGAGCACGAGGTTCTCGAGATTGGCGCCCAGGGTCCAGCTGACGGATGCCTGCACCGTATCGATCTGCGAGGCCGAGGGGTTGGTTTCCACCACGCTGTCGGACGCGTTGTCGACCAGATAGATGTCGTTGCCATCGCCACCGGTCATGGAATCGGCACCCAAGTCGCCATCCAGTGTGTCATTGCCGGAACTGCCCACCAGGGTGTCGGCCTGGTCAGTGCCGGAGATCATCCCGCCCTGGTTCTGAGCGTTGTCGAAAATGTCCTGAACTCTATTGTTGTCGTCCGGGTTGCCTTGAAAGCCAAGGTCTGCGGCGATGTAGTCGGCCAGGCGCTGGCCGACGATTTCCGCCGATTCCTCGTGCAGGTGCCAGACGTCATCGGGATACACCAGCGGATCGACTTCATAGCGCAAAGGCAGGTCGGTGTAGTCCACCGCCAGCTTGACGTCGGCGCGTTCGGTGGCGATGGCTTCCTGGACGGCACGAACATAGCCTACGCCCTCGACGATGGACGCTATCTTTTCTTCGGAATAGCCCCGGGCAAGTGCCGCATCCTCCTGATAGTGGCCGGTTTCCATGATGTACACGTTGAAGTTGCCGAACTGGGTATGCAGGTAATCGAACACCTTCAGGGTGGCGTCTTTGTAGGCAGCGGCCGCCGCTGTTTTGTCCGTTGCACGCGCGATCTCCTGGGCTGCTTCCTCGCCCTGGCCCCAGATGATGCCCATGGTGACGTTATCGATCGATTGCAGTTCGGCGAGCTGGTCCCCCAGCAACGCGACGCCACGTAACAGTGCAGGCCCTGGTTGGTTGGTGTCAGTCAACCACCAGCACAACTTGAGCTCCTCGGCGCCCAGGGTCGACAGGCCGTTGACCGTGCTACCTCCCACCGCGATATCGATGCCGTTGCCATCGGCATCGGTGAACTGGCTGCGTACGTCATAGGGGGTATAGCGGTCCAGATCTTTGACCAGCATCGAGGTGCCGGACTGATCGTCGTCCTCTGTCATGCGCAGCAGGCGCGCATTGGATTGACCAAGCGTGGGCAGGTAGAGAATGTCCTGTTGGGCGCGTTCGCCAAACTCGAAGTCGCTGGCGGTGAGGCTGTTGAGGTAGTTGCCGTTGAGGGCGATTTCAAAGCGGTTGCCATTGGCATCCGCGTCGGCGGATTTGATGTAGGTCTTGTCGCCGGCCGCGTTGAGGGTCATGTACAGCGTATGATTACTGCCATCGCCGAGACCGAGAAAGCCCAGGCCTGACACATCGATCTTGTCGACGCCAGCGGTGAAGTCATAAATTGTGTCGGTGGCCGTGATGCCGCCGGCGTCGTAATCGCGGTAACTGTCGAGCGCGTTGGTGTAGCGGAAGGTGTCAGCCCCATCGCCGCCGTACAGCGAGTCGCGTCCGGCACCGCCGTCGATGATGTCAGCCCCGGTACCGGCCTTGATCGTGTCATTGCCACCGTTACCCAGGATCAGGTCGGCACCCGCCGTGCCGTTGAGCGTATCGGCATTATCGGTGCCGATGAGGGTACTGGCTGGCGCATCAGCCACCGTCAGGGCGAAGCTGTCGCTGACCGAGGCACCTGAAGGATCGGTGGCCTTGACCAGTACGCTGTAGTTTCCGGCCGCCGTGCTGATCGGCGTGCCGCTGAACGTCAGGCTGGTGGCATTGAAGCTCAGCCAGGTGGGCAGGGCGCTTCCGTCGGCGAGGGTCGCGGTATAGACCAACGCATCCTGGTCGGCGTCGGTGAAACTGTCATGGGTCACGGTGTAATTGAACGGTGTGCTTTCGGTGGCGTTCTGGTCGAGCAGGGGAATGGCCACCACTGGCGCCGCATTGCTTGGGGGGTTCTGGTCGGCGAAGACAAAATGACTCGCCGTCAGGCTGCTCACCAGATTGCCCGCCATCGACAACTCAAAGCGATTGCCGTTGGCGTCGACGGTGAGATCCTTGAGGTACGTACGGTTGGTCGAAGCACTGTAGGTCAGTTGCAGCGTACCGTTCAGACCATTGCCCAGCGCCGTGTAGCCGAGTGCCGAGACATCGATCTTGTCGGCAGTCACATCGAAATCGAGGATCTGGTCGCTGACGCTCGTGGAGCTGGTGCGGTAACTGTCGAGTTTGGAGGTATAGCGGAACACATCGGCACCCGCGCCGCCGGTGAGTTTGTCCACCCCGGTGCCACCGATCAGGATATCGTTGCCCGCGCCACCATTAAGCGTGTCGTTACCTGCGCCACCGAGCAGTTGCTCGTTGGCTGCGGTGCCAGTCAGGGTGTCGTTGTTCGGGGTGCCATTGATCACCGTGGGGCCCGCGGGTACGTCCTGCACGGCGAGGGTAAAGCTGTCGCTGACGGTGGCGTTGCTGCCATCGCTTGCGGTGACCTGGATGGAGTACGTGCCCGATGCGGTGTCGCTGGGGGTACCACTGAACGTACGCGTGGCGGCATCGAATGTCAGCCAGCCGGGCAGGGCACTGCCGTCGGCCAGTTTGGCGGTGTAGCTGAGGCTGTCGTTATCCGGATCGGTGAAGCTGGTGGCCGGGACCACGTAACTGAACGGTGTGCTTTCGGTCGCGTTCTGGTCCAGCAGCGGCGTGGCCAGCACCGGCGCCTGGTTGGTGGGTGACGACGTGGCGAAGACGAAGTTGGCGCTGGTCAGTTTGTCGAGGTAGTTGCCGGCCAGCGTCACCTCAAAGCGATTGCCATTGGCGTCGGGCGTCAGGGACTTGATGTAAGTCTTGGTGCCGGCGCTGTTGAGCACTAGGTACACGGTGTTGTTCTTGCCATCCCCCAGGCCGGTAAATCCGATGGCCGACAGGTCGATCTTGTCGGTGCTGACATCAAAGTCGGTGATCAGGTCGCTCAGGTTGGCACCGCCGGTGTTGTAGTTGCGGTAACTGTCCAGGCGATTGGAGAACACAAAAGTGTCCGCCCCGGTGCCACCGGTGAGGCTGTCCATTCCGGCGCCGCCGTCGAGCTTGTCGTCGCCCGCGCCGCCATTGAGATTGTCGTTTCCTGCGAGGCCGAGCAGGGTGTCGGCCGAATCGCTGCCCAGCAACGCGTCGCTGGCGCTGGTGCCGGTGACCACCCGATTGAAAATGAAGTTGCTGGCGGTCAGGGTGCTGGCGAGGTTGCCCGAGAGAATCAACTCGAAGCGATTGCCGCTGGCGTCGGCATCGTAGTCCTTGATGTAGGTGCGGTCGTTGCTGGCGCTGTAGCTGACCTGCAGGGTGCCACCACGGCCATTGCCCAGGCCGGTGAAGCCCAGGCCGGCCAGGTCGATCTTGTCCTGGGTGACGTCGAAGTCGGTCACGGTGTCATCGAAGCTTGCGGTTGCATTGCGGTAGCTGTCGGACTGAGCGGCGAAACGGAACGTATCGGCGCCGGTACCACCGGTGAGTTTGTCGATGCCCGCGCCGCCCACCAGAATGTCGCCACCAGCCCCGCCATTGATCGTATCGTTGCCGGCCCCGCCGTAGAAAAGCTCGCTTTCGGCGCTGCCCAACAGGGTGTCGTTGCCAGCCGTACCTTGCACAGTGGTCATCGGCACCGTGTCGCTGACGTAGCTGCCGTCGCCATAGATCAACGTGGCACCCTTGCTGGTGTGACTGATGGTATTGCCGATGACGGCATTGCGATCCGTGCCGTCTTCATTGCGCTCTGCAACACCGTAGGTCGAGAGGTTGCTGCCGCTGATGATGTTGCCCTGGATGGTGTTGTCGCTGCCGTTGAAGTACTTGCCCGACACGCCCAGGGTGTCGTCGTAGGACTGGATGATGATTTCCGGTACGGGGCTGCCCAGGGAATTGTTGTTGAGCGTGTTGTCGATGATCTCAACGTGGTTGCTGCCGTAGATGCGAACCCCGGCGCTGGCATTGTCGTGAATATCGACGCCGCTGACAGTCACCTCGCTGGACATCTTGATCAGCACCCCTTCGGCGCCGTTGCCGTACACCTGGCCACCGGTAATGGTGATGTTGCTGGGGGAGGGGATGTCCTCGCTGCCGCGCTGCACCACGATGCCATTGCCGCCGTTGTTGTAGGCAATGTTATTGGTCAGGGTGAAGTCGTGGGTGCTGGTAACGACGTTGAAACCGTGCCGGTCGTTGTCGTAGGCGATGTTGTTTTCAAAGGTACTGTCGCTCAGGAAATCAGCGACGAAGCCGTCCAGGCCATTGCCGTGGGACACGCTGTTCTTGATGACCATGTTGACGGTCTGTTCGTGGGGGTCGAAACCGTACCCGGAACAATCCTTGATTTCGACACTGTCGAGAGTGACGTTGGAGTCGTAGCCTTCTTCGCCGGGAATGAAGCCGTTGAACCAACCGTCAATCTTGCCCGTTGTGTTGTCCCGATTGCCATCAATGGTGAGGTTGCTGACGCCAAAGTCGTGGGTTTCCTCGCCATAAGCGGAGCGAATAACCCCTGTGATCTTGGTATCTGAACCGTCAGCCACTTTGACGTTGGTGACGCCCATGCCGTCGCCATACAGGTAGACGTTGCTCTTGAGCATCAGGCATCCGTCAGAGGGTTCCTCGCCTCCGGAAACGATATAGGTCCCGGTTGGCATGTACACCTGGCCACCGCCAGCGGCAGCCGCGGCATCTATCGCACTCTGTATTGCGGCCGTGTCGTCAGTAATCCCATCGCCTTTAGCGCCAAAACTTTGTACGTTGAAAATCATTAACTTATCTCCGTATCAGTCTAAACCGCAGCGGACGCCAATATTCCATCGACGAACAGCTTGTTTGGACTCGGAGGCGCGCGAAAGTTGTGACCGAATATCGGAAGTTCGTCAAAAAACAGATATTACTGATCAGTGGTTTGAACGGTCTTTTATGGAAACAACTTTATTTTGACTCTTGCCGTATACAGTGCATCCCGGCGTTTTCGTCCCTGGACAGGAGACAGGCCAGCGGCAAGCGCGAGGTTATGTCTCCCATTGTTCCAGCAGTATCGAGACGAATTTTTCCGCTGCCGGGGAGAGGGAGGCGCCTCTTCGATAAACCAGTCCCAACGACCGGTTCACAACGGGCTCAATCAAAGGGACGCTCACCAATGTCGGGTGATCCACTGCTGGCATTGCCAGGCTCGGCATTGCCGAGACGCCTAATCCGGCTTCTACCAGGCCTAGCGATGTCGACAGGTGCTGCACTTCATAGAACCACTGCGGACGCCAACTCAAACCCGACAAAGCGTGGTCAAGCAACATGCGGTTGCCGCTCAGACGACCGACACCGATCAGGCGGTAATTGCTGAGTTCAGACCAGGTAACGGAGCTTCGTTTGGCCAACTCATGATCGCGTCGACACGCCAGGACAAAAGGCTCGTTGACCAAGGGTACGAACTCTATGTCCGGGTGCTGGCCGCTCATCATGTTGATGCCAAAGTCAGCTTCGCCACGCAGGACAGCCTCCAGCCCTTCGTTCGCACTCAGGTCAAGCAAGCGAATACGAATTTGTGGATAGCGCTCGTTGTAGAGGCGGATGACCGAAGGAAGGAAGTAGAAGGCAGCGGTGGGGATGCAGGCGAGGGTTACCCGGCCGCTCTGGCGCTCCGCCAGCTCTCGGATGTTGAGTATCGAGTCATCGAAATCATCCAGTAAGCGTCGTGCCTTGGGCAGAAAATCTCGCCCAACGCTGGTGAGGCTGACTCTTCTGGTGGTGCGATCAAGCAGCGCTGTGCCCAACCCTTCTTCCAGTTTTTTCATTCTTCGGCTCAACGCCGGTTGAGACAGATGCAATGCATCGGCAGCTTCGTGAAAACTGCCAAGTTCTGCGATCTTTACGAAAGATCGGATGTCATTGAGCTCGTAATTCACTTTTTTATCTCAGCAGAGGAGGGTGGTTTCGCCTGGGAATCCTAGAATCATCATTCGTAAAACGCAATAATCAGGCTGATATTTGCATTGGAAACAATTTTTAAAGCCTGCGACTCTTGCTCTCAACACATCAATTACCCCGATTGATCAACAAGAGTCAGTATTCATGCAACGAATTCCCTGTGTGCTCATGCGCGGTGGTACTTCCAAGGGCCCGGTATTTCTCGCCTGGGATCTACCTGTTGCGATCGAAGAACGGGATGAGCTGCTGCTCAACCTGATGGGTTCCGGCCATGAGCTGGAAATTGACGGCATCGGTGGTGGAAGCCCGCAAACCAGCAAGGTAGCGATTGTTAGCCCGTCGCTACATCCTGACGCGGATGTCGACTATCTGTTCGTTCAAGTCATGGTCTCCCAGCGTCGAGTCGACACGGCGCCCAATTGCGGCAACATGCTTTGCGCTGTTGGCCCGTTCGCCATCGAGCAGGGGCTGGTTAAAGCCTCCAAAGACCTGACCCGCGTGCGTATTCGAAACCTCAACACGGGGACTTTCGTGAACGCTGAGGTGCAGACTCCCGGTGGCACGGTCAGCTATGAAGGCGACACCGCCATCGATGGTGTGCCGGGTACTGCCGCTCCTGTGCAATTGACCTTCCTGGATGCAGCGGGCAGCAAGACCGGCAAACTGTTCCCAACGGGCCAAACGCAGGATTTGATCGACGGTATCGCCGTGACCTGCATCGACATGGCAATGCCGATGATGATCATCGAAGCCGGCCAGTTGGGTAAGCGCGGTGATGAAAGCCCTGCTGAACTGGATGCCGACAAAGCGTTCCTGCGTCGCCTGGAGTCCTTGCGACTGCAAGCCGGCCTGGCAATGGGGCTGGGTGACGTTAGCGACAAAGTGATTCCCAAGCCAGTACTGGTGTCACCGGCCAAGGCTGGCGGCACAATCCAGGTGCGCTACTTCATGCCCCACAACTGCCACCGAGCCTTGGCGATCACCGGTTCCATCGGCCTGGCCACCGCGTGCGTCACGGAAGGCAGTGTGGTCGCGCAATTACTTGGTGGGGTTAGCGAGCCGCGTTTGAAGCAAGTACGCATTGAACATCCAAGTGGTGGAATAGATGTCGTATTGTCCTACACCGGCGATAAGGGTGAGACCATTCGCGCTTCGGTGGTGCGTACATCGCGCCGGCTGTTCTCCGGTTTTGTCTACGCCGCGGCTTCCCAACGACTTGCCGGATAACTTCCCCCCAGTCTTGCCGTTTTTGCATCAGCACAATTCTAAAAATGGGTGATGCCATGAAAGTTGTAAAATCGCTCTACTTCCAGATTCTCTTCGCCGTGCTGTTGGGTGTGTTGGTCGGACATTTTTGGTCGCAACAGGCCATTGCCTTGAAACCGCTGGGTGATGCGTTCATCAAGCTGATCAAGATGATGATCGCTCCGGTGGTGTTCTGCACCATCGTCACCGGTATCGCCGGCATGAGCGACAAACGCTCCCTCGGCCGCCTGTTAAGCAAGACCATGCTGCTGTTCCTGGCGCTGACCGTGATCAGTTTGATCATCGGCCTGGTGTCGGTCTACCTGTTCAAGCCCGGTGTGGGCATGAACATTGACCCTACCCAGTTGAGCACCCAGGGCCTGTCGCAGTACACCGATTCCGCCGCGAAGCTGGGAGTAGTCGATTTTTTCATGCACATCATCCCGGACACGTTCATCGGTGCTTTCAATAAAGGTGAAGTGCTGCCGGTGTTGTTCATCGCAGTGCTTTGCGGTTTTGCACTCTCGGCCATAGGCGAGCGTGGCAAGCCGGTACTGGATGTGCTGGAATCTGCCTCGCACATGGTGTTCAAGATCTTCTCCTACCTGATGCGCTTCGCTCCGATCGGTGCCTTTGGCGCTTTGGCGTTCACCGTAGGCCAGTACGGTATTACATCGCTGGGCTCGTTGGCCAAGTTGATCATGACGCTGTACATCGCCTGCGCGTTCTTCGTCTTTGTGGTGTTGGGGAGCATTTGCCGGGCCAATGGCTTCAGTCTGTGGAAGTTGCTGCGCTATTTCCGGGAAGAGTTCCTGGTGGTGTTGGGGACTTCTTCCACTGAGCCTGTGATGCCGCGGATGCTGGAAAAGCTGCAAGCCCTGGGTTGCAAAAAAGGCGTGGTGGGGTTGGTGTTGCCAACGGGCTACTCGTTCAACCTCGACGGTACGGCGATCTACCTCTCGCTGGCAGCAGTGTTCATTGCCCAAGCCTGCAACATCGAACTGAGCCTGACCCAGACTGTGACCATGCTGGCGATCATGCTCTTGTCCTCCAAGGGGGCTGCGGGTGTCACCGGCGCCGGTTTTGTCGCGCTGGCTTCGACACTCACCGTGATCCATGACATTCCCCTGGCCGGACTCGCCCTGCTGATCGGCATCGACCGCTTCATGTCGGAGGCCCGGGCATTGACCAGTCTGGCAAGCAACGCGGTGGCTACCGTGGTGATGTCCATCTCGGAGAACGCCTGCGATCGCGAGACCCTGCTGCGCACCCTGGACGGCACACCTTTGCCCGCGGTGCCCCCTACCCAAGTCCAGACGCCGGACTGGGACGGCCTGAAGGTCACGGAGCACGTCTAAACGGTCACGGCTGAATCGAGCCCCCTTCAATACTTCAATTAACACCCCCCGCCAGGTACCGTTGATCGTGCCATCTGGCGGGCACGGGGTCGTGCGTCTGTGCGTCGGCCACGCTACTCATAAGAACAAGAGAACTTACCTATGCTCGCATTGCTTGGCTTGGCCATGGTGGTGGTCTTCACCGTCCTGATAATGACCAAACGGTTGTCGCCGATTGTCGCCCTGACAGTGGTGCCGATTGTGTTTGCCGTCATTGGCGGTTTTGGGGGCACTACCGGCAAGATGATGCTCGACGGCTTGAAAATGGTCGCACCTTCGGCCGCGCTCCTGCTGTTCGCGATCTTGTTTTTCGGCTTGATGATCGACGCCGGCCTGTTTGACCCGCTGATCCGCAAGATCCTCAAGCGCGTCAACGGCGACCCGATGAAAATCGCGGTCGGCACAGCGTTGCTGTCGCTGTTGGTGGCCCTGGACGGTGATGGCACCACCACCTACATGATTACCTGTGCGGCCATGCTTCCCCTGTACAAACGTATCGGGATGAATCCAATGATCCTGGCGACCATTGCCATGCTTTCTCTGAGCATCATGAGTGGCATGACCCCTTGGGGAGGGCCCGCGACCCGAGCGATCGCGGCGCTGGGCCTGGATGCCGGTGAATACTTCGTTCCCTTGCTGCCGACCATGATTGGCGGCGCGATGTGGGTGGTGTTCACTGCCTTCCTGCTGGGCCGTGCCGAGCGCAAGCGTATCGGCAATATCCAGTTGGAAAGCGGCGGGGGAAATTGCTACATCAAGGCGATACTTGAAGACACGCCACACAAGCGACCGAAACTGGCTTACGTCAACCTGCTGTTGGTGATCGCGGTGATGGTAGCGCTGGTG
Organism: Pseudomonas sp. GW101-3H06; assembly: GCF_059424605.1. Classification (NCBI taxonomy): domain Bacteria; kingdom Pseudomonadati; phylum Pseudomonadota; class Gammaproteobacteria; order Pseudomonadales; family Pseudomonadaceae; genus Pseudomonas; species Pseudomonas sp. GW101-3H06. Next base: position 3,325,651 of record NZ_JBWKZO010000001.1, read on the forward strand.
ATGGGGATCATGCATTCCGCGATCCTGTTCCTGATCGGATTCGTACTGGCGCTGATGATCAACTATCCGCAACTGGATATTCAGAAGGAACGCATCCTTGCTCATTCGGGCAACGCCATGACCGTCGTACTGTTGGTGTTTGCCGCAGGCATCTTCGCCGGGATTTTCTCCGGCACGAAAATGGTCGATGCGCTGGCGCAGACATTGGTGGAGTGGATTCCACCGTCCTGGGGGCATCTGTTCCCGCTGGTGGTGGCGATTACCAGCATGCCGCTGACGTTCGTGCTGTCCAATGATGCCTATTACTTCGGCGTGGTGCCGATCCTCGCCAACGCTGCCGCAGCCTACGGTATTGATCCCCTGGAAATTGCCAGGGCATCGGTACTGGGTCAGCCGGTGCACTTGATGAGCCCGCTGGTGGCTTCGACCCTGTTGCTGGTCGGAATGGTCGATCGCGACATCGGCGACTTTCAGAAAGCCACCGTCAAATGGGCGGTACTCACCTCTCTGGTGATTACCGCGCTCGCCCTGCTGACCGGGGCGATCAGCCTCTTCACCTGATTCACCCAAACCACCGGTTCACTGGTTTTCTCCTGACGCGCCTCGCCAGCGAGGCGCGCGCTGTTCTGCACGCCAAATAACAACAATGAGTAGTTCGCTATGACAACTTTGTTCACCCGTGGAGTTTCATTTCCTCTTCTTGCACTTGTGCCATTGGCGAGTGTTAGCGCTGAAGGTTTTATCGACGACAGCAAGCTCAAGCTTCAATTGCGCAACGTCTACTTCAACGAGAACTTCCGCGACGAGCATGGCTTGAGTGCCAGGTCAGCAAGGACAGCGAAGAGCGAACGCACCGAGTGGGCCCAGGGCTTTCTGCTGGATTACCAGTCAGGGTTTACTCCCGGCACCATCGGGGTGGGTGTGGATGCCCTGGGGCTGTTCGGGGTCAAGCTCGACTCCGGCCGTGGCCGCAGCGGCACGGGCTTGTTGCCCGTCCATGATGACGGTCGCGCGGCTGACGAATTCGCAAGCCTGGGTATGACGGCCAAGGCCCAACTGGCCAAGACCACGGTCAAATACGGCACCTTGTTACCCAAGACTCCGGTGCTGATCTACAACGATGCGCGACTATTGCCGCAAACGTTCCAGGGCACACAGATCAGTAGCGGCGACATCGACAATCTCACCCTCTCCGGGGGCTACCTGGATCGATTCAAACAGCGTGATTCCACCGACAGCATGCCGATTGTGCCCGACGGTTATGGCGGTGATAAATCAGGCGACTTCAGCTACGCAGGGGCCGAATACAAACTGGGGAAAACCATTCGCTTGAGTTACTTCTACGGCGAACTGGAAAATTTTTACCGTCAGAATTTTGCGGGTATCCAGCACGATCTTCCCTTGGGCGGCGGCGTGCTGACCAGTGATTTGCGCTACTTCAACAGTGTCGACACCGGCTCTGCCTACGGTGGCAAGATCGACAACAACATGCTGAGCGGGCAGCTGTCCTACGCTATCTCCGGCCATACCTTCGGTGGCGGATACCAGACCCTGAGTGGTGATGCTGGTTTGCCCTTTATCAGTGGCGCTACGGTTTACTCGTTCAGCAACGCCGGAATAGGCAAGTTCGTCGAGGAAGATGAAAAAACCTGGATGCTTAACTACGGCTATAACTTTGCTGCCGTCGGCGTGCCGGGCCTGACGTTCTCCACCCGTTATCTGAGCGGCGACGACGGTAAATCCAACACCACGGTAAAAGAGTGGGAGCGTGATGCCGAACTGGCTTACGTCGTGCAGCAAGGCACCTTCAAAGGCCTGGGTGTGCGGTTGCGTAACTACGTTTACCGCTCGGATTATTCCCGTGGCCGAGACAGCAACCGGATCTACTTTACCTACGACATCGTTCTTTGGTGATCCCCTGATCGCGGCCTCGCGTTTCCCGCAGGTCGCCTTTTTAGTGGCGGCTTCATAGGATTGGGTGAAGGATTTCAACGATGTCATTCAAAACCAAAATACTATTGCTGACCTTATTACCCGTGATGTTGTTTGCTCTGGTTTCAGGTTTGAGCACCCGCGGCACTTTGAAGGCCCAGGCCGAGCAAGAAGTCGCTTACACCCGCGAGCGACTGCTTGAGGAGAGTCGCATTCGGTTAAAGGATTACGCAAGTATTGCTCGCACTTCTATAGCCGAGCTTTATGATCGAGCGGCTCCCGGGGATCCCTCCAGCCGAGCCTTGGCGATCAGCCGCTTGTCGAAAGTGAAGTATGGTGATGACGGTTATTTCATCGGGTATGACAGCCAGGTCGTGCGCCTGTTTCGCGGTGACAGCAGCGAAGGAGTCGGCATCAACATGAGTGATCGCAAGGACGCCAACGGGATTTATTTGAACCGTGAAATGGTCGCGGCGGCAAAAAATGACACTCACTTCGTCAACTATTCAGGTGGCGTGGTCAACACCGATAAAGTGGTGCCAAAACTCGCATACAGCTTCTATTTGCCCAAGTGGGACATGGTGGTGGTCACCGCGATCAATCTGGACAGTATTGAAGTTCAGATCGCTAAGGTGCGGGCCGATGTTGATTTGCGGGTACGCAACTTGATGTACAGCATTGCCATCACCGCTACCGCACTGATTGGCATTTTCTGGGCACTGACTCTACTGCTGGTCAGGCGCAGTTTGCGTCCCTTGAGCCTTATCCGAACCCACCTTGACGAAATCGCTGCGGGTGAGGGTGATCTGACGCGGCGGCTGCCGCTTGTAAGTCGAGATGAGCTGGGACAACTTGCCGGTTCGTTCAATGCGTTTATCGAAAAGATTCACAGCCTCGTCAGCCAGATCGTTGCCATGAGCGAGCGGTTGAATGGATCTGTGAGCCATGTGGCCGAGCAGAGCAGACAAATCGACCGCGCTATGGATAAGCAGCGCCAGGAAACCGACCAGGTGGCCGCGGCGATAAACGAGATGTCATCGGCAGCGCAAGAAGTCTCGGTCAGTGCGCACAATGCTGCAGACGCAGCCGTCGAGACCGACAGACAGTCTCGACAAGCGAGGCAAGTCGTCAATGGCAGCATGACTCGAATTCAGGCTCTGACCGTGGAGCTTGATGAGAGCGGCATCTCCATGAACAGTCTTCAAAATGATGTAGCTTCTATCGTCACCGTGCTGGATGTCATTCGCTCGATTGCTGAACAGACCAATCTTCTGGCACTCAATGCGGCCATTGAAGCAGCCCGTGCCGGTGCTGCCGGGCGCGGGTTTGCGGTCGTGGCTGATGAAGTGCGAGCCCTGGCCAGTCGTACTCAGCGCAGTACCCAGGAAATCCAGGCAATGGTTGAGCATCTCAAGAGCACTACGGGTGGCGTAGTCAGTGCCATGCGCCAATCCACGCAAGCCGCTCAAGGTGCTAACGCCCAGGCCGATCAGGCGGCTGAGTTCCTGGGCAATACGGTCGAACTGATCGCGACTATCAATGCAATGAACGCACAGATCGCGAGCGCTGCCCAGGAGCAGACCTCAGTGGCTGAAGAGATTAACCGCGGAGTGCATCAGATCGCGCGCGCAATTGACAGCGTAGCCGGCCAGACTCAGCTCGGGGTCAAGACAGTCGATGAGATGTATATGATCGGCAACCACCTGCAAAGCTTGCTGGGGCAATTCAAAATTTGATGCCGTCCTGCACAGCACTTATCAGGTCGATTGTGGAGCAGGGCTCTGGAAAGGATAGGTAGGTTGTTGGCCTGCATTGAGATGAAGATGACTCAATGCAGGCCAGGGCGCGATATTTATTCAGCGCAAAGCCCTGAATTCCGCCGAAACCTCTCTTTGATCAAGCGTTGACTGGCACTGCTTTTTGCCTGCGATACAGGATCGTCGTCGCTGTGAACCCACACACCGCAGCAAACATCAGCCAGTAGGCGGGCGACGCCTTGTCCCCTGTTGCCTGCACCAGGATTGTTGAGATGGCGGGCGTAAAACCGCCAAACACAGCCGTTGCCAAACTGAATGCCAGTGAAAATCCTACGACTCGTACGTTCTGCGGCATTACCTCGGTCAATGCCGCAACCATCGCGCCGTTGTAAATGCCAAAGAAAAAAGAGAAGTACAGCAGCACGGCGAGCAGTCGTTCGAAGCTTGCCGCGGCGGCCAGCCAATGCATGGCGGGATAGGCGGTGAAGATGCACAGCAAGCTGACCGCCAGCAACAAGGGGCGGCGACCGATGCGATCAGAGATCGTACCGCCGATGGGTAGCCAGATGAAGTTGCTCAAGCCGACGAAGAGCGTGACCACCAGACTGTCGCTGGTGCTCAGGTTCAGTACAGACCGGCCGAAAGTCGGGGTGTAGACGGTAATGAGATAGAACGTGGTGGTGGTCATCGACGCTAACAGACCACCAGCCAGTACCGTGCGCCAGTTGTCCCGCATCGAGCGAAAGACTTCGCTGGCACTTGGGTGATGGCTGCGCGCTTTGAAAGCATCGGTTTCCTGTAGCGAGCGGCGAATGATGAAGATGAACGGGATAATCAGGCAACCAATGAAGAATGGGATACGCCATCCCCAGGCTGCAACGTCCGCAGCGTCCATGGACGCGTTAATCGCATAACCCAACGAAGCCGCAAGAATGATTGCCACTTGTTGGCTGGCCGACTGCCAACTGGTAAAGAAACCCCGGCGTCCGGGCGTGGCGATTTCAGCCAGGTACACGGAAACACCACCCATTTCCGCACCCGCGGAGAATCCCTGCAACAGTCGCCCGAGCAACACCAATATCGGCGCTGCGATGCCTATGCTGGCGTAGCCGGGCACCAAGGCGATTAATACCGTTCCGGCAGCCATGATCGACAGCGTCACGATCAGTCCCTTGCGCCGTCCCACCTTGTCGATGTACGCCCCCAGCACGATAGCGCCCAACGGACGCATCAGGAACCCCGAGCCGAATACGGCGAAGGTCATCATCAGCGAAGCGAACTCGCTGGTGGCAGGGAAGAAAGTCTGCGAGATGTAGGTCGCGTAGAACCCGAACAGAAAAAAGTCGAACTGTTCGAGAAAATTGCCGCTGGTGACCCGCAGGATGGCGCCCAGTTTCGACCCCTTGGATCGGGTGTCTTGAGTTGTTGTTTTCATCATGGCTACCGTGGTGATCAATATTGTTTTTGGAATGGATGGCTCAGCGATCAGTCGCTTCCAGCGTTGATCGGGTTCGGTTGGCGTTTTTCGATGGAGTATTTGAGCAGCGCGGCGCTGCGGAAGATGCCATGGGCGAATTTGCTGTAGGGCATGGTCAGGAAAAACGCCATGACCAGGCCGAGATGGATCGCCAGCAACAGGCCCAGGGCAGTGGTGTCGCGAAACGCGAGAAGTGCGAGGCCGCTGGCGCTAACTAGAAACAGCAGTGCGATAAAGCCGCGATCCATGGGTTTCTGATTCTCGTCGCCGTGCTCGGGGTGGCGACGCAGGTTCAGCCACAACAGGCCTGCGGGGCCGATCAGCAGGCCGAGTCCACCGGTGATACCCAGCATTACCGGCAAGCTCAGGACGGGGTAGGGCGCCGACCAGTCCAACAGGAAATGGTAGAGCGTGGCGACACCCGTGGCGGCGAAGCACAGCATGAAGCCGTAGAAGGTGAAGTGGTGGAAGCGTCGCCGCCACTGGGTGAATTGATCATCGGCGTTATTGCAGCCCTCGCCATGACCCCCGTCCAGGTATTTTAGTTGGGCGACGTTGGCCGTGGCCTCCAGCGCAGCGGCGGTCTTTTCCTGGCGGGGCGCATCCGCCGGTGAAACGTTGCGCCAGAAGCGTCGCACGCCAATCGTCAAAGCAATTACCGCGAAACCGAAGACCGCACCGAACATCAGTGCCAGGGTGTTATGCGGGAAGATCCCGTAGAAATTCCCCCCGGGCATTGCGGTAAATAGATTGCCCATCGCCAACAACGTGAGGCAGAGAAACAGAGCGAGCCCTGCACCGGATGCCAGCGCCAAAGTCAGTCCGTTGCGCCGGTACAACTTGCCCATCACCTGTGGCCAGGCGTACTCGGCGTAAGTGTCGAGGCGGACCTTGGCCATGGCCTTGGGCACATTGATTTCGAACTCGTGAGGGGCAGCGTACTGACAGGCATGCAGGCACGCACCGCAGTTATGGCAAAGGTTAGCCAGGTAATGGATATCCGCCTGAGAAAACTCCAGACGCCTTGTCATGGCCGGGAATACAGCGCAGAAGCCCTCGCAATAACGACAGGCATTGCAAACAGTCATTTGTCGCTGGACTTCGCTTTCTTCAAGGTTGAGTACCGGTATCAAATGCCCCGGTGCCTGGGGATCAAACAGCTGCATGTTGGGGCTCCGTGAATGAAGGGGTAAGGAAGCCGGCCGCAGCCGCGGCTTGCACACCGGCGATGCGACCGAATGCGGTACCGATGGCCATGCCGATGCCGGCGGTATAGCCCTTGCCCAATACGTTGCCTGCCATCATTTCTCCTGCGACAAACAGGTTGGGGCTAGGCTTGTCGTTGAAGTGAACGGCGGCGGTTTCGTCGGTAGCGAGACCTAAATAGGTGAATGTCACGCCGGGCTTGAGTGGGTAGGCGCAGAACGGTGGCTTTACCAGCGGGCGGGCCCAATGGGTTTTGGCGGGCGTCAAACCCTCGGTGTGGCAATCGTCCAGTGCGGTGTGGTCGAACGTGCCGACACGGCAGGCCGCGTTGTATTGCTCGATGGTTTTGACGAATTGCGTAACGGGAAGCTTCAACTGGCGGGCCAGATCTTCCAACGAGTTGGCTTTAGTGCCCGGAAACACAGGCGGCATGAACCGGCCGAGGGCTTGTTGGTCGATGATCGAGTAAGCCTTTTGACCGGGTTGACCCGCGACCAGGCGCCCCCAGATCGCATACCGCTTGGGCCAGAAGTCTTCGCCCTCGTCATAGAAGCGTTCACCGTCGCGATTAACCACCACGCCCAGCGATACGCAATCGATACGGGTACAGATACCTCCGTCATACAGGGGAGCGCGGGCGTCGATGGCCACCATGTGCGCTTGCGTCGGGTCACCAATGAAATCGGCGCCCAGGGCCTGCATGCGCCGAAGCAGTACGCCGGTATTGAAACGCGTCCCGCGAATCAGAAAGTTGTCTGAAGGCCATTCTCCGCGCTCGTTTTGACCCCAGGCTTCGCGGAGCCATTCGCGGTTGGATTCGAATCCGCCGGCAGCCAGAACGCAGGCCTTGGCCTGGATACGCTCGGCGGGAAGATGTCGTCCTTCGACCTCGCGCTCACTTATTTGAGCGGCAATGAATTTTCCGTCCTTCAATTCGATATCAGTCACTTGAGCGTCATAGCGAATTTCGACGCCCAACTTCTCTGCGCTACGGAAGTACGCGTTAACCAGCGCTTTGCCGCCCCCCATGAAAAATGCATTGGTGCGCGCAACATGGAGGGCACCGGACAGCGACGGCTGAAAATGCACGCCATGGGAGCGCATCCAGTCACGGCAGTTCGATGAGGCGCGGATGACAAGACGTGCAAGCTTTTCGTCGGTAATCCCACCGGTGACCTTCAGCAGATCCTGCCAATACTCTTCTTCAGGATAGGCATCGACCAGTACATCTTGCGGCGCGTCGTGCATGCAGCGCAGGTTTCGAGTGTGTTGCGAGTTGCCACCGCGCCAGATTTTCGGTGCGCCCTCCAGCAGCATCACGCTAGCGCCAGCCTCTCGCGCCATCAATGCTGCACACAAGGCGGCATTGCCGCCGCCAATTACTAATACGTCGATCATCATCACTCCTCAATCGCGAGGAGGCATGAACGAAGTGCTCCTCGCGAGTGGGGAGAAGGTAGGGCGGTCAGCGTGTTGTCGAAAGGCGCGAAATGAGTCGGGGTATTTAGTTTTAATAAAGGCTTTGCTGTGGATTACATTAGTATTGGCAGCCGAGAAGAGGGGGCGCCTGGATCATGGCGCGACGCCCTCTATCCACGATGCCCCAGGCCATTGTTGATCAACGACCAACTGTCGAGCGACATCGGTGATAACCACCCGCGCCGCCAGTGCAGCGGGAGACAGCTCGTCATCAGGCAGTGTCGCCAGCAGGTTTCGTCGACCCACGTGAGCATCGGAAATTACCACCACTGAAAGTCCCGACTCACCTCTGAGCGCCGCTGCCGCACCAGGCTGGATGGTGGCAGCATGACCTGCGCGTACTGCGTTCATCAATACGGCAAGACCATCCACTTCCATGATGATGTTGGGCGCCAATCCCGAACGTTCAAACGCAACCATCAGCGTAGAACGCAAACCGTGTTGCACACTCGGCATCACCAGTGGAAGTTGACCCAGATCCGCCAGTTGCACGCTGGTTCCTTGTGGTGCGTGGAGCAGGTGAGGTGAGCTGATGACAAATAGTTTCTCGTCGAGCAGCGGCGTCACGCTCCAGCGCTTACCCCCTTCGAGTTGAAACAGAATGGCCAGGTCGATCTGGCGAGCATTGAGTTGCGTGGCCAAATGCCCGGACAGCATCTCGACCAGGTGCAATTGAATATCCGGGTAGCGCTCTCGCATCGCGTTGATCAATGGCAGGGCGAGAACAGTGGCAGTCGTGGGCGCCATTCCGACGGTGACATACCCACTCATTCGCCCACGGTGAGCCGCCATGATCGCATTGTCGGCCTGCCGTAAACACAGCTGGGCATGGTGCAGGAATGCCATACCGGAGCTGGTTGGTGTGACGCCAGTGGTGGTGCGATTAAGGAGGCGGGTTGACAGTTCACTTTCAAGTTTCGCGATCTGTTGGCTAAGGGCTGATACGCCCACGTCCAGTTCAAGCGCTGCGCGTCCCAGGCTGCCGTGTTCGAGGATTTTTACGAAATAACGCAGTTGTCTTAATTCCAAGCGTTGCTGCTCCACGTCAAATCGATGTTGGAATGCCTTTGCCAGGCGTTTTTTGAGCAAAATAATTTCAAGCCCAATATCACCCCCGAACCGCCGGATCATCACATTCTCTTAGGGCTGGTTGCAGAGGGGAACGGCTTTGCACTTATCCCGATGTCGTTAAAAAACGTCAAGCGCCAAGGTGTCGTCGAGAACCGGGTCGCCAAAGTCTTGCCACCACTCCCCACGGGGGAAGTGGTCGGACGGCTGGACAGGTTTCCAGCCAGCCTGAGGCGTCAGGTTCTGCTCCTTGAAATGCGTGGGTGATGAGTCGACAGGAACAGCGTATTCGGGTGACCAACTCATGCGCATATCTTTATCTTCCTCATCGTGCTCGTCAGCAGTCAGCTCAGTTGATGTGAATGTCACCAAAATAGAAGGTATTTATCTTGAGTAGGCTTGGTATCTATTTGTTTGACTGCTGGCCCTTTTTCTAGAGTGAACGTTTTCTTCTTCAACCAGGGACGGGATGTCGGGGATCTACGCATATGGCGCAGTGCTGACCAACCTGCGTTTGGCCCCAGAGAGCTCACTCTGCTGAACGCCCTCACGCCTTACTTCCAGCAAGCGCTATCGGTTGAGCTGCCGCTAAATGGTGCCCTGAGTCCGCGAGAGCGTGCTGTTGTCGAGCACGTAGCGGCCGGGCGCAGTGACAAGGAGATCGCGCGCCTCATGTCCATTGGCTTCACAACGGTACGTACCCATCTAAAAAACGCCATCACGGCTACGCGGATCGATCTGCGGAAAAGGTGCCGTTGCAGCTGTGCCGATTCGGGCGACCAGATTATCGGCGTGACGGCCGCTTTGGAGCCAGATGGCGTAACCATCCAGCAAAGCCAGAATCGCCTCAAAGTGGCAGGCCACGATGGCCTCATCAATATTGAGGTCACGGCTTTTGCCATAGCTATAGAAAGACTGGATCGCACGCAGATGTGCCGCAGCAGTGTTGTAAGCGCGGTACCTCAGCTTGAGTTGAACGTAGATGAACGTAGATGAACGGGACAAGATGGGCAACGACGCCGCATCTCCGGTCTGCACGAGCAGCGGTACACGTTGACCAGAAGCGTAACGGCACTGAATCAGCTTCATCGGCAGCCACCTCATACAATGGTTCACCATGAACACAACGTACATGGCCCGTTGAGAGAGTGGACGTCAGAAGCGGGATTGTCGAATCAGGGCTTTAGGCTGCTCATGAACATATCTAACATAGCACCTCGTTTAACATAATATACATTATGCGCACCGTCGTTAGCGAGTGTGTGAGCTTTGCCTGATCAGATTTGAAGCTCACTTAAGCAGATAGTACGCGGAAGTAAATCTGCATATAGATCAGGAAGTAATTGTTCAGATAACGCCATGAAGCTTCCGTTTTTTTTGCTTCCGATTTTGGCGGATTTGTCGCCACCTGCTTCCTTTTACTTTTTTACTTCCGATTGTTCCTCATCCACGATCTGCTACCAGGATTTCGAGTTCATACGATCTCCAAACCAGATGCTATGCGAAATCTGCAGCTTTCAGCATCACGCTGTTACGCAGGTTTAAAAGGCTGCCGTGCGCTGTGTATACAAACCGCATGATGGGCGTGTGATGCGTCAAAAAAACGAGTTTGCACAGTAATACTGAGTCTGTGTGCTTTGTCCTTGAGGAACCTAGCGCGCTTGGTATATCAAAATCCCGTTGCTGTTCTAACTCCGGGTTTTGCCAGACGAAGTACTCCTCCTAATTTCACGTGCGATTTATTTTCAACAGTGACCTTAATCATCGTGTTTCGGTGAAAACCAGCGAAGCGCATGCCTCGTCCCGTTTTCTGGCGCCACTTGCGCGACTGCTGCGGCCAAATCGAGACATTCCACTAACTCATTGATAATTCAACTAAACGGCTATTTAGTGTAGTTAAATCATCGTTCATCGAACACGTCATCAGTACTGCGGGCCTTGCGCCGCCGCGTCGCCGAGACGTTCATGGAGTTCTGCCTGCGGCCGATGGCGTCCTGGATCGGTCCAGTGGTATACAGGCTGCCGGGACTGAGTCCCCTGCCCTCATCCCATGAACTTGCGCTCTGCGTCGCTGCATTGATTGCGACGCACGTCAGCGACCTTCGTTGTCATGGAGCTCCACGCTGGACAATGATCCTGGAGAACGTTGGCTGCGTTCCCGTTTCCGCCACTATCTGAGTGAGAACAGTGTAATTCTGGGCGCGATAGGCGCAAATAAAGAAGCCGCATAATAATTTCGTTAATAATTATGCTGAAAATTTGTGAGTTATTTCGTTTGATGCAAAGTAGGAACTTCACACATTTTTTTCGACTATGTAGCAGAGACATTCTGCAACATGAGATCTGCCCCATATAACAAATAGTTCATTGCTCCCGATGGAGCTTCGACGACAGTTCGCACGCCACATATCTTGAGCTTTGGTTGTGGCATGTACGGGCAATACAAAGCGCATCGCGGTGCCCCCTCCTCCAATGCTTGCCTGAGCTACGTCAATCTCAATCAACAGCAGCGCCTCTGGGGTTCCAACATTCATGAACATTCCGACGTGCATCTATAGGCACCACTTATGCCCAGGATTGCATATCGATCTTGGACGCTATCGAACAAACGGCAGAAGATTGCTTCACACCCAAGCAACACCCACCACGTAAATCGATAGGAGAAACACCATGACCCAGTCCCACGCTTACAACGACACCAGTCTCGAACTGACCGCTAAAATTCTTGACGCCAAGGCGCGCAAAAATCTGTCCTTCGAGCAAGTGACTCAAGGCACCGGCCTTGGCCTGGCTTACGTCACAGCTGCCTTGCTCGGTCAGCACCCATTGCCTGAAGCCGCGGCCAAGGTGATCGGCGAAAAACTCGAGCTGGATGCCGATTCGGTAGCCCGCCTGCAAATCATCCCGCTGCGCGGCAGCCTCTCCGGTGTCCCCACCGACCCGACCATCTACCGCTTCTACGAAATGATCCAGATTTACGGCACCACCCTCAAAGCCCTGGTTCATGAGCAGTTCGGCGACGGCATCATCAGCGCGATCAATTTCAAACTGGACATGAAGAAAGTCGAAGATCCGGAAGGCGGTCACCGTGCAGTGATCACCCTCGATGGCAAGTTCCTGCCACTGCGCCCTTTCTAAGTGTGCAGATGACTCTGTAATTCGGCCCGCCGCCTCTGCGGGCCTGCTTCAAAAAATTCTTAACCCATTTCTATCAATCACCACAGTTGAATGGAGGATTCGTCATGAAAAAAATTCCGTTTCTCGCCCTGTCCCTGGCTGCCTCGGTGTCCGCCTACGCACAGGAAGCGGTGGTTGCACCAGAGGCCGTTCCTTACGCATACGGCATGCATCTGGATATCGCCAAAGTGATTCATATCACCCCTAAAGCCGATGTCTGTGGTCCGACGCCGGTGCAAATGACTTACCGCGATTCGCACGGTGAGACCCATATCCTGGAATACAGCTTGATCGGAAGCGGCTGCACCAACTGATCGCCGTTCAATCCCTTCACCATTTATTAAAGGTAAACATCATGAAAGCGCTCATCGAAGGTTTTTTGAAGTTTCAAAAGGAAGCGTTTCCACAGCGCACTGACCTGTTCAAACACCTGGCGACCACGCAACACCCAGGCACGTTGTTCATCACCTGTTCTGACAGCCGCGTTGTTCCCGAGTTGCTGACCCAACAAGAACCTGGCGAACTGTTTGTGATCCGCAACGCCGGCAACATCGTGCCGTCTTACAGCCCCAACTCCGGTGGTGTCTCGGCCACGGTCGAATACGCTGTCGCTGTGCTGGGCGTCACCGACATCGTGATTTGCGGCCACTCGGACTGCGGTGCAATGACCGCTGTCGCCAAGTGCAAATGCATGGATCACCTGCCAGCTGTTGCCGGTTGGTTGCAACACGCCGAATCGGCGAAGGTCATCAACCAATCGCGTCCGCACGCCAATGAGACTGCAAAAGTCAGCTCGATGGCGCGTGAAAATGTGATCGCTCAACTCGCCAACATCCAGACCCATCCAAGCGTGCGTCTGGCTCAAGAAAAAGGCCTGGTGAATCTTCATGGTTGGGTCTACGACATTGGCACCGGTTCGATCGACGCCCTGGACGCCGATAACAAGACCTTCAAGTCGTTGGTCAAGCATCCGAACACCGTTGCCGTTCATGCCCGTCCCGCAAAAGTCGTTGCCTGAATCAGTTGCGCATTTGAGGCGTATCCAACATGTTCGAAGTCACTATGTACACCACCAGCACCTGCCCCTACTACCGTGGTGCCAAGCGCCTGCTCGACAGCAAAGGCATTGCGTATAAGGAAATCGATGTGCGCACAGTCGACGTGAAGAATGAGATGGTCAGCCGAAGCGGTCGCCGAACCGTCCCACAGATATTCTTCGGCAATTGGCACGTCGGCGGCTTCGACGATCTGACTCAGCTCGACAGTGAAGGCAGCATCGACCAGGCACTCATCCCGCGCATGGCGGGGTGAATGCCGGTGAAAGACGACTCACACATCCAGCACAAGGGGGGCATCGCCCTCCTTGCTTTGTGCAGGTACCGCACAGCAAATCAGCACCTCACCATCGGCCGGCATTTGCGCCGGCAAGTTCAGATAGTGCACGTCCCCACTGATCAGTCTGGTACGGCATGTCCCACAGGATCCTCCCCGGCAACTGAAGTCAGGATTTAAACCGCGGCTTTCTGCCAGCTCCAATAGGCTCCCACCACCTGGTTCCCAACGTGCCTCCTTGGACGACGTTAGAAACAGCACTTTGACTGGACTACTTGCCGCTGGTATCTGCTCGACTGCTGGGGTCAATTGATCCCGCTGGCGAACCAGCGTCGAAGGTCCGAACGTCTCTGCGTGAATCCGGTCGTCACCAATGCGCAATTCACGTAAACCGTCATACAGCGCTTGGGTAAATGCACCAGGGCCACACAGGTAAAAGTCGTAGTCATCGAGGGGAAGCAGCGCTTTGAGCAGGTCAATATCAACTCTACCCGCCACTTCAAAATCCTGACCTTCCCGAGCGTGGTCTTCGGGCTGGCTGAGAAGACGCAGCGCCCGAACTTTGTCCCTGGCACGGGTCGCCAATTCGTAAAGCTCATCGCGAAACCCTAGCTCCGCCAGACTGCGTGCACTTTGAATAAACCAGGTTCGACGAGTGTGACGGATACGTTCCCCTTCATATATCACTTCGCGAAGCATTGAGAGCAACGGCGTCACGCCCACGCCTGCGGCCAACAAAACCAACGGCCGATGCGCGTCGGCTTGCACCGTAAATCGTCCTTGAGGCGCACGCGCTTCAACCAGATCCCCGACCTGAACGTGGTCGTGTAAATGCGAGGAGATGAGTCCGTCACGTTTGACGCTGATTCGGAAAAAACTGTCAGAGGGCGCGCTCGACAGGCTGTAGGTTCTAACCAGAGGCGTCTGCCCTTCGCCAAGGCAAAAACGAACTGGCAGATGCTGGCCCGCCTCGAAGCGCGGTATGCCTGCACCATCGGCAGGTTCAAAGTGGAAAGAGCGAATCGTGCTGCTTTCATCAACGATCCGCGTTACCCGCAGCTTTCGCCATTGATCGCGTAAGGCATCAGCCAGCAATCGGCCTTCAGCTTGCTCCCAACTGCCGGTCATTAAACTGTTGGGAGAAAAACCTTCAAACTGCCAACGTAAGGCCAACACGGCATGGCGTCGAACAACCCGTTCTACTGTCAGTTTCCAAAGTCGCTCAGCCCCCTGAAAGGCTGCAATCTCTGGCCCCTCAAGCATGATCTCGGTATGTCCAGAAACTTGCAGCACATCGCCTGATTCAAAATCGATAAACACCAACCCCGCGCGAGGGTTGAGCAAGAAATTACCCAAGGTATTGAAGTGAAGGTTGCCGGCGAAATCGGGAATCGTCAGCACGTTGCCTTCGATCCTGACGAAACCTGGATTGCCACCCCGGTGCGAAACGTCCACCGAGCGCCTGGATGAGTCACCGTCCAGGTCAACGTAGCTGGAGAGGAAAAAGGTATCGGCCTTGCTGATCGTCGCCCTCGCCGCCTCATCCAGTTCGTTGAGATGTTCGGCAACAACATTCGAAGATGAATGACCCAGGCTGACCGGTTCAACGCCTCGCAACTGGATGTACTGCGGACAGTTACCGAAAGCGTGCACCACAGAAACGGCAAAACCGCCTGGTGAGGCGGTGCTGATATTGCCGTTCATTCGATTTCGCCTTCGGGTTTTCAGGTCGATGCCCAGCAACCCCACTGCAGCACCCTGTTTGAGGGCCGCTTTGACCGGATCACCCTCAGCTGGCAAACGATCGAGTTGTAGCACACGCGGATCAGGTGAATGAATGAAGCCTGGGGGGCCTTCTACCAACGTGGCCCAAGGCATGCCCTCTTCATCAACTGCGCCCAACACCAGGTAAGGCAGCTGGTTGTAAAACAATCGATGCTGATCAGGCATGTAATCACGTACGACCTTACGCCCGAATATCTCCATTTGATCGGCGACGCCGACGCTTTCCTGCAATTGCCGCTCACCCGCATGCCAAGGAGATGCGTCTGGCGTGTCTGACTGATTCATGATCACCTCTACCCATTCGTAATCAGGTGCCCCTCACCCACCGACCGGCGAGCAAATGGTTGAATCCCCGGCAGCGGGGTCTAATCGCGTGATTGCCGGTGATCATCAACTCTGCGTTGTGCAGCGCCGCTGGCACTGCGGGCGTTTCATGGCGTTCGAGACAGACCCTGCACGCGTCCGAACAACATTAGGATCGCCAAAGTTGGAAGCGCTTGACCTAAGCGCTGCCCATTGGGTGTCGGTCAGTCGTCGTAATCGACAGCATTGCGATGAGTGCTGTATGAGTCATACGGTTTCCTTGGTAGTGAATCGACTAAACATTAATGGACCGGTTTAGGGCACTTGCGGCGTTTCGTACCAATCACGGTCGGGTGTGGCAAAGCGCATTTTTTGACGGATGTAAGCGGCATTCTCGGCGCTGGTTAATTTCTCAAGCAGCAGAAAGGCAACTTCGGTGGCGGTGCCCGGCCCGCTTGACGTGATGATGTGGTCATCGACTACGACAGGCCTATCTATGAAGCGAGCACCGGTTTCCAATAATTGGTTTTTCCGTTTTCCGCCCACCTGGTGATAGGTCGTTGCATTTCTGTCGCGCAGTACACCGGCCACACCAAGGCACACTGAGGACACACAGACACTGGCCACAGGTTTACCGGTTTTGACGAAATGACGGATGGTGTCCAGGAAGGGTTCGCTCAGAGCCTCTTCATAAAAACCCGCCGGTTCAAATCCACCGGGCAAGGCCAAGGCATCGAAACTGCTCACGTCCAGATCGTTTAATAAAAAACTGGGATTAAGCGTGAGTCCAAAGGTGGTTACGATCTGTCTGCGAAGCCCCGCATTAACCAATTCAACAGGGTGGTCACCGAGCAAATCGGCCCAACCAAGTACGTCGGTGAAAGCGGCCATTTCCAGTGGCTCTACGCCGTTGGCCAGTAACATAAGCACGCGTTTCATCGGGTATGAGCCTCCGCTGTACAGCGTGGAAGAATGTGTGAGCCCATGCTCCCCCTTAACCGCAAAGGAGAGAACGACCACAAAATACAATCCACTATTTCGCTCACTGAAATGCCCAAGCGGCGTTTGTATCCGTTGGTAGCTCTAGCCGGCCGTTTCCCAGGAAACACCCTGGCTCCCCCCATTGAATTGGCCGATGGTGGAAGAATCTGTACATCCAGCAGGACAAATTTCTCGATCAATTCGCCGCGACGGCTAAATAACAACTCGTAGCGACCGCGAGCTACGCTTTCGCTACAAGTCAACATTCTTTTGCTCAGGAAGCGTCCAGCTGCATGGCCGGATGCTCGCGCAGGCCGTCGACAATATGGTCGACGAAACTGCGCACTCGCATCGAGGCCTTGCGCCCTTCGCGGTACACAACGTTTACCGGCAGCGCTGGCAGTTCGTAGCGCTGCAATACACGAACTAATCTCCCAGTGCTCAAATACTCGTGCAATGGATAGCTCGGACAGCGGGTAATCCCTGCTCCATGAGCGGCAGCATCGATAGCCGCCTGGATTGTCGCGCAACTGATCCTTGTCCGCGCTTTGATATGACTGAACTCACCGTCTTGGTGAAAGTCCCACTGAACCTTGTCTCGATAAGCATGCGTGGCAACCAATCGATGATTGCTCAAGTCTTGCGGTACATTGGGCTCACCGTGACAGGCCAGATAAGCGGGACTACTGCATACCATTGCACGTACATGGCCAACTTGTCGTGCGATCAATGACGAGCTTGGCAGATGACCGACCAGCACTGCCACGTCGATTCCCTCCTCGTTCATGTTCGGAAAACGATCGTGGTACTGAGCGAAGACTTTAACTTCGGGATACAGATTCATGTAGCTGGACAGCAAGGGCGTCATGACATATCGACTGAATAGCAGCGGCAACACAACGGTGAGATTGCCTTGCGCCTGTACGTGCGAGCCTTTGGCCGACGCCTCCGCCTCATCGACCTGTTTGAGGATGCGTGAGCAATCGGCCATGAACGCAACACCGGCCTCGGTCAGCACGACCCCGCGCGTGCTTCGCTCCAAAAGTGGCACCCCCAGACGCTCCTCCAGTCGCGCAATGGCACGCACCACCGTAGGACCGGACACATCAAGACGACGCGCCGCCGAGGCGAGACTCGGTCTCTGCGACAACGCTTCGAACATGAGCATTTCATGATAGCGATCCATCAGGCCGTGCCCTTGACCACAGCCTTGAGCGCCTCATCGTTACCCAGCCGATCAATGAGGAAATCCACAAAGGTGCGTACTTTTGCAGGTACTCTGGCGTTCTTGAGGTACACCACCTGGATGGGTAAAGCGGGCGGTTCGAAATCTTCCAGCACCAACTCCAACTCGCCAGAAGCGACCTGGTTGGCCACCTGATAGGACAACACCCGCGTGATGCCCCAGCCCAGGCTGGCGATGTTGATAGCAGCTTGATTGGCGGTAACCACCAGCCGCGGCTCAAAGCGAAAACTCAGATTGTTGCCATCATTTACAAATTGCCAGTCGCTCAACAAATGGCTGGCCGAAGACATGACAATATTGGCACTGCTCAATTCACCGGGATGACGCGGCCTGCCGTTGCGCTCAAAGTAATCGGGGGTGCCGCATATGACCTGCCGTACTTCGCCGACTTTTATGGCGTGCTGATTACCCTCGTGCAAATGGCCGATGCGTATTGCAACATCAACATTTTCATCGGTCATGCTGACGACACGATCAACCAGCAACGCGTTGAGGTGCACTGAAGGAAACTGGTCCACGTACTCGGCCAAAAGCGGTGCGATGAACAGCTCTCCAAACAGAACTGACGCGGTCACCGTCAAATACCCGCACGGTATTGAATAACTGCCGGCAGCGGCCTCCTCCGCCTCTTCGACCGCACTTAGAATCCGCCGACAATCCTCCAGATAACGTTGCCCTGCTTCAGTGAGATGCAGGCTTCGCGTCGTTCGGGACAGCAGTTGTGTGCCGATGCGTTCCTCCATCGCGGCGATGGCGCGGGTGACACTGGGGGGCGAGATATTCAGTCGGCGAGCGGCGGCGGCAAATCCCTCCTCTTCAGCGACAGCCATGAAAATCTGCATTTCTTGAAAGCGATCCATTAGCGACCTGGTCTGGATGAGAGGACAGTGAAGTATCTGACGCGCTGTCGCGTGCAGACCGTTTTGCCAGTATCGTCGGCTACAGCGACTTTCGCACGCACCGTCGGGCTGGCTGACGGCATCGACGGGAAGCGATCCAAAGAAAAACGGCGCAGCTAAAATGGAATGGAGCTTGCCAAGAGTGCTCTCTCGGCAAGCTCCAGGGGATTGAGTCAAGCCTGTTGCAAACCCTTGGCGGTACGTTGCATGCCAACAAAGTGAGGCAGCGCCTCAATACTGCTCAGCCAGGTACGCACGTTCGGGTAGTCAGTCAGCGCAACATTACCTTCCGGTGCGTGGGACACATATGTGTAAGCGGCGACGTCTGCGATGGTCGGTTTATCTCCGGCCAGGAATTGACTGTTCCCCAGCTCGTCTTCCATCACTTGGAGCAAGGCGTGGGAACGTTTGATGGCGTCTTCGGCGTCATAGCCCGCACCAAACACGGTAATCAAGCGTGCGGTGGCAGGCCCGGAATTGATCTGGCCTGCGGCCACTGACAGCCAGCGTTGAACCTTGGCTTGATCTAGCGGGTCGCTCGGCAGCCATTGGCCTTTGCCATATTTGGCTGCGAGATAAACCAGAATTGCGTTGGAGTCTGCCAGGACAGTGCCATTGTCATCGATCACCGGCACTTGGCCGAAGCTGTTGCGGGCCAGAAACTCTGGTGTTTTGTGTGCACCTTTCATCAGATCCACGAAAACCAGCTCGGTTGGCAGCCCCAACAGCGACAGCATCAATTCGACGCGATGCGCGTGGCCAGACAAAGGGTGACGATAAAGTTTGATCGCTTGCTGGGACATGGCGTGCTCCGATTGTTGTTTGGTTTCGACCCGGTGATCGCGTCGATGGAGTTATCTTCCTCTCCTCGCATAAACAGCGGAATGACCAGCAAATACAATCCAGCATTTCACTGGACGGAATGATCAACACCTGTTTGCTGAAGGATTCGCTCTAGTGACTCGCCGACATTCCCAACATCAAGTCCATAAAGGCCACTGACGCGGCGCTGTGATAGTTGTTTTTGCGTCGTAGCAACGCAGCACCGCGATGAGGCCCCTTGTCCGCCAACGCGATCTTGCGAAGGGCACGGTCCTGAGTTGCGATAGCTTCTGGAAGAATGGTGGCGACAGTCGTGTGTCGAATCACCTCCAGCAACGTATTCACTGAGTTGACCTCGATCACCACCCTGGGAGTGATCTTTGTCTTGGCAAAGTACTCATCAATACAGACGCGAGTGACGAAGTCAGGTGTCAGCAACGCAAACTCCAGTTGAGCAACCTGCTCCGCGGACAATGGCGTCTGGCACTCGTACAACGGATGGTCGCGGCCAACCATCAGTCCCAAGGTTTCGATAAAAGCAGGGATCGATTCGATGTCGGCATTTCTGACCTGATCAAAGGCAATCGCGATATCCAGCGAATCGTCTGCCAGCCCCATCTCGATCTCATCCATCGACAGCTCAAAAATCTCAAGATGGATATTCGGATAGTGCGCGGTGTAATCGCGTATCAACGGTCCGACCAGGTAAGCCATAAACGTCGGTGTCATCGCCAGGCGCAGGCTGCCGCGGGACAAATCCTTCACATCATGCAGTGCTCGCTTGCCAGCCGCTAACTCTACCAACACGCGGCGCGCACACGCGATGTAGGCCTCGCCCGCGTCGGTCGGTTTCACCGTGCGCGAAGTTCGGTCGAACAAAATGACGCCGAGGGTTTCCTCCAATTGCCGAATTTGTTGCGACAAAGTCGGCTGGGAAACATGCAGGGCCTCCGCGGCGCGGGTGAATCCCCCGTTATCCGCCACGGCCAACAAATAGCGCAGATGTCTTAGCAGCATGAGAGCTTCCTTCCATAAGCATTGCTTATGCGCTGCATTGTATAGCGGTCTTGGACGCTATTGGTTAATCGAAGTGCTCAACACCAAACCGTGGCTTAGCACTCATCACCGATATCAAGACACACAACAGGCTGAACAGCGACCAACCTTACTAACGAGGTCATTGGACTTTCATAACAATACACTTGAGAACATACGTTCGATTAACGGCCTGCCGTCATGTGCCAGAGGCAGGTGTACGCAAGGTTACAAACTCTTCTGCCGAGGTCGGGTGCACGCCGATGGTTTCATCGAACAGGCGCTTGGTGGCGCCCGCTTTCAGCGCGATGGCCAAGCCCTGGATGATGTCTCCGGCATCGGGACCCACCATGTGCGCGCCCAGGACCCGATCAGTCACCGCATCCACCACCAGTTTCATCAGCGTCTGCTCGGACGACTCCGTGAGGGTCAGTTTCATGGGTTTGAATCGGCTCTCGAACACCACGACCTCGTGTCCTCTTTCGAGCGCTTGTTCCTCCGTCAGCCCAACGGTGCCGATGTTGGGTTGGCTGAAGACCGCAGTAGGAATGTGGCGGTAGTCCACTGGACGGTATTGCTCTGGCTTGAACAAGCGGCGGGCAACCGCCATGCCTTCCGCCGTCGCGACCGGAGTCAGTTGCACACGGCCAATCACGTCACCCAACGCCAGAATCGAGGGTTCGCGAGTTTCGAAATTGTCGTTAACGTCGATGTATCCCCTCTCATTGAGTTCGACGCGGGTATTTTCCAGCCCCAGATTGTCGAGCATCGGCCGCCGCCCCGTGGCGTAGAAAATACTGTCGGTTTCAAGTTGACGGCCGTCGCTGAGCGTCGCCAGCAGGCTGCCGTCTGCCTGTTTGTCGATCCGCACGATATCGGTGTTGAATTGCAGTTGCAGTCCACGCTTGGTCAGTTCTTCAACCAAATGCGTGCGCACCGTTTTATCAAATCCACGCAGAAACAGATCGCCGCGATACAACAGGCTTGTGTCGGCGCCCAGGCCGTTGAAGATTCCGGCGAACTCGACGGCGATATAACCGCCACCGACAACCAGAACGCGTTTCGGCAGCTGCTCGAGAAAGAACGCCTCATTCGAGGTGATGGCATGCTCGCGGCCTGGAATCTGCGGAATCTGTGGCCAGCCGCCCGTTGCAATCAAAATGCGTTCGGCGCTCAAACGCTGCCCATTGATGTCCACATGATGCGCATCGGCCAATCGTGCATGACCTTCAAGCAGCGTTACGCCGCTGTTGACCAGCAGTTTGCGGTAAATGCCATTGAGCCGTTCGATCTCACGGTTCTTGTTGGAGATCAATTTTTCCCAGTCGAATTGGGCCTTACCCGCAGTCCAGCCAAAGCCCTCGGCCTGTTCAAAGTCGTCTGCGAAATGGGCCCCGTAGACCAGCAGCTTTTTCGGGACACAACCGACGTTGACACAGGTGCCACCGAGGTAGCGACTTTCAGCTACGGCTACTTTCGCACCGAATCCTGCGGCAAAACGCGCTGCACGCACACCGCCGGAACCTGCACCAATCACAAATAAATCAAAGTCGTAGGTCATCTCAACTCTCTGCAGGCAGCACTACACACGGGCTGTCGAATGTCGTTAACGGGGAGAAAAACGAAGTTTCAATGCACGAAAAAATGGCGCGCACAGTGTCAAGACCGACGCCTTGTTCTGATGCGTACTGAATCTGTGCGTGACAGGTACCGCTCTGGATTCACTCGCCAGTGCTCCCATCAGTTGGGGCAGCAAGAAGCCGCCTTCGAACTCGGTAATGGACATGGCTGGAGTGTCCAACCAAGGGTTACCGTCGCAGGCATGAGTCACTTCAATCATGTGGGACTCCCAGGATGGACATCGAATTAACCCGAAATGAATTGTTGCTTCTGGGGTAAGTCTCTCCATCTAAGGGCGATTAGAGAACAAGCACGGATGTCATGACTTAATTGTGCTGAGTGAAACAATCCGATAATGCATTGCGCTGGAAACGTATCGGGAGTCCTCATGTGCGACTTTCCCCCAGGAGCTGGCGAGCGGAGTCGGCCATCACGGGCAAAGAGCCGGCAAGCATCAGCACGTCCTTGAGCACCAGACGACCGCCACCGGACAGGTAAGGAAAACCGTGTTGAGCGTCCCCGAGAGCACCCACCCAGGCTTCGGGTGTAGTGATCAGGAAGCTCAACGTCACCAGTGGCGTGCCGAAGGCCAATGCACCGCCGAGCACCCGGTGCGTCGTGAGATCGGGTTGGACAGCACCAGCAAGCCGATCAGCAGTTCGACAAAACGGCTGCCACCGCCAAATGACGACTGCTCGCCACCGTCAGTGTTCTTTGTGGGCTGGTTTTTCCCGCTGCTGCATACGCTGATTCAACCCCTGGCCCAGTGGCTAATCTTCATTACGCCGGTACCTTCCCGGCGATGTGCCATGAACGCGCCGGAACGCGACACCGAAGGCGGCATCGGACAGATACCCAAGCGAGGCGGCTATCGTCGAGACGCTGTCGATGCTGTTGCGCAAGCGCGACGCCGCCACCCGCATCCGCCAACGCGTGGCATATTCCACTGGAGATTGACCCATACGCGTCTTGAACAATGCAGCAAAGCTGGAGCGGGACATGCAGGCGATGTCCGCCATTTCAGCGAGTCGCCATATTTTTTCAGGCTTGTTGTGAATGGCTCGAAGCACGGCGGCAGTAGCGGGTTCTCGCAGGCCATTTAACCAATTCAGAGCAGCCGCATCGGCGCTCGTGATGTGATGTCGTAGCGCATGCACAAAGATCAGCCGCAACAGGTCATTGCACATAGCGTACGCGCCCACCTGACTGGACTGCCATTCGCGATCGAGTTCATCGAGCAACCAGGCAAAAGAGGATGCAGCTCCAGACTTGGCCTGGATGATGACCACTGGCGGCAATAGCTCGATAAGGTCGACTGCACCCGGATTGCAAAGGGAGACGCTGCCGCCCAGTAGTTCTACCTCGTCACCCACTCCGAAGGTCGCTGAAGCCCCCGCGTGCGAAAAGACGTCAACAGCGTCTATGGGTTCGACGTGCGGCGCGCTGGCCAATATGAATGGGGTTCGCGAAACCACGAAGCAGTCACCTGTACGCAAAAGACAGGGCGGCATGTCATGCATGAGCAGCCAACACTCACCATGGCGCACGACATTGAATTTCAACTCGATAGGACGAAAACGTAACGCCCATTCTCCGCCAGCCTGTAAACGCACGGAACAAGCCGCGCGCAAGCCCGCCATGACTAATACATCGGATAACGGATCGGAGGTTGGGTTTTGGATGATCAAGATAGAAATCCGGATTAATTGACCTGTTTCGTCCACTGAGCTTAGAGAACAATGATGTCCTCCGATACCCGCGCAGGATAGTCTTCATGGCCAGTACCCAAAATCCCATCCATACGCCATTCAACGCTGCCAGTACTGCAGTCGATGTCATGGCCGGCGTAGACCTGACTGGACGACTTGCCATCGTCACCGGTGGTTACTCCGGCATCGGCCTGATCACTGCAAAAAGCCTGGCCAAGGCCGGTGCGCAAGTCATCGTGCCGGCCAGGGATCCGGTACGCGCCCTCTGCGCCCTGGCTGACATTGAGGGTGTTGCCGTCCAGGAAATGGATCTGATGCAACCCGATTCGATTCAAGCGTTTAGCCGGAGCATCGTCAGCCGCGGTGCCCCTGTTTCACTCCTGATCAATTGCGCTGGGGTGATGGCGACCGCGCTCAAACGCGACGCCGAAGGACACGAGGGTCAATTCGCTACCAATCATCTCGGTCACTACCGCCTGACCTGCGGCCTATGGCCTGCGCTGACTGCAGCGGGTGCGGCACGAGTGGTTTCAGTCTCATCACGAGGGCATCAAATCGCAGGGGTGGACTTCGAAGACATTGATTTCATACGTCGTCCTTATGACAAGTGGGTTGCTTATGGCCAGTCAAAGACAGCCAACGCGTTGTTTGCAATGGCACTGGACCGACGCGGTCGTGAACAAGGCGTTCGGGCTTTTTCGCTGCATCCGGGTCAAATATTGACTGATCTTGCACGCCACTTGACTGCCGATGAAATTGCCGCGTTTGAGGTGTGGGATGAGCACGGGCGACCACGCGTGTCACCCGAGACGGGATTGAAATCACTTGAGCAAGGCGCTGCGACCGGTCTGTGGTGCGCGACCAGCACTGCGCTTGACGCAATGGGTGGCGTCTATTGTGAGGATTGTAATATTGCCCCTATTAACAATTCGGAGTCAGGACGCAAAGGCGTGGCCAAATGGGCAAACAATTCTGATTTTGCCGAACGGCTTTGGTCCTTATCGGAACAGTGGACCGGAATGACGTTGATTGATTAAACCGGGAACCATCATCACCTGAGCCGAATCACAGCACAGCTACACAACGCTTCACTTTTTCTTGGAAGAAAATAATGACGCGCATTGTCTACAACATGGCGGCGAATGAATTGCTTGCTCGCCGATGGCCCGCACGGTGCCCCCCATTCAACGAGCAGTTGTCATTGGCCAGTGTTGGCGTCCTTGTAGATAGATTCTTGGATGGCTGCTCAAAACATCCAATTCCCCCTAAAATCCCTACACCGGTGCTTTCAAGGTGCGCGACTGCCATGCCCTCCCCCGAGTCCACCCTCCTCCAAAGCTGGCACCAGAACGCCGAAGCCTGGATCGAAGCGATCCGCAGCGGCGCCATCGACAGCCGCCTGAAAGTCACCGACCAGGCAATCCTGCTGGCGGTGCTGGGCCGTCAGCCCGGGCGTGTGCTGGATCTGGGTTGCGGCGAAGGCTGGTTGCTGCGCGCACTGACTGAGCGGGGCATCGAGGCGATCGGGGTGGATGGCAGCGCGACACTGGTCGAGGCGGCGCGCAGGGCCGGGTCTGCACCGGTGAATTTGGCGAGCTACGACGAGTTGGCAGAGGCCAAGGTCGACGTCGGTAGCGACTACGACCTGATCTGTGCCAACTTCGCCCTGCTGCACCAGGACATCATTCCCCTGCTAGCGGCCATGAACGCCCTGCTCGCCCCTGGCGGTGCGCTGGTGATCCAGACGCTGCACCCCTGGGTGGTGGCGGCCGGCGACTATCAGGATGGATGGCGGGAAGAGATGTTTTGTGGATTCAAGGGCCAGTGGCAGCCCATGCCGTGGTATTTCCGTACCCTGTCCAGCTGGCTGAATGCGCTGGACATGGCCGGCTTTCAACTGGTCGGTCTGCAAGAACCGCAGCACCCGCAAAGTCCTGTGCCGCAGTCCTTGCTGCTGGTGGCCGAGCAGCGTCGCTAAAGCGGCCTTGTCGCTACATCTCGACCTGCGTGCCCAGCTCTATCACCCTGTTGAGTGGCAAATTGAAGTACTTCAGGTTGCTGTTGGCGTTCTTGAGTAAAAAGGCGAACAGCCCCTCTCGCCAACGCGCCATACCGATGCGTTTGGTCGGGATGACGGTCTCGCGGCTGAGGAAATACGTCGTGCGCATCGGGCTGAAATCCAGCTCGGCCAAATGACACAGACTCAAGGCCAGCGGGACATCCGGCTCCTCGATAAAACCAAAGTGCAGGCTGACCCGGAAAAAACCTTCACCGTAGGATTCAACTTCGAACCGCTGGTGGGCAGCCACACGCGGGCTGTCTTCGGATACCACGGTCAACAACACCACTTGCTCGTGCAGAACCTGGTTATGCAGCAGGTTGTGCAGCAGTGCGTGAGGAACGGCATCGGCCCTGGCCGTAAGAAATACCGCCGTGCCTTGTACGCGATGGGGAGGCTGCGTGCGGATGCTGGCGATGAACAGTGGTAAAGGAAGCGTGGTTTCATCCAGCCGCTCAACAATCGTCTTCCTGCCCCGCTTCCAGGTCGTCATCAAAATGAACAGGCCAATGCCGGCAATCACCGGGAACGCACCGCCTTGAAAAATCTTCGGCGCATTGGCCGCGAAATACAGGCTGTCGACCAGCAAAAAACCGAGCAGCATCGGAACGGCCAACCAGCGCGGCGTTTTCCAAAGGAGCAGGACAACGGCCGAAGACAGGACGGTGGTGATCAACATGGTCCCCGTCACGGCGACCCCATAAGCGGCGGCCAAGGCACTGGAGGACTCGAAACCGATCACCAGCAGGACCACTCCGACCATCAATGCCCAGTTAACCGTGCCGATGTAGATTTGTCCCTGTTCCTGGCTGGAGGTGTGCTGGATGAACATGCGAGGGACGTAACCCAGCTGAATGGCCTGGCGGGTCAGGGAAAAAGCACCAGAGATCACGGCTTGAGAAGCGATGATGGTGGCCAGCGTGGAGAGCGCGACCATCGGCAACAGCGCCCACTCAGGAGCCAGCAAATAGAACGGATTGCGCACAGTCTCCGGGTTTCCCAGGATCAAGGCGCCCTGTCCAAAGTAGTTGAGCACCAGGCCGGGCAACACCAGGATGAACCACGCACGAGCGATAGGCTTGCGACCAAAATGGCCCATGTCGGCATAAAGCGCTTCAGCACCGGTCAATGACAATACGACGGCACCCAGGATGGCCACGCCAATGCCCGGATGAACCACGAAGAACTGCACTGCCCATGCAGGGTTCAGCGCCTGCAGCACCTGTGGATGTTGCAAAATCCCGTAGATCCCGAGTACACCCAACACGACAAACCACAGCACCATCACCGGGCCGAACAAAATGCCAATACGGGCCGTGCCATGTTTCTGAATCAGAAACAGTGCCACCAGCACGATCACTGACAGCGGTACGACCCAATGCTCGATCCCGTCAAAGGCAAGTTGCAAACCTTCGACAGCGGATAACACCGAGATGGCCGGAGTGATCATGCTGTCGCCGTAGAAAAGCGCCGCGCCGAAGAGGCCAAGCAGGACCAGCACCTTGCTCATGAACGGATAAGGGCTGGCCGCCCGGCGGGCCAATGCCGTCAGCGCCATGATCCCGCCTTCGCCCTGATTATCGGCGCGAAGGACAAACAGTACGTACTTGATCGAGACGACCCAGATCAGCGACCAGAAAATCAACGACAGAATACCCAGCACGCCGTCATGGTTGGCCTGAACGCCGTAATGCCCTCCGAAGACTTCTTTGAGCGTGTACAAGGGACTGGTGCCAATATCGCCGTAGACCACTCCGACAGCAGCAACAAGCAAACCTGCGGCGGACGTTTTGACTTGAGAGGGGTCATGGACAGCGGTCGTGCTTTCGCTCACAGGTAGCTTCTCTGAATTGAAGGGCAATGGTGCATGCGATCCTTGAGCGAGAAGGGTCTCGACGCCGATTGGCACATTCCGTTGAACTTTACCTGGACATTCTGCGTGTTCAGAACGCCAGGATGTAAAGGGCAATACGCATGGACGTTGGAAAACGCGGCCAGTATCGTTTCGGACGAAAGTGACTACCGTAAAAAAAGCGTAAAAATTTTACGCGAGACGCGATCAACCGGATCGATCGGCGGGGTTCAAGACGGTTCGTGCCTACGAGAGGACCTGCCTACTAGTTCGGGTCCAGCAGTCCACCGCTCCAGTTGCGCGACATCCGGCTGCCGGTGAACTTCGCCACCCCCATACCCTGGGAGATCAATCGATCACGGTAGCGCGTCACCAGTCGACCGGTCTGTTCGGCATACAGCACCACTTCGGAGGACGGATCGCCCGGGCGGCGCAGGATTCGCGCGAAGCGCTGGCCCTCTTCGACGACATCGCCCAGCGCCTTCTCAAAGATCAACACGCCAGGCTGCGGCGCGAGGATGGTTTCCATATGCCCCATTTCCACGGCCTCGACGGGCCATTCATTGGGCGATACCGCGTCGTCGATCACCCCATACCCGCACAACCACGCATAGAGACCCTCGGCATCCTGCCGGGCGAAGTGGTCGTTGACATCACCCTGCCCGCGTAACTCCAGGGTCGCGGCCATGCGTTGCCCGGTGCTGCCGTCACGCAGCCAGGGCGCAATGATGGTTTCTTCGAAGGAGCCATCACCGCCGTCATCCCAGATGATCGCCACATCCATTTTCAGCGCCGCCGCCAGTTCACGACCACGGGGCCAGAAACTTCGGTGCACGTAAAGGTACGCCAACGCCTCATCATCGGTGTGCAAGTCGAGCATCACATCCGCCGGCGCCGCCAGTTGCACCAGTTTCTGTTGCCAGTGCTGGACGACGGTTGACGGTCGTTCCATTGCCGCCGACTGGTCGAATCCACGATTGAAGTTATGCCCGGTCGCATCATGGTATCGGCCGAGAATCCGTCCCTGGCGAAACTGTCCGATGCCCAGCGGGTTGGCCTGGGGCACCACGGTCACACTGCCCTTGAGCCTGCCCTCGGACTCGGCGACCTGAAGGCGTTGCATCAACAGGTGCAGCACCAGCATCCCGGCGATTTCATCGGCATGCACCCCGGCCTGCAAATGCACGTTCGGCCCCTGACCATCGCCCTCGAAACGCCACGCACCGACCTGCACCGCGTCACCGTTATTGTTGAGAACGTTGAACGAAACATCCCGCACCATGCGCTGCCCTCCCCTCATGACTGTCTGTGGCGAGGGGATTCATCGGAATGCCGCACCACCCCGTTCGGCTGCGAAGCAGTCGTAAATGCGGACGTTTCGCTAAATCCCCTCGCCACTCCATCGGCCTCCGCCGGATACAGGGACTGCGACACCGAGCATTCGGCACCGACGACGTCCTGTGACGGGTGCCGGCCGAAGATCATCGCCAGGGTGCCGCTGACCGCGATCAGCCCGGCACCGATCATCAGCGACACATCCATCAACGTCCCCCAGATCAGGCTCGACAACAGGAACGCCCAGATCAGCCCGGTGTACTCGAACGGCGCCAGCACGGTCGCGGTGGCGCGCTGGAAACTGGCGAATAGCAGAAACTGGCCGATCCCGCCCATCAGCCCCGCGCCGAGCATGCCCAACCAGGCGGGCGTCGGTGTCGGGGTATGGGTCCAGGGCAACGCCACGGCCATGCAGATGACGAACACCACATTGGTGATCAGCATTTGTTCCAGCACCGACGTCTGGTCATCGACCTGGCGCAACTGGATATACGTGAACGCCCAACACATCGCTGCCAGCAGCGTCAGGACGATCGGCAACGGATCGGTCATGTTGTTGGGGCGACAAGCTATCACCACCCCGATGAAACCGATGATCAGGGCAAACCACTGCCAACCCGTGACGCGTTCCTTGAGAATCGCCGTTGCCAATACCGTGACCATGATCGGCGCGGAGAAATACAGGGTGGTCATCTCCGCCAGGGTCAGGTCCCGCGCTGCCGTGTAATACAACAGCCAGGCCGCAATCGACAGCAGACCGCGCCCCACCAGCAAACGCCGACTGGGCGAGCGCCAGGCGCGCTGCACCAGTTGCAGGCGCCCCACCAGCAGGCAGGCAACGGCCACCACGAGGGCGCGCCAGAACAGAATGGTGACCACCGAATAATCGGCCACCAGCCACTTGATGCCGGCGTCCTGCAAGGACAGAAAAGCATAGCCCAGCGTACACAGGCCAATGCCTTGCAACGAACGGTCGACCACGGGCGTGTTCATCATGCAGACCTGCGTACCGGCGTTCCGCGCCGTTCGGCAAAGGCAAACAGGCCCTCAATCAAGAACGTCAGGCAAACGTAGACACCGGCCACCAGCAGCAACGGTTCATAGACTTGCAGCGTTTGGGCGCGGACAACGTTGGCCGCGCCCAGCAAGTCGATCACCGCGATGGTCGAGGCCAGTGCCGTGGATTTAAGCAACATCACCGTTTCCCCGGCCAGGGTCGGCAACAGCAAGCGCAGCGCCCTGGGTAAACGCACCCGCCACAGGGCCTGGCGCGGGGTCATGCCAAAGGCTGAAGCCGCTTCCATTTCGCCTTTGGGCACCGCCAGCAGGCCGCCGCGAATCACTTCGCCGACATAGGCCCCCATCGACACCACCAGGGCAAAGACGATGTACCAATAACCATCACGCAGATAGGGCCAGAGAAAACTGCTGCGGATCAGCGGAAACTGCGCGAACAGGCTGCCGATCCCGTAGTAGAAGATGTAGATCTGGATCAGCAACGGCGTACCGCGCGTCACGCTGGTGTAGAACAGGCTGAGCTTGGCGATCAGCCTGTTTTTCGAGATTCGCGCCAGTGCCACCAGCACGGCCAGTGCGTAACCGAACACGCTGGAAACCAACAGAATGGTGATGGTCGTTTGCAGCCCTCGGAGCAACAGTGCCCCGTATTCAATGGTCCACGCAGGAATCATTTCAATCTCTCAGCCGGTTTAGTCAACAAGAGGCATCCAGCGACGAATGCGTCGCTCCAACCGTCCCGACAGATAGTTGGACACCAGCGTCACCGCGTAATACAGGGCGGCGGCCGTGAGGTAGAACAACAGGTAGTGACGCGTCGAACCTGCGCCTTGCTTGGCGGTGTACAGCAGCTCGTTGGTGCCGACCACGCTGATCAGCGCACTGTCCTTGATCAGGTTGATCCACAGATTGGCCATTCCTGCCATCGCATAGGGCGCCATGATCGGCAGCGTGACGCGACGGAACAGACCAAAGCCGTGCAGACCGAATGCCTTCGCCGCTTCGATCTGACCAAAAGGAATCGCCTGGATCGCCGCGCGGAAAATTTCCGAGGCGTAGGCGCCCTGCACCAGCCCCAGTACCACGATGGCCGCCAGCGGACCGCTGACATTCACCACGCCATGACCAAGCGAGGTCATCAGCGCGTTGAGCAACATGGAACCGACGTAATACAACAGCAGGATCAGCAGCAACTCCGGCACCGCGCGAAACAAGGTGGTGTAGCCGCGGGCCAGCGCAGCAATCGGTTTCGGCGCGCCCAGCTTCAGACAGGCCACCACCAGCCCGATGGCCAACCCGAGCACAAAGGCCCCGGCCGATATCTGCAGGGTCATCCAGAGCCCCTTGAGCAGCGCCCCTCCCCACCCTTGTTCGCTGAAACCGATCAAATCGAACATAGCTGGCATTTCAGTCTCCAGTCAGAGCACCACCGAACCTTGTGGGAGCGAGCAGGCTTGCTTCCACAAGGGGGACTCGGCGCCCAGGTCATCAGAACGTCGGTTTCACGCTGGTACCGAAGTAGCTCTGGGACAGGTCGTCGTAGTCCTTGCTCGCCAGCAGTTCCTGGATGGCCTTGTCGAGCTTGGCCTTGAGTTCGGTGTCGTCCTTGCGCAGGCCGGCGCCCACGCCCTTGCCGAAGATCGGGTCGTACGGCACGGTGCCGAGGTAGTCCAGGTTGCTTTTGCTGGCGTCCGGGGTCTTGACGAAGGCCGCCATGGCCGTGCCGTCTGCCATCATCAGGTCGATGCGGCCGGCAATCAGGTCGGCGTTCACCGAGTCCTGGGTGTCGTAATACTTAACATCGGCAATTTTTTCGTAGTAGGTCTTCAGGTAGCTGGCGCTCACCGTCGAGTTCTGCACGCCGATGGTCTTGCCCTTGAGGTCGTCCGGGAATTTTTTCACGACCGCGTCCCTGGGCCCGACAATCGCCACCACCGAGTCGTAGTAAGCCTTGCTGAACGCGATCTGTTTTTCCCGCTCTTCGGTCACCGACATCGATGAGAAAATCACGTCGATCTTCTTGGCCAACAACGACGGAATGATCCCGTCCCACGCCACTTCCTTGATCTCGCATTCGGCTTTCATTTCGCTGCACAGCTTGTGGATCAGGTCGACCTCAAAGCCCTTCCATTCACCGTTGGCCTGTTTCTCGGTGTACGGCGGATAGGGTTCGGCCGCCACCGCGAACCTGATCGGTTGTGCGTGAGCAGCGCTCATGCCGGCCAGCATTACGCAGGCGGCGCCAGTCAACCAGTTTGCCAAACGTCGATTTCCCATGGTGTTCCCCGTCTTTTGTTGTTTTTAGCGAGTCTGATGAGCGTTGACGAATTGCCGGCAACGCTCGCTGCGTGGGTGTACGAACACTTCGTCCGGCGAACCGGTTTCCTCGATCAGCCCCTGATGCAAAAAGGCGACTTTGGAAGAGACATCGCGTGCGAAGGCCATCTCATGGGTCACCAGGATCATGGTCCGGCCTTCTTCGGCGAGAGAGCGGATCACCCGCAGCACTTCCCCGACCAGCTCCGGGTCGAGTGCCGAGGTGGGTTCATCGAACAGCATGACCTTGGGCCGCATGGCCAGAGCCCGGGCGATGGCCACCCGTTGTTGCTGTCCCCCGGAGAGAAACGCCGGGTACTCGTTGCGCTTGGCCGCCAGCCCCACGCGCTCGAGCAAGGCTTCGGCCCGTTCAGTGGCCTCCGCCTTGCTTTCGCGCAGGACCTGGGTTGGTGCTTCGATCAGGTTTTCCAGCACTGTTCGATGGGGCCAGAGGTTGAAGTTCTGGAACACCATGCCCAGGCTGGAACGTATACGTACCAACTGTTTTGCGTCAGAAACCAGCGGAGCACCGGGGCGCGAGTGGTTCAGGTGAATGCTTTCGCCGTCCACCAGAATGCGTCCCTGGTCCGGCACTTCGAGCATGTTGATGCAGCGCAGCAAGGTGCTCTTGCCCGAACCGCTGGCACCGATCAGCGAGATCACCTCGCCTTCGCGGGCCGTCAGGGACACGCCCTTGAGCACTTCAATATTGCCGAAGCGTTTGTGCAGGCGCTCGACTTCGATCATGGTCCGGGCGGCGACCGGTTCGGCCTCTGCCGAGGACGTCACGCGACTGATCACGGGCCGTGGTGCTTCGCCCTTGAGCACCAGGACGAAATCGCGGATTCGCTGGCAGGCCTCGGCCAGCCGTTCTTCACCGAGAGTGAACGACAGCCGCACGAAACCCTGCGCCGGTTCACCGAAGGCCGCGGCATCCAGCACCGACACCCGCGCCTCGCGCAACAGCCGCCAGGCGAACTCCAGCGAACTCAGGCCGGTGGCACGCACGTCCACCAGCACGAACATGCCGGCGTCGGGCTTGAGCACGCTGATACCCGGACACTCCGACAACCCGGCTACCAGCAGATCGCGACGCCGCCGATAGATGTCACGCATGCCGTGGGTGACTTCGTCGTGGGCCTGCACGGCCTTGAGTGCCGCTTCCATGGCGAACCCCGGCAAGCCGTAGAGCATGCTCAACACCAGGGTTTCGGCATGGGCGATCAGCGCCGGATGGGCGACGATCCAGCCGATTCGCCAACCGGTCATGGCGTGGGATTTCGACAGGCTGGCAATCACCACGCAACGCTCGGCCATGCCCGGCAAGGCCGCCATGCTCAGGTGGTCGCGCCCGAACGCCAGGCTTTCATAAACTTCGTCGACCACCACCCACAGGTCATGGGCGATGGCCAGATCAGCGATGGCTTGCAGTTCTTCGCGGTTGAGCATGACCCCGGTCGGGTTGTTCGGGTTGGACAGGAAAATCGCCCGGGTCCGCGGCGTGATGGCTTTGGCCAGCACCGCCGCATCGAGGCGGAAATCATCGTCCGCCGAGCACGGCACCCGCACCAGCGTCGCGCCGGAGGCCTTGAGCGTGGCCTCGTACGTCACATACATCGGATCCAGGGCAATCACTTCGTCGCCGGCGCTGAGCAGGCACATCGAGGTGACGAACAACGCGTTCTGTGCCCCCGCCACCGCGATCACGTTGGCCGCTTGCAACTCGCGGCCGAACAGTTTGCGGTAGCGCGTGGCGAGGGCTTCGCGCAAGGTTGGGCGACCGGCGATTTCCGTGTAGTGAGTGTCGCCTTCGCGCAGGGCCTGGATGGCGGCTTCGGTGATGAAGTCGGGCGTAGGGAAGTCCGGATCGCCGACACTGAGAATGATCACATCTTCCCCACCGCGCCGTGCTTCAAACGCGGCATTGTGGATGTCCCAGGCGGCAACGCCTTGCCCCGAGATCCGCTCAACAAAGGGTGAAAACCGCATGCCAGTGCCTCGTTCAAAATGAAGAAACGCAAGCCCGCAACCAGCCGGGAGAGAAGGTGGAACGAACATAGTCCAAGCTGAACAGTCGTTCAACAGAAAACTGATCGGGGTTCGTGTTCAGCGTAAACAGGTCGTTTTTACGACAGTCTGCGGGAGCGAGCCTGCGCGCGAAGAGGCCATAACATCCAACATTCATGCTGACTGACCCACCGCTTTCGCGAGCTCGCTCCCACAAGAGGCGGTGGTGGGACACCCATTTCATCAGCAACATAAATCCCCTGCGGGAGCGAGGGATTGCCTACCACCCACCCTTCTGGCGTCTATGCTGCTGTGATATTCCTCGGTCGGAACCGCGCAATGCCTCCATCCGCCAGCCCATTGCTGCTGTTTGCCGTGCTTGCCCTTGGCGGATGCGTACGCTTGGGGCCGGACTTCCAGTCGCCCGGCGAGCCCTGGGTCGATCACTGGAATACGCCGAACCTCGACCACGCCAGCCAGCGGGCGTTGCAACCGGACATTCGCCAGTGGTGGGAGATTTTTGCCGATCCAACCCTGAACCAGTTGATCGCTGAAGCCGACGCGAACAATTCCAGCCTAAGGATTGTCGGCCTGCGGGTGATGGAGGCCCGCGCGCAATTGGGCATCGCCGAAAGCGGCCGCTACCCGCAACTGCAGCAGATCAGTGCCGACAGTGTATATGTCCACCGTGATCAATCCGGCGGGCGCAATCCGGTAGACAGTCGTTTCTGGCAGCACAGCGCCGGTTTCGATGTGGGCTGGGAGCTGGATTTCTGGGGTCGTTTCAGCCGCGCCATCGAGGCGTCCGATGCCAGCTATTTCGCCGCCGAAGCCAACTATGACGACGCCTTGGTCTTGCTTCGTGCGCAGGTGGCCGACAGCTACTTTTCCCTGCGCACCACCCAGGCCCGTCTGCGGGTGGCCGAGGAAAACGCCCGCCAGCAGCAACGCAATTACGAGATCACCGAAAAGCTGTTCAAGAGCGGCCAGACCGCCGAACTCGACCTGCAACAAGCCAAGACCCAATACCTCGGTACCCTGAGCAGCATCCCCGTGCTGCAGGATCAACTGGTGCGCTTGCGCAATGCCCTGGCGGTGCTGATCGGTCAGCCGCCGGGAGCACTGCCGCTGGTGGTCGAGAACAACGGACTGATCCCGCTGGTGGACCGCGCTGTGCTGCAGGATGTGCCGGCCCAGCTGCTGCTGCGCCGTCCCGACGTGCGCGCTGCCGAATTGAATGTCGCCGCGCAGTCGTCGCTGGTAGGCGTCGCCGAAACCGATTTCTACCCATCGCTGAGCCTGCTCGGCAGCATTGTCTGGTCCACCGATACCTTGAGCGGCAGTTCCCGCAGCCTGGATCTGATCGGCGGCCCGAGCTTGCGCTGGAATGTGTTCGATTACGGCCGCATCAGCAATAACGTGCGGGTGCAGGACGCGCGCTTGCAACAGTTGATCGAGGCTTATCGCGACAAAGTGCGCCAGGCCGCGCGCGAGGCGGACGATGCCGCCAATGGCCTGACCCAGGCGTTGAAGCGCGAACGCATCCTGCGTGAGGCCGAAGGCGCGGCGAAACGTTCGCTGGAGCTGGCCAACGCGCTTTATCGCGAGGGCTATTCGGACTTTCAGCGGGTACTGGACGCCCAGCGCGCCCTGCTCGATACCCAGGACAGCTATCTG
The DNA here is from genome assembly GCF_059424605.1 of Pseudomonas sp. GW101-3H06. NCBI lineage: Bacteria > Pseudomonadati > Pseudomonadota > Gammaproteobacteria > Pseudomonadales > Pseudomonadaceae > Pseudomonas > Pseudomonas sp. GW101-3H06. The sequence continues at coordinate 3,361,742 of NZ_JBWKZO010000001.1, forward strand.
GTCAGTCGGGGTGATGCGGTGAGTAATGTGATTGCTCTGTACAAGGCCTTGGGCGGTGGCTGGTACAGCGCCCAGGCCAAAGTCGATCCGGCCACGCGCCGGCAAATGGAACAACGCACCGATTGGGGCGACTTGCTGTCCGAGCCTCAGCCCGCTGCCTCCTTTCCCAACCCGGTAACCCACCATGACTGACGCCGCGCCTCCCTCCTCCGATGCTCCGCAGCCAGCGGCCGCCGATCCGACGAAAAAAGGCATCAAATGGGTACTGCTGCTGATCGTCGTAAGCCTGGCCTGGTATCTGTTGGCTGACCGTTTCACGCCCTACACGCAACAGGCACGGGTCGGTGCGTTCGTGATTCCGGTGGCGGCGGAAGTCGCGGGCCGGGTAATCCGCGTGCATGTGCGCAACAACCAGGACGTCAAGGCCGGGGACGTGATCTTCGAAATCGACCCGCAGCCGTATCAGATCTCGGTCGACCGGGCGCGGGCAGACCTTGAATCCACCCGCCGGCAGATCGGCGCCAGCACCGCCGGCATCGCCTCGGCGCAGGCCAACCTGCGGGCGGCACAAGCCAATGAACTCAAGGCACGCCAGGACAATCAACGCCTGGAAGGCCTGTACCGCGAAGACCCCGGCACCATCTCCGTACGTCTGCTGGAAGTCTCCCGCGCCAACCACGAAGCCGCCGTCAGCAAGGTCGCCGCGGCACGCGCCGAAGTGCAGCGCGCCCGTGAGCAGGAGGGCGGCAGCGAGGAAGACAACGCCCTGCTGCGCAGCGCCGCCACCGCCCTGTCGAAAGCCGAACTGGATCTTGCCAACACTCAGGTTCGTGCTCGCTCGGCCGGGCTGATCACCGACTTGCGCACCGACGTCGGCCAGTTCGCCGCGGCGGGCAACCCGGTGATGACCCTGATCGCGATCCACGATGTATGGATCAGTGCCGACATGACCGAAAACAACCTTGCCTTGGTCCAGCCCGACTCACCGGTGTCGATCGTGCTCGATGCGCTGCCCGGCGAAGTGTTCGAGGGCCGCGTGCGCAGCGTCGGTTATGGGGTCAGCGTAGGCCAGCCGCCCGCCCCCGGCAGTCTGCCGACGGTGCAGAACAGCCGTGACTGGCTGCGCCCGGCGCAGCGATTTCCGGTGATTATCGAGTTTTCCCCCGAGTCACTGAGCATGCTCAAAGACAACCGCGCCATCCGTGCCGGTGGCCAGGCCGAGGTCATGGCGTTCCCCGACGAAGGCAATCTGCTAAACCCGCTGGGTCACGGGTTTCTGTGGCTGATGAGTTGGCTGTCGTATGTCTATTAAGCATCAACGCTCGCCAAGGACGCAGCGCGCCTTGCGCCTGGCCGGCGGCACGGCCTTGTGCCTGGCGGCGAGTTACGGCCTGGCACTGCCGATTCCCTTTTTGGCACCGGTCTTGTGCGCACTCTTGCTGGTGTCGATCAACCGTCCGTTGTCTTTGAAGGCGGCCGTAGTGCTTGGATTGGTGGCAGTACTGACCACCGGTATCGGCTTGCTGCTGATACCGGTGCTGCGTTATTTCGCCTTCAGTGGTGTGCTGTTGATCGGACTTTGCCTGTTTGGGGTGTTTCGCTTTGGCTTGCGAGGCGGCAACAACCTGATTGTCACGTTCCTGGTGATTGGCCTGACCATGATTTCCTCGGCGGGGATTGCCGACTTCGACTTGGCACTCACGGTGATCTCGGCATTGGTCGCAGGTTTACTGTTGGCGGTGCTGGTCGGAATGCTGAGCCACTGGCTGTTCCCCGAACCGGATAATGTACCGGCCCCACCCGCCGCGGGCGCATTGCCGGCCAGCGAAGTCCACCGTGTGGCCCTGCGCGCGACGTTGATTGTGATACCGGCTTTCCTGCTGGCGCTGATCGACCCGGCCAGTTATCTGCCCATCGTCCTCAAGGCGGTCAATCTGGGGCAACAGAGCTCGACGACCTCCGCGCGCAACGCCGGACGCGAACTGGTCGGTTCAACCCTGCTTGGCGGCTTGCTGGCCATTCTGTTCTGGTGTGCGCTCAGCCTGTTCGTGCACCTGTGGATGTTCTTTTGGTGGATGTTGCTGTTCACGCTGCTACTGGCCCGCAAGCTCTACGGACTGAGTCCGGGCCGATTCAGCCCCGGATTCTGGCTCAACAGCCTGATCACCCTGCTCATCCTGTTGGGCCAATCGGTGCAGGACAGCGCAGCGGGCAAGGACGTCTACACCGCGTTCGCGGTGCGCATGGGGCTGTTCATCGCCGTGACGCTGTATGCCTGTTTGATGGTGCATCTGCTCGATCAACGGCAAAAAACCATGATCAGGGCCTGATGCCGCACTCCTTGTGGGATCGAGCCTGCTCGCGAAGAGGTCATCAGCTTCAGCATCAATGTTGACTGACCCAGCGCTTTCGCGAGCAGGCTCGCTCCCACAGGATTAGCCCTGGCAGGTACAGGCTCAGGGATTGACCTGATAACCCTTGCCCTGCAAACAACTGGTATAGGCCGTCGAGGTGGTCGCGGCCGCGGGTTTTTCCTGGGCGCGGCGTTCCTGGCGCTGGCGTGAACCGCCGACCACGGCACCGGCGGCGGCAGTCTCTTTGGCGCGATTCTGCCGATAATCCTGCTTGGTATCGTCATCGACGCGATCATAGAACTCATCATGCTGACGGCCACGCACTTGCGCCCCCGCCGCCCCGGCCGCCGCACCCACGGCGGCACCCTTGAGCCGACCGCCGGACGCCGTGGTTGACGTCGACGAAGCCTGACTGGCGGCGATGCTGTGGCATTCGTTGATGTCCAGTTGAGTCTGTTGCGAGTTCTGGCCTTTGAGCGGCACCACGGTTTCGGCCCATCCCTGGGCACTGAAAACCGCCAATGCGACGCACAGGCTGAGGGGTGACAGTTTCATGGTGACCTCCGGATGGGCGTGGTTCACCCTCAAGAGATTGTAGATCACCCCGCTTCATCCACCTCCATGACCAGACTATTTCCGACCCAACGCACAGGTACCGCCTCCAACTGCGCGCCTTTACACGGCCCGTCGATGCAGTGTCCGTCCTGGAAACGGAACATCGCACTGTGATGCGCGCACATCAGGACCTTGCCGCGATAGGTGCAGAACGCCTGCGGGCGATAGTCCAGCGGCACCGAAAAGTGCGGGCATCGGTTGATGTAGACCCACACGTGCTCGCCTTGCCTCACGGCGATCAGTCCCGCCGGATGCAGTTGCCGGTGTTCGGGCAGGCCCAGGGCGCCACCGTCAGCGATGTCTTCGCGCTGGCACAACGTGATAGTGGTCATGATCAGGCACGCATTTCAGGATTGCCCAGGCTCCAATGCCAGGGACGAATCTGGATATTGGCAAACAGTCCGGCCTGTACATAGGGGTCGTCCTGGATGAACGCTTCCACCTCCGGCAGGCTGCCCGCCTCGACCACCAGCAATGTGCCATTCATCGCGGTCCCGGCTTCATCCAGGGTCGGACCGCCCAGACGCACCACGACACGATGCTTCCCGGCGCGCAAATGGGCTTGATGACTGGGTCGCAAGCGCTGACGCAACGCCTGGGAATCCGGATGATCGGTGGCATATACCGCAAAAAACTGGCCCATGCTTCACTCTGTTTCCATGACGAATTCGTAACACGCCCGTTTGAACGGCAATGGAATATCCAGTTGTTCGGACACGTCATCATGGGTGACCCGGTCCTCATAAATCACCTGTAACGACTGTTTCACGCCGAACACGGCATCGGACTCCAGGTACGGATCATCGTGATTGAACAAGTGGGTCACCAATTTGCGATACCCCGGTACATCGATCATGAAGTGCAGGTGCGCGGGCCGCCACGGATGGCGATTGGCCGCATCAAGCATGCGACCGACCGGGCCATCGGTAGGAATCGGGTAGCACACAGGGACAATCGTACGAATGGCGAAATAGCCGTCGGCATTGGTGCGATAGCGACCGCGCAGGTTACCGAACGGCTGTTCGGTGTCCTGGCCCGAATACATACCATTTTCGGCGGTCTGCCAGACATCCAGCACCGCGCCGGCCAGGGGATTGCCTCGGGTATCGACCACGCGACCGCGCACCAGCGCCGTTTCACCGGGGGTGAACGCCATGTTCTCGCCGAATTCACGCTCAGGCATGCCTTCGATGTAGAACGGCCCGAACACCGTAGTGTCGGTGGCATTGGCACTGTGCCGGTGGTTGATCGCGTCGACCAGCATCGAAACACCGAGGGTATCGGACAGCAGAATGAATTCCTGACGCACACGGCCATCGCATTTGTGGCCGGTTTCGGTGAGAAAGCGGATGCCTTCAAACCATTCCTGCTCGGTCAGTTCGACCTCACTGACAAACCCGTGCAGGTGGCGCACCAGGCTTTGCATGATCTGTCTGTAACGCGGGTTGGGCGCATTTTTGAAGCTGTTCAGCGCTTTTTCAGAGATCAGTGATTCGATGATTTTGTCTTGATCGGTCATTGTTATTATTCCGACGGGATGAGATCAGGCCGGCGCCAGGCCTTTCAAGGCGCGGCTCAGCAACGCTTCAATCGGGCGTTGTTCAAACGGCCGGGGATTGTAGTAAGGGCTGGCGCAGGCGATTTGCGCGGCTTCGGCCGGTCCGTTTTCAGGCAGGCCGATGTCCGCCAGCGCCAATGGAATACCCAGCTTGCGGTTCAGCGCGTACAGCAAGCCACCCACCTCGCTCGCCTCGCTGCCACCCAGGGCACGCGCCGCACGCTGCAACGGTCCTGCCGCCGCTTCACGGTTGTAATGGGCGGCATGGGGCAAGACGATGGCGTGCGCTTGTGCGTGGGGCAGATTGAAGGTTCCGCCCAGGGTGTGGCACAGCTTGTGGTGCAACGCCATGCCGACTGAACCAAGGCAGATGCCTGCCAGCCAGGCGCCGTACAACGCCTGGCTGCGCGCCTGCGGATCATTCGGATCATTGACCACGCCCGGCAACGCCTGCGCCAGCGAGCGTATCGATTCTTCAGCCATGAAGCCGATGATCGGGTTGGCGTCCTGGGCGTACAGCGCTTCAACGGCGTGGGCCATGGCGTTGATGCCCGAGCAGGCCGAAATCTGCGCTGGCAATGTCAGCGTCAATTGCGGGTCATAGATCACGGTTTTCGGCAAAACCCTGGGGTCACGTCCGGTTTTCTTGAGGCGGTTTTCGGTCAACCCGTAGATCGGCGTCATCTCCGAGCCGGCGTAAGTCGTCGGCACGGCTACGATCGGCAGTCCTGAATCCATGGCAATCGCCTTGCCCAGGCCGATGGTCGATCCACCGCCGATGGCCACGCAGCAATCGGCATCCAGACGTGCCGCTTCGACCCGCGCCGCTTGCGCCACTTCCAGCGGAACGTGCATCACCGCCTTCGAATAAACACCTGCCGCACGATCGCCGAGCAAAGCCGTGACCTGTTCACCGAGCCCGTGCTGCTCGGGCGTGGTGAGGATCAGCGCACGCCGGGCACCCAGCCGTTCGATCTCTTCAGCCAACGCCGAGAGCTTGCCCCAGCCGAACACCACGCGGGTCGGCAGGCTTTGGTAGATGAAAGCATTCATGGCAGGCCTCAGCGCTTGAAGTGTGGAGCGATTTTGGCGTCGACGTTGACCCAGACCGAGCGGGCCTCGGTGTAGTCGTGGATCGCTTCGAAGCCCATTTCACGGCCATAGCCCGATTGCCCGACACCGCCGAACGGGCTGCCTGGACTGACGCGTTTGTAGCAGTTGATCCAGCACATGCCGGCGTGAATCGCGTCGGCCATTTTGTGCGCCCGGGCCAGGTTCTGCGTCCACAGGCCACTGCCCAATCCGTACTCGGTGCCGTTGGCGATGGCCAAGGCTTCTTCGTCGGTGCTGAAACGCACCACGGTGACGAAGGGGCCGAAGACTTCTTCCTGACAGACTCGATCACCGGGCTTGGCCTCGACAACGGTGGGCTCGATATAAAAACCGTTGGCCAGCGCCTTGTCGTCCGGTGCCTTGCCGCCCGCCAGAATCTTGCCGCCTTGTTCAATGGCGATATCGACGTAAGACATCACGCGGTCACGATGCAGCGCCGAGGTCAGCGGCCCCATTTCGGTTTCTGGGTCCATCGGATTGCCGAGGCGAATAGATTTGGCCAGGGCGATGAAACGCTCAAGGAACGGGTCGGCGATGTCTTTGTGCAGAATCAAACGCGAACCGGCGATGCAGGCCTGCCCCTGATTGTGGAAGATCGCCCAGGCCGCGCCGTTGACCGCCGCTTCCAGATTGGCGTCTTCAAACACAATATTGGCGCCCTTGCCGCCCAGCTCCAGTTGAATGCGCTTGAGATTGCTTTTCGACGCTTCAACAATCCGCCGCCCCGTCGCCGTGGACCCGGTAAAGGCAATCTTGCCCACATCCAGGTGTTCGGCCAGTGCCTGGCCCGCGGTATGACCGTAACCCGGCACCACGTTGACCACGCCTTTGGGGAAACCGACTTCCGTCATCAGTTCGACGATGCGCAAAGTCGTCAGCGGGGTGATTTCCGACGGCTTGATGACGATGGTGTTGCCTGCTGCGAGCGCCGGGCCCATTTTCCAACTGGTGAACATCAACGGAAAGTTCCAGGGCACGATCTGCCCCACCACACCAATCGGCTTGCGCTGCACATAATTGAGGAAGCCGGCTTCGACCGGAATCACCGAACCTTCAATCTTGTCGGCCATCCCGCCGAAATAGCGGAAACAGGCGGCGGTGCGCGGCACGTCGAGGCCACGGGAATCACGAATCGGATGCCCGGTGTTGAGGGATTCGAGCTGCGCCAGCTCTTCACCGCATTCTTCGATCCTGTCCGCCAGTTTGAGCAACAGCCGCCCGCGTTCGGCGGCGCCCAGGGCCGACCAGGCCGGGAACGCATGCTTGGCGGCGGCCACGGCGAGATCGATGTCAGCGGCTTCGGCGGCGGCAATGCGGGTGATCAGCGAGCCGTCATGGGGCGAGACGACGTCGATGGTGCCACCGGCGACCGCATCCACGAATCGGCCATCGATATAGAGCTGATTTTGCATAATGATTTCCTCGCACCGCGCCTTGGGCGCAGTGTCTGATGACTTGATTCTTGATCGCCAAGCCCGACAGCTGCCGGGCCGGACACCGTTCTCAGAACTCGATCGGATACGGCTTCAGTTCGCCGCTTTCGTAGCGCTGTGGCAGGTTCGGCGTGGCGTTTTCCCAGACCATCAGCATCGAGCGCTTGGTGGAATAGCCCTGGTGGCGAATGTCGGCGGGCATGGCGCAAATGTCGCCGGCACGCATGGTGATGCGGGCACGCGGGTTACCGTCTTCCTTGTCGCCGACATCCCAGATGATCTCGTCGGACAGCTGCAAGAACCACTCGACCCGGTCATTGCCATGGAACACCGGCAGGATGAACTCTTCGGTGGTCGGGCAGAACAGGCTGGCTTTGCACACGGAGGTTACAGACGGGTTCCAGGTCACGTCGGAGCGCGACAGGTACTTGAACAGGCTGAAGGCATGCAGCTCGCCTTCGAAACCTTCAGCGGCGTGCACTTCGGGTTCCTCCTGGGAAACATCGATGAACTGGCGATTGACCGGCAGGTCGTTGCGCAGTGGCGAGTCGTCTTTCAGGCCCGGCATGCGTTTGGTGGCGATGCGGAAGCGTTCGATGGCCTCGATGTTGTTGCCATTCTTGCGACCGAAGGCGCTGCCGGTTTCTTCCGGTGCGGCGAAGGGGTCGAAGGTGGCATTGGTCCAGTCGCGCAGGATCGCCTTGAAGGTCGCCATGATCAGCGGTGTTTCGAAGTTCTCGGTGTAGTTGACCCCGGCGGCCTTGAGCGTGCCGTTGAAGGTGCCGGCATACAGGTCGACTTTTCCGTAGTAATTGCGCGTGCCGATAACATGATCGAAGTTGACCCAACCGTAGAAAAAGCCCCAGGCCACATCCCGCATCAGGGCGCGGAGGAAGGCATCCACCGGAATCAGGTGCGAACGGGTCTGTCCTTTGGCGGGCCAGGTGATACGGGCAAAATATTCGTCGCGCGACAGTTCGAAGGCGCCCAACTGGAAGGTGCAATAGCCGGTCACGGGATGGGGCGGGCTGATCTGGACGTCATCGTCGGCAAACAGTGCGGTGTCGGCAGCGGTTTCAAGCATGGCCATGTCGGGATTCCTCTTGTTTTTGTTGGCGGGGGTGGCTGGGCTGATCACTTGAAGCAGATGTCTGCCCACTTCTCGACCGACAACGGTCCTTTGATGGTTTGCTGCAGGATCACGCCCGGACGGCTGGCTTCGAAGCGATAGGCGGTTCCCACTGGCAACAGGCACTGATGGCCGCGCTTGAGCAGCACGTAACCCATGGGTTTGCCGGCGGGAACCTCACCGGCCAGTCGCGTGCCCTCGCCGTCTTTCAAGGGCGCATCGAGCTTGAGGAAATCCACCCGTACTTCACCGTCCATGACGATGGCGAATTCGTCGTGTGCTGCCGTGTACCAGGGCGATTGGCCTTCGGCGCGCAGGGTTTCGACGACGTAGCCCAGATTCAGGCCGACCACGACCTTTTCGTAAGGAAGCGATTTGTCTGCCACTTCGAAGATATTCGAAAAGGCGTAATGACTGGCCTGGCCACTGATGATTTCAAGCGACCCTTTGCTGTAATTGGACAGCGAGCCGAAGACTGTTTCGATTGCCGCGCTACTCATGGTTTTCACCGTTTTGTTGTTGTAGTAACAGTGAGCCAACAGTACGTCGCCCCCCTTGCTGGAACAATCAGGCAGTCGGCGACAACAGTGTTCGCGAAACGCAAACAGTGGGGGCACTGCAATCCTGGTGGGAGCGAGCCGGCTCCGGGCGGCGTTCCGACGAAGACGGAGAGTCAGCCAACATCCCTGCCGGATGTAAAACCGCATTCGCGAGCAGGCTCGCTCCCACAGGTCTGGTGTATGACTCAGCGCACCCAGCCACGCTCCAGCAAAGGCTTGTCCCAGCAGGGTTCGTCGCCGAAGTTTTCCACCAGGAAGTCGATCAACGTCCGTACTTTCAGGGCTCGGCGCTGGGTCGCGGGGTACACCGCGGAGAAATTGAAGGAGGACAAGGCGTACTCCGGCAGCACTGGAATCAGGCGTCCGCTTTGCAGATCGTCGCTGGCCACCAGGGTCGGCAAACAGACGATACACACCCCGGTTGATGCGTAATCACGCAGCAGATGCACGGAGTTCGAACGCACCTGACCTGGCAGGCTCAGTTCCACTTGCTCATCCTCCCCGCTGAAGATCCAGCGGTTGCGCGACGGGTAGCCCTCATACAGGGCAATCTTGTGTTGCAGCAATTGCTGGGGGTGCGTGGGCATGCCGAATTCTTCGGCATAGTCGGGGGACATGCAGAACAATCGGCGAACACTGAACAGTTTGCGTTCGATGAGGGTTTCCGCCATGGGCGGGAACATCTGGAACGCCACATCGAAGCCTTCTTCGATCGGGTCGACCACCCGGTCGTTGACGATGACGTCCACCTCGATGTCCGGATACAGCCGCGTGAACTCGGCCAGCATCCTGCCGAAGTGACCGATGGCAAACCCCGGCAGCATCTGCACCCGCAGTTTTCCGGTGGGTTTGGCGCGCAACTCGCGCATGTGTTCGGTCAACGAGTTGAAACTCGCGACCATGTCGGCGCACTCCCGGTAGTATGTTTCCCCTACTTCCGAGAGCCGCACGTGGCGTGTGCTGCGATGGAACAACGGCGCATTGATGAACTGTTCCAGTTGCTGGATGCGGTGGGTGATCACCGAGCGGGTCACGCCCAGTTGCTGGGCGGCCCTGGCGAAGTTGCCGGTTTCGGCCACTCGCACAAAGGCTTCGACACTGAGTAAACGATCCATGGGGCAGGTTCTCTGGATGTTTTTGTTCTTATAGGAACAGCGAGGTTAGCCTGTCGGCACCTCGCACTCCAGATACCGGACGGCAAGTCATGCCCGGGGTTGCACCGACAACCGCCGCTGCATGGGAAAAACCTGCCAGCCCAGCCGTTCACTGATCAGCCCCCACACCCCTTGCGGCGCCTTGAGCATCATCACTACCGCGACCACACCCAGAATGATCATGTACACGGCGCCGTATTGGGCCAGGCATCCACGCAACGCAAAATAGATCAACGTGCCGATCAAAGGCCCCTCCAGGGTGCCGATACCGCCGATGATGACGATGAAAATCACCACCGCCGTCCAGTCCTGCAGGTTGAACGCCGCATCCGGGGATATCCTCAGCTTTTGCAGGAAGATCAGCGCCCCGACCACCCCGGTGCAACCGGCCGCCAACACGTACACCATCAGCTTGGTGCGGAAGGTATTGACCCCCAGGCTGCCGGAGGCCGGCTCGGAATCGCGGATCGACGCCAGGGCCAGGCCCTGGCGCGAACGCAGCAGGAAGAACACCACCGCCACCGCGCCGATGGCGATGGCCAGTGCGGTGAAGTAGATCAGCATCTCGCGCCCGTCACGGTCATTGCCGATCTGCCGTACGATCGCCGCCGGCAGACTTTGCCCGGAGCCGCCGCCCAGACTGCTCATCTGTGCCAGCCCCAGGCGGAAGACTTCGGCCACCACCCAGGTGCCGATCGCAAAGTAAGCGCCGCGCAGCCGGAACACGATCAACGCGGTGGGAATCGCCAACAGTGCGACCACCACACCCGAAAGCAGCACCGCGAACAAGGGTGGCACCCCCAGTTGCGTCGACAGCATGAACAACAGATAGCCACCCAGGCCGACAAACGCCTGCTGCCCGACTGAAACCATGCCGGCGTAACCCGCCAACAGGTTCCACATTTGCGCCAGGGCCAGGTAATAGGCGAACTCCACCACCAGCCGCAGACTGGCGCGATCAGCCCAGAACGGTGCACTGATCAGCACCAGCACGCACAGCCCGAGCAATGACAGGCCGACCCGGCTGCTGGTGGTTGTGCGTTGTACGCGGTAAGTCAGCGCAGGACTATTCAAGGCATTCATCAGTCGACACTCCGGGGAAACAGGCCACGCGGGCGCACGACCAGGATCAGCAGAAACACAAGGTGACCGGCGAGGATCTGCCAGCCGGGATCGATTTTTGCGCCCAGCGCCTGGGCGATGCCCAGAATCACCCCGCCCGCCAGGGTGCCCCACAGGCTGCCCAGGCCGCCGATGATCACGGCTTCAAAGCCGTACAACAGACGCGCCGGCCCTACGGTGGGATCGAAACTGGTGCGAATCGCCAGGAACACCCCGGCGATCGACACCACCGCCATCGCCAGCGCCATGGCCAGGCCGAAAATATGTGCGTTGTTGACACCCATCAGCCGTGCAGTCTGCTGGTCATCGGAAGTGGCGCGGAACGCACGGCCCAACTCGGTTTTATAGAACAGCAATTGCAGGCCGCCGATGATCAGCAATGCACTGCCGAACACCATCAGCGGCATGATCCCCACGCTGAGGCTGCCCAAGCCGACGCTCGCGACTTCCAGATCGCCCTGGGACAGCTTCTGGCTGTCGGCGCTGAAAAACTCCAGCAACACGTTTTGCACGATGATCGACAGACCGAAGGTCACCAGCAGCGGCGGCAGAATGTCCTGGCCGAGTGTCCGGTTGAGCAGGCCGCGCTGCAGCAGGTAGCCGAAACAGAACATCACCGGCACGACGATCACCAGGCTGGCCAGCGGACTGAAACCCAGCTGGTTGACCACCATCAGCGCCAGGTACGACGCCAGTACGATGAAATCGCCATGGGCGATATTGACCAGGCGCATGATGCCGAACATCAGCGACAGCCCTACCGCGAACATGGCGTAGAGACCACCGAGCAACATGCCCTGCAGAAGCGTATTGAGCCATTCCATCACTAAACCCCAAAGTACGCGGCTTTGATTTGCGCCTTGTCGACGTCCCCGGGCCGGCCGGTCAGGGACACGCGCCCTTCCTGCAAGCAATAGAAACGGTCGCAGACACTCAGCGCCTGATTAATGTCCTGTTCGACGAGAATCACCGTGGTGCCGTCGGCCTTGATCGAGGGCAGCGCGGCGTAGATGTCCTTGATCGTGGTCGGTGCCAGCCCCAGGCTGATCTCGTCGCACAGCAGCAAGTGCGGGTTGGCCATCAGGCCCCGGCCAATCGCAACCATCTGCTGCTGGCCGCCGGATAGCGCGGTGCCGGGGCGTTTACGCAGCTTTTCCAGAACCGGAAACAATTGATAGATACGGGCCAGCGTCCAGGGGCCCGGGCGTTTGCTGTAGGCGCCGATCTGCAGGTTTTCCTCGACGCTCAGCGATGGAAAAAGCTTTCGACCTTCCGGCACCAGAGCGATGCCGCGCGCTATCACCTGGTTGGCCGCCAGGTCGCCGATGGGCTGGCCTCTGAAGTGGATGGCATTCGGCTGGTTTTTGATCTGCCCCGCCAGCGAGCGCAGGAACGTCGATTTGCCGGCACCGTTGGAGCCGATGATCGCCACGGTTTCGCCCTCATCCAGCGTGAGGCTGATGTCGAACAGTGCTTGAAAGTCGCCATAGCCGGCGCAGAGTCTGTCGATGGACAGCAGGTTTGTCTGGGTCGTCATGTCTCAGTTCCCGATGCCCATGTAAATGTCCTGGACCCGTGGGTCGGCCATGACGCTGCGCGGCTCGCCTTCGGCCAGTTTGGCGCCGAAGTTGATGACCGTCAGGCGGCTGACCACCGCCAGCAAGGCGTGCACGATGTGCTCGATCCAGATGATGGCGACGCCGGCCTTGTGGATGCCCTGGATGGTTTCCACCAGGGCCAGGCATTCCGGCTCGGTCAGGCCACCGGCGATTTCATCGAGCAACAGCAAGCGTGGCCGGGTCGACAAGGCACGGGCCATTTCCAGTCGCTTGCGGTCGAGCAGCGTCAGCGAGCCGGCCAACACGTTGGCCTTGCGCATCAGCCCCGTCAGTTCCAGGGTCTGCGCGCACCATTGGCTGGCCTCCTTGTCGCGCAACCGCGCGCCGAAAGTGGCGCCCACCAGCAGATTCTCGAACACGGTCATTTTCACGAACGGATGCGGGATCTGATGGGAACGGCCGATGCCTTGCTGGCAGCGCTTGAACACCGGCTCGCGGGTGACGTTGCGCCCCTCGAAATGGATGCTGCCGCTGTCCGCCGCCACGCCACCGGCGATCAGGTTGAACAGCGTGCTTTTGCCCGCGCCGTTGGGGCCGATGATGCCCAGGGCCTCGCCGGGTTGCAGGCTCAGGCTCATGGCATCGGTGACTTTCACCGAGCCGTAGCTTTTATGCACATCGTTCAGTAGTAGAAGTGGCTGTTGCATGGAGCACCTGCTTGCTTGAACGCGATCAATACGTAATGGCCTGCATTTCGCCGCCCAACGGGATCGCCGGCGCGGTGGCATTGCTGGTCACGATCAGGTCGTATCTGTTGTCATTGCCCAGGCGCCATTGACCACTGACCAGCGGCGTCTTGGCGACGTTCTTCACAGGTCCCTCGTTCCAGTTGATCGGCCCGACGACGGTGTTGAGATGGGTCTTGAGCAAAGCATCGCGCACGGCCTGCGCGTTGCCGATTTCGTCGGTGCGCTGGAGGATGTCCACCGCCAGTTCGAACAGGGCGTGCACGAACCCCAAGGGTTGCGTCCACTGTTTGCCGGTGGCCTGGGTGAAGCCCTGGGCGAGTTGCCCGGCGCTGGCGCCGGTCAGCGACGAACTGAACGGGTGTGTGGGGCTCCACCAGATTTCGGTCGACAGGTTGTTGCCGGCCTTGCCCAGCGCTTCGACCGCCGTGGGAAACAGCAACGCCTTGCCCACCGACACCGCTTTGGGCTTGAAACCCTGCTGACGGGCCTGGGTCCAGAACGTCGTGAGGTCCGGCGGAATGACCACGCCGGTGACGATCTCGACCTCGGCCTTTTTGAACGCGGCGATCTGCGCGGAGAAATCATCGGTCAGGCTCTGGAAACGACCGGGGTCGACCAGTTGGAAACCCTTTTGCGCCAGCACCGGTGGAAACCCGAGCTTCGAATCGCCCCAGGCATTGCCGTCGCCATCGTTGGGGAACAGTCCGCCGATCACTTTGTCGGTCTGCATGGCGCCCCACATGGAGGTGTAGGTGCCGATCACATCTTCCAGGCCCCAGAAAAAGTGGTAGGTCCACTCAAAGCCCTGATCGGGTTTGCCGCCACGGGTGAAGAACCATGGCTGCCAGGGCGCCACGGTGGAAATGCAGGGCACTTCGTTGATTTCGCATTGGTCGGACACCGGGTTGGTGGTTTCCGGTGTGGACGACACCAGCATCAGATCGACCTGATCCGACAGGATCAGCTCGCTCGCTACCTCCGCCGCACGGTTGGGGTTGGACTGGCTGTCCTTGACAATGACTTCCAGGCGGTACGCCTTGCCAGCCACAGTGATCGAGTTCTTCAGGGTTTGCTTGAGGGAGTCGATGATGTAGTTGTCGGCGGCCGCAAACGGGGCCAGCGGCCCGGTCTGTGGGCTGACGTAGCCGAGCTTGATCACCCGCTCGCTGCCCACGGCGAAGTTGAACGGCAGGCTGGCCAGGGCAATCCCGCCAGCGGCGACACCGGTGCCACGCAGGAAATCACGACGTGAGACGTCGCGGCCAAACAGGTTTTTATCGTTGTTGTCTGTCATTTAAGTACTCCAGTACGGCTACGGGCCGGCAACGTCCGGGCGAACAAGGGCGCAACCTGTGGGTTGAGCCATCACACCGGGTCAGCGAAGTGTCGGGTTAGAAGAAGAAACTGACGTCGAAGGACGCAACCACTTGCGAGTCCTTTTGCCCGTCGGCGTAGGCATCGCGTCCGGGGCCGGAATGGATGTCGTAACGCAGTTCCGGACGCAGGCGCACATTGGGCGTCGGGGTCCAGGCCAGGTTGGTGGTGACGCCGTAGAAACTGCCCCAGGTCGGGTCGGGAATCCCGGTGTTCGGGTCGATGTTGGCCATCATCACGTGCACCGGAGCATCGGTGTAGAACCACTCGGCGCGGCTGTTCCACATCAGGTTTTCGCTGAGTTTGTGATACCAGTTCACATCGGTGCCGTACCAGGTGGCATCGCCTTTATTGGCGAAACCGGCGAAAGCGCCCTGCTCCTGCGTGCCATAGTTCAGCTCCAGTGCCACGCGGTTGTTCGGGTCGAGTACCTGGGACAGGGTCAGGTAAGAAGCCAGTCGCTTGTAGTCGTCATCCTTGGTGCCGGCCGGTATCGGCGAGCCGCAACTGCATTCGGCGAAGCTGTCGCCGGCGCCGTTGCCATAGATGTTTTCCCAGTCGATCCAGGTGCTGAAATCCGCCGAACGCCAGCGTACGTTGGCGATGACATCCGGGTCATGGTTGGGGTCTTGCAGGTTGTTCCAGCCCTGCACCACGCCCAGTTCGAAGCCCAGCATGCTTTCGCCGGGTGCCGATGGCAGTTTGAACGAGTACAGCGCGCCGGCATGCTTGGCCGGGCCGTGCATGAAGGAATAGGTGTGCGAGTAGAAGTCCGTCGGCGCCGGCGACGGCAAGGCGAAGCCGATTTCATTTTCCAGCGGCGTGTGGAAAATCCCGATCATCAGGTTCGAGCCACCGAGCACCGGGAAATAGAAATCGACGAAGGCCTGGGCAATGGTGAATGCGGGGTCTTCAGCCTTGTTGTCGCGGTTGACGCCCAGGTCCTCGTCCCAACCGTAGGTCTTGAAGTAACGCGCATCCTTGCCGTAGAGCGCAGTGACGTTGAACCCCCAGTCCGCTTCTTGCGGCATGGGCCCGGGAAACGGTCCGACACGACCGACCACATTGCTGTTGGGTTTCTTTTCCACGGCCAGGGCGAACTGGTTGAGGTTCACGCCTTCGTCGGTGTTGAAGAAGCTTTGTTTGCTGACGTCATCCGTGCCGTTGTTGTTGTAGATCACACCTGCCTGGCCCCAGCCGTAGATCTTGATGCCGTGTTCACGCTCAAGGCTGTCGCCAAACACACTGCGCACCAGCGAACCCATCGGGTCGTCCGCTGCGCGAGCTACCTGGGGAAACAATACGTCGGCACCCAGAATGGGGGCGAACAGGGTTGCTGCGCAAACCCATGCACGAATACTCATACCTGCCTTCCTTATTTTTATTAGGCGCCAAACCCCAAAAGGGGCGTAAGGCCGAAAGCAAGGTATGACGTCTTGATGAGCCCTGGCTGGAGCTCCACCGGATCGTTGGCCAATCCCGGTGTTCGGCGTAATGGAGGCTACAAGCCCGCCACTACCCCAACAATTCCATTCTCGGCGACTTCAGTGTTTGCGTATTTAGAACAATCCGGGGTCCTGTGGAAGCGAGCCTGCTCGCGAAAGCGGTGGGTCAGTCAACATAGATGTTGAAGCTGATAGCCTTTTCGCGAGCAGGCTCGCTCCCACAGGGGGTTAGGGTTGATCAGGCATTCGCGGTGGCAGGTTGGCGCAGTGGGTAGAGGTGTTCATCGAACTGCGCCAGCTTGGGGAATGCCAGTGGTTGTTCGTCGCTCAGGTGTTGCAGGCGCTGGGTGTAATCCACCAGGAATTGCTGCCGCGCCTCGTCGCTGATGTACGGCACATGCCAGGCCACAAACGGTTCGAGTACGTCGAAACCGACATACGCCAGCGTACCGCGCAGGATCGGTCGCAGCATGTCCTGCAACGGGCCATGGATCGCATCCTCACCAAACATATGCTCGCGGCCACCCAGGGTTACGCTCACCAGCGCCTTCTTGCCGCTCAAGCCACCCTGATCATAGAAACGCTTGCCGCCGTAGCAGATGCCCGACACCAGCACCCGGTCGATCCAGCCCTTGAGCATGGCCGGGGTGGAGAACCAGAAGATCGGGAAGTTGAGGATCAGCAGGTCAGCCCACAGCAGCTTGTCCAACTCACCCTGGATATCCGCCGCCAGCGACTGGCTTTTCACCCCCAGGCGTTGTTCCAGCGCATACACCAGGTACTCGGGATTTTCCCGCTTTGAAAAGTCATCGGCACTGGCCACCGGGTTCCAGTTCATCTGGTACAGGTCGCTGACCTGCACTTCATGGCCTTGGGCTTCGAGGGTGGTCACCGCCTGGTCACGCAACGCCGCGGTGAAGGATTTCGGCTCGGGATGAGCGTGCACGATCAATACTTTCATGGTGGTTCCTTAGACGTTTTCCAGCGTAGGGTTTGAATTCGGTGCCGCGCGACTGGCCAGCAAGCGGTCGAGCCAGTCCGGGTCCATCTGCGGTTCGGAAGAAAACAGCAGCCCGGTGTAATCCTGGTGCGGCGGGGTGAATATCTGGCTGCGCGAGCCGTGGTCCACCACCCTGCCCCGTTGCATCACCAGCACCTCATCGGCAATCGCCCGCACGGTGGCGACGTCGTGGGTGATGAACAGATAGGCCACACCAAGCTGTTGCTGAATGCGGTTGAGCAACTTGAGTACGCCTTCGGCCACCAATTGATCGAGGGCCGAGGTGACTTCGTCGCAAATGATCAGTTGCGGGTCGGCCGCCAGTGCCCGGGCGATACAGATCCGTTGTTTCTGTCCGCCGGACAGCTCACGGGGCTGACGTTCCATGAAGGTCGCCGGGTCCAGCTCGATCATTTCCAACAGTTCGGCCACCCGCGCACGCAGGGCCTTGCCCTTGAGCCCCAGATAGAAGGTCAGCGGCCGGCCGATGATATCGACGATGCGCTGGCGCGGGTTCAACGCCGTATCGGGGATCTGGTAGATCATCTGGATCCGCCGCAATTGCTCCTTGCTGCGCTGACGGAAGTCGGCGGGCAGCGGCTGGCCGTCATACAGCACTTCGCCACAGGTCGGAGGCAGCAGGCCGGTGATCAGCCGCGCCGTGGAACTCTTGCCACTGCCGGACTCGCCAATCACCGCCAGGGTCTGGCCCTTGTAAAGCTTCAATGACACGTCGTGCAGCACCGGCTGGTGACCGTAACTGGCGCAGCTTTTACGCAATTCCAGCAGCGGTATTTCCTCCTGGGGGCAGGCCTTGGGCTCAGTGCGGAAACTGCGCACTGCCCACAGCGACTTGGTGTATTCCTCCTGCGGGTCGCCGAGCATCTGGCGGGTTTCGGCTTCTTCGACCAGTTTGCCGTGGCGCAGCACCATGATGCGGTCGGCCATCTGTGCCACCACCGCCAGGTCGTGGCTGATGTAGATCGCCGCACTGCCGAAGGTCTTCACCGCATCACGAATCGCCGCCAGCACTTCGATCTGGGTGGTGACGTCCAGCGCGGTGGTCGGTTCGTCGAAGATGATCAGGTCCGGGTGACAGGCCATGGCCATCGCCGTCATGACTCGCTGCAACTGGCCGCCGGAAACCTGATGCGGATAACGCTGGCCGATCTGCTCGGGGTTGGGCAGGCGCAGCACCCGGTACAGCTCCACCGCTTCGCGCATGGCCTGATCGCGACTCAGGCCACCGTTCTTCACCGCGGTTTCCACGTGTTGGTCAATCAGCCGATGGGCCGGGTTGAATGAAGCCGCCGCGCTTTGTGCGACGTAGGCAATGCGCAAGCCGCGCAACCGACGCAAGGCTTCGGGTTTGGCCTTGAGCAGGTCGATGCCGTCGAAGTGCACCGAGCCGCCGGTAATCCGGCAGCCGTCTCGGGTATAGCCCATGGCCGACAGGCCGAGGGTCGACTTGCCCGCCCCCGATTCGCCGATCAGCCCAAGCACCTCGCCCCGCTGCAGGGTCAGGTCAATGCCCTTGATCAGCGGGTGCCAGGCGTCTTCGTAATGACCTTCGATGTGCAGATCGCGGATTTCCAGCAAAGGTTTGGAGGTCGTCATGTTCAGCATTCCTTGAGGCCGCTGGATTTGTGCAGCATCCAGTCGACGACGAAATTGACGCTGACGGTGATCAGCGCGACGGCCAACGCGGGCAGCAACGGGCTGATGTCGCCAAAGGTGATCAGTACGGCGTTGTCGCGCACCATGCTGCCCCAGTCGGCGGTGGGCGGTTGAATGCCCAGGCCGAGGAACGACAACGCGCTGATGAACAGGAACACGAAGCAGAAACGCAGGCCGAATTCGGCAATCAGCGGTGCCGCCGCATTGGGCAGCACCTCACGGGTCACCAGCCACCACAGGCCTTCACCGCGCAGACGCGCCGCTTCGACAAAGTCCTGCACCACCACGTTCATGGCCACCGCCCTTGAAAGGCGAAACACCCGGGTCGCGTCCAGCAGCGCGATCACCAGCACCAGCGACGTCGCCGTGGTGCCAACCACACTGAGAATCAACAAGGCGAAGATCAGTTGCGGTATCGCCATCAGGATATCGACGACCCGCGACAGCCCCTGATCGACCCAACCGCCCTTGATCGCCGCGATCAAACCGCTCAGGCCGCCAAGCAGGAATGCCAACACCGTGGTCAGGAAGGCAATGCCCAGGGTGTTGCGCGCGCCGTAGACCAGGCGGCTGAACATGTCGCGCCCCAGGTTATCGGTGCCCAGCAGAAATTGTCCGCCCCAGGGCGCGAAGCCCTCGCCCACCACCTGGGTTTCGCCGAACGGGGCCAATACCGGCGCGAACACAGCCACCAGGATGTACAGCACAATGACCAGCAGCCCGAATTTGGCGCTCAGCGGCGCCCGCAGGAATTGTTTTAAAAGGCTCATGGCTTACCCCTTCGGATGCATCAGGCGTGGATTGCTGGCAATCGACAGCACATCGGCGCTGGTATTGAGCAGGATGTAGGTCGCGGCGAAGATCAGGCTGCAGGCCTGCACCACCGGGATATCGCGCTTGGCCACCGAGTCCACCAGCAACTGGCCGAGGCCTGGATAGACAAACACCACTTCGACCACCACCACACCCACCACCAGATAGGCCAGGTTCAGCGCCACCACGTTGACGATCGGCGCCAGCGCGTTGGGTAAGGCATGACGGAAGATGATCCGCGACTGGCTGATGCCCTTGAGCCGGGCCATTTCGATGTACGGGCTGGCGAGCAGGTTGATCAGGGAAGCGCGGGTCATGCGCATCATCTGCACGATTACCACCAGGCTCAGGGTCGCGACCGGCAGCACCGAGCGCTCCAATACCTCACCCAGAGAGGCGTTCGGCGACAGGTTGGAAATGCTCGGGAACCAGTTGAGTTTGACCGCAAACACCAGGATCAGGATGTAGGCCACGAAAAACTCGGGGAACGACACCGCGCTCAACGCCGAAGTATTGAGCAAACGGTCGAACCAGCTGTTGCGGTACAACGCCGCAAGCATGCCCAGCAACAAGGCCAGCGGTACCGACACCAGCGCCGCCAGCAGCGCCAGGCTGAAGGTATTGCCCAGGCGCGCACCGACCAGATCGGCGATGGGTCGCTGGTTGGCCAGCGACACGCCGAGATCGCCTTGCAACAGATTCCAGATCCAGTGCCCGAAACGGGTCAGCGCCGGCATATCCAGACCCAGTTGCGCCCGATACGCCGCCACGGTTTGCGGCGTGGCGGACTGGCCGAGCATGGCCTGGGCGATATCGCCCGGGAGCATGCCGACCGCGAGAAAAATGATCACTGACACCGCAAACAGCGATAACAGCCCCAGCGCAAGGCGCTGTCCCAACAGCTTGAAAATACTTCTCATCGTGCAGTTCCTTTGAATTGGGGCACGCCTTTGAAGACTGCGAATTACCTGTGGGAGCTAGCCTGCTGGCGATAGCGGGTTGTCGGCCAACATGGATGGCGACTGTGCCGCCACCATCGCTAGCAGGCTAGCTCCCACAGTTGATCTTCATTGTTTGATGGATCGGGGCATTACGCCTGCCACCACCGCTCGATCACCCGCAGTCCATCCAGCTCGCCATAGGGCGCCGTCTGCCCACCGTGCACAACGCGGTTGGAACGCGCCGCCACGGAGCTGGCGAACAGCGGCACGATCGCCCCGCCGTCATCGCGGCACAGCGCCTGCATTTCGTTGTACATCTCGCGACGCAGCGGCTCGTTCATTTCGCCGCGGGCAGCGTTGAGCAGTTGGTTGAAACGCGGGTTGTCCCAATGGGTTTCGTTCCACGCCGCGCCTTTGGCATAACCGATGCTGAACATGCGGTCGGCGGTCAGGCTGCTGTACCAGAACGAGGTGGTGAATGGCTGTTTCATCCAGACATTGGAGAAGAAGCCGTCGGCGGGCTCGCGCACCACATCGATGTCGATCCCGGCCGCACGCGCTTGTTCCTTGAACAGCACCGAGGCGTCGACGGCGCCGGTGTAGGCCGCATCGGAGGCTTGCAGACGGACCTTGAGCGAATCCAGGCCGGCCTTTTTCAAGTGGAAGCGCGACTTGTCCGGATCGTAGGTACGCTGTTCCAGCGCGGTGTTGATGAAGCGGCTGCCGGGCTGGATCGGATGATCGTTACCCACCAGGCCATAACCGTACAGCACCGACGCCAGCAGGGTTTCGCGGTTGATCGCGTGCTTCATCGCCAGGCGCACGTCGTTGTTCTGGAACACCTGGCTGTCGGTGAGCATCGGGAAGGTGTAGTGCTGGGCGCCCTTGGTTTCTTCGATGATCAGGTTCGGGTTGCGCTTGAGCAACGCCACGGTTTTCAGGTCGACCTTGTTGATCACGTCCACCTGCCCGGTGACCAGTGCGTTGACCCGCGCCGCGCCATCAGAGATGGCAATCAGCTCAGCGCTGGCAAAGTGCGCGCGTCCGGCTTTCCAGTAATCCGGGCTGCGTTCCAGGGTCATGCGCACGCCCGGTTCGAAGTCCTTGAGGCGATAGCCGCCGGTGCCGACGCCCGCTTGCCAATCCGGCGTTCCGTCCTTGCCCGGCATGATCACCAGATGGTAATCGGCGACCACGTAAGAGAAATCGGCATTGCCCGAATGCAGCTCGAACACCACGCTGTCGCTGCCATTGGCGCTGACCTTGGCCACATCGCCCAACACGGTCTTGGCCGCCGACGTGGATTTTTCCCCGAGGTGATGCTGGATCGAGGCGACCACATCGTCAGCGGTCAAGGTCTTGCCATTGTGGAAGGTCACGCCCTGGCGCAGTTTGAAGGTCCAGACACGCGCATCCGGGGTCGAGGTCCAGCTTTCGGCCAGTTCCGGAATCGCCGTGCCATCGACCGCGATTTCGGTGAGGGTGTTATAGACCGCCGAGAAGCCGACGAAGGTGAAGGTGTCGCTCCAGGAGCCGGGGTCTTTGGAGTCGGTGGTGCTGCCGCCGGCCAGGCCCAGGCGCAGTACACCACCGGGTTTTGGTGTGGCTTGCTGAGCCATCGCACCCAACGGCAGGCCCATGGAGAACGCCCCGGCCATCGCCGCCGCCGCCGCCGCGGCGCTGTACTTGAGAAAGTCCCGGCGCGCAAAGCTGAATTCATGGTTCGCTTGAGTAATCTTGTTTTTGTTATCGCTCATTGCATTGCCCCTGATAAACGCTAATGAAATACCTGTTCAAAACCACGCAAGGCACCGGGCACAGGCCCGGTGCGTAAGACGTTCAAATTGCCATCGGTCACACCTGGATCGCCTTCACTTCGACGAATTCACCGAGCCCCTCTTCCCCCCATTCACGTCCATTGCCCGATTGTTTGTAGCCCCCGAACGGCGCCTGGTAGTTGAACGCCGCGCCGTTGAGAAAACACTGGCCCGCGCGCAATTGCCGACCCAGTTGCAGCGCGCGCTCGGCGCTGCCGGCCCAGATACCGCTGGACAGGCCGAACGGCGAGTCGTTGGCGATCTGGATGGCTTGCGCCTCATCGGCATAGGGAATCAGGCACAGCACCGGGCCGAAGATTTCTTCACGGGCGATGCGCATTTGGTTGTCGACGTCGGCAAACAACGTCGGGCTGACGTAGTAACCGCGCTCAAAGCCCGGTACCGAGTCACCACCGCACAGCAGGCGTGCGCCTTCCTGTTGGCCGACCTTGATGTAATCGAGCACTGTGCGGCGTTGCCCGGCGGAACACATCGGCCCCAGGAAACTCTGTGGATCGAGCGGATCGCCCATCTTCAGGCTCAGGGTTTCCTCCCGCGCAATCTCCAGTACCTCGGCATAACGGCTGGCCGGCAGCAGCATGCGGGTCAACGCGGTGCAGGTCTGTCCGGAGTTGATCATCACATCCTGCACGCCATAACGCACCGCGGCGGCCAGATCGGCATCTTCGGCAATCAGCAACGGCGACTTGCCGCCCAGTTCCAGGCACACCCGTTTCACCGAAGGCGCCGCCGCTTGCGCAACCCGCACCCCGGCGCCGGTGGAACCAGTGAACGACACCATGTCCACGTCCGGGTGCTTGGCCAGCGCTTCGCCGACTTTCGAACCCGGTCCGCTGACCAGGTTGAACACCCCGGCCGGCAGGCCGATGCCTTCGATCATCTGCGCCAGCAAAAACGCGTGCAATGGGGTTTCCTGGCTCGGCTTGACCACCACGGTGCAACCGGCAGCGAGGGCCGGCGCGAGTTTGCCGATCAACTGGTGCAGCGGGTAATTCCACGGGTTGATGAAGGCACAGACGCCCACTGCTTCGCGGATCACCAGCGAGTTGCCGACTTCACGCACCTCATCCATCAAACCGGCGAGTTCGACGTATTGCTCAAGGCCAATGATCGGCCCGTCCACCTGCACAGAACGACACCATTGCACCGGCATGCCCAGTTCGGTGGTGATCACCCCCGCCATCTCATCGGCACGGGTTTTCAGTTGTTCGGCCAAGGCGCGGATGTACCCGGCGCGGACGCTGGACGGCGTGCGCGACCATGAGGCAAAGGCCTTGCGCGCTGCTGCCACGGCGTTGTCGACATCGCGCTCATCACCCAAAGGCACGCTACCGGCCACTTCTTCGGTGGCCGGGTTGATCACCTCGGCGACGCCCTGGCCCGAAGGCGTTTGCCAGCGCCCATCAATAAACAGTGCCTTGTGGTTAAGCATGTACCTGCGACTCCATCAGTTCTTGAGCACAGCGCGCAATGCGCTGGCAGGCATCGCGCAAGGGCGCGGTCCCCACCACCAGCCCGAGGCGAATATGACCCGCCGCGCTGGGACCAAAGGCTTCGCCGGCCAGCACCGACACGCCATGGCGATCCAACAAGCAATCAGCGAACGCCTGGGCGCTGAGCCCGGTTTCGCGGATGTCGACCATCACGAACATGCCGCCATCGGGTTTCAAGGCGCGTACGCCGGGGCAATCGGCCAGGCTTTCGCAGACCAGATCACGACGCTGGCGATAGGCTTCGCGCATGGCGTCCAGTTCCGGCAGCTGGCTTTCCAGTGCCACCACGGCCGCGTCCTGAATGAAATCCGGCGAACCGTAGAGCATGCACAGTGCGAGGTTTTCCAGGTGCGCGGCCAACGATGGCGGCGACACCACCCAGCCCACGCGCCACCCGGTCATGGCGTGGGATTTCGACAGGCTGTTGAGGGTCGCGGTGCGTTCAGCCATGCCCGGCAGACTCGCCGGGCTGACGTGTTCGCCGTCGAACAGCAGCTCGCTGTAGACCTCATCGGAAATCAGCCACAGGTCATGGGCGATGCACAGTTCGGCCAGGGCTTGCCAGGTGCTGCGCGGCAGGCTCGCCCCTGACGGGTTGTGCGGGCTGTTGAGCGCCAGGGCACGGGTACGCGGGGTGATGCGCGCGGCAACGTCCTCGGGCAGCACGCGGAAACCGTTTTCCGAACGCACGGGCACCGGCACAACGACCGCGCCGCAGGCACCGAACACCGCTTCGTAGGTGACGTACATCGGTTCGGCGACGATCACCTCATCGCCGGGATTGAGCACGCACTGGGCGACGCTGAACAGCGCGCATTGCGCACCGGCCAACACCGTGACTTCGTCCGCTGTCACCCACTGACCGCTGCGTTGCCGGTGGCGCTTGGCGATGGCTTCACGCAAGGCGCGCTTGCCGCGCACCTCGGCGTAGTGGGTATTGCCGGACAACAGGCTGTCGATGGCGCCCTGCACGATGGGTTGCGGCGTGTCGAAATCCGGGTCACCCACCGACAACAGCAGAATGTCCTTGCCCTGCTCCAGCATGGCCAGTGCGCGGTAATGAATATCCCAGGCGGCAGCGCCGTCGCCGGCGATACGTTGAGTCAGATCGGAAAAGCGCATAAAGCCGTCCCCCCATTACAAAGGTGAAAATCAGTGTGCACAGGCATGCTTGAGTTCGATCAGGGTCACACCGTTGCGCTTGAAGCCGTGGCGCAGGTCGGTTTGCAATTCGGCCAGGCTTTGCGGCTGGCTCACGGTGCAACCGAAGGCGCGACCCAGGGCGGCGAAGTCGGGATTGCGCGGCAGTACGCCGATGGGCTCGATGTCCAGGCCGAGCATGTCGTCACGGATCTGCCCCAGCGCGTCGTTATTCCACAGCAACACCACCAGCGGGCTGTCCAGTTCCTCCACCGCCGTCGCCAGTTCCTGTGCGGTGTAGAGGAAGCCGCCGTCGCCCACCAGTACCAGGCCCGGACGTTGCGGCGCGCCGAACTTGGCGCCGATGCCGGCGGGCAAGCCGTAGCCCAAGGTGCCGTAGCCGGTGGGGTGCAACCAGCTGCGGGTTGCCTGGCTGGCAAAGGCGTAGTTGCCGGTGTAGGCCAGTTGGGTCATGTCGGTGCTGATGAAGGCGTCGGCCGGCAGTTCGGCGGCAATGCGCTGCAGAATCGCCTGATGGATCGATTGCAACGGACCATGGCCCGCCTGAATCGCCTCACGCAGTGCCGCGACCTTGGCAATGGCTGCGTCGGCATCACGGATGTCCGGTGACAGGCGTTCCAGCAGAGCCGCCAGCGTCTGTTGCGCATCGCCCTGCAACGCCACGGCACACGGGTAAAAGTCGTTGAACTTGCGCGGATCGATGTCCACCCGCAGCAGTTCGGCATTGAGCGGCAGGCGTTCGCGCCAGAAGTCGGTGTCGGCCATTTCCGTGCCGACCGCCAGCACCACATCGGCCTCGGCGATCAGGTTCCAGCCTGGTTCCACACACAGCGACGAACCGGCATTCAGTGGTGCGTCCGGTGGCAGCAGGCCTTTGCCGGCAACACTGGTGAACAGCGGCGCGGCCAATCGAGTGCTCAGTTCCTGCAATTGCGGCGCGGCATTCAAGGCACCGCCACCGGCGATGATCATCGGCCGTTTGGCGCCTTGCAGTTTCGCGACCGCTTCGTCCAGCACCGTGGCGGCCGGCGTACCGCGACCGGGGCGACGCACCACTTCGTTGCTCCAGTCGCAGGCGACCGGTGCCGACAGCACGTCCAACGGCACCGAAATGTGCACCGGGCGCGGACGTTCGCTGTCGAACACCGCGTAAGCGCGGGCGATCAGTTCGGGCAGGTCCTCGGCGGTCAAGGCCACCGCCGAGAACGCGGTGATTGGCGCGGTCATCGCACGCTGGTCCTGGCACTCGTGCAAGATGCCCCAGCCCTTGCCGAGGCTGGCCGTGTGGTTGACGCTGGAAATCACCAGCATCGGAATCGAATCGGCGTAGGCCTGACCGATGCCGGTGGCGGCGTTGGTCACGCCGGGGCCGGTGATGACGAAGCAGACGCCGGGTTTGCCGCTGACCCGCGCATAGCCGTCGGCCATGAAACTGGCGCCCTGCTCATGCCGCGTTAATACATGGCGAATGCCGCTGCCGGGCAAGCCGCGATACAACTCCAGCGTGTGCACGCCGGGAATGCCGAACACGGTGTCGACGCCGTAGTTGGCCAGCAGACGCACCAGCGCCTGGCCACCGCTCAAGGTTTTGCTTTGCATGTTCAGGTCCTCACGCATGAGCGATGCGAATCAACGCATCGACCGCGGTCGTGCCATCGGCACCGACCAACAATGGATTCACATCGAGTTCCAGCAACTGCGTGGCGTTCTCGCAGGCGTAATCAGCCACGGCGCGGATCGCTGATACCAACGCCTCCAGATCCGCCGCCTGGCGACCGCGAAAGCCTTGCAACAACGGAGCGCTACGCAGGCTTAGCAAGGCCTGGCGAATCGCCCCATCGGTGGTCGGCAGCAACAGGCTGCGACTGTCCTTGAGCAACTCCACCAGAATCCCGCCGGCGCCAATCACCAGGGCCAGGCCGAAATCGTTTTCGCGCTTGATCCCGACAATCAGCTCCGCCAGCGGTGGCTTGGCCATCGGCTCCAGCAGCAGCCGATCGAAAGCCACATCCGGCGCGTACGCCTTGATGCTGGCGCGCATCGTGTCCAGCGCGGCGCTCAGGGCCGCGGGATCCTTGAGGTTCAGTGCCACGGCACCGGCTTCGGTCTTGTGCGGCAGGTGTGCGCTGACGGCCTTGAGTACCAGCGGATAGCCCAGTGCTTCGGCGTCCTTCAGCGCGTTGTCCGGCGTACTCAACACACCGTTGGGCGTCGGCAGGCCAAAGGCACGCAAGGCCTGCTTCGAATCCCATTCGTTGAGCAATTGACCTTCGCCTACCAGCGCTTGCGGGCACAGCGGAACCAGTGCCGATTCACCGAGCGCCAGCAATGCCTGACGCTTGCGCTGGTAACCGGCGATGCGCCCCCACGCGCCCAAGCCGTCTTCGACGCCCTGCAACGCCGCCACGCCTTGTGCATGCAAACGCTCACGGGCGTGAGGCGGCAACAACTCAGGGAAGGCCGACGTGACGAAACCGGTCTTGCCATGACGGACCAGCGCCTTGCAGTACAGGTCCAGCAGCAGGTCGCACTCCTTGCGCTCGCCGGTGAACTGCGCCGGGTAGTCGAGCACCAGCATCGCCGCGTCCGCTTCAGTGCGCAGGGCACTGTCGAGCATGGCGTTCAGTGCCTCGCCGTCGCCCCAGATCGCCGTGGTGAAATCCAGCGGGTTGACCAGGTTGGCGTAGCTCGGCAACACCTGCGCCAATTCACCGACTTGCCCTTCATCGAGCTTGGGCAGACTCAGTTGATTGCGTTCGACGTAGTCGGCAATCAGACCGGCATCGCCACCGGAACAGGCCAGCGCGATCAGGCTATCGCCCGCCGGCAGGTTGCCGCACGCAGCGGCTTTCAGCGTCTCGACGAAACTCACCGGGCCACTGACACGAATCACCCCAAGCCGCGCGAACAGCGCGTCGTACAGCGCATCGGAGCCGGACAGCGAACTGGTGTGACTCAAGGCCAGTTCGGCGCCGATCTGCGATACGCCGGTTTTCAGGGCGATGATCGGAATGCCCTTCTCCAGCGCCTTATGCGCGGCACGGGCGAAGCCCGGTACGTTTTTCAGGCCTTCCAGGTGCAGGCCGATGGCGGTCACCCGTGGTTCATCGAGCAATACGTCCATCAATTCCGCCACGCCCAGTTGCGCCTGATTGCCCACCGATGCCATGTAGGCCACCGGCAGCGAACGATCGCTCATGGACAGGTTGTAGGCGAAGTTACCGCTCTGGGTCAGCACCGCCACGCCCTTCTCCACCGCTTTGCCGCCATGGGCCACCGGCCACAACGCGCAGCTGTGCAGGTAGTCGAGCAGGCCGTAGCAGTTGGGGCCGAGCAACGCCATGTCGCCAGCGGCTTCAAGCAGTTGTTGTTGCAGGGCCTGGCCTTCGGCGCCGGTCTCGGCAAACCCCGAGGCGTAACAGATCGCACCGCCGGTGCCGATGGCGGCCAGTTCGGCGACGCAGGTCAGGGTCAGGTCGCGGTTGGTGGCGATGAACACCGCGTCCGGCCCGCACGGCAAGTCGGCAATGCTGCGCACGCACGGCACGCCTTCAAGGCTGTCGTGCTGCGGGTTGACCAGCCACATCTGCCCCGGGTAGCCGCCGTCGGCGCAACGCTTGAGGGCGCGGGCCATGCTTCGGCCACCGACGAAGGCCACATGGCGCGGCGCGAGCATGCGTTTGAGGTTGTCACGAATGGTTTGCGACATGGGAATTCTCCGGACCGATCAGCGCAACAGCGGCCGCAGCAGCTCGCGGGAAATGATGTGGCGCTGGATTTCCGAAGTGCCTTCCCAGATTCGCTCGATCCGCGCGTTACGCCAGATGCGCTCCACCGGACCTTCGTCCATCAGGCCCATGCCGCCGAAAATCTGCACTGCCTCATCGGCCGCACGCCCCAGCACTTCGCTGGCGAACAGCTTGGCCATGCCGGCCTCGCCATCGGTCATGGTGCCCTGGTCCATCTTCCACGCGGTGTGCAAGGTCAGCAGTTCCGCTGCACGGATTTGCGTGGCCATGTCCGCCAATTTGAACGACACACCTTGGTAGGTGCCGATCGGCTGGCCGAATTGCTTGCGATCCGCCGCCCATTGCAGCGACACGTCCAGCGCCCGTTGGGCCTGACCGACGCAGTTGGCCGCGACCATCACCCGCCCGGCGGTCAGCCAGGCATTGGCAACGTCCCAGCCCTTGCCGACTTCGCCCAGCACCTTGGTGGCCGGCACACGGCAATCGTCAAAGAACATTTCGAAGGTGTGATAGCCACGGTTGCTCACGCACTTGGGGCCACGGCGAATGGTCATGCCGGGGGTGTTGCGGTCGACCAGGAACGAGGTCACGGCGTTGCGCTTCTTGCCGTTTTGCTCGTAAGTGTCGGTGACGGCGAAGACGATGGCGAAATCGGCGTGGCCGGCGTGGCTGATGAAGTGCTTGCTGCCGTTGAGAATGAAGTCGTCACCGTCACGCACGGCGCGGGTCTTGATCGCATTGGCATCGGAGCCGGCGCCCGGTTCGGTGAGAGCGAAACAGTCGATTTTCTCGCCCTGGATGCACGGCAACAGGTAGTCGTTGATCTGCTCGCCCTGGCAGGCCATGAGGATCTTCGATGGCCGCGCCACGAAGACGTGCAGCGCCCAGGATACCTTGGACAGCTCGCGCTCGATCAGCGCCTGGGACAGGTAATCCAGGCCGCCCCCACCCACTTCTTCCGGCATGTTGAAGGCGTAGAAACCGGCGGCAATCGCCTTGCCGCGAATCTGCGCCGCCAGCTCCGGGGAGACTTCGTCGGCACGGTCGACTTCGTCTTCATAGGGCAGCAGTTCCTTGGTAACGAAACTGCGGACCGCGTCCACCAACATTTCTTGTTCTTGGGTCAGTTGGAAATTCATGGTGCTACCTGTTGTTCGTGTGCTGATAGAGGTGTGCCGGGGCTACGTGACAGAACTTAACGACCGATAAAGCGTGGTGGACGTTTTTCCATGGCCGCGCGCAGGGCTTCGTCGCCGTCTTCACTGCGCCCGCACAACAGGCCGGCAGCCAGTTCTGCCTGCAGTTGCTCGGGCAGGCTGCGATCGGCGCCTTCGCGCATGAGTTTTTTGGTCTGGGCAAAGGCAAAGGTGGGGCCGGCGGCCAGGCGTGCCGCGAGCTCACTGGCGACGGTCAGCAACTGATCATCAGCGCAGACATCGCTGACCAGGCCGGCGTCGAGCGCGCGGTCAGCCCCCCACAATTCGTCAAGGAACAGCAGGCGCTTGGCCTGCTCGGCACCGATCAGCCGAGGCAGATGCCAGCTGGCGCCGGCGTCCGGCGAGTAAGCCATGCTGGTGTAGCCGGCCTTGAAGCGCGCCGACTGCGCGGCGATACGCAGGTCGCAGCACAGGGTCAGGTCCATGCCCGCGCCGACGGCGGTGCCATTGATGGCCGCGATGGTCGGTTTCTCAAGGCTGTACAGACGGGTCATCAAGGCATGGGCGGTTTCGGTCCAGCCATAGGTTTCCAGTGCGCCCCGGGCTTGGGCTTCGGCCCATTCTTCAAGATCGGCCCCGGCACAGAAACTGCGCCCACTGCCGGTCAGCACCACCGCACGAACCGCCGGATCGGCGTTGTAGGTGTCGAGCAAGGCATGCAGGTTTTTCAGGGTCGGGATGTCCAGCGCGTTACGCTGGGCGGTGCGATTGAGGGTGATCCAGGCAACGCCTGCTTCGACCTGACTGAGCAGCGAATCGTGGGTAGTCATGCGAGTCCTCGAATTATTGTGATTGGTCTGAGGTGTGGCGACTTGAGGCCATACTAAACGAGTGTTCAGTAAGGCGGCAATTGGTGTTGAAGTAGGCTGTAACAGACCCGAACATCATCTATCTAATTGTTTTATAGAGTTTTTTTATCGATATGGATGTTTAGGCCGATGACTCTGTTACAACTTCGAACAACTGCCGACACGGCACCGCAAAACAACTGTGGGAGCGGGCTTGCTCGCGAAAGCGGAGTGTCAGTTGCCAACAGGGTTGACTGACAGGTCCTCTTCGCGAGCAAGCCCGCTCCCACAGGGGATGAGTTGAATCAGGGAACTACGCGCTCGGCAGGCTCGGTGCCAACACCTGTTCACGCTTGCGATGAATCAGGAAGTACGCGCCATAGCACAGCGCAATAAATCCAAAACCCCAATAAAGCGACGGACGCTGGGTTTCATCCAGTGCCAGAAACACGAACAACGAGCAGCACAACGCGATGCACATCAGCGGCAACACCGGGAACCACGGGGCGCGGTACTTCAGGTCGCTGAGTTTGCCGCCATCGCGCAGGTAGGCCTTGCGGAATTTGTATTGCGCCAGGGCGATGACAATCCAGGTCACCGTGCCGGACATGCCGCTTACTGCCATCAGCACCATGAACAGCGTGTCGGCGGCGACGAAACTGGTCATCAGCGACACCAGGGCAAAGCACAGGGTGATGCTCAAGGCGCGCAACGGCACCCCACGTTTGCTCAGCGGCGAAAGGCTTTTGGGCGCCATGCCGGTTTTCGACATCGCCCACAGGATGCGCGTCGAGGCGTATAGCCCGGAGTTGCCTACCGACAGAATCGCCGTGAGGATCACGAAGTTCATCAGGTCGGCGGCGTACGGAATGCCGACCATGTCGAACACCTGCACGAACGGACTTTCCATCAGGCCCGCCTGCTGCCACGGCACAATGGCCGACAGCACGACAATCGCCAGCACGTAGAAAATCAGCACGCGGAACACCACGTTGCGCACCGCGCGGGGAATGCTTTTTTCCGGCTGATCGGTTTCGCCGGCGGCCACGCCCATGATCTCGCAGCCCTGGAAGGCGTAGACCACGGTCATCATCACCGCAAACACCGCGGACATGCCGTTGGGGAACAGTGAGTCGCCGATCAGATTGCTCATCATCGGTGCCGGAGCGCCGCTGGTCAGCGCAATCGCGCCAAAGATCACCAGCACACCGACGATGATGAAACCGAGAATCGCCGCGACCTTGATCCCCGAAAACCAGTATTCCGCCTCACCGAAAGCGCGGGTCGCCAGGGCATTGAGGCCGAACAGCACCACCACGAACAGCGCTGACCAGTACCAGATCGGCACCTCCGGGAACCAGCGGGTCATCAGCATTCCGGCGGCGGTGAATTCCAGGCCAACCGTGGTCGCCCAGCTCATCCAGTACACCCAGCCGATCATGAAGCCGGTGGCCGGGCCGATGAATTTAGTCGCGTGGGCCTGGAACGAACCGGATACCGGCATCTGCACCGACAGTTCGCCCAGGCAGACCATCACCAGGTACATCAGGAAACCGGCAACGAGGTAGGCCAGAATTGCCCCTACCGGGCCGCCCTGGTTGATGATCACGCCGGAGCCCATAAACAGTCCGGTGCCGATCACGCCCCCCAGGGACAGCATGAAAATGTGCCGGCTTTTCAGGGCGCGGGTCAGTTGGATGCCTTTGCGTTCGATGTTTTCGCTCATGTCCGGCCCCTCAGCAGTCAGTGAGGGGCGCGGCGCATGACAGGCGGTCATGGCTCGGGGAAGGATCAGCTTTACGGCAATTCATTATTATTATCTCCAATAAGCTTCGAAGACCGCGCTGCGGCGGTTGCGTCGATTATTGGAAAGCCATGTAAGGCCCTGTTGTACGTAAAGATCAAAGATGTAAAAAGTAGTAACAACCTTGTACATCAGCTCTGCAACAGGTGTTCCAGGGTTTGCAGCGACCGTTGGATATGCGCTTGAACCGAAGGTAACAACCTGCGCAGTTGCGCTTCATCATTGCCCAGCGCCGCTGTTTCCAGCCTTCGCAAGACCGAGGCCAGACCACGAAACCCCAGCGAATCGCTGCTGCCGGCCAGGCGGTGCGACAGTTGCGCAACTTCCGTGCAATCGTCGGCTTCAATGGCTTCGTCCAGCGCGCCACGGTGCTGAAGGATCGAATTGCGCAGCACCAGCAGCAGGCCCTGGACCTTTTGCTCGCCGAGCAAGGTGCGATGGGTTTGCAGCAGCGGCCAATCCATCGTTTCGTCATCAGACGCGGATTCGGCAACCGTTGCCTGCCCCGCCAGCACCTGGCGCAAATTCTCCAGTTTCAGCGGTTTGGACAGAATGCCATCCATGCCGGCATCGAGGTATCCGCGCACCAACGCCGGTTGCACGCTGGCGGTCAGGGCGAAAATACGGGTCTGGCGATTTGGTCCATCAATGCTGCGCAGCCGGGCACACAGTTCGACGCCGCTCATCCCCGGCAGATGCACATCCAGCAGAATCAGATCGAACGTCCTCCCGGCGCATTGCACCAGTGCCTGCTCGGCATCGACGGCAAGCCACACCCGATGGCCGTCCCGCAGCAACAGACCTTCGGCCACTTCGCGATTGAGCGCCACATCTTCGACCACCAGAATGTCCAGCGCCGGACCCGCCCCCAGTAGCGGCGTCAGGCCGATGACTTCGCTGGCCGGTTGCAAGGTCAGTTCGAACCAGAAACAGCTGCCGCGCCCGACTTCACTGCTGACGCCGATGCAGCCGCCCATGTGTTCCACCAGATGTTTGCAGATAGCCAACCCCAATCCGGTGCCGCCAAAGCGCTGCGCCACTTCCTCGCTGGCCTGGGTGAAACGCTCGAAAATCTTCGCCTGCATCGCCGGGGCAATGCCAATGCCGTTGTCGGTGACACTGACCCGCAGGCGCTGGCCGCTCTGCTCGTCAGGCTGCGCGATCAACGCTACCTCGACACTGACCTCGCCGCCTTCGGTGAACTTGATCGCATTGGCCAGCAAATTGCTCAGCACCTGTCGCAGGAACTGCTCGGCGCCGTGGTGGTGATCGGCCACCCGCTGATCGACCCGGCAATGCAGGATCGAGTCGTTGTCCAACGCCTTGGGCTCCAGCAGGGTCAGCACTTGGTCGAGCAACTGGCGAATCGAGAAGTCCACCGGCTCGGGCAGGCTCGCGCCCTCCTCCAACCTGGCGAAAAACAACACCTCATTGAGGATCGCCAGCAACCCCTCTCCGGCCTTGTGCAAGGCATCCAGACGCTTGCTGTCCTGCGGTTCCAGCCCGGCGCCGCGCAGCAATTCAGCCATACCGAGAATGCCATTGAGCGGCGTGCGCAGTTCGTGGCTCATGGTCGCCAGAAACCTCGATTTGGCCTGGTTGGCCGCTTCGGCTTCGTCCTTGGCGCGCATCAGGCTGGCGGTGCGCCGCTCGACCCTGCGCTGCAGTTCATCGCGATTGTCCTGCAAGGCCAGGCGATCGGTTTCCCGGCGCTCGATGTCACTGAGGATCGCCCGACGCATGTCATCCAGCGCATGAGCCACGCTGTCGATTTCGTCTTCTTGCGCGCGGCGTCGCTTGTCCAGGCGCAGCGGCTCCTGCCATTCGCCCGCCGCAATACGCCGGGCAAACCCGGCCATGACTTGCAGGTGCCGGGTGACCAGGCGATAGAACAACCCGGACAGCGCCACCGCCAAACCGCAAAGAAACGCGCCCATCCACAACAGGCTGGTCAGCCCGGTGGCATACAGGCGCTGATACACCGCGCCCAGGTCGGTGCTGACTTCCAGCTCGCCGAGTTGGCGCAACGGGCCGGACGGCGGTTGATAGTCCAGGGCAAACCGCTCGATGCGCAACGGTCCGATCGGGTCCGGGCTCTCATGCAGCAAGTCATAATCGGGACTGGTCAGGTGCACCCGCGCGACGTCGGAAAAGTCCACCAGACCGCGCAACTGCACGTTCAACTGTTCCTGGTTCAGATCCCACAAGCTGCGCTCCAGGCTTGCCAGATAGCCGGCGCGGATCAGCGCCATGCGCGAATCGATCTCTCGCATTTCACGGCGGTATTCGATGTACAGCTGCACGCTGCTGGCCAGCACGGTGAAGCACAGGCTGAACAACAGTATGAACAGCAACAGACGCCGCAGAAGCCCACCGGGACGAGCGCGTATCATGGTGCGCCCGCCGGCAGGTTGATCATGTCACGGTAGGTCACTTCGCTCTCATTGAGCAGGCGTTCGATATCGCCGGCCTCCACCATGCGTTGCAGCTGGGCGTTGATGTCGGGCATGCGATTGGCCAGCGGCGAACGGCGCGAAACCGCCACCCGCAAGTAATCCACGCTCAGAGCATTGGGCAAAGCGATGATGTCTTGTCCGCCAGGGAGGTTCTCCACGTACAACTGACCGGTACGGCGTTCCTGAGTGATGAAGTCGATGCGCCCGCGAATCAGCTTGCCGAAGTTCTGGTGGCTGCCTGCGACCCATTCGATGTTGTTGTTTTGCGCGACCATGCGATCGAACGCCACGCCGTAGCTTTCACCGAACAGCAAGCCGCCACGGTAGTTGGCCAGGTCCTGCAACCGTTCGAACTTCACCGGGTGCCGGCGATTGATGAACAACGCCACTTCTTCGCGCAGCACAGGCACCGTGGAAAACAGCATGTTTTGTTCCCGTTGTGCGGAGCTGTAGGCCAGCACCACGTCGACCCGGCCTTCGGCGGCGTCGAGCAGGCAACGCTTCCAGTTACCCAGCACCACGATCTCGACCTCGTAGCCCAGTTCGCCGAACAGCTTTTTCACCACGCTCGGCGCTAGGCCACGCACCTGTTTGCCGTCGCTCCAGGAGATCGGCGGGTACACCGGATAATCGCAGTACCGCACCTTGTCCGCCGCCTGCGTGGTGCCCGACAGCAGCACCAGTAGCCAGAGCAGTCGCGCTACAACCATCACGCGGCCAGGCTGGCCGTGAACAGGTAGCCGGCACCGTGGATGGTGATGATCAGCTGCGGTTCGGCGGGATCGTCGTGCAACTTGCGGCGCAAACGGCCCACCAGCACATCGATGGAGCGGTCGTTGGGCACCCATTCGCGGTTACGGATCTGGTCCATCAACTGATCGCGGCTCAGGGTGTGGCCGCTGTTGCGCAGGAACACGCTGAGCAACTGGTATTCGCCGTGGGTCAGCAGGGTTTCACAGCCGGACGGGTCGATCAGGCGACGGCGGTCGGTGTCCAGCGCCCAATCGGCGAACTGTTTGACCGGTTTGGATACGGTCGCCACCGGTTGCGGAATCTGCGCGTGCCGAACCCGGCGAATCAGGTTTTTCGCACGGGACACCAGTTCCCGTGGATTAAGGGGTTTGATCACGTAGTCATCGGCGCCACATTCGAGGCCGACGATGCGGTCGATTTCATCGTTGCGCCCCGTGATCAGGATAATCCCGACTTCCGAACGCACCCGCAGTTCGCGGGTCAGGGTCAGGCCGTCCTTGCCGGGCAAGCGGATATCGAGCATGACCAGGTCGACGGTCTGGCTGGCCAGGAAGGTCTCGGCCAGTTCCGCCGTGGCGGCGCAATGAACGTCATAACCTTCCTGGGAAAGATAGGCCTGCAACAGTTCGCGAATCAGCGGATCGTCATCGACGATCAGTACCCGAGGCGTCATTACGTGGTGTCCTGCACAGGGCCCGAAGGCCTATTTCTTATTAGAGTGTTTTGTTGCATCAGCGCCTGAGAGTAGCCACTGCTGAACGGGCGATCAACAGCTGCTCGTCTGCACCTGGCGCTACTTGATTGAAAATCGCTGGCGCCCACCTGCCTGCAAACCGTCGACCCAGGCCTCGCAAATCTGGATGCCCTGCTCCGGGGTAAAGGTGCCGGGGTTCAGACCCAACTCCAGCCACAGGCCATCGAGCAAGGCGCTGAGACTGATTGCAGCGAGATCGGCGTCGAACTGTTCCCAACCTTCTTCCTGTGCCAGCTCCATCAGTACCTTGCTCAGGATGGCGCGGTACTCGCCATAGGAATGATCGTGAGCCTGGTTGATCGCCTCGGCGGTTTTCACCGCGCCCCAGAACGCCAGCCAGGCATCGATCAACTGTGGGTCGAGCAATTCGGCGGAAAACGAACCACGGAAAAACGCCGACAAACGCTCACGGGCATTGGGTGCCGCCTGTTGCATGGCGTCGCGCAGCAGGGTCATGACCCGTCCGGTGATCGCCATGTAGGCCTCGGCCACCAGTGCGTCCTTGCCGGAATAGTGATGACTGATCAGGCCCACCGACACACCCGCCTCAGCGGAAATCTTGCGGATCGAAGCGCCCTGGAAACCGTGGCGCTTGAGACACACCAGCGTCGCCTCGATCAGATTGGCCTTGCGCAACTCCGGTTCCATGCGGGAAAAACGGGCTTCCTGATTCATGGCGACATGCTCCTGGATTCAATCGAAGGGGCCCGCGTTTTGCTGGCGAGCTGAACGACTGTACAGCAAGACCATGCGCGCCTGAAAGACTGCTCGCGAAGACGTCAACCCATTCAATACAGGATCTGGATCAGTCCCGATACCCCGGCGCCACCCGATCCAGCAACCTCAACATCGCCGCCCAGGCCAATTGCATGGCGTCCGGATCACTCAACTCCCCTTCATCCAGCGGCCGCCCCGGATCATTGAACTGTCGCTCCGTGTGTTCGCACACCTGCGCCGGTGGCAGCACCAGTTCCCCGGCAGCTTGCGCGGCCAGCTGAATTTCACAGGCCTTTTCCAGGTAATACATGCGCAAGAACGCCTGGCTGACGGTCTCGCCCACGGTCAGCAAGCCATGGTTTCGCAGCATCAACACCGGCTTGTCGCCCATGTCCGCCACCAGCCGCTGTTGTTCGCTCATGTCCAGCGCCACGCCTTCATAGTCGTGGTAAGCCACCTTGCCGTAGAACTCCATGGAAATCTGATTCACCGGCAACAACCCGCACTTCAATGCGGCGACTGCGCAGCCGGATTTGGTGTGGGTGTGCAGCACGCATTGGGCGTCTTCACGGGCGCCGTGAATCGCACTGTGAATCACGAAACCAGCAGGATTGACCGGATATGGCGACGGCTCGACCGCCCGGCCATTCAGATCGATCTTCACCAGATTGGAAGCGGTGATCTCATCGAACATCAATCCATACGGGTTGATCAGGAAGTGATGCTCAGGCCCCGGCAGGCGCACCGAGATGTGGGTGAAGATCAGATCGGTCATGCGAAAATGCGCAATCAGGCGATAACAGGCGGCCAGTTCTTCGCGCAGACGCTGTTCAGTGGTGCTGCGCACAGGCTCGGCAGTCAGGTCATTCATTGTTGTAGTTCTCCAGGCAAATCGGCTGGCAGACATTACGGCTGGACGTGCACCGACGTCCAGCCGTCGTCGTTTACTTGCTGGCCCACGCGTTAAAGCGTTCCTCCAACTCCTCGCCATGATCAACCCAGAAGCCGACGTTCATCGAAAGCGCCCCCTTGAGGTTCTGCGGTGCGGTCGGCACCCACTTGGCCAGTTTGTCGTCCAGTTGCGCGGCAGCCAGGGTGTTGGTCGGCCCGTACGGAATGAGTTTCACATAGTTGACCTGGGCATCCGGCTGATTGGTAAAAGCGATGAAGCGCTTGGCCTGATCAACATGCCTGGAGCCCTTGATGATCGCCCAGTAGTCCATGCCATACAGACTGCCGGGCCAGACCAGGCCAAGATGGCTGCCTTTTTGCGCGGCGTCGGCAATGCGTCCGCTGTAGGTCGAAGTCATCACCACGTCGCCCGACATCAGCCATTGAGGGGGTTGCGCGCCCGCCTCCCACCACTGGATCCAGGGCTTGAGTTCGGTCAGTTTAGCGAACGCGCGGTCCACGCCTTGCGGGGTGGCGAGTACCTTGTAGACGTCTTCGGTTTTCACCCCGTCGGCCAGCAAGGCGAATTCCAGGTTGTACACCGCACGCTTACGCAGCCCGCGTTTGCCGGGGGTTTTCTTCACGTCCCAGAAATCGGCCCACGAGGTCGGGGCTTGCGCCAGTTTGTCGGTGTCGTAGGCAATCGCCACGCTCCAGACCATTGCAGCCGATCCACATTCCTGTGCCGCTTCGGGGATCAACTGGTCGGCATGCCCCAGTCGCGTCCAGTCAAGACGCTCGTACATGCCCTCTTCGCAACCGCGCATCAGGTCCGGGCCTTCGATCTGCACCACGTCCCAGTCGACGTTGCCGGTATCAACCATCACTTTGATCCTGGCCATCTCACCGTTGTATTCGGCCTGCATGACCTTGCTTTGATCCAGCGTGGCGAAAGGCTGAAAGAACGCCGCGTCGAGGGCTTTCTGTCCAGCACCGCCGTAACCGACCACCACCATGTCCGATGCTGCCTGGGCGCTGCCCATGCCCATGGCCAGGGACAGCACCAAGGGATAAAAACCGTGCTTGAGCGTGTGCGATTTCATCAATGGTTCCTCGTGCAGGTGCCGTCGGGATGTGTGCCCGTTCGGCCCTTTTTTATTGTTGGTGAGGTGCGCCCCAGGAGCGGGCTCGAAACGAAACTACTGCAAGGTGAAGTAAAAAAACAAGTTGATTTTTTACTGACGGTAAATTTCTATACAA
The DNA here is from genome assembly GCF_059424605.1 of Pseudomonas sp. GW101-3H06. Lineage (NCBI taxonomy): Bacteria > Pseudomonadati > Pseudomonadota > Gammaproteobacteria > Pseudomonadales > Pseudomonadaceae > Pseudomonas > Pseudomonas sp. GW101-3H06. The sequence goes on from NZ_JBWKZO010000001.1 coordinate 3,401,219, forward strand.
CAATAATAACAACGCCGAAACCCGGCCTTTCGGCTTCAGCCTGCCTGGAGTACCCGCACCATGCCGAGCCCGACCCCTGCTTTTGCGCACCTGTTCGAACCGTTGCAGATCCGTGGCAAGCGCCTGAAGAACCGCATCATGTCCAGCGGTCATGACACTTCGATGCCCACCGACAACCTGGTCAACGAGCAACTGATCGCCTATCACCGGGCGCGCGCCGAAGGCGGGGTCGGGCTGATCGTGCTGCAAGTGGCCGGCGTGCATGACAGCGCGCGGTACACCTCCCATGTGCTGATGGCCACCGACGATGCCTGCATTGACGGCTACCGCAAGATCGCCGAGACCTGTCACGCCCACGGCACCGTGGTGCTGTCGCAAGTGTTCCATCCGGGCCGGGAAATCATGGAGTCCGCCGATGGCCTGCTGGCCGTGGCCTACTCCGCATCGACGGTGCCCAACGAGCGTTTCCGGGTCATGCCACGGGCGCTGGATCAGACGATGATCGACGAGATCGTCGCCGGTTATGCCGCCGCGGCCCGACGTCTGCATCAGGCCGGGATCGATGGCGTCGAGGTGGTGGCCAGTCACGGATATCTGCCGGCGCAATTCATCAATCCACGGGTCAACCGCCGCACCGATGGCTACAACGGTGAACTGGAACAGCGCCTGCGTTTCCTGCGCGAAGTCATCGCTGCGATTCGGGCCTGTACCGACGAGGCGTTCATCATCGGCCTGCGCATTTCCGCCGACGAGCGCGACCCTGAAGGCCTGACCGAAGACGAGTCACTGTCCGCCGTGCAATCGCTTCAAGGGCAACTCGATTATGTGCACATCGTCGCCGGCACTTCGGCCTCGCTGGGCGGCGCGGTGCACATCGTGCCGCCGATGGCGATTGAAGCGGCGTACCTGGCGAAAGAAGCCGGGACCTTCAAGGCCGGCTTGAACATTCCGCTGTTCGTCACCGGGCGCATCAACCAGCCCCAGGAAGCCGAGTTGATCATCGCCCGTGGCCAGGCCGACGTCTGTGGCATGACCCGGGCGCTGATCTGCGACCCGCAAATGCCCAACAAAACCGACACCGGCCGCGCCGAAGACGTGCGCGCCTGCATCGCCTGTAACCAGGCGTGCATCGGGCACTTCCATAAAGGGTTGCCGATTTCCTGTATCCAGCACCCGGAAACGGGACGCGAACTGATTTTTGGCCAGCGCCAAACAGTCAAAGTACGCAAACGGATCATGATCGCCGGCGGTGGCCCGGCCGGCATGAAGGCCGCCGCCGTTGCCGCCCAGCGCGGGCATGAGGTGACGCTGTACGAAGCCAGCTCGCAACTTGGCGGTCAGGTGCTGCTGGCGCAATTGCTGCCGCGGCGCAGCGAGTTCGGCGGCGCCAGCACCAATCTGCAGCGGGAAATGGAACTGGCCGGGGTGCGCGTGGTGCGCAACACCCGGGTCGACCGCGCGTTGGTGGAACAGGAAAAACCCGACATGGTGATCGTCGCTACCGGCGCCGAACCGTACTGGCCGCCCTTCGAACGCGGCGGCGAACTGCAGGTGGTGGACGCCTGGCAAGTGCTGCGTGATGAGGTACCGATCGGGCGTTCGGTGGTGGTGGTCGATTGGCGCTGCGACTGGATCGGCCCCGGCATCGCCGAGCGCCTGACCCGCGCCGGTCATCAGGTGCAACTGGCAGTCAACGGCACCCATTGCGGGGAGAGTCTGCCGCTGTACGTGCGCGATCAACTGGCTGGCGAGCTGCACAAGCTGGGGATTCCCATCACCCCTTATGCGCGGCTGTACGGTTGCGACGACAACACCGTCTACCTGCAACACACGGCCAGCGGCGAGCCGATGTTGCTGGAAAACATCGACACGCTGGTGCTGTGCCAGGGCCATCAGCCGGTGGACACCCTCGGCGATGAACTGCAAGGCCTGGTGGAATTTCGGCGCATCGGTGATTGCCTGGCCCCGCGCACCGCCGAAGAAGCGATTTATGAAGGGTTGAAAGTCGCGTGGGAGCTTTAAGCCTGTTTATACTCCGGGACCTAAACGGCTAACCCCCGCCCCCTGTGGGAGGGAGCAGGCTCGCTCCCACAGGGATTATGGATAAGCCCTCCCCCGGTTCGGAATTCACAATGAGCACCAACAGCACCACACAGCCCGCAACCGGCAGCGCCGAACCGCACTTTCTCGGCACACGCATTCGTGGCTTGCGCAAACGCCGGGGCATGACCCTGGCCGAACTGGCACAGCAAAGCGAACTCACCGCCGGTTATATCAGCCAACTGGAACGCAACCTCGCCTATCCGTCGATCCCGGCGCTGTTCAACATCGCCCGCAGCCTGGGCGTGACCATCCAGTGGTTCTTCGCCAGCGAAGCCAACACCAATCCCGAAGACGACGGCGTGGTGGTGCGCAAGAACAGTCGCCTGAGCGTGCATTACGAAGATGGCATCGTCGATCAGTTGCTGACCCCAACCCCCAACCGTCAGCTGGAAATGCTCCACTCCCGCTTCCCGCCAGGCACCTACAGCCAGCAAAGCTACAGCCATGAAGGCGAAGAAGCCGGTTACCTGTTGTCGGGCAGTTTCGAACTGTGGGTGGGCGAGCGTTATTTCCAGCTCAACGAAGGCGACAGCTTCAGCTTCTCCAGCCAGGAACCGCACCGTTACGGCAACCCCGGCGAGGTGGATGCGGTGGTGATCTGGGTGATTACCCCGCCAACCTTCTAGCGCCGCCCGCGATTCATCGGCTGAGCGGTGCTCGCGCGTTTCAAGGTGTCACTCGGTAACTCCTTGAACAGTGCGCGATAGCTGCTGGAAAACCGTCCCAAATGCCAGAACGACCAGTGCATCGCCACTTCGGCAACGGTGGTTTGCGTCGACGTGCGGCTGAGCAGTTCACGGCGCGCGCTGTTGAGGCGGCGCAGGCGCAGCCATTGGGTTGGCGCCATGCCGGTGTAGGTCTTGAACGCATGTTGCAATTGGCGCAGTGAAACCCCGGCGACCTGGGACAGCTCCAGTAAATTCAGCTGTTCTTCCGGTGTGTCCGCCGCCCAGTCCCCTACCCGCTTCATGATCGCGCGCTCTCCGGCCCGGCGTTGCAGCGCGCCTTGATCGAGACAGACACAAGCGTTGTCAAGAATGAACAGGCAGTCGTCCAGCAACTGCTGGGTCAGGGCTTCACGGCTCGGTGGATCGAAGGTCTGCGACAACCGCGTCAACGTGCCGCTGAGCCAGCGGCTGAACAGCGCATTCTGCTGCGAATTGAGCGGCGCCATGAACAGCCCTTCAAGTCGGGCGATATCCAGTTTGTGACGCTGGACAAACTCCGGACCGAACACCACGGCGATTTCCTGGTAGTTCTCCGGGGTGATCCAGATGTTACGGCTTTCACCATTCAACACGTACAGCGCGTTGTCGCTGCGATCAAAACAGAACGCCAGTGACCCCTGCGGCGCACTGAAATTCTGCTCGACCCGAGTGTTCATCGACTCTTCGTAAATCTCCACGCCCTGTAAGTCCAGATAGCGCACCAACCCGGCGAAATGCCCCGGCGACATCTGTTGGTAATGCTGGACCCAACCCGGTGTGGCGCGGATTTGCTCGGCGACATCTTCGGTATTGAAGGCTTGAACCTGGAGTGAATCGCGCACTGTCTTAGAGACTGTCATGGGGGTGTTCTCGCGCACTCTTTTGGTGCGCTTTGTGCTGCTTAAAGTGGATAGATGGAACCGCAAGGCTCGCCCAAGATAGTCGTCAACGCGCTACAGGGGAAGTGCCCGGCAGATGAAACCGGCGTCTCCTGGCGTTAATAAAACCAATAACGAGGTCTTTATGAATGTCCCTTTCGATCAGCTGTTCACATGGCTGAAAGATCACAAGATTACCGAAGTCGAGTGCGTCGTCAGCGATCTGACCGGCATTGCACGCGGCAAAATCGCACCCACCAACAAGTTCCTGCATGAGCGAGGCATGCGCCTGCCGGAAAGTGTGCTGTTGCAAACGGTAACCGGGGACTTTGTCGACGACGATATTTACTACGACCTGCTCGACCCTGCCGATATCGACATGGTCTGCAAGCCCGACGCCGATGCGGTGTACGTGGTGCCATGGGCTATCGAGCCGACCGCCATCGTGATTCACGACACCTTCGACAAGTTCGGCAACCCCATCGAACTGTCGCCGCGCAACGTGCTGAAAAAAGTCCTGCAGCTGTACACCGATAAAGGCTGGAAGCCCATTGTGGCGCCAGAAATGGAGTTCTATCTGACCCAACGCTGCGAAGACCCGGACTTGCCGCTCAAGGCGCCGCTGGGCCGTTCCGGTCGCGCGGAAAGTGGTCGGCAGTCGTTCTCCATCGACGCGACCAACGAATTCGACCCGCTGTTCGAAGACGTCTACGACTGGTGCGAACTGCAAGGCCTGGACCTCGATACGCTGATCCACGAAGACGGCCCGGCGCAGATGGAAATCAACTTCCGTCATGGCGACGCGCTGGATCTGGCCGACCAGATCACCGTGTTCAAGCGCACCCTGCGCGAAGCCGCGCTCAAGCACAACGTCACCGCGACCTTCATGGCCAAGCCGATCGGCGACGAGCCTGGCAGCGCCATGCACATTCACCAGAGCGTGGTGGACGTCGCCACCGGCAAGCCGATTTTTGCTGACGACAACGGCAACATGAGCGAACTGTTCCTGCACCACATCGGCGGCTTGCAGAAATACATCCCCAAAGTGCTGCCGATGTTCGCACCCAACGTGAACTCGTTCCGCCGCTTCCTGCCGGACACCTCGGCACCGGTCAACGTTGAATGGGGCGAAGAAAACCGCACCGTCGGCCTGCGCGTGCCGACCTCCAGCGCGGAGGCGATGCGCGTGGAAAACCGCCTGCCGGGGGCCGACGCCAACCCGTACCTGGCCATCGCCGCCAGCCTGCTGTGCGGCTATATCGGCATGGTCGAAGGCATTGAGCCAAGCGCTGCCGTGCAGGGTCGCGCCTATGAACGCCGCAACCTGCGCCTGCCGATCACCATCGAGGACGCCCTGACCCAGATGGAAGAGTGCGACGCCATCGGCCGCTATCTGGGCAGCAAGTTCGTGCGTGGCTATGTCGCGGTCAAACGCGCCGAGCACGAAAACTTCAAGCGGGTGATCAGCTCGTGGGAGCGGGAGTTTCTGCTGCTGAGCGTCTGAGAATAACGCCGTCCTTGAAGGCCTCTTTGCGAGCAGGCTCGCTCCCACATTGGACCTGTGTGCATCGCAAATCCCCTGTGGGAGCGAGCCTGCTCGCGAAGAAGCCGCCTGCACACCCAAGAATCACCTGAAAAAACCAATAAATCCTAGAGGTGTCGAATGCGTCTATTGAAATCCATGGTTCCGCTCGCGCTGACCGTGTTGTGCAGTGCCGTTGCCCAGGCTCAGCCACAGGTCAGCGTCTACAACTGGACCGATTACATCGGCGAAACCACCCTCGCCGACTTTCAGGCCAATACCGGGATCAAGGTGATCTACGACGTCTTCGATTCCAACGAAACCCTGGAAGGCAAATTGCTCGCCGGGCGTACCGGGTATGACGTAGTGGTGCCGTCCAACCACTTCCTGGCCCGCCAGGTGAAAGCCGGTGCGTTCCTGAAACTGGACCGCGCACAGCTACCGAATTTCAAGAACCTCGATCCGAAACTATTGGCGTTGCTGGAGAAAAACGATCCGGGCAACGTGCACTCGGTGCCCTACCTGTGGGGCACCAACGGCATCGGCTACAACGTCGACAAGGTCAAACAGGTGCTGGGCATCGACCACATCGATTCCTGGGCGGTGCTGTTCGAACCGGAAAACATCAAGAAGCTCAGCCAGTGCGGCGTGTCGATCATGGACTCGGCCGATGAAGTGTTCCCGGCGGTACTCAACTACATGGGCATGGACCCGCGCAGCGAAAACCCCGAGGACTTCAAAAAGGCCGAAGCCAAGCTGCTGAGTATCCGTCCGTACATCACCTACTTCCACTCCTCCAAGTACGTCTCGGACCTGGCCAACGGCGACATCTGCGTCGCGTTCGGTTATTCGGGGGATGTATTCCAGGCCGCCAATCGGGCCAAGGAAGCCAGGAACAACGTGAACATCGCCTACGCGATTCCCAAGGAAGGCAGCAACCTGTGGTTCGACCTGCTGGCCATTCCCGCCGATGCCGACAACCCGAAAGAGGCCCACGCGTTCATCAATTATCTGCTCGACCCGCCAGTGATCGCCAAGGTCAGCGCCTCGGTGGGTTACGCCAACCCGAATCCTGCCGCCAAGCAGTACATGGATGCTGAGCTGGTCAACAACCCCGAGGTTTACCCGTCCCAGGAAGTCCTCGACAAGCTCTACATCTCGACCACGCCGCCGCAGTCGATCATGCGTCTGATGACCCGTTCCTGGAGCAAAGTGAAGTCCAACCAATGAACCAGTACACCCAGGAACATACACACTCTTACTACGCCGCATCGGCCCATGGCATGCCTCCCTTTCCCATCCTGGCCGAAGACCTGGTGGCTGATGTCTGCGTGATTGGCGGCGGTTTTACCGGCGTCAATACCGCGATCGAACTGGCGCAACGCGGGCTCTCGGTGATCCTGCTGGAGGCTCGGCGGATCGGCTGGGGAGCCAGTGGGCGTAACGGCGGCCAATTGATTCGGGGCATCGGCCATGACGTCAGCGGATTTGCCCGTTATGTCGGCGCCGAAGGCGTGCGCTATATGGAACGCGCGGGCGTCGAATCGGTGGAACTGGTCGGCCGGCGCATCCGTGAGCACGGCATCGATTGCGACTTGCGCTGGGGCTTTTGCGAACTGGCCAACACCCCGGCGCAATACGCCGGTCTGAAGGCCGAACACGCGCATCTGATCGAGTCAGGTTATGCCCATGAAACCCGTTTGGTCGAACCCGGCCAGATCTGTCAGCAAGTCGTGAATTCGGAGCTGTACGCCGGCGGATTGATTGACATGGGCTCGGGACACTTGCACCCGCTGAACCTGGTGCTTGGCGAAGCACAGCTCGCACAGTCCCTGGGCGTGCGGATTTTCGAGCAAAGTCCGGCGCTGGAACTGATCCATGGCAGCACGGTGCAGGTGCGCTGCGCCGCTGGCACGGTACGCGCTGGCAGCCTGGTCCTGGGCTGTAATGCGCACCTGGAGGAACTCGAACCGAAACTCAGCGGCAAGGTGCTGCCGGCGGGCAGCTACATCATCGCCACCGAACCTTTGTCGCCGGAACTGGCGGCGCAGTTGATCCCACAGAACCTGGCGCTGTGCGACCAGAAAGTCGGCCTGGATTACTACCGACTTTCGGCAGACCGGCGCCTGCTGTTCGGTGGTGCCTGCCATTATTCCGGGCGCGATCCACGGGACATCGCCGCGTATATGCGCCCGCAGTTGCTCAAGGTTTTTCCGCAACTGGCCGCTGTGCGCATCGACTATCAATGGGGCGGCAAGATCGGCATCACCGCCAATCGTTTCCCGCAGGTCGGGCGCCTGAGTCAGTATCCCAACGTGTACTACGCCCAGGGCTATTCCGGCCATGGCCTGAACGTGACCCACTGGTGCGCAACGTTGCTGGGCGAAGCGATCCATGCCGGACACAGCCAGGGTTTCGACGTGTTCAGCGCCGTGCCGCACATGACCTTCCCCGGCGGCCGCGCCCTGCGCTCGCCACTCCTGGCCTTGGGTATGTTGTGGTATCGCATGCGCGAGGTGCTTGGCTGAATCTCTGGTTGTCTGACAGGCCGCCTTCGCGAGCAAGCCCGCTCCCACACTGGATGTTGTTGTGCACAAATTTTGTGTTCACTGCAGACCCACTGTGGGAGCGGGCTTGCTCGCGAAAAACGATAGCGCGGTGCATCCTCCCTGTGCCTTTCGATTTGCTCAATTGCGAGTCACTTCTATATTGAGGGGGTGCTCATCAATTCCTGCCTTCTGTCGAGCCCGGCCCATGGCGACGAGTGACCCACTGATCATCTGCGAGCACTGCGACTGCGTGTATGAAAGAGTCACGCTCGCCAAACATCAAAAGACTTTGTGCATACGCTGCGGCGGCGTGCTTCAGCGCTATAACGGTCTGACGGTGGAGCAGCGGCTGGCATTGACCTTCACCGCCCTGATGCTGTGGATCTTCGCCAATTTCTACCCGGTCATGAGCATCAGCCTCAAAGGCCTGAAGAACAGTGCGACGCTATGGGATTCGGTGTTGGCCCTCAGTCTTGGGCCGATCACGTTCATCGCGATGGTGGCGGCGATCGCCATGATCATCGCACCGATTTTCCAGTTGGTGCTGCTGATCTGGGTCCTGAGCTTCGCCCTCGCCAACCGGCGTTCGCCGGGTTTCAAATTCTGCATGCGCTGGCTGGAAACCCTCAGGCCCTGGAGCATGCTGGAAGTCTGCCTGCTGGGGGCGATGGTCGCCGTAATCAAACTCGCCGGCTTACTGGATGTGTTGCCCGGCATCGGCCTGTTTGCCCTGGCCATCCTCAGCCTGATGATGATCCGCGTCGCCGGCCGCGACATCCGCGATCTGTGGGATATCCCATGACAATGCCTCCGGTCGCCAGCGATCTCAACCTGTGCCTGTGTCACACCTGCGGACTGGCCTGTGACATGACCCATGAGCCCCACGAATGCGAGCGCTGCGGCGCCCCCCTGCACCGGCGCAAGACCAACTCGTTGTCCCGAACCTGGGCCTACATGCTCGCTGCCCTGGTGTTTTACATCCCGGCCAATCTGTTACCAGTGATGAACACCAAAATGGTCGGCAGTGGTGCCGACAGCACGATCATGAGCGGCGTGCTGGAGTTCTGGCAGCACGGAGCCTGGGACATTGCCCTGATCATTTTCATCGCCAGCATCGCGGTGCCAGGCGTCAAGTTCGTCGCCCTGACGCTGCTGCTGGTCACGGTGCAACGCAATAGCCAATGGGCCTGCAAGGAACGGTCAAAGATGTACCGCTTCGTCGAGGTCATCGGCTACTGGTCGATGCTCGACGTGATTGTGGTGGCCCTGGTGGCCTCGCTGGTGAAGTTTGAAGCCCTGGCCGACATCGAGCCGCGTCCGGGCATTCTGTTCTTTGGCCTGGTGGTGGTGTTCACCATGCTGTCGGCGATGAGTTTCGACCCGCGGCTGATCTGGGACGCCAAGGGCGAAAATCCACATTTCGAGGAGGTCAAGGATGAAGCAACAAGCCACTGAAGGGCCGCAAGCTCCTGGCCAGGCGCCCATCAAGACCCGCCGGTTCAGCGTGTCCCTGGTGTGGATCGTGCCGATCATCGCGGTGCTGGTGGGGATTTCCCTGGTGATTCACAGCATCATGCAGGAAGGGCCGACCATCACCGTCAACTTCAAGACCGGCAGCGGCCTGACGGCCAACAAGACCGAAGTCAAATACCGCAGCGTGGTGATCGGCCAGGTCACGGATGTGGAACTGAGCGATGACCAGAAGAGCGTCAACGCGACCATTAAACTGGCCAAGCAGGCGGAAAGTTTTACCCGCGAGGACTCGCAATACTGGGTGGTGCGCCCGCGTATCGGCGCCGGCGGCGTGTCGGGCATCGATACCCTGCTGTCCGGGGACTACATCGGCGCCGATATTGGCCAGGCCAATGCCCGCGCCAAGAACTTCAAGGGCCTGGAAAATCCGCCGCCGATTACCTACGGCGAACCGGGCAAGCGTTTCACCCTGCACACCCAGGACCTCGGCTCGCTCGACATCGGATCACCGGTCTACTACCGCAAGATTCCCGTGGGCCAAGTGGTGGCTTACGCTCTGGATCCCGACGGCAAAGGGGTGAACATTGAGTTATTCATTCATTCGCCCAATGACGCCTACGTGACCGAGAACACCCGTTTCTGGAATGCCAGCGGTGTCGACGTGAACGTCGGGGCCAACGGTTTTTCGGTCAAGACCGAATCGCTGTCATCCATATTGGTCGGTGGCATTGCCTTCCGCGCGCCGGAATACAGCCCCGATGACAAACCTGCGCCCGAAGAATATGCCTATGAACTGTTCGACGATCAGCAGACCGCCCTCGCCCCACCCAATGGCAAGCCGCAATACCTGGCCTTGCGTTTCGACCAGGCACTGCGTGGGCTCAAGGTCGATGCACCGGTGGAGTTCCTCGGCGTGGAAATCGGCAAAGTGGTGTCGGTCAATCTGGACTTCGACGCCAAAAAACGCAGCTTTCCGGTCAATGTTGGCATCGTGATTTATCCGCAGCGTTTGGGGCAGGCTCATATCAAGATGCTCAAGGCGTTAAATCATGATCCTAACGATGAAGCCGGCGGCGTGCGAATTATCGGCGCGTTCATCGAAAACGGCCTGCGTGCCCAGGCTCGCACAGGCAATCTGCTGACCGGTCAGCTGTACATTGCGCTGGACTTTTATCCGAAAGCGGAAAAAGTCGCGTTCGATCCAACCGTACGCCCGGTCTCCATTCCGACCGTTCCGGGCAGCCTCGAACAGCTGCAGGAAAAAATCGAAGCCATGGTCACCAAAATCAATCAACTGCCCATCGAGCGCATCGCCGACAACCTGGACGGCAATCTGGTGGAACTGCGCAAAAGTCTGGGCCAATTCAACGCCAAAACCCTGCCGAGCGTGCAAACCACCCTGATAGGTGTCAGCAAGACCCTGCAATCGGCCGATACCACACTAAAATCCGCTAACTCGACCCTGGCCGACGATTCGCCGCAACGGGAAAAACTGGGGCAAACCCTGGATGAACTGGGACGCACATCGCGTTCCTTGCGCGACCTCGCGGACTACCTGGGGCGGCATCCGGAATCGCTGATTCGCGGCCGTCCCGACAATGCCGCGCCCATTGATCTGCAAGGGCCGCCGAGTAAATGACCACAGGAGCATCATTCATGGATTTTGCGCTGAAAACTGCATTGATTGCTGCACTGTCATTGCTCGCCGCTTGTCGCAGCGACCCGATTCAATTTCATACGTTGACCCCGGCCCAATTGAGCAGCCATTCAAGATCCACCGCGGAGATCCAGATCGAAAACCTCGTTGTCCCTCCTCAGGTCGATCGCCCGCAAATTGTCGTGCGTCAGGGCAACACCGGCATAGCCATTCTCGAAACTGACTGGTGGGGAGCCAGTCTGGTGGATGAGTTGCGTGCCGCCCTGCTCGATCAGATGGTCAATAGCAATCCCCAGCGCAAAATCTCGGTACGAGTCGATGTTCAGCGGTTCGATTCGATTCCCGGTCAATACGGGTTGATCGATGTGAAGTGGCGCCTGCGCAACGGCGACGACACCCTGCTGCCTTGCCGCAGCACGATACAAACACCCTCCGGACCGTCCATTGATGAGCTGGTGGCGGCGCAACAGAACAACGTCAGACGCCTGGCGGCGCTGATCAGCCAGGCAGCGAGCAATACACAAAAAGGCTGTCCTTCGAATGCCAGCCAGTAACACATAACCCTTGTGGGAGCGGGCTTGCCCGCGATGGGGCCGGCACATTGACCATCTTTATAGCCTGACACGCCGCCATCGCGGGCAAGCCCGCTCCCACAGGTACTCCTCCGATTACATTTGCCACTCCACAAACATGCAAATGATTCCTATTGATCTACAATAATCGACGTGCTTCCTCGTTTGATTACTGATACGAAAGCCGAAAACAGGAGTTGCCTCCGCATGATGTCCCGAATCCCTTCTTTCCTGAAGAAAGCCCTGCTGGCCACCGCCCTGCTGAGTGCAGGCCATGTTTATGCCGCCGATGACGTCGGCATCGTGGTCTACAACGCGCAGCACGAAGGCCTGACCAAAGCCTGGGTCGAAGGCTTCACTCAGGAAACCGGTATTGCGGTCACGTTACGCAACGGCGATGACACGGAAATGGGCAACCAGATCGTGCAGGAAGGCACTGCCTCGCCCGCCGATGTGTTCCTGACCGAAAATTCCCCGGCGATGGTCCTGGTCGACAACGCGGGTTTGTTTGCACCGCTCGATAAAGCCATCCTGGAACAGGTCGATTCCGCTTATCGCCCGGCCCACGGCAAATGGCTGGGGATCGCCGCACGTTCCACGGTGTTTGTCTATAACCCGAGCAAACTGCCCGAAGCGCAACTGCCAAAATCGATCATGGACCTTGCCAACCCGAGCTGGAAAGGTCGCTTGGGTGCATCGCCTGCGGGGGCCGACTTCCAGGCCATCGTCGCCGCGATTCTCGAACAGAAAGGCGAAGCCGCGACTCTGGACTGGCTCACGGCGATGAAAACCAACTTCACCGCTTACCGCGGCAACAGCTCTGTGCTCAAGGCGGTGAATGCCGGGCAGATCGACAGCGGCGTGATCTACCACTATTACAGCTTTGTCGATCAGTCCAAGACCGGCGAAAACAGCAAGAACACCGCCCTGCACTATTTCAAGCACAAGGACCCGGGAGCGTTTGTCAGCATCTCCGGCGGCGGTGTCCTGGCGTCCAGCAAACACAAGGAACAAGCCCAGGCATTCCTGAAGTGGATCACCGGCACGGACGGCCAGGCCATCCTCAAGGATGGCAAATCGTTTGAATATGCCGTGGGCAAGAACGCTCAATCCAACCCTAAACTGGTGCCTTTGCAGCAGCTCGACGCGCCAACCGTCGATGCGTCGAAACTCGACAGCAAAAAAGCCGTGGAGCTGATGACTCAGGCCGGACTGCTTTAATTGATACCTGAAACCCTGCCGGCGGGTGTCGCCCAAACCTCACCCGCCCATCTACGTCGACGGTCACGCGGTCTGTTCGCGAGCCGTGGTGGCGCGTGGGTGGTGGGTTTGTCGGTGCTGATTTCGTTGCTGGCGCTGCTGCCCATTGCGTTCGTCATCGGCGTGTACCTGCAAACCGGTTGGTCCGCCCTGGTGCCACTGGTGTTCCGTCCCCGGGTCGGCGAATTGCTGGCCAATACCGTGTTGCTGGTGGTCATCACGGTGCCGCTGTGCATCGCACTGGGCGTGACGCTGGCGTGGTTGACTGAACGCACCAATTTGCCAGGCCGCCGCTGGTGGTCGTTGCTGGCCACTGCGCCGCTGGCGGTACCGGCGTTCGTGCACAGCTATGCCTGGGTCAGTCTGGTCCCGCCCATTCACGGGTTGTTTGCCGGTGTACTGGTGTCGGTGATCGCCTATTTTCCGTTTCTTTACCTGCCGGTTGCCGCCACGTTGCGCCGCCTCGATCCGGCCATCGAAGACGTCGCCGAATCCCTGGGGCTCAGGCCTTGGGCGGTGTTTTTCCGCGTGGTGTTGCCCCAATTGCGCCTGGCCATTTGCGGTGGTGCCTTGCTGGTCGGCCTGCACCTGCTGGCCGAATACGGCCTGTACGCGATGATCCGTTTCGACACCTTTACCACGGCGATTTTCGATCAGTTCAAGTCCACCTTCAACGGCGCTGCCGCCAACCTGCTGGCCGGTGTGCTGGCGCTGTGTTGCCTGGCGATGCTGACCGTCGAATCGGCTGCCCGTGGCCGTGCACGCTACGCCCGCGTCGGCTCCGGCAGTGCCCGGGAGCAACGGATAATCGGCCTCAAGCCCCCGGCTACGGTACTCGCGCTGACCTTGCAGTTGGTCACCTGCGCCCTGGCGTTGGGCGTACCGTTGATGACCTTGGGCAAGTGGTTGATTGCCGGGGGCTTGCAGGTCTGGGATTTGAGCGAACTGCTGCCAGCCCTGAAACAGACCCTGCTGTTCGGCGTGGCGGGCGCGGTCCTGACCACCTGCGCCGCCATCCCGATTGCCTGGCTGTCGATTCGCTCGCCGGGCCGGCTGCAACGGGTGCTGGAAAGCTGCAACTACATCACCAGTTCCTTACCGGGAATCGTCGTGGCCTTGGCCCTGGTCACCGTGTCCATCCATTTTGCCCGACCGATCTACCAGACCACGATCACCGTCCTGCTGGCGTACCTGCTGATGTTCCTGCCCCGCGCGCTGGTGAGTCTGCGCGCCGGCATCGCCCAAGCGCCCGTTGAACTGGAAAACATGGCGCGCAGCCTGGGTCGCTCACCGGGCCGGGCGTTGTGGCTGATCACCCTGCGCCTGGCCGCGCCGGGGGCTGCGGCGGGCGCTGCGCTGGTATTCCTGGCAATCACCAACGAACTGACCGCCACCCTGTTGCTCGCGCCCAACGGCACGCGCACCCTGGCCACGGGTTTCTGGGCCCTGACCAGCGAAATCGATTACGCCGCCGCAGCGCCCTATGCCCTGCTGATGATCGTGCTGTCGCTCCCTTTGACCGGAATCCTTTATCACCAATCCAAAAAAACGGCTGGCCGATGAACGCTCTAGAATTGCATTCGCTCAGTAAATCCTACGGTGCACACAAAGCCCTGGAAAACGTCAGCCTGTCGGTGCCCGCCGGCAGCCGTACGGTGATCGTCGGGCCATCCGGGTCGGGCAAGACCACCTTGCTGCGGATAATCGCCGGCTTCGAGTTTCCCGATTCCGGGCGGCTGTCGCTCAATGGCCAGACCCTGGTCGACAGCACCCACGAGGTGCCGGCGCATCAGCGCCTGATCGGTTATGTACCTCAGGACGGCGCGTTGTTCCCGCACATGACAGTGGCGGCCAACATCGGATTTGGCCTGACGACCAAGGGCAGCGAAAGGCAGGAACGAGTCGCGCAGTTGATGGACAGTGTGGCCCTTGATTCGAGCATGGCCGAGCGCTGGCCCCATGAATTGTCCGGCGGCCAGCAACAACGGGTAGCGCTGGCGCGGGCCCTGGCCCAGCGACCGCGGCTGATGCTGCTGGACGAGCCGTTTTCGGCGCTCGATACCGGCCTGCGCGCCAGCATGCGCAAATTGGTGGCACGCTTGTTGGCGGAGACTGGCGTCACCACCATTCTGGTCACCCATGACCAGAGCGAGGCGCTGTCTTTCGCCGATCAACTGGCGGTGATGCGTCATGGCCGGCAGGTGCAGTCCGGGCATCCTCTGGACCTTTACCGCTATCCCGAAGATGCTCAGACCGCGCTGTTTCTCGGCGACGCGGTGGTCATGCCCGCCCGCATCGAAGCAGGCTGGGCGCACTGCGATCTGGGGCGGATACCGGTCAACAACCACCGCAACAACAGCGCGGCGCAGATCATGTTGCGCCCCGAGCAACTGCAACTGGCCAGCGTCATGCCCCATACCGCGCAAGTCATGGGTTGCCGCGCCGTGGTGACCGATCGGGATTTCAGCGGCAACACCTGCACCTTGACCGTGGAATTGCAGTCTTCGGCCTCCGGCGAGCAATCGGGACGATCACTGCTGGTGCGCAGCTCCGGCATGTACGCGCCACCGGCCGGCAGCGCCGTGCATGTCTCCACCATCGGCCATGCCCACGTGCTGAGCGAGTCGTGACCCCATTCCTTTGCGGGAGCGAGCCTGCTCGCGAAGTGGCCGTTACATCCGCCAGATTTCCTGTGCCTGAAAGACCGTCTTCGCGAGCAGGCTCGCTCCCACAGGTATACACGATCAAAGATCGAAGCGATCCACCGCCCGGCGTCGTTCGTTGTCATCGCGCACGTCGTAGTTGGCGGTGGTCTGGATGTTGCTGTGGTGAGCAAGTTTCTGTGCGATCGACAGATCGTGTTCTTCGATCACCCGAGTGATGAACGAACGACGGAAATCATGGGGCATGATTTTCACCCCCACCTGCGCCCCGCGCTGGCGGGCGATGTAGTAGATCGCGTGTTTGGTGATGCGCTCGCGCGTGATGTGGCTGCCGCGGCGAATGCGATTGAACAGGAAGCTATCGTCCGCTTCACCTTCCTTGAGCTGTGAGCGGCGCAACTCCAGCCAGGCATCGAGTTTGGCGAAGGCCCAGGCCGGGGCGTACTTGATCAGTTGCTTGTTGCCCTTAGCCGTGACCTGCAAGCTACGCTCGGTGAAATCCACCTGGTTGAGATCGAGGTTCACCGATTCGGACTTGCGCATGCCCGAGCCGTACAGAATCCCGATGATCGCCGCGTCCCGCAGGCCCTGGGGGCGTGGATCGGCGGCGCAGACTTCCATCAGGTCCTGGATCAACGTGCGTCGCAGATTGCGCCCCTGGGACAGCCGGGTGCCGGCAATGCCCTTGACCGAGCGCATTTTCAGCAAGTGCTCCTGGCTGATCAGGCTCATGCGCCACGCCTCGTTCATCACTCCGCGCACTGCATTGACGTACAGCGACGAGGTATTGGGGGCGTAACCATCAGTGCGCAAGGTGGCCACCAGCGCAATCACGTCCTCGGGCTGCAGTCCGTGCCAGGGAATCTCTTCAATGTTCACGTCCTCGAAGCCCAGGCGGTCGGCAGCGTCCTGCAATACGTAGCGCATGGTCAGCTGGCTGGACGGCGCCAGGCGCGCCAGGTACAGGCTCAGCGGGTTGGGTTTTTGGAGGTTTGCAGCAACAGCGGGTAAGTCAGTCAAACGAAACAGCCTTGAATGAAAAAAGTACAGAAGTGGACCTATCGGCAGGCCGTTACGCTGCCGGTCCAGGCCGGGAAAGTCAATTGTCAAACCGCCCTGGGCGCCGGCTTGCCGATAGATGAACTGAAACATGGCGCTGTTAATCCTCTTCCTGAATGGATCAGGACAGGAATGCCCCATGAAAATCAGCGTATTCGGCAGCGGTTATGTGGGTCTGGTGCAAGCAGCGGTTCTGGCTGAAGTCGGCCATGACGTGGTGTGCATGGACATTGACCCGAAAAAAGTCGAGCTGTTACAACAGGGCCACGTGAGTATTTTCGAAGCGGGGCTGGCCAGCCTGGTGCGTGAGGGCCTGGAGGCCAGGCGATTGCAGTTCACCACGGACGAAAAACTCGCCGTGCAGCATGGCCAAGTGCTGTTCATCGCGGTCGGCACGCCATCCCGGGACGATGGCTCGGCGGATTTGCGTTACGTGTTGTCGGTGGGTGAAGCCGTGGCGCGGCACCGTGAACAACCGGTGATCCTCGTGGAGAAGTCCACGGTGCCGGTGGGCACTGGCGATACCTTGCGCGCGCACATCGACAAATGCCTGATCAAGGTCGGACGCCTGTTGCAGTTCGATATCGTCTCCAACCCCGAGTTTCTCAAGGAAGGCTCGGCCGTGGCCGATTGCCGGCGCCCGGACCGTATCGTCATCGGCTGCGAGCGCGATGAGGTACGCGAGGTGATGCGCGACCTGTACGCGCCGTTCAACCGCAACCATGACCGCATCCTGTTCATGGACCTGCGCAGCGCCGAGCTGACCAAGTACGCCGCCAACTGCATGCTGGCAACCAAGATCAGCTTCATCAACCAGATGGCCGAACTGGCCGAACACCTGGGGGCCGACATCGAATCGGTGCGCCTGGGCATCGGCGCCGATTCGCGCATCGGCTACCACTTCATCTACCCCGGCTGCGGCTACGGCGGTTCGTGCTTCCCCAAGGACATGCGCGCCCTGATCCACAGCGCCGAACAAGCCCATTGCTCCAGCGACCTGCTGCAAGCAGTGGAAGCCATCAACCAGCGGCAAAAACACAAACTGTTCGAGCGCATCAAGGCCTTCTACCAGGGCGACTTGCGCGGCAAGACCTTTGCCTTGTGGGGGCTGGCGTTCAAACCCAACACCGACGACATGCGCGATGCGCCGAGCCGGGTGCTGCTCGAAGCGCTGTGGGGCGCTGGCGCCAATGTGCGAGCATTCGACCCGCAAGCCATGCAGGAGACCCAGCGACTGTACCCCGATGAAGCCAAGCTGATGCTCATGGGCACGCCGGAGTCGGTGTTGAATGGCGCCGACGCGCTGATCATCTGCACTGAATGGCAGCCATTCAAGGCCCCGGATTTCGAGCTGATCCGCCAACGACTCAATGCCCCGGTGATCTTCGACGGTCGCAATCTCTACGACACCGAACGCCTGGCTCGCGCCGGTTTCACGTACTTCCCGATGGGGCGTGGCGAGTCGCGCAAGTTGCCGATTCCGTTGCAGAGTTCGCCTGCTGTTTCGGTGGCTTGAAAAATATTGTTTTGCAACTAACGACAGTAAGTCGAGCACAAAAACTGTGGGAGCGAGCCTGCTCGCTCCCACAGTTTGATTGCATCAAGCCATTAGATTGTGGCTTTCAGGTCGACACCCAACGCCTGGGCAAACGCCTTGACCAAAGGACTGCGCACCGTGTTGTGCCGCAGGATCAGATTGAACGGCGTGTCGATATGGATCAGCTCTGGACACAGCGCTCGAAACTGCCCCTGCGCCACCCAATTAGCCGCGTAATGCTGTGGCAGAAAACCCACGAAACGGCCGGTCCTGATCAGCAGCGCCACGGCTTCCACCTGGGTCGCGGAAGCGGAAAAACTGTCGTAGTGGGCAAAGTTGAGTTTGTCGCGGTGGATCGCGTAGCGGTGGTTGATGCACTCGTAATCCTTGAGCATGTTGCTGCTCATCTGATCCGCCGGCATCGAGAACAACGGATGGCCAACGGCGCAATAAACCTCGGAGCGTTCCTCGTACAACGGGTAGTAATCGAACTCTTCCCGCCGTTGATAAACCGGCACGATACCGGCCACCAGTCGCCCCTCGACAACGCCGCGTTCAACCTCATCCAATTGTGATGCCTGAAGTTGAAATCTTACTTTAGGCGATTGTTCGTTAATTGTTCTAAGGGCAGCAACTAACGGTGATCGCGGATCGGAAATCGTATTATCAATAACCCCTACGCCAAGATCGCCGATTAGTTCATTCTGCGCTGAACTAAGCCGGTCACGAAAGTTGTCAACCGAGGCAAATAAGTCAATCGACGCCTGGTACACCAGACGCCCTTCTTCGGTCAGGTGAAAGCCTTCCCGACCTCGGGTGCACAGACGCATGCCAATGCGGATTTCCAGGTCGGAGATCTGTTTGCTGATGGCTGCCAGCCCCACGTTCAACTCGTTCTGTGCCGCACTGAAACCGCCCGCTTCGACCACCGCCTTGAACACCTTGAGCAATTTGAAATCCAGCCCGCTCAGGGCCAGCGGTGCCCGTTGCAGCGTTTTCGGCGGCGGGTTTCCGGAATTGGAAAGTGGGGTTTCCATAATGCTTATTTACCTCTGGCGCCCGATTCAACAACCTGTGCCCAACAACAAAAACATAGCTGGCCTAATAATAATGAACACAGAAAACCAGACTTGGCAACCACACAGAAATTCCGAACTTCAGTGCCAAAACACTGATTTCGAAGCATTAAAAGCTGACACTTCGATCAGCTCTCGCCCTTTTGCAACTGCGCCGGTCCCCTGCCCCTGATTTTTATCTGACCTGACCACGCCCTGATGGGTATTTCAGGCCTGGCATAACGATTTCGTTCGCATTACCGACGAGGAAAACAACCATGTCTCAAGCCACCGACCGTCTCTGGGGTGCTCGCTTCAAAAGCGGTCCGTCCGAAGCCCTGGCCGCGCTGTCCCGTTGTCCCGAGCGCTATTTCCGCCTCACCCCGTACGACCTCGCCGGCTCCCAGGCCCATGCCCGGGAATTGCAGCGCGCCGGGCTTCTGAACGAACAGGAAACCCGGACCATGCTCGGTGCGCTGGAGCAGATCGGCGCTGACTTCCGTGCCGGCAGCATCGCACCAACCCTGGACGACGAAGACGTCCACACCTTCATCGAGCGCCTGTTGACCGAACGTCTCGGCGCCCTGGGCGGCAAGCTGCGCGCCGGCCGTTCGCGCAATGACCAGACCGCCAACGACCTGCGTCTGTTCCTGCGCGATCATGTGCGTACCCTGGCCGTCGAAGTGCTGGCCCTGCAGCAGGCGCTGGTCAATCAGGCCGAACAACACGTCGAGAGCATCTGCCCCGGCTTCACCCACTTGCAGCAAGCGCAGCCGATCGTGTTCGCCCATCACTTGCTGGCCCACGCGCAATCGATGCTGCGTGACGTGCAACGCCTGGTGGACTGGGACGCACGCACCTCGCTGTCGCCACTGGGCGCGGCAGCCATGGCCGGATCAGCCATCGCCCGCCGGCCACAGCAGTCGGCCAGGGAAATGGGCTACAGCGGCGTGTGCGAAAACTCCATCGACGCCGTGGCCAGCCGTGATCACGTCGCCGAATTCCTGTTTATCGCCAGCATGCTCGGGATCAACATCTCACGCCTGGCTGAAGAGTTCTGCCTGTGGTCGTCGCGGCAGTTTCGCTGGGTCGCGCTGGACGATGCCTACGCCACTGGCAGCTCGATCATGCCGCAGAAGAAAAACCCGGACATTGCCGAACTGGCGCGAGGCAAGGCTGGCCGTTTGATCGGCAACCTGACCGGCTTGCTCTCCACGCTCAAATCCCTGCCGCTGTCCTACAACCGCGACTTGAGCGAAGACAAGAACGGCGTGCTCGACAGCGTCGACACGCTGCTGTTGGTGCTGCCGGCCATGGCCGGGATGGTGGCGACCATGACGGTCAACGTCGAAGAGTTGCGTCGCCAGGCCCCGCTGGGTTTCACCCTCGCCACTGAAGTGGCCGACTGGCTGGCGGTGCGCGGCGTGCCGTTCAAGGAAGCCCACGAAATCACCGGTGCGCTGGTCAAGGCCTGCGAGAAACACGACATCGAGTTGTGGGAAGCCTCGCCGGCGTTGCTGGCCGAGATCGATCCGCGCCTGACGCCCGAAGTGCGTGACAGCCTGACCCTGGAAGCCGCCATCGCCGCCCGCAGCGGCTGGGGCGGCACTGCGCCGCAGCAGGTACGCGAGCAGATCGGCCGGCTGAAAACCGCCCTCGCTGCCCAGCAAGCCTGGACCGAGGACTATCAGGGCTTCCGCCTCTGACACGCACACATACCACCTGTGGGAGCGAGCCTGCTCGCGAAGAGGTCATCACATTCAACATCAATGCTGAATGACCCACCGCCTTCGCGAGCAGGCTCGCTCCCACAGGGAATGTGATGGATTTGAAAGAACAGTGTACGGAGAAACAACCATGAGCCAGACACAGGCAGAACGACTCCAGGCGGAGCGCAAACTGGCGGAAAACCAGTTTGACATTACCCAGTACCAACACGTACCACGGCGCTATTACGGGCGGATCTTTTTCGCCACGGTGATCGTCATTGCCATTCTGGGCCTGGTGCGCGCTTTCGCCGAAGGCAAGATCGAATGGTCGTACATCGGCCAGTTCCTCACCTCCCAGGCGATCATGTGGGGTTTGCTCAACACCATCGTCATGGCAGTGCTGGCGATGGCCCTGGGCATCGTGTTCGGGGTGATCACGGCGATCATGCGCATGTCGGCCAACCCGATCCTGCGCTACGTGGCGCTGACCTACACCTGGCTGTTCCGCGGTACGCCGCTGATCCTGCAGTTGCTGTTGTGGTTCAACCTGGCGTTGATCTTCCCCACCATCGGCATCCCCGGACTCTTCGAATTCGACACCGTGAGCCTGATGACGCCGTTCGTGGCGGCCCTGCTCGGCTTGAGTATCAACCAGGGCGCCTACACCGCCGAAGTGGTGCGCGCCGGCCTGCTTTCGGTGGACACCGGGCAATACGAAGCCGCCAAGTCGATCGGCATGCCGCGCCTGCAAGCGCTGCGCCGGATCATCCTGCCCCAGGCCATGCGGATCATCATTCCGCCGGTGGGCAACGAGTTCATCGGCATGGTGAAAATGACCTCGCTGGCGAGCGTCATCCAATACTCGGAACTGCTCTACAACGCCCAGAACATCTACTACGCCAACGCCCGCGTGATGGAGCTGCTGATCGTCGCCGGTATCTGGTACCTGGCCACCGTCACCGTGCTGTCCTTCGGTCAAAGCCGCCTGGAGCGTCGTTTCGCTCGCGGCGCCGGCAAGCGTTCCTGAGGAGACCGACATGAGAAGCATCGTCAAGGCCGTGAGCCTGAACAAATACTACGACCATTTCCACGCGCTCAAGGACATCAACATCGAAGTCGAGCAAGGCGAAGTGCTGTGCATCATCGGCCCGTCCGGCTCGGGCAAGAGCACCTTGCTGCGCTGCGTGAATCAGCTGGAAAAAATCGACAAGGGCGGCCTGTGGGTTGACGGCGAGCTGGTGGGTTACCGCATCGTCGGCAACAAACTGCACGAACTCAACGAGACGCAGATCGCCCGCCAGCGCCTGTCCACCGGCATGGTGTTCCAGCGCTTCAACCTGTTCCCGCACATGACCGTGCTGCAAAACATCATCGAAGGGCCGTGCCAGGTGCTCAAGCGTTCGCCCAAGGAGGCGCACGAAGAAGCCGTGGAACTGCTCGCCCGGGTCGGCCTGGCCGACAAGCGCAACAGCTACCCGATCGAACTCTCGGGTGGCCAGCAACAACGGGTGGCGATTGCCCGCGCCCTGGCCATGCGGCCCAAGCTGATGCTGTTCGATGAACCCACTTCGGCACTCGACCCGGAACTGGTCGGTGAGGTGCTGTCGGTGATGCGCGACCTGGCGCAGACCGGCATGACCATGATCGTCGTCACCCATGAACTGGGCTTCGCTCGCGAAGTCTCCAACCGCATGGTGTTCATGGACGGCGGGCAGATCGTGGAGGCAGGAAGCCCCGAAGAAATACTAATAAGTCCGCAAAACCCACGCACCCAAAGCTTCATTTCTGCCGTTCGAACCTAAACGCCGACTGGCGTAACAACACACATAAGAGAACGACCATGAAGAACTTCGTTATCCCAGCAGTACTCGCAGGCCTGATGGCTTCCAGCGTCACCTTCGCCGCCGACTTGCCAGCCAGCATCAAGGACAAGGGCGAGATCGTCGTTGCGATCATGCCGAACTACCCGCCGATGGATTTCAAGGATCCGGCCACCAACACCCTCACTGGCCTGGACGTGGACCTGGGCAACGCCCTGGCCGAACGCCTTGGGGTGAAGATCAAATGGCAGGAAACCGGCTTCGAACAAATGATCAACGCCCTGACCACGGACCGCGTGGACATGGTGCTGTCGGGCATGACCGACACCAAAGAGCGTCAGGCCAGCGTGACCTTCGTCGACTACTTCACCAGCGGCCCGCAGTTCTACACCCTGCAGAAGAACAAGGACACCAACGAAATCACCGATCTGTGCGGCAAGAAAGTCGGCACCAGCCGCCGTACCACCTTCCCGGCAGAAATCGCCGAGTGGAGCAAGGCCAACTGTGAGGCGGCCGGCAAGCCTGCAATCAACGTGATCGGCACCGAAGGCTCGGCCGATGCCCGGGCGCAACTGCGCCAGAGCCGCATCGACGCCGCCATGCAAGGCAGCGAAACCCTGCCCTACCTGAAAACCCAGGAAAAGGACATGTACAAGACCGTGGGCCTGCCGATCTCTTCGCAGTTCACCGGCCTTGGCGTGAGCAAGAAAAAGCCTGAATTGAGCGAAGCGGTGAAAGTGGCATTGCAGAGCATGGTAGACGACGGCAGTTACCAGGCAATCCTGAAGAAATGGGACCTGGAACTGGGGGCGATCAAGACCGTGACCATCAACGCCGGCAAATAAACAGGCAGGTGATCACCTCCCACAGGGTTCCTGACAGACCACACATGTGTGATCAACCGGGATCAACTGTGGGAGCGGGCTTGCTCGCGAAGGGGCCGTGTCAGCCAGCATTGATGTGACTGACACACCGCTTTCGCGAGCAATTGCGCTGCCACAGGGTCCGGTGTTTATTTATAGAGAGTTGGAGTACCAAAGATGTCCTCCTCACCCCAACCCACCTGGCCCGACCGGCACAAAGCCTGCCTGGCCCTGGCCTTCGACCTCGACGGCCCGACCGGCGATGCCATGCTCAACGGCTCGATCTGGCGCAAACCCGAGTACTTCGGTTTCGGCGGCTACGGCCCGTACCGGGCGCTGCCGCGGATTCTCGACCTGCTCGACGAGTTCCGCCTTCCGACGACATTCTTCGTCCCGGCCTGGGTCGTGGAGAACTGGCCGAAACAGTGCCAGGCGATTGTCGAGCGCGGGCATGAGGTGGCGTATCACGGCTACAAACACGAATCCTTTTACGCCCTGACGCTGGAACAGCAGAAGGACGTGATGAAACGGTCCCGCGAGGTGTTCTGGAAGCACCTGAACATCCGCGCCGAAGGCTTTCGCACACCGTCCGGCGACTGGCGCGCGGAAACGCCGGCGATGCTGGTCGAGGCCGGCGTGACCTACTCCAGCAGCATGCGCGGCGATGACCGTCCGTACCTGGTGAATGTACCGGGCCACGCCACCCCGCTGGTGGAAATTCCCGGGCGCTGGGAAATGGACGACTACGCCTCCCTCGCCTACACCCGGGCGCCGGACTTCCCTTCCGGGCTGGACCGCACCGCCAGCTACGCGCTGACCCTCGACAACTGGTGCCGCGAATACGACGGCGCCATGGATGAAGGGCTGTGCCTGACGACCCTGTTCCACCCCAAGATCACCGGCAAACCGGGGCGCATCCTGTTGCTGGAAAAACTCTTCGAACACATGCGTCAACGCGACGACGTGTGGTTCGCCACCTGCCGCGACGTCGCCCAGTGGTGGCTCAAGGAGCATCACCATGGCTGAGTCCACTGTCTGGCCCAAGGGCTATCGCTGCGCGGTGGTGCTGACCGTCGATTACAACGACATCCACGGCATCCTCACCCAGGCCCCGGAAGTCGCCGGGCGCGACAAGACCTTGTCGGTGTGGCGTTACGGCACGCAACGGGGTGTCGAACGTTTGCTTGCGCTACTCAAGGAGCTTGATGTCACCAGCAGCTGGTTTGTTCCCGGCGTCGTCGCCGAGGAAAACCCCGAACACCTTCGGGCGATCCAGGCCGGCGGCCATGAGATCGCCTGTGCCGGGTATCGCCATCAGAACTACGACAACCTCGACCTGACCGCGCAGAGCGCCGATATCGCCAAGGGCTGCGAAACCTTGGCGGCACTGACCGGCCAGCGTCCCACGGGGTTCCGTATCCCCGCCGGCAACGGTGCGCCGGGCTTTATCGAAGCGTTGAGGGATCAGGGTATTCGCTGGTCATCGTCATGGCGCGGCGATGACCTGCCGTTCGCGCACCCGACTTCACCTGAGGTGATCGAGTTGCCGCTGCACTATGAGTTGGAAGACGAACCCTATTTCGCCTTCAACCTCAGTCCTGCCGTGCCACCGGCGCAATCGCGGATCGCGTCCTACAGCCACACCCTGGGCAATCTGCAAATGGACTTCGCCGGATTTCATCGCTTCGGCCTGTGCTACGTGCTGCGCCTGCACCCGGAAATCATTGCAACACCGGGGCGGATCGGGGTGTTGCGGGAGTTGCTTGAGGGGATTGTGCAGCACGATGACGTGTGGATCGCCACCGGGGCCGAAGTCGCCCGATGGTGGGCTGAGTCGGCGGCACCGGTGACCCAGGATCATCCGGCGTCGGTGTATGAACGTCATTACCGGGACTACATCGTATGACTGAACGGATGCAGCGACTGGCGCAATTCTGCGTCGATACGACGTTTGCAGATTTGCCACCGGCACGGGTGGAACAGGCCAGGCGGCACATCCTCGACACCTTCGGCGCGTCCCTGGCCGGGGCTGACAGCGACATCGCAAAGCAAGCGCGTCAGGTGTTCGACGGTGAGCCTGGCAATACGTTGGTCTGGGGCACGGGCCTGCGGGTCGGCGCGGCGCAGGCCGCCATGCTCAACGGCATCGCCGCCCATGCCCTGGAGCTGGACGACACTGGAGGCTGCGATCATTCCGGCGCCGTGGTCTTGCCCGCCGTGATGGCGGCGGTGTCGATGTCCGGGCAAGCGGTGACCGGCCGCGAGTTCATCACGGCAGTGGTGATCGGTTACGACATCGGGCGTCGGGTGCTCGAAGCCTGCGGTGGCTACTCGGCTCATAACGGCGCCGGTTGGCACTCCACGGCAACCTGTGGCGTGTTCGGCGCGGCGGCCGCCAGTGCGCGCATTCTCGGCTTGAATGCACGGCAAACCCTGTCGGCACTGGGCATCGCCGGCAGCTTCAGTGGCGGTTTGTGGGCGTTTATTCACGACGGCTCGCAAAGCAAAAAACTGCACAGCGGCCGCGCCGCCGAAGGTGGCTTGCTGGCGGCGCGTTTTGCCCAACAGGGGATCGGCGGACCAACGCAGTTGTTCGAGGATGTCTGGGGCGGTTTCCTCAAGACCCTGGCCGGTGACGCCGCACACCCCCAGGCGCTGGATGCAGACCTCGGCGTCGTGTGGAAACTCGCCCGCTGCTCGATCAAACCCTACGCCTCCTGTCGTGGCACCCATTCGGCCATCGATGCCTTGGGCTTGCTGTTGGAGCAGCTGCAGGTGCAGGTCGATCAGGTCGAAGACGTGCAGGTGTCATTGTGCGGATTTTTGCGGGACATGTGCGGCGGCCACGACGTCGACACCCTGGCGGCGGCGCAGATGAGCCTGCCCTATGCGCTGGCTGCGCGGCTGGTGCACGGTCATTGCCGGTTGCAGGCCTACGACGATGCATCGCGAAACGATCCGCGAATCACCCAGTGGATGTCGCGCATTCACCTTGAAGTGGACCCGCAACTGTCAGAGGATGGCGAGCCCGTGGTGACGCTGCGGACCGTGGACGGTCGGCTGGCGAGCCTGTGTGTTGAAGTGCCGTTGGGTGCGCCGGGTAATCCGCTGAGTGATGGGGCGCTGGAGGAAAAGTTTTTCAGTTTGGCCGAGCGGGTGATGCCGCGGGGGCAGGCTGAAGAATTACTGGAACAGTTGTCGCGGATCGAGAGCCTGGATTCGGTTCGCATGCTCGAACAGTGGCTGGCTTGATCAATGTGCGCCCGGTCGGGCCTCTTTGCGAGCAGGCTCGCTCCCACAGGTGAACGCATTCCAACTGTGGGAGCGGGCTTGCTCGCGAATGGGGCGACGCGGTTTTCATGCCGAACACTAAAGAAACTGAATAAGGACATTTGCACTCGCCGTGGCCACTTACTCGCTCGTTATTCGCCGGTTGATGATCGTTTCGCTGACCATCGTCGTCAGCCGCGCCATCACCAGCCCGTTGCTCACGCTGTTCTTGAGCAACAAACTGGGCCTCAACCAACAGGACGTTGGCTTGCTGCTCGGTATCGCGGTGTTCATCGCCACCCTGCTCGCCCTGTATGGCGGCTACATCATCGACCGCCTGGAAAAGCGCCGGTTGCTGATTCTGGCGATGCTTTCCAGTGCCATCGGCTTCGTGCTGCTGACCTTCGCCGAAAACCTCTACCTGACCACCGTCACCCTGGTGATCACCGAGACGGCCTCGGCGCTGTTTCTCATCGGTTCCAAAGCGATCCTCAGCGAAAACCTGCCCATGGGCCAGCGCGCCAAGGCGTTTTCCCTGCGCTACACCCTGACCAACATCGGCTACGCCACCGGGCCCATGCTGGGCGTGGTGATCGCCGGCTACTATCCGATCGCGCCGTTCCTGATTGCCGGCGCCATCGCTTTTTTCAGTATCTTCCTGATGATCGGCATCCCGAAGGATTCGGCGCAGACGCCGGTCATTGGCCAACCGCAGAGTTTCCTCAAGACCCTGGTGACCCTGAAGAACGACCGCACCCTGATCATGTTCACCTGCGGCTGCCTGCTCAGCACCGTGGTCCACGGGCGTTTCACCCTGTACCTGTCACAGTACCTGCTGGTGACCCACGATTCCAAAAATGCCCTGGACATCATGGCCGCCCTGCTCGCCTGCAACGCCATCAGTGTGATCCTGTTGCAGTACCAGATCGGCCGCTTCCTCAATCGCGAAAAACTGCGCTACTGGATCGCCGGTGGCACCAGCCTGTTCATCCTCGGCCTGATCGGCTTCAGCCTGGCCAACGGCATCGTCAGTTGGTGCGTGGCCATGTTCATCTTCACCCTCGGGGAAATGATCATTTACCCGGCCGAATTTCTCTTTGTCGACACCCTGGCCCCGGAAGAATTGCGCGGCAGTTACTACGGCGCACAGAACCTGGCGGCCCTCGGCGGCGCATTGAGCCCGGTCATTTGCGGCTTCCTGTTGATGCACACGCCAGCCCCGACCATGTTTTACGCCCTGAGCGCACTCACCGCCATGGGCGGATTCCTGTGTTTCATGAGTGGAAGGCGCGTGGCGTTACATCAGAATTAATGAACTGAAGCTTCATTAATATGAATTTGTCAGCATCAGCAAGGATCGGCACACTGTCGTCGTTCCTCCCCCAATTGTTGGAACAACTTCAAGGGCTTTCTGGGTATCCCAGACAAGCCTTTTTTTTTCCTCGTTTTTTTTGTCAACGGAATGGTTTCCTCATGCTCGCTCGCTGGTTGCCCGCCGCCATCAACACCCGCCCCACCGAATGGAGCCGCGCCGCCATCGGCATGGCCCTCGGAACGATGCTCAGCGTGTGGCTGTGCGGTCAGGTGTTCGGCATCGAGGTGGCGCAGCACTTGATCGGCCCGCTGGGGGCTTCGGCCGTGTTGTTGTTCGCGGTGTCTTCCGGCGCACTGGCGCAGCCATGGTCGATTGTCGGCGGCTACTTGAGCGCCGGCGTGGTTTCGCTGCTGGTGGCCCATGTGCTGGGGCGCACGCTGGGCAGCGCTTGCCTGGCGGCAGGCATGGCGCTGATCCTGATGTGCTGGCTGCGTTGCCTGCACCCACCGGCCGGCGCGCTGGCGTTGACCCTGGTACTGGCAGACCCGGCGACCATTGCCATGGACTGGAAAGCCCTCGGCCCGGTGATGCTCGGCGCTACGATCATGTTGCTCAGCGCCCTGGCCTACAACAACCTGACGCGCATCCGATACCCCAAGCGCCCCGCTGAACCAGTGGCTGTGGTGCCAGCCGACCATCCGCCCACCGACAGCCAGGCCATCACCGCCCAGGATTTGAAACTGGCGCTGGCCGACATGGAAGCTTTCTTCGACGTCACGCCTGAAGACCTGGAACAACTGATTCACGCCAGTGAGTTACATGCGAAACGTCGCAGTATTGGTGAAGTCCTGAGCCGTAGAACCTGATACTGCGCTCCCACAGGGGACGCACCCGATCGTCATTGCAAATATGCAGAAAGCCCCTGCACATTTCCCCGTTGTACATCACAAATTTGCACTGTTACGATCCTGCATCGCTCGCGCGCGAGCTTCTCTATAAAGAACAATAAAAGCAGGGAGTTACTGATGACTGCTCAGGTTTCATCGAAGGCGGCCACGCCCATGGATGCCACACAAATTGAAGTGCTGGCCGAGGTTCGCAATCACATCGGTCACCTGACCCTCAACCGCCCCGCCGGTCTCAACGCCATCACCCTCGACATGGTTCGCCAATTACAGCGGCAACTGGATGCCTGGGCGGGCGACGCTAACGTACATGCCGTTGTCCTGCGCGGCGCCGGGGAAAAAGCGTTCTG
Source organism: Pseudomonas sp. GW101-3H06 (assembly GCF_059424605.1). Taxonomy (NCBI): domain Bacteria; kingdom Pseudomonadati; phylum Pseudomonadota; class Gammaproteobacteria; order Pseudomonadales; family Pseudomonadaceae; genus Pseudomonas; species Pseudomonas sp. GW101-3H06. The sequence goes on from NZ_JBWKZO010000001.1 coordinate 3,430,486, forward strand.
TGCCGGCGGCGACATTCGCTCGCTCTACGACAGCTACAAAAGCGGCGACGCGTTGCACGAAGACTTCTTCGTCGAGGAGTACGCCCTCGACCTCGCAATCCACCACTACCGCAAACCCGTACTCGCCTTGATGGACGGTTTTGTCCTGGGCGGCGGCATGGGTCTGGTACAGGGCGCCGACTTGCGGGTAGTCACCGAAAAGAGCCGTCTGGCGATGCCGGAAGTGGGCATCGGTTATTTCCCGGATGTCGGCGGCAGTTATTTCCTGCCGCGTATCCCAGGTGAACTGGGGATTTACCTGGGTGTCAGCGGCGTGCAGATCCGCGCGGCCGACGCCCTGTATTGCGGGCTGGCCGACTGGTATCTGGATAGCACTAAACTCGCCGAACTGGACAAAAAACTTGATCACCTGGAGTGGCACGACACCCCGCTCAAGGACCTTCAGGGCCTGCTGGCAAAACTTGCGGTACAGCAATTGCCCGGCGCACCGTTAGAAGCACTGCGCCCGGCCATCGACCACTTCTTCGCCCTGCCTGACGTGCCGAGTATTGTTGAACAATTGCGGGAAGTGACGGTTGCCGACAGCCACGAGTGGGCCACCACCACCGCCGACCTGCTGCAAACCCGTTCGCCGCTGGCCATGGGCGTGACGCTGGAGATGCTGCGGCGCGGTCGGCAGCTGAGCCTTGAACAATGCTTCGCCCTTGAGCTGCACCTGGACCGCCAGTGGTTCGAGCGCGGCGACCTGATCGAAGGCGTGCGCGCCTTGCTGATCGACAAAGACAAGAACCCGCGCTGGAACCCGCCCACCCTGCAGGCGCTGGACGCCGCACACGTGGCGAGTTTCTTCAACGGGTTTGACCAAAGCGGGAGCTGAGCCATGCACGATATCGAATTGAGCGAAGAACAAATCATGATCCGCGACATGGCCCGGGACTTTGCCCGCGGCGAAATCGCCCCCCACGCCCAGGCCTGGGAAAAGGCCGGCTGGATCGACGACGCTCTGGTGGCGAAGATGGGCGAACTCGGCCTGCTGGGCATGGTGGTGCCCGAGGAATGGGGCGGCACTTATGTCGACTACGTTGCCTACGCCCTGGCGGTGGAAGAAATCTCGGCCGGTGACGGCGCTACTGGCGCGCTGATGAGCATTCACAACTCCGTCGGTTGCGGGCCGGTGCTCAACTACGGCACCGAAGAACAGAAACAGACCTGGCTGGCGGACCTGGCCAGCGGCCAGGCCATCGGTTGCTTCTGCCTGACCGAACCCCAGGCCGGTTCCGAAGCGCACAACCTGCGCACCCGCGCCGAACTGCGCGACGGCCAATGGGTGATCAACGGCGCCAAGCAATTTGTCAGCAACGGCAAACGGGCAAAACTGGCGATCGTGTTTGCGGTGACCGATCCAGACCTGGGCAAGCGCGGCATCTCGGCGTTCCTGGTACCGACCAGTACCCCAGGCTTCACCGTGGACCGCAGCGAACACAAAATGGGCATCCGCGCTTCCGATACCTGCGCGGTGACGCTGAACAACTGCACCATTGCCGAGGCCAACCTGCTGGGTGAGCGCGGCAAAGGCCTGGCCATTGCGTTGTCCAACCTTGAAGGCGGCCGCATCGGCATCGCCGCCCAGGCACTGGGCATTGCCCGCGCGGCCTTCGAAGCGGCACTGGCCTACGCCCGGGATCGCGTGCAATTCGATAAGCCGATCATCGAGCACCAGAGCATCGCCAACCTGCTGGCGGACATGCACATGCAACTCAATGCCGCACGGCTGATGATCCTGCATGCCGCGCGTTTGCGCAGCGCCGGCAAACCGTGCCTGTCGGAGGCCTCCCAGGCCAAGCTGTTTGCGTCGGAGATGGCCGAGAAAGTCTGTTCGTCAGCGATACAGATTCATGGCGGGTATGGCTATCTGGAGGATTACCCGGTGGAGCGTTACTACCGGGATGCGCGGATCACGCAAATTTATGAAGGGTCGAGCGAGATTCAGCGGATGGTGATTGCCCGGGAGCTGAAAAACTACCTGGTTTAAACCCATAAAGCTTCGCGAGCAGGCTCGCTCCCACAGGGGATCTCATGTACACCAGAGATCAACTGTGGGAGCGAGCCTGCTCGCGAAGGCGCCCGCACAAACGCTACATCACTTGCCGACGAACTCAGCCTCGCGCTTGGCAATAAACGCTGCCATCCCTTCCTTTTGATCCTGCGTCGCAAACGCGGCATGGAACACCCGGCGCTCGAAGCGCACGCCTTCGGACAGGCTCACTTCAAAGGCGCGGTTGACGCTTTCCTTGACCATCATCGCGATCGGCAACGATTTTTTGGCAATCAACGTCGCGACTTTCAACGCTTCGTCCAGCAGCTCATCGCTCGGCACGATGCGTGCGACGATCCCGCAACGCTCCGCTTCCACGGCATCGATCAGACGGCCGCTGAGGCACATTTCCATGGCCTTGGCCTTGCCCACGGCCCGGGTCAGACGCTGAGTGCCACCCATGCCCGGCAGCACGCCGAGGTTGATTTCCGGCTGACCGAACTTCGCGTTGTCACCGGCCAGGATGAAATCGCACATCAGCGCCAGTTCACAGCCGCCGCCCAGGGCGAAACCGTTGACGGCGGCGATGATCGGCTTGCGGCGGTTGGCCACGCGATCGCTGTCGCTGAACAGGTCGTCGAGGTAGATCTGCGGGTAGGTCAGCTCGGCCATTTCCTTGATGTCGGCACCGGCGGCAAAGGCTTTTTTCGAGCCGGTCAGCACGATGCAACCGATGTTGGAGTCGGCTTCCAGGCCGTCGAGGGCGTGGTTCAGTTCGCTGACGATCTGCGCATTCAACGCGTTCAGCACCTGTGGGCGGTTCAGCGTGATCAGGCCGACGCGGCCGTGGGTTTCCAGCAAAATCGTTTCGTAGTTCACGTAGTGTTTTCCTTCTCAAAGATTGCGCGAAATGACCATGCGCTGAATATCGCTGGTGCCTTCGTAGATCTGGCAGACCCGCACATCGCGGTAGATCCGCTCCAGCGGGAAGTCGTTCAGGTAACCGTAGCCACCGAGGGTTTGCAACGCAGAGGAACAGACCTTTTCGGCCATTTCCGAGGCGAACAGCTTGGCCATCGACGCTTCGACCAAAGCCGGTTTGCCGCTGTCCCTCAACGCTGCTGCGTAGTGGACCATTTGCCGGGCCACCGCAATTTGGGTGGCCATGTTCGCCAGGCGGAACGCCACGGCCTGATGCTCGATGATCGGCTTGCCGAAGCTCTCGCGTTCACGGGCGTAGTCGCGGGCCGCTTCGAAGGCGGCGCGGGCCATGCCCACCGATTGCGAAGCGATGCCGACACGCCCGCCTTCGAGGTTGGCCAGGGCGATCTTGTAGCCCTCGCCTTCTTCGCCCAGTCGGTTGGCCACCGGGACTTTCACGTCTTCAAACAGAATCTGGCAAGTGTCGGACGCATGCTGGCCGAGTTTGTCTTCGACCCGGGCGACTTTGTAGCCCGGCGAATCGGTCGGCACGATCAGTGCCGTGATCCCGCGTTTGCCGGCACTCGGGTCAGTGACGGCGAACACTATCACCACCCCGGCGTTCTGCCCTGAGGTGATGAACTGTTTGCAGCCGTTGAGTACGTAGTGATCGCCTTCCAGGCGCGCACGGGTTTTCAGGCCGCTGGCGTCGGAGCCGGCCTGGGGCTCGGTCAAGGCGAATGCGCCGAGCATCTCGCCGCTGGCCAGTGGCTTGAGGAAGCGCTCTTTCTGGTCGTCGTTGCCGTAGTTGAGAATCGGCACGCAACCGACCGAGTTGTGCACGCTCATGATGGTCGAGCAGGCACCGTCGCCGGCGGCGATTTCTTCCAGGGCCATGGCGTAGGCCAGGTAACCGGTGTCGCAACCGCCCCACTGCTCCGGTACCAACATGCCGAAGAAGCCCAGCTCGGCCATCTCGCCGATGGCTTCCTTGGGGAAGCGATGTTCGCGGTCCCATTCGGCGGCGAAGGGTTTCAGCCGCTCCTGGGCAAACTGCCGGGCCGCGTCGCTGATCTGAAGTTGTTCGTCATTGGGGATCATAAATTTGAGCCTTAATACAATTTAACCTGTGGGAGCGAGCCTGCTCGCGAAAGCGGTGTGTCATTCAACATCAATGTTGACTGACATGGTCTCTTCGCGAGCAGGCTCGCTCCCACATGGGCCTGCATCAGTTTCAGTACAGGCACTCGACCGCCATCGCCGTCGCTTCACCACCGCCAATACAGATCGCCGCCACGCCACGCTTCAAGCCTTTCTGGCGCAGGGCCGAGAGCAAGGTCACCAGAATCCGCGCGCCGGACGCACCGATCGGGTGGCCCAGGGCACAAGCGCCGCCGTGCACGTTGAGCTTCTCGTGAGGGATCTCCAGGTGGCTCATCGCGGCCATGCCGACCACGGCGAAGGCTTCGTTGACTTCAACCAGGTCCACCTGATCCAGCGACCAGCCGGTTTTCTTCATCAGCTTCTTGATCGCGCCAATCGGTGCCACCGGGAACAGGCCCGGGGTATCGGCGAACGCCGCGTGGCCATGAATCACCGCCAGTGGCTTGAGACCCCGCTTGTCAGCTTCGGAACGGCGCATCAGCACCAGTGCCGCCGCGCCGTCGGAAATCGAACTGGAGTTCGCCGCCGTCACGGTGCCGCCTTCGCGGAACGCCGGTTTCAATGAGGCGATCTTGTCCAGTTTGGCTTTCGGTGGCTGCTCGTCGTTGCTGATCACCACTTGCTCCTTACCGACGGTGACGGTCAACGGCACGATCTCGTCCTTGAAGCTGCCATCCTTGATCGCCTGCTGCGCACGGGTGGTCGAAGCAATGGCAAACGCGTCCTGGGCTTCGCGGCTGAAGTCGTTGGTTTGCGCGCAGTCTTCGGCAAAGGTGCCCATCAGGCGGCCTTTATCGTAGGCGTCTTCCAGGCCATCGAGGAACATTGAATCGAGCACCCGGCCGTGGCCCATGCGGTAACCGCTGCGGGCGCGATCCAGCAGGTAGGGCGCGTTGGACATGCTTTCCATGCCGCCGGCAATCACCACATCGGCGCTGCCAGCCAACAGCATGTCGTGGGCCAGGATGGCAGTTTCCATGCCAGAGCCGCACATCTTGTTCACGGTGGTGCAGCGTGTCGACTTGTCCAGGCCTGCACCCAGCGCCGCCTGGCGTGCGGGAGCCTGGCCCAGACCGGCGGGCAACACGCAACCGAACAGCACTTCATCGACCGCATCCGGTGCCACACCGGCGCGCTCGACAGCGGCCTTGATCGCGGCGGCACCGAGTTGCGGTGCAGTCAGGCTTTTGAGTTCGCCCTGAAAACCCCCCATCGGGGTGCGCACGGCGCTGACGATAACGATTGGATCATTTGCGATAGTCATGACAAATCCTCCTTATTTGGCCGCCATGCGCAAGGCACCGTCGAGACGGATCACCTCGCCATTGAGCATGCTGTTTTCAATGATATGCCTGACCAGCTGCGCATACTCGGCCGGTTTGCCCAGGCGCGGCGGGAATGGCACGCCGGCCGCCAGGGAGTCGCGGACTTCCGGGGTCATGCCGGCCATCATCGGTGTTTCGAAAATGCCCGGGGCGATGGTCATCACGCGGATGCCGAAACGCGCCAGCTCTCGGGCGGCGGGTAAGGTCAGGCTGACAATGGCGCCTTTGGAAGCCGCGTAAGCCGCCTGGCCGATCTGGCCGTCGTACGCCGCCGCCGACGCGGTGTTGATGATGACACCGCGCTCGCCATCGGCGTCCGCTTCGGTCTCGGCAATCGCCGCCGACGCCAGGCGCAGCATGTTGAAACTGCCGATCAGGTTGACGTTGATCACCTGGCTGAAGCTGGCCAGGGCGTGCGGACCGTTCTTGCCGAGGATCTTCTCGCCGCGCACGATGCCCGCGCAGTTGACCAGGCCATTGAGACCACCAAAGGCCTTGACCGTCGCCTGCACCGCCGCTTCGGCCGCCGCTTCGTCGCTGATGTCCGCCACCACGCTTTGCGCGCCCAAACGCTGGGCCTGCGCCGCGACCGCTTCGGCGTTCATGTCCACCAGCATCACTTTGGCGCCGGCGCCGACCAGCATTTCAGCGGTGGCCGCGCCCAGGCCGGAAGCACCGCCGGTGACGAGAAAAACCTTGTTTTCGATCTGCATCATTGTTTCCTTGGGTTCAAGCTGAAACGTTCTTCGCCGCGGCCTCTTGAGCCTTGGCGATTTCCTGGTTGCGCAAGATAAAGCGCTGCAATTTGCCGCTTGGGGTTTTCGGCAACTCGCTGACAAATTCGATTTCACGGGGGTACGAGTGCGCGGCCAGGCGCTTGCGCACGTGCTGGCGCAGTTCTTCGGCCAGTTCCGGCGCAGCGCGGTATTGCGCGCTGAGCACGACGAAGGCTTTGACCAGTTCGGTGCGCTCCGGATCAGGCTTGCCGACCACTGCCGCTTCCACCACTGCCGGGTGTTCGATCAAGGCACTTTCCACATCGAACGGGCCGACGCGGTAGCCGGAGGTGGTGATCACGTCATCGCTGCGACCGACGAAGCTGATGCTGCCGTCCGGGTTCCATTCGACGGTATCGCCGCTCAGGTAATAGTTGCCGACAAAGGCCTTGGTCGGTGCGCCTTGGTAACCGGCGAACCAGCACATCGGCGACTGGGTACGGTCGATGGCCAGGATGCCCGGCTGGCCGACACCCAGTTCCTTGTATTCATCGTCCAGCACCACGATGCGGTGGCCGGGCGAGGCAAAACCGGCGGCGCCCAGATGAATCGGGTGTTGCAGGCCATGGTGGTTGCACAGGACCATACCCAGCTCTGTCTGGCCGTAGTGGTCATGAATCACCACGCCGAGGTTGTCGGCGAACCAGCGGATCACTTCCGGGTTCAGCGGTTCACCGGCGCTGCTGACGATGCGCAGCTTGCCTTTGATCGACCTGGCGAACTCGTCGCCGCCGGCAATCAACAGGCGGTATGCGGTGGGCGAACCGGTGAGGTTGGTTATTCCGTATTTGTTGATCACCCGGCACGTGCTTTCGAGGGTGAACGGGCCATCGTAGAAGGTGATCGGGTGCCCCATGGCCAACGGTCCGGTGACACCGAAATAGATGCCATAGGCCCAGCCCGGATCGGCGACGTTCCAGAACGCGTCTTGCGGGCGCAGATCCACGGCGTCGCGGGTATAGCTCTCGAACGCGACGATGGCCTTGAGCGGCACCGACAGCGCTTTCGACGGGCCGGTGGTGCCCGAAGTGAACATCAACAGGAACGGGTCTTCACCGGTGAGCATTACCGGTTCACAAACGTTGGAATAGTTGGCCAGTTCGGCCCAGAAGCTGTAATCGCCCTGCACAATGCCCTGCCCCTTGGGGCCGGCGACGGTAACGATGGTCGGGCAATCGGCGACTTCGGCGAGTTTCGAGCGGTTGACCGCGTCGGTCACCACCACTTTGGCGCCGGAGCTGCCGAGGCGATGTTCGATGGCTTTCGGGCCGAAGGCGGTGAACAGTGGCTGATAGACCGCGCCGATGCGCCAGGTGGCGAACACGGTGATGAGCAACTCGATGTTACGTGGCAGCAGGCCCGCGACCTTATCGCCCTGCCTCACACCCTGACTCAAGAGGAAATTGGCGAAACGCGCGGCCTTGTCCTGCAGGTCGCTGAAGGTGTACGTCGCGCTGGCGCCATCGCGGCCTTCCCAGAACAGCGCGATGCGTCCCGGCAAGGCATGTCGGTCACAACACTCGACACAGGCGTTGAGGGCGGTCAGATCGCCTGCGAGTGCGGCGTCGACGGTGTGCTGATAATTGAACTGTGAAACAGCAGACAAGTAATCGCGCATTGCCAGAATCCCTCTGTGTTTTTTATTAGGTTGGGGGAACCGTAATCAACAGGGAAATACTCGCTCTGTGCGGGGGTTGGGGCAATGGTCAAAGTTATCAAGTTGCTTGACTGGTTTGGCCAAGGTTCAAGGGATGCGGCGCCTGACAGGACCTCTTCGCGAGCAGGCTCGCTCCCACAAATGAAATGTATTCCCCTGTGGGAGCGAGCCTGCTCGCGAAGGGGCCGGCGGCATCAATACATAATCCGGATCAAGAGGCTTCGTTGAGGATCAAACTGCGGTAATGCCCCGGGTTGGAGCCCGACCACTTGCGAAACGCCTTGTAGAACGAACTCGCATCGGCAAACCCCAGCCGGGTGGCGATTTCGCTGAAGCTGATGCTCGGCTCCGCCAGCCAGACGATGGCCAGCTCCTTGCGCACACTGTCCTTGAGCCCTTGATAAGTCTGGCCTTCCTCGGCCAGGCGCCGGCGCAGGGTCGAGGCCGACATGCACAGGCGTTGCGCCAGCGCTTCGGTTTCCGGCCATTGTTCGGCGGGCAGCTGTCGCAAATCGTGTTTGATCCGGCTGGCCAGGCTCTGTGGATCGCGATACTTCACCAGGATGTTGGCCGGCGCATGGGCCAGGAAACGCCGGAGTTCTTCAGCGCTGCGCTTGATCGGCAGATCCAGGCAATCGGCAGAGAAAATCATCCGTGTACGTGGCCGATCGAAACGCAGGTTCTCGGAAAACATCACTTGATAGTCGTCGCAGAAATCCGGCTGTGGGCAACGCAACTCGATGGCCAGAATCGGGATCCGACGTCCCGCCAGCCAGCAGGCCACGCCGTGCACGATCATCCAGTAGGTGAAGTAGGTAAAGGCCCGACGCGGTTCGTGGTCGTCTTCGAGCAACACGATTTCCGCCAGGCTTTGCTGACGCACCAGTTCGGCAGGCATGCGTTCGAGCATCAGCGACAGAAAACCCAGGCCACTGGTGAGCCCCGCCGCCAGGCTCGGCTGCACCATGGCGCAACGACAGAGAAACTCAAGGCTGCCGGACTTGAGCTTGCGCGGGTCCATGCCGAAAAACTCATCGTCGCCCCGTCGCGCCAGCAAACGCCACAGTCGCGCATAGGCGGTCGCCGGCACCCTGGCAGTGCCGTTTTGCAGCAGGACAGGATCGATGCCGACCTTGTTCAACGCCTCTTCGGTGGCGGCGCCCGGGGCGCAACTCTGCAACAGCGCTTCACGCACCAGTTGAATGGAAATGGTGTCTTTTTCCGACATTGAGCGAGATGTGCCCTGTTCTTGTTTGAGTGGTTGGGCATATTAGCTGAAACCGCCAGCTCACCGCAGATCCCTGTGGCCAAGCAAATCCCTGTGGGACCGAGCCTGCTCGCGAAGAGGATTTTGGATTCGATAAAAGGGGGGGGGACTGACACTGCGCCTTCGCGAGCAGGCTCGCTCCCACAGGGATACAGCTGACCTTGAAGGTTGTTCAGCTTAGGTTCAGGTAAATGTCAATCACTGCCATTTGGTAATGAGTGTCATTATGTTACAAATCAGCACCCTATCTAATGCTGAAACGGTGCTGAATGTTCGTTCCCTTTTTGATCATGTTGCGCGAAGGCATTGAGGCCGCCTTGATCGTCGGCATCATCGCCAGCTACCTGAAACAGACAGGTCGCGGCCAGTGGATGCCCGCCGTGTGGATCGGGGTATTTCTCGCCGCCGCCCTGGCCCTGCTGGTCGGTGGTGGCCTGGAACTGGTCAGCGCCGAGTTTCCGCAGAAACAACAGGAACTGTTTGAAGGCGTGGTTGGGCTGGTGGCCGTCGGTATCTTGAGTTCGATGGTGTTCTGGATGCGCAAAGTGGCGCGTTCGATCAAGCATTCATTGCACGCTTCTCTTGATCAGGCGCTGACCGGTTCCAGGCATCAGGTGACCGCACTGATCGCCATGGTGTTTTTCGCCGTGGCCCGGGAAGGCCTGGAAACCGTATTTTTCCTGCTCGCGGTGTTCCAGCAAAGCGAAGGTCCGGCAGCCCCGATCGGCGCCCTGCTCGGCCTGATCCTGGCAATCCTCGTCGGCTTCCTGATCTACAGCGGCAGCCTGCGCCTGAACCTCGGCGCGTTCTTGCGCTGGACCGGGCTGTTCATTCTCGTGGTGGCCGCCGGGATCCTTGCCAATTCCGTACAAGCGCTGCATGAAGCCGGCGTGTGGAATCACCTGCAAACCGTGCTCTTCGACCTCAGCGCGACGCTACCGATGGACGGCCCGCTGGGCGCGGTACTGGCCGGGATGTTCGGCTACCAGGATGCCCCGACCGTCAGCACCCTCGGCGCTTATCTGATTTACCTGGTGATGGCGCTGCTGATGTTCTTTCTCCCCGCCCCTGTGCCAAACAACAACGCTTGTGGGGGCGAGCCCGCTCGCGAAGGTCGTCATCGATAACGCGTAAACGCCAGATTACCAGCGGTGGTTTTTTCGCGAGCAGGCTCGCTCCCACAGGGTCAGTCACTTTTGAGTTTCCAATCAGTAAGAGCAACCATGCCAACTCCAGCCCCAAACCAGGCTCCCCCTCCCCGCGCCCTGCGCTGGGCGGTGGCCGGTTCGGTGATCGTGATGATCGCCGCCGCCGGCCTGTTCTACTACGCCTCGAAAATGGCCGCGGCCAAGCGCCAGGCCAACCATGATGAAGTGTTGGTGACCATTGACCCGCACCGTTGCGAGCCCGCTGCCTTGACCGTTGCGGCCGGTCGCGCCAGTTTCCGCATCGTCAACCGCTCGGATCGGGCTGTTGAATGGGAGATCCTCGATGGCGTGCTGGTGGTCGAAGAACGGGAAAACATCGCGCCTGGCCTGAGCCAGGTGATCAACGCCAATCTGTTGCCCGGCGATTACGCGATCACCTGTGGCCTGCTGAGCAACCCGCGCGGCACCTTGCACGTTACGCCGACAGCCGCTTCCGACGCGGCGGCCAAGGCCAAACCGTCGATGGTGGCGTTTGTCGGGCCGTTGTCGGAATTTCGCGTGTATCTCAGCAACCAGGGCACGGCGCTGATCAAGGCCGTTACCGCACTGAATCAAGCCATCGAAGCCGGCGATTTGAGTCAGGCTCAAGCCTTGTACACTCCTGCCCGCGCTGCTTACCAGCGGCTTGCCCCGGCCGCCCAGCGCCTGGCGGAGCTGGACAACGGGATCAACGCTCGTGCCGATTACTTTGAAAAACGCGAACAGGATCCGGCGTTCACCGGTTTCCATCGCCTCGAATACGCGCTGTTCCAGCAACGCAACCTCGACGGGCTGACACCGGTCGCCCGGCGCCTGCTCACCGATGTCACGACCCTCAAGCAACAGCTGCTGGCCCAGTCGTTGCCGCCGGAACAACTGGTGAGCACCGTGGTGCGCAACCTCAACAGCCTCGCCGACGTCCGTGCCGGCAGCGGTGAAGAAGAACGCTACAGCCACAGCGACCTGAACGGCTTTGTCGGCAACTTCGACGCTGCGCGCAAAGTCGTCGAGCTGCTGCGCCCGTTGCTGACTAAATCCGCCGCCGACCTGCTGCCCAACATCGACGGTGCCCTTGTCGCATTCGAGTCCGAACTCAATGGTTTCAAGGTCAACGACGGTTACGCCAGCTACGACAGCGTCAGCGCCGACCAGCGCCAGCAGATTGCCGACAAGGCCAAAGCATTGGCCGCTGCACTCGACGCTATTGATCCCGCCCTCGGCCTTAGCGGCCTGTAAGCAGAAGACGACTTTCAGATGAACGATTCAGAGCAGTTCAACCTCCAGCGTCGCCGGATATTGATGGGCATGGGCGCCGCCGGTGTCGCCCTCGCGGGTTCAGCCCTGAGCTGCCCGGCCATGGCCGCCAGCCCCGCGCAAGTGACCGAAGCCCCCAGCAGTGAGCGCACCGAAGACCGCCATGATTTCCACGGCAAACACCAGAGCGGCATCGTCACCCCGCGACCGGAGTCGGGCATGCTGGTGGCATTCGATGTGCTGGCCAGCGACCGTGAAGATCTGGAGCGCCTGTTCCGCACCCTCAACGAACGCATCGCGTTGTTGATGAAGGGCGGCCCGGTCGCTCAGATCGACCCGAAGCTGCCGCCGGTGGATTCCGGGATTCTCGGGCCGGTGGTCACGCCGGACAACCTGACCATCACCGTGTCAGTGGGCGAATCCTTGTTCGACGAGCGTTTCGGTCTGGGCGATGCCAAGCCCAAGCGCCTTGTCCGCATGGTCGGTTTCCCCAACGATGCGCTGCAAGCCGATTGCTGCCACGGTGACCTGAGCCTGCAGTTCTGCGCCAACACCGCCGACACCAACATCCACGCCCTGCGCGACATCGTGAAAAACCTCCCGGACCTGCTGCTGGTGCGCTGGAAACAGGAAGGCAGCGTACCGCCCCAGGCCCCGGCCAAACCCGGCGTGCCCGCACAGAGTGCACGCAATTTCCTCGGTTTTCGCGACGGTTCGGCCAACCCCGACTCCAACGATGGCAAGGCCATGGACAGCATCGTCTGGGTCCTGCCCGGCAGTGACGAACCGGCCTGGGCGGCCCACGGCAGCTATCAGGCGGTGCGGATCATCCGCAACTTCGTCGAGCGCTGGGACCGCACGCCCTTGCAGGAACAGGAAAGCATTCTCGGCCGGGTCAAAAGCAGCGGCGCGCCCATCGGCGGCAGCCATGAAACCGAAGTACCGGACTACACCAAAGACCCCGAAGGCAAGCTGACCAGACTCGATGCCCACATCCGCCTGGCCAACCCGCGCACCGCCGCCACCCAGGCCAACCTGATCCTGCGCCGACCGTTCAATTACTCCAACGGCGTGAACAAGAACGGTCAGTTGGACATGGGCCTGCTGTTCATCTGCTACCAGGCCGATCTGGAGAAGGGCTTCATCACCGTGCAAACGGGGCTCAACGGCGAACCGCTGGAGGAATACCTCAAGCCGGTCGGCGGTGGGTACTTCTTCACTTTGCCCGGAGTCACCGGCGATCAGGACTTCATCGGTCGCTCGCTGCTCAACGCCACATCCACAAAAACCACTGCATAAACGCCAACGGATAGTCCCATGAAAAAGTCGCCACTTGCGATACTGCTGACCCTGGGCTTGCTCAACACCCCGCTTTCGGCTGTCGCTGCGACGGCGCCGCTGGAGCTGGTGCAGCCGATTTCCGACTACAAGATCTACGTCACCGAACAACTGGATGAGCTGGCCAGCCACACCCGACAGTTCACCGACGCGGTGAAAAAAGGCGACCTGGCGACCGCGAAAAAACTCTATGCACCGACCCGGGTTTACTACGAGTCCATCGAGCCGATTGCCGAGTTGTTCAGTGACCTGGATGCGTCCATCGACTCCCGGGTCGATGACCACGAAAAAGGCATAAACGCTGTAGACTTCACCGGATTCCACCGCATCGAATACTCGCTGTTCTCGCAAAACAGCACCCGGGGCCTGGGTGAACTGGCGGATGGCCTGAACAACGACGTCAAAGACCTGCAAACCCGCGTCGCCGGCCTGACCTTCCCGCCGGAAAAAGTCGTCGGCGGCGCCGCTGCGCTGCTGGAAGAAGTGGTCGCCACCAAGATCTCCGGCGAGGAAGATCGCTACAGCCACACCGACCTGTACGATTTCCAGGGCAACATCGACGGGGCCAAGAAAATCGTCGACCTGTTCCGTCCGCAGATCGAGAAACAGGACGCGGCATTCGTCGCCAAAGTCGACAAGAACTTCGCCACGGTGAATACCATTCTGGCCAAGTACAAGACCCAGGGTGGCGGTTTTGAAACCTATGACAAGGTGAGGGAGAACGACCGCAAGGCGCTGGTCGGGCCCGTGAATACACTGGCTGAGGATTTGTCGATGTTGCGCGGCAAGCTGGGTTTGAACTGATTCTTGTAGTGCCTGAGCGGGCCTCTTCGCGAGCAGGCTCGCTCCCAGAGTGGATTTGTGTTCGACAAATAACGCCTGTGGGAGCGAGCCTGCTCGCGAATGCTTTTTACAGAATGCGGTAGAGCAACCGCTCGATCCGCACCCGACTCACACGCTTGAGAAACTTGGCCACCCCCGCCGGGTACTCCGGCAATGTTTCCAGGTCCTGATAACGCTCGATGCGCGTCGTGTGCTGGAAGATCTCTTTCAACTCCTTGCGGCGGGACTCAAGCAACTCGCCTTTCGGGTCATCGAGCAACAAGGCGTTTTCCAGATCGAGGCGGAACGCCCGCGGGTTGAGGTTGTTGCCGGTCAGCAAGGTGTAACGCTTGTCCACCCACATGCCTTTAAGGTGGTACGTGTTATCGCCATCCTTCCACAGGTGCAGGTTCAACTGACCGCTGTCGATGTTGCGCTGATGGCGCTTGGCGAAACGGCGCAGGCTGATTTCGTAGAGGTACGGCAGCGCCGCGATCACCTTGAACGGCTCGCTCGGCGGAATGTAGAAGTCGTTGGCGGTCTTGTCGCCGACCACGATGTCGATCTTCACGCCACGGGCCAGTGCCCGGTTGATTTCCCGGGTCACGGCCAGCGGCAGGTTGAAGTACGGCGTGCAGATGGTCAGTTGATGCTGGGTGCTGGCGATCAGTTCGCAAATCACCCGGCTCAGCGGGTTGTTCTTGCCCACGCCCAATAACGGGCTCACCGTCAGGCTGCCCTTATCCGTGGTGCCCTCGGTGGTGTCGTACGCGGCGTGCTTGAGCCGGCTGCGCAGGTCGCCGATGTCGTTGCGCAGGCTGCGGGTGGTCGGCAGGTTCGGCAGATCGAGACGATGCACGGCTTTGGAAGCCACCAGGCCATGCTGAACCAGATGCTGCATCGAGTCGGCCAGGGCGCGGTTGTGCAGCAGGTGGTAACGGTCGTAACGGTATTTGTCGAACTTGTGCAGGTAGACGTTGTTCAGGCTCGCGCCGCTGTAGATCACGCAGTCATCGATGACGAAGCCCTTCAGGTGCAATACGCCGAACAGTTCGCGGGTCTGCACCGGCACGCCATAGATCGGAACTTCGCTTGCGTGGGTCCGGGTCATTTCCTGATACCAGGCCGAATTGCCCGGTTGCTTGCCGGCACCAATCAAACCGCGCTGGGCGCGCAGCCAGTCGACGACCACCACCACGTCCAGTTGCGGACGCTTGAGTTTGGCGGCGTGCAAGGCATCGAGAATGTCCTGGCCGGCCTCATCCTGTTGCAGGTACAGCGCAACGATATAGATGCGCTGTGTGGCGCTGGCGATTTTTTCCAGCAGGCAACGACGGAACTCGGCAGCGCCAGAGAGGATGGTGACGGCATCGGCGGTCAGCGGAAAACTGCGCAGTTTTGGCAGCAGGGAGCGTTTGAAAAGCAACGGCATAGGGCTCGCAATCGGGTCGAATCCAGAGAGTTCGAGAGCTTACACCATGGATCGGCTTGGGTCTTGTTACTGTCTGTAATGACCCCATCGCCAGCAGGCTGGCTCCCACAGTTTGAACGCGTCCACCTGTGGG
The DNA here is from genome assembly GCF_059424605.1 of Pseudomonas sp. GW101-3H06. Classification (NCBI taxonomy): domain Bacteria; kingdom Pseudomonadati; phylum Pseudomonadota; class Gammaproteobacteria; order Pseudomonadales; family Pseudomonadaceae; genus Pseudomonas; species Pseudomonas sp. GW101-3H06. Next base: position 3,445,797 of record NZ_JBWKZO010000001.1, read on the forward strand.
AGCCAGCCTGCTGGCGATGTCAATCCATCTGACAACAAAAAATAATTTGACCAAGGAGAACGATCGTTCTACTGTTAGCCACATGAACGATATTACTAACAGCGACACACGCGACATCATTCTGGATGTCACCGAAAAGTTGATCTACAAAAGTGGCATTGCCGCCACGGGCATGGATCTTCTGGTGAAAACCGCCGGCGTCTCCAGAAAAAGCATCTACCGCTACTTCGCCAACAAGGAGGAGCTCACCGTCGCGGCCTTGCAACGTCGGGACCAACGCTGGATGCACTGGTACAGAAGTGCAGTCGACCAGGCTGAAACGCCGGCCGACCGTCTGCTCAACCTGTTTACCGTGCTCAAGTCCTGGTTCGTCTCCGAAGGCTTCCGCGGTTGCGCGTTTATCAACACCAGCGGCGAAACCGGCGATCCGCAAGACCCGGTTCGCCTGGTCGCGAAGGACCACAAACAGAATCTGCTCGGCTACTTGCACGAGCTGTGTACCGAACATGGCGCCGAAGATCCGCAGCTGCTGGCCAAACAGCTGCTGATCCTGATTGACGGTGCCATAACCGTGGCGCTTGTAATGGGTGATCACAGTGCCGCCGATAATGCGCAATGCATGGCGCGAAAGTTATTGGACCTGTAATAACTTAAACAAGCCCGACAACGTGCTTTAACTTTACTTTTCTACGGAGTCCTGAAATGTCTAATGCCGAAGTTCGTCCGCCATTGCCGCCCTTCACCCGTGAATCGGCCATCGAAAAAGTTCGCCTGGCCGAAGATGGCTGGAACTCTCGCGACCCGGAGCGCGTGTCGTTGGCCTATACCCTGGACACCAAATGGCGTAATCGCGCCGAGTTCGCCTACAACCGAGAAGAAGCCAAGGGTTTCCTGACCCGCAAATGGGCCAAGGAACACGACTATCGCTTGATCAAGGAACTCTGGGCGTTCACCGACAATCGCATCGCCGTGCGTTATGCCTATGAGTGGCACGACGATTCGGGCAACTGGTTCCGTTCCTATGGCAACGAAAACTGGGAGTTCAACGAGCATGGCTTGATGGCCAACCGCTTTGCCTGCATCAACGACATGCCGATCAAGGAAAGCGAGCGCAAGTTCCACTGGCCACTGGGGCGGCGTCCTGACGATCATCCGGGGCTGTCGGATCTCGGCCTCTAATTTCACACTGTCCAAATGTGTGCGAGCCTGCTCGCGAAGGCGCCGTCAGATTCAACATCCATGTTGACTGATGCACCGCTTTCGCGAGCAGGCTCGCTCTCACAAGGGGGAACGCCTTTCAACTGCGAGCCTGCGCGCGAAGAGGCCAGACAGGTCGCCGCAAAGGCGGGATATGGGTAAGATATCGGCCCTCCCCCGCAGCCCCTTTGCTGCACCCCTGCCGATTAAGCCGATTCCATGCCTTTCGAACTCAGCGTTGACCTCACCACCCTGGCCATTCTGGCCCTCGTCGCTTTCATTGCCGGATTCATCGACGCCATTGCCGGCGGCGGCGGCCTGTTGACCACCCCGGCCTTGCTCACCGCCGGCCTGCCACCGCACCTGGTGCTGGGCACCAACAAGCTGAGTTCGACCTTCGGCTCGGCCACCGCCAGTTTCACCTTTTACCGTCGCAAGCTGTTTCATCCCCGGCAGTGGATGCACGCCATCGTCGGCACCCTGGTCGGCGCCCTGACCGGTGCCGTGGTCGCGCATTACCTGCCGGCGGAGTGGCTGAACAAAATGCTCCCGGTGATCGTCTTCGCCTGCGGCCTCTACCTGCTGTTTGGCGGCACGCCAAAAGCACCGCTGGACAGCGACGCACCGATCAAGAAAAAGTGGCAATCGACCCAGGGCTTCAGCCTCGGTTTCTACGATGGCGTGGCCGGTCCCGGCACCGGTGCGTTCTGGACCGTCAGCAGCCTGCTGATGTACCCGATCGATCTGGTCAAGGCCAGCGGCGTGGCGCGCAGCATGAACTTCGTCAGCAACATCGCGGCGCTGTCGGTGTTCGTGTTTTCCGGGCAGGTGGACTGGATCATCGGCCTGTGCATGGGCCTGTCGGTGATGGTCGGCGCCTTCTTCGGCGCTCGCACCGCCATCAGCGGCGGCGCGAAATTCATTCGTCCGGTGTTCATCACCGTGGTGCTGGGGCTGACCGTGCGGCTAGCCTGGCAACACTGGTTCAGCGTGGCCTAAACGCCGCGCCACGTAGACGTCGATCAGGTAGCGGGCAATCGAGCGTGACGCCGGCAACGGCGGCAACGCATGAACGTTGAACCACTGGGCGTCTTCGATCTCGTCCTCCTGGCAGACGATTTCGCCCCCGGCGTACTCGGCATGGAAGCCGAGCATCATCGAGTGCGGGAACGGCCAGCACTGGCTGCCCATGTACTGGATGTTCTTCACTTCGATCCGCACTTCTTCGCGAACTTCGCGAATCAGGCAGTCCTCGGCCGATTCGCCCGGCTCGGCAAACCCCGCCAACGTGCTGTAGACCCCGGTGACGAACCGCGGCGAGCGTGCCAGCAGCACTTCATCGCCACGGGTCACCAGCACGATCATGCTCGGCGAAATCCGCGGGTAGCTGCGCAGATCGCACGGCTGACAGTACATTGCCCGTTCGCGCGGCACCTGGGTCATGGCCTGACCGCAGTTGCCGCAAAAACGATGCTCGCGGGCCCAGGTACCGATCTGCGCCGCGTAACCGAGCACCTTGTAGACCGTGTGATCGCCTTCGAGCATGAAAGCCCGCAGGCCTTTCCAGTTGCAGCCCGACACGTCGCTGTGACTGCGCAACTCCAGCAGGTACACCGGCTCGCCATCCAGATGACCGATACCGTGTTCGGCGAGTATCGACAGGTCCTGGCGCTTGAGCCATTCACGGGGGAACAACGCGCCGTTGTCATCGAACAGGAAGCCTTCGGGGCTACGCGCCACGGCCCAGCCGCCAGGTTGATCGGTGTCCAGAACTGCAGTGGTCCAGCGTGAAGTCATTTTTCAATCAATCCAGAAATTCGGGTTTCTGTTTGCTCATATGGGCGGCCATGGCCACACGCAAGTCGGTGGATTGCAGCATGGCGGCGTTCCAGGTAGCGACGTATTCGAGGCCATCATCGATGCGATGGTCGCGCATGTAGCTGATCATCTCCTTGGTGCCGGTGACGGCAATCGGTGACTTGCCCGCAATCTCGCGGGCAATGCCCATGACACCGTCGAGCAGGCTGGCGGTGTCGCTGTAGACGCGATTGACCAGGCCCATGCCACGCGCTTCGTCGGCGCCGAACGAGCGACCAGTGTAAGCCAGTTCACGCAGCATGCCGTCACCAATGATTCGCGGCAAGCGTTGCAGCGTGCCGACGTCGGCGGCCATGCCGATGTCGATTTCCTTGATCGAGAACTGCGCATCTTCGGCGGCGTAACGCATGTCGCACGCGGCGATCAGGTCGATGGCACCGCCCAGGCAGTAACCCTGGATGGCCGCGAGCACCGGTTTGCGGCAGTTGTCGACGGCGTTGAACGACGCCTGCAGGGTGAGGATCTTGCGCCGCAGCAGACGCGCATTACGCCCGACATCCTTGCCCAGTTCATTGGCTACGCCAGCCAGCATCATCAGATCGATGCCCGAGGAAAAGTGTTTGCCGGCGCCGCTGAGGACCACCACGCGCACTTCGTCGGTGTCGTCGATCCACTGGAAGATCTCGACGATTTCGCTCCAGAACGCAGCGTTCATCGAGTTGATCTTTTCCGGGCGATTGATCTGCACATGAGCGATTTTATCGACCAGTTCGACGGTGAACGCGGTGTATTGAGACATGCCGGTGATCCTTTTAGCGGGCAAAAAAGAGACCCGACTATAACAAGGCATGGAGGTGGGCAGTAAGGCAGCGGTTCGGCCAAAAGCGGGACTGCTTTTGGCCATGGGGTGTCTGGGCGGCCCTCTTCGCGAGCAGGCTCGCGCCCACATTTGAAATGCATTCCACTGTGGGAGCGAGCCTGCTCGCGAATGGCCGCAACACCGATTTGAGCTTTGCTTGCACAGAACGCCACAAAAAAATGAATAATTGTTCACGCTGTAGTGTTCAAGTTCAGAGGGTCACCGGCTCTCGACTTTTTCGGTCGGTTCGATGTCCCAACCCTGACACCCGTGGAGCATTTTCCATGATTAGCCGTTATTCGATATTCACCGTTGCGCTGGCATTGGCGACTGTCCTGCCCGGCTCGCCCGCCTGGGCCAACGGCGAAGAAGACACCCCGGCCAAACCCCAGTGCCCCAGAGATCAGGTCTACGACACCAAGTCGCACAAATGCGTCAAGCAGACCAGCAACCGGGTGTCCGATGCGGACCGTACCGATTACGCGTATCAACTGGCCAAGGACGGACGTTACGAAGAAGCGCTGGCATTGCTCGACACGCTCAAGGAACCCGACACCGCCAAGGCCTTGAACTATCGCGGCTACGCTACGCGTAAACTGGGGCGCACCGATGAAGGCATCGGCTTTTACCTGCAATCGGTCAAGCTCGACCCGCACTACGCAAAGGTCCGCGAGTATCTCGGCGAAGCCTACGTCATCAAGGGTCAACTGAATCTCGCCCGGGAACAGTTGCAGACAATCAAATCGATCTGCGGCAACACCACCTGCGAGGAATACCAGGACCTGGCCGAAGCCATCAACGACTCATCGAAAACCTGATATCCCGAAATAACGGAGGCCGTTATCGCCAGCGATCAGGCAATACGGACAGAACTGGGCCAGCACCTGGCGCGTTTGTGGCGCTACGGTCTGCTGCTGTCCCGACAGCGGCACGTCGCCGAAGACCTGGTGCAAGCCACCTGCGTGCGGGCGCTGGAACGGGCCGGGCAATTTGAGTCGGGCACGCGCATGGACCGTTGGCTGATGAGCATTCTGCATTCGATCTGGCTCAATGAGGTGCGTGCGCGGCGGGTGCGTCACGGCCAAGGCACAATAGAGGGTGATGAGGTGTTGTCGTTCGACGGTGAATACGTGGCGCAAACCCATGTCATGGCGGCGCAAGTCATCCGCCGTGTGGATGCGCTGCCTGAAGCCCAGCGCGAAACGGTGTTCCTGGCCTATGTCGAAGGCTTGTCCTACCGCGAAGTCGCCGACGTGCTGCAAGTGCCCATCGGCACCGTCATGAGTCGCCTGGCCGCCGCCCGGGGCAAACTCGCTGAATACCCGCCGTTGCAGTCCGTGTCCAACCCTTCCACCGGAGAACGTCGATGAACGCGCCAATCCCGGATGAGCAACTGGTGGCTTACCTGGACGACCAACTCGACGCCCAACAGCGCCGGCGCATCGACGCGGCCATGGCCGAAGACCCGATGCTCGGCCTGCGCCTGCAATGGCTCAACCGCAGCAGTCTGCCGTTCAAGGCAGCCTACGATGAATTGGGGCACCAGGCGCCAGTGGATCGCCTGCAAGCCATGCTCGACACCCTGCCCTCGCCGGCCCGTCCGGCACTCAATCGCCGCTGGTTCCTGGCGGCCGCGGCCGGGTTGGTCGTGAGTGGCGTGCTGGCGGACCGACTGTTTCTGGGCTGGCAAGCGAGCCAGGAAAATAGTAGCTGGCGCCAATTGGTGGCGGACTACATGGTGCTTTATGTGCCGCAGACCCTTGAACATTTGCCCAACGACGAAGCCGCCCAACGCCTGCAACTGCGCACCATTGACAAGCGCCTGGGCTTGCACCTCGCGCCCACGCAGTTGACCTTGCCCCGCGCCGAATTCAAACGCGCGCAAATCCTCGAATACGACGGCGTCCCCATCGCCCAGATCAACTTCCTCGATCCGATCCATGGACCGATGGCGCTGTGCATCACCCGTTCCAACAGCGGCAGCCGGGACTTCGCCCAGGAACGCCGGCATGAGATGAACATCGTTTACTGGGCTGACAAGGAACATGCGTGGATGTTGATCGGGCGCAACCCGATGGCAGAGCTGGAGGGCATGGCCAAGGCGTTGCGCACCCGCTTAAGTGCGTGATGAGCCCTTTGTAGCGAGGGAGCTCGCTCCCTCGCCGCAGAATCGCCGGCGATCAGACAGACCTGCTGCCAGCTCCAGACTTCACAAGATCCTGCGCCTTCGGAAATTGCCCTGAAGAGTCCAGCACCAACGTGTATTTCACCTTGTCGCCCACCAGAAAATGATCCTGTCCCTCCGGCGTGAGATTGGGGCCGATCCTGACCGCCAGCCTGGAACAACCGTCATCCGGCATGACCATGGCGAACTTCGTCCACAGGGTATCGACCCAGACTAACCTGATCGCGTTGATCGTCCCTTTGCCAATTCTTGTTGTTGGCGCATCCATCTCCACCCTCCAGTCATCAGTGCCTGGTGCGACAGCCTGACTGCACAGGGACCATGAAACGCCTAAATGGCAAAGGTGACTACTGTCAGGTTTGACAGTTCATGTGGTGTCAAACCCGCGTCGGCAACCACAATCTGAACCGCGCCCCGCCCAACGGCGAGGCTTCGACGGTCAAGGTCCCGCCCTGAGCTTCCAGCGCCCGGCGACTGATCGCCAGCCCCAGGCCAAAGCCGCCGGTGGCGCGGTCGCGGCTGCGGTCGAGGCGGTAGAACGGTTCGAAAATCCGCTCGCGCTCGTCATCCGGAATACCGATGCCATCATCGTCCACCCAGATTTCGCAGCCTTTGGGGCATACCTGCACGCCGACCTGGATGCGTTTTTCGCAGTAGCGCATGGCGTTGCGCAAGAGGTTTTGCAAGGCGCGGGCGGTCAGGCGCGGGTCGAGGGTGAAACGTTCGAGCTGGCCGTGCAGCAGCACGTCGATGACGATGTCCGGTGATTGCTCATCGTCGACGCTGCCCAGGATGCTGTCGATGAATTCGTCCAGCGCCACTTCGACCTGTTCCGGCACCCGCGCCGGGTTTTGCAGGCGACTGTAGGACAGCAGCTCCAGCACCAATTCATCGAGCTCGCGAATGTGATCCACCAACCCTTGCAGGCGCTCACGACTGGTGGCCGGCAGGTCGTCGGACAGGGCCAGGGCCAGGCCGAAATCCAGGCGGGTCAAGGGTGTGCGCAATTCGTGGGACACCGCGTTGAGCAGATCGCGCTGCTGGTTCAGCAGGTTTTCGATATCACCGGCCATGGTGTCGAAGACGCGGGCCAGGCTACCGATGTTGGAATGGGTGGGAATCTGCGTGCGCTCACTCAACTGGCCTTTGCCGAAGCGTTCAGCGGTGCCCTTGAGTCGTTCCAGATCGCGCCAGTGCGGACGCAGCCACAGCAGCAGGCACGCGAGCATGGTTGCGCCGATCAGCACGTTGATGCTCCAGTACAACAGGCTGACGTCCATCGGATCCGGCGGCACCACCATTTGCACCACGGTGTGCTCGTCCAATGGCGCCACCGCCAGGGTACGCCAGCCCCAGTCACCGATGCGCACGACGTTCTCGCCACGCTGCAATCGTGCCTGCTCATCCAGGGACAAATCAGGATCGTCATTGGCGCTGAGCACGATGTGCAGTGGATGGAACTCCTTGTCCATTTCCGCCGCCAACGCTGGCCACTCTTCGGTCGGTACCGCCTTGAACTGTTTGACGATGAGGGTTTGCAGCCCTCGGGAGTAATCGAGGTTGTAGGTGAGAAAACGCTCCTGGAACACCTTGATCACCAGGTCCGGCACCAGATAGATCGCTGCGCTGTACGAAATGATCGTCACCAGGTACAGGCGGAACAGGAGTCTGAACATGACCTCAGCATTCCCATTCGGAACGGCTGAACAGGTAACCCTTGCCCCACACGGTTTTGATCTTGCGTGCCTCGCCGGCATGGTCGTCGAATTTTCGCCGCAGCTTGGAGATCGCCACGTCCACCGAACGGTCGGTGCCGTTGAACTCGATGCCGCGCAGGCGTTGCAGGATCTGGTCGCGGCTCAGCACTTCGCCGGCATGCCGGGCCAATACCACCAACAGGTTGTATTCGCCGCTGGACAGCTCCACCGGCTGCTCGCGCCAGGTCACGGTGCGCTCGGACAGGTCGATGCACAGGTTGCCCATCAAGATGCGGTCGTTGGCGGTCTGCGGCTCGCTGAGACTGCTGCGCCGCAGCAAGGTACGCACCCGGGCCAGCAATACCCGCGGTTCGCAGGGTTTGGTGACGTAGTCGTCGGCGCCCATTTCCAGGCCCAGTACCTGATCGTGGCTGTCGTCGCGGGCGGTCAGCATCAGGATCGGCAGTGTCGCGGAATCGGCGCGCAGCAGGCGACAGACTTGCAGGCCGTCGAGACCGGGCAGCATCAGGTCGAGGATCACCAGATCCGGCGGCGTGACCCGCGCCCGCTCGCGCACCTGATCGCCACGGCTGATGACACTGACAGAATAACTGTTGCGTTCCAGGTAGCTGGCGATCAGTTCGGCGAGTGCGGTGTCGTCTTCGACCAGGAGGATGTTGGGCATGGGTGTTTCCAGAAAGTGCAGTGGCACCCGATAGATGTTTTCACGAGCAGGCTCGCTCCCACAGGCGAACGCATTTCAACTGTGAGAGCGGACCTGCTCGCGAAGGCGGTCTGACAGGCGCAATAAATTTCAAGGGTTCAAGGATATACGCCCCCGCACACTCCTGAGTAAAACCCTTACACAATTTCACACAGCGCCAACAAAGCTTCACCGCTACCCTCGCCGCCGACCAGTAGGATGCTGGGGGTCATTATTGGGGTAATACATGTCTAAGAATCTGCTTGCCAGACTCAGCCTTCTGGCCCTGGCGTTGACGTTAAGTGCGTGCGACAAGGCCTCGACCGCCGAAGAACAGGCGCCGTTGGCCAGTGTTCGTGTCGAGACTGTCGAAGCCCGGCCGCTATCGATCACCAGTGAGCTGAGCGGACGCATCGCCGCGCCGCGTATCGCCGAAGTCCGTGCCCGTGTCGCCGGCGTGGTCCTGCAGCGCACCTTCCGCGAAGGCAGCGACGTGAAAAAAGGCGATGTGCTGTTCCGCATCGACCCGGCGCCGTTCAAGGCCGATCTGGACAGTGCCGAAGCAGCGTTGCGCAAGGCCGAAGCCAACGCATTCCAGGCCCGGTTGCAAGAACAGCGTTACGCGCAATTGATCGACGACAAGGCTATCAGCGGCCAGGACTACGACAACGCCCGGGCCACTGCGCGACAGACCGCCGCCGACGTTGCCGCCAGCAAGGCGGCCGTTGAACGGGCGAAACTTAACCTTGGCTACGCCACCGTCACCGCGCCGATTTCCGGACGCATCGGCCGTGCACTGGTCACCGAAGGGGCCCTGGTCGGGCAGAACGAAACCACGCCACTGGCGCTGATTCAGCAACTGAACCCGATCCATGCCGACCTCACTCAATCGACCCGCGAACTCAACGATCTGCGCCGCGCCTTCCGTTCCGGCCAGTTGCAGGAGGTCGGCCAGGGCCAGGCCAAAGCCACGCTGATTCAGGACGATGGCAGCCTCTACCCGTTGCCGGGCAAGTTGCTGTTCAGCGACATCACGGTCGACCCGGGCACCGGCCAGATCATCCTGCGCAGCGAATTCCCCAACCCGGACCTCGATTTGCTGCCCGGTAGTTTTGTGCGGGTGCGCCTGGAGCAAGCGGTCAACCAGCAAGGCATCAGCGTGCCGCAACGGGCGATCCAGCGTGACAGCGCCGGCGTTGCCCAAGTGCTGCTGCTCGATGCCGAACAACGGGTCGGCCAGCAACCGGTGGAACTGGGCGCGGTGCAGAACGATCGCTGGATCGTCACCCGCGGCCTCAAGCCCGGCGACCGCATTGTCATCGAAGGCCTGCAACACGCCAAACCCGGCGAACACGTGCAGATCGACGACTCCCCTCTTCCACTTGCCCAGGTTTCTGGCCAGTAAGCAGGACGCTTGTTTATGCCGCAGTTCTTTATCGACCGCCCGGTGTTCGCCTGGGTGGTCGCCCTGTTCATCTTGCTGGCCGGTGCCCTGGCCATTCCGCAGTTGCCGGTGGCGCAATACCCCGACGTCGCGCCGCCGCAAATCGAAATCTATGCCGTGTACCCCGGTGCTTCGGCGCAGACCGTCGACGAAAGCGTGGTCAGCCTGATCGAGGAAGAGCTCAACGGCGCTGATCACCTGCTGTATTTCGAGTCGCAAAGCAGCCTCGGCAGCGCGACGATCAAGGCGACGTTCCAACCGGGGACCGATCCGGAAATGGCTCAGGTGGATGTGCAGAACCGCTTGAAAGTCGTGGAGTCGCGCCTGCCGCAAGCAGTCAATCAGCAAGGCTTGCAGGTGGAAAAAGTCTCCGCCGGCTTCCTTTTGTTGATCACCCTCACCTCCAGCGACGGCAAGCTCGACGACGTGGCGCTCAGCGACTATCTGGCGCGTAACGTGATGAACGAGATTAAGCGCCTGGACGGTGTCGGCAAGGCCCAGTTGTACGGTGCCGAACGGGCGATGCGCATCTGGATCGACCCGCAGAAACTGATCGGTTTCAACCTGACCCCGGCCGACGTCAACGCCGCCATCGTCGCGCAGAACGCCCAGGTTTCGGCAGGAAGCATCGGTGACTTGCCGAGCCGCACGACCCAGGAAATCACCGCGACCATTCTGGTGAAAGGCCAGCTGTCGACGCCCGAAGAATTCGCCGACATCGCGCTCAAGGCCAACCCGGACGGCTCGACGGTGCGCATCGCCGATGTCGCTCGGGTCGAGATCGGCAGTCAGGAATACCAGTTTTCCACACGCCTGAATGGCAAGCCGTCGACCGCCGTCGGCGTGCAGCTGTCGCCGGGGGCCAATGCCCTGAGCACCGCGACGCGGGTGCGGGCAAAGATGGATGAACTGTCGCGCTACTTCCCGGCCAACGTCGAATACAAGATTCCCTACGACACGTCGCCCTTCGTCAAAGTCTCGATCACCAAAGTGGTCTACACCCTGCTTGAGGCGATGGTGCTGGTGTTCGCGGTGATGTTCCTGTTCCTGCAAAACATCCGCTACACGCTGATCCCGACCCTGGTGGTCCCGGTGGCGTTAATGGGCACCTTTGCGACCATGCTGGCGCTGGGTTTCTCGATCAACGTATTGACCATGTTCGGCATGGTGTTGGCCATCGGCATCCTGGTGGACGATGCGATCGTGGTGGTGGAGAACGTCGAGCGGATCATGGCCACCGAAGGCCTGTCGCCCAGGGATGCGACCCGCAAGGCGATGAAACAGATTACCGGCGCGATCATCGGCATCACCCTGGTGCTGGTGGCGGTGTTCATTCCGATGGCGTTCATGCAGGGTTCGGTCGGGGTGATTTATCGGCAATTCTCGCTGTCCATGGCCACCTCGATTCTGTTCTCGGCCTTCCTCGCCCTGACCTTGACCCCTGCCCTGTGCGCGACGCTGCTCAAGCCCATCGCCAAGGGCGAGCATCATGAAAAAACCGGGTTCTTCGGCGGGTTCAACCGCCGTTTCGAGCGACTCACCACGCGCTATCAAGGCTGGGTCGCCTATGCGTTGAAACGCAGCGGTCGTTATCTGCTGATCTATGGGGTACTGCTGGTGGGGCTGGGGCTGTGCTTCAGTCGTCTGCCCTCCTCGTTCCTGCCGGTGGAAGATCAGGGCTACACCATCACTGACATTCAGCTACCGCCAGGCGCGAGCAAGAACCGCACGGTGCAGGTGGTCGAACAGATCGAAGCGCACAACGCCACGGAACCGGGCGTTGGCGACAGCACGGTGATTCTCGGCTTCAGCTTCTCCGGCAGCGGCCAGAACGCGGCGCTGGCGTTTACCACGCTCAAGGACTGGTCCGAACGTGGCGGCGATGACTCGGCGAGTTCAATTGCCGATCGCGCCAATATCGCCCTGAGCCAGATCAAGGACGCCATGGCCTTCGCAGTCTTGCCGCCCCCGGTGGACGGCCTCGGCACCTCCAGCGGCTTCGAGTTCCGCTTGCAGGACCGTGGCGGCCTCGGTCACGCCACGTTGATGCGCGCGCGCACCGAGCTGCTGGCGGCCGCCGAGAAGAGCCCGATCCTGATGAACGTGCGCGAAAGCGCCCTGGCCGAAGCACCGCAAGTGCAGCTGATCGTCGACCGCAAACAGGCGTATGCGCTGGGTGTGTCCTTCGCCGATATCGGCAGTGTGCTGAACACCGCCGTCGGTTCCGCCTACATCAACGACTTCCCCAATCAGGGGCGCATGCAGCGGGTGGTGGTGCAGGCTGAGGGTGATCAACGCAGCCAGGTCGAGGACTTGCTGAAGATCCACGTGCGCAACAACGCCGGGAACATGGTGCCGCTGTCGGCGTTTGTCCAGGCGAAATGGACCCAGGGGCCGGCGCAGCTGACCCGCTACAACGGCTATCCGGCGATCAGCATTTCCGGCGAACCAAAGGCTGGATACAGCACGGGTGAAGCCATGGCCGAAATCGAGCGCCTGGTTTCACTTGGCCCGGCGGGATTGGGCCAGGAATGGACCGGCCTGTCGTTACAGGAACGCCTGTCTGGCAGTCAGGCGCCGATCCTGCTCGGCTTGTCGTTGCTGATCGTGTTCCTGTGCCTGGCGGCGTTGTACGAGAGTTGGTCGATACCGACCTCGGTGCTTTTAGTGGTGCCGCTGGGTGTGCTCGGCGCGGTCTTGGCCGTGACGTTGCGTGGCATGCCCAACGACGTGTTCTTCAAGGTCGGTTTGATCACCATCATCGGTCTGTCGGCGAAAAACGCGATCCTGATCATCGAGTTCGCCAAGAGTCTGGTCGACGAAGGCCACGACCTGATCGACGCCACGCTGCAAGCCTCGCGCCTGCGTTTGCGGCCGATCGTCATGACCTCCCTGGCGTTCATCCTCGGCGTGGTCCCGCTGGCGATTGCCACCGGCGCCAGCTCGGCAAGCCAGCAAGCCATCGGCACCGGGGTGATCGGCGGCATGATCACCGCGACCCTGGCGGTGGTGTTTGTGCCGGTGTTTTTTGTGGTGGTGATGAAGCTCGTGCGCAGGCGCCACCGGCAGGCTTAAGCCACATCGCCGCCCCACTGTGGGAGCGAGCCTGCTCGCGAAAGCGGTCTACCAGTCAACATGAGTGTTGGATGTGACGACCTCTTCGCGAGCAGGCTCGCTCCCACAAGGGTTCTCATGGCGTTCGGGAATATGGCCACACTCGACCGCGCTGGACTAAGGTGTCTGCAAGCCCCCGACTCATCGAGCCTCCATGCCCTACCTCACCCACACCCACCCTCGCCTGTCCGCCGCTGCCACCCTGGGCATCGCCGCGGGCATTCTGATTCCCGTCGATTCAATCATCAGCAAAATCCTCATTGGCTGGAACGTCGGGGTCTGGACTTATCTGATGCTGATGTTCTGGCTCACCGTACGCTCCAAAGCCCCGGACGTGAAACGCATTGCCGAGATCGAAGACGAAAACGCCGGACTGGTGCTGTTGATCGTGTGCATCGCCGCCATCGCCAGCCTGGCAACCATCGCCTTCGAACTGGCCGGCAGCAAAGACCTGGAAACCACCCGCAAACTGCTGCATTACGGATTCACCGCGCTGACGGTACTCGGTTCGTGGCTGTTGATCGGGGTGATTTTCAGCGTGCACTACGCGCGGTTGTTCTACACCTGGGACGGCAAGGAACCGGCGCTGCGCTTTGCCGAAGGATTGACCACGCCCAACTACTGGGATTTTTTGTACTTCTCGTTCACCCTCAGCGTGGCGGTACAAACATCGGATGTCGGCGTGGCGACTCGGGAGTTGCGCAAGATTGTGCTGGCGCAATCGCTGATCGGCTTTCTGTTCAATACGGCGATTCTCGGGTTTTCGATCAACATCGCCGCCGGACTGTTCAACTGACCTTTGTGCACAAACGTTCTAGTCATTGCCCCCGCTGCAGGCGTTAAATGACTCGGTAATCCGTCCCGCAGGTGCCACATGACCTCTCACAACTGGATCGACCTGGCCCAGGACGCCGATACCGGCATCGAGACGCTGCGCGCGCATTTCGAGGGTCACGCCTACGATCCGCACTGGCATGACAGCTATCTGGTGGGCATCACCGAGCAAGGGGTGCAGCAATTCAACTGTCGGCGAGCCAGGCATCAGAGCACGCCAGGCAAAGTGTTCCTGCTCGAACCCGGTGACATCCACGACGGCGAAGCGCCGACGGTCGACGGGTTTACCTACCGCACGTTGTACCTCGATCCGCAGTGGTTGAAGCGCGAACTCAGCGCTGTGTTCGACAGCGCGCCCGACCAGGGTGAGTTGAGCTTCGCCAACACACTGGCGATCGACGTGCGTCTGGCCCACGCCACGCGCCTGGCGTTCGAAGCCTTGCATCGGGGCGAGCTGAAGATCGTTCGCCAGACCGCCCTCGACGGCTTGCTTGAACGCCTCACGGCGCACCTGCACTGGCGCGCCCGTTATGCCAACGACCCGCGCTTGCCGCTGGTGGCGCAAAAGGCTCGGGACTTTCTGCACGCCCATGCCCACGAAGACATCGGCCTCGACCAGGTGGCCGCCGCCGCAGGGGTCGACCGCTTCCGCCTGACCCGCGCCTTCAAGGCCGCCTATGGCATCGCTCCCCACGCTTATCTGGTGCAATTGCGACTGGCCACGGCCCGGCGGATGCTGGCCCGGGGCGAGCAGCCGGCGGCGGTGGCCATGGCGCTGGGTTTTGCTGATCAGAGTCATCTGGGACGCTGGTTCGTGCGCGCCTACGGCCTGACGCCGGCGCTGTACCGCAAGCGCTGCTCAAACCTTCCAGACAGATAGCCCTGGCAATGGTGAAGATCCACTCATTGATCTTCACCGGAGTTTGCCTGCGATGCTGTCTTCTTTCCCGACGTTTCTGCCCTTCCTGCTGTTTGCCTTCGTGGCGTCTATCACACCCGGCCCGACCAATATTCTGGTGCTGAGCAACAGTGCCCGATTCGGTATGGCCGCCACGGTTCCCATCATCGTTGGCGCTTGTGCCAGCGCGGCGATCCTTGTGCTGCTGGTCGGTATGGGAGCGGGTTCATCATTGAGCTCCCGGCCCGTCGTGCAAACCGCGATGCAGTGGGTCGGCGTGGCCTGGTTGAGTTACCTGGCGTGGCAAATTTTCAGCGCCCCGGCCATAGCCGTTACTTCGCAAAAAACCACAGCCCGCCTCGGCGCCTGGGGCGCTGCCAGCCTGCAATGGATCAACCCGAAAACCTGGATGATGGCGCTGGCCGTGGTCAGCGTGTTTGCCGGCACGGGAGAAGATCGCCTGGCACATGTGCTGTATCTGTCCCTGGCTTTTTTTCTGATCTCGCTGCCGTGTCTGGGTGTCTGGGGGTTGCTCGGCGCAGGCTCCAGCCACTGGTTGCGCTCGCCTCGCGCCATGCAGAGGTTCAATCGCTGCATGGCCCTGTTGTTGCTGGGTTCGGCATGGTTAAGCGTTTTGGCTTGAAGCCCATTTGTCGGGCAATCACTCACGCGGGGCTTGACGGCGAATCTGCTTTTGGTGTCTTCTGAAACCGGTTTCAGTGCGACTTCACAGCGCACCCGACCGTATAAATCCAATAAGAAGGTTTCAACCCGTGAACGATTTCTCCGCCGCCCAGCGCAGCCGCGTCACCATGCTCGATGTGGCCGAACACGCCAAGGTCTCCAAGGCCAGCGTGTCGCGGTTCATCGGTGACGACCGCGCCCTGCTCTCCGACGCCATTGCCCAGCGCATCGAACAGGCGATTGCCGAATTGGGCTATCGGCCGAACCAGATGGCTCGCGGCCTGAAACGCGGGCGCACCCGCCTGATCGGCATGCTGGTGGCCGATATCCGTAATCCTTATTCGATTGCCGTGATGCATGGGGTGGAGACCGCCTGCCGGCAGCACGGCTACAGCCTCGTGGTGTGCAACACCGACCGCGACGACGAGCAGGAACGCCAGCACCTGGCCCTGCTGCGCTCGTACAACATCGAAGGCCTGATCGTGAACACCCTCGGCCATCACCGCGACGAATTGCACGAACTGCACCGGGAAATGCCGCTGGTGCTGGTGGATCGCAAGGTCGAGCACCTTGAGAGCGATATGGTCGGGCTGGACAACCCGCAAGCCGTCGACATGGCCCTCACGCATCTTGAGGAGCGTGGCTATCGTGATGTGCTGCTGGTGACTGAACCGTTTGACGGCACCAGTTCGCGGATTGAACGTGTGAGCCGATTCAAAGCGCAGATCGCACAGCGCTCGACGCTGAGCGGATCAATCGTCGAAACCGGCAGCGAGCTGACCGCCAACCTCAAATCCTTCCTCGACGCCCCTGGCCCCGGCCCGAAAGCGCTGTTCTGTGCCAACGGCATTGCGGCGCTGGCCAGCACCCATGCCTTGCGTGAACTCCAGTGCAAGCTGTTTGAAGACGTGGGTTTGATTGCCCTGGATGATCTGGATTGGTACCCGCTGGTGGGCAGCGGCATCACCGCCCTCGCCCAGCCGACGCAAGAGATTGGCGCGAGTGCGTTTGAGTGTCTGCTCAAGCGTTTGCGCGGGGATGACGGGCCGGTGCGGACCCTGGATTTTTCGGCGCGGTTGATTGTGCGGGGGTCGACCCGCTGGATTTCTCGGTGATTGTTCGGGCCTGCTCGCGAAGAGGCCCGAAAGAACAACACCTATTTTTTTGAACAAAAATGAAACCGGTTTCAGAGGTAGAAAAAAAATGAACAAACCCGCCGTCTCCATCAGTCTATCCAGCTACGGCGCCGATCTGGTACGCCAGCGTGGCCAGGGCAGCTTCATCGAAATACTGGCCGCCGCCGGCGCCAATCGCATCGAATGGCGCGAAGAATTGCTGACAGACGAAGATCCTGCACAACTGTCCGAGGCTACTCGTACCCAAGGGCTTGAAAGCGTGTATTCCTCGCCCATGGAGCTGTGGCTGGCCGGCCAGTCGAAGCCCAACCCCGAACTGATCAACGCCCTGCAACGCGCCCAAACCTTCGGTGCCAAATGGCTGAAGGTTTCACTGGGCTACTTCACCGACAACAACGACCTGCAAATCCTGGCCCGCGTCCTGGGGCAAAGCCCGGTGCAGTTGCTGGTGGAAAACGACCAGACCCTCCACGGCGGCCGCATCGAACCTTTCCAGCGTTTTTTCACTGAAGTCGAGCAGCACAGGCTGCCCATCAAGATGACCTTCGATATCGGCAACTGGCACTGGCAGGATCAGTCCGCCGCCAGCGCCGCGCGGCTGCTCGGCCGCCATGTTGGCTATGTGCATTGCAAGGCCGTGTCACGGCGGGCCGACAGCAAACTGGTCGCCATACCACCGGCTGCCAGCGACCTGCATCTGTGGGAACAACTGCTGCGGCATATGCCCCAAGGCGTGATGCGCGCCGCTGAATATCCGCTGCAAGGCGATGACCTGGTGCAGCTCACCACCGAGCATGTCGCCGTCCTCTCCTGCCTCGGTCAGCCACAGCTGGAGAGCGCCCATGTCTGAGATCGATATTCTGTCGTTCGGCGAAACCATGGCGATGTTCGTTGCCGATCAGAACGGCGACCTGGCCAAGGTCCAGCATTTCCACAAACGCATTGCCGGGGCCGACAGCAACGTCGCCATAGGTCTGTCACGCCTGGGTTTCAAGGTGGCGTGGTTGAGCCGGGTCGGTGATGATTCACTGGGGCGGTTCGTGGTCGATACGCTGCAAAGAGAAGGCCTGGACTGCACCCATGTCGTGACCGACACCGCGCACCCCACCGGCTTTCAACTCAAGTCGCGCACCGACGACGGCGACGATCCCCGGGTCGAGTACTTCCGTCGTGGGTCGGCGGCCAGTCACCTGTCTCCGCAGTCGATCGTTGCCGGATTGCTCAAGGCGCGGCACCTGCACGCCACCGGCATTCCTGCGGCGCTGTCCGCCAGCGCGCGGGAAATGTCCTTCGAGCTGATGACCCGTATGCGCGACGCCGGGCGCAGCGTGTCCTTCGACCCCAACCTGCGCCCGAGCCTGTGGGCCAGTACGCAACAGATGATCAGCGAAATCAACCGCCTCGCCGCCCTCGCCCACTGGGTGCTGCCGGGCTTGAGTGAAGGTCGTTTGCTGACCGGCTTCGAAGACCCGGCCGACATTGCCGCGTTCTACCTTGACCAAGGTGTCGAAGCAGTGGCGATCAAGCTTGGCCCGCACGGCGCTTATTACCGCACGCATCTGGACGAAGGCTTCGTCGCAGGCGTTGCGGTGGAAACGGTGGTCGACACCGTCGGTGCCGGCGATGGTTTTGCCGTGGGCATGATCAGCGCGCTGCTGGAAAACCACAGCATGGCCGACGCTGTGAAGCGCGCCAACTGGGTGGGCAGCCGGGCGGTGCAGAGTCGGGGGGATATGGAGGGGTTGCCGACCCGGGCCGAGATGTCCGTCGAATTCGAAACCGCCATTCGCGAGCAGGCTCGCTCCCACAAGGACACCACCGTACCTGTGGGAGCGAGCCTGCTCTCGAAGGCGTCAGTCCAGTCAATAGAGATTTAAACCGTTACCTGCTGCGACAAAAACAACAAGCTCAGGAGCACCACCCATGAAAACCGCAACCCTCGCCACCCGCCGCTGGTGGTACATCATGCCCATCGTGTTCATCACCTACAGCCTGGCGTACCTGGACCGCGCCAACTACGGCTTCGCCGCCGCATCCGGCATGGCCGCCGACCTGATGATCACCCCGGGCCTGTCGTCGATGCTCGGCGCGCTGTTCTTCCTCGGCTACTTCTTCTTCCAGGTGCCGGGGGCGATCTACGCGCAAAAGCACAGCGTGAAGAAGCTGATCTTCGTCAGCCTGATCCTCTGGGGCAGCCTGGCGACCCTGACCGGGATCGTCTCCAATGCTTACTGGCTGATCGTCATCCGCTTCATGCTCGGCGTGGTCGAGGCCGCGGTGATGCCGGCGATGCTGATTTACCTGTGCCACTGGTTCACCCGTGCCGAACGCTCGCGGGCCAACACCTTCCTGATCCTCGGCAACCCGGTGACCATGCTCTGGATGTCGGTGGTGTCGGGCTATCTGGTGCAGCATTACAGCTGGCGCTGGATGTTCATCATCGAAGGCTTGCCGGCAGTGTTCTGGGCGTTCATCTGGTGGAAGCTGGCCGATGATCGCCCAGCCCAGGCCAAGTGGCTCAACGACCAGGAAAAACACGACCTGGAAAGCGCCCTCGCCGCCGAACAGGTGGGCATCAAGGCCGTTAAGAACTACGCCGAAGCCTTCCGTTCGCCGAAAGTGATCATCCTGGCCTTGCAGTTTTTCTGCTGGAGCATCGGTGTTTATGGCTTCGTGCTGTGGCTGCCGTCGATCCTCAAGGCCGGTGCGCAGATGGACATGGTCGAAGCCGGCTGGCTCTCGGCGCTGCCGTATCTGGCGGCGGTGATCGGCATGTTGCTGGTGTCCTGGGGCTCGGACAAATTGCAGAAGCGCAAACGCTTCGTCTGGCCGCCGCTGCTGATCGCCTCGATTGCCTTCTACGGCTCCTACGCCCTGGGTGCCGAACACTTCTGGTGGTCCTACACCCTGCTGGTGATTGCCGGTGCCTGCATGTATGCACCCTACGGGCCGTTCTTCGCGATCATCCCGGAAATCCTTCCGGCCAACGTCGCCGGTGGCGCCATGGCGCTGATCAACAGCATGGGCGCCCTCGGCTCGTTTGGCGGGTCCTGGCTGGTCGGTTACCTGAACAGTTCCACCGGCTCGCCCGGCGCCTCGTACCTGTTGATGAGCGGTGCGCTGATGCTCTCGGTGGTGCTGACGATTGTCCTCAAGCCCGGCGCCAGTGACCGCGAACGGCCCCCGGTTACTGTGACCCGCCCTGCCCACCCTTGAATTGAAGGAGAGAACCCACGATGAAAAAGCAGGTTGTGCTGTACAAGAAACTCTCGCCGTCGCTGATGGCCCGCCTTCAGGAACAGGCCGAGGTAACGCTGATCGACAGCCTCGATGCCGATGGCTTGAACCGATTGCGTGCCGCCCTGCCCCATGCCCAGGGCTTGCTCGGCGCCAGCCTGAAACTGGACGCGCAACTACTGGACCTGGCACCGAATCTGGAGGCCATCGCCAGCGTCTCGGTGGGCGTCGACAACTACGACATCGACTACCTCACCGAGCGGCGCATCCTGCTCACCAACACCCCGGACGTGCTCACCGAAACCACTGCCGACACCGGCTTCGCCCTGATCCTGGCAGCCGCCCGGCGCGTGGTGGAGCTGGCGAACCTGGTTCGCGCCGGCCACTGGCAGCGCAACATCGGTCCCGCGCACTTTGGTACCGATGTGCACGGCAAGACCCTGGGCATCATCGGCATGGGGCGGATCGGTGAAGCCTTGGCCCAGCGCGGGCATTTCGGGTTCGGCATGCCGGTGATCTATCACAGCCATTCGCCGAAACCGGCAGTGGAACAGCGGTTCAATGCGCAGTACCGCAGCTTGTCGGCGCTATTGCAGCAGGCGGATTTCGTTTGCCTGACCTTGCCGCTGACCGCTGAAACCGAAGGATTGATTGGCGCGCAGCAGTTTGCTCAGATGCGGCCGGAGACGATCTTCATCAATATTTCACGGGGCAAGGTGGTGGATGAAGCGGCGCTGATCGAGGCGTTGCGCTCGGGGCAGATTCGGGCGGCCGGGCTGGATGTGTTCGAGCGCGAGCCGCTTGACCCGGATTCGCCGTTGTTGCAGTTGGATAACGTGGTGGCGACTCCGCACATCGGTTCGGCGACCCATGAGACGCGGGAAGCCATGGCCAGGTGTGCCGTGGACAATTTGTTGGCGGCGCTGTCGGGGGAGCGACCAGGGAATTTGGTGAATGACAGGGCCTGGAAGGCTTGAGAATCTCTTTGCTTGTCAGGCCGCCCTCGCGAGCAGGCTCGCTCCCACATTTGATCTGCGGCGTTAACCGATCCCCTGTGGGAGCGAGCCCGCTCGCGAAGAGGCCGGCAGCGGCAACACACAACTTTCAGGCCCGGCGAGCTTCCAGAAGGTCGATCGCACACAATGCTATCCGCCGACAGGCATCCGCCAGTTTCGGTCGGTCCACCACCAACCCGATGCGAATATGCCCCGCCGCGCTTGGCCCGAAGGCCTCACCGGCCAACACCGACACGCCATAGCCTTCCAGCAGCCGCTCGGCGAAGTGTTGGGCGGACAATCCGGTCGGGCGCACATCGACCATCACGAACATGCCGCCATCCGGTTGAATGGCACGGATGCCCGGACAATGGTTGAGACTTGCACACACCAGGTCACGCCGCCGGCGATACTCTTCGCGCATCAACGCCACCTCAGGCAAATCCTCATCCATCGCCAGTTGCGCGGCGTTTTGAATGAACTCGGGAATCCCGAACAGCATGCACAACGACAGATGTTCCAAGTGATCGGCCAAGGGTGGCGGCCCGATCATCCAGCCCACCCGCCAGCCGCTCATGGCGTGGGATTTGGACAAACTGTTGATCGTCACGGTGCGTTCAGCCATGCCCGGCAGGCTGGCAGGGCTGATGTGTTCGCCCTCGTACAACAAATCGCTGTAGACCTCGTCGCTGATCAGCCACAGGTCGTGACGAATGCACAATGCCGCCAATGCCTTCCAGATCGATAGCGGCAAACTGGCACCGGAAGGGTTGTTGGGACTGTTGAGCAGAACGGCGCGGGTCCTGGACGTGATCAAGGCTGCGACATCCTCGGGATCAACCCGAAAGCCTTTCTCCGGCCGTACCGCCACCGGCAGCACTTTCGCGCCGATGGCACCGAACACGCCTTCATACGTGACGTACATCGGTTCGGCGACAATCACTTCATCGCCGGGGTCGAGCAGGCATTGCGCGACCGAGTACACCGCGCACTGGGCGCCGGGAAACACAATCACATGCCCGGCCTCAACCACCTGGCCGCTGCGCTGTGTGTGTCGACGGGCGATGCTGCTGCGCAATCCTTGGGTACCGCGCACGGGAGGATAGTGAGTGTCACCGGCTACAAGGCTGTCGATGGCGGCCCGGACGATGGACCGTGGCGTATCGAAGTCAGGATCGCCGATCGACAACAGCAGCACATCGACGCCCCGTTCGCGCAACTCCAGCGCTCGATCATGAATCCGCCAGGCCGCTGCTCCGTCACCGGCGATTCGTTGGGTCAAGGCTGAATAGCGCATGTCGTTCTCCATTCGCGCGGGTTCCAGCCTCAACCCTATCTCAAATCGGGAAACGCGCCAGCGCGGCGTTTGAAATAGATGATCAACCGAGAGAACTCGCAGCAGTCCATTTTTTTTGAGGGAAAAAAACAACACACTCAGCAGCTTACACAGATCCAGGTCAACCACCTGTAATTTGTGACAGGTCCCAGAAATTTTCATTCGGGATATAAGGAATTCGAACCTGCAGCCGCCTGCCCGGACGGCCGAGGGAAAGTCACGCGCCCCCCTGCCGATGTGGAGCAGGACGATTGAGCGCAGCCCGCAATCATTGTCGATAGATGGGAGACACCGAATATGTACCGTGCCCAATCAGCGCAATTGCATTCATCACCGGCTCAGGCCCATTTTCAACATCAGGGTCCGGAGCAAACCACGACCATCAAACTGACCGCCAGGGAAAAGGAGGTGCTGCAGTGGAGTGCCGCCGGCAAGTCTTCCTGGGAAATCGGCATGATCTTCAACTGCACCGAGGCGGGTGTGAACTATCACTTTTCCAATATCCGCCGGAAATTTGGTGTGAGTTCTCGCGGCTGCGCCGTGGTCAAGGCGTTGGAATTGGGGTTGATTGAGTTGCCTTGAGTACGGCCCGAAGTGAATTCGGGTGGCGTCTTTAAAGAGGGTCTCTGAGCCCGTCAAGAGAAGTTCATGCTCGCCCAACAACGACGAGCATGAACGGGCTCAAATTTACTGTCCCCGTACTTTATAAGCAGCCCGATTAACGCTTTCCAGATCTTGCTTGTTTCGGCTTGGAGCTGCGGCCACTTTACTGGCTGTAGCTTCAAACATCGATGGTAAGTCTGATCCACTCCGCGCAGCGTTACTATTCACTGCCGACTGAAAAACCGACGGTCCGTTCGGCGTAACTGACCTATGGCTGTCAACAACACTTTCTTTCAGCCAAGGTTGCTTTAGCCCTTCTTTTAATCGATCCAAACCAGATGCCGGGTTTGCCAGTGAATCATCGAACTTTGACGCTCCGGCAACCTGAGAAACGCCACGGCCTGTCCTCGGTGCTTTGGGCTCAAAGCTGCGTTTTTCTACTCCATTCTTTAAATCTTCAAAAAAACCGCCTTTTATTCTCCCATTTTGAACTGTTCCCTTCGATCTTGAAGGCGCTGCACTGCTCGCTTTTTTATTGACATTAGGGACTTTAGGGGCCTTTGTCCTTGCTGTTCTGGTTGCTTGCTTTGCCACATCCTTCGCGGAACTCTTGGTAAACAAGGCCGCGAGCCTGCCCATCCACGACGGCATGGCCCAAGTCCCCGTCGGATCCACATAATTCATTGGGTCCCCTTCACAATATGCATAAGCATTAGGTCCACCTTTCTCAAATGGACTCTCAACGTCGGGAACAAAAAACTTCATCAACTTCGGACTATAAAATCGATAACCACTGCCCAGGGCATAACCACCGGTTTCCACTTCAAGCCATACTCCGTTATAGCCAAGTGCAGTGTCCATCAGCGCATCGCTCGCACGATGACCGTATACCGTGTAGGCGGCATTATTGCGTCCCGACTGGCTCGCCTCACTCAGCACAGTGTTGTTGTTGTCACCGGCCAGCATCAAGACTTTGGGACACCACCTGCCTGGAGCTCAGCGAGCGCAGTGTTGTCACCCCACATGAACGTACGGCTGTCAGCCCCCTTGACCTGGTTGGCCAACTGATCACCTTGATAAAAACGCTGCGCCTGTCCGCTGCCGTCGTCATTGCCAGCGATATTATCCAGGGGGGTGTAGGTGTAGTTGGTGCTTTTCGACGCCCCTCCCGACGGTTCGCTGACGCTGATCAATCGGCCAAGGGCATCGTATTCGAGGGTGCGCTGCTCTTCATCCTGAATCAGGTGCCCGTCCAGGTTGTAACGTAGATTGATCACCGGTGGATAGTCCGCATGAGTGTTGGTGACCTTGCTCAGTTGCACCTTGTCCGGATTGTCGTAGAAATACCTCGCCCGATTGAATTTGTCGTCAAAATAGGTCATCACCAACGTGATGTTATCCAGCGG
The DNA here is from genome assembly GCF_059424605.1 of Pseudomonas sp. GW101-3H06. Taxonomy (NCBI): domain Bacteria; kingdom Pseudomonadati; phylum Pseudomonadota; class Gammaproteobacteria; order Pseudomonadales; family Pseudomonadaceae; genus Pseudomonas; species Pseudomonas sp. GW101-3H06. The sequence continues at coordinate 3,469,943 of NZ_JBWKZO010000001.1, forward strand.
GTCAAATGTGAACACCTGTTTCTGGATGACCTTACCGTAGGGGTCAACAGGGGATTGGGGACCGATGCATTCATAGTTGGTCAATCGTCCCCGAAGGTCATACCCATAGGTCTCGTCACGCAGTACATCAGTACCCTCCATCAGGGTTCGCTGCGTCAAGCCATCGACATCGTTATACACCTGGCTCAACGTCTGCTTGACCCCATTGAGGTCGAAGCTGCGCAGGGTTTCCCGACCGAATTCATCGTATTGCAGGGTAATACCCACGCTTTGCCCACTGAGGCTGTCGCTGGTGTTGATCGATTTCGTCTGGCCGAGCGAGTCGTAGTCGAAGGTCGAGACCGTAGTACCCAGCTGGGTCTTTATCAAACGTCCCTGAGGGTCATAGTCGTAACCCTGTTCCTGGCCAAGAACATCGGTGTAGCTCAGCAAACGGCCAAGCCGGCTGTATCGATAATACATGGTGTGTTCACCGCCCGGCCCTTCCCGCTTTTCGCTTTTCAACTCACCGGTGCTGAAGTACTCGCGGGTGAGCTGTAACCCCAGCTCCTGACAAAACAGCAGACGCGCGTTTTTCTCATCGTATCTGTAATCGGCTTCGTCGTATTCGCCCTGAACGCCCAGGCGAGGTATTGGACAATCACGGCGCGCCAGTGGAACTTGCCACGCAAGCGCCAATCATCCCCATTGTGCCAGGCGAAACTGAACTCAAGTTCAAAGCCCGCTTCTATCAGACCGAACCCTCGACAGCGGTTCGCCCAGGCTTGGCCAAAGGTGCGCTGAGCTTCACTATCACCTACCAGTAAATGCGCTGAAAAAAAAAACGGGTTTGCCCTGGCAGGCAAACCCGTTAACGGAAGCGCCCATGACTCAAGCGATCAGTTTCGGTTGCAACATGGGGAAAGTCTTCCAGGTCAGCTTGTTATCGAAGCTGACTTTGACCTTCACATCAATCCCGACGTTAAGTTTGAAACGCTGCAGATTGACTTTGGATATTCGCCCGACAGGGATGACCTGGGCGACTTGCCGAACCGGAGATTCCGTGAGGACGGGAATCACCAGTTTTTCATTGCTGGCATCGATTCCTTCTACCGTGACGGTTATGAACTGATCGGTGGCCATGAAAGTCCACCTTTCGAGAGTGAAGTCGGCGAAACCTGTCGTGAGACTGGCCAGGCTCAGGTTTCCGCCCGACACCTTCTCGCACTGAACGGTAGGAAGTCCGGTCAACTCCTCGACCCGCAAAGTGTAAAGTTGCGACTTAAGTGGCTCTTCGCTGTCCGGCCGCTCGAACACTTCATATCTCACCGGCAGGCTCTTGCCCATATGCTGGGCAATGTTGGTGTTCGGGATCTTGCACTCTCGCGGCTCTGTCGCAACCGGCACTTCGGTTCGGAACTCGCCGACCGTGCCCCGCGCCGCCCATTGCACGAACACCCGCTCGCCCGCATAAAAGATCGCCCCGGACGGGATGATTACCGTGGCACCAGCAACCAAATCGCCTGGTTTCACCACGCCGCTGTTTGCACCGCCGCTGGCCTCCTTGACCTTTGACGGTAGAAAGGTCCGCGGGATCGGCATGGCATCAACGTCCAGTTCAACAACGTCGGAACTCAAGCTTTTGTTGCCTGCGCGGTCCTGTACCTCATACCTCACATACCGATGGCCTTTGCCCTTGTCCCGCAGGAACTGACCTTCAATCGTGATGACAACGGGCTCGGCGTAGTTTCTTTCGTCAAGCTCGATGAATCCACCCTGATTCGTCGTGCCTGGCGTTGTCCCATAAAACCAGGTGATGCGGTCCCAGGGCTTGGGTGTCGTATAGGCAGGAAGGTTGACCTTCACCTGGTCGCCGTTTTGCTCAAGATAGCGGGCGTCGAGTTTGTTGGGGGGGAGAACGGCTGGAGGGAAAATCAGTTTGCTGGACGTGGCGAGGACGGGTGCTGTTTTATCGATGGTGATGGTCACAGGTGCCGATGGCTGTGGCGTCGAACCATTCCAGGGTTTGAGCAGGTAATACAAGGTATGAATCCCTTCCTCCAATCGAGAGGGAGGAACATCCAGCCAGAGATCAGGAGGGGGATTCGGATAGTTGCTCCCGTCATATCGTTTTTCCGCGACGGGATTAGCCTCGTCACCATTCCAGATAAGCTGGACGACATCGGCGTACATTGGCAATGACGAGGGATCTTCCCACCAATCAAACACGATGCGCAGTGGAAACTGCCACGCCCCCACAGGTAACAGATTCTCTTCACCGCCCGGCATTGGAGGAACGATTCCGACAACTGTAGGAGCAGGAAGGTTTTGAGGCTTATCGGAAGGGGCGGAATGCTTGGGCATGATGATTCCCTCATTCAGTGGTGCGCCGGGACATTCCCTTTCAGGGGGTCTACGGCAGGTTTGTTAAAAACTGCATCGTCATGTTTTTACCTGTGTCACAGGCCGCTAAAAGGCCGGTGTTAAAGTCAGAAGAACCGGGGAAGGCATTCCCTCCCCCGCCGTCCCTTTCGGTGTGTTCACCAGCTATAGCGCGCACCGATGTTGAAACCCAACGGCTGTTCAATCTTGTCGCCCTTGCTGTATTCAACATCAGCATGCAGCGAAACCCGGTCGGTCAGGGTCAGCGCAATCCCGGCACCCAACTCGCCACGGGAGCCGGACAGATCATTGTTGAACGCATTGTTGTTGACCTTGACCTCGTTGCTCCTGGCAAACTCGTGCATGTAAGCGGCACGGAGGTAGGGCTGAATCACTTTGCCCTCACCCAGTATGAAGTTGCGTCCGGCGGTCGCTCCGACCTCGGCCAGCAATGAACCTGTGTGATCGGCTTCGGCTGTCAGACCGTTGTCCAGGGCATAACTTTTGCCTTGAACGATCACGCCCGACAGTTGGGTGTACGGCTCGACAAAATAGTCGTCGGCCAATTTGATATGCCGGCCGAACTCCAGGGAGGCACCGACAGCGTTGGTGTTGTAGTCACCCTTGGTTTTTTTACCGTCGCTGAGGCGCACGTCAGACGCGTTCTGGAAGTGGTTGAACTTCACTACCCCGTCGAAGTAGTAACCGTTGGCAGCCAACCAGGTGGTGTAAAGGCCGGCATAATAGCTGTCGACCGTACCGCGGGTGCCGTGGCTCAGATTCAGCTCGGATTGGCTGTAACCGGCCAGCAGGCCCACCAGCCACTCGTCCCCCACGGGCGTATCGGCGCCAAACGAAAAACCTTGCTGGCTTTGCTGGTAAGCCGCGCCGGAACCGGCATCGACATCGAACTTGTTGCCATAGGCGCGAACCCACCCACCGGCCTTACCGTGGTCCATCCGCACTTCGCCCATGCGGCTGCGCAATGTCGTGAGCTCGCCATTCCAGACCGTGGGGGTGGCATTGGACAACGCCATGACCGATGCCGCAGCAGGGCTGATGACCTTTGTTGCCGTATTCAGGTACCAGTCGTTATTGCCTTGTTTAAGCAGTTCATAGGAGTAAGCACCCAGGTCGACCGGACCATCACGCAACGAAAACTCTGCGTCACCCGCCGCGATATGAATCACCGGAATGGCACCGGCAGCCACGGGTTCAAACCCGCTGGCATCGATTTCAACGCTGTGATTGCCCGTCGCGGTTCCGGTGACGGTCAGGGTATCGATCTGCCCGAAATTGGTGTGCATTGAAAATGTACCGCCGGTGCCCGACAAGTTACCCACCGTCAGCTTGAAAAACTCTCCCCGATTGCCGAACTGCACAGCACCACCGTTCAGCTCCATGTTCGCGACGCTGCCGTCACCGACCATCACCCAGCGAGCGTCGCTGTTGATGGCCAACCGATTGACGTTTTCAAGCTGGCCGGTCAGGGTTGCGTGGTTTTGCAAGGTGATGTTCGCGGTTGCGCCGGAGCCCGCAACGACGTCACCCACCAGCAGGCTGTTATCAACCGTCAGATTGGCCGTCGATACGCCATCGACTTGCAGGATCCGCCCGTTACCACCCACCAGGGTGGAGCCGTTGTTCACTTCGATCGTGGCTGAAACGGGTGCCAGGCCAAAGTCATTGACGACAATCGCCGCACCGTTTTGCCCTTGCACAAGGGTGCTGTCGAGTACCAGGCGTCCGGGCGTGCCGACACTGCCACTGGGCACGAAAAGCACTCCATTGTCGCCGCCACGAATAGTACTGGCCGTTGCCGAGACCGAACCATTGGCAAGCTGAAGCCCCCGCCCGGTGGTTCCACTGGTGACCACGGATCGATTCAGGGTCAACTTGCTCAGGTCACCGGCTGTAATACCGGTATTTCCCCCTGAAATGAGACTGTCAGTCACTGTTGCCGTGGAGCCCACCGGGGCAGCAGCGGCGGAACCAAGAGAAAGCCCCTCCCTGTTCCCGATCACACTGCTGCCGGTGATCGTTGCATTGCTGTCGACCAACTCGACGCCGACGTTGCTGGTCACCGAGGTCACCGTCGAGGCATTCAGGGTCACGGAAGAATTGGATTCAGCCCGGATATTGTGAGTGGTCGCACCATTGGCCATCAGATGCGCCGCATTTCGCAACAAGTACGATTCGGCGGGCACGCTGCTGTCAATCTCCACCGGCAGGCCACCATCAATGATTCTTGCCAACGAATGAGTACTGGTCAGCAACAGGGGCAAGAGCGTCATCCACTTCAAGGAAGCCGAAAGAGGATGTAAGGCAAAGGTTCGTCTAGCGTTCATCAAGCACCACAAAAGTCATTGAGCTGGAGTTCGTCAGGGCTTATGCCTTGCCCTACAAACCGGGGCGGCAAAGTTATTCAGAACCCTCAGATGCGTCTGTAGGACTTTTCCGAAATCTGGCCACACTCAATGACCGGCAGCAGGAAAATGCGCTCTTCCTGCTGCCTGTTGTTAAATGGCTTCAAGGTCTGGGGATTTTGCAGTTCATGTTGCCCGCACCGCCGTCAGCTTCAAATACGGCAATGAACCTTTCAACCGTGGTGGATGGCACAGGAGTTCCGCGCACGGTGATTGTGTATTTCATCTTGCCTACCCCATAACTGTAATCGGGATACGTCGGTTTCAGGCATTTGTCATGGGGTACGAGCCAATCGAGACCGTTATCTTCCTCTTCCTGGGAAACAGTCAGCGTCTCGGTGTGGGTGGCTATTTCCGTACCACCGGGCTCATAAGTTTTCCACTCAAGCACTATCGCGGTATTTTTTTTCAGATAGGTCGATTTTGGAACGTGCATCACAATGCCCCATACCCCACCTTTCTCGCGCAGGAAGTTACAGTTGATCAAATTCGCCGGCTCGCCCGGTATTTCCGGGAATTGCGGATCAGGATGTTGGACGGTTTCAACGAGCACATCAATGTGGGCAGGACCTGATTGCTGCGGGTTCTTGAAGTCTGGATGCGTCAGGGTGTAATCAATCGGCAAGTTTTCCATGACTGGAAACTGTTTGATTTCGTCCCACGTCACGGTGAAGGGTATTTTTTCGTTTGGTTCTTCATTTCCATCGACGACATGAGGGGCTGCCAAGAGGGGAACGCCATTGTAGCGAGGCGTAAAGGTAACGCCGATCTCAGGGCCATCGTACAGTTCGATAAATACGGTTGCGTCTTCATCGATATCGTTCAGTGTCAATTCGGTACTGCTGCCACTAAAACTCAAGAATTCAATTAAATTCAGACTAATATCGATTGGCTCGGGGTCAGGGTCACCCGGCTTGGGAGTCGCGAAGTCCGTATTGATATTGACAGGACCCGGTGAATCAAAGGGGTAATCGCCTACCAGAATCTGGTAGTCGACATCGATGGCTTGTACATGCGTGGTCGAGTCAAAGTCGTACACGAGTGACATGATGGACCAGGGCACTTGAATTTCCAGTGGCCACTTATTGTGTGAGCCAACGGATGTGAGGGGAAGCTTCTGCCCCCCCCCACCAAATCTGTACGCCATGACTATCGTCCCATCCTGTGTACTCCTCGATATGGACCTTGGTTGGAAAAGCCGCGTCGGCCCGATCAATCAATGTCTCGGCGTCCTCGGCCAGAGGTACCGTGCAACGCTGCAAGCCACTGGGCAGAATACCCAGCGCAACCGGTACCGTAGCCGGAAGCGACCGTTCACCGGGGTTACCTGCCTTATCGCGCAGGACAGCCACAGCGTATTGGGTCTTGGAGCCATAACCCTTGATCACATCCTCAGGTATCAACACTTTGCGATCTGAAGGAAGCTGGGTGCTAAGCACGAGAAAATCGGTAATAGTCTCCGTCGGCAAAGGCGGCCTGGTCATCCAGTACACGTCAACCCATACATCATCCCTGTCAGCGTCGACAAAATCCGGGATGAAGCAATAGACCCCTCCGTCTCGCGCCAAAACAGCATCGGTGATCACGGGCTTTTCAACGATATCGATCATGGCCGTGAGCGGATTGACCCAGGGCGGCCCGGATCTATCGAGCAGCACCGGGGCCGTCAGTGATACTCGTTCGGTTGCGTTATTCCAGTTTTTTACGCGGTAACGAAATTCAAACGGCCCTTCGTGTTCACTGAATACCTCAACCGGGATACTCCTATCCAGTGGGAATGCGGAGTCGGGCAAATCGCCGGGCCAGGGAATATCTTCCGGGTCACCGAAGCCTCGCCATTGCTTTGAAGAGGGAAGCAGCCACTCCATCGTCAACACATTGACCGCCCCCGGAAAGGGTGCTCGTTCAGTCCACAATGGAATTTTGACTTTCAATGCGAAATCAAGCTTGCTGCTGTGTATCAATCCAGTGCCATCCATGGCATCAACGATCGTGGGTTTCACTAGATCGGCCCGGGGGAACCTTTGACGATAACGGTCCCGCACCTGCTCAGCAGTCAGTTTCTGGAATGAACTGGCCATGTTTGTCTCTCCAAATCCGTTTCAGTTCAGCCATGAACAGCGTCATGGCCTTCAAACTTCTCTGGCAGTTCAACCCATGGCTAAACACTGCTAAGCGCTTGTCGTTCTGCCCGGTCGCAAGACCTGGAAGAATTAAGCGCCGTTTTTTTTTAACGCGATACTGTCAAAGTTGACAGGTAGCCGGGTGAAGGCAGTGCGAACACCCACTTTGAAACCGCAGCAGAGTCAGGCTCTGCGCGCAGCCACCCGCCACACGCGGGCAATATCGCTCGCCCGCTCACGCAACAGGCGAGGCGCTTCGCTGCAGGCTTGCGCAAGAGTCATCGGCCCGCTCGCCAGGGCGAATGCGGCGTCGATGCCATGCTCATACAACGCCTGATACCCCTCGCCCAAGGTGCCGGCGATGACGATCACTGGAACACCCTGTTGCCGGGCAATCCGAGCGACGCCGAACGGAGTTTTCCCACGCAGGGTCTGGGCATCGAAACGCCCTTCGCCGGTGATGACCAGATCAGCGTTTTGCACGGCATCCGCCAGGCCGACCAACTCCGCCACCACCTCGACACCTGCCTTGAACTGCGCACCGAGAAACGCCTTGGCGGCAAATCCCAAGCCGCCAGCGGCACCGCTACCGGGCTCGTCGCGTACATCCTTGCTCAACACATTTGCGCAGTGATCGGCGAAGTGACCGAGGGCGTGGTCCAGCAGTTGAACCTGCTCGAGCGAGGCACCTTTTTGCGGGCCGAAAATCGCTGAAGCGCCGTGGGGACCGCAGAGGGGATTGTTCACATCGGCGGCGATGTCGAAACGCACCTCGGCCAGGCGTGGATCGATGTCGCTCAGATCAATGCGGAACAGCTGCGCAAGGGCAAGGCCGCCCGGTGCCAGGGGCTGGCCTTGGGCATCAAGCAGTTTCACGCCCAACGCTTGCATCGCCCCGGCACCGCCGTCATTGGTGGCACTGCCGCCGATGGCCAGAATGACTCGCTGTGCGCCTGCATCGAGAGCGGCGCGAATCAGTTCACCGGTGCCGAAAGTGCTGCTGATGCAGGCATCGCGCTGATCGACCTGCACCAATTGCAAGCCGCTGGCCTCGGCCATTTCAATGATCGCGGTGTGGCTGTCGGGCAACCAGCCCCAGGCGGCTTCGACCGTCGTACCCAGCGGCCCTTGCACCACGGCATGCCGAAGCTGACCATCGCACGCCGCCAGCACCGACTCCACCGTCCCTTCCCCGCCGTCAGCCATCGGGCATTTGATCAACTGTGCATCGGGCCAGACCTCGGCCCAGCCAAGGGCAATGGCATCGGCCACGCCCTGGGCACTCAGGCTGTCCTTGAACGAATCGGGGGCAATCACGATTTTCATGGGAATTCTCCAGTTCCAATGCCCCCATGCTGCCAGCCGGCAAGCACAATGACGCCGGTCCGCTGCACAAGCGGTCATGAGGATTATTGTTCATTTCCACAAAACCTTCTGCGCGCCCTTCCCCTGTAGGAGTTGCCGAAGGCTGCGATCTTTTGATCTTGATCTAAAGCAAAATCAAAAGATCGCAGCCTTCGGCAACTCCTACAGGGGGGATGTGTCGTCGGTCTGGGGGAGTAGCTGAACGCCGAGGTAAAGGGCGAGCATGCCATCGAGGCGCAGTGGGTCGACGCCGCTCAGCTCGGCGATCCGCTCCATCCGGTAGCGCAAGCTGTTGCGATGAATCCCCAGCGCTTCAGCGCAGGCCTGGCTCTGGCCGTCGTGGTCGCACCAACTGCGCAGGGTCGCCAACAGTTGGCCGTTGCTGTCCTTGGCGATGACTTTGCGCAACGGGTTGAGCAATTCATCAAGGGCGTCGTCGTTGCGATGACGCCAGAGCATCACCGGCAAGCGATAGCGGGTCAGTGTCAACAAGCGCGATTGCGGCAGCACATCGCGTCCGTAGGCCAGCAAGTCACCGACCCGACGATAACAGCGGCACAACCCCGTCAGCCCATCGGCCTGCCCGCCCACGGCGATGCGCAGAATGTTCCAGCCCAGGCCGTCGAGTTTTTCCAGCAGGCGGTCATGCTCGACGTTCTGGTTCGCCGGCCGGCACCACAGCAACGAGGACTTGGCCGAACTCACGCACCAACTGTCGGGATAGCGGCTGGTCAACCAGGCACTGAGCGCCTCGACGGTTTGCCCCGGCCCGTGCTCCAGGCCCAGTTCGAACAAGTACGGCACCCGGGTCATTTGCGGCTTCAACCCGAGCTGTTGCGCCTCGTCGATCAATCGCGGTGAACTCCCGGCGTCGCTGAGCAGCAACGCCAACAGGTCATCGCAACGCTGGCGCCGCCATTGCTGCTCGGCCTGTTGATTGCGCTGGCCCACCAGCATCTCGGCGGTCATCCGTACCAGTTCGGCGTAAGTGCGCAATTGTTCGGGTTCGCCGGTGATGCCCAGCACACCGATCAAGCGCTGGTCGAGCATCAATGGCAGGTTAATGCCCGGCTGCACGCCTTTGAGATGAACCGCGGTCTGCGCGTCGATCTCCACCACGCGCCCGTTGGCCAGCACCAGTTGCGCGCCTTCATGGCGGGTATTGACCCGCTCCGGTTCGCCGCTGCCGAGGATCAATCCCTGACTGTCCATGACGTTGACGTTGTACGGCAGGATGGCCATTGCCCGGTCGACGATGTCCTGGGCCAGGTCGTGATCGAGTTCGAACATAGCGGTGTTCCTTGAATTCGTGATGGGCTGATTGTTCGCCCGCACAGGGCTGGGTGGCAAACCCTGTGCGCCGGCACAAAGACAACGACCCGGGCGGTGGCCGAGACTCGCAGGGCGATCAACGTTACCCTTTGCATCGCAAAAAATCATAATAAAGAGAGAGCCGCCATGTCACAGAGCGCCGCCGCTACCCAGGCCATCGTTGACGAGAAAAACGCCGTCTACAAGCGCATCACCCTGCGTTTGATCCCCTTCATCTTCATCTGCTACCTGTTCAACTACCTCGACCGGGTCAACGTCGGCTTCGCCAAGTTGCAGATGCTCGACGCGCTGAAGTTCAGCGAAACGGTCTACGGCCTTGGCGCCGGAATCTTCTTCATCGGCTACGTGCTGTGCGGCGTGCCCAGCAACCTGGCCCTGACCAAATTTGGACCACGGCGCTGGATCGCGCTGATGATGATCACCTGGGGCACGCTGTCGACCTGCCTTCTGTTCGTCACCACGCCGACCGAGTTCTACACCTTGCGCCTGTTCACCGGCGCGGCCGAAGCCGGGTTCTTCCCGGGCGTGGTGCTCTACCTTTCGCAGTGGTTCCCGACCTTCCGCCGTGGCCGCATCATGGCGCTGTTCATGTCGGCGATCCCGGTATCGGGCCTGTTGGGCAGTCCGTTTTCCGGCTGGATCCTCAACCACTTCGCCGCTGGCCAAGGTGGCTTGGCGGGCTGGCAGTGGATGTTTTTGCTGCAAGGCATTCCGACCGTGATCCTCGGCGCCCTCGCCTACTTCCTGCTCAGCGACAGTTACGCCAACGCCAAGTGGCTCACGCCGTTCGAACGCTCGGTGCTGGAAGCCGACCACGCCGAGGACCTGGCCAACAAGCCGAAAACCACCAGCGATTCGCTGCTGGCGGTGTTCAAGAACCCGGCGATCTGGGCCTTCGGCCTGATCTACTTCTGTATCCAGAGCGGCGTTTACGCGATCAACTTCTGGCTGCCATCGATCATCAAGAACCTGGGCTTCAGCGATAATCTGGTGATCGGCTGGCTGAGTGCGATCCCCTATTTGTTGGCAGCGCTGTTCATGCTGATGGTCGGACGCTCGGCGGACCTGCGCAAGGAACGCCGCTGGCATTTGGTGGTGCCGATGCTGATGGGCGCGCTCGGTCTGTTGATCGCCGTGAATTTCGCCGCCAACCCGGCCATCGCCATCCTCGGCCTGACCATTGCCACCATGGGCGCCCTCACCGGCCTGCCGATGTTCTGGCCGGTGCCGACCGCAATGCTCAGCGCCGGCGCAGCCGCCGGTGGCCTGGCGCTGATCAACTCCATGGGGCAGATGGCCGGTTTCCTCAGCCCGTACCTGGTGGGTTGGGTCAAGGACACTAGCGGGTCGACCGATGCGGCGTTGTATGTACTGGCGGGGGTGATTGTCGGCGGGAGTCTGCTGGCGTTGCGCATGACGCGCACGCTGCGGGTGTAATACCAATCCCCTGTGGGAGCGAGCCTGCTCGCGAATACGGTATGAAATTCAACAAACAAGTTGACTGACACTCCGCTTTCGCGAGCAAGCTCGCTCCCACCGTTTTGATTTTGTGTAGTTGATAAATCAGTTTGCCCCGCGCGATTGTTCTGGTATTTGATTGAGCCTTCCCACTGGCAAAAGGACTTCATCATGAGCTACCGCACGCTGGGTCATTCGGGTTTGCAGGTGTCCACTCTGACCCTGGGCACTATGATGTTCGGCGAACAGACCAGCCCCGGAGATTCCCTGCGGATCATCGGCAAGGCCTGGGATCAGGGCATCAATTTCATCGACACCGCCGATGTCTACACCAACGGCCGCTCCGAAGAAATCGTTGGCGAAGCGATCGCCAGTCGCCGCCATGAATGGGTCCTGGCCACCAAGGTCGGTTTTGGTCCGGTGGATGGGGTGCCGAACCGCAGCGGCCTGAGCCGCAAGCACCTGTTCAATAGCATCGACGCCAGCCTGACGCGCCTCGGTACTGACTACCTCGACATCTATTACCTGCACCGCGAAGACCACAACACGCCGCTGGAAGTCACGGTGTCGGCGATTGGCGATCTGATTCGTCAGGGCAAGATCCGCTATTGGGGTTTGTCGAACTACCGGGGCTGGCGCATTGCCGAAGTCATACGTGTCGCCGATAAGCTGGGGGTCGACCGGCCGGTGATCAGCCAGCCGCTGTACAACATCGTCAACCGCCAGGCCGAAACCGAGCAGATCACCGCCGCGCAAAACTATGGACTGGGCGTGGTGCCCTACAGCCCGCTGGCGCGCGGCGTGCTCAGCGGCAAGTATGCGCCGGACGTGAAACCGGACGCCAACAGCCGCGCCGGGCGCCAGGACAAACGCATCCTGGAAACCGAATGGCGCGTAGAGTCCTTGCGCATCGCCCAGCAGATCCAGCAATACACCCAGGAACGCGGGGTGGGCATCGTCGAGTTCGCCATCGCCTGGGTGCTGAACAACCGCGCCGTCACCTCGGCCATCGTCGGCCCGCGCACCGAAGCGCAGTGGGATGCCTACACTCAGGCGCAGGCAGTGAAGATTACGACTGAAGATGAAGCGTTCATTGATTCACTCGTGACGCCGGGTCATGCGTCGACACCGGGGTTCAATGATGTGAGCCATTTCGTCTCAGGTCGTAAACCGCACAACAACTGAAGTAACACATAGCCCACCTGTGGAAGCGAGCCTGCTCGCGAAAGCGCCAGGTCAGTTGACATCATCACTGACTGCTCCTCCGCCTTCGCGAGCAGGCTCGCTCCCACAAGGGTTCGTCACTGGGCTGTGGGAAATATTGATCACCCGAACAATATTCAGCACAAAAACCACGTATCCTCCGCACCCCGTTTCACCTTCAAACCTCGCGAGGACAGCTTGTCTAAAGGTATCGCTCTATCGGTTTCAGCCTCGGTGCTGTTTGCCGTCATGTATTACTACACTTCGCTGCTCACCCCCCTGAGCGGCGTGGAGATTTTCGGCTGGCGCATGCTGCTGACCGTGCCGTGCATGACCGTGTTCATGGTGGTGTCCGGCGAATGGCGGCGTGTGGCTGACCTGGCACGGCGGATCAGCCTCCGGCCGAAGTTGATCGGCGGCCTGATCGTCTCGTCGGCGTTGCTGGGTGTACAACTCTGGCTGTTCATGTGGGCACCGCTCAACGGCTACAGCCTCGACGTGTCGCTGGGTTATTTCCTGTTGCCGCTGGCCATGGTGCTGACCGGGCGCATCGCCTACGGTGAACGCCTGTCGTACCTGCAAAAAGTCGCGGTGTTCTTCGCCAGCCTGGGCGTGGTCAATGAGTTGTATCAGGTCGGTGGTTTTTCCTGGGCCACACTGGTGGTGGTCGTGGGCTATCCGCTGTACTTCGTGCTGCGCAAATGGCTGAAGGCTGACAACCTCGGCGGACTGTGGGTGGACATGACCCTGATGCTGCCGATTGCCTACTGGTTCGTGCACGGTGGCGAGCAAGGCTTCGGCGTCTTCGATCAACACCCGGCATTGGCCTGGCTGATTCCGCTGCTCGGCCTGATCAGCGCCTCGGCACTGGTGGTCTACATCATCGCCAGCCGCTTGCTGCCGTTCAGCCTGTTCGGCTTGTTGAGTTATGTAGAGCCGGTGCTGTTGCTCGGTGTCGCGTTGTTGCTGGGTGAAAGCATCAAGCCGGGTGAGTGGCTGACCTATATCCCGATCTGGTTGGCAGTGCTGGTGTTGGTGTTTGAAGGGTTCAAACACCTGATGCGCCAGCGACGGCCTTAAGGCAAACACAAATCAATGTGGGAGCGAGCCTGCTCGCTCCCACAGTTTTTAGCGGTAGACCGGGTTAATCAGTAGACAACACACCACGACGAACCTGGTCGCGCTCGATGGATTCGAACAGCGCCTTGAAGTTGCCTTCGCCGAAACCATCGTCACCCTTGCGCTGGATGAATTCGAAGAACACCGGTCCCATCAGGGTTTCCGAGAAGATCTGCAGCAGCAGACGCTTGTCGCCCGATTCGGACGAGCCGTCCAGCAGAATGCCCCTTGCCTGCAGTTCGCCGACCGGCTCGCCGTGGTTCGGCAAACGGCCTTCGAGCATTTCATAGTAGGTGTCCGGTGGCGCGGTCATGAAGCGCATGCCGATGCTTTTCAGGTGATCCCAGGTCTTGATCAGGTCGTCGGACAGGAACGCAACGTGCTGGATGCCTTCGCCGTTGAACTGCATCAGGAACTCTTCGATCTGCCCGGCGCCCTTGGACGATTCTTCGTTCAACGGGATGCGGATCATGCCATCCGGCGCGGTCATGGCCTTGGACGTCAGGCCGGTGTATTCGCCCTTGATGTCGAAGTAGCGGATCTCGCGGAAGTTGAACAGCTTCTCGTAGAAGTTCGCCCAGTAGGCCATGCGGCCGCGATACACGTTGTGGGTCAGGTGGTCGATGATCTTCAGGCCGGCACCGACCGGGTGGCGGTCCACGCCTTCGAGGTATACGAAGTCGATGTCGTAGATCGAGCTGCCTTCACCGAAACGGTCGATCAGGTACAGCGGCGCGCCGCCGATGCCTTTGATCGCCGGCAGGTGCAGCTCCATCGGGCCGGTTTCGATATGGATCGGCTGGGCTCCGAGTTCCAGGGCACGCTTATAGGCTTTCTGCGAATCCTTGACCCGGAACGCCATGCCGCACACCGACGGACCGTGCTCGGCCGCAAAGTACGAGGCCACGCTGTTGGGTTCGTTGTTGAGGATCAGGTTGATTGCGCCCTGGCGATAAAGGTGCACGTCTTTGGAGCGGTGGGTCGCGACCTTGGTGAAGCCCATGATCTTGAAGATCGGCTCCAGGGTGTTGGGGGTTGGCGATGCGAATTCGATGAACTCGAAGCCCATCAGGCCCATTGGGTTTTCGTATAAATCTGCCATGGTTGGCGCCTCATCATTCTAATCAATTAACAAAGGTTAGTTGCTAGCAATGCTGAGACCGGTGGGTGGCGCGCAGGAGATGCCCCGCACGCTGCGGGCGAGGAAGTCACCGTAGATCAATTGAAACCCAAAACTCTTCATTGTCGACCCAAGGCTCTTGCGGGCGAGGCTTCTGCTGCCAGAAGACGTTATTCTTATATGCGTAACCTGATTCTACACAGCGTAAATCAGTTTGTCCGCCTTCTGTATAAAATCCGCTTTTTACCCGTAGACGCAAGGGGTTTGTTGCACAGGTAAATCCCCGTCAGAACCAGCCCTCCCCCCACGTACATCGCCAGCGTCAGTTGCTCACCCAGCAGCAGCGCGCCGAGGATCACCGCTGTCAGCGGGTTCAGGGCGATAAACACACCGGAGCGGGTCGCACCGATCTTGCGGATGCCGTCGTAGTAGCCAATGTACGCCAGGGCCGAGCCCAATACGCCCAGGTACATCAGGCTCAGCCACTGTGTCGGGCCAAGACTGGCAAGTGCTTGCACACTCACCTCGCCGCGAATCGCACAAATCAGCCATAGCATCAAGGTGCCCAGCAAAATCGACCAGGTCACCGTTTGCACCGGCCCCAGGCCGTGATTCAGCTCCCTGGAGCACAGCGAATAAATCCCCCAGCCGAGTACGCAACCGAGAATCAACAGGTCGCCGATCCAGGCGTCGGGATTGTCGGCGAGCAGTTGCGGGTTGCGGCTGACGATCACCAGGCTTGCGCCGGCAATGCAGATGGCGATACCGATGACTTTCAGCGGACTCAAGCGCTCCTTGAATAACAGCCACGAGGCCAGGCCGATCACCGCCGGGTTCAGCGCCACGATCAACGACGCCCGCGAGGCGTTGATGTAATGCAGGCCATAAAAGAAACAGAGGTTGTAAAAGAAGATCCCGAAAAACCCCAGCAGCACCAATTGCAACCATTGCCTGGGGCTGGGACGCACCAGCCGTACGCGGGTCAGGAATAAAAACAGCAGCAACGCCGCACTGGCCAGAAGGAACCGCAGGCTGGCGGCAAACAGCGGACTGAGGCTGTCAGCCAGAAACCGCCCGGCCACAAAGGTGCCGCCCCAGATCATGGTGACCGTCGCCAATTTCAAATAAACGGGCACATTGGACTGTCTGGACAAGCTTTGTTCACATGTGGACATACGTCTCCGGGTTCGCAATCGAAGGGATGTTGTATCATTGGACTAATACTCAGTCATCGTAAAATGAGTAATCACTCATGACCTTCACACAACTGGAAATCTTCTCCACCGTGGCTGAACTCCACGGCTTCACGGCGGCGGCCAATCGCCTGGGGATGACCCAATCGGCGGTGTCCCATGCGTTGAAATCCCTGGAGCAGGAACTGGGCGTCGAACTGCTGCGCCGCCATCAATCCCCGGTTGAATTGAGCGATATCGGCCAGCAGCTTTTGCTGCGCGCGCGGGCCATGCTCGGGCTGGCCAATACCTTGCGCCAGGAAGCGGCGGATGCCCGGGGCATGAAACGCGGTACCTTGCGCATCGGCTCATTCGGCCCTACTTCGTCGATCAAATTGCTGCCCTCGATCCTGCAGCACTACCGCGCCGAACATCCGGGCATCGAGGTTCACATCGACGAAGGCCCGGATCGTCAGGTGGTCCAGTGGCTGGAAGAACGGCGCATCGACATTGGTTTTGTGGTGCTGCCTGACGAGCGTTTTGACACAGTGGCGCTGATGGAGGACCAGATGGTCGCGCTGCTGCCGGCCAATCATCCGCTGGCGACCCGCGACAGCGTGAGCCTGAGCGACTTGTGCCACGCCCCTTTCGTATTGACCGAGGCCGGATCCTCGGAGCTGGTGACACGGTTGTTCAACGCCGCCCGACTGACCCCTAATATCCGTTTCCGCTGCTCGCAGTTGCTGAGCACCCTCGACACGGTGGGGCGCGGCGAGGCCTTGACCGTGGTCGCCGAAGGCTCGTTACCCGAACTGAATGACAGCCGCTATGTGAAAAAGAATCTGTCCCCCGCCGTAGTCCGACAGGTCGGCCTGGCCGTACTCGATCAGCGCCAGGCATCACCGGCGGCGCTGGCCTTCATCAAACTGGCCCAGCGGCTCGATTACCGTTGAGCGGCACAAGTGCCAAGAGCCAACTATCATGGCTCGAACTTGAACTCTTCTCGCAGGGCGTTGCGTCCTGCCGGCATTTGAGAGCCCTATGTTATTGCGACAGGTTTCGCGAATGCCACTGAACGCCAAGACCCGCAAACGCAGCACCAGGATTTCTGTGACCCTCGCAAGCGGATTGCTCCCGGTCGTGCTGGGTGCTGTCATTCTTTATATGCAGGCTGAACGAACACTTAAACAAAGCGCTGAACTAACCGCCGAAGCAGCCACCCGTCAATTCGAACTGATGCTCGACAACACCGCTCAGGCTGCACGGGAATTACTGCCACTGGCCGGACAGAGTTGCATCGATGTCAACCTGGCGTTGCGCGAACAAGTCACCCGGCGCCCTTTCGTGCGTTCGACCAATCTGGTGTGGGATGACACCATTTATTGCAGTTCGCTGTTTGGCGACTATCACGAGAAGATCGCATCTGGGGACTATGCCGGGGGTCGTTTGCAATTAATGAAGGGCAACCCGGTCACGCCCGACACCGCATTGCTGGTGTATCGGCTTGGTGAAGGCAAACGCGGCGCGATGAGCATGCTCGATGGCTATCACCTGAGTAACGTCTTGCGCATGATCGGCGGCAAGACGCTGCTGGTTTTGCAGGTCGGCCCCAATTGGTTGTCCGCCGACGGCCAGTTTCATGATGACGCCTTGCCAGAATTTCCGGTGGCGCAAACCAGGCTCGAGTCTTCCCGTTATGCCTTTGGCGTAGAGGCCGGTTTTCCCGAAGGCGAAACCTGGCGCTACATGAGCAGTGAATATCCGCCGCTGTTCAGCCTGCTGATCTTTTTTGGTGCTGTTTCCGGTTTGATCGGGCACCTGCTGCAAAAACGCTCGTCATCACCGACTCATGAAATGAAGCGTGCGCTGGAAGCGGCAGAGTTCGTTCCTTACTTCCAGGCGGTCGTGCACGGTGACAGCAAAAAACTGTCGGGTATTGAAGTATTGATGCGCTGGAATCACCCGAAAGAGGGCCTGGTGCGTCCGGACCTTTTCATTCCGTTCGCCGAATACTCCGGACTGATCGTGCCGATGACCCGCTCATTGATGCAACAGACCTCCGCGCTGCTGGCGCCGCTGTCCGCGTCGTTCAAAGAGCCCTTTCACATCGGCATCAACATCACCGCCAATCACTGCCAGGATCTGGACCTGGTCGAAGATTGCCGCCGATTCCTCGCAGCTTTCGCGCCGGGGTCCATTTACCTGGTGCTGGAGTTGACCGAGCGCGAACTGATCGAGCCCACGCCTGTTACCCATCAATTGTTCGAGCAGTTGCACGAACTGGGGGTGAAGATCGCCATCGATGACTTCGGTACCGGCCATTCCAGTCTCGGCTACCTGCGCCAGTTCAATGTCGACTACCTGAAAATCGACCAGAGTTTCGTTGCGATGATCGGCATCGACACACTGTCCGGCCACATTCTGGACAGCATCATGGAACTGGCCGCCAAGCTCGATCTGGCGATGGTTGCAGAAGGTGTGGAAACACAGGCACAAAGTGATTACCTGACCGCCCATAACGTTAACTTCCTGCAAGGCTATCTGTATGGGCGACCGATGCCCGGGGTGGAGTTCGTTAGTGCATTAAGTGACCATTAACTAACGTTTTCAAGCGACGAGACAGCGATAGAAGGCACCAATTTGAAACAAAAAACCGCGCTTGGTTACATGAAAAAAAAGACATGATTTACTCTTGCCTCATTAACTACTACAATTTTTCTTGCCTGCGGTTATTTGGCAGGCGAGCCATTTATCACCGAGTCGCTTCAAGGCTCTTGGCTTATAGCTTTGTTTGCGGTTGGTATCAGCCAAACACACTATTGGAGTAAAGATATTGTCCAGACTCGCTGAATTTCGTGCAGCTGAAAAGGCCCTTCAAGAGCAGCTCAAGCAGCTTGAGTCCCTGAAGAACGATGCCGGGCTCAAGAAAGAAATCGAATTCGAAGAAAAGCTCCAGGGGCTGATGAAAACCTACGGCAAGAGCCTGCGCGACATCATCGCCATTCTCGATCCGAACCCGGCCAAATCCGGTCTGCAGCAGGCATCGGCGCCTAAAACCCGCCGCGCTCGTGTGGTCAAGGTTTATCAGAACCCGCACACCGGTGAACTGATTGAAACCAAGGGTGGCAACCACCGCGGCCTGAAAGCCTGGAAGGAACAATACGGTGCCTCTACCGTTGATTCCTGGTTGCGCGGCTAAGCACTTGCGCCGTTAAAAAAGCCCTGCGAATGCGGGGCTTTTTCATGAATAGCCGCTAAATGCAACGATGTTGGTCGATCAACTCGCTACTTGCCGGCTAACTTTCTGCTTAATCCTTTTGGGTATCTAAACATTTCCGCATGGGCATAAAGCCTGAAGTCACTAAAGTCTTCGATTAAAGTTTCAAGGCGCTACGCGCCGCCTGTATTTCATCCTGACTGGCCTTATAAGCCTCGGCCTGCCCGGCGTAGGAAAGAACGTAGGCTTTATTGGCGTCCACTGCAGCGACCAAAGTCTGAGAAAGCACATGACGGCCGTTTTGCGTAATGGTGCAGGTGGTTTCCAGCGCCGACAATCGGCTCAAGGTCGTCGGATGAATCCGGTTGCAGACACTTTGATAGCCGCCCTGAAAAAAGTCTTTCTGCACTGATTTGCGCATCTCCAGCAACACGCCTTCAAGGTTCACCTGGTGACCACTTTCCACCTGCGTCATGGTCAATTCCATCACCATCACCGGCGTGCCGCCCGAATCGACTTTCACCGCGCGCTGGCGGGAAACAGCGGAAGCGGCATCACCCGGGGCCATCTCTTCGACCTGCCAACCCGCAGGCCAGATCATGACCGGCGTCTCGGCCTGGGTGCTGGCGACCCAAGACAGCATGCCAACCAGGATAAACACCGATTTACCGAATCGAATCATTGCAATCAACACTCGCGTTTTGAACCGTGAAGTCTGAGCCCGGGCCGGCTGCCAGGCAATAGCCGACGCATTGGGTTTGGTGATGTCCGAACCCTTGCGTATCATGGTCGCCATTCGATAGCCCCGCTTACATTCCGGAGGGCCCATGAGCCTGCACGAACTGAACACCTTCCCCGGCGTCACCGCCCAACCTGATGCCGCGACGCAAAAATTCGTCTTCAACCACACCATGCTTCGGGTCAAGGACATCACCAGATCGCTGGATTTCTACACGCGCATCCTCGGTTTTTCGCTGGTGGAAAAACGCGATTTCCCTGAAGCCGAATTCAGCCTGTACTTCCTCGCGCTGGTCGATAAATCACAGATCCCGGCTGACGCCGCCGCGCGCACCGAGTGGATGAAATCGATCCCCGGCATTCTCGAACTGACCCACAATCACGGCACCGAAAACGACCCGGGCTTCGCCTACCACAACGGCAACACCGACCCGCGCGGCTTTGGCCACATCTGCATCTCGGTGCCGGACATCGTTGCCGCGTGCGAGCGCTTTGAAGCACTGGGCTGCGACTTCCAGAAACGCCTGAATGACGGCCGCATGAAGAGCCTGGCGTTCATCAAGGACCCGGATAACTATTGGGTCGAGATCATCCAGCCTGCCCCACTCTGACTTTCAGTGTGCCCCCTGTGGGAGCGAGCAGGCTCGCTCCCACAGAGAAGAGGCCTGCCCTGTGCAATGCCTGAAACACAAAACCCCATGACCAGTCATGGGGTTTTGTGTTTTCAGCCTCGGCGTTTATGCCGGAGCCGACGTGCGGATCAGATGATCGAAAGCGCTCAGGGAAGCCTTGGCGCCCTCGCCCACTGCGATCACGATCTGCTTGTACGGCACGGTGGTCACGTCGCCGGCGGCGAACACGCCCGGTATCGAGGTTTCACCACGGGCATCGACGATGATCTCGCCGCGCGGTGACAGCTCGATGGTGCCTTTGAGCCAATCGGTGTTGGGCAACAGGCCAATCTGCACAAAGATGCCTTCCAGCTCCACGCTGCGCAGTTCGTCGGTCTGACGATCCTTGTAGCGCAGGCCGTTGACCTTTTGGCCATCGCCGGTCACTTCAGTGGTTTGCGCACTGGTGATCACGGTAACGTTCGGCAGGCTGTGCAACTTGCGCTGCAACACCGCGTCGGCGCGCAGTTGCACATCGAACTCCAGCAGAGTGACATGGGACACGATACCGGCCAGGTCGATGGCCGCCTCGACGCCGGAGTTACCACCGCCTATCACCGCCACGCGCTTGCCTTTGAACAGTGGACCGTCACAGTGCGGGCAGTACGCCACGCCTTTGTTGCGGTATTGCTGCTCTCCCGGCACGTTCATTTCACGCCACCGCGCGCCGGTCGCCAGGATCACGGTCCTGGCTTTGAGCCTGGCGCCACTGACGAATTGAATTTCATGCAGCTCGCCATTCGTGCCCGGCACCAGCTTGTCGGCACGTTGCAGGTTCATGATGTCCACGTCGTACTGCTTGACGTGTTCCTCCAGCGCCACCGCCAGTTTCGGCCCTTCGGTTTCCTGCACCGAAATGAAGTTCTCGATAGCCATGGTGTCCAGCACCTGGCCGCCGAAACGCTCAGCCGCGACACCGGTGCGAATGCCTTTACGCGCGGCGTAGATGGCCGCCGAAGCACCGGCCGGGCCACCGCCGACCACCAGCACATCAAAGGCTTGCTTGGCGCTGATCTTCTCGGCCTGACGCTCGATGCCGCTGGTGTCGATCTTGGCGATGATTTCTTCCAGGCCCATGCGACCCTGACCGAAGTTCACCCCATTGAGGTAGATGCTGGGCACCGCCATGATCTGGCGCTCATCGACTTCGGCCTGGAACAGTGCGCCGTCGATGGCGACGTGACGAATGTTGGGGTTCAACACGGCCATCAGGTTCAACGCCTGGACCACATCCGGGCAGTTCTGGCAGGACAGCGAGAAATAAGTCTCGAAGTTGAACTCGCCTTTGAGCGAACGGATCTGTTCGATGACTTCGACACTGGCTTTCGAAGGGTGGCCGCCGACTTGCAGCAAAGCCAGCACCAACGAAGTGAATTCGTGGCCCATCGGGATGCCGGCGAAACGCAGGCTGATATCGGCACCCGGGCGATTGATCGAAAACGATGGCTTGCGGGCATCGTCACCGTTGTCGAGCAAGGTAATTTGGGTAGAAAGACTGGCAACGTCTTTCAGCAGTTCGAGCATTTCCCGGGATTTCGCACCGTCGTCGAGGGAAGCAACGATCTCGATCGGTTGGGTGACCCGTTCCAGGTACGATTTCAACTGGGCTTTAAGATTGGCGTCCAACATACGGGCGATTTCCTTTACTGAATTTTTTGCATAAAAAAACGCCCGAGCGAATCTCGCCCGGGCGTTTTTATTGGGCGGTGCAGCTTACTGAGCAGGTGCGGAGTTCCGCCCCGGATTACGCGTCACTGACTTAGATCTTGCCGACCAGGTCCAGGGACGGAGCCAGAGTGGCCTCGCCTTCTTTCCACTTGGCTGGGCAAACCTGGCCTGGGTGAGCGGCAACATACTGGGCAGCCTTGATTTTGCGCAGCAGCTCGGAAGCGTCGCGACCCACACCGCCGTCGTTCAGCTCGACGATTTTGATCTGGCCTTCTGGGTTGATCACGAAGGTGCCACGGTCAGCCAGGCCAGCTTCTTCGATCAGCACGTCGAAGTTGCGGGAGATCACGTGAGTCGGATCGCCGATCATCGTGTACTGGATTTTGCCGATGGCTGGCGAGGTGTTGTGCCAGGCAGCGTGAGCGAAGTGGGTATCGGTGGAAACGCTGTAGATCTCGACGCCCAGCTTCTGGAATGCGTCGTAGTTGTCAGCCAGGTCTTCCAGCTCGGTTGGGCACACGAAGGTGAAGTCGGCTGGGTAGAAGAACACGACCGACCACTTGCCTTTCAGGTCAGCGTCCGACACTTGTACGAAGTCGCCGTTTTTGTAGGCAGTAGCTTTGAACGGTTTAACTTGGCTGTTGATGATAGGCATCGTTGACTCTCCGTCAGGGGTTAAGAACTTGATGGAGTGGACTTTACCCACTCGACGGACGGATGGCTCATTGGCAAACCTGATGCCGCTGATTGGCTTTCGCTATTAGCCACAGGTATTAATAGAAGAAAACGATCTTGGGGAAGCGAGCCTGCTCGCGATGGTCGTCAACAAGGTCATCGCGGGCAGAGTCTCTACAAAGGTTTTTCCGAGAGCCGGGTCATGCCGAGGAACGGACTGGCTTCGATGTAGCGCATGGCGGACTTCATGTCCTTCCAGCCCACGTAGCTCATCAATGACTTCAAGTCCCAGCCACTCTGATGCGCCCAGGAAGCAAAACCGCGGCGCAACGAGTGGCTGGTGTAATGGTCGGCGGCGATGCCGGAACGCTCAAGCGCCTGACGCAGCAATGGGATCACGCTGTTGGCGTGCAAGCCCTCCTCGCTCAAATGGCCCCAGCGATCAATACCGCGAAAGACCGCCCCGCGCACCAGAGCGGCTTCAGTGATCCAGGCGATGTATGCCTGCACCGGGCATAACCGCTGCAAGGCCGGTGTCTGGTAAGTCTTGCCGAGGTTTTCGCGGTCACTTTTGCTGCGTGGCAGATACAAGCTGATGCCGGATCCGGCTGTGGCTTGCACGTGTTCGACCTGCAAACGACACAACTCGTCGCTACGGAAACCTCGCCAGAAACCCAACAGGATCAACGCCGTGTCGCGCCTGGCTCGCAGCAATCCCGGTCGATCACCCTGACTCAAGGCGGTTTGCACTTCTCGCTCCAGGGATTCGATCACTTGTTCCAGATGCTGAAGCTGCAATGGCTCGGCCTGCTTCTCCTGGGCCGGATGCAACGCACGAATCCCCTTGAATACCTTGCGTACCACCGGCGCTTTCGTCGGGTCGGCGAAGCCCTGGCTGTTGTGCCACTGCGCCAGCGCCGACAATCGCAGCTTCAAGGTGTTGATCGACAGCACACCGGCCTGAGCGACCAGATAACGCGCCACGCTGTCGCCGGTGGCTGGCAGAAATCCACCCCAAGTCACTTCGAAGTGCTCAATGGCGGCTCGATAGCTGCGACGGGTGTTGTCGCGTGTGGCGGCTTGCAGGTAACGGTCCAGCTCGGTCATGGGTCGACTCTTGAAAATGTACCGTGTGAACAGACACAAAACCGGCTTTCGGGGTCTCACACGGGGTAATACCAGTATATCCCGTGTCAAGAACATGCTGTATTTAACTTTCACAACACAATGGTACAATGTGTATTTACGTAATACGTACCACATCACGAAATGGTAGGAGCAGTCATGGCCCGTGGCGGTGTAAATAAGGCAGTCGTGCAAGCTGCGCGTTTGGCGATCCTCGCTCGCGGCGAGAACCCCAGCATCGATGCAGTACGGATCGAAATGGGTAATACCGGCTCGAAAACCACGATTCATCGGTATTTGAAAGAACTGGGCGACGGCCCTGAAACGGCGGAAACAGAGGCCTCGGAACCCATCGACGACGAATTGCTGGCACTGGTTTCACGACTGGCACAACGCTTGAAAGAGCAGGCGCAAGCGCCGATCGATCAGGCTCGCGAACAGTTCGAATCGCAACGTAAGGCGCTGGAAACGCAGCTGGAAGAAGCCCGGGAAGCCAACACCGAACTGCATCAGCAGTACGAGATTCAGAGCCTGGCACTGACCCAGGAGTCCGAGGCACTGCACGAAACCCGCGCCCTGCTGCAGACCGAGCAAACCCGCAATGCCGGGCTGAACCAGGCGTTGGCCGATTTTGAATTACGCTTGCAGGACAAAGACGAGCAGATCCGCTCGCTGGAGGAAAAGCACCTGCATGCGCGAGACGCGCTTGAGCACTACCGCAATGCCGTCAAGGAGCAACGCGAGCAGGAACACAGCCGCCATGAAAGTCAGGTGCAGCAGTTGCAGATGGAGTTGCGTCAGGCACAGCAAAGCGCACTGGTGCGCCAGGATGAAATCACCCAGCTGCACCGCGACAACGAGCGTTTGCTGACGGAAAATCGCGGCACCTTGCGCGAGCTGAGCCTGCTGCAGGAACAGCTCAAGCAGAGCAACAACCGTCAGGACCAGTTGCTGGAGCAAGCCACCCGTGTCGACGGCGAACGCACCCTCCTCCAGGAACGTTTGCGCGTCGCCCTGCTGGAAAGTCAGTCGCTTAAACAGAATGTCGATGAACAGGCACAGATTAACAAGTCACTGGAAATCGAGTTGATCAAAGCCCGGGCGGAGCTTGAAGAAAGCAGGCGCCTGAGCGAGCCCGACCCTATGTAGGAGCGAGCTTGCTCGCGATGGACGTCAACGATAACGCGCCCCGCCTGAATGATCGCGGTGCCTTGACGTTTTTCGCGAGCAAGCTCGCTCCTACAAGGGACGATTAACCGGCGACCGGCGTACGCATGGTGACGAACTCTTCGGCGGCCGTCGGATGTACGCCGATGGTTTCGTCGAAGTCGCGTTTGGTGGCGCCCGCCTTCAAGGCGATCGCCAGACCTTGCACGATCTCGCCAGCTTCCGGCCCGACCATGTGACAACCCAGCACCTTGTCGGTCTTGGCGTCTACCACCAGTTTCATCAGCGTGCGCTCCTGGCATTCGGTCAGGGTCAGCTTCATCGGCCGGAAACGGCTTTCGAAGATCACCACCTCATGCCCGGCATCGCGCGCTTCTTCTTCGGTCAATCCGACGGTACCGATGTTCGGCAGGCTGAACACCGCGGTCGGAATCATCTTGTAATCCACCGGGCGATACTGCTCAGGCTTGAACAAACGCCGCGCCACCGCCATGCCTTCGGCCAGTGCCACCGGCGTCAGTTGAACGCGATCGATCACATCGCCCAGGGCCAGGATCGACGGCTCGGCAGTCTGATACTGCTCATCCACTTCGACAAAACCTTTCTTGTCGAGTTTGACCCCGGTGTTTTCCAGCCCGAGATTGTCCAGCATCGGACGCCGGCCGGTGGCGTAGAACACACAATCAGCCTCCAGCTGGCGACCGTCCTTGAGCGTCACCTTCAGGCTGCCATCAGCCTGTTTGTCGATACGCTCGATGTCGGCGTTGAATTGCAGGTCCATGCCGCGTTTGGTCAGCTCTTCCTGCAAATGCTTGCGCACCGAACCATCGAAGCCGCGCAGGAACAATTCACCGCGATACAGCAGCGTTGTCTGCGCACCGAGGCCGTGGAAAATCCCGGCAAACTCGACGGCGATGTAACCACCACCCACCACCAGCACGCGCTTTGGCAGTTCTTTGAGGAAAAATGCCTGGTTGGAGCTGATCGCATGTTCGTGTCCCGGAATGTCAGGGATCTGCGGCCAGCCGCCTGTGGCGATCAATATATTCTTCGCCGTGAAACGCTCGCCATTGATCTCGACGGTGTGCGGGTCGACGATTTTCGCGTGACCTTCATGCAGGGTCACACCGCTGTTGACCAGCAGGTTGCGGTAAATGCCATTCAGGCGATTGATCTCACGGTCCTTGTTGCCGATCAGCGTCGCCCAGTCGAACTGCGCCTCATCCAGACTCCAGCCAAACCCCGACGCCTGCTCGAAGTCCTCGGCGAAATGCGCGCCGTAGACCAGCAACTTTTTCGGCACGCAGCCGACGTTCACGCAGGTACCACCCAGGTAGCGACTCTCGGCCACCGCCACTTTGGCGCCGAATCCGGCAGCAAATCGAGCCGCCCGCACACCGCCGGAACCGGCGCCAATCACATAAAGGTCAAAGTCGTGGGCCATTTTCTATCTCCTCGGCAGGTGACCAGCATACCCGTGAGCGCTCGCTGGGCAAGCGCCGTAAATGAAAAAGCCACCCGAAGGTGGCTTTTCAATACAAGCAGGTCGAGCGCGCTATCAGTACGCCTTGCCCGTCTTGTAGAAGTTCTCGAAGCAGAAGTTGGTCGCGTCGATGTAGCCTTCGGCGCCACCGCAGTCGAAACGCTTGCCCTTGAACTTGTAGGCCATGACGCAGCCGTTCTGGGCCTGTTTCATCAGGGCGTCGGTGATCTGGATTTCACCGCCCTTGCCTGGCTCGGTCTGTTCGATCAGGTCGAAGATGTCCGGGGTCAGGATGTAGCGACCGATAATGGCCAGGTTCGATGGCGCGTCTTCCGGTTTTGGTTTTTCGACCATGCTGTGAACGCGATAGATGTCGTCACGGATCATTTCGCCAGCGATGACACCGTACTTGTTGGTCTCTTGTGGATCGACTTCCTGAATCGCCACGATCGAGCAGCGGAACTGTTTGTACAGCTTGACCATCTGGGTCAGTACGCCGTCGCCTTCGAGGTTGACGCACAGGTCGTCCGCCAGCACCACGGCGAACGGTTCGTCGCCGATCAGCGGACGGCCGGTCAGGATCGCGTGGCCCAGGCCTTTCATTTCGGTCTGGCGGGTGTAGGAGAATGAGCAGTTGTCGAGCAGTTTGCGGATGCCGACCAGGTATTTTTCCTTGTCGGTGCCTTTGATCTGGTTTTCCAGCTCGTAGCTGATGTCGAAATGGTCTTCCAGGGCGCGTTTGCCGCGACCAGTGACGATGGAGATTTCGTTCAAACCAGCGTCCAGTGCTTCTTCGACGCCGTACTGGATCAGTGGCTTGTTTACCACCGGCAGCATTTCCTTGGGCATGGCTTTAGTCGCTGGCAGGAAGCGAGTACCGTAACCGGCTGCTGGGAACAAGCATTTCTTGATCATATAAGTCCTTGAAAGGGCTGTGTGTACGAGTTTCGGCGCAGTCTAATCAGGCGGCGTGCACCTTACAATGCCCCGCGCTGGCTAACCGATGCCATCATAGAGAAATATTCTGGCGGATAGTTCCGCAAGAGGTGATGTTCGTCCTTCGGCAACCTGTAAGTGATAGCAGAGACCGCCAGGATTGCACGCTCTGTCTACTGACAAACAATCACACCTGCCGCATCGTTCGACACCCGCCAGGTTATTTGGCGCTATTATGGCGCACTTGAACCAGCCAACGAGGCAGATAGATGTCGGCAGCAAAAAGCGTCAACGGGTACCTGATCAACAAGGCAAAAGACGGCCAGTGGTGGATAGGCAACGCCGGGGGCGAAAATATCGTCGGGCCTTTTCCGACCGAAGCCATGGCGATCGAAGTGGCGTCGGTGCTGGAGCTGGAACACCCGGAACCTAAACGGCGCGGTAAAGACAAGAACTGACATGCCCACAGCCCTGCCATTGCGCAGGGCTTTTTTGTGACGACTGAAGAAAAGTGGCCTTTCGCTATAATCTTTTGCCCGCGACGCTGTCACAGGCTTTGCCCATCACTATGACGATGACAACGACATGACCCGATTTTTGCCGCTGATTGCGGTATTGGCCCTGAGTGGCTGCGCGACGTCCGAAACCACCTATCTGAACAACGGCGAACAAGGCCTGGCCATTGATTGCTCCGGGGAAGCCAATTCCTGGGCGGCCTGCTATGAAAAGGCCGATGCCTCCTGTGCCGGTACCGGTTACCGCATCGTAGGCACCGACGGCACGCCGGCCCCCGAGGAAAGCGACAAGACCCTGGGGGTCGACGTCGGCAACTACAAGAACCGCAGCGTGGTCGTGGTCTGCAAGTAAGGCGACCTGCCCCTGCCTATTGAATAGAGTCAGTTGATCAGCCGGAAATGCACGCGGTAGCGGCATTGCGTACATCAAAGGGGCGTAGCGGCACGTTGGAGATACGTTCATGAAGCTTGATCGCGCTGCCGCCGGAGCGCTCTTCGATATCAAATACGGCGGCCGGCCCCGATGACAGTTTCTGCGGCACAATCACCCGAACCCCGTCTTTCTGTGGCTCGATCTGCAGGGCGCCGCGACTGCCGGCGAGTTTTTCGCTCAGGCATTGCGCGTACTCATGGGGTTTCTTGCCGGAAATCACGTTCATGGTGGGCAGGGTCTCGTTGATGTCCGAGACACTTGCACAACCACCTGTCGCCAACGCCATTGGCAGGACCCACACACCCCACTTCATACAAAACCTCCGATAAAGACCCTCCGACAGCACAGAGGCGTTTTTTCTCCGGGCCCGACAGCATTTATCGCTGAAAGAATGCCAAATAACCGTTTTTAATTGTCAAAGCGGACCCAGGCAGCCAGATAATAACGGCTGCGGGCTGATAAACTGCGCCCATTGCCCACTGCTATCGTTTTGATTTTGTAGAAAAAGCCCTTCTGGAGGCGCCCATGAAATTTATCCACCAGCGCGAGCACCTCAACGAAGACGACATCGTCGTCATTCAATGCTCGCAGATGTGCAACATCCGTTTGATGAACGACGCCAACTTCCGCAGCTTCAAGAATGGCGGCCGTCACACCTACCACGGTGGCGCGTTCGACACCTTCCCGGCCCGCATCACTGCGCCGAGCACCGGTTTCTGGAACATCACCATCGACACGGTCAACCGCCGGGCAATCAGCGTGACCCGCAAACCGACCCTGACCCATTCGATCAAGATCATCCGCCGCTCCAGTTCGAAACTGAGCTGAGTGACGTCCCCGCTTTGAACAGAGCATCAAACAGACAGGTATGACCGTGGCCCAGACAACCAAATACGTCATCAAATACAAGCTCAACGGCGAACGCCGCTTCGAGTTCGCCCAACTGGAAAACGGTACCGAGGAAGAAGCGAAGGCGGCACTGGACGCTTTGCACGGCCAGGGTGAAGACGTCATCAGCGAAATCAGTGTGAGCAAAGCGCTGTAACGCATCCGCACGTTGAATTTGACCGCAAGCGCCGGAGTGTCCGCATCATCAGAGCTTTCTAAACTGGTTCCTCAATCATGTGAGGCCCGGTAATGAGCGAGAACTACCTGAACAGACTGGATTGGCCTCTGCTTGAACAGCAACTCGATCAGGACGGCTGCGCGGTCATCCCGTCGCTGTTGAGCCACAAGGCGTGTGATGACATCAGCGCCTTGTACGCCCAATCCGAGCCTTTTCGTTCGCAAGTGATCATGGCCCGTCATGGTTTTGGTCGCGGCGAGTACAAGTATTTCCGATACCCGCTGCCGGATCTCGTGGCCCGGTTGCGCCGTTCGCTCTATCCGCGCCTGGTGCCGATCGCCAATCGCTGGCATGAACAGATGGGCTTGCCGAACCGGTTCCCTGACACGCATGAAGCCTTTCTCGAACGTTGTCATGCCGCCGGTCAGGCGCGTCCGACACCCTTGTTGCTGCAATACGGGCCGCAGGACTACAACTGCCTGCATCAGGATCTGTACGGCGAACACGTCTTCCCGCTGCAAATAGCGATTCTTCTGTCAGAACCGGGTGAAGATTTCACCGGTGGCGAGTTCGTGCTGACCGAGCAGCGCCCGCGCATGCAGTCGCGCCCGCAGGTCATCGGCCTGAAAAAAGGTGACGGCCTGATCTTTGCGGTCAATCAGCGCCCGGTCAAAGGTGCACGCGGTTACTATCGAGTGACCCTGCGTCATGGCGTCAGTCGCCTGCACAGCGGAAAACGGCATACCCTTGGCATCATCTTCCACGACGCATCATGAACCTCATGAACCCGACCACCTTTGACCTGTTTGCCGATGAAGAACCCGGGCAGCCACCTCGACGCGAGCGGATCGGCGAACAATCCTGGGTCTTGAGAGGCTTTGCCCTGCCCTGGCTGGAGCGCTTGTTGCCTGCACTGGAGGCGGTGCTGGCGACTGCGCCGTTTCGGCAGATGGTCACGCCGGGCGGTTTCACCATGTCCGTCGCCTTGAGCAGCTGCGGTACATGGGGCTGGACTACCGACCGCAGCGGTTATCGCTATACCCGCCACGATCCGGAGACTGGCCGGCCCTGGCCACCCATGCCTGAAGTGTTCCTCCAACTGGCGCAAGCCGCGGCGCGGGAAGCAGGGTTCACGGAGTTCGTGCCGGACTCCTGTCTGATCAACCGCTATATCCCCGGTGCAAAAATGTCATTGCACCAGGACAAGGACGAGAAATCCTACGCGGCGCCTATTGTTTCGGTATCACTGGGGCTGCCGGCCATGTTCCTGTTCGGCGGTTTTGAACGCGCTGACAAAAGCCAACGGGTGCCGTTGTTGCATGGCGACATCGTGGTCTGGGGCGGCGTCGATCGCTTGCGTTATCACGGCGTCCTGCCGATCAAGGATGGCCAGCACCCGCATTTGGGGCAGCAGCGAATCAACTTCACTTTTCGCACCGCTGGATGAAGGATTGGAGTTTGACCGCAAGCGCCGGAGTGTGGCCGTACTGGCGAGTGGTTAATCTGCGGCAAACGGGTCAACGGATATAAAGCCATGACAAGCCAATCGACAAAAATCAGCACCGAAAACGATCCACGCTGGGCCGCTGTTGTTGCCCGCGATCCGCAGGCGGACGGGCAGTTTGTCTACGCAGTGAAAACCACCGGGATCTACTGCAATCCCAGCAGTCTGGCACGCTTGCCCAAGCCGCAGAATGTCGTATTCTTCGATACCGCCGAACAGGCGCAAGCGGCGGGTTATCGTCCGAGCAAGCGTGCGGCTAAGGACCAGAGCGAGATGGCCGCCCGGCATGCGGCAACTGTGGCCGCCGCCTGCCGTCGGATCGAAATCGCCGAAGAACTTCCTGCACTGAACGAGCTGGCCGAAGCCGCGGGCCTGAGCAGCTTTCACTTCCATCGGGTGTTCAAGGCCGTCACTGGCCTGACACCTAAGGGTTACGCCGCGGCCCATCGCTCACGCCGGGTACGGGAGCGGCTGGCGGATGGCAGTTCGGTCACTGACGCCTTGTATGATGCCGGCTTCAACTCCAACGGGCGTTTCTATGAGGCGGCGGATCAGGTGCTGGGCATGAAACCCGCCGATTACCGCGCCGCCGGCCAGAACAACGACATTCGTTTTGCCGTCGGCCAGTGTTCCCTCGGAGCGATACTGGTGGCGCAAAGTGAGCGCGGGGTGTGCGCGATCCTGTTGGGAGATGATCCACAGCAACTGGTCTGCGATCTGCAGGACAAGTTTCGCCGAGCCAACCTGATCGGCGCCGATCAAGCCTTCGAACAGTTGATCGCCAGAGTCGTGGGTTTTATCGAAGCCCCGGCCCTGGGCCTGGACTTGCCGCTGGATGTGCGCGGCACGGCGTTTCAGGAGCGGGTCTGGCAAGCCTTGCGGGAGATTCCTGCCGGTAGCACTGCGAGCTACGCCGATATCGCACAGCGCATTGGCTCGCCGAAAGCGGTTCGCGCTGTGGCACAAGCTTGCGGCGCGAACAGCCTGGCGGTGGCGATCCCCTGCCACCGCGTGGTGCGCAGCGATGGCAATCTATCGGGTTATCGCTGGGGTGTGGAGCGTAAACGGCAGTTGCTGGAGCGGGAAAGCCAATAACAGATCGCAGCCTGCGACAGCCCCTCCATTGGAATGCGTTCCTCTGCACGAGCTGCCGAAGGCTGCGATCTTTTGCTTGTCAGCGGTTCACATCCACCACAACCCGCCCACGCAACTGCCCGGCGAGCAAGCGTGGCGCCACCTCAATGGCTTCACTCAAGCCGATTTCGTGGCTGATCAGCGGCAGCAGATTGAAATCCAGGTCCTGCGCCAGGCGACGCCACGCCTCTATGCGCTTGGCTTTGGGCTGCGTCACGCTGTTGATGCCGGCGAGGGTTACGCCACGCAAAATGAACGGTGCGACCGAAGCCGGAAAATCCATGCCCTGGGCCAGGCCGCAGGCGGCGACGGTGCCGTTGGCCTTGGTGCTGGCACAGGCGTTGGCCAGGGTGTGGCTGCCGACCGAGTCGATGACCGCCGCCCAGCGCTCCTTGGCCAGTGGCTTGCCAGGCTCGGACAGTGTGGCGCGATCGATGATTTCGCTGGCGCCCAATTGCTTGAGGTAGTCGTGTTCCGAGGTACGCCCTGTGGACGCGACCACCCTGTAACCGAGTTTGCTCAACAGTGCGATGGCGAAACTGCCCACGCCGCCATTGGCGCCAGTGACCAGAACTTCGCCTTGCTCGGGCGTCACACCGCTATGTTCCAGCGCGAGGATGCACAGCATCGCCGTGTAACCGGCGGTCCCGATGGCCATGGCTTGCGCAGCGCTAAATGCCTTGGGCAGCGGAATCAGCCAATCGCCATTGAGGCGCGCTTTCTGCGCCAGGCCGCCCCAATGCCCTTCGCCGACACCCCAGCCATTGAGCAGGACCTGGTCGCCGACCTTGTAGTCCGGATGCCCGCTGACTTCGACAGTCCCCGCCAGATCGATCCCCGGCACCATCGGGAATTTGCGCACCACCGGGCTGCTGCCGGTGATCGCCAGGCCATCCTTGAAGTTCAACGTGCTGTACGCCACACGCACCGTCACGTCGCCCTCGGGCAGTTGATCGTCATTGATCTCTTGGAGGGTGGCTCGGTAACCGCTGTCGTCTTTGTCGATCAAAATGCCTTTGAACATGACTGCCTCCGGTGGGTTCACCTGTTGTGGTGCGATTTAAATACCACATCGCAAAAAAATGCCGTACTCGACTTTAAGCCAATTCATGAAACGACCGGCGCTATAAACAAAACATGACTGGTCTTGGGTCACCCATGCTGCTACAAATCCTGATCTACCGCCCCTGCCCGATTCCACCGTCGGAGAACAACTAAATGAGCCAATGGCCAGACACCCGCATTCTTGACCTGCTCGGTATTGAACTGCCGATCATCCAGGGGCCGATGGCCGGCGCCACCAACGCTGCCATGGTCATCGCGGCGAGCAACGCGGGTGGCCTGGGCTCCATGCCGGCAGCGATGCTGAGCATTGAGCAATTGCGCGAAGAGCTGAAGACGATTCGCCAACACACTCAGCGTCCGATCAACGTCAATTTCTTCTGCCATCAACCGCCGCCGGCCGACGAGCAACGGGCGCGAGACTGGAAGAATCTGCTGGAACCCTATTACCGCGAACTGGGCGTCGACTTCGATGCGCCCACACCGGTATCCAATCGTGCGCCGTTCGATGCTGCAGGCTGCGCAGTGATCGAGGAATTTCGCCCGGAAGTCGTGAGCTTCCACTTTGGCCTGCCGGAAAAATCCCTGCTGGAGCGGGTGAAGGCTACGGGAGCAAAAGTGCTGTCCTCGGCCACCACGGTCGAAGAGGCCATCTGGCTTGAGCAACATGGCTGTGACGCGATCATCGCCATGGGTTACGAAGCAGGCGGACACCGCGGGATGTTTCTCAGTGATGACCTGAGCAGTCAGGTCGGCACGTTCGCGCTGGTGCCCCAGGTCGTCGATGCGGTGAAAGTGCCGGTGATCGCCGCTGGCGGCATTGCCGATGCGCGCGGTGTGGCGGCCGCGTTCATGCTGGGTGCTTCGGCGGTGCAAGTCGGGACGGCGTATCTGTTTACCCCGGAAGCCAAGGTCAGTGCATCGCATCACAAAGCGTTGCGTACAGCAAAGGAAAGTGAGACTGCCATCACCAACCTGTTCACCGGGCGCCCGGCGCGCGGGATTCTCAATCGGGTGATGCGCGAACTCGGACCGATGAGCGCCAAGGCACCAGCCTTCCCGCTGGCCGGTGGCGCGCTGATGCCGTTGCGTGCCAAGGGTGAAGCGGACTTCAGCAACCTCTGGGCCGGTCAGGCGTTCACCCTGGGGGTTGAGTCAACGACCGCTGAACTGACCCGTCGGCTGGCCGAGGAAGGCTTGGCGAAACTACTTCGCCGCTGAACAAGCTCCATCACCACAAAAGCACAATCTGGTTAAGAGGTTTCTTACTCCAGATCAGCCAAGTTCCGTTCACAGGCATTTCGCTATATATTTAAATACATAGCGATTACTCCCCCTTGCAATATTCGCCTGTAACGGAGCCGTTTCATGACCCTGCGTGCCTCACGTTTTGCCCCGACTTGCCTGGCAACCCTACTCGCTGCATTTACCCTCGGCGCTGCCCAGGCCGCTGAAGTGCAGGTGGCCGTGGCCGCTAACTTCACTGCGCCGCTTCAGGCGATCGCCGCCGATTTCGAAAAAGACACCGGCCACACACTGGTGACTTCATTCGGTGCAACCGGTCAGTTCTACACCCAGATCAAGAATGGCGCGCCGTTCGAAGTGTTTCTGTCGGCGGACGACACCACCCCGGAAAAACTGGAAAACGAAGGTGACACCGTCAAGGGTTCGCGCTTCACCTACGCCGTTGGCACCCTGGCGCTGTGGTCGGCCAAGGAAGGCTATGTCGATGCCAAAGGCAAAGTCCTGAGCGACAACCTCTACAGGCATCTGTCCATCGCCAACCCGAAAACCGCGCCTTATGGCCTGGCAGCCACTCAGGTATTGGCCAAACAAGGTCTGAGCGACAAGCTCAAGGACAAGATCGTTGAAGGCCAGAACATCACCCAGGCCTACCAGTTCGTGTCCACTGGCAACGCCGAGTTGGGCTTCGTGGCCTTGTCGCAAATCTACAAAGACGGCAAAGTCACCAGCGGCTCGGCCTGGATCGTTCCGGCCGACCTGCATGACCCGATCAATCAAGACGCGGTGATTCTCAACAAAGGCAAGGACAATCCGGCCGCCAAGGCGCTGGTTGACTACCTCAAGGGTCCGAAAGCCGCTGCTGTCATCAAATCCTACGGTTACCAACTCTAAATGACGCTCACGAGTG
Organism: Pseudomonas sp. GW101-3H06; assembly: GCF_059424605.1. Classification (NCBI taxonomy): domain Bacteria; kingdom Pseudomonadati; phylum Pseudomonadota; class Gammaproteobacteria; order Pseudomonadales; family Pseudomonadaceae; genus Pseudomonas; species Pseudomonas sp. GW101-3H06. The sequence goes on from NZ_JBWKZO010000001.1 coordinate 3,505,168, forward strand.
CCGATTTTTCCGCTATCTGGCTGACCCTGAAGCTGGCGTCCCTGACGACCGTCATCCTCTTGGTGATCGGCACTCCGCTGGCGTTGTGGCTCTCGCGCACTCAATCCTGGTTACGCGCTCCGGTCGGGGCGATTGTTGCCCTGCCCCTGGTACTGCCGCCCACGGTGATCGGTTTTTATCTGTTGCTGGCGCTCGGCCCGAACGGGTTCGTCGGCCATTTCACCCAATCACTGGGGCTTGGCACCCTCACCTTCAGTTTTGCCGGGTTGGTCATCGGCTCGGTACTGTACTCGATGCCGTTCGTGGTCCAGCCGCTGCAAAACGCCTTTTCCGCCATGGGCACTCGCCCACTGGAAGTGGCCGCCACCTTGCGCGCCAATCCCTGGGACACCTTTTTCAGTGTAACTGTGCCCCTGGCCCGCCCCGGCTTCATCACGGCGGCCATCTTGGGTTTTGCCCATACCGTGGGCGAGTTCGGCGTGGTGCTGATGATTGGCGGCAACATTCCCGACAAAACCCGCGTGGTCTCGGTGCAGATCTACGATCACGTCGAGGCCGGGGAATACGCCCAGGCCCATTGGCTTGCCGCGGCGATGCTGGTGTTCTCCTTTGCGGTCCTGCTGGCGTTGTACTCCAGCCGAAAAACCAAAGCGGGCTGGAGCTGATCGATGATTAAAACGCGCCTGAAGTTGAGCTACCCGGGGTTCGCCCTGGATGTTGATTTGCAGCTGCCTGGCCGCGGCGTTACGGCCCTTTATGGTCATTCCGGTTCGGGCAAGACCACCTGCCTGCGTTGCATTGCAGGCCTGGAACGCGCCGATCGGGGTTTTATCCAGGTCAACGATGAAGTCTGGCAGGACAGCGACAAGAAGCTTTTTGTCGCACCGCACAAGCGTGCGTTGGGTTACGTGTTTCAGGAAGCCAGTCTGTTTCCGCATTTGTCGGTGCTGGCCAATCTGGAATTCGGCCTCAAACGCATCCCGAAACACCAGCGCCGCGTCGACATGGCCCACGCGACCGAATTGCTCGGGATCGGCCACCTGCTCGATCGCCATCCGCAACACCTGTCAGGAGGTGAACGACAACGCATCGGCATCGCCCGCGCGCTGCTCACCAGCCCGAAACTGTTGTTGATGGATGAACCGCTGGCGGCGCTGGATGCCCGACGCAAAGGTGAAATCCTGCCTTACCTGCAACGGCTCCACGATGAACTGGACATCCCGGTGTTGTATGTCAGTCATTCCCAGGATGAGGTGGCGCGTCTGGCCGACCACATAGTGTTGCTCAGCGATGGCAAGGCGCTGGCCAGCGGACCTATCGGTCAGACCCTGGCCCGCCTCGACTTGCCGCTGGCGCTGGGCGATGACGCCGGCGTGGTGATCGAGGGGTGTGTCAGCGCCTATGACGCCCACTATCAGTTGCTGACCCTGCAACTGCCCGGCACAGACTCGCACATTCGCGTGGCACACACGCCGATGGCGGCGGGCCAGGCGTTGCGCTGCAAGGTACAGGCGCGGGACGTGAGCCTTAGCCTGCACAGTGCCGAACACAGCAGCATCCTCAATCGCCTGCCGGTCACCGTAGTCAGTGAACTGGGTGCCGACAACGCCGCCCACGTACTCGTGCGCCTGGATGCGTCGGGCACGCCACTGCTGGCGCGCATCACGCGCTACTCCCGCGACCAACTGAACGTGCATCCGGGTCAGCAGCTCTGGGCGCAGATCAAGGCCGTGGCCGTTCTGGCATAGGCGTAGCAATCCGGGTAAACGCGCGGGCACGACTGCGGTAGCGTGAGGTCAATGGCTGTAACGCCCCCGGATTCCGAGCCCAGGACAATCGCCATGCCCGATGCGCTGCCGCCTGATTTGCATTACGTCGATGACACCCAGCCCGGTATCACACGCCGGAAACTGCGCGGCAAGTTCTGCTACTTCGATCCGGCTGGTCAGCGCATTACCGATCCGGACGAGATTCAGCGCATCAACTCCCTCGCGGTGCCGCCGGCCTACACCGATGTATGGATCTGCACCGACCCTCGGGGCCATCTGCAAGCTACCGGTCGCGATGCGCGCGGTCGCAAGCAGTACCGCTATCACCCGCGCTGGCGCGAAGTGCGTGACACCGACAAGTACTCACGCCTGCGGGAATTCGGCCTGGCCCTGCCCAAACTGCGCAAGCAGCTGGAAGCGTTATTGGCCGCGCCGGGCTTCAGTCGCGACAAGGTCATGGCCACCATTATCACCTTGCTCGATGCCACGCTGATCCGTGTCGGCAATACTCAATATGCACGGGACAATCGCTCCTATGGCCTGACCACCTTGCGCAGTCGGCATGTGGAAATCAACGGCAGCGCGATCCTGTTCCAGTTTCGAGGCAAGAGCGGCGTCGAACATCAAATCACCGTAAAGGATCGGCGCCTGGCGCGGATCATCAAGCGTTGCCAGGACATTCCGGGGCAAAACCTCTTTCAATACCTCGATGAAAACGGTGAGCGGCACACCATCACGTCCAATGACGTCAACAGCTACCTGCAAACCCTGACCGGTGCCGACTTCACCGCCAAAGACTACCGCACCTGGGCCGGCAGTGCCCTGGCGCTGGCGGTTTTGCGCAAATTGCAGTGGCAGCCGGAATCGGAGGCGAAACGGCATGTGGTAGAGACGGTGAAAAACGTAGCCAGACAGTTGGGCAATACCCCGGCGGTGTGCCGCAAGTGCTACATCCATCCGGCGGTGCTCGAGAGTTTTCTGCTGGGTGCCCTCGCCGAATTGCCACGGCCGAGAACCCGCAAAGGCTTGCGCGCCGAAGAAGTCGGCTTGGCGATGTTGCTGGAGAAACTGGCATCTGAACCGACGAATTGACCCGCCTATTTTTTGCACGATTACAAATGACTTCTATAGTTGATCTGTACACGAATCAGCTGCGGTGAAGCCATGGAAGACATATTCGTCGTCAAGCGTTGCAACAAGATCATCATTCATGGCCGCCGGGCCGGAGAAACTGGTCACCCACCTCCCGATGCCGCTGTCTGGTACCGCGTCAACGATACCCGCACCAACGGTTTCATCGGTGACGGCTACGATCTTGAAGAAGACGCCCAACGCGTCTGCCGCCAGCTGAATGCCAGATCACGAGTCACGGTCCGACAAGGCTGAAGAGTCTTTGCGGGCCATTTACGGGTCTATACTGAAATGAGCCGAAGGATCGGCCCCATCGGTAGAAAGCTCGCTCCCAGCGGGCTTTTTACTGTGCTGCCAGGTGTCTTCAACGGAGGTGTTTCCCATGTCCGAAAAAGAGTCCATCACCACCCTGCTTACCCTGCTTGATTCCCGTCAGGTTCGTCTGGCCGCGGCATGCAAGGAAATCGCCGATTGGGTCGATCATCAAGGCGGACATCCGACTGCCCTGAGGATTCGCGATCGCCTGAACGACATCGAAAAGGATACGCCGCTGATCCGCAACACCTTGTCGTCGCTCAAACCGGTCGACCCACCGCTGCCACGGTTCAGATGAGTCGATCCGGACAGTCGATGCGAAGATACGGGCTGACAATGCAGGCATGATCGGCGACGTTCTCGTCACCGCGTGTATGCCTGCCCGATCATTGCGTGCTTCCTCCCCGAACCCAGCCAGGCGCTGGGATTTTTTTGTGCCAAGGCAGGCAACGAACGTCACCACTCGCGCGGGGTCCAACGATCACACGTCACGAGGAGACGTTCCGATGGTTACTCACTTCAAAGTCAGCGGGCATCTGGCCTGCGGTCACAAAGGCAACAACCTTATCTCGACCCGTGAACTCAACCGGGTCAAATGCAGAAGCTGCCGAAATACCGACGTGTACAAAGAGGCGCGAAAAGCCCAGCGCAACGCAGCCCGACGCGCTGCGCGCAAAACCAAAGCCACCCAAACCGTAACCGACTGGCGCCAGAGCTGGACCGAGCGCCTGACCGCCCTGCCCGGGCTGCAAAGACTGCCCCGTGGCTTTACCGGCCAACCTTTCGTATGACTGACCGACGACTTCGACGGTCGAGTCGATTCGACCCGACCGTCCGAGACGTGGGAACAGGAAAAAGGATTGAACGAGCATGCTCATTGCTTTGCCAAATCTTTAGGTCCGCGCACCGATGCGCAGGACGTCATTGGTGAGGAAATCGGCATGAACAGTAGACTTCTGCTTCTGATCGCCAGCCTGTGCCCCAGCCTGACCATGGCACAGGGTTGTGATGTCATCACCCGCTCCCAGAGTCCTGCCGTCCCGGTGATCGAGTCCCACACCTGCTATGAGTATGAAAATATGCCGGTGGATGCTATCGATTGGTCATGCAGCAACGAGAGCAAGGAAATGCTCACCAGCAGCAAGAAAAAAGTCGCCCGGTGCGGCGATCAATACAAGGCCACGTGCGTGGGAAAATTGACCCCGGAGTCTCTGGCCAATCCCCAGTCCACCAGCAAAGACAAAGACAGCAAGTCGCTGAATATTCCCGCCGATGCCCAGGTCGCTACGTATTACTACAACGCGGAATACCTGGCGCAATCGAAGATCGATTGTGAAACCGGCGGTGGCAGCTGGAAAGTCAAATAGCCGGATCGGGCTTTGCAGACGTTGTATTCCTGCAAGCTGGCTGCAGGATCTCGCGCAATGTCATGCGCTTGAAGGCCTCGACCAATCCCCGTCCTTCCTCAGGCGCGCAGGAGATCGCCAGGCGCATGGTCGCCTCACCCAGATGCCAGATCAGAAACGCCGATTCTCGAACCTGCCGAGGATCGCTGTGCGGATAGACCCGCAGCATCGCCTCGGCCAATAAACCACCGGCAACGCGACTCTCCGCCAGCTCCAGCGCCAACAGATGTTTGTCGGCCTGCATGCCAGACCAGATGTCCCGCATCGCCGGGGTTGCCAACATGATTTGGCAATACTGATCGAGCAAGTCCGAATAGGCTGCTTGCAGCCCGGGCACATCCACGACTGCGCCCAATGCATCCTCGATGCAACGACGGCTTTCGGCGTTGTAGCGTTCGGCCAACGTGCGAATGATCGAGCTTTTGTCGGGGAAGTACTGATAAAGGGAGCCGATGCTGATCTCGGAACGCTCGGCAATCTCGCTCATCTTGAGCTGATCGCTGCCCTTGTCCGCGATCAATTGCGTAGCCACGGCGAGGATACGTTCCTGTCGCTCGCGGCTGCGTTGCTGCGTGGGACTGCGTCGAATCGGCTCTGGAAGAGGCTGTTCGAGCGCCTCGCTGGACTTCTTGCGCACGGTCGCATTCCGCTCAATAAACATGACATTGACTCACCTTAGCATCACACACCGGTGCGCCCAATAGGCGATGGCCGTACGTCGGGCTGTACCTTCCAGCGATTGACGCCAAAACATGAGGGTCTATCATCTTTCAGAACGTGAGCATTACTCACATTATCAAGGGAGATGAACGCGATGAACAACAATCAGCCAACCATTCTGATTCTCGGCGCCACGGGCAAGACTGGACGACGCATTGCCCAGCGACTCGCAGCGGCCGGACAGCCCGTGCGATTAGGCTCCCGTGGCGCCACCCCGCCCTTTGACTGGGAAAACCGTTCGACCTGGGCGGCTGCCCTTGAGGGCGTTCAAGCCGCGTACATCTCCTTTCAACCGGACCTCGCGATGCCCGGCGCCCTGGAAACGGTCCAGGCGTTCACGGCCCAGGCTGTAAATAGCGGTGTCGGCAAACTGGTGTTGTTGTCGGGTCGCGGTGAGCTTGAAGCGCAACAGGCAGAACGCGTGGTACAGGACAGTGGCGTCGACTGGACCATCCTGCGTGCCAGCTGGTTCTGCCAGAACTTCAGCGAAGCGCACTTTCTCGATCCCATTCTGCAAGGCGAACTGGCTTTGCCCGTCGGTGACATCGCCGAACCATTTGTCGACGTGGAAGACATCGCCGAGATCGCGGCCGCCGCATTGACACAGTCCGAGCATTGCGGCCAGCTCTATGAGTTGACCGGACCAAGAGCACTGACCTTCGCCGACGCCGTCGCCGAGATCGCCCGGGCGACAGATCGCGATATCGGTTTCGTCGCCGTGCGGCCGGACGCCTATCGCCAGGCACTGGAGCAGGAACAGTTGCCGGCTGAGTTGATCGATCTGGTGTTGTATCTGTTCACCACGGTACTCGACGGTCGCAACACGCCCGTTACCGATGGCGTGCAACGGGCACTGGGACGGCCGGCGCGAGACTTTTCCGATTATGTCCAGCGCACCGCTGAGACGGGGATCTGGAACCATCAGGGTTGAGCGCCGACGTACTGCATTGGCGACAATCAGCTTCCTCGACTAGGGTCACCTTCGTGTCGAACTGCGATGCCTTTATTGGCAGGAGCCTGATAAGGAGGAACAATGTCATCCATTCGTAGTGCGGAACAAACCTATCGCCAGTGGTCCAGCCCGATCCTGCTCGAACTCAAGGAGCGAGAACATCAACTGGCCCCGTCAGACCGCGAGGCGCTGCAAAATATTCTGCTGGAAAGGAGGCTGATAAATAGCGGCAATCCTAACGGCAGCGATCGACGCAAGACAGAACCTGGCACTGGCGGTTGAGTCGAACGTAGTAGAAGCACATATGCCAAAAGCCCGGTTTAACACCGGGCTTCCTGTTTTCCGCTCGTCAGGCGCTCAGCACCTTTGCCCTCGCCGCTCTTCCAACGCTGTACACCCCTCTGCCTGGAAGACTCAAATAATCAACAGAAAAATGGCTGCGCTCACGTTGGCGGGTCTGATGTCGAGCTGCTCGCTTTTTGCGCTGGCTGGCGAAACGACAAAGCAGGGATCCGCTGTTCCCCCTGCTGCGATTCCCGGACTCAACCAGCCTCAGGGCGCTGAGTCCAACGAAGAAAAGGCCGATAAAATTGGCGAGGAAGCAGCAGGCTCAAATTCCGGTGCCGATTCGCAAGCCCTGGAAAAAGGAGCGCAGTCCTCGAATAACTCGAAGGAAGACGGGGAAAACCAAGGGAAGTAGCGACTGGCATGGCCGGGTACTCTCACCACCCGACCCGCCCTATAATGCTTCCCTGACTTCTGCACGCCTGTAGTAGGGAGTTTTGCCTTGTCTGCGATTTACTGAGCCACCTTCTCCGCGCATCCTGAGCTAGTCTTTTCTCTCTTGAGCAAAATCGAACGATCACTCCTTTTTCCAATGCCTTTTGAGGGTTCGTAAACGTGAAAGGCAAATTGATTGGCACTACTGTCGTCGTAACCCTCTTGGCTGCCGTGACTTACGGGGTGAGCACGTGGGAAGCCAGCAAGTCTCGGCGACAGGAAGCACTGTGCAAGGTTGCACAAGAGCATCTCAAGACCGTACAGATCGAAGCACGCGCCATGGCAACCGGTTTGTCGGTCGAAGGCTATGCCGAAGCGGAAAAAGCCGAGGTGGGCAAACTCATCACCGCGCTGGATACCGCCAACACCAAAGAGGAAGTGGAAGCTGTCATCACGGAGCACTCCGCCACAGTCCAGGCGCAGGTTGCCGCAACGGATGCGGAAGTTAAATCCCGAGGCGACCAACCCTTTCTCGGGCAACAGCTCAAGGAACAGCGGATTACGACTGACGTGAAGCTGGAAATCCAGCGCGCCGAGAAGGCGGTCAGTGCGGCGTGTGAATGAGGTACGGGCTGCATCTGAAAATTGCGGCCCGGAAACAAACAAGGGTTTGCATTAGCTTTCGCTCGCAAACCCTTGATTTTAGATGGTGCCCGAAGCCGGAATCGAACCGGCACGCCCTTACGAGCGGGGGATTTTAAGTCCCATGCGTCTACCAGTTTCGCCATTCGGGCGGTAGCGCGGTGAATCAGAGGGGGGAAATATATACATCCCGTCCCGGTGAAGCAAGGTCGGAAGTGCGATTTTCAAGACTAAATCTTGCTGATTCCAAAAATAAAAAACTTCGCAAATCATGGACCTACGAAGTTTTCTTGCAGTGATCGACAAAGTCGGTACTAAACCGGCACCCGGGAGACTTTGCAATCCATCGACAAATCCCGGTATTTCAATAGCCTGGCGCTTACACTTCCCCACCCCGTCAAGAAACAAGTCCTCGCCGAACACAGGTATCGTCGCCACTTTTCAGTGAAATTGCGACACTGGCCTACGCCTATACTTTAACTATCATGGGCGTTGGTAGCGACGATATTTCGCAATGCAACGCCTGCCGCATTATCCTTTTCATTATCTCTAACCCGTTTGAATTGGCGTCGGCAGGCCATTGTCGAAGCCTTTTAAGGCCATATGAATGAAGTCTTCCGCGAAGCGCTCACCCAATGCACCACAGCGCAAGGAGTTGACACCCAGCACTCTTCCATTTGCCGTGGTCGGGATCGGTGCCTCCGCTGGCGGACTGCAAGCGCTCAAGTCGTTTTTTGAACACATGCCCGCTGACAGCGGCATGGCCTTTGTCGTCATTCTTCATCTATCGCCTGATCACGAAAGCATCGCAGACCGGATTATCCAGGACGTCACCCAAATGCCGGTCCGCCAAGTGACTGACACGATTGGTATTGAAAAAAACACGGTGTACGTCATCTCTCCGGCCCATGACCTGACGATGAACGATGGTTATCTGTCGGTGACATCCTCAGATCGCCCACCTGGATCACACATTGCCATTGACCTGTTCTTCCGCGACCTGGCGGATGTACACAAGGAGCGGGCCTTTTGTGTGGTGCTCTCGGGCACCGGCTCCGATGGCGCGGTCGGTCTGTCGCGGATCAAGGAGCAAGGGGGGATTACGCTGGTCCAGGCTCCGGAAGATGCCGAGTTCGACGGCATGCCGCGGGCAGCCATCGACACGCAAATGGTCGATCTGGTGCTGCCTGTCGTGGAGATGCCGCAAAAATTGCTGGAGCTTTGGCACAACTCGCAAGCCATCACCCTGCCGACCGCCAATGACCCGGAATTCAAGGCCCTGCCACCGTCTACCGAACGCGACGCCGCGCTCGCCGAACAACTGCTACAAGACATTTTGCAGCAATTGCGCGTGGGGACTGGCCACGACTTCAAACACTACAAGCGTGCAACGGTACTGCGTCGTATTGAACGCCGCCTGCAAGTGACCGCTCAACCGGATTTGGCTGCCTACTACCAATACCTGCAAACCCACCCGGAAGAAACCAAGGCATTGCTGGGCGACATGCTGATCGGTGTCACCAATTTCTTCCGCGACCGCGATGCGTTCGAGGCACTGGAACGTGATGTCATTCCGAGCCTGGTCACTTCGCTAAGAGAAACCCTGCCGTATCGAGAAGAAATCCGTGTCTGGTCAGCCGGCTGCTCGACGGGCGAAGAAGCCTACAGCCTGGCCATCCTGTTTAGCGATCAGCTGACGCTTGAGGCCAACCCTGCCAAGTTGCAGATCTTCGCTACCGACATCGATGATCGTGCCATCGCCTTTGGCCGTGCCGGCGTCTATCCCGAAGCGATCGTGACCGACGTCCCCTCTTCACGTATGCGCCAGTACTTCACGCGGGAAAACCAGCACTATCGCGTGCGCAAGGAAATCCGCGAAAAAGTGCTGTTCGCCAAACACAGCCTCTTGCTGGATCCGCCTTTCTCACAAATCGATCTGATCGTTTGCCGAAACCTGCTGATCTACCTCGACCGTGAAGTGCAGCGCGACATTATGCAAATGTTCCACTTTGCCTTGAGGCCCGGTGGCTATTTGTTTCTGGGAACCTCCGAGACTGCTGATGGCTGCCTGGACCTGTTTACCCCAGTGGACAAGCGCAACCGTATCTTCCGCGCCAAAAGCGTTTCGACCAGCGTCCGGCGGGCTCCGGCCATGCCTCGGGGTGGTTACGCGCGTACCGCTGTCGCCGCCAACCCCGTTGAAACGACGGTGCCGCGCAAAGTCTCTTACGCCGATATCCATCTGCGAGCGCTGGAAAAGGCTGCCCCGCCGAGCATCGTTGTCGATACCAATGCCAACATCCTGCACATGAGCGAAGGCGCCGGGCGCTACCTGCGCTACGTGGCCGGCGAGATATCCCGCAATCTGCTGACGTTGGCTCACCCGGATCTGCGCCTGGAGATACGCACCACTTTATTCCAGGCGAATCAGGCGGGGGTGCCGGTCACCTCCCGCAAAGTCCGTTTCGAGCGTGATCAGAATAACTACCTGATCGACCTGACGGCACACCCGTTCAACGATGAAAAAACAGACACCGACTATGTGCTGGTGACTTTCGAGGAGCGCAGTGTCGACCCTCAAGACCTGGGGGATGTCGCCGCCAATCAGACTGAAAACCAGATGCTGATGACCCTTGAGCATGAGCTGCAGCGCACCAAACTGCACTTGCAGGAAACGATCGAGCAATCGGAAGTCTCCAGCGAAGAACTCAAGGCCTCGAACGAGGAAATGCAGGCCATCAACGAAGAGCTGCGCTCGGCCACCGAAGAACTGGAAACCAGCAAGGAAGAGCTGCAGTCAATCAACGAAGAGCTTTTGACGGTCAACTACGAACTCAAGACCAAGGTTGAAGAAACCGACAAGATCAATGACTACCTCACCAACCTGATTGCTTCTACCGACATAGCCACAGTGTTCGTCGATCGCAACATGCGCATCCGCTGGTTTACCCCGCGGGCCACGGACATCTTCAGCATGTTGCCGGTCGACACCGGTCGCTCATTGCTGGACATCACCCATCGCCTCGAATATCCAGAAATGGCCGAGGACGCCGCGACCGTCTTCGAATCGCTGAACATGATCGAACGCGAGGTCAGCAGCAACGACCAGCGCTGGTATATCGCTCGCTTGCTGCCTTACCGCTCCAGCGAAGATCATATCGACGGCACGGTACTGACCTTTATAGACATCACCAAGCGTCGCACGGCGGAAGATGAGTTGCGCCTGAATGAAGAACGCATGCGCCTGGTCGCCGAAAGCACTCACGATTTCGCCATCATCATTCTGGATGAGCATGGCGTGATTACCGACTGGAACACCGGCGCCGAACTGATATTTGGCTACACCAAAGCCGAAGTACTCGGCGCCTACTACGACCTTATCTTCTCGCCCGAGGATCGTGCCGCCGGCGTACCTGCGCTGGAGTTGAACGCGGCCCGCGAGCAAGGACGCGGCGAAGACGAACGCTGGCACCTGCGCAAGGACGGCAGCCGCTTTTATTGCAGCGGTGAAGTCACGTTGCTCAAGGGAGAGAATCTGGAGGGTTACGTCAAAATTGCCCGTGACCTGACCGGTCATAAGCGCATGCATGACGAGCAAAGCCAGAAACTTGCCGAAACCCAAACCAGTAGCCACCTCAAGGATGAGTTCTTTGCAGTGATGTCTCACGAGCTCAAGCACCCGCTCAATCTCATTCAGCTCAATGCCGAACTGCTGCGCCGCCTGCCCATTACCAAAACCGTCGGGCCGGCCATGAAAGCCGTGAACACCATCTGCGATGCCGTTTCGAGTCAGGCGCGGATCATCGACGACCTGCTGGACGTCGCCCGGGTGCGAACCGGGAAACTCAAGTTGAAAAAACAGGCGGTGGATCTTGGCCGCATTCTCCAGGATATCTACACCGTGGTGATCAATGATCAGCATCCGTGCGAGGTCACGCTGCAGGTACCGCAACCGCCCGAGCCTGCCCTGGTGGTCGATGCCGACAGCACGCGCCTGGAACAGATCGTCTGGAACCTGGTGAATAACGCATTGAAGTTTACGCCCAAGGATGGTCGTGTCGAATTGATCGCCCATCGCGTCGAGGACATGGCCCAGCTGGACGTCATCGACAGCGGCGTTGGGCTGGAACAGGACAACCTGAACAAGGTGTTTGACCTCTTCAGCCAGGCGGACAACCAGCACGCCAGCCATCTGCGTGAAGGCCTGGGCATTGGTCTATCGCTGGTGCGGCAACTGGTGGAAGCTCACGGTGGCTCGGTGAATGTCACGTCCGAAGGGATTGGCCGAGGCTGCACCTTTACCATCCGGCTACCGCTTTCCCAGCCCTCGCAGCAACCTAGCGAGCAACCGGCAGTCGCAGAACAGGGACGCCTGGTCGGCCAGAAAGTCCTGCTGGTGGACGACTCCCGAGACGTCACGGAAGTTCTGCAGATGCTGCTGGAAATGGAAGACGCCCATGTGGAGGCTTTTAATGATCCGTTGCAAGCTCTTAAAGCCGCGAAGGACAGTAACTATGACGTCATCATTTCCGACATCGGTATGCCTGCCATGGATGGCCATCAATTCATCCAGGCCATCCGACAGTTTTCCCAACTGAAGCACACACCAGCTATCGCCCTTACAGGCTATACGAACAACAATGACCAGAGAAAAGCCAGGCAGTCCGGATTCAACTACCACGTGATCAAACCGGTTTCCCATGATGACTTCATCGACATCATTGACGAGGCTTGCAGCGCTCGGCCTTATTGAGGGATGCGGTGGAAAGTCCCCACCCCTTCAAGTCTGAACATACAAGCGAGCCTGCTCGCGAATGTGAAGTATCAGTCGACCTCATCGTTGCCTGACACCCTGCTATCGCGAGCAGCCTTGCTTCTACAGAGGGAATGCGTACGAACATACACGCATGTATGAGTTGCCAATGCAGTTTCCTGCGGACAATAAAAAACCCCGTAGATCATCGATCTACGGGGTTGTTTATAGTGGAGGCCGAGGTCGGAATCGAACCGGCGTAGGCGGATTTGCAATCCGCTGCATAACCATTTTGCTACTCGGCCTCAAAACATTTGCTGTCAGTAGCGCGACATCAAATGCGTACAAACTTGGAGCGGGAAACGAGACTCGAACTCGCGACCCCGACCTTGGCAAGGTCGTGCTCTACCAACTGAGCTATTCCCGCGTCTTGGTGTGGCGCATTCTATAGAATCCAGAAGCCCCGTCAACCCTTTGATTCAAAAAAGTTTTATTTCTTTTCAACGTCGGTCTTCAGATGCGGCCAGGCAGCCCGCAAGTACTGGACCATGGACCATAACGTCAGGCCGGCAGACACCATCAGCAAGGCATAACCCAACGCCACCCAGAAGCTGAAGTGCGACGGATTGGCCAGCAGGATCACCAGCGCCAGCATCTGCGCGGCGGTTTTCCATTTGCCCAGGTTCGACACGGCCACATGGGCACGCGCGCCGAGTTCGGCCATCCACTCACGCAGGGCGGACACCACGATCTCGCGACCGATGATCACGGCAGCCGGCAGCGTGAGCCACAGATTGCCGTGTTCCTGCACCAGCAATACCAGTGCAACGGCAACCATCAACTTGTCGGCAACGGGATCGAGGAAAGCCCCGAACGGCGTACTTTGCTCCAGGCGGCGGGCCAGATACCCGTCCAGCCAGTCCGTGGCAGCGGCAAATGCGAAGACCGAGGCTGACGCCAGGTAGCTCCATTGGTAAGGCAGGTAAAACAGTAAAATGAAGATCGGTATGAGCAGGACGCGTAGAACGGTAATCAGATTAGGGATATTCATCGGCACAACTGGCTACGAGGTGAGGGGGCATTCTACTCGCTGTGCAGATTTGCATAAATCAACTCTGCGAGCTTTTTACTGATCCCGGGTGCTTTGGCGATCTCTTCGATGCTGGCACGAGACAGCTCCTGCAATCCACCAAAATGTTTCAACAAATCACGTCGACGTGTCGGTCCGACACCGGCAACGCCCTCAAGCGTAGACGTTCGACGGGTTTTTCCGCGTCGGGCACGGTGCCCGGTAATGGCGAAGCGGTGAGCTTCGTCACGAATCTGCTGGATCAAATGCAGCGCGGGGGAGTCACCGCGCAAGGTGAATTCATGGGCGGCGTCATTAAGGTACAGGGTTTCGAAGCCGGCCTTGCGCGTCGCTCCCTTGGCCACGCCGAGAAGGATCAGATCCGGCACCGCCAGCTCATTGAGCACGTCGCGGGCCATGGACAGCTGGCCCTTGCCGCCGTCCACCAGCAGGATGTCCGGCAGCTTGCCCTCCCCGTCCTTCAGCTTGCTGAAGCGGCGCGTCAATGCCTGGTGCATGGCGGCGTAGTCGTCCCCGGCCGTTACGCCTTCGATGTTGTAGCGACGGTAGTCGGACTTGATCGGGCCTTCGGGACCGAACACCACACAAGACGCCACGGTCGCTTCACCGCTGGAGTGACTGATGTCATAGCACTCAAGTCGCTGAGGTGGCTCGTCCAGCTTCAATACGTCTGCCAGCGCGTCGAAGCGCGCCGTGATGTGCTGGCGGTTCGCCAGACGTGCGCCCAAGGCCTGCTCCGCGTTGGTCACCGCCAGTTGCTGCCAGCGTGCTCGCGTACCGCGAACCCGGTGACTGATGGTCAGCTCGCGACCACGCAGCTCTTCGATGGCCGCAATCAGGGTCGGAAAGTCCTCGTGAACTACGTTTACGATCAACTCGCTGGGCAAGTCGCGTTCAGGGCTGCTGATGAAGTACTGGCCAAGAAATGCTGCCATGACTTCGCAAACGTCCTCTTCAATACCGACTTGCGGGAAGAAGTTCTTACTTCCCAGCACCCGCCCGCCACGCACGCTGATCAAATGCACGCAGGCGCCGCCGGGATTGACGAACGCCGCGATCACGTCGACATCACCGGTCCCACCTTCCATGCTCTGCTGGTCCTGCACCCGCCGCAGCAGCGAAATCTGGTCGCGCAACTCGGCGGCGCGCTCGAACTCCAGGTTGATCGCTGCCTCTTCCATGGCCGTTGATAACTCATCGGTCAGCGCATTGCTGCGACCTTCAAGAAACATCACCGAGTGCCGGACGTCCTCGGCATACACTTCAGGCTCGACCAGACCGACACAAGGCGCCTTGCAGCGTTTGATCTGGTATTGAAGACAAGGTCGCGTGCGATTCTTGTAATAGCTGTCTTCGCACTGGCGAACGAAAAACGTCTTTTGCAGCAGGCTCAGGCTTTCGCGAATCGCACCGGCGCTGGGATAAGGTCCGAAATACTTGCCCTTGGCCTTCTTCGCCCCACGATGGATGCTCAGACGGGGGAATTGGCCATCGGAAAGAAATACGTAAGGGTAGGACTTGTCGTCCCGCAGCAGGATGTTGTACGGCGGACGCCATTCCTTGATCAGCGTCTGCTCAAGCAGCAACGCCTCGGTTTCGTTGGCCGTGATGGTCGTTTCGACCTGGGCGATACGCGCCACCAGCGCGGCTGTCTTAGGCGCCAGGCCGGTTTTTCGGAAGTAGCTCGACAGGCGATTCTTGAGATTCTTGGCCTTGCCGACATACAGCAGGCGCGCATCGCTGTCGAACATGCGGTACACACCGGGGCGCCCACTGACGGTCGACAGAAAGGCACTTGGATCAAAGGTATCAGTCATTTTCAGAGGCTGGCATCAACCATGCCGTGACGAACCGCCAGCAGCGTCAACTCGACATCACTGCTGATCGAAAGCTTTTCGAAAATGCGGTAACGGTAGGTGTTCACGGTTTTTGGCGACAGGCACAGCTTGTCGGAAATGATCTGGACCTTCTGGCAACCGACGATCATCAACGCAATCTGGATCTCCCGCTCGGACAAGGCATCGAAGGGCGAATCGTTGGTCGGCTGAAACGATTTGATCGCCAGTTGCTGGGCGATTTGCGGACTGATGTAGCGCTGCCCGGCGAACACCAGGCGGATGGCCTGGACCATTTCCGGTAAACCCGCGCCTTTGGTCAAGTAACCCGCGGCACCGGCCTGCAACAAACGTGTAGGAAACGGATCTTCCTCACAGACAGTCACCGCGACGACTTTGATGTCCGGGTGACTGCGCAACAATTTGCGAGTGGCTTCAAGACCGCCAATACCGGGCATCTTGACGTCCATCAAGACCACATCGGGTTTCAGCTCACGAGCCTTGAGCAGGGACTCTTCCCCCGATTCAGCCTGGCCGACCACCTGCAGGCCATCGATGTCAGCCAGCATTCGTGTAATGCCTGTACGAACGAGATCATGGTCATCGACCACTAGCACCCTAATCAAGCAGACACCTCGCGATATGGTCTTATTGAGTTGTCGACACCTTAGCAAAAAAGCTTCTGGCAGACCTAGCGGAAAGCGTCAGATAAAAAGTTTCAACGTATCTTGTAAGCCCGGTGCCAAGCGTGTTTCAGCGATGCGGACCTTCGACGTCGCGTTGCATTCTCAGAAAACACTCGTCCGTACCCACCACTTGTAATCCCTTTCTTTCGTATAACGCACGCGCCGGGTTGTTTTCAAAAACCGTCAAGCGCAATGCCGGGCGCCGTTCGTGGCCAGCCAAGGCAAAAACCTGATCGATCGCCCAGGATCCAGCGCCTAGCCGGCGAAACCCCTCGGCGATCTGCAATTCGCGGATGTAGAGTGCCTTGGCGTCTCGACTCAGGCTGACGTAACCCACCCTGTGCTCGCCGCGCATGATCAAACGATTGTCGCGACCTGCCCAAGCGACATCGAATGCCTCATCCTGCCACAGCAGATCATGCTCAATGTAATAACGCAGCATATTGCTGCAGGTCAGTTCACGGGCAAATTCAAGATCGCGGTCAGTTGCAGCACGCCATTCAAATTTCATCACGCCTCGATTGCCGGTTTGCGGGAGCAGGAAGTGTGTCACAACCGCCGGGGTGCTCAAGCAATAGAAAACGCCATTCATGCCCGATAGCATTTTCTGATTGAATACTCGTGCCGGGCTCTTGTAAGCTCGGCGCATCCATCGGAGACAGACCATGTTCAATGCCCTCTCACAGCTCCATACCGCCAGCGCCCCGCGCTCGGTTGCGACTGCCCGGGCGAACGATGTTTGTGCTCCGGTCAGCTTTTATTTTGGGTATTGGTTTAGCCACTGGCGCGCCTGATACCCACACGGCGCCCACTTCAAACGGGTCGCCACCAGAGAATTCTCAACCCCCGGTCGGCTTCCCGATCGGGGGTTTTGTTTTTTCAGCCCTTAACAATTTTTAGCGACACACCAGACATTCAGAGGATCAAGCACATGAACTACGCCACTTATTACCGTTACGACAGTTTTACCGCCTGGCGATTTACCACCCGCCGCTCGGGACAGCCTGCCGCCTCCGATCGGTCACCCACAGGTGGCAAGCACACACACGCAGCCAATCCGGCCAATTGTCGAACACCCCAATAGGGCCAAGCGCGCGGGAACGAACCCGCTGCCTGCCCAGGAAACCTGAATATGAACTCGTCCGTCTCCGCTCTGCCGCTGTCCACCTTGAGCCCTGCCAATGAAGCGCTGACCCTGCGTCTGCCCAGTTCGTTGCAACTCAAACAGCAACTGCCGCTCACCAATGCGCTGACCCAGCAAGTCGCGGCCCACCGCCAGGCCGTTCGCGCGATCCTCAACGGTGAAGACTCCCGCCTGCTGGTCATTGTCGGCCCCTGCTCGATTCACGACCCCAAATCCGCCCTCGAATACGCCGGCAATCTGGCTCGACTGGCTGACGAAGTCAGTGACGAAATGCTGCTGGTGATGCGCGCTTACGTCGAAAAACCCCGCACCACAGTTGGCTGGAAAGGCTTGGCCTACGATCCGCACCTGGATGGCAGCGACGACATGGCTGGCGGCCTGACCCTGTCCCGCCAGTTGATGCGCGAAATGCTCCTGCTGGGCTTGCCGGTGGCGACTGAACTGCTGCAACCCATGGCCGCCGGCTATTTCGATGACTTGCTCAGCTGGGTAGCCATTGGCGCCCGCACCACCGAATCGCAGATCCATCGCGAGATGGCCAGCGGCCTGAGCATCCCGGTAGGCTTCAAAAACGGCACCGACGGCGGTGTCGCGGTGGCCAGCGATGCCATGCGCTCAGCCGCCCACCCGCATCGCCATTTCGGTGTCGACAGCCAGGGACACCCCGCGATCATCCAGACCCCGGGCAATGCGGACACCCATCTGGTACTGCGCGGCGGTCATCACGGACCTAACTACGACCGCGTGAGCGTGGCCAAGGTGCACGGCGACTTGACCCGACTGAAGATTCCGGCGCGGATCATGGTCGACTGCAGCCACGCCAATAGCGGCAAGGATCCGCTGCGTCAGCCGGCGGTGTTCAATGACGTGCTTGAACAACGTTTGCAGGGTGACCGCTCGCTGATCGGCATGATGATCGAGAGCCATTTGTTCGAGGGTTGCCAGCCGCTGAGCCCGTCGCTGAAATACGGCGTGTCGGTAACGGACGGTTGCCTGGGCTGGAGCGGGACGGAACAGCTGTTGCGTCAAGCGGCAGGCCGGCTTCGCGCACAGCGTGATTAAGAGCGCACGGCAGGCTCAAAGGGTGGATAGGGGTTCCGACTGGCACCTTATCCACCCCGTCTTTTCGGTGCCCCCCTATTCCGTTTTCGCCAGCTGAGCGCGTCCTTTTCATACATCGCGTCGACGTCCGAGTGTTTTAGAGTGAGGCGCAAGGCTCCTCCCCCTGACCGCTGAAAAAGGACAAAAACATGCAAAGGAATGCAGACACTCATTACCCGATCCTACTGGTTCATGGGCTCTTCGGATTCGACCGGATCGGCACCTTCGAGCTCTTCCATGACATCAAACAGGCCCTCAGAAACGTTGGAACGCGGGTATTCGTACCGCACCTGTCGGCCACCCACAGCAACGAAGCACGGGGCGAACAGCTGCTGGCGCAAATCATACGGGTGCTGGAAGGCACTGGTGCAAGCAAAGTCAACCTGATCGGTCACAGCCAGGGCGCACTGGCCGCACGTTACGCAGCAGCGGTTGCACCGCAGTCGGTTGCTTCGGTGACGTCGGTCAGCGGCCCCAATCACGGTTCCGAACTGGCCGATTTCCTGCGCCAGGCGCTTACGCCCGCAAGCCTGCCTGAGCAGATAGCCGACACGGTCGCGACCCTGTTCGCTGACTTCTTGTCATTACTCAGTGGCAAGCGCGGCCTGCCGCAAGACGCTATCGCCGCACTCAACGCCCTGACCACGGAGGGCGTAGGCGCATTCAACGACAAGTTTCCCCAGGGCCTGCCGAAAACCTGGGGTGGCAAGGGTTGCGCAAAGGTCAACGGTGTCCATTATTATTCCTGGAGCGGCATCTTGTCGGGAAAGCTTCTGGAGGGTGGTTTGAACTCACTTGATCCATTCCACGGATTTATGCGGGCCTTTTCCCGGTATTTCATAAATGAAGCCGGGCAGAACGATGGCATGGTCGGCCGCTACAGCTCCCATCTGGGGACCGTCATTCGCTCCGACTATCCACTGGATCACCTGGGCACGCTGCGCCAAACAGGCTTGCCCCTCGCGAAACACATCGACCCGATCGAGCTCTACGTGCAGCACGCTGAACGCCTGAAAAAAGCCGGACTTTGATCGCCAAACGGGTCAATTGTAAGAGTGGAGCTTGCTCTGGGCGGCGCCCCGACGATGGACGTCAACGATAACGCGTTGTCTGAAGGTCCGCGTTGCCCGAGCCTTTTTCGCGAGCAGGCTCGCTCCCGCAGGAGAAATAGTGCGCTGAATCCGGTAGGCTGCTCATTTTACCGAACATTGAAAGGAGTATTTCCCCATGGCTAGAGCCACTGCCCGCCACATCCTCGTTGCCAGCGAAGCCAAGTGCAACGAACTCAAGGCCCAGATCGAGGCTGGCGCAGATTTCGCCGAAATCGCCAAAGCCAACTCCACTTGCCCTTCCAGCCGCCAGGGCGGTGACCTGGGCTCGTTCGGCCCGGGCCAGATGGTCAAGGAGTTCGACACCGTGGTCTTCAGCGCACCGCTCAACGTCGTGCAAGGCCCGGTCAAGACCCAGTTCGGCTACCACCTGCTGGAAGTGACCAGCCGTCAGGACTGATCGACGCCTGGTTTTCCTTCACTGCGGCCCGCCTATTGGTGGGCCGCCGTGTTTCAGGTACGTAATTCGGCTGGCGAGGGACGCGCCGCTAGCGTACAAATTGTCGTTAACGACCACCCGGCTCTAAGGCTGACAATGCGACTGGCTTTCCCTACTGTGTTATTCACTGCCGTGGCCCTGTTGTTGGGCGCCGCCGGTGTGAACGCCGCACCGCAACATGCGTTGACCGTTTACGGCGAACCGGCCAAATACCCTGCCGGTTTCAGTCACTTCGCCTACACCAATCCGCAGGCCCCCAAGGGTGGCACCATGCGTCGTTCGGCGATCGAAATCGGTCACTTCGACCATGTGTTGCCGTACATTGACAAAGGCATCGGTGTCACGCAGATCGATGGCCTGCTCTACTCCCCCCTGGCCCAGCGCTCGCTGGACGAGCCTTACACCGTGTATGGCCTGGTGGCGCAGAAAATGGAACGCTCCGATGACGGGCTGTCGCTGCGCTTCTACCTCAACCCCAAGGCACGCTTTGCCGATGGCAAACCCATCACGGCCGAGGACGTGCGCTACACTTTCGATCTGTTGATGACCCAGGGCAGCCTGCGCTATCGCACGCAGTTCGCCGACGTCAAAGGCGTCGAAGTGGAATCGCCGCTGACCGTGCGTTTCGATTTCAAGAACAACGAAAACCGCACCCTGCCCCTGGACATCGCCACCCTGCCGGTATTTCCCGAACACTGGTGGAAAACCCGCGATTTCGCCGGTGGCGGCGGTTACGAGGCCCCGCTGGGCAGCGGCCCGTACAGGGTGGGCAAGGTCGACTCCGGACGCAGCATCACCTTTGAGCGTAACGCCGACTGGTGGGGCAAGGA
The DNA here is from genome assembly GCF_059424605.1 of Pseudomonas sp. GW101-3H06. Lineage (NCBI taxonomy): Bacteria > Pseudomonadati > Pseudomonadota > Gammaproteobacteria > Pseudomonadales > Pseudomonadaceae > Pseudomonas > Pseudomonas sp. GW101-3H06. The sequence continues at coordinate 3,525,810 of NZ_JBWKZO010000001.1, forward strand.
CTTGCCGGTCAGTCGCGGCCTCTACAATTTCGATCATTTCAGTATCGAGTACTTTGGCGATACCGACGTTGCCCGCCAGGTGCTGCGTGGCGGCGCCTACGACTACAACCGCGAATTTTCCGCCACCGGTTATTCCATCGGCTATGAAGGCCCCGCCCTGAGCGACGGTCGCCTGCAAAAAGCCCACCTGGCCACACAAGCCCCACAACCGAGCCAGGGCTTCGTGTTCAACTTGCAAAAGCCGATGTTCCAGGATCGCCGGGTGCGCCAGGCGCTGGTCATGCTCTGGGATTTCGAATGGAGCAACCGGCAGATGATGCGCAATCTGTACATCCGTCAGCAGAGCTTCTTTTCCAACACCGAACTTGCCGCACGGCAACTGCCGGATGCCGGTGAACTGGCCATTCTCGAACCGCTGCGCGGGCAGATCCCGGACGAAGTCTTTACCAAGGTGTTCGAAGCCCCGAAAACCGATGGCAGCGGCTTGATTCGCGATAAACAGCTACAAGCGCTGGACCTGCTCGAACAGGCCGGTTGGAAACCCAAAGGTGATCAACTGGTCAACGCCGACGGTGGACCACTGAGCTTCACGTTCCTGGTCAGCCAGAACGGCATGGACCGCTTGCTCCTGCCGTACAAACGTACGCTGAAGCAGATCGGCATCGACCTGAACATCCGTCGCATCGACGCGTCACAGTACGTCAATCGCCTGATGAGCCGAGACTACGACATGATTGTCACCGGTTACCCGGTCACCACTTCACCGGGGGGCGAATTGTTCAACTATTTCGGCTCCGCCGCGGCCACCGACCCCGGTTCCAACAACTACATGGTCCTGAAGAACCCGGCAGTGGACACCCTGATCAACGGGCTGGTGCGCGCCGACAACAAGGCCGACATGTTGCGCTACGCCCATGCGCTGGACCGGGTGCTGCAATGGAACTACTACTGGATTCCCAACTATTACCCGCCGGGAACGTCCACTGTGTGGTGGAATCGCTTCGGCATCCCCAACGTGCAGGCCAGCAATGACGAGGCCATCGAGAGCTGGTGGGAAGTCAGCACCACGCCGCTGACCAACCAGCAGATGACCGCCGAGCGCATTCGCCGTGGCAGCCCCGGAGGACCGCATTGATGTGGGCTTACATACTGCGGCGCTTGCTGCTGATCATTCCGACGCTGGTGATCATTCTTCTGGTCAACTTCGTGATCGTCCAGGCCGCCCCGGGCGGACCGGTGGAACAGGCCATCGCCCATCTGCAAGGCATTGGCGGGGCCGGTGTCGGCGGCGGTTCCGGCGAATCCATGAGTGGCACTTCCCGGGCCAGTCGCGGCCTCGATCCACAACTGATCAAAGACATCGAAAAACAGTACGGCTTCGACAAACCGGCCCATGAACGGCTCTGGCTGATGCTCACCAGCTACGCGCGCCTGGACTTCGGCAAGAGCTTCTTCCGCGGCGCCACGGTCACCGACCTGATCCTGCAGAAGATGCCGGTGACCATTTCCCTCGGGCTCTGGGCGACGCTGATCACCTACCTGGTATCGATTCCATTGGGCATCCGCAAAGCGGTGCATCATGGCAGTCATTTCGATATCTGGAGCAGTACGGCGATCATTATCGGCTACGCGATGCCGGCGTTTCTCTTTGCGATGTTCCTGATCGTGGTGTTCGCCGGCGGCACTTCCCTGAACTGGTTCCCGGTACGCGGGCTGGTGTCGGACAATTTCGAGTCGCTGTCGACCCTGGGCAAAATTGCCGACTACTTCTGGCACCTGGTACTGCCGGTGACGGCGCTGGTGATCGGTGGTTTTGCCACCTTGACCATCTTGACCAAGAACTCGTTCCTCAATGAAATCACCCGGCAATACGTGGTCACGGCCCGCGCCAAAGGCTTGAGTGAGCGCCGGGTGCTGTATGGCCATGTGTTCCGCAATGCCATGCTGCTGGTGGTGTCGGGGATTCCGCAGGCCTTCATCAGCGTGTTTTTTGCCGGTTCCTTGCTGATCGAAGTGATCTTCTCCCTCGATGGCCTGGGTCGCATGAGCTACGAGGCCGCAGTTTCACGGGACTATCCGGTGGTGTTCGGCTCGCTGTTCATCTTCACCCTGTTCGGCCTCTTGATAAAACTGGTGGGCGACCTGTGCTACACCCTGGTCGACCCGCGCATCGACTTCGCCGCGAGGAATGCCTGATGCTCAAGCTTTCACCGCTGGGCCGTCGTCGTTTCGAACGCTTCAAGAAAAACCGTCGCGGCTGGTGGTCGCTGTGGCTGTTTGTCGGCCTGTTCCTGTTGACCCTGGGTGGCGAGTTGATCGCCAACGACAAGCCGCTGATCGTCAGCTATCAAGGTTCGTTGTATTTTCCGGCCCTCAAGCGCTACACCGAACAGGAGTTTGGCGGGCAGTTGCCGTTCCAGGCCGATTACCGCAGCGACTACGTGCAAAACCTGATCAAGAAGGACGGTGGCTGGCTGTTGTTTCCGCCCATCCCTTTCAGTGACGACACTCCGAACTACGACCTGAACAAACCCGCGCCCAGCCCACCCTCAAACGTGAACTGGCTGGGCACCGACGATCAGGCGCGGGACGTCTTGGCCCGGGTGATTTTCGGCGCCCGGGTATCGATTCTGTTTGCCCTGATGCTGACCTTTGTCAGCGCACTGATCGGCATTGCTGCCGGCGCCCTGCAAGGCTATTACGGTGGCTGGGTCGACTTGCTCGGCCAGCGCCTGCAAGAGGTCTGGTCCGGGTTGCCGGTGCTGTACCTGCTGATCATTCTGTCGGGGTTTGTCGAACCGAATTTCTGGTGGTTGCTGGGAATCATGGCGCTGTTTTCCTGGCTGGCACTGGTGGACGTGGTGCGTGCCGAGTTCCTGCGCGGGCGCAACCTGGAGTACGTCAAGGCCGCCCGGGCCTTGGGCCTGACCGATCGCAAAGTTATCGTGCGGCATATTCTGCCCAACGCCATGAACGCGACCTTGAGCTACCTGCCGTTCATTCTGACCGGGGCCATCTCGACCCTCACGGCGCTGGACTTCCTCGGTTTCGGCATGCCGGCCGGCAGTGCCTCCCTGGGCGAACTGATCGGCCAGGGCAAGCAGAACCTGCAAGCACCGTGGCTGGGGCTGACGGCGTTTTTTACCCTGGCGTTGATTCTTTCCTTGTTGGTGTTCATCGGCGAAGCCTTGCGCGACGCGTTTGACCCCCGATCTTGAGAGGCGGACTGTTGATATGAGTAACCTGATCGAAATCCGTGACCTCAGCGTGGCCTTCAGCGGCCAGACCGTGGTGCGCAATCTGTGCCTGGACATCCGCCCCGGCGAATGCCTGGCTTTGGTGGGCGAATCGGGTTCGGGCAAGTCGGTGACTGCCCACTCGATCCTGCAATTGCTGCCCGAATGCGGGACTCAAACCACAGGCAGCATCCGTTATCGCGGCCAGGAGATTGTGGGCGCAGACGCCAAAAGCTTGCGTCAATTGCGTGGCAACCGCATCGCCATGATTTTCCAGGAGCCGATGACCTCCCTGAATCCGTTGCACAGCATCGAAAAGCAGATCGGCGAAACCTTGCTGGTGCACAAAGGCATGGCGGGCAACGAAGCGCAGGCGCGGATTCTTGAGTTGCTGCACCTGGTGGGGATCCAGAAACCCAAGGAACGGCTCAAGGCTTACCCCCACCAATTGTCCGGCGGCCAACGCCAACGGGTAATGATCGCCATGGCCCTGGCCTGCGAGCCGGAGCTGTTGATCGCCGATGAACCCACCACCGCACTGGACGTCACCGTACAACGCAAGATTCTGTTGTTGCTCAAATCCTTGCAGCGGCGGCTCGGCATGTCGCTGCTGCTGATCAGCCACGATCTCAACCTGGTACGCAGCATTGCCCAGCGCGTCTGTGTGATGAAGGCCGGGGAAATCGTCGAGCAGGCCAGCTGCGAAACCATTTTCACCGAACCAAAACACCCCTACAGCTGCGTGCTGCTCAATGCCGAACCGGAAGGCGAAGCGCTGCCCCTTGAAGAGCGTGAAAACGTGCTTGAGGTCAATAATCTACGGGTGCAGTTTGCGGTGAGTGGCGGGTTGTTCCGGCGCAAGACTTACTTGAACGCCGTGGACGGTATCAGCCTCAATGTTCAGCGCGGCAAGACCCTGGGCATTGTCGGCGAATCCGGCTCCGGCAAATCCACACTGGGCCAGGCGATTCTGCGCCTGCTCGACTCCGAAGGCGGCATTCGCTTCCAGGGCGAGGCCCTGGACGGCCTGACGCAGAAACAGTTGCGGCCGTGGCGCAAGCAAATGCAGGTGGTGTTCCAGGACCCGTTTGGCAGCCTCAGCCCACGGATGTCCGTGGCGCAGATCATCAGCGAAGGCCTGGAAGTGCATAGCCAGTTGAGCGTCGAGCAATGCAACGCCGAGGTGATTCGGGCCTTGCAGGAGGTCGGCCTCGACCCGCAAAGCCGCCATCGCTATCCCCATGAGTTTTCCGGCGGCCAGCGCCAACGCATCGCCATCGCCCGGGCGCTGGTCTTGAAACCGGCGCTGATTCTGCTGGACGAACCGACTTCGGCACTGGACCGCACCGTGCAAAAACAAGTGGTCGCCCTGCTCCGCCAGCTTCAGGAAAAACATGGCCTGACGTATCTGTTCATCAGCCATGACCTGTCGGTGGTGCGCGCCCTGGCCCACGACATGATCGTGATCAAGGACGGCAAGGTGGTGGAAAGCGGCGCCAGCCATGATGTGTTTGGTTCGCCGCAGCATCCGTACACCAAGGAGCTGTTGGCGGCGGCGCATCCGGGACAGGCATAATTGCGTGACAGGCTTTTGACCGGGTCGCGGCCTTCGCGAGCAGGCTCGCTCCCACAAGGGATTGTGAAACGCGCAGATCCCCTGTGGTAGCGAACCTGCTCGCGAAGAGGCCGGCAAAGGCAACATTTAATCAGGATCAGCTCCCATGAACACCAACGAAAGCCTCAAGGACTACCAGCGCGTCTGCCTGCTGGCGATCCGTTCGTTGTTCGAGATCATCGAGCAGTCGAGTGAAGGCACGGTGATCGTCGACCGCGATGCCAACATCGTCTGGATGAACGAGCGCTACGCCCGGCGTTTTGGCCTGCAATCGGCCGAGGGTGCCATCGGCAAGGCCTGTGAAAGCGTGATCCCCGGCAGTCTGTTGCGCGAGGTGGTGCGCACCGGTCGGCCGATTCTGCTCGATATGCAGGACACACCCAAGGAGCCGCTGGTGGTGATGCGCCTGCCGATTCACGACGACGCCGGCGAAGTGATCGGCGCCATTGGCTTTGCCCTGTTCGACGAACTGCACAGCCTGTCGCCGATGCTCAAGCGCTACATGAGCATGCAGGCAGAGCTGGCGTCGACTCGCTCGCTGCTTCGAGCACGGCAGACCAAATACAACTTCGCCCACTTCATTGGCACCAGTGCCGCCAGCCTCGAAGTCAAACGCCGTGCCCGCCGCAGCGCCAGCACCGAATCGCCGGTGTTGCTGCTCGGCGAAACCGGAACCGGCAAGGAATTGCTGGCCCAGGCGATCCACAATGCCTCGCCGCGCGCGCACAAGGCGTTTGTCAGCATAAACAGCGCGGCCATCCCCGAATCGCTCCTGGAAGCCGAGTTCTTCGGTACCGCCCCTGGCGCCTTTACCGGTGCCGACCGCAAGGGCCGCGCCGGCAAGTTGCAAATCGCCCAGGGCGGCACATTGTTCCTCGATGAAATCGGTGACATGCCATTGCCACTGCAAAGCAAACTGCTGCGAGTACTGCAGGAGAAGGAATTCGAACCAGTCGGTTCCAACGACGTGATCCAGAGTGATGTACGGGTGATCGCCGCGACCTCTACTGACCTGGAAGCCGCGATTAAACGCGGCGAGTTTCGCGCCGATCTGTATTACCGCCTCAATGTCCTGCCCATCCAGGTACCGCCGCTGCGCGACCGCCTCGACGACCTGCCCGCCCTCAGCGAAGCGATCCTTGAAGAGTTGCGCAGCCAGCACGAACTGAACAGCGAAGCGCTGGAACTGTTGGGGCAGCACGCCTGGCCGGGAAACATTCGCGAGCTGCGCAACGTGCTGGAGCGGGCAGCGTTGCTCAGTGATGACCTGCGGCTCACGGCAGCGGATATCCGTGCGGCGATCGGCACGTTCACCCCGGTTCAACGGGTGGTGCCGCTGACCCTCGAACCTGTTGAGTACGAGACTTTCAATGCGGCGCGGGAGCGGTTTGACAGGCAATTGATCGAAACCACTCTGGCGCAATGTGGGGGTAAGGTGATTGAGGCGGCGGCGCGGTTGGGGTTGGGGCGGTCGACGTTGTACAAAAAGATGGTGGCTTTGGGGATTGCGGAGTCTCAGTAAGGAGACATATATCTCTATAAGTAGATATAGCCTCTTCGCGGGCAAGCCCGCTCCCACAGTGACTGCGTGTTTCCAGACTATTCGCTGAACCTGGGGGAGCGGGCCTGCCCGCGAAAGGGCCAGGCTTGACAGCGAAAGTCTCCAAACAGAGACAAACCCATTGAATTTGACTCCAAACAGACAAATATATCCTTATATTTCAATAAGTTAATCATCTGGCACGAAACTCGCTACTGCTGTCTCCTACAACGTTTCACCCCTACAAAAATAACAATCCCAGGAGACACACCATGAGTGTGATCATTGCCTTGGCAGCCCTCGCGCTGCTGATGCTGGCTGCTTACCGTGGCTACAGCGTTATCCTTTTTGCCCCGATCGCCGCCCTCGGCGCCGTCCTGCTGACCGACCCTTCGGCCGTTGCACCGGCCTTCACCGGCGTGTTCATGGAGAAAATGGTCGGTTTCATCAAACTGTACTTTCCGGTGTTCCTGCTCGGTGCGGTATTCGGCAAGCTGATTGAGCTGTCGGGTTTCTCGCGCTCAATCGTCGCCGCCGCCATTCGCTTGCTTGGCACCCGTCAGGCAATGCTGGTGATCGTATTGGTTTGCGCCTTGCTTACCTACGGTGGCGTGTCGCTGTTCGTGGTGGTGTTTGCGGTTTATCCATTCGCCGCTGAAATGTTCCGCCAGAGCAATATTCCCAAGCGCCTGATCCCGGCGACGATCGCCCTCGGCGCGTTCTCGTTCACCATGGATGCCCTGCCCGGCACCCCGCAGATCCAGAACATCATCCCCAGCACCTTCTTCAACACCACGGCCTGGGCAGCACCGTGGCTGGGTGTGATCGGCACGATCTTCGTGTTCTGCGCCGGCATGCTGTTTCTCCAGCGTCAGCGCAACAAGGCCCAGCGCACGGGTGAAGGCTATGGCAGCGACCTGCGCAACGAGCCGGAAACCGCCGCCGACATCAAACTGCCCAACCCGTGGATCGCCCTCTCGCCGCTACTGGCCGTGGGCATCATGAACCTGCTGTTCACCCAGTGGATTCCACAGTGGTACGGCAAGACCCACAGCCTGGCGCTGCCGGGCATGGCCGCCCCGGTCACCACCGAGATCGCCAAACTCACCGCGATCTGGGCAGTACAGGCTGCGCTGCTGGTGGGCATCATCATGGTGCTGCTGTTCGGCTACAAGGCGATCAGCCGCAAACTGGCCGAAGGCAGCAAAAGTGCAGTCAGCGGTGCCTTGCTGGCAGCGATGAACACGGCCTCGGAATACGGTTTCGGCGCGGTGATCGCATCCCTGCCGGGCTTCCTGGTGTTGGCCGACTGGCTCAAGAACATTCCCGATCCGCTGGTCAATGAAGCGATCACCGTCACCTTGCTGGCCGGCATCACCGGTTCCGCATCGGGTGGCATGAGCATCGCCCTGGCGGCGATGTCCGAGCAGTTCATCAGCGCCGCCCACGCCGCCAATATTCCGCTGGAAGTGCTGCACCGGGTGGCCTCGATGGCCAGCGGCGGCATGGACACCCTGCCGCACAACGGCGCGGTGATTACCTTGCTGGCGGTCACCGGCCTGACCCACCGCGAAGCTTACAAAGACATTTTCTGTATTACGCTGATCAAGACACTGGCGGTTTTCGTGGTGATCGGCACTTTCTACGCCACTGGCATTGTGTGAGGTATTCATGACGACTCTTTCGGGCAAGACCGCACTGGTTACCGGCTCCACCAGCGGCATCGGCCTGGGCATCGCCCTGAGCCTGGCCAAGGCCGGCGCCAACCTGATCCTCAACGGTTTCGGGGATGCGTCCAACGTCATCGCTGAAGTCGAGCAATTCGGTGGCAAGGTCGGCCATCACCCGGCCGACGTCAGCGACCCGGCGCAGATCGCCGACATGATCGCCTACGCCGAGCGTGAATTCGGCGGTGTCGACATTCTGGTCAACAACGCCGGCATCCAGCATGTAGCGCCCGTAGACGAGTTTCCGGTGGAACGCTGGGATTCGATCATTGCGATCAACCTGTCATCCGTGTTTCACAGTACCCGCCTGAGCTTGCCGGGCATGCGCGCCAAGGGCTGGGGCCGGGTGATCAACATCGCCTCGGTGCATGGCCTGGTCGGTTCGACAGGCAAGGCCGCTTATGTGGCGGCCAAGCACGGCGTGATCGGGCTGACCAAAGTGGTCGCCCTTGAAACCGCTACCAGCAACGTGACCTGCAACGCGATCTGCCCGGGTTGGGTGCTGACGCCGCTGGTACAGAAGCAGATCGATGATCGCGCCGCGACCGGCATTGATCCGCAACGGGCCCAGCATGATCTGCTGGCGGAGAAACAACCGTCGCTGGAATTCGTGACCCCGCCGCAGCTTGGCGAGCTGGTGCTGTTCCTGTGCAGCGAAGCCGGCAACCAAGTGCGGGGCGCGGCGTGGAATGTTGATGGTGGGTGGTTGGCGCAGTGATCTGACGTTAGACCGCGTTATCGTTCTTCGGGAGCAGGCTCGCTCCCACATTGAAATGCGGTCCCTTGTGGGAGCGAGCCTGCTCGCGAATGGATCTGCAGATAGAAGAAGAGGCAAATCATGTCCGACATCCTCTGGCAACCCAGCCCCGAACGCATCGCCAAGACCCGCATGGAGGCCTTCCGGCGCTTCATCATTGCGCGGCACCACCTGCACATCGACGACTACCCTGCCCTGCACCAATGGTCCATCGATCAGCGCGAGGACTTTTGGCAGGCCATCGTCGACTTCTTCGATATCCGCTTCCATCAGCAACCCGACGCGGTGTTGGTGGAAGGCGCGCAAATGCCCAGTGCCCAATGGTTTCCCGGTGCGACCTTGAACTTCGCCGAGCACTTGCTGCGACGCCGCGACGATGCCATTGCGGTGGTGGCCGTGGCGGAAAACGGTCAGCGCGAACACTTGACCTGGGCTGAACTGGCAGAGCACGTCGCCGGCTTCCAGAACGGTTTGATCGCGGCGGGAGTGGGTGTTGGCGACCGGGTCGCCGCGTGCATGCCCAACACCTGGCAAACCCTGGTGGCCATGCTTGCCACCACCAGCCTCGGCGCGATCTGGTCCTGTTCTTCGCCGGACTTCGGCACACAAGGGGTAATCGACCGTTTCGGCCAGATCGAGCCGAAAGTGCTGCTCACCTGCGCCGGCTACCGTTACGCCGGCAAAGACATCGATCAGACAGTCAAGGTCAACGAAATCCTCGAACGTCTGCCGTCGTTGCGGCAGTTGATCATCGTGCCTTACGCACGCCCCGATGCGCACATCGAAGACTTCCGCACCCGGGCCAACGTCACGTTATGGGACGATTTCTACTTCCCCGGCGGCGAGCCGGACTTCGTTGCCGTGCCTTTCGACCATCCGCTGTACATCCTCTACTCCAGCGGCACCACCGGCGTGCCCAAGTGCATCATCCACAGCACTGGCGGCGTACTGCTGCAGCACGTCAAGGAACACGGCCTGCATTGCGATCTCGGCCCTGGCGAACGTTTGTTCTACTACACCACCTGCGGCTGGATGATGTGGAACTGGCTGGTCTCGGCGCTCGCGGTAGGCAGCGCTGTGGTGTTGTACGATGGTTCGCCCTTTCACCCCGCCCCCGAACGCTTGATCGACTTGATTGACGACGAGCGCATCAGTGTCTTCGGCACCAGCCCCAAGTACCTGGCGACGCTTGAAAGCAACGGTATCAAGCCCATGCAAAGCCATGACCTGAGCAGCCTGAAAACCCTGCTCTGTACCGGTTCGGCGCTGTCGCCCCAGAGCTATGACTACGTCTACCGCGACCTCAAGGCGGATGTGTGCCTGGCTTCGATGTCCGGCGGCACCGACATCGTTTCGTGTTTTGTGAATGGCAATCCGTGGCAACCGGTGCGTCGCGGCGAAATACAGGGCAAGAGCCTGGGCATGGCCGTCGAAGTCTGGAACGACGAGGGTCAGCCCGTCATGGGTGAAAAAGGTGAGTTGGTGTGCACCCGGCATTTTCCGGCGATACCCATCGGCCTGTGGCACGACCCCGACGGCGAGAAACTGCGGGCCTCGTATTTCAGTCAGTTTCCCGGGGTCTGGGCCCAGGGCGATTATGCGGAACAGCTGCCCCATGGCGCGATGATGATCCACGGACGCTCCGACGCGGTGCTCAACCCCGGCGGCGTGCGCATCGGCACGGCGGAAATCTACCGCCAGGTGGAAAAAGTCCCGCAGGTGCTCGACAGCGTGGCCATCGGTCAGCAATGGCAGGATGACGTGCGGGTGGTGCTGTTCGTACGCCTGCGCGACGGCGTGGTACTGGATGAAGCGTTGCAGCAACAGATCCGCCAGGTCATCCGCGCCAATACCACGCCGCGCCATGTGCCGGCGAAGATCGTCGCGGTCACGGACATCCCACGGACCATCAGCGGCAAAATCGTCGAACTGGCGGTGCGCAATGTGGTGCATGGGCAGAAGGTGAAAAACACCGATGCGCTGGCCAATCCCGAAGCGTTGGAGCAATTTCGGGATCGTACCGAACTCCAGAGTTGAAGTTGAGATCCACTGTGGGAGCAAGCCTGCTCGCGAATGCGGTGTGCCAGATGGAATGAATGTGACTGACACGACGCCTTCGCGAGCAGGCTCGCTCCCACAGGGGGGATGTGTCAGTCCACCAGGCCCCAGTCACCCGGCGAGACTTCGGCGTGAAGTTTCAGCCGCAAACGAAGGTTGTTCACTGAATCCGCATGTTTCAACGCTTCTTCCTCTTCAACCCCCCCTTCTGCAACCAACTCGAACAACGCCCCGTCGAACGTCTGCATTCCCAGTGCCGCTGATTTTTCCATCACGCCCTTGAGCTCGGAAAACTGATTGCGCCGGATCAAATCGCCAATGGTCGGCGTCCCCAGCATCACCTCCACCGCCACCCGCCTTTGCCCATCGCGGCTGCGCACCAGGCGTTGGGACACGCAGGCCTTGAGGTTGTTGCCCAGATCATGGAGCAATTGCCCCCGGCGCTCGTCGGGGAAGAAATTGACGATGCGGTCGAGCGCCTGGTGGGCGTTGTGAGCGTGTAAGGTGGAGATCACCAGATGCCCGGTGTCGGCAAAGGCCAGCGCGTGCTCCATGGTTTCGCGGTCGCGGATTTCGCCGATCAGCACAACGTCCGGTGCCTGACGCAGGGTGTTCTTCAACGCGCATTGGAAGCTGCGGGTGTCGACGCCGACCTCACGCTGGTTGATGATCGATTGTTGGTGCCGGTGGATGTATTCGATCGGGTCTTCGATAGTAACGATGTGGCCACGGCTGTGTCGGTTGCGGTAATCGATCAAGGCCGCCAGCGACATGGACTTGCCCGAGTCGGTGGCGCCGACGAACAACATCAGGCCTTGTTTGAGCATCACCGTTTCCAGCAGCACCGATGGCAATTTGAGGTCTTCGAACCGCGGTATGTCCAGCTTGACGTTGCGCACCACCATTGACACGTCGTTGCGCTCCTTGAAGATATTGATCCGAAAGCGTCCGACGCCCGTTCGGGAGATTGCCAGGTTCATTTCCAGTTCGCGGTCGAACTCCAGACGCTGTTCGGCGTCCATGATGGACGCGGCAATCGCCGCAATCTCCCCCGGTTTGAACGACGGGTCCGCCAAGGGAGTCAGGACACCGTCGAACCGTGCATTCGGTGGTGCACCGGTGGATAGATAAAGATCAGAGCCATCCTGGCTGGCCAGGCGTTTTAACAACGCATCGATTTCCATGGCAAAAAGCATCCGCGAAGCATTCAATTGACAGAAATGACCCGCACGGGTCAGTACGCAGCAAGCATAGTAGACACCGCCATACCGACTTGAACGCAGGACACCTTGATGAATGCATCACCAACCGGCAGCGATGCCCAGGCCTTGATTGCCCGACTGGATTGGGCAAGCACACCGCTGGGCGAGGCCAGTACCTGGCCGCAAAGCCTGCGCACCGCCGTGGACATCGTGATCCATTCGCCGATGCCGATGCTGTTGCTTTGGGGGCCGCAACTGACGCAAATCTACAACGACGGCTTCGCCCTGCTCGCCGGCAGCAAGCATCCGCATGCTTTCGGACAGCCGACGCACCAGATCTGGCCAGAACTCCAAGACTTTACTGACCCGATTTACAGTGCCGTCCTACAAGGTCAGGTGCGGACCTACAGCGAACAACGCTTCACCCTGCAGCGCGATGGCAAGGATTCCGATTTCTGGCTCGACCTGACCTACAGTCCGATCCGCGACGAGAACACCCAGGTCGCCGGAATTCTGGTCACCGCCATCGAAACCAACGAACGTCGACGCATCGCCCTGGAACTGGAACAACGCTCGGCCGCCAGCCTCAAGGCACAGCAGGAAACCGAAGAGCGCCTGCAACTGGCCCTCGCCGCGACCGACGCCGTGGGGACCTGGGACTGGGATATCAGTGAAGACCGTTTCATCGCCGATGCCCATTTCGCCCAACTGCATGGCATCGATCCCGCCATGGCCGGGCAATTGCCAATCAGCGCCTACCTGCACGGCGTGCACCCCGAAGACCGCGCCCTGATCGCCCGCAGCATCAAACACTGCATTACCCATGGCACTGAGTACGCCGAGGAATATCGACTGTTACAACCCGACGGCCAGTTGCGCTGGGTGTTCGCCCGCGGGCGTTGCTACAAGGACCACCATGGCCGGCCGATCCGCTTTCTCGGCGCCGCACTGGACCTGACCGAGCGCAAAAACACCGAGCAGGCCCTGCGCCAGAGTCAGACCGAGCTGCAGCTGATCATCAACGCCATGCCGATCCTGATCAGCTACGTCGACCGCGAGGAACGCTTTCGCCTGAACAATTCCGCTTATCTGGACTGGTACGGTCTGACGCCCCAGGAGCTTTACGGCAGGACCATTCGCGAGGTATTGGGCGATGAGGCCTACGCCTTGCGCGCCGAGCATATTGCCCAGGCACTGACCGGCAAGCCCTGCTGTTTCAGCATCGACGCACCGCACCGTGACGGCAGCATCCGCCATGCCCTGATGAATTATTTGCCGCGTCACGGCGCGGACGGTGCGGTGAACGGCTTTTACATTTTCGTGATCGACGAAACCGAGCGTAAAAACACCGAAGAAGCGCTGCGCAACCTCAACGAAACCCTCGAAGAACGAGTTGCCGCCCGTACCCAGCAACTGGCCGAAACCAACCAGCGCCTGCAAAACGAGATGTTCGAGCGCGAACGCGCCGAAGACGCTTTGCGCCATGCGCAGAAAATGGAAGCCGTCGGCCAGCTCACCGGTGGCATCGCCCATGACTTCAACAACATGCTCACCGGCATCATCGGCAGCCTCGACCTCATGCAACGCTACATCGCCGATGGGCGGACCGAGGACATTGCCCGTTTCGCCGAAACCGCCGTGTCCTCGGCGAAACGGGCCGCCGCCCTGACCCACCGTTTGCTGGCGTTCTCCAGGCGCCAGTCACTGGATCGCAAGCCGCTGAACGCCAACGATCTGATCCATTCCCTGGAAGATCTGCTGCGCCGCACCAAGGGCGACCACATCCAGCTCAAATTGCAACTGGCCGAAGACGCCTGGCCGGTCAGCACCGATGTCAGCCAACTGGAAAACGCCCTGCTCAACCTGGTCATCAACGCCAGGGACGCCATGCCCGATGGCGGTGAACTGCGTATCGAAACCGCCAATGTCTACCTCGACAGCAGCGACATCAATATTCTGGAACCGGTCAAGGCCGGCGATTACCTGATGATCGCGGTCAGCGACAACGGCACCGGCATGACGCCCAAAGTATTGGCCAAGGCGTTCGACCCGTTCTTCACCACCAAACCCATCGGCCAGGGCACCGGGCTGGGACTATCGATGATCTACGGATTCGCCCAGCAGTCGGGCGGCCATGTGAGTCTGTTCAGCATGCCCGGACAGGGCACCAACGTGCGCCTGTACCTGCCGCGCTTGCATGCGGTGCAAGCGCAAGACGCTCCGTCGCCGGACATCGGCGAAGCGCCACCGGCCATTGCCGGGGAAACCGTGGTCCTGGTGGAGGATGATCCGGCGGTGCGCATGCTGGTACTCGACCTGCTCAAGGAGCTTGGCTATAAGGCCCACGAAGCCGAAGACGCGAAGACCGCCCTGCCCTTGCTCGAATCCGATTTGCGGGTCGACCTGCTGGTCACCGATGTCGGCCTGCCGGGGATGAATGGCCGGCAGTTGGCAGAGATTGCCCGTCAACATCGCCCGGACCTGAAAGTGCTGTTCATGACCGGCTATGCGCAAATGGCGGCCGAACGCCAGGGCTTCCTCGAGGACGGCATGGACATGGTGGCCAAACCGTTCTCCATTGATCTGTTGGCCAACAAGATTCGCACGATGATCGGCCATCCCGAGTGAGTTAGGGCATAATCGCGCGCCCCGTTGTCGTCACCATTGCCATCACCGTTGCAAGGTAATCGCCCTATGAAAGCTCAAGCCCGCCATATTCTGGTGAAAACCTCGGAAGAAGCCGAGCAGCTCAAACAACGCATCGCCAAGGGTGAAGCGTTTGACGTGCTGGCCAAGAAGTACTCCACCTGCCCGTCTGGCAAACGCGGCGGCGATCTGGGTGAAGTACGTCCGGGACAGATGGTCGGGGTGATTGACGCGGTGATTTTCAAGAAGCCGCTGCGGGTGGTGCATGGCCCGATCAAGAGCAAGTTCGGGTATCACCTGGTGCAGGTGTTTTACCGGGATTGATGGGTTGGCTTTATGGCCCCTTCGCGAGCGAGCCGATGGCCCAGCCAGCGGCCATTCACCGCTTATCTCGGTATCAACGCCCCCGGCACCTGAATCACACGACTCGCCAACCGATGCCCCGCCTCGGCAGCCTCCGCCGGGCTGCCACCCTTGAGTCGACTGGCCAGATACGCCGCGCTGAACGAATCCCCCGCCGCCGTGGTATCCACCACGCGCTCGACCTTCTGCGCCGGCACTTCGAATGACTGGCCATCACAACGAATCAGACAGGCCTCGGCGCCGCGCTTGAGCACCACCTCAGGTGTGCCGATCTGCTCATACGCGGCAAACACCGCTGCGCAATCGGCGAAATGGAACAGCGCCTGTTCGTCATCCACGGTCAGCAGCGCCAGGTCGACATAGGGCAGCACGCTGCGATAAGCCGCCCGCGCCTCTTCGACCGAAGCCCACAGGCGTGGCCGGTAGTTGTTGTCGAAGACGATCCGTGCATCGCGCTGCCGGGCCTCGATCAGCGTTTGCAGCAGTTTTTCCCGACCCTGCACGCCCAATACCGCCAGGGTGATGCCGCTGAAATACAGCACGTCGTAGTCCGGCAACGCCGCCAGGATCGGCGCGGCGGCTGGGGTGGTGAAACAATCGCGCACCGCAGCTTCATTGCGCCAGTAGAGAAAACGCCGTTCGCCGGCAGCGTCGGTCTGGATGCAGTACAGACCGGGCAAACGGCCGGGCAAGCGCTGGACCATGTCCAGGCCGATGTTTTCCGCGGCCCAGCCCTGGCACATGGCATCGCTGAAACTGTCATCGCCCAGGGCGGTGACGTAATCCACGCTGCCGGCCGTGCCCAGCTCGCGGGACAGGTAGACCGCCGTGTTCAAGGTGTCGCCGCCGAAGCTCTGTTGCAGGCTACCGTCGGCGCGATGCTGCAACTCGATCATGCACTCGCCGATCAGGGCGATGCGCGGGGTGTTGGGGCCGAGGGTGTTGATGGTGTTCATGATGTGGGGTCTCTGGTGCTTCGGTGTTGTCTGGGCGGCCGTCTTCGCGAGCAGACTCGCTCCCACAGGGAAACGCATTCCATTGTGGGAGCGAGCCTGCTCGCGAAGGCAGCACCTCGGTTCCGGACTTAGAAACAGGTTTCCATGGTCTCGATGACGTTCAACTGCTCATCCACCAGACACCCCGTGCGCCACTTGTCGAACGTCAGGCACGGGTGCGAAGTGCCGAACGAAATGATGTCGCCCACCCGCAATTCAACCCCCGGCGCCACGGTCATGAACGCATGCTGGTCCATCACCGCCGTCACTTTGCAGGCACCGACATCGTCACCTTTAGCCGGTACCACGCCAGCCTTGTAACGCAGCAACGGCACCGGCAAACCGGCGTCGTAGGCCACGTCGCGCTTGCCCAGGGCGATCACGGCGAAACCCGGTTCCGGCAACGACTGCACGTGAGCCCAGACCTCCAGTGCCGGACGCAGACCTTCGTGCAGGTCACTGCGGCGGTCCAGCACACAGCATTGCGCTTCCTTATAGATGCCATGGTCATGGGCTACATAACTGCCCGGACGCAGCACACTGAGGAAACGCCCGGCGGCGTTCTGTGCCTCGAACTCCTCGGCAATCAAGTCATACCAGGCCGAGCCCGACGCCGTGATGATCGGTTTGGCGATGGCAAACGCGCCGCTGTCTTGCAACTGCACGGCCAGGCGAACCAGGGAACCGGCGAACGCACGGATACCCCTCACGGCGTGATCACCGTGAATCACCCCTTCGTAGCCTTCGATGCCGGTCAGGGCCAGCGCCGGTTGCGCGGCGATGGCCTTGGCCAGTTCGAGAACTTCCTGCTCGCTGCGGCAACCACAACGACCGCCCACCACGCCGTACTCGATCATCACGTTCAAACGCGCGCCACGGCTCGCGAAATACGCACCGAGATCAGCGACGTTGTCCGGGTGATCGACCATGCAATAGAAGTCGAATGTCGGATCGGCCAGCAGATCGGCGATCAATGCCATGTTCGGCGTGCCCACCAGTTGGTTGGCCATCAGCACCCGACGTACGCCATGGGCATAGGCCGCACGGGTTTGCGTGGCGCTGGCCAGAGTAATGCCCCAGGCGCCGGCGTCCAGTTGCCGGCGAAACAGCGCCGGGGTCATGCTGGTCTTGCCGTGGGGCGCCAGCTCCGCGCCGCTGTTGCTGACAAAGTCCTGCATCCAGCGAATGTTGTGTTCCAGCGCGTCGCGATGCAGCACCAGGGCCGGCAGGCTGACGTCACGGACCAGGTTGGCGCCGGGCTGGGCAAAGCCCTTTTCCACGACGGGATTATGGGGGGCAACAGGCATGGTCGAATTCCTCACATTCGCGGCTGCAGGCAGCCGCTGTTATTCGTTGATACGACGGGCCAGGCTGTTCGCGCTTTCGATCAGAACCCGGCGGTAGTCGTTGTAATGAGTCTTGGCATCGGCGCGCGGCGCGACGATGCACAGGGTGCAAATGGCCACGCCGTTCGGGTCTTTGACCGGGGCGGCGAAGCAATGGGTAAAGGTGTCGGCCACGCTGTCGAAAGAGAAAAAGCCGTCGATACCGGCCTGACGGATTTCCTTCAGAAACTGCGCAAGCTCCAGGCGATCGCCGTTGGGCAGGATAAAGTCGTCGTGGTCGATCAGGTCGACGATTTCCTGGTCACTCAGGTGCGCCAGCAACAGGCGCCCGGACGCAGTCCAGGGGATCGGCGCGTTCTCGCCGATGTCCGAGGAAATGCGGAAATGCCGCTCCCCCTCCTTCATCAGCGCCACGGTGTACTTGCGCCCGTTGAGCAGGCACATCTGCGCGGTTTCACGGGTCTGGCTGACGATGTCCTGCAAGGCGTGATCGGCCTCGCGGGTCAGGTCGAAATGGCGCAAATGCGCCTGGCCGAGGAAGTACAGCTGACGGCCGAGGTACACGTGGCCGTCCTTGCCGACCGGCTCCAGGATCCGTCGTTCCAGCAGCGAGGCAACCAGTTCATAAACCGTGGATTTTGGGCTGCCGATGCCGCTGGCGATTTCGTTCGGGCGCAGGGGCTGGCCGATCTCCTTGAGGAAATCGAGGATATCGAACGCCCGGTCCAGACCGCGCGCCCGGCGCTTGATGGTGTCTTCGGTCATATCAGTGGTTTCCATCTAAATTCGCCGGGAGTTTACCGCGAGTGTTGCGACGACAGTCAGGCCGCCATCGCCAGCAGGCTGGCTCCCACCTTTGGAATGCGTTCCCCTGTGGGAGCCAGCCTGCTGGCGATGAAGCCACCTCGGTTCAGGCCTTTTTCTTGTACGCGATGCAGTCGATCTCAACCTTGCAGTCGACCATCATGCTCGCCTGCACACAGGCCCGGGCCGGGGCGTGTTCGGGCTTGAAGTACTCGGCGAAGACCTTGTTGAAACTGGTGAAATCCCGCGGATCGTCCAGCCACACCCCGGCACGCACCACATCTTCCAGGCCATAACCGGCCTCTTCGAGTATCGCGATCAGATTCTTCATGGTCTGGTGGGTCTGCTCGACGATGCCACCCACAATGATCTCGCCATCCAACGCCGGCACCTGGCCGGAGACGTGCAGCCAGCCATCGGCTTCAACGGCGCGGGCGAAAGGACGAGGCGTACCGCCAGCGGCGCTGCTGCCGGTGCCGTAACGAGTGATGCTCATGAGTGTTTCTCCTGATTGAAAATTCAAAACTCAAAAACGCGTGCTTTTGAGAAATTCCGCCAGTCGTGGCGATTGCGGGCGCTCGAACAGTTCCTTGGGCGGTCCCTGCTCTTCGATGCGCCCCTGATTCATGAAAACGATCTTGTCCGAGACTTCAAAGGCAAAGCGCATTTCGTGGGTCACCAGCAGCATGGTCATGCCGTCATCCGCCAGGCCCTTGATCACATTGAGCACTTCGCTGACCAGTTCCGGGTCCAGGGCCGAGGTGACTTCGTCGAACAGCATCAGGCTCGGGTTCATCGCAATCGCCCGGGCGATCGCCACGCGTTGCTGCTGGCCACCGGACAACTGACCGGGGTAGTGATCGCGGCGCTCCAGCAGGCCGACCCGCTCCAGCCATTTTTCCGCCAGGGCCACGGCTTCGTCCTTGTGCAGCTTTTTCACCTTGAGCAAGCCCAGGGTGACGTTTTGCAATGCGGTGAGGTGCGGGAACAGGTTGAACTGCTGGAACGCCATGCCGGTCATGGCGCGATGGCGGGCGATGACTTTTTCCGGGTGGCGGATGCGTTTGCCGTTGATCTCGTCATAGCCGATGGATTCGCCGTCGAGCAGGATCTGCCCGCCCTGGAACTCCTCGAGCATGTTCACGCAACGCAGCAGCGTGGTCTTGCCCGAACCGCTGGAACCGATCAGCGTCACGACGTTGCCGCGCTGCATGGTCAGGTCCACGCCCTTGAGCACTTCGAGCGGGCCGTATTGCTTGTGCAGGCCACGAATGTCCAGCAAAGGTTGGCCGTTTTGTGGGTTGATTGGAGTCTGAGTCATGGCAAGGCCACCCGCTTTTCAATGTGCCGGCCGAGTAATTCGATGCCGTAGTTGATGACGAAGAACAGAAACCCGGCGAACAGGTAGAACTCCAGGGTCATGAAGGTCCGGGCGATGATCTGTTGGGTGCTGAGCAGCAGCTCGGCCACGCCGATCACCGACAGCAGCGTGGACGCCTTGACGATCTCGGTGGACGAGTTGACCCAGGTCGGCAGGATCTGCCGCAGCGCCTGGGGCAGCAGCACGTAACCGAGCGCCTGATAGAAGGTCAGGCCGATGGCCTTGCTCGCTTCCATCTGCCCGCGCGGCAGTGCCTGCAACGCGCCGCGCACGATCTCGGCGACGTGGGAGCCGCAAAACAGCGTCAGCCCCAAGGCACCCGCCTGGAACGCGCTGATCTGCCAGCCCAGCGCCGGCGCCATATAGAAGCAGGCCAGCACCAGCACAAACACCGGCGTGCCGCGAATCACATCGACGTAAAAACGAAACGGTGCACGCATCCAGAACTTGCCGTAGGTCAGCACCAATCCGGCGAAAACACCGAGCACCGTGCCGAGCAAAATCGCCAGCGCCGACACCTGCACACTGGTCAAGAAGCCTTGCCACAAGGGTTCCCGTGCAACCCACAACTCATGCAACCAACTGGGGGATTCGTACATGGGGCCTCCTATCGGCGGATCGCCAGACGCTGTTCGAGGTATCGCAGCATCATGGCAATGAGGTAACAGGCCGCCACATACAGCGCCGTGGTCACCAGCCAGGTTTCAATCACCCGGTAGCTCTCGACATTGATCTTGCGCGCGTAATAGGTCAGCTCCGGCACGGCAATCGCCGCCGCCAGCGAGGTGTCCTTGAACAGCGAAATGAAGTTGTTCGACAAGGCCGGCAACACGTTGCGCAACATCACCGGCACAGTGACGTAAGCCTTGACCTGCCACTCGCCCAGGCCAATCGCCAGGCCGGCTTCGCGCTGGCCCTTGGGAATGCTCAGCAGGCCGCCGCGGAACACTTCGGTCAGGTACGCCCCGGCATACAGCGACAGGGTGATGATGAACGAAGGAATCTTGTCCAGGCGAATGCCCAGGCTCGGCAAGGCGAAATAGATCAACAGAATCAACACCAGAATCGGCGTGTTACGGATCACCGTGACATACACCGAAGCCAGCACCCGCAGCGCGCGGTGCTTCGACAGCAAAGCAAACGCCATCAGCAGGCCGATCACGCAGCCGATGGCGATCGACACCAGCGCCAGTTCGAGGCCCAGACCGAGCCCCGCCAGCAAGGTGTCGAAATCGCGCCACACGGCGGCAAAGTTCAACTGATAGTTCATGGTCGGCAGTACCTTGAGCGGGGCGATTCACCGCCCCGCTCTCACAGGATCATTGGAATTCGACGGGGAAACCGATTTTCGGCGATGGCAGATCGACACCGAACCACTGTTTGAACGATGCCGCGTAAGTCGGGAACTCCACGCCGGTCATGGCTTCATGCAGGGCGGTGTTGACGAAGTTCAGCCAGTCCTGATCGCCACGCTTGACCGCGCAGGCGTAGGTCTGTGGGCTCCAGGCGTAGGCCGGGCTGCGATAGCGCCCTGCGTTCTGCACCATCAGGTATTTGACCGACGACTGATCGGTGGCCGCCGCGTCGGCGCGTCCCGAGTTCACCGCCTGATACATCAGATCCACGCTGTCGTACTGATCGACCTTGGCCTTGGGCAACGCCTGATGCACCAGTTCTTCGGCATACACGTTTTGCAGCACTGCCACGGTGACGCTGTCACCCGCGGCCTGCATGTCGTCGATTTCCTTGTACTTGCTGTTGGCCGGCAACAGCAAACCGACGCCTTCGCGGTAGTACGGCAGGGTGAACGCTACCTGCTGGGCACGGCTGGCGGTCACGGTGATGAATTGGCAGCTCATGTCGACCTTGTCGGTCAGCAGGTTGGGAATCCGTGCATCGGACGATTGCACCACAAACTCGACCTTGCTCGGATCGTTGAACAGCCCCTTGGCCACCATGCGCGCGATATCGATATCGAAGCCCTGCAACTTGCCATCCGCCCCTTGGAAGTGCCACGGCGCATTGGTACTGCCGGTGCCCACAATCAGTTTGCCGCGGGCCAGGACGCTATCGAGCTTACTGTCCGCCGCCTGGGCCACGCCCATGGCAGCAGCAGAGGCTGCAAATAAAAAAACACACGTTTTGAACAAGGAAGGTCGACGCATGGCAAGCACTCCAGGATGATGTTTATTCCGCTATACCGGAACCTAGTATGTAACAGCGGAATAGACAGCAGAAAGTGTGCCACAGGAAAAGAGTGGCGTCTTGTGCATATTGGAAAGTGTTATGAATCAGAGGGATGCGAAAAAAACACCAGACGGTGCTACGCAAGGCACGGCCACGAGAGCGCTACCATTGGCTACTTTCAGCGGGTAGCAGGTTCACATTTGGTGCGAGGGGGCTACTCAATCGAAGGTTTCGCCCGGGGATAACGGTGAGCACGAGGTTGACCCGTTTCCTGTCGGGCACCTCGTGAAAGCGCAGCCTGAATAGCCTGGGGGCGTCACGCCAGACGACACATCACTCGCCAATACGCGCCAGGAATACCCGCGTGACCCGTCGCTCTTGCACCGACATCACCGTCACCCGCCATCCTTCCCACTCATGGCTGTCACCTTTGATCGGCAAGCGATCCAGCAAGCTCACTACCAGCCCGGCCAGGGTCTGATAGTCCTCGGTCGGTTCTGCTGCAAACCCGGTGCGCTGACGCACCCGCGCCAGGTTCAAGGCGCCGCTGACCAGGAACCCGCCCTTCTCCTCGACCACGTCCGGCCCTTCGATTTCGCTGGCGTCCGGCAGCTCGCCGGCAATCGATTCGAGAATGTCGGTCATGGTCAACACGCCAACGAAATCGCCGAATTCATTGACCACGAACGCGATGTGGGTCGACGCCTTGCGCATCTGCTCCAGGGCATTGAGGATCGAATAGCTGTCCAGCAAATTGATGGTCTGGCGTGCCAGGTGTGCAAGGTCGGGTTGATTGCCGGCCAGGAACTCCTTCAGTAGCTCCTTCTTGTGCACGAAGCCCAACGGTTCATCCACCGCACCGTCGCGAATCAACGGCAGACGCGAATACGACGAATGCATCAACCGCATGCGAATCGCCTCGGCATTATCGGCCAGATCAATGTGATCGACGTCGGCACGCACAGTCATCAGGGTGCGGATCGGTCGCTCGGCCAGTTGCAGCACACCACTGATCATCACCCGCTCACGACGATCGAAGAGTTCCTCGCTCTGTGTCTCGCCGTCGTCCAGCATGTCGGCAATCTCTTCACCCACCTCTTCCACTGCAAGCTTGCGTCCGCCGAGCAAACGCATCACCGCATGGGCAGTGCGTTCGCGCATCGGTCGCAGGCCCTGCATCGAGCGCTTGCGCCGTGCCCGGGCGATCTGGTTGAACACCTCGATCAGGATCGAGAAACCGATGGCCGCATACAGATAGCCCTTCGGAATGTGGAAGCCCAGACCTTCGGCGGTCAGCGCAAAGCCGATCATCATCAGGAAGCCCAGGCACAGCATGATCACTGTCGGGTGCGCGTTGACGAAACGGGTCAGCGGCTTGCTGGCGACGATCATCAGGCCGATGGAAATGATCACCGCGATCATCATCACCGCCAGCTCATCGACCATGCCCACCGCAGTAATCACCGCGTCGAGGGAGAACACCGCATCCAGCACCACGATCTGCGCCACGATCGGCCAGAACAGTGCGTAGGTCGTGCTGGATGAACGCTGGCCAACATGGCCTTCAAGGCGCTCATGCAGCTCCATGGTGGCTTTGAACAACAGGAACACACCGCCGAACAGCATGATCAGGTCACGCCCGGAGAAGCTCTTGTCGAACACCTCGAACAGTGGCTGGGTCAGGGTCACCAGCCAGGAAATACTGGCCAGCAGGCCCAGGCGCATCAACAACGCCAGGGACAAACCGATCAAGCGCGCACGGTCGCGCTGCTCCGGCGGCAACTTGTCCGCGAGGATGGCGATAAACACCAGGTTGTCGATGCCGAGCACCAGCTCCAGCACAATCAGCGTCAACAAGCCCAGCCATGCGGTGGGGTCGGCTAACCATTCCATAAAAATGTCTCGATCTCTTCAGTGAATTCAGAATGCCGGGCACGGCAAGGCGCGGCGCAGGGGCCGTGGAGCTGCAATGTCGGGGGTAATCGGAGGCCTGAAGACCGGGTATTTCACATGCGTCGAGATCGCGCGTTGGCGCGAGGAGGAAGGATTACTGGGGGGCTCCGTGAGGGTGTTCATGCAAGTCCTGAAAGGAAAAAGTCCTTGAATCGTACAGGTGATAGTGACAATTCCTACAGCCGGAAATCATTTCAAGATCTGTAGCAAATCCAAAACCCGGTTGCTCTGAAGGTCGTCTTCGCGAGCAGGCTCGCTCCCACAGGATTTGTGAACGACACAGACCCACTGTGGGAGCAGGCTTGCTCGCGAAGCTTTTGCTCCTAGCCTTTTTTCACACGCTCGATGTACCTGTTCACCGCCGCAGACTTCTCAAACCGCCGATGAATCAACGCCAGCCAAGACGTCACATTGCAATCCTTGATCTGCCGATAAACCACATTCGGCAAACTGACATGCCCGACCACCGACTCCGGCACCACCGCCACGCCCTGGCCCAGGGACACCAGGGCAATCACCGCCACCAAGCCACCCGGCTGCGCCCCCAGTTTCGGCACGAAACCACCTTGACTGGCGACCTGCAACGTACCGACGACTTGCTCCGGGAGGATGAAGTTTTCATTTTGCAGGTGTGCCGAATTGATCTCCGGCAAGCGGTTTAGCCACGAGTCCGCCGGCAGCGCCAGAACAAAACCTTCATCAGTCAAACGAACACTCTCGATCCCCTCGGGCAACGCCAGCGGGCAGCGGATGTAACCCAAATCGAAGCGCCCCTCAAGGATCATATTCGGCAGGCTGGCCATGGGGCTTTCCCGAACGTTGAGGCTGACATCCGGGTATTGGCCGGCAAATGCCTGAACCTGCTTTTGCAGCGCCCCGGAATACACCGCCGAGGCCACATAACCCAGTTCGATGTGGCCGATATCGCCACGACCGGCGCGTTGGGCGTTGCGTTGGGCCGACTCGAACTGGCGCACCGTGGCCTCGGCCTCGATCACCAGCGCCGCGCCGGCCTCGGTCAGGCTGACATCCCGCGCCTGGCGCAGAAACAGGCGCGCGCCCAGTTCCGCTTCCATGTCCTGGATCTGCCGGGTCAAGGTCGGCGGCGCAATGCCCAATTGCTCGGCGGCACGGGTGAAGTTGCGCTGCCGGGCGACGGCGAGGAAGTAGCGGAAGTGGCGGATGTCCATCGGTGCGTTAGCTCAAAGGTAATGAAGTGATGATGCGCGCCTAACAAATAGACTGCCAGCCAGCGATAAGCTGCACATCACCTCACAGTAGAGAACGTCTGCCATGTCCGTCAAACCCAAGGTAAGCCCGCGTCTGACATTGCTCACCGCCTCAGCCGTGTGTTCGCTGATTGTGCTGGACACTAATATCGTCGCCGTTACCTTGCCCAGCATCGCTCGGGATCTAAAGGCGAATTTCGCTGATATCGAATGGGTGGTCAGTGCCTACATGCTGGCCTTTGCCGCCTTGCTGCTGCCCGCCGGCAGCCTGGCCGACCGCTTTGGCCGGCAGAAAACCCTGATGTGGGGGCTGGCTATCTTCATCCTGGCCTCGCTGGGTTGCGGTGCGGCGCCGAGCGCACTGTTTCTGGATATCGCACGAGCGATCAAGGGCGTCGGTGCCGCGCTGCTGCTGACCTCTGCGCTGGCCTCCATCGGCCACACCTTCCACGATGAAGTGGAACGGGCCAAGGCCTGGGCGTTCTGGGGCGGTTGCATGGGCGTGGCCATGACGGCGGCGCCGACCTTGGGCGGGTTGATCACTGAATTCGTCGGCTGGCGCTGGATTTTCTACCTCAACCTGCCGGTCGGCCTGCTCCTCATGTACATGGTCTGGCGCGCAGTGCCGGAATCCCGCGATGCCCAGGCCGCCCGCCTCGACCCTTGGGGCAGCCTCGCCTTCAGTGCCAGTCTGTTGTGCCTGATCTGGGGGCTGATCGAAGCCAACCGGATCGGGTGGAATAACCCCGTGACCTATGCACGCCTGGTGGGCGGTGCCCTGTTGCTGGGCTTGTTCGTGGTGATCGAACGCGTGCAACAGCGACCGATGATCGACTTGCAACTGTTCAGGTACCCGCGCTTCATCGGCGCCTTGCTCGGCATGTTCTCCTACGCCGCGTGTGCCCAGGTAATGATGACCATGCTGCCGTTCTACTTGCAGAACGGCCTGGGCTTTACTGCCATTTCCGCTGGACTGGGCATGCTGCCGTTTGCCGTGACCATGTTGATCTTCCCGCGCATCGGCGCACGGCTGGCGGGACGTGTTCACCCGGCAAACATGATGGCGCTCGGGCTGACGCTGGTGGGTTGCGGCAACCTGCTCAGCGCCTGGGCGGTCAACAGCGGCGGCTACCTGCCCTTCGCCCTGGCGATTGCCGTGACCGGTGCCGGTGCCGGGTTGCTCAATGGCGACACGCAGAAAAATATCATGGCTTGCGTACCCCGGGAGCGCACCGGCATGGCGTCGGGCATGAGCACCACCATGCGTTTCAGTGCAGTGATGCTGGCAATCGGGGTCTATGGCGCCTTGCTGTCGGGCCATAGCGAACAGTTGCTGCACGACAACCTGTCGGCACAGGGCGGGCAGTGGCTGGAACACACTCAGGGCGTCGCCTCACGGGTGGTGGCCGGTGACATGCCGGCGGCCATGAGCCTGTTGCCACAAGCCGCACGGTCGGTGGTCGAGCCGCTGGCGCACCTGGCGTTTGTCGGCGGCTTCAGCCTGTTGCTGTGGGTCGCTGGACTGGCAGGATTACTGGCCGCGCTGGTGGTCGGCACGCTGATGCGCAATCCGATCCCTGCGCCCCGGACAGTGCTGGTACCTGAATGACGCGTACCTGGCGCTTTCATCTTTGAATGTGCAGCCCTCTTCGTCAGCAGGCTGGCTCCCACAGGGGAAAACGGCGTTTATGAATGCTGTGTCTCACCCGAATCACTGTGAGAGTCAGCCTGCTGGCGATTAGGCCTGCACAGGCAACAAAGAACTCAGCCTGGTATCAGCTCATCGATATGCCGATATTCGGACTGCAGTTGCGTCGCCAGTACCCTGCTACGCCCAAGGCGAATCGGTCCACGTTCAATGTCGATTACCAGCCCCGGACAATCGAGTGCGGGCAATGCCGGCCAGTCCTTCAACCGACCATCAGTCACCAACAGCAACCGCTGCTGCTCCGCCGGAAAACGCTTCTGCCGCGCAGCCAGCCAGTGCCCCGCCTCCCCCAACGCCGCCAGCAACGGCGTGCCGCCACCCGCGCCAAGCCCATCGAGCCAGTGGCGTAAACCGCTGGAGGCTTTCAAACCTTGCACCTGCCACTTCGGCAACGAACCACTGGCTGTCAGCAACGCCAGGCGCGCGCGTTGGCGGTAGGCGTCGTCGAACAGTTGCGCCAGCAGCCCCTTTGCATCACTTAGCGCTTGATGACGACGGGTCGAAGCCGACGCATCGACGATCACCAGCCACAGCTCATGGGGCGAGCGGGTTCGCAGTTGAAAAACCAGATCGGAATGCTGACGAGGCCGGCCGTTGAGCAATGTGCCGGGCCAATTGACCGAACCGCTTCGAGCAGCGTGACGCTTACCCTGCTTGCCGTTGTCCAGTCGTCCGGCGCGGGGTCTGGCATTCGCCCCCGCATCAAATCGAGGGCGAATGCCTAGGGCTTTTTTGGCCAGCTCGGCACTTCACGTCGGGCACCCGTCGCCAGTGCCTGGGCGGGCATTTCACCCCATTGCCCCTGCCCTTCGCTCGGGTTGGCCCTTTGCCTTGATCGATCGTGGCTGGATGGAGACTGGTTGGGTTGTGATGCCGCAGGCGTGTGCTCGCGACGGCGATGGCGCAAGGCAAACTCGGCGACGGCGTCGATATCTTCCTCGGCAATGGCACTCGCCCCACGCCACGCGGCGTGCGCGCGCGCCGCACGCAGCCAGACCAGGTCGGCGCGCAGGCCATCGACACCAGCGGCAAAGCAGCGCTCGGTAATCTGCTCCAGCGCTGCATCGTCGAGGGGAATCTTCGTCAATGCGCTACGCGCCTGCTGGCAACGCGCGCGCAAGGCTTGCTGCCGGCTTTCCCACTCGGCACAAAAACCTTGGGGATCGTTATCGAAATCCAGTCGTCGACGGATGATCTGGCCGCGCTCGGTGGGTGCGGTATGACCGCTGAGGGCAACGTTCAAACCAAAGCGATCGAGCAGTTGCGGGCGCAACTCACCCTCCTCCGGGTTCATGGTGCCGATCAGCACGAACTTCGCCGAATGCCGGTGGGAGAGACCGTCGCGCTCGACCAGATTGGTGCCGCTGGCGGCGACGTCGAGCAGCAGATCGACCAGGTGATCGGGCAGCAGATTGACTTCATCGACGTAAAGTACGCCGCCATCAGCCTTGGCCAACACGCCGGGGGAAAATTGTGCGCGCCCTTCGCTCAGGGCAGCATCCAAGTCGAGGGTACCGACCAGGCGCTCTTCAGTGGCACCCAGCGGCAAGGTGACGAACTGACCGCTGGCGAGCAGGTCCGCCAGGCCTCGGGCCAGGGTCGATTTGGCCATGCCGCGGGGGCCTTCGATCAGCACGCCGCCGATCTTCGGGTCGATGGCGGTCAGGTACAGCGCGAGTTTCAAGTCATCGGCGCCGACCACGGCAGAGAGGGGGAAATGCGGGGTGTCGGTCATCTTCAATACTCGTTCATGGTCGGTAATTTCACAGCCACCTTTATCTCCCACAAGGGGATGCGGTGTTTTAACTGTCTTCTTCTATATCCAACAACAAGTTTTCCAGGGCCTCGCGATACTCACCCGGTTCCTTCCACATCCCCCGCTGCTGTGCTTCGAGCATGCGCTCGGTCATATCGCGCAAGGCATGGGGGTTGTGTTCGCGCACGAAATCCCGGGTGCCTGGGTCGAGCAGATAGGCATCGGCCAGCAACGCATACTGATGATCGTCGATCAATCGGGTGGTGGCGTCGAAGGCAAACAGGTTATCGACCGTCGCCGCCATTTCGAATGCGCCTTTATAGCCGTGACGCTTGACGCCCTCCAGCCACTTCGGATTGGCCGCCCGTGAGCGGATAACTCGGTTCAGTTCTTCCTTCAGCGTGCGGATCTTCGGCAGGTCCGGTTGACTGTGATCACCGTGATAACTGGCCGCCACTTCGCCACTGAGGCTTTCCACGGCGGCCAGCATGCCGCCCTGGAACTGGTAATAGTCATTGGAGTCGAGCAGGTCGTGCTCACGGTTGTCCTGGTTTTGCAGCACCGCTTGCACCTGGCTCAGACGCTGGGCGAACTGATCTCGGGCCGCTGTGCCTTCGTCTGAACCGCCGTAGGCATAAGCGCCCCAGTTCAAATACACCTCGGCCAGATCCTCGCGGCTCTGCCACAGGCGACCATCGATGGCGCCCTGCACCCCGGCCCCATAGGCACCGGGTTTGGCCCCAAAAATACGCCAGCCGGCCTGACGCCGCGCGGCATCTTCATCAAGGCCCGCTTGCAATAACGCTTCATGTTCGGCGCGCACTTTGGCCGCCAAGGGGTTGAGATCGTCCGGCTCATCCAGCGCGGCGACGGCCTGCACCGCGGCGTCGAACAAGCGGATGAGGTTGGCGAAGGCGTCGCGAAAGAAACCGGACACGCGCAACGTCACATCCACCCGTGGCCGATCAAGCAGGCTCAACGGCAGAATCTCGAAGTCATCGACCCGCTGACTGCCAGTGGCCCAGACAGGACGCACCCCCATCAGCGCCATGGCCTGGGCGATGTCATCGCCGCCGGTGCGCATGGTAGCGGTGCCCCATACCGACAGACCGAGCTGGCGCAAATGATCGCCGTGGTCTTGCAAGTGGCGCTCAAGAATCAGGTTGGCCGATTGGAAACCGATGCGCCATGCGGTAGTGGTCGGCAGGTTGCGCACATCTACCGAGTAAAAATTACGTCCGGTCGGCAGCACATCCAGGCGCCCGCGACTCGGTGCGCCGCTGGGGCCGGCGGGCACGAAACGACCGCTGAGGGCATCGAGCAAACCGCGCATTTCTGCCGGGCCGCAGGCGTCCAGACGTGGTGCGACCACTTCGCGCAGGTTGTCGAGGATGGCTTGCACCTCAGACCAACCCGCTTCCTGTGGGTGCCAGCCTGCTGGCGATGGAGTGTCAGTCGACATCAATGTGGCTGATACTCGATCGCCAGCCGGCTGGCTCCCACAGGGGGCATTCACCACCTGCGAGATCAATTTTGTGGCGAACAGCTCGAGACGTTCGCGGGTATCGCCTGCCGTACGCCAGACTTCATTGTTGAGCGTCAGCAATCCCACTGGACGCGGTCCACTCCAAGGCTCGGCCAACGCACAGTCCAACGGATCGAACCCAAGTTCAAAGGCCTTGGCCAACGCCCGCAACAGACTCGATTGCGCCCCGCGCCCATCGCCCCGGGGAATACGCAGCAGCGCAAGCAAGGTGTCAATGCGCAGACGCCCGGCCGGTGATTCGCCGAAAACGTGCAATCCATCGCGGATCTGCGACTCTTTCAAGTCGCACAGGTAAGTGTCCAGCCGCGGCAGCCAGATCGCCGCATCGGCGTCGCTGTCCAGCTGCTCTTCAAGCTGCAGTTCACGGTCGATGTGAGTCTCGCGCACCAGTTGCAGGATGTCCCGTTGCAACTCACGGGCGCGGCGCGGGTCGAGCAGTTGTGCTTCGTAATACTCGTCGGCCAGCAGCTCCAGGTTGCGCAGCGGTCCGTAGGTTTCGGCGCGGGTCAGCGGCGGCATCAAGTGGTCAATGATCACCGCCTGGGTGCGGCGCTTGGCCTGGGCGCCCTCGCCCGGATCGTTGACGATGAATGGATAGATGTTCGGCAACGGCCCGAGCAGCGCGTCCGGCCAGCAGCTTTGCGAAAGGCCGACGCCTTTGCCCGGCAACCATTCGAGGTTGCCGTGCTTGCCGACGTGGATCACGCCATGGGCGCCGTAGGTGTTGCGCAACCAGAAATAGAACGCGAGATAGCCGTGGGGCGGCACCAGGTCCGGGTCGTGATACACCGCACTCGGATCGACCTGATAACCCCGCGCCGGTTGAATACCGACGAAGGTCAGGCCGAAACGCAACCCGGCGATCATCATTCGATCGTCCCGGCACATAGGGTCGCTTTCCGGCGCCCCCCAACGCTCTTGCACCGCCAGGCGATTGACTTCAGGCAGTGCGTTGAACATTGTCAGGTATTCGTCCATGGCCAGACTTTGCTGGCACGGACGTTGGTCGATTGTTTCCAGATCGTTGCTGACGCCGCCGAGCAATTGCTGGATCAGCGCAGTACCACTGTCCGGCAATTCGGCCGGCAGCGGATAACCTTCTTGATGAAGCGCTCGCAGGATATTCAACGCCGCAGCCGGGGTATCCAGGCCCACACCATTGCCGATACGTCCATCTCGGGTCGGGTAATTGGCGAGGATCAGCGCCACGCGTTTTTCCGCATTAGGCAGACGCGCCAGATCGATCCAGCGCCGCGCCAGTTCGGCGACAAAGTCCATGCGCTCGGGTTGTGGCCGATAGCAGACCACGTCGGACTGACTGCGCTCACTGCGCCAGGCCAGATCCTTGAAACTGATCGGTCGGCTGATGATGCGTCCGTCCAGTTCCGGCAGCGCGATGTGCATCGCCAGATCCCGGGGTCCGAGGCCCTGCTCGCTGGCGCGCCAGCCCGGCTCGTTGTCCTGGGCACAAATGGCCTGAATCACTGGGATGTTGCGGCGAAACGGTCGCAGGTGCGGCGCTTCGGGGCTCGATTGCGCGAAACCAGTGGTGTTGAGAATCACCCCCGCCTCGACTTCATCCAGCCAGTCCTCGACCACCGAGAGGCAACCGGGCTCTTTCAAACTGGCCAGTGCAATCGGCAGCGGGTTCAGCCCCGCCGCTTGCAAACGCTGGCAGAACACATCGATGAAAGCGGTGTTCGCCGCTTGCAGGTGCGAGCGATAGAACAGCACCGCCGCTACGGGCAGATCGGCCTGCCAGTCAGCTTGCCAATCCTGCAGCGTCGCGGGGCTTGTTTGCGGGTGGTAAATCGCCGTGCGCGGCAAGGTTTGCGGCTCGGACCATGGGTAATCGCGACCCAGCCAGCGATTGCCCAGACAGCGAAACAAGTCCAGGGCATTGGCCATGCCACCCTGGCGCAGGAAGTGCCAGAGCCGGTCGCGGTCTTCAGGCGGCACGGTACTCAGGTCGCTGAGTTCCGGGTCCGGACGGTCATCGCCCGGGACCAGAATCAGTTGCACACCATTTTGCGACAACTCCACCAGACGCTCGATGCCGTAACGCCAATAGGCGATGCCGCCGTGCAGCGAGATCAGAATAACTTTGGCATGGCGCAGTACTTCATCGACGTAAAGATCGACCGAGGCGTGATTCTGTACCTGCATCGGATTGGCCAGACGCACGCTCGGGTAATCCTCGGGCAACTGCTGCGCGGCCTCGGCGAGCAGCGCCAGGCTGGAGTCGCCGCTGCACAGGATCACCAGCTCGGCGGGGGTTTGTCCAAGGTCGGCAATGTTGTCATCCGAGACGAATCCGCCGGGCTGGGTCCTGAGCAGGTGCATGGCTTACACGCTTAGCGCGGCGCGCAATTGCGCTTCGAGCAATGCAGCGTCCAACGCCTGGCCGATCAGCACCAGCCGGGTGATACGCGTTTCTTCAGCGCCCCACTGACGGTCGAAGTGCTTGTCGAAACGGGTGCCCACGCCCTGGATGAGCAGGCGCATCGGTTTGTTCGGGATCGCAGCGAAGCCCTTGACCCGCAGGATGCCGTGCCGGACCACCAGTTGGGTCAGCGCATCCATCAGCAGGCTTTCGTCAGCCTGTGGCAATTCGATGGAAATGGAATCGAAAGCATCGTGATCATGATCGTCTTCTTCGCCTTCATGATGGTGGTCGTGATGGCTGTGACGGCTGTCAATGTGCTCTTCGGAACCTGCACCGAGACCGATCAGCACGTCCAGCGGCAGACGACCGTTGCTGGCTTCGATGACTTTCACCGCCGGCGGCAGTTCCTCGGCAACTTCCAGGCGCACGCGGGCCAGGTCTTCGGGGTTGATCAGGTCGGCCTTGTTGAGGATCACCAGGTCGGCGCTGGACAACTGGTCGGCGAACAGTTCGTGCAATGGCGATTCGTGGTCCAGGTTCGGGTCGAGTTTGCGCTGGGCGTCGACCTGATCGGGGAACGCGGCAAAAGTCCCGGCGGCCACCGCCGGGCTGTCGACCACGGTAATCACTGCGTCAACGGTGCAGGCGCTGCGGATTTCCGGCCACTGGAAAGCCTGGACCAGCGGTTTAGGCAGGGCCAGACCCGACGTTTCGATGAGGATGTGATCGAGATCGCCGCGACGGGCAACCAGTTCGCGCATCACCGGGAAGAACTCTTCCTGGACGGTGCAGCACAGGCAACCGTTGGCCAGTTCATAGACCCGGCCAACCGCTTCTTCTTCGGTGCAACCGATCGAACATTGCTTGAGGATTTCGCCGTCGATGCCCAGCTCGCCGAACTCGTTGACGATCACCGCGATGCGGCGGCCCTGGGCATTGTCGAGCATGTGCCGCAGCAAAGTGGTTTTGCCCGAGCCGAGGAAGCCGGTAACGATGGTGACGGGGAGTTTGGCCAGTGTTTTCATCGGATGCCCTTTGGCAAGGTGGCGGGCATACGGGACGAGAACCGGCAACGCGCAGGCGTGCCGGAAGCGTTCGCCACCGGATCACCCCGCCCGGTTGTAGTGAGAATCTGTATCGAGGCAGGTCTCCTGGCTGACGGTGTGCCAATCATTGGACTGGCGTTCGCTGCGCCTTCCCGCGGGCTCAGGACATGAGCGTGCAGTGGCGTGGCAGCGAACATCACCGTTCACAGTTGCGGGGGCAGCCGCGGCATCGACCGCGTTCCCTTCTTAGCTTCGGCAAACGCCGAAGAACCTCGAAAGCGCAAGGCTACGCATGGTAGGAGGGCGGGTCAATGTCTTGTAACACCCGCACCGGCGCCTTCGTCAGCAGACTTGCTCCCACATTGGAATGCGGTCACCTGTTGGAGCGAGCCTGCTCGCGAAGAATTCACCTCGGTTTCAAGATGAGAACCTCTGCCAATTGACGCCCCACCCTTGCCCATGCTCTCCTACACGTCTTGTTACGGGTGCCCTTCACAGGGTGAAACGGGAAACCGGTGAATCATGTGCTTTACTCTAAAGCCATGTCAGTCCGGTGCTGCCCCCGCAACGGTAAACGAGCGAAGCGTCAGATCCACTGTGCCGATGAGGCATGGGAAGGTGATGCTTGCAGGTCAAGGCGAAAGCCTGCGCCCCTCGTGAGCCCGGAGACCGGCCCGCAACACAAAGTGACCCAAACATCACTGAATGACAAACCCGCGGTGGGCGGGCGCTGTTCGAATCCCTGCGCTCGCTCGTGCGCGGGATCTTGCATGCGCTTTTGATTCCCCGCTGACAGAACAGAGGGAAATGCCATGTCGATCATCAGCAGCACCGACCACAGCACCACCGCCAGTAGCACCACAACCCTGAGCCAACGCCTGACCGCCGCCGTACTCGCGTCGATCCTCGGCGCCAGCCTTGTGTATTTCGCCGGTTTCTCGCACATCGAAGCGGTCCACAACGCCGCTCACGATACCCGTCACAGCGCCGCATTCCCGTGCCATTGAGACCTGCAGACATGATCAAGCGTATTGCGCAAACCGCAGGTTTCACCGGGTTGCTGGCCGCCCTGTTGCTGACGCTGCTGCAAAGCCTTTGGGTTTCCCCGCTGATTTTGCAGGCCGAGACTTACGAAAAATCCGAACCCGCGGCCGTTGAAGTGCATGAACACGCTGCTGGCGTCACCGCCCACACTCACGACGGCGAAGCCTGGGAGCCGGAGGACGGCTGGCAGCGCGT
Source organism: Pseudomonas sp. GW101-3H06 (assembly GCF_059424605.1). Taxonomy (NCBI): domain Bacteria; kingdom Pseudomonadati; phylum Pseudomonadota; class Gammaproteobacteria; order Pseudomonadales; family Pseudomonadaceae; genus Pseudomonas; species Pseudomonas sp. GW101-3H06. The sequence continues at coordinate 3,560,530 of NZ_JBWKZO010000001.1, forward strand.
GCTGTCGACCACAGGTGGCAATCTGGTGGTGGCGGTCGGTTTCGCCCTGATGCTCGCCGGTCTCTACACCCTGCGCGCGCCGACCAAAACGTCCCAGGGCCTGCTCTGGGGGCTGGCAGGTTACGCCACCTTCGTGCTGGCGCCGACCCTCGGCCTGCCGCCTGAATTGCCGGGCACGGCGGCCGCCGATCTGGCACAACGGCAGCTATGGTGGATCCTCACCGCCGCCTCCACAGCTGTCGGCATCGCCCTGATCGCGTTCAGCCGCCACTGGCTGATGAAAGCCCTCGGCGTGGCGATCCTTGCCGTGCCCCATGTGATTGGCGCACCGCAACCGGATGTGCACTCGATGCTCGCCCCGCAAGCACTGGAGACTCAGTTCAAAATCGCTTCGCAACTGACCAACGTCGCGTTCTGGCTGGCCCTGGGCCTGATCAGCGCCTGGCTGTTCCGCCGCAAAAGCGATGGCCAATACCACGCATGATTGATACCGGCGCTGCGCCGACCCTGGTGGTCGGCCTGGGCTGCCAGCGCGGCTGCCCCGTCAGTACGCTGCGTGCGCTGCTCGATCAGGCGCTGCAGGCCAACCAGATCGAACTTCATCAGATCAAGGCCCTGGCCAGCATCGACTTGAAGCGCGACGAGCCAGCACTGATCGAACTGGCCGAGCAACTTGGCTTGCAGGTGATGTATTTCAGCAGCGAACAGCTGGCGGCTTATCAACTGCAACTCAGCCACCATTCGCAGATCGCCTTCGAGCGCACCGGTTGCTATGGCGTGGCGGAAAGTGCCGCCCTGGCCATGGCCGAACAACTGGCCAATGCACCGGCAAAACTGCTGATTCCGCGACAAAAATATGCCCAGGCCACGCTGGCATTGGCCGGCGCTGCCTAAAATCCCCGATAATCGCGCCTTCAATCATGAGCAATCTTCATCTGAAGCTTTGCCGATCCCCTTTTTTCACAGGAGCCGACGATGACCGTCTACTTCATAGGCGCAGGTCCCGGTGATCCGGAACTCATCACCGTCAAAGGCCAGCGGCTGATTCGCAGTTGCCCGGTCATCATCTATGCCGGCTCGCTGGTACCCACCGCCGTGCTTGAAGGTCATCACGCGCAGAGGGTGATCAACAGCGCCGAATTGCACCTGGAACAGATCATCGACCTGATCAGGACCGCCCATAACAACGGTCAGGACGTAGCCCGGGTACATTCTGGCGATCCGAGCCTGTATGGCGCCATCGGCGAACAGATTCGCCACTTGCGTGAGTTCGACATTCCCTTTGAAATCATCCCCGGCGTCACCGCGACGGCGGCTTGCGCAGCGTTACTGGGCGCAGAGCTGACGTTGCCGGACGTATCACAAAGCGTGATCCTGACCCGCTATGCCGACAAAACCGCCATGCCGGTGGGCGAAGAACTGGGCAGCCTGGCACAGCATGGGGCGACCATGGCGATCCACTTGGGGGTCAATCATCTGGAGAAGATCCTTGCCGAGTTGTTGCCGCATTACGGCGCGGATTGCCCGATAGCGGTCATACACCGGGCGACCTGGCCGGATCAGGATTGGGTGGTGGGGACGCTCGGGAATATTGCCGGGAAGGTTGCCGCCAAGGGGTTTCGGCGCACGGCGTTGATTCTGGTGGGGCGAGTATTGGGGAGTGATCATTTCAGCGAGTCGTCGCTGTATCGCGCCGGGCATGCGCATTTGTATCGCCCATAAGCCCTCTTCGCGAGCAGGCCCGCTCCCACATTGGAATGCGATCAACTGCGGGCGCGGGCTTGCTCGCGAAGGCGTCAGTGAATTTCACCCATAAAAAAACGGCGCTCACGGGGCGCCGTTTTTTGTATTTGCAGTGAACACCTTACCTTAGTAGTAGGCGTTTTCTTTCTGCGTGTGGTCAGTGACGTCACGCACGCCCTTGAGCTCGGGGATGCGCTCGAGCAAGGTGCGCTCGATGCCTTCCTTCAAGGTCACGTCGGCCTGGCCGCAGCCCTGGCAACCACCGCCGAACTGCAGAACGGCGATGCCGTCTTCGACCACATCGATCAGGCTGACCTGACCGCCGTGGCTGGCCAGCCCCGGGTTGATCTCGGTTTGCAGGTAGTAGTTGATACGCTCGTTGATCGGGCTGTCGGCATTGACCATCGGTACTTTGGCGTTGGGCGCCTTGATGGTCAGCTGGCCGCCCATGCGGTCGGTGGCGTAGTCGACGACCGCGTCATCCAGAAAGGCTTCGCTGAAGTGATCGATGTAAGCCGTGAAGCTTTTGAGCCCCAGTGCGGTGTCTTCGGGTTTTTCTTCGCCCGGCTTGCAGTAGGCAATGCAGGTTTCGGCGTACTGGGTGCCAGGCTGGGTGATGAAAACGCGGATGCCGATGCCCGGGGTGTTCTGCTTGGAGAGCAGATCAGCCAGGTAATCGTGGGCGGCGTCGGTGATGGTAATAGCGGTCATGGAAACTCCTCGCAGGCTTGGGCGCAGTTTACGCCAATCATCGCGCTGGACAAAGTCCTAGTATTTTTGTCAGGAAAGTTTCGCCACAAATCCCCTGTGGGAGCGAGCCTGCTCGCGAAAGCGGTGTGTCAGACAACAATGATGGCGACTGGCACTCCGTCTTCGCGAGCAGGCTCGCTCCCACAAGGGATCAGCGGTTGATTACAGGTTTTCGTAGCGATTCATGTCCAGCACGCCCTCTTCCACCGGCTCGGTCTCGTGGATGTAGCGGCTCAAGTCATGAAAGTAAAACCAGAACTGCGGATGGCTGCGCCGAATCCCCCAACGCTCGACGATTTTCTCGAAACGGTCGGCATCCTTGGCGTTTTCCATCGCATCCACAAATGCCGGGACCTCCCCGGCGGAAATGTTGAACATGAAGTTCGGATAACTGCTGAGTACTCCCGGGAAAATGGTCACGGTATCCAGCCCTGGCTGATAACGCAGCGACTCGCCGAGCAGAAACGCCACGTTACTGTGCGCGCGGTTGCGCAGCAGGCTGTACACCACACGCTGGCCGTTTGCGGTTTCGACGCGCAGCATTGTCGCTTCCGGCAATTGATCGATGACCTTGAGCCCAGCCGCCGGGCGTGACGCCAGACGACTCAAGGCCTGTTCAGCGCTCTGCAAGTCCAGGTCGATGTTCGGGCGCGAACAGTAGGCACCGTCGCAGCGGTTGATCGGATCCGGCCTGGCATCAAGTTCGCCATAGCGCGCCAGCAACTGCATGGCGAAGTCGCGTTTCGTGTCTTTTTCATCGAGCTTCAGCGCGGTCGGCTTGTCGTTGTCGATGGACTCGTAGTCCATCCACATCTTGAATTTTCCGCTGCTCTGATACCAGTCGTCGAGGTAGCCATCGCGCGAATCGGCGGGCATCAGGCGCAGGAAGTTTTGCTCGGCGCCATTGCGGATCAGGTCGAAGTACAGGCGTGTCTGTGCTTGATGGGAGACGTTGCCGAACACATCGAAATTCACCGCCAACTGATAATAGGTACGTTCCAGCAGCGGGAAGTCGAACAGCCATATCGTTTGCGGCACATCGCCGATAAGGCCCTTGGTCACCGCGGCACTGTCGAAGTGCCGGAAGATACTCAACAGTGCATTGTCGTTGCCGGCCCACAAGGTCGACCAGCTGGGTGCCGGCAGGTCGGCGTAGCTGTCGCGGCGCAAGGCCTCGTACTCGTTGCGCTTGTCGCGGTAGTCGTGCCACAGGCTCAGGACACTGCCGACATCGTCGTTCTGCCCCGGCATCGCCAGCAACGGCGTGGCCTGGCCGCGGTAATTCGGGTCAGTGATATAAAGGTCGTGCTCGGGCGCCTGGAACAGCGCCCAAAAGTTATCGCGGATCACGTCCGTGGCGATTTGCCCCCGGCAAACCGGGCCGCGAATAAACGTGCGCACGAAATACTCGGCGTTATCGAGCATGAATTGATAACGCGCCTGGGCCGGGATTGCCTCGAACGTGGCAAACGGATTGGCCCGACTTTCCGGCCCATAGCCCGGCAAGGCGCTGGCCTGCCAGTTGCCGTTGTAGAACAGGCTTTTGACCCGGGCCATTTTCGCCGCGCTCAGCGGATACGTGATGTGGGTCTTGTGCACGATCACACCCTGAACCGGCCACAAGCGGTAATAAAACTGGGTGCCCGGATCGTCGTTCGGGCGACGGGTATTGATCAGGTCGATGGGCTGGCCGGTCGGCGTGCGCGAGCGCACCCACTGGAAGAAATGCCCCGGCTCACCGTCCTTGAAGTAAAGGTGCGCGAGAAACCAGTGCTCGAACAACCAGCGCCCCACCAGACTTTGACGGGCGCCGGGGGCGTTGAGCAGGTTTTCCCACTGCACCACCTGCAACGCTTCCCGGGCGCTGGGCACCAGGCCCTGCTCATCGATGGGCGCACCGGACGCCAGCCAGCGCTGCAGGGTCTGGTACTGCTGATCGGAGAGCCCGGCGACTGCCAGCGGCATGCCCTGATTCGGATGGGAACTGGCGTAGCCGTCGAACTCCGCCGGCATGGCGCACATATTGTCGCGGTTGAGGCCCAGGGCGATGTCTTGTGGCAGTTTGGCATTGGGTTGCAGCGGCGTCCGGTGACCCAGTTCGAGCATGCGCGCCATCAATGCCGCCTGGCTGCCCTGAGCATCGAGCACCGAGTAGAAGCCCTTTTGCTGCCAGGCGCGTTTGCCGAAGGCGTCATAAAATAACCGGGTCGGTGCCGCGGCCTGACTGCGGTCGCCGTCATAGACCGGGGATTTGTTTGCGCCGCGGGCGGCACCTTCGCCACTGCCCAGATTGAGTTGACAGGGGGAGTCATAGCAGGCATGGCAGGCCACGCACTTTTCAGTGAAGATCGGTTGAATGTCGCGGCTGTAGGAAATAGAAGAAGAAATAACCGGGTCTTGCGCCACGGCGCCCCAGCTTGAAAACAGCAACACACTGCTGATGACGACGCGATACCACATGTCCCTGATCCCGATCCTTGAAAAACGCCGCGATTCTACCGGTCCGCCGCCCCCTTCAACATGAGCGATATTCATGCAAAACCCGAACATGCTCTAAAAGCGCGCAGGTTTGCTATGATCCCGGCCCTTAGTCATGGTCTTTTCGAGTAGTCCCAATGTCCGATCGCAGTGTTCGCCTTCAAGCTCTCAAGCACGCCCTCAAAGAGCGCATCCTGATTCTCGATGGCGGCATGGGTACGATGATCCAGAGCTATAAGCTCGAAGAACAGGATTACCGTGGCAAACGCTTCGCTGACTGGCCGAGCGATGTCAAAGGCAACAACGACCTGTTGGTGTTGACGCGCCCGGACGTGATCGGCGGCATCGAAAAAGCCTACCTGGATGCCGGTGCTGACATCCTGGAAACCAACACCTTCAACGCCACCCGCATTTCCATGGCCGATTACGGCATGGAAGAACTGGCCTACGAACTGAACGTAGAAGGCGCTCGCCTGGCGCGCAAGGTCGCCGATGAGAAAACCCTCGAGAACCCGGACAAGCCGCGCTTCGTCGCCGGCGTCCTCGGCCCGACCAGCCGTACCTGCTCGCTGTCCCCGGACGTAAACAATCCCGGCTACCGCAACGTGACCTTCGATGAACTGGTGGAGAACTACACCGAGGCCACCAAAGGCCTGATCGAAGGCGGCGCCGACCTGATTCTGATCGAAACCATTTTCGACACCCTCAACGCCAAGGCCGCGATCTTTGCCGTGCAAGGCGTGTTCGAGGAGCTGGGCATCGAATTGCCGATCATGATCTCCGGCACCATCACCGACGCCTCCGGCCGCACCTTGTCCGGACAGACCACCGAAGCGTTCTGGAACTCCGTGGCCCACGCCAGGCCGATCTCGGTCGGTTTGAACTGCGCCTTGGGCGCCAGTGAATTGCGGCCGTACCTGGAAGAGTTGTCGAACAAGGCCAATACCCACGTTTCCGCGCACCCGAACGCCGGCCTGCCGAACGAGTTCGGCGAGTACGACGAACTGCCGTCGCAAACGGCCAAGGTCATCGAAGAATTCGCGCAAAGCGGCTTTTTGAACATCGTCGGCGGCTGCTGTGGCACCACCCCGGGTCACATTGAAGCCATCGCCAAGGCCGTGGCCGGTTATGCGCCGCGGGAAATCCCCGAGATCGCCAAGGCCTGCCGCCTCTCGGGCCTGGAACCGTTCACCATTGATCGCAACTCGCTGTTCGTCAACGTCGGCGAGCGCACCAACATTACCGGTTCCGCCAAGTTCGCCCGCCTGATCCGTGAAGACAACTACACCGAAGCCCTGGAAGTTGCCCTGCAACAAGTCGAGGCCGGTGCTCAGGTGATCGACATCAACATGGACGAAGGGATGCTCGATTCGAAGAAGGCCATGGTGACCTTCCTCAATCTGATTGCCGGTGAACCGGACATCTCCCGCGTACCGATCATGATCGACTCCTCCAAATGGGAAGTGATCGAGGCCGGCCTCAAGTGCATCCAGGGCAAGGGCATCGTCAACTCGATCAGCATGAAGGAAGGTGTCGAGCAGTTCATCCATCACGCCAAGCTGTGCAAGCGCTACGGTGCCGCCGTGGTAGTGATGGCGTTCGACGAAGCCGGCCAGGCCGATACCGAAGCGCGCAAGAAAGAGATTTGCAAGCGCTCCTACGACATTCTGGTCAACGAAGTCGGCTTCCCGCCGGAAGACATCATCTTCGACCCGAACATCTTTGCCGTAGCCACCGGTATCGAAGAACACAACAACTATGCCGTGGACTTCATCAACGCCTGTGCCTACATCCGCGACGAGCTGCCGTACGCCCTGACGTCGGGCGGCGTGTCCAACGTGTCGTTCTCGTTCCGGGGCAACAACCCGGTGCGCGAGGCAATCCACTCGGTGTTCCTGCTGTATGCGATCCGCGCCGGCCTGACCATGGGTATCGTCAACGCCGGCCAGCTGGAGATCTACGACCAGATCCCGGTGGAACTGCGCGACGCCGTGGAAGACGTGATTCTCAACCGCACCCCGGAAGGCACCGACGCCCTCCTCGCCATCGCCGACAAGTACAAGGGCGACGGTAGCGTCAAGGAAGCCGAAACCGAAGAGTGGCGCAACTGGGACGTCAACAAGCGCCTGGAGCACGCGCTGGTCAAAGGCATCACCACCCACATCGTCGAAGACACCGAAGAGTCCCGTCAGTCCTTCGCCCGCCCGATCGAAGTGATCGAAGGCCCGTTGATGTCAGGCATGAACATCGTCGGCGACCTGTTCGGCGCCGGCAAAATGTTCCTGCCACAGGTGGTGAAATCCGCCCGTGTGATGAAACAGGCCGTGGCCCACCTGATCCCGTTCATCGAACTGGAAAAAGGTGACAAGCCGGAAGCCAAGGGCAAGATCCTCATGGCCACCGTGAAGGGTGACGTGCACGACATCGGCAAGAACATTGTCGGCGTGGTACTGGGCTGTAACGGCTACGACATCGTCGACCTTGGCGTGATGGTCCCGGCGGAGAAAATTCTCCAGGTCGCCAAGGAGCAGAAGTGCGACATCATTGGCCTGTCTGGCTTGATCACGCCGTCGCTGGACGAAATGGTGCACGTAGCGCGCGAGATGCAGCGCCAGGATTTCCACCTGCCGCTGATGATCGGTGGCGCCACCACCTCCAAGGCGCACACGGCGGTGAAGATCGAACCCAAGTACAGCAACGATGCCGTGGTGTACGTCACCGACGCTTCCCGCGCCGTGGGCGTGGCCACGCAGCTGCTGTCCAAGGAGCTGAAGGCCGGTTTCGTCGAGAGGACCCGCGAGGAATACATCGAAGTCCGCGAGCGCACCGCCAACCGCAGCGCCCGCACCGAACGCCTGAGCTACGCCGCGTCGATTGCGAAAAAGCCGCAGTTCGACTGGAGCACCTACACCCCGGTCAAGCCGACGTTCACCGGCACCAGGGTGCTGGACAACATCGACCTTAAGGTCTTGGCCGAATACATCGACTGGACGCCGTTCTTTATCTCCTGGGACCTGGCCGGCAAGTTCCCGCGCATCCTCCAGGACGAAGTGGTCGGTGAGGCCGCCACTGCGCTGTACGCCGATGCCCAGGAAATGCTCGCCAAACTGATCGACGAAAAGCTGATCAGCGCCCGCGCGGTATTCGGCTTCTGGCCGGCCAATCAGGTGCGCGACGATGATATCGAACTCTATGGCGATGACGGCAAGCCGTTGGCCAAGCTGCATCACCTGCGCCAGCAGATCATCAAGACCGACGGCAAGCCGAACTTCTCCCTGGCGGACTTTGTCGCACCGAAGGACAGTGAAATCACTGACTATGTGGGCGGTTTCATCACCACCGCCGGCATCGGCGCCGAAGAAGTGGCCAAGGCCTATCAGGACGCCGGCGACGACTACAACTCGATCATGGTCAAGGCCCTGGCCGACCGCCTGGCCGAAGCCTGCGCCGAGTGGCTGCACCAGCAGGTGCGTAAGGAATACTGGGGTTACGCCAAGGACGAAACCCTCGACAACGAGGCGCTGATCAAAGAGCAATACACCGGTATCCGCCCTGCCCCGGGCTACCCGGCGTGCCCGGATCACACCGAGAAAGCCACCCTGTTCGCCTTGCTCGACCCCGAGGCGGCCGAAATGCGTGCCGGCCGCAGCGGTGTGTTCCTCACCGAGCACTATGCGATGTTCCCGGCGGCGGCAGTCAGCGGCTGGTACTTCGCCCACCCGCAAGCGCAGTACTTTGCCGTGGGCAAGATCGACAAGGACCAGGTGCAGAGCTACACGTCGCGTAAAGGCCAGGAGTTGAGTGTGACCGAGCGCTGGCTGGCGCCGAACCTGGGTTACGACGACTAACCCTGCGTTGTGTTGGCCACAGTAATGTGGTCAACACAGACCTAATGTGGGAGCGGGCTTGCTCGCGAAGGCGGTAGATCAGTCAACATCTATGTTGAATGAAAAACCGTATTCGCGAGCAAGCCCGCTCCCACATTTGTTTTGTGTTTGCCTTAATTGTCTATGCTTACTTATCACACACACGTGACGAGGGGTTTATGGACGATCCAGTCGACAACAAGCCGCCGACCTTCTGGCAGATGCTGCACAGCGTCATGGCTGCGGCGTTCGGGGTACAGAGCGGGAAGAATCGCGCGCGGGACTTCACCCACGGCAAGCCCAGTCATTTCGTGATTCTGGGGATTTTGTTCACGACCGTGTTCGCATTGACGCTCTACGGCATCGTGCAACTGGTGGTGCATCTGGCAAAGATTTAGTGCATCAGGGTTTGCAGGCTGAACGGGTAGCGCCAGGACGTCGGTCGCCCCTTGGCCGAAAGCTTGTGAAAATCCACGCCGTAATCCTGCGCGGCGGCCATGGCCAGCAGACGCTTGGCTTGTGCCCGGTCAATCAACTGTAACAACGGAATCTGCCGATCACGACCACCGTACTGGCTGATATCGATGCCCTCGTCGTAGTCATGCAATTGCACCAGCGCCCAGCCCCCCAGGCTGAAGTGCCCACCCAGCAACACGCTCAAGCGGTTGTCAAGCAAGGCCTGCAAGGCCGCAGGCGAGTTGTTGATCGTACCGAACAACGCATCCTTGCCAGGTTTGCCGCCCGACTCCTCAAAGGCGCGCATCACACCAAAGCCCATTTCGTCATTGGCCGACCAGACCAGCGATGTCTGCGGATAGCGCCTGAACAATACCTTGGCCTGTTCATAGGCCCGTTCCCGGGTCCAGCCACCGTACACCAGCTGGCGCAGACGCACCTCTGGGTGTTCGGCCAGCGCCCGGCGCATGCCCTTTTCGCGCAACTGCGCCGATGGCGTGATTTTCAGTCCGGAGAAGGCCAGCAGATCAATGTACTGACCGGGAGCCACCGCAGGGTGCAAGCGGATCAGTTCCTTGAGCATCAGGTAGCCGCCCTCCTCGTCGTTGGGCACCAGGCTACCCACCCAGCCGGGGTATTTGTCGGGTCGGGCACCAAGCAAGCGCATCTGGTCCGGGGTCAGGGCATTGTTGACGATGAACAGCTTCACCCCGCTGCCATGGGCCAGGCGCAGGATTTCGGGCGCGATGTATTGTTCATTGACGAACACCAGATAGTCGGGCCGGCGTGGCCCCTGCAGCGCTTCACGCGCTTGCGCGAGGGTGATATCGGCGTTGCGGTCGGAGTACACGATACGCAAATCCATGCCCAGATCCTGAGCGGCGGCGTGCATGAATTGCGAGTAACTGACCCAGAACGCTTCCCTGGTGGTTCCCGGATTGAGGAACAGCACCGACGCTGCCTGAGCGCAAGGTCCCACGACCATAGTCAGCGCCAGCAATACGCCATACAGCAACTTCAACATTGGTCGTCCGAGCCCCCGGAAATTCGCAGCGCATTATAGCCAGCGAACGCCCGCAAAACGGCGTTTATTCCGGTTTTTGTCCGACAATCGTCGGAACGAGGCCCGGACGGGGTCGTTTATTGATGACTGACCCAAAATACCGCCGTGCCGACGACCAGAATGATCAGGAACAGAATCGCCCAGGCATCGACCGTGCTATCGCTTTTCCTTGCTTTGGTTGGGTTGCTCATTGCATCGCCTCTTGTCGGTTTTATCGGTGATTGCATAAAGACTCGACCACAGTTAAGACGATGATTGCCCGCACGACAAATGTGGGTTAAATGACAACCGATCTCGTTAGGCGATTTGGTTCTTTACATATACTCAAACATCACTTTTGCGCATAACTGCAAACTGGTATCTTGCCCCGGCTCCGTAGGGAGTGCGCGGCCGTGCGCGCAGAATTGCAGAGGATCTATCGGGTTCCGGCAAGCACAAAAACGCAGCTGTATCCGAGCGACCCAAGCCTGAGAACAGGACTTATATGTACGTATACGACGAGTACGATCAGCGGATCATCGAGGACCGCGTCAAGCAGTTCCGTGATCAGACCCGACGCTATCTGGCAGGCGAGCTGAGCGAAGAAGAATTCCGCCCCCTGCGCCTGCAGAACGGGCTTTATATCCAGCGCTTCGCACCTATGCTGCGTGTGGCGGTGCCTTACGGCCAATTGACTTCGCGCCAGATGCGAATGATGGCCAAAATCGCCCGCGACTACGACAAGGGCTATGCCCACATCAGCACCCGGCAGAACGTGCAGTTCAACTGGCCGGCGGTGGAAGACATTCCGGACATCCTGGCTGAACTGGCCACGGTGCAGATGCACGCGATCCAGACCAGCGGCAACTGCCTGCGCAACGTCACCACCGACCAGTTCGCTGGCGTCGCAGCCGATGAGTTGATCGATCCGCGTCCTTGGTGCGAGATTGTTCGTCAATGGACGACTTTCCACCCGGAATTCGCTTACCTGCCGCGCAAGTTCAAGATCGCCGTCAACGGGTCGACCTCGGACCGTGCCGCCATCGAAGTCCATGACATTGGCCTTGAGCCAGTGCATAACGCCGCGGGCGAACTGGGTTTCCGCGTGCTGGTTGGCGGTGGCCTGGGCCGTACCCCGGTAGTGGGCGCGTTCATCAACGAGTTCCTGCCGTGGCAAGACCTGTTGAGCTACCTCGACGCGATCCTGCGGGTCTACAACCGCTATGGCCGTCGTGACAACAAGTACAAGGCACGTATCAAGATCCTGGTAAAAGCGCTGACCCCTGAAGTCTTCGCCCAGAAAGTCGATGCGGAAATGGAACACCTGCGCGGTGGCCAGACCACGCTGACCGAAGCCGAAGTACAGCGCGTTGCCAGACACTTCGTCGACCCGGACTACAAGGCCCTGGACAACCAGAGCGCCGCCCTGGCCGAGCTCGACAAGGAACACCCGGGCTTCGCCCGCTGGCGCACCCGCAACACCCTGGCCCACAAGAAGCCCGGTTATGTGGCCGTGACCCTGTCCCTGAAGCCGACCGGCGTTGCGCCGGGCGACATCACCGACAAGCAGCTCGACGCTGTCGCCGATCTGGCCGACCGCTACAGCTTTGGTGAATTGCGCACCTCCCACGAACAGAACATCATCCTGGCCGACGTCGAGCAGGACAAGCTGTTCACTCTGTGGGGCGAGCTGCGCGAGAACGGTTTCGCCACGCCGAACATCGGCCTGCTGACCGACATCATCTGCTGCCCGGGCGGCGACTTCTGCTCCCTGGCCAACGCCAAGTCGATCCCGATCGCCGAATCGATCCAGCGCCGTTTTGACGACCTGGACTACCTGTTCGACATCGGCGAACTGGACCTGAACATCTCCGGTTGCATGAACGCCTGTGGTCACCACCACGTCGGCCACATCGGCATCCTCGGGGTGGACAAGAAAGGCGAAGAGTTCTACCAGGTGTCCCTCGGTGGCAGCGCCAGCCGTGACGCCAGCCTGGGCAAGATCCTCGGCCCGTCCTTCGCACAGGACGATATGCCTGACGTGATCGAGAAGCTGATCGACGTGTACATCGAACAACGTACCGAAGACGAGCGTTTCATCGACACCTATCAGCGTATCGGCATCGACCTCTTCAAGGAACGCGTCTATGCAGCGAATCATTAAGAACAACGAAGTCGTCGACGAAACCTGGCACTTGCTGCCCAAGGATTTCAACATCGACGAAATCACCAACTGCGACGATTACATCGTTCCGCTGCAACTGTGGCGCGAACACAGCCGTATGCTCCTGGCCCGCGACGGCGGCCTGGGCGTGTGGCTGGATGCCGATGAAGAAGCCGAGGAAATCGGTGAAGACGTGGCAAGCTTCCAGGTCATCGCCTTGAACTTCCCGGCCTTCACCGATGGCCGCAACTACTCCAACGCCCGCCTGCTGCGTGACCGTTATGGTTTCAAAGGCGAACTTCGGGCGATTGGCGATGTGCTGCGCGACCAGTTGTTCTACATGCACCGCTGCGGCTTCGATGCCTTTGCCATTCGCCCCGATAAAGACCCGTACGAAGCCCTTGAAGGTCTCAAGGACTTCTCGGTGACCTATCAGGCCGCCACCGACGAACCGTTGCCGCTGTTCCGTCGTCGCTGAAAAAATAAAGCCCTGTCTCCGCATGGAGCCAGGGCTTTATCGTCCAGAGTTATTCGATCGGAAATGGCCGCCCCATCGCCACCCAGTCGTTATAAAGCCTGGCCCGTTCCTCCAATGCCGTGAGCACTGCAATCGGGTTATCGAAAGCGCCTCCCGGCATCGGTACATCCCGGGCTATTCGCGCCCACGACTCCTGCGACGCATCGGCGTCACTCAACAGTCGCCAGACCCGTGCCTGAAGATCCAGATAGTTCACCCGGTAATCCGGGGTCAGGGCCAACGGACTCATGGCCCCCAGGAACCGCCTGCCGCCTGGATTCAGGGCCAATCGTTGCCAGACTTGTATCCTTGCGTTGCGCTGCCCTTCTTCGATGCCCTGCAACCAGGGTGTCGGACCTAAATAGTCGTTACCCGGCGCGTCCAACCACAGGTTCAAGCCCGTTCTTTCCCGATGCGCGACCAGCCTCTGCAAAGTGTCCTCATCGGTCAAGGGGTTGTGCCACAACAGTACGCGATCCCTGGCGACGGCCTGATTCAGGACTGCCTGCGGAACTCTTTGAATCCGGTTATCGCTTAAATCCAGGGTTGTCAGGTAGGGCTGATCCATGATCCCGACCGGGCACCTCGTGATGCCGGTATTTCTCAAATTCAGAGATCGCAACTGGTTCATTTCCAAAACAACGGGAGGGACGCCCAATGGATTGTCGCTCAAATCCAGTGTTTGCAGATTAACCAACGAACTTAATTGCGCCGAAGTATCCTCCCGAAAGGTCAACCGGGTAGAGCGCAGGTTCAAAGAAGTGAGATGCTGTAACTGTGGGATTGTCGACGGCAATGCACTTTCCAGCTCCCCATCAATGTTGGGCAATCGCAGGTCTGTGCCTTCCAGATTCAAAACGCGCAAACGCGGAAAGCACTCTAAATAACCATTCAAACTATCGCGTTCGACCAAGTGAAAGTTTTTCAAGTCCAACTCAACCACGTCATTGAACCGGACATTGAGTGCCGGTAATCGATGAAAGTCTTCATTGTGCATGTCCATCGCGAAGCCATCGACATGATTTCCGGAGTAGTGAGAATTGCCCTGCGGCACTCTTTTCTGCAAGATTGCTATCAGCTCCTCCGCCAGCTCGGCGCGTGTTTCGCGCTCATACGCTATTACTTCCTCCAACCGCCTGAGGTTTTCTTGCTCGATTTGCATGGCCGTCATGCCCTGCGCCTCCGGACCCTCGGCATTCAGGAAGTCGATGTCCATACCGTCGGTATCGAGCGCGACTTGATCAATCCAGGCCTCCACGTCCGTATACAGTTGCAGCAGTTGCTGTCTTGAGGCGTAGATGTAAGCCTGGGCCCCGTTCCCCAGCGACTGCAGGAACGCATCAGTTTCCTCGTTGGAGAATTCGGGATGAATCTCCTTGAGCTGCAATCTCATTGCTTCATGCGTCAGGGCCTCCCCTTGAGGTGTAGCCGGATGACCTCCCCCTCTCAATCCCTGCGCCTCGAAGGGCAATCCTGAGCTCATTCTGGACCGACCAAGGAGCCATTCAGAGCGGGATAAGAGCTGGTCACTGATTTTCAGTTTCAAGTCAGCTGCCGGATCACTGGATGTGAGCCCCAATGCCCTATGCTCGTCCTTGGTCAGCACATCGGCGACAGCTTCATAAATATTTGTAGCCGCAGCAGGTTGAGTCGACAGGCCATCGAACCTGTAGCCCGCACCCGACTTGATCAAGGTCCGGTAATCAGGTGTGTCGAGCGGCCCCGTGCGATCCAGAATCCGACCGCCAATCGAACTGTCGCGTACGTCTAATCGCAACCCTTTCGGCCATCCAGGCAGATTTGCCAGAGAGTGCAACGCCAGTGTGTCCGATTCAGGGTTTTTGACTGACCGCAGATAGAGACCTTCAAAAGCCCGATTGATACGCACATGCTCCTGGTATTGGTTCGCCTTGTCGTCCAGTCGCTTGAACAGGTCCTTGGCCTGGACGGGGTCGGGAGGCGCCTTGAAGTCGACACCATAACGATCCAGTATTTGCTCGACGGCAGCCTTGGGCAGATCGGGGTATGTCCGTTGAAACAGCTGGACCCACGGGTGTTCCGACTGCTGGAGCGCCTGATATCGGCGGTTGAATTCAGCCTGCGCGGACGATGGATCGTTCAGTGCCGTGACTTCCTGATCGATCCTGAAACGGTCGATGGTATCGGCCAGCAGCGGGGTCGGCGCGCGACCTGCCTGCATCAGGCGCAGCATGTCATTGTCGACTGCGCTGACCCTGCCAATCTGTGCCAGCACTTCGTCACTGAATGTACCTGCCGGGACACCCACTCCACGCAAGAGATCGATACGCGTCGGCAACGGCAAGGCGGGCGTTGCGTTGATGTCCGGCCCGTAATCCGGTCCTGCCTCCAGAGGCTTCGAGGACTCTTGACGACCTTCCCCTGCCTTGGCGAAGGGCACCTCCTCTGCCCCTCGGTGGCTGATCGACGTAGCCTCTGCGACCAGCGGCAACGCATTGAGCACGCCAAACAGTGTGCGAGTGACACCTTGCGAACGCTTGTCGGCCGTATCACCGTTGATGGCTTGATCCAGGCCGTAACCGGCATCGATGAGTCCGGCAAGGGCCAACAACCCTTCACCACCCGGTACGAACAACGCCAACGGACCAAACTGGTTGACCCATTGGACGATGGGCTCGACCACGGCACTCAGGTTGTCGCGGTTGACCTGCGCATCGTCGCGGATGGTTTCGACACTGGCCTGGGCGGCCTGCTTCATGGTCAACACCAGTTGGGCAAAGGGATCGGTTGGCGAGGGTTGAACATCCAGATCGATGTAGTCAGCAGGATTCCAGTAACCATCATTGTTGAAGAAGCCGGCCTCTCGGGTCAGATGATGCTGCGCCGGAAATTGCGCCATGCCGTCCAGCGCCGTCAGTACACCGGCATGAAACGTCCCGTCGCTGCGATCTTCATCGGCAAAGTGCGATGCCAGCGCTTGCCTGGTTTCGGACGACCGCCCCTGATCGACAATCCAATGGCGCAGTTGGTTTCTACCGGAAAACTCGTGGATCGGCGAGGAGTTGCCCGGGATATACACAATTACCCGGTCGCTGGATCGATCACGGAAACACCAGATATCCGTCGCCGTGTACCGATAGAGCTTCAGACGGCTTGCCTCGACATCCGGGGGCATGCGCGTCGGCGCTTGCAACGGCTGCAGCGTCAACGTTGGCCACGCCTGATCCGGCGGCAAACCGGCAGCATGCAAGGCCAATTCCAAACCTTTCGCCGACAGACTGTTTTCATGCCGCTGCAGCCAGGCCGTCATGACAAACGCGGCCTTGGTCGAGGTTCTGAGAGCATAAGGCGTGGCCGCCCCGAGCACCTCTTCGGAGGGCCAGGCCTTATCGATATAGGCCTGATACAACGTTTTGAAATCCAGTTCCCAGACCCATTTCTTGAAGTCAGCGGGGCGCAGCCTGATCTGCGTCTGCGGTCCATAAGACTGCGGAACCGTGTGACGATAAATGCCTTCATACGTATCGTGATTGCCGCTACCGTGATAGGCGAATGCGTCGACATTTTCGACGATTCGAACCGGTGGCCCGACGTCAGGCGGCGTATACAGGCCGAATGCCGTTTCACCAAAACGCCCGTCGCCAACGGTCTGGTAATTGGAAATCAGTGTTTGTACCAGCGTTCGCGAACTCGCCACTTGCCCTTGGTGTACACCGTTCTGTTCGGGATGGCCGTTGTAATCGTAATCAAGGGTAACCAGCAAAGCTGTCTGCGGTTCGAGGTCATGTCCCCACTTTTCCCTGATCATCTGTTCGCCAAACTGGGCTGGGGTTTGTGGAAGCGCGGTATCCACGGCGGTTTTCAGTTCCTCGCGCATGGGCAGAGATGATGGTGGATGTGGATGAGAGATGTGCTTGTCAGAAAACTCGTTCATTTTGCAGTCCATTGCAGATTGAGGAGGTTCACCCTAACCAATTTGGGCGTTCTGCAACGTGGGAGTGATCAACAGCATCTTTAGGAAAGTTCTCCGTTTCCAGATGCAAAAGGGTAGTCCGGGCAAAAAAAAACCGTGGCAATGTCCACGGTTTTTTATTGTTACAACGATGATGATTCGTGTGTTACCAGAAACGCTGCTGGGTCAATCGGCTCCACCAGTTCAACACCACGCGGTCCACTGAACCGCTGGCCGCCATGCCGATGCGTTCCTGCAGGCTTTTACGTTCGGCGTAATGCAAGTGATAAAGCTCCGACTGTTTGGCGCGTTCGGCCAGGTATTCGTCGCTGGTCTTGAGTTCATCCACCAGTTGCTTGTCCAGCGCCGCGACACCCAGCCAGATTTCCCCGGTAGCCACTTCGTCAATGGCCAGTTGCGGGCGGTAGCGGGAAACGAAGTTCTTGAACAGTTGATGGGTAATGTCCAGGTCTTGCTGGAATTTCTCCCGGCCCTTCTCGGTATTTTCACCAAACACTGTCAAGGTGCGCTTGTATTCACCGGCGGTCAGTACTTCGAAGTCGATATCGTGCTTCTTCAGCAGGCGGTTGACGTTGGGTAGTTGTGCAACCACTCCGATTGAACCGAGGATTGCGAACGGGGCGCTGATGATCTTCTCGCCGATGCACGCCATCATGTAACCGCCGCTGGCCGCGACCTTGTCGATGCACACGGTCAACGGGATGCCGGCCTGCCGGATACGCGCCAGTTGCGAGGAGGCCAGGCCGTAGCTGTGGACCATACCGCCACCGCTTTCCAGGCGTAGCACCACTTCATCCTTGGGTGTGGCCAGGGTCAGTAGCGCGGTGATTTCGTGACGCAGGCTCTCGGTGGCCGAAGCCTTGATGTCGCCGTCGAAATCCAGCACGAACACCCGGGGTTTGGCTTCAGGCTTTTTCTTCTGCTTCTTTTCGGTTTTAGCCTCGGACTTGCGCAAGGCCTTGAGCTGGTCCTTGTCGAGCAAGGTTTGCTCCAGGCGCTCGCGCAGCCCTTTGTAGAAATCATTGAGCTTGCTGACCTGCAGCTGGCCG
The DNA here is from genome assembly GCF_059424605.1 of Pseudomonas sp. GW101-3H06. Lineage (NCBI taxonomy): Bacteria > Pseudomonadati > Pseudomonadota > Gammaproteobacteria > Pseudomonadales > Pseudomonadaceae > Pseudomonas > Pseudomonas sp. GW101-3H06. The sequence goes on from NZ_JBWKZO010000001.1 coordinate 3,578,547, forward strand.
GCCGACTTGCGTCGACCTTTGCTGCGCAAGGCCGCGAAACTGGCCAGGACCACCAGGATGGCGATCACCAGGGTCACGGTCTTGGCCAGAAAAACGGCGTACTCGGACAAAAACTCCACAGGGACTCCTTAGACGATGCGCGGCATGAAAGCGCGCGGGATACCTTCAGCATACCCATGCGCCGGCCTTGCGGCCAGCCGTGAAACCTCTGGCAACAGGCCTGTAACAGGCATTTCAAACAAGCGTATGTTTTTTCATTGACAGCTCACCGTCATCCTCATAACCTCGCCAAACCTTCAACGTACCGGGACGACGCGGACGTGGGCAGCATCTATTTGATTCGACATGGCCAGGCCTCCTTTGGTGCAGACGACTACGACGTCCTGTCGCCCATCGGTGTTCGCCAGGCACAAATACTCGGCCAGCACCTGGCCGAGCTCGGTATCAGCTTCGATCGCTGCCTGGCGGGCGACTTGCGCCGCCAGCAACATACGGCCAGCAGCGCGCTTGAACAATTCGCCGCCGTGGGCCTGCCGGTACCGATCCTGGAAACCGATTCGGCGTTCAACGAGTTCGACGCCGACGCGGTGATCCGCGCGCTGTTGCCGGCGATGTTGCCGGACGAACCCGAAGCCCTGAACATCCTGCGCAACGCCGCGCAAAACCGCGCCGAGTTCCAGCGCATCTTCGCCTTGATCATCGAACGCTGGCTCACCGGCACCTACGACACGCCGGAGCTGGAAAGCTGGCTGGGTTTTGTCGAGCGGGTTCGGGCCGGTCTGCACAGAATCCTCGAAAGTGCCGACAACACCCAGAAAATCGCAGTGTTCACCTCCGGCGGCACCATCACCGCCCTGCTCCACCTCATCACGCAAATGCCTGCCAGGCAGGCCTTTGAATTGAATTGGCAAATCGTCAACACCTCGCTCAACCACCTGAAGTTCCGTGGTCGCGAGGTGGCCCTGGCTTCCTTCAACAGTCATGCGCACCTGCAACTGCTGAAGGCCCCGGAACTCATCACGTTTCGCTGAGTCCGGACTATTGTGACCCTGGCTGTAATCACCCAGCTCTTATTACCAGAAAAAGGATCAAACCATGACCTCCGTAGCAGATGCCGTACAAGCAATGAAAGCCAAGTTCAACCCAGCCGCTGCTGCCGGTCTGGACCTGGTCTTCGGTTTCCGCATCGACGACACCAAGAACTTCTCGCTGATCGTCAAGGACAGCACCTGCGAGCTGCAAGAAGGCGAAAACCCGGACGCCCAGGTGACCCTGGTGATGGACGGCGAAACCCTGGAAGGCATCGTCAGCGGCGAAACCGATGGCATGCAAGCGTTCATGGGCGGCAAATTGCGCGCTGAAGGCGACATGATGCTGGCCATGAAACTGTCCGAACTGTTCCCGGCCTAACACCGCGACTCCCTGCTTCAGGAGTCTCGCTGGCTGCACACGAATCCCGCCCCTTGTGGCGGGATTCGTCGTTTTCGGTGCGGCAAAACGGCCCGCCCCGGATTTGCCGTCTATATTCCTTCTGGCCGCCTGGGTCAGCCAGCGGCTGTTTTGGCCTCGACTCAAGTTGCGGAGAGCACCGGCATGAGCCCACCTGACGACCACAACGGTTTCAACCGCCGCCACGTACTGCAAGGTCTGTCCGCGGGCGCCATCGGTGCCTGGATCAGTCCGCTGTTCGCAGGCAGTAAAACGATGCCGGAAACGCCTGCCGACCTCATCCTGTACAACGGACGCTTGCACACCGTCGACCGCAAGAAACCCCAGGCCAGTGCCGTCGCGATCAAGGACGGGCGTTTCGTGGTGGTGGGCAGCGATGCCCAGGCCATGGCCCTGCAAGGACCTGCTACGCAAGTCATCGACCTGCACGGACGCACGGTGATTCCCGGCCTCAACGACTCGCACTTGCACCTGATCCGTGGTGGCCTCAATTACAATCTCGAACTGCGTTGGGAAGGCGTTCCATCCCTGGCCGATGCACTGCGCATGCTCAAGGAGCAGGCCGACCGTACTCCGACACCGCAATGGGTGCGAGTGGTCGGTGGCTGGAACGAGTTCCAGTTCGCCGAGAAACGCCTGCCCACCCTTGACGAACTGAACAAGGCCGCCCCCGACACACCGGTGTTTATCCTGCACCTCTACGACCGCGCCCTGCTCAACCGCGCAGCCTTGAAGGTGGTGGGCTATACCCGCGACACGCCGAACCCGCCCGGCGGCGAAATCCAGCGCGATGCCAATGGCGACCCCACCGGCCTGCTGATCGCCCGCCCCAATGCGATGATTCTCTACTCGACCCTGGCCAAGGGGCCGAAGCTGCCGCTGGAGCACCAGGTCAACTCGACGCGCCAGTTCATGCGCGAACTCAATCGCCTGGGGGTCACCAGTGCGATCGATGCCGGCGGCGGCTACCAGAACTACCCCGACGACTATCAAGTCATCCAGCAACTGGCCCAGGACCAACAGCTCACAGTGCGCATTGCCTACAACCTGTTCACCCAGAAACCCAAGGAAGAACTGGCGGATTTCCGCAACTGGACCGGCAGCGTCAAGTTGCATCAGGGCGATGACTTCCTGCGCCACAACGGTGCCGGGGAAATGCTGGTGTTCTCCGCCGCCGACTTCGAAGACTTCCTTGAACCGCGCCCGGACCTGCCGTCCGGCATGGAACAGGACCTGGAACCAGTGGTGCGCCATTTGGTGGAGCAACGCTGGCCATTTCGCTTGCACGCGACTTACAACGAATCCATCAGCCGCATGCTCGACGTGTTCGAGAAGGTCAATCGCGACATCCCCTTCGATGGCCTGCCCTGGTTTTTCGACCATGCCGAAACCATCTCCCCTCGCAACATCGAGCGGGTCAGAGCCCTGGGCGGTGGCATCGCGATTCAGGATCGCATGGCCTTCCAGGGCGAATATTTCGTCGAGCGCTACGGCGCCAAGGCCGCCGAACACACCCCGCCGATTGCCCGCATGCTGGCTGAAGGCGTGCCGGTGGGCGCCGGCACCGACGCTACACGGGTGTCGAGTTACAACCCCTGGACTTCACTGTACTGGCTGGTCAGCGGGCGCACCGTTGGCGGACTGGAACTGCACCCGCAAGGTTTGAGCCGCGATACCGCATTGGAAATCTTCACCCACGGCAGCGCCTGGTTCTCCTCCGAGCAGGGCAAGAAAGGCCAGATCAAGGTCGGGCAACTGGCGGATCTGATTGCACTGTCGGCGGACTACTTCCACATCGAGGACAACGGGATCAAGGATATCGAAGCGGTACTGACCATCGTCGACGGCAAGATCGTCTACGGCAGCGCCGAGTTCGAAAAACTCGGGCCGCCGCCGATCCCGGTGGTGCCGGAGTGGTCGCCGGTGGCCAAGGTGCCGGGGCACTGGAGAGCAGCGCCACTGACGGCACAGGTTCATCAATGCGTCGGGGCCTGTGCGGTGCATTCGCACCGTCATGAGCGGGCGCGATTATCGAATGTGCCGGTCAGTGACTTTCAAGGATTCTGGGGAGCGTTTGGCTGTTCGTGCTTTGCGTTTTAGATCTCAGTACCTGTGGCGAGCAAGCTCGCCACAGGTACTGAGTGCCCTTACAATGCGGGCACCTCTCGCACCGGCCCCCCCATGGACATCGATCTCGCCCGCACCTTTCTGGAAATCGTCCGCCACGGCAGCCTCGCCGCGGCCGCCGAGAAACTTCATGTCACTCAGACCGCGATCACCGCGCGGGTTCAGAAACTCGAAAGCCAGCTGGGCAGCACCCTGTTTGTGCGCAATCGTGCCGGGGCGCGCCTGACACCCAACGGCGAAGCCTTCGTGGTGTACGCCAATCAACTGGTGGAAACCTGGGAAGCCGCGCGCCGGGATCTGCCGCTGCCCGAGGGATACCACGACGTGCTGCACATCGGTGGCGAGGTCAGTCTGTGCAATCCGTTGATGCTCAGTTGGGCCGGCGAACTGCGGGAAAAAATTCCCAGCCATGCGCTGCGCATGGAGATCCGCGACGGTGAAAATCTGCTGCGCCAACTGGAGCTCGGGGTGCTCGATGCGGCACTGGTCTATCAGCCCGAATACTGGCCGCGTCTGCAAGTCGAGCAGATTCTGGAAGAAAAACTCATCCTCGTACGCCAGCCCGGACGCCCCGATCCCTATGTGTACATCGATTGGGGCCAGGATTTCCGTCGCCAGCACGATGCCGCCCTGCCGGAAAAAGCCAAGGCGGCGCTGAGCTTCAACCTTGGCCCGCTGGCCTTGCAGTACATCCTCGAAAACGGCGGCAGCGGCTACTTCCGCACCCGCGTCGTGCAGAGTTATCTGGAAAGCGGCGTGCTGGAGCAAGTGCCCAAGGCTCCGGAGTTCAGTTACCCGACGTACCTGGTCTACTCCCGCGACCGCGATTCGGAAACCCTGCAACGGGCCTTCGATCTGCTGCGCGAAGTCATCAAAATCGATGACGACTGGTCGCAACGCTGGAACCCGCTGACCTGAGTCCGGTTTGCACCGGATCATGGCTGTTGTGTCCTCAAGGTTCATCCAACCAAAACGCCGGGATCGACTAATCTGCTGGAGATAACAATAACGACAGGTGATTGCAGTGAGGCAGACCACCGAAGCATTCCGCAGCCGTTACCGCGCCAACATTCATCCGCTCTACAACCCGTGGCTGCATGGCGCCTTCGTTCTGCTGTTCGGCATTGTGGCCATTGCCGCATTCTGGAGCACCGTGCACCAGGTGCAACCGCTGGCGTGGCTGGCAGTGCCGCTGACCTTGTTGTTTTTCAACCTGGGGGTGTACCTGGTGCATCGGCACCTGGGCCATCACAAAAAAGCCTTCGCGCGCATGTTTTACTCTCGCCATGCCGGCGACCATCACAGTTTTTTCGCCCCCGGGTACATGACCTACGACAGCGCCTGCGACTGGCGGGTCATTCTGTTTCCGGCCTGGTTGATCGTCTTGCACACCCTGGTCATCGCCTTGCCGGTCTGGTGGCTGCTCAAGCAGTTCGATGCCAACGCCGCCGGGCTGGTGGCGGGCTGTCTGGTCCTCGGCTACCTGGCCTATGAGGTGTTTCACGCCTGCGAACACCTGCCGCCGCACAATCCGTTGACGCGCCTGCCGTGGATCCGCCAGATGCGGCGCCTGCACGAATTGCATCACCGCCGCGAAATGATGCAGGAGCGCAATTTCAACATCGTTTTCCCGCTGATGGATTATCTGTTCGGCACCCTCTACTGGGAGCCGGAGCAGGCCACCCCGTACCCGACGAGAACGCCCATGACCCGCATGAAGCATCAGATCGAGATTGCTGGAAACCCCATCGACGTACTCGCCTACGCCAGCACCGTGACCCGTTGGCCGGAGTGGCATCCGTCGTCGCTCAAGATCAACGGACAACGAGGCCCCCTGCATGCCGGTGCGCGGTTCGAAGAGGACATCCGGGCCGGCGGGCGTGACGGGCATCTGAGCTGGGTGGTGGACGAGTACCTGCCGGGGCGACGCTGGATTGCCCAGGCTCAGGGCGACCACGGTCTGTCGTTGATTCTGACGTATGAGTGTGAGGCCAAGGGCGACGGCACGCGGTTTATCCGCACGCTTGAGTATCGGTTCAGCGGCCTGGGTATGCTTATCGCCAACAAACTGCTGCTCAGGCGCAGGATCGATCGCGAGTCGGCGGCGTCAATGCTGGCACTGCGCGAAATGGCGCAAAAACACCTGGCGCCGTCAGGAGTCAACGCGTGAGGCAACGGATCAGATTTCACCACTGCCTGTTGCTGGTGATCATTGCCATCGGCGCGTTCCTGCTACTGATGCCGACCCAAGTGCAACCGGTGGCCTGGACGCCGCAGCCCGCGCCGTCTCTCACCAGCGGCGTCTATGCCGATAATCAACGTCTCAAGGGCATGGAGCGGGTCGGCGCCGCGAACATCGACGGCCCGGAGGCGCTGCTGCTGGAAGGCGATGCGCTGATCACCGGCTTACATGACGGTCGGCTGTCCGCACCAGTCTCGACGGCAAGGTCACCAAAGTCCTGGCCGATACCGGTGGCCGGCCCCTGGGCCTGGCTCGGCACCCCAATGGTTTGCTGGTGATCGCCGACGCGGTCAAGGGCTTACTGTCGCTGGATGCCCAGGGTCGCCTGGTGGCAATGACCACGACAGCCGCCGGCATGCCCTTCGGTTTCACCGATGACGTGGCCATCGATAAGTCCGGGCACTACGCCTATTTCAGTGACGCCTCCAGCCGCTTCGGCTACGGCGAAGACGGCGAGGCCATCATCGAGCACGGTGGCGACGGACGCTTGTTGCGTTATGACTTCCAGACAGGCAAGACCACGGTATTGCTGGACAAGCTGGAGTTTGCCAATGGCGTCACCCTGGGGCCGGACGACGCCTTTGTGCTGGTTAACGAAACCGGTGCCTATCGCATCAGCCGTTACTGGCTGAGCGGCCCCAAGGCCGGCACCCACGATCTGTTCATCGACAACCTGCCGGGGCTGCCGGACAACCTGGCATTCAATGGCCGCGACCGTTTCTGGGTGGCGTTGTATGCACCGCGTAACGCGCTGCTCGATGCCACAGCGCCGCATCCGTTCGTGCGCAAGATGATCGTGCGGGCCCTGAAGGTCCTTCCCAAACCGGTAGAGAAACGCGCGTTTGCCCTGGGCCTGGACATCGACGGCAAGGTGATCGCCAATTTGCAGGACGGCAGCAGCGGCAATTACTCGCCGGTTACCACGGTGCGTGAGTATGGGGAGTGGTTGTATTTCGGCTCGCTGAAGGCCAAGAACATGGTGCGGCTGCCATTGAGTACCGCCTTGGAGAAATAGCGAGGATCAAAAATGTGGAAGCGAGCCTGCTCGCTCCCACAGGGACTGTCGGTGTTTTTTTCGCGGGGAAATTTGTTTCATGTGGCACCTCGCATGGAGCCCGATGTTCGGACTCTGAACACTCGAGGTGCCGGTTTTAATCGCCGTTCCAACGGTTCAATCACCGGTCGTCGGTGACTCATTACGCTGAATCAGGACGACGACTGGAGTTGTTTGACGATCTTGTCCTTGACCTCCAAGCGCTTCGCCTTGAGCTTGGTCACCGCGTCATCGCTGGATTTGGCTTCCTCTGCCTCCACCACAGCTTTATCCGCCTGGGAATACTTGTTGATCAGTGAATCCAGTAACGGATCCTCGGCGCGTTTCTTCTGGATTTCTTCCTTTGTGCGTTTCAGATCCTGAAAAAGGTCGTGGGGCACCGGCATGGAACACCTCCGTTTGTTAATCGGTAGCAAACGCGACTGATTGCGTTCGCCAACTATCAGAATGGCCTTGGTTGGCCGGTTCTGTCGACCATCTGTCTGACCAGCGGTGTCCGTTCGTCGCCCTGTATCAAAAACGATAAAACCTTTGCCCGGGCGCCAACCTCCACAGGTTAACGATCACCTCGATCACTTGTGTGGAGAAGCACCTATGGACGGATTCAACTTGCGCCACCTTGCTCTGGCCGTTGCCTTGAGCACCAGCATCGGCACTGCATTCGCAGCGACCTCCAACGACTTTGTCGACAAGGCCGCTGCTGGTGGCATCGCTGAAATCGAAACCAGCCGCCTGGCGCTGGAAAAAAGCCAATCGGCTGACATCAAAGAATTCGCCAGCATGATGATCACCGATCATGGCAAGGCCAACGATGAACTGGCGACCATCGCAAAAAAAAATGACATCGAAGTACCGGATGACACAACGCTGGTGAAGCAGGCCAAGGAAAAAATCCTCGATATGCGTGACGAATCTTTCGATGCGGCGTATGCCAACAATCAGGTCAAGGCCCACGAAGAAGCCATTGAGCTGTTCGAGAAGCAAGCCAACACGGTGACGGATGACAGAACCAAAGGCGCTACCGAGCTGAAAGGCTTTGCGCAGAAAATGTTGCCGGGGCTCGAAAAACATCTGGATATGGCGAAAAAACTCCAGGCTTCCCATCCGAGCAAATAATGGAGCTGTGATCCTTGTGGCGAGCGAGCTTGCTCGCGCTGGGCTGCGCAGCAGCCCCAAAAACCTGACAACCTTTGCGATCTCAGTGCGATTTTTGTGAGTGCTGCGCACTCAAGCGGGAGCAAGCTCCCTCGCCACATATTTTGTGTCTGCCTGCCAGTTTTATGTCCGCCACCTAGCCACCATCCGTGTCGATATCGGCATCCGTGTCATCGCTGGGCTTGGGTCGATCCGGGTTGGGCTTGAAGCCCGGACTGAATTCATTGTCGTTATCGGTATGGCGGTTTTTCTGGTCAACCGCCGTATCACCGCTCTGTGGCTCCGGGGTGCTTTGCGGGGGTTCGCCAAGATTTTTCTCTTTCATAAGAACCTCGTTCATCACTGCAAGTACGCGGCCGAAACACTCGGGCCTTGTAGTTTCGAAGTCACGACGCGGTCAACGTTCCCTTCATCAGCCTCCCACAGAACAATTGTGAACGCCAAAGACCCATTGTGGGAGCCGGCTCCGGGCGGCGATCCGACGAAGAGGCCCGCAGATTCACCGCCCATTCAAGCCAAGCCCAAAGTCCTGGCAAGGAACGGCGCCGTCCGACTCTTTTTGCTCTTGGCCACTTTCTGCGGTGTGCCCGCCACGACAATCTTGCCCCCCTGATCCCCAGCCCCGGGTCCGATATCAATCACCCAGTCACTTTGCGCCACCACGCGCATTTCATGTTCGACAACGATCACCGTGTGCCCCGCCTCCACCAAGTTGTTCAACTGTTCAAGCAAGCGATCGACGTCCCGCGGGTGCAGCCCGGTGGTGGGTTCATCGAGCACGTACAGCGTCGCCCCGCGCTGATTGCGCTGCAGCTCGGTGGCCAGCTTGATGCGCTGGGCTTCGCCGCCGGACAGCTCCGTCGCCGGTTGGCCGAGACGCAGGTAACCCAGGCCGATATCGCGCAGTACTTCCAACGAACGACGCACGGCTGCTTGCTCGGTGAATACCTCGACCGCTTGGTCCACGGTCAGTTGCAGCACCTGGGCGATATTGCGGCCCTGCCAAGTGATTGCCAGGGTTTCGGGGTTGTAGCGGGCGCCCTGGCAGGTCGGGCACGGCGCATAGACGCTGGGCATGAACAGCAACTCGACGCTGACAAAACCCTCGCCTTCGCAGGTCGGGCAGCGGCCCTTGGCGACGTTGAAGGAAAACTGCCCGGCGTCATAACCCGCGGCCTGGGCCTCGGGCGTGGCGGCGTAGAGCTTGCGCACGTTGTCGAACAGCCCTGTATAGGTCGCCAGGTTGGAACGCGGGGTGCGGCCGATGGGTTTCTGGTCGACTTGCACCAGACGCTTGATCGACGCCAGTCCCGCCGTGACCTGGCCACCGCTGACTTGCGGGGCATCGTCTTCCAGGCTCGGCTCTTGCGAGTCGCTGTCAGTGGTCGGGCGACCGAGGTGCGCACCGACCAGTTCCAGCAAGGCCTGGCTGACCAGGCTCGATTTGCCCGAACCTGAAACCCCGGTCACCGCGGTAAAACACCCCAACGGGAACTCGACGTCGAGGTTGTTCAGGTTATTGCGGGTGATGCCTTCCAGACGCAGCCAATCGCTTGGCTTGCGCAAGGCTCGGGATTTGACGATGTGCTCGGCGAACAGATAAGCGCGGGTTTGTGAGTCAATGACATCGGCCAGCCCCATGGGCACGCCGCTGTAAAGCACCCGGCCACCATGCTCGCCCGCCGCCGGGCCGACATCGATCAACCAGTCGGCGCGGCGCATGGTTTCCAGGTCGTGTTCGACCACGAACAAGGTGTTGCCGGCGGCTTTCAAGCGTTGCAGGGCCTCGAACAACGCCTCGCCATCGGCCGGGTGCAAGCCGGCCGATGGTTCGTCCAGCACGTAGATCACACCAAACAGCTGCGAACCCAACTGCGTTGCCAGGCGCAGGCGCTGCAATTCGCCGGACGACAGTGTCGGGGTGCTGCGCTCCAACGCCAGGTAACCGAGGCCGAGGTCAGTCAATGTGCTGACCCTTTCCAGCAGGTCCTGGGCGATCCGTTGCGCGGCCAGGCGTTTTTCCACCGACAGGTTCGGCGTGTGCCGTACATCCGGCGCATTGGCGTGACCACTGGCGCCGTGGGCGACGCGCTGTTCGCGGGCTTCGCGGGTCTGGCGGTGGGTCAGCACCTCACCCGCCTCCTCGCCCTCCTGCAGATACTGCTCGGCTGCCACCGGCCTGAGTACGTCGGCCACTTGCAGCAATGGCATCTGCGATAACTCGCCGATGTCGTAGCCGGCGAAGGTCACCGACAAGGCCTCGCGCTTGAGGCGTTTGCCGTCGCACAACGGGCAAGGGCTGCCGAGCATGAATTGCGAGACGCGCTTCTTCATCAGCGCACTTTGCGAATGGGTGAAGGTGTGCAGGATGTAGCGGCGCGCGCCGGTGAAGGTACCTTGGTAACTCGGCTCCATTTTGCGCTTGAGGGCGGCCCGGGTTTCTTGCGGGGTGAGCCCGGCATACACCGGCACCGTCGGGGTTTCTTCGGTGAACAGAATCCAGTCGCGCTGTTTTTTCGGCAGGTCGCGCCAAGGGATATCAACGTCGTAGCCCATGGTCACGAGGATGTCCCGCAGGTTCTGGCCCTGCCAGGCCAATGGCCAGGAAGCGACCGCACGCTGGCGAATGGTCAGGCTCGGGTCCGGTACCATCAACGCCTCGGTGACTTCATACACCCGGCCCAAGCCATGGCATTCGGCGCATGCGCCCTGGGGTGTGTTCGGCGAAAAGTCTTCGGCGTACAGCATCGGCTGCCCCGCCGGATAACTGCCGGCACGCGAATACAGCATGCGGATCAGGCTCGACAGGGTCGTGACGCTGCCCACCGAAGAACGCGTACTGGGCGTGCCACGTTGTTGCTGCAAAGCCACTGCCGGTGGCAAGCCTTCGATGGAATCGACATCCGGCACCCCGACCTGATCGATCAGGCGCCGCGCATAAGGCGCCACGGATTCGAAATAACGGCGTTGCGCCTCGGCGTACAGGGTCGAAAACGCCAGGGAAGATTTCCCCGAACCCGACACCCCGGTGAACACCACCAGGGCATCGCGGGGGATATCGACATCGATGTTCTTGAGATTGTGTTCCCGGGCGCCGCGCACCCTGACCATGCCTGAGGGGGGAGTTGAGGTGCGCGTTGAAGTCATCGGGTCGCCTTACTTAAATTACTGAAAAAACACCATTCCCTTGTGGGAGCGAGCCTGCTCGCGAAGGCGATCTGTCATTCAACATGGATGTTGCCTGACACTCCGCTTTCGCGAGCAGGCTCGCTCCCACAATGGTTTTTCTTAGCCATTGAGGACGGTGCGGATCATCCGGGTCAGCGCTTGCGGGCTATAGGGCTTGCTCAGCAAATGGGTGTCGGGGCTGAGTTGGTGGTTGCGCGAGATAATGTCACGGGTGTGACCGGACGTGAACAGCACAGCCAAAGGTGGGTTCTGCACTTTCGCCCACGCCGCCAGGTCAGAACTCTTGATCAGGCCGGGCATGACCACGTCGGTGAAGATCAGGTCCACCACCACGCCCTCCAGCAACATCTGCATGGCGACGTCGGCGTTGGGTGCCGTCAGCACCTGATAACCCTCTTCGCGCAACAACTCCACCGTCGAAGTGCGCACGGCTTCATTGTCCTCGACTACCAGAATCCGTTCGTGCCCACCCCGTTGCGCAATATCAAGGACTGCTACCTCACTGTCCGCTGTACGCAGGCTGCGCGGGAAATACAGCTGCACCCGGGTGCCCTCCCCGACGGTGCTGGACATCTCGACATGCCCACCGCTCTGCTTGACGAACCCGAATACCATGCTCAGGCCCAGCCCCGTGCCCTGGCCGTCGGGCTTGGTGGTGAAAAACGGTTCGAAGGCCTGTGCCAGCACTTGCGGCGGCATGCCGGAGCCGGTGTCGGCCACCGTCACACGCACATAGTCGCCGGCGACGATACCTTTACCCGCGCAGAACGCGCGGTCGAGGGTGATGTTGTCGGCACTCAACTCAATGATCCCCTCACCCTTCATCGCGTCCCGGGCATTGATCGCCAGATTGAGGATGGTGTTTTCCAGTTGATTGCGATCGACAAACACCGCCCAGGGATCTTCGGCAGCGCTCATATGGATCTGGAGGGTTTCCCCCAGGGCACGCTGCAACAGCTCGCCCAGGCCGTCGAAAATTTGCTGCGGCGTGCAAATCGCCGGGGACAGCGGCTGGCGCCGTGCGAAGGCGAGTAATTGCGAAGACAGTTTGGCGCCACGCTCCACGGCAGCAATCGATGCCGCCACACGGCGTTGCACGTTGGCATTGTCGGGCTCATGACGCGCCAGCAAGTGCAGGTTGCCGGCGATCACTTGCAACAGGTTGTTGAAATCGTGGGCCACGCCACCGGTCAAGCCGCCAATGGCTTCGAGCTTCTGTGACTGACGCAGTTGCTCTTCCGCCGCCAGACGCGCTTCGACTTCGTCAGCGACGCGCTGCTCCAGATTACGGGTGAACTTGAGCAAGGATTCTTCGGCCGTCTTGCGTTCATGGATGTCGATCAACACCCCTGGGAAACGAAACGGCTCACCCTGTTCATCAAACTCGCAACAACCGCTGGCGAGTACCCACAAATAAGTGCCATCGGGGCGCAGCACCCGGTATTCGGCGTTAAAGGGTGCGGCGGTTTTCATGGACTGTTTGACTTGCTCCTGAACCCAGCTGCGATCATCAGGATGGATGTGCGCTTCGGCGATGTCCTGGGGCAGGTTGTCCAGGGGTTGCCCGGCAGGATAGGAAAAGGTGCGGGCAAAGCGTTCATCGCCGCTCAGTACGTCAGCCTTGATGTCCCAGACAAACGAGCCGAGCAAAGCCCCGGCATTGAGTGCCAGGCGCACCCGTTCGTTGTCGGCGCGATAGGCATTTTCGGCGGCCTGACGCAGGCGTTCGGAAATCACGAATTCGGTGGTTTCGACCACCATTGCCATGACGCCGGCGGGACAGCCGTCATCGTTGGCGACCGGGCTGTAATACAGATCCAGCCAGACGTCTTCGGGGACCCCGTCGCGCAGCAGCACCAGCACTTTGTTGCGGTAGGACAACGTGCCGCCAGCGAGGCAGGTATCGACCACATGCCGGTTGAAATCGGCCACTTCCGGCCAGCCCAGCTCCACCGGCGAACCCAACAGGTAGGGATGGCGCCCGCCGGCAAATGTCGAATAGGCGTCGTTATAGATCATGTAGCCGGGCCGCCCCCAAAGCATCACCATCGGCAGCGGCGAGGCGAGCATCAGCTGTACCGTGCTGTTCAGGCTCCTTGGCCAGGTATCGATGGCGCCAAGCTCGGTGTGGCTCCAATCGAACGCACGAATGCGCCCGGCCATTTCGCCGCTCCAGCCGGCACACCCGTGGCTATCGTCTAGAAACTGCATTGGCTGGCTCTGTATCCGGTGACTGCACCCGTTTGTTTCGAGCATCGCGGATGCCAATGGTTTCATAGAGGTATAGCTGATTCTCGCGGGCTCCATGGCAAGCAGAGATGCCTGTGGGAGCGAGCCTGCTCGCTCCCACAGGTTACAAGCCCGGATCAAGTGATGCGCTACACCTCAATCAAATGCTTGAGCGGGTTGTAGCTGGTTTTCAGCGTGGCGGCCACGTCGAGAATTGCCTTCTCGATGCCATTGAGGTGCATGCAGGTCAGCTCGATCGCTGCACTCTGGTTGCCCGCTTCGATGTACTCGATCAATCGCAAATGTTCGTCGTCGCGACAGGCTTCGTGGCTGTCGTCATCCAGGGCAGCGGCGTACAGCGAAGCCCGGGAAATCAGTTTCTGGAACCAGTCCAGCAACACCGGATTGTTCAAGCTGCGAGCGAGTTTGATGTGGAACTCACCAAGCAGATGAATCAACCGCTCATGGTCGCCACTTTGGTGCGCTTCGTCTTCCAGCAACAGGTGATCGCGCAAGTCCTGGGTCACGGCGGTGTCGCGCCGACGGCACAACTCACTGACGATGCCGATCTCGATCAGACGCCGGGTTTCGAACAAAGAGCGGATCTCTTCGTCGCTGGGCAACGAGACCGACGCACCTTTATTGGGCTCGGTGGTGACCAGGCCATCGGCCTCCAGTTGCTTGAGCGCGGCACGAACCGACGTGCGGCTGACATTGAAAAGTTCAGCCAGCGAGGCCTCGCCGAGCTTCATGCCAGGCCGCAGGGTGCGTTTGCTGATCGCCTCGTAAACCCCTTGATAGACGCGGTCGACCGTGGTCTCCAGTTTTTTTTCCGCCATTCGATGACTCCTTGAGCGCTACGCAACCGGCCCCAGGCGAATGAACAGCCTTGAAAAAGGGGGTTGCATGAGCAGGTTAATCCGGGTATTTCTAAATTGCATCCAGATTTTGCATACAATAATTAGAGGAATGCACCATTATGGGTCATCCAGTTGCAATTGAAGTGCGTAACGTCTCCAAGCGATATTCCGACGATCCCGGCTTGGCACCGGCCCTCGATCATGTATCGGTCGATATCGCCGACAACGAGTTCTTCACCCTGCTTGGCCCCTCCGGCTGTGGCAAAACCACCCTGCTGCGCACCATCGCCGGCTTCGAGCACGTCAGCGACGGTGAAATCCGCCTCGCCGGCGAACCGGTCAACGACTTGCCGCCGTTCAAGCGGCGGGTCAACACAGTGTTCCAGAGTTACGCGCTGTTTCCGCACATGAGTGTTGCGCAGAATATCGCCTTCGGCCTCGAGATGCAGGGTCTTGATCGCAAGCTGATCCCGCAGCGGGTCGATGAAATGCTGGCGCTGGTGCAAATGCAGCACTTGGCCCGACGCAAACCGGCAGAACTGTCCGGTGGCCAGCAGCAACGGGTGGCTCTGGCCCGGGCCTTGGCGCCGAAACCCAAAGTGCTGCTGCTCGACGAACCACTGTCGGCGCTCGACCTCAAGCTGCGCAAGGAAATGCAGGTCGAGCTCAAACGTGTGCAAAAGGAAGCGGGCATCACCTTCATTTTTGTCACCCACGATCAGGAAGAAGCCCTGACCCTGTCCGATCGCATTGCCGTGATGTCCGCCGGCAAGATCCTGCAGATCGGTACGCCCAACGACATCTACGAACGGCCGCAGCATCAATTCGTCGCCCAGTTCATTGGTGACATCAACTTCCTGCCCGGGCACCTCAAACGCGGGCAAAACAACGAACACCTCTTCGTGCCCAGCGGCATGCCGGTGGAAATCCCCTGCCCGGCCCAAGGCATCGACGGCAAGGTGCAACTGGCGTTCCGCCCGGAGCGTTCGCAACTGGTGGACCCGGCGCAACCACACCACCTGCGTGGGGTGATCGAGGCCGTGCTGTACGTCGGCACCGCAACCCTCTACCAGTGCCGCTTGAACAACGACATCAAGGTCATGCTGCGTGAAAACAACGAAGGCCTGAACCGCAGCCGTGGCGTCGGTGACCGCGTGGCGGTCAACCTGCCGCCCCACGCCTGCCTGTTGATGGAGGCCTGAGATGAGCGTCAGCAGCACTTCTCCCGCCCTCAACCGTGCGCTGCTGCTCAGCCCGGTGGTTCTGACCCTGCTGGCCCTGATCGCCATTCCACTGGGCATCATGGGCTACATCAGCCTGCTGCCGCGCAACGTCTATGGTGGCGTCGACTGGCAGGCCGACTGGCAATTGCAAAGCTACGTGCAGTTGTTTTTCCAGGAAGGATTCGACGGTGAGCTTGAGCTCAATTGGGTCTACGCCCAGGTACTGTTGCGCTCGGTGTTCCAGGCCGGTGGCACCACCGTGCTGTGTTTCCTGTTCGGCTTTCCGGTGGCGCTGTGGATGTCGAGCCTGACACCCCGTCGACGCAACCTGATGGTACTGCTGATCACCATCCCCTTCTGGACCAACCTGCTGATCCGCAATTACGCATGGCTGATCATCCTGCGCGAACAGGGCTGGGTCGCCCAGAGCCTCAATGCGCTGTTCCCCAATGCCGGCGGCATCACCCTGCTCTACAACGACTTCGCCGTCAGCGTCGGGCTGGTCTACAGCTTCCTGCCGTTCATGATTCTGCCGATCTACTCAACACTGGAAAAACTCGACTGGCGTCTGGTGGAAGCGGCCTATGACCTGGGCGCCAACCGCTGGCATGCGCTGCGGCGGATCATTCTGCCGCTGTCGATGCCGGGCGTGATTGCCGGTTCCCTGCTGGTATTCGTGCCCAGCCTCGGCGCCTTCATCACGCCGGCCATTCTCGGCGGCGGCAAGACCCTGATGATCGGCAATCTGATCCAGCAACAGTTCGGCACCGCGCGCAACTGGCCGCTGGGCAGCTCTCTGTCGTTCCTGTTGCTGGGGATTCTGCTGCTGTCCCTGGTGCTGTACGCCCTCTACAGCCGCAGCGCCGCCAAAACAATTCGTCGGGGAGCCACCGCATGATCGCCCTGCACCTGAAAAAACTGCCGATGACCCGGGAAGTCAGCCTGCTGATCCTGGCCTACCTGTACCTGCCGATCTTCGTGCTGATCGCCTACAGCTTCAACGCCAACCGCTCGGCAACGGTATGGACCGAGTTTTCGTTCGACTGGTATGGACGCATCCTGGCCAACCCGTCGATCCAGACCGCCGCGCTGAACTCGATCATCGTCGCCGGCATCGCCACAGTGTGCGCCACGGCGATTGCCTTGCTCGCGGCTCTGGCGACTTACCGGCCGTTCTACGGGCAGAAGATGGTCGAAGGCGGGATCAACCTGCCGCTGATCCTGCCGGAAATCGTCACTGCCGTCGCCACCCTGCTGTTGTTCATGGCGCTGGGGATCAAGCTCGGTTTGCTGACGGTGATCGTCGCCCATATCGGCTTTTGCATTCCCTTCGCCTACCTGCCGATCCGCGCGCGGCTCAATGACCTGGACAAGAGTCTGCTGGAAGCGGCGAACGATCTGTACGCCAATCCGTGGCAGGTGTTCCGGCGGGTGACGCTGCCGCTGTTGTGGCCGGCGGTGCTGTCCGGTTCGGTGCTGGCGTTCGTGGTCAGCCTCGACGATTTCATCATGACCTTCTTCGTCGCCGGCCCCGGTTCCACGACCCTGCCGGTGTACATCTTCTCGGCGATCAAGGCCGGCGTAACGCCGGAGATCAATGCGATCTCGACCCTGATGCTGGTGATTTCCATCGTGCTGGTGGTGCTGGCCTTCTGGCTGGGACAGCGCGGTAAAAACCAATAATCCTGGAGCGTTTCACTCATGAAAAAGAACATCAAGAATATGTGTTTCGCCGTCACCGGCCTGGCCCTGAGTTGCTTCACCACCTTCAGCGCCCAGGCCGCCGAACCCAAGCAACTGTTCTTCTACAACTGGACCGATTACTACCCGGTCGACCTGCTGGCCAAGTTCGAAAAGGAGACCGGCATCAAGGTCACCATGGACGGCTACGACAGCAACGAAACCCTGCTGGCCAAGTTGCAGGCCGGTGGTGCCGCCTATGACGTGATCGTACCGTCGCAGTCGATCATGCGCACCCTGATCAACCAGAACCTGCTGCTGGAAATCGACGCGCCGACCCTGCCCAACTTCCAGTACGTGAAGCCGGCGTTCCGCGACCCGAGCTTCGACCCCGGCCGCAAGTTCTCGGCACCGTACCTGTGGGGCACCACCGGGTTCTCCTATGACAGCGCGCGGGTGCCTGGCGGCAAGCTCGATGACTCGTGGAAAGAGTTCTTCGAGCCGCGCAAGGAACTGCAAGGCCAACTCGCCGCCCTTGACACGTCCAGCAGCGTGATCAACGCCGCCAGCCATTACCTGAACGTCGACGAATGCACGGAAAACCCGCAGGACGCCAAACGCATCCTGGAACTGCTGCAAAAACAGAAGCCGTTCCTGAAGATGTACAGCTCGGACAACACCGTCGACCGCATGGCCTCCGGCGAGGTGATCATGATGCAGAACTGGAACGGTTCTACAGCGCGGGCCACCTTGCAGAAGAGCACCATCAAGTACGTGTATCCGAAAGAAGGCCTGGCGATGTTCCAGGACAACTTCGCCGTACCCAAAAGCGCACCGCACCCCGGCAACGCCAGGATCTTCATCGACTGGATGATGAAACCGGAAAACGCGGCGGCCGTGTCCAACGCCATCGCCTACGCCAACGGCATCCAGAGCGACAAGTTGATCGATGCCAAGTGGCGGGTCATGGATGCCATCAACATGCCCGACGAATTCGCCTCGCGCCTGCGTCCTGAAAAGGAATGCAGCAACAAGGCGCGGGAACTGCAGGACCGGATCTGGGCGAAGCTCAAGGGCTGATCTGAAACCCAGTCGCGGCCTTCGCGAGCAGGCTCGCTCCCACATTTGAAATGCATTCCCCTGTGGGAGCGAGCCTGCTCGCGAAGAGGCCCGTCCTGACAACATAAAATTTGAGGTATGCAATGACCCACCCCCGCTGGCTACGCAACGTGCGCCCCTACGGCGCCGCCGCCGAAGACCTGCTGATCGAAAACGGCCGCTTTACCCAGCGTCGCCCGGCCTCGACCAGCGAACTGCTCGCCACCGACATGGACGGCCAGAACCAATTGCTCACCGCAGCCCTGGTGGAAAGCCACGTGCACCTGGACAAAACCCTCTGGGGCCAGCCCTGGCGTCCGAACAGTGCCGGTCCGACCCTCAAGGACTACATCGCTAACGAGCGTCGTGTACTGCGCGAAGTCCAAGCCCCCATTGCACAACGGGCCGGTGCCCTGCTGGAGAACTGCATCGCCCGTGGTTCGCTGACCCTGCGCTGCCACGTCGACATCGACCCGGAATTCGGCCTGCGCCATGTCGAGGCCATGCAGCAGTTACGTGAAAAATACCGCGACTTGATCGACCTGCAACTGGTGGTCTTCCCGCAAACCGGCCTGATCAGTCGCCCCGGCACCGCCGAACTGATGCGCGAAGCCATGGCATTGGGGGTGGAGAACGTCGGCGGCCTCGACCCCTGCGGTATCGACAACGACCCCATCGCGCAACTGGACTTCGTGTTCAAACTGGCCAGCGAGTACGACCGTGGCGTCGACATTCACCTGCACGACAAGGGCGAGTTGGGCCTGTGGCAGATCAAACTGATCGCCGACTACACCGAGCGCTTCGGGCTTCAGGACCGGGTGATGATCAGCCACGCCTACTGCCTGGGCATGCTGCCGTGGAACCAGGTCAAACCGGTGGCCGAACGTCTGGCGGCACTGGGGATTTCGTTGATGAGTTCGGCGCCGGCCGATTGTGCGGTACCTCCATTCCTCGCCTTGCGCGAAGCCGGGGTGAATGTGTGCCTGGGTTCGGATGGCATCCGTGATGCCTGGTCGCCCATGGGCAACGGCGACATGTTGGAGCGGGCGATGTTGCTGGCGTTCCGTTTTGACTTGAACAAGGACGAGGAACTGGCAGCGGCATTCGACGCAGCGACCGTGAATGGTGCGCGGGCACTGGGCTGTGATGGATATGGCGTGGAGATCGGTCGGCCTGCGGACTTTTTGCTGATGCCGGTACAGACCCTGGGTGAAGCCGTGGTGTCGCGCCCCCTGCGTCAGGTCTATCGCGGCGGGCGGTTGATTGCTTCGGGTGGCCGTTTGCAGGACAGCCGTTTGTGAAGCGCATCGGCCTCAAAAGCAGCTGCGTGGTCGGCTTCGACGGCATGCAACATGTTCTCTGGCGCAACGGTGAGGTGGTGTTCGAAGGCTCGCACATCGTGTTCGTCGGCCGCGATTATCCGGGACCGGTGGATCAGTGGATCGACTACGGCAACGCGTTGATCGGCCCCGGGTTCATTGACCTCGATGCTTTGGGCGATCTCGATTCCACGGTGTTGACCCTGGACAACGGCGACGAGCGCGACATGGGCCGGATGTGGTCGGCGCAGTATCTGGCGCGAGGACCACGGGAAAGCTACAGCCCGGACGAAGAAGCCTTCAAGTACCGCTACGCCTTCACGCAGCTGATCCGCAACGGCATCACCACGGCCATGCCGATTACCTCGATGTACTACCGTCAGTGGGCGGAAAGCTACGACGAATTTGCGGCGGTGGCCGGTGTGGCCACCGAGCTGGGGCTGCGCACTTACCTCGGCCCCTGCTACATGAGCGGCATGAGTTACTGGCAGGCTGACGGCACGCTGGCCCACCACTGGGACGAAGCCCGGGGCATGGCCGGACTCGACGCGGCGCAACGGTTTTTCAAGGATTTCGACGGCACGAATGAGGGCCTGATCCGCGGTGCACTGCTGCCGGACCGCATCCAGACCTGCACTCCGGCGCTGTTGCAGCGCACCGCTGCACTGAGCCGGGAACTCAATGCGCCGATGCGTCTGCATTGTTGCCAGGGCCTTGGCGAAGTGGCGATGGTCGAGCATTTGCGCGGTGCGTCACCGTTGGGCTGGTTGCAGCAACTTGACCTGCTGACCCCGCGCAGCCTGCTGCCCCACGGCATCTACACCCGTGGCGATGATGACCTGCAAAGGGTGGTGGACGGTGGTGCCAGCCTGGTGCATTGCCCGGTGGTGTTCGCCCGGGACGGCGAGGCATTGGACTCTTTCGGTCGCTATCGGGCCAAGGGCGTCAACCTCGCCCTGGGCACCGACACCTGGCCGGCGGATTTGCTGGACAACATGCGCCAGGGCTTGAACATCGCGCGACTGATGGAGGGCGGCAACACGTTGACCAGCACGCTCGATCTGTACAACGCCGCCACCCTCGGTGGCGCCAGGGCCCTGGGCCGCGATGACCTTGGGCGACTGGCGCCGGGAACAAAGGCCGACATCACCGTGTTCAACCTGCGCGGCCTGCACCTGGGGCCGCTGTTCGATCCACTGAAAAACCTGGTGTTGGCCGGGCGCGGTGACGACTGCATCGCCAGTTGGATCGACGGCCGCTGTGTGATGCAGGACGGTCAGGTCAACGGAGTCGACTACCCCGCCCTGCAGCGCCAGGCCCAACGACAATTCGAAAAACTGATGCGCAGTCACAGCGACCGGGCCTTCGGCCAACCGGACTGGAAAACCCTGTTCCAACCGGCCATCCCCTTCGCCGACGACTACAGCGCACAGGCGCCACTGAGCGCCATTGATCCACTTCCTTAGAGAATGCTGCCCATGCAAAGCTTCGACTTCAGCCAACTGAGCCCACGGGACAAGTACAAGATTCTGATCGGCAGCGTGGTACCACGACCTATTGCCCTGGTCACCACGGTCGACGGCGAAGGTCGCGTCAATGCCGCGCCGTTCAGCTTTTTCAATGCGCTCTCGGCCGATCCGCCGATCCTCGCGTTGGGCGTGGAGAACTACGGTGATCAGAGCCCCAAGGACACCACGCGCAACATCCAGCTCAACCAGCAATTCACCGTCAACATCGTCAGCGATGCCCTGGTGGAAGCCATGAACGTCTGCGCCGTGCCCTTCGCCCCCGGTTTCGACGAGCTGACCGCCGCCGGCCTCACCGCCATTCCCGGCACTACGGTCAAATGCCCGCGCATCGGCGAAGCCCCGGTGGCACTGGAATGCCGGCGAATGATGGCGCTGTCCATCGGCCAGTCGCGGGAGATCATCTTGGGTGAAGTGCTGATGGCCCATGTGCGGGACGAACTGATCGACCCGAAAACCCTGTACATCGATCAACTGGGGCTCGATGCGATTGGGCGCATGGGTGGCCATGGCTATGCGCGTACCCGGGATTATTTCGATTTGCCCACCCGGTCGTTGCAGGCGTGGACGGATGCACCGGGGGGTGGGGAGCGGTTTTGGCCGGTGGGTAAATAATCCGCGGTTGCACAATACCTGTGGGAGCGAGCCTGCTCGCGAAGGCGGTCTGTCAGTTGACATCAATGCTGAATGTGCCGGCCCCTTCGCGAGCAGGCTCGCTCCCTCACTGATTGCGGGGGTCAATGAAAATCCCGGCTGCGCACGGTGATGCCGTCCAGCAGTGGGCTCAAATCACTCAAGCGCCCGGCAATCAGATGCCGCACCTCGCCCTCCCTTTCCCAACGCCCATCAACCTTGAGCAACTGCGAGCCGACCAGCACCTTGCGTTGCCGCTCGGCCAGGTCGCGCCAGACCACCACGTTGACGTTGCCGAATTCGTCTTCCAGAGTGACGAAGGTCACGCCACTGGCGGTGGCCGGCCGTTGCCGACCGGTAACCAGCCCGGCGATGCTCACCGGCCGGCCATGTTCGACGTCCAGCAGTTCCTTCGAGCTGCGGCAACGCCGGGCTTTCAATTCACCGCGCAGCAAGGCCAGCGGATGCGGCCCGAGAGTGGTGCCGAGACTGTTGTAATCGGCCTGCAAGTCCTCGCCGACCGTGGGTTTGGGCAGCGCCACCGCCCCCTCCTCCTGGCTGGGCAAACCTGCGAACAGACCGAGCTGTTTCTGCACCCCCGCCACTTCCCAGCGCGCCCGATGGCGATCACCGGCCAGACCGCGCAACGCACCGGCATCGGCCAGTTGCTCCTGGGCTCGGGCATCGAGTCGCGCTCGCTCGCCAAGGTCGGCGATGTCGGCAAAGGCGCCCCTGGACCGCGCCGCTTCGATACGCCGGGCATCGTCCTCGCGAAAACCCTTGATCATCCGCAAGCCCATGCGAATTGCCGGTTGTGCGCCGGCAATCGGTTCCAGGCTGCAATCCCAGTCGCTGGCCCGCACGTCCACCGGGCGGATCTGCAAATGATGGCGCCGTGCGTCCTGCAGGATCTGGTCCGGGCTGTAGAAGCCCATGGGCCAACTGTTGATCAGCGCACAGGCAAAGGCGGCCGGTTCGTGGCATTTCAACCAGCAACTGGCGTAGGTCAGCAAGGCAAAACTGGCGGCGTGGGATTCGGGAAAACCGTAACTGCCGAACCCCTTGATCTGTTCGAAGATCTGCGCGGCGAATTCGGCGGTGTAGCCGTTTTTCTTCATGCCGGCGGCCAGCCGATCCTTGTGCGGTTCGAGCCCGCCATGACGTTTCCAGGCTGCCATGGAGCGGCGCAACTGATCGGCTTCGCCGGGGCTGTAGTCAGCGGCGACGATGGCGATCTGCATCACCTGCTCCTGGAACAGGGGGACGCCCAGGGTGCGTTCCAGCACCACTTTGAGTTCCGGCGACGGATAAACCTCGGGTTCTTCCTTGTTTCGCCGCCGCAGGTACGGATGGACCATGCCCCCCTGAATCGGTCCCGGCCGCACAATCGCGACTTCGATCACCAGGTCGTAGAAATTCACCGGCTTGAGCCTGGGCAGCATCGACATCTGCGCGCGAGATTCGATCTGGAACACGCCGATGGTGTCGGCGCGGCCGATCATTTCGTAAGTGGCCGCGTCTTCGGACGGGATCGTCGCCAGGCTCAGGTCCAGGTGACGATGCCTGCGCAACAGGTCGAGGCAGCGACGGATGGCGCTGAGCATGCCCAAGGCGAGAATATCGACCTTGAGCAGGCCGACTGCATCGAGGTCGTCCTTGTCCCACTGAATGATGGTGCGCTCGGCCATGGCCGCGTTTTCCACCGGCACCAGGCTGTCCAGGGGTTGCTCGGAAATCACGAAGCCACCGGGGTGCTGGGACAGGTGCCGGGGGAAACCGATCAATTGCCCCGTGAGGCTGAGCACCCGGCGCAGCACCGGGCTTTCAGGGTCGAATCCGCCCTCGAGCAAACGCTCCACGGGCGGGGTTTCGTCGCTCCAGTGACCGCAACAATCGGCCAACGCATTGATCTGGTCCGGCGGCAGGCCCAGCGCCTTGGCCACGTCGCGCACTGCGCCGGCCGCATGATAGGTGCTGACCACGGCGGTCAGCGCAGCCCGGGCCCGGCCATAACGCTGAAACACGTACTGCAAGACTTCCTCGCGCCGTTCATGTTCGAAATCGACGTCGATGTCCGGCGGCTCGTTGCGCTCTTTGGAGAGAAAACGCTCGAACAGCAGCGTGGTGCGATCCGGATCGATTTCAGTGATGCCCAGGGCAAAACACACCGCCGAGTTGGCCGCAGAGCCGCGTCCCTGGCAAAGAATCTGTTGTTCACGGGCGAAGCGGACGATGTCGTGGACCGTCAGGAAGTAGCTTTCGTAGCCCAGCTCGGCGATCAGCTCCAGTTCCTTGTCGATCTGCTTGAGGACCTTGGCTTGCGGACCTTTCGGCCAGCGCCAGGCAATGCCCTGTTCGGTCAAATGACGCAGCCAGGAGGTGGCCGAGTGCCCGTCAGGCACCAGCTCCCGGGGATACTGATAACGCAACTGGCCGAGGTCGAACGTGCAGCGCCGGGCAATGACCTGCGTTTCTTCGAGCAAGGCCGGCGGATAGAGTTCGCGCAGGATGTCGAGACTGCGCAGATGCCGTTCGCCGTTGGGGTGCAGGCGCAACCCGGCATCGGCTACCGGCAGGTGATGACGGATCGCAGTCATGGTGTC
The DNA here is from genome assembly GCF_059424605.1 of Pseudomonas sp. GW101-3H06. Lineage (NCBI taxonomy): Bacteria > Pseudomonadati > Pseudomonadota > Gammaproteobacteria > Pseudomonadales > Pseudomonadaceae > Pseudomonas > Pseudomonas sp. GW101-3H06. The sequence goes on from NZ_JBWKZO010000001.1 coordinate 3,602,934, forward strand.
CTGCAAGGCACGGCGCCCTCGGGCGTGCATGTGCACATCGCCGCTCGCCACGGCGGGAATCCGCAGTTCCCTGGCCAGGGTCAGCAGATCGCCCAAGCGTCGGGTGTCGTCCTGACCGCGATGCAACTGCACCGCCAGCCACAGGCCCTCGGCAAAAACCTGTTTCAGCCAGCGACCCTGCTCGAAGTCATCCACCGCGTCCGGCACCCACAACGCCAGCAGCCCCGGCAGTGGCTCGCTGAAGTCATCCCGCAGGATTTGGTACTGACCTTTCTGCGTACGGCGGCGGGCGCGGGTAATCAGTCGGCACAGGGTCTGGTAACCCTCGAGGTTCTCCACCAGCAGCACCAGTTTCGGGCCGCTCTCGATGCGGATTTCGCTGCCGATGATCAATGGCAGTTCAACGGACTTCGCCGCTTGCCAGGCGCGGACGATACCGGCCAGGGTGCATTCATCGGTGATCGCCAGTGCCTGGTAGCCCTGCTTTTTTGCCCGTTGAAACAGTTCAAGGGCACTGGAGGCACCGCGCTGGAAACTGAAGCTCGACAGGCAGTGCAGTTCGGCATACCCGGCGCTCATGCGAACCACCCTTGCAGCCACAGCGGCCCGTCCTCACCGACCGCTCGATACGCCCAGCCTTGCTGGCCGGCACGGGTTTCGATCAGGTAATAATCACGACGCACGTCGTCGCCGTCCCACCAACCGGACTCGATGCGCTCCGGTCCCATGAGGATGCGCGCGGAGCCTTGGTGCACCGCCAGCGGTTCAGTGAGCAGCCAACCGGGGCGCCTCACGGTCGGGAAGCGCGCGCCGGGCTGACTGTCAGCACTGGCCTGCCATGCGCATTCGGGTCGGTGATCGGCCTGAAAACGCAGGCCGTGCACGGCATCATCCCCCAGCCGTGCACGCAGGCGTTCGCGCAGTTGCTCCCAGGGCAAGGACTGCTGCGGGCGGTCGTCGAACAGTTCCTGAAACTGCGGCACGAAGGTCGGCAGGTCTTCGGCGCACAGGCGAAACCCACGCACCGGCGCCTCGACCTGAACCTGCTCCAGCCGCCCCCGGGCCAGTTCGAAGAGCATCGCCGGGTCGCGCTCGGCACTGAGCAGGCCGACCTTGACCAGGGTGTCCGGCAGCCCCGCATGTTCCAGGTGCAGGTCGAAGCGCTGCACACCGCTATCCCGTCCACACAGGAACGCCGACAGATCGCCGGTCAGGCGGCGTAACGGAAACAGCAGGGCCTGATGGGATTGCACATCGAAATTGAGCTCGATGCGCACATCGAAGCGATCCGGCGGCAGATAGAACGCCAGCGCCAGCCGCCGCAACCCGCGCAAGGTGTCCAGATGCTTGAGCACCTGGGCCTCGAAACGCCGGGCCAGGCTCTGCCGAGGCAACGCCTGCACCTGACTCAAGGTGCGCAAGCCCATGCGCGACAACGCCGTGGCCACGCTGGCCTCCAGACCGATGCGGTCGACGGGCAATTGCCCCAGGTGATGCTGCAAGGCTTGCTCGTCGGGCACCACCAGGCCGTCATAAGCGTTGGCCAGCATCCGCGCCGCCACCGGGTTGGGCGCGGCGACAATGCGGTGACGAAAGCCCAGCTCGCCGAGTTCCCTGCGCAAGCGCGCCTCCAATTGTGGCCAGGCACCGAACAGGCCCAGGCTGGATTCGATTTCAAACACCAGCGCCCGCGGGTAATGCACGCTGACTTGCGAACTGAACCGATAGGCCCAGGCAGCCAGAAACTGCTGCCAGTGCTCGATGTCGGCGACATCGTACTCGGCCGTGGCGAAGCTCTTGCTCAAGGCCTGGGCGGCGCTCATGGACTGACCGGGACGCAGGCCAAGGGCTCGCGCGGGGCCGTTGACCGCTTGCAGCACCCGGCGCTGGGCCGGGCCAGTCAGCAGCGCCAGCGGCTCATCGGGATCGGCGCGCTGACGCAGTACCGCGTCCAGCGCCAGTTGCGGGAACAAAATGCAGACCCAGCGCATGGCAACCTCAATGCCCCACGGGGAAGGCAATCGGCGCCGAGCGGGCCAGACCGCCCCGGCACTTGAGCACGCGCAATTGCGCAGGCCTGGCATCGATGGCGATGCGCAGGGCCGCTGGCGAGGGGTTGACCGCTTCGCTGAGCGAGCGATAGGCGAAGGCCAGGGTCTGGCCGGTTTCCGCCGCCACCTGCAAACGGCGCAAGGCGCGGTCGTCGGCCTTGTGCGGCCAGCACAGCACCGCACCGCAACTGCCCGAACGCAGGCATTGTTCCGCCGCCCACAACGCGTCGCGCTCGCTGGCCTGGATGATCGACAATTGGCGCAGATCGACCCCGGCGTTCTGCCAGGCCTGGGGGTACGGCACGTAAGGCGGTGCCACCAGCACAATGCGTTCGCCCGCCGCCGACAGCCGCGCCAGCGCCGGCCACACCAGTTGCAACTCGCCCACGCCCTGCCCGGCCAGAAGGATCTCGGTCAATGCCGCTTCCGGCCAGCCACCCGTGGGCAGCGCCGCATCCAGCGCGGCATGGCCGGTGGGTTGCGGGCTGGCGGCCGGCGGCGCAGGCCGGCCCTTCCAGACCTGGCCGCCATTGAACAGCGTATCCAGCGCGACGACGGCCCCCATCAGCCTTGCCTCACCAGACCGCAGAACACCCCTTCGATGGCCAGGTCCCGGTCGGCCTCGACGATGATCGGCTGATAGGCCGGGTTGCGCGGCAACAGGCGCACCCGGTCGCCGACCCGCTCAAAACGCTTGATGGTGACTTCGCCGTCGAGCCGCGCCACGACGATCTGGCCGTTGAGCGCCTCGGGGTTGCGGTGCACGCCCACCAGGTCCCCGTCGAGAATGCCGTCCTCGATCATCGAGTCGCCGCGAACCCGCAGCATGTAGTCCGGCGTGCGGGAGAACATCGCCGGGTCGAGCAGCAATCGGCTATGGACTTCGGCATCGGCCCCGATCGGCGCACCCGCCGCCACCCGACCGAGTACCGGGATGTCCAGCAGCTCGGGGCGCGGGGGTTGCCCGAGCAATCGAATGCCCCGGGCCTGGTGCGGGTTGACTTCGATAAACCCGGCTTCGGTGAGCGCCAGCACATGCTTGCGCGCCACGCTGCGGGAGGCAAAACCGAACGCCTCGCTGATCTCGGCGAGGCTCGGGGACTGACCGTGCTCGGCGATACGCTCGCGGATGAAGGTCAGGATGGCGGTACGGCGGGGAGTTAATGTCGTCATGGAGTACATTTGTACTCTTTTGCGATTTTTCTTACAAGTACCGCTGACGCTGTGTGTAGGAGCTGTGCAGAATCCGCGGGCAACCTGAATCACTTGTGGGAGCGGGTCACGCGCCTGTACGCAAACCCGTGGCCAAACCCAAACCCCGGGACGCCAGAAACCCTTCGATGTAATCGATAAATGCCTGCACCTTGGCCGTGGCCCGACGATGGCTGGGGTACACCGCCAGGATGTAAGGACCAAAGGTGTCCGGGTCGATGTCATAGTCGGCCATCACCCGCACCAGTCGCCCGTCGGCCAGATACGGCGCGGCACTCCACAACGGAGTGTGCAGCAAGCCGCGCCCGGCCAACGCATTGGCCAACAGCAAATCGTAATTGTCGCTGCGCAAGCGTGGCGACCGGGGCTGAGGCAAACTCAGGCGCTGGCCGTCGCGCTCGGCCCACCAGAACTCGCGGCTGAGCAACGGATGGCGGTACAGCAACCATTCGTGCTCATCGAGGGTCTGCGGGGTGACCGGCAGCCCCTTGCGCGCGAGGTACTCGGGACTGCCACACAGCGCCAGGCGATTGCTGCCGACCACACGGGCGATCAGCCCCGGCAAGTCGTCATGGCCTTCGCGCAAGGCCAGGTCGTAGCCGCTTTCCAACAGATTGACGAAGTCATCGCACAGGTCCACTTGCAGGTTGATCTGCGGGTATAGCTCAAGAAAGCCGCCACACACCTGATCGAGAAATGCCTGCCCATAGGCCAGCGGCGCGGTGATTTTCAAGCTGCCGCGCAGACCGTGTTGCAACTGCTCGATTTCCTCGCCGGCCTCGTCCAGCCGCTGCAAGACCTGACGTGCGGTATCCAGATAGAGCCGCCCCGCTTCCGTCAACGAAATCCGCCGGGTACTGCGCTCGAACAAACGCGTACCCAGTTCCGCCTCCAGGTGATTGACCGCTTTGGTCAGGGCCGACGGTGTTTTCCCCAATTGTTCGGCAGCGCGACTGAAACTGCCCAGTTGCGCCGTGACCACGAACATTTTCAGCGCACCCAACTTGTCCATATTTTTTCCATTCAGGCAAAAACGTTTTTCATGAGCGAGGCGTTCTGCCGGGCGCAGCAAGCCACTAATCTGGCCATCAGACGCAATAACAAGGAAACATTCAATGAAAAGATTCATCCCGAATCTATTGATGGCTGCCGTGAGTTTTGCCTCGCTGGAAGCCATGGCGGCGGCTGATCTGGTGGTTTTCAATGGCAAGATCTTCACCGCAGACCGCAGCCATCCCCAGGTTCAGGCCTTGGCGGTGCAGGACGGCAAAGTGTTGCAGGTCGGCAGCGATGCACAGATCAAGGCGTTGATCGAGGCCGGAACCCGGGTCATCGACCTGGGCGGCAAGACCCTGATGCCCGGCTTGATCGACAGCCACTCTCACGCCATTTTCGGTGGCCTGGAAAGGGTCTCGGCGAACATGGAAGACGAGGTGGTCGACCTCAATGAGCTGGAAAAACGCTTGCGTGCCTGGCGTGACGATGGCAAGGCCCGGCACGGCGATGTACTCAGCGTGGCCGGCATGAGCTCGGCCTACTGGGCGCAATCCGAAGCCTTGGGCAAGACATTCAACAGCGGTGAATGGGCCAGCGTGCCCGTCGTCTTCACCGGCAGCGACCACCACACGGCTTGGGCCAACGACGTGATGCTCAAGCGCGCCGGTGTCGATGCCGCGCTGATCAAGTCTTTGCCGGCGGCTGAAGACGGCACCATTGGCAAGCTGAAGGACGGCAATCCCAACGGGTTTCTGGTGGACGCCGGTTGGGACCGGGTTGCCTCGAAAATGCCGGCACCGAGCGCCGCCGACATGCTCAAGGCAGCGCAAACCGCGGTGAGCTACAACAACAGCCTCGGCATCACCGCGTGGATGGACCCCGCCACCAACGCCGCGCCGGGTGAGCCGGTGTTCGCCCTCAAGCCCACGGAGAAAACCGTCGGCGTGCTGCCGGTGTACAAGGCACTTTCGCAAAGCGGCGGCATGACCGCCCACGTCGCCGCGCTGCTGGTGGCCAATCCGAAAAGCGTACCGGCCGATCTCGATACGCTCGACAAAGTCCGACAGCAGTTTCAGGACGTCCCCAACCTGACCTTGCCGGGCATCAAGATCTTCGCCGACGGCGTGATCGAATACCCGGCGCAGAGTGCAGCGATGATCGACCCTTACAGCAACTCGCACAAACAGGGCGAACTGTTGATCGATCCGAAGCGTTTTGGCGAATTGGTCAGCGCCATCGATCAACGGGGCTGGCGGGTGCACATTCATGCCATCGGCGACCGAGCGGTGCGCGAGTCATTGAACGGTATCGAACAGGCGCGCAAGGACCGCCAGAGCGGCGTCACCCACTCCATCACCCACCTGCAGATGGTCAACCCGAAAGAATTCGCCCGCTTCAAGCCGCTCGACGTCATCGCCTCGATGCAATTGCTCTGGGCCAGCGCCGACGACTACACCACGGACATGATCAAACCTTACGTCAGCGCCCTGGCCTTCCGTTACCAGTACCCGGCGCACTCGCTGCTCAAGCAGGGCGCGACCATCGCCGGGGCCAGCGACTGGCCGGTGTCCTCGCCCAACCCGTGGAATGCCATGGCCCAGGCCATCACCCGTGACGGTCCGCTGGGGGTGCTCAACGCCGATGAACGTCTTGACCGCGAAACCATGTTCTACGCCTACACCCTTAATGCCGCCCGGACCATTGGCCTGGACCAACAGATCGGCTCGTTGAGTGCCGGCAAGCAAGCGGATTTCATCGTGCTCGACCGTGACGTGTTCAGCGTCGACAACAAGGCCCTGCACGATACCCAAGTGCTGCAGACCTGGTTCGCCGGTCGCCAGGTCTACGCCGCTACCCTCTAAGAAAAATCCACCCATCCGCCGCCCTGCCTCGCGTTTCGACACGAGGCCCGGCGCAGCTTTGCCTGCCGTACTTCCACAACAGCCCTGCCCATAACAATCACAATAACGGGAAACACCCCATGAAAGCCTCCATCCTGCTCGCCCTCGGGACCTTGAGCTTGCTGCCCTTGAGCAGCCAGGCCGTACCCTTGAACGATGACTTCGCCCTACTGCTCGACGTGACCCTGGCCAGCGACTATCGCACCCGCGGCATCTCCCAGACCCAAAATGACCCGGCCCTGCAAGGCGGCATGACCCTGGCACACAGCAGTGGCCTGTACCTGGGCGCCTGGAGTTCCAACGTCAACTATGGCGGCGGCCTGAAAACCCGCCAGGAAATCGACTACTACGCCGGTTGGCTGTGGCAGGCCACTGACGAGGTCAGTCTTGATGCCGGCTATCTCAAATACACATACCCGAGGGAGAGCCAGTTCAACCAGAGTGAGGTCTACGGCATTCTCAGCGTCCATGGCGTAAAACTCGCAGCCTACTACTCCGCCGATGCACCGGGCATCGACAGCAAGCAGAATTCGCTCTACAGCTATGTCGGTTACGAGACCGAATTGCCCCACGACATTGGCTTGAAACTGCGCTACGGCATGATGGATTTCAAGGACCCGCACCTGTATTCGCGTTCGGGCAAGGCCGAGGATTCGTACCGCGAATGGGAAGTCAAGCTGACCCATGAACTGGCCGGTGTGATGCTGGGGCTGAGTTACATCGACACCGATCTGTCGAAGAGCCAGTGCACCAGCAACTGGGGGTTTGATGATGTGTGCAGTGCGACTGTGGTGGCGAGTGCCAGCAAGTCTTTCTGACCACCACTAACACCCTGTGGAACGAGCCTGCTCGCGAAAGCGGCAGCACATTCGACATTAATTTGTCTGACACACCGCTTTCGCGAGCAGGCTCACTCCCACAGGTTTAGTGGCGCTTGAGGATCTGGTCCATGACCCAATCGGTTTTCAGCGCCTCTGCGGCCAGCGCCGGATGCCGGGCTTCGCCACGAATATGAGCATTCATGCCCAACACGTGATGCCACTGGATATGCTCATGATGCTCGATGGTCAGGCTGAGATGCTCATCGGTCTCAAGCTCTACCGGCTGTTCGTCGAACACCGAAAAGCGGATCCGGCCTTTGCTGCCGATCACCTCGACCCGATCCTCACGCCGATCCGCCACGAAGTTCCAGCAGCCCATGCCCAGCGCTCCCCCGGCAAACCGCCAGCTGGCGCTGACGGCATCCTCGGCGGCATACAAACCCGCCTGCCGCGCCGTGAACCCGGTGACCTCTACGATATCGCCCAGCAGGTACTGGAACAGGTCGAAGCCATGGCTGGCGAGGTCAGCGAAATAACCGCCGCCGGCAATCGAAGGATCGGTGCGCCAGTTATCCGTACCGCCAAGATCGGCCGGCGACGGGGCTTTGGTCAACGTCCAGCTCAGGTGCCGAACCTCGCCGATGCGCCCGTCCTCCAGCCACTGCCGCACCTGCTGGAAGCGCGGCAACGAACGCCGGTAGTAAGAAACAAACAGGTGCAGGCCGGCATCGGCAAAAACCTTTTGCATCTCACGGCTTTGCCCGGCGTTCAGCGCCATCGGTTTTTCGACACAGCAATGCTTGCCCACGGCGGCCACCTTCAGGGCGTAAGCGTGATGGCTGTCGGGGGGCGTGGCAATGTACACCGCGTCGACTTCGGGATCGTTGATCAACCCATCAACGTCGGTGTAGATCCGGACGATGCCGTGACGCGCGGCGTAATCGCTGACCGCTTCCAGACGCCGCCCCATCACCGCCACCAGCGCCGAACCGGGTGCCTTGTAAAAGGCCGGTCCGCTCTTGCGCTCGGCAACGCTGCCGCAACCGATCATGCCCCAACGCACCACGTTCATCGTCATGCTCAGCCGATGCGCAAGGCGCGCAGATCCAGGCGGCCGTCTTTCAGTGGCGGGCACCAGTAGTAGCCACCCGTGATCGGCCGGCTGATACGGTACAGACCGTCGGTGATGCCATCTTCCAGACCGCTCATGCGTCGCAGCTGGACTTCGAAGGCGTCGAGGGAGAAACCGAAGGCCAGGAACATCAGGCCGGCGCGATCGTCTTCGATCCATGGCATCGAACGGCGGACCACGAATGCCTCAGGGGCGAAGCTTTCCTGGGCGGTACGTTTGACGTGGGCAGAGATCGGCGCGTCATCGAGTTCCTCGTTGTCGCTCAAGCGCCGGCCCATGATGTCGTCCGTTTCGTGGGACGGCATTGCGTGGAAACGCTTGAGATCATGCTGCCACTGCTGGATCGCGGCGAAGCTGCCGCCAACCGTGCCTTCAGCGCCCTCGCCCACCAGCGCCGCAGCCGCGGCCGCTTCGTCGCGAGGGTTCTCGGTGCCATCTTCGTAGCCGGTCAGGTCATGGCCGTCGCGGTGGCGGAAACCTTCGGTCACCTGCACCAGGCGCAGGGCCGGCGCCAATGCGGCGGCAAAAACGTGGCTGCGATTGAGCAATTCGCCACGGTCGGTACCGTGCAACCAGCACCACAGCGCGTGTTGGGTCGACGGGTTATCCACGCCCACGCCGCTCATCGCCGGGAACGCGCGCAGCCCTTCTATGTTGCCGTCCAGGGCCTTGACCAGGGACTCACCAAAACCGATCACAGCCGACGTGCCGTCCACCAGGTGCACCAACTTGTCGAGCGCGGCCGGCAGATCGGCAGCGGATTCGAGGGCGAAGAACATATGGCGGGCGTGAGGCGGAACAGGGGTGGCGAGAATGCCCGGCTGGTAGTGACTCATGTGAACTCCTTTAGAAAGAACGCGAAGTTTAACCGCAGCACCCGTCGTTGTGTGGACTGAGGTCAAAAGTCGCGTTTCAAGAAGCGCGCAAAGCAGTCTACGCTTGTGACACAAGATCCAGACCCTCAACCCCTCTATTCTGCCCATTGCCGCTGGTTTGACTCACTGTAGGAGCGAGCTCGCTCGCGAAAAACTCATTAACGCCACGGTGCACCTGATTTTACGCGTTATCGTTCACGACCTTCGCGAGCAGGCTCGCTCCCACAGAGGGCCTGCCTCGCCAACTCACACGGGGTAGCGACATGAGCACAGCAGATCTGCTTGGCAACCTGTTTCCCGAGGCCACCAGCATTCCGGAAAAATACCGCCTGGGCGGCCAGATCGAACAACGTGAATACCTGGTCGACGGCGCCCTGAAAACCTGGCCGGGCGCCCTCGCCACAGTGCGCAGCCCGGTGTACCTGAGCACCGCATCGGGTGACGAACAGGTCATCCTCGGCAGCACGCCGCTGCTGGATGCCGACACCGCACTGACCGCCCTCGACGCGGCGGTCCGTGCCTACGATCGCGGCCAGGGTCTGTGGCCGACCATGCGCGTGGCCGAGCGCATCCAGCATGTCGAAACCTTCCTGGGGCGCATGCGTGAACAGCGCGAGGCCGTCGTCAAGCTGCTGATGTGGGAAATCGGCAAAAACCTAAAGGACTCGGAAAAAGAATTCGACCGCACCTGCGACTACATCGTCGACACCATCAACGCCCTGAAAGAGCTTGACCGCCGTTCCAGCCGCTTCGAACTGGAGCAGGACACCCTCGGCCAGATCCGCCGCGTACCGATGGGCGTGGCGTTGTGCATGGGGCCTTACAACTATCCGTTGAATGAGACCTTCACCACGTTGATTCCGGCGTTGATCATGGGCAACACCGTGGTGTTCAAACCGGCCAAGCTCGGCGTGCTGCTGATTCGCCCGCTGCTGGAAGCGTTCCGCGACAGCTTCCCGGCCGGGGTGATCAACGTGATCTACGGCAGCGGTCGCGAGACCGTCAGCGCACTGATGGCCAGCGGCAAGGTCGATATCTTTGCGTTTATCGGCACCAACAAGGCCGCCAGTGACTTGAAGAAACTGCATCCGCGCCCTCACCGCCTGCGCGCGGCGCTGGGGCTGGACGCGAAGAACCCTGGCATCGTCCTGCCGGAGGTGGATCTGGATAATGCCGTGAACGAAGCGCTCACCGGCGCCCTGTCGTTCAACGGCCAGCGCTGCACCGCGCTTAAAATCCTTTTCGTCCACGAAGACGTGGTCGATGCCTTTATCGAGAAATTCAACGCCAAACTGGCCTCGCTAAAACCCGGCATGCCATGGGACAGCGGCGTGGCCCTGACGCCCCTGCCGGAGTCGAGCAAGGTCGATTACCTGCACGCGCTGGTGGCCGATGCCATCGGTAAAGGCGCGAAAGTGGTGAACCCCCATGGCGGCGAGGCCCGCGCATCGTTCTTCTACCCGGCGGTGCTGTACCCGGTGACGCCACAGATGCGCGTCTACCAGGAAGAACAGTTTGGCCCGGTGGTGCCGATCGTGCCGTACCGTCATCTGGACACGGTGATCGATTACGTTCTGGAGTCGGACTTCGGCCAGCAATTGAGCATCTTCGGCACCAATCCGGTCGCTGTCGGCCGCCTGGTGGACACCTTCGCCAACCAGGTCGGGCGCATCAATCTCAATGCCCAGTGCCAGCGCGGCCCGGACACCTACCCATTCAATGGCCGCAAAAATTCCGCCGAGGGAACATTGTCGGTGCATGACGCGTTGCGGGTGTTTTCGATCCGTACGTTGGTGGCGACCAAGTTTCAGGAGACCAACAAGGACCTCATCAGCGAGATCATCAGCGGACGCAGTTCGAGCTTTTTGACCACTGATTACATTTTCTGAGGAGCTCGAACCTCAGCACCACCCTGCCATCGCTGCTGCGCCGGTACTGCGTCCATAGCTGGACCGGACCGGCGCTATCGTCTGCACTGCGTCGCACTGGAACATCCAAGCGGTTTACGGGGTAACCGTACGCCGAAACTTCAAACTCCAACCCTGCTGCATGCCGGCGGCGGCCAGCAGAATCGCGGCAACCCCGATCCATTGCAGCGGTTCCAGGCGATGGCCGAAGGCAAACCAGTCGACGAAGATCGCCGCGATCGGATAGATGAACGACAGTGCGCCGGTCAGTGCCGTCGGCAGTTTCTGGATCGCGCCGTACAGCAGCACGTACATCACGCCGGTGTGCACGATACCCAGGGTGACCAGGCTGCCCCAGGCGCTTGCCTCCTGCGGCAGGGCCGAGAAGTGCGCGAATGGTGCGAGCAGCAACACACCGGTGCTGACCTGAACCAACGCGATCAGATGCGGCGGCGTACCGGTCAGGCGCTTGATGATCAACGCGGCGATCGCGTAGAGAAACGCAGCACCCAAAGCCAGAACGATACCTATCAGATACTCGTTACCGCTCTCGCCCTCCCCGCCATGTGCACTGACGATGGCCAGCATTCCGAGAAACGAAACACCCAGCCATGCCAGCTTCTGCAGCGTAATTTTCTCGTTGAGGAAGACCGCGGCCAGGCCCACCAGCATGAACGGTTGCACGTTGTACACCGCGGTGCCGATGGCAATCGAGGCGCGGGAATAGGAAGCGGTTAACAACACCCAGTTGCCGACGATCGCCACGCCGCTGAGCACCGCCAACAGGAACGTGGTGCGGGTCAGGATACCGGGGCGCAGGAAGCCGAATGCCGCGCAAATCAATAGCAGCGCACCGGCCCCGAACAGGCAGCGCCAGAACACCACGTCCAGCACCGGTTGCCCGGACACCAGCACAAACCAGCCGATGGTCCCGGAGATCAGCATGGCGGCGGTCATTTCGAACGAGCCGCGACGTATTGTTTTGTCCATTTCCAGACTCCTCTGTGAGTGGGCAAAGTATGCCAATCGGCCGAGGCGATTCTCCAGCGCAAAAATCAGGCTAAACTCGGAATCTGCCTTTTTTATAAAGGTGGTTTCGAATAATTGCCTAATTGAGGTTTTTCGCCATGACCGATGACATCGACCAAGTGCTGATCAGCGCATTGATGGAAGACTCGCGACGCTCGCTCAAGGCCCTGGCACACCTCAGCGGCCTGTCCTCACCCAGCGTGGCCGAACGCCTGCGTCGCCTCGAAGAACGTGGCGTGCTCAAGGGTTACACCGTTGAAATCGACCCGAAATGCTTTGGTTATCAACTCCAGGCCATCGTACGCGTTCGCCCGTTGCCGGGTCAGTTGCAGGAAGTCGAACGGCAGATCATGGCCATTCCCGAATTCACCGAGTGCGACAAGGTGACCGGAGACGACTGCTTCATCGCACGCCTGCACGTGCGCTCGATGGAACAACTGGACACCCTGCTCGATCGCCTCAACACCCACGCCGAAACCAACACCGCAATCGTCAAGAAAACCCCGGTCAAACGCCGGCTGCCGCCGATGGCGTAGTTTCCTCATCAAATCGCAGACAAGAAAAAACCCGCCGAAGCGGGTTTTTTGCTTAACGCTGACAATCAGTCATCACGGCTCATGATGCCGAACAGCTGCAACAGGCTGACGAACAGGTTGTAGATCGATACATACAGGCTGATGGTCGCCATGATGTAGTTACGCTCGCCGCCGTGAATGATGGCGCTGGTCTGGAACAGAATGCAGACCGAGGAGAACAGCACGAAACCTGCGCTGATCGCCAGTTGCAGACCGCTGATCTGGAAGAAGAAGCTGGCAACCACTGCACCCAGCAACACGAAGAAACCCGCAGTGATGAAGCCACTGAGGAAGCTCATGTCCTTGCGGGAGATCAGCACGTAGGCCGACAGACCACCGAACACCAGTGCCGTCATGGCAAAGGCCGAGCTGACCACTTCAGCGCCGCCCTGCATGCCCAGGTAACGGTTGAGGATCGGGCCGAGCAGGAAACCCATGAAACCGGTCAGGGCAAATGCCGACACCAGGCCCCAGGCGGAATCACGGAGTTTGTTGGTGAGGAAGAAAAGGCCATAAAAGCCGATCAGCACCACGAAAATGTTCGGGTAGCCGACACGCATCTGCTGGGCAACATAGGCCATCACACCGCTGAAGGCGAGCGTCAGTGCCAGCAAGCCGTATGTGTTGCGCAGGACGCGGCTAACCTCTAGCTGCTCAGCCTGCAAGCTGTTATTAACTGCGTAATCCTGTTCGCGCATGGCGACACTCCTGTTGGTTTGTAACGTTCAGTCGCAAAGATCATAACAGACGCTCTGTAACAAGCTATGCAGAGAGTTTGACAGTGTGTTTCATTCAGGTATTATGGCGCCCGCAACGCAAACGGAGGTGTGGCCGAGTGGTTTAAGGCAACGGTCTTGAAAACCGTCGACTGTAACAGGTCCATGAGTTCGAATCCCATCGCCTCCGCCATCTTCATACGACAAAGCCCTGATTATTCAGGGCTTTGTCGTTTCTGAGGTTTGAGATTTCTGCTTCGAGCTTTGCGGATCGTTTCCGCATCTTTTCGGTCATTTCCGCAACCCTGCCCCTTCGACGCTGGTGCGTCCCCCTTAAATTTAGTTGATTCGACCTCGATACTCAGGGGATATGGCCGTCTTCATAGGCAGGTTTCGGCCAGAGGCGGTCACTGATAAGCGACGGCTTCCGGCCGACCATCTCCACATCAGAAGGTGATTACGATCTTTCCAAACTCTGGCCCCTTGAGTTGCTGGGCGAAGGCATCCCTGGCATTGCCAAAGTGAAAGCGGTGTCCTATCAGCGGGTGGATTTCTTTTCGTTCTATGAAGGTATTCATCTCCTCGAACAATTGCCGTGAACCGACACGCACGCCGCGTACAGTGACTGTACCGCCAAGAATAAGCATTGGGTCAATCTTCCCGATCGGATTAATCAAGCCAACCAAATGCACCGTACCGTCACGCCGAGTGGCGAGTATGGAGCGTTCCAGCGTTTCAGGACCAACGGTTTCGATTACGTGATCAACACCTTTCCCGTCGGTCAGCTCGCGTGCTTTTTTAGACCAGTCCGGATCGCCTTGATAATTGATCAAATGATCTGCCCCGGCTGCAGCGGCGCGAGCCAGCTTGGTGTCGCTGGAAGACGTGACAATGGTTCGGGCGCCAAGCGCTTTGGCAAATTGCAAGGCAAACAGGGCCACGCCGCCGGTGCCCAGAATCAGCACTGTTTGCGCAGGACGAATCTCTCGCACGGCATTCCAGGCTGTCACCGCAGCGCAAGGCAGCGTGGCACCTTCTTCGTAAGACAAATTCCGGGGCAGTGCCACCAATCCTTCCTGATTGAATACTCGATATTCCGTCAGCGTGCCGTCAATTCCATGACCAAGCGTCGTGCTCGAATGTGCGGCGTGATCGCCCAAGGGGCCATACAGCCAGTCCTGCACAAAGTTACCTGCCACGCTATCGCCCACTGCGAAACGATTTACCCGTTCACCCACCGCTACGACTTCGCCAGCACCGTCGGATAGCGGCACGGTGGGGCGAGGCAACTGAATACCCTGTGCGCCAGCCAGGTAGAAACTGTCCTTGTAGTTGAGTGATGCGGCGCGCATCCGGACCAATACTTCATACGAACCGATGGTGGGCACGGTCTCGGTAAACAGTTGAAGCGATTCCAGGCTTGGCGCGGTCAGCCGATAAGTTTGAGACGTCTTCATGCTTGAACCTCTTCGGCGTCTTGTTCGGCCAGAGTTGGGTAGTCGGTATAACCTTGCGATCCGTGTGAATAAAACGTCGCGAAGTCGGCGCTATTCAAAGGGGCTCCGGCTTGCAAACGATTGACCAGATCCGGATTGGCCAGGAATGGCCGGCCGAAGGCAAGAAAATCGGCGTCACCTCTTTCCAGTGCGCTTACAGCACTGGCTTGGTCGAAACCGCCTGCCAATACGAGCGGACCTTTGAAAGCGTTGCGCATGGCGTCACGCAGGCCGACGGGCAGCGGCGGCAACCCCATCGACTCGAAGTTCACCAGGTGCAGGTACATGAGGCCGAAGTTGGAAAGTTGCCGAGCGAGCTCGACATATTGCGCGTCCATTTCAGCAAAGTTGAATGCACCGTTCGCTCCACTGTGGGGCATGAAGCGGATGCCTACACGCGCTGCGCCGATTGCGGCCACCACCGCCTGGACTACTTCCAGAATGAAACGGTTGCGCGCGGACGAACTGGCGCCGTATGCATCAGTGCGTTGATTGATGGTTGCATTGAAAAAGGCATCAAGCAGATAACCGCCGCCGGCATGCAGCTCCACACCGTCAAAACCGGCTTCAATGGCGAGGCTCGCGGCGCGCGCAAATTCCGCGATGGCCAGCTGAATGTCGCTGACACTCATTGCGCGTGGCGTGGAGGGGACCTGCATGCCATGTGCGTCAGTATGGATGTCACCGGGCGCGTGCTCCGCGCCAGGGCCAAGCACTTCTGCACCGATGGGCAAATTGGCGACATGCGCCATACGGCCGGCGTGCATTAGCTGAAGCACGATCTTGCCCCCCTTGGCATGCACAGCGCTGGTGACCTGCTTCCAGCCTTGCACATGGGCGCTATTGAATAAGGCTGGCATCCGCGTGTAGCCCAGGCCGTTCGGTGAGGGGGAGGTGCCTTCAGCGATGATCAGTCCCGCGGCTGCGCGCTGCGAGTAATACTCGGCCATCAACGCGTTGGGGGTGTTGGCTTCAGTTGCCCGGCTGCGTGTCATCGGCGCCATGATGATGCGGTTCTTCAAAGACAGTTCGCCGAGCCGCGCCGGTTGATGCAGAGAGAGGGTCATTACAGGCTTCCTGTGTAAAAGGTGCGCGCAATGGTAGGTCGGGAGTTACTATGGAAAAAGATGAAGTAATGACATGTACTCGTGCATTTTTGGGATAATTGATCTTTGGACTTGAATGACATTGCCCTGTTCGTTCACGTGGTACGTGCGGGTAGCTTTGCAGAGGCCGGGCGACGGTTGGGTATTCCGCCCAGCACTGGCAGCCGTCGTCTGCAAGCGCTGGAACGTAGCGTCGGCGTACGCTTGCTGCAGCGCTCAACGCGCCGTTTGGCACTGACAGATGCCGGCCAGGCCTTTTTTGCACAGTGTGCAGAGCAGATCGATGCACTGAACCAGTCTGCCCAGGATCTGATAGACAGCAGCAAACAACCGAGCGGCCGTGTTCGCGTGGCAGCCGGCGTGGACTTCTTGAACTGGTTTCCCATGGAGTCGATTGCCGACTTCATGGCCAGACATCCCGCCGTGCGAGTGGAGTTTGTGCTGAGCGATGCTCGCGCAGACTTGCTTGCTGACGGGATTGATGTCGCCGTCAGGTCCGGAAAAATGGTGGAGCCAATGCTGGTGGCAAAGGAAATCGGCTGGATTGAGTGGCGTATGGTTGCCAGCCCTGACTACTTGTCCACCCATGGAACACCGATCAGTCCGCAGGATCTGACCCGACATGAATGCATCACGCTGCCGTCGATGGGCAGCACTCCGGTCACATGGCGGTTGCGTGGTCCGGATGGCACGGTCGAAGTGCCCGTCAACAGCCGCTTTCAGGTGAACACGCAGCAGGCTCAGTTAGGTGCTGCGCTGGCGAATCTGGGTATAGCGCTGGTGCCATCTCTGACCACGCTGGCCTATCTGAAGCGAGGCGAATTGCAAGAGGTTTTGCCCGGATATAGCCATGCGGCAGGCGTCTATTTTGTATTTCCCAGCAGGCGGCACATTCCCCGGGCTGTTAGTGCGTTTACGGAATATGCCAGTACTGTCCTGTTTGAGCGGGGCATGGTTATACCTTCTCGGCATCAACGTTCGCAGAGTTATTGATGGTTCTTTACCGGGAAATGATCGCTCAGCCAATGGGGCGTAGCGCTGGAGGACAAGAAATCCAAGATCTGCTTTTGGTGGCTTTTTGGTTGTGAGGACCGGCAGTAATCGGCCAGAACCAGTCGCTTGAGAGGGGATAAAAATCTGGCCTCTATTCGCTGTGACTCTATTCCTTGGACTCGCTTACGAGTTAGGACCAGGCAGCATGCTTTTCAACACCTCATCTTTTTCAACGAAGTGATGCGTGAGCGCCACGAGGGCGTGTCCTCCCACCAAGGCTCCGCATAGCCAAGCAACATAGGTATGAATCGATTTTGCCAAGTCATAAAGCGATTGGTCAGGACCGACCATAGGCGGTAACTGAAAAAGCCCGGCCACGAGGATGGGTTTATCTGCCACAGAGCTCCAATACCAGCCAGAGAGTGGCAGGCCGATTAGCGCAATTGCGTAAAGCATCAAATGACCAAAGAAAGCCCCCCGCTTCATTAACGGGCTCATCGCCGCGGGCAATGCCGGCGCGGGGTGAGTAAGCCGCCATGCGATACGCACGACGATCAAAAACAGCAGCGTACTCGCCATCGCTTTGTGCAGGAATGTCAGCTCATGATGCGCATTGAACTCATCACGCCAGTGAGTGGCCAGAATTCCAATGAACCAGGCACCGATCCAGAGCAACGCCATCCCCCAATGCAGCCACTTTGCAGTACTGGTGTAACTCTCTGCTTTTGCCATCCCGTTAGCCTTTTCAGTTCAATCGTGGATGGATTATTGCCTCGATAACCTATCGAAAAAAAATGATAATTACTGCTTATAAACATCGAACAGCTCGATACACTCCACACAGAAGCCCCCGGCTGCCAAGCTTTCCCACCTTCAAAAGAGAGGGTAAGCAATGGGTCGTTTCTGCCCGTGGCGACAGGCAGAAACCGGCCAGGAGCGGACGTTCGACTGATCAGATTCAGGTGATTAAGCTGGTGCCTTTTCCAGCGACAGGGACAAACGCATGACAGAGATCTACCAGGGAAGCTGCCTTTGCTCAGCAATCTGTTATGAGCTACTGACTACGCCAAAAGCAGTGAGTCATTGTCACTGTAGTCAATGCCGTAAAGGTCACGGTGCAGCATTCGCTTCGTATGGTAGCGTGCCCCGTAGCGCATTACGGATACTCAACGGCGCCGGGCACATCACTAAGTATTCTTCTTCAGATTCTGTGCAACGCGAGTTCTGCGCGCAGTGTGGTTCGACTTTGTTCTGGTCACGTTTTCAAGGTGAATTTTCCGATTGGGTTTCGATAGCACTGGGCACACTCGACACCCCCTTCACGCCTCAGAAGCAAAAACATGTTTATGTCGCCTCCAGAGTTCACTGGTATACGCCATCCAACTCATCGCCTCAGATCGATTGACCGCAATGGGTCGATAACTGCCACTTGCATCTCTCATAGAGTGCACACGAAGATCCTCGACCAGCCAAAACGGTTACACACCGAATCAAGGAGGATGCATGAAACAAGTCGAGATTCATCAGATCACGCACCTGCCGCCACAGATTCTAATCTTGGAAAAAGAGGCAGTTGGAGAGGGTTTCAGGTTTCTCACTCGGCTGATTGCCGACTGGCACTCCGGAGCGAATCGTTTCGATGCACCCGGAGAATGCCTTATGGCGGCGTATTTCAACCAGCAGCTGATAGGCATCGGAGGCCTTTCAGTTGATCCATATGGCGAGACTAATACGGCAAGGCTGCGACGCGTTTACGTCGCAGCTTCTTCAAGGGGGCAACACGTGGGTCAAACGCTAGTAAAAGCGCTAGTTGCACATGCCATTCTTCGCTTTCAGAACGTGCGTCTTTCCACCGATACGTCCGAAGGAAATGCGTTTTACCTGCACTGCGGTTTCATGCGAACAGAGGATGTCCATGCTACTCATATCATGCTGCTAGGCGACACCTGATTCAGTCTATCGGCCAACAGCAACCTGTCTGGAACGTCTGCAATGGGTCGATAGCTGTCTCCTGTGACCGACTGCTTTTGACCGAACGCGGTCGTTCGTGAGCGGCAGTTATCGGCCAATAATCGGGCCAAGAACTTCAGGGACAGCTGTGCCAACCATTGATTACTCAATGTAATAAGTGAAAATCAATTCAGGGACTCTATCGCGTTTTGTTCTAGTAATAAGATGGCTCCATCAAACCATTGCTACTGGAGAATCGCGTGAAAAAAACCATGATTGCCGCCCTGCTTGCCGCTGCCGCTAACTATGCCAACGCCGGCACGGTATTGGTTGTACTGTCCGATCAGGCTCAACTGGACCTGAAAGACGGCAAGGTCATGCAAACAGGTTTCTTCCTCAACGAATTAATGCAACCGGTGCAGACCTTCATCGCGGCGGGTCAAACCGTCGTATTTGCCACCCCGAGCGGCAAGGCGCCAACTGCAGACCAGAAATCCAATGATGTGAGCTTCTGGGGCGGCGATGAAAAGGCCCGCCAGGAAAGTCTCGCGCTGCTGGACACGCTGAAGCTGACCTCGAAGAGCAACTCGCCAGCAATCAGCTTTGCGCAAGTTCAGAAAATCGGCTACGACAAGTTCGATGCCGTATTCGTGCCTGGCGGCCATATTCCGATGCAGGATCTGCTGAAGGACAAGCAACTGGGTCAACTGCTGACCAACTTCCATGAAAAAGGCAAGGTCACCGGCTTTACCTGCCATGGCACCATAGCCATGTTGTCGGCGATCCCGGACGCGCACGGTTTTGTCTCCGCGCTGGAATCGGGTAAACAGCCGGCAGCGCCAGCCAATTGGATTTACAAGGGCTACAAAGTCACCGCCTTCACCGACGCGGAAGAGGAGCAGGCTAAAGGGTTCCTCGGCGGCGGCCATATGAAGCTGTTCCCGCAAGATGGCCTGACGGCAGCCGGTGCCAACTTCTCCGAAGCCAAGCCATGGAGCGAGAACGTGATCGAAGACCGCGAAGTCATTTCCGGCCAGAACCCACAGTCGGCCAAGGCAGTCGCCGTGGCCATGGTGGCGAAACTGAAGTAATCCTGGGCGACCATTGCGGGCAAGCCGGGCCGTAGGCGCTGCGGGCCACTCCCTTGCGGAGTTGAGTACAACCCAACCTATTGAAATATAATGATTAATCCACTGGATTAAAAATCCGTCGACTGTATCAAGTCCATGAGTTCAAATCCCATCGCCACTGCCATCTAAATACGACAAAGCCCTGATTATTCAGGGCTTTGTCGTTTCCGGGGTTCGCGATTGAAAGACGCTGCAGGTGTCAGTCGTCTCTGTCGTCACGATCACGATAACGGCGGTGATCGCGATCATAATCGCGACGATCGTATCGACGGTCATAACCCTGATCGTCGTCATCTCTCTGGTCATATCCGCGGCGATGATCATGATCGTGGTATCGGCCGTGCCTTTCTCCGTCATCCCAGTGATGGCCACAGCCTCCCAGCAAGAGAGTGCTTGAAATGGCCAGGATCATCATGACTGCGCGATTCATTTGAGTGTCCTAAAGGTCGGGGGCATGAAACGGTGTGGTTGCTCGGCAATGTCATTCGAACAACGTAACCGTGGGTATGACCATTTAGTAACTCAATGATTCCTTTGGGAAATACAGAGAAGCGAGCAATCAAACCGACAAGAACTGCGCCCTTGATCGTTCGATAACGTCCAGGGCCCTACTCTCCAGCGTTTGGGCTGCATCCGAAAAGTCCTCATGGCCAGAGTGCCCAGAGTTACGCACAGATGCAGGGATGCGACCCACCGATATGCGTGCACAAACTGACAAATCCAACATTTTGCAGGGTCCCGCCCGGCATTTCGCACACTCATAATGGACTTACAACAACAAAGGGGCTACACCCCGAGGTACGTAAGCCATGTACAAAGACCATATCGTCAAGGCGCGCATGACTGACAGCGCCGTGTTCATGGGGGCGGTCGCCACTGTCATTTTCGTCATCACGCTTGTCTGCGGTGTGGGTGAAAGCCGTCTTTCCAATCTGATGGGGCCAATCGTTCTTGACTTGAAAGCACCGCTGGCGCGTGACATCGCGGTCGGGGGCACATTCACCATCACCGTTGTACTGAATCTGTTCATCCTTGGCCGGTTTCCCTTGCGGGCGCAGATCATTACGGTCTGGTGCGAATTGCTGGTGCTGTTCCTTTTATTCTTCGACACCTTCAATCTTTCCTACAGTTTCATCGCGACCAAAGTCGGCTTCATGATTACCCAAGGGGTTTTCACCACCGTCTACGTGTCCGCGATTTCCATTGCCATCGCCTTTGTCCTGGCACTGCTGGGAGCGACCGCCCGTTTATCTTCCAACGGTTTCGCCATTGCCATCGCCAGCTTCTACACCTCATTTTTCCGCGGCGTTCCGCTGCTCATCCAGATCTATCTCATTTACCTGGGCATCCCTCAACTCGGCTACGTGGTCGGTGCAGTTCCGGCAGGGATACTGGCACTCTCGCTCTGCTATGGCGCCTACATGACGGAGATCTTCCGAGCGGGGATCAGCAGTATCTCGCGGGGTCAGTGGGAAGCATCCCGGGCGATTGGCCTGAATCCCTTTCAAACGATGACTCGGGTCATTCTCCCGCAGTCCATGCGCCTGATCATTCCGCCGACGGGCAACCAGTTCATCTCGATGCTCAAGGACAGTTCGCTGGTTTCGGTAATCGGGGTCTGGGAGCT
This sequence comes from Pseudomonas sp. GW101-3H06, assembly GCF_059424605.1. NCBI lineage: Bacteria > Pseudomonadati > Pseudomonadota > Gammaproteobacteria > Pseudomonadales > Pseudomonadaceae > Pseudomonas > Pseudomonas sp. GW101-3H06. The sequence continues at coordinate 3,624,451 of NZ_JBWKZO010000001.1, forward strand.
GATGTTCCTGGCACGAACCCAAGGACGCGCCGAATTCCGGCACCTGGAAATGCTCATCACCGCAGCCGTGCTGTATTGGCTGTTGTCGATCGTGCTGGAAACCGTTCAGTCGCGTCTGGAAAAGCACTTCAATCGTGCCCACCGCTGAATCAGGAGCATTACGATGAACCCGTCGTCAACTTCAGCAGCCCCTGCTCCGTACCCCGCCATTTCGATTCATGAGATGCACAAATGGTATGGCGAATTTCATGTACTCAAAGGCATCGACTTGCACATTACCAGCGGCGAAATCGTGGTCGTCTGCGGTCCGTCGGGTTCAGGCAAGTCGACGTTGATTCGTTGCCTGAACCTGCTGGAAGACTTCCAGAAAGGCCAAGTGTTCATCGACGGCATCGAGTTGACTCGCAATGCCGCCTGCGTGGCCAGCATCCGCCGTCAGGTCGGCATGGTCTTCCAGCAGTTCAACCTGTTCCCGCACATGACGGTGCTGGAGAACCTCATGCTGGGGCCGCGCCTGGTGAGCAAGCTGAGTGAATCAGAGGCTCGCGCACTGGCCTGTGAATACCTTGATCGCGTGCGGATCGGCAACCAGGCGGATAAATACCCCAGCCAACTCTCCGGCGGCCAACAGCAGCGCGTGGCAATCGCCCGCGCCCTGTGCATGCGTCCACGCATCATGCTGTTCGACGAACCCACCTCGGCGCTTGACCCCGAAATGGTCAAGGAAGTGCTGGACGTGATGGGTGAGTTGGCCCAGGACGGTATCACGATGGTGTGCGTCACCCACGAGATGGGGTTCGCCCGACGGGTTGCCGACCGAATCATCTTCATGGATCAGGGCTGCATCATCGAGCAAGCCAAACCCAATGAGTTTTTCGAGAACCCGCAGCATGAACGCGCTCGGGAATTTCTGTCACAGATTCTCAGCCACTGAGAAGCATCACCGTACCTTCTGAAGTCATCGACAAAAACAACAAAAAAACTGCACACAAGATACCTGGAGGCTTACTCATGATCTCGATCACTCGCTTGTTCACCGCAGCCGCTGTCACCACCGCCGTCACGCTCGGCACAGGCGCCGCCTGGGCGGGCTCGACCCTCGACCGCATCCATGAAACCAAGGTGATCAAAGTGGCCACCGCCGCCAACTGGCCACCGCAATCGTTCCTGGGTCCGGACAACAAGCTGCAAGGTTTTGATATCGATGTGGCCACCGAAATCGGCCGACGCCTGGGTAGCAAGGTCGACTTCGTGACCCCCGAATACGGGATCATCACTGCGGGACGCTGGTCCAATCGCTGGGACCTGTCGGTGGGTTCGATGACACCAACCACCGAGCGCGCCCGAGTCCTCGACTTCCCCGCTATCTACTACTACACGCCCTATGTATTCGCCGTGCACAAAGATGCAGCAGGAGCCAAGGCAGCGGATCTGAACGACAAGATCATCGGCGTCGAAGCAGGCACGACGTCGGAGGACTACATCAATCGTCGGCTCAAGATCGACGCGGCCGATGTACCAGCGTTCACCTACGACGTCACGCCGGGCGAGGTGAAGACGTACGGCGACAGCATGGGTCCTCTGGATGATCTGCGCATGGGCAACGGGGTTCGACTGAACGCCACCTTGTCCGCACTGCCAACCGTCGTCGCGGCCGTCAAGAATGGTTATCCCATCGTCCGGGTGGAGGGCAAACCCGCTTACTACGAACCGCTGGCCATCGCCGTGGATAAGGGCGACGAAGCGTTCAATAGCGCCCTGACCAAAACCGTTGCAGAGATGAAAGCCGACGGCACGCTCAAGCAACTGTCCGAGAAGTGGTACGGCGCTGATCTGACCGCCATTCAATAATCCCGGCGCACTACATCCATTGCATGGCAGGCGCCCGTTCCCGACGCGGCGCGCTGCCTGTCTGCGCGCGAAAAAGGACCACGGACTTCATGTACACCTATAACAACAATTACTACACCGCCACGATGCACGACACGACTGAGCGCGCGCCGTTGTCAGGCAACGTCCAGGCCGATGTCTGCATCATCGGCGCAGGCCTGGCGGGACTGAGCACAGCCTGGGAACTGTTATCGCGAGGACGGTCCGTGGTGCTGCTCGACGCCGGGCGTGTTGCCTGGGGAGCGTCCGGCCGTAACGGCGGCTTTGTCCTCCAGGGCTGGTCCGAAGGCTTGTCTTCCATCGAGCGACGCTGCGGAAAACCGACAGCCGCCGCGCTGTTCAAACTGTCGCTCGAAGGCGTCGACACCGTTCGCGACATGATCGCCCGTCATCAGTTGCCGGGTTGCGCGCCAACGCCTGGAAAATTGAGCGTGGTCCGCTACGAGGATGGCGATAACCTCAAGCGCCTGCGCGACAGGATGGCGACGGACTTCGACTTCCACCTCGACTACCTGGATCGCAGCGCCGTGCGCGAAAAGCTCAAGACCGACAGGTACTTCCAGGCGCTGCGCGATAATCACGGATTTCACTTCCACCCGCTGAACTATTGCCTGGGCCTGGCCCGGCTCATCGAGTGCATCGGCGGCAAGATCCATGAACAGTCACCCATGGTCCGGGTTGAGAGCCGCGATGGACGACATCGCGTCATCACCGACCGGGGCACTGTCGATTGCGCGAACGTGGTGTATTGCTGCGGCGGTTATGGCGGCCCTGAGTTCGGGAAATTACGGCGCGCCTTCCTGCCAATCGCAACCTATGCGGTACTGACCGAACATTTGGGCGAGCGTCTGGCCAATGCGGTAGGCACCACCGATGCCGTGGGCGACAATCGCCGAGCCTCGGACTATTACCGAATCGTCGACGGTGACCGCCTGCTCTGGGGCGGCCGTATCACCACCCGCAACCTGCAGGATGAAAAACGCCTGGGGCAACTGCTGACCGAAGACATTCTCGACGTATACCCGCAGTTGCGGGGCATCAAGATCGATAAAGCCTGGTCCGGCTTGATGGGCTATGCGCGGCACAAAATGCCTCACATCGGTCCGCTCGGAAAGGGGCTATGGGCGTGTACATCATTTGGTGGCCATGGTATGAACACCGCCCCCATTGGCGCACGCGTCATTGCAGAAGCCATTTGCGGCGAGACTGATCGCTACCGTCTGTTCGATGCCTACGGTCTGGAATGGAATGGCGGCCCTCTCGGCCCGGCTGCGGCGCAAACCGTATACGCCGGCCTGAAGATGATGGATATGTTTCAAGAAACGCGTTCACAACGCAGGGCGACTCAAAAAAACTGAAATCCCAGCGAGGTCAAGGAAGTGTTCATGCAAGCGCAGAATCCCGGTCCGTTGTTTAACCTGACTGACAAGGACAGGCAATTGCTTGGCCTGCTGCAGGACAACGCACGCGAACCCACAGCTTCATTGGCACGCAAGCTCGAAGTCTCACGGTCTTCGGTGCAGGAGCGGATCGCCCGACTGGAAAAGGCTGGCGTCATCACCGGGTATAGCGTGCGTATCGACCAGAACAGGCTCCAGCAGACCATCAATTGTTTCACCATGACCTCCTGCACTAACAAGAGTTATACCGATGTCATGACCTCTCTTCGCAAGATGGATGCTGTGCAGGCTGTGTATGCCGTCTCGGGTGAATCGGATTTCATCATTCATCTCGCCACGCCGACCCTGAGCGAACTCAACGCCGAACTCACCAGGATCAACATGATCAAGGGGGTGGCGCACACCGCGTCCCACATTGTGATGGAAACCAAATTCAGTCGGAAACTGACGGTGTAAGCCCTGCCCCTGACACCGTAAAACCCCATCACTGGCCAGGTGATACCCGCTTACCTGGCCAAAAAACAAAATCCCCATGTGTTTCCTTCGTTCCTCCTTACGTCGCAGTTCTTCACTGCCCGTTCCTGTACGTCTGGAGTTCTCTCAATGCCCTCGCCCAATTCCCTGCCCGCTGCCTTGCTGGGCCTGGCCCTTGTCTGTCCGGCCATGGCCCAGGGCCTGGAGCTTGGACAAGTACTGATCGGGGCTGAAGACGGCAGTGGCGAAGACGCGTCGGTCGAGGATGCCGAGGCCCGTCTGGCCCAGGTGCCCGGCGGCACCAATGTGGTGGACATGCGCCGTACCCTACAGGGTCGGGTGGCCAGTAACCAGGATGTGCTGGCTTATCAGCCCGGGGTGTATGCCCAGTCTGCGGGCAACGAAGGGGTGAAGATCTCGATCCGTGGATCGGGGATCAACCGTGCCCCGGGCGCCCACGCTTCGGGGCTATATACGATGCTTGATGGCCTGCCACTCACCGGCCCTGGCGGCACACCCTACGAATTGCTGGAGCCGCTGTGGCTCGACCATGTGGAAGTGCTGCGCGGCGCCAACGGTTTCGACCGTGGCGCCCTGGCCCTGGGCGGGGCCATCGATTACGTCAGTCACACCGGCTACGACGCACCCAAGTTGCAAGTGCGCTACGCGATGGGCAGCCATGGTTATCAGCAGCGCCAGGTCAGTTCCGGGCAGGTGCTGGGTGACTTCGACTACTACGTGGCCATGACCGATGCGCGTTCCGATGGCTACCAGGACCACACGGCCAGTGAGAGTCAGGGCGTCATCGCCAATTTCGGTTATCGCTTCAACCCGAACCTGCAAACACGCTTTTACCTGCGCCACCGCCAGACCGACAACGACCTCGCAGGCCGGGTGACCAAGCACGCCATCGAACACGACCCACGGGCGGCCAACCCCGCCTATGTGGCGCGCGATGACAGCCGTGACCAGCCGGGCAGTACCTTTATCGGCAACAAGACAACGTTCTATCTCGATGACGATTCGAGCATCCAGACCGGCCTTGTCTACCACGACTATCCGATGGACTTGCGCGAGGGTCCCAACCGGCTGAAAGTGGCGTACACCGATGTCAGCGGCACCTTCGACTACAAGCGCCGCGACACCCTCTGGGGCCTGGAAAGCCAAAGCACCCTGGGTTTGCGCGTGACCAAGCACCTGCCCAATGCCGGCGCCAGCGAACGGGTGCGAATCCCCGGCGGCAACACTGCCAGCTACGCGCCGGGCACGCCCATGCGCAATTTCACCTACCAGGGTTCAGACACGGTCCTGCATGCTGGCAATGACCTGGAGATCGCCGAGGACCTGTGGCTGACCACCGGCCTCGCCGCCATTTACACACGCCGTGAAAGCGCTGTGACTTACCCCGAGGGCGGTGGCAAGACCAGCCTCAACGACTGGGACTACGCGCCACGCCTGGGCCTGCGATATCAGGTGACACCCGACTTGCAACTGTTCGGCAATCTCAGCCGTTCGGTCGAAGGGCCGCACCCGTGGTCACTGATCTACAGCGCCAATCAGCGTTTCCCGGCCGGCAGCGGCCCTGCTACCGGTACGCAGCGTGATCCGATCGAACTGCAAAACCAGACTGCAACCACACTGGAACTGGGTGGACGCGGTGACAGCGTGGTGGGCCAGTGGAGCCTTTCCTGGTACTACGCCCAAGTGCGCCACGAACTGCTGTCGGTACTGCCGGATGCCAACGCCACCACCCCCTATGAACTCAACGCCAGCCCCACCGTGCACCAGGGCGTGGAAGCCAGCCTGCAGAGCAGCCTGTGGTCGCGGGACGGTGGCGGCCAATTGAGCCTGCGCCAGAGCTATACCTTCAGTGATTTCCACTACCGCGACGACGACCGCTTCGGCGACAACCGCCTGCCGGGCCTGCCGATGCACTACTACCAGGGCGAACTGCGCTACGACTGGCCCCTGGGCTTTTTCGCCGCGCTCAACACGCAGTTAGTGTCCAAGGTGGCAGTGGATTACGCCAACAGCTATTACGCCGACCCCTACGCGCTGTTCGGTGCAACCCTGGGCTACAACGCGCCCAAGGGCGACTGGCAGACCTGGCTGGACATGCGCAACCTGACGAACAAGCACTACGCCGCCACCGTCACGCCCGGCTACGACGACAAAGGGCTGGATGCGGCACGCTCCACGCCGGGCGAGGGTCTCGGGGTGTACGTCGGAGTGTCGTGGAGCCTGCTCTGAGGGCTCGTACAGCCTCTGACACTCACGCAATCACTGTCGCATACACCGATCGGTCGATATTCCCGCCGGACAGGATCACACCCACCGTTCGACCGGCCATGCTTTCACGCTCCTGAATCAGCGCTGCCAGGGCCGCCGCGCCGGCGCCTTCAGCGAGGTTGTGGGTATCGGTGTAATAGACGCGCATGGCCTCGGCAATTTGCTCTTCGCTGACCGATACGATCCGCGCCGCAGCCGCCCCGTAGATGGCAAACGCTTCGGGAATCGGCTTGCGCACGGCCAGGCCATCGGCAAAAGTATTCGCCGAAGCGGTTTCGCATAGGGCTCCAGCCTCAAAGGACAGCTTTGCGGCCTCAGCCTCCGTGGAAACCACCCCTACGACCTCGGTATTCAGACCCAAAGCATCGCGGGCGGCGATCACCGCGCAAATCCCCGACCCACAACCAATGGGCACGTAGACGGTGTGCAGATCCGGCGCCGCCTCGAACAGCTCGAGCGCATAGGTGGCCACACCCTTGACCAGCTCGGTGTGGAACGGCGGCACCAGATAAAGCCCATGTACTTGCGCCAGCCGCGCGGCCTCTTCACGGGCCTCATCGAAATCGCGGCCAAACTCCACCACTTCGCCGCCAAAGCCACGCATGGCATTGTTCTTTTCCACCGAATTACCTTGCGGCACCACAATCAACGCCCGCAACCCCAGCGCGCTGGCGGCCAGCGCCAGGCTCTGGCCATGATTGCCTCGGGTGGCGGTCACAATGCCCTTCGCCTCTGGTTGCGCGCGTTTGAGCCAGTGCATGAAGGTAATGCCGCCGCGCACCTTGAAGGCGCCGGTAGGCGTGTGATTCTCATGCTTGACCCACACCGTGCAACCCAGCCGTTCGGCCAGCAAGGGCCAAGGGTATTGGGCGGTGGCAGGCATCACTTGGTAAACGTGGCGGGCAGCTTGTTCGATATCGTCGCGGGTCAGTGTGTGCATGGGGCATCCCCTGAGGTTTTGCCCAGTCTAGACAGGAGCGCATCACCCCGGCTTTCAAAAAACTGACCTGACTTTTGCGTGCCCTCTTCACTACTATGGTGTGCATGAACCATCGAAGCCGCCTGCTGCCCCCGCTGCCCTCTGAACCGGTCCGTCGCATCGAGGCAGGCCCCTGGGCGATCGAATTGCTGCCCGGCGCCGCCTACGCAACCCGCTATGTCGCGACCCAGGCGGCGATCGGTTTTGCCTTCGACAGCCAGCGAGGCCTGCACGCCATCGGCAGCGATCGAGTGCAGCCTTTCGATGCCCTGCCCAACGGCCTGGCATTCGTTCCCGCCGGCTGCGACGTGTTATCCGAATCAGCCAAGGGCGGTGAATACCTGCGAGTCATGCGCACCGACGGTGCTCCGTTGACAGGGGATCGCGCCTTCAACAATCGCATTGATCCGCAGGCCGTTACCCTCGCGTTACGCATGCGCGCCGCGCTGTTGCGGGCCTCGGTGGAGGACGATTGGGAGGCCTGGGCACTGGCATTGGCTGAACGGGCGACGGGCAAAGAAACCTGGTCGGCGACGCCCCAAGGCTCGATCACCGGCAGCCGGATGCGCCTGCTCGATGAGTTCATCGACGCTGGCCTCGACGGCCCGCTGGGTATACCGGCAATGGCAGGGTTACTGGGATTGTCCGAAGGCTACTTCATGCGCGCATTCAAACACGCAACGGGCAAAAGCCCGCACAGCTACCTGATTGACCGCCGCGTCGCCAAGGCTCGAGCCCTGATGCGCGACTCGACAGCCACCCTGGCGCAAATCGCCCACGCCTGCGGCTTCAACTCCCAGGCGCACATGGCAACCACCTTCAGGCAACGGCTGGGCGTCAGTCCGGTGCAACTGCGTGGCGGCTCGAAATTCGGGTAGAGCCCACGCGGTCCGCCTGGACGTCCGCGTTAACCCGACTTTTTTCGCGAGCAGGCTCGCTCCTACAAGGCCTCTTTATCCGTCTTACTGACGAACCTCTTTTGGCCATCCAGTTACGTAAGGTCAAATCGCTCCAACGCATAATCCTTGCCTGCCAAGGTAAGTTCAAAAATGGTGGCACCGAACGTACCCCTTGTGACTTTTTGCCTCACGAGTCGTTTGGCTTGCAGTTGCTTCAGACCGGCTTCAACTTCCAATGTACTGAGGGAGACAAGCTTGCAAATCGAGTTCAAATTCGCAATTTTCCTGAAGTTCGCATGATAGGCCAAAGCTTCCATCAGTAGCGTCTGGTCATCGGTCAACTGAGGAAACTGAGGGTTGTTCTTTTTATAAACTTTGCGCTCTATTTCGTGCAATTCGCTGTAGGTTCCATCGGTGATGCGGGCGTAGCAAATCGCCGCAGATAGCGTGCTGATTAAAATCGCGATAATCATCAGCAGCGACCAGTTCGGCATTGGCGTTTCCAGCAAAAGCCAATCCCGAAAACGTAGCAGCCTGCTCGTGGTATCCGCCAACAACGTCAGGTCAAGGTGAGTGTCCAGCAGCGTCATGGCAGCCCCGGCGACAAGGAAAATGCCGGCCGAACAGGTCATGGCCTTTAAGATGAACCTGGAATGCTCGCCCTGTGCTGCCATGCTACTTGTCTCTAGTGTAGAAACAGATCTCATCAGCATAGCAGTGGAAAAGTGGTCCTCTGGCAGCTGATCTGCAAGGTCAGCCTTTTGGCCAAAGCAGACCTCACCGAACGTCCGCTTCCGGATCATTCTCCGTCGATCACACCCAGCAAACGACCCACTTAACGCAAAACTGCGCTCTCTTAACTAAACAATGCGCAGTGGGATCCATATAAAAAATCTCTCAACGATTGAACGCATAACACTCAGCTTTCTTATTTCAAATCGCCTAGCGCCTCCTTTGCCACAAATCAAAGAAAGTACTGATTTACAAGTGCCTCTCGGCGCTCTAAAAGCTCCATTTCCTTAGGGCTTCGTATGGTAAATATTTTTTCGTAAATATCTTCGGCCAATTGAAGGGCTTTTTTAGAGATTGAGGTACGGCTGGGCCTTATATACTTTTCCGCCACTATAAAATCATGCAGCGAACTAATTACATCACTTCCTTTTTGAGTGCGCGCAAGCTTGTCAAGTATAAATTTCTGGGCGGACCGCCTATGACTAATGGCTTTTTTTAGGCGAGACGGGTATCCCTCTTTTGGGTACGGTGTTTTATTCAGAGTAATATTATCCATTGCATGCGCCTGCAGATTATGCGGCTCCCTGAACTCACGATTAAAGGAGTTAAGGGCATAATCTTCTTGAGATTTTTTATTATATCGTGCAATTTTGTCATCTATTTTAAATATTTATCCCGTGCGCGCATGGCGCTCCCTGTGGATATTCCTGGGCGTATACGACGATCTAAACCTCCAGCTTTTATATTCGTCATCCTCGTCTTGAATGCATGAGCAAAAGCTTGAACTGTAACGCGCCCACTCGGATCGCTTTTGTTTATTGGATCCCCCAAGCAATATCCATACGCATTAATGCCTCCTTTGCCAAGCGGACTTAAATCATCCGGACTGATAAATCGCATAAGCAGAGGGTTAAACGTCCGATGGCCATTTCCCAACAAATAACACCCTGTTACTGGGTCTGGCCGTTCACCGTTGAAGGTGAGCAAGCTGAGTAATCCGCTTGAATACGAATGATGGCCATAAGGCGAATAGGCCATGGATTGTCTCGGTTGATTGGGCTTGAGCGTATCCAACACCGAGCGTTGTTGGTCGGTTATCAATAGCGTGGTGCTGCGTGTATTCCCATCGTCCTGCTGTTGCGCCAGCAATAGGTTGTCATCCTGAATGAAGGAGTATCGCACCGCACCCTGTATCTCGGTGGCCAAGCGGCTTTTGCAGTAGAAACGTTGGTGCTCGGGCTCGTTCGGTGAAGCATTGGCAGTCAGCCGGTCGAGTGCGTCGTAGCGATATCGGCGGAGCAGGATTTCGCGCGGTGATGGCATGAGTGAGTATTCCACAGGAACGGAATGCTGGTGCTCAGTATCGGTGGTAGTGCAGGGGGAGGCTACTAGCAGAACTGATAGGTTCGGTCGCTGTCCCCCCTGAATGTCTGAATACCTGTGGCGAGGAGCTTGCTCCCGCGCGGCTGCGCAGCAGTCGTAAGCTCGGTACGGGAAATGGGCGTCCCCATTTTTCCTCAATAGCCTGACGCCCCCTCCCCCCACTGCCAACGTCTAAGCTTCCACAATCACCCCTTGTCCACCAAGGCCCCTCCGATGCCCCCCTCCCTCTCCGACCTCGACGCCACCCTACCCACTCTGACCCGCAAGATTCGCGTACTGGACGCCTTGAGCTGGCCCGAGGGCATCGAAGAAGCCTTCCTGAAAAACTGGCGCGCCGGGCGTGCACAGCTGCCCAAAGTCGAACTCCAGCCCCGCGATCACACCGCCGATATTGCCGCCCTGGAAGACTTCATCACCCATTGCGACCCAGGCCATCCGGCCGGCAATTTTCTCGCCATGACCGCTCGCAGCTATGCCACCGCCGGACGCATGCTCGGTGCTATTGGTACGCCGGCTTTTACTCATTATTCGTCAGCGTTGTACCGCCGACCGGACTTCTACTACACGAATCAGAAGCTGAGCATGCTGGATGCGGCGCGTTTCTTTTTGAAGACCACCGACGCCTTGCTGGGCGGTGCGCGGATTCCGCCGACCCGGGCGGATATTCCGGCGCAGGCCTTCGCCGCGTGGATGCAACCGGAGCTGGACCGGTTCTTCGGTGAGGGGCAGATCGAGGTGGTACTTGATGCGACCCTCGCCGCCAAGGCCATCGCCGGGGCGAGCCGTATTCGTTTGCGGGCCAGTGCGCTGTTTTCGGAACTGGACAAGCATCAGTTGTTGCAGCACGAGGCTTTCGTGCATGTGGCCACGGCGCAAAACGGTGCGCTGCAACCCAACCTCAAAAGCCTGGGCCTGGGGGCGCCGCGCACTACCCAGACGCAGGAGGGTATTGCCACCCTGGCCGAGCTGTTTACGGGGAGCATGGACATCAACCGCCTGCGGCGCCTGGCGCTGCGGGTGCTGGCGGTGCAGCAGGCGCTGGATGGTGCCGACTTCATCCAGGTGTTTGAAGGCTTTTTGGCGGGTGGGCAGTCGCAGGAGGAGTCGTTCCGCTCGACGCAACGGATTTTCCGTGGCGCCGACCTGCGTGGGGGGTCGGCGTTTACCAAGGATGCTGCTTACCTGACGGGGATGCTTGGCGTCCACACCCTGTTGCGCATTGCGATTCGTGATAACCGGCCCGATTTGGTGGGGCATTTGTTTGCCGGTCGACTTAGCCTGGGGGATACGGTGCGCCTTGCGCCGCTGTTTGAGTGCGGCTGGCTTAAGGGGCCCACCTATGTTCCCCCTTGGGCTTCTGACTTGCGTCTGCTTGCCGCCAACCTGGCCTTCTCCGCCTTTATCGCCCGCATCAATCTGGATGTGCTGGATCTGGACGTGTTCATGGCCTTTGCGGATGAGCATGAAAGCGATGCCAGTGCGCTGGGGTGATGTGGGCTGTCTGGGTGATCGTGCTGGCTGGACGTTTTTCGCGAGCAGGCACGCCCCCACAGGGACCTGTGCGAAACCTGTGGGCTGTCCGGGTGACTGCGTTGTCTGGACGTCTTTCGCGAGCAGGCTCGCCCCCACAGGTTTTGCGCAGGTCCTGCAGCTACCCGTTCACGCCTGCCTCAAGGCGCCATCGAATGCCGGCGTCAATCCCGACAGCTCCAGTTTGCGGACAAAGTCGCCAAGACGCTGCTGCTTGTAGGCTTCCACGTCCAGGTCGCGGTAGTCGTAGAAGCCCTGGCCATCGCGCAATCCGTTGCGGCCGTTTTTCATGTTGTCGGCGATCACCTGTGGCGATTCGAAGCGCGGTGACAGTGCGCCACTGAGGTAGCGCGAGGCGTAGTACAAAATGTCGCCGCCGCCCCAATCGATGAACTCAAGCAGGCCCAGCACCGAGAAGCGCAACCCGAAGCCGACACGCACCGCAGTATCGATATCTGCTGCGCTGGCCACGCCCTCTTCCACCATCCGCGCGGCTTCGTTCATGACCAATGCCTGGATGCGCGGCACGATGTAGCCCGCCACCGGGTTGCACACCACCGGCACCTTGCCGATCCGTTTGAGCAGTTGCAGCAGTCGTTCGACCACCTGCGGGCAGGAGTCTTGGCTGCGGCTGATTTCCACCAGCGGCATCAGGTACGCGGGATTGAGCCAGTGCGCATTGACGAAGCGCGCAGGCGTGCTGACCATTTCGCTCAACTCGGTGACCAGGAACGTCGAGGTGGTCGACGCGATGATGGTCGATGCCGGGACATGCTCGCTGACCCAGGCAAAGGTCTCTTGCTTGACCGCGATGATCTCCGGCACCGCTTCGAACACCAGGTCACACAGGCGCAATGCCTCTGCGGCCTGGGATCTGCTTTGCAGCGTCAAACGCGCTATCGCGATGTCCGCCTGTTCCGGCTCAAGCACGCCAAGGGCTGCCAGCGTCTGAAGTTCGCTGCGGATGTTGTTTCGCACACGCTCGAAATAGCCGTGCCGCTCTTCCTCGGGGCGATCCTTGATGTCGATGAGGGTGACCGGCAGGCCCGCATGGATGAACGCCAAGGCTATGCCCTCGCCCATCCGGCCGGCACCGACCACGCTGACTTTGGGCAGCGCGGCGTTCATCAGTTGAAACCTCTGGTGAGAAGCTTGGTCATTTGCACCCGGTCGAGCTCGGCCAGACCCAGGTTCTCCAGCGTGCGGCCTTCGGCGTAGAGATCACGACCGGCGACAACCGCGGCGATGCTCAGCAAGCCCTGCGCCACTGGGGTCGGCACACCGGCCCAGCGACCGACGGACACCAGGAATGACAGGCCCAGACGGGTGTCTTCGAGCATGTAGCGATGTTTCTGCAGGTCGATGTCTTCGCGCCAGTCACCGCTGTCGGTCAGCTTGCCATGGGCACCGCGACCGTACATCCACTCATCGCCTTCGGTGGTGTTGTAGTGGTCGGCCAGGGGAAAGTGCGGCGCACCGTAAGTCAGCGCTTCGCGCACAGCCATGCGTTCGGCATCGAGCTGGTTGGTCACACGACGAATCGACGGTTGGGTGCCTTCGTTGTGAATGTCCCAGGTCTCGAAATGCTCCAGGGGACCTGCGTTCATCATGATCAGCGGCGGGTGAATGATGGGGCCTGCGTTCATCAACGCACCGCTGAGGGCGTCTTCGACGGGCTCGACGCTCGGGTAGGCTTCACGCAGTACCGCGAAAGCGTGTTCGGACAGGTTGCTGGGGAACACACCGGTCGGCAGGCGGGTGGCGTAACCGCTGATCACCAGGTCGCTGGCGCCGTGTTTGCGGACCAGGTAGGGCAGCGTCCCGGTTTCAGCGAAGGCAACCTTGCTCTGGTTGCCCGCATCGGCCATGGCCTTGGCGAATACGAAACTGCCGAAGGTGCCCGGTGGCAGGAACACCACCTGACCGTCGCGAAGGTGCGGCGCTACGTGTCTGGCCAGGTCTTCGTGGGAGGTCGATGGCAGCGGGATGATGACCAGTTGCGCGTCGCCCAGGGCTTCGGCCAGATCGTCGGTAAACGACAGGTTGTCGCCCTCCTGCCCCACGGACAACGTGCGGGTGCCCTGATAGTCCTTGATGGTCAGGCTGCCGATGGCCAGCAGCGCTTTGAGCGCGGCGCTGTCTCGACGCCACAGTCGGGTCGGGTGCCCTTTTTCAGCCATTTCGACAGCAGCGGCGTAACAGCCGTGTCCACCACCCAGCACGGTAATTTTCATGGAGATGCTCCTCTTGTAAGAGACTCGATGCTATCGAGCCGCACCGCCACAGACGCCTCCGATTGCGCAGCCAACTGACGGATTGCGCAGCCGTCTCAATGCTTGCGTCGGCGCAGGGTGTCCGACGGCAAACAACCATAGCGTTGCCGATAGGCGCTGGAGAAATGCCCGAAACTGTTGATGCCGTGACGCAACAGGATATCGGTAACGGTTTCACCGGCCCTGCCGTGCTTGAGCGACTCGTGGATCACCGCCAGACGACGGTCGCGGATGTATTCGACCGGCGCCTGCTGGAGGAACTGGTTGAAGCCATTCTGCAAGGTGCGCACCGAGACACCACACAGTCCGCTCAAGGTCGTCAGGCTGATGGGCTCGTCAAGGTGCTCCTCAATGTAGTCACGGGCCTTTTTCACGTGGTGTGGCAGCGGTGCGCGCGTATCGATCAAAAGATCCGCCGAATAGTTGTGCGGCAATTGAGTGAGCAGCAGTTGCATCAGGTATTCGGACAGGCCGCCGGCCAGGCGCGAACCGTCCACCCCGCTGCCGTAAAGCCGACAGATGTAGTCCAGGGTGTGATAGAGGCTGACGACGCCGGCGCCCAGGTGGTCGACGCTCACATCAAAGATCACCGACTGCCGCAGACTGCGGCCGAGCAGGTGTTGCAGTTGAGTTTCCAGAGCATCACGGTCGACGCGCAGGATCAGGTTGCGGCACTGCCCATCGGTGACGATGCGGCTTTGCGCGAACGGCGAGGAAACGCTCAGGTAGCCCGACTGCATTGCCGCGCTACGCCGCCCGTGGGCCACCTCGCACTGCCCCTGCAAGGTAATGCGAAACAGGTACTGATCGGCAATGTCGTCGATGGTGATCTCCACCGGCGCGCCATAGCGCAGGTCGAGCAGCGCCGAATCACCGAAGAATACGCCGTTGAGCCGGGTATGGATCGGCTCGTCACGCAGCACATTGAAACGGTGCGGGCACAGGTAGTGGCTGACCTTGTCCTTGATCTCGCGGTAATCGGCCGAGCTGAGCAGGCTGTGCCGTTCGAGCAGGTGTACGTCATTCAACATCAGGGGTTCTCCTGATCCGGAGCACACAGGCCCCGCTCCCTTCAAAAGGAGCGAGGCCCGCGCGCCGATCGTGGACTATGACCAATCAAGCCAGGGTCGGGTACTCTCGGGCATAGCTTTCGCGGAAACGGTAGCAACCGCGCCAGAGCAGCAGCACGGTCAATGCCGACGCGCCGGCGATCACCAGCGACATCGACGACCCCACCGCCGCGGGCGATCCGAAGTAGCGGTCGGTCAACAGCGCCACCAGCGTGGTCCCCAGACCCAGGCCCAGCAGATTGCTGATCAACAGGAACACTGCCGAGACCTGAGCGCGCACCTGGTTCGGCGCGAGGATCTGCATCGCCGCCGTGGACGCCGGCATCGGGAACGAGGCGAAGAACATCGCCGGCACCAACAGCGTCACTGACAGCCACAGTTGATCCACTTGGGGGAACAGCACGGCGGGCACCACCATGCCCAGGGCACCGATGACACCAGTGCGCATGGCGGCGTCCTGATGGCCTTGCTTGGCCAGGTAGTCGGTGAGCCAGCCACCGAACAGCACCCCGGCGGTGTTGGCCAGCAACAGCACGGTGCCCAGCATGTAGCCCGCCTCTACCGGCGTCAGACCGAACTTGCGGATATACAGCGCCGGGCTCCAGCTCATCATGCAGAACAAGACCATGGCGTAGAACGAAAAGCCCAGGTAATGGCAGGTGAAGGTGGCACGGTGACGACCCAGGAAGCGAAAGCCATCGCCCAACGCGACCTTTCTGGCCCGCCCCTGGGCATCGACCTGCAGGCCTTTGCGCGCCGGGTCACGCACGGTGAGCCAAATCAACAGGCCGACCACGATACCGGGCAGACCGACAATGAAGAACGCCAGCTGCCAGGCCTTCATCGCGCCGAGGAAGGCGACCTCGATGGTGTTCATGTCCTTGAGCATCGCGATCACATAACCGCCGACCAGGAAAGCCAGGCCACCACCGACAAACGAGCCGATCGAGTAGATGCCCACTGCGCGGCCGAGTTTTTCCTTGGGAAACATGTCGCTGAACATCGAGTAGGCCGAGGGCGACAGGGCCGCCTCACCGACGCCGACGCCAATGCGGGCGAGGAACATGTGCAGGAAGTTCTTGCTCAGGCCGCAGGCAGCCGTCGCCAGGCTCCAGAACACGACACCGACGGCGATGATCTTCGGCCTTGAGAAGCGATCGGCCAGATAAGCGATGGGCATCCCCATGAAGGCGTAGAACAACGAAAAGGCCAACCCGTGCAGCAGGCTGAACTGGGTGTCACTGATCTGCAGGTCGGCTTTGATCGGCTCGATCATCAACGCCAGGATCTGCCGATCCACAAAGGAAAAGATGTAGGCGATCATGCACAGGCCGACCACGTACCACTCATAGATGTAAGTTTTCTTCTGCTGCTGCAGGACCGCGTTATCGACCTGGATATTCACTAGTGTTTGCTCCTCTTGGAATCCGCTCATGCGCGTAGCGGTGCGCTGAACAACGACTGGAAAGTTGCGGGGCAGATGCAAAGGACAAAGGGTTCACGCATGGTCAGGCCTCTTATTGTTATGGGGTCAAACGTCGGGTGGGTTTACCAGAACTTCCAGGTGTAGGTCGTGGCGAAACGGAATTCGTTGTAGTCGTAGCCGTACTTCTGTTTCACGTCGATGTTACGCAGGTCCAGCCCCAAGCCTTGCAGCGCCCCGCTCTGCACCACGTAGCTGAGCCCCAGAAAGCGTTCGCTTTCCTGGTTGTCGCTCAGGTTGGCGCCACGGTCCCAATGGGTACCCTTGATGTAGCGGGTGTAGAGCTTGAGCCCCGGCACGCCCATCCCGGCAAAGTCATAGCTGTAGCGCGCCCCCCAGGACCTTTCATCCGGACGGACAAACCCCAGGGACGACCAGTGCACCAGGTAAGGTTGCGGTATATAACCGTTCATCGTCGGGAATACGCTGTCACCGAGCATGCGCTGGTAACTGAGGCCAAACATGTGGGCGCCTTTGAGCAAGGTGAACAAGGCACCGTAGGAACGGTTGTCGATCTCACCGTTTAAAGCATTGCCATCTTCATTGTTATTGAAGTAGCGCAAGTCGGTTTTCAGTTTGTAGCCATTACCCAAGTCAGCCATATGCATCAGGCCAAAATAATGCTGCTGATAAATATCGTGCAGCACCCCGTAGAAATAACTGGCTTGCAGGTTTTTGCTGATGTCGTAGGTCGCACCGCCAAAGTCGAGGCCGTCACTGTCGAGATTGTCGGTGGAGCCGAACTTGTACAGCTTCTCGTGGTTTGAAGATTCCCGTGTCACGGCCGACCAGAACCGGCCACCGGTCATTGTCAACCCATCGACTTCCCTGGACTCGACCACGGCCCCTTGATAGATCGTATCCAGTTGCCGACTGGTGTCATCGAACGCCACCGGCAGTTGTGGGCGAAGGTCACCCACCTTCAACTCGGTCTTGCTGTAGCGCATCTTGAGGGTTGCACCGGCGCGACTGTAGTCATCGGCCGTCTGCCGATCGCTGACGCTATACGGCAGCGAGCCGTCATTGCCCGACGAGTCCAGGCGCACGGCGTACTGCGCATCCACATCAAGACCGATGGCCAGGGCTGTGTCGGTGTAGCCGGAAGTAAACTGCGCATCGAACCCCTGAGACCAACTGTGCACTTCAGAGTCCGGTGCATGGGTATTGGTGTAGTTACGGTGCAAGTAGAAGTTGCGCGTGTCCACTTTGAAGTGACTGTCATCAATGACATCGGCCTGTGCCGTCAATGGCGAACAGATCATTCCCAATACACCGGCCATACCGAGCCCGCGGCAAGATTGTTTTACCTCATACATCTGACTTCTCCACATCTGTATGTGCCTGGGGCACTGTATTTATAGGAGCAGGTTCAAACTAAAAACTAAAAATGCCGGCAGCCGAACACCGAACCCTCTAACGCAGGAAGGCGAATTGCATGAGGGACATAAAGGACGGTCGATTCGAGCATTGTCAGGCCTATTGTTGTTATTGGGGTAAGAACGCCAGGCGGGCTCAAGGGAACAGACGACACGCCTCTTGCCTGACCAAGGTAAGTCAGTAGAGGCCGCGCCGGTATCGAGAAGAACCGCATCCATTGGGGGGAAAACTTCAACCCGGCTAAAGGTTTCCCTTAGTCGACCCAAAAGCGCAGAGGGCAAGCCTGTGTGGGCCGGCCCTTCCGGTCGCAAGGTCTCGTAAGTTGGATGGCCCCTAAACTAGCGACTGCACCGCCTGCCAACCTCCCCGATTGCGCAGGCGACTCTCCAATTGCGCAGCCTGTTTCGGGCCGTCCGAGCACTGTCATTTGTCCGCCCACGATTGCCTTTGTCATGAAATGAAAACTCGCTGTCGTGCAATGCGAGGTGGCCGCAGCCGTTGCTGCCCTAGAGTCGGAGCAAAACAACACAGCGCCCGGAATCACGAGAGCCGCCATGAGCAGATCCACCCGAACGACCGAGACCGCAACCCCCACCCAGCGCCCTCCGGCGACCGGCCGAAAGCGGCGCGCTCGCAAGGATGACGACCTCCCGGACACCCCCCGGCAGCAAGAGCTGATCGGCACGGCCGCCAACCAGACCCTGGCAGGCAATCCGCTGGTCAGCGTGCGCGCGGCGGACCTGGCCAGCTCGGCCGGCTACCTGTTCAAGGCCGTGGGCAAGTCGCCGCTCAAGGCGGGTGCGCATCTGGGGGGTTACCTGAAGACGCTGCGCGGCATCGTCGGCGGCAACTCCAGCATCGCCCCGGACCCGAAGGACAAACGCTTCGCCGATCCGGCCTGGCAATCCAACGCCTTCCTGCGAGCCTTGCTACAGAGCTACCTGGCCGGCCAAAGTGAGCTGACACGCTTCATCGAGTCCACCGACCTTGCCCCGCTGGAAAAGAGCCGGGCCCGGTTCGTGGCCGCGCTCCTGGCCGACGCAATGGCACCGAGCAACTCTCCGCTGACCAATCCGGCGGCGTTGCGCAAGCTGGTGGACACCGGCGGCATGAGCCTGGCCAGGGGCATGCGCCAATTCGGCGAGGACATGCTGACCAACCGTGGGCTCCCGAGACAGGTCGACAGCACGCCGTTCACCGTGGGGGAAAACATCGCCACGGCCAAGGGCGAAGTGGTGTTTCGCAACGAGATGTTCGAGCTGCTGCAGTTTGCGCCCACCACCGAAAAGGTCTTTGCCCGCCCCTTGGTGATGTCGCCGCCGCAAATCAACAAGTACTACGCCATCGACCTGTCGCCGGAGAAAAGCCTGATCAAGTGGATTCAGGACAGCGGCGTGAACCTCTTCGTCATCAGCTGGCGCAATCCCACCCGCGAGCATCGCGACTGGGGCTTGTCCGATTACGCGCTGTGTCTCGACCAGGCGGTGGACGTGGCGCGCAGGATCACCGCCAGCCCGGATGTGAACATGTGGGGCTCCTGCTCGGGCGGCATCACCCTGGCGGCCTACCTGGGCTGGCTGGCGGCCCGTGGCGAAGGTCACAAGGTGGCCAACACCAGCTGGGCCGTGTGCGTACTCGACATGCCCTCGGCGCTGGACGACACCACCCTGGGATTGTTCACCACCCCGTCCGCCCTGCGCGCGGCCAAGGCCAGCTCCCGGCGCAAGGGTGTGCTGAGCGGTCAGGGCATGGCTCGCATGTTCGCCTGGATGCGGCCCAACGACCTGATCTGGAATTACTGGGTCAACAACTACCTGCTGGGCAATAAGCCGCCGGCCTTCGACATCCTGGCCTGGAACAACGACACCACACGGCTACCCGCCCAACTGCACGCGGACTACCTCGACCTGATCCAGCACAACCCCTACAGCAACCCGGGCACCCTGGAAATTGCCGGTGAATCGATCGACATGACCCAGGTGAAAGTGGGTGCCTATGTGATTGGCGGCACCACCGACCACATCACCCCCTGGCAGGGCTGCTACGGCACCGCCCGCCTGTTTGGCGAGGACACAACGTACGTGCTGTCCAACGCCGGCCACCTGCAGAGCCTGGTGAACCCGCCGGGCAACCCCAAGTCGTTCTACTACGCGGCACCTGCCGCCGCCGAGACCCCGCAGGCCTGGCTGCAGAACGCCGGGGAGCGCCAGCAAGGCAGCTGGTGGCCGCATTGGCGCGAATGGATCGGGCAGCGCTCGGGCGACAGCCTGCCGGCACCGAAAAAACTCGGCTCGCGCAAGTACCCGCCCCTCTGCCCCGCACCTGGCACCTATGTCATGGAGCGTTGAGGCTGCCCCGGTGGGAGCGAGCTTGCTCGCGAAGGACGTCAACGATAACGCGGGCTGTCTGAATGAACGCGTTGCTCGGACATTCTTCGCGAGCAGGCTCGCTCCCACAGGTTCAACACGAGCCTTTGCAGGACCAATACTTGCTCGCGATGGTCATCCACTTTTTTCATATTTCCGACAACAGGCCAATTGCTTTAAAGCCACAAACCTTTATGGGCTCCAGCATTACCGATGCTGACGGTGCTGTTCGAATCAGCCTGTTCGCCAGCAGAAAAAGCCGCCCCTTCAATATGGTAGACCTTCGGTTCTTCCGAAAAATATTCCTCCAAGCCCATCATGAATACCCGATGGTCTTCACTCTCTTCGAAGCCCGGCGTGTGATCCTCTAGTGAAGCCCAGCGCACTATCAGGTTGAATAGCTGGGGGGTTTCAATCCCTTGCGCGAGCAAGTGGCCGCCGTAACCCTTTGCGCGGGTGAGCAAAGGAGCGACCTCGGCAAATGCACTTCTGAACATTTCAATGCGTTCTTTGTGGACAGGGAGCAGAGCGATTTCATAAATCATGGCGTTCCTCTGATATGACTAAACGATTAAAAGTACGAACTTACGAGATGAGCGATGGCTCAACTGCAATCACTATTTTTCCTTGAATGCCGTTGTTGGGACTTTCCAGCCGGGCATGGGCAAGCGCAATGTCGGCAAGCGAATAGACGGCGCCAACGTGCGGGCGTAGCTGACCGCGCTCTACCAACGCGCTCAACTCATCCAGCTTGCCGCGGTTCTGCCTTGTGAAAACGAATTGATAACTCGCGTTCTTGCCCCAGGCCTGAACGAGGTTTTGCGGCTGGGCAATGTCCACAATCGAGACCACGCGGCCAAGTTGAGCGAGCACATCAGGGCTGCGCGACAAAGTGTTGCCGCCGATGGTGTCGAACACCACATCGACTCCGCGACCCTCCGTTTCCCGATTGATGGCGTCAACGTAATCCTCTTTTTGGTAGTCGATGACCACATCGGCACCCATGCTTCGTGCGAACTCAAAGTTGGCTTCGCGCACGGTCGTGAACACCCGCGCGCCAATGGCTTTTGCCAACTGGATCGCTACATGACCTACGCCTCCTGCGCCACCGTGTATCAGAATGCTTTCCCCCACTCTGAGCGCTGCGCGCACGGTCAGTGCTTCCCACACCGTCCCGCCAACCAGGGTCAGGCTTGCCGCCTCAAGATGGCTGAGTGATGGCGGCTTCTTCCCGATAATGCTTTCGGCCGCCACGTGGTATTCGGCATAACTGCCTGGCCCATCGAATATTTGCGGGGTGTACCAGACTTCGTCTCCCGGAGCGAAGCTCGTCACACCCGGCCCAACTTCTTCGACAACGCCTGACACGTCGTGTCCGGTAATGGCCGGCAGTTGCACCAGGTCGGGATAATCGCCACGTCGAACCTGATAATCCAAGGGATTGATGGAGGTTGCGTGTACCCGCACCAGGACTTGTCCGGCACGCGGCACTGGCTTGGGCACGTCGCACAGTTCGAACGATTGCGGGCCGCCAAATGATTTAAGCAACATCGCTTTCATGGTAAATCCTCGTATCGATATAAAGGGATATCGGGATATTTCGATATCATACGGTAAAAAAATTACAGATCTTTCCCTATGATCTCGGCAAGCGCACTGATAGTTGCTTCATTGCGCTTGTAGTAGGTCCACTGACCGATGCGCCTGACTTCGACCAAACCCACTCGTTGCAGAGTTGCAAGATAACCAGACACC
Source organism: Pseudomonas sp. GW101-3H06 (assembly GCF_059424605.1). NCBI lineage: Bacteria > Pseudomonadati > Pseudomonadota > Gammaproteobacteria > Pseudomonadales > Pseudomonadaceae > Pseudomonas > Pseudomonas sp. GW101-3H06. The sequence goes on from NZ_JBWKZO010000001.1 coordinate 3,646,351, forward strand.
GTTGACTGCGACAGCCCGATACCTTCTTGAATACTGCTGACGCAGACCCCCACCGTCAGAACATCACCCTCATCCTGCGCAGGGAAGTTCTTAACGGGGTCCTTCAAGCCTTTCAGGATTTCAAGGCGTGTAGGATTTGAGAGGGCTTTGAATATTTCGAGTAATTCCATGAGCCGATAATATCGAGATTTATCGATATGTCAATACGAGAAGGTATCTGACTGACGCCCTCATTTCCCATGTTCTGCAGATGGGGTGCCGATCTGGATCAATACTCAGGTTCAAGCTATACCGAAAGGGTTCAGAGTGAGGATGGAGCCCACGCTCGATCAGTGACTGAGGAGAACTGTGCGGTGTCGGATCAGTTGGTCATACGCAACATGACCCGTCTCGAGCTGGACGAGCTCGTTGATTGGGCTGCCCGTGAGGGTTGGAATCCCGGTTTTCACGACGCCGAGCTGTTCTGGGCGACGGACCCTGCTGCCTTCATCGCGGCGTCCCGGGGCGGTGAATTGATCGGCGGCGGTGCCATCACCTCCTACGATGGCGAATTCGGTTTCATGGGTTTTTTCATCGTCCGGCCTGAATATCGCGGTCAAGGCCTGGGCAATACCCTCTGGCACGCGCGCCGCGAGCGACTCCTCGCCCGCCTGCGCCCAGGCGCAAGCATCGGCATGGACGGCGTCTTTGCGATGCAGGACTACTACGCCAAGGGTGGCTTCGTCTTCTCCCATCGCAACATGCGTTTTCGTGCCAATGCCGCTAAACGCCCGGCGATCTCGCCGGTAGACGACCAGGACATCGTCCCGTTGGCCACCTTCCCGTTCGATCAGGTTGTCGATTACGACCGCACCTGCTTCCCCGCCGCGCGCGCAACCTTTCTGAGCGGGTGGATAACCCAAGCCGACGCACTCGCCGTGGGTTGCCAGCGCGATGGCAGGCTAAGCGGCTATGGCGTAGTAAGGCGCTGCCGGGAAGGCTACAAAATCGGCCCCTTGTTCGCCGATGACGCCCTGGCAGCCACTGCCCTCTACGCGCGCCTGGCGGAATTTGCGCAGGACGGCCCGTTGTTTCTCGATGCCCCGGAAAATAACCCCGCCGCCATGACGCTCGTGCGCCAACAGGGCATGATCGAGGTGTTCGGCTGCGCACGCATGTACCTCGGCCCTCCCCCGGCGATCGCGCACGAACGCGTGTTCGGCGTCACGACCTTCGAGCTGGGCTAATGTCCGCTCGCGACCTCATCGGTTATGGCGGCCGCCCACCCCACCCGCGATGGCCCGGTGAAGCGCGTGTCGCGGTCCAGTTCGTACTCAACATCGAAGAAGGCGCGGAGTCATGCATCCAGAATGGCGATGCACAATCGGAGGCCTGGCTTCACGAGCTACCGGGCCGCCCGCCGCGTGTGGGGGAATCGGACTTGAGCGTCGAGGGCATGTACGAATACGGATCGCGCGCAGGTGTGTGGCGCATTCTGGAGCTGTTCAGCGCCCGAGGCCTGCCGCTGACCGCCTTCGCCGTCGGCCGGGCACTGGAACTCACCCCGGCGATTGGCCACGCACTCTGCACTGCCGGGCACGAGATTGCCGGGCATGGCTACCGTTGGCTGGACTATCGCGACATGCCTGAAGACCAGGAGCGGCGCCATATCCGCCTCACCCTCGACGTAATCGAGCAAATCTGCGGTAAACGCCCCGTAGGTTGGTACACCGGAAGGGTCAGCCAGAACACCCGACGCCTGTTACGTGAGGAAGGTGGGGTTCTCTATAGCTCGGACGCCTATAACGATGATCTGCCCTATTGGCTCCCAGGCTCGCCCGCTCACCTGGTGATCCCTTACACACTGGTCAACAACGACGCCCGCTATCTGCTGCCGAACGGTTTCGCCTGCGGTGAAGACTTCTTCGGGCTGCTCAAGGATGCTTTCGACCTGCTGTGGCAGGAAGGCGCGCAACACCCGAAGATGATGAGCGTCGGCCTGCATGGGCGGATCAGTGGCCATCCTGGTCGTGCGATGGCGCTGGCGCGCTTTCTCGATTACGTGCAAGGCCACGACGCGGTGTGGATCTGTCGACGCGAAGAAATTGCCCGGCACTGGATAGCCCAATTCCCCGCCTGAGCGGCAAGGGTCAGGAACGACCTGAGCCGCGCCGGCGTATCAACATCCCCCGTTCTGCATCAGGCATTCTGCTCCTGCTCGAGTATCGCCGAGGTGACGTTTCCCCCGGACGCACTTGCGCTCGATTCAAAAACCTGTTCGACACACTGGATGCAACCTCCATTGCCTATGCCGCTGGCTATGAAAGCGTCTCGCCATTCAACCGAGAATACGCGCATTGGGATGGCAAAGTCCTTTTGGCTCGCCAGGATGGAGTTCACTTGTTTGATCGAAGTCAAATCATCGGCTGCCTGGGAGGCTAAACTGCAATAAATAGGGGCTAACAAGCCTGTGGAGCACGTCATGTACTGGTTCCGTCAGCACTATCGCAATCTATTGCGACTCACCCTCGGTGCGTGGGTGTTGGCTGTGATCGTGACGGCATTTCACGGCTGCTTGGTGCAGCCGGAGCACAATCTGACTGCAACGCACACCTCGCTCTCTACACTGCAACAATCAGATGACCATGCCCTGCACGCCAGTGGCTGCCTTAAGTATTGTGAAGATGCAGTGAAGGCGATCAGCCCCGCATCGAAGATCCCGATAGTAGACCTCACCGGTTCGGCGCTTGCTTTGCTGTTACCCGCGATTCTGCTGCTTACCCTCACTCAGCCCGTCGCCTTCGCTGCACTTGCACTGAGGCGCCCCGCACCCTTGGGGCCTCCAGCCCGCCTGTTATTCGTTCGCTTCAATGATTAATCCGCCTTTGAGCGCCGCCACGCCGTTTCGGTGCTGCGTCACTGCGTCGATTGGGCGCGGCTCGATTATTCCAACTTGTTTCCGAGCACCTGGAGTTCAACATGCAAACACAAATGAAATTAGCGATTGCCGCAATCTTGGCCAGCAGCGTCTTCATGGCGAATGCCGAAGATGAGCATCACCCAGCCGATGCACCTGCAAGCGCAACGGCTGCCAGCACACTGTCCGAGCCGGCAATGAACAAAGCGATGAGCGAGCAATTGCAGAAAATGCAAGCGGCCCATGACAAAGCCGCTGCTGCGAAAACCCCGGAAGAGCGACAAGCAGCGATGCAGGAGGGCATGAAGACGATGAAGGAAAGCATGGCCATGCTGAGTAAGCAGCATGCGGCTGCGGGTTGTATGGGCATGGGCTCCGGGATGGGGATGTCTGGCTCCAAAGACGGCATGGGAAATGGAATGATGGGGATGGGGATGATGATGAAAATGATGGATCAGCAGTCATCGATGATGGACATGCCAATGAAGAAGTGACGAATGCAACGGCGGTTTCCTCTCAGCCAGCCTTTGCAGGATGAAACCGCCGAACATTGGACCTGGATGAACGTATGACCAGATAGCACTCCCAAAGGAGTACAGAGCCATGGTGAATTCATCACATCCCGCTAACACCTCTCCACCCTTATGGCGGAGCAAAACCGGCATAGTGCTGGGCATGTTACTGGTAATCGCGTTGTTCTATCTGGCCAGAGAACATTACGGCCATATGCTGGGACTGCTTCCGTATTTGATTTTGCTGTTATGCCCGCTGATGCATGTTTTCGGTCACCACCACGGTGGTCACCGTCAACACACACAGACCTCAGACTTCGTAAAGGATGCGGACAGGAAATAGCGCATGCACGGCCCCGAGCATCACCAGGAGCCCCCTCAAGGACTTCAGGCACAACGCTCAAAAGTGCCGATGCAACGCCTGGCAGATGTGATTGCCGGTTACTTTGTGATTGTCGTGATGACTATCGCTGCGCCGACTCTGCTCGGCTGATCTGAGGAGCCAAGGCTGACGGGCGTTTCAATAACGGTGCCTTCATAGTCTGCCCCTGGCTCCGGGTCAGTGCGACAAGCCGACGATTTACCCCTGTCACTCAAGAGTCAAGCGCTTGGCCAGTCCGGGGCCAGACTCCCACAGAGCGTTGATACAGGCTTCCCCATCCTCATCCGTTACAGGCTCAAGAGCTAGCGGGTCTAGCAATCGGCTGTCGACCAACGCGAGCCGCACAACTCCGTTTTTGTCGAGGAACGTACGCGCCAAACATTCGCATAAAGACTGCGGCAAGGCCGCCATGGGAGGCTCTATATCGGCATTCTCAAGCTCGATCTCGAAGCGCGCGGAGCACGCGTTCACCAACTCTCTCAACGCATGAGAAGCAAAGTGATATGCCGTGAAATAACACGCCGTCAACGCCAGCGAGATCGATAGCAGCAAGATTGCTTCACGTTTCCAGGACCTTTTGCCCGGTCGGCGCAGGTTTCCGAGCGTGGCAGCCCTGTCCCGCCACCAACCTTGCACAATGTGAATCCCAATCAGCTTGTTGATGTTCATGGCAAGCCCCTCACGCCTGTGTGACAAGAGCATGGAACCAACAACAAGATGCCGTTTGACTTAGATCAACCAGCCTGCAACAACACCTGCGCCAAGAACACCACCAGAAAGCAATGACCCGCCTGGCAAAGGCACCAAGTGGCAGACTTGCCCCCAATGGAACGGCGCGCCAATTGCGCTGTGCCGCACGCAAGCATTTACCGCCAATCCAGATAACGGAACAGCTCCTCTTCCTGATCAAAGTGCAATCGCACGAGCGTATCCAGCCGAATCAGCTGATGCTGAATCTCATCCGCTGAAGCGGTTTCGGGGGCGACACTGAAGTCACGGCTCATGCGCACCAGCAGATGAATCAGGCGAAAGATCTCCCGGTGAGCGTGGCTCATGGCCAACATGGGGTCCTCACCTGGCATGCTTCGCGTCAGTTGCGGATACAGTGTGTTTTCATCTTCACATTCATGGCGCGCCAGTGTTGTTTGCAGCTTATTGACCAGCGCCTGCAAATCCGTCTGTGCCTGTGCCAGTGGACGTCGGGCAAAATCATTGGCCAGCTGGTGCAGTTCGCTGAGCACTGAAGACAGCGCCTGGTGCTCGTCCTGCAGGTGATCAATCTGTTGCGCAGCAAGCCCTTGTTGGCTCGCCCCCCGCAGCGGTCCCAATGCACGCAAGGCGTTAATGATGATCGCCACATCGATGCCCTCTTGCACAATGGCACCGATAAGCGGTGGCAGGTAACCGAGGGCCGCCACCACCATGGCCAGCAATGACATCCCCATGCCGACCAGCACACCCTGGCGGGCGATGTGGTGGGTTGCCCGGGCAATGTCCAGTGCCTCCACCAGACGATCGAGACGATCGACCAGCAGCACCACGCCCGCAGCTTGCGCAGAAGCCGTGGCACCACTGGCCCCCATCGCCACGCCGACGTTGGCCGCCGCCAACGCGGGAGCATCGTTGATACCATCGCCGACCATCAAGGTACTGGCGCGCAAACAACCTTCCTGTACCGCTCGAACTTTATCCTCGGGGATCAATCCCGCACGCAGTTCGTCAATCCCGGCAGACAGCGCAACCATCTCGGCGGTTTCAAGCCGATCCCCAGTGAGCATGACGATCCTCTCGATGCCCCTGCTGCGCAGCCGGCGCAGCGTTTGTGGTGTTTCTCGACGCACGTTGTCCGAGAACACCAGCAAACCGGCAAGTGTCCCATCCACTTCAATGAAGCTTCCACTGCACGCCAGGTAATCCATGTGGCGCAACATGGTTGCGGCCCACTCGGACGCAGGTGCGTCTGCATGAGCAAAAGACAACGTGCCGAAACGCACCCGCTTGCCATCGACCACCCCACAAAGACCAGAGCCTGGACTCTCTTCCACCTGCTGAGGGATGCTGAGAAGCAATTGACGCTGATGCGCTGCCTCAACAATGGCCTGGGAGATGGGGTGCGTCGAGGCCTGCGCCAGTGAAGCGGCCAGGCCAAGCAAACGCTGGGGATCGGCCAATCCATTGACCTCTATCGACTGCAGACGGGCATGACCGCTGGTCAATGTTCCGGTCTTGTCGAGAAACACCTGCTTGATGCCAGCCAACGCCTCCAGGGTCGCGCCGTCCTTGATCAGAATCCCGCGCCGCGCCGCCCTGGAAATACCTGACATGATGGAAATCGGTACCGCCAGAATCAACGGACACGGCGTGGCCACCACCAGTACCGCCAGCGCTCGCAAGGGATCGCCACTCAGTTGCCAGGCCGTTGCGGCAATCAGCAAGGTCAACGGGATGAAGAACAACGCATAACGGTCGGCCAAACGCACGAAAGGCGCCCGTGAACGCCTCGCCTCCTCGGCCAGCCGCACGATGGCGGCATAGGTGCTCTGCGCGGCCGTTCGGGTGGCGGTCAGCAGAATGGGCATTCCGACGTTGGAAACCCCACTGAGCAGTGGCTCACCTGCTCGGCGAGTGACGGGCAATGATTCGCCGCTCAGAGCCGATTCATCCAGTTCGGCGGTGGGACTCACCAAGCGCCCGTCGACCGGCACCACCTCCCCCAGGCGCACCAGCAATGTTTGATTGGGCTGGATCTGTTCTACCGGAATCTCGCGCAATCCACCGTCTTCCTGCAACCAGGCAAATCGCGGTGCCCGGTCGATGAGTGCGCGAAGCTCACGTTCGGCGCGTTGGCTGGTAAAAAACTCCAGCGTACGTCCGCTGGCGAGCATCAGGGCAATCACCGCGGCTACCAACGTCTGCGCAAAGGCCAGGGCGGCGGTGATCGACAACAGCGCGATCATGTCCACACCGGCCTCGCGCCGGGCCAGGCGCCTGACGATCTCAATCAGCAGCACCACGGCCATCAGCAGGCTTCCTGCAGCCCAGCACATCGATGCCCAGTCCGGTCTCTGCGAAATGTGCGCTACGCCCCCCGTCAGCAGCATCAGGGCGCTGAACAGTAGCAGCATGGGGTCCAGCCATTTACCGAGCATGAAGGTGAGTTCCTCACAGGGCGATTCGCGGTCCTCGCGGTGAAAACACCTGCCGCCCATTGAGTTAAAGCTTAGGACTCGAATGTCTCTCGTGTCCGTTTTGGTTGCTACGTCCAGGCCTTGGACGGTGCAGCGGTGATGACTGTATGTGGACAAAAAGGTGTTTGTCCTCTTTCTGATTTAGATCAAGCGACCCGAGGGTGTTTCCGTAGAAATTAGAGTCAGCGTTCGGTGAATGACGCTGGCTTTGAAAGGTCAGCGCCTGGCTGTTTTTTCAGGGTGGACTCGTTGACGGGATGTTTGCAGCCTGCCCTTTACCCAAGAGGAGTGGTGAAAAATGAGCAATTCCGTGAAAAAAATGCCGATCCAGACCGAAAACAAATCAAGCCAGCATCCAGCGACCTCAGACGTTTGGCGGCCCCTGGAAAAACTGCGGCAACAGGTCGATCACCTGTTCGACGAGTTCAATCGCGGTTCAGGGTTATCACCCTTCAGCCGGGGGTTGTTTGATATCGAACCCTTCTGGCGGCGCGAACTGATCGGCCATGGCCTGCCTGCCGTGGACATCACCGAGAAAGACAAGAGCTTCGAAATCACCGCCGAACTCCCCGGCATGGATCAAAAGAACATCGAGCTCAAACTGTCCAACGGCAACCTGATCATCAAGGGGGAAAAGAAAGAGGACAAGGAAGAAAAAAGCAAGGGCTACTACCTTAGCGAGCGTCACTATGGTTCCTTCGAACGGGCGTTCAGCCTGCCCAAAGGGGTCGATGCCGAAAAGATCGAAGCGAGTTTCAGCAAAGGCGTGCTGAGCATCTCGTTGCCGAAAAAGCCCGAAGCGATGAAGGCGGACAAGGTCGTGCCGATCAAGGCCGATTGACCGCCGGCGTACCTGCCCCCTGCCGGGAAACCGGCCGGGGGTCTGTTCTTCGGTCCCTGGACCACGGCCCTTGTACTCCAGTACATCAGACCCGGGTGCAATCATGAGCGACTTGAACTTACGCAAAACCATTTTGGAAGAGCTTGAATTTCAACCTGACGTAGACGCCGCCCACATTGGCGTGAGCGTGGAAAACGGCGTTGTCACACTTTCCGGCCATGTTAAGAATTACGCTCAGAAAATCAGCGCCGAACGTGCGGTCAAAGCCATCAAGGGCGTGCGCGCCGTGGCTGAAGAAATCCAGGTCAGACTGGATAAAGGCGCGGGCACGGCCGACGACACCATCGCGAACCGCGCCTTGAATATCCTCTCCTGGAGTTCCGATGCGCCGGAAGGCGACATCAAGATCATCGTGCAGAATGGATGGATCACCCTCGAAGGCCAGGTGGATTGGCAATACCAGAAAGAAACCGCCGAGCGTGCTGTACGCAAATTGTCCGGCGTCGTCGGCGTAAACAATCGCCTCACCATCCGTCCCCGCGTAGACGTAACCGATATCCAGCATCGCATCGAAGAGGCCCTCAAACGCAATGCCGAAGTCGACGCGAAAGGGATACGTATAAAGGTTGAAGGCGGTGTTGTGAAACTTGAAGGTAAAGTGCATTTTTGGCGCGAGCGTCAGATCGCCGAGCGTGCGGCCTGGTCGGTGCCGGGCGTGTCCAAGGTGGAGGACCACTTGTTGATTGCCTGAGTGAGTCATTGCTCGGGGACGTCTCGATGACCAGCCGGATGGAGGAACCCCTGATGCTCACTGTACATCGAGAGGCCTGTTCCAGAGTCGACAGGCATCACTGGATCGACACGCTCAGGGATGGTCGGCCTGTGTTGATCCGGCCCTTGGCGCAAAAGGATCGTGAGCGCGAATCCTCCTTCATCCGGCGTTTGGCTCCAAAGTCCCGGTACATGCGCTTTCTGGCGCAGAGCGAATCCGGCAAAGGCATGGCTTACATTGCAATGGTTCACGACAAGGGCCAATTGATCGAAATTGGCGTCAGCCGTTATGTCGCCGCCGGTGAACATAAATTCGAATGCCTGTTAGCCGTCGCCGATGACTGGAAACGCCTGGGTGTAGGAACGCTATTGATGGAGCACTTGATCGACGCGGCCCGCAAAAACCAGGTTCACCTCATGTTTTCGGTCGCCCCCTCCAGCAACGCGTCCCTGCGCGATCTGGCCAGATCCCTGGGTTTTGAAGCCCATGAAGACCCCTTCGATCCGCGTCAGGTCACACACTGCCTGTACCTGTAAAAAACCCTGGTAAACGCCGGTATGGCCTTGATGCCGATTATTCCCTGGCCCCAAGTGTCGCCATGTAGCGCGCGACAGATTCGGCATCCGCATCAGACAGCGCATGCCTGAGCTGTTGTTTCATCGGGGTGTCACGGGGACGTTGCTCGGTCTGCTGGAGAACCTTGATCTGATCACTCATGTAACGTGCGTGCTGCCCCGCCACTCGCGGAACCTGACCATTGCCCCGGCCATCCGCACCGTGGCAAGCGCTGCACGGCGCGACGCCTGCCTGCGGCAAGCCATCGCGAAAGATCAGTTCACCGCGCACATCAGGCTGATCGGCCTCAGCCTTCATGGCGCTCTGGCTGGAAAAATAGTCAGCCAGTTCACTGATCTGGGTCTGCGTCAAATGAGTAAACCCCCACATGTACCGTGTGCCGGTTTCATCGCTGCGCGCGTGCTTCTTGAAGTCGGTCAACTGCAGCTTCAAGTACTCTTTTTGCTGACCAGCCAACTTTGGAAACAACGGTGAGACAGACTCCCCCGTGAGCCCGTGGCACAGCGAGCAAACGCTGTCCGCCATGGCAATCGCGGACATGGGTGAGGTCGTGTGCGCGGCGTCCTCGCTCGTACGAGAACAGCCCATGATCGTAGCGATGCACAGGCCAAGAACAAGAGATGACCGGCTGTCGGCGCTCTGCACACCCAATACGTTCATGACCTCTACCCCGCGATTCACCTGATTATTATTTTCCCTCGTGGGATGCACTTTTTATTGATAAAGCTCAATCAATCGGCTGCATCGCGGTGTAGGAATAATCAAGCAGGCTGCAATCCTTCCATACGGGGGATAACCTTCATGAACTCACCGCACAAATTGCTGGAAAAACTCTACGGTCAGCAACGTCAACCTCCCACGGCTGACATAGCCCCCCTGCTGCGTCGATACGCTGAACCACTGCCGGAACCGGACGCCCCCGCTTTTGCCCAGATGTTCGATCGCTACGCCGATGCGCGCGTCGTGATGATCGGCGAGGCGAGCCATGGAACCCGCGACTTTTATCGAACCCGGGCAGCGATTACCCAAAGGCTGATCGAGCGGCACGGGTTCAATATCGTGGCGGTCGAAGCAGACTGGCCGGACGCCGGCCATGTCGACCAGTACGTCCGCGGGTTGGCGCATACCGCGTGGAAGCGCCACATTTTCAGCCGTTTCCCGACCTGGATGTGGCGCAACAGCGAAGTGAAGGCATTCACTCATTGGCTGCATCAGTACAACCACCAACAGGAACCTGAGCGGCGCATTGAATTCCGCGGCCTGGACGTCTACAGCTTGCGCAATTCCATTCATGAAGTGCTGGCGTACCTGGACCGGGTCGACCCGCCTCTGGCCCATGAAGCCCGGCGGCGCTATGGCTGTTTGACGCCGTGGCAGGATGATCCGGCGCTGTACGGCCACTTCGTCGAACGTGGTGGTGTCATGCCCTGTGAACAACCCGTGATCGAGCAGCTCAATGCCATGCTGGCTGAACAATTGGCCGGGCTCATCCGCGACGACGAAGCCTTCTTCAATGCAACGCAAAACGCACGGGTAGTGATGGCAGCGGAGCAGTACTACCGGGCGATTTATCGAGGCTCGACGACGTCCTGGAACCTGCGTGACCGGCACATGTTCGATACATTGCGCGCGCTGCTTGAACACCGGGGGCCGCAAGCCAAGGCCGTGGTCTGGGCCCACAATTCCCATATCGGCAATGCAGCCGCCACGGAAATGGGCTGGAAAGGACAATTCAATATCGGTCAACTGTGCCGCAGCGCCTTTGGGCGCGATGTGGTACTGATCGGCATGGCCACCGACCGCGGTCAGGTGGCCGCCGCCGATGACTGGGACGCCGAGATGTTGATCAAGGACGTGCGCCCCTCCCGGCCGGACAGCTGGGAACACCAGTTTCTCAAGGCTGGCGTCCCGGCGTCGTTGACCGACTGGCGGGACCCGCAGCGAAAAGAATTGCGTGCAGCCCTGTCCATGTCCTTGCTGGAACGGGCTATCGGTGTGATCTACCGGCCCGAAAGCGAGCGAGGCAGTCACTACTTCGAAGCGATGCTGGCGGATCAATTCGACGCCATGATCTGGATTGAGCAAACGAAACCCGTCACCGCGCTGCCCTTGCCAAAAAGCCAGGCATTGGAGCCGGAAGATGAAACCTATCCGTTTGGCGTGTGAGGATCAGTGGTGCGTGGCGCCTGGCACGATTTCCAGGTGTTGAACACAGCGCAAGGCATGGCTGCTTTGGCGATTCAGATTGATGACCACCGGATCCAGGGCTCCAACGATCTGTAAGGTGGGCGCAAGTCCAGCCTTCGAGAGCGCGTTTCAATCATTGAGTGTCTCCAACGCTCTCGCCGGCCGAAGACTCTCGCTGCCAGGCTCGCTGCAAGAGATCGATAACCGCTTCATCCGAGGTCTGGGTAAAGTCCCTGTACCAGTAACCGATCGAGATCATCCACTCAGGCGTCAGCGGACAAATGACCTCATCTACTTCGCCACGCAGTGCCTCAACCGTTTCCAGGGGCGCGACCGGTACCGCAACGACGATACGTGCCGGCGCCTGTGCACGTACCGCGCGAACCGCCGCCATCATCGAGGCCCCCGTCGCCAGACCGTCGTCGATGAGGATCACCACCTGCCCCTTGATTTGCGTCGGTGGCCGGGATCCCCGATAGACCTGTTCACGACGCGCCAACTCCCGTGTTTCCCGTGCGAGCACCGCCTGGAAACTGGCTCGATCTATCGGATGCGCCTGCAGCGCGTCGTCATTGAGTACCTGAATGCCACCGCTGGCAATGGCCCCCATGGCGAACTCCGGATGGGAGGGAACGCCGAGTTTGCGGACCAGCAACAGGTCAAGACGAACACCCAGCGCCGTGGCGATTTCATAGGCAACCGGAACACCGCCACGGGGCAAAGCGAGGACGAGGACGTCGGGTCTGTGGGCATATTTGTGCAACGGCTCCACGAGACTTCGACCGGCCGCCGTCCGATTCTGCAAGGTCGTTTGCAGTGAGGGACTCTGATCCATGGTGAATCCTCCTCAGGCCATTACACCTGTCGTTTCGTCATATCAGGGCCCTGTTCGCTCTAGACCGCCAAAATACTGCAAGGAGCCTGATACAGGATGTGTTCGGTCGTGCTGCCCAGGAGCTTGTCCAGGCCACGAGACTGGATTCGTCCCATCACGATCACATCCACACTGTGCGCATGGGCGAACTCACTCAGCACCGAAACAGGGTGCCCTTCAATGAAATGCCAGCGGTCGGCGGGCACACCGTATTGATCAGCCAGGTCGAGGAACGATTTTTCCAGTTCCTCGCGCAACTGACTGCCAAGGTCCGCAAGCGTCAAGCCACCACCGCCCACGTCGCCCAGATAGACCGACGAAATGTCGCAGGCAAACAGCAAATGCAATTCGGCCTGGCACTGCAAGGCCAGACCAGACGCCTGTTTGATGATCCGCTCATTGAGCTCGCTGCCCTCTGGCTCCGTATTGGTAACGTCAACGGCTGCCACCACCTTGCGCGGCAAGGCAAGCCCGCCTTCACCCACCAGATAAACCGGGATCGGGCAATGGCGCAGCAAGCGCCAGTCCAGTGGCGTGAAGAACGCACGCTTGAGCACCGGCTCGTGCTGCACTTGCTTGATTAACAAATCGGGCTGCATTTCCGTGACGTGATCAAGAATGTCTTGCTGAATGTCATCGACCCAGGTCACCTCCGTCGTCACCTCGATCCCCCTGCCGCGCAGGTTTTTCGCCTGGTCCTTCAACCAATCGCGATGGTCCTGCAGGAAGCACTCGCGAGCCTTGTCCCGGTCGCCCTCTTCGAGCAGCGACAACAGCTTCCACGACGGAATCAAGGCGGCAATATGCAAACTCGCACCACTGGCCTTGGCCAGGGCCGCCGCGTGGTTGATAGCCTGCGAGAGGCGCAGGGCCGGGTTGATGATCAGTAATAAGCGTTGATATTGGCTCATGATCCGACTCCAGATGGGGCTTGGTGCCTTCAGCTACCCTCGACGGGAACAGTTGATGTCTCTTTGCGTAACAGACACCGGCGTTTCCAGTTTAGCGTCCTCCGTTGAGACCGCCCTGGCGTTGATTTATATCAAGTGCCCGCGCAAGACCGCCCGATGACCCGGCATCTGCCGGTCTCTGGGTAGCTCCGTATTTCATTTCATCGTGGTTGATCAAGATCAATCGAGCCAGGGTCAATGGGGTTACCTTGACCAAACCGCACTCGCACGGGGTGCAGTGCACAGGGCTCACAGGAGGTTGCTATGTCGACCGTGTTGCCAAGTCAGCGGTTGCGCTTGTACGACAGCGATGAACTCGAAGACGTGCTACAGGCGATGGCACGACAGGTCGCGGCGCTGCTGCCACCCAGCCAAGCCGCATTGATTGGCATCCAGCGCCGTGGCGAGCCGCTGGCTGAGCGCTTGCGCCAGCATCTTTCACACCAGACCGGCCAGCCGGAACTGCCCCTCTACCCCCTCAAGGTCAAGCGCTATGCCGATGACCTCCAGGTGCTGCACGCGCACACGCAATTAACCGAGAATCCGCTTTTGGGTGAATTGGACCTTGCCAACACCACCCTTCTGGTGGTCGATGACGTGCTTTACGAAGGCCATTCACTCCTGCGCACTTGCGCGTATCTGGCACAACTCGGAGCGCGTCGGGTCTACACTGCGGTATTGGTCGACCGCCATGTTTGCCAACAGCCGATTCATGCCGACATTGTCGGGGTGCATCTGCAAGTGGCGGCCGGTGACATCGTCGAATGCAACGTACCGCCCTACGAAACGGAGTTTTGCATTGACGTTGTTCGTCATGGGGCCGCTCGCTGACCCAGCGACCGTTCGAGGGTCGTCCCGTCACTCAGGCTCTATCGCGGCAATGCGGTATAGATGATGGATACGTGGCATTTCAGGTGAGGCGCATTTCAAATCCGGCCTCCAAGGAGCCCATGCATGCTGACCCGGCCCCCGCTTCTTTTTGCCCTCAAGGGCACTGAATGTTATGCAAGTCGCGTCGCTCAGCGGCTTGGCTGTCAACTGGCGCGCCATGAAGAGCGCGACTATGAAGACGGCGAACATAAATGCCGACCGCTGGACCCGGTCAGCGGTCGTGACGTGGTGGTGTTCCACTCCTTGTATGGGGAGGGTCAGCAGAGCGCGAACGATAAGCTGTGTCGCCTGCTGTTCTTCTGCGGCGCACTCAAGGATGCCGACGCTCGTCGTGTGCAAGTGGTGGCTCCCTACTTGTGCTACGGACGCAAGGATCGCCGAAACCAGCCTCAGGACCCGACCATTACACGTTATGTCGCCGCCTTTTTTGAAGCCAGTGGCGTGGATCGCCTGATCGCCCTGGACGTGCATAATCCGGCAGCGTTCGACAATGCCTTTCGCATTCCGGCCTGGAATCTGCAGTGCAGCGAACTGTTCGCCGGGCATTTCGCCGGGCTCGTCGGCGATGCCGAAGTGGTTGCCGTTTCCCCGGACTCAGGGGGAACCAAGCGCGCCGAGCAGTTTCGTCAGGCCCTGGAACGGCAACTGGGACGTTCGGTCGGCAGTGCCTTGATGGAAAAGCACCGCAATCATGCCACGCTGACGGGTACTCTCTTGATCGGCGAAGTCTCAGGCAAGACAGCCATCGTTTTCGACGACCTGATCAGCACGGGTGAAACGCTGACCCATGCCGGCCTCGCCTGCCAAAAGGCCGGTGCCGTCCGACTGTTCGCAGCCGCCACCCACGGTTTGTTTACCGCAGGCAGTCGGCTGTTCGACCCGCCTCTTTTTGAACACATTGCGATCACTGATTCCGTGCCGCCGTTTCGCCTGCCGCCAGACTGTGTCACGCGTCACCTGCAGGTACTCGACAGCACGGCCCTGATCGCCACCTTGCTGGCGGAAAGTGGCGCCTTTGATCATGTCTGAGCTTTGCCCGTGCCAATGTGCGGCCGGGACCTCTCTAGACCGCCAGTACACTGCAGGGCACCTGATACAGGATATGTTCGGTCGTACTGCCCAAAGGGTGCTCCAGGCCCTGGTACTGGGCTCTACCCATCACAATCACGTCCACATGATGCTCGCTGGCAAATTCACTGAGTGCCGTGACGGGGTGACCCAAAACGAAATGCCGGCGGTCGGCGGGAACACCGTACCGGCTGGCCAATGCCAGAAACGACTTTTCCAACTCTTTGCGCACCCCTTTGCTCAGCGCTGACAGTTTGAAGCTATCGCTCAACTCTTCCAGATAGTCCTCTGAAAGGTCGTGGGCATAGAGCAGGTGCAACTCGGCGTCACACTGTATGGCCAGGCTGGAGGCCTGTTGGATGATGCGATCATTGAGTTCGCTGTGTTCAGACTCGCCAGCCGACGCGTCGACGGCCGCCACCACCTTGCGGGGCAAGGCGTGACCGGAGCCGCCCACCAGATAAACCGGTACCGGACACTGGCGCAGCAAGCGCCAATCCAGCGGGGTAAAGAGTGCGCGCTTGAGCGCCGATTCATGTTGAATTTCCTTGATCAACAGGTCGGGCTGCAATTCTGCGACGTAATCCAGAATGTCTTGCCTCATGTCATCAACCCAGGCCACCTCGGTGGTCACGTCGACCCCTCTGCCGCGCAGCAGTTTTTCCTGATCCTTGAGCCAATCGCGATGGTCCTGCAGGTAGCGCTCCCTTGCCTTTTCCCGGTCGCCATTTTCGAGCAGCGACAACAAGTTCAACGATGGAACCAGGGCGGCGATATGCAAACTCGCGCCGCTGGCCCGGGCCAGCGCTGCTGCATGGCTGATGGCCGGAGAATGGCCCAGGGCAAGGTGGATGATGAGTAACAACCGTCGATACTGGCTCATGATTCGACTCCAGACAGATGGGGCTCAACGCCGGATTCAGCACCCCGCGTTGAATCAGACTGCGCCGGCGCAATGTCGCTGGCGTTGATAAATATCAAACGGGCCGGGACTTCCCTTTTCCACACAGCCCAAAGGTCGGCGCATCGCCTGCATCGACGCGCTCTAAGGTTCAACGCTGCCCCCCCTTCAACGCCGACCTTTTTCAGCGCGACGAGCGACTGTCGACACATGATTACGCATTGACCCAGGTCAATCCGCACCGCTCGAAATCGAGTCCAAATAGACCTTGTCATCCCGGCGTATAGCGAAAAAAGGAAAAAGGCCGAGCACGCCGGTGAGCGCATGCGGAATCGGGATGAGCAGTACCAGGCCAGGATAGGTTCAATGCCCCATTTTGAAGAATGCCAGAAGACCGGATAGTCACTTCTGTGCTTTCAGAGGGAAAAATAATGGAGAACATCGACACGCAAACAACCGAACAGCCCACCCATCGGCCAACGATCAACGCTTGCGCCGAGCTGTTCTTCGAGGCCGACCGGTTGAACGAGCGAGCCTACGCCATGTTGCGCGAGCCTGTTTCAACGTTGTCCATTCATGAGTTTTCCGAAGCGAAAAGACGCGCGGAAGAGAAGTACCAACAAGCCTTGCGGCAATGGTTATGCACCCAGGATACGAAGGAACGATAATGACTCGATTGCTGGCCGATCAGCCCCCGTCTCGACACTGGCCGGGGGCTGTTTTTTTTGTCAGCGTAGCGAGTTTTCAGGGGAGTTGATTTGGCTGAGGTCGACGCTGTCGCGATACTCCGGTACCGAAACCGACCACCCAAGTTCCAGGCTGATACGACGGCGCAGCACATCCGATGCGTTTGGTTCGCCATGCACCACAAATGTGTGTTTGGGTGCTCGCTTGAACCCACGCAACCACTGCATGATTTCATCGGCGTCAGCATGCGCCGACAGGGTTTGCATCGGTACCACCTCAGCGTTTATCGGCACGTCCCTGCCATGGATGCGAACGGATGGACTGCCGGCAATGATTTGTGCCCCACGGGTGCCACCGGCCTGAAAACCCGGCATCAGCAGCGTATTGACCGGATTGGGGGCCAGCGCCTTGAGGTGATGGACCACCCGCCCTCCGGTCGCCATGCCGCTGGCGGCGATAATCACCGCCGGGGTGCGTTGCTGATCGAGTGCTCTGGAGTCCTGTACGGTTCGCACGAATTGCGCCACATGGCACATACCTTCGCAGTCCTCCAGGGACAATCTGTGCTCGCTGCGAAATCGCTGATACAGACACGTGACATCAGTGGCCATCGGGCTGTTCAGGTAGATGGGAATATCGGGAATCGCCCCTTTTCGTTTCAACTGATACAGGTGATACATCAACAGCTGGGCACGTCCCACCGCGAACGACGGCACCAGCGTAATGCCTCGGCGCAGCGCGGTACGGGTGATGACCTGAGCCAATTGCTCCTGTGGCGACTCGACTGGATGCTTACGGTCACCGTAAGTCGACTCCACCAGCAGGTAGTCCGCCTGCTCGACGGTTTCCGGAGCGAACATCAAAGGGTCGTCGGGCCGCCCCAGATCCCCGGAAAACACCAGGTCCATGCCATTGGCGCTCACTTGCACCGTTGCCGCACCCAGGATATGCCCGGCGCATCGAAACTCGATGGCCATGTCCGAGACAATATTAACCTTGTGGTGCAACTCCACTGGCCGCAACAGTTTCAGGGCGTGCTCGGCATCTTGCTCGGTGTAAAGCGGCAGCGCCGGGCTGTGTTTTGAAAAGCCATGCCGGTTGGCGAACTCAGCCTCTTCTTCCTGCAACCGGCCACTGTCCAGCAGCAGGATTTTCACCAGCTCACAAGTCGCCGGCGTGGCATAAACCGGGCCGCGATAACCATTGCGCACCAGTACGGGCAGATAGCCGCTGTGATCAAGATGGGCATGGGTCAGCACAATCGCCTCCAGGTCGCTGACCGGAAGCTGGAACGGGTCGCGGTTGTGCAATCGCAGTTGCTTATAGCCCTGGAACAGACCGCAATCGATCAGCACATGTTGGTCACGATGCTCCAGCAAGTACTTGCTGCCCGTGACCGTGCCCGCGGCACCCAGAAATGTGATTCGCATGGCCGTTTCCTTGATCATTCAGGGGAGCGCTATTGATGGCGCCTTTTGGCGCAAGGCCAGTTGATTTTTATCAACTGCAAGCTCGACAGTGTCCTTTCAATCAGGTGCAGGCGAAGGTTTTACGATCATCAAACTGCACGGTGCCCGGTTCAACACACTCTCGACGGTACTGCCGATAAACCCGTTTTTCCCATCGGGATACCTCGTCCCCAACACCACCATGTCAAAGGCATTTTGTTGAGCAAAAAGGCCGATAACCTTATGGGGGGTGCCGGCCAATGAATGTCGGCATGAAGCCTGGATGCAATAGCGTTCGGCAAGTACATCGAAGGCTTCCTGCTGGGCATCCTCAATCGCGTCCCTCAAACTGTCGGTCAGACTGCCTGTCGGCACGCTTCTGGACGCATCGTTCATCACTGACCAACGACTGACATTGAGCAGGTGCAGCGCGGCACCGCAACTGGCCGCCAGCGTGGAAGCAAGGTCGAGTATTCGCTCATTCACCCCCTGGGTCAGTTCTTCCAAATGGGACAGATCGATGGTCGCGAGAATTTTCAACGGCTTGGGGTTTGCGGCGCTGGTCACCAGGTGCAAGTGCGCCGGACATTCGTGCAGCAAATGCCAGTCCAGGGGGCGATGAAAGGCCCGGTCGAGGGCCGGCACGTAATGAGTGTCCTTGATCACAAGATCCGGATAAAAGTCATTCACGTACTCAAGCACGTGCGTCACGCTCGATCGGGCCCAAACCACTTCAGTCGTCACCTGCAGGCCGATGCAACGTTTAAAGCGGGCTTGCTGTTCCAGCCACTGCCGATGCACCTGTAAATACCCCTCCCGCGCCTGGGCCATTGCATCATGGTCAAGCAGGCCCGCCACCGCCAGAGCCGGGACATAATCGAACGCGACAATATGCAAAAACGCACCCGTTGCACAGGCCAGTGCATACGCACGTTCAAATGCCGGAGTAAGGGTCATTTCGCCAGGGGCTATCAATAGAATGCGTTTGAGTTTGAGCATCGCGTGCCTCTCCCTGAAACGTTTACCTGAATGATTGCAACTCTAATCTCCTGCCTGGGGGATTGAGGCTATCGCTTGTCATTTGCGACTTGCCTTCTCCAGCATCCGCTTCAGGCGTTCATTTGCTTGATCGGCTGCAGTTTGCGCCTGTGCGGCCGCGGCCTCTGCCAGCTCGGCTTTTATGTACGCCTCATCGGCCCTGAGCCGTGCCGTGGCGGCATTGTTTTCGGCATTTTCCAGGCGTGCGTCGATTGCCTGGGCCTGCTGATGACTGCAACCGGCCGTCACCGCCAGCAAAATACCAAGCAATGCAATGGACAAGCACTTGTTCATGATCTTCGCCTCGGCGTGTGCACTGCAAATGCAGTGGTTCAAGTATCTGGCGGTATCCGTTGGTGGCACTGACTTTTATCAACTAAATCGGTGGCCGTACGTCCCTTGCGTGCTCATCGGGAGATTGTTGATTTACCTCAACGATTTTCCTGCGCCCAGGCGTAGAAACACAGTGACCGGCAATCATCGTTCGCCCCTGGTCGGCGCCACGACCCAGAGCCACGTCCATGAAAAAAAATCACCAATGGAACCTGTCTTACTTCGCGATTGCGTTTGTAGTGCTGACCCTGGTTCAACTACTGTTTTTCGAACGCAATGCCGTGCAAAGCATTCCGTACAGTCAGTTTGTGCAACTGCTCAACGAGCAGAAGGTCAGCGATTTACGGGTCGAGAAGGATCAGATCAGCGGCAAGCTGCAAGAACCCATCAATGGGCATCAGCAGTTTTCCACGGCGCGGGTGGATCCGGCGCTGGCGGCTGAGCTGGGTCGTTCGGGCGTCGGCTTCACCGGGGTCAACGAAAACACGGTGCTTAATGGCCTGCTGGGCGTGCTCCTGCCTTTTGTCCTGATCATGGTGATCTGGCATTTCCTGTTTCGCGGGCTGGCGGAAAAACAAGGTGTCGGTGGGTTGATGAGCATCGGCAAGTCCCGGGCCAAGGTGTTTGTGCAGCGCGAAACCGGCGTGACCTTTGCCGATGTCGCGGGCATCGATGAGGCCAAGGCCGAACTGGTGGAAATCGTCTCTTTCCTCAAGGACAAAGCCAAATACTCACGCCTGGGGGCGCACATACCCAAGGGCACCTTGTTGGTTGGCCCTCCGGGAACCGGCAAGACCCTGGTGGCCAAAGCCATCGCCGGTGAAGCCGGTGTGCCTTTTTTTTCGATATCGGGGTCCGAGTTTGTCGAAATGTTCGTGGGGGTGGGAGCCGCCCGAGTGCATGACCTGTTCGAACAGGCGCGGCAGGCGGCACCTTGCATCATTTTCATCGACGAACTGGATGCACTGGGCAAAATGCGCGGCGTCGGTGCATTTGGCGGCAATGACGAAAAGGAGCAAACGCTCAACCAGCTACTGTCAGAGCTGGACGGATTCGATCCCCGTGAGGGGGTGGTGCTGCTCGCCGCGACCAACCGGCCAGAGATTCTGGACCCGGCGCTGCTTCGGGCCGGTCGAATCGACCGGCAGGTGTTGATCGACCGCCCCGACCGAAAAGGTCGTCAAGCGATCCTCAAGGTTCACCTGCACAAAATCACCACGGAACCTGCCCTCAATGCCGACCCTATCGCCGACATCACCACGGGTTTCACCGGCGCTGACCTGGCCAATCTGGTCAATGAAGCAGCCATCGTCGCCACCCGTCGTGGGGCCGAAGCGGTCAGCCTCGATGATTTCACGGCCGCTGTAGAGCGTATCGTCGCCGGGATTGAACGCAAGAGCAGTGTGCTACGCCCCGAAGAGCGCCAGGTGGTGGCGTATCACGAAATGGGGCATGCCCTGGCCGCCAGCAGTCTGCCGGCCATGGATCCGGTGCACAAAGTCTCCATCGTGCCCCGTGCCATTGGTTCGCTGGGCTATACCCTGCAGCGTCCGACTGAAGATCACTTCCTGATCAGTTGCCAAATGCTCAAGGATCGAATCGTCGTCCTGATGGCCGGACGCGCTGCCGAATTCCTCGCCTATGGCCAGATTTCCACCGGCGCTGCCGATGACCTGGCCCACGCGACGGATATCGCGCGCCAATTGATCACCCGGTTTGGCATGAGCACCGAGCTCGGTCAGTCCGTGCTGGAGCGACAAAACATGACTTACCTGGGCGAACGCATGCCGGGGCCTGGTGAGAAAGACTACTCGGAACAGACCGCCAGGGAAGTCGACCTGTGCATACGTGCCCTGCTCGATGAAGCCTATGGGCGGGCCAGGGCTTTGCTGGAGAGTCGCCGGGCCGATCTGGACGCCGGCGCACATCTGTTGCTTGAGAAAGAAACCCTGACCCCCGAAGACTTTCCAGCGCTCGTACCGTATCGCACTTGAGTGTCACCAGGGCGCAACAGGGTCTAGACCGCCAGCACACAACAGGGCACCTGGTACAGGATGTGCTCGGTCGTGCTGCCCAAAAGCTTGCCCATTGCATGGGACTGGGTTTTGCCCATCACAATGACATCCACTTGATGTTCGTGGGCGAACTCACTCAATACCCTGACCGGATGCCCCTCAATGAGATGTCGCAGCTCAGAGGGCACGCCATACCGACCCGCCAGCCGCAGGAAAGATTTTTCCAGATCCTTGCGAAGCGACTGGGTGAGTTCCGCGAGTGTGAGGTTGCCGAAGTCCGCCAGATACGCGGCCGGGATATCACAGGCGTACAGCAAGTGCAGTTCGGCATTGCATTGCATGGCAAGGCTGCGTGCCTGTTTGATGATCAGGTCGTTCAACGCGTTGTCGGTATCGAATTCCGATACTTCGACCGCTGCCACAACCTTGCGTGGCAACACGAAGCTGCTACCGCCCACCAGATAAACCGGTACCGGGCAGTGGCGCAGCAAGTACCAGTCAAACGCGGTGAAAAATGCCCGCTTCAGTTTTGATTCGTGCTGAATTTGCTTGATCAGCAGGTCGGGTTGCATGTCCGTCACGTGATCGATGATGTCTTGTCCCAGGTCATCGGTCCAAGCCACCTCGGTGGTCACTTCGATCCCTCTGCCGCGCAGAGTTTGCGCCTGGGTCTCGAGCCAGTCGCGCTGGTTCTGCAGGTAGTGCTTGCGAACCCGTTTGCGATCGCCTTCGTCAAACATCGACAGGCCTTTGACCGGTGCAATCAACGCCGCAATGTGCAAACTCGCGCCACTGGCCCTGGCCAGCGCGGCTGCATGATTGATTGACGAAGCCTGGCGCAGGGCCGGGTTGATCATCACTAACAACCGCTGATACTGGCTCATGACTGGCCTCCCCCTCGGATAACGATTCAATGCAACCGCCGCCCCTGGACTCAGCGGCCCGCTCCCGGCGTCCATTGCCAGTTCAGTACTTCGGGCATGTCCTGTCCATGCTCGATGAGGTAGAGCTTGTGTTTTTCCATGGTCGACCAATAGCGCGAACGCGCGACTTGCAACTGATCATGCAACCGGGGCACCCGTTCGATGACGTCCAACGCCAGTCGATAACGATCCATGTTGTTGATCACCGCCATGTCGAACGGCGTCGTGGTGGCGCCCTCTTCAATGAAGCCGCGCACGTGAAAATGCTCATGATTGGTGCGTTTGTAAATCAATCGATGAATCAGCGCGGGATAGCCATGGAAGGCGAAGATTACCGGCTTGTCGACGGTAAACAGTTCGTTGAAAGCCATGTCCGGCAAACCATGGGGGTGCTGAAAGGATGGCTGAAGCACCATCAAGTCGACAACGTTGATC
This sequence comes from Pseudomonas sp. GW101-3H06, assembly GCF_059424605.1. Classification (NCBI taxonomy): domain Bacteria; kingdom Pseudomonadati; phylum Pseudomonadota; class Gammaproteobacteria; order Pseudomonadales; family Pseudomonadaceae; genus Pseudomonas; species Pseudomonas sp. GW101-3H06. Next base: position 3,669,268 of record NZ_JBWKZO010000001.1, read on the forward strand.
ACCCTCACCCGCAAGTCCGGTACGTACTCGCGCAACAGGGTCACGGCGGCCAGCGTCTCCAGGGTCGGCACGTCACCGGCGCAGGCCATCACCACATCCGGGTCGTCATCCTCGCGGCAGGCCCAGTCCCATCGACCGATACCTGCCTGGCAATGACGCAGGGCAGCGTCGATATCCAGCCACTGCCATTCCGGTTGTTTACCAGCGACGATGACGTTGATGTAGTCGCGGCTTTTGAGGCAATGGTCAGCCACCGACAGCAAGCAATTGGCATCGGGTGGCAGGTAAATGCGCACCAGGTCCGACTTCTTGTTAGCCACCAGATCGATGAAGCCCGGGTCCTGGTGGGAGAACCCGTTATGGTCTTGCCGCCAGACATGGGACGTCAGCAGAAAATTGAGCGAAGCGAGCGGCTTGCGCCACGGCACTTCGGCGGCGGTCTTCAGCCATTTGGCATGCTGGTTGACCATCGAATCGACGATATGGATAAAGGCCTCGTAACAGGACAGAAAACCATGGCGTCCCGTCAGCAAATACCCTTCCAGCCAACCCTCGCAAACCTGTTCACTGAGGATCTCCATCACCCGGCCATCGGCCGCCAGATTGAGATCTTCAGGCTCTAGCGGGTCGATCCACGTCTTGGCGCTCACCTCATAAACAGCGTCGAGGCGGTTCGAGGCGGTTTCATCCGGGCCGAACAACCGAAAGTTGCTGGCGCTCAGGTTGTTCTTCATGACATCGCGCAGGTAGGTGCCCATGACCCGAGTCGCTTCGGCACGCACAGTACCGGGGATGTCGCATTTGACGGCATAGTCGGTGAAGCGCGGCAAATCCAGAGGGCGCAACAGCAAACCGCCATTGGCACGGGGATTGGCGCTCATGCGCCGATGCCCGGTAGGTGCCAGGGCGGCCAGTTCGGGCAGCAAGGCGCCATTGGCATCGAACAATTCATCAGGACGGTAACTGTTGAGCCATTCCTCAAGTTGACTCAGGTGCAGTGGTTGGTGGAAATCGGCCAAAGGGACTTGATGCGCCCGCCAAGTGCCTTCAACCCGATGACCGTCGACGAACTTCGGCCCGGTCCAGCCCTTGGGCGTGCGAAGTACCAGCATCGGCCACAGTTGGCGCTCCGTTGGCCCACTCTGCGGATACTGGCGCGCGACACGCTGAATCTCGGCAATTTTGAGCAGCATCGTAGCCAGGGTTCTGGCCAGCGCCTGATGCACCGCCATGGGGTCATCGCCCTCGACGAAGTACGGATCGTAGCCGTAGCCATACATCAGCGCCGACAGTTCGTCCTCGCTGATTCTGGAGAGCACCGTGGGGTTGGCGATTTTGTAGCCGTTCAGATGCAAGATGGGCAGCACCGCACCGTCACGCGCGGGGTTGAGGAACTTGTTGGAGTGCCAACTGGCCGCCAGCGTACCTGTTTCGGCCTCGCCATCACCGATCACACACGCGACGATCAAGTCGGGGTTATCGAACGCGGCACCGTAGGCATGGGCCAGGCTGTAGCCCAGCTCGCCACCTTCATGAATCGACCCCGGAATTTGCGCCGACACATGGCTGGAAATGCCATACGGCCAGGAAAACTGCCGGAAAAGGCGAACCAGGCCATTAACATTGCGCTCCACCGAGGGATAGCATTCGGTATAAGTGCCTTCCAGATAGGTCTGCGCCACCACCGCCGGTCCGCCATGACCGGGGCCGGCAATGAACAGCATGTTCAGATCGTGCTGATTGATCAGCCGATTGAGGTGCGTGTAGATCAGGTTCAATCCCGGCGTCGTGCCCCAATGGCCCAATAACCGTGGCTTGATATGCGCCAGGCTCAGCGGCTCTCTCAGCAACGGGTTGTCCTTGAGGTAGATCTGCCCGACCGCCAGATAATTGGATGCCCGCCAATAGGCATCCAGCCCTTCCAGTTGCTCGGCACTCAGAACGTCGCTCATCGCAATTCTCCACCCGTGTCCAACTCACCGATCAATAGGGTTGATTTTGTAAGTCTGGAAGAGTTGCAACTTGATTTACCTCAAGTTTCAAGGCGGCGGCCAGCAGGCAATTCAAATCCGCCCTGATACTTATCTGAAACACATCCGGTTCAGGATCCACTCGTCGAATCGCGCGGGTTTATGTCTCTTTTCCCCGCGTCCATGGCAATCTAGAAACTATGCTCAATAAGCTGATATGGAGGGCTTCCACGTGACAGAAACTCGATCGTATCGCGATCAACACCTCAAAACGGCGTGTTCCAGCTGCAGCGTGTTGGAGTTGTGTCTGCCGCTAGGCTTGACCGGTGTCGAAATCGAGCGCCTGGACACACTGATCATGCAACGGCTCAAGGTCAAAAAAGGCTCGGCACTCTACCGCGCAGGCGACCCATTACGATCGCTTTATGCCGTCCGCCTGGGTTCATTCAAGACCAGCGTGCTTTCGATCGATGGTCGCGAGCAAGTGACCGGGTTCCAGATTTCGGGTGAAATGCTCGGCCTGGACGCCATCAGTACGGATCAACACACCTGCGATGCGGTTGCCCTGGAGGACAGCGAGGTCTGCCCCATCCATTTTGCTCATCTGGAAAAACTGGCCCGAGAGCTGCCTTCATTGCAGCACAACCTGAACAAGATCCTCAGCCGGGAGATCGTTCGCGATCACGACATGCTGATGATGCTGGGCAACATGAACTCGGATGAACGCCTGGCCGCGTTCCTGCTGAATATGTCGCAACGCTTGAACTCCCGCGGTTATTCGTCCCGCAACTTCGTGCTCAAAATGCGTCGGGAGGAAATCGGCTCCTACCTGGGTTTGCGCCTCGAAACCGTCTGTCGGGGCATCGCCCACCTGCGTGACCAAGGTTTGGTGGAAATAACCGGTCGCGACGTCAACATCCAGAACATGGATGGGCTCAAGCAACTGATCGTGGGCTGCCATCGTCACCTGAGGTGACACCTGCCGTCTGGAGTGTCTTCATGCGTGCCATGGTCCTGCATCGCCCCGGCCAGCCGTTACAATTGCAAGAGCGCCCCATTCCCACGCCAGGCTCACAGCAACTGTTGATCAAAGTCCTGGCCTGCGGCGTGTGCCGCACCGATCTGCACCTGGTGGATGGCGAATTGCCCCAAGCGCGGCTGCCACGGGTGCCGGGGCATGAAATTGTCGGCGAAGTCTCAGCCGTCGGTGCCGACGTCGCGTCCGAATGGATGGGTCGCCGGGTGGGCGTGCCCTGGCTGGGCTGGACCTGTGGCCACTGCGTGTTCTGCCGCTCGGGCCGAGAGAATCTTTGCGACAAGGCCCGGTTCACCGGCTGTCATCTGGACGGCGGTTATGCCGACTACACCCTGGCTGACGCGCGGTTCTGCTTTCCGATTCCCGAGGCACTGTCCGACACCCAGGCGGCTCCACTGCTGTGTGCCGGCCTGATTGGCTTTCGGGCCCTGCAAATGGCCAAGGACGCTCACCATCTGGGTCTTTACGGTTTTGGCGCGGCGGCACATTTGGCCATCCAGGTCGCCCGCGGGCGCGGACAGAAGGTGTATGCCTTCACCCGTCCAGACGACAGCGAGGGTCAGGCGTATGCCCGATCACTGGGGGCCGAATGGGCCGGGCCTTCGGATCAGCCTCCGCCGCACCTGCTCGATGCCAGTCTGATTTTCGCTCCGGTCGGTGCGCTGGTACCGCTGGCCCTGGCCGTCACCGTCAAGGGCGGCTGCGTGATTTGCGCCGGCATTCACATGAGTGACATTCCAGCCTTTCCTTATCGGCTGTTGTGGGGTGAACGCAGCGTTCGATCGGTGGCCAACCTGACCCGCGCCGATGGCACAGCGTTTTTCGAGACGTTGCAGCATACGCCTGTCCACTGCGACGTTACCCGCTTTGCCCTCGACGATGCCAACGTGGCACTGGAACGGCTGCGGACCGGGCAGTTCAATGGCGCGATCGTGCTTATTCCCTGACGCGCTGCCTGACCGCCAGAATACTCCCCGGCACCGAGTACAGCGCCCGCTCGGTATTGCTGCCGATCAGCCGGTCGATTCCCACCCGATGCACAGCGCCCATGACCACCACGTCGGCCAAATATTCCTCGACGAATCCACTGATCACCGGTACCGGCAACCCCATGACGAAATGACGTCGTTCAGGCGGCACACCGTAGCGCTCGGCCAATGTCACAAACGCCTGGTGCAAGGACTGGCGCAGCTCCTCGATGAGGTCCACGCCCCACCCACCCCCGGCCAGTGGCGCATCGCTGTTGAAGACAGGCGTCAAGTCATAGGCGTAGAGCAGGTGCAACGGCGCATCACATTGCAGGGCCAGGGCATTGGCGGTCTGGATGATGGTGTCATTCAAGCCGCTGATTTGCGTGGCCGGATCGAACGGGTCCACTGCCGCCACGATCCGGTGAGGCAAGCTGTAGCGGACGTGGTTGACCAAGTGCATGGGTATCGGGCATTCACGCAACAAGTGACAATCGAGTGGGGTAATGAACACGCGCTTGAGCACAGGTTCAAGGGTGACATCCTTGATCAACATATCGGGCTTGAGATCTTCGACCGTCCGCAAAATGTCCAGCAGCGCATGGGTGGTGAAGACGGCCTTGACCGTCACCTCCAGATCCAGGTCGCTGAGCCGGTCGAGCTCTTCGGCCTCCCAGCGGCGGTAGCGACGCAAATAGCGCTGTTGCTCGGCGTCGTCGACCTTTTCGTCCCACAAATGCACCACGGGTGCCGGTTCGACAAAGGCCCGTACATCCAGGATGGCGCCGGCGGCCTTGGCCAGCGCGACGGCACGCTGCATGGCGGGAGACTGCTGCAAGCTTTGATCGACGATCAACAGCAACCGTTGATATTGACTCATCACACACCTCCGTTCGACCCCGGTCTTCACGTGCCGGCACGCTATAACACTGCGCTCTGAGCCCTCATGCGAGTTGATTTACATCAAACACGCGTGAATTGACGGAGCTGACGCCGGTCTCTGATCCAGATCAAATTCCAGTGCGGACAGCAGCGTACAAAGGAGTCAAACACGGTTGTCTTTACCGCCCTTCACCCTGCAATAACGCACCGGAGGAATACCCCATGCTCACTGTCAAAGACCACAATGATCGGGCCGCGGCCGCCTACGCCGCCGTCGACGGCCAACACTGGGTCGAAGCGCTCAGGGACGGCCGCCACGTGCTGATCCGGCCCCTGGCCGAAAAGGATCGCGACCGTGAATATGCCTTCATCAAACGACTGTCTCCCGAATCCCGGCACATGCGGTTTCTCGCACAGATCAATGAGCCGGGTACGGCAATGCTCAACCAATTGATGGACACCGACAATAAACAGCGCGTGGCCTACATCGCCCTGGTCCACGACAATGGTCAACTGATCGAGATCGGTATCAGTCGCTACGCAGCCACCGGCGCACATGAATGCGAATGCGCGGTCACGGTTGCCGATGAATGGACGCATCTGGGCCTGGGCACACGGCTGATGGAGCATTTGATCAAGGCCGCCCGCCACAATGGTTATCGCCAGATGTATTCCGTGGACGCGGCCAGCAATACCCCCATGCGCGACCTGGCCAAGGCATTGGGTTTCGAAACGCACAACGATCCCGACGACTCCCGCCAGGTCATCCATCGCCTTAACCTGTAAACCATCGTCCCCGCGATGTTCCGGCCAACGGTCCATCGCGGGGCGATCCAGCCCTCAGGATTGCAGCATTCGTCCCGGTTTAATCGCCAGCACACTGCATGGCGCCCGATGCAAGAGTTGCTCAGCCGTGGTCCCAAGAAGCTTTCTCAAACCCTTGTGCTGCACAGTACCCATGACGATGACATCGGTATTGTGGTCCGAGACGAACTCACAAATGCGCGGCACAGGTGCCCCCTCGTAAAAGTGACGACGCTCCGCAGGTACGCCATGGCGTTCAGCGATGGCCGCAAACGCGTCATGCTGAGCCGTTCCCAACATTTCATAGAGGCCGGTGGCCAGCGGTAAGGCGCCAAAGCCCATGTCCTGAGCGTATACAACCGTCCAGTCATACACATGCAGCAGTTCCAGGCTGGCCTCGCAGACAGCCGCCAGTTTCGCCGCGGCGTCGATAATCTGGTCATTGAACACAGGGGCCTGATCTCCATCACGCGACAAATCGATGATGGCCAGTATGTTGCGCGGACGGGGGTTCAGAGGCGTGGTCACCAGATGCACCGGCACCGGACAATCACGCAGCAGCTGCCAATCCAGCGGCGTGAAAAACACCCGTTTCAACGCCGATTCTTCCTGGGCGTCCTTGATGATCAGCGTCAGCGGCATCTCGTTGATGAAGTTCAGGATCTCGGCATAAGGATCCTGTACCCATACCACCTCGCTGGTGACCTCGACGCCATGCTTGCTGATCAAGCCGGCCTGTTCCGCGAGCCATTGCCGATGGGTTTGCAGATAGCCGGCCCGTGCCCGGTCGAACTGTTCCGGGTCGAACAGTCCGGCTACCGCCAGGGCCTGTGAATAGTCGAACGCCACGATGTGCAATGGCAAATGCATCGCCAGCGCCAAGGCCGCGGCACGGTCGAACGCCGGGGTACGGGTCATGGCGGAGGGAGCGATCAAGAGTAAGCGTTGAGTCTGTGACATGGGGGAACCTCGGCACGCGCCATTTCAATCCAGTAGAGCTACAGATTGATTGCTCAGTGTTCTGACCACTTGATTTTTGTCAGTTACCCGCGCGATGTCTGTCAGGACACCCCCATGCCCGCCCACATCGCCAGCGTCAGCAACACCTGGCCCGGAATCACGTAGGCGGCGAACCGTCGTCCACCGCTGACCCACGCCACCACGCACTTGCTGATGGAGTTGCTGCTGATTGCAATCAGCACAGGGCCGACAATGGCATCGAACGGCAACTGACCGGATTTGGCCAGCGTGGCAACCGACGCCGTCGAGGCATGCACATCCGCAAGACCGGCGAACGTGGCCGTCAACATGACCCCCACCTGACCGAAATGGCTGAGCATCATGGACGAAACAAAGGTGATTGCGGTCATGGCCAACGTGACGATCAGGGCCAGTTTGAGGTTGAACGCACCGCCGACCTTGATTGGCTGGTTGGCGTCGGTGGCCTGCCTGGGGAACATTAGACACGCGCCATATAGCGCAGCCGCGACGGCGCCGGCAATCAGAGGCCCCCACATGTGGCGCAGCAAGCCGGCGTCAACCGCCCCCAGGATCATCGCCACCTGAAAGAAGGTGGCCATGTTCGACAGGATCGCGGCCGCGCTCAGGACCTTCATGTTGTCGAGCTGCCGTGCGACGAGATGACCCATGACGGCGATCGTCACTGTACTGGAGGCAAACCCGGAGGCAATGGCGCTGATGGCATAACCATAACGGGGACCGAGCGTACGAACAGCAATATGCCCAATCGCCCCCACTGCCATCAGCAAAACCGTCAGGGTGCAAATGGTGCGCAAATTGATGCCACCGTAGGGGCCGATAAAGCGGTCCGGCGCCAGGGGAAGCACGACCAGCGCGGCAGTCAACAGGATCAGGCCGTCACCCAGCTCGGCATCGGTCAATTGACTGCGGGCGAAGTAGTGCAGCTTCTGTCGATAGGCCAGTAGCCCCGCGATCGCTACGCCGATGGCAATCGCCAGCGCAGGCCTCGAACCACACAGCCCTCCCAGCACCAAGACACTGAGCAACGCCACTTCACTGGTCACACCGGGGTCATCGCCCAGGCTGCGCCAGTACGCTACGGTGACCAGCACCCCCAGAATGATCGCGACGATGCTGATCAGCAGGTTGCCACCGAGCTGCATCGCCACATAACCCAACAATGCCGTGATCGCATACGTCCGCAAACCGGCACAAGCACGGGTCTCCTCCTGTCCCTTGTGTCGTTCGCGCTCAAGGCCGATGAGCATGCCAATCCCCAGCGCAGCCGCTGCACCCGCCATCCCGAAGGTTTCGTTCATTGGGCTGTCATCCGCCTGAGCCTCGTCCGATGCCGACCCAACGCATTACTCCACGAGGTCGGCGCGAACCTCTTCGCCCTTGGGGCTTGCCGTTCGAGGAGCGGACATCGGTCTGGCAAAGGCTGCCGAACCAGAGGGTATGGGCCAGGCATGCGGTGCATCGATACGTGCCTTGAGTTGGCCAACGAAAGCCTGTGCCTGGCCCAGGCTATTGAAGTTCACTTCCAAAGCATCCATGCGCACGACCCAGCAATGGCTAGTCGGTTTCTGCGTGATATCAATGATCATAGATACCTCCGTTCGACATCGAGATTCGTCCCGCCTACCGTCAGGGCGTAATGGCGACCTTCATTACGCCGTCCCGTTGGTGAGCAAACAACTCATAAGCCGCCTCGATATCATCAAGTTTGAAGCGGTGAGTCACCAGCGGCGACAGGTCCACACCACCGCCCTGCACCACCGCCATCAAGCGACGCATGCGCTCTTTTCCACCGGGGCACAGTGTGGTGACGATGCTGTAGTCGCCCAACCCTGCGGCGAAGGCGTCGAGGGGAATATGCAGATCGCTGGAGTAAACGCCGAGGCTGGACAGTCGACCACCCGGACGCAGTACCCGCAGTGCGGATTCGAATGTCCCCTGAGTTCCCAGTGCCTCAATAGACACATCGACACCCCGACCGTCGGTCAGGGCCATGATCTGCTCGACCACGTTACCGTCCTTGAAGTTGACGACATGGGTTGCGCCCAATTGTCGCGCGACGTCCATTCGCTCAGCCACGGCATCGACGCCAATAATCGTCGTCGCGCCTTTAAGTCGTGCACCCGCCACCGCGCAGAGGCCTATTGGCCCAAGGGCAAACACGGCAACCGTATCGCCAATGGTCACTTCGCCGCGCTCTGCCCCGGAAAACCCGGTGGACATGATGTCCGGGCACATCAACACCTGCTCGTCACTGAGCCCGTCGGGAATCGGGCACAAATTGGCAATGGCATCCGGTACCAGCACGTACTCGGCCTGGCAGCCGTCGATAGTGTTGCCAAACTTCCAGCCCCCGATGGCACGGAAACCATGACGGGTGTCCGGACCGTCCTGTGAGCCGCAACCACACAGGCAGGCATAACTCTGTCCGCTGGGCGTGATAGCACCGGCAATCACCCGCTGGCCTTCGACAAAACCTCGCACCTGTGAACCCAGCCGCTCAATGATGCCCACCGGCTCGTGACCCACGGTCAGGCCTTTGGCTACTGGATACTCACCGCGCAGGATGTGTACGTCGGTGCCACAAATGGTCGTGGTGGTGATCCGGATCAATGCATCCAGCGGCCCGACTTCAGGGATGGGCTTGTCTTCCAGCACGATCCGGTTTCGTTCGACGAACACAGCCGCTTTCATGATTGCCATTGTGTGCCCTCCTTTGTCACGTAAGCCAACGTTCAGCACGAACCCAAAGACTGCGCCAGCGTGGCGAACGAAGGATTGATAATGGTCAACTATTTCGTCACTGGACGAACCTTGGGCAACCGCACGTCGGCCGACAGCGTCCTTCCCCCTCTCAGTTGATACAGATCAAACCCGCCGTTCCGGCCAGTTGCAGGATAAGAGCAAGGCGTTACTGCCCAACGCCCCAGTCATGGGTGCAGCCCATTGCGCGAATACCTACCGGAGATCTGTCATGTCTGATCAATCACGTTTCATGCTGATCGTTTCACCGTTGATGGAAAACAGCCCTGCCTTTGACCGGGCTGCCGCGCTGGCCAAGGCTTCGGATGCGGCACTGCACATCGTGGCGTTCGATTACCTCGAAGGGCTTGCGACGGCTGGAATGGTCAACGAACAAGCGCTGGAACAGATGCGGCTGGGCTATGTCGAGCGTCATCGCCAATGGCTTGAAGACCAGGCCAGACCGTTGCGTAAAATCGGGGTTCACGTCACCACTGAAGTGGTGTGGGTGGAGCGGCCGTTGCAAGAAATCCTCATTCATCTGAAAGAACAGCAGATGGCTGTTGTGATCAAGGCACTGGAGCACGAATCCCTGCTGTCGCGCCTGATGTTTACTCCACTGGATATCCATCTGCTGCGCGAATGCCCGGTACCGCTGCATTTTGTCAGCCATATGCACCACGCTTTGCCGCGTAAAATCGTCGCCGCCGTCGACCCTTTTCATCGTGATGACCAATATGAAGGCTTCAACGACAGGATCTTGCACGAGGCGTCGAAACTGGCCATTACCTGCAACGCCGAGCTCGACGTGATCTACGCCCATGACCTCTCATCCATCAGCGCAGATGAATTTGGCTTCAGTAATGGTTCGGCATTTTTTTCTTCGAGCAAAGCCAAGACACTTTTCGATGCGCAGGCTGACGCGTTCCGCGAGCTTTCGGAGCGCAACGGGATTACACCGGAGCACCAGCACATGATCATGGGCAATCCGGCCAAGGTGCTTTCCAGCTATGCCAGGGCTTATGACACTGATGTCATTGTCATGGGACGCGTTGGTCACGGTGCCATGGAGCGATTGGTCGGCAGCACCGTGGAACATCTGCTATACAAGATGCCATGCAGCGTGTGGGTGGTTTCGCCAGAAATAATGTGAAGCTGGACCGTTGCCCATCAAAAGAAACCCGTGACGGGAAAGTGAGCAATGAGGGCAAAATCGAGCAAGGCCATCGACCTGCTTCTTGCCTGCCTGCTTTCCCTGATACCCGCTGTCGCGGAAGCCGATACCGTTGAACGGGTGCGCAACAGTCACTCCGTGGCTCTCGGGTATGTACCTGACTTCGCACCGCTTGGTACCCAGGTAGCTGGTAAAGCCAGTGGATATGTAATCGATCTCTGCCAGATGCGATCGTTAAGAGTCGTCGCCACGCTCGTCCCGGTGCAAGACACTGGCGTGGGTCTTCAGCGTGTCGCCGAAGGCAACGCAGATTTTTTTGCCGAACGCACGATGCTCAAACATGAGCTCGCTGACAAATACGCCACCGGAAAACTTGTACTTCTCGACCGTATTGTTGAGTATTCAACGACCTCAATGATGGTCGATCGAAACCATGAAAACTTCCGACTGCTGATCGATAGGGCACTAAGTAAATGTACCGAACGGGTCAGATTGAGCAGGCATACGATAAACACTTAGGGGGCGTCAGCGATACATCCCGGATGCTGTTCAGGCCTTATGCCCTACTTTGAGGACGATTGGATAACCGGATAGAAACTATAAAGGACGATTTCGACCTTGAAATATCCATGTAAAAGAACCATCACCCAACCGCTATCGGCCAGAACTGTCATTCAGGCACATTCAAATTGTGCTTATACCGGACATGCTTCAGCCGTCCAACCAGCCTAACAGCGCATTTCCGTCAGATCGAACAGGGTCGATTCAGGGAGCTCTTAGGTGAAAATCAACTAACTCAACCGACCAACTAACTAAGCCTTAAGCTGAATATTCGTCATACTTGGCAACCGAGTTGAGCGGAAAAAAACGCCTGCAAAAGATCAACTCGATTTATTCCACCAAGGTCGGAGGTATCCATCTGCGCGTAATAAAGGCGCGGGCGGATAGGCGCAGGCTTGGAACTGAACGCGGTCGAGGTTCACACGCGTCTTTACCAGTAGCGCAACCATCAGGAAGAACGCAATTTAGTCGGAACGAAGTGTACCGGCCGCGTTACAACTCAATATAGATGCAATGGTAGAACAGCGCCAATGCTTAACTTGCGCAGTTGCATGAGTGATCAGCAGCCGATTCAGTAATTACTGCCAACTCGAATCAAGCGTCAACAATTGGGCTGGGCCGGCAGGCATTCGATTTTAGCTGTCGCGTGCATGATGTCGGTAAGTGAGCTTTCGGTTGACGGGCGGATAAGGGGTGGCCTAACGCGTACACCCCGAAACGGCATACGTCTAGAACGCCGTGCCGCCGCCCAACATAAAAACTGCACTCCTGCACAGGAAGACGCTCATGCACACCATTCGCAATACCTTGGTGGTGGTGGACTCGCAGCAGTCCAACGACCTGACACTGAATAGAGCCAGAATGATTGCCAGCGCGACCCAGTCGCACCTGCATCTGCTGGCCTGTGACAAGGGACAGCAGCACTGCTCCTACTTGAACGACATGCAAGGCGTCCTGGTAGCGGAGGGTTTTAGCGTCAGCACCCAGCAGGCATGGCATGGGAGTTCACACAAGACCATCATCGCCACCCAGCAAGCGGAGGGCTGCGGCCTGGTGATCAAGCAGCACCTGCCTGACACCCCGCTGATGAAGGCCCTGCTCACCCCAGAGGACTGGAAGATACTGCGATACTGCCCCAGTCCGGTGCTTATCGTGAAATCCGCAAAGCCGTGGGTCGGTGGCACCATCCTCGTGGCAATAGATGCTGGCAGCAGTGACATGGAGCATCGCGTCCTGCATTCCGGCATCGTCAGCCACGGCTATGACATCGCCGCACTGGCCGGCGGCACCCTGCATATGTTGAGCGCTCATCCCTATCCCATGCTGTCGGCGGCCGACTCTAAGTTCCAACTCAAAGAAAGCATTCAGGGGCTGTATCGCGAACTGTGCAAGACATTCCAGGCCGAATTCGACGTCAGCGACGACCGCCTGCATATCGAAGAAGGTCCTGCCGATGTGCTGATCCCGCACATCGCACGCAAGCTCGAAGCCGTGCTCACGGTGATCGGCAGCGTGGCCCGTACCGGACTATCCGGCGCATTGATCGGCAACACCGCCGAGATGATTTTAGACACCCTGGACAGCGACGTATTGGTGCTCAAACCGGACGACGTCATTAACCATCTGGAGGAACTGGCTGCCCCATCACACGGTGCACTGGAGGATACTGCGACATCCTCTTGGCCGTATAGCCACCATAACCATCGGCTACATACTTAGGCGTTAGTCATGCACCCGACCATCTGCCTTGCCTTGCCTTGCCTTGCCTTGCCTTGCCTTGGCATGGCATGGCATGGCATGGCATGGCACATCAGGTCAGTCATGCCCGTTGGATGAATTGCCACGTGTTTCGTTGGCACTTGTGATTTTCGCACTTTTGGGTCGAATGAAGCCCTTCGCAACACGCACCTATCGGCCAAAAGTGGACATTTGCAGACATCCACGCGCGGCTCGATTGGAGATAACGGCAGTCCAATCCGATCGCGTTGGAGGCGCATTTCGTCATGCGCGCGCTTGGCACACACGTCCCTACCCAGTCAGTAAAAGCTCGAACAGTTATCGATGAGCAATTACCGACTGGGTAGACCGCCGCGACGGGAACACTTGGTTGACTGAACGACTCCAGCAAGCGTCTCAAGTAGCTCGCATAGCGCATATGAGCATTCACTTGATATTTCAAATTCATCCAAGGGCGGAAAATTTGTTGGGGCGAGAGTTGTGCGCCAGACTATAATAAAAAAGTTAAATGCGCGCCAGTGAGTGCTTGGGTTGTAGGTATTAGTGATGAGGGTAATTGATATATCTGGCTATCCTTGGAGGTTGGTGTTTAATAATATTTAGTCTGTGGTTTATTGGTGTATTAGTGAGGATTTTACATGAACGTCTTGCTGAAAAAACTGCACACCTATCATCATGAGGTAGCTCTCAAAATTACTCAGATCAAAGGATTGCTGGAGAGGATGAGGCATGAATCCGCGAGTGCCGATGACTGCAAGCTGTTGTTTAAGCTGCTGGAAGCCTTGCATGGTGATGCAGAGAGACACCACCATGAAAATGAAGAGCTTATTCGGTGGGCCTTGCTAGCGACCAAGGCACCGATCCACCAACGGGTCAAAGATATCGAGCGAGATCATCAAGCATTTGAGCGCATTGCTGGACAGCTCAAGATGTTGGAGAACTCAACTCAGGAGACGAGAGTAATCGCTGACGCTATCGATGACTTCATCACGAAATATTACGATCATATGGATGCTGAGGAGAACATTTTCTTTCCGGCGGCAGATAAGTGGCTGTCAGACATCCAGTGGCAGGAAATAAAGCGTCAGTGGCATTAATCGGAACGCTCACCGTCTTACTTCAAGATTTGGCTACTACTTAATGCTCGATCTCACCAATACGTCCGGTAATCGACCTGATGATGCCGGCCGCTCGACAGAAGTCGTCATTCCATCCCGAGCAATCTTGTCTTTTGCCAAGCCTTAGGGCAGGGTCGATACCACTGAGATCTCTGTCGAAGGAGTCACCTATGTCACAGCTATATCCCAGTGTCGATCCCGAAGGGCTGGTCGAGTACTCAGTGGTCTACACCGACCGCTCGCTCAACCATATGTCGCAGTCATTTCAAGGCGTGATGAGGAACATTTCCAGGACCCTGAAACAGGTCTACAACGCCCAGGCTGTTGCGGTGGTCCCGGGCAGCGGCACATTCGGCATGGAAGCGGTGGCGCGACAGTTTGCCACCGACCAGCAATGCCTGGTGATACGCAACGGCTGGTTCAGTTATCGCTGGAGCCAGATCCTCGAGATGGGCAACATCCCGGCGGCCACTACGGTGCTCAAAGCCCGACCGGTCGACACGGGTCGCCAGGCCGCCTACGCCCCTCCCCCGCTGGACGAAGTGCTGGCAGCCATTGCGGCGCACAAGCCGCAGATTGTCTTCGCCCCCCACGTTGAAACCTCATCAGGGATTCTCCTGCCCGACGAGTACCTGCGGGCCGTCGGCGACGCCGTGCATGCAGTGGGTGGCCTGTTCGTGCTGGACTGCATCGCCTCAGGCACGCTTTGGGTTGATATGCACAAATGCGCCGTCGACCTGCTGATCAGCGCACCACAGAAAGGCTGGAGCGCCTCCCCTTGCTGCGCCCTGGTGATGCTCAGTTCCTTGGCCCTCGAGCGCATCGAACAGACGCAGAGCAGCAGCTTCGCCTGCGACCTGAAAAAGTGGCTTCAGATCATGCAGGCCTACGAACAGGGCGGACATGCCTACCATGCGACCATGCCCAGCGATTCCCTCGCGCGGTTTAACGACGTGATGAAAGAGACGCAAGCCTACGGCTTCGACAAGGTCCGTGACGAACAACAGGCTTTGGGCGATCGGGTACGCGCAATGTTAACCGGCAAAGGCATCAAAAGCGTGGCCGCAGCCGGCTTTCAGGCCCCTGGCGTAGTGGTGAGCTACACCGATGATGCCGACATCAAGAGCGGCAAGAAATTTGCCAGCCACGGTCTGCAAATCGCCGCCGGAGTGCCGTTGCAATGTGACGAACCGGCCGACTTCCAGACTTTCCGCATCGGTCTGTTCGGACTCGAAAAGCTGCACAATATCGAGCGCACGGTCAGCACCCTCGAGCAGGCACTGGACGAGGTGATGGTTAGTTAAGCCTTCATCTTGCCCGCCGCACATACCGGACTTTCCAATTCCATGAGGCATCCTGCCCTGGGCACTGCCGGCCCAGGGCGCTGATCTTCGACACTATGACGCTGGTCGCCCGGACGTCTTGTCAGAACCATAAGGGAAAGCCCGGCAATCAATGTCTATGCTATGACCTGTGCGCAAAACGTTCCCACCGGTAATCCATAGCGCTGTTCTACCTGCCAACAAAAGAAAAACAGGCCCATGAAACCGATCCCCTCCCTTGTCGTTGTTGCCATTGCCTCGATCATGGCCGCGGTCGGCTTTACGGCCCGAATGAAGAAGCTCCAGGTGGGTCAGACAATCAATGCCATCTACACCGAGGTCATGAAGATCAAAACCTCGCGTTAAGGTGCCTGACAAGCAAAGGCCTTGAAGAAGGCTGCTGCGGACGCTTCGATATGACAGATTTGTTGAATGCAATCGCGCTTGGCTTACTGGCGTTACTGCCACTGACCAATCCACCTACCACAGTGGCTTTATTCATCGCCCTGAGCAAAGGCCTTACCCAAAAAGAAAAAAACAGACAGGCGCTTGAAACTTCGTTCTATGTTTTTCTCATCATGGCACTGACCTATTACATCGGTGAGTTTGTGATGGACGCTTTCAACATATCCATTCCGGGCTTGCGAATGGCAGGCGGTGGCATTCTCATCATAATGGGCTTGAAGATGCTCTTCCCGCCGCCGGTCCAGGCGTCTGCTACCGCGAACAACCCAACGGAACAAGCCAGTTTCGCTTTCATTCCGCTGGCCATGCCCAGTACGGCCGGGCCTGGAACCATCGCAATGATTATCAGCGCTTCGGCGACCATAAAACACAGCACGTTATTTCCAGCCTGGGTGCTACTGACCGCGCCACCATTGATCTTCTTGTTTACGGCGATGATTCTCTGGGTCTGCCTGCGCAGTTCAGGATTAATCATGAAAATAACAGGGGAGTCAGGCATTGATGCGATATCACGCCTGATGGGCTTTCTACTCGTATGCATGGGGGCTCAGTTCGCCATAAACGGCTCGGTGGAAATCGTGCAAACCATCATTGACAACAACTTTCAGCTATCGCGCCCTCAGTAGATCAATTTCCAGTCTACGGCGGCTAAAACGTAGGTCTCTGCTACCCTTATTTTTGTCATCGAGGTCGGCTGCTTTCATTCCCCGACATTGATCCAGCCTTCTCAAGCCTGCCTGACCACATGAGGTGGGGCGATGCGCACTTCTCTACTTTACACAGTGTCTGTTGTATTGGTTTTAACGGGTTTTTCCTGCCTGGCGCAGACGCCGCAGGGACCCGCCAACGCTGCCGATACAGCGCCCCTGACGGCACCGTCCAAAGATGTGGTGTTTACCCAGGAGCAATTGGACCAGATGCTGGCGCCCATTGCGCTCTACCCGGACCCACTGTTGGCACAGGTGCTGATGGCCAGCACCTACCCCGGGGAAATCGCCGAGGCAGTCACCTGGTCCAAGGCCCATCCGGACGCCAAGGGCGATGACGCGGTCAAACAGGTATCGAGCCAGACCTGGGACCCCAGCGTACAGGCGCTGGTCGCATTCCCGCAGGTCCTGGCGACGCTCGGACAAGACCCCGTCTGGGTGCAGCGCCTGGGCGATGCCTTTCTGGCGCAACCCGACGATGTCATGGACGGCGTGCAACGCTTGCGTCATCAGGCGCAGGCAGCAGGCAACCTGCAGAGCAACCAATACCAGAACGTGACGGTTCAGGCGGCCCCTGCCCCCGCACCAGCACCAGCGGCCCAGGCCCCGGCCAGCAGCTCCACCACCATCGTCATCGAGCCTGCCGACCCGCAGGTGGTGTACGTCCCCACTTACAATCCGACCACGACCTATGGCACCTGGGCCTACCCTGCTTCTCCACCCGTCTACTATCCACCGCCTCCCGCGTATTACCCCGGATCGGCCTTGATGGCCGGGCTGGCGTTCGGGACCGGCGTGGCGATCGTCGCCTCGTTGTGGGGTGACTGTGACTGGGACAACAACGACATCGACATCGATGTCGACCGCTACAACAACATCAATCGCAACACCCAGATCAACAGGAACCAGAACAAGTGGCAGCACAACTCCATTCACCGCGATGGCGTTCCCTATCGAGACAGCAGGAGCCGTCAGCAGTACGGCCGACAACTGGACGGTGCCAATCAACGTCAGGCATTTCGCGGGGACAATGCCCAACGCGCCCAGGCCCGAGAAAATGCCCGCAGTTCAATGGACAGACACGGTATCGAACGACCGGCCACCAGCAATCGCCAGGCCCGAGATCAAACGCGCAGAGCGCAGTCCGAACCCTCGGTCGGTAATCGCATGCAGGCCGGTGCAGACAGACCGAAGGCGTCTGACAGAGGCCAAGGCACGGGTAGAAACATCCGGGAAAATCAGCAACCCAGACAACAGACCGCCCAGACCGCTCAGCGCCGCCAGGAATCCCAGGCGCGCCAGGGAACGCAAAAGCGCCCGACCGCCAGTGCCGGCAGCGCCCGCAATAACGCATTCGCCGGCGCACGCTCGCCGTCCCGATCGAACGCCCAGGCCTTGCGTGGCCGTACTAGCCAGGCATCCGCCACGCGCCCCAGTGCTGCGCGATCCGCCGGTCATCAGATCAGCAGGCCATCCAGTCCTCCCATGCGCCAACGAGGGGGGGGCCGGCGTTGAAAAACCATCCTCAAGAGAAAGCATTCATGGGCTTGCTACCTCGTATCCTGATGATCGGCAGCCTGGCATGGTCATGCGTGGCTACGGCACAGCAGGCATTTCCAACCCCGGAAAAGGCGGCCCAGGCGTTCGTCGAAGCACTGGGCACGAAACACGCCGATCAGGAACGCCTGACACAGCTGCTGGGTGAAGACTGGCGCAGTTACATCCCGCGAGGTGGCGTCCAGCGCAGTGACGTGGATGCGTTTTTAAAGCTTTACCGCGAGCAACATGCCATCGAAAAAACCAGTGAGCGAAAAGCTGTCCTGTCGGTCGGCAGTGACCACTGGACGCTGCCAATACCTTTGGTAAAAGCCGAAAAGGGTTGGCGCTTCGACATGAAGGCCGGTAGCGCCGAAATCCGTACGCGGCGAATCGGCAGCAACGAACTGGCCGCGGTGCAATCGGTGCTGACCTATCACGACGCCCAGATGGACTATGCGTCAGTGGACCGTGACGGGGACGGTGCCCTGGAATATGCGCAGAAAATCTTCAGCACTCCCGGCAAGCACGACGGACTTTATTGGGCGGACGATGACAGCGGTCAAATCAGCCCGTTGGGGCCGCTGTTCGGCAAAGCCATCGCCGATGAAGACTGGCATGGTTACCACTTCCGAATCCTCGACGGACAAGGTCCCTCGGCACCTGGCGGCGCCTACAGCTACCTCATCGGCGACAAGATGAGCCGTGGCTTTGCCCTCATTGCCTGGCCGGCGAAATACGATGACACCGGAGTGATGAGTTTCATGATCAGCCATGAGGGCCAGGTGTTTGAGAAAGACCTGGGACCCGAGGGTTATAAACTCGCACAGTCGATGAAACGGTTTGATCCCGATGACAGCTGGCAGGAGGTCACCGAAGATCAGGAGCCGCAGGATTTGCGTTGATGGCGCTGGCGGGTAATCAAAGACATGTTTCACCGCTCAGCTCGACAGGTTGAATCCACAGCCAAAAGCGGACAGTGATAGAAAAATAAATCCCCTTTTCGATGCCTGATGACCGATCACACCCGGCTGCGCAGCCACTGCAGGAAACCTTTTTTCTCGATGGCCTTCGGCTCTTCCTGAGTCATCGTATGTGCTATCTGCAAGCGGAAATCCAGCAACGCCTTCATCGCTTGACACATCTCGTGACGAGCCTCCACGCACGGCTGGAGATAATCCCGTTCGATCCGATACAGATTGCAAAAAGTCAGCGCGGCGAACTCCGCCGGCAGCGCTGTTCCCGAGACGATCCCGCCTTCGCCGATCACCTCCCCCGGCCCCATGCGCCCGGCTTCGAATTTGACGCCTCCACGAAACAACGCCACCGTCACCACGCCGGACTCAATGATGTACAACTGCGAGCTGACCTGCCCACCCGCCAGAATGACTTCGCCAGGGGGAAAGGACTGCAGGGTCATGTTCTGGCTGACGTGGTCCTTGTCTTCCTCGCTCAAGTTGGTCGAGAAAATGCTGGTGTTGTCCAGCAAGGCTCTGGCTCGCGACAGACGCGCAGGCTCACTATGTTCAATGGTCGATATCCAGCTGATACCGGCCGCCAGCAAATGCCGGTACGCCAGATCGTACATTTGATTGCGCACCGTACGCTTCTGATCCATCGACAGCACAAAGCCGCTGACTTCGTATTCTACGCCATTGCCACCGGTACTTTTTATCGTGACCTTGGGAGCGGGTTTGGTCAACAGAATGCGGCAGCCTTGGGCTGCCCGCTCAAGGGCATCGAAGACCTTGTTTGGACGCACATGCGGGCTGATCAACAAACTGATCGAAACACCGAACATATCGCTGGGCCGACTGAAGTTGGTGATCTTGGCCTTGGCCGCCATCGAATTCGGAATCACGATCATGCTGCCTTGGGAGGTTTGCAGGAACGTGGCACGCCAATCGATGTCGGTCACCCGGCCTTCGGTGCCGTCGATGGCGATCCAGTCATCGATTTTATAGGGCTTGGTGGTGTTCAGGACGATTCCAGAAAAGACGTCACTGAGGGTGCTTTGCAGGGCCAGACCGACAATGATCGCCAAGGCCCCGGACGTCGCCAGAACCCCCTTGACCGGCAGGTTGAGCACATAAGCCAGCGCGGCGATCACCGCGACCAGGAAGATCACCGCGCCGAGCAAGTCCTGGAGTAACCGCCCGGCGTGCCCTACCCGATACATCATCACGGCGCCGATCATCACCGTGAGAGTACGCGCCCCGAACAGCCACCAGATAATCTGCAATACCGTGTGCGCAAATTGCAGCGGCGCGTCATCGATCGAGGGCGCCGGCTCCCATGGGCTCAAGCCTTCATGGAACAACAGCACGCTGTACAACGAAAAAATGACCAAGCGCGCGAGTACTTTCCAGTTGTACCGATGGGAACCGACCACACGCCACATCACCATATCGATCAGGATCAAGGCCAGGCCCCAGATCAATGGACGTTCAGAGAGCAAGGACAGCATTAAGCACCTCCAGCGCAGTTCAATGACCGGAAGGTCGCATTCATTCGGCGTACCACCGTGGCAACCCCGGGAACGGTGCCGTTGATGCAGAAGTATGGCTGCCAATCGGCAATCCGATAGGTCCCGGCGATCGGGATGTTTCATACCCCCTATCTCGTATAGCTTGTTTCGCTTACGTTGCCTGCTTGAAAGTGACAGCGGTCGCTGGACTTCAGTGACCGCTTTTTTGTGTTACACCGATTCCTCGTCTGTAAAGACGGAGCTCGGACCAGGGCCCGCGACTATGAAAAAACAGTGCAACGCCAAACCCAAGGCAGCCTCGGTCGCTTGTAAAAAAAGCCAACTCCTCGGCGGCATTCTGCGTGTATTGACTTGAGCATCAACGTCAATATCCGAGTTTTTCTCGATTCGGCTCATTGGCTGCTGTGGGCAGGCGAAGACTGCATGTTCTGACTGAGTGACGGTATAAGTGAGCCTGGTTTATTTCCTGCTCCATTTGCATGCCCTCCCTACCGTCCATTTTCATACCCGGCATGTCCTCCGAGTGGGCAGAACGTGAAAGCGTAAATGCGGTACTGGCAACTGCAATCTGCATCAGTTTCATACGGATTTTCCTTGACCGTGGACGGGTTCAGCTTTGAGGTGCCGACGACGCATCAAACGATAGGCTGCCGGAATGACAAACAGGGAAAGCAAGGGAGCCGTGATCATGCCGCCCACCATGGGCGCGGCAATGCGGCTCATCACTTCACTGCCGGTGCCACTTCCCAGCAAGATGGGCAACAGTCCGGCAATGATGACGGCCACGGTCATGGCCTTGGGGCGAACGCGCTGCACGGCGCCCTCGCGAATCGCCGCAACCAGTCCACGCTCGGTGTCGTCGCCGAGATCCTCACGCTCGGCCCAGGCGTTCTTCAGGTACAGCAGCATGATCACGCCAAATTCGGCAGAAACACCGGCCAAGGCAATGAAGCCGACCCCGGTGGCGACCGACAGGTTGAACCCCAGCAGATAGAGGAACCATGCTCCGCCCGTCAGTGCGAATGGCAGAGTGGCCATGATCAGTAGGGCCTCATCGAAGCGGGCGAACGTCAGGTAGAGCAACACGAAGATGATCAACAGCGTGGCAGGAACTACCAGCTTGAGTCTTGCGTTGGCCCTTTCGAGAAACTCGAACTGTCCCGAGTAACTCAGGCTCATGCCGGGCTGCAACTTGACCTGCTCATTGATGCCCCGACGTAAATCACTGACCACCGAAGCAATATCCCGACCTCGCACATCGATGTACACCCAACCTGAGGGCCTCGCGTTTTCACTTTTGAGCATTGGTGGACCATCGTTCACCTTGACCGTCGCCACTGTGCCCAAAGTGATCTGACTGCCTGACGGGGTATAGATGGGTAATTGCTCCAGGGCACCGACCGAGTCACGCCATTCCCGTGGGTAACGCACGTTGATCGGGAAGCGCGCGAGCCCTTCGATGGTTTCCCCGACATTCTCACCCCCGATAGCACCGGCCACGATGGACTGCACGTCGGCGATATTCAGTCCGTAGCGAGCAGCGGCCTTGCGGTCAATATCCACATCAATGTAGCGGCCACCGGTCAGCCGCTCGGCCAGAGCCGAACTGACGCCGGCCACGCCCTTGGCCACACGCTCGACTGCCTGAGTAGCGGTATCGATCTGCGTCAGGTTGGTGCCGGCAACTTTCACGCCGATAGGACTCTTGATACCCGTAGCCAGCATGTCGATACGGTTGCGTATCGGTGGTATCCAGATATTGGTCAGCCCAGGGACTCGCACCACTCGATCCAGTTCTTCCACCAGTTTTTCCTGGGTCATGCCTGCACGCCATTGCTCATGTGGCTTGAACTGGATGGTGGTTTCGAACATTTCCAGCGGTGCGGGGTCGGTGGCGGTTTCAGCGCGCCCCGCTTTACCGAAGACGTGTTCGACCTCGGGCACGGTCTTGATCAGACGGTCAGTCTGTTGCAGCAGTTGCGCCGCTTTCTGCGCCGACAAGCCCGGCAAAGCCGAAGGCATGTAGAGCAGATCACCCTCGTCCAGCGGCGGGAGAAACTCGCCACCCAAACGAGACATTGGCCATAGCGCACTGACAAAAACCAGGAACGCCGCCAGCAGCGTGATCTTTGGTCGACGCAAGACTGCGTCCAGGGCCGGCTGATAGATGCGAATCAACCACCGGTTCAACGGGTTCAGTTGTTCACTGGGGATTCGCCCCCGAATCCAGTAACCCATCAGCACGGGCACCAGGGTCACTGACAATCCCGCCGCTGCGGCCATGGCGTAGGTTTTGGTGAAAGCCAACGGGCCAAACAGTCGCCCTTCCTGCGCTTCGAGGGTGAACACTGGAATGAACGACAAGGTGATGATCAACAAGCAGAAAAATAGCGCCGGGCCAACCTCCGCCGCTGCTTCGGTCATCACATGCCAATGACGCTCCCCCTTCAGTTCCTCCCCAGGATTGGCCGAATGCCAGGCCTCGATCTTCTTATGGGCGTTCTCGATCATCACCACGGCGGCATCGACCATGGCGCCGATGGCGATGGCAATCCCGCCCAAGGACATGATGTTGGCGTTGATTCCCTGATAGCGCATAACGATGAAGGCAATCAACACACCAACCGGCAGGGAGATGATCGCCACCAGCGATGAGCGCAGGTGCCAGAGAAAGATCCCGCAGACCAGCGCGACAACGATGAACTCTTCGATGAGCTTGTGGCTGAGGTTTTCCACGGCGCGGTCGATCAGCTTGCTGCGGTCGTAGGTGGTGACGATTTCCACTCCAGCCGGCAAACTGCTTTTCAGTTCATCGAGCTTGGTCTTGACCGCTGCAATGGTCTGGCGAGCGTTCTTGCCGCTGCGCAAAATCACCACGCCGCCGACCGTCTCGCCTTCGCCGTCGAGTTCAGTGATGCCCCGCCGCATCTCCGGCCCCAACTGAAGGGTGGCGACATCGCCAAGGGTTATCGGCACGCCTCCCGAAGCCAGCTTGAGAGGGATCGCCCGAAAGTCATTAAGCGTCTTCAGGTAGCCGGAAGCCCGCACGATGAACTCGGTCTCTGCCATCTCCAGCACGGCACCACCGGTTTCCTGATTGGCCTTGCCGATAGCCTCCGTTACCTCAGCCTGAGTGATACCGAGGCTGGCCAGTTTGAGCGGATCAAGCTGCACCTGATATTGCTTGACCATGCCCCCCACCGTGGCCACCTCCGCTACGTTGGGCAGGGTCTTGAGTTCGAACTTGAGGAACCAGTCCTGAAGTGCGCGTAGCTGCGCCAGATCATGTCCGCCACTGCGATCCACCAGTGCGTACTGATAGATCCAGCCCACCCCCGTCGCATCCGGCCCCAGCGCCGGCTTGGCGCTGGCCGGCAAGCGACCTTGTATTTGGCTCAGGTACTCCAACACCCGCGAGCGAGCCCAGTACAAGTCAGTGCCGTCTTCAAACAGCACGTAAACGAAGCTGTCGCCGAAGAAGGAATAGCCACGCACCGTCTTGGCGCCCGGTACCGAGAGCATGGTGGTGGCCAACGGATAGGTCACCTGGTTCTCGACAATCTGCGGCGCTTGTCCCGAATAAGGGGTGCGAATGATCACCTGAACATCCGAGAGATCCGGCAGTGCATCAATGGGTGTGCTTTGCACCGACCAGATGCCCCAGGCCGTAACAAACAGAGTCGCCAGTAGCACCAGGAATCGGTTGGCCACTGACCAACGAATGAGGGCAGCAATCATGGCTGGCTCCCCGATTTATCCAGGCGCTCAACACGCAAACCATCATCGGACTGACTCACCGCGATACGAACCTTGTCACCCGCTTTCAGTCCCTGCATCAGCGTCGGATTGGCCAGTGGAAACGTCATCGTCATGCCAGGCATGCCGAGTGTCTTGAAAGGGCCATGAGCGAGCGTGACTTCTTTATCGTTGATCTCAACGATCTGCCCATCCGCTTCATGAAAGCTGGAGGCTGCTGCGCCGGGTGGTGACTCTTCCTCCAAGCTTGCAACAATGCCCTTTAGACTGGCCTCCGAGTCGAGCAGGAACTGACCAGACGCAACCACCTTCTGACCTTCTTCCAGACCTTTCAATATTGCCGACTTGCCATCACTCTCCTGCCCAAGTTGCACTTCAACAGGGCGGAAGCGGCCGGCGTCTTCGGCGAGCATCACCAAGGCACGTCGGCCCGTGCGAATCACCGCCTCGCTCGGCACCCACAACACACTCTGCCCGGACGAACGATTCAGGCGCACCTGTGCCGTCAAACCCGGTCTGAGGCGCCCGTCCGTATTGGGTAACTCGACACGTACGCGAAGCGTGCGGCTGTCCGGATTGGTCTCGGGCAAAATCGCGCTGACCTTGCCGTTGAGTATTGTCCCTGGGAAAGCTGGCAGACGCGCTTCGACTGCCTGTCCCACGCTAATC
The DNA here is from genome assembly GCF_059424605.1 of Pseudomonas sp. GW101-3H06. NCBI lineage: Bacteria > Pseudomonadati > Pseudomonadota > Gammaproteobacteria > Pseudomonadales > Pseudomonadaceae > Pseudomonas > Pseudomonas sp. GW101-3H06. Next base: position 3,694,202 of record NZ_JBWKZO010000001.1, read on the forward strand.
GATCCGCCATCCGATTCTGGAACGGCCACGGCTAGCCAGACACTGCTCAAGCCATTGACGCGTGCCAAAGTATCGCCAGTCGCCACGGTCATGCCCGACCGGACGTTCAATTCTTGCAGCACACCGGCAATGGGGCTGGTCAGCGTCAGGTACGGCTGAACCTTGCCGCCACGCTCTACCTGAGTAATCAGTGCTGTCGGCATACCTGTGAGCCGCAGTCGTTGGCGGGCGGCGGCCAACAAATCAGCATCACCGTTGCGCTTCAGGGCAAGGAACTCAGTCTGAGCAGCGGCCCATTCCGGTACCAGAATATCCGCCAACGCCGCGTTGGCTTTGAGCACATCACCGGGCGCATGGGCATAGACCCGCTCCACAAAACCAGAGGTGCGTGCCTGAATCACAGCGACATCACGTTCGTTGAATCCCAAGACACCTGTCACTTCGAGGGTGGAATCAACGATCCCACGGGTGACCGTTGCAAAACGCAGTCCGAGATTCTGGGTCACACCCGGATCGATGCTGATGCTCGAACGATCCCCTGCGCCGCTGGCGTATTGGGGGACCAGTTGCATATCCATGAAGGGAGACTTACCCGGCTTATCGAACTTTTGCTGCGGGTACATGGGGTCGTACCAATACAGTGCTTGGCGTTCGCCCGGTGATTTGAGGCTCTGCTCCCGGGCGGTATTGGGTGTTCCGCTCATGCCTTGGTGAGCGAACCAGTAACCACCGGCAACACCCAATGCCAGCGAGACGCCTACCAGCCATGCCCCGTTCCACTTTTTAAGGATCATTGGCTGGACTCCCCATAAGCAAAATACAACCGCGCACCGGTCAGCGCTCGCTGCTCTTGCACATCGATCTGTTTGAGGCGGGCCTCGATGAGTTCTCGTCGGGCGGCAACAACGGCGTTCAAATCGCCTTTGCCCGAGCGATAACTGGCCATGCTGAGTTCGACCTTTTCCTTAGCCAGCGGCAACAGGCTTTCCTGGTTGCGGCGCACGGCACGATTCAGGCGCTCATAGTCAGCCAGTTCGTTTTCCAGTTGCTGGGTACGCTCACGTGACAGCGCTTCACGCTCGGCCTCAAGCTGGCGGAGTTCAGCCTGTTTGGCTGCGATATTGGGATTTTGGCGAGCGTCAGGAAAAAGCGGTAAATCCCAGGAAAACTGCACGCTGACCATATCGCCGAACTCACGGCCACGGCGCTGGTAATCCACTTCCCAGCTCCAGTCTGACTGCTTCTGCGACACGGCTTCACGAACCTTGGCCTGCGCTTCGCGGGTCATGGGCGCAAACGCGGCCAACTCGGGATGGTGTTGCAGTTTATGGGAGTAGCTAGAGGTATCGACTGGCCATTCAGGCAAACTGCCAACCGGCTTGTCATTGGCGGCGGAGCCAATCCAGCGTTTGAGCGCCGCCCGGGCCTGTGCTCTCTGGAGAATCAGATCGTCCTGTTGCTCGGCCAGTTGAGCCGCTTCCTGCTGGGGTGTCACCGCATCAGCGGGTTGAGCTCGACCACCGGCAATCCGGGCCCGGACGGTATCGGTCAGCAGACGATTTTCTTTGTAGAAGTCCTGGAACAGCGCATCTTTGCGCTCCACCGAGTAGCTACTGATCCAGGCCAACGCCGTGGACTGGCGCACCTTCAGGCGCTCGACTCGACGCTCCGCAGCGGCGCGATCCACGGCCGCATCGGCAACCTCAATCCGTGCTTTGCGCTTGTCGCTGTTGGGCATCTCCTGCCTGACGCCGACCATTTGCATGGTCATGAAGTCCTGATCGACGCTCCAGCGATCCGGACCGCCAATGGGATAGTTCTGCACCCCCAGCACTAGCTTGGGGTCAGGCAGTTCACCGGCGGGAATGGCTGCACTGCTGGCAGCCTGAATTTTGGCGTCTTGTGCGGTCAGCGACGGCGCATTGTTTTCGGCCAACCGCAACGCTTCATCGAGTGTCAATGCGGCAGCGAAGCTCGGCGATGCCAGCACGCTTGCCACCAGACCGGCCACGCGTGACCAACCTGTGCAATAGCACTTGGAGTTCATGTTTATGTTTCCTGTGATCATCCACTGCACGCGCCAAAAGGCATGCGCGCAGCTAGTCCATCCCGCTAACGCGGAATGCGGCTCAATGTGGGACAGGAATCAAACGCGAGGCGGTCGCCATACCCCGGATGGGGTCTGTAGGGGTAAAGAATCGCTGAAAAAGGAAATCGCTACCGGGCTGAACAAGGTTACGGGAGGCTTGAAGATCGAGACTTGCAGCATCCCGCCTGTCTTGCATTCCTGGCCCGGCTTGCAAGGCTTGCCGTGCTCGGAAGGGCTTTTCATATCGTTGCAGCAGTCCATGCCCATGTCGTCCATCATCGCCATGCCCATGGCCTTCATTGGGCAAGGTTCCGTCGGTGCCTGGACGCCCGCCATCCCGTTGAGGGGAAGCGCCAGGCTGATCAAGAAGATGATGCAAAACCGCAGATAGCGTTTCATGGGCTGGAGTGTAGTAGCTGTAAATGGCTCTTACAATTGAAAACAATCGACCCAACAGGCCTGCCAAAGGCGATAAAACTCATTCTGAGTTAAGCCAACATTACCGACGTGAAATAACGTTTCCGGCACCCGGCAGCCCGTACGTCAACGCAAGTTCCAAGGCCGGCTACAAGGGGTATAACTATCAGAACAAAAAGCGGGCACCCGCACTCCAAAGGCAGCGCCGGGGCCAGGCGCCCCAAGCCTGTTCGGCGCCTGCGGCGCGGAGCGATGTGATGAGTTCCAGAGCATGGCGATGGGCTCGCAAGAGCCTTCTTGGCTGCATCGAGCTGGCCTTGCTGGCCGCTCCACTGTGCGCCAGCGCCATGTTCAAGTGCCACGCCAGGGACGGAACCATCAGCTACACCAGCCAAGCCATTAGCAGCGCCCGCTGCACTCGCCTCAATGGCATGGCGGACGCCGGTGTCGGCACCAACGCATTGGCCTTGCCACGGCTTGTGCGAGACGACGACCCAGGCGCGGTGCGGATTCGGGTGTATACCTTCATCCACAGGGGGATTCGTCAATATGTAAGCCGACGCCCTGTCGGGATCTCCGCACGGGTCGATGTCCTTGAGCTCTATTACATCAAGGGCTGCTATCTGTGCATGGCGCCGAAGGATTTCAAGGTCGCCTCGCTGCGCCTGGACACTCAATCCTATCGGCGGGAGATCGAAGCCGCTTCGGGTCTTTATGGCGTCGACCGGGCGCTGGTCCGCGCAGTGATTCATGCCGAATCGGCGTTTCGCCCCAACGCCATTTCCGAAGCAGGCGCCCAAGGGCTGATGCAGTTGATGCCCGCCACCGCCGAGCGCTTCGCCGTGGACGATCCGTTCGACGCACGACAGAACATTCGTGGCGGCGTGCGCTACCTGGCCTGGCTGCTCAAGCGCTTCAACGGCAACCAGATGCTGGCGTTGGCAGGTTACAACGCCGGCGAAGCGTCCGTGGCCGAATACAACGGGGTACCTCCTTACGCCGAGACGCAATCCTACGTCAACCGCGTGCAGTCCTTGACCGAACGCTATCGCAACCATCGCTGATACTGCAGGGCGCGTCACCCGGAATAATTAATACACCCATCACGCTCACGCCTGGTCCATCGCCTCGACCACGCCCTGATCCTCCCCCAGGAACCCGCCGCTTTGATGCTGCCACAGCCGCGCATAGACGCCGTTTTTTGCCAGCAATTCGGCGTGGGTGCCCTGTTCGATGATGCGGCCGTCATCCATGACGATGAGTCGGTCCATGGCCGCAATCGTGGACAACCGATGGGCGATGGCGATCACGGTCTTGCCCTGCATCATTTCATCGAGGCTTTCCTGAATGGCCACTTCGACTTCCGAGTCCAGCGCGCTGGTGGCCTCGTCGAGCAGCAGGATCGGGGCGTTCTTGAGCATCACCCGGGCAATCGCGACGCGTTGGCGCTGGCCGCCCGACAGCTTGATGCCGCGCTCACCCACCAGGGTGTCGTAGCCGGTATGGCCCTGGCGGTCGCTCAGTTGGCTGATGAACTCATCGGCCTGGGCATTGGCCGCGGCGTTGCGGATTTGCGCGTCAGTCGCATCGGGACGGCCGTAGGCGATGTTGTCGCGAATGGAACGGTGCAGCAAGGAGGTATCCTGGGTGACCATGCCAATGGCGCCGCGCAGGCTGTCTTGTGTCACGTGTGCGATGTTTTGGCCGTCGATGCGAATCTCCCCGCTGTCGACGTCGTAAAAGCGCAGCAGCAAGTTGATCAGCGTGGACTTGCCGGCGCCCGAGCGGCCCACCAGGCCGATTTTTTCGCCCGCACGGATGCTCAGGCTCAGGCCATCGAGCACCTGGCGTTCGCCGTTGTAATTGAAGCTCACCTTATCGAAGGTGACCGCACCACCGGAGGTCACCAGCACGCCCGCGTCCGGCGCATCCTTCACCTTTGGCCCGCGGGTAAGGGTCTCCATGCCATCCTGCACGGTGCCGATGCTCTCGAACAGCGAGGTCATTTGCCACATGATCCAGTGCGACATGCCATTGATACGCAACGCCATGGCGGTGATGGCCGCCACGGCACCCGCGCCGACCTGTCCCTGGTGCCATAGCCACAGCGCATAGCCACCGGCGGCCATGATCAACGCCACCACCAACGCCTGGTTGACGATTTCGAACTGGCTGACCAGGCGCATCTGGCGAAAACCGGTCTGCTTGAAATCCTCCATCGCCGCACGCGCGAAGTGCGCTTCACGATTGGAATGGGAGAACAGCTTCACCGTCGTGATGTTGGTGTAGGCGTCCGAGATACGCCCGGTCATCATCGACCGCGCATTGGCCTGTTCCTGCCCGACTTTCCCCAAGCGAGGCACGAAGTACCCCATGGCCAGCCCGAACAACACGACCCAGGCAACGAAAGGCAGCATCAGTTTCAAAGCGAAGCCGCCGGCCAGCGCGATGATCGCAATGAAATACACCCCGATCCCGGGTGCGATCTCGATCAGGGTGAACAGCAGGTCGCGCACCGCCAGCGCTGTCTGCATCACCTTGGTCGTGACCCGGCCGGAAAACTCATCGGAAAAAAACGAAAGGCTTTGCCGCAGCATCAGGCGATGGAAGTCCCAGCGCAGCCGCAACGGCAAGTTAATCGCCAATATCTGGTGTTGCACCATGGTACGCAACGCCACCAGCCCGACACTGGCCACCATGACGATGCCCATGCCCCACAACACGCGGCGTTCCTGCTCAGCCGCTTCGCCGCCTGCCTGCCAGGTCGAGAGCAGGTCCACGACCTGGCCGAGGAACGAAAACAACCAGGCTTCGTAAATCGACACGCCGGCACTGAGCAGCGCAAACACCAGAATGTAACCGCGAGCGCCCCGCGTACAGGCCCACAGGAAACGAGCCAGGCCTTCGGGTGGCGGTGGTACCTCGTCGGGAGGAAAGGGGTCGAGTCTTCGTTCAAACGCACGAAGCATGGTGTTCTCCAAAACAATCACGTTGAGGTGATTCTGCCATTGAATGGTTGCTTTGAGGTTTTTGCCAATCTTGGCAGTGCCAGGCGAAAAGCCGGAACGGGGATACGTGAAGGCGCCAGTCCGCTGATTTTCGCCAGTTCGCCTGTTCTCATAGTCCACCCAAAAAACCCGTCGACCTTGAAGTTGACTTTAAACCTAACGTTACCGGGCAGCCGAACGGCGCAGGTCGAGTGCTTTTGGTCATGGCCTCCCTACCACACAGGAGATGCGAACATGAGTTATGTCACTACGCAGGACGGTGTTGAGATCTTTTACAAAGACTGGGGGCCACGCGATGCCCAAGTGATCTTTTTTCATCACGGATGGCCGCTCAGCGCGGACGACTGGGATGCGCAAATGCTGTTTTTCCTGGCGAACGGCTACCGGGTGGTTGCACACGACCGACGTGGCCACGGGCGATCCAGTCAGGTCTGGGATGGGCACGACATGGATCACTATGCTGATGACGTCGCGGCCGTGGTCAACCATCTTGGCGTGCAGGGTGCAGTCCATGTGGGCCACTCCACCGGCGGCGGTGAAGTCATCCATTACATTGCGCGCCACGGCCAGGAACGGGTGTCGAAGGCGGCGATAATCAGCGCCGTGCCACCGCTGATGGTCCAGACCCCAGGCAATCCGGGCGGTTTGCCAAAGTCGGTTTTCGATGACTTGCAGGCACAGCTGAAGGCCAACCGCGCACAGTTCTACCACGACGTTCCGGCGGGGCCTTTCTACGGTTATAACCGCCCGGGTGCAAAACCGTCCGAGGGCATCATCCTGAATTGGTGGCGCCAGGGCATGATGGGCTGTGCAAAGGCTCATTACGACGGGATCGTGGCCTTTTCCCAAACCGACTTTACCGACGATCTGAAGAGCATCACGATCCCCGTGCTGGTAATGCATGGTGATGATGATCAGATCGTGCCTTATGAAAACTCCGGGCTCTTGTCGGCCAGACTCTTGCCAAACAGCACGCTGAAAACCTACTCGGGCTACCCACACGGAATGCCCACGACAAACGCCGATACTATCAACGCTGATTTGCTCGCTTTCCTGCGAGGTTAGGCAACAGGGGGGGGGGCAGATAAAATCCTGCCCCTGCTTTCTGCGAAGTCACTCAATCGACGCGTTTCAGGCTCGGCTAGATGCCCAAAAGCTGCGCTGACAGAATGCTCGCTTTTGGCCAAAGCAACCCGCTCCCGGCTATAAAACCAACCGCCGATAATCCGCCAGAACCGCCGTCAAATAGGCATTGAACCGCCCCGCTGCCGCACCATCGATGACGCGGTGATCCCAGCTCAGGCTCAAGGGCAGGATGTTACGCGCAACCACTTCGCCCCTATCCAGTGCCAGTCTTTCGACACTTTTGCCGACGCCCAGTATGGCCACTTCCGGTGCATTGATGATTGGTGTGAAGTACGTCCCGCCAATACCGCCCAACGATGAAATCGAGAAGCACCCGCCACTCATCTCGGCAACGCTCAACTTGCCCGCCCGGGCCTTGGCCGCCAGTTCCGACATTTCCCGGGCAATCGCCAGGACGCCTTTTTGATCGACATCCCGGATCACTGGGACCACCAGGCCTTGGGGCGTGTCAGCGGCGAAGCCGATGTGGACGTAACCTTTGAGGATCAGGTCGTCGCCGTCGAGGCTGGCGTTGAACTCGGGAAACTGCTTGAGCGCCGCCGCGCAGGCTTTCATCAGCAACGCCAGCAACGTCACTTTCACCCCGAGCCGGGCGTTGTCCTTGTTCACTTGCTGGCGGAATTGTTCGAGCTGCGTGATATCGGCGTCGTCGTGGTTGGTGACGTGAGGCATCATCACCCAATTGCGATGCAGGTTGGCTCCGCTGATTTTCCTGATCCGCGACAGCGGCCTGCTTTCCACCGGCCCGTACTTGGCAAAATCCACCGCCGGCCACGGCAGCCAATCACCCAGGGGTGAAACCGTGGGAGGCACCGCCTTCAGCGCACCTTTGACATGGGCCACGACGTCATCCTTGGTGATGCGCTGACGCCGCCCTGTCCCTTGAACGCTTTGCAGCGAAACCCCCAGCTCTCGAGAAAACTTGCGCACCGAAGGCGACGCCAGGGGCAAGTCTGGCCTTGAGGCAATGGGATGCACTGAAGCGACAGGCGCAGGCTGTGCGTGAATCACAACAGATTGGGCAACTGGCGGTGGTTGAACCGACGCTTGCACCGGCGGCGACGCTGGCCGAGCCACCTCGATACGGGCAATCGGCGAGCCTTCGCTGACCTTGTCGTCCAGCTGGACCGCCAATGACTGCAACACCCCCCCGTGGGTTGATGGAATTTCCATCGACGCCTTGTCGGTCTCGACGATGATCAGGGGTTGCCCTTCGACCACCGCATCGCCGGCCCTGACCAGGATTTCTACGACACCCACATCCCTGGCATCGCCGATGTCGGGCAGACGAACTTCATGCACATTCTTCATAAGTATTCTCGAAAAAAATCGATTCGGTCCGAAGCCTGGCGTCAGGCGTCCCAGGGCGCCACGCCGTCAACCTCGATGGCATATCGGGCAATGGCCTCGGCACAGACACCGGCATCGAGTCGGCCCTCGTTAACCAGGGCCGTCAACGCGCTCAAGACGATCTGATGGCGATCCACTTCAAAGAACGTGCGCAGCCGGCTGCGGGTATCGCTGCGGCCGAAGCCGTCAGTGCCGAGCACCGTGTACCGGGCATCGAGATAACTGGCGATCAACTGGGGCAAGGCGCGCACGTAGTCGGTGCAGGCAATGATCGGGGCCGGGTCGTTGAGCGACGCCTGAAGATGGCTGAGCCGTGCCGGTTGGCCTGGATGAAGGCGGTTCCAGCGTTCGACCTCCCGGGCATCGCGTGCCAGCTCGGTGAAGCTGGTGACACTCCACACCTGGCTGTCGATGTTCCAGTCGCTGGCCAGCAATTCGGCGGCGGCGATGACTTCACGCAAGATGGCGCCCGAACCCAGCAACTGCACGCGGCCACGGGCATCCTCGAATTCATGCCGGGCAAACAGGTACATGCCTTTGATGATCGCCTGTTCGACACCTTCAGGCAGGTTGGGCTGCGGGTAGTTTTCGTTCATCAGGGTGACGTAATAGAACTCGTCCACCTGACGCTCCAGCATCTGGCGCATGCCGTGGTCCAGGATCACCGCGAATTCGCCGGCGAATGCAGGGTCGTAGGCGCGGCAGTTGGGGACCATCGACGCCATCAGGTGGCTGTTGCCGTCCTGGTGTTGCAGGCCTTCGCCGCCCAGCGTCGTGCGTCCTGCGGTGGCGCCGAGCAGGAAGCCGCGGGCCCGTTGATCCGCTGCCGCCCAGATCAGGTCGCCGATGCGCTGGAAGCCGAACATCGAGTAGTAGATGTAGAACGGCAACATCGGCAGGCCATGCACCGAGTAACTGGTCGCGGCGGCCACCCAGGAACTGATCGCCCCCGCCTCGCTGATGCCCTCCTCCAGAATCTGCCCGTCCAGGGCTTCCCGATAACTCAGGATCGAGCCGATGTCTTCCGGCTCATAGCGCTGGCCGACGCTGGAATAGATGCCAATCTGCTTGAACAGGCTGGCCATGCCGAACGTGCGTGCTTCGTCCGCCACGATCGGCACGATGCGCGGCCCCAGCTGTTTGTCCCGCAGCAAACCGCTGAGCATGCGCACGAAGGCCATGGTGGTGGACATTTCCTTGCCTTCAGCGGCAATGGCAAAGGCGCCATAGCTGTCGATGCCGGGTACGGCCAACGGTTCGCAAGCGGTGGGCCGTGCAGGCATGTACCCACCCAATGCCCGGCGACGCTCATGCAGATAGCGCATTTCGGCACTGTCTGCGTCGGGCTTGAAGAAACTCAAGTCGGCGGCCTGCTCATCGGTCAACGGCAGGTTGAATCGGTTGCGGAACGCGATCAACGCATCCTTGTCGAGTTTCTTTTGCTGGTGCACGGTCATCCGGCCCTGCCCCGCATCCCCCATGCCGAAACCCTTCTTCGTCTGCGCCAGGATGACCGTGGGTTTGCGCCCTTCGAGCAGTGCGCTCTGATAAGCGGCGAAGATCTTCACCACGTCATGACCACCGCGCTTGAGGCGGTCGATCTGCTCGTCGGTCAGGCCTTGGGCCAGGTGCGCCAAGGCTTCATTCTGGCCGAAGAACTGTTCGCGGTTGAAGCGCCCGTCTTTCGCCGCGAACGTCTGGAACTGCCCATCGACGGTGCTGGACAACGCCTTGACCAGCGCGCCATCCGCATCCCGCGCAAACAAGCCGTCCCAATCGGAACCCCAGACCAGTTTGATCACGTTCCAGCCGGCCCCGCCGAACAGGGCCTCCAGCTCGTCGATGATCCGGCCGTTGCCGCGCACCGGCCCGTCCAGTCGTTGCAGGTTGCAATTGACCACCCACACCAGATTGTCCAGGCCTTCCCGCGCGGCCAGGGTCAGCGCCGACATGCTTTCCGGCTCGTCCATTTCACCGTCGCCGAATACGCCCCATACGGTCCTGCCCGTGGTGTCCTGCAGGCCCCGGTGCTCCAGATAACGCATGAAGCGCGCCTGGTAGATCGAGCTGATCGGACCGATGCCCATGGACCCGGTCGGAAACTGCCAGAAGTCCGGCATCAACCAGGGGTGCGGGTAACTCGACAAGCCCCGTGCGCCGTTCGTGCGCGCACCGATTTCCTGGCGGTAGTGCTGCAGGTCCCGCTCGTCGAGGCGTCCTTCGAGGAACGCCCGGGCATACACGCCCGGCGCCGAGTGTGGCTGATAGAACACCAGGTCACCGCCACTGTTTTCGGTGCGAGCCTTGAAGAAATGGTTGAAGCCCACTTCGAACAAATCCGCGGCGCTGGCATAGCTGGCGATGTGTCCGCCCAATTCGCCATAGGCGTGATTGGCCCTGGCCACCATGGCCAAGGCGTTCCAGCGCATGATCGAAGCCAGACGTTCCTCGATGGCCAGGTCCCCTGGAAATACGGGCTGGTGTTCGACACTGATGGTGTTGACATAAGGCGTGCCGTGGCTGGGCCGCCAGCCGATGTCGGAACGGCTCGCTACCGTCACCAGCATGTCGAGGATCTGCCTGGCCTGGGCCGTGCCGCCATGGGCGATGACGGACAGCAAGGCCTCGCGCCATTCGGCGATTTCCTGGAGATCTTCGGCTGACTGACCCGGCAATTGGGCATGAATATCGGACGGGTTCATGGGCAACTCCTGCACAGGTCGGGAAGCGCTTCAAGAGGGGGCGTCGGGCTCGTACGGGCCAGGCTTTTGACGTGATCCACCGCATCGATGAGCCCTTCAACACGCTTGTCAGGCCCGGCGTTCGCCGTATCGACGTGGATCAGCGCGATGTTGTCGAAACAGCTGAAACCCTGATGCATCAGGTCAATATGATCGCTATCGAGTCCGGACACGATGACCACGATTCGCGTGCCACTGGAAGGCTCGCGCATCCACTTCAGGGATTGATGACGACAGTCGGCAGTTTGGCTCATAGGCGTTGCCTTTGTTGTTTGAATGATTGAGTCGGCCGTTGAACGGGCGAAGACTTTCGTTAAGTGAAGCAGCGCTCCTGCAATACGCTTTTGGCCAGCGTCCGGGTGACCGATAAAATGGCCTCCACCTGTTGATCCATCGCCGCGTCGGATGACGCTGCTTTTCCCGGTTCGAAGACACGCAGCTTGTGGCCGCAGACCGATCCCAGCCAGGTAAGGCCAGGTAGCGGGCTGACTTCGACATCCAGCAAGAAACTCTCCTTGGAGACGCAACGCAGCAGCTGGCTGGCATCGCACATGGTGTTCGGGTGCGACTCCGTGGCGCCGGACCCGGCTTGCAACCAGTCAAGCATCAATTCCCGGGGGTGCTTGATAACCAGATAGGCCACCTGGTCCCAGTCATCGATGGCCACGTGCAGCTTGTCGATCATGTGTTTGGGCAACGCGGCGCTGGTCACGATGACGACGCCGGCATCCACCGAAGGTTCTTTGACCCAGACTGCGGACTGCGAAATTGCGTGCATGGTGGAACTCCCGGTAATGACCACAATCCCTGTGGGAGCGAGCCTGCTCGCGAAAGGGCCATCACACTCACCCTCTTGGGTGACTGACCCACCGCTTTCGCGAGCAGGCTCGCTCCCACAGTTTTTTCAGCTTCTAACCGGCATCACACTCAGCCGTTACGAAACAGGAAGCTGTAGGCGTTCAGCGCCGGTACTCCGCCCAGGTGGGCGTAAAGCACTTTGGAGCCGTCCGGGAATTCGCCACGACGCACCATTTCAATCATCCCGTGCATCGACTTGCCCTCGTACACCGGATCCGTCAACACCCCTTCGAGGCGTCCGCACAGTCGAATCGCTTCCAGTGTCCCTTCGTTGGGCAGGCCATATTCCGGATAGGCGAAGCGCGTATCGAGCACCACGTCCTCTTCGGTGATTTCACGCCCCAGCTCCACCAGCTCGGCGGTGTGCCGGGCGATGCGCAGGATTTGTGCCTTGGTCTGTTCCGGCTTGGCCGACGCGTCGACACCGATCACGTTTTTCGAGCGACCGTCCGCCGCGAAACCGACGACCATCCCGGCCTGGGTACTGCCGGTCACCGAGCAGACGACGATGTAGTCGAATTTGAAACCCAGTTCCTTCTCCTGTTGCCGCACTTCCTCGGCGAAACCGACGAACCCGAGGCCGCCATAGGGATGCTCGGAACAACCCGCCGGAATCGGAAACGGTTTGCCGCCCCGCTCCCGCACATCGCTCATGGCCTTCTCCCAACTGGGCCGAATGCCGATGTCGAAGCCTGCCGCGTCAAGCCGTACGTCCGCGCCCATGATCCGCGACATCTCGATATTGCCGACGCGGTCGTACACCGCGTCGGAATAATTCACCCAGTTTTCCTGCACCAGCACACACTTCATGCCCAGGTGGGCGGCCACGGCGGCGACCTGACGGGTCTGGTTCGACTGGATACCGCCGATCGACACCAAGGTGTCGCAGCCTTGATCGATGGCTTCGGGAATCAGGTATTCCAGCTTGCGCGTTTTGTTCCCGCCAAAGGCCAGGCCACTGTTGCAGTCTTCACGCTTGGCATACAGCTGCACCTTGCCGCCCAAGTGTTCGCTGAGGCGTTTCAAGGGGGTGATGGGGGATGGACCGAAGGTCAACGGATAACGTTTAAAACGATTCAGGTTCATGGCGCCAATCCTTAAAGAGTGAGATATCCAAGCGCTTACACGGCGGCTTCGATGAATCAATCTTAAGAAAAAACCTGAAAATATGTGTTGCAAGTTTAGGCCATTAATAGAAGCATTATTTTCATCGGACAAACCTGAATAACTCTTTATTGCGTGTAGTCAATCATGAACGCAACAAACAACCATAAGAAATCAAGCGACAAAGCCGCGGAGCCCGCACAACTTGACCGCACCGACCGCGCGATCCTCAAGGCACTGCAACGCGACGCGTCCATTTCCAATGTGGCGCTGGCGGAAAAGGTGAAATTGAGTCCGCCAGCCTGTCTGCGCCGCGTCGAACGGCTCAAGCAGGCGGGCCTGATCAGGGGCATCGTCGCCCTGCTTGACCCCGAAGCGCTGGACGCGGGAATGGTGGTGTTGATCGGCGTGGTGCTGGACCGCTCCACGCCGGAATCGTTTGCGGCTTTCGAGGCTGCCGCGCAAAAAGTCTCCGGCTGCATGGAGTGCCATGTGGTGACCGGCGAATTCGACTACTTCATGTTATTGCGGACCAAGGACAGCCAGAGCTTCAACCGGCTGCATGCGGAACAATTGCTGTACTTGCCGGGTGTCCGGCAGATCCGCTCATTCATGGGGCTGCGCCAGGTGCTGTCAACGCCGCAAATCCCCCTCTGAGACTTAGATCAGGCCCAGCGTCAGCGCCTTGAGCGTTGCCGCCGCGCGGGTGGTGCATTGCAGTTTGCGGAACACGCTCTCGACATGGGTGCGCACCGTGCTCGGGCTGATGCCAAGCTGACGCGCCACCTCTTTGTTGCTGGCGCCCAGGCTGATGCGCTGCAGGATTTGCGTCTCGCGCTCGGACAGCGGGCCACCGTTCGCCTTGCCGGGCGCAACGCTCGTCTCGCCACGGGCGGCGGCGATGACCGCCTGACACGCGCGCGCATCGAAACGCCCCTGCGTCGCTTCGTCGAGCAACAGCTGCTGCGCCGCTTGCGCACTGAAGGCCGGTCGCCACGGTCGATCGGAGCACAGCGCCTGCCAGGCCAAGGCTGCCGCCAGCAGGCAATGTTCGGTTTGCAAGGTTTCCCCGCTCAGGCTGCGAAAGTAGCCGCTGCCGTCGAGACGTTCGTAAGCGTGGGCAGCCAATTGCCCCGGCACCGTCAGTTCGGCCACCTGACTGCTGGCGCGCAACGTCCAGTAAGGCACCAGCCGCACTTGCTCAAGATCGCCTTCAAGCAGCGTGCCCGGTGTGTTCCAGATCCGGTTGGGCACCGCCGCCCGGCCGATGCCGTGGATCAGCGCCGCCTGGCCCAATGCGTCGACCGATGGCTGCGCCAGCCCCAACAGCCGGGCGGCTTCCCGCACCAGCTCCGCCGATCGCCGCGAGTAACCCGCCAGCCATGGCAGCTTGAGATCGATGACATCGCCGACCAGGGTCAGCGACACCGTCCCGCCAGTTTCCGGCGAAGTCGATGAAGGCACGTGTGGCGTGCGCAGCTGCTGCAACCAGTCTTCGGCATGACGCGAAAGCTCGCGGGCCAGGGAAGCCGGATAGCGACGATCGCCTTGGGTGGCGATCCATTCCAACGCAGCCTCCAGACCATGGACGCGGGACAGGATCTCCAGATCACCGGCCAGCAGCACCTGATACACCACCTCCGGCACCTCGGGGTGTCGCAGGCCAAGGGGCTTGCCTTCGCCATCGTATTGTTCGAATACATGGCGCAAGCCGTGTTCGGCCGCGGCATTCAAGCCCAGCGTGCGGGCGATGTCGCCAGACACTTCGCAATGGATTTGCGCCAGGGGCGTGGACTTGCGCATTGCCCGTTGGCCGGCAGCGTTGAGGGTGTGACTGAGCATCGCGTTGCGCCCGCCCACATCATCGCCCAGCAGGCGCGTGAAGCCCTCGGCGTTGGCGGTACACCCCGACCAGCGCAGCAGCGCTACCTGCCGCGCCACCTCCTGATGATCGCCGGCGCCATTGCACGTTTGCGCCAACCACCCGGCCAGGCGCGCCGTGCGACGTGACTGGTCAAAAGGCTGCCCCATGCTCAGGTCGCCCACCATGGACAACGCAAGAATGGCGCCTTCCAGCTCGATACAGTCACGGTCCGACATGGTGCTCTCCCTGCCATTGCTGAAAATTTATCGCTCGCCTCGGATAAACGACCGATACCTGAACATCCGGGTATTGCTGAAACTGGACCTCACCAACCACAGGAGTTCTGATCATGTTCAAACCCAAGTCGCTTGCCCTCGCCCTCGCCATGACCGCTTCGCTGTTTACCGTTGCCAGCCATGCCGCCACCACGCAACCCTCGGTGGTCATCGTCCACGGCGCCTTCGCCGACGGATCCGACTGGGCCAAGGTCGTTCCGTTGCTGCAGGCCGAAGGCATCAAGGTCACCGTGGTGCAGAACCCGTTGACCTCGCTGGCTGACGACGTGGCGGCGACCCAGCGCGTGTTGAACAATCAGGACAACAACGTGGTGCTGGTCGGGCACTCCTGGGGCGGTACGGTAATCAGTCAGGCGGGAACCGACAAGAAGGTTCGTGGCCTGGTGTACGTCGCCGCCTTTGCGCCGGATGCGGGCCAGGCCAGCAAGGACCTGGGCAAGGACTACCCGGCGCCGTCGGGGGTGAAGGACATTGCTGCCGACAAGAACGGCTTTCTCTACATGACGCCACAGGGCATGGCGACAGAATTTGCCCAGGATCTCCCTGCCGAGCAGACCGCCATCATGGCCGCCACCCAGGGACCGATCCGCGCGTCGGCCTTTGACGACAAAACCAGCGTCGCGGCCTGGAAAGGCAAACCGTCGTGGTACGTCGTAGCGCGGGAAGATCACATGATCCAACCCGACCTGCAGCGTGCATTCGCGAAGAAAATCGGCGCACAAGTGACCGAACTTGAAACCAGTCACGTGCCCCAGCAATCGCGCCCGTCGGACGTGGCCAAGGTCATCATCCAGGCGGTGCACAAGGCGCAATAACGCCACGAACGAAAAGACGCACGGCGAGTGCGCGTGCGTCTTCGGGATCTCAACAGGCTGTACATGAGCGGCTTGCTGTCCGGCTGATAACAACTACAGCCCTGGTACGATGGCACTTTCTACTACTTCAAAATATAGCCGCAATAAAAAACAAGTCGGCTACTCCAAATCAGCCTAACTGAAACTTAATTATCCAATCAATCCTCCTTGCACTAAAGAAACTGAAGACTAGATTGCATCTCACTGACGCTGCACAGTTTCCTCAGCCCTCTCGTACATTGAGGCCAACATGAATCTCAACGACTTCAAAAACAATGAAGATCTACTGAAAATCCTGAGAAACGCAAAGACAGCCTGTAAAGGCAAGGAGTTCAGCGACATTGTCGATGCGCAAGGAAATCAGTATGTCGACCTGGTGATGGAAGGCGGGGGAATGCTAGGCATAGCGTTGGTGGGATACACCTATGTGCTGGAGCAATTGGGAATACGGTTTTTGGGCGTAGGCGGCACTTCGGCAGGCTCGATCAACGCCCTGTTAGTGGCTGCTCTGGCTGAACCGGGGCAACCAAAAGGCGAGAAGTTGCTAATGGAGTTGGCGAACAAGAACTTCTTCGACTTCGTGGACGGTGACTCCGACGCCCGGGACTTGATCGAGAGCTGGGTAAATGGCGCGGGTAATTTCAAGCTTGCCTTCAAGGCGGCGCAGGTCATCGATAACCTGCAAAGTAATCTGGGATTGAATCCAGGTAATGCCTTCACTGAATGGCTGAGTCAACTCCTGAAAAGAGAGGGCATTGTCGACCTGGCCGGTTTAAGGAAACGGATGCAAACCGTGCCTGACGGGTTACGACTCAGGTCCAACGAAGGCTTCGAAAAACCTGCCAAGGATTTTTTCCGCCTCGCAATCATCGCCGCGGACGTCACAACAGAAACCAAAGTCGAGTTCCCTCGCATGGCAGAGCTCTATTGGAAGGACGTAGATAAGATTAATCCTGCGCTGTTCGCCAGGGCCTCGATGTCGATCCCTTACTTTTTCCATCCCATGAAAGTTACTCGCATTCCCAAGGGGCCAGAGGCAGAAAAACGCTGGGACACTTTAGCCAGTTACCGCATTGTGGAAGAAGGCCGGCTTCCGAGTGAGGCTCTTTTCATTGACGGCGGCATCATGTCGAACTTCCCGATTGATGTATTTCACAACACTAAAAAAATACCCAGTGCTCCGACCTTTGGCGTCAAGCTCGAAATGGACAAACGCCTGAGAGTCATTGACGGTCCTTTGGATCTATTCGCTACCATTTTCAATGCTGCGCGGCATACGCTCGACTTTGACTTCATTCACCGCAACCCGGACTACAACAAACTGGTTACCTGGATTCCCGCGCAAGGCTTCAACTGGCTCGACTTCAATATGTCAGATCAAAACAAAATAAAACTTTTTCTCGAAGGTGCCCACTGCGCGGCCGAATTCCTGAAAAGTTTTGACTGGGCCGGCTACAAGGCCCTGCGCAAATTCACTACTGAGGAAGCCAAAGCGGGTGCTTAAATTTTTGGCTAGTTTTTTGCCAGGGGCGACGATTAATGAAGGACGCAATAAAGCGGCCATTTGATGTTCAGGTATCGCCATTGATCTCGGTGCGCAGCGATGCATTGATTGACGCTGACGTTGTGTTTCTGCCGACGAACCGTAGTGGTGTACCCGGTGAGCTTAATTCACTGATCTTGGAGCAAATGGATTTGCCGGTAGAAATACCCGGGAGCAGGATGCTCAAGCCGGGGCATTGCGTGCAAGAGACCGACAAAGGAAAGATCTGCTTCATTGTGACGATCGGTAATTTGGCACCTGCTGATGCTATTCGGACCTACCTTGCCAATGCATTGGTCGATCCGATATTGAAAGATGTTCGGAGTATATGGATTCCCCTGTTAGGCACAGGTGCAGGTGGCCTTTCATTTGGTGAGAGCTTCTTGCTCATCCATGAAGCGCTTCGAAACAGTGCTCTTATCAGGCGACAGCAAGCGAGCGCCGTAATTTCTCTGCCCCCTGAGTTGTCAGCCACCCAATACGATTCATTGCACGAAGCAATAAATATCGACGCCTCGAGAGGGGCGATTGTGGTAACCGGCGATCCGGCCCTACAAGCATTGCTCAACACTCAATACGTTGCCGCGGTAATAGAGTGGGCCAGTTTTCTGGCTCGCCGCTACACAGAAAAAGTAACTGGGTTGTCACCGACACTCATGATTTTTGCACTGGCAGAAAGCCAACACATGGCAGCACCTCCAACGCTGAAAGACGATCGCGCAGCCGATTATTTTTCTACGGCCATTCGCTACCTGGCAGGCAACAACTACGAGATGGTAGAAGCTCGTTATTTCAGCGAAGCAGTATCCGAAGGAATTCAGCCACCCGACCCCGGCCAATTCCCGGACCTACTTGAATTGACTGGCGATGCGACTGAAATCGTTCAGGATGCACATCAACGTGCCGGCGGAACATCAAAGTCGATTATTGGAATTGATCATCTTATACAAGCACTTCTGAACCATGCAGAAGCGAAGGACAACCAGGCTCTTGGTGCGATGGGCGTCGCAGCGCAAACATTGCTTGCAGAATACTGGAACGCACAAATCGGCCAAGTCGATACATGGTTCAACAATGACGTGGCGACAGGTGGCAATCAACTCGGCCATGACATATACGCGAAGGCGATTTGCGACTTTCTTACCCATGCCCAAACACCCCCGCCATTAAGCATCAGCATTCAGGCTCCGTGGGGTGCTGGAAAATCATCGCTCATGCAGTTGATCCGCGAAAATCTCGACCCGCGCAGCGACCGGGAAAAACACAAACCGGCCATCGGGTCCGCCAAAGTTCCTCGACTCCAGCTTGGATCTGTTTTGCGTCTATTGGATGGCAAGGATGACTTCTCCATCAAGTCTGATTCATCCCCCAGGGCGGATGGAAAGCAAAGACTGTGGACTATCTGGTTCAATGCCTGGCAATACGACACGACCGAGCAGGTCTGGGCGGGTATGGTTGATGCCATCGTGTCTCAAGTGGCGGAGCGGCTACCACTTCTGGAGCGCGAGAAATTTCTTTTCAAGCTGCAATTGGCACGCATCGACGACGGGATCATCCGCAAGCGCCTGTATGATCGCGTTATCTCAATTTGGTGGTCTCGCGTTCGCGCATACCTATTAGCGGGTTGTGCCGCAACGCTTGCCATGGTGGGCGTTGATGTAGTGGCGCCAGCACTGACCGACCAGCCAGCGTCCTGGATGGGATGGGGCCTCCCTGCTGCCGTAGTGACGCAATGTTCACTTTGGATAGGTTTGGCAATCACGTATTTCACAAGTCGCAGCAAAACCCGAGAGGAACCGGCAACTTTCAGCCTCGCCGATTACATCCGCGTACCAGATTATGGAAAAGCCATAGGTGAACTTCATCAAATACACGCTGATCTGAGGCGGGTGCTTTCCGTTGTACCGAAGTCGAGCCACTCGGAATGTAAACGCAAGGATGCCGAGTCCATCAACGAACCTATTGTCATCTTCATTGATGATCTGGATCGCTGCACTCCGAGCAAGATAGCCAGTGTCGTGGAAGGCGTGAGTATGTTATTGGCGAGCGACGCCTATCGATGCATGTTCGTTATCGGCATGGATCCGCAAATGGTCGCCGCCGCGCTCGAAAAGGCGCACAAAGATGTGCGCGAGCAGCTTCCCAGATATGAGCGCGCAGTGCCATTGGGATGGCGTTTCATGGATAAGTTCATCCAACTGCCATTCACAATCCCACCCAGTAACCCTGATCAATTCAAGGGATACGTCGACTGGCTGGTCGGTTCCTCCGAGACGCCGATCGAAAGGCCAACGCCGGCGGATGAGGACAACAGGGGTAACCGGGCGCCAGTGCTGGAGGAAATTATCAAGGAGGATAAGAAGGTTGAGCCAGTTATAGACGATTTCGAAAGGCCCATCATTGAAGATCGGCTGTATCCAGCAAACATTTTGTCCCCGTCTTCCGACTTTGTGGTGAGTCGCGATGTCGGTGCAATTATCCGATCTGCCGCAAGATATTCCGCAAATCCCCGCGAGATAAAACGCATGGTCAATCTCGTACGCTTTTACCTCAGTTTGCGTGCTGCGCGACGTCAAGCCGACCACCAGTGGCGTTCCCCCGACCGAGATCAATATGCGCGATGGATCGCAATCACACTGCGTTGGCCGGACATGCTCCGCTGGTTGCAGTGGGGAGCCGATGAGGCGCATTGGACAGCAGAGCAGCGTGCACAACCGCTCGTTGTCCGACGGTTACTATTAATGGAGAGACTTGCATCATCTTCCAATACTTCAATGGAATGGCGCGAATCATTGAAGAACGACTTGAAAGTTCCCGTTGAGTCCGACGATGACTGGGCATGTGACGTCAAACTCTTTGAGTTTTTTCGAGACGAGTACTTGTTGGGCGAAAGAAAACGTCTGTCCAACGGGGCCGCTCGCGGGTTCTGGTGATTCCGGCTAATGGAGACTTTCCATCGCGGCTGAACCTGCGTCATGCATTTGCGTTCCCCGAACGGATCAACGAATACCGGTCAATATCCTCCCGCAACTGCCACCCCTGACGTTGCCAATAGCGGGCGGCGGCTTCGTTGGTCTTGAATACATCCAGGTGACATTTGACGATGCCCTGTTGTTCGAGACTCCACAGGCATCGCTCGACCAGGGCGCGGGCGATGCCTTGCCGGCGATGCTCCGGCAGAACCAGCACATGCTGCAGGTAACCTCGGCGACCGTCATGCCCGCACATCACGCAGCCACTCAACAAGCCGCCGATTTCAGCCACGAAACTCATGCCGGGATTGCGTTGCAGATAACGCGCAGTCGACTCGCGGGAGTCGGCATCGCGCAGGGAGATGCCCGGCGTTTTGCGCATGAGTTCGAGGACGGCATCGTAATCGTCCAGGGTCATGACACGGAGATTGAACATAGGGTAGCGCCTGTTGAATAACGGAGGACGCAGGCTAGCAAAAGCCGCACGCTTATTGTGTGACGTTACGCAATCAGATGGTTTGTATCGCTGTGTATGTCGGACCGGCAAAGCTACACAGCGATACACAACCGCCGGTTCAAGACACACACGGCGTACATCAGGGTGAAAGAGTGCGCGGGTCGCTCTTCAGGTGTTCTTCGATCAATCGAGCGACATCAAGGCCTAAACACCGAAATCCTTCAGGAGCCCCCATGATCAATCAAATCGAAACCGTGCTGTACACCGGCAAGACCGTCACCACCGGCGGCCGCCAAGGTGAGTCCCGCAGCGACGATGGCCGTCTGAACGTCAAGCTTTCCCCGATAGGCTCTTCCGACAGCGGCACCAACCCGGAACAACTGCTCGGCGCTGGCTGGTCGGCCTGTTTCATCGGCGCCATGGGCAAGGCCGCGGCGGCGTTGAAGGTGAGCTTGCCGGCGGACGCCAGCGTCGCCACCGAAATCGATCTGGGCAAGACCGACACCGCGTTTTTTCTCCAGGCGCGCCTGAATGTCAGCCTGCCGGGCGTGGACCCTGTGCTGGCCCGCACCCTGGTGGACACCGCGCACCAGACCTGCCCGTACTCCAAGGCGACCCGTGGCAACATCGATGTGACGATCAACCTGATCTGACCACCAAACCTTTAGGAGCGAGCGCTGCTCGCTCCCACAAAAAGCCGCATCCAATGTCCGACAGGCATTAAAAAGCCCGCACAAGGCGGGCTCTGGGAGGTTTTAGTAGGTGGCCAGTGCTGGTCTCTGGCTTACGAGGTTTATCAGGACTCTCACAGGTACAGCAATGCGCTGTCCTGCTTCACACGGCATAAGGGCTGGATCTCAGCGCGGAGATCTTTCTAACCGTGTACCCTTCGGAGCGCGCCCCACGCGTCCTCGCTATCCGCTTGCGCATCAGTCTGCGTTTTCACCTACAAGTTCAAGAGTAGCAAAGCCCTCGTCGTGAGCAACGGCATTTTTAGACCGTTTTGATTTTGTGGCAAATGCCTCAGGAAGGAAAAATGCTATCGCCACATCCGGCCAGTCAAGGCGGGGATTACCGTGGCGATCCTCGCCACAGACCGCGTCACTCATCGGATTGCTGCCCGGCGGTGACGCAAGCGCACTAATCTCGGCTCAAGCGCTGTAAAAATGCACATTTCGCTGCAGGATCGCAGCACGGAACGTTTGTCATTCCTGCATTGGCTGGCTGTTCGCGGGCTTTTGAGTTGGCATGCGAAATGCCGTGTCCAGATTACCCATTAGTTGAATCGAGCCGCCCCTTCGATGGATATCCTGAATCTGCTGGCCACCAAAGCCCAGCCCCTTGCCAGTACCCTGAGTGCCGACGGGCAACTGCTCAGCCTGTCTGCCAGCCTGAGCGATCAATTGGGTTACGCACCCGAAGAACTGCTGAACCAGCCGATCGAGCGCGTCTTCAGCGTCGACTCAGTACGTATCCTGCGATCGCTGTTCGCCAATCCACCTGCCGACGAACAGGTCCACAGCCTGGAATTGACCCTGATACGCCACAATGGCGGTCTGTTGCAGGTGGTCGCCAGCGGATTGCTGGAATGGCGCGCGGTGCAACCGGCGCGTCTGCACCTGCTGAAAATCCCTCTGGGTGCGCTGGGCCATCGGCTGCGGGAAATGCACAACGCCAACGAAGTGATGAGCCAGATGTTACAGAGCGCCAAGGTCGCCTACTGGTGCATAGAGTTTGCCGAGGCGGTGGACATCAACAACTCCCCGGATGAAATCGTCCGCCAGGTGTTCGAGAACGACTCCCATTGGCGCCTGTGCAACCGCGCCATGGCCGAGGTCTACGAGATGCCGTCGGATGTCGACTTCAATCAGCAACCGGTGCGCCTGTACTGGCCACGCAGCCCGGCCAACGAAGCGTTCGTGCGACGGTTGATCGAGGCCGGTTTCAGCGTCGACTGCGCCCTCTCGGTGGATCGCCGCCATGACGGCTCGCCGGCCTACGTGGAAAACGATGTGCGGGCTACCATCGTCAACGGCCAGTTGCTGCGGATGTGGGGCAGTATTCGCGATGTCAGCCAGGAGTTGCGCATGCAGCACGACGCCGAGCAGCGCATCGATGCCCTGCGCCGCGTGTTCGACGCAGTACCCGACGCGGTGCTGGTGATCGATGAACAGCTGCAACCGCAATGGCGCAACGCCGCGTTCGAAGAAACCTTCGGCATCACCCGCGGTGCCGGCATCGCCCGCCTGCTGCTGGACAATGCCCTGCCCGAACGCACCTGGCAGAGCCTGCCGCTGCCCGACCTGGGTGGACGCGAGCGCCACTTCAATGTGCATTGCTCGCGGATCCTGATTCGTGAGGGCGTGGCCTGGCGGGTCGCGGTGTTCCGTCAAAGCCAGGGCGTACGCCGCGCCCAAGAGTTGCACCCATGAAAGACAGCACCCTGCCACCTGGGTTACAGATGGGCATGCGCTCTTCGGTGAACGTCAGTAGCGAAGTACTGGGCGCCCTGCTGGAAACTCCGGCGCTGCACGCCTTGCTCGACAGTTTCAGCGAAGCGTTGATCGTGACGGACGGCGAAGGCCGGATACGCTTTCTCAATCTGGCCGCCGAGCGCGTCAACCGCCTGTCCAAGCAACAGGCCGTAGGCTTGTCCGAAAGTGATTTTTTCCAGCGCTCGGCCTTGAACTATGACGACTTGCTGGCCGCATTGAACCGTGGCGGCAACAGCGCGCTGACCCGCTCGCGGGAAGGTCGGGTCCTGCTGAGCAGCACCCACGCCATCCCCACCGGCGCCTACGAAAAACCGTTCCGCATGTTGACCCAGAAGGACTTCGACGGCAGCCAGCCACAGCGTCGAGCCTCGCTCGGTAGCCGGCCGGCGGAACCGCAAGGCCTGCGCGATCCCCAGGACAATGCGCTGCACCTGTCACCGCAGCTGTCGAGCATCGCCGATACCGGCGTGCGTGCCTTTCGTCGGCGCGCACGGTTGTTGCTGTTGGGCGAGCCCGGCGTCGGCAAGACTGCCATCGCGCGGCATATTCACCGGGCGGCCGGCTGGGGTGATCGGCCGTTCATTCACGTCAATTGCGGGAGCATCCCGGAGAGCCTGTTCGAATCGGAGATGTTCGGCTACGAGCGCGGGGCGTTCACCGGTGCCTTGCAGGGCGGCAAGCAAGGCTATATCGAGGCGGCCTCCGGCGGGACGTTGTTCCTCGACGAAATCGGCGAGATCCCTCTGCATGTCCAGGCCAAACTTTTGAAGTTTCTCGAAGACAGCACCATCCAGTCGGTCGGCTCGCCCTTGAGCAAAACCGTGCAGGTGCAGGTGATCGCCGCCACCAATAAAGACCTGCGTCACCTTGTGAGTACCGGCGGCTTTCGTGCCGACCTTTACTACCGTCTTGCCGTGTTGCCGGTGGAAATCCCGCCGCTGCGCCAGCACCGGGACGACTTGCCGTTTCTCATCGACATTCTGCTGAGCCGCATCAACGGTGACCGCGAGCCGTCACTGAGCCTGTCGGCCGGCTGCCGCAAACGCCTGATGAGCTACGACTTTCCGGGGAACGTTCGCGAGTTGGTGAATATCTTCGAACGCCTGGCGGTCCTCGCCGATGATGAAGCCCAGGAACACCATCTGCCGGCCGAACTGCTGAAGCCGATGCGCTCTGAAGAGCCCTTTTATGCGGCGGTTGCGGAGAATGACGATCCGCAACAGAACCTCAAGCTCCAGGTTCAACAGTTCGAACGCCAAGTCATTCTCCAGGCCGTGGAGCTGTGTGGCAGCAAGCGCAAGGCGGCGCAGCATCTGGGTATTGATATCGGGACGTTGATTCGCAAACTGCAACGGGACTGAAGCCCTCCCCCCTCTTCAACCAGGCATGTTTCTGTGGGAGCAAGCCTGCCCGCGAAGAGTCCATCACATCCATCATCCATACTCACTGACCCACCGCTTTCGTCGCAACGCCGCCCGGAGCCGGCTCCCGCCCACAGGGTAACTGTGGCTCCAACCGCTGCGAAAACGCATACACATCTAGTTACTTTTGCCTGCAATGCACTTCATCAATAACAATAAATCCTTATAAATCAATATTTTATAAACTTGGCACGCCCTATGCTCCTGCTATCGGCAACCCACCATCGTGGGACTCGCTAGCCAGGAGAAATAATAAAAATGTTGATCACCGGGATCAAAAGCCGGCCGGTCTATGACCGGTTGCAACCGCTACCGGGCGGCAGACAACACATCGTTGCCGGGCAAGGCAGTGGCGGTCGTGCAATGTTGCGCCTATTGAGTGAACTGGCAGGACTGGATCGGCCCATCACCTTGCTGTACTCCCAAGAGTCCTTTTCCGGCCAGGATTTCCACGCGCAATTGCAACAGGAACACCCTGGCCTGCCGTTGCAGGTATTGCCGACCAATCAGGCGTTGATTGACGCGCTCAAGAGGCGGCTGGCCGATGCCCGCATGGGCACCCGCCTCTACCTCGCCGGTTCCGAAAGCTTCCTCGGCACCGCCATGCAAGTGGCCACGCACTTCGACCTCAACCGCGACGAAGTCCTGCGTGAACACTCCGGCACCCTGGTGCGCCGGGTGTGGTGCGTGCACTGCGATACCTACACCGAAAACGTCACCCAACGCGTCTACGACTGCCCCGGCTGCGGCCTGACGCTGGTGGTACGCGACCACTATTCCCGGCGCCTGGCGGCGTTTCAGGCGGTCAAGGCTGACGCCGAAGTACCGGGCGAATTGCCCCCAGCCGAGGAGCTCGACACATGAGTCAGAACAATGGGACGTTGAATCTGCGGGTGGCCCGCATCGAAGCGGTGACCCCGCAAATCAAGCGCTTCACCCTGGTCTCGCCGACCGGTGCACACCTGCCTGCCTTCTCCGGTGGCAGTCACGTGGTGGTGCTGATCGCCAACGCCAGCAACACATTGCGCAACCCTTACTCCCTGCTGAGCTCGCCCTACGACACCAGCAGTTACCAGATTGCCGTACGCCGGGTGGACAGCGGTCGCGGCGGCTCGATGGCGCTGCATGACACCGTCAACGAGGGCGACCTGATTGAAGTCACGCCCCCCGTGAACCTGTTCCCGCTGATCAAACAGGCGCGCCTGCATCTGTTCATCGCCGGCGGCGTCGGCATCACCCCGGTGATTTCGCAACTGGAAGAGTTGCGCCTGAGCAAGGTGCCTTTCGAGCTGCATTACGCGGTGCGCGGCGAAGAACATGCGCAATTGGGTAAAGAGTTGCAGGCCACCTACGGCGAGCAGGTTCACCTGTATCGCAAGGGCATCGAAGCGCGGATGGACATCGCCCGAATCCTCGCGGATCGGCCGCTTGGCAGCCACGTCTATGCCTGCGGCCCGGACAGCATGATCGACGCCACCCTGGCCTGTGCCCGCGACCTGGGCTGGACCGACAGCCATGTCCACTTCGAGCGTTTCCTGGAACAAAGCAGCGGCGGTGAAGCGTTCAGTTTCACCCTCGGCCGCAGCGGCGCGACGATCGAGGTTTCACCCGACCAGACCATGCTCGAAGCCGTGGAAGCCGCTGGCTACAGCATGCCTTACCTGTGCCGCGGCGGCGCCTGTGGTCACTGCGAAACCGAGGTGCTGGAACTCGACGGTGAACTGCTGCACAGCGATGACTGGCTGTCCGACGAGGACAAAATCGCCCGCAAGAAAATCATGCCCTGCGTATCCCGCGCCAAGTGCAATCGCCTGGTCATCGACCTCTGATCGACGGAAAACAAAAACCATGAATATCAAATTCAATCCCGACGAAACCTACCGCGACGACTACACCTTCGCCAATAGCCCGCAAACCATCGCCCGCGCGCCCTTCCCGTTCCCTGATGACGACTACATGTACTCGATGAACCTCGAGCCCCATGTCTCGGTGGGTGATGGAGCGTTCCGCGCCGCGTTCGATATCGACGAGCACTACATCAGCGAATGTCGCGACCGCGCCATCACCCTGGAGAAAGATCCGGGCATGCACTACGTCTCGGCGCCGCACATGATGGAGGCGCAGTGGGACCTGCTGGAGCTGATCATGGAGTCCTACGCCCGGGACTATCCGCAGTATTTCAGCCTGGAGCGTGACGGGCGCCAATGGCACTGGACCAACCGCTTGCTGGACATCGACGATCACTTCACCTTCGGCGACCCGGCGACGCTGCCCTATGAGCCAATGGAGTACGTGACGCGCCAGGCCCAGGGCGACTGGGTCTTGCAGGAAGAACGCGACGGCACGCTGTACTGGGGCGCCGGCATTGCCACTCAGCGCGCCGACTATTCGCTGCGTTTCAACCTCGGCATGAGCTGGGAAGAGTTCCACGGCCCGGTGCCGCTGGTGAAGGAAATCGGCATGCTCGACCGCGCGCTGAAGTTCCTGCTGCGCCTGCGCACCGGCCATCCGGTACGTCGCCTGAACTGGTCACTGACGGTCAACCCGCGCCTCGAAGTCTCGGCCGAGAGCCTGCCGGAATGGGCACCGGACCGCACCATCGTCACCGCAGAGAACGCTGGCAAGCTGGTGTACCTGCGCATCGAATTGCAGCCACTGCACCGCCTGCCGCGCAGCAACGCCATTGTTTTCCCGATCCGCACCTACCTGCTCAGCCTCGAAGACATCGCCACCAACCCGGCCTGGGCGCGGCGCATGCACCGCGTGCTGCGGGACTTGAATCAGCAACTGGTGGATTACAAGGGGTTCAGCCGTTATCGCGATGCAGCGGTGGAGTGGCTGTCGCAGTACGACGACGGGCGCGATAGCGAAACCCAAAAACAGGCTTGATTCCCGATAGCTCTTCTGTGGCGAGCAAGCTTGCTCGCCACACCAACCCGTCAGTACCCAACCACTGCCATTTGATAAAGAGGAAATAACATGAGTGGCTCATCCAACACGCGTGCAAGCGCCAGTGCCGATCAGGATGCGGAACAACTCCGCGCCCTGGGCTACAGCTCGGATTTCAATCGCAGCATGAGCCTGTGGGAGAACTTTTCCCTGGGCTTTACTTACCTGTCGCCGGTCGTCGGCGTTTACACGTTGTTCGGCCTGTGCCTGGCCGCCGGCGGCCCGCCGATGTTCTGGTCTTACCTGCTGATCGGCGCCGGGCAGATGCTGGTGTGCCTGATTTTCGGTGAAGTGGTTTCGCAGTTCCCGATTTCCGGGGGTGTCTACCCTTGGGCCCGCCGACTGGTGGGCAAGCGTTGGGCGTGGATGGTCGGCTGGGTGTATGCCTGGGCCCTGTGCGCCACCATCGCCGGCGTCGCGGTGGGTGCCGGCCCGTACCTGGCGATCATGATGGGCTTCAACCCAGGCCCCGAAGCCAATATCTACATCGCCCTGGCGATCATCCTGCTGTCCACCGCCTTGAACCTGGTCGGCACCAAACTGCTGGCGCGGGTGGCGATGTTCGGCTTTCTGTGCGAGCTGGTCGGAGCGATTCTGGTCGGCGGCTACCTGCTGGTCTTTGAACGCCATCAGCCGATCAGCGTGCTGTTCGATACCTTCAACCTCGAGGTAAACGGCTCCTATCTGCCGGCATTCCTTGCTGCGTCGCTGGCCGGACTGTTCCAGTACTACGGTTTCGAAGCCTGCGGCGATGTCGCCGAAGAAACTCCGAACCCGGGCAAGCGCATTCCCAAAGCCATGCGCATGACCATTTACATCGGTGGTGCGGCGGCGATGTTCGCTTGCCTGGCATTGATCCTTTCGGTGCCGGACATGGCCAAGGTGTTGGCCGGCGAAGACACCGACCCGGTGGCCACTATTCTCGCCAACGCGTTCGGTCCGGTGGGTTCGCGCCTGGTAATGGCGGTGGTGATGGTCTCCTTCATTTCCTGCGTGCTGAGCCTGCAAGCGGCTGCCAGCCGATTGCTGTTCGCTTACGCCCGTGACGAAATGATCGTCGGCAGCTCGCTGTTCAAGCGCCTGTCGGCCAACCATGTGCCGTCGTTCGCACTGTTGGTGAGCGGTCTGGTACCGGCGGCGATTGTTTGCCTGGGCATGTTCATGGCCGATGCCGTGGCGACCATCGTCGGCTTCGCCGCGATTGGTATCTACGTGGCCTTCCAGTTGATTGTGGTCGCTGCGCTGATCGCCCGCGCCAAGGGCTGGCGCCCGAACGGCCAGTTTACCCTCGGTGCCTGGGGCCTGTGGGTCAACCTGGCTGCGCTGATCTATGGCGTATGCGCCATCGTCAACATGGTCTGGCCGCGTTCGCCGGATGCTCCCTGGTACATCAACTACTCGATGATCCTGACCACCCTGGTGGTGATGGGCGCGGGTCTGGTCTACATGTTACTGGGCAAGCCGTACGACAAGGGCACGGCACCGGCGGGGGATGCATGGAAGTTTTCCAAGCCTGTGGCCAAGCCTGCCAAGCGTTCCGGGACTTCGGTAAACAGACCCGCTATCTGACCACTCAGGTTCACTGTCGGAACGATATCTAATGTGGGAGCAACTGCTCGCTCCCACATTCAACCGTGCCGGTTCACAAAGTCCGCTGGCTATTGCCAATCCCCTTGGCAATATCAATCCCCCAATCCATCGCCGCTTCCATGTCCAGCATATGGGGCTTGGGATCATGGTTCTCATCGATGACCGAGCCGTCGGGCCAGTAGACCCCGATGAACATGCCCAACGAACCGTCTTTCAATATTTCGGCTTTGACCCTGATGCTGCATCCGTTCGACAGCGTCTCCTTGTGTTCCAGATGTCGCTCAGTCATTGCGGTTTTCCTCCCCTTGCTGGATTCAGACCCTATTGGCAATGCTAGCTCAGCCACTGAAATGCGCTGATTGCCGGTACTGGAGCCTCCACCTGACAGCGGCGTAATGCCACCTATACTACAAGCCACCTCCCCCCAAGGGGTCTGCATTTCCAACAATAAGAAGCAGAGGTGGAACATGGTCTGGCAGCAAATCTACGATCCGTTCAACAACCCGCTCATCTCAACCTTGATGGCCGCCATCCCCGTGGTGGTAATGCTCGCTGCCCTGGCGTTCTTCCATGTCAAGGCGCATCTGGCGGCATTGCTCGCCCTGGCCTCGGCGCTGGTGATCGCCATCTTCGCCTTCGGCATGCCCGCCAACATGGCCGGCTCCGCGGCGCTGTACGGCGCGGCCAACGGTCTTTTGCCGATCGGCTGGATTGTGCTGAACATCATCTTTTTGCACCGACTGACCACCGAGAACGGCTCGTTCAAAGTGCTGCAGGACTCCCTGGCACGCATCACCGACGATCGTCGCCTGCAACTGCTGTTGATCGCCTTCTGCTTCGGCGCCTTTTTCGAGGGCGCCGCCGGCTTTGGCACACCGGTGGCGGTGACCGGGGCGATCCTGATCGGGCTGGGCTTTTCACCACTGGCCGCCTCGGGCCTGGCATTGATCGCCAACACCGCGCCGGTGGCATTCGGCGCATTGGGTACGCCGATCATCACCCTGGCCAAGGTCACCGGACTGGATGAGATGGAACTGTCGATGATGGTTGGCCGGCAACTGCCGTTCTTCTCGGTAATCGTCCCGTTCTGGTTGATCTGGGCGTTCGCCGGTTGGCGCAAGATGGTGGAAATCTGGCCGGCGATCATCGTCACCGGGGTCAGTTTCGCCATCCCGCAGTTCATCGTTTCCAACTATCACGGGCCGATGCTGGTGGACGTGATCGCGGCGCTGATTTCCATGGCTTGCCTGACCGGTTTCCTCAAGGTCTGGAAACCGGCCACCGTACACACCTCCGCAGCGCTGTCCGGGCGGGTCGACGACTCGAAAATAGCCGAAGAACATGATGAACAACCCGTTGCCAGCGCAGCCTTTGCCAACGAGGCCAAACCTGCGGTCATGCGCGCCTGGATGCCCTGGATCATCCTCACCGTCTTCGTGTTTGCCTGGGGCACCCAGAGCTTCAAGAACATGTTCGACACCCGCCCGGCGATCGATCCGGTCACCCATTCGGCCAAGCTTGACCCCCAGGGTAAACCGCTGCGCGAAGCCAACCCGATCTTCGCCCCGACCGTGACCTTCAGCAGCATTCACCAACAGATCGAGAAGGTGCCGCCGGTAGTACCTACGGCAAAAACGGAGGAAGCGATCTACAAATTCACCTGGTTCACCAGCACCGGCACCGGCATCCTGCTATCGGCCATCCTCGGCGGTTTGCTGATGGGCTATTCCATTCCGCAATTGATCCACCAATACCTGCGAACCCTCTGGGTCGTGCGCTATTCGTTAATCACCATTGTCGCCATGCTCGCCCTCGGCTTCCTCACACGCTACTCGGGGCTGGACGCGACCATGGGCCTGGCGTTTGCCGCGACGGGGATTTTCTACCCGATGTTCGGCACCCTGCTCGGCTGGCTTGGCGTGGCCCTGACCGGCTCGGACACGGCCTCCAACGTGTTGTTCGGTGGGCTGCAGAAAGTCACCGCCGAGCAATTGGGACTCAGCCCGGTGTTGATGGCCGCCGCCAACAGCTCCGGCGGGGTCATGGGCAAGATGGTCGACGCCCAATCCATTGTGGTCGCCTCCACCGCCACCCGCTGGTACGGGCATGAAGGGGAAATCCTGCGTTATGTGTTCTTCCACTCGATCATTCTGGCGATCCTGGTCGGTGGCCTGGTGACGTTGCAGGCTTATGTGTCGCCGTTCAGCCTTATGGTGGTGGGTGGGCATTGAGCCGATAGGTACGCGACACTGTTCAACTGTGGGAGCGGGCTTACTCGCGAAAGCGTCGGCACATTCAGTATCCATGTGACTGATACACCGCTTTCGCGAGCAAGCCCGCTCCCACAGTGATTTCCATAGAACCTTGCGCATCCGCAGTTCCAAGCGAAACTTATTGAGTAGAAAGCCTTTTCGCGCACACAAACAAGGCATGGACAGCCACTGGTTTCCGGAAACAGACCTCACATCACGACAAAACGAGTGTCGATCGCCGATGAACATTCTTTACGATGAACGCGTTGACGGCGCCCTGCCTGACGTCGACAGAAACGCGCTATTGCAAGCCCTGCAAACGCGGATGCCCGAGCTGGAAATCCTGCATCAGCAGGAAGAACTCAAGCCGTACGAATGCGACGGTCTCTCGGCCTACCGCACCACACCGATGCTGGTGGTGCTGCCACGCGACATCGCGCAGGTTCAGGGCGTGCTCAGGCTCTGCCATGAAATGCAGGTGCCGGTGGTAGCCCGGGGGGCCGGCACCGGTTTGTCCGGCGGCGCCTTGCCCCTGGAAAAAGGCGTGCTGCTGGTGATGGCGCGCTTCAACCAGATTCTGCACATCGACCCCGCTGCCCGCACGGCGCGGGTCCAGCCGGGGGTGCGCAACCTGGCGATTTCCCAGGCCGCCGCGCAGTACGGCCTCTACTACGCGCCGGACCCCTCATCACAAATTGCCTGTTCAATAGGCGGCAACGTCGCTGAAAACGCAGGCGGGGTGCATTGCCTCAAGTACGGCCTGACCGTCCACAACGTGCTCAGGGTCGAGATCCTCACCGTCGACGGCGAATACCTGAGCCTGGGCTCGAACGCCCTCGATTCGCCGGGCCTGGACCTGCTCGCGCTGTTCACCGGTTCCGAAGGCATGCTCGGGGTGATCACCGAAGTGACGGTCAAACTGCTACCCAAACCACAGACCGCCAAGGTGCTGCTGGCGGCGTTCGATTCCGTGGAAAAGGCTGGCCGGGCCGTCGGCGACATCATTGCCGCCGGCATCATCCCCGGAGGCCTTGAGATGATGGACAACCTGGCCATCCGCGCCGCCGAGGATTTTATCCACGCCGGTTATCCGGTCGACGCCGAGGCCATTCTGCTCTGTGAGCTCGATGGCGTCGAAGCCGATGTTCACGATGACTGCGAACGTGTGCGTCAGGTGCTCGAGCAGGCCGGTGCCACCGAAGTGCGCCTGGCCAAGGACGAGGCCGAGCGCGTGCGTTTCTGGGCCGGGCGCAAGAATGCTTTTCCGGCAGTGGGCCGCTTGTCACCGGACTATTACTGCATGGATGGCACCATCCCCCGGCGCGAGTTGCCTGGTGTTCTGAAAGCCATCGCCCAACTGTCGGCCGAATATGACCTGCGGGTGGCCAACGTGTTCCACGCCGGTGACGGCAACATGCATCCGCTGATTCTGTTCGATGCCAATACGCCGGGGGAACTTGAGCGCGCCGAAAACCTGGGCGGCAAAATACTGGAGTTGTGTGTGAAGGTCGGCGGCAGCATCACCGGGGAACACGGCGTGGGCCGCGAGAAGATCAATCAGATGTGCGCGCAGTTCAACAGCGATGAGCTGACGCTGTTCCATGGGATCAAGGCGGCATTTGATCCGAGCGGCCTGCTCAACCCCGGCAAGAACATTCCGACCCTGCACCGCTGCGCCGAATTCGGCGCGATGCACATTCATGCCGGGCAACTGCCCTTCCCTGACCTGGAGCGTTTCTGATGTACGGTACAGGTGGTAACGATGACAGCAACGCACTGCTGGAGCAGATCAACCAGGCGCTGGATAACGTCACGCCATTACGCATACAAGGCTCCAACAGCAAGGCATTCCTGGGGCGCATCGGTGCTGGCGAGATACTCGACACCCGTTCCCACCGGGGCATCGTCAGCTATGACCCGACCGAGCTGGTGATTACCGCGCGCTGCGGCACGCCACTGGCGGAACTGAAGCAAGTGCTGGACGCCGCGCACCAGATGCTGCCCTGCGAACCGCCTTCTTTCGGTGACGGCGCCACCGTCGGCGGCATGATTGCCTGCGGGCTGTCGGGGCCACGACGCCCGTGGTCAGGTTCGGTCAGGGATTTCGTTCTGGGCACACGGGTGATCACAGGCCTCGGCAAGCATCTGCGTTTCGGCGGCGAGGTGATGAAGAACGTCGCCGGCTATGACCTGTCGCGGTTGATGGCCGGCAGTTACGGTACGTTGGGCCTGATCACGGAAGTCTCGCTCAAAGTCTTGCCCAAGCCCCGCCGAGCCTTGAGCATCAGCCTGGAAATGAACAGCGAGCGCGCCCTGTTGAATCTCGCGCAATGGGGTCAACAACCCTTGCCGATCAGCGCCGCGTGCCATGACGGTGAGCGCCTGCATCTGCGGCTCGAGGGTGGCGAAGGCTCGGTCGCGGCGGCCCATGACCGTTTGGGTGGCGAGTTGCTGGCGGATTCTTATTGGGCCGATCTCAACGAACAGCGCTTGAGCTTCTTCGACGAAGACCAGCCACTCTGGCGTCTGTCGTTGCCCAACAACACGCCAAAGCTGTCCCTCCCCGGCCGGCAACTGATCGACTGGGGCGGCGCCCAGCGCTGGCTGAAGTGCGACGCCCAAGCGTCTTTCATTCGCAAAGTCGTCGAAGAAGTCGGCGGACATGTGACGTGCTACAGCCATGGCCTGATCGGCAGCCCGTTCCAGCCGTTGCCCGCTGCCCTGATGCGCTACCACCAGAGCC
Organism: Pseudomonas sp. GW101-3H06; assembly: GCF_059424605.1. Classification (NCBI taxonomy): domain Bacteria; kingdom Pseudomonadati; phylum Pseudomonadota; class Gammaproteobacteria; order Pseudomonadales; family Pseudomonadaceae; genus Pseudomonas; species Pseudomonas sp. GW101-3H06. The sequence goes on from NZ_JBWKZO010000001.1 coordinate 3,728,351, forward strand.
TGAAGCAGCAACTCGATCCCCGGGGCATATTCAATCCCGGTCGCCTGTACGCGGAGCTTTGAATCATGCAGACCACCTTGAGCGAAAAAGCCCGCCGACTCCCCCGTGCCGAAGAAGCCGACAGCATCCTGCGCACTTGCGTGCACTGCGGTTTCTGCAACGCCACCTGCCCGACCTATCAATTGCTCGGCGATGAACTGGATGGCCCGCGCGGTCGCATCTACCTGATCAAGCAGGTGCTGGAAGGCAACGAGGTCACGCAAAAGACCCAGCAACACCTGGACCGCTGCCTGTCGTGCCGAAACTGCGAAACCACCTGCCCTTCGGGCGTCGACTACCACAACCTGCTGGACATCGGCCGCGCAGTGGTCGATGCGGCGGTGCCACGTCCGATCGGCCAGCGTTTGTTGCGTGAGGGTTTGCGCACCGTCGTGCCGCGTCCGGATCTGTTCAAAAGCCTGGTCAACAGCGGCCAGGTGTTCCGCGCATTGCTGCCCGACGCCCTGCAAAGCAAATTGCCGCGTAGCGCGGCACCGGCCAAACCACGCCCCACCCCGCGTCATGCGCGGCAGGTACTGATGCTCGAAGGTTGCGTACAGCCGGGCCTGTCGCCCAATACCAACGCCGCTGCAGCCAGGGTGCTGGATCGACTCGGCATCAGCGTCACCCCAAGCCGCGAGGCCGGTTGCTGCGGCGCCGTGGATTATCACCTGGACGCCCAGGCGGCCGGTCTTGACCGCGCCCGCCACAACATCGACGCGTGGTGGCCAAGCATTGAACAAGGCGCCGAGGCGATCGTGCAGACCGCCAGCGGTTGCGGCGCCTTTATCAAGGACTATGGCCATTTGCTCGAACGCGATCCGGCCTATGCCGATAAGGCCAGGAGGGTCAGCGCGCTGGCCAGGGATCTGGTGGAGGTGTTGCGTGACGAGCCGCTGGAAAAGCTCGGCATCCACAGCGCACAGCGCCTGGCCTTTCATTGCCCCTGCACCCTGCAGCACGCGCAAAAACTCGGTGGCGCCGTTGAAGCCGTGCTCGAACGCCTGGGCTTCAACCTCACGTTCGTGCCCGACGGCCACCTGTGCTGCGGCTCGGCGGGCACCTATTCGCTGACCCAGCCGGAACTGTCCCGACAACTGCGCGACAACAAGATGAATGCGTTGGAAAGCGGCTACCCTGAGGTCATTGTCACCGCCAATATCGGCTGTCAGTCCCACCTCGACGGCGCGGGCCGCACGCCGGTGAGGCACTGGATCGAAGTGGTCGAGGCCGCCTTGCCATAACCGAACCCTGGAGATGCTCATGAAAAGCAAAGCCGTGTTGAGCCAGACCGAAATCGGCCAGATCCTCGCTGCGGCGCGGACTGAAGCGCAAACCAACCAATGGCCGGTGACCATCGTGGTCGTCGATGACGGCGGCCATCCCCTGGCCCTCGAACGCCTTGACGGCGCCGCGCCCATCAGCGCCTACATCGCGACCGAAAAGGCACGGACTTCCGCCCTGGGCCGCCGCGAATCCAAGGGCTATGAAGACATGGTCAATGGGGGACGCACGGCCTTTTTGTCGGCGCCGTTGCTGACTTCGCTGGAAGGCGGCGTGCCGATCATCGTCGACGGGCAGGTGATCGGCGCGGTCGGGGTGTCCGGGGTCAAGGCCGAGCAGGATGCACAGGTGGCGAAAGCCGGGGCGCAGTCTGTGAAATAAACACCGCTCCCACAGGGGGCTGCATTCAACCAGTCGAAGAAGAGGAAGCGCACAGATGCCCCGTCTCACTGCGAAAGACTTTGCCCCCGAGTTGCTGGAACTCTACGACTACTACGCCCATGGCCTGATCAACCGGCGCGAGTTTCTCGACCGGGCGGCGCTGTTTACGTTTGGCGGTCTGACGGCCAGTGCGCTGCTGGCGTCCCTGAGCCCGAACTACGCCCTGGCCGAGCAAGTCGAGTTCACCGACCCGGACATTATCGCCGAGTACATCACCTACCCTTCCCCCAAGGGTCACGGACAGGTTCGTGGCTACCTCGTGCGCCCGGCCAAGGCCAGCGGCAAAGTCGCGTCGGTGGTGGTCGTGCATGAAAACCGCGGCCTGAATCCTTACATCGAGGATGTCGCCCGGCGACTGGGCAAGGCCGGTTTCATCGCCCTGGCCCCCGACGGGCTGAGCTCGGTCGGGGGTTATCCCGGCAACGATGAGAAGGGCAAGGAACTGCAGGCCAAAATCGATCCGGAAAAGCTCATGAACGACTTTTTCGCCGCCGTGGAATGGCTGATGAAAGACGACGCCGGCAGCGGCAAGGTCGGCATTACCGGTTTCTGCTACGGCGGTGGCGTCACCAATGCGGCGGCGGTGGCCTATCCGGAGTTGGGTGCCGCGGTGTCGTTTTATGGCCGCCAGCCGGAGGCCAAGGATGTCCCGCGGATCAAGGCACCGGTGATGCTGCATTACGGTGAACTGGATACGCGGATCAACGAAGGCTGGCCCGCTTATGAGCAGGCGTTGAAGGCCGGGGGCAAGACGTATGAAGCGCATATCTACCCGGGCGCCAACCATGGCTTTCACAATGACTCCACGCCGCGTTATGACGAGGCGGCGGCGAAACTGGCGTGGGAACGGACGTTGGGGTGGTTTAGAAAATATCTGGTGTAACTGGAGGACCTCTTCGCGAGCGGTCTCGCTCCCACAGCGGATCTTCAGTGGACGCTGAATGTGTGTCCGACAAAGAACCGCTGTGGGAGCGAGCCTGCTCGCGAAGGCGATTTGAAGTTGACGGTTATTTCGGCTGTGCGACCGTCCGCAAGTAAGGCTTGAGGGTCTTGAAGCCATCCGGGTATTTCTTCTTCGCATCCTCGTCGGACACCGACGTCGGGATGATCACATCTTCCCCCGGACGCCAGTTCACCGGGGTCGCCACGGTGTGCTTGGCATTGAGTTGCAGCGAATCGAGCAACCGCAGCACTTCATCGAAATTGCGCCCGGCGCTCATCGGGTAAATCAGCATCGCCTTGATCTTCTTGTCCGGGCCGACAATGAATACCGAACGCACCGTGGCGTTGTCCACGGCCGTGCGTGAACCGCCGCTGGCATTGGGGTGAATCATGTCGTAGAGCTTGGCTACCACCAGGTTTTCATCGCCGATCAGCGGATAGTTGACGGCATTGCCCTGGGTCTCCTCAATGTCACCGACCCACTTTTCGTGATCGCTGACCGGGTCGATGCTCAGCCCGAGGATCTTGGTATTGCGTTTGTCGAACTCAGGCTTGAGCTTGGCCAGGTAACCCAGCTCGGTGGTGCAGACAGGGGTAAAGTCCTTGGGATGGGAAAACAGGATGGCCCACTTGTCGCCGATCCACTCGTGAAAGTTGATCTTGCCTTCGGTGGTTTCAGCGGTGAAATCCGGTGCTTCGTCGCCAATACGGATTGCCATGATTGATCTCCTTGCAGTAATGGTCGTTGGGGGATCGAGCCAGTCAACGCGGACAGTATAGGAGAGCTTTTTTGAAGCCCTGATTAGATGTTCAAGCCAATGAATCCCCTCGCCACAAATGTATGTATGCCACTTACCTGTGTTCTCCCTTAAGTGGGCATCCCCTACTCCACCAGCGCAATCAACTGATAACGCTGGGCATCGGTGAGCATCGGACCGAAGCCCGCGCCGGCGTTTTCCGTCATGTAGCGCGGGTTGCCGGTGCCGGGAATGACGCAGGTCACCGCCGAATGCGACAGGATGAATTTGAGTGCCAGTTGCGGCCAGCTCTTGACCCCGACTTGTGCGGCCCAACCGGGTAGCGGTTTGCCTTGCAAGCGGCCGATCAGCCCGCCGCCACCGAACGGTCGGTTGCAGATCACCGCCACGCCCCGCTCGCGGCACAGCGGCAGGAGGCGCTTCTCGACACCGCGATCGTCCAGGGCATAGTTGATTTGCAGGAAGTCCAGCGGCTCGGCCCTGAGCACCGCTTCCACTTCTTCATAAGCCGACGAGGTGTAATGGGTGATGCCGATGTAGCGGATGCGCCCTTGTTCCTTCCATTGCCGCAAGGTCGGCAGATGGGTTTGCCAGTCCAGCAGATTGTGGATCTGCATCAAGTCGATACGGTCAGTCTGCAACAGCTTGAACGACTGCTCCATCTGTGCGATGCCTTCCTCGCGGCCCCGGGTCCACACCTTGGTCGCCAGAAACGCCGGCGAGCGCGGTTCGTGGATCGACAGCAGTTCGCCCGTGTTTTCTTCGGCGCGACCGTACATCGGCGAGCTGTCGATCACCGTTCCACCCTTCTCGAACAACGCACGAAGCACCCCGGGCAATTGCCTGTAGGCCTGATCCTGGGGCGAGACATCAAACCCGCGATAGGTGCCCAATCCGACGATGGGCAGTGGCTCGTTGCTGGAAGGAATGGCGCGGGTCTGCATGGTTTTGCCTCCTGTTCCCGTCGACAGCACGGTTTGCGCAACTGCCGGACCGAGCGTGAAGACCGCCGAAGCACCGGCAGCCAGCGTGAGTAGTTTCCTGCGGGTGAAACCGTCCGCATGGCTCATGACATGTCCCTCTCCCGTGGTGCAGGTGCGGCGCGTCGCGCCTGCTGCCTGGCCAGCCACAGGCACAACCAGCCCCACAACCCGGCAAATGGCACGATCACCACTGCCACCAGACCGAACCCCGTGCCCAGCGCCGTCAAACCCGCGGACAACCAGCCACTGGCGGCATCGCCACCGCGATAGACCAGGGTCTCGATCACATTCTTGGCCTTGTACTTCTCCTCGCGGCTCACCACCGTCCACAACACCTCCCGCGCCGGGCGCACGATGGCGAACTCCACCGCGCGGCGCAGGCCCTGGGCCAGCGCCACGGTGGTCGGCACCGGTGCCAGCGCCATGGCGGCGAATGCCACGATCGTCGCCATCGGCAAGGCAACCAACGCCCCGCCAATGCCTACCAGACGGATCAATGGCGCCGTCAGTAGCAGCTGGAACGTCAAGGTCAGCGCCGACACGATCAGATCGACGACGGCGAAGAATTGCGTCCTGCTGCCAGTATCAGCGTAGCTGCCAGCGACAATCCGTCCCTGCTCGAAATACAAGAAGGTCGCCGCACTGGTGTGCAGCAGCATGAACAGCACCAGCCCTAACAGGTAGGGAGAGCGCAGAATCAGGGTGATACCGGCAAGCATGCTGCCACCCATGCGCCGTTCGTCGATTAGCCGATTGCCGGACTGCGACTGCGTGCGCGACAGCAGTGCCCGATAGCAACGCACGGCGATTTCCAGCAACAGCGCCGCCGCGAAGGTCAAGGCCATCGGCCCCAGTCGAGTGGCCATGGTCGCCGCCAGCAACGGCCCGACAAAGGTGCCGAGGGTGCCGCCCGCCGCGATGCAACCGAACAGTCGCCGCCCTTGCTCACTGGAAAAGCGGTCGACCAGCACGCTCCAGAAAATCGAGACGATGAACAGGTTGTAGAGGCTGATCCAGACAAAAAACACCCGCCCGACCGTCACCGGCGCGACGCGGTTGGCGATCAGCAGGCCAAACACCAGCATCGACACGGCGATCACCCGGTAGATCAGCGGCACGAACCGCGTGGCCGGCAGGCGCGACGCCAGCGCGCCGAACACGGGCACCATCAGCAACATGGCCACAAAAGTGGCGGTGAACAGCCACTGCAACTTGTCGGCTCCGCCTTCGAGCCCCAGCGCATCGCGCAACGGTCGCACCAGATAATAGCTGGCGAGCACGCAGAAATGGAAAGCGAACCCCAGCCACAGGGCCGATCGTTCGGATGGCCGTACATCGAGCCATTGAGGCATCCTGGGCATCGGTGCCCTCCTTTACCGCCAGCTACACTCTGACAGCACCCCGGAGCCGTCAATGCCGCCCACTAACGTTAGCCGAATGTCCCGGACCCTGATGGTACTCGTCGTCATCCTCGCAGCGTTGTACCTGGCGCTTTGCGCTGCGCTGTTCGTGTTTCAGCGCGCGCTCATCTACTACCCGCAACCTCGCGCCGTCGACTCAGCCGCGCCGCTGCTCACCTTGCCCGTCGACGACGCGAAAGTGCTGGTCTCGATCAGGCCGCACGTGGGTCCCAAAGCGCTGATTTACTTCGGTGGCAACGCCGAGGACGTCTCGCGCAGCCTGCCGGAATTCGCCCAGGCCTTTGCTGAGCATGCCCTGTATTTCATGCATTACCGGGGCTACGGCGGCAGCAGTGGCACGCCTTCCGAAGAAGCCATTGCCCGCGACGCCATGGCCTTGTTCGACAAGGTCTACGCCGACCACCCGCAGGTTATCGTGGTCGGGCGCAGCCTGGGTTCGGGCGTGGCCATTCGCCTGGCCAGTGCTCGCCCGGCGACGAAATTGATATTGATCACGCCTTACAACAGCCTGGAGGAGCTCGCTGTCCGCCAGTTCCGCTGGTTTCCGGTGCAGTGGCTGCTGCAGGATAAATTCGAGTCCTGGCGCTATGCCGAACACATCACGATACCGACACGGCTGATCGCTGCCGAGCATGATGAAGTGATTCCCGCTGCCAGTACCCGGCGGCTCTTCAGCCATTTTCCTGAGGGTGTGGCGACGCTGCAGGTGATTGCGGGCACCGGGCACAACTCCATCAGCGACAGCCCTGAATACCTAAAAGCGCTGGGAGACCTGTAGATACTCTGTTCACGGTCAAGCTTTCGCGAGCAAGCCCGCTCCCACAGGGTCGAGGTACATCCGCAAAATACAGGACGCAAAAAAAGTCCGGGCAAGCGCGACCACGCTTCCCGGACCAAAGGTTGCTACATGCCCATCAAAACCCTGCAATCAGAACCGAGGCTTGACCGCCTTCCACTCCGGTTTGTAACGCTGCATCTGCTTCACATCATCGCGCTGGCGAATCCCGCACGTCAGGTACTGATCATGCAGCTTGCCCAACTGATCGTGATCCAGTTCCAGGCCCAACCCCGGTGCCCGGGTGATCTTCACGCAGCCATCGACGATCGGCAGCTTGCCGCCCTTGATCACTTCTTCATCCGGTTCCTGCCACGGGTAGTGGGTGTCGCAGGCGTAATCGAGGTTCGGCACCGAGGCGGCGACATGGGCCATGGCCATCAGGCTGATGCCCAGGTGCGAGTTCGAATGCATGGACACGCCTAGCCCGAAGGTCTCGCACATCTTCGCCAGTGCCTGGGTGTCGCGCAGGCCGCCCCAGTAGTGGTGGTCGGCGAGGACGATCTGCACGCTGTTCTGCGCCACGCTGCGGCGGAACTCATCGAAGTCGGTGACCACCATGTTGGTCGCCAGCGGCAGGCCGGTGCGTTTGTGCAGCTCGGCCATGCCATCCAGGCCCGGCGTCGGGTCTTCGTAATACTGCAGGTCGTCACCGAGCAGTTCGGCCATGCGGATCGAGGTTTCCAGCGACCAGTTACCGTTCGGGTCGATGCGCAGCGGATAGCCGGGAAACGCCTTTTTCAAGGCCTTGATGCACGACACTTCATGCTCCGGCGGCAGCGTGCCGGCCTTGAGTTTGATGCTCTTGAAGCCATAGGCCTCGATCATCCGACGCGCCTGGGCAACGATCTGCTCCTCGTTCAGCGCCTCGCCCCAACTGTCGGGCTTGTAGGGTGAATCGACGTGCTGCGCGTACTTGAAGAACAGATAGGCGCTGAATGGAATCTCGTCGCGGATCGCCCCGCCCAGCAAGTCCACCAAGGGCACGTTCAGGGAGTGTGCCTGCAGGTCCAGAAACGCCACTTCAAACGCCGAGTAGGCATTGCTCACCGCTTTGCTGGCGTGTGACCCCGGTGCCAACTCTGCACCGGCAAGGCTCGCCGGTTTGTTCGCCGCCACCGTGGCCTGGACGATTGCGCGCAGTTGATTGAGGTTGAACGGGTCCAGGCCGATCAGTTGGCTTTGCAATTGCTGCTGGATCGCCAGTGCAGGCGCGTCGCCGTAGCTTTCACCCAGGCCGATGTAGCCATTGTCGCTTTCGATCTCGATGATCGAGCGCAGCGCGAAGGGTTCATGAATGCCGCTGGCGTTGAGCAACGGCGGATCACGGAAGGCGATGGGGGTGACGGTGACGCGTGTGATTTTCAAGAGGCTGCTCCCGTTGGATCAGATTTCAGGGCTGGATGACTGACCGGCTTTTTTGCGGTGGCGTCTTCGGCCGGCGAGCTCAGGATGTTGCCGCGCGGTGCGGTGCGGGCGAAGAAGATCACCACCGCCGCGACCAGTGATGTAGCGGCCAGACCATACAGGCCGCCCTCGATGGAACCGGTGGTCTGCTCCAGGATGCCGAACGCGGTCGGAGCGACGAACCCGCCGAGGTTGCCGATGGAGTTGATCAGGGCGATCACCGCCGCGGCGATGCGCGCGTCCAGATAGCCTTGCGGGATCGGCCAGAACAATGCCGAGGCCGCCTTGAAGCCGATCGCGGCAAAACAGATGGCGACGAAAGCGAAGACCGGGCCACCGGTGGTGGACATGAACATGCCGAACGAGGCGATCACCAGCGTCACCGCAACCCAGGCCTGCTGGTATTTCCATTTGCTGGCCATGGCGGCGAAGCCGTACATCGCGACGATGGAGATGATCCACGGAATCGAGTTGAACAGGCCGACCTGGAAGTCACCGAGGTTGCCCATCTTCTTGATCATGCTCGGCAGCCAGAACGTGGCGCCGTAAATGGTCAGGGCGATGGAGAAGTAGATGAAACAGAACAGCGCGATCTGTTTGTCGGCCAGCAACTTGAACATCGACGGTTTGACCGTATGCGTGGCATCGCGGGCCTGCTGCTCCAGATCAATGGCCGTGATCAGTGCGCTCTTTTCTTCCGCGCTGAGCCACTTGGCTTCCCGTGGATGGGATTGCAGCCAGAACCAGACAAAACCGCAGAGGGCGATGGAGGCAAAGCCCTCGATCAGGAACATCCACTGCCAGCCGTGCAGGCTCAAGCCCTCGATGTGCAGCAGCGCGCCGGACACCGGGCCGGAAATCACCGAAGCGATGGCCGAGCCGCTGAGAAAAATCGCCATGGCTTTGCCGCGTTCGGTCGATGGCAGCCATTGGGTGAAGTAGTAAATGATGCCGGGAAAGAAGCCGGCTTCAGCGGCGCCGAGGATAAAGCGCAGCACATAGAAGCTGGTTTCACCCTGCACGAAGGCCATCGCCATCGCGGCGGCGCCCCAGGTGAACATGATCCGCGTCAGCCAGGCGCGGGCGCCGTAGCGCTGCAGCAGAAGATTGGACGGTACTTCGAAGATTGCGTAGCCAATGAAAAACAGCCCGGCACCCAGGCCATAGGCGGCAGCACCAATGCCCAGGTCGGTTTCCAGGTGGCTGCGTACGAAGCCGATGTTGACCCGGTCGATGTAGTTGACGATGAACATGATCACGAACAGCGGCAGGATGTGGCGCTTGACCTTGGCGGCCGCGCGGGCGAGCACGTTCGGGTCGGGTGGACTCTGGTGGGTATTCAAGGGGCGACTCCCGATCATTTTTTTTGTAGGGGTAGCTGTAGGGATAGCTTTAAGGGGTGTAGGCCTGGGCCGATGATGGACGCCCGCATTGATCCCGTCTAATCTAACTTGGCATTCGATTGATACCTGGATTAGATCAATGTTCGAACTGACGCAACTGCGCTGCTTTACCACCGTCGCCACCGAACTGAATTTCCGCCGCGCCGCCGAACGGCTGAACATGACCCAACCGCCGCTGAGCCGGCAGATTCAGTTGCTGGAGCATCACCTGGGGGTCGAGCTGTTCACCCGCAGTACCCGCAGCGTCGCCCTCACCGCTGCCGGCCGTGCGTTCTTCATCGAGGCACAGAATCTGCTGGAGCGCGCCCAGCAAGCCGCGGTGACCGCCCGGCGTTTTGCTGAGGGCGATATTGGCTCGGTCAATATCAGCTTCGTCGGCAGCGCGGTGTACGAGTTCCTGCCCAAGGTCATTGCCGAGGCGCGACTGACGCAGCCCCACGTCAAAATCGACCTGTCGGAAATGAACACCTACCAGCAACACGAAGCCCTGCGCGCCCGTCGCATTGACCTGGGCATCGCCCGCGCGCCATTGCTGGAGCCTGGTTATTCCACCGAATGCCTGGTGCGCGAACCCTTTGTACTGGCGGTACCGAGCATTCATCCACTGGCCACGGCCGCCAGCGTGTCGGTCAAGGACCTCGACGGCCAGCCGTTCCTGATGTACTCCCACGCCGCCTACCCACCGTTCAACGAGCTGCTGACCGGTATGCTGCGCTCGGCCCGCGTTGCGCCGGATTACGTTCAGTGGCTGGGGTCGTCCCTGACCATCCTTGCCCTGGTCAACGCCGCCATGGGCCTGGCCCTGGTGCCCCGTTGCGCCACCAGCGTGGTGTTCAAGAACGTGGTGTTTCGCGATATCGACCTGGGCGAAGGGGTGCAAAGCGAGCTGCATCTGATCTGGCGCGAAAACAACGACAACCCGGCGTTCGCGATGCTGCTGGAAGGGATTCGGCGGGCGGTGCGTGAGGGGTGGGGATCGTAGCCCGCCCTGTGGGAGTGAGCCTGCTCGCTCCCATAGGGATTGCAGACTCGCCATCCGCTGGTGCATCGAGCCTGAACATCGCAATAAAAAAGTGCATCCAACGGTTGCTCCATCACTGCTGACAGCCTCAAAAGCCTTTACAGCGTGGCCTTGAGGGTTCTGGCCCGCCCTTTGCAACCACCTGATACGCAGTCAACGCAGATTGCACCTATACGACAAAGGCGCCGTGTAGCCCCCGTTCCGACGGAGGGCCGCATGGCGCCTTTTGCGTTTCTGAATTGATCAGGTGTTGGCAGGGTTTCGAGGATGGCAGACAAAACCGTACGCAGCGTATGTCCCTTCTGTGGTGTGGGTTGCGGCATCGTCATGCAGGTCGAAGGCAATCGGGTGGTCAAGGTCGCAGGCGACAAGACCCATCCGACCAATTTTGGTCGGCTCTGCACCAAGGGTACGACCTGCGGACAGGCGATTGCCGAATCGGGCCGGATGGAAAACGCCTATCTGCGCCAGGCGCGCAATCAGGAACCGGCGCGGGTCGCCATGGATCAGGCGATCAGCGAAACGGCCAGCAGGTTGCGCGGCATTCTCCAGAGCCATGGACCCGATGCCTTGGCCTTCTATGTCTCGGGGCAGATGTCACTGGAAGCTCAGTACCTGATCAACAAACTGGCCAAGGGCTTTGTCCGTACCAACAACATCGAATCCAACTCGCGCCTGTGCATGGCCAGCGCGGGGAGCGGCTACAAACTCTCGCTTGGTTCCGACGGGCCACCCGGCTCCTACGAGGACTTCGACAAGGCGGATCTGTTCTTTGTGATCGGCGCCAACATGGCCGACTGCCACCCGATTCTGTTCCTGCGCATGATGGACCGGGTCAAGGCCGGGGCCAAACTGATCGTGGTCGATCCCCGGCGCAACGCCACGGCGGACAAGGCCGGCCTGTTTCTGCAAATCCGCCCCGGCACTGACCTGGCCTTGCTCAATGGCTTGCTGCATCTGCTGGTAAAAAACGGCTACACCGACCCGGACTTCATCGCCACGTTCACCGAAGGCTGGGAAGTCATGCCGCAATTCCTCGACGACTACCCGCCGGACAAGGTCGCAGCGATCACTGGCCTTGCCGAGGCGGACATTCGTCAAGCGGCCGAGTGGATCGGCCAAGCGGCTGATTGGATGAGCTGCTGGACCATGGGCCTGAACCAAAGCACCCACGGCACCTGGAACACCAATGCCCTGTGCAACCTGCACCTGGCCACCGGCGCGATCTGCCGGCCCGGCAGCGGGCCGTTTTCCCTGACTGGCCAACCCAATGCCATGGGTGGCCGGGAAATGGGCTACATGGGGCCGGGCCTGCCGGGTCAGCGTTCGGTACTGGTCGAGGCGGACCGGGCGTTCATCGAGGACTTGTGGAGCATTCCCCGTGACAGCCTGCCCTGCAACGTCGGTGGTGGCACCGTGGACATGTTCGAGCAAATGGCTGAGGGCCGGATCAAGGCTTGCTGGATCATCTGCACCAACCCGGTGGCATCGGTGCCCAACCGCCGCACAGTGATTGAAGGCCTGCAAGCCGCCGAACTGGTCATCACCCAGGACGCCTACCTCGACACCGAGACCAACCGTTACGCCGACATCCTCCTGCCCGGCGCGCTCTGGGCCGAGGCCGAAGGGGTGATGATCAACTCCGAACGCAACCTGACGCTGATGCAGCAAGCCGTGGAGCCGCCCGGCGAAGCATTGGCCGACTGGCAGATCATCGCTCGGGTAGCATGCGCAATGGGCTTCGCCGAGGCGTTTACCTACACTTCGGCCGCCGAGGTGTTTGAAGAGATCAAACGCGCCTGGAACCCCAAGACCGGCTATGACATTCGCGGGGCCAGTCATGCGCGTCTTCGGGATAAACCGCTGCAATGGCCCTGCGCGGAAAACGACAGCGAGGACCGCCATCCGATTCGCTACCTCAACAATGGCGTGAGCCAACAGCTCAAGGTCGAAGCCGATGGCAGCCGGCCGGCCATTGTCTTCGCCACCGAACGCGGCAAAGGGATCTTCCTGGCCCGTCCACACATGCCACCGGCGGAAATGCCCGATGAACACTTTCCCTTTGTCCTCAACACCGGACGCTTGCAGCATCAGTGGCACACCCTGACCAAGACCGGCAAGGTCGCGACCCTGAACAAGCTCAATCCCGGCCCCTTCGTCGAGATCCATCCGCAAGATGCCGCCCGCTTCGGCATTCGCGACAAGGATCATGTCGAAGTGCGCTCCGTGCGTGGCCGCGCCGTACTGCCGGCGGTGGTGACCGACCGGGTGCGTGAGGGCAATTGTTTTGCGCCGTTTCACTGGAACGATGTGTTCGGTGAAAACCTGGCGATCAATGCCGTCACCCAGGATGCGGTCGATCCGATTTCGCTGCAGCCCGAATTCAAATTCTGCGCAGTCGCCCTGCAACGGGTCGAACTGATCGAGCACCAGTTCCTCGAAGTGCCTGCGCCTGCCGACGAACTTCTCCCCGTTTGCCCTTTGCCAGAGGAACTCGCCATGTCGAGCATCGAGGCATTTGCCGATATCGCCGGTGTCAGTCGCCTGCCCTCACCGAAGCTCAATGAACACGAACGCCTTTACCTCGCCGGTTTTGTCAGTGGCCTGCAATCCACTGAGGGTCGGCAGACCGGTGGCGTACCTGTCCTGCCAGCCAACGCCCCCCTGGCCACCGACACCCGGTTATGGCTCGATGGCGTGTTGGGCGGCTTGTTCAGCCGGGCCGATACAGCCATTCAAGCACTGAGCGATAGCACTGAGTTGCTATCCGCGAGCATGCCCGCAGTGACGCTGCTATGGGCTTCGCAAACGGGCAATGCCGAAGCCTTGGCCGAGCGCTTCGCCAGCCGTTTGCGCGACGCCGGCATCGCCGTCGAGCTGAGCGCGATGGCCGACTTTCCCGCCAGCAAACTGGCCAGCACTCAGAACCTGGCCGTGATCAGCAGCACCTTCGGCGACGGCGATCCGCCGGACAATGGCGAAGGTTTCTGGCACAGCTTGAGCCGTGCCGAGACACGCCTTCAGTCCCTGCGTTTCGCGGTACTGGCCTTGGGAGATCCCAACTATGACCAGTTTTGCCAACACGGCAGGAAACTCGATCAGCGTCTCCAGGAACTGGGCGCCACGCGACTGCTGGAACGGGTCGATTGCGACACCGAGTTCGAGGCCCGCGCGGAGCAGTGGCTGGCCGACCTTCTGAAAACCCTGCAACCGGTAACGATCAATCCGGCACCGGTTGCTGTCGCCAGCCCTGTCACCGCACCGTGCAAGGCCAAACCCTATGCCTCCCGCTTACTGAGCAACCTGCACCTGAACCAGCAAAGCGCCAACAAGGAAACTCGCATGTTTTCCCTGGCACTGGCCGATTCCGGACTGCACTACGAAGCGGGCGATGCCTTGGGCGTGTTGCCGCGCAACTGCCCGGAACTGGTCGGCGAGATGCTGGAACTGACGCGGCTGGGCGCCGACACCACCGTTCACGTCGACAAGGTCGGTGAACTGCCGTTGCATCAGGCATTGACCGAACATTTTGAAATCGCCCGGCCCAACAGCGACACCCTGGCGTTCATCGCCGAGCGCAGTCGCAATCCGGCGTTGAAACAGCTGCTGGCCAGCGAGCGCAAGGCTGAGTTGAAAGACTGGCTGTGGGGTCGACAACTGGCAGACGTGTTGCAGGCGTTTCCGGTCGACTGCTCCGCCAGTGAGTTGCTGGGCACGCTCAAGCGTCTGCAACCGCGACTGTATTCCATCTCCTCCAGCCCCAAGGCGCACCCGCAGGAAGTCCATCTCACGGTGGCCGCCGTGCGCTACGGCAAGCGCAAGGGCGTGTCCTCGACCTTTCTTGCCGATCGCGCCGCAGACAGCACCGTCCCTGTCTTCGTGCAGCCGTCGAAACACTTCCGTGCCCCCGCCGATGGTGACGTGCCCATGATCATGATCGGCCCCGGCACCGGCGTCGCACCGTTTCGCGCCTTCCTGCAAGAACGTCGCGCCCGGGGCGACCAGGGCAAGAATTGGCTGTTTTTCGGTGAGCAGCACGCCGCCAGCGATTTTTACTACCGTGATGAACTGCAAGGCATGCAGCGTGATGGCCTGCTGACTGAACTCAGCCTGGCCTTTTCCCGTGACCAGGCACAGAAGATCTACGTGCAGGACCGCCTCCGCGAACAGGGTGCCGAACTGTGGCGCTGGTTGCAGGAAGGCGCGCAGCTGTACATCTGCGGGGATGCCGGTTGCATGGCCAGGGATGTCGACCAGGCCTTGCGCCGGATTGCCCAGGACCATGGCGGATTGTGCACCGAAGGCGCTGCGGATTACTGGCGCCAGTTGAGCGAACAGAAGCGTTATCTGCGGGATGTTTACTGACTGGTTTGCCGATAAACCTGTGGGAGCGAGCCTGCTCGCGAAGAAGGAGTGTCAGTCGACCTCATTGTTGACTGATAGGCCGCTTTCGCGAGCAGGCTCGCTCCCACATTTATGTGAGTGCACTCACGACCGTTGATCCGGGATTTCGGCGCCCGGCAATAAAAACATATTTTTATGCCTATATTGATACTGTCGTACGTTCCCACTACACGAGGGTGCCGTCATGAATATCAAGATCCTGGCTCTGATCCTCCTGGCCTTCTGCGCACAACCGGTCTGGAGCCAGACTCCGGCTGCCTCCCCCGCCGCGACTGACAGCGCTGCGCTGACCATGCGCCTGGCCTTGCGCGACCTTTGGGTCGAGCATATTTTCTGGATCAGAACCTACGCGCAGGCCAATCAGTCAGCCGACCAGAAACAAGCCAAAGTCGCCGCCGATCAAGTGGTCGACAACGCCAAAAAAATCGCCAACAGCATCGCCCCGCTCTATGGCCAACCGGCCGCCGATCAACTGCTGAAGTTGCTTGCAGGCCATTGGGGCGCGGTGAAACACTACAGCGACGCAACAGTTGCCAAGAACACAAAAGGTAAGCAAACCGCCGTTACGGAGTTAACCAGCAATGCCAAGGCAATTGCGGCTTTTCTGGCGGGTGCCAACCCCAACTTGCCCGAAGCCACGTTGGTGAACTTGCTGTCGGCACACGGCGGCCACCACATTGCGCAGATCGATGAGTTCGCCGCCCACGACTACGCAGGCGAAGCAAAGACCTGGCAGATGATGCGCACGCACATCCTGGCGCTGGCGGATGCGTTGACCGCGGCACTGGTCAAGCAATTCCCGGACAAGTTCTGACACCGCGCGAGGGCACACCATGCTGGAAGGACTGGGCCGGACACAGCAGGACTTGCTCAATGCGTTGCTGCACCAAGCGGGCGGCATGAGCATTGACGAGTTGGCCGAGCATCTGGCGGTCACGCGCACGGCGATTCGCCAACACCTGGCAGCGCTGGAACGTGACGGCCTGGTGCTGCGCGGTGAAACCCGGCCGACGGGGCGGCGGCCGGAGCAGTTGTATCGGCTCACCGACCACGCCAGGGAGCAATTCCCTCGCCAGTATCAGTTGCTGGCCAGCGCGCTGATTGATGAAGTGGCCGAGATCATCGGCCCCGAGGCCCTGGCGACGCTGATGCGCAACCTGGGTCGAAAACTGGCCCGGGACCGCGAACGGCAAGTCGTCGATGAAGTGAAGATCGTAGAGCACATGAATCAGGCGGGGTATGAAGCCGAAGTGTTCTTTCGCTCATCCGGTGACGCGCAAATCGTCGCACACAACTGCGTGTTCCATCGCCTGGCCGCGGCCCATCCAGTGGTCTGCGAACTGGATCTGGCCCTGATCGGTACGTTGGGCGGCGGTGAGGTCGAGCACACCGAATGCATGGTCCGTGGCGGTCATGTCTGCCGCTTCAAACTGCGGCCGACCAACTCTGTGCAGGCGGTTGAACCCCATTCCCGCTGACAGGAGAAATGCCCTTTTGTGCTACGTCCGTCGGACATAAGAGCGTCCCTGTAAATTTCCCCTCCTGCGCCTTGAACTTGTTTCGGGGCGCCAGTCTAAACCCGCGATTCATCCTCCCAACCGTCGTCATCTCATCAGAGCTGTCCGCCCCATGCGCCAAACCGCCCTCGCCTTGCGCTTCACTTCGCTGTGCCTGCTGACCTCTCTTCCGTTGATCGCCAGCCCCGCCCACGCCGGTGCGGAGCGAGATCTGGTGGTAGCCATCAATGACTACCGTGCCCATCCCCAGGGCTGCGAACGCCGCCCCACTCAACGCTTGTCGCCACTGGCGCTGAAATCCAGCCTGGCGTTGCCGATAGGTTATGGCGGCGGCTTGCGGGAAAGATTGAAAGATTCCGGGTACCAGGCGGTATCGGTGCGCAGCATCCGGGTGGTGGGTGCGCGAGATGCCGAAGAGGCGTTCGACCTGATGCAGAGTGACCACTGCTCCGCCTTGCTCGACAGCCAATACACGGATGTCGGGGTCAGCCGCAGCCGCGGTGAGTGGCAAGTGGTGCTGGCGCGGCCAGTGCTGGACAGCCAGATGGGCGATACGCGCAGCGTCGGCAAAACCTTGCTGGCACAGGTCAACGCCGCCCGGGCCAAACCGCGTCTGTGTGGTCGCCAGCGCTTCGCCGCCGCCCGGCCATTGGCCTGGAACGCCAGCCTCGGCGCAGCGGCCCAAGGGCATAGCAAGGCGATGGCCTACGGCAATTATTTCTCCCACCGCGATCCTGATGGTGACACCGCCACTGACCGGGCGCGGGCCGCCGGTTTTCGTGGTCGGCAGATCGGGGAAAATATCGCGGCGGGTCAAGGCTCACCGAGCAAGGCGAT
Organism: Pseudomonas sp. GW101-3H06; assembly: GCF_059424605.1. Lineage (NCBI taxonomy): Bacteria > Pseudomonadati > Pseudomonadota > Gammaproteobacteria > Pseudomonadales > Pseudomonadaceae > Pseudomonas > Pseudomonas sp. GW101-3H06. The sequence goes on from NZ_JBWKZO010000001.1 coordinate 3,745,643, forward strand.
GGCCGGGTGGCTGGCCAGCCCGGGACATTGCGCCAATTTGATGAATCCGGTGTTTACCCAGGTCGGTGCAGGCGTCGCAACGCAAGCGCGCAGTGATCAGGGGGTTTATTGGACGATGATGTTTGGGGCCCCTTGAGGGAAGTGAGATCGAAGGATCGCAGCCTGCGGGGCATAAATTGCAATGCAGGAGCTGTCGAGTGAAACGAGGCTGCGATTGTTTGATTCTTCGGTTCACTTGACCAACCGTGTTTCCTTCGACGGCCGATAACCGAAATACGAGCTGTAGCACTTGCTGAAGTGGCTGGGCGAAACGAAACCACAAGCCACCGACACTTCAACGATGCTCAGCGAAGTGTGCTGCAACAAGCGCCGCGCCTCAGTGATCCGCAAGTCCATGTAATAGCGCTGCGGCGTAGTGCCCAACTGTTCCTTGAACAGGCGCTCGATCTGACGCCGGGAGCGGCCCGCGTATTCACAGAGGGCCTCCATCTCCAGCGGCTCTTCGAGGTTGGCGTCCATCAGGTTGACCACCTCGCGCAACGGACCACAGACCGAGGCATTCAGCGAAGGCTTTATCCGCCGGTAACGCGACGCCTCGAACGCCAGGATATCCTCGATGCCGTCGGTCAACGCCTTATCGTGCAATCCCCTGATCCATTCCAGCGCCATGTAGAACGTGCCGTTTGGACTGGAGGCGGTCAGGCGGTCGCGGTCCACCACATAGGCTTCGCTAGTGACCTGGGTCAGCTTGGCGATCTCCGCAAGTGCCGGGCGATGCTCGGGGTGAATCGCACAGCGATAGCCGTCCAGCAAACCGGCTCGGCCGAGAAACCACGCGCCATTCCATACCCCGGCCAGAGTAACGCCCAATTCCGATGCGCCATGCAGCAGGCTGATCAACGCCTCGTCAGCTTTAAGCTCAGTGCGGTAGCCACCACATACCACCAGCAAATCCAGCGCCTGAATCTCGGCATGGCTCAGGCAGGCATCAGGTCGAATCACCAACCCCAGATCGCTGATCACTTCCCCTTCAGTCAAGCCAAAGGTTTTCGTTGAAAACAAATCAGGCCGCAGCAGATTGGCGGTGATGACCGTATCGAGCGCCTGGGTAAACGCCGGTAACGAAAAATGCTCAAGCAGCAGGAAACCTGCCTTGGCACGCACTGACTGACCTTCGTGCTCGTTGAGGTAGCGCAGGTTCTTTCCCTTCATGCCACCGCTGAACTGACGTCGTTCTACCAATGCACGCCTCGCTTCGTCGTGATGACGAACCTGTGATTTAACGCCTTGATAGCTGTCACTCCCGACTAAAGAAAACGCATGCCTTATTTACGCAAATTGACCGCCATGGGCAAGTGGAGGCCCTCGGTTTCAACGGGATATTGAAGACGGAGCTTTTGCTCCCCGCAAAAAAATAATTGACCGCCATGTCGTTGCCCGCGCTCATCGCGACATTGCCGCCAGCCGTGATGGTGCTGGCGATTTGTTTGACGTGGTCTTCCTGGGCCGTGACTTTTTTGGTCTTGTAGTAGGAATGGCTTTCATCGGCACCGGAGGCGATGGTCATGTCGCCCTCCACCGCCAGGTCGATGTTGCGTTTGGCGGTGATCTCGCTGGCGACGATATTCATGTCGCGGCCAGCGCTCATGGTGATGTCGCGCCCGGCGTTGATGCTTGAGCCGAACTGGGTGACCGAACTTTTCTGTTTGCCTCCGGTGTCGCTGCTTTGCTGTTCAGCGGAGACGATGTTGATGTCGCGCCCGGCTTCGATGTCGGTATCACGACCGCTGGTGATGACGCCGCCCGTGTTCAGCACGTCCCTGCCCGCGCCAATGGTCAGGTCGTTGGCCGCTTCAATCCGCGCGGCGCTGTCCAGGTAGTCACGTTGCTGGGTGTTGCCTTTGTTGCTGAAGTCAGCGGTGGTGACGGTTCGCTCGTTGATGACATCCGAGCTCATGAATTGCTTGAGGTCGGTGAGCAACCACCGCCAGGCGCGTTATGAGGGACGACGCACCACCCTCACCCGCCCACTGTTGCCACCGCCACAGAAAAACCGCTCGCCACCGTCGGACTCAAGCCCCGAAACGCCGATACCGGCCGGCATCTTCAGGCTCTGCAGCACCTCGCCGGTTTGCGAATCGATCCGGCGCAGTTCGCCTTCATCCCCTTCCCATGTGCCATGCCACAGCGCGCCCTCGACCCAGGTCACCCCAGTGACAAAGCGATTGGATTCGAGGGTGCGCAGGATCGCGCCATTCTCGGGATCGATCTGGTGGATTTTGCGTTCGCGGTACTGCCCGACCCAGAGCGTGCCTTCGGCCCAGGTCAGGCCCGAATCGTTGCCACCACCGGGGGCCGGGATGGTGGAGAGTACGCGGCCGGTCTGGGAAAAGGGGACAGATTTATTTTACCAATCCACGCCTTGGTCGGCCCCGCCCACGTTGCTCTATTCGTACACCTACAATTCGCTCTACCTCTTCCAAGAAACGGCTCGTCCCCGTCAACTGACCGCGCTGTAAAGCATCGCGAATCAGTCTGATCTCATCAGCTGGAATAGCTTGGCGCATGAACACCTCGTATTGACGACACTGCTCCACCAATGTGTTACCCAGATCAGCAAAGCAAGGGTCAATATCCAGCCAATGGCTATCAGGTACTTCACCGACCCGGCTCCGATAGCTGGACCACAGGTAATCCGCAGCATCGGACACCATCCGAGCACGTACAGGATTCAATTCAATGTAACGACAACAAGCAAGTAAATAGGACTCCGACTGCACGACACTTGACTTGTATCGGCTTTCCCACAGGTTGCCTGAACGCCCTTCCAGCCGATTGCGATAACGCGTCGCACGTGCTGCCAGGGTCTTCATCAGTTGCCCCAACCCAGCGATCGAGTCGCCTGGAGCAAGCAGCAGATGAACATGATTGGTCATCAAACAATAGGCATAGAGATTTACGCCAAATACATCCTTGAGTTCGCGCAGATCCGCGAGATAGCGCTGATAGTCCTCCGCGAAGCAAATACCACCTGGCGATTATGGCCACGCTGCACCACATGGTGCGGATGGTTCGGTAATACGACACGTCCCATTCTGGGCATATCTGACTCCTCCTTCCATGGAAGCCTTCAGCGTAGCAAAGAAGAAAAAATAAATATGTCCCCTTTTCCGTCCTTGCCTCCCTTCGCTAGCACCATTTTCGTTATCGGCAATATTCAACCGTATAGTTCTTCTCGAGTTCTTGTTGTATCAGTTTAGCCAGTTTTTCACCTTCGGCAATGTGTCGAAGCTCTGCCTCAGGCGTGATAAAACCTGAATCGGGTGGATAGTCGCTGTTGAATGTCGCTTGATACTCACTGTCCCACTCAATTATTTTGGACTTAAGCTTTTGAGAAAGTGGCAAATCTTCAATATCGACGTGCCCCATTCTATCCGTATCTGGACAGAATATTGGCCCCGCCAAATACTCATTAGTTAGTCTTAACTTAATCATGGTAATGGTTTCCAAGAACTGACCGGATTAGCACGAACTACGAAGCCATTTGAGCCTACTCCAACCGCAATATTTTGCTCAACACCATTGTATGTGATCCGATAAACATTCGCCGAACCATTGGTCCCAATAATTTGCCCACGTTCAAGGGCATTCATTACAACATTTGGAATGTCATCACGTGAAATCCCTTTATTGAAAAAATCGACTTCGTGTCGCTTGAAGATGTGCTGCAACCCAGCGGCATCAGTGCCTTTTTCCAGCCAGACAGTCCGGCCATCTGGCAACCTACGGATATCAACAACATTTTCTGGTGTGATCTTTGTACCTACAGGCAAGCTTGTGATCAATTCGTCCCTCGTCAGAGTCGAACCGGATACTCCTTTTGCGCTGGAGCTAGCAGCCTCACCTTTTGCAAACCACGAACCCGCCTTTCCGAGTATAGCGGCTAACCCCAAGCCTGAGAGTTCTCCAGCCATGAACTCGCCCCACGCCTTGACGAACTCATTCGCCGGCTGGACGCCATCAAACCCTTGACCTTGCGCCAGCGCTCGGGCGACCTGATCAACCTCTTCAGCTGAAGCCCCTTGGTTTTGCATGTACTCAACTAGGGTAGTTGCCGCTTGCCCATATTCGGTTAACCCCGGAGGCAGGTGGTCGCCGAAGTTGTACTGGGTACCGTTCTGCGCCACCCATGCGCCGGTCTTCAGGCTGTCACTGTCCGCATTGCTTTGTGTGGCGGCGGCAAGCAACCCCACCAATTGCGAACTCATGCTGAGTAGATTCGAATTGCCTTGCACGAACGTATTGAGCTGCACTACCAGTGCTTCATTCGCTCCCGCAGCCAGCGCACCTGTCTTGAAGTCCCCGCCGCTGATTTGAGCCAACAGGCCACCCACCATGGCGTGAACCATGATCTTCTGAAGACTGCCGTCGGCGCCCGAAACATAATCTCCTACCGCATGGAAGCTCGCAGCCGCCAACGTATTAAACAACGTACTTTGCAGTGCATCGCCCAGGTCACCGCCCTGGCCCATGATCTTACTCAACGCCGTTGACGTGCTGTTTTGCAACCCTTGGCTGGCCGCGAACTGACCAATCCCTTTCCAGGTGCTGAGATTTGAGGTTATTTTTCCAGTGACAGAGTCGGTCGTGGTGCCGGTCCAGTCATCGAAGTAGCCAGCGGTCATGCCCGCCGTGATGCCCGTAATGGCGTAACCTTTTAGCGCGTCACTGGAGGTCACGTCTTTGATGACGGCCCCAAGATTGCCCCTGTTATTGATCGTACTGACGGTGGCACCACCGGCGGCCGACGTCGCCACCGCCGTCAGCGCGACGTTTCCCCACCCAGCGGCGGTCGCAGCCCCGGCAGCGGAGGTGCCGGCAGCGGCCATGGCAGTACCAGAACCTGCCGTGGCTCCTGCTGCAGAGCCTAGTGCTGCGCTTGCTGCTCCGGCCGTCAAGGCAGCTACAACGATCATGATCGCCAATACAGCACCCGCGCCGAGCCCCGAGTGACTGTATTTGAAGCTGTCATGGACCTCCTGCACAATGCGCCAATCGACATCTCCGCGAGCCTCGGCTTCTTTCAACCAGGCTAGGCTCGGATCAGCTTGCACCATGCTGTCGATAGTCTGGCTCACCGACTTCTCGTCGATCTGTTTGATGTCGATCTTCAGACCATCGACTGCCTTGATTGCCAACTCGCCCTGCGCCACAAGCTGACTCTGACGCAAAGTCTCATCGGTATTGCCCTTACCCTTGGCACTGGTCCACGCGAGGCTATTGCTGCTCTTCTCGTGACTCTCCTGATGCAGGTCCTTCACCGCTTCAAAAGTAATGCTGCCACCACTGTCCAGTGTCAGGTCCCCACCACTGTTGAGCTTGGCCACCTGATAGCGCTGATCCCCGCCGCTGACCAGCGTCAAATCGCCGCCGGAGGTGATCTCGCTTCCGACATGAGTCACTTTCGTGACTTCATCCCGTCGGGTTTCCTTTTGGCCGAAGCTGCCTTTTTTCTTTTTGTCGTACAGCGAATAGTCCGTGTCTTGAGCGGCCAACAGTTCGAGGTTGTTGCCCGCGACCAGGTAGGCCTCGTCACCCGCCGTGATGCGGCTGGAGATGACCGCCATGTCGTTGCCCGCGCTCATCGCGACGTTGCCGCCAGCCGTGATGGTGCTGGCGATTTGTTTGACGTGGTCTTCCTGGGCCGTGACTTTCTTGGTCTTGTAGTAGGAATGGGTTTCGTCGGCGCCGGAGGCGATGGTCATGTCGCCCTCCACCGCCAGGTCTATGTTGCGTTTGGCTGTGATACCGCTGGCCACGATGTTCATGTCGCGGCCAGCGCTCATGGTGATGTCGCGCCCGGCGTTGATGCTTGAGCCGAACTGGGTGACCGAACTTTTCTGTTTGCCTCCGGTGTCGCTGCTTTGCTGTTCAGCGGAGACGATGTTGATGTCGCGCCCGGCTTCGATGTCGGTATCACGACCGCTGGTGATGACGCCGCCCGTGTTCAGCACGTTCCTGCCCGCGCCAATGGTCAGGTCGTTGGCTGCTTCAATCCGCGCGGCGCTGTCCAGGTAGTCACGTTGCTGGGTGTAGCCTTTGTTGCTGAAGTCAGCGGTGGTGACGGTTCGCTCGTTGATGACATCCGAGCTCATGAATTGCTTGAGGTCGGTGAGCAACCACCGCCAGGCGCGTTATGAGGGACGACGCACCACCCTCACCCGCCCACTGTTGCCACCGCCACAGAAAAACCGCTCGCCACCGTCGGACTCAAGCCCCGAAACGCCGATACCGGCCGGCATCTTCAGGCTCTGCAGCACCTCGCCGGTTTGCGAATCGATCCGGCGCAGTTCGCCTTCATCCCCTTCCCATGTGCCATGCCACAGCGCGCCCTCGACCCAGGTCACACCGGTGACAAAGCGATTGGATTCGAGGGTGCGCAGGATCGCGCCATTCTCGGGATCGATCTGGTGGATTTTGCGTTCGCGGTACTGCCCGACCCAGAGCGTGCCTTCGGCCCAGGTCAGGCCCGAATCGTTGCCACCACCGGGGGCCGGGATGGTGGAGAGTACGCGGCCGGTCTGGGGGTCGATTTTCTGGATACGGTCCAAGGCGATCTGGTACAGATGCTTGCCATCGAAGGCGGTGCCGGCGTGGGCGGCGACGTCGATCGAGCGCAATGTGCGGCCGCTGTCGGGGTCCAGGGCCTGGAGCTTGTCGGTGGCGGCGAACCATACCTGTTGCCCGTCCCAGGTGAGGCCGTGCACGGTTTCGACGCCTTCAAAGGGGCCATACTCGCGGAGAATTTCGGCTGCTGACTGTTTCATTTCACGGTTCCTCGAAAGGGGTTGGTGGCGTTCATCCTAGCCACCGGGCAGCGGAACCGGGAGTAACAAGGTCGTCGCGAAACCCGGTATCGGTGGGGTCAGCCAGCGTCGTGCCCGCCCCTGTCCGAACGACTGCACCTTGCCCGCCTCTGCCAATGTATCGAGCATGCGCTGCGCAGTGCGCTGACTGATACCCAACGCCAGCGACAGCGCCGAGCTCGACCATGCTTCACCGTCGTTGAGCAAGGCGAACAGCGCTGCATGTTTTTCCTCAACCGGTGGTGTGAGCAGCACAACGTCGGCTGAAACCTGTGGGACCAGTGCAAAGCCGCGTTTGGTGGCAATCACACCGGCCAAGGGTTTGAGCGCTGCACGCAGTCGACCGATTTCGACCCGCAACCGGGCGCGATGGGATTCATCGCTGAGCTTCAGGCGAAAGGCTCGGGCGATGAGTGTTTGCCGAGACACATCGCCAGGCCAGGCTTCGGCCAGTGTTCGCGCAAGGGTGAACAGGATCGGCCGCGTCGATAACGACACCGACATGCCGGCGCCACGCACAACGTATCGACAGGCATCCACCACCAGCGATGTCGAGGCGAGCACCGCTTCTACTTCGTCAAGCAACAACGTTCGCTCTTCACCCTGGGCCAGCCAGCGTGCGGCGGGACTGTCGAGCAGCCGAACGGCACTGGCGACTTCCGCCTCCAGCGCGGGGATGGCGGATTGCCGGGCGGCGAGTTCAGCCCTGACGAGGGCCGCACGCGCCGTGTGTGAGTGCAGGTGGCGCATGGCGATCCCCGCCGTCACCAGTTCATGGGTGGCTCGCAGGGCTGGCGGCAGGGTGGCGGGGTCAAGTCGGGTGAGTTTTTCCTGTGCCTCATCCAGTTGCCCGATGAGCACCAGGCGGCGGATATCCAGATAGCGCGCATGGGCCGCGTTGACCCAATCGCCATGAGCCTCCAGCGTGAGCCGCGCGGCGTCGAGTGCTTTCACGGGCCAGCCAAGGTCCCGGGAAGCCAATGCGATTTCCGCCTCGGCGACAACGCACCGCGCCCGGGCTACCGCTTCTTGCGGTCCGAACGCCCGCGCGGCCCGGCGCACCAACACCTTGGCCCGCACCAGATCCCCCAGTTGCGCCATGGCGATCCCGCGTAGCGCCAGTGCGGGAGCGTCTTCGCGCAAGGCAATCCGGTCGAGCGCGCCGAGGGGATCACCGGTGGCCAGCGCCTGGGCGGCGGCGGTGATCAGCGAGTCCATTGCGGTTCTGCCATGCGAGGGCGCTCCAGCGTCGGATAGTCGTTGTGAGTCTATCTCAGACTTTCTGTGCCAGTACTGACGCCTTCGCGGCGGTGCGGCGATCCGACGAGCCCCGCTCCAGTTTTTTTGCCGTTCACAAATTTTGCGGTCGACACATAACCTGTGGGAGCGGGCTTGCCTGCGAAGAGGCCATTGAAAACAGCGGAAATCCTCCCTGCTTATGCCGGATCGGGAACCTGATGCTCCCGACAAATCAGTTCGATTTCCCGTGGCTCCAGCGGCTCCTGGGTCAATCCACAAAACGCCCCGCCCGCCACGGTCTGATGGAAACGGCAGGTTCGGCACAACCCGAAGCCCGGCACGTCTTCCCCCTGTTGAATATTGCGCAGCAGCTCCAGCAACAACCCCTCCAGCACCCGCGCATCAGCCCCCATGCGCCCGGCGGCGGCGACCAGAAAATCCGGTGGCGTCACGGCGTCCAGCAACGCCTGGGCCGGCGGCGTCAGCATCAGGTGTACGCTTCGTTTGTCCCGAGCATCCGGCCGTTTGATCAGCAGACCTTTGCTTTCCAGGGCCTTGAGCGATTGCGACACCGTGCCTTTGGTCAGCCCCAGATATTCGGTCACCGCCAAGGGTGTATCGGAGTAGCGATTGCAGCGGCCCAGGTACATCAGCGCACTCAACTGAATCGGCTGCAGGTCCGTCAGTAGCGGGTGCTCGCGAAACCAGACGCGCGTCAGGCTCGACAACCTTTCCAGCAGATCAAACAACACGGGGGTCATTCCTGATTAAAAATGTTGATAAATAGTATCGGATAAAAACCATATTGACAAAAGCATCCCTTGCCGTAGGCTTTATGGTGTCGATTCGAAACAGTTATTCCACCCATTTTGAAAGGGAGGCACCCATGAAAACCGCACTGGCATTGAGCCTTGGCGCCCTGCTGGCGTCACAAGCCTGGGCCCATGACTCGCAAGGCATCCAAAGCGACAAAGGCAAGACCGACGCAGCGTTCGACCTGGTCAATACCCGCGTCTCCAAGGAAGGTAACGACCTGGTGTTCGAGCAACTGGTCGACGGCAAGGCCGGCAGTCGCGTGCCGACCGCCAAAGGCTCGTTCGCCGGCGCCGAGGTGTACAGCTATGTCTGGCCGACCAGCCTCGACAGTTCCGCCGTCGGCTTCGAAGCCAAGTCCGGCATCCTCGCCCTGGCGCTGACCTCGCACCCGGACTTCGACGACACCCCGCAACTGGATGAAAACAAGGACGGGAAGAAAGACAACGATGGCGGTCTCTGGCACGCCCACTGGGTGGTGCTGACCAAGGATGAAAGCTGCGGGCCTGGCGGTTTGAAAGTCCGCGACATTCCCAAGGATGCCAAGCCCAAATTGCCAGCGACCTGGCCGGGTGCGCCCCTTTACATCGACTCCCCCGGCTACGACCTGAGCATCGAGAAAAACGCGGCGAAAATCCGGGTGCCGCTGGCGGCGGTCGGGTTCCCGGAAAGCTTCAATTATGACGGCGTCACCGCTGCACTGAAGGTCAATGCCGATCTGCACAACCCGTTGCTGTGCGTCAGCAGCGTCTATGACATTGCCTCGGGCGATCTGTCGCTGCCGGGCACCTGGAAACTGAAGGAGAGCAAATGATGAGCATCAAGGTCTTCGATACCCACGTACGCACCAAAGACGGCCGCTACCTGCACTTCGATGTGTTGATCGAGGATAACAATCCCGAACTGGCGAAAACCTATGCGCGTCGTTTCCTTGATGAACAAGGCGTTCAGGATCAGGATATTGCCCAGGACCGCTGCCAGTTCTGCCACGTCGAACCGTCCAATCCAGAAGTGGCCGCGGCGATCGCCGAGCAGGGTTACTTCATTCTCAAGCTGCAAGGTTGCCGGGAGTAAAGCCATGAACACCTATCAGCCCTTGAACTGCGACCTGCATGACTATCTGGAAATCGCCTGTCTGCGCGGTTACCGACTGGATGTGGAATTGAAGGACGGCGCGCGCTTGCAAGCCAAGGCGCTGACCACCCGAACCGCCAGCAGCAAGGAAGAATTTCTCTGCCTGGAAACGGCTGACGGCCAGCAGGAGGTCCGCCTGGACCAACTGCTGGCCATCACACCGCTGGACGCCAATGCGCAATTCGGGCGAGTGGTTTTTTCGGATGCGGTCTGCACCTTCTAGCTACGATCTCAGACCAGCGACATGCCACCGTCCACGTGCAACTCGATGCCGTTGACGTATGAGCTGTCGCTGGACGCCAAGTAGAGCGCCGCTTGCGCCAACTCATCGGCCTCACCCACGCGACCGGCGGGAATCATGTCCGCCAGCATCTGCATGAAGCCTGGACGCTGTTCCTCTGAAACCCCCAGTTTGCCGATGATCGCCGTATCGACCGGGCCCGGGCTCAGCACGTTGACGCGTATCCGCCGCGCTCGCAGTTCCAGCGCCCAATTGCGTGCAAACGCCGCGATGGCCGCTTTGGACCCCGCATACACAGCGTGCCCCTCGAACACTTTTGTCGCAGCCAGCGAGCTGGTCAAAATGATGCTGCCACCGTCACGCAACAACGGCACGATCGACTGCACACCGAAAAACACGCCACGGGTATTGATGTTGAATTGCGCGTCGAACTGTTCTGGCGTGACCTGCTGCGAAGGCGTCGAGGTGACGACCCCGGCGTTGGCCATGTAGATATCCAGCGCCCCGAATCGCTCGCGGACTTGCGCGGCCACCTCGGCATGATGCACAAGACTGGCGACATCGCCCTTGATGCCGATGGCGCCATGACCGATCTGGCGAACGGCGTCGTCCAGTACCGCTTGCCGTCGGGCCGTGACAATCACTTGCGCGCCCTCTTTGGCAAACAGGCACGCCGAGGCCAAACCGATACCGCTGTTGCCGCCGGTGATCACCGCGACCTTACCTTGAAGACGTTGCATCTGCTGACTCCGCTTGTTGAAGAAGCGCAGTATCATGGCGCGCGCATCCAGCCAACCAGTCCAGCAAAAGGCACATCTGTTGTGCTGCGGAGTCACAAGATGTCGAGTCTGTTGAGTCAATCCGCCAGCCTGATAGCCTTCGTCCGCGCTGTCGAAGCCGGCTCGTTCAGCGCCGCCGCACGCAACGCCGGGACCACACCTTCGGCCATCTCCAAAAGCATTGCCCGGTTGGAGACGGAGCTCAAGGCCAAGCTGTTCCGCCGCTCCACGCGAATGCTCAGCCTGACGCCCGAGGGCAGGGCCTTTTTCGAGCGCGTCGCGCCGCTGCTGCAAGCCATCGATGACTCCGCCGACGCCCTGCGGGACAGCGGCGATGCGCGCGGTCACCTGCGGGTCAGCATGCCCAGTGAGCTCGGGCGATTGCTGATGCCGCGGATCAGCTCGGTGTTCCTCGCCGATCACCCCGACCTGGAGCTGGACCTGACGTTGCTCGATCACCGTGTGGAACTCATTCGCGAAGGTTACGACGTGATTTTCCGCGTCGGCCCCCTCGCCGACAGCGACTTGAAAAGCCGCACCCTCGCCCAACTCGACATGGCACTGGTGGCCTCTCCGGCGTTCATCGATGAATGGAGTAACCCGACCTCTATCGAAGCGCTGCGTGCCCTGCCCTTCGTGCGCTATCAGTTGAACGGCCAGACCCTGCCCATCGTTTTTGCCAACGGTGAAACCCTGGTCCCGCGTGGCCGCATTGGCCTGGACTCGGGGTTCGGCCTGCGCGCCGCGGTACTCGGCGGCATGGGGGTGGCCTACCTGATGAAATGCACGGTGCAGCAAGACCTGGATTCAGGTGCCTTGATACAAGTACTGGCCGATCACCCGCTGCCAACCCGGGCGATTCATTCGCTGCATGCCTTTGGCACGCTGACGCCGATCCGGATCAAGCTGTTTGCGGATTTTGTGCAGCAGGAGTTGCAGCGGTTGGGTTCCCCGATTACCTGTGGGAGCGAGCCTGCTTGCGAAGAGGCCATCACCTCCAAGCTCCCCATTGACTGACCTGCCGCGTTCGCGAGCAGGCTCGCTCCCACATTTGGATCGCTGAAAGGCCGTTACGCATCCGCCTCCGACCATTCGTCGCCAAGATGGAAAAATACCCCTTGACGTCGATTGGGTTCTGCGGGAATATCATTTCCATCGGATGCGATCTAAACGCACACGACACTAAATCAAACCTGATTGTACCCACGAGGATTCAACCATGAGCAAGATCGAAAAAGTCCTGGCCACCGGCAAGACCCACACCACCCTCAGCAGCGCTGACAACACCTTGCGTGGCCACAACGGCAACCTCGACATCGAGCTGTCGTCGCCCGGTTCCGCCAAGCCGGATCACGTGTTCGCCGCCACCCAGCCACACCCGAAAGCCGAGCAACTGTTCGCCGGTGCCTGGTCGGCCTGCTACACCGCAGCGGTCGGTCTGGTGGCCCAGGAACGCAACATCGTCTTGCCAGCTGATCTGGCCGTCGACATCGAAGTCGACCTGGGCCAGACGGGTCCGGCCTACTTCCTTCAGGCCCGACTGACCCTGCGTGTACCGGGGCTGGCGCAGGATGTCGCGACCGAGCTGGCGCACATCGCCGATTCCATCTGCCCTTACTCCAAAGCAACACGCGGCAATATCGACGTTGCCCTGAACGTAATCACGGCGTAAATATTTTTGCTGCAATATTAATATCGCATACGATACAAGCGCATGCGAACATTACAGACTGTAAACCCGAGGGAATCATCATGAGCAAGATCGAAAAAGTACTGGCCAGCGGCAAAACCCACACCACCCACAGCCGCACCGGCACCACCTCGCGCGGCCATAACGGCAGCCTCGACATCGAACTTTCGTCGCCCGGCAGCACCACTCCGGCACACGTGTTCAACGGCGTCCAGCCGCACCCGAAAGCCGAGCAACTGTTCGCCGGCGCATGGTCGGCCTGCTACATCGCCGCCGTGGGTCTGGCCGCCCAGCAAGCGAAAGTGACACTGCCGGCGGATCTGGCGGTCGATATCGAAGTCGATCTGGGCCAGACCGGTGCGGAGTACTTCCTCCAGGCTCGCCTGACCTTGCGTGCACCTGGCCTGGACCATGTTGTCGCCACCGAACTGGCGCACAAGGCGGACGCCATCTGCCCGTATTCCAAGGCAACCCGCGGCAACATCGACGTCACCCTGAATGTCGTCACCGCGTAGCGCACCCTACGGTCGGTTTGCCAGGCGTTTCCCTGGTGAACCGGCCGTCGGCCTTTACACGGCTTGAGGCGACCGACGGGTTCGAGCACTTCCGACACCATCGCATCCGACGTATAGTTTCAGCCTGTCAAGATCGGCCAAAGAGATCACCCATGAAAACCACCGACAAGCCATCCGCCCTGGATCTCAAGCTCTCCGACTTCCTGTGTTTTGCGGTCTATTCCACCAACCTGGCCTTCGGCAAGGCCTACAAGCCGATGCTCGAACGGCTCGGCCTGACCTACACGCAATACATCACCCTGGTTGCGCTATGGGAGGAAGACAACCAGACCGTTGGCAGCCTCGGTGAAAAGCTGTTTCTCGAATCCAACACCCTGACGCCGATCCTGAAAAAGCTTGAGGCAATGGGGTATCTGCTACGCCAGCGCGATCCGGAAGATGAACGCCAGGTGCGCATCAGCCTGACGAAGGAAGGTCGAAACCTGCGCTCGGAACTCACCGAAGACGGCTTCCCGCAAACCGGTCTTGATCCGGATGACTTCGTGCAGATGCAGCAGGCGATCGTGGCGTTGCGCAACAACCTGATTCGCACGACGAATGCCGATAAATAACAATTGAACGACTGTGGGAGCGAGCCTGCTCGCTCCCACAGGGGTTAGATTGAGTTCAAACGTTATTTATCGGACTTGATCGCCGTCCAGACCCGCGTACGCACCCGCTCCATCTTCTGCGGCAACGGCTGCACGACATACAGGGTTTTCAGCGCCTCGGGGGTCGGCGTCAGGTTCGGGTTGCCGGTGATTTCCTTATTGATCAGTGCCAGCGAATCCTTGTTGGCATTCGGGTAACCGAGGAAGTCGCTGATCGGCGCAATGACTTTCGGGTCGAGCAAAGTGTTGAGAAACTCGTGGGCTTCTTCAACGTTTTTCGCGCTTTTGGGAATGGCGAAGGTGTCAAACCAGATCGGTGCACCCTCCTTCGGCAAGCGCCAGTCGACCACCACGCCGTTGCCCGCTTCTTTGGCGCGGTTGCCGAACTGGTAGAAGCTGCCGGAGTAACCAATGGCCACGCAAATATCACCGTTGGCGATGTCGGTCATGTACTTGGCGGAGTTGAAGTAGGTGACGTAGGGGCGAACCTTCAGCATCAGCGCCTTGGCTTTTTCGTAGTCGTCCGGTTTCTGGCTGTTCGGGTCCAGCCCCAGGTAATGCAGGGCCAACGGCAGGATTTCCGAAGGCGAGTCGAGCATGGCCACGCCACAGGCCTTGAGCTTCTGCATGTTTTCCGGCTTGAACACCAGATCCCAGCTATCCACCGGCGCATTCTCGCCCAGCGCCGCCTTGACCTTGGCCGGGTTGAAGCCGATCAGCACGGTGCCGTACATGTAAGGCACGCCGTACTGGTTGCCGGGGTCGTTGGCGTCGAGCAGCTTGAGCAGTGCCGGGTCCTGATGCTGCCAGTTGGGCAGCTTCGACTTGTCGAGTTTCTGGAACACGCCGGCCTTGATCTGAGTTTCGATGAACTGGTTCGATGGCACCACCAAGTCGTATCCGGAGTTGCCGGTCAGCAGCTTGGCTTCCAGCGACTCGTTGGTGTCGAAAGTGTCCCAGGTCACTTTGATGCCGGTCTTCTCGGCGAAGTCCTTGGGTACGGACGGCAGGATGTAATCTGCCCAGTTATAAACCCTCAACTCGCGCTGTTCGGCGTGTACCGCGCTGGCCAGCAGCGTCAGCCCACAAACCGTGGCGCCCAGGATGCGTTTCATGGTTTCCATGGATCAGTTCCCCAATGTCAGCTCGTTGGTTTTTGTTTTTCGTAAACGGCAGCGGCCTGAAGAATAGCCAAGGGCAAAGATGATCAAGATTCTGGTTATGGATTCAGCTGGTGCTGCTGAGTCAGCGGCCCGTCGATTCTTGCTGACAGCCTGGACGGTTCACAGCGTGAGGCAGGCCAAAAGGAGATCGAAATGGCCATTATCCGTGTCCGGATGGATCAGGTCCGCATCTGGGGGATAATCCGCGGGCATAAAAAAACGCCAGTCCCTGTCGGAACTGGCGTTTCTTGAAGATGGCAGGGGCGGCTGGATTCGAACCAACGCATGGCAGGATCAAAACCTGCTGCCTTACCGCTTGGCGACGCCCCTGCAGATACCGCGATGAGTGCCTGGCACTCGATTCCTGATTCACCGCCTGTTTAACGGGCTGTGCTGGAATGCGCGGAAATTTACCAACTTTTACTTCAACTGGGAAGCCCCATCGATCACAATTTTTCTTTTAAAACAGCTACTTGTTAATCGGGTCCGCTACGGCTTGGTGCAAAATAGACCGCCAAGGGTTGAAATCCCGATGCCGCCGCGTAAGGCTGTGCAACCCGTACCGTCTTGAAAACCCTTTTCAGAGAAGTGATGTCCCTGTGGTCAAGTTTCCCCGTGAGGCAAACACTCACCGAATTCCCTATCAGCAGCCGGTGGTAACCGCATGATCGAAGTCACCGAAGTTTCCATTGCCCAATTGCGTACTGCACTCGAGTCAGGTCAAACCACGGCTGTCGAGCTGGTCCAGGCTTACCTCGCCCGCATCGACGCCTACGACGGTCCCGCTACCCCGACCGCGCTCAATGCCGTGGTAGTGCGCAACCCGGATGCACTCAAGGAAGCGCAGGCGTCCGATGCCCGTCGGGCCAAGGGCCAGACACTGGGTCCGCTCGACGGCATTCCTTACACGGCCAAGGACAGTTACCTGGTCAAAGGCTTGACCGCCGCTTCAGGCAGCCCCGCCTTCAAGGACCTGATTGCCCACCGCGATGCATTCACCATCGAACGTCTGCGCGGCGCCGGGGCGATCTGCCTGGGCAAGACCAACATGCCGCCGATGGCCAATGGCGGCATGCAGCGTGGGGTCTACGGTCGTGCCGAGAGCCCGTACAACGCGGCCTACCTCACCGCCCCGTTCGCTTCGGGTTCGTCGAACGGTGCCGGCACTGCCACCGCCGCCAGTTTCGCCGCCTTCGGCCTGGCGGAAGAAACCTGGTCGAGCGGTCGCGGCCCGGCGTCGAACAACGGTTTGTGCGCCTACACGCCGTCGCGCGGGGTGATCTCGGTACGTGGCAACTGGCCGTTGACGCCGACCATGGACGTGGTCGTTCCGTTCGCCAGGACCATGGCCGACCTGCTAGAAATCCTCGACGTGGTGGTGGCCGAGGACCCGGATACCCGCGGCGACCTGTGGCGCCTGCAACCCTGGGTGCCGATTCCGAGCGTTGCTTCGGTACGCCCCGCTTCCTATCAGGAACTGGCCGTGAAGTCCGATTCCCTAGCTGGCAAGCGCTTCGGTGTGCCTAAGATGTACATCAACGCCGACCCTGAAGCGGGCACGAGCGAAGCGCCAGGTATCGGCGGCCCCACTGGGCAGCGCATCAACACCCGTGATTCGGTGATCGGCCTTTGGCAAGCCGCACGCCAGGCCCTGGAAGCCGCCGGGGCTGAAGTGCTCGAAGTGGATTTCCCGCTGGTATCCAACTGCGAGGGCGATCGTCCTGGCGCGCCGACCGTGTTCAACCGCGGGATCGTGTCCAAGGAGTTTCTGCACCATGAATTGTGGGACCTGACGGCCTGGGCCTTCGATGATTTCCTGCAAGCCAACGGCGATCCGAAGTTGAATCGCTTGGTGGACGTCGACGGTCCGCTGATTTTCCCTCACGACCCGGGAACCCTGCCCAACCGCGAAGGCGACCTGGCGGCCGGTATGGACGAGTACGTGAAGATGGCCGAACGCGGTATTACCCCGTGGGACCGGATCAGCACAGTGCCTGACGGGCTGCGCGGTCTTGAAAAGACCCGCAAGATCGATCTCGAGCAGTGGATGGATCGGCTGGGCCTGGACGCAGTACTGTTCCCGACGGTGGCCGACATCGCCCCGGCAGATGCCGATGTCAATCCGGCGTCCGCGGATATCGCCTGGAGCAACGGTGTCTGGGTGGCCAACGGCAATCTCGCGATCCGCCACCTGGGCGTGCCCACGGTGACCGTGCCCATGGGCGTCATGCCGGACATCGGCATGCCGGTCGGGCTGACCTTTGCCGGCCGGGCCTATGACGACTCGGCACTGCTGCGCTTTGCGGCGGCATTCGAATCGACCGGCAGCAAACGCCAGATTCCGCCGCGCACCCCGCCGCTGTCTGCCGGCAAATAAATAACCTGTGGGAGCGAGCCTGCTCGCGAAGGCGTCGGCACATCCAATATTGATGTGTCTGATACGCCGCTTTCGCGAGCAGGCTCGCTCCCACAGGTTCTGCAGTGATCACACAGTCGTGGACTGCATTCTCAAAACGGCACGGTCAGCTTCATCCAGTACGCATTGCCCTGCGCCCGGTTACGCACGCCGGTTTCCTGCTCCCATTTCCCCGTGACAATCCACCCCGCCTTGCTGGTGTATTTGATCGACGGCCCGATGGCCAGCGAGCGCCCCTTGTTATTGTCAATCGTCTCGCCGTTCTGGCGGTCGTCGGTGACCTGTCGATAGTAGTAGCCGCCGACGCCCAGAACCCAACCGTTGCCCAGCCCCCAGCCGGCGGCATAGTCGACATGAAACTCCTGCCCCGAACGGTAGTCGGTCGCCGGGTTTTCGCGGTTGAAGTCATACATGATCTTGGCATCGAGGTTGAGCCCGTTCGGGTCGATGTACGACATGGCGTAGACCGGTTCGATGACCCAGTAATTGCGCCCGGTGTTGGCCAGGTCGCCACGGTCGTAGCGACCGGTCGGGGCGATCATGTCCAGGGCGAGGATGCTGTGGAATTTTTCGCTGTGGTGAAAGCCCAGCGCCGGGCCGAAGATCACATCGCCCAAGCCTTGTTTGCTTTGCGACTGGCCGTTGAGCTCAACCTTGAGATCCACCAGCGGCACGATCGCGTGCAGCGCCACGCTGGCGCCAAACAAGGTGTAGTCGCTGACCCAGATCAGCCGCGGGGTGATGGCATTGGCGCGTACACGAAAATCCACCGGGAGTTTGCGACCGTCGTTGCCACGCAGGTTGTCGGCTTCATAGTGAGTGACGAACAGTTGCCCGTAGAAACCCGGCGGCGGCATCGCACCGGACAGGTAGTTTTCCGCACCCAACGGGTAGGAAGTGCCGCCGCCTTCGGTGGCGTGGGCTGCCAGAGGCAAGGCGGTCAGTGCAGCGGTCACGATCAGTTTTGTTGTTGTGCGAGTCATGCAGTTCAACCTTTATTGTTGTTATTGGCTCCTGTGGGAGCAAGCCTGCTCGCGAATGCGTACTGGACGGCGACACTGGTGTTGGATGTGCCGGCCTCTTCGCGAGCAGGCTCGCTCCCACAGGGAAGCTGTGTAGGTCTCAGGTTTGTATGTACTCAGATTCTTTTGAACAGTGCCGAACGCTGGGTTGGTTCGCCTCCATCGGCGGCGCTGTAGAACCGCTCCATGAAGATGTCGCGTTCGAACAGCCGGCCCTGCATCAGGCAGGTAATGGCTGAATCAATCATCACCGGCGGCCCGCACAGGTAGGCCTTGCGGTGGCTGAAGCGACCGTCGAAATGATGCCGGGCGGCGTCGTGCACATAGCCCTTGAACCCCGTCCATTCAGGATCCTCGACCGCCTGGCTGAGCGCCGGCACATAGGTGAAATTGGCGTGATCCCGGGCCAGTGCCTCGAACAGTTCGCAGTTGTACAGTTCGGCGCGGTTGCGCGCGCCCTGGAACAGCACGATCTGGCGGGTATCGCCGGCTTCCAGCAGGTCGAGGATCATCGACTGCGGGCTCGACAACCCGGAGCCGCCGGCAATGAAAATCAAGTCGCCACCTTGCGAAGTGCGGACGAAAAACTGCCCGTACGGTCCGGACAGGTCCACCGTATCGCCGACCTTCAACTCATCGTGAATCTTGCCGGTGGCCAGCCCGCCTTCGACCCGTCGCACATGCAGTTCGACTTCATCGGCACGACTTGGTGGATTGGCCATCGAGAACGCCCGGGTGCCTTCGATCCCCGGCAGTTGCAGGTTGATGTACTGACCGGCCTGGAACGCCATGGGCCGATCGAGCTTGAGGTGCACGCCCTTGATGGTGGGTGACAGGTCCACCAGCGCGCTGACCACCGCGCGATAGTCCTCGACCGGATGCCCGAGGAAATCCGGGTCCGCATCGATATCGGCCTCGATCACCATGTCGCTTTGCGGGATTGCACAGCACGCCAACACTTTGCCCTCATCGCGCTCCATGTCCATCAACGCAAAGGACGACGCCGCGCCCAGGTCCGCTTCGCCTTCCAGTACCTGAACCTTGCAGGTGGCGCACGTGCCATGGCCGCAGGCAAACGGCAGCCACACGCCTTGGCGCAATGCGGCCTGGAGGATGGTCTGCCCCTCTTCCACTTCAATCTGTTCGCCAGTGGGTTCGATCGTGACTTGGTAACTCATGGCCGTGTCCTCAGTTGAAGCTGCCGGCAATGCCGTTCAAGCCAGGGGTGTCGAGGTGCAGCAGACTCTTGTGGTCGATGCCGTTGCCGATCAGGCTCGCCGCGTTGTCCGGGGTGAACGGCTGGTCGTTGAGGCGCCACAGTGCCTGGCTGAAATCAACCTGTGGCGCGTCCGGGTGCCGGGCGATCGAGGGCTTGACCACCTGTTCGATGAAGTCGCCGAACGGCATTGCCGGTGGCAACGGAAAGGTAAACGGGGCACAGAACATCAGGTGTTTTTCCCAGCACAGGTACACCAGTTGCAAGCCGTGGAAATGCTCCTGGCGATCCAGGGGTTGGGCGTTGTAGGCGCCGATGGCTGTCACGGGCATGATCTTTTTCCTTATTGTTGTGAGGTTGAATGTGGGAGCGAGCCTGCTCGCGAATGCGGTGTGTCATCCGACACGCATGTCGACCGACATGGCCCCTGCGCGAGCAGGTTCGCTCCCACAGTGGATCTCGTTTGAGTCAGCCGGCCTTGGCCGGCGCGCTATTGCGATCGTTGGGGTGCCAGTCCTGCCAGCGCCGATGCTCGGTGGAATCCAGGTATTCGAGGTTGTCCTGACCTGGGTTGATGTTGTAGTAGTCGCGCACCACCGACTCGACATCGCCGCCACCGCAGTTGCCCTGCAGGATCTGGTGCACCGGCAACCAGGCCTGGATGTACTTGGTTGGCTCGTATTCGAAGATGTCGCAGCAGCCCTGGGAGCAGAAGTGATAGCGCTCGCCTTCGTGCTTGGCGCTGCGATGGCTCAACGTGGTCGGGTCATCCGGTTCGCCGAACGCCAGCGGGATCTGGCAGATCTGGCAAAGCATCGGCAGGGTCGGGTTGTAGAAGCGTTCGCCCTTCTCTTGCAGCGCCCGCCAGTGCTCGAAGCGTGGGCGGTAGATCTTGTCGAAGGTGTCTGGATATTTGGAGGACAGCCAATCCAGCTCTTCGTCAGTCGGCATCCAGGTGTGGAAGTTGGTCGCCTGGCTGTACTGGTAAAAGATCGACCAGGCCTGGTGGCTGACGTGGTCCTTGCCGATGTTCGCCTCTTCGACATGCTTGGGCGGACGGATGCCGTAGCGTTCCAGGTCCTTGAACAGCGCACCGCCGGCCTCTTCGAAATACACGCCCCAGGCTTCGGACCAGGACATGACTTTGTTCGGCAGCATGTAGTCCATCATCATCCCCACCAGCGTCAGCAGGCGGTAACCGCGCCAGAACCACTTGTCGATCCAGCGCTGGATGATCGGCACGTTATCTTCGTGCTGCTCCAGCAGGAATTTGATCACCTCCAGGCCCAGGGTCATGTGCCGGGCTTCGTCCGATTGCGCGGAGAAACCGAAGGTAACCGTCGCCATGTCGCCATTGAATGCCGCGCCGGACATGAAGGGCACGAACAACAGGTTGGTCAGCACGTACTCGAACGAAAACGAAATCGCCGTGAGGAATTCGAACGGGCCGGCGGTGCGCGCATCTTCAAAGAAAGACTTGGGCACCGAGAGAAACCACACCCGGTCGTGCATGTGGGCAAAATCATGCAGGCCATTGAAGTGTTTGTTGTAGTGACTCATGGCGTGGATCTGGGTCTGCACATGGCGCAGCTCGTCGATGGCCTGCATCTGGCAGGCGATGCGCGCGCCGGCGCCGCTGAACTGCCGGCCGACCCGGGCGAAGCCTTGATAGGCCTGGTACTCCAGCGGCGTGACACCGGACAGAAACAGCTTTAGCGCGTTGACATAACGGGCGTCCGACAGCGTGGTATGGCCGTTGTTCTGCGAGAACGCATCGAAGATCGCGTAGAGCTTTTTTTCTTTCTCGGCCTGGTATTTCCAGTACGTGTCCATGGTCAGGCGGAAGGGGTCTTCCCACTTGTCCCAGTCGGTGATCTTGATCCCCTCGAAGCGCTCGTGAGGGTAGATGTCCTCATGGGTTTGGTAACTCGGCTCCCAGTCCAGGTCACGGGTCATGCAGCGGTATTTTTCTTTGGCATTGAGGCGTTTTTTCACGGCCATGATGGCGCTCCCGAATTCTTGTTATGGATCAATGGCTGCAGGCGTGATCAGCTGTTCCAGTACAGGGAAAAGCTGTCGTCTTCTTCCACGACGTTGCCGCCGAGGGTGATCACGTACATCAGCATTTCCTGGATATCCCAGGGGCTGCCGGTGAGCTGTTCCACCGTGTCGCGCCGAATGTCCAGGCGGCCCTCGGCCTCGATGCGGATCATCGAAGGCTGGTGCTGGATCTGGGCGTGGGGGTTGTCCTGCACGATGGCGTCGACGATCGAGCGTGCGTAGTCGGTGTCCTGCAGGTTCATGTAAACCAGGGAAGTCATGGGCGGGCTCCTGTGAGGCCGAGTTTTTTCAGGCGAGCGCTGAACTCGGTGCACACGCAATCCAGCGCCGACTCATCGAGACCGAGCCCGGCCAACAGTTGCAGTGCATTGACCGAGCGTTGGCTCCAGTGATCGATCCAGCCCTGGACCAGGTCCTTGTTGGCCGGGCTTTCGTTGATCACCGTCTTGAGCAGCGCATCGACCCAGCGCTGGCTTTCGGCGAACCACAGGCGCATGAATTCGGTGAGCATGCCGACCTGCCCGGCGCCATTGGCCGTCAGTTGTTCGTCGAGTTTGTGGAACAGCAATGGGTAAACCAGGCCATCGCTGACCAGGTTCTGCGCCACGGTCAATTCGAACCAGTCACGCACCACCAGGGTGTCTTCGACGTAGCGGCGCATGCCCTGCCACGCCGGATCGTTGAGCCACTGCTGCTTGGCCTGGGCCAGCAGCAGGACGTCGCCGTCATCGAGCATCAGGCCGATCCGCGACAGGTACTGGGCGATGCCCAGACGGTCCATGGCCTGGAACATGTGCATCTGCGTCACGCTGGTACCGAAGCCATCGGCGGCGATGTTGCTGTTGTTCATGTTCGCGCCCATCTCGGCGTGACGCAGGGGCAACAGCAGCTTGCTGATCAGCTGGATGTTGGCGCTGGACAGGCCGGCGAGCATGTCGCGTTTTTCGCAGAAGGCGTAATCGTGCTCGGCGTTTTCCTGCATCTTGGCCCGGGCCTGGACGTAGGCGCCGTAGTAGTACTGGCGGGGGTCGCTGACGGCGTACCAGTCGGCCATGACCACCGCGGTGCGGGTGGCATCGTTGAGCAGCTTGTCCGGCTGCCACAGCGGCCGGTAATGGAAATTGGTCGCCGATTCCAGGTCGAAACTGGCTTCCTGATAACGGCTGGCTACCTTGTCGCCAAACCGGCGACGGGTGTGGCTGAAGGTGTTGCGGATCGTCTCGACGGTGGTCGTCTTGATCTCGACACTCATGGAGTGGACTCCTGTGGTTATTGTTTTTTTAGCAATGGATGGCTAGTCAGCGTCGCGGGTTTCGCCGTAGCGCCACTTGCGCGCATCGGCGTCGAGGGCTTCGGACATTTGCGCATCCATGTGCTGCACGCGGTTGTTTTCGCAGAACTGGCGGAACGCCTGACGCGGCAGCACCAGCTCGACAAACAGATCGGGAAAGCCGATGGCGAAATCGAATTCGACGAAGGTGTCATCAGGCCCGCTGCGTACGCGGATGTAGCGCGGCATCTGATCGAAAGTGCAGCCAGGTTGGCTCATGCTCGGGTACTCCCTTGTTATGTTCGGGGTACGGAGCAACAAGGGTGCCAGTGCGGGAAAATCGTTCGAATTGATTTTTTATTCTTTATAAAACATATAGTTACTTATAAAGCGCGACGCCCACGAACAATCACTGCCCGGTGAAGAGCCCCTCCCGTGAACCGGCAAATTGATCATTTGCTCAATCGTCCCAAGCGCTTTCGAGCAAATGAATCAATCACGCGGCGATTGACTTTTCACTCGCTTTCAGGCCGCTTAGAAAAAGAAAAAGCGACCTTGCCTTGCCTGAAAAAAAACGGTCGCTATTGATGCGTAAAAAAACCGCCATGGCCTGAGCGGAACGCGTCACCCCCAATAACTACAAGCCCAGGGGCGCACGGAATGATCACCACGTACAAGGCTTCCCAACATCCGCCGTCACTCAAGGACCTGAGCGACCAGGTTCGCTTTCACGGGAGCGAGGGCAAGATCTGGCTGAACGAGCAACGCATGCTGTTGATCCAGGTTTCGATGATGGCGTCGTGCAGACGCGAGTTGATCGAGATGCTCGGCGTCGAGCGCGCCAAGGGATTTTTCCTGCGCCTGGGCTATCAATCCGGGCTCAAGGACGCCGAACTGGCGCGCAAGTTGCGGCCCCAGGGCAGCGACCTGGAAATGTTCTTCACCGGTCCGCAACTGCACTCGCTCAAGGGCATGGTCAATGTCATCCCGCAGACCATCGACATCGATCTGGCCAACGGTCAGTTCTACGCCGAGATCGAGTGGCAGGATTCCTTCGAAGTGGAAAACTGCCGGACCGAAAACCTTCATTCCGAGCAGCCGGTGTGCTGGATGCTGCTCGGTTACGCCATCAGCTACAGCTCGTTTTTCGTCGGCCGGCAAATCATCTACAAGGAGGTCACCTGCCGCGGTTGCGGCGATGCCCATTGCCGGATCATCGGCAAGCCGGCCGAGCAGTGGGACGATGCCGAAGAGATCATGCGTTACTTCCAGAGCGACCCGATCATCGATGAACTGCAAGCGTTGCAGGTGCAAGTGGCGAACATGCGCCAGCGCCTGCAGATCGAGGCCGGCAAGTTCTACGGTATCGGCCAGTCGGCGATCTACCGCCGCACCTGCGCGCTGATCGACAAGGTGGCCCTGGGCAAGGCGTCGGTGTTGCTGCTGGGCGAGACTGGTGTCGGCAAGGAGGTCATCGCCCGCAGCCTGCATTTGCGCAGTGAACGCGCCGGCGGGCCGTTCATCGCACTGAACTGCGCCGCCATCCCGCCGGACCTGATCGAAGCCGAGTTGTTCGGCGTGGAAAAAGGCGCCTACACCGGCGCCCAACAGTCACGCATGGGCCGTTTCGAGCGGGCCAATGGCGGCACGCTGTTTCTCGATGAAATCGTCGAATTGACCCCACGCGCGCAAGCCACGCTGCTGCGCGTATTGCAGGAACAGGAATTGGAACGGGTTGGTGATTCACAGACACGCAAGGTCGATGTGCGGGTCATCACCGCGACCCACGAGGACCTCGAAGAAGCGGTCAAGCAAGGGCGTTTCCGCGCCGATCTGTTCTATCGCCTGAACGTATTCCCGGTGCGTATTCCGGCCTTGCGCGATCGTCGCGAAGACATCCCGCTGTTGATCGAACACTTCCTGGAAAAACTCCATGCCAGCTACCGGAAAAAGACCCTGGGTCTGTCTGACCGTGCCCTTCAGGTGTGCCTGAACCACGACTGGCCCGGCAACATCCGCGAGTTGGAAAACCTGATGGAACGGGGCGTGATCATCACCGACGAGAACCAGAGCATCACGGTCGATGCCCTCTTCCCGCATTCACCGCAAC
The DNA here is from genome assembly GCF_059424605.1 of Pseudomonas sp. GW101-3H06. Taxonomy (NCBI): domain Bacteria; kingdom Pseudomonadati; phylum Pseudomonadota; class Gammaproteobacteria; order Pseudomonadales; family Pseudomonadaceae; genus Pseudomonas; species Pseudomonas sp. GW101-3H06. The sequence continues at coordinate 3,770,828 of NZ_JBWKZO010000001.1, forward strand.
TGGCTGAAAGCATTGGCCTGGCCAGTGACGGGCGGCTGGTCAAGACAGCGACTGCGCGCAGCCAGGACTGGGTCGACAAAATCATCGACAGCGGTATCGCACTGGACTCGGTGGAAGATGCGCTGATTCACGCGGCCATGGAGCGCAGCCAGCAAAACGTCTCGGAAGCGGCACGTTTGCTGGGCATGACGCGTCCGGCGCTGGCCTATCGCCTGAAGAAATCGCCCGGTTGAGGAAACTGAACGAACGACGCCTGTGGCAAGGGAGCTTGCTCCCTTGCCACAGGTTTTGTGCTGATCAGGGGTTACAACAACGGGATCGCGTAGTTGACGATGAAGCGGCTCTGATCAACATCACGACCGGCATCGGTGTTCGACTGGCCATTGCGCAACGAGAAGCCGACGTTCTTGAACGCGCCCGACTGAATCACATAGTCCAGGGTCATGTCGCGCTCCCACTCGGATTGGTCCCCGGCGTCCTGCGTCTTGATGCCGGTGCCCTTCAGATACACGATCGACGCTTTCAGCCCCGGCACGCCCAGCGCCGCGAAGTCGTAGGTGTACTGGCCGAAACGAGTCTGTTCGCCCGCGCGGGTGAAGCTCTGGATCATGCGGTCGGTGGGCAGATAGACGCTGCCGCCACCGGCGCCTTTGTCCGGCAGACTGCCCTGGTTGGGCTGGACGAAGTTGCTGCCATCGCCAACCTGTTGATACCCCAGCGCCACCGCGTGCCCGCCATTGGCATACGTGATCATCGCGGCCCAGGTGTTGTTGTCGATCTCACCGTCGTTGTTTTCGGTGTAACCCGACACCCGATAGCCTTGCGCCCGGCCCGCGGCCGAACTGTTGGCACCGCTCGAGGTGGTGCGGAAGTAGCGCAGGTCGGTGGTGATCGAACTGGCGCTGTCGATCGGCAGCAGGTGAGTCAGGCCGAAGAAGTTCTGGTTGTAGAAATCCTCCAGCTGCGCGAAGTAGTACTGGGCCTTGAGGGTCTTGGTGACCTCGTAGTCGCCACCGGCGAAGTAGAACTTGTTGCTGTCCCGGGTGGCGCCGGCGACCGACAGCCCGGTGCGATCGGTCGAGGCACGCCCCACAGCCTGCTCCAGCAAGCCGCTGGTCAGCGTCAGCCCATCAATGTCTTTGGAGGTGATCTGGGTACCGGTGAACGATTGCGGCAACACACGGGCATCGTTGGAGATCAGGATCGGCAGTTTTGGCAGCAGCGTGCCATAGCGCAACTCGGTTTTGCCGAGGCGCATTTTTGCGGTCGGGCCGAAACTGCTCCAGGTGTCGGCAGCATCGTCGCCATCGGACGGGATCATGCCGCTGCCGACGTGGCGCCCCTTGCCGCTGTCGAGCGTCACGCCCAACAGCGCTTGGGCATCGAGGCCGAAACCGACCGTGCCCTGGGTGAATCCGGATTCATAGCGCAGCACAAAACCCTGGGCGGTTTCTTCGGTTTTCGAAGGGGCTGCCGTGCCGTCGCGGTTGTCGCTGTTGAAATACAAGGTGCGCATCGACAGTGTGGCTTTGCTGTCTTCGAGAAAACCGTGGGCGTTGTTGTCCGCAGCCTGGGCGCACAGGGAGCCTGTGGCCAGCACAATGGCGGTGGGGATTGCTCGGTTGAACATACAGGGCTCCTGAGTGATTTCTTATCGTTATTTGGGTGTTTCGTTGCTAATTCGGGCGCGCAAGATCCCGCGCCCGATGGATGAACATGGGTGTCATGGCTTTTTGTTTTCTAGCGGCTGGAAAAGCCAGCGCGAGGCGGCCTGACAGCCAACCTGATTACAGGTTTGTCCGCAATCCCCTGTGGGAGCGAGCCTGCTCGCGAAGACGGAGTTTCAGTCGAAGACTTTTTGACGGTCACATCGCCTTCGCGAGCAGGCTCGCTCCCACAATGAATCGGCGAACACCCACCCCCACCCCCACCCCCTGAAAGCATCGCGCCAAAATTCGTGAAACTCTTAAAACATTTCAAACCACGATAATCAAACAAGATGAAAGTAGTTTTCGCGAAGGGACAAGGCTTGTCGCGCAGAGGTACGAACAACCGTCACATTTGAAAATCCACCCCACAGGTTTTCATTCAACTTGCGCAGGAAAAACCCGACATCGCGTCCAGGCAAGCGATGGTCAATACTGCATCCCACCCCCGTACCGAGGAGCAGCAAGATGCCCCTGACTCTGTACTACCACCCCCTCTCATCGTTCTGCCACAAGGTCCTGATCGCGCTCTACGAACACGGTATCGAATTCGAAAAACGCATCATCGACCTGTCCAGCGCAACCGACCGCGCGGAACTCGAAGCCCTCTGGCCGATTGGGAAATTCCCGGTGATCCGCGACCACGACCGCCAGCGCAACGTGCCGGAATCGAGTGTCATCATCGAATATCTGGACCAGTTGTATGCCGGCCTGCATCAGCTGATTCCCGACGATTGGGACACTGCCTTGCAGGTACGGCTGTGGGATCGTTTTTTCGACCACTACGTCCAGGCGCCGCTGCAACAGATCGTCGCCGATCGTTTGTACGCCACCCAGGGCGACCTGACGAAACAACGCGCCACCCTGTTGACCGCCTACGGCATGCTCGAGCGCCAGTTGCACGCCCGAACCTGGGTGGCCAGCCCGGACTTCAGCCTGGCCGATTGCTCCGCAGCCCCGGCCCTGTTCTATGCCAGCACCCTGGTGCCCTTCCCCGACGACTGCCCGCACGTGGCCGGTTACTTTGAGCGTTTGACACAAAGACCATCGTTCCAACGGGTCATTGACGAAGCCAGGCCGTGGTTTTCTTACTATCCGTTTGTCGACGCCATACCGAAGCGGTTCAGTCAGCCACGGTCCAAAACCGATGAAGATAACGCTCGATAGACCCACGGCACTCCCCATAAATCCGGCCAATCACAGCGAAATCCCCCAATATCGGGGGGAGTTTCGCCGGGCCGGTTGCGCGTGTGGCGATCCCGGCCTATGGTCCAGACGAAGCGTTATTGCCGTAGCCCGTGCGATGACTCGCCGAGCGATTATGGCAACCCACCGAGGATCCAAGCAGCGAGGTGACGACATGCCAAACGACTCCCGCCCTGCCGTGCTCGAACTGATCGGCAACACGCCGCTGGTGCGTGTCAGCCGTTTCGATACCGGTCCCTGTACTCTGTTTCTCAAGCTCGAATCACAAAACCCCGGCGGGTCGATCAAGGACCGCATCGGCCTGGCGATGATCGACGCCGCCGAGCGCGATGGCCGCCTCAAGCCCGGCGGCACCATCGTCGAAGCCACCGCCGGCAACACCGGCCTGGGCCTGGCGCTGGTCGGTCGGGCCAAAGGCTACCGGGTGGTGCTGGTGGTACCGGACAAGATGTCCACCGAAAAGGTCCTGCACCTCAAGGCCATGGGCGCCGAGGTGCACATCACCCGCTCCGATGTCGGCAAGGGCCACCCCGATTACTACCAGGACGTTGCCGGACGGTTGGCCGCGGAAATTCCCGACGCCTTCTTCGCCGATCAATTCAACAACCCGGCCAACCCGCTGGCCCATGAATGCAGCACCGCGCCGGAGATCTGGGCGCAGACCCAGCATGATGTGGACGCGATTGTCGTCGGGGTAGGTTCGGCGGGCACCTTGACCGGGTTGACCCGGTTCTTCAGCCGCGTGCAACCGGACCTGGAGATGGTGCTCGCCGATCCGGTGGGTTCGGTAATGGCCGAATACAGCCGCAGTGGCACCCTCGGTACGCCCGGTTCCTGGGCGGTGGAAGGCATTGGCGAAGATTTCATTCCGTCGATTGCCGACCTGTCCAGCGTGCGTCACGCCTACTCCATCAGCGACGAGGAAAGCTTCGATCACGCCCGCCAATTGCTGCGCGCCGAAGGCATTCTCGGCGGTTCGTCGACCGGCACCTTGCTGGCGGCGGCGCTGCGCTATTGCCGCGAGCAAACCGAACCGAAACGGGTCGTCAGCTTCGTCTGCGACACTGGCACCCGTTACCTGTCGAAGGTCTACAACGATCAGTGGATGTCCGATCAGGGCCTGCTGCAAGGCAAACTCTACGGCGACCTGCGCGACCTGATCGCGCGGCGTTTCGAGGATGGCCGGGTGATCAGCGTCGGGCCGGACGACACCCTGCTCACCGCGTTCCAGCGCATGCGCCTGGCGGATGTCTCGCAACTGCCGGTGCTGGTGGGCGGTAAGCAACTGGTGGGGGTGATCGACGAGTCCGACATTCTGCTGAACGTGCAGAACGGCGAGGCGCACTTTCGCATGACCGTGACCAGCGCCATGACCGACAAACTGCAGACCCTGCCTCCCGAGGCCAGCCGGGCGCAACTGCAAGAGGTCCTCGATCGCGGGCTGGTGGCGATCATCGCCGACGCCTCGGGTTTTCACGGCCTGATTACCCGGGTCGACATGCTCAATCATTTACGGAGAACCCTTGCATGAGTCAGCACGATAAAAACGCCGCAACACGCGGCTTCGCCACCCGGGTGATCCACGCAGGACAGACGCCTGACCCGACCACCGGGGCGCTGATGCCGCCGATCTATGCCAACTCCACCTATCTGCAAGAAAGTCCCGGCGTACACAAGGGCTTCGACTACGGGCGCTCGCACAACCCGACACGCTTTGCGCTGGAGCGCTGCGTGGCCGATCTCGAAGGTGGCACCCGGGGGTTCGCTTTCGCCTCGGGGCTGGCGACGATCTCCGCCGTGCTCGAACTGCTCGATGCCGGCTCGCACATCGTCTCCGGCAATGATCTGTACGGCGGCACGTTCCGCCTGTTCGACAAGGTGCGCCAGCGCAGCGCCGGACACCGTTTCAGCTACGTCGACCTGACCAAGCCGGGCGCCTTCGAAGCGGCGTTGCAGGACGACACGCGCATGGTGATGGTCGAGACGCCGAGCAACCCCCTGCTACGCCTCACCGACCTCGCCGCCATCGCCCGCACCTGCCGCGACCGCGGCATCATCTGCGTGGCCGACAACACCTTTGCCAGCCCATACATCCAGCGTCCGCTGGAACTGGGCTTTGACATCGTGCTGCACTCGACGACCAAATACCTCAACGGCCACTCCGACGTGATCGGCGGGATCGCCGTGGTCGGCCAGAACGCCGAACTGGCCGAGCGCCTGGGCTTCCTGCAAAACGCGGTAGGCGCCATCGCCGGGCCGTTCGACGCCTTCCTCACCCTGCGCGGCGTGAAAACCCTGGCACTGCGCATGGAACGCCACTGCAGCAATGCGCTGGAACTGGCGCAATGGCTGGAACGTCAGCCACAGGTGGCGCGCGTCTACTACCCGGGCCTGCCCTCGCACCCCCAACACGAACTGGCGCGCAGGCAAATGCGCGGCTTCGGCGGGATGATCTCCCTGGACCTGAACACCGACCTTGCCGGCTCAAAACGTTTCCTGGAAAACGTGCAGATCTTCGCCCTCGCCGAGAGCCTGGGTGGCGTCGAAAGCCTGATCGAACACCCGGCCATCATGACCCACGCCACCATCCCCGCCGACACACGCGCACAACTGGGTATCGGCGATGCGCTGGTGCGGCTGTCCGTGGGGGTCGAGGATGTCGAAGACCTGCGGGCGGATCTGGCTCAGGCGCTGGCGCGGATCTGACGGTTCAAGGACAGACCGCGAACGTCCACCGCCGTGCCGATGGGGCACGGCGGCGGGTTACTCCTCAAGACGCCCCGTGGACAAGCGATCGCGCTCGTAATGTCTATCGAAGGGAAACGCCGGCAACCACGCTTCGCGGCGTACGGTCCAGATTTCGTAGGTGGGCGTCAGTTGATCGGGCACATCGAGGGCCCCCAGGTTCACTTCGATTTCATCGTCGGTGCGATTGAAAACCGATGAGCCGCAGCGCGGACAGAAAAACCGCCCGGCATAGTCCCGGGTTTCACCCTCGATGGTCACCGCATTCTCAGGGAAAATCGCGGAGGCGTGAAACAGTGCGCCATGGTGCTTGCGGCAGTCGAGACAGTGACAAAGACCGACCCGGTACGGCCGTCCCGACGCCACGATCCGCACGTTGCCGCACAGGCAACCGCCGGTGAATCGTTCCATGGTGCATCTCCTCTTCGAACGACGGGTCGCAAGGTTTGACAACGAAGTCCGTCAGTTGGCCGCGAGCTATGGCTCGACCGTTTTGCGATCGGCCAATTATCGATAGTAAAAATAGCAGTTTGATAATTGCCAAGGTCTCGCTGGCGGTGAGCCGCATGAAAACGGCAAGTCGAGGTCGGAGGAAAACGCCGCGTGCGTCATTGCATAACAAAAGCGCCCTGGCCTTTCGGCAAGGGCGCAAACGGCGCAACGCATCAATCAGAAGTCTTGCGAAGCAGGACGCAGGACGATCTCGTTGATGTCGACATCCGCCGGCTGTTCGATCGCGTAGGCAATGGCCCGTGCAACCGAAGCCGCTGGTATGGCCTTCTTGTAGAACTCGCCCACCACCTCGGCGCTTGGCTGGTGGCCGCTGCCGAACTTGAGTTCGGAATCGACCGCGCCCGGCTCGATAGTGGTCGTGCGGATATTGCCGCCCACTTCGTGACGCAGGCCCTCGGAAATGGCACGTACAGCGAATTTGGTGCCGCTGTAGACCGATCCACCGGGGCTGAACACCTTGATGCCGGCGACCGAGGAAATGTTGATGAAGTGCCCGCTGGCCTGTTTCTCGAACAGCGGTAACGCTGCCGCGATGCCATACAGCACGCCCTTGATGTTGATGTCGATCATGCGATCCCACTCATCGACACGCCGCTCCGCGATTGGCGAGATCGCCATCAGCCCCGCGTTGTTGATCATGACATCGATGCGACCGAACGCTTCGACAGCCTTGGCGACCAGCGCGGTCAAGTCCTCTTGACGGGTCACATCGATGGGATGGGCGATCGCCTGTCCGCCAGCGGCGGTGATGTCACGGACAATCGCGTCCAGACGATCCTGGCGACGAGCGCCAAGTACCACCTGTGCGCCGAGTGCTGCCAGATGACGAGCCGTTGCTTCGCCCAGACCGCTGCTTGCACCGGTGATGACGACCACTTTGCCCTGGATGTTTTTACTCATGTTCGCGCTCCTGTTGAGGCTTGCCTGGGTTGATGGATTCAGTCTGCGCTGGTTTTATCTATCAGAAAATGGAAGAGTTCGGATTTGAGAATTCCACTTTCTGGAACAGGAGTTGACAGCAATGCTCAACCGCATGGAGCTGATTCGCATCTTTTCGGTGGCGACGCAGTCGCTGACTTTTCGCGATGCCGCCATTCGTCTCGGCACCTCTCCACAGACCGTGACCCGGGCAATCAAGGAGCTGGAACGCACGTTCGGCGAGCCCTTGTTTCATCGCAGCACCCGACAGGTCCACGTGACCGCGTTTGGCGCCGAACTGGCCCTCCAGGCGCAGGAAACCCTGGAGCGTGTCGATCAGTTGTTTCTCGCCAACAGCAAACACCAGGAAAAAGGCATTGTCGGCCGCGTCGGCATCACGGCTCCCCACGCCATCGGCAAGCTATATGTGATCGAATACCTGAAACCGCTGATACGGGAAAACCCCAGCCTGAGCATCGACTTGAGCCTTGATGATCAGCTCACCGACGCGGTGGCCAGCAAGATAGACATCGGCATTCGTATCGGTACCGTACGGGATCGGCGCTACATCGCCAGAACGGTTGCCCGTGTCGACCTGAAAATTGTGGCAGCACCATCACTCCTCGACGCCGTTCAACACCCCGGCAGCATCGAGGAATTGAAACGCCTGCCCCTGTCGATGCTGATGGATCGCAACAACGGTCGCCCCTGGCCGTGGGTGCTGGCCGAAGGACAGGCGTTCCTGCCCGTGTCCCCGGCCTTTACTTGCGACGATCCCGAAACCGAACGTGAAATTGTTCTGGCGGGGCTCGCCTTCGGGCAAATGCCCGGCTATCTGGCGCAGCCGTATCTGTCTGAAGGCCGGCTGGTCGAGGTCATGCAACAGGAGGCTCCGGCACCGACCGAACTGATCATGTATCGCCCGCAGTCAGGGCCGGTGGCGCCCCGAGTCAGACTGGTGTACGACCATTTGGTCAACAGTTTCTCCAATCCGGATATCTTCCCGCAGAGCAAACGCTGAGCGAGCGCTACGGCTTGCCGCGCTTGCGCCGCGCCTGTTCATCCTCCGCCAGCGCCTGACGAACCAGCGCCCGCGCCGCCCAGGCCGTGGCGTCGAGTGACTCTTCGACACTCGCGCCACTGATATCGCGCACGGCAATCAACGCCTCGGTGCCCATGACGATCGACAGCGCCTGCTTCAGGCGTTTGCGCGCCCGGGGTGTGAGCTGATCCTTCAGCGAATCGACAATCGGCTCAATGTAGCTCATGCGCCGCCCGGGCCGCAGGGGTGCGTCGTGGGACTCGTTTTCGAGCCACACCGTCATGAACGAGCGCTCCATCACATGCAGGCCAATCTCGTCGTCGATCAACAGTGTATTCAAGGCGTTCGCCGCCACGCCAATGCCCTTTACCGGATCGTCTCCCGGACGCCAGAAGCGCTCCAGCGGCTGCATGTCACGATCGGCCGCCGTCTCGCTGATCAACGCCTCAGGCGAGGGAAAGTAGCGATACGCCGTGGCACGCGACACCCTCGCGCGTTCGGCCACTTGGGCAACGGTAGGGTTAAGGCCCTCGTCGCGCAGTTCGACGGCCGCCTCGATAAGCGCCTGGCGCGTACGATTGCGCTGGTTGGCGCGACCTGGGGAATCGCCGTTCGGGTCCGACGGGCTTGACTTATGGCTGGACATGGAATAAATGATACTCCGTCTTGTAATGAGACTTGAGTCTCACAATAGAACTTGAGTCTCATGATAGACATGTGGCAAGCACGGCACAACCACTGCGCCGGGCTTGACGACTTCACATCATTTTTCAGCAACTGAGCGCGCCTCAGGGCGCATGAGGTGAATGCCATGAATCACAATCCCCGTTCGCGGACCTGGTTTCGGCTCGCTGCCCTCTACTTTGCCATTGGCGTGCTGCTGGGTGTGGCGATGGGCGCTTCCGGCGACCACTCCCTCTTCGCGGTACATGCCCATATCAATCTGTTGGGATGGGTGTCGATGGCCCTGTTCGGACTCATCTGCGCAGTGCACCCGTCCATCACCGAAGGGCGCGCGGCTGCCGCACAATTCTGGATGTACAACGTCGGCGTCCCGGTAATGCTCGGCGCACTGACGCTGCGCCTCAAGGGCTTCCCGTCAGTCGAACCCTTGATTGCCATCGCCTCGATTCTCATTGGTTGCAGTGTGCTGCTTTTTGTATGGCTGGTGTTCTCGCGCATCGGTGCAGCAGCCGGGTACCTGGGCAGCGCGACGGGGCAATCACGCCTCTCATGACCCACCCTGCATTCGCTCGGCACTGAGCAACAGGTTGCCAATCCTGGGCCCTTAAGCTGTGAAGTGGTCCCAGGAATGGCAAATAGCCAACCTCGCCTATACTGCTTTCGAAGCAAAATATGGAGATTGCAGCATGACCGAAGAGCAGAAAGTAAAAGGGCCAGCGTCGTACTTTCCCTCGATTGAGAAAAAGTACGGGCAGCCCATTTCACACTGGCTGAATTTACTCAACACCGTCAGTGGCAAGAAGCATATGGACATGGTGGCCTTGCTCAAATCCGAGCATGGCATGGGCCATGGTCATGCCAATGCTTTGGTTGCGTACCATTTGGCGGGTGCCAAAAGCGACTGACATGCATGGCCCGACCGCCACTAATCGTAGAACGGCTCAACAAGCGTCCGACTGCCGACAAAAAAGCTGTCGGCCACCAGTCGTAGCGGCTGGAGGTCCAGGTCGCTGGCCTTGTTGCCAATCAACTGTTGAAAATGTCGATAGACCGCGGCGTACTCGCCTTCGGTCGACACGGCTTGGTGCACGCCGTCAATACTCAACAGTGCGCCCCCGTTGTCCAGTCGCAGGATGCCTTCGGCGCAGCGTATCTCGATGCTCCAGAGCTCCTCATGACCGTGGTCGAAATCGAACTCCGCGCGGACATCAAGGTGGCGCGCGTCAGACATTTTAACGGAAGCGGCAATCGGCGACTGGCAGTTACCGGGTACTCGCAGCTCGGCAGACTCGACAAACAGCGGCAGTTTCAGCAGATGGGTTGCAATCGATAAGGCATTGATGCCGGGATCGAAGACACCCAGGCCGCCAGGTTGCCAGATCCATGCCTGGCCGGGGTGCCACTTGCGCACGTCTTCCTTCCAGTCGATCTGTACGCTGCGCGGGGTGCGGGTGGCCAACCAGTCCCGGGCGGCTTCGATGCCGGGAGCGTAGCGTGAATGCCAGGCGAACAAACCGCTGACGCCTTGCACCTCAGCCTGGGTCACCAACGCCATTGCTTCACCCAGCGTGGCGCACGGCGGCTTTTCTACCAACACGTGTTTGCCAGCAGCGAGTGCCTGTTGCACCAGGGCAAAACGTCCTTGCGGCGGTGTGCAAAACGCAATCGCATCGACGTGCGGGCCGTTTTCGAGCAGCTCGCCCAGGGAATGAAAATTCTCCACCGCGGCGCAGGGCGGCCCTTGCGTGGCGACAGACACCAACTGGAACGCCGGGTTGGCATTGATCGCTGGAACGTGTTGATCCCGGGCAATTTTGCCATAGCCCACCAGACCGAGACGGATCGGTTGCATCAATGACTCCTGTTTTTTTCTTGTAGTGGAAAGCGCGTGGCCAGATTACGTCTGTATCGCGGGGAAGTCATTGCTTACGTGCTCGGGTTCGATCTGTTACGTGGGCACGAGCGCCGTGATCGGCTTGGCGCGGATCATGCTTTGATTCAATGACATGAGTCGGTACTGACTATGCGGATGACACTTTTGAAGTGAACCGCTTCGCAGACAGGCCCGATAATCGAAATCTCACACACGGAATGTCGAGGTCCAGCATGACGAGCGCAACGACACAGCAGGTCAGCCCGAATACCCTGAAAAAAGTGATTGTCGCGGCCGCCATCGGCAATTTCGTCGAGTGGTTCGACTTCGCCGTGTATGGCTTTTTGGCCACGACCATCGCCCAACAATTTTTCCCCAGTGGCGATCCCAGTGCCGCCTTGCTCAAAACCTTTGCGGTGTTCGCCGTAGCCTTCGCGTTCCGGCCTCTTGGCGGGATTTTCTTTGGCATGCTGGGTGACAGGATCGGCCGTAAACGGACCCTCGCGATGACGATTCTGCTGATGGCCGGTGCCACGACCTTGATCGGCCTTTTGCCGACTTACGCCGCCATCGGCGTCACCGCCCCGATCCTGCTATCCCTGATCCGTTGCGCTCAAGGGTTTTCCGCCGGTGGAGAATACGCAGGCGCCTGTGCCTACCTTATGGAGCATGCGCCGAATGATAGACGGGCCTGGTATGGCAGTTTCATTCCAGTGTCGACATTTTCCGCCTTCGCCGCGGCAGCCGTGGTGGCCTACGCCCTTGAGGCATCATTATCAACCGAAGCGATGGGCAGCTGGGGTTGGCGCCTGCCGTTCCTGATTGCTGCGCCACTGGGTCTGGTTGGCCTTTACCTGCGCTGGAAGCTGAATGAGACACCGGCTTTCCAGGCGGTCACTCAGGAACATGCCGTTGCACACTCTCCGCTCAAGGAAACCTTGCGCAACCATGGTGCGGCAATTGGCTGCCTGGGCGCATTTGTGTCACTGACGGCGTTGTCGTTCTATATGTTCACTACCTATTTCGCCACCTACCTGCAAGTGGCTGGCGGTCTGAGTCGAGCCACCGCATTACTGGTGTCGCTGATCGCATTGCTGTTTGCCGCCGCGATTTGTCCATTGGCAGGCCTGTATTCGGACCGGGTGGGGCGTCGAATGACGGTGATGACCGCTTGCGCGCTATTGATCGTGGCCGTGTATCCATCGTTCCTGATGGCCAGTTCCGGCTCGTTCGCAGCGTCCATCATCGGCGTTATGCTCCTGGCGATTGGCGCCGTGTTGTGTGGCGTGGTGACTGCGGCCTTGCTCTCGGAAACTTTCCCCACCCGGACTCGATACACCGCGTCCGCCATCACCTACAACATGGCGTACACCCTCTTCGGCGGCACCGCGCCGCTGGTGGCTACCTGGCTGATCAGCACCACCGGCAGCAACCTGTCGCCGGCGTTCTATCTGATCGCGATCGCGTTGCTGGCGCTGGCAGGTGGCCTGGCATTACCGGAGACCTCAAGGATTTCCCTGCACGACATCCCGACGCAAGAAAAAGCCGCAAGTGTGAACGCCGTGGCCTGAGAGAAATCATGAGTCGCGGTTGATTGACCGACAGGTCTGCCGACGAACCACCGCACAGCACCCTACTCGGCCTGCGGATGAATCAAGACAAAAGACCGGCCGCCAAACACAAAAAAAGCACCTGAGGTGCTTTTTTTGTTAGCGCTGTTTCAACGGGATAAAGCCGCCACATTGGCCCGTGCCGTGTGCAGTTTTTTATAACTGTCGATCAGGCGCAGGTGCCTGTCGAGCCCTTCCAGTTTCATGCTTGTCGGCGTCAAGCCGAAGAAACGCACGCTGCCGTTCACCGAACCGATCGCGGCATCCATACGTTCGTTGCCAAACATGCGGCGGAAATTGGCTTCGTAGTCCGCCAGTTCCAGGTCCTCGTCCAGCTCCATCTCCAACACCCCATTCACGGCCTGGTAAAACAGCCCGCGCTCGACCGTGTTGTCGTTGTACTGCAGGAACATCTCCACCGCCTCTTTCGCCTCTTCGTATTGCTGCAAGGCGAGCCAGATCAACAACTTCAGCTCCAGGATCGTCAGCTGACCCCAGGCGGTATTGTCGTCGAATTCGATGCCGATCAAGGTGGTGATGTCGGTGTAATCATCCAGCTCGCTTTCCACCAGGCGTTCGACCAGGGACTTGAGTCCGTTCTCATCCAGGCTGTGCAGATTCAGGATATCGGCACGGAAGAACAACGCTTTGTTGGTGTTATCCCAGATCAGATCGTCGATCGGGTAAATCTCGGAGTAGTCCGGTACCAGGATGCGGCAGGCGGTTGCGCCGATATGCTCGTACACCGCCATGTACACTTCCTTGCCCATGTTTTCGAGAATGCCGAACAAGGTCGCGGCTTCCTCGGCGTTGGAGTTTTCACCCTGCCCCGAGAAGTCCCACTCCACAAATTCGTAATCCGACCGGGAGCTGAAGAAGCGCCACGACACCACACCGCTGGAGTCGATAAAGTGCTCGACGAAGTTATTCGGCTCGGTGACTGCATGGCCTTCGAAGGTGGGCTGAGGCAAATCGTTGAGACCTTCGAAACTGCGGCCTTGCAGCAGTTCCGTCAGGCTGCGTTCCAGCGCGACTTCAAGGCTTGGGTGCGCGCCGAACGAGGCAAACACGCCGCCGGTACGCGGGTTCATCAAGGTGACGCACATCACCGGGAACTCACCGCCCAGGGACGCATCCTTCACCAGCACCGGAAAACCCTGGGCTTCCAGTGCCTGGATACCGGCCAGGATATCGGGGTATTTCGCCAGCACTTCAGCGGGCACATCCGGCAGTGCGAATTCACCTTCGATGATTTCGCGTTTCACCGCGCGCTCGAAGATTTCCGACAGGCATTGCACCTGGGCTTCGGCCAGCGTGTTGCCGGCACTCATGCCATTGCTGAGGTACAGGTTTTCGATCAGGTTGGACGGGAAGTACACCACCTCGCCATCCGACTGGCGTACGAACGGCAGCGAAACAATGCCGCGCTCTTCGTTGCCGGAGTTGGTATCGAACAGATGCGAGCCGCGCAGCTCGCCATCGCGGTTGTAGATCTTGAGGCAATACGCATCGAGAATCTCAGCCGGCAATTCATCTTTACGGCCGGGCTGGAACCAACGCTCGTCCGGATAATGCACGAACGGTGCATTGGCGATCTCTTCGCCCCAGAACTGATCGTTGTAGAAGAAATTGCAATTGAGTCGCTCGATAAATTCGCCCAGTGCCGACGCCAGCGCGGCTTCCTTGGTCGCGCCCTTGCCGTTGGTGAAACACATCGGCGAGTGTGCATCGCGGATGTGCAGCGACCAGACATTGGGCACGATATTGCGCCACGAAGCGATTTCAATCTTCATGCCCAGGCCGGCCAGAATGCCCGACATATTGGCGATGGTCTGCTCCAGCGGCAGGTCCTTGCCCACGATGTAAGTGCCCGCCTCCGACACCGAATGGGGCATCAGCAGCGCCTGGGCATCGGCATCGAGATTTTCCACTTCCTCGATCACAAACTCAGGTCCGGCTTGCACCACCTTCTTCACCGTACAACGGTCAATGGAGCGCAAAATGCCTTGGCGGTCCTTGTCGGAGATATCCGCCGGCAACTCGACCTGGATCTTGAAAATCTGGTTGTAGCGGTTTTCCGGATCAACAATATTGTTCTGCGACAGGCGGATGTTATCCGTGGGGATGTTGCGGGTTTCGCAGTACAACTTCACAAAGTAGGCCGCACACAAGGCCGACGAAGCCAGAAAGTAGTCGAATGGACCCGGTGCCGAACCATCGCCCTTGTAGCGGATTGGTTGATCGGCCACCACGGTGAAGTCATCGAACTTGGCTTCAAGTCGAAGGTTGTCGAGAAAGTTGACCTTGATTTCCATGCGGGATTACCAGAATAGCGAGCTAACAAATTGGCCGCCATTATCCGGGTTTTCCGGCGGATGTATTGTCCTTTCAGCGAAAAACCGGGGTTTGGGGGTGCCCGACGACGCCGTCAGCGAAAAAGCCGTCCAAACGCTACAATCCTGCCTTTTCACCCAGAATCAGACAGGCAGTAAAGACATGGCGCTCGACCCACCCACAATGCTGGCAATCTCCACCGCCCTCGCAGCCGCCGCGGCGCTGTACCTGGCGATCGAGTGGCGCAGCATTCGTGAACCTTCGCTGCTGTTCTGGAGCACCGGCTTTGCGACGATTACAGTGGGCTCGACACTGGCCTTGCTGCGCATGAGCGGCCTGCTGCTGATCGGCATCTGGTTCGCCAATGGCCTGCTGGTGGTGGCCCACTGGTTTTTCCTGCTGGGCGTTGCGCGCTTCACGAAAAAGCGCCTGTCCCGCGCCTGGTACCTGGTTTTCGTATCCTGGCTTGCGCTGCTGTTACTGCCGGACGAGCCCTCCTGGTCGAAGATCATGCTGGTGGCCAATTCGCTGCTCGTCGCCCTGCTGTCGCTCAGGGCCAGCTTTCTGCTGCGCCCCCATGGCAAGTCGCTGAGCGTGGGGGCGGTACAACTGCGTTACGTGATGTTGGTCCACGGCCTTTTCTATGTCATCAAGGCACTGACGGCAGTGGTACCGGGCACCCTCATCGATCTGGCCTCCTTGCGTGGCGAAATCATTCAGATTTCGCTGGTCGAGGGCGTGATGGCGATCATGTTGATCGCCCTGTCGATGACCGGCACCGAGCGCTATCAGCGGGAGAAACGCATCTCACAGTTGGCCGAGCGGGATCCATTGACCGCCCTGTACAACCGCCGCGCCCTGGAAGTGCGGGCACCGCGCCTGTTGGCGCAAGTCTCGACCGTCCGACCGGGTGCCTTGCTGCTGATCGACATCGACAACTTCAAACTGGTCAACGACTTGTACGGCCACACTGCGGGGGACCGACTGCTCGTGACGCTGAGCGAGATGATCCGTTCGGTACTGCCCGAAGGCGCGCTCGCGGCCCGGCTGGGTGGTGACGAGTTCGTCATCTTGCTCAGTCACGCTTCGAGCGAACGCGTCGTGGAACTGGGCAACACCCTGCGTGACCAATTCCATACCACCGCCTCTCAGGCATTCGCCACCCCCGAAGCGGTGACCCTCAGCATCGGCGCCAACCTCTACGACCATCCCCCCACCAGCCTGGCGGCCTTGATCGAGCAAGGCGACGCGGCACTCTATGAATCCAAGCGGGGCGGACGCGACAGCATGCGACTGGTCGATCGGACCCTGGCCAGGCAAGAACCGCTGCAGGCAGGTTGATGGGCTGTTTGCAGGCAGTCATCCGCGATTTCACGCATGTGACGGGAAGTGCGGCAGGACGTATTCGCCGAGTTCTTCGAGGATTTCGCCATAGGGTTGACGGCTGACCTTGGGGTTGAGCGCAATATGCGAGACACCGGCCGCTTGCGCTTGCTCCAGGTAATTGCGCAGACCGTTGCGCCCCGCCCGGAAGCCACCCTGGATGCGCTGGAATGGCTGGTCCGGGTTGTCGCTGAGGTCGAGATACCCGCCCAGCCCCAACGGTTTGAAGGCGTTCCGGCCCTCGGCCTCTTGCACCAGGCCGTGCCAGCTCTCACTCAATGACGCCAACCGCTCCGGGCTCTGCACGCCGGCCAGATAGCCATCAAGGTGTTGCGCCAACCATTCGATACTCTGCTGGGCCTGACCGACAGCAATCGAGGGAACGCGTCCGTACGGCGCTTTCGGCACCAGATCCAGGGCTGCGGGGGAACCGCCGAAGCGCTCGGAGCGCAACCGCGGAAAGCTCTGCTCGATCAGGGTGCGAAACACGGAAAAGGCATCACGGTAGCGATCGCCACGACTTTCATAATCAATGCCCAGCATCGGGTAGTCACTGTATCGATCCCCCGAAGACAGCCCGAGTACCAGCCGACCTTCGCTGAGTTGATCCAGGGACGTCGCCTGCTTGGCCAGGTACATCGGCTCGCGGGTAGGCAGTACGATGCCCGTGGTTCCCAGGACAATGCTGCGCGTGGCGGCGGCCAGGTACCCGATATAAACCAGCGGCTCGAAGATCTGCGCCACATCGCCATAACCTGGATCATAGAAAGGAATGTCCCGCATCCACAGCGCACCAAAGCCCAGCGCTTCGGCGCGCTGTGCCATTTCCACGTGACCACGCATGGTCGGGGCGGGTCGGCCGGCATGGGTTTCCAGGGGCAAAATCAACCCGACTGTGAGCGCCTGCGGTTGAAACAGCCGCTGAAAACCAGGGTGACGCTCAAGTGAAGGATGAGGGGTCGGCAAGATGGCAGGTTGGGCTTGCGGCGCAACGTGTGTGGCAAAAGTCATGATGGCAGTCCCGTTGAGTGACGATGACTGCATGCTCATTGAATCCACAGCCTGGATAAACCGCTGCCGGCGACCGTTACCGGGTCCGCACAGTCCCCAATGCCGTCATGTTTCCCAAGGCACCCCGGGTGCCCAACGCTCAACCAGCAGATCGATGAACGTGCGCACGCGCGGGGACAGGTGCCGCTTGCTCGGGTAGACGATTCTTATGGGGTCGGGCGGCGCACGGAAGGGTTTAAGCACCTCCACTAACGCACCTTCGCGCAGGTCGTTGCCGGTAATGTAGGTCGGCAGATGAATCAGGCCGATACCGGCCAGCGCCGCTTCCCGCATGGCTTCGGAACTGTCGATGTTCAGCCGCCCCGGCTGTTCGTGCAGATGCAGGCCGGCCGGTGTTTGATAACGCCAGACGCCAGTCCGCTCGCCACTGGTGAACGCGATGGTGTCATGCCCCGTCAATTCAGCGGGCGTCTGCGGTACACCGCAGCGGGCCAGATAGGACGGCGAGGCACAGGTCGCGAATTGCTGCCAACCGACGGTGCGGGTCAATAATTGTGAGTCGTCTTTGGGCACACCAATGCGTATGGCGACATCGACCCCCTCTTCGACCAGATCGACAAAGCGATCGGTAAACCACACGTCCGCGCGCAACTCAGGCCACTGCTTCAAATAAACATCAAGGATCGGCAGGACATGACGCTGACCAAAGGACAACGGGGCCGTGAGTTTAAAGGTGCCGGTCGGCCGCCCACGGCGCAAAGCCATGGTCGCGTCCACCTCATCAAGGTCCTCGAGTATCTGCCGCCAGCGTTCATACGCAACCTGCCCCTCGTCCGTCAGGCTCAGTTTGCGCGTCGTGCGATTGAGCAGCCGTGTGCCCATCCGCACCTCCAGGCGAACGATGCTTTTACCCACCGCGGATCGGGTCAAGCCGAGTGAGGCCGCTGCCGCAGTAAAGCTTCCGCTCTTCACGGCCCCGACAAACGCGGTAATGTCTGCGAATCGGTTGGCTTCCATTGTTGGCTAGACTCCAGGAAAGACCCAGGGGTCGCGGGACTTGTAGCCTTCAAAGAGTAGTGTTTGCCAGTGACTCAAGGGTAAAAACTTCAGCTCATCAGGAAACCCGCCAGTGTGCCGGGCATCCCGAGGCCTCAAGTTCCCGCCATGAGTGACGACGTAGTCCTTACATTACAAAGGAGCGTGAGCCATGAAGATCAAGCATCTGCCTGTCGCCATCAGCGTTGTTTTCACACTGAGCGGTGCATGTTGGGCGGCCACACTCGCCGCCCCGGGCACGATCCGGTTCGACGGCGCCATCGTCGAAGGCAGTTGCAGTTCCGGCCTGAGTACTCAGGCCACCGTCGAGCTGAACACCTGCCCTGCGCTAGGCCGAGCCACGGTTATCAATGTGCGCAACATTGACCCACACAGTGCTCCCGCCCAGGTCACGGTCAAGCTGCTCGCCGACAGCGGTCAAGCTCGCTATTACGATCAGCGCTACACGTTGGTGGACGGCACTGGCGCACCGGTTCGGTCCGGGAACTACCTGATGACAATGACCCTGCCCTGAGCAACCGCTACCGAATGCCCCGACTCTGGATCAGTG
This sequence comes from Pseudomonas sp. GW101-3H06, assembly GCF_059424605.1. Taxonomy (NCBI): domain Bacteria; kingdom Pseudomonadati; phylum Pseudomonadota; class Gammaproteobacteria; order Pseudomonadales; family Pseudomonadaceae; genus Pseudomonas; species Pseudomonas sp. GW101-3H06. Next base: position 3,789,459 of record NZ_JBWKZO010000001.1, read on the forward strand.
CATGGCGTGACGGGGCAATGCAATGGAGATCAACGCTGCAAGCAACACGAATGCGCTGGAGATCCATAAACACGGCCCCAGCCCATAGACCTGATAAACCCCGCCGGAAAGCACGGTCCCGATCAGTCGCCCCAAGGCGTTCGACATGTAGTAAAAACCCACGTCCAGCGAGACGCCGTCTTCCTTGGCGTAGGACACGATGAGGTAGCTGTGCAGCGACGAATTCACCGCGAACAGCGCACCAAAGATCATCAACCCGCCCAGCAATACCATGTGCTGTGACGATTCGCTGTCCAGCCCAAGGGCAATGGCCGCCGGCACGCCCGCCAGTGCCAGTGCCCACAGAAATGCCGAACGGCCGTCGGGGACGTGCCCTCGTTTCTTTCCGGTGATGTTGGGCGCAAAAGACTGAACGATACCGTAGCCAATCACCCAGGCCGCCAGAAAGCCGCCGACCTCCCAGAAGTCCCAGCCGAAGACGCTGCTGAGGTACACCGGCAAGGCCACCACGAACCAGACATCACGGGCACCGAACAGGAACATCCGTGCCGCAGAAAGGACATTGATCGCCCGACTCTTGGACAGGATGTCGCGAAATCTGGGCTTGGCCTTGGCCTTGCCCAGGTCTTTCTTCAGCAGGATCAGGCTGCTGATCCAGATCAGCGCCAGGACACCGGCCATCACCAGCAACGCCCCCCTGAAACCGATCAACGCCAGCAAGGCCCCACCGAGAAAGAAGCCGACCCCCTTGAGTGCGTTCTTTGACCCCGTGAGGATCGCCACCCACCGGTAAAGCGTGCCCTGCTGCCCTTCAGGAACCAGAAGCTTGATGGAGCTTTTGGCGCTCATCTTGTTCAGGTCTTTGGCAATCCCCGACAGCGCCTGAGCGCCCATCACCCAGGGGATGGTTAGCCAGGCGACGGGAACCGTCAGCATCAGCAACGCCGCGACCTGCATGCCCAACCCGATGTTCATGGTCCGGTTCAACCCCAACCGGGCCCCAAGGTAGCCACCCAGCAGATTGGTAATCACACCAAAGAATTCGTAGAACAGAAACAGCGCCGCAATTTGCAGCGGGCTGTAGCCCAGCCCGTGAAAGTGCAATACCACCAACATGCGCAAGGCGCCGTCGGTGAGGGTAAAGGCCCAGTAGTTGCCCGTGACGAGCAGGTACTGGCGCACTGACGGCGCGAGGGCTGGCAACGCTGTCATGACCGCTCCTCAGACTGCCCCTGCGACCATTCTGGCCAGTTCGACGGTGCGGTTGGCATAGCCCCATTCGTTGTCGTACCAGGCATAGAGTTTGACCTGGGTACCGTTGACCACCATGGTCGACAACGCATCGATGATCGATGAGCGCGGGTCCGTGCGGTAATCGATGGACACCAGCGGGCGCTCCTCGAAACCGAGGATGTCCTTGAGTTCATGCTCGGAAGCGTCCTTGAGGAATTGATTGACCTCCTCGACCGTGGTGGCGCGTTCGACTTCAAAGACACAGTCCGTCAGCGAAGCGTTGGCCAGCGGCACGCGCACCGCATGACCATTCAAGCGCCCGCGCAGCTCCGGAAAAATTTCGGCAATAGCAGTGGCCGAACCGGTGCTGGTGGGAATCAGGCTCATGCCCGAAGCGCGCGCACGGCGCAGGTCCTTGTGCGGTTGATCGAGAATGCTTTGGGTGTTGGTCAGGTCGTGGATAGTGGTGATCGAGCCGTGGCGAATGCCCAGCTTCTCGTGGATGACCTTCACTACTGGCGCCAGGCAGTTGGTGGTGCACGAAGCCGCCGTGACGATGCGATGTTCAGCCGGTTTGAACAGTTGATGATTGACGCCCATGACGACGTTCAACGCGCCTTTTTCCTTCACGGGGGCGCAGACCACCACACGTTTGACGCCCTGATCCAGGTAGGCCTGCAACACCGCCACGGTTTTCATCTTGCCGCTGGCCTCGATCACCAGATCGCAACCCGACCAGTCAGTGTCGACAATTGCCTTGTTCGCGGTCACTTTGATGCGCTTGCCGCCGATCACCACATGATCGTTTTCCGCGCTGGCTTCGTTGTGCCAGCGACCGTGCACAGAGTCGAAGTTGATCAGGTGCGCATGGGTGACCGCATCGCCCGCCGGATCGTTGATCTGCACGAATTCAAACTCTGGCCAGTTCCAGGCCGCTCGCAGAGCGAGGCGACCGATCCGACCGAAACCGTTGATGCCAATTTTGATAGTCATGTTGTTGTGCTCTGTGTCGGAACCGAGGTGTTTTGACAAGGTGAAAAATCCTCAGATGGAGCGCTGATTGACACGCTTCATGAGTTCTTGCGCCGATTCCTTGCGCTCGGAATAACGGTCGACCAGATAGTCCTGACGGTCGCGAAGCAGCAGTGTGAATTTCACCAACTCTTCCATCACATCAACGACACGGTCGTAGAACGCAGAGGGTTTCATCCGGCCGTTATCGTCGAATTCCATATAGGCCTTCGGCACGGAGGATTGGTTGGGGATGGTGAACATGCGCATCCAGCGTCCCAGCACTCGTAGTTGATTGACCACGTTGAACGACTGCGAACCACCGCACACCTGCATGACGGCCAGGGTTTTGCCCTGGGTGGGGCGGACGGCGCCCATGGCCAGTGGTACCCAGTCGATCTGCGCCTTGAAGACGGCGCTCATGGCGCCATGACGCTCTGGAGAGCACCAGACCTGACCCTCGGACCACAACACCAAGTCGCGCAGTTCCTTCACGCGTGGATGATCGTCAGGAGCGTCATCTGGCAGCGGTAAACCCGACGGATTGAAAACCCGCGCCTCGGCGCCGAAGTGCTCCAGCAGTCGAGCGGCTTCCTCGACCAGCAGACGGCTGAAAGAGCGCTCACGGGTCGATCCGTACAGAAGCAAAATGCGCGGTTTGTGGATGGAGGTCATTTCGATGCCGAGTTTGTCTGTCGATGGAAGATCGACCAGTTCGGTTTCGAGTAGGGGGAGAGGGTCATCAAACATGGTCTTTGTCCTGTGCAGCGGCGTTCTTGTGGTCCAAGGCGAAATCAAGGGATCCTGCTTTAACAGCAGGCGAGCGACCGTTCAGGACGGTCGCCCATCTCAGCGAGGCGTTTGGCATCAGGACCTAACCAATGCTGGTTGCTTTCGAGCACGGTGCTCAGCAGCTGATGAACCCAATCAGGCATGTTGGGGTGCAATCGGTAATAGACCCATTGGCCTTGCCGACGATCCGCCAACAGCCCACACGTTCGCAGTTGTGCCAGGTGCCTGGAAATTTTTGGCTGACTCTGGTTCAAGGCGCAGGTCAACTCGCAAACACACAGCTCTCCTTCGCGGGTGATGAGCAGCATCGTGCGCACCCGAGTGTCGTCAGCCAGGCATTTGAAAACAGTGATCGGTGTCAGAGAGTCAGTGATGGCGTTCTCAAGGACGCTGCTGGTCATCTTGAAATCTCATTTCATATGCGATTTGCCGAATATATGGTTTTTCGCATATAAGTTAAAGCGTCTTCGGTCGATTAATATCTCGATCCATTGTTGTTTGAACAGGGAAGCGACTCCATGGCCAACCCTCAGGGCGAACACCGCAGCGCCTGGTCGGTGTTTCTGATTTTTCTGCGCCTGGGATTGACCTCCTTCGGTGGGCCCATCGCGCATCTGGGTTATTTCCGCGATGAGTTCGTCACGCGACGCAACTGGCTGAGCGACCGCAGTTATGCGGATCTGGTAGCGCTGTGCCAATTCCTGCCGGGGCCGGCGAGCAGCCAGGTCGGTATCGCACTGGGCTTGTCCCGGGCGGGTTACGGCGGCGCGCTGGCGGCCTGGGCCGGTTTCACGCTGCCTTCGGCGGTTATTTTGATCTTGTTTGCACTGGGCATTGCCCACTACGGCAGCGTCATCCCGTCCGGCGCTCTGCACGGCCTCAAAGTGGTGGCCGTCGCCGTGGTCGCCCAAGCGGTGTGGGGCATGGCACGAAACCTGTGCACGGGCGTGACGAGCGTCACCCTCATGACCATTGCGGCTTGCATCGCCCTGCTTGAACCGTCCGCCTGGGGCCAGGTCAGCGTGATTGTCGCCGCCGGCGTTGCCGGTCTTGTGCTGTTCAAACCCAAGCCGCGTGACGGGCACGATCCGCTCCCGATCACCATCAGCCATCGGGCGGGAGCCATCTGGCTGTCACTGTTTTTCGTATTGCTGGCGGGTCTGCCGCTCTTGACCCAGTTGCTGCCCAATCAAACCCTGGCCATGACAGATGCTTTCTACCGCTCCGGATCGCTGGTCTTCGGTGGCGGTCACGTGGTTCTGCCATTGCTGCAAGCCGAGGTCGTGCCCTCCGGCTGGGTCAACAATGAGGTCTTCCTGGCAGGGTATGGCGCCGCGCAGGCTGTGCCAGGTCCGTTGTTCACGTTCGCGGCGTTCCTTGGTGCATCGATGAACCACGCCCCGTCCGGCTGGATCGGTGGCCTCCTCTGCCTGCTGGCGATTTTCGCCCCGTCCTTTCTGTTGATCATGGGCGCCTTGCCCTTCTGGGAACGGTTACGCCAAAGCCTGCGCGCGCAGGCTGCGCTGGTCGGCGTGAATGCGGCGGTGGTCGGTCTGCTGTTGGCCGCGCTCTATCGGCCTGTCTGGACGAGTGCCATTTTGCAGGCGCAAGACGTCGGCCTGGCTCTTGTCGCATGGGTGGCGCTGATGTTCTGGAAACTCCCACCCTGGCTGGTCGTCATTGGCAGCGGTGTCGCGGGATGGTTGTTGAGTGTTGCGTGGTGAGGGGGAGATATCATCTCGAACCCATTTCGTTCAAGCAAAATGCACGATTTCACCGGTAATCATCTAGGCTTCGGTGAGTGGTGCACGCTGCTACATCGGGACAAGCAGCACACAAAGGGCCCCTCCCCATGCAGGCCATAACAACATTGCTCAAGCGCCTGCAGTCGGGAGCGAGCGACTCGATTGCGCCCACCAGGCAGCCCAATCTCCTGCGTTGGTTTTCGCGTTCAAATCGTTCTACACCACGCGGCAAGGCAGGTTGAGCATCGGGCTGATCATGGTGAAACAGATCATGGAAATTTTTGGCGGAGAAGCCGGCCTGACCCACCACGAACAACAGGGAACCTCCGTGCAATTGAGTTTCAAGGTGGTGCAAAGAAAGGCCAGTGTGTTGAGCTGACCTTCAAGGTCCCCCAATCACATCAAAAACAGCACGGCACGGATAAGACGCTGTCACCCTGATTGTCTACGCCAAGTGCCAGGCGATGCGCCGAACTGCCGCTTGAATGCGCGACTGAACGCGGCTTCGGATTCGTAGCCCACCGCAAAGCCGATTTGCGCCACGTTGCCGCGACCTTCGCGCAGGTGTTGGGCCGCCACGTGCATACGCCAGAGCGTCAGGTATTGCATCGGTGGCTGCCCGACCAATGCCGTGAATCGCTCCGCGAACACCGAGCGCGACAGGCCCACTTCCAGTGCCAGGGCTTCTGCCGTCCAGTTCTCGGTTGGACGAGCATGGAGCAGTGCCAAGGCGCGCCCGATATGCGGATCGCGCAAACCCGCCAGCCACCCGCGCCGTTCATCGGGGAGGCTGGCGACATACTGGATGACAGCTTCGACGAACAGCAATTCGGACAGCTTGGCGATGATCGTTGCCGAACCGACGCGTCCCGCTGCGATCTCACTGACGGCGAAACGGAATGAGCTTTCAATCCAGGGGCCCGAAGCCGTCGCGCGTACGTTCAGTTTCAATAAGGATGGCAGCGACGAAAGCAACGGACTGAAAGGTGTTTCTGAGCCGAGGAATCCGCACAACAGCTGCGTCGCCTCGCCGCCCCCGCCATATTTGATTCGTGAAATGCCGCCGGCTTCTGGCGGCTGAATGACTTCACGCGCCGACATGGGCGCAATGCTCAGGTCGCTGCCAAAGGAATGGGCGTCATTGTGAGGAAGCAGAATGAGTTCGCCTGCCCCCACGTCCAGGGTAGCGCCACCGTCGATTCGTAATCGCATGTGCCCGGCCGCGACAAAATGCGAGGCAATGACATGTCGAGGCGCCGCCAGGAACGGTTTGCAATCGTCCGCAGAGAGTCTTCCGCTGATGCACCAGGGTGCCGTGAATTCCGCCTCGAGAAAGACCCCTCCAGACAGCCGGATCACACGCAAGACATCAGAAAGCGCATCCAACACTGGCCAGCCCTCCTTTCCGGAGTCCGGAGCATGTAATCAGGCGTCCCGGGCATTCGCCGCCTGAACGGCGAGGCCTAGATTAGCACCAACGCGGACTCAGTGATCGAGACGATCCCCGGATGGTTCATTCAGAGTCACTGGCTCCGACGTCAACCGTAATCCCAACTCGACCAGGGAAGCAGGAGATCGACATGAACACCGTCGTCAACATACCCGGCTCAGATTCGGGCAACGCCGCCCGTTATGCTCAACTTGTCAGATCATCGAAAAAAGCGGAATGGCAGATCGATCGCGATTTGCTACAGGACCGCAGCTTCGATTTCACGCGCAAATTCCTGCCCGACGGACTATCGCGGGTCGACCGCCTGACTTTTCTCACCACAGACGAGGCGCGCTTGCTCAGCCAGATCCAGGGCCGCACTTATGCGTACATCTTTGGCCTGGTCGAGCGTTTTATCAGTGCCAAAATGCTCGATCAGGGTCGGGCCCATGTGTTTGACGATCAGCTCGCGCTCGAAGCGCTGGTGCGCTTTTCCAACGACGAGATCAAGCATCAAGAGCTGTTCCGGCGCATGGAAACAATGATGGCTGCACAGCTGCCAGCGGGATACCGTCAAGTTGCCGATCCAAACGATGTGGCGCGCGCTGTGCTGGCGGGCAGTACCTGGTCGGTGCTGGCGCTGACCTGTCACATCGAGCTGTTTGTGCAGACGCACTACTCGCAAAGCATCGCCCCGCGCGAGGACTTGTGCCCCCTCTTCAAGGATGTCTTCAAGTTTCACTGGAAGGATGAAAGTCGGCACGTCGTCATCGATGAACTGGAGTGGAAGGCGGAGCACGCGAAATGCTCGCCCGCCGAGCGCGACCAGGCCGTGAATGATCTGATCGCGCTGGTGGCCGCCGTCGACACGATTCTGCAAACCCAAGCGGCATCCGATGCCGACTACTTCATGCGCAATGTTTCACCGTCGTTCGGGGTCGATGAGGCAGCGCAAATCAGAGCCTGCGTGCTGGGTGCCTACCGCTGGCAATACATCATCTCGGGTGTGCAGCATCCACACTTCGGCCGGCTGCTTGCGGGCATGACAACCCCCGCACAGATGTCGAGGATTCAGACCGCACTGGCCCCCATCATGAATTGATCGAGGAAGGCAGCCATGACGATACCGATGTGGATGTTGCTTGGATTTGCGGCCTGGACTTTGCTGTTGTTGGTGGCAACTGTCGGGGTGTATCGCTGGGTCAGAATCCTGTTCTCGAATGTTCCGATTGGCTCTTTCCGAAGCGATCAGCCCGAAGGCGAGGATTGGTATCGACGCGGAACAAGAGCGCACGCGAACTGCGTGGAAAACCTGCCAGTCTTCGGCGCCATCGTGTTCGTGATTTCAGCCCTCGGTATCGACAGCCTGGCAGTGAACCTTTTATCCGTAATCGTTCTGATCGCTCGCGTGTGCCAGTCTCTGGTCCACGTATCCCATGTGCAAACCGACAGGTTCGTGGCGGTTCGGTTTGCCTTCTATTGCGTTCAACTGGTCTGTTTTTTCGCGCTCATGGGGATAGCCGCGTTTTATGGTGCGTGAACACATCATCCGGTGACATGGGACAAGCACACTATTATCTTGGACGGCAGTCATTGCAGCCGTTTCACCCGGGAGAACAGCCCCATGAAGATCGTGATAACCAGTGTAATGGTCGACGACCAGGCCAGGGCGCTGGCCTTCTACCGGGACGTACTCGGTTTTGAACTCAAGCATGACATCCCGATGGGCGCGTTTCGCTGGCTGACCCTCACCTCACCCGGCGATCCCGACGGGGTTGAACTGCTGCTGGAACCCGACGCCCATCCGGCGGCGAAACCGTTCAAATCAGCGGTGAAACAGGACGGTATACCCTTCACGTCCTTCGGGGTCGAAGACATCCAGGCCGAGTACGCCCGGCTCTGTGCCGCCGGGGTCCGCTTTACCCAACCGCCGACAGCCATGGGACCGGTGACCACTGCTGTGTTCGACGACACCTGCGGCAACCTGATCCAGATCGTCCAAAAGCATTGACCTGTGGTGTTTGGCAGGCCTTTCGTAAAGAACCAGACTACGGAGACACGTCTTCCTGGCCAACCGCCGCAAGCTGCGCAAACGCAAGAAAATAACCATTGCAATCACGCACCCCAAACTCTCGCGATCCATACGGCATGTCCTGCAGCGGCCATGCAATGTCGGCCTTGCCCTTCACAAAGTCGAAGTAGCGATCCACCTGTTTGATCGCACAATAGATCGTGCCCGAACACGCAACGGGACTGTTCCACAGGTTCTGCTCAGTGAACGTAATCCGGCAATCCTCTCGCGTCACGATGAGTGTCGACTGCGCCGACTCGATGACCGTGAAGTCCAAAACATCGTGGTAATACTGGCGAGTGCTGTCCAGATCGTTGCAACGCAGCAAAAGTGTTAAAGGCATGCTGACCTCAAGCAGTGAGTGCACGAAGGCGAAATCAATACGGGTCAATATAGCCAGCTTTCAATCACTCACACCGGCGAAATCGTCGCCAGCACACCAATCAAAATAGTCACCACCAGAAAGCCACCCAGAAAAATCGCCATCTTGCCCATGAGGCCCCCTACACGTTGAGTTTGCGGTGCACCGCTGCAAAAGCAGCTGAACTGGCCGTTATTGTGCGGGGCAAACTGAGTGCATTACAGAGGCAGAAAGCGCTGGAAAATACGGATCAGATGGGAGCTGAGCATGAAAAAACCCGCGGATGTACCCGATTCCCTGTGGGAGCTGGCTTGTCGGGTCGCCTGAGACACAGCCTTCGCGAGCAGGCTCGCTCCCACAAAGATTGAGAACATTCTGGATTGGTCGGCTGTCAGACCGTCATCGCGGGCAAGCCGCGCTCCCACAGGGGAATGCGAACAGCAGACAGGTCGAGTGTCAGCTCGCCTCGCTTGCTTTTGATCTGCCCGCCCCTCGGGAGGCTGAGTGGAGGTGTTCATCCGGGGACTGGCGCGCAGCGCCGTTCGACGCAGTCGAACCCATTGCATGCAGGTGCCAGCGAAGCCAACCGGAGGGCGATGCCCCCGGATGAATGCCGGAGCGAAGGAACGCCGAGCCTAAGCGAGGGGCCGGACGCTCAGGGCGAGCCTTTTTTGCTTACTTTTTTTGGCGTTTGAAAAAAAGTGAGTCGCCGTAAGGGCGAAACCGCCAGTGGCCGTTACCGCAGGAATGGAAATGTACTCCATCAAAAACGATGTCGCCTGACACAAAGCCTTCGCGAGCAGGCTCGCTCCCACAGTTCGATTGGGTAAACCCGCGAGAATCTGGTCGGCTGCCAGGCCGCCTTCGCTGCGATGCGGCGACCCGACAAGCCAGCTCTCACAGGGAATGGGGTGCACCTGTCAAAGCAGGTCGAGTGTCAGCTCGCCTCGCTTGCTTTTGATCTGCCCGCCCCTCGGGAGGCTGAGTGGAGGTGTTCATCCGGGGACTGGCGCGCAGCGCCGTTCGACGCAGTCGAACCCATTGCATGCAGGTGCCAGCGAAGCCAACCGGAGGGCGATGCCCCCGGATGAATGCCGGAGCGAAGGAACGCCGAGCCTAAGCGAGGGGCCGGACGCTCAGGGCGAGCCTTTTTTGCTTACTTTTTTTGGCGTTTGAAAAAAAGTGAGTCGCCGTAAGGGCGAAACCGCCAGTGGCCGTTACCGCAGGAATGGATATGTACTCCATCAAAAACGATGTCGCCTGACACAAAGCCTTCGCGAGCAGGCTCGCTCCCACAAGGGATCAGGTATCGCCTTCGCCGACAAGCCAGCTCCCACCGTTACCGGTGAGCTCATGAAAAACCAAATATCCCACCAACGAAAAAGCCCGCTGACCTCACCGGTTCAACGGGCTTCCTTTTCTACGGTTCAGTCAGTCCAGCCGCGATGGCGGGACAACCGGATTACAGCGCCATATCAGTCGCAGCACTCTCTTTCACAGGCTTGGCCTTTTCAGCCGGAACAGCCGGAACAGCCACCTGACCAACTACCGGCGGCGCAGGCAGTTCCAGGACCTTGGAGGTGTAGGCCCACTCTTCTGCCACTTTCACCGGATCGCTGTTGAGCTGGGTGCCATAGCTCGGCACGATCTGGTGCAGTTTTTCCTGCCAGGCCGGGGTTGCGACCTTGTCTTTGAACACTTTCTGGATCACGGTCAGCATGATCGGTGCAGCAGTCGATGCGCCTGGGGATGCGCCCAGCAGACCGGCAATCGAACCGTCCGCCGAAGCGACGATTTCGGTGCCCAGCTTCAGCACGCCACCGGCGGCTTCGTCACGCTTGATGATCTGCACGCGCTGGCCTGCTTGCCACAGGCGCCAGTCTTCGGCCTTGGCGTTCGGGAAGTATTCCTTCAGGGCGTTGAGGCGGTCTTCGTCAGACAGCATCAGCTGACCGGCAAGGTACTCCACCAGCGGGTATTCCTTGATGCCGACCTTGGTCATCGGCCACACGTTGTGCGTGGTGGTGGTGGTCAGCAGGTCCAGATACGAACCTTCCTTCAGGAACTTGGTGCTGAAGGTGGCGAATGGGCCAAACAGGATCACGCGCTTGCCATCCAGCACGCGGGTGTCCAGGTGTGGAACCGACATCGGCGGTGCGCCAACCGAGGCTTTGCCGTAGGCCTTAGCCAGGTGTTGCTCGGCAATGCTTGGGTTTTCGGTCACGAGGAACGAGCCACCCACCGGGAAGCCTGCGTATTCCCGGGCTTCAGGAATGCCGGACTTCTGCAGCAGGTGCAGGGCACCGCCGCCGGCGCCGATGAACACGAACTTGGCGTCGGTTTCGGTTTTGCTGCCGTCTTTGAGGTTTTTGTAGCTGACGCGCCAGCTGCCGTCTGCGTTCCTGGTGATGTCCTGCACTTCGCTGGACAGTTTCAAGTCGAATTTCGGCGTGGTTTGCAGGTGAGCCACGAACTGGCGAGTGATTTCGCCGAAGTTCATGTCGGTGCCGAGCGGGCTCCAGGTGGCCGCTATTTTCTGGTTCGGGTCACGCCCTTCCATCATCAGCGGAACCCACTTCTTGATCACAGCCGGGTCTTCGGAGTACTGCATACCGGCGAACAGCGGGCTCGCTTGCAGGGCTTCGTAGCGCTTTTTCAGGAACTTGATGTTGTCGTCACCCCACACAAAGCTCATGTGCGGTGTGGCATTGATGAACGAACGCGGGTTCTTCAGCACGCCCTGGCGAACCTGCCAGGCCCAGAACTGACGGGAGATCTGGAAGGCTTCGTTGATTTCAACGGCCTTCGGGATCGAAACCTTGCCGTTCTCGTCTTCCGGGGTGTAGTTCAGCTCGGCCAGCGCGGAGTGGCCGGTACCGGCGTTGTTCCAGCCGTTGGAGCTTTCCAGGGCGACGCCGTCGAGGCGCTCGATCATCTGCATCGAAGTGCCGGGTTCCAGCTCATTGAGCCACACACCGAGGGTCGCGCTCATGATGCCGCCGCCAATGAGCAGCACATCGACTTTCTTGGCTTCTTCCGCCTGGGCTGTCGTAATCCCCAACGACAACGCCAACCCCAGCAGGGCTGTGTTCACTTTCTTAAACATCTGTAGCACCTATGATAAAACGCCATCCGCCCCGCCATCCCCGTACCAGGCCCCGTGTTGGCGACAGACAGGCTGGCTGTCGCGGGGCTTGCACATAAGGATCGCCGGGTGGGCACACAAGGCCGACTGACTGCATCGACCCCAAGTTATATGTCCCTACTGAACTGACTTCTTATCTTTTTTGGCTTCAGCTACTTGAGCGACAGTGATTCCGTTGGCGCATCTGGAGGACACGCAAACTGAATAGGTCAAACCAAGTTGGGGCGAAGAATATCACGACATGGCAAACCCGCGCGTCTGTTCACGACCGGATAGTCCGGGCAGCCGCGCCTGGCGCTCTATACTGATTCAGGTTTCCGGATCAACGTATGAGGGCAAGCCATGAGCGATAAAGACGATCTGCGCAAGTATTCCTCAGAAGTGGTCGATGGCGTCGAAGCCGCACCGGCCCGGTCCATGCTGCGTGCCGTGGGCTTTACCGACGACGACTTCACCAAGCCGCAGATCGGCATCGCTTCGACCTGGGCGATGGTCACGCCGTGCAACATGCACATCGACAAGCTGGCGATCGAAGCCGAAAAAGGCGCGAATGCCGCCGGTGCCAAGGGGGTGATTTTCAACACCATCACTATTTCCGACGGCATCGCCAACGGCACCGAAGGCATGAAGTATTCACTGGTATCGCGGGAGGTGATTGCCGATTCCATCGAGACGGTGGCCGGTTGCGAAGGCTTCGACGGGCTGGTGACCGTAGGCGGTTGCGACAAAAACATGCCGGGCTGCCTGATCGGCATGGCGCGACTCAATCGACCGTCAATCTTCGTTTACGGCGGCACCATCCGCCCGGGGGCCGGCCACACTGACATCATTTCCGTGTTCGAAGCCGTGGGCCAGCATGCGCGCGGCGACATCAGCGAGATCCAGGTCAAGCAGATCGAGGAAGTGGCAATCCCCGGCCCTGGCTCCTGCGGCGGTATGTACACGGCCAACACCATGGCGTCGGCCATCGAAGCGCTGGGCATGAGCCTGCCCGGTTCCAGCTCCCAGGATGCCGTGGGCAGCGACAAGGCTTCGGACAGTTTCCGCGCCGGGCAGCAGGTCATGGAGCTGCTCAAGCTCGATCTCAAACCGCGGGACATCATGACCCGCAAGGCCTTCGAAAACGCGATCCGCGTGGTGATTGCCCTCGCCGGCTCCACCAATGCCGTGCTGCATCTGCTGGCCATGGCCCACGCGGTGGATGTCGACCTCACCCTGGATGACTTCGTCGAGCTGGGCAAGGTGTCACCGGTGGTGGCCGACCTGCGCCCCAGCGGCAAATACATGATGAGCGAACTGGTCGCGATTGGCGGCATCCAGCCCTTGATGAAGCGCATGCTCGCCGCCGGCATGCTGCACGGCGACGTCATGACCGTCACCGGCAAGACCCTCGCGGAGAACCTGGAAAACGTGCCCGACTACCCCGTCGGCCAGGACGTGATCCTGCCCTTCGACCAGCCGATCAAGAAGGACTCGCACCTGGTGATCCTGCGCGGCAATCTCTCGCCTACCGGCGCGGTGGCCAAGATCACCGGCAAGGAGGGCCTGCGCTTTGAAGGCACGGCGCGGGTTTACCACGGCGAGGAAGGCGCGCTGGCCGGCATTCTCAACGGCGAAGTGAAAGCGGGCGATGTGATCGTGATTCGCTACGAAGGACCCAAGGGCGGGCCGGGCATGCGCGAAATGCTCTCGCCGACCTCGGCGGTGATGGGCAAGGGCCTGGGCAAAGACGTGGCGCTGATCACCGACGGCCGCTTTTCCGGTGGCTCCCATGGGTTCGTGGTGGGGCATATCACGCCGGAAGCCTTTGAGGGCGGGCCAATCGCGTTGATCGAGGATGGCGACAGGATCACCATCGATGCCGAAACCCGGCAGATTACGGTGGATGTGCCGGATGCTGAATTGGCCAGGCGCAAAACCCGTTGGGTGCGGCCGGAATCGAAGTACAAGCGCGGGGTGCTGGCGAAGTATGCGAAGACGGTGTCCAGTGCCTCGGAGGGGGCTGTGACGGATAAGTATCTTTGATTTCAAGTCCTGCCTGGGCTGAACTGGCCTCTTCGCGGGCAAGCCCGCTCCCACATTGGCTTGGTGTACACAAGACCCATGTGGGAGCGGGCTTGCTCGCGAAGAGGCCCTGAAGGGCAGCACAAAATGAAAGGATGTATCAGAGGCGAAATCGATCCACCGACTGCGACAACTTACCCGCCAACGACGACAACTCATCCGTCGTCGAAGCCGTCTGCCCGATCACCTTGCTGTTGCCTTCGGACATCCCGGCAATCATCTCCACCTGATGAGCGATTTCATTGCTGGCCAGGCTCTGCTCGCCAATGGTCCGGCTGATGTCATTGACCAGTTGCGTGGTGTTGAGCGTGGCCTCGAGGATTTCGCGGATGGCGCGCTCGACATCGGCGGTCACGGCCATGCCCTTGTCGACCTGGGCCACGCCCTCTTCCATGCTGATGACCGCCTCGCGGGTGCTTTGCTGGATGCGCGAGACCATGGCGGCGATTTCCTGGGTGGAGGCACTGGTGCGTCCGGCGAGGCTGCGCACCTCGTCGGCGACCACGGCAAAACCGCGCCCCTGTTCACCGGCGCGAGCCGCTTCGATGGCCGCGTTCAGTGCCAACAGGTTGGTCTGATCGGCGATGCCCTTGATCACTTGGATAATGCTGAAAATCGCTTCGGACTCCTTGTCCAGCGTACGGATCACCTGCGCCGACTGCTGCGCCGAACGGGCGATACCGTCCATGTCATTGACCACCTGATGGATCACCCGTCCGCCGTCCTTAGCCAATGCCTCGGCCTGATTGGCCATGTTCAGCGCGCGCTCGGCATGCCGGGTGATCTCCTCGATGCTCGCGGTCATTTCGCTGGCGGCCGCGGCCATGGTGCTGGCCGCGGTGCTTTGTTGCTGGCTGCTGCCGGCGACTTCGTGGCAACCGTTACTCAATAGCTCGCTCATGCCGCTGACGCCATGGGCGTTGCTGCGCACCACTTCGATCATGCCGCGCAAATCCCGCTGCATGGTGGCCAGGCTGCGAATCAGCTGACTGGCCTCGTCCTGGCGCTTTGGCTCGACAATCGGCTCGCTCAGGTTGCCATGGGCGATGCTGTCGGCGATGCGGCTGGCGGTGCGCAGCGGCCCCATGATGCTCAGAATCACCCAGCGCCCCTGGGCCAGCAGCAACAACAGACTGACGATCAGCACAGTGCCGAGGGCGACATTGGCGTTGCTGATGGCTTCGCGCGTGCCTTCGCTGGTCTGTTGCGTGTTGTTTTCAATCAGCTCACTGAGAGCTGCCATCTGGTCTTCCAGTTGGCTGAACGCGCTGTTGAAGGCGGCCAGTTCCTTTTGCGCGGCGTCGGGGTTTTCCAGGGCCAGGCCGACGATGCGCTCAGCGGCGCTGATGTAGGTGTCGAGGCTGGGCTTGATCTGGTTCAACGCGGCTTTCAGGGTGTCGTTGACCGGCAGCTTGAGGTTCTCGCCGAGCATTTCCCGAAAATGCGCGGTGTGTTCCTCGATCGAGCTGCGCACCTCGGCCTTGCTGCTGGTGCTTTTGCCCAGCCCCACCAGCATCGCCGACAGCACGTCGGCGCGCAGGGCGTCATGCATCATGTCGGCTTCGAGGTGATTGCTCAGCGCCTTCATGCCGACGTCATTGTCCTGCACCGCTTGCGCCATCTGGCCATTTCCCAGGTAACTGACCATGCCCATGATCAGCGCAGTGAGCACGCCAGTAGCGATCAGCAACAGTAAACGCAGTTTTATGGACACTCTGTGGTTCCTCTTTTCGCACGTTTGTCGTTTGGGTGGCTTCATCCTCTGAAGAACGCCCATTGCTGAAGAGGTTATCGACTGCCCCGAGCGGTAGTTGACCGCCGGAGCCCGGGTTTTGCGGTTTTGTCGACATGCGGTAGGTCACCGTCCTCCACCCATCGCTGCCCCCATCTTCCATTTCAGAAGAAACCTGCTAGGTTGTACGACGACCTACAACAACAAGGAAACACCCATGAAGAAAGTCAAAGTGCTGATCGGTTTTCTCTGCCTGTTCAGCGGCTACGTGGCAGCGGCGGCCTCGTCGAGCGACAAGGACGTCGCGCAAGCCGTCGACCACCTGACCAACGCCATGCTGCACAAGGACATCGCGCAACTTCGGGCGCTGACCGCCGAGAACCTGACCTACGGGCATTCCAGCGGCAAGATCCAGGACAAACAGGCGTTCATCGCCGACATCGAAACTGGCAAAAGCGCGTTCAAGACCCTTGAAATGCAGAACCAGACCATCACCGTTTCCGGTGATGTCGCGCTGGTCCGCCACCACTTCTCGGCCCAGGCCCTAAAAGGTACCGAAGTGGTTCCGACGGAAATCGAAAACTTTCAGATCTGGCAGAAGCAGCACGGGAAATGGCTACTGGTAGGAAGACAAGCGTTTAAATTCTGATGTTGGTTTAACTGTCAGATTGCACTGGACGGCCCCCCCTGCTCGCGAAAGCGGTGTGTCAGTCAACGAAGATGTTGAATCTGATGCCCTCTCCGCGAGCAGGCTCGCTCCCACAGGGGAAATCAGGCGATGCCCACTTCCACCCTCCCCTCGTTCAACCGCACCGGCCAGACCCGCAGACGCTGTTGCGGGTATTCCAGGCAAGTGCCGTCTTCCAGGCGGAAATGCTGTTTGTAGATAGGCGATGCCACCACCAGGTCGCCCTTGATGCTGCCGACCAGCCCACGACCGATGACATTGGCCCCCGATTGCGGGTCGTGATTGTCGATGGCGTAGAGGTTTTTGCCCTCGATGCCCGGCAGATAAAACAACGCCACTTGCGCGCCGTCCAGCCACACCACTACGCCCGAGTCGTTCACCAGGTCCTGCTGGCTGCACACCGATTGCCAGTGGGCAGACGAGCCGGCTTCAACGCGTTGGGTATTGGAATGAGTCATCAGGCGCTCTCCTCGGTAACAGGGATCAGGTTGAGTTCGGCGGCCATGATCGGGCGCCGTTGACCGCGTTCCTGGACAAAGTGAATGTCCGGGTCCGGGCGTTTATCGTTGACGAAGGTGCGGAAGCGCTTGAGTTTTTCCGGGTCCTTGAGGGCGTTGGCCCACTCGCATTCGTAACGGTTGACCACCAGCTGCATCTGCGACTCGAGCTCGGCGCCCAGGCCCAGGCTGTCGTGGATGATCACGTCCTTGAGGTAGTCCAGGCCACCCTCCAGGCTTTCGCGCCACACCGAAGTGCGCTGCAGCTTGTCGGCGGTGCGGATGTAGAACATCAGGAAGCGGTCGATGTAGCGGATCAGCGTCGCGTCATCCAGATCGGTGGCGAACAGTTCGGCGTGACGCGGACGCATGCCGCCGTTGCCGGCAATGTAAAGGTTCCAGCCTTTCTCGGTGGCGATGACGCCGACGTCCTTGCTTTGCGCCTCGGCGCATTCACGGGTGCAACCGGACACCGCGAACTTGAGTTTGTGCGGCGAGCGCAGGCCCTTGTAGCGGTCTTCGATGGTCAGCGCCATTTGCACGCTGTCCTGCACACCATAGCGGCACCAGGTGCTGCCGACGCAGGATTTGACCGTACGGGTTGATTTTCCGTAGGCGTGCCCGGTTTCGAAGCCCGCTTCAATCAACTCGCCCCAGATGTCCGGTAATTGATGCAACTGGGCGCCGAACAGGTCAATCCGCTGGCCGCCGGTGATTTTGGTATAGAGGTCGTATTTCTTCGCCACCACACCGATGGCGATCAGCTTGTCGGCAGTGATCTCGCCACCGGGAATGCGCGGCACGACCGAGTAGGTACCGTTTTTCTGCATGTTGGCCATGAAGGTATCGTTGGTGTCCTGCAACGGCACCAGCGACGGATCCATGATCGGCTGGTTCCAGCACGACGCCAGGATTGAACCCACCGCCGGCTTGCACACATCGCAACCGGTGTGGCCACGGCCATGTTTGGCCAGCAGTTCTTCGAACGTAATGACCCCTTCCACCCGCACCAGCGCATACAACTCCTGACGGGTGTAGGCGAAATGCTCGCACAGGCTCTTGTCGACACTGACGCCACGGGCGATCAGTTCATGTTCGAAGACTTGCTTGAGCAGGCCGGCGCAACCACCGCAACCGGTACACGCCTTGGTCTGCGACTTGAGTTCGCCCAGATCGCTGCAGCCGCCGTCGATGGCCGAGCAGATCGCGCCCTTGGTCACGTTGTGGCATGAACAGATCGTCGCCGAATCAGGCAAGGCGCTCGCGCCGAGGGTCGGCGCGCCTTCGGACGATGGCAGGATCAAAGCGGCCGGTTCGGATGGCAAGGCAATCGCGTTCTGCATGTATTGCAGCAGCGTGTCGTAATAGCTGTTGTCGCCGATCAGCACCGCACCGAGTACCTGCTTGCCGCTGGCGTCCACCACCAGACGGCGATAGCTGGCGGTCGTCTCGTCGATGAACTGATAACTGCGCGCGCCCGGCGTGTTGGCGTGAGCATCGCCGATGGAGCCGACATCGACACCCAGCAGTTTGAGCTTGGTCGACATGTCGGCGCCCTGGAACGGCTCGGCGACGTCGTCACACAGCCGCGCGGCAACGCTGCGCGCCATCTGGTAGCCGGGGGCAACCAGGCCGAACAGGCTGCCGTTCCATGAAGCACACTCGCCGATGGCGTAGATGTTCGGGTCGCAACTCAGGCAGGTGTCGTCGATCACCACGCCACCGCGCGGGCCGACCTCCAGCGCACACTGGCGGGCCAACGCATCCTGGGCACGGATACCGGCGGAGAACACCACCAGGTCGGTTTCCAGAAATTCATCGTTGGCAAAATTCATGCGATAGCGATAGTCCTCGCCCGCACTTATCGATTGCGTGGCGCGGGACAAATGCACGCCGACGCCCAGCCGTTCGATCTGCGCCTTGAGCGCCAAACCACCCAGATCGTCCAGTTGCACCGGCATCAGGCGTGGCGCGAATTCCACTACATGAGCTTCCAGGCCCAGGCTTTTCAGGGCATTGGCCGCTTCCAGACCGAGCAGGCCACCGCCGACCACCACACCACGGCGGGCATTGGCTGCCGCGGCACGGATGGCGTCGAGGTCTTCCAGGGTGCGATACACCAGCCGCGAATGGCCTTCGGCGCCGTCAATCGGCGGCACGAACGGATAAGAGCCGGTGGCCAGGACCAGTTTGTCGTATGGCACGCAACCCTGGGCGGTGATCACCTGACGCCCTGCGCGGTCGATTTCCAGTACCGGTACCCCCAGGTGCAATGTGACGCCGGGCGTCTCGTACAGCGAGGCGTCACTCAGCGCCAGCGACTCGGCATCACGACCGGTAAAGTACTCGGACAGATGCACACGGTCGTAAGCACGCATCGGCTCCTCGCTGAAGACGTGCAAGCGATAGCGCCCCAGAGCGCCGCGCTCGATCAACTGCTCGACACAATGATGCCCGACCATGCCATTACCGATCACGACCAGCGTTTGCAGTTTGTTCAAAGTGGCTACATTGGAATTCATAAACGACACCTGCCCAAGCCCATCACGGTTCAAAAAGCAAAAAAAAACGCCTGAAACCTTGCGGTTCCAGGCGTCTTTGCCTGTTCTTTTGCGGTGTTGAAACCAGACGGCCATGCCTGATCCACCGATATTGCCCACGACCTGTGCGGTTGATCGATCGTCGTTGACCGAGCGGGCTGCCCATCTATGCAGAGGGGCTTGAGAGGGTTAATGCAGGGTTTGTGCCAGTCGAATATCGGGGCTGGAGAAATGGTCGGGAGACGGCGGTTCAGGCGGGTTTCAAGGCGAATCGTATTCAATTGGCCGGGCGTGGCCGTAGGGAAGATGGATCAACAAACCGCTACGCGCTGGTGCACGCTGGCAGGCTTGGCGCTTTATAAAAGTGCATGCCGCAGTCAGCACAAACGATAAAACCTTCATTGATATTCTTTTGTGGCGAGGGCGCTTGCTCCCTCGCCACAGAATTATCGGTGTTTGTGGCATCTATCAAATGGCTGGTTGGCAACTTCCGCGTTCAGCAGCACCGCGTATTGCACTTGCCTCGGCCAAACCGTGCTTCCTGGCGCTCACGGAAAAATGCCTCGTAAGTCATGACTGGCTCGCCCGGGGATTTGACCGCCATGAGCGCTACGTAATTATCGTAATCGGGAACACCCACCATTGACTGTGCGCTTTGGCGGAAGAACCGGGCGACCTGCTTCAGTTTATGGAACATGGCAATGCTCTCTATGGGGATTGGATAGCCCCATGTAACCGCGCCGATGTATCCGCAATGTGTCCGTGCGCAGGGCATTTGTATCTTCATGTAGCCCCGGGGCCGCGACCTTTTGGCGCAGGACCGGCGGGCGATCGATTAAGCGCCACAGGGCAACAGTTTGTTAACATCCCTGCGCTTTTTTCGTCTGACCCGTCAGGCACTGTGTTTTCCCGGTTGCTACACAGGAAGCTTTTTTCCATGAGTACGTTGTATACCCGTCGCACTGTCCTGCGCGGCATGGGCCTGCTGAGCCTTGGCCTGCTCGCCGGCTGCGATGACAGCAGCAAGCTGTCGTTCAAGTACGGCAAGGATCTGAGCGACAAGATCATGGGACGTTCCTTCAAGCTCAAGGACGCCCAGGGCGAGACCCGGATGCTGGGCAGCTACCAGGGCCTGATGCCGATGATCTTTTTCGGTTTCACCCAATGCCCGGCCGTCTGCCCGACGACCCTGGCCCGCGCGGCCCAGGCGAAGAAACTGATGGGCCGCGATGGCGAACGCCTGCAAGTGATCTTCATCACCCTGGACCCCGAGCGCGACACGCCCGAAATGCTCGACAAATACGTCAAGGCCTTCGATCCGAGTTTCGAGGCACTGCACGGCACGCTGGAAGAAACCGCCGCCACCGCCAAGGAGTTCGGCGTATTCTTCGAGAAGGTTCCGAGCGGCGATACCTACACCCTGTCCCACACCGCGACCAGCTTCGTGTTCGACTCCCGAGGCAATTTGCGCCTGGGCCTGTCCGCGTCCCTTACCGCTCAAGAGTGCGCAGAAGACCTGCTCACCGTCATGGAGGTCTGCTGATGACTTCGCTGTACTCAAAACGCTTGAAACAACTGGTGCTTGGCCTTTCCCTGATCGGCATGGCCTGGCAAGTGTCCGCGCAAACCCGGGTGAACGACGCCTGGGTTCGCGCCACGGTGGCCGGCCAGCATTCGACCGGCGCCTTCATGACCCTGCAGGCTGACACGGACAGCAAGTTGCTCAATGTGCAGTCACCAATCGCCAAGACGGTGCAAATCCACCAGATGAGCATGAAAGACGATGTGATGCGCATGGGGCAGGTCGAATCCGTCGCGTTACGGGCAGGCGAACCGGTGAGCCTGGATCCCAATGGCTATCACATCATGTTGATGGACTTGACCGCCCAGGTGGCAGAAGGCAGCAAAGTGCCCCTGACCCTGACCGTGGAAAACGCCAAGGGCGAGAAAGAGACAATCAAGGTCGAGGCCCAGGCCCGTTCCCTCGGCGCGATGGATCACAGCAAAATGGATCACAGCAAAATGCAATGAGGGTCTGACGGCCTCGATCAACGAGGCCAGTCACTGATATGAGGTGCGCACCATGACGACAAACACTGAAACCGCCATCCTCGCCGGCGGCTGTTTCTGGGGCATGCAGGATCTGCTCCGACGCTACCCGGGCGTGCTGGCCACACGAGTCGGCTATTCGGGCGGCGATGTGCCCAATGCGACCTACCGCAATCATGGCACCCACGCCGAAGCGATCGAAGTCGTCTTCGACCCACAGCAGATCAGCTATCGCCAGATTCTCGAATTTTTCTTCCAGATCCACGACCCGACCACCAAAAATCGCCAGGGTAATGACCTGGGTACGAGTTACCGCTCGGCACTCTATTACCTGAGCGATGAACAGCGGCAAATCGCTGAAGATACCGTTGCCGATGTCGAAGCCTCCGGCCTCTGGCCCGGCAAGGTCGTCACCGAGATCGAGCCCGCCGGGCCGTTCTGGGAAGCGGAGCCTGAGCATCAGGACTATCTGGAACATTACCCCAGCGGCTATACCTGCCACTTCATCCGGCCAAACTGGACGCTGCCGAAACGCCGCTGATGGTTGGCCCCCTGCAGGAGCGAGCTCGCTCCTTCAGGGGTTACGTCGCCCGTTCATTGGCGCGTTCACGAATTGAGCGCCACAGTTGCCGGGTTATTTGCGCCTGGCGGTATTGAGCGCCACGGCGGCGCGAATCAGCGCCTTCAGGGCGGCTTCATTGATGATGTCACCTTCATGCAGATCAATCGCGCGTCGTGTGTTGCCTTCCAGGCTGGCGTTGAACAGCTTTGAAGGATCGTCCAGCGCGGCCCCCCTGGCGAAGGTCATCTTCACCGCGCTCTTGTAGGTCTCGCCGGTGCAGATAATCCCGCCGTGCGACCACACCGGTACCCCGCGCCACTTCACTTCCTCGACCACTCCGGGGTCGGCCTGCTTGACCAACGCCCGGACCCGCGCCAGCGTCTGGCCGCGCCAATCGTTCAGTTCGCGGATTTTCGCGTCGATCCGCTCGGACGCAGAGCCCGTCTCTTGCGGTGAGTCAGTGATTTCCTTTTTCATGAGGGCCGTTGTCCTTGACGCGTGACGAGGTTGTTGAAGGCAGGTAGCCGCGCTGGACCCAGACCCTGCGGTCGATAGCCTGTCGCAGCCGCTCGCGGTATTCGGACCAGACCAGTGGGTCGACCGAGGTCGTCGAGCGCATCAGTTCGAGCATGGCCGAATGGGCCGCGTGATATTCAGCCTGGGCATCGCTGGCCTTGATTTTCAGGCGCTCACTGTCAGTCATCTCCATCCGCCGCAGGGCCAGTACCGCTTCGTCAATGATCAACGGGCTCAATGTCAGTTGCGCCCGGTGGGGGGCCACGAATGGCTCGGTCTCCAGCACGAGTTCCCGGGCCCGCCGTGCTCCCCACTTCAATGCCGACGCGAGCGGTTCGCGCAAACCGCGATCCGAAAAGGCTTCGAACAGGGCGCCACCACTGGCGTCGTAGATCCCGATAAAAACCTGGGTCATCCCCTCCAGCGTGATACGCGCCTGCACTTCGATCTGCCGACCGTCGTTCAACACGTCTTCGTAGGTTTTGACGGGTAAGCGTTTATTGAGCCATAGCCAGAACTGTGCGCCTCTGCGTCGCATTCCAAACCCTCCCCGGTTTAATCACCGAGTAAGGCACAGGTAAACGCTGTTTGCCACTCCACCGGTCGTTCGCAAATGAGTGTGAATACTGCGCATTTTCAATCATCAAACGCTCATTGACGATCTAGACTTCATCAACAACGAGGCGGCGATTACCGGCTCCGTCAGCAGGCCGACAAAAACAAGGAAATACAACCTTGAACATGACAATCCTTTGCCTCTTGGGAGGCCTGCTGGTTTCCGCCGGTGCGTATGCCAACGGAGTCATTCCAGTCCTTGAACTGGACTTCACCAGGGTAGCCACGGAAACCTTGAAAAAACACGGCATCAACGACGCGTGCATCATCGCCGCCGCCAACCCTGGCGCTTTCACCTATTGTCGGGAAGGCTCGGCAACGCTGTGGAAGTATCAGGCGCTGGACCTCGATCAGCAGGCGAATACCCTAAAAGGTACCAAGCTGGCGTCAATGGATGATGGACGGATCTCCATCGTCGAAGTCGACAGTGTTGCCTGCGCGGAAGACACTCACGAGCCCCTGGTTCATCCGACACTTTCCCGCGCACTGGCCCTTGGCCTGATCATCCTGTTTCTGATCATTGGTTTGCGCCATACCTACAGGGCAAGCATGGACGGTTTTATTGTCCCTACCATGAGTCTGGGCGCGCACATGCAACGATCCGCAAGCCCTTTGCGCTCGAATCGCTCGACGACGAAGGCCTTGCGCGCTTTCTCCATCGCTGCGGTCATCGCACTTGTTTATTTCGGCTACACCACGCTTTGATCAGGACGATGGAGAGCGAGCGCGCCATCGCAAAACCGGCTCCACCCACCCAGGCAGCGGTGATGCTGGCGTCTGTCTGGCACTGCGTGCTGTCCTGAGGCTCAGACGCTGACCGGCAAAAAACTCGAACTCGCGTCATGGTGCTCTATCCAATGGGTAGACACTGGAGGCCAATGCCATGAACGATGATGATCGTATTAACCGCGATAACGAGGACCGTGACGGAGAAAGCGCGGATGAGCCCATGCCCGCCACCCCTTCCGAAGAGCCGGAAGCAGATGAGCTACAACGCAAAATCGACGAGATCGAACGCAAGGTGGCGGATGGTAATTGAAACGGTAACCACCTTGTGGGAGCGAGCCTGTTCGCGAAGGCGCAGTGTCAGACACTTATAGTGTGGACATGCCATCGCCTTCGCGAGCAGGCTCGCTCCCACATTGGGTTGCACATAGAGTTGGGGCCTCTGTCAGTTTCGACGGGTGACAATGAGCGCCACGACCGCAATGCGCTCAACCCGCTCATAACCGGGCTTGAGCAGTTCCTCCCCGAACACATCAGGATCCAGCTCGCGATAAGTCCAGCCAAATGTCTCGCCGGCCAACTCCGGCAGGACGGCTTCCAGGAACGGATCCTGGCCGTCGACCATCGCCACGCCGGTGTACAGCACCAGGCTGCCCGCCTTGTCCAGGCGCGGCAACGACTCGCGCACGATGCGCAACGACAGTCCCTCCCCCAATGCCCCGCCGCCGTGGCGATAGGCGCGATGCTGGCTGTCATTCATATAGGGCGGATTGGCAATGATCAGGTCGAATTGTCCTTCGACACTGCTCAGGATATCGCTGTGGTAGACGGTGACATTGGAGACTCCGGCCAGCTCGGCATTGACCGCCGACAGCCGCAATGCCCGTGGATTGATGTCCACGGCCAGTACCTGGGCGTCATGTCGGGCGCGGGCGACGATCAGTGCACCGACACCGGCACCGCAACCAATATCCACCACTCGCCGGATCGGCTCGAAATGCTGTTGCAGATGGGCTTCAATCATCTGCGCGAAGCGGTAGCTGTCGGGTCCGAAAAATATCGAGTCGGCGTGCGTGGTGGGGTATGCCGAGTGAGCGAACAGCAATCCGCCGAGGCTCGACCAACGCACAGTGCTACGCCAGAGATAACCCTGCGGTTCGACGATGCCCGCCTGTTCCAGCGCAATAAGTTCATCCGCCGGTAACAGTGTGTGATCGAACGGCATCGACCAACCGAAGGCATCGCGCAGGTCCCTCGCCAACGGGGTGGCAAAGCGCTGGAGGAATCTTTCGTGGGTCAATGGGGTCGGCGTGATGAAACGATAGCCCTCGGCGATCAGCCGCCTGCCCAACGCCAGTAGCGCGCGATCGGCGATTTGTTGTACTGACATTCAACACTCCTTGAGTCAGCGTAACCGCGAACGCAGTTCGATGAAGCGCCGGGTGGCGAACAACCCCGCCGGGCGATGGTGCCGTTGTGCCAATAGCCAGGGAATCAGTGATTCAAGTTCCTGGCGCGGCGACTGGTGATGCAGGCTGGCCTGTACCGCCTTGAGTTCCGGATCATCCACCGTGCCTGCACTTGCTTCGGCATTGCTGCTGAGATTCCGCAGCGACGCCGGCTGCCGTTTGGGATCTTGCCAATCACCGGCGATCCAGGCGTGGATCAACTGCTTTTCGTAACCATCGAACACGCCGAACATCGCCGCCGTACTGCCCTCGATCAATTGCCAGAATCGACTTTCCTGCGGCGGCCGATGACGCTTGATCCAACCCTTGCGCTGCAGGGCTGCGAGAAAATCCTCGATATGACCAGGCGACGACAACCACTGGTTGATGGTTTGCCCTTCGACCTTGCAGTAATCGGAATGCATGTGCTGACCGAAGCCACGCTTGCGTTCAAGCATGGCGATCACTTCGCGCTCCAGCTCGAAGGCTTTAATGATCGCAGTCGACCCCAGGCCCAGATCGTTGAGGCGATAGCCCAGGGTCACGCGTTGATAGAACTCGTTCCTGCCCTCCTCCAGCGGCAACAGTTCCAGCAGCGACCGGACCGCCTTGCGTCCATGGCCGCTGCTGACGTTGTCGATGGTCACATGCAACGTGAAGTAGTACGGGTCGATACCCAATTCCCGCAGTTCATAGGCGCTGATCAACAGGTGCAAGGGTAATTGTTCGTAACCCAGGTTGTAGCCGATCACCTCCGGCATGAAGGCGGCGCTGCAACGGCCCAGCGCCAGTTGAATCGCACCTTGCACAAAGTGCTCGTCATCCAGGCCTTGCTGATCGTCACAGCCCTGTTCGGCCAACAGTGTGCGATAGATCGACACATGGTTCTGCCGGGGATCACCCTTGCCCAATTCTTCAAGGTAGGTGGTCAGCAGCCCATCGAAGCGGTAATCCTGCCAGTGTTCCAATACCCCCTCCAGCCAGGCACCGTCGACTTCTTTGGTCGGTGCGACCCGTTGCAGGAAATACAAGGCGTGGGCCTTGTTCTGAAAATAACGGCGCCCCGCTCCCTGCTGGCGCTCGGCGAGGTAGCCGGCGTAGTCGCGAGCGACGTCGGCGACATGCCGTTCGGCCCAGGCTGTCAGGTTTTGCGGTGTGTCGGGCAAATCGCAAGGGAGTTGGGCGGCGCGGGCCAGCTGCTGCCGCATAAACGCTTCGGCCTGCTCTTGAGCGTGTGGAGCATTGCAGTACAGCACGCCATACAGTTCGCGCACGCCGCTGGTTCCGGCCCCCACAAGCGGCGAGGGAAAGCCGGTCAAGGCATTGAATACGGTCATGACCCGCTCCTTCTAGCGTCTATCGTCTGACAGCGGGGTTTGCTCATCAGCCTCCGGCAACTCCCTCCCCGCCGAATCATCCCAGTCTTCCGGGCGTTGGACGGTAGCGGGATCAGGCGTGGTCAGCGGATCGTATTTGCCCGGGTCGTCGGGATTGAGCGACGGTGAATCGGGCTCGGGCTTGGAGGGAACGCAATCCTGCACCTGATCCTGGCGCTGCATGTTGTCCCTGGAAGTCAAATCGGTAGCCATACCCACCTCTACAAAAAAGGTCCGGAAACTCCGGGCCGTACAGGTTTGAAGAGACTGGGGCGCAGGCGTGCATTCGAATTGACGAGCGGCATCAATCAACGTTTCATGGCTCGCCCGCTGCCCCGAGCTGTCTTTTTTCCAGTGATCCAATACCCGCTATTTGCAATGCGCGCATAGCGCCATTCGTGCAGCCTGCATGGCGCGGCTCAACCACCATGAAAAACAACTCACTGATTACAAAGGGATTTACGCCCACGTTTAGATTGGCACAGTCAATGCTGCCTATGTTTGGAAACCAGGGGTGCCGGCATAGACCGGCCCAACACTTCCCGTGACAGTGAGGCAAGATAATGAACGCCATTGACATGCTCAAAGCCGACCATGAACGAGTGAAAGGCATCCTGACCCAGTTGGAAGATTCAACTGAACGCGCGGTAAAAAAACGCGCCGAGTTGATTGCAAAACTAGAGATGGAGATCACGATCCATACCAGGCTCGAAGAAGAGATTCTCTACCCGGCCTACAAAAAAGCCGGCGGTAAAGAACAGGAAAAAATGTACTACGAGGCCAAGGAAGAACACCGCACGGTCGACTCGCTGGTCATGCCGGATCTCAAGATGACCGATCCCGCCAGCGTCGAATTTTCCGGACGCGCAAAAGTGGTCAAGGAGCTGCTTGAACATCACATCGAAGAAGAGGAAAAAGAGATGTTCCCCGAAGCCAGGAAGCTCTTGGGCAAAGCGCAACTTGAGGAGTTGGGCAAGCAGATGGAGACGATGAAAGCGTCCTATAAGAAAGAACTGAACGGTGGCAACATCGCAGCCTGACCGTGACAACGCTGTTCACTCCGGCGCGTCAGTTTCTGCAAACCTGAAGCCCGCTATCTTCATGGCGGGCTTCTTGATTTATCACCCGCAGGACGGAGGACTTCACCATGATTGCTCCATCAACCGGCATGAAACCGGGTGAGCGTTATATCGTCGAAAGCGTCGAGCGTGCCCATCATTTTCCGGGTTTTTTTCTCGACGGAAAGTACTACCTGGAACCCGAATTACTGACCGCCGTCGGGTGGCTCGAAGGTCAGCAGTTTCTGTACGACCAACTCGACCCGACAGGCGAACCGGTGTTCCCCGGTCGGGTTGCCGGCACCATCGAAGACCTGACCTTGACCCTGGCCGATGGCGCGCGCCTGGCATTGAGCGAAGAGCCATTGCGCGCCCAGGCAGAGCTTCCCATGCCAGTGATCGATGGCCGTCCTGTCCAGCGGTATCTGCAACGCCCTTCCCCGCTGCTGGTGGCCGCCGCAGCGTTATTGATTGGCGGTTGCCTGCTGGCGATCAATCGTGTTCGAGGGCGAAACCGTAATCACCGGACATCGGCATCAGGCTCATGAACCTCTCGGGTCGGCGATCGGCGCATGTTGAGCCATCAGTTCGGCGACCCAATCGATGAACACGCGTACCTTGCGGCTGATATGCCGGTTGGGGGGAAAGGCCACGTAGATCGGCATGGGATCGAGGCGCCAGTCTTCGAACAGGGGCACCAGTTCGCCACGTGCCCGATGGGGCCTGGACATGTAGTCGGGCAACCAGAGAACCCCCATCCCGGCCAGGCCTGCCGCGATGTACGCATTGCCATCGTCGACGGCCAGCACGTAGCGACCTCTGATCTGTACGCTCTCACTGTCATTGCGCATGGCGTATGGCAATGCCCGGCCGGTACGCGCCCACAGGAAGCCGACGATACGATGATCGGAATCTTCCAGTTCCCGTGGATGCAGGGGTTTACCCACTCGTTCCAGATAACTCGGCGCCGCAAACACCCCCAGCTGCAAGTCACCCACCCGCCTTGCCATCAGCGACTGATCGCTCAGCTCGCCGCCGCGCACTACGCAATCGACGTTCTCATCAATCAGATCGACGATGCGGTCACTGACGCCCATGTCGATCTGAAGGTCGGGGTATCGGGCGTGAAAATCCGGCAGTGCCGGGACCAGGATCATGCTCGCCAGCGGGCTGGGCACATCCACGCGCAGTCGGCCCCTGGGCACCGTGGAGGCACCCGACAGGCTGGTCTCGGCATCGTCCAGGTCGGCCAACAGACGCACCACGCGCTCGTAATAGACCGCGCCATCGGCAGTGACGTTGACCTTGCGCGTGGTACGATTGAGTAATTTCACGCGCAAGCGTGCCTCCAGTTGCTGCACCAATTGCGTCACGCTGGTCTTGCTCATGTGCAGGGTTTCGGCAGCCTTGGTGAAGCTGCCCGCCTCCACCACCCGGGCAAATGCCTGCATCGCATCGAAACGGTCCATACCTGCCCCAATAGCTAGCGGATTGTTTGGTTTTTACAAACAGTGATAGTTGCAGTTGCGCGTTTATCCAGCAAGCCCGTGGACCTACAGTCCGTCCATCGTTAACCGCGGATCGGTTTTGATCCGCTGATGGAGGTCTGTATGACAAAGCGTGATGTTGTTTTTCCACCCGGGCGCCAGGCGCTGTATGAGCGCAATCGCTACTCGCCGGCGATCCGTTCCAATGGCTTTTTGTTCGTTTCGGGGCAAGTGGGCAGTCGCGAGGACGGCTCGCCCGAACCGGATCTGGAGACCCAGGTCCGGCAAGCGTTCAACAACCTGAATGGGATTCTGGGCGCTGCCGGTTGCCGCTTCGACGATGTGGTAGACATCACCGTCTTCATCGTCGATCCGCAAACAAGGTTCGAGACGATCTGGAAGGTGGTACCCGAGTTCTGGGGCCAGGCGCCACACCCGACGTTGACCGCCGTCGGCGTCACCTGGCTCTATGGCTTCCAGTTCGAGATCAAGGTGATCGCCAGGCTTCCCGAAACCACGGGAAGCTGAGCGGCGGTCACTCCTTGGCCAACCCGCCAGGCAACGCGGCGCCCTGCTGAAAGATCACGGTCTGTGCCGGCATCGGTGCCGGGAAACCGGCCTCACCGAGGGCATCCTTGATGATGCGGTTGGTGTCGAAATACACCTGCCAATAGTGCTCGTTGTGGCAGTACGGACGCACCGCCAATACCGGCCCGACCAGGTTGAATTCGAGTATTTCCACGTCGACCGCAGGCGTTTCCAGCACGTTGGGGATGGCGGCGATTTTCTCCTTCAGCAAGGCCGCCGCCGCTTTCCAGTCGGCGGCACCGGACAGCTGCGCCTTGAGTTCGACGCGACGGAACGTGTTGTGGGTGAAGTTCTGGATGTTGTCGCTGAAGATCTTGTTGTTGCCGACCAGGGTCAGCACGTTGTCCGGGGTGTTGATCGCGGTCGCGAACAGACCGATCTCGGTGACGGTGCCGACAACCCCACCCGCCGAGATGAAGTCACCGACCTTGAACGGACGCAGCACAATGATGAAGGCACCGGCCGCCAGGTTTGCCAGCAGCCCCGACCAGGCCATGCCGATCGCCAGGCCGACGGCAGCCAGCAGCGCGGCGAAGGTGGTGGTCTGCATGCCGAGGTAACCGAGGATGGCGATCACCAGGATGATATTCAGCGTCACGGTGATGGCCGAACCGACATAGCGCAACACGGTCGGGTCGACCTTCTGCTTGCCCAAGGCTTTCTGCACCATGCCGACGGCAAAGCCGATCAGCCAGCGGCCGACGATCCAAAAGGCAATGGCGGTCAGCATCTTGACCGCGAAAGCCACGCCATAAGCCTGCACCACGGCAATGAGCGCGTTGAATTTCTCGGTGGTTACGTTAACGATAGTTTCGTCCATGGCAGTGGCTCTCGCAGATGAGGGGCAACCTCAAAACGCTAGCACAGCCGGGGCGGGCTGCCAGTGCAGGAGAGTTTTCCGCCGGATTTCGGGTTCGACAAACGTCCCTTGTGGGAGCCGGCTCGCGAAAGCGGTGGGGCAGTCACATTAATGTTGAATGTACCGCCCTCTTCGCGAGCAGGCTCGCTCCCACAGGTTTTGTGCCCTTAGTGCGGGGCGCGGGGGATGGTCTTGAGCAGGTCGTCCGGGCTGATGTAGCCAACGACCGGCTGAACGCTGCCCGGTTGCGGCAAATCAAGGATGTGGCCCTTCATCTTGCCGATCACGTGCATCTCGCAGGGTTTGCAGTCGAACTTCAGCGTCAGCACTTCATCGCCGTGAATCAGTTGCATCGGCGCCACTTTGGTGCGCACGCCGGTGACGCCCTTGGCTTGTTTCGGGCACAGGTTGAAGGAGAAACGCAGGCAGTGCTTGGTGATCATCACCGGCACTTCGCCCGGTTCCTCGTGCGCCTCGTAGGCCGCGTCGATCAGCTTGACCCCGTGACGGTGATAGAAATCCCGGGCCTTCTGATTGTAGACGTTGGCCAGGAACGACAGGTGCGATTCCGGGTACACCGGCGGAGGATTGGTTTCGGCCTTGCGGCCACCCCGTGGGTGAGCCTTGATGCGTGCCGCAGTCAGCGCTTCGATCACTTCCCGGCGCAGCGACTTGAGCTGTGAGTTAGGAATGAAGAACGCTTGGGGCGCATCGAGCTTGATGTCGGTGGCATGGTATTGGGTGGTGCCCAACTGACCCAGCAGGTCACGCAATTGCTCCAGTGCCTGCTCCGGCTTGTTGGCCAGGCCGAACGGGCCGTCCAGAGCGACACTGGCGCTAACGCCCTCCTCACTGGTGACCGTCAGTTGCAGACGCTGCTCGTCCAGGCGTGCAACCCAGGCCACGCCGATGCGGCGTTCGGCAGAGGTCTTTTGCAGGGCTTGCTGCCAGTTATGGTCCAGGTTGCGATTCAGAGGATGATTCGGGCGCAGTTGGTGCAGCCCCTTAGGCATCTCGTTGGGCTCGACGCGGTAGCGATAGCGCTTTTCGCCGTCCTCTTCAAACTCGCCTTTCGGTTCGGCGATGTTGGTTCGCCAGCCCACGACCTCGCGCTTGACCAGCACATTGAGGCCATCGCCGTTGGACAGCGGCTCTTGGGTGACCACGATCAGGTCGCGCTTGCCGACTTTTTCCACCACGCCCACCGGCAGGCCGGTGAAGGTCGGCGAGTCGAAGGCGCCGATGTCGATCTTGCGTTCGCTGACGAAGTAGTCGGTACTGCCACGGTGGAAGGTCTTGTCCGGGTCGGGCACAAAGAAGTGCGCGGTGCGGCCACTGGAAGCACGGGCCAGGTCCGGGCGATCTTCGAGGACCTCGTCCAGGCGCTGACGGTAATAGGCGGTGATGTTCTTCACATAGCCCAGGTCCTTGTAGCGTCCTTCGATCTTGAACGAACGCACGCCGGCTTCAACCAGGGCGCGGATGTTGGCGCTCTGGTTGTTGTCCTTCATCGACAGCAGGTGCTTCTCATAGGCGATCACACCGCCCTTCTCGTCCTTGAGGGTGTAAGGCAGTCGGCAGGCCTGGGAGCAGTCGCCACGGTTAGCACTGCGGCCAGTCTGCGCGTGGGAAATGTTGCACTGACCGGAGAACGCCACGCACAGCGCGCCATGGATGAAAAATTCGATCGCCGCGTCGGTCTCGTCAGCGATGGCGCGGATTTCCTGCAGGTTCAGCTCGCGGGCCAGAACCAGTTGCGAGAAACCGGCCTGGTCGAGGAACTTCGCCCGCGCCAGGGTGCGGATGTCGGTCTGGGTGCTGGCGTGCAGCTCGATCGGCGGAATGTCGAGTTCCATCACACCCAGATCCTGGACGATCAACGCATCGACACCGGCATCATATAACTCATGGATCAGCTTGCGGGCCGGCTCCAGTTCGTTGTCGTGCAGGATGGTGTTGATGGTGGTGAACACCCGGGCGTGGTAGCGATGGGCGAACTCCACCAGGCTGGCGATATCGCTCACTTCGTTGCAGGCGTTGTGGCGCGCGCCGAAGCTCGGGCCGCCGAGGTACACGGCGTCGGCGCCATGCAGGATGGCCTCGCGGGCGATGGCTACGTCGCGGGCGGGGCTGAGCAATTCCAGGTGATGCTTGGGCAAGGACATAGTTTTTTTTAGTCAGGCTGTCACGGTCGAGGTGCGCATTGTAGCGGCGAAATGCCTGATGGGCATCCGTGTGCTGCCGGGTGGTGCCGGATGAATGACTATCTGCAGAACGACACAGATCAAATGTGGGAGCGGGCTTGCTCGCGAAAGCGGCGTATCAGTCAATGTTGGTGTCGACTGACACATCGCTTTCGCGATCAAGCCCGCTCCCACAGGGTTTTGTGTGTGAGTCAGGCCTTGGCCGCCATGGCGACGACTTCCACCTTCATGCCTTCGACCGCCAGGGCGGCCACGCCAACGGCGGCGCGCACCGGCCATGGCTTGGCGAAGTAGCGTTTGTAGACTTCGTTGAAGGCGGCGCGGTCGGCCATGTCGGTGAGGTAGATGGTCAGGTGCATGACGCGATCCATGGAACTGCCCGCACGCTCCAGCGCGACCTTGAGCGCTTGCAGGGTGCATTCGCTCTGCAGGGTGATGTCGCCCAGTTCCAGGCCGCCGTCGGCGCGGGTCGGGATCTGGGTGGACATCAGGATACCGTTGAACGCGGCGACGTCGGAGGAAATGGAGTCCTGGTCAGGATCGGGGGTGAAGGTGATGTCTTGGTTAGCCATGAGGCTCTCTTGTTTGAGGAGGTAAAGGGGCGCAGTTTACCAGAGGCCCCCGCCCCCATCGCTAAACCAATGGCTGATGGCTGGTGACGCAGTGAGTGCCACCGCCACCGGCCGCGATGGCGTCGATGTGGAGCCCTTGATACCCGGCAGCCAGATGATTTTGCTCAAGCCAAACGGCCCTTCAGCTCTTGCTCGACCTCGGCCTTGCTCCAGTCGGGATTGCGGTTGGCATTGATCCAGCTGCTTTCGGTCATGATCCCGGTGCCATGACCGTCCATTTCGATGCCACAGCCCTCGCCCACCCCTTCAAGTCTAAACATTCAAGCGAGCCTGCTCGCCCCCACAGATCTTGGCGTTTTTGATGAGCTTCAGTGCCGGGACATCAGGCCGTGCAGCACACCGAACCGCAACCCCGGTTCCGAAGGTGTCATGTGGGAAATGCCGAAGACCTTGAACGCCGCCAGCATCAGCACCAATCCACCCGGCAGGATGCTCAGGCGATGGGGTTGCAGGCCTGCCAGCCGCAGCTTTTTGACATGCCCGACTTCCAGCAGACGCAGCGACAATCGCAGCAGGCCGCTGTAGGTAATGCCGCGCTGGCCGAAGTCATTGAGCCCGTTGGCATTGAGTATTTTGGCCAGCAGGCGCGCCGTGCCTGAGGAGCCGATGGTCTGCTGCCAGCCCTGGGTGCGATAACGGCGGGCTACCTTTTCAAACTCAAGCATGGCGATGCGCTCGGCTTCGAGCAGCGCCTGGGCGGTAATACCGCCGCCCGCAAAATAGCGCGCCCCCCAGGTGCCGCTGCCAATGGCAATGCTCTCCGTGACCAGGGGCCGGGCGCCGCGCCCCAGAATCAACTCGGTGGATCCCCCGCCAATATCCACCACCAGGCGCATGCTCTGCTGACACGGAATCGTATGGGCAACACCGGCGTAGACCAGATGCGCTTCTTCCTGGCCGGAGATGACATCGATGCAAAAACCCAGGTGGCGTTCCGCACTGACCAGGAATAATTGAGCATTGTCGGCTTCACGCACGGCGCTGGTCGCCACCGCCCGCACTCGCCCGGCTTCGAATCCGCGCAATTTCTTGCCGAAGCGCGCCAACGCCTGCCATCCCCGATCCAGCGCCAATTCGTCCAGTGCCCCGCCTTGAAACCCCTCGGCCAAACGTACGGGCTCTCGCAGGGTTTTCACTTCCTGAATCATGAGTTGTTGGTTGCGTTTGACCGACTGGCCAATCATCAGGCGAAACGCATTGGAGCCCAGGTCAATGGCCGCAAACAGGGAGGCGTCACCTTTCATGGGAGAGATTCCTGGCAGGTGCATCGGCCCGCGAACGGCGTTGCACCGGTCGCTCAGGGTGGTTTGCGACGATCCTGCCATGGGGTAGGTGACATCACGATGACAGCTGGATTAATTTCGCTATCGCCTGTTTGTCACCTTGTCGTCATAT
This sequence comes from Pseudomonas sp. GW101-3H06, assembly GCF_059424605.1. NCBI lineage: Bacteria > Pseudomonadati > Pseudomonadota > Gammaproteobacteria > Pseudomonadales > Pseudomonadaceae > Pseudomonas > Pseudomonas sp. GW101-3H06. The sequence goes on from NZ_JBWKZO010000001.1 coordinate 3,824,282, forward strand.
AAAACATTGGGATTGAGCGTTAACCCACTGTCAAGATCAAGGGTCAACCTGCCCCATCAATTGCGCCACGGTTTCCTGGCGTTTTGCATAGCGCTGCGCCAACACTGCACACACCATCAACTGAATCTGATGGAACAGCATCAGCGGCAGGATCAACACGCCGATGGTGCTGCCGGCGAACAGTACCTGGGACATCGGCACGCCAGTGGCCAGGCTTTTCTTCGAACCGCAGAACAGAATGGTGATGCGGTCTTCCTGATTGAAGCCAAAGAGTTTGCCCAGCACGGTGGAGGCCACCAGGACCAACCCCAGTACCACGCAGCAGGCGACCACCAGCCCCGCCAGGTCCCGCAACGGAATCTGGTGCCAGATGCCTTCGTTCACCGCTTCGCTGAACGCACCGTAGACCACCAGCAGAATCGAACCCTGGTCAACGAACTTCAGCCAGTTCTTGTTGCGCCCCACCCAGGCGCCGATCCAGCGTCGCGCGATCTGCCCGGCAATGAACGGCAGCAACAACTGCACGCTGATTTTCACGATGGCATCGAGGGTCGAGCCGCCTTCGCCGTGCACATTCAGCAGCAGGGTCACCAGCAACGGCGTGAGAAAAATCCCGAACAGACTGGAGGCTGCCGCGCTACAAATCGCCGCCGGCACGTTGCCCCGGGCCAGGGACGTGAAGGCAATCGCCGACTGCACCGTGGCGGGCAGCGCGCAGAGATAGAGCATACCCATGTACAGGTCGGCGCCGATCATCGGTGACAGCACCGGCTTGAGCGCCAGCCCGATCAGCGGGAACAGCAAGAAGGTCAGGCTGAACACCAGCAGATGCAAGCGCCAGTGGCCGGCACCGGCAATGATCGATTCGCGGGACAGCTTGGCGCCATGCAGGAAAAACAGCAGCGCGATGGCGACGTTGGTCAGCCAGCCAAAGCCCACCGCCACCTGCCCGCTGGCGGGCAGCAAACTGGCGAGAAGTACCACGCCGATCAAGGTCAGGGTGAAGTTGTCGGGCAGGAAGCGAGGGCGAGTCATCGGGATCATCCGGGGTTGCCAGGGGTGTGGCCTCGACTCTACTCCGCCACATGGTTGCCGGCTAACGCTAGTAAGCCAGTAGATAGCGCCTAACGGACAAACCCGCCATTCCTCTGCAGGAGCGAGCTCTGCTCGCGATGGACGTCAACGATAATGCGGGCAGCCTGGATGATCGCGTTGCCTGGACGTTAATCGCGAGCAGGCTCGCTCCCACAACCTTCCCCGCCTTGTATCGAAATGTATCTACACTTCCCCGCGATACAAAACGCTTCACCCGCACGCGTTTCTGAAATAGCCCGGATACCTGCCTGCACTTAAATGTGAACCACGGCCTCCCCTGCCCGACCTACATTTAAAAAGGAGTTCCACCATGAACGTGCATTTGTTGAACAAACACGCCGACAGAAATCGCCGCCATCTGGTGGGTTCCACCGTTCTTGCTCTGACATTGGGTGTACTGGGAGCCGTCAACGCTCAGGCCAATACCCCTGCCACCGCAGCACCTGCCCCCGTCAGTGCGTCAACCACCGCCGACACCCCGTTCGGCCCGCTCAAACACATCAATGCCGGCTTGTTGAGCGTGGCGTATGCCGAAACCGGCCCGGCCAATGGCCCGGTGGTCATTCTTCTGCACGGCTGGCCTTACGACATTCACAGCTATGACGAGGTCGCGCCCTTGCTCGCGGCGAAGGGTTACCGGGTACTGATGCCGTATGCACGGGGGTATGGCGATACGCATTTCCTGTCCGACAAAACCCTTCGCAATGGCCAACCCGCCGCTCTGGCCAGCGATGTCATCGATTTCATGGACGCTTTGAAAATCAAACAAGCCGTACTCGGCGGCTACGACTGGGGTGCGCGTACGGCGGGTATCGTTTCGGCGCTCTGGCCTGAGCGAGTGAAGGCGCTGGTTTCGGTCAGCGGCTACCTGATCGGCAACCAGGCCGCCGGCAAGAATCCCTTGCCGCCCAAAGCTGAATTGCAGTGGTGGTACCAGTTCTACTTCGCCACCGAGCGCGGTCGTGCCGGTTATGAAAAGAATACCCATGAGTTTGCCAAGTTGATCTGGCAGTTGGCTTCGCCGCAATGGGCGTTCGATGACGCCACGTTCAATCGCAGCGCCGCCGCCCTGGACAACCCCGATCACGTCGACATCACGATCTACAACTACCGCTGGCGCCTGGGCATGGTGCCGGGCGAAACGAAATATGACCCGCTGGAACAGAAACTGGCCAAGGCCCCGTCCATCAGCGTGCCGACCATCACCATGGAAGGCGACGCCAACGGCGCACCGCATCCGAAAGCCGAGGACTACCGCCAGCGTTTCACCGGCAAGTACGAATACCGGCTGATCACCGGCGGCATCGGTCACAACCTGCCGCAAGAAGATCCGCAAGCCTTTGCCAAGGCGATCATCGACGCCGATAACCTTTAAGGTCATCGCCTGCTGCTCCTGGAGTCGCCTACGGGGGATTCCGGGAGTTCTTCTCCAAAAATGAATAAAAGCTTCTGAATTATTCAGTTTTCCAAACACCCACTCGGCACTACCTTGACGCCATGTCTGGCAAGCACTTGGGCAGATCGAAAGATCGCAGCCTGTGGCAGCTCCTACACTTTGCGTGTGCAAACCGATCCTGTAGGCCTTGCCGCAGGCTGCGATCCGTTGACGTCCCAAGGCTCGCTGAAACGGCAATCCGTCAATGTAAGATTCGAGGTAAATCCCATGTCTGAACAAACCCTGGCTGTGCACGCCCCTTATAACGGCGCGGTGATCGGTCATGTGGCGATTTCCACAGGCGTCGATGTCGAGCAGGCGTTGACTGTCGCCCACGGCCTCTTCTGCGATCGCAGCCAGTGGTTGTCCAAACCGCGTCGCATTGAAATCCTGCATCGTGCGGCCGAGTTGATCGGCGAACGCAAAATCAAGATTGCCACTCAAGCGGCCAGCGAAGGCGGCAAGCCGCTGAAGGACTCAATCGCCGAAGTCGAACGCGGCATCGATGGCATCCTCAACAGCATCGAAGTTTTGCGTACCGAGAGCGGCCACGTGATCCCCATGGGCCTGAACGCCGCTTCGGCGAACCGTGTGGCGTTCACCCAATTCGAGCCGATCGGCGTGGTCGTGGCCGTCTCCGCGTTCAACCATCCGTTCAACCTGATCGTGCACCAAGTGATACCGGCCATCGCCGTCGGCGCACCGGTGATCGTCAAGCCGGCAACCAACACTCCGCTCAGTTGCAGGGTCCTGGTCGATATCCTGATCGAGGCGGGTCTGCCCCAGGGTTGGGCGCAGATGGTGCTGCCGACCGACAACGCCATTACCGGCAAACTGGTGTCCGACCCACGGGTGGGCTTCTTCAGTTTCATCGGCTCGGCGGCGGTGGGCTGGATGTTGCGCTCGACCCTGGCACCGGGTACCCGCTGCGCGCTGGAGCACGGTGGCGCGGCGCCGGTGGTGCTGGCGGCGGATGCCGATCTTGAAGACGCACTGCCACGCATCGCCCGCGGTGGTTTCTTCCATGCCGGCCAAGTCTGTGTGAGCGTGCAACGGGTGTTCTGCCACAGCAGCATCGCCGAGCAGGTCGCCGAGCGCCTGGGCCAGTTGGGCGACGCCATGGTGGTCGGTGATCCGACCGATCCGTATACCGATGTCGGTCCATTGATCACTGAACGGGAAATGAACCGCGTGGGCCAGTGGGTCAATGAAGCGGTCGCCAGTGGCGCCCGCCTCATCTCGGGAGGTCGCGCATTGGGCAACAACTGCTATGCACCTACCGTGCTGCTCAATCCGTCCATCAATTCGAGCGTGATGCAAAAGGAAGTGTTCGGCCCGGTGGTGGCGGTGTATGCCTTTGATGACCTGGCAGAGGCGATCCGGTTGGCCAATGCCCTGCCCTATGCCTTCCAGGCCGCGGTATTCACACAAAACCTGGACACCGCCATGCAGTGCTACCAGGACCTGAATGCCACGGCGGTGATGGTCAACGAAAGCACCACGTTCCGCGTCGACTGGATGCCGTTCGCCGGGGCGGGTCTGTCCGGGCATGGCGTGGGCGGGATTGCGCACACCATGAAGGACATGCAGGTCGAGAAGATGATGGTCTGGCGCTCTCGGGCTGTGCGGAGTTGAAGCACCGCGGTGATCGAACACCGCGGTGGTTGAACAGGCAGACGGATGTCAGGCGAACAGATCGACGCCCAATTGGAACGCGACCCACAGCGCCAGGCCCGTGGCGAAAAGCAGTGCGATGTTCTCAAACAGGTTGTTGCGATATTGCTTGCCGAGCAATGACTTCTGGTTGGACATGATCAGCAGCCCCAGGGAGATCACCGGCAAGCCGATGATGTTCAGTGCACTCACACCGATGGTCAGCGTCACGAAATCCGGCATGCCCGGAAGTGACCAGATCAGTGGCGTCACCAGAATGAACAGCATGAACCACTTGTGCATCGGGTCATGGTGGAACTCTTTGCCGTAACGTTCGCGGCGCTTGGGGCTGACGTGTTGCAACGCATCGGTAATGAGCATCGGGAAGGCTGTGGTCTTGCCCGAAATACTGGCGAACAGGGTCGCGAATACGCCGATGAAAAAGACATACCAACCGATCGGGCCGAAGAAGATTTCCAGCGCTTTGCCCAGGTCGCCCAGGGTTTTGACTTCAATGCCGTTCGGTCGCAGGATCTCCGCGCCAACGATCCAGATGGCCAGGTTGATGACGATCCCGACGAACACCGCAAACAGCAGGTCGTTACGCTGAATGCGCTTGTGTTCAGGCCCGACCCAACCTTTTTGACGCATGACGTAGGGGTGAACAAAGTTGGCGATCGAACCGGCAACCGCGCCGATAACCGACACCGCGACCAGCAGTGCACCATGCACACCTTCATCGGGCGGAATGCTGAAACCGATGGTGCCTTTGACGATGCCGACGACATCGGGACCGGACATCACGGCCAGGGCAATAAACGCCAGCGTCATGATCGCCAGCAACACCTTCATGACGCCTTCGATCATGGAATAGATATTGCGACCGACCAGCAACCAGACCGCCAGCACCACCGCCACGGAACAGAGCAATGGATAGTCGACCTTCAGCAACATGGCCAGGGACTCACCCGCGCCCTTGATCATGTAGGCGTTCATCAAGTGCCCCATCAGCAAGGCATAACCGAGCATGAACCAGGCAAAAAACGGATGGAGCTGGGCATAGCCTTGCAGGATCGTCATGCCCTGGTTATTGCACAGCTGGAAGCGGGCAATGATGTTGACGATCAAATACCTCAAGAGCAGAGAGACCGCCAGCACCCACATCATCGCGTAGCCGTAATTGGCTCCGGCTACCGATGACGTGATCAGGTCACCTGCACCCAGCCAGGACAGTACGGCAATGATGCCCGGGCCAAGCAGCTTGAGTGTTCGGGCGAGACGGCTTTGCGTGGGTGCCGCGGATTGGGGAACAGCGGATGGGACGCTGGTCATAGACGGTATCTCCATTATTGTATTTTTGAGAACCGGCGCAGTCGACCATAATTGATACGACGTCGTACAACTAAAAATAAGCTGAAGTATTTAAAAATGTTTCAAGCTGAGGGGGCGGTTACTTCGGCATCGCGAGGATCGCCGGCCCCGGTCACCCCTCCTTCCCTGACTGACCGGCGTGTTGCATACCTGTGGTAGCGAGCCCTGCTCGCGAAAAACGTCCGGACAACGCGGTCATTCAGGCAGCACGCGTTATCGTTGACGACCATCGCGAGCAGCGCTCGCTCCAGGTATTTAATGCGTTATCGTTCATGCCCATCGTCGGGATGCCGCCTGGAGTCAAACATTGCTCCTACGCGGATTGAACCACCGCCTGAAGCCTGTTCAGCAACTCACTGGACTTGTTTTCGTCCGGCTCTTTCTTGTCGAACCAACTGGTGCCGTTCTGCAGAATCTCGGCCAGGATCGGGAAGTACAGCTGTTTTTTCTTCGCCAGTTCCACCGGGTCGACAGCGGTGGCCTGGTCCAGTGCGGTCTGGATGGTTGCGCGCTGGGACAACCATTGCGGCGTCGATTTTTCTTCGGGGCTCATGTTGTCCAGGAAGTTCAGCGCCGCCTTGGCGCGGCCGACCGGGTCGTTGGCGAACGGATCTCGCCAGTTCTTCTTTTGATCTTCCGGCCCGACGTAATAACCGGTGGCGAGTTGCGCCTGCTGGCGCATCAGGTCTTGTGCCGCGGTCTGCTCTTCCTTGGTGAACTTTCCGCCTTCGTTGGTGGCGACGGCGTACAGCGAACGTCGATCCAGATCGCCCATCAGCGCATTGCGATCCTGAATGCTGTTGTCGTAGGGCTTACCGCTGTCCTTCATCAACGCGTATTTTTCATCCATGCGCTTGCGGGCATCGATGGCAACATCGGCAAAGGTCTTGTCCCTGGAACTGGAAATCGCCCCGGGTTTAGCGACACCCAGGATAAGCGCGTCGGCGTTCATCCCCGGCCGCACCGGAAAATACGGTGCGTTGCTGGCGATCGAATCACTGTAATCGGTGGCCGTGCCGGACAAACTCACCGAATCATCATTCTGCGTTTTGTCCGCCGACTGATCGCTGTCGGCGATATTGCCCCTGCCATCGGCAACCCTGGCGTTGGCGGCAGAGGAATAGGCGGCGATCAAGGCGCTGGATGAGGACGAGGATGAGTTGACGTTCATGATTCTTCCTTGTTGTGAGGCTGGGTGGTCGGCAAACCGCCGCCTAATCTACTGACGTTGGCCCTGTAAATAAACCATCGTCTGCGGGAGCGAGCCGGCTACCACAAGGAGTCTCTGTCTCGCGCCTATACCAAAGCGTTAATGGCATGCACCCATGTCTGGTGGTCAGCGCACGTCTTTGTCCATAAATTCCCCGCGACAAGGGAATCGGTGCCGTCGCCGGACTGAGCGCCCTGGACCGCGCCAAGCGTTAACCACAGCACGCACATGAGTATTGAAAAAATGACTGATGAGACAAGCGGAACCACCCGTCGCGCCTTGATGACCAGCGGTGCCATGGTAGCCGCGGCACTGGCCGTGACGGTCCCGGCGCTGGCAGCACAGCAGGCACCTGCGGCAACGCCTGCGGTTGGCAAGACCAACGGCAAGGGCAAAGGCTCGGGAATGATCACAGTCAAGGACGGCACGCGAATTTTCTACAAGGATTGGGGCAGCGGACAGCCGATCGTATTCCACCATGGCTGGCCGCTGTCCAGCGACGACTGGGATACGCAAATGCTGTTTTTCCTCAGCCAGGGCTTCCGCGTCATCGCCCATGATCGCCGTGGTCACGGTCGCTCGACCCAAACCGACAGCGGCAACGAAATGGACACCTACGCCGCCGACGTCGCCGAGCTGATGGCGTACCTCGACATCAGGAATGCCGTGCATATCGGCCACTCCACCGGTGGCGGTGAAGTGGCCCGTTATGTGGCCAAACATGGCCGTGGTCGCGTAGCCAAAGCGGTGTTGATCGGGGCCGTGCCGCCGATCATGCTGCGTACCGCGAACAATCCGGGAGGCTTGCCTTTGGAAGTCTTCGACGGTTTGCGAAAAGCCGTGGCCGACAATCGCGCACAGTTTTACCGGGATTTTCCCACCGGGCCGTTCTATGGCTTCAATCGCACCAACGCCCATGTCTCCGAAGCCGTCATCGACAACTGGTGGCGCCAGGGCATGAACGGTGGGATCAAGGCGCAGTACGACTGCATCAAAGCCTTCTCGGAAACCGACTTCACCGATGACCTGAAGAACATCGACGTGCCGACCCTGGTGCTGCACGGCGAAGACGACCAGATCGTACCGGTTGCCGACTCGGCACACTTGTCGATCAAGCTGCTCAAGCATGGCACGCTGAAAACCTATCCCGGCCTGCCCCACGGCATGTGCACCACCCATGCCGAGGTCATTAACCGCGACCTTCTGGCGTTCATCAAGGGTTGACCTTGTTATTGCGACGCGACCCAATCGCAGGTGCCGGATCATGGTGAACGCCCTGTCCGGCGCCTTGCGTTCCAACGCCAGGTGCCTGGGACTGTGGGCAACCACGCTGGCGATTTTCGTCGTCGACACCCTCACAGAACTGGATATCGCGGTGGCGGTCCTGTACGTCCTGGTCATCATGATTGCCATGGGCTCATGCTCCATTGACGGGTTGCGCCGGGTTGCACTGACTTGCGGCGCACTGACACTGGCAGGCTTCTTCCTGTCCCACCTCGACCATCCATTCAGCACCGCCATGGCGCGTTGCCTGGTCAGCTTGACGGCGATCGGCATGGCGACCTGGCTGGCCTTGAAGAACCGGCGTACCAGTGATGCATTACAGGAACAATTGAGCTTGTTAGCCCATACCCATGATGTCGAAGCACAGTTGCATCGCGCGCAGATCGAACTGGCGCACATCAGCCGAAATACCACTCTGGGCGAGATGGCAGCCTCCATTGCCCACGAGGTGAATCAGCCGCTGGCCGCAATCACCTCCAGTGCCGAAGCGGCCCACCGCTGGCTCGATCGCCCGTTACCCGACCTCGATGAAGCCCGTGCCGCCATTCACCGGGCAGCCAGCAATGCACGCCGGGCGAGCGAGGTCATCAGGCGAATTCGCGACCTTACCCGCAAAAGCGATTCGCACTACGAAGAACTGGATCTAGAATCGGTAGTAGCAGACTCACTTGCCCTGCTTGACCGGGAAATCCAGAGCCATCAGGTGCTATTGTCGCGCAAGGTCGAAAGCTGTTCGCCCAAGGTGTCGGGCGATCGAATCCAGCTCCAGCAGGTGGTAATCAACCTGATCATGAACAGCCTGCAGGCCATGATTGGCCGCAAGGATTTGCCCAGGGAGCTGCACGTGCGCATTCATGCGAAAGAGAGTCTTGCGGTGGTGGAGGTGCACGATAACGGCCCAGGGATTGACCAAAAACACCTTGCGCTGCTGTTTGATGCGTTTTTCACGACCAAAGAAGAGGGTATGGGAATCGGTTTATCCATCTGCCGCTCGATAATAGAGTTGCATGGTGGACGCATCTGGGCAGACAGTCAGCCAAACGGCGGCGCGACTTTCTCATTCTCCCTACCCGCTTTGACAACGGACACCCAACGATGGACATAGCACCACGCTTCATCATCCATGAAACCGCTCACTGGATACTCAATCATCACATGTCGTCCAAGCTCCCTGGCTATCTGGTGCTGGGGACGAGGCACCCTGTCCGTTCATTGTCCGATCTTCCTGACAACGCACTGGGCGAGATGGGGATTCTGCTGGCCCGAGTCCAGAAAACCATGCAATCGGAGCTGCAACCGAAGTGGCTCTATATCAGTCGATTCGGTCATGACCCACGCTTCCCCATCCATTTCCACTTCATCCCGGTGTATCACTGGGTCGAGGATCTGTTCTGCCAGGATGAGCGTTACCGGGTGCTGAAGAACTTCGGCGCGGGTGTCGACGCCCATACCCTGACCGATGGTGCGGAATTGACCCTGTTCATCTGGCGCGAATTTGGCGAGAGCCCGGAGCCGCCCAGCATTCAGGGGCCTTCGATCGAGCATATTATCGAGCAGTTGCGGGTGGCGTTCAGGCAGGAGAATCCAATCACCTGCTGAAGGTCGTTACAGCCCCTCCCCCATCACATCGTCCGCCCAACTGATCGCCGCCACCACCGTCGGGAAACCGATGGTGCTGGTCAGCGAGATCAGTGCGTGACGGATCTGCTGCGGCGTGGCACCGGCCTCCAGTGCCCGTCGGGTATGGCTGTGCACGGCGCCTTCGGAGCGAATGGCCGCCGCGGCGCCGAGCTGGATCAACTGGACCATCTTCTCCTTCAAGGGCCCGGCATGACGTACCGCCGTCCCCAGGGCCTCCACCGCGTCCAGATAATTCGGGTACTGACCTTTGAGGTTTCCGTAGGTTTTGTACGTTCTTTTCTTCGCCATCTTCTTTCCTCCGCGCGCCTGCACCGGCCGGCGCCCATGGGCACTTTCCCGGTCCCGTTCTGCCCGACCCGCAAAGCCTCGATGCGCGAAAACTTGCGAAAAGCGACAGTAGGCTAAGCTTAGTGCAGCTTATTGCTCACGATGCTCGCATCTGCAGGTTTTGGGTGGTTCTGGAGAGCGTCTGCAACAGCTATTTCAGACAGGCCCACACAAATTGCGCAGGACTTGCCGTGATGCCCGAGCCTTTCCTCAGTTTTGACGAACTCAAGCGTGCCGCCGCTTCTGGCGAAATCGATACAGTCCTGGTGTGCATGGTCGACATGCAGGGACGATTGGTCGGCAAGCGATTCCAGGTCGAGTTTTTCATCGACAGCGGCCATGAAGAAACCCACTGCTGCAATTACCTGTTGGCCGACGACATCGACATGGAACCGGTGCCGGGCTACGCCGCCGCCAGCTGGAGCAAGGGCTACGGTGACTTTGTCCTCAAACCCGACATGCGCACCTTGCGCAAGGTGCCCTGGCTTGAATGCACGGCCCTGGTACTGTGCGATGTGCTCGACCATCACCATCGCCGGGACTTGCCCCACAGCCCGCGCGCGATCCTGAAAAAACAGGTCGAGCGCCTGCGTGAGCGTGGCTACACCGGCATGTTCGCCTCGGAACTGGAGTTCTACCTGTTCGACGAGAGTTACGAGGCCATTCACAAGCGCAATTACCACAAGCCGAAAACCGCCGGCCACTACATCGAGGACTACAACATCCTGCAGACCACCCGCGAAGAGCCGGTGCTGCGGGCGATCCGCAAGCATCTTCAGGCCAGCGGCATCCCGGTGGAGAACTCCAAGGGCGAATGGGGGCCGGGCCAGGAAGAGATCAACATTCGCTACGCCGACGCCATGACCATGGCCGACAACCACGTCATCATCAAGCACGCCTGCAAGGAGATCGCTCAACTGCAAGGCAAGGCGATCACCTTCATGGCCAAGTGGCGTTACGACGCCGCCGGTTCCAGCAGCCATATCCACAATTCGCTGTGGGACAAAAACGCGAAAAAGCCGCTGTTTTTCGACGCCAAGGCCGAGTTCGGCATGTCGAAACTCATGCGTTCCTGGGTGGCCGGACAGCTCAAGTACGCCAACGACATCACCTGTTTTCTCGCGCCCTACATCAACTCCTACAAACGCTTTCAGGCCGGCACCTTCGCCCCGACCCGCGCGGTGTGGAGCCGCGACAACCGCACCGCCGGCTTCCGTTTGTGCGCCGAAGAAAGCAAGTCGATCCGCATTGAATGCCGCATTGGCGGCGCCGACCTCAACCCCTATCTGGCCTTCGCCGCGCTGATCGCCGCGGGGCTGGCGGGGATCGACGAAAAGCTCAGCCTCGACCCGCCTTACGAGGGCGATGCCTACGTCGACGAGCACTTGCCCGAAGTGTCCAAGACCCTGCGTGATGCCTGCGCGGCGCTCAAGGGTTCGAGCATGTTGCGCGAGGCGTTCGGTGATGAAGTCATCGACCACTACGTGCACACCGCCGAGTGGGAACAGAAAGAGTACGACCGGCGGATCACCGACTGGGAACTGCAGCGCGGCTTCGAGCGCTACTGAGAACACCATGACCTCGACGATTCAACTCATCTCACCGGTCGATGGCCGGGTCTACGCCGAACGCCCCTGCGCCGATGCGGCCCAGCTCGACAAGGCACTGGATGCGGCCGCAACCGCCCAGGCGCAATGGAAACGCCGGCCACTGGGCGAACGCGCGGCTTTTTGCAATGCCGCAGTGGACGCGATGCTGGTCATGAAAGATGAAATAGCCCCGGAACTGGCTTGGCAGATGGGCCGCCCGGTGCGCTATGGTACCGGTGAACTGCGTGGTTTTGACGAGCGTGCGCGGCACATGATCGCCATTGCGCCTGAGGCATTGGCCACCGTCGAACCCTCGCCCATCTACGGTTTTCGCCGGTATGTCAAACGCGAACCGCTGGGCACGGTGCTGGTGATCGCCCCGTGGAATTACCCCTATCTGACTGCCGTCAACACGATCATTCCGGCGTTGCTGGCCGGCAACAGCGTCATCCTCAAGCACGCTTCGCAAACGCTGCTGGTGGGCGAACGTTTCGCCGAAGCCTTTCGCCGCGCCAATCTGCCTGAAGGGCTGTTCCAGAACCTGGTACTCGACCATGAGCAGACGGGCAGGATCATTGCTTCTGCTCGCGTCCAGCAGGTGAATTTCACCGGTTCGGTGGGCGGCGGCAGAACCATGGAAAGCGCTGCCGCCGGACGTTTTCTCGGCATGGGCCTGGAACTCGGCGGCAAGGATCCGGCTTACGTTCGCGCCGATGCCAACCTCGACCACGCGGTGGAAAACCTGGTGGACGGCAGCTTCTTCAACTCCGGGCAGAGCTGCTGCGCCGTGGAGCGCATCTATGTCGATCAAGGCCTCTACCCGGCGTTTGTCGAGCGTTTCGCCGCCCTCACCCGCCAGTACGTACTGGGCAATCCGCTGGACGAAGCCACCACCCTCGGTCCGCTGGTGAATCCGCAGGCTGCTGATTTTGTCCGCGACCAGATCGCCGCCGCACTGAGCCAGGGCGCCAAGGCACTGATCGGTCCACAAGACTTTGCCGCTGATGTACCGGGCAGCGCCTACCTCGCACCCCAAGTATTGGTCGACGTGACCCATCAAATGTCAGTCATGCGTGATGAAAGCTTCGGCCCGGTGGTCGGCATCATGCCGGTGACCAGCGATGACCAAGCCATCGCCTTGATGAATGACAGTGAGTTCGGGCTCAGTGCCTCGATCTGGACCCAGGACCTCGCCGCCGCCGAACGCCTGGGCAACGAGATCGAAACCGGCACCGTGTTCATGAACCGCTGCGATTACCTCGATCCGGCCCTGGCCTGGACCGGCGTGAAGAACAGCGGGCGCGGCGTGACGCTGTCGCGCCTGGGCTATGAACACCTGACCCGAGCCAAATCCTTCCATTTGCGCCACGAGATTTGAGCCATGAGCCTGACTGGAAACTGGAACTACCCCACGAGCATTCGCTTCGGTGTCGGCCGCATCAGCGAACTGGCCGAGGTCTGTCGCAGCCAGGGTATCCAGCGACCGCTGCTGGTGACCGACAGCGGCCTGGCGCGGGCACCGATCACCACCGCGGCACTGGATGCCTTGCGCAACGCGGGGCTGGGCGCCGCGCTGTTTTGCGACCTCAAGCCCAACCCGGTCGAAGCCAACCTGGCCGGCGGGCTCGAGGCCTGGCGCGCGGGCAACCATGACGGTGTGGTGGCCTTTGGCGGCGGCAGTGGCCTGGACATGGGCAAGCTCATTGCGTTCATGAGCGGGCAGACCCGGCCGGTGTGGGATTTCGAGGACATCGGCGACTACTGGACCCGTGCCGATGAAAGCCGCATCGCTCCGGTCATCGCAGTGCCGACCACCGCCGGCACCGGCTCTGAAGTGGGCCGCGCGGCGGTGATCATCGACGATCGCACCCACACCAAACGCATCATCTTCCACCCGAAAATGATGCCACGGGTGGTCATCAGCGACCCGGCCCTGACCGTCGGCATGCCGGCAAAAGTCACCGCTGGAACCGGCATGGACGCGTTATCGCACTGCCTGGAATCGTACTGTGCCCCCGGTTTTCATCCCATGGCCGATGGCATCGCGGTAGAAGGCATGCGCCTGGTGGCCAATGCACTGGTGCGCGCGGTGCACACCCCGTCCGACCTCGATGCGCGCGGGCAGATGCTCGCCGCCGCGGCGATGGGCGCCACCGCTTTCCAGAAAGGCCTGGGCGGCATGCACGCCCTGGCACATCCGATCGGCGCGCTGTACGACACCCACCACGGCATGACCAACGCCACCCTGATGCCCTATGTCCTGAAATTCAATCGCCCGGCCATCGAGGAACGCATCACGCGCCTGGCGGCTTACTTGCATCTGCCCTCCCCGGGCTTCGACAGCTTCCTGGCCTTTGTCCTCAAACTGCGCAAGGACATCGCCGTGCCGCATACGCTGTTTGAACTGGGGGTGGATGACAAGCAGGCAGACCTGATCGCCGACATGGCGATTGTCGATCCGTCCGCCGGTGGCAACCCGCTGCCGCTGACCCGGGCCGGCGTGGCAGAAATTTTCGAAGCGGCGTATCACGGCCGTCTGTAGGAGCAGTCGACTGTCCAGGGTCGAATGGGCAGGTTTCACCGGTGGGAAACAGGAGCAGTACGACAAGGGGTTGAAGACCAGGCCGTCCGGCGTTCCGGGTGGATGCGTATCAAAACCTGAAGGGGCACACGACAATGAACCCAGCAAGCCAGCCCGGCACCGACGCGCACGACGATGACGTCAAAGTGCTGCACAGCATGGGCTATGCCCAGCAGCTCTCGCGACGAATGGGCGTTTTCTCCAACTTTGCGATTTCCTTTTCGATCATCTGCATCCTCTCCGGCGGCATCAACTCCCTCGCCCAGGGTACCTCGGGCGCGGGTGGTGCCTCGATCGGCATCGGCTGGCCAATTGGTTGCCTGATTTCCGGAGTGTTCGCCCTGGCCATGGCGCAGATTTCTTCAGCCTACCCCACCGCTGGCGGCCTGTATCACTGGGGTTCGATCCTCGGCAACCGCTTCACCGGCTGGCTCACGGCCTGGTTCAACCTGCTGGGGCTGGTCACAGTGCTCGGTGCGATCAACGTCGGCACCTATTACTTCTTTTTCGGTGCCTTCGGGCCGGCGCTGGGCATGGAAGACACCACCACGACACGGGTGATTTTCCTGGCGATCCTCACCGGTCTCCAGGCCCTGTGTAACCACCTGGGGATCGGCCTGACCGCGAAACTCACCGACTTCTCCGGCTATCTGATCTTCGCCACGGCCCTGGCGCTGACCATCGTCTGCCTGATCTCGGCCCCCAGTTACGAATTCTCCCGCCTGGTGACCTTCGGCAACTATTCTGGAGCCGCAGGCGGCGGTGTCTGGCCAGAGGTGTCCAACGCCTGGGTCTTTATGCTCGGTCTGTTGCTGCCAATCTACACCATCACCGGCTACGACGCCTCCGCGCACACGTCCGAGGAAACCCGCAACGCCGCCATGTCAGTGCCACGCGGAATGGTCATGTCGGTGGTCTGGTCGCTGCTGTTCGGCTGGGTCATGCTCAGCGCCTTCGTGCTGATGCTGCCGAGCATGGACGAAGCGGCCAAGCAAGGCTGGAGTGTGTTTTTCTGGGCCATGAACACCCAGGTGAACCCGTTGCTCAAAGATGCGTTGTTCGTGGCGATTTTCATCTCGCAAGTGCTCTGCGGCCTGGCCACTGTGACCTCGGTTTCACGCATGATCTTCGCGTTTTCCCGCGATGGCGGCCTGCCGTGTTCCAAGGCATTGGCCTCGGTTTCGCCAACCTTCCGCAGCCCGGTCGCCGCCATCTGGACCGGCGCCACGCTGGCGGTGTTGTTCGTCTGGGGTTCTTCCGTGATCTCGATTGGTGAAACGCCGGTCTACACCATCGTGGTGTCCTGCACGGTGATCTTCCTGTTCTTCTCGTTCGTCATTCCCATCGTGCTGGGCCTGTTTGCCTACGGCAACTCGAAATGGCCGACCATGGGCCCCTGGAACATGGGCCGCTTCTGGTACACGGTGTTTGCCCTGCTCTCGGTGTTGTCGATGGTGATCATCTTCGTGATCGGCATCCAGCCACCGAACGATTGGGCGTTGTACATCACCATCGGGTTCCTGGTGCTGACGGCCATTGTCTGGTTCGGGTTTGAGGCCCGCAGATTCCAAGGGCCGCCAGTGGGTGATGTGATCGTCAAACGCCAGGCGGAGATTGCGGCGGCCGAGGCGGCTTTGGAGAAGCGCTCTTAAGGCGACTCCACTTTCCAGGCGCTGTAAGAAGCGAAACTTGCTTGCGAAGACGGCAGTCCCAGTCAAAGGATGCGCCCGACCGCCCATCTTCGCGGGCAAGCTTCACCTCCCCAAACGGGTGTGTTTTCCTGCAAGGGCTGCCCAAGTCAGCAATGCTTTTGATCTTCTACTTAAGCGGATCGATCGAGCCTGCCGAGGTTCCCCCCCGTAAAAGTCGCGCTACCTCCCACCTTCGGTGAGACAGTAAGAAATCCTATAGCCATCCCCCTAGGACACTAGGACGCATCCCACACCAACCTCGGACATTTCTTATATTCATTCACGTCTGCTTCTTGAGAGCTTATCGAGCTTTCAAGTCACGCGGGGCTACCGATTGTTGATGGCCAACGGTGTGAGCTATCAGATTCCGGTGCCCACCGAATATCGCAATTCCGAACAGGCCTGCTTGGCCAATCGTGGCTTTCATAACCACCGCTCAAAAACCAAAGCAGAAGTGAATCAACCCAATTCGCATACCGATCACCGGGCGTTGTACGACGCGGTGCTGCAAGGAATCAATGATCAGCAAGGGAAAACGCCATGAGCCAATACGAAATAGTGGTGCCAGTCGCACTGCAGCATACTCAAGAGGTGACTTGTACCCCGCCCTGGTACGTGCAGGACACCGAGTATCCGCCCGCCATGGCGACTTATGAACCGTTGATCAACGGCGAAGAAGCATTCCGTGCGGTACATGAGGCCATTGTGAATGCCAAAACCTCTGTCGACATCATTTGCTGGGGCTTCCAGCCGTCGATGTACTTCATCCGCGACGGCATATCGCCGTGCATCGGTGAACTGCTGTTGGCCAAGGCTCGCGAAGGCGTCAAGGTTCGGATACTGGGGTGGGAGATGCCATACAACACCGCAGGCAAGGCCGGAGAAGCCAACCTGCCCGGCAAAGGCCCGTTCCGATACTACGATCGAGAGTTGCAACCCTCCACGGACGACCAATACGCCTATGACCGTTACTGGTTTGCCAACTATGCGACGGCTGACAACATGGCCGCCGCGCTTCAGGCCGCTCGCGGGACGCCAGTGTTCGTCAGTCGCGGTTTCAGTTTGTTTGAAAGGGCCGAAGTCGCCTATCAGGCAATGTACAAAAGCCATGACCCGCAGATCAGCGCCAGTACGCAATTCATCCTCACGGCGACAGCGACTCATCATCAAAAAACAGTGCTCGTCGACTATGAGTTGGCGGACCGCGCCGTCGGTTTCGTCATGGGCCACAACATGCTCGACGAGTACTGGGATACAGATGCTCATACGGCACTGAAGCGCGGCAAAGATGGCAAACCGGCACCCAATCGCGGACCGCGTGGCGACACCCCGCGCCAGGACATTTCCAGTCGCGTCAGTGGGCCGATCCTGGAACACCTGCACCACAACTTCGCCAGTGCCTGGCGCAAGGAAACCGGCGAGGATCTGCTCGCCCCGCGCCAGGCCATGCAGGTGGGACCGCAACTTCAATGTGTCCCGCAGGCCTCCCGACAAATCGCGCAAATCCTGCGCACCCAAGCCCAGGAAGGCATACGTGACATCGAACAGCTTTACCTGCAAGCCGCCAACAACGCGACCCAGTTCATCTACATCGAGAACCAGTACTTTCGCTGGCCACCCCTGGCCGAACTGATCAAGGCGGTCGCCGCCGGCCAGACCAAGGCCGGTCGTGACCCCGCCATCCATGGCAACTTGCATCTGTTCGTCGTCACCAATGCCAGTGACGGTGGCATTGGCTCCGGCACCGTGAACACCCAACGCATGCTCGAAAGCCTCGGGCGCGGTGAAACCATGCCGAAAATCACCAGGTTACGGCGTATCGAACAGGCAAAAACCGAGGCAGCCGTACAGGAACTCAGCCTTAGCGAACGCCTGGAGGCGCACGCCCTGGTCATGCTGACCAACCTCACCGACGCATTGGGCGCAACCGATCTCAGCGACAGGGCCAGGGAAGATCAGCGGCGCAAAGCCTGGTCCAACGCTTGGCGCCAACGCAGTCTGAACAACCAAATCGCAGAAATTGAAAAAGAAGTTTTGGCTACCAGGGAGTTCCCCGGGCTCAAGGTCCATGTGTGCTCGCTGGTCGCTCCCGACTCGCCCGCAGGCAAAAAATGGATGGACGTGTACATCCACTCCAAATTGATGATCGTCGACGATGTGTTCACCACCCACGGCTCGGCCAACATCAACACCCGCAGCATGCAGGTGGATAGCGAACTGAATATCGCCCATGAGTGGGCGAGTGTGACGCAGGCGTTGCGGCGGCGGTTGTGGGAGATGCATACGAATGGGATGGGGGCGCAGGATGATCCGGAAAAAGCGTTTGAAGCCTGGGAAGACATCATCAAGCGAAACAAAGACCTTCAATTAAAACAGATGACTCCATACGCCCCCCTCGTGGAGTTCTATTACGGCGAATCAAAGCTGTCGGACCTCGACTGATGCGTTGGATCTTGCTGCTGTCCTGCTTGGTGCTGGTCGCTTGCGATACTAGTAATCCTTCTTCCAATACGACCAAGGAAACGCCCTTGAACCCTTTAAATGAAGTCAAGGCCAAGATGGCCTTCAACTGTGCGCACGAGCAGATTCCCGCTCCATCCACCGAGACCGATGTGTTGTTCCAGTACGCACGCTGGCTACAAAAGAACAACCAACTCAAGCAAGACGAAGCAGTTGATGGGCAAATTGAGCGCCTGTATCGCATCGCCAGTGAGAATGGCCATTACAAGGCCAATATCAACCTGCAGAACGGAGCGATGCGCGGTACTTTCAAGGTCCGTGGTGAAGAGCATTTGCGCATGAGTGAGCAACTGATTGATGCGGGGGTAGCGTCGGGATATTACTTTGTCGGCATCTTCCTGGAGCACGGCGCGGCTGGGTTGCAGCAGGATCGATTAATGGCCCTGCGTTATTACCGAAAAGCCGCTGATGAAGGTAGTGCCCTCGCTCAAGCCTATGTCGCCGACAAGTTGGCGCCGATCAACATTGCCCCGGATATTGCCCGGCAAATGCGCCGTTGCGCTGCTGAACAAGGAAATGGTGACGCTGCCGGAGCACTAGGTATAGATCATTCGACAGATGGGCAGTATCAGGAAGCCGTTGAAGCCTTCCAGCTTGGAGTAGCGGCCGGCGACAGCACCTCGGCTTCTTTTTTGAGCCATGGCTTCCGTGGACCGAAGCCGGATGATCGGCTGTACTACCTGGGTCAGCAGGAAGACCTCGAACGAGCCGATCGCTACGAAAAAATCTGGAAATACCTTTCGGGCTACTCCTACGCCAATCCCAAAGTCCCCGAAATCAACGAGATCGTCCCGTTACCGCCCGCCAAACTCCCCGCCTGGGACGGCAAGCTGCAATGGCTCGAAGAACGCCAGGCCAACATGCCACCCGAAAAACCCGGCGAAGCGCTGATTCATCAACTGGCCAAGGCCAAACGCCTCGAGCCTGCCACCGGAAGGCCCATGCCGGGCTCCTCGGCATTTATAGAGATCGACTACCTCAAAAGACCGATCTGCTTCAGCGGCCAAGCCTGTACGCATACCGGTTACTGGCAGGCGAACTGTATCGCTGGCCAACCCTTTTCGAGCTTGCGAAATCTCGAGTCCCGGCGTTTTGCAAAGGGCGAAATCATGCCCACCCTCAACGTTCAGCACCGTCACAGCCGATTCCTGCTCGCCGATCGAATAACTGTCGAGGAAGAAAACATTGAATGGAGGCTGCTGGGTGAAGCCTGAATATTGTTTGATCGTCGGATTGAGCACATTGCTGATCGGGTGTGATGCATCTTCGCTCACCCGGCCAAAGCCGAAACAGGAAACCGCGGATATGAAAATCTGCCGCGAAATAACCGATGGAAAGCCGGGAAAATGCACTCGCAATCTACTGTCTGTTTCGAGCAACTACGTTGTTAAGAGAGGGCAAGTCTATTGGATGACAACACGTGATTACGAGGAGCGACCCTGCCTTTCTGGTATGGGGGCATTCTTTCACAACCTCACTTCGTGGAAGTGCATTAGATCAGGGGTAAATAATGTTCGCCATATTGAAGAGCGTCAACTTAAAAGAACCGCTAAATTTTCAAACGAATTTCAACCATTAGAACGTAGCAGCACGGAGCATGCTGATTGGAAACAAAAACAGCTGTCGAACTACGCAAAAGATGAAAATGCGGTCTATTTCCAAAATATAAAAATTGATGGCGCCGACCCAAAGGATTTTTCGGTCGTATTTCCGTTTGGAAGTAAAGAAATATGGAGCAGATTTAACGTATCGCAAAGTGGACAATCGCAATTTTTAAGCGGGAAACCAACTGAAAATATTGAGTTGAGCCAGTTTCGTGCATTCACCCCAGTTCGCTGTCCGGGAAACGGCCTCAGTTGCAATAAAGACTTTGAATATACCAGGGGTGACAGACTCCCCCACGGGATACTTGGATGGATTGGAAGTGATATTATTCTTCTTCGTGAGGACGACATTATTCGGTTCCCCAACATGGTATCGCCAGATATGTTTTCGTTTTCAACGAGGTATAAAAACTATCTTCATACAAAAGAGGCATTCTACGAGCTTAGCCCAAACCATAGAGACTTTAACGCCATGAATGTCGATTATTATGAGCATTTCAATAATTTAGAGAAAACCTATACGCACAAAGCAACATCCAAAGATGAGCAACGACACACTAATGGAACCGCCAATACTGGCAATTAAAATTAGCAATAAAACGAGTAAGAAAAAAAGACGATGTAACGATTGACTTTCTCCCAAACTCACCAGGGCCCGAAGTCGAGGGTGAAAGCATTATTCTATTAGACGACGAAGGAAAATTTATTGAGGCTCATCCTTATGGGAACTTCATCGAAAGAATTGAGGGCGGTGTAAGGCTTACTCGGCCGGATGGGCAACGGTAAGTATAGGAGCGAAGCTTGCTCGCGAAAAACGCTGGACAACTGCGTTCATTCAGACTGCACGCGTTATCGTTGACGTCCATCGCGAGCAGAGCTCGCTCCTACAGGTGTTAGTACATCCCTTACTCAGTCACACCCACGATGTGTTCAGGCGCAGGCTCGGCACTGCCAATCGGCGCGTTGAGCAGCAGGAAGTACGCCAGGGCCGAGCACAGCGCCACCACCGCACTGATCATGAACGCGGTGTTGAACGAACCCGAGTACTGGATGCTGAAGCCGGTGACGATCGGTGCGACGGAACCGGCGATGTAGCCGCCGAAGTTCTGGATCGAACCGAACGAGGCGACCCGGCGGCTGTCGACGATGGTGTTGACGATCATCCAGGCCGTGGCGCTGGCCATGTTGATGCTGAACAGCGCCAGGCACAGCAGGATGATGCAACCGGTCAGGCCGGTGACATACGACAGCGGCAAGGTGAACAGCGCCGCCAGCACCAGGCCGGTGATCACGCCGAATTTGCGGCTGGCCAGGATGCTCATGCCACGGCGTACCAGCATGTCGCAGAAGCGCCCGGCGACAATGGTGCCCACCGCGCCGAAGCCATAGGCCAGCGACACCAGCCACGCGGTCTTGTACAGGTTCATGCCGTGCTCGCGCTCGAAGTAGCCGGGCAGCCAGGTCAGGTGCAGCCACAACATGTAGATCACGCCCATGAAGCCCAGGACCGCGCCCCAGGTGCTGCGGTGCTTGAACAGGTCGAGCCAGCCGGCAAAGTAAGAAACTTTCGGCGCCTGTGAGGTGGCCACTTGCGGTTTGTTCTCGGTCGGCAACGGTTTGCCTTCAGCCGCGAGTTCGGCCAGGTATTGCGCCTTGCTCTTGTAGAAGGTCAACCAGCACAGGGCCAGGACGATGCCGATGACGCCGGTGATGATGAACATCCCGCGCCAGCCGAAATTAACCATGAACAGGGTCAACAAGGGCGGCGCCAGGCATGGGCCCAGGCAGGTCGACGACCAGACGATCCCGGTCGGCGTTCCGCGCTCGTTGGCATCGAACCATTCGGACAGGGCCTTGGCCGCCGAGGGGAACATCGGCGCCTCGCCAATCCCCAGCAGCACGCGCAGGCCCATGAAGCCGGCGAAGCTGTTGACCATGCCGAAGGCCGACTGCGCCACCGACCAGGCCAGCAACGAAGCACCCAGGGCGATTTTGCTGCCCAGGCGGTCGATGATCAGACCCATCGGCAGTTGCGCAAAGGCGTAGGCGATGGAAAACGCCGACAACAGAATGCCCATCTGCGAAGGGCTGATCATCATGTCCTTCTGGATCGAGGTGTTGGCGATCGACAGCGCACTACGGTCCAGGTAATTGACGATGCCGATCAATAGCAGGAAGACAACGGTGATGCTTTGGTACTTCTTCAGTTTGTTCATCTGGTGGCCTTTATTATTGTTATTGCAGCGGTTTCAATGCCGGAGCGATCCTTCTACCGGTGCCACGCTCATCCCTGGGGTTAACCAAACATCAGGGCTGGCGCGCCGTCACTGCCGCCTCGAGCAGACCGCGTCGGCTCAGGCTGTGGATCAGCGAGCGCAGGCCGAAGTCCCATTGTGGCGCCAGGTCGCTGGTGGTCACGCGGTTGCACAAGGTACCCAACTGCGGGTTGCTGATCGCCACCACATCACCCAGCTTGTGGGTGAAACCGCTGCCCGGCTGGTCGCGATCCTGCTTGGGGGCGAACAGGGTACCGAGAAACAGCACCAGGCCGTCGGGATATTGATGGTTTTCATTGAGCGTCTGCTGGACCAGGTCAGCCGGGTCGCGGCTGATCTGGCTCATCGAACTGCGGCCATCGAGGATGAAACCGTCCTGGCCTTCGACGCGCAAATTCACTTCTGCGTTACGCACATCATCCAGACCGAAGGTCTCATCGAACAGACGCAGCAACGGCCCCAGTGAGGTAGAGGCGTTGTTGTCCTTGGCCTTGGACAGCAGCAAGGCGCTGCGCCCTTCGAAGTCACGCAGGTTGACGTCATTGCCGAGCATGGCGCCTTGAATAGTGCCGTTGCTCGACACCGCCAGCACCACTTCCGGCTCCGGGTTGTTCCAGCTCGACTTGGGGTGAATGCCAATGTCGGCACCGTGGCCGACCGCCGACAGCGGCTGCGCCTTGGTGAAGATTTCGGCGTCAGGGCCGATGCCCACTTCCAGATACTGCGACCACAGGCCCTGCTCCACCAGCACCTTGCGCAAGGCTTCGGCCTGGGCCGAGCCCGGGACGATCTGCGACAGGTCGGCACCAATGCGGCTGGCAAGGGTGTCGCGGATCGCGTCGGCCTTGGCCGGATCGCCCTTGGCCTGCTCTTCGACCACACGCTCCAGCAGACTGGTGGCGAAGGTCACGCCAGCGGCCTTGACCGCCTGCAGGTCGATCGGCGCCAGCAACCATGGGCGGGTTTCATCGCGCAGGCTCGGGTCGCTGTTGTCGAGCAACGCCGGCAATTCGATCAAGGCCTCGGCCAAGGGCAAGGCACGCAAGTACGCCACCGGGTCAGCCAGTTCAAGCAGGGCCGATACCGTCGCCACATGGGCGCTGATATCGTGCGCGGCACCGTCTTTGACCAGCACCACGGCAGGCCCCTGGCCGGGCAGCCAGACGCGTCCGACCCAACTGCCGTTGTTGAATACGGCGGCATTTTTACTCAGTTGCAGGGGTGCCTGGGTTTTCGATTCGTTGGTCATGTCTGCACTCTTGTTGTCGTTATCGGTCATTGCGAAAGGGCTGGCAATTGCAACTGCCCGGCAGTCTTGTTGAGCTCATCGACCACCTTGTGCGCCAGGCTCACGCCTTCGCGCAGGGCCTGCTCACGCAGCTTCAGGCCGGCCTGGCCAGGCAGGCGCACCGGGCGCTCGGGGTCGACCGGTCGGCTCGCCAGGATCAATTTGCTCAGGAACGAGCTTTCGTCAGTGAAGGCCTCCAGTCCGCCGAAGAACCGTGGGTCAATCACCACGGCCGTGGCCGAAGCGCCCCATTGGTCCGGGGCATCCTTGCGCCCGTGGCCGGCCAGGCCCGAGGTCAGCGCCTCGACCAGAATCGCCAGGGCAAAACCCTTGTGTCCGAAGGCCTGGCCGCCCAGAGGCAGGATGCTGCCCGGCGGCGTGGTGAAGAAGTCGGCCGGGTCGTTGCTCAATCGGCCCTCATTGCTCATCAGCACCGGGTGCGGCAGTGTGCTGCCCGCATCGCGGCATTGTCCGACCAGGCCCAGGGTAACGGTGGACATGCTCACGTCCAGCAAGATCGGCTCGCCCCGGGTCGGGATGCCGGCGGCAATCGGGTTAGGCGTGTAGATCGGATCGATTCCGCCGTGGGCGCACACCAGCCCCGCCGATGGGTCCGAGGAATACACCATGGCCACCAGGCCACGATCCGTGAAGGGCTTCAGATAAGCGGCCAGACAACCGATGTGCGAAGCTCGGCGCACCACGGCGATACCGATGCCCTGCTGCGTGGCACCATGCGCCGCGCTATCCAGCGCACGGCTGACACAATAAGGGCCGAGCACATAGTGGCCGTCAAACAGAGACGAAATGCCGCTATCGGAAACCTGTTCGAGCATCCCGGCACGGGCCTTGACCTGTCCTGTGAGCATGCCGCCGATATAGCGGCTCACCAGATTGAGGCCGTGGGTACGATGACCCAGCAGTTCACCTTCGAGCAGTACCCGGGTCACCACCCGGGCGACCTCGGCATCGGCCCCGGCTTTTTCGAACAGTTGCTCGACGAATGTGGTGATTGTCGGGACGTCGAAGCGTTGGGATTGCGTCATGCTTGCTGCTCCGTGATCAATTCAATGCGGCTGTGCTGTGCTTGCCATCAACCAGGCGCTGTATGCCCAGTGGGTTGGCGTTCTTCAAGGCATCGGGCAACAACGCATCGGGCACGTTCTGGTAGCACACCGGACGCAGGAAGCGATCGATCGCCAGGGTACCGACCGACGTGCCGCGCGCATCTGACGTGGCCGGGTATGGGCCGCCGTGGACCATGGCATCGCACACCTCGACACCGGTCGGGTAACCGTTGAGCAGCACGCGGCCGACTTTCACTTCCAGCGCCCCGAACAGTTGACCGAAAACGGCCAGGTCGTTTTCGTCGGCCAGCAGCGTGGCCGTGAGCTGACCGCGCAAGGCGCCGACAGCGCGCAACAACTCAGCTTCGTCCGCCGCCTGAACCACCACGGTGCAAGGGCCAAAGACCTCTTCCTGCAGCCGTTCATCCTGTTCCAGCAATAGGCTGATATCGGCTTCGAACAGTTGCGGTTGCGCCTGATTGCCCTTTTGCGACAGGCCACTCAAATGCTTGATGCGCGGGTGAGCCAGCAAGGCCTGCAAGCCGTTGCCATAGCTGTTCAAGGTGCCGGCATTGAGCATGGTCTGCGGTGCCTGCTCGGCCATGTGTCCGGTCAGGCGTTCAATGAAGCGGCTGAATGCCGGCGAGCGAATACCCAACACCAAACCAGGGTTGGTACAGAACTGACCACAGCCCTGTACCACCGATGCGGTCAGCTCCTTGGCCATTTGCTCGCCGCGATTGGCCAGCGCCTGTGGCAAGACCAGCACCGGGTTGATGCTCGACATCTCGGCAAACACCGGGATCGGTTGCGGCCTGGCTGCCGCCATGTCGCACAGGGCACGGCCGCCCTTGAGCGAACCGGTAAAGCCCACCGCCTGGATGCCCGGGTGCTTGACCAGCGCCTCCCCGACACCGGCACCGAAGATCATGTTGAATACGCCTGCCGGCATGCCGGTGCGCTCGGCGGCGCGGATCAGCGCTTCGGCCACCCGCTCTGCCGTGGCCATGTGACCGCTATGGGCCTTGAACACCACCGGGCAACCGGCGGCCAGCGCGGCAGCGGTGTCACCACCGGCGGTGGAGAATGCCAACGGGAAGTTGCTGGCCCCGAACACTGCCACCGGGCCGACACCGATGCGGTATTGGCGCAAGTCCGGGCGTGGCAAAGGCATGCGATCCGCCAGGGCCTGGTCGATGCGCGCACCGTAGAAATCACCACGACGCAGCACTTGGGCAAAAAGACGCATCTGGCCACTGGTGCGACCGCGTTCCCCCTGAATCCGCGCGCTCGGCAACGCCGTTTCCCGGCAGGTCAAGGCAATGAAATCTTCGCCCAGGCCATCGAGTTCGTCGGCGATGGCTTCAAGAAATTGCGCCCGACGTACCGCCGGCAGATTGCGAAACAGCGGGAATGCGGTACTGGCAGCCGCCACTGCCGCATCGACCTCAGCCAAAGTGGCCTGATGGAATGCGCCCGGCAGGCGTTCGCCGGTATGGGCGTCGACGCTGTAAACCAGGGTGTCGCCCAGCGCACTGCGCTGGCCCGCGACAAAGTTGTGTCCGGAAACTTGCATGTATTAATCGCCTTATGAAGGTTGCAGGGCTGTCAATCAGGTCACGGCACCGATCTGCCAGGGCACGAACTCGTTCTGCCCGTAACCGTGTTGTTCGCTCTTGCTGCGCTCGCCAGAGGCGATGCGCAGCATCTGTTCGAAAATGTAGGCACCGCGCTCTTCAATGCTGGTGGAACCGTCGGCGATGCCGCCGCAGTTCACGTCCATGTCTTCTTCCTGGTGTTCGAACACCCGGTTGTTGGTCGCCAACTTGATCGAAGGCGCCGGCGCGCAGCCGTAGGCCGAGCCCCGGCCGGTGGTGAAGGCAATCAGGTTGGCGCCGCCGGCCACTTGCCCTGTGGCCGAGACCGGGTCGTAGCCTGGGGTATCCATGAACACCAGGCCCTTGGCCCGAACCGCTTCGGCGTACTGGTACACATCCACCAGGTTGCTGGAACCGGCCTTGGCCACCGCGCCCAGGGATTTCTCGAGGATGGTGGTCAGGCCGCCGGCCTTGTTGCCGGCCGAAGGATTGTTGTTCAGCTCAGCGTTCATGCGCTGGCAGTAGTCTTCCCACCAGTGAATGCGCGCGATGAGTTTTTCCCCCACCTCGCGACTCACCGCACGGCGCGTCAGCAAATGCTCCGCGCCATAGATTTCCGGGGTTTCCGAGAGGATCGCGGTGCCACCGGCGGCCACCAGGCGATCAACGGCATTGCCCAGCGCCGGGTTGGCGGTGATGCCCGAGTAACCGTCCGAGCCGCCGCATTGCAAACCCACGATCAAATGCCGCGCGCTGACCGGCTCGCGCGTGACCTGGTTGGCCTGGGGCAGCAACGCCTTGACCTGCTCGATGCCACTGGCGATGGTTTTCGACGTGCCGCCAACGCCCTGGATGGTGAAGGCACGCAACTGATCACCGGCCTGCAGCCCCTGGGTCTCGAGCAGGCTTTCGATCTGGTTGGTTTCACAGCCCAGGCCGATGATCAGCACCGCAGCGAAATTAGGGTGTACGGCGTAGCCGCCGAGTGTGCGGCGCAGCAGGCCCAGGGCCTCACCGCTGGGGTCCACTGCGCAGCCTGCGCCGTGGGTCAGCGCCACCACACCATCGATGTTCGGGAAGGCCGCCAGCGCCTCGGGATGGATATCCCGGCGAAAGTGATCGGCCACGGCGCGAGCCACGGTCGCCGAGCAGTTCACCGAGGTGAGAATGCCGACGTAGTTGCGGGTCGCGACGCGGCCATCGGCACGCACGATGCCCTGGAACACGGCTTCGGTACTCGGCATGGCGTGGGCATCGACGCCGAAGGCGTAGTCACGGGCAAAGTCGCCCATCTCCACATTGTGCACATGCACGTGATCGCCGGCTTCGATGGGTCGGGAGGCAAAACCGATGATTTGTCCATAACGACGCAGGGGCTGGCCCTGCTCCACGCGTTGGGTCGCGACTTTGTGCCCGGAAGGAATCGGCTGGCGCACAGTGATCGCCTCGGCTTCCAGGCTCAGGCCTTCAGGCAGGGCCTGCCGTGCAATCACTACGTTGTCCAGGGGGTTGAGACGGATCACGGCAGGGTCGCCGGTCCGGGTTCTGGCAATCAGTTGCATGGGACCTCACAGGGCAGTACGGCTGACTTCTTGTTATGGCGTCGCCCGTTGCGTGAAGGGCGAATCTGCGCCAACTGTAGGGAGCCAACGTCAACATTCCCAATGAGATGATCCGATCAATCGATAACCTGGCGTTATCGAATTGGCTTATCGAGTGGTTTTAATCAATCGTTCGCCACACCCTCCTCCCGGCGCTGGCGCGCGAAATCGAGCAGGATCCCGGCGAACTCCAGGGCCGAACCGGTCAGGGGCTCGTCCTTGCGGGTGATGATGCCGTATTCCAGCGCCGCCAGGCGCAGCGGGCTCTGCAGCTCCTTGAGCTGACCGCTGTCCAACTGCGCCGCCACCATGGACCTTGGCAACATCGCGATCATCGGCCCCGATTGCAGCAGTTGCAGGAACATCTGCATCGAGATGGTATCGACGCTGTCTGCCGGCGATGCGATGCCGGCGGCCTTGAATGCCAGTTCCAGGCGATCGCGAATCGGCGTGCCCACCGGGTACAACACCCACGGCCAATGGCCCAGCGCCTCGAGTGGCGTACTGTCCAGCGCGTTCAGCGGGTGGCGGCTGTTGACCACCAGGCTGAAGGGCTCAGGCTCCAGCGGCTGGAAGTCGAAGACCTGGCGGTAACGCTCTTCGGTAAAACGGCCGATTATCAGATCGAGCTTTTTTTGTTCAAGCATGTCCAGCAGGTGATCGCTGGACTGCTCTACCACTTCAATCGACAACAACGGACTGCGCGCCTTGATCGCGGCAATGGCCTGGGGCAGCACCACCGAGGTTGCCGCAAATATCCCGCCCACCTTGAGAAAGCCATGGCCGCCCTTGCGCAACCGATTGACCTGATCGACGAACGTGTGCGAATCGGCCAGCGCCCCCTGCGCATAACGCACCACGTACTCGCCAAGCTCCGTAGGCGGCATGCTGCGCGGCAGGCGCTGGAACAGGGCAAAACCGAATTGCTCCTCCAGGTCACGCAGCATCTTGCTCAAGGCGGGCTGGCTGAGGTTCATCTGCAGGGCGGTGGCGTGCATGTTGCGCGTGCGTGCCAGGGTGTCGATCAGCACCAGGTGCTTGAAGCGCACCCAGTTGCAGAAGCTGGAATGGGTAATGTCCGACGGCATTGGGGTGTAGTGCCTCTTCTTGTGGTGGGGGTGCATGATCTGGAGCTGGCTTGCCAGTGCTTTGACAGTGTACATATCCGTTGCTTCGGTAACGGATATGTAGCAAAAAGCCACCCGCCACGCAGAACAACCCAAACATCAAAAACGGTGACGATACAGCCCGACCATTCAAAACGACTGCCCACGCAAATACCGCAACAGCCCCTCCAACGCCACCGACCGCGGCCGCGAACGCAAGGTCAGTAGACCAATGTTGACCATCGAAATCGGTAGTTCGACCGGCAGGATCGCAACCATCCCGTAGCCTGCGTAATGCTCGGCCACGTCATTGGGCACCACCGCGATCATGTCCGATGCTTCAAGCATCGCCGTGGTCGCCAGGATCGAAGCGGTTTCGACGATGTCCAGCGACTGAACCATGCCGCCGGCTTGCAGGGCACTTTCCACCCGGCGGCGCATGGGGCTGCCGATGGGGTGCAGGATCCAGGTCAAGGTGACCAGGTCGGCCAACTGCAATGACGAGGCACCCGCCAACGGATGGCCAGCCCGGCCGATCACGCGCATCTGCTCGCCGTTGTCGAACAGCTCGATGTCCAGGTCCTGGCTGTCGCTCTGGTCCGGCAGGCGCCCCAGCACCACATCGAGATCACCGCGCAGCAAAGCCGGCAGCAAGGTATCGCTGGTCCCAACCTCAATGGAAATCCGCACCTTGGGGTGATCGCGCTTGTACGCCAGCACCGCCGTGGTCAGCAGCCGGGGCACCGGTCCCATCACGCTGCCGACCCGTACCAGGCCCATGGCCCCGCGCGCCAGTTCGGCGATCTGTGCCTGGGCATGCTCGAACTCATGCAACGCGCCCTGGGCGTAACGAATCATCACCTCACCATACAGCGTCGGCTGCATGCCCCGTGGCAAGCGCTCGAACAGGCGCACGCCAAGACGCTCTTCCAGTTGTTGCAACAGCAGGCTGGCGGCCGGTTGCGTGGTGTGCATCGCCGTGGCTGCCCGCCGCAGGTTGCCGAACTCACCCAGGGCATTGAGCAAGGTGATCTGCCGGCTGGAAATTTTCAGGGTGCCGCGGTTGTGGGTCTGAGACATATCAAATCCGATATACCTTCTTAGGGAATCGCGATTATGCCTGTATCGCTCGGCGACCTACAGTCAAGTCTCCAACGGTTCACCGAGAACAAGAGTCCATGAGCATTCGAATCACTCACTTGAGCGTGCGCGACATTCGCTTCCCCACGTCCCTGTCTCTGGACGGCTCCGATGCGATGAACAGCGCGCCGGATTACTCCGCGTCCTATGTCGTGCTGCACACCGACACCCCGACCCTGGAAGGCCACGGCCTGACCTTCACCATCGGCCGCGGCAACGAGATCTGCGTGGCTGCTGTGCAATCGCTGGCACCGATGGTGGTCGGCCTGACCCTGGAAGAGATCGTCGCCGACATGGGCGCCTTCTGGCACGACATCACCGTGGGTGACAGCCAATTGCGCTGGCTGGGACCGGAAAAAGGCGTGATCCACCTGGCCACTGCGGCCATCGTCAACGCCGTCTGGGACCTGTGGGCCAAACACGAAGGCAAGCCGGTGTGGAAGCTGCTGGCCGACATGACGCCGGAACAATTGGTGCGCTGCCTGGACTTCAGCTACGTCACTGACGTGCTCACTCCCGAGGAAGCCATCGCCCTGCTGCGCCGCCAGGTGCCGGGCAAGGCGCAACGCGAGGCGCAGATGCTGCGCGAGGGTTACCCCGGCTACACCACCGCGCCGGGCTGGTTGGGCTACAGCGAAGAAAAAATGCGTCAACTGGCCCGTGAAGCGGTCGCGGATGGCTGGACCCACATCAAGCAGAAAATCGGCGCCAACCTGGAAGACGACATTCGCCGCGCCATGATCCTGCGCGAAGAAATCGGCTGGGAACGCACCCTGATGATGGATGCCAATCAGGTCTGGGACGTCGAAGAAGCCGTCGCCAACATGCGCCGCCTGGCAGCGTTCGCCCCCCTGTGGATCGAAGAGCCGACCAGCCCCGACGACATCCTCGGCCATGCCAGCATCCGCCAGCGCATCGCCCCGATCGGCGTGGCCACCGGCGAGCATTGCCATAACCGGGTGATGTTCAAGCAGATGTTCCAGGCCGGCGCGCTGGACTTCTGCCAGTTGGACGCGGCACGCCTGGGTGGCCTCAACGAAGTGCTGATCGTGCTGCTGATGGCGGCTAAATTCGACGTGCCGGTCTGCCCCCATGGCGGAGGTGTCGGTTTGTGCGAGTACGTGCAGCACATCGCCCTGTTCGACTACATCGCCGTCTCGGCTTCGCTGCACAATCGGGTACTCGAATACGTCGACCACCTGCACGAGCATTTCCTCGACCCGGTGGTGATCCGTCGCGGCCGTTACTTGCCGCCGCAACGTCCGGGCTACAGCGTCGAAATGAGCGCTGAGACCCTGGACCGTTACTCGTTTCCCGACGGACCGGTGTGGGTAGACGTACGCAGCCAAGTCGTCGCCTAACCGTCGCGCTGGGCGCGCTCCGATTCATCCAGGTGTTCCAGCAGCGCCGCTATCGTCGCATCCCGCAACTTGATAGCGTCCACCCAGTCCGGTCCTTGCGCCAAGAGCGGGGGACCGATGTCGACGTGGATTGCACCGTGGCGCGGGAACCATTGACCGTCGCGCAACACCTTGCGCGTGCCGCCAATGGCGACCGGTACCAGCGGCACGCCGGCACGGGCGGCGAGCACGAACGCGCCCATGTGGAACGTTCGCAAGCCTGGCTCGCGGGTGAAGGTTCCCTCGGGGAAAAACACCAGCGGCTGGCCGGCTTGCAGTACCTCGGCCAGGGACTCGGTGTCCGCGGCGCTGCGCTGCAAATCGAAACGTTCGACGAAGCAGGCACCGAGCTTGCGCAGGAACAGGCCGGCGATCCACTGGTCAGCCAATTCGCGCTTGGCCACGAAGCTGAACTGCGGCGCCAGGGCCGCGCTGAGGATGACGCCGTCGAGGTAGCTGGCATGGTTGGCGGCCAGCACGCTCGCCCCGGATACAGGCAGATGCTCCAGCCCCGAGACACTGAACGGCACTCCCGCCAGGCGCACGAACAGCCGAGCGGCCACATGGGTAAAGCGGCGGCACCAACGCTGGCGCGGCAGGATCGCGACGCCCAGCCAGGTCAATGGTGTGACCAGCCAGAACAGTACCCAGATGTAAGCGGCATACAGTGCCGCGCGGCAGGTCCGCCAGCTGCGGCCGAAACGGGCGCATATGCCCTGCACCACCAGGCGCAGCAGCTGGCGCCACACGGCCAGGTGCGGCCGCCCCACTTCGCCGCGCTCATACAGTTCGCGACTGGCCGCACGGCGAATCTTCCCGCTGGAGGTCTTTAGAACGCTATGCGGTGGCGCCAGAACGATATCGTCGGGCGACACACCGGTGAGGTCGACCACGATGCGGTTGACCTCCTGCTGCAACTGTTGCCGGGCAGCCGCTTCCTTTTCGAGGCTTTCGGCCAACACCACCAGGCGCTCGGTACCGGTGGCCGGGTCAGGACTGCCGAACACCGCGATGCAGCCTTTGCGCAGCCCCGGCAAATTGCCCACCGCCGCTTCGACATCGTAGGGGTAGATGTTGCGTCCGGCACGAATGATCAGGTCCTTGGCGCGGCCGGTCAGGTAGACCTCACCGCCGGCCATGTAGGCAAAATCGAGCGAGTCCATCCAGCCATCGCGCAGCACCCGGCGGGTTTCTTCGGGGTTACGGTAGTAGCCACGGGTGGTGGACGGTCCACTGAATTGCAGGTGACCTTCGCTGCGCTCGGGGAGTTCGACCCCACGCCCATCGACGATGCGAATCTGGTGATCCGGCAACGGCCGGCCGCTGGAAACAAAACATAACGTCGCGCCAGTGTCCGCTTCGGCGGGCAATGCATTGCCTCGGGCCTGGAACGCGTCTCGTTGTACCCGGTCGATCAGCGGCCCCCGGCCCAAGGGAGGAAACGCCACGCCCAACGTAGCCTCAGCCAACCCATAGACGGGTGTCAGCGCAGTGGGTGCCAGGCCGTAGCGAGCGAAACGTTCGGCGAAGCGCTGCAGGGTCTGCGGGTTGACCGGTTCGGCACCGTTGAAGGCCAGGCGCCAACTGCTCAGGTCCAGGCCCTCGAGGTCGTCGTCAGCCAGCTTGTTCAAGCACAGTTCGTAGGCAAAGTTGGGCGCTGCCGACATCGTGCCGCGGTAACGGTCAATGGCCCAAAGCCAACGCGCCGGCCGGGCCAGGAACGCCAGCGGCGACATCAACACCAAGGGGTAGCCGTAATACAGGCTGCCCAGCCAGGCACCGATCAACCCCATGTCGTGGTACATGGGCAGCCAGCTGACGAACACGTCCTGCGGTCCCACCTTCAGCGTCCTGCCCATGGCGCGCAGATTGGCCAGCAGGTTGGCGTGGCTGACCATCACACCCTTGGGCTGGCCAGTGCTGCCCGAGGTGTACTGCAGGAACGCGATGTCATCCGCTCCTCGCGGCGGAGTGATGCACTCGCCACCCTCCTCCGTCAGATCGGCCACGCTGGCAATGCGGGTCAGGCTCGGGACCTGCGGCAGGAGCAGCCGGGCCAGCAGCTTCGCTTGCGTCACGGTGATCAGCACTTTGGCCTCGGCGTTACACAGGATGCCGGCCTGGCGGCGCAAGTGATCCTCGATCTGCGACAGACGCAGCGGTGGGTAGATGGGCACCGGCACCCCACCGGCCAACAGGATGCCGAAAAAACCATGGAGAAAATCACGGCTGGTGGGCAGCATCAGGGCCACAGTCTGACCGGCGTGCAAGCCACTGCGTTGCAGCCCTGCGGCAACGGCCAGGGCGCCCTGGTGCAAGGCGCCGTAGCTGATTTTTTCCTGTTGGTCCCCTTCACCGAGCAGGCGCACGTGCAGATGCTGCGGCTGATGGCGCACATGCCACTCCAGTACCTCGATCAAGGTCCGCGCGGTGTCCGGCGTCTGCCCGGTGGTCGCCAGGGTTTCGCAGGAGTCGCTGGAGGGCAATGGACTGACGACCTCGGCGCCCTGTCTGCTGTGCAGCACGCGCAGTATGTCTTGGGGGGTGTCCGCCGAGGCGAACAGGTTTTCCGGCAGGCGCACACCGAACGCGTGCTCGATGCGTGACCAGAGTTCGACCCGAGCCAGACTGTCCAGGCCCAGGTCCCGATCCAGCACGCTGTGCAAGGTGATTTGCAAATCTTGCGCCGCTTGCGGGCGCAGCTCGACCACGGTGCGTCGGACAATTTCGAGCAGCTTTTGCGCGTCCCCATCGAAACGGGGCGCGGTGCGGGTTTCCGGAAGCGGACGAGACATCGACGGCCCCTCATGACAGGACACTCGGTGTGTAAATCCTTACCCACGACCATTATGCGCCGATCGCGGCGACTGGGAATGTCGTCATGGACTGCCGCGCGCCTGCATTGCAGCTAGGCTTTAAGGACCCAGCGCCTGCAGAGAGACCGCCATGTCAGCCAGCCTTGCCCCCGGAGTGACACGCCGAGAAATCTGGGCCTGGGCGATGTTCGATTTCGCCAACTCCGGCTACACGACTGTCGTGATCACCGCCGTGTTCAATGCCTACTTTGTCGCGGTGGTCGCCAAGGGCGAAGCCTGGGGTACGCTGGCCTGGACCAGCGCCACCGCCCTCTCCTATGTCCTGATCATCCTGACCGCGCCGCTGATCGGTGCCTACGCCGACGCCTTCGCCTGCAAGAAACGCCTGCTGCTGTTCAGCACGATCGGTTGCGTCGCCTTTACCGCTGGACTGGCGCTGGCCGGACCGGGAGAACTCGGTGTGGCGATCCTGTTCATCGTGCTATCGAACTTCTGCTTCGGCAGCGGCGAGAATCTGATTGCGGCCTTCCTGCCCCAACTCGCCCGTGCGGATGCCTTGGGCAAGGTGTCCGGCTGGGGCTGGGGGTTGGGCTATATCGGCGGCCTGGTCAGCCTGGGTGCCTGCCTGGCCTTTGTCAGCTGGGCCCAGGCGCAGGGCCAGACGGCGGCGCAGTTCGTGCCGGTGTGCATGCTGATCACGGCGGTCTTGTTCGCCTTGGCCAGCGTACCGACCTTCCTGTTCTTGCGCGAACGCAGCCAGCCGCAGCCAGGCCGCAGCGACAGGCCTATCGCGCAAGCGGCGTTGGCGCGCTTCGCGCAGACGCTGCGTGAAGCCGAGCACTATCGCGACTTGCTGCGCTTTCTTGCCTGCACCGTCTGCTACCAGGCCGGCATCTCGGCGGTGATCACCCTGGCGGCCATCTACGCCAATCAGGTCATGGGCTTCAGTACCCAGGACACGTTGCTGCTGATCTTCGTGGTGAATATCACGGCCTCCGTCGGTGCCGTACTGTTCGGTTGGCTGCAGGATCGCCTCGGCCATCGCGCCACGCTGGCGCTGACCCTGCTGGGCTGGCTCGGCATGGTCGGTCTGGTCTGGGTGGCGCACGGTCCCGGGCTGTTCTGGCTGGCGGCGAACCTCGCCGGTCTGTGCATGGGCGCCAGCCAATCGGCTGGACGGGCGATCGTCGGTCTGCTCGCGCCACCGACGCGGCTGGCGGAGTTTTTCGGCCTCTGGGGGCTGGCGGTCAAACTGTCGGCCATCCTCGGTCCCATGACGTACGGCCTGACCAGTTGGCTGTCCGGCGGCGATCACCGTCTGGCCATGCTGATGACCGGCAGCTATTTCTTGATCGGCCTGCTGATCCTGGCCGGCGTCGACCTCGAGCGCGGACGACAGGCCGCTGTCAGCGATTCAGAGCGTCTCGAACAGTGAGAGCGGCTGTCAGGGCGACGTCCCACGCGCGTTCACTGAATGCAGGCGTATATTGGTGGTGAAGATCCGGGGAAATGAGGTGCCAGGCGCTGCCCATAGCGTGGCGAACAAGAGAACCAACAGACAACCCACAATGCTGGAGGTGCGACATGAGCCAATATCAACGCCTCTTTCTGATTGCCGGTCCTGCCATGCGCCACACGCCGGCGCTGGAGCGGGCCGTCGCACTGGCCAAAGCCACTGGCGCAGTGCTGCATATCGCGGTATTCATCGAAGACGCCGACATCTTGGGATTGATGAGTGGAAACAAGAAATTTCGCGAGATCTGTCAGCAAGAGAACCAGAAGTGGCTGCAGGATGAAGCCCAGCTGATACGCGGCAATGGCGTTACGGTGACCACCGAAGTGGTATTGGCTCGGGACGTGCTGAAGGAAATCCTTCAGCACGTGAAGGACTTGCAACCGGACCTGGTGATCAAGGACGTACACCACGAATCAACACTCAAACGCGTATTCGTCACCCCTCTGGACTGGCATCTGGTACGCGATTGCCCGGTTGCTGTTCATCTGGTCAGCGAAGTCAGGTGTCCACTGCCACGGGTGGTCGTGGCAGCAGTGGATCTGTCTCACCCAGAGCATCAAATCACTGACCTCAACGATCGCATCATCCTGGCGGCGAAGAGGATGGCATCGCAATGCAACGCAGAGCTGCACCTGCTGCACGCCTTTGATCCATCGCAAACACATATCTCCGACGCCGGCGCCGGTGCGGTGACGATGCCAGGCTTCAGCGCCGACGTGCGTCGGGCACTGCACAAGTCCTTCAATACCCTGGCTGACAGCTGCCACGTACCCTCTGAACGACAACACTTCATTGAAGGGTCGCCAGCCAAAGTGATGTCCGACTTCGCAGCCCACAGCCGGGCCGATGTATTCATCATGGGAGATACCCATCGAAAAGGCCTGCATAAGCTGCTTGGCAGTACAACAGAGCACGTGCTGTACAAGGTGCCCTGCAATGTCCTGGCAATAAAGGGGCAAATCGATCAGTTGGGATAGCCTGAAGCATGACAAGTGCAACTTTCCGCTTCTACGAGGAGCTCAACGATTTCCTGCCGCCCGAACGGCGGCGGCAGTCCTTCACCTGCGAGTGCGCGCAAGGGGCGACGGTCAAGCACATGATCGAGGCGCTCGGAGTACCGCACACGGAGGTCGAACTGGTGCTGCTCAACGGCGAGTCGGTGGGCTTCGGGCGGGTAATCTTCGACGACGACCGGCTGGCGGTGTATCCCAAGTTCGAAACGCTGGACATCAGCCCGCAGCTCAAGGTTCGTGCGCAACCGCTACGGGTGCTGCGCTTCGTCGCTGATGCGCACCTTGGCGGGCTGGCCAGCCTGCTGCGCATGAGCGGCTTCGACACCCTCTACGACAATGGCTTCGAGGATGGCGAGATCGCCGAGATCGCTGCGCAGCAAGGACGCATCGTGTTGACCCGCGACCGCGAACTGCTCAAGCGACGCATCATCAGCCACGGCTGTTACGTACATGCCCTCAAACCGTCGCTGCAACTGCGCGAATTGTACGAGCGCCTCGACCTGGCGCGCAGCGCGCGGCCCTTCAGCCTGTGCCTTCATTGCAACCTGCCGCTGCACGAAATAAGCCCGGAACTGGCCCGGCCGCTGGTGCCGCCACGGGTTGGCGCCCTTTATTCACACTTCCTGCGCTGCGACGGCTGCCAACGGATTTACTGGGAGGGTTCGCACTGGCGCGGCATGTGTGCCCTGCTGGCACCTTTGCTGGACCGATAGCGCAGCGCGGCGGGTCGAATAATTGGTCAGGTGTAGCATTCATCAGTGGCTGATTTGAAGGAGTCGGCCGACCGCATCCAGCACCGCATCGGGGGCCTCTCGATGGGGGACATGATGGCAATTCTCCAGTATCAGGTATTCCCCGGGCGCCGTCGTAAGCCTGGCGATGCGCATGGGATGCTGCACCGATCCGTACTCGTCGTGCTCACCATGAATCGCCAGCAGTGGGCAGTGAATCGAATCAACGGTGTCTTCAATCGTCCAGCCGCTAAAGGCCTGCGACAACCAGGTCTGCGTCCAGGCCGACAGCACCCAGGGCGCTTTATCACCATGATATTTTTCAAGGCGCCCCCTTTGCCCCGGCGCCTCGAACTGTGCCTTGGCGTCTCGAATACCGCGCAGCGTCTGCTCTTCAACGAACGCTTGTGCCGAGACGGTGATCAATGCAACGCAGCTCTGCGGGTACAGGGCGGCG
Source organism: Pseudomonas sp. GW101-3H06 (assembly GCF_059424605.1). NCBI lineage: Bacteria > Pseudomonadati > Pseudomonadota > Gammaproteobacteria > Pseudomonadales > Pseudomonadaceae > Pseudomonas > Pseudomonas sp. GW101-3H06. The sequence goes on from NZ_JBWKZO010000001.1 coordinate 3,862,292, forward strand.
CAGCACGTAGCCATCGCGCCGCCCACACTATGGCCCATGGCGACAAACCGATCGAATGGCAATTGAGCCCTGACCAGGGCGAAGAAACGCGTGGCTTCGTCGCGGATGAAATCCATGGGCAAATGATCCGGGTACGGGTCCGACTGCCCGAAGCCGAGCCGGTCATAGGCAATCACCTCCCGCCCTGTGATCTGACAAAGTCGTTCAGGAAAGTCGCGCCACAATTGGATGCATCCAAGGGAATCATGAAAAAGAATGATCGGCGGTTTTGCCTGGCTGTGTTCCACGCCCGCCGGAAACCAGCGTCGAGTAAACAGCCGCCCGAGGGGCGTATCGATCCAAAGCGACTCGGTACAGACAAACGATGACATTGGAATCCTCAGCTGATCATTCAAGCGGATAAGAGAAAACGAAGTGCTGCGGTCGCGAGGACAGCGATCAGCACGCAGTCTGGCGCGCGTCCGGTACGAGCACAACCGGTGTAAATCCAGCAGCCATCGACCGAACGCAGCCAATGGTCGTTGCATTTCGCTAGTCGCCGGCCTGTGGCTAAGCTTAATAAATCGGGACGAACTGAAACCTGAGTGATACCGGCCATCAGTGGTCCTGGACCGGCATCAAGGCAGTGCTCCCAAAGGAGACGACTATGTACGCGGTGATAAGAACCTATCTGGGTACTGGTGCAAAACAGCTTTTCGAGCTGTTGGAAGAGCGCGGGAACGACGTCGAAGCTGCCCTGCGGACAGTGCCGGGCCTGGTCAGCTACACCCTGCTCAATACGGGTGATGGTGGTACGTCGATAACGGTTTGCACGGACAAGGCCGGCAGCGATGCGAGCTTGAAAGTCGCACGTGAGTGGATTCAGAAAAATGCAGCTAACATCCGAGCGAACCCGCCGATCGTGACGGAAGGACCGGTCATTGTGCAGATCAAATAGCGCGTCCTCGGGATTGAGTTCACGACTGCAGTCATCAGGCCTCGATCCTGTTCATGGAACAGGATCGAGGCAGTCGACCGATTGTCAGGCCTTGATGTCTTTGGAGAGCATCGTTTTTGGAATCAGCAGGATCAGCACACAGCTCACGAGCAGGCAACCACCCAGGACATAGGTGCCGTTGTTCATGTCGCCCGTCAGTGTCTCGGCAGTGGCCGTAATCATGGACCCGGTGAACCCCGAGAGGTTGCCGATTGCGTTGATCATGCCAATCCCCGCCGCTGCTGCCACACCGGACAACACAGTACCCGGCAATGTCCAGAAAATCGGCATCAGGCTCAGCAAACCCGACGCGGATACGCTCAGGAAGAAAATGGACACTGGCAGGTTATGGGCAAATATGGCGCTGCAAATCAGACCGATCCCGCCAATGAACGCCGGGATTGCAGCGTGCAATCGGCGTTCACCGGTTTTATTGGAGTGCCAGGCGTTGAGCGTCATGGCCACGATGGCGGTGGCGTAAGGTATCGCCGTCAGCAAACCGATGTGCAGGGTGTTGGAGATACCCGTCGCTTTGATGATCGTCGGCATCCAGAACGCCAGTCCGTAAAAACCCGTGTTGAACGTCAGCAGGATCAGCACCAACAGCCACACCCGACCGTTGAAAATCACATCTCGAAGGCTGGAGGCCTTGCTCTTGTTGTCCTGGTCGAGGTTGTTTTTGAGCATGTTTTTTTCAGCAGTCGTCAGCCATTTGGCGTTGTCGATTTTATCGACCAGCAACGTCACCACCACCACGGCCATGATCAGCGACGGAATACCTTCGATGATCAGCATCCACTGCCAACCGGCCATACCGTTGACCCCCTGCATGGCACTCATCAACCAGCCAGAGAGAATCCCCCCCAACGTCAGGCTGATCGGCATGGCCATCAAAAAGCCTGCCATGACCCGGCTCTGCCGATGGGTCGGGAACCAGTAGTTGAGGTACAAAATCACGCCTGGGAAGAAACCGGCTTCGCAGATCCCCAGCAGGAAGCGCAGCACGTAAAACATGGTTTGCGATTCAATATGGAAGAACTTGGCCAGTGGCACGGTAAACGCTACAGCCATGGAGACAATGCTCCAGGAAATCATGATACGCGCGATCCAGAGACGCGCTCCAAAGCGATGGAGGAACAGGTTGCTGGGCACTTCGAAGAGGAAATAGCCCCAGAAGAAAATGCTCGCGCCGAGCGCGTAGACGGTATTGCTGAATTGCAAATCGTTGAGCATGTCGAGCTTGGCAAAGCCGATATTGACCCGATCCAGGTATGCCGCCATGTAGCAAAACAGCAGGATCGGCAGTATGCGCAGAATGACCTTACGGTAGATACGATCCTCGGAGGTAAGCTCCGCCGAGCCCTCTCCTTCAAGAGAGCGCTGAGATACTGATTCCATGTGTTGACCTCAAGGCATGTTGTCATGCCGATTGTTTTTGTTTTGGCTTGCGACCTTGAGTACCTCGGACTGACCAGGCCTGTCCGGACGGAGAAAAGGAATCTGCAAGTTGCCCTGTTACCGGTAACATTTTTAATTTAGCAATTAGTTTCGGAGCAAAGCAAGCCAGCCCGCTTAAAAATTTCTAAGTGCTTTCACGCGCCAGGATTTTGAATTCGACGACGTCGCGTTCCCGAGGACGTGGAAGTCCAAGGCGCTGCGCAGCGGCACTGGCCACCAGCAATTGCCCCGCGCGCCGGCCGATTCCATAGGGATCTACCGAGACGGTGGTGATGGTCGGAGTGCAATAGCGTGATACCTCGAAATCACCGAATCCGGCGATCGCAATATCCGCGGGCACTCGTCGTCCCTGGCGATGGCATTCCATGATCGCCCCGAATGCCGACAGGTCACTCACGCACATGACCGCCTCCGTATCCGGCCACTTTTGCAGCAAGCGCTTCACCGACTCCCCGCCATGACTCATCGTGATGGGTGATTCGCCATACTCCAACACCCTGGGCTCCCCTGCCCCCAACGCCGCGACAGCCTGAAGATAACCTTGTTGACGCTGCTGCCCACGGTGATCGAGAACCGAAGCGCCGCCGATGTAGCCAATTCGCCGATAGCCTTGCTGATGCAGGTGCCCGTACAAAGCGGCAGCGGCGGATACGTTGCAAAATCCAACCGATTGCTCGATAGGGTCAGCCGGAATGTCCCACGTCTCGACCACGGGAACCTGGGCGTGGCGCAGCAGTTTGCGGGTTTCGTCCAGGTGCGCACTGCCTGTCAACATCACCCCTACCGGTCGATGGCGCAACAGCGTGCGTACCAGCAACGCCTCCTGTTCCAAGTGATAATCCGTGTCGCCCAACAACAGGCACAGGCCATGTTCGCTCACGGCATCATTCAAGCCGCGCACGGTATCGGCAAAGTTGGAACTGGCCAGGGATGGCACCAGAGCCACGATGAATTCCGAGCGCCCGGTTGACAGGGTTCCGGCCGTGGCATCGGGCAGGTACCCGAGGCTTTCGATCGCTGCCTGGACACGCTGCTGCGTGCGCTCTGAAACATCGCGACCGGCCAAGACCCGGGAAACCGTCATCTTCGACACGCCTGCCAGTTTGGCGACGTCTGCCATCCGCGGCGGCGTGGTGATTTTGCCTAAATCCTCGTGACTCATCGACGTCCTGTTTTCCTGAAAAAATGGCCGGGCGGATCATTCAAACACCGCCGCTAATGCTGATTGTTGCTGATTATACATGCGTGCAAACGGGCATACCTCTGCTCGTTTGCGGGTTGACCTTCGTCCATTCGACATCGATCGGGGGCCTTTACAAAAAAAATGTTACCGGTAACATCAATTCCTGCGAACACACGGCAAAGGCTCGGTCAAACCTGATTTTGCCCCCTGCAGCGTTGTTCAATCTTCCGTTGATAGCCTTCTGACAAGAGAAAAAACCCATGCCTGGAAACGCTCCTCTGCCCCTGCGAAGTCAACAATGGTTCGACGATCCAAGTCATGCGGACATGACCGCGCTCTACGTCGAACGCTTCATGAACTACGGCATGACACGCGAGGAGCTGCAATCTGGCCGCCCGATCATCGGCATCGCCCAAACGGGTAGCGACCTTGCTCCGTGCAACCGGCATCACCTGGAACTGTCGCAACGCACCAAAGCAGGCATTCGCGACGCGGGAGGCATTCCCATGGAGTTCCCCGTGCACCCGATGGCGGAGCAAACCCGTCGCCCCACTGCAGCCCTGGATCGCAACCTGGCGTACTTGGGCCTGGTCGAGATTCTTCATGGATACCCGCTAGATGGCGTGGTGCTGACCACCGGCTGCGACAAAACAACTCCCGCCTGCCTCATGGCGGCGGCGACGGTCGATATCCCGGCAATCGTACTGTCTGGGGGGCCGATGCTGGATGGGCACCACAAGGGCCAGTTGATTGGCTCCGGCACGGTGCTGTGGCATGCGCGTAACTTGCTCGCCAGTGGCGAAATCGATTACGAAGGTTTCATGGAAATGACCACGGCCGCCTCTCCGTCGATTGGTCACTGCAACACCATGGGCACAGCGTTGTCGATGAACGCGCTGGCCGAAGCGCTGGGCATGTCCCTGCCCGGTTGCGCGAGCATTCCGGCGGCCTACCGCGAACGCGGGCAGATGGCCTATGCCACCGGTAAACGTATCGTCGACATGGTTCGCCAAGACATTCGCCCTTCCCAAATCATGACGCGCGCAGCGTTCGAGAATGCCATTGCAGTGGCCTCTGCCCTGGGCGCCTCGACCAATTGCCCGCCGCATCTCATCGCCATCGCGCGGCACACCGGGATAGATCTGAGCCTGGAAGACTGGCAGCGCATCGGTGAAGACGTCCCCCTGCTGGTCAATTGCATGCCCGCCGGCAAATACCTCGGTGAAGGTTTCCACCGCGCTGGCGGTGTCCCTGCCGTCATGCACGAACTGAAGAAAGCCGGACGGCTGCATGAAGATTGCGCCACGGTCGGCGGCAAGACGATTGGTGAGATCGTCAGCAATACCGCCGCCAGCGATACCGATGTCATCCACGCCTATGAGGACCCCTTGATCCAACGGGCAGGGTTCATCGTGCTGAGCGGTAATTTTTTCGACAGCGCCATCATGAAGATGTCGGTGGTGGGCGAAGCCTTCCGGAAAACCTACCTGTCCGAACCTGGCGCGCCAAACAGTTTCGAAGCCAGAGCCATCGTTTTCGAAGGCCCTGAGGATTATCACGCTCGAATCAACGATCCTGCTCTGGACATCGATGAGCGCTGCATTCTGGTCATTCGAGGCTGCGGCACCGTGGGTTATCCGGGTAGCGCTGAAGTAGTCAACATGGCACCACCGGCAGAATTGATCAAACGAGGCATTGATTCCCTCCCCTGTCTGGGCGATGGACGCCAAAGCGGCACCTCGGCGAGTCCGTCGATTCTCAACATGTCCCCTGAAGCCGCTGTGGGGGGTGGGATTGGATTGCTGAAAACCAATGACCGGCTTCGCGTTGACCTCAATGCCCGCCGAGTGGATCTGCTGGTGGACGAGAGCGAAATCGCCCGTCGCCAGGCGGCATTCAAACCCTTTATCCCGGCCTCGCAAACCCCTTGGCAGGAAATCTACCGACAGCAGGTTGGCCAACTATCGACGGGGGGTTGCCTGGAGCCTGCGACCTTGCACTTGCGGGTCATCGCGCGCAGCGGCAATCCGCGTCATTCCCACTGATTCGGCATTTGCGTGGCTTTTTTTTTCCATGAGATGAACGCAAATCTATCGCTGAGGTCGTCGGCTATTTAAACGGCGACCCCTAGAACTTTTCTCTATTTATCGGTCTATGTGGGTAGGCACATCCGACCGATAAGCGCGACTTCGCGGGCTTTGCGCAGCAGGATGGCCACACGCCCAATTGTCAATCAGAGGTTGTTTTCGCTCATGAAAATCCTTGACCCACGGATGGTGCTCTTCGGCCTGTTCGCGTTCGCGGCATTGGGCTCGGCATCAGCCACACAGATGAAGACCTCAACCCCTGCCTTCACAACGGAAGTCACAGCTGTTCAGGCGCCTGCCCAGGCCGCCGGCAACCCTTGGCCAACCCTGAGCAGCAAGGCCGACAACCCGTCGGGCCCGTTGCTTGCCCATGACGACCGATACTGGCATGACGGTCGTTGGCACGATCGTCGGGACGATTGGCGCCGAGACGATTGGCGTCGAGATCAATGGCGTAGAGAGCAAGCCCGACGGGAAGCTGAACGCCGTCGTGATTGGGAGCGCCACCATGATCGAGCCATGCGCCACCGCTACGATCACGGTCATCGCTACTATCGTCGCTAGCGCAACGCCACGCGCCTGGTGCGCGAGTGCATCGCAGGCTGGTTCAGCGCGCTTGCCAAGTGACGTCTGACCGGCAACCTGGCCAAGGGCGGGCGGCTCGCTCGCCCCTTATGAACCAGGGATCGACAGGAATGCCAGTCAGATCAATGCAACCAGCCAAGAAGATACTGCCGCGCCTATGCAAATCCCAGGAACGACAGGACGACTGCAATGACCACGACCAACCCGATGATGTAAATGATGCTGTTCAAGGTATTCACCTCTCTGCCTGAAGGATCGCAATGCGATAGCATTTTTCTTGCCTCGCTATTTGAATCGACCACAACCCGGCTCAATCGCTCCTTTTATTTATGAGCGTGCGAGGCCTGCGCTTTGTAGCCCGCAAGCGTTCCTCAAGACGGTGTGACTGGCACGGTCGCTCAGGCGCGAACGCTGGAAAATGGCGACCTGGAGTTGCAGATCGATGTATGACAGGCATTGAGCGCGCGCCTTTCGCGAGGTTCCGAATTCCCCACAAACGGGGCCTGCTACCCGTTTCCCGCAACAGCCTGCCGTACTTTCGGACAGGCCTGAAATCGCACCGCGCCGCTCAAACGCCCGGTCTATGCGCCACAACCTCAATTGTCGTTAAACATCTGGCATAGAGAATGCTTCGGGTACAACAACGCACCGTTAGCGGTTGAAGCTGCGACAACAAGATCAGCAGCACACCTGGGGCAATCCTATGCAAGCCACTGCCGCATTGTTCAGACGCTTACGCCGAAGAACGGCTGACTCGATTGCCCCCACCCGGCAATTCAATCTCATGCGGTGGTTTTCGGTTGTCAGTTTTCTTCTGATTGGCGTCATTGCTTTTGGGCTCGGTTCCGTGTCAATCAGGTTCCTGGTCACCGAAAGCCTGGAACGCGATGCCCTGATGTTCGCGCAGCTCATCCAAACCGTCGCCAAAGGTGAGATTCGCCATCACGGATTGGCCGGCATACAGATCGCAGAGGCTACGCAACGCCTGCAAGTGGAATCACTGTCAACGGACAGACAACCTGTAAGGTCCGAGCTCCTGGAGTACCTTTCGCGTATTCCCGATGCCCTCCTGATCTCTATCTACTCACCCCATCGCACAGTGGTCTGGTCGACCAATCCGCATCTGGTTGGAAAGCAAATCTTGAATGACGAGCTTGAAGAGACATTCAAAGCCAAAGACCGGGTTACCACCCAGTACAATGAGGTGGATAAAGACCGCAAAGAACAGAAATTTTTTCGCGCCCCCCAAATGTTCTTCATCGAGAGCTACATCCCTATTGTGGATGACAGCGGGAACATCCAGGCGGTGGTTGAAGTTTATCGGGAGCCGCTCGACCTGATTGCAAGCCTCAAGCGTGGGCACTGGATCATCTGGCTGTCGACGATGGGCGGCCTGCTGTTTTACTTCGGGGTTTATTGGATAGCCCGACGCGCATCGATTGCGCTGGCCTTGCAAGAAGACCAGGTTGTTGCCAACAAGACCTACGGCGGCTTGGTCGAAATGTCCACGGCGGTCGCCCACAGCCTTCGCAATCCCTTGGCCTGCATTCGCTCAAGCGCAGAATTGGCCAGAGACATGGACGGCCAGCCTGCGAGGAAGAACATCGACGACATCGTCAGTCAGGTGGATCGGATGTCGCGGTGGGTGCATGAATTGCTGCTGTGTTTGAGCCCGATCCGTGGCGAGGTCGAACTGGTGGAGCCGATGGCGATGGTGCAGGCCACACTTAACGGCTTCAGCCAGCAGCTGGCTCAATCAAGAATCCAGGTGGAGTTCAACAATGAACCGACGCCGAGGATCATCAGTAATCCGCTGCTGCTTTCGCAGATTCTCAAGTGTGTCGTCGCCAATGCCATAGAGGCGATGCCGGCAGGCGGCCGGTTAACCTTCCAGGCCAACGTGGACCAAGCCCATCAATGGTTGCATCTCACCATTGCGGACACCGGGGATGGAACGTCTCGGCAACAAGAAATGATGGCATTCAAATCCTTCTACACCACCCGGCAAGGCCGGCTGGGTATAGGGCTGACCATGGTGAAGCAGATCATGCAGAGTTTTGGCGGAGAGGCGAGCCTGACAAGCCAGGAACAACGGGGTACAGCCGTGCAATTGAGCTTCAGGGCTCTGGATAGAAGATCCAGCGCATTGCACTGACCATCCGGAAAATACCGCGATTCAACGCTGTCGTACCTCCCCGTGCTCTAACAAAGCAGGCAACCTGCTGCTGCGCATGTGTCAGTTCCTTACGCCACAGGTTGAGACAGGGTTTCAGAACGCAACGTAGTTGAGCGATGCGGGGTTGTCAGATGGCCGTTCCTGGATCGAGGGTGATGGGCACGCAATCACTCTGCCCGCTCCAGGCGCTGGTACTCCCGCGGACAGACGCCAAACCGTGCACGAAACTCGCGGGAGAAATGAGCGCCGTCGGAGAAGCCACAGTCCATGGCGATCTGGGTGATGCTGCTCTGGCTGTTCACCAGCAGCCAGCCTCCGTACTCGACCCGCAACGAGCGCTGGAACTCCATGGGTGAAAGCCCCAGTGACTGCTGGAATGCCCGTGTCAGTTGGCGTCGTCCGAGCCCGACATAGCGCGCGATGGCATCCAGGGTCGGCAGGCTGTCCATGCGTTGCTCGATATAGTGCGCGGCCTGCCGCACGCGTTCATCCTTGATGTCTGCCAGGTTGGCGTAGAAGTGCGCCTGGGGCTGACGTCCCTGGCGAATACCCTGCAGCATCATGTGCCGCACCGCCTGCTGGGCTTTTTCCCGCCCGCAGTGCCGGGCCACCAGGTACAAACCCAGGTCGATGGCTGCCGTCGAGCCGGCGCAGGTGATCAGATCGCCCTCATCGATGAACAGATGGTCCACCGCCGCCGGGGTCTTGGGAAAACGCGCTCGAAACGCATCCAGCACATTCCAGTGCACGCACACCGACCGACTACCGACCACACCCGCCTGCGCCAGGGCGAACGTGCCTGTGCAGATGCCCAGCAACCGCGTGCGACTCTTCGCTACGCGCTGCAGCCAGTCGCGGAAATGGACCGGCAGATGGGTATTGAGATAGTCGTTGCCACCGCAGATGGCCACGTAATCGAACGCGTCCAGCTCTTGCGCCAGGCCTCCGGACACCTCCAGGGCGATCCCGGCGCTGGAGGTTCGCGGCAAACCGTCGACGCTCATCACACGCCACGCCGTATGGATCTGCCGGCTACCGCCCCCCAGGTCAGCGGACAAGCGCAGCACATCGATAAATCCGGAAAACGCCGCCAGCGTGAATTGATCCAGCAGGACCAGCCCCACTGACAGCTGCGGACGGTTTCCCACCCCGGCTCCGGGGGAGTCAGGCAGATGGCAATCGCGATGTATCTGAGTCATTTTTGGCATGACCTAACTATTCAACTTTAAGACCCTGAAGTGCAAGCGCTCGCCTCAACGATACGAGCAAGATGCAGGCCAGGGGAAAAAGTCCAACAACGCCCCAGAGGACACACGATGAAACTGAAGACAGGTAAGCAAATCACCGTCGCTCTTTTAGTTACCGGCTGCATATCCTCACAGGCCGCCCTGGCTGAACAGCAAAAGCTGACCGTTGCGTTGTATGGCGGTAACTGGGGGGAGGCCTTCCTCAAATGTGTTGCAGAACCTTTCACGCAAGCGACCGGCATCGCCGTTGCACCGGAGGTCGGCACCTCGACCACCACCCTGGCCAAACTCCAGCAACAGAAGTCCAGCCCGACCATTGATGTGGCCTGGATGGACGGTGGCATCAGTGAAATGGCCTATGCCGCCGGCGTCGTCGCCGATCTTGATCCCGCGGCCATTACGAACCTCAAGAACGTGCAGGAAAAAGCCGTATACACCAAAGATGGCCATACCTTCGCCGTCAGCAGCGGCTTCTACTCCCTTGGCCTGACGTACAACACCAAGGAAATCAAAGAGGCGCCCGCCAGCTGGAAAGATCTATGGAAGCCTGATTATGCCGGCGCCATCGCCCTGCCCTCGCCCGCCAACTCTTCCGGAGTGCCGTTCGTGTTTTTCATGGCGGACGTCTGGGGTATCGACCGCGCCAACCTGGAGCAGGTCTACACCAAGCTGGGCGCGCTGGACACCGCACTGTTCTTCGACAGCTCGGGTGCCGCCACCAATGCCTTCCAGAGCGGCGAAGCCATCATCGGCGCGCATTTCAATGTGGGTGCCTGGGACCTGATCGACAAGGGCGCCCCCATAGGTTTCACCATTCCCAAGGAAGGCGCCTGGGCTACCGACGCACGCCTGCACCTGATCAAGGGCGCGAAAAACAGCAAGGCCGGCGAGCAGTTCATCAACACCGCGCTGACCAGGGAAGCCGCATCCTGCCTGGCCGGCAAGCTGTACCTGGGTCCGGCGGTCAAGGGTGTCGAGGTGGCGCAAGACGTCGCCCGCAAGCTGCCATGGGGTGTGGGCGGTTCGATCGATAGTCTGCGGCTGTTCGACTGGAGCCAGATCAACGCGCAACGCGCCAGCGTTACCAACGACTGGAACCGCAAAGTCACCGCCAACTAGCTCAAGAGGTCTGCAATGTCAGTTTTGTTGAGCATCGACAGCGTCTGTAAAAACTTCGGGCCGTTCCAGGCGCTGGACAACATTCACCTGGACATCGAGCAAGGCGAGTTCATCGTCCTGCTCGGCCCCAGCGGTTGTGGCAAGACCACCTTGTTGCGTTCGATCGCCGGTTTCATGCAACCCGATTCCGGCAGCATCGCCATCGACGGCCAGGATGTGAGTCGTTTGCCGCCTTACCGTCGGCCACTCAATACCGTGTTCCAGAACTACGCGCTGTTTCCGCACATGACCGTCCTGGAAAACGTCGCCTACGGACCGCGGCGCCAGGGTGTCAATCGTACCGAAGCACGGCTCAAGGCCCGAGAGGCATTGGCGATGGTCGGCCTCCAAGACCTGGAAGACCGTTATCCGCGCGGCATGTCCGGTGGACAGCAGCAGCGCGTGGCGCTGGCTCGCGCCATCGTCAACCAACCGAAACTGCTGCTGCTCGACGAGCCGCTCTCGGCGCTGGACATGAAACTGCGCAAGCGCATGCAGCTTGAGCTCAAGCATCTGCAGGCCAAACTGGGCATTGCGTTCATTTTCGTCACCCACGATCAGGAAGAGGCGATGACCATCGCCGACCGCATCGTGGTGATGAATGCCGGACGCATCGAACAGGTCGGGACCAGCAGCGAGATTTACAGTAAACCCGCTTCGCGTTTTGTCGCGGACTTCATCGGCGAGGCCAACCTGATCAGCTATCAGGCCAGCGATAGCGGCGAGATTCGCCTGGCGATCCGGCATGAACCGATCTCACGCATTGAAAAAAACCTGCTGCCGCGCGGAGTGGCCGTGCTGCGCCCCGAGCATGTGCAGGTGCTTGATGCATCAGCTCCACAAGTTTTCGGTTGCCATGAAATCCACGGCACTGTGACCGATGTCGTCAGCGTCGGCAGCCACACCCTGGTCCACTCCGTGATCGACGGGCAGCCCATCGTGGCGCGCACCATGGGCTTGCCTCGGGCCGACCTGATCGCCGGCAGCGCCGTGCGCCTGGGCTTCCATCCCGAGCATCTGCACCTGATCGGAGAGCCGGTATGAAACGCACGGCGCTCGCTCCGTGGTTGATGCTCTTGGCCGCCCTGGCGTTTTTCACGGCGTTCTTTCTTGCGCCTTTTGCGGTTGTGATCTTCGCCAGCCTGACCCAGAGCGCGGATCAGACCTTCACCCTGGATCACTACATCCGGGTGCTGGGCGACCAGTACCACTGGGATGTGATTCTGGTGACGTTCCGTATCGCCGCGCTGACCACCCTGACCTCGTTGTTACTCGGTTATCCGCTGGCCTGGTATCTGGTGCGCGTCGTGAAATGGCGTGCCTGGCGCCGAGCCTGCGTCATCCTGTTAGTCGTGCCGATGTTCACCAGCAACATCGTCCGCTCGTTCGGCTGGATGGTTCTGCTGGGGCGCAAGGGCCTGGTCAACCAGAGCCTGCTGGAGACCGGCCTGATCGATACGCCGGTACGTTTCCTGGGCACCGAACTCGGGATCCTGATCGGCATGGTGTACATCCTGCTGCCGTTCATTGTGCTCGCGGCCGGCAATGCCCTGGCCCAAGTCGACCCGGCCTGCGAACAGGCGTCCGGTGACCTGGGTGCCAGCCCCCGCGCCACGTTTTTCCATGTGGTGCTGCCACTGACCATGCCCGGCATCATTTCCGGCTCGATCATGGTGTTCACACTGGCGGCAAGCGCCTACGTCACCCCGGCGCTGCTCTCCGGAGGACGGATTTCCGTGCTCTCGATGCTGATCTTCCAGCAATACAGTTCGGTCTTCGACTTCAACTATGGCGGGGCGCTGAGCGTCGTGCTGCTGATCTTTACCCTGGTAATGGTCGGGCTTGCCGGGCGTGTCGGGAATATCCGGGGGAACAACCCATGATCACTCAACTGTTGGTCAGGCTGGTGGCCTGGGCCGTGCTGGGCTACCTGCTGCTGCCCCTGATCGTCATTCTCGGCGTCTCCGTGACCGCCACCTCATTCCTGGCCTTCCCGCCCCAAGGCTGGACGCTGGACTGGTACGCCAAAATGCTCAGCGACCCAAGCTATGTCGCGTCCTTTGCCACCAGCACCATACTGGCCCTGGTCGCTACCTGTGTCGCGGTGCTGCTCAGCGTGCCGGCGGCCCTGGCGATGGCCCGCTACGACTTCCCCGGCAAAGGCACGATCCTCGCCGCCCTGACTTCGCCACTGGTGTTTCCGCACATCGTGCTCGGCGCGGCGCTCTTGCAGTTCGGCGGCTACTTCGGGTTGACCCGCAGCTTCCTGGCGTTGCTGATCGGCCACACCATCATCATCTCGCCTTTCGTCCTGCGTTCGGTACTGTCGATGCTGACGCCCGAGCAACGCGCCCTGGAAGAAGCGTCGAGCGATTTGGGTGGCACACCCTGGGCCACGTTCTTCCTGGTGGTGCTGCCCCAGATCCGGCCGGGACTGGTGACCGGGTCGATCTTTGCCTTCATCTCGTCATGGATCAACGTGGAGCTGTCGATCTTCAACACCACGCCGGACCTCAACACCATACCGGTCAAGCTCTTCAACTACGTGCAGTACACCGTCGACCCGACCATTGCCGCCGCCTCCGGGGCCACCATCATCGTCGTCGTTGTCGCCGTGATCATTCTGGACCTGTGCATCGGTCTCGACCTTTTGTCAGAACGCAAATAACCCTCTCTCATACATCCCGTAAGCCAGGAGTTCCGTCATGCGCATGCAAGACACGTTCGATGTCATCTACACCCATACCGAAGGCGAACCACTGTGCATCGTCCACAGCGGCATTCCCTACCCCGCCGGCTCCAGCATCCTGGCCAAGCGTGCCTTTCTCGAGCAGAACTACGACTGGCTGCGCAAGGCGCTGATGCAGGAACCGCGCGGACACAAGGACATGTTCGGGGTTTTCCTCACTCCGCCTTCAAGCGGTGAGTTCGACGCCGGGTTGATCTACATGGATGGCAGCGTGTACTCGCACATGTGCGGCCACGGTACCATCGCCGTGAGCATGGCCATGGTCGCCCTGGGCCTTGTGCCGCGCGGTGAAAACGGCATCACCAGAATCCGCTTTGAAACCACCGCCGGCCTGGTCGTGGCCGAGGTGGCGTCGGAAGGTGACACTGTGCTCTGGACCCGTTTCGAAAACGTGCCGGCCTACGTTGCCGCCCAGGACATCCCGATCCATCTGCCGGGCTATGGCGACCTCAAGGCGGATCTGGTCTGGGGCGGCAACTACTTCGGCATCGTCGACCTGACCCATTGTGACTTGCGCATCAGCCCCGACAACGGCAGCGAACTGTCGCGCCTTGGCCTGCTGGCCCGTGACCAGATCAACAAGCAGTTGAAGATTCAGCACCCCACCGAGGCCCATATCAACGACCTCAACTTCATCACCTTCTGGCACCCGGCGACCATCGAAGGCGCGTTCTACAAAAATGTCCACGTCTTCAGCGCCGGCCAGCTCGACCGCTCCCCCGGTGGCACAGGCACCAGCGCGATGATGGCCATGTTCGAAGCCCGGGGAAAACTGGGCCTGAACCAGCCCATTCTGTCCGAAGGCCTGTTGGGCAGCGGCACCTTCGAAGGCTGCCTGCTGGGCGAAGTCGACCTCAACGGCACCCGCGCAGTGCGGCCGACCGTCAAGGGCACGGCCAGCATCCTGGGCACTTCGCGCTGGGTGATCGAGCGCAATGACCCGGTCGGGGCGGGCTTTGTCGTCAACTGACACCCTCGGGCGAACCTCTGAAAACCAAATGCCTGGCCTCCACCGGGCGTTTGGCATGAGCGGCACCCTGCGCACCTTTCGTTTATCCGCAGCCTCTACTACGGTGGATACAGGATCGCCTTCCCACACAGGAGCGCAGCGTATGTCCAGAATCCTCTTTTTGATCTTTGCCACCATGGTGTTGTGCACCAGCCAGGCCATGGCGCAAACCCTCAAGATCAGCGTGATCGGCGCCGGCAAAGTCGGCGGTACGCTGGGCACCCTATGGGCAAAAGCCGGGCACGCCGTGATGTTTTCCTCTCGCCACCCCGAGGCGCTGACAGGTCTGGTCAACGCCGCCGGTCCCAACGCGCGGGCGGGCTCGGTAAGCGACGCCGCGACATGGGGTGATGTGATCGTGTTGAGCGTTCCCTACGGCGCAATGCCGGTGCTGTCCGAACAGCTCAAAGGCAAGCTCGACGGCAAGGTACTGTTCAGCACCAGCAACCCGTTCAGCGGCCGCGACGGTGACGTCGGGCGCAAGGCACTGGAGACAGGCGTCGCCCTGGCAGACCAGCAGTATCTGCCCGGGGTGCACCTGGCGCGGGCTTTCAACGCCGTAGGCTACGCCGCCATGAAAGACCAGTCCGGCCAAAACAAGGCAATTCCGGTTTTCGCTGACGATGCCCATGCCCGGGAAATGGGCACCCGCCTGGTGCGCGACGCCGGTTTCGTGCCGGTGCTGTTCCCGTTGGCGCGAGCCCATGAAGGTCTGCCGGGCGGCCCGCTCAGCGGCCTTTGGAGCGAGGCCGAACTCAAGCGCAAGCTGGGTCTTTAGCGAGCATCGCCGAATTATTGAGCGCTGGAAAATGACAGCTAAGCTTCCTTCTATTGTCGGGCTTATCGAGCAGATTGCATTTTGCCTCTATCGCCCTTCACATCAGACTCGGAGGGGAGCCCATGAAACGCATCGTCACGCTCATCGCGATCTGTTTGCTGACCACGGCGTGTCAGAGCACAAATGACGGCATCACCCGTCTGGACAATTGTGTCTGTTACAAATCCCCCGAGGGACAACATTTGCAGGCATCGCAAATAGCCTGGAAAGACCCCGATACGTTGCAGAAACAATTCTCGCATTGCGTTTGCCGAGCCCTGGTCGACCTGAAGGAGGTCGATGACCCCAGCAAATTGTTCGTGCCCGGAACCCAAATAAAATAATGCGTACGACGATCACTGCTGTCTGAGAAACTTCAACGCAGGCTACCGGTTGGCCATGCAGGTCGCACCACCCGCTGTCGCCCGGCGTAACTGCGACATGACACTCCCCGCCGTAATCACCGTTGCAGGCGACATGGCGCAACTGCTCGCGGCCAGCGCTTGTGCGACCCAGGTATTGCAGGTATAGGACAGCGAATAGCTACCCTCGGCCTGATAGAACCGGCTCTCTCCATACAGGCCAGGCCCGAGAGCCGCCAGGGTGCCAGTCGCCGAGTGGGTGAAGGTCCCGGCCACGAACGCGAGCAGTCGCCGGTAACCGTCCTCCCTCACCCGCACCTCGATGACCTCGCTTGCGGCGAAACGCCGTTTGGGGTCGCCGTCAATCCTGACCCCATGCAGCACGGTGCCCGTCGAGCCGAACAAAGCCCGCAGGGCGAGGCCCAAGGTGGCCTGTGGGGCTCGGTAGAAATCCTCGTCACCCCAGCCGAGTTCAACGAAGTCACCATCGCCGAACGCTTCGGCCAGTGCGGGAAGTACCTGAAGCAGATCAGGGCGCGCAATCACCAACCCGGTATGCAGGCCATGATTCACGACATAGAAAGACCGCCAATCGCCGTCCTCGCCCCTCGGCGGGTCGGGCGCGGTAGCGCAGCCGAACAGCGACAGGATCAGGACCAGCACGACAGGGCGCATGCACAAGGTTCTCAGAGCATGTGCCCGGCCCAGATCTTGCGACTGACCAGATCGGCCGCGATCTCGATGAATGCCTCACCGACGAATTTCGCCGCGGGGCTGACCCGCCTGTCGGCGGGAAACACCTGGACCAGTTTGCGCATGGGAACCGGATCGACCAAAGGGGCTGCCGATAGCACGCCGGATTCGACTTGCGCATAGATCGACGCCAGGGGCAGCGCGGTCAAGCCGAAGCCGTTGCGAACCAGATCGATCATCGCCCCGAAAGAGTCCGCTTCAACACTGGTCTTGAGCTTGATCCCGACTTCCCGGGCACAGTCGTCCAGGATCGCACGAAGGCTGTGGCGCGCGCTGGGCAGTACGAGTGGCTGCTCGGCCAAGGACTCGAAGGACACTGGCGTATCGATGCGCAGGTTGGCACTGGCGGGACCGACCAGCAGCAGGTTTTCCATCATCACCGGCAGAATTCGCAGGGTGTGCAGGGGTTGCGGGTCGTAGGAAATGGCCAGTTCCAGCTCACCGCGCTGAACCCAGTCCAGCAGATACCCGCTGAAAGCCGAAGAGAACCGGATGGCGAGATTGGGATGCGCTTCCTTGATTTTGCGCACCAATGGGACCGTGACAATTTCCGCCACCGTCGGTGTGGTGCCGATAACGACTGTCCCGCGAAAAGAAGACTTCCCCCCCACCACGGAGCTTCGAATGGACTCCATTTCTTCCATGATTCGGGTGGCGTGCGCCAGTACCTCTCGACCGGCATCGGTGATTTCCATGCCCCGACCGTGTCGGTCAAACAGATAGGTGCCGAGCTCTTTCTCCAGCAATCGGATCTGTCGACTGAGGGCTGGTTGCGCAATGTGCAACCGATCGGAGGCCTTGCTGAGACTGCCCAGTTCGGCAACGTGAATCAGGGTCTTGAGTTGAACGACATCCATTACCAGGCCAGTCAGAGTCGGGCTCGGCGCGATATGCGTCGAAGGGTAAAGTGAGTGTAAACGCATTTGCGCACTCAAGACTCAGCTGCAAGCCACGGGTCATGCGGTCCGAGGCCTTATGAGCGCGTGGCAACCCCGAGCGGGCCGGAGTGGCGGGGCGAGCTATAAAATTTTGGTATATCAGTTAGGCTGACCCACGGCTTATTACCCTCGGCAGTCTGCGGTAGCTTGCAATCAACGTCGTCGCCCAGAGCGAACGACTCACTACAAGAATAAGATACGAGGGCTTGCGCCATGTTCTGCAATGCGTCTCTCTACCCGGCTTGTCCGATTTTTTCAGACCTCAAAGTGTCGACGTCTCAAGCGCACCCTCCCAGCGCCCTCACCTCGGATGACCAGGTCATCGACGGGTTCACATTCCTGCGTTAAGCACATCAACCCATCGAGCCAGCAACGTCGCAGCACCCAGATGTGCTCTTCGTATCGCCTCGCCTTGAATAAAGGGTGAACACCATGTCCAGATCCCTCACAGACCCCAACGACCACATCGCCGAAGACCCTGCGGCGAAAAGCCCCAATCGCGTCAAAGCCATCATGGGTGCCTGTTCGGGCAACCTGGTGGAATGGTATGACTTCTTCATTTACGCCTACACCGCCATCTATTTCGCCGCTTCGTTTTTCCCCAAGGGCGACACCACCAGCCAACTGCTCGCCACCGCCGGCGTTTTCGCCGTGGGCTTTTTCATGCGTCCCCTCGGTGGCTGGATTTTCGGCTGGATTGCCGATACTCGCGGTCGCAAGGTCTCGATGATTATCTCGGTGTTCATGATGTGCGCCGGTTCACTGCTGATCGCGGTCATGCCGACTTACGAGACGATCGGCGTCGCTGCACCCGTGATGCTCGTGATCGCCCGATTGATTCAAGGGCTGTCTGTCGGTGCGGAGTACGGCACCGGTGCCACCTACATCAGTGAAATCGCGACACCCGGCCGCCGCTGCTTTTATGGGTCGTTCCAATACTTCACCATCATTGCCGGTCAGTTGCTGGCCTTGATGACCGTGGTCATTCTTCAGCAAACCCTGACGGGCGATGAGTTGCGCGAATGGGGCTGGAGGATTCCTTTCTTCATCGGCGCCCTGAGTTCGATTGTGGTGGTGTATCTGCGTCGTGCCATGCATGAAACCGCCAACAAGAAAGACATGAACCGCAAAGATGCCGGCTCCTTGCGCGGCATGTTCAAGCACAAACGTGCCGTCGCCCTGGTGGTGGCGTTCACCATCGGCGGGTCGCTGTACTTCTATACCTTCACCACGTACATGCAGAAATTCCTGGTGATCTCGGCAGGGATCAGCCCGGAAACGGTGAGTTTCATCATGACCGCGGCACTGGTCGGTTTCATGTTCTGCCAGCCGCTCTTCGGCTTGCTCGCCGACCGTATCGGGATCAAGGCACACATGCTGATGTTCTCCGGGTTGGCCATGTTGCTGGTGATCCCCCTGCTCTATTCACTGCAGTCGGTCAGCAATCCGTTCATGGCGTTCCTGCTGGTGTTCGGCGGCCTTGCGATTGCGTCGCTCTACACACCGA
Source organism: Pseudomonas sp. GW101-3H06 (assembly GCF_059424605.1). Taxonomy (NCBI): domain Bacteria; kingdom Pseudomonadati; phylum Pseudomonadota; class Gammaproteobacteria; order Pseudomonadales; family Pseudomonadaceae; genus Pseudomonas; species Pseudomonas sp. GW101-3H06. Next base: position 3,881,297 of record NZ_JBWKZO010000001.1, read on the forward strand.
TTGCCGGTATCGTCAAAGCTGAACTGTTCCCGCCAGCGGTACGTGCATTGGGTGTGGGATTTCCGTATGCCGTGGGCAATGCGGCTTTCGGCGGCACTGCTGAATACGTGGCATTGTCACTACGGTCACAGGGCATCGAGGAGTATTTTTTCTTTTACGTCGCAGCGGTCGTGACTGTGACCTTCATCGCCGCGATTCTCATGCCGAACCTGTCACGGTATGGCTACATCAGTGGCTCCGGCGAGGTGGAAGAGCGCACCGGCTTGAAGGGATGTGCCGGGGCGCAGGCTGCAAGAGTCTGATTGGTTGAGTATCAATAGCTGAACGCAAAGGGCCCATGATGATTCATGGGCCCTTTTGCTATTACAGGGTATAGGAAAACCCGACCTGGACAGTTCTCGGCGCACCCGGGTAGGCATAGACATTACCGAAGGCTCCCTCCTCGTAGTCACGATCGAACACGTTCTTCACATCGAGATTGAGCCTGAGCTTGTCATTGACCTTGTAGAAGCCCAGCAGATCGACGACGGTATAACTGCCCATGGAAAACGCCGTGTTGGCAGTCTGGCCCGCTCGCTCATCGACGTATTTACCCCCCACGCCCAACCCCAGCCCTTTCAGATGGCCGTCCTGGAATTCGTAAACGTTGAGCAGGCTGAAACTGTTTTTCGGAATGTTCATCAGCCGGGTGCCCGACTGGATGACGTTGTCCTGGGTGACCTCGGCGTCGACATAGGCATAGCCGCCAATCACCCGCCACTCTGGGGTGACGTTGCCTGCCACGTTCAGATCAAAGCCACGGCTGCGGACCTCGCCAGCCGCCACGCTGAACGTGGAATCCACGGGGTCGGTGGTCAGGACGTTGCGCTTTTCAATCTGGTAGATCGCTGCGTCAACACTCAACTGCCGATCCAGTGCCTCCCACTTGATACCCATCTCATAGGACTTGCCCTTTTCCGGATCAAAGCCGCCACCCTGACGGCTGGCCCCGGAATTGGGTTTGAATGAGCGCGCGGTATCGGCATACACCGCCACGGTATCGGTCAGGTCATACAGCACGCCGAGACGCGGCGTCACCGCATTGTCGCTCGCTTCCCAGCTTCTGCCACCCGGCACAAAGGTTTCATAGTCATGCTCGAATCGCTCGAAACGGGCGCCCGCCAAGACTTTCAAGCGTTCGGTCAACGCCACCTGATCCTGGACGAAGGCCGCGTAGGTCTTGAGGTTTTCCTTGTCGTGGGTCGGCGTGCGGGTCAACGCCGGACGAGGCTGGCCATACACCGGGTCGAAAATATCGATCGGGTAGGCACTGACCGCACCACTGGAGCGCTGGATGATGGAGTTGTAGTCGTAATCCTCGTATTCGATACCCGTCAACAAGGTGTGATCGAAGCCACCGGTGGAGAAATGCCCGGTGAGGTTCAGTTGCGTGTCCTTGTCCGTCCACTCCAGTTTGCGATAGTTGAAGTTGCGGCCCAGGGTGCGCCCGTCGGCAGCGACGCCATTGGCTTCAACGGCATTGCCCTGCAAGGTGCCATCCAGCCACTGGAAACCACCGCCCAGTGTCCAGTTGTCGTTCAGGAAGTGTTCGAACCGCAGCTGGGCCATGTTGTTGTCGTTGTGCAATTTGCCGACGTCTTTTTCACCGAAGAACGTGTCACGCGACGCAGTGCCAATCTGATTCGGATAGCGCGTCACACCCCGATCCAGCGGGTGATTATTACGCATGAAATCACCTTCGAAGATCACTTTGGTGTCATCAGTGACTTGCCAGGACAAAACCGGCGTCACGCCGTAGCGTTCGGTTTCAACATGATCGCGAAAGATATCGCCACCCTCGCCCACCACGTTCAAGCGATACGCCAGACGCCCCTCTTCGTCGAGCGGGCCGGAGGCATCCAGCGTGCCGCGTTTCATGCCCTGGTCATTGAACTGACTGCCCACCGTGACCGTGCGCTGCGTCAGCGGCTGCTTGGAGACGACATTGAACGTGCCACCAGGATCACCCCGGCCATACAGTGTCGTCGCGGGGCCGCGCAGCACTTCCAGCCGCTCGATGGTGTTTGCGTCGGGCATGTTCGGATAACCGCGATTGATCGGAAAACCATTGCGGTAAAACTCGCCGGTGGTAAATCCACGCACCGTGAAGGTGGTCAGTCCCTGCCCGCCGAAGTTGTTGGCCCGTCCTACCCCACCCGCATAGTCGAGCGCGTCCTGAAGGCGAGTGGCGGCAATGTCCTCGACCACATCCCTGGTCACTACGCTGATGGACTGCGGCGTTTCATGAATCGAGGTGTCGGTTCGCGTGGCGCTGGCAGAGCGAGTTGCCCGGTAGCCCTTCACGGGTCCCTGAGCCGTTTCATATTCCGACGTACCGACGATGTCGGTGGCTTGCAACTCCAGACTCTGCGTGTGCGCAGGTGCTTGTTCAGCCCATGACAATGGGGAAAAAGCCTGCACGACACAGATTGAAAGCAGAGTTCGACGCATGGGTAAAACCTTTACGAATAAGCCAAATGGGGAGGCATAACTGCCAGAAATTTGTGCCGCATGGTATACCGCACGCTTAGTTTTTGATACGTATTCTCATTTGTCTTTGAACTTTTTTTCTCTCGCCCCGGTGGCGGCTGCAATCTGAATTGAGCCGCCCGTTCCCATACAACGTGGCTATCGAAGCCGACCGTTTGCCGGCGAAACCTCGGCCAAGCCATACAAAATGGGCATATCTCAAAGACAAAAACGGTAGTCGTCGTAAACCTCCAGCACTCCCAGAATGTGTCAAAACACAAAAGCAGCACTGCTTGGGAGATGGGCATGTCAACAGAAGCTGGACAACCCGTGGGACAGGATTGGCAAGAGGACGTGTTCCGCGTGCTCAAGGCCCACAACGTCAAACACGTGGTCTTCGTACCGGATGCCGGCCATTCGGCAGCGATTCGCATGTCGTATGCCGACCCCGACATCAAGGCCGTCGTCCTCACCACCGAAGAAGAAGGCATCGGCTACCTGGCAGGTGCCTGGTTGGGCGGTGAACGCGGCGCCCTGTTGATGCAATCCAGCGGGGTCGGTAACTGCATCAATACCCTCGCCTTGCAAGTCTGTGCCGGTTTTCCGCTGTTGATGGTGGTCACCATGCGCGGTGATTGGGCCGAGTTCAACGCCTGGCAAAACCCGATGGGCCAGGCCACCGAAGCCTCGCTGAATCTGATGAAGGTCATGACCTGGCGCGCGGACGTCCCTGAAGACGTCGCGCCGCTGCTGCACGGTGCCGCCACGATGGCGTTCAACGGTGACTCATCCACTGCCCTGCTGCTCGGTCAGCGCCTGATTGGAGAAAAGAAATGGGTCAAGTAAGCGCAAACCACAGCTTGTGCCGCCGTGAAGTGGTCAAGACCTTGCTGGCCGACCGCAAGGATGTGCTGGTCGTGACCGGGCTGGGCTCGGCGTCCTATGACGTCATGGCCGCCGGTGACAATGACTTGAACTACTACCTCTGGGCCGCCATGGGCAGTGCCATCACTGTTGGTTTGGGCCTGGCCAATGCTCAACCGGACAAGTCGGTCGTGGTCGTCACGGGTGACGGCGAGTTGCTGATGGGGTTGGGTGCGCTGGCCACGGTGGCACTGCAAAAACCCGCCAACCTGACCATAGCCGTGCTCGATAACGGTCATTTCGGTGAAACCGGCATGCAAGTCAGCCACGCGGGCTTCGGCATTGCTCTGGACCAGGTCGCCAAGACCTGTGGTTTCAGCTGGACCGATGAAATCCGTGACATGGACGGCGTACACAACCTGCGCGAGCGCTTCGCCACTCGCGACGGCGTGAAGCTGGCGACGATCAAGATCAAGGCCGAGAACCCGCCACGGGTGCTGCCGCCACGTGACGGCCACTGCATCAAGAATCGCTTTCGCGCCGCATTGGGTTTCAACCCGATCTGATCACCCCTGGCCGGACGTCGTCACGCAGGGCGATGCCGTGCGTGACACGTCGAGGAAAATAATAATGACTGACCGCCATTCTGAAGAACTCAATGCCATCCGCGAGGGCGTACGCGCCCTGTGCGCTGAATTCGATGCCACCTACTGGCGCAGGATCGACGAAGAAAAAGGCTTCCCGGAAACCTTTGTCAAAGCCCTGACCGACGCTGGCTGGCTGGCGGCGATGATCCCCACCGAATACGGTGGCTCCGGCCTGGGGCTGGCTGAAGCCTCGGTGATCCTCGAAGAGGTCAACCGTTGCGGCGGAAACTCAGGCACCGTGCACGGGCAGATGTACAACATGTTCACCCTGTTGCGTAACGGTAGCGAGGCGCAGAAAAGCTATTACCTGCCGAAACTGGCCAGCGGTGAGTTGCGCCTGCAATCGATGGGCGTGACCGAGCCCACCACCGGCACCGACACCACCAAGATCAAGACCACCGCCATCAAGCGCGGCGACAAATACGTGATCAACGGCCAAAAGGTGTGGATCTCGCGCATCCAGCATTCCGACCTGATGATCCTGCTGGCTCGCACCACGCCACTGGCCGAGGTGACGAAAAAATCCGAAGGCATGTCGATTTTCCTGGTGGATCTGCGTGAAGCCATCGGCAACGGCCTGACCGTGCAACCGATCGCCAACATGGTCAATCACGAGACCAATGAGCTGTTCTTCGACAACCTGGAAATTCCGGCGGACAGCTTGATTGGCGAGGAAGGCAAAGGCTTTCGCTACATCCTCGATGGCCTGAATGCCGAGCGCACGCTGATCGCCGCCGAATGCATCGGTGATGGTCGCTGGTTCATCGAAAAGTCCGCCGCCTATGCCCGTGATCGCGTGGTGTTCGGCCGCCCCATCGGGCAGAACCAGGGTGTGCAGTTTCCGATTGCCGAAGCGCACATCGAGATCGAAGCGGCTGACCTGATGCGCTGGCGTGCCTGCGAAGAGTACGACAGCGGCATCAACGCCGGCGCCAGCGCCAACATGGCCAAGTACCTGGCGGCGAAAGCGTCCTGGGAAGCGGCCAATGCCTGCTTGCAAACACACGGTGGATTTGGTTTTGCCTGTGAGTACGACGTTGAGCGCAAATTCCGCGAAACCCGGCTGTATCAGGTGGCGCCCATCTCCACCAACCTGATCCTGTCGTACGTCGCCGAACACCTGCTCGAGCTGCCGCGTTCCTTCTGAGTGTTCACTGCAAAGTCCGGTGCGGCGGCTTCGGTCGACGCACCGGGAAGCCATGACAAAAGAGATCACAATCATGAGCCAGCCCAATGACATTCGTCCCCTGGACGGCATCACCGTGATCAGTCTTGAGCACGCCATCGCCGCCCCGTTCTGTACTCGGCAGCTGGCCGATCTCGGCGCCCGGGTGATCAAAGTCGAACGCCCGGGTGTCGGCGATTTTGCCCGAGGCTACGATCAACGCGTCAACGGCCTGGCCTCGCATTTCGTCTGGACCAATCGTTCGAAAGAAAGCCTGACCCTCGACTTGAAACAGGCGCCCGCCACCGACGTCCTGGACAGTCTGTTGGCCACTGCCGATGTGCTTGTGCAAAACCTGGCACCCGGTGCGGCTGCACGGATGGGCCTGTCGTTCGACGCGCTGCATCAGCGCTTTCCACAGCTGATCGTGTGCGACATTTCAGGCTACGGTATGGGCGGTCCCTATGAAAAAAAGAAAGCCTACGATCTGTTGATTCAGAGCGAAGGCGGTTTTCTCTCGGTGACCGGTGGCTCGGGCGAATCAGAAATGGCCAAGGCCGGGTGCTCGATCGCTGACATAGCCGCCGGCATGTACGCCTACACCGGCATCCTGTCCGCGCTGCTGTTGCGCGGGCGCACCGGCGAAGGCAGCCACATCGATGTTTCGATGCTCGAAAGCCTGGTCGAGTGGATGAACTATCCGATGTACTACGCCTACGAGGGCGCGCCGCCCCCCCCTCGTGCCGGCGCCGCCCATGCCACGATTTACCCTTACGGCCCCTTCCCCATCGGCGACGGCACTACCGTGATGCTCGGCCTACAGAACGAACGCGAATGGCAGCTGTTCTGCGAGCACGTGCTGTTGACCCCTGAGCTGGCCAGGGACGAGCGATTTTCTGCCAATTTCAAACGCGTCGAAAACCGTCATGCACTGCGGGACTTGATCGTCGAGTCCTTCGCTGCCCTGGACTTCGATGCGGTGATCGATCGATTGGATCACGCGCAAATTGCCAACGCCCGGGTCAACGACATGCAAGGGGTGTGGAATCATCCGCAACTCAAGGCTCGTAACCGCTGGCGGGAAGTCGAGACGTCTACCGGAACCGTGCCAAGCCTCATACCACCGGGCAGCAACAGCGCTTTCGAGCCGCGAATGGACGCCGTGCCAGGCCTTGGCCAACACACCGATCAGGTACTCAGAGAACTGGGATTGTCCGCAGGGCGCATCGAAGCAATGCGTGCTGCGGGCGCTATCTGACGGCACCCATCAATGACTTCAGAGTGGATTCCAGAAATGGCCGCCCTGGCCTGATCACTGACCGACGGGAGCGATGACTATGAGCAATTCCGATTTTTCAGCCTGGATTGGACGCCGCCAGGAACGCCAGGACCGGATCAGTTTCACCCTGGTCAAACGCATTGCCGCGACGTTGGGCGAGCCGGCACCACAACCCGGAGAACCGCTGCCGCCTTTGTGGCACTGGGCGTTTTTTCAGGAATCGGTCACTGCCGACGAATTGGGTCCGGACGGTCACCCGGCGCTCGGGGGATTCCTGCCTCCTGCCCACAATCGCAATCGCATGTGGGCGGGCAGCCGAATCGATTTTTACCAACCGTTGAAGGTGGAAGCTGACGTGACCTGTGTCTCCACCATTCTCAACGTCGAAGAAAAGCACGGTCGTTCTGGCTCCTTGCTGTTTGTCACGGTTCGCCATGAGTACTTCCAGGACGGCCAGCGCGTTCTGCAAGACGAACAGGACATCGTCTATCGAGAGCCCACCCCGCCTAAATTGAACAGCACCGAAGCGCCGCCGCAAAGCCAATGGCAGGCGCGGGTCGAGCCCTCCCCGACCCTGCTGTTTCGCTACTCCGCGGTCACCTTCAATGGCCATCGAATTCACTACGACTGGCCCTACGTCACCGAGGCCGAAGGTTATCCGGGGCTGGTGGTGCATGGTCCATTGATCGCGACCCTCAACTTGCGAGCTTTTACCAAGGCACATCCGAAAGCGCGCCTGGAGCACTTCACCTTTCGTGGTGTCCGTCCCTTGATTTCGCCTCAACCTTTCGAGGTGGGCGGACGATTGATCGACAGCGGCAAGGCGCAGGTCTGGGCGGGCAATCAGGACGGTATTGCACAGCTTGGCGAAGTCCGGTTCAGTGAGGGAGAAACACCATGAATTCAACCATCGTTCGCTCTGCGCTGTTCGTACCGGCGACTCGTCCGGAGCGTATCCCCAAAGCCATCGCCACGGGTGCGGACCGGGTGATTGTCGACCTGGAAGATGCCGTGCAGGAAAACCTCAAGGAACAGGCCAGGGATAACCTCAACCACTTCTTGGGTGAACATCCGGATGCCCGGGTGCTGGTGCGCGTGAACGCCCCGGAACACCGGGCACAGGCTGCGGATCTGGCGCTGTGCCGACGGCATGCCGGAGTGATCGGCGTGCTGCTGCCCAAAACCGAAAGCGCGGCGCAAGTGCTCACTGCCGCCGATACCGGTAAACCGGTCTGGCCCATCATCGAGAGTGCCAGGGGCCTGGCGCAGATCCGCGACGTTGCCCAGGCAAAGGGGGTCGAGCGCTTGTCGTTCGGCAGCCTCGATCTGGGCCTGGATCTGAACCTGACCACTGGCAGCCGGGCTGCCGAAGAGATCCTCAGCCATGCCCGCTATGCGGTTCTGCTGGCGACCCGGGTTGCCGGCCTCGCGCCTGCGCTGGACGGTGTGTTTCCTTCCATACAGGACAGTGCCGGTTTGCACTGCGCCATTCAATTTGCTCGCGACATGGGTTTTGGCGGTGCGCTGTGCATTCACCCGAGCCAGGTAGCCATCATCCATCAAGCACTGAAGCCCAGTCTTGAGGAGCTGCATTGGGCGCAACGCATTATGGATGCCGCGAGTACGGGTGAAGGTGTCTTCGTCCTCGATGGGCAAATGGTCGATGCACCGGTCATTGGTCGTGCTCAAACCCTCCTGGCGCGCGCGACCTGAACTCCGGCTCTTTGGCTTCGAGCAATATTTCCCTATCACGCAGGACGGTGTCATGACCCACGTATCCAGCCTCACCCATGCCATCTCGATCAATCCCGCCAACGGTGAGCAGATCGCCTCCTACCCGTTCGAGTCCGATTCGGCACTGCAAGCGTTACTGTCGCGAGCTGCAGCCGGGTTCCACGTCTGGCGCCATGTGCCCATTGCGCAACGTTCGCAACTGTTGATCGCTCTGGCCAGGACCTTGCGTGAAAACGCCGCAGTCACGGCGAACAGGATCACTCTGGAAATGGGCAAGCCGATCACCCAGGCACGCGGTGAAATGGAGAAATGCGCGCAACTCTGCGAGTGGTACGCCGAACACGGACCGGCCATGCTGACGGCCGAGCCGACCTTGGTTGAGGGTGGCAAAGCGCGCATAGAATATCGTCCACTGGGGCCGATTCTCGCGGTGATGCCGTGGAACTTCCCGATCTGGCAGGTGCTGCGCGGTGCCATTCCAGCGTTGATCGCCGGTAACACTTACGTGCTCAAACATGCCCCCAATGTGATGGGGTGCGCGTATTTGCTTCTCGAAGCCTTCAAGCAAGCCGGCTTTCCCGAAGGTGCATTCGAAGTCATCAATGTCACGCCAGACGGCGTTTCAAAGGCGATCGCAGATCCACGCATCGCCGCGGTCACCCTCACCGGTAGCGTCAGGGCCGGTATGGCCATCGGTGCACAGGCGGGTGCCGCACTGAAAAAATGCGTGCTGGAACTGGGCGGTTCAGACCCGTTCATTGTCCTTGATGATGCAGACCTCGACGCCGCTGTGAAGGCCGCGGTGATCGGCCGATATCAGAACACCGGGCAAGTCTGCGCCGCCGCCAAACGCCTGATCGTCGAGCAAGGCGTTGTAGAGCAATTCACGCGCAAATTCGTCGAAGCCACGCGCCAACTGAGCGTCGGCGATCCGCTGTCCCCCGAAACGTACATTGGGCCGATGGCGCGCTTTGATTTGCGAGATGAACTCGATCAACAGGTGCGCAACACGCTGGAAGAAGGCGCGACGCTGTTGTTGGGCGGGAAGATGGCTGAAGGTTGCGGCAATTTCTACGAGCCCACGATCCTGGCGAACGTCACCGATCAAATGACTTCGTTCAAACAGGAACTGTTTGGCCCGGTCGCATCGATCATCACCGCACGCGATGCGACCCATGCGCTGGAACTGGCCAATGACAGCGAATTCGGCCTGGCTTCCACCATTTACACTGGCAACGTTGAACTCGCCCAGCAAATGGCCGGTAGACTGGAAACCGGCGGTGTATTCATCAACGGTTACTGCGCTACCGATCCACGTGTGACTTTCGGGGGTGTGAAAAAAAGCGGGTTTGGTCGAGAGCTATCGCATTTTGGTGTGCGCGAATTCTGCAATGCGCAGACCGTCTGGCTGGACCGTCACTGACAGAGAGGCTGGTTCCTTGCAGAAACCGGCCCCCCTTTGCGCGACTTCATCATCAAGTCGGCCAGCTCATGTTCGCGCCGGGCAACGTCCTCTTCCACCACCCGCACTTCGCGCATGAAAGCCTCCACGGCGGGAGGCAGTGAACGCTCTTTGAGAGAGATAAAACCGTAACGGGTGTACGACGCCTGATCGTGGAGCGGCAGCGGTACGATTTCACCCGCCAGCAGCTCCCGCTCGAAGGCCGACAAAGTACCCACCGCCAATGCATTGCTGTTCGCCACGAATTGAACAATCTGCATGGGGACGTCAATCTCGATCGCAGGTACGAAATCCCCAGTCACTGTGTCATAGGCGCCGGCGCGGCCTAATGTCGCGGGCAGTAAAACGCCGGCCAGGCGGAACGGAATACGCGACGCCACCCAAGGATAATCGAGTGTTTGCGCTCGATTCAAAGAGCGTTGCGAAAGCAGCGGATGGCCGGGCCGGCAAAACAGTCGCCCCTGATGTTCACCCAATAGCTCACAATTGAATTCTTCAACACCTTGCAAGGCGCTGATTTCAGCGATCCCCAGATCCACCACGCCACTGGCGACCTGGTGCGCAACCTCTCGCCATCCGGCGACATGGGCCGTCACATTCAGGTGCGGATGTCGGGCGTGTAACCGGGCAATGGCTGGATAGCCGCTGATGACACTGGGGTACGGCCCCAATGCCACCTTGAGTGTGCCGATGTCGCCCACCGCCAGCAGAGCAATGTCCCGCCGAAGGTCCTCTTCGGCCATCAATAAGCGCTGGCTCTTTCTCTGCAGCACTTGACCAAACGCCGTCAGGGTCACGCCGTCGGTGCGTCGATCGAACAGCGTGACGCCGAGCTCCTGCTCCAGCAGCTGAATACTTTTACTGAGCGCTGGTTGCGAAACGCCCAACGCTTTGGCTGCATGACCAAAATGGGCATGTTCAATCAATGCCAGAAACTGGCGTAAGCGGCGCGGGGTCATGCCATAACCTTTATGTTATCGAAATCGAATAAAACGGAATTTTTCGTAATCAAATGAATATGCTATTCCTTGCCGGGCGGGTCAAGACAAGCAAGAACAAGCCCGTGCCATCAACGGCATCGACACTCCTGGCAAAGGACCACTTCATGAATAACAAGACCCTCAGTTGCGCCCTGGCCATCGCACTGTCTACGGGCTTCAGCCCTACCCTTTTTGCTACTCAGACAACTGCCGTGCCGGCCGCGATCGAGCATTTCGATCACAAAGGAAAATCGCCGTCGACGTACACCATTGAATATCAGAAAGGTGTGCGCGAAACGCTTCCTTTTGCAGACAAGCGCGATTTTGAAGAAGCCAAAAAAGGCTTCATCGCAGCACCGCCCTACAACAAGATCATGGCCGAAGCGGGGAACGTCGCCTGGAATATGGGCAGCTACAACTTCCTGCTGGACGGCAAGGACTTCGACACGGTCAATCCGTCGCTGCAGCGCCAAGCCTTGCTCAACATGGCCTATGGTCTGTACGAGGTGGTCCCGGACAGGATCTATCAGATACGCGGCTTTGACCTGGCCAATATCACGTTCATCAAGGGCGAAACCGGCTGGATAGTTTTCGACACCCTGACCTCAAAGGAAACCGCCCGGGCGGCGCTGGAGTTCATCAATGAAAAACTGGGCAAGCGCCCGGTAGTGGCCGTGGTGATTTCTCACTCCCACGCAGACCACTTTGGCGGTGTCCGTGGCGTCATCGAGGAAGCGGACGTGCGCAGCGGCCAGGTCGCGCTGATCGCCCCCGTGGGTTTCATGGAGCATGCGGTCGCTGAAAACGTTTACGCCGGCAATGCCATGACCCGACGCGCGTTCTTTCAATACGGCCTGCTTTTGCCGCGCAGTCCCTACGGTCATGTCGACATGGCTATCGGAAAAAACGCCGCCGCCGGCAACATGGGCCTGATCGAACCCAATCGCTACATCGAAAAGGATTTCGAAAGCCTGACAATCGACGGGGTACAAATGGAGTTCCAGAACACACCTGGCACCGAAGCACCGTCGGAAATGAATACCTGGTTCCCGCAATTCAAAGCGTTCTGGGCTGCCGAGAACATCACCGGCACCATCCACAACATCTACACTCTGCGCGGTGCTTTGGTTCGTGATCCGCTGGTGTGGTCAAAGCACATCAACAACGCCCTGTATCGCTACGGCCAGCAGGCTGATGTGATGCTCGCCGCGCACAATTGGCCGCGCTGGGGCAATGAACGGATCCAGGAAGTGATGCGCGCGCAGCGCGATGCCTATGCCAATCTGAATAACGCCGTCCTGCACGCGGCGAACCAGGGCGTCACCATCAATGAGATCCAGAATGTCTACAAGTTGCCCGAGAGCTTGAAGAAGAACTGGGCGACGCATAGCTATCACGGTTCGGAAGAACACAACAGCCGCGCGGTGATCAACCGATACCTGGGTTATTGGGATGCCAACCCGGCCACGCTGATGCCGCTGTCACCGAAGGATTCGGCGCCGCTGTACGTCGAAATGATGGGCGGCGCAGCAAAGATCATGGCCAAGGGCAAAGCCTTGTTCGATCAGGGCAAATACCGCGAGGCTTATGAAATTCTCAATAAGCTGGTGTATGCCGAGCCGCAAAACAGCCAGGCCAAGGACCTGCTGGCGGATGTCTATGAGCAGGTGGGCTATCAGAAGGAAAGTGCCGGCGTACGCAATAGCTTCCTTGCGGCTGCCTATGAGTTGCGCCACGGCATGCCCAAAGGCCTGCCGCCAAAAACCGGCGGCCCCGACACGATCCGCGCCATGAGCACAGAGTTGTGGCTCGAATACCTCGGCATCGCCCTGGACGGCAGCAAGGTTGCGGACTTGCACTTCATCCTGAACCTCAAGACGCCAGACAATGGTGAACAATTCGTGGTGGAGCTGAGCAATTCAACGCTGACCAGTCTCAAGGGCCAGCAGGCAAAAAACGCCGATCTGACCCTCACCCTTGATCGCTCGGCGCTTGAAGGCGTGATGGCGAAGCAGACCAGCCTCGATCAGCTCGTCGCGCAAGGCAAGGCGACCTTTGAAGGCGATCGCAAACCGTTCGCCCGGCTGATGGCCGCCATGACCCCGTTCACCCCGGACTTTGAACTTCTGCCGGGTACGAAGCAGTAACGCCAATTGCGCGGTTAACTCTGCCAATGGACCGGCAACCTGGCGCGTCTGCGGCTTGGACGCGCCCAACGATCCCCACGTGCAGCGGCGAGCATCGCGAGCAATCCAGCCGGGCCATCAGCACACAGCTGCGCAGCATCCACCGCGTTGAGTGCAATCGCTGTCGCCATCGCAACACCAGACTGGTGAGCCCCTGCCCCAGCATCAACAGACCCAAACCGACCATGAAACGAAATGCGAAAAACACCGCCGGCACTGGCGGGATGTCCTCGGCAGGGAACTCATCCAGCGCGGCGATGGTGCCGCTCATGTCGTGCCGCAGGTACAAAGAACCGATGCGCGGAATCGCCACTTCCCGGTGATTGCGTCGCTCGGCCATATCGGGAATGGCAAACAGGCGCAGCGGTTCCCCCTCACCGTCAGCCGGACGCGTCCACGAACCTTCGATGGCGGCCACCTTTTGTGGCTGAAACTTGAGGCTGTGTTGACCCTGCAGGTCACCCAGCAGGATTTGCAGAGGTGACAGCACGACTATCATCCATAGCGCCATGGAGAATTGCAGGCGTGCTCGCGGGTTCTGCGGCTGGCGCAACAGGGCGAACACCTTGAGCCAGTAAAGGTAAACATCCAGGTAGATTTTTCGGCCCTGCCACAGCCAGAGACCCTCAAGCACCATCAGAAAATTGGCCAGCCCGATAGTGAGTGCGGCCAGCACGATATGAAAACTGATGGTGATCGCAAACTGCGCGCGTGCGGCATACGCGTGCCGAACAATCCCAGCCCGTCACCACGCAACGTCAGATAAACACTGGCCCGACCTTGGGCATCGGTTTGCAGCCACAGCTTGAGACCTTGCCCGACACTGCTGGCACGTACGGGTTCAGGCAGCATTGTCTCGATACTGAAACCGTCCATGAGATCGCCGAACAGCTCCAACTCTGCCGTGGAATCCGGGAAGCCCACGACGCTGATTTTCATGGCGTTGGAGGAGCCATTGCTGGTTGAACCTTTCATATTCGACACTGATCTTTGCGTCGTTGCCATGGACCTCGCGAACGCTCAAAGGCCCGCGCGAAAAAAGACCCGCCAATGCCAGCAACATCACCAGTATCAATCCATACCAGCCCCATCGTTCGAATCGCCAGACTTTGACCTGATACACCATATCCTCACGAATGGGGTAATCGCGGCTTTGGAGATCGGACTTGCGAGCATTGTCAGTCATGGCGCGCCTGTCCCCGCTCGCCGGCCAGCGCACGTTGATGAAAGTGCGGGAGCAACTGCAATGAATGATCTGCCGCTGAACGCTGCACCTGACAGCGCGACCCCAAGAATCGATGCTTGCGGCTGAATACACTCAGCCCCGACCCGGTCTGATAGGCCCAGGCAAAACAGATGGTGCCGGCAGGTATGCCGTCGACATCCTCGGGTCCCAGGATGCCGGTCGTCGCCAGGGCGACATTGGCGGCGCTGTCGTGTAAAGCACCCAACGCCATTTCTTGTGCGACTTCACAACTGGTCAGATTGAAGGTTTCGATGGTGTCGGGACTGACTCTCAGCAGCCGCTGCTTTGCCTCGGGCGAATACACAACGTATCCGCTCTCGATCAGCTCTCCACTGCCCTCCACCTCAGAAAGCAGCGTGATGATTTTTCCTGCCGTGCAGGATTCCGCTGTTGTCAGCAGCAGTGAATGTTTGCGCAGGTACTGAACAGTGTCGGCGGCGATAGACATGGCGATTGTCCGCAAGAGTCTTAGGCATTGACCCTTGCAGTACCGGTTCATTCCGTGAATTTCGTCAACGGCGCCTGTCGTTGCTACAGGCATGTTTCCATGCAGTCGTTGCAACCAAAGACTGCCCGCGCCGGTCGACATCCAAAGGGCATTCACCGATGCCGACTCGGTCGATCAAGCGTGCGGCCTTGCCCGGGCAAGGGCAGCGTTGTGTATCCGCTGCGAATGAGGTCCAGCATCACCTGGTGCGGCGCGTTGTGCGGAACCGAAATCACGGGTCGGGCGGCAAAATCGTTCAGCAGGTTTTCAACGATTGCCAAGCGGCTCATGGCTCATTCTCCCTGGTGGAGGGCTCACTACCCGGTCTGCCTTTTGAGTAAGCAAGGCCGACAGATCCAACGCATTGCGCAATGCCGCGCCGCTGGCAGTGTTATCAAAAATGCACCACACCGTCGCACCTTCAGCGGCCGCCGCTTGCAGTTGACTGGCGAACCCTTCCAGGAATGACCGGCCATAAGCGCTGTAGTAAATGCGTGGGGAACCATGCAGCCGCCAATACTGCACACCCAGTGCACCGCCTGGTGACGCGTCGGTGCTCAATCGGGACGGATCGACTGCCGCCTGCGACACCTGCCGAGTCATCAGCAAGGACGTGGCATCAGCCCACGATTCGTGCCGGGGTTCCACTATCACCGGCCCGCTGTATTGCTCTTTCAGGATTCTGAAAAAGCCTTCGGCAACCGTTACATCAAAGGCCATCGAAGGGGGTAGTTGAACGAGCAGGCACCCCAAGTGCTCGCCCAGCCCGGTGCATTGACCGATAAACTCTTCCAACGGACGTTCACAGTTCGTCAATCGCAATTGGTGGGTGATCCGCTTGGGCACTTTCACGCTAAAGCGAAATGCTTCAGGCACAGATTCGGCCCAACGCGTGTAAGTCTGTCGACGATGCGGGCGATAGAATGAGCTATTGATTTCGACGCAATTGAAATGCGAGGCGTAGCGCTGCAAATGGGTACCCTGGTTGGGAAATGATGCTGCGTGTTCACCCCCAACGCTCCAACCTGCGCACCCAACGAAGATTCCTTGACGGTTCAATCCATCACCCTGCCGGCGTTTGACATGAGTACACCTGGCAACCTCAAATCGAGCCCCGAGAAGAAATCGGGGCTTGATTGGAGTCACTTCCTCAGGATCGGCGTCCTCCGCCGCCGCCTTGCTCATCCTTGCTTCCCATGTCAGAAGTCTTGTTACGGTCATCGGTGACTTGGGTACCACGACCACCTCCTTGTCCACCGCTGCTCATACGATCAGGATCATTGGGTTGCCGTGCGCCTGAAGCCTGACCACCTTTTTGGCCCGGTTTGGACATATTTTCGTCATCGTCGGAAAACTCACCTGCGCGATGGGTACCTTGTCCGGCTCCGGTCATGCGATCCGTATCGCGCGACTGTTGACCGCCCGAAGCCTGACCGCCTTTTTGGCCCGCTTCGGAAGCTCGTTGTGGATCGTTGGCAAAATTTCCGCCCGTGTCTTCTCCACCTTTCTTGCCGGCTTGCGAAGTTTTGTCCCGGTCGGAGAAGCCGCCTGGGTTGTTGTTTCCTGTATTGGCCATTTCCGTTCACCTCTACATCGTTAGCACGAGCATGGGCTCGTCTAATTCGGAGGACGCCGTAAATCGAAAGTTTGAACGCAAACAGCAAGCTCGCGACGAATGGATTCAGAGGATTGGTTCCATCGAAAATCCACTCATTCGACTGACGGCAAGTCCTCCTACAGAGGCACCGTATGCCGGATTTTCAGATTCAATGATCAATGTTTACTAAACTGAAATACCTTGCAGGAAGCCCTCCAGGCATCACACTCAGGAGGTCAGTCGATGACAGAACACATCGTGCATTTTCACTGCCAGATCGATCAGGCAACCACTGAACGCTTCAGGGATTGCTGCCTCGAAGCTATCGACCAGGGCGCTACCTCACTGCTCCTGAATCTGTCCACCTGTGGCGGGAGCACTAATTTTGGCTTCACGCTCTACACGTTCCTCAAGTCCTTGCCAGTACCGCTTTGCGCCATTAACGCCGGCAATATCGAATCGATGGGGATCATCATGTTTCTGGCGGCAGGTCGACGCATCACTTCGCCCCATGCCAGGTTTCTGATTCACCCGATGAACTGGTACTTCAGCCAGAAATCCGTCGACCATCAACGACTGCGGGAATACCTGTCCAGCCTCGACAATGATCTTGCACGCTATGTGCAAATCTTCATGCTCGAAACGGCTGACGCCGTGACCAAGCTCGATATTTTCCATTGCCTGTCCGCAGAGGAGAAAGTCATCGCCGCACACGAATCCCTGGCCTACGGCATTGCCCATGAGATGAAGCAGATGGTATTTGCCGATGATGTCAAACACTGGAAAGTCAGTGGCGGTTGACGCGTCTACAAGCTCGGAACCCCGCGATCAGTATGGTACTCACGCTGTTTCCAGCAACAACTGATCAACCACTTGTGAGAGTGCTGCCTGGGCACTCAAGCCCCTACCGGTGGCACTTTCATAGACAGAACGTTGCCGGTCTGCGCTGGTACCGGAGTGGATCATTCGCCGAACCCGGGAAAAAATGTCCTCGACGCCCAGTGATCGAGCGGTCTCTCCCAGGATTTGCTCTACCAGGAAAAGCCATTGATCAATCGTGAAAGGCCGCTCGTACCCCTCAACGAGAAACGATGCATGGATACCGGACCTTTTTGCTCTCCAGCGATTTTCCATCAGTATCCACCGCGATTGCTGCGAGTAAGTCGCTCCCGGATGAGGTTGCTCGATAGCGTAGGCAATCATCAATCGGAAAAAACAGGCAATAGTCAAAACATCATCCAAACGCGGACAGGCGTCCGTCATTCGCAATTCCAGTGTCGGAAACCTTGCCGAAGGCCGTACCCCCCACCAGCAATCACTTGGGGTTCTCATCGAACCGGTTGAAACCAAAAAACCAACGTAGGCTTCATACGCCAGTTCATCTTCAAAGAATTCCGGAATGCCCATCCGGGGCCATTCATCACAGGCTGTCTGCCGATAACTGGCAAATCCGCTATCGCAACCGTCCCAAAATGGAGAGGAGCTGCTCAAGGCCAATAGCATCGGTGTCCACGCAAGCACCTCGTTCATGACCTGAATTCGATCCAGGTGATGCGCAATTTCCACATGCACGTGCAGACCCGAAAGCAGACTGCGTCGAGCTACGTGTTGAAAATCGCTGAACAGCTGCTGAAAGTGATCCTGATCTGTGGGGTGCTGAATACGCCAGTCCGCCAAGGGATGACTGCCGGCACACAGCAACCCCAAGTCAAAAGACTGGAGAGCATGCTTCAATGTACCTCGAGCGTTAGCGAGAAAATCCGCTGCCTGCGCCAAGTCGGTGAAAACAGGCGACGCCACTTCGATCTGCGCCTGGAACATCTCGTACGCGAAACTTTGGCCCAGTTCGGTTTTGCATTTGGCACTCACCGCGTGGGCAAGCGTCCCAGGCATTTGTCGAGTGACTCGATCGGTAATGAAATATTCCTCTTCAATACCAAACTTCAGCTGGCGGTTCATTGTTTCCATTCCCTAAACGGCATCCGGATCCATCGAGCGCAATGACGCTTCAAATGGCGCCTTGCGTGAATCAACCGGTTGATGGGACTCGCCTGCCCTGCACGCAAATTCCCAGGTGTTTTCGAATGGATCTGCAGAACTCGACACACGTTCATGACCGCCGACCAGAGGTGCTCCCCCCATCAGAGCTGGCGAACCTCGCTCGAGCTGGGCAAGTGCTAGGGCAGCAACAAGGCCTCATGAATTTCAATTGAAGGGGTAACACCGCCTTTGCGTCGGCTTTGCAGCCAGTCTCTGGTTTTGCCGACATCGAAGATCTGGCCCTGGTCCATCAAGGTCAACAGGAGCTCGTCGGAAACCCGATAGCGACCACAATCGGGACAATCCCTCTCCTCCCACGGGCCGTGACAATTAATGCGCTCCGCCACGCCGACACAGATAAGACAATTCATCGCTATCACCATTTTTGTTTTTGAACCGCCACGCTTCGGCAGTCGAGATGCCTCGACGTCAGGCAGGGGGCACACGGATGAGGCTGGAAATTTGTCGACCTGAATCAACCAGAGAAAGTTCGGGGCGCTGACGCTTTCAGTGCAAACAGGTCGTATCTGCCACATGGAAAAAATCCCGCGCCAGTCGACTATTCTTGCCGCTATGGCAGCCTGCACACATTTCTGTTTCGCGCACACTTGTGATCGGACACGCCGGGGAAAGTGCATCTCACGTCCAGCTGTTGAAGATCGCGATTTCCAAGAGGTGCTCCCCTTGGCCTACGTTGACTGGATTCAATGGCCTGCGATGCTGGTAACGGTACTCGCTGCGTGGCTGATCGGGTCACAACGCCCCCGCAGAAGAATGGCAGGATTCATCTGCTTCATCCTGAGCAACATCTTGTGGGTGGTTTGGGGGGCCTACGCACAAGCGTATGCCCTGATCGTCCTGCAGATCTGCCTCTGCGTCATGAATCTTCGGGGATTCAAAAAAAACCGGAAGGACCAGACGTAGGAAGGCAACCATAAGCAGCCGTTGCGGGTGAAACGGATACCCCCCCGAGTCTTGAGTAAACAACATGCCCTTACAACGACAGCGCATGTTCCAGCAGCACGTCCAGTGGGTGACGCAGTTGCCTGTCAGCCATGCGCTTGACCTGGCTGCGGCAAGAGTACCCGGTCGCCAACGCCTCCCCCTGTTTATCCAGCTTGCCGGCCCATGACTGCTCGAAGATGATTCGCGAGGTGTCCTGATTGCGCGCTTCGTGGCCGTAGGTACCCGACATGCCACAACAGCCGGTCGCCTCGGTCACCAGCTTGAGTCCACACCGGGAAAACAGTTTTTCCCACTGTGAAGTACTGGCCGGGACATTGGTCTTTTCGGTGCAGTGCGCCAGCAAACGAAACGTCTGCGCAACAGGCTGCGGCTTTTCCGGCAGCACATCAAACAGCCACTCCTGCGGCAGCAAGACCTTCGGGCAATCATTGAGCCCCGGTACTTTCAGGTATTCCTGACGGTAGACCAGCGTCATGGCCGGGTCCAGGCCCACCAGCGGCACACCGCAGTCTGCCAGGGCCTTGAGCTGATGGGCGTTGCGAATCGCCGCCTTGGCGAATGCACCGAGGAAGCCGTGCACATGCAAGGGTTTACCATTGACACTGAAAGGCGCCAGGAATACGCGGTAGCCCAGCCGGTGCGCCAACTGGATGAAGGACGCCAGCAAGGGGGTCTCGAAGTAGCGGGTGAACGCGTCCTGCACCAGCACCACGCTGCGTGAACGTTGTTGCGGGGTCAACTCACGCAGCGCCGCGACACTGGCGATGCCCACCTTGCATCCGGCCAAGGTGGCTTGCAGGTTGTAGCGGCTGATCAGTGGGCTGTCGAGCATACCGACATGCCGTTCGAGCAAGCGACTTATCCATTTCGAGCCCATCACCGCGTTGTACAGCCTCGGTGCGTACGCCACGTACGGCAGGGTGAATTCCAGCGAGCCGATCAGGTAGTCGCGTACCGGGCGCTGGTAGCGACCGTGATACAGCTGCAGAAAACGCGAACGGAATTCCGGCACGTTGACCTTGACCGGACACTGCCCCGCACAGGATTTACACGCCAGGCAACCCGCCATGGCGTCGTAGACCTCATGGGAAAAATCCTCCTCCCCCCGTGAACGCGCAAGATTATTGCGCAATCGCTTCGGCAACCCGCGCAGCCACGACCATTGGCCTGCGACCGCTTCCAGCACATCAATATTGGCCGCACCTTGCAGGCGCAACCACTCGCGAATCAAGGAGGCCCTGCCCTTCGGCGAATGCTGGCGTTCACGGGTGGCTTTCCAGGACGGGCACATCGCATCGTCGGGGTCGTAGTTGTAGCAAGCACCGTTACCGTTGCAGTGCACGGCGCTGCCGAAGCTTTGCCAGACGCGCTCATCGATTTGCCGATCCAGATCACCGCGCAGCATCACTTCGTTGACCTTGAGCAGGCCTTGGGGGGCATCCGGCGGGGCACAGATTTTGCCGGGGTTGAGCTGATTGTGGGGATCAAACGCGCCCTTGAGCGATTGCAACGCCGGGTACAGTTCACCGAAAAATTCCGGGACATATTCGGAGCGCAAACCCTTGCCGTGTTCGCCCCACAGCAAGCCGCCATAGCGCCGTGTCAGTTCGGCCACGGCATCGGAAATCGGTTTGACCAGCGCCGCCTGGGCCGGGTCTTTCATGTCCAGCGCCGGGCGCACATGCAACACACCGGCATCGACATGACCGAACATGCCATAAGCCAGGCCGTGGCTGTCCAGCAGTGCGCGGAACTCGGTGATGTAGTCGGCCAACCGCTCCGGCGGCACCGCGGTGTCTTCAACGAAAGGCTGCGGGCGAATCTCGCCTTCGACGTTGCCCAGCAGCCCGACTGACCGTTTACGCATGGCGTAGACGCGGGTCACTGCTGCGGCACCTTCCGCCAGCGTATGGCCCAACCGCTCGATGCTCGTGTCCGCCTGCAGATGCGCCACGAACTCGGCCACACGTGCGTTCACTTGCGCGGTGTCTTCCCCGCTGAACTCCACCAGATTGATGCCCAGTGTCGGGCGCTCGGCGTCAGCGGGAAAATACTCGGCGACGCTGTGCCAGACGATGTCTTTCATCGCCAGCATCAGCACTTTGGAGTCCACGGTTTCGATGGACAACGGCTTGTGCGCCAGCAACGCGTTGGCGTCGCGCAGCGCATCCATGAAGCTGCTGTAGCGCACGTTCACCAACACCGAATACTTGGGGATCGGCAGTACGTTGAGCTTGGCCTCGACGATGTAGCCCAGCGAACCCTCCGCACCGCACAACACGCTATTGAGGTTGAAACGCCCCTGCTCGTCGCGCAGGTGAGCCAGGTCGTAACCGGTCAGGCAGCGATTGAGCTTGGGGAACACGGACTCGATCAATTTGGCCTGGGTTTCCTGAATCTGCCGCGCTGTGCGATACACCTCGCCGATGCGGCCGGGTTGCGCGCAGGCCGTATCAAGCTGAGCGTCGGTCAGCGGCTGGGTGTGCAGGCGCTCGCCACCGAGCAATACGCTGTGCAGTTCCAGCACATGATCGCGAGTCTTGCCATAGGTGCAACTGCCCTGCCCGCTGGCGTCCGTGTTGATCATGCCGCCAACGGTGGCCCGGTTGGAGGTCGACAGTTCCGGGGCGAAGAACAGCCCATGGGGCTTGAGCGCGGCATTGAGCTGGTCCTTGACCACCCCCGCCTGCACCCGCACCCAACGCTCGACGACGTTGATTTCCAGAATGGCGTTCATGTGCCGCGACAAGTCGACCACGATGCCGTCGGTCAATGACTGGCCATTGGTGCCGGTGCCGCCGCCCCGCGGGGTCAGTTTGATCTGGCGAAAGCGCTGCTCGGCCATCAAGGTGGCGATGCGCACGATGTCGTCTGCGTCTTGGGGGAATACCGCTGCTTGCGGCAGGCGCTGGTAAATCGAGTTGTCGGTCGCCAGCACGGTCCGGGTGGCGTAATCAGTACTGAGCTGACCGCGAAAGCCGCTGGCCCGCAGGGCTTGAAGAAATTCCGGGTATTGTGGCGCGGGTGCAGCGGTGGGCAGCTGGGCGATCATCTCGGGATGGTCTCTTGTCGGTCGAATCACGGAAAAATCAAAACACTTGTCGCCCGGGCATTAATCGGTCAGCCTCAGGTTGTCAGTGTTCCAATGATCCTGCAGGCTCCGGCGCCGGACAAACGGATAATCTTGCCGCTATCGATGACTTTTACGAATGAATTACCGCCACCTCACCCCTTCCATGTCATTGCTGCTGGCGTTTGAAGCCGCCGCTCGCCATGAAAGCTACACACGCGCCGCGGTGGAACTCTCGCTGACTCAAAGCGCGGTCAGCCGACAGGTCCAGGCGCTGGAGCAGCAACTGGGCCTGACGTTGTTTCGCCGCGAAGGCCGGCAGGTGCAGTTGACCGATGTCGGCCGCCTTTATCAGCGGGAACTGAGCGAAGCGCTCGGACGCATCCGCAGCGCCACGTTACAAGCGATGGCTTATCAGTCGGGAAGCGGAACCTTGCGCCTGGCCACCTTGCCAACGTTCGGCTCGAAGTGGTTATTGCCACGCCTTCACGACTTCTACAAAACCCATCCCGGGATGCTGGTGCACATCAATTCCCGGATCGACGCCATCGACTTCGAGACCAGCGGCATCGATGCCGCGATTGTCGTCGGCAACGCCGACATGCCGGGCCTGATCAGCCATCGCCTGCACACCGAAGAATTGATGGTGATCATGTCTGCACAAGCGGCGGCGGCCCATGACACCTGGACACCGGAGCGCATTGGCACACAGACGCTGCTCAACGTCGCGAATAACGCCAACGTCTGGGGCGAGTGGTTCAGCCACCACAGCCTGCCCCATCGAATGATGCGGCTGGGGCCGAGCTTCGAACTCACCTCGCACTTGATCCAGGCCGTGAGGGCCGGCATCGGCATCGGCCTGGTACCGCGTATCCTGGTCGCCGACGAGCTGGCCAACGCAGAACTGATCAGCCTCGGCCAGCCCTTCGCCAGTCAGCGCAGTTACTACCTGACGTATCCGCCACGTAACGAAAGGCTGCCATCACTCATCGCATTCCGTACCTGGTTGCTGGAACAGATCTGATCGATGCCGCTGATCTGAATCTGTGGGAGCCCGCCTACCACTTTCAACCCGGAACACGCTGACTATGGTTCCGGAAACCAACTGGCAGAGAGAGCATAGTTCTCACAAGCGGGGAAAATGTCTGAAGGCCACTCGCGCCCCCACCATGGGAATCATCTGACCGATGCTGGGGGTTGTGGTGGCTTGGCGAAATTCTGTTGTCGCCGTCAACACACCTGCCAGTGTTTCAAATGCTTGGGACACCCCGTGAACCGGCGCCGTTATTTCCTATTAATTTTGCCAACCGTCAATTTCCCAACTACAAGTGATAGATAAGGCGGAAAGTGTCCAAATATTGACAATCGCGGTCATGGGCGGACATCCGTACACGGACAATTCTGGGATGGACAGGCTCATGGCTCAAGGCAAGTACCGCTCTGACATTGATGGACTGCGGGCTGTGGCGGTGATAGCGGTACTGCTGCACCACCTCAACACCAACCTGCTGCCAGGCGGTTTCGTCGGCGTGGACATCTTCTTTGTCATCTCCGGGTTCTTGATCACTTCCCAGGTGTATTCCGAGGTCAAGCGCAACACCTTCTCAGTGAAGGGTTTTTATCAGAGGCGAATCAATCGCATCGTGCCTGCATTGGTCACGGTGTTGGTGGCGACGGCGATCGTCGGGGCATTTATCCTTTCTCCGGTCGACCTGATCCGGCTCAACATCAGCACGCTGCTCTCTCTGTTGGGCGTTTCGAACGTCTACATCTGGGTCAAATACGGTAATTACTTCGCCGCTGACGCCAGTGAAGCGCCCCTGCTGCATACCTGGTCGCTGGGTATCGAAGAACAGTTTTACTTGCTGTGGCCGCTGTTCATTGTGGTGCTCTATCGTCTGGCGCCGCGTTACGTGCTGCCGATCGTGGCCCTAGGCGTGGTGGCAGCGGTCGGCGCGTCGGAATACGCGACCGGGGTCTTTGCGACGGCCGCCTACTATCTGCTGCCTACGCGCTTTTTCGAATTGATGCTGGGCGGGGCGCTGGCGATCTATCTGCATCAACCGCGCGTCATCGCAAAGCTGACCGCCCATGGCCTGGCTCTGGCGGGTTTGCTGCTGATCGGTTTTTCACTGTTTGCCCTGAACGCCAACTCGACCTTCCCCGGGATCAACGCGCTGATCCCGTGCCTGGGTGCCGCGTTGCTGATCCTGGCCGGAAGCGGCAACACGCGCTCGCGCTTGCTCACCAGCCGGCCCATGGTGTTCATCGGCTTGATTTCCTATTCGCTGTATTTGTGGCACTGGCCGTTGATTGCCTACCTGAGTTACCTGGAAATTCCCATCGATCTGCCTGTGGGGGCGATGCTGATCGCGGTCTCGATCACCCTCGCGTGGCTATCCTGGCGTTATGTCGAGGTGCCCTTTCGCCGCAGCGGAGCCACCTGGAATTTTTCCCGGGTCTTCTACCGTCGATTCGCCCTTCCGGCATTGGGCCTGGCCACGCTGGCGGTGCTGAGTGTGCAATTCAACGGCTTTACGCATCGGTTCAGCCCTGATGTTTCGCGACTGGAAGCCATGACCCTGCAGAAGCCGAGCGAGATCCGCAAGGGCTGCCACGTGACCAATGCGCTGTACAAAACAGAACCCGATGACAGCTGTCGCCTGGGAGCTGAAAAGGAACAACTGGACGGGATCATGATCGGTGATTCGTTTGCCAATCACTTCACCGGCATGGTCGATCTGCTGGCCAAGCCGGATAACCTCTCGATCATGGACTACACCATGGACTCGTGTCCGCCGATCATCGGCTACACCGTCGACATGTCCGCAACCTATGCCGAGCATTGTGCAAAACGCAACGAACGGGCGTTCAACCTGATCGAGCAGAACCATTACCGCTATGTGGTACTGGCGGCGATCTGGCCCAGGGACGCGATCGCCAAGGACATCGTCGAAGCCAGTATCAAACGGGCGGTGGAGCACAGCGACCAGGTCATCGTCATTTTGAGGAATCAACACATCGAAAAAGCCGCCAGTTGCCCGATCCGCCATTTGATGTTCGATACCGACCACAGTTGCACAGTCACCCAAAGTACCGCAGCGCCCTATTGGGCCGACATAAAGGTGAAGTTCCCGCAGGTGCGCTTTATCGACCCCAATCAAGTGATCTGTACGGCAGGCGTTTGCAGCCCGATTATCCGGGGTCAATTGCTGTACCTGGATGATTCGCACCTCAATGAAGTGGGATCGCGCTTTATCGGTCGCACGTTACTGGACCGAGGCTATTCGTTGCTGCATGACCCGGCGCCCACTCCCGGTAATGCCGTCACCACGCTTGATGCCTCCGTTCACCTTTAGAGGCAGGACATTTCGCTCTTCTGGAGTTCTCGACCACGCCAACAGCCTGGATGCTCCCGCCACGCTTGGCGGGAGCATCCAGGCTTTGGTGTGATATTCCAATGACAGCCCCCTCCCATAGAGGGTCGATGCGAGCGGATAGAGATCAGATCGAACCAGCCGGCGTAACGGCAGGGAAATCCTTCTCGGGATCGAACACGTTATTGAAAAAGCTCGTCAGGGAGTACATGGCCACCAGCGCGACAATCTCCATGACATTCGCATCCGTGTAGCCCATCGACTGTTCGAGATCATCGAGCGATATTGCCGGCCCAGTGATCGAGGTAGCAAAAAGAGTACGAAGGAGCGGGTTTGAAACGAGCGCAACACAGCTCGCATACGCTAACCTGACGCCTGGACTCGACGGCTCAGCCCTCACTCATCAGATCAAGGCCTTGCACACTATGATCATCTCTTCTGCATCGGACTACCGCGAAGCGGCACGCCGCAAACTCCCCCGTTTTTTGTTCGACTACATCGACGGAGGCGCTTATGCAGAGCATACGTTGAGGGCCAATAGCGCCGACTTGAGTGACGTCAGCCTGCGCCAGCGCATCCTGAAAAATGTCGAAAGCCTGAGCCTGGACACCACACTCTTCAACCAAAAACTGGCGATGCCCATCGTGCTGGCGCCGGTAGGGCTGACCGGGATGTTTGCCCGTCGTGGCGAGGTGCAGGCGGTCAAGGCGGCGCAAAACAAAGGCATCCCGCTGTGCCTGTCGACCGTGTCGGTGTGTTCGATCGAGGAAGTCACGGCAAACGCTCAACAGCCGATCTGGTTTCAGCTGTATGTACTCAAAGATCGCGGCTTCATGCGCAACGCCCTGGAGCGTGCGCAAGCCGCCGGGGTGCAGAACCTGGTGTTCACCGTCGACATGCCCACCCCCGGCGCCCGGTACAGGGATGCCCACTCGGGCATGTCCGGTCCTTACGCCTCGTCGCGTCGCATGCTCCAGGCCATGACCCGCCCCGACTGGGCCTTCAACGTCGGCGTGATGGGGCGCCCACACGACCTGGGGAACATCTCCAGGTACCTGGGCAAAGCCGTCACGCTTGAGGACTACATAGGCTGGCTGTCCAACAATTTCGACCCGTCGATCAGCTGGAGCGACCTGGAATGGATTCGTGAATTCTGGAAAGGCCCGATGATCATCAAAGGCATTCTCGATCCCCAGGATGCCCGTGATGCGGTGAGTTTCGGTGCTGACGGGATTGTCGTTTCGAACCATGGCGGCCGCCAGCTCGACGGCGTGCTCTCCACCGCCAACGCCTTGCCACCGATCATGCAGGCGATAGGCAACGATCTGAGCGTGCTCGTCGACTCGGGCATCCGCTCGGGGCTGGATGTCGTTCGCATGTTGGCCCTGGGGGCGAAAGGGGTTTTGCTGGGACGTTCGATGGCTTACGCGCTGGCCGCCGATGGCCAGCGCGGGGTGGAAAACATGCTGGATATTTTTGCCAAGGAGATGCGTGTGGCGATGACGCTGACCGGGGTGACGTCCATTGATCAGATCGACGAATCGATTTTGGTGCGGTCGGTTCGGTGACTGGTCTGTTGCGTCAGGTGAGCGCCCCTACAGGTATTGGTGGTTTTTGACCCGCTGCACAATCAGATCGAACAGGCACTCCCCCCATGCTTCTCCAGATAACGCTGCTGCTCCTCACCCGCCAGTTCAAACTCACCCAGCGGCACAATCACCGTGGCCACCGGCTTGGCCAATCGCCCCGAAGCCTCCAGCGCCCGCCTGGCGGCCCACGCCAACTGCTCTTGCTCGGCAGAACTGAAAAACAATGCCGACCGATATTTCACCCCGACATCAGCGCCCTGCCGATCAACCGAAGTCGGATCATGCAGCGTCCAGAAATGCTCGATCAGGCGACTGTAAGCAATCACCCGCGCATCGAAATCAACCTGCACCACTTCGATCGACACCGGCTCGCCACTGGCCGGTCGTGCGAACCCGACCCGCGTATCCTGCACCCCCGGCAATGCCCGAAATGACGCTTCAGCGCCCCAGAAACAACCGGCGCCAAATGTCGCCTGTTCAACAACCGCGTCCAGCTGAAAATCCGTCATGCGCGGACATCCTCCTGTTGTGGCAGCAGATGCAAGTGCAACTGTGCGATATGTTCAGGCCCGATGCCGCAGCATCCGCCAACGATACTGGCTCCGGCGGCGACCCACGACCGCGACCAGTGCAGGTAGGCTTCAGGACCCAGGTCACGACGAATCTCCAGCAAGGTGCTATTGGCTTTGGCCTCGGTGCTGACCGGCGGGAAGGCATTGGCGTAAACCCCCAGCTCGATCGCTTGGCCGAGACGTTCAATAACCTCGCGAGCCTCGGCAAGTGCCGCCGCCATGACTTCCGGCTGACTGCAATTGAACAGCACCGCCGTTGCCCCCAGTTCGACTGCCACACGCACCGCCTCGGCAACCGGTTCGCCGGAACGCAACCGAGGCGGCTCGCCCGTTTCATCCAGCAGCGTGAAGGACACCCACAGCGGTTTGGTTTCCATATCGAAATCGAGCGCCTCGACCACCGCCCGCACTTCAGCGATGGAACTTTGGGTTTCCGCCAGCCAGGCATCCACGTGAGCCTGCAACCCGGCAATAAGCTCGCGATGGATCGCCACCGAGCGTTGGTGATCAAAGAGATCCGGTCGATACGACCCTAGCGCCGGAGGCAGCGAACCGGCCACGGTGACCGGTTCACGTCCGACAGCCGCCGCCTGACGGGCCAGACGCCCTGCCCGGTCGGCAAGCGTTCGCCCCTGCTTGGCAAAGCGCTCTTCGCCGATGTGGAAAGGCACCACCGCGTAGCTGTTTGTTGTAATGATTCGGGAACCGGCATCCACAAATGCCTGATGCGCCTGGAGCACAAATTCCGGCGCCTCGATCAGCGCGAGCGCTGACCATTCAGGCTGTCGAAATGGCGCGCCGATGCGCTGCAATTCGCGTCCCATGCCGCCGTCGAGCAAGCGCAAGGAGAGGTCACTCATTGCGCTGCACTCACTTTCGGCGCCGAGGCGGCCAGCCATTGATCCACGGTGGCGCCGTTCGCCTGGACCCACGCCTTGGCAGCGACGTCAGCCGGTTGTTTTTCCTTTTCGATCTTCAGGATCAGGTCATTGAGCTGCGCCGGTGCAATGGCAAAGTTATGCAAGAAATCGGCGATCTTCGGCGCGCGTTTTTGCAGGGCCGCAGAGGCCAGCACATACACCTTGGCATCCGGGAAGGCGCAGGTGATCCGGCTCTTGTTCAACCAGTCCGGATCGACTGTCGGGCTGATGAATTTCCAGCAACCGTCGGCCTTGTACAGCGGATCGCCTTTTTTGTTGTCCTGGGCATAGCCATCGAACGCCGGTTCTTCCAGACGACGCAGGTCAAAGGCCGAGAAGATCCAGTCCGGGGTGTAGGCATAGAACACCACGCCGCGTTGTGCCTTGTAGGCCGTGGCCAGTTTGGCGTAAGTCACCGAGGCTTCCGTGGACACCGACTCGAATTTATCGGCGAAACCGTAATCCTTGGCCTTGATCTGGCCGATGTAGGTCGACTCCCAGCCCGCAGGCCCGACCAGTAACTGCGCCTTGCCGCCACCCAAGGGTTCGAAAAGCTTGGCGACTTCCGGTTTCTTCAGGTCATAGATGGACTTGACCCCGTACTTGTCCTGCAGATAGCCCGGGATATAAAACCCTTGCTCTCCGGCATAGGGTTGAACGTTTGGAACCAGCGACGTGCTGCCGCCCGTGACGTATTTGGCCCAGGCCGCCGACTGATTCGGCAGCCAGATATCGGTCAGCACGTCGACCGAGCCATCGCCTTTGGCGGCGGCACTGAACAGCACCGGGACATCCCCGGCCAGGTACGAGACGTCGCCATCGAGCCGGGTTTTGATCACCTCGCCCAAGATGTGTTGAATGGCGATGGCGCCCGTCCAGTTCTGCTCGCCGATGACGATTTTGTCCTTGGCCATGGCGGTTGCCGGGAGAATTAAAGAGGCCAGCAACGCGGCCGCACCAAGCGTACGAGAAAAATGTGTGTTCACGATAAGTCTCACTGTGGGTTGTGCAGGTGATCTTGCTTGCGCAAGCTCGATTGAATGATTCGATCCGGTATCAGCGCGCACAGCACGATGGCCACGCCGGCAAGCATGCCCTCGCCGCCCTTGATATTGCGCAGCGCCGTCATGACGTCATACCCCAGGCCGCCGGCGCCGATCAGCGCAGCGACCACCACCATCGACAGGCTCATGACGATGGTCTGGTTGATCCCCAGCAGCAGCGAGCGACGTGCCAGTGGCAGTTGCACCTTGACCAGGGTTTGCCAAGGGCTGGCACCGTGGGCGACCGCCGCCTCGACCGCATCCTTGGGCACTTCCTGGAGACCCAGCGAAGTCAGGCGGATCATCGGCGCCAGGGCGAAAATCACCGTGGCGATTACGGCCGGGGTCTTGCCGACAGAGAAGAACGCCACGGCGGGAATCAGGTACACGAAGGTCGGCAATGTCTGCATGACATCCAGCAAGGGTGTGAACAGGCGCCGCACCAGCGGCCGCTTCGCCAGCAGGATGCCGGTCGGCACGCCGATGACCAGGGCGATCAACACCGAAGAACCTACCAGCGCCAAGGTAGCGATGGTGTGTTCCCAGAAGCCGAACAGGCCGATGTACAACAATGCAACGCCGCTGGTCAGCGCCAGTGCCAGGCCGGCCGAGCGCCAGGCGAGGAACACCACGGCCAGCGCCGACACCGGCCAGGGCAGCCAGCCGAGCAGATTTTCAATGCCTTCGATGACGGTGCGCACGGCAACGATCACGCCGACGAACGCGCCTTCGAAGGTCACCTGGGACCAACCGATGAATTGATCGATACTCTCCGCCGTCAGCAACAGCCATTGGCGGTTTTCCGGGAACTGCAGCAATGCATGGGGGGTATCGGGGGTGATGACGCGCCAGATCACCAGGGCCTGACTGACCAGCAGCAATGCCAAAGGCAGCCCCCAGCCCGTCGTCTGCCGCGCAGTTTGGCGGCTGAGCGAGATCGCGCTGAAGCGGCTGGCACCGAACACGGACACGGCCGCAAGCACTGCAAGCCATGACGCGCTGGCCAGGCCTTGGCCCGCAACCGCCAATGCGGCGAGTTCGGCGACGAACGTCAACCAGAACAACCCGCCCCTACCCCGCGCCGCCAGGGCTGCCGGCCCCAGCAACAGCGCTTGCCAGTGGAGAAATCCGTGATTGGCAGATGACTGACGGGGTTGGCGTTGGGGCGTCGGGGTGCGAATGCTGTCCGGACGTTGCAGCGCCGATGGCGTTGGCGTGCAGTCGCGGAAAAAGTCTGCGACTTCGGCATCGGCGGGTTGCTCGAGCAATTGTTCGGGCGTGCCCAACTGCACCAGCCGGCCTTGGCGCAGCACGGCAATACGGTCGGCCAGGCGTATGGCTTCCGCCGGATCGTGCGTGACCAGCAAAGTGCTGATTCCGCGCTCACGGGCCAGGGCAAGAAAGTGACTTTGCAGATCGCGGCGGATGGTCGGGTCCAGCGCGCTGAACGGCTCGTCCATCAGCAGGATATCGGGTTTGGTCACCAGCGCCCGGGCAAACCCCACACGCTGCTGCATGCCACCGGACAGTTCATGAGGGTAATGCTCGCCCCAACCGTCCAGGCCTACCGCCTGCAACTGTTCGATGGCCGCCGCATGGCGCACGGACTCGGGTTCGCCGCGCAGCTCCAGTGGCAGCGCCACGTTGTCCAGAACCGTGCGATGGGGCAGCAGGCCGAAATGCTGAAACACCATGCCGATACGTCGCGACCTGAGGGCACGCAGGGCCTGGTTGCTCAAGCCGCTGATGGCTTGTCCGTCGATCAAGACCTCGCCACTGCTGGGCTCGATCAAGCGGTTGATGTGTCGCAGTAACGTCGACTTGCCGCTGCCGGACGTGCCCATCAGGCACAGCACTTCACCGCGACGCACCTTCAGGCTGACGTTGCTGACCGCGGGCGCGACCGGCGCGCCTTTGCGCAGATAGGCCTTGGTGACGTCGCGCAGTTCGAGTACGACATCACTGTCATCGGCGGGGCTGTCGGACGGTGGCGAAAATCTTTGAAAGGACTCAATGCGTGCAGTCGACAAAGACGTTTGAATGGTGGTCACAGGAGCTCCCCGGCCCAAGGTAGAAAATCGGTCAAGCACCAGGTGGTAAACGTAGCGCTCTCAAGAACGTATAAAGCTAATCGATCTTAAAAAATGTAAATAAATATCTTTTTGGAATTAGATTAGGCTTGGCAAGCGTCATGCCGGGGGCATCGAATGCAGACCTGCGTCGATGGGCGAGATACAGTTGGCCGAGGGGCCGACATTCAACACAGAGGGAATTGATCCATGCGCATCGCCTTGCTGTCCGATATCCACTTGTCCGTCAACGCCATACCGTTTCCCGACGTGGATGCCGATATCGTCGTGCTGGCAGGGGACATTGCCCGGCCGGCCAGGGCTATTGAGTGGGCCAGAACCTGCCCGGCTCCGATCCTGTACGTGGCCGGCAATCACGAGTTCTATGGCAGTGACCTGATCTCGACCTACGAACAGCTGAACAGCTTGTCCCAAGGCACTGGGATACAGGTGCTGGAACGCTCGGAATATGTCCAGGACGGCGTGCGTTTCCTGGGCTGCACCCTGTGGTCGGACTACCGACTGTTCGACGATGCGCAGGCTCGGACCCAGAGTATCGATCTGGCGACGCAGCTCATTCGCGACTTCAGCCATATCAAAATTTCGCCGGACTTTCCGGACCTGTTCACCCCGGCGGTTTCCCAGCTTATTTTTCTGCAGACCGTCGCCTGGCTGGACGACTGCTTCGCCCGGGACAGTACGACGCCGACGGTGGTGATCTCTCATTTCGCACCGACCCGGTCGAGCATCAGCCCGATGTTTGCCGGTTCGCCGATCAACCCGAGTTTCGTTTCGGACCTCGAAGAACGGATCAGAAAATGGCAGCCGGCGCTGTGGTTGCATGGGCATACCCATGGCAGTTTTGACTATCGGGTGGGCAATACCCGCGTGGTGTGCAACCCCCGGGGCTATGCGAAAAATGGTGTGAACGAGAACCCCGCATTCGACGATGCATTGGTGATTGAGCTGGGCCCATCACTCACCTGAAAAAATGACTCGGCGTCGTCCCGAACTGCTTTTTGAACATGGTGGTAAACGCGCTGGGGCTGTCGTAGCCCAAGGCGCCCGCCACGTCGATGATCTTCTCGCCGACCGCAATACGCTCCAGCGCCAACAACAAGCGAGCCTGTTGGCGCCACTGGCCGAAGGTCATGCCGGTGTCCTTGTGAAACAGGCGCTGGATGGTCTTCGCATCCAGGCGCAGCCGAGCGCTCCAGTCCGCCAGCGTCGATCCATCCCCCGGGTCCTGTTGCAGGGCCGAACAGATCGCCTGGATTCGTTCATCCGCCGGTTGCGGCAGGTGCAGGGGCAAGGTCGGCAGGAGGGTGAGTTCGTCCACGATCAAACGCATGATCCTGGCTTCACGCGAATCCTCGTCCATGGGTGCCGCGATGGTCACCGAGGTCTTGATCAACTCGCTCAGCAGCGCGGAAATGCTCACGGCCCGGGTTTCGTCCGGCAGCTCGGGAAATTGATCCGGCCGCACGAAGACGCTGCGCATCTTCAATGGGCCGACGCAGCGAATCGAGTGCACATGCCCGCTGGGCATCCAGATCCCTCGGCTCGGTGGAACCGTCCATTGGCTCAGCCCCGAATGCACGACCATCACGCCCTCGATGGCGTAGATCAACTGGTGCTTGGCGTGGCTGTGAGGTTCGATGATCCAGTCTTCCGGGTAATCGGTCGCACTGGTGCAGACCGCCCAGGCGACTTCGTCCATTTCGACCAGAAATGTTTCCAGCGATTTGACCATGATGCCTCTTTTGCGAAAGTAGCCGCCCGAATTGCGCGAGACAGGCAATTTCGCGAAATCTAGCATAGCGCCAGGTTTCCGCAATGCCCCTCTTTCCCAGCCTGGATGATGTGCGATGTCCTCAATGACGACCCCTTGCGCCACCGCCTCGGTGGCCGGCCAGACCAGCCCCCTGGTCATGCGCGTGATCGGTGCCTGCGCGTTGGCGCACCTGATCAATGACCTGATTCAGGCCGTGTTGCCTTCGATCTACCCGATGCTCAAGGCCAACTACGGCCTGACCTTTACCCAGGTAGGCCTGATCACATTGACCTTCCAGCTCACCGCTTCGCTGCTGCAACCCTGGGTCGGTTACCACACCGACCGGCACCCCAAACCCTGGCTGCTGCCCGCCGGGATGGTCTGCACCCTGATCGGCATCCTGATGCTGGCCTTTGTTGGCAGCTTCCCGGCGATTCTTGTGGCCTCGGCGCTGGTGGGCATTGGTTCCTCGACCTTTCACCCGGAAACCTCACGGGTGGCGCGTCTGGCTTCGGGCGGTCGCTTCGGCCTGGCACAGTCGACCTTCCAGGTCGGTGGCAACGCCGGCAGCGCCTTCGGCCCCTTGCTGGCGGCGGCGATCATCATTCCTTACGGTCAGGGTAATGTGGCCTGGTTCGGCTTGTTCGCAGTGTTTGCCATCCTGATCCTGTTTGGCCTCAGTCGCTGGTATCGCAGTCATCTGAACCTGTTCAAGCTCAAGCAAGGCAGCAAAGCCACCCATGGCCTTTCGAAGCAACGGGTGACCTTCGCCCTGGCGGTGCTGGCGCTGCTGGTGTTCTCCAAGTACTTCTACATGGCCAGTTTCACCAGCTACTTCACCTTCTACCTGATCGAAAAATTCGACCTGTCAGTCGCCAGCTCTCAGCTGTACCTGTTCCTGTTTCTCGGTTCTGTTGCTGCGGGTACGTTCTTCGGCGGCCCCATCGGCGACAGGATCGGACGCAAGAAGGTGATCTGGTTTTCCATCCTCGGCGCCGCCCCCTTCACCCTGGCCCTGCCCTACGTCGACCTGTTCTGGACCGGCGTGCTGAGCATGGTCATCGGCTTCATCCTCGCCTCGGCATTCTCCGCCATCGTGGTCTTCGCCCAGGAACTGGTACCGGGCAACGTCGGCATGATCGCCGGCGTTTTCTTCGGACTGATGTTCGGCTTTGGCGGTATTGGCGCTGCGTTGCTGGGGCATTTGGCGGATATTCACGGCATTGAGTATGTGTATGCGCTTTGTTCGTATTTGCCGTTGTTGGGGGTTTTGACGATTTTGTTGCCGTCGACCAAAGGTGTTTGAAACCTGTAGGAGCGAGCTTGCCCGCGATGGTCGTCAACGATGACGCGTACCTGCTGGATAAACGCATTGCTCGCAGTTTTTTCGTTTCTGCGCCGCATTCGCATTTTTGTGCGACAGATCCAACATCAAGGACTCCCGCTTCACACACTCTTGGTGGTAGTTTCGAAATGTTTCTGATTAATCGATCAGATATTTCCTACAACCCGCCTGCAAAGGAATGCCCCCAACAATGGATTTTTCACTCAAGCACCTGGCTGCGGCCACCCTGATGCTCGCCAGCCTGTCGTCGTTCACCACCACTGCGCACGCCAACATCACCGCGCAACAGAGCGCGATCATCCTAAAGTCCTTCAGCGATGCATCGGTCACGGATTTCAGGCAGTTCCTGCAGCGCCTGACCAAGAGCGACGTTGCCAAAACCAGCGACATCGGTCCGGCCATCAATGCCTTCCTCGACAACAAGACGCTTTCCCCCGAGCAGCAAAACGAAATCCATCGCCTGCTGGGGCTTTATGCGCGGGTGAAATACGGCAACGCCGCCACCGAGACCCTGCGCGAGCTGGTGGCCATCCCGACGTTCCGCGTGGACGGCGTGGCCCAACACGAAAACCCCGAGTTCATCAAGATCGCCGACAAGATCAAGGGCCTGGCCCAGGCGTTTAACCTGAACTTTCGCAACATCGACAACCGCGTCTATGAAATTTCCCTCGAAGGCACTGGCGATGAAGTGGTCGGCATTCACGCCCATGCCGATGTGGTGCCTGTAACGCCGCAGAACTGGGTGCTGCAGGACGGCACCAAACTTGATCCGTTCAAAGTCACCCTGGTCGGCGACCGCCTGTATGGCCGGGGCACCGAGGATGACAAGAACGGTATCGTCGTGTCGCTCTACGCCATGAAGATCATTAAGGAAGAAAAGCTGCCGTTGGCCCGGAACTTCAAACTGCTGGTCGACACCACCGAGGAAACCACGGGCGATGCCATCCCGTACTACTTCGAACGCAACCCGACCCCCAACTACAACCTGGCGCTGGACGGCGGCTACCCGGTGGTGATCGCCGAGAAAGGCTACGGCACCGTCATGGCCAGCTTTGCCCGGCATACTGCGCAAGGCCAGGGCGCAGAACTCACCTCGATGACCGGCGGCTTGGCCACCAACCAGATTCCGTCGACTTCGGTCGTCACCCTGGTGACTGACAAGCCCGCCGAACTCGCCGCCAGCCTGCAAAAGGCCGGTGCCGATTACGCCAGGCGCAATGGCGGCAACTTCACCGTAGACGCCAAGGTCGACGGCAAGGACGTCAAACTGACGGTCACCGGCGTTTCCGCCCACTCCTCCGAGCCCGAGTCCGGCGTCAACCCGGTGGCCAGGATGCTGGACTTCATCAATGGCCTCGACGGCAAGGTCGCACTCAAACAGAACGCGATCACTGACGCCGCCCGCTACGCCGCCGACAACTGGGGGCTGGATTACCTGGGAGGCAAACTGGGCGTCGGTTTTTCCGATGAATTCATGGGCCCGCTGACCACCTCCCTGACTTATGTCGGGATGGATGACAAAGCCTTCAAACTCGCGGTCAACCTGCGCGTGCCGAAGGGCAAGTCGCCGGAAACGCTCAAATCGCAAATCGCCACAAAGCTGGACGCCTGGAGCAAGAAAACTCACATCGCGCCGACCTTCGACTACTCGATCGCCGAACCGATGTATCGCAACCCCGAAGGCGAATGGGTCAAGGCCCTGCTCGCCGTGGCCAGCGAAAACCTCGGCATGGAACACAAGTTCGGCACCTCCGCCGGGGCCACCTCGGTGCATGAACTGCCCAACGGTGTGCAATTCGGCCTGGCCATGCCCGACGTCAAATACACCGGCCACAACGACAACGAGTTCAAGACCACAGAGCAGTTCCTGCTGGACCTGCAGATCGTAACCGAGATGATGGGACGCATCGGGCAGTTGCCGAAACTCTGATCCCTTCGGACCCGCCGTACTGGCGGGTCCACTGGTTTGGGCCTGTCACGGTATAAGTAC
Organism: Pseudomonas sp. GW101-3H06; assembly: GCF_059424605.1. Taxonomy (NCBI): domain Bacteria; kingdom Pseudomonadati; phylum Pseudomonadota; class Gammaproteobacteria; order Pseudomonadales; family Pseudomonadaceae; genus Pseudomonas; species Pseudomonas sp. GW101-3H06. Next base: position 3,918,207 of record NZ_JBWKZO010000001.1, read on the forward strand.
GGACTTGATTCCGCCAAACCGACCCAAGGACAGACGCAACAGCGACTAATCTGAACAGAACACGATCAGCAATACGTCTCCAGCCTCTTGCTCCGGGGGAAACGGGATGACCGGAATAACAGCGCGTCAATGCTCGTCATGGGTCCTGCCTTCCCTGCTCGCGATCAACCTGGCGCTGATAGCGGGATGCGCAGACAAGCCTCCCCCTCAATATGCGAGCCCGAGCATAGGCTCCAACTGCTACGCAAAAGCCCTGCCCACGGTTGGCGAAGGTGGCCTGGCGTGGGGCGTCACCTTGAGCATCGCCCGGCAAAAGTCCCTGAACAACTGCATACGCTATGCCGGCCGATCCGGCGGTACGCCCGATACCTGCCAAGTGGTATTGGCGGAGTGCAGAAACTGATAGTGACGTGGAGAAGCTCATTCCAGCAGCGAAAGCAGGCGCGGCTCGATTGTGTGTTCATGCACTTCGAGCAACGCCAGTGTCACCGGCAATTTGAATCGCCGCGGACCCGCGCTGCCCGGATTAAGGTAGAGCCGTTCGCCGCGCCATTCCACGCAGGGCTTATGGGAATGACCGGTGATCACCAGCCGGGTGCCCGTCTCCAGCAACGCCGGGACATCCGCCATGTCATGAACCAGCAGGGTCGGCCATCCGTTGAGGTCGAAGCGTTGGTGGTCGGCCAGATGCCCAGCCCATGCAGCCTGCAGATCATTGTTCCCGCGCACCACATGCAGCGCGGCAATGGCGGCCAGTTGATCGAGGATTTGCGGTTTGCCGATGTCGCCGGCGTGGATGATCCGTTCACAACCCGCCAGAGCGGCAAGGGCTTCGGCACGGAGCACACCGTGGGTATCGGAGATCACGCCGACTTTCATGCAGAACCCCAGACCTTGCCCAAGAATGTGATCTCAGAATACATGAACAGCCGAATTCTTCCCCTTCGTGGGACTCTCCCTTAGGCGATGGCAATGAAGGCTCAGCGCCCTGGATTGATTCGTTTTTCAACTAGACACCATGAACATTATGCGTTTGCCCTCTGAGTAGTGATCACTGAGTATCGTGCTCTTCACGAACCCAGCATGCGGCGGACGGGGATCCATTGCCGAGCCGTGTCCCCCCGGGCCAGACAATCCCCTTGGCCCCTATAAAATACGTTTGGGGCAGTCGACCTACCTTATCCATGGTTCAAACAAGAAATTCGGCATCGGCACACGTACCAGTCATGGTTGCTTTCGCATGTACAACCACGATATCGAAGAGTTCTTTTCAAGCGTACCGGCAGGTACGACTGTGCGAATTATCAATTAAAGCCAAAGGCTCGGTAACTGAGATCATGCTTTGACCACCGACTGACAAAGAGCGCCCTGGGACGGGCGCTCGCAATGGGTCCGGATGATCTGATCAAGCCTTCAGCCCGGGATCGATTCCCGGCTGAAGGCCTCCACCTCTTGCACCAGGCCCTGAGCGGCCATCATCACCAATGCCCGGCCTTTTTCCGCTGTCGCCTGCGCCGGGTCCGAGCCCATGCGCCCGTCCGGATGGCGTGCGCGGAAATCCTGGGCTTCGCGGATGGGCCCCCAGTTAGCGATCTGCGGCGAATAGCCCGCCGACTTGATCGAGTCAGGATAGGCCCACTGGGTGACGGCGATTTCCGAAGGCGTTGCATGCACACCGTGCCCCGTCGGGAACTGTTGCTTGGCAAGCTCATTGACCCCTTCCAGATCCCACCAGTTGCACAGCTTCAGCGCGAACCCCGCTGGGCGTCGGGCGAAACTCGCTTCGGCGTAAAGCTCCGAGAATGCCGCTTCAATCGATGCAACGTTGCCGCCGTGGCCATTGAGAAACAGGATCTTTTCAAAGCCGTGCGCGGCCAGCGATCGCACCCAGTCGCCAATGGCGGCGATGAAGGTTGAAGGGCGCAATGAAATGGTGCCCGGGAAGCCGAGATGGTGTTGCGCCATGCCGATGTTGAAGGTCGGCGCGATCAGGATATCGGCCTGGCTCTGAGCTTCGTGGGCAATGATTTGCGGACACATCCAATCAGTGCCCAACAGGCCGGTCGGGCCGTGCTGTTCATTCGAACCGATGGGAATCACGATGGTGCGGCTGCGTTCAAGAAACTGGCCGATCTCGGCCCAGGTCGACAGATGTAGAAGCATGGAAGTGCTCTCCTTTGGGGGGTTGCTTGCAGAACTCGACGGTTCGATTTCAGGGTTCAAGGTGACTGATCAGCCTGCGCTGTATTGAGGCGCGATGCGTGCAGTCGATAGTGACCTGTTCAGCGTGATGATAAGTACCGCGCACAGGGAGGCGCAGCCGACGACGACGATGCCGAGGTTCATGTCTCCGGTGGCGGTTTTTGCCCAACCAATGACCGCCGGCCCCCAGAAGCCGCCGCACAGGCCGATGGTGTTGATGAAGGCAATGCCTCCCGCCGCCGCCTCGCCCTTGATGTGTTCCGAGGGCATGGCCCAGAACACGGTATACGCCATGAAGATCGTCGCTGTCGCCCCGGTCAGCAGCGCCAGCGACACCAGGACATGCCCTTGTGCAAAAGGGAACATCAGCAGGCACAAGGCGGCGATGCCCGCCGGTACCGCGCAGTGGTAGCGGCGCTCTCCGAGCCGGTCGGAACGGCGACCAATCAGGTACATGCCAATGGCGGCGCCTATGTAGGGAATGGCGGCGTACCAACCCAACTGCATGGTGTCATTGACCCCTTGGGCCTTGAGAATGGCCGGCAGCCAGAAGCTCATGGCGTAGATCGAAAAGATGATGCAGAAGTAGGCCGACGCCAGGATGTAGGTTTTCGGGTCGCGCAGCACGGCCCGGAACGAATGGACCTGGCTCGTCGATGTCCCCAGTTCAGCCTCCAGCAGATGCTTTTCCTCGGCATTCAGCCAACTGGCTTCCGACGGTCGATTGGCAAGCACGAAGTACGCAAGGATGCCGAGGAACACGCAAGGAAGGCCTTCAAGCAGAAACATCCACTGCCACCCGGTCATGCCGCCCACACCGGCCAACGTGGTGATCAGCCACGCGGACAGCGGGCCACCGATAATGCCGCCTACGGGGCCGGCGATAAATACGATGGCGATGGCGCGGGCCATCCGAGTCGGGCCGTACCAGCACGACAGGTAATAGATCATGCCCGGGGCAAAACCCGCTTCGAACACACCCAGCAGAAATCGCATCATGTAGAAGGTCGGCACGTCGCGTACAAAGAGCATGCAAGCCGAGGTGATGCCCCACAACACCAGGATGCGGCTGAAGGTCTTGCGCGCGCCCACCCGTGGCAGCATCAGGTTGCTTGGCAGTTCAAACAACACATATCCCAGGAAGAAGATGCCCGCGCCCGCGCCATAAGCTGCGTCGGAAAGCCCGAGATCACTCTGCATCTGCAGTTTGGCAAAGCCGACATTAATCCGATCCAGATACGCGAACACATAGCAGATGAACAGCAGCGGCAGCAGCCGCCAATTGAGCTTGCGGTACAGGGCCGCCAGGGCCCTGCTTCTTGCCGAGGTGTCGAGGGTTGACATGCACGTCTCCGGTTCTTCTTGTTGATCTACGGTCGTGCCAGGGATGTTGCCCCCACAGCCAAAACCCAGCAAGAGCAACTAAGTTCGCGTATCGTTGCTCTACGAGCAACGCTGAAATAACGGAGAGACGTCAGCCATGCGCGAAATAAACCAACAACGCCTGAGGTATTTTCACGAAGTGCTGGTCCACGGCTCGATTCGTGGTGCGGCAGACAGCATCAACACGTCGCCATCGGTGATTACGCGCCAGATCAAGCTGCTGGAAGAGGAACTGGGGGCGACACTGTTCGAACGCCAGGCGCGGGGTGTGCAGCCGACCGAAGCTGCCGCGCACTTGCTGGAGTTCTGGCGCGGTTATCGATCCCATCAGGAGAAGCTCGAAGACCAGTTGCAAGCAATCAAGGGCCTGCAGCAAGGCCATGTGCGGGTGGTCATCAGCGAGGGTTATGTCGATGCGTTGGTTGACAACGTACTCGCGCCCTTCTGCAAGGCGTACCCGAAACTCAATGTCACGCTGGACACACTGCCGGTCGTCGACGTACTCCACGAAGTCGCCGAAAACCGTGCGCACATCGGCCTTGCCTACAACCCGCCCCTGCACGCGCACATCGACTTTCGCGCAACTTCATCGCAGCCGGTGATGCTGCTGGTTCGCCCCGATCACCCGTTGGCATTGCGAGGGGGGCCGGCAACGGTCGCGGACATTCTCGACTGCCCGTTGGTGTTGACGCCCACCACCTTCGGCATCGGCCAGGCAATAGAAATGCTCGAGTATGCGGAAAAGATCGAGATCCGCCCGGTGTTGGTCAGCAACTCCCTGGCAGCACTCAAGCGTCTGGTTGCCGCCGGGGACTTCGCCTCGTTGCTTGGAGAGTTCGCCGCCTACAGAGAAATCGCCCAGGGCAGCCTGGCAGCCATTGCGGTAGACCATCCGCTGTTTCTTGGGGTTGAGGCGAAACTGCTGGTGAAATCCGGCCGACCGCTGGCGGCCCCGGCTCAGGAGTTGCTCAACTGGATGCTCAAGCGCCTGCCGATGTTCTCGCCTGTTTGACAAACGCAATGCGGCACCTGAACGAATCAGGTGCCAACACGCTTGTTTACTGCGCCAACCCCACTTGCAAGCGGCTACGACGGGACAAGCCCGCCTGCAAGGCAAACGCCACAATCACCGTCGCCGGCGCGGAAAAACTGCTCAGGTCGCTGCCGGCAAACATCAATGCCAGCCCCAGCGCCGTCGCACCAAACCATGCTGTCAGGCCCACTGGATTGAACGCGGCCACCCGCTCCAGCGCCGCGGCGTCATAGCGCCCGTAAACGATCTGCGCCAAGGCCACGCCAACCCAGGCCACCACGAAAATGCCCTGATAGGCCAACGCCTTGAGCAAGTACGCAAACACATCCGCCAGCATCAGGCCGTAGACAATCACACCGACCGCCAGCGCCCACATCAGGTACGAACCCCGTAAGCCGAAGCGCGCGAAGAACGCCTGCATGTTCAAGGTGGCCAGGTAGTAATTGGCGGTGTTGATCCGGGTTTGTGTGGCCCAGACGAACAGCAATCCCCACAGGCCCATCAACTGCAGAATCGCCATCACCACCGACACTTCGTTGAGCGCGCCTTCGTGGGGAATGCTGCTGACCAGGTAGATGCCCGCCGCGCCGTTGAGCAAAAACGTCACCGCGTAGAACGGCATGCCGAAGTTCCAGCGGCCGTGATATTCAGCGTCCTCGGCCTTGCCGAAACGGGCGTAGTCGAAGGTGAACAGCATCAGAATCCACACGCCCATGTAGGCGACGAAGCAGTCCCACCAGCCGAAGGCGCTGGGGGTAGCCGGGCCGAAATCCAGCCATTGCGGCTGGTAGCCGTAACGGCTGATCGACAACCCCACCGCCACCAGCAAGCCACCCAGATACACCGGCAGCAACACGCCGTTGAGCTTGTCCAGCCAGTGCTGCACGCTGCCCAGGATCATCGGCACGCTGTAGAGCACCACCAGCAATGCGGCCAGCGGATAGACCAGTTCCGGGTACAGGTGATTGAGCGCCACGGCGATCACCGAGCCTTCGAACACGGCGTAGTAGATCGCCGTCGAGAAGAAGATCAAGGTCGCCAGGCAGGCGCCGGTGCTGCCGAACAACAGCCGTGAAAACAACGCCACCGACAAGCCGCTGCGGATCGCAAAGCGACTGAGCACGGTGTTGACCAGCCCGTAGCTGATCACCGACAGCACCATCCCGATCAGCGCATTGCGCGCGCCATAGGACAACGCCAGGGAAGCGCCGACCACGATGTAGAACATCGCGCTGCACACCGCCCACCAGGCCATGGTCAGCGACAGTCGGCCCATGCGCGCGCCAGTGGGGACGGGATGATTGGCCGGGTCTTGCCCGGTTTGACTCGATTGCGATAAAGCAGCCATGTGCGTGAACTCCAGAACCAGTCAAAGGTTGAAGCGCGGGCAGCCGTCACCGCACCGAAGTGCGGCGTTGGCTCACCGTTTGGCATGACCCGCGCAGTGCGGCGGGCAGAATCAGGAAGGGAACAGCTTGCTCAGGCAGCTGAGTTTCTTCTTGTAGGAACGTCGTGCTTCCAGCGCTTGTTCCAAGGTCACCGCGACGAAGCGGGCCTTCTGGTTGGGTTGCATCTGGCCGATCAGGTCGAGGTCGGCGCTGATCACTGTGCCGATCATCGCGTAGCCGCCACCGGATACCGCATCGCGGTGCAGCACGATGGGTTCGAGCCCGGCGGGCACCTGGATCGAGCCGATCGGGTAGCAACTGTCGACGATGTTCGATGGATCGGAACCGGCACCGAACGGCTGCTCACGGGGCTGAAAGCTCAGCGGGCTGCCGCCCTTGAAGCGATAACCGATGCGGTCCGCCTCCGAGCCGACGGTCCAGGCCTCGGCGAAAAAGCTGTCCGCCGCCGCTGGGGTCAAACGGTCGTAGTACAGCCCCGGCACCACGCGCAGGGTGATTTCGCCCCCCAGGGACTGGCGCAACGCCATGGGCAGGCTGGCCCCGGCGCGGCCCTTGCCGCTGGCGATGCCCACCGGCAATTCGTCTCCGGCAATCAGGCGGCGCCCCTGAAAACCACCGAGTGCGCCCAGGGCATAAGTGGAACGACTGCCGAGCACCATCGGCACATCGATGCCGCCGGCCACCGCCAGGTAAGCGCGGGCACCCGCCTTGGGAAAATCGAAGCGCAGCACTTGCCCGGCCTTGACTGTGAAGGCGGTGTCGAGATGCATGTCCACACCATCGACCTTTGGTGTCATGTGCGCACCGCACACCGCCACCAACGCGTCTTGCTGGAACGCCAGTTCCGGCCCCAACAAAGTGCATTCCAGCGCCGCCGAATTGGCCGGGTTGCCCACCAGTTGGTTGGCCGCGCTCAGGGCGTATTGATCCAGTGCGCCGGAAGGCGGAATGCCCAGGTGGTAATACCCTTCACGGCCCAGGTCCTGTACCGAGGTGGCGAGACCGGGTTTGAGTACCTTGATCATGCCAGCACCTCCTGCAGCGACTTGGGATAGCCGATCGGGTCGGCGAGAAACGCATCCAGCGAGAATTCCACCGGACGAATCCGCAGATCGAAGCGCCCGGCTTCGACCTCGGCCACGGCCTGGTCATAGGCCTCCCGGTCCATCGGCTTGAACTGCACGATGTCACCCGGACGGAAGAACACCATGTGCTCTTTCAGGTACGCCAGGTTTTGCTGCGGGTCGTAGATCGGCGCCGGCGTGACGCCGAACATCTGATAACCACCGGCACCGCGCACCGAGTAGATGCAGCCGAAGCAACCCCCATGACCGAGGGTCAATTTAGGCGTGTCAGTGCGCGGTCGCAGGTACTTGGGCACCTGCAACTGACGCTCGCGCTCGACCATCTGGAACATGAACGGCAGGCCGGCAACAAAGCCGACCATCGAGACAAACCACGGCGCACCACTGTGGGCGGCGATGAACGCCTCGACGTCCGCCAGGCCGTTGATCCGTGCGGCGTATTCCAGGTCCGTGGCGCTCGGATCCTGATGGCGGTCACGAAAACGCATCAGGGTTTCATGGGTCCAGGGATCGTTGTACAGCACCGGAATTTCGATGATCCGGGTCTGCAAGGTGCGCTCGGCAACCGCCTCGGCTTCTGCGCCTTTCACCGCTTCGAGCAGGTCGGACGGCGCGATGCGGTCCGGGTCGAAACGGATCTGGAACGAGGCATTGGCCAGGCACACATCGAGTACGCCATCCAGTGCCAGTCGCTCCACCGCACGGGTCACGGCCATGCCCTTGAAGAACGCTTCAAGGGACATGCTGTCGCTGACTTCGGCAAACAGATGTTCATCGGCGCCAAAGCTGTAGCGGATTGGATTGCTCATGCCTCACCTCCGCTGCGGCGCGCGGCCAGCCAGGTTTCCAGGGTGCCGGTGTGGAAGTCGGCGCTGTGCAGCCAGGGTTGTTCCAGCAGTTCAGCGTGCAACGACAGGGTGCTGGCCATGCCGGTGAGCGTGGTCTGCTCCACTGCAAGGCGCGCACGGGCCAAGGCTTCGTCGCGATCCCGACCGTGAACAATCAGCTTGGCCAGCAACGAGTCATAGTAAGGCGGCACCCGGTAGCCTTGATACAGGTGAGTATCGACCCGCACGCCCTCGCCTTGCGGCCAGATCAGCGATTCGACCAGACCGGGGCTTGGGAAGAAATCCCGCGCCGGGTCTTCGGCATTCAGGCGCATCTGCAGCGCGGCACCATTGAGCTGGATATCGCTTTGCTGCAACCCCAGCGGCTCGCCACCGGCAATACGCAGCATGGCCTGCACCAGATCGATGCCGGTGATCAGTTCGCTGACCGGATGTTCCACCTGAATCCGCGTGTTCATCTCGATAAAGAAAAACTCGCCGGTGGCATCGTCGTACAGATATTCCAGAGTGCCGGCGCCCTTGTAGCCCAGGGCTGCGGTCAAGCGTACGGCACTGGCGCACAGCGTTTCGCGCTGTTGCGGGTTGAGAACCGGCGACGGCGCTTCTTCAAAGATTTTCTGCCGACGACGTTGCAGCGAACACTCGCGTTCAAACAAATGCACCGCGTGCTTACCGTCGCCCAACACCTGCACTTCGATGTGCCGGGCCTTGCCGATGAAGCGTTCCAGGTACACCGCGCCATTGCCGAATGCCGCCTGGGCTTCGCGCTGGGAACGGGGGAACTCTTCACTCAGTTGTTGCGCGTTTTCCGCCAGGCGGATGCCACGTCCACCGCCACCGGCCGAAGCCTTGATCAGCAGCGGAAAGCCAACGGACTCGGCCGCCTTGAGCGCCGACTCGACGTCGAACAGCTCACCGGGGGAACCGGGCACCACTGGCACACCCGCCGCTTGCGCGGTGCGCCGGGCTTCGGCTTTGTCGCCCATGCGCCGGATCGTCTCGGGGCTCGGCCCGACGAAAATAGCGCCGGCGGCGAGGACCGCTTCGGCAAAATCCGCGTTCTCCGACAGAAAGCCGTAACCGGGGTGGACCGCATTGGCACCGGTAGTTTTCAAGGCGCCGAGCAATGCCTCGACGTTCAGATAGCTTTTATCCGCGCGGGCCGGGCCGAGGATGTGTACCTCGTCGGCCAGGCGCGCGGCCTGGGAGTCGACGTCCGCCTCGCTGCATGCCGCAACGGTGGGGATTCCCAGTGCTTTGGCGGCACGGATGATCCGCACGGCAATTTCGCCACGGTTGGCGATCAGCAATTTACCAATAGCTTGAGTCATGATCGCGCCCTACTCTCAATGGCCGTCGAGTGTTGCGATGACCTGACCCGGCTCCACCGGATCACCGTCTTCCACCACAAACGCACTCAGGCGACCGGCCGTCCCGGCGGTCAGTTCGGAAAACTGCTTCATGACTTCGATCAGGCCGATCACGGTGTCGGCGCTGACCTCTGCGCCCTCCTCGACGTAGTTCGCCGATTCCGGTGTGGCTTTGCGATAGAAGGTCCCGGGCAACGGGGTAATGATGGTGTGTTCGGCCATGTCTGTTCCTCTTGGAATAGTTGTAGAAAGGCAGGCAAAAAAGATGAATCGTGTACAAACCCTGGCATCTCTGCGCCGGGTGTTTCGTTCTGATCAGCGCGGTGCGCGAACCTTGATTCCCGCGTCGTCGAGCGCTTTACGCGTGGCTTCGACCAGCGCCAGGGCACCCGGTGTATCACTGTGCAAACAGATGGAATCGAATTCGATCGCCAGGTCTTCGCCTTCGACGGTACGCACCACGCCTTGCTGACAGGCACGCAGCACCCGCGCCGCGACCTGGGTCGGATCGTACGCACGCACATTGCGGGTAAACACGATGGAACCGCTGAGGTCGTATTCGCGGTCGGCGTAGAATTCACGGATCACTGGCTGGCCAAGTTCCCGGGCGACGCGCCAGATCACCGAATTGGGCATGCAATACAACAGCAGTTCAGGTTCCAGGCGCTGGAGGTTTTCCACCAGTAAACGCGCGGCTTCCTCGTCCCGGGCCAGGTGCATGTACAGCGCGCCATGGGGCTTGATGTGTTGCAGGGCGACGCCTTGAACCCGGGCGAGTTCGCGCAGCGCCCCCAACTGATACAGCATGTCGTCCACCAGCTCCTGGGCCGGTGCGTTGATGTGCCGGCGGCCGAAGCCGACCAGGTCGCGAAATCCCGGATGCGCGCCGATGGCCACGCCCATGCGCTTGGCCTGCTCGACGGTGCGCCGCATGGTGCCGGGATCGCCGGCATGGAAACCGGTGGCGATGTTGGCAGTGCTGATAAAGCCCATCAGCTCATTGTCGACGCCATCGCCGATGGTCCATGGGCCGAAACCTTCACCCATGTCCGAGTTGAAATCTACTGCCTGCATGACGCTTGCTCCTGACGCTTGTGACTTCATGCAGACCACGTTAAATTCCAGCCAACCCCTTGGGAAGATCTATTATCAGATAGGTCATCTTCTGAAAAACAGATAGCTCAAAAACACAAACCCCTGAAAGACAAAAAGCCCGTCAACCGGAGTGTTCATGTCACTGACCCTGCGCCAGGTCCGCTATTTCGTCGCCACCGCCGAGATCGGGCAGATATCGCAAGCCGCGATCCATCTGAACATTTCCCAATCGGCGGTGACCACGGCGATCAAGGAGCTGGAAGGCATGCTTGGCACCCTGCTGTTCCAGCGCTCAGCCCAAGGCATGAGCCTGACCGATGCCGGGCGGCACTTTCTCAATCGGGCCTACGTGATCTTGCGCAGCGTCGACGATGCCCTGAACAGCCCGCTGCCCGACGTTCGCGCCAGCGGGCTATTGCGCCTCGCCGCCAGCTACACGGTGATCGGTTACTTCCTGCCGCACCATCTGCAGCGACTGGAGCACTGGCACCCTGACGTGGCGATCGAAGTCCACGAACAGGAACGCCAAGCCATCGAACAAGGCCTGCTGGAAGGTCGGTTCGACATGGCGGTGGTGCTCACCGCGAACCTCACGCACCCGGACATCGTCTCGGAAACCCTTTTCAACTCCGAACGCCGGCTGTGGCTGCCCAGCCACCATCCGCTGTGCGAACGCTCGGCCGTCAGCCTGGCCGATGTGGCCAAGGAACCCTACATCCTGCTCACCGTCGACGAAGCCGAACAAAGCGCCATGCGCTACTGGGAACACGCTCATCAGCAGCCCAACGTCAGGGTCCGCACCAGCTCCGTGGAGGCGGTGCGCAGCATGGTCGCCAACGGCAGCGGCGTGGCGATCCTCTCGGACCTGGTGCACCGCCCCTGGTCGCTGGAAGGCAAACGCATCGAAACCGTGACCATCACCGACAAGGTCACCCCCATGAGCGTCGGCCTGGCCTGGCATCGCGAGCACGAATTCAGCCCGGCGATGCAGGCGTTGCGCAATTACTTCCACGATGCGTTTCTGGCACCGCAGCAGCATTCGGCGCGGCGGTGAAGGCAAGGGGAAAAAGACTGTGGGAGCGAGCAGGCTCGCTCCCACAAGAGTTTCAGTGTTCAATGCATCGGCCGATTGGCTTTCCATTTTTTAAGGATGATCAAGGCATGTCCACTCTCGACACCTCCCTGCAAGACTCCGCCGCGCCGGATGGCGTTTGCTACGGTTGCGGCGGCCGCAATCCCCACGGACTGCACATCAAGAGCTACTGGCATGAAGACGGCGAGCACGTCGTGGCCGAGCATGTACCGGATGCGATGTACTGCGGCTGGCCGGATCTGGTGTACGGCGGCTTGATCGCGATGCTGGTCGACTGTCATTCCAACTGGACGGCGATGGCCTGGCACTACCGTGCGGAACAACGCGAAGTCGCCAGCCTGCCCCGCATCAACTGCGTCACCGGCAACCTGGGCATCAAGTTCATCAAACCGACACCCATGGGCGTGCCGCTGACCCTGAAGGCAAAAGTGGAAGGTGATGTCGGGCGCAAGACCCGTGTCATCTGCGAGGTCTACGCCGGGGACGTGCTCACGGCGGTGGGTGATTCGGTGTTTGTCCGGGTTGATACCGAACAACTGGCGGATGCGGCACATGGTCGATAACCCACAAGGGATTGTGGTGTATCTGCAAAAGTCAGGTCGGCTGTCGGGCCGCCTCGCGTTGGTTGTTGGGGTGTACGCCCCCCTCTCAATTTGAGGTCCCCATCCACCCGATCCATTTCGGCTAACCTCTCAATGCGCCTTCGCCTCAATAACCCTGTACCCTGCGCACCGAAAACCCAGCGTAAAAGAAACGGAGATCTTCCATGCTCAAGCGTACCCTGGCATTGGCCATCGGCTTGACCCTGTCGGTTTGCAGCGTGCTCGCGCAAGCCGCGGACACCCTGAAAGTCAGCGCCATTCCCGATGAGGCGCCGACCGAACTGCTGCGCAAATTCAAGCCGTTGGGCGCCTACCTGGAGCAGCAACTGGGTATGAAGGTCGAGTTCATGCCGGTGAGCGACTACCCGGCCGTGGTCGAGGCGCTGGCCACCGACCGCATCGACCTGGCCTGGCTCGGCGGTTTCACCTTCGTACAGGCGCGGCTGAAAACCGGCAATGCGATTCCATTGGTGCAGCGCGAACAGGACGCGAAGTTCACCAGCAAATTCATCAGCGCCGACCCGAACATCAAGTCCCTGGCCGATCTCAAGGGCAAGTCCTTCGCCTTCGGTTCGGTGTCGTCCACGTCGGGCAGTCTGATGCCGCGTTACTTCATGCTCAAGGACGGCATCAAGCCGGAAACCTACTTCAGTCGCGTGGGCTATTCCGGCGCCCATGACGCGACAGTCGCCTGGGTGCAGGCCGGCAAGGTCGACGCCGGGGTCCTGAACGCCAGCGTGTGGGAAAAACTGGTCGCCGCCGGCAAAGTCGACACTGACAAGGTCAAGGTGTTTGCCACCACCCCGGCCTACTTCGACTACAACTGGACCGTGCGTGGCACCCTCGACCCGGCGCTCGCCAGCAAGATCAAGGCTGCGTTCCTGGCGCTCGATCCGGCGAAGCCTGCAGACAAGGAGATCCTGGACCTGCAAGCCGCCAGCCGCTTCATCGAAACCAACCCCGAGAACTACAAGGGCATCGAGGAAGCCGCACGCGCCGCCGACCTGCTCAAATGACCATGCAATTGACCGGGATCACCCTGACCCACGCCAACGGCGTCCAGGCGCTGCGTGGCGTGGACCTGCACATCGGTGCGGGCGAACAGGTGGCCATCATCGGCCCGTCCGGCGCAGGCAAGTCGAGCCTGCTCAATCTGTTGGCCACCGCTTTGCCTCCGGGCAGCGGTGAGTTGCAAGTGCTGGGCGAACACGCGTGGCAGCTGTCGGCCCGCCAGCGCCAGCGCCTGCGCGCCCGTATCGGCCTGGTGCATCAATCACCGCCCCTGCCTCCACGCCAGCGCGTCGTCACGGCGGTGCTGGCCGGCAAGCTGGGGCAGTGGGGCCTGGGCAGGAGCCTGCTGAACCTGCTGCACCCTGTGGACATTCCCGGCGCACGGGCGGCACTGGCCCGGCTGGACCTCGGTGACAAGCTGTTTGCGCAATGCCAGCAACTGTCCGGAGGCCAGCTCCAGCGTGTCGGCGTTGCCCGCGTGCTGTATCAAGCCCCCGAGGTGTTGCTGGCCGATGAGCCGGTGTCGGCCATGGACCCGGTGCTGGCCGGGCACACGCTGTCGGTGCTCTGTCGCCATGCCCGGGAGCACCACGTCACCTTGGTCGCCAGCCTGCATGCGGTGGAACTGGCCCTGGCGCACTTTCCACGGATCATCGGCCTGCGTTGCGGACAAATCCTGTTCGACCTGCCGGCCAGCGCCGTCGACCACGAGCTGCTCGACAAGCTCTACGCCAACGAGCAACTGCAATCGCCACCGGTGCCCCCGCCCCCCTTGAGCGTGCAGATTCCCCGATGCTGACGCGCGATTCCCGAGACCCCGCTACCCGCCCTCGCCTGCTGCTCAGCTTGCTGGCGTTTGCCTTGTTGTGGCCCGGCATCCGCTTCAGCGAACTGGATCTGGGGGTGCTGCTGGCGACTGACAGCCAGAGCGAAATGGGGCGTTTCGTCTCGACCTTCTGGCCCCCCGCCTATGGCGAAGAATTCCTCCAGCTATTGTGGCAAGCCACCTTGCAAACCCTGGCCATCGCCACGGCCGGCATGACCCTGGCGTTGCTGCTGGCAGTGCCCGCCAGCCTGCTGGCCAGTCGTGCCCTGTCGCTGTCGGCGGCCTCCCGCGCCGGCCGCCCAAGTGAACTCGGCCACTTGCTGCGCTGGCCGGTGCGAGGCTTGCTGATCTTCCTGCGCAGCGTGCCGGAAATCGTCTGGACCTTGCTGTTCGTGCGCGCCGTCGGCCTGGGTCCGACCGCCGGGGTCCTGGCCATCGCCATCACCTACAGCGGCATGCTGGGCAAGGTCTACGCGGAGATTTTCGAGTCGGTGGACCAGCGTCCGGCCCACGCGTTGCTGCAAGCGGGCAGCGGTCGGCTCGCCTCGTTTTGCTACGGCATCCTGCCCAATGTCGCGGCGGAGCTGCTGTCGTACACGGTGTACCGCTGGGAATGCGCCATCCGCGCCTCTGTGGTGATGGGCTTCGTCGGAGCCGGCGGCCTGGGCCAGCAAATGGACCTGTCGCTGCGCATGTTCGCCGGCGGTGAAGTGGCCAGTCTGTTGCTGACCTTCCTGGTGCTGGTGCTGCTGGCCGATCAACTCAGCCGCCTGTTGCGCTGGAGGCTGGAATGAATCGCCTGATCAATCTGACCTTGCTGCTGTGCATCGGCGTCGCGGTGGTGACCTCGTTCAGCTATCTGGGCATCGACCTCGGTGCGCTGGGTGGCAGTGACAACATCAAGCAGATGGGCGCCTATGCGCAGCGTTTTCTCAGCCCGGACCTGAGCCCGGCCCACCTGCAGGCCATTGGTCGTGGCGTGTTGGAAACCCTCGCCATGTCCGCCCTCGGCACGTTGCTCGCAGCGGTGTTCGGGCTGTTCCTGGCGCTGCCGGCGGCGGGTCGGTTCGGCTGGCCGCTCAAGAGCGCATCGCGCCTGGTACTCAACGCCCTGCGGGCGATTCCGGAACTGGTCTGGGCCGCGCTGATGGTGCTGGCCGCCGGCCTGGGCCCGAACGCCGGCACCCTGGCACTGGCCCTGCACACCACCGGGGTGCTTGGCCGCTTGTTTGCCGAAGCGCTGGAGAACACCCCACCGCAACCTGCCGAAGCGATACGTCTGCAAGGCAGCAATGCCGTGTGGGCATTCTGTTACGGCACCCTGCCCAACCTGTTGCCCCAGCTGCTGGCCTATATCCTGTACCGCTGGGAAAACAATATCCGCATGGCCAGTGTGCTCGGCTTTGTCGGTGCCGGCGGCCTGGGGCAGATGCTGTATGTCAGTCTCAGCCTGTTCCAGGAAGCCCAGGCCAGCACCGTGATTCTGACCATGCTGTTGCTGGTGCTCGCCGTCGATTCGCTGAGCAGCTGGAGTCGCCAGCGCTGGGTCAAGGCCTGACTTCAGGCTTCGCTGATCTGGTTGACGCTGGTGATCTGCCGGTTCCAGATCATCTCGTAATGGGCGCTCTGGACAATCGACAGAACCGCCCTTGGGGTCATCAATGCCCAGCAATGGCTGCCTGGCCTGCGAACGGAGTGATAACGCAGCCCGGGACATCCGTCCTTGCGGATGGCTTTGCCGAAGTGATGGGAGTCGGTGTAATCGTCCGGATCGTAGATCGGATCCGAGATCGAAATGGCCGTTGCATCTTTCATCGCCTTGTCCACGAAAGCGCAGGACAGCCCCCGAAAAACAAAGCGCTCATAGTTGAGGTTGCGCACGTTGGACCAGTACCGCGTTTGATGATACTGCACCTCGGCCAGCGCCGTTTCCATGCTGTCGGCCAGGTACAACACGCCAAAGCTGCCATCGCTGAATCGCGACCCCGCCGGGTTGACGTGGGTAAAGGGCGCGGTGGCATACGAACAGCCGGGAATACCGAACGGAATCTCACTGCGGGCGATCAGCTCAAGTTGCCCGACCTCGTTTTTCAACCGCGGATTGGTCAGCGCCTGAATCTCGTACAACACCTCGAACTCGTCGGCATCGGCCACGTCATCAAACATCGCAATCGGCGGAAACTTCGAATTGACCAGTCGATAGGCTTGCACCGACTCACCGGCGAACACCGGCAGCCGGTTCAGCCTCACCATTGCGCGCCCCGTAGCGCGTCGATCCGTCGAAACGTCTCGTACAGCGAAATCATGTCCCCTTGGGCCATGATCTCCAGCGGTGTCCGGCCGTTGAAAAATTCATTGTCATTGGCCATCGACGCAAAACCGTAGACGTTTTCGGGGTTATCGAAGATCAGGCGGAGGGTGGCGTGGATGTTCAGCACAAAACTGATGCGTTGCATCTGGTCCGCGTCCAGGGCCACGGCCCAGTCGGGATCGCGCTGCCTGGCGCGAGTGTAGGTACTGCGCGAAATGCGCAGGATGCGACAGGCCTGCTCGCTGGAGGCCGCCCATTTTTCGAGGATGCCGACAGCGGCGCGCAGCCCGGTCACACATTGGTTCTTGGTAAACCCCTGCTGCGCCTGAAGGGCAACTGGCATGTCCAACATCTCCTTGTTAATCCATAGACTCAAACATAGTTATTTTGAATCTGTAGATCAACAACGCTTCGACCAGCGGTACAGGCCATATTTCGCCCCCATGCCATGCTCACTACCAAGGATCGCTTCGCGCCCCTCGGCTGAGGTAATGAAGATGAAACACGAATTCGCGGCTGCCCTTGCCCTTTGCGTTTGCGCCCTCTTCAACATGGCTTCAGCCGATGACAGCGTCCGCCCTTTCAAGGTCGGCATTGAAGAAAAGGTCCTGGTCGACCTGCGCCAGCGCATCGCAGCCACCCGCTGGCCGGACAAGGAGACCGTCGGCGATGCATCCCAGGGTGCGCCACTGGCACAGTTGCAACCCCTGATGCGCTATTGGGGCACCGATTACGACTGGCGCAAGGCCGAAGCACAACTCAACGCCTTACCGCAATTCGTCACGACCATTGATGGCGTCGACATCCATTTCATCTGGGTGCGCTCGCCGACGCCCAACGCGCTGCCGATGATCATGACCCACGGCTGGCCGGGCTCGGTGTTCGAATTCATCCAGGTCATCGGTCCACTCTCCAACCCGCTCGCCCATGGCGGCAAGGCGAGTGATGCCTTCGACCTGGTGATTCCCTCCATTCCCGGCTACGGCTTTTCCGGTAAACCCGGCGGCACCGGCTGGGACCCGGATCGCATTGCGCAGGTCTGGGCGCAGCTGATGCAACGCCTCGGTTACCCGCAGTACGTCGCTCAAGGCGGCGACTGGGGCGGACCCATCACCGGTGCCATGGCGCGCCAGGCGCCAGCGGGGTTGCGTGGCATTCATTTGAATTTGCCGGCGACGATACCGCCCGAAGCGGGTGCCGCGCTGGCGGTGGCGGGTCCGGCACCGGCGAGTTTTGATCCGCAGGAACGCGCGACCTACGAGGCCGTGGCCACCCTGATCAAACAGGGCAACCTGGCGTACAGCGCCATGATGGCGGCCCGACCGCAGACAATCGGCTACGGCGTGACGGACTCCCCGGTCGCCCTCGCCGCGTTTCTGCTGGTGCATCCGGGTTTCTCGCAATGGACCTATGGCACTGACGCGCAACAGTCGCCATCCCGGGATCAGGTGCTGGACGACATCAGCCTCTACTGGCTGACCAACAGCGGCGCTTCGTCCGCCCGGCTGTACTGGGAAAACAAAGGCCGCAGCCCACTGTCCTCCAGCGCCCAGAAGACCAGCGAAATCTCATTGCCGGTGGCGATCACGGTATTCCCGGGCGATGTTTACTGCCCACCGGAAAGCTGGGCCCGACGCGCCTACAAAAACCTGATCTACTTTCGCCAGGCAGAAAAGGGAGGCCATTTCGCAGCCTGGGAACAGCCACAGCTGTTTACCGAGGAACTGCGCACGGCATTTCGGTCGTTGCGTTGAAAGTCGGCAAAAATCCACTGTGGGAGCGAGCCTGCTCACTCCCACAGGGTCGAAGTACACCCTGGGCTCTCAGGCCGCCTTCGCGAGCAAGCTCGCTCCTACTCGGACACCACCACCTGATTGCGCCCCCGAGCCTTGGCCCGATACAGCGCCTTGTCGGCGTTGCTCATCAAACTGTGCAGGTCCTTGTCACTGGAATCCATGGACGCCACCCCGACGCTGGCCGTGATGCAGTGCACCGGCCCGGTCATCAGCCCGGCAATGGAATGCACCAGTTGCTCGGCGATGTTCTGCGCGGCTTCAAGGGACGTGTCCGGCAGCAACACGGCAAACTCCTCCCCGCCCAACCGGCCATAAACATCGGTTTCGCGAAATGACCGGCAGATGACCACGCCCATCTGCCGCAGCACCTGATCGCCGACCTGATGCCCGTAGGTGTCGTTGATGTGTTTGAAGTGATCCATGTCCAGCATCACCGCACACAGCGGCAACTGGTAGTTCTGGCAATGGTTATAGAGCCGCTGGGCATGCTCGAAGAACGCCCGGCGGTTCTTCAGGCCCGTCAACTCATCTGTCTGTGCGGCACGGGTGGAAATGCTGTGCGCCAGCTCCATTTCCCGGGTTAACCGGAAGGCCGTTTCCAGGGCATCGGAGAGCTTGCGCGTCGCGCTGCACACAAAGGAGGCGAACACCAGAACGGCCAGGCCCATGCCGACCTGAAGGGTCGTCGACTGCAACAACAGCCAAAACGTACAGGGCAACAACACCAGCGCGATGGAGACCACCGTCATGTAGCGATAGGCCGAATAACAGGACACCGCACTGACCGACATGCCGACGGTAAACAACATCACCAGCGCCTGAGCCAACAGGTCGTCGGCCGGCATCACGGCCAGCGCACCACCGCCCCAGATACTGGCGGACAGCACCAGGGTGACCAGATAAATGCGCTCCCAGCGTTGCGGCGTGCGCGCCGCTTCCGGGCTATGGAAATACACCACGAACATCGTGATGCGCACCAGCGTCGAGGCCGTCAGCAGGGCCACCCACCAGGCGACGACGACATGATCAAAACGCTCCCAGCACAGCCAGCAGAGCATGGCCATTGCCAGGAAACTACCAAAAACGGCTGAAACCGACTGCCGAAACAGCTGTTGCAATCGGTCTGTACGCACCTGCTGGGCGATGAAGCGTTCCTGCTCTTGCCGAAATCCAAGGCCATCCATTGAGTTCGCCTGATAATGCTGCGGTAACGTTAACCATTGTGGCACATCGCTCAGGGGCGACGGCAAATTGTGGGAGCGAGTCGGCTCCGGGCGGCTCGCCCCCTCAGGAGAGCGTTTGATGACCGGTTATATCCCCTTACATAAACCGTCGGCAATAAGCGTCTACCTGCCCGTGGCTTGCAGTTATCGGATAGCGCAGCGTGACACCACTGAGCATCATCGCCGCGTCAAAATCAAACGGTAACTTGCAGATGCGCGCCAACTTCCTGATTCCTCTAGTGTTTCTTACTGCCTTGACGGGTTGCACAACAATGCCCGCTCCCGAGACACGACACACCGGATTCCTCGAAGACTACAGCCACCTTTCGAAGGATCCGAAATGGCCCGATAGCGAATACTGGGTCAAACCGGCACTGGATATAAAAAAGGACTACCAAAAGCGCATCTACCTTGAACCGCCGCGCTTTTACTACGTGGGCAAAGACATTGAACTGGTCACGGAACAGCCCACCGATACCGCCACGATGTTGAAGTATCTGCACCAGGCCCTCCTCCTTGAGCTACTGACCAGCGGCTACGATGTCATCGCCCGCCCCGAACCCAATACCCTTCGATTGCGCACGGCGATCACCGGCACCGAGCGCACCCCACGGGATCTGTCCATTCCCGAATACCTGCCAGTAGGATTCATTGTCGCAGGCGTCATGCAACTGACCGGCACACGGGATGAGAGCCTGCGGATCTTTTTTGAAAGCGAACTCAGAGATGGCAAGACCGAGGAGCTGTTAGCGCAGTCCGTCAGCGCCACCACAGGCAATGAAATCTCGCCGTCGGATAAAACCAGAATCGAAGACACCTTCCCGGCCCTCGATGCCTGGGCCAGGCAATTGCGCGAACGCGCGGACCAGGCATTTGCCGCCAACTGAGACCCTGGCGCCACTTCAAGACGATGGACTGTCTTGAGTCGGCGATTGAACCAGACCCGATCCGTGGCCCATCAAAATCGTTCCTATACTCTGCGCGAGCCCCTTTAACAGAGGATGTCCATGAACTACGCCTTCAAGTTGAAAAATGGTGCGACGGCTGTGTTCGATCCGCAGAGCGCAACGTTGTCCATTACGACACCCCATGGCGATGTTCAGAACTCCCCGCTGGCGCGAGCCGAGGCGCGATTGCTGGAATTGCTCCTGATGGAGCCCGGTGTCACCAAAACCCGTGACGAGATCATTGAATACACCTGGAATGATCGCATCGTCGCATCAGGTAGCCTGAATCAGGCGGTTTTTTCCCTTAGAAACATACTCAATGACAGTCGGGACCATGAGATCCTGATGACCATTCCTCGACGAGGCTATTGCTTCAATCGCCACTATGTGATCAGTGAAACAGCCGACTCGCATTTGCCCTTGGATCAACCAGAATCGCCCGTTGTACCCTTCACCGAAGAACATGATCCAACGCATCGGGCTGAGCATCCCCTGCCCGGGACAAAACCGGACACGTTGAGCAATGCTGCAAAAATCTTGCTGGCGGGTTATGCCCTGACCTTCTTGATGTGCACGTTCACCCTCTCCCGCTTCGACTTCTCTTTCGACACGCCGAGCATCGAGGTCTCCAGCACCCGGCAGAACCAGATAACCCTGCATGCACTGGGCGACAGTGTTGCTGTTGCCCAATCGCTCAGGGACAGTTCCGCCCGGCAAGCTCAATCATTGCCACCACACCTCAGCGGTGAAGTCTGGATCAACCACGTCAAATCCAGTTATTCCATTTCCTGCATCCGCGCCGACCTCAGCACAGCCAATCTGCAGTCAGACAGTGAACAAAAAGAACTCGCACCGTTGATTCGCCAATGCCTGGAAGCGGCCCTATGACGTTGCCGAAGCCATCAATCATCCAGTGGATAGCACTGGGAGCCATCAACCTGCTCTGTCTGGTTGCACTGGCCTGGTCGCCGTCGCCCTATAAAGAAAATGCCAGTTACCACACCACAACCCGACTGTGGCTCGCCGACCATAGCCAGCTCAACACAGAGGAATACCTCACCCTCGGGCACGGCCGATTTACCCACTCGGTACTGGAAAGCATGAATGGAAAAATTCGCAATGCCACACTTTCCGCAGAAGTGACCCGGGCGAGCAAAGACCGTATCCAGGTGAAAATCACAAACGTCAAGCTCAGCCAGGATGACGAGTTGTTCGCTATAGACAAGAGTCCGGATCTTTTCTTCAAGCGCCAGTATGTTTTTCAGGAAGGCGCCATTCTTAACTATCAGTTTCTACCCTCTGCGAATGACAAATCGGTGTGCTTTTATATTCATGAGCTCACTCGCTTGCGCTGTTTGAATCATTAGACACAAGCAAAAAATAATAATCATTGATTTGTATTAAATCGAACGCTCTTCAAAATCCTCGCACCCGTTACTTCTGGAGTCGAGCGTGCTTAACCTTCCGCTGAACAAATTGCCACTCAGGCATAAAATCGTGTTCGCCGTTCTTGCATACACCAGTGGACTGGCACTGGGATGGATACTGGATTATTGATTGCGCCTGCAACCATTACTCGATAAACAAAAGGAACAGTGATTCATGGCCAACCCATGGTTGCGCATCTTGCTGGTCGATGAGGATCATTCCACGCGGATGAATATCGAAAAGAATCTCGCCAGTCTCGGCTATCACCGCGTCGCTCCGCTGAGCTCGCTACATGAACTGTTGGTCATCATCGACAGTGCTCTGTGCACATTTGATCTGCTGATCATCAATAAAGCGATATTAAAGCGTGCTGGCCCAATACTTGATCAGGGTATTCGCGGCTACCCGGACATCAGGCACTCACTTATTTATCAGGACGCGAGCTTGCACTTCTCGCCCTTCGTTGATTGCTCGATGTCAGCGATGAATTTCACCTTGTCCGGCCCCCCGGACAAAGCTTCCATCCACCAGGTCATGAATTTCATTGATAAACCGGCCTGCTTGAAAACCACGGCCAAAGCGCCCGCGTGACCTTGAAAATACCAATTTTTGACTGTGATTAACGTCACCGCCGCTGAAAAATCCACACGCTGACCATTTGGAAAACCTGCTTAAGGAAGCACCTCCATGCTGCTCAAAAACATTGCAATCATCTCGTTCGCCTCCTTGCTTTCTTTCAAGGCAATGGCGGATGACAAAGGACTCTATGTGGGTGCCGGCGTTTCCAGCATCGAGACCGATAAAAAGACCCTGAGCGATGAAGAGACGGGATATAAGGTTTATACGGGTTATCGCATGAATGACTACTTTGCCTTCGAAGGTGCAGTCGTCGATTTGGGGAACTTCAACAACGAGAATATTAAGTTCGAAGGCAAGTCGGCGCAGATCGCGACCCATATTGGCTTCCCCATCGGACAACGTGTTCGTGTGTTTGGCAGCGTCGGCGCTCACGCCTGGGATGCTGACGGAAATGCCACAGATGATGATACCGGGGTTGATCTGACTTACGGGGCCGGGGTCGAGCTGAATGTATTCCGTAATGTCGGACTGCGCGCCGAATACGAGGTACTGGAAGTGGGCAAGATCGAATTAAACCAGACATCCGCATCAGCCTATTTTCTCTGGTAAATCATCTGTCGGGAGCGGTCCGCTCGATCGCTCCTTAAATCTCAGGCAATCTTTCAATCGCTTTAATGTTGAATTTCATGACCTTTGTAAAATCGGTTAAAACCCTTGGTGCCCGCCACATACCAGAAAGACAAAAGATCGCGGTTAAAGCCATCGAATACATTCATGAAAACCTGAATGTTTCGCTCAACATGAACACATTGGTAGAACAACTTGAAACTACCAATCGCACCTTGCACCTGGGCTTTTTCGAGGCATTCGGCATTTCGCCGATGGCCTACGCCAAGAACCTGAGGCTGGCGAATGCCCGGCGAGACCTGATCAAGAAAACCTGGCCAACCGTCACCGAAATTGCCATGCATTGGAATTTCCAGCACCTGGGTCGTTTCTCCCAGGATTACCAGCAAGCCTACGGGGAACCGCCGTCGGAGACGTTTCGGCGCAATGTTGCCAAGCCATAAGCATATTGAGCAACCGCGCCATTTGCCTCGCAGCCCCCTAAGAGATTGCGCCTATCATCGACTAATACTCGCGCTATTAGCTGACTTGCCTTTACGGGTCTACCTTTATTTAGCGTCGGCGTAGTCTGGCCGGCACAGACCTGATGTGAAGATAAGAATGAGTCGGAAACTGACCAGGCGTAGTGAGGGTCGTCACCACAACGATCAACGGATCGAAATGCGGGTCCGGCAACCTGAGTCATTGATTTCGCTCGCTTCTATTCCAGGCCCGCATCGGGCCGGGTAGCTGAATGAACTCGACCGAGGGTAGCTCACACATGGCAAATGAATCGAAATGCCCGTTCAACCACGCCGCCGGTGGTGGCACAAGGAACCGCGATTGGTGGCCGAACCAACTCAACCTGAACATCCTGCACCAGCACTCGCCCCTGTCCGACCCCATGGGCAAGGACTTCAACTATGCCGAAGCCTATAAAAAGCTGGATTTCGCGGCGGTCAAAAGAGACCTGACCGCACTGATGACCGACTCGCAGGAATGGTGGCCCGCCGACTTCGGCCACTACGGTCCACTATTCATCCGCATGGCCTGGCACGCCGCCGGCACCTACCGTACCGGTGACGGCCGTGGTGGCGCAGGCTCCGGCCAACAACGCTTCGCGCCGCTCAACAGCTGGCCGGATAACGTCAGCCTCGACAAGGCCCGCCGGTTGCTGTGGCCGATCAAGCAGAAGTACGGCCGCAACATTTCCTGGGCCGACCTGATCGTACTTACCGGCAACGTCGCGCTGGAGTCCATGGGCTTCAAGACCTTTGGCTTCTCCGGTGGCCGTCCGGACGTCTGGGAACCGGACGAAGACGTGTACTGGGGCTCGGAAAGCAAATGGCTGGGCGGTGACACCCGCTACGCCAGTGACCGCGACAATGACAACAAAACCGTGCAGGAACCGGGTGATGTACCGCTGGTGGCCGAGCCGGGACGAAACGAGGACAGCCGTACTGAACACGGCCGCAACCTGGAAACTCCGCTCGCTGCGGTGCAAATGGGGCTTATCTATGTCAACCCGGAAGGCCCTGAAGGCGAACCGGACCCCATCAAGTCGGCCTTGGACATCCGCGAAACCTTCGGCCGCATGGCGATGAACGACGAAGAAACCGTGGCGCTGATCGCCGGTGGCCACGCTTTTGGCAAAACCCATGGCGCCGGGCCCGCCGACAATGTCGGGGCCGAACCGGAAGCCGCCGGCCTGGAACAACAAGGCCTGGGCTGGAAAAACAGCTTCGGCACCGGTAAGGGTCCGGACACCATCACCAGTGGCCTGGAGGTCACCTGGACCACTACACCGACCAAATGGAGCAACAACTACCTGGAAAACCTGTTCGGCTTCGAATGGGAGCTGACCAAGAGCCCGGCAGGCGCGCACCAGTGGAAACCCAAGAACGGTGCTGGCGCCGGCATTATTCCGGACGCATTCGATCCCTCCAAACGTCGTGATCCGACCATGCTCACCTCGGACCTGGCTCTGCGCTTCGACCCGATTTACGAGCCGATCGCCCGGCGCTTCCTGCAGAACCCGGACCAACTGGCCGACGCCTTTGCCCGCGCCTGGTACAAGCTGATCCACCGTGACATGGGGCCGCTCTCGCGTTACCTCGGCCCGGAAATGCCCAACGAAGAACTGCTGTGGCAAGACCCGATCCCAGCGGTTGATCATCCGCTGGTCAACGACAGTGACGTCGCCGCGCTCAAGAGCAAGATCCTTGCCTCGGGCCTGAGCGTTTCGCAGCTTGTGTCGACCGCCTGGGCGGCGGCTTCCAGCTTCCGGGGCTCCGACAAACGCGGCGGTGCCAACGGTGGGCGCCTGCGCCTGGAACCGCAGAAGTCCTGGCCAGCCAACCAGCCTGATCAACTGGCCAACGTGCTGGCAAAACTCGAAGGCATCCAGAAGGCGTTCAACGCCGGGGGCAAGAAAATCTCGCTGGCGGACCTGATCGTGCTGGCCGGGTGTGCCGGCGTCGAGCAAGCCGCGAAAAATGCCGGGCAAACCGTCACGGTGCCATTCACGCCAGGGCGGACGGACGCGAGCCAGGAACAGACGGATGTCGAGTCTTTCGGCTTCCTCGAACCCATCGCCGACGGCTTCCGCAACTACCTGAAAACCCGTTACAAGGTATCGGCCGAGCACTTGTTGATCGACAAGGCGCAATTACTGACGCTGACGGCGCCAGAAATGACCGCGCTCATCGGCGGCCTGCGCGTGCTCGACACCAACGTCGGCCAAACCGCCCACGGCGTCTTCACCACCCGCAAGGGAGCGTTGACCAACGACTTCTTCACCAACCTGCTGGACATGGGCGTGGAATGGAAACCCACCTCAGAGGCCAATGAAGAATTCGAAGGCCGCGACCGCAAGACCGGTCAACCGAAATGGACTGCAACCCGTGTGGATCTGGTGTTCGGCGCCAACGCACAGTTGCGGGCGCTGGCGGAGTTTTATGCCAGCGCCGACAACAACGAGAAATTCGTGAAGGACTTTGTGGCGGCGTGGACCAAGGTGATGAATCTGGATCGCTTTGATGTGAAGTGACGTAGCAGGCAAGACCCTTGGCCACCTCGGCATTGAATGCCGGGGTGGTCATTTTATTTTTCGGACCTGACGACCCCAAGGAACTCGCTCGCGAAAGTCGTTCAGTCACCTCAAGGCAAGTGAAAAGAAGTAGCGATAAATCGTTGCTCTGAAACAGGCAGAACAATCTGATACGGGAGCAGACTCTGTATTGAGAAGCGGGACTGCCGCTTTAACCTCACTTCAACATTGCTATCTTGGCTAAAATTGCCAGCGCTGCGGATACACTTATTACAACATGCATACCAACCACTAACTTTGTATTATCTGGCTTGTTCAGATCCAAAAGTGCTGAGAACTGAGTGGGCACTGTCTGTGCCAATTGCCCCTTGTAGCTTTGTATTGAATTCCAAATTATTACGGCTGCCGCCTGCGACGAGGCGACCAATCGACAATTAAACAATGAAAACATCAAGTAACCCAACACCAGACCAAACAGCAATCCGGCTGATGGATGTTTGACTGACCAAGCAAAGGTAACCACTGCTCCTGTTACAGCCTGATAATAAGCCCAGAATTTATGCGTCTGATCCGTGGTATTTCGAAGATACGAAATTGCATCAGCCAGTTCCATGATCACTCCCGTATTCCTGATTAGCAAACCATTACGACCCCATTTAAGTCTTGGCGCCAGATCAGTCTGACGGCAAGCATTCATCCGACCATTTAACGCTTCTACATCAATATAGTCGGCAAAATAAAGTCCACCACTTTTACTAGTCACCAACGCCAGCCCGCAGGGGTGTCTTGCCGGTGAGACAAGGCACTAAAGGCCCCAAGCCAGAGGAAGTCCGACCTGAAAATCCTTCTATATTACTTCGCCCTATTTATATAATTGCGGAGTGATATAAGAAACAATCAACAGTCATCTATCTTGTCATCAATTAAAAGGGATTTATTTTCTCCTCGGGTCAAAATAGATCCGTCCCTTCCGACCTATAGGGCAACCCTACACTGGAGTGACATTCATCATGCCGTCATTCACGCCAACCAATGTCTCCACCGCGCGCCGCTTCGCTACCCATCCTCCGTGACAGTCTTCCATCGTCCGCTCCCCACTAATCGCGAGTCCGCTCCGTGCCGTATCCGAGCGCTCACATGCGACGGATAGACCTGACACGGTGAATGATCATGAAGATCCTGCTTATTCTTGGCGTGTGCCTGTTGACCGCCTGTACTGGCAACACCCCGATTCGCGACGACAAAGTGACGACATGCAGCACTATCAAGTCTTGCAGCAACAGCTACTACGAGCAGCATCCTAACTACGAGATTGGCTTCGTCGAGTACAGCGAGCGGGGCAACGATTTCGCCCCGGCGAGAACACAACAGCTGCTCGAACGCCTGAAGAAGTATTCCGCCAGCGGCAAACTCGCCATGGTGGTCTTTATCCACGGTTGGAAACACAACGCTGAACAGGATGATCCAAACGTCACCAGTTTCACCAAAGCGCTCGCCAACCTGTCCGAATCCGGCGTACTGGGTGATCGCAAGTTGGTCGGCATCTATGTTGGCTGGCGTGGTTTGTCCCTGCACGGACTCGGGAGCGAGAACATTACCTATTGGGACCGCAAGTCGGTGGCGGAGGAAGTCGGCCGCGGTGGTGTCACCGAATTGCTCACGCAGTTGGAACAAATCGACCGTAACCAGGAAAC
Source organism: Pseudomonas sp. GW101-3H06 (assembly GCF_059424605.1). Classification (NCBI taxonomy): domain Bacteria; kingdom Pseudomonadati; phylum Pseudomonadota; class Gammaproteobacteria; order Pseudomonadales; family Pseudomonadaceae; genus Pseudomonas; species Pseudomonas sp. GW101-3H06. The sequence continues at coordinate 3,945,797 of NZ_JBWKZO010000001.1, forward strand.
GAATTATCTAGTCATCGTCGGCCACAGTTTCGGTGGCGCAATCGCCTTGAGTGCTTTGCATGATCAGCTACTCGAACGACTCCAGAATCAACAGGATGGACATCCGGTAAAAGCTTTCGGCGATGCTGTGATCATGCTGAACCCCGCGATTGAAGCCAACATGGGACTGCTGCTCAAGGAGAACAGCCTGAAAGTAGGCGCCTCAGGAGTGCGTGCACGGCCGCTACTTTACATCATCAGTTCGGAGGGGGACGAAGCCACCCATTATGCTTTTCCGGCGGGACAATGGCTGGGGGTCAATTTGACGTGGAGCCAGGTCGACCTCAACAGAAACTACAACGGCCAGGCCTATTCGATCAGGGAAGAAAAGATGGACACCACAGCCATCGGCAACTACACCCTGTTTCACACCGCATTGATCAAAGATCCTGACCTTAAGCAAGCATCTGCCCAACCCACTGCCCTGGACTCCTCGACAGTCGTCAACAAGGCGATGGCCACGCCCAAGGTACTCGAGGACACGAAGTTCGGCGACTGGGAGCTCGTAAGCTACTGCACACCTGATGGCAGCAATGGCGACCCCAACGTACCGCGCATGCCCTGCTATAGAAATGAGCCGGTAAACTTCATCTATACAGCAGACTCCTTCATCGATAACCACAACGACATCTTCAACCCTGCGGTGATCGCGTTCATGTCCACGGCTGTCAGCAAGGCCATCTACGAACGCACGAACGGAGAGTCTCGTTTCGATCAATGCCTGGATGAATCCAAGCTCCGGTTCAGCTTCAGCCTTTGTTACAACCACCACTTCACAGCGGCAGAGAAGGCAGAAAAAAAAATGAAGGAACAGAATAAAGGCTAATCCCGCGATAGCTCAACAAACGCCCCCTGTAGCTGTCGAAGGCTGCGATCTATTGATTCCCGGGACTATGAAAATCAGCGATCGCAGCCTCGCGTCACCCGACAGCTGCTACAGAGGATCAATCTGATCCAGCACCCGATTGGCCGTGATCTCCGCCAGCATGATGCTGTTGGAAATCCCCAGCAGCGCATTGCGCGATCCACCGTCCAGATGGTCCACCAACTGATGCACCATCACATCCACCGAAGCCAGTGTCTCGACCAGGTACACCATCAGGGTTTCGGTGGTTGTTTCCGGGTTCACGGTAAACAGCGTGCTGGGTGTACGCGGGGTGGCCTTGATGTCGGCGGTCGAGTGGAAGTGGAAATCGAGGGCGCGCTCGGCGGCGTCGTTGAGCTTTTTTGAGTCGGGTTCGTAGGGGGATGTGGGATCGGTGTCTGGGGGGTTTGGCGTTACTTTGAACATGGATGAAGCCTCTGATGCGAACTATGAGGAGCCATCACCCTCGCTACCAAACGAAGGGTGGTGGCCATACGCAGGTTGGTAGACCGGTCGCACCAGAACCCGGCGCCCGCAAGCGAGCCCCACGCATGGCCACCATATAAAGCACAGTCCCAAAAAATGACTGCATAGGTAGCGCTGTGCGTCTGGATGCGAAAAACGGGCTACCAAACCCGATCGCTGTTTTTCAGCGACCGGCAAACAATAGAAGCCGCCCCCCAGGCGCACAAGCCGGCGGATTCTGGCGTAACCGTAGGCAACGACGCAAGGCTTTGTAGCTTTCAGGAAATGAGCGTAAGACCCGTTAAACACGCGGCTTTCGAAGATGTTTAAAAGGCGGGTGAGCGCCCTGGCTCGCGCTGTAGCGCTCTAGTCATCGCTGATGGTGGTTCCGTCGATGGTCTCGGCGAATCCGCTGCCGAATATCCGGCCAGGCGTTTCGAACCCCGGACGACGATCGCCCTCCAACACTCGCCGCGCGGCTTCAACAGCCACCAATGGTGTGTAGGCGTAGCCGTTGACGGTTTCAATCATCGAGCGCGCCACGCGGCCATTGGCGCCTGAGACTTCCACCACCGCTCGGGCACGATGCGCTTCGCGTTGTTCAACGCTTGGACCGTCCGGCAGTTGCGACAAATCGCCGTGCGGGAACGCATCGCCGCTGACATGCACATACATGGCAATGTCGGGTATGCCGGTGGAGTGCCAGGCGGTCACCAGGTCACCGAACGACAGCGGCGCGCACAGCACCGGGCCGTCACCAAAATCGAAGTGCCGCGGCGGCGCGTCGGGGGTTGCAACCAGCAGTCCATCGACCCGCGCCAGAAGGCCTGCATCCATGATTTCGCTGACACTGAGGGCCGATCCCCGTGACATGGAACCTGCAACCTGCAGTGCGATCCTGAGTGAATGCGGTTCCTGCACACGTCTGGCGACCTGCATTGCCAGGCAATCCGTGGGCACCACATCCCAGCCGACACCGGGCAGTAACATGACCCCCGCCCCGGCGGCCTGGGCGCCCCGTTGCTCCGCCTGCCGATAGACGTTGATCTCCGCCGTGATGTCCAGGTAGTCGACGCCAGCCTTGATACACGCTTGCATCAACGCGGCCGCCGTCTGGGCGAACGGCCCTGCGAAGTTCAACAGCACCGCGATGCCCTCCAGCGCATTCGTTGCCTGGGCATCAGGGTTGAACACGCGATAAGGAACATCCAGCTGCGCGGCGAGCGATTGCAGTTTTTCGGCATTGCGCCCGGCAATGACAACGTCCAGCCCCTGCCCCTTGGCATGCTCGCCCGCCATGCGACCGGTGTACCCCGTCGCCCCGTAAATCATTAATGTGCTCATGGGGTGTGCTGCCAGTTTTTGTAGACGAATTCGAGACTGTAGCCGTCGGGGTCGAGGACATTAGCGGCGTAGTAGTTGGGGTCGTAATGCAGACGTGCGCCCGGGGCACCGTTGTCGACAGCTCCACTTTGCAGCGCCGCCGCATAGGCCGCGTCGACGTCGGCCTGACTGCTCGCCACGAAGCCGACATGCACCGCCCGCCCCTCCACCACGCCTTCGCGCAACCAGAAAAACATCCGTCCATGGGCACCGAAACCTTTCAGATCGGGATGCCCTGGCGGCCCGTCCTTGCCGTCGTAATCGAGCCGTGCGGTGATGCCCAGCGGGGTCAGTGCCGCGGTGTAGAAACGAACGGAACGGTCGATGTCACTGACCGACAGAAAAATGTGATCAAGCATGAAGGAGCCTCGCTTTCAGGTAGTGATTCGAATGAAGCAGCCGCTCATACGCTGCTCCACTGTCACTGAGGTGAGTCACCACAGTAGCCACCTGCCTCGTAGCGAGCGCAGCCGTTCCTGCTCGAAACCTGCCTGTTTCTGCTTTTTGCTTGCGTGCCCGCCGCCGCGTGAGTTCAGATGAACGCCATGAAAACCCAACTGACAGAACTTCGCGCCCTGGCGTGTCGCGCCGAAAACCGCCGCACGGACACGGGTATTCCGCGCGTCGCCATGGTCCAGGGTGAAATCCCTGAACACCTGCTGGCCGCCGTTTACGAACCGATGATCAACCTGATTCTGCAAGGCAGCAAATCCATGACCATCGCCGACCGCACGCTTCGATATGACCCGGCGACTTACTTCGTCATGTCCATCGACCTGCCAGCGGTCGGCCAGGTTCACCCCTCTGCAGGCGGCGAACCTTACCTGGCGGTTAGCCTGACACTTGATCCGGTTGCCCTGACGACGCTACTGGCCGACTTGCCCAAACCGCTCGGACAGCATGAACAGGAAGCCGGCTTTTCGGTGGCCGCTGTCACGCCGCAATTGATGGATGCCTGGGTGCGACTGCTGCGTTTGATGAACAAGCCCGAAGAAATCGCAGCCCTCGCGCCGGTCTACGAGCGAGAAATTCTGTACCGCGTCCTGCAAGGCCCCCACGGCTGGATGCTGCGCGACATCGCGACACCCGACAGCGCCATGGCCCGCGTCAACCTGGCCATTGCGCACATTCGCCAGGACTTTGCCGAACCCATCCGGGTGGACGCATTGGCACAACTGGCGTCAATGAGCGTGTCAGCCTTCCACCGCCACTTCAAAGCCGTCACCGCGCTGAGTCCATTGCAGTATCAAAAACGGGTTCGCCTGCTACAGGCACGGACACTGATGCTGGCCAATGCCAAAAGCGTCACTGGCGCGGCGTTTGAAGTCGGTTATGAAAGCGCTACGCAATTTAGTCGAGACTATGCGCGGGTGTTTGGATTGCCGCCTTCGAGGGATGCGGCTCGGATACTTGGGGAGATTCGGAGTGGAGCCAGGGGTGGTTGAGTTGCTTGGGAGGGCGTTTGTGTGTGTGTTCTTAAAACGGGCGAAGAGCGTCCGTTTGGTCGGATTACACCGTTTGTGGCTGGGCACGATCGGCCAAAAGCGGCCCTTGACTTTAAAGTCTGAAACGCATCAAAAAAGCCTTTTCTTTAACTGGCCTCCACACAGGTGAGAAAGCCAGCTTGCCACCCAGCCGCAAGCTGTGCTCTTGCTGTTTAGTGGCAGTGGTAGTCGTTCGTTTTATGGTTGCGATGGCAACCTTTTGAATCAGTACCGCCACTGTGCGCGAAGACGGTAACGGACGTAATCGAAAGTAAAGCGGCGATCAAAATGGCGGACAGTTTCATCAGGGTTTGCTCCATGCTCATTTTTTATCCGTGAGATATCTCACGCTTCGCAGCGTATGGCCAATTGCCTTCATTGGGCAAGCGACTTCCTGACTGTCTACCCAACATTAGATGAACGGCTGAGTGCCTACTTCCTGAGTTACCGCCGAAAAGGGGACGGAGTTATTAATTTGTCTAGTCCTGAAATAGGTTTACACCCGTTTCACCCCAACGCCCGATGCATCGCATCGGGCGTTTTGTATTTAGCGACTTAGCCAAGTCGAGAGTCATTTAGTCTGATTTGACGGATAAATACCGGCAAGCCGCGCGATTACAACACCCACGTAAAAGACGCCCGAAAATTCTTCGACCATCACAAGTGAGCGGGCGTGGTTGGTCAATGGGATAATCTCACCGTAACCGGTGGTCGTGAGCGTCGTGAGGCTGAAATAGATCAGTTTGAAGAAAGTGCCGGGCTGTCTGAAGTCGAGGAAGTCAGGGCCGAATGAGCCAGCGGCGGATATCTCGACCAGGGCATAGACGAAGGACCAAACGAAGGCCAGCATGATGTAACCCGCAAGCGCGCCATGCAGTTTGTCGGCTGTAATTGGCCCGCGCTTGAGAATATAGCGAAGCACTCCGCTAAACGAGACGGCAAGAGACGCCGCATAAAATATCCCGGCAAAGAAAAGAAGCGCGATACTTTCAGCCCACAATGCCGACCATTGAAGGCCAACTCCAAACAACGCCAGACCCAGTCTGAGAATGCCCCCCCGCCGAGTCTGCCTGGTGGCGAAAGCGCCCACGAGCAGCACGATTGAAAACAGAATGCCGAGCAACGTGCGAGCAAATATACCGTCCTCAAGAAAGGGAAACAGGAGGATCAACCCGAGTAAAAGCAGCAATAGATAGGTGCAGGGTCCTCGACCTATTATCAACTGAGCTAAATCCTCGTCGGATTCGGTCTTATGTTGCGGATTTTTCATACCGGTTTCCCAGAGGCTGAAATAAAGCTCGATCCTGACAATCAAACCTGCGCTTAGGCCCCATTGGGTGTCCGTGGCCGAGCGGCCAATGGCGAGCGGGGCGTCAAGATAGCCAAGGCAACCGCCACGATGAAGAGCGCCGGTACGTCACCTGCCAAGTGCCCCATTTGCTCCGGCTGGGTGACCGCCTGTACGGCCATGATTCCTCCGTGTACGGCGCTGGACCACACGGTGAACCAAATCAGGCTCAGATTGGCTGATGGGTCACGTGCGGCCAGGATCAAGAACACGCCAAGTGTGGCGTAGATGCCAACGATCATCATCGGGTAGTCCGAGTGACCGACGTGCCAGGCCCAGCCGGACGGCCAGAACAACATAAGTGGGTAGAGAGCAAGGCACGCGAGGCCAGCCAAAACGAGAACGACGCGCAAATACCTGAGGCGATCGACTACGGTCATGGCAGACTCCTCTTTGGGCCTAACTCCAAATAAACCTCGAGTGGGGTGATAACGCCTTAACGGGCTTGGTAGATAACATTCCTTGTTCTGCCGGGCCTTGTGACAGTCGGGTGACCGCTTAAGGGGTTTATACGCCATGGACGCAAAGCCCAATCTGCTCAATCAGTTCCGCTAGTAGACCAAGCATAGCTACTCATTTGCTATCGCCCCGTCCACGGCAAACAAGGGGACGGATTTATTTTTCTGAAAAATAGATCCGTCCCTGAGGGATCCCCACAAACCTATCCCAGCGCCTGTGCTTGTTGATGTACTTCGTCTCGCAACGCGTGCTCAAGTCTCTCCAAGGTTTTTCGAGACTTTGAGCCGCGTCCGCTGCGCCAGTATTCCAACCCCAATCGCCATAGCGACAACACTCGCCGACGTTTAAGGCTATTGCTTTGAAAACGATGTTCATGACCTGCTTCGCGGGCCTGCAATCCGGTTAAACAGATGATGTAGTTAGCCAATGCCGAGATCAGCAACAGCACTTCAATTCGGCGCGGACAGTGGCTTCGATGGCGAGTTACGCCAACACCGTAGTGCTCGCTTTTTACATCCCGGAAGCCTTCTTCTATCTGCATCCGTTGTTTGTAAATTGCCACGATTTTCGACGGATTCCATTGCTCCTCTGGCAGGTTACTGGCCAGTAACCACGGCTCTCGTTCACGATTAGCCGATTGCCTGCTGAGTTTGTTTTTGGCGATTGAGCCGGTGACGCGTTGATGTTTTCGCCCCTTGGCGCGATGCCTGACGCAGTACAAATGAATAAAATGCGGAGCACTTTGGGTCATCTCGATATGGCCCAACGACTTTGGTGAAGAAGACGCCAAAGCATAGAGATTTTTCACTGGCAACCAAGTGTTCGAGTCGCAGCGGTAGAGGTCGCGATTGCGCACCCGAGCCACGTAATACCAGCCTTGCGCCTCGACAGCCTTGATCCAGGGTCGTCGAAAACCCGCATCGGCTACAAGGATCGGAACGCAGTCTTTGGGGAGTATTTCGGCCAACGTTTGCAGCAATCGCTTTTGATATTTCGGACATCCTTCACGCTCGTGAACGCTTTCGTAAATAGGAAACGAGCGCCCAGCCAACGGGATCGCAGCGCGCAATAAAAAGAACTCACCCGCCGCGTCAATTGGTGACCAGTCGACCAGGATCAAAGGATGTTTCAGCGATCCCAGCAAGGCTCGCAACATGACCCAATAAAACAACGAGCGCTCTGTTTGCAGATGACGATTACCGAGCAGTCGGTCCACTCGTTTGATGGCGTGTTTGGGATAAGCCTTGCCCGGCATGAATCGACCAATTCCTGTCAGCGTTAGACGACGGCCGCGCAGTAACGAACTGACACAACACATCAGTGTTTTTAGACGACGAGAATGGACAGTGGGAAGTGCTTGAGCGAACGCGCTGTGTAAGAATCGGATGGCCTGCATGGGATCGGTATCTTGTTTTTGTGTGGTGCAATACAAGTTGCCGACCCGTGCAGGTCTCTTCAATTCCCAACTTCTTGATTTCTCGTAGGAAAAAACGGGGATCCCTCAGGATCCGTCCCCTTTTCCCGCTTTTCCCATTTCCCGATCCGCGTGTCTTTTGCAGGCGGGGTCCCCTGCTTAATCCCTCGCCTGCGACAAAGGCCTGGCCACCTCCTCCAACCCTCGACGCTCCGCCGCCACGCCCCACACCGCTTGCACCACCGCCGCCATACACATCAGCACAGCGCCTATCAGGTAGCCCACCAACAGACTGCTGCGCTGCTGGGTCTGGATGAGTTGGCCAAACAGCGTCGGCCCGATGATGCCGCCCAGGCCGGTGCCGAACGCGTAAAACACGGCGATGGCCAAGGCGCGGATTTCCAGGGGGAAGGTTTCTGCCACGGTCAGGTAGGCCGAGCTGGCCGCTGCCGACGCGAAAAAGAAGATCACCATCCAGGCTGCGGCTTGCTGGGTGACGTCCAGCCAATGCTGCTGGAAGGCGTAGCCCGTGAGCGCCAGCAAGATTGCGGAGGTGGCATAGGTGAAGCTGATCATTACGCGTCGGCCAATCACGTCGAACAGGCGCCCCAGCATCAACGGCCCGCAGAAGTTGCCCAGCGCCAGGGGCAATACGTACCAGCCGACATGCTCGGCAGGTACTTGGTAAAAATCGGTGAGCACCAGCGCATAGGTGAAGAAGATCGCGTTGTAAAAGAACGCCTGCGCGGTCAGCAGGGTCAGCCCCACCAGTGCCCTGCGACGGAATCTGATGAACAGGGTATGGAAGATCTCCGCCAGCGGCGTATGGTCCCGCGCGTGCAGGCAAAGGGGTTGGCTGGTCATGGCTGGCAGTTGATGGCCCTGTTTGCGCAGGCGCGTTTCGATGCCTTCAACGATGCGTCGCGCCTCATTGTGCCGACCATGGACCAGCAGCCAGCGAGGACTTTCCGGTAGCCACATACGCATCACCAGAATCAACAGGCCCAGCGCGGCACCGATCCCGAAGCACAGGCGCCAGCCGAGGTCGCCGCCAACCACGTGCGGGTCCAGCAGGACGATGGCCCCGCCGGCGCCAAGCGCGGCGCCCAGCCAGAATGTGCCGTTGATGGTCAGGTCGACCCAGCCGCGATAGCGGATCGGGGTGAACTCCTGAATGGTCGAATTGATCGCCGTGTATTCGCCGCCGATGCCCATGCCCGTCAGGAAGCGGAACAGCAGGAAGCTTTCCAGGTTGAAGGAGAATGCCGTGGCCGCCGTGGCGCCTACGTACAGCCATAACGTGATGAAGAACAGCTTGCGCCGCCCCAGGCGGTCGGTCAGCCAGCCGAACACCAGGGCACCGAGTACGGCGCCGGCGATGTAGATGCCGCCGGCCAGGCCGATATCGAAGTTGCTCATGCGCAGGTCGGGGCTGTTTTTCAGGGCGCCGGACACCGATCCGGCCAGGGTCACTTCCAGGCCGTCGAGCAACCAGGTGATGCCCAGCGCGAACACCAGCCGAGTGTGAAAACGCCCCCACGGCAAGCGGTCCAGGCGTGCTGGAAGATCGGTTTCGAATAGCGCGCCGGACTGGCGGCTGTGCAGCTGTTGGTGGGTCATCGCCACATCATGGTCATGTGCAGTGCCTTGAGAATTAGGAGTTGGCCCCTGCATCGGGAGTTCAATATTCCACTGCCCGATTGCACGCGCTCTACAACGCAACGCCTCACTCATACTTGAGTACCAAGCCCTCACATCGATGTATCCATTGCCATTACCGACGCATAGCAGACGCCACCGGCCGGATATTCAAACTGGTCCTTGCCGGCGCAATCAGCCGTTACCGCAGCAATGGATATGTACACCATCAAAAGCCATGTCGCCTGACACAAAGCCTTCGCGAGCAGGCTCGCTCCCACAAGGGACCGGGTACATCCGACAAAATCACGTCGACTGTCAGGCCGCCTTCGCGGGCAAACCCGCTCGCACAGTTGGATGTTCAGGCGGCCAGCCCACCATCAATCAGGTAGATCGCAGCAGAGAACGTCACGATCGAAAGCACGGTACTGACCAGAATGGAGGTGGCGGCTTCAATTTGACCTGCAGCAGGGAGAGGATAATGCCCAGGGCCGGCGCCCACATCAGTGGGCGGCGCACCGCCCCCGACAGGCTCGACACAAAGGCCTGGGTGCCACTGCCCTTTCCATCGGCGAGGGTGAGCAACATGGTTGTCAGCGGGATCATCACCAGGCTCGCGACGAGGTTCAGCACGAGCACCGAATAGATGCTGCCCGATCCGAACATGGCGCCGAGGCCCGGTGTTCAGCAATATTCCCCATGCCGCGCGCGGCGAGCATGAAGAGCTTGTGCAGGCGCTCGCTGACCGGAATGCGGCGGCGCGTCAGATCATGGGGCAGCACATCGTCAGCGCGGCTTCACGATTCGGCTATGAGATCAAGTTCTACTGACTTTAGCTGTCTTGTTGTTCTACAAGTAAAGAACACGTGAGATTCTTCGCGGTATGGGTCGCCCTCTTCGCTACTGCGCAAACTCATCCCGATAACACACCGGCGAACTGGAACCCTGAAAGCGATCAAGCTCATCCTCCAGCCATTGGGCGAGCACGACGGCAGGGTTTTGCAGTGGATCATCCGCCGTGAACACCAGCGTCAAACGCGCTGATAGCCCGTACTGCAAAAGCGCCCACCAATGCGCCGGCTGGGCCGCCAGTTCCTGGCGATAAGCGGCGGTGAACCCGGCAAAATCCAGCCGCCCAGCGATGAACGCTTGTTGTACATCCGCCGAGGGCGCGACGTCAGGGAGCCAGGCATCGAACGGCATAGGCTCCTTGGGGCAATCTTGCGGCCATAGACGGTCCACCAGAATCCTTCGCCCGTCTTCAGGCTCGGCAGGGTCGCAGGTACGCTTGCACTGGATCATGATCACTCACCCCCTCCACTCTCGCGGACTGACCCCGGTTTTACGGCGAAACGCCCGGGCCAGTGCCGACGGGCTTTCGTAGCCCACTTCTTCGGCAATCAACGCAATAGGCTTGCCTTCGCGCAAGCGCTTCTGCGCCAGGCTGATGCGCCAGCTCACCAGGTAATCCACCGGTGCCTGGCCGACGACGCGCTTGAAGTGCTCGGCGAAGCTGGCCCGGGACATGTTGGCCAATGCCGACAGCTCAGCCACGCTCCAGGCTTTGCCCGGCGCTTCGTGCATCTGGCTCAAGGGCCGCGCCAGACGCGGGTCAGCCAGCCCGGCCATCATGCCCGGCTGCTGATTGCGCGTGCTGAGGATGTAGCGCAGCAACTGAATCACCAGCAGTTCGAACAAACGGTCCATCACTGCTTCACGGCCACAGGTGCCTTCAAACGCCTCGGCGAACAACCATTGCAGGGTGGCGGCCAGGGTCGGGATTTCATCGAGCTTGAGCACCAGGTACTCCGGCAACGCCGCCGCCAGGGCATTGCCCGAGCCGCCATCGAAATTCAGCGACGCGCACACCAGTTGCGTGCCGCAAGCTTCGGTGGCGAACAAGCGATGACGGTACGGTCGCGGGAAAAAGATCAGTGTCGGTTCGGTAAGGCGCAGCTCGCGCTCATCAGCCAGTTTCAGCACGACCTCGCCGGCTTGCAACAAATGCACATGGCCGCATGCCTGGCTGCCGTCGAAGGCCGTCGTGCCGCAAAACATCCCGCTGTGAAAGGTGCCGGCGTTGACGCCGAAATGCGCAAGCAAGGTGGACAAGCGATCCATGGGCGGACTCCCGAGGGCAGTTCTGGACGATCTGTCGCATATCGTCGACGATTCGCATCCAATAAACCAGCACGAATCACTAGCATGAACTCCGTACCCAGCGCCTGTCGCGCTTCACATCACGGAGATTCACCATGACCCGCATTGCCCCTGTCAGCCTTGAACACACCACCGACGCCACCCGCCCCTTGCTGGAAGGCGTGCAGAAGAAAATCGGTTTCCTGCCCAACGTATTCCGGGTGCTGGCCCACGCGCCTGCAGTGCTGGCCTCGTACCTGCAAAACTCGGCGGCCCTGGGCAAGACCTCCCTGAGCGCCACCGAAAAAGAAGCGATCTCCCTCGCCACCTCGCAGGTCAACGGCTGCGATTACTGCCTGGCGGCGCACACGCTGTTTGCCGGCAAGGCCGGGCTGTCCAGCCAGGAAATCCGCAGCGCCCGTGAAGGCCGGCTCGACGCCTATGCCCTGCTTGCCCGGCAGATCACTGAAAGCCGTGGCCACCTGAGCAGCGAACAGATAGCCGTCGCCCGCGCCGCCGGAATCAACGACGCGAAGATCATCGAAGTGATTGCCCACGTGGCTTCGCAGACGCTGACCAACTACCTGAACAACGTCGCCCTGACCGAAATCGACTTTCCGGCCATCGACGCCTGATCAATCCCTGTTGCAGAGGATCAATCCATGAACACCGTAACCCTGTATACCACCGACACCTGCCCGTACTGCCGCAGCGCCAAATCCCTGCTGGCCAGCAAAGGCATCGCCATGCAAGAGATCAACATTCAACGCGAACCCGGCAAACTCGAAGAAATGCTCGAGCGCAGCGGACGACGCAGCGTGCCGCAGATTTTCTTCGGCGACACGCACATCGGCGGCTTCGACGACCTGGCCAAGCTGGATCGCCAGGGTGGGTTGATGTCGATGTTGGCCTGAACCGACGCTGAAGCACACACCAATCCCTGTGGGAGCGAGCCTGCTCGCGAAAGCGTCGCATCTGTCCCATCAATGCAGAATGTGCCGCCGTCTTCGCGAGCAGACTCGCTCACCCAGGGTCAGTGCGCTGCCTCAGTCATCCTCATGCAACTTGATCCCCCGCGCATGCAGCAGGTGCGGCACCACCAGCACCAGCAACGTCAAGGCCAGGAAAAACGCCGAGATCGGCTGCGTGAGAAAGATCATCCAGTCGCCCTCGCTGATGGACAGGGCATTGCGCAATTGCTTCTCGGCCATCGGCCCCAGCAGCATGCCCACGATCACCGGCGCGACCGGAAAGTCGAAACGCCGCATCAACACGCCGGCCCAGCCAATCCCCAGCATCAACAGCAAGTCAAAGGAAGAATGGCGCATGCCATACACGCCGATGGTGGCGAACACCAGAATCCCGGCGTTCAGGTATGGCCGGGGGATTTGCAGCAGTTTGACCCACAGCCCCACCAACGGCAGGTTCAGCACCAGCAGAATGAGGTTGCCGATGTACAGCGAGGCGACCAACGTCCAGACCAGCTCGGCGGAGGTTTCGAACAGCAGCGGCCCCGGTTGCAGGTTGTAGTTCTGGAACGCCGCCAACAGAATCGCCGCCGTGGCGGACGTCGGTATGCCCAGGGTCAGCAGCGGCACCAACGACCCGGTCGCACTCGCATTGTTGGCCGCTTCCGGTCCGGCAACACCTTCGATGGCGCCTTCGCCTTTATTGGCGGAAAACTCTTTCGGAAATTTGCTGAGCTTGCGTTCGGTGGAATAGGACAAAAACGTCGGGATCTCCGCACCACCGGCCGGGATCGAACCGAACGGAAAGCCGATCAGCGTGCCACGCAACCAGGCGGGCACCGAGCGCTTCCAGTCGGCGCGGGTCATCCACAACGAGGTCAGGCGATGCCGGCCCTCCGCTTGCTCCTGCTGATACAACAAGCTGTACAGCGCCTCCCCTACCGCAAACAAACCGACCGCCACCAGCACCACTTCGATGCCGTCCACCAATTCGGGAACGCCCAGGGTGTAGCGAGCGATACCCGACGTCGAGTCCAGGCCGATCATGCCGATGGTCAGCCCGATCCCCAGTGACGCGAACCCCCGCAGCATGGACGCGCCGAGCACCGCCGATACCGTGGTGAAGGACAGTACAAGGATCGCGAAATATTCTGCCGGCCCGAAGTTGAGCGCCAGCCGGGCCACGACCGGGGCGAACAAGGTCAGCAAGATCGTCGCGATGGTGCCCGCCACAAAAGACCCGATCGCCGCCGTGGCCAACGCAGGCCCCGCCCGACCATTGCGTGCCATGCGGTTGCCTTCCAGGGCCGTGACCATGGAAGACGATTCGCCGGGCGTGTTAAGCAGAATCGAGGTGGTGGAACCGCCGAACTGTGCGCCGTAATAGATACCGGCAAACATGATCAACGCCCCGGTGGGATCAACCTTGGCGGTGATCGGCAGCAGCAAGGCCACTGTCAGAGCCGGTCCTATGCCGGGCAAGACACCGATGGCGGTGCCCAGCAGGCAACCGATGAACCCCCACATCAGATTGATCGGCGTCAGCGCCGCGCTAAACCCCATCAACAAACTTGAAAGAATGTCCACGCAGTCGATCTCCTTGGCGCTGGATCAGATCCAGGCATTGACCAGCGGCGGCAGGGAAACCCCCAGCCCGGCGTTGAACAGCCAGTAGATCGGCAGGGTCAGGGCAATGCCGATGGCCAGGTCCCGCAGCGGATGACGACTGCCAAACCCCCGGGCCGAACAGGCAAACAGCAAGGCCGCGGCCAGCACAAAACCGATCAGGTTGATCAGCAACGCCACGCCCAGCAACCCGCCCGTCACCCAGGCCGCGCCGGTTTTACCGCCGGGAATCACGCCGTTACTGCTGTCCTGCTCGCGAAAACCGCCGGTGAGCGCCTGATAACTGAGCAACAGCCCCACCACGGCGAGAAACCCGGCGACGAGATAGGGATAGACGTAGGCCGGCAAAATCACGAAACCCATCTCGGGCGGAAAGCGGTAGGCCCCTACCGCCAACACGGCGCTGAGGGCAATCAGGCCAAGGCCTATCGCCAGTTGCGTCGGCACGATTGCGCGCGGCCCGGTCATTCTTTAAGCAGTCCGACCTGGACCAGCATCGCGTGCAACCGCACGTGCTCTTCATCGACGAATTTGCCGAAGTCATCACCGGTCACCACGTTTGCCGTCCATGCGTTGGTCTGAATGTTCTCTTGCCAGACTTTGCTTTTGCTGGCGGCCAGGACCGCATCAGTCACTTCCTTGCGCTGCTCGGGTGTGAGGTTGGCAGCACCGTAGACGCCGCGCCAGTTGCCGATGATCACGTCGTAGCCGCTTTCCTTGAGGGTTGGGGCATCGATCCCGGGAACGCGCTCGGGCGCACCGATGGCCAGGACGCGGATCTGCCCGTTCTTGATGTATTGACCCAGTTCGGCGTAGCCCCCGGTGAGCACCTTGATCTGCCCGCCCAGGGTCTGCGCCACAATTTCACCCCCGCCGCCGGTGGCGATGTAATTGACCTTGTTGACCGGAACATCCAGTTTGCCAGCCAGCTCGGCGATGCCGATGTGGTCGATCGACCCCTTGGAACCACCGCCCCAGGTGACACTGGTTGGCTTGCTCTTGAAGTCCTTGATCAGGTCGTCGAGGGTCTTGTAGGGCGAATCCTTGCGCACCGCAATCACGTTGTATTCCGTGAACAACCGGGCAATCGGCGTCACGTCTTTCAGGGTGATTTGCGGTTTGTTCTGTTCGATGCCCGCGACCATGATCGCGCCAACCACCAGCAACGCATTCGGGTCGCCCTTGGTGCTGTTGGCGAACTGCGCCAGCCCCAGGGTTCCGCCTGCACCCCCCTTGTTTTCAAAGGTGGTGGATTTGGCGGCGTTAGCCTCGATCAGGGCCTTGCCCAGCACCCGTGCGGTCTGGTCATAACCGCCACCCACAGAACCGGGAGCCATGAACTTGACAGTGTCCAGCGCAAGCGCGGGGGTGTTGAGTACGGCAGCGGTCATGCCAACTGCCAGGTAACGACTGAAACGGCGCAACAATGCGGACATGGTGTATCTCCCTGGATTGTTTTTATAGGTGCCGTCAGCCCGTCGATCAGGGGGTCAGTCCCGTTCAATGAACATTGGCCTGCGCATAAGCGTAGGACATGGTTGCGTTTATTGAAGTTCTTTCAAACGAAGGCCCGCCAGCCCCCGCGAGGCCCTGCGTCACAGATGGAAACATTCCTTTGGTCCGGGTGCTTCAGGCCGCGAAATGCGCCGACTATCCTGAAAAACATTGGCGAACACGCTGTCGAGCATCCATCCACGACTAGTACAGGAGGACGTGTCATGAACGTCATGCTCAAGGGCTTTGGCGCGACATTGCTGCTGGTTGCCACAGCGGCATTCGCCCATCACGGCTGGAGCGAGTACGACTCCAGCAACCCGTTGAATCTGACCGGCACCATCGAAGCGTCCGGATACTCCCACCCCCACGGTTTCGTGAACCTGAAAACAGCGGACAAGACCTGGAACGTGGTCCTCGCGCCCCCGTCGCGTATGGAAAACCGTGGTCTGTCCAAGGAGATGCTGGCGGTCGGCACCCAAGCGACCGTGGTCGGTTACGCCAACCGCAATAAACCTGATGAGATGCGCGCGGAACGCATCACAATCGGCGGTAAAACCACCGAGTTACGCTGATGCAAGCCTCGCAGAACTGGATGGACTGGCTCAACGACTCACCGCTGGGCGAAGCCATGCGCGGCGATCTGTGGCTGTATCCGCTGGTTGAGGTGATGCACATCGTTGGCTTTACGATACTGGTCGGTGCGGTGGTGATGTTCGACCTGCGGGTGCTGGGGCTGTCGCGCAGCATTCAGGTCACCGCCCTGGCCCGCCATCTGCTGACCTGGGCCATTGCGGCGCTGCTGTTGATCGTACCGGCCGGGCTGATGATGTTCACCGCCCACCCCCACGATTTCGCCTCCAATGACATTTTCATCCTCAAGCTGTGCCTGATCGCCACGGCGGGCCTCAACGCCTTGCTGTTCCATGTTGGCGTGTACCGTTCCGTGCCGGCGTGGGACACCGGTGCGTCGGCGCCCGGGGTGGCCAAATTGCAGGCGCTGTTTTCGATTGTGATATGGGTCAGTGTGATTCTGTGTGGGCGGTTGTTGGCTTATACCTGAGGGGACCGGACGGTTTTAGCCAGGCGGCCTGAGGGCAACGTGGCTTTCGCGGTTGTACCCAATCCCACAGGTCCGCGTATCTCTACAATTTTTGGTCACGGCCGAACTGCTTTTGTTCTGGCTTTTGATCTGACTTAGTGAGGCGACACCCCAACCAATCGCGCCGCCAACGCCTTGGCCTGACTCGCCACATCAGTAACCGCCGTGCTCTCCCACCAGACCCCACGCAACGGTGGCCCCATGGCAAACAGCCGACTCGCCGCCAGCCCCTCTTCATCGAGCACCGCGCCATCCACCTCTGCCGCAATCCCCAACGCCAACGGCCCCGGCTTGATCAAACCGCGCGCCAGCAACTGCTGTGGCAGCGGCCGCGCAACCCGTCGCCAGTCGTATTCGATGCCGCTGGAATTGATCAGCGCCGCGCCACTGACCACAATGGTTTCAGCTTCACCCCGACGCCGGATTCGAATGCTCACTTCACCGCGAGAAGCAGGCTCAAGCCCTTTGAATGACGCTGCGTGAACTCGCAACCGCCCTTCCCCGTGAAGGCGCGCTACCAATTCGGCGCTCAAGGGGGGCGAGCGATGGTGATGACTCTCCCACCACGGCCGCACATGCCGCACGAATTGCCGGCGCTGCACGTCGGTGGCCTGATTCCACAAGCGGCCGATATGTGCCCGAACCGTGTCCAGCGGCGCCTGCCAGTCAATGCCCTGGGCGATGGCGTCGCGGCAATGCCGGCGCAGTTCGCGCACCAATTGTCGCGGCGTGCGAATGCCGTGATCCTCTGCAAGGAAGTCCATCCACGCTGGTGGTTGCCGCCGCACATGGGGCAGCAAGCCATGCCGGGAAAACACCTCGATCGGCCCGCGATGCCCGGCCTGTTCCAGCGACACCACGGCATCGACCATGGTCAGCCCAGAGCCGATAATCAGCACCGTCGACTGCGGATCCAGCTGCTGCATCGCCGTCACATCCCACGGATCGAGCGCCGCTGCATTCAAGCCGCTGGACTCGGTTTGCGGCGTGCGCGCGGCGGGAAACATGCCAGTGGCGAGCACGGCAAACGCACCCTGCAAACGCTGACCGTCACTCAAGGTCAACCGCACCGACTGCGCATCGGTTTGCAAATCCACCACCTCGGCCCGCACATGTTCGACCGTCGAACCGTTGCGCGCCCCCACCGCTTGCGCTTCTGTCAGACGCTGCTGCACGTACAGGCCGAAAATCCCCCGGGGTGGAAACAGCTCACTGACCGGCACATGTTGCTCATCCGATTCCGGCCAGCCACCGGCGGCGATATAGTCGGTCAGCCATTGCGTCAGGTCGTCGGCGTTGTCCGGGTCGACGCTCATGCGTGCCGCATTGCCGTTGAGCGTATGGCCCAACTCCACGGCGCTGTAGGCCTCGCCACGGCCGAGTTCGGCACGGGGTTCGATCACCAGCACCGAGCGCCTGCCGGGCAGACGCAACAACTGCGCCGCCAGCATCGTGCCACTGAGGCCACCGCCAACGATCAGGACGTCTGCGTGACGGATGGCATCAGTCGCCTGTCCTTTTTGGGTATCAATCATGCCGTTCTCACTGATCCAGGATAGATGTTGCGCAGATCGCCCCGTCGGCTGACCCGCACCACGGGACGTGACTAAAGCACTCTACTCACCCAGTGTGACGCGCCCCACGCGTCATATCACCACGTTTCGCACAAACCGCACCGCCACCGGCCCATCGTTGCGATAGGAGTGCGGCTGGTTGCTGGCGAACATGAAGAACTCGCCGGCGCTGATACGGTGCGGTACATCGCCGACCATCAGGGTCAGGCAACCTTCGAAGACGTAGAACTGTTCGCTCCAGCCATCGGCATCCGGCTCCGAGGGATAGTGCTCACCGGGTTCGAGACGCCATTCCCAGAGTTCGACTTCCCGGGTGGCGTTAGCCTTGGCCAGCAATACCGCCTTGCTGCCGGGGATCGTGCCGGCCCAGGCCAGTTCGTTGATGCGGCTGTGGTCGCGCACTTCCGGGGCCTGGATCAGGTCGCTGAAGGCTACGTCCAGCGCCTCGGCCACGCGATCGAGGGTGGTCAGGCTGACATTCTTTTCGCCGGCCTCGATGGCCACCAACATGCGGCGACTGACCCCGGACTTTTCCGCCAGGGCGGTCTGGCTCATGTCGGCGGCATGGCGCAAACGGCGAACGTTCTGGCTGACGTGCTGAAGGACCGAAGCCCGCTGCGTGGAATCTTTGTGCACTATATTGCTCACTCGGTGGTGTTGCGCAGTATACTGCCCAACTTCGGGCGCATTGTGCGTCCCCCTCAAATAGTGTGCAAGATCATGACGTCGGTGAACTCCCCCCAGGCTTCCTCCCGTTTCCTGCGGCTCAGCAAGGCTGAGTGCGTGCTGGTGTTGATCACCATGGTCTGGGGCGGGACCTTTCTGCTGGTCCAGCATGCGATGACCGTCAGCGGCCCAATGTTTTTCGTCGGCCTGCGCTTTGCCGCCGCCGCGAGCATCGTCGCCCTGTTTTCCTGGCGCAGCCTGCGGGAACTGACCTTGTTCGAACTCAAGGCCGGGGCCTTTATCGGCGTGGCGATCATGCTCGGCTACGGTTTGCAAACCGTCGGCCTGCAAAGCATTCCCAGCAGCCAGTCGGCGTTCATCACCGCGTTGTACGTGCCTTTTGTGCCGTTGCTGCAATGGCTGGTGCTGGGTCGTCGTCCGGGCTTGATGCCCAGCATCGGGATCATGCTGGCGTTTACCGGGTTGATGCTGCTGTCGGGGCCTTCCGGCGCGGCGTTGAATTTCAGCCCCGGTGAAATCGCCACACTGATCAGCGCCATCGCCATTGCCGCAGAGATCATTCTGATCAGCAATTTTGCCGGTCAGGTCGATGTGAAACGGGTGACGGTGGTGCAACTGGCGGTCACGTCGCTGCTGTCGTTTCTGATGGTAGTGCCGACCCAGGAGCACATTCCTGACTTCTCCTGGTTGCTGTTGTGCAGTGCGTTGGGGTTGGGCGCGGCCAGTGCGGCGATCCAGGTGGCGATGAACTGGGCGCAGAAAAGCGTCTCGCCAACCCGCGCGACCCTGATCTATGCCGGCGAGCCGGTGTGGGCCGGGATTGTCGGGCGCATTGCCGGGGAGCGGTTGCCGGCGATTGCGTTGGTGGGGGCGGGATTGATCGTGGCAGCGGTGATTGTCAGTGAGTTGAAGACCAAGGGTAAGGTTGCCGCGACGGAGGAAGAATTGGAGCGGGAAACTCAAGGTTAAACCGTCGGTTCTGTCGCGTCAGGCAGATGCCTTTGCGAGCAGGCTCGCTCCCACAATTAGAATGCGTTCCCCTGTGGGAGCGAGCCTGCTCGCGAAGGAGCCGGACCTGCTGAACACGGCCCTTTGAAACAATGTTAAACGCGTATTCTCCATCTACCTTGTAGGATTCTGCGACAGCTTGACGTTTGGTGATCCGGGAGCTGGCACGTATGATGCTTCACAAACTTCCGCAGATTAGAAGCCTATGTCCCTGATAGTTCTACTGCTTCTGCCTTTTTTAGGCAGCTGTCTGGCAGCCGTGCTGCCACACAACGCGCGTAACACCGAATCTCTCCTGGCTGGCCTGGTTGCCTTGATCGGCACCGTCCAGGTCGCCCTTCTGTACCCGCAAATCGCCGATGGCGGCGTAATCCGCGAAGAGTTCTTCTGGCTGCCGAGCCTGGGCCTGAACTTCGTCCTGCGCATGGACGGTTTTGCCTGGCTGTTCTCGATGCTGGTGCTGGGCATCGGCACGCTGGTGTCGCTGTACGCCCGCTACTACATGTCGCCGGACGATCCGGTGCCGCGCTTCTTCGCCTTCTTCCTGGCGTTCATGGGCGCCATGCTCGGGCTGGTGATCTCCGGCAACCTGATTCAAATCGTGTTTTTCTGGGAGCTGACCAGCCTCTTCTCGTTCCTGTTGATTGGCTACTGGCACCACCGCGCCGATGCCCGGCGCGGTGCCTACATGGCGCTGATGGTCACCGGGGCCGGCGGGTTGTGCCTGCTGGCGGGGGTCATGCTGCTTGGCCATGTGGTGGGCAGCTATGACCTGGACAAGGTCCTGGCCGCCGGCGACCTGATTCGCGCACACGCCCTCTACCCCATCCTGCTGCCCCTGATCCTGATCGGCGCGCTGAGCAAAAGCGCACAATTCCCCTTCCATTTCTGGCTGCCCCACGCCATGGCCGCGCCGACACCGGTCTCGGCCTATCTGCACTCGGCGACCATGGTAAAAGCCGGGGTATTCCTGCTGGCGCGGCTGTGGCCGTCGCTGTCGGGCAGCGAAGAATGGTTCTACATTGTCAGCGGTGCCGGGGCTTGCACCCTGTTGCTTGGCGCCTATTGCGCGATGTTCCAGAACGACCTCAAGGGCCTGCTGGCCTACTCGACCATCAGTCACCTGGGCCTGATCACCCTGCTGCTGGGCCTCAACAGCCCACTGGCAGCGGTGGCCGCGGTGTTCCACATTCTTAACCACGCCACATTCAAGGCCTCGCTGTTCATGGCCGCCGGGATCATCGACCACGAAAGCGGCACCCGCGACATTCGCCGGCTCAATGGCCTGTTCAAGCTGATACCGTTCACCGCCACTCTGGCCATGGTCGCCAGCGCCTCAATGGCCGGCGTGCCGTTGCTCAACGGCTTCCTGTCCAAAGAGATGTTCTTCGCCGAAACCGTGTTCATCAACGCCACGGCCTGGATCGAAGCGACCTTGCCGATCGTTGCGACCATCGCCGGCACCTTCAGCGTCGCCTATTCCCTGCGCTTCACCGTGGATGTGTTCTTCGGCCCGACTGCCACCGACCTGCCCCACACCCCGCACGAGCCACCGCGCTGGATGCGCGCGCCGGTCGAACTGCTGGTGTTCGCGTGCCTGGTGGTGGGGATTTTCCCGGCGCAAGTGGTGGGTCCCTTGCTCGCGGCGGCCGCGCTGCCGGTGGTGGGCGGCACGTTGCCTGAATACAGTCTGGCAATCTGGCACGGTTTGAACGCGCCGATGATCATGAGCCTGATCGCCATGTCCGGCGGCATCGTGCTGTACCTGCTGCTGCGTAAACAACTCAAGCGCGGACGTTTCCACTACCCGCCCCTGATTGGCCGCTTCAACGGCAAGCGCTTGTTTGAGCGCAGCCTGGTGATCAAGATGCACCTGGCCCGACGCCTGGAGCGGCGGATCAGCACCCGGCGTCTGCAAACCCAACTGTTCCTGATGGTGCTCGCCGCCGTGCTGGCCGGGCTGATCCCGATGCTGCACAGCCATTTGAGCTGGGGCGACCGGCCGAAGATTCCCGGCTCGATCGTGTTTGTCATTCTGTGGCTGCTGGCGATTGCCTGTGCCCTGGGCGCCGCCTGGCAGGCCAAGTACCACCGTCTCGCCGCCCTGACCATGGTCAGTGTCTGCGGCCTGATGACCTGCGTGACTTTCGTCTGGTTCTCGGCGCCGGACCTGGCCCTGACGCAACTGGTGGTCGAAGTGGTGACCACGATCCTGATCCTGCTGGGCTTGCGCTGGTTGCCACGACGGATCGAAGAAGTCTCGCCATTGCCAAGCAGCCTGCGCAAGGCACGTATCCGGCGGATCCGCGACTTGCTGCTGTCGACCGTGGTCGGCGGCGGCATGGCGTTGCTGTCCTACGCGATGCTGACGCGCCAGACGCCAAACGACATTTCCTCCTTTTACCTGAGCCGTGCCCTGCCCGAAGGCGGCGGCAGTAACGTGGTCAACGTGATGCTGGTGGACTTCCGCGGCTTCGACACACTCGGCGAAATCACCGTGCTGGCGGCGGTAGCCCTTACCGTATTCGCCCTGCTGCGCCGTTTCCGTCCGCCGAAAGAAAGCCTGCAGTTGCCGGCCCAGCAGCGCTTGCTGGCGCCCGACGTGGTCACCGACCTGGTCAACCCGCGTCACGCCAGCGATACCGCGCTGGGTTTCATGATGGTCCCGGCGGTGCTGGTGCGCCTGCTGTTGCCGATTGCCCTGGTGGTGTCGTTCTACCTGTTCATGCGCGGCCACAACCAACCGGGCGGCGGTTTTGTCGCGGGGCTGGTGATGTCGGTGGCGTTCATCCTGCAATACATGGTGGCCGGCACCCAGTGGGTCGAGGCGCAGATGAGCCTGCGACCGTTGCGCTGGATGAGCACCGGCCTGCTGTTCGCCACGGTCACCGGCGTCGGTGCGATGGTGGTTGGCTATCCGTTCCTGACCACCCACACCTGGCATTTGCACCTGCCGCTGCTGGGCGACATCCACCTGGCCAGCGCGCTGTTCTTCGACGTCGGTGTGTATTCGGTGGTGGTCGGTTCGACGCTGCTGATCCTCACAGCCCTCGCCCACCAATCGGTCCGGGGTCACAAGACCGCCGCCCAACCCAAACCCCTCGCCATCAAGGAGGCCGTCTGATGGAAGAAGTCATCGCAATCGCCATCGGCGCGCTGGCCGCGTCCGGCGTCTGGCTGATCCTGCGGCCACGGACGTTCCAGGTGGTCATGGGTCTGTGCCTGCTGTCCTATGGTGTCAACCTGTTTATCTTCAGCATGGGCAGCCTGTTCATCGGCAAGGAGCCGATCATCAAGGACGGCGTACCGCAGGACCTGCTGCATTACACCGACCCGCTGCCACAGGCGCTGGTGCTGACCGCGATCGTCATCAGCTTCGCCATGACCGCGCTGTTTCTGGTGGTCTTGCTGGCCTCCCGGGGCCTGACCGGCACCGACCATGTGGATGGCCGGGAGCCTAAAGAATGAATGCGATGACGCACCTGATCGCGGCACCGATCCTGCTACCGCTGTTGACCGCCGCCATCATGCTGATGCTCGGCGAAAAACACCGCCCGCTCAAAGCCAAAATCAACCTGTTCTCCAGCCTGCTGGGCTTAAGCATTTCGCTGTTGTTGCTGCAATGGACGCAAACCACCGGCGTGCCCGGTTCCATCGGCGTGTACCTGCCGGGCAACTGGCCAGTGCCATTCGGCCTGGTGCTGGTGGTCGATCGTCTGTCGGCGCTGATGCTGGTGCTGACCGGGATCATCGGCGTCAGTGCCCTGCTGTTCGCCATGGCGCGCTGGGACAGCGCCGGTTCGAGCTTCCACGCGTTGTTCCAGATTCAGTTGATGGGCCTGTATGGCGCCTTCCTGACCGCCGACCTGTTCAACCTCTTCGTGTTCTTCGAAGTGCTGCTGGCCGCGTCCTATGGATTGATGCTGCACGGCTCGGGTCGGGCACGGGTGTCGTCGGGGCTGCATTACATCTCGATCAACCTGCTGGCCTCGACCCTGTTCCTGATCGGAGCGGCGTTGATCTACGGTGTCACCGGCACCCTGAACATGGCCGACCTGGCGCAGAAGATCCCCTTGGTATCGGAGGCCGATCGCGGGCTGCTGCACGCCGGCGCGGGCATTCTGGCAGTGGCGTTCCTGGCCAAGGCCGGGATGTGGCCGCTGAACTTCTGGCTGGTGCCGGCGTATTCCTCGGCGAGCGCGCCGGTGGCGGCCATGTTCGCGATCATGACCAAGGTCGGCGTCTATACCTTTTTGCGCCTGTGGACCCTGCTGTTTTCCAGCCAGGCCGGGGCGTCGGCGTACTTCGGCGGTGACTGGCTGATCTACGGCGGCATGGCAACCATCGTCTGCGCGGCCGTGGCGATCCTCGCCGCGCAACGCCTGGAACGCATGGCCAGCCTGAGCATTCTGGTGTCGGCGGGGATTCTGCTGTCAGCCATCGGTTTCGCCCAGCCCAACCTGATCGGCGCGGCGCTGTTCTATCTGGTCAGCTCGACCCTGGCCTTGAGTGCGCTGTTCCTGCTGGCCGAGTTGATCGAGCGCTCGCGCTCGGCCAACGAAATCCCGCTGGAGGACGAAAACGAGATGCTGCCAAGGCCGTTGGAATCGCTGCATCCGGCCAAGGGCGTCAACCTCGACGACGATCAGAAAGCCGTGGTCGGCCAGGTGATTCCCTGGACCATGGCGTTCCTCGGCTTGAGCTTCATTGCCTGCGCACTGTTGATCGTCGGCATGCCGCCACTCTCCGGGTTCATTGGCAAACTCGGGCTGCTCAGCGCCCTGCTCAATCCACTGGGCCTGGGCCATGGCAGTGATGCACCGATCTCCAATGCAGCGTGGGGCTTGCTGGTGTTGCTGATCCTCTCCGGCCTGGCCTCGCTGGTGGCTTTTTCGCGGCTGGGCATCCAGCGTTTCTGGACGCCGGCAGAACGGCCGTCGCCGGTGCTGCGTCGCCTGGAATGCGTGCCGATCTTCGCCCTGCTGGGCTTGAGCATTGCACTGACCTTCAAGGCAGAACCGCTGTTGCGCTACACCCAGGCCGCCGCCGATGCCTTGAACAACCCGCAACAGTACGTGGCGGCCGTGCTCGGCACCCGGGTCGTTCCAAACCCGCAGGTCAGGGCTGCGCTGCTGGAGGTGCAACCATGAAGCGTTTGTTTCCCGCGCCGTGGCTGTCGCTGGCCCTGTGGTTATTGTGGTTGGTGCTGAACCTGTCGATGAGTCCGGGCAACGTGCTGTTGGGCGCCGTGCTGGGTTTCTGCGCGCCCTTGATGATGCGCAAATTGCGCCCGCTGCCGATCCGCATTCGCCGCCCGGGAGTGATCCTGCGCCTGTTCCTGGTGGTGGGTCGCGATGTTGTGGTGTCCAACCTGGCCGTGGCCTGGGGGGTGCTCAACGCCGGCCGGCGTCCACCGCGCTCGCGGTTCATCAAGGTGCCGCTGGACCTGCGCGACGCCAACGGGCTGGCGACGCTGTCGATGATCTGCACCGTAGTGCCGGGCACGGTCTGGTCGGAGCTGGCGCTGGACCGCAGCATTCTGTTGCTGCACGTCTTCGATCTGGACGACGAAGCGCCGTTCATCAAGCACTTCAAGGCGACGTACGAGCGCCCGTTGATGGAGATATTCGAATGAGCACCCTGTTGTCGAATGCGATCATGCTGAGCCTGTTCCTGTTTTCCGTGGCGATGATCCTGACCCTGGTGCGCCTGTTCAAGGGTCCGTCGGCCCAGGACCGGGTTCTGGCGCTGGATTACCTGTACATCATCGCCATGCTGATGATGCTGACCCTGGGCATCCGCTATGCCAGTGACACGTACTTCGAGGCAGCGTTGCTGATCGCGTTGTTCGGCTTCGTCGGCTCATTTGCCCTGGCGAAATTCCTGCTGCGCGGCGAGGTGATCGAATGACGTCTGAACTGTCGTTGTGGGTGGAAATCCCGGTGGCGATCCTGCTGGTGCTCGGCAGCCTGTTTGCGCTGATCGGCGCCATCGGCCTGGTGCGGATGAAGGATTACTTCCAGCGCATGCACCCACCCGCACTGGCCTCGACATTGGGTGCGTGGTGCGTGGCGCTGGCCTCGATCATCTACTTTTCGGCCCTCAAGTCCGGGCCGGTGCTGCACGCCTGGCTGATTCCGATCCTGCTGGCGATTACCGTGCCGGTGACTACCTTGCTGCTGGCGCGGGCGGCGTTATTCCGCAAGCGCATGGCCGGGGATGATGTGCCGGCTGAGGTCAGTAGTCGGCGTACCGAAAGTGGCATTTGAATTCAAAACTTGTGTTGATTGGCCTGGCCTCTTCGCGAGCAAGCCCGCTCCCACAAGGGAACGCATTCCAAATGTGGGAGCGGGCTTGCTCGCGAAAGCGTCAGCCTGGGCAACTCAAACCCAGGCAACGGCCAACAGCCCCGCCCCCAACACTACACACAGCGGCGAGTAGACCCAGGTATCCCACCGCGCAAACCGGGAATCCTTGATCTGCTTGAAAAACCCCACCAGCTCCGAATCGCCAATCGCCCGGGCGAACAACAGGATCGCAATCGCACTGATCACCCATTGCAGCGCCCGATGTTGTACCTGCGGCAGCCACCAGCCGACCCGCAAGCACACCAACAGGGCAATCACCAGCAAAACGGCGGCTACCAGCAGGGTGATCCAGCCTTGCGGCTCAAAAGCCGGATGCAACTGCACTCCGCCCTCCACTGGCACCTGGGGCACTGCTGCCACCGTCGCCCACTCACCACCCAACGCCCAATACACGTGTACCAAACTGATCGCTGCAAATATCGTCACCAGCCATTGAGCCAACGCAAAGGTCATGGTTGAAGATCCTTGAAAGAGATTTGGACAGAATCATCCTAGTCGGCATTTTTTGAAGTGCACGACCGGTCGGCGGTGGAGTAAAGTGCCGCCCCATGAAATTTTCCCGAACCGATCGCTCACTGTTGGCCTGGACGCTCTACTGCTGCGTTCTGCTCAACGTGTTCACCTGCAGCATCGGCCACGGGCAAATGGTCGGGATGCAGCTCAACGGTATCGGCGGCCAATTCTGTGCGGTCGATCCGGCCACCCAGGCACCGGTCTCGACCAATTCCTCCCAGGACCAACTGCCGACGCTGTCCAAGGCCTTCGGCTGCCCGTTGTGCTCCAGCGGGGGCATGGGACCGGCGTTCAATTCCAGCCTGACCCTGGCGACCCTTCCCGAGCAACACAGCCCGCCATTGGCGCCCATCGCCAGTGCCGACCTCCCCGCCCGCTTCATCTGGCCCTCGGCCAATCCGCGCGCGCCACCGCTCGCCTGAATCTCTTCGCCTCTACCGACCAGCCCACTTCGCCAACGCGAGGCGTTTGCGTGTGCGCTGCTTGCTAACCGAGCATTCAGGATTCATCGATGACACGTTTTTCTTTCGTTACCAGCCCTTTGCTGGCGAGCCTGTTCGGCTGCCTGTCCGTTAATGCCTGGGCGCAATCCACGGTCGAACTCGCCCCCATCACCATTGATGGCGATCAAAACGCCGCGCCCGGCCTCAACATTGACCAGTCCAGTGGCATGGCCTCGCGCCTGGGTTTGAGCGTGCGGGAAACCCCGGCCTCGGTGGCCATCGCCAACCGCAACGACATCGAGCGCCACGGCGCACAGAACTTCCAGGACGCCGCCAATACCCTGCCCGGCGTGAATGCCAGCGCACCGCCGGGCTTCGGCGGCTTCGTCTCGTACCGGGGCTTCACCAGCAGTCAGATCACCCAGATGTTCAACGGCGTCAATGTGTCCGGCGGTCTCGCCCGGCCGGTGGATGCGTGGATTTATGACCGGGTGGAACTGGTTGGCGGTCCATCGTCGCTGATCAATGGGGCCGGCTCCGTGGGCGGCTCGCTCAATTACGTGACCAAACTGGCGACCCATGAAGAGCAGGCGTTGGAAGGCCGGGTCAGCTACGGCACCTACGACACCACAGAAACCGCCTTGGGCCTGAACCACGCACTCAGCGAGGCCGACGCGGACGTGCAGCACTATGCCCGCCTCGACGTCAGTCACAACACCGGCAACGGCTACATCGACCGCCAGGAGCGCGATGCCTGGAGCGTGGCGTTCTCGCTGCTCAGCGACCTGACGCCGAACCTGTCCCACACCCTGGCCCTGGAATACCAGGACGAGCACGAAGACAGTCCCTACTGGGGCACGCCAGTGCTCAACCCCAAGGCCGGTGAGCTGAAAATCGACAAACACAACCGCTTCAACAACTACAACGTCGAGGACGGCCGCTACGAGCAACGGACGATCTGGGTACGCTCGATCATCGACTACCGGATCAACGACAGCACCACCTTGCGTAACATGCTTTACCACCTCGACAGCCAGCGCGATTACCGCAACCTGGAGACCTATCAGTACAGCGCCGACAACAGCGTGGTGAACCGCTCCACGGCGTATCAGGTGCGACATCAGGGCGAGCAGAACGGCAACCAGTTCGAACTGCGTCACGACAACACGCTGCTGGGGCTGGCGACCACCTGGTCCGGCGGTTTCGAATACAAGGTCAACCAGACCACCAACTCACCCCTGAACGTCAAAGGCGCCAGCACTGTCGATCCAGATAACTATGAGCCAGGTCACTTCTACGACATTCCCGGCACTCATCAGGGTTTCATCAGCGACAAGACCAACGAGGTCACCACCAAAGCCTTGTTTGTCGAGAATCGCCTGGTGCTCACCGACAAGCTGTCGTTGCTCACCGGCCTGCGCTACGACGACATCGACCTGGACGTGACCAACCATCGCGTCGTGACCGCGAGCAATCCACGGCACCTCAAGCGCAGCTGGGAGCCGGTGACCGGGCGGGTCGGCCTGACTTATCAGATCCTGCCTTCGGCGAATGTCTACGCGCAATACAGCACTGCCGCCGAACAGCCCAATGGCACGCAAGACTTTGACGTGTCCACGGGCAAGCAGTGGGAGATCGGCAGCAAGTTCGATTATCTGGACGGTCGCGGTGCAGCGACGGTGGCGGCCTATACGATCGAGCGCAAGGACTTCGCGGTGGCGGACCCGCTGGACCCGACCTTGAGCATACCGGTAGGTCAGCAAACCTCCAATGGCATCGAAGTGGCCAGCTCACTGCGGGTCACCGACAAGCTGTTGGTCGAAGGCAACTTCGCCTGGGTCGATGCCCAATACGACGAATTCACTGAAAAGAATTCGGCCGGCGTGGTGGTTTCACGCAAGGGCAACACGCCGACCAACGTGCCGGACCGGGTGGGCAATCTGTGGTTGACCTATGACTTCGCGCCGCAATGGCAAGGGGGTGTCGATGCACGCTACGTGGCGTCGGTGTTTGCCGACAGCGCCAACACCATGACCGTGCCGTCGTACACGCTGTTCGGTTCGTTTCTGAGCTACAAGGTTGATCGACACACCACCGTTACCGGTCGGGTGCGCAACCTGACCAACGAGGTGTATGCCGAGTTTGCCCATGTATCGCCGGCGTACTATTTGGGTACGCCGCGGACTTTTGAGCTGGCGGTGCAGACGCGGTTTTAAAAGCAGAAGCTTCGCGAGCAAGCCCGCTCCCACAGGTGATCTGTGAACGCCACATATCCCCTGTGGGAGCGAGCCTGCTCGCGAAGGCGGCTTCGAATTCACCCCATCACTTCAACTCAGCAGACACCTTGTCCGCCACATCCTTGGGCACCCAGGCCTTCCACACATCCGGATGCTTCTTCATGAACTCCTGCGCCGCCTGACGCGGCGGGGTGTGTTTTTCGCTCATATCCGCCAGGGCCTTGTTCAAGGGATCGATGGGAAAGTCGACCTTGGCGAAGAACTCGGCAATCTGCGGATACTGCTTCTGGAACGGTGTGGACACACCGATGGACAGTTTCGAAGGCAGCGAACGGGTGGGTTTGGGGTTCGGGTTGTCGGCGTCGGTCAGGGTTTTCCAGGCTTCGCCGTCGAAGGGTGGCTCTTCCAGCTGAATCAGCTTGAAGCGGCCGAGCAACGGCGTGGGCGACCAGTAATAGAACAGCACCGGCTTGCCCCGGCGGATCGACGAACTGATCTCGGCATCCAGCGCCGCCCCCGAACCGCTGCGGAAGTTCACGTAACTGTCATCCAGACCGTACGCCTTGAGCTTCTGTTTGTTGACCACTTCCGAGGTCCAGCCAATGGGGCTGTTGAGGAAGCGTCCCTTGTTCGGCGTTTCCGGGTCCTTGAACACGTCCTTGTATTTGGGCAGATCGCTGACGCTGCGCAGATCCGGCGCCATCGGTTTGATACCCTTGGCCGGGTCGCCCTTGATCACGTATTCCGGCACCCACCAGCCTTCGGTGGCGCCCTTGACCGTATCGCCCAGACTGGCCACCTTGCCTTCGGCTTCGGCCTTGACCCACACGGGACTGCGCCCGGCCCACTCCTCGCCAATGACCTGAATGTCATTGTTGGCCAGGGCGGTTTCCAGGGTGATGGTGGTGCCTGGCAACGTGTCGGTGGGCAGGCCGTAGCCCTTCTCGACAATGATCCGCAGGATATCGGTGATCAGGCTGCCGCTTTCCCAGTTCAGATCAGCAAAATGGATCGGCGCCTGGGCGGCCAGCACCGGAACGGGTGACGCCAACAATCCGCAAGTGGCCAGGACCGCAGCCAGCAACCGTCGAAAACCTTTCATGCTTTTGCACCTCGTGCTATTCACAGCAATCGCAGGATGGCCAGGCAGAAGACCGCAAAGCCTCTGAAACTTCAGTCAATTGACTGTAGTAGAGGTTCCTGCTTTCGAGGGGCTCGGATTAATTTTCGGAATTTTCCTGCAAAAGCACCAGTTCTCGTCTGACCATGCTGGCGTACTCCGCCGGACGCAATGCATAGAGCTGTGAGGCCACCCAATTCAGCCAGGCTCCCTGCAGAACAGGCTTGCGCTCGAACAGCCTCAGGGCTTCGGCTTGGGCACTGGCCTGATTCTGCTGGTGGAAGTCGGCGCGGGGCAGGCTCATCACTCGCTGGCCTTGAACGTTACCAGTTCGCCTTTGCGCCACTTGGCGGCCTTGGCGGTCACGGCCTTGAGCGTCTTGGTCAGGCCTTCCTGCAATTGCTGGTGGGTGGCGAACACCGTCACCACGCTGTGACCTTCCTTGAATATCACCGCCTGACCATCGGCGGTGGTCACAAAGGCGTAGTCGCCCAGGCCGTAGACCGTCAGTTTGATTTCGCGGAATTTGATTTCCAGCTTGCCACCTTCGCGACTCGGCAGGACCGAGGCGCTGAAATGGTCGCCGACCTTGAGTTTGAGCCCCGGCTTGTCGTCCACCACCAGCGCCGAGTCGGTGTCGATTTCGGCGACGTAGATGCCTTCGGCGTTCTGTTCGGTGATGTAAACGAAACGTGACTGAAACTGTTTAACCAGCTTTGCGCGCAAATCACCCAACACGAACAAAGCATGCATATCGAGATTACTTACTGCCAAGGAACCATCCCCACATCTGTAAATGATGCCGCACGCTTGAAATGCGCACAGCCGAAAAAAGCGGCAATGCCGAGGGTGAAGCCAGATAAACCCGGGTCGAGATCCTGAATGAGCAGAGAGCTCATCCAACCGGAGGCTTGAGCAGACTACTGGACGCCGCTCGCCTCGTCCTGCCTGACATTCGTCAAAGGTTGAAGGAAAACGCCCTTTGTACGGCCAGAGAAATACGGACTATCAACTTCAGGGAAAAAACTCTCAAAAAAAAAGCACTTTTCCGACATATCGCCAAGCAAAAATTGCTTTAGATAAACACAGATCACCCACCAGTGAAGGTGATTCTAGAGCAGCCATGCTCGCCGAGACTACCCATAACGACGTACATACGTCGGTAAAACAACGAAAAGGACTTCCTATGTGCACGTTGACTCACTTCGATCATTCCTTGGTAGCTCCATCGATTTCCCGTTCGCAAGGGTTGGCACACGCTGAACCTCAATCCCGATGCCCCGTCTTTCCGAGGTTTCAAGTGATATTGGCTGGCAATGCCTTCTTCCATATCAAAGAAATTTCCACGGGGCATGTAAGAGGTTTCCGCGCCAATCATAACGAAGCTTGCGCCCTCGCCCGCTCGCTCGAGTCACGTATTTGACACGACGCGCCTCGCTTCCTCATAGAGACGTTTCGTCATGCCGGTGACTTAACTCAGCCGCCGGCCCGCAACTGCTGCCATACTGCCCGACCAATCAATAGCGCCCCGTCACCCTGGGGCGTCGTTGAACACAACAATATATTTCCAACGGAAGGCCGCAAAGTGACGGAATTTGATATCGGCGAGTTTTTTATCCGGGGCGAAGCCAGAGAAGTCGACGGCGAGTTCCAGGCCGTGATTGTCATGCGCGCCAAGCCACCGCTGAAAACCGTGAGCTATCACCAGGTCGAAAAAGACCGCTGGTTCAAGTCCACGGAGATCGCGGCCCTCGCCGCCCAGGAGTCCGCCAAGGCGCTCAAGGCGGCTGTCGATGCCGGCGCATTGAAAGCCTGACACCCGGTTTTGCGGTCTATGCTCTCTCCTGCGTTTGAATATAGTTTTCGAACTCCTGAAGCGTGGCTCCCTCAGAAGTAATGGAGCCGTTGCTCAGACCTCGAACCCTCTTCGCCCCTGCAAGGAGATGAAAATGGAATCACCGACCCACGACTTGAAAGGTTTGTTCGACCAGCTCGGCCTGGATTCCACCCAGACAGCCATCGACGATTTCATTGCCAGCCACTCGCCCATGCCCGATGACAAGAAGCTCATCGATGCCGAGTTCTGGACCCCGCAACAGGCAGGTTTCCTGAAAGAACAATTGCGTGAAGACGCCGACTGGGCGCGGGTGGTCGACGATCTGAACCTGCGTATGCACCAGGTGCACTGACCTACCGGTTCAATGCAGGCTGTCCGGGATTTCGGCGTTCAATTGCGCCAACCAGGCAGCCTTGCACTCCTGCGCTTCATCGCGACTGGAAAACGCCGTACCCCGGCGTTCTCCGTTCAACAACACCACCCAGCACACGCTCTGGCCCAAGGCTCGCAAACTGGCGGGCACACCGCTGCCAATCATCACCGCGACATCGACTCTGCTTTGCATGTTGCGCTTCGAACTCCGTTAGCAACCTGACTATGCAGGTAGGGTAATGAGTTCGATGACGGGGAAACAGCGACGACTTTGTAGAGCTCCGTTGTCGAAGTCGTAACAATCTTTGGGGGCTGGATTGGGTTGGGTTGGGTTGGGTTGGGTGAATATCCGTTTCTGCGGTAACGGCCACTTAGGGTTCCGCTTTTACAGCGGGTCAATTTTGAAAAGCCGGAATGCCGGCCCAGCCAAAAGTAACCAAAAGGCTCTTGCCCCACCACTCGGTGCCTCGCTCAGGCTCGGCACCGAACGAAAGGGGCGAAAGCGCTTGGTTACTTGGCGCCGGGCGGCGTTCCGATTTCCAAGTAACTCGCCGTAAGGGCGAAACCATTAGTCGCCGTTACCAAAGCAACGGATATGTACACCAACCCAAATCCAAAACCTAGCGAACCGTCTGCGGCTTATACCCCAACCGCAACCCACCCCAATGCCGCCCCCTGACCACAATCGGCACTGACAAATCATGCATCAGTTCCCCGGTGTCCCGGGTGTAAGTCTGCAACAACACCGCCTGCTGATGACTGCCACAGCGAATCCCGGTGCGGTCGGCGAATTTTCGTTTGGTGCGGTTTTGCAGCGTATCGACCTGCACATCACCGGTCAGCGGTTGGCTGAAGACGTTGTTGTGAGTCGGCACATAACCCTGCTGAGTGCAGGCAATCGCGAACACCAGGCCTTCATGACGCGGCAGCAGCGGCTCCTGGATCGCCGGCAAGACCTGATCGGTGTAGCGGTCGAAACGCGTCTGGTATTTGGCCGGGCTGGTGTCGGGGATCGCCTGGTAATTACGGTCGAACAAATCGTCGAGGCTGACACGGCCTGCGTCGATGTCCGCTTCGAAACGCGCCGCAATCTGACTTGCACCTTCGCGCGCCAGGTCGTAGATCCGCTGGTGATAATCGTCCAGCCCGACTTCGGCCAGTCGTTCGCTGATGGTTTCCGCCTGCCCCTCCATCTGCACCGCCGCCTCGGCCAGGCGGCGGGTTTGTTGATCGCTGATGGCCAGGTCACTGCGCATCTGTTCGATGGCGTGAAACAGGCTATCGAGTTGTTCGCGATTGGTTTCGGCGCCGCGGGCGATTTCCCCGACCTGGGTTTCAACGCTGGCCGCCAGGCGGGCGATGTTTTCCAGATGCTGACCGGTGTGCTCGACCTGCTCGACACCGGTGCCGAGGTCGCTGGACAGCTGGCGGATCTGCTCCACCACTTGCGCGGTGCGTTGCTGGATATCGGCCACCATCTCACCGACCTCCCCGGTCGCGGTCGCCGTGCGCGCGGCGAGTCCACGAACCTCGTCGGCCACCACCGCAAAACCGCGCCCATGCTCCCCGGCCCGCGCCGCTTCGATCGCCGCGTTCAGGGCCAACAGATTGGTCTGGCTGGCGATGGACTGAATGACCAGGGTCACGCGTTGGATATCGTCGCTGCGCAGACTCAGGGCTTCGATCAGTTCACGGCTGCTATTGGCCCGTTCGCTGAGTCGGTGCATTCGCGAAATCGACTCGATCAACTCGCTTCGCCCGGCCGCGCCGCTGCGATGCGCCTCACTTGCAGCGCTCAGCGCCTCGCGACTGAGGGTCGAGGTGGCCTGCTCGGTGGCAATCATCACTTCGGCGTTGCCGACGATTTGCGCTGCCGCACCCAGTTGCGATTGCAGCTTGTCCGCCAGTTGCTTGACCGAAAAGGCCACGCCGGCAGCGGACAGCGCATTATGACTGGTGGTGTAGGAAAGATCGCGGGTCAACGCGGCGATGGCGCCGGACGTATCGGCAGGAACGGATTCGGGCGTTGCGCGTGAGCGCAGGCGAGGCAGCCAGATAATCAACACGGCCACTGGCAAGCCAAGGTAAAGCGACCAGCCGCCAAGTGCCATGCCACACAGCAACAGCATCAGGGCGATGCTTTGCAACGTCGGTGTCAGCCAGCGGTTTTTTGGCAAAAAAAGTAGAGGCGCAGGCACTGCCGCCACCAGAGAACCGTCTCTCGTCATCGTAGTCACCCCAAAAAATCTTCTAATTGTTGTCTTCGCATTAAGCGCCACTAAAAAGCCATTATCCATAAGCCTTTAGTCGCGGGTATTGCAGCAGATCAATAGAAGTACGGGGCTTTTTGCAGGCGGCAAGAAACATCGCGGGCAAGCCAGCTCCCACAGGACTCTTGTGAACCCTGTGGGAGCTGGCTTGCCCGCGATGGGGGCGCTGACGAATCAGGCCTGACGCTGGTGCTTGTCGATCTGCTCGTGACGCTCTTGAGCTTCGATGCAGTACTTGGTGGTCGGGCTGATCAGCAGGCGCTTGAGGCCAATCGGCTCGCCGCTGTCGTCGCACCAGCCGAAGCTGTCTTCTTTGATACGTTCCAGGGCTTGTTCCAACTGAGGCAGCATGCGCTGGTCGCGATCGATAGCGTTAACCAGCCAGGTACGCTCTTCTTCCACGGAAGCCGCGTCAGCCGGGTCGGCCGGGGTGTCCAGGCTTTCGATGGCGATGCGGTTCTGTTCGATGCGCTCATGGGTTTCGACTTTCATGTTCTGCAACAGCTCGGAGAAAAAAGCATGTTGCTCGGCATTCATGTAGTCATCCGCCGGCATGGCCAGCAACTTGTCCTTTGTCATTGATATCTCTATAAAAAAACGTGCATTAAGGCGAATAAGGGAGCGTTCCGGCGGACCTGGGCAGGCCATCGGAAAGGCGCCGTTTGTTCCAAGCGCCACCCGGCACTCAATTTACGAGGGGCGGCAGTCTAAGGCCGACTTGAGGCCTCAGCAACTGAAAAGACAGCGAATTTGTCCGACAAGGCCTCGAAAATGCGCTATGGCAGGCATCCAGGCGGATATCGGAGTGCGTTTATAGCAAGAAATTCCATCCCGCGGAGGTATATAGAGGACAAACGGCCGAGCAACAGGGCCCCTTTTGCATGCCGCGCAGGCTCGGCTAAGGTTGTACCTTCCGAAATGGCAAACCCAAGGAGCGGTTAAATGAAGCTGATCGGCATGCTGGATTCGCCCTATGTGCGACGCGTCGCCATTTCTGCCAAACGCCTGGGCATCGCCCTGGAGCACGAATCGGTGTCGGTGTTCAGAACGTTCGAACAGTTCCGGCAAATCAACCCGGTGGTCAAGGCCCCCACCCTGGTGCTGGATGACGGTGATGTGTTGATGGACTCCACACTGATCATCGATTACCTGGAAGCACTGGCTGGCCCGGAACGCAGTTTGATGCCCGCGGGCATCAAGCAACGCCTGCGTGCATTGCGCCTGATCGGCCTGGCGTTGGCAGCCAGCGAAAAGTCGGTGCAGCTTTATTACGAGCGCAACTTGCGACCGGAGCAAATTCAATATGCGCCCTGGGTTGAACGGGTCGAGGGGCAGTTGGCGGCAGCGTACGACGCGCTTGAGCGGGAGCTGGAAAAACAGCCGTTGAAAACCGATGGCTTGATTGATCAGGCGGGCATCACCCTGGCGGTGGCGTGGAGCTTTACCAACTATGTGGTGCCGGATCAGGTGTCGACTGAGCGGTTTCCGAGGATCGCTGCGTTCACCGGGTACGCCGAGGGGCTTGAAGTGTTTGTCAGTACGCCGATTGACGGATAAATATGCGGTGCCTGCTCGCGAAGAGAGAATGACTGCCAGCATCCATCTAAAAGCCAGCCCCAAACATAAAAACGCCGCTTCTCTCAAAGGCAGAAGCGGCAGAGGCACGAGCCCCGGAAATATCAACTCATGTGAACAACGCAATCAGAATGATGATCGGGAGCGGCACGCCAAGAAAGAACAGCAGTAATGAACGCATGATGATTCTCCTGGGTTAACGAACAGGTGGGGTGGTGACGTAGGTGTCGGTTTCCACATACACCACGGCATCCCGACGACGACCGCCGAATGTGGCTGCAAGGCTGGCGAAGAACGCACCGGCCAGAAGCGCAACAAACATCCACAGGGTGGTCATGGCGGCAACCTTGGCGGCTGTGTCCGCAGCTTGTTGTGCGGCCAGCTTGGCGTCGGCCACAGCTTTTTGCGTGCGGGCATAGACTTCATCGACACGACGCTCGGCATCCGCCTGGGTCAGGTTGGTGCGTTGCGCCACCAGTTGTGCCAGGTAGGTACGGTCTTCAGCAGCCAGTTGACCATCGTTGGCCAGGGAGCGAACGAAGATACGAGTGACGGTCCCGTGCACCGCGTCATCGCTGACGGCGGCCGGACGATCATCGCGCAACAGGCTGTCGATGTAATAACCGTACTGATCGCCGTCGGTATTGGCCGCCGCAGTACCGGCCACTTGAGTCGCGGCACTGGCGGCACCCCCGGCGACCTGCGCCCCGGCCTGTACGCCACCACTGACGATACCGCTGACAGAGCCCGCCACCAGCGTGGCCGTCACCAGCGTCGCCACACACCAGGCGAGAAAACCGTGGGCGGTGTCGCGGAAATAGACTTCATCGCTGTGCATGTAGGCCCACTTCACCCGCAACCGACCGGCAATATAACCACCGAGCCCAGAGGCCACGATTTGTGTGAAGGCCAGCCAGACAATCGTGGTAATGCCCAGGCCCTTGGCGCTGATACCTTCATTGGCCCACGGTGATACCGCGGAAAACCCGAGGCCAAAACCCAGCAGCACCAGAATCAGCGACAACGCCGCCGCCGCTGCGGCCCCGGCAAAGATCGCGGCCCACGACACACCAGAGAGCGTGCTTGATTCATCCAGGGCAGGATAGAAACCATCAGAGGATCTATTCATCGTTGTATCGCTCCAGGCAGAAAGATGGTGTTACAACTAGTCGTAATCACACGTTGCAGTCACCGTGCCAGTCGCGGGCTTTGAATAAATCGTTGTATGTCAGCCAGTTATAAATATTGAACTTCCCCGGCTCTTGCAATATGCAACGAACGGGCACGCTCAACGGGTTTTCTGCATTGGCGGGTCCATGAAGTTTTATTTAGAAAGCTGGCGAACATTTCTTGGCAAAATGTCGCCTATCGTTGTGAACACCTAATCAGGCCAGCCTTATGACCCGCATCTTGACCATCGAAGACGACGCTGTGACCGCCCGGGAAATCGTCGCCGAACTGAGCAGCCACGGCC
Organism: Pseudomonas sp. GW101-3H06; assembly: GCF_059424605.1. Lineage (NCBI taxonomy): Bacteria > Pseudomonadati > Pseudomonadota > Gammaproteobacteria > Pseudomonadales > Pseudomonadaceae > Pseudomonas > Pseudomonas sp. GW101-3H06. Next base: position 3,983,699 of record NZ_JBWKZO010000001.1, read on the forward strand.
TCGACGTCGACTGGGTCGACAACGGGCGCGAGGGGCTGGAACGTGCGGTCAGCGGCCACTATGACCTGATCACCCTCGACCGCATGCTGCCCGAGCTCGATGGCCTGGCCATTGTCACCACGCTGCGGACCATGGGCGTGGCCACGCCTATCCTGATGATCAGCGCCCTTTCCGATGTCGATGAACGTGTGCGCGGCTTGCGCGCCGGGGGCGACGACTACCTGACCAAGCCCTTCGCCACCGATGAGATGGCCGCCCGGGTCGAAGTCCTGCTGCGCCGGCAGAACACCGTGACCGCCCAGGCCACCACGCTGCGGGTAGCGGACCTGGAGCTGAACCTGATCAGCCACGAAGCCAGCCGTAATGGCGAACTGCTTACGCTGCTGCCCACCGAATACAAGCTGCTGGAATTCCTGATGCGCAACACCGGGCAAATCCTCTCGCGGATGATGATTTTCGAAGAGGTCTGGGGTTATCACTTCGATCCTGGCACCAACCTGATCGATGTGCACATCGGCCGCCTGCGCAAGAAGATCGACCCACCTGGCAATGTTCCACTGATTCGGACCGTGCGAGGCTCGGGTTATGTCATTGCCGAACCCGTCTAAAGGCTGGCGCTCTTCCACCAGTCGCCTGCTGGCGCTCTACAGTGCATTGTTCGTGGCCTGGAGCGGCATCCTCATGGGCGTCATGTACTACGAAGTGTCCGCTTACCTGGACAACCTGGCCAAGCATTCGCTGATGCAACGTCAGCATCTGTTTTCGCACTTCCAGGGCGAGCAACTGGCGGACGCTCTCGCCGTCAGCATGACCTTCGATATTCGCGGCATCGACGCCTATGGCCTGTTCGATGCCGAGCATCGTTACCTCAGCGGCGCCCTGCGCCACATCCCCAAGGACCTGCCGCTGGACGGCAAGATCCACATGCTCAACGACTGCGCCGAATCCGACGACCCGACCCTGCCCATCGACAGCTGCGACGCTGTGGCGACCCAGACGAAAGATGGCCGCTGGCTGATCCTGGTGCGGGACAACGGTTCGTTGTTTGCCGTGACCCGGATCATTCTCCATGCCTTGTTCTGGGGCGTGACGTTGACCATCGTGCCAGGCATCGTCGGCTGGCACCTGCTTCGCCGTCGGCCGCTGCAGCGCATTCGCGGGATTCAGGCCAGCGCCGAAGCCATCGTCGCCGGCGACCTGACCCGGCGCTTGCCGCTGTCCAACCGCCGCGATGAACTGGACATGCTTGCCGCCATCGTCAACGCCATGCTCGAACGCATTGAGCGGTTGATGAATGAAGTCAAAGGCGTGTGCGACAACATCGCCCATGACCTGCGCACCCCGCTGACCCGCCTGCGCGCGCAGCTTTACCGCATGCAACAACAGGCCGGCGAAGGCTCGGCGCAAGCGACTCAGCTTGACCTGGTATTGGCCGAAGCCGACACGTTGATGGCGCGCTTTCGCGGGTTGTTGCGGATTTCCGAACTGGAGGATCGCCAGCGCCGCTCTGGTTTCGTGCAGCTGGACCCGGTGCCGTTGCTGCAGGAACTGCATGAGTTCTATCTGCCGCTGGCTGAGGACGACGGCCTGAGGTTTCAACTGCAACTGCCCGCATCGTTACCTCCTCTCAATGGCGATCGCGCCTTGCTGTTTGAGGCAGTGGCAAATTTGTTGAGTAATTCGATCAAATTCACCCCGCCCGGTGGCCAGGTGATTTTGCGTGGGATTGATGAGAACGGGCATACCCGCATCGAGGTGCTCGATTCCGGCCCCGGCATTCCCGAGTCTGAACGGGTGGCGGTGTTCCAGCGTTTCTATCGCGCCGAGGCGGGCAACCTGAAAAGCGGTTTCGGGTTGGGGCTGTCGATCGTCGCGGCGATTGTCAGCCTGCATGGGTTTACGCTGGAGGTGGGTAGCAGTGAACTGGGTGGGGCGCGGCTGGTGCTGGATTGTCGGGAGAGATTGATACCCCAAGCCTGACACAAAACCTGTGGGAGCGAGCCTGCTCGCTCCCACAGGGAATTGGTGGTGATGGTCAGGTTGGGTAATTGGCCCGGAGAGCTTCAAGCCCACCCTGATAAATCCCGTTAAACAACGCCACCACTTCTTCGTCACTCACGCCCACCGGTTCAAACCGACCGGACCAGGTCACCCGGGCGCCCTGCCCCTGCGCTTCCACACGAATCGTCGCCAGGTAATCCGTGGCCGGAAACGGTGCCTGCAAAATCGAATAGCTGTAGGTTTTGCCGTCATTGTCGAACGCTTGCAGACGCTCGATCACCACGCCGCCGTCCGCCGTTTGCAGGCTGCGCACGCGCCCGCCTTCGCTGAGTTCGCTCTTGGGAATGAACGGCAGCCAGTCCGGCAGCGAGTTGAAACCGCCGATCAATTGCCAGACCTGATCGGCCGAGGCCGGAATGTCGATGAATGCTGATGTGGTCGCCATGAAAAATATTCTCCGGATTCAAAAAGGTTCAGATGGCCAGGCTGTCGACCACGCCGCCGTCGACCCGCAGGGCTGCGCCTGTGGTGGCCGAGGACAGTGGCGAAGCGATGTAAGCCACCAGGTTCGCCACTTCCTCGACCTCCGCCACGCGCTGGATGATCGAACTGGGCCGGGCCTTGCGCACAAAAGCGTCAGCTTCTTCCCGGACGCTGCGACCGGAGGCGGCGATGGCCTCCTTGAGCATCTCCTCCACACCGTCGGTAAGGGTCGGGCCCGGCAGGATCGAATTGACCGTCACCCCGGTACCCGCCAAGCGTTTGGCCAGGCCATGGGACACCGCCAGGTTGGCGCTTTTGGTCACACCGTAGTTGATCATCTCGGCCGGGATCGCCACGCCGGACTCCGAAGACAGGAAAATCACCCGGCCCCAGCCCTGCTTGACCATATCCGGCACGTAATGCCGGGCCAGGCGCACACCGGAGATCACGTTGACTTCATAGAAGCGTGTCCACTCGCTGTCCGGGGTCTCGAAGAAGTCCACATCGTTGTAGATCCCGAGGTTGTTTACCAGAACGTCAGCGCGGGGTTCGGCGGCGAACAATTTTTCCGCCCCCTCGGCGGTGCCCAGGTCCGCGGTCAAGCCTCGCAACTGCGCACCCGGCACGCTCTGGCGGATGCTCGCCAACGCCTGCTCGACCTTGGCCGTGTCGCGGCCGATCACCACCACGGTGGCGCCGGATTCGGCCAGCGCCTTGCTGATGCCCAGGCCAATGCCGGCGGTGCTGCCGCTGACAATCGCCAGTTTTCCACTCAGATCGATTTTCATGTTCAGGCTCCAATCATGGGTAATGGGGCACGTTCAGACACCAGCTTCGCGTCACGCAACGCCTGCCAGAAGGCTGCGGGAATCACCGCCGACAAAGCGGCGACATCTTCGGCAATCCGATCGGGACGGCTGGCACCTGGAATCACTGCCGCCACCGCCGGGTTAGCCAGGGAAAATTGCAAGGCAGCAGCTTTGATATCGACACCATGGGCAGCCGCGATGCGTTTGATGTGTTCGACTTTGGCGATGATCGCCGGGCTGGCCTTCTGGTATTCGAAGTGTGCGCCACCGGCGAGGATGCCCGAGCTGTACGGGCCGCCGACCACAATCTCGACGTTTTGCGCCAGCGCCGCGTCCATCAGGCGCTGCAAGGCACGGTCGTGATCGAGCAGCGTGTAGCGACCGGCCAGCAGAAACCCGTCCGGCTGCGCTTCGCTCAGGTCCAGGGTCAGCTCGCACGGCTCGACCTTGTTCACGCCCAGGCCCCAGCCCTTGATCACGCCCTCTTCACGCAAGCGGGTCAGGACTTTGAAGGCACCGGTGCGCGCCTGATTGAAGTATTCCAGCCATTGATCGCCGTAGAAGTCCTGGGCGATGTCATGCACCCAGACGATGTCCAGGCGATCGGTTTGCAGACGCTTGAGGCTGTCTTCGATCGAACGCATGGTCGCGTCGGCGCTGTAGTCGTTGACGATCTTGTTCGGGCGGCCGTGTTCGAACACCCCACTCTTTTCGCCCAGATCGCGGGCGGAGGCGTCTTCGACTTCGTCGAGAATCACCCGGCCGACCTTGCTGCTCAGTACATAGTCGTCGCGGTTGTAGCGCGACAGTGCCTGGCCGAGGCGAATTTCCGACAGGCCCGAACCGTAGAACGGCGCGGTGTCGAAGTAACGCACGCCGGCCTCCCAGGCGGCATGCACGGTGGCTTGCGCTTCTTCTTCAGCAATGGCGCGGAACATATTGCCCAGCGGTGCAGTGCCGAAACCCAGTGCGCCGGGCAGTTTGTCTTTCAAGCTCATGATTCAAATCCTCATCAGTTCAGTGGTCAGGTGACCGTTGAGCAGATCCTAGATTGCGACCATCGGACCGTCCAAGACATAATGCGCAGCACTTGAGTCCCTAGAGGTCTGACATGATCGACATCCGTCAATTGCGCTACTTCGTCGCCGTCGCCGAGGAAGAACACGTCGGTCGCGCCGCCGAACGCCTGCACATTTCCCAATCGCCCCTGAGCCGGCAGATCGCCCAGCTCGAAGAACGCCTGGGCCTGACCCTGTTCGAGCGCAGCCAGCAACGTATCCGCCTGACCCGCGACGGCCAGACCTTCCTCGCCGAAACCCGCGCGCTGCTGACCCACGCCAATCGCCTGGAATCCCTGGGCAAACGCCTGGGTCGCGGCGAAGAAGGCGGCTTGTGCATCGGCTACATCGAAAACGCCATGCACGCCGGCGTCCTGCCCAATGCCTTGCGCGTACTGCGCGCAGACCGGCCGAACGTACACGTCGCGTTGTACAACCTCAGCTGCGCCGAACAACTCGAAGGCCTGCGTCAGCGTAGTCTGGATATCGCATTGGTCAGCGAACCGCCGACCAACGACGACCCGGACCTGCTGGGTTTCCAGGTGCTGGACGACCCGATGCTGCTGGCCCTGCCCGAGCATCATCCCTTGGCACAGAAAGCAACACTGGTCGCCGCCGACCTGGCCAATCAGGAATGGATTGGTGTGCAGCATCGCCAGAATGCCAACTGCCACGACGACTTCGTCAGCGCCTGCATCCGCGCCGGCTTCACCCCGGACATCCGCATGCAAGCCACCGAACCCTTTACAGCATTGGGCTTGGTGGCGTCGGGATTGGGGATCGCGATGATTCAGAAAGGCCTGAGCCGCAACGCACCACCGGGCGTGGTGCTGAGGGAGGTGCCGTGGATCTCCTTCACCACGCCGCTGTGGGCGGCGTGGCACCGGATCAACCTGCGGCCTTTGGTGGAGACGTTCAGGAAGGTGTTGACCGAACGGGAGCCGGTTCCGGCCTAGTGCAAAGGTTTTGTGATCACTGAAGATCTGACTCAGCGCAGCGGTTGCCCCCGCGTCTCCGGCATCCGCAGGTACACCACCAGACTGATCGCACTGATCACCGCCAGGTAAATCCAGAACAACCCGCCATACCCCCACCCCGCCATCGCCGCCATCAGGTACGGCGCGGTGCCGCCGAACAGCGTCACTGACAAGGCGTACGGCAAGGCGATGCCGGTCACGCGCACTTCGGCGGGGAACTGTTCGGCCATGGTCACCGCCGATGCAGCGCCGAAGCCGGTCATGATCACCATCGACACGGTCTGGATCAGCGTCACTTCCAGCAGGCTGATGCCGGGGTGCAACAGTCCGAAGCTCGGCCAGGCCCACAGGATCGAAGCGATGGCAAAGGCGATCAGCACCGGACGGCGTCCCACTCGGTCAGCCAGTTTGCCGGCGAATGGCATCAGCACCAGCGACACGCCAACGGAAACCACACCGGCCAGCAACGTATCGCGAATGGACATACCGGTGATCAGGTGCACCTGATTGGGGTAGCTGACCATCCACACATAGTTGAGCAGGTTGCCGGCCATGGCGATGCCGATCACGCGCAGGGCATCGCGACGGTGGCTGAACAGCAGCTCCCGGATCGGGCGCTTTTTGCCGTGGCTGGCGATCTTCGATTTGAAGATCTCGGTTTCGCGCACCGACAGACGAATCCACAAGGTAATCAGGCCCATCAGCGCCGCGATCACGAAGGCCACGCGCCAACCCCAGTCGTACAGCGCGGTATCGCTGCCCATCGACGCAAGCGCAAAACCCAGCAGAAACGACACCAGCGTGCCGGCATTGATGGCGAACCATTGCCAGGACCCGGCAAACGCCCGGCGATGCGCCGGTGCCGACTCGATCAGGAACGCCGACGCCGAGCCGAATTCGCCGCCTGCCGAGAAGCCCTGGACCAGACGGGCAATGACCAGAATGATCGGTGCGGCAATGCCGATGCTTTCATAGTTGGGGCAGATGCCGATCACCAGCGAGGCCACCGACATCAGCAGGATCGACAGCGTCAGACCTTTTTTACGGCCATAACGGTCAGCCAATTGGCCCAGCACCGCACCACCGATGGGGCGCATGATGAAGCCGACGGCGAACACCGCCAGCACCGACAGCAAAGCGGTGACGCCGTCACCGGCGGGGAAAAACTGCTTGGCGAGGATCGAGGAAAACGTCGCGTAGATCACCCAATCGGTGTACTCGACGATCGTACCGAGGGTAGCGGCGACAATGGCTTTTCTTTCGGCACTGTTGAGTTTACGACCCTCGGTTTGAGGGATCGCAGTGGCAGTGGATGACGGCGGCAATGGACCGTCCACCGTGTGGTAGTTGCTCATATTCAAGACTCCCGTGGGCGCTATTATTGTTGACCTTCGGACGCGGCCTCAGCGTTGCGACGGGAGCAATATCCGGCGTTGCCTGCTTCGCGTGAAGCGAGTTTTCAGAACGGTTCGGTTGACTAAACCTCAAGCCATTGCCTTGAGATTTTCTCAACGCACGGTGCTTTAAAACTCGGTTGAAGGGTCCTCCGTGAGCAGCGGTAATGGCAGGCAATCATGGGGCTGCCCACGACCCTACCCCATGCCTGCTTCGACAAAAAAGCATCGACAAGAAAGCTTCACGAGGAGAACCGGCAATGTTTGACAAAACCAACAGCTTCATCGACGGCCGCATCACGCCGCCGCTGGACGGCCAATACGTCGACAAGATCGACCCGCGCACCGGCGAAAAACTCAACGAAGTGGCCAGCAGCGGCCCGGCCGACGTGGCCATTGCCATCGACAGCGCCGCCAACGCCTTGCAGGCCTGGCGCGACATGCGTCCGGCCTTGCGCGGGCGCATCCTCAACGATTTCGGCCGCCTGATCCGCGCAAGCGAGGCCACCCTCGGCGCCCTGGAGCGCGCCGAAACCGGCAAGCCCGGCCGCGAGATGGCAACCCTGATGGACCTGACCGCGCAGTACTTCGAGTTCTACGGCGGCATCGTCAACGTCATGGACGGCGAAGTGATCAATCAAGGCCCGAACTACCACGTCTATACCCGCCGCGATCCGTTCGGGGTGATCGGCGTGATCCTGCCGTGGAATGCCCCGCTGCACCAGGCTGCCCGCGCCATCGCCCCGGCCCTGGCCACCGGCAACACCGTGGTCGCCAAACCCTCCGAACACACCTCGGCCTCGCTGGTGGAACTGGCGCGTCTGGCGGTCGAAGCCGGCATCCCGCCCGGCGTATTCAACGTCATCGTCGGCAAGGGCAGCGTGATCGGCCCGGCCATGGCGCACAACCCGCACATTCGCAAAATCTCCTTCACCGGCGGCATCCGCGCCGGCCAGGAACTGGGGCACATCGCGGCGGATCGTATCCTGCCGCTGACCCTGGAACTGGGCGGCAAGTCGGCCAATATCGTGTTCGACGACGCCGACCTCGACGCCGCCGCCAAAGGCTCAACCCTGGCCTTCACCTGGAACAGCGGCCAGTGGTGCGCGGCAGGTACACGGTTGTTGGTGCAGGAATCGATCTACGAGCGTTTCGTCGACAAACTGGTGGCCGAGGTCGGCCAGTTGCGGGTCGGTCCCCAGGATGACGCCACCTCCGGCCCCATCACCACCCACGCGCAATTCGAGAAAATCCAGAGCTACTTCGCCATCGCCGAGCGCGAAGGTCTTAAGCCGGCCATCGGCGGCAAAGTCGCCAGCCTTCCCGGTTATGAAAACGGCTGGTACATCGAACCGACGGTCTATACCGGCGTCACCAATGACATGACATTGGCCAAGGAAGAAATCTTCGGCCCCATCGTCTGCGTGATCCCGTTCAAGGACGAAGCCGATGCCTTGCGCATCGCCAACGACAGCGAATTCGGCCTCGGCGCCGGAATCTGGAGCCGCGACATCGGCCGCGTCCACCGCGTCGCCGCGCAACTGGAAGCCGGGCGCATCGTGGTCAACGAATACAGCGGCGGCTTTGTGCAAACGCCGTGCGGCGGGTTCAAGCAGAGTGGGTACGGGCGCGAGCAAGGGGTGGATGCGTTGTCGCATTACACGCAGTTGAAGTCGGTGATCATTCGGCTTTGAGGCCGCCCGACTCACCCAAAGGCGCAGCCATGGCTGCGCCTTTTTACATCCAAAAACACCACCCCCCTGGGCGAGGCTTGCCCGCGAAGGCGATCTTGAGGCCGCTTTCGCCGGCAAGCCTGGCTCCTACAGGGATTGAAGGTGTTCGCCAAAATCGTGTTTACAAAGGATTACCACAGCGCCAACGAATACGTCACGATCAACCGATTCTCATCAATATCACTGGAAAAATTGCTCCGCGCACTGGCGTTTTTCCACTTCACTCCAAGGTTCTTCAACGGTCCGCTCTGGATCACGTAGCCCAATTCGGAATCCCGTTCCCACTCCTTGCCCGCCGTGGTGCGGGTGCGCACTGTGACGTCGTCCCCTGACAGATAACGGGTCATGAAGGTCAGCCCCGGAATGCCCAGCGCGGCGAAGTTGTAGTCATAGCGCGCCTGCCACGAGCGCTCATCCTGATTACCGAAATCATTGATCTGCACCAGGTTCACCAGGTAACCATCGGTGCCATTGATGTTGGCGAAACCGGTATCGCCACTCATGCGTTGGTAACCCAGCCCCAGCGAGTGGCCACTGGCGCTGTAGGTGAACATCGCGCCCAACGCCGAGTTGTCGACGTTGCTGCCGCCGTCGTCGAGGCTGCGCGCCCAACGCAAGTCGGAGCTTAAGGTCTGGCCTTCGCTGATCGTCCATTTGTGGTTGAGGGTCAGGTAGTGCTGGCGGTAGATGCCGTCCAGTTCGCCGTAGTGGTAGGCGGTGCTCAGCGACGGCGTCCAGCGGTACGTCGCCCCGGCAAAGCCGAAGCGGTCGCTGGTGGTGTGGCGGCCAAGGCGGATGTTGCGGGCCACGCCGTTGTAGACGCTCATGTCTTCAAAGTCGGAAGAATTGCGCAGTTTGGTCTGGTCGAGGCGGCCGAGGTCCAGTGACAGGTTGTCGACATCAGCGCTGTTGAGCCAGGCACCGCGAAAGGTTTGCGGCAGCAGGCGCGAATCGTTGTACATCACCACCGGCATTTTCGGCAGCAGGGTGCCGGCTTTCAGGGTGCTCTTGGCCATACGCAACTTGCCGGTGGCGCCTAATGCGCCGTACTGGTCTTCGGCGCGTCCGCCCGGCCCGCGTGCAGTGTTGAGCAGACCGGTGCCGCTACGGTCCGGCGCGGAGTCGAGCTTGATACCGACCAGGCCGATGGCGTCGAAACCGACGCCGATCAGCCCCCCGGTGTAACCCGATTCAACCCGCAGGATCATGCCTTGAGCCCATTCTTCGGCCTTGCTCTGAGCCGCGCCAGACTGCCGAAAATCACGATTGAAGTAGTAGTTGCGCAGCTCCAGACTGGCTTTGCCGTCCTGGAAAATATCGGCGCACACCGGGTTGATGACGGCACTCGCCGCCATGCAAACAGCAAGACGTGAAACCACTGGGAAGGCGTTGTTCATGGGCGCGTTTCTCTTATTGTTGTCAGGTTCGAACACGCCCCGGACAGGCGTGCGAACGTCGATCCTGAAAGCCAGGGCCGGGCCCGACAATCGAGAAAAACACCCCGCAGCCTTGAGTTTTAATCAAGTGGGTTTAGGCTCAGCTTTACGTACACTGCGCACCGCGCTCCCCCAAGAACAAGAGTCTGCCCGCTATGGAACGTCTGCCACCGCTCAATGCCATCCGCGCCTTCGAGTCCGTTGCCCGGCATCTGAGCATCACCCTGGCCGCCGATGAATTGAACGTCACGCCAGGCGCGGTCAGCCGGCAGATCCGCACCCTGGAAGAGTTCCTCAAGCTCGATCTGTTCGTGCGCGGGCATCGGCAGATCACCCTTACCGCCGCTGGCGAGCAGTACTTTCGCGCCGTGGCGAAAATTGTCGAAGACTTGCGCGGGGCGACGAAAAAACTCATGTCGCCACCCCGTCGCCGCCAGCTCAAGGTGCGCGCCTACACCACCTTTGCCATGCAGTGGCTGATCCCGCGGCTGGCGAGTTTCCACGCGCAGAACCCGAAGATCGAAGTGCTGCTGACCGCCTCGCTCGAACCCGTGGATTTCTACAAGGAAGACATCGACGCCGCGATCCGCCTCGGTTCCGGCGAGTGGCCCAACTGCAATTGCTACGTGCTCAGCGACAACCAGTTGGCCCCGGTGTGCAGCCCGTCATTGCTGCAACACGGGCCGGGGTTGCAGACACCCGCCGATATCGCCGGCTACACCATGCTGCACTCCATCGCCCGCCCCGAAGACTGGCGCTACTGGCTGGAGGCCGCCGGGGTTAGTCGCGAAGTGGATGCCCAGGCCGGTATGTCGTATCAGAGTTCGTCGATGGTCTATGCCGCTGCGGTCGGCGGTCAGGGCATCGCCATGGCGCAGCTGTTTCTGGTCAGCAAGGAGTTGCAGGACGGCAGCCTGATCCGCCCGTTCGAGCAGGTGGTGGACATGGGCGTGTACACCTACTATCTGCTCACGCCTCGGCACCGCGAGGAAAGCGATGACTTGCGGATTTTCCGTGAATGGATTCTGGAACAGGCACGCATGACCGGTGATCAGGCTTGAGATTTACTCAACGCATGGCGGCGTAAAACTGCTTTGTCGGTGATTTGCCGGCATGTCTAGCATGGGTCTCCAACGACAAAAAAGAGACTCGCCATGACCACGCTCGACGCCCCTTCCATCGGTTTTATCGGCCTCGGTGCCATGGGCCATAAAATGGCTTTGCATCTGCTGGACAACGGCTTCGACCTGAGCCTGTTCGACCCCAATCCGCAAGCCTTGGGGCCGTTGCTCGCCCGTGGTGCCCGCAGCTTCGCCACGCCCCGGGAAGTGGCTGACCACGCGCACATCGTGCTGGTCTGCGTGCCTACGCCGGACATCGTCGAGCGCGTAGTGCTCGGCACCGACGGCGTGATCCACGGCCAGCAGATCAACATCCTCGTCGACCACTCCACCACCGGCCCGAGCCTGGCCCGACGCCTGCACGCCGAGCTGGCCGAACGCGGCATCGACGCCCTCGATGCGCCGCTGGCCGGCGGTGTTGCGGGGGCGCAGAACGGCACCTTGTCGGTAATGGTCGGGGGTGATCGCCACGCGTATGAGCGTTGCGTGCCCGTGTTTGCGGCGTTCGGCAAGAAAGTCGAGCACATCGGCACTGAACCGGGGTTGGGCCAGACGTTGAAACTGGTCAACAACATGATCGTCGCCGCCACGCTGGTGGCCACCAGTGAAGCGATGCTGTTCGGGGTCAAAGCCGGACTCGATGCGCGCCAGATGGTGGAGATGCTCAACGCCAGCACGGCGCGCAGTTTCACCAGCGAACAGATCCTGGCCGGGACGGTGATGCGACGGGAGTTTGATTTCGGCTTTCGCCTGGATTTGATGCGCAAGGATGTGCGGCTGTTTCTGGCCGAAGCGGAAAATGCCGGAGCGCCGGCGTTTACCGGGTCGGTGGTGAAGCAGTTTTTTGATCAGGCGTTGAGTGACGGCGATCCGGCAAGGGATATGACGCACGTGGTGGAGGTGCTGGAACGGCTGGCGGGGGTCACACTGCAAGGCTAAAGTCGAACACTGTACCTGTGGGAGCGAGCCTGCTCGCGAAGAGGGCGTGTCAGTTGGCATTACTGGTGTCTGACACACCGCTTTCGCGAGCAGGCTCGCTCCCACAGTGGATCTGCGTTGTGCATGGATTTTGTATTCACTGAAAGTCATGTGTAAGCGCTTGTTTAACGGCTGTCAGCGTTACTTCATGAAAGCTACATCGCCTTGCGTCATTGCCTACGGTTACGCCAGAATCCGCCGGCTTGTGCGCCTTGGGGCCGGGTTTTATCGTTGGCCGGTCGCTGAAAAAAACAGCGATCGGGTTTGGTAGCCCGGAGTACTGCGCATAACGCTGCTTTATGGTGGTCATGCGCAGGGCCTGTTCGCAGGCGCCGGTTCCAGTACTCCGGTCTACCAACCTGCGTATGGCCACCACCCATTCGTTTGGTAGCGAAAGGTGATGGCTTCAATTCAGCAAGTACTGGAGTTTCATCTATGTTCAAGCCCACACCCAATCCCCCAGAAACCGACCCCGCCTCCCCCTACCAAAGCCGCGATTCCAAGCAATTGCACGAAGCGGCCGAACGTGCCCTCAACCACTACCTCAATCCGGCGGCGAACATCATGGCCACGCCGCACAAACCCTCCACGATGTTCACCATCAACCCCGACATCGACACCGAAACCCTGCTGGCCCATGCCTGCGAGTCGCTGGCCTCGGCCAATGTCATGGCCAGTGATCTGGCGGGTTTTCTGGAGGGCTCGCACCGCAACACCCTGCTGGGGATTGCCCAGGTCATCATGCTCGGTGAGTTGGCGGTGAATCGGGCGCTGGATCGACTCGATCCACCTCAATAACCACCGGCCCTGTGGGAGCGAGCCTGCTCGCGAAAGCGGTGTGTCAGGCACCACTGAGTCGCCTGACATGGCCTCTTCGCGAGCAGGCTCGCTCCCACAGTGAATGCATTTCAGCTAACAGATTGCGGTGGTTTGATGGCTGATCATTTGATTTTTTCTCAACCCACCCCGGTTTTTATCTCGTTTGTCGGCCCTCCCTTCCCTGCCCGACCATGACCTCCAGCTCGCCTGCGAGCCCATAACAACAGGAGGTCATCATGAGTTCGTCCACGCCCGTCTGGGCCGCCACCACGCCGCCGAGCCTGCGCGCCTCGCGTCATCGCCGCAGCGGCGAAATCTTCTTTCCCGCCGTCACTGCCCAATCGCCCCTGAGCGCCGAGTTCGACGATGCCGTGCTCGACGCCCAAGGCCAGGTCTACAGCTTCACCGTCATGCACCCGAGCCCGAAAAGCGGCCTGCCGCCGTTCGTGCTGGCGTATGTCGACCTGCCCGGCCCGGTGCGTCTGTTCGGTCGCCTGACCGGTCGCGTCGCCATCGGCGAACCATGCCGGGTGATCGCCCACGACACCTACGGCTACATTTTCCAATCCCTGGAGGCACGTCCATGAGCCAGATGCATGTAATGGGCGGCGCGATGACCGTCTTCGGTCGTCACCCCGGCGTCATGGCGCCTGAACTGGCGCAACGGGCGATTCTCGATGCGGTGGCCGATGCCGGCCTGCAACTGGCGGACATTCAGGCGGTGTACTGCGCCAACGTGCTCGGCGGGATGATCCTCGGCCAGGTGATCCTGCGCGATCTGGGTCTGAAAGGCATCCCGGTCTACAACATTGAAAACGCCTGCGCCAGCGGCGCCACGGCGGTGCATCTGGCCCGTCATGCCTTGCTGGCCGGGCAATACGAGCGGGTGTTGGTGTTCGGCATCGAGCAACTGACTGCCCTCGGTGGCGGCATGATCCCGATGCAGCGCAACGACCGCATGACCGATCTGTACGCCACCGCCGGCATGGTGCTGCCAGCGGTCTACGCCATGCGTGGCACGCGCTTCCTCCACGAACGCGACGCTAAACCCGCCGACCTCGCCGCCGTGGCGGTGAAGAACCGTCATCACGGCTCACTCAACCCCTACGCCCAGCAGCGCAGCGAAGTGACGCTCGAAGAAGTGCTCGCCTCGCGCATGATCGCCGACCCGCTGACCCTGTTGCAGTGCTGCCCGTCACAGGTCGATGGCGCCGCCGCACTGGTGCTCGGCAACAAACCCGGCCCGCATGGCAAAGACGTGAAGGTGCTGGGTTCGATCATCGTCTCCGGCCTGCGCGAAAGCGGTGACGAGGACATCCTCGACGCGGAAATCACCGCCCGCGCCGCACGCCTGGCCTACGAGCAGGCCGGCGTCGCGCCAAGCGATATCGGCGTGGTCGAACTGCACGACGCCTTCACCATTGCCGAGCTGTTGTACTACGAAGCCCTGGGGCTGGCGGCGCCGGGCGAAGCCGTGGCCTTGCTGCACTCCGGCGCGACCTCTCTCGGTGGTCGAGTGCCGGTCAATCCGAGTGGCGGCTTGCTGGCCAAGGGGCATCCATTGGGTGCTACGGGCGTCGCGCAAATGGTCGAGCTGTTCTGGCAACTGCAAGGCCGCGCCGGCGACCGCCAAGCGGGCACCCCGCGCCTGGGCCTGGCGCAATGCACCGGCGGCGGCATCGCCGGGGTCGACCACGCGGCGTCCGCCGTGCACATCCTTGGAGTCTGAAGCCATGAACAACTTTTCTGCCGGTCAGATCGCCGTAGTGACGGGGGCTGCCCGTGGCATCGGCCTCGCCATCGCCCAGCGTCTGGCGCAACAAGGTGTGTTCGTTTATCTGCTGGACCGCGACGAACAAGCGCTGAACAACAGCGTCAAGGCACTGCAATCCGAAGACCTGAAAGTCGCCGGCATCGCCCTCGATCTCACCGAAGGTGAAGCGGTAAACGCCGCATTCACCCAGATTCGCGAGGCGCAGGGTCGACTGGACTTTCTGGTGAACAACGCCGGCGTAGTCCGCGACAAACGTTTCCTCACCATGACCGAACAGGACTGGGACCTGGTGGTGGACACCAACCTGCGGGCGCAATTTCTGTGCTGCAAGGCCGCCCTGCCACTGATGCTGGAGTACGCCTTCGGACGCATCGTCAACATGTCGTCCCGGGCCTGGCTCGGCGGTTTCGGCCAGGCCAACTATTCGGCGGCCAAGGGTGGCGTGGTCAGCCTGACCCGCAGCCTGGCCATCGAATTCGCCGCCAAGGGCATCACCGTCAACGCCATCGCGCCGGGCATCGTCGACACGCCACTGTTTCAGAGTTTCGCCCCCGAAGTGCAGACCAGGCTCAAGGACACCGTGCCGGTCAAACGCATCGGCACGCCGGACGACATCGCCAACGCCGTGGAGTTTTTCCTCGCCCCGGCCAGCAGCTACGTCACCGGGCAAACCCTGTACGTGTGCGGCGGGCGCAGCCTGTCCTCGGCCAGTGTGTGAGGGCAAGGCCATGACTGTCACTTTCGAAGCCTTTGGCGCCGTCGCGCTGATCACTCTCGACCGGCCGCAAGCGCTCAACGCCCTGGACCTGGACTCGCTGCAGGCCCTGCGCAGCCACCTGCTGCACGTGCGCGATCGTCGCGACTTGCGCGCCGCCGTGATCACCGGTAGCGGCGAACGGGCGTTCTGCGTCGGCGCCGACCTGAAGAGTACGCGGGACTCCAAGGCCTCCTACGCCGAGGCGTTGTTTTTGGCCAATGAATCGGCGGCGGACGCCGGGCTCTATATCCGCCTGATGGACCTCACCGATCTGGACCTGCACAAACCCTTGATCGCCGCGATCAACGGCCACTGTCTCGGCGGTGGCCTGGAACTGGCGTTGCAATGCGACCTGCGCATCGCAAGCTCCAGCGCCACTTTCGGCTTGCCGGAAGCGGTGGTCGGCTCGATCCCGGCGGTCAGCGGCCTGCATCGCTTGATGCGCGCCGTGCCGCCGGCCCACGCCCTGCAAATGGCCCTGACCGGGGCGCGTATCGACGCCGCGCGTGCCGAGTCCATCGGCTTGATCTCCGAGCATCTGGCTAACCGCGAAACCCTGGTGCAACGGGCGCTGGAACTGGCGCAACTGATTGCCCGCCAAGCACCGCTGGCGATCCAGGCCCTGCAAACCCTGGCCCGCAGCACCGCGCACCTGAGCGACCGCGAGGCGCAGCGCCTGACCGAGCTCTACTGGGGCGTGCTGCGCGACACCGAAGATCGCATCGAAGGCCGCCAGGCATTTGCCGAGAAACGCACGCCGCATTACACGGGCCGCTAAAGTCCGAGGAGGCGAACATGTTACGCAACGCACTGGACGGTCTGACCGTCCTCGACTTCACCCAGATCGCCGCCGGCCCCACGGCCACCATGCTGATGGCCGACATGGGCGCCAAAGTGATCAAGGTCGAACCCCCCGAAGGCGAGCTGGGCCGCACCCTGGGACCTGCCTGGGTCGGTGAAGACAGCGCGCTGTTCCACGGTTTCAACCGCGGCAAACAGGGCCTGTGCCTGGACCTGAAACACCCGGACAGCGTGGCGGTGATCAAGCGCCTGGTCTTGCAGGCCGACGTGGTCATCGAGAGCATGCGCCCCGGCGTCATGGCCCGACTCGGCCTGGGCTACGAGGCCTTGGCCGCGCTGAAACCGGACCTGATCTACTGCTCGATCTCCGCCTACGGCCAGCAAGGACCCTATGCAGATAGGGCCGGGGTCGACGGCATTTTGCAGGCCGACTCCGGGCTGATGAGCCTGATCGGCACACCAGGCTCGGCACCGTCCAAGGTGCAGGCGCCAGTGGTCGACGTGGTCACCGGCTACATGGCCTGCATGGCGGTACTGGCCAAACTGCACGCCCGAAACAACGACGGCCTCGGCGGCCACCTCGACGTCAGCCTGATGAACTCGGCCCTGGCGCTGCAACAGGCGTCGCTGGCCAGCTTCCTCTGCGACGGCAAACTGCCGACCCGCATCGGCAGCGCCGCGCCTTACTCCGCGCCCAACGAAGCCTTCGAAGCGGCGGACGGCTGGCTGATGGTCGCCGCGTACAACGGCAATCGCTGGCCAACGCTGTGCGGGGTGCTCGGGCATCCGGAATGGATCGACGATCCGCGCTTTGCCAGCTCCGCGCAGCGCGTGGTGCATCGCCAAGCCATGGGCGAGGCGCTGACCGACGTGTTCCGCACCCAACCCGTCGCCCATTGGCTGCAGGTGCTGCGCGAGGCCGACATCCTCTGCTCCAAGGTCAGCGACTACAACGACGTACTGGCTCATCCGCAAATCGCCAGCAACGGCATGCTGGTGGATCTGCATCATCCGCAGCATGGCGTGGTGCGGGTGCCGGGGTTTCCGATCAACAGTCTGGAAGCGGCGCAAACCCCTTATGCACCGGCGCCGGACAAGGGTGAGCATTCGTGTGAGGTATTGCGCGGGTTTGCGTTTTCCGAAGATGAGATCGAAACCTTGCTGGAATCCGATGCCATGCGTTGTCCAGAGAAGGCGTTGGCCTGACGGCTACCCACCTGTGGGAGCGAGCCTGCTCGCGATGGCGGAGTAACAGGCAACGCAGATGTCGACTGATCCACCGCTATCGCGAGCAGGCTCGCTCCCACAAGGTTTGGTGCTTTACTGAAGAGATTCTGCAACCCACGAGAATCTTTCAATGAACCGCAACGACCTGCGCCGCGTGGACATGAACCTCTTGGTAATTTTCGAAACCCTGATGTTCGAAAAAAACCTGACCCGAGCCGGGGAGAAGCTGTTCCTTGGCCAGCCTGCCGTCAGTGCAGCCCTGGCGCGGTTGCGGGATTTGTTCGATGACCCGCTGCTGGTGCGCAACGGCCGGGTGCTGGAGCCGACCCAGCGGGCGCTGATGATTCTCAAGGAATTGCAGCCGGCGATGGACACCATTTCCGGTGCGGTCAGCCGGGCCAAGGATTTCGACCCGTCCACCAGCCGCGATGTGTTTCGCATCGGTTTGTCCGATGACGCCGAGTTCGGCCTGTTCCCGCCCTTGCTCAAGCAACTGCGCGAAGAGGCGCAGAACGTGGTGATCGTGGTGCGGCGGGTGAATTTCCTGTTGATGTCGCCGATGCTCGCCTCCGGTGAAATTTCCGTGGGGATCAGTTACACCACTGAATTGCCGGCCAATGCCAAGCGCAAGAAGCTGCGGGATTTGAGCGTGAAGATCCTTCGCGGCGATAACCGGCCCGGCCCCCTGACCCTGGACGAATATTGCAAACGCCCCCACGCCCTGGTGTCGTTTTCCGGGGATTTGACCGGGGCGATCGACACTGACCTGGCCCGCATCGGCCGATCGCGCCGGGTGGTGCTGGCGGTGCCGCAATTCGCCGGTCTGCGCGCCTTGCTCGCCGGCACCGATATGCTCGCCACGGTGCCGGATTACGCGGCCGCTGCGCTGATCGAAGGCAGCAGTCAGTTGCGTGCCGACGACGCGCCTTTCGAAATCAACCTGTCCGAACTGTCCATGGTCTGGAACGGCGTCAACGATAACGATCCGGCAGAACGTTGGTTGCGCTCGCGAATTGCGCAGCACATGTCGGTTCCACTGCCGGGGCATTGAGCGAGTTGAAGTTCGGGTCGGTCTCGCGCAGGTAGACCGGCAGGTCGGTCATGGGCGGCATGGCCGGGATTTCGAAGTACATCTGGATGATCCAGCCCCGGTGATAGCTGGCGTGGTTGACCACGTGCATCAGCATCGCGCCGGCGCTCATGGTGCCGCTCTCGCCGGAAATGAAGGTGAACCGCACGGGCCTGTCCAGCGAGGCATCGGTTTGCCGCGCGCTCCAGTCGCAGTACCAGTGATCAACGTCCTGTTGTGCCTGGCGCAAGGCCGCTAGCTCGGGGTACACAAGATCGTGGGAAGTGGTGAAGCCGTGCCCTCGGCCTTCCAGGTGGGCTTGCCAGAGACAGTCCACCACATAGATGTGGTTGAGCGTGCCGATCATGTTCTTGAAGATCCCGGCGCGTTCCTTTTCGACTTCGCCCGGCGGCAATTGCGCCAGGTTGTCGAACAGACGCTGGTTGGCCCATAGTTTGTAATCGGCGAGCAGGCGGGCAGTGCGTACGTTGATCATCAGATATCTCCGATGGCGATAAGCGCATCTTCCAAGGATAGCGCTATCCACGCGCCGTTGCGCGGGTGCTGATTATCGGTCATCCCTCCAAACTGCACCTATACCTGTGGGAGCGAGCCTGCTCGCGAAGAGAGAGTGTCAGTCACCCTTGCTGAATCTGATACACCGCTTTGGCGAGCAGGCTCGCTCCCACAGGGGGGGGTTATGCAAGTTGGTTGATTACGCGCTCGGCCAGCGCCAGGCAACTGGTCAGGCCCGGGGATTCGATGCCGAACAGATTGACCAATCCCGGCAGCCCATGTTCACTCGGGCCGCTGATTCGAAAGTCGGCGGCGGGTTCGTTTGGCTCGCTGATTTTCGGGCGGATGCCGCTATAGGCCGGTTGCAGGCTGTGATCCGGCAGGCCCGGCCAGTAACGGCGGATCGCTTGGTAGAAGCCGTCGGCCCGGGCTGGATCCACGCGGTAATCGACCGTATCGACCCATTCCACGTCCGGCCCGAAACGTGCCTGGCCGCCCAGATCGAGGGTCATGTGTACGCCCAGCCCGGCGCTTTCCGGCGCCGGGTACACCAGATGACGGAACGGTGCCCGGCCGCTGAAACTGAAATAGCTGCCTTTGCACAATCGCGCCTTCGGCACATGGTGCGCAGGCAGACCGGCGATGCGGCTCGCCACCTCGGGCGCGGACAGCCCCGCGCAATTGATCAACTCGCGACAGCTCAAGGTCATGGGCTCGGCGCCACCCATTTGCAACTCAAAACCTTGCCCGGTACAACGGGCCGACAGTAAAGGCGTATGGAAGACCAGCGACGCGCCATGGGCCTCGGCATCGCCCTGCAACGCCAGCATCAGCCCATGGGAATCGACGATCCCGGTGGATGGCGACCACAACGCGCCAACGCAAGACAACGCCGGTTCAAGCGCCCGCGCCTGTGCGGCGTCCAGCCATTGCAGGTCATCGACGCCATTGCGACGCCCCTGTTCCAGCAATCGTTGCAGGGTTGCGAGCTGTGTGTCATCGGTGGCGACGATCAACTTGCCCAGACGCTGATGACTGACGCCACGCTCATCGCAGTAGGCGTACAGGCGTTGCCTGCCCTCCACGCACAACCGCGCTTTGAGGCTGCCTTCGGGGTAGTAGATGCCAGCGTGGATCACTTCGGAATTGCGCGAACTGATGCCCGTGCCGATACCTTCGCCGGACTCGACCAGAATCACCTCGCGCCCGCTCATGGCCAGGGCCCTGGCCACCGCCAGCCCGACCACCCCGGCGCCGACCACCACGGTGTCGATATCGACGCTCATCGGCGACTTACCCCTATCAAAGCAATTTCCCCATCAAACCAGTCCCCGCTCCCGGTAATCGATCAGGCTGGAGAATATCGCCAGCAGCATGGCCATGACCACGAAGAAGATCAGCACCAGGAAATACGAACCGGTGAACTGCACGATCAAACCGATCAGGATCGGCACAATCACCCCGGCCATGTTGCCGCAGAAGTTCATGGTGCCGGCCAGTACGCCGGTTTTCGAAGTGCCGCCAAGGATCGATGGAATGCACCAGTACATGCCGCACCAGCGAATGAAAAACATCGCCACGCACAGCAGGCCGATGGCCTGGCTCGCCTCGGAAGCATAAGCCGTCCCGAGCATGCACAGCGCCGCCACCAGCGCCGAACCGCTGAACATGCTGCGCATTACCAGGTTGGGCGAGGCGCCGCTGGACTTCCATTTATCCCCCAGGTACCCGCCGACCAGTTCGCCGACGAAGCCGCACATGAAGATCAGGAAGGTCGCGCCACCCATACCGGAAATGTTCAGGCCGTGGGTTTGGTGCAGGTAGCTGGGCATCCAGGTCAACAGGCCATAGAACACGCTGAGGATGCAGCAATACCCGGCGAACATCGCCAGCACAGAACGGTCCTTGAGCAGTTCCTTGAAGGGGATGCTGGTGACCGCGCCAGGCTGGCTGACCGCTGCGTTACCCGCGGTGATGTGTGCCAGTTCGGCGGCGTTGACGCCAGGGTGTTCACTGGGGTGATTGCGGATGTATTTCCAGGCCAGCACGCCGGCGAGCATGGTGCCGACGCCGGCAATCACGAAGGCGATGCGCCACGAGTCGAACCAGCCGATCAGCCCGGCAATGATGATCGCGCCGAAGGCGCTGCCCAGGGGGGCACCGCCGTCCACCAGCACCGCGCCGCGTCCGCGTTCGTTGGGGGTCAGCCAGGCACCGTTGAGCTTGGCCCCGGCAGGCATGATCGGCGACTCGGCAACGCCCAGGCCCATTCGGGTGATCATCAGGGTGATCCAGTTATGCGCGCCGGCCGCCAAGGCCTGGAACGCCCCCCAGGCTACGGTCGCGACGACGATTACCCGGCGGGTATGAAAGCGATCGAGTAGCATGCCACCGGGGATTTGCATCAAGGCGTAGGACCAGAAAAACGCGCTGAGCATCAGGCCTTCAAGAGCCGGCGGGATCTGGAACTCAGCGGAGATCAGCGGCAACGCCACCGACAGCGAGGCGCGGTCGATGTAGTTGATCGCGGTCAGCAGCAACATGATGAGGAAGATTCGCCAGCGCACGTTGGTGGGACGCATTGTCGCGGTCGCGGCTGGCAATACCAGGCTTTCGGCACTCGGATTGTTCATGTGGGGCGCTCTTGTTGTTGTGGAGACGAGCTGCCTGATGCCTATCGGTCAAGGTTCTGAACACCACAATCCCCTGTGGGAGCCAGCCGGCTGGCTCCCACAGTTTTTTGCGTCTTGACCGACTGACATGAGGCAAGCGGCCCCACTCTAATCACACCCCCGAGTGCTGGATAATGATGGGATCTGATAGGGGGATCACCAACGGTCATCCCCCCAAATCGATCAGAAGGTCCCGGGATAGCTGCCACCATCGAGCAACAGGTTCTGCCCGGTGAGGAAGCCGGACTGCGCACCGCAGATGAACGCGCAATACGCACCAAATTCGTCAGGCTGGCCGAAGCGCTGGGCCGGGACATGTTTGCGCCGCTGCTCGGCGATGCTCTCAACGCTGGTGCCATTGGCCTGGGCGGCGGCGTCGAGGGTTTTGTGCAGGCGTTCGGTCTCGAACGGCCCCGGCAGCAGGTTGTTGACCGTGACGTTGTTCCCCGCCAACCGCGCCTGACGTGCCAGCCCGGCGATGAAACCGGTGAGGCCGCTGCGCGCGCCGTTGGACAGGCCAAGCACATCGATCGGCGCCTTCACCGCGCCGGACGTGATGTTGACGATGCGCCCGAAACCGCGCTCGGCCATGCCATCGACGCAGGCCTTGATCAACTCGATAGGCGTGAGCATGTTGGCGTCCAGCGCCTTGAGCCAGTCTTCGCGCTGCCAATCACGGAAGTCGCCGGGGGGCGGGCCGCCGGCGTTGTTGACCAGGATGTCCACCTGCGGACACGCCGCCAGCACCTGGGCGCGCACCGCAGGTTCACTGATGTCCCCGGCCACGGTGCGCACCTCGATGGTCGGCGCCAATTGGCGCAACTCCACGGCAGCCGCCTGCAGCGTTTCCTCGCCACGGGCATTGATCACCAGGTTCACGCCCTCCTTCGCCAACGCCCGCGCACAGGCCAGGCCCAAGCCCTTGCTGGCGGCACAGACAATCGCCCACCGCCCCGAAATACCCAAATCCATGACCACGCTCCTGACTGTTGGAAGCGCTCACGTTACCACTGCCTACCCGCTGTCCGGGGGATGACAAAGGGTGATCGCTTGATCAGGCCTTTTCATTATCGGCCGCGCGCGACGCTAATTACTGTTCCGGGACGAACAAGACCAAGAACCGGAGTAACCGATGAACCCCTTCCAGTTTTACTTTCCCACGACCTTGAAAAGCGGCAACGGCCTGGTGCGCCAGGCCGGTGCGCTGCTTAAACCGCATGTTCGAAAAAAACTGCTGGTGGTCACCGACCAAGGGTTGATGGCGTCGGGCGTGATGGCACCTTTTTTTGCTTCGCTGGCTGACAGCGAGATTGCCTACGAAGTGTTTGACGGCGTCGAACCCAACCCTACGACCGACGTGCTGGAACGCGCCGTGGCGTTCCTGAAAAACCACGAGTGCGATTCGGTGATCGGTGTCGGTGGCGGCAGCAGCATCGACACCGCCAAGGGTGTCGCGGCCATGGCCACCAACCCCGGCAACATCCTCGACTACGAGGGCTATGACAAACTGCTGAACCCGCCGCTGCCGATCTTCGCCATCCCGACCACCTCGGGCACCGGCAGCGAATGCACCGCGTCCACGGTGTTCACCAACACCCAGACCCTGTTCAAGACCGTGATCATCAGCCCGGCGCTGTTTCCGAAACTGGCGATTCTCGACGCCGAACTGACCCTCAAGCTGCCGCCATCCATCACCGCGGCCACCGGCATGGACGCCCTGACCCATGCCATCGAATCCTACGTCTCCAAGCAGGCCAACCCGATCAGCCAGGCCCTGGCCCTGCAAGCGATCAAGATGATCTGCACCTACCTGCCCAAAGCGTTCTTCACCGGTTCCGACCTGCACGCCCGGGAGCAGATGCTGCTCGCCTCGTTCCTCGCCGGGGTCGCCTTCGCACAATCCAAACTGGGTAATGTGCACGCGATCTCCCACACCTTCGGCGGCGTGTTCAACATCCCCCATGGCATCGCCAACGCGACGCTGCTGCCCTACGTCATCGAATACAACCTGCCGGCCTGCCCTGAACGGTTTTGCGAGATTGCCCTGGCCATGGGCGAGAACGTCGACGGCCTCAGCCCTGCCCGCGCCGGGTACAAAGTAGTGGAACACGTGATGGCGCTGAACAAGGCCATCGGCATCCCTGACAACATCAAGGACCTGGGCGTGGACCTGGACTACATGCCGCAAATGGTCAGCGACTCGATGCGCAGCGGCAACGTGTTGGTCAACCCTCGCCTGACCACCGCCGCCGACGTCGAGCGAATCATCAGCAACGCCTTCCACGGCACTCATTCCTGAAGAGAAGCCTCCCATGTTCTACGAAATGCGCACCTACACGATCCAGATCGGAAAAATGCAGACCTACCTCAAGCACTTCGAGGAAAACGGCCTGCCGGTGATCTCCCGCTACACCACGCTGGTGGGTTGGTGGTACACCGAAATCGGTGAGTTGAACCAGGTGATCCACATCTGGGCCTACGAGAGCCTGGACGAGCGCATCAAGAAACGCGCCGCCCTGTACCAGGACCCGGACTGGCTCGAAGGCTTTGTGCCGATCGCGTTCCCGATGCTGGAAAAGATGGAATCGAAGCTGTTGATGCCGGCGGCGTTTTCGCCGATCAAATAATTCCGCAATCAGCACAAATCCCTATGGGAGCGAGCCTGCTCGCGGAAGCGGTGTGCCAGGTTCATCAATGGTGACTGACACGCCCTCTTCGCGAGCAGGCTCGCTCCCACAGGGACCGAGTCAGACGCTCAAACCAAGGACAGATCCCATGTGCGACCACAATAACAACACCGTCGACCGCTCTCCCGACATCAAGGCCTTGCTCGAAGGCCTGCCCACCAACTGGGGAAAATGGGGGCCTGAGGATGAAGTTGGCGCCCTGAACTACCTGCAAAGCGCGGAAATCCTGCGGGGTATCGCTGCGGTGCGCCAGGGCAAGACCTTTACCCTGCAAGTGCAGATCGGTCACCCCAAGGGCGAACCCTTGTGGCCCGGGCGACGGCCGTCGATGCGGGTCAACGTGTTGGACAAGGGGCACTTCCTGGCCGGCAAGACGCACTTTGACGGCCATGTGGAATACGCCGACGACGTAATCTTCATGCACCTGCAAGGCTCGACCCAATACGACGCGCTGGGCCATGTCTGGCACGACAACAAACTGTGGAACGGCTACGACGCCATGAGCACCATCGGCGGCATGGACAAGGCCAGCATCCTGCCGATTGCCGAGCGCGGCATCGTCGGCCGTGCGGTGTTGATCGACATGGCCCGCCATCGCGGCAAAACCGTGCTGGACAAGGGCGAGACCTTCAATCACCACGACCTGCTGGCTGCCGCCAACGCCCAGGGTATCGAGATCCACAAGCGTGACATCCTGATCATCCGCACTGGCTGGATCGGCTCGTTCTATGAGCGCGAGCCGGAAGAGTTCTACAAGGATTTCGCCGAGCCGGGCCTGACCTTCAGCCGCGAACTGGTGGAGTGGTTTCACCAGATGGAGATCCCCAACCTGGTCACCGACACCATGGCCAACGAAGTGGCGGTCGACCCCGCTTCGGGTGTGTTGATCCCGCTGCACAACGCTTTGATGCGCAACCTCGGCGTGACTTTCACCGAAGTGGCGATGCTCGATGACCTGGCCAACGACTGCGCCGAAGACGGTCAGTGGCAGTTCCTTTACACCGCCGCGCCGCTGAAGATCGTCGGCGGCACGGGCGCACCGGTGAACCCGATCGTGATCAAGTAACCATCAACCGTTGCAGTTCGTCGATCAGCAGGGTCGCTGCCGGAGGCAAGTCGGTGCCGGCCCGGCTGATCGCGCCGTAGGGCTCGATCAGCGCGCGCATCGACAAGGGCAGCGTCACCAGCAAATCGAACTGCGCACAGAAGCCGGCGACTTCCGCCGGGATCACCGCCAGCAAAGTCGGGTCCTGCTGCACCAGCAGAATGGTGGCGAAAATCGACGAGGTCTCCAGCGGATAACGCGGAATATCCAGCCCCGCCTCCTCCAGTTCGCGCTCCAGGGCCTGGCGCATCGGCATGTCCTTGGGGTAAACCACCCAGCGGTAATCGCTCAATTGCGCCAACTGTAACGAGGTGGCACCGGCCAGTGGATGGTCCTTGCTGGCCACCACTGCCAAAGGTTCTTCGCTCAACTCGATGCAGGCATAGGCGTCCGAACGCTGGCCGACACTGGTACGACAAATGGCCAGGTCCAGCCGTCCCTGATCCAGCAGCCCGAGCAGGTTGGCGCTGGTGTTTTCCACCACTTCGATGGCCAGTTGCGGTTGCTTGAGGCGCAGTTCGGTCAAGGCCCGGGTGAGCAATGGCACCGCGCCCATGATCACCCCCACCGACAGCCGCCCACCCTGCCCGCGCAGGATGCTCAGCATGTCCTCGCGCAAGTGTTCGACGTCGCTGTAGATCAGCCGCGCGTAACGGATCATGCAACGCCCCATTTCGTTGGCCACCAGGCCTTGGGGCTGACGCTCGAACAGCGGCATGCCAAGCAGCGACTCGACTTCATGCAGCGCCTTGGTAGCGCCGGACTGGGAGATGGAAATCTGTTCGGCCGCCTTGTGCAGCGAACCGCGTTCATCCAGCGCAATCAGCAAGCGCAGTTGTTTGAGGCGCAGGCGTGCGGCGATGCTGCCCAGCGAGGGAAACCGGGTGGTCTGGTTCAAAGTGCGTATCCGTCAAAACCCGCGGCGGCAAAGACCGGCGCGGGTGGGTTATGAACTGGGCGTTGGGTATCAGCGAATCGCCACCGGGTTGATGTTGACCTGGGTCGAGCCCTTGTACAGCGGCTGCCCGAGCACGAACATGAAAGTCCATGCCTTGTCCCGCACCAGCGCGCGGCTGTCGATCAGTTCAAGATTGTAGATGCCGTTCTTGGCCAGCATGAACTGGTTGACCGGGAACACCTGGCCGTCAGTGCCGGGGTAGATTTCCGAGGCCCAGGTGTCACCACCGAAGGCGACGATCTGCTTGTCCGCCAACCATTTGGCCGCCGCCATGCCGATGCCAGGTTCCACTGCAAGGAACTTCTCGTTGTCCTTGCCCAGCAGTTCCAGCCAACCGGTGTTGAACAGCACCACGTCACCTTTCTCGATGGTGATGCCTTGCAGGTCCAACGCCTTCTGGATGTCGGCGACCGTGAACTCGGTTTTCTCCGGCACGATGGCGCTGCCATACACCGCGGTCATGTCCAGCACCACACCACGGGTGACCATCGGCGGGACTTTTTCGATGCCGAGTTTCTGCACCCCTTCCACGGTGACAAAGTCTGCCGCGCGGTTGCCGTTGTAATAGACATTATCGATGCCGATGTGGCCGATGCCATTGAGCTGGGTGCCGACACCGGTCCAGCCCACCACCAGCTCATCGTTGAAGGTGAATTTGTTCGGCCCCATGGTGGCGCCGCCCGCTTCGCCGGGCTGGACGTTGGTCAGGTGAAAACTGCGATGACGGAAGGCCGGCAGATTCTTGTCGATGGGCACCGCCAGCGGGTAGGTCTTGCCGGTCTTGATCAGTTTGGCGGCATTGAGCACCGAATCGGCATTGAGCAGGTTCAGCGCGCCGATTTCATCTTGGGCACCGTATTTCGACGGGTACCATTTTTCACCCTCGGCGGCGTGGGCGGCGTTGAGGGAGAACAACAGGGCAAAAGGCAGAACCAAGCGATTGAGCATGTGGGGGTCCTTGTCTGGTTTGAGTGACCCCAAGGTACCCAGCCCTTTTGTGCAGAAACAGACAGCTATGAACAATACAATTGTTCTCAATACTCACGAGTACCCGACCTGTGGGAGTGAGCCTGCTCGCGAAGAGGCAGGCACATCCAACATCACTGTTGCCTGACACACCGCCATCGCGAGCAGGATGACCAATCCATCCGTTTAGAAGGATGCCAGAGGGTCACCGGCCGCCAGCGCGTCGGCGCGGTTCGCCGCAGGCGGATAGATCCACTGGGTGTTGATCATGCGCTTGCGTTCCTTGCCTTCGTCATGGGTCAACACCACCTGACGGTCCCAGCCCTCGGTGTACACCGCACCCCACTCGCCCAGGTCCAGGCAGGTGGCGTAGAAGGGTTGACGGTACGGCAGGGTCGGCACGCCCAGCAGATCGGCAGCCACGTTGTGCCCGCCAAAGCGTCCCATGATGATCGCGTGCTGGCAGGACATCAGCGCGTAATGCCCTTGATCATCGGTCAACGCCCTGGCCACGTCGCCGGCGGCAAACACGTGATCGGTGCCGATCACACGCAAGTCGTCGGTCACTTCGGCGCGTCCCAGGCGGTCGAGCTGCGATGACACTTGCGAGGTCAGGCCACTGGCGACCAGCCCACCGGTCCAGATTACGGTCATTGCATCGATGCGCTGACCGTTGGCGGTCTGCACGCCATCGGCATCAATGGCAACCACCCCGGAACCGACCTGAAACTCGATGCCCATCTGCTGCAGCGCTTCGATGATCAACGGTCGCGGATTCGCCCCCAGGTCCGGACCGATTTCATCGGCGCGTTCGACCACGACAACCCTGAACGGGACATTTGGCCCAAGGATCTTGCGCAGTTTTTCCGGCAGTTCGGTGGCCACTTCCAGCCCGGTGAAACCACCACCCACCACCACGACCGTATTGCGCTCCGGCGAATCCGGCAGCTGGCGCAACCCGACCAGGTGTTCCTCCAGTTCCACTGCATCGGCCAGTTGATCCGTGGCGAAAGCGTATTCGGCCAACCCTGGCACCGGCGGGCGATTGAGTATGCTGCCGCTGGTCAGCAACAGGCGGTCATAGTCCAGTTTGATGTCACGACCGTCAGCGCTCCGGGCAACCACCTGGCGAGCGGATGTGTCGATGCGTTCAACTTCGGCACCGACGAACCTGACGCCCACTGCTTGCAGCACGGGCGACAAGGGCGCCGTCATTTCATGGGGTGAGGGTTCATACAGGCGCGGGCGAATGACCAGTTCCGGTCGTGGGGACACCAGGGTCACGTCGACATCGGCAGACTTGCCATGGATGTCGAGTACGCGCGCCGCGCCCAAGGCGCTCCAGACGCCGGCAAAACCGGCGCCGATAATCACTATATTCTTGGCCATGATCTCTACCTTCGTGCAAGTTATCGAGGCAGACAGCGAACAAATATCCTACAACCAGGCACTGCTGACAGGGCTAGACTTCGTCGGACCAACTGACATAAAACCCTGAAATCCTGACAGCCGATCAACAGCCATCACGTTTATACCGTTTGCGAATTATCATTATTCCAACTCGCTCAAACAGAAGCTTATGAACGCAATCCCCAGTCCCTTCGAATCACCCGTCATTCCCGTTGGACAGCCGCGCCTGATCGTATTCCTCGCCTACCCGGATATGGGCCTGCTGGACCTGACCGGGGCGCAGACCGTGTTCTGGGCGGCTTCCCGGTACATGAACAGTCGCGGCTTGCCGGGCTACACGCTGCACACGGCCAGCCTTGCCGGCGGCTTGATGGCAACCGCGGAAGGTCTGGCGGTGAACACTGTGCCGCTGACCGACTTCGCCGAAGATTCCATCGACACGCTGATCGCTCCCGGCGCACCGAACATTCTCCATGCCATGAATAGATCGCTGGACCTTGTCGCATGGCTGGCCGGGGCATCGGGCAAAGCCAAACGCACCGCGTCGGTGTGCAGCGGCACCTTCCTGCTGGCCGAGGCCGGATTGCTCGAGGGGCGCCGCGCCGCCACCCACTGGGCGATGTGCGAGATGCTCAAGGAGCGCTATCCGTCGATCGAAGTCGACAACGATGCGATCTTCGTCAAGCAGGGGCCGGTGTGGACATCCGCCGGCGTCAGCGCCGGTATCGACCTGGCGCTGGCGCTGGTCGAAGAAGATTGCGGGCGCGAAGTGGCGTTGCAAGTAGCCCGGGAAATGGTGGTATTCCTCAAGCGCCCCGGCGGCCAGGCCCAGTACAGTCAACTGCTGCAATCGCAAACCAGCGAAGGTGCCACCTTCGACGACCTGCACCTGTGGATCACGCAAAACCTGGCCGGGGAAAACCTCACGGTCGAGGCCCTGGCCCAACAGGTTCAAATGAGCCCGCGCAACTTCGCCCGGGTCTACAAGCTCAAGACCGGCCGCACCCCGGCCAAGGCTGTGGAAGTACTGCGGGTCGAAGCCGCCCGGCGCTTGCTGGAAGATTCGGAGCGCAACATTGATCAAATCTCCCGGCAGTGCGGCTTTGGTGATGAAGAGCGCATGCGCCTGACGTTCCAGCGAAATCTGGGGGTTTCGCCACGGGAATATCGCAACCGGTTTTCGCGGTGAATGGGCTCAGGATCAACCCGATTCTATTGTGGAAGCCAGGCTGCTCGCGAAGGGGTCGTGTCAGTCGACATCGATAGCGAAGGTCAGTCCGCTTTCGCGAGCAGGCTCGCTCCCACAAGGCACGACGAATCCGGACGGAACTCTCCAGGGCCGCCGCGCATCCTAAAATATGAGGCATTTCCTTTTTGCAGCACGCTTTCAGAGGACACCATCATGCGCCGTCTGATTATCGTTTCTTCCCTGCTGTTGTGTTTACCCATCGGTTCTGCGATGGCCGATGTGGATGCGGGCGACGTCGCCACCTCGGCCGGCGTATCCGCTTCGCTGTACTCGACCTTCAAGGATGACAAACTGATGATTCCCGCCCGGGATGACGCCTCCAGCTTCGTGGCCAGTGGCGGTACGATTCGCGGCGTGTATCTGGAATCGGTACTCAATCAGCTCCGGCAGAATCATCCAGACCTCAATAACGCAAGCGACGAAGACCTGGCCCGCGCCATCCTCGTCCAGGACGGTGTTCGCGCAGGTCAATAAAACCCGTCAATCCCAACGGTGGGGCTTGTGACACTCGATAGCGTGCCTGGCCCTGCCTTGTTTGACATTCATGATGTTCCAGATCAACGAGCCCAGCCGGCGACCAGTTGCGCGCTGATGCTGACGCCGCCACACACCACAATCACCACGTCGTGAGCTTCGGCGATCGCCGGGTGATCCAGGTAGGCGATGGCCAGCGAAACGCCGCAGGCGGGCTCGACCAGCTGGCGCAAATCGCTGGCGTAACGCACCACCCCCATAATCGCCTCTTCATCGCTGAGCACTACGCACTCGTGGTCAAAATCGACAACGTGCTCCACGGGCCAGGCGGCCACCAACGTCGCACCGAGCGACCGCGCGACCGTATCGATCCGGGGAAACTTGACAGGGTGCCCGGCACGGACAGCGGCAGCAAAAGACGCGGCGCCCTCCGTTTCACAGGCGATGATCCTGCAATCCATGCGTTTGTGGCGAATCAGCCCGGTGAGAAGGCCGGCCAGCAAACCACCGCCCCCCACCGAGGTCACCAACGCATCGACCTGCGGACAATCCTCGAGAATTTCATCGATCATCGTGCTGTGCCCTTCCCACAGCACCGGGTGATCGAAGGCCGGCACAAATTCGGTGTCCGCGCCTTTCGCCAGCTCCTTGGCCCGCAGATTGGCCTCGTCCCAGACCTTGCCATGGACAAGCACGTCGGCGCCGGTTTTCTTGATCCTGGCGCGGGTGGATTCAGGGGTCGTGTGCGGCACCACGATGCAGGCTTTCATGCCCAGGCGGGCAGCCGCCACGGCGGTGGCAAACCCGGCATTACCACCAGAAGGACAGACCACCTTGCGTTTGCCCTTCGCCGCCGCCTGGCTGCACAAAAGCCCTATGCCACGCAGCTTGAAGGAGCCGCTGGGTTGCAGGTTTTCCAGTTTGAGCCAGATTCGGCGGGACGGCGTCGACAGGTCTGGATGCAGGATCAAGGGCGTTCTGATGTGAAGCATTTTGGGCTCCTGTTGCACGCCACAGCCCCGTCGAATTTTCCACGGGTCAGTGGTGAACGGTCCTTGTTCAAGCTTAGTTCACCCAGTCCCGGCACTGACACTTCAATGGCCCTTTCGCGAGCAGGCTCGCTCCCACAGGATGGGCGCTGATCCTTGTGGGAGCGAGCCTGCTCGCGAAGGCGTCCGCAAGAACACCATCAATCTAACGGTAACGCGGCGCCGACGTGGAGCTGCCGAACAACCCGGAAAGCACCTGACGCTGGGCTTCGTATCGGTCCCATTGAGCACCGTCGTGCAATCCTGGAATGGTCACCACTTCCCCGCTCGCCAACCCCACCAGTGCGGCGTCGACCATATCGTCGGCAGACATCACGATTTCCTGCGGCAGGTTTTCCACCGGATTCCCGGCCTCGCTCCAGAAATCGGTGGCGGTGGCGCCCGGCAGCACGGCCTGGATGCGCACGCCTTTATCGGCCAGTTCGTGGTGCATCGACTGGCTCAAGGCCAGAACGAATGCCTTGGTCCCGCCGTACACACCGTTGAGGATTTGCGGGGCGATAGCGACGATCGAGGCAATGTTGATCACAGTCCCGCTGCCACGGGCGACGAAACCCGGTGCCACGGCGTAGGCCAGACGCGTCAGCGCTGTAATGTTGAGGGTGATCATGTCTTCCATGTCATCAACGGGGCTGCCCAGCAGCGGCATGACCGCGCCGACTCCGGCGTTATTGACCAGCAGGGTGATGCTGGCATCGCTGCGCAGGATCTGTTCGACCCGCAGCAAATCAGCCTTGTCTTTCAAATCGGCGACAACCACTTCCACGTTGCGACCGGTTTCGTCGCTCAAACGGTTGGCCAGGGCATTGAGTTTCGCCTGGCTGCGCGCCACCAGAATCAGGTCGTAGCCCTGGCGGGCAAGTCGATCTGCATACACCGCGCCGATGCCTGACGAGGCTCCAGTAATCAGTGCAGTACCTTGGGTTGAGAGCGTCATGTTCAATGTCCTTCACGGTGAGGCGAAACGTTCGCCGGGTGTGAGCTGTTATAAATAAGCTCGTGCGTGTCGCAAATGACGTTTAAAGTACGTTTTTCGGACACGACCGTTTGAGGGCATCGCAATGATCAGCGTGGCGTTTGTGGTTTTCGAGGGTTTCCAGTCCATGGCGCTGGCGGCCATGCCGGTGTTCGAATACGCCAATTTCAGCGCTGGCGAAGCCCTGTATGACGTGCGCGTACTGTCTGAGGAGGGTCACACCCTGCGCGCCTCCGGCGGGTTGACGGTCGGCACCGAAGCATTCGATGAACGGCTGATCGATACGGTGATCGTGGTAGGCGGCGATGCGATCCTCGAACAGGCCCCCGAAGCGGTGCTCGATTACCTGCGCGCCAGCACCCAGACCGCCCGACGCACGGCGTCGATCTGTTCCGGCGCCTTTGTCATGGCCCAGGCCGGTTTGCTTGATGGTCGGCGTGCCACCACGCACTGGGCCTATGCGCGGCAGCTGCAGGAGCGTTTTCCGTCAATCAAGGTGGAAGCTGACCGTATTTACGTGATCGACGGTTCGATCTGGACGTCCGCCGGGATGACCGCCGGCATCGACCTGGCACTGGCCATGGTGGAAAAAGACCACGGCGCCGAACTGGCCCGCTCGGTGGCGCAGAAACTGGTGATGTACCACCGTCGCGCCGGTGGCCAGTCGCAACACTCGGCGTTGCTGGAACTGGCGCCGAAATCCGACCGCATCCAGACCGTGCTCGGCTATGCCCGGGAACACCTGGCCCAGACGCTGTCGGTGGAGCAACTGGCGGACGTGGCGCGCCTCAGCCCTCGCCAGTTCAGCCGAGCCTTTCGCGCCGAAACCGGGCAATCGCCGGCCAAGGCCATCGAAAACCTGCGCCTGGAGGCGGCGCGACAGATGCTCGAACGCGGGCGCCTGACCCTCGACCAGATTGCCCTGGAAACCGGCTTCAGCGACCGCCGCCGCATGCGCGAAGCGTTCCTGCGGGCGTTCGGGCAACCGCCGCAGGTGATTCGGCGTAATGCCCGCTCGATCCCAGGGATTGACTGAAACATACGCTCGCCCAGTATTAGATTGTGTGCAGGCTGATGAAACCGTCGGCGTCTACACGGGCAACAACCGAGTCATAAGTGCCCAGCACGGCATGCCCCGTTTCCATCGGCTGATCATGGGTCGCCGTGACAATCACCAAATCCGCCCCCGCCGCTTGCGCCGCGAGTATCCCCACCGTGGCGTCTTCGAACACCAGGCAATCCGTTATCTCGACATCCAGCCGCCGGGCAGCCAGCCGATAACCGGCCGGGTCAGGCTTGCCGACGCTGACGTCCTCGGCGGTGACCATCACGTCCGGCTCGGGAATTCCGGCGGCGGCCATGCGGCGTAATGCCAGTGTCCTGGGTGCCGAGGTGACGATGGCCCATTGATGGGCCGGCAGTGACCGGAGAAACCGCGCCGCGCCGATCACCTCTGCAACCCCTTCGACATCCTCGATTTCCGCTGCGGTGATCCACGCGGCTTCGGCCTCGGCATCGACACCGGGCAAGGCCAGGCGCTGGATGGTATCGATGGCGCGGGCGCCGTGGATGGTGGGCAGAAAGGTCCCGACATCAACACCGTGGCGCACGGCCCAGTGGCTCCAGACGCGCTCGGCGGCGGCAATCGAGGTAAGGATGGTGCCGTCCATGTCGAACAGGAAGGCACGGTACGGGACGTTGTAGACGGCGTCTGGAGTAGACAAAAGGGTCCTTCCTGTCTCAAGGAGATGGCAGATGTCTTGAGGAATGTACACGATCACTCATGTACGGCGTGAGTTGAACGCAACATCCACGCAATCGAGCAACTGCCCCAGGGCCCAGGGTTTCTTGATGAACGAGACCTCGTGCCGCACACCGGAGCTTTGCGGGGTTTCGTAGCCGGACATGATCATGATCGGTTTGTCCGGCCAGCGATCGCCGAACAGGTTGGCCAGGTCTGCGCCGTTGAGGGTGCCGGGCATGGTGATGTCCGTCAGCAACAATCCGACGCCCTGCGCATGACGCTGCAAGTACACCGACGCGGCGTCCGCACTGGTCTGCGGTTCTACCGCATAGCCTTCTTCCTGAAGAATTTCACAGAGAAATTCCAGAATCAGCGGGTCGTCCTCAACCACCAGAATCAACCCGCCATGAAGGTCTCCACCTGCCGTCGATACTCGACTCATGACCTTGCCGCTCCCTGTATGCCTCAACGATTTCGCGGGCTCTAATCCGCTACCTACAGGTATGAGCAGCGGCGTCGACGGAAATTCATTTTTGATACAGTGAAGTGACGAAATCAGGTGCATGAGTCAAGGTCATGCCGTTGCACGGCAAACAACTGCGGGATCAAGCTCGCTCCCGCAGGAATTGAGGTGGTTGGGGGTTACTGAGACATCGCGTCCTTTTTCATCGCATCCTTGGACATGGCGTCTTTTTTCATGCCGTCCTTGCTCATCGAATCCTTGGACATGCTGTCTTTCTTCATCGCGTCATTGGCCATGGCATCTTTTTTCATCGCGTCTTTGTGCATGGCGTCCTTGGACATTGCGTCTTTGCTCATGCTGTCGTTGCTCATGGCATCGGCAGCGAAGACACTGGCGGTGCCCATTGCCAGGCACATCGACAGAACGGCGGTGGCTATTTTTTTCATGATGTAACTCCTTGAAGCTCAGTTTGCGGGTGTATGAACGAATCAGGCCCCGTCAGCTGCCCCCGAACCAGTTGTAGCCCTGGTCTTCCCAGTAGCCACCGCTGTAGGTGTTGCTGACGAAAATCGCCTGGATGTGTTTGGGGTTCTTGTAGCCGAGTTTGGTGGGCATGCGCAGCTTCATCGGGAAGCCATACTCGCGCGGCAGTACCGCGCCGTCCCAGGTCAGCGCCAACAGGGTTTGCGCATGCAACGCGGTGGCCATGTCGATGCTGGTGTAGTAATCGTCGGCGCACTTGAAGCCGACGTATTTGGCATCGGTGTCGGCGCCGATCCGCTTGAGGAAGTCACTGAAGCGCACGCCGCCCCAGCGTCCGATTGCGCTCCAGCCTTCGACGCAAATGTGCCGGGTGATCTGTTCGGTCTGTGCCATGGCCCGCAACTCCTCGAGGCGCCAGCTGCGCTTGTCCGCGACCAGCCCTGTGACTTCCAGGCGATACCCCTCCTCCTCCACCGTCGGCGCATCCTCGATGCCGTAGAAGGCATTGAAGGGAAACGGCCGGGTGATCATCGACGCCGGATAGGTCGGCGCCATGGCATTGGGGTTGAACAGCCAGCCCTGCACCCGATCGTTGAAGCGCGACATGGATGACAACGCGGTCTCGACGCTGTCGCTGTCGGTCAGGTTGCAACCGGACAACATGGCCACGCCACCCAGGGTCAAGCCACGCAGCAGGAACGAGCGACGGGAGCGGTCCTCGATCTGCGGCGCGAGGATTTTCCGGGCGTCGGTCAGGATGGACGACTCGTCCAGTCCGGAGTCTCGAATGGGCTTTTTCATACGTGCTCCTTACGACCGACGATCATGGCCAGCAGTGTTTTGGGTACCAGCGCGACCATCACCAGATGCACCGCCACGAACGCCACCAACAGCGCCATCGTGATGAAGTGCACATGCCGCGCGGCTTCATAACCGCCCATCAGTTCACGCAACAACGGGAACTGCACCGACTTCCACAACACCAGGCCGGAGATCACCAGCAAGGTGATGTCGACCATCACGAACAGGTACGCCACTCGTTGCACCTGGTTGTAATGGCTCAGGTCGGCATGACCGAGCTTTCCGCGCATTGCAGCCCACAGGTCATGCAGCACGCCTTTGGGCGAGACCGGGAAAAACCGTCGTTTCAGACGCCCACTGAGCAGGTTGATGAGCAGATAGACGAGGCCGTTGATCGCCAGCAACCACATCGCCGCGAAGTGCCATTGCAAGGCACCGCCGAGCCAGCCGCCGAGGGTGATCGATTTCGGGAAGCTGAAATCGTAAAGCGGCGAGGCGTTGTAGATGCGCCAGCCGCTGGTGACCATCACCAGCACCGCCAGGGCGTTGAGCCAATGGGTGAGCCTCAGCCAGCGAGGGTGGCTGGCCTTGGGTGAAGCAGTTGACTGCGACATATCCGGCTCCTGGTAATTGTTCGTTGGGGCCGAGTATAGGGAGCAAAAGATCGCCAAATCCTGACGAAAAGTTAAATTAATCGTGATAAATCGCCGTTCACAAACCCGCTCCCACAGGGTTTTGTGTAGTCCACCAATGGCGCGAGTATGGTTAAATGCCGCCCCCCTGAAATTGCCGACCCAGACCGATGATCCCTGACGCCCTCGCCACGCTCCACGCGCATTTACTGACCGCCCTGGCAACCGCCCCTGTCGAAACCCGCCGCCTGTTCCATGGCCGTGGTCGCTGCTGGCCAGGGCTGGAGCAAGTGACGGTCGACTGGTTGCAGGGCGTGGTATTGGTGGCGCTGTTCAAGGAGCCGGAGCCTTCGCAACTGGACGATTTGAAGCAGTTGCTGATGGCGATCACCCAGTCAGCGCAGTGGGCACAATCGGGCGCGCATACCCTGTTGCTGCAACATCGCTACCTGCTGCAAAGCACCACCGAATGGCTGCTCGGGGAAGAAATCGACGAATTGACCATTACCGAGGGCGGGCTGAAATACCGGGTGGACCTGGGCCGCAAGCAGAACACCGGTCTGTTCCTCGACATGCGCTACGGCCGCGACTGGGTGCGGGCCAATGCCGAGGGCAAACGGGTCCTGAATCTGTTCGCCTACACCTGCGGCTTTTCGGTGGCGGCCATCGAAGGTGGCGCGACCCACGTGGTCAATCTGGACATGTCCAGCCCGGCCCTGAGCCGTGGCCGCGACAACCACCGACTCAACGGACATGACCTGGGCAAGGTCACATTTCTCGGTCACGACCTGTTCAAGTCCTGGGGCAAGGTGATCGGCAAGGGCCCGTACGATCTGGTGATCATCGACCCGCCCTCGTTTCAGAAAGGCAGTTTCCTGCTGACCAAGGATTACCAGCGCGTGCTGCGCCGCCTTCCGGAACTGCTCAGCCCGCAAGGCACGGTACTGGCGTGCATGAACGACCCGGCATTCGGTGCGGACTTCCTCATCGAAGGTGTGACCCGTGAAGCGCCGAGCCTGCGCTTCGAGCACCGGCTGGACAATCCGCCGGAGTTTCCGGATGCGGATATCGAGTGCGGGTTGAAGGCTCTGGTGTTTCGCCAGTAAGACCGAGTCGCACCTTTCGCGAGCAAGCCCGCGAAGGGGCCCGCACAGCCAATCAATCAACCTCAGGCACACCTGCTCAGCGCGGCTGCAACACCAACGCAAACAACTCCCCATGCCCGTTCACATTGAGCTTGTGATAGAGGTTGCGCCGATGGACCTTCACCGTCTCCGGAGAGATACCCATTTGCTGGGCGATGGCCTTGCTGGAGAAGCCCTGGAGAATCAGCCGTGCGGTTTCGATTTCGCGGGCTGACAGGCGCGCGTCGAAGCGGTCAAGCAGGGTTGCCAGGTCGCCGGCCACCGGTTCGGCAACCGGACCTTCCGGCGGCAGCAGTTGCAGGTGTCGGCGCATGGCGGCCAGCACCCAGTCACGCACGCACAGCAGGCGGCCCTGCTCTTGAAGGCTGAAGCGGGTCGAGCGTCCCAGGGACAGGCCGAGCACGGCGCCATCGAGGTTGACCATGAACTGCAACTCGTCACCGCCGACCACCGAGCGAAAGTAACTGAGGTAGTACTCGCTTTGCTGGAACTGGTCGGGCGCCACCGAGTCGAGGCTGTGCAAGCCGTCGGCGATGCCGGCGCACACGGCCAGGTAGAACGGATCGAGCAGGTACATGCCGGCGCTGTAATCGGCCAGTTCCTCGTGCTCGTCGCCACTGCCTTTTGCGTCGAAATCGATCAGCAGACGCGGCACCCGACCGGGCTGCATCACCGCGACCAGCGCATTGTCCAGCGGCACCAGCAGGCGCAGGGTGTCGACCAGCGCCCGCCAGAACCCACCCTCGCCCAACGCACCGAACACCCGCGCCAGGCCCTGGTGCAGCGGCAACTCTTTCAACAACGCGTCCACGTACTACCCCTTTCGAGTAACCCATGATGGGAATGGGTAACGGCCACCCCGGTCGATACGCTGCAAGCTCCTGAATATCACCGGCCGCAGCAGGCCAGGAGTGCCGCATCATGAGTGGTCACCGCTCGTATTTCAATCTGGGCCTGGGCGCCTGTCTGGCGGCCTCGCTGTCGGCGGTTGCTGCCGAAGTCCCGACCGTCCATGTGTACAACTGGTACGACTACATCGGTCCCGATACCCTGCAGGACTTCAAGCGTGACACCGGGATCCAGCCGGTCTACGACACCTTCGACAGCGCCGAAGTGCTGGAAGGCAAACTGCTGACCAGCCGTAGCGGCTACGACGTGGTGGTGGCCAGTAACTTCAGTCTTCCGACCTTGATCAAGGCCGGCGCGCTGGCGCCATTACCCCGGGCCCAAATGCCCGACTTCAAGAACATGGACACCGACCTGCTGGCGAAACTGGCCAACAACGATCCGGGTAACCAGTACGCCGTACCGTACCTGTGGGGCACCAACGGCATCGGCTACAACATCGACAAGGTGCGCGCCGTACTCGGCGACAAGGCGCCGGTGGATTCCTGGGACCTGGTGTTCAAGGAAGAGAACCTGGCCAAGCTCGGCGAATGCGGCGTGGCGATGCTCGACTCCCCTGCGGAAATGCTGCCGGTCGCCCTGCATTACCTCGGCCTGCCGCCCAACAGCACCCACCCCGAGGATTACAAGAAGGCCGAAGCGCTGCTGCTCAAGTTGCGCCCGCATATTGCCTACTTCAACTCGTCGAAGTTCATCAGCGACCTGTCCAACGGCAACATCTGTGTGGCGGTGGGTTGGTCCGGAGCGATGCTGGAGGCCAAGGCCGCCGCCGAACAGGCGGGCAACGGCGTGAAGATCGCCTACAGCCTGCCCAAGGAAGGCGCGCCGGTGTGGTTCGACACGCTGGTGCTGCTCAAGGACGCTCCGCACCCGCAACAGGGCCTGGCCTTCATCGATTACCTGATGCGTGCCGAAGTCATCGCCCCGGTCAGCAATCACCTCAACTACCCCAACGGCAATCGTAATGCGACAGCGTTGGTGGCCGAAGCGACACGCACCAATCCTGCCGTTTATCCATCGGCCGAGGCGCTGGCCACGTTGTTCACCTTGCAACCTTTGCCGCCGGCGACCGAGCGCGTGCGCACGCGGATCTGGAGCAAGGTCAAGAACGGTCAATAGATCAAACACCGCAAACCCCTGTGGGATTGTGCTCTAGCCCATGCCCCTTTTTCCGACCATGAATCGAAGATGAGAATCCCCATGAAACCACGTGCCCGCGACCTGAATATTCAGTTTGGCCAACTGCAACCCGGCCCTCTCAACGCCATCACCGATGTACCCGGCGTGCGGGTCGGCCACAGCAATGTGCGAGGTCGTACCGTCCAGGGTCGTGACATCCTGACGGGTGTCACCGTGATCGAGCCCCGTGCCGGTTCCACCAGCCAGCAGCCGTGTTTTGCCGGTGTCCATGTACTCAACGGCAACGGCGATGCCACGGGGCTTGAGTGGATTCGCGAGGCTGGCCTGTTGACCAGCCCGATCGCTTTCACCAACACCCACAGCCTCGGTGTGGTGCGTGATGCGCTGATCGTTGTGGACCGTGAGCAGCAACCGGATGACGGGCGGCTCTACTGGAACATGCCGGTGGTGCTGGAGACCTTCGACGGCTTGCTCAACGACATCAACGGCTTCCACGTAAAGCCCGAACACGTGGCTGAAGCAGTGCGCACGGCGGCAGGCGGCCCGGTGGTCGAAGGCAATGTGGGGGGTGGCAGCGGCATGATCTGTCATGAATTCAAGGGTGGCATCGGCACTGCGTCGCGGCGCTTGAACAGTGCCCAGGGCGGCTGGACCGTCGGCGCCATCGTCCAGGCCAACCATGGCATCCGTAATGAACTTCGCGTCGACGGCTATCCGGTCGGACGCTACATGGAACAGGTCGACTCGCCGTTTCTCAAAGCGTCGCTGCCACATCCGGGCATGGGTTCGATCGTGGTCTGCCTGGCCACCGATGCACCGTTGCTGCCGCATCAATGCACGCGCCTGGCACAACGCGCCAGCCTCGGCCTGGCCCGCACCGGCGGCGGTAATGAAGACCACAGCGGCGACATTTTCATCGCCTTCGCCACCGGCAATGCGCACGTGCCACCCGCTGCCTACGAGAGCAAACGCGCGCCAACCACCGGCAACCTGAGCATGGTCAATAACGATCACATCAGCGAATTGTTCCTGGCGGCCACCGAAGCCGTGGAGGAAGCAATCATCAACGCCTTGCTCGCCGCCGAAACGACCGAAGGTAACGGGCATGGGGTACCGGGGCTGGACGCCGAGACACTGCTCAAGGCCTTGAATCAGGCGGGTTGGCCGGGTGAACAGCCTCGCAGAAGCTGACCGTTTTGGGGGGATTCGACTAGCGGTACTTGAGGGCGAACCCCCATCTTTCTACGATGATTATGCGCAGCCGCTTGCTTGCTCAAGCCGTTGCGTAGGTGGTGAGTGCATTGAACCCCTATCAAGCTCACCGCCTGCTTCATGCGCATCTTGAGCCTCAATGGCTCCACTTCCTCCCCATCAAAGAGCTTTGAGGCTCTTTTTTAACCTGCGCGAAATCCAGACACTTGAAAGCCCGGCACTTTGCCGGGCTTCGCATTTTCCCGACAGCAATACAAATCCCTTGTGGGAGCGATTCAGCGGGATTGAGGGTCAACGACCGAGCGCCATGCCGCCTCGGCCAGCAGTTCCCGGTAGGCCTTCGGACTACCCTTGACCCGGCCCGACAACCAGGCACGGCAGTAGCTGTCGGCCTGACCGATGATCAACGACGGCATCAACTCGGCCGGAAAGTCCCCCAATTGGCCCCGGTGCGTGGGGTCCGACAGCCATTCCAACAGCATTTTGTTGCGCGCTTTGTTGCGGGTGGCCAGTTCGTCCTTGTGCGGCCCCTTGGTCACGGCAAATCGCGCGTGGTACTGGAAACGCGCCCATTCGGGCTGGCTGTCGACCCAATCCACATAGCTGTGCACCAAGGCGTATACACCCGCTTGGGTGCTGGCGGCAGCGGCCATGTAGCTGTCGCGCAGCCTGGCCTGGTCATCCAGCGCGGTAAAAAACAACGCGGCCACCAAGCCTTCTTTGTTGCCGAAATGATGGTAGATCGCGCCGACGCTGGTATCGCACTGCGCGCGGATCATCTCGATGGTGGTCGCCTCGATCCCCTGTTCATTGAACAGCTTGAGGGCGTTGCGAAAAATGTCGCGCTTGAGTTCGGCGCGGCGGCCGGGGTAGCAGCGCTCGAGTAAATCTGAAGTTTGCATACTCAACACAGACCAAAAAAACGTGGGTAATGGCTGGCAGTTGCCAACAGACAAGTGGCACTAGGTTGACAGATTTCCCGTCGACAGAATACAGTTCCGTCACAGAATATTATTCTGTTACGGAACTGTATTCCGTGAATCCATCAACCAGAGAGGCTTCTACATGAGTCAGTTCCTCAGCCTGTTCAACAGTGCAGGCCCGCAAGCGTTCAGCCAGATGGCCTGCAAGGTGGCGCCGTACTTCTCCACCATCAACCCACTGGTCACCGACCTGCGCAAAGGCTCGGCCAGCGTACAGGTGCCGTTCGCCCGGGAGATCACCAACCACTTGGGCACCGTTCACGCGATTGCGATGTGCAACGCCGCCGAACTGGCAGCCGGGATGATGACCGACGTGTCCATCCCCGCCGGCGCACGCTGGATTCCCAAGGGCATGACAGTCCAATACCTGGCCAAGGCCAAGAGTGATGTGACGGCGGTGGCGGACGGCGAGGCGGTGGACTGGACGACGGAGGGTGACAAAATCGTGCCGGTGGACATTCACGATGTTGAAGGCAAGAAGGTGTTTACGGCGCGGATTACGATGAATGTGAAGCTGACCTGATTACAAACCGCTGTGGGAGCGAGCAGGCTCGTTCCCACAGTTGACCGCGTTGGCAGAAGGGAATCAGACCAACCGCAACCGCGGCCCACTGACCGGCACCGCCCCTTCCCCCAACCGCTCGCGCACAAACTCATTGGCTTTGCGCGTCAGCTGGTCCAGATGCCGATCCCGCTGTTTCTCCGCATCGAGCATGGCCCGCTTGCCGTGTTTTTGCAGCAGGTACGTATGAATTTGCCGGACCTCCAGTGAACTGTAGATCGACGCCACGTCCAGCAGCGCCATCAAGCCATCGCTGCCGTGGTCGCGGGTGTTCATCAGCACCTGGGTGGCGCGCACGCCCACCACTTGAAAACCCATTGCCTCGAAATACGGCACCTTGGCCACTGCGCAGGTCAACTCGGCATGGGGAAAACGACCGACCAGTTCCCGCAACATCCGTCGCGCAACGCCCTGGCGCCGATGGCTGCCGTGCACCGCCATGTACGCCACGCCGCAGGCCTCGGGATCGTCCTTGACCGGCAGGTACAACAGGAAACCGATCACCTGTTCCGGGTCATCCAGGTCGGTGGCAACGAGCAGTTCCACATCGATTCCTTTCGCCCCGCTCAACGCTTCCAGATACAGGTGCACCTCATAACCGATCGCGTATTGGTAAACGTTGTACAGCAGGTTGCTCGGCGGTATCGCGACCATGCTGATGTCGGTCAGGTTGTCGACCACCATTTGCAGGATCTGGCTGTTGATGTGCTCGGGGCACGGTGTTTTGAAGTGGGTGATCTGGGGCATTGCGGGGGATGACTCCGGGGTGCGATGACTGCCTATCATATCGCGCTGCGAGGTTTGCTCGTGTGCCTTGATGACCCGCAAAAAATTGATACAAATTTATTGTGTAATAACGCTCAGTTGCTTTAAAGCGATCACCATCCAGCAAACAACCACCCAGGTATGGTGATAGTAACCCAATGAAATAAAGGCATTTCCCCGCAACTGAGGAATATCCCCCACTGCTTTGCTGCATCGCCTTTGAAACACCTTGAAACAACTTACTGATTAATCAGAACGTTATCTACCCCTGCCCGATGATGGCGCAACAGTTGCACCGGCGCTGGTACCGCAACGCAGTCGTCCCCTCTGCATCGGGGATGGCGGGTTTCGCCAATTTGGCACGTCTGCAGGGGAAACCAAATGAAAACCGTAGCACCCGCGTTCAGTTCGCTCAGCTTCATGTGCAGGTCAAGCGTGGCCTCGGTCATGCTGATCACCGCCAGCCTGACTTCGGTCAGCGCGGCGCCGATGGATGACGAAAGCCAGCCGTCACCGACCGACCCCTCGGCCTACTACAACCCGCCCGCCGACCCGGCGGCGGCGCTGGAAGCCTTGAAAAC
Organism: Pseudomonas sp. GW101-3H06; assembly: GCF_059424605.1. Lineage (NCBI taxonomy): Bacteria > Pseudomonadati > Pseudomonadota > Gammaproteobacteria > Pseudomonadales > Pseudomonadaceae > Pseudomonas > Pseudomonas sp. GW101-3H06. The sequence continues at coordinate 4,027,615 of NZ_JBWKZO010000001.1, forward strand.
CATGCCCGAGACCAACCAGGGTGCACTGGCCCTACCCAACGGCGCGTACGGCGACCGCAACACGCCACGGGCCGACAACGTGCTGCCACCGAGCTTGCAGACCTCGTTCAACTACCCCACCAACGGCAAACCGAGCCCGTTGTTCGGCGCCGAACCGTTTACCCAGCAACTGCTGCTGTTCGAAGAGTTCGGCACGGAAAAACTCGATCCGACGATCCCGGCGCCCCCCCTGACCTTCCCCGTTCCCACCATCGGCCCGGCACCGCAGCAGGACCCCAACAGCGTTGCCCGCAGCGGCCCTTCGAGCGCCGCGCTGGATGCGTTCATGCGCCAACCGGGGTTGTTCCCGTTCCCGTCGCAGTATGCCAATGTGCTGGACCGCAACCCCTGGAAAGCGCAGATCGAAACCTTCCTCAACCGCCATCCGGTAGGTTCGCCCGCCGAAGGGCGCCCCCCGGGAAAAGGCTGGTCGCACCAGCGCTGGAACGAGTTCTATCCGCAGGTGGATTTCAAGACCGTGCAAGCCGGCGCACGGACCAACCTCGGCCTGCGCGACCGCAAGCAATTGCACAACTACGCCGTCGGTGAGTTCGCCCCCGGCGGGCTCTACTACCAGACCTCCGACATTCCCGAAACGGCGGGCACCACCAAGGGCATCGACGTGCGCTTCCACTCGAAAATGCCGGTGCAGAATCACAACTCGCTGTGGACCTTCGACGGCACCGTGCCGCCCAAACTGCTCATGGTCCGCTACGGCCAACCACTGCTGATGCGTCACTACAACGCCCTGCCCATTGATCCGGCCGCCAACATGGGTTTTGGCCTGCACACCATCAGTACCCACGAACACAACGGCCACTCCCCGGCCGAAAGCGACGGCTACACCAATGCGTTTTTCTTTCCAGGGCAGTACTACGACTATCGCTGGCCGCTGCAACTGGCCGGTTACGACACCATCAACACCAAGGCTGAAGACCCACGCGCGGCGTTTCCCTGCGCACCGGGCGAGAAACTGTTCGTCAACGACGCCACCCCCGGCCTGAAAACCTGCGATAGCGGCACGATCAAGATCCGTGGCGACTGGCGCGAAACCATGAGCACCCACTGGTTCCACGACCACATGCTCGATTTCACCGCGCAGAACGTCTACAAGGGCAACGCGGTAATGATGAACTACTACAGCGCCCTGGATCGCGGCAACGAAGCGATCGAGGACGGCGTCAACCTGCGCCTGCCCAGCGGTTCGGCAATGCCCTGGGGCAACCGCGACTACGACGTCAACCTGGTGGTCGCCGACAAGGCCTGGGATCAGAACGGTCAGCTGTGGTTCAACCCGTTCAACACCGACGGTTTTCTCGGCGACCAGATCCTGGTCAACTGGCAGTACCAGCCACGCCTGAAAGTAAGGGCGCGCAGTTATCGCTTCCGCATCCTCAACGGCTCGGTGTCGCGCTACTTCAGGATTGCCCTGGTGCGTGAAGTCGCCGGCAACGGTGGCGAGTTTCCGGGGCCGTCGGGTTCCGGGGTGTCCTACACCCGTGTGCCGTTCCACATGATCGGCAACGACGGCAACCTCATGGAACACGCCGTGCCGTTCGACGGCAGCATGGACCTGGACGGCGATGGCGATAAGCAGAACCACAATGCCATCCTGCCGACCCAAGGCATCGCCGAACGCTTCGACATCATCGTCAACTTCGCGAAAAACGGGATCAGGACTGGCGACAAGCTGTACTTCGTCAACCTGATGGAACACCAGACCGGTAAGGGTCCGAAAGATGACCCTCTGAGCCTGGCCGACGTGCTGTCCGAGAAGTACAAGGCGGTGATCAAGCAGGGCAGCAAAGGACCTGAGTGGGACAACGGCGACCCGGTGGTGGGCAAGTTCATGCAACTGGTGGTCCAGCCTTACAGCGGCCAGGACGTCAGCATGAACCCGGCGGATTACGAACCGGCGAAACCGGGCAAAGCGGCAGGCAAGATCATGATCCCGCTGACCCTGGACCGTAACAGCCCCACCGACCAGGCCAAGCTCAAGGTGGCGCGGCATCGCGAGTTCATTTTCGGCCGCTCCGACGGCACCGACGAAGCCCCCTGGACCATCAAGACCGATGGGGGTTTTGGCTACCAGATGGACTCACGGCGACTCAGCGCCGCCCCGCAACTGGCCAACGGCCCAAGCGATGGTGGCTACGCCGGCGACGGCACCCTGGAAGTGTGGAAAATCAAGAACGGTGGCAACGGCTGGAATCACCCGGTGCACGTGCATTTCGAAGAAGGCATCATCCTCAGCCGCGACGGCAAGGCGCCACCGGAATGGGAAAAAGGCGCGCGCAAGGACGTGTATCGCATCGGCGAAGGCATCGACAGTTCAGTGGACGTGGAAATGGCGATCCACTTCCGCGAATTCGCCGGAACCTACATGGAGCACTGCCACAACACCCAGCACGAGGACACCTCGATGCTGCTGCGTTGGGATATCGAGCATCCGGGTCAATTCCAGTTGATGCCAACGCCCCTGCCCGGCTGGGACGGTGTCACCTACGTTGCGTCCGCCGCGCTGCCGACCTTCCGCAATGGCGACGGCGGCAATGGTGATGACGACGATGATGACAACCAAGACCCGAACAAAACACCCGTGGCCAACCCTGACAGTGCTGCCAGCAGCAATGGGCAACCGGTGACCATCAACGTTCTGGCCAACGACACCGATCCGGACGGTAACCTGCCGCTCAAAGTGGTGGGCCTGGCCCAGCCGGATTCGGGCATGGGCACGGTCAGCACCGACGGCGTACGGGTGATCTACACCCCACCCGCCACCGTCACCGCACCGTTCACCGCAGCCTTCACCTACCAGGCCAGCGACGCCAAGGATGCCGTCTCGGAACCGGCAACCGTGTCTGTGGCGGTAACGCCCGCGGCGGTCAACGAAGACCTGGTGGTCACCAGCGCTTGGGTTTCGGTGCGCAGCAACAGCCGCTACACCTGGGACCTGGCCGGTACCACCTCGCGCGGCACCGGCAACACGCTGACGGTGACCGCGTCGACCACTGCCGGGCCACTCAACCTGGGTAACGCGATCCTCACGCCAACCGGCACCGGCGCACGCTGGCGGGTATCGGTCACCACCACCGGCGCCGGCCCGGCACCGAACCCGACCGTCACCATCCGTTCGACATTCGGCAAGTCCGTGACAGTACCTATAGCGGTGAAATGAGGTAAGCCCGACTGGCGCCCGGTTTCTGTAAGGGAGATCGGACGCCAATGCAGCACCAAACTTCATTGGACAATCTCACTGTGCAGCCGGCAGAGCCACCTCGGACAGTGGCTCCGGCACCACGACCTCGATCCCCGGCAGCGTACGCTTGATTCTTTCGATCATCTTGAGCGGGGTTTGCCCCGGGATCGTCTGCGCGGGCTCCTCAAGATTATTGCCAAAGAAATTTTCCCAGTGCCCGACCAACACCAGTCGAGGTCGGGTCACCCTCAGCAGCGAATCGGGATATGACGACACCTGCTCCCAGTCGCCGGCTGAAAGAATTTCCACATCGAAAGGTTTCGAGTCAGCAATGAGCGGCGGAAAACCATAGGGAGGGTTCGCAGCACTGTCCAGATAATGGAGGCGATACACCGGTTTGCCATCGTCGCCCAGTAGATCGATAACCCACGCCAGGGTTTTATGGCCCAGCTTCCAGTTACGGATATAAATCGGTTCTTTTTCCAGGTCATTGTCATAGGCACCGGGCAGCAGATTTTCACGAAAAAGATGGCCGGCGTGCATGCTTTCCAGCGGCATGGCCCGGATGAAGCCTGTCGGCGGCAACCCTGTATCTTTTGCCAGGCGCTGACCATCGGTCATCCGGTCCCCCGACGAGTAGAACCAGGTTCCTGTTACGGTCGGGTCATCGTATTTGGTGATCTCCGCCCTGCCGGGCACGATGACCGGGATGCGCGGTTTTACAGCGAGGATATGCGCGACCGTCTCGGAGCCAATGACTTTCGCATGGGGCGTGTGGACTTCCATTACCCGCCGGACATCCATCAGGTGATCATAGTGGGCATGCCCGACCAGAAGCATTTTCACGTCGTTGGCCGGCGGCATGTAGATATCGATCTTGCGATTGTTCGCCCGCACCCGCAACGGAGGAATACCTTTGATGCCAAGGAAGGCAGGGTTGCTGAACGATGGCGCCAGCAGCAGGCCTTCGCCTTTCCAATGCACCAGCCAGCCACCAACGCCTAGAAAGGCAATTTTCGGTTCCGGGAGGTTGTGGTGCTCGGTGACTTGCAACTTGATATCCGCAGGGTTTCGCACGCAACCAGCAAGAACCAAAACACAAAGCAGGAAGAACCTTGGGTTCATGGATTGATCCTCTCATCAGCGCTGGGGCGCCACCATCCGGAACCGGATGTTGATACCGTCGGAGACCATCGTGTCGGCCCACTCACCGTCGCCGATCTTGAAGTCACTGCGTTTGAGCACCAGTTCGCCGTCGAAAATGCCGATGGCATTTTCCGCCTTCAGCAATACCGGTACCGTCACTTCCCGGGTGAGTCCCCTGAGCGTGAGATTGCCAGTGATCTGGTAGCGGTTATTGCCCAGGTCCGTGAACCGGGTCGACTCGAATGTCGCCACCGGATAACGAGCGGTGTCGAACCAGGCAGGTTTTTGCAGTTCCGTGTTGGCGTCTTCGCTGCCGGCGTCGATGCTGTCGAGGGCGATGATCAGTTTGGCCCGCGCAGCCTCGGGGTGGTTGGTATCGAAATCCAGATCGCCCTCGAACTTGCCGAAGGTGCCGTACATCTTCGACCCCATCTGCTTGTAGGTGAAACGGATGGTGCTGGCTGTAGCGTTCACGTCGGTGTATTCGACGGCTTGGGCGCCGGGGAAAACACCCGGCGCAAAGGTAAAAGTCAACGCAATGATGCGCAAAAATCGAGGGCTCATGGGATTCCCCGGAGCGAGGCCACACATGGATTGAGGTGTCGAACGCACGATGGACTAAAGCAAAGAACCGTCGTTTGTTCCACCCCTGAGCGGACTGCGACTGTCTGACGGTAAGCCGACCGGGCCACGGGATAGCCAGCCAGGGCGTCGATCTTTATCCGCTACAGCTCAAGCTCACGCTGCCACGCTCGCTGCAGCAGATCCATGACTTCCTTATCCGTCGTCTGGGAAAAATCCATGTAGAAGTAACCAATCGACATCAGCCATTCGGGAATCAGCGGGCAGATCAACTCATCCACCTCACTGCGCAACGCCTCGGCCGTTTCAATCGGCGCCACCGGCACGGCGACCACAATGCGTGACGGCGCATGCACCCGTACCGCGTGAATCGCCGCCAGCATCGAGGCGCCGGTGGCCAGGCCGTCGTCGATCAGGATCACCACCTGATCCTTGAGGTGCAGCGGCGCACGCGACCCGCGATACACCTGCTCACGACGCTTGAGCTCTTTCGTCTCCCGGTCAACCACGGCATCGAACGCGGCCTTATCGATCGGGTGCACCCGCAGCGCCTGTTCATTGAGAATCTGAATGCCGCCACTGGCAATCGCGCCCATGGCGAACTCCTGATGCGACGGCACCCCGAGCTTGCGCACCAGCATCAGATCCAGGCGCACCTCCAGCGCTTTGGCCACTTCATAAGCCACCGGCACCCCGCCACGAGGCAAGGCCAGGACAATGACATCGGCGCGATGGGCGTACGCAAGCAGCGGCGCCACCAGGCGTCGCCCGGCGGCGGCGCGGTTCTGGAAGATGGTTTGTGATGAGGGGCCCATTTGAAAACCTCCTCAGGCGATCACGCCTGTCGGATATCAATTCCCCACCCATGAATTCTCGGCGCGACGGTGGCCGGCAGCAAGCCCGGTCATGCCTGACGTTCAACTTCACCACCAATCCCTGTGGGAGCGAGCCTGCTCGCGAAGGCGGTAGTGAGTTCAGCAGAAAGCTTGCCTGACAAACCGCAATCTCGATCCTTCCCCCCTACACCAACCGCTCAATCTTCTGATGCTGCCAAACCCTCTTGTAGTACAGCACCTGCAACGCCAACATCCCCAGATACGCCACCGGAAACGCCATCCACACCCCTTGCAGCCCGAACCGCGCATCCAGCAGATACGCCACCGGCAATTGCACACCCACCACACACACAATCGAAATCGCCACGGGCACCATCACCGTACCGCTGGCACGCATGATCCCGCCGATGATGGCCTGGAAACCAAACACCAACAGGCTCCAGAGCATGATGTGCAACAGATGCTCGGCCATGCTCCGCGTCGTGTCCTCGGTGAGGAACAAACCCAGCAACCAGTGCGACAGCAAATACCCCAACACCACCAGGCCACCGGTCAGGCAAACATTGATCATCAACCCCGTGCGCAAGATCGGCCCGATGCGCTCGATACGCCCTGCCCCGATCGCCTGCGCCCCAAGAATCGACGCGGTAATGGCAATCGACAACGCCGGAAACTGCACGTAATTGACGATCTGCGTCACCGCCCCATACGCCGCCGTCGCCTGGGAACCGTGCTGGTTCACCAGCGCCAGGATCACCAGCTCCGACAGCGACAACACCACCATCTGCAACCCGGTGGGCAAGCCGATGCGCAGCACCTTGCCGAGGATCGCCATGTCCAGCTTCATCGCCGCAAAAAACTCCCGGTCCGGCGCCAACGGATGCCCCTTGCGAATCAAGCGCCACGCCAGCCACCCCATCGCCGCCAGGTTCCCCGCCAACCCGGCAAACGCCGCACTCTGAATCCCCAGCATCGGCAAGCCGAACCAGCCGCGAATAAACGCTGGCGTCAGCGCCAGCCCGACGACGGTCGACACCACCAACGCCAACAACGGCGACATCGTGTCACTCACCCCGCGCAGCAACTGCGTGAACAACACAAACACCAACAGCGACGGCATGAACCACAACATCACATGGGCATACGAAACCGCATCGTCCAGCACATCCGCCGGCGTCCCCAACCCCACCAGCGAAGACCGCGCAAACACACTCCCCAACACCGCCGCCACCAACCCGATCAACAGCCCCAGCATCAACGTCGCCCCGGCGATGGCCTTCACCAGATGCGGCTCGCGAGCGCCCCAGGCCTGGCCGATCAAAACGCCCGCACCCGCGCCGAGACCGATGACCAGGGCGATGAAGAAAAACACGATAGGGAACATCCCCGAAACCGCCGCCAGCGCCTGTGTGCCGAGCATCTGGCCGATGTAGATGCTGTTGACGGTGCCGGACATGGATTGGAGGAAGTTGGAGAGGACCATGGGGGCGAGGAACAGGAGGTAGGTTTTCCAGAGGTGGGGTTGGGGGTTGGGTGGAGTTTGCATGGGGTGGAGGTCCGTCTCGACTTCGGGGTTGGGTTTTTAGAGGATAGCGTTAGGTGGGAAGAACAAAGTTGAATGAATGATTTAGCGCTGCTTTCGATCCATTCAACAACGCTGAATATTGGTCCTAGGACGGCATAAAAATTCCTACACAAACCTCGGAATTCCTCACCTTCCCCGTCGTTCTGATGAAGCTTATAGTCGGCCCGTCGCCCAAAATGGCGATTCGGGTTTGGCGACCCGAGATACGAATGCGAGGGCCGCCTGCTCATTTGCAGGCGTCGTCGCAACTGTAAAACCGCTGTACTATGGCGGTTGCGCGCGGGAGACCTTCGGGTCTGCCGGTTTTCGTTCCCGGTTCGCCAACCTGCGCGCAACTGCCACCCTATTCGTTTGGCGACGATCTGTTGGCGGTCTCATCTAACTGAACGAGATCTCACCTATGGAAAGATACATGCCCCTCACCGGAATCGACCTGATCCCGGCCTCCCTGCTCATCGACACCCAAGCCCCACTCGACGTCCTTCAAGCCATGGCGGATTACCGTATTCGCACAGTTACGCAGGTGCTGGAGAACATCGCCTTCCGCGCCGAACTCGGTTGCGACACGGTAGTTTTGAAGGACTTCTCTCAATTGCTAGCCATTCCGTTACGCGACGGCTGTGACTTGATGGACGTGATCGGCCGACGCTTGCGAGCGCAGGCGAAGGAGTAAGTAAAAACGGGCGCCTCAGGCGCCCGTTTTATGTAATTACAATCTGTGCGTAAACACTGCTAACGGCTCACAAAAAATGTGAAAAAAATGTGCAGACTTTTCTTATGGCACAGACCGGTAGGTCCCTGATCACATCAAAATCCTGGCTCGATCCGGTTCTCCCTGACACATTGCCTCCTTCAATCATCGAGCTTGCTGACGCGCTGCCCAAGAAGACGCAGTTTCTGGCCGGACGCCTGCCACCTGAAACTGCTGCACGCCTCGGTCGTCGCCTGCAAATCACCAATACGTACTACTCGAACCTGATCGAAGGGCAATACACCGAGCCCGCCGAAATGCAAAAAGCGCAAGCGGCCCCGGTCAAAGATCGCAAACAACTAAAAAATTGCAATGAATGAAAACGGGCGCCAAGGCGCCCGCTTCTTGTTAATCATCGTCCCTTAAAGAGGCAAATACTTAGTAATTTCAATCAAAGGCATATTTCCTCTCTACCATGAATGTCGGCTCTCTCCAGTTAGGCCCTCTCCTAACCCCGGTTCCAGTAAGCTCTACAAAGCCGGCCTCACGCATCTTCAAAAGGAGATTCAACAAACCCATGTTATCTCCCACATGTGCCCAACCAGCCCTGTTGTAAAATCTGTCCAGTTGAGGGAGGGAGATACCTAGCTCATTTTTCGTGAAAAATAAAATCACTTCTTCAGGTTTCTCGTTGAGCACAATTTCCATTATGACGCTCATTATTTTATCTCCCCCAGTTGCTTGTACATTTTTTTCTGTTGTTTATCATCCGCTTCTAAAGCCTCAGGTGTGTAAAGCAACTCATGAGCATCCTTGAGTTTGTAGTCTTCCAGGGTTGCCGCATGGGTGTGATTCCAAGTAGCACCCTCATCATTCGGCCTTACGCCGTCTGCCACACCTAATGCTCTGAAACGCTCAAGCTCTCTTATTTCGTGAGTATAGAAACGTTTGTCGACATCCGTGACGACTAATTTACCCTGGAGAATTTTTTCCAAGCGATCAACCATGATGACATTGGCATCCGAAGGCTCGAATCGACCCGTATGCAATTTGACCAAGTCAATACCCGCTTGAGTCACGGTAGCACTCGTCCAATCGAGATCAAGAATTGGGCCTCCCGCTTTGGCGGGATTGTACAATCGACCGCTGTACTTTCCTCTCGTGGTGGCCCCTTCATAAGGAGTGTTGAAAACAACATAGATTGGCGGCAAGCCGCTGTTGATTGGAAAGCAGTAAATACAATCCCTGAAGTCCGGCAACTCGGACGCAGGCAATGTTTCGGGCTGCACAAGTAGTGGCAACAGTTCAACGCCAGTGTAACGCGGCACTTCCACTGGTCTAACAGGTGAAGTTGTCGAATTGCTATCCCAGTGGATAATGGGAAAACCGAGGGTAATGGGCGGTGTGTCGGCGGAGGTGAAACTGTAGCTGTTAGTCTTCTGATCGAACTCCAGCGCCCTAACTGGCACCGCTGGCGAAATGCGCCCTCCCGTCGGTGTTGCAACGAGTGTGTATTGGCCAAGGTCACCATAAATCCGATAGGGAAGATCGATGGTTCCTGCGGCAGCCGCTATTTCATGCAAGTTAGACGGTGAATTTGGCAAAAGTGTATTGCCGGATAGTTTGAGTACCGTTTGAGGGTAACGCTCGCCATTACCCAGTTCGGGTGAGTAGAGTAAAGTACCGATCCCAATAGCCGTCGCTCGACTAAGAAGAGTTTCTCCCATCCCCTTCAACAACAAAATGCCCTTACGGATCACCGCCTCGAAGGTCCAACCGTCCGCGCTCAGGAGATCGGCGGCACCCGCCACAGTTACCACCTGTGCGGATTGACTAAAGGTCAAATTGAAGCTGTAGGCAGTTTCACCTCTCGCCAAGGCGTAATGGATCGCAGCATCTATCGCTGGAGAAGCCTCCTCTAAGATGGAAACAGCCTCGACAAGGATTCGTTTAACGTAAGCGGCTGTCAGAGATCTCAAAAAGTTTTCGTAATGGCCTAGGCGTTCTTCCTCATGTTCTGCCGTATCCACACTAGCCGCGAATGCATGGGCATTTTCCATACTGTCCATCGACAATGGATCTATGCCAAAAAAAATATTTGCTTCATACCAACTTCTATTCATTCTAATTTGTTGCAGAAGCTCGACAATAATCGCTTTCTTTTTTAAGGCGAGCTCCAGCTTATTGACGGAATGGGTATCATCAGCCGAATTTATGCGCCTCTCTATTTCATTTCGCACACCCGTCGTGCTATTCGAAAAAACATTTCCTACCTGATCTTGCACCGAACGCCCTATAGCGACCAACTTTGAATAGGCGTCTCGCTCTTCATCGATAGTTTCAATGCGGTGAGCCACAGCAACCGTCGGGAGAGTTCCATCCCAATTTAGAGCACTGTCAAAGTTTGAAGGAAGCCCTGGATATTCCTTGTATGAATTGAGCAGAGCATTTGACGATTTCAAAGGCGGAGGAGAAGCGTTAGATTTTTGCATGCAGCATTCCTTGCTATAAATTGAATTCCATGCGATTTGACGCGCCCAATTTATGCCGCAACAACGGTACTCTATCAACAGTAAAATATTTACCGCATATGCTGTGATTAGAGATGACCAAACTTAAATACAGACTATTACCCATAGTAAAATCTCTTACTTAAAAGATTCCGATTTCAGACGAATATTTGGGTGCATTTAGTATGGATTGATGGCTGTTACCCGGATTTGCCCCAGCAGCAACCGGCCCACCTCTGGTGCGCAGAATTAAGGGATGGTTGTGAGTTGATGGGGGCGCAGGTGGCGGAATGAACGAAAACGGGCGCCTCGATGGCGCCCGTTTTTTTGTTCAACGACCCGATAAACTTGTCCGCTGAACCGGCGTGAACCTCTAAACCTTGCTGTCAGTGCCGGCCACTGTTATTGCGCCGACCAGAGTGCTGAACGCTTCATTATCAAGCGGTCGGCTCAGGAAATAGCCCTGCCCTTCGTCACATGCCACTGCCTTGAGCAAGTTCAGATGTTCAGCGGTTTCAATGCCCTCTGCGGTCACTGTGAGTGACAAGGCCTGCCCCAGACCGACGATCGCCTGGATGATCGACTTGTCGTCATCGCTTTCGGCCAGTCGGTTCAGAAAGCTGCGGTCGATTTTCAGCCCGTCGAACGGGAAGGTGCGCAGGTAGCTCAGCGACGAATAGCCAGTACCGAAATCATCCATGGCGATTCGCACGCCAAGGCGCTTGAGCCTATGCATCACCTCCAGAGCGCCTGTGGCGTCTTCGAGCATGACGCTTTCGGTGATTTCCAACTCTACGCGGGCCGGATCGATTCCCGAATCGTGAAGGGCTGTCTGCACCCGTTGAATCAGATTGCCTCGCTTGAATTCGGAGGGCGAAAGATTGACGGAGACGAACAGATGTTCCGGCCAGAGGACAGCATGGTGGCAGGCGGTCTCGATCACCCAGTTGCTCAGGGAAATAATCAGCCCCGTTTCTTCGGCAATGGAGATAAACGTGTCTGGCGCAATCAAGCCACGCTCCGGATGCTGCCAGCGAACCAGCGCTTCGGCACCCACCATCTGTCCGTCGGCAATGCGAAACCGCGGCTGGAAATGCAGCCGCAACTCATCGTGTTTGATCGCGAAGCGCAAGTCGCGCTCCAGGCGGCGGCGCTCAATGATTTTCGCGTTCATATCACCTGCGTAAAAGCGCCAGGTATTACGGCCCGAGGCCTTGGACGCGTACAAGGCGATATCGGCATAGCGCAGCAGTTCACTGGCTTCACTTGCATCGTTGGGCGCCATGGCGATTCCGATACTGGTGCTGACGAACACCTGCTGTTCGTCGATCTGTATCGGTCGCTCGACGGACTCGATCAACCTCCGACAGAGCGTTTCGACCTCCTCTTGTGAACGCAGATCGGTAAGAATCAGTACAAACTCGTCCCCGCCTATTCGTGCGACGAGGTCTCCATGACGGATACACTCTGCCAGCCGATTCGACACTTCGTTGAGTACGAGGTCACCTGCGGCATGCCCCAGCAGGTCGTTCACCGGTTTGAATCGATCGAGGTCCAGGCTGAGCATGACCAACGGATGCTCCACGGTAGGCAAAGCCTTGAGCTTACCGTCAAGAAACTCTTGCAGCCGCGTCCGGTTGGGCAGCCCGGTCAGGGCATCGTGTTGTGAAAGGAATTCGATTCGACGGCGGGCTTCGACTTCTTCGGTGATGTCGGTTGCCGTGCCGCGAAATCCTCCACCGGCCATCTTTCGCGCCGAAACACGCGTGATGCGCTCTTGCCCCTTGGTATCGACATAGCGGCACTGGACACTGATGTTCGGGCGCCGGTTCGGGATGCAGAGCCACTGAGAGACCGCACCTAACTCGGTACGCAGCAGATCGTCCATGGGTGCACCGATCCAGAGGTCCCTGGACAGTCCCGTCACATTCTCGAATCGTTCGGACAGGTAGATGAAGCGCCAATCGGCGTCTATTTCCCATACCCAGTCTGAACTGGCTTCAACGACATCACGAAAACGAGCCTCGCTGATCGCCAAGGCCATTTGGCTGCGTTGCAACGATGCGTAACTGGCATCAAGTGCCTGAGCACTCGCCGTCGTGCGACGCAAGATGACCCAGGTCATCAGGCAAACCAACAGTGCTGCAAAGCCCACCAATGGCAAGCCCAGCCCAAGCAAGCGCTGGCCTGGCTCGGGCGGACTCCAATGCAAGGTGCCCGCACTACCGTTTTCGCCCAATGAAAAGACTGACGGGTCGTTTAGTTCGTCAGGCGCGGCCACCCGCAAGTCATCAACCCCGAAATCCTGGCCCAGTGCTGCGAGCTTGGCTGGCTCCAGGACGTCGACGAATATCAACACCGAAGGCGTCCTGCCATCGCGCAAGACCGTAGGATCGGTTCCCGGCGTTATCGCCGCCGCTACCACCAGCGCGGGTACGCCGCCAATATTGATGAAGGCCGATGTCGGGATTTCCGCTTCCTCCCCCGCGCGTGCCCTTTCGAGAATGGCCCCCATCGACTGTTTGAGCCATTGCGAGGCGTCAACCGGTTTCAGCTCGCCTTTGACCACCGCGTACACGGTGCGATTACTGTCATTAACGACAAACATTCCCTCGAACCCAAAATCCGTGAAAAGCGTCGGGCCGACATTCTGACGCACGTAGGCCCAGTCGATATCCACTTGCGTGTGCAACTGCCGATAGGTATCCCCCCAGAAGGCGTAATCCTTGACAGTCAATAGCAGTGATTTCTCCAGCGATTGCACCGCTTTTCTCGTATAGAAAGCACTCTCGGCCTCCTCCGTCCGGTCCAGATCATTCGCCAGGTAAACCAGCAAATAGCTGGCGAGCAAAAAGACGCCAACCAGTAGCCACAGAAACTTGAAAAGAGAAGCACGAGTCAATGCCACACTGGAGCGACTGGACGGCGGGCTGGGGGTAGTGGTGTTGGGCATAGATTCCCGCAAGGCGTCGTAACAAGAAAGTTGTACGTCAAGCTATCGACTGTAGTCGATAAACCATTAAGTGTTTCTGGCGGTAATGACTGGCTCCTGAAAACCGAAACATGACAGCAAAGGGAAGAACGGGCCAGCGTGATTACCGACTTGCCACCGCCCTCCGCGTCCCAGCAAACGCACTCGTTCCCAACCAACGCCACAAGCTCTGCGCATCCTTCACCGCGCCATCCACACGCAGCTCCCGCGACTCAAGCACCTCCCGCGGTGTGCGGTCGCCCGTCCAAACCTCGGTCAATGCGCGCACGCTGGAGTCGACGATCAGGGTCAGTTCGCGGCCGGGGTCGTCGCGGCACAGGTCTGCCACGCCCTCTTCAACCACCAGCCACCAGGCTTGCTCGCCGGGCCGGGCGTCGCGGAATTTGAATTGGATGACCACCGGTCGCGGCGGGAATGTCTCGATGTGGACGAAACGACGTACGTCCCACATGAGCAGGCCGGCGTCGAGTTCGTCATCGCGCAGGCGGCTGCCGATCCAGCGTGCGCCCCAATGACCCAGCGCCATGATGATGGGGCGCAGTTCCTCGCCCGCCTCGGTCAGGCTGTATTCCCGGACTTTGCCGACGGCCGTGCGACGAACGACGCCAATCTCTTCCAGATGGCGCAGCCGTTGCGCCAGCAGGCCGGTGGACATCCGGGGCACGCCGCGGTGCAGTTCGTTGAAGCGCTTGCTGCCACATAGCAGTTCGCGCACAACCAAGGGTGTCCAGCGCTCGCACAGTGCTTCGGCACCCCGTGCGACCGTGCAGAACTGACCGTAGCTCTCTTCCATTGCCTGGACTCCGCGATTGCAACACTTCAGATTCTGAACTAGTCCCGCCCCTTCCTTGCGCGCAGGCTCAAGACTTCGAAGCCAAGTGCCAAAGGAGAACGCCATGACCAAGGTAGCCATCATTCAGCGCCCGCCCGTGCTGCTCGATCGTAGCGCGACAATCGCCCGGGCCGTGCAATCGGTCGCTGAGGCCGCGGCGGCGGGAGCCTCGCTGATCGTTTTGCCCGAATCTTACATTCCCGGTTATCCGTCGTGGATCTGGCGGCTGGCGGCAGGAAAGGATGGAGCTGTCATGGGCCAGTTGCACACGCGGTTGCTGGCCAACGCTGTTGATATTACCAACGGTGACCTGAGCCCACTGTGCGAGGTGGCCCGCGTTCACGCCGTGACGATCGTGTGCGGCATCAATGAATGCGACCGGCACAATGGCGGCGGCACGCTCTATAACAGCGTAGTCGTGATCGGCGCGAACGGCGCAATGCTCAACCGGCACCGCAAGCTCATGCCCACCAATCCCGAGCGCATGGTGCATGGCTTCGGCGATGCCTCCGGGTTACGTGCGGTCGATACACCCGCAGGTCGCCTGGGTGCGCTGATCTGCTGGGAAAACTACATGCCGTTGGCCCGCTATGCACTGTATGCCCAGGGGGTAGAAATCTACGTCGCCCCCACGTACGACACGGGCGAAGGCTGGATCAGCACGATGCGGCACATCGCACTCGAAGGCCGCTGCTGGGTGCTCGGCAGCGGAACCGCGCTGCGCGGTGGCGACATCCCCGACGACTTCCCGGCGCGTGCCCAACTGTTTGCCGATCCGGACGAATGGATCAACGACGGCGACTCGGTGGTGGTCAATCCCCAAGGCCGGATCGTCGCCGGTCCATTGCACCGGGAGGCCGGCATTTTGTATGCAGACATCGACGTCGCCCTGGTGGCACCCGCGCGGCGCGCGCTCGACGTGACCGGCCACTACGCACGCCCTGACATTTTCGAATTGCAGGTACGGCGCACAGCGGCGACCTCAGTGCGCTACATCGACGCATAAAGTCACCCTTGATCGAGGAGTCATTCCATGAACACTGAACGGTCTTACAAGGGCAGTTGTTTTTGCGGTGCAGTCGAGTTCACCGTCAGCGGCGAGCCGGCCGCGATGGGCTATTGCCACTGCGAATCGTGTCGGCATTGGTCAGCAGGTCCGGTCAATGCCTTCACGCTGTGGAAACCCGAGGCGGTGCAAGTGACCCGGGGTGCCGAGAACATCGGCACCTACAACAAGACCCCGCAGAGTTACCGCAAGTGGTGCAAGACTTGCGGCGGGCACCTTTTCACCGAGCACCCGGGGATGGGGCTCATTGACGTGTATGCCGCCGTTATCCCGGATCTCGCGTACGAACCGGGGGTCCACGTCCACTATCAGGAGGCGGTGCTGCGTATCAAGGATGGATTGCCGAAGCTGAAGGATGTGCCCAGCGAGTTAGGCGGATCGGGCGCCAGCATGGAAGAGTAGCGGCCCCGCGGCGCGCTCCCGCTGAGCATTTAACCTGTGGGAGCGAGCCTGCTCGCGAAGGCGGCGTGTCGACATTGAAGTTGAATGTACCGCCCTCTTCGCGAGCAGGCTCGCTCCCACAGGGGATCACCGAACAACCATTGACTGCGTCAATAGTCACCATTAACTCAATGAAGTTCTCTTAAAAATCCTGCGGCGTAACATCTGCTCCATACCAACCAAACACCCCCGGAGCACACGATCATGAAACGCCAAACCCTCCTCAGCATCGCTTTCTCGATCTTCGCAGTGAACGCTTTCGCCGCGACCTCTGCTCAACCTGTCGTCGCTGAAGGCGGCTCGGATCGTCTGATCGAAAGCCGTGTGGCTGAAGGTGGTTCGGATCGTCTGATCCAGAATCGTGTGGCTGAAGGTGGCGCTGATCGCCTGCTCGAAAAACGCGCTGTGGCTGCCGATGGTTCGGATCGTTTGAAAGGCAACACCGTTGCCGCTGATGGCTCTGATCGCCTGCACGGCAACACCGTTGCCGCCGATGGTTCGGATCGCCTGCACGGCAACACCATCGCCGCTGATGGCTCTGACCGCCTGAAAGGCAACACCGTTGTCTAACTAATCCGCTACACCGCACCACTCAAAAAGCCCGGCCTGATCAGCCGGGCTTTTTGGTGTTTATGCATAGAGATCGGTATAAACACCCGCATAAAAACCGGATTTTTTTGGCAATGATGCGCTTTCGAAGGTAAACCCATCAAATAAAAATAAATCCGTCCCTGAGGGATCCCCACAAACCTATCCCAGCGCCTGTGCTTGTTGATGTACTTCGTCTCGCAACGCGTGCTCAAGTCTCTCCAAGGTTTTTCGAGACTTTGAGCCGCGTCCGCTGCGCCAGTATTCCAACCCCAATCGCCATAGCGACAACACTCGCCGACGTTTAAGGCTATTGCTTTGAAAACGATGTTCATGACCTGCTTCGCGGGCCTGCAATCCGGTTAAACAGATGATGTAGTTAGCCAATGCCGAGATCAGCAACAGCACTTCAATTCGGCGCGGACAGTGGCTTCGATGGCGAGTTACGCCAACACCGTAGTGCTCGCTTTTTACATCCCGGAAGCCTTCTTCTATCTGCATCCGTTGTTTGTAAATTGCCACGATTTTCGACGGATTCCATTGCTCCTCTGGCAGGTTACTGGCCAGTAACCACGGCTCTCGTTCACGATTAGCCGATTGCCTGCTGAGTTTGTTTTTGGCGATTGAGCCGGTGACGCGTTGATGTTTTCGCCCCTTGGCGCGATGCCTGACGCAGTACAAATGAATAAAATGCGGAGCACTTTGGGTCATCTCGATATGGCCCAACGACTTTGGTGAAGAAGACGCCAAAGCATAGAGATTTTTCACTGGCAACCAAGTGTTCGAGTCGCAGCGGTAGAGGTCGCGATTGCGCACCCGAGCCACGTAATACCAGCCTTGCGCCTCGACAGCCTTGATCCAGGGTCGTCGAAAACCCGCATCGGCTACAAGGATCGGAACGCAGTCTTTGGGGAGTATTTCGGCCAACGTTTGCAGCAATCGCTTTTGATATTTCGGACATCCTTCACGCTCGTGAACGCTTTCGTAAATAGGAAACGAGCGCCCAGCCAACGGGATCGCAGCGCGCAATAAAAAGAACTCACCCGCCGCGTCAATTGGTGACCAGTCGACCAGGATCAAAGGATGTTTCAGCGATCCCAGCAAGGCTCGCAACATGACCCAATAAAACAACGAGCGCTCTGTTTGCAGATGACGATTACCGAGCAGTCGGTCCACTCGTTTGATGGCGTGTTTGGGATAAGCCTTGCCCGGCATGAATCGACCAATTCCTGTCAGCGTTAGACGACGGCCGCGCAGTAACGAACTGACACAACACATCAGTGTTTTTAGACGACGAGAATGGACAGTGGGAAGTGCTTGAGCGAACGCGCTGTGTAAGAATCGGATGGCCTGCATGGGATCGGTATCTTGTTTTTTTGTGGTGCAATACAAGTTGCCGACCCGTGCAGGTCTCTTCAATTCCCAACTTCTTGATTTCTCGTAGGAAAAAACGGGGATCCCTCAGAATCCGTCCCCTTTTCGACACTTTTCGACTTGCTAAATAAATCCGTCCCCTTTTCAGGAGGCTACTAGCCAAAATAAGCGTAGATGAGGAATAGACATCCAGTTGAAATACTGGTCAACGCAACTCCCGAAACCTGATCCAAAGACGTCCATTGAGTGTGCGTTGTGTGCAGCGAATTTGATGTGTTTGCCTTCCCAAAAGCTACCGACCTTTTCCCCGCCATTTCAGCATAACTTGCCTCTATTTCTGACAATCTTGTCCCCGAACGACGTTGCTTA
The DNA here is from genome assembly GCF_059424605.1 of Pseudomonas sp. GW101-3H06. Lineage (NCBI taxonomy): Bacteria > Pseudomonadati > Pseudomonadota > Gammaproteobacteria > Pseudomonadales > Pseudomonadaceae > Pseudomonas > Pseudomonas sp. GW101-3H06. Next base: position 4,045,865 of record NZ_JBWKZO010000001.1, read on the forward strand.
CTGCGAGATGATGGCAAACGGCTACGCTCTCCCCGACGCCTCATGCATCCCCCCAACAAAACCAACCCATGACCCTGTGGTGAGGGCGTTTGCTCCCGTTGCACCGTTCCGTGCTCGGGGCAACAGGAGCAAGCTCCCTCTCCACAGGGTCATTGGCAGGCTTGTCCAGCCAGCATCTGCCCTACTTCCCTGCTTCACCCTCGCTCAATGACATGGAGTAAGCGTGCATGCCCTTCCCCCCTCGTTTCCTTGAGCACTACCGCAAAGCCGACCGCATCATGCTGGGTTTGATCTGGCTGATGTTCGTCTTCGCGTTGGGCCTGGCGTTCTGGCACGACACGTTCGTGCAGGCGTTGTTGGTGGGCGGCGGGACGAGTGGGGTGTTGACGGTGTTGTATCGCGCCATCGGCGGCACGCGGTTCATGCGCTGTTGCCTGGGTGTGGGTCTGATGGTGATGGCGGCGTTGCACATCAATCAGGCCCGGGGGGTCATTGAGTCGCACTTCGGGATTTTCGCGTTGTTGGCGGTGCTGACGTTTTATCGCGACTGGCTGCCGATCCTGGTGGCTGCTGCGGCTATCGCGGTTCATCACGTGGTGTTTCATGTGCTGCAGCATCAGGGATTTCCGGTGTTTGTGATGGCGCATCACGGTGGCTGGACGATGGTGTTCGTGCACGCGTTTTATGTGGTGATGGAGACGGTCGCCCTGCTCTACCTGGCGCTGCACAGTCAGGCGGATGCGGTGGAGAGTCAGGACATGCTGGACAAGATGCTCGCGGTCACGTCGCAGTTGACGGTGGATGCCGGCAAGGGTGACAAGGACGCAGTGCATGTGTCGCTGGCGGAGCGTTTCGATCAGTTTCTGACGCAGATTACGGCGCTGGTTGACGGCGTGGTGCGTGATTCTCAAGGGTTGGGTGAGTTGGGCCACAAGATTGCCAAGGCGAGTACGACGCTGGAGAAAGGCGCGCAGCATCAGTTGACGGAAATTGCCCAGATGACCGGTTCGATGCAGCGCATGGGGGATGCGATGGGGCATATCGCCGTGCATGTCGAGCATGCGGTTGAACACGCCGGACAGGCCAGTGCGCAGGTCACTCGAGGTCAGGAGAGTGTGAATCGGGCTCGACAGGAGATCACGCAGTTGGCGTCGCGCCTGAACGGCACCCACGAAACCGTGCAGGTGCTGGCGGGTCAGGCGCAGCAGATCGGGACCGTTCTGGAGGTGATCAGCAGCATTGCCGAGCAAACCAATTTGCTGGCGCTCAATGCCGCCATCGAGGCGGCGCGGGCAGGTGAGCAGGGTCGAGGGTTTGCGGTAGTGGCGGATGAAGTGCGCAGTCTGGCGCAGCGTACGGCGGTTTCCACCAAGGAAATCCGGACGATTATCGAGGCGTTGCAGCAAGGCAGCCGCAAGGCGGTCGAGGCAATGCATGACAGTCGTGAGGGTGTGGAGCGCTGTGTCGAGGACAGTCAGTTGGCAGCGGCGATGTTGCAGGCGGTGGGCAGTGATATTTCGCAGATTGATGAGCTCAATGGGCGGATTGTGACGACCACTCGGGAACAGTCCTCGGCGAGCCTGGAAATTGTCGGGCGGTTACAGTCGGTGCAGTCGATTGCGCAGAGTACGGCGGATGATGTGGAGACCCTGGCGTTGAGCAGTCAGCAGTTACCGCCGATTGCGTCGCGGCTGGATGCGTTGGGGCGTACGTTTCATCAGTGATGTGTGGGAGTGAGCCAGCGCGCGAAAGCGGCGTTACATTCAACATCATCGGTGACTGATCCGCCGTCTTCGCGAGCAGGCTCGCTCCCACAGTGGGTCCAGATGCATCTGCGGGAGACTGGTCGGTTTTCAGGCGGTGATGGCCTTACTTCACTGCATTGCGCGGATCATCGTGGCTATCTACATACTTAAGACCCAGCGGGCCTGTCCCGTAGACTTGCGAGATGTACTCGCCTGATCTGGCCCAGTGGAAGTGTGGGGTATTGGCCGGGAGTATCACTACGCTGCCGGGGCCATAGGCAACCAGTTTGTCCGGATCGAAAACCGTACCGAAGCCAATGTAGAAAACCCCGGACATGACGGTGTAGATACGATCTTCAGGATGCGTATGGGGCATCAGTTTGGTGCCATTGGGCACTTTGACCCGCACGACGTAGGGTGCTGATTTGCTGGGGTCGCCGACCAGCACAGCCAGTTTCACTTCCTTGGGGAAAGCCGCAAAGCTGCGCCATTCCACATCTTCATTATGCATGGCACCGGTTTTGCCCAGTGGTAGTGGCTCAGCCTGGGCGAACGGCATGGCTGCGCCTGCGACAAGAAGCGCTGTCAGGCAAGCCGTTTTCATCATGCTCTGAATCATCAAAGACACCTTAGTTACGCAAGAATCGTCCGCCTTACTGTATTTGTGATGGGCATTACTGATAATGCCGCTACCGCGTATTACAGTTGATACGCAATGTAATCAATGTTCCGTCACATCCGAATCGCAACACCCAAAAAGCCCGCGTAATTCTCGGTTGAGCTCCCACAAGGGAAGTCGGTACCGGTTTTACAGCACCGCGCCCATGGCACGCGCTTTCGCCCGTCGCGCAAATGCGATCTTGATGGCCACCAGCATGGGCGCGGCGACGGCGAACAGCAGGGTCACGGCGAAGAATGCCGAGTCGAAGGCAATCACCGTGGCCTGCCCTGAAACAGCCCGTCCGAGAAGACTCGCCGCCCCGCGACCTGCAGCCAATGCGTCCATGCCTTTGCCCATCAACATCGCGGTGGTGGTGGTGGTCAGGCGTTCGATCACCGTGGCCGCCCCCGGGGTGACATGGGTGCCGAGGATCGAGACGTTGGCGGCGACGTTGTGCTCGATCAGTGTCTGCAGCCCGGCGACGCCCATCAGGCCACCCAACTGGCGACCGGTATTGAACAGGCCTATGCCGCCGGCGAGGTTGCGGCTGTTGAGATCGCTGAACGCGATCAGGGTGATCGACAGAAACAGGAAGCCCAGGCCCAGGCCGCGCAACAGGATGGCGGCCATCATGTCGTCCGCGCCGCTTTCACTGGTGGAGCCGGAAAGCATCCACATCGCAATCATGATCATCAGGATGCCGAAGGGCACGGTAGCGAACGGCGCCACCCGACGGACTTGAAACAGAAAGGCGGCAACCAGCAATGCGCCGATGAACAGCGCGCCACTGGGCAACAACAGCAGGCCGGCCTCGGTGGGCGTGAAGCCAAGGACCGACAACGCGAAGGCCGGGATCAGGAACGCACTGCCGAACAACGCGGCACCGGCGACAAAACTGACGATCAACGCGAAGGAAAAATCGCTGGACTGGAACAGGGTGAAGTCGAGCAGGCCCTGCCCCTTGGCCAACACTTGTTGACCAAAAAATGCCAGCAGCGTGGCGACCCCGATCACGCTCAGCCAGAGGATGCGCGGCTCCTCGAACCAGTCCCAGCGTTCGCCCTGGCTGAAGACGCAGGTGAGGCTGAACAGGCTGGTGGAGATCAGTGAGACGCCGATCCAGTCGAATGGACGCCGGACTTGCGCGGGCATCGAGCTGTCGACCATCAGCAGAAGTCCGCCAGACGCCAGCGCCACCGGCACGACGCTGAGGAAGATCCAGGTCCAGTCCTGGCTGTCGATCAACCAGCCTTGCAGCGCCGGGGCGAGTGTCGCGGGCGCAACCACCGAGCCCATGGCGAATAGAGCCTGAAGGATCGGCTGACGGGATGGCGCAAAGGCGAAAAAGATCACTGCCTGGCCGCCGACCAGCAAGGTGCCGCCGGCGAAGCCCTGAAGGATGCGCAGCGCGATCAGCACGTCCAGCCGCGCGGTGATGGCGGCCAAGGCGCAGGCCAGGCCCATGAGCAGGACGGCGCCGATGATCACGCGACGCGGATCGAAGCGGCTCAGCAGCCAGGCGGCGGTGATGAAGCCGATCAGCTTGAAGGCGGTGTAGCCGACATCCAGCCAGGCGAACTCATCGGGCGTGGCATAAGTGTCGCCGAGGATGTCGCTGCGCCCCAGGGCCAGCACAGTGCTGGCAATCGCTTCCGTCAGCGCCGCCAGCACGATGCCCACCATGAGCAGCAGGCCAGTCGTGGTACTGGCGTGGCTGCGCACGGTCGCGGCCAGCGTGTTCATGACCCTTCCCCTTGCGCTACGACCCTTTGCTCAACGTCGCCTTGCGCCACATCAACCCGTGCCGACAGACCGGGCACGATGCGCCCCGGCAACGGGTTTTGCACCAGGCGGATCTTGACCGGCACGCGCTGCACGACCCGCACAAAGTTGCCGGTGGCGTTGTCGGCCGGGAGCAGGCTGAACGCCGAGCCGCTGCCCGGTGCGAAGCTGTCGACCCTCCCTTCAAGGGCGGTGTCGGGGTAGCCGTCGACGGTAATGCGCACGCGCTGGCCGGGGCGGATGTGTTCGAGCTGGGTTTCCTTGAAGTTGGCCACGACCCACACGTCATGGACCGGCACGATATCGAGCAAGGCCACGCCCGGTGTCACATAGCGGCCGATGCGCACCTGACGGTTGCCGATCACGCCATCCACCGGCGCGCGGACCACGGTGCTGTCGAGGTCGATCTGCGCCAGATCCCGCGCGGCCTGGGCCTGGGCAACGGTTGCAACGGCCGCTTCGCGCTGGGCCACCAGCACGGCGATGCGTTGTTGTTGCGCGTCAACCGTGGCCGAGGCAGCAGACACCGACGACTCAGCTCTCGAGCGAGCCTCGTCGCTTTCATCGACCAACGCCTGGCTGACCGCGTTGCTGACAATCAGTTTGCGGCTGCGATCGTGGGTCTTGGTTGCCAGATTCATCCTGGCCACGGCTGAACGTCGCTGGGCTGCGGCTTCGCGAATCAGGGCGCGCTGCAACTGGGTTTGCGCATCGACGTCAGCCAGGCGCGCCCTGGCGGCGCTGACATTGGCCTCGGCTTGCGCCAGTTTTGCGCGGTAGTCGCGATCGTCGATGCGAAACAGCACATCCCCGGCACGTACGCTCTGGTTGTCCTCAACCTCTGGGTCGTTTTCTGCCTCCCACGACCGGCAGAGAACGGCCAGAAGTAGCCTTTCGTGATGGCGGAAAACGTCCGGACCAGGTTGTTGTCCTTCACCATCGCTCAAGGGAATCTGAAACCGGCAAAAGTGGCTTCATATAAAACGCTCAGCATTCAAATCAGTTTGACGCAAGAAAGCCAATCCGGAGTGTTTCAGCACCAACACAACCGGACCAGGAAGTTCGATCGCTCACCCGCTTGGGTGTCCAGTCGATGAAGCTCAGGATTGAGTCTTAACTAAAATGAAGTCGATCAGTGCTCTGGATGCGGCTGATAACTGCCGGTGAGGCGGATAGATAATCGAGAATGGCCTGCTGCGTCCACTCAACTGCGCAAGGATCTCTACCAACTCTCCGCGCAGCACCCTTTCGCGGATGATGAAGTCATAGGTCTGGCAGATCCCCAAACCGCTGAGTGCCAGTGAAACGATTCCGAGGACATCATCCGACACCACGACATTGGCTTGCGGCACCCACTCCAGGTTTTTCCCGTCGAGACAGAACAACCAGGGCCCTATCTTGCCGCTGCTGGGCATGATGAACGGCAAGCAAATGTGTTCCCTCAACATCTCCAGTGTCTCTGGAACACCGGCGCGGGCCAGGTAATCAGGAGACGCGACCAGCGACAAACGCGCATCTTCAAGCTTGCGTCCGACCAGTCCACTGTCGGGCAACGGCCCCAAACGAATCGCCAGGTCATAGCCCTCGGCAACCAGGTCAACGTTGCGATTGGTAATACTCAGTTCTACTTGGACTGCAGGGTATTGCCGGGCAAATGCGCTGAGCAGCGGCGGCAGACGGTGATGCCCATAGGTGGTCGGTACGCTCATCCGCACCCGGCCACTCAACTCACCCTCCTGGCCACGAATGGTTCGTTCGGCCTCCTCGATCTGTGTAAACGCCAGTCGGGTCTGTTCCAGGTACAACCTGCCGGCGTCTGTCAGGCTGAGCCGACGGGTGGTACGTCGCAACAGCTGCACGCCAAGGCGCGACTCCAGCCTGGTCAACGCCCGGCTGAGCACCGACGGTGTGGTCGCCAGCGCCACGGCAGCTGCGCTGACAGTGCCCTGCTCCACCACACAGATGAAGGCTTCCACATCTCCAAGATGGTCAAATTTACGCGGCATTATTGCTTCTCGAGTCCAAATGAATTCCTCTGGAGGTGGTTTATCGCCATATAACACGCCAATAGAGTGTCCTGCCAAGGGGCGACGACTGTTCGCCTGACTGTTCCCGGACTCCCGACATGAAGACATTGACCCGTATTGCCCTGACCACAGCCCTGATCGGCACCAGCCTGACGGCGAGCGCCGGCAACGTGCTTGTGGTGCTTTCCGATTCGGCCACCCTCGATTTGAAAGGAGGCAAGGTTTTCTCGACCGGCTTTTACCTGAACGAGCTATTGCAACCGGTGAAAATGCTGCTCGACGCCGGCCATCACGTTACCTTCGCGACGCCGAACGGTAAGGTTCCTACCGTGGACAAGACGTCTATCGACAAAATGTACTTCAACAACGATGAAGCCCTGCTGGAGACCTACAAGCTTCTACTCGACCAGTTGAAACTGACCGTAGCGCAGCAATCACCGGTCATCAGTCTCGCCAAGGTGGAGCAGATCGGTTACGCGCATTTCGATGCGGTCTACATTCCCGGTGGTCATGCGCCAATGCAGGATCTGCTGCACAGCCGGGCCCTGGGTCGCTTGCTGGTGGACTTCCATGCTCAAGGCAAGACCACCGCCCTCGTCTGCCATGGCCCAATCGCCCTGTTGTCGACCTTGCCCGATGCGCAGGACTTCACCCGACGACTCCAGGCTGCGAAGCCGATGAGGGCCAGTACCGACTGGATCTATGCGGGCTACAAGATGACCGTTATCAGCAACAAGGAAGAGGAAGCGGCCAAAAGTCTGCTCAAGGGTGGCGAGATGAAGTTCTACCCGCAAACCGCGCTGGAGAAAGCCGGCGGGTCGTACAGCAGTAACACGGCAAACTGGACGTCCCATGTCATCGTCGATCGCGAGTTGATCACAGGCCAGAATCCAGCCTCGGCCACCGAAGTCGGCGAGGTGTTGCTTGATCGGCTGAAATAACGCGCCTGCTGTGCATGGCTAAAACGATATCGCCCGACACTCCCATGGGGAACTCGGGCGACAGGGCTTCACGCCTCGGCGAGGTTTTCCTTCTGCTCCAGCCATTCGATCATCAGCTCGCCCCAGGCAATGTCGGCTTGCATGGCCCCTTTGGCCTTGTCCGAATCCCGGTTGCGCAAGGCCTCCAGTACTTCGAAATGCTTGTGTTTGGAGCTGGCAAGTTCGCGCTTGGGCACTTCTGCGTGGAAACGGCTCAACAGCGGTCCCATGATGACCCACATGTTCTCCAGGGTCTTGGCCACGACAGGCATGCGCGCAGCGGAAATCAACCCGAAGTGGAATTCCCGATTGAGCAACGCGGCCTGCTTGTGGTCGACGGCTACCGCTTTCTGGAAGGCATCCTGAATGGCTTCGAGCTTCTCCAGTTCCGGCAGCGTTACCCGAAGGGCGGCCATGCCCGCGGCCTCGCCTTCCAGCAGATGCCGTATCAACTGGATTTCCCGTAACTGGCTGACCGTCAGCTCCGGGACATATATCGAGGTCGCGGCTTTCATGTCCAGGGCATGGTCGCTGACCAGGCGGAAAATCGCTTCACGCACCGGGGTAATCGACACCCCGAACTCTTCGGCCAGTGCGCTGATCCGCAAACGGTCCCCGGGTTGATACTGACCGTCCATCAGCGCGGTGCGGATGATGGCGTAGACCCGTTCGCTCAAATTGCCTTTATCGATGGGCTTATGCACTGTCACGGTGGTTCGTTCTCCATGTCAAAAAGGGTGCGCCCACCGGATAGATAGAGACGACAGCGGCCGGCGGCGAATATAACGCATCATACATCATGACCTTTTCATCGCGCTGTATTCGAGACGCAGTCTTGGTGTTGACGCATGGACAGATCAAGGATATATCATACATCACAACAAATTCACCAAGGAACCTCCAATGCCTATCAGCGGTAAAACACGGGTCGTGGTCCATCTCACCTATCCCGCCAAGCACCTGCGCACCCCTGAGTTTTTCAACCCGCTACTGGAGCGCGTGGGATATGACGGCGTGCTGGTGCCCTGGGAAGTTTCGCCGGCTAACCTGGCCAGTGCGTGGGAAGGCTTGCGCGGTATAGAGAATCTGGCGGGGGTGATCGTCACCGTGCCTCACAAGCTTGAAGTGGCGAAGTTGTGTGATGAACTCAAAGGTACGGCACGTCTGCTGAACGTGTGCAACGTCGCCAGGCGTCTGCCCGACGGGCGTTTCAGCGGGCGCATGTTCGATGGCGACGGCTTCGTTGCCGGTCTGAAAAAGCAGGGCCATGACTTGCGAGATAAGCGCGTGTTGCTGCTCGGTGCGGGCGGTGCCGCCACAGGTATCGCCCACGCGTTGCTGGCCGAAGACATCCAGGAACTGGTGATCAGCAATCGCACACCGGCCAAGGCTGAAGACTTGGTGCTTGAACTGCGGCACATGTTCCCTGCCCGCCGGATCAATGCCGGTCCCACCGACGCCACTGGCTTTAATGTGGTGATCAACGGCACCGCGCTGGGCCTCAAGGCTGATGATCCCCTGCCACTACCGATCGACACCCTGGCCCCCGGCACGGTGGTCGGCGAAGTGGTGATGAACCCGGATATCACGCCTTTGCTCAGCGCTGCCGCCGAGCGCGGCTGCGTCATTCACAAAGGTGCCCACATGATCACCGGACAGATCGATTTGCTGGCCGAGTTCCTGTTTGCGCAATGCGGCGCTTGACTCGCCTTTGATCCATCTGGAGGAAACACCATGAAAAAAACCGCAATCGTTACCGGCGGTGGTTCGGGCATCGGCCTGGCCACCGCACAACGCCTGCTCGCTGATGACTATGAGGTATTCACTGTCGGCCTCGGTGAGCCCGAGCAACGGGTGCCAGGCATTCATTACCAGGAACTGGACGTCACCGACGATGAAGCGGTGAACGGCTTCTTCGCGCAGTTCGAACGCGTCGATGCGATCGTCAACGCCGCCGGCATAATCGATCACAACCGCGAGTGGGCGCTTGATGGCTTCAGTCGCGTGATGGACGTGAACCTGACCGCCGTGTTGCGCATCACCAACGCCGCCCTGCCCGGTTTGAAAGCGGCACGCGGCGCGGTGGTGAACTTCGCCTCGATGTGGGGCATTTTCGGCTCGGCGAAAACCCCGGCCTATGCGTCGAGCAAAGCTGCCATCAGCGAATTGACGCGTTGCATGGCCGTGGCCTGGGCCACCGATGGCGTACGCGCCAATGCCGTGGCACCGGGCTGGATCCTGACCAATCTCTCGCGCCGGGCATTCGAAGACCCGGTACGCTCGGAAAGCATCATGGCGCGCATTCCTCTGAAAACCTGGGGCGAGCCGGAGGATGTGGCCAACGTAATCGCCTTCCTGGTCTCAGATAACGCGCGGTATGTGACGGGCACTACATTGCCTGTAGACGGCGGATATTCGATCGCCTGAGGTTAGCTCGTCGATTGGGGACTTGACCGCCTAAAAACATGATATATCATGCATCACAATAAAACCGAGCGCCTGGCACCCTGTCGGCAGGCCCCAAATAACAATAAGCAGTAGACGTGAGGTAAAGAATGAATCTGGTTTTCGGTTCACCCGGAAGATACGTCCAGGGCACTGAAGTACTCGCTCAAGCGGGTACTTTTCTGGCGCACTGTGGTCGCCAGGCCCTGGTGGTCATCGACAGTTATGTATTGGGCTTGATTCGGTCGCGGCTCGATGACACCTGTGCGCAAGCAGACATCCAGTTGCACTACATCACCTTTGATGGCGAAATCACCGCCGACGGCATCGCCGACCTGAGAAACACCGCCGCAACCATCGCGTTCGACATGATCCTGGCCGTCGGTGGCGGCAAATGCATCGATGCCGGTAAAGCCCTCGCCCACAGCTCGGGGCATGCACTGATCACCATGCCCACCGTGGCCTCCAATGACGCTCCCACCTCAAAAAACTACGTGGTCTACGACGCCCGGCATCAGTTGAGCGAAGTCGGTCACCTGCTCGTCAGTCCGCGCTACGTGCTGGTGGATACCGGTTTGATTGCCCAGGCACCGCGCCAATTCTTGTTGGCCGGTATTGCCGATGCCTTGACCAAAAAATTCGAAGCCGAACAGTGCTTCAAGTCAGGCGGCGTCAATATGTTCGGCGCTCGTCCGGCGTTGTCGGGGTTGGCCCTGGCCCGCGAGTGCTATCAGGTCATACGGCAATACGCTGAACCGGCACTGGCCCAGGCCGGCACCGGCGAGGTGACGCAGGCTTTCGATCACTTGATCGAAGCGGTGTTGTTGATGAGCGGCCTGGGGTTTGAAAGCGGCGGTCTGTCGATCGCCCACGCGATGACACGCGGCCTGTCGAAAATCCCCGGTGCACAGCAACAGGTCCACGGTTGGCAAGTGGCGTACGGCCTGCTGGTGCAGCTTGTACTGGAGGACCGCGACGCCGTACTCATGGGCGATCTGTTGAGTTTCTATCAACGCATCGGACTGCCACGCAACCTTGCCGAGCTGGGTGTGTCGAGCTTCGACGATGAGCTGCTGATGCAGGTGGCCGAACCCACGCTCAAAGCCCCACACGCCCGCAACTTCGCCTCGGTATCCGGCGGCCCGCTGACCTGCGCCGAACTGATCGCCGCGATGCGCGCACTGGAGGGCCTGGCCCATTGAGTGCTCCCTGATAACACCTTGAACACACAACCGTCCGGTTGAAGTTCACCCCCCACCACTGAGATTCAACTTCAGCAATTTCATGCCTGTGATTGGAGGTAGAGATGTCTACACCCCGCGAAACCCTCGAACAGTGGAAAGCCAGCAATTTTGTGCCGTCCGCCGAGACCGTCAAGAAGCTCAAGGACCGGGCGAAATTCGTTCGCCTGGAAACCATCCGCCTGATCGAAATCGCCAAGACCGGCCACTACACCTCGGTTTTTTCCGCCGCCGAACTGTTCTCGGCGCTGTACTACGACGTGATGACGATCCGTCCCGAAGAGCCGAAATGGCCAGGCCGCGACCGCTTCCTGATGGGCAAGGGCCACGCCGCCGTAGGTCAGTTCCCGATCCTGGCTGACCTGGGGGTGTTCCCCAAGGAATGGCTCGATGAATACACCCGCCTGGGCAGCCCTCTGGGCGATCACCCTGACATGCGCAAAGTGCCCGGCATCGACTTCTCCTCCGGCTCCATCGGCCACGCCCTCTCCGGTGGCCTGGGCATGTGCCTGGCCCAGCGTTTCACCGGCGAAGTCTATGACGTTTTCGTCATGCTCGGAGACGGCGAAATGCAGGAAGGCCAGGTCTGGGAAGCGGCCATGAGCGCCGCACACCACAACGCCAAACATTTGATCGCGATTGTCGACCGCAACGGTTTCCAACTCGACGGACAGGTGGACGACGTGATCGGCATCGAACCGCTGGACGAAAAATGGCGGGCATTCGGCTGGGAAGTGCATGTGATCGACGGGCACAACATCGCCGAAGTGACCGAAACCTTGCGCCGGGTGAAGGCCGACGAACGTCGTGAGAAACCGGTCTGCATCATCGCCAAGACCGTCAAGGGCAAAGGCGTCTCCTATATGGAGACCGAGCCGGGCTGGCACCTTGGTTACCTTGACCCGGAAGACGCTAAACGCGCTATCGCTGAAATTGAAGCCATGGAGATCTGAACATGAACGCCCCTCTTTCCCCCAATTCCTGGCAGTACCGTGGCCTCAATGCACTCAATCCGGGCCTGTCGTACCTGTCTGATGCACTGATTGAACTGACCCAAGCCGGCTATCCGGTGATGGCCGGTTCGGCTGACTTGCAGTACTCCAACGGCCTGAACAAGTTCGCCAGCCAGTACCCCGAGCGTTACCTGCAATTCGGCATCTCGGAACAGAACATGGTCACCGCCGCAGCCGGCCTGGCCACCTGTGGCGTGATGCCGTTCGTGGCGACATTTGCTTCGTTCCTCGGCCTGTTGTGCTGCGAACAGATCCGTATGGACGTCGCGTATTCGGCGCAACCGGTGCGTCTGATTGGACACCACACCGGTATTTCCCTGGGCTTCTACGGTACCTCGCACCACGCCACAGAAGACATCGCCACCATGCGTTCGATTGCCGATCTGGCCGTCGTTTCGCCGGCGGATGGTGCGCAACTGGTCGCGGCGATCAAGGCCTCCGCTACCTATGACAAACCGGTGTATTTCCGCATTGGTCGCGGTCGCGACCCGATCGTTTACGAGGACGGTGTTGTCTTCGAATTCGGCAAGGCCCATGAGCACATCGAGGGTGAAGAACTGACCATCATCGCCTGTGGCATCACTGTGCATGCGGCGTTGGCGGCGGCTCGCAAAATGAACGCCGAGGGACGTTCCGTGGGCGTGATCGACATGGCGTCGATCAAGCCGATCGACCGTGATGCCATCCTGCGCGCTGCTGCTCGCAGCAAACGCATGATGACCGTAGAGGAGCACAACGTTCTCGGAGGTCTCGGCGCTGCGGTTGCAGAAGTGCTGTCAGACGAAGGCATCGGCGTCAAGCTCAGGCGCCACGGCATCTACGACGAATACAGCTTGATCGCCCCGCCGACGCACTTGTACGAACACTACAAGCTCGATGCCGCCGGCATCGAAGAAGTCGCGCTGGCGCACATCAACGCCTGATATCCACCGTGCCCCTGCAGGAACAAGCCTGCTCGCGAGAGTGATATGTCCGTCAACATCAATGTTGAAGACAAGCCGGATCGCCACAACGCTCGTTCCTACAGGGGATTTTTGCTGGATTGGAGACCTCGTTTTTTAGCAAACCTTACGCAACCCATCGTTACCCACCACATACCGTGGTTCATGAAACATCTCGGAGCCAACAATGAATAATATTACCGAGACCATACCCGACGTCTCGATCGGGCAGGCCAAAACAACCCGTACATCACTGCGCAGAAAGTCATTGATGGCCACCGGCGTGGGAAACTTGCTTGAATGGTTCGACTGGACGATCTACACCGTTGCTTCGGTCTACATCGCCGCGGCACTTTTCGATAAAAGCAACGCCACCTCTGCCTTGCTCAATACCTTGGCCGTGTTTGCAGCCGGTTTTCTGTTGAGACCTCTCGGCGGCATCTGCTTCGGCATCCTCGCCGATAAGCTGGGGCGCCGCACGGTGCTAATGAGTACTATGCTGCTAATGGCCAGTGCCAGCCTCCTGATTGCCTTTATTCCTTCCTATGACGCCATCGGCAGCTGGGCTTCGGCGCTATTGTTGCTGGCCCGACTGGCGCAAGGTTTTGCCCATGGCGGCGAGACCACCACCTCCTATGCCTACATCGCCGAAATCGCCCCGCCGAAACGCCGTGGACTTTGGTCAAGCACAGTGTTTATCGCAGTTGGTTGCGGATCGTTACTGGCAACGTTCTACATGGCGCTGCTGACGTCACTGCTGTCTGTCAGTGAAATGCAGGAATGGGGCTGGCGCATTCCGTTCGCCTCCGGTGGTCTGTTGGCCGTCTTCGCGTTGTGGTTGCGCCGCAACATGATGGAAAGCGAGCACAGTCCAAGCGCCGCGGGTGTCTCACCCGAGTCGGCCTGGAGTCGCGGCAAAATCATTCAACATGGCATCCGGTTGTTTCTCTATGAAGCCGGCGCCACGTTGACCTACTACACCTGGGTCACGTCGGCGTCGATCTACGCCATCAGCATCAAAGGCATGGACCCGCGCAGTGCGTTCACCATGAGTTGCATTGCGCAGCTCATCTACCTGATGTTCCTGCCGATCTCGGGCTGGCTCTCCGATCTGTGGGGACGCAAGATTTCCGCACTGATCTCCTTGCTCGGGATTGCCGCCACGCTGTTCCCGCTGTGGAGCCTGATTTCCAGTGAGCCGTGGACCTTGATGGTGACGCAAACCGCAGGCTTGTTGTTGGTGGGCTTTATCACCGGCTGCAAACCGGCTTCGATCTCCGAACAGATCCCGACCCGCTATCGCACCCGTATGTTCGGCGTGTGCATTTCTCTTGGAGTCGCGGTGTTCGGTGGCACAGCCTCGTACCTGACAACCTGGCTGTACTCGGAAAACATTGGCTGGATGTTCAACATTTATCTGATCGTGGTGGCCATCATCGCCAGTGCCGTGGTGTTGATGTGGAAGAACAATCACGGCCTGCCAATCGACAAAATCTGAACTGCTTCGGTCATTTCATAAAAAAGCCCGTCCCGAACGCACCCTTTGGTCTTGGGAACGGGCTTGCCTGTCGCTACTCCAACCGCCCAACACACAACGCTCATTACCGGCATCCGCGACTGCGGGGGCCCCCGTTCATCTGCTCCCAACTTCAAACTACAAAAAAAGGGTCGATACAAATGAAAGGAAATAAAACAGCTGTCACTTTCGCGCTGGGCGCTATTGCACTAACCACCCAGGCACATGCGGACTTCCTGAGTGACAGCAAGGCCAACCTGGGCCTGAAGAACTTCTACTTCAATAATGACAACCGCGACGGCAGCGCCGCCCCTTCGAAAACCGAGGAGTGGGCGCAGGGTTTCATGCTCGACTACAAGTCGGGCTACACCGACGGCCAGCTCGGTTTTGGCGTCGACGCGCTGGGGCTACTCGGCGTGACGCTGGACAGTGGCAAGGGGCGTCACGTCGGCAGCAGCATGATTCCGTCCGACAGCGATAACAGTGCCGTCGATGAATGGAGCCGCCTGGGCCTGACTGGAAAAGCCAGAATCTCAAAAACCGAACTGCGCCTGGGCGCGCTGCTGCCGAAGCTGCCGATCCTGGTGGCGAATGACGGCCGCCTGTTGCCGCAAACCTTCGAAGGCGGCCAGTTGAGCTCTGGCGAGTTCAAGGACCTGACCTTGATCGGTGGGCGGATCGAACATGCCACCGGTCGGGGCTCCAGCGATCAGACCGGCCTGGCGGCCTTGGGTGGTGCGCGCGAAAGCAACCAGTTCGACTTCGCCGGCGGCGACTGGAAAGTCACCAAGGACCTGACCGCGCAGTACTATTACGCCCACCTGGACGACTATTACTTGCAACAGTTTTTCGGACTGATCCACGTATTACCGATCGCGGAAGGTCAATCGCTGAAAACCGACCTGCGCTACTTCAAGACGGATTCGTCGGGTGAAAACAGCGACGGCACGTCGGGCTACCGGATCAGCGGTTACACCCAGGGCAATGATGGCGAGATCGACAACAAGACCTGGAGTGCCACGCTGATTTACACCCTGAGTGGTCATGCCGTCACCGCAGGTTACCAAAGCGTGTCAAGCGGCAGTAACTTCAGTCAGCTCAATCAAGGCGCGCTGCCAAACAAGGGTGCTGGCGGCTCCAGTCTGTACCTGTACACCGACCGCCTGATTCAATCCTTCACTCGTGCCGGCGAACGCACCGCGTTCGGTCAGTATGCCTATGACTTCGTCGCCCTCGGCGTGCCCGGCCTGAAAGCCTCGGTTATGTACCTCAGCGGCGACAACATCAAGACAACGACCGGCTCGAATCAGAAGGAGTGGGAACGGGACATCAGTCTCGACTACGCGCTGCAGTCCGGTCCCCTCAAGGGGCTTGGATTTGGCTGGCGTAACGGCAAATCAAACAGCGAGGCGTCCCGCAATCAGGAGCAGAATCGCTTGATCGTGAGCTATAGCATACCGCTACTATAACCACTCGATTTCGACAGGCAGTAGTCGGACAATAGCTGCCTGTCAAATTTGTCAGAAACTCTGGTTCACACTTTCCATTATGCGTGTCGCACCATGGTCTGGAATTCTCTACTAAACCAGGATTTTTTCAGCCACTTGTCTATGGCAATACTGCAGTGGTCAGACTGGCGGCACTTCAGTCAAATTTCAGCTAACCCTGCTCTTGGGTATAAAAAGAAGGGCGCCGTAAAGACGCCCTGATTCTCTGAAGAAATCGCGATCAACGATCCAAGAAATGCTTTTGGCAAGCCCCTCAAAACGCTAAATGCCGGCTCAGTTGATCAACCCGCGGTGACGGTCATGCCGCCGTCGGCCATAACCACGGAGCCGACGACGAAGCTCGCGCGGTCCGAGGCAAGAAATGCCACGACTTCGGCGATTTCCTCGGGCTGCGCGGCACGGCCAATGGGGGCGGCTTCGCCGTGCCGGGCCAGGAAGCCAGGACCGTCGTCAACCACGTCGTTGAGGATGTTGGTCACCACGTCGCCAACGCCTATTGCATTGACTCGAATGCCATGCTCAATCGCCTCGAGCGCCAGCGTGCGGGTCAACTGGGCCAATGCGCCTTTGGAAGCGGTGTAAGCGGCAATGGTTGGAAATGCGAAATAAGATGCGTAAGAGGCGATGTTGACTATAGCTCCCGATTTGTTGGGCATCATCGCCTTGACCGCTTCCCGGCAATGCAGGAAAGCTGCGGTGGCGTTGACCGCCTGGATACGCTCCCAGTCTTCTCGGGTCATGTCGATGACCAACTTGTTGATGATGATCCCTGCGTTGTTGACCAGGATGTCCAGCCGACCGAACTTCTCGACGGCCAAACCGACTGCGCGCTCGGCAGCGCCGTCTTCGGTGATGTCGGCCACCAGTGGCACTAAACCGGGGCGCGCGAGTTCTTCGACGGCGGGGTTGCGGTCTTCAGCAATGACCTTGGCGCCACGCGCGTGCAGTAACAGGGCAATAGCCTTGCCGATGCCACTGGCGGCGCCAGTGACCAGCGCGACTTTGCCTTCGACTTCGTTGGGAATGGTGTGTTTGAACTCTGACATGGTGCTCTCCTACCTTGCGGCCGACGAGATATTCGGCGGCTCAGCGCCCGTGAGCGCTGTCGTTATCGACGGCTTCACTATCTCGTAACTCGGGAGGGTTGGGCTTTCGCAGGCTTGCCGAGGCTGTTGGGGTTTTGCGCTAACGTTGAAGCGTCTGAGGGTGTCCCGCAAAAATGCTGGATTGTTGTCACACTGGGTTAGCCCTCAAAACGGCCTTGCTCAAGCATGCCGACGCTACGTTATTCTATCGATGCCAGCCCCCCATCCGGGGGCTTTCGATGGAGCCTCCCGTGCGCCATTCTGAATTTGTAGACTTATCAGCGATCGATGCTCAGCGCATCACAGCTGAATCGATGCCGCATCACTTGCCCGGAACACCGCAGGCATTACCGCTGCTCCCGCAGGTGCAGGATGTGATGGTGCAGCTGTTCAGCCATCACAGCACCGCCGAGCCAATACTGGTACCTGCCGTGGTGGAGCCCCTGCTGGTATTGGTCCTGGCAGGAACGGCCAGGGTCGAGGAACGCTGCCTCGGTGGTGTATGGAAAACCGTGAAGGTGCAAGCTGGCGACTTCTTTCTCACTAACACAAGTGAGCCCTACGAGATGCGCTGGCAGACAATGGGGTGCGATACCTTCGAAGTGATGCATCTGTATCTCGGCCTTCCACTGATCGACCAGGCTGCCCGTGATGTTCTGGGCGAGCACACCGTACCGGTGACCTTCCTCGATGTCTCCGGTGCCCAGGATGAACGGGTAAACTTCATGCTGAATCAGTTGCGCTTCGAGTTGATCGAGGAGCGTAAGCCGAGCCTGTTGTTTATACACAGCCTGGCTCAGGCGCTGACCGTCCACCTGATACGCCGTTATCTTGATCCGAAACGCGCTACCCGACGCAGCAACGCACTGCAAGCGTACAAGCTGCGACGCGTCATTGATGCGATGAACGAGCACCTGGCCGATGAGTTCCGCCTTGCGCATTTGGCTCATATCGCCGGTTTGAGCGAGTATCACTTCAGCCGGATGTTCAAGCGTGCCACGGGGCTGGCGCCATCGCAGTATTTCATTCGCCTGCGCATGAGTCGCGCCCGACATCTACTGCTTGAAACCGATCGCAGCATTATCGATGTCGGGTTGGACGTTGGTTATTCCAGCCCCAGCCATTTCTCCCAGGTGTTTCATCGCGAGGTGGGCGTGACACCCAGCGCCTACCGTCAAGCGTGACCTATCCTACAAGTTCTGCGCTGCGGCCTCGTGTTATCCGCCCCGTGTCTCAGTGGATCTTGAGGTTTACCGCCAGAAAATCCATGAAGGCTTTGACACGTGTGGGCAATTTTCCACCTTGCCCTACGTAAACCGCATGCACTTCAGTCTTCGCGAGGGGCATGAAGTCCTCTAAAACCGGAAGGAGACGGCCGTCCGCCAAATCTTGCTCAACCTGGCAAAACCCTACGCGCGCGAGTCCGAGTCCGAGAATCGCAAGTTCTCGTACTCCATTGCCGTCACTGACCCGCGCGTTGCCGGTAACGGATACCGGAGTCAGCCCGTCAGCGCTCACGAAGCTCCACTCCATCAACGGTTGGCCGAAGGTGAACCCCAGACAGTTGTGGTTTGCAAGGTCGGCTGGAATCTTAGGTATACCGCATGCTGCAAGATAGGCCGGTGATGCCACGATAAGGCCTCTCGTCTCGCCTAAGCGCCTGGCAATGAGACTGGAGCTTTTGAGTGGGCCGCTGCGGATGGCCACGTCAGCTCGTGCACTGATCAGGTCGACAACTTCGTCACTGAGGAAAACCTCCACCGATATTCCAGGGTGGTCTCGCAAGAACGTTTTCAATAAAGGCAGCAGATACAGCCGCCCGATATCGACATTACAGTTGACTCGCACTATTCCCTGAGGCGCGGAGCCGGCTGCTGCTTCCAGCTCAGCCTCATCGAGCGCCGTCAGGATTGCCAGGCTGCGCTCATAAAACGCGGCCCCTTCAGGCGTGAGCAACTGTCGCCTTGTCGAGCGATTTAGCAAACGTGTTCCCAGGCGGTTTTCCAGCCTTGAGACTAGCTTACTGACCGCTGATGGGGTCATCCCACAGTTCTTGGCAGCAGCCGTGTAGCCGCCGTCTTCAACGACCCTGACAAACACGTTCATTTCGGCGAAGCAGTTTATATCCAACCGTCTCATATGAATTCAAGTCACAAGTTGTATGCCCCAGACCCGGCTATATCTGCCGCGTTGCCACTCATACTCTAATCCAGAGGCTGAAAGCGGAAGTGAGTTTCAGCAAATGATATGCCACCACTTGGATACCAAAGCTGGAGGACGAGATGAACAGCAAAATAAAACTGGTGCTGATTCACAGTGGCAAGGATGAAGAAGGGTTACAGCCTGCACTGACGAAATGGGTTACTGATGTTTTAGCGCAACGTGCTGAGTTCGAGCCTTGGTTAGTAGAACCCGCCAACCTCATCGTCAGGCCTGACAATGCGGCAGTTACTCAGCGGCAGGAAAGCCTTCGCCATTTGGCCGAAGCGGATGCATTTCTGATCATTACATCGCAACAGAGCAATGTTTATCACTCCGCCCTGAAAGCATTCATTGACCAGTTTTCGGTTCGCTGGCACGCACGTCCGGTGGCATTCATCGGCTACGGCGGAGCGTCGGGCGGACTGTGCGCGATGAGTGAGCTTCGCCAGATACTGGCCGGCCAGCATGCGGTACCCATCTGCAATTTCGTCTCTTTCCCTAATCCTTGGGCGCTCATCGATGGGGCCGTGGTAACACGTCAGCCTGATCAGGCGAGGCTTCCAATGGCTCGAATGCTGGTACAGCTGAACTGGTGGGCCAGAGCCCTGAAAGCTGCGCGGCAACAAATGCCCTATGAATGGGTGAGCTAAGCCTTAGTGCAAAGGCGTCGCTGCAGAAATGGGCAAAGGTTACGCAGTATTTGACTAACGGAAACTTGTTGTCCGTCCCTAACCTTGTTTCCAGGCCCGCGTCCGGAGCGAACTCAAGAGGATGCCGAACATGTTGAACATCAAAGACAAAGTCATCGCAATCACCGGTGCTAGCAGCGGTATCGGTGAGGCTACCGCGCGACTGCTGGCAAGCCAAGGCGCGAAAGTAGTGCTCGGCGCTCGTCGTACCGACCGACTTGAAAGGATTGCCAGCGATATCAACGCCGTCGGTGGCAGGGCGGAATTCCGCGCTCTGGACGTCACAGACAGAATGGATGTCCAGGACTTCATCGACTTCGCCGTTACCCGGCTCGATCGGGTCGATGTACTGGTGAATAACGCGGGTGTGATGCCTCTTTCCAAACTCAGGGCACTCAAGGTGGATGAGTGGGACCGTATGATTGACGTGAACATTCGCGGAGTACTACACGGTATCGCTGCCGCGTTGCCACTGATGCAGCAACAGCGGGCTGGGCAGATCATCAATATTGCCTCTATTGGCGCCTATGCAGTGAGTCCGACTGCGGCCGTTTATTGCGCTACCAAGTACGCTGTCCGGGCTATTTCTGAGGGCCTCCGTCAAGAGGTTGGAGGCGATATTCGGGTGACCGTCATTGCTCCTGGTGTCACGGAGTCCGAGCTGGCCGAGAGCATCTCTGATGACGGCGGTCGTGCAGAGATGAAGGAGTTTCGCAAGATCGCGATTTCGGCTGACGCCATAGCGCGAGCGATTGCCTATGCGGTGGACCAACCTGCGGATGTGGATGTAAGCGAGCTGATTGTTCGCCCCACGGCGAGCCCATTCTGACGGAATGCGAGGCGATCGGCGTATTAACCTGCTCAGGGAGCAACGATATGACTACTTCCTCAAGCGATCAAAACAAGTATGTCGGTATGTGGGTTACTGCGGGCGGCCACATACGTCATGAACTACTTGCCGGGGGCCGCTACGACGAGGCCCGTGGCGATAAGAAAAGTGTCTACCAAGGGCGTTACTGGCTCGAAGGAAACCACATCGAGTATGAGGACGACACAGGTTTCACCGCCGACGGTGAATTTCGGGATGGGGTTCTGTATCACGCTGGCATGGTTCTCCAGGTAGAAGAGAAAAAAACCTGATGGTTAGAGTTGGTAACTCGCTCCTGAATGGAGGCAACTGTGGTTCGGATCGCTTTCACGCTTGACGCTCAACAATCCGAACCGAGCCTCCTGATCAATACACGCCAAATCAGAGCTTAGATGCCTATGGGGGTGTCGCTCACCTCAGCGACTTGAACCCGGCGCGGACTTCCTGTGAGAAAAGCGCCGGTTGCTCCCACGCGGCAAAGTGCCCGCCTTTGGCAAGTTTGTTGTAGTGCACCAGCTTGGGATAAGCCTTGTGCGACCAGCTTTTCGGCGCCGCATACAGTTCATCGGGAAACACGCTGACCGCCACCGGGATGTTGACGCCCTTGACGGCGAAGAATGTCGATTTGTTTTCCCAATAGAGCCGCCCCGAGGAAACGGCGGTGTGGGTGAGCCAGAACAGCGTGATGTTGTCGAGGACGTCATCGGGTGTGACGCCTTCCGGTTGGCCGTCGATGGAGCGCGCAATCATTTCGTAGCTTTTGGGATCGTGATCGAGCATGAACGCCGCCAGGCCGACCGGTGAATCTGCCAGGCCTGTCAGCGATTGCGGCCTGTCACCCATCATGATGGCGTAGCCGATGTGTTTGTAGGTGTTGGCGAGTTGATTCGCCGCGAGCTGCTCTTCCTCGGACAGACCAGCGGGAACCGGTTCGCCACGAAACAGGGCTGCATCAATGTCAGGCGGGATGACGCCGGGCATGTTCGAATGAATGCCGATCAAACCAGGCGGCGCCTTTACAGCCATCAGGTCGACGACGATAGAGCCCCAGTCACCTCCTTGCGCCCCATACCGGGTGTACCCAAGACGCTTCATCAACTCGATGTAGGCATCGGCGATACGCACAGGATTCCAGCCGGTCACTTTCGGTTTCTCCGAAAAGCCGTAACCCGGCATCGATGGAATCACCAGGCTGAACGCATCGCAAGCATTGCCGCCGTACGCCGTTGGATCGGTGAGTGGCCCAATGACTTTCATCAACTCGATCACCGACCCGGGCCATCCGTGCGCCATCAATAGTGGCAGCGCATTCTCGTGTTTAGAGCGGACGTGGATGAAATGGATATCCAGGCCATCAATGTGGGTGATGAAGTTTGGAACGGCGTTTATTTTCGATTCAATAACTCGCCAGTCGTACTGAGTTGCCCAATGTTTGGCTAATTTCTGGATCGTCGCCAGTTGTACACCTTGAGAGGAGTCTTTGACCAATTCCTTATCTGGCCATCTCGTCGCTGTTATACGTCTGCGCAACTCTGAAAGTTCCGACTCTTTAGCGCTGAAATGAAAGGGACGTATTGCGGTGGAAACATTCTCTGTCTTGTTTGAAGTATTCGTCATAGCGTCAGTCCTGATTGAGAAACCGAGTAAACCCAAGGGTGCAGCCGCGCATGTCACCGCGGCGACGCCGCAAAACTTGCGTCTGCTCAGGGAGGTTTGTTTGATGTTTTTTGGCATGCAGATTCCCAAGACGCAACGTCACGCCGAGCCCGTTTTCAATTGAAAATGCTCTCGACCAACTTGCTGTTCGTTATATTTTTACTGGGAAGTATCGATATGCAGGTATTCAGGCTGGCATTTCAACACGCCTGGATAGTGATTTTTTTATATCAATCACGACGTCTGGACATTCAAGGCCACGTCGATGTTGCCGCGCGTTGCTTTCGAGTAGGGGCACATTTGATCGGCGGCATGTGCGACAGCGGACGCGACCTCATGCGTCAGACCTGGCAGTCGTAGATTCAACCGGGCTTGAAGGAAGTAAGCGTTGCCGGTTTGACCCAGGTCGATCTCGATATCGACGGATACGTCGGCTGGAACAGTCACCTTCAAGGCTTTGGCCGCAAGGCCGACCGCTGCGATGTAGCAGGCCGACCATGCGCCGGCAAACAACTGCTCGGCCGTCGGGTGCGGTTGGGTCGCAGCGAATACGTGGGCCGGTTCGGCACTCCCGGGGATCGAGAGTTGGATGTCGAGGTTGCCATTGTGTCCGCGCGAGGTGTTGCCGGCGCTGCTCAGGGTGGTGTGGGTTTTGCCGGTGACCAGGACTTTTTCGATGTTGCTCATCGGTGATTCCTTTAAGTTTTTTATGAGAATCAAATAGCCAAGAAGACACGTAACTATCTGACAGCATTGATTTTATAGACACGTCCGAGGTACCGAACAGAACGGAAAAACCGATCATCTTCGGCTTTTCCGCCCATCCCCCTGCTCCACCGCCCGTCGCCAGGACGCAAGATTAGTTTTGACATCACCCGGTCTTTGGCTGAGTATTAATACATCGCATACGATTTAATCGATAGCGCCACACACCTTTCCCCTACCCTTGGAGACTCCGCCATGAACACCGGAAGCAGCCAAACACTACTCACTTCTATCGTGCATGCTTCCCGTGGCCACAATGGCAATAACTGGATCACTGCTTCATGAAGTTGATCCAGCTTCGCGCCCTCTGCTCGGTTGTCGACATGGGCAGCTTTCGTTCGGCGGCACGAGAACTGGACGCTGCCCAGAGTACGTTGACCGAGTCGATTCGAAGCCTGGAAAGAGAACTGGGGGTCACCTTGTTGGTGCGCTCCAATCAAGGCATCAGCCTGACCCTGGCCGGCAAGGTGTTCCTGACCCGGGCGCGCTCGATCATTCTGGATTGCGATCGCGCGGTACAAGACGTCCGACAGTGCAATGGCCTGCCCGAAGGTCAGATCGCATTGGGTGTCACGGCGGAACCTCTGGCGGCGTGCTTGATACCGGTCTTCAGCAGTTTCACCCATCGATTCCCCAACGTGCGGTTACACGTCGCCAGTGGCAAGACGAAGATGCTGATCGAGATGATTCGCGCTGGCCGGCTCGACTTTGTGATGTGTCCGCTGAGTGCCGACGTCAACGATACCGACCTGCACATTGAACGGCTTTACAGCTCGAAAGCCAGCGTCATTGCGCGCAAGGGCCACCCCTTGGCGGATGCTCGCTCTGTGCGCGACCTGGCCGATTGCCAATGGATCAGCATGCGGCCCGCCGGGGTTGTCGGGAGTGCCGAAAACCATCTGGTCGAGCTGTTCAGAACCGAAGGCTTGCCAGCCCCAAAGATCGCGATCACGACCGAATCATTGCTGGAGATCCTGCATATCGTCTCCGAGACGGATTACCTGACCATCGAGCCCAGCCTGCTGCCTGGCATGAAGCTGTTTTCCTCGTCGTTGATCAGCATTGCGATACGCGAGCCATTGGAGTCGCGGGCGGTGTGCTTGATCAGCCGTCGCGTCTCACCCTTCACCCCAGTCACACAAGAACTGACCAGCATGTTGATTTCCTACTCGCGCCTGCGTCACCGGGCCAAGACGTGAGCCTGCGTCCTCACGATAAACTCACATCGGCACCGCCCGGGACGTGATGAATGCGCGATACCCGCTAATCTCCTATGGCGCGTCTTCAGCACAGGAGTTTGGCAATGAACCCCGGACAATCATTAGCAGCTCTGATCATCACCGCAGGCCTCTTGGGCTGCGCCACTTCGTCAACCCATGGCGTGAATGTGCCACTGGCCGCCACCCGGCAAAACCCGGGGCAGATCGGCAATGTGACCTTGACCGACTGGGACAAGCAAACCGGACTCAGTTTCTTCATCAGCGGTGTTCCAAGCGGCGCTGTTCTGCCCCTGCGTCTTTATTCCTTTATCAATAAAGGCAGTTGCCAACAACCCGGCCCTGTGGCCTACGCCATGAATGACAAGGTCAACACCGAACGCCAACCCGTGCGCGGCTGGACCTTCTCAAGAAGCGCACCGGTCGCACTCCCGATTTTGCTATCGGGTGGGTACTCCATCGTCGTGCGATCGGCAGCGACCGATGGCAACGCCGATATTTTTTGTGGGGATATCAAGCAAGGAGACTCGGTGAAATAGCGTTTGCAGCCTCATCAAACAGCCACGACAGCCTTGACGCGATGGCCATGAAACACAGCAACGGCTTTGACGACTCCCATGACGATCAGGGCGATGCCGATCGCTTCCGGCGCGGACGGCCACCGGTAGTAAAACAGCAGCCCAAGGCAGGTGGCGAAAACCATCTCCAATGACAGCAACTGACTGGCCAGTGTCATGGGCAGGCGCTGGGAAGCGATGGTCCAGGCCCAAGCCCCGCCAATCGAAGCGACGGCTGCCAGTACCAAGGCTGGAAGGTACAGGTGGCTGATCGCGCCGTGCCCGAAACCGAGCGTGGGCGCCTGGAAGAGATCCATGGCAGCCCCCACCGGAATGAACATGAGCGTTTGCAGGCTACCGCCAATCATCATCAACGCGGTCCAGACCCAGGCATTCATGCCAGGCCTTTTCATCAGCGCTTTTTGATTTGCCAGGCCAAACCAGACCCAAAGTGCAACCGCCGCAATTGACGCACCGACTCCAATGGCCAGCGCGGTGTGTGATTGCCCCTCGAACTGCGTGATGTTCTGGCCATTGACCAGCAGCAAACCAAGCACCGCCAAACCAATTGGCACTTGAAGCCGCCGCCAGGAAATCCCACCGTGGACATTGGCGCTGATGGCCAGCACCACCGGCACCAACCCCAAAAAAGCCGGCGCGACAACGGGGCCTGCGTACTTCGCGGCGATGACGACGGCGATGAAATAGCCCACGTACCCAATGAATCCAAGCCCCGCCGTGACGAGCCAATCGCTGAGGGTCAAGTGACGCCAGGCGTTGATATTGGCCAGCAGGATCAGGATGCCGATGAGCCCGGAGATGAGGAATCGGCAGGCGGCCAAGTCAAATATCGAATACTCGCCAATGACCAGCGGGGCAACAAAGTTCATCGACCAGGTCAGGGACGCCACAACCGCTGCGATGAGGCCGGTAATGGACAGGTGCTGACTGTTTGTGTCTTTCATCAACGGCCTCTGGGGGATTCGTGTCAGGGTTGAGGCCCAGTCTCCAGCATGGAAAAACAAAAGGGAATTCGTTGCTTTTGACCAACACCTGTTCCATAACGGAACAAAAGAGGATGCGTTGATGGATCGGTACAGCGATATGGCGATCTTCATCGCCGTGATTGATGCAGGCGGCTTTTCGCCCGCCGCCCGCAAACTCAAGATGACTCACTCCGCCATGAGCAAAAGAGTTCAGCGCCTGGAGGATCGGCTCGGCACGCAGCTGCTGTTGCGCACCACGCGGACGATGACACTGACGCAAGCCGGCGAACGTTACGTGCAATCCGCCCGACCGATTCTCGCGGATATTCAGGCGCTGGAAGCTGCCGTAATGCATGACGCGGATGCGCCAAGGGGCATCTTGAAGGTGTCTGCGCCCAATGCCCTTGGCCAGCACCATGTGGTGCCCGCTTTGATCGACTTCATGCGGCGCTACCCCGAGATAAAGATCGACTTGACCCTGACCGATGCCATCATCGATATCAGGCACGCAGGCATCGACGTGGCGATCCGCAGCGGCGAGCTGTCCGACCCAAGTCTTGTCGCGCATAAATTGAGTGCCAATGAACGACTCGTGTGCGCGTCCCCGGCTTATCTCGACGCCCATGGGGTGCCAGGCGAACCGGGCGAACTCGCCGGCCATTCGTGCTTGAAACTCAATTTTGAAAGCCGCTTCAACGACTGGGAGTTTCGTGCCCCCAACAGTCGGGCGATTCCGATCGCGGGAGATTTCACCTGCAACAGTCTCGACGCGATCCGCACGCTGTGCCTGGCGGGCATGGGCATCGCGCGCTTGCCCAAATACATGGTGAACGGGGATATCCAGGCCGGTCGATTGATACCGCTGTTGCAGGCGTTTTCATCGCCCGCCACCTCGGCCATTTATGCGCTGAGGGCGGCGGGCGATTATGTTCCGGCCAGGACTCGGGTGTTCATCGCGTTTCTGACAGAGCGCCTTTCGGCAGCATGCTTGAATGACTAGGCTTGTCTCTTGACGTCTCGGCACTCATCCAGCTTCGCTCGCTCACTGATCAGGGAATCGCTTGGGCGATAGCCTTCGCAATACGCGGATCGCTGAGGTAACCGATGATGGAATGAGGGTCCTCATGCCCATTTTCGATATCAGGATAGTTCTCGATGCCTGAACCGAAATTGCCATTGGTGAGCTCGGAGCGCAGCGCGACGAAATCTTCCGGATCAGCGCCGTTGACCCAGCGTTGCACGTTGTCGGGTCTGACGCGTGGTTTGGAAAAGCCCTTGCGGACACTGTCGATGCCCAGCGGAGAACCCAGGGTTACGAGCAGCGGAGACTGGCGCGGCCGGCCGTTACTGGCGAACTCGCGCAACAGTGAGTAAGCAACGATGGTGCCCAACGAATGTGAAACGACGATTGCCGGCTCATCATCCTCGAACAGCGGACGCACCAGTTTGTTGACCTCATCGTGTACATGCTGATTGCGGATATAGGCGTGCGCTTGCCCCAGCACACGCAAGGCCAATGTGCCTCGCAACGGGGAAACGGTTTCGATTGCCCGGGCAACCGCCTTGACCCACTTCTTGTGAATGCCGGCGCCCTGAGGTACCACCGTTACCAACTCTTCGGCTTGAATTTTTGCCGGGGTCACCCCCATACGTAAT
Organism: Pseudomonas sp. GW101-3H06; assembly: GCF_059424605.1. NCBI lineage: Bacteria > Pseudomonadati > Pseudomonadota > Gammaproteobacteria > Pseudomonadales > Pseudomonadaceae > Pseudomonas > Pseudomonas sp. GW101-3H06. The sequence goes on from NZ_JBWKZO010000001.1 coordinate 4,073,405, forward strand.
GCCATTTCCTCGAGTGCATCGACAGCAAACTCATCAAAGTCACTGGTCGCCTCCTCCGCACCCAGCGCAATCGCCTGGTCTTTGACCTTGACTGAACTGAGCTCGTCGAGCTTGTCGCCGTAGTACGCTGCTTCGATGCGCGATAACCTGCCCAGCGGGTCGGGACCGTGCAAGGCATAGGTAGCCCGAAGTCTCTCAAGCCACGATTCGAGAATTTTCTGCGAGCTTTTGCCTTGCTGGTTAATGCCGTGGACAAGAATCATGCGCATGGTCTTTTCTCCGCGTCAGTTGATTACTGGGGTCAGTACGGAATTGTGCTTGTCTTAGATGTCCCTGATACCGGCAAGCTTGAGCAACGCCTTGCGACCGCTGGGCTTGGCGATGGTAAATAGTCCGGGGCCGAGGTTCTTCATGGCGGCCAGTGCCTGCTTGCGCCACGGCTCGGCACTGGCATCGCAGCGGGCGGTTGCGACAGCGCCCCAGGCCTGGCGCATCCAGGGTATCCGGCCGGCAATTGGATGATCCTTGTAAGCAGGTGTCGGGCTACGAGTGAAGCTCTGCTCCCACTCTTTCTCAGTACGCGGCTCGCGGGCAGCCACGGCCGGAATATCGGCGTACAAGCGCCCCCCGGATTCACGCAGGCTACCGCCACCATAAAGAATGATATCCAGGGGTACCGGCTGCCGGCGCTGCGCATAGAAAGCTGCCATCGAACGCAGGCTGTCAATGTCGCGAATCGCGTCGTAGAACTGCGCGGCAATGCAACCGAGCGTGATGATCCGATGCTTCCCGTAGCGCATCGTGGTCGCGGTATCGATGATTGCCTGTCGACTCAGCAGACCGGCATGCGCCTGGGCCAACAGTCTGATCGTCTCCTGACCTTCGTATTCGGAGGCGCCGAGCGGGCGCAGGAACAGGCTCAGCGACGTCGCGTCGATGATATGCAACGCCGCGACAAAGCCATCGACCACGCAGACCGGAACGATACGGCCGTCAGCCAGGGTGACCAGCGCGTCGCTCCAGTCAAGGCTGCCGGCGCTGACTGATTGCAGCTGGATACGGAACCAGTTCGGCTGGTCATCGAGGGCAGACACCGCGCCGAACGAGGCTTGTACCTTGGCGACGTCAGCGCCGCTGACGCAGATACCGCAGCCGGTTTCGAAATGATCGCGTACCGTGGCGTTGCTGACTGAATTGACGAACGCTTCGCGGCTGGCCGTACGGGCCATTTCAAGTGCCTGAGTCTGCGCGTCAAACTTCGCTTTGGGTGATTTGGGCTTTATCAGCCTGGCCTTATCGACCGAACGCGAGTACGGCTCGACCGTTGGTGTCAGCTCCACATGTAACCATGAGTCGGCACCCGCGTCAGACGAGTCGCCATGCCATGAATCGGCATCCTCACCCGCTTCGGCCAGAGGTTCGGAAGGTTCAGAAAAATCGACCTCACTATCTAAGGCGATAGATTTAAAAACCGTTACCTCAGGCGGTCCCGGTATCGTCACGTAGTTTCGATCGGTATAGAAACCTGGCTTGGGTCGCGGGATCATTCGCACCCCGTACTTGCCGGCCTCCTTCGCAACAGTACTATCGAGGTAGCGGGCAAGTGACTGACTGGTTACCAACTTGTCTGCTCCACTGGCCTCGAAATATGCACCTTGCGCATCGCCCTCCAGGGCATCCAGCAAGACTTCGGTGAACAGGCAAAAATCACCCTGCTCACCCTGGGCCTTGATCATGAACGCCTGCATGCCGACATCGACGGCAAAGAACTGGTCCAACTCATAGGGACGCGGCTCCTCTTCAGGCCTGAAGAGCACCGCATTGCCAACAAGGTCAAGGAACTGGGCGGAGAACTCCTGGCAGGCGTCACCGATGACCGAGACCTGCCTGGGTCCGTAATACTCGAGCATCCGCTGCAACGCCGAAACCTTGATAGCCTGGCTCGAGTCCTTTTTCCAATGGGTCAGTATCCAGTACTGGTCACCGATGGCCTGCGCCGCGCCATGACCGGCAAAGAAGATCACCAACCGCTTGAGCTCGGTCCGATCGGTGACTTCATTGATGGCGGCGGTAATCTCATCGCGCAGCAACTCGATGGTGATTTCTGGATGTTCGCCATCGTGGAGAAGCAGTGTCTTGTAGTTTTGGGCGTCCGCCCATGCGGCCATCCGCTTTGCTGCCCTGATGGCGCCTGGCAGCGGGTCGAGCCCTCCTTCCGGCTTGGAAACCGCAATGGAAACGAATATTCGGTCGCTTGCGTCTGCCATGACCCATCTCCGATTAGACGTTGACCCCCACAGGCTGAATCGCCGTACTTCAGCGTCGCTCGGGAGCCAATCGACCGGAGTTTAGACTACAAATTGCAAACCTCCCTCTTTACTCAACATGGGGTGACGCAGCTTCCGGCCACAGGCAAAAATCGGCCGCGAGCATCCGTTTCAATGCCAGATGACGTTACTGACAACACCCCTTCCCAACCCGGCAAAAGCATGACGCGGTGATCTCCACATCCGCCCGCGCCCTGGCCAGGTCCAGACGGATTTTCGCAGCAGCTGCTTCAGTATCCCGGCCCAGTCGCTTCAGGCATTCGACGTAGCCGTGCAAACTCCACACGTTGTCCAGGTGCCAGGATGCGCGGCTGAGGGTGTTGTCCAGGCCGAGATCGGCGCGGTAGGCCTGCAGGGCTTCTTCCACCCGCCCCTGTTCCAGCAGCAGCGCGCCCAGGGCGTGCCGCACCGGTTGCATCCAGCCCCAGGGCTCGTCGTACGGCAGGTTGTCGTCCAGTTCTTGTGCCTGACGCAAGTGATCGAAAGCACAATCGAAGTTGCCTTTGCGGTATTCGATTTCCCCGTTGAGCATGGCGCCGGCCACGGCCAGGATGTCGACGCACTGGTTGTTGAACAGGTAGCGGGTTTCCGGCACGCGGGCCCAGGCTTCGAGGAACAGGTGCTGTTCGGTTTCGGCGGCGGCGACCTGGCCGGTAGCGGCGTAGGCCACGCCTTTGGCGTAGTGCAGCATCGCGGTGGTCACGCAGTACAGCGCCTGATCGACAGGCAGTTCTGTGGCGAGGATGTCTTGCCATTTGCCGAAGCGGATCTGCACGTGGACCTTCATCGACACGAAGCTTTCCAGCCAGTCGGCCATGGGGGGTTGTTCCACCCGCAGCAGTTCCTCCTTGATGGTCGAAGCCATTTGATCGGCGGCTTCCAGGGCCGGATGGTACTGGCCGAGGAACATCGCCGAGTAAAGTTTGAAGTGGTAATTGTGGCTGCGATACAGGGTGTAGAAGTTGATCGGCCCCTCCTGTTCCAGGTATTTGCGGTCGGCCTGGATCGCCCGGTGATTGGTGATCATGGCCCCGCGATAATCGCCGCAAAGCACGTCGATGTGCGACGGCATATGGCGCAGGTGCCCGGCGTCCGGTACCAGGTCGCGCAGCACATCGCCGGCACGCAGCGCCCGTTCGGGATACGGTGACATTTCCATGGTGTGGACGTACATGTGCAACACGCCGGGATGCGGCGTATCGCCGTGTTGCTCCATGCGTTGCAGGACTTTTTCCAGCACGGCGACGGCTTCCAGGGTGTCGGCGCCCGCTGCCGGTTGAGCGGTTTTCAAGTCCCACAACTGCCAGGGCGTGCGGTCGATCAGCGCTTCGGCAAACAGCGCTACCACGTCGGGGTCGTCGGGAAAGGATCTGTAGACATCGCGCATGGACGCCGCGTAGGCATCGTTCCAACTGAAGAGTTGCTCGACGCTCTCCGCCTGATCGGCCTGGTAGCGTTGCTCCAACGCGCGGATCAGCCCTTGCTCCACCGGTGATGCACGGTCGAGGTGCGTCAATGCGGTTTGCGTCGCCCGGCGAGCCTCGGCCACGGCCTCTTTCAACTCCTGCTCGATGAAGGCGTCCCAGCGTTTGTTGTAGTTGGGACCCGAGGCGTAGGCGATGCCCCACCAGGCCATGGCGCAATCGCGGTCGTGTTCGAGGGCCTTGTGGAAGCAACGGATGGATTCATCATGGTTGTAGCCGTAGCACCACACCAGGCCACGGTCGAACCAGAGCTGGGCCTGCGACGAGTTCGTCGTCACCGGACGGCTGTAGGTGCCCAAATCGTAATAGTCGTGCATCGGTTTACCCTCTCGATCAGAGCGTGGAACTGCGCAGATTCAGCATACCCCCCCGGCCTGGAGGGGGCGGCACAACCGACGACAGGCTGCGCTGCATCATCACGGTCACCATAGGGTTGCCGCTGGCCCTATCAATACCATCGATGTTCACCATCACGTCAATGAAGTTCTCTTAAAAATCCTGCGGCGTAACATCTGCTCCATACCAACCGATAACACCCCTGGAGCACACGATCATGAAACGCCAAACCATTCTCAGCATCGCTTTTTCGATCTTCGCAGTGAACGCTTTCGCCGCGACCTCTGCTCAGCCTGTCGTCGCTGAAGGCGGCTCGGATCGCCTGATCGAAAGCCGTTTGGCTGAAGGTGGCGCTGATCGCCTGCTCGAAAAACGCGCTGTGGCTGCCGATGGTTCGGATCGTTTGCAAGGCAACACCGTGGCGGCTGACGGTTCTGACCGTCTGAAAGGCAACACCATCGCCGCTGATGGCTCCGATCGCCTGAAAGGCAACACCGTGGCGGCTGACGGTTCTGACCGTCTGAAAGGCAACACCATCGCCGCTGATGGCTCTGACCGCCTGAATGGCAACCGCGTCGCCTGAACAAATCGCCAGACCGCACCATCCGAAAAGCCCGGCCTGATCAGCCGGGCTTTTTCGTGCTCTCTTTCAATACGCTCATCGACTATCCTGTGTCCCCGCAAAGTGACCGGAGACACGTGTGCCGCCCCTGACTGCTCGTGAGGTTTACCAGCCATTACGCGACGCCGCCCTCGGCCTTCGTCCACTCAAACGCATCGATGAACGGCCCGAAACCGGCCCGGTGCAAATCGACATCGAAGGCTGGCGTCTGACCCTCGATGTCGACGGTGTGCACCTGCACCACTGCCTGCATTGCCAGAGTCCGGACGGCCGGGTGTTCGATGGCGGGCAGCGCTACGGCACAGACCCGGTGAGTTTGCTCAGCACCTGGGAACTGGCGCAGATCGAGCGTTTGCTCGCCGCTGGCTGAACCGGCTGTTCAACCCTGCAACCCGTCAAAGCGTTTCAGTGAAAACGCTGAAAGATCCAGCTCGCTGCGCCCCCGCATGCACCACTGCGCCAGCGCCTCACCCAATGCCGCCGAATGCTTGAAACCATGGCCCGAGCAGGCGGAGGCTGTAGCCTGCACCAGAGTCGGTCCTGAGCGAAAGAGCCCGTTGAACTATCGTTCATCTGGCTCACCTGTGTTACATAGGGCCTGTTATGCATCCCGAGCCCAAGAGGTTTGTCTATGTTCCACTGCCCACGCTTGCCGCAACTGCTGACCTGCGCGTTTCTCGGAATGTTCGCCAGCGGCGCCCACGCCGCCACGCCTTCCACCACACCCGAGGCCTTGCAACCGTTGCTGGCAACCATCAACGAGCGTCTGAACATTGCCGATCAGGTGGCACTGACCAAGTGGGACAGTGGCAAGCCGATCCAGGATAGCGTCCGGGAAGCGGCGGTGATCGCCAATGCCAGGAAGCAGGCCGTCGAACGCAGGCTGGACCCCGACGATGCCGCCGAACTGATCGCCGCGCAGATCGAAGCCAACAAACTGGTGCAGTACGGCTTGATCGCGCAATGGCAAGCGGCGCACAAGGCACCTGATCTGCCACGTCCGGACCTCAATCAACTGCGGCCAAAACTGGATGAACTGCAGACACGTCTGTTGCAGCAATACGCAGACTTCGTCCCCTATCGCGTCGACCCGGAATGCCCGAACTGGCTGGCCGAACAGCGCTCCAGCCTGATCAAGGATGCCCTGCATGGCCAGGCCCTGATCCGGGCCACGGGGGAGTTGTGTGTCACGGATCAGTGATGGGATCGCCGGTCCCGGTAGGAGAAAGCTTGCTCGCGAAATGCGGTGTGCCATTCAACATTGATGTGACTGATCCACCGCATTCGCGAGCAGGCTTTGCTCCAACAGCGGCCTGATGGCATCTCAGCGATTTTCGATAGGACTCACGGGGTCTCGTACTCGCAAATAACGGTTTGCAACTAACGCAAACAGCACAATGAAGCCAGTCACAATAGTGCTTGTCATCATCACGCCTCCTGTAAATGCAGCGTTAGCCTCTTCCAGAATCCACGTCGCCACTTCCTCTGACTGGGCTTGACTGATGGCGTGTGCCCCTCCCAAAGTCGCAACTGCGGTCACTACGTTTTCAGGGGTGCCCTCAGGCATTACCAAATACAATCGATACAGCGCCGCCACCGCCCCTCCGATCAACGTAGTCCCCAATACCACGCCAATCTCGTAAGCCGTTTCACTGACGGACGAGGCACTGCCTGCACTTTCGGCCGGCACCGAGCTCAACACAAGGTCGTTGGACACAGTGGTAATGGCGGCGATACTCGCGTTGAGCAACACGAAAGCTACACCTACGATCAGCGCAGTGGGTGCAAGTAGCATCATCATCGCGAAAGCCGCAGCGGCCAGCAGCAGACATCCGGCAATGACCCTGTTAGGTGCATGCTTTTGTGCCACTGGCACGACTGCAAGGCCGGCGACAATCGCCAATACCTGCCCCGGGACCAATATCAAGCTGGCCAGCAACGGGGACAGCCCAAAGACAAGCTGCAACAACTGGGTGGCGAAGAAGATGAAACCGATCAACAAGCCCAGGCTCACCAGATTTGTCGCAATGGCCACGCTAAAGGCATTAGAGGCGAACAACCTGAGGTCCAACAACGGCTGCTCCAAACCTAGCTGGCGACGGACAAAAACCACACCCAGCAATATTCCGAACAGCACCCAAATTAACACCTGGCCATCGAAACCGACTGTGGCCAGATGCTTGAGACCCAGCATCACCCCCGTCATGGCGCCCAGGCTCAGCAAGATACTCAGGTAATCGGTTGATCTACCCGGCTGTCTTGGCGACTCGGTGATCATCGGCGCAAGGAACAACACGGGCAGCAGGAACGGCAAAGCAACCAGGAAAACCGACTGCCAATCGAAGTACTGCAACAGCACGCCGCCCAGCAATGGCCCCAATGCCGACCCGATAGTCAGGCAAGTTGCCCAGACCGCCACGGCCAGGCGCCGCTCTTCTCGATCCTCAAATGCGGTACGGATCAGCGCCAGGGTCGCAGGCAAGATCATTGCCCCGAAACAGCCCAACAGCGCACGCCCCGCAATCAGATGCCACGCTTGCTGTGAAAACACCACACCCACCGACACCATTGCGAAACCCATACACCCCAGACAAAGCATGCGTCGATGACCGAAGCGGTCTCCAGAACTGCCCATGGTCACCAGCAATCCAGCGAGCACCAGAGAATAGGCATCGATCATCCACAGTTGCTCGGCAGCAGACGGATTCAGCGCAGCTGCGATTCGAGGCATAGCGAAATTGAGAATCGTGTTATCGATGGTCACCAACAGGACCGCAAGCATAATCACCAGCAAGGCTGCGCCCTTCGCGCGATCCTGGATAATGGAGACAAGAGGGGTTGCCGCTCTTTGCATCAGTCGCTTTTCCTTGATGGGCTTAGTGTTTTGAAGAGCGCTTCGCAGGTTTTTCCATAGACATCGACATACGTACCCAGCTGTCGCTGCACAGCATTCAGCTTTTCGGCAAACGCCTCAGGTGCATCAACCTCACACAGATGATCCAGCAACCCTAGACCGGCAGAAGCTTCTTAGAAGACCCTCTTTCAAGCCATCAAAATTACCCCATACACATTCATCGTCCACCACGGAACTTCTATCCAACCCACCACAAAGACACATCTCACACTTGGGAAATAATGGAATGAAGGAAATTTCTCACGCCTCACCACACCCTCACTCAATCACCCCGGCAAAAATCCCTTATAGCTGATGACGGTTGAAGGCATCCCCGACCACATGCAAGTCAGCTGTCCTTGGCGGCACCCGCCCGAGACCTTCGCCAGCAGTTTCATTTACGAACGGTTCAATGCCTGATAGGCGGGACGGAAATGACCTAGAGACTTCAAGGTTTCGCTGAACGAGCCAGGCCTTTGGCGCACGACTACGCCCGCAACGACATGACTGCCTACGTGAAGCTGCAAGAGCAGGATTTCGCCGATGCGTCCAAGGGCTACACCTTCATGGCTCACCAACAGGAAGTGGGCACCGGCTACTTCGACGACATGACCAGCGTGATCCAGGGTGGCTCGTCGTCGGTGACCGCGCTGACCGGTTCAACTGAAGTAGAAAAATTCCACTGATCTGATTCGCTTCAGTCGACGGCCGTTGCAGAACGAAGAGAAAGCTAACCGCAGCGCTGCGCATCTGCCCCCCCAACTGGTTCGAGGCGTTTTTTGCCCACGATTTGGCACCGACGCCTACCCGTAGGTGCAAAGCCTGCTCGCGAATGCGGTGTGTCATTCAACATTGATGTTGCTGATCTACCGCATTCGTCGGAACGCCGACCGGAGCAGGCTCGCTCCCACAGGGATCTCCAGTCGACACAACCAACCATTGACTGCGTCAATAGTCACCATTAACTCAATGAAGTTCTCTTAAAAATCCTGCGGCGTAACATCTGCTCCATACCAACCAAACACCCCCGGAGCACACGATCATGAAACGCCAAACCCTCCTCAGCATCGCTTTCTCGATCTTCGCAGTGAACGCTTTCGCCGCGACCTCTGCTCAACCTGTCGTCGCTGAAGGCGGCTCGGATCGTCTGATCGAAAGCCGTGTGGCTGAAGGTGGTTCGGATCGTCTGATCCAGAATCGTGTGGCTGAAGGTGGCGCTGATCGCCTGCTCGAAAAACGCGCTGTGGCTGCCGATGGTTCGGATCGTTTGAAAGGCAACACCGTTGCCGCTGATGGCTCTGATCGCCTGCAAGGCAACACCGTTGCCGCCGACGGTTCTGATCGCCTGCACGGCAACACCATCGCCGCTGATGGTTCTGACCGCCTGAAAGGCAACACCGTCGCCTAAACAAATCGCTACACCGCTCCACCCAAAAAGCCCGGTCTGATCAGCCGGGCTTTTTTTGCGCCATTTTCGGCTGATATGACCCGTGACGCGGGAGAAGTGAATCTGGCAGCCTTGCCGTATGAGTCGCGACCCTCCCCGATCAGGCCCCCTGACATGAGCAAGACCGAAACCCTGGCCAAAATAATGCTCGGCCCCCTGCTGCTGATGCAGGGCGTCTACACGCGCCGCATCACGCCGAAACTGCCGGAGGCCGAGGGCGAGCGAGAAGGTCTGGCCGGCCAGGGTGAAGCCCTGCGTCTGTTGATCCTCGGCGACAGCGCCGCGGCAGGTGTCGGGGCGTCGAGCCAGGCCGATGCGCTGAGTGGCCAGTTGGTCAGCCGATTGGCCAAGGCTTATCAGGTTTGCTGGAAGCTCTGGGCCCAGTCCGGCCTGGACTCGCAAACGCTGCTGGATCGCCTCGAACAGCACGCGCCAGAACCCTTCGATGTGGCGCTGCTGTCCATCGGTGTCAATGATGTCACCGGCAGGCTGACGGCGGATCAGTGGATCGCCCGGCAACAGCAGTTGATGAAGGTGCTGGCCGACAAGTTCTCAGTCAAGTTGATCGTCATCTCCCCTCTTGCGCCGATGCACTTGTTTCCCGCATTGCCGCAACCGCTACGCTGGTATCTGGGTAAACGGGCGGCGCGATTCAACCAGCGCCTTGCCGAACTGGCGCAGCACACGGATCGCTGTACGCTACTGACGACCCGACTGGCTCCCGTGGCCGGTTCCATGGCGCGGGACGGTTTCCATCCGGGGCCGCCGATCTACAGTCTCTGGGCAGAAGACGCCGCGCAGGCCATTGCCCGTCACAGGGCTAAAAGCCCATCAGACACGCTTTGAACAACAACAAAAAACAGGAGTTGAATATGTCGGAACTGCAACTGCACCCCAAAGCCGCAGAGTCCTTGAGCCTGTGGCATGTGATGATCCAAAAAGGTGACCTGAAGGCCTTGCCTGATTTGCTCGACCCGCAAGCGGTGTTCCGCTCGCCGATGGCGCATACACCGTATCCGGGAGCGCCGGTGGTGTCGATGATCCTCAACACGGTGTCCAAGGTGTTCGAGGACTTTGCCTACCACCGTGAACTGGCGACCGCCGACGGCTTGAATGTCATCCTCGAGTTCAGCGCCAGGGTCGGCGAGAAACAGCTCAAAGGCATCGACATGATCCGCTTCAATGAGCAGGGGAAAATCGTCGATTTCGAAGTCATGATCCGGCCCATGAGTGGCTTACAGGCCCTGGGCGAGGAAATGGGCAAGCGCCTCGGCCCCTACCTGGCCGCCAGCAAGGCCTGATCATGGTGCACGGCCGGTCGGGACTTGGGCACCACCTGCAACTCGACCGGCTCACAGAGAAACGCGCAGCAACGTGAGCGCAACCAGCGCTGGCCGGGGTCGTTGTGCGCCGCTGCACGCCAGACCATGGAAAGCTCCTGTATCGGCAGTTGCAGAGGCGCCGGCTCGGCCCTCATCCCCGCCACCGACGTCATCGCCTTGGCCACGTAATCCGGAACGATGGCCAGCATATCGCTTTGCGTCAGCAACACCGGCAACGCACTGAACTGCGGTACGGTCAGCACGACTTTGCGCTGGCGGCCCAACACGCTCAGGGCGTGGTCCGTGTCATCCGTGGCATTGCCCATGGACGACACCACGGCATGGGGGCGTCGGCAAAATTCCTCCAACCCCAGCGGGCCGGGTCGGGCATCGGCCCGCAACAGCATCGGCCGGATCGGCCGCAAGCCTTTACGGCGCGCATTGGCCGGCAGGTCGAGGGTGTGACTGATGCCCACGGAAATGTCGCCATTCATCAAGCGCTGCGACATCTGCTGCTGATCGACCCGACGCACGATCAAGGTGATGTTCGGCGCCTCGACCCGTAGCTGCCGCAACAACCGTGGCAGCAGCGCATATTCGACATCGTCGGACAGCCCGACATGAAACGTCGCCTCGCTGGTGCACGGGTCGAACGATTGACAACGGCTCAATGCGGCGGCGATACCGTCCAGTGCCGGCGCCAGGTTGGCGAAAATTTCCTCGGCCCGCGCGGTGGGCTCCATCACCCGTCCGGAACGAATGAACAGCGGGTCATCGAACAGCACGCGTAAACGACCCAGGGCCCCGCTGATGGTGGGTTGCCCCAGGAACAGCTTTTCGCCGACACGGCTGACATTTCGCTCATGCATCATCGTCTCGAAAACCACCAGCAGGTTGATGTCGGCACGACGCAGGTCATTTCTGTTCATGAGGTTCGCCACCCGGCACGAAGCCATTGAGTTCGACAGTGTGTGAACAGGTTATCGCCGACGCTGGGAAACGTCTGTTGTACATGGGGACATACAGATCATGCGTTAGGTGTGCACATTGATACCTGGGTATGACGACAGACGAAAAAACTCAATGCAATAAATCACTTATATGAACCGAAAGGCCTTTGCCCGCTTCACGGTGCTGGCAGGAATTCCGGGTTTTTTGTCCTAACCAAATGAGAACCGCTACTTCTAGGATAGCGATGCGATTCTCCGCCAAGCCCGAATGAAAAGACGAGGCGTGCATGATCGATTCGAAATCAGACAGGCCTGGTGACGCACGCCGTGCGCACTCAATATTGCCGTGCGCATTGAAGGGAGCTTTCAGCAAGATGCTGCCAAACCCCGGCCAAAGGACGACTCACTCCTTGATCCCTATCAGCCTCAAACCCTTTGAAAACATTCTGGTCTGGCTGATGGGTCTGATCGTGGTCTGCGGGCTCGTCATCAACACCGAAACCCGCACCGATCTCCCCACCGCGGCGCTGTGCATCGCGGTGCTGTTGATGGCGATCAATCTGCTTTCGATCAGCGCGGTGATCGTGGTCGCCCTGTCCGGCATGCTGGTGCTGACGACGGTCTTCCTCTACCACGGCGGATTTGAGCGCTGGGATTCGACGGCGGATTTTTTCCGCGACCTGACCGCTCTGGCGGCGGTCACGTTGCTGGCGCTGTGCTGCAAAAAAGTCTGCGACGGCCTGAATCATAAGGTCGTCTACTTCGCCGGCTCACAACAGCTGAGCCAGACTGGCTGCCTGGGCTTTCGCAGTGGACGCGAGCAACTCTCCTGGTCAGACCAGTCGGCACGGATCTACGAGTATCCGGTGGGCGTCATGCCAACGGTGTCGATGATTCTGGCGCGCACCCATCCTGCCGATGTGAACCTGGTGCAGGCGGGCTTTGAAAAGGCTGCGCGTCGTGAAGGCCTGATCGAGATCAAACACCGTTTGTTGATGCCTGACGGACGCATCAAGCACGTGCACATGACCGCCACCCCGCTCCACACCCACCTCGGCTACATTGACTACCTTGGTGCCTTGCGAGACGTGACCGCCAGCAAGCAGGCCGAAGAAGCGTTGTGCCGGGCGCAGACCCAATTGGCCCATGTTTCCCGCGTGACCTCCCTGGGCGAACTGGCGGCGTCCATCGTCCATGAAGTCAATCAACCGCTGGCAGCGATCACCAGCAGCGGCGAAGCCTGTCGCAACTGGCTGAGCCGCCCGGAACCCGATCTGGTCGAAGCACGCCAGTCACTGGACCGGATCATCGCCAGTTCCAATCGGGCCATCGAGATCACACGCCGCGTCAGGGCGTTGTCGCGCAAGTGCGACCCGCTACGCCAGAACGAATCGCTCAACGACATTGTCGGCGAGACCCTGAGCCTGGTCCGCCATGAACTGGCTCATCACAAGATCAATCCGGTCATCGAATTGACCGCTTTCGGTGGCCAGGTCAATGCCGACCGTGTGCAACTGCAACAGGTGATCATCAATCTGATCATCAATGCGTGCCAGGCCATGGACGCGGTCGACCCTGGCGAACGATCCCTGAGCGTGCGCACCTGGGTGAAGGACAACGAGGCGGTACTGGAAGTGGTCGATCACGGACCGGGCATCCCCCCCGACGTCTTGCCGCAATTGTTCATGCCGTTTTTCACCACCAAGGAAAACGGCCTGGGCATGGGGCTTTCCATTTGCCGCTCGATCATCGAATTCCATGAAGGACGGATCTGGGCCACCCATGCCAACGGCCGTGGCAGCGCATTTTTGTTTGCCCTGCCGATACGGGTCGTCAATGACCCGGGTTACGCAGCGGCCATTTAATACAAAGGTATGGCGCCGGCAAGCCAAGGTTTTGAACCGCTACCCGCAGGTATGAATGCCGTAAGCCGCGCACACACTTAATGTAGCGCCCTTCGCAAGGAACACAGCGCAGGGCGGTTGCACGTCCAACCCCTTGGGAACAAGCAATGAACGAACAACATCCCATGAATAAAAATAACCTGAGCGAATCCATGGTTTTCGTCGTTGACGACGATGCGCCGCTGCGAGAATCCCTCGGCAGCCTGTTGCGCTCCATCGGCCTGCGGGTCGAGTTGTTCGGCTCGGTCGCCGAGTTCATGAAGTACAAACGCCCGGACACGGCCAGTTGCCTGGTATTGGATGTGCGGCTGCAAGGCAGCAGCGGCCTGGACTTTCAAAACGAACTGGCTGCCGCCGGCATCAACGTGCCCATCGTGTTCATCACCGGGCACGGCGACATCGCCATGACGGTGCGGGCGATGAAAGCCGGCGCGGTGGATTTCCTGACCAAGCCCTTTCGCGAACAGGACCTGATCGACGCAGTGTGCGCCGCCCATGCCCGGGACAAACAGCGCCGCGAATCCGAGCGGCATGCCGATGAGTTGCGTGCGCGACACCAGACCCTGACCGCACGGGAGCAAACGGTGATGGCGTTGGCGGCCTCGGGCTTGATGAACAAACAGATTGCCGGGGAAATCGGCCTGAGCGAGATCACCGTGAAGATCCATCGGGGCCAGGCCATGCGCAAAATGGGTGCGCGTTCATTTGCCGATCTGGTGCGCATGGCCGAGGTGATCTCGGCGCAACCGGCAATCCGGTGACTATACCCACGTATACTGTGCGTCCTTTCAGGACGGCGTATCTTGCAATGATGGCGGACAGCCTCTAAGTGCTCTCCGTTACCAGGCAGGACACAACTATGCGCAGTAAGGCAATGATTGCCGTCGTCGATAACGACGAATCCGTTCGAATGGCGTTGGACAGTTTATTGCGATCCAGCGGATATACAGTACACACCTATGCGGGAGCCCACGAGTTCCTGTGTTCCGATGGACCTGGTGTTACAGCCTGTTTGATCTCCGATATTCAAATGCCGGAAATGGACGGCATCAGGATGTATGAAAAACTGGCGGCGATGGGCATTCACATCCCGGTGATTTTCATCACCGGAAACCCCGATGCACAGCGTCCGCCGGGCATCGGCACCCGAGAACCGATCGCGTTCCTCCCCAAACCCTTTGCGACCGACAAGTTACTTTCCAGTATCGAAACCGCTCTTGAGCGACACAACTAACACCGGCCAATTCGATGCCACTCATACCTTGGTATACCCCGATAATACTTAGTCATACTTCGTCTGACCCTATGTAGCAGTGTCAGAAACAAGGCCCTCGAATAACATTTGTTTCAGATCAAGCCGAACCCTGCCCAGTGGCATTGTTTAGACACATCGCCACCACTGGCCATGGTGTTCGCGCTGACTTGGCAATACTTTTTTCACGCCCTCGATTGTTCTTCAGGAGCTAAACAATGAAACAGCAGATTTTGATTATCGGTGCAGGGTTCGGTGGGGTCTGGAGCGCATTGAGCGCCGCCCGTCTGCTGGACAAGCATGATCGCAATGACGTCGAGATCACCGTTTTGGCTCCTCAAGCCGAGCTGCGCATCCGTCCGCGCTTCTACGAGCCCAATGTGCACAACATGAAGGCGCCGCTGAACGACTTGTTCGACGCCGTGGGCGTGAAATTCGTCCAGGGTTCGGCTCAAGTGATCGACGAGAAAAACAAGCAGGTCGGCTACACCAAGGTGACTGGTGAACAAGGCCAGCTGAGCTACGACCGCCTGGTGCTGGCCGCTGGCAGTCACCTGATGCGCCCACCGGTCGAGGGGCTCGACCACGCCTTCGATGTCGATACCATCGAATCCGCCACGCGCCTGGAAGCTCACATTCATGCGCTCAAGGACGCACCGACCAGTGCGGCACGCAACACCGTGGTGGTGGCCGGCGGTGGTTTCACCGGTATCGAAACCGCCACCGAAATGCCGGCCCGCCTGCGTGCCGTGCTGGGTGACAACGCCGACATCCGCGTGATTGTGGTCGACCTCGCCCCGCAAATCGCCGCGACACTGGGCGATGGCATTCGTCCATCGATTATCGAAGCGTCGGAGCATCTGGGCATCGAGTGGATTGTCGGCACCAGCGTCGCCTCGATCGATGCCGGCGGTGTCACCCTCGCCAATGGCCAGCGCATCGAGTCCGGCACCGTGATCTGGACCGTCGGTTTCCGCGCAAGCCCCTTGACTGAGCAAGTGCAAGGCACCCGTGATCGCCAAGGCCGCTTGCATGTCGACCAGAACCTGAAAGTACGCGGTCACGCCGATGTGTTCGCCACCGGCGACGTGGCTTACGCCGCGACCGATGAGCTGGGTAACTTTGCAGCGATGTCCTGCCAGCACGCCATTGCGCTGGGCCGCCATGCCGGCAACAACGTTGCCGCCGAACTGTTGGGCGTGGAACCGATCGCCTACAGCCAGCCCAAGTACGTCACTTGCCTGGACCTGGGCGCCTGGGGCGCGGTGTTCACCGAGGGTTGGGATCGCCAGGTCAAACTGGTCAAGCACGAAGCCAAGGAACTCAAGACCCAGATCAACAGCGTGTGGATCTATCCACCGGCGGCTGATCGTGCTGCAGCGCTGGCCGCGGCCGACCCGCTGATTCCGGTGGCCTGACGGTCATTGATCGGCAGGGGTTGTCGGGCCATTGGTCCGCCAACCCCCTATCGCAGCGACCCGTCAGGACGCTTCAAGACGCTAACGCAGGTAATCGATATGTATGATTTTTTCGAGCATCCATCTCGGGTATTGAAGTTGTCCCACGCCCTGCTGATCGGCGGGCTGGTCGCCTTGGTTGTCGGCGCCGTCCTGGCCTATGGCCTGGATCAGTACCTGTCGTTGCCCAGCGTGGTGGTGGCGCACGCCATGACGATTCTCGGCCCGACCGCCATCAAACTCGGTTATGTGATGCGCTTGCTGACGCTCAATCGTCTGCGGCGCCACCCGGCCATTGCCCTGCCTGGCCTAGCCAGTTGATGTAACGTCAACACCCGTATCCCGACCAGCCCACTCCTTGCTGGGCCGGGACATTTCCCAAACGCCCGCCACTCGTTTTTTTGGCGGGCGTTTTTTCTCACGCCCGATCAACCACAAACCCCGGTCATCCATTGGCTCTGCAAAAGGAATGAACAGCCAATTTCAGTCGTTCTGTAGCCCAACAAAAACAAACGCCCTCACAAAGAGTTTGCCCGGCATCACCCGTGCCGAGCGAGTTGCCGTTCGATAGCGAATCCGGAAGAACACATGTCTATCATCAAACGTTGCAAGAAACTTTTTATGTCAGACGCAATGGCCTGGCTGGCCGCCATTGCTGTCGGCAGCATGATCTTTATCACTAACTCGTTGCTCAACATGGACGTCGCACCGACGCTGCTCTACATCACCCTGGTGTTCATGTCGGCGAACATCTTTTCCGTTCCCATGTTCATCACCGTCGCGGTCAGTTGCATAGGCTTGCTGACCGTCAGTTTCATTGTCGACGAAGGCTATCGTGACCAGAAGCTGATCGCCGGATTCGTGCGCTGCCTGATCGCGCTGACCACCATCACCCTGCTGGCGCTGAGGAGCAAACGGGCGAGCGACAGCTTGCGGCGCAAAGAGGCGTTTTTTCTGGGGGCACAAAAACTCAGCCATACCGGCAGCATCGGTCTCATCGTCGATGATCACAGCGTGTCGTGGTCGGAAGAGTCCGCGCGCATCTTCGAATATCCGCTGGACGTCACACCGACCCTGGCCCTGATCAGGGCACGCACCCATCCCGATGACTGGCCGATTGTCGAACGTGTGTTCGAAAAGGCCGCCCTTCGGGAAAACCTCATCGAAGTGGAACATCGGCTGGTGATGCCGGACGGACGAATCAAGCACGTGCAAATGATCGCCAATCCGTTGTGCAACCCTCACGGGCGCATTGAGTATGTCGGCGCCTTGATGGACGTGACCGCCTCCAGGCAGGCGGAAGAAGCATTGTTTCACTCGCAGGCAAAACTGGCGCATGTGACGCGGGTGACCTCCATGGGCGAACTGGCCGCGTCCATTGCCCATGAGATCAATCAACCGCTGGCGGCGGTGATCACCAGCGGTGAATCCTGCAAGCGCTGGATCAATCGCGCGGAACCGAACCTCGAAGAAGCACGTCGCTCACTGGACCGGATCATCCAGAACTCTTGCCGGGCCTCGGAAGTCATCGCCTGCATCAGGGCGCTATCGCGCCAGAGCGATGTGCAGCGCAAGACCGAAGTGTTCGATGACATCGTCAGTGACTCATTGACCCTCATGCAGCATGACACCTCCAACCACCAGGTGCGCCCGCACTTGCACTTGGGCGCTGCGGGGGCTCTGGTCAAAGGCGACCGGGTTCAGCTGCAACAAGTGATCATCAACCTGATCATCAATGCCTGTCAGGCCATGGCCAATGTGCATGACCGGCCACGCACGCTGCGGATTCTCACCTCGGTGCAGGACAACGAGGCCGTGCTCGAAGTCGCCGATGCCGGCACCGGTATTGCCGAAAACATCCTGGCGTCGCTGTTCGATCCGTTCTTCACCACCAAGCACAACGGCCTGGGCATGGGACTCTCGATCTGCCGTTCGATCATTGAATTCCATGGCGGTCGCATCTGGGTCAGCAGCACGCTGGGGGTCGGCACGCAGTTTCTGTTCGCAATTCCGCTGACCACCCTGGCACACGATGAATAACCCTCATTCCCCCCTGACGACGCCATGCGGCGACTTGGAGATCCAGCAGTGTCCATCAATGACATGAGCAACAGCCTTGAACCCACCAGCATTGAGCAAGTGGCCCCGCGCACCGTCGTGTTCGTGGCCTACCCGCAAATGGGCCTGCTGGACCTGACCGGGGCGCAGACTGTGCTCTATGCCGCAAACCGGGGCCTGGTCGAACACGGTTTGCCAGGTTATGCCCTGCACACGGCCAGCATCGAAGGCGGGCCGGTCCCGACTGCCGAGGGCCTGGTGGTGCAGACCCGGTGTCTGAGCGAACTTGCCGATGGTCCGATCGATTCTGTGATTGTCCCCGGCTCTCCACAGATTCTTCAGACCATGGCCGACAACCTGGCACTGGTGGACTGGCTGCGCGCTGCCCCCGCCACGGCCAGACGCATGGCGTCGGTGTGCAGCGGCACCTTCTTGCTGGCCCAGGCGGGTTTGCTCGATGGCTTGCGCGTGACCACACACTGGGTGATGGCCGATTTGTTCGAGCAATTGTTCCCGCAGATCGAACTCGACCGCGAGGCGATTTTCGTGCAGCAGCAGTCGGTGTGGACCTCGGCGGGTATCAGTGCCGGGATCGATCTGGCGCTGGCACTGGTCGAGGCCGATTGCGGTCGTGACATGGCGATGCAGGTCGCCCGGCGAATGGTGGTCTACTACCGGCGCCCGGACAATCAGGATCAATGGAGCCCGCTGTTGCAATCACAGTACCCGGCGGGTGCCTGACCGAAAACTATCATGACCTGTGGCGATGGAGCTTACCTGTGGGAGCGAGCCTGCTCGCGAAAGCGTCATCCGCCACACCACACAAAACCGAGGTGACTTCTTCGCGAGCAGGCTCGCTCCCACAGACAGGCACACTTCCCACAGGGGCCGGTCAAAGGTATTACCTACGCTGCATCAACCACTGCAACAAACCGCTTTTCTTGATCTCGACAGGCTTTTGCATGACCACAGTCTCGCGAATTTCCTGACGCTGGTCCTGCAGGTTGCTCAAGGCGGTTTTCAGTTCGCCGAGGTGTTCCAGCTGGTTGCCGAACATGGCTTTTTCGATGCGGAACAGCCGACCGCTGGTGATGCTGCGGAACTCGCCCCGGGACGGTTTATCGGCCAGTATCCCTTCCTCGCCCAAGACTTCACCCGGCCCCATGCGCCCGGCTTCGATGAGTTTTTCGCCGTCGTGAATCGACACGGATACCACCCCGGTGCTGATGATCATCAGGCAATCGGCAACCTCGCCGAATGCCAGGATCACCTGGTCGGCCTGATAGTCCACCGGGGTCATTTCGTCAGCCAGGCTGTCGCGCTCATCGTTGCTCAGCGAGCGGAAGATCCGAACGTCTTCCAGCAGCTGCCGTTGACGGCTCCAGCGCTGTTCCTCCTGACCATAGCCCCAAATGACACCTGCGGCTTCGAGGTGACGATGGGCGAGGTCGAACATCAGGTTGCACACTTCGTTCTTGTTCCTGGCCGACGCGATAAAGCCCTTGAGTTCGTATTCGGTGTATTCCAGGTGCGAACTTTTGACCGAGACTTTGGCCGAGCGTGACGGCAACAGCGCCCGGGTCCCGCGCAAGGTTTTCTCCAGCGCATCGATGGCCCGGCGCGGACGCACGCTGCTGGGCACGGCAATGGTCACACTGATGCCGTTGACATCGCCGGGACGACTGAAATTGATGATCCGCGCTTTCGCCGCCACCGAATTGGGTACCACCGCGATGCCGCCCATGTCGGTCAGCAGGTGGGTCGTGCGCCAATCGATCTCCACCACCTTGCCCGAGGTGCCATCAATGGATATCCGGTCATCGAGTTGATAAGGCTTGGTGGTGTTGAGCACGATCCCGGAAAACACATCGCTCAAGGTGCTTTGCAGGGCCAGGCCGACCACAATCGCCATCGCTCCGGACGTCGCCAGCAAGCCCTTGACCGGCAACTGCAGGACATACGCCGCGGCGCCGACAATGGCGATCAGGAAAATCACCGCTCCCATCAGGTCGTAGAGCAGGCGCGCACTGTGTCCGGCACGGGACGTCAGGCCATAGCCAAGGATGATGGCCACGGTTCTGGCTGCGAACATCCACCAGCCGATGCCCAGCACCGTGCCCATCAGGTTGAGGATCGGGTCATCCGGCCACAGGGGCGGTTGCAGCGGGCTGATGCCGGCGGTGGTCATGACCCAGCTGAATGCCACGAAAATGCCAATGCGCACGCTCAGGCGCAGGTTGTGCCGCGAGGCACCGATCAACTGCCAGGACGCCAGGTCGATGAGGATCAGAATGACACCGCAGATCAACGGATGAGCCTGCAGGAACGTGAACATGAATGATTTCTCCACAACCTTTGATGCTGATGCCCTTTGTACAAACAGAAATCCGCGTGCGATCGCCGTCAGTAAACAGAGTAGCGTTGATGGGAGAAGAGCCGCGCCCGGACCGATGCAACGGCTGGCGATCCTGCGTATCGAATCGCCCACACACTGTAAGTCGCCCATTGGCGCCGGGCACTCCTACCTCAGTGCTAACCGCTCATACCCGGGTATGACGGGCCTGTCCCCATGTGCTAGGCCGGCGTCTTGAGGTAGGAGTGTTATCGGGCACGCCTCCCTTTACGCTGGTCACATTGAATCAATCAATGCATCGCGCCGATGCGCTGGCCTGGGAGACGCTTGTCATGAACGCATTACAAACGCTGTACATCGTCAGTCATCCACTGCGCATCAGTCGTTATGGCGCGCACACGTCCTTGTCCACCGCCGAGCGCGTGGAGATCATCGATGCATTGACCGATACACTGGGCACCGCCTTGTCTCTGCATTCGCAGCTCAAGCGCGGTCAACAAAAGCTGCGCAACGTCAGTTTCCTGCCCGTGCAACAGCTGTTTCAACGCCTGGTGCGTGCCAATGCCGACTACGCCGATTTCCTCGTCATGAGCATCACCGACCTGGGTGGTTACGCTGAAGCTGCGGTGCTCTATCAGCTCAAAGACACTCGCCAGCCACAGTGTTTTGCCGATTGCCTGTCGGGCATTCATCACGGGATACGTCGACTGCGGGCCGCCGACGTCTTGTTGCGTGATTACCGCGAAAGCGCCCTCGCCAACAAGGACAACGCCAGCAAACGTTTCTTTGAAGAATGCATGCGACACAACGCGCATTTCCTCACGCTGCTCGAGGACAATCTGGCCGATGAGCAGCCGTGGTAATTACCGCGAAAAACGACTAAACATACCCAAGTATACTATTCCGCTTTTTTGGAGCGCGTATCTTGCAAGTATGGCGGGCGCCACTTAGCGCCACTCGCAATGACGCAAGGTTTTTACATGCTTAACGCACCTATTATTTCAGTTGTTGATGATGACGAATTCATTCTTATCTCACTGGACAGCTTATTGCGTTCTTACGGTTACACAGTAAAAACCTACAACAGTGCCTATGCGTTTCTTCAATCCAGCGGTCCCGAGCAGACCGATTGCCTGATTTCGGATATCCAGATGCCCGGCATGTGCGGGGCCACAATGTATGAAGCGCTGGCGGCAAGAAACACCCATATCCCCACGCTGTTCATCACTGGAAAGTCCGGGCTGCCGCCAAAATTCAGCGACAAGGTGCGAAAACCTGAAGGCTATTTCGCCAAGCCCTTCAACACCCATGCACTGCTGGCCTGTATTGAAGCGATATTGAAACGCCGGACTTAATGCTGACCATTCAATCAATTATTCTTTAATACTTTGGTTTAGCCGCTTCAGACTCAGGCATGCACACATTGACCTTTCGCAGAGATGCGCCACGGCCTTTGTATAAATAATATTGTTTATCAAGCACTGATTAGTTCAGGACTTTCACTTTTTCTGCGCAACTAAAAACCTCAACTAGAGAAACCGTGCCATGCCAAAAAACAAACTGACTTCAATCAATGGTGCACCAGTCGTCGACAACTTCAACATCCAGACGGCAGGCCCGCGCGGTCCCGCCTTGCTGCAGGATGTCTGGCTCCTGGAAAAACTCGCCCATTTCGACCGTGAAGTCATTCCCGAGCGGCGCATGCACGCCAAAGGTTCCGGCGCCTACGGCACCTTCACCGTGACCCACGATGTGACGCGCTACACCAAGGCCCGCCTGTTCTCGGAAGTGGGCAAGCAAACGCCGATCTTCACCCGTTTTTCGACCGTCGCCGGCGAACGCGGCGCGGCCGATGCCGAGCGCGACATCCGTGGTTTTGCCCTGAAGTTCTATACCGAACAAGGCAACTGGGACCTGGTGGGTAACAACACGCCGGTGTTTTTTTTCCGTGATCCGCTGCGTTTCCCGGACCTCAACCACGCGGTCAAGCGCGATCCGCGCACCGGCATGCGCAGCGCGCAAAGCAACTGGGATTTCTGGACGTCGCTGCCCGAAGCCCTGCATCAGGTGACCATCGTCATGAGCCAGCGCGGGATTCCACGCAGCTACCGGCACATGCATGGCTTTGGCAGCCATACCTTCAGCCTGATCAATGCCAACAACGAGCGGCACTGGGTCAAGTTCACCTTCAAGTCGCAACAGGGCATCGAGAACCTGAGCGACGAGCAGTCGCAGGACCTGATTGGCCGCGACCGGGAAAGCCATCAGCGGGATCTGTTCGACAGCATTGAAGCGGGCAACTTCCCACGCTGGACCTTCTACATCCAGGTCATGACCGAAGAGCAGGCCCACGACCATGACGTCAACCCGTTCGACCTGACCAAGGTCTGGCCGCATAAAGATTACCCGCTGATCGAAGTGGGTTACTTCGAACTCAACCGCAACCCGCAAAACGTATTCGCCGAAGTCGAGCAAGCGGCGTTTTCCCCATCGAACGTGGTACCTGGTATCGGTTTTTCACCGGACCGCATGTTGCAGGCGCGCCTGTTTGCCTACGGCGATGCCGCGCGTTATCGCCTGGGGGTCAATCATCACCAGATTCCGGTCAACGCCGCGCGATGCCCGGTGCACAGTTTCCACCGCGACGGGGCCATGCGTGTGGACGGTAACCATGGCGGTCAGTTGGCGTATGTGCCCAACAGCGACGGCGTCTGGGCCGACCAACCGGATTTTCGTGAACCTCCCCTGAAAATCTCGGGCGCTGCCGGGCATTGGGATCATCGCGTGGATGAAGACCACTTTGAACAGCCGGGCAACCTCTTCCGCCTGATGACGGAATCACAGAAGCAGGCGCTGTTCGAAAACACGGCACGCTCGCTCAGTGGTGTGACCCAGGAAGTGCAGCAACGACACATCGCGCATTGCACGATGGCCGATCCCTTCTATGGTGCGGGGGTTTCCAAGGCGTTGGCCGCCATCAACGGGTGAAGCACATCCCCTGCCGCTCCCACAAGGTTCATCGGCACCCTCGCCCCATACTCAATCGAGGTCCTGCCCGGCAACAACGGTTGCATCCATGGCATCATCAACGTTCTGATCGACCAAGGAACTCTGCTGATGCTGATGAACTCAACGCTGCGCCGTGAGATCGGCTTATGACGGCTATCGTTCGGCCACGGCCGATGCTGATCACGTTGGGTCTGTTGTTGGTGCTGGTGTTCTGGCTGTCCCTGGCCCTCGGGCCGGTCAGCCTGCCGCTGGGCGATACCCTGCTCGCCGGGTTGCGTCTGCTCGGGCTGCCGATTGACGGCGGCGACACGCAACAGGCGGAGTTGATCCTCGGGCAGATCCGCATGCCGCGCAGTCTGCTCGGCATTGCGGTCGGTTCGGTATTGGCGTTGTCCGGCGTAGCCATGCAGGGATTGTTTCGCAACCCGCTGGCGGATCCGGGGCTGGTCGGGGTGTCCGGTGGCGCGGCGCTGGGTGCTGCCATCGCCATTGTCGGTGGCAGCCTGCTCGGCGGTTTGCCGCCGGCCATCGAACCCTATCTGTTGTCGGTTTGCGCTTTTGCCGGTGGCCTGATCGTCACGGCGGTGGTGTATCGCTTCGGCCGCAGCAATGGCCAGACCAACGTCGCCACCATGCTCTTGGCAGGCGTGGCGATGACGGCCATGGCCGGTGCCGGCGTCGGCCTGTTCACCTACCTGGCCGATGACGCCACCTTGCGCACCCTGACCTTCTGGAACCTGGGCAGCCTCAACGGCGCCAGCTACCCGCGCCTGTGGCCGTTGCTGATCGTGGCAATTGGCGTGGCGCTGTGGTTGCCGCGTCGCGCGGCGGCGCTC
The DNA here is from genome assembly GCF_059424605.1 of Pseudomonas sp. GW101-3H06. NCBI lineage: Bacteria > Pseudomonadati > Pseudomonadota > Gammaproteobacteria > Pseudomonadales > Pseudomonadaceae > Pseudomonas > Pseudomonas sp. GW101-3H06. Next base: position 4,097,655 of record NZ_JBWKZO010000001.1, read on the forward strand.
AATGCGCTGCTGCTGGGTGAATCCGAAGCGCGGCACCTGGGCTTCAATGTCGAGCGGATCAAGCTGGAACTGGTGTTATGCACGGCGCTGGGTGTGGGTGCCGCCGTGGCGGCAGCGGGCCTGATCGGGTTTATCGGCCTGGTGGTGCCGCACCTGATGCGGCTGCTGGTCGGCCCGGATCATCGGGTGTTGCTGCCGGCGTCCTTGCTCGCCGGTGCCAGCCTGTTGTTGCTGGCTGACCTGGTCGCCCGCCTGCTGTTGGCGCCGGCCGAGTTGCCGATCGGTATCGTCACCGCGCTCATCGGGGCGCCCTTCTTCCTTTATCTGCTGGTACGGGGGCGCTCCTGATGCTGCGCGCTGACAACTTGCTGGTCCGGCGCGGCAGTCGCACCGTGCTGGCGGACATCGATATCGAGTTGCGACCGGGGGAAGTCCTCGGCGTGCTGGGCCCCAACGGCGCCGGTAAAAGCACCCTGCTTGCCGCCCTGTGCGATGAGCTGCCGGCCAGCGAAGGTACGGTCAGCCTCGACGAGCGCAAGCTCGCCGATTGGCCCGGTCAGGAGCGGGCCAAACGCCTGGCGGTATTGCCCCAGAGTTCAAGCCTGAACTTCGCCTTCTCGGTCAATGACGTGGTGGGTATGGGCCGCTTGCCCCATGCCAGCGGTCGTGTGCGCGATGCCGAAATCGTTGCCCAGGCGCTGGGTGCCGCCGATGCCTTGCACCTGGCCGGGCGCAGTTATCTGGCCTTGTCCGGTGGCGAACGCCAACGCGTACACCTGGCGCGGGTACTCGCTCAGCTGTGGCCGGGCGCCGAGGGCCAGACCCTGCTGCTCGACGAACCGACCTCGATGCTCGATCCATTGCACCAGCACACCATTTTGCAAGCGGTCCGCGATTTCGCCGGGCGCGGTGCGGCAGTGCTGGTGATCCTGCACGACCTCAACCTTGCCGCGCGTTATTGCGATCACCTGCTGCTGTTGCAGGACGGTCGCCCCCACGCCTACGGCACGCCGGACGAGGTCTTGACCGCCGAAGCACTGGAAGCGGTGTACGGGTTGCAGGTGCTGATTCACCAACACCCGGAACGCGGTCATCCATTGATAATTGCGCGCTAAACTCATCCCCTCCCGCGCCTTGGGGTGAGTTTGAAAAGGAGTGCCGATGCGCATTTTGCTGCTATGCCTGTTCAGCCTGCTGGCTGCCTGCCAAACCCAAGACGTAACGTCGCCACCGGCAGCCATCGCCCCGCAAGGTCGCGATCACGTCGACCTCGGCGTGATCCGCGAACTCGCCACCGGACGCACCCTGACGCCGCAAGCACTGGTCGAGCGCCTGGCCCTCGCGCCACGGGTACTGGTCGGTGAACAACACGACAACCCCGATCACCATGCCTTGCAACTGTGGCTGTTGCGCGAACTGGCGAAACAGCGTCCGCAAGGCAGTCTGCTAATGGAAATGCTCAACCCGGATCAACAGGCCAAAGTCGATGCGGCGCAGACGTCTACCCGCGCCGGCCATCCGCCCGCTGATCCTTATGAGGCACTGTCCTGGCAAGCCAATTGGGATTGGAGCGTGTACGGCGCACTGGTCACCTATGCGCTGCGCCAACCCTACCCGCTGCTGTCGGCCAACCTGGACCGGGCGCAGATCAAGCAGATCTACAAACAGCGCCCGACCCTCAGTGGCGAAGCCTCCACCACCCGGCAAGTCCAGTCGACCCTGCTCGAAGACATTCGCGAATCCCACTGCGGCTTGCTGCCCGAGGCTCAAATGCCGGCGATGCTGGCCGTGCAGCAGCAGCGTGACCGACGCATGGCCGAGCGCCTATTGGCGGCACCGCCCCCTGCGGTGTTGTTGGCCGGGGCGTTCCATGTGCGCAAGGATCTGGGCGTGCCGTTGCACCTGAAAGACCTGGGTGCAGACCAGGGTAATGCGGTGCTTGTGTTGGCCGAGGTGGGCAAGACGGTGAGCGCCGAAAGCGCGGATTATGTGTGGTATACCGCGGCGCAGCCGGAGCAGGATCACTGCGCGAAATTGCGCCGCTGAAAAGCAAAAGATCGCAGCCTGCTGCGTTTTTTTGATCGTTACCTAGCTTGGCTTGCGAGAGTAACCAGCCACTATCCCCAAACACTTAAAAAACAGCCCGCCCCGCTGATCGAACACATCCACCGTTTCGACCCACACCTCCATATGGCGCGGGGTCGCCAGTCCGACGTACCAACTGTTGTAAGGGAGCTTGGGTGAGGCATGCGGTTTTGGGCCAGTAGCGCAAGCAGACAGACTAAACAGCAAGCTGACGAGCAGCGTCAGACGCTTCATAGGGGCTTGTCCCTTACCAAGTGCCATAGGGAATCCCGTGCTGCTCGACATAGGCTTTGTTCTCGGGCTCGATCGGTATGTACTGACCTTTGCTCTTGCCTATGTAAGGCCCTAGCGGTTCGATCTCAGCCTGAAAGCGGCCAACTTCCTTGTAGTCCAAACAGGCCCCGCCCACCCAGACCTTGACGATGCCGCCGGGGGCCATGCCTAGAGTGATGGAGTCTCGATAGTCGGTCTCCCACGTCTTGGACCACTGACAAAACCCACGCTCCGGTTTGATCATCTCCTCGCGTACCCACTGCGGAATCGGGATTCGGATCTTGTAGGCCTGCGGCTCTACCAGCGATTGCCAACGCAGGAAAATCCGTTCAGGCAAATCGACGTTGTTTACCGGTTTCATTTTCCCCCCCCCTTTGTGCCAGCCTTCGGCTTGGCCTGTGTAGCTGGCTACCCCTCCAAAAACATGGAAGAACCGCAACCCACGTTGGTCGAGCACGTCCACGGTCTCGACCCACACCTCCATGTGACGCGGTGCAGCCAAACCGACATACCAACTGTCATAGGGCAACTGAGGTGAAGCAGGCGGTTTTGGGCCAGTAGCGCAAGCAGACAGACTAAACAGCAAGCTGACGAGCAGCATCAGACGCTTCATAGGGGCTTGTCCCTTACCAAGAGCCATAGGGAATTCCGTGCTGCTCGACATAAGCTTTATTCTCGGGCTCGATCGGTATGTACTGACCTTTGCTCTTGCCTATGTAAGGCCCTAGCGGTTCGATCTCAGCCTGAAAGCGGCCAACTTCCTTGTAGTCCAGACAGGCCCCGCCCACCCAGACCTTGACGATGCCGCCGGGGGCCATGCCTAGAGTGATGGAGTCTCGATAATCGACCTTCCATTTTTGGGAACCTGGGCAAAACACCCGCTCTGGCTTGACCATCTCCTCGCGTACCCACTGCGGAATCGGGATTCGGATCTTGTAGGCCTGCGGCTCTACCAGCGATTGCCAGCGTAAAAAGATCCGCTCCGGCAGGTCGACGTTGTTTACTGGCTTCATTGCCCCCCCACCTTTGTGCCAGCCCTCTACCTTTCCGGTGTAACTGGCTACCCCTCCAAAAACATGGAAGAACGGCAACCCACGTTGGTCGAGCACGTCCACGGTCTCGACCCACACCTCCATGTGACGCGGTGCAGCCAAACCGACATACCAACTGTCATAGGGCAGCTTGGGAGAGGTCGATGGTTTGGGTCCGCTGGCACAAGCGCACAGGCTAATCAACAACCCGACAAGCAAGATAAAGCGCTTCATTGTGGGTAGCCTTTTTGTGGCAGGTTGTCGTAGACGCTACGTTTGTTTTTCTCCGCCGGTTTGCTGATGAGAAAACCCTTGCTGGGCACCCAGTGCGCGGACTGGTGGATATAGCGGCTGCGCAGCAAGCGCTCCTCATCAGGATCGAGGCTGATTTCGTTGCCCCCCTGCACTTGATCAAGAATGCGTGCGGCGATGGACTGCAACTCCATCGGCAGCGCCAAATCAGATCGGGCCTCCAGACTTTTGAAAGGCACACCATGGCGCACACCCAACTCGCGCATGACTCGCAGGGCGATCAGCGACAACTCCCCCCGCACCGTGCGCTCGAGTTCGAGGGTCAGCATGTGATCCTGATAGGCGGGTTCCAGCTTGCCGCGCGGCGCCAGCTGTATTGGCCAGGTCTTGATCCCGATCTTGCCATCGCCGGCCAGGCCACTGGCGAGCAGGGTTTGCACCTTGGCCTGGGCTCGTATCCATGCCCCAGTTGATTCCACTGTCCAGGATCGTTCCACGGTGAATCGTTCCGGCTGGGTCAACCAGAGGCGCTCTCGGCCCCGAGGCAAGTAGCCGCCGCCAATGTCCGAATGCACCCCGGGCAGGCAGATCTGCCGATGGCCCTTCTGCACGCTGTTGAGGGAAAAGTTGTTCCGACACTCGTCGCGGGCTTGCAACTGAATGACCTGACGCGCGCAGCCCGGTGGCAGGTACAGATTCACGCCCGGGTTATGGTCATCCGCGACGTTCAGGTTAAGGCCGCCGATGGCGGCGACGGTGTCGAACAGGCCAATGAAGTTGAGACTGACGTCCACCGCCGGGTCGAACGTGGTCAACAGGGTGAAACGACCGGCCTGCAGCAGTTCCTTGAACAGGCCGCGACCCGGCTTGAGCAGTTCGTTGGCACAGTGCCGTGCGGCAGCGGCCCCGCGACTGAAGCCGAATATGTCGAATTCAACATGGCGGATATAGGTGTTGGAGTTGGTTTGCTGGAAGCGGTCCCATTGTTTCTCTATTGCAGCCACTGTCTGTTCAACCCGAGACACAACTCCAGTTCCCCCCACCCCCAACCCTTGACCGAAAAAGACTGAATCTTCTTTGCCACCGCTAGTACCAATGCCCTCCAGATACACCTTCAGATAACCAATTGCCGCGTTTGTCGTAATCGGTGTTGCGGTGTTGTCTGGATACAGCTCATGCAGATGCACCACATTACTCGGCGCATTCCCATAACTGTTATCCGGCGCGCTGTTGAAGGCATCACCATCGAACTCACCGTACCCATACCCTTTGCAATGCTCGATGATGCTCGCCAGTTCGCTCTGGTCAAACCGTGCCAGATCCTCACGCCGACATTCCTCGGTCTCCGCAACGTTGGCCTGGTTATTACCGGTCCCATCAAAAAACAGCCCCAGCCGTAAGGTAATCCCTTCGAGTTCTTCTTCCTCTTCCTCCTCTTCGATGTCGTAAACCAGCGACAGCTCTTCAGGCTCGGCGGTGTAGACGCGTTCGGTAAAGCCCTGGCTGTCGGTGGTGCCTTTCCAGGCCTTGCCGGAGGCGGTGGTGATTTTGTAGGGCACGCTGGCCCAGGGCTGTTCGCCATCGCTCCTGAAGATCCGGAATTGCTCGTGGAACTCGAGCGGCGGATCGATAACTTTCGGTAACCCGACTACTTGCCCCGACTGGGTGGCTTTGGCCGGGGTGTACTGGTAGTCCACCGCCTTGACCTCGTAACCCCCCGCCGTGCCTGCCTCGATACCGCACTGCTCCAGGCTGAAGTAGCTGCCACCGCCATTGAGGGTGATTTTCTTCTTGGCGGTGATGCGGATTTCGTCCTCGGTGCTGGTGATGTCCAGGCCATGCCGGGCAAACAGTTCCAGCTTGTCGTTCTGCGCCTGAATCTGCACCGGTCCCTGATTGGCGATCAGCTTGAGCCCCAGCTTGCGCACGAACAGGCTCAGGCCTTGCCCCACGCCGATGAACAGGCGCTTGACCACGCTGATATCGGCCTGGGCTCCGGCGTTGAGCATCAGGTTGTGCTGTGCCGCCAGTTGCAGGTGGTTACCGCTGGTGAGGGCGATGCCCTGCGGCGCGCTGAGCAGCAACACCGAGGCCTTGAGCTGTTCCAGTTCCTGACGCAGCAGTCGCAGTTGCGCGGCCACGTCCGCCGGGTCGGCGTTGGCCGCCTGGGCGTCGACCGAGAGTTTTTGCAGTTGTTCGCCGGCTTGCTGCAGGCGGCCAACGGCGGCGTTCATGTCCAGTGCTTGACCTTGGGCCTTGGCCTGGCCGTCGGCGCTGATGAACAGACCCTTACCCCCGCGAATGCTCCCCCAAGCATCCGTCCTCAGCTCAAAGCCTTCCCCGCGTTTCTGCTTTTCGGCATCCACCAGATGCCCCAGATTCAACTGACTCTTGCCGCCGTACTCGGTACTGAGCTTGACGTGCTCCTGCCCGCGCCGGTCTTCCATGCGCAACTTGTTGTTGGCCGGGGTGCGCAGCACGTTGCGGGTGTAGTCGCGTTTGGCCAGGGTGACGTGGTCCGGGTGTTCGCTGTCGTGCAGGGCGTGGGCGATGTAGGGGCGGTCGGGGTCGCCCTGTTCGAAGGCGATGGCCACTTCGGTGCCGGCGATCAGCGGCAGGTGCAGGCCATGGGTGTCGCCGGCGTAAGGGCGCGCGAGGCGCAGCCACAGGCTTTCGCGGCCCAGCGGCCAGGTATCGCGGTCGAACAGGAAGTTGACCCGGTAGCGACCTTCCTTGTTGATGTCGGCGTAGAGGTCGTGGGCCTGTGAGCTGCTGACCCGGGCCGGGATGGTGCCAGCCATGTGGGGCTTGGGCAGCAATGGCGGGCGAAAGCAGATGGTCTCGGCGTAGGGGATGGCTTCAAAGCGGCATTCGAAGCTGGCATCGCGGGCGGCGCGGGTGGTGAGGTGGGTGATCACCGCGCGGGGGGCGAAGGCCTGGGGTGCGCCACCGCTGATGCGCAGGACCTGACCCGGCGCCAGGGTGGCGCTGCTGCTGGTGCCGCTCAGCAGGGTCTGGTGGTTGAGGTAACGCTCGTGGCGCAGGCGGGCGTAGAAGTAGCCGCTTTCGCTTTGCAGGTCCTCGTCCTGCAGATAGCGATCGCCGAGCTCGGTGTAGGGTTCGGCGTAGTGGTAGGCCTCGCCGTAGGTGGTTTTCGCGCCCCGGGTCTGGTCGACGTCGCTCTGCAGCCAGGCCTTGGCGTGACGCGGGTCGTAGGCGCGCAGGTGGAGGTTTTTTTCCACGACCCGATGGCTCGATTGCAGCTGCCAGACGCCGTCTTCATCGCTGCTGAGCCCGGCGGGCGGGCGCAACGGCAGTTCGACGTCGAACTGGTAACCGCGCTGGTCATCGCAGAATTCCACGACGTCGATATTCAGGCGCTGGTCGCTGGTGAACCGATACCAGATGCCCACTTCGGCCAACAATCGGGCGATGAAGGCCAGGTCGCTTTCGCCGAACTGCATCACCTGTTCGCGCTTGGGGTAGTCGCGCACCAGCCGGAACAGAAAGTCGTGGCCCTCGAATTCGTGGCGGCTGCGCAGGACGTGTTCGACGATCTGCGGCACCGACTGATGCTGGTAGAGGCGGTATTGCCGACCGCGCTCGAGCAGGGCCAGGCGCGGTTGCAGGGTCAGTTCGTAGCGCGCTTCGTCGACGGAGGCGGACAGCCGTTTGAAAGCGGTGATCACGCCGTTCAGACTGCGCAGGGGTTTGATTTCAGGGACGGGCAGGCCTTTGATGACCGGGGGCTGTTTGGCCGCGTACAGGCTGAAACGGGCGGCCTGGCCGAGCAGGTGTTCGGCGGCGATGTCCTGTTCGGGGCTGGTGAATTCCACCGTGTAGGTGAAGGGTTGGCTGAGGCGTTCCTGGCCGTGGAAGGCGAGGACGTCGAGGGGAGCCTCGAGGTTGCGGACCCAGAGTTTGTGGCGGCTGTGGTCGAAGAAGACGGGCAGTGTGGTGTTCACATTCAAACCTCCTGGAGTATTCGAGGAGGCGTCATTTCCACCCTCGTGCAAGCGCTCGACAGCTTTCTGGAAGGTGACGACAGTAGCTATAGGACGGTTCTCGAAAGCGTGTAGGACGCATCCCGATATTGATCCGCACGACTGTAGGATTTCTTACGATCTTGACGGTTCGAGGATTTCTGAACGCAGTAAAAACCTCGAAGCGAACCTGGATTGGCCGCGATTCAGAACTTTTTACGATCAGATTTCTGCCTGTTTAAAAGTCGGCAAAGTTACTTCAGGAAAGCCACAGCACCTTGCGTCGTTGCCTACGGTTACGCCAGAATCCGCCGGCTTGTGCGCCTTGGGGCTGGGTTTTATCGTTTGCCGGTCGCTGAAAAAAACAGCGATCGGGTTTGGTAGCCCGGGACATAAGGTGCAGCATCGTCATTTGCAGCGATTTTTCTTCCCTGCTTTATGGTGGTCATGCACAGGGCGCCTTCGGGTGCGCCGGTTTCTCCTTGTGTCCCGGTCTACCAACCTGCGTATGGCCACCACCCTTCGTTTGGTAGCGAGGGTGATGGCTCCTCAATGACATAAGGAGCTTCATCTATGTTCAAACCAACACCTAATCCCCCTGAAACCGATCCAGCCTCCCCCTACCAAAGCCCCGATTCCAAGCAATTTTACGAAGCCGCCGAACGCGCGCTCAATCACTACCTCAACCCGGCCGCCAATATCATGGCCACGCCGCGCTCACCCAGCACCATGTTCACCATCAACCCGGAACTCGACACCGAAACCTTGCTGGCGCATGCCTGCGAGTCACTGGCCTCGGCCAATGTCATGGCCAGTGATCTGGCGGGGTTTCTGGAGGGGACGCATCGCAATACCCTGCTGGGCATTGCTCAGGTCATCATGCTGGGGGAGCTGGCGGTGAATCGGGCGCTGGATCGGATTGATCCACCTGAGTAACGATCAATCCATGGATTTTTGGCAGGGCAACAATCGCTTTCGCGAGCAGGCTCGCTCCCACAGAAGATCGCATATCCCTTGTGGGAGCGAGCCTGCTCGCGAAGGCGGCATCACTGTGAACGATCCTGGCCCTGACTCACCCTGATCACTGAGCCTGAAATGTTTCCAGATAAGCCAGCACATCATCGATCTTTTCCTGATCGCTGATCCCCCAGAAAATCATCCGCGTACCCGACACCACGGCCTTCGGATCCTCGATGTACGCCGCGAGTTTGTCCCGCGTCCAGACAATGCCCGATGACTTCATGGCATCGGAGTACTGATAGTCCGTGGTGCTGCCCGCCACGCGTCCGAACACATCGTTGAGTTGTGGGCCGAAGAATGCGCGCGCGCCCTCCCCGACCTGATGGCAGCCGCCACACACCCGCTTGAACAGTTTCCCGCCCGCCTCGGCATCACCCTGCGCGATCGCTTGCCCGGCGAACAGGCCTGTACCAAGACTCAGGATGAAGGTCATCACGGCCGCTTTGTTCATTTACCGCTCCAGATCAGGCATTGCCCATCGCAAAAAATGGCCGCCATTTGATCATGACTTGGCCGCTTTCCCGAAGCACTTCAGGCGCATGCCAACAAAGCCTGCCGTCCATCCCTCCAACGCAGCGCGCAGCCGTTGCCCGCCTAGACTAGCCTATCAATGCGTCTCAACTGCAAGGCGCATCGACTCACCCGGTGAGTGGCATGCGCACCCTGCCACCGCATTCCAATCAAGGGAGGCACAAACATGAAAATTGTCGTCATCGGCGGTACAGGCCTGATCGGAACACAACTCTGCAAAATCCTGCGCGAAAGTGGACATGATGTCGTGCCCGCCACGCCCAGTACCGGTGTCAACGCGGTGACCGGGGAAGGATTGCAGGCAGCGTTGCAAGGCGCCGAGGTGGTGGTCGATGTCGCCAACTCACCCTCGTTCGAAGATGCCGCCGTACTCGAATTCTTTGAAAAATCCGGACGCAACCTCGCCGCTGCCGAGAAGACCGCGGGGGTCAAGCACCACGTTGCGCTCTCGGTGGTCGGCACGGAGCGGATGCTCGAAAGCGGTTACTTCCGCGCCAAAATGGCCCAGGAGGCACTGATCAAAAAATCCGGGGTGCCCTTTACGATCCTGCGCGCCACGCAGTTTTTCGAGTTCCTCGGCGCCATTGCGCAATCCGGCGCTCAAGCAGACGGCACCATTCGCCTGACCTCGGCCGCCCTTCAGCCGATCGCCTCGGCCGATGTTGCGGCGACACTGGCCGCGATTGCCGTGGCCTCCCCCACTGGGGGGATCGAGGAGGTGGCCGGGCCCGACAAGCAGCCCCTGGTCTCGTTCGCCAAAACCTACCTGCAGCACACCCAGGATCAGCGTGACGTGATTACAGACGATAAGGCCGGGTACTACGGCGCGATCATCAACGACCAGTCGCTGACCCCAGGCGCCAACCCCATCCTTGGCAAGATTCACTTCGATCAATGGCTCAAGAACACCAGCGCCTAGCGCTGACTCATCGGGGCGTGCAATTGCCCCCCCTTCAACCTCATCAGGAGCGTCCCATGCGAACCCCCGTTATCCTCGCCCTGTTTGCCCTGTCGTTCACCGCCACCACGCCGGCCCTGGCTGCCGACGCGCCACACCCGGACGTCAAGGAGGTGTCGGTCACGGCACTTCCCGATTACCCCGGCAAGGAAGTGTTGATGCTCACCGTCGAATACCCGCCGGGAGGGGCCGATCCGGTTCACCGGCACGACGCCCATGGTTTCATCTATGTACTCGAAGGCTCCATTGTCATGGGGGTCAAGGGTGGCAAAGAAGTCACGCTGATGCCCGGACAAAGCTTCCACGAAGGCCCCAACGACATCCACACCGTAGGCCGCAACGCGAGTAAGGACAAACCCGCCAAATTCGTCGTGTTTCTGTTGAAAGACCAAGGCAAGCCACCGGTCATCCCGGTCCCTTGAACGGGTCGCTTTGCTACTGCTGCCGACTCATTGCCCTGCGCAAAAAAACGGGTCGGCAGCCTCCTGCCTCCACTCCACCCATACCTGCGTATGACGCGTTCATACCAAGATATCCCGCTGCACAACCTATGCATAAGTGACGTGATTTCTGGGCCAATTAAGATGCATGCATCGAATGTCCGGGCTGAAACGGCCTGCATTCATGCCTGCCAGGTTATTGCTTGAATAACCCCCCTGACCCAAAAGGTGAACATGATGAACACCCCTCGTTATGCATTAGGGATTGCCCTGTTTTCGACCCTTGGATTGATCGCGAAAAACCTTCACGCCGCCGAGACCGGTACCGGAACAGCCGGTGTTGGCACCACCGCGCACAACGCTGCCGAAGGCGGCGCCGACCGCATCAAGGAAAGGCAACTGGCCGCGGACGGTGCGGATCGTCTCAAGGGCAATCAGGTTGCAGAAGGGGGGGCTGACCGTCTGAGAGAACGGCAACTCAAACAGAATCAGGTCGCCGAAGGCGGTGCCGATCGCCTGAAGGAACGCCAACTTGCCGAGGGCGGCGCCGATCGCCTGAGGGAACGCCAGCTCGCCGAGGGTGGCGCCGATCGCCTGAAGGAACGCCAACTTGCCGAGGGCGGTGCCGACCGCCTGAGGGAACGTCAACTGGCGGCGGACGGTTCCGAGCGCCTGAAACAAAACAGCGTTGCAGCGGGCGGATACAACTCGATGCGCGGGACACGGGTGGCGCAAGGCGGTTCCGATCGACTGCTGCAGAACCATTACGCCGACGGCAGCAACGGCTACGATGCCAGCTCCGACGTCATGCCCTACTTCTGCCTGGAATGCCGCTGATCAGGAATCAAATCAGCGCTGTACAGAAAGCAGATAAACACTCCAATCCTTGTGGGAGCGAGCAGGCTCGCCCCCACAGGTTCAGCGTTTAAGTTTTAAGGCATCAGTCCTTGAAATCGGTCGACAGCGCCAGCTCATTCCACTCGGCCAGTTCCTGGGCGACAAAGCGGTTTTTCGCTTCGATCCGCGCAATGGTGTCACTGCCCAGTGCCAGACGTTGCGGTGGGTTCGACGCATTGACCAGCGCCAGCATGGCCTCGGCAAATTTCACCGGATCACCGGGTTGGGCATGGTTGGCGGCTTCGGCATGCTTGCGCATGGCACCGACTGTTTCGTCGTAATCCGGCAACTCCAGCGCGGTCTTCACCAGTGACTGCTCGTCAAGGAAGTCAGTGCGGAAGAAGCCCGGTTCCACCACCGTGGCGTGGATGCCCAGCGGCGCCAGTTCCTGATGCAGCGCCTCGGTGATGCCTTCGACCGCAAACTTGGTCGAACCGTAGACCCCCCAGCCCATGTAGGCCTGGTAGCCGCCGATGGAGGAAATGTTGATCACATGTCCGGAGCGCTGGCGACGCATGTGCGGCAGTACCGCGCGGGTCACGTTGAGTACGCCGAAGACGTTGGTGGCGAACAGACGCTCGGTCTCGCTGGCGCTGGTTTCCTCTACTGCACCCAACACACCGAAGCCGGCATTGTTGATCAGCACATCGATCCGACCGAAACGCTTGATGCCTTCTGCCACGGCCTGATGCGCTTCTTCTTCGCGGGTCACGTCCAAACGCACGGCCAGCAGGTTTGGATGATCACCCAGTTTGGCCGTGATTTCTTCGGGTTTACGGGCCGTGGCAATCACCGCGTCGCCAGCACGCAGAGCATGTTCTGCGATCAGAGTGCCAAAACCACGGGAAGCACCAGTAATGAGCCAAGTACGCATATCAACTCCTCCTGTCAGCGACCCGAGCGTGATTGCCGGGCCTTCTTGATGAGTTGACGCAACTTTAAAACTCCACTACTGATGTGATAATCCCAATAATTTTGCATGACTTTGTGAAAGGCATTCACATATGAAAGCACCTTCAGCGGCGGATCTCTCGATTTTCCTGTGCGTGGCCAGTCACCTGAATTTCAGCCGGGCGGCGGTCGAGCTGGGCGTGACGCCTTCAGCGCTTAGCCATTCGGTGCGAACCCTGGAGAACCGGCTCGGCGTCAGGCTGTTCAACCGTACCACCCGTAGCGTCGGGTTGACCGAGGCAGGTGAACGACTCAATGCACGATTGAAACCAGCCTTCCGGGATATCGACGATGCCCTGGAAGACCTCAACAATTTCCGCGACAAACCCTCCGGCAGCCTGCGCATCACGGCCGGTCGCCAGGCCGCGGAATGGGTGCTGCTGCCGCTGGCCGGCCGGTTCCTGGAGGTCTATCCGGACGTGAAGCTGGAGATCGTGGCCGATGATGGCCTGGTCGATGTGGTCTCCGCCGGTTTCGATGCCGGCGTACGTTTCGGCGCGCGCCTGGAGGCCGACATGGTGTCCTTGCCGATCGGCGCCTACATGCGCTCGGTGGTGGTGGGCTCGCCGGCGTTCTTTGCCCGGCACCCGGTTCCGCAGAAACCCGAAGACATTCACGGCCTGCCGTGCATCCGCCATCGTTTTCCGAGCGGTTCGCTGTATCGCTGGGAATTCGAGCGCGGCGGTATCGCCCAGGAAATCGAAGTCGACGGCCCCCTGACCCTGGGCGATGTGAGCCTGATGGTCGGCCCGGCCCTGCAAGGCGTCGGCATCGCCTACCTCTTCGAAGACATGGTCAAGGCACAGGTGGCCGACGGCAGCCTGATCCAGGTGCTGGGCGACTGGTGCCCCTTCTACCCGGGACTGCACCTCTATTACCCGAGCCGGCGCCATGTGCCCGCGACACTCAAGGCCTTCATCGAATTTGCCCGCAACACCCGACAGGTGTCCTGATCGTCCTTGAACGTGATATTGCCGAAGCCGGCCGTGATAAAACCGCGTCGGATGAGCCCAAACTCAACAATGATGCCGTGCAACGAGCGGTTGCGTTTCGCTCACCCCCGGCTCGGCTCATCTTCCACCAGCAACGTCGCCAGGCGTTTGATCAACGGCGTTGCCAGCAGCACGAAAGGAATAAGGGTGGCCCAGGCCAGCAACCAGGCTTTGAACCAGTAAACCAGCAGCGCATCGGGGGAAAGGCCGGAGGGACTGGCAATCGCGGCGGCAATGGCGCAGGTGATGGCCGACTGGATCACGCCAGTGGCGTGCTGACGGTAGCGCGGGGAAAGTCTGCGCATGCTGCGAGCCTCCTGAGGGTATGGCGGTGCCCCGTGCCACGGGGCACCGCCAGGGTGCGGATCAGGCCTTGAGGTAGTCCAGGGTTTGCGCCGTGGTCCACAGGGCATTGGCGATGTAGCGGTAGTTGATCAGCGCCGCCAGGTAACCATCGCCTTCCGGAGTGGTCGGGCCGGCGGTGGCGTCACGGACCACGGCCACTTCAAACCCCTGCTCCAGCAGCTCACGCAAGTGCGACTCGACACAAAGGTTGGCCGCCATGCCCGCCAGAATGACCTGCGACACGCCGTGCTTGCGCAGTTGCAACGCCAGGTCATTGGTTTCCGGACCGTACACCTTGTGCGGCGAGGCAATGATGGTTTTGCCATCGAGGATGTAGGGCTTGAATTCGGGCATGAAATCAGCACCGGAGTTTTCGAAACCGTCGAGGGTCAGCGGCCCCTTGCGATCGAACATGCAGATACTGTGCATGACCTTCTCCAGTGGCCCGCCGAACTGCCATTCGTGGTCGCACGGATAGTAGTAATGCGGGGAAACGGCGACGGTAATGCCCGCGTCTTTGGCCGCGGCAAACAACTGGCCCAGGTGATTGACCACATCGTGTTCGACGACGCTCTTGCCGAACACGCTCCAGCTCACGCCCTCGGGGCTGAGGAAGTCGATCTGCGGGTCGATGACCACCAGCGCGGTGCGGGACAGGTCGAGTTTCATGCCCGGGTCCGGCAACGCGGGTTCTGCCGGGTCGACGTACTGGGGGGCGCTGCGGATCGAATCGTTGCTCATAGCGGTGGACTCCGGTCGTGGACGAGAAATATCGCTCTGCGCCATGGCACCCGTCAGGGGCGTTGATTACCATCGGCGAGAGCTGCATCCTACGGTCGCGCCCTGCTCCACTTTTGCCAGGACGTGCAGAGTCTTTACCCGGGCGTCTCCAGCATGGATATCCTTTCCGAATTCTTCGAACGCACGCACCTGCAGGGCCGACTGTTCTTCGCCGGTCCCGTGGACGGTACGCTGGTGCTCGACAAGCCACCGGGCATGGCGTTTATCCATGTAATCAGCCGCGGCGGCATCGACATGGTGCAACCGGGGCTGCCGAAAATTTCCATCAACGAACCCAGCGTGCTGTTCTGCCCCAGCAGCTGCCGTTATCAGCTGCGCTCCAATTCCGCGCAAGGCGCCGAGCTGATCTGCGCTTCGTTCCAGTTCGGGCGCAATGCCCTGCAGCCCTTCCCCCTCGGGCTCAAGGAAACCCTGGTGTTTGCGTTCCGGCAACTGGACAACCTCGTCCCCCTGCTCGGCATCCTGATCAACGAATTCCAGGACCAGGCCCCGGGCCGGAGCAAGGCATTGAACCTGCTGCTCGAATACCTCTTCGTACGCCTGGTTCGGCGTTCGGTGATGGAAGGCAAGATTTCCAGCGGCCTGCTCTATGCCCTGCAGGATGGGCGCCTTGCGACCGTATTCAGCCGGATTCACCAGGAACCGGAGGCACTCTGGACCGTGGAGAAACTGGCTCAGCTTGCGAACATGTCGCGGTCGAAATTCTCGGCGTACTTCACCCGGATCATGCAGATCTCACCGATGGGCTACGTCACCGCCTGGAGAATGAAACTGGCCCAGGACCTGCTGCGCGACGGGGTGCAAATCAAGGTGATCGCCGACTCGGTGGGCTACAGCTCGCAAGCCTCGTTCTCCAGAACCTTCCTCAACGTGGTGGGCCTGCCGCCGGCCGAATGGCTCAAGCGCGATGCAAGCGGTGAAGACGTGCCGCAAGTGACGGCCCGCGTACAGCGCGACCTGCCGGACGATTCAACCCTTCAATAACCCAGTCAGAGGGAAAACAGATGATTACCTGCTACCTGAAATATGTGCTCGACCCCTACAAGCTCGACGCGTTCGAACACTACGGCAAACTGTGGATTCCCCTGGTGGAAAAATTCGGCGGCCAGCATCACGGTTACTTCCTGCCGTCCGAAGGTGCCAGCAACATCGCCCTGGCCCTGTTCACCTTCCCCAGCCTTGCCGCCTACGAAACGTACCGGCAACAGTCGATGAACGACCCGCAGTGCATCGCCGCGTTCAAATACGCCGAAGAAACCCGCTGCATCCTCAGTTACGAGCGCAGCTTTTTCCGGCCGGTCTTCGGCTAATCAAACGCAATCGGTGTGAGGTCGCTCGCCAGTGCTCGGCATGACCTCGCTCCGGTTCTGCGCCTTGCAACGATCCTTTTGTGGAAGCAAACCTGCTCGCGAAAGATGACGGCTGCACGGTTTCGCCAGAAAATCGACGAACGATGTCAATTACGCGGCGTACGGCAGCGCACAGCACAGGTTGTAGAACTAATCTTCCACGACCGCCTTGTATAGATCGGGATTGCATTCTGCCCTTGGAAAGCTTCCTCGAACTGTCCTGGCGCATGGTTGGGTGATCACGCACCAGGATCCTTTTTGTTTTGCCTCCCGTTGAGTGGTCTGGCAGCAATTCTTGAGAGGACACCGGGTATGAATAGGCACTCGCACCACATCAGATTTTACGTTGCGTGTTCATTAATCATCGCACTCAACGGTATAGCGCAGGCAGCACAGACAGAAAAAACCAATATCCTGTTCATCGTCTCCGACGACACCGGCTACGGTGATCTCGGCCCTTACGGCGGCGGTGTCGGACGAGGCATGCCGACGCCCAGCATCGACCAGTTGGCGGCTGAAGGCACCACCTTCTACTCCTTCTATGCCCAACCCAGTTGCACCCCGGGCCGGGCCGCGATGCAGACCGGGCGCATCCCCAACCGCAGCGGCATGACCACGGTAGCCTTTCAGGGTCAGGGCGGTGGCTTGCCGGCGGCGGAATGGACGCTGGCCTCCGTGCTGAAAACCGGAGGTTACGACACCTACTTCACCGGCAAGTGGCACTTGGGCGAAGACGACTACGCCCTGCCCAATGCTCAAGGCTATGACGTGATGAAGTACGTTGGCCTGTATCACCTGAACGCCTACACCTACGCGGACCCTGCATGGTTCCCGGACATGGACGACGAAACCCGCGCCATGTTTACCAAAGTGACGCGCGGCGCGCTGTCGGCAAAAACGGGGGAAAAAGCGGTCGAAGAATTCAAGATCAACGGCCAGTACGTCGACACGCCTCTGATCGATGGCAAACCCGGTGTCGTCGGCATCCCGTTCTTCGACGGCTATGTCGAAAAAGCCGCGCTGGAGTTTCTCGACACCGCATCGAAATCCGACAAACCGTTCTTCATCAACGTCAACTTCATGAAGGTGCACCAGCCGAACATGCCGGCACCGGAGTTCGCCCACAAGTCGATCTCCAAGACCAAATACGCCGACTCGGTGGTAGAACTCGATACCCGCATCGGTCGCATTCTGGACAAGTTGAAAGCCCTGGGAATGGATAAAAACACCCTGGTGGTCTACACCACCGACAACGGCGCCTGGCAGGACGTTTACCCCGACGCCGGCTACACGCCCTTCCGTGGCACCAAAGGCACCGTGCGCGAAGGCGGCAACCGCGTGCCGGCAATCATGGCCTGGCCCGGCAAGATCAAGCCCAACACCAAGAACCACGACATCATGGGCGGTCTGGACCTGATGGCGACCTTTGCTTCCATTGCCGGCGTGAAGCTGCCGGACAAGGATCGTGAAGGCAAGCCGATCATCTTCGACAGCTACGACATGACCCCGGTGCTGCTCGGAACCGGCCCGGCCCCTCGTAAAGAGTGGTTCTACTTCACCGAGAACGAGCTCTCTCCCGGTGCCGCCCGTGTCGGCAACTACAAGGCCGTGTTCAACCTTAGGGGCGACAATGGAGCCGTCACCGGTGGACTGGCGGTCGACAGCAACCAGGGCTGGAAAGGCCCGAGCAAGTATGTGGCGACGGTGCCACAGGTCTTCGACCTGCTGCAGGATCCGCAGGAACGCTACGACGTGTTCATGAACAACTACACCGAGCACACCTGGACCATGGTGCCGATCAGCATGGCGATCACGAAACTGATGAAAACCTACGTCCAATATCCACCACGCAAACTGCAAAGCATGAGTTACGACGGCCCTGTCGAGTTGTCCAAATACCAAAAATTCCAGTCCGTTCGCGAAGACCTGGAGAAAGAAGGCGTCATCATTCCAATGCCTAACTAGCCCTGTGGTGGCAGCCTCGTCGAGGCTGCCATTTTTTTTGATCACGAACGTATCCCTAAACCCGATTTGTCAGCGGTGTCCGCCAAATCGCAGACCTCGCCCCGGGTCGCGGCTTTCGGCCACAGCGGGCGTTTTCCGTTTCTCAAGGAAGAGTATTTGCTGGTCAGTTTTTTTTGATAACCATTGCAGCGTCGATGAACGACTCATCACGAAACCGGAACAGGCCGCCACCCTGCTGCTGGAGGTTTTCCGCCTGTTTGGCCAGACCCTGGTCGAAGGTTTTGTGCACATGGACCCGCACCCCAGGAACATCCTGATCGGTCCCGATGGCGCGCTGAGGCTGATCGATTTCGAATGCTGCGCACATTCGGTGCTGGATCACGACTTCAGCCTGGGCTTTCTGCTGGGCTATTTCTATCGCTACTGGTTCCAGAGGTTCATTTCGCTGGCGGACTACGACGCTTGCTGCGAACACTACCTGGCCATGGCGCACCCGACCGTAAACCGGGAGATTTTCCAGCCGGTGTATACGCGGTTTCGCGACAGCGGCGTTTCTCGCAGTACGCGCTATCGCATTCTTACCTGCGCCAGATCCCAGGGCGAGTTTCTGCGCGAGCTCCGGTCATCAGCGGATCAGCCCTTGGTCAAATCGAGACAATAGGTGTAGTAACCCGGATCACGCACATAGCCCAATGACTCGTACAAACGTTGTGCGCTGATGTTATCCGTCGCTGTTTCCAGGGTCATGCCCCTGGCGCCCATCAACCGCGCGAAATCGCGGGCGGTGTTCATCAAAAGCCTGCCGACGCCTTTGCCCCGGGCGGCAGGCGCGGTGAACAGGTCGCCGAGCAACCAGGTACGGTGCGCGTCGATGGAGGAAAACGTCGGGAACATCTGCACGAAACCCAGGGTTTCGCCACTGGCGTCCACGGCATGGAAAATCACCGACTCGTCCCGGGCGATGCGCTCGGCAATAAAGTCACGCGACTGCGCCAGGTTCGAAGGCTGACCGTAGAAGCCGCGATAGGCGTCGAACAAGGGGGCGATTCTTTCGATGCTGGCAGCGTCGGCGCGCAGGGCCTGGATAGCCATGGGGATGTTCCATTGCGGGTTCGGGGAATTACAGCCTAGCAATGGGAATGGACTTTTTCCTGTGGGAGCGAGCGGGCTCGCTCCCACAATGTTTCGGGTCAGACCCGCACGTTACGCCCTGGCAACGCCGAGCGCTGGCTGTTTTCCCAGTTCTGCACCAGCCCCACCGGCACCTGCGATGCCGGCAGCATTGCCACCCCGCGCACCAGATCCGACGCCCGCTCGGCCAGCATGATGGTCGGGGCATTGAGGTTACCGTTCGGCTCGGTCGGGAACACCGAGGAGTCGATCACCCGCAGCCCGGCAATGCCATGCACCCGCAGCTCGGAATCCACCACCGCCATATCGTCCTCGCCCATGCGGCATGAGCCACAAGGGTGATAGGTGCTTTCGAGGTTTTCCCGGACGAAGGCATCGATCTGTTCATCGGTTTGCACCAGCGGACCAGGGGCGATTTCGCCGTCGCGGAAACGGTCCATGGCCTTCTGGCCGATGATCTCGCGGGTCAGGCGGATACAGCGGCGGAAGCCTTCGCGATCCTCCTCGCGTTGCAGGTAGTTGAAGCGGATTTCCGGGTGTTCGTAAGGGTCGGCGGAACGCACCCGAACATAACCGCGGCTTTTGGGTTTGTTCGGCCCGGTGAGCACCATGAAACCGTGGCCCTTGATCGGCTTGTTGCCGTCGTAACGCATGGCGGCCGGCAGAAAGTGGAACTGGATGTCCGGCCAGCGCAGGCCCTTGTCGGAGCGGATGAAACCGCCGGCCTCGAAGTGATTGGTCGCGCCCAGGCCATCCTTGAACAGCAGCCAGCGCAGGCCGATCAACAACTTGCTCAGCGGGTCCATTTTGCTGTTGAGTGTCACCGGTTCCTTGCAGCCGAACTGGATGTACACCTCGGCGTGATCCTGCAGGTTCTCCCCTACCCCGGGCAGATCATGGCGCACCTCGATCCCGGCCTTGCGCAGGACGCCGGCCGGGCCGATGCCGGAGCGTTGCAGCAAGTGCGGCGAACCGATGGGGCCGGACGAAATCAGCACTTCGCGATTGCAATACACCTCATGGGTCTGGCCGTCGTGATCATAGCGAATGCCTACCGCGCGCTTGCCTTCGAGGATGATCTGCCGGGTCATCGCGTGGGTGATCACGGTCAGGTTCGGGCGGCCCATGGCTGGGCGCAGATAGGCATTGGCGGTGGAACAACGCACGCCGTTCTTGACGGTCATGTGCATGGCTCCGAAGCCTTCCTGCATGAAGCCGTTGCAATCGTCAGTCTTGATATAGCCCGCTTCGGCGCCGGCTTCGACCCAGGCCCCGTACAGCGGGTTTTTCATGTGGTTGCCGTTGGTGGTGTGCAGCGGCCCGGTTTGCCCGCGATAGCTGTCCCCACCGGACTCGTAGCTCTCGGCACGCTTGAAGTACGGCAGGCAATTTTTATAACCCCAGCCCTGGGCGCCGAGGGTTTCCCACTCATCGAAGTCATAGGCATGGCCACGGATGTAGACCAGGCCATTGATCGACGACGATCCCCCCAACACCTTGCCGCGCGGGCAGTGAATGCGCCGGCCATTGAGGTACGTCTCAGGCTCGGTTTCGTAGCGCCAGTTGTACTTTTTGGTGTTCATCGGGATCGAAAACGCACTGGGCATCTGGATCACCACGCTGCGGTCGCTGCCGCCGAACTCCAGCACCAGCACAGACGTGGCCGGGTCTTCGCTGAGACGGTTGGCCAACACACAACCGGCCGAACCGGCACCGATGATGATGTAGTCGTATTTTTGCGTAGCCATGATTTATCTCCGAGCCGCCGATTCGTTGAACACCGGCAACGAGGGTTTGGTCAGCGAGTCGCCGGTGGTGTAGTGCGGGCAGGTTTTTTCGATGTGCTGGATGATGGTTTCTTCGCGCTTGAGATCGATCGAGCGGCTCAGCCAGTAGTACGCCAGCCCCGATACGATCAGCCCGATCAGCCAGGCGATGTCGATGCTGCCCAACGCCTTGGCCAGCGGGCCGACATACACCTCGCGCTGCTCTACACCGTCATAGATGTAGAAGAACGGGATCATCGAGATGAAGCCGATGGCATACGCGACAATGCCCCGCAGGCCCCAACTGCCATAGATATTGCCGTGGGGCATGAAGAAGTGCGGGATGGCGTAGCGGCCCTTGCGCACGAAGAAGTAGTCGGTGAGGTTGACCGAGGTCCAGGGCACCAGGAAGTACAGCATCACCACCAGGTAGATGCCGAGCACCGACAGGCCCTTGCCCGAACTCTGGATGCTCAGGGCCACGCCCAGTTGCAGCAGGATCACGAAACCGATGGCCAGGATTCGCGCCTTGCGGGTCGGTTCGATGCGCTTGATGGAGTCGACGCAGGTCAGCGTGGTCAGCTTGGCGCTGTAGATATTCATCGCAATCACCGGCAGGAACGCCAGGATGGTGATGACCACTACCGCTGTGCCCATCAGTGGCGACACGGTGTTGCCGACTTGCCCCAAGGCCACCAGTACGTCGGTGGAGTGCAGGTGATCAGCCAGCCAGCCACCCACGGAAATCATCCATGCACCGGACAACGACGCACCGAGGAACACCACCGCGATCAACTTGCCGCTGGAGGTGTTTTTCGGCAGGTAACGCGAGTAATCGGACACATACGGCGCATACGCAATGTTGTAGCTCGCCGCCGCCGCGAACTGGGCGATGAAGCCGGTCCAGTTGAAGCCCAATGGCGCCGGGGCTGCTTCACCTTCGGCCAGTGGCGGCAACACCGCGTCCGGCACCCAGCCCATCACCACTGCCAGCGTCACCAGGCCGTACAGCGGCAGCGACAGGTACAGGGCCCATTTGAAACTGCGGTGCATCCAGTCATGCCCCAGAATCGCCAGCACCGCCGCCGGGATGGTCACCGCCACCGCAATCACCGTGGGGCTGAACCCGAACAGCGTGTGCAGCCCTTGCATCATCAGCACCAGGTTGACGATGTTGAAACCGGCGAACACGAACAACGTCGCCAACAGCACCAGAATCACCCCGCGATAACCGAACTGCGCCCGAGACTGGATCATCTGCGGCAGGCCCAGGTGCGGGCCTTGCGAGCCATGAAAGGCCATGAACAGCGTGCCGAACATGATGCCCAGCGTACCGGCCAGGGTGGTCCAGAGCGCCGTCAGGCCCACGCTTGGGCCGACGAAGCCGATGGTCATGGTGAAGAAGGTGAAATTGCCGAGGAACCAGAACGGGCCTTGGCTCGACAGTTTGTCGGTGCGCTCGTTCTCAGGGATGAAATCGATGGAATGCCCCTCGACCACGGATTTGTCGTCGAGGATGGGCAGACTCGGAGCAGGCTTGGCGTCAATGTTCATGATGGTCTCTTATTGTTGGAAGATCATGACGAGATAACCGCATTGTTTCGGGTGAACGACGTCCCTGTTGAATGCCCCGTGAAGATCCCTGTGGGAGCGAGCCTGCTCGCGAAGGCGATTGATCAGGCGACATTAATGCTGAATGTGCCGGCCTCTTCGCGAGCGGCTCGCTCCCTCAGGGATTGCGTCAACCGGGCAGCGTGATCCACACCGCCTTGGTTTCGAGCAGGTAGTCGAGCTGCTCCGCGCCCAGGTCCTTGCCGAAACCCGACTGCTTGTAGCCACCGAACGGCATCGACGGGTCGAGGGTGCCGTGGGCGTTGACGTAGACCGAACCCGCTTTCAACCGCGGTATCAGGCTGTGCACTTTTCCAAGGTCGTTGGAATACAGGGCCGCCGCCAGGCCGTAGGGCGAGTCATTGGCCAGGGCCAGGGCCTCTTCTTCATCGTCGAACGCGGCGGTCACCAGCACCGGGCCGAAGATCTCCTCCTGGACGATGCGCATGTCGTTGCGGCAATGGGCAAAAATGGTCGGCTCGACGAAGAAACCCGGACCCTCGACCGGCTGGCCGCCGTAGACCAGTTCGGCACCTTCGCGCTTGCCGGTCTCGATGTAATCGGTCACGCGCTGCTTCTGCAACGCCGAGACCAGCGGTCCGATGAAACAGTCCGGGTCCAGCCCCGGCGCCATCTTCAAGGTCCGTGTGTAGGCGATCAGTTCACGCAGGAATTCGTCGTAGACGCTGCGATGAACATAGGCCCGCGTACCGGCGTCGCACACCTGCCCCGAGTTGAAAAACACGCCATTGGCGACCGCTTGCGCAGCGGCCGGAATGTCTGCGTCGGCCAAGACGATTACCGGTGATTTTCCTCCCAGTTCCAGGGTTAGTCGCTTCATTTCGTCGAGTGCGGCGCGGCCCACGGTGCGGCCTACCGGGGTCGATCCGGTGAAGGTCAGTTTGTCGATGCCGGGGTGGGTGGCCATGGCCGCGCCGACCACGCTGCCGCGCCCGGTGACGATGTTGATCACGCCGTCCGGGATGCCCGCTTCCTGTACCAGCTCAGCAAATCGCAGGGCCGAGAGCGAGGTCAGTTCGGCGGGTTTGACCACCACGGTGCAACCGGTGGCCAGTGCCGCGCCAAGCTTCCAGGCCATGGTTTGCAGCGGGAAATTCCACGGCACGATAGCGCCGACCACGCCCACGGCTTCCTTGCGGGTATAGGCCAGGTAATTGCCCGGCAGCGACGGCTCGACGGTGCGCCCGTGAAGCTTGGTGGCCCAACCGGCGAAGTAACGCAGGGTGTCGACCGTGCCCTGGATATCGACATCCTTGGCGAACGCGACGGACTTGCCCATGTCGATCGATTCGATCTCCGCCAGCTCAAAGGCGTTTTGCTCGATCAGGTCCGCCAGGCGCTGTATCAGCCGTTCGCGTTCCGCCGGTTTGGCCTGGCGCCAGGCGCCGCCGTCGAACTGGGCACGGGCGGCTTGTACGGCGCGGTCCAGATCCTCGACAGTGCCTATGGGGATGCGGGTGATCAGGCCTTCAGTCGACGGCTCGATGACGTCGCAAGCCTGGCCATCGCTGGCTTCGACCCAGGCACCGCCGATGAACATTTTCTGCACCTTGCTGAGGAAGGTTTGGGTGGCTTCGCTGACGCCGAATTTTTGCAGGTAGTTTTTGACGATCGTGTCCATTTTTATGCTCTCAGGCCGGGGTGACTTCGTTGATGGACTGCCGCGCCTGGGCGCGCTCGTGGAAGATGAAACCGATGCTGTTGAGCAGCAGTTGCGCGGCGAGAATCGAGGTCATGCCGGTCGGGTCGTAGACCGGCGCGACTTCCACCAGGTCCATGCCGACGATGTTGCCCTGGCTGCGTTTGGCCAGCGCCTGGATGATCTCCAGCACTTCGTAGTAGAGGAAACCGCCATGGCTGGGGGTGCCGGTGCCGGGGGCGATGGACGGGTCGAAACCGTCGATGTCGATGGTGATGTAGTAATTGATGTTCCGCGGAATCAGCGCCAGCACCCCATCGACACCGAGCCGGCGCACGTCGCGTACCGAAAGAATCTTCGAGCCCGCCGCGTGGGCCGCTTCGTAGTCATCGCGGTTGGACGACGACACGTTACGAATGCCCATCTGGGTCATGCCGACGATGTGGTTCATTTCCGAGGCGCGGCGCAGCGGGTTGCCGTGGCCGTAGCGCACGCCATGGCGCTCGTCGACGAAATCCAGGTGCGCATCAAAATGGATGATGTGGATCGGACCGCGCCCTTCGAACGCCTTGATCACGGGGGCATGCACCGAGTGATCACCGCCCAGTACCACCGGCATCACGCCGGCATCGAGGATCTTGCGCACCGCGTATTCGGTGTTGTGGTTACTGGTGACCATGTCGGTGTGGACGATGTCGGCATCCCCGACGTCGACCATGCGCACGTCAGCGGAGGTCAGGTACATGACGTCATCTTCGTGGTCGTAAGCGCCGGCATGGCCGAAGGAAAACAGCGTCGATGCCTCGCGAATGCCGCGGGGTCCGAACCGTGCGCCGGAGCGCCACTGGGTGCCCATGTCGTTTGGCACGCCGAGCACCGCCACGTCTGCGTCCAGGGCATCCCAATCGGTGCACACCGGGGATTTGCCGAAGGTGCAATGCCCCACGAATGGCAGGTTCAGACGACCGGATTCATAACCGTTGTTCGACATTTCAAGCCTCTCCACTTCTTGTTATCGGCTGGGCGGACTGCAAGGCGACCGCCGTTGGAAAGACTATGGGCGCAGCTTTTCGTGGAAAAAATGCTAAACATCAGATACTCATATCGGCATTGCCGATGTATTCGCAGGCGGGAGGTCCAAGGTGATTCAACTGCACGATGTCGACCTGAAATTGCTCAGGGTGTTTGCCACGATTGTCCGCTGTGGTGGCTTTTCCGCGGCGCAGGCGGCGTTGAACGCCGGCCAGTCGACCATCAGCGAACAGATGACCCATCTGGAGACCCGGCTTGGGGTCAAGCTCTGCCAGCGTGGACGCAGTGGCTTTCGCCTGACCGAGCAAGGCGTGGCAATTCATGAAGCCACCCAGCGCCTGCTCTCGGCGGTGGAAAATTTCTGCATGGACGCCGATGTGCTCAAGCAACACATCAGCGGCAAGCTCAACCTGGGGATCATCGACACC
The DNA here is from genome assembly GCF_059424605.1 of Pseudomonas sp. GW101-3H06. Classification (NCBI taxonomy): domain Bacteria; kingdom Pseudomonadati; phylum Pseudomonadota; class Gammaproteobacteria; order Pseudomonadales; family Pseudomonadaceae; genus Pseudomonas; species Pseudomonas sp. GW101-3H06. The sequence goes on from NZ_JBWKZO010000001.1 coordinate 4,123,156, forward strand.
ACCATCACCGACCCGGATTCGCCGATCCCGCGCACCACCCAACGCTTCGTATCGCGCGGGCACGATGTGCACTTGAGCGTGTACGTCGGCGAACCCGCGGAATTGGAGGAACGGGTGCTCGACGGCCGCCTGCACCTGGCCATCGGGCACTTCCCGATCCATGTGCCGGGGTTGCAGCATTCGCCGCTGTATCAGGAAGCGCTGGGGCTGTATTGCGGGCGGCGGCATCCGCTGTTCGGCTGCCAGGCCGAAGGGGATGAGCTGCTTGAAGAAATCAGCACCAGCCGCATTGTCGTGCGCGGCTACATGCAGCAATACGACCTGGAACACCTGGGGGTGAGCAAGGCGGCGGCGACCGTGGACAACATCGAGGCCCTGGCGATTCTGATCATCTCCGGGGCTTACCTGGGCTTTCTGCCGGCCCATTTCGCCGCCCAGTGGATCAAGACCGGGGAGATGCACCAGCTCGCCCCGCAGAGTCTGCAACTGATGTCACCGTTCGACGTGATCACCCGGCGCGGCACGGCACCGCCGCCGATTCTCCAGGCATTTCTTGAGGATCTGGCGGCCTGTTCGCGCACAGTGGCTTCACCCGAGAAGCCCTGACAAACCGTTCCTCTGTGGGGGCGAGCCTGCTCGCGAATGCGGTATGTCGGCTACATTGATGTCGGCTGGCAGGCCGCTTTGGCGAGCGGGTTCGCTCCCACGGTTCTTTGCACCAACACCCTCCTGGAGGTCCGGCACGATGCCATCTGCAGCTCGATCTTTGCTCCTGTTCCTGAGCCTCACCTTGCCCTGCCTCGCCAATGCTGAAGACAGGCCCGGGCACATGGTGTATTTGCGTACGATCGATCCAGGCATCGAGCAGGACATCCGTTATGCCGGTGCCCAGAACTTCACCGGGCACCCGCTCGACGGCTACGAAGCGGCGGAGTGCCTGCTGTCGCTCGACGCCGCCAAGGCCCTCGCCCGGGTGCAATCGGCATTGCGGGCGCAAGGCTATGGTTTGAAAGTATTCGACTGCTATCGCCCCCGTCGGGCGGTGGCGGACATGGGGCGTTTTGCGACGGAACCGGGTGACCCGCGCAAGGCCGAATTCTATCCACGGGTGGACAAGCAGGATTTCTGGCGCCTGGGCTACGTGGCACGAGTGTCCAATCACTCCAGGGGCGGCACGGTCGACCTGACCCTCACCGGTCCGGGTGCCCTGCCCGCCGACACCTGGACGCCTTCAGCCACACCCGTCGATTGCACGGCACCTTATGGCCAGCGCTGGCACGATGGCGCCGTCGACATGGGCACCGGTTTTGACTGCTTCGATGAGCGCGCCCACACCGACACGACATTGATCAACCCCACGGCCATGGACAATCGCCAGCGGCTCACCCGTGCCATGGAGGCAGAGGGCTTCACTGGCTATTCCGCCGAGTGGTGGCATTTCACATACTCGCGCGATCCTGGCTTGAAGACCGTCATGGATTTCCCCATTACCCCGCTTGAACCGATGGCCCAAGGGCTCGGCGACAGTCGGCAGTTGATCGTTGTCACCAGCAAACACTGGGATGACATTCAAGGCACTGCCCAGCGCTATGAACGGCGCGACAACAGGTTTGAAAAGCTCGAGGCTGCTTTTCCTGTGGTTTTGGGCAAAAACGGAATGGGTTGGGCCCAGGAACCCGCCAGCCTCGAAAAACGTCAGGGACCGATCAAACAGGAAGGCGACGGTAAAGCGCCGGCCGGGATTTTCAAACTGGGTACGGCGTTCGGCTACGCCCCAAAAGCTGAAACGAAACTGCCCTATCTCGCGCTGACGCCGGCCATCGAATGCGTGGATGACAGCCAGTCCAAACGCTACAACCAACTGGTCGACGGCACGACGGTCGCCAAGGACTGGGGCAGTTCCGAACGCATGCGGCGCAGCGATGACTTGTATCGCCAGGGTATTTTCATCGAACACAACACCCCGGCATTCCCTGCCGCCGGCTCGTGCATCTTCTTCCACATATGGCGCAGCCCGACGACGCCGACCCGGGGCTGTACCGCCATGGCGCCGACAGATATCGAGCGTCTGTTCAACTGGCTGGACCCACAGCAGTCTCCGCTGCTGGTGCAGTTGCCCGAGGCCGAGTACGAACATTTGCGTGAGCGCTGGCAGCTGCCCGAGCGTTGATCCTGCCCCTGTGCTGAGCGGTGCAAACCTGTGGGAGCGAGCGCCTGGTTTTACGCAGCTTGCGCGCGGTTTCGACAAACGGCGTCACGATCAGGCTGTAGAGCGTCAAGTAACGCTGCTGATCCGCCCCGCCGGTGCCGAAGCGAATGGCCTCAGGCTCGGACCGCGTGACGTAAAGCGTGCCGAACATCCAGTCCCAGAGTGACAGGTTGCCCCCGAAATTCTTGTTGATGTGCCGAGGTGCGTCACTGTGATGGACCTGATGCTGGGCCGGGCTGTTGAGCACGTGCTCGACCACCGGCCCGAACGACAGCCAGACATGACTGTGCCGCAGGTTGGATGCCAGGGCGTTGAGAATGAACACCATGTAGGTCACGCCGAACAGCGTGTAGCGGTCGATCTCACCGCCGCAGGCGTACCAGAAGAGGCCGGCAAAGACGCTGAGAAACACGATATCGATCAACCGCTCGATTATTTTCTCGATGAAGTGCACCCGGCTGGCCGTGACCGGCACCAGCACCGTCGCCGAGTGATGGACCTTGTGGAACGCCCACAGGTAGCGCGAATGGTAGGCGCGGTGGGCCCAGTAATGCAGGAAGTCCTGCAACAGGAAGACCCCCAGTCCGTAGAGCAAGGACAACCCAAGGTGCTGCTCCACCTGCACCCGTGCGCCCCACAGGTGGGTGAAGAAGCGCACGTAATCCCCTGAGCGCAACACATACGGGTCCACCAGGCCGACGATGGGCACCACCAGCATGACTTTCAGGATGGCGCGCACAAAGTAGTAGCGGTAATCGAGCAGCGCCGAGGGATGAAAATGCACGCGGTTACCACCGATGAACTGCCAGAACGTGGGTGCGTCGGTCAATCCACGGGTTTTGCGAAAGCGAAACAAGCCATAGGCAACGGCGTAGGAGCTGAACAGAAAAGCCAGACAGAGGCGGCCATTGAGGTCGAAAAGGCCAAGGAACTGGTCGCTGACAGGGGTAATCACCCACCGGAACAGGTATTGATAAAGAAGTGCTGAAACATCCATGAACGGCGGGTCCGGAAGGTAGGGCGTTATTGTCAGGTTAAAAAAAACGACACGGATGTTAATGAACCGTCCCTTTCCAGCCAACACCCCTTCCACTGCGGGTGGGTACACCAGCCAGATGACCTGTGCGTCCGTCTTCCGATGATTGTCGTATCGCCGAGTATAACCATTATTGCGGATGTTTCTTGTTCACATTTTTATCTCCCCCCTAAATAGTGGGCGTGTTGCAGCTGTAGGCAGCACCACAAGGCCTTGTAACCTTCAGGAAGTGAATCCGACGCTGATTAAACACCCTCTATCAAAGGGTGTTTAACGGGTTGGGATTTGCGCCTGTCCATGATTAAAACCGTCAGAAAAACCGGGAAGCATCCGACATGTTTTTAGGGTTGGCCGTCGGAAGCGTGACCGTTAGCGTGATAGCCCCAATAACAGCTCACGGAGATTCACCATGCGCAAGGTCCCCGACCTCCCCACCAGGTCAGAAGTAGAAAGCACTGCTCCTTACGTCTCTACCCCTTCAAAAAAACTGCACCATGCTGTCAACAGCGCACTGGACCATTACCTGAATCCACCTGCTCCTGACATGACCACCAAACGCCCGCCCAACGCCCTTTTTGTCGTGGCGCCTGACATCAACAACGAAACGCTGCTGGCCTACGCCTGTGAGTCGCTCGCCTCGGCGAGCGTATTGGCCAATGAATTTTCCGGCACGCTGGAAGGTACGCACCGCAACACGATGCTGGCCCTTCAACAGGTCATCATGCTGGGTGAACTGGCGGTGAGTCGGGTGCTGGATAATATGGAAGCGCCACATTCAATCCCGGCGCGCTGACTCCCCCTGCACGTTAGACAAACGCAGCACCGAGCCCAACTCCACCGTGCTCTGAACACCTAGCTGCAAATGGCAATTGTGCAGGAAACCGTGGACGTCGCCGGGCTGAGGGGAAGGATTCAGCCGATTTCCTTTGAGGAATGCCCGGCGGCGTTGATCAAACTGAAAGACGGGTAACGCGCACCCGATTTTCCCGCGTCGGGTGCCGAGCGTCACTGCACCGCGCTGCTCAAGCCATACAACTGCGGCCGCCGATCCCGGTGCAGGTCATTGCCCTCGCTGATGCGCTTGTTACGCGCCTCGGCAAGGTTGAGCATGGCCAGCAGAATCTGCTCGCCGCCCTGCTCCGCCGGCCCCGCCAACGGATAACCATCGGCATCGACGATCACCGAGCCCTGCACCCAGCCCACGCCGCGCTCATGTCCATAACGGTCACAGGCAGCGATGAACAAGCGGTTGACCGAAGCGTTGGCCTGCACCCGCAAGACCTCCGCCGGACGCTCGGTTTGCGGTCGCGGGCCATCGGGCCAGTTGACCGGCGCACAGATCAGGTCGGCGCCGGCAAGGGCCGGGAGACGCACCCACTCGGGGAACTCCAGGTCGTAGCAGATCAGCACGCCGATCCGCCCGTGGACCGTTTCGATCACCGGCGGCGCAGCATCCCCGGCGCTGAAGATATCCTTTTCGCCATCCCACAGATGCGCCTTGCGGTACACCGCACGCAAGCCCCGGGCATCGATCAGCGCCGCGCTGTTGGCCAGCTCATTGTCGGCCAGCCGCTCACAGAAACCGCCCACCACGACGACGTTCAATTCCCGGGCCAGGGCCTGCCACAGGCGCAGGGTCGGGCCGTCACGGGTTTCACTCAGGGCCAGGGCTTCTTCGCGGTCGACAAACAGGTAGCCGCTCTGTACCAGCTCCGGCAGTACCACGACCTGGGCGCCCTGCAGCGCCGCCGAGCGGATCGCCCGCTCGGTGAGGGTACGGTTGTAAGCGAGGTCGCCGATTTTCGGTGCCAGTTGGCAGCAGGCGACCAGGGTACTCTTGGCAATACTCAACGCACGGCCTCCGCGGATTGATGGGTCATGGCGACGATGTCATGCTCGGTGATCGCGTCGATGACCCGGCGTTCGGCTTTCAAGTCCAGCGAACGGCTGAGCAGGTAATAACTCAAGCCCGACACCACCAGACCCACCAGCCAGGCGATGTCCACGCCTTCGAGCATGCGCGCCAGCGGACCGACGAACACTTCCTTGCCGGCCGCGGCATCGTAGATGTAGAAGAACGGCACCATGGCGGCAAAGCCGATCAGGTAGGCGACGATGCCGCGAAATTGCCAGGCACCATAAATGCCCTTCGGCGTGAAGAAATGCGGAATCGCGTAACGACCTTTGCGCACGAAGAAATAGTCCACCAGGTTGACCGCGGTCCACGGCACAAGGAAGTACAGCAGCAACACCAGGAAGGTGTTCAACAGCGCAATGCCGTCACCCTTGATCGACAGCACGCAAGCCAACAGGATGAGGCTGATCACGCTGATCGACAGCACCCGGGCACGGGGCGTCGGGGTGATTTTCTTGATTGAGTCGACACCGGTGAGCAAGGTCAGCATGGCACTGTAGGTGTTGAGCGCGATAATCGGCAGGAAGCCGGCCACCGATACCACCACCAGCAAATTGCCCAGCCCCGGAATCATCGAAGAGCCGACCTGATTCAACGCCACCAGTGCATCCGTCGCTTTCAGTTCCTGGGCCAGCCAGGCACCGAGGCCGATCATCCAGCTACCGGACAACGAGGCGCCGATGAACACCGCCGCGATCAGTTTCGGCCGGCTGGTGTTTTTCGGCAGGTACCGGGAATAGTCGGAAACGTAAGGCGCGTAGGAAATGTTGTAGCTGGCGCCGATGGCGAACAACGTGGCGAAGGCAATCCAGCTGAAGCCCAGATCAGTCGCGGGGGTGACGCCTTCGGAACCTGCACCGAACATCAGGGCGATGGTGACCCCTGCATAGAGCGGCAAGGTGGCCAGCAACGCCCACTTGAAAGCCTTGTGCATCAGGTCGTGCCCGTAGATCGACAGCAACGCACCGATCAGCACCACGATCACGGCGACGATGGTCGGGTCAACGCCAAACACCTGCTCAAGCCCGTTCATGATCAACGAGATGTTCACCACGTTGAACCCGACGAACACAAACATCGTCGCCATCAACGCCAGGATCACCCCGCGATAGCCGAACTGGGCGCGGGACTGGATCATTTGCGGCAGGCCCATTTCCGGACCTTGTGAGCCGTGGAACGCCATGAAGATAGTGCCGAACATGATGCCCAGCGCACCGGCCAGCAGGGTCCACAGCGCCGACAAGCCAAGGCTTGGCCCGACGAAACCGATGGAGATGGTGAAGAAGTGGAAATTGCCGAGAAACCAGAACGGCCCCTGGCTACTGAGTTTGGCGTGACGTTCATTGTGCGGAATATAGTCGATCGAGTGGCCTTCGATGGCCAACCCGCTGCCAGCCTCGGCGGCGTGCGCGGAAAGTGGGGACCCTGACATACGATGGTTCCTATGCAGTTGATTGTTTTTGTTGTGGGTGCAGAGGCCGGTTCAACATCCAGATCCGGTGAAGCGCCAGAAAAAGCTGACGATGCCCCTGGTTTCCCTGCAATGTATGGCGAAGGTCTGTTCGGTAAAATATTGCAAACACACTGTTCACATAGATCTGTATCTATGTAATCGACTGTCGGGAGCCCCCATGCTGGGAACTGTAACGGAGCTGGATCTGCGCTTGATCCGGGTATTTCTCACGGTCGTCGAAGCCGGCGGGATTTCGGCGGCACAAACCGCCCTCAACACCACGCAACCGACCATCAGCGCGCAACTGGCGACGCTGGAGGCACGGGTAGGGTTTCGCTTGTGCGAACGCGGTCGCGGCGGTTTTTCGGTGACGCCCAAGGGTGGCCAGTTCGTCGAGGCCGCGCGGCGCCTGCTGGCGGCAGCCGAGGGCTTCCGGGTCGAAGTCCAGCACATCAACCGCAAGGTCTCGGGCAACATCAACATCGGCCTGCTGGGGCAGATCGATCCGGTGGCGAACAAGAAAATCGGCTTGGCCATCGCACGTTTGCGGGCTCGGCATGAAGGCCTGTACTTCCATTTCACCGAACTGTCGTCGTCGCTGCTGGAAGAGAAAATCATCAACAGCCATATCGATCTGGCGATCGGGTATTTCTGGCACCGCTTGCCGAATATCGATTACTTCCCGTTGTTTCAGGAAACCCAGATCGCCTATTGCGCGCCGTCACACCCGTTGTTCGAGCAAGTGGGCGCGCTGACCCGCGAGGATGTCAGCCACTACGACTGGGTCTGGCCGAGCCACCCGTTGCCGGAAATGCCGGCGCCGACCTCAATCGAACGCCTGACCGTACTCACCGACAGCATGGACGGCGCTGCCCTGCTCATCCTGTCGGGTCAACACCTGGGTTTTCTGCCGCAGCACTATGCCGCCCGGCATGAACAGCTGGGGCAGTTGCATCCGCTCAATCCCGAGTTGCTGCGCTATGAGGTGGGCTTTCACGCAGCGGTGCGGCACTCGGCGCGGCAGCGGGATCTGGTCAGTGCTTTTTTGAATGAGTTGATCGATATCTTCGGCTCGCCGTGAACACACAACTCATGTGGGAGCGAGCCTGCTCGCGAAAGCGGTCTTTCAATCACATTGATGTTGACTGACACGCCGTCTTCGCGAGCAGGCTCGCTCCCACAGGGATTGCGGTGGTTTCAGAATTGGATGTCCTTGGCCGGGATCACGTCGATTCTGGCCACCGAACCGCTCAGGTCAGCCCAATCCTTGTTGTGCTCGGCAATGATGTCTTCGGCCGTCACATTGCCATTGTCGACGGTGGAATGCGCGTCGGCGGCCAGCACCACGTCGTAACCCAGTTGATGCGCCTGACGCACGGTGGCGTTCACGCAGTAATCGGTTTGCAGACCACAGATGACCAGGCGTTCGAAGTCTTGCACGGGTACCAGGTTCTGCAGGTTGGTCTGATAGAACGAATCGCCGGTGGTTTTACGCACGCGATGATCGTCCGGTGAGGTTTGCAGCCCTTCGGCCAGTTGCCAGCCGGGAGCACCGTGTTTCAACAGATCGCCCTCTTCTTCGTGCTGGATCAGCACCACCGGAACCCCGGCTTTTCTCGCCCGGGCACTGAGGCCGTTGATGGTGTCGATGACGCGCCCGATCTCGAAGCACTCGTATTCGCCGGAACACAGGGCCTGCTGAACGTCGATGATTAACAGTGCGGTGGTCATGATGCCTTCCTTGATGAGTTGAAAAACCAGGGGACAAACATAAGTCTGCCCCCCTTTCAAACACAACCGTCAGTAACCCAGCGACAACCCGGTGTTGCGCCGTGGGTCATTGGCTCCATAGAAACGGTTCTTGCCCACCGGTTTGCCCTCCAGCGACGGCGCCCCGACGAGGATCGCCGCCAGGTGGTTAGGGTCCTGGGGACCGGCAAACTTGTGGCCCCAGCTTTCGAGGATCTTCACCGTGTCCGGGCTGGTAGTAAAGTTCTCCAGGTTGGTTTCCTCCGGCAGCCATTGCTGGTGAAAACGCGGCGCATCGACCGCTTCCTGAATGTTCATGCCGTAGTCGATCACGTTGAGCATGGTCAGCAAGGTCGCGGTGATGATGCGGCTGCCGCCGGGCGTGCCGACGACCATCACCACTTTGCCGTCCTTGGTGACGATGGTCGGGCTCATGGACGACAGCGGCGCCTTGCCGGGGGCGATGGCGTTGGCTTCGCCCTGCACCAGGCCGTACATGTTCGGCACGCCGATTTTCGAGGTGAAGTCGTCCATCTCATCGTTGAGGATGACCCCGGTCTTGCTGGCCATGACCCCGGCACCGAACCAGTCGTTAAGGGTGTAGGTCACCGACACCGCATTGCCCCATTTGTCGACGATGGAGTAATGGGTGGTGTTGCTGCCTTCATGGGGCGCCACGCCAGGCTTGAGATCCTTGGAGACGCCGGCCTTTTGCGGCTGGATGGCTTCGCGCAGTTGGGTGGCGTAGTTTTTGTCGAGCAGGTGGGCAATCGGGTTTTTCACGAAGTCCGGATCGCCCAGATAGCTGTTGCGATCGACATAGGCGTGACGCATGGCTTCGATCTGGTAGTGCATGCCCTGGGCCGAGTGATAGCCCAGATCCTTCATCGGATAGCCTTCGAGGATGTTCAGGATCTGGCAGATCACCACGCCGCCGGAACTCGGTGGCGGTGCCGAAACCACGTGGTAGCCGCGGTAGTCACATTCGATCGGCGCCAGTTCACGGGTCTTGTACTTGTCGAGGTCGGCCTGGCTGATGATGCCCTTGTTAGCCTGGCTGGACGTGACGATGGCGTCAGCCACCCAGCCTTTGTAGAAACCGTCGCTGCCCTTCTCGGAAATTTCCCGCAGGGTTTTGCCGAGGTCCTTCTGCACCAGTTTCTGCCCGACCTGCATCGGCTCGCCGTTGCTCAGGAAGATCGAGCCGGAATCTTTCATGTCCTTCTTGAACACATCGGTGGCGTACTCTAGCAACTCGACATCGCCCTGCTCCAGCACGAAGCCATCTTCGGCAAGTTTGATGGCCGGGGCGATGACCTCCTTGCGGGGTTTGGTGCCGTATTTGCTCAGGGCCAGTTCCATGCCGGACACGGTGCCCGGCACGCCGACGGCCAGGTGACCCCGGGTGCTCAAGTCCGGAATGACATTGCCCGCCTTGTCGAGGTACATGTCGGCAGTGGCAGCCAGCGGGGCTTTTTCCCGGAAATCGAGAAAGGTCTTGCGGCCGTCAGCCAACTGGATGGTCATGAAACCGCCGCCGCCCAGGTTGCCCGCCGCGGGGTACACCACCGCCAATGCATACCCCACCGCGACGGCGGCATCGACGGCGTTGCCGCCGTTCTTCAGTACATCAACACCCACATGACTGGCCAGATGCTGCGCGGTGACCACCATGCCGTTCTCGGCCGCCACCGGTGCCACGGAGGCTGCGTGGGCCATCAGGCAGCTGAGCGCCAATGAGGTCGCGATCAGCGATTTGGCAAAAGGTTCGTACTTCATGAGTCAGTCTCTTTTTGTTTTTAAGTAGGAAAACGCATCAAGAGCAGTACGCAGTATGGTCGGGATTGCGTATTGCGCCTCCCCGGCGAGGCAGTATGCTTAACGCCTGTTCAGCACATCGGCGAAGTCTGCGGCATGACCTATACGTACCTCACCCTCGCGTCACCGGTCGGCGAATTGAAGCTCGTGGCGAACGGTTCACGACTGGCGGCCATCCTCTGGGAAAACGACAAACCCGGCCGGGTGCGCCTCGGCCCGATGAGCGAAGCCCCGGACAACCCGATCCTGATGCGCACCGCCCGGCAACTGCACGAATACTTCGCCGGCACGCGCCAGCGTTTCGAACTGGAGCTGGATTTTTCCGGCACGGAATTTCAGAAGAAGGTCTGGGCAGCGTTGCTGACCATTCCATTTGGCGAGACCCGCAGCTACAGCCAAATCGCCGAACAGATCGGCAACCCGAGCGCGGTGCGGGCGGTGGGTGCGGCGAATGGTAAAAATCCCATCTCGATCATTGCGCCTTGTCATCGGGTGATTGGTGCATCGGGGAAACTGACGGGGTTTGCCGGAGGGCTGGCGGCGAAGGAGACGTTGCTGACACTTGAAGGATGCGAGTGGACGGACGCCGGCAGGACAGGCGATTTATTTTCGAATTGACGCGTCTGTGTGGGAGCGAGCCGGCTCGCTCCCACACGGGTCAGGCAGTAAAGATGTTTTTCATCGCGGCATACTGCAGCAGCATGATGGTCTTCGCGTCGCAGATCTCCCCGCGATAAAAAGCTTCCAGCGCTTTATCGAACGGCCACTCCAGCACTTCCAGTTCTTCGGTTTCCTCCTCCAGTCCGCCACCATCACTGACCTTTGAAGTCGCATCATATTCAGCGATGAAGAAGTGCAGTTTCTCCGTCACCGAGCCTGGGCTCATATAAGACTCGAACACTTTCTGCACATGGTGTACTCGATAGCCGGTTTCCTCTTCGGCTTCGGCGCGGATGCGTTCTTCGGGCGCAGCACCTTCGAGCAATCCAGCCGCCACTTCGATCAGCAAGCCGTCATGCCCGTTGACGAACACCGGCAGACGGAATTGCCGGGTCAGTACCACGGATTTTCTTGCGCGGTTGTACAAGAGAATCGCCGCGCCGTTGCCTCGGTCGTAGACCTCCCGGGTCTGGCGTTGCCATTCACCATTGTTGCGTTGGTAATCGAAGGTGATTTTTTTCAGCAGGTACCAGTCGTGGGACAACACTTGGGACTCGAGGATGTTGACCCGCTCGGCTGTGTTGGACATGAAAACGCATCCTGTTTTTTCAGTGAATCGACATCTTAGGTGAAAACGCCCGACGCTTGCCTCCTCAAGTAAGCTGCGCCTTGTATTCCTTCACATACTGGTTCGCCAGCGTCTCTTTCTGCTGGTCGTCGAGCAACTTGCCGGCCATCTGGAAGAACTTCTGCTCTTCCTCCTCGAGGTGATGGTGGACCTTTTCGGATAGTTTCTTCGCCGTCGCCAGCCAGGCCGGGCTGGACATCTCGGTCTCGTCCAGCGCCTCCATCATTTCATCCATTTCATGATGCTCGGCGATCGCATGGCGGCTGAGGTCGACACCGTTGTCGAACTCCATCAGCGGGATGTAGAAATGCCGTTCCTCAGCGGTTTCGTGAGCCTGCAACTCGGATTTGAGCTGTTTGTAGGCCTCGACCCGCTCCGGGGTGTCGCCGCTGGTGTGGATCAGCGTTTTGGCATAGGTGCGTTGGCGCTCGTGGCTTTCGCGCAAGGCTTCGAAAATATTCACAGCGTGTCCTCATCGGCCGCGTTCTGGAATGACGCTTCTTGAGGCTAGACATCTGCGCGCAGGCGAGGGTTCCACGTCTACCGGGGGGATGGATCAATCGCCATGACCAAGATAGGCTGCGACTTCACTGCCATAAGGATGTAGCCATGACCTTGCGAATAGAGTTTTCGCCAAACCCCACGGAAGAGGAACGGCAGGCCATCCTGCTGCCACTGCGCGCCTACAACGCTTCGAAGGCCGACGGCGCCATACCCGAAAGCATTGCGCTACTGGTTCGCGATGAAAACGATGAGATCCTTGGCGGTCTCTACGGGAAGTTGTTTTATCAGTGGCTATTCATTGACCTGCTGTCGGTGCCGGAACAGGCTCGGGGACAAGGCATGGGCACCAAGCTGATGCAGATGGCCGAAGATCTGGCGCGGGAGAGAAAATGCGTCGGACTGTGGCTCGACACCTTCGAATTCCAAGCGCCGGAGTTCTACAGGAAATGCGGCTATAGCGAGGTCGGGCACATCGCCGACTACCCGCCGGGGCAAAAGCACTTCTTCTTCCAGAAGCGCCTGTCTGACCACAACAAATAAAACGGTGGGAGCGAGCCTGCTCGCGAAAGCGGTTTCACATTCAACAACGATGTTGACTGAACCACCGCCTTCGCGAGCAGGCTCGCTCCCACAGGGAGGTATTACTCTAGCGTTTAGATCACAGGCACGTCGCCAACGCCGCCAACCGGCGCTTGGCGACGAAGTCGTCCTGCTGCGCGTAGTAACTCAACACCGTGCCTGACGCATCGGTGGTCACGTCCACGAAGGACTCCGCCGAGCGCGTGTACACGGTCGTGCCGCCCTTCTCGCCTGGCTGCAGATAGCCGCTGGCATCGACACCGAAGACCGCTTCGTCCTGCCAGGAAAACTGCACGCACTGGGCCACGACTTTTTCCGGTTTGTCCGAGTTCAGGGTCTTGTACGGAGGTTTGCTGCGGGCGTCGCTCATCACCGAGCCCGCGCACCCGGCCAGCATTGTCACGGCCAGCGCCACCATCAGAATTCGCATTGCAGTCGCTCATCAGGAAAAAGCGGACTTTATCACTGTGGCAGCGCGCATCGTTCTGCTTTACTGCATAAACATCTAGCGAAGGAGCGACCATGGCGGCACCCGAACAACACCATGAACAAGCACTGAAGCGCTTTCTCGATGAGCGTCCCGAACTTCGCGCCGAGCTGGACAACCTCAATCCGCTGCTCGCCCAGGCCAAGGGCGAAACCCTCGCGCAATTTCGCGACGAGCGTTTGCACGAAGCCTTCGAGGCCGAAGCCGAGCGCCTTGGCCTGTTTGCCTGGGAATTGACGCTGCAACTGACTGCCGCCACACCTGAGGACTACGAGGCCCAGCGCCTGGAAGTGCACAGGGAAGTGGCCGAGATGGCCGGGATGGATTGGCTGGAGTATTGCGAGCTGTATGGGTTGGGTGATCAACCTTAATAACTGCTTGGCCTGTGAGTGCGCTTTCGCGACTCGGTCTTCATCGCCGCCCCGCCGATAAAGCTTTATCATGGCCGCAGTTTCGCTGATCGAGTCCGTCATGAAGTTCGCTATCGCCGTATTTTGCGCCGCCCATGCGCCCTCCTCGCGCCGTGCCTTGTTGTTTGCCCAGGCCGCGCTGGCCGGCGGGCATGAGATTGTCCGGCTGTTTTTCTACCAGGATGGCGTCTATAACGCGTCCAGCAGCGTGGTCACGCCCCAGGACGAACTGGATTTGCCCAAACAATGGCGTGCCTTCGTCAGCGAACATCAACTGGACGGCGTAGTCTGCATCGCCGCTGCGCTGCGCCGTGGCGTGCTGAACGAGGAAGAAGCCCGACGCTATCAACGTGAGGCTGTCGCCGTTGGCACGCCATGGGCGTTGTCCGGTCTCGGTCAGTTGCATGACGCGGTGCAGGACGCCGACCGCCTGATCTGTTTCGGAGGCGACTGAAATGGCCAAATCCATGTTGATTATCAGCCGTCAGGCGCCGTGGTCCGGGCCGGGTGCGCGGGAAGCGCTGGACATCGTGCTGGCCGGGGGCGCGTTCGATCTGCCGATCGGTTTGCTGTTTCTCGATGACGGCGTGTTCCAGCTTGCGACGAAACAGGACGCCAAGGCCCTGCAACAGAAAGACTTGAGCGCCAATTTGCAGGCCTTGCCGATGTTTGGCGTCGAAGAACTGTTTGTCTGCGCTCAAAGCGTGGCCCGGCGTGGCCTGGACTCCAACGCTCTGTCGCTGGAAGATGCCCGGGTGCTGGCCTCCCATGAAATCACTGCACTCATTGACCGTTACGACCAGGTGATCACCCTCTGATGTCGACTTTGCATGTGTTGTCTCATTCCCCGTTCGGCGACGACCGCCTGAACAGTTGCCTGCGACTGATCGGCGCTGACGATGCGCTGCTGCTATCCGGTGACGCGGCCTACGCCTTGCAGCCGGGCACCGCACCCTTCACGGCTCTCGAGGCTGGCGGCTTGACACTCTTTGTTTTGGCCGAAGACGCCCAGGCCCGGGCGATTACGGTGCCGGATTGGGCCGAGTCCATCGATTATCCGGCCTTCGTCGAGTTGTCGATCCACCACGACAAGGTCAACAGTTGGTTATGAATTCCCTGACGGTCGGCGCCCGCGCCATCGAGTTGGACAAGGACGGTTTTCTGGTCGAGCTCAATGACTGGTCCACCGACGTCGCCAGCGCCCTGGCGGCCGCCGAAGACATCGAGTTGAGCCCGGAACACTGGGAAATCCTCGAACTGCTGCGCAGCTTCTACGCCGAGTTCCAGCTGTCACCGGCCACCCGCCCGCTGATCAAGTACACCGCATTGAAACTCGGCCCGGACAAGGGCAACAGCCTGCACCTGAACCGATTGTTCAAAGGCACACCCGCCAAACTCGCCGCGAAACTGGCGGGCCTGCCCAAACCGACGAATTGCTTATGACCGATTACCCAGCGCTGACCCTCGAAACGCCCGCCGAACATCCGTTCGCCCAATACGTACGCATCCTTGGCAAAGGCAAGCGCGGTGCCCGCGACCTGTCCCGCGAAGAAGCCCGCCAGGCCATGGGCATGGTGCTCGATGAGCAGGTCGAAGAGACCCAGCTCGGCGCATTCCTGATGCTGTTGCGGCACAAGGAAGAAAGCGCCGAGGAGATGGCCGGTTTCACCGAAGCTTTGCGTGAACGCTTGCAGCCACCGGCATTGAATGTCGATCTGGACTGGCCGACCTACGCCGGCAAAAAGCGTCATCTGCCGTGGTATCTGCTGGCGGCCAAGTGCCTGGCACAGAACGGCGTGCGGATTTTCATGCACGGCGGCGGCGCACATACCGCGGGGCGGCTGTACAGCGAACAATTGCTGGACGCGTTGAAAATCCCGCTGTGCCGTAACTGGCAGCAAGTCGGGGCGGCACTGGACAACGGCGGCCTGGCCTTCATGCCGCTGGTGGACTGGGCTCCCCAGTTGCAACGCATGATCGACCTGCGCAACACCCTGGGCCTGCGCTCGCCAATCCACTCCCTGGCGCGGATTCTCAATCCGCTGGGTGCCCGTTGCGGCTTGCAAAGCATTTTCCACCCTGGCTATCAGGCGGTGCATCGCGATGCCAGCGGGCTGCTCGGCGACACGGCAATCGTGATCAAGGGCGATGGCGGCGAAATCGAAATCAACCCGGATACCGACAGCCACCTGTACGGCACCACGAGCGGTGAAAGTTGGGACGAGCAATGGCCGCAGCTGTCGAGCCAGCGCCACGTCAAACCGGCCAGCCTCGACCCCGAGCACCTCAAAGCCGTATGGCGTGGCGATGTGGTCGACAGTTACCCGCAAATGGCGCTGGTTTCGACCATGGCCCTGGCCTTGCGCGGCCTCGGCCAGACCCGTGAGCAGGCTTTCGAAACCGCCCAAAAATATTGGGACGCGCGAGACAAATCGATTTAATCGATAGTGACCCTTTAATCTTTGCGCTTTTATATCGAACCTATCGGAATAGACTCCTCTCCAACGCTTACTGATTGAGGAGTCTTGGACATGGGTTTGCTCGTTGAAGGTCGCTGGCAGGACAAGTGGTACGAAAGCAAAAACGGCGCGTTCCAGCGCGAGCAGGCGCAGCGTCGCCACTGGGTTACCGCTGACGGCCAACCCGGCCCGAGCGGTATGGGTGGCTTTGCTGCCGAGGCGGGTCGCTATCACCTCTACGTGTCCCTTGCCTGTCCGTGGGCCCATCGCACACTGATCTTGCGCAAACTCAAGGGGCTGGAAAGCCTGATCGACGTGTCGGTGGTCAGCTATCTGATGCTGGAAAACGGTTGGACTTTCGACAAGTCCCACGGCTCCACCGGCGACAAACTCGACCACCTCGAATTCATGCACCAGCGCTACACCGCCGATACCGCCGACTATACCGGCCGTGTCACCGTGCCGGTGCTCTGGGACACGCAGCAAAAACATATCGTCAATAATGAATCGGCGGAAATCATCCGCATGTTCAACAGCGCCTTCGATGAGTTGACCGGCAACGATCTGGACTTCTATCCGGCGCCGCTGCGTAGCGAGATCGACGCGCTGAACGAGCGCATCTATCCGGCGGTGAACAATGGCGTGTACCGCGCCGGTTTTGCCACCTCGCAGCAAGCCTACGAAGAGGCGTTCGACCAGCTGTTTGTCGAACTGGATCGACTTGAACAACTGCTAGGCGCCAACCGTTATTTGACGGGTGAATACCTGACCGAAGCGGACATCCGCCTGTTCACCACGCTGATCCGCTTCGATGCGGTGTATCACGGCCACTTCAAGTGCAACCTGAAGCGGATTGCCGATTATCCAAACCTGTCGAACTGGTTGCGGGAGATCTATCAGTGGCCGGGGATTGCCGAGACGGTGGACTTCACCCACATCAAGCACCACTACTACGGCAGTCACAAGACCATCAATCCGACGGGTGTTGTGCCTAAAGGTCCTGCGCAGGATTTCACCGTGGCCCATGATCGCGAGCGGTTGAGCGGCAAAGGGGTATGGCGCAAGGCCTGAAGATTGTGCGGGTGTTGAGGGCCCCAATCGCCAGCAGCCTGGCTTCCACAGGGAATCTGTGTCACTCACAAATCCCCTGTGGGAGCCAGCCTGCTGGCGATAGCGGCAACTCGGTCTCTAGACCTGCCCCTGAGCCCCTTCAAACCACGCCAGTTTCTCGCGCAGTTGCACCACTTCCCCCACGATTACCAGCGTCGGCGCATGCACTTCATGCTCCGCCACCAGTTGCGGCAGGTCAGCCAAGGTGCCGGTAAACACTCGCTGATTGACCGTGGTGCCCTGCTGGATCAACGCCGCCGGGGTATCTTTGCTGCGACCGTGCTTGATCAACTGTTCGCAAATGATCGGCAAGCCCACCAGCCCCATGTAGAACACCAGGGTTTGCGCCGGCGCGACCAGATCGGCCCACGGCAGATCGGTGGAACCGTCCTTGAGATGCCCCGTGACAAATCGCACCGACTGCGCGTAATCGCGATGGGTCAGCGGAATCCCGGCATAAGCCGCGCAACCACTGGCCGCCGTGATGCCCGGCACTACCTGGAACGGGATGCCATGGGCTGCCAGTTCTTCGATCTCTTCACCGCCACGCCCGAAGATGAACGGATCACCGCCCTTCAACCGCACCACACGCTTGCCCTGCTTCGCCAGGTCCACCAATTGCTGGTTGATCTGATCCTGCGGAACCGCGTGATCGGCGCGACGCTTGCCGACGTAAACCCGCTCGGCATCACGACGGCACAGCTCGAGAATGGCCGGTGCCACCAAGCGGTCATACAGCACCACGTCGGCTTGCTGCATCAGGCGCAAGGCGCGGAACGTCAGCAGGTCCGGATCACCCGGCCCGGCGCCGACCAGATACACCTCGCCAGTGGCCACCGGTGCCTCGCCATCCACCTTTGCCTGCAGCAAACGTTCGGCTTCGGCGCCCTGCCCGGCCAGTTGCCGGTCGGCAATCGGGCCCTGGAACACGTCTTCCCAGAACGTCCGACGCTGCTGCACATCCGGAAACAGGTTTTTTACCTGGTTGCGAAAACGCGCCGCCAGTCCGGCCAGTTGACCGTAGGTGGAGGGAATCCAGGTCTCGATCTTGGCGCGGATCAAGCGCGCCAGCACCGGCGCATCGCCGCCGCTGGACACGGCAATGATCAGCGGCGAACGATCGACGATCGCCGGGAAGATCACGCTGCACAGGGCCGGCGCGTCCACCACGTTGACCGGCACGCAACGCCGATGGGCATCGGCGGAGACTTGTGCGTTCAACGATTCGTCATCGGTGGCGGCAATGATCAGCCCGCAAGCGTCCAGATCGGTTTCGACATAACCACGCAACAGGCACTCGCCACCACTGGCGGCGACCAGATCGCGCAGTTGCTGTTCGATTTCAGGTGCTACCACCCGCAGCAGCGCACCGGCATCAGCCAGCAGGCGGGATTTGCGCAAGGCAATTTCCCCCCCACCGACAACCAACACACGACTGCCGCGCAGGTTATGGAACAGCGGCAGATATTTCATTTAGCCAATGACCTCAAGGCCACCCATGTACGGTTTCAGTACCTCTGGTACACGGATCGAACCGTCGGCCTGCTGGTAGTTTTCCAGTACCGCCACCAGGGTACGGCCGACTGCCAGGCCGGAACCGTTCAGGGTGTGCACCAGTTCCGGCTTGCCGGTTTCCGGGTTGCGGAAACGTGCCTGCATGCGGCGGGCCTGGAAGTCGCCGCAGTTGGAGCACGACGAAATTTCACGGTACTTGTCCTGGCTCGGAATCCACACTTCCAGGTCGTAGGTCTTGACCGCGCTGAAGCCCATGTCACCGGTGCACAGCGCAATGGTGCGGTATGGCAGTTCCAGCAGTTGCAGGACTTTTTCAGCGTTGGCGGTCAGGCCTTCCAGCGCTTGCATCGAAGTCGACGGCTCAACGATCTGCACCATCTCGACCTTGTCGAACTGGTGCTGACGAATCATGCCGCGGGTATCACGACCCGACGCACCGGCCTCGCTGCGGAAGCACGGCGTATGGGCGACGAATTTGATCGGCAGCAGTTTGGAATCGACGATCTCGCCGGCAACGATGTTGGTCAGCGACACTTCAGCGGTCGGGATCAAGTACAGATCGGCTTCGCCGTCACGACCGATCTTGAACAGGTCTTCTTCGAACTTCGGCAGCTGGCCGGTGCCTTGCAGTGCCGGGGCCTGGACCAGATAAGGCGTGTAGGCCTCCTCGTAGCCGTGCTCGGTGACGTGCAGGTTGATCATGAACTGCGCCAGGGCGCGGTGCAGACGGGCAATCGGGCCGCGCAGCAGTGCAAAACGCGCGCCGGACAGCTTGGCCGCGGTTTCGAAGTCCAGCCAGCCGAACTTCTCGCCCAGGGCGACGTGGTCCTGCACCGGGAAATCGAACGCGGTCGGGGTACCCCAGCGGCGTACTTCAACGTTGCCGTCTTCGTCGTCGCCGATCGGCACCGATTCGTGCGGCAGATTTGGGATGCCGAGCAGGATCGAGTCCAGTTCGGTCTGGATCGCGTCCAGTTCGGTTTTACCGGCAGCCAACTCGCCCGCCATGCGCTCGACGTCCGCCATCAACGGCGCGATGTCTTCACCACGCTGCTTGGCCTGACCAATGGATTTGGAACGCGCATTTCGTTCAGCCTGCAGTGCTTCGGTGCGGGTCTGGACGGTCTTGCGCTGTTCTTCCAGCGCTTCGATGCGCGCGACATCCAGGGCAAAGCCACGGGATGCCAGGCGGTCCGCTACGTCCTGAAGGTTGCTACGTAACAGTTTGGAATCGAGCATGTCGGTCTCTCGTTTATCAAAGTTTGGTCAAGGATAGGCCAGCCCAGGTGGCAAGCAACCCGCCGAATACGCTGATGGCCAGATAACCGAAGGCTATCGGCGCCTGCCCGCTTTCCAGCAAGCGCAGCGTATCCAGTGAAAAGGATGAAAAGGTCGTCAGCCCCCCTACAAAACCCACAATCAGGCCGGCGCGAATTTCGATCGGTACTTCCGGGCGCGTCAGAAACAGCCCGTACAGTACGCCGATGATCAGACAGCCGACCAGATTGACCGCCAGGGTTGCCGTATAAAAATGCCGGGGCCAGTTGGCGCTGACCCAGTTGCCGGTGGCGAAACGCAGTAATGTACCAGCGATGCCGGCCACGGACACCGCAAGAATCGTTTGAATCACTATTTTCTCCGCTGCCGGGGGCTTAAACGATCGAGTTGCGCCAGATGATTGAGCTTTTCGCCGATCTTCAGCTCCAGGCCACGGGGCACCGGTTGATAGAACGGAATCGGGTCAAGTTCTTCGGGGAAGTAGTCTTCGCCGGCGGCATAGGCGTCCGGCTCGTCGTGGGCGTAACGGTATTCATCGCCGTAGCCCAGCTGTTTCATCAGTTTGGTCGGCGCATTGCGCAGGTGCAGCGGCACTTCCAGCGAGCCATGTTCGGCGGCGGCGCGCAGGGCCGTCTTGAAGCCCATGTACACGGCGTTGCTTTTCGGCGCGCAGGCCAGATAGGTGATGGCCTGCGCCACCGCCAGTTCGCCCTCGGGGCTGCCCAGGCGCTCCTGCACTTCCCACGCCGCCAGGCACAGGCTCAGGGCGCGTGGATCGGCGTTGCCGATGTCTTCGCTGGCCATGCGCACCACGCGCCGGGCCAGGTACAACGGATCACAGCCACCGTCGATCATCCGCGCAAACCAGTACAGCGCGCCGTCGGGGTTGGAGCCGCGCACCGACTTATGCAGTGCGGAAATCTGGTCGTAAAAGGCTTCGCCGCCCTTGTCGAAACGCCGACGGGTATCGCCCAACAGACTTTGCAGCAGTTCGACGCCGATCTCGCTGTTGTCATCGGCCAGATCGGAAGCGTTTTCCAGCAGATTGAGCAGGCGCCGGCCATCGCCATCGGCAGCCGACAACAACATCTGAAAGCCTTCATCACTGAGGGTCAGGTTGCGTTTGCCCAGGCCGCGTTCTTCGGTGAGCGCACGATGCACCAGTTTGCGCAGCGCCGTTTCATCGAGGCTTTTGAGTACATAAACCCGGGCACGGGACAACAAGGCGTTGTTGAGTTCGAAAGACGGATTTTCCGTGGTCGCGCCGATGAAAATCAGCGTGCCGTCCTCGACGTAGGGCAGGAATGCGTCCTGTTGGGACTTGTTGAAACGGTGCACTTCGTCGACGAACAGAATCGTGCGCCGGCCGTACTGCGCCGCCTGCTGCTTGGCGATTTCCACCGCCTGACGGATTTCCTTGACCCCCGCCAGTACCGCCGACACCGTTTCGAAGTGCGCTTCCGAGACTTCCGCCAGCAATCGCGCCAGCGTGGTTTTGCCCACCCCCGGGGGGCCCCAGAAAATCATCGAATGCAGGGCACCCTGCTCCAGGGCTTCGCGCAAGGGCTTGCCGCGAGCGAGCACGTGTTCCTGACCGACGTACTCATCCAGATTGGTCGCACGCAGACGGGCGGCCAAGGGTTGAGCAATCGGGGTGCTGCGAAACAGGTCCATCACAAGCTGTTAAAACCTCACTGAGTCCTGATGCCGGGCAGATCCCTGTGGGAGCGAGCCTGCTCGCGAAAGCGGTGTACCCGTCACATCAATGCTGAATGTGCCGACGTCTTCGCGAGCAGGCTCGCTCCCACGGGTTTGTGTGAGTGTTCGTTATTCCTGGATCACATCGGCACCCTTGGGGATGTCGAACTTGAATTTGGACGCCGGGATCGGCTCGTTGGCCTTCACGCCAGTGAACAGGATATTGGTGCGCTGGCCGACGCTGTCGATCAGTTGCATATCATTGACCAGGCCGTTGCGGAAAGACAGGCGCAGGCTGTCGAACAGGGTGTCCTTGGTTTTCGGCTTCAGGATGAAGTCGATCACGCCACCGGCTTCCTTGGCGCTGATGTCGAAGCTCTGGCTGATCTTGGACACGTCACCGGACAGCAGCAGCGCTGGCGTCTGGGTCAGGCGTTGATCGAGGTTCTTGATGGTGACCTGCTCCAGGTCCGGGTCCCACAGGGAAACCTTCTTGCCATCGGACACCATCAACTGCTCTTGCGGTGCGTCGGTGTGCCAGTAAAACAGGCCCGGACGCTGCAGGGACATTTGACCAGCGGTTTCCTGCAATTGGGTGCCGGTGCCGTCGAGGGTCAACTGGGAGAAACGCGCGGTCAAGGTCTGGGATTTTTCCAGCAACTGAGTCAGACGCGCCACGTCCTTGTCGTCGGCGTGGGCCGAGAGCGTGGTCAAAGCCAGTACCGGCAGCAACAACATGCGGATAAGACGCATGGGAGTCCTCATAACATTCGTGGGAGTGCGGGTGGCGCCCGAGAGCGCCGCCCTTTCAATATCAGGTCAGTCGCGTACCGGGCCAGGGGCCAGGACTTCACGCGAACCGTTGGTGTTCATCGACGTCACGACACCGGCCATTTCCATGGCTTCGATCATGCGCGCAGCACGGTTGTAGCCAATTTTCAGCTTGCGCTGAACCGCGGAAATGGAAGCGCGTCGGCTTTCCAGAACGAACTGTACCGCTTCGTCGTACAGCGCGTCGGCTTCAGGGTCATCGCCATCGCCACCCCCGCTGCTGCCTTCAAAGCCACTGCCGGCCTCTTCGACACCGTTGAGGATGTCGTCGTTATACTCCGGCGCGCCGCGCAGTTTCCAGGCTTCCACCACCCGATGAACCTCGTCATCGGAGACGAAGGCACCGTGGACACGGATCGGCAGACTGGTGCCTGGCGGCATGTACAACATGTCACCGTGCCCCAGCAATTGTTCAGCGCCACCCTGGTCGATGATGGTCCGGGAGTCGATCTTGCTCGATACCTGGAATGCCATGCGGGTCGGAATGTTGGCCTTGATCAGACCGGTGATCACATCCACCGACGGCCGCTGGGTTGCGAGGATCAAGTGGATACCGGCCGCCCGCGCCTTCTGGGCAATACGGGCGATCAACTCTTCAACCTTCTTGCCGACGATCATCATCATGTCGGCGAATTCGTCCACGACCACGACGATGGTCGGCAACTTCTGCAGCAGCGGCGCTTCGTCGTGGATGCTTTCGCGCTTGTACAGCGGATCGCTCAACGGCTCGCCGGCGTCCTGGGCTTCCTTGACCTTGGCATTGAAGCCCGACAGGTTTCGCACGCCCATCTTCGCCATCAGCTTGTAGCGCCGTTCCATCTCGGCGACGCTCCAGCGCAGGGCGTTGGCCGCGTCCTTCATGTCGGTGACCACCGGACACAGCAGGTGCGGAATGCCTTCGTAGATCGACAGTTCCAGCATTTTCGGGTCGATCATGATCAGCTTGGCGTCTTCCGGGCCGGACTTGAACAGGATCGACAGGATCATCGCGTTCACACCCACCGACTTACCGGAACCGGTAGTACCGGCCACCAGCAAGTGAGGCATTTTCGCCAGGTCGGTGATGACCGGCTTGCCTCCGATGTCATGGCCCAGGGCCAGGGTGACCGGCGACTTGAAGTTGTCGTACTCAGGGGTCGACAGGACTTCGGAGAAGCGCACGATCTGCCGGTCTTCGTTGGGAATCTCGATACCGACGGTGGTCTTGCCCGGAATCACTTCCACAACCCGCACGCTGGTCACGGCCAGGGAACGCGCCAGGTCCTTGGCGAGGTTGGCGATGCGACTGACCTTGACCCCGGCCGCCGGCTGGATTTCGTAACGGGTAATCACCGGCCCCGGATGAATCGAATCGACGGTGACTTCGACGCCGAATTCCTTGAGCTTGATTTCCAGCAGGTGGCCGACCGCCGCCAGGGATTCCGGTGAGTAATTGAGTTGCTTCTTTTCTGCGGGATCGAGAATCGAGATCGGCGGCAAGGTGCCTTCCACGGCGCTGTCGACGAACAGTGGCGCCTGTTTCTCCTTTTCCACGCGTTTGCTCGGCGCTACGGGCTTGACCGGGGCCGGGGCAATCACCGGCGGCACCTGCTTCTCGCGCTCGGACATGTGTTTGCTCAGGGCCTGCTCGCGCTCGATCAGGCGTTCCTTGACCTTGGCCTGCTCGCGCTTGTCCGTCACGGTCGGCGCGACCACGTCGTGCACGCGATCATCGACTTCACGCAATTGTGCGACCAGCTGCTTGCGTTCGGTCCGGGCCGCCCACCAGCGATTGGCCGCGCCCTGGAACAGCTCGAACAGGTCAAGAGTGATCTTGCCGGTGACGTCCATCACCTTGAACCACGACAGGTCGGTGAACACGGTCAGGCCGAACAGGAACAGGGCGATGAACAACAGCGTACTGCCCTGAATGTTCAGCGCATTCTTCGCCAGGTCGCCCAGGCTTTCGCCCAGCGCGCCGCCAGCGCCGGCCGGCAGACCGGTCGCGGCATGGAAATGGATATGCGCCAGCGCCGCGCCGGACAGCACCAGGAACACCAGGCCGATCAGGCGCCAGGAAAACAGCCAGCCGCTCCACTGCCACGGCTCGTGGCGCTGACGGAAGATCTGATAAGCCTTGATCGCCAGCAGCAACGGGAAGATATAGGCAAAGTAACCGAGCACCATGAACAGGATATCGGCGCTGTAGGAGCCGGCGGGTCCGCCGAAGTTCTGCACGTCATCGATCTTGCTGTTATGGCTCCAGCCCGGATCGTCCTTGCCATAGGTCAGCAAGGCCATCATCAGGAACAGGCACAACGCACCGATGGCGATCAATGCACCTTCCTTGAGCCGGTAGTGCAATTGCTGGCGCCAGAGCGGAACGACTGTTTTGGGTGCTTCGGTGGATTTCTTCAAAACGCTTCTTTTCCTGCGCCATCGGCGCGTCCATCTGGTGAATGTCTAAAAAACAGCCCAAAAAACTGCCCAATCCAGGCAGGTAAAAAAGTTAACAGGCGCAACCGGGTCTACTTTTAACACTGTGCCCCGGTTTTTATAAACACGAGGTGCACGCTTATTCTGTTACAACCACAGTTACAAACGCTGTTACAACCAGGCATTGTACGGGTTTGTTCGTCCGATGCCATGCTTGAAACACTTGTATGCAGCATAGTCAAAAACACATTACATGCGACTCAATTTGAGCATGCATTCTCTTTTGTGACAAAGGCTTATGAGGTGTTTTTATGAGCGAAGCGCAACATCACCGTCTGATCATCCTGGGTTCCGGCCCCGCCGGTTACAGCGCAGCCGTGTATGCCGCCCGCGCCAACCTCAAACCCGTTGTCATTACCGGCATACAGGCAGGTGGCCAGCTCACCACCACCGTCGAAGTCGATAACTGGCCAGGTGATGTCGAAGGACTCACCGGCCCGGTCCTGATGGAGCGCATGCAAAAACATGCCGAGCGCTTCGATACACAGATCGTTTACGACCACATCCATACAGCCAAGTTGCAACAGCACCCGTTCGAATTGACCGGCGACAGCGGTACTTATACGTGCGACGCACTGATCATTGCCACCGGCGCCTCGGCGCAATACCTGGGGCTGCCGTCGGAAGAAACATTTGCCGGCAAGGGCGTTTCGGCCTGCGCGACCTGTGACGGCTTCTTTTACCGCAATCAAGTGGTTGCGGTGGTCGGCGGCGGCAACACGGCGGTTGAAGAAGCGCTGTACCTGTCGAACATCGCCAAAGAGGTCCATCTGATTCACCGTCGCGACAAGCTGCGGTCAGAGAAAATCCTCCAGGACAAACTCTTCGAGAAGGCCGCCAACGGCAATATCCGCCTGCACTGGAACCAGAATCTGGACGAAGTGCTGGGCGATGCCAGCGGCGTGACCGGCGCCCGCCTGCGCGACAGTCATACTGGCGAAATCAGGGAACTGGCGGTGGCCGGTGTGTTCATCGCCATCGGCCACAAACCCAATACCGACCTGTTCGTCGGCCAACTGGAAATGCGCGATGGTTATCTGCAGGTCTTGGGCGGCAGCGAAGGCAATGCCACCGCGACCGCGATCGCAGGCGTGTTTGCCGCCGGTGACGTGGCCGATCACGTTTATCGCCAGGCAGTCACCTCCGCCGGGGCCGGCTGCATGGCGGCCCTTGATGCGGAAAAATACCTCGACGACATTCCTGCCGTTTGACGGCACACTGGGTGACGGGCCAAATTGCGCCCGTCACCACCCTCCCCTTCTGCAAGCCCGGACGCCATGCTGACTTGGTTACAACGCAACTCCCTGACTTTCCCGCCGCTGGAAAAAGCCATGCGCGACCCCAACGGTCTGTTGGCCGCCGGCGGCGACCTGTCGGCCGATCGGCTGATTCAGGCCTACCGCCACGGCTGTTTTCCGTGGTTCTCGGAAGGCCAACCGATTCTCTGGTGGTCGCCGGATCCGCGCACCGTCCTGTTTCCCGACGAACTGCACGTCTCTCGAAGCTTGAACAAGTTGCTGCGCCAACAACGCTATCAAGTGACCTTCGATCAGGATTTTGCTGCGGTCATTCGCGCCTGCGCCGCCCCACGGGAGTACGCCGACGGCACCTGGATCACCGAAGCCATGCAGGACGCTTACCTGGAACTGCATCATCGAGGTTTCGCGCATTCGGTGGAGGTCTGGGATCAGGGCACGCTCGTCGGCGGGCTGTACGGCCTGGCGATGGGCCGGCTGTTTTTCGGCGAATCCATGTTCAGCCGCGCCGACAACGCCTCCAAATATGGCTTTGCCACACTGGTCAGACATCTGAAAGACTCGGGCTTTGTGCTCATCGACTGTCAGATGCCTACCGACCATCTGCACAGCCTGGGCGCACGAGCGATTCCCCGCAGCGCATTTGCCGGCTACCTGTCGCAGTATCTGGATCAACCCAGCCGCGCCATCTGGGTTTGCTGAGCGACTTTTGCGCGCGTGGCTTACACTTAGAGACGCCCCTAATTAAAAGCTTATCCCGAGGGTTGATCATGACCGAGTTGGCGCGATTGAAGTTTTATGCCACTCAGCCCCATTCTTGCAGCTATCTGCCCGAGGAGCAGGCCACGACCCTGTTTCTCGACCCCAGTCAGCCCATGGATGTGCATGTCTATGCAGACCTGTCGGAAATGGGTTTTCGTCGCAGCGGCGACCACTTGTATCGCCCCCATTGCCAGAACTGCAATGCGTGCGTACCGGCGCGCATCCCTGTTGCGCAATTCACACCCAACCGTCAGCAGAAGCGCATTTTCAAGCGCAACGCCGACTTGCAGGTACGCCCGGCCAAGCCAGGATTCAGCGAAGAGTATTTCGACCTTTATCAGCGATATATAGAAGAGCGGCATGCCGACGGCGACATGTACCCACCCAGTCGCGATCAGTTTTCGACGTTCCTGGTGCGCGACCTGCCGTTTTCCCGGTTCTACGAATTCCGCCTCGAAGGCCGGTTGCTGGCGATTGCCGTCACTGACCTTCTGCCGAACGGTCTGTCGGCGGTCTACACCTTCTACGAACCCGACGAAGAGCGTCGCAGCCTGGGGCGTTATGCCATCCTCTGGCAAATCGCCGAGGCCCGGCGCCTGGGGCTGGATGCGGTCTATCTGGGTTACTGGATCAAGAACTGCAAAAAAATGAGCTACAAGACCCAGTATCGTCCCATTGAATTGCTGGTTAACCAGCGCTGGGTCGTTCTGAACTAGAGCACACCCTTAAACCCCTTGGCTTGCCCCCCACTTTTCGGGCACAATGCACGCCGCTTTTGCCTGGCGCAGTTGCACCGGGCCATTCACTGGACACCGAGGGCTTTACTGCATGTCGAAAGAAGACAGCTTCGAAATGGAAGGCACTGTCGTCGACACCCTGCCCAACACCATGTTTCGCGTGGAGTTGGAAAATGGGCACGTCGTAACCGCGCATATTTCCGGCAAGATGCGCAAGAACTACATTCGTATTCTTACCGGTGACAAAGTGCGCGTCGAGCTGACGCCCTATGACTTGAGCAAAGGGCGCATCACTTACCGCGCTCGCTAATCAAGTCAATACAAAACGCCCGGCATTGCCGGGCGTTTTTGTTTGCCTGAAACAACCTCAAGTCGGCGCAGGCCCCCTGTGAGCGAGCCTGCTCGCGAAGGCGGTTTGCGATTCAGCATTGATGTCGAATGACCTGGCGCTTTCGCGAGCAGGCTCGCTCCCACAGGTGCCAACTCAATAACAGACAGACAGCAAAAAGGCGCCAAACGGCGCCTTTTTGCTTTGTTGCGATCAACGTCAGGCCATTTCCGCCGTGGTCTCGAACTCGAAGGTCAGCTCGCCGTCCTTGATGTCGATGTGTACTACACCGCCATGCTCGGCCAGTTCGCCAAAGAGTATCTCCTCCGCCAGCGGACGCTTGATCTTGTCCTGAATCAGGCGAGCCATGGGTCGAGCGCCCATCATCGCGTCGTAACCACCGGCCGCCAGCCAGCTGCGGGCAGCATCGGTGACTTCCAGCAGTACACGCTTGTCTTCCAGCTGCGCCTGAAGTTCGATAAGGAACTTGTCCACCACGCTCTTGATGACCTCATGACTGAGGCGACCAAACTGGATGATGGTGTCCAGACGGTTACGGAATTCAGGCGTGAAGCTCTTCTTGATCACTTCCATTGCATCGGAGGAGTGATCCTGAAGGGTGAAGCCGATCGAGGCACGCGCCGCGGTTTCAGCACCGGCGTTGGTCGTCATGATGACGATCACGTTACGGAAATCCGCTTTGCGCCCGTTGTTATCGGTGAGCGTACCGTGGTCCATGACCTGCAGCAGCAGGTTGAAGACTTCCGGATGCGCTTTCTCGATTTCATCGAGCAGCAGCACGCAATGTGGCTGTTTGGTAATGGCTTCAGTCAGCAAACCGCCCTGATCGAACCCGACATAGCCAGGAGGCGCACCGATCAGACGCGATACGGTGTGGCGCTCCATGTACTCGGACATGTCGAATCGAACCAGCTCGACACCCAATGCCTTGGCCAACTGACGCGCCGCCTCGGTTTTACCGACACCGGTAGGACCGGCGAACAGGAACGAGCCGACAGGCTTGTCAGGCGACTTGAGACCGGCGCGAGACAATTTGATCGCCGTCGCCAGGGAATCGATCGCGGCATCCTGACCGAACACGGTCAACTTCAGATCACGCTCAAGGTTACGCAGCAACTCTTTGTCCGAGCTGGTGACGTGTTTTGGCGGAATCCGCGCGATTTTCGCGACGATATCCTCAACCTGAGGCACTTCGATGCGTTTTACCCGCTTCTCGATCGGTTGCAGGCGCTGATAGGCACCCGCCTCGTCGATGACATCGATGGCCTTGTCCGGCATGTGCCGGTCATTGATGTAGCGCGACGCCAGTTCGGCAGCGGCACGCAGCGCTTCATCGCTGTACTCGATGTTGTGATGAGTCTCGAAACGCCCCTTCAAGCCACGCAGGATACCGATGGTGTCTTCCACCGACGGTTCCGACACATCGACCTTCTGGAAGCGTCGTGCCAGGGCACGGTCTTTCTCGAAGATGCCGCGAAATTCCTGGAACGTAGTCGAACCGATGCACCGGATATCACCAGACGACAGCAGCGGCTTGAGCAGATTGGAAGCATCCATGACGCCACCGGACGCGGCACCCGCACCGATGATGGTATGGATTTCGTCGATGAACAGGATCGCCTGCGGACGCTTTTTCAGCTCATTGAGCAACGCCTTGAAGCGCTTCTCGAAATCGCCGCGATATTTGGTCCCGGCCAGCAGGGCGCCCAGGTCGAGGGAATACACCACACTGTTGGCCAGCAGGTCCGGCACCTGGTTGTCGACGATGCGTTTGGCCAGGCCTTCGGCAATCGCGGTTTTACCCACGCCCGCCTCGCCCACCAGCAACGGATTGTTTTTGCGACGACGCGCCAGGATCTGCGCAACGCGTTCGACTTCCAACTCACGGCCTACCAGCGGATCGATGCGACCCTGGCGCGCGAGTTCGTTAAGGTTGCTGGCATAAGCATCCAGAGGATTGCCTGAAGAAGAAGACTCACCGCCCTCGTCGTCCTGCATATCTTGCTCGCCCTCAGAGTGATCGCCGTGCCCTGGCACTTTGGAAATGCCGTGGGCGATGTAGTTGACGACATCGATGCGGGCAACGCTCTGCTGTTTCAGCAGGAACACTGCCTGACTCTCTTGCTCACTGAAGATCGCGACCAGCACATTGGCGCCAGTCACTTCGCGTTTGCCCGAGCTCTGTACGTGAAACACAGCACGTTGCAGGACACGCTGGAAGCCCAGGGTTGGCTGGGTTTCACGATCCTCGTCATGCACGGGGATCAATGGCGTGGTGGAGTCGATGAACTCCTGCAGGTCATGCTTGAGTTTGTCGAGGTTTGCGCCGCACGCACGCAAAACGGTGGCGGCAGCCTCATTATCCAATAGGGCCAACAGGAGATGCTCGACGGTCATGAATTCATGACGCTTCGAACGGGCCTCCTTGAAGGCAAGATTGAGGGTGACTTCGAGCTCGCGGTTTAACATAGCTTCACCTCATACCCAAGTGTCCGGCGATTAACCGTCCTTCTCGATTTCACAGAGTAGCGGATGCTGGCTTTCCCTGGCGTACTGGTTGACCTGCATGGCCTTGGTCTCGGCGATGTCGCGGGTAAACACTCCACATACTGCCCGTCCTTCTGTGTGGACGGCCAGCATGACCTTGGTCGCCAGCTCGCGATTCAGGTTAAAAAACACCTCGAGCACTTCGACGACGAAATCCATCGGTGTGTAGTCATCATTAAACAAAACCACCTTGTACATCGGCGGCGCCTGTAAAGCAGGCTTAGCCTCCTGAACAGCAATGCCTGCGGAATCGTCGTCGTGTAAATCAGGGCGATCCTGATTGAATGTTAGTCGAATCTGGCTGATTGCATGCATGGAAAGAAAGGTTCGTCAGTTGTGCAAATACAGTGGTGGGGGCACCCATTAACGTTTTCAACTCCGACCGCCGGGTCACCTTGACTATCGGCAAAACGGTGTTACAACCAATAGAGCCCACAGTGGGTAAAAAAGGTCCGCGGAGTCAAATTTTTTCGAAGAAATGACTGCGGATGAACTGGATGATACTCCAGTGATGGAGTCTGTTGCAGAGGGAGTTGGGTATGTCAGGCGTCAAGGTCAGTGGCAAGGTGAAATGGTTCAACAACGCCAAGGGTTACGGTTTCATCAACGAGGAAGGCAAAAGCGAAGATCTGTTTGCCCATTACTCAGCCATCCAGATGGACGGCTATAAAACCTTGAAGGCCGGCCAGGCTGTCGTCTTCGAAATCATCCAGGGGCCAAAGGGCTTGCATGCCGTCAATATCAGCGCCCCTGTAGAGGCTTCGAAAACCACGACACCTGCCACGCAGCAGTCCGTGACGGTCTGACACCGCACCGTCATCCAGTCATAAAAAAACCGCCCGACTCATTCATTTGAATCGGGCGGTTTTTGTACGTCTGTCGCTGGCTTACATGTGCTTGATCAACGCCTCACCGAACCCGGAAGACGAAACCAGCGTGGCGCCTTCCATCAAGCGCTCGAAGTCATAGGTCACGGTCTTGGCCTTGATCGCGCCATTGGTGCCCTTGATGATCAGGTCCGCTGCCTCGGTCCAGCCCAGATGGCGCAGCATCATTTCTGCCGAAAGAATTACCGAGCCCGGGTTGACCTGGTCCTTGCCGGCATACTTCGGTGCAGTACCGTGGGTGGCCTCGAACATGGCCACGGTGTCGGACAGGTTGGCGCCCGGCGCGATACCGATACCGCCCACTTCCGCCGCCAGGGCGTCGGAGAGGTAGTCACCATTGAGATTGAGCGTGGCGATCACGTCGTATTCGGCCGGACGCAGCAGGATCTGCTGGAGCATGGCGTCGGCAATGGCGTCCTTGACGATGACTTCGCGGCCGGTTTTCGGGTTCTTGAATTTCATCCACGGGCCGCCATCGAGCAGCTCGGCGCCGAATTCTTCCTTCGCCACCTCATAGCCCCAGTCCTTGAAGGCACCTTCGGTGAATTTCATGATATTGCCCTTGTGCACGATGGTCAGCGACTTGCGGTCGTTGTCCACTACATATTGCAGGGCCTTGCGCACCAGACGCTTGGTGCCTTCCTTGGATACCGGCTTGATGCCGATGCCGCAGTCCTGGTCGAAACGGATCTTGGTGACGCCCATTTCTTCTTTCAGGAACTTGATGACTTTAGTGGCTTCCGGCGAGCCGGCCTTCCACTCGATACCGGCATAGATGTCTTCGGAGTTCTCGCGGAAGATCACCATGTCGACGTCGCCAGGCTTTTTCACCGGGCTTGGCACGCCCTCGAACCACACCACGGGCCGCAGGCAGACATACAGGTCAAGCTGCTGGCGCAGGGCAACGTTGAGCGAACGGATGCCACCACCGACCGGCGTGGTCAGCGGCCCCTTGATGGAAACGACGTAATCTTTCACGGCGTCCAGGGTTTCCTGGGGCAGCCAGGTGTCCTGATCGTAGACCTGGGTAGCCTTTTCACCGGCGTAGACTTCCATCCAGGAAATCTTGCGCTTGCCCCCGTAGGCCTTTTGCACGGCAGCATCAACCACTTTGATCATCACGGGACTGACGTCGACGCCAATGCCGTCGCCTTCAATGAACGGGATGATCGGATTATCAGGAACATTAAGAGAATGGTCGGCGTTGACGGTGATTTTTTCGCCGACGGCTGGAACCTGAATCTTCTTGTAACCCATGCTGAACTCCATTGATTGGATTGAACATCTGGCTTGGTTCGAGCGTAACCCAGTTAAATCAACGCGCAAACCCTATGTTCCATTCATCTGCCGCAAAGCCGCACAACAGCTGACCTAAAAGCCTGAAAACAAAGGGAAAAACGCCAAACTCCAGCACGACGAATGACCCAGCGCCGCCGACGCCTTTCCATTGCCCCTGCGACCTTTAGACCAATGGACGAGAATCGATTCACATGAACCATCGGCAGATTGCCAGCTACCTATGTATAATGCCGCCCGCTGACCATAGGGTCACAACGGCCGACCTCTCCTTGCTACCCAAAACGTAGCCGAGACTTTCCGCCCAAAGCCGGGCTGTTACCGCAACCCGACTGCTTGACGCTCTACTGATGCACCCAACATCACCGCGAAGAAATCTCGACATTCGGCTCATGGATGACTTTGAACGAACGCGCTTACCCGGCGCCCCTCGAGTTTCTGCGCACGCTTTAGCAAAGAAGAGAGAGTTAATCCGAATATGCCCACCCGCTCGAAGATCATCTATACCTTCACCGACGAAGCTCCCGCCCTCGCCACCTATTCACTGTTGCCTATCGTAGAGGCCTTCACCGCCTCGGCTGATATCGCCGTGGAAACCCGCGATATCTCTCTTGCAGGGCGCATTCTGGCCAGCTTCCCCGAGCAACTGGGCGACAAAGCCGTAGCCGACCACCTCGCCGAACTGGGCGACCTGGCCGTTACGCCTGAAGCCAACATCATCAAGCTGCCGAACATCAGCGCCTCGGTTCCGCAACTGCAAGCCGCGATCAAAGAACTGCAAGCCCAGGGCTACGCACTGCCGGACTACCCGGAAACCGTGACCAGCGACACCGACAAAGAAGCCAAGGCCCGTTACGACAAGGTCAAGGGCAGCGCCGTGAACCCGGTTCTGCGCGAAGGCAACTCCGACCGTCGCGCTCCGCTGTCAGTCAAGAACTACGCACGCAAGCACCCGCACAAAATGGGCGCCTGGGCCGCGGACTCCAAGTCCCACGTCGCGCACATGAGCAGCGGTGATTTCTACGGCAGCGAAAAAGCCGCCCTGATCGACGCCGCCGGCGCGGTCAAAATCGAACTGATCGCTCAAGACGGCACCACCACCGTCCTGAAAGAAAAGACCAGCGTTCAGGCCGGCGAGATCCTCGACTGCGCCGTGATGAGCAAAAATGCCCTGCGCAGCTTCATCGCCGCTGAAATCGAAAGCGCCAAGCAACAAGGCGTACTGCTGTCGGTTCACCTCAAAGCCACCATGATGAAGGTCTCCGACCCGATCATGTTCGGCCAGATCGTTGCCGAGTTCTATAAAGATGCACTGGCCAAGCACGCTGACGTGCTGGCGCAGATCGGCTTCAACCTGAACAACGGCATCGGCGACCTGTACGCTCGCATCAAGGCCCTCCCGGCCGAGCAGCAAGCGCAGATCGAAGCCGACATTCAGGCGGTCTACGCCGTTCGTCCGTCGCTGGCGATGGTCAACTCCGACAAGGGCATCACCAACCTGCACGTGCCGAGCGACGTCATCGTCGACGCCTCGATGCCGGCAATGATCCGTGACTCCGGCAAGATGTGGGGCACCGACGGCCAGCTGCACGACACCAAGGCGGTGATCCCGGATCGCTGCTACGCCACCATCTACCAGGCAGTGATCGAAGACTGCAAGGCAAATGGCGCCTTCAACCCAACCACCATGGGCAGCGTGCCGAACGTTGGCCTGATGGCGAAGAAGGCCGAAGAGTACGGTTCCCACGACAAGACCTTCCAGATCAAGGCCAACGGTGTGGTTCGCGTAACCGACACCAACGGCACCCTGCTGCTGGAACAGTCGGTTGAAGCCGGCGACATCTTCCGCATGTGCCAGACCAAAGACGCGCCGATCCAGGACTGGGTCAAACTGGCCGTCAACCGTGCCCGCGCAAGCGCCACGCCAGCCATTTTCTGGCTGGACCCGATGCGCGCCCACGATGGCGTGGTGATCGAGAAAGTTCAGGCCTACCTGAAGGATCACGACACCTCCGGCCTGGACATCCGCATCATGTCGCCAGTCGACGCGATGAAGTTCACCCTGCAGCGCACCCGCGAAGGCAAGGACACCATCTCGGTGACCGGTAACGTATTGCGCGATTACCTGACCGACCTGTTCCCGATCATGGAACTGGGCACCAGCGCCAAGATGCTGTCGATCGTGCCGCTGATGAACGGCGGTGGCCTGTTCGAAACCGGCGCCGGCGGTTCGGCACCCAAGCACGTGCAGCAACTGCTGGAAGAGAACTTCCTGCGCTGGGATTCCCTGGGCGAGTTCCTGGCCCTGGCCGCTTCCCTTGAGCACCTGGGTGTGACTTACGACAACCCTAAGGCGCTGGTTCTGGCCAAGACCCTGGACCAGGCCACCGGCCAGTTCCTGGATAACAACAAGTCGCCATCGCGCAAAGTCGGCAACATCGACAACCGCGGCAGCCACTTCTACCTGGCGCTGTACTGGGCCCAGGCCCTGGCCGCCCAGTCCGAAGACACTGCACTGCAAGCGCAGTTCGCGACCCTGGCCAAGACCCTGACCGAGAACGAAGCAACCATCGTTGCCGAACTCAACGCCGTTCAGGGCAAACCAGTGGACATCGGTGGTTACTACCATGCCGATGCCGAGCTGATCAGCAAGGCCATGCGCCCGAGCGCCACGCTCAACGCGGCGATTGCTGCGCTGGTGTAAGGTTGTAGTGATACAAAGAAACCCCGGCCCCGTGCCGGGGTTTCTGTTTAAGCGTATCTGCCGAAACCGGCTCGCTCCCACAGGGGCCGGTTTCCATATTGAAATCTTTGCACCCCTGAACTTGAGGTAATCCCATGGACTGGCAACCCCACATCACCGTCGCCACCATCGTCGAAGACAACGGCCGCTTCCTGATGGTCGAAGAGCTCAAGCACGGACGAACGGTGCTCAACCAGCCCGCCGGCCACCTGGATCCGGACGAAACCCTCACCGAAGCCGCCGTACGCGAAACCCTCGAGGAAACCGGCTGGGACGTCGAACCGACCGGAGTACTGGGCATTTATCTCTATACCGCGCCGAGCAACGGCGTAACCTACCAACGGGTGTGCTTCATCGCCAAACCGCTGAAACACCACCCCGACTATCAACTGGACGACGGCATTGTCGGCGCCAAGTGGCTGACCCGCCAGGAATTGATCGAGCAGCGCGAGCACTGGCGCAGCGAGCTGATCATCCGCTGCATTGACGACTATCTGGACGGCAAACACTTCGGTCTCGAACTGATCCGTCCTTCTCTTTAGCCTTGCAGGCCCGAGCCTGTTAGAATCGCGTCCTTTTTCAAGACACTCATTGAATCCCTATGCGTGATCCAGCCCCTTCTGACACACAAAAGAAGCGCGTCATTGTCGGTATGTCCGGCGGCGTGGACTCTTCCGTTTCCGCTCTCCTGCTGATCGAGCAGGGCTATGAGGTGGAAGGCCTGTTCATGAAGAACTGGGAAGAAGACGATGGAACGGAATACTGCACCGCCATGGATGACCTGGCGGACGCCCAGGCCGTGTGCGACAAGATTGGCATCAAGCTGCACACCGCCAACTTCGCCGCCGAGTACTGGGACAACGTGTTCGAGCACTTCCTGGCCGAATACAAGGCCGGTCGCACGCCGAACCCGGACATCCTGTGCAACCGCGAAATCAAGTTCAAGGCGTTCCTCGACTACGCCATGATGCTCGGCGCCGACCTGATCGCCACCGGTCACTACGTGCGTCGCCGCGACATCGACGGCCGCACCGAATTGCTCAAAGGCCTGGATCCGAACAAAGATCAGAGCTACTTCCTGCACGCGGTCGGCGGCGAACAGATCGCCAAGACCCTGTTCCCGGTCGGCGAGCTGGAAAAACCCCAGGTCCGTGCGATTGCCGAAAAATACGAACTGGCGACCGCGAAGAAAAAGGATTCCACCGGGATCTGCTTCATCGGCGAGCGCCGCTTCAGCGACTTTCTCAAGCAATACCTGCCGGCGCAACCGGGCGAAATCAAAACCACCGAAGGCGAAGTCATCGGCCGTCACCACGGCTTGATGTACCACACCATCGGCCAGCGCCAGGGCCTCGGTATCGGTGGTCTGAAGGACGCCGGCGAAGAGCCGTGGTACGTGCTGATCAAGGACCTGGAACACAACGAGCTGATCGTTGGCCAGGGCAATGACCATCCGTGGCTGTTCTCCCGCGCCCTGCTCGCTTCCGACATCTATTGGGTCAACCCGATCGACCTGAGCCAGCCGCGCAAGCTGACCGCCAAGGTCCGCTATCGCCAGAGCGACCAGCCCTGCACCCTGGAAAGGACCGCCAGCGGCTACCGCGCGACCTTCGATGACCCACAACGCGCGGTCACTCCGGGTCAGTCCGTGGTGTTCTACGACGGTGAAATCTGCCTCGGCGGCGGCGTGATCGAAGTCGCCGAACCCTGGACAAGCAAAGGCCAGCAACAATGAGCCCGACTCAGGAGCAACTGACGGCGCTGGGCGGCGTGTTTCTCGCCGCGGTGCTGGTGGACAAAATCGCCAAGACCGGCCAGACCAGCGAAGCCGGCCTGACCTGCATGCTCGGCAGCCTGTTGATCCGCGACCCCAAGGACACCCTGGAAGTCTACGGCGGCGACGACATCAATCTGCGCGAAGGCTATCGCGCCTTGATCGGCGCCCTGGAACGCGACCCGAGCGCCCTGCAGCGCGAACCGTTGCGCTATGCGCTGGCCATGCTCGGCCTGGAGCGTCAGCTGGCCAAGCGCAACGACATGCTGGACGTGATCGGCAAACGCCTGCCGCAGATCCAGTCCCAGGTCGAACACTTCGGCCCGGCTCACGAAAACGTGATCGCCGCGTGCGGCGCGCTGTACCAGGACACCCTGAGCACCCTGCGCCAGCGCATCCAGGTCCATGGCGACATGCGCAACCTGCAGCAACCGAGCAACGCCTCGAAAATCCGCGCCCTGTTGCTGGCCGGTATTCGTTCGGCACGCCTGTGGCGGCAATTGGGCGGTCATCGCTGGCAACTGGTGGTCAGTCGCCGCAAATTGCTCAAAGAGCTTTACCCACTGATGCGCAGCAGCTGAAGCGTATCAACAACACCGTTTTGTAGTCAGTAACGCGTAATACGCTGGTCAGTTGGCAACGGACCCGCGGATTTTTTCATGTATGATACGCGCCCCATTTCGTTGCCCGACTGTCCGAGAACACCCCATGCAGCTCTCTTCGCTCACTGCGGTTTCCCCTGTTGACGGCCGCTACGCCGGCAAAACCCAGGCCCTGCGCCCAATTTTCAGCGAGTACGGCCTGATCCGTGCCCGCGTTCTGGTTGAAGTGCGCTGGCTCCAGCGCCTGGCCGCTCACCCTGCCATCAGCGAAGTGCCGGCGTTCTCCGCCGAAGCCAACGCGGTGTTGAATGCCCTGGCGGAAAACTTCTCCCTGGAGCACGCCGAGCGCGTCAAAGAGATCGAGCGCACCACCAACCACGACGTCAAAGCCATCGAGTACCTGCTCAAAGAGCAAGCGGCCAAGCTGCCGGAGCTGGCCAAGGTCAGCGAATTCATCCACTTTGCCTGCACCAGCGAGGACATCAACAACCTGTCCCACGCCCTGATGCTGCGCGAAGGCCGTGATGACGTGATGCTGCCGCTGATGCGCCAGACCGCCGAAGCCATTCGCGAACTGGCCATCCGCTTCGCCGACGTGCCGATGCTGTCGCGCACCCACGGCCAACCGGCTTCGCCGACCACCCTGGGTAAAGAGCTGGCGAACGTGGTTTACCGCCTGGAGCGCCAGATCGCCCAAGTCGCTGCCGTTCCGTTGCTGGGCAAGATCAACGGCGCTGTCGGCAACTACAACGCACACCTGTCGGCCTACCCTGAGATCGACTGGGAAGCCAATGCCCGCGCCTTCATCGAAGACGAGCTGGGCCTGGGCTTCAACCCGTACACCACGCAGATCGAACCGCACGACTACATTGCCGAGCTGTTCGACGCAATCGCACGCTTCAACACCATCCTGATCGACTTCGACCGCGACATCTGGGGCTACATCTCCCTGGGTTATTTCAAACAGCGCACCATCGCGGGTGAAATCGGTTCGTCGACCATGCCGCACAAGGTCAACCCGATCGACTTCGAAAACTCCGAAGGCAACCTGGGCATCGCCAATGCATTGTTCCAGCACCTGGCGAGCAAACTGCCAATCTCCCGCTGGCAGCGCGACCTGACTGACTCCACCGTACTGCGCAACCTCGGTGTCGGCTTTGCCCACAGCGTGATCGCGTACGAAGCCAGCCTCAAGGGCATCAGCAAACTCGAGCTCAACGCAGACAAAATCGCCGCTGATCTGGATGCCTGCTGGGAAGTCCTGGCCGAGCCAATCCAGACCGTCATGCGTCGCTACAACATCGAAAACCCGTACGAGAAGCTGAAAGAATTGACTCGCGGCAAGGGCATCAGCCCTGAAGCGCTGCAGACTTTCATCGACGGCCTGGACATGCCAGCCGCCGCCAAGGCCGAGCTGAAACTGCTCACTCCGGCGAACTACATCGGCAACGCCGTGGCACAAGCCAAACGCATCTGATTGACCGCTGGACCCTTTTGAGACGCCCGGCAGCGCCGGGCGTTTTTATTCCCGTCTGAAAAGTGCTTTTTTTCAATAGGTTACACATGAATCCTGACATTCCTCTTCAACTTCTGGGCGGCATCACGGCACGGGAATTCCTGCGCGACTACTGGCAGAAAAAACCGCTGCTGATCCGTCAGGCGATTCCTGACTTCGAAAGCCCGATTGACGCCGACGAACTGGCCGGCCTGGCGCTGGAAGAAGAAGTCGAATCGCGCCTGATCATCGAGAACGGCGAGCGTCCGTGGGAATTGCGTCGCGGCCCGTTTGCCGAAGATGAGTTCAGCAAGCTGCCGGAACGCGAATGGACCCTTCTGGTTCAAGCCGTTGACCAGTTCGTACCGGAAGTCAGCGAGCTGCTGGAGCACTTCCGCTTCCTGCCGAGCTGGCGCATCGACGACGTGATGATCAGCTTCGCCGCCCCCGGTGGCAGTGTCGGTCCGCACTTCGACAACTACGACGTGTTCCTGCTGCAAGGCCACGGCAAGCGCAACTGGAAAATCGGCCAGATGTGCGACTCCGAAAGCCCGCTGCTGCAACATGCGGACCTGCGCATCCTTGCCGACTTCGAAGCCAC
This sequence comes from Pseudomonas sp. GW101-3H06, assembly GCF_059424605.1. Taxonomy (NCBI): domain Bacteria; kingdom Pseudomonadati; phylum Pseudomonadota; class Gammaproteobacteria; order Pseudomonadales; family Pseudomonadaceae; genus Pseudomonas; species Pseudomonas sp. GW101-3H06. The sequence goes on from NZ_JBWKZO010000001.1 coordinate 4,163,019, forward strand.
CGACGAATGGGTCCTGGAACCGGGCGACATGCTGTATCTGCCGCCGCGCCTGGCCCACTGCGGCGTGGCCGTCGACGACTGCCTGACTTACTCCGTGGGTTTCCGCGCACCGAGCGCCGCTGAAGTGCTGACCCACTTCACCGACTTCCTCAGCCAGTTCCTGCCTGACGAAGAGCGCTACACCGACGCCGACGCACTGCCGGCGGCCGACCCGCACCAGATCCAGCACGACGCCCTCGACCGTCTGAAAAGCCTGCTGGCCGAGCACATGAGCGACGAACGCCTGCTGCTGACCTGGTTCGGCCAGTTCATGACCGAACCGCGCTATCCGGAACTGGTGGTGGGCCCTGAAGACCTCGCCGAAGACGACGTACTCGGCGCACTGGAGCAAGGCGCGGTGCTGATCCGCAACCCGAGCGCCCGCCTGGCCTGGTCGGAAGTCGATGACGACCTGCTGCTGTTCGCCAGCGGCCAGAGCCGCTACCTGCCCGGCAAATTGCGCGAACTGCTGAAAATGATCTGCGCCGCCGATGCCCTGCACAGCGACAACCTCGGCCCATGGCTGAGCGATGAAGACGGTCGCGGCCTGCTGTGCGAATTGGTCAAGCAAGGAAGCCTGGGGTTTGCCGATGAATAAAATTCACGTACGTGTCGCAGACTGGCAGAAGGACAACGCCGAGATCCGGCGCATTCGTGAAGCAGTGTTTGTCGCCGAACAATCCGTTCCGCCCGAACTGGAATGGGATGCCGACGACGTTACGGCCGTGCACTTCCTGGCCCTGGAAGGCGACTTTCCGATCGGTACCGCGCGCCTGCTGCCCGACGGTCATGTCGGTCGGGTATCGGTACTCAAGGACTGGCGCGGGCTGAAAGTCGGCGACGCGCTGATGCAGGCGGTGATCGGTGAAGCCGAGAAGCGCGGACTGAAGCAGCAGATGCTCAGCGCTCAGGTACAGGCCACGGCATTCTATGAGCGCCTGGGCTTTCACATGGTCAGCGAGGAATTCCTGGAAGCAGGCATTCCGCATGTGGACATGGTGCGCGAGTCGGTTTGAGACCTTGTGGCGAGGGACCTTGCTCCCTCGCCACAAAGGCCCTGAAGACCCCCAAAAACGCCCCGTCATTTTCGAATGCCGGGGCGTTTTGCTGTCCAGGATTCAACTTGCCCCACCCCAGGCCGACAAACTGGCAATATCAACACTTTGAAGTTGGCGGAGATAACGGATATGTCCCTACGCACCCTGCTCACCACACTGTTGGTAACCTGCAGTTTTTCGGTCATGGCAGCCACCGAGATCGTGCCACTGAACTACCACACCAGCGCCGACCTGCTGCCGGTGGCGCAGGATTTCATCGGCAAGGACGGCCAGGTCAGCGCCTACGGCAATCAGCTCATCGTCAACGCCGATCAGCGCAAGATCGACGAACTTAAGGCGCTTTTAGGCCAGCTCGATACCGCACCCAAACGCCTGCTGATTACCGTCGACACCAACGAAAACAACGTCCAGGGCGATCAGGGTCATTCAGTGAACGGCGCCAAGCCGAACCAGACCCGCATCATCAACCGCAGTACCGACAGCCGTGACGGCGGCATCCAGCAAATCCAGGCCACCGATGGCATGCCGGCACTGATCCAGGTCGGCCAAAGCGTCCCCCTGACCAGCACCCAGACCGACTCCTACGGCGACCTGCGCAGCCAGACCGAATACCGCAACGTCACCCAGGGTTTTTACGTCACTGCCAATGTCACCGGCGAGATCGTGCACCTGTCGATCAGTACCAACCGTGACCGCATGAGCCAGGAACGTCCCGATGTAGTGAACGTACAAAGTACCGACACAACCGTCACCGGCCGCCTGGGCGAATGGATCCTGCTGGCCGGGGTAAATGGCCAGACACAGGCCGACAAACAGGGCCTGGCCCGCCGCTACTCGACCCAAAGCCGCAATGACATGACCCTGCGGGTGAAAGTCGACACCTTGGACTAAAGCATCAAAAACTGACTGACGAGTCGTATTAGACCAAAGATGTAGTGCCTGAAAAAAAGCACTACAAAACGTTTGACGAGCCAAAAAAGCGAAGGCATGATGGCCTCGCTCCCGCTAATCAGAGGCCCTGGCAAGGGCCTTCGAGGCGATGTTCGCACCTACCCCGCGAACCGCTTCGTGTCTGTACCGCCCACAAGGTGTGTTTGACGAGGTTGTCGACTGGAACGAAGTTGTCCCGAGGGACGGAAGCGTTATTAGGTAACCCGGCACCACACTGATGTTCGCACCAAGGCCCACGACGCCCGAATGCGCCCGCAGTTCGCCTTTACCTGCTCACTTCCCCCTCGAGCCCATCGTTCATCACGTCGCCTCCCCCGCCGAATCCGACTTGACCGCCTAAGCTTCTGGTCAGCGAGCAGCCATCTACGCCATTTTCAGGATGCGTATCTGGCGAACAGGAATTTTCCACCGCAGAACAACTTTTCATACAAGACGCGACGAGGTTTATCTCCATGGCACTGACACGCGAACAGCAAATTGCAGCCCTCGAAAAAGACTGGGCTGAAAACCCGCGCTGGAAAGGCGTGACACGCACTTACTCCGCTGCTGACGTCGTCCGTCTGCGTGGCTCGGTTCAACCTGAGCACACCTTTGCAAAGATGGGCGCCGAGAAGCTGTGGAACCTGGTTACCCAGGGTGCCAAGCCAGCCTTCCGTCCTGAGAAAGATTTCGTCAACTGCATGGGCGCCCTGACCGGCGGCCAGGCTGTGCAACAAGTCAAGGCCGGCATCCAGGCGATCTACCTGTCGGGCTGGCAAGTGGCTGCGGACAACAACTCCGCCGAATCGATGTACCCGGACCAATCGCTGTACCCGGTTGACTCGGTTCCAACCGTGGTCAAGCGCATCAACAACTCGTTCCGTCGTGCCGACCAGATCCAGTGGAAAGCCGGCAAGAACCCGGGCGACGAAGGCTACATCGACTACTTCGCGCCTATCGTGGCCGACGCTGAAGCCGGTTTCGGTGGCGTACTGAACGCCTACGAATTGATGAAGAGCATGATCGAAGCAGGCGCCGCCGGCGTTCACTTCGAAGACCAACTGGCTTCCGTGAAAAAATGCGGCCACATGGGCGGAAAGGTACTGGTTCCTACCCAGGAAGCTGTACAGAAGCTCACCGCTGCCCGTCTGGCGGCTGACGTTGCCGGTACACCGACCATCATCCTGGCTCGTACCGACGCCAACGCCGCTGACCTGCTGACTTCGGACTGCGACCCGTACGACCAGCCATTCGTGACTGGCGAACGTACCCAGGAAGGCTTCTACAAAGTGCGCGCCGGCCTGGACCAGGCCATCGCTCGCGGCCTGGCTTACGCACCGTACGCCGACCTGATCTGGTGTGAAACCGCCAAGCCGGATCTGGAAGAAGCCCGTCGCTTCGCCGAAGCGATCAAAAAGGAATACCCGGATCAACTGCTGTCGTACAACTGCTCGCCTTCCTTCAACTGGAAGAAAAACCTGGACGACGCGACCATCGCCAAGTTCCAGCGTGAACTGTCCGCCATGGGCTACAAGCACCAATTCATCACCCTGGCCGGCATTCACAACATGTGGCACAGCATGTTCAACCTGGCGCACGACTACGCCCGCAACGACATGACTGCCTACGTGAAGCTGCAAGAGCAGGAATTCGCTGACGCCGCCAAGGGTTACACCTTCGTGGCTCACCAGCAGGAAGTGGGCACCGGCTACTTCGACGACATGACCACCGTGATCCAGGGTGGCTCGTCTTCGGTGACCGCGCTGACCGGTTCGACTGAAGAAGAACAGTTCCACTGATCTGCTTCACCTGAGTCAACGGCCGCGGACCATATAGAAAGCTAACCGCAGCGCTGCACATCTGACGCCCCGACCGGTTCGGGGCGTTTTTTTTTGCGCGCGATTTAACAAGCACTCCAAAATCCTGTGGGAGCGGGCTTGCTCGCGAAGGCGGTTCAACATTCAACATTTGGGCTGGCTGACCCACCGCTTTCGCGAGCAGGCTCGCTCCCACAAGGGGTTGCGGTGTTGAACCCACACATTGATCCAGAGCGCTATCGAGATCAGGAAAATCAGGTAAAACAGCCCCGCACGCTACTTGCAGTAACGCTCATATAAGACAACTTCCCAACTCCCTGCAGGGTAAAGAGTTTAAAAACCATCCCAAACAATATTGATTATCATTTATCCATAACTATGTTCGTTACATTCCCTACAAAACATATTTGACGAAATGCCGGCTAATGCCCGCAACGCAAGGGTTACAGGGCTTTGAGGGCTCGCTATGTCCTTATTCCTATAAATAATTTCGCTATAGGAATTTTACTTGCAGGGTGTTGTGCCATAAAATCAGCGGGATTGATTGCTGCGACATATCGTCACTGCTTTGTTTCTTTTCAAGCTCAGAGACCCTTGCTCTCTGTTAAGGATTACCAGCATGCCCGAAGCGACAGGACTCATGGCCCACAACTGGGGCTTTGCCATTTTCCTTCTGGGCGTTGTCGGCCTCTGCGCCTTTATGCTCGGTGTCTCAAGCCTCCTTGGGTCAAAAGCCTGGGGCCGCAGCAAAAACGAACCGTTCGAGTCCGGCATGCTACCTACAGGTGGCGCCCGCTTGCGGCTCTCAGCCAAATTCTATCTGGTCGCGATGCTGTTCGTGATCTTCGATATCGAAGCCCTCTTTCTCTTTGCATGGTCTGTGTCCGTCCGCGAAAGCGGCTGGACCGGATTCGTCGAAGCTCTCGTTTTCATAGCAATTCTGTTGGCAGGCCTTGTCTACCTATTCCGAGTGGGCGCCCTTGACTGGGCTCCGGAAGCTCGGCGCAAGCGGCAAGCGAAGCTGAAACAATGAGGCTTTGGCAATGCAATACAATCTCACCAGGATCGACCCCGATGCTCCTAACGAGCAGTATCCGATTGGCGAACGGGAAACCGTTTCCGATCCGTTAGAAGATCAAGTCCACAAAAACATTTTCATGGGCAAGCTCGAAGACGTGCTTAACGGCACGATCAACTGGGGGCGCAAGAACTCCCTGTGGCCGTATAACTTCGGTCTTTCGTGCTGCTATGTGGAAATGACCACCGCCTTCACGGCGCCCCACGACATCGCGCGCTTTGGCGCCGAGGTTATCCGGGCATCGCCGCGTCAGGCGGATTTCATGGTTATCGCCGGCACCTGCTTCATCAAGATGGCGCCGATCATTCAGCGTCTCTACGAGCAAATGCTCGAACCGAAATGGGTTATCTCCATGGGTTCGTGCGCCAACTCCGGTGGCATGTACGACATCTACTCCGTCGTTCAAGGGGTGGACAAGTTCCTGCCCGTGGACGTCTACGTGCCTGGCTGCCCGCCCCGCCCTGAAGCTTTCCTGCAAGGCCTGATGCTGTTGCAGGAGTCGATTGGCCAGGAGCGTCGCCCACTTTCCTGGGTCGTTGGTGATCAAGGCGTTTATCGCGCCGAGATGCCTTCCGAAAAGGAAAAGCGCCGCGAACAGCGTATTCAGGTAACCAACCTGCGCAGCCCCGACGAAGTCTGATCCAGTTCTGCTGTTTCACAGAAACGAAAAACTGGCTTCATTCTTTACGTTGACCGAAAGCGATAAATAACCATGACTACAGGCAGTGCTCTGTACATCCCGCCTTATAAGGCAGACGACCAGGATGTGGTCGTCGAACTGAACAACCGTTTTGGCCCGGAGGCGTTCACCGCCCAGCCTACCCGCACCGGCATGCCGGTGCTTTGGGTTGCCCGCGCCAAACTCGTCGAAGTCCTGACTTTCCTGCGCAACCTGCCCAAGCCGTACGTCATGCTCTATGACCTGCACGGCGTGGACGAGCGCCTGCGCACCAAGCGTCAAGGGCTGCCGAACGGCGTCGACTTCTCCGTGTTCTATCACCTGATGTCGATCGAACGTAATAGTGACGTAATGATCAAGGTCGCCTTGTCCGAAAGCGACCTCAGCTTGCCGAGCGTCACCAGCATCTGGCCGAACGCCAACTGGTACGAGCGTGAAGTCTGGGACATGTACGGCATCGACTTCAAAGGCCACCCGCACCTGTCGCGCATCATGATGCCGCCGACCTGGGAAGGTCACCCGCTGCGCAAGGACTTCCCGGCCCGTGCCACCGAGTTCGATCCGTTCAGCCTGACCCTGGCCAAGCAACAGCTCGAGGAAGAAGCCGCGCGCTTCAAGCCTGAAGACTGGGGCATGAAACGTTCCGGCCCGAACGAGGACTACATGTTCCTCAACCTGGGTCCCAACCACCCTTCGGCGCACGGTGCGTTCCGCATCATCCTGCAGCTGGACGGTGAAGAGATCGTCGACTGCGTACCGGACATCGGCTACCACCACCGTGGTGCCGAGAAGATGGCCGAGCGCCAGTCCTGGCACAGCTTCATTCCGTACACCGACCGTATCGACTACCTCGGCGGCGTGATGAACAACCTGCCGTACGTGCTCTCGGTCGAGAAGCTGGCCGGCATCAAGGTGCCGGAGAAGGTCGACGTCATCCGTATCATGATGGCCGAGTTCTTCCGGATCACCAGTCACCTGCTGTTCCTGGGCACCTACATCCAGGACGTCGGCGCCATGACCCCGGTGTTCTTCACCTTTACCGACCGTCAGCGTGCATACACGGTGATCGAAGCCATCACAGGCTTCCGTCTGCACCCGGCCTGGTACCGCATCGGTGGCGTCGCCCACGACCTGCCGCGCGGCTGGGAAAAACTGGTCAAGGACTTCGTCGAGTGGATGCCCAAGCGTCTGGACGAATACCAGAAAGCCGCCCTGGACAACAGCATCCTGCGTGGCCGGACCATCGGCGTCGCCGACTACAACACCAAGCAAGCCCTGGAATGGGGTGTCACCGGTGCCGGCCTGCGTTCCACCGGTTGCGACTTCGACCTGCGTAAAGCGCGTCCGTACTCGGGCTACGAGAACTTCGAGTTCGAAGTACCGCTGGCGGCCAATGGCGATGCCTACGACCGTTGCATCGTGCGTGTCGAGGAGATGCGCCAGAGCATCAAGATCATCGACCAGTGCCTGCGCAACATGCCGGAAGGCCCGTACAAGGCGGATCACCCGCTGACCACGCCGCCGCCGAAAGAGCGCACGCTGCAGCACATCGAAACCTTGATCACGCACTTCCTGCAAGTTTCGTGGGGCCCGGTCATGCCGGCCAACGAATCCTTCCAGATGATCGAAGCGACCAAGGGCATCAACAGTTATTACCTGACGAGCGATGGCGGCACCATGAGCTACCGCACCCGGATTCGTACCCCAAGCTTCCCGCACCTGCAGCAGATCCCTTCGGTGATCAAAGGCAGCATGGTCGCGGACTTGATCGCGTACCTGGGTAGTATCGATTTCGTTATGGCCGACGTGGACCGCTAAGCATGAACAGCACGCTTATCCAGACAGACCGTTTCACCCTCAGTGAAACCGAGCGCTCGGCCATCGAGCACGAGTTGCATCACTACGAAGACCCGCGCGCGGCGTCGATCGAAGCCCTGAAGATCGTCCAGAAGGAACGTGGCTGGGTGCCGGATGGCGCCCTGTACGCCATCGGCGAAATCCTCGGCATTCCGGCCAGCGACGTTGAAGGCGTGGCGACGTTCTATAGTCAGATCTTCCGTCAGCCGGTCGGCCGCCACATCATTCGCGTCTGCGACAGCATGGTCTGCTACATCGGCGGCCACGAGTCGGTGGTCAGCGAAATCCAGAGCAAGCTGGGCATCGGCCTGGGTCAGACCACCGCCGACGGTCGTTTCACCCTGCTGCCGGTCTGCTGCCTCGGCAACTGCGACAAGGCGCCGGCGTTGATGATCGACGACGACACGTTCGGTGATGTGCAGCCCGCTGGCGTTGCCAAATTGCTCGAGGGCTATGTATGACCCTGACTTCCTTCGGTCCTGCCAACCGCATCAAGCGTTCGGCCGAGACTCACCCGCTCACCTGGCGTCTGCGTGACGACGGCGAAGCCGTATGGCTCGACGAATACCAGGCCAAGAACGGTTACGCCGCTGCGCGCAAGGCCTTCGCCGACATGGCTCAGGACGACATCGTCCAGACCGTGAAAGACTCCGGCCTCAAGGGCCGCGGCGGTGCAGGCTTCCCCACTGGCGTGAAGTGGGGCCTGATGCCCAAGGACGAATCCATCAACATCCGCTACCTGCTGTGCAACGCGGATGAAATGGAGCCCAACACCTGGAAAGACCGCATGCTGATGGAGCAACTGCCCCATCTGCTGATCGAAGGCATGCTGATCAGTGCCCGCGCACTGAAAACCTACCGTGGCTACATCTTCCTGCGTGGCGAGTACACCACCGCCGCCAAGCACTTGAACCGTGCCGTGGAAGAAGCCAAGGCAGCGGGCCTGCTGGGCAAGAACATCCTGGGCAGCGGTTTTGATTTCGAGCTGTTCGTCCACACCGGCGCCGGGCGTTACATCTGCGGTGAAGAAACCGCACTGATCAACTCCCTTGAAGGCCGCCGCGCCAACCCGCGCTCCAAGCCGCCCTTCCCTGCCGCCGTTGGCGTATGGGGCAAGCCGACCTGCGTGAACAACGTCGAAACCCTGTGCAACGTCCCGGCGATCATCGCCGACGGCGTGGACTGGTACAAATCGTTGGCTCGCGAAGGCAGCGAAGACATGGGCACCAAGCTCATGGGCTTCTCCGGCAAGGTCAAGAACCCGGGCCTGTGGGAACTGCCATTTGGCGTCACCGGTCGCGAGCTGTTCGAAGACTACGCCGGCGGCATGCGCGACGGTTACCAGCTCAAGGCCTGGCAACCCGGCGGCGCCGGTACCGGTTTCCTGTTGCCGGAACACCTGGATGCACAAATGTACGCCGGCGGCATCGCCAAGGTGGGCACCCGTATGGGTACCGGCCTGGCCATGGCGGTGGACGACAGCGTCAACATGGTGTCCCTGCTGCGCAACATGGAAGAGTTCTTCGCCCGTGAGTCGTGCGGTTTCTGCACCCCGTGCCGTGATGGTCTGCCGTGGAGCGTGAAGCTCTTGCGTGCGATCGAGAACGGTGAAGGGCAAGCCGGCGATATCGAGACCCTGCTGGGTCTGGTCGGTTTCCTCGGCCCAGGCAAGACCTTCTGTGCTCACGCACCGGGTGCCGTGGAGCCATTGGGCAGCGCCATCAAATACTTCCGCCATGAGTTCGAAGCCGGCATCGCGCCCACCAGCGCCGTCGTCCCGCCTCTGGCAAGGCCGATCGTAGTCGGCGCGTAAACGCTTAAAAAAGGCGAAGGGTCCGTGCCCTTCGCTTTTCGTGCGATGACGCCTTAACGGCTGTGTTGATTCGCGCGGATAACAAGATTCCATTAGCCACGCCCGCTGACACCGGGCCAACGAAGAACTTTGAACCATGGCCACTATCCACGTAGACGGCAAAGAGCTCGAAGTCGATGGGGCAGACAACCTGTTACAGGCATGTCTGTCGCTAGGCCTCGATATCCCTTATTTCTGCTGGCACCCCGCCCTTGGCAGCGTTGGCGCTTGTCGCCAGTGCGCGGTCAAGCAGTACACCGACGAGAACGACAAGCGTGGTCGGATCGTCATGTCCTGCATGACCCCCGCCACCGACGGCAGCTGGATCTCCATCGACGACGAAGAAGCGAAAGTATTTCGCGCCAGCGTCGTCGAATGGCTGATGACCAACCACCCTCACGACTGCCCGGTCTGTGAAGAAGGCGGTCACTGCCACCTGCAAGACATGACGGTAATGACCGGCCACAACGAGCGCCGTTACCGCTTCACCAAGCGCACCCACCAGAACCAGCAACTGGGGCCGTTCATTTCCCACGAGATGAACCGCTGCATCGCTTGCTACCGCTGCGTACGCTTCTATAAGGACTACGCCGGCGGCACCGACCTGGGTGTGTTCGGCGCCCACGACAACGTGTACTTCGGTCGCGTTGAAGACGGCGTGCTGGAAAGCGAGTTCTCCGGCAACCTCACCGAGGTCTGCCCGACCGGTGTGTTCACCGACAAGACCCACTCCGAGCGCTACAACCGTAAATGGGACATGCAATTCTCGCCGAGCATCTGCCATGGCTGCTCCAGCGGTTGCAACATTTCCCCGGGCGAGCGTTACGGTGAGCTGCGTCGTATCGAAAACCGTTACAACGGTTCGGTAAACCAGTACTTCCTGTGCGACCGTGGCCGTTTCGGCTATGGCTACGTCAACCGCAAGGACCGTCCACGTCAGCCTTTGCTGGCCAACGGCACCAAGCTGACCCTCGACGAAGCGCTGGATAAAGCCGCCGACCTGTTGCGCGGCCGCAACATCGTCGGTATCGGTTCGCCACGCGCCAGCCTCGAAAGCAACTACGCGTTGCGCGAACTGGTCGGCGCCGAGCACTTCTACTCTGGTATCGAAGCGTCCGAGCTCGAGCGCATCCGTCTGGTGCTGCAAGTGCTCAAGGACAGCCCGCTGCCAGTGCCGAACATGCGCGACATCGAAGACCACGACGCCGTGTTTGTTCTCGGCGAAGACCTGACCCAGACCGCAGCCCGTATGGCCCTGGCCCTGCGTCAGTCGGTCAAAGGCAAAGCTGAAGACATGGCCGACGCCATGCGCGTCCAGCCCTGGCTCGACGCCGCAGTGAAGAACATCGGCCAGCACGCGCTGAACCCGCTGTTTATCGCCAGCCTGGCTGAAACCAAGCTCGACGACATCGCCGAAGAATGCGTTCACGCCGCTCCAGACGACCTGGCCCGTATCGGTTTCGCCGTGGCTCACGCCCTCGACGCCAGCGCTCCAGCCGTTGAAGGCCTGGATGCCGAAGCCCTTGAGCTGGCCAAACGCATTGCCGATGCCCTGCTCGCGGCCAAGCGCCCACTGATCATCGCCGGTACTTCGCTGGGCTCCAAAGCCTTGATCGAGGCCGCCGCGAACATCGCCAAGGCCCTGAAGCTGCGCGAGAAGAACGGCTCCATCAGCCTGGTCGTGCCGGAAGCCAACAGCCTCGGCCTGGCCATGCTCGGTGGCGAATCGGTCGACGCTGCGCTGCAAGCGGTGATCGACGGCAAGGCCGACGCCATCGTCGTGCTGGAAAACGATCTGTACACCCGTACCGACAAAGCCCGTGTGGATGCCGCCCTGACCGCCGCGAAAGTGGTGATCGTGGCTGACCACCAGAAGACCGCCACCAGCGATCGCGCGCACCTGGTCCTGCCAGCCGCCAGCTTCGCCGAAGGCGACGGTACCCTGGTCAGCCAGGAAGGCCGCGCCCAGCGCTTCTTCCAGGTGTTCGATCCGAAGTACATGGATGCCAGCATCCTGGTTCACGAAGGCTGGCGCTGGCTGCATGCCCTGCGCGCGACCCTGCTGAACCAACCGATCGACTGGACCCAGCTGGACCACGCCACCGCTGCCGTGGCGGCAAGCACGCCGCAACTGAACCGCATCGTCGATGCCGCCCCGTCCGCCGCGTTCCGCATCAAGGGCATGAAACTGGCCCGTGAACCGCTGCGTTACTCCGGTCGTACCGCCATGCGCGCCGACATCAACGTGCATGAACCGCGTACCCCGCAGGACAAGGACACCGCGTTCGCCTTCTCGATGGAAGGTTACTCGGGTTCGGCCGAGCCGCGTCAGCAAGTGCCTTTCGCCTGGTCTCCGGGCTGGAACTCGCCGCAAGCCTGGAACAAGTTCCAGGACGAAGTCGGTGGTCACATCCGTGCCGGCGACCCGGGCACCCGCCTGATCGAAAGCACCGGTGACTCGCTGAACTGGTTCGTCAGTGTTCCGCGTGCGTTCAACCCGGCTCCGGGTACCTGGCAGGTCGTGCCGTTCTTCCACCTGTTCGGCAGCGAGGAAAACTCTTCCAAAGCCGCTCCGGTCCAGGAACGCATTCCGGCCGCCTACGTGGCCCTGGCCAAGTCCGAAGCCGACCGCCTGGGTGTCAACGACGGCGCCATGCTGAGCTTGAACGTGGCTGGCCAGACCCTGCGTCTGCCACTGCGTATCAATGAAGAGCTGGGCGCCGGCCTGGTGGCATTGCCTGCGGGCATCGCCGGTATCCCACCAGCGATCTTTGGCCAATCCGTTGACGGTCTGCAGGAGGCAGCGCAATGACCTTGTTCACTCCTGAAGTGATCGACATCATCATCGCGGTCCTCAAGGCTGTGGTGATTCTGCTCGCCGTGGTGGTCTGCGGCGCCCTGCTCAGCTGGGTCGAGCGTCGCCTGCTCGCCCTCTGGCAGGACCGTTACGGTCCGAACCGCGTCGGTCCGTTCGGTGCGTTCCAGATCGCCGCCGACATGATCAAGATGTTCTTCAAGGAAGACTGGACCCCGCCGTTCGCCGACAAGATGATCTTCACCCTGGCACCGGTAGTGGCCATGAGCGCCCTGCTGATTGCCTTCGTGATCATCCCGATCACCCCGACCTGGGGCGTGGCGGATATCAACATCGGCATCCTGTTCTTCTTTGCCATGGCCGGTCTGTCGGTCTACGCGGTGCTGTTCGCCGGCTGGTCGAGCAACAACAAGTTCGCCCTGCTGGGCAGCTTGCGGGCCTCGGCACAAACCGTGTCGTACGAAGTGTTCATGGGCCTGTCGCTGATGGGCATTGTGATCCAGGTCGGCTCGTTCAACATGCGCGACATCGTTGAATACCAGGCCCAGAACCTGTGGTTCATCATTCCGCAGATCTTCGGTTTCCTGACCTTCTTCATCGCTGGCGTGGCCGTGACTCACCGTCACCCGTTCGACCAGCCGGAAGCGGAACAGGAACTGGCCGACGGTTACCACATTGAATACGCCGGCATGAAATGGGGCATGTTCTTCGTCGGCGAGTACATCGGTATCGTGCTGATTTCGGCGCTGCTGGTGACCTTGTTCTTCGGTGGCTGGCACGGTCCGTTCGGCATTCTGCCGCAGATCCCGTTCATCTGGTTCGCACTGAAAACCGGGTTCTTCATCATGATGTTCATCCTGTTGCGCGCTTCGATTCCGCGCCCACGGTATGACCAGGTGATGGATTTCAGCTGGAAGTTCTGCCTGCCGCTGACCCTCGTCAACATGCTGGTGACCGCTGCGATCGTGTTGCTCAACACGCCCGCCGTCGCGGCTCAGTGAGGATAGAGAATCATGAAGTACATATTTGACATCGTGCATGGCTTCTACACCCAGCTTCGCAGCCTGGTGATGATTTTCGGCCACGCCTTCCGCAAGCGCGACACGCTGCAGTACCCGGAAGAACCGGTCTACCTGCCGCCGCGCTACCGTGGCCGTATCGTCCTGACCCGCGACCCCGACGGCGAAGAGCGTTGCGTAGCCTGCAACCTGTGCGCCGTGGCTTGCCCGGTCGGTTGCATCTCGCTGCAGAAAGCTGAAACCGAAGACGGTCGCTGGTACCCGGACTTCTTCCGCATCAACTTCTCGCGCTGCATTTTCTGCGGCCTCTGCGAGGAAGCCTGCCCGACCACCGCGATCCAGCTGACACCGGATTTCGAGATGGCCGAGTTCAAACGTCAGGACCTGGTTTACGAGAAAGAAGATCTGTTGATCTCCGGCCCCGGCAAAAACCCTGATTACAACTTCTATCGTGTTGCAGGTATGGCGATTGCCGGTAAGCCGAAGGGCGCCGCGCAGAATGAAGCCGAACCGATCAACGTGAAGAGCTTGCTGCCTTAAGGAAGAAAGATGGAATTCGCTTTCTATTTCGCATCGGGTATCGCGGTGGTGTCCACGCTTCGCGTGATCACCAACACCAACCCTGTGCACGCCCTGCTCTACCTGATCATTTCGCTGATCGCCGTGGCGATGACGTTTTTCGCCTTGGGCGCGCCGTTCGCCGGTGTGCTGGAAGTGATCGCCTACGCTGGCGCCATCATGGTGCTGTTCGTGTTCGTGGTGATGATGCTGAACCTGGGCCCGGCCTCGGTTCAGCAAGAGCGCGTCTGGCTCAAGCCCGGTATCTGGGGCGGCCCGGTCGCCCTCGCCGCGCTGCTGCTGGTTGAACTGCTGTATGTGCTGTTCTCCGACCAGACCGGCCAGGCCATCGGCCACACCACCGTAGACGCCAAGGCCGTGGGCATCAGCCTGTTCGGTCCTTACCTGCTGGTGGTCGAACTCGCCTCGATGCTGCTGCTCGCCGCAGCCGTGACGGCGTTCCACTTGGGCCGCAACGAAGCCAAGGAGCAATGACGATGCCTGCTATCCCTATGGAGCATGGTCTGGCGGTCGCCGGCATCCTGTTCTGCCTCGGTCTGGTCGGCCTGATGGTCCGCCGCAACATTCTTTTCGTGCTGATGAGCCTGGAGGTCATGATGAATGCCTCCGCGTTGGCGTTCATCGTTGCCGGTAGCCGCTGGGCGCAGCCGGATGGACAGATCATGTTCATCCTGGTGATCAGCCTGGCAGCCGCCGAGGCCAGTATCGGCCTGGCGATTCTGTTGCAGCTGTACCGCCGCTTCCACACTCTCGATATCGACGCTGCCAGCGAGATGCGCGGATGAATCTTCTCTATCTGACTTTCGTATTCCCTCTCATTGGTTTCCTGCTGCTGTCGTTCTCCCGTGGACGCCTCTCGGAAAACCTCTCGGCGCTGATCGGCGTCGGTTCCGTCGGCTTGTCGGCCATCGTCACGGCTTACGTGATCTGGCAATTCAACGTCGCACCACCGGAAGGCGGCCACTACACCCAGGTGTTGTGGCAGTGGATGGCGGTGGAAGGCTTCACGCCGAACTTCGCGCTGTACCTGGATGGTCTGTCCCTGACCATGCTCGGTGTCGTGGTCGGCGTAGGCTTCCTGATCCACCTGTTCGCGTCCTGGTACATGCGTGGTGAAGCCGGTTACTCGCGCTTCTTCGCCTACACCAACCTGTTTATCGCCAGCATGCTGTTCCTGGTGCTGGGCGATAACCTGTTGTTCCTGTACTTCGGCTGGGAAGGCGTGGGCCTTTGCTCGTACCTGTTGATCGGTTTCTACTACAGCAACCGCAACAACGGTAACGCCGCACTCAAAGCCTTCATCGTGACCCGTATCGGCGACGTGTTCATGGCCATCGGCCTGTTCATCCTGTTCGCTCAACTGGGCACGCTGAACGTCCAGGAACTGCTGGTGCTGGCACCGCAGAAATTCCAGGCCGGCGACTTCTGGATGGTCATGGCCACCCTGATGCTGCTGGGCGGTGCTGTCGGTAAATCCGCGCAACTGCCGCTGCAAACCTGGCTGGCGGATGCGATGGCCGGCCCGACTCCGGTTTCGGCACTGATCCACGCGGCAACGATGGTAACTGCAGGTGTCTACCTGATCGCCCGTACCCACGGCCTGTTCACCCTGGCGCCGGAAATCCTGCACCTTGTGGGCATCGTCGGTGGCGTGACCCTGGTACTGGCCGGTTTTGCCGCGCTGGTGCAGACCGACATCAAGCGAATCCTCGCCTACTCGACCATGAGCCAGATCGGCTACATGTTCCTGGCCCTGGGCGTGGGTGCCTGGGACGGCGCGATCTTCCACCTGATGACCCACGCGTTCTTCAAGGCCCTGCTGTTCCTTGCTTCCGGTGCGGTGATCGTTGCCTGCCACCACGAGCAGGACATCTTCAAGATGGGCGGCCTGTGGAAGAAACTGCCTCTGGCCTACGCCAGCTTCATCGTTGGCGGCGCGGCCTTGGCGGCCCTGCCACTGGTCACCGCGGGCTTCTACTCCAAGGACGAAATCCTCTGGGAAGCGTTCGCCAGCGGCAACCAGGGTCTGCTCTACGCAGGTCTGGTCGGTGCGTTCATGACCTCGCTGTACACCTTCCGCCTGATCTTCATCGCGTTCCACGGTGAAGCGAAGACCGAAGCCCACGCCGGTCACGGCATCGCTCACTGGCTGCCACTGTCGGTGCTGATCGTGCTGTCGACCTTCGTCGGCGCGATGATCGTTCCGCCGCTGCACGGCGTACTGCCGCAAAGCGTCGGCCATGCCGGTGGCGAAGCCAAGCACAGCCTGGAAATCGCCTCGGGCGCCATCGCCCTGGCCGGTATCCTGCTGTCCGCGCTGCTGTTCCTCGGCAAGCGTCGCTTCGTGACCGCCATCGCCAACAGCGGCATCGGCCGTTTCCTGTCGGCCTGGTGGTTCGCTGCCTGGGGCTTCGACTGGATCTACGACAAACTGTTCGTCAAGCCATACCTGGCGATCAGCCACATCCTGCGCAAAGACCCGCTCGACCAGACCATCGGTCTGATCCCGCGCATGGCCAAAGGCGGTCACACCGCCCTGAGCCGTACCGAGACCGGTCAACTGCGTTGGTATGCCGCCTCGATGGCTGCTGGTGCCGTGCTGGTAATCGGCGCCGTCGTGCTGGTAGCGGTCTGATATGAACCTTGCGAACTTGCGAAAGGAATTGAGCCCGTCATGATTCTGCCTTGGCTAATCCTGATCCCCTTCATCGGCGGCCTGCTGTGCTGGATGGGTGAGCGCTTCGGCGCCACCCTCCCCCGCTGGATTGCGCTGATCACCATGTCCCTGTTGCTCGCCCTCGGCCTCTGGCTGTGGGCCAACGGCGACTATTCACTTGCCCCGGCGCCAGGCGCCGATCCGACCTGGGTGCTTGAGTTCAAGCACATCTGGATCCAGCGTTTCGGCATCAGCGTGCACCTGGCCCTCGACGGCCTGTCGCTGTTGATGATCCTGCTGACCGGTCTGCTGGGTGTTCTCTCGGTCCTCTGCTCGTGGAAAGAAATCCAGCGTCATGTTGGCTTCTTCCACCTGAACCTGATGTGGATCCTGGGCGGTGTCGTCGGCGTGTTCCTGGCCCTCGACCTGTTCATGTTCTTCTTCTTCTGGGAAATGATGCTGGTGCCGATGTACTTCCTCATCGCGCTCTGGGGTCACAGTTCTTCGGACGGCAAGAAAACCCGGATCTATGCGGCGACCAAGTTCTTCATCTTCACTCAGGCTTCCGGCCTGATCATGCTGGTGGCGATCCTGGGTCTGGTACTGGTCAACTTCAACGACACCGGCGTGATTACTTTCAACTACGCCGACCTGTTGAAAACCAAGATGTCGACGACCACCGAGTACATCCTGATGCTCGGCTTCTTCATCGCTTTCGCGGTGAAACTGCCGGTCGTGCCGTTCCACTCCTGGTTGCCTGACGCTCACGCCCAGGCGCCGACCGCAGGTTCCGTCGACCTCGCCGGTATCTTGCTGAAGACGGCTGCCTACGGCCTGCTGCGTTTCGCCCTGCCGCTGTTCCCGAACGCATCGGCCGAGTTCGCGCCGTTCGCCATGACCCTGGGTCTGATCGGGATTTTCTACGGTGCGTTCCTGGCGTTCGCGCAAACCGACATCAAGCGTCTGATTGCCTTCTCGTCCGTTTCCCACATGGGCTTCGTCCTGATCGGCATCTATTCCGGCAGCCAACTGGCGCTGCAGGGCGCGGTGATGCAGATGCTGGCGCACGGTCTGTCGGCCGCGGCACTCTTTATCCTGAGCGGCCAGCTGTACGAACGCACCCACACCCGCGACATGCGTGAAATGGGTGGCCTGTGGTCGAAGATCGCTTACCTGCCGGCCCTCAGCCTGTTCTTCGCGGCCGCGTCCCTGGGCCTGCCGGGTACCGGTAACTTCGTCGGCGAGTTCCTGATTCTGATCGGCACCTTCCCGATCGCCCCATGGGTCACCATCATCGCGACGTCCGGCCTGGTGTTCGGTTCGGTCTACTCGCTGATCATGATCCACCGTGCCTACTTCGGCCCGGCCAAGTCGGACGCGGTGCTGCATGGCATGGACGGTCGCGAAATGATCATGGTGGTCGGTCTGGCAGCGCTGCTGATCTACATCGGCGTCTACCCGCAACCGTTCCTCGATACCTCTGCCGCTACGATGCATGGCGTGCAGCAGTGGCTCGGCACCGCCTTCACTCAACTCGCTTCGGCCCGGTAAGAGCGCTATGGAATTCACGACTCAACACTTTATCGCGCTTGCGCCGTTGTTGATCACCAGCGCCACGATCATCGTGGTGATGCTGGCGATCGCCTGGCGCCGCAACCACTCCCAGACCTTCCTGCTGTCGGTGGCGGGTCTGAACCTGGCCTTGCTGTCGATCCTGCCGGCCCTGAAAGTCGCGCCTCTGGCCGTGACCCCGTTGCTGCAGATCGACACTTTCGCCTGCCTGTACATGGCGCTGATCCTGGTCGCCACCCTGGCCTGTGTAACCCTTGCCCACGCTTACCTCGGCGATGGCGGTTCGGGTTACCCGGGCAACCGTGAAGAACTGTACCTGCTGATCCTGATGGCTGCCGCTGGCGGCCTGGTGCTGGTCAGCGCGCAGCACCTGGCCGGGTTGTTCATCGGTCTGGAACTGCTGTCGGTACCGGTCTACGGTCTGGTGGCCTACGCCTTCTTCAACAAGCGCTCGCTGGAAGCCGGTATCAAGTACATGGTGCTGTCGGCTGCCGGTTCCGCGTTCCTGTTGTTCGGTATGGCGCTGCTGTATGCCGACTCCGGCTCCCTGAGCTTCGTCGGCATCGGCCAGGCTTTGGCGGCCACCGGCCTGCCAAGCTCGCTGGCGCAACTGGGCCTGGGCATGATGCTGATCGGCCTGGCGTTCAAGCTGTCGCTGGTACCGTTCCACCTCTGGACCCCGGACGTTTACGAAGGTGCTCCGGCGCCGGTCGCGGCGTTCCTGGCCACCGCTTCCAAAGTCGCCGTGTTCGCGGTGATGGTGCGTCTGTTCCAGATCTCGCCGGCGGCGAGCAGCGGTGTCCTGAGCGACGTGCTGACCATCATCGCCATCGCGTCGATCCTGTTCGGTAACCTGCTGGCCCTGACCCAGAGCAACCTCAAGCGTCTGCTAGGTTACTCGTCCATCGCCCACTTCGGTTACCTGCTGATCGCCCTGGTGGCGAGCAAGGGTCTGGCCGTGGAAGCCATCGGCGTGTACCTGGTCACCTACGTGATCACCAGCCTCGGCGCCTTCGGTGTGATCACCTTGATGTCCTCGCCGTACAACGGCCGTGACGCGGATGCCCTGTACGAATACCGCGGCCTGTTCTGGCGCCGTCCGTACCTGACCGCCGTACTGACCGTGATGATGCTGTCCCTGGCGGGTATCCCGCTGACCGCGGGCTTCATCGGCAAGTTCTACATCATTGCCACCGGTGTCGAGTCGCACCAGTGGTGGCTGGTCGGTTCCCTGGTACTGGGCAGCGCCATCGGCGTGTTCTACTACTTGCGCGTCATGGTCACCCTGTACCTGATCGAACCGAACCTGCGTCGCCACGATGCGCAACTGCACTGGGAACAACGTGCAGGCGGCGTGATGCTGCTGGCCATCGCGGTACTGGCGTTCTTCCTCGGCCTGTACCCACAACCGCTGCTGAACCTGGTTCAACAATCGGGTCTGGCGGGTTGATCGCTTAGCGACACTCGGTAGAAAACAGAAACGGCACCTTTGGGTGCCGTTTTTGCGTTTGGTACTTCAATGACAAACTGGGCTATCGAGTTATCTCAGTTTCAGTAACAGGTATGCGACCCCCATCCAGACCAAAGTAATGATCACCATCGTTACATAAATGACCAAGAGACGTTTCAGGCGAGGAGGAAAGTTTTCGATATCAGCAGAATCCAGCCTGCCGTAGCGGATGTCCGCTTTCGGCCATACCACTATACCGGCGATTACAGCGATCAGTACAAAGCCTCCGATCCAGCCCCGATTCCGCCATGCGGGACCCCAGATGTATATGAAGCGACAACTTTTCAAGGCTCCCATTATTGCGTCCAGGTGACGCCAGCTTAGATATGAGCTGAATACGAGGTTCACAGCTCCCAATAGAATTGGGCCGCCAATAACAATGATTGCAACCCAAGGGGGCCAGGAGTCGACATCAATCATGGCTGTATAGCTTCATACAACTTCTCACCCATGAACTCACCTCCAATGCCACCCACTTCTGACCCCGCCCACGCACCAATGCCTACCAAGGCCGCAGTGCAAATCACGCCACCTACCGCAGTGCTGGCCGCTAGCGCCAGGCAAACAGGCTGGCCAACCCAAGGCACGCCCACCCCGCCCCACATGCCACCCAGTGTTGATCCGCCAAATTTCCCTCCTTCGGTAAATTTAACCTTCTCGCAGGCCGCTCCAGAGTCACCAGCACAAACCTCCTGAACAGCCAGCAACGAAGAAACCCCGCCAATCCCGATACCGATGTACCCACCTGCACTCATGTACTTGGCTGCACGACTGATCGCATTCACATGAGTGGCATAACCCGGTATCTGCCCCGGCGCACCCGCCTTATCCCAGCGATGCACCAAACTGCGACTGGAAATGCCGAGCGCCGTCTTCAGTTTCGGGTGATCGCCCAAAGTGGTCTGGCCACGCAGTCGAGTGGAGTTCAGCAGGTGCGCATCCAGTTGTACGAGCAAGCGTTGTCTATCGGCGAAGAACTGCGGTGATCTGAGATGGCCGTGTTGACGGTAGCTGTCCTGATGCAAACGCTCCATTGCTTGCAGCGTGTCGCGCAGGCCGCTCAGATGCTTTTCCATCACCGCTGCGCTGACGCCAAGCCAAGTCGAGGTGTCGCCGATAAAACCAGCGATCTCCGCCGCGTGACGGTGCATGAACTCGGCCTCGTCCGGTGTCAGTGGATCGAGGGCAGCTTTGACCTGCTGTGCGGCCTGCATCAGTTGCGCTTCCTGATAGGTGCAGGAGCTGTTTTTCGGATCGCCCAACACAATCAACGAGCCGGCCTTGACGTCGTGAAGGCCTGGATTCAGCGCTTGAAACTTACGCATGACCGCCGAATCGTGTGAGCCAAAAAGCGCCGTTTCCAACGCTTCGCGGGTGATGCTTTTGGGCACCACATAAAAACCCGGTTCTTGGGGTTCCGGGCGGGCGAAATACGCAGGCGTGGGAGCGTTCGAAGAGGCGAAGCCGGAAGGACGTGACGCTATCGGTTGACTGGTTGCAGAACTGGAAGCTGGCTGCACAACGCTCCTGCCCGCTCGCGGTGCGGAGTTAGCGCTTTGATAGGTGGCTCCAAACACTGAGGGGATCAATCGAGCTTTGCAGGGGCAATCACTGTGACTATCCAGCGTACCCGCCAAGGCCGCACCATGACTGATCATGTAGGAGATGCCACCGACAATCCTGTAAGTCTTGCCATCCTTGCCACAGGTGACCCGATCACCTTCCCGAGCATGGAGGATGCCGAACAGGTTGATGCCGCTATGACCATCCAGGACCGTGCCGCCACAGCTGGTCTTGTCATGCAGGCCAATGAAATGCCCTTCGTTCATTGGTGTTCTTCCTCCTTGATGGAAGGCAGAAAATCCTGGGCCATTGGCACGCCCTCACGCGCAAATAATAAAAAACCTCCTTGCAACGTGTTGATGATCTCGTCGCCATTGCACAGACGGCTGCCAACCAATGCCAGATGGCTATTACCTTGCCCAGCGCCCGTAACGATCTGAGCCTTACGGCCATCGTCATACACGACGTAATCGCCTTTCTGTGCTGCATAGACTTTCCGACCGCTATCTAATGTGAACGCAATCGGCGCTGTTGCCTGATGAATCACCCCGCCGTCGCGGGTTTGACTGCCTTCGGTGGCGACTCGGTAAATAGTGTGAGGGGGATGAGCGTTAGCGTAAGCCCGCTGCCGATCAATGATCGCCATGACTTCGTCGTCAAATTTCGCAAGTTGCTCCTCAGTAAAGGGCGAGTTGTCCAAGCGGCGTAGATACTCAGGGGAGACTTCGTTGGTATACAGGGGTGCGTTGGTGCATTCATTTGCAACTACCTTATTGTCATCAATTTGAATTGACGTCCTTCCCTCTCATCAGAAGTTCTGAATAGAGAGAAAATTGGGCGATGACAAATAAGACGGTGGGGCAATGGGTGGCAGCAATCCCATTAGCACAGCCAAAAAGTACGAACAGGAAATTTCGTAAAAGCAAACACGCCTTTTCCTACAGTGGTAGTCGCAAAAAGTTGATTTTTCGCGCCTAGGATGTCTGCTCAAAGAAGTTTAAACACACCTGTTTAAGCGCTTCGAAAATTACTTCTCGAAAGCTACAACACCTTGCGTCATTACCTACGGGTACGACAGAATCCGCGGGTTTGAGCGCCGTTGGTCCTGGTTCTATTGTTTCCGTGCCGCTGAAAATCAGCGGTCGGGATTGGAAACCCGATGGGTAAACGACACTAAGGCACTCTTCATAACGTACTCGTTAGCACTATGTGGTTTCGTTATGGCGACTGTGCGTGGGAGACCTTCGGGGTCTGCCGGGCTCGTTTACCCTGGTTTTCCAACCTGCGTACAGCTGCCACCCCTTCGCCTGGAAACGAATGTGGCAGCCTCACCAGTAAACGAGAATTCGCCATGTTCAAAGTGACACCCAACCCGCCAGACACCGATCCGACATCCCCGCACGAAGCCGCCGAGCGCGACCTCGACGATCACTTGAAACCCGAGCCCCCCCATCATGGACATCCCGCGCACACCGGGCACCATGTTCATCGTCAACCCAGAGCTCGATACCGAAACTCTGCTGGCCCATGCTTGCGAATCACTGGCTTCGGCCAATGTCATGACCATGGATTTGGCGGACCATCTGGATGGACCCAGGCGCAATTCCTTCCCGAAGACTTCGACGCGCCGTTGCCTGATGACATGCTTGATGATTTTGAAGGCACCCAAAATTGAGAGTAATGATTTACATCCGGATGTTTGTTCGGCTTATAAATTTTGGTGACTGGAATGGCCTCATCGCGAGCAGGCTCGCTCCAGGGGTCGTGGGTGACCACAAATTTTGTGTACGGCACATAACCTGTGGGAGTGAGCCTGCTCGCGATAGCGGCGGAACTGGCACCCAACAAAAACGGCACCTTCCGGTGCCGTTCGCCTTTTACCTACCAGACTTTTACTTGCGCGCCGCCTCCCACGATTTCAGCAGTTCGGCGTAGCTCACGGTTTCACCCTTAGGCTTCTCGTTCGCCAGTTTCGGTTTCGGGGCGCCCGGTTGGTCGAACCAGTATTGCGCGTCGCGCTCGGGGTTCATTTTCGGGGCGCAGGTGGCTTGGGCTTTCGAACGTTCCAGGCGGGTCATGATCGCGTCCTGATCCTTGGCCAGACCGTCGAGTGCCTGCTGTGGGGTTTTCTCGCCGCTGGCGGCTTCGGCGATGTGGCTCCACCACAGCTGCGCGAGGCGAGGATAATCAGGCACGTTGGTCCCGGTCGGGGTCCATTGCACGCGGGCCGGGCTGCGGTAGAACTCCACCAGGCCACCGAGCTTAGGTGCCAGGTCGGTCATGGCCTGCGAGTTGATGTCCGATTCGCGGATCGGGGTCAGGCCGACGATGGTTTTCTTCAGCGAGACGGTTTTCGAGGTCACGAACTGCGCGTACAGCCAGGCTGCCAGTTTCTGTTTCTCAGGCGTGGACTTCATGAACGTCCAGGAACCGGCGTCCTGATAACCGAGCTTCATGCCCTCCTCCCAGTACGGTCCTTTCGGCGACGGCGCCATGCGCCATTTCGGCGTACCGTCGGCATTCATCACCGGCAGGCCAGGCTTGGTCATGTCGGCGGTAAACGCGGTGTACCAGAAGATCTGCTGGGCGATGTTGCCTTGGGACGGCACGGGGCCGGATTCGGAGAAGGTCATGCCCGCCGCTTCCGGTGGCGCGTACTTCTTCATCCAGTCGACGTACTTGGTGGTGGCGAACACCGCTGCCGGGCCGTTGGTATCACCGCCACGGGTTACGCTGGAACCGACCGGGTGGCAATCCTCGACGCGAATGCCCCACTCGTCCACCGGCAGACCGTTGGGGATGCCTTTGTCACCGGCACCGGCCATGGAGAACCAGGCATCGGTGAAGCGCCAGCCCAGGGACGGGTCTTTCTTGCCGTAGTCCATGTGCCCGTAGACGCGCTTGCCGTCGATTTCCTTGACGTCTTCGCTGAAGAACTTGGCGATGTCTTCATAGGCCGACCAGTTCACCGGTACGCCCAACTCGTAGCCGTATTTTTCCTTGAACTTGGCTTTCAGGTCCGCGCGCTCGAACCAGTCGGCACGGAACCAGTACAGGTTGGCGAACTGTTGGTCGGGCAGTTGATAGATCTTGCCGTCCGGCGCGGTAGTGAACGAGATGCCGATGAAGTCCTTGATGTCCAGGGTCGGCGAGGTGAAGTTCTTGCCTTCGTTGGCCATCAGGTCGGTGATCGATTCGGTCTTGCCGTAGCGAAAGTGCGTGCCGATCAGGTCCGAGTCGTTGACCCAGCCGTCATAGATGTTTTTGTCCGACTGCATCTGGGTCTGCAACTTCTCGACCACGTCGCCTTCCTGCAGCAGGTCGTGGGTCAGCTTGATCCCGGTGATTTCGCTGAACGCCTTGGCCAGCACCTTGGACTCGTACTCGTGGGTGGCAATGGTTTCCGACACCACCTTGATGCTCATCCCGCGAAACGGCTCCGCTGCCTTGATGAACCACTTCAGCTCTTCGAGCTGTTGTTCGGCCGTCAGGGTGGACGGTTTGAATTCACTGCCGATCCATTTCTTCGCAGCGTCTTCGTAGGCATCGGCCCAGGCCGAAGCGCTCAAACCGCTGAGTGCCAGCATGGCTGCCAATGAAATGCTATGTCGCAGCTTATTGTTTTTGTCGAACATAGAGACCTCCTTATTGAATTTGGGAGCAACATTGCCGAGCGATTCGACTAGCCCCAACGCATCACAGCCAACAGCCACACCAGGGACAACGCGAACGCTATCCAGATGCTCCAGTCGGTCACGCCGATTACCAGCAGATGCAGGTAGGCGCTGCCGAGAAGACCGATAAACAAGCGATCGCCACGGGTGGTGGCAATCGGTAAAAAGCCTCGCCGAAGAATGCTCGGCGAACGCAACTCCCAGGTCGTCATGCCCACCAGGATCAAGCCAATAACGCTGAAAAATGCCGCCGTCGGGACGGTCCAGCTCATCCATTCCATCATCGATTCCTCATACCCGGCCCAGGGCAAAGCCCTTGGCCACGTGGTTACGAACAAACCAGATCACCAGCATGCCCGGCAGGATGGTCAGCACCCCCGCCGCCGCCAGCACGCCCCAGTCGATACCGGACGCCGAGACAGTACGGGTCATGACCGCCGCGATGGGTTTGGCGTTCACCGAGGTGAGGGTGCGCGCCAGCAGCAGTTCGACCCAGGAAAACATGAAGCAGAAAAACGCCGTCACACCGATGCCGGAGCCGATCAGCGGGATGAAGATCTTCACGAAGAACTTGGGGAAACTGTAGCCGTCGATGTAGGCGGTTTCGTCGATTTCCTTGGGCACACTGGACATGAAGCCTTCGAGAATCCATACCGCCAGCGGCACGTTGAACAAACAGTGGGCCAGCGCCACGGCGATGTGGGTATCGAACAACCCGATCGACGAATACAGCTGAAAGAACGGCAGCAAAAACACCGCCGGTGGCGCCATGCGGTTGGTCAGCAGCCAGAAGAACAGGTGTTTGTCGCCGAGGAAGCGGTAACGCGAGAACGCATAAGCCGCCGGCAGCGCCACGCTCAGCGAGATCACCGTGTTCAGACTCACGTAGTACAACGAGTTGAGGTAACCGGTGTACCAGGCCGGATCGGTGAAAATCACCTTGTAGTTGTGGAAGGTGAAATCCTGGGGAAACAGCGTCAGACCGCCGAGGATTTCGGTGTTGCTCTTGAAGGACATGTTCAGCAGCCAGTAGATCGGCACCAGCAGGAACAGGATGTAGATCAGCAGCGGAATCAGTTTTCTTTTGCTCATGGCGCGGGCCTCAACGGTTGGCGTCAGAGTGAGTCATGGCGGTGTAGAACAGCCAGGACACCAACAGGATGATCAGGAAGTACACCAGCGAAAACGCCGCGGCCGGGCCGAGGTCGAACTGGCCGATCGCCATTTGCGTCAGGGTCTGGCTGAGGAAGGTCGTGGCATTGCCCGGTCCGCCGCCAGTCAGCACGAACGGCTCGGTGTAGATCATGAAGCTGTCCATGAACCGCAGCATCACCGCGATCAGCAACACGCTCTTGAGCTTGGGCAACTGGATGTGCCGGAACACCGCCCAGGCCGAGGCCCGGTCAATCCGTGCGGCCTGGTAGTACACGTCCGGGATCGCCCGCAGGCCGGAGAAGCACAACAGCGCCACCAACGACGTCCAGTGCCAGACGTCCATCACCAGCACAGTGACCCAGGCATCCATGGTGTTCGCCGCGTAGTTGTAGCTGATGCCCATGGCGTTGAGACTGGAACCGAGCAGGCCAATGTCGGCCCGGCCAAAGATCTGCCAGATGGTGCCGACCACGTTCCACGGGATCAGCAGCGGAATCGCCAGGATGATCAGCACCACCGATGACCAGCGGCCCTTGGTCGGCATGGTCAGGGCTATCGCGATCCCCAGTGGGATTTCGATCAGCAGCACGCAAGCCGAATAGATGAACTGGCGCAGCAACGAGTCGTGCAGACGCGGATCGAGCAGCACCTGCTTGTACCAGTCGGCCCCCACGAAATAGCGGCTGGATTGGTCGAAGATGTCCTGCACCGAGTAGTTGACCACGGTCATCATCGGGATCACGGCACTGAACGCCACCAGCAAAAACACCGGCAGCACCAGCCACCAGGCCTTGTTGTTCTGCACCTTGTTCATGGCTGCGCCTCACTGGTGGATTGTGCTTCGAGGAGGAATTCGTCGGCGTAGACCATCAGCCATTGCGCCGGAAAACTGATGTAGGCCGTGCCTTCGGGCACCGGCTTGTCTTCGGCCAGACGCACTTTCAACGGCACGCCGTCGAGGTTCAGGGTCATGATCTTGTAGGTGCCGAGGTCTTCGACGTGTACGACTTGTGCCCGCAGCGCGTCATCAAACGGCTCATCCCACACGTGGACAAACTCTGGCCGAATGCCGACCTTCAGGGTTTGCCAGGAGGACTCGGCGATGCGCTTTTGCATGGCTTCGGACAGCGGTAAATGGGTCGAGGCGAAACCGACACCACCCGTTTGCGGCTGCACCTCGATCAGGTTCATGCCGGGGCTGCCGATGAAATAACCGACAAAGGTATGACTCGGCCGCTCGAACAGTTCCCGTGGCGTGCCGAACTGCACGATCTGGCCGCCGTACATCACGGCGATCTTGTCGGCGAAGGTCGAAGCCTCCAGCTGATCATGGGTGACGTAGACCATGGTGATGTTGAACTGCTCGTGGATCTGCTTGAGCTTGCGCCGCAGCTTCCACTTCAGGTGCGGGTCGATCACCGTCAGCGGTTCATCGAACAGGATCGCCGACACGTCATCGCGCACCAGCCCACGGCCCATGGAGACTTTCTGTTTTTCGTCGGCGGTGAGGTTGCGGGCCTTTTTGCTCAGCAAGTTCTGAAGGTCGAGGACTTCGGCGATTTCCTGCACCTTGGTGTGAATTTTCGCCTCGGCCATGCCCTGGTTACGCAGGGGGAAGGCCAGGTTGTCGAACACCGTCATGGTGTCGTAGACCACCGGAAACTGGAAAACCTGGGCGATGTTGCGTTTTTCCGGGGTCAGGTTGTTGACCGCTTTGCCATCGAACAGCACATGGCCTTGGGACGGGCTGAGCAATCCGGAAATGATATTGAGCAAGGTCGACTTGCCGCAGCCCGATGGGCCGAGCAAGGCATAGGCGCCACCCTGCTCCCAGATATGGTCCATCTCGCGGATGGCGTAATCCTCGGGACCGCTCGGCGTGCTGGTGTAGCTGTGGGCGAGGTTCTGCAAACGGATTTCGGCCATCAGGCAACCCTCGCGACACGCCGGCCCGGCGCCTGAACCAGCCGCCCCTGCGTATCGAACACAAACAGTTTATGGGTCGGGATGTAGATGCGGATCGGCGCATCGACGTCGTATTCGTGAACGCCAGGCAGGTGCAGCACCAGCAGGAAATGCTCGTTGCGCACGTGCAGGAAGGTTTCCGAACCGCTGATTTCCGCGACTTCGACAGTCACCGCCAGTTCGAGGTCATCGTCATTGCTCGGCACCAGCGAGATATGACTGGGGCGCACACCGAAGCGGAATTCGCCCTCGCCCACCGGGCGCAAATCGACGTTCAACGGAAAGTGCACGAAATTGGCGAAGCTCACTTCGTTACCGGCAATGCGACCCGGCATCAGGTTGATCGGCGGCTCGGAAAACAGCTCGGCCGCCAGCACGGTCTGCGGCTGGTGATAGACCTCGGAAGACTTGCCGCTCTGAACCACCCGGCCTTCGTGAAGGATGGTCGTGGTGCCACCCAGCGCCAGGGCTTCGTTGGGCTCGGTGGTGGCATAGATGGCGATGGTGTGGTGCGCCTTGAACAGCTCGCGCATTTCCTGGCGCAGCTCTTCTCGCAACTTGTAGTCGAGGTTGACCAGCGGCTCGTCGAACAGGATCAGTTCGGCATCCTTGACCAGCGCCCGGGCCATGGCCGTGCGCTGCTGCTGACCACCGGAAAGTTCGAGAGGATAGCGTTTAAGGAATTTCTCGATGCGCAGCATCTTCGCGGTTTCCAGCACTTTGCTCTGGATCTGCTCATTGGACACACCGGCCTGGCGCAAGGGCGACGCGATGTTCTCGAAGACGGTCATGGTCGGGTAATTGATGAACTGCTGATAGACCATCGACACGTTGCGCAGGCGCACCGGACGCTGGGTGACATCGACGCCATTCATCAGGATGCGACCGCTGTCAGGCTTGTCCAGCCCGGCCATCAGGCGCATGAGACTGGTTTTGCCGGACAGCGTGCGCCCGAGCAAAACGTTGAAGGATCCGGGTTCGAAACGCAGGCACGCATCGTCAATCCAGGTCTGGCCCTCGACGGTGCGGCTGACATGCTCCAGGGTTAATGACATGGCTCGGCCTTTTTTGTTTTTGGAGTCAAGCGACCGCAGCTACATAGCGACATTTGTGCCAGAAATCACAAACGATTGATTTGATTAGAAAAATAAGAAATTCAGATAGAAATGCCGTTCGATGCTGAACACAAATGAACAACCGCGGCTGAACAACTGAACACTTCAACGATTGACAATGAACATTAGTGAACAACACTCTATGGGTGCTTTTTGCCATTCCCGGAGTCCGGCCAATGCCGCAAAAATGTGAGAGCGGGCTTGCTCCCACAAGGGAATTTGCCGCCCTCCACAGGTTTGTGATGCAGTACCACCCATAAAAACAATAAGAGCTGGTTCAGAGAGCAACTGCCATGGCCGCACCTGCCCCCGCGTTATCCCACGACGCCATCATCCAGGACTCCTGGAAACGTTGCCGCGCGTTCGGCCTCAACCATCAAAGCACCCCGGCATTCGATCAGTTGCCCGCCGAAGGCATCGCGCAGTTGCTGGAAAGCCAGTATTCATTGGTGCAGACCACCCATCAGGAAGTGCTGCCGTATTACGAAAACATCCTGAGCAACTCCAACTGCCTGATCATGCTCGCCGACAATCAGGGCCAGGTGCTGACGTCCTGGGGCACCCAGCGCTTTATCGAGCCGAGTCTGACCCGTGGCTTCAGCGCCGGCGCCAGCTGGATGGAGCGTTGCAGCGGGACCAACGCCATCGGCACCGCACTGGCCTGCGAGCAGGCGGTGCACATCGAACACGATGAACACTTTCTCAAAGCCAACCGTTTCATGACCGGCTCGGCCGCGCCGATTTTCGACGCCGAGCGCAAGGTCATCGCGGTGCTGGACGTATCCAGCGACAGCTACCTGCCGCCGTCCCACACCCTGGGCATGGTCAAGATGATGAGTCAGACCGTGGAAAACCGGTTGATCCTCAACCTGTTCCACGGCCAGCATTTTCAATTGACCTTCAACACCGGCCTGAACAACCTCGACAGTCAGTGGGCCGGGTTGCTGATCTTCGACGAGAGTGGCCAGGTGCTGTCCGCCAACCGTCGTGCCGACAATCTGCTGGGTGTGCGTTTGTCGCGGGTCAGTGTCGAGAGCCTGTTCAAGGTTTCGTTGCTGGAACTGCTGAATCAACCCGAAGGCCTGCCCTTCTCGCTCCAGGCCTCCGGGCGCAATCGCTTCCAGTGCCTGCTGAAACGGCCGAAGCAGGCACCGATCCAGGCTCGGGTATTCAGTGAGCCCACCGTCACCGCACCGGCCGCCATCAGCCTCAACACCCTGCACTTCGGCGACAGCCGCGTGGAAAAAGCCGTACGCCAGGCCGAGCGCCTGCTGGAAAAAGACATTCCGCTGTTGATCCACGGTGAAACCGGCGTCGGCAAGGAAGTCTTCGTCAAGGCGTTGCATCAGGCCAGTTCCCGCAGCAAACAGCCATTCATTGCCGTGAACTGTGCGGCGATCCCCGCCGAACTGGTGGAATCCGAGTTGTTCGGCTACGAAAAAGGCGCGTTCACCGGCGCCAACCAGAAAGGCAGCATCGGCCTGATCCGCAAGGCGGACAAAGGCACGCTGTTCCTCGACGAAATCGGCGACATGCCACTGCCGACCCAGGCCCGGTTGTTGCGGGTATTGCAGGAACGTTGCGTGCAACCGGTGGGCAGCAGTGAATTGTTCCCGGTGGACATTCGCATCATTTCGGCGACCAACCGTTCGTTGCGCGAACAGGTACAGTTAGGGCGCTTCCGCGAGGATCTGTATTACCGCATTGGCGGCCTGACCCTGGAATTACCGCCGCTACGCGAGCGCAGCGACAAACAGGCACTGTTCAAGCGTTTGTGGGAGCAACACCGCGAACCAAGCCAGTGGGCCGGTTTGAGCCGTGAGGTATTGGAGTTGTTCGATCGTCATCCTTGGCCGGGGAATTTGCGCCAGGTCAGCAGCGTGATGCAGGTGGCACTGGCCATGGCCGAGGAACAACCGGTGCGGCTGGAGCATTTGCCGGACGATTTCTTTGTCGATCTGGAGATGGAACCGGTGGAGACGCCGGAGTCGCTGGTGGTGGATCTTGATGATGCCGAGGAGTTGAATCGGCAGTTGCAGGCGGTTGGGGGGAACATATCCCATCTGGCGCGGCGGCTGGGGGTTAGCCGCAATACCCTTTACAAGCGGTTGCGCCAGGCGGAGTAGCGAGCGAGCCGCACTGGCAGTGTTTGGCTTTAAACCTTCGCGAGCAGGCTCGCTCCCAAAGGGGATCTGCCTCGCGCACAAAACTCAAATATCACAAAGATCCAATGTGGGAGCGAGCCTGCTCGCGAAGACGTCAGCCTTGGCACTACAGTCCGAGCGCCCTACCGATAAACAAAAACCCGCACAAGGCGGGTTTTGTTTTACAGCCGGTGCAGCAATCAGTCAGCCAGACGCCAGGTCGTGCCGCCCTTGCCGTCTTCCAGCACCACGCCCATGGCGGTGAGCTGGTCGCGGATGCGGTCAGATTCGGCCCAGTCTTTAGCGGCACGGGCCGCCAGGCGCGCAGCGATCAGCGCTTCGACTTCGGCTGCATCCACGCGCCCTTCGGCACCGGCTTGCAGGAAATCATCGGCTTCGAGCTGCAACACGCCCAGTACGCTGGCCAATTCCTTCAAGCGCGCTGCCAGACCGGCTGCCGCATCGAGATCGCTCTCACGCAGGCGGTTGATCTCGCGCACCATCTCGAACAGCACCGCACAGGCTTCCGGCGTGCCGAAGTCGTCGTTCATCACCTGGGT
This sequence comes from Pseudomonas sp. GW101-3H06, assembly GCF_059424605.1. Lineage (NCBI taxonomy): Bacteria > Pseudomonadati > Pseudomonadota > Gammaproteobacteria > Pseudomonadales > Pseudomonadaceae > Pseudomonas > Pseudomonas sp. GW101-3H06. The sequence continues at coordinate 4,194,656 of NZ_JBWKZO010000001.1, forward strand.
GAAACGCTCGACGAACGCTTCGCCGCCCGCCGGCGCCACGCTCGGCAGGCCTTTCAACGCGTGGTAGAAACGCTCCAGGGCGCCTTTGGCGTCCTTGAGGTTGTCTTCCGAGTAGTTGATGGCGCTGCGGTAGTGGCTCGACACCAGCAGGTAACGCACGACTTCCGGGTGGTACTTGTCGAGCACGTCGCGGATGGTGAAGAAGTTGTTCAAGGACTTGGACATCTTCTCGCCATTGATCCGGATCATGCCGCAATGCATCCACGCGTTGGCGTAGGTCTTGCCGGTGGCCGCTTCGCTCTGGGCGATTTCGTTTTCGTGGTGCGGGAATTCGAGGTCGCTGCCGCCGCCATGAATATCGAACGTCTCGCCAAGGCAGCAAGTCGACATCACCGAGCACTCGATGTGCCAGCCCGGACGCCCGGCGCCCCACGGCGATTCCCAGCTCGGCTCGCCCGGCTTGGCAGCTTTCCACAGCACGAAGTCCAGCGGGTCCTGCTTTGACTCGTCGACTTCGATGCGCGCGCCGATGCGCAGGTCTTCGATTTTCTTGCGCGACAGCTTGCCGTAGCCCATGAACTTGCCGACGCGGTAGTACACGTCGCCGTTGCCCGGGGCGTAGGCGTACCCCTTGTCGATCAGGGTCTGGATCATCGCGTGCATGCCGGGGATGTGATCCGTGGCGCGCGGTTCCATGTCCGGCTTCTTGATGTTCAGGCGCGCTTCGTCTTCGTGCATCGCCGCGATCATGCGCTCGGTCAAGGCTTCGAACGACTCGCCATTCTCGTTGGCCCGATTGATGATCTTGTCGTCGATGTCGGTGATATTGCGCACGTAGGTCAGGTCGTAACCGCTGAACCGCAGCCAGCGGGTCACCAGGTCGAACGCGACCATGCTGCGGCCGTGGCCCAGGTGGCAGTAGTCGTACACGGTCATGCCGCACACGTACATGCGCACCTTGTTGCCATCGAGCGGCTTGAAGACTTCTTTGCTCTTGGTGAGCGTGTTGTAGATCGTAAGCACTTTAATTCCTTGACACTAAATCACTGGCCCCACGAATCACGCAGGGTCACCGTACGGTTGAATACCGGCTGACCGGGTTTCGAGTCCTTGATATCCGCGACGAAGTAGCCTTCGCGCTCGAACTGGAAACGATCTTCCGGCTGTGCGTTGCCCAGCGACGGTTCGGCACGACAACCGGTGAGTACCTGCAGTGAATCAGGGTTGATGTTGTCCAGGAAGCTGGCGCTGTCTTCGGCCTTCTCCGGGTTCGGAGAACGGAACAGACGGTCGTACAGACGCACTTCGCACTCGACGCTGGCGGCGGCCGGCACCCAGTGGATCACGCCCTTGACCTTGCGGCCTTCTGGGTTCTTGCCCAGGGTGTCCGGGTCGTAAGAGCAACGCAGCTCGACGATGTTGCCGTCGGCGTCCTTGATCGCTTCGTCGGCGCGGATCACGTAGCTGCCGCGCAGGCGCACTTCGCCGGCCGGTTCCAGGCGCTTGTAGCCCTTCGGCGGCTCTTCCATGAAATCTTCACGGTCGATGTAGATCTCACGGGCGAATGGCAGCGCACGCACGCCCATGTCTTCTTTCGGGTGGCATGGCAGTTCGAGGTTCTCGACCTGGCCTTCCGGGTAGTTGGTGATCACGACTTTCAGCGGGCGCAACACGCACATGGCGCGCGGGGCGCTGTGGTCGAGGTCGTCGCGGATGCTGAATTCGAGCATGCCGAAGTCAACCACGCCGTCGGAACGGTTGGTACCGATCATTTCGCAGAAGTTGCGGATCGATTTCGGCGTGTAGCCACGGCGGCGGAAGCCCGACAGCGTGGACATGCGCGGGTCATCCCAACCGTTGACGTGGCCCTCGTCCACCAGCTGCTTGAGCTTGCGCTTGCTGGTGATGGTGTAGTTCAGGTTCAGGCGGCTGAACTCGTACTGACGCGGATGCGCCGGCACGGGCAGGCTGTCGAGGAACCAGTCGTACAGCGGACGGTGACTTTCGAACTCCAGGGTGCAGATCGAGTGGGTGATGCCTTCGATGGCGTCCGACTGACCGTGGGTGAAGTCGTAGTTGGGGTAGATGCACCACTTGTCACCGGTCTGGTGGTGGTGAGCGTGGCGGATGCGATACATGATCGGATCGCGCAGGTTCATGTTCGGCGACGCCATGTCGATCTTGGCCCGCAATACGCGTGCGCCGTCCGGGAACTCACCGGCGCGCATGCGGGCGAACCAGTCGAGGTTTTCTTCCACGGAACGATCACGGAACGGGCTGTTCTTGCCCGGTTCGGTCAGGCTGCCACGGTATTCCTTGGCCTGCTCGGGGGTCAGGTCGTCGACATAGGCCTTGCCGGCCTTGATCAGCTCGACGGCCCAGTCGTGCAACTGATCGAAATACTGCGAGGCATAGCGCACTTCGCCGGCCCACTCGAAGCCCAGCCATTTGACATCACTTTCGATCGCGTCGATGTATTCCTGGTCTTCCTTGGCCGGGTTGGTGTCGTCGAAACGCAGGTGCGTGACGCCGCCGAACTCCTGGGCCAGGCCGAAGTTCACGCAGATCGACTTGGCGTGACCGATGTGCAGGTAGCCGTTGGGCTCAGGCGGGAAACGGGTGACGATCTGCGTGTGCTTGCCCGAGTCCAGGTCTGCCTGGATGATCGGCCGCAGGAAGTTGACCGGCACGGCAGGGCCGGTCTTGGAGTTCGAGGTAGGGTCGACAGTGGGCTTGCTCATAGGATCCTTGGACGTACAAGTGCGTGGCCGGGAGTAAGGGCCTGACAAAACAAAGCCGCTATCATAGCCGATGCCGTCAAGCAGCTGACAGAGCAGGCCGGAAAACCGCTGCATTTAATCGGATGTAAACGAAAAACAGCCTCGAAATTCGCGTGCGTCGCGCTAAACTGCGCTCCTTGGTCGAAGCCGGCCAACACGGTTGCGGGCCTTGCTGCCCCGAAACCCACGAATTCCTTAAAGAGTAGCCAACATGACCCAAGTCAAATTGACCACCAACTTCGGCGACATCGTCCTTGAACTGAACGCTGAAAAGGCACCGATCACCGTTGCCAACTTCGTCGAATATGTCAAAGCCGGTCACTACGAAAACACCGTTTTCCACCGTGTCATCGGTAATTTCATGATCCAGGGCGGCGGTTTCGAGCCTGGCATGAAAGAAAAGAAAGACAAGCGTCCAAGCATCCAGAACGAAGCCGACAACGGTCTTTCCAACGACAAATACACCGTCGCCATGGCCCGCACCATGGAGCCGCATTCGGCTTCCGCGCAGTTCTTCATCAACGTGGCTGACAACAGCTTCCTGAACCACAGCGGCAAGAACGTTCAGGGCTGGGGTTACGCGGTATTCGGCAAAGTGACTGCCGGCACCGACGTTGTCGACAAGATCAAAGGCGTGGCCACCACTTCCAAGTCCGGCCACCAGGATGTACCAGCAGACGACGTGATCATCGAGAAAGCCGAGATCATTGAGTGATATTGCTGATTTCAGACTTGCATCTGGAAGAGGAGCGCCCGGACATTACCCGGGCGTTTCTGGATTTGCTCGCCGGACGCGCCCGCTCGGCGAGTGCGTTGTACATTCTGGGCGACTTTTTCGAGGCGTGGATTGGCGACGACGCCATGACCCCCTTTCAGCGCTCTATCTGCCAGGCCCTGCGCGATTTGAGCGACAGCGGCACGGCCATTTTTCTGATGCACGGCAATCGTGATTTCATGCTCGGCCAGACCTTCTGCAAACAGGCCGGCTGCACCTTGCTGAAAGACCCGAGTGTCGTGCAATTCAACGGCGAGCCGGTGCTGCTGATGCACGGCGACAGCCTGTGCACCCGCGACGAAGCCTATATGAAGCTGCGTCGCTACCTGCGTAACCCCATCACCCTGTTCATCCTGAGGCATCTGCCTTTGGGCACCCGGCATAAACTGGCGCGCAAGCTGCGCAGCGAAAGCCGGGCACAAACGCGGATGAAGGCCAATGACATCGTCGATGTCACGCCCGAAGAAATTCCGCGGATCATGCAGCAGTACGGGGTAAAAACCCTGATTCATGGCCACACTCACCGCCCGGCCATCCACAAGTTGCAGCTCGGCGATCAGGCCGCCCGGCGCATTGTGCTGGGAGATTGGGATCGACAGGGTTGGGCATTGCAGGTCGATGAGCAGGGGTTTGCGTTGGCGCCGTTTGACTTCATCCCGCCGCCGCAACTTGCAGCCCCCACCAACTGACCGCCACACACAGATCCCCTGTGGGAGCGGGCTTGCTCGCGAAGGCGGTGTGTCAGCTGCATCAATGTCATCTGACGCACCGCCTTCGCGAGCAAGCCCGCTCCCACATTTTGACCGCGTTTTGCCTTAGTGGCCGGCGGAGGCCGCAGGCCCGGCCTTGGCGGTAAACGGTGGTTTGGCCAGCCACACAATCAAGATCAAGCCCATGAACATCCAGCCCAGCAAGGTGAAGTAATCCACCGTGGACATGATGTACGCCTGGCTGATCACCATCTGATCCAGCTGTGTATACGCCTTGGCCCCCGCCCCGCCCAGATGGGTCATGGCCTCGCGGGTCGCCGGATCGAACGGGGTGATGCTTTCAGTCAGGTACGCGTGGTGCTGGTCGGCGCGGCGGATCCAGATCCAGGTGGTCAACGAAGCCGCGAAGCTGCCGCCCAGGGTTCGCAGGAAGGTGGCGAGACCAGAGCCGTCGGCGATCTGGTTCGGCGGCAGGTCCGACAGCAGGATGGTCAGGGTCGGCATGAAAAACAGCGCCACGCCGATGCCCATGAACAGCTGCACCATGGCGATGTGCTGGAAATCCACCTCGTTGGTAAAACCGGCGCGCATGAAACAGCTCAGGCCGATGGCCAGGAAGGCCAGCCCCGCCAGCAAGCGCATGTCGAAGCGCGGCGCATATTTGCCGACGAAGGGTGACAGCAGCACCGGCAGGATGCCCAGCGGCGCCACGGCGAAACCGGCCCAGGTCGCGGTGTAGCCCAGGCGGGTCTGCAGCCATTGCGGCAGGATCAGATTGATGCCGAAGAACCCGGCATAACCCAGGATCAGCACGATGGTGCCGTAGCGGAAGTTGCGGTGAGCAAACAGCCGCAGGTTCACCACCGGATGCTCATCGGTCATTTCCCAGATCACGAAGAACGCCAGGGCGACCACGGAAATCACCGAGCCGATAATGATGAAGCTCGATTCGAACCAGTCGGCATCGTTGCCTTTGTCGAGGACGATCTGCAAAGCACCGACACCGATGATCAAGGCGATCAGGCCCACATAGTCCATGGGTTGCCGACGGGTGATCACCGGACGTTTCTTCATCTGTTGCGTGACCACCCACGCAGCAAACAAACCGATGGGCACGTTGATGAAGAAGATCCACGGCCAGCTGTAACTGTCGGTGATCCAGCCACCGAGGATCGGTCCGGCAATCGGCGCCACCACCGTCACCATCGCCAACAGTGCCAGGGCCATCCCCCTTTTTGCCGGGGGATAGACCGCAATCAGCAGCGTCTGGGTCATCGGATACAACGGCCCCGCCACCACCCCTTGCAGGACCCGAAAGCCCACCAGCTCCGGCATCGAGGTGGAGACCCCGCACAGGAACGACGCGAGCACAAACAGCAGGGTCGCCCAGACAAACAACTTCACCTCGCCGAAACGCCGGCTGAGCCAACCGGTCAACGGCAAGGCGATGGCGTTACTCACGGCAAACGAGGTGATCACCCAGGTGCCCTGCTCGGAGCTCACGCCGAGGTTGCCGGAGATCGTCGGCAACGCCACGTTGGCGATGGTGGTATCGAGCACTTGCATGAAGGTCGCCAGCGACAGACCGATGGTGCTGAGCAGCAGGCTGGGGGGCGTGAAAGAAGCGTTATTGCTCATCGCGAATCCTTTGAAACCAGACGGTCGGTCGCAGCTCACCCTGTGGGATGGCAGATTGGCGAATCAGCGTTGCGCGGTCTTGCTGACTGCGGCGCTGTTATCGTGAATCAGCTGAGTGATCATCGCGTCGGCCTCGGCCAACTGACGGTCATAGATGTTGGTGGTGAACGAAGCCTTCTGCGGTGGCTGTTGCGCCAGCACCGGGCCGCTCTGGTCGCGCAGGTCCACATCGACCACGGTCGACAGGCCGACCCGCAAGGGGTGCTTGGCAAGCTCCTGGGCATTGACGTGAATCCGCACCGGCACCCGCTGCACGATCTTGATCCAGTTACCGGTGGCGTTCTGTGCCGGCAGCAAGGCAAACGCGCTACCGGTGCCGGCGCCTAGGCTGTCGATGGTGCCGCTGTATCTCACGTCGCTGCCATAGAGGTCGGTTTCGATCTCCACGGGCTGGCCGATGCGCATGTCACGCAGTTGGGTTTCCTTGAAGTTGGCGTCGATCCACAGTTGATCCAGCGGGATCACCGCCATCAGCGCAGTGCCCGGTTGCACGCGCTGACCGAGTTGAACGGTGCGCTTGGCCACATAGCCGGTCACTGGGGCGATCAAGGTGCTGCGGGCATTGTTCAGGTAGGCCTGACGCAATTGCGCGGCGGCGGCCATCACGTCCGGATGGGACGAGACCACGGTGTCATCCACCAATGCGCTGGTGGTCTTGAGTTGTTGTTTGGCGTTGGCCAGGGCGTTTTGCGCCGAGGTCAGGTCGTCGCGGGCGTGGGACAGTTCTTCCTGGGAAATCGCCCCGCCGGCTGCAAGGTTTTTCCGTCGATTGAAGTTGTCCTGAGCCTTCTGCACTTCGGCTTGCTGCGCATTGACCTGGGCTTTCATGCCGTCGACGTTGCTGTACAAGCCGCGCACCTGGCGCACGGTACGCGCCAGTTGGGCCTGGGCATTTTGCAGACCGATTTGGGCGTCGTTCGGGTCGAAATTCACCAGCACCTGGCCTTCCTGAACCAGATCGCCATCGTCGGCACCGATACTCACCACAGTGCCGGTGACCAGCGGGGTGATTTCCACCACGTTGCCGTTGACGTAGGCGTCGTCGGTGCTTTCGCTCCAGCGCCCGTAGAATTCGTGGTATGCCCAGACACCGGCGCCGCTCAGTGCGACCAGCACGGCAAGGGCCAGCAACATGAATTTACGCTTGCCCGCATTAGGGTTGCCGGGAGAGTTTTCAGACGTTTGAGTTGTATCGGCAATGGCCATGACAAGTACCTTGAATCAGTGAGTCAGCGTGACTGGAGCGGTGCCGGCCGAGGCAATGGCCTCAGGCTGAAATCCGCCGCCCAGCGCCTGCATCAGTTGGATCGACAGGTCGATCTGCTCGGCATTCAGGTTGGCCAGCTGACGCTGGGCCTGGAGCAATTGCTGTTCGATGCTGAGCACGTCCAGGTAATTACCGATGCCGGAACCGTACCGCTGGACCACGGTGTTGTAAGAGTCCTGGGCGATGTCGGTGGCGTGCTGCTGGGCAGCGATTTGCCGACCGATATCGCGCAACTGGTTGATGTTGTCACTGACATCCCCCAGCGCTTTGACCAGACTTTTGTTGTACTGCGCCACCGCGAGGTCGTAATCGGCATCGCGGGCATCGAGGTCGGCACGCAGGCGGCCACCGTCGAAAATCGGCACGGAAATCGTCGGCGCAATGTTGAAGAAACGGCTGGCCGATCCGAACATCGCATCACCCAGCAACGACTCGGCACCGACGGCGGCACTCAGATTGAGGTTGGGATAGAAGCGGGTTTTGCCGGCGTCGATGTTCTTGCTCGCTGCCTCGACCCGCCAGCGCGCCGCCACCAGGTCCGGACGTCGACCGAGCAACTCGGCCGGCAGCACGGACGGCAAGGAAACGGCGCTGGCCTTGAGGATTTGCGGCCGAGCGATTTCATTGCCGCGATCCGGGCCTTTGCCGAGCAGCACGGCCAGGGCAATCTTCGCGCTTTGCAGGCGTTTATCGGCGTCAATCAGATTGGCTTCTGAAGTGGCTTCCAGGCTTTCGCTCTGCTGGAACTGGTACTGGCTGTCGATCCCGGCACTCAGGCGACGCTTACTCAGGTCAAGCATTTGTTGGGTGCGTTTGAGGTCTTCGGCGGACAGGTCATAGACAATATGCGCCTGCCCCAGATCGCTGTAGGCGCGGGCCACGTCGGCGGAGAGGGTCAGCTGTGCGGCCTGCTGGTCGACTTCGGCAGCGCGGGCCTGGCCCAGCGCGGCTTCCCAGGCATCACGCTGGCCACCCCAGAGGTCGAAGTTGTAATTGAAGCTGGCGCCGATGTTACGCACGGACGAGTAAGCATCGCCCTCGCCTCGTGGATCCTGATCGCGGGCCAGCCGTGATCGGCTGACGCCGGCGCTGGCATCGAGGGTCGGCATCCGTTCGGCATCGGCGGCGGAGGCAGCGGCGCTGGCCTGATGGGCGCGGGCGTCGGCGATCTGCATGTCCGGGCTATCGTGCAGGGCTTCGCGGATCAGGCCGTCAAGTTGCGGATCGCCGAGGCTTTTCCACCAGTCACTTTTCGGCCAGGCCGCCGGCGACAAAGTGACGCCGCTCAGGGTTTGCCCGGCCTTGAGGCTTTTCGCATCGAGGCTGACGCCTTCGGTGGTCAGGCCGCTGTAATTGGCGCAACCGCCCAGGCTCATGGCCAACAGCACCAGGCTCAGGCCGGTGCGCAGGGCTTTACTGTTCATGATTGCCACCTAAGCGCAGCACCGTGATCGAGTCACCGGCGGCCAGCAAGATTTTCTTCAGGATCTGTTCCAGGGTTTGCAGTTCTTCCGGGGTGACAGCGCCGGCCAGTTCGTTCATGGCATCGGCACCGATATGCGGCAGGCGGTCGGCCAGATGCTGCCCTTCTTCGGTCAACACCAGCCGCACCTGGCGGCGGTCCGCTTCGGAGCGTTGGCGGGCGAGGAAACCTTTCTGTTCCAGGCGATCGAGCATGCGGGTCATCGAACCGCTGTCCAGCGACAAGTGCCGGCACAGCTCGCCCGGTGAATCGACGCCGAACTGGGCCATGATGATCAACACCTTGAACTGCGCGGCGGTGATGCCGTGGGGCTCCATGTGCGTGTCGATGATCCGGTCCTTGAGCAGCGCAGCGCGTCCGAGCAAGAGACCGAGATGGCAATTGTGGAAGTTGTCCGGGGTGAAATGCTTCATCTGACCACCAATTAGCTGCCTAGGCAGTGAATGTATGTCAAGATGTTACTGCCTAGGCAGCCAATGTCAACGTAATAGTTAGGTTGCTTAGCAATTAGTTGACCAATGGTGTCGGAATTTCAGTTGGCCTATATGACGCCTTCGCGAGCAAGCCCGCACCCACAGGTACGGTGTGATCCTTGTGGGAGCGGGCTGGCTCGCGAAGGGAGCGACTCGGTTTATGTAAGAAAACGGGGTCTAGAAATCCCGCTTGTAGAAGATGTCCAGCGAACTGGCCACGCCGCCCGCCGCTTCGAGGTAGACCTTTTTGCTCAGCTTGTAGCGCAAGGCGATGGTATTGGCCGGTTCGAACACGCCGACGCCATAGCGCAGGCTGAGCTTTTCCGAGAGGTTGCCGCTGGCGACCACGCTGGTGGTGTTGCCGCTGCCCTGGGTATCGAGTTGAAAATCCTCGATGCCCAGGTTCTTCGCCAGGCCGCCGGTCACCCCGGAACTGCCCATCAGCCCCAACCCGAGCGCGGCCTGGGCAAGCATGTTGTTGTCCTCGCCACTGGTGCTCAGTGGACGCCCCAGCACCAGGTAAGACAACGCCTGCTCCTGGCTCATGGCCGGCTCGGAGAAGATTTGCGTGGTCGGCTGCTCGGCACTGCCGCTCAAGCGAATACCGGCGATGACATCATCGGTCTGGCGGATCGCCTCGATATCGAGATACGGCTGGTCGATGGGACCTGCAAACAGCAAACGCGCCCGACGCACCGTCAGGCGCTGGCCGTAGGCACGATAACGTCCATCGTTGAGCCAAAGCTCGCCACGGGTATCCAGGTTGTCACCGATGTGCACATGACCTTGCAGGTTCGCCGTAAGGCCGAAACCGGCAAAGCTCAGTTTTTCCTCTCCGACCACCACATCGATGTCCATGACCGTGGCCATCGGTGGTTTGCCCTCTTCGGTTTGCTGGCCGACGATCACCGTGTCATCGGAGACCTTGACCGTCGTCGGCGGCAACTCGCGAATGGTGATATCACCTTTGGGCACCCGCACTTTACCGGCGACCGCGAGCTTGTCGTCCTTGATCGAGATGTTCAGGTCCGGCGCCACTTCAAGCTTGGCGTAGGGTTCGACAGTGACCGGCAATTGCGAGCCCTTGAGCGCCAGGTCCACCACCAGTGCCTGGCCCCAGGCGATGTTGCCGTTAAGGCTGCCCTGCCCGGTCTTGCCACTTTTCCAGCCGCCGTCAAGCTGCACGGTTTCACCGGCGATCACCGCCCGCAGCTGCAAAGCCTCGATCTCCATCGGCAACTCCGGCCCGGACATCTCGCCATCGCTGAGCAGCAGATTGCCGTTGACCTGCGGTGCCAGCAGCGTGCCTGCAAGGGTGCCGCTGCCGTTCAAGCGCCCGGTCAGTTTCTCGACCATGGGCACGAACGGACGCGCCACCGACAGGTCCAGGCCGCTCAAGCGGAAGGAACCGCTGATGGGTTTGTTGTTCGCCAGCGGGTTGATCTGCGCCTGCACCATCAGTTCGCCGAGTCTGCCGCCGACGAAGTTCAGATCGGTATCGATGCGCTTGGGCGTGAGTGTGCTGGTGAGTTTCAGGGTCTGGTACGGGAAGTCCAGCCACTGGTCCTTTTCCTTGACCCGCAACGTGCCGCCACTGGCGTCGATGCTGATCTGGCCATTCGGGCCGCTGGCCGGAACATCCAATTGCACGTCAGCGTTGAGTCGGCCCTGCCAGGCAAAATCCTTCGGCAACCACTGGGCGAGGCTATCGATGGGAAATTGCTTGAGGTGATAACGCAGCTTCGGTTCAGGCATCAAGCGCTGATCCTCACCGCACAGACTGGCCGGCCCGGACATCCAGCAATGGGCGCCGAAGTTGATCTTGCCGTCGGCCAGGCGTTCCAGCTTCGCCGGGCCTTGCAGTTTCCAGTCCTGGCCTCCGGCCTGAATATCCCCGCTGGCCAGGCGTCCGCGCCAATTGCCCTTGTCCAGCGCGCCGTCCAGCCCGAGGGCGAGTTTCAGCTTCGGCCCTTGCAGGTCGAGGTTCAGCTTCTGGTTCTTGATGTCGCCCTGGCCGCTGGCGGTCAAGGTGCCGAGCGAAGTATCGCCAGTCTGGATGCCGCTGCCCTTGAGGTCGATTTTCGCCCGTTGTGCACTGTCGAGGGTGGCGTCCAGGTTCAGGCTTTGCAGGCGATGATCGGCGAATGCCAGTTGCGAACCTTGCAGCCCGAGCTTGCCTTGTGGGGCCTTGAGCGTGCCGGCGACATCGACCCGGCCATTGATCTGGCCACGCAATTGCGGCCAGAGTTGAGCCAGGCGTGGCAACTTGATGTCGATCTGCCCGGCAAGTTTCTGTTGCAGGCTGCCCTTGCCGTTGATGCTGTTATCACCGAGGCGAATCTGCAGCGCGTTCAGATTCCATTGCTCACCGCTGCCCTCGGCCTTGGCTTGCAATACGGCCGGTTGGCCACGCAGTTTGCCCTTCAGATCGAGATCGGCGTTGAGGCTGAGCGTTTCATTCTTCATTTCGCCTTTGCTGCGCAACGGTCCGGCGAGGGTGCCCGGCAGCTCAGCGACCCAGTACGCCGGGTTGATCGCCGAAAGATCCAGCGCGGTATCCCAGGCAATGCCATCGGCGAATTGCAGGTTCAGGTGCCCGTCGGCCTTACCCTGCCCGGCGGTCAATTGAATCTGTTGCAGATAGACTTTCGTCAGGTCGCCGGCGAACGGGCTGGTCAGGCTGAATGCACCGGCCGGGCCATCCAGAGCGGCATCGAAGTGGCCGAGGTACTTGCCGTCGGTGTAGGAGACTTCGCTCTTGAAGGTGCGCAAGGCCACTTCCGGTTCGTCAATGAGCGGATAAAGACGGTGCCACGGGAAGTCCAGCCAATCGACTTTCGCTTCGGCACTCAAGCCTTTGCTCCAGTCCAGTTGCCCGGTGACCTTGAGGCTTTGCTTGTCGCTGGCCGTCAAATCCAGCGCGGCGATCTGCGCGCCGTTGGCGTCGACCTTGCCTTGCAGCAGCAGCGCCACCGGGCCTTGCTCGGCAGGCAACGTGGCTTTACCGAGCAACTGATAACCGCTTTTCAGATCGCCAACTCCGCTGACCTCAAGCTGATTGAGTAACAGCGTGTCCGGCAGGTCGGCGCTGGCCTTGAAGCCGTCGGCGGTGATACGCACTTTGGCTGGCAGGTTCTCCACCAGCGGTTGCAGTTCGCCGCTCAGCTGTCCGTTCAGATAGCCGCTGCTGTCGGCTTTCAGATTCAGGGTTTTGAGCAGGTCGCCATCGACCTTCAGCGCCAGCGCCAGCGCCCACGGTTCAGCACCCGGCGTCGGCAGGGTTAATTTGCCTTCAGCCTTGAGCGGCCAGTTGCCGGTCGGCTGCAGCAAACCGGACAGATTCAGGCTCAGTTCATCGCGCTGCAATTGCACCGAATCGATCTGCAAGCCGTTGACCGTCCAGTGCGCCGCCAATTGCAGGCCTTTGAGCTGTTCGCTGCCATTGAACAGCAGGCTGCCGACCTGAATGTCCCCCAATTCGAGCGCCACGGGCAGCTGCAAATCCGGAAGACTGATCGGTCCGCTGCTCTCTTCCTGCGCACCGGGCGGCAATTGCAGGCTGACCTGATCGGCCTTCAACTGCTCGATACATAAGGTCATGCGCGTCAGGCACAACGGCGACCAGGCAAAAATGACTTTATTGAGTTCGACCTGGAGGGTGTCTTGCTGCCACAGAACACGGTCGGCGCTCCACTGTCCGCCCAAGCGACCCTGGAAATTATCCAGGCTCAGCCCCGGTACAAACCCCAGCGCCCAGCGACTGCCCGTTGCCGTACCCAGCACCGTGGTCAGCGCCAAAACCACCAACAGCAGCAGCGCCGTGATCGCCAGCAGCGTTACTTTCAAGCCACGCTTCACAAAAACAGGCTTCACAACTCAGGCCCCATGGAAAAGTGCAGTCGAATGCCACCATCGTCGTCCATCGCATGGGCCAGGTCGAGGCGGATCGGCCCCACCGGCGAGACCCAGCGCACGCCGATACCGACCCCGGTCTTGAGGTTCGGCAATTCGAGGGTATTGAAGGCGTTGCCTTGGTCGATAAAGGTTGCAACCCGCCATTTTTCAGCGACAGAGTATTGATACTCGGCACTGGCGGTGACCATGTAGCGACCGCCGATACGATCGCCCTGGTTGTTTTCCGGGGACAGGCTCTGGTAGTCGTAACCGCGCACGCTCTGGTCGCCACCGGCAAAGAACCGCAGCGAAGGCGGTATCGATTTATAGCCGTTGGTGGCACTGCCGCCGACCTGTACCCGACCGAGCAAACGGTGCTTGTCGAACACCGTGGTCAGGCCTTTGACCAGCGCCGTGCCGTACAGCAAGTTGTTGTCCGAGCCCAAGCCTTCCTTGGCCACTTTGGTTTCGAACTCCAGGCGATAGCCGTTGTGTGGATCGATGCGATTGTCGCTTTTGAGGTACGAATAACTCACGCCGGGCATCAGCAAGGTGCTGAGCCCGGAATCGTCGCCGAGCCGGTATTCTTCGCGTTGCCACTTGAGCGACACCACCCGCTGCCAGCCGCTGGGTAACTTGCTGTGCCATTCCGGACCCAGCGTCAGCAACTTGCTGAGGCTGTCCTTGTCGGCGATTTCTTCGTTCTGATAACCACCGGCGAAACGCAGTTTGTCGGTCAGCGGTGGGTCCAGGGGGATGTCGTAGAACACCCCGACGTTTTGCCGGGGCGCCGAAATTTCGGTCTCCCAACCGTAGCTGTGACCTTGCGGGTTGACCCAATGCCGGGTCCAGTTGGCCTTGACCCGGGGGCCGACGTCGGTGGAATAGCCAAGACCAAGACCCATGGTGCGCGGCTTGCGGGTTTCCAGTTTGACGTCCACCGGGATCACATCGTCCCTGGATGCCGTCGGAGCCGCATCGACCCGCACGCCTTCGAAGTAGCCACTCGATTGCAGCGCCTGGTTGAGTTCGGCGATCAATTCGGCGTCATAGGGCGTGCCGGCCTTGAACGGCACCATGCGTTGCAGCAGATCCTCGTCGAACGGCGTGTCGCCCTCGAAGCTGACCTTACCCAGGGAGTAACGCGGGCCGCTGTCGTAGATCAGTTCGATATCGGCCACACCGGCCCTCGGGTCGACCGACAGCTTCGAACGGGTAAAACGGCCGCTGAAAAACCCGTAGCGTGAGGCCTGGTTCTGGATCAGGCGCTTGGCGTCGTCGTACTGGCCATGGTTAAGCACGGCACCGGTTTGCAGCGCATGGCTCTTGGGCACACGAAAGGCTTTGAGGGATGCCGCCGGGCCGTCGACGCGGATGGTGACGTTGCGCAAATGCACCGGTTCACCGGGCTCGATGTTAAGTATCAGGCGCGGCGTCTTGCCGCCCTTCACATCACTGTCGATCTGCGGCTGGTAATAACCCAGGGCCTGGGCAGCCTTGCGCGCCTGCTCCTCGGCGCCACGACTGAAGCGCAACAAGGCTTCTTCATCACGATCGCCGAGACTGCCGATATAGCCCTCTATATTGGCTTTCAGTGCATCGTTGGACGGTTTGATCCGCACATCCAATTCACTTTGGGCCAGTGCCGCGCAGCTGCTGATCAGCATGAGCACGCCACTGGTAATTCTTCCTGGAAACTTCATAGGCGCGGATGCTATCACGGGCATGGATCACGAACATGGGAGCGTGATAGAGCCTGGCGCGTCTGTAAAGTTCGCCGTTCAAGCCGTGGCGGTTTGTACCACCTGAGGGTTGGCGTGGAAAAACACATGCTCGCGAATCGGTCCTACGGCCACCTCGCCGATTTCCTCATAACCCTGACGCTTGTAAAACTCCAGATAGCGCGGATTGCCGGTATCGAGCATCACCCCCTGAGAGCTTTCATCCACCGCGCACCAGTTATGCACCGCTTGCAGCAACTGCTCGCCGAAGTGTTTGCCCTGGAATTGCGGGTGAACCCCCAGCAACGGAAGGACATGCACCGCGTCGGACGGACTGCACGCCGCGACGGCATCGTGATACTCCAGGTAGCGCCGGGTGCAGCGAAAGCCAGTACTGAGCACCATCCGCAGGCGCCAGGCCCAGCTTTCGGTGATGCCCAACCGACGTTGCGGTGGCGCGATCAGGGCAATGCCGATCAAACGATCGTTGACCAACAGGCCGATGGCCGGCAAATCCTGCAGGAAGTGCTGCTTGACCAGCTCCCGTACGGTGGCGCGCACCCGTTGTTCATAGCCGGGACGTTCCGACTCGAACAGGTAACTGAACGTCGGCTCGTGCCGATAAGCCTGGTACAACAACGAACGCGCTTCGCGGGAATAGCCGCTGTCGAGCATGTGGATATCAGCGATGGCGGTGGAGGTTTCGGGCATGGCGGTTGATCTCCCCGGCGCGGCTCGGGTGGCTGCGCTCTTTCTTATGGGTACGAGCCTGGCGGCGCCTGCACAGTTCCCTACTGATCCAAAATCAGCGTTGGATGTGCTGCCGTCTTCGCGAGCAGGCTCGCTCCCACAAAGGTATAGACCAGACTCCTGACCTGTGGGAGCGAGCCTGCCCGCGAAGACGGCAGCACTGTCGATGAAGTTCTGGTTGAAGACTGTAAATCCCCTCCCCCAATACTGGCCCGATTGCACCATGTCAGATAGCATCGCCCTTTTGCCAGGACTGCCGACCATGAAGATTGTCTCCTTCAACATCAACGGGCTGCGCGCCCGTCCCCATCAGCTGGCGGCGCTGATTGAAAAGCACCAGCCCGATGTGATCGGCTTGCAGGAAACCAAGGTCCACGATGACCAGTTTCCGCTCGACGAAATCAAGGCCCTGGGCTATCACGTGTATTTCCATGGGCAAAAGGGGCATTACGGCGTGGCCCTGCTCTCGCGTCAGGAGCCACTGGCCCTGCACAAAGGTTTCGCCACCGATGAAGAAGACGCACAGCGGCGCTTCATCTGGGGCACATTCGCCGACGCCAATGGTGTGCCGGTGACCATCATGAACGGCTACTTCCCACAAGGTGAAAGCCGCGACCACCCGACCAAATTCCCGGCCAAGCAACGTTTCTACAGCGATCTGCAGCAACTGCTGGAAAGCCAGTTCAAGAACGAGCAGCCGCTGGTAGTCATGGGCGATGTGAACATTTCCCCGGAAGACTGCGACATCGGGATCGGTCCGGACAACATGAAGCGCTGGCTGAAAACCGGCAAATGCAGCTTCCTGCCGGAAGAGCGCGAGTGGATGGCCCGCTTGAAAAACTGGGGCCTGGTGGACAGCTTCCGTCACCTCAACCCGGATGTGGCCGATCGTTTCAGCTGGTTCGACTACCGCAGCCGCGGCTTTGAAGACGAGCCCAAGCGCGGTCTGCGCATCGACTTGATCCTGGCGTCCCACGGCTTGCTGCCGCGGGTCAAGGATGCGGGCGTGGACTACGAGCTGCGCGGCATGGAAAAACCCTCGGATCATGCGCCGATCTGGCTTGAATTGAGCTGATCACAAGCACCATGCAATTCCCTCCTGTGGGAGATTCTATGTTGCAGGCTCGCTCCCACAGACTGGAAAGCGTCATATTTCGGAAACCTTACTGACTTAATCTCCCGGCACCTCTTTCGCAATGTAAGGTGCCGGCATGACGCTGCGTGTGTTGTTCCTGTTGCTACTGTGCAACTGGCTGCCGTTGACGGCCTCGGCCAGCGATTTACCGGTGCCCGAAAAAGGCCCGGTGCTGCGCATCCAGGGTTCCAACACCATCGGCGCGGCCTTAGGCCCGGCGTTGGTCGAAGGCTTGATGCGCCAACAGGGCCTTATCAAAATACACGCCGAGGCCCCGGACAAGGCCAATGAAGTGCGGATCGTCGGTGAAACCGCACAGGGACACCGGGTCGAGGTAGAGCTCACGGCCCACGGTTCCAGCACCGGCTTCAGCGCGCTGAAAACCGGCGGCGCCGACCTGGCAGCCTCATCACGTCCGATCAAGGATCGCGAAGTGGGCGACCTCCAATCGCTGGGTGATCTGAAAAGCCCTGGCGCCGAACAGGTCATCGCCATCGACGGCCTGGCGATCATCCTTCACCCGCAGAACCCGCTGAACCAACTCGACACCGTGCAACTGGCGCGTATTTTCAGTGGCGAAGTCAAAACCTGGGAAGAACTCGGCGGCAGCGGCGGGACGATTCATCTGTATGCGCGGGATGATCAATCCGGCACCTACGACACCTTCAAGGAACTGGTCCTCAGTGGCCACGGAAAATCCCTCAGCAGTGTCGCGAAACGCTTCGAGTCCAGCGAACAGTTGTCCGACGCCGTCAGCCTCGACCCGCAAGGCATAGGCTTTATTGGTCTGCCTTACGTGCGCCAGGCCAAAGCCGTAGCGATTGTCGATGGTCAATCCCAGGCCATGCTGCCGCAGGGCAGCCTGATTGCCACCGAAGACTATCCGCTATCCCGCCGCTTGTTCTTTTACCTGCCGCCAAACGGGAAAAATCCCTGGGCCGAGGCACTGGTGGCCTTCGCCCAAAGCAGCCAGGGCCAGGCGATCGTTGCCGCCAACGGTTTCATCGCCCAGACCGTGCAGGCCATGGCCGTCACCCCCAACGCACTGATGCCCGAGGGCTATCAGGGGCTCAGCCGCCACGCCCAACGACTGAGCGTCAACTTTCGCTTCGAAGAAGGCAGCGCCAGCCTCGACAATAAGGCCCGGCAGGACCTGTCGCGGGTACTCGACTATATAAAGCAGCATGACAAAACCGATCGGCAAGTCACGCTGGTGGGTTTTGGCGATGCCAAGAGCGACCCGGCGCGTGCCGACCTGTTGTCGAAACTGCGGGCCATGGCGGTGCGGCGGGAACTGGTGAAAAGCGGCGTGGTGCTGCGCGAAATTCGCGGCTTCGGTGCCGAAATGCCGGTGGCGGCCAACAACGCGGATGAAGGTCGGATCAAGAACCGGCGGGTTGAGGTTTGGGTGTATTGAAGCTGATGTTGATGTATTGAGTTTATCGACGCCATCGCCAGCAGACTGGCTCCCACAGGGATCACACTGAACCTGTGGGAGCCAGCCTGCTGACGATGGAAGCCGCTGCGGACTTACTGCCCGCTACGCAGCATCTCTTTCGGCACGTACTTGCCGATTTCGAACTTGCCGATCGCCGCGCGGTGCACTTCATCCGGGCCGTCGGCCAGGCGAAGGGTGCGCTGCATCGCATACATGTAGGCCAGCGGGAAATCGTTCGACACCCCTGCCCCGCCATGGATCTGGATCGCCCGGTCGATCACCCGCAAGGCCACGTTCGGCGCCACCACCTTGATCTGCGCGATTTCGCTCTTTGCCACTTTGTTGCCGACGGTGTCCATCATGTATGCCGCTTTCAAGGTCAACAGGCGAGCCATGTCGATTTCCATCCGCGAGTCGGCGATCTTGTCGATGTTGCCGCCCAGGCGCGCCAGCGGTTTGCCGAACGCGGTGCGGTTTACCGAGCGTTTGCACATCAGTTCCAGCGCGCGCTCAGCCATGCCGATCGAGCGCATGCAGTGGTGAATCCGGCCAGGGCCAAGGCGACCTTGAGCAATCTCGAAGCCGCGTCCTTCGCCCAGCAGGACGTTTTCGTACGGCACCCGTACATTTTCAAACAGCACCTCGGCGTGACCGTGGGGTGCATCGTCATAACCGAACACCGGCAGCGGACGCACGATCTTCACGCCGGGGGTATCGACCGGCACCAGAATCATCGAGTGTTGCGCGTGGCGTGGCGCGTCGGGATTGCTCAGCCCCATGAAGATCAGGATCTTGCAACGTGGGTCACAGGCGCCGGAAGTCCACCATTTCTTGCCGTTGATGACCCACTCATCGCCATCACGCACCGCGCGGGCCGCCATGTTGGTGGCATCGGAGGACGCAACGTCCGGTTCGGTCATGGCGAACGCCGAGCGGATTTCACCGCGCAGCAGCGGCTCCAGCCAGCGCTGCTTCTGTTCTTCGTTGGCATAACGCACCAGCACTTCCATGTTGCCGGTGTCCGGCGCCGAGCAGTTGAACGGCTCGGGGCCCAGCAGCGAGCGACCCATGATTTCCGCCAGCGGCGCGTATTCGAGGTTGGTCAGGCCGGCGCCGAGCTCGGACTCAGGCAGAAACAAATTCCACAGGCCTTCGGCCTTGGCCTTGAGTTTGAGTTCTTCCATGATCGCGGTCGGCTGCCAGCGATCGCCTTCGGCAACCTGGCGCTCGAACACGGCTTCGGCGGGATAGACGTAGGTGTCCATGAACGCGGTCACGCGCTCACGCAGTTCTTGCACCTTGGGCGAATAAGCGAAATCCATGGGCAGCTCTACCTTTTCGAGGGTTTCAGAGGAGTTGTTCAGGTCATGCAATCGATGCTAGAACAGCTACGAAAATTTACCTAGCCTATTCTCGGCGTGTATTAACATTCATCACCGATATATGATCGACGGATAGCCAAGGCTACCCGTCCACACAATAAGAGAGCCGCGTAAATGAATCTGAGCAAGGTCGACCTCAACCTTTTCATCGTCTTCGACGCGATCTACACCGAAGCCAACCTGACCCGCGCCGGGCAGATCGTCGGCATTACCCAACCCGCGGTGTCGAACGCACTGGCCCGCCTGCGCGAGACCTTCAACGATCCGCTGTTCGTCCGCACCGCCCAGGGCATGGTGCCCACGCCGATGGCACAGAACATTATCGGCCCCGTGCGTAACGCTCTTTCGCTGCTGCGGGTCTCGGTGCAGGAAAGCCGTATTTTCAACCCGCTACAGGCAGTGAAGACATATCGAATCAGCATGACCGACCTGACCGAAGCGGTGATCCTGCCGCCGCTGTTCCAGCGCCTGCGCCGCCTCGCACCGACGGTGATCATCGAGAGTTTCCTGTCCAAGCGCCGTGAGACCACCAAGGAGCTGGCGGCCGGTCGCCTCGATTTCGCCGTGGACGCACCGCTCAACACCGACCCGCAGGTACGCCACGTCAAGTTGATGGAAGACCGCTACGTCTGTGCGATGCGCAAAGGGCACCCGCTGGCGGCCAAAGAGAAATTCACCCTGGACGATTACCTGGGCCTGACTCACATCCATATTTCCAGCCGTCGCAGCGGTCTGGGTCATGTCGACCTGGCCCTGGGCAAGATGGGCATCCAGCGCAAGATCGCCCTGCGCTCCCAGCATTACCTGATGGCCTCGCAAGTGTTGCAGCAGACCGACATGGTCATGACCGTGCCGGAACGCTTCGCCCGCCGTAACGACCTGCACGCCTTCAGCCTGCCGGTCAACGATGTGCCGCCGGTGGAAACCCACCTCTACTGGCACGAAAGCACCGACCAGGACCCGGCCAACCGCTGGATGCGCGAACAGATGATCGAGCTGTGCCAGCAGGTGACGGCGCATGAGAAGAAGCTCGAGAAGGCATAGGGCTGGGTACTGCGTTATCGTTCTTCGCGGGCAAGCCCGCTCCCACATTCAACCGAGTTCCTCCAGAAAGAACGCGATCAGTGTGGGAGCGGGCTTGCTCGCGAAGAGGCCGGTGAGAACACGGAAAAAACCTGCCACTTGACGTAAACGTCAACCTGCCATTAGCTTAGCGCCATGACCTTTTGCGAGCGCTTCCATGAGCAGCCAGACCTACAGCATTTCCGACCTCGCCCGCGAGCTCGACATCACCACCCGGGCCATTCGCTTCTATGAAGAGCAAGGCCTGCTCAGCCCCGAACGCCGTGGTCAGGAACGCATCTACTCGCCCCGTGACAAAGTCAGCCTGAAGCTGATCCTGAGGGGCAAGCGCATCGGTTTTTCCCTGGCCGAATGCCGCGAATTGATCGAACTCTATGACCCATCCAGCGGTAACACCAAGCAATTGCACAGCATGCTGGCCAAGATCAGCGAGCGCCGCGAACAACTGGAACAGCAACTGCTGGACATCGAACAGATGAAACTGGAACTTGATACCGCTGAAGAGCGCTGTGTACAGGCGCTGGAACAGACACTCAAGAGCCAGGAAGCGATTCGGTAGGCATACACAAATCCTCTGTGGGAGCGAGCCTGCTCGCGAAGGTAGTTCATCCAATAAAGATGTCGACTGACCTAGCGCTTTCGCGAGCAGGCTCGCTCCCACAATGGCATTCGCAGCATTCAGACAATCAGCACAGGTCGAACCCCATGTCTCTTCCCACCCATGTACGCCTTGTCGAAGTCGGCCCCCGCGACGGCCTGCAAAACGAAGCCCAACCCATCAGCGTTGCCGACAAGGTACAACTGGTCGACGCGCTCACGGCTGCAGGCCTGGGCTATATAGAGGTCGGCAGTTTCGTCTCGCCCAAATGGGTGCCGCAGATGGCGGGCTCCGCCGATGTCTTCGCGCAGATCCAACGCAAGCCGGGCGTCACCTATGGCGCCCTCGCGCCCAACTTGCGCGGTTTTGAGGATGCCCTCGCCTGCGGGGTCAAGGAAGTGGCGGTGTTCGCTGCCGCGTCTGAAGCCTTTTCCCAGCGCAACATCAATTGCTCGATCAGCCAAAGCCTGGAGCGTTTCGTGCCGATCATGGACGCCGCCAAACAGCATGGCGTGACGGTGCGCGGTTACGTGTCCTGTGTGCTGGGCTGCCCCTATGAAGGTAACGTCGCCCCCGAGCAAGTCGCCCGGGTCGCCCGCGAGCTCTATGCCATGGGTTGCTACGAAGTCTCGCTGGGCGACACCATCGGCACCGGCACCGCTGGCGCGACGCGCAAGATGTTCGAGGTGGTATCGGCCGATGTTCCGCGGGAAAAGCTGGCAGGGCATTTCCACGACACTTATGGCCAGGCCATGGCCAACATCTACGCCAGTCTGCTGGAAGGGATTTCGGTGTTCGACAGCTCCATCGCCGGGCTCGGTGGCTGCCCTTACGCCAAGGGCGCCAGCGGTAATGTTGCCACCGAAGACGTGGTTTACCTGCTCAACGGC
Source organism: Pseudomonas sp. GW101-3H06 (assembly GCF_059424605.1). Classification (NCBI taxonomy): domain Bacteria; kingdom Pseudomonadati; phylum Pseudomonadota; class Gammaproteobacteria; order Pseudomonadales; family Pseudomonadaceae; genus Pseudomonas; species Pseudomonas sp. GW101-3H06. The sequence continues at coordinate 4,216,733 of NZ_JBWKZO010000001.1, forward strand.
CTCGGCATCGAAACCGGAATCGACCTGGACGCGCTGATCCTGGCTGGCCAGCAAATTTGCGCCGTGCTGGGGCGCCCGACCGGTTCACGCGTGGCCAAGGCTCGTAGTGCGCAGTGAGTGTGCGGGTGTGTCCGGGTGTTACCGCCCACACTGAAAACGTGGGCGGGAACGAGTAACACGGAAACAAATTGCCAGGGATTCCCTGAGAGAAAAATCCTACAAAATATTAAGTCATTGATTTAAAAGGATTTTTAAAAGTTGGCACGGCTTCTGCTATCTCTATGGCATAACAAGAACAAAAAAAGCAGCAAAGCTAATAAAAATAAGACGTAACGACTCTGACATAACAAAAACAACACGGCAGAGACGCAGCTAACAGATTTTTTTGGAGAAGGTGTGCTTTTCAGGGTGCTTTTCGGAGTAACCCGCAACCGGGCAGAGAACAATAAAACTACCTTCAGGTAGCTCCCGAACTGGTTGGATCGCTTAGCGAAAAAGTAGATCAGCGCTCAAAAAAATACGTTTGCTCTTGATCCCGGATGGGGATCGCCAAAACAGCGGTAAAGGGCAACGGTTGCCAAAAACAAAAACAGACCGCCCCTCAATAATAAAAAAAGAGCACACGCAACGAAAATTAAAGGGGAGCTTCGGCTCCCCTTTGTGCTGTCTGCGATTTAGTTTTTTACCACCCCTGCTGTGGGAGCGAGCCTGCTCGCGAAAGCGGTGGTTCAGTCGACATCCCTATTGAATGTGCTATCGCCTTCGCGAGCAGGCTCGTTCCCACAAGAGGAATGAGTCAGGCTTTGTTGATGCGCAACTCCTCGATACTGATCTCGCGCATACGGAATTTCTGGATCTTGCCGGTCACGGTCATCGGGAACTCTTCCACGAACTTGAAGTAACGTGGCGTCTTGAAGTGCGCGATACGCTCCTTGCACCAGGCTTGCAGCTCTTGCTCGGTGGCGCTGTGGCCGGGGTGGAACTTGATCCAGGCAACGATCTCTTCGCCGTAGCGCGAGCAAGGAATGCCGATCACCTGCACGTCAGCCACGGCCGGGTGGGTAAAGAAGAATTCTTCCAGCTCCCGTGGATAAATGTTCTCACCACCGCGAATGATCATGTCCTTGTTGCGACCGGCAATGCACACGTAGCCCTCGTCGTTCATGCTCGCCAGGTCGCCGGTGTGCATCCACCCGGCCTGGTCGATCGCTTCGGCAGTGCCTTGCGGGTTGTTCCAGTAGCCGAGCATCACGCTATAGCCCCGGGTGCACAGTTCGCCGATGGTGCCGCGTGGTACCGGATTGCCCGCCTCGTCAATGATCTTGCTTTCGAGCTGTGGCTGCGTGCGACCCACTGTGGTGACCCGCAGTTCCAGATCGTCCGACGGACCCGTCTGTAACGACACCGGACTGGTTTCCGTCATGCCGTAGGCAATCTGCACTTCGCTCATGTGCATTTCATTGATGACCCGGCGCATCACTTCGATCGGGCACGTCGCCCCGGCCATGATCCCGGTGCGCAGGCTCGACAGGTCGAACTCGGCGCGTTGCGGTTGATCGAGCATGGCGATGAACATGGTCGGTACACCGTAAAGCGCGGTGGCTTTTTCTTCGGCGACGGTGTTCAGGGTCAACAGTGGATCGAACGCATCGTTGGGGTAAATCATCGTGCTGCCGTGGGTGATGCAACCCAGATTGCCCATGACCATGCCGAAGCAGTGATACAACGGCACTGGAATCACCAGGCGATCAGCGGCCGTCAGACCCAGGCTTTCGCCAACCATGTAACCGTTGTTGAGAATGTTGTAGTGACTGAGGGTCGCGCCCTTGGGGAAGCCGGTGGTACCGGAGGTGTACTGGATGTTCACCGCCTGGTCGAAATGCAGGCTGTCCTGACGCTCGCGCAATTGTTCGTCCGACACACCGCCGGCCAGATCGGCCAGTTGCGACCATGGCAGAAAACCGCTTGGCGGCTGCGCATCCAGACTGATGACGCCCCGCAACTCGGGCAAACGTTCGCTCTGCAGCTTGCCGATGGACTGCTGCGCCAGTTCCGGCACCAAGCCTTGCAACATGGCGTGATAGTTGGAGGTCTTGAAGGCCCCGGCACACACCAGCCATTGGCAACCGGATTGCTTTAACACGTATTCGAGTTCGGAGCTGCGGTAGGCCGGGTTGATGTTGACCAGGATCACGCCGATCTTCGCGGTGGCGATCTGGGTGATGCACCATTGAGCGCAGTTCGGCGCCCAAATGCCCAGACGATCACCGGTATGCAAGCCTAGCGCCAGCAGTGCTTTGGCGTGCAGGTCGGCAGCCTCCGCCAATTGCCGCCAGGTGTATCGCAGCTGCTGATGGCGCACGACCAGCGCTTCCCCGTTCGGGTACTTTGCCACCGTGTTATCGAACGCCTGGCCGATGGTCATCGCCAGCAAGGCTTTGTCCTGGGAACCACGGGTGTAACTACGCTGCGGATTTGCACTCGGTTGATCCATGACGACCCCTATTGTCTTTATTAACGGGCTATTCGCGGTCCCCCCTGTGGGAGCGGGCTTGCTCGCTCCCACAAAGTAGGTTCGCGTTCTATCTTGAACTGCCTCTACTCTCGCTTAAGTTGACGTTAACGTAAAGGGTGATTGACAGCCTTTCGTCACAGGCTTACGTTAACGTAAAGGTGAGAGCCGAATCACTGCTCTCCCCACCCTACAAAAAAGCCAAAAGGTGCCCCATGAGCTACCCATCCCTGAATTTTGCCCTCGGTGAAACCATCGACATGCTGCGCGATCAGGTTCAGTCCTTCGTCGCCAAAGAGATCGCCCCTCGCGCCGCTCAGATCGACACCGACAACCTGTTCCCCGCCGATCTGTGGCGTAAATTCGGCGACATGGGCCTGCTGGGCATTACCGTTGCGGAAGAATACGGCGGCGCGGGCCTGGGTTATCTGGCCCACGTAGTGGTGATGGAAGAAATCAGCCGTGGCTCGGCGTCGGTTGCCCTGTCCTATGGCGCGCACTCCAACCTCTGCGTCAACCAAATCAACCGCAACGGCACCCACGAACAGAAATCCAAATACCTGCCGAAGCTGATCAGCGGCGAGCACATCGGTGCCTTGGCCATGAGCGAACCGAACGCCGGGTCCGACGTGGTGTCGATGAAACTTCGCGCGGACAAGCGCGGCGACAAATATGTTCTCAACGGCAGCAAGACCTGGATCACCAACGGTCCGGACGCCAACACCTATGTGATCTACGCCAAGACCGACCTGGAAAAGGGGCCTCACGGCATCACCGCCTTCATTGTCGAGCGCGACTGGAAAGGCTTCAGCCGCAGCAACAAGTTCGACAAGCTCGGCATGCGCGGTTCGAACACTTGCGAACTGTTCTTCGATGACGTCGAAGTGCCGGAAGAAAACATCCTCGGCGCGCTCAACGGTGGCGTGAAGGTGCTGATGAGCGGCCTCGACTACGAGCGCGTCGTACTCTCGGGCGGCCCGACCGGGATCATGCAAGCCTGCATGGACCTGATCGTGCCCTACATCCACGACCGCAAGCAGTTCGGCCAAAGCATCGGCGAGTTCCAGCTGATCCAGGGCAAGGTTGCCGACATGTACACCCAGCTCAACGCCAGCCGCGCCTACCTGTACGCGGTGGCCCAGGCCTGCGAGCGCAACGAAACCGCACGCAAGGACGCCGCCGGCGTGATCCTCTACAGCGCCGAACGCGCCACGCAAATGGCCCTCGACGCGATCCAGATTCTCGGTGGCAACGGCTACATCAACGAATTCCCGGCCGGTCGCCTGCTGCGTGACGCCAAGCTGTACGAAATCGGTGCCGGCACCAGTGAGATCCGTCGCATGCTGATCGGTCGCGAACTGTTCAACGAAACCCGCTAAACGGAGCTGCCCATGGCTATCCTGCATACCCAGCTCAACCCCCGTTCAGCGGAGTTCGCCGCCAACAGCGCGGCGATGCTCAAACAGGTCGACGCGCTGCACACCCTGCTTGCCCAAGTGGCGCAAGGTGGCGGCCCGAAGGCTCAGGAACGCCACACCTCGCGGGGCAAACTGCTGCCCCGTGAACGCATCAATCGCCTGCTGGATCCGGGCTCGCCGTTTCTGGAAATCAGCCAACTGGCGGCTTACGAAGTGTATGGCGAAGACGTTCCAGCCGCTGGCGTGATTGCCGGGATTGGCCGCGTGGAAGGCGTCGAATGCATGATCGTCGCCAACGACGCCACGGTTAAAGGTGGCTCGTACTACCCGCTGACCGTGAAAAAACACCTGCGCGCCCAGACCATCGCCCAGCAGAACCGCCTGCCCTGCATTTATCTGGTGGATTCCGGCGGCGCCAACCTGCCGCGCCAGGATGAAGTGTTCCCGGACCGCGAGCACTTCGGCCGGATCTTCTTCAACCAGGCCAACATGAGCGCCATGGGCATTCCGCAGATTGCCGTGGTCATGGGCTCCTGTACCGCTGGCGGCGCTTATGTGCCGGCAATGGCCGACGAAGCGATCATGGTTCGCGAGCAAGCGACGATTTTTCTCGCCGGCCCGCCGTTGGTGAAAGCCGCGACCGGTGAAGTGGTCAGCGCCGAAGACCTTGGCGGGGCCGATGTGCATTGCAAGATTTCCGGGGTGGCCGACCATTACGCCGAAAGCGATGAACATGCACTGGCCATCGCCCGCCGCAGCGTCGCCAACCTCAACTGGCGCAAACTCGGCGAAGTGCAGCAACGCATGCCTATCGCTCCGCTCTACGCCAGCGACGAGCTGTATGGCGTGGTGTCGGCCGATGCCAAGCAGCCGTTCGACGTACGCGAAGTGATTGCGCGGCTGGTCGATGGCTCGGTGTTCGATGAGTTCAAAGCCTTGTTCGGGACGACGCTGGTGTGCGGCTTTGCCTACCTGCACGGTTACCCGATCGCGATCCTGGCCAACAACGGCATTCTTTTCGCCGAAGCGGCGCAGAAAGGCGCGCACTTCATCGAGTTGGCCTGCCAGCGCGGCATCCCGTTGCTGTTCCTGCAAAACATCACCGGTTTCATGGTCGGCCAGAAATACGAGGCCGGCGGCATTGCCAAGCACGGTGCGAAACTGGTGACCGCCGTGGCGTGTGCCAAGGTGCCGAAATTCACCGTGATCATCGGCGGCAGTTTCGGTGCCGGCAACTACGGCATGTGTGGTCGGGCCTACGATCCGCGCTTCCTGTGGATGTGGCCGAATGCGCGCATCGGCGTGATGGGTGCCGAACAGGCCGCTGGCGTGCTGGTGCAGGTCAAGCGCGAACAGGCCGAGCGCGGTGGTCATGGTTTCAGCGCCGAGCAGGAAGCCGAGATCAAGCAACCGATCCTCGACCAGTACGAAGAACAGGGCCACCCCTACTATTCCAGCGCTCGCTTGTGGGACGACGGTGTCATTGACCCGGCACAAACCCGTGATGTCCTGGGTCTGGCCTTGTCGGCATCGCTGAATGCGCCAATCGAACCGAGCCGCTTCGGCGTGTTCCGGATGTGATTTTTTGTGGGAGCGAGCCTGCTCGCGAAGGCTTCACCGCGGTTCATCTACAGTACCGCGTGATCGTTCTTCGCGAGCAGGCTCGCTCCCGCAAGGACCGTGGAGAGCGGAAGAAATGAGCGACTTCAATACCCTCGAACTGCTGACCGACCCACGGGGTTTTGCAACCCTGTGGCTCAGCCGCGAAGAAAAGAACAACGCGTTCAACGCCGAAATGATCCGCGAACTGATCCTCGCCCTGGACCAGGTGTCGAGCGATGCCAGCCTGCGCTTTCTGCTGGTGCGTGGCCGCGGCAAGCATTTCAGCGCCGGCGCCGACCTGGCGTGGATGCAGCAATCGGCCGAACTCGATTACCACACCAACCTCGACGACGCCCGGGAACTGGCGGAGTTGATGTACAACCTGGCCAAACTGAAAGTCCCGACCCTGGCGGTGGTGCAAGGTGCGGCCTTTGGCGGGGCGCTGGGCCTGATCAGCTGCTGCGACATGGCCATCGGCACCGATGATGCGCAGTTCTGTCTGTCGGAAGTGCGCATCGGCCTGGCACCGGCGGTGATCAGCCCGTTCGTGGTGCAAGCCATCGGCGAGCGCGCTACCCGGCGCTATGCTTTGACCGCCGAGCGTTTCGGCGGGCAACGGGCACGGGAACTGGGTTTATTGTCGGAGAGCTATCCGGCCCAGGAGCTGGAACAGAAAATCGAGCAGTGGATCGACAATCTGCTGCTCAACAGCCCCGCGGCCATGCGCGCCAGCAAAGACTTGCTGCGTGAAGTCGGCGACGGCTCGCTGAATCCGGCGTTACGTCGCTACACCGAAAACGCCATCGCCCGCATCCGCGTCAGCCCTGAAGGTCAGGAAGGCCTGCGCGCCTTTCTGCAAAAACGTCCGCCGAGCTGGCAAGCCGAAATCACCCCCAAGGAGCCGCATTGATGAGCGCACCTGTCCTCACTACCCTGCTGGTGGCCAACCGTGGCGAAATCGCTTGCCGGGTGATGCGCACCGCCAAGGCCCTGGGCCTGACCACCGTGGCCGTGCACAGCGCCACCGACCGTGACGCCCGGCACAGCCGCGAGGCCGACATTCGCGTCGATCTCGGTGGCAGCAAGGCCGCTGACAGCTACCTGCAAATCGACAAATTGATCGCTGCCGCCAAGGCCAGCGGCGCCCAGGCGATCCACCCCGGTTATGGCTTTCTGTCGGAGAACGCCGGGTTCGCCCGCGCGATCGAAGCGGCCGGCCTGATTTTCCTCGGCCCGCCCGCCTCGGCCATCGACGCCATGGGCAGCAAGTCGGCGGCCAAAGCGCTGATGGAAACCGCCGGCGTGCCGCTGGTGCCGGGTTATCACGGCGAGGCTCAAGACCTCGACACCTTCCGCGACGCCTGCGAACGCATCGGCTACCCGGTGCTGCTCAAGGCCACGGCCGGTGGCGGCGGTAAAGGCATGAAAGTCGTCGAGGATGTCAGCCAGTTGGCCGAAGCCCTCGCTTCGGCCCAGCGTGAAGCCCTGTCGTCGTTCGGCGATTCGCGGATGCTGGTGGAAAAGTACCTGCTCAAACCCCGTCATGTGGAAATCCAGGTGTTCGCCGATCAACACGGCAATTGCCTGTACCTCAACGAACGTGACTGCTCGATTCAGCGCCGACACCAGAAAGTCGTCGAAGAGGCGCCAGCCCCCGGCCTGAGCCCGGAACTGCGCCGCGCCATGGGCGAAGCCGCCGTGCGTTCGGCGCAAGCCATCGGTTACGTCGGTGCCGGCACCGTGGAATTTTTGCTCGATGCCCGTGGCGAATTCTTCTTCATGGAGATGAACACCCGCCTGCAGGTCGAACACCCGGTCACTGAAGCCATCACCGGTCTCGACCTGGTGGCCTGGCAGATTCGCGTGGCCCGTGGCGAAGCATTGCCGATGACCCAGGATCAGGTGCCGCTGAACGGCCATGCGATTGAAGTGCGGCTCTATGCCGAGGACCCGGGCAACGACTTCCTGCCGGCGACCGGGCGTCTGGCGTTGTACCGCGAATCCGCGCCGGGTGCGGGTCGCCGCGTGGACAGCGGTGTCGAGGAAGGCGACGAGATTTCGCCGTTCTACGACCCGATGCTCGGTAAGCTTATTGCCTGGGGCGAAGACCGTGAACAGGCACGCTTGCGACTGCTGAGCATGCTGGACGAGTTCGCCATCGGCGGGCTCAAGACCAACATCAACTTCCTGCGCCGGATCATTGCGCATCCGGCGTTTGCTTCGGCGGAGCTGGATACCGGGTTCATCCCGCGCTATCAGGAACAACTGCTGCCTGCACCGGCCGAGCTCAGCGACGAGTTCTGGCAAGCCGCCGCCCAGGCGTTTGCCCAAAGCCAGCCGCGTTCACCGCGCGCCGATGACCCAAGTTCGCCTTGGGCCAGCAGCAATGGTTTTCGGGCAGGCCTGCCGACGGAAATCACCCTGCACCTGAGTTGTGAAGACCAGGACCGCGCATTGACGTTGGGCGCCGCCAATGCCCGCAGCGCACAGCTCAAGGGCGAGCAGCTGCTGACGGAGCACGACGGCGTGCGCCGCCAGCATCGGGCTATCCGCCGTGGTGACTTCGTTTATCTGCAATGGGAAGGTGAACTGCGCCGCATCGAGTCCTACGACCCGATCAGCGCCGTCGAGGCCAGTCACAGCCATCACGGCGGGCTGACCGCCCCCATGAACGGCAGCATCGTGCGCGTGCTGGTGGAAGCCGGGCAAACGGTCGAAGCCGGGGCACAACTGGTGGTACTCGAAGCGATGAAGATGGAGCACAGCATTCGCGCGCCCCATGCCGGTGTGATCAAGGCACTGTATTGCCAGGAAGGCGAGATGGTCAGCGAAGGCAGTGCGCTGGTCGAGTTGGAAGAGGCGTGAAATGAAGAACGCCCCCAGGGGGCGTTCTGATCAGAATTTGGCTGTCGCCTGAACCACCACGCCGATGATCCGGCACTCGTCGGTGTAAAGGGCTTTCGGATACGTCGGATTGAGCGGGACCAGGTAACGCTGCCCGCCCTCTTCGATCAACTTGCGAAAAATCGCCTCGCTGCTGCTTGGCCATTGCGCGATCACCAGCTTGCCAGGTACGGCTTCCACGTCCGGGTCCACCAGGATCAACATGCCCTCGGCGATGCTCAGGCCACTGGGTGCGGTCATCGCATCGCCCGTGACCGTCAACCAGAAGGCCGCGCCCTGAGCGTGATAGTCGGACAGTTCGAAACGATACTGTGCCAGCTCCCCATCGCGGACTTCTCCAGTCTCCCGCCAGTCACTGACCGGGTAGCGGAAGTACGGATTGTACTTCTGCGTCAGGGAAATCCCGTCTTCCTGTGAGTCCGAAGGCTCGCGAATGACCAGAGCCACTTCGAGAAAGTCCATGCCGAGCGCCTTCAACACCCGGTTCATGTTTTCCACGCCAGGCTCGCGACGTTTGTTCAGCCAGTGGCCAACGCCGCCCTGGGACATCCCGAGGCGGTCGGCGAGTATTTCTTGAGTGACTTTGAGCTCACTCATCTTGGCCTTGACCAATTCAATCCATTTATCCATGGGCGGCACGATACGTGGTGGACTCCGGCCATCAAAACACAAATTGTAGTATTTAAATTATGGTCACAAATACAAATTGTACTAGTATGACTTCACGGATCTGAATCTATCACGGAGCTTGCCATCACCATGACTCAACCCGCCAACGACTTGCCTGATATGCAAATCGACACCTCCCTCACCTCGCCCCAAGGTTCGGCCGCTGCCCAGCGCGCATTGGACTACTACCTGAAACCGGCTGTTTCAGAGGAAGTGGTCGAGGCACGTTTCTTTGATGTGAACCGCAACATCAGCTGCGAGGAGGCACTGGTCCATGCCACGGACCTGCTGCAATGCGCCGCCGCAACAGCCTGCGAGTCAGCCAGTCATCTGCAGGGGACGAACCGGGCCCTGGCATTTTCGACGGTGCATATGATCGACATGGCCAAAGCCATGGTGGATCGGTCGCTGGAGAGATATCAGAACGGTTAAAGCGAAGGCGCAAAAAAGAGAGGACGGGAAAGAATTTTCCAATCACGCAGATAAAATTATTTGACTTGCAAACGAGAATGATTATTATTGCATCAGCTGATCGCGAGATCAGTTGATGGAACAGGGACCTTAGGTCGGTCTCCTGGACTATCTCCTCATCAGGCTAATCACGGTTTTTGACCCGGCTTTTTGCCGGGTCTTTTTTTGCCAGTTTTCTGGCTTATGGCTTCAGGCTAATGAAGTCTTTAGGTGCCGCAAATTCGATGGCGCGGATGATATCAAAAGAATATTTGTTGGCAAGAGAAGCCTTTAATCATTAGGGCAAACTAATGGCAAATAGCACTTGAGAATCAATCGCACAATCTCTAAGCTGCGTCGGCGTCAAGGAGGACGCCCCCCCGTTTTCCTTCATCCGCAACTCGTCCGCGGCGATGATCCATCACTGCAAGGCAGGCAAAAACCAAATGCCCTTGCCGCCCCTCTCTCCCCTCAATACACAGCAATATGCGAATCCGTTCGCGGCTCGGTTCCGCCACAAAGCACCCCGGTTTTGCAGGGCGATACCGCTGTCGGGCAACACCACGCCGGAACCGAAGCCGTGATAGTTGCTCTGGATGAAGGACACCCTGTTGCCTTCGGCGTCCGCGGTGGCCAGGTATACGGTGCCGCTGGCGTGGGGATCGCCCGGCTGTGGCATCTTGTCATGACCGGCGGCTTTGACCGCTTCGATGCTCAAGGCCTGGGGGGCAGCGCCGTTGGCGTTCAAGCCGTGCAACTTGTTTTGCGTCCAGACCAGCGCAAAGGCATCGCCGCGGCCGTGGCGATGGCCGCATCGATAGCGTTACCGCCGCGACGCATGATTTCGATGCCTGCTTCGGCGGCCAATGGCTGAGAGGCGGCAACCATGCCGCGTTTGGCGAAGACACTTTGACGTTGTGAGGTGTAGGGGTATTCATGGACGGAAAATTTGAACATGGCAAACTCACACAAAGGTTTTTGACGGGTTCACAACACGCGACTGAGAAACGCCCGTGTACGGGCATGACTGGGCTGACTGAAGATCTGCTCGGGCGGGCCTTGCTCGATCAGTTCGCCCTGATCGAGCACCACCACACGGTCGGCCACCTCGCGGGCAAAACCCATTTCGTGGGTGACCACGACCATGGTCATGCCTTCTTCGGCCAGTTCCTTCATCACTTGCAGCACTTCACCCGCAGTGAAGGTGAATTTGGAGCCGCGAAGCCAAACTTCGGCATGCTCGGTGAAACGTTTTTTCTCCGCTGCCAGCCCCCTTCTCTTGCGTGTAAAGTAGCCGCCATAAAAATCTTAATCAGGAACCCTGACCGTGGCTAAAACTCTCGACATCACTGCCAACTTCGACAGCGGCAATATCCAGGTGATCGATGTCAGCGACCCGCTCAAGCCCCTGCTGGCCATTCGTCCCGATACCAAAAGCAACCACTTTCAATGGTTCCACTTCAAGGCCAGCGGCCTGCATGTCGGCCAGGAACACTGGTTTCGCCTGAACAATGCCAGCCAGTCCTCGTACAACAAGGCCTGGGAGGGTTATCAGGCCAGAGCCTCCTACGATCACGTCAACTGGTTCCAGGTACCGACCATCTTCGAAGGCGACTGTCTGCGCTTTTGCCTCGAAGCCACACAAACCCACGCCTGGTTCGCCTACTTCGAACCCTACAGCCGTGGCCGCCACGACTGGCTGATCGAGCAAGCACTGACCAAGGCCGGCACCGAACTGCTGGCCACCGGCAAGAGCGTTGAAGGTCGCGACATTCAGTTGCTGCGCAAAGGCACCGGTGCCGAAGGCCGACGCAAGGTATGGATCATTGCCCAGCAACACCCTGGCGAACACATGGCCGAGTGGTTCATGGAAGGCGTCATAGAACGCCTGGAAAAACACGACGACCCCGTGCTGAACAAACTGCTGGCCAGCGCCGACCTGTATCTGGTGCCGAACATGAACCCGGACGGTGCTTTCCACGGCCACCTGCGCACCAACGCCATGGGCCAGGACCTGAACCGCGCCTGGCAGAGCGCCAGCCCGGAGATCAGCCCGGAAGTATTTTTCGTCCAGCAGCAGATGGAAAAGTACGGCGTCGATATGTTCATCGACGTCCACGGCGACGAGGAAATCCCCCACGTCTTCACCGCCGCTTGCGAAGGCAATCCGGGCTACACGCCACGGATCGAGAAACTCGAAGAACACTTCCGCAGCCACCTGAAGAAAACCACCAAGGACTTCCAGACCAAGCACGGCTATACCCGAGACGAACCGGGCCAGGCCAACATGACCCTGGCCTGCAACGCCGTTGGCCAGAAGTACGACTGCCTGTCGCTGACCCTGGAAATGCCGTTCAAGGATCATGACGACCACCCGAACGCGGAGACCGGCTGGTCGGGCAAGCGTTCGAAGCAGTTGGGGAAGGATGTGTTGACCACTGTTGCCGAGATGGTGGACGCGTTGCGCTGATCGAGATCGCAGAGCTGTGTAAGACATGACCTCAAGAGAAGTCATGTCTTACAGAGGGGCATCAAGTCAGCAATTGAAGTCTCGTCCTGCATCCAACTCAGTGAAGAGTCGCACAATCATATGCCTTGAATTCCCCCGATGGCCCGGTCGATCTAATCGATGTGATGTATTGACCCGTCGGGCAGGCAAACTGATGGTTCCCTTCGTCAAAATTCCCATGAGAACCTGCATATCTGACAGTAACGGCAGAGCCTGAAGCAACCAACTTCGTGCAACCGGCTCGCAATTGAGTTCCTTTTTGCTCGATGCCGTTCAATACTGAATTTGCCGGGCAATAGACATCCGTATGTCCCCATCCACTCCAAACCTGCTGTGTCAAGCTGACGGTAGCTGAACCGACTTTTGGCAGCACGCACAAATAATTGGTCGAACCAGAATTCATTCTTCCTTCGTGACCTCTTCCTGACATGACAGTACCTTTCAAACAACCAATGGAATAATTGGAGTCAGGCGATGGCCCAATAATATTTGCAGATAAATTTGCGTAAGGTGAAGGTGGGGTATAGGACGAAAGCCGTTGAGCATTCTCGCGCCAAACGCGTGCTGTGTTGGCAGTGACAGCATTACCACGCGGCAGTCCGTATTCGTCTTTAACATCAGGGTTAGAGAAGTAAGCCTGACGATTTTGGACGCACAACATCGTCCCTGTCTTCCCGTTATAATATCCGAATCGGTAATCATTAACTCCATTGACATTGCAATGATCACTACCGGCGTTATGAGCCAGTTCATGTGCGAATGTCGGAAAAGAATGAGAGATCGCTATGCCAATACGGCCGGGCCTCCAAGCTATTCCTGCCGGTCCACTCGGCGCAAAAGATGCAAAACTACCGTAGAACACATCAGGATTAAACCTGGCTATTCCCAAAGCGAAAATCGTTGACAGTTTGTTGAGAGTATCATTAGTGATCTGTTGATCCTGCTCCACAATCTGGATGCCAACCAATTTGAATAACACATTAGTCACCAATGAGTTGCGAAGGGCCAGGTTAACGTATTCAATTTTAGCCAACGCATCGGCCATCGCATCTCCGCCTGCCCGAACAACCCCCGCCTTGGAATACCCCATCAATATCTCAACAACCAAGGGTTCAGCATTGGTCGATTTCGCAGGTGCCGTGGCGACCTTTTCATTCGGATTGGGAACAGTATCTTCAATGTCGCTATTATCATCAGATACAGGAATGAAGCGGCCTGCTCCCTTGCTGTCAATGTGTAATGAACCGGACGTTTCCGGTTTATTGATAAAGGCGGTCAATCCACCATCGGGCGAACGCACCGTCACTAATGCGCCTTCGGATTTATCCGGCATCCGCAACTTTCCACTTTCGACGGTATACCCATTTATAACCTTTGAACTTGAACGCTCAAAAACGGCCGGCTTGACCCACTCCGCATATAACTCGGCCGTGGACTTGCTGACGACATTCTCGACAACCCAATTTTCCGGCTTGCCAGGCTCATCCGTCGGTGCATGCGTACAAGCACCAAGCACTCCAACCAACGGCACAACCGACAGCGCAAAAAAAACACGCCACATGAAACGCACACCTGCAGTGTTGAACATGGTTCGTCTCCCTGAATGACACGATCAGTGCTCATCGACTGGCCTCGTCAGGGGCCACTGCAGTCTGTGAGCATTGAACGTGCTTTTTTTGGGGAGCGATACTGTCAAAGTTGACAGGTGCACAGAGCCACAGTGAGCAGTCGGCCCTTAAAGATCAAAAGATCACAGGCAGAATCCTTGCGTATATCTGGTTTAAATTTGAAACCAGATCAGGAGCGCGGCAAGAAGTCCCCCTCCCCCTTGAACCCCGGCAGTGTGCTTCTGTTTTCCATCGCCTGAGGCTCGGCGGTCGGCTACCCATCGGCCTGACCCAATCGTCACTGTGGGCGCTATTGCTCGGCGTGATTACCCTGGATCTGGGGTTACAGGCCGTGCACGTCACCAGCCAGCGCATGATCTACGCCGTGCGCCCCGAAGCGCAAAGCCGCCTCACCGCCGGTTACAGGGTCTTTTATTCGATTGGCAGCGCCCTGGGTTCCATCGGTTCGGCCGCGATGTACGCCTGGGGTGGGTCGGCGTTTGTCTGCTGGGAGCAGGAATCAACGCCGTGGCTTTGATCTATTGGTGGCGAACTCTGCCCAGGAAAACACACGAACCCTGTGGCGAGGGGATTTATCCCCTCGCCACAATAGAACTCGGTGGGGCAGATCAGCTGTGATCCTTACCCCGCAACATGCTGTCGAGCACACCATCGCGGCGTATCCAGCCATGAAACAACGCCGCCGCCAAATGCAGCAGCACCGTCAAAAACAGCAAATACGCCAGGTACCCATGGGCTTTGCGCAGGAACGCGAACACCTGGGCATTGGCCGGCACGATCGAGGGCAATTGCAACGAACTGCTGAGCATCACCGGCTCGCCCGACGCCGAAATCATCGCCCAACCCAGCAACGGCAGAATCAGCATCAAGGCGTACAGCAACACATGGGAGGCCTTGGCCGCGAGCGCTTGCCACCCTGGCAGGTCGGCGGGCAACGGCGGTTGTCGGGTAGAGAAACGCACGACCAGCCGCACGATCACCAGCAACAGAATCGCCACCCCCAAGGGCTTGTGCAGGTCGATCAGCCACTCATGGCGTTCGGAGACCGAGGCGACCATCCCCGCGCCGATAAACAGCATGGCGATGATCATCAGCGCCATCAGCCAGTGCAGCAGGCGCGCCAAGGGAGCGAAATGATTGGGTTGAGTGCTCATTGCTGGGCCTCCTGTTTGGCGGCGGGCAATTGGCTGACTTCGCTGGTGCGACGCAGGTAGGAAGCGGCGTAGGCGGCTGAGCGCGCGGCGAGCAACGGATCGTCGGAACCCTCGATACCGGCCGGCAACACCAGCGGGTCATAGTTGATGTCGCGGCACTCTCCGCTGAGTTGCGGCTGCACGCTTTCCAGCACCAGAGTGCCGGCGTTCAGTACCTTGCGCCCTTCAGGCCAGGCCTTGCTGGCGTCGTTGACCGGATCGCCGGGATTGGCCAGGGTGATCATCAGCTGCCAACGCAACGGGCCGGCGGCGATGCGTTGCACCAGGTCTTTCTCGAGAAAATCACTACCCTCTGGCGCGGTCGCCCCCGGCGCATCCACCGCCTGCGGCACCATGTTCCAGCGCACGGCCTGCTTTTGCCCGGCGGCGTTGACCAGGTAAAACGCGTTGACGCTGTTATAGGTTTCCGTCACGTAACTGGCCGAGGGTTTCGCGGTTTTAACCCAGGCCAGGAATGGCCCGGCTTCCGGGTGTGAACCGAAAAATGCCGGCACCGCTGCCGGGTCCGGTTTGCCGGTCGAGGGCAGCGGCGACTGAGCCTGCTGCAACTGATAGAACGCCTCGGGTGTGCCAACGGGAAACACCGGCATGCTGTTCATCCCGGTCCGCCACTGTTGGCCGTTGGCCTGGGTGAAGCGCAGCGCCATGCTGCGGATCGGAATGGCGCTATCCGGTGCATAGGGATTGCCTGGCGGCAAAGCCAATCGGCCGACCACTGGCGTGCGCGCCTCGTTGAAGACCTGTGCGGTGGAATAACTGCGCGCCTCGCCGCTGCTCTCGAAATGGCCGACCACACAGACGCCTTTGGCGTGATTACGCCGGAATCCTGGGTGCACACCGTTGTTGGTTTCCAGCACGTTGACCAGTTTTTTTGGGGTCAGGCGCTGTGGGTCAAGGGTGCCGTTGACGTAGGCGAACGCTCCGGCCACGACGGCGATGACCACGGCAATGCCGGCCAGACGCAACGTCAGGCTCGCAGCACTCAAGGGTGGCGGTGATGATCGATCTACCATGAAAGACTCCAGGGCCATCGGCCACAAGTGAGAAGAATCAAGCAGACGAACCCCACGGTGGTTTATTCCATCGCCCGGTATTTATTTTTTCGGGCGTGGAATAACCTCGAATGCCGGGCGTCTTCCTAGTCCACAAGCGTAGTGACTAGCCAGAAATTCATGAACGATATCGACGAACAACTGCGAGAAATCATTCCCGGATTGCGTCGCTTTGCCGTTTCGCTCACGCGCAACTCAAGCAGCGCCGACGATCTGGTGCAGTCGAGCCTTGAGCGAGCGCTATCAAGCTGGGGCGACAGACGAGCCGACGGTGACTTGCGCGCCTGGCTGTTCGCGATCCTGTATCGCCAGTTTCTCGATGCCCACCGACGCTCCCGACGCTATGCGCGAATGCTCGAATTCTTTACCGGGCGCGACGATGCGCAACCTTCGGTAGAGCGCAGCGTGATCGCCCAATCGACCCTCAACGCCTTCGATCAACTGCCCACCGAACAGCGCGCGCTGTTGCTGTGGGTGTCGGTGGAAGGCCTGAGTTACAAAGAGGTCGCCGAGATTCTCGACGTACCCACCGGCACCGTGATGTCCCGCCTGTCCCGGGCCCGTCAGGCCCTGCGCCAACTCAGCGATGGCGAAATCACCCGCCCTGCCCTGCGGAGACTCAAATGATCAGCATGCCCCCCAGCGAACGCGACCTGCACGCTTACGTCGACCACCAGCTCAGCGACGACGACCGACATCGGGTGGAGACGTTTCTCGCCAGCAACCCGCAGACTTGTGCACAAGTACGCGCCTGGCAGCAGGACGCCCAGCAACTGCGCGCGGCCTTGAGCGGCGCCTTGCAGCAACCGGCCAACCCGGACCTCGATCCGGCGCAGATCCGCCAGCGCATGAAGCGCCAGTCCCGACGCCACCTGGCCAGCGCCGCGGTGTTGCTGATCGCCGTCAGCGTCGGCGGGTTCAGCGGCTGGAAGGCTCGGGAAATGACCCTTCTCAGCACAGCGCAACCGATGGCCGACGCCATGCAGGCTTACCGTCTGATAGCCGAGCAGGGGCTGTTGCCGGCGGACTACAAGGCTGGGAATGACGGCGACATGCAGGGTTGGCTCGATCGTTATTTCACCCACGCCAATCGCTTGCCCGACCTCACCCGTGCCGGGTTCAAACCGGTGAGCGGGCGCTTGCTCAGCACCGAGCAAGGGCCGGCGGCGATGGTGGTGTACGAGGATCAGCACGGGTACAAAATAAGCTTCTACGTGCGACCGCCGGGACCGAAGAATTTCCTGTTGCCCAGGGGCAGTCGCAGTGATGGCGGGTTGCAGGCCGAGTATTGGTCCGGGGGTGGCTACAACTATGCGATGGTCAGCCCGGCGGATGCGCCGGCGGCGCGGATGCTCAGGCAGACCACTCGGTTCTGACCAACCCCATCCCTGTGGGAAGCGCTTTTCTGTGGGAGCGAGCCTGCTCGCGAAGGCGGTCTGTCAGCCTCCATCTCTGCTGCATGTGCCGCCGTCTTCGCGAGCAGGCTCGCTCCCACAGGGGTCTGCGCAAACTTCAGGTCTGTCCGAACACTTGCGAAGGCCGCCGCAACAATGGATCAAACGGATTGATCCTCGGCCCGATCAACGCGGCTTCGCGCTTGAGCATGTCCACCACCGTCGGCAGGCGATCCGGCCCCAGGCGATCGCTTACCGTCGCCACGCTCAACGCCGCCACCGCCCGTCCCTCACGATCGAGAATCGGCACCGCCACCCCGGCCATGCCCTGCAGCACACCGGTGTTGCGTCCGGCGTAGCCGAGTTTGCGCACGTTCTCGACCTCCGAACGCAGGAATACCTCGTCGTACAGATGGAAATCCTTCAGTCGCGGCAAGTTGTAGTGAATCACCGTGTCGCGCTCCTCCTCTGGCAGAAACGCCAGAATCGCCAGGCTGCCTTGCCCCACGCCCAAAGCCACCCGTCCACCGATGTCGCCGGTGAAAGTGCGGATCGGGAACGGCCCTTCACTGCGGTCCAGGCAAATCGCATCGAAGCCGCTACGCGCCAAGAGGAACAGCGAATCACCCAGTGACGCCGAAAGCCGCAGCAACGCCGGGCGCACCAGTTCGCGCAGGTTGCCGCTGTTGCCTGCGCGGGCCGCCAGGGCGAAAAAATCCAGGCTCAGCCGATAGCGTTTGCTGCGCGCATCCTGTTCGACCATGCCCTCGTCCATCAGGCTGCGCAGCAAGCGGTGGGTGGTTGGTTGCGACAAGCCGATGTGCTGCGCCAGTTGCGTCACGCGCTCGCCGCCCTCGACGGTATCGCCCAACGCCCGTAACACTGCAAACAGCCTTGAGACGGCGCCCACGCCGACTTCATTTTTGTTTTCATTCCGATCAATGGAATCTGACATGTGTTTTCTCGATAATTTATTTACTCACCGAATGAAACTGAAAATAGTGGTCGATTCAGTGAAATAGGCCATTGAGCCCATCCTAGTCTTCGTCCTAATCTGCGTCCATACAGGGGCGATTCGAACAACAACGGCAGCCGACCCAAGTCGAGCGCCAACGCACCCCGGCAACACGCTTTCGTATCTGCCCATACAAAAAAGCGCGCCTTCGGGCGACGCATAACAATCCCAGGTGGAGGCGCAGTCATGGCTTTTGTGCAACTTGAAAAACTCGGCAAACGCTACGGTGAGATAGACGCCGTGGTCGCCACCGACCTCTCGGTGGAGAAAGGCGAATTCGTTTCCCTGCTCGGCCCCTCCGGATGCGGTAAAACCACCACCCTGCAAATGATCGCCGGCTTCGTCGAAGTCACCAGCGGGCGCATCGTGCTCGACGGCCGCGACATCACCCACGCCAAACCCGCCAGCCGTGGCCTGGGCGTGGTGTTCCAGAGCTATGCGCTGTTCCCGCACATGACCGTCAAGGACAACGTCGCCTTCGGCCTGCGCATGCGCAAGGTGCCGAATGCCGAGCTCCAGCAGCGAGTCGAGCGAGTGCTGAAACTGGTACGCCTGCACCAGCACGCCGAGCGTTACCCACGGGAGCTTTCCGGCGGCCAGCGTCAGCGTGTTGCCCTGGCCCGGGCGCTGGTGATCCAGCCGCCGGTATTGTTGCTCGATGAGCCGCTGTCCAACCTCGACGCCAACCTGCGCGAAGAGATGCAGTTCGAAATCCGCCGCATCCAGCGTGAAGTCGGCATCACCACGCTGATGGTCACCCACGACCAGTCCGAAGCACTGTCCATCAGCGACCGCGTGGTGGTGATGCAGGCCGGGCGCATCACCCAGATCGACGCGCCTTACACCCTCTACGAGCACCCGCGCACCGAGTTCATTTCCGGGTTTGTCGGCAAGGCCAATCTGCTGCCCGGCGAGCGCGATACCGCAGGCGTGGTTCAGGTGTGCAGCCGTGGCGATGGCGAGCTGACTCTGAGCCTGCGTCCGGAAAAAATCGATCTGCGCGACGCAGGCCACGGGCGCCTGCAAGGCAAGGTCAGCAGCCGTTTCTTTCTCGGCAGTCAATGGCTGTACGGCGTGTCGACGACCCTGGGCGAGCTGTGTGTGGTGCGGCGCAACGATGGCTCGGCACCGCTGAATGAAGGCACGGCGGTGGGTCTGGATTGGGACGCGGCGCTGTTACGGGTGCTGGCTGCCGATGAGGTGACGGCATGAGTACGCTCGCCGCCATCCGCCAGGGGCGCCAGGGTTACTGGTTGTCGGCCCCCGCCCTGGCCTTGTACCTCGGGCTGCTGGTGATCCCGCTGGTCCTGACTCTGGTGCTGTCGTTCAACGTTTTCGATTACAGCTCGGGGATCAACGGTGACGCGTACACCGTTGAGCACTACGGCAGTCTGTTGGGCGATCCGTATTTCTACGAGATCTTTCTGCGGACCTTGTGGATCAGCGCACTGACCACTCTGCTCTGCGTGCTGATCGGCGTGCCGGAGGCCTACATCCTCAGCCGTATGGGCACCCCGTGGCGCTCGATATTCCTGATCCTGATCCTCACCCCGCTGCTGATTTCCGTGGTGGTGCGCGCCTTCGGCTGGAGCCTGTTGCTCGGTGCCGACGGCCTGGTCAACCAGACTCTGCAGGCCTTCGGCGGCTCGCCGATGAAGCTGCTCTACACGCCGTTCGCCGTGGTGATTGCGCTGGTACACGTGATGCTGCCGTTCATGATCATCCCGGTCTGGACCTCGCTGCAAAAACTCGACCCGGCCGCCGAACAAGCCGCGCTGTCACTGGGCGCCAGCCACTTCACGGTGATTCGCAAGGTGGTGTTGCCCCAAGTCATGCCCGGCATCTTGTCCGGTACCTTGATCGTGTTCGGCCTTGCCGCCAGCTCCTTCGCCATTCCCGGCCTGCTCGGCGGACGCCGCCTGAAGATGGTCGCCACGCTGATCTACGACCAGTACCTGTCGGAACTCAACTGGCCCATGGGTGCGGCGATCGCCGTGGCCCTGCTGCTCATCAACCTGCTGATCATGCTGTCGTGGAATCGCATGATCGAAGGCCGCTACAAGAAGTCATTGGGATAATTCGTCATGTCCAGGAACGGTCCTTTCGCCCTGCTGTTTCATACCCTGGTGGTGTTGTTCATGCTCGCACCGCTGGTGGTGGTATGCCTGGTGGCCTTCACCCCGGAGAACACCCTGAGCCTGCCGACCACGGAGTTTTCCCTGCGCTGGTTCCGGGCTGTGTTCGAACGCGCCGACTTTGTCGATGCGTTCTACAACAGCCTGATCCTGGCGTTCAGTGCGGCCTCGCTGGCGACGCTGATTGCGGTGCCGGCGGCGCTGGCGATCACCCGCTTCGAGTTTCCCGGCCGGGACTTTCTCAACGGGCTGTTTCTGTCACCGATCATCATTCCGCACCTGGTGCTGGGGGTGGCGTTGCTGCGTTTGTTTGCGCTGATGGGGGTCAACGGCAGCTTCGCCTGGCTGATCTTCGCCCATGTGCTGGTGATCACTCCCTATGTACTGCGGTTGGTGCTGGCCTCGGCCATCGGTCTGGACCGCAGCGCCGAACACGCCGCGCAATCCCTGGGTGCCGGGCGCTTCACGCTGTTCCGCCAGATCACCTTGCCGATGATTCTGCCGGGAGTCGCGGGTGGGTGGTTGCTGGCGTTCATCAACAGTTTCGATGAAGTCACCCTGTCGATCTTCGTCACCTCGCCGGCCACCCAAACCCTGCCGGTGCGCATGTACGTCTACGCGACCGAATCCATCGATCCGATGATGGCGGCGGTGTCGGCACTGGTCATTGCGCTGACGGCGCTGACCATGATTCTGCTCGATCGGGTCTATGGCCTGGATCGGGTTCTGGTGGGTAAACAATGAGGGCGCCATGGCTCTGCTGAAACGACTGGCCGAAGGCGACCGCCCGGCCCTGGACTTCACACTCGACGGTCAACCGGCCAGCGGCCTGCTCGGCGACACCGTGCTGACGGCGGTACTGACCTTAAGCGAACATCTGCGCGGCAGCGATTTCAGCGCCGAACCCCGCGCCGGTTTCTGCCTGATGGGCGCCTGCCAGGACTGTTGGGTGCGGTTGGGTGATGGTCGCCGGGTGCGTGCCTGCTCGACCTTGCTTGAAGCCGGACAGCACATCAACCGCGAACCGGGGCGAGTGATATGAACACCCATTCCATCTGTAGAAGCCCAATCCCCTGTGGGAGCGAGCCTGCTCGCGAATGCATTCTTTCAGTCGCCATGGATGCTGATTGTTCCAACGTCTTCGCGAGCAGGCTCGCTCCCACAGGAGATCGGGTATGAAGCCTGTGGTCATCATCGGCGCGGGCCCCGCGGGTATTCGTGCCGCACAAACCCTGGTCACCCACGGTATTCGCCCGGTGCTGCTGGACGAAGCCGCGCGCGGTGGCGGGCAGATTTATCGGCGCCAGCCGGCCAACTTCAAGCGGTCGCCGGTCAAGCTGTATGGCTTCGAAGCGCGCAAGGCCAACGCCCTGCACCAAACCCTCGACACGCTGCGCGACCAGCTCGATTACCGCCCCGAAACCCTGGTGTGGAACGCCGAGGACGGCGCCCTCGATACCTTGCAAGAGGGCTGTGCCGGGCGGCTGGAATTTTCCCGGGTGATTGTCGCCACCGGCGCCACCGACCGGATTCTGCCGGTTCCGGGCTGGACATTGCCCGGGGTCTACAGCCTCGGCGCGGCGCAGATCGCCTTGAAGTTCCAGGGCTGCGCCATCGGTGAGCGCGTGGTGTTCGCCGGCAGCGGGCCGTTGCTGTACCTGGTCGCTTATCAATACGCCAAGGCTGGGGCAAGGGTGGTCGCGGTACTCGACAGCTCGCCCTTCAGCGCCCAGGCCCGCGCCCTGCCCGACCTGTTGGCGCAACCGGCCACGTTGGCCAAAGGCATCTATTACCGAGGCTGGCTGACCGCCCACGGCATACCGGTGCATCAGGGCGCGACCTTGAAACGGGTCGAGGGCCAACAACGTGCGCAAGCGCTGATCTGGTCCGATTCAAAAGGCGAACATGAACTGGACTGCGATGCCGTCGCCTTTGCCCATGGTCTGCGCAGTGAAACCCAACTCGCCGACCTGCTCGGTTGTGAATTCGCCTGGAACCCCCTCAATCGTGCCTGGCTGCCACAACGCAACGCCGCCGGGCGCAGCAGTGTTGCCGAGGTGTACCTGGCCGGTGACGGCGCCGGAATCATGGGCGCCGACGCCGCGGAAATGGCCGGCGAGCGCGTCGCGTTGGCGGTGCTCGAAGACATCGGTTACCTGATCGCGCCGCAACGCGCCGCTCACCTGGAACAAGCCCTGGAACGCATCGGCGATTTTCGTCGGGGTCTGGAACGCGCTTTTGTCTTCCCCGAAGACTGGGCGGCCGGCATCGCCGATGACGTCATGGTCTGCCGTTGCGAAGAAATCCGCGCCGGCGACATTCGTGAGGTCGTGCGCGAGGGCCATTGGGAAATCAATCGGGTCAAGGCCCATTGCCGGGTCGGCATGGGCCGCTGTCAGGGGCGGATGTGTGGCGCGGCCGCCGCGGAAATCATTGCCTGCCAAAGCCAGCGCGCCGTGTCCGAGATCGGCCGGCTGCGGGCCCAGGCCCCCATCAAACCGCTGCCCTTTGGCCTGGAGATTGAAGCATGATCGAAGTCGATGCAGTGATCATCGGCGGTGGCATCGTCGGTGCTTCGGCGGCGCTGTTCCTCGGCAAGGCTGGCCGCCGCGTGGTGCTGCTGGAAAGGGATTTTTGCGGTTCGCATTCCAGTGGCGTGAACTACGGTGGCGTGCGTCGCCAGGGGCGTCCGCTGTCGCAACTGCCACTGTCGCAGCGCTCCCACGCCATCTGGGCGCAACTGCCGCAGTTGATCGGTATCGACGGTGAGTACCAACGCAGCGGCCACCTGAAACTCGCCCGCAGTCCCGACGATTTGCGAGCCTTGCAAGACTACGCCACCAGCAGCCTGGGCTTCGGTCTCGATTTGCAGGTGCTCGATCGTGCCGAACTGCGTCGGCGTTTCCCATGGGTCGGTGAGGTGGCCGTGGGCGCTTCGTATTGCCCGGATGATGGTCATGCCAACCCGCGTCTGGTGTCCCCGGCCTTCGCCCGGGCGGCGCGGCGCCATGGTGTGCAGGTGCATGAGCAATGCGCGGTCACGGCCGTGGAACACGACGGTCAGCGTTTTCGCGTGCGCACCCAGACAGGCCTGGAGTTGCACGCGCCCTGGCTGTTGAACTGCGCCGGAGCCTGGGCCGGCAGCCTGGCCGCGCAATTCGGTGAGCCGGTGCCGATGCACTCCGGACACCCGGCGATGCTGGTCACCGAGCCGTTGCCGCTGGTGATGGATGCCAGCACCGGCGTCGAAGGCGGCGGCATCTATGCACGCCAGGTCGCACGCGGCAATTGCGTGCTGGGCGGCGGCCAGGGTTTTGCCCTCGACGACGCCCGTGCCCGGCCCGGTCAAGGCGCCGTGCTGGAAATCCTGCGTCAGGCGGTCGAGCTCTACCCGTTTCTGGAAGGCGCCCAGGCGATACGCACCTGGAGCGGCACCGAAGGTTATCTGCCCGATCGCCAACCGGTGATCGGCCACAGCCGTACCCAGCCTGGTCTGTTGCATGCGTTCGGCTTTGCCGGCGCCGGTTTTCAGATCGGCCCGGCGGTGGGCCAGGCGCTCACCGAGATCATCTGTAGCGGCGCGTCAAAGACGTCGCTGGATGCGTTTTCCATCACCCGGTTTCACTCCATCTCCGTAGCTTGATAGAGGAAGGTCGCGCCAATGAAAAACCTCAAACGCAACGCACTGCTCGGTTTGTCCTGCATGAGCGCCCTGCTCACCATCACCCAGGCCCACGCCGAGCCGACGCTTTACCTGGGCATGAACGGCGGGACCATGGAACGGCTGTACGCCGACAAGGTGCTGCCGGCATTCGAAAAGGCCAACAACGTCAAAGTGGTGATCGTGCCCGGCACCTCCGCCGACATTTTGGCCAAGGTCCAGGCCAGCAAGGGCAACCCACAGATGCACGTGATGTTCCTTGACGACGGCATCATGTACCGCGCCATTGCCATGGGCCTGTGCGACAAACTCCAGGACAGCCCGCCCCTGGCGCAGATCCCGGCCAAGGGACGGATCAAGGATGAGGCGGTGGCCGTCAGCCTCGGCGTCACCGGCCTGGCCTACAATACCCGCCTGTTCAAGGAGAAGGGCTGGAGCGCGCCAACCTCATGGATGGACATGGCCGACCCGCGTTTCAAGGACAAACTGGTGTTCCAGTCGATGGCGTCTTCCACCTTCGGCCTGCATGGGTTCCTGATGTTCAACCGGATTCAGGGCGGCAACGAAACCGATGTGGAACCGGGGTTCAAGGCCTGGCCGAACACCGTCGGGCGTAACGTGCTTGAATACATTCCAAGCTCGGCGAAGATCTCCGAAATGCTTCAGACCGACGAAGCGGCACTGTTTCCGCTGACCCCGACCCAGGTCACCGCGCTGAAGCTCAAGGGTATGCCGGTGGAATACGCCCAACCGAAAGAAGGCGCCGTGGTGCTCAACGTCGCCGAATGCGCCATCGCCAACAACACGCAGCCGGAACTGGCGCAAAAACTCGCGGCGTTCCTGCTGACGCCTGAAGCGCAAGCGGCTGCGCTTGAAGATGGCGACCAGATCCCGTCCAACCCGAATACGCCGACCACCGATCGCACTCGCGGGCAGGTCGAGGCGATGAAGCAGTATCTGCAAACGGCGATTGCGGTGGATTGGGACCAGGTCAACGAACAGCGCCCGGCGTGGAATGCGCGATGGAATCGCAGTATCGAGCGGTAGACCACTGATACCCCCTGTGGGAGCGAGCCTGCTCGCGAATGGACCGTGTCAGTCGACTTCGATGCCGGAGGTCAGACCGCCTTCGCGAACAGGCTCGCTCCCACTCTTGATTTTCGCCAGGCACTGTCAGGTTTTGAATGACGACGCGAAGATCTATAGCGCTCCTGCGCTGGCTCGGCTCGCACTGCCCGGACTTGGTATGGCCGTTACCTGTAAATACACCTATAGCAGCGCGAAATAAGCTGTACAGACCTCAGTATTGTGTCTAATAAAGCCTTCAATCCATCGACACAACTGGAAGCAAATTACCCCCTCTGGTTACACTATGCCGCCGCGGCTCAAGCAGCCTGCCTGAACAAAACGGGGTGACATCACAGTGGCCGTTCGACCGCCCATCCGTTCGCGACTTACACCACACTGGTCCTCGCTGCGCCGCCTCTTAGGCAAGACCTCGACTGCACCTGCCAAGGGTGTCGCGAGCGGTCGTGTCATCCACGACTACTTTCACCACAAGGCCCACTCCCAGGGCTACACCCTCAGCCATAGCCAGCAACGCGTGATCGAGTGCATGGCGCAGCACACCACGGCACTGCTGGGTGCCGGGACGAAAACCCTGCCGGGGCTTTATCTGCACGGCGCAGTAGGCCGCGGCAAGAGCTGGCTGCTCGACGGTTTTTTCCAGGCTGTCCCCCTTGCGGAAAAACAGCGCCTGCACTTCCACGAATTTTTTGCCCGATTGCATCAAGGGATGTTTCGTCATCGCGATCAGCCGGATGCACTGGCAACCACGCTTGATGAGTTACTGCGCGATTGCCGGGTGCTGTGCTTCGACGAATTCCACGTCCACGACATCGGCGATGCGATGCTGATCACGCGGTTGTTCAAGGCCTTGTTTCGTCGCGGCACGCTGCTGCTGGTCACCTCCAACTACCCACCGGAAGGCCTGCTACCCAACCCGCTGTACCATGCGCGCTTCAAGCCGGTGATCGAGCTGATCAACGCCCGCATGCAGGTGATGGAAGTCGGTGGGCCGCACGACTATCGCAGCCAGGCCCGAACCCACGCGCAACAACAGTTTACCCAGGGGCGGTATGTCTGGCCCGCCACGCTGGCACAACGTCAGGCTTCGAACCTGCCACCCGCCGATGCACCGGCCATTGCCCTGCCGGTCGGCTCCCGCCATCTGCCTGCCCGATACTGCGAAGGACGCACCATTGGCTTCACGTTCGGCGATCTGTGCGACCATCCCACCGCGGTCATGGATTATCTGGAGCTGTGCCGGCGCTTCGACCACTGGATCATCGAGCAACTGCCCAACCTGGCCGACTGTTCGATTGCCGCCCAGCAGCGCTTCATCAATCTGGTGGACGTTTTGTACGATCAGGACAAGCATCTGATATTGCTCGGCCAGCGCTCGTTGCGTGAAAGCCTGGACGGCGATGCCATCGACCTGGCGCGTACACGCAGTCGGTTGGGGCAGTTGGTTGAGGTCAGGGAAACTTAGGTTTTGAGGGTGTAGACGAGGACACCTTCGCCAACAGGCTCACTCACCTGTGGTCGCGAGCCTGCTCGCGAAGGAGGCCTGACAGACACCGAAGTTTTCCCGCTATCATGCCGCCCATTCATTCGACCGATAGCGAACCCCGTTCATGCACACCCTTGCACAACTGCGCGCCGGCACGCTGGCAGGCATCACTCGCCTGGACCTGAGTTGCGGCCTGACAGCGTTCCCCAGGGAAATCTTCGACCTGGCGGACTCCCTGGAAGTGCTCAACCTCAGCGGCAACGCCCTGAGCAGCCTGCCGGATGACTTGCACCGCCTGACTCGACTGCGCGTGCTGTTTTGCTCCGACAACCAGTTCACCGAACTGCCTGCCTGTGTGGGTCAATGCGCGGCGCTGACCATGGTCGGCTTCAAGGCCAACCGCATCGAACGCGTACCAGGGGATGCGCTGCCGCCGTTGCTGCGCTGGCTGATCCTGACCGACAACCGTGTCAGTGAGCTGCCGATCGAACTGGGTGAACGCCCCTACCTGCAAAAACTCATGCTGGCGGGCAACCGTCTGGAGCGCTTGCCCGACAGTTTGCGTAACTGCCATCGGCTCGAGCTGATCCGTATCGCTGCCAACCGCCTGACCGCGTTGCCCGAATGGTTGCTATGCCTGCCGAGTCTGACCTGGCTGGCCTACGCCGGTAACCCGTTGGAAACCGAAGCCGCTCTTGAAGCTACCGCGAGCATTCCCTGGTCGGCGCTGCACTTGGAGCAAACACTGGGCGAAGGCGCTTCCGGAGTGATTCATCGGGCGACATGGACGCGACCAGGACAATCGGACACGCAGGTTGCCGTCAAACTCTACAAAGGCGAAATGACCAGCGATGGCTCGCCTTTGCATGAAATGAACGCCTGCATCACCGCTGGCACACATCCCAACCTGATCCGCGTTGAAGGCCGGATCGTCGACCACCCGCAGCAAACAGCCGGGCTGGTCATGCAGTTGATCGAGCCGAGCTACCGCAACCTCGCCGGCCTGCCTAGCCTCGCATCCTGCAGTCGCGACGTTTACGCCGACGATACCCGCTTCACTGCCGATGTCGCCCTGCGTATCGCCCGTGGCATCGCTTCGGTAGCCGGCCACTTGCACCACCAGGGCATTACCCACGGCGACCTCTATGGTCACAATATTCTGTGGAACGAGGATGGCGAATGTCTGCTGGGCGACTTTGGTGCAGCGTCTTTCCATGACACGGCGGACAACCTTGAAAGCCGCGCACTGCAACGGATCGAAGTGAGGGCGTTCGGGGTTCTGCTGGGGGAATTGCTGGAGCGGATCGATGCGGGGCTGAGCGATGAACAGCGACTGGCGCTTGAGGATCTGCGGCAGCGTTGCTGTCAGCCGAATGTGCTGGCGCGGCCGGGGTTCAGCGAAATTTTGCAACGACTTGATAGTCAGTGACTGCTTCGCGAGCCGGCTCGCTCCCACAGTAGATCCATGCCGGTCACACATTTTGTGTCCAACACGGAACCATTGTGGGAGCGAACCTGCTCGCGAAGACGGTGTCACTGAAGCAACAGATTAACCCGCCAACCCGACAAACATGTCCTGCACGTCATCATGGTTATCGAGGCCTTCGAGGAAGGCTTCGACTTCAGCCATCTGCTCGTCGCTCAGGCCGCTGACCGGGTTCTTGGGCTGGTAGCCCAGCTTGGCCGACAATACGGTGAAACCTTGCTCTGGCAGGGCTTTCTGTACCGCATCAAGGTCAGCAGGATCGGTCAGGAACAGGGTCGCACCCTCTTCACCGGCTTCGAAATCCTGGGCCCCGGCTTCGATGGCCGCCATTTCCGGGTCGGCATCGGGGGTGTCCGGGGAAGCTTCGATCATGCCGACATGATTGAAATCCCAGGCCACCGAACCGGAAGCGCCCAACTGGCCCTTGCGGAACGCGACGCGGATTTCAGCAACGGTGCGGTTGATGTTGTCGGTTACGCATTCGACGATCAGCGGCACCTGATGTGGCGCAAAGCCTTCATAGGTCACGCGATGGTATTGCACGGTTTCGCCAAGCTGGCCGGAGCCCTTCTTGATCGCGCGCTCCAGGGTTTCGCGGGGCATCGAAGCTTTCTTGGCCTGTTCAACCACCAGGCGCAGGTGTGCGTTGGTGGCGACATCAGCGCCATTGCGCGCAGCAATGGTGATTTCCTTCACCAGTTTGCCGAAGATCTTGCCCTTGGCGTTGGCTGCCGCTTCTTTGTGTTTAACCTTCCACTGTGCGCCCATTACTCACTCTCTTGTCTATGGCGCCGAGACATCTATTGGCCGACGCATGGCGCCAAGTTTATACGGCCTAAAGTTGGCAATCGACCAAAAAATCATGACGAGCCCACCGGTTCCCGGGATCGACATCTTCACCGACCGTTGTAGGGCGATTCTGAAACTTCGGTTTGCGATGACTATACAACGCTGTGGTTTCGTACCCTCTGCACCCGAACTCCATGGCAGAAGCATTCGATGCACAACGACAAGGAAAGTCCCTTCACCCTGACCCTTCTCGACGACAACCTGAGTTTGCAGGTGGTGCAGTTCAGCGGTCTTGAGGCCCTTAACCAGCCCTATCGATTCGACATCGAAGTACTCGGCCCGGCACCGGCCCTGCCCCTCGAACGCTTGCTGCAACAACCGGCGCTCCTGAATCCGGGCCAGGGTCCGGGTTTTCATGGCGTGTTGCACAGCGTCAGCCGTGAACATCAAGGGCCGCACCGGATCCGCTACAAACTGGTGCTGGTGCCAGCGTTGCAAGCGTTGGACAAGTACCGGTCCCGGCGAGTCTTTAAACACCTCAGCGTGCCCATGATCCTGCGCCAGCTACTGGAGGAACATGACCTGCCCGACAGCAGCTATCGCTTTGAACTGGCGACCGGGCACTATCCGTTGCGGCCGTTTTGCATACAGTACGAGGAAACCGACCTGACGCTGCTGCAACGGCTGTGCGAGGAAGAAGGCATTCACTATCACTTTGAACATCATCACGACGGTCATGTGCTGGTTTTCGCCGAAGACAGCCTGAGTTTCCCGCAGGAGCCGTTGCTAATGACATTCAGCAGCGATACGCCCGCGGCAAGCAGCCCACCGACCCTTAGCGAACTGTTCCAGCGTCATGACGCGCAGTCCCCGTCCCCACGACTGGACGCCAAAACCCGTGGCGCAACGGGATGCGACGACAGCGCGGCCAATCACCCCTTTGCCCCGGCAATGCCACCGTTGCCCCGCCCCGCCATCGAACAGCGCCATCGCGATCAGCTTGCCCGCCGGCATCTGGAACGCCTGCGTTGCCGGCAGGCGCAGATTCATGGCCAAAGCAACCACCCCGAACTACGCAGCGCCTGCATCGTCCAAGTGGCGGAACATCCGCTTTCAGGCTTCAACGATCAATGGTTGGTGACCCAAGCCCGGCATCAGGGGCAACAGCGCTCGATTCTGGCGCCGGATACGCCCGACACGCCGCCGCGCTACCGCAATCAGTTCACCGCCATCCCCTGGGCGACGGTATTCCGCCCGGCACTCGAACAGACCAGACCTGGGATCCCCGGTTATCAGCCCGCCCGGGTATGCGGCCCTGCCGGGCAACCGGCAACGCTGGATGAACGAGGCCGAGTACAGGTCAGTCTGTGGCCCGCGTCTGACGTTGATCCCGAGGAACCCGGCGATCTTTGGGTACCGATAGCGCTGGCCACGGCAGATAACAGTTTTGATCCGTCCAACCTGCCATTGGCCGGCAGTGACGGGCTGGTCAGTTTCCTCGACGGCGACGCCGACCGGCCGGTGTTTTGCGCAAGCCTGGAACAACGCCCTGCACCTCGGCCTGTCCGCTCCCGGGTGCTGCAGGGCGAATCGCGCTTGCTGCTCGACTGGCTGATCGACCCGACAAACTCCGAGCCTTGACAGTCAGCCCTTGTCAGCCTTGCCGGCCGCCGCGGCGAACTTCGCCAGGCGCACGTCCAGGTGGCGTGGCCGGCGCCCGTGATCCTCGGCGCGCTCCTTGCGGCGGATGGCGTTGCGGACCATCAACGAACCGAGGTAACGAATCGGCTCCGGCGGGAAAAAACCCAGCGGCCCGTTCACCAGTGGCGAACGGGTCCACGGATTGTCGAGGCCCTGGACCATCGAAGCGAGAATCTGTCCGCCCATATGGCACGGCCCTACCCCACTGCCGGAGTAGCCAAAGCCGTAGAACACATTGCCACTGGCACTCATTTGTCCGAAGAACGGCAGCCCCGTGACCGAACGATCCGACGGGCCGTTCCAGGTCGCCTCGACCTGGACGTCGGCGAAGGCCGGAAAGAAATCCGCCAGGCTGCTTTGCAACAGGCCGGCATAGGGCGACGGCTGATCGAACACGGGCAATATGCGCCCGCCATAGGCGAAGGTGTTACCGCCCTTGCCGAGCATGATCCGGCCGTCAGGCGTGTTGTGGTAGTAGTGCACGAAGATCCGCGAATCGAGCACCGTTACACCACTGGTCAAACCGATTTCATTGAGCAGGTCAGGCCGGGGCTCGGTGATCAGCATGTCGCTGGAAACGATCGCCACGCTGCGCTCGAACTGGGGAAATGCCCGGGCCATCCAGGCATTCATCGCCAGCACCACCCGGTCCGCGCGAATGATGCCGTTCGCGGTTTGTATCCCCACCGGCTTACCTTCTTCGAGCCCGGTCATGGCGGTGTTCTCATGAATTTTCACCCCCAGTTGCAGGGCCACTCGACGCAAACCGCGCACCAATTTACCCGGTTGTACGCTGGCGGCCGCCGGGGAAAACCAGCCTTCCAGGTGCTTGCTGGAACCGGCCATGCGCTGCACATCGGCCAACGGCCGTTGGCTGAACGAATTGATGCCATTGCGTTCCAGCGCCGCAATCACGGCGTCGGTCGAGCCCACCTGGGCGCGGTTGGTTGCGGTATAGAGGGTGCCGTCGAGACGATAATCGGCATCCACCGCGTACTGCTCGCAGAAGACACCGATAGCGTGGATGCTGCGCTCTGACTCCTTGACCAGTCGCACGGCTTCTTCGACGCCGAATAGCCGCTCAAGGGTGAAGTATTTGGCCGACCACGACAACGCACAACCACCGTTGCGCCCGCTGGCACCGGCGCCGCAGATGTCCGCTTCGATCAGCCGCACATCCAGTTCCGGGTTCTGCTCCTTGAGCATGATCGCGGTCCACAACCCGGTGAAGCCGCCGCCGACAATGCACACGTCGGCACGAACATCGCCTTGCAGTGGCGGACAGGTTTCGCACGTTTCAGCCTTCAGGGCCTGGTCCAGCCAAAAGGGTCTCATGGGATCGATCTCCGGTTCAGATGCCCACACAACAGCCCCGCACGCAGCAGGCCGCGAGGGGCTGGGTTCAGGGGCGGGGTTCAGGTGCGCAGGGGTTTTACGTTCATCGGCCGGTTAGGCACGAACGGATAGTTGGTTTTCAGGCCACCGGGGCGGCTGTTCCAGTGCGGTATCAGCACCAGCGCGGAGAACATCGCGCAGCCGGCGAAGACAATGAAGACGGTCACGGTGTCGAAGTAGCCCGGCAACAGCCCGCCGAGAATCGCCCCGATCGAACCGCAGCCGTTGACGAAACCCGCTGCCGTGGCGCCGGCCTTGGCGGTGCCGAAATCGATGGCGGCCGCGCCGCTGATCATCGAATCCGGTCCGTAGAGCGTCAGGCCCATGACAAAGAGCAGCGCCACCACCAGCAACACGCTGCCGGTATTCAGCGCCCCCATGAACAACGCCAGTGACACTGTCAGCGCCAACAGGCTGATCACGCAGGCCGGCATGCGGCGGGCACCGAACAGTTTGTCCGAGGCCAGGCCGATCAGGATCGGCCCCAGCAACCCGGCCAATTCGAACGCGGTGGGAATGATCGCTGCGCCTACCTTTCCCACTTGCGGCATCTGTTCGAAAACGATCACCGGGCCCCAGAGTAAAATCGCGTAGCGCGCCGGTTTCAGCATGAAATACGCCAGACCCAGTACCAGCACGGTGCGGTTGCGCAGGATTTCCTTGAACGGCTCCAGGACGCTGATTTTGCTTTGGGTGTGCACTTCTTCAGCGGTCAACTCGGGTTCCGGTTCCACAGCCGGCAAGCCCACGTCTTCGGGTTTGTTACGTTGGAAAATGAAAAACAGCACCGCGACAAACCCGACCACCGCCGCACTGGAAATGAACGCCGCGTGCCACGAACCGATCAGCGTGTACGCCCACCATCCGGCAAACGGCGACGCCACCAGACCGCCAAAGGCGTAGCAGGAACTCCACAAACCCAGTACCTGACCGCGCTGCTGGGCTGGAAAGAAACTGCCAAGGTTCTTGCACAACCCCGACCATCCCGTGGATTGCGCCAGCCCCTGGATCAGCATGCAGGTGGCGAAGATCGGCAAGGTGGCGAAACTGCCCATCACCAGTGCGGCGGCCGCAGAAATCAGCAACCCGCCGAGCACCACCACCCGCGGGCCGAAACGGTCAGCCAGAATGCCCCAGGTGAACTGGCCTATGGCGTAAGCAGTGAGGTAAATGGCATCGAGGTTGGCCATGGCCATTTTGTCGAGGGTGAATGTCGGGTCTTCGCCGATCCCGAGCTTGGCCACGGAAAACGCTTTGCGGGTGAAATAGAAAGCGGCGTAGGCGAGCCAGGTGATCGCGAAAATCTGCACGCGCCAACGCTTGATGGAGCCGATGTGCTTGTTCATTGTGGTTCTGACCTCAGGGTGTGAGTGTGCCGGCAGAATTGGAAGAAAACGCCTGTGTTTTTATTGTTGAGCACTGCGAAATCGCCTTGTCCCTGTGGACGATTCCGGTCAGATGAGTCCTGTTGTTGCACGCCCAGGCTCATGGCCGCCGTTGCTGTTCGACTGACCAGTCAGCGGGGTTGAAGTGGATAAAAACAATTACTGATTAATAAGTGAAATCGATTTATCGTATTTCAAATATAAGCCCAGATTGTTACTGGAGTTTTTCTATGTCGGTTTCCCACGCCCAGCTCAAAGCCTTCCATGCCGTGGCCGTGCATGGAAGCTTCACCAAAGCCGCTGAACGGTTGTTTCTCACGCAACCGGCGATTTCCGATCAAGTGCGCAAACTCGAAGAGCGCTACGGCGTGTTGTTGTTCCACCGCAACAAACGCTCGGTACGCCTGACCGACCTGGGTGAGCGCTTGCTGGGCGTCACTCAGAAACTGTTCGTGATCGAGGCCGAAGCCCAAGAGCTGTTGCAGGACTCCCAGGCCTTGCAGACCGGCAGCCTGATTCTGGCGGTGGATGCGCCGGTGCATGTGCTACCGCAGATCGCCCGGTTCTGTGAACGCTACCCCGGCATCAGCGTGAAGATCGAAACCGGCAACACCGATGAGTCGTTGTTCCGGCTGTTCAACTACCAGGCTGACCTCGCGCTGCTGGGCCGGGATGTCAGCGACGAACGCCTGATCTCCCTGCCACTGCGCAACGATCCGATGGTGGCGTTCGTCTCACGTAACCACCCCTGGGCCGACCGCGAATCCATCTGCCTGGCGGACCTCGATGATACGCCGCTGGTATTGCGGGAAATCGGCTCGGTAACCCGCCAGACCCTGGAAGAAGAAATGGCCGGCGCCGGATTTCGTATTCGCCCGGCCATTGAGGTTGAAGGTCGCGAAGCCGCGCGTGAGGCGGTGGTGGTGGGGATTGGCGTGGGGGTGGTCTCGGCTGCAGAATTCGGCGCCGATTCCAGGGTCTGCGCGTTGCCGATCACCGATTGCAAACGGCGGCTGACCGAAACGCTGGTGTGCTTGCGCGAGCAGAGTTCGCGGCGAATCGTGGCGACGTTTCTGGAGATGGTGCGTGAGAGTCTTGTGTAGGCAGGTCCGGCCCCTTCGCGAGCAGGCTCGCTCCCACACTGGGTCTGCGGCGCACACATAACCCTGTTCGCGAAGGCCGCGCCTCGGTCTACCTGACTGGCGCCAACCCGAAAAACGCCTGTATCAAGCGCAAATCCCGCCGCCGCTCCATGCACCCCATCATGTGCCGGTTCACCAGCCCCTCGCCAATGAGCGGCACCGCCGCCACTCGCGGGTCGTGGCTGACTTCCACCGACGACACCACGCCCACCCCCAGTTCCGCCGCCACCGCCTCGGTCACCGCTTCGCGACTGTCCAGCTCCAGCAATACCCGTGGATTCACGTTGGCCCGGGCACAGGCCTCATCGAAAGTGCGCCGGGTGATCGAGGTCGGCTCACGCAACACCATGATCACCTGGTCCAGTTCCTTGAGCGGTACTCCCTTGGTCCTGCGCGCCCACGGATGCCCGTCAGGCACCAGCGCGCAAATGCGTGATTCGCTCAGGGCTTGCAGGTGCAGGCCCTTGCGCGGTTCGACTTCAGTCAGCACCGCCACATCGGCATGCTCGGACAACAGCGCCGCCAGGGTTTCCTGAGCATTGCCCAGGCGCAGGTTCACGGTGATCCCCGGATAACGCGCGCGCAGGCTCGCCAGCATCGGCATGACCATGTGCGGACCGTCCGCCGCCACTTCCAGGCGCCCGGTGAGCAACTGCCGGTTGGCTTCCAGCATCACCTGCGCTTCTTCGGCCAGACCGAACATCGCCCGGGTGATCGCCGCCAGTTTGGTGCCCTCCTCTGTCAACTCCACCCGTCGCGCAGTACGACGCAGCAAGGTGATCTGGTAATGCTCCTCCAGCGACTTGATATGCCCGGTGACCGCCGGTTGACTGATGAACAGCCGGGCGGCCGCCCTGGTGAAGCTGCCCTCGCGGGCCACGGCATCGAAGGCGCGGAGCTGAAACAGGTTCATGAATAACCCTCACTGATGGCTGGCATAACAACAAACAATTTGATTGATAACCCGGCAAATTGCAATTTAAGCCCCGTAGCTTCAGCCCATCGATTGCGAGGACACGAGAATGAGTACTGCCGCCCCCATCCTGCTCACCCCCGGCCCGTTGACCACGTCGCTGCGCACCCGTCAGGCGATGATGGTTGACTGGGGTTCATGGGATGACCGCTTCAATCAACTGACCGCCAGCCTTTGCGAACAACTGCTGGCGATCATCAACGGTGCCGCCAGCCACCATTGCGTACCCCTGCAAGGCAGCGGCACCTTCGCGGTGGAAGCGGCCATCGGCACCCTCGTGCCTCGCGATGGCAAAGTCCTGGTGCTGATCAACGGCGCCTACGGCAAACGCCTGGCGAAAATCTGCGAAGTGCTCGGCCGCTCGTTCAGTACCTTCGAGACCGCCGAAGACGAACCGACCACCGCCGCCGACGTCGACCGCCTGCTGCGTGCCGATACCGGTATCACCCACGTTGCCCTGATCCACTGCGAAACCAGCACCGGCATCCTCAACCCGCTGCCGGACATCGCCCAGGTCGTCGAGCAACACGGCAAACGCCTGATCATCGACGCCATGAGCTCCTTCGGCGCCCTGCCGGTGGACGCGCAACAGGTACCGTTCGACGCGCTGATCGCCGCGTCTGGCAAATGCCTGGAAGGCGTGCCAGGAATGGGTTTTGTCTTCGCTCGCAAGCAAGCTTTGGAGAATGCCGCCGGCAACTCGCATTCGCTGGCGATGGATCTGTACGACCAGCACACCTACATGATGAAAACCGGCCAGTGGCGCTTCACCCCGCCGACCCACGTGGTGGCGGCGCTGCATGAAGCCCTGCTGCAATACAACGAAGAAGGCGGTTTGCCGGCGCGGCATGCGCGTTATGCCGCCAACTGCCAGGCGCTGATGGAAGAGATGGCCAGGCTGGGACTGCGCAGCTTCCTGCCGGCCGCGATCCAGGCACCGATCATCGCCACCTTCCACGCTCCGAAAGACCCGCGCTACCAGTTCAAGGCGTTTTACGAGCGGGTCAAGGCCAAGGGTTACATCCTCTACCCCGGCAAACTGACCCAGGTCGAAACCTTCCGCGTCGGTTGCATCGGCCATGTCCAACCGGCCGAAATGCGTGAAGCCGTGGCAGCCATCGGCGAAGTGTTGCGCGAGATGGAAGTACTCGAAATCTGATCGACCTCGCTCCCACAGGTCAACCGAACTCTCGAATAGCTTGTTCTAACAGGAATTTGATCACCATGAACTACACCAACCCAACCAAACTCCAGGCCGCCATCCTCGACTGGGCCGGCACCGTGGTCGATTTCGGTTCATTCGCGCCGACGCAGATTTTTGTCGAAGCCTTCGCCGAATTCGACGTCCAGGTTTCCATCGACGAAGCCCGTGGCCCGATGGGCATGGGCAAGTGGGACCACATCCGCACCCTGTGCGATCAACCGGAGGTCGCCGAGCGATATCGCAAAGTGTTCGGCCGCACGCCCACCGACGATGACGTCACCGCGATCTACCAGCGCTTCATGCCGCTGCAGATCGAGAAAATCGCCGAGCATTCGGCACTGATTCCAGGTGCCCTGGACACCATCGCCAACCTGCGCCGGCAAGGGATCAAAATCGGTTCCTGCTCCGGCTACCCCAAGCAGGTCATGGACAAAGTCGTCGAACTGGCCGCCACTAACGGTTACATCGCCGACCACGTGGTTGCCACCGACGAAGTCCCGAACGGCCGCCCATGGCCGGCCCAGGCCCTGGCCAACGTGATCGCCCTGGGCATCGACGATGTTGCCGCTTGCGTGAAAATCGACGACACCGTGCCGGGCATTCTCGAAGGTCGCCGCGCGGGCATGTGGACCGTGGCGCTGATCTGCTCGGGCAACGCGCTGGGCCTGGACTACCAGGGCTATCGTGCGCTGGGCAGCGACAAGCTGGACAGCGAGCGCAAACGCATCCACCGGATGTTCGAAGGTTCGCGGCCGCACTACATGATCGACACCATCACTGACCTGCCGCAAGTGATCGCTGACATCAACAAGCGCCTGGCCAACGGCGAAATGCCTCAGACCAACTGATTCACCACCCTACCTGTGGGAGCGAGCAGGCTCGCTTCCACAAAGTCGTTTTTTCTGTCAGTTCCCTGAACCAGAGCACCCAGCGACCAATAGTCACAGGCAAATGCGTTGAAACAGGATTACAGTTGAGGCACATCGTCGACCAAGAACGGTGGCTTGACTTGACCTGTGAGGAACGCCGTATGCCGTGGAAGAACTCCGCTTCGCGCTACAGCACCGTATCGATCGCACTGCATTGGTTGATGCTCATTCTGCTGGCGCTGGTTTATGCCTGTATCGAATTTCGCGGCCTCTTTCCCAAGGGCAGTGGCGGACGAACGCTGATCGTCGAGTCGCACTTCATGCTCGGCCTGACCGTGTTCGTGTTGGTCTGGATACGGTTGATTGCTCGCAGCCTTGGTCCGGCACCGCAAATCTTCCCGGCTTCGCCGCCCTGGCAGATAGCGCTCGCCAAGCTGATGCACTGGGCGCTGTACCTTTTCATGATCGCCATGCCGATACTTGGCTGGCTGACCACCAGCGCCAAAGGCAATCAAGTCATGTTCTATGGCCTTGATCTGCCACTGCTGATCGCCGAGAACAAGGAACTGGCCAAAGAGCTCCAAGACTGGCATGAGCTCGGCGGCACGATCGGTTACTGGCTGATCGGGCTGCATGCCGCGGCCGGGCTTTATCATCATTATGTGGTGGGCGATAACACCTTGTTGCGGATGATGCCCAAAGGGGTCAACCGAAATACCTGAAAAATGGAGTTCCTGTGGAACGAGCCTGCTCGCTCTCATAAGGGATTGTGCTGTCCTTCAGGTTTCCGGGCTGAATCCCCGTCGCCCCTGCAAGCCGCCGGTATGGATGAAGATCAGTCGCGTCCCATGAGCAAACTTCCCCGTCTCGACTTGCTGTTTGAGCGCCAGCAACGCCTTGCCGGTGTATAGCGGTTCGAAGGGAATACTGCTGGCCTGTTCGGTCTGCTCGATGAATTCGAGTAACAGCCGATCGACTTTGGCAAAGCCGCCACGACTGGCGTCGAGCAATTGATAATCCGGCGCCGTCACGCCCGCCTCTTCCACGATTTTTTCGACCCGCTCAGCAACGCCATGATCATCGGGTACCGCCAGTGCACCGTGAACCCTGTGCTTGCCCGCTTCGGCCAGGACAAGGCCGGCGAGCGTCGTGCCAGTCCCGCAGGCCAGCCACCAGCCGTCATAGTCATTCCACTCCAGGCTGTTCAGTTGTTCGCTGACCATCGTCTTGAGCTGCATGCAGCCCTTTGCCCCCTGCCAACCGCCGCCACCTTCCGGAACCGCAAACAGATCGGGATACTGCGCCTGCCACGGCGCCCAGAATCCCGCTTCGTGCCGTGCGCGATAGCCGCCATAACCCAACCAATGCAGCCGCATGCCGAACGCCTGCAAATCTTTGACAGTGGGCGTTTCCTGAGGATGCCCGCGCAACAGACCGACCGTGGAAAAACCAAACCGCTTGCCGGCAGCCGCCAGTGCATGAAGGTGATTGGAGTGAGCCCCTCCCAGGCTGATGATGCCTTCGGCGCCACACTGGTCGGCGGCCTTGAGATGTTCGATGAGCTTGAACCACTTGTTGCCGCTGATCAGTGGGTCGATCAGGTCCAGGCGCAGGATGGCGACTTCGATGCCGGCGGTTTCAAGCCAGTCCAGATGAAGGTGTTCGAGAGGGGCTTTGGGTAGCCAGTCGGAAGGAGAAAAAAACATCAGCGTCTGATTTAGCTCATAAAGAGCCTGCATTCTAGTCGCCCATAGGGCGCCTTCGCGAGCAGGCTCGCTCCCACACTGGATCTTGGTAGCACCGAAGATCAAATGTGGGAGCGAGCCTGCTCGCGAAAGCCATCGGCACGCTTGGTCTGCGAATTACAACTCAGCCGCCAGTCGCGACCCCTGATTGATCGCCCGCTTGGCATCCAGCTCCGCCGCGACGTCCGCGCCGCCGATCAGATGCACATTCTGCCCCGCTGCCACCAGGCCGTCCTGCAACTCACGCAGCGGGTCCTGCCCGGCGCAGATCACGATGTTGTCCACCGGCAGCACTTGCGGTTCACCGGTTTCACCAATGCGGATGTGCAGGCCGTCATCGTCGATCTTCAGGTATTCGACACTGTTGAGCATCTGCACCTGCTTGTTCTTCAGACCGGTGCGGTGAATCCAGCCGGTGGTCTTGCCCAGGCCATCACCGACCTTGGATTTCTTGCGTTGCAGCAGGAACACCTCGCGGGCCGGCGCATGGGGCGCTGCCTTGATCCCGGCGACACCACCGCGCGCTTCCAGATGCGTATCGATGCCCCACTCTTTCCAGAACGCTTCGCGGTTCAGGCTGGTGGCCTGA
This sequence comes from Pseudomonas sp. GW101-3H06, assembly GCF_059424605.1. Classification (NCBI taxonomy): domain Bacteria; kingdom Pseudomonadati; phylum Pseudomonadota; class Gammaproteobacteria; order Pseudomonadales; family Pseudomonadaceae; genus Pseudomonas; species Pseudomonas sp. GW101-3H06. The sequence goes on from NZ_JBWKZO010000001.1 coordinate 4,256,746, forward strand.
CCCTGGTGAACCAGGAATTCCGAAACGTCGAAACCGATACCACCGGCGCCGATCACCGCAACACGCTTGCCCACCGGTTTGCGCTCAAGCAGCACGTCCAGGTAGCTCAGCACCTTGGCATTCTCCACGCCGGGAATCGCCGGTAGCCGCGGTGCAATGCCGGTGGCGAGGATGATCTCGTCGTAACCGCCCTCGACCAGCTTCGCCACATCCACGCGGGTGTTCAGGCACACCTCGACGTGGGTGGTTTGCAGTTTACGGCCGAAATATCGCAGGGTTTCATAGAACTCTTCCTTGCCCGGCACCCGTTTGGCGACGTTGAACTGACCGCCGATTTCGCTGGCCGAATCAAACAGCGTCACCTGATGACCACGCTCGGCAGCCACGGTCGCGGCGGACAAACCGGCAGGGCCCGCACCGACCACGGCGATTTTCTTGAGCTGTTGTACCGGCAGGTAGTTGAGTTCGGTTTCGTGGCAGGCACGCGGATTGACCAGGCAGCTGGTCAATTTGCCGCCAAAGGTGTGGTCCAGGCAGGCCTGGTTGCAACCGATGCAGGTATTGATTTCATCAGCGCGACCTTCTGCCGCCTTGTTGACGAAATCCGGGTCGGCGAGGAACGGCCGCGCCATGGAAACCATGTCGGCATCGCCTTCGGCGAGGATCTGCTCGGCGACTTCCGGGGTGTTGATACGGTTGGTGGTGATCAGCGGAATGTTCACTGAACCACGCAGCTTGGCCGTGACCTTGCTGAACGCTGCACGCGGAACCTTGGTGGCAATGGTCGGAATCCGAGCTTCGTGCCAGCCGATACCGGTGTTGATGATCGTCGCGCCGGCCTGCTCGATCGCCTTGGCCAACTGCACGATTTCTTCCCAGGTGCTGCCGCCTTCCACCAGGTCGAGCATCGACAGGCGGAAAATAATGATGAAGTTCGGGCCGACCGCTTCACGGACCCGGCGCACGATTTCCACCGGCAGGCGCATACGGTTTTCGTAGCTGCCGCCCCAGCGGTCAGTGCGGTGGTTGGTGTGGGCGGCAAGGAACTGGTTGATGAAGTAACCTTCCGAACCCATGATTTCGACGCCGTCGTACTCGGCCTGTTGCGCCAGGGTCGAGCAGGTGACGAAATCGCGAATCTGTTTCTCGATGCCTTCCTCGTCCAGCTCCTTTGGCTTGAACGGGTTGATCGGCGCCTGAATCGCACTTGGCGCGACCTGCTTCGGGCTATAGGCATAACGGCCGGCATGGAGGATCTGCATGCATATCTTGCCGCCCGCTTCGTGCACCGCACGAGTCACGATCTGATGCTTGAGCGCTTCTTCTTCGGTCGTCAGTTTGGCCGCACCCGAGTACACGCCACCCTCGTCGTTCGGACCGATACCGCCGGTGACCATCAGGCCGACACCACCACGGGCACGCTCGGCGAAATAGGCCGCCATGCGCTCGAAGCCACCGGGCTTTTCTTCAAGACCGGTGTGCATCGAACCCATCAGGGTGCGATTGCGCAACGTCGTAAAACCCAGGTCCAGCGGGGCCAACAGGTGCGGGTAATGAGCGGCGGTCATCGGTAACTCCACATCGAACGATCACGGGAATAATGTGGGCGCTCTTCGGCGCCCCTCTGTCATGGTTACAGACTATGAGCAGTCCAGTGGCCACTCAATGACCGTAACTGACAACTTAATGATCCAAATGCGCAGCAGCCCTTGGCAAGCGTCGGCATGGCTCATACCCCAGGCATCGAACCCCAGTGCCGTAGATACGCGGGATATTTTCCATCAGCGCGATAATGGCAACTCAGGCGGCCACTCTCTTTGCTGTCTCCGTAAGGGGTCACAGCATCTCCCCATTCGACGCGTGTTGCCAGAAGCGCCCTGGCAGGTCGTGATCCCCTCCCTGAGCATGTACCTGGAGGTGTAAACCTTACTCAGGACGGGACAACTTTAATAAAAAAAGGGAGAGCATCCATTGCCCTCCCTCCTGTTTCCACGCTCCCTGCGACAAGACTGATCAGGACCTCAAGTGGCGAGAATGAAGTCTGCGGCAGTGATGGTTGTTGCGTCGGCCACACCGACCAGGCGGATGGAATCAACTATTCCTGGGGAGCTGATCAAGGTATCCGCACCGACATCGGTGATGATGACGATGCCGGCAAAGGTTGCAGCCGTGACGCCGAACGACGAGATATCGAGCCGGTCCTGGCCTCCCACCGCGTCGGCATCAAAACCGATGATCTGATCAGTCCCGAAGCCCGCTGAGAACATGAAGATATCGTTGCCGCTACTGGCAACCATCATGTCGTTACCGGCACCTCCCGTGACCGTATTGTTGCCAGTACCGCCATCGATAACGTCATTGCCTGCTCCACCATTCAAGACATCCGCGCCATCACCGCCATCGAGGCCGTCATCGCCAGTGCCGCCGTTCAGGGTATCCGTGCCAATGCCACCCAGCAGTTGGTCGTTACCGGCGTCGCCATTGAGCGTGTCGTTACCGGCGTTGCCGGTAAGGGTGTCGTTGCCGCCGCCACCATTGAGGGTGTCATTACCTGCCCCGGCAGTGATGACGTTGTTCGACCCGTTGCCGTTGCCGACGAAGTTGCCGACTCCGGTGTAGGTCAGGTTCTCGACATTAGTGACCAGCGTATAGTTGGCCAGCGACGTCTGCACGGTATCCGTACCGCCACCCGTCACTTCGACCACCACGTCCGTGGCTACATCGACGACGTAGGTGTCGTTGCCGGCTCCCCCCACCAACCGGTCAGCACCCGCACCGCCATTAAGGACGTCGTTACCGACCCCGCCAGTGATGGTGTTGGCCAGCGCATTGCCGGTGCCGGTGAAATTACCAACACCGGTATAGGTCAGGTTCTCGACGTTGGCACCGAGCAGGTAGTTAGTCAGACTGGTTTGCACCAGATCGATACCACCACCGGCCGCCTCGGTGACGACGTCACCCACGTTGTCGACCACAAAGGTGTCGTTGCCGATACCGCCGTTCATGACATCCGCGCCGAGCCCACCGTTGAGGGTGTCGTTGCCGTCCTCGCCATTGAGGACGTCGTTGTCGTTTCCGCCGTTGAGAATGTCGTTGCCAGTGCCGCCAAACAACTGGTCAATACCGGCCAGACCATTGAGCGTATCGTTCCCGCCCAGGCCAAGCAGCACATCGTCACCCGCGCCGCCGGTGAGGATGTTCGCGAAATTGTTACCCTGCAGCAGCACGCCAACCGCTGCCGTCGCCGCCGAGGTCAACGTCTCCAGCGTGCCGAAGCCATCGGTGTAGCGCACGATCACCCGCAGTTGCAGATTGCCCTGCGCCGCACCAGGGGTGAAGGTCGCAGCGGTCGCGCCGTTGATGTTGGTGAAGGAAGCTCCGACACCTTGCTGCCATTGGTAGCTGAAGGTGCCCAGCCCATCCGCATCGGCAATCCCGGCAGTCAGCGCGGTCAGCACCTGCCCTTGGGCCGGTGTCGTATCGCTGATCAGCAAAGCACCTGTCGGTGCATCGTTGACGTTGGCCACGGGGTCCGAGGGATCGGACGCAACGCTCTCTGCCACACCGAAGTCATCCACGTAGCTCACCACCACTCGCACCTGGTCGCCGACCTGGTCCTGGCCAAGCGTGAACGTGCTTGCGGTGGCTCCGACGATGTTGACGAAGCTGACCCCGTTGGTCGCCTGCCACTGGTAAGTGAACTGCGGGTTGCTGAGGCCATCCAGGTCGATGATGCTCGATGGGTCAGCGGTCAACAGTTGGTTTTGCACCAAAAGCCCGGTGACGGTCGGCCCTGCGGTCGGTGCGCTGTTCGCCGACGAGTCGACGATCTCCAACGTACCCTTGGCATCCTGATACACCGCCCGAACGCGGATGTTCAGCCCCGCCACATCGTCCGTGACCCGGTAGGTGGTGCCGGTCGCCCGCGAAGCTTCGCCTGCGGCGACGACGGTGATGTCTTCATAGATGCCCGTGCCAGGAATATTTTCCACCTGCCAGTAGTAAGCCACCGCACCGGTCACCGCGCCGGTCGGATTGCCCCCAGTGATGTTGTCCGCATCGTGTACCGACCGACCGCTGACGCGCAGCAACTGGCCGGCCACAGGCGTATCGTCACGCAGACCGGTCGCATCATCGAGGATCGCCAGATGACCCGATGGCCCCTCGTTCACGGCGGTGCCAACACCGGACGACTGCGCCAGGTCAGAGAACTGCAGACGCTCGATGCCTGTCAGGCGATCAACACCATCACGCCCCGCCACCAGGTCGGTCACGATGACAGTATTGCCCTCGACAGAGACGATGTATTCCGTCGAATTACCGGAGAACACCGCGGTGTCGAAGCTGTCATTGCCGGTCAGAATCTCCCGTTTGATGATCAGCTGACCCGGATTGTACGTACCGTTCAGCATGAACGGCACCAGCGGCTCCATGCTGTCGAACGTGGCGATTTCCGGGCCAGTGCCGTCAGCATTCGCCCGTACGCTGATGCGTACGTTCAGCCACTTGTCACCATCGATGATGTCGTCGCCACCGCGACCTTCGATGAGGTCGCTGCCGCTGCCACCGAGGATGATGTTGCCGCCATCGAAGAACGTTGCTCCGGCCGGCAGCACATCCGCCAGGCCGTCGATCAGGCTGATGTTGGTCAGCACACTGCCGGTTGCACCCGCGCCAGGTAGCGATGCGGCATCTGCGCTGTCACCGCGCAGGAAGTCACCGTGCGATGAACCCGACAGACCTTCCATGATGTCGAAACGCACCAGCGCCGAGGCCCCCGAACCCGGTACCGGCGGCACATCGAAAAAGCGATCGCTGAAATCGATGCTCACGCCCTGGGCGAGCCCCTTGAAGGTCGCCCAGTCAAAGCCGGAGCCACCGATATAACGGTCACCAAAGCCGAGACTGCCGACCATGATGTCGTCGCCGCCTTCGCCGTTGAACTTATCGTTCTCGTTACCGCCGACGAACACATCGTGACCGATCACCGGGTCGTTGCCGAGCGGATCGAAGTTATCGCCAGGTGCGCCATCGGACGTGCCCTTCTCGATCCAGTCGTCGCCTTCGTTACCCATGTCCTGTTCGTTGGCCTTACTGCCCAGGATGAAATCGTTGCCCTGACCGCCAATGGCCTCGGAGGCGTCCTCACCGGTGACGATGAAGTCATTGCCGAAGCCGCCAATGATCAGGTTGACGCCGTTGCCTCCGTGCAACACATCGTTGCCGTCGCCACCCTGGATGTTATCGTCTCCGCCCATATCGCTGATGATGTCGTCACCGGCGCCACCGCGCAGTTGGTCGTTGCCGTCGCCACCTTCGATGCGGTCGTTGCCACCGTCACCCCAGACTGTGTCATCGCCTTCACTCGCGATGAGAATGTCTGCACTGTTGGTACCGCCCAGCACGATATGTTCTTCACCGGTGTACTTGATGTAGTTGGTGTCCGGCCCGGCAGTCAGCGGGTTGTCGCGGAACACGACCTGATGGCCGTCATCGTCGAGCGGATCGGCATTGCCCAGGCCATCGTTGTACTGCTTGGACTGGTCTCTCTCCAGATAGAAGCCCGGGTCCGAGAACACCAGGCCCGGCAAGTGCGTGGCAGAGGTGTTGGCCATGATCAGCTTGGCGAACGAGTTGCTTTCCAGCTCGGCATTCATCGACAGGCCAGAGGTACGCTCCAGGTAGTAGAAACGGTCGCCGTCCTGCAGTTTCTCCATCTGGTTCTCGAACACGAAGTTGAAGGTCGAGCCGAGCATGCCACCAAACGGTGTTTTCTCTTCGGCCAGGCCGCCGATCCATAGATCGATGGCGTCGACACCCGTGATCGTCACCCCCTTCAGATCGTCGGCAGTCCCCAGCACCCCATCCTTGCCGGCCCGCGTTTCGTTGGCCCAGTCACCGGTGCCATTGAGGAACGCCAGGCGATCGGATGGCTCATTAACCCCCCCATCGCCAAAGACCAGCAACATCGCCGCGGCGCGCTTGGCTTCCATCGTGGTCGCCCCCGTGATCGTGCCATGGGTGCCGTAGGCCGCGATGAAGTTGATCAACGACTCCGGATGCTTGAGGTGCTGCAGCAGGTCGACCCAGCTGGTGTACGGCTTGAGTTGGGTATCACCGGTCTGGCTGTAGATGTCGCGGCGAATCGCGTTGAGCGAGGGAATCCCCACGTCGCGGCCACGGGCGATGTTGATCGCCGGCAGGTCGAGCGGCAGGCCCAGCAGGTTGTTGCGCAGCGCCTCGGTGACGAACTCGTCGATTTCGTTACCGGCTTGCCGAGTCACCCCACGCACGATCGCACTGGTTGCATCCTCTGGTGTCACGCCACTGGCGGCATAGGCCAACGGGTTGAGGAACGCCGCGATCAAGCCCAGTTGCTGATCGGGATCAGCGCTGTTCGGATCGCCAATCACGTCAAAATTGACGTCGTAGCGATCGACGGTCTCGGTCAGCATCGAGTGGCCAAACCGGTACACGGTGTGGGCAAACTCGGCGACGATCGAGGCATCGAGGTCGACGTCATAGACCTGGGTCGGTGCGAAGAACAGGTCAACACGGGGCTGGATGGTGCGCGCAAATTCCTCGAACACCAGGTGCTGATACTGCATCTCGGTGCCGAACTTGGCCGCCTGGAACAAGCGCTCGCCGTTCCACACCAGCGCATCGATCTCGGCCTGGTTGGCGGGCAAGGCAGCCACCGGGGTGAGCAGCCACTCGTTGAGGAAGGCCACGTCATTGGAATCGAGCACGGTGTCCTTGGTCTGCGCGACCAATCGGTTGTGCTCGGCGTGGAAGATCGCATGCACAGCAGTCAGGCCGATGTTCTCGTTGACCCGGCCATCGCCGGCGATGTAGTGAGCGTCAAGCAGTTCGTTGTCGTAGGTCAGGTTGTTGCCGCGTACGCCAACCTCCTGCGCATTGCCGACCTCGTCGCCATCGTCCGCCTGCAGGACCCCGCCGGCGATCACCGGCACAGCGTTGTGGGCGATGTCGTTGAGGAAGGCATGGCCGGTGCGTACCGCGTTCACGAGGCTTACCGGGTTGGTTGGATCGCCTTCGACCAGGGTCGTGACGTCGTCGGCGGTGCCGGCAAGGCCGTCCAGCCCGTTGTTGAGCCGAATGACAACCTGCGGGAAGCCGTGATCCCCCTTGATGAAGTTGCCATAGGCGTCCGTCGCCAGCAGCGGACCGCTGTCGATATCGGCGTCGGTGAGATCAATGCCCAGAACGTCACGTGCCTGCGCCTTGACCACCTTCCAGGTCGCCATGCCACCGATTTCGGTGTCGTCCAAGGTTCCGTACTTGCCGTCCAGCCCCAGGTCACGGTTAGTGATCAGGTTGCCGGTCGCTTTAGGGCCGTCATCCGTCATCACGTATCCGCGCAGGAACACCTGGTGCGAAGGGTGCGAGCTGTAGGTCTGGTTCTGGTCCACGAACGGCGTGGTGGTGTTGGTGTGTTCGTGGATGTCATCGGCCGTACCGAGAACGCCATCCGCCCCTGGCTGGTTGGTCGCGCGGGTCACCACCATGAAGTTGGTGTTGCCGCCCGGCACATACAGCGGATCGTCAGTTTGCAGCGGGATATAGATGGTGCCCGAACCGCCCTTGGTCACCAGGTCCAGGCCATGATCGAAGAACTGCCCGAAGAAGGTCATCCAGGCGTTGAACGGCGCGGACAACCCCGCATCCGCCGTGGTGTTCTCGAACAAGTACACATCGTGGTCGTCGCCCGTACCGAACTGACCATCCATGCCGGGGCTGGCGACTATGCGTACGCCATCCTTGAGCACGTCGTCGTTATTGCTGCCCACTACGCCAAAGTCGAGATGACCGTTCAACCCCGGGTCATAAGCCGTGGCATAGGCCGCCGGGTTGTTCGAGGTCTGGTCGACGATCAGGTTACTGATGGTGCGCGGCTGCGAGTCAAACACAGCGCCGCTGTTTTGTGCATACGATGATCCCGGGATGGCCGGCGAGCCGATGCCGAAGAAATCGGCAGCCACACCTTCCGCCGGATTGAACACCGGATCGGAAACGCGCGGGAAGGTGTTGTCGGCGGCACCGTACTCGGTGTGGTTGTTGCCGTTGAGGTTCAGCAGGTTGTTGTTCGATCCGTCGACCGTACGCAGGCCCAACGGCGCGCGGATATTCGGGATCAACGAGAGGATGTCCTGACCGGCCGCGTCCGCCTCGGCAATCTTGATCTGATTAAGGATGAAATTGAGGTCGGAGCGGACCATGTGCAGGCCCTCGCCACCCGCGGCTGCATCGACGACAGGTGCCTGCGCCACCGGCACAACCGGCGTGCCGGCATCCACCATGGCAGTCGGCTGCGAGAACACCACTTCCGTCGTGCCATGACCATCCTGGTAGATCGCCTTGACCCGCAACGACAATCCGGCGAGGTCGGGAAAGACCTTGAACGTGGTGCCGTTGGCACTCTGGAACGCCAGGTCGCCGGCAGGCAGCTCGATGATGTCTTCGAACACACCGCTGCCCGGATCCGCTTCGAATTGCCAGTAGTAGGACACCGAGCTGTTGTTGAGATTGCCCCCGATATTGTCGGCATCGGTCACCCCGGCCACGCTGACGGTCAGCATGTCGCCCACCGTAATCGCGCCGCCGTTGCCATCGGCGATGGTCGGTCTGCCGACCGGTTGGGCATTCCCTGGCGCCAGCGACAACTGTCCATCGGCGAACTGCAGGCGTTCGATATGCAGCAGGGTATCGGTGCCGTCGCGACCTGCTACGGTGTCCGCCACCGTCCAGACATCGTCCGCCACATTGGCCGTGCCACGGGTGTCACGGGTCACCACATACTCGGTCTGGTTCCCGGAGAAAATCGCGGTGTCGAAGGCGGCCCCGCCCGTCGAGGTACCGGGCAGGATTTCCCGCACGGCCTTGAGCTGACCCGGGTTATAGGTACCATCGACCATGAACGGGATCATATCGACCATGCTATCGAAACTGGCGATCTCCGGACCGGTATGATTGACGTCGTCGACGTCATAAACCGCGATCCTGACGTTGAGCCATTTGTCGCCGTCGATCAGGTCATCACCACCGCGGCCCTCGATCAAATCACTGCCATCGCCACCCAGGATGATGTTACCCGTGGCAAAGCCTGTGGTCGGCAAGCCGGCGTCGGTCAGAAACTGCTCCAGCCCGCGGATCAAAGCCACATTGGTCAGCGCACTGCCCGTAGTGCCACCGTGATCAACGATAGTGACCGCATCAACATTGTCGCCCTTGAGCACATCGCCGAATTTCGAACCGGACAAGCCTTCGACCTCGGCAAACCGGTCGAGGATAGAGGCCGGTGACGCGCCGACCGGATTGAATGGCCCATTGTTTTGGTTTGGCGCGTTACCGTGTGGCTGCGCCACCGCGGCCATGGTCAGGTCAACGGTCACGCCGATTTTGTCATTTTTATGGGTCACCCAGTCGAAACCGGACATACCGTCCATATTGTCCTGAGCATCGCTGCCGACAAAGATGTCATCGCCACCCTCGCCGATCATTTCGTCGAAGCCAGCCCCCCCTACAAAGATGTCGTTGCCGATCACATCATCAGTGGCCAGGGGCGCGGCGTTATCGCCAGGCGCACCGTCCTGGGTGCCACCCTCGATCCAATCATCACCTTCGTTGCCGGTTGGTGGCAGGTTGGTCTTGGCTCCGAGGATAAAATCGTCACCCTGTCCGCCAAAGGTGGTGCTGATATCTTCGGTGGTGACGATGAAGTCCTGGCCATCGCCTCCCAGAATCAGATTGCCCCCAGCAAGCATGCTACCGGCCACGATCACGTCGTTACCGGCGTTGCCTTCCAGACGGTTGTCGCCGAACGAGTCGGAGATGATGTCATCACCCGCGCCGCCCAGCACCGCATCGTTGCCGGCACCGCCTTCAAGGCGGTCGTTGCCGCCGTCGCCGTAAAGGGTGTCGTCGCCTTCACTGGAAATGATGATGTCATTGCCGGCGGTGCCGCCCAGCACGACATGGTCTTCACCGTTGTACTGCAGATAATTGTTGTCTGCACCCGCGGTCTCGGGGTTGTCGCGGATCACCAGCTTCACGATTTCCACGCCGTCGATCATGATGCCGCCCGTCGGGTCGGCTTTGCCGTCCGAGCCCAGGCCAGTGAACTGATTGGCCTGATTCACTTCGAGGGTGAACGTCGGCGTCAGGAAAACAGTGTTCGACAGGTGGGTGACATCGCTGTTGAGCATGATCAACTTGGCAAAGGAGTTGTTCTCCAACTCGGTGCCGAAGTTCAGGCCCGCGACGCGCGACAGATAGTAGAAGCGGTCGCCGTTCTGCAACGCCTCCATTTGGGTTTCAAACACAAAGTTGAAGGTAGAGCCAAGCATCCCGCCAAACGGCATCTTCTGCTCGGCGAGGCCGCCGACCCAGAAGTCGATGTCGTCCACACCGGTGGTGGTCACACCGTTGACCATGGCGTAGATGCCCGAACTGTTCAGGAAGTCCAGGCGATCCGCTTCAGTGGCAGTAAAGGTACGTTCATTGATTGTGTCGGCGTTGATTACCGCGCTGCCGCCAAAGACCAGGGCCGCGGCGATCGCACGCATTTCCACCAGCGTATCCACATCGGCCGCCGTCAACGCCCCGTGGGTGCCGAAGGCTGCGATGAAGTTGACCAGCGATTCAGGGTGCTTGAGGTTGTTGGCCAGGTCGGCCCAGCTGATGTACGGCTTGAGCTGACTGTCGCCCGTCGCCTCATAGAATTCACGTCGCGCCTCATTCAACGTGGGGATGCCCGTGTCGCGACCGCGCGCCAGGTTCAGGGCCGGCAAATCGAGCGGCAGCCCCAGCAGATTGTTGCGCAACGCTTCGGTGACGAACTCGTCGATCTCGTTACCCAGCTGACGGGTCACACCGCGAATGATCGCCCCTGCCGCTTCGTCCGCAGTCGCTCCGCTGCCGGCAAACGCAAGCGGGTTGAGGAAGGCCGCAATCAGCCCCATTTGCGAGTCCGGGTTGTTTGGGTCGGTGAGCAGCGGATTGAACTCGGGGTCAAAGCGATCGACAGTCTCGGTCAACATCGAGTGGCCGAAGCGGTACACCACGTGGGCGAACTCGGCGAGGATGGCGGGGTTGATCGACGTGTCATACCCATTGGGTGCGAGGAATTCATCGACCTGCGGCTGGATGGTCCGTGCGAATTCCTCGAACACCAGGTGCTGGTACTGCATCTCGGTGCCGAACTTGGCGGCCTGGAACAATCGCTCGCCGTCCCACACCAACGCTGCGATTTCGGCGAGGGTAGCCGGCATCGCGGCGACGTCGTCCACCAACCACTCATTAAGGAACGCCAGATCGCCTGCGGCCAATATGGTCTGCTTGGATTGCTGGACCAGTCGGTTGTGCTCGGAATGGAACACATGGTGCACGGCGGTCAGGCCGATGTTCTCGTTCACCCGGCCATCGCCGGCAATGTAGTGGGCATCGAGCAGCTCGTTGTCATAAGACAGGTTTTTGCCGCCGGCGCCAACGGGCTGCGCATTGCCGACATCGGTGTCGATATCCGCCTGCAGAACCCCACCGACCACGACCGGCGCGGCATTGTGGGCGATGTCGTCGAGGAAGGCATGCCCGGTGCTCACAGCGCTGGCCAGACTGATCGGCGCATCCCGATTGCCTTCGACCAGCTGGGTGACGTCATCAGCCGTACCGGCAATACCGTCGGCACCGTTACTGACGCGCATCACCACCTGCGGCATGCCGCTTGGGCCCCGAATGAAATTGCCATACGCATCAGTTGCCAGCAGCGGCACGCTGTGCACATCGGCGTCGGTGAGATTGATGCCGAGAATGTCACGGGCCTGGGCTTTCACCACGGCCCAGGTCGCCATGCCGCCGCTCTCTGCGCTGCCATCGTCGGCTGTGCCGAACTTGCCATCAGCGCCGAGATCGCGGTTAGTAATCAAACGCCCCGTGGCAATCGGGTCGCCTGCCGCGTTGAGCATGTATTCACGCAGAAACACCTGATGCGACGGGTGCGAACTGTAGGTCTGGCTTTGGTCCACGAATGGCGAGGTGGTATTAGGCTGGCCATCATCTGACGTGCCGACGATGCCGTCCGCGCCGGCGGTACGCACGGCACGTGACAGCACCATGAAATTGGTCGGAGCGTTCGGCACGTACAACGGATCGTCGGGCTGTAGCGGTATGAAAACGATGTCCGTACTGCTCTTGCTCACCAGGTCCAGGCCGTGGTCGAAGAACTGACCGAAAAAGGTCATCCACGAGTTGAAGCCGGCGGTCAGGCCGACGTCCGGCGACTCGTTGGGGATGAAGAACACTTCCTTGTCGTCGTTCGTGCCGAACACGCCGTCCAGGCCGGGGCTGATCACCGGGTCGGCGCCGCCGTTCGCCGCAACCGCGGCCGGGTTGTTGGCGGTCTGGTCGTTGATCAGGTTACTGATAATCCGTGGCTGCGGGTCAACGACAGTCCCGGTCCCGGCATAGGCCGCTCTGTAGGAAGCGTCCAGCAGACGCAAGAAGGAATTGTCCGCGGCGCCAAATTCAGTTTGCCCGGCGACCAGGTTGTTATAGCTGCCATCGACAGTTCGCAGGCCGAATGGCACCTGGGTATTGGGTAGCAAATCACTGAGGCTGGTACCGGCCGCATGCGCTTCTGCGATGAAGATTTGCTTGAGGATGAATTCCAGGTCCGACTTGTTGAAATTGGCCATTTCGATTGCCCTCGATCTGTATGGGAAAGGCTCGGGACGAAAAAATCCTCCCGCGCCAAATCACGTGCTGGCTTGCGCAGTTCGTTGGTTCAGCGTCTGGCGAGAGCAGGCGTTGGGCAGGCAAAGCCGTCCCTTGCGCCGGTGAATGCGCGCCTGGAATTCGCTGGATGAAATGCTCGCTGAGCGATCAGGCAGAGCGATTCCAAGCCCTTGGTGGGTCATGGAATCTGGAAGTCGAAGCGAACTTCCGGAATAGCTCCGTCACTGTGAAAAAGAACGAAATGCTCGACATGCTGTGCTCCTTCAGGGGAGGCCGTGCCCTGCATTGCCAAAACGATGACAGGCTTCGGGCGGGCGTCCCCCAAACATGACTAAAGTTCCATAGCAACAGGCTGTCAATATTACGCCGCAAAAAAAATCGAAGATTGTTTGATCTGCCAACTATCTGTTCTTAAACGATATATAGACATTTCAAATCATTGGTAGAGCGAAATGTTATTTCAAACTGTATCGCTAGAGAAACAAACGCCACCTACGCTGCTGCATTGAAAGCATTTTTTTTTGAACTTTTTTCAGAGCGCTATAGCTTGTGTCGACGAGCTTCCTGCGCAACCACATCTAGGGTTCGGCACGACACTTGCTTCGCCAGTTGTGCCTCAAGGGAAACCGCATTTCGGAGAGGGACTATCAACATGCAAAAGCAGTCGAACATCCGCTCCGAACTGGCCACCGCGATTTTTCGCCTGCGCCGTAGTTTTTACTCGTTGGCTGGCTTCAGCGGCGTCATAAACGTCATGATGTTGACGCCAGCGGTGTACATGCTCCAGGTCTATGATCGGGCGCTGGTCAGCCGCAACGTCACGACTTTGACGATGCTGACGTTGCTGGTGATCGGCCTGTTCCTGCTGATGTCCACGCTGGAACTGGTCCGCACCCGCGTACTGATCCGGGTCGGCAACTGCCTCGACATGGACCTCAACCGACGCGTTTTCACCGCAGCATTCGAGCGCAACCTGAACCGCGCCGGTGGCAATCCGGCCCAGGCCCTGCAAGATCTCGCGCAAGTTCGACAGTTCATCACCGGCAATGCCCTGTTCGCTTTCTTCGACGCACCATGGACCCCGATCTACCTGCTGGTTGCCTATCTGATCCACCCGTTGCTCGGACTGGTCACCCTGATCGGATCACTGATTCTGGTAGGTCTGGCTTATCTCACCGAAAAGGCGACGCAGAAGCCGCTGGCCGAAGCCAATCAGGCTGCCCTCTCGTCCGCCTGCTACGCCAACAACAACCTGCGCAACGCCGAAGTCATCGAGGCCATGGGCATGCTGCCGTCGATTGGCAAACGCTGGTACCAAAGCCACCTGCGCATCCTCGAAATGCAGACCCTGGCTTCCGACCGGGCGGCCCTGATCAGCAGCATCGGGCGCTTCGTGCGTATCACTTTGCAGTCGCTGATCCTCGGCGCCGGCGCACTGTTGGCCATCGAAGGCAAAATCACCCCCGGGATGATGATTGCTTGCTCGATCCTCACCGGCCGCGCGCTGGCCCCGGTGGAACAGGTCATCGCGTCATGGAAGCAACTGCTCGGATGCCGTTCGGCCTGGGCCCGGCTCAACGAGATGCTGGAAGACTATCCACGCCGGCCACCGAGCATGTCGCTGCAGCGTCCGCTGGGCATGCTGACGGTGGAGAATGTATATGCCGGCTCCCCCGGCGCCAGCAACACGATTCTGCGCGGGGTGAGCTTCAACCTTTCCCCCGGCGAAAGCCTTGGCATCATCGGTCCATCCGCGTCGGGCAAATCCACCCTCGCCCGCCTGCTGGTCGGCGTCTGGCCGGCACAGGCCGGCAAGGTACGCCTGGACGGCGCGGATATATTCACCTGGAACAAGGGCGAACTTGGCCCTTGGCTCGGTTACCTGCCACAGGACGTGGAGCTGTTCGAAGGCACCATCGCCGAGAACATTGCGCGCTTTGGCGAAGTGGACAGCGACGCGGTCATCCAGGCCGCCAGAACCACCGGCGTGCACGAGATGATCCTGCGATTTGCGCAGGGCTATGAGACCCGACTGGGCACCGATGGCAGCCCGCTTTCGGGCGGCCAGAAACAACGCATCGCCCTGGCCCGCGCGCTGTATGGAGAGCCCAATTTAATTGTGCTGGATGAGCCGAACGCTAACCTCGACGACGTCGGCGAAAAGGCCCTGGTCGATGCACTGGCTCAACTCAAGGGGCGCGGCGCCACTGTCATTCTGATTTCCCACCGTCCAAACGTGCTTTGCGCCGTCGATAAAGTGCTGATGCTACGCGACGGCGGCGTGCAGATGCTTGGCACACGGGACGAAGTATTCGCAGCGCTGCGTAAGGCCAGTGTGATGCCTGCAGGCGCGTCGACTCCGCTGGCCGCCGTTAAAGCACGGGAGTGACCCGATCATGCAAATGAGCCAACACACGGACATGATTCACGCCGACCCCAGAAACGAAGTGGATCTGGACGTCGGTAAACCCCTGCGCCGGGGGATATGGCTGGTGCTCGCCGGTTTCGGCGGCTTCCTCCTGTGGTCCTGGCTGGCACCCCTGGATGCCGGCGTGGTAGCGACCGGCACGGTAAAAGTCACCACCAATCGCAAAGCCGTGCAACATCTGAGCGGCGGCACCGTGGAGGCCATTCTTGTTCGCGAAGGCGATGCAGTAAGAAAAGGCCAGGAACTGGTCCGACTCGACTCGTTGCGGGCCATTGCCGAACAGGGTGCCGTCAGCGCCCAGTACATCGTCACCAAGACCGTGGAAAACCGCCTGGAAGCCGAACGTGACGGTCGGGATGTGGTGACCTACGACCCCGAACTGCTCAAGCGTTTCGGCAATGACCACCGCCTGGTGGCCGCGATGAATCTGCAACAACGTTTGCTCGATACCCGGCGCGCTGGCCTCGCTGGCGAAATCAGCATCCTGCAGGAGAACCTCGCGGCCTCGGCGGTGCAGCTCAAGGGCTTGCAGCAGGTCTACGGCGCCCGCGCCTCGCAGATCAACTTCCTCAACCAGGAACTACAAGGCACCCGCGTACTGGCGGCCGAAGGCTATGTGCCGCGCAACCGTCTGCTTGAGCTGGAACGCAGCAACGCCGACCTCTCCGCAGGCCAGGCGGAAAACCTCAATAACATCGCTCGCATACGTAGCCAGACCACTGAAATCAAGCTGCGCATCTTGCAGCGCCAACACGATTACCAGAAAGAAGTCGAATCGCAGCTCACCGACACCGCCAAGGAAAACACCACCCTGGCCGACCGCTTGCGTGCACTGGACTATGAAGTGACCCACACGGTGATTCGCTCGCCCATCGATGGCATCGTCCAGTCCCTGAGCATCGCCACCATCGGCGGGATCATTCAGCCGGGCTTCAAGATCATGGAAATCGTTCCGGACAACGAACCGCTGCAAGTCGACGCGATGATTCCCGTACAGGCCATCGACAAGATGGTCCCGGGACTGGACGTGGACATCGCCTTCCCGGCCTTCAACCATGCCCAGACGCCCAACATTCCCGGCCGCGTAAAGACCGTCTCCGCCGACCGCCTGCTCGACGAGGAAAGCAAGCAACCGTTCTATCTGGCTCAGGTAGAGGTCACGCCCGATGGCATGAGCCTGCTTGGCAGCAACCACATTCGTCCGGGCATGCCCGCCAGCGTGACCATCAAGACTGGCGAGCGAAACTTGATGAGCTATCTTCTCAAACCGATGCTCGAACGTGTCGACAGCGCCTTCAAGGAACAATGAAATGGACCGTCATTGCCTGGTTTTCTGCCTTCTCGGGCTGTCCCTCCCGGTCAGCGCCATGGACCTCAAACAAGCCTGGGATCTGCTTCAGTACCAAGGCCCTGTCTACCGGGCCGCCGTGCATGAAAAAGAGGCCGGTCTGCAAAACCGCGCCATCGGCCAAGCCGGCCTGTTACCGCAGATCAGCGCCTCGGCCTACGACAACAAGGTCAATGGCACCCAGCGCCAGAGCGGTATCGAACGGGATCTGGACTACGACTCCAAGGGCGCTAACGTGCGACTGCGCCAACCGTTGTTCAACAAACAGAAAATGGCCGAGTACCGTCAGGGTCAGCAACGTGCCGACTACAGCGTCGCGGTGTTCGATGCCAAGAGCCAGGACGCCGCCGTGCGCCTGGCCGAAAGCTATTTCGACGTGCTCCTGGCCAGCGAAACCATCGCACTCGCCAAGGCCAAGTTGAGCGCCTTCGATGAACAACTCGCCTCTGCGAAACGGCGTATGGAGCTGGGGGCCGGCACCATCACTGACATCGACGAGTCGATCGCTCGCCGCGACCTGGCTGAAGCCGAGCTGATCGAAGCGCAGGACAACCTGATCAATGCGCGTCGCAAGCTGGAGGAGTTCATCGGAGAAACCCCTGAATCGCTGACCACCTTGCGTCCGGGCTTCGATACACCCCCGCTGCTACCGAGCAACCTGCAAGACTGGCTGATCAAGGCCCAGACCGATAGCCCGCTGATCCATGCGCGCCGTCATAGCAGTAACCTTGCTGAAGAAGAGGTGAAGCGCGCCAGGGCTGGCCACTGGCCGACATTGGATTTCGTGGCTGGCTACACCGCAGGCGATAGCCAATCAATCTCCGAACTCAATCAACGCAACCGCTATAGCTCAATCGGGCTGGAAGTCAATTTCCCGCTGTACAACGGTGGCGGCACCACCGCGCTGACACGCCAGGCCAGCGCGAATAGTTTCAAGGCCCTGGATGAACTCGACGCCACGCGCCAGGAAGTCATCTCCGGAACCACTCGCGAGTTTGCCGGTATACACAGCGGCGCCAAACGCATTCATGCGCTGGAGCGGGCCGTGGAATCCAACGAGCGCTCACTGATTTCAACACGCAAGGGCTTCAAGGAAGGCGGCACCAGTACCAACTCGGACGTCCTTAACGCCGAAGAGCTGCTGTACGTAGCGCGTCACGATCTGTTCGAAGCCAAGTTGCGCTACTTGATGTCGCGTCTGCGCCTGGCCTCTTCGGTGGGCAGTCTGGGCGACGACGATATCGACCACATCAACAACTACCTTGGCCCGGAACTGCTGGTCACCAACTAACGCTCATCTGTCAGCCGGTCCCGGCCATTGATGGCGACCGGCCGTCCCTACTGGCAATTCTGGTATTTGCCCAACCCTCTTGGTCCCCCTGAATCGCATACAACGCCTTGCCAATGAGTGATCAGCCGTCGTGGATGCTGACCATCTTGGATCCAAAAGCTGTCAAAAACGTGATAATTACCATTTACAAAACTGGGGAATTTCACCCATTAAATTGGGGGTTTTCACCAAACATGAGGAATATCACCCACCTTTAAATTCTGTCACTTGCAGCATTCACAGTGACGATCAATAGAATTGAACTTTCTCTTTTCCCTGCTGTAGTGGCTCATTTGTTGCTCCACCCATCGTACCCGCACCGGCGGTCGTCCCGAACATGGAGACGGCGGGGCATCACGCGAGGGGTGAAAAATGAAACGCCCGACACCATCCTGCAATTCCATCGACTTGCTGCGCAGGTCAAGCCTGCCCTGCGCGATGCTCCTTACCCTGAACGCCGCCAATGCCGTGCCGCTCGACGATGTCAGCCAGCCACCACCGACGGACCCCTCGGCGTACTCCAACCCGCCCGCCGACCCGGCGGCGGCGCTGGAAGCCTTGAAAACCATGCCCGAGACTAACCAGGGAGCGCTGGCCCTACCCAACGGCGCATACGGGGACCGAAACACCCCGCGCGCTGACAACGTGCTACCGCCGAGCCTGCAAACCTCGTTCAAAATCCCCACCAATGGCAAACCCAGCCCATTGTTCGGGGCGCAACCCTTCACCCAGCAACTGCTGCTGTTGGAAGAGTTCGGCACGGAAAAGCTCGATCCGACCCTGCCCACGCCGCCACTGACCTTCCCCGTGCCTCTTGCCGGTCCAGCGCCACAGCAGGATCCGGACAATATCGCTCGCAGCGGACCGTCGACGTCGGCCCTGGAAGCCTTCATGCGCCAGCCCGGGCTCCACCCATACCCATCCCAATACTCCAACGTGCTGGATCGCAACCCCTGGAAATCGCAGGTTGAAGCCTTCCTCAACCGCCATCCGGTAGGTTCGCCGGCCGAAGGTCGTCCACCAGGAAAAGGCTGGTCTCATCAGCGCTGGAACGAGTTTTACCCGCAGGTCGCATTCAAAACCGTGCAAGCGGGCGCCAGAATCAACGGCGGCATGCGCGACCGCCGACAATTGCACAACTACGCCGTTGGTGAGTTCGGGCCTGGCGGGCTCTACTACCAGACCTCGGACAACCCGACCATCAACGGCACGACCAAAGGCATCGACACCCGCTTTCACCCCAACATGCCGATCCAGAACCACAAAGCGCTATGGACCTTTGACGGTACGTTCCCGGTAAAACTGCTGATGGCGCGTCACGGCCAGCCGGTGTTGATGCGTCACTACAACGCCCTGCCCATCGATCCGGGGGCGAACATGGGTTTCGGCCTGCACACGCTCAGCACCCACGAACACAACGGCCACTCCCCCGCCGAAAGCGACGGCTACACCAACGCTTTTTTCTTTCCGGGGCAGTACTACGACTATCGCTGGCCGCTACAACTGGCCGGCTACGACACCATCAATACCAAGGCCGAAGACCCACGCGCGGCGTTCCCCTGCACCCCGGGAGAAACCCTGTTCGTCAACGATGCCACCCCGGGCCTGAAGACCTGCAACAACGGCACGATCAAAATCCGCGGCGACTGGCGCGAAACCATGAGCACCCATTGGTTCCACGACCACATGCTCGATTTCACCGCGCAGAACGTCTACAAGGGCAACGCGGTGATGATGAACTATTACAGCGCGCTGGATCGCGGCAACGAAGCGATCGAGGACGGCGTCAACCTGCGCCTGCCCAGCGGTTCGGCAATGCCCTGGGGCAACCGCGACTATGACGTCAACCTGATGGTCGCCGACAAGGCCTGGGATAAGAACGGTCAACTGTGGTTCAACCCGTTCAACACCGACGGCTTTCTTGGCGACCAGATCCTGGTCAACTGGCAGTACCAGCCGCGCCTGAAAGTGCGCGCGCGCAGCTACCGCTTCCGCATCCTCAACGGCTCGGTGTCGCGCTACTTCAGGATTGCCCTGGTACGTGAAATCGCCGGCAATGGCGGTGAGTTCCCTGGGCCGGCAGGTTCCGGCGTGTCTTTTGCCCGGGTGCCGTTCCACTTGATCGGCAACGACGGCAACATCATGGAACACGCTGTGCCGTTTGACGGCAGCATGGACCTGGATGCCGACGGCGACCTGCAGGATCACAATGCCATCCTCCCCGCCCAAGGCATCGCCGAGCGTTACGACATCATCGTCAACTTCGCGAAAAACGGGATCAAGACCGGCGACAAGCTGTACTTCGTCAACCTGATGGCGCATCAGACCGGCAAAGGTCCGGAGATGGACCCCCTCAGCCTGGCCGATGTGCTGTCCGGGAAGTACAAGGCAGTGCTTAAGCTGGGCAGCAAAGGGTTGGAATGGGACAACGGCGATCCGGTGGTGGGCAAATTCCTGCAATTGGTGGTGCAGCCGTACAGTGGCACGGACGTGAGCATGAATCCGGCCGACTACGAACCCGCCAAACCGGGCAAGGCCGAGGGTAAAACCATGATTCCACTGACCCTCAACCGTGACGATCCGCTGGTGCAGGCCAAACTCAAACTTGCGCGGCATCGCGAGTTCATTTTCGGCCGCTCCGACGGCACCGACCAGGAACCCTGGACCATCAAGACTGATGGGGGTTTTGGCTACCAGATGGACTCACGTCAAATCAGTGCCGCGCCGCAACTGGCCAACGGCCCAACCGATGGCGGCTACAGCGGCGACGGCACTCTGGAAGTGTGGAAAATCAAGAATGGAGGCAATGGCTGGACCCACCCGGTGCACGTGCATTTCGAAGAAGGCATCGTCCTCAACCGCGACGGCAAGGCGCCACCGGAATGGGAAAAAGGTGCGCGCAAGGACGTCTATCGCATTGGCGAAGGCATCGACAGTTCAGTGGACGTGGAAATCGCCATCCGCTTCCGCGAGTTCGCCGGGACGTACATGGAGCACTGCCATAACACCCAACATGAGGACACTTCGATGCTGCTGCGCTGGGACATCGAGAAACCCGGCCAATTCCAGCTGATGCCAGCCCCCCTGCCCGGCTGGGATGGCGTCACCTACGTGAACTCTGCGGCGCTGCCAACCTTCCGCACAGGCGAAGGCGAAAACAAAAAACCGGTCGCCAAACCCGACAGCGCTGTCAGCAGAGACGGCAAACCGTTGACGATCAACGTCCTGGCCAACGACACCGACCCTGACGGTAATGTGCCACTTAAAGTGGTGGGGCTGACGCAGCCGGGCTCCGGCAAGGGTAGCGTCAGCACCGACGGTGCACGCGTGATCTACACACCACCGCCCACAATCGCCGCATCGTTCACCGCCAGCTTCACTTATCAAGCCAGCGATACCAGGAACGCGGTGTCGACACCGGCAACGGTGACTGTCGCAGTCTCGGCACCGGTAACAAGGTGACGCCAAGCACAACAGTTACGGCAGCCCTACCCGGAAATTGCCGGCAGGGCTGCCTGAGATCGCACCCCCTATCATTTGAGACGGGAGACTTTTTTACCTGGTGGAAAATTTCCGCCAACCTATTGATTTGCCGTACCCTCCAAATCCATCCAAACTGAAAACCCATGCCTGCACACGGCCGTTGACTGTTTCCCCATGCGCAAACTTCTGTACCTGATTTTCTCCATGGCGTTGATCGCCGCCCTCACGACCTACGCCATGTGGGCCGCGGATCGCCCGGCAGGCCATTACCTCTCGGACCTTCGGATCGATCTGGCGGTCGATCAAGGCACTCCCGCCGACCGCGGCAACTTGTTGGGCATCCAGCCCGAGCTGTTCCCCACCGATTATCAAAGCCCCGAGCGCCTGCACCGCAAACTCGCGGCCTACCTGCACAAAGCCCGGGAACAAGGCCTGCTCAACGAGAAAACCATCGTGGTACTGCCCGAACACGTCGGCACCTGGCTGATGGTCAGTGGTGAAAAGGATGAGTTGTACCAGGCCACCACGCTGAAGGAAGCCATGAACTGGCTGGCCGTGAGCAATCCTTTGAAGTTTGTCCGGGCGTTGATCAGTGCCGAGGGCGGCAGTCGCCTGGATGACGCCCACTTACGCATGAAAGCCAAAGGCATGGCCAAGGAGTATCAGGCTCTGTTCGGCGGCCTGGCGAAAGAGTTTCAGGTCACGCTGGTGGCGGGCTCCATCGTGCTGCCCGAACCCAGCATCATCGACGGCACCCTGAAAGTCGGGCGCGGCGCACTGTTCAACAGCAGCGTTGTGTTCGGCCGTGACGGCGTGCCGATCGGCCAGCCACAGCGGCAGATGCACCCGGTTTTTGAACAGCAGGATGCGATCAAGGCCAATGGCGAGCCCCCCCTCAACGTCGTCGATACACCGGCCGGCCGCCTGGGCGTGCTGATCGGCGGCGACAGCTGGTACCCGGACAACTATCGCAAGCTCGACGATCAGCAGGCACGGATTGTCGCGGTCCCGGCGTTTATTGCCGGTCGTGGCACCTGGGACAAGCCGTGGCGCGGCTACAAGGGCTCGTCGACACCCGATTCCGTCAATCTCAAGGCCGGGGAGATCAGCGAAGGTCAGGCCTGGCATCGCCTGACCCTGACCGCTCAGCCACCGTCCAGCCAGGCGATCGCCGGCATGAGCGTGTTCTTGCGTGGACAGTTCTGGGATCAGGCCAGCGCCGGTCAAAGTTTTCTCAGCAGCAACGGTCAGCATTTCGCCGACGGCAACGCCCGTGGCGCTCGCCTGCTGAACCTGTGGTTGTAAGCCATGAAACCGCAGCCGATGCGTTTGGGCGATCTCTCGGTGGGATTCGTCCACAGCCTGGCCGACGCGGTACGCAGCCATGGCGTCGACCCGCAACCCCTGCTGGAGCAATATGGCCTCGATGCCGCGCGCCTCAGCGAAGCGGGAGCCCGACTCTCAATTCCTCGTTACATGCACCTGGGCCACAGTGCCATTCAGTTGACCGACAACCCGGCGCTCGGCTTGCGCATGGGGCAGCTCAGTCGCCTGAGCCAGGCCGGCCTGGCTGGCGTCACCGCTGCCCAGGCTCCGACAGTGCGCGAGGCGGCACGCTGCCTGATTCGCTTTGAAGCCTTATATGGCTCCAACTATCGCGGTCAATCGAGCTTTCACGAAGACCCTCAGGGGGCCTGGCTGCGCTTCTATTCCATCAGTCCCTACAACAGCTACAACCGCTTCGTGGTGGATTCGATCATTGCCGGGTGGTTGCAGCAATTGTCCAGCGTGAGCCCTGCCCCGCTGCGCGCCGAACGTATCGATATCGAATTCGAAGCACCTGACTACCACGCGGCCTACGACATGCTGGGCGATTGCCCGATTCAGTTTGGCGCCGAGCACAACCAATTGCGCCTGAGCCTGGCCAGCCTCGCCCAGCGTAATCAGCAACACTGTCCGAGTACGTGGCGGCACTTGTTGATGTTGTGTGAACGGGAACTGGAGCAACTGACACGCACCCGTAGCCTGCGTGAACGTATCACCCGGTTGCTGGGGCCGTTGCTCAATGGTGGCCGGGAACCCGACCTGGAAGAAGTGGCGGCACGCCTGAAGCTGCCCGTCTGGACACTACGCCGCAAACTGGCGGAAGAAGGTACGCAGTTTCGCGCGATTCTCAACGACACACGTCGCGACCTGGCCATGACCTACATTCGCGATACAGAACTGGCGTTCGGAGAAATCGCCTACCTGCTGGGCTTTGCCTCAGCCGAAGCCTTTCAACGCGCCTTCAAACGCTGGACCGGCCAGACACCCGGCGAGTTTCGTCGCAGTCATAGAAAAACAGCCTGAAGCGGCTACCAGCTACAAGTTTGAAGCCTGAAAGCGTTGATTACAGCTCGGTGGCATCTTCCGCTGGCTCCGGCGGATCCAGTTCAAATGCCTGATACTCGAGCAGTTCTTCCTGATAATCGTCCATTTCGAATCCCCCGCAACTCATTGAAAAAGTCTTGATAAATGACCAGTGCCCCGAGCATAAAGTGCCCGCATGAAAGAAAAATGACGCGGACACGACACTTCGTCGCTACTGGATAAAACGTAGCAGGCAGTCAGGAATTTATCACAGGATTTTTTCGAAACAGCGCGCAGAACTGCACTGTGCTTGACGCGGATCAAGACTTACCGAAGCTACGGGACCGGTGCGGATTCACCTGCCCCCGAAACACCAATCATTGCCCGGTAATCGGCATGGCCTGGATCGGCTCCGAAGGGGGCGGGATGTCGCCGGGGTTGGCGGGTGGTGTGATCGTTTCCGTGGCCGGCGCCGGCTGGGCGCTCGGGGTCGCGGTAATCGGCGCGGCTTCAGGTGGCGGTGCTACCGGCTCGGACACGGCTGGAGTCGCTTCGGCCGGCGTCGTTGTCGCTTGCGTAGCCGGGGCAGGCTCTGCCGCTGCTTCCGGAGCCAGTGGGGCCGGTGTGGCCTTGGGTTCAGGCACGCCCAGATCGGCTTTCGGCTTCTCCGGAATATGGGCTGCCGCTTTCACTTCCTTGGGCAGGAACAACTCGACCAGGGCGAAGAAACGCTCGTAAAACTTGGCCGACGATACGGTTTCGCTCGCGACCTTGACCATCGAATCGTCCGACGAACCGATCGGCATCGAGACCGAACCCAGCACGCCTACACCGAGACTGGCGGAGTTATTGGTCTTCTTCAGCGCATATCGGTCCTGCAGGGCGTTGGCGAACACCGTGGCGTGATGCCCGGCACTGCCGTCATCGGCACAGACCACACTGAAACTGATTTCCATGTGGGTCTCGCCGGTCTGCTGGAAGCTCTTGTGCCCGCTGACCAGCTTCGGATCACTGCTGGTGATGATGTAGCCCTGGCTCAGCAAGGCCCGACGAGCAGCTTCGCAACTCTGCACATCAGTCACGGGGTAGTTACGGGAGAATGTTCCGGAGTCGTCGAAGTTCTCATGCTCATAGATGGCGGCTTTCTTCGACGAGCACCCGGCCGCGGCGGCCAGCACCAGCGCCAGCCCGGCAACACGCATGGGAAGTGATTTAAACATTGAACATCCTGAGGAAAACGGTCCGGGGCGTATTGTGCAACAGATCGATGGTTAGCGTCGCATCGATTGTGTCTTAAAACAGTTACAGGGGTGTTGACTGCGATATTAAGCAAAAGTCCCCCACGTTTGTCAGTGCAGCTGTAACAAAAAACCCCGGCCTTTCGGCCGGGGTTCCTGTGTAACGCATGACTCAATCCGACATCAGAAGCGCTTGATGTCGGCCTGGCTTTCCAGCTGCTTGCGATAAGCCGCAAAGTCTTGCTGGCCAACGCGCGAAGCGAGGAAGCGACGGTATTGAGCCTTCTCCTCTTCAGTCGGCGCCGCGGCTTCATTGACGCCGCTCAGCCGCACGATCATCAGACTGCCATCAGGCAGGGTCACGCTCGTGAACGTCGGTTTGTCCTTGGCGGCAGGCTTGGGCATGCGGAACAGCGCCTGCAGCACGCTTGGGTCGATCCCTTCCTGAGCGCGGGTCGCGGCTTCGGTAACCTTCCAGCTCTGACCGTCAACTGGCTTGTCCAAAGCGGTCTTGCCATCGCGCAGGCTGGCAATCAACTCATCAGCCTTGGTCTTGGCGGCAGCACTGGCGTGCTCCTTGGCCAACTGCGCACGGATCGGGCCCGCCACGCTTTCCAGCGGCAATTGCGCAGGCTTGAGGTGTTCCTTGGCGCGCAACACGATCACGGTTTCCGGATCGAGCTCGATGGCGGTGCTGTTGGCACCCTCTTCCAGCACTTCCTGACTGAACGCCGCGGTGATCACCGCACGGTTGGCCGCAATACCCTCGCCACCTTCACGGCCGAACGGCTTGGAGGTGTGAACCGTCAGTTTCAGGTCCTGTGCCGGCTGGGCCAGATCGGAAGCTTCGAACGAGGCGTCTTCCAATTGCTTGGTCGCTTCGACGAAACGCTGCTCGACCTGTTGAGCCTTCAATTCACGAGTCAGCTTGTCTTTCAGGCTGGCAAGTGTCGGCACTTCAGGTGCTTCTACACCCAACAGTTTGATCAGGTGGAAACCGAAGTCGGTGCGTACCGGCTCGGAAACCTGATCCTTGGCCAACGAATACAGGGTTTTTTCGAATGCTGGATCATAGACGCCAGGACCTGCGTAGCCGAGGTCACCACCATTGTTGGCCGAACCCGGATCCTGGGAGAACTCCTTGGCCAGGGCTTCGAACTGCTCGCCTTTGGCCAGACGGGCCTGGATCTCGTCGATCTTGGCCTTGGCTTGCGCCTCGGTGGTCTTGTCGTTCACTTCGATCAGAATGTGCGCAGCCCGACGCTGTTCGGACAGGTTTGCGATTTCCTTCTGATACGCCGCTTGCAGGTCTTCGTCCTTGACGCTGACCTGATCGAAGAAAGAAGCCTTCTTCAATTCCAGATAATCGATGACCACCTGATCCGGCGTCATGAATTCCTTGGCGTGTTCGTCGTAATAGGCTTTGACCTCATCGTCGGTCAGCTTCACAGCCGCCGGGTCAGCCTTGATGTTCAAGGTGGCGAAATCGCGGGTCTGTTTTTCCAGACGGGCGAATGCCAGAACCTGAGTATCAGTGACGAAACCGCTACCTGCCAGACCGGCACGCAGCTGGCCGATCAGCATTTCCTGGGCCAGCATCTGGCGGAACTGCATACGGCTGTAACCGAGTTGACGAATGACCTGGTCGAAACGCTCAGGACTGAACTTGCCGTCCACCTGGAATTCAGGCGTTTGCAGGATGACCTGGTCTAGCGCCGCTTCGGAGAAAGCGAATTTCGAGTTTTCTGCGCCTTGCAGCAGTAGCTTGCGATCAATCAGGCCTTTGAGGGCCGACTCGCGCAGCATCTTCTCGTCGAGCAAGGAAGCATCGAAATCCTTGCCCAGCTGTTGCATGAGTTGACGGCGTTGCATATCGACCGCCTGGCTCAGCTCGTTCTGGCTGATTTCTTCGCCATTGACCTGCGCCGCCTCATTTTTGTTCGTCGTGGCCTGAAAAATGGCGTCGAAACCGGTCAAGGCCATCAGTACGACGATGACCCCGATAATGGTCTTGGCAATCCAGCCTTGTGAATTGTCCCTGATATTCTGCAGCATGCGTCCCCCATAAACGGTTGAACTTCAAAATTAGGCAACCGTGGAGCGTGGGTAGAATCCGGATAGAAGAAAGGCGCATCCGAGGATGCGCCTTCTCGTAACTGGCGGAGCGGACCGATGACTCGAACTTGCGAGCCTCGGTGTCTCGGACCGGCGACCTGCCGACTGGACTACCGCTCCGCTGCCAGGTCAGGCATGACCCCGACCCGGATAGGCAAAAACCTGAATCGAACTTAGTTGACAGCTTCTTTCAGTGCTTTACCGGCTTTGAAACCTGGTTTTTTGGCTGCTGCGATTTCCAGCGTCTTACCGGTCTGTGGGTTACGACCAATGCGAGCTGGACGATCAGTTACGGAGAAGGTACCGAAACCAACCAGAACAACAGAGTCGCCAGCCTTGAGAGCGCCAGTGACGGATTCGATTACAGCGTCCAGCGCACGGCCAGCAGCAGCTTTCGGGATATCAGCGGATGCAGCGATAGCATCAATCAGTTCCGACTTGTTCACTCTAAGTCCCCTTATATCTATTTGAGTATGATTCTAAGTTTTTTTGGTGAAAGCAAAAACGAGTGCTGAATGGCCTACAGACACTTAAGAGCCGCTTTATAACAAGGGCTCTAAAAAGCTGTCAAGGAAGCCCCCCAGGCAAATACGTACTAATGCGTGCTAATTCTTTCCTTAGAATCGGACTCGCGCTTTTCATCCTTCGCGACAATCTCCGGAGCCACATCAGGCAAGGGCTCCGGCGCGTATTGCAGCGCAATTTGCAGGACCTCGTCAATCCATTTAACCGGTTTAATCTGGAGATCTTGCTTGATATTGTCAGGAATTTCCTTCAGATCGCGAACATTCTCTTCCGGAATGATCACAGTCTTGATTCCACCACGGTGAGCAGCGAGCAGTTTTTCTTTCAAACCACCAATCGCCAACACTTGACCACGCAAGGTAATTTCACCCGTCATGGCCACGTCCGCACGCACAGGAATACCGGTCAATGCCGACACCAGTGCCGTGCACATGCCCACACCGGCGCTAGGGCCGTCTTTCGGCGTCGCCCCTTCCGGCATATGGATATGAGTGTCACGCTTCTCATGGAAGTCCAGGGGAATCCCCAGGCTCTTCGCGCGACTGCGCACCACGGTCAAGGCGGCGGTAATCGATTCGACCATGACGTCACCCAGGGAACCGGTCTTGATCAACTGGCCCTTGCCCGGCACGACAGCGGCTTCGATGGTCAGCAATTCGCCCCCCACCTGAGTCCACGCCAACCCGGTAACCTGACCGATCTGGTCCTGCTGCTCAGCCAGGCCGTAGCGGAATTTACGCACGCCCAGAAAATGCTCCAGCGCGTCAGCGGTGACCTTCACCGAGAAGCGTTTTTCCAGCGCATGCTCCTTGACCGCCTTGCGGCAAACCTTGGCAATCTGGCGCTCCAGGCCACGCACACCGGCTTCGCGGGTGTAGTAGCGAATGATGTCGCGGATCGCTTCCTCGTCGAACTCCAGTTCGCCTTTTTTCAAGCCGTTGGCCTGGATCTGCTTGGGCGAAAGGTATTTGACGGCGATGTTGATCTTCTCGTCTTCGGTGTAGCCCGGCAGACGAATCACTTCCATCCGGTCCAGCAGCGCCGGTGGGATGTTCATGGAGTTCGAGGTGCACAGGAACATCACATCTGACAGGTCGTAATCGACTTCCAGATAGTGGTCGTTGAAGTTGTGGTTCTGCTCGGGATCGAGCACTTCCAGCAACGCCGACGCGGGATCGCCGCGCATGTCGCTGCCCATTTTGTCGATTTCGTCGAGCAGGAACAGCGGGTTGCGGACGCCCACCTTGGTCATCTTTTGAATCAATCTTCCTGGCATCGAACCGATGTAAGTACGGCGATGACCCCGGATTTCCGCTTCATCACGCACACCACCGAGGGCCATGCGCACGAATTTGCGGTTGGTGGCGTGAGCGATCGACTCTGCCAGAGAGGTTTTACCCACCCCCGGAGGACCTACCAGGCACAACACCGGACCACGAATCTTCTTCACGCGTTTTTGCACGGCGAGGTATTCGAGAATCCGCTCTTTGACTTCTTCCAGACCATAATGGTCGGCATCGAGAATGTCTTCCGCGCGCGCCAGATCCAGGCGTACCTTGCTCTGAGCCTTCCACGGCACCTGGACCAGCCAGTCGATGTACGAACGTACCACGGTCGCTTCCGCGGACATTGGCGACATTTGCTTGAGTTTGTTCAGTTCGGCCTGGGCCTTGGCAAGCGCGTCTTTTGGCAGGCCGGCGGCATCGATACGCTTTTTCAGCTCTTCGACTTCGTTGTGACCTTCGTCGCTGTCGCCGAGCTCTTTCTGAATGGCCTTCATCTGCTCGTTCAGGTAGTACTCGCGCTGACTGCGCTCCATTTGCTTTTTGACGCGACCGCGAATGCGTTTTTCGACTTGCAGCAGATCGATCTCGGCATCAAGCAACGCCAGGACATGCTCGACCCGTGCCGACAAATCGATAATCTCGAGGATTTCCTGCTTCTGCTCGATTTTGAGGGCCATGTGCGCGGCCATGGTGTCGACCAGGCGGCCAGGCTCGTCGATGCTGTTGAGCGACGACAGGACCTCGGCAGGGACTTTCTTGCCCAGCTGCACATATTGTTCGAACTGAGACAGCAGGCTACGAACAAACACTTCCGACTCGCGCTCGGGCGCATCGACTTCGTCGATCAACGAGACTTCGGCACGGCAGTGGCCGTCCACTTCGCTGAAGCGCTCCACGGCGCCCCGCTGCTCGCCTTCGACCAGAACCTTGACCGTGCCATCAGGCAGCTTCAGCAGCTGCAGAACGGTCGCAATCGTACCCACGCGATAAAGTGCGTCTTCACCAGGATCGTCGTCAGCAGGGTTTCTCTGGGCCAGCAGAAGGATCTGCTTGTCGCCCGTCATCGCTGCCTCTAGGGCTTCGATGGATTTCTCGCGCCCCACGAACAGCGGGATAACCATGTGCGGATAAACCACGACATCACGCAATGGCAGGAGAGGCAATTCGATGGTTGTCTTCATGATTTCGCCTCTACGGCGGCCATACGGCCGGAAACAGATGGAAGTAAGCTTGAAACCAAGATGGGGGCAGCCTTGAAAAAAAACAAGCACAAAGACAGTGTAAAAACCTGCAAAAAGCAAAGGGGCCCGAAGGCCCCTTCTTTGTACCGGCTGCGTGACGCTTAGGCGTCTGGTGCGGCCTTGGCAGCAGGCTCACTGTTTTCGTAGATATACAGTGGCTTGGACTTGCCTTCTATAACGCTTTCGTCGATCACTACTTTACTCACCTCGGACTGCGAGGGGATTTCATACATAGTGTCGAGCAACACACCTTCGAGAATCGAGCGCAGGCCACGAGCACCGGTTTTGCGTTCCAGCGCGCGCTTGGCGACCGATTTCAGCGCGTCGGCCCGGAATTCCAGGTCCACGCCCTCCATCTCGAACAACTTGGCATACTGCTTGGTCAGAGCATTTTTCGGCTCGGTGAGAATCTGCATCAAAGCAGCTTCATCAAGCTCGTCCAGCGTTGCAAGAACCGGCAGGCGACCGACGAACTCCGGGATCAGACCGAACTTGACCAGATCGTCAGGCTCGACTTCACGCAGGGATTCACCGACTTTCTTGCCTTCTTCCTTGCTGCGAACTTCTGCGTTGAAACCGATACCGCCCTTGGTGGAACGGTTTTGAATAACCTTTTCCAGACCGGAGAACGCACCACCGCAGATGAACAGAATGTTACGGGTGTCGACCTGAAGGAATTCCTGCTGCGGGTGCTTGCGACCGCCTTGAGGCGGAACGGAAGCGACCGTACCTTCGATCAACTTGAGCAGGGCCTGCTGCACGCCTTCACCGGAAACGTCCCGGGTGATGGACGGGTTGTCAGACTTGCGCGAGATCTTGTCGATCTCATCGATGTAGACAATGCCCATCTGGGCCTTTTCCACGTCGTAATCGCACTTCTGCAGCAGCTTCTGAATGATGTTCTCGACATCTTCACCCACGTAACCCGCCTCGGTGAGGGTGGTTGCGTCGGCGATGGTGAACGGAACGTTCAGCAAACGAGCCAGTGTTTCGGCAAGCAGGGTTTTACCCGAGCCTGTCGGGCCGATCAGCAAGATGTTGCTCTTGCCGAGTTCGACGTCGTCATTCTTTTTGTCACGCTGGTTCAGACGCTTGTAGTGGTTGTACACCGCTACGGCCAGAACCTTTTTCGCACGCTCCTGACCAATCACATACTGATCAAGGATGCCGCTGATTTCTTTAGGCGAAGGCAATTTATGCGCGCTGCTCTCGGCCTGGGCTTCCTGCACCTCCTCACGGATGATGTCATTGCACAGGTCGACGCACTCGTCGCAGATAAAGACCGAGGGGCCGGCAATCAATTTGCGTACTTCATGCTGGCTTTTGCCACAGAAGGAGCAATAGAGCAGCTTGCCGTTGTCCTCGCCGTTGCGGGTGTCAGTCATTCGTTCGATCCAAATCCGATAGGCTTGCAACACAAGATGAAGGCTATTGCGGGCTTTTTCAAGCCCGCTGGTGATCAGACCAGCCGACCAAGCCTATTTTGAGCTGCTTATTTTAAGCGGGGCGCTGGGTGATCACTTCATCGATCAAACCGTATTCTTTGGCAGCCGTTGCGCTCATGAAGTTATCGCGGTTGGTATCGCGCTCGATTTCTTCAAGAGTGCGCCCGCTATGCTTGGCCATCAGCGTGTTGAGACGCTCGCGGATGAAGAGGATTTCCTTGGCATGGATTTCGATGTCCGATGCCTGGCCCTGGAAACCGCCCAGAGGCTGGTGAATCATCACGCGCGAGTTCGGCAGGCAGTAACGCTTGCCAGCGGCACCTGCTGTCAGCAGGAACGCGCCCATGCTGCACGCCTGGCCGATACAGGTGGTCGACACGTTGGGTTTGATGAACTGCATGGTGTCGTAGATCGACATGCCGGCTGTCACCGAACCGCCCGGGGAGTTGATATAGAGATGGATGTCCTTGTCCGGGTTTTCCGCTTCAAGGAACAGCAGTTGCGCACAAATCAGGTTGGCCATGTAGTCCTCTACCGGGCCAACCAGAAAAATCACTCGCTCCTTGAGAAGGCGCGAGTAAATGTCGTAGGCGCGTTCGCCACGAGCGGACTGCTCGACAACCATCGGGACCAGGCCGCCTGCGGCCTGGATATCAGAGTTCTGCTGAATATACGAATTACGGAACATGCTCTGCAGTCACTCCCAAATAGTTATGTCTTGAATACGCATAAGCCAGCTCGAAAGCTGGCTTATGGTGTGTACTTCTTAACGCAGCAACAATCAGTCGGCTTGTGGAGCTTCTACCGGCTTGACCGCTTCTTCGTAAGAGACCGATTTGTCGGTCACGCTAGCTTTCTGCAGAACAGTATCCACAACTTGTTCTTCCAGCACAACCGAACGAACTTCGTTCAGTTGCTGGTCGTTCTTGTAGTACCAGGACACAACCTGCTCAGGCTCTTGGTAGGCCGAAGCCATTTCCTGAATCATTTCACGAACGCGGGCTTCGTCAGGCTTGAGGTCGAATTGCTTGACCACTTCAGCGACGATCAGACCCAGGACAACGCGGCGCTTGGCCTGCTCTTCGAACAGTTCGGCCGGCAGTTGATCAGGCTTGATGTTGCCACCGAACTGCTGAACAGCCTGCACGCGCAGACGATCGACTTCGTTGGACAGCAGAGCCTTTGGCACTTCGATCGGGTTGGTGGCCAGCAGACCGTCCATTACCTGATTCTTGACCTTGGATTTGATCGCCTGACGCAGTTCACGCTCCATGTTCTTGCGAACTTCAGCGCGGAAGCCTTCCAGACCGGTTTCCTTGATGCCGAATTGAGCGAAGAACTCTTCGTTCAGTTCTGGCAGTTTTGGCTCGGAAACAGTGTTCACAGTCACGGTGAACTCAGCGGTTTTGCCAGCCAGGTCGAGGTTCTGATAGTCCTCTGGGAAGGTCAGGTTCAGAACGCGCTCTTCGCCGGCCTTAGCGCCAACCAGACCGTCTTCGAAACCCGGGATCATGCGGCCGGAACCCAGAACCAGCTGGGTACCTTTGGCGGAACCGCCAGCGAACACTTCACCGTCGACCTTGCCGACGAAATCGATGTTCAGTTGGTCTTCGTTCTGAGCGGCACGATCAGCCACTTCGAAACGGGTGTTCTGCTTGCGCAGGATGTCCAGCATCTTGTCCAGATCAGCATCAGACACGTCAGCGCTCAGGCGCTCTACGGTGATACCTTCGAAACCGGCAACGGTGAACTCAGGGAACACTTCGAATACAGCAACGTATTCCAGGTCCTTGCCCGCTTCCAGCGATTTAGGCTCGATCGAAGGCGAACCAGCCGGGTTCAACTTCTGCTCAACGACTGCTTCATAGAAAGAAGACTGGATGACGTCGCCCACAGCTTCCTGACGCGCATCAGCTCCAAAACGCTGACGGATCACGCTCATTGGCACTTTGCCTGGACGGAAGCCTGCGATCTTGGCCTTTTGGGCAGTCTGCTGCAGACGCTTGTTGACCTGAGTCTCGATGCGCTCAGCCGGCACGGTGATGCTCATGCGGCGCTCAAGAGCAGAAGTATTTTCAACAGAAACTTGCATGGATATTCCTCGTTGCACAGACGTTAGCCGGCCGTTTCCGACCCCAGAATCAAGGGCATGCATTCTAGTGGGTCAAACTCAAGAAGTCACCCTACTGAAAACGGGTAAAAACGCAGCAGGCAATTTATAGGTGCGAATGCACGGATGCACCTCGCCCCGGTGGCAAATACAGCCAATAACGCCAAGGCTCTGCGCCAACCCTTCTATATATAGAAGAGGTTGCCGATCATCTCCCTGACAGACGACCTTGCAAGCAAGGCCGGCGGGCAGCGCGGTATCATCGAGATACATAAATACGACGAAACGCCCTGCCCCTGCGACTCGTTACTGCAGCCGCTGGATACTCAAATCCCTGAAACAAAAAAGGCGCCAGACTATTAAATCTGGCGCCTTTCGGAATATGGGGTGGACGATGGGGATCGAACCCACGACAACGGGAGTCACAATCCCGTGCTCTACCAACTGAGCTACGCCCACCATATTGCGTGCCAAAGAAGCCAAGCAACTTCTTTGTGGAGCCCCAGCCATGCCAACCGGCATGAGTGAAGCTTTATTTGGTGCGGATGAAGAGACTCGAACTCTTACGCCTCGCGGCGCTGGAACCTAAATCCAGTGTGTCTACCAATTCCACCACATCCGCAGATGAAGCCTTTAAAGCAAAGGCGCCAGACTGTTAATCTGGCGCCTTTCGAAATATGGGGTGGACGATGGGGATCGAACCCACGACAACGGGAGTCACAATCCCGTGCTCTACCAACTGAGCTACGCCCACCATATCGCGCTACTTGTGCCAAAGCTGCCTAATGGCGCACCCGGCAGGACTCGAACCTGCGACCATCCGCTTAGAAGGCGGATGCTCTATCCAGCTGAGCTACGGGCGCCTTATTAATCTGTACTCTTGGAGGACTACAAACTAAATGCTTTCCAGCCTCGCAGAACCGTAATTCCACTTGACCTTCTTAACCAGTGCTAGGCTGTGCCCGACAAGTGCGACGAATAGTATAGAGCCCCCCGAAGGTCGTCAAATCCTTTTTAAAAAAAATTCATTTAATTAAAGGAGTTAGGGGAATTTGCAGACCAAGCGCCTTTGCCCTCACCGCATGACATGCGAGAATGCGCTCTCTTTTTTTCCCCTCTCGATGGTTAATCACGCGCAATGACTGCACAACTAATCGACGGCAAATCGATCGCCGCCAGCCTGCGCCAGCAGATCGCCCAACGCGTCACCGAGCGTCGTCAGCAAGGCCTGCGCACGCCGGGCCTCGCGGTGATCCTGGTCGGCAGCGATCCTGCCTCTCAGGTTTATGTCTCGCACAAGCGTAAAGACTGTGAAGAGGTCGGCTTTCTTTCCCAAGCTTATGACCTGCCTTCCGAAACCACTCAAGAAGCGCTGACCGATCTGATCGATCGCCTCAATGACGACCCGGCGATTGACGGCGTCCTGCTGCAGCTTCCTCTTCCCGAGCATCTGGACGCGTCCAAACTGCTGGAGCGCATTCGCCCGGACAAAGACGTCGACGGCTTCCATCCTTACAACGTCGGCCGTCTGGCCCAGCGAATTCCGTTGCTGCGCCCGTGCACCCCCAAAGGCATCATGACCCTGCTGGAAAGCACCGGTGCCGACCTGTACGGGATGAACGCCGTGGTGGTCGGCGCGTCCAACATCGTTGGCCGCCCGATGGCGATGGAACTGTTGCTGGCCGGCTGCACCGTAACCGTCACTCACCGCTTCACCAAGGATCTGGCCGGCCACGTCGGCCGTGCCGACCTGGTCGTGGTGGCCGCCGGCAAGCCTGGCCTGGTCAAGGGTGAATGGATCAAGGAAGGCGCGATCGTGATCGACGTCGGTATCAACCGTCAGGACGACGGCAAACTGGTCGGTGACGTGATCTACGAAACCGCCCTGCCCCGCGCCGGCTGGATCACTCCGGTGCCGGGCGGCGTCGGTCCGATGACCCGCGCCTGCCTGCTGGAAAACACGCTGTACGCAGCCGAAACCCTGCACGGCTGAGCCCCGTTGCAGCGGTAGCCAGCGACTCAAGGAACCCCGCCCATGGCGGGGTTCTTTTTTGCCCGGAGAACAGGATCGACCATCCGCCGGAAAGTGACTTTTTTTTCATGCTTACAGGCACTTTCCGCCCTCCTCCGAACAACCATCGACAGTTATTCAGCCATACTCCAGAATGTCGCGCTTTTTAAGAATTAGCCCGTTACATAACGGTGTATCAACACTTTATGAGTCTGCCAGCGTGAAAATCCGTCTATCCATCCTGAGCCTATTTTTTGCAGTGACAGGGACTTTCATCACGCCAATTGCCAGCGCCGGCGAAACCACCGCAGCGCCTCGAGACACCTCACAACTCAAACTCGCTTCCGGCAGCACTTTGTTGCTGGACATGCAGACCAACAAAGTCATCTATGCCAACAATCCCGACGTGGTTGTCCCCATCGCATCCGTCAGCAAACTGATGACGGGCCTGGTCGTGGTTGAAGCCAGGCAGAACATGGACGAATACATCAACATCAACATCAGTGACACACCAGAAATGAAAGGCGTGTACTCCCGGGTAAAACTCAAGAGCGAACTGCCACGCCGGGAAATGCTGCTGATCGCGCTGATGTCGTCTGAAAACCGCGCCGCCGCGAGCCTGGCCCACCACTACCCCGGTGGCTACGCCGCATTTATCGCCGCGATGAATGCCAAGGCCAAGGCCCTGGGCATGACCAACACCCATTTTGTCGAACCCACAGGCCTCTCGCCGCGCAACGTCTCCACCGCTCGCGACCTGAGCAAACTGTTGATTGCCGCACACAAGTATCCGTTACTGACAGAACTGAGCACGACCAAGGAAAAAACCGTCACATTCCGCAAGCCCAAATACAGCCTGGGCTTTCGCAACACCGACCATTTGGTCCGCAAGCCAGACTGGGACATCCAACTGACGAAAACCGGTTTCACCAACGAAGCAGGCCACTGCCTGGTGCTGGTGACCCGGATGAGTAACCGCCCGGTTGCCCTGGTACTCCTTGATGCTTATGGCAAGTACACACACTTTGCCGATGCCGCACGTATCCGCAATTGGGTCGAAACCGGCAAAAGCGCCAACGTAGCGTCTGCAGCCTTGCAGTACAAATCGGACAAGAACCTCAAGCATCGCCAGAGTGGCGTGGTTGAAGCTTCGAAGTAACCTCACTGTAACCGCATGAAAAAAAAGCCCCGAATATTCGGGGCTTTTTTTTCGGTGCCGTTAATCGTTGGGCAACGGCATCTGATCGTCATCCGGAATGCCATCCCCCTTGCTCGGGTCTCGCCAGCCCTGCGGATGCTCCGTCGGTACCACGGTCGGACGGGCCAGTGGATCTCGCAATGGGCTGTCCGGATCCAACACCGGATCGACACTTTCTTCGGGAGTGGTCGGAACGTTTTCCGGACGCTTGTCATTGAAGCTCGAATCGGTAGACATACGCACCTCCATGGGGTCTAGGGCTTCAGATCACCGAGCGGATCATAGGGCTTTGCCGGAGTCTTGGGATTATCACCCGGCTTCACATCCCTCGGCGCCTTGGCCGGTCCGACAGGATCGACCTGAGGGTCGGCAAGATCCGGGGAGTCCGGGTCGAAACCCAACTCATCGCCGGACGAATGTTCGGACGAGTGCGGGCCGGAAGGGGTATTGGAATGTGCCATGGACGCCTCCTGAACGCGACCCGAAACATCCGGGCCTTAAGTATCAGATACATCCAGCGTGCCGCAGTGCCTGGCAGATGACGAACGGGCTTATTGCGCGCTCAAGGCCTTTCTGGCCCTCGCTGCCGCCTGCTCCTGGCCGGCCTGAGCAAGATCGTTCGCCGCCTTGAGCCAGCGCTGCTGATCGACTTCGGCCGGAATCTGCGTCGGTGCCTGAATCAACACTGCCCATCCACCGGCGTCTTTGAAAGCCGATTCGAACGAGCCGAAACTCATGAGCAACCGCTGATCCATCCCCGCACGCAACAGCACGGTCTGTTTCTGGCGGTTATACCCGGACAGGATGGCATAACGCGGCTCGGACCAGAGTGCAGAACCCTCGGTAAAACACACCATCACCGGGTAACCGGCCGCCACCTGGGTCAACAAGGCCGGCAGATTGCTGTCCAGCGGATAGACCATCATTCCGTACTCACGGGCCAGGCTCTGCATGTTCTGCTGCAACTGGGCCTCGGCGCCCGGCAAGTGCAACGGTTTATCAAGCAAGCCCGGGGTAATCACGATGCCTTGCTGGGACAACAAGCTCGCCAGCACTTGCGGGCCGCTCTGATTGGCCACCCCGCGATAGAACCGGCCACTGAGTTCGACACGCTCCGGCAGACGCTTGATCTGCGGCGCAACGCTGCCGGCGCAACCGGCCAACCCCGCGACACAACCCACGATTACCGCCGCCGATAGAAATCGAGAAATTACCCGCACCATCATCACTCTCTTGATCAGACGCCAGGCAATCCGCTTCCCGGCTTGGTCGTCGATCATAGGACGCCACGCGGCGGCGGTATAGCCTTAACCGGTAGTTGATCAGGTTCGATAGAGCGAACTGGTTGGTCCCAGTCGACCTTCGGTCAATAGCCTGCAACACACCAGCGGCTAGACTGTCACTTGCAAGGCGTGTGCGCCCGCTGCAGGGCAAAGAGGAGGCATCGATGAGCCTGACAATGACAATCGTGATGTTGATCTCCGGCTGGCTGGCCGTCGCCGCCGCCATGTTATGGGGGGTCCTGCGCATTACCCGTCGCCACCATCACCACCCTGCCAGGCCGGCACCCTTGGTGAAATCCGACAAAGCTGCCACGCGTCCCGCGTCCGCCCACTGATCGACATTTTCCAGCGCACATAAAAAAACGGCCGCCTGGACTCTTGCGAGTTCAGGCGGCCGTTTCGTTCAGCGCCGGTTATGCGTCAGCGGTTACACGCTTGTGCTTCGCCCGACGGGACATCATGTTCAACACCTCGATCGCAGCCGAGAACGCCATGGCAGCGTAGACGTAACCTTTCGGTACGTGGGCGCCGAAGCCTTCAGCGATCAGTGTCATGCCGATCATGATCAGGAAGCCCAGGGCCAGCATCACCACCGTCGGGTTGTCGTTGATGAACTTGGCCAGCGGGTCAGCCGCCAGCAACATCACCAGTACCGACACCACCACCGCAATGATCATGATCGGCAGATGCTCGGTCATGCCGACAGCGGTAATGATGCTGTCGATGGAAAACACCATGTCCAGCATCAGGATCTGGCCGATCGCCGCGGCAAAGCCCAACGTTACGGTTGAGGTTGCCGACTTTGGATCTTCCGGCGCCGGGTCCATGCTGTGATGGATCTCGGTAGTGGCTTTCCACAACAGGAACAAGCCGCCGGCGATCAGGATCATGTCCTTCCAGGAGAACGCGTGGCCGAAGAGGTCGATCACAGGCTCGGTCAACTGGACGATGAACGCGATGGTGCTCAGCAGGCCCAGTCGCAGGATCAGTGCCATGCCGATACCGATGCGCCGCGCCTTCTGCCGGTGCTGCTCGGGCAGTTTGTTGGTCAGGATCGAGATGAAGATCAGGTTATCGATGCCAAGCACGATCTCCATCACCACCAGGGTGGCCAGGGCTACCCAGGCTGTGGGGCTGGCGGCTAGTTGTAAAAGGTATTCCATGGGTCAGTCCTGGCTCGCTGTAAGACGGTTTAGATTTCCTGGGAGGAAGATTCGGATTTATCCGCATCTTTTTCCGATGATTCTTTCTTGCTGATCAACCCGCCCGCGGCTTCGCTGAGTGCCTGCTCAGCAGCTTTGTGGGTGTCGTCGATGGCTTGCTTGGCACTTTCGGCAGCCTTGCCCATCAGTTGCTGAGCGCTTTTTTCGGCCTGATCACAACCGGCCAGTACCAGCACAGATGCAATCAGCAGAGCCGTGGTTTTAAGCTTCATGATGTTTTCCTCGATAGAACAAACGGGACCGCTACGATGGCCCGTTGATAGCGACGCATTCTAGGGAGATGAACACTTCAGGAAAATTCGTATTTTCAGCGGTTATACTTCGATTTTTACGAACTGTAGATAACCATGCTCAACTATCGACAACTGCATTACTTCTGGGTAGTGGCCAAAACCGGCAGCATTGTCCGCGCCTGTGAGCAGTTGAACCTCACACCCCAGACCATCAGTGGGCAGATATCGCTGCTCGAACAAACCTACGGCATCGAGCTGTTTCGCCGCGTCGGTCGGCAACTTGAGCTCACCGAAGCCGGCCGCCAGACGCTGCCCTACGCCGAGCAGATGTTCCAGCTGGGCGGCGAACTGGAATTGATGCTGCGGGCACAACCCAATGAACAGCAGATTCTGTTTCGGGTCGGCGTGGCCGACGTGGTGCCCAAATCCATCGTATATCGGCTGATCGCGCCGACCATGGAACTGAGCGAGCCGCTGCGCATCACTTGCCGCGAAGACAAGCTTGAACGTTTGTTGGCCGATCTGGCGATCCAGCGCCTGGACCTGGTGATATCCGACAGCCCGATGCCCTCGCACCTGGACATCAAGGGCTATAGCCAGAAACTCGGTGAATGCGGGATCAGTTTCTTCGCCACCGCCGAATTGGCGACGCGTTACGGTCGGGACTTTCCCCGCAGCCTGCATGGCGCTCCCCTGTTGATTCCCGGGCCGGAAACCGTGGTGCGCAGCCGCTTGCAACGCTGGTTCGCCGAACAGCAGATCCAGCCGCAGATTGTCGGCGAGTTTGATGACAGCGCATTGATGCAGGCTTTCGGTCAATCCGGCAGCGGGATTTTCATTGGCCCGAGCGTGATTGCCGATGAAGTGAAACGCCAACTTGGCGTAGAGGTGATTGGCCAGACCGACGCGGTGAGCGAGTCGTTCTACGCCATTTCGGTGGAACGCAAGGTCAAGCACCCCGGCATTGTCGCCATTACCGAAGGTGCCAGACGCGAGCTGTTTACCGAATTGTGACGCCTCAGACGCAGACTTCGCGGGGCTTGAAGGTCATTAGCGCGATGGCCAACAGGATCGAGGCCAGGATAAAGCCGGCCGCAGCGAAACCAAGACCTTGCAGACCGACACTGTCGATCACGCGCCCGCCGATCATCGCGCCCAGGCCGATCCCCAGGTTGGCCCCGGCGATGTTCAGCGACGCCGCAAATGCCGGTGCTTCAGGCGCAGCCTTCATCAGACGCACGTGACTGACCAGGAACAACGCAGCCTGCGTCACACCCCAGATGCCCATTGCCGCCGCCAGTCCGAGGGGCGAATGAATGTTCGGCACCAATGCCACCAGGCCGGCAATCATGAAGGCGCAGAACATCATCGAGGCTACCAGCGGATGGCGATCCACCGCACGGCCACCCAACGAGTTGCCGATCAGCCCGACCGCGCCGAAGCCCATCAGGCACCAGCCAACCACCGTGCCGTTGAATCCGGCCAGGCGCTCAAGGATGTCCGCCAGGTAGGTGTAGGCGGTGAACATGCCGCTGAACACCACGATCGACAGCAGCACGTGCCCCGCCATCAAGGGGCTGCGCAGGATCTTGAACTGTGAGAGGAAGCTGACTTGATGCTGATGCAGGTTGGTCTTCGGCAGGTAGATAAACAGCAGCAACGCCTTGGCAAAAGCGATCAACGCCAGAAGGGTGAAAGCACTGCGCCAGCCGAATGCATCGGAAATCAGCGTTCCCACCGGAATGCCGAACACCGTGGCGCAAACAATGCCGAAGCCGATCTTGGCCACGGCGCGCCCGGCCTGATCCGGCCCGACGATATCCACCGCCGTCTCACTGGCCAGTGACCAGAACACCGGCAAGCCCAATGCCGGAATCAACCGGGCAAGCGCCATCACCCAGATGTTCGGCGCCAGTGCCGCGAGGATGTTGGCAAGGCCAATCATGATCAGCACCGAGATAAACAG
Organism: Pseudomonas sp. GW101-3H06; assembly: GCF_059424605.1. NCBI lineage: Bacteria > Pseudomonadati > Pseudomonadota > Gammaproteobacteria > Pseudomonadales > Pseudomonadaceae > Pseudomonas > Pseudomonas sp. GW101-3H06. The sequence continues at coordinate 4,298,311 of NZ_JBWKZO010000001.1, forward strand.
CTTGCGCCGCTCGAAGCGGGCGAAATAGGCCGTGAGGAACGGCCCGAACGCGGCGACGGTAAAGGCGAACAGGGTCACCAGCAAACCCGCTTGCGGGATGCTGACGTCAAGGTCGCGGGCAATGGCTGGTAACAGGCCGACAATGATGAATTCCGTGGTCAGCACCGTAAAACCGGCGGCTGACAACAGAAAAATGGGCAACAACATGCAGAACTTCAGAAAACGACGACACCAGCGATAGCCCGAAGGCCCACTGGCAAACATGAAAATGAGGATGGCGAAGCTTAACAGAGTGTTTCCGGACACGGTTGCACGAACCTGCAAGTTGCGCCGTACATTTGGGTGGCAGATCGTCACAGGGCTGAAGGATCGGGACCGCGCTGTGATAAAGTCCGCGCCCCGCGAAACGTACACCCTGTTCATCGGCCATTTTTGGCCTTGATGTCGCACGATCCCGCACCTAATAAAATCAGAGATGCCGTTCATGACCGCTTCATCCCCTTCGCTATTGCAACGCCTGAAACGCACCAGTCTGGTCACACAAATCATCATTGGCTTGATCGCCGGGATTGGCCTGGCCCTGATTGCGCCTGAAGCGGCGAAGTCCACCGCCTTCATCGGCAAAGTCTTCGTGTCCGCCCTGAAGGCGGTCGCGCCGATTCTGGTGTTCGTGCTGGTCATGGCGTCGATCGCCAACCACAAGCACGGCCAGGAAACCCATATCCGGCCGATTCTGTTTCTGTATCTGCTGGGCACGTTCGCTGCCGCCGTGGTCGCGGTGGTTGCCAGCATGATGTTCCCATCGAGCCTGGTCCTCTCGACCCAAGACGTAGCCGTCACTGCACCAGGCGGCATCAGCGAAGTGCTGCAAAGCCTGTTGCTCAGCGTGGTCGACAACCCGGTCAGCGCGCTGATGAACGCCAACTTTATCGGCATTCTGGCCTGGGCCATCGGCATGGGCGTCGCCATTCGCCATGCCGGTAACACCACGCGCGAGGTGCTGGGCGACTTATCCAACGGCGTGACGGTGATTGTGCGTCTGGTGATTAGCTTTGCGCCGCTGGGGATTTTCGGCCTCGTGGCCTCGACCCTCGCCACGTCCGGCTTCGGCGCCTTGATCGGTTACGCGCAACTGCTCGCCGTGTTGCTGGGCTGCATGCTGTTCGTGGCTCTGGTGATGAACCCGGTCATCGTGTTCTGGAAACTGCGCCGCAACCCGTATCCACTGGTGTTCATGTGCTTGCGAGAAAGCGGTATCACCGCGTTTTTCACCCGCAGTTCGGCGGCGAACATTCCGGTCAATCTTGAGTTGAGCAAACGTCTGGGCCTGCACGAAGACACTTACTCGGTGTCGATCCCGCTCGGTGCCACCATCAACATGGCCGGTGCGGCTATCACCATCACCGTGCTGACGTTGGCGGCGGTGCACACGCTGGGCATTGCCGTAGACATTCCGACGGCCATTCTGCTGAGCGTCGTTGCAGCCATTTGCGCCTGTGGCGCCTCAGGCGTGGCCGGTGGTTCGCTGCTGCTGATCCCGCTGGCGTGCAGCCTGTTCGGCATCCCGAGCGAAATCGCCATGCAAGTGGTCGCGGTCGGTTTCATCATCGGTGTGCTGCAGGATTCGGCGGAGACAGCGTTGAACTCTTCGACCGATGTGCTGTTCACGGCGGCGGCTTGCCTGGGTGAAGACGCGAAAGCCGAACGCCTGGCATAACCCCCGATCCTGGCGCCTACGAAAAGCGCAATAAAAAGCCCGCCAAGGCTTACACCTTGGCGGGCTTTTTTGTACCCGGGCGGTTTAGAACGCGCCCATGTAATCGCGCTTGCCCACTTCCACGCCGTTATGACGCAACAGTGCGTAAGCCGTGGTGACGTGGAAGAAGAACTGCGGCAGGCCGTAGGTCAGCAGGTAAGCCTGGCCGGAGAAACGCTTCTCTTTAGGCGTGCCCGGACGGGTCACGATTTCGATGCCTTCCTTGCCGTTGATCTGCTCCGGTTTGATCTCGCCGATGAACGCCAGCACCTTGGCAATCAGCGCTTGCAGTTCGGCGAAGGTGGTTTCGGTGTCGTCGTATTTCGGCAATTCGATCTCGGCCAGACGCGCGGATACACCTTTGCTGAAATCAACCGCGATCTGCACCTGGCGTACCAACGGGAACATGTCCGGGTACAGGCGAGCTTGCAGGAAGGCGTTCGGGTCGATGTTCTTGGCGGCGGCATGGGCCTCGGCCTTTTTCAGAACGTCGCTCAGGGCGTTGAGCATTTGCTGGAAAACAGGAACGGAAGCGTCGTACAGGGAAATGGTCATGGCAGTCTCATGTGATGACAGGAGGGAAACGTCGGCCGATTATAGCCATGCCCGCCCCTCCTGCGGCTTGTCTTTTATCCTGCAAGGATTAGGCTAGGCGGCTTCGATGGCATGCTTCGACTGCATAGGGAAAAGCGCGATGAGCACTGAACAACAACAGACCTTCGACGAACCGCGCCTCAACAGCACGGAAATCCGCATTCTGGGTTCGTTGATCGAGAAACAGGCCACCAGCCCGGAAACCTATCCGCTGACCCTCAATGCGCTGGTAATTGCCTGCAATCAGAAAACCAGTCGCGAACCGGTGATGAACCTGACCCAGGGTCAGGTCGGCCAGAGCCTGCGCGCGCTTGAAGGACGCGGCTTCACCAAACTGGTGATGGGCAGCCGCGCCGATCGTTGGGAGCACAAGGTCGACAAGGCCCTGGAGCTGGTGCCGGCGCAGGTGATTCTGATGGGGCTGCTGTACCTGCGCGGCCCGCAAACCGTCAATGAACTGCTGACCCGCAGCGGGCGCATGCATGATTTCGAAGACAGCGAGCAGGTCGTGCATCAGCTTGAACGGTTGATTGCCCGGGGGCTGGCGCTGCTGATTCCACGCCAGGCCGGGCAGCGGGAAGACCGCTACATGCATGCCATGGGTGATCCGGCGGATATCGAGGCGATTCTGGCCGCGCGGCAGAACCCGGTTGAGCGCAGTGGCGGCGGTGTTTCGGTCGAGCGGATCGAAGAGCTGGAAGCGCGGATTGCGGCGTTGGAAGAGCGGTTGGCGCGGCTGGAGTAACCTGAAAACAAAGTACTCAATGTGGGAGCGAGCCTGCTCGCGAATGCAGTCTGACGGTCACATCAATACTGGATGTGCCGCCGTCTTCGTTGGAACGCCGCCCGGAGCCGGCTCGCTCCCACAATGGCCTTTGTGGTGTGCCTTACTCACCCTCCCAATAATCCACCCCATCCTCCTGCCGGGCCACGGCGACGAATCCCGAGGCATTGCCCTCGGCGTCGACCTTGAAGTCATCCATCACCACATACTTTCCGGAGTCCGGGTATTCGCAGATATCCGGTGATTGCTGGGTACTGACCGCCAGGTAACGCAGTTCGCCGTTGCTGGTATTGATGATCTGGTGCGCCCTTTCCTGACCACCCGCCGGGCAGGCAATCACGTCACCGGCGCGGATCGCAAAGCGCTCGGTGCCAAGACGCACTTCCCCTTCCCCGGCCACGACGTAGAACATTTCTTCATTGACCCGGTGACTGTGAAACGGGCTGCCGCGCATACCGGGCTCCAACGCGTACAAGCGATAACCGAGCTTCTGCGCACCCAGTTGCTGACCGATACGCGCTATGCGTTGCTGATAGCGACCGGCGGTTTCTCCGGTCGGGGCAAATTCTTCGGGCAGTGGTTCTAACTCGGCCTGATCCAGATTGAGAATCGCGGGATGCATGGAAACCTCGGTCACGGTGATTGTTATTGGTGTACAAGTCTTTGCCTGCTGGCCAGCAGTATAGGCCGAGGTACACCTGCGAGACCGAGTCGCCACTTTCGCGAGCAGGCTCGCTCCCACAGGTTATGTGAGCGCCGCCAATCCCTGTGGGAGCGGGCTTGCTCGCGAAGAGGTCGGTACTGCCAGCAAGTAGTCTGAGGATCAACCCCTGGCAAACGCTACCGCCGCCCGAAACTGCTCCTCAGTCGGCCGCACGCCGGTGTACAGCACAAACTGCTCCAGCGCCTGGATCGCAATCACTTCCAGCCCGGTAATCACCTGTTTACCTTCGGCACGCCCCCGCACGATAAGTGGAGTTTCCGAAGGAATCGCCACCACATCGAAGACAATGTCCGCAGCTTTGATGGCATCCGCCTCGAACGCCAGTTGACCCGCCTCCGGTCCGCCATCCATGCCGACCGGAGTGACATTGACCAGCATTTGCGGACGCCGCGAGCCCAGTTCGGCTTGCCATGGGTAGTCCAGGGATTCGGCCAGGGCACGGCCGGCGCGCTCGTTCCGGGCCACGATCAAGCCGTTCCTGTAGCCACCGTCGCGCAAGGCACTGGCCACGGCCTTGGCCATGCCGCCGCTGCCGCGCAGGGCAAACGTGGTGTCCTTGGGCACCGCGTGGGTGTCCAGCAACTGGGCAATGGCGATGTAATCGGTGTTGTAGGCCTTGAGGTGGCCGTTGGTGTTGACGATCGTGTTGATCGACTGGATGGCGGCCGCCGAGGCGTCCAGCTCATCGACCAGGGCAATGCAGGCTTCCTTGAATGGCATGGACACGCCGCAGCCGCGAATACCCAAGGCGCGAATGCCACCCACCGCCCCCGGCAAGTCCCGACTGCTGAACGCCTTGTAATAAAAATTCAGCCCCAATTGTTCATACAGATGATTGTGAAATCGCAGACCAAAGTTCCCGGGGCGCCCGGAGAGGGACATGCAAAGCTGGGTGTCTTTGTTCGGGTTCATCTGCATGCGGATCTCCTTGCGATGCACTGTCGGATGGACGGAATCGGCCGGCCAACCTGTTCTGTTCGATCATGATTCCATACCTGCACACGGCCTCGTTCGACCGTCAGCAAGCCGGTACAGACCTTACACAAAATTTACCCAACGGCTGTGCTGATTTTCAAAAAAAAGCTGTCTTAGAAGTATCCCCGCGACAATCCTTGGGTCTATTGCAGGCACAAGCGCCGGGGCGATGAACCGAGGAACTATCATGATCCGTAAAATCCCCACAGTTGCCTTGCTGATTGGTGCTCTGGCTATCACAGGGCAAGCGCAAGCCCATGGTGGTGGCAATGACGCGGCGGTATTCGGGGCGATTGTGGGTACGGCCATGGTCGGCTCCGCCCTGATCAATGCCAACCGACCGGTGTACGTCGCGCCACAACCGGTCTATGCACCACCCCCTCCGGTTTACTACGCACCGCCTCCTCCGGTTTATTACCAGCCGGCGCCGGTGTACGTGCAACAACCGATCTACTACCGTCCGGCACCGGTCTACTATGGACCACCCCGCGGTTATTACGGTCCGCCACGAGGCTACTACGGCCCTCCCCGCGGTTATGGCCGCTGGTGACAGCTCATCATGGCCCCGCCTTACAAGCGGGGCTTTTTTGTGGCCGTTCGTCGGTCCGCGTCTGGATAAATCTCGTCAGTGTCGTTATCGGGACAGCATCGGGTGTGCAAGTGGGCAAGATTGACTCGCCCCTGCCATTGGGGAAACAGTCATATTTATGTCATGTCAGCACCGCAAGCTTGAACCTGTCCGCCAACAACAGGTTGATAACAACAAGGACGCCCTCATGCCTACGCAGAATCCACACCGCATTGTCGGTTTATGCACCTCCAGCAAGGTGTACAACGCCCTGACCGAACTCAAGCACCTGGAAGGTCATCGCAGCGCCAAGTTTCTCTCGCTGCTGACCCAAAACCTGGTGCGCAAAGGTCTGCTCAACGAGCAGGAAGTGGTCCATATGCTCGATCAGGTGGTTGACTGAGCGACAGACGGCCAGTTGGCCTCAACGCCGTCAATGACCACTATCGAAAACGGTGATTATCGGAAAAATCGGCCGCCCCGTAAGGTAGCTCCATAGATTGATGGAGGTACTTATGATGTCTCAGGTTCAGATCATGTCCGTTATCGGCAGCGCCGTCCCCGCATCCCTCAGAGAATCGGGCCTGCTTGCCTGCTGGTATCTGGTGCTGGACGGCGAGCCGATCAGCGGCCCGCTCACCTCGCTGCCGGCCGCCCAGGCGATGTCGCAGCGTGTCAGCACCGGCCAGACAGGCAAACTCGACGCCTAAGGCAGCTGAACCCGCGGTCTGGTTTCAAGGAAAATGTCCCAGCTCGACATGAATAGCGCTGCAATCAACGGTCCGATGACAAACCCGTTGAGCCCGAAAACTGCCAGCCCACCCAGTGTCGAGATCAGGATCAGGTAGTCCGGCATCTTCGTATCCTTGCCCACCAGTATCGGGCGCAGCACGTTATCCACCAGCCCGATCACGAACACACCGAACAACCCCAGCACCACCCCCTGCCAGATCGCGCCCGTGAACAGGAAAAATGCGGCCACTGGCGCCCAGACAATCCCCGCGCCCACCGCCGGCAACAGTGACAAAAATGCCATCAACACCGCCCAGAGCAACACGCTGGGGATGTCCAGAAACCAGAAAATCAAACCGCCTAATGCGCCCTGTGTGATCGCCACCAGCAGGTTGCCTTTCACCGTGGCCCTGACCACGCGATTGAACTTGAGTTGCAAACGACGCTTCTGCTGCTCTTCCAGCGGTACCGCCGCGCGCACCTGGCGTGCGAGCTCCGCGCCGTCGCGCAGAAAGAAGAACAACAGGTAAAGCATAATGAAAAAACTGATGATGAATTCGAACGTTCCCTGGCCGAAACTGAAAGCCTGGGTCGCCAACACCTGCCCCCCTGCCACCGCGCTCTTGATGATTTTCTCCCGCATCCCCTCCAGCCCCCCCAGGCCGAAGCGATCCATCAAATGCTGGAAGTAAGGCGGCAGGCTGTGCTTGAACTGCGCCACATAACCGGCGATGTCCAACTCGCCGCTTTCGATGCTTTTGTAAACCGCGGCGCCCTCCTGAACCAGGAAGAAACTGAGAACAATCACCGGCAGAATCGCGATTACCAGACAAATGCTCAAAGTGAGCAATGATGTGATGTTGCGCTCCCAGCCGAACTTCAATTGCAGCCGACGCTGCAGGGGCGCAAAGAGGATGCCGAGGATCACCGCCCAGAACACCGCGCCGTAAAACGGCAGCAGAATCCAGATAAAAGCGATGCTCACCACACCCAGCAGAACCGTCAGGGATTTGTCTTGCAGCTTCTCTTCGTTCATGTCCGATCCATGCCATTGCGCCGGGACGCAGAATTGCGTCCTGATGCTTAGGCCGCCACGGCTCGCGCGAGTGCCATCCGTTTGTTCATCAAGCATAGATCCAGATCAATAAACCCTCGGGACAAGGTGTTTACCCTCGACGACTTTTGCGATCGACCCACCATGAAGCTCATTGCTCCCGAACTGCTCGCCCCTGCCGGCACCCTGAAAAATATGCGCTATGCCTTCGCCTACGGCGCCGATGCCGTGTACGCCGGCCAGCCGCGCTACAGCTTGCGAGTGCGCAACAACGAATTCGACCATGCCACCCTGGCTCTGGGCATTGACGAGGCACAGGCTCAGGGCAAGCGTTTTTATGTGGTGGTGAACATCGCGCCGCACAACGCCAAGCTCAAGACCTTTCTCAAGGACCTGGCGCCGGTCATCGCCATGTCGCCCGATGCCCTGATCATGTCCGACCCTGGCCTGATCATGCTGGTACGCCGGCACTATCCGCAGATGCCCATTCACCTCTCGGTGCAAGCCAACACGGTGAACTGGGCGAGCGTCGAGTTCTGGCAACAACAGGGTTTGAGCCGGATCATCCTCTCGCGGGAACTGTCCCTGGAAGAAATCGGTGAAATCCGCCAACAGGTCCCGGCCATGGAGCTGGAGGTGTTCGTCCATGGCGCGCTGTGCATGGCCTACTCCGGCCGCTGCCTGTTATCGGGCTACATGAACAGGCGCGATGCCAATCAGGGCAGTTGCACCAATGCCTGCCGCTGGAAGTACTCGGCGCAGGAGGCCACGGAAAATCAGCTCGGAGAGATTGTCCAGCAGTGTCAGCCGGAACCGACCCTGGGTCTCGGCGCGCCCACCGAGCAGGTATTCCTGTTGCAGGAAGCCAATCGCCCGGGCGAACTGATGCCGGCCTTCGAAGATGAACACGGCACCTACATCATGAACGCCAAGGACCTGCGCGCCGTGCAGCATGTCGAGCGCCTGACCCGGATGGGCGTGCACTCCTTGAAAATCGAGGGGCGGACCAAATCACACTTTTATTGCGCACGAACCACGCAGGTCTATCGCCGTGCGATCGATGACGCAGTGGCCGGCCGCGCGTTTGACCGCAGCCTCATGACCGACCTGGAATCCCTCGCCCAGCGCGGCTACACCGAAGGCTTCCTGCGGCGGCATGTGCATGACGAGTACCAGAACTACCAGAACGGCAGCTCAGTGTCGGAACGGCAACAGTTTGTCGGCGAACTGACCGGTGAGCGGCGAGATCGATTAGCCGAGGTAAAGGTGAAAAACCGATTCGCCCTCGGTGATCACATGGAACTGATGACGCCTAAAGGCAACTTCCACTTCGATCTGCATCAACTGCAAAACGCCAAGGGCGAACCCATCGACGTGGCGCCGGGGGATGGGCATACGGTGTACCTGCCGATACCGGACGCGGTGGATTTGCGGTTTGGGTTGTTGATGCGGGATGTGAACGCAACCTAACAATCCCTGTGGGAGCGTGCCTGCTCGCGAAGACTGACTTCCAGCCAACATCATTGTTGAATGTTAAATCGCTTTCGCGAGCAGGCTCGCCCCCACAGAAAAAAGCTACGCGAACTCCTCACGCAACATCGCCACAAACGCTTCCCGCGCCGGGTGTACCCCGGCGTTTTCATGCCAGTAGAACAGGTTGTCGATAGCGGTCAGCTCAGGGAATTCGTACCCCACGCATCCCGCGCCCCTGGCGTACTGATCGAACACGCCCTTGGGCACCAGCGCCACGCCCGCCCCGGCGCTGACGCACCCGACAATCGCGCCGTAACTGGCCAGGCTGACAATCGGCAGTGCCTGCCCCTGACGCAACAGCCAATGCTCCAGCGCCGCCCGATACGGACAACCCTGGGGCCACATGAACACGGTCTTGTCGTGCAGATCAGCCATGTCGCGCACCGGCCCGAGGGATGTCGAGGCAATCAGCAACAGCTCCTCGCGGTACATCGGGGTGCGCTTGAGGTGAGAGCGCTCGACATCCACCGCAACAATCGCGCCGTCGAGCCGATGGCTCAGCGTGTCGTCCAGCAACTGGCCCCAGGTGCCGGTGGTCAACTCCAGTGCCACCGCCGGGAAACGCTTGTGGAATTTCGCCAGCAAGCGCGGCAAGCGACCGGTGGCCGAAGACTCGATGGCGCCAATGCGCAACGGCCCGGACGGTTCGGCTGACGGGTCCACCGCGCGTTTGGCTTGCGCAGTCAGGGCCAGAATTTTCGAGGCATAGGTCAGAAACGTCTGCCCCGACGGGCTGATGCGCAGCCCGCGCCCCTCACGCAGAAACAGCGCGACGCCCAACTCCGCTTCCAGCGCCTTGATGCGCGCCGTGATGTTCGACGGCACGCAATGCAGCAACTCGGCGGCACGGGCGATGCTGCCCACCTCGGCCACGGTCTTGAACATTCGAATCTGGGACAGCTCCATATACATCACTCAAAGTGAATGGTTTGTGCAGTATAAGTCACTTGTGGAGAACGATTCGAGTTCTGATACTCAACGCACCTGCCTCTCGGTGCACGACCATGAACGTACTCACGCCCTCCTCCAGTTCTCCCTTGAAAATCAGCCTGGCCATGGCCTTCGTGGTGGCCTGCTGGGGTTACTCTCCGACCGGCATCCACATCGGCTTGCAAACCTATGACCCGGTGCACCTGGCGTTGCTGCGCTTTCTGCTGGCATCGCTGTTCATGGCCGTGGTCGCGGTGTTCAGGGGCATTCGCCTGCCGAAACTGCGCGATGTGCCCCTGCTGATGGCGCTGGGCTTCTTTGCGGTAAGCCTGCATCACGTGGCGATCAATTTCGGCCAGCAGGGCGTCAGTGCCGGTGCGTCAAGTGTGCTGGCACAGTCAACGCCCCTGTTCAGCACGCTGCTGGCGCGCTTCGTGTTCAAGGATCGGGTAAGCCTGTGGCGCTGGGCCTGTGTGATCCTGGGATTGATCGGTGTGGTGATTGTGGTGGCAGGCGATCGCGGCCTGGGCAGTATCGACGCCCACGGCTTGTTGATCCTGTTGGCGGCGTTGTCCTGGAGTCTTTACTTCGCCCTGCAAAAGCATCACACCGGGCGTTACGACGGGATGACGCTGGTGTGCTACACGGTCTGGTCCGGCACCGCGCTGCTGCTGATTTTCTTGCCCGGATTGGCGGATCAAATCGCCAACGCTCCAATACGCGTGCAGTTTGCGGTATTTGCCCTGGGGATTTTTCCGAGTGCCCTGGCGTACCTGGCCTGGGCTTATGTGCTGGCGCATGTGGACCTGAGCCGGGCGACCATGACGCTGTATCTGGTGCCGCCGACGGCGATGGCGATAGCGTCCGTGGGGCTGGGCGAACGACCGACCTTGATGGTGGCGGTGGGTGCGGTGGTGGTGGTGATCAGTGTGCTGGCGTTGAATCTGGAGCGGCGGCCGGTGGTGCAGGTGGTTCGTGTCTGATATATGCCCCCCCTTGTGGGAAATTGCAGGGACCCGATCAGCTTGGCGAAAAACGGTCCCGGCTGTTGGTCAGATGCAGCCACATCGCCGCTCGCGCCGCGTCCGGGTCCTGGCGCTTGATGGCGTTGAGAATCGCCTCGTGTTCGAGGTTGGCCAGTTGCCCCAGTTTGCTCAAATCCACCGCGCCGCGTTCCGCCGCATTGACCCGGGTACGCGGAATCATGGCACTGCCCAGGTGCTGCATGATCTCGGTAAAGCACAGATTGCCGGTGGCTTCGGCAATCAGCAGATGAAAGCGCCGGTCAGCTTCGACGCAACTGTCGTTGTTGGCCAGCAGGCTTTGATAGTCGTCCAGCGCTTGGCGCATCTGCGCCACGTGTTGATCGGTCCGACGGACTGCGGCCAGCGCTGCCGCCTGGGTTTCCAGGCCCATGCGAAGCTCCAGGATGCTGCGTACCCCCAGCGCCGTATCGACATTCAACCGCAGCCCCTGCTCCGGTGCCCGCTCCAGGACAAAGGTGCCGATGCCGTGACGGGTTTCCACCAGCCCGCAAGCCTGCAATTTGGAAATCGCCTCGCGCACCACCGTACGGCTCACGCCGTGTTCCTGAACGATCGAGTTCTCCGACGGCAGCTTGTCGCCGGGCGACATCTGCCCGAGCAGGATGCTCTGGGTCAACTTGTCCACCAGGTCGTGGGCCAGATTATGGCTGCGCTTGCGGGCAGGTGCGTCAAGGTCTTCTTGCATGGCGATCATCCAAAGGCAGAGCTACCGGAATCGTAGCACTGCGCCCGTCCGGAATCTCAAGAAAACCGCACAAACTTGTATGACAACACTCAACAAACTCCGTAAAAACACCTAAATCTTAGGTGATAAAAAACCACAAACAGAATAAAAATACCGCGATTCAAGGTGATTCTGTTGGAAAAGGACGGTTGCAGATCGAAAAAATCTAGTTGTATGATGTCTATCAACAACGCAACACCTTGTCACACCCCGCATAAAAATAACGAGTGGGAGAAAACGCAGTGAATACATCCATCTCAGGGATGGACAATGGCGCCGATTCGGCGCTGAAGTCCGCTATCTCGAAAGTCAAACGCCACGTCTTGCCGCTGTTCGTCATCATGTTCATCGTCAACTACATTGACCGCGTGAACATCGGCTTCGTCCGCGCCCACATGGAACACGACCTGGGCATCGGCGCCGCTGCCTACGGCCTCGGTGCCGGCCTGTTCTTCATCGGCTACGCGCTGTTCGAAGTGCCCTCCAACATCCTTCTGCAAAAAGTCGGCGCACGCATCTGGCTGACCCGCATCATGCTGACCTGGGGTCTGGTGGCGGCGGGCATGGCGTTCATCCAGAACGAAACCCACTTCTACATCCTGCGCTTTCTGCTGGGTGTGGCCGAAGCCGGCTTCTTTCCCGGAGTGATCTACTATTTCACCCGCTGGCTGCCCGGGGTGGAGCGCGGCAAAGCGATTGCGATTTTCCTCAGCGGCTCGGCGATTGCCTCACTGATCTCCGGCCCCTTGTCCGGCCTGCTTCTACAAATCAGCGGCCTGGGCATGCACGGCTGGCAATGGATGTACTTCATCGAGGGCATGTTCTCGGTGGTCTTGTGCGCCTTCGTCTGGTTCTGGCTGGACTCCAAACCCCACGACGCCAAATGGCTGACCCGCGACGAGCAGGACGCATTGGTCAAGGCCATCGACGACGAACAGCTTGCTCGTGAGGCCGCGACACCGGTCAAGCCGTCACTGGGCAAATTGCTCAAGGACCGACAGATCATCCTGTTCTGCGTGATCTACTTCTTCATCCAGCTGACCATCTACGCCGCGACCTTCTGGCTGCCGAGCATCATCAAGAAGATGGGCGACCTGAGCGACTTCCAGGTCGGGATGTTCAACTCCATTCCATGGCTGCTGTCGATTGTCGGCATGTATACCTTCGCTTCGCTGTCGGCCAGATGGAAGCACCAGCAAGCCTGGGTCGCTGTGGCCCTGCTGATTGCCGCTGCCGGGATGTTCATGTCCACCACCGGCGGGCCGACTTTCGCCTTCGTAGCGATCTGCTTTGCCGCGCTGGGTTTCAAATCGGCGTCATCGTGTTTCTGGCCGATTCCCCAGGCCTATCTGGATGCACGCATCGCCGCGGGCGTCATCGCGCTGATCAACTCGGTGGGCAACCTTGGCGGCTTCGTCGCGCCGACCACCTTCGGCCTGCTCGAAGAACGCACCGGTTCCATTCAGGGCGGGCTGTATGGCTTGGCCGCCACCTCGATCATCGCCGCGATCATCGTCTTCGCCGCCCGCAACAAACCCAAGGCTGCCCCCGCCATTACACCGGGCAAACCAGTACAGCCTCACGCCTGACATTTGCTTTTGAGAAGGATAAGAAAATGACCACGCACGAAACCGCCAACGCCCCGATCATCACCAGCATGCAGGTTGTTCCAGTGGCCGGCCACGATGGCATGCTGCTCAACCTGAGCGGCGCCCACGGCCCGTTTTTCACCCGCAACATCGTGATCCTCAAGGACAACGCCGGCCACACCGGCGTCGGCGAAGTACCGGGCGGCGAACGCATTCGCCAGACCCTTGAAGATGCCCGCAGCCTGGTGGTCGGCAGCCCGATCGGCACTTACCAGAAGATGCTCAACCAGGTGCGCCAGACCTTCGCCGACCGCGATGCCGGCGGACGCGGTTTGCAGACCTTCGACCTGCGCATCACCATTCACGCCGTCACCGGCCTGGAAGCCGCGCTGCTCGATTTGCTCGGCCAGCATCTGGACGTGCCGGTGGCCGCCCTGCTCGGTGAAGGTCAGCAACGTAATGAAGTGAAGATGCTCGGTTATCTGTTTTATGTCGGTGATCGCAACGAAACGGATCTGGCCTACCGCAGCGAGCCGGATGCCGACAACGACTGGTTCCGCGTGCGTCACGAAAAAGCCATGACCGCCGACGCCGTGGTGCGCCTCGCCGAAGCCGCCCATGCGCGGTACGGCTTCAAGGACTTCAAGCTCAAGGGTGGCGTGCTCAGCGGCGATGCCGAAATCGAAGCGGTCACCGCCCTGGCCGAACGCTTCCCCGATGCGCGCATCACCCTGGATCCGAATGGTGCATGGTCGCTGAAAGAAGCGATCCGGTTGTGTCGGGACCAGCATCACGTACTGGCCTACGCCGAAGACCCCTGCGGCGCGGAGCACGGTTATTCGGGCCGCGAAGTCATGGCAGAGTTCCGCCGTGCCACCGGCCTGAAAACCGCCACCAACATGATCGCCACTGATTGGCGGGAAATGGGCCACGCGATCCAGTTGCAATCGGTCGACATCCCATTGGCCGACCCGCACTTCTGGACGATGCAGGGTTCGGTGCGGGTCGCGCAGATGTGCCACGAATGGGGCCTGACCTGGGGCTCGCATTCCAACAACCACTTCGACATTTCCCTGGCGATGTTCACCCACGTCGCGGCCGCCGCACCGGGTGAAATCACCGCCATCGACACCCACTGGATCTGGCAGGACGGCCAGCGCCTGACCAAGGCTCCGCTGCAAATCGTCGACGGCTGCGTGCAAGTGCCACAAAAGCCGGGATTGGGAGTCGAGCTGGATATGGACCAACTGGCCAAGGCCCATGAGCTGTACAAAGGCATGGGCCTGGGTGCGCGGGATGACAGCGTGGCCATGCAGTTTCTGATTCCGGGGTGGACGTTCGATAACAAGCGGCCGTGTCTGGTGCGCTAAGAACGGGATCACTGAACATCCCTGTGGGAGCGAGCCTGCTCGCTCCCACAAGTGTGAAGTCAGCTAATTCATCTGTACCGTTTGCAGCAGCCATTGGCGAAATGCCGTCATCGCCGACGTTTCCGGTCGCGACTGCAAACGGGTCAACCAATAGCTGCCGGTGGTGATATGAATCGGGAAAGGCTGCTCGATCACATTTGCCGCCAATTGCCGCGAAAACATCAACGGTGGCACCAACGCCACGCCCGCACCTTGCAGTGCAGCCTCCATCATCGCCAGTGACGAGTCGAAGACAATGCTTCTCGGCGAGGGGGCCAGCGTCGAAAGCCCCGCAGCCTGAAACCACTCGGGCCACTCGTCCGTGCGGTACGAGCGCAAAAGTGTCTGCCGCAAAAGATCGTTCGGCGATTTCAATTGCCGGGCAATCTCGGGCACGCACAACACCGACAGCGGCGCCTCGATCAGCCGTACCGCTTCAATGCCATGCCACGCTCCCGCCCCAAAACGAATGGCGTAATCCAGCCCCTCGGCGGCGACATCCACACGATTGTTATGGGTCGACAGGCGCAAATCCATGAACGGATGTTTCGCCTGGAAGTCCGCCAGTCGCGGCAACAACCAACCCACCGCAAAGGTCCCCACCGCCCCGACCGTCAACACCTCGCGAAAGTGCCCGCCTTCAAAACATTCCAGCGTTTCGGCAATGCGGTCGAAGCACTCGCGCAACACCGGCAACAGGGTTTCTCCTTCGCGGGTCAGCATCAGCCCGCGGGGCAAGCGTTTGAAAAGGGTCACGCCCAGTTGAGACTCAAGACCTTTGACCTGATGACTCACCGCCGCCTGCGTGACGCACAACTCCACCGCCGCCCGGGTAAAACTCAAGTGCCGCGCCGAAGCCTCGAAGGCGCGCAGTGCATTAAGCGGTAATTGCGGCCGGATCATGCCCACTCCAAAATTTTTCTAATGGCTCATGCAAAATATCATCGGTTGTCCAATCTTGGCAGACTGCATAGATTTGCTTCCCTCATCCGCGACCCGAATCGCAAAGCCGTTCGACCAACACCCTGAATACTCATGGAAGTGACTCAGTCATGCCTGAAATAAACCTGAACAAATTCACACGCTACGGCGCCCTGGCCCTGTTACTCGGTGCCAGCCAGTGCATGGCTGACGACCGCATCAAGGCCATCGTCGACGCTGCCGTCGAACCGGTGATGCAACAACAGCAGATCCCCGGCGTGGCGATTGCCATCACCGTCAACGGCCAGGCGCATTACTTTAACTACGGTGTAGCGTCGAAGGAAAACGACGAGGCTGTCTCCGAAAACACCCTGTTTGAAATCGGCTCGGTGAGCAAAACCTTCACCGCCACCCTCGCCGCCTACGCCGTGGCCAGCGGCAAACTGTCGTTATCTGACAAGGCCAGCCACGTGCTGCCGCAACTGCGGGGCAGCGCGTTCGATGACATCAGCGTGCTGCAACTGGGTACCTACACACCCGGTGGCCTGCCCCTGCAATTTCCGGATTCGGCCGATGCGCCAGACAAGATGCTCGACTATTTCAAACAGTGGAAACCGGTGTATGCCGCCGGCACCCATCGACAATATTCAAACCCGAGCCTGGGGCTGTTCGGCTATCTGGCGGCGAAAAGCATGGGTGCGCCATTTGACGACGTGATGGAAAAAACCCTGCTGCCGAAACTCGGGCTGAAACACACCTTCCTCAAGGTGCCGCAATATCAAATGGGGCTTTACGCTCAGGGCTACAACAAGGATGACCAACCTGTACGGGTCGGGCCGGGAGCACTGGACTCCGAAGCATACGGGGTGAAGACCAGCGCGGCGGACATGCTTCGCTATGTCGAAGCGAACATGAAACCGGCGACGCTGGAAAAACCATTGCAGCAAGCAATCGCTATCACCCACACCGGTTACTACACCGTCGGCGACATGACCCAGAGCCTGGGCTGGGAGGCCTACCGCTATCCGGTCACCCTCCAAAAGCTGCTCGCCGGCAACTCTACGCCAATGGCCATGGAAGCACACACGGTCCAGTGGCTTAACCCGCCCCGGCCTCAAGCAGAAGATGTACTGTTCAACAAAACCGGCTCGACCGGCGGCTTCGGCGCTTATGTGGCTTATGTGCCGTCGAAAGACATCGGCATCGTGATATTGGCTAACAAGAACTATCCAAACCCGGAACGGATCAAAATCGCTCATTCGATATTGACTGCGCTGGGCAAGTAATCTGAAACCCCTCACCTGTGGGAGCGAGCTTGCTCGCGAAGAGGCCGGCACATTCAACGTTGATGTTGCCTGACACAACGCTTTCGTCGGAACGCCGCCTAGAGGCGACTCGTTCTCACAGGTAAATCATTCGCCAAAAAGATGATGCGTCGATTCAATCATCCGGCTGCTCAGGCGGCTTGGCGGGCTTCGCCGGTTTTGCGGGTTTTGCATTCTTTGCGCCCTTGGCCGGGGCTGCCTCGGCGGCCACCGGTGGCGGGGCGGGTGGAGCCGCTTCCTGCTCGGTCACCGGCAGGGCGTCGACGGTCTCGAAGATTTTTTTCAGGTCGACCGACTTCGATTCCTCCCCCGAGCTTTCGAGTTTCTTCTCGCCGTCCTTGCCCACCAGAATCACTTTCGGCAACGCCCCGGCACCGAGTTTCAACGCGCGGATCAGCGCCATGGTGTCCTGTTGGCCAAGATCCTTGCCATCGAGTTGACCGGACATGTTCAACACGCTGTACACCCTGATGTTGCGCTGGGCGACACCCTGCTTGTTGGCCGGATCTTCCAGGGATTTCTTCAGGTTCACCCAGACAGGATCAACGGTGCTGCGCGTGATCACGATCAACGGCCGGGCCCTGCCCTTGTCTATATCCAGAGGTGAATCGCCATCGGCGGCGAACAAGGGGCCGGCGACAGCCAGCAGGGTAGCCAGGGTCAGTGACCTGATGAGCATGCGCATCTCCTTTTGATATCCACGCTCTAATGATTGCGCATCGCGGCGTTCGTTCCGGTGACGCTTCGCAAATGTGTTCGACCTTGCCCCAAGCTTAGGTCAGGGCGGTCATTGCGCAACAGGCTGGGCTAATCTGAAAACATCAAAAAGCGCTGGCTGAACCGCCGTGAGGACCCTCATATGAGCGCGCAGTTGAACCACACCATCGTCTGGTGCCGCGACAAACACCGGTCGGCACATTTTCTGGTCGAACTCCTCGGCCTGCCCGCTCCGGAACCCTTCGGGCCGATGCTGATCGTCAGGCTCGATAACCATGTGTCACTGGACTTCTACGACAACGATCCGCCGATTGCCTCGCAGCATTACGCGTTTTTGCTCGGCGACGACGACTTCGACCGGACCTTCGCGCGCCTGCAGGCACGCGGGCAGTCGTGGTGGGCCGATCCGGGCAAGCAGCGGCCGAAGGAGGTCAATGATTATGCGGGTGGGCGGCGGGTGTATTTCGATGACCCGGATGGGCATCTGCTGGAAATTTTCACCCGCGAATGATGCTGGCAATCAGAACGCCAGTTTGTAACCGATCAATACCAACATCGTGGCCAGGCAAGGACGCAACAACTCATCGGAGATGCGTCCGGTCAGGTGGCTGCCCAGGTAAATCCCCGGCAGCGAACCGACCAGCAAGTAACCCAGCACCTGCCAATCCATGTTGCCCATGCTCGCATGGCCAAGACCGGCGACCAGGGTCAGGGGCACGGCGTGGGCGATTTCCGTGCCCACCAGGCGACGGGTCGGCAGCAGCGGATAAAGAATGAACAACGCCACGGTGCCCAATGCGCCAGCGCCGATGGACGTCAACGCGACCATGGTGCCCAGGACCAGACCGGTGATTACGGTCAACACATTGAGGCGCTTCCCGCTCGGCTTGTAATTGCCGCCGGCACGTTTGTGGGCGAAATCGAGCAGGCGCTTCTTGAACAGGATCGCCAGCGCCGTGGCAAACAGGACGAAGCCCAGCGCCTGCTTGATGATCGCGTTCATGGCATCGGGCGCGGCGTGCAAACTGCTCAGGAACCACAACGTCAACGCCACCGCCGGCACACTGCCAAGGGTCAACCATCCGGTTATAGCCCAGTCGATGTTGTTGTTCTTTTTGTGAACCAGCACACCACTGGACTTGGTGATGGCCGCGTACAGCAGATCGGTGCCGACCGCCGTTGCCGGATTGATACCGAACGCCAGCAGAATGGGCGTCATCAATGAGCCGCCACCCACGCCTGTCATACCGACGATGAAGCCGACGACCAGCCCGGCGACAATCAACCCGATGTTCACTAAATCCATTGAGACGTCCACATAGACCGCAGGGAATTACAGGCCCGCAGCATAGCGATTTTTCTTATAACCAGTTATATCGATGCGATCTATCTTTATGCATTTCCTCCATGTTGCTCCCACAGGGTTTTATGGGGGATTCACTGGACTGGAAGGAAATTAAGAAACAGCAAACTTTGAGCGTAATTGAGCCCGATCCGCCGATAGCGCTCATCCAGCATCTGGGTCAACAGGTCCAGCCGCGCGACGATCTTGCCGAACTCCACGGCAAAACTCAGGTTGCTGCCCTCCTCCGAGATCTCGTTGGAGAACAACATGGGCTGGCCATCCTTGTTCTGCCGCTGACTCAAGATCCAGGTGGCGATTTCGATGTTGCGCGCGGCGTTGCTGACGAACGTCGGGTTGATCGCGTCCGTCATGTAGAACTCCAGGCGATTGCCGTGAGCGGTGACCAGCATGCTGCCGATGGCATAAATGAACGCACCGACCCGGTCGCCGAGAAACTCCGGGCTCATGGCAAAGCGCAACGCCGCCAGATCTTTTTTACCGCCCAGAGTGGGTAGCGGCTGTCGCTGTTCGATGGCCATGCGCACTTGCTTGCCGGCGGTGCGGGCGTCGAGGAATCCAGACTTTTTCAACTCATCGGGGTTGCGCAGGTAGAGCTTGCTCATCAACAGATAGAGGCTGTCGAGGTTGTCACGCATGGTCAGAGTGGCCATGCGGTCGACGCTGGTCTGCAGAAACTCCTGGGGTTTGCCCTCGCGCAACTGGGTGAACACATCGTTGCCGGGTTGATGGCTGCAACCACCGGCACAGAGCAGCAACAGACCGGCCAACAGGCGAAATCGGCGAAGGTTGAAGGGCAACACTCGAACCATAAGGGATTGGGACTGACACATTCCTGTGCGGCGGGATTCGCTGCAACGGCTATGGATAGAGCCGGTCAGTTCGAAAAAGTGCAGTGCTGGGAGGGATCAATCGATCATCGGCAGGGAAAGAGCCGCCAGCCGCCGTTACCGAAGAAACGGATATGTACAGAACCCACCACCAGCCTGGTCGGCCCAGTGGCCGCCAAGATGGAACCCGAGGGACTATCCTGATGCCAACCGGAGTAAAAATTACAAGGAATCAAAATGCGCACAGAACAACTGGCCGGCACCGAAGTGCCGGCCATCGGCCAAGGCACCTGGCAAATGGGTGAAGACAAATCCCGATACAAAGAGGAAGTCGCCGCCCTGCGCCAAGGCATCGAACTGGGCATGACCCTGATCGACACCGCCGAAATGTACGCCGAAGGCGGTGCCGAAAAAGTGGTGGGTGAAGCCATCACCGGCCAGCGCGACAAGGTTTTTCTGGTCAGCAAGGTCTACCCCCACAACGCCAGCCGCCAAGGCATTCCACAGGCCTGCGAGCGAAGTCTGCGCCGGCTGAACACCGATCACATCGACCTTTACCTGCTGCACTGGCGCGGCCAGTATCCGCTGGAAGAAACCGTCGAAGCCTTCGAACGCCTGCGTGACACCGGCAAGATCGGCCGCTGGGGCGTGTCGAATTTCGACGTCGACGATCTGCTGGAGCTGAACGCCCCGGCCTGCGCCACCAATCAGGTGCTCTACAACCTGGAGGAGCGCGGGATAGAATTTGATTTACTGCCCTGGTGCCGGCAGCGCACGATGCCCGTCATGGCCTACTGTCCGATCGGTCAGGGTGGGCAGATGCTGGCCAATGCCACGCTCAGGCAGGTGGCTGCTCGTCATGGCGTCACGCCTGCGCAAGTGTCGCTGGCCTGGCTGCTGCGCCAGAAGGGGGTAATCGCCATCCCCAAGGCAGTCCATCCCGAGCATGTGCGACTCAACGCCCAGGCTGTCGGGCTGCAACTTGAAGCTGGGGATCTGGAGGCGCTGGACCAAGCGTTCCACGTGCCTACACGCAAGCAACGGCTGGCCATGGTCTGAGCCATCACCCGATAGCCATCACCTTGACAGCATGAGTGTCAGAGGGCTTCGCCATGAGAAGCACCGATCAGAAGGACACCTTCAACCTGCAACGCTTTATCCAGGCGCAAGACCCGGTGTTCGACCGGGTCCAGGCCGAACTGAACGCCGGTCACAAACGCAGCCACTGGATGTGGTTCATCTTTCCGCAGCTTGCCGGGCTGGGTGACAGCGAAATGTCCCGACGCTTCGCGATACGCTCCCGAGAGGAGGCGCAGGCCTATCTGGACCATCCCTTGCTGGGAACCCGGCTGCGCAGTTGCACCCATGACGTACTGAACATCCAGCAACGTTCCGTAGCGGCGATATTCGGCCATCCGGACGACCTGAAGTTTCACTCATCGATGACCCTGTTCGCTCAGGTCGCGCCCAAAGACAGTCCATTTCATCAAGCTCTGAACCAGTACTTCCACGGCATCCTGGATGACTGGACGTTGTCGCTGCTGGACTCAAAACAGGCCCAGCTGCCCCCCAATCAGGGTTGAGAAATCGTCGTCGACGAACGGCAGGATCGCATCCGCGACCGGTTGCAGCTGTTTGGTGATGTAGTGGTCGTAATCGATGGGCGCGCTGCGGATCTCCAGCGGCTCGGGACCGGCGACAGTGATCACGTAGCTGATCCAGCCACCGTTCTGGTATTGCCGCGGGCGGCCCTGGTGGTCGTTGTACTCATCGGCGATACGCGCCGCCCGGACATGGGGCGGGACGTTGCGCTGATAGTCATCGAGCGTGCGCCGCAAGCGCTTGCGGTAGATCAGGCGGTCGTCGTACTCGCCGGCCAGGGTCTTGGCGACATAATCGCGCACATAGTCTTGATAAGGCTTGCGCTGGAAGATCCGCAGGTACAACTCCTGCTGGAATTGCCGGGCCAGCGGCGACCAGTCGGTACGCACGGTTTCCAGGCCTTTGTAGACCATCTCGTCAGTGCCGTCGGCGCGCGTGACCAAGCCCGCATAACGCTTCTTGCTGCCCTCCTCCGCACCACGAATGGTGGGCATCAGGAACCGTTTGTAGTGGGTCTCATACTGCAACTCCAAGGCGCTCTCCAGGCCAAAGGCTTGACGCACGTGCTCGCGCCACCACTGGTTGACGTGATCCACCAGTGCGCGCCCGATCTGCGCCGCTTCCTGTTGGCCGTGGGCGCGACGCAGCCAGACGAAAGTCGAGTCGGTGTCGCCATAGATGACCGTATGGCCCTGGGCTTCGATCAATTGGCGGGTGCGCAACATGATCTCATGGCCACGCAAGGTTATGGATGATGCCAGTCGCGTATCGAAGAAGCGGCAACCACTGGAGCCGAGCACACCGTAGAACGCGTTCATGATGATCTTCAGTGCCTGGGACAACGGCGCGTTGTGCTCGCGCTTGGCGGTTTCCCGGCCCTCGGCGACCCGGGCGACGATGGCGGGCAGGCAATGCCGGGTACGGGAAAACCGCGCCCCGCGAAAACCCGGTACCGAGTCGGCGTCATCGGGATGCCTGAGCCCTTCGATCAGCCCCACCGGGTCGATGAGGAAGGTACGGATAATCGAGGGATAAAGGCTTTTGTAGTCGAACACCAGCACCGATTCATACAGCCCCGGTTGCGAGTCCATGACAAACCCGCCGGGGCTGGCTTGCGCAGGTTTGCCGCCGAGGTTCGGCGCAACGAAGCCCTGGCGGTGCATCAACGGCATGTACAGGTGAGTGAAGGCCGCCACCGAACCGCCCATGCGATCGGCCGGCAACCCGGTGACACTGGCCCGTTCCAGCAGGAAGGTCAGCAGCTCGGTCTTGGCGAAGATCCGCGTGACCAGTTCGCAGTCCTTGAGGTTGTACTTGGCCAGCGCTGGCTTGTCCTCGGCGAACATGCGGTTGATTTCGTCCATGCGCTGGTACGGATTATCAATCGACTTGCCTTCGCCGAGCAGGGTTTGCGCGACGTTTTCCAGGCTGAATGACGGGAAGCTCCAGGTTGCCGAACGCAGGGCTTCGATGCCGTCGATGATCAGCCGGCCGGCGGCAGAGGCGAAGTAGTGGTTGCCGTTGCCATGTTCGCGCCACTGCATTTCCTCGCCGCCGCGCCCCAGTTTCAGCGGCACACCCAGTTGCCGGGCGTGCGTGTGCAGCACCCGCAGGTCGAACTGCACGACGTTCCAGCCGATGATGGCGTCGGGGTCATGCCGGGCGAACCAGTCGTTGAGTCTTTTCAGCAACAGGGTGCGCGACTCGCAGTATTCGAGCTGGAAATCCACCGCGCTGTCGTCGCCATTGGCCGGGCCGAGCATGTACACCTGACGCTCGCCACAGCCCTCCAGGGCGATGGAATACAAATCGCCCTGGGCGGTGGTTTCGATGTCCAGGGACACCAGTTTGAGGCTCGGCCGGTAATCGGGGTCGGGTTTCATCTGCGCGTCGAGCAGCAAGTCATCGGCCCCCGGCGTACCGCTAAAACGGACGGGGGCGGTGATGAAGCGCTCCATCAGGTAACGTTCCGGCGGGCGCACGTCGGCTTCATACACTTCGACGCCGGCCCGGCGCAACGCAGTTTCCAGGCGCATCAACTGGCCGTGCTGCCGGCAATACAACCCCAGCACCGGGCGATGTTCGAAATCCTGCAGGGCCAGGGGTCGCAGCTCGACGTTCTTTTCGTCGCGCAACAACGCCTCGGCCTGCTCGCGCTGGCTGGCCGGAATAAACGCCACCGACGGCTGATGAGGCAGACGGATGCGCCGGGGACCGCTATCGGTCGCCAGCCAGAACTCGACTTCCGTACCCGCTGGGGTATCGCGCCAATGCCGGGTCAGGACGAAGCCCTGGGGTAAATCCACCACTGCAACCTCGGATTTGATTCAGGGTGTTGATTCTACGCGCTCTATGAGCAGTGGATGCGATCTCTGTGGGAGCGAGCCGACTCCCACAGATTTTCAGCCTTTACTGAAGAAAAACCGTTGAATGACGTTTTTTGCGTGTTATCTGCCGCTTTCGCCCTTGCCCTGAAGGCCCGGGTCTACGATTCTTCAAGGACAACGACAACACCCTGGGACACCGTCATGAAAACCGTCGCGCAACTGCTGAAGCTCAAAGATCAGAAAAACCAGGAAGTGCACCAGATCAAACCTGATCACATGGTGCTGGAAGCGCTGATGAAGATGGCTGAAAAGAATGTCGGCGCCTTGCTGGTGGTGGACAATGATGAGGTGCTGGGCATCATCAGTGAACGGGACTATGCGCGCAAACTGGTGCTGCATGGCCGTTCTTCGGTGGGTACGCCGGTGCGCGACATCATGGTGTCGCCGGTGATTACCGTGGACACTCACCAGACTGTCGATACCTGCCTTGGCATCATGTCCGACAAGCGCCTGCGCCACCTGCCGGTGGTGGAAAACGGCAAGTTGATCGGCTTGCTGTCGATTGGCGACCTGGTCAAGGAAGCGATCGCCGAACAGGCTGAACTGATTCGCCAGTTGGAACAGTACATTCGCGGCGAATAGCTCAGCTACGCGAAAATCCCCCCGTGGGAGCGATCAGGCTCGCTCCCACATTTGTTTTGTGGTGATCAAGTGGGCCAGTGCCGGGCGAAGACCGGGGCCAGCGTGGGGTGCCGGTCGATTCGCTCCAGCCAGGCGAAAAACCCCGGTCGGGCGCGGCGCAGATATTCCCGGCTTCCCGCCCACCGCGTGATCACCGCCGCCAGCACGTCCAGCGCTCCTGGCGTCTCGTCCCCCAGATACAGCTCACCGGAAAACTGGTCGGCAAACACCTCCCAACTCCAGTGCAGGCGCTGACGGGCACCGCTCATGAGGTTGTGCCGCGACGCCTCGTCTGCCTCGGCCAGCCAACGTTCGGGGTAATCGATGATGCCGATGGCCGCGTAACAATTGCTGACGATGTACGCCAGCCCGCGGATGACCTGGTCGCGGTCGGCGGGGTCGTCCGGCAACAGCTTCGATTGCGGAAACGTCAGCCCGAGATGGATCAGGATCGCCGCGCTCTCGGTGAGGACGCTGCCGTCGGGCAATTGCAGCGTTGGAATCTGTTTGAGCGGGTTGAGTTTCTCCAGCGCCTGGGCAGCCTGCGCAGATGACTCGACATCGATGAAGCGGTAGGGGATTTCACACAGTTCCAGTGCCGCCTCTATCGCCGCCGCGCCCGAGTTCTGATGGCCGTAGAGTTGATACATACACACCTCCTGGTTGGCGGGATCAGCGCCAATTATCCAGTGTAGAAGCCGCCACCTTTGGGAGCGAGCCGGCTCCCGTGGATCTCCAGTCGACACAACCAACCATTGACTGCGTCAATAGTCACCATTAACTCAATGAAGTTCTCTTAAAAATCCTGCGGCGTAACATCTGCTCCATACCAACCAAACACCCCCGGAGCACACGATCATGAAACGCCAAACCCTCCTCAGCATCGCTTTCTCGATCTTCGCAGTGAACGCTTTCGCCGCGACCTCTGCTCAACCTGTCGTCGCTGAAGGCGGCTCGGATCGTCTGATCGAAAGCCGTGTGGCTGAAGGTGGTTCGGATCGTCTGATCCAGAATCGTGTGGCTGAAGGTGGCGCTGATCGCCTGCTCGAAAAACGCGCTGTGGCTGCCGATGGTTCGGATCGTTTGAAAGGCAACACCGTTGCCGCTGATGGCTCTGATCGCCTGCAAGGCAACACCGTCGCCGCCGATGGTTCGGATCGCCTGCAAGGCAACACCGTTGCCGCTGATGGCTCTGATCGCCTGCAAGGCAACACCGTTGCCGCCGATGGCTCCGATCGCCTGCAAGGCAACACCGTTGCCGCCGATGGTTCGGATCGCCTGCAAGGCAACACCGTTGCCGCCGATGGCTCCGATCGCCTGAAAGGCAACACCGTCGCCTAAACAAATCGCTAAACCGCACCACCCCAAAAGCCCGGCCTGATCAGCCGGGCTTTTTCGTGTTTTTCAGTTCCGCTCAACGCGCCATGCAACGCTGATAACGTTCGTCGACCCGCTTGGCAAACCACGCCGTGGTGAGTTTTCGGGTGATTTTCGGGCTTTGCAGCACGATCCCCGGCAACACCGCGCGCGGCAATCGCCGGCCTTCTGCCTTGTCGGCCAACTCGAACACTCGCTGATAAAGCTTGCTGTTTTCGAACGCCAACGTATTGCCCTCCTCCAACTGGTCCCTGATCGTCGGATTTCGCATATCCAGTTGTTTGCCAAGGGTGCGCACGGCCTTTTCCGTGGTACCGGGCATGATCGAGTCGTAGCGCACCAGATCGCCATCCAAGGCCAAAGGAATACCCGACGCCCTACTCACGGCGTTCTGGAACGCGGCATTGCGACTGGCGTACCAACCGGCGTTGAAATCGGCGAAGCGATACAGCGGTTGCTTGTAGCTGACCGGATATCCCAGCAAATGCGCGATACCGAAATACATGCCGCCGCGCCGGGTGAAGACTTCACGGCGGATCGAGCCCTCCACCGGATAGGGATAGTCTTTCGCCTGCTGCTCGGCAAAATCAATGCTGACCTGCATCGGTCCACCGGTGTGCACCGGGTTGAAGCCTGCAAACAATGTCTGCCCCATGGGCACCATACCGATGAAATCATCGAAGATCGCGCTCAATTCCTTTTCACTACGGGCCGCGTTCAACCGGTCGCTGTAGCTTTTGCCATTGGGAGAACGCACCTGCAACGCACCGCTGACCAACAGGCCGGGAATGTGCGCCTTATCCGCCCTGCGGTCGATTTCGTCACGGGCGATCTTGCCCAGGCCGGGCACGGACGGGTCTGACTGGAAGGTTGATTCCTGCTCGGTGACGGCCAGTACCGCACAGAGGTTTTGCGTGGTCGGCGCGATGTGCTGCGCCGCAAACGCGGCATAGATATCCGTGGCCCAGCCCTGGCGGTCGGCGGTTTTGGCCGGCAGCAGACGCAGGATTTCCGCCTTGACCTCGGCAGGCGTGCGCGCCGGGGGTTCCTGGGTCCGTTGGCTGCCACAACCGGCCAGTACCAGTAATGCGGCGATGCTCATGATCAATCGATGGGCTTGCATGTTGCTCCTGGTGATTCGATACGCCGGGTCAACCATAAGGCCGATGGCAGGGTGCTGGCTATGACTGCGGCACGGACGCCCTGTTCCCCGAATTGACACCGGACCTGGATTGTATCGCCGACGGGGCTGGTCCCGTTGGGCGCATGGCCTGGCTGTCCTGCCTGGTTGGACCATACTTGCTTCACTCGTTAAGGAGGACAAGTCATGCAACGTAGCGACGTGTTGATCACCGGCGCCGGCCCGACCGGACTGGTACTGGCACTGTGGCTGAGCAAACTGGGCATTCGAGTACGAATCATCGATAAAACTTCAGCGCCCGGCACCACGTCCCGGGCGCTGGCCGTTCAGGCGCGAACACTGGAGTTGTATCGCCAGCTCGACCTCGCGGACGCCGTTGTCAAGAAGGGGCATCGCGTGGCGGCGGCCAATTTCTGGGTCAAGGGCGCCCCCGTGACACGCTTGCCGTTGAGTCGCGTTGGCGAAGGCCTCACGCCTTATGCGTTCCTCGAAATATTCCCCCAGGACGAACACGAACGGCTGCTGATCGACCGCCTGGAAACCTTCGGTATCACTGTGGAGCGCAACACTGAGTTACTGGGGTTCGAGGAAACCGGCGACGACATCATCGCCACGCTGCGCCTGCCCGACGGCCAGCAGGAAATCTGCCAGGCCCGTTACCTGGCTGGTTGCGACGGTGCCCGGTCGATTGTGCGCAAGACCCTGGACACCGGATTCCCCGGCGGTACTTATCAGCAGGTTTTCTATGTCGCCGATGTACAGGCCAGCGGGCCGACGTTCAACGGTGAACTGCACCTGGATCTCGATGAAGCGGATTTCCTTGCGGTGTTCCCGTTGGCAGGTGAAGGTCGTGCGCGGCTGATCGGCACGGTGCGCGCCGAACGTGCCGAAGGTCTGCGATTCGAAGACGTCAGCAGCCGGGCCATCGAGCACATGCAGGTCAAGATCGAGCAGCTGAACTGGTTCTCGACCTACCGTGTGCACCATCGGGTGGCAGATCACTTTCGCACCGGCCGCGCTTTTTTACTGGGCGACGCCGCCCATGTGCACAGCCCCGCCGGCGGTCAGGGCATGAACACCGGGATTGGCGATGCGATCAACCTGGCCTGGAAACTCGCCGCGGTGTTGAGCGGCGGCGCCGAGGCCAAATTGCTCGCCACCTACGAAACCGAACGCATCGCGTTTGCCCGCAAACTGGTCGCCACCACGGACCGGGTCTTCACGTTCGTCACCGCCGAAGGACGCATGGCCGACCTGCTGCGCACGCGCCTGGCGCCGTTCCTGCTGCCGAAAATGGCTTCGTTTGAAACGGCCCGGGAATTCCTCTTTCGCACGGTGTCGCAGATCACCCTGAATTACCGTGGGATGCCCTTGAGCACGGGCGTTGCCGGGCACGTGCATGGCGGCGATCGCCTGCCCTGGGCGCACGATGGCGAGGGGGATAATTTCGAACCGCTGAAATGCCCGACCTGGCAGGTGCATGTGTATGGCGACACCAGCGACGAGATGATCGCCTGGTGCCACGAACATCACTTGCCGCTGCATGTCTTCGACTGGCGGCCGGCGTTCGAAACGGCGGGCCTTGGGCGTAACGGATTTTATCTGTTGCGGCCGGATACCTATGTGGCGATAGCCGAAACCTGCTCGGACCCGAAGGTGATTGCGCGGTATTTCCGGGATCACGGGATCCGGCCGTTTTTTGGCAGATCCTGAAACCACCGAGTACCACTTGTGGGAGCGAGCCTGCTCGCCCCCACAGGGATGATGATTAACTGGAGACGGGTTTCGGGATTTCCAGCCCGCGCTTCACCGCCGGCCGCGACAGGAAGCGATCCAGCACCCGCGTGACGTTCTGGAAATTCTGGATACCCACCAGGTCACCGGCCTCGTAGAAGCCGATCAGGTTGCGCACCCACGGAAAAATGGCGATGTCGGCAATGGTGTAGCGCTCGCCCATGATCCAGTCCCGCCCTTCCAGGCGCTTGTCGAGAACAGCGAGCAGGCGCCTGCTTTCCTCGACGTAGCGGTCACGGGGACGTTTGTCTTCATAGTCCTTGCCGGCGAATTTGTTAAAGAAGCCGAGCTGGCCGAACATCGGGCCAATCCCGCCCATCTGGAACATCAGCCACTGGATGGTTTCGTAGCGCGCCGCCGACTCCTGGGCCAGCAGTTGCCCGCTCTTGTCAGCCAGGTAAATCAGAATCGCCCCGGACTCGAACAACGGCAACGGCTGGCCACCCGGACCGTGGGGATCGAGGATGGCCGGGATCTTGTTGTTCGGGTTGAGCGACAAGAACTCCGGGGAC
Source organism: Pseudomonas sp. GW101-3H06 (assembly GCF_059424605.1). Taxonomy (NCBI): domain Bacteria; kingdom Pseudomonadati; phylum Pseudomonadota; class Gammaproteobacteria; order Pseudomonadales; family Pseudomonadaceae; genus Pseudomonas; species Pseudomonas sp. GW101-3H06. Next base: position 4,327,319 of record NZ_JBWKZO010000001.1, read on the forward strand.
ATCTGATCGTTGGTGTCGAAACCTACGCGGTGAGGCTCGTAGGGCAGGCCGATCTCTTCAAGCATGATCGAAACCTTGACGCCGTTGGGGGTCGGCAAGGAGTACAGCTGAATCCACTCCGGATACTGGGCCGGCCATTTTTCGGTGATGGGAAACGCAGACAAATCGGTCATGGGCAGGATCCACGGGAAAATTGAGAATGCCGATGATAATGGAGATAACCCGCCGTGCGACGCCCGGAGCCATCAATACCACTGATGGTGAAGATCAAAGGAGATGACAACACCCCTGCGTAGTGGCTGGTGTACGGTGTCCATAAATCCGCAACATCCTGTCGATAACCTTCGCTGCAACCCGTTCAAGGTTACCGGTACTTTGCTGCGCTTGGGCCGGAATCGAACCAAATGGGCTTCAGGGGACTCTGAGCACTGCCCTTTTGAAACGGACCGGCTTCACGACATGGAAAACACCCGACGCAGGAAATTCGCGGTGTAAAGGTTTGTCAGCCTTAACCCAATGCGCTGAAGAACCCTATTCCATGACGAACCTTATGACATTCGCCAAACGCTTCAAACATCGTGCTTATCTGGCCCTGCCCATCCTGCTGGCGGCCAGCGCGGTGTTTTTTGCCCTGGAGTCCCGCGCACAGCCGGCGGACGGCACCCAGACGCTGGTGTTCCTGCGCCACGCGGAAAAACCCGCCGGAGGCCTGGGCCAGCTCAATTGCCAGGGCCTGAACCGAGCGATCGATCTGGCGACCCTGCTACCGGAAAAATTCGGCAAGGCCGACTATGTGTTTGCCGCCAACCCGACACGCAATGTCGAGGAAGGCGAACTGGACAACTCCTACAGCTACATCCGTCCATTGATGACCATCAGCCCCAGCGCGATCAAGCTCGGTTTGCCGGTGAACATCAATTTTTCGGCCAACGACACCAATGACCTCGCCCGTGAATTGATCGACGACAAGTACCACAACGCAACCATCTACACCGCCTGGTCCCATGGTTACCTGCCGGAGCTGATCAACAAGGTTGCCGGTAAAGCCGTGGGCAAAAAGCAGAACATCACCGACGATTGGGAATCCGGCGACTACGATTCGCTGTATGTGCTGACCCTGACCTGGCACAACGGCAAGGCCAGCCTGCAAAGCCAAAGCTACAAGCAAGGGCTGGATAACGGGCAGGAGACTTGCCCGACCTGATTTTTTGCAGTGTCTGTTCGGGCCTCTTCGCGAGCAGGCTCGCTCCCACAGGGGATTGAGGTACACACAAATTCAATGTGGGAGCGAGCCGGCTCGCGAAGGGGCCGGCAAAACAACCCTCAACCTCGCTGACCACTTCGCTCCCGCAAATACTCCAACACCGCCCCCCGCTCCCCGGCAAACTCGATCCGCGCGCCCTTCTTCTCGCGCTGAAACGCATACATCGGGTCGTAATACTCCACCAGCAACCCCTCGATCCAGCCCCGATGCAAATCCACCGCGCCGCTGCGCCCCTGCTCAGCCAAGGCCTCTTCCATCAACACCAGCATCCGCCGATGCCGTTCGCCCCCCAGGCGCTTCTGAACATTGTTCAAGCTCTCCAGCAAGCGTTCGGAAAAAAGCACAAAGCCTTCATCGCCATGCACACGGATGAACTCGGCACACAGGTCCACCACGTAATCGCGCAGGATCCGTTCGACCCGCCCTTGCAGGCTGTCTTCAAGCCAGACCATCGGGTACTGCTGCATGCCCTGATACAGCGGTAATGGCAGCGCGCAGCTGCCGATGGCACGGCTTTCGTCCTCCAGCACGAATTGCTCAAGGCCCTGGGCGCGCTTTTTCAGCAGGTCTACCGCCAGGCGGTTTTCAAAGTCGATATTGGTCGGTTGGCCCGTGGCGCGCTTGCCGAAACTGGAACCGCGGTGATTGGCGTGACCTTCAAGGTCCAGCCCGTTACGCAATTGCGTCAGCACTTCGGTTTTGCCGGTGCCGGTCATGCCGCCCAGCAACACGAAATCGCACTGGGCAACGGCCTGATCGACCGTAGTCAGCAGAAAGTTACGCATGGCCTTGTAACCGCCCGCGACGCGCGGATAGTCGATGCCCGCCTCGTCCTTGAGCCATTGCTGGACGATCTGTGAGCGCAGCCCGCCGCGAAAACAATACAAGTACCCGTCGGGATGAGCCCGGGCGAAGTCCGCCCAGGCCTGGATACGTTCGGCCTTGATTGCGCCGGACACCAGTCGATGCCCCAGTTCGATCGCCGATTGCTGCCCCTGTTGCTTGTAACAGGTTCCGATCCGTTGCCGCTCCTGATCGTTCATCAGCGGCAGGTTGACCGCATCAGGGAACGCGCCCTTGGCAAACTCGACCGGCGCACGGGTATCCATCATTGGCCGGCCGTTGAGGAAGATGTTGCGGTAATCGGTACAGTCGACAGACATCACGACACCTCGACGGCGTTTGTCTGTCGCTCGACCAGTTCACCGATGGGCTCAAGGTTGAGCCCCATGTCGGCGGCGGTTTCGAGAAACTGTCGATTGCCTGCCGGGGTGACCGCGATCAGCAGGCCACCACTGGTTTGCGGATCGCACAGCACACGTTTATGCAGTTCCTGGAGACGGCCCAGTTTGCTGGCGTAACTGTCGAAGTTACGCAACGTGCCACCCGGGATGCAGTCTTGTTCGAGGTAATACTCGACACCCGGCAAACGCGGCACCCGATCGTATCGGATTCGCGCGGTCAGGCCGCTGCCATCCGCCATCTCCACCAGATGTCCCAGCAGGCCGAAACCCGTGACGTCGGTCATCGCCGTCACACCGTCGAGTTTGCCAAAGCGGCTACCGGGTTTGTTCAGGGTGCACATCCAGTCCCGGGCCAGGCCGATGTCGGCGGTGCGCAACTTTCCCTTTTTCTCGGCGGTGGTGAGGATGCCGATGCCCAGGGGTTTGGTCAGGTAAAGCAGGCAGCCGGCGGTGGCCGTGTCATTGCGCTTCATGTGGCGCTTTTCCACCAGGCCGGTAACGGCCAGGCCGAAGATCGGTTCCGGTGCATCGATGGAGTGCCCGCCCGCCAAGGGAATCCCCGCCTCGTCGCACACCGAACGGCCGCCGCGAATCACTTCCCGGGCAATCTCCGGCGCCAGTACGTTGACCGGCCAGCCAAGGATCGCAATCGCCATTAGCGGGTCGCCACCCATGGCGTAAATGTCACTGATGGCATTGGTCGCGGCGATGCGACCGAAATCGAAGGGGTCGTCGACGATCGGCATGAAAAAGTCGGTGGTCGACACCACGCCGCGCTCTTCATCGATGGCGTACACCGCCGCGTCGTCGCGTGAGGCATTGCCGACCCACAGTTGCGGATCAAGGTTCTGCGCGCCGCTGCCGGCCAGAATCACTTCCAGTACCTGGGGGGAAATCTTGCAACCGCATCCAGCGCCATGGCTGTACTGGGTCAGACGGATCGGCTCACTCATCGGGGTACCTCGCAACATTGGTGCCACCAATTCTAACCCTGTGGGAGCGGGCTTGCTCGCGAAAGCGGTGAGTCAGGCACATCAACGTTGAATGACACTGCGCTTTCGCGAGCAGGCTCGCTCCTCTATAGATCAGGGTTACGGCAATAGAATCACTTTGTCGCCGCTGCCCTGATTCACTTCCACATAACGCTCCAGGCCTTCGGCCAACGGCGACTCGAACAGTCCTTGCGGCAACGGTAACAAATCCTGATCGAAGAATTGGCCGAACTGATCCAGCATGGCCGCGCAGGCTTGCACGCCGTACAGCAACGAGTTGATCCCCACTACCGATCCGCCCTTGCGATACAACGCCAGTGCCGACAACTGCACCATGCCGTCCACCGGCGCGGCGATAATGGCAATGCGCCCGAACGTGGCCAACGCCGCGACGGAGGCCGGCAACCAAAAGCCGGTGGTGTCGAAAATCACGTCAGCGCCGCCCGTGAACACGGCATTGACCTGTGCGCCCAAGTCTTCGGGCTTGTCCAGTTGCAGTGTCTGATAACCCTGGGCCTGCAAGTCCTTGACTTGCTCCGGTCGCCGCGCCGCCGCCAGCACCTGGGCACCGCGCACTTTCGCCAATGCCAGCGCGGCACTGCCCACCGCCCCGCCGCCGATCACCAGCAAGCGGGTTTGTGCCGTCACCTGACTACGTTCCAGCGCGTCCCACGCCGTGGTGTAAGGCACACCGAGACTGGCGGCCTGGGCAAAACTCAGGTGAGTGGGCTTGATTGCGACACCCGCGGCCGGCAGTTTGACGAACTGCGCATGGGAGCCATCGGCGAAAAAACCCAGTTCACGGCCAGTGCCCCACACCTGTTGACCGAGCAGCGCTTGCGGGCCTTCAACGACGATGCCGGCAAAATCGCGACCGGGAATCCGCGGCAGGGTGGTGTAGGGAAAGCGGCCCAGCACGTTCTTCACATCGCTGGGGTTGAGCCCGGCGGCCTTGATCTCGACCAGCACTTCATCGGCGCCGGGAACGGGGGTGGGTACCTCGACATAGCGCAGGGCCGAGAGATCGCCGGTTTTGTCGAACTGCAACGCTTTCATGATGTTTTCATCCAGTAAATAAAGGGATTCAGGAGATCCAGCCAGCCACCAGCTGCCGGCCCATCGGCCAGATTTTTTCGCCGGCCAGCATGCCGAGCAGCCCTATCAGCGCGATGGCCGGTGGTGCGGGAGAACGGAAATCCAGGGCACCGTAGAGCAGGCCGACGCCCAGGCCGATAACCAGTGAAATGAAGTAGCTCATGGCAGACTCCGGGGGCAATTGAGGTATGCCCAAAGTCTAGGGATCCGTGACGGCGAGCATCGGCCAAGTGCTTCTGAATTTCGGCCAAACGCGAATTACAGGTTTTGGTGCGAGGAAAACTGCGAAGGCGCGACACCCAGTTCCCGGCGGAACATGTCGCTGAAACTGCTGGGGGAATAGCCCAACTCCCGGGCAATCGCACTGACCGGCACACCCTGGATCAATTCGGCCGTCGCCGTCGCCAGTTGCACCTGCCGCCGCCATTCGGCAAAGCCCATGCCCAGACCATCCTTGAACAGCCGCGCCAGGGTACGCACGCTGGCGCCGGCGTTTTCCGCGTGTTGTTCGAAAGGAATGTCCAGGGATGGCTGGGTCATGACCGCCTGGCACAAGTTCATCAGGCGCCGGTCGGAATCGTCCGGCAGCGGGATTTTCATCAGCGAGCGCCGGGAACGCTTGAGCTCCAGCAATGCCAGCCCCACCAAGGCTTCGTAATACTGCGGGGCACCGTCGTCGCCCTGCTCCACCAGGCTGACGATCAACTCGCGCAACAACCCGCCGACTTCGATCACTTGCACGCTGTCATCGAGCGTTGCCGCCAGGGAGGGTCGAAGATAGATGTTGCGCATCTGCAGGTCTGACACCACCCGGATGGCATGGGACACGCCCGGCGGCAACCACACCGCTCGCTGCGGCGGCACCACCAGCGCCTCATGGGGCGTCTCGACCCACATCACCCCGCTCATCGCATACAGCAATTGCCCCCAGACATGCTCATGCGGCTCGATGAACAGCCCGCGCGGATAAGTTCGCGCCAGCGGTTGCACGGGCACATCGGTGTCACTCAGATCCGGTGGAGCGGCAAGGGCCATGGGCTATGATCATTGGGGTTGGCGCAAGGCTCTATGTTAACCAGACACCAGGCACCCCGCCAGAGCGCGCAACCTTCTGACAATCCGAATGAATTTTCCGTGTGGCCTGCGATCCGTTTATGTACAACAGGGAGGAATACGGGCCATATGAACAGCGCAAAACTTTTCGTCATCGAATACACCCTTCACGGCGTGCCCAAGTCGTTCATTATCCGACTGGATAAAATGGACAACGCCGAAGCCTGGCATTGGGCCAGTTGCGATGCGGGGGTCGGCCGGATTCCGCGCTTTGGCCGGGAAAAGGTGCAGAAGACCAGCAAGCCGATGGCAGAGAAATTCGGCGTGGAAAACGTCAGGTGGCGGCCAGCGAATTGAGGCCTTTTGAAACTCAAAGCGGAGCCCGATCAGGCTCCACTTTTTCAATGCGCGATCGCTATCAACCATGGGCGCACTTGCAGCCTTGATGGGCACACTCCTCACCGTGCTCATGGTGTTTGGCGCAGGCTTCACAGCAATAGTGTTTGCCGTGACGCACGATCGGATGCTCGCCAAGCTTGCAGTTACATTTCGGACAGTCACACTTACGGTCGTCGGTCATGGAGCGGACTCCTTTTGTGGTGGTCGTCGCGGGTTGGACAAACAACCCGTCTAACCAGTGTAGGAGTCAGGCCCGACTGCTGCTGCGATACATGAACACCAGTGCCAATCCCAGCAGCATCATTGCCAGTACCCGACTACCGGACAATTCGATTGCCGGATTGCCCAGCCAGCCAAAATTATCAATCAACATCCCCATCCCCAACTGCCCGACGATCACCGCCACCGTCGCCACCGCCGTCCCTATCCGTGGCACCGCGCCCACCATCACCATCATGTAGACGACACCAAACAGCGCGCCGCTGAGTTGCCACTTCGGCACATCCAGCAGGCTCATGGCATGGGCCGGTTCAAAAAATACAATCAGCAACCCGGTGCTCACCGCCCCGACCACGAACGTCAGCAAACTGCTGCGCAGCACGCCAACCGTTTCACCCAGACGCCCGTTGATGGCGGCTTGCACACTCAGCACGGCACCGGCCGCCACGACCACCACCAACAAAATAATCAGACTCATCATCAACCCCGAGCAATCAGAACAAGTGCCGCGACAATCAGCAGCAAGGCCAGCCAGCGCTGCGCATTGACCTGTTTGCGGGGAGCGCCGAACCAGCCGAAGTGGTCGATCAGCACGCTTTTGCCGACCTGCCCGGACAGGATCGCGATCATGGTCATGGCAATGCCGATGTGCGGCGTGGCCAGCGTCAGCACCACCACGTAGATCGGCCCGAGAAAGCCGCCGATCAATTGCCAGCGCGGCAGTTCACTCAGGGCCGGCCCCCGCTGCGGGCCGCTGAACAGCAACAGCAGAAACAGAATCGCCGAGCCGACGCCGAAGATGCTCAAGGTCGCCCACAAATGCCCGACCTGAACGCCAAGAGGCCCCAGCAGCCCGGCTTCCACGGAAAGGCCCATGCCGGCCAGGATGACCAGGGGCAACAGCACTAGCCGTAACCCGGGTTTGGTCGTGGGCGTTGCAGTCACGCTAACGTTGTCGATTGAAGAAGATTGCATAAGGAAACACCTGCCGTTCATCAGATAAAACACGAACTCTGTGGGAGTGGGCCATGTGGCGAGGGGATTGATCCCCTCGCCACGGGGCTCCCGCAATTATCGGGTGGCGGTGCTTTGCGATAAATGGGAGCATCCTGACAACACTTTTGCGCAATTCGCACAGCAGGATGGAACATGCAGGGCTTCAACGAACTGGGATTCAAGGCGCTTCGGCTGTTTGTCGCAGTGCTCGACCACGGCAGCTTTTCCGAAGTCGCCCGCCGCGAAGGCCTGGCGCCCTCTTCCATTTCTCGACAAATCCAGCTGATGGAACAGGCTCTGAGCCAGCAATTGCTCTACCGTCACACCCGCGCCGTCACGCCCACCGAGGCGGGCCGCATGCTCGGTCACCATGCGCGGCTGGTGCTGGTGCAACTGGAGGAAGCCGAACAGGCCCTGCAGGAACAGCAAAGCGAACCCAGCGGCCTGGTGCGGATCAATGCGCCGGTGGTGTTCGGTCAACGGCACCTGACGCCGTGGCTGGGGCAGTTATGCGCGCGTTACCCGAAACTGCAATTGGATATCCAGCAGACCGACAGTTACATCGACCCCTTGCAGGAAGGCGCCGACCTGCTGTTTCGCATCGGGCCGCTGCACGATTCCAGCATGCAGGCGCGGATCCTGGCCCCCCATCGCTTTCAGGTAGCGGCGAGCCCGGCTTACCTTGAGCGACACGGCACGCCGCAACATCCCGCTGACCTGGCGTCCCACCAGTGCCTGGCCTACAAGGGCGTCACCGGCCAACAGCGCTGGTTCTTCCGCAAAGACCAGCAGCCTTGGACGCCTTGTTCGGTGAAGGGACCGATCACCGGCAACCACGCCGACACCCTGACCCAGGCCGCTGAACAGGGCCTTGGGCTGGTAATGTTTCCGTCATGGCTGATAGGGGAAGCGGTGCGCAACGGCACGCTGGTGCCGGTGCTGGGGAACTATCAGGTGTCGAACAGCCTTGAGCCGCAACAGATCGCCGTACTCTGGCCCGGGAGCCGACGCCTGTCAGTGAAGGTGCGGACGGTGATTGATTTTTTTGTCGAGTGTTTTGGCGAGGTGCCGTACTGGGACAGGCAGTAATCACTGCCTGGTCACCTGTGGGAGCGAGCCTGCTCGCGAAAGCGGTCTCTCTGTCACATTGATGCTGAATGTGCCGACGTCTTCGCGAGCAGGCTCACTCCCACAGGCTCTACGGTGTCCGTCAGATACGGAACTGCCCGACCAGGTTGCCCAGCCGTTGTCCGAGATCCGCCAGGCTGCGCGATGTCTGCGCCCCCAATTGGGTCTCACCCGCCACGTTATCCACCGCCACCGCGATCTGATGCACGCTGCGGTTGATCTCTTCGGCCACGGCAGTCTGTTCTTCGGCGGCACTGGCGATCTGCGCGTTCATCGAATTGATGGTGGCGATCAACTGCGCCATGGTGTCCAGGGATGCGCCCGCTTCGTTGGCCTGGACCGAAGTGCCGTCACCGGCCTCACTGGAGCGGCGCATGGCTTCCACCGCCGACTGGGTACCGGCCTGCAAGCGGTCGATCATGCCCTGGATTTCCTGGGTGCTGATTTGCGTGCGACTGGCCAGCGCCCGCACCTCATCGGCCACCACCGCAAAACCACGTCCGGCCTCACCGGCCCGGGCCGCTTCGATGGCCGCGTTGAGCGCCAGCAGGTTGGTCTGTTCGGCAATCGAGCGGATCACCCCCAGTACACTGACAATCGACGACACGTCTTTTTGCAGGCTGTCCAGAGACACACCGCTGCTGCGTATGTCATCCACCAGCGCATGAATCTTCACGATGCTGCCAGCCACCACGCGCTTGGCGGCCTGGCCTTCTTCATCGGTCTGCTGCGCGGCCACCGCGGCGTTTTGTGCGCTCTTGGCCACTTCCTGGGCGGCAGCCGACATTTCATTGATCGCCGTGGCAACCTGATCGGTTTCGTGACGCTGGCGCTCCATGGCCTGGTCCGAACGCTGGGCCTGGTCGGAGACCTGATTCACCAGCCCGGTCAGTTGCGAGGTCATTTCAGTGATCTGGCGCACCAGGCCATGGATCTTGTCGACAAAACGGTTGAACGAACCGGCCAGCTCGCCCAACTCATCCTGACTGGTGATGGCCAGTCGACGGGTCAGGTCGCCTTCGCCCGCCGCAATGTCGTCGAGGTTGTTTTTCATCAGGTTCAGCGGACGCAGGATGGTGTTGGCCAACAGCATCCCCGCTGCGGCAATCAGCAACAGCACCACCACCGCCACGCCGACAATGCTCAGCACCACGCCTTGCATGCGCTCCTGGACCTTGGCTTGGACCACAGCCACTTGCGCCTCGATACCGTCGAGGTTGACCGAGGTACCGACCGCCATGTCCCACTTCGGCAGGTATTCGGTGTAGCCGAGCTTGGGCACCAGCACCTGATTGTTGCCCGGTAGCGGCGAGCTGTATTGCAGGTAATGCGTACCGTCCTTGGCGACTTTCACCAAATCGCGGTTGACGTAGACGCCGTTGGGATCACGGTTGTCCTTGAAGCTCTGGCCCACGCCCTCGGGGCTGTTAGCCTTGAACAGGCGCACGGTGTTGGAGTCGTAGCCGAAGAAATAGCCGTCCTTGCCGTAGCTGATGCTCGACAACAACTTGATCGCCTGGGTCCGCGCCGCGTCATCGCCTTGGGCGGCAGCGTCGTACAGTGGCTTGATCGTGGTCATGGCCACGGCAACATAACTTTGCAGGGTGGCCTTGGCATCGCTGAGCAGGCGCTCGCGGGTTTCCTCGACTTCCTGCCGGGCCTGGCCCTGCAGGATGAACAATGTGGTCAGGCTGATGACCAGCGCAAAGAGCAGCACCGGCAGGACGGCAAGGGACAGGACTTTGGCCTTCAGGCTCATGCGCATGACGTTCACTCTTGATTTTATTGGCGTGGGTAAAGGCTTTAACGGCACGTCAGCACAAAAGTTGAATGATGGTCACCACCCACTCAATGTGGGAGCGAGCAAGCCCGCTCCCACAGGGTAAGCGGTGTTTTAGAGGACCATCGCGGCCAACCAGCCAAACGCCAGCAACGGCAGGTTGTAGTGCAGGAAGGTCGGGACCACGGTATCCCAGATGTGGTGATGCTGGCCGTCGATGTTCAGGCCGGAGGTCGGACCCAGGGTCGAATCCGAGGCCGGCGAACCGGCGTCACCCAAGGCGCCGGCGGTGCCGACGATGCACACGATGGCGATCGGACTGAAGCCCAGTTGCACACACAACGGCACAAAAATCACCGCCAGGATCGGCACCGTGGAAAATGACGAGCCGATGCCCATGGTCACCAGCAGACCGACCAGCAGCATCAGCAAGGCACCCACGGCTTTGCTGTGGCCGATCCACGCAGCGGAGGTTTCGACCAGTGTCTGCACTTGCCCGGTGGCCTTGATCACTTCGCCGAATCCGGAAGCGGCAATCATGATGAAGCCGATCATCGCCATCATCTTCATGCCTTCGGTGAACAGGTCATCGGTGTCACGCCACTTGACGATGCCCGACACCGAGAAAATCAGGAACCCGGCCAGCGCGCCGATAATCATCGAGTCCAGCAGCAACTGAATGATGAACGCCGCCGCAATGGCCAGGCCCGCCACCATCAGGCTCAACGGGTTGTACTGCACCGCCACCTGTTCCACTTGCTCGATCTTTTCCAGGTCGTAGACACGCTTTTTACGGTAGCTGATAAACGCCACCCCGAGCCCGAACAACATGCCCAGCGCCGGGATGCCCATGGCGTGGGTGACGTTGATGCCGCTGATGTCCACGCCGCCGCGGGCGACGTTGGCCAGCAGGATTTCATTGAGGAAGATATTGCCGAAACCTACTGGCAGGAACATATACGGGGTGATCAGGCCGAAGGTGATGACACAGGCGATCAACCGGCGGTCCAGCTGCAGCTTGGTCAGCACGTATAAAAGCGGCGGCACCAGCAACGGAATGAAAGCGATATGGATCGGCAAGATGTTTTGCGAGGCAATGGCCACCACCCAGAGCAGGCCGATCAGTAGCCATTTGACCTGGCGGCCACCGGTGGCGTGCTGGCGATCGACCATCGCCAGAGCCCTGTCGGCCAGGGCATGGGCCAGGCCGGACTTGGCAATGGCCACGGCGAAAGCACCGAGCATCGCGTAGGACAAGGCGACCGTCGCCCCTCCCCCGAGGCCGCTGTTGAAAGCCTTGAGCGTCGCGTCGATGCCCAGGCCACCGGTCAGGCCACCCACCAGTGCACCGACGATCAGCGCGATGACCACATGCACGCGGGACAGACTGAGTATCAGCATGATGCCGACCGCGGCAATCACTGCATTCATTTCACTACCTCGAGACAAACGGAAAGACTCCGTCCGGCAGTCTGCGAGAGCTGCCAGCGGATCAGGGATTGGTTTTATTAGAGGGCGCGCACTGTGACTGAAGCCGCTTCGAGCTGCAAGCCTCAAGCGACAAGCTTTTACGCATTTCATTGGAGGCTTGCCGCTTGCGGCTCAAGAACGCTGCTTTTTGGCCGCTACAGTGCAAAGTGTCAGATATTTATCGAATAAAGGACGTCTCCATGTCGCTCGGACAACTTTCCATTCAATGGAAAATCACCCTGCTGGCCGGGCTGTGCCTGGCAGGCATCGTTACCCTGCTGGTGGGTCTTTCGCTGTATCGCATGGAGCACAGCTCCGAGCTGGTGAAAGCCTCGAGCATGGAGATGCTGACCGAAGCCGCCCAGGCGCGGATCGAATCCCAGGGTGAAAACCAGGCGCTGGGGATTCGCCAGCAGTTCATGGACGCCTATCAATATGGCCATGGCTTTTCACGGCAGGTACTGTTCCTGCGCGACCAGGCCGAGAAGCGCTTCCTCGATGCCTTTGACCTGCGCGAAGACCTGACCCGCCAGGTCAAGTCGGCACTGCAAGCCAACCCGGAACTGCTCGGCCTGTCCCTGGTGTTCGAACCCAACGGGCTGGACGGCAAAGACGAGTTGTTCGCCGGCCAAAGCGACATCGGCAGCAATGAAAAGGGACGCTTTGCCTTGTATTGGTCGCAACCGACGCCGGGCCAGCTGACCGCCATGCCGTTGCCGGAAAAAGACATGGCCGACACCAGCACCGGCCCCAGCGGCGAACCGGCCAATGCCTGGTTCACCTGCCCGCGCACCCGCCTCAAGCCTTGCGTGATCGAACCCTACTTCTATGTGATCAATGGCCAGAACGTGCTGATGACCAGCATCGTCTTCCCGCTGATGGTCAACGGCAAGGTCATCGCTTCGCTGTCGGTGGACATCAACCTCAACAGCCTGCAAGCGATCAGCCAGAGCGCGAGCAAGAAGCTCTATGACGGCCAGACCAGCGTCAGCATTGTCAGCCCCGCCGGCTTGCTCGCCGGCTACAGCCCGGACGCCAGCAAACTCAGCCAGCGCCTGGAAGCCGTGGACCCGCGCACCGGTGCCGAGCTGATGCGCATGCTGGCCACCAGCGGAAAGATTTCCAGCCTGCACAGCGATCAGCAGCTCAAGGTGCTGGCGCCGTTCCAGCCGATACCGGACGGCAAGGCCTGGGGCGTGTTACTCGATGTGCCGGAGAAGGTGCTGGTCGGCCCGGCCGATGCGCTGAAAAAACAACTGGATGAAAGCAACACCGCCGGCACCCTGACCGAGCTCGGCCTGGGTGTGCTGGCCGCGTTGATCGGCCTGCTGCTGGTGTGGCTGATGGCGCGCAGTGTGACCCGGCCGATCCTCGGTGTGGCGCACATGCTCGAAGACATCGCCAGCGGCGAAGGCGACCTGACCCGCCGCCTGGCCTACGACAAACAGGATGAACTGGGTCAGTTGGCTGGCTGGTTCAACCGTTTCCTCGACAAGCTGCAACCGATCATCGCCGAGGTCAAACGCTCGGTGCAGGACGCCCGCAGCACCGCGGACCAGTCCTCCGCCATCGCCACCCAGACCAGTGCCGGCATGGAGCAGCAATATCGTCAGGTGGATCAGGTCGCGACCGCCTCCCACGAAATGAGCGCCACCGCCCAGGACGTCGCCCGTAGCGCCGCCCAGGCGGCCCAGGCCGCGCGGGACGCGGATCAGGCGACCCGCCAGGGGCTGACCGTGATCGATCGCACCACCGCCAGCATCGACAACCTCGCCGCCGACATGAGTGCGGCGATGGTCCAGGTCGAAGGCCTGGCCGCCAACAGCGAAAAGATCGGTTCGGTTCTGGAAGTGATCCGCGCCATCGCCGAACAGACCAACCTGCTGGCGCTCAACGCGGCGATCGAAGCGGCCCGTGCCGGTGAGGCCGGGCGCGGTTTTGCCGTGGTGGCCGATGAGGTGCGCAATCTGGCACGGCGCACTCAGGAATCGGTGGAAGAAACCCGCCTGGTGATCGAACAACTGCAAAGCGGCACCCAGGATGTGGTGGGTTCAATGGGCAACAGCCATCGCCAGGCCCAGGGCAGCGTCGAGCAGGTCGGCCAGGCCGTAACGGCGCTGCGGCAGATCGGCGATGCGGTGACTGTCATCAGCGACATGAACCTGCAGATCGCCAGCGCCGCCGAAGAGCAAAGCGCGGTGGCCGAGGAGATTAACAATAACGTGGCGACCATTCGCGACGTGACCGAGTCGCTGTCGGGGCAGGCCAATGAGTCGGCGCGGGTGAGTCAATCGCTCAATAGCCTGGCCAATCAACAACAGCGCCTGATGGATCAGTTCCGCGTGTAACCCTGCCTGCAAAAAACCTGTGGGAGCGAGCCTGCTCGCGAAGGCGGTGGATCAGACACATTTATGTTGAATGTATCGCCGCTTTCGCGAGCAGGCTCGCTCCCACAAGGCCTTGTGTCTGTTCATCCACATGATGGCGAGTGGATATCTGTGCAAAGCCGATTATGCTTGATGAAACCTTGCAGCGATGCGAGGCCGTCTGTTCGTGTCCACGCTTCGCGCAATCCGTAGTCCGATGACATCAGCCCCAGGGCCAGGGTGCGGCAACAACATTGAAGGTACTCCGGCCTTACACAAGAACAACGGAGAAAAAATCATGGCGGCAATCGACAATGCAACCACGGGCAGCGCGCCCAACCGCGGGATCACCAGGGAGGAGCGCAAGGTCATATTCGCCTCGTCCCTGGGCACCGTGTTCGAATGGTACGACTTCTACCTGTACGGCTCCCTCGCCGCGATCATCGCCAAGCACTTCTTCGCCGGCGTCAACGAGACCACTTCCTTCATCTTCGCCCTGCTCGCGTTTGCCGCGGGCTTCGCCGTCCGCCCCTTCGGGGCCATTGTGTTCGGCCGGTTGGGCGACATGATCGGACGCAAACACACCTTCCTCATCACCATCGTGATCATGGGTATCTCCACGGCGGTGGTGGGCTTCCTGCCCGGCTATGCGACCATCGGCGTGGCAGCGCCAATCATCCTGATCACCCTGCGACTGTTGCAAGGACTGGCGCTGGGGGGTGAATACGGCGGTGCGGCAACCTACGTGGCCGAGCATGCACCAAAGGGCAAGCGCGGTTACTTCACCTCATGGATTCAAACCACTGCAACCCTCGGCCTCTTTCTCTCACTGCTGGTGATCCTCGCCTGTCGCACCGCGCTGGGTAATGAAGCCTTCGAAGCCTGGGGCTGGCGGATTCCGTTCCTGTTGTCGATTTTGCTGCTGGTCATTTCGGTGTACATCCGCCTGCAACTGAGTGAGTCACCGGTGTTCATGAAAATGAAGGCCGAAGGCAAGCATTCCAAAGCGCCGCTGACCGAGTCCTTCGCCCGCTGGGAGAACCTGAAGATCGTGATCATGGCCCTGCTCGGCGGCACCGCCGGCCAAGCGGTGGTCTGGTACACCGGGCAGTTCTATGCGCTGTTCTTCCTGTTGCAGACGCTGAAGATCGACGCGCAGACCGCCAACTTGCTGATTGCCGGTTCGCTGCTGATCGGCACGCCGTTCTTCGTCATCTTCGGCAGCCTGTCCGACCGCATCGGCCGCAAGGGCATCATCATGGCCGGTTGTATTCTGGCGGCGTTGACCTACTTCCCGATCTTCACTGCACTGACCCAATACGGTAACCCTGACGTGTTCGCCGCCCAGGAGAAGAACCCGGTCACGGTGATTGCCGATCCCGGCCAATGTTCGTTCCAGTTCGACCCGGTGGGCAAAGCCAGATTCACCAGTTCCTGCGACCTGGCCAAGACCATCCTGGCGAAGCGGGCCATCCCCTATGAGAACGTGAACGCCGAACCGGGCACCGTGGCCCAGGTCCGTGTCGGCGAGAAAGTGATCACGAGTTTCGAAGGCACCGGCATGCCGGCCGCCGACTTCAAGGCGCAGAGCGACGCGTTCACCGCCACCCTCGCCACCGCTCTCAAGGAGGCCGGTTACCCCGAGAAGGCCGACCCGGCCAAGACCAACTATCCGATGGTGCTGCTGCTCCTGACGATCCTGGTGATCTACGTAACCATGGTATACGGCCCGATCGCCGCCTGGCTGGTGGAACTGTTCCCGGCACGCATCCGCTACACCTCGATGTCACTGCCCTACCACATCGGTAACGGCTGGTTCGGCGGGTTCCTGCCGACGGTGGCGTTCGCCATGGTCGCAGCCACGGGGGATATCTACTACGGGCTGTGGTACCCGATTGTCATCGCGGTGATGACGGCAGTCCTGGGAATCTTCTTCATGCCGGAAACCAAGGATCGGGAGATTCATCACACGTAGGGTTCAGGGACAAACAAAACCCCTGTGGGAGCGAGCAGGATCGCTCCCACAGTTTTTTCCCCGGTGGATTCAACTGCGTTTCGGCAACTCGATCAGCACCTTCAACCCGCCCCACTCGCTCTCCTTCAACCGCAACACCGCGCCCCAGCTGTCGACGATGTCACGCACAATGCCCAGGCCCAGGCCATGGCCGTCAGTCTGCTCATCCAGCCGGGTGCCACGGCTGAACACCTGAGTACGGCGGTCTTGAGGAATACCCGGTCCGTCGTCCTCCACACACAGTTCAAACCCATCCGCGGTCTCCACCACACTCAATCGCACCTCGGCATCCGCCCATTTGCAGGCGTTGTCCAGCAGGTTGCCGAGCAACTCCAACAGGTCTTCGCGATCCCACGGTAATTGCAGGCCGGCCGGGGACCGATAACTCAGGTTCAGGTGTTCGCCGTGGATCATGTTCAATGTCGCCAGCAACCCCGGCAATTCGGCGTCGCAGTCAAACAGCGCACCGGGCAGCGCGTCGCCGGATAACCGGGCGCGGTTGAGCTCGCGGTTGAGTCGCTGCTGAACCTGCTCCAGTTGAGTCTTGAGGATCTTGCGCAGTTGCGGGTGGGCGTCGAGTTGCTCACTTGACGCCAGGCTCAACAGCACCGCCAGCGGGGTTTTCAAGGCGTGGCCGAGATTGCCCAGGGCATTGCGCGAGCGCTTGAGGCTGTCTTCGGTGTGGGCCAGCAAATGATTGATCTGCGCCACCAGTGGCTCCAGTTCCACCGGTACCTGGTCATCGAGTTGCGAACGCTGGCCCTGTTGCAATTGCGCGATTTGTTCCCGCGCCTTTTCCAGAGGGCGCAGGGCGCGACGCACGGTGATCCGTTGCAACAGCAGAATCAGCAGCAAACCCGCCAGACCCAGTCCGAGACCGAGCTGCTGCATGCGCCGGAAACTCTCGCGCACCGGGGTGTAATCCTGCGCCACGCTGATGGAGATCGACTGGCCCAGGCGGCGATAGTCCGAGCGTAACACCAGCAACTGTTGGCCCTCCGGCCCCAATTGCAGGTTGCTGTGCAAACCGGGATGGTCGAGGCGCGGCAGTTCCTGGTCCCACAACGAACGGGAGCGCCAATGGCTGTCGGCAAAGTCGATGCGGAAGTAATGCCCGGAAAACGGCCGCTGATAGGCCGGTGACAGGTTTCGCTCATCCAGTTGCAGGCCTTGCGGGCCGCGCACCAGCGCCACCAGCAGGTTCTCGCTGTCGTTGCGCAGTCCGGCCTCGAGGTAGCGTTGCAACCCCATTTCAAACAGCCACAGGCTGGTTTGCGCCAATACCAGGCCGACCACCACCATCACGCTGATCAGGCCCAGGCTCAAGCGACGCTGGATCGACCTCACTGCGCTTGTCCGCCGAACAGGTAACCCTGACCGCGACGGGTTTCGATCACGCTGCGCCCCAGTTTGCGTCGCAGGTGATTGACATGGACTTCCAGCACATTGGAGTCACGCTCGGTTTCACCGTCGTAGAGGTGTTCGGCAAGGTGGCTTTTGGAAAGGATCTGCTCCGGGTGCAGCATGAAGTAACGCAGCAAACGGAATTCGGCGGCGGTGAGCTGAACATCCGCGCCATCGCGGATCACACACTGACGACTTTCATCCAGTTGAAACCCGGCGGCCTTGAGCGTCGGTTGATTGACCTGACCGTGGGACCGGCGCAGCAGAGCCTGGACCCGCAGGTGCAATTCTTCCGGATGAAAAGGTTTGGTCAGGTAATCGTCGGCACCGGCCTTGAGCCCTTCGATGCGCTCGGCCCAGGAACCGCGGGCGGTAAGGATCAGCACCGGCGTCGCCAACCCGCCCGCGCGCCATTGCGCCAACACTTCAAGCCCCGGCAACCCCGGCAGGCCGAGGTCGAGGATGATCAGGTCATAAGGCTCGCTGCTGCCCTGGTATACCGCGTCGCGACCGTCGGCCAGCCAGTCCACGGCGTACCCTTGGCGATTGAGGCCGGCCATCAGTTCGTCGGCCAGGAGCACATGGTCTTCCACCAGGAGCAAACGCATCGGTCAATCTTCCTTGTCTTTCAATAAACGGCCGGTGGCGGCATCGAGGTCGAGCTCGCGGACCACGCCTTCAACGGTCAGCAACTCGACTTCATAAATGTAGATGTCGTGCTTCTCTTCAAGCTCGGCTTCCAGCAGTTTGGCGCCCGGATAGCGGTCCAGCGCTTGCTGCAGCAACTGTTCGAGCGGCAGGATCACCCCTCCCTGGCGCAGGCCCAGGGCTTCGTCCTGATCCAGGTCGCGGGCCATCGCCACCGAGCAAAATGCCAGGAGCACCAGCGCCAGTCGGCTGCCGGTGCGCCAATGTGTCAAAGAAAGCAGCGTCATTACGAATCCTGATGATCCTTGAGAACCTGCCCACTGACAGCGTCTAATTCCAGATCCCACTCGACGCCCTGCGGGTCGCGCAGTTCAATCTGGTAGATGTACTTGCCGTACTCTTCTTCCAGCTCGGTTTCAGTGATGGTGGAACCCGGGTGCTTGGCCAGTGCGGTGGCATTGAGCTTTTCAAAAGACACAATGGTACCAGCGTCGCGCAGCCTCAAGGCTTCATCCGGCCCCAGATCGCGGGCATGGCCGATGCTGGCGGTCAGGCCGATGATGGACGCGGTGAACAGGGCAGTCAGGGTTTTCATGGGTGTCTCCGTATTCTTTATGTATTGCCTACAGGGGGGCACCTTAGCGATATGAACTTAATTGAAACTGAATTGCCATCATTGGTCGCACCGCCAATCCTGTGGGAGCGGCGGTGCGACGATTCGACTTGCTCGCGAAAGCGGTGGGTCAGACAGCATCTTCCTTGACTGATGCACCGCTTTCGCGAGCAAGCCCGCTCCCACATAATGCCCCGCGTGCCAATATTCGAGACCGGTATGACCGCCATCCACATCAAATTCCCCTCCCTGACAATCAAGGCCGGTCCGCGCGCCTTCGCGCGCATTCGTGAACACGGTCTCAGCGCCGCCGATGTCGGCACGCTGCCGGGCGCCGCGGGGGGGCCCAAGGCGCTGGGAATTCAGGGACTGGACCTGGCGTTGTTCGGCCATTGGCTGCCGTCGGCGCCACGGGAGCGCTCGCTGATCGGGGCCTCGGTCGGCTCCTGGCGCTTCGCCAGCGCCTGCCTGCCGGACGCCGCCGAAGGCATCCGCCGTCTTGGCCACCTTTACACCGAGCAGAACTTCGCCAAGGGCGTGACCATGGCGCAGATCAGCCAGAGCTCCCGGCGCATGCTCGATGACTTGCTCGACGGCCGCGACGCCACGCTCCTCGACAACGCCCATTACCGCCTGAACATCATGGTGGTCAAAAGTCACGGCCTGCTTGCCGACGATCATCGCGGCCGCCTTAGCCTGGGCCTGTCGTCGGTGATCGCCGACAACCTGCGTGGTCGCGCGCGGTTGTCGCGGCACTTCGAGCGGCTGATCATCCACGACCCGCGCCTGGCGCCACCGGTCGGCGCGCTGAACGATTTCCCCTCGCGTTTCGTCGCCCTGAACGCCGGCAATCTGCGCCAGGCCCTGCTCGCCTCGGGGTCGATCCCGATGGTGATGGAAGGCGTGCGCGACCTGCCGGGGGCCGGGGCCGGCACATTCCGCGATGGTGGCCTGCTGGACTATCACCTCGACCTGCCCTACAGCGGCAATGACATCGTGCTCTACCCGCACTTCACCGACCGGGTAATTCCCGGCTGGTTCGACAAGACCCTGCCATGGCGCCGCGCCTGCCCGACACGCCTGCAGGACGTACTGCTGCTGGCACCGTCAAAGCAATACCTGGCGCGCCTGCCCTACGGCAAACTGCCGGACCGCAATGACTTCAAGCGCTTCATGGGCGACGCGCCGGGTCGACAGAAATACTGGCGCACGACCATGGATGAAAGCCGCCGGTTGGGCGATGAATTTCTGGAACTGGTCGCCAACGGTCGCCTTGGCGAGCGCCTGCTGACCCTTTAGTCAGGACAAGCTGTTAAACTCGGCGCCTGTTCAAATTGCCCCAGCGTCGCCGCCGCGATCGCCACCTCAACAGAGCTGAAACCACTGTGGAAATTTTCAAAGAGTTCACCTTCGAATCCGCCCACCGCTTGCCCCACGTCCCGGACGGCCACAAATGCGGCCGCCTGCACGGTCACTCGTTCAAAGTGGCGATTCACCTGAGCGGCGACCTCGATCCGCATACCGGCTGGATCCGCGACTTCTCGGAGATCAAAGAGATCTTCAAGCCGCTGTATGAGCGTCTGGATCACAACTACCTCAACGACATCCCAGGCCTGGAAAACCCGACCAGTGAAGTATTGGCCCAATTCATCTGGTCCGAACTCAAGCCATTGCTGCCTGAACTCAGCGCGATCCGCATTCACGAGACGTGCACCAGCGGCTGCATTTATCGCGGGGAATAAACAGGGCAACCCGGCTTCTCTGTGGGAGTGAGCCTGCTCGCGAAAGCGCTGGATCAGGCACTTCAATGTTGAATTTGTCACCGCCTTCGCGAGCAGGCTCGCTCCCACAATGACCGCGTTTCGTCAGTTGATTAAATAAACAGCCTTCATCGGCTGTTTTTTTATGCCTATGCTTTTTGCCTTTCATCCGCCAAGAGGACACGCCCATGACTGACTGGCCGCTGGCTCAGACCTATCGCTACAACGGTCACACCGTTCGTTACGCTGTGCGGGGCGACGGCCCGCCGTTGGTGTTCGTGCATGGCACCCCTTTCTCTTCCTATGTCTGGCACCGCATCGCACCGCACTTCATCACCACCCACCGGGTGCATTACTTCGATCTGCTGGGCTATGGGCAGTCCGAGAAAATCGACGGCGATGTCTCGCTCGGTGTGCAGAATCAACTGCTGACGCAGCTACTGGAGCACTGGGGGCTGGATTGCCCGGACGTAGTGGCCCACGATTTCGGCGCAGCCACTGTGCTGCGTGCTCACCTGCTCAATGGCAAGAATTACCGCAGCCTGACGCTGATCGACCCGGTAGCGCTGACGCCTTGGGGCTCGCCTTTCGTTCAGCATGTGCGCCAGCACGAAGCGGCGTTCAGCGGGCTGCCCGATTACATCCAGCGAGCGATCGTGCCCGCCTATATTCGCGGGGCGATCAAGCGCAAGATCCCGGACGATGAACTCGCACCCTACGTTCAACCCTGGCTGGGCGATCCGGGGCAAGCGGCGTTCTACCGGCAGATTGCGCAGATGGACGAGCGCTACACTCGCGAGGCTGAGGCCTCGTACCCGACAATTCGCTGCCCGGTGCAGATTCTCTGGGGCGAAGACGACCAGTGGATCCCCATCGAACGCGGGCGCGCCTTGCAGGGCATGATCCCCGGGGCACAGTTCCACGCCATTGCCAACGCCGGGCATCTGGTTCAGGAAGATGCACCCGAGGCCATCGTCGCTGCGTTGCTACGGTTTTTGCCCCAGACAAAATCCCCCTGACAAACACCCTCTCCTGTGGGAGCCGGCTCGCTCCCACAATTGATCTGTGCACAGCTATGCCACTGGCGGGAATTACTGCTACCGAGCTAACGTAGAGGTATCGTCGACAAATCGTTAAAAGGACCCTCCCGATGCACATCATCAATGCCCGGTTGCGCAACCAGGAAGGCCTGCATGAGTTGCACCTGGAAAACGGTCTGATCAGCAGTATTGCCCGGCAGACCGAAGCCCCTACCCTGGGACCCGAGGACCTGGACGCCGGTGGCAATCTGGTGGTGCCGCCCTTTGTCGAACCGCACATCCACCTCGACGCGACGCTGACCGCCGGCGAGCCGCGCTGGAACATGAGTGGCACGCTGTTCGAAGGCATCGAATGCTGGGGCGAGCGCAAGGTGACCATCACCCTGGAAGACACCAAGACCCGGGCGAAGAAAACCATCCAGACCCTCGCCGCCCATGGCATTCAACACGTGCGTACCCACGTCGACGTCACCGATCCGCAGTTGACTGCCCTCAAGGCAATGCTCGAAGTGCGCGAGGAAAGCCGTCACCTGATCGATATGCAAATCGTCGCCTTTCCCCAGGAAGGCATCGAGTCATACCGCAACGGTCGGGATTTGATGGAGGAAGCGATCCACATGGGCGCCGACGTGGTCGGTGGCATTCCGCATTTCGAGTACACCCGAGATCAAGGCGTCAGCTCGGTGAAGTTCCTGATGGACCTGGCCGAGCGCACCGGTTGCCTTGTCGATGTGCATTGCGATGAAACCGACGACCCGCACTCACGCTTTCTCGAAGTACTGGCCGAAGAAGCGCGCAGCCGCGACATGGGCTCGCGGGTCACCGCCAGCCACACCACGGCCATGGGGTCCTACGACAACGCCTACTGCGCCAAGCTGTTCCGCCTGCTCGGGCATTCGGGAATCAGTTTTGTCTCCTGCCCCACCGAGAGCATTCACCTGCAAGGGCGCTTCGACAATTTTCCGAAACGCCGGGGCGTGACCCGGGTCAACGAGTTGCTCGAAGCCGGGATGAACGTGTGTTTCGGCCAGGACTCGATCGTCGACCCGTGGTATCCGCTGGGCAATGGCAACATTTTGCGGGTACTCGAAGCGGGCCTGCATATCTGTCACATGCTGGGTTATCGCAACCTGCAAAGCGCGCTGGACCTGGTCACCGACAACAGCGCCAAGGCCCTGTCCCTGGGTAATCGCTACGGCCTGGAACCGGGGCGGCCGGCGAACTTGCTGATCCTGTCGGCGGAAAGCGACTATGAGGTGATCCGCAGCCAAGGCTTGCCGCTGTATTCGGTTCGCGGGGGCAAGGTGTTGATGAAGCGGACGATGCCGGTGGTGGAGTTCAGCGGTCTGGTCTGAGATTTGTGTTGACCTGACTGGCCTTTTCGCGAGCAAGCCCGCTCCCACATTGGATCTGTGTCGTTCACAAATCCCCTGTGGGAGCGGGCTTGCTCGCGAAGGCGCCGGGCCGGTCACCCCACTAACCGCGCCGTACCAAACAGACTGACCCGCCTCAGCTCCCCCTGCTCTTGCTCCAGCAAAATCGGCGCCGTGCCTCCGGGCATCACCACCTTCACTTCCCCGGCACTCACCCAGCCCACGCGCCACGCCGCACACGCCACTGCCGTGGCGCTGGTGCCCGACGACGCGGTTGGCCCCTCGCCTCGCTCGAACACCCGTGCGATCACGCGTTGCCCGGACTCATGCATTGCCCATTGCAGGTTGATTCCCGCCGGACACGGCTCCCCCGCGCCCACCGGCATGGCATAAGCGATACGCGTCAGCCCTTCGGACAATGGCGACTCACGCATCTGCTCATTGCTCGGCAAGGCATCCGCGCTATCCACCAGCGTCACGCAATGCGGATTGCCAACCCGCGCGAACTGACTGCGTGACCATGCCGCGTTGAGTGACGCCAACGGCTGCACATGACTGAGTTCGCGTGCGTTGAGCGCCACGCTCGGAACATCATGCGCACTGACCGCTTGCGGCCCGAACGAAGGCTGGCCCAGGTCCAACCAGAACCCGTTCACGCCTTCGGCCTGCGCCGCTTTCACCGACGTTTCCCCCGGTGAACGCACATCGGCCTTGTCGTGATGAACCCTGAGCACACACGCCTGGTCGCTGGGCAAAAGCCCCTGGTCGCTGAGCGCCTGGGAAAAAATCGTCAAGCCGTTGCCGCTGCGCTCGGCCAGCGTACCGTCTGTGTTCACGATCAACAGATCAAAGGGCGGCGACGATTGGAACGGCCCGACCAGCAAACCATCGCTACGATGCTCCTTGCTACCGGGCGGTTGCGTGCCGGGCGCCCAGGCACAGCAGGCTTCGATGGCTGCGAGCGCCCATGTTTCGCGGACTTGCGCAGCATCGCTGGCCTGATCGGGCAAGGCGATACCGTCGCGGCGCAAGTCTTGCGGCGCCACAACCAAATAGATATTGCCTCGTGCATCGTACATCTGCGCCATGGCGCCCTCCCTGCTGGAATGATCGGTCGGGCCCAACATATCGCGAAATACGGTCCGGCTGTGCAAGGATGTCACCCTGCCGGAGCGCTAAACCATGCGGACGCTGATCGAACCCACCCCGCTCGATCACTGTCCTTAAGGGACGCGACGTTTTTTGCCAAGGATTGATATGACCAACCTCAATACCCAGACCTCATTCGTTCCGGGACGCCTGGAACAGATGTCCACGCGCATCGCCTTTTTCATTGCCGGTTTCGGCATCGCCGCATGGGCGCCGCTGGTGCCGTACGCCAAGGCTCGGGCCGGGCTGGATGAAGGCACCCTGGGTCTGTTGCTGTTGTGCCTGGGGGTCGGATCGATACTGGCGATGCCCATGGCCGGCCTTCTGGCTACACGTTTCGGTTGCCGCCGGGTACTGAGCGGCGGCACCTTGATGATTTGTGCAGCGCTGCCGTTGCTGGCGACGGTATCGTCGGTACCTGCACTGATCGCGGCCTTGTTCCTGTTCGGTGCGGGCCTGGGCACGGTGGATTCGACGGTTAACCTGCAAGCGGTCATCGTTGAGCGGGCCAGCGGCAAGACCATGATGTCCGGGTTCCATGGCTTGTTCAGCCTGGGCGGGATCGTCGGCGCGGCGGGCGTCAGCGCGCTGCTCGGTTTCGGGCTTTCGCCGCTGGGCGCAACGCTGGTGGTGATCGTCCTGCTGCTGGTCGCACTGCTCAAGGCCGCGCCGCACCTGTTGCCCTATGGCAGCGAAAGTTCAGGGCCGGCGTTTGCCGTCCCCCACGGCATCGTGCTGTTCATAGGCGGGATGTGCTTCATCGTATTCCTCGCCGAAGGCGCGGCCCTCGACTGGAGCGCGGTGTTCCTGGCGCAGGAACGCGGGATCGACACGGCCTATGCCGGATTGGGTTACGCAGCATTCGCGCTGACCATGACGGTGGGTCGCTTGACCGGTGATTCGATCGTGCGGCGTCTGGGCGCGACGCGGGTGATTGTCTTCGGTGGGGTGACGGCTGCGCTCGGTCTGTTTCTGGCGACATTCGCTCCGAGCTGGGAAGCGGCGCTGGTGGGCTACGCCTTGCTGGGCGCCGGCTGCTCGAACATCGTGCCGGTGCTGTACACCGCTGTGGGCAAGCAGACGGTCATGCCGGAAAGCATCGCCGTGCCGGCCATTACCACCCTGGGTTACGCGGGGATCCTTGCCGGACCTGCGGTGATCGGCTTCATCGCCCATGGCAGCAGCTTGAGTTTTGCCTTTGGCTTGATGGCGGTGTTGCTGCTGGCGGTGGCGATTGGCGGAAGGGTTTTGAAGGTCTAAGAGCTTCGCGAGCAGGCTCGCTCCCACCGTTTGATCGGAGCCGGACACAGATATTGTGTGCACCGACGATCACTTGTTGGAGCGAGCCTGCTCGCGAATGAAGGCACCTCGGTCGATCAGAACCCTACGCTTGCCTGCACAAAGAACGTGCGCGGTGTGCCGACGTACATGCCCGCGTTGTTGTCGCTGGAGCGGGTGAAGTACTGCTTGTCGAAGATGTTTTTCACCCCGGCGCCGACTTTCAGGTTCGACACCGACGGACCGAAGTCATAGCCACCCCGCACGTTCCAGGTGACATAACCCGGAATGTCGCCGTACTGACCATCCGCGGTGCCTTCGGTGATGTAGTTGTTGGTGAAGCTGCCATCGGCGTTCACCGCAACACCCGGTGAGCGCTGTTTGGACTGGGCAAAGGCATCGAGGTTGTAGGTCCAGCGGTCGATGTTGTAACGCAGGCCGGCGGTGGCCACCTGACGCGAGTAGAACGGCAGGTCGCGGCCCTTGAAGTCCGGAATCTCACCTTCATACACCGCACGGGTGTAGGTGTAGCCGGCGTTGGCGGTCAGGCCTTCGAGGCGTGGGTCCAGTGCCGCCATGTCGTAGTGCACCGACGCCTCGATGCCACGGTGCGTGGTCGCGCCGAGGTTGGTCCAGCCCGCATCGTTGCTGATGTACTGCAGTTCTTTGTCGAAGTCGATGTAGAACAGCGTTACTTCACCGCCCCATACACCATCGTTGTAGCGCGTTCCGATCTCGTAGGTTTTGGCCTTCTCCGGCTCCAGGCCGTTGGCCGTTTCGTCACCCGAACCGCCTTGGCCGAGCTGGAAATATTGCAGGGAGCCGAACGAGGTTTCGTAGTTGGCGAACAGCTTCCAGGCATCGGACATGTGATACATCACGCTCAGCGCCGGTAGCGGCTCGTTGCTCTCGATGCTGCGGCGCTTTTCCTGCACGGGCTTGCCAGCGGTATCGAGCACCGGGCGGTCATGCCATTCGGTCTGGATATGTTCGAAACGCACACCCGGGGTGATGGTCCAGTTGCCGACATCGATTTTGTTGTCGACATACACCGCGTGGGCTTCAGTGCCACCGGTACGGTCCTGATAGACGTGCCCATCGGAACCGGGACGTACCACCGGTTCGTTGGCGCTGTTGAGCCCCAGACGGCTGGCTTCCTCGTGCATGCCTTCCTTCAGGTAGCGATAACCGACACTGACTTCCTGAGTGGTCGGGCCGACGTCGAACACATGGGACACCCGCGGTTCGATGCCGTAGGTGTAGTAGGTGCGCGGGAACGAGCCGAGGGTCTTCTGGTCGCGGGCGGCGATGTTGCTGCCACGGAAGCTGTCGGAGTAGTAGGTCAGCACTTCGGCCTGGGTACGGTCGTTGATCTGCCGGATCCACTTGAACGACACATCTTTGCGGCGGCCGCTGAAGTTGTCGTTGTTACGGTCGGACTGGAACGGATCGGCGTCGTATTGCGCCTGGGTCAGGCCGCCGGGCATGTCGGCGCTGGCGTCGTAGTAGTGAAAATTGAGGCTGAAATCGTCGACGTCAGTGGGCGCCCAGTGGGTCTTGAGGATCACGTCGTCGATGTCGTTGCCGTTGTTGCGCTCACGGTAACCGTCGCCATTCACGCCAGAGTACAACAGCGCCACACCCATGCCGTTGTCGGCGGTGCCGCCCATGAATGCGGTATCGATGTGTTTCCAGCCACCGTGCTGGGAGGTTTCCAGGGTGGTGCCGATTTCAGCGGAGGCTTTTTCCGGAATCGCACGGGTCACGAAGTTGATCACGCCGCCCACGTTCTGTGGCCCGTAGCGCACGGAACCTGCACCGCGTACCACGTCGATGCTGTCGAGGTTGCCGGAGGAAATCGGCGCCATGGACAGTTGAGGCTGGCCGTAAGGCGCGAACGCTGCGGGCACGCCGTCGATCAGCACGGTGGAGCGTGGCGACAGGCGCGAGGTCAGGCCACGCACGCCGACGTTGAGGGAAATGTCACTGCCACCGGTGCCGTTGGCCTCCTGCACTTGCACACCCGGTACGCGCTTCAACACGTCGCCGACGTTCATCGCGCCCTGCTCGATCATGGCTTCACGGCGGATCACGGTACGCGCACCAGGGTGGTTCTGCACCACAGCGGCATCGGCATCGCCGAGCCAGTCGCCGACCACCCTGATGTCGGTCGCGCCCAGTTCCAGCGGGCCATTGGACGCCTGGCTCGGCGCCGGCATCAGGGTCACTGAGCCTTCATCGATCGAATATTGCAGGCCGCTGCCTTGCAGCAACTGGCGCAGCGCCTCTTCCGGCGAGAGATTGCCGTCCACCGCAGGTGCTTGCTTGCCGGCCACCAGGTCAGGGCTGAAGAAAACCTGCAACGAGGTTTGCTGACCCAGCTCAGTCAAGGCCTGTCCCAAGGGTTGCGCCTGGATATGGATGGCGTCGGCGGCGAATGCCTGGGGCATCGCACCGTTGACCGCCAGCGCGAGCGCCAGCGGCAACCAGGGGAAGGTTTTGTTTTTAGCGGTGGATTTATTCACGTCGAACGTATTCCTGTGGATCGCAAAAGTGTGCGCTTGTTAATGCAAACCAGTTGCAGTTGAACAGGAAGACGATGAATTCGAAAAAAACCTGAATGTTATTTTGAAATTATTTCCTGACTGCCGTCATCGAGGGTGCGCACGGCCACCGGAAGGATGCTCGGCAAGGCCTTGAGCAGCGCATCGGTGTTATCGGACTTGAACACGCTGGTCAGGCGCAGATTGCCCACCGTCGCGTTGCCGACCTTGAGTGGCTTTTCCCGATAACGCGAGACCTGTTCGGCGACATCGGCCAGGCTGGCGTTGTTGAACACCAGTTTGCCGTTGCGCCAGGCCGTCAGTTCGGAGGGGTTGACCGCATAGGCAGCCGCGACCTTGCCCTGGCCATCGACATGGGTGCCCAGGCCCGCAGTGAGGCTGATGAAATCGTTATCGCCCGCCGAACGACCTTGCACCTTGACCGTGCCCTGCTCCACCACCACCCGGGTATCGGTTGTGCCCCGGCGCACATCGAAGCGGGTGCCGGTGACCGTGACCTTGCCGTTTCCGGCTTCGACGACAAACGGCCGACGGGTGTCATGCTGGACGCTGAACATCGCTTCGCCTTCGGTCAGCTCGATGGCGCGCCGGTTTTTTTCATAACGCACCTGAATCCGGCTGCGGCTGTCGAGGTCGACCACCGAACCATCCGGCAACGCCACCTGGCGGCGTTCACCCAGGGCCGTGGAAAACTCCGCCGTATAGGGCGACGGTTGATTCAAGCCGCTGAACAGCCCCAACCCGAGCGCCACCGCCAGCACACTGGCGGCCACCGCATAGCGCACCATCGGCCGACGTTTGCCGCGGGTCGGCGCTTCTTCGCACAGCGCCCGCAGACGCGCCGCCGGCACCCGGTCGGCGGCCTTCCACAGGCCCTGGAGCAATTCGAATTCGTTTCGGTGTTGGGGGTGTTCGTCCAGCCATGTTTCGAAGCGACGATACACATCGACATCCACGGCAGGTTCCTGCAAACGCACAAACCACTGCGCCGCTTCATCGCGAACCATTGTTTGCCCACACGCACAATCACGAGTATCCATCATGGAAGTTCCTGTTTGGCTGGGGATGAGAAAGCGCGGCCACTCATGGGTAGAGTCCTTCAAGGCGGTCACGCAAATGCCGCAGCGTGCGGATCATATACTTTTCCACCATGTTCTTGGACAACCCCAGGCGTTCGGCGATTTCGGCCTGGGTCAGGCCTTCGATTTTCTGCCAGACAAACACCTTGCGGCAGTTGACCGGAAGCTCGGTGAGCGCCCGTTCGATGGAATCGGCCAATTGGATCGCATGCATGTAATGCTCCGGGTCGCCGGATGACGACACACTTTCATCGATCGCCTCTGACTCCATGGCGCCCCGCCGATCCTCACGCCGATAACCATCCACCGCGATATTGCGCGCGGTCTGATGCAGATACGCCCTGGGTTGCTGCACCGCCGCCGAATCGGACTCAAGCACGCGCACAAAAGTATCGTGGGCCAGGTCCTCGGCCTGCTGACGATTTCTCAGGCGACGGGTCCAGGTGCCAACCAACTCTTCGTAATGCTCGAAAAAGCCGTGTCTGCGGGGCAGCTTGGGGGTCATTGCGGCATGCTGTGTAAACGGAGCATGAATAATAATGCTTCCTATTAACTAGAAGCAATGACGGCTGACGCCACCGGTCGACCCGGGCAGCAAGGCGCTTTGTCCGCTTGCCAACGCTCCGCCAGTCGGGAAAGCTGATTGCGGCACAAATCCAAAGGATTCTGGCAGCAATTCCAATGCAGCCATTCACCACCTGTAGCAAAGTGCTGGCATGCCTGACACCGGATGTTTCCGAAGGAACCCAGATATGTTCACCTCCCTTGCATTGCGCAACAGAAAACCGCTGGCCCGACTCGCGCTGGCCATCACCCTGGGTACCCTCGGCCTGCCTTATTGGGCGGGCGATGCCCTGGCCCACGGCGGTCAAGCCGACATGGTGCCGCTGCAAGCGGGTCTCGAGGAGTTTGGCGCCTCGGTCAAATGGGACGACTACGCCAACCTCTTCACCATCGCCAAGGACGGGGTCTACCTCAAGGTCAAGCCGAACAGCAAAGTGGCGATGCTCAATGGCAAACGCATCGAGCTGACGGTGCCGGTGGTGTTCAAGGACAAGACGGCATTCATGTCCAAGGACTTCATCAACCAGGTGTTCCAGTCCGGCCTGGACACGACCTTTGTCGTGGAAACCCGCCCCAACCCGCTCAACCCGTTGAGCGCGGCCGAAATCACCGCGGCGGTGGGTATCGTCAAGAAGTCCGAGCATTACAAGCCCGGTTTCCGCTTCACCGAAGTCTCGATCAAGGCGCCGCCGAAAGACCAGGTGTGGAACTTCGTCTACACCGGGCAAAACGTCAGCCAGCCACGCCAGGCCGGTATCGTGGTGCTGGACGGCAAGCATGTGATCGAAGCGCTGGTGGATCTCGACAGCCAGGAGCTCAAGTCCTGGAAACCGATTGAAGGTGCCCACGGCATGGTCCTGCTGGACGACTTCGCCACCGTGCAAACCGCCGTCGAGACCAGCCCGGAATACGCGCAAGCCCTGGCCAAGCGCGGTATCAACGATGTGAAGAAGGTGGTAGCCACGCCCTTGACCGTCGGCTACTTCGACGGCAAGGACGGCCTGGCGCAGGACACGCGCCTGCTGAAAATCGTCAGCTACCTCAATGTCGATGACGGCAACTATTGGGCGCACCCGATCGAAGGCCTGGTGGCGATTGTCGATCTGGAACAGAAAAAGCTGATCAAGATCGAAGACGAAGCGCTGATTCCGGTGCCGATGAAACCGACACCCTATGACGGTCGCGGCCGCAAGGGCGTGGCGGTCAAACCGCTGGAAATCATCGAGCCCGAGGGCAAGAACTACACCATCACCGGCAACAGCATTCACTGGCAGAACTGGGACTTCCACGTTCGCCTCGATTCGCGGGTCGGTCCGATCCTGTCCACCGTCACCTACGACGACAAGGGCAAGAAACGCAAAATCATGTACGAAGGCTCGCTGGGCGGCATGATCGTGCCTTATGGCGATCCGGACGTGGGCTGGTACTTCAAGGCCTACCTGGATTCCGGCGACTACGGCATGGGCACCCTGACTTCGCCGATCGCCCGTGGCAAAGACGCCCCGGAAAACGCCGTGCTGCTGGACGCTACCATCGCCGACTACACCGGCGCGCCGACCTCGATCCCCCGCGCCATGGCGGTGTTCGAGCGCTATGCCGGCCCGGAATACAAACATCAGGAGATGGGCCAGCCCAACCTCAGCACCGAGCGCCGTGAACTGGTGGTGCGCTGGATCAGCACCGTCGGCAACTATGACTACATTTTCGACTGGGTCTTCCAGCAGAACGGCACCATCGGCATCGACGCCGGCGCCACCGGGATCGAAGCGGTCAAGGGCGTGAAATCCAGGACCATGCACGAAGACACCGCCAAGGAAGACACGCGCTACGGCACCCTGCTCGACCACAACATCGTCGGCACCACCCACCAGCACATCTATAACTTCCGCCTCGACATGGACGTGGACGGCGAAAGCAATTCGCTGGTGGAAGTGAACCCGGTGGTACTGCCCAACGACCGTGGCGGCCCGCGAACCAGCACCATGCAGACCGAAACCAAAGTGGTCAGCACCGAACAACAGGCCGCGCAGAAATTCGACCCGTCGACCGTGCGCCTGCTGACCAACTTCAGCAAGGAAAACAAGGTCGGCAACCCGGTTTCCTATCAGTTGATTCCCTACGCCGGCGGCACGCACCCGGTGGCCAAGGGCGCCAACTTCGGCAAGGACGAATGGCTCTACCACCGCCTGAATTTCATGGACAAGCAGCTGTGGGTGACGCAATACAACCCGCAAGAGATGTACCCGGAAGGCAAATACCCGAACCGCTCGGACAAGGACTCGGGCCTGGGGCAGTTCACCCAGGATAACCACTCCATCGAAAACACCGACGATGTGGTCTGGCTCACCACCGGCACCACCCACGTCGCCCGGGCCGAAGAGTGGCCGATCATGCCGACCGAGTGGGTGCATGTGCTGTTGAAACCGTGGAATTTCTTTGATGAAACGCCGACGTTGAACCTGAACGCCCCGAAATAACGGGGCAACACACATAACCCCTTGTGGGAGCGGGCTGTGGCGAGAGGATTTATCCCCTCGCCACAGCCCGCTCCCACAAGGGGTTATGTGTTCTTCAGTGAAATCTCAAGCGTGTTGTTTACGGTACTCCCCCGGCGCAATGCCGAAGCGCGACTTGAACGCGGTCGAGAAGTAGCTCGAATCGGAAAACCCCCACGAGTAACCCAGCACCGACAGCTTCTGCTCCTTGCCCGATTGGCGCAGGGACTCGGCGCACAGGTCCAGGCGACGGTTCTTGATGTAGCGCGCCACCACCAGGCCTTTCTTGGCAAACATCCGGTACAGGCCACGGGTCGACATGCCGACTTCCCGCGCCAGCCATTCCGGGCACAGCTCTTCGGAGCGGATGTGCTGGTCGATGAAGCTCAGGGTCTTGCGGAAGGTGCGCTCGTGCAGGTCCGTGCAATCGTCGGTCTGGCTGATCGCCGGACGCAGCAGGCTGACAATCGCTTCCAGGGTCGCTTCGCTTTCCTGGCGGCTCAGGTCCGGCTGGCGCGTGGCGTCGAGGATCAGACGGTGCGAGAGCATGGCGATGGGCGATGTCCCGGCGATCCGGTGCCCGCACTTGACCTGGTTGAAGCGCAGGGTCTGCTCCACCAGTTGATAGGGCAAGATCAGCGACAATTGCCGGGAGTTTTCGCTGTAGGTGAAATCACTGGGCCGCGCGGCATCGATCAGGGTGATGTCACCGGCCGACAACAGCACCTTGTCGTCGCCCTGGGCCATGCCCGCCGTGCCCTCGAGCTGGAACACCGCGAAGTATTTGCCGCCCTCGTTCGCCGCGACTTGCTGAGGCGTGCGGTACAACCGCGCCTGGCAGGCATCGACGAAGCTGAGCTTGAGCGCATCGCTGCGGTATTCGCGGATTTTTCCGGAAAATCCGGCACCCAAGGGTTTGGCGTTGAAGGCGCCACAGATCTGGTTGATCTGATGGATCCACTGATCGAACCCATCCTGGCGCTGTGCGTTTGTAGAAATCATGGCAGGCCTCACGCAGGCTTATTTTTATTGTCTACGTCAATCCAAATGCTCTCCTGAACAGTGACTCTCCCTTAACGACGACGGGTTACTTCAACCCGCCAAAACGTCGATAAAAACTTTCGCCCACGTCCGGCAACGGGCCGTCGGCGGTTTCCAGTGCACTGTTCAGCCATTCCTCGGCCTTGGCGTAGATCAACCGGTAAATATTGCGGCACAACTGGCGGGCGGCTCGACCTTCCCAATCGCCGGGTAACAATTCATCCGGCAGTTGCGGGTCGCGCAACAACAGTTTGCGGTATTCGTGAATCAGCAGGATCCGTGCCAGGAAGCAATCGGACGGCTGCAGATTTTCCTGCTCGCGAAGCGCTTGCCAGAGTGGTCGGAACAGTTGGATGAACTCGCTGTAATGGGCCGCCAGTTCCTCGATGTTCCAGCTCTCGCGCACTTGCAGGCGCAGGGCCTTGGAGGCCAGCACGTCCTGGGCGGTGGTTTCGAAAACGATGGTTTCTTCAAGGGCGCCGAGGTCGAGCAGGGTCGCGTTGACATCGGTGCGGTCGCTGCGCGGGCAAGCCAGCACCGCCGGCGAAATCGCACCAAAACCTTGCCATTCCAGCTCTTCGCGCACTTGCTTGCGCTTGTCCTGGGTCAACTGCGAGAGCATCACCAGGCACCACGAACCATCCCAGGCCGGCATGCTGGTGCTGTAGACCCGTTTGAACGCCTTGTCGAAACGCCGGCGACCGGTGCCGGTCAGGCTGTAGTAACTGCGTCGGCCGACTTTCTCGGCGGTCAGCCAGCCTTCCTTGGTCAGGCGAAAAATCGAAGTGCGGATCAGCCGCTCGTTGATGCCGATCGGTTCGAGCAGTTGAATCAGACTGCCGAGCCAGACCGTCCCGCCATGGGGCTCGATGGCATCACCGTACAGCGTGATGATCAGGGAGCTGGCGCGAATCGGCGTCTGCTCCTGGAAACGGGTGATCAGATGGTTCAGGGGTGTCAGGGACGACATGGGCGTACCGGGCTGAAAAAAGAAAAGGAATATACCGAAAGCCAACTGATTAAGTGCAGTCCCCTTGTGGGAGCGAGCCTGCTCGCGAAGCGGTGTGTCAGTCACCATCAATGTTGAATGTCAGACCGTATTCGCGAGCAGGCTCGCTCCCACAGGGGTATTAGTGTTCATAAGGTGCTGCCTTTAGGCCGCAACCCACGGTCACTCATACGCGGCCGATCCGCTTCCGGCTCGGCCAACGGTTCACAAACCTGCATCTGCGTGAGGCATCGCTGGGTCAGTTCCTGATACTCACGAGTACCCGCCTGCTTCCACGCCACTTCCTGATCACTGAGGGTGCGCTTGACGCTGGCCGGTGCGCCCATGACCAGCGACTGCTCCGGGCATTCGAAGCCGGCCTTGACGAACGCCGCTGCCGACACAATGGACCGCGGGCCGATGCGTGCGTTGTCCATCACCACCGCATTCATGCCCACCAGCGCATCGGCGCCGATCCGGCAACCGTGCAGCACCGCGCCATGACCGATGTGGCCGTTGCGTTCGACCACGGTGTCACTGTCCGGGAAGCCGTGCATCACGCAGGTGTCCTGCAAGTTGGCGCCCTCTTGCAGCACGATCCGCCCGAAGTCACCGCGCAGGCTCGCCAGCGGCCCGACGTAGCAATGCGGGCCGATGATCACGTCACCAATCAATACCGCTGACGGGTGCACATAAGCACTGGGGTCGACCACCGGGGTCAGGCCATCGAGGCTGTAGCAGGTCATTGGCAGGTTCCTTCACAAAGCGATGCCGATATGAACTCATTTTGTATCACATCGCTTTTATCAGCACAAAGATTAAAAAGCGTATCACTTGATAGGCCGATTCAGATGGGGTGTTTTTCAAGCACCGAGCCCCTCATAAACACCAGTAAAATCAATGCTCACAGCATGAACACCCACTTCAAACAGCCTACCTATAAAAATCCAGAATCCGACAATAGGACACATTAAAACGTTTTTTATGTTGATTTTACGTATCACGTTATAGGTATACTCCGGCAAAACCGGCCCCCGCCGCCGATCCAATAACAAGCCGGCATCACCGCCGAGCGTGCACCGTGAGGGCATCCGCCATGCCTCTAACCCTTGCCGTCGAGATGATCGAGTCTGGCGTGCGCCTGATTACCCTGCAGCGCCCGCAGGCGTTGAATGCCCTGAACACCCAGTTGCTGGGCGAACTGGCCGACGAACTCAGCGCTGCTCAAACCGACCCCGACACCCGCGCCGTGGTCATCACCGGCAGTCGCAAGGCGTTTGCCGCCGGTGCCGACATCAAGGAAATGGCCGAGCGCGATCTGGTCGGCATCCTCGACGACCCGCGCCAGGCTTCGTGGCAAGCCATCACCCGCTTCAGCAAACCGCTGATCGCCGCCGTCAACGGCTTCGCCCTGGGCGGCGGCTGCGAACTGGCGATGCACGCCGACATCATCATTGCCGGCGAAGACGCCCGCTTCGGCCAGCCGGAAATCAACCTCGGGATCATGCCCGGCGCCGGTGGCACCCAACGCCTGTTGCGTGCCGTCGGCAAATCCATGGCCATGCAAATGGTGCTGACCGGCGAGCCGATCGACGCCCGTCAGGCGCAACGCGCCGGCCTGGTCAGCGAAGTCACGCAACCGGAATTCACCGTCGAACGCGCCCTGCAGGTCGCCCGCACCATCGCCGCCAAGGCACCACTGGCAGTGCGCCTGGCCAAGGAAGCGTTGCTCAAGGCCATGGACACCGACCTGGCCAGCGGCCTGCGTTTCGAGCGCCACGCCTTCACCGTGCTGGCCGGCACCCGCGACCGCGACGAAGGCATTGCCGCCTTCCAGGAAAAACGCATGCCGACTTTCACCGGCCAGTAATCCGGTTAACCCGCCTAACGAATTCCAAGAGAGTGCCAAGACCATGAACTTCGAACACATCCTGTTTTCCATCGAGGCTGGCGTCGCCCTGCTCAGCCTCAATCGCCCGGACCAACTCAACAGCTTCAACACCCAGATGCATGGCGAAGTGAAGGAAGCGCTCAAGCAAGTGCGGCAGAACCCGGACGTGCGCGTGTTGCTGCTGACCGGTGAAGGCCGTGGTTTCTGCGCCGGGCAAGACCTCAGCGACCGCAATGTGGCGCCGGGCAGCGCCGTACCGGACCTGGGCGAATCCATCGAGAAGTTCTACAACCCGCTGATCCGCCAATTGCGTGACCTGCCGATGCCCGTCATCTGCGCGGTCAACGGCGTGGCGGCGGGTGCTGGCGCAAACATTCCATTGGCGTGCGATCTGGTACTGGCGGCGCGTTCGGCCAGTTTCATCCAGGCGTTCTGCAAGATCGGCCTGATCCCCGACTCTGGCGGCACCTGGACCCTGCCCCGCCTGGTCGGCATGGCCCGCGCCAAAGCCCTGGCCTTGCTCGGCAATCGCCTGAGCGCCGAACAAGCCGAGCAATGGGGCCTGATTTACCGCTGCGTGGAAGACGCCGAACTGCGCGACGAAGCGCTCAAACTCGCGCAACACCTGGCCACCCAGCCGACCTATGGCCTGGCCCTGATCAAGCGCAGCCTCAACGCCAGCATGAGCAACAGCTTCGACGAACAACTCGAACTCGAACGCGACCTGCAACGCCTGGCCGGGCGCAGCGAGGATTACCGCGAAGGCGTCAGCGCCTTCATGGAAAAACGCACCCCCAGTTTCAAGGGACGCTGAGTCATGACGGCACTCAATACCAACGCACGCATTGCCGTGATCGGCGCCGGTGCCATGGGCGCGGGCATTGCCCAGGTCGCAGCGCAGGCCGGGCATCCAGTACTGCTGCTGGACAATCGTCCCGGCGCGGCGGCCCAGGCCATCGAAGGCATTGACCGGCAACTGGGCAAGCGGGTCGAGAACGGCAAGCTGTCCGCCGAGTCGCGCAGCGCAACCATTGCCCGCCTGCAAGCGGTGGAAGCCATCGAAGCCCTGGCCGATTGCGATTTGATCATCGAAGCCATCGTCGAGAACCTCGAAGTCAAACGCGCGCTCTTCCGTCAGCTGGAAGGCATTTGCGGCGCGCAGTGCATCCTGGCCAGCAACACCTCGTCGCTGTCGATCACCGGCATTGCCGCACAGCTTAAACATCCGCAGCGCCTGCTGGGTCTGCACTTTTTCAACCCGGCGCCAGTCATGGCGCTGGTGGAAATCGTCTCCGGCCTGGCCAGCGATCCGGTATTGGCCGAGTGTCTGTACGACACCGCCAGGGCCTGGGGTAAAAAACCGGTACACACCCGCTCCACCCCGGGCTTTATCGTTAACCGCGTGGCCCGACCGTTCTACGCCGAAAGCCTGCGTCTATTGCAAGAACGCGCCACCGATTGCCCGACCCTGGATGCGCTGATGCGCGATGCCGGCGGTTTTGCCATGGGCGCTTTCGAGCTGACCGACCTGATCGGCCATGACGTCAACTATGCGGTGACCTGCTCGGTGTTCGACGCCTACTACCAGGACACCCGTTTCCAGCCTTCGCTGATCCAGAAGGAACTGGTGGACGGCGGGCGTCTGGGGCGCAAAAGCGGTCAAGGTTTCTACAGCTACGCACCCAGTGCCGAACGCCCGCAGGCTGCTGAAACCAGCAGCGGCGCCAGCGTTGAAGTTTGCGTTGCCGAAGGAAATTTGGGCATTGCCAACGGTTTGCTGGGGCGTCTGCGTGAGCAAGGCGTGAACGTCATCCAGCGCGATGGCCGCGGCTTGCTGCGGGTCGGTGACGCTGTGCTGGCCCTGAGCGACGGACGCATGGCCTGTCAGCGCGCTCGGGAAGACGGGCTGCACAACCTGATCCTGCTGGATCTGGCCCACGACTACGCCAAGGCCCGGCGCATCGCGATCAGCTATGCAGCCGGCATTGATCCGTTGGCTCTCGAACAAGGTATCGCCCTGCTGCAACGGGCCGGGCTCAAGGTCAGCCCGCTCAGCGACAGCCCGGCGCTCGCGGTATTACGCACCGTGGCAATGCTCGCCAACGAAGCGGCGGACGCCCTGTTGCAAGGCGTGGCCTCGGCCGCCGACATCGATCTGGCGATGCGCGCCGGGGTCAACTATCCCCAAGGTCCGCTGGCCTGGGCCGATGCCGTTGGCCTGCCACAGATCCTCACCACGCTGGACAACCTGCAAGCCGCATACGGCGAAGAACGCTACCGACCATCGCTGTTGTTGCGCCGCCGTGTGGCCGAAGGGAGAAACTTCCATGACTAATCACCAAGCGATGAACCTGGCCAGCGACTGCGCGCAAGCGTTGTTCCAGCGCGACACCGCCAGCCAGGCCATGGGCATGCGCCTGCTGT
The DNA here is from genome assembly GCF_059424605.1 of Pseudomonas sp. GW101-3H06. Classification (NCBI taxonomy): domain Bacteria; kingdom Pseudomonadati; phylum Pseudomonadota; class Gammaproteobacteria; order Pseudomonadales; family Pseudomonadaceae; genus Pseudomonas; species Pseudomonas sp. GW101-3H06. The sequence continues at coordinate 4,365,650 of NZ_JBWKZO010000001.1, forward strand.
CCGCCGGCCCGGGCGTTGCCCGCGTGGGCATGACCGTGCGGGCCGACATGCTGCAAGGCCACGGCACCTGCCACGGCGGTTACCTGTTCGCCCTCGCCGACTCGGCGTTTGCCTTTGCCTGCAACAGCTACAACGAAGCCACCGTGGCCATCGGCTGCAGCATCGACTACATCGCCCCGGCGCGCCTGGGTGACACGCTCAATGCCGACTGCATCGAGCAAAGCCGTTCCGGCCGCACCGGCAACTACGACGTACGCATTGAAAACCAGCAGGGCCAGTTGATCGCCCTGTTCCATGGCAAATCCTACAAAGTGCGCGGCCCGGTGCTGACGCAGGAGAACCCGAATGAATGATGCCCTGATCATCGACGCGGTACGCACCCCCATCGGCCGCTACGCCGGAGTGTTGAGCAGCGTGCGCGCCGACGACCTCGGCGCGGTGCCGCTGCGCGAATTGCTGCGCCGCCACCCGAACGTGGACTGGAGCCAGGTCGACGATGTGATCTACGGCTGCGCCAACCAGGCCGGCGAAGACAACCGCAACGTCGCGCGCATGTCGGCGCTGCTGGCCGGGTTGCCGGTCAGCGTGCCGGGCACCACCCTCAATCGTCTGTGCGGTTCCGGGCTGGACGCGGTGGGCACTGCGGCCCGGGCGATTCGCAGTGGCGAGGCAGGGTTGATGCTGGTGGGCGGGGTCGAATCGATGTCCCGCGCACCGCTGGTGATGGGCAAGGCCGAGCAGGCGTTTTCCCGTCAGGCTGAAATCTTCGATACCACCATCGGCTGGCGCTTCGTCAATCCGCTGATGAAAAAGGCCTTCGGTATCGACTCCATGCCGGAAACCGCAGAAAACGTCGCCGAACAGTTCAACATCTCCCGGGCCGATCAGGATGCCTTCGCCCTGCGCAGCCAGCAACGCGCCGCGGCCGCCCAGGCCAACGGACGCCTGGCCAAGGAAATCGTTGCGGTGGAAATCCCCCAGCGCAAAGGCCCGGCCAAAGTCGTCGAACACGATGAACACCCACGCGGCGACACCACCCTTGAGCAGCTTGCCAGACTCGGTACGCCGTTCCGCGAAGGCGGTAGCGTCACCGCCGGCAACGCCTCGGGCGTCAACGACGGTGCCTGCGCCCTGCTGCTGGCCAGCCCCGAAGCCGCCAAACGTCACGGCCTGACCGCCCGTGGCCGCGTGGTGGCGATGGCCACTGCCGGTGTCGAGCCGCGCATCATGGGCATCGGCCCGGTACCGGCGACCCGCAAGGTGCTGGAGCTGGCCAACCTGAGCCTGGCCGACATGGACGTGATCGAACTCAACGAAGCCTTCGCCGCACAAGGCCTGGCCGTGTTGCGCGAACTGGGTTTGAACGACACCGATCCACGGGTCAACCCCAACGGCGGCGCCATCGCCCTCGGCCATCCGCTGGGCATGAGCGGCGCGCGACTGGTGACCACGGCCCTGCATGAACTGGAAGAACGCAACGGTCGCTACGCCCTGTGCACCATGTGCATCGGCGTCGGCCAGGGGATCGCGCTGATCATCGAGCGTCTATCCCACTAAAGAACCGCGATTCCCGAGGAACCGAGAGGTATCCTTGGGTCATGCACTCAAAGCCCTTGTGCGAAAGGGCTGGAACACAAAAACAATTCGAGTGAAGTCATGAACATGCCAATTGCCCAATCCGTGCTTGATCCTGTGCTGGACCCGCTGGAAACCGCCAGCGTCGACGAACTTCGTCAGCACCAGCTCGAACGCCTGCGCTGGAGCCTGAACCACGCCTACAACAACGTGCCGCTGTACCGTCAGCGCTTCGACGCGCTGGGCGTGCACCCGGATGACATCAAGTCCCTCGACGACCTGGCGAAATTCCCGTTCACCACCAAATCCGACCTGCGCGACAACTACCCCTACGGCATGTTTGCCGTGCCGATGCACGACATCGTGCGCCTGCACGCGTCCAGCGGCACCACCGGCAAACCGACCGTCGTCGGCTACACCCAGAACGACATCGACACCTGGGCCAACGTCGTGGCCCGTTCGATCCGCGCGGCGGGCGGGCGTCGTGGCGATAAAGTGCACATTTCCTATGGCTACGGCCTGTTCACCGGCGGCCTCGGCGCGCATTACGGTGCCGAGCGCCTGGGTTGCACGGTGATCCCGATGTCCGGCGGCCAGACCGAAAAACAAGTGCAGCTGATCAAGGATTTCCAGCCGGACATCATCATGGTCACGCCGTCCTATATGCTCAACATTGCCGATGAAATCGAGCGCCAGGGCATCGACCCGCACAAACTGGCCCTGCGCCTGGGCATTTTCGGCGCCGAACCATGGACCGCCGAACTGCGCAGTGCCATCGAGCAACGCCTGGGCATCACCGCCCTGGACATCTACGGCCTCTCGGAAATCATGGGGCCGGGCGTCGCCATGGAATGCGCCGAAACCAAGGACGGCCCGACCATCTGGGAAGACCACTTCTACCCGGAAATCATCGACCCGGTCACCGGTGAAGTGCTGCCGGACGGTCAGATGGGCGAACTGGTGTTCACCTCCCTGAGCAAAGAAGCCCTGCCGATGATCCGCTACCGCACCCGCGACCTGACGCGCCTGCTGCCGGGCACCGCACGGCCGATGCGCCGCATCGACAAAATCACCGGACGCAGCGACGACATGCTGATCATCCGCGGGGTCAACGTGTTCCCGACGCAGATCGAGGAGCAGGTGCTGAAAATCAAACAACTTGCCGAGTGTTATGAGATCCATCTGTATCGCAATGGCAACCTGGACAGCGTTGACGTGCACGTCGAACTCAAGGCTGAACATCAGCACCTGAGCGACGAACAGCAGAAGGCCGTCTGTGGCGAGTTGAGCAAGCACATCAAGACCTACATCGGCATCAGTTCGCGGATCGTCCTGCAGCCTTTCCACTCGATCAAGCGCTCCGAGGGCAAGGCTTGCCACGTGATGGACAAACGCCCTAAAGCATGACTGCTGCACCCCTTTGAGCCCCGCTGACGCGGGGCTTTTTTGTCTTCACGCATTACCGGGAAAGACGCTCTTGATCTTCATGAAAAAGAATTCGCTCACACTTTGACGCCGTGACGCAGCGTTCGGATGGGTCTTGCTCTCACGTGGCGCTTACCGGATAGATTGCGTGGGCAAGAGTCGGAAATCCTTCAATAAAGTGGTCCAGGTTCACCCTGCTGCTACCGGGGCCGGGGCGAATCCAGGATCATGCTGACGCGGATTTCCATCTGAACTCATTGATACTGGCTTCTTCTTCCGACTGTCCCCCACTCAAGAAGACGACTACCGGCACGGCAGCTGGCACCGTCCTCGTCGCTGCCCCCCCTGCGCCGGATTGCCCGTCGCTAAAGCCGCTGGCCGCATACGCGTCCGAGAACGCGCGGATAAACTCGTCCCGGAATGTCTTTGTCTCCCCAGGGTCCAGTCCCTTCCACTTTGCATCGAGAAACTCAATCGCCGGCTCCCGTCGGTTGACGTTCACTGCGTTGGAGTATTCCAACCCGGCTTGTCGCGCCAACTCGGTAATTGCGCTAAAGAGTATGCGCGCTGGCAGATTCGAAATTCTGACTGTAGACATGATGTCTGCTCCTCATCCTCTTAAGTTTGCATGGCAACCGCCACTCACCCTGATCTGACTATTGGGTGACCGTTCACGCCTTTCGCATTGAGCGTCCGTGTGGCGCCGCGTTCATTGGACCTCGCCTGAAACGTTCCGGGAGCCTTTTTCTTTCATCCTGAGTCCGTTGAACCACCCCGAGTCAGCCTACCGGACTTGGTACGGATTATTTGCTTTCTCCACAGAATCGATAACTGTCAAACATGACAGCCCTTTAGAACCATTCGAAATGCCCGCCCTGTTTTTATGCCCCTTCCCTGCCCTGAGTGCACCTTCCTCGCGATGGGCGTCAACGATGACACTGACTGCCTGATACCCCGCGCAGCGATCTGTGGCTCATCGCAAGCAGGCTCGCTCCTGCAGGGGATCAACCAAAATCACCCTTTGCGCGACAACGCCCTGCGCACACCCTCGGTGTCCAGCCCCTCGCTTGCCGCCTCGGCGGGAGCCTGCACCTGGGTCGGGGTTTCAACCTGAACGGGAAGTTCAAACTGCATCGAGATCATCTGAACCTGGCGTTAGGACAGGTCAATACCCGTTGCCTGCAGCATGGCTTCAAACGGGTTGGCCTGCGGTTGCGCGGGATTGGCCGCCGAGGAGCTGAGCTTGCCAAGAAAGGCGTTCAATTCGCTGATCAGCCGTTTCTTGCGCCGGGAACCCCGAAAGCACGCGAAGCATAGATAGGCAAACGCCGCAATCATCCCCAGCCCGAAGGTGACAAACCCGGCGATGATCAATCCCGTCACGATCATCACCATCCGCCAGTTGAACGGTGTCGGTTCCAGCTCGGAACCCCAACCCGCCCTTCCATACGTCAGAAGCGATACAAAAATACATGCGACACGATTTTTTATGTTTGATATTAATTTCTGTATCGCTTATAAAGTTCTCCATGCCCTCGAACAGATTCACGGCGGGAGACCCCCATGTACGCACAGCTAGTAGAAACAGGCGTAAAACGCATAAAAGACCTGTCGGAGATGTCCGAACAGGAGCGCGCTTTCCAGGAAAAAATCGATTCAGAAATCAAGATCGAAGCCAAGAACTGGATGCCAGATGCCTACCGGCAAACCCTGATCCGGCAGATTTCCCAGCACGCTCACTCCGAAATCGTCGGCATGCTGCCTGAAGGCAACTGGGTCACCCGCGCACCATCGCTCAAACGCAAACTGCAGTTGATGGCCAAGATCCAGGACGAGGCCGGTCACGGTCTGTACCTGTACAGCGCCATGGAAACCCTGGGTGCCGACCGCGATGAAGAAATCGACAAGCTGCACAGCGGCAAGGCCAAGTACTCGAGCATCTTCAATTACCCGACGCTGAACTGGGCGGACATGGGCGCGGTGGGCTGGCTGGTGGACGGTGCGGCAATCGTTAACCAGGTCGTATTGCAACGCACCTCCTACGGCCCTTACTCGCGGGCGATGATCCGCATCTGCAAGGAAGAGAGCTTTCACCAGCGCCAGGGCTACGAAATCCTCCTGACCATGATGCGCCACGGCACTCAGGCGCAAAAAGACATGGTCCAGGACGCAATCAACCGCCTGTGGTGGCCGTCGCTGATGATGTTCGGCCCGAGCGACGAACACTCGCCCAACAGCGCTCAGTCCATGGCCTGGAAGATCAAGCGCCAGAGCAACGATGAACTGCGCCAGCGCTTCATCGACCAGACCATCCCGCAGCTGGAGCTGCTGGGCTGCACCTGCCCCGATCCGGACCTGAAGTGGAACGCCGAACGCGGCCACTACGACTTCGGCGAAATCCAGTGGGACGAATTCTACGAAGTGCTCAAAGGCAATGGCCCGTGCAACCAGGAACGCGTCGCCACCCGCCGCAAGGCGATTGAAGACGGCGCCTGGGTTCGCGAAGCCGCCGTCGCCCACGCCCGCAAAAAACAAAACAAGAACGCCGCCTGATTCGGCCACCTGATGTGGAGTAACTGAAATGTCCGAGTGGACCCTTTTCGAAGTCTTCGTGCGCAGCAAGCACGGCCTCAACCACAAGCACGTCGGCAGCGTGCACGCCGCCGACACCACCATGGCCATCGAGAACGCGCGTGAGCTGTACACCCGTCGCAGCGAAGGCGTGAGCCTGTGGGTCGTGCCATCGGCGCTGATCACCGCCTCGTCGCCGGATGAAAAAGACCCGCTGTTCGACCCGTCGGACGACAAGGTTTACCGCCATGCCAGCTTCTACGAGCTGCCGGCCGAAGTCGGGCACATGTGAGGTCGACCATGAATAACAAGACCGATCTGATCGAATACTTGCTGCGCCTGGGCGACAGCGCCCTGATCCAGGGCCAGCGCCTGTGCCAGTGGTGCGGCAAGGCCCCGGCACTGGAAGAAGAGCTGGCGCTGATGAACGTCGGACTCGACCTCGTCGGCCAGGCCCGCAACTGGCTGGACTACGCCGCCGAATTGCTGGACGACGGCCGCGACGCCGATGACCTGGCGTTCCGCCGCGACGAACGTGCCTATCGCAACCTGCTGCTGGTGGAACAACCCAACGGCGACTACGCGGTGACCATCCTCAAGCAGTTCCTCTATGACGCCTGGCACCTGCCAGTCCTCCAGGGCCTGAGCCAGTCCAGCGATGAGCGCATCGCCGGCATCGCCGCCAAAGCGGTCAAGGAAGTCACCTATCACCTGCGCCGCTCCGGCGAGTGGGTCGAGCGTCTGGGCGACGGCACCGAGCAAAGCCACAAACGCATGCTCGCGGCGATCCCCGAGGTCTGGCGTTTCACCGTTGAACTGATCGCCGCCGATGACAGCGAACAGCGTCTTTGCGAAGCCGGTGTCACGCCGGGCATCGCCAGTGTGGCGGCGCAATGGCAAGCCAAGGTCAACGACATCTTCGCCAGCGCCACCCTGCCCGTTCCGGCTGCGCCCAGCTATTTCTACCTGAATGCGCGCAAGGGCCTGCACACCGAGCATTTGGGCATTCTGCTGGCCGAGATGCAGTTCCTGCCACGAGCGTACCCCGATGCAACCTGGTGAGCTGATTGCCAGCGACCTCGGCGCCCGGCCGGCACAACCGACCGACCTGGCTGCCGCCTGGGCGATCCTGGCCGAGGTCATGGACCCGGAAGTGCCGGTGGTCAGCGTGGTGGACCTGGGCATCGTCCGCGATCTGGACTGGCAGGCCGGGCACTTGCACGTGGTGGTCACCCCGACCTACTCCGGCTGCCCCGCCACCGAAGTGATCGAGGGCGATATCCGTGAGGCGCTGGAGCAGGCCGGTTTTCGCGCGCCGAATCTGGAGCGCCGCTTGACCCCGGCCTGGACCACCGACTGGATCAGCGACAGCGGCCGTGAACGCCTGCGTGCCTATGGCATCGCGCCGCCCGAAGGCAGCACCAGCAAGCGCAGCCTGCTCGGTGAAAGCCCGGTGATCGTCTGTCCGCAATGCGGCAGCGCCCACACCGAGGTGCTCAGCGAGTTCGGCTCCACCGCGTGCAAGGCGCTGTACCGCTGCGTCGATTGCCGGGAACCGTTCGACTATTTCAAGTGCATCTGAGCGGCGTCGGCCGTCCAGCTGGAGAACAACAATGAGCAAATTTCACAGCCTGACCATCAAGGACGTACGCACCGAGACCCGTGACGCGGTGTCCATCGCCTTCGAGATTCCGCAGGACCTGCAAGACAGTTTCCATTTCACCCAGGGTCAGCACCTGGTGATGCGCACCCAGCTGGACGGCGAAGAAGTGCGCCGCTCCTACTCGATCTGCACCGGCGTCAATGACGGCGAACTGCGGGTCGCGGTCAAGCGCGTGGCCGGCGGCCGTTTTTCCGCGTTTGCCAACGAGCAACTGAAGGCCGGACACAGTCTGGAAGTGATGCCGCCCGCCGGGCATTTCAGCGTCGAACTTGATCCGGCTCGCCATGGCCAATACCTGGCCGTCGCGGCGGGCAGCGGCATCACGCCGATCCTGTCGATCATCAAGACCACCCTGCAAACCGAGCCTCACAGCCGCGTCACTCTGCTGTACGGCAACCGCTCCAGCTCCGGCGCACTGTTTCGCGAGCAGCTTGAGGACTTGAAGAACCGCTACCTGCAACGCCTGAACCTGATCTTCGTGTTCAGCCGCGAGCAGCAGGATGTGGACCTGTACAACGGCCGGATCAACGCCGAGAAATGCGAGCAATTGTTCAGCCGTTGGCTCGATGTAAAAGCCCTCGACGCTGCCTTCATCTGCGGGCCGCAGGAAATGACCGAAACCGTGCTCGACAGTCTCAAGGCCAAGGGCATGGCACCGGAACGCATTCACTTCGAACTGTTCGCCGCCGCCGGCAGCCAGCAAAAACGCGAAGCCCGCGAGGCCGCGCGGCAGGTGGATTCGGCGGTCAGCCAGATCACCGTGATCAGCGACGGCCGCGCCCTGGCCTTTGACCTTTCGCGCAACAGCCAGAGCATCCTCGACGCCGGTAATGCCCAGGGCGCCGAACTGCCTTACTCGTGCAAGGCCGGCGTGTGCTCGACCTGCAAATGCAAGGTCATCGAAGGCGAAGTGGAAATGGACAGCAACCACGCTCTGGAAGACTACGAGGTCGCTGCCGGATACGTGTTGTCGTGCCAGGCCTTCCCGATCAGCGACAAGGTAGTGCTGGATTTCGACCAGCTCTGAAACCCACACCGCCAAATCCTGTGGGAGCGAGCCTGCTCGCGAAGACTGAGCATCAAGCAACATCAATGTTGAATTTGATGGCCTCTTCGCGAGCAGGCTCGCTCCCACAGTTAACCCATAGCTGCCACCAACTCACTGTTCATCCCACAACAAAAACAAGAGAACAACCATGAGCCCTCAAGACATAGAACTCATCCGCCAACACCCGGATTTCATCCAGCTGGTTCGTCGCAAACAGAAGCTGTACTGGTCGCTGAGCCTGACCATGTTGGTGATCTATTACGGCTTCGTACTGCTGGTGGCGTTTTCCCCCTCCACCCTCGGCCAGTCCCTGAGCGGCGGTGTGACCACCGTGGGCATGCTGGTGGGTGTCGTCATCGTCGGGCTGGCCTTTGCGCTGACCGGTTTCTATGTCTATCGCGCCAACAACGTGATCGACCCGCTGAATGAAAAACTCAAGCAGGAGTGCGCACGATGAGCCGCCTTCTCGCGTTGTTCCTGCTGCCGCTGGCAGCGGTGACGGACCTGGCGGTGGCTGCCGAAGGCGCCGCCCGCCCCTTGAACTGGAACGCCATCGGCATGTTCCTGGTGTTCGTGCTGTTCACCCTCGGCGTGACGCGCTGGGCGGCATTGCGTACCCGGTCGGCCAGTGATTTCTACACCGCTGGCGGCGGCATGACGGGCTTCCAGAACGGCCTGGCGATTGCCGGCGACATGATCTCGGCCGCGTCCTTCCTGGGCATTTCCGCGATGATGTTCCTCAACGGCTACGACGGCTTGCTCTATGCCCTGGGCGTTTTGGCCGGCTGGCCGATCATCCTGTTCCTGATCGCCGAACGCCTGCGCAATCTGGGCAAATACACCTTTGCCGACGTAGTCTCTTATCGCCTGGAGCAGACGCCGGTGCGCCTGACCTCGGCCTTCGGCACCCTGACTGTGGCGTTGATGTACCTGGTGGCGCAGATGGTCGGCGCCGGCAAGCTGATCGAATTGCTGTTCGGCATCGACTACCTCTACGCCGTGATGCTGGTCGGCGTGTTGATGGTGTTCTACGTGACCTTCGGCGGCATGCTCGCCACCACTTGGGTGCAGATCATCAAAGCAGTGATGTTGCTGTTCGGCACCAGTTTCATGGCGTTCATGGTGCTCAAACATTTCGGGTTCAGCACCGAAGCAATGTTTGCCGGCGCCACCGCGGTACACGCCAAAGGCACCGCGATCATGGCGCCCGGCGGCTTGCTGTCGAACCCGATCGACGCGATTTCCCTGGGGCTGGGCATGATGTTCGGCACCGCCGGCCTGCCGCATATCCTGATGCGTTTCTTCACCGTCAGCGATGCCAAGGAAGCGCGTAAAAGCGTGTTCTACGCCACCGGTTTCATCGGCTACTTCTACCTGCTGCTGATCATTGTCGGCTTTGGCGCGATCGTCATGGTCGGCACCGATCCGTCATACCGCGACGCGACTGGCGCGATCATCGGCGGCGGCAACATGGTCGCCGTGCACCTGGCTCAGGCGGTCGGCGGCAACCTGTTTCTCGGCTTCATTTCGGCGGTGGCCTTCGCCACCATTCTGGCGGTGGTCGCCGGACTCGCGCTGTCCGGCGCCTCGGCGGTATCCCACGACCTGTATGCCTGCGTGATGCGCAAGGGCCAGGCCAGTGAACAGCAAGAGATGCGCGTCTCGCGAATCGCCACGCTGTGCATTGGTGTATTGGCGATCATCCTCGGCCTGCTGTTCGAATCGCAGAACATTGCCTTCCTCTCGGGTCTGGTGCTGGCCATCGCCGCCTCGGTGAATTTCCCGGTGCTGTTCCTTTCGATGTACTGGAAAGGCCTGACCACCCGTGGCGCTGTCCTCGGCAGTTTGTCCGGACTGGTCTCGGCGATTGTGTTGCTGGTGCTGAGCCCCGCGGTGTGGGTCAACGTGATGCATCACGACAAGGCACTGTTCCCGTACTCCAACCCGGCGCTGTTTTCCATGAGCCTGGCGTTCTTTAGTGCATGGCTGTTTTCCGTCACCGACACCTCGCCCCGAGCAGCCCTTGAGCGTGGCCGTTATCTGGCGCAGTTCATCCGCTCAATGACCGGCATCGGTGCCACCGGCGCCAGCAAACACTAAACGACGACCGATCAGTTGGCTGGGAACAAAAATAATGAAACCCGCACGTACCACGTCTTGTGAATCACTGTTTTCGCTGGCCGCCGCATTGAGTCTGCCCATGATCACCCCCAGCGCCATGGCCGACTTCATCGGCGACAGCAAGGCCCGCATTGATATGCGCAATCACTACATCAACCGCGACTTCCGTCAGGACAACGCGCCGCAATCCCGGGCCGAAGAATGGGCTCAGGGATTCACTGCGCGCATCGAGTCCGGGTTCACCGACGGCACCTTCGGTTTCGGTCTCGACGCACTGGGCGAACTGGGGATCAAGCTCGACTCCAGTCCCGACCGTCGTGGCACCGGGCTGCTGCCGTTTGGCCCACAGAGCCATGAGCCGGACGACGAGTACAGCGAGCTGGGCCTGACCGGAAAATTGCGGGTATCCAAAAGCGTGTTGAAACTCGGCACCCTGCAGCCCTTATTGCCAGTGGTGACTTACAACGACACACGCCTGTTGGGTTCGACCTTTGAAGGTGGCTTGCTGACCAGCCAGGAAATCGACGGCCTGACAGTGAATGCCGGACGCCTGACCAAGGCCAACCTGCGGGACTCCTCCAGCAACGATGACATCGGCTTCGGTGCCGCCACCAGCGATCACTTCGACTTCGGCGGTGGCAGCTACGCGTTCAGCCCGCAACTGAATGTGAGCTACTACTACAGCAAGCTCGACCAGATCTATCGCCAGCAATTCGCCGGACTGGTGCATACGCAACCGTTGGGTAATGGCTTCAACCTGCGCAGCGACCTGCGTTATTTCGACAGCCGCGGCGACGGCGCCGAGCAGGCCGGGCGCATCGACAACCGTAACTTCAACGGCATGTTCACGGTGTCCCACGGTGCCCACAAGGTCAGTGCCGCCTACCAGCAATTGTCCGGCGACAGCGCGTTTCCGTTCCTCAACGGCGGCGATCCGTACGTGGTCAACCTGGTGACTTTCAACACCTTTACCCGCGCCGACGAGGATTCCTGGCAGCTGCGTTACGACTATGACTTCGCGGCGCAAGGCATTCCCGGCCTGACCTTCATGTCCCGCTACACCGACGGCCGCCACGTCAAGGCGGGCAGCGTCGACAACGGTCGCGAATGGGAGCGCGACACCGATATCAGCTACGTCATCCAGAGCGGTGTGTTCAAGAACGTCAGCCTGCGCTGGCGCAACGTGACCTTCCGTTCTGGCAATGGCTTGACTACCGCCCTCGATGAGAACCGGCTGATCGTCGGTTACACCTTGGCGCTTTGGTAATTCCGAAAGGGCGCGGTCACGGTCGCGCCACAACCCCTCATAACCAGGAGCAATCGTGATGTCCTCTTCACCTGCACTGCATGCCCCCACCCTGCAAAGTTTCATCGCCGGCCGCTGGATCGGCCAACAAGGCGCGCAGATCCTGCGCAGCGCCATCGACGGCCATGAAATCTTCCGCACCCATGAAGAGCGCCCGGACTTCGCCGAAGCCATCGAACACGGCCGCCGCCAAGGCGTCAGCGGCCTGATGGCCCTGGACTTCCAGCAACGCGCCCAGCGCCTCAAAGCCCTGGCGCTGTACCTGGCCGAGCGCAAGGAACAGCTCTACGCGATTTCCCACCACAGCGGCGCGACCCGTGCCGACAGCTGGATCGACATCGAAGGCGGCAACAGCACGCTGTTCACCTACGCCAGCCTCGGTTCCCGCGAGCTGCCGTCGGGCAACGTCGTACACGAAGGCCCGGCGCTGCAACTGAGCAAAATGGGCACCTTCGCCGGCACCCACATCCTGGTGCCACGCGGTGGCGTGGCGGTGCACATCAACGCCTTCAACTTCCCGATCTGGGGCATGCTGGAAAAATTCGCCCCGAGCTTCCTCGCCGGTATGCCATGCATCGTCAAGCCCGCCAGCGCCACCAGCTACCTGACCGAAGCCGTGGTGCGCCTGATGGACGAATCCGGCCTGCTGCCGACCGGCAGTCTGCAGCTGATCATCGGCGGCACCGGCGACCTGCTTGATCGCCTGCAAGGCCAGGACGTGGTGACCTTCACCGGCTCTGCCGACACCGCCGCCAAGCTGCGGGTCAACCCGAACCTGATTCGCAACTCGGTGCCGTTCACCGCCGAAGCCGACTCGCTGAACTGCGCGATCCTTGCCCCGGATGTCACCCCGGATGACGAAGAATTCGAGCTGTTCATCAAGGAAGTCGCCGGGGAGATGACCACCAAGGCCGGGCAGAAATGCACCGCCATCCGCCGCGCCATCGTCCCGGCCAAGCACATCGATGCAGTGGCCACACGCCTGCGCGATCGTCTGGCCAAGGTCGTGGTCGGCGACCCGTCGGTGGAAGGCGTGCGCATGGGTTCGCTGGCGTCCCACGATCAGCAGAAAGACGTGGCCGAGCGCCTGGAAATGCTATTGCAGAGCAGCGACCTGCTGTTCGGTGCCCGCGATGGTTTCGAACCCCGTGGCGAGAACGTCGACAAGGGCGCGTTCTTCGCCCCGACCCTGTTGCAGGCCCGCGATCCGCACGCTGAAGGCGGTGCTCACGACATCGAAGCATTCGGTCCGGTCAGCACCTTGATGGCGTACGACGATCTGGACGAAGCCCTGGCCCTGGCCGCACGCGGCAAGGGCAGCCTGGTGGCCAGCCTGGTCACCAAAGACCCACAAATCGCGGCCAAAGCCGTACCGGTCGCCGCTGCACTGCACGGCCGTCTGCTGGTGCTGGACCGCAACTGCGCCGGCGAATCCACCGGTCACGGCTCGCCGCTGCCACAACTCAAGCATGGTGGTCCGGGTCGTGCCGGCGGCGGTGAAGAGCTTGGCGGCCTGCGCGCAGTGAAGCACTACCTGCAACGCGCGGCGGTACAAGGTTCGCCGACCATGCTCGCGGCGGTTACCGGCGAATACGTACGCGGCGCCAAGGTCATCGAAACGGAGGTGCACCCGTTCCGTCGCTACTTCCAGGACCTGCAGATCGGCGAGTCGCTGCTGACCCACCGTCGCACCGTCACCGAGGCGGACCTGGTGAACTTCGGCTGCCTGTCGGGCGACCACTTCTACATGCACTTCGACGACATCGCGGCCAAGGAATCACAGTTCGGCAAGCGCATCGCCCACGGCTACTTTGTACTGTCGGCCGCGGCAGGCCTGTTCGTGTCCCCTGGCGTCGGGCCGGTGCTCGCCAACTACGGCCTCGACACCCTGCGCTTCATCAACCCGGTGGGCATCGGCGACACCATCCAGGCCCGCCTGACCTGCAAACGCAAGATCGACCAGGGCAAAAAGAGCCCGCAAGGCATCCCGCAAGGGGTGGTGGCGTGGGATGTGGAAGTGACCAACCAACTCGGAGAGTTGGTGGCCAGTTATGACATTCTGACTCTGGTAGTGAAGCGCGAAGACTGATCCTCATCCGGCATCGCTGTCGGATGTAATGGCCCCATCGCGAGCAGGCTCGCTCCCACAGGGATTGAGGTGATTCAGGCGACTATTGGTGTAGGACATTTCTGTTTTTCCTAGGCTTCGGTCATGCCCGTTGTGCCTGACCCACAACTCAATCCCCTCTTTTTGCGGATGTAAGTTCCACAGGTCCTAGGACATTTCCGGGCAAGGTCTTCGGAGATTTCCTTCGAATTGTGGCGATTTGCGTGAACTGGTTTGGAAGGCGCTCAATCGATAGTCTTTGGGGGTCACTGAAATTCAGTGATGGGGTGTAGGAACCTCGAGATTCCCTAGTACCACGTTGGCGCCAGTTACCTGGTTTGCGGCCGCTCAAATGCGTCCGTACTATCAGCTGCGGCGGCTATGTACGGGCACGCTTAGGCGTGGTCGAGGTGCTAGGGACTCGATATTCCTACCCCGTACATGGCTGCCACCCTGGCCCGTAGGAAGGCTTTTGGTAGCTCCGTTTTTCCCTTCTCTAGAGTCCAAAAGCATGAAAACCATTCATCCTGATCCCCCCTACGAAAAACCAACCCCACACCCCGACAACCGCTTCATGGCGTTGACCGGCAACTGCACCGACATGCCCACCCTCTTCGTCGACACCCACGCACCGCTCGACATCCTGATGGACGCCGCCAATTACCGAATCCGCGCCGTCACCCAGGTCCTGGAAAACCTGTCCATGCGCGGCTCGATCGAGTGCGAATCCTTTATTCTCAGCGACTTTTCATTGCTTTGCGCCATCCCGTTGCGCGATGGCTGTGATGTGCTGGATGTGGTCGGGCGACGGTTGCGGGCGCGCTGACCAGCCCTGCGGGACCCCCCTTGTGGGAGCGGGCTCGCTCCCACAGGGTTATCGGTTGTGTCGGGCGATCAATGCCCGCGCAACCACTCGATAAACAGCGCAAACAACTCCGACTGCGAACCCACTTGCAGCTTGAGGTACAGATTCTTGCGGTGCATGCGCACGGTTTCCGGGGAGATGTTCATCTCGCTCGCCGTGGATTTCACCGAGTGCCCCCGCAACACCATGTGCGCCACTTCCCGCTCCCGTTCGGTGAGCAGATCACTGCCGAAATGCTCGAACGCCAATTGCACCCGGTGCTTGAGGTCGTCACGCAGGCCTTGCTCGTGATTGCACTGAATATCGCTATTGCGCAGCAGACCACGGCGGCTGAATTCGCTGACGAATTCGCGCACCAGCGGTTCGACGGCGCGCAGCAGGTTCAGTTGGTCGACTCGCAGGCATTCACCGCCGAAACCTTGATAGAGGCTGACGGAAATCTTGGTCTCATTGCCGGTATCGACGATGTAGTAGCTGTCTTCCGAACAGCCCGCGTTCAGGTAATAAGCCTTGTAATAGTCGCTGTCGAAAAAGTTGTCCGGGGCGATTTCTTCCAGGTGATAGAAGCCTTGCGCCAACCCCTGCTCCACCGCCAGGCAGAACGGGTCAAGCAAGTAGCCCCCGGCAAAATAGCGTTCGAGTATCGAGACCTGATACTCCTGGGCGATGCCGCGCTGATACAGCAGCTGGGGCGCACGGTCCTTGCGCTCCAGGCTGATCATCATCGACTCGATGGACACCAGCTGCGCCAGCGCCGACGCCAGGTATTGCAGGGCGTCGGGCTCATCGATATGGGCGAATGCCTCGTGCATGCCCCCATGCCATTTATGCAATGCCCCGAAGGGCATAGCGATCAGCGTATCGTCAGTTGGTTTGCTCATGCCCCGCAGCATAGCGGGTGAACACGAACTTGGTAAAAGCCTGACGGATGAAGTCATTGGCCGAAATACTGGCCGCTCGCCTCAAGCTCGGCCGCCACTTCCAGGATGCACTCGCGCAGGGTGTCGACGATTTCGTCGACCTGTGCATAAGTCAGGATCAGCGGCGGCGACATCACATTGAGGTGCATGATCGGCCGCACCAGCAAGCCTCTGGCCTGGGCACGCACATGGATTTTCTCGCCGATGTTGATCTCGTCGGCGAACAACGCCTTGGTGCGTTTGTCGGCGACGAACTCCACGCACGCCATCAGTTTCAAGCAGCGAACATCGCCCACCAGTGGCAGTTCCCGCAGCGTGGCCAGACGCTGTTCCAGGTAGCCGCCGACGTCGTCGACATGGGGCAGCAGGTGTTCCCGTTCGATGATCTCGATGTTTTTCAGCGCCGCCGTGCAGCACACCGGATGGCCGCTGTAGGTGAAGCCGTGGGTGAAGCAGCGGCCCTGGCCCGGCTCGGCGATGACCTTCCAGATACGGTCGGAAAAGATGCACGCACCCAGCGGCAGGTACGCAGAGGTCAGGCCCTTGGCGGTGGTGATGATGTCGGGCTGCACGTCGAACACATCTTTTGACGCGAAGAACTTGCCCAGCCGGCCGAACGAAGTGACCACCTCGTCGGCGACGAACAGGATGTCGTAGCGCTGGCAGACTTCCCACATGCGCTTGAGGTAGCCCTTGGGCGCAATGATCACCCCGCCCGAGCCCATCACTGGCTCGGCGAAGAACCCGGCCACATTGTCCGCGCCAATCGACAGGATTTTGTCTTCGAACTCCCTGACCAGGAATTCGAGGAACTGCGCCTCATCCATGCCATCCGGCGCGCGATACGGATTGGGATTGGACACGTGGTGGATCAGCGGGTTGGCATAATCAAACTCCGGCACGCGGTCGGCGGCCTTGTTGCCAATCGACATGGTCAGGGTGGTCGAGCCGTGATAGGCGTTGAAACGGGCGATGACGTGCTTCTTTTCCGGCTTGCCACGGCAGTTCTGGTAGTACTGGATCAGCCTGTACGCGGTGTCCACGGCGGTCGATCCGCCGGTGGTCAGGAACACATGGTCAAGGTCGCCGGGGGCCAGGCTGGCGAGTTTTTCGCACAGCTGGATGGCGACGTTGTTCGACATGTCGGAAAACGGGTTCGAATAGGCCAGTTGCCGTACCTGATCGGCGATGGCCAGGGCCATTTCCTCACGGCCCAGGCCAATGTTGGTGCACCACATGCCGCCAACAGCATCAAGGAAACGATTGCCCTCAGTGTCGTAAATGTACGCGCCGTCGCCGGCCACAATGTTCAGCGAACCCTGCTCACTGTGCTCATCGAACACATGATAGCCGTGCATGTGATGGGCCTTGTCGGCCTTGACCAGTGCAGCTTCTTCAGCCTGCGAGAACACTTTCTTGATTGGAGTCGCCATACAGAAACCTCGAACTGAACATTTAGACGATCAAATCCCGCTCTTCACCGTGCTCCAGACCCGCGTCATGGCGCGCATGTCTTTCGCGTCCTGGGTTTTCTGCGGGAAGAGCCGTTGACGCACGGCGTCATCGGGATAGATCGCCGGGTTATCCCGCACACTGGCATCAAGCAGGGGCGTTGCGGCCGCGTTGCTGTTGGCGTAGTTGATGTAATCGCTCACATCGGCCATCACCTGTGGCTGCATCAGGTACTCGAGAAACTTGTGGGCATTGGCCACGTGGGGCGCGTCGGCCGGGATGTACAGGTTGTCGAACCAGATCAGCGAGCCTTCCTTGGGAATGAAATAGGCCAGGTTGATCTGTTTCTTCGCCTCTTCGGCACGGGCCATGGCGGTGGCGTAGTCGCCGGACCAGGTCATGGCCATGCATACGTCACCATTGGGCAGGCTGGTCAGGTAATTGACCGAGTCGAACTTGCGGATGTACGGCCGCACCGACAGCAGCAGCGCCTGCGCGGCTTTCAGGTCCGCCGGCGCGGCACTGCGCGGGTCGCGGCCGAGGTACTTGAGGGCCATGGGAATGACTTCGGTAGGCGCATCGAGCAGGGTGACGCCGCAGTCGGCAAACCTGGAGACGATCTTCGGATCAAAAATCATCGCCAGCGAACCGATCGGCGCGTCCGGCATGCGTTCCTTGATCTTGTCGACGTTGTAGGTGACCCCGTTGCTGCCCCAGGTGTAGGGCGCCGAGTACGCAACTCCAGGATCAAAGCCCTGCAAGTCCTGCAAGACTTTCGGGTCCAGATTGCTCCAGCCCGGCAGCAGCTTTTTATCCAGCGGCTGGAACACCTTGGCCTGGATCAACGGCGGTGCGAGGGAGGCATTCAAGACGATCAGGTCGTAGCCGGAGTGGCCGGTCAACAGCTTGGCCTGCACCGTTTCGTAGGCATCGAAGGTGTCGTAGATGACTTTGATCCCGGTGTCCCTCTCGAAATTCGCAAGGGTTTTTTCACCGATGTAATCCGCCCAGTTGTACAGCCTGAGCGTTTTGCCGTCGTTCACCTCGGCGGCGTGAGCGTGCAGGGTCAGCGGAACAACAAACAGACTGGAAATCACCTTAAGCAGTGTCTTGCCCATAGCAAATGCACCTTATCAAGCGAGTTCGGCTCTGGATGAGCGGATGACCCTACTATTGGGCGATTCGCCCGGCGGCACCATACCCCGAATGGGTGTGTCGACCGGGTTGACGGGATACATGGCAAAAAACATCAGTCCGGTTGACCCGTTTTGTCATAGCTGCGGGGTTTGCCTGCCGCTTAAAGTGGCCGCCGAATCGACTTTGCAGGCGCCAGCCATGACCGACCTGATCAAACAAGAACACCACGATGGCGTGCTGACGCTGACCATTGATCGTCCCGACAAGCTCAATGCGCTGACCAACGCCATGTACACGCGGCTGGCCGACCTGCTGTTCGCGGCCGACGAGGAAGAGACGGTCCGCGTGGTGATCCTGACCGGTGGCCCGAATGGCTTTACCAGCGGCAACGACCTGGTGGACTTTCTGCAAGAGCCGCCGACTCACCTGGACAGCCCGGCCTTCCGCCTGATGCGCGCCGTGACCCATTTGCAAAAACCGCTGATCGCAGCGGTGTGTGGTGCGGCCATCGGCATCGGCACGACTTTGCTGCTGCATTGCGATCAGGTGCTGGTGACCCGCAACGCCAAGCTGCGCATGCCGTTCGTCAATCTGGGCCTGTGCCCCGAGTTCGGCGCCAGCCTGCTGTTGCCGCGCCTGCTCGGCCAAGTCCGCGCCGCACGCCTGCTGCTTTTGGGCGAAAGCCTCAATGGCGCCGAGGCGGTGGCCTGGGGACTGGCCAATGAAGCCTTCGACGATGGCGCGCAATGCCTGGCGGCCGCCCAACAGATCGCCCAGCGCTTGTTGGTATTGCCCCAGCAAGCCCTACGTCAATCCCGGCAACTGATGAAGCAGGCCGGCATGGCCGAACTGCAAGCCACCCTGCGTGAAGAAAACCTGCTGTTCATCCAGCGCCTGAACACCGATGAGGCCAAAACAGCCTTGAACGCCCTGCTCAATCGCAGTACAGATAAGAATCCACCGAAAGGAAACCAGCCATGAACACTCCCGAAATCTACGTCGTCAGCGCCGCCCGTACCGCCATCGGCACGTTTGGCGGTTCGCTCAAGGATGTGCCCCTGGCCGACCTGGCAACCACGGCCGTCAAGGCTGCCCTGGAACGCGCCGCCGTGGACCCGACCCTCGTCGGCCATCTGGTGATGGGCAACGTGATCCCCACTGAATGCCGCGACGCCTACATCGCCCGCGTTGCCGCCATGAATGCCGGCATCCCGAAGGAAACCCCGGCCTACAACGTCAACCGCCTGTGCGGTTCCGGCCTGCAAGCCATCATCAGTGCGGCGCAGACACTGTTGCTGGGCGATGCCGAAATCGCCATCGGTGCCGGTGCCGAATCCATGAGCCGCGGCCCGTACCTGCTGCCATCGGCCCGCTGGGGCTCGCGCATGGGCAATGTCCAGGCCGTCGACTACATGCTTGGCATCCTGCATGACCCGTTCCAGAACTTTCACATGGGCATCACCGCCGAGAACGTTGCCGCGCGCAATGGCATCACCCGCGAGATGCAGGACGCCCTGGCCTTCGAAGACCAGAAACGCGCGGCCCATGCCATCGCCAATGGCTACTTCGCCGAGCAGATCGCCACGGTTGAAATCCAGGATCGCAAAGGCACCAAGCTGTTCAACGTCGATGAACACCCTCGCGCCACCTCCCTGGAACAGCTGGCGCAAATGAAACCGGCGTTCAAGAAGGACGGCTCGGTCACTGCCGGCAACGCCTCCGGTCTCAACGACGGCGCGGCGGCCCTGGTCATGGCGACCGGTGCCGCGGTTCAGGTCAACAACCTGCGCCCGCTGGCCCGCCTGGTCAGCTACGCCCATGCCGGTCTTGAACCGGAACTGATGGGCCTGGGTCCGGTCCCGGCCACGCGCATCGCGCTCAAGCGTGCCGGCCTGACCGTCGCCGACATGGACGTGATCGAAGCCAACATCGCCTTCGCCGCGCAGGCTTGTGCAGTCAGCCAGGAACTCGACCTCGATCCGGCCAAGGTCAACCCGAACGGCTCGGGCATCGCCCTGGGTCACCCGGTGGGCGCGACCGGCGCGATCATTGCCACCAAGGCTATCCACGAACTGCATCGCACCAACGGGCGTTATGCGCTGGTGACCATGTGCATTGGTGGTGGCCAGGGGATTGCGGCGATTTTTGAGCGGGCTTGATAGCACGGCTCATCTACCAAACGGCTAACCTGTGGCGAGAGAGCTTGCTCGCTCGCCACAGGTATTTGCCCTGAATAGGTAATAGCGGCTCAGGTCAGCCCCGCCCCCGCCATCAATCCCTCAGTCAACAACGCCACCAACGGCTGCACCAAATGCTGCGTCCGCGGCTCGTCACCGATCACCGCAACCTCCGTGGATGGCAAGGTCGGCAGCTTCTGCGACGGTTCGATAATCCGCATGCCTTCCTGCAAAAACGACGTGCCAAGGGCCGTCACCCCAAGCCCGGCAGCCACCGCCGCCTGAACCCCGCCAAGGTTGCTGGCCAGGCACGTCGACGACCACTCCCTGTGCACCGAAGCCAGTGCCTCGACCATGATCGCGCGGTAACCGCAGGGTGGTCGCATCAGCACCAGGCGCAAGGGGCGCGCCGCTTCGATCTGGTAATCCTTGGCCGCCATCCACACCAACGGCTCACGCCAGATCACCCGCCCCCGTTGCGCGCTCCCGCTCATCTTGCGCTTGGCGATGACCACATCCAGAAGCCCGGCTTCATGATCGGCCAGCAGGTCATTGCTCAGACCGGTGGTCAGCTCCAGTTCCAGGTCGGGATACAGCTTGTTGAAGCGCGACAGGAGCATGGGCAATTGCGTCGGCACCAGGTTTTCGGAGATACCCAGGCGCAGGGTGTTGACCGTCACCGGTGTCTTGATCCCGCGCATGAATTCATCAAAGTGCAGCAGCATTTTTCGTGCGCCGACCAGCACCCGCTCGCCATCCGCCGTCAATGTCAGGGTGCGACTGGTGCGCTCGAACACCCGCATGCCAAGCATTTCCTCCAGGCGGATGATCTTCTGGCTCACCGCCGATTGTGAACGGGCTATCACCTCGGCCGCGGCGGTGAAACTGCCGGTCTCCGCCACCGCGATAAACGCGCGGAGCAAATCGATTTCAAGATCGCCGGATTGCATGATGTATTTGCCTCTCAACTGAATGCCATAAACATTATGCGTTCGACTTCTAGATGGCAAAACTCGAACATCCTCTACACCAGCGTTTTTCAGTCAGAGGAGCAACACCATGTCAGCCAACCATGCCGTTGAAATCGTCGAGCGCTTCTGGCGCGAAGTCTGGCAAGCCCGCGATCCGCAAGCCGCTGCCAGGTTCGTCGCCGAAGACTTCGTCATCACCTCAGGCGGCGTCGAAATCACAGGCCGCGAACAGTTCATCGAATGGATCGGCGCCTTCCTGTCGAAGATCGAAGACTTCCGGTTCGACGCCATCGAAACCTTTCAGAACGCCGAAGGCACACGTGTCGCGTCACGCTGGAAACTTTGCGGCAAGAACAAAGGGTTTGTTGGTGGACGCGCCTGCCTGACGCCTTTTGAAATGCTCGGTACGGCTGTCTGGGAAGTGCGTCCCGACGGGCTGCTACAGCACAACTGGGTTGAACGCAATTCCCTGGAAGTGCACCGCGACCTGATCGGCCTGTGAATGCCCCTCGTGTTTGATAACTTGCCCTTTTACGCGTCAAAATTTCTCACGCACCGGATGGCCGTCATCGTGCTGCTCCTGCATGTCCTGACCCCGGCCCATGGCGCAAGGCCGCCGGAAATCGTCATGGACATCCGCAGCTGCCTGCTGCCATCGACGTTGTTGCGGGCACCCTGAAAAAAAGACGGGCAGACGAGTTGCGGCTCGTCCGCCCGCCAAAACGGGAAAGCTTCAATAGAGTTCTTTATGCACGCGATTGCTGGCAGACAGATCGGCGACAAAGGCCTGCGCGTCGTCCTCACCGAGTTGGCCAAAGCTCATGGCAATGTTCAGCAACGCCTGTTCGATGGCTCGTTCCAGATTGCTTTTGTTGCCACACAGGTACAGATGCGCGCCCTGGCCGAGCAATGCCCACAGGTAGGCGCCGTGTTCGAACATGGCGTCCTGCACGTAGTAGCGCGTGTCGGCGTCCCGGGAGAACGCCGTGATCACCTCATCCAGCACGCCCTTGATTTGCCAGTTTTCCAGGCGTGACTGGTAGAGGAAATCCGATGCCCGGCGGCGGTCGCCGAAGATCAGGCAGGTTTGCACGGGGCTGTTTTGTTGCTCGATCTGCTCCAGCAGGGCGATCAACGGGGCGATGCCGGTCCCGGTGCCAATCAGGACGACCGGGTGTTCGACCTGCCGCGGCAGGTGAAAGCGCGGGTTGCTGCGGGCAAATACCCGGACCTCGGGGTGCAGCCCGGCAAGATGGCCGGTCGCGACACCGCTGCGCGAGCGGCCGGCCATTTCATAGGCAATTTCGCGAATGCACAGGTCGACGTAGCCGGGGTTGTCGTGGGAGGCAATGGAATACGCTCGCGGCAGACAGTCGGGCAACCATTCGGCCAAGTCTTCCAGGCTCAAGTGCGCGGGCTCGCAAAAATCACTCAGCACGTCGAGTACGTCCCTGCCGTACAGATAAGCCTCCAGCTCCTTGCGGTTGCTGACCTTCAACAGGGTTTTCAAGGTGTCGTGCCCGCTGACCCGGGCGATGTCGCGCAACAGCGATTTGCCCAGTTGTCGCAGCTCCTTGCTCGCCAACAGCGTGCGAGCATCCTCGCGATCGAACCATTGACCTATCTGCGCCAGCAGTCGCGGATCGTTTTGCGCCAAGACATAGAGGTTGTCGCCAGCACGGTACTTGATACCGCTGCCTTCGATGTCGAGGCGAATCTGCCAGGCATGAGGCGCCGTGGCGTTAAGCCGGGTGCGCGAGATCACCCGCGCGGGCCACGCCGCGTTTTCACCGTAGGCGGTGACTTGCAGGTTCAACGTGCTGCCGGCGCGCCGATCGCCCTTGAGTACCGCTTCCAGGGTGGCGCACCAGACATCAAAAAAACCGTCGAAGTCGGTGTCCGCGTCCACCCGATTGATCCAGGGTTTGGCCTGTTTTTGCAGCAGTGTGGCGTCCAGGCTTTTGGTAAAGCCGCAGAACGTCGGGTAAGCCGTATCGCCCAGGCCGAAGATCGCATAGGGCTGGTCGATCAGTTTTTCATGTGCAATCAGTTGATCCAGGAAGCGATCGGCATTGCCCGGCGGTTCGCCGTCACCGAAGGAGCTGCAAACAATAATCAACAGATCCCGCGCGGTCAGTGTGTCGAGCTTCAGGGAATTGAGATCCTGCACGGCCAATTCATACGGCTGCACACAGGGCAGACGCAACAAGCGCTGCGTCAGCCCATGAGCATTGCCGGACTCAGAGCCATAACCGATCACGATGCGTTCGATTAACTCTGGCATGGCTGTTTACCTGTCGTAGTGTTCGTCGAATTGCTCCTTGGAAAACTCCAGTGCTTCGAAGTCACTCATCAGGTCGTTGATCACCCGGCGGATGCTGATGTATTCGACGATATTGCCCTGCTCATCGAACAGCGGTTGTACGGTGGTGTCGACCACGTACAGGCCACCGCCCTTGCCGACGTTAGGGATCACGCCAGTCCAGATTTCGCCTTTTTTGATGGTGTCCCACATCTGCTTGTACGTGCTCTTGGGCACGGAAGGATGACGAACCACACTGTGGGGTTGGCCCAGCAATTCCTCTTTGTTGTAACCGGTGAGCTTGCAGAACAGGTCGTTGACGTAGGTGATGTTGCCTTGCAGGTCCGTGGTGGAAATCACCATGACGTTTTCCAGTGCGCTCAAGACTTTGGCGTTGATGGCTTGCATTGTGTTGCCCCTCGATTGATTGAAAGTTTTTCCAGCGAATTCAAATCTGGCCAACGCACGGCTCGGGCATTTATTTTTTAATCGTTATAAATCAGTCGATTAACTGATGGCGGTGCTGAGAAAAAAGAGGACCCGACCCATGAGCGGATCCTAAAAAGGAGTTCGTGGTTTGCTTCAAAAGCAGCGACAGCTTCAGCTGTCCTGAGGCACCAGGCGCGGACCTTTGCGAGTCACTTGTTGACCGGGCTCGAAGTGGGCATTGGGCGAGCGCACGGTACTGATTTCGCCCTGGGCGTCCTTCACCTCGTAAGCGGTTTCCGTGAGGCCGGCGGCTTCCTGGACCGAGCTGCCGGCAAAGAACCCGGCGCCAGCGCCGACCAGTGCGCCGATTGGCCCGCCGACGGCACCGACCATCATGCCGGTCAGGGCACCGTAGCCTTTGCCGGCGGTGGTATCCGGCACTTCGCGGACGACTTGATCGGCCATGCACAGGGGGGAAAACAACAGGCAGAGCGTGAAGCTGAAGGGGATGGAGCGGGACATGGAGATTTCCTGCTTTGGTTGCGTTTCCTCCTATCACTCCACGAAACGTGCCAAAACTTAACCTACATATATTCAAAGACTTATGAAAATATAAAGTCATTAAGACAACAACAATAATTGTCTTTATGACAACCTTGAAGTCATAAAGACCCACTATCAAAAGATCAAAACGACCTTCGTCTTGGAACGTTCATCGCGGTCAGACATTGCTCGCTGACAAGGGCAACAGAGGTCCAGCAATACCCGGATGCATCCTACACGCAACTCAGAAACTTCCTGTTTTCAACATGCGTCCGCTTCTTGAAAGCTGTCGAGTGCTTGAACGAGGGATGGAAATGAAGCCTCCCCGTACACCCCAGGGAGCTCCAAATTTGAACACCACACTGCCCGTCTTCTTCGACCACAGCCGCCACAAACTCTGGGTCCGCAACCTCGAGGCTCCCCTCGACGTCCTCGCCTTCCACGGCCAGGAACGCCTCAGCCAACCCTTCACCTACACGGTGGAATTCACCAGCCCCGAACAGGACATCGCCGCCGAACACCTGCTCGGCCAGGCCGCCCGTTTCAGCCTGTACGCGGCCAAACAGCCCCCGGTCATCAAAGGCCTGCCCCTCCCTGAAATCAAACCGCTACGCACCCTGAACGGCGTGATCACCGCTTTCAAACGGCTGTCCGCCTCCGTCGACGAAGCGCGCTACGAACTGACCCTGCAACCACGCCTGGCCCTGCTCGAGCGCGGTCGGCAATACCGCCTCTACCAGCATCAGTCGGTGCCGCAGATCGTCGAACACGTCCTGCGCAGCCGCCACGAATTCGAGGGCCACGACTTTCTGTTCCGGCTGGTGCGCGACTACCCCAAGCGCGAACAGGTGATGCAATTCGGCGAAAGCGACCTGGCCTTCATCGCCCGATTGTTGGCCGAAGTGGGCATCTGGTATCGGTTCACCAGCGACCAGCGCCTGAATATCGACGTCGTGGAATTCTGCGATGACCAGCGCGGTTACCAGTTCGACGTCGAACTGCCGTTGCGCCCGCCCGCCGGGCTCAGCAGCGATGAAGACGGCGTCTGGCAGCTGCAATCGAGCCATCGGGTCGTGGAAAAAAACCTCCACCTGCGCGCCTACGACCCGCGTCACGCCAAGGCCTGGCTGCAGAGCGACGTCGACCAGACCCGGGGCGCGAAAACCACCTACGGCGAGGCCTACCACTACGCCGAACCCTACACCGAGCTCGGCGATCGCTATCTGCAGGACGAGGACCTGCAAAGCGAAAGCGGCTACTTCTACGCCCGCCTGCGCCACGAGCGTTACCTCAACCACCAGACCCTGCTGAGCGGCACCAGCAGCAGCGCCACCCTGGCGCCGGGTCAGGTCCTGCGCATCAGCGGTGGCGCACCCCAGGCCTTCGCCCCCCGCGCGGTGATCACCCACCTCACCACCCGCGCCGCCCGCGATGCCAGCTTCGAATGCCGCTTTGAAGCCATCCCCTACGCCGAGACCATCTGCTTTCGCCCGCCATTGCTGCCCAAGCCCCACATGGCTGGCACCATCCCGGCCCGGGTCAGCAGCTCACAGGCCCACGACCTCTACGCCGACATCAACAAGGAAGGTCGCTACCGGGTCAACTTCCTGTTCGACCGCGATACCTGGCCGCTGGGCCGCGAAAGCCTGTGGCTACGCCTCGCGCGTCCTTACGCCGGCGACACCCATGGCCTGCACCTGCCGCTGATCGCCGGCACCGAAGTGGCCATCGCCTTCGAACAGGGCGACCCCGACCGCCCCTACATCGCCCACGCCCTGCACGACAGCGAACACCCGGACCACGTGACCCTGGCCAAACGCGACTACACCCGCAACGTGCTGCGCACCCCGGCCAACAACAAGTTGCGCATGGAAGACCGGCGCGGGCAGGAGCACGTCAAGCTCAGTACCGAGTACGGCGGCAAGAGTCAGTTGAATCTGGGGCATCTGGTCGATGCCGAAAAGCAGAAACGCGGGGAAGGCTTTGAGCTGAGGACGGATGCTTGGGGGAGCATTCGCGGGGGCAAGGGTCTGTTCATCAGCGCCGACGGCCAGGCCAAGGCCCAAGGTCAAGCATTGGACATGAACGCCGCCGTCGAGCGCCTGCAGCAAGCCGGCGAACAACTGCAAAAACTCTCGGTCGACGCCCAGGCGGCCAACGCCGACCCGGCGGACGTGCCCGCGCAACTGCGACTGCTGCGTCAGGAACTGGAACAGCTCAAGGCCTCGGTGTTGCTGCTCAGCGCGCCGCAGGGCATCGCCCTCACCAGCGGTAATCACCTGCAACTGGCAGCGCAGAACAACCTGATGCTCAACGCCGGGGCCGAGGCCGATATCAGCGTGGTCAAGCGCCTGTTCATCGGCGTGGGGCAAGGCCTGAGCCTGTTCGTGCGCAAGCTGGGAATCAAGCTGATCGCCAATCAGGGGCCGGTGCAGATTCAGGCGCAGAACGACAAGCTGGAACTGTTTGCCCGGCATGGCCTGGACATCACCAGCACCGAGGACGAAATCCGCATCACCGCCAAGAAAAAAATCACCCTCAATGGCGGTGGCAGCTACTTCAGCCTGGAGCAGTGCGGTATCGAGGCGGGCACGGCAGGGGATTACAAGGTCAAGGCGGTGGACTATCTGTACACAGAGATGAAAGCCATCCAGCCGGTGAAATTAATTGAGCTGCCGCCACTGAACGACTACGCGACCAAGCGTTGGTCCCCGACCAAAATCTCCGGCTAAACAAGGCACAGCGAGTAGTACAACTTTGGCGTCATCACAAGGAGTGGATAACCATGCTTGGCTACATTTTTGAGGTGATCAAGGACGAAATTGGCTTCCGACGCGAGCGTATACTGCGCGCCGCGCTACCACCCCCGACACCCGAAATACAGTCGAGTCCTGCTACACCGACACTCGGCATGCGCATACTCTCGCCACCTCCGCGACCTGCACCCTCAACGCCACCGCTAAAGAACTGGAGTCACCCCTTCGGCGACCGCGCCAACCCGTTGCAGCAGCTGACCCAACTGGCCAACGCCCAAGCCGGTTACTACCCGTTGGGTCGTAACGGCATGTGGCATGGCGGCGTGCATTTCGACTCCGGTATCGCAGAAACCGAAGCGCATTCTCAGGTCCGTTGTCTGGCCGATGGCGAGGTCGTGGCCTACCGCGTCCCCGAGCGCACACCGCTCAGCACCTTCTACCCGGAAGCGGGAGGCACCCTCGAAGCTCCGTTTGCTGCCGGATTCGTGCTAGCGCGGCATCACCTGCAAGCCCCGAAAATTAACGGCAACAACGATGAACCGCCAAGCCTGACCTTCTTCAGCCTGTACATGCATCTGGAAGATTGGGCTCGCTACGAAGCAGACACAGCGCTACAACGTCCCGCGTTCTGGCCCGAACGCAATCTGCGGGTCAGGAAGGATGTCTCCAACTCTCGTCCAGGCACCTCGGTGCCCAGAGGGTTAAAGACGCTCACACGACCGGATAAGGATGGTTATTTTCTAGACCTGCTGCCGCCCGACACACCGGTGGTGGTCAGTGGTGAAGGCAAGTACCGCAAGCTGGAACATATGCGAGGCCCGGCTTCACTGCTCAATAAGGATGGTTCTTTACAGGGCTATGTCGCCTTCCGCTATCTGGAGCCTGTCGGCGGCGCAACGTATCGCGTGAGTTTCTCCGGGGACCGGCTGCGTGTTCGCGCCAGTCCCAATCTCAGCGGTGACGAGTTGCTCCAATTGAGGCATGGAACGGAAATCACCATCAGTGGTGAGGGTGAGTACCGCAAACTGGAACGCATCAGCCAATACGTTCTGACCGCTTCATTGCAAGGTGAACGAGCGGCCGATACGGGCGGGAATGTGGTGGTGCTCGACGAACCCATCCCCATCAAGGCCGGCGAACTGATCGGACATCTCGGCCCGTATCAGGAGTCCGACGAAACTGTGCCGCAGCGAAAACTGCATCTGGAGGTCTTTAGCGATGACGATGTGGAAGCCTTCTTCACCGCCAGTCGCGCCTGGGCCCAGCGCCTGCCGGACAAGGACAAGACCTGGCTGAAGCTGGCCAAGGGCACGCCCGTGGCAGCGCATCAAGATCAGATCAGCGCCAACCTTTTGCCCATCTGGCGCAGCGACAATCCCTGCTGCGATGCCGACCTGCTGCTGCCCAAGAGCCTGCTCGACAGACTGCCGACCGAGCGAAAAATCCAACTGCCTACCGGGACCAGCGGCAGAACCTACAACTGGTACCGTCTCGATGGCCTGCTTCATGGCGCGGACGGCAATCCGCTGGACGGTTGGGTACGTGAGGAGGTGGGTGTCACGCCATGGGTCAGTCCCTGGTCTTGGGAGGGTCACGACGTCCTCTACAACTACGCCCTGCCCCAGTTGAGCCTGTCCTATCTGTTCAGTGTCACGGGCGTGCTCGGTGAAGAGTCGAAGGCCCGCCTGCGAGACCGGGCAGAAAAGTGGGACAACGGGAAACTGCAGAATCGCCTGTACGAAATCATCGACCGAAACCGCGACGGGAAAATGACTGCTGAGGAATTGCAAGCGGCGTTGCGGGTGCCCGCACTGGCGCAGTCACTGGCGCACTTGGTGATTCTCAGCGAAAGCGAATGGAATTACCGACAGCGCAAGTGGGATGCACTGGACGAGGTGTTGGGGCATACCAATTCGGCGCCGATTTTGAACTGGGTGGCGGAGAAGCAGCGGATCAAGCAGTTGAGTTGGTGGGGGGAAGTAGCGGGGAAAATCGGATTGCCGAAAGAGGGGAAGGTTTTTCACTTTCATCCGATTGGATTGGTGGGATGCTTTAATTCAGGATGTCCGAAGGAATGCATTGTTGACTCCTATGAAATGAATACTTCACTTGGGGTTTTTGTTGTTTCCAAAGAATCATTTCAGTTCATTTTGAACAAGGAGGGATATGAAAAGTACCCCTACGTTCCTGCAGGATCCAGTGGAGTGACCGTCGGCTATGGATACGATTTAGGGCAACAAACAGTTACTCAAGTGCGAGCTGACTTATCAAACTTTTATAGTCAAACCGATATTCAAAGGCTTGTATCTGTAGTGGGTAAAAAAGGAAATGAAGCTCGGCAAGCTCTTGGCTCTGTCGTCAATATATCTATAGATAAAGAAAGCGCAACGAAACTTGCAGTGATCATGAAGAAGCGCTATGCGAATGATGTAGTAATTGCATACCCAAAAGCTTTGGAGCTTCACCCTCACTGTCAAGGCGCATTGCTTTCTCTTGTTATCAACAGGGGGCGAAGCTTAGTGGATCTAGAAGGCCAAGTGTCTCGTTTAGAAATGCGACAAATTAGAGATGACTTTGATAATCAAAATATACACTTGATTCCCTCTCGACTTGAAGCAATGCAAAAATATTGGACTAGCGATTCTAATAGAGGCGTGGGAATTCGTCGACTGGAAGAAGCTGAGTATTTTAGAAGGGGTCTAATATGCAATTGCTGGAAATAAAATATATGACCTTGTGTGCGACCGCACTTCTTTTTGAAATCCAAATTTGTTTGGCTTCCAACACTTGTGAGCTGAATAACTTAGAGGCATGCACTGCATCAAATCATGAGCGGGCGGAAGCCGCTTTAAATAGCCAATACAAAAAATCAATGTCGAGCCTTTCTGGGCATTTCAAGGAAAGCTTAAAGTCTGCGGAGACTTCGTGGATTGAATACAGGCGTGACATTTGCGGCTCTCTAAACTCACTAGACTCTTTGGGTTGCGAGAGTTCGTTGGCCGATCAGCGCACTCAAGAACTATATCTTATTGAGCGAAAAATCGGGGTTGGGGTTGCGCATGGAGTAGTTGACTTTATATCTAAGGAGTTCGGCAGTGAAACTGGCAGTTCTTTACTGGCCAGGATAGTAGCAAGGCAGCCTCAGTCCGAGTCTTGGAATTTGTATTCAGAAAATCATTGCGGGATGATGAGGAAGCTGGCGGGTGAAAATATTGATTATTGTAAGATAAGATTAATTTTAAATAATTGGGAAGGCTTCTAAGTATTCAGATTGCTCCCTCCACATCAACAGCTGCATCTGGAAGCTTTCTGCGACGAGGACCTACAATTGAGTCTTTCCTACTGTTCAACGTCACGGGTGTGCTCAGTGAAAAAGCGCAGGACTGACGCAGATATATCAACCGTACTGACCAACTTGCACCAGCCATACATAAACACCTCGGGGCTGTGCAATCTTGATCGGAAGCTCGGGCATCCAGGATCCGCATCGCCCTGGTTGGCAATCGCGGCAGCGACACAGGCCATCATAAGCGGCGCCGGACCGCATTCATTTTGAGTGGTGGCGATGCCGACGCCAGGCTCTGGAGCACGGTGTTGATGCCCATACCACTCCGTTCAAAATAGAAGTCTCGAATGCAGTTTCGGCGCTCTGTAGGAATAGGTGCGCTCGTACTCAACGTTATTTTCTGCTCGGTGTTGCATCAACGAACAAACAAAAATGTTTAACCGGAAATTTACCCAAGGATGAAAAAAACATGACTAAAAAGGCAATTATCGTTTTCAGCGGCGGACAAGATTCGACCACCTGCTTGATCCATGCGTTATCGCTCTACGATGAAATTCACTGTATTACGTTCGACTACGGCCAACGCCATCACGCGGAAATTGAAGTGGCGCAGCAACTCTCCAAAAAGCTGGGCATCACCGTACACAAGGTACTGGACACTTCATTACTCAATGAACTGGCAATCAGCAGCCTGACCCGCGACAACATCCCGGTCCCCACTACCAACAGCTCTGGAGAAAAACTGCCGAGTACGTTCGTACCCGGCAGAAACATTCTGTTCTTAACCTTGGCGTCCATTTACGCTTATCAAGTGCAAGCGCAGACGATCATCACCGGCGTCTGTGAAACCGACTTTTCCGGCTACCCTGATTGCCGGGATCAATTCGTCAAAGCCCTGAACACAGCCATAGAGTCAGGAATGGACTACACCCTGCACATTGAAACGCCGCTGATGTGGTTGAACAAGGCAGAAACCTGGGCCTTGGCTGATCACTACGACCGGTTGGAATTCGTCCGCGATCACACCTTGTCTTGCTACAACGGGATAAAGGGTAGCGGATGCGAAAAATGCGACGCTTGTAAGCTACGCGCCAAGGGACTGAGTTACTTTCTGGAGAACAAAACGGGTACGATGGAAAGCCTGAATAAAAAAATAAATCTGAGGTAACTCGTAAGTTTCGGGGCATGAATCCAGATCAATTGATTCATGCCCCACCTCTCATGAAGCCTAATTTGCTGTTACGTACGTCCTGAACAGCGATCTTGCTCCGTAAGCGGGCAGCACATTGAAAACAGCGAAACACATTTTTATGATGATCTGAACATAAACCATGACCAGAATTTCCCCACTTCCCAAAACCCCATAAAATGCAATAAAGCAAAAAATAAAGCTATCTATTATCACCGCAAAAAAAGTACTAAAAAACACTCGCAAGAACAAAAAACGCGAATTAGTCAGCTCTTTTATCTTGCATAGTAAATACGAGTTAACATATTCCGAAAAAAGAAAAGATACCGACGAGGCTACTAACACGGATGAAACATGACCCACGACCTCGCTATAGGGCCCATCAAGCTTCCACCCCGCCAAACCCGGAAGATGGCTAGCCGCAGAAAGCGCGATCAAAATAACCGCATTACTTACGAAGGAAAAATATATTGCTCGCCTTGCAAGCTTTAGCCCATAGGATTCATTCAAGAGATCGACGAGCAAGAACGTCAGCGGATAAATAAAAACGCCAGGCGTCACGACAACATCAAGATACTCTATATAAATAAGTTTGACCGCTGCAATATTGGTAAAAACATAAAGACAGAGCAACGCCAGATTGAGAACGACATAGGTCATCCACGACCTTTCATGACGATCGCTTATTTCATAGGCAGTCAAGGCACCACCACCCGAGTAAAACTTCCTATAAACATCCTTTATTTCTATTTTACTTAAATTATCCAAGAGCTCGCTTTTGAGCAAATCGCTCAGCTTTATCTTGATAATTTTCCCAGTGGAAACAACCATTATGACAGCATGGTTTTTGGCATTTTCAAACCCTAGGAGCTTGAACTTGCTATTATCTGGATCAATGCCCATTGAATCTCTCCTCGATCACTTCTCCCACAACTCGAAAGGCTTCTAAATCCAAGACAGGATCACGGATTATAAACAACTTCCCTGTACCGTAGCCGTACACCAATGTCTCTTTATCCCTGGCTGGCATTCCTTTCTTAACTATCAAAAGATCACCGACTTCATTAAACCCGCTGATCTCAGCCTCCAACAGTACGCCGACCAAGTTGCAAGCCATACCAAAATAATAGGTGAGCGGATAAGTTGCAGCCAGCTCGCCGATTCTCTTGTCGAGACACTGCAAAAGCATACTTTCTCTTATGATAGGTACTGCTGCAGGATTGGTATTCCCCTGAAGAGAAATACTGCTTTCAACTATTTCCTTCGCTTCAAAATCCACCGTCTCTATTTCTTTGTACGACACACCAAAAAAATCAGAAATCTTGCGTATGGTCGATTGCTGTACGTTGACAACCCTCCCTTCCAAAATATTGTAGATCGTTGTTCTGGTTAGGCCACTGGAACTGCACAATGACAGCTGCGTTTCGCCACGACTTTTTATCAGATACTTAATATTACTTTTCAACTTTTCGGTTCTTTCTTTCTTATGCATGAGTTAATTACCACTTTATCACTCTGATCGAATGCTTACGCAGGTGACGATTTTCAGACCAGGCCCTGCACGCTGACCTTCTTACGAACAACAATATTGCAACCACTACAACAAACCGTCAAACAATGATTGATATCACCACTCCGCACTTTATTCCTACAGACTTACCTCACCCTCAGTGAAGATATTTCTGTCAGATACCAGAACGCCACGCAGAGAACTAGCGTACAGATACATGAAAGCAATAAACCCATGAATCATTTAATTACATAGATGTTCAGTTTTTTGATTAAACAATGTGAATTTTCTGGTAATAAATTACCGGTCAGACAACTTACTCACGCCGCCACCAACCCTGATTGGCGATAGGGACTGGCACATCTCAACCTTGCAAGGAGCTCCGACATGAAAAAGACCACCCCAAACGCCCAACAATCGGCTGACCCTACAGCCTGCGAAGAAATCGATGTCTCCAGGCTTTCCGACATCACCGAACCCCTCGTCAGCGCGCGCCTTCGCAACCCGAGTCGCCCCGACCCCGTCAGTCATGTCTTTACCATCATTCCAAACATCGACACCGAGTCCTTGCTGTGCCATGCCTGTGAAACCCTCGCCTCGTTGAATGTCATGGCCACCGATCTGGCGTGCGAACTGGAAGGTTCGCGCCGAAACGTCATGCTCGCGATTCAGCAACTGGCGGTGCTGGGCGAATTGTTGGTCAACCGGGCGCTGGATAATCTCGACCCGCCCGGCTGCGTAACTGAGGCTCGGCCGTAACACAGCGAGTAACCACTGACGTTGATCGTTCCCCGCTGTACACGAGGACGATCAATCCCTTGGGGGAGCCTGCTCGCGAATAGGCCAGCACCGACATCAGTGTTGACTGGCACACCGCTTTCGCCAGCAGACTCGCTCCCCCAGCAGTTCTTCAACACATTCAAGATGTGATCACCCAGCCATCACCTGACGACCGGCAATAAAAATAAATTGCGACCAAATATGACATACGTCATATTACGTTCGTAATTAAATGCCGTTTCCTACAGGTAATCCTTCATGACCCGCATGCCTAACGTTGAAACCGACCTTGCCGTGCCGGTGACCACCCCCAAGCCTCCCCTGCTCAAACGCCTGCTTCTGCCGACACTGGGTATTGCTGCACTGGTGCTGGCCGGTGTCTACGCCACGCACTGGTGGACCACCGGCCGTTTCATCGAGGAAACCGACGACGCCTACATCGGCGGCGACGTAACGGTCATTGGCTCGAAGGTCGCCGGCTACATCGACGAAGTGCTGGTCACCGACAACCAGAAGGTCAAGGCCGGCGATGTGCTGATCCGCCTCGACGCCCGGGATTACCGCGCCAACCTGGCCAAGGCCGAAGGCGCGGTGGCGGCTGAAGAAGCCCTGCTGGCCAACCTCGACGCCACCGAACAACTGCAACAAGCCGTTATCGGCCAGGCCCGCGCCGGCATCGATGCCGCCGGTGCCGAAACCGCCCGTTCGCGGGATGACGATGCTCGCTACAAAAAGCTGGTCAGCACCAACGCCGTTTCTGTGGAAAGCGCTCAACGGGCCAACGCCACGTTCAAGACCGCACAGGCTCAAAGCAGCCGCGCCCAGGCTGAACTGCTGGCGGCGCAACGCCAGCTGAATGTCATCGCCACCCAGAAACAACAAGCCCGCGCGGCTTTGATTCAAGCCAGGGCCGAGCGAGACCTGGCGCAATTGAACGTCGGCTACACCGAACTGCGGGCACCGGTGGACGGGGTGATCGGTAATCGTCGGGCGCGGGTCGGCGCCTATGCCCAGGCCGGTTCGCAACTGCTGTCGGTGGTGCCATCCAGTGGTTTGTGGGTCGATGCCAATTTCAAGGAGGACCAGCTGGCACGCATGACGCCCGGCCAGCGGGTGGTCATTCATGCCGACGTGCTGTCGGGGCAGGAATTCCACGGTCATCTCGACAGTCTGGCACCCGCCAGCGGTTCGCAGTTCAGCGTGCTGCCACCGGAAAATGCCACCGGCAACTTCACCAAGATCGTGCAGCGGGTGCCGGTGCGCATCCACCTCGATCCAGCCGACAGCGTGCTCGGCCATCTGCGTCCCGGCCTGTCGGTCACCGCCAAAGTAGACACCCGTAAGCAACCTGAAACCCCGGCCGTGGCCAGCGCGCCATGAGCCGCGTCCTCGCCGCCCCGGCGCAACCGTTCAATGCCGCGAACATGGCCACGGCGACCAAGGTCTTCGCCTTCGCCAGCATGTGCATCGGCATGTTCATTGCGTTGCTGGATATCCAGATTGTCTCGGCATCGCTGCGTGACATTGGCGGCGGGCTGTCGGCCGGCACTGACGAAACCGCCTGGGTGCAAACCAGCTACCTCATCGCCGAAATCATCGTGATCCCGCTGTCCGGCTGGTTGTCGCGGGTGTTCTCCACGCGCTGGCTATTCTGCGCATCCGCCGTGGGCTTTACCCTGACCAGCCTGCTCTGCGGCATCGCCTGGAACATCCAGAGCATGATCGCCTTCCGTGCCCTGCAAGGGTTCCTTGGCGGTTCGATGATTCCCTTGGTGTTCACCACGGCGTTCGTTTTTTTCACCGGCAAACAACGGGTAATCGCCGCCGCGACCATCGGCGCGGTGGCTTCGCTGGCACCGACCCTGGGGCCGGTGATAGGCGGCTGGATCACCGACATTTCGTCCTGGCACTGGCTGTTCTACATCAACCTGGTGCCGGGGATCTTCGTCGCCGTGGCGGTACCGATGCTGGTGAAGATCGACCAGCCGGAACTCTCGCTGCTCAAGGGCGCCGACTATCTGAGCATGATATTTCTGGCGCTGTTTCTCGGTTGCCTTGAATACACCCTCGAAGAAGGTCCGCGCTGGAACTGGTTCAGTGACAGCACCATCCTCACCACCGCGTGGATCAGCGGCCTGGCCGGCCTCGCCTTCATCGGCCGGACCCTGCACGTCGCCAATCCGATCGTCGACTTGCGCGCCTTGAAGGATCGCAACTTCGCCCTCGGTTGTTTCTTCTCGTTCGTCACCGGGATCGGCCTGTTCGCCACCATCTACCTGACGCCGCTGTTTCTCGGCCGGGTACGCGGCTATGGCGCGCTGGACATTGGTCTGGCGGTTTTCTCCACCGGGGTGTTCCAGATCATGGCGATTCCGCTGTACGCCTTTCTGGCCAACCGCGTCGATCTGCGCTGGATCATGATGACCGGTTTGGGGCTGTTCGCTTTATCGATGTGGGATTTCAGCCCGATCACCCATGACTGGGGGGCCAGGGAATTGATGTTGCCGCAAGCCCTGCGCGGGATTGCCCAGCAACTGGCGGTACCGCCGGCAGTGACCTTGACCCTGGGCGGGCTGGCGCCGGCGCGGCTCAAACATGCGTCCGGGTTGTTCAACTTGATGCGCAACCTGGGGGGCGCCATCGGCATCGCCGCGTGCGCGACCATTCTCAATGATCGCACCAACCTGCACTTCGCCCGGTTGGCGGAACACCTCAACAGCACCAACGAAGCCCTCAACCAGTGGCTGGCCCAGGTCGGCAACAACTTCGCCGCCCTGGGCCAGAGCGGCGATGTCGGGGTGACTGCCAGCCTGCATCAGCTCTGGCTGTTGACCTACCGCGAAGCGCAGACACAGACCTATGGCGACGCGTTTCTGATGATCATGGTCGGCTTCATCGTCGCCACGGCGATGGTGCCCTTGATGCGCAAGGTGCAGCCATCGACCGCGCCGAGTGCCGATGCCCATTGATTCCAGGTCCAGAAACTCCGCGCCCCCCTGTGGGAGCGAGCCTGCTCGCGAAAGCGGTGTGTCAGGCAACGGTGATGTGACTGACCCCCCGCATTCGCGAGCAAGCCCGCTCCCACGATTGATTGGGGACTGTCAGGCCTGCGGCATTTTGCGGAAGCCCACGGCCAGACGGTTCCAGCTGTTGATGGTGCTGATGGCCACGGTCAGGTCGACCATTTCCTTTTCCGAGAACTGTGCCCTGACCACGTCATAGTCTTCGTCCGGGGCGTGGGTCAGGCTGAGCTGGGTCAGGGATTCAGTCCAGAGCAGCGCGGCGCGCTCGCGGTCGGTGAAGAAGGGTGCTTCGCGCCAGGCGGTCACGGCAAACAGGCGGCGCGTGGTTTCGCCGGCCTTGAGGGCATCGCTGGTGTGTAAGTCGATGCAGAAGGCACAACCGTTGATTTGCGAAGCACGCAGCTTGACCAGTTCGATCAGCGACTTTTCCAGCGGCAGTTTGGAGACAGCGGTTTCCAGGGCAATCATGGCCTTCAGGGCATCAGGCGAAGCGGTGTAAAAATCGATACGGGGTTGCATGGCATGCTCCGGGGCAAGTGGATGTGCAGATACGGTAGTCCCGCCGTCGATTTGTACAAATAGCCAATCTTTGGGAAGTCGAGGAGGCCACTGTCGCGAACCCTGAAAGAAAGTGCGAAATGACAATTGCCATCACTTGGTCAGGGCCACTAGAATGCGATCAATTCTTAATTGCACTCACGCAGGATGCCCGAGTCGAGTATCTGCCCGCCATGTCGTCCGCCGATCAGCCTTTGAACCAGCAAGTCCATACCCTCTACAGCGAACACCACGGTTGGCTGCAGGGTTGGCTGCACCGCAAACTGGGTAACCGCTGTGATGCGGCCGACCTGGCTCACGACACGTTCCTGCGCCTGCTGACGCGCCAGGTGGTCAAACCCCTGGGCAGTGAGCCACGGGCGCTGCTGACGCACATTGCCAAGGGCCTGGTGATTGACCGCTGGCGGCGTCAGGACATCGAGCGCGCGTATCTGGAAACCATCGCGTATCTGCCGGTGGCCGAGGTGCCGTCGCCGGAAACCCGCCTGCTGATCCTCGAAACCCTGTGGCGTATCGAAGCGCTGTTGCGCGAACTGCCCGGCGCTGCCCGCGAGACATTTTTGCTGTCGCAGATCGAAGGCCTGACTTACACGCAGATCGCCACCCGCCTGAATGTCTCGCTGATCACCGTCAAGCGCCACATGCGCGCGGCATTCATTGCCTGCCTGAGCGTTGCCTGATGAAGAGTGTCGCCTGATGTATTCGTCGATCATCAACCCGCAGATTCTGGGTGAAGCGGCTGACTGGCTGGTGCAGCTGCATTCCGGCACGGCCACCCCGGCCGATCATCAGGCCATCGCCCAATGGCGCAACCGCAGCCTGGAACATGCCCAGGCCTGGCAACGGGCCGAAGTGTTGCTCGGGGATTTCCGTGGCATACCGGCCAACCTCGCCATGCAAACCCTGAAACGGGCATCACGCCGGGAAGGCCTGAGTCGCCGGCAGACCCTCACCCGCCTGGGCTTGCTGTTGCTGGCCGGCCCCTTGGGCTTCGCTTCGCAGCATTTGCCCTGGGAGCAATGGACCGCCGATCAGCGCACCGCCGTGGGCGAACAGAAAAACCTGCAATTGCCCGATGGCAGCCAGTTGCTGCTCAACACCGACAGTGCGGTGAACATCGCCTTCAACCCACGGGAACGACGCGTCATGTTGCTCAGCGGCGAACTGTTGATCAGCACCGCGAAAGACCTCGGCGCCCGCCCCTTTATCGTCGAAACACCCCAAGGCATGGCCCGTGCGCCGGGCACCCGGTTTTGCGTACGGACCGAGGGTTCCAGTAGCCATGTTTCAGTGCTGGAAGGGCAAGTGATGGTCACACCGCAAATGCTGCAGCAAAGCACCACCCTCGATGCCGGCCAGCGCCAGAGCTTCAAGTTGAACCGTTTCGATGATCCGCAACGGTTCGACGTCGCTGCCATGTCCTGGGACAAGGGCATGCTGTTGGCCAACAACATGCGCCTGGACGAATTGCTTGGCGAACTGAGCCGCTACCGGCCAGGTGTATTGCGCTGCCATCCGGATGTCGCGGCACTGCGCGTATCGGGAGCATTTTCCCTGCGTGATACCGACGCCAGCCTGCGCCTGCTCAGCGATACCCTGCCGCTGAACATCAACCGCCTGACACGCTACTGGCTGTCGGTCGAACCGAGGGTCTGACGCGTCAGTCTCTGATGTTCAAACCTACTTTTTTGCGCATTCGACCCGGCA
The DNA here is from genome assembly GCF_059424605.1 of Pseudomonas sp. GW101-3H06. NCBI lineage: Bacteria > Pseudomonadati > Pseudomonadota > Gammaproteobacteria > Pseudomonadales > Pseudomonadaceae > Pseudomonas > Pseudomonas sp. GW101-3H06. The sequence goes on from NZ_JBWKZO010000001.1 coordinate 4,405,071, forward strand.
TTGTTGGGCGACCGGCAGAGCCAGGGATTGCACGGCACTTTTAGCATGCAACCGGGATTTGCCCGTTTGCTCGAGGACAGCGGCTTCGAGTTGATCAGCGACGCCCACGTGGGTAGGCATGTCGATCTGGGCCAGGTTTTCGGCGACGATAACCGTTTTGGCGCACGGATCAATCCTGAGCGGCGCCACTGTGATGAAGACGGAAATTGAAGGCAGTGCCCATGGCATCAACGACGGCAACCATGCCGTCGGTGTGCCACGTTTTCAGTTCAATCTGGGAGCCGACCGGGATGTACCGGGGATCGCGCAGCGACCATACGCTGCAACACTCAGCCTGCCCGCTTGAGCAACCACTGCAAAAACCCTTTCTTCTGCACCACCACCGGCACTTCCTGAGTCAACTCCTTCACTTTGTGCAAACGGAAATCCAGCAAGGTCTTCATCGCGTCGTTGATGTCGTGACGGGCTTCCAGGCAAGGTCTGAGGTAGCCCTTGTCGATGCGATACAGCGTGCAGTTGGTTTTCGCGGCGAATTGCGCGGGCAACGCGCTATCGGACAAGATGCCCGCCTCGCCGATCACCTCACCCGGCCCCATGCGCCCGGTCTCCATGGGCATACCGTTGATGTTCAGCGAAACCGTTACCACGCCGGACTCGACGATGAACAAGTGATTGCTGACCTCCCCCGCCGCCAGAATCGTTTCCCCGGCGCGGAAGCTCTGCAGGATCATGTTCTGGCTGAAGGTTTCCTTCTCTTCCTGACGCAACGTCGAGAAGATCGGCGAACTGTCGATCAACGCGCGTTGCCGCGGCAGGTCGCTCGTAGGGCTCGGTTCCACGCTCGACAGCAAATTCACACCGGACGCCCGCAAATGCCGATACGCGAGGTCAAACAGTTGGTTGCGTACCGTGCGCTTCTCGCTCATCGCGGCGACAAACCCGCTGATTTCATAATCCGCACCGGCAGCGCTGGAGCTTTTGAGCGCCACCTTGGGCCCAGGCGTCGTCAACAGAATGCGGCAGCCCTGCATCGCCCGCTCCAAGGCATCGATCACGGTTTGCGGACGCACATGGGGGCTGACCTGCAAGGTGATCGAAACACCGAACATATCGCTGGGCCGACTGAAATTGGTGATTTTGGCCTTGGCGGCCAGCGAGTTGGGAATCACGATCATGCTGCCTTGGGAGGTTTGCAGCCGCGTGGCGCGCCAATCGATATCAATGACCCGGCCTTCCGTGCCGTCAATCGCGATCCAGTCATCCAGTTGATAGGGTTTGGTGGTATTCAGGACGATCCCGGAAAACACGTCGCTGAGGGTGCTTTGCAGCGCCAGGCCGACGATGATCGCCAAGGCGCCGGACGTGGCCAGCACCCCCTTGACCGGCAGATTGAGTACGTAGGCCAGGGCGGCGATCACCGCGACCAGGAAAATCACCGCGCCGAGCAGGTCCTGCAGCAGGCGCCCGGTATGCCCGACCCGTTGCATCATCGCCGCGCCGATCAGCACGGTCAGGGTGCGCGCGCCAAATATCCACCAGGCGATCTGCAACCCCGTAGACGCCAGCTGCAAGGGCACATTGTCGACCCTGGGTGCCGGCTCCAGCGGGCTCAAGCCTTCGTTGAACAGCAAAAGGCTGAACAGCGAGAAAATCACCAGCCGTACCAGCAGTTTCCAGTTGTGATGATTGATACCGACCAGACGCCACACCACCAGATCGATCAGGATCAGGATCAGGGCGCAGACCAAGGGGTGTTCGGCAAGCAACGACAGCATCAAGCGGCTCCAGCACAGGACGATGCGCAAAAGATCTCACACATTGGGCACAGTGTAGGAGCAATTGATTTGGCTGGATTCCACAAACTTCACAAAAGCAAATGTGAAAGCGAGCCTGCTCGCGAAAGCGGTGTATCAGGCGACGTATACGTCGACTGACACTGCCTCTTCGCGAGCAGGCTCGCTCCCACAGGGGGCCGGTGTTTTCCCGGTTATTTGCTGTTGGTCAGCGTGTTGTAGCTGGTCATCAGGTTGCGGTAATCCGGGATGTGGTTGGAGAACAGCGTCGCCAGGCCTTCCACGTCGTTGCGCCAGTCGCGATGCAGCTCACAGGCCAGGCCGAACCAGGTCATCAATTGCGCACCGGCGGCGGACATGCGATTCCACGCCGATTCCCGGGTCAGTTCGTTGAAGGTGCCGGACGCATCGGTCACCACGAACACCTCAAAACCCTCTTCGAGCGCCGAGAGCGCCGGGAACGCCACGCACACTTCGGTCACCACGCCGGCGATGATCAGCTGTTTCTTGCCGGTGGCCTTGATGGCCTTAACGAAATCTTCGTTGTCCCAGGCGTTGATCTGGCCAGGACGAGCGATGTAGGGCGCATCCGGGAACAGTGCCTTGAGTTCGGGAACCAGTGGGCCGTTGGGACCGGTTTCGAAGCTGGTGGTGAGAATCGTCGGCAGCTTGAAGTACTTGGCCAAGTCAGCCAGGGCCAGCACGTTGTTCTTGAAACGGTCCGGATCGATGTCGCGCACCAGCGACAGCAGTCCCGCCTGATGATCCACCAACAGAACGGCGGCGTTATCCTTGTCGAGACGTTTGTAAGAAGTGGTCATTGCAGTAGTCCTCGCGTGTTATCGATGCCGAGTGGAAATCGGCGTGGGGGTACCCGCTCAGCGCTGGGAGTCCAGCACCTCGTGTTCATTCGCCACTTGCTGAGCCTTGAGATAACTCTCGATCAGCAATTGATAATGCGGCATGGCCTGGGCGTAGACGGCGGCCCACTGCTCGGCGTCCGGACGGTTCCACGAGCCTTGCAGCTCAGAGAGCGTAGCCATGATGTCGATCGGCACCACCCCGGCCTGGGCCAAACGGGCGATTGTCAGATCAGTGGCCAGCTTCGAGTGGTTGCCGGAGGCATCGACCACCGCGAACACCTTATAGCCTTCATGCACGGCGGCGATGGATGGGAACGCCAGGCAAACGCTGGTCAGGGTGCCGGCGATCACCAGGGTTTTCTTGCCGGTGGCTTTGACTGCCGCGTGAAACTCCGGGTTGTCCCAGGCTTTGATTTCACCTTTGCGCGCCACGTATTGAGCGTGCGGCGCGGATTCGTGAATCTCTGGAATCAGGGGTCCGTTCGGCCCTTGCGGTACGGAGGCGGTAGTAATCACCGGCATCTTCAGCAAGGTCGCGGCCTTGGCCAGGGCAATGGCGTTGGCGCGCAGCTGTGGCACGTCCATGTCCTTGACGATCTGGAACAATCCGCTCTGGTGATCGATCAGCAACATCGCGCTGTCGTTGGGATCGATCGTCGGTTTCTGGCCATTGAAGTTGGCCGCATTGACGGTGTTCATGAGTGTTCCTCTTTTGTTTGGGCAACAGCCATCCCTGGCCTGAAAACCGGCCTACGCATCCTGTGTAGAGCGGATGATTGAAGCGGTTCGGATCAGCCGCGCATCTGGCCGAAGCGGCCGGACTGGAAGTCGGCGAAGGCCTGATGGATTTCCTGTTCGGTGTTCATCACGAACGGACCGTGGCCGACGATCGGCTCGTCAATCGGCTCGCCGCTGAGCAGCAGCACCACCGCTTCCTTGCTGGCTTGGAGGGTGATCTGATCGCCTTTGCGATCGAACAGGGCCAGCTGTCCTTCGCTCACCGACTCCAGGCCATTGACCTGAATCGCGCCGCGCAGGACGACCAGTGCGGTGTTGCGTCCCTCATGCAGATCAAGGGTGAGCGACTTGCCAGTCTTAAGACGGATGTCCCAGACATCGACCGGTGTGAAGGTGCGTGCCGGTCCCTTGTGACCGTCGAACTCACCGGCGATCAAGCGCAGGCTGCCGGCGTTGTCCTTGAGCGTAATGCTCGGGATGTCGCCATCAAGAAGGGTCTGGTAGCCGGCGTCGGCCATTTTGTCCTTGGCCGGCAGGTTGACCCACAGTTGCACCATTTCCAGGGTGCCGCCGGTTCTGGCGAAACCTTCGGAGTGGAACTCTTCATGGAGAATGCCCGAAGCCGCGGTCATCCATTGCACATCGCCAGGGCCGATCTTGCCGCCACTGCCGGTGGAGTCACGGTGCTCCAGTTCGCCTTTGTAAACGATAGTCACGGTTTCGAAGCCACGGTGCGGGTGCTGACCCACACCACGTCGTTCGGTAGTGGGTGTGAATTCGGCGGGACCGGCATGGTCCAGCAGCAGAAACGGGCTGATGTGCTTGCCCAGGTTGTCGTAGGAAAACAGCGTGCGCACCGGGAAACCGTCGCCGACCCAATGGGGCCGTGGGCTGGTGTAGATACCGATGATGTTTTTCATGGTGCCTCCGAATAAGGTGAGTGAAACCATGGACAAAGCTTAAAACCGTGTCCTTTTCTGCACTAGACTGCGAAAATCAGCCTTAGCGTTCTATTTGGAGAACGATGGTGGAAGACCTCAACACCCTCTATTACTTCACCCAGGTGGTCGAACATCGCGGTTTCGCCGCGGCCGGTCGGGCGCTGGACATGCCCAAGTCCAAGCTCAGTCGACGTATCGCCGAGCTTGAAGACCGACTGGGCGTGCGCCTGCTCAATCGCACCAGCCGCCACTGCTCGTTGACCGAAATCGGCCAGGCTTATTACCAGCGCTGCCTGGCCATGCGGGTGGAGGCGGAAAGCGCCGCCGAACTGATTGAACGCAACCGCTCCGAGCCCCAGGGCCTGGTGCGCATCAGTTGCCCGACAGCGCTGCTCAACACCTGGGTCGGGCCGATGCTGACCCGCTATATGCTCAAGTACCCGTTGGTGGAGTTGTTCATCGAAAGCACCAACCGTCGGGTTGATCTGATCCACGAGGGCTTCGACATTGCCCTGCGGGTGCGTTTTGCGCCGCTGGAAAACACCGACCTGGTCATGAAGGTGTTGGGCAACAGCACCCAGAGCGTAGTCGGCCATCCGCTGTTCGCCGATCGTCTATCGACACCGCCATCGCCGGCCGACCTCAGCGGTTTGCCCAGCCTGCATTGGGGCGCGGCGCAGCGTGAATATCAGTGGGAATTGTTTGGCGCCGACAGTGCCAGCGCGGTGATTCGCCATGCACCGCGGATGGTCACCGATGACCTGCTGGCTTTGCGTCATGCGGTCATCGCCGGGGTCGGTATCGCCCACCTGCCCACTGTGGTGGTGCGTGATGACCTAGCCACCGGTCGTCTGGTGGAACTGGTGCCGGGCTGGGCACCGAAGTGCGGGATCATCCATGCCATCTTCCCCTCGCGCCGTGGGTTGCTGCCGTCGGTCCGGACCTTGATCGACTTTCTCGGGGAGGAGTTCAGTCACAGCGATATTGCTTAGGGACAGCGGCAAGCTGATCGGTGGAGTGGCGAGGATTTTATTTCGAACGTAATATCGAATCTGATTACAACCATAATATCTGCCCCGAGGACTCGATAATGCAAAGCCCGAACCGCGACGCCACGCTCGCTCAATGGATCGCTCAGGAACAGGCCATGCGCGATCGCCTGGCGGCGCCTGGCAGTTTGTCCCTGGCCGAAGTCAGCGCCCTGTCCCCTGCCGAGTTTTTCGACGGTATCGGCAATGGTGAACTGCCCTCGCCGCCCATCGGCACGCTGATGGATTTCATTCCCCTCGAATGGTCCGCCGGTTCGTTCATTTTCCAGGGCACGCCGGATTCGCGGCACTACAATCCGCTGGGCAGCGTCCATGGCGGCTATGCCGCGACCTTGCTGGATTCGTGCATGGGTTGCGCGATACACACGCAACTGAAAAAAGGCCAGGGCTACACCACGCTGGATCTGCGCATCAGTTACGTCCGGGCGCTGACCGGCGCCAGCGGACCGGTACGGGCCGAGGGCAAGGTTGTGCACCTGGGACGCTCGACGGCGCTGGCCGAAGGCCGGATTTATGATGTGGACGGGCGTTTGTATGCAACCGGCACGACGACCTGCATGATTCTTGAGGCCCGAGGGTAAGCCTTTTAAACCGCATAGCCTGCTCGCGAAGGCGCCTGTTGCAACACCACAAAAACAGGAACATGCCGACGATTCTTGACTTGCGGTAAACATTGCTTTGCCGTCCCAGCGGTTTTTCTCACGGATGCAGGCGCGGATACTCGTGTTCGTTCCCACTGCAACCTCTGGAGTCATTCATGTCTATCCCCGCATTCGGCCTGGGCACCTTTCGCTTGCAAGGCCAGGTGGTCATCGACTCGGTCAGCACCGGCCTCGAACTGGGCTACCGGGCTATCGACACCGCACAAATCTACGAGAACGAAGCCGAAGTCGGCGAAGCCATTGCCGCCAGCGGCATCGCCCGTGAAAACCTGTTCATCACCAGCAAGATCTGGGTCGCCAACTTCGCCGGCGAACGTCTGATCGAAAGCCTCAAGGAAAGCCTGCAAAAACTGCGGACCGACTACCTGGACCTGACCCTGATCCACTGGCCATCGCCGGAAGATCAAGTGCCGGTCAAAGAATTCATGGGCGCCTTGCTCGAAGCCAAGCGCCTGGGCCTGACCCGGCAGATCGGCGTATCCAACTTCACCGTCGACCTGATGAAACAAGCCATCGCCGCCGTCGGCGCCGAGAACATCGCCACCAACCAGATCGAACTGCACCCGTACCTGCAAAATCGCAAGGTTGTCGAGTTCGCACACAGCCAGGGCATCCAGATCACTTCATACATGACCCTGGCCTACGGCGAAGTGCTCAAGGACCCGGTCATTATGCAGATTGCCGACCGTCTGCAAGCGACGCCAGCGCAGGTCACCCTGGCGTGGGCCATGCAATTGGGCCATGCGGTGATTCCTTCCTCCACCAAACGCGCCAACCTGGCCAGCAACCTCAAGGCCTGCGCCATGAAGTTGAGCGACGCCGACATGGCGTTGATCGCCGGCTTGGATCGCGGACATCGCCTGACCAGCCCGAAAGGCATTGCACCACTCTGGGATTAACGAACGGGGACCGGCCTCAGCCTTGCTCGAGACTGATGTCCAGGCGCTTCATGGCTTGATCCAACTGATCGACCGCCGCGTCGATCAGTGCCGCATCGGCCTCGGCGCATGCACGCTCCAGTTGTTCGCAACAATCGACCAGTCCTAGCGCCCTGACCATCTGCGCCCCGCCCTTGATGCGGTGCGCCAGCGCCTGCAAGCCGGGGTAATTACCGCTGGCGTGCTCTTGCAGCAGACGTTCGCGATCATCGCGATTGGTCACGGCCAGATCGCTCAACAGCTGGGTGATGAGTTCATCGTCGGCCCCTGTGAATTTGCGCAGCCCGCTCAAATCGATCTCGGGGCAGGCCAGCACTTCAATCACGTCTGCCAGTTCGCCGGGAAATCGTGAGGCCAGCCATGCACTCAGGTCGACCAGCCGAATCGGTTTGAACAGGCAATCGTCCATGCCGGCTTCAATGCAACGAACTTTCTCCTCGGGCTGCGCGTTGGCGGTGAAGCCCAGAATCACTGTCGGTCGCCCCGTTTGGAAACGTTCCTCATCGCGAATCTTGCCCGTTAGCTCATATCCGCTGACCTTTGGCATGTTGCAGTCGGTGATAACCAGATCGACGACGTGTTCGCACCATTGATCAAAACCTTGCTGGCCATCCTCCGCGACCAGAATGCTGTGCCCCAGATAACTCAGTTGCCGGGAAAGCAACGCGCGATTGGGCTGATAATCGTCGACCACCAGAATCCTCAAGGGACGAGCCCTTATCTGAGATTCGCCCTGCGACATTTGAATATCAGGCAAGCTGTGTAATGCAACCAGCTCAAGGCGAATGTCCACCCGGGTGCCGCGCCCAAGAGAACTGTGGAGCTGCAAGCGTCCTCCCATCATTTCGCACAAGGTACGGCTGATCACCAGGCCCAGGCCAGAACCCTGTCGGGCTGATTGCGGGTTGTTCCCGGCCTGCACGAACGGGTTGAACAACCGTTGCTGGTCATTGGCGCTGATGCCGATGCCGCTGTCCTGGATGCACACCGTGACAGCAAGACGGTCCGGTGACGCAGGTACCACCCGCAACCTCAGGCTGACCTCGCCCTTGCCGGTGAACTTGATCGCATTACTCAGCACATTGGACAGCACCTGTTTGAAGCGCGTGGGGTCTATCAGCACATCGCAGTCGCTGCCCTCGTCCAGTGCAATCCGCCAGCGCAGGTTCTTCTGCCGTGCCAGGCCTTCAAAAACCCGGCACACAGATACCACCAACGCCTGTAGATTGGCCCGCTCTGGCGACAGCTTCAAATGTCCGGACTCGATACTGGAAATATCCAGAATGTCGCCTATCACGTCCAGCAAATGGCGCCCGGCATTTGAAGCGTCCTCAATGGCCGCATGGTCAGTAAAGCCCTCATCTGCCCGCTTCAGCGCCACTTCAAGATTGCCGAGCAAGGCATTCATCGGCGTACGGAGCTCATGGCTCATGGTCGCCAGGAAGGTGGTCTTGGCCCGGTTGGCTTCGACGGCAGCGTCCTTGGCTTCCCGTAATTGCCCCAGTAACTGCTGGCGCTGATTAATCTGCCGCCGCTGCCAGGCGATCCCGCTCAAGGCCAGCAAGAGCAGGAAGCCGGCAGCGGCGAACGCCTGGAAAATAGCTTGTTGATGAGTCAGCCAAAAGCTCTGTTCCACCATCAAGTCATTGCGCCAAGGGAGTGCCAGTTCTTCGATTCTTTCAGGGGGGATACTCAACAACGCCTTGTCCAGGATCGAATGCAACACGGTCGCCTCGCGACTGGTCGCCAGGGTACTGCGGGCGGGATCGATACCCACCATGCTGACCGCTTGAAGGCGATCACGGTATTGCCGGGAAATCAGGTAACGGGCACCGATCAATGAATTGATGCTGCCATCGGCCTTGCCCCGGGCGACCATTTCCATGGCGTCCGCCGACAGCGGCGCATCCACGCAGCGAATCAGGGGGTAGTGCTGCCGAATGAACTCGCCGGCAATATTGCCGTAGGTGATCGCCAGCGTTTTTCCGGCCATCTCCTCGAGGGTCCTGGGGCTGTCCGGCGCCACACGGGTCACCAGCACGGATGGACTGGTCAGGAATGGCCGGGTGAGCAGCAAGTCCTCTTCGCGCCGGGAACTGAGGCCGATTCCGGCAAGCACATCGACTTCGCCGCTCTTGATGCCCTTGATCATTTGCGCCACTGACTGCATAGGCCGGATATCGAATTGCAACCCGGTGCGCAGACTGATTTCCGCCAGCACATCGATCCCCATGCCACGATACCTGCCTTCGCTGTCGATGAAGGTGATCGGCGGAATATTTTCGTTGATCGACACGTTCACGCGTGGATGTTGTTCAAGCCAGTGTTGCTCGGCGGCGCTCAATTGCAACGACTGCGAGCCCGGCATCGACATTTCGCTCGCCCCCCACCGCCGCAGAATGTTCATCTGCTCGTTGGCCGGGATCACCGCCAACGCCTGGTTGACGATCCGCAGCAATCGGCGGTTGTCATTGGTCATGGCAAAGGCGAAGTGACCCGATTCCATGCGCGAAAAGTCGGTCAGCAGGACGTTATTGAGATAGTTTTTGCTGATCAGGTAATCGGCCGTGAGCGCATCCGCCAGAAAGACATCCGCCTGACGGAAAGCCACCGCCCCCACCGCTGCCAGGGTCGAGGGGTAAAGCTGAACATCGGCATCGGGATAGAATTGCCGCACGCTTTGTTCAGGCAGGTAGTGGTCCAGCATCGCCAGACGCTTGCCCGCCAGGGTGGGGGCAGGCATATCAGGCGACGCGACGCGCGTCACCAGCACCGGTTGGTCGACGGCATAGGCGCTGGACATCTGTAGCTGCGAATCCTGTGCCTCATAATTGTTGGCCGTTCCCAGCAGATCCGCCGTCCCTTGCTTGAGCGCCAGGATTGCCTTATCTCGTGATGCGTGGCGCTGCACCACGACCTCCACCTGCAACAGCTGGCTGAGTAGCTCGGCATAGTCCGCCGTCACGCCTTCAAGCGCACGTCCGGTGGGGGTGATTTCAAAGGGTGGATAGGGCACGGAAACGGCCAGCACCAGACGGCCTTTTTGCTGCAACCAGCGAGCATCGGCTTCAGACAGCCTGGCGGTATAACCTTCCACGCTGGAACGGCCCAGCAACATCAGTGTTTGCGGCTGGGCACTGACGTTCGTTGTCCATAGGCAGATCCCCAGCAACAATAGGTTTTTCAGCGTGCACAGGCGGCGGAAGGCGTTCATTCAGACCAAATGATTGCGCTTGGCAAGTTCAGCCAGATGCACCAACGAATCCACGTTGAGCTTCTCGATCAAACGGGTTTTGTAGGTACTGACGGTCTTGTGACTCAAATGCAGGAGGTTGGCGATTTCCTTGTTACTGACTCCACGGGCCAGAAGTTGAAAGATCGTCATTTCCCGGTTAGATAGCAGATCGATCATCTGTTTTTCGCTGTATTGCAATGAACTCAATGACACTGAACTTGAGGCTAACTGGATGAAGTAGGTGTATCCGCACATCACGGCGTGCACGGCTTTTTGCAAATGCTCCAGACTCTTGGTCTTGTCGACATAGGCTGCGGCGCCGGCACGCATGCAACGTTCCTGAAAAAACTCCGGCTCCTGAGAGGTGAAAACCACGACCGGGCACGCCATCTCGCCAGCCTGCATCCGTTCAAGTACCTCCAGCCCGCCGAGGAACGGCAAGTTCAAATCCAACACCAAGAGGCTCGGTTTGTGTTCGCGGATTATTGGCAAGACTTCATTGCCACTGCTCGCTTCATGAATGCGCCTGAATCCCTCCTGCTTGAGTACGACTTTGACGGCACCGCGAATCACCGGATGATCGTCCGCAATCAGCACTGACTTCATGACAACTCCCTGGGCAAAAACACGGCGATCGGGCAAGGTCCGAATCAAACGCAGTAGCTGCGCATAGACTCTTGCATGGATGACTGTTTCGGACTACCTGACAGAAATGACAGTGCCGACGAACGGTCGTTGCGGATCGACGAATGCCATCAGGCGCTGTATCGACGCGAGGTCGGGCAGCAAGGCATGGCTTACTTGAATCTTCTGCTGCCCGCAGGCGGGAATCGGTGGCAGCCGGGCCTGCTCACCGTCGTAGATCAACACGCGTTCCAGCTGCCGGTTATCCAGGCAGAAATCCAGCAGATCCAGCTTGCCATCCGCCAGCGCCGCGTTGACGACCAGCAGGTCGAAGGGTTTGCTGGCGTACTCCACCAGAATCAACAATTCCTCGAGGCGTTGCACCGGCGCCACCCCGTAATAACCAAGCTGGTTGAACCAACGTTCGATCCGCAACCGGTGAAAGTGTTGTTCGTCAGCAATCAGGATGCGCAATGACTTGTTCGACAACGTGGCCTCCCGCAAGCGAGCCAGATTAATGAGGTCGCAAGGCTACGGAAGTGCCCTTGAGCTTTCTGTAGGACTTTTCCGAAATACCGGTCCACATTGGGTACACGCCCCCGTCTCCTGTAGAAAGGGCGTTATTGCCAGCCAAACCGCCGGATATAGAACCCCTTCACCGCCTGCGTCAGGCCCATGTACGCCAGCAGAATCACCGGCAGGAACACGAAATACAGCGATGGCAGCGCCTGCAGCTTGAAGTAGTGCGCCAGCGGTCCCATCGGCAGGAAAATCCCCACGGCCATGATGATTCCGGTCATCACCATCAACGGCAGCGCGGCGCGGCTTTGCAGGAATGGCAGCTTCGGTGTGCGGATCATGTGCACGATCAGTGTCTGGGTCAGCAACCCGACCACGAACCAGCCGGACTGGAACAGCGTTTGATGGTCCGGGGTATTGGCATCAAAGACGTACCACATCAGGGCAAAGGTGCTGATGTCGAAGACCGAGCTGACCGGCCCGAAAAACAGCATGAACCGACCGACATCCGCCGGTTGCCAGCGTTGCGGCTTGTCCAGCATGTCGGCATCGACGTTGTCGAACGGAATGGCGATCTGTGAAATGTCGTACAGCAGGTTCTGCACCAGCAGGTGCATCGGCAGCATCGGCAGGAACGGAATGAACGCGCTGGCCACCAGCACCGAGAACACATTGCCGAAGTTGGAACTGGCGGTCATCTTGATGTACTTGAGCATGTTGGCGAAGGTGCGCCGACCTTCCAGCACGCCCTCCTCCAGCACCATCAGGCTTTTTTCCAGGAGGATGATGTCCGCCGCCTCCTTGGCGATGTCCACGGCACTGTCCACCGAAATGCCAATGTCGGCGGTGCGCAGGGCTGGTGCATCGTTGATGCCGTCACCCATGAAGCCGACCACATGGCCGTTGCCCTTGAGCAGACGCACAATGCGTTCCTTGTGCGACGGGGTCAGTTTGGCAAAGATGTTGGTGCGCTCCACCGCGACCGCGAGTTCGGCGTCGGACATGCGTTCGACATCGTTACCCAGCAGCAGGCCTTGTTGATCCAGCCCGACTTCACGGCAGATCTTCGCAGTCACCCGTTCGTTGTCGCCGGTGAGCACTTTCACCGCCACACCATGTTCAGCCAGGGCCTTGAGCGCCGGTGCCGTGCTTTCCTTGGGCGGATCAAGGAAGGCGACGTAGCCGATCAGGGTCAGTTCCTGTTCATCCGCCAGGCCGTAGGTGTCGCGTCCGTCGATCATCAGCCGCGCGGCCACCGCGACGACCCGCAGTCCCTCGGCGTTGAATGCGGCAGTGACCTGGCGAATCCGCGCCAGCAGCTCCTCGCTCAGTACTTCATCCACCACGCCATGCCGCACCCGGGTGCACACCGCCAGCACTTCCTCCACGGCGCCCTTGCAGATCAGCAGGTGCGGCTGCTCACGTTCAGCGACCACCACCGACATGCGCCGGCGGGTGAAGTCGAACGGAATTTCATCGACCTTGCGAAACGCCGTACCGACTTTCAATTGGCGGTCGATTTCCACGTGTTCGAGGACCGCCACATCCAGCAGGTTTTTCAGGCCGGTCTGGTAGTAGCTGTTGAGGTAGGCCATTTCCAGCACGTCATCAGAGTCGTTGCCCCAGACATCGACATTGCGCGCCAGAAAGATCTTGTCCTGGGTCAGCGTACCGGTCTTGTCGGTGCACAGCACGTCCATGGCACCGAAGTTCTGGATCGCATCCAGGCGTTTGACGATGACTTTCTTGCGCGAAAGGAACACAGCGCCCTTGGCCAACGTCGAGGTGACGACCATCGGCAGCATCTCCGGGGTCAGGCCCACGGCGATCGACAGTGCGAACAGCAGCGCTTCGGTCCAGTCGCCCTTGGTGAAGCCGTTGATGAACAGCACCAGCGGCGCCATGACGAACATGAAGCGGATCAACAGCCAGCTGACTTTATTGACCCCGGTCTGGAACGAGTTCGGCGCACGGTCGGTGGCACCGACACGCTGCGCCAGCGCACCGAAATAGGTGCTGTTGCCGGTGGTCAGAATCACCGCCATCGCCGTGCCGGACACTACGTTGGTGCCCATGAACACAATGTTGTCCAGGTCCAGTGGATTGAGGGAGTCGCTGCCCTGCCGGCGCGGGACTTTTTCCACCGGCATCGATTCACCGGTCATGGCCGCCTGGCTGACGAACAGGTCCTTTGCACTGAGCACCCGGCCATCGGCGGGAATCATGTCGCCTGCAGACAACACGATCAGATCCCCCGGCACCAGCAGCTTGATCGGCCGTTCAATACGTTGTGCGCTGTTGCTGTCTGGATCCCGTCGCAGCACAGTTGCCGTATTGCTGACCATGGCCTTGAGCGTATCAGCAGCCTGGTTCGATTTACTTTCCTGCCAGAAGCGCAGCAAGGTCGAAAGCACCACCATGGAAAAAATCACGATGGCGGCTTTCATGTCTTCGGTCAGCCAGGAGATGACTGCGAGCAACGTCAGCAGCAGGTTGAACGGGTTCTTGTAGCAGTGCCACAAATGTGTCCACCACCGCAGCGGTTGTTCGTGCTCGACTTGGTTGAGACCGAACTGCCCGCGTAGTGCCTCGGCTTCCTGTTCGCTCAAGCCGGCGGTGTGGCTGCCCAACGTCTCGAGTAACGGGCCGGTGTCGCTGCCGGCGGCCCTGACCAGTGTTTGCGCCAGGCTCGGCGGCACTTCGCGGCTGACGGTGGTGTCGGTGAAGTTTTCCAGCAACGCCAGGCGACGCAAGTGCCGGGCAAAGTGGCGGGTACGCTGGAATCCGGTAAAGAATTCCTTGAGCAAGGTCAGGTTCATGGCAGTTCCCCCAGGATCAGCCGGGAAACCGTCGAGCAGGCGTGTCGGTGCGCCGCGATGACGACAATAAGTCGAACATCACGCACGATTCTGCGTCGATGAGAGGACGTCGGGACACGGACCGCCAATGGCCGTGATCGGGATGCCGCTGCTCGCTTTTACGGCGAGACAACGGCACGGAAAAGACTGCGCGTTATCTGGCCGAGGATGTGCCGGTTATCGAAACCGGCCGACGACTGTCACTCGAACAAGTACCCACTGTGGGTCTCCGCTATGGATTGAAAACGCGCGAAGCTTACGCCCCGGTATGTGCAGAGTAAACGCAGAAACGGGGTGTGATGGGGCAATTGCGGGGTTCTTCAGGAAGGGTTCAGGATTCAACATTTGCAGTGTTTTCAATGGCCCCTTCGCGAGCAAGCCCGCTCCCACATTTGACCGAGGTGTACGCGGATCAAGTGTGGGAGCGGGCTTGCTCGCGAAGGCGGCCTATCAGTCGCCAAATATCTCAGCTGGCTGTCGCGAGCAACAAATCCGCCATCGAACGATGCCCACGGGGTTTGCTATGGTCATACAGCGACCCGGCAATTTCGTCCGCACGAATCGGCAGGATCGACAGCAAGGTATCACTCAAGCCGTGGCTGGCCTGGCAGAAGCCCTGCATATAGATACCCGCCTTGCAGCGCTCGTCGGTGATCAGCTTGTAGTTGCGGTCGACCTCGAAATCGCCCAGGTACTGTTCCAGTGGCGCCAGCAGTTTGCGGTGCATCTGGCGCTCGTAACCGGTGGCCAGTACCACAGCGTCGTAGTGACGCACCGTGACTTCGCCCGTGGCGTTATTGCGCACCGCCAGTTCGATGCCGCGCTCAGTGGCGGTGGCTTTTTCGATTGTGGTCAGGGTACGGAACACGTGACGGGCAACGCCCGAAACCTTCTGGCGATAGAAGATGCCGTAGATGCGTTCGATCAAGTCGATGTCCACCACCGAATAGTTGGTGTTGTGGTACTCGTTGACCAGGCGCTCACGTTCGCTGCTTGCCTGGTTGAACACCAGGTCGGTGAACTCCGGCGAAAACACTTCGTTGACGAAGGGGCTGTCGTCCGCCGGTTTCAGAGCCGAACCGCGCAGGATCATGTCGACTTGCACCGACGGGAAGCTGTCGTTCAGGTCGATGAAGGCTTCCGCCGCACTCTGCCCCCCGCCGATGATCGCGATGCTCATCGGCTGGTTGTTCATGCACGGCTGCTTGGCCATTTGCGCCAGGTACTGCGAATGATGGAAGACGCGACCATCATCCTTGAGCGCCTTGAACGCTTCAGGAATTCGCGGCGTGCCGCCGGCGCTGACTACCACCGAACGGGCGGTACGCACATGTTG
This sequence comes from Pseudomonas sp. GW101-3H06, assembly GCF_059424605.1. NCBI lineage: Bacteria > Pseudomonadati > Pseudomonadota > Gammaproteobacteria > Pseudomonadales > Pseudomonadaceae > Pseudomonas > Pseudomonas sp. GW101-3H06. The sequence goes on from NZ_JBWKZO010000001.1 coordinate 4,420,627, forward strand.
ATGGCCGCCGGCATCGCGGGAAATCACCCGCAGCGCTTCGACCTGATGGTTGTGCAGCACCGGCTCGATGGTCAGCACTTCCTCGCCGTAGCGACTTTGTTTTTCGAACTGCCCGGCGACCCAGCGCAGGTAGTCGTTGTACTCCATCCGGCACGGATAAAAAGTGCCCAGGTTGATGAAGTCCACAAGACGACCGTGGGCCTTCAGGTAATTGACGAACGAGTAAGGGCTGGTCGGGTTGCGCAGGGTCACCAGATCCTTGAGGAAGGAAATCTGCAGCTCGCTCTGGGTCGACAGGGTGTTGCCGTGCCAGCTGTAGTTGGCCTGCTTGTCGAGAAACAGTACATCCAGTTCGCCCTGGGTCGGCCCGCGCTCTTGCAGGGCGATAGCCAACGCCAGATTGGAAGGGCCGAAACCGACGCCGATCAGGTCGTGAACGATGGGCGATGCAATTGCCTGTGTCATTTCCAGTGTCCTCTGGATGAACCCCCGAGCAGCGGGGAATAAACCTAAGTGACCTGACCGGCCTTGAGCAGGACAGCAAGTCGTCTGTTGATTAGGAACGAGGACAGTGAAATAAAATTTAACGTATTTTTGCCGAAGCAAACCGCAGCCATGGGCAGATCAATGGGCATCCCATTGCCGCATCCGCACCCGGCAATGCTTCATCGCATTGACGATGTGTTTCTCGACCATCGCCTTGGAAATGCCCAGCCGCAGGGCAATTTCCGGGTGCGACAGGCCATCGAGTTTGCGCAGCCTGAAACTCTCGCGGCACAGGCGTGGCAGCTCCGCCAAGGCGCGCTGGAGCATGTCCAGGCGCTGGCCATGGTCGAGCGAGCTGAGGGGGGAAGGACTGAAGTAGCGCTCTTCATTGTCGAGCACATCCAGCGATTCGACCTGACGCAGTGCATTGCGCCGGTGATCGTCGATCACCAGGTTCAGTGCCGTGCGATAAAGGAATGCCCGGGGCTGCTCGATCGGCGTGTCGCTGGAGCGTTCCAGGATCCGCAGATAAGCGTCATGCACCACATCTTCGGCCACCTGGCGGTTGCCGAGCTTGGCGTTCAGGAAGCACACCAGCTCTCGATAGTAGTTTTCCAACATGACTCCCGTCCGCACGGGTGCGGTTTCTGTCCTTGAGCCAACTGATCGGCCACAAAAACAGGCAATGGCACGATAGTGGCAGTTTGAGATGTGTAATTTATAGTAATTCTCATATAGATTTAAAGTATTGCTTCATCTTGCCCGACAAATAGTCATGATCTTGTGGGAGCGAAACGGGGCCTAAATTCTTCGTTACTTTCCTCGTTTACAGGACAGCTCCCCGTCCCTATTCACTGTTTTGAACGACGGGCCGATACCCTTTGGCCGGAACCCTGCATGAAACGTCCCCGTCAGACCCGACGCGCCCTGCTTGTAGCACTCAGCCTGATCCCCGTTATCGCCGTCGCTGCCTGGCAGATCATCCCGCCCGGTCGCGACAAATTCGCCACCGTCCAGGTCAGCCGCGGCGATATAGAAAGCAGCGTCACGGCCTTGGGCACCCTGCAGCCCCGTCGCTATGTCGACGTCGGCGCCCAGGCTTCCGGGCAGATCCAAAAGATCCATGTGGAAGTCGGTGACGTGGTCAAGGAAGGCCAGTTGCTGGTGGAGATCGATCCGTCCACGCAACAGGCCAAACTCGATGCCGGGCGCTTCTCCATCGAAAACCTCAAGGCCCAGCTCCAGGAACAACGGGCGCAACACGACCTCGCCCAGCAGAAATTCCAGCGCCAGCAGAATCTCAAAGCCGGCGGCGCCACCCGCGAAGAAGACGTGCAGACCGCCCAGGCTGAACTGCGCGCCACCCAGTCGCGCATCGACATGTTCCAGGCACAAATTCGCCAGGCCCAGGCCAGCCTGCGCAGCGATCAGGCCGAACTCGGCTACACACGGATTTATGCGCCGATGTCCGGCACCGTGGTGGCGCTGGACGCCCGCGAGGGCCAGACCCTGAACGCCCAGCAGCAGACACCGCTGATCCTGCGCATCGCCAAGTTGTCGCCGATGACGGTCTGGGCCGAGGTATCCGAAGCCGACATCGGTCACGTCAAGCCCGGCATGAACGCCTGGTTCACTACCCTCAGTGGCGGCAGCCGGCGGTGGCAAAGCACGGTGCGGCAGATTCTGCCGGTGCCGCCCAAACCGCTGGACCAGACCAGCCAGGGTGGCGGCAGCCCCGCCAGTACGAGCAAAAGCGGTAGCGCCCGGGTGGTGCTGTACACCGTGTTGCTCGACGTCGACAACGCCGACAACGCATTGATGGCGGAAATGACCACCCAGGTGTTCTTCGTCGCCGACCAGGCCAAAGACGTGCTGACCGCGCCGATTGCCGCCCTGCAGGCCGGCACGCAAGTGGACAGCCAGACCGCGCAAGTGGTCGCCAGTAACGGCAGCATCGAACAACGCACCGTGCGCACCGGGATCAGTGATCGCCTGCGGGTGCAGATCCTCGACGGCTTGCAGGAAGGCGATCACCTGTTGATCGGCCCGGCCGACGGGAGTGGCGGTTGAATGCAGACGCCCCTGATCGAACTGTCGGACATCCGCAAGGCCTACGGCGGTGGCGACGCTCCTGAAGTTCACGTGTTGCGCGGAATCGACCTGTCGATCCATGCCGGTGAGTTCGTGGCGATTGTCGGTGCTTCCGGTTCCGGCAAGTCGACGCTGATGAACATCCTCGGCTGCCTCGACCGCCCGACTTCGGGCGAGTACCGCTTCGCCGGGGAAAACGTCGCCGCCCTGGACACTGACGAATTGGCCTGGCTGCGCCGCGAAGCCTTTGGTTTCGTGTTTCAGGGTTACCACCTGATCCCGTCCGGCTCGGCCCAGGAAAACGTCGAGATGCCGGCGATCTACGCGGGCACCCCGGCAGCCGAACGCCACGCCCGCGCCGCCGCCCTGCTCGAGCGCCTCGGCCTCGCCACGCGCACCGGCAACCGCCCGCATCAACTGTCCGGCGGTCAGCAACAGCGGGTGTCGATCGCCCGCGCCTTGATGAATGGCGGCCACATCATCCTCGCCGACGAACCCACCGGCGCCCTCGACAGTCACAGCGGCAAGGAGGTCATGGCGCTGCTCGACGAACTGGCGAGCCAGGGCCACGTGGTCATCCTGATCACCCACGACCGCGAAGTGGCGGCCCGGGCCAAGCGCATCATCGAAATCCGCGACGGCCTGATCATCAGTGACAGCGCCCGGGACAATCCCGCCGCGCAACACTCGGCCACCCCCGGCGCGCTGCAAGCGGTTGATCTGCGCAAACGCCTCAGCGAAGGCGCCGAAGCAACAGGTGCCTGGAAAGGCGAACTGGTCGAAGCGGTGCAAGCGGCCTGGCGAGTGATGTGGATCAACAAGTTCCGTACCGCCCTGACCTTGCTCGGTATCATCATCGGCGTGGCCTCGGTGGTGGTGATGCTGGCCGTCGGTGAAGGCAGCAAGCGCCAGGTCATGGCGCAGATGGGCGCCTTCGGCTCGAACATCATTTACCTCAGCGGCTCGGCGCCCAATCCGCGAACACCGTTGGGCATCATCACATTGGACGAGGTCAAGGCTGTGGCCAGCCTGCCCCAAGTGATGCAGATCATGCCGGTCAACGGCCAGGAAGCCGGGGTGCGTTTCGGCAACCTCGACCACTTGAGCTACGTCGGCGGCAACGACACCCACTTCCCGGCGATCTTCAATTGGCCGGTGGTCGAAGGCAGCTATTTCACCGAGGCCGACGAACGAAACGCCGCGGCGGTGGCGGTGATCGGGCACAAGGTCCGCACCAAGCTGCTCAAGAACGTGGCCAACCCTATCGGCCAGTACATCCTCATTGAGAACGTGCCGTTCCAGGTGGTGGGGGTTCTGGCGGAAAAAGGCACCAGCTCCGGCGACTCCGACAGTGACGACCGCATCGCCATCCCCTACTCCGCCGCCAGCGTACGGCTGTTCGGTACACACAATCCCGAGTACATCGCGATTGCCGCCGCCGATGCTCGCAAGGTCAAGGAGACCGAACAAGCCATCGAACAGCTGATGCTGCGCCTGCACAACGGCAAAAAGGATTTCGAGCTGACCAACAACGCGGCGATGATCCAGGCCGAAGCGCGCACGCAAAACACCCTGTCGCTGATGCTCGGTTCGATTGCGGCGATTTCGCTGCTGGTGGGTGGCATCGGCGTGATGAACATCATGCTCATGACCGTGCGTGAACGGACCCGCGAGATTGGTATTCGCATGGCCACCGGTGCTCGCCAGCGGGACATCCTGCGCCAGTTCCTCACGGAAGCCGTGATGCTCTCGGTGGTCGGCGGACTGGCCGGGATCGCCCTGGCGCTGATCGTCGGTGGCGTGCTGATCCTCAGCGAAGTCGCCGTCGCGTTCTCCTTGATAGCGGTGCTGGGCGCCTTCGGCTGCGCCCTGGTCACCGGTGTTGTCTTCGGCTTCATGCCGGCCCGCAAAGCTGCCCGACTCGACCCGGTCACGGCCCTTACCAGTGAATGATCTCTCCATGAAGCCGTCCTTGAGTTTGCTGACCCTGTGCCTGTTGCTCAGTGCCTGTGGCACCCCGGCCCAGCGCCCGGACAGCGGCATCGTGCCGCCCTCTTCCTGGCAATCGCCCCATGACCGAAACGCCGCCCGCAACAACGCGCAATGGTGGGACCGCTTCGGCAGCCCGCAACTGGAGCGCCTGGTCGAACAGGCCCGGGTCGGCAGTTACGACCTGGCCGCCGCCATCGCCCGAGTGCGCCAGGCGCAGGCCGAAACCGTGGTCGCCGGTGGCTCGCAGTTGCCGGAGGTCAAGGCCGGTTTGAACGCCAACCGCCAGAAGTTGCTGCGCGGTAGCGGCTATAGCCAACTCGACGCCGACAGCGATAACGACGCGGTCGATTACTTCACCGCCAACCTCACGGCCAGTTACGAAATCGATTTCTGGGGCGGCCAGCGCGCCTCCCGCGACAGTGCGCAATTCGCCCTGCAGGCCAGTGAGTTCGATCAGGCGACGGTGGAGCTGACGTTGCTCAGTGGCGTGGCCAACAGTTATGCACAAACCTTGTCGCTGCAGGAACAGAGCCGCATTGCCGAGCTGAATCTGGCCAATGCGCAGAACGTTTTGAGGCTGGTGCAAACCCGCTTCGACTCGGGCTCCGCGACCGCTCTGGAACTGGCCCAACAGAAAAGCCTGGTCGCGGCGCAGCAACGGCAATTGCCGCTGGTTCAGCAACAGGCCAGGGACGCGCAGATCAGTCTCGCCACGCTACTCGGCCGCCCGGTGCAGGCGCTGGCCTTGGGTCAGGAGCGCTTCGATCAACTGTCATGGCCGGCCATCGAAGCCGGCGTGCCCAGCCACTTGCTCAGCCGCCGCCCGGACATCGCCCGCGCCGAAGCGCAACTGGCCGCCGCCCAGGCCGACGTCACCGTCGCCCGCGCCGCCATGTTGCCGACCGTGACCCTGAGCGCGGAAATCGGCTCCGGTGCCGATCGCGCCGGCGACATTCTGCGCAGCCCGTTCTACAACCTCGCCGCCGGACTGCTGGCACCGGTGTTCAACAACGGTCGCCTGGGCGCCGAACGCGACAAGGCCACGGCCCGCCAGGAAGAACTGCTGGAAACCTATCGCGGCGCGATCATCAATGGTTTTGCCGATGTGGAAAAAGCCCTCAACAGCATTCACGGACTGGACGAACAGCGACAGTGGCAAAGTGAAGAACTGCGCCAGGCGCAAACTGCATTCGACATTGCGCAAAGCCGCTATCAGGCGGGAGCCGAGGATCTGCTGACCGTGCTGGAAACCCAGCGCACGCTGTATGCGGCGCAGGATCTGAATGTGCAACTGCGGTTGTCGCGGTTGCAGGCGAGCATTGCGCTGTACAAGGCGCTTGGGGGCGGGTGGCAGGTTTTGTAAACGCGGTGTTGTTGAGATTGCTATCGCTGGCTTGCCAGCGATTAAACGATAACGCGGTCGTCAGACCTGACTTTGTTTGGCCTTCAGATTCCGCGCATACCAAGGCCGCTGCGGCACCTTCCTGAACAGATCCTTGAGCTTCTTCTCATCCTCGCCAAAGGTAATCCGCAGCGCCAGCTTCATGGTCTCAGGGTCCATTTCCACCGACTTGCCCGCCTGCAACCCCGGTGTAGTGCTGCAGCCATGGGTGGTCGGACCCAGCCACGGGTCACCGATTTCAACCCAGCGCCCCGGTGCGAACCACGGCACGCCATTGACCTCAAGCCGGCTGACTTCACCCGGATGAAAGCGCTCGTGGGCGCGGAACCAGTCTTCCAGGCGATCGTCGATCCAACCGTGAAAGTGCCAGAACACCGGGCTCACATGAGACGAAAACGGATCGCCGAGGAAGTCGTTTTCCGGTGCAAACCAACGCGCGGAAAAGTCCGCCGGATCACGGGCGAACGGCACCGGCTGGCCGTTGGACGGATCCCGCGGCACCGAGGCCCAGCGCATGTGCAGCCAGTCGTGCAACCCCAACTCCACCTCAGAACCGAACTGCCCCAGGGTCAGTTTGGAGAGGTAACGCGGGTCGCAGTATTGCGACTCCCAGACCTGGAAATTGCTGTGGTACGTCTCGGCGGTCTTAATGTCGGCGACCCACTTTGAGTACTCGTCATCGTCCTCGGCCAGCCAGGTGGGCGGCAGCGCGGTACCGTCATGGTTATCGAAATAATTGGCGAAGCCGATGCGATCCCGGGCCAGCTCCGGCTGCGGCAGCGGGAATTGCGTCCACGACGGCAAGTCCTGCAGCGAGCGCGCCGTACCGAGCATGTGCCGGTGCATAAAGAAGAAGTCTACGCCCGAGCCATTACGATCCTTGCGCGCGCCACGGGCATCACGCTCCTTGTCCCGTGGACCCGGCTGCCAGCCGATGCCGCGCAAGGCGCTGCGCTTGTCTTCAGGCAAGGTGTGCCATTTGTCCCGCGAGGCATGCCAGAGCTGGTGAAACAAGCGATGCTCGGCGGACGTCAGCCAGGCCAGCAGCGGTGCATTCAGACCGGTTCGCTCGCGGGCTTCGGGAAATACGCGCTTGACGGCGATGAAGCGATTGTCCTGGGCGGTCATCATCAACGGCCGGTCCAGATTCAACACCCGCCCACTGAGCGAGCCACTGCCGGCGTTGCCGAACCCGGCCCAGACCTCGTCCAGCGTCATGCTGAATTCGTAATCGGGGTTACCGTCGGCACTGAGCAATCGCCAGCTCAACTGCGCCGGTTTGGCGCCAGCCAGATCGCCGAGCACCCGGTAACGCGGCGCCCCGCTCGAACGCAGTCGTTCGGCAGTGTCGAGAAAACCGATCACACCGCGACCTTTATGGCCAATGTCGAGGAACACTTCCAACCCATCCACCGGCAGGCCTTCAAGCCCTGCATCGCGGCCTTCGAAACGGATCTGCCAGACCCCGCGCAAGGTATCGGCCAAACGCTGGCCGGCGACATCCGCGACATCGAACGACGCTTCGCCGGGGGTGATCGTCGGATCCGGTTTCGTCCATTGGCGATGCCCATAAAAAGCCGCAGGCACGGCAGCGCCGGTCAGTGCCAGGCCTGCCATGAACCATCGTCGAGAAATCGTCATTGCCCTACCTGTGTCAGCCATGAAGCAGGCTTTATCCAAGCTAGAACGATTGTTGCCTCGACAAATTTAAAAGCATCGCTGGCAAGCCAGCTCCCACAGTGATCGTGCGAACGCTGGAGATCCCTGTGGGAGCTGGCTTGCCAGCGATGAGGCCATTAGCCTCACTAAATTTCGCACTGGATCACTCGTTCTTCCCAGATAGCAAAGCCCCTTGCGGCGAACTGACTGAGACGGCAATGACAAAACCACGCTCGAAAAAGGCTCTTTTCATCGGCCTGCCGCTGGCCCTGGCGATCAGCGCCGGTGCAGGCTTCGCGGCCTGGGACTACTGGTTCAAGGACAACCCTGGTTACCCGGTCAAGGTGATGAAACAGGCCGATGAACTGCACGAACGCCTGCTCTCGTTCGACAGCCACATCACCGTGCCCATGGACTTCGGCACCGCCGGCAACGAAGCGGACAAGGACGGCAGCGGCCAGTTCGACCTGGTCAAGACCGGGCGCGGACGCTTGTCCGGTGCCGCCCTGACGATTTTCGGCTGGCCGGAGATCTGGAACGGCCCCAACGCGCCCCACCGCCCTACCGCCGGGTTCATCGACGAAGCACGCTTCGAGCAGGAAACCCGCTACAAGATCATCAGCACGATGGTGCGCGACTATCCCAATCAAGTCGCCATCGCCTACACGCCTGACGATTTGCGCCGCCTGCACGGCGAAGGCAAGTTCGCGATCTTCATGAGCATGCTCAATGCCTACCCGTTGGGTAACGACCTCAACGCCCTGGACAAATGGGCGGCCCGGGGCATGCGCATGTTCGGCTTCAGCTATGTGGGCAACAACGCCTGGGCCGACTCGTCGCGGCCGCTGCCGTTTTTCAACGATACCCGCGACGCCCTTGGCGGTCTTTCGCAGATCGGCAAGCAGGCCGTGCACCGCCTCAACGACCTCGGTGTGATCATCGATGTGTCGCAGATGTCGACCAAAGCCCTGGAGCAAGTCGCACAATTGAGCCGCACGCCGATGGTGGCGTCTCACTCGGCACCCCGTGGCCTGGTGGACATCCCGCGCAACCTCAGCGACCAGGAAATGCAACTGATCAAGAACAGTGGCGGCGTGGTGCAGATTGTCGGTTTCCCGACCTACATCAAACCGTTGAGCCAGGCCACCCAGGACAAACTCAATGCCCTGCGCGCGCGCTTCGACCTGCAGCCGCTGCAAGGGCTGGAGATGGCGCTGATGCCGGGCGACCCGATCATCACGGTCTGGTCCGAGCAGCGTTTCGGCGAATACGCCAGCCAGCTCTACGCCATCGTCGACGAAGAACCCAAGGCCACCCTCAAGGACTACGGCGACGCGATTGATTATGCGGTGAAAAAAATCGGCATCGACCATGTCGGCATCAGTTCCGACTTCAACGATGGCGGCGGCCTCGATGGCTGGAAGGACGTCAGCGAGGCGCGCAACGTCACCGCCGAGCTGATCAGCCGTGGCTACGGCGAGGCTGATATTGCCAAACTCTGGGGCGGCAATTTCCTGCGGGTCTGGGACCAGGTGCAGAAGTCTTCCAAACCTGTGGCGAAAAACTGATTCCCCTTTGCACAAGCGAACCCAAGCCATGACCAACCGTCGTTCATTCCTCAAGCAGGCCGGCATTCTCGCTGCCGGATTGCCGCTGACTGCCGGCATGAACCTGCAGGCAGCCACCGCTAATCCGCAACCCTTGCCCAAGGGCAAGTGGGCACAGTTGCGCCAGTTGTTCAATCAGGACCCGGACTACCTGCACTTCGCCAACTTCCTGGTGACCTCGCACCCCACGCCGGTGCGCAACGCCATCGATATGCACCGCGCCAACATCGACCGCAACCCTGGCCGGGCCATGGACTGGGACCTGCAGGAAACCGAGAAACGCGAACATAACGTGCGGGTCTGGGCCGGTCGCTACCTTAACGTCAAGCCTGAGCAGATCGCCCTCACCGGCAGCACCACCGAAGGCCTGGCGATGATTTATGGCGGCATTCATGTGCGTCCGGATCAGGAAATCCTGGTCAGCGAACATGAGCACTACTCGACCCATTACACCCTGGAATACCGCCAGCAGCGCCAGGGCACCCAGGTGCGCAAGCTCAAACTGTTCGAGAACAGCCGCGACATGTCCGTGGACGAAGTGCTGGACTGCATTGCCAAAGGCATCCGCCCCGAGACCCGCGTGCTGGGGATGACCTGGGTGCAATCGGGCAGCGGCGTGAAACTGCCGATTGGCGAAATCGGCAAGCTGGTGGAAGAGCTGAACCAGAAGCGTGACGAAAAAGACCGCATTCTTTATGTGGTCGACGGCGTGCACGGTTTCGGCGTCGAGGACCTCGCGTTTCCCGACATGCACTGCGACTTCTTCATTGCCGGCACCCACAAATGGATGTTCGGCCCCCGTGGCACCGGGATCATTTGCGCCCGCTCGGCCGAGCTCAAGGATGTCACTCCGATCATCCCGACCTTCTCCGAAGCCACCACTTTCTCGACCATCATGACCCCCGGCGGCTATCACAGCTTCGAACATCGCTGGGCGGCGGACGAAGCCTTCAAGCTGCATCTGGATTTGGGCAAGGCCGAGGTCCAGGCGCGTATTCACGCACTCAATACCTACGCCAAGAACCGCCTGCTGGAACAACCACGGGTCGAACTGGTCACGCCGCAAAGTCCGGAGCTGTCCGCCGGTTTCACCTTCTTCCGGGTCAAGGAACAGGACTGCGAAAAAATCGCCAACCAACTGATGCAAAACCGCGTGGTCTGCGATGCGGTGGAACGTGACGCCGGCCCGGTGGTGCGCATCGCCCCGGGCCTGCTCAACAGCGAAAGCGAAATCGACCGTTTCATGGCCCTGCTCAACAAGACCGCCTGATGCCCCGACACTGCCCCCCTGTGGGAGCGAGCCTGCTCGCGAAAGCGGACTGCCAGCCAACATTGATGTCGACTGACACGCCCTCATCGTGAGCAGGCTCGCTCCCACAAGGATCGTTTTTTGTATGATCGAGAGGATTCATGAACAGCAATCCACTAACCCTGCCGCTCAAGGCCCTCGCCCTGACCGCCCTTATGGCCGGCGCCGCTCAAGCCGCCACTCCACCGCCACCGGGCAAAGTCTTCAAGGACTGCAAGGACTGTCCCGAAATGGTCGTGCTGCCCGCCGCCACCTTCACCATGGGCACCCCGGACGATGAAGTCGGCCGCGAGCCTGATGAAGGGCCGATGCATGAAGTGACCTTCGCCAAGCCATTCGCCATGAGCCGTTTCCAGGTCACCGCCGGTGAATGGGACAGCTACGTGCGCGAAAGCGGCGTGACCATCGCCAACGGCGATACCCGGCCGGGTCGCGAGTGCATCGCCAGCAAGCCGCGCTACCCGCAGAGCCCGCGCCAGCCAGCGGTGTGCATGAACTTCGACGACGTGAAGAACTACGTTGCCTGGCTGTCGAAGAAAACCGGGCAGAAGTACCACATGGTCAGCGAAGCCCAGCGGGAATACGCCGCCCGTGGCGGCAGCAAAGGCCCGTTCCCCTTCCCGTTCGACGAAGGCAAGGAATACAGCATCGCCAGGCACGCCAACACCTACGGTCCGGCCGACGGCTACAGCTACAGCTCGCCGGTAGGCAGCTACCCGCCCAACGCCTTCGGCATGTACGACATGCACGGCAACGTCTATGAATGGGTGGAAGACTGCGAACACCCGAACTACGTGGGCGCCCCCACCGACGGCAGCGCCTGGCTCGAGCCCAACTGCGAAGCCGTGCGCATCCGCGGCAACGACTGGGGTGAAGCCCCGGTGTTCTCCCGCTCCGGCAATCGCAACAGCCAGTACCCGCAAGAGCGTGGGGACTGGATAGGCTTTCGCGTAGTGCGCGACCTCTAAAACCACACCTCACCCACTGTGGGAGCGAGCTTGCTCGCGAAAGCGGACTGTCGGCCAGCATTGATGTCGACTGACACTCCCTCTTCGCGAGCAGGCTCGCCCCCACAGGGTTCCATGTGAAGTCGCCCTCCCCCCCCATCCCCCACCGCCTAAATTAACCCCTCGACCAGACGTTCTACTGGGTATCTGCCTGACGACCCAAGGAACTGTCTTCCATGACCCAGCCTAACCGAGGCGCCATCGGCGAATTGTTCGCCCTGTTGAAACCGTTTCGAGTCATCGTCGCCGCGTCCATTTTCCTGGGCATGGTCGGCGGCCTGAGCGTCACGGTACTGCTGGCGACCATCAACAACGCCCTGCATTCCGAAAGCGGCCTGACCCAGGGCGTAGTCGCGCTGTTCGCCGGGCTGTGCCTGTTGGCGTTGGCCAGTTCGATCTGCTCGGACATCGGCACCAACTACGTCGGCCAACACATCATCGCCAAGCTGCGTAAACAGTTGGGCGAGAAAGTGCTGTCGGCGCCGATCGAACAGATCGAGCGCTATCGCAGCCATCGCCTGATCCCGGTACTGACCCACGACGTCGACACCATCAGTGACTTTGCCTTCGCCTTCGCGCCGCTGGCGATTTCCGTCACCGTGACCCTGGGCTGCATGGGCTACCTGGCGATTCTGTCGTGGCCGATGTTCCTGATCATGGTCGCCGCGATCCTGATCGGCACCGCGATCCAGGCCTATGCCCAGAGCAAGGGTGCGCAGGGTTTCATGGCCGCTCGCGACGCCGAAGACGAATTGCAAAAGCACTACAACGCGATTGCCGAGGGCGCCAAGGAACTGCGTATTCATCGTCCTCGCCGCCAGCGCATGTTCGTTTCGGGCATCAAGGCCACCGCCGAGTTCATCTGCAACACTCAGGTGCGTTCGATCAACACCTTCGTCATCGCCAAGACCTTCGGCTCGATGCTGTTCTTCGTGGTCATCGGCCTGGCCCTGGCTCTGCAAACCTTCTGGCCGAGCGCCGACAAAACCGTCATGAGCGGCTTCGTGTTGGTGCTGCTGTACATGAAAGGCCCGCTGGAGCATTTGATCAGCACCCTGCCGATTGTCAGCCGCGCGCAAATTGCCTTCCGCCGCATTGCCGAACTGTCCGAGCAATTCTCCACCCCTGAACCTCATCTGCTGCTCAGCGATCAGGGCAACGTCAAAGCCGCCGTGCACGAGCTGCAACTGGCGGACGTGCGCTACGCCTTCCCGGCGGTCGACGGTGCCGCACCGTTCCAGCTGGGGCCGGTCAACCTGACGATCAAACAGGGCGACATCACCTTCATCGTCGGCGAGAACGGTTGTGGCAAGACCACGCTGATCAAGTTGCTGCTGGGCCTGTACACGCCGCAGCAGGGGCAGATCCGTGTCAACGGCGAAGCGATCGATGCGCAGAATCGCGATGACTATCGCCAGTTGTTCACCACCATCTTCGCCGATTACTACCTGTTCGACGACGTGGTCCAGAGCGACACGCAGATCCCGGAGGACGCCAACAAGTACCTGCAACGCCTGGAGATCGCGCACAAGGTCAGCGTCAAAGGCGGCAACTTCACCACCACCGACCTCTCCACCGGCCAGCGCAAGCGCCTGGCCCTGGTCAATGCCTGGCTGGAGGAACGCCCGGTACTGGTGTTCGACGAATGGGCCGCCGACCAGGACCCGACCTTCCGCCGGATCTTCTACACCGAGCTGCTGCCGGACCTCAAACGCCTGGGCAAGACCATCATCGTGATTTCCCACGACGACCGTTATTTCGATGTCGCGGACCAGTTGGTGCGCATGGAAAGCGGTCGGGTGGTGACGGAGCTGACAACCGCCTGATCAAGTCTGACGAGATTCAAATGTGGGCGCGGGCAAGCCCGCTCCCACATTTGTCCTGCGCAAATTAGTTGAAATTATTTTTCCGGTTTCCTGTCAGCGCCCCGTCTTAATAATCATTCCTATTAACAAAAACTCTGCACGACACTTTTCAGGAGCACTGGTAAGTAATGCGATCTCTTCCACGCCGCACACCTCTCGCGCTGGCTGTACAGCGCCCGTCCCTGCATAGAACCCTGTTGACCAGCGTTCTGCTGACCGCCACCTTGCTGGGGAGCTCGATGGCCAATGCAGCGCCTGTAAAAGTGAGTATTGCCGTGCAGCCGCTGTCCAGCGCGCTGACCGAACTGGGCATGCAGACCCACCTGCAAATCCTCTACAGCCCGGATCAAGTGGCCGGCATCAAGTCCCGCGCCGTGTCCGGCTCACTGGAGCCGTCAGCGGCCCTGGCCGAGATGCTCAAGGGCACCGGCATTTCGTTCCAGATCAACGGCAACAGCGTCACGCTGATTTCCGGCGGCTCGGGCCTGCAACTGGGTGCGACCACCATTTCCGGCCAGGCCCTGGGCCTGACCACCGAAGACACCGGTTCCTACACCACCGGCGCCACCACCACCGCCACCAAGCTGCCGCTGACCATCCGCGAAACCCCGCAATCGGTCACCGTGGTGACCCGTCAGCAAATGGATGATCGCGGTGTCACCAGCGTCGCCGATGCGTTGCGCAACACCCCCGGCGTCACGGCTCAGAAATACGACAGTGACCGTACCGAGTTTTCCGCCCGTGGCTTTGCCATCACCAACTTTCAGTACGATGGCGTCAACATTCCCTACGACGGTGTTTACGGTGAAAACCCGAACAACAGCGATGACGCAGCCAGCCTCGACCACATCGAAGTCATCAAGGGCGCGACCGGCCTGATGACCGGCGCCGGTGACCCCGCCGCCACCGTCAACCTGATCCGCAAGAAACCGACCAAGGATTTCAAGGCCTCGATCAGCGGCACCGTCGGTTCCTGGGACAACTACCGCACCGAAGGCGACATCTCCGGTTCGCTCAACGATACCGGCAGCGTGCGCGGTCGCTTCGTCGGTGCCTTGCAGGACAAAGATTCGTACATCGATCACTACAGCCAGAAGAAAGACCTGTACTACGGCATTCTCGAAGCCGACCTGACCGACGATACCCTGCTGACCCTGGGTGTCGACAAATCCAGCGCGACGCCGCGTGGCAGTTCCTGGACCGGTAACTCGCCGTATTTCTCCGACGGTGGCCGCACCGATTTCACACGCAGTTTCAACCCGGGTGCCGACTGGAGCCGTCGTGATTTCGACAGCATCACGTACTTCGCGTCCCTGGAACAAGCGCTGACCAACGACTGGAAACTCAAAGTCAGCCTCGACCAGAAGACCACCGACCACGATACCCAACTGGCCTCGGCCAGCGGCGGTTACCCGAACCGCGAAACGGGCGAAGGCATGTTCTTTTACTGGGGGCGCTGGGAAGGTCATCGCGTACAGAACACGGCTGACGTGAACGTGTCTGGCCCCTTCACCCTGGGCGGTCGCGAACATGAACTGGTGGCAGGCTTCATGACCTCCCATTCCCGTCAGACCGGTGCGACTTACGACTCCACCGCCTTTGGCGAAGTGACGGGTAACATCTTTGACTGGGAAGGCCACCTGGCGAAGCAAGACTTCCCGAAAAACGGCAAGTACGAACGCACCCAGAGCCAGAACGGTGCTTACCTGGCCACGCGCCTGCGTCCGACTGACGACTTGTCCTTCATCCTCGGCGGCCGTGTAAGTACCTACAAGTACGACGAGGACTACACCTACTACCCGGGCTCCGGCTTCGCCGACACCGAAGCAGGCTACAAGGAACACGGCGTCGTCACGCCTTACGCCGGTGTGGTGTATGACCTGGACGATACCTACTCGGTCTACGCCAGCTACACCAGCATCTACCAGCCACAAATCTACAAAGACGCCAGCGGCAAGACCCTGGAGCCGGTTGAAGGCGACAGCTACGAAACCGGCATCAAGGCGGCCTACTTCGAAGGCAAGCTGAATGCCACCCTGGCCTTGTTCCAGATCGAGCAGGACAACGTCGCCCAATACGTCACCACCAACACCGATACCGGCCAGGACGTCTACAAGGCAATCTCCGGGGCCAAAACCAAGGGTGTGGAACTGGAACTGGCCGGTGAGCTGGCGCAAGGCTGGAACCTGTCCGCCGGCTACACCTACGCCCGTACCCGCGATCAGGACCATCAACGCATCTTCGGCTTCCCGCTGGCCACCAGCAAACCGGAACACGTGGTACGCACCTTCACCACCTACCGCCTGCCCGGTGCGCTGGACCAGTTCACCGTCGGTGGCGGCGTGAGCTGGCAGAGCGCGTTTTACGGCCAGAGCTTCAGCCCGAACGTGGGTAATGGCGAAGGCGGCAGCACCATGCTCAAGCAAGGCGGCTACACCCTCGTCGACCTGATGACCCGTTATCAGTACGACGAACACCTGAGCTTCACCGCCAACGCCTACAACGTCTTCGACAAGCGCTACCTGACCGGCCTTGGCAACTTCGGCACCACCTTCTACGGCGAACCGCGCAACATGCAGATCACCGCGAAGTACGACTTCTGAGTCGCTTGAGCTGAAATGAAAAATGCCCGTGTCGTGAGATGCGGGCATTTTTTTGTCTGTAGGATTTGTAGTGATTCTGGTATTGCTATCGCGAGCAGGCTCGCCCCCACAGTGGTTCTCCAGTGGATGCAAAGTCCGGGTTCACTGGAGATCAATTGTGGGAGCGAGCCTGCTCGCGAAGGCTACAGTGGCCTCACCAAAAGTTCACAGCAGATGTACGCGTTCCTCTGGAGCTGCCGCAGGCTGCGATCTTTCGATCTTCTATTCCGGCAGTTCAATCCGATCCAACGCTCGATTCACCGCCAACTCCCCCAACATGATCACCTGAGCGATCCCCAACAACGTATTGCGACTAGTCCCTTCCGTGCGATCCGCCAAATCCAGGGTCATGACATTGGCCGAGGCCAGCGACTCACAGGCATGGGCCAGCAGGGTTTCGGTATCGAGGTCGGGGTTGACGATGAAAGTGGTCTCGAGTCTGCGGGGGGTGGCGTTGATGTCGGCGGCTGAGGGGATGCGGTCGGAGGGGATTGCCGGATCGGTTTTCGGCAGATTCGGTGTTGGTTTGACCATGTGCTGATTACTCCTGAATGGAGCCGCCAACACTTCCCTACTAAAAGAAGGGTGGCGGCTGTACGCAGGTTAGTAGACCGGGGGAGATCAGCATTTACCGGCGCGCCGAAGCGCCCTGCGTACAGCCACCATCAAGTCGGGGATGGGGATCACCCGACTGAAAGCGCTATGCACCTTACTGATAACACCACAGGCTACTAAACCCGATCACTGACATTTAGTGACGCGAATCAAGTTACCGAGCAGCCCCAAGGCACACAAGCCGGCGGATTCTGGCGTAACCGTAGGCAACGACGCAAGGCGCTGTAGCTTTCATCAAGTAACGTGTCGGGCTTTTACACACACTAGAACCTGCACGTCCAAAAGCGCCAGAAAGCGGTCGAACAAACCTCTCTTCGATTCCCCCCCTAAAGACCTGACACACCAGCATCCCGGATGCGTCCTACGCGCATCTCGGAAGCATCCTATTTCAACCGTTGTCAGCTTGCAGAAAGCTGTCGAGCGCTTGATCGGGGATGGAATTGATGCCTGTCCGAATACCACAGGGAGGATTGAACTTGCACAATGTACTGCCAGCCCTCTTCGACCACAGCTACCACAAACTTGCGGTCCGTGGTCCTTACATATCCTTCGACATCCGGGGCCTTCAAAAGCGAAGAACACCTAGCCTCCCCTTCACTTCCACTGGATGAAAAGGTTACGCACGAAAGCTGCCTGTCGCAGGCATCTTTCGTGCGCAACTTAATCAACAGGGAGGCGTTTGATGAGTAACGAGAAAGGGACGTTGAGACAGCGATGGGCTGTCGGTGGTTTGTTGTTCTTACTGGCTGGTTGTTCTCCGGGGACGCCGAAGTATTTGGCGGGAGACTTGAACGGGGTTAATCATACTTCGGCGGCTATCAATCGTTTCTCCGTAAATGGTTATGGTGGAAGAAACATCTCTCCGTTTGGTTATGGGGGGGGGGGGTGCTGTGCAATGTTGCCCAGCCAATGGTCGCCGGGTTTGAAGTTGAAAGTGGAGTGGGAAACTGATTCTGATCCTTATGCTAAATCCCCTCCATTAGGAACCGATGAGTTTCGTGCCTTCATGGTTAAGCATAAAGCCAAGTACCAACAACACACTGCGATTGTGGAACTTCCACCCTACGAAGACGAATTATGTGCGTTGGAAGTGCACTTTCTACCCTGCCATCGAGTCAAGCTGTCCACGTCCTGCTGGCGCTACCCCTCACCCAATAGTCCGATCAAAGAACCGCTGAACATGCAGGAGCCCGCCACATGTCCGAAATAAAAAATCGTGATTCCGTCCATGTCCCTGCCCTGTTTCCCAAGGAAGGGCGGTTACCCAGCAATCCCCAGGTTTTGAGGGCCAATTATCAGCGGCAAACAACCGAGGTGGAGTTGTACCGTCAAAAACTGAATGCCCAGCGCGGCTTTCGCGGCGCCTCCACCTGTGCGCGTGCCCTGCACATAAGCCTGTTTTTCGATGGCACCAACAACAACGAGCCCTACGACACCCACAAGGCCAAACCACCGCACCCGACCAATATCGCGCGGCTCTATCACGCCAGCATTGAGCGGACTACAGGTGGGTATTTCCGCTATTACATTCCCGGTGTGGGCACCCCCTTTCCCGAAATTGGCGAGCTGGATTACAGCACCATGGGCATGGCGTTCGCCAACCGGGGCGAGGACCGCATCAATTGGGGGTTGCTGCGCATCGCCGATGCTTTGTCGTTTGCGTTGGATAACAAGAAGGGTTTGGCGCTCCCGGTCGCCCAAACCAAGCTCAAAGCCATGGCCACCACCTGGCCCATGACCGCCATGGGCAAAAGCACCCGCCGTCAGGCCATGGCCTCGTTGCTGGAGCCGTTGCGGGCCAAGGTGGCGACGGCGTTACCCACGGTGTTGTCAATCAAGTTGTTCGTCTACGGTTTTTCTCGCGGCGCCGCCGAGGCGCGGACCTTCATCACCTGGCTGAGCGAGCTCTTCGACACTCCGCCAGGCGCCGAACGTCCAGAGCAAACGCTGCTGGGGATTCCGCTAAGCATCGAATTCCTCGGCCTGCTGGACACCGTGGCCTCGGTGGGCAGCGCCCGCGCCGCGCCCTTCGCCGAAGGGCACATGGACTGGGCCGATGGCACCCAAGCGCTGCCCGATGTCGGGCGCTTCCCCGGATGGATCAAGGACTGCCGGCACTTCGTCGCCGCCCATGAGCAGCGTTTGTGTTTTCCATTCGATGAAAAGGTTACGCACGAAAGCTGCCTGTCGCAGGCATCTTTCGTGCGCAACTTAATCAACAGGGAGGCGTTTGATGAGTAACGAGAAAGGGACGTTGAGACAGCGATGGGCTGTCGGTGGTTTGTTGTTATTACTGGCCGGCTGTTCTCCGGGGACGCCGAAGTATTTGGCGGGAGATTTGAACGGAGTTAATCATACTTCGGCGGCTATTAATTACTTCATGGTGAATGGTTATGGCGGTCCGAACATATCCCCTTATGGGTATGGGGGCGGGTTCTGCTGTGTTTCGCTGCCCAGCCAATGGTCGCCGGGTTTGAAGTTGAAAGTGGAGTGGGAAACTGATCCGGCTCCCTACGAAAAAATTAAACGTAAACCCGATGGGTTTAACTTTGATGAGGCTGCATTGGCTAAACATGAGGCTAACTACGGGAGGCACACTGCGATTGTGGAACTTCCACCCTACGAAGACGAATTATGTGCGTTGGAAGTGCACTTTCTACCCTGCCATCGAGTCAAGCTGTCCACGTCCTGCTGGCGCTACCCCTCACCCAATAGTCCGATCAAAGAACCGCTGAACATGCAGGAGCCCGCCACATGTCCGAAATAAAAAATCGTGATTCCGTCTATGTTCCGGCGTTATTTCCCAAAGAGCGCCGTTTACCCAGTGATACTCAAGCGGTGAGGGCTAATTATGATCGGCAAACTGCTGAAGTGGAGTTATACCGTCAAAAACTGAATGCCCAGCGCGGCTTTCGCGGCGCCTCCACCTGTGCGCGTGCCCTGCACATCAGCCTGTTTTTCGATGGCACCAACAACAACGAGCCCTACGACACCCACAAGGCCAAACCACCGCACCCGACCAATATCGCGCGGCTCTATCACGCCAGCATTGAGCGGACTACAGGTGGGTATTTCCGCTATTACATTCCCGGTGTGGGCACGCCCTTTCCCGAAATTGGCGAGCTGGATTACAGCACCATGGGCATGGCGTTCGCCAACCGGGGCGAGGACCGCATCAATTGGGGGTTGCTGCGCATCGCCGATGCTTTGTCGTTTGCGTTGGATAACAAGAAGGGTTTGGCGCTCCCGGTCGCCCAAACCAAGCTCAAAGCCATGGCCACCACCTGGCCCATGACCGCCATGGGCAAAAGCACCCGCCGTCAGGCCATGGCCTCGTTGCTGGAGCCGTTGCGGGCCAAGGTGGCGACGGCGTTACCCATGGTGCTGTCAATCAAATTGTTCGTCTACGGTTTTTCTCGCGGCGCCGCCGAGGCGCGTACCTTCATCACCTGGCTGAGCGAGCTGTTCGACACTCCGCCAGGCGCCGAACGTCCAGAGCAAACGCTGCTGGGGATTCCGCTAAGCATCGAATTCCTCGGCCTGCTGGACACCGTGGCCTCGGTGGGCAGCGCCCGTGCCGCCCCCTTTGCCGACGGGCACATGGACTGGGCCGATGGCACGCAAGCGCTGCCCGATGTTGGGCGTTTCCCCGGATGGATCAAGGACTGCCGGCATTTCGTCGCCGCCCATGAGCAGCGTCTGTGTTTCCCGCTGGACTCGATCCGTTATGCCGATGGCCGTTACCCGCCCTATGCCACTGAAGTGGTTTACCCCGGCATGCACTCGGATGTGGGTGGTGGTTATCCACCGGGGGACCAGGGCAAGGCCCGTGGTGGCGCGGGCGAGCTGTTGTCGCAGATTGTCCTGCACGACATGTATGCGGCGGCCTTCAAGGCGGGTGCGCCCTTGACGGTGCCCGAGGCCGTAGTTCCGGATGAACTTCGACAAATCCAACCGGCACGAGCCATGTCGACAGCAACCGAAAAGGAGTTTGTACTGGAAGACTCGCTCATCAACCGCTTCAACGCCTGGCGCACCACCCTGGGCCTCGACGAAAACCCTGCTTCAGCCCCAACCACTGACAACCCCTTGCGCCTGGGCCGCAACCTCGAAGACACCATGGCCGCACAATTGGCCTGGCTCACCGGCTGGCGCATCGAGCGCTTTGCCCGGGGCAGCTACGTCAATCAACCCTTCTTCGGCCAGGCCGTACAAACCAACGCGACACTGCAAGCCGAGCAGAAAGCCCAGCGCCAGGCGGAAATAGACAGGGCCAAAAAGGACCGCTCGGGTGTTCGAGGCCAACCCGTCGAGACGCAAAACCTGACCACTCTTGCCGGTCCGCCACCCTACGAGCCGGTGCTGGACCAGCAGCAAATCCGCGAGGCCGCTGTCGAGTTCGAGCACGACTATCAAGCCTGGCGCCGCGATCACACCAGCTTCGGTGGGCTGGTCTTTGATGGGGTGTTGAAAGAGACGGTGTACCTGCTCAACGACGATGACGAGCAGCAGGAATACGTAAAGCTCAAGGCCGAGGGCGAGTTGCGCGCCAAGGCGCTGTTCACTCAACGCTGGGCCAAGCAGTTCGAAGTCAGTCAAGTACCTGAAATGGCCGCCGTGGTTGCCTTGTTCGACGATCAGGTCCACGACTCCCGTGCCTGGTTCCTGCACGACTTCATGAGTTCGCGGGAGATGTGGGGTGATTACTTCCGCTATCGCGTGGTGTATTTCGGCGATGAATCCAACAAGCGCCTGACCCCGGCGGTGGTGGCGGGACGCGTGGTGGGCATTGCCCTGGTGCTGGGTGGAGCGTACAGCCTGCGTCGTTACGAGGGCAAGGCCTTTGCCGGGACGCTGGTCGCGGCAGCGGTGGGCTATCAGGTGATCAACGCCGCCACGGGCGAGGTGGAACCGTTCCTGCCGAACGCTGAGGACATTCTGAAACCCACCCTGGCCATCGGCCAGGTCGTCGCGCAACAGAAGCAGGCCCTCATCAAAGCCGAAGACGCGCTACGTATGGAGAACATGCTCGATTATCTGAGGCGCAGCGGCGGGCTGATCGAGCAGGCCAAGGAGGTATTGTCATGATGCGTTTGGTGCGTAGGGGCGATCCATAGCATCTTCTTTGGACGATACATCAGCGATAGATCAAAAAATCGCAGCCTTCGGCAACGCCTTGTAGGAACTGCCGCAGGCTGCGATCTTTTGATTTTCTGTTTACTTCACAACCGCAAACGCGCCCACCCCGCCACTTCCCGGTGAATCCCTTCCACCTCCCCCAACAACCCCGCCATCCGCAAGAAGTCATGGGTCATGCCCGGCTGTTCCAGCAAGGTCACCTCATTTCCCGCCGCCCGCAAACGCTCGGCATAGGCCAGGCCTTCGTCGTGCAGCGGGTCGTGCCCGGCCAGGTACACCAGCGCCGGCGCCATGCCTGACAAGTCGTCAGCCAGCAGCGGCGAGCAGCGCCAGTCGGCCAAATCCGCAGGCGTGCGTCCGTAGTGGGCGTAGAACCAGTTCAGGGTCGGGGTTTCCAGCAGGTAACCTTCGGCAAAGTCGCGGTGCGAAGCACGGTGGGTGGTGGTGTCGGCGACCGGGTATACCAACAGTTGGGCTTTGGGTCTGAGCGCCAGTTCCTCGGGTTCGCGCACGGCGATCAGCGACAGCACCGTGGCCAGGGTCGCGCCGACGCTGTCGCCGGCCACTGCCACCCGCTTGGCGTCCAGGCCATGGGCCGCGCCTTCGCGCGCCAGCCAGTTGCCGGCGTCGCAGGCGTCTTGCACCGGCGTCGGGAATTTCCATTCCGGCGCCAGGCGGTAATCCACGGTCAGCAGGGCGAAGCCGCCCTGGGCTGCCAGTCGACGGCATAGCGCGTCATGGGAATCGAGGCTGCCGACCACGTAGCCGCCGCCATGGAAGTAGAGCATGACCGGTTGCAGCCCTTCGACTGCCTGGCCGTCGCGGTACAGACGCGCCGCCAGGCTGTGGCCGTCCCGGGCGGCGATGGTGAAGTCTTCGCAGGCAATGTGCTGCAGCGGCACATCGAGAAACCCCGACGACGCTTCGAAGTCGATCCGCGCCTGTTGCGGGGTTTGTTCGTGCATCGCGCGACTTTTGCCGGTCAGGCGGCCGAACTCGGCGAGTTCGAGGAAAGCTTCAAGTTCTGGCAGTACGGCCATGGGGGAGTCCTTTTACACAAAGAGGTCATTAATCAATCTTCAAACCGGCATGAAACCTATGGGAGCGAGCCTGCTCGCGAAAGCGGACTGCCAGCCAACATTGATGTCGACTGACAGGTCCTCTTCGCGAGCAGGCTCGCTCCCACAGGGGTTGTGTGGTTATGCAGTCACCAAGCGGCGCTCCAGCAAATCCTCCAGCTGATCCAGCAACTCATCACCCCGCAGCAACTCGTAATGCCCACCGGTCAACTGACGATCCACTCCGTGATGCCCGACCTGAGCTTCAAACACCCGGCGTTCATCCTCGCGCCCGGCCACCCACCAGCGATGTGCTGCGACCTGCACTTTCGGCAGTTGCCGTTGGGCCAATGCCAGTTGCTTGAGCGATGAGCCGGTGGCAAAGATCTGCGTCAGCTCACTGGCGCCCAACGCCGCGTGGCCATTGGAAACGTGCATGGCCGCTTCGATCACCGCGGTGGCGCCTTCGCGTTCGTTCAGTCCGATGGCGAGCGCAATCAACGCCTGTGCTTCTTCAGACGGTTGACCCAGGACAAACTTCAGGAAATCCGCCAAATCTTCACGCCAATCCCCCGCCTCTGCCGTGCCCGCCACATAACTGTCGACCAGCCCGGCAAACGCCACCGTCTGCCCCTGGGTTTCCAGTTCATGGGCCACCAGTTGCGTCAACGCACCACCCAAGGACCAGCCCAACAGGTAATACGGGCCTTCTGGCTGCTGCGCGCGAATCCGCTGCGCATAGGCCTGTGCCATCGACAGCAGCGATGCGTCCTGCCATTGCGGATCGAGCAGCATCCGGCATTGCAGGCCGTACACCGTGCGCCGACCTTCCAGGCGACGGGCCAGTGGTTCGTAGTCAAACACCGTGCCGAACCCGGCGTGCAGGCAGAACAGCGCCGGCACGTTTGCCACCCGGCCATTCAAGGCCAGCAACGGGTCCGGCGCACTCGAAGTCTCGGCAGCCTGATAGCCACTCAGTTCAGCGATGCACGGTTTCTGCATCAGATCCCGCAGCTTCAATTCGAAGCCCAATTGTGGCTGACTGCGCACCCGCGAGATGACTTTGAGTACTTGCAACGAGTCGCCACCGAGTTCGAAGAAGTTGTCGTCGATGCCCACTTGCGGCACGCCAAGTACGTCTTGCCAGATCGCGGTCAGCGCCTGTTCCAGTGCGTTACGCGGAGCGCGATAACCGCCGATGGCCCATTCCGGTGCCGGCAGTGCCCGGCGATCAATCTTGCCGTTGGCCGACAACGGGAAGCGCTCCAGCACCAGGATCCGCGCCGGCACCATGTAATCCGGTAACTGCGCTTGCAGTTCGGCCTTGAGCCGGCGGTCCAGTCCCGCCGCGCCCAATGCAACGACGTAGCCAACCAGCTGCTTGCCGGTCGGCGTGTCGTGCACCACCACGGCTGCATCCTGCACCCCGGCACCGTCGCGCAGGCGCGCTTCGATCTCACCCAGTTCGATGCGGAAACCACGGATCTTCACTTGCTGGTCCAGTCGTCCGAGGTAGTCAATCAAGCCGCACTCACGATGGCGCACCAGGTCGCCGGTGCGGTACATACGGCCACCGGCCTCGAACGGATCGGGGATAAAACGCTCGGCGCTCATGCCCGGACGCAGGTGATAACCACGGGCCAGGCAGTCGCCGCCCAGGTACAACTCACCGCTGACGCCCACCGGCAACGGATTAAGGTCGGCGTCCAGGATGTACAAGCCGCGGCCCGCCACGCCTCGGCCAATCGGCGCGTAAGCCGCGTCGCAGGTTTCGCTGACCTCGGCACGCCACAGCAGCGGCGTGACCACGGTTTCGGTCGGACCGTAACCGTTGACCAGACGCTGTGGACGCAGTGCACGCTTGACCTGTTCGAAACTGGCATCCGGCACCGCATCGCCGCCGAAGCAGTACACCTGCACCGCCGGCGGATTGCCCAGGCGTTCGGCCACTTCGGCCATCTGTTGCAGGTACGCCGGCGGGAAGCAGGCGACGGTGACGCTGTGGCGATGCAACACCTCCAGGGTTTGCTCCGGGGTCCACAGGTTGTCTTCGCGAATCACCAGGCTGCCACCGGCCAACAGCACACTGAGCCAACGCTCCTGGGCACCGTCGAAGGCGAACGACATGAAGTGCAGTTCGCGGCTTTGCGGGGCCAGTTCGTAGAGGTCGATGATGCCGCGGCAATGCCGGGCAATCGGCCCCCGCGCCACGGCCACGCCTTTGGGTTGACCAGTGGAACCGGAGGTGTAGATCAGGTACGCCAGGTGCCCGGGCAGCGGTGCGGAATCCGGGCACTCGGCATTATCGGCAACAGTCAGCTGATCGAGCAGCAAACGCGGCGGACAGTCGGCCAGCGGCAGGCGCTCACCCAGATCGCTGTCGCAGAGCAACAGGCTGGCAGCCGAATCGCCGAGCATGCAGGCCAGTCGTTCAGCCGGATACGCCAGATCCAGCGGCAAGTACGCCGCACCGGCTTTAAGCACCGCGAGGAACGCGACGATGGTGCGTTCGGAGCGCGGCAACGCCACCGCCACCAGATTTTCCGCGCCGATACCGCGAGCGATCAGCTGTTGCGCCAGACCATTGGCCCGGGCCTCCAGCTGTGCATAACTGACTTCGCGATCCTCACAGAACAAGGCGACTTTTTCCGGCTGCGCAATCACATGCCGGTTGAAGCTGTGCAGCAAATCCGCCTGGTCAGTGGACACTTGCGGCAGGCTCAAACGCGCCTCAGGCAAACCAATGTTGCCCAGCAAGCGATCCGCCTCTTCAGGCAGCGCCCGCAGCAGACCTTCAAGCTGCGCACGAATCCGCTCCACTTCCACGTCGCTGAAGCGGTCACGCAGATACAGGTACTCAACTTCCAGGCCTTCGTCGTTGGCGCTGACCATCAAGTCCATCGGGAAGTTGGTCACGCCGCCGCTGCCGACGTCGGTAAAGCGCAGCTCGCCTTCTTCGCCGCCTTTCAAGGCGCGGTCCACCGGATGGTTCTCGAAGACGATGATGCTGTCGAACAAACCCTGGCCACCCTGCCCGGCCCAGCGCTGGATATCCGAGAGCGGTGTGTGTTCGTAGTCGCGCACGCTCAGGTTGTAATCCTGCAGCTCACGCAACCACTCGCCCAGCGGTTGTTGCGGATCGAGGGTCTGGATCACCGGCAAGGTGTTGATGAACAGACCGAGCATTTCCTGGGCACCGGCCAGTCCCGTCGGACGCCCCGCCACCGTGGCGCCGAACGCCACGCTGCGTTGGCCGCTGTGGCGTTGCAGCAGTAACAGCCAGGCACCTTGAACCAGCGTATTAAGGGTCACACGCTGACGCTTGGCGAAGCTATGCAGCTTGCGCGTCGCTTCGGCGTCAAGGTCGCTGTACATCACGCCATGGCCGGAACCCGCTGCCCCTGAGGCCTTGGCCAGAATGGTCGGCGCTTCCAGCGAGGCCAGGCGCTCGCGCCAGAAGTTTTCAGCCTGGGCGTCGCCCTGGCGTTGCAGCCAGGCGATGTAGTCGGCGTAGCGACCGGTCAGCGCCGGCAGGCTGTCGTGGTGGTACAGGCGCAGCATCTCGCCCAACAGACGCGAAGCACTCCAGCCGTCCAGCAGCAGGTGATGGTAGACCCAGATCATCTGGTACCGCGCTTCACCCAGGCGTACCAAAATGAAGCGCATCAGCGGTGGACAGCTGAGGTCGAAGCCCTTGGCCTGTTCGGCGGCGGCCAGTGCGCTCAGCGCTTGTTCGGTGTCCGTGCGATTACGCCAGTCGAGTTCTTCAATCGGCAACTCAACCTCGGCAAACACCGCCTGCAACGGGTCAGCCAGGCCATCGCGCCAGCGGAACGCCGCGCGCAGCACCTCATGACGCTCGATCAACGCCTGCCAGGCCGCGCGGAAACGCGGCACCTGCAAACCTTCAACCTCGACGCTCAACTGGTTGACGTAGGGGTTGAGCTGCGGTGAATCGAGGCAGTGGAACAGCATGCCCTGCTGCATCGGCGACAGCGGATACAGGTCTTGCAGGCCTGCGCGCGCGGCCACGTCGACGTGCTGCACCAGCGCAAACGCTTCGACTTTTGGTGCTTCGACCAGCGCGGCTTCACGGCTGCCGGCCACTGCCGCAAGGGCACGAATGGTCTGTTGCTCGAACAGTTGCTTGGGACTGAACACCAGCCCGCGCTGCCCGGCACGGCTTACCGCTTGCAGGGAGATGATCGAGTCGCCACCCAGCTCAAAGAAGTTCTCGGTGACCCCCACCGACTCCAGGCCCAGCAGTTCCTGCCAGATCGCCACCAACAGCGCTTCGGCGGGCGACGCGGCCGCCACCTGATCCTGACGCTGGCGAGTCGCTTCAGGCGCCGGCAGGCCTTGACGGTCGAGCTTGCCGTTCGGCGTCAGCGGCAACGCCGCCAGGCAGATCAGATGCGCGGGCAGCATGTGCGCCGGCAGACGGCCGCGCAGATGCACCGTCAACGCGTCACGCAGTTCCTGCTCATCAGCCAGCGGATCGCGTGGCACCACGTAGCCCACCAACTGACGGCCCGCCGGGCCTTCACGGTCGATCACAAAGGCTTCACGCACGCCTTCGTGTTCGACCAGGCAGGCTTCGATTTCGCCGAGTTCGATACGAAAACCGCGAATCTTCACTTGCTGGTCGATACGCCCCAGGTACTCGACCACGCCATCGGCACGGAACCGTGCGAGGTCACCGCTACGATACAGGCGACCGCCCGGCACAAACGGATCGGGCACGAAGCGTTCGGCAGTCAGATCAGGACGCTGGTGGTAGCCACGGGCGACGCCTTCGCCACCCAGGTACAACTCGCCCGCCACGCCCACCGGCAACGGCTGCAAGCCACCGTCGAGAATGTAGGCGCTGCGGTTACCCACCGGTCGACCAATCGGCATAAAGGCCGAATCGAATTCGGTGTCTGGATACGCCAGCCAGATCAACGGCGTGATCACCGTCTCGGTCGGGCCGTAGCCATTGATCAGGCGCTTGGGTTGCAGCACCTGCTGCACTTCGTCAAACGCATGCTTGGCCATCCCCTCACCGCACGGCGTGTAGGAACGGATCGGCAGATCGCGTCCGGCTTCGCCCATGAAGTCGGCGATCTGCCCCAGATAAGTCGGAGTGAAGCAGGCGATGGTGATGCCGTGTTTTTCAATCTCGGCGCAGGTGCGCTCCACGCTCCACAACTCGTCGTCACGGGGCATGACCGCCGAGCCGAACACCAGTGGTGTCAGCCAGCGTTCGTGGGCGCCGTCGAAGCTGATCGAGGCGAATTGCAGTTCGCGGTCATCCGGGGTCATGCCGTACAACTCGCCAATCTTCACGCAGTGCATGGCCAGCGGGCCGTGGGCCACGCTGACGCCTTTGGGCCGACCGGTGGACCCCGAGGTGTAGATCAGGTAGGCGAGGTTTTCGCCGCAGGTCAGGTTGACCGGGTTGGTGTCCGCCATGGACGCCAAAGGCTCGCGGTCAATCTCCAGCACCAACAGCCCCTGTGGCAACGGCAGTTTTTCCCGCAGCCAGGATTGGCTGATCAGCATTGAAATGCCGCTGTCTTCCATCAGGTAACGCAGGCGTTCCGCCGGGTAGGCCGGGTCCAGCGGCACGTAGGCGCCGCCGGCCTTGAGGATCGCCAGCAGGCCGACGATCATCGCAGGCGTTCGCTGCATCGCCAGGCCGACCCGCACTTCCGGGCCGACGCCCAGTGCGCGCAAGCGATGGGCCAACTGGTTGGCGCGGCGGTTGAGTTGGTCGAAGCTCAGTTCCAGGTCGTTGAAGATCAGTGCGGTGGCGTGCGGACGAATGTCGGCCTGGGCTTCGATCAACTGATGCACACACAGCGGATTCTGCTCTGCGGTAAACGCCGGGTTCCACTCGATCAACTGTTGCGCGCGCTCCGGTGCAGTCAGCAGGTCCAGCTCACTCAAGGCCGCCTGTGGCGCAGCGACCATGGCGGCCAGCAGCGCGGCCAGGTGTTCGCTCATCCGTGCAATCGCTTCGCTGCTGAAGTGGCTGCACTGGTAGCTCCAGTTCAGGCTGAGCTGGCTTTCGGCGGTGGCCGCCAGGGTCAGCGGGAAGTTGGTCCGCTCGTGGTTCTGCGGGACCTGGAAGCTCAGTCCCGCCGGCGCACCCTGTTGCAACGCTTCGGCCACCGGGAAGTTTTCGAACACCAGCAGGCTGTCGAACAGCGGCTCACCGGCGCGTCCGGCCCAGCGCTGAATGTCGCCCAGCGCGGTGAATTCGTGTTCGCGCAATTCCAGGTTCTGCGCCTGCAAACGACTCAACCATTGCTCGACGCTTTCCACGGCGTCCGGGCTGCTGATCACCGGCAGTGTGTTGATGAACAGGCCGAGTTGGCTTTCGGCTCCCGGCAAGGCCGCCGGGCGCCCCGCCACCGTCGCGCCGAACGCCACGCTGCGTTGACCGCTGTAGCGTTGCAGCAGCAGTGCCCAGGCACCTTGAACGAGGGTATTGAGGGTGACTTTCTGCTGGCGGGCAAAGTCGCTGAAGCGCTTGCTGGTGGCCACGTCGAAGGTCTGGCGATGATCGGCAAATGCCGTGTCCGACGGGTTAGTAAGGCTCAGGCTCTCGGCCAGCAGCGTCGGGTTATCAAGACTCGCCAGTTGCCCGCGCCAGAACAGCTCGTCAGCCTCGGTATCCTGGCGTTGCAACCAGCCGATGTAGTCGGCGAAACGCCCGGTTGGCGACTGTACGGTTTGCCCGGCATAACGCTGCAGCACTTCGCCGAGCAGCAACGAATTACTCCAGCCATCGAGCAACAGGTGATGGTGGGTGTAGATCAGTTGCTGGCGTTCGTCGTCGAGGCGCACCAGGGCCAGGCGCATCAGCGGTGCGCGGGTCGAATCAAGCTGCAGACGTTCGCTGTCGATCAGCTGCGCCAGGGCTTGGGCCTGATCCGCGCGGCCACGCCAGTCGAGGCAGGTCATCGGCAATTGCAGATGACGATGCACCAGTTGCACCGGCGCCTCGAAACCTTCAGGGAAGTGGAAACTGCTGCGCAGGATCGCGTGGCTGTCGAGCACCGCTTGCCAGGCGCGGCCCAGGCGTTCGGCGTCAAGGCCGCGGGCTTCGACGCTGAGCTGGTTCACGTACGCGCCGCAATCCGCCTCGTACAAACTGTGGAACAACAGACCGGCCTGCATCGGCGACAGCGGGTACAGATCCTCGATCTGCGCAGGCTTCACCGGTAGGCTATCGAGTTGCGCCTGGCTCAAACGCGCCAGCGGGAAATCCGCCGGGGTCACGCCGCCCGCGCCGTCGCTCAGACAGTGTTCGATCAGCGCCAGCAACTCACTGCGCAAATCCGCGGCCAGGGTTTCGATCTCGCGACGGTCGAAGCATTCGCTGCTGAAGGTCCAGTCCAGTTTCAGTTCGCCGCCATAGACTTGACCGTCCACCGACAGCCAATTCGGCAACGGTGCGTGCGCCGATTGCGCGGCGCCGCTGGACTCTTTTGCCGGCGTGAACAGCGCATCTTCGGCAAAGCTCTGGTCGAACTGACCGAGGTAGTTGAAGGTGACCCGCGCCTGTGGCAATGCGGCCAGCGCCGTTTGCGCCGTGGTATCGCCCAGGTAGCGCAACAGGCCGTAGCCCAGGCCCTTGCCGGGGATGTCACGCAATTGCTGCTTGATCGCCTTGATCGAGCCGCCAAGGTCGGCGGTTGGTTTCAAACACACCGGGAACAGGCTGGAGAACCAGCCGACGGTGCGGGTCAGGTCGATGTCGTCGAACAGCTCTTCGCGGCCGTGGCCTTCGAGCTGAATCAGTGCCGATTCGCTGCCGGTCCAGCGGCTGAGGGTACGGGCCAGTGCGGTCAGCAGCAGGTCGTTGACCTGGGTGCGGTAGATCGCCGGGGCCTGTTGCAGCAGCTGGCGGGTTTGTTCGCGGTCCAGACCGATGCTGACGCCTTGGCGTAAATGCCCGGCCTGACTGGCCTGGGCATTGGCCGCTGGCAACGAATCACTGGCGCCTTCCAAGTGGCTTTGCCACCAGCTCAACTCATTAATGGCCGTTTCGCAGCGTGCATAAGCGTCGAGCTTGTCGGCCCAGGCCTGGAAGGCGCTGGTTTTCGGTGGCAGTTCCTGGCCTTGGTAGGCGGCCTGCAAATCCTCCAGCAACACTCGCCACGACACACCGTCCACCGCCAAGTGATGAATCACCAGCAGTAACCGTTGCGAACCATCGGCCTGGGCGATCAACGCCACCCGCAGCAGCGGCCCGTCTTGCAAGCTGAGGCTGCGCTGGGCTTCATCGCACACCGATTCCAGCGAGGCATCACTGGCGACGCGGGCGGTCCAGAGCATGTCGATGACATCGGCACTGTCGGCGCCGACATAGCGGGCCGACCACTGGCCATCGACCTGACTGAAGCGCAAACGCAGCGCGTCGTGTTGCTTGAGCAGCCGTTGCAAGGCGCCTTGCAGGCGCGGCAGGTCAAGGGTTTCCCGTGGCACCAGCAACACCGCCTGGTTCCAGTGCGCGCGTTGCGGGATCGGCTCTTCGAAGAACCAGCGCTGGA
Organism: Pseudomonas sp. GW101-3H06; assembly: GCF_059424605.1. Taxonomy (NCBI): domain Bacteria; kingdom Pseudomonadati; phylum Pseudomonadota; class Gammaproteobacteria; order Pseudomonadales; family Pseudomonadaceae; genus Pseudomonas; species Pseudomonas sp. GW101-3H06. The sequence continues at coordinate 4,452,042 of NZ_JBWKZO010000001.1, forward strand.
TCGGCGTGAGTTTTTGCACACCGTCCACCGGCCCTTGCTGCGCCAGCGGGGCGGCTTGTTCTTTCACCACGCCGGCCAGTGCTTGCAAAGTCTGCTGCTGGAACAGGTCACGCGGTTGCAGGCTCAGGCCGGCACGGCGGGCGCGGCTGACCACCTGAATCGAGATGATCGAGTCGCCGCCCAGTTCGAAGAAGTTGTCCTGGCGACCCACCTGTTCGACGCCCAACACCTCCTGCCAGATCTGCGCCAGCACCTGTTCATGGGCGCTGCGTGGGGCTTCGAAGGCGCGTTGGCTGACCTGCACGGTGGGTGCCGGCAGCCGTTTGCGGTCCAGTTTGCCGTTGGGGCTCAGGGGCATCTGTTCGATCAGCACGGTCTGCGCCGGCACCATGTAGTCCGGCAGGCTGCCGAGCAGATGGTTTTTCAGGGTTTCGCGCCAGGCGCCCTGCTGATCTGCATCCGTGGCGATCAACGCGCGATCCTGCGGCACGATGTAGGCCACCAGTTGCTTGCCGCTCGGGCCGTCGAGGGCCAGCACCACGGCTTCCTGCACCTCGGCATGTTCTTGCAGACGGGCTTCGATTTCCCCCAGCTCGATGCGTAAGCCGCGAATCTTCACCTGGTGGTCGATGCGTCCGCAGTAATCGATGGCGCCGTCGGCGCGATAGCGCGCCAGGTCACCGGTACGGTACAGACGTTCGCCGCTGCCGAACGGATCGACCACGAAACGTTCGGCGGTCAGCGCGCCACGGCGATGGTAACCACGAGCAAGGCCGACCCCGCCCAGGTACAGCTCGCCCACCGCGCCCAGCGGCAAGGGTTGCAGTTCGCTGTCGAGGATCAAGGTGCGCAGGTTGGCGATCGGGCGACCGATCGGCACGCTGTCGCGGCCCTCTTCCACACAGGTCCAGTGGGTGACGTCGATGGCCGCTTCGGTCGGGCCATAGAGGTTGTACAGATTGGCTTGCGGCAGAGCGCGCAGGGTCTGGCGCTGCAGCTCCATCGGCAATGCTTCGCCACTGCAAATGATGCGGGTCAGCGAGGTGCAGGCCAGCGCTTCGTCGGCAGCGATAAAGGCGCAAAGCATCGACGGCACGAAGTGCAGCGTGGTGATCGCCTGTTCGACGATCAGTGCGGCGAGGCGTTGCGGATCGCGGTGCTCGCCCGGCGCGGCGATGACCAGGGTGGCGCCTTTCATCAACGGCCAGAAGAATTCCCAGACCGATACGTCGAAACTGAACGGCGTCTTTTGCAGCACACGGTCCGTGGGCTGCAAGTTGTAGGCTTGTTGCATCCACGCCAGGCGGTTGTGCAGGGCCACATGGCGGTTGCCCGCGCCTTTCGGTTTGCCGGTGGAGCCGGAGGTGTAAATCATGTAGGCGAGGTTTTCGGCAATCGCCAGATTAGAGGGGTCAGTGCCCGGCAAGTCGCTCAACCAATCGACATCGCTGTGCAAGCAAAGGGTGCGCACCGAGTCCGGCGTCGGCAATTGCGCCAGCAGAGGCTCCTGGGTCAGCAACAGCGAAATACCGCTGTCTTCGATCATGTAGTTCAAGCGGTCCAGCGGGTATTCCGGGTCCAGTGGCACGTAGGCGCCGCCGGCCTTGAGGATCGCCAACAGGCCGACCACCATCTCGAACGAACGGTCGCAGGCAATCCCGACGATCACTTCCGGGCCGACACCTTGGGCACGCAGGTGATGCGCCAGGCGATTGGCGCGCAGGTTCAGTTCGGCGTAGCTCAGGCTCCGGCCCTGAAACACCAGCGCGGTCGCTTCAGGGTTTTCCACCACGCGCGCTTCGAAATGTCGCTGTACGCAGACTTCGCCCGGATAACGCGTTGCGGTGGCGTTGAGGTCGTCGAGGATGCGCAGGCGCTCATCGGCATCCAGCAGCGGCAGTTCCGCCAACGGGGTCTGCGGGTTGGCCAAGACACCGGCCAACAGGTTGCGCCAGTGGCGAGCCAGATCCTCGATGCGCTTGGCGTCAAACAGATCGGTGGCGTAGGTCAGGCTGGCGAACAGCCGGTCGCCCTCTTCCTGGGTGTCCAGTTGCAAGTCGAACTGGGTGGTGTGTGCCTTGGCGTTCAGCGCTTCGACCCGCAGCCCCGCGAGCAAGCCGCTGACCGCTGCCGGTCTCGCCTGCTGGTGGTTGAACATCACCTGGAACAGCGGGCTGTGGCTGAGGCTGCGTTCACCTTGCAGCGCTTGCACCAGACGTTCGAATGGCAGGTCCTGATAATCCTGGGCATCCAGCGATGCAGCGCGGGTCTGCTCCAGCAGCTGGCTGAACGGCAGACGCCCGTCGAGTTCGGCGCGCATCACTTGGGTGTTGACGAAGAAGCCGATCAGGCCACGGGTTTGCGCGCGGTTGCGGTTGGCGATCGGCACGCCGATGCGCAGGTCGGACTGGCCGCTGTAGCGATAGAGCAAGGCCTGGAAGCTTGCCAGCAAGAGCATGAACGGGGTGACGCCGCGCTGTTTGGCCAGGCTCATCAGCTCGCGGGCCAATGTTGAGTCGAGGGCGAAATCCAGACGCGCGCCCTGCTGGCTCGGTTGCGCCGGACGTGCACGATCGGTCGGCAATTCCAGCAACGGCTGTTCGCTGCCGAGTTTTTCCCGCCACCAATCCAGTTGACGCTCCAGCTCCCCCGCTTCCATCCAGCGCCGCTGCCAGGCGGCATAGTCGCAATACTGGATCGGCAACGCTTGCAGTCCAGCGCTCTGCCCTTGACAGTGAGCGGCGTAGAGCCGGGAAAACTCTTCGACCAGCACACCCATCGACCAGCCATCGGTGACGATGTGGTGCAGGGTCAGCACCAGCACATGATCCTCGGCGTCGAGCTGCAACAAGCTGACGCGCAACAATGGGCCATGTTGCAGATCGAACGGCCGGGCGATTTCCGCTTCGACTTTTGTCATCGCCGATTCAAGGCGCTGGGCCTCGGGTTCGGCGCGCAGATCGTGCTGTTCGATGGGCAGCGTGGTGAAGGTCGCCAGGGCTTGCCTCACCTGGCCGTCATTCTCGACGAAACGGCTGCGCAGGCTCTGGTGCCGTTCCAGCAGCACGTCGAAACTGTGTTGCAGCGCCGCGAGGTTCAGCGACCCGTGCAGACGCAACGCGGCAGGAATGTTGTAGGCGCTGCTCTGCGGGTCGAGCTGCCAGAGGAACCATTGGCGTTGCTGCGCGTAGGACAGTTCGAAAGTCGCTTGTGGCTCGGCGGCGGGCGGAATCGGCAGTTGGCCGAAACTGACGCCTTGCTCCTGCATGCGTTGCAAAAACTCGCGGCGCTTGTCCGCAGGCAGGCCGGCAAAGCGGGTGGCAATACGCTGGGCAGTGCTGTGTTCCATCAGTTGAACTCCATCTCGTCCAGAAGTGACTCAAGCGCATCCAGACGTGCATCGTTGTCAATCGGGGTGTATTGCCCGGCCATGGCGGCATAAGCCTGAAGGTCGTTGCTTTCGAACAGCGCGCGCAGCGGCAGCTCGATCCCCAGTTCCAGTTCCACGCGGGCACTGGCCTGGGCGGCGAGCAGTGAATGCCCGCCCAATTCAAAGAAGTTGTCGCGACGACCGATTTGCGCCACGCCCAGTACGTCGGCCCAGATCGCGGCCAGTTGCTGTTCGAGATCGCCTTCGGGGGATTCGAACGGACGCTGCCAGTGCTCGACATCCGGCAGCGGCAAGGCCTTGCGGTCGAGCTTGCCATTGCTGGTCAGCGGCAAGGCATCGAGCAGCAGCCAGTGGCTGGGCACCATGTAATCCGGCAGGTCGACCTTGAGCGCGGCGCGCAGGGTGTCGCGCCAGCCAATCGGGTCATGCGGGGTGTGTTCGGCGACCACGTAAGCGCATAGCTGCGGACCGTCGTCGCCGGCATGCACGCTGATCACCGCCTGACGCACGCCCGGTTGCGCCAGCAGTGCGGCTTCGATCTCGCCCAGTTCAATACGGAAGCCACGGATCTTCACTTGCTGGTCGATCCGCCCGAGGTAGTCGATGCTGCCGTCGACACGCTGGCGCGCCAGGTCGCCGCTGCGATACAGGCGCTGGGAAGCGTCGAACGGGCTCGGTACGAAACGCTCGGCGGTCAGGCCGAAACGTCCGTGATAACCCCGCGCCAGGCCGGCACCGGCGATATACAACTCGCCCGCCACGCCCACCGGCACCGGTTGCAACTGGCTGTCGAGCAAGTACCAGCGCAGGTCGCGGATCGGCAGGCCGATCGGACTCTGCAACTGGCCGTCGAGGTCGGCCAGGCGGATCGCGCGATAGGTCACATGAACCGTGGTTTCGGTGATGCCGTACATGTTCACCAGCGTTGGCTGCTGGTCGCCGAAGCGCTCGAACCATGGCCGCAGGCTCGCCACTTCCAATGCTTCACCGCCGAAAATCACCTGTCGCAACGCCAGGCTGCGCGGGCTGGCGCAGGCAATCGGCAACAGCTGGCGGAACGCGGTCGGGGTCTGGTTCAGCACCGTCACGCCTTCATCGCAGAGCAAGCGGTGGAACGCCTGCGGTTCGCGGCTGATGTAGTACGGCACGATCACCAGGCGCCCGCCGGTGCACAGCGAACCGAACAGCTCCCACACCGAGAAATCGAAGGCATAGGAATGGAACAGGGTCCAGACATCGTCCGCGCCGAAATTGAACTCAGCGGCGGTGGCGGTCAGCAAACGCCCGACGTTGCCATGGCTGAGCAGTGCGCCTTTTGGCCGACCGGTGGAACCGGAGGTGTAGATCACGTAGGCGAGGTTGTCCGGGGTTGCCAGGGTTGGCAGGTTGTCGCTGCTGTAAGCGTCCAGTTGCAACGACGAAAGGTCCAGCACTTGCACGCCGTCGCGGGCCGGCAAGCCATCGATCAAGTGTGACTGGGTCAACAGCAACGCGATGCCGCTGTCGTCGATCATGTAGCTCAGGCGTTCGGCCGGGTATTGCGGGTCCAGCGGCACGTAGGCGCCACCGGCCTTGAGGATCGCCAGCAAACCCACCACCAGCGGCATCGCCCGCTCGGTGGCGAGGCCCACGCGAACTTCCGGGCCGACACCCTGCTCGCGCAGTTTGCGCGCCAGGCGGTTGGCCTGGGCGTTGAGCGTGGCGTAGGTCAGCTGTTCGCCTTCATAGGTCAGTGCGACGGCGTCCGGGCGCTGTTCAGCTTGGACTTCAAACAACTGATGAAGGGTTGGAGACGGCGGCTGTACCTGGAACGCCGGGTTCCAGTGCTGGATCAGCTCATCGTATTGCGGCGTTTGCAGCAGCGGCAATTGCGCCACGCGCTGCTGCGGATCGGCGACCACCGCGCGCAGCAGGTTCAGCCACTGACTGGCGAAACGCTGCATCGACGCTTCGTCGTACAGATCAGTGGTGTAGCTCAGGCTGGCGTCCAGTTCATCACCCTGCTCCTGGGTATCGAGCACCAGATCGAATTGCGCGGTGTGCTGCTGCCAGTGCAGACGCTCGACCTGCAAATCGGCCACGGCGCGTTCGACGCTGGCGCCCAGCTGTTGCTGATGGTTATAGAGCACCTGGAACAGCGGACTGTGATTGAGGCTGCGATCGGGCTGCAAGGCGTCGACCAGATGCTCGAACGGCAAGTCCTGATGGGCCTGCGCCGCCAATGCGGTGTGCTTGACCTGTTGCAGCAACGTGCTGAACGGTTGCTGCCCGTCGATCTCGGCGCGCAGCACCTGGGTGTTGATGAAGAAACCGATCAGGCCTTCGGTTTCGAGGCGCGAACGCCCGGCACTCGGCACACCGACGCTGATGCCCGACTGTCCACTCTGACGATGCAGCAAGGTCTGGAAACTCGCCAGCAACAGCATGAACAGCGTCACTTGCTGTTCTTGCGCACGCTGGCGCAACCCGGCGAGCAAGTCGCGATCGACCTGCAACAGCAGGCTGGCACCACGCTCGCTGCGGCGAGCCGGGCGACTCAGTTCACTCGGCAATTGCAGCGGTGCCTGGCTGCCATCCAGTTGCTCGCGCCACCAGGCCAATTGCCGTGCGCCCTCCCCGGCCTCCAGCCAGTCGCGCTGCCAACGGGCGTAGTCACTGTAGGCCACCGGCAGCGCTTTCAGGCGTTCGACACGACCTTCAACGGCAGCCCGATACAACGCGTTGAACTCATCGACCATGACCTGCATCGACCAGCCATCGGCAGCGATGTGGTGCACGGTGAGCACCAGCACATGATCCTCGGCGCTGATTTGCAACAGCAACATGCGCCACAGCGGGCCGTTGCGCAGGTCGAACGGCCGGGCGATTTCTTCGGCCACAGCGTGGTTGATCGAGGTCTCTTCGATGGGTTGCTCATTGAATTGCAATGGCAGTTCGCGGTGCACCCGTGGACGGGCCTGCTGACCGTCTTGTTCGAAGGTGGTGCGCAGGGTTTCGTGACGCGCCTGCAATTGCTCGAAGGCTTGGCGCAGCGCGTTGCGGTTCAACGAACCTTTGAGGCGTAGCGCTGCCGGAATGTTGTAGGCCGCGCTGTGCGGGTCCAGTTGCCAGAGAATCCATTGGCGTTGCTGGGCGTAGGACAGAATTCGCGGCTGATCGTCCACCGCGCGTTGCAACAGCGGTTGCCCTGCGACGGTCGTCAGCGCTGCCCGCTCGGCAAATTCCGCCAGGTTCGCTGCAGAGAACAGACTGCTCACCGACAGTTCAAGCTGCAATTGCTGGCGCACACGGGAAATCACTTGCAGCACCAGCAGCGAATGGCCGCCCAACTCGAAGAAGTTGTCATCGCGGCCGACGCTCTCGACCTGCAACACCTCCTGCCAGATCTGCGCCAGTTGCGTTTCCAGTCCTGCGGTCGGCGCCACGAAGTCACGTTGCGCATCAACCGCCTCAGCCCGTGGCAGGGCCTTGCGGTCGAGTTTGCCGTTGTTGTTGAGCGGCAACTTGTCCAGCAGGACCATGTGGCTGGGCACCATGTAGTCTGGCAGCGACTGGCGCAGGACGGCTTTGAGCCCTTCCAGATACTCCGCCTCGGACACCACCGCGTCGCTGGCCACGACGTACGCCACCAGTTGCGTGCCGTCCTGGGCGATGACGGCGGCTTCGCGGACTTCGTCCCGGGCTTGCAGGCAGGCTTCGATCTCGCCCATTTCGATGCGGAAACCGCGAATCTTCACCTGGTGGTCGATACGCCCGACGTATTCCAGATTGCCGTCGGCGTTGTAGCGCGCCAGATCACCGCTGCGGTACAAACGCGCACCCGGTTCGCGGGCGAACGGGTCCGGCAGGAAACGTTCGGCGGTCAGTGCCGGACGGTCGAAGTAGCTTTGTGCCAGGCAGGCCGGCGCGCCGATGCACAACTCGCCGACGCCGTCGGCCGGCAGTAGCTGACCGGCAGCGTCCAACACGTACAGCGCACGGCCAGGGATGGCGCGACCGATCGGAATGCCGAAGGCATCGCTGGCATCGGCCAATTGGCATTCATGCACGCTGGACACCACCGTCGCTTCGGTCGGGCCGTAGGTGTTGAGCAGGCGCACATGACTCAGGCCGGCCTGATGCCACAGGCGCAGGCCTTCCACCGACATCGCCTCGCCGCCGACGTGCACCTGACGCAAATCGCCAAGGCTCGGCACTACACCGCCGGCACATTCACGGGCCAGCAGAAACCAGTAGGCAGCCGGCAAATCGGCCACGGTCACGCCCTGATCGACGATTTCCGCAGCCAGTCGGCCGGTGTCCCACAGGTCATCGCCGCGCATGATCAACGCGGCGCCGACGCACAATGCCGGGAAGCACTGCTCGACGAAGCCGTCGAAGCTGAAGGTGGCGAATTGCAAGACGCGATCGGTGGGTGACAGCTGTGAGTAGTTGACGGCGGTCTGGCAGAACTCGCGCAGGGCGGCGTGGGTGATGGCGACGCCTTTGGGTTGGCCGGTGGAGCCGGAGGTGTAGATGATGTAGGCGAGATCTTCGGCGGCTGGTCGGGCCCCTTCGCGAGCAAGCTCTGCTCCTGCAGGAGGTGTGGTGTCTTCGAGGTTCAGGCGTCGTACGTCTGGCACATCGACGAGCAGGCCGGATTCGTGCAGCAGCACCTCGAGACGGCTGTCGTCGATCATGTACGCCAGACGTTCAGCCGGGTATGCCGGGTCCAGCGGCACGTAGGCCGCGCCGCTTTTCAGTACCGCCAGCAGGCTGACGATCAGTTGCGGACCACGACGCACGGCCAGGCCGACACGCGTGCCGGGACCGGCGCCGTGGTCGATCAGGCACTGGGCCAGGCGGTTGGCTTGGGCATTCAGTTGTCCGTAGCTCAGGGAGTGGCCGTCGATCTGCAACGCCAAGGCGTCGGGCGTGGCTACGGCTTGCGCGGCGATTTGCTCGTGGGCCAAAAGCGTTGTGGATAACTCAACCGCAGGCAGTTGGCTGATCGCGAGCACTGCGTTATTTCCATCGATGTCGAGCAGTTCCAGCGAGCCCAACGCCGCCTCCGGCGACGCCACCCATTGCGTCAGCAGGTGCTGCAAATTCGCCGATAGCTGAGCGATCTGCCCGGCACTGAACCGTGCCGCGTCATAACTGAACTCCAGACCCAGGCCTTCGCCCAATTCGATGCCCAGGGTCAGCGGATAGTGAGTGCGCTCGTGATTGTGCAGGTTACCGAACGACAACCCGGCCGGCGCGCCCTGCTTCAGCGCTTCGGCCACCGGGAAGTTTTCGAACACGAGCAGGCTGTCGAACAGCGCCGAGCTCTGTTGCCCCGATGCCTGTTGCCTCGCCCAACCCTGAATGTCGTACAGCGGCACGTGTTCGAACTCACGCATCGCCAGGTTCAGCCCTTGCAACTCGCCCAGCCACTGACTGACGGTCTGGTCCGGCTTGATCGCGCACACCAGCGGCAGGGTGTTGATGAACAGGCCAAGCTGTTCCTCGATCCCCGGCAACGGTGCCGAACGTCCGGCCACGGTGGCACCGAACACCACGCAATCTTGCCCAGTGTAGCGTTGCAGCAACAGGCTCCAGGCCGCTTGCAGCAGGGTGTTGAGGGTAACTTTCTGTTGACGGGCGAACTCGGCCAGACGCTGGGTTGCGCGGTTGTCGAGGGTGACGCGGTGTTCGCCATTGCCCTCGACGCCCACCGGTGGACGCAAGGCTTCGGCCAGCAGCGTCGGGGTTTGCAGCGGTGCCAGTGCGGCTTTCCAGAACTGCTCGCCGGCCTTCACCGATTGCTGCTGCAACCAGCCCAGGTAATCGCGATATTGCCCGGTGGGTGCCGGCAACGATTGCCCAGCGGCGTAGTGCTGGATCACTTCGGCCAGCAACTGCGCGTTGCTCCAGCCGTCCATCAAAATGTGGTGACTGGTGTAGATCAGGTGCCAGTCGTTGGCGCCCGTGCGAACGAGCTTCAGGTGGAACAGCGGCGCCGTCCCCAGCTCGAAACCTTTCGCGCGTTCAGCGTCGGCCAGTGCATCGGTGTCGGTCGCTTCCAGCACTTCAAGGGGCAGTTCGACCCGACGGGCAATCGCCTGATGCGCGGTGTCGAGACCTTGCCAGTGGAAGCTGCTGCGCAGGATGTCATGACGCTCGACCGCGGCCTGCCACGAGCGCGCGAAACGCTCGATGTCCAACCCGCCGATGTCCAGGCGCAACTGGCTGATGTACGCGCCGACCTGCGGCGCGTACAGGGTGTGGAAGAGCATGCCCTGTTGCATCGGCGACAGCGGATACAGGTCTTCGAGATGAGCAACGGCCAGTGGCAGTCCGTCGAGTTGGGCCTGATTGATACGCGCCAACGGGAAGTCCGATGGCGTGGCTTGTGGTGCTTGCAGAGCGCAGCAGTGATCGATCAGCGCGATCAATTCCCGGGCGTAATCGTCAGCCAGACGCTGGACGGTCGCAGTGTCGAACATCTCGCGACTGAAGCCCCAGCTCAGGGACAACTCACCGCCATAGACCTGGCCTTCAACCACCAGCCAGTTGCCCAGCGGTGCCGACGGATCCTGTGCGATGCCATTGCCTTCGGTGGAGGGGGTGAACAACGCGCCGTCGTCGAACTGACGGTCGAACTGCCCCAGGTAGTTGAAGGTGATGCGCGGTTGCGGCAACGCTGCCAGTTCGGCGCGGGTGTGCGCCGCGCCGAGATAGCGCAGCGCGCCGTAGCCCAGGCCTTTGTCGGGGACGTTGCGCAGCTGTTCCTTGATGGATTTGATCGAGGCGCCAAGATCGGCAGCAGGTTTTAGATTGAGCGGGAACAGGCTGGTGAACCAACCCACGGTGCGCGTCAGGTCGACGTCATCGAACAGGTCTTCGCGGCCATGGCCTTCGAGCTGAATCAGCGTGCTGCCCTGCCCGCTCCAGCGGCAAACGGCGCGCGCCAGTGCGGTCAGCAGCAGGTCGTTGACCTGGGTGCGGTAGGCCACGGGCGCCTGTTGCAGCAGTAGGCGGGTCTGTTCGGCGCCGAGCTTGAGTTCGACTTTGTGTTCGAAACGGTTTTCCAGCGCGCCATTCGGGCGCTCGCACGGCAGGTCGCCTGGTACGTCTTGCAGTTGGGTCTGCCAGTGATCGAGGCTGCTTTCGAAAGCAGGAAGATGATCCTGCAAACGCGCGACCCAGCGCTGGTAGCTGCTGGTTTTCCCAGGCGCCACGCCACCGTTGTAGAACTGCTGAAGATCTTCCAGCAGCACGCGCCAGGACACCCCGTCCACCGCCAAGTGGTGAACCACCAACAGCAGACGTTCGCTGCCGTCGGCCATGGCCACAAGCAGTGCACGCAGCAACGGGCCATTGTGCAAATCGAGACTGCGCTGGGCTTCGTCGCACAGAGCGTTAAGTGCTTCGATCGATTGTGCCTGACGCTGCCACAGCACCGAATCGGTAGTGGGCGCGGCATACGCCTGTTGCCAGCCGTTCTCGGTTTGCTGATAGCGCAGACGCAGGCTGTCGTGATGAGTCAGCAATTGCTCCAGGGCACGCTCCAGCGCCTCGACCTTTAACGACTCGCGTGGCACCAGCAGCAGCGACTGGTTCCAATGCTGACGCTCGGGGATGGCTTGCTCGAAGAACCACTGTTGCACCGGCGCCAGCGCCACCGCGCCACTGGCCGGGCCTTGCTCGATCAACGATTGCCCGCCGCTGCGGGCCGCCTGGGCCAGGCTGCGGATGGTCTGGTGCTGGAACAGGTCCTTGGGGCTCAACACAATCCCGGCCTGGCGAGCGCGGCTGACCACTTGCATCGAGACGATGGAGTCGCCGCCCAGCTCAAAGAAATTGTCTTCCAGACCGACATTGTCGATGGCCAGCACGTTTTGCCAGATCGCCGCGAGGGACTTTTCCAGTTCGCTGCGTGGCGCGACGTGTTCGCGCTGTTGTGTGGTGCCATCAACCGACGGCAGGGCCTTGCGGTCGAGCTTGCCGTTGGGGGTCAATGGCAGATGTTCGAGGAACAGCAGGAACGTCGGAACCATGTAGTCCGGCAAGTGCTGACGCAGAGCCGCTTTCAGGGATTCGCGCTGGGTCGTTTGCGCATCGATGTCATCGAGCAACGCCGGATCGTTCGGCACGATGTAGGCCACCAGTTGCTGGCCATTGGCACCGTCCTGCGCCAGCACCGCCAGTTCACGGACTGCGTCCTGTTGCAACAATCGCGCTTCGATTTCGCCCAACTCGATACGGAAACCGCGCACCTTGACCTGATGGTCGATACGGCCGACGTATTGCAGGTTACCGTCGGCCTGATAACGAGTCAGGTCGCCGGTGCGGTACAGGCGCTCGCCAGTGCTGGAAAACGGGTTCGGCACATACTTCTCGGCGGTCAGGTCCGGCCGTGCCAGATAACCACGGGTGATGCCGGCGCCGCTCAGGTACAGCTCGGCGGACACGCCCTGCGGCACCGCTTGCAGGTCGGCGTCCAGCAGATAGCTGGCGGTGTGCTTGAGCGGGCGGCCGATATTGGCCCGGCCACCGGCCTCGCGACGGGTCCAGGTCGAATAGGTGGTGTCTTCCGACGGGCCGTACAGGTCGTAGATGTGCTCGACGGTCGGCTGCTGGTACAGCGCGTCCACCAGGCTCTGCTTCAGCGGTTCACCGGCCAGGTTGATGATGCGCACGCCCGGCGGAATCTGTCCGTCGCGTTGCAGGGCATTGATCGCCGAAGGCACGGTGTTTATCAGCCGTACCTGATCCCGGGCCGGCAGCAACGGCAGCTCCAAAGCGTTGCGGGCGATGATCACCGAACCACCATTGGCCAGGGTCACGAACAGCTCCCACACCGACAGGTCGAAGCACACCGAGGTCGAGGCCAGCACGCCCTGAATGTCGTCGCGGCTGTACACCGATAGCGACCAGTCGATCAGCGCCAGCACGTTGCGATGGGCGATGGCCACGCCTTTGGGTTTGCCAGTGGAACCGGAGGTGTAGATCACGTAGGCCAGGTTATCCGGCGTGACGCGGGTGACCGGGGCGCTGGCTGGGTAATCGGTCAGCGAGAGGTTGTCCATCAGCAACACGCTGGTGTCGCCTGACACGGTCACAGTGGCGGCAACGGATTGCTCGGTCAGCAGCACCAGGGCACGGCTGTCTTCGAGCATGTAGGCGACGCGTTCGGCCGGATAATCCGGGTCCAGCGGCACATAGGCGCCACCGGCCTTGAGTACCGCCAGCAAGGCAATCAGCAGTTGCTCGGAACGCTGCATGGCCACGCCGACCCGGACTTCCGGACCGACACCCAGTTCGATCAGCTTGTGCGCCAGACGATTGGCCTGCTGGTCGAGTTCGCTGCAGGTCAGCTGTTTGGAGGCAAAGGTTACCGCCAGTGCATTCGGGTTGGCGGCGGCTTGCTGGCTGATCAGCTGGTGAATGCACAGATGCTGGGCGAAACTGCCGTCGGCGCGGTTCCAGTCATGGACGATGCGCTGGTATTCAGCCTGTTCCAGCAGCGGCAGATCGCTGATGCGTTGCTGCGAATCGCTGACCATGCCCTGCAAAAGGTGCATCCAATGGTGCGCCATGCGCGCGATGGTCGCGGCGTCAAACAGGTCGTTGGCATAGGTCAGCGCGGCGTGCAGCTTGCCGCCTTTCTCATACGTATCAAGGGTCAGGTCGAACTGAGTGGTACGCCCTTGCCATTCAATCACGCCCAGTGCCAAACCGGATTGGGTGGTGACCGTGGAAATGTCCGCGACCTCTGGCTGGTGGTTGTACATCACCTGGAACAGCGGCGTGTGGCTGAGGCTGCGTTCCAGTTTCAAGGCTTCCACCAGTCGCTCGAACGGCAGGTCCTGATGAGCCTGGGCACCGAGGGCGGTTTCCTTGATGCGGCGCAGCAATTCGTCGACCCGGGTCTGGCCGTCCAGTTGCGTACGCAGCACCTGGGTGTTGACGAAGAAACCGATCAGGCCTTCGATCTCGCCGCGGTTGCGGTTGGCAATCGGCACGCCGACGCGGATGTCGTTCTGTCCGGTGTAGCGGTGCAGCAGCACGTTGAAGGCCCCGAGCAACAACATGAACAGGGTAATGTTGTGTTTCTGCGCGGTGGTCCGCAGTTGCTCGGCCAGTTGCCCGTCGACGGCGAATTCGTAGCGGGGTCCGCGATAGCTCGGCATCGCCGGGCGCGGATGGTCGGCGGGCAGTTCCAGCACCGGATGCTCATCGCCCAGTTGCGCCTGCCAATAGTCGAGCTGGCGTGCCTGCTCGCCGGCCTCCAGCCAGCGGCGCTGCCAGAGCGCGTAGTCGCTGTACTGGATCGGCAACGCCGCCAGTTGCGGTTGTGTGCCGGCATCGAAGGCGTCGTAGCAGCGGATGAATTCATCGATCAGCACGTTCATCGACCAGCCGTCTGACACGATGTGGTGCAGGGTCAGCAGCAGGACGTGTTCCTGCTCGGCGAGTTTGAGCAAGGTCACGCGCAGCAGCGGACCGCTGCCCAGATCGAACGGCAGCACCGATTGCTGTTCGGCTGCTCGGGCGACTGCCGATTCACGTTCCGAGGCCGGTAGTGCGCTGAAATCCGCATGATCGATCACCAGCGGTGCCGTGGCCGGCACTTGCAGCAAGCTGTCGTCGGACTGACGGGCGAACACCGTGCGCAGGGTTTCGTGACGCGCCACCAGACTGGCGAACGCCCGTTCCAGTGCTGGCAGGTTCAGGCGTCCGCTCAGGCGCACCGCGCCCGGCAGGTTGTAGGCGCCGCTTTGCGGGTCCAGTTGCCAGAGAAACCACATGCGTTGCTGGGCGTACGACAGCGCCTGGCGATCCTCCGCCTCGACGCCGGCAGGAATGGGGAACCGGGCGAACTCCACGCCCTCCTTGTGCAAGGCCGCAAGGAACATCTGGCGCTTTTCCAGGGGCAACCCGATAAACCGGCGAGCAAGTTTCAAGGAGTCTTCAGCATTCATTTCTGGGTATCCGGATCAGTGGCGGGAAGCACAAAGGCACGTCGTCCCTATAAAACGAATGCAGGCCGGAAAAATTAGCGAATGAGAATAAGTATCAGGATGAGATAGAGCGCGGTGTGTGAGACGCCACAAACCACTGTGGGAGCGAGCCTGCTCGCTCCCACAGGGATTGAGTGATTTGGAAGTCAGCTGAGCGCCATCAGCCCATGCCGCCGATGATGAACCTCCAGCTGGTCCTTGATCACCTTGAGCACCTTGGCCTCATGCTCATGGATGAAGAAGTGTCCGCCAGCGAACATGTCCAGGGAAAAACTGCCACGGGTTTCCCTGCTCCAGCCGATCAGTTGTTCAGCGGTGGCCCGGTCGGTCTTGCCGCCAAGCACGTGTAACGGGCACTTGAGCAGTGGCCGCTGCAGCGGCTCGAACCGTCCGCACAACTGGAAATCGGCGCGCAGGATCGGCAGTGTCAGGCTCATCAGCTCTTCGTTGGCCAGCACTTCTTCGCTGGTGCCGTTGAGCGTGCGCAGTTGTTCGATCAGTTCGGCATCGGTCTTGGGCTCGGCAAAACCGCGGTCATAGTCCGCGCGCAGGGTCGGCGCCGCGGTGCCGGAGGCGAACAGCGCCACCGGCTCGGGACAGCCAAGCGAGCGAAACGCATGGGCCATTTCACAAGCCAGCAACGCGCCGAGGCTGTGGCCGAACAGCGCGTAAGGCGCCTTGAGCGTGTTCTTTTGTTCCTGCGCCAATTGCAGCGCCAGCCGCCGCATATCGGTGTGCAACGGCTCGCCATACCGCGTGCCCCGCCCCGGCAGCTCCACCGGTTGCACGTTCAGCCACTGCGGCAGTTTGCTCCGCCAGCGGCTGTAGACCATGGCGCTCGCGCCCGAATAGGGCAGGCACAGCAATGTCAGCTGGGTCACCGGGCTTACCTCGAAAAGTTGTCTGCTAAGAGAACGGATGAGTGCCGAAGAGAATTAGTCGTACAGATAACCCTGCGGGAGCGAGCAGGCTCGCACACAGTTAAATCATCATTTCAGATGGCGATAGCTTTGCACCGCCGAACCCAGGACGACTGCCCCGGCGGCAATCGCCACCCAAAACCCGCTGCGCGCCCCGAACGCATCCACCAGCCAGCCGGAACTGGCGGCGCCGATCGCCACGCCGATGCTCAATCCGGTGACCAGCCAGGTCAGGCCTTCGGTGAGTTTGGCCGGCGGTACGATCTGCTCCACCAGGGCCATCGCAACAATCAGGGTCGGGGCAAAAAACAGTCCGGCGACGAACACCGCCAGCGACAACCCGAGAATGTTCACCGCCAGCAGCAGCGGCAAGGTCGTCACCGCCGTTGCCACCCCGCCGTAGAGAAACAGCCGCGGCAGCGGCACCTTCGAGCGCAGCGCGCCGAAGGCCAACCCGGCCAGGCAGGAACCGATGGCATACACCGACAGCACAATACTTGCCGCCGCCGGCTGGCCCTGATGCTGGGCGAACGCCACGCTGACCACATCGATCACGCCGACGATGGTGCCCATGGCGACCATCAACAGCATCAGCCACTGGATGTCCACGGAGCGGATGATCGAGCCGAAATGATGGGCCTCGTGGGGATGTACCGCAGGTTCGGTGCTGCGCTGCAAGACAAACGCCGTGACGCCGATGGCCAGCATCAGCAGCGCCGCCAACGGCCCTGCCTCGGGGAACGCCACCACACACAGGCCCACCGACAACGGCGGCCCGACAATAAAGCAGACTTCGTCCAGCACCGACTCCAGGGCATAGGCCGTTTGCAGTTGCGGCTGGCCGCGATACACCTCGGTCCAGCGCGCGCGCACCATCGCCGACATGCTCGGCATGCAACCGGCCAACGCAGCGAACACGAACAGCGTCCATTGCGGCGCCTGCAAACGGGTGCAGAGCAACACCAGCAACAACGCCCCGCCTCCGACCAGCGCCGACACCGGCAGAATCCGCCGCTGACCGAAACGGTCCACCAGCCGCGACACCTGCGGCGCACAAAATGCCGTGGCCAAGGCAAAAGTCGCCGCCACAGCCCCCGCCAGACCATAGCCGCCCTGCAACTGCGAAAGCATGGTGATCAGGCCGATACCGGTCATGGAAATCGGCATGCGCGCGATCATCCCGGCCAGCACGAATGCTCTGCTGCCTGGAGCCTTGAACAGCTCGCGATAAGGGTTTGCCATGGGTCCGGCCTCAACAAAGGGCCTGCAACTTGCCACAACGGCATATCGTGGGGATAGCAGCAATTTGTTGGTGGAATGTGAAGCGCCAGAGCGTTCAGGATGCAATGCAAGTCTGCCAGTTGAACAACAGTTCCCCCTGAGCGATCTCGCGCGATTTAAAAAGCAACCGAAGTTATACAAAAACCATAAATCCGTAGATCTGCAAATCCAACTCGTTCAAGACCTAAACAATCTAAGTAATCCCTTGAAAGACCGCACTTCAGCAACTAATTTTTTGCTCGACAGATAAGTATTTCTCTACGCAGTCGGTCAGTAGTAACGCCCAGTAGCGAAGACATCATGGAGTCCAGCTATGGAAGAGTTACTGATACTGGTCGACAAGCACGATCGAAAACAGGGTTGCGCCCCAAAGTTGCAGGCTCATCAACAAGGCCTGTTGCATCGCGCGTTTTCGATTTTCATATTCGACCAGGATGGCCGCGTCCTGCTGCAACAGCGCGCTTTCGGCAAATACCACTCTCAAGGCTTGTGGACCAATACCTGTTGCGGTCATCCGCGACCAGGCGAACGAACCCTGGCGGCAGCGAAACGCCGTTTGCAGGAAGAGATGGGCATCACCTGCTCCCTGCGCAAAGTTGCTTCGCTGCTCTACTGCGAACAGGTGTCGAACCAGCTCATCGAACATGAGTACGACCATGTCTTCGTCGGTATCAGCGGTACCGATCCCATCGCCAATCCCGAAGAAGCCCACAGCTGGCAGTGGATATCGCTCACGCAGATTCCAGCGAGCATTGCCGCTGCCCCCGACACGTTCAGCATCTGGTTTCGCCGGATATTCGAAACCACCCGCCCGGCCGACTTCAAAGCGTGGATAAAGTTGGCGCAAAAACGTTTTTAGATCGCCAACACAACAACAAAAGCTACCCGCGGCGAAGTTCCCGCGCGATGTTCACTGCAACTTACGCACGCCACTTCAATCGGGTTACGGATGTAAAAAACCGTAAAAATGGAGAACGCCATGAGTCATCAGCCAACACTGGAAGCAAGCACCTCACCGCTGAAAATTGCCCCCTTTGTCGTACGCCCGCTGCGCTGTCCAGCGCCTTCGCGAATCGACGATGCACTCGGAGAGGAGGTCAATCATCGGCTGATGTCCTGGGTGGAAGGCATCGGTATCTTTGCCGGCAAGCTGAAAAAAATCCGCGATTCGAATTTCGGTCGCTACGCCATGCTGTGCCATACGGATACGGACGATCCTGATCGTCTCCTGCTCCAGGGTCAGTGCCTGGCGGCGTTGTTCGCAGTCGATGATCATTTTTGCGACGACCGTTCGCTCGGCTGCAGTCCCGCCACCGTCGCCCCTCGCCTTTCGTTTGCCATCGCCGCCATGGATCCGGTCTATCTGCCGCGGCCCTTCGACACTGAACTGGAGCGCCAGCTCGACAGTGACCCGGTGTTGATCGGCCTGCGCGCCTACATGAAGCGGGTCGAACAGTTCTGCACGCCCTCGCAAGTCGCCCGGGTTCGCCAGATCAGCATCGCCATGTTCGTGACCATGGCCGCCGAGGGTGCCTGGCGCATTTATGGCACCCGTCCGACCATCGCCGAATACCTGGCCAGCCGTCAGGTCAACAGCTTCTGGCCGTGCCTGGTGTTGATCGATCCCGTTGGCGGGTACGAGGTACCGGCCGACCTCTATTCGCGACCTGACGTCCATCGCATCACCGCACTGGCGTCCCTAGCGACCACGCTGGTCAACGATCTCTATTCTGCTTACAAGGAACACGTGAACGAGGTCGGCGCATTCAAACTGCCCTACCTGCTTGCCAGCAAGCACCATTGCACCCTGCAGCAGGCAATTGATCGCATTGCCGATATTCATGACGACGTGATGCGCGATTACGAAGCCGCCGAGCACACTCTGTTGATCGAAGCCTCACCTCTGCTGCGCCGCTACCTGACGGGGCTGAAGGCATGGATCGCCGGGAATCTGGAATGGCACAAACACAGCGCGCGATACCACGTTGATCCGCTGTAACGCATGGTGTTTCCAAGGGGCTGACACCGCTATCTCTCAGACAAATGAACTCCAGGCCATCCCGACCAGTCCTCTGATCAGGCTCTCAGCTTCCGGAGTTTCGCGACAATGCCTGATCAGCACCCCGAACGCCAAAGCCCCATCGACGCCCACGGCATCATCGGCGACATGCGCAGTGGCCGCGCTGGTCAATGACAAGGGCAGCGTGGATTTTTTCTGCTGGCCGGAATTCGACAGCCCATCTATTTTCAGTTCGCTGCTCGACACCCCCGAGGCCGGTATTTTCCAGTTGTCCCCGGACTTGCCAGACGCTCGGCGCGAACAGATCTACCTGCCGGATACCAACGTGCTGCAAACCCGCTGGCTCAGCGACCGCGCCGTGGTCGAAATCACCGATCTGCTGCCCATCGGCGACAGCGAAGATGACTTGCCGGTGCTGATGCGCCGGGTACGGGTAGTCAGTGGCCAGGCAACGTTCAACCTGCGCTGCGCCGTACGACATGACTATGCCCGCGCCCATACCCGCGCCCGCATCGATAAAAAAGACGTGGTCTTCGAAGCTATCAATCAGCCGTCCCTGCGCTTGTCATCAGATCAAACCTTGAGTCTCCATGGCAGCGCCGCCGTCGGCGGATTCACCCTCGAACAGGACCAGGCCGCCGAGTTTCTGCTCGGCGCCATCGACGACCCGCGCTTCAAGGCAGGTGCCGCCGAGTTATGCCTGCAACGCACGCTGAAGTTCTGGCGCGACTGGATCGGCCAATCCAACTACCGCGGTCGCTGGCGGGAAATGGTCAACCGTTCGGCATTGGCGATGAAGCTACTGACCTCGCGCAAACACGGTGCGATCCTCGCCGCCGCGACCTTCGGCTTGCCGGAGACCGTCGGTGGCGAACGCAACTGGGATTACCGCTACACCTGGATCCGCGATGCCTCGTTCACCGTCTACGCCTTCATGCGCCTGGGCTTCGTCGAAGAGGCCAATGCCTATATGCGCTGGTTGCGCCGACGGGTCAGCGACTGTCATGGCAAGCCAATGAAACTCAACATTCTCTACGGCATCGACGGCCGCCAGCAATTGCCGGAAATCGAACTCACGGACCTTGAAGGCCATGGCGGTGCGAACGGAAGTTGAGTGGGGAGAAGAGTTTTTGGCAGCCTTGAATATCTGACGCTGCCCATCCCCTCACCACAAAAGCTCCGCCGCGACAGGTGCCTTGCAAGTCCCAAGTCCTACATTTTTTAAACAAAACATCCGGAAATACCCTGTTGCCAGCCGTTACGTCCCCACCTAACATCCCGCTCCAACGGGCACAGCGGAGCTGTCCAACAAAACCCGAATTCAAGGAACAAGAATGACCCAGCGCATCCACCGCAGCATCGACCTCCCCCTGCGAACCGGCCTGAACCGCGACGAACTGTGGGACGCCCACGACAAGGGCCTGATCAAATGCTGGGAAATCGGCCGCCAACGCGCCGCCCGTTTTCCCGATCTCGCCCAACAATGCCTCGCCGGTGAACTGCCGGTGCTGGGCTGGAAAGGCGGCGTCAGCCGCAGCCTGAAAAAACTCGAAAAGTACGGTTCGCTCAAATACCTCGCCCAATGGCAGGGTTTGCGAGGGGAGGATCTGGATGTGGATTTGGGTGAAGAGCGGGCGCTGACTTGCTCCCGCACGGGCATGATGGTGACGTTTACCCCGGATCGGACGAAGTACTTCAATCAGGTGGCGGAAGCTTGAGCTGTTGCTTCGGATTTATTCTGAAACCACCTGATACGGCCATGCTCACGGCGTTACTGGATCTGCTGCAACGCTGACCGAAAACCGCTCTCGATAAGCTTGCGGCGTCACGCCCATGGCCCGCAGGAAACTGCGGCGCAGGGTTTCTTCGCTGCCGAATCCGCATTGCACGGCGACGCGTTTGATCGGCACGCCGGTATCGCTGAGCAGGCGCCGCGCCGTTTCGACGCGGATCAGTTCGATGGCCCGGGCCGGGGTCTGGCCAGTGTCGGCGCGGTAGTGGCGCACGAAGCTGCGCTCGCTCATGCCGGCCTGCAGAGCCAGGGTGGGGATGCCGAGATCCTTGGTAAGGTTTTCGCTGATCCAGGCGTGAAGTTCGTCGAACCGGTTGCCTTCTTTCTGCAGGGACAGGGTCACGCTGAATTGCGACTGGCCACCGGGCCGTTTGAGAAACACCACCAATTGCCGGGCGACTTCCAGAGCCATGTTGCGGCCAAGGTCGGCTTCGACCATTGCCAGCGCCAGGTCGATCCCGGCGGTCACCCCGGCCGAGGTCCAGACCGGACCGTCGTTGATGAAAATCGGATTGGGCTCGACCTGCAACTTCGGGTGTTGCTGCGCCAGCTGTTCGCAACGGGTCCAGTGGGTGACCACGCGCCGACCATCGAGCCAGCCGCTGGCCGCCAGCAAAAACGCCCCGGTGCACACCGATGCAACCCGTCGACACTGCAACCCATGCTCGCGCACCCAGTTCACCAGTGACGGGTCGCCCGCCGCCGCGTAAACACCCCACCCCCCGGCGATGATCAAGGTGTCACTGCCCTGCTCGGGCAAGGGCTCGGCCAATAGCGCCAAGCCCGCCGACGACATCACCGCCCCGCCACCGCTGGCAATCACCGATGGCGCATAAGGCGTGGGCGCACCTTGCTGGCGGGCGATGTCGTTGGCCGAGGCGAACACCTGCAACGGCCCGGTGACATCGAGCAGTTGCACATTGGCAAACGCGAGTACGTGAATGGTTTTCGGCATTTGGCGTAATTCGTGGGGTGATTGGCGTGTACGCCAAATCCTAAGCACCTACATTGAAGTCGTCCACCCACTTTCAGGAGAAAAACATCATGACCTTGCAGATCGGTTTTCTGTTGTTTCCACAGGTGCAGCAACTCGACCTCACCGGCCCTTACGACGTACTGGCCTCGTTGCCGGATGTGAAGGTGCATTTGATCTGGAAGGACCTGATGCCCATCACCGCCAGCACCGGCCTGCTACTCAAACCGACCACCACCTTCGAGGACTGCCCGGCGCTGGACGTGATTTGCGTACCCGGCGGCGCCGGTGTCGGGCCGTTGATGGAAGATGATCAGGCCCTGGCGTTCATCAAGACCCAGGCCGACAATGCACGTTACGTCACCTCGGTGTGCACCGGTGCGCTGGTACTCGGCGCGGCGGGATTGCTCAAGGGCAAGCGCGCCACGACTCACTGGGCCTATCACGAGTTGCTGGCGCCGTTGGGAGCGACTCCTGTGAAGGACCGGGTGGTGCGCGACGGCAATCTGCTCACGGGGGGCGGGATCACTGCCGGCATCGATTTTGCCCTGACCCTGGCCGCCGAGCTGTTCGATGAGGACACCGCCGAGCTGGTGCAATTGCAACTGGAATACGCGCCGGCACCACCGTTCCAGGCTGGCAGCCCGGAAACAGCGCCGGTCAGCGTGCTGGAGGAAGCTCGCCTACGCGCCGCGGGGTCGCTGAAACTGCGCGCGCAAATCACCGAACGCGCTGCGGCGAAACTCGACCGCCTGTAAAAAAAATGGCTGCTAGAGCCAAAGCCTCGCAGCCATTACTTTTCATACGCCCATAAAAAAACCCGCCGAAGCGGGTTTTTCCAAGACCATTACGACTCCCTGTCGTCAGCATTCCGTGCAAATGGCCGATCATCCATGATCCTGAGCACTCCCTGTGCTTCAGTGGGTAAAGCCAGAATACGCATCGGATCCAATCTGCAATAGGCGACATAGCTACCATCGCGTGTAAGACATTCGCTATAGCAGCCCTTCCGAAAACCCTTAGATGCGTCAAACATTAAGCCTGGAGGCCGCGAGTTTCGCGACCTGCAGCTGACCTTGCGCCGCCGTGCTTTCGCCATCTTCGAAAAACCAGGCTGCCGACAAACCGGCAAAAGCCAACACCCATTGCAGCAATCGGCGCCGCTCCAACCCACCCGCCTCGGCCACGACCTCGATCTGTCGCTGGAATCGTTGCGGGTCCGCTGCGGTTGGCAACTCGGGATTGCAGATCAGGTTGGCGTAATCGAAGCCGCGCTCGCCGATCACCCGTTTGGGATCGATGGCCAGCCAGCCACGCGGACCGAAATCCAGGACATTGTCGTGATGCATGTCGCCATGCAACACCACCACGTCCTGCGGCTCGGCCAACAAGGCTTCGGCTGTCGTCAGGCTCAGGGTATAAAGACCGCCCTGCTGCTCAGCCGCCAATCGCAGCGAGGCGAACCAGGGCGCCAGGGGAACCAGCGGCGGTGGCGGCGTCGGTCGCGGTGCATGCAAGTGCGCCAGCGCCGTACATAAAATACGACTGGCCTCGTCGTCCTGCCCGTTGAGCGCCATGCGCATCAAAGACCGCTGCCCCATGGCACGTTCGAGTAACAAAGCGTCGCCATGGTGCTCGTAAACCCGGGCAGCGCCGTCGCCGTTCCACCAGTTCATCAACAGATTGCCGAACTTCTCCTCAATATCGACGGCAATCTTCAACATGGCCGGCACATCACCCCGGCGTACCGGCAGCAGGCAGCTGCCGGGCGTGAGGATGGGTGCACCGTCGGGCTTGAGTTCCCACCGTTGCAGCCACGGGTCGAACGTACTGTCGTCAGTCACTCTCACGCTCGCGGGCCTTGGCGCTTTCAACGAGAAAGTGTTCAAGCCTGCCCAACTGCTCTTCCCAGCCACGGCTGTCCATGTAATACGCCTCCTTCTGGCGTATGTCTGGAATGTGCGCGAAACCCGACTCGGACACCTTGAGCAGCGTGCCACCCTCGTAGTCCGCCAGCTCGAATTTGACCAACGTGGTCGGCTCCTGGGAGTAGTCGATCTTCGGGTTCACCGCGTAGGGGTGCCAGCGAAACGAAAACAACTGCTGGGGTTCGACCCGCTCGACCAGCACATTCCACAACACATGTTCATAACCGGGATACGTGACCTGCCCCTGCGTCCACTCCCCGGCAATGAAACGCCGGCCTTCGAGCGCAACGCCAAACCATTGACCGAACGCCTCTGCATCGACCAATGCACGCCATACATGGGAGCGCGGCGACTTGAGCATTATTTTGCGTTCAAAACTATTGGGTACTGGTTTCATACGTCACCTCCTGTACTGAACAACAGTAGGCCTGTAAGACCACATGTCCAGTGCGAAAGTTGTACCTATAGGGTCTTTGATCCACTTGTTCGAAATATTCGGCTGCATTTTTGTCGATAAGTTCGTGGGAACGCAGGAAAGTCAGTTGATCGAAACTGCTAACGTTTCCGGTCACAAAACCAACATGAAAAAAGGAAAACTCATGCTGCCTTCACTCTCGGAACGTTTTCGCGGGACCTTGCTGGGCCTGGCCTGCGGCGATGCCGTTGGCACCAGTGTCGAGTTTCAGCCACGCGATTCATTTCCTCCTCTGACCGACATGATGGGCGGTGGTCCTTTCAATCTGAAGCCTGGGCAATGGACCGATGACACTTCAATGGCGCTGTGTCTGGCCGAAAGCCTGTTGATAAAAAATGGCTTCGACGCTACCGACCAAATGACTCGCTACCTTGATTGGTGGCGAAATGGTTACCTGAGCTCTACCGGAGAATGCTTCGACATTGGCATGACCATCCGCGATGCGCTTGCCCGGTATCAGGCGACCGGCGATCCCTACGCCGGCTCCAACGATCCTTACACGGCTGGCAACGGCTCGCTGATGCGGCTGGCGCCGGTGGTCTTGTACTACTTTCCTGATTGCGAGCGAGTCCGGGCATTTTCTGCCAGCAGTTCGCGAACCACACACGCCGCACCGGAAGCGCTCGAATGCTGCCAGTTCTTCGCCGAGCTGATTCGCAAAGCTTTGCAAGGCGCGCACAAGTCGGATCTGCGAATCCTGCCAGAGACAACATTTATTGAGCCCAGAGTTGCGGCAATTGCCCAAGGTGAGTACCTGGATAAGCCCAGAAGTGCCATCCACGGTAGCGGATATTGCATTGCTTCACTGGAAGCGGCTTTATGGTGTTTTCATCACACTGACAACTTCAAAGCCGCCATTCTGGAAGCGGCTAATCTTGGCGATGATGCTGATACCACCGCCGCCATCGTCGGCCAATTGGCTGGCGCCCACTATGGTGTATCGGACATTCCCGCCTCATGGCTGGCACTGCTGCACAGTCGTGAAAACATCGAGGTTTATGCCGATCAGTTGCTCAAGGCTTCAACGTCTCCCAGTTCAAGCGGATAACGCTTCGCTACACTGCACCAATTCCCACGTTCACAGAGAGTTTCCCCCATGCACTCACGCGTTCTCCTGGCGCTGACGCCTTTGCTTTTCACTTTTGAGGCTCATGCCGTGGACTGCGACAACGCCACCGACCAGGCCACGATGAACCAATGTGCGTCGCAGCAACACGCGGCGGCGGACAAGGAGTTGAATGTGCTGTACCAGCAGATTACTTCGCGGTTCAAGGGCAATCCTGACAGCAAGAAACTGTTGGTGGGCGCGCAGCGTTCGTGGATTGCGTTTCGTGATGCCGAGTGCAAGTTTTCGGCGTCGGGCGTGGAAGGCGGCAGTGTTTATCCGCTGATCTACAGCCATTGCGTGACAGAGTTGACCAAGGCGCGGGTGCAGACGTTCAAGACTTACTTGAAGTGCCAGGAGGGGGATTTGGGGTGTCCGGTGCCGGGGGTTTGATGATTTAGCGTCTGTCAGGGCCTCTTCGCGAGCAGGCTCGCTCCCACAGTTGACCGAGTTCTTTCAGTAAGAATGCGATCAAAATGTGGGAGCGAGCCTGCTCGCGAAGGCGCCAGCATTTACCGCACGAAAATCTGCGCCGTGGTGATCGCCATATCCCCGCCCGGCAACTTGATGTTGCCGATCTGTTTCAGGCTGTCGGCATCGAAGATCGCCACATCATTGAACGTCCCGGCCAGGTAGATCTTGCTGCCGTCCTTGTTGAAGGAAATGCAGTAGTAGGAATGATCAAGCGTCGCCGCCTGCAGCATCTTTTTCTCCTTGATGTCGTACTTGGCCAGGCGATTGAGCACACCGAACATCAGGTTCGGGTCTTTCGGCGAGCGCATGCCACTGAAGTAGATTTCGGTCAGAGGTCCGAAGTCGGTGGTTTCGGTCTTGCCGGTCTTCAAGTCAACGCTGAACAGGCCATACAGGTATTGCGCCGTCGCCGGGTCCTGTTTCTTGTCCTTGAACTTCGCGGTGGTGTAAAGCAGCGAGAAGTCGTGGCGCCAGGTCTGCTGGTTCCACACGTAGAGCACATCCGGCGCGCTGTAGTTCGCACGTTTCCAGTGACGGCTGGGGATCAGCACGTCGAACTTGCCGGTCTGTACGTTGACCTTGTAGACGTCCGCCCCCGCCACGTACAGCGTGCCGTCGTCACCGCTCTGCATGATGGTCAGCTGCCGGGGCGCCGGGAAACTGCGCACCGGTTTGGCGTCCAGGCCGGCGTCGGTCGCGTACACATCGAGCCGCGGCGGCTGCACTTCGTAGCGATCATTGAGCATCAAGGTCGGGTTGGCGACGGTGTACAGCTCCTTGCCGTCATGGCTGACGGTGAAGGCAAACATCGACTTGGCTTTCTCCCCCGGCTTCTGGGTGATGCTGGCGTGGAACACCTGTTTGCAGCTGTCCAGTTCGACGCCGTAGACATCCGCGTAGTGATTGTTCAACACGTAGGCAGTCTTGCGATCCGGCGACAGCTGCACGGTGCCGGGACCAAAGGCGTCCGGCATCTTGCAGGTCTTGAACAATGTATCGGTGGCCAGGTCGATCACGTGCAGGTTGTTCGGGTAATTGGTGGTCACCATGTACTCGTGACCGCCTTGCAACGCAGTGTTTTCATCGGCCAGAACCGTGAGCGAACAGGTGCTCAGGACGGCGAAAGCGGCCAGGCCGCAGGCTTTGATGCTGTGCATGCTGGAATCCTTCTTCTTGTCGAATCACTTGTCTTTGGGGAAGACAGTGCCGAGGTTTCGCCAGTTGTCGTTGGACGCCTGGGCATCCTTGTTCCAGTCCGGGTAGGTACTCATCATGTCCGGCACCTGGGCCGGCCACCAGCAAGGGTCGGAGCAGCCGTACAAGTCGGCTTCCATCGGCTGGCACAGCGACGACACACCGCCGAACGCGTCGATTTCCCAACCCGGATCAGTGGTCGAGGCGCAGCCCGCCACGGAACTCATCGCCACCACTTCTTCGATGCGGTTCTCGTCCGCGGCCTGATCCAGCTTCAACGCTTTGTTATTGATTGCCTTGAGATGTTTCATATCAGTGAGCCTTGCGCGGAGTGATGTAGCTGCTGATGAACGCAGGGTTATGGGTCATGATCCGGGTGTAGACCTCGATGCCGAAGTCGACCCAATCACGCATCAGTTCGCAGTAGTGGTAGGTCGGATGTGTCGGGTCGCCGTAGCGGGCGTAGCTTTCGTGGTAGCAGCCGCCGGAGCACAGGTTGCGGATCTGGCAGTCTTCGCAACCGGTGTTGGTGCGGTCCAGACGCTGGGACAGAAAGTCGTTCAACTCCACCTGTTTCACCCCGCTGTGAACGTTGCCGAAGGTCGGCAGGCTCGAACCGGTAAAACGGTGGCACAGGTTCAACTCACCCTTGTGATCCACTGCCAGCATCTTCAGGCCCGCGCCGCACGGCAGGGCTTTTTTGTGGCCTTCGTGGATGTCGGTGATCAGCTGATGCAGGTTGGAGAAACCGATGTTGCGGTGCTCCAGCGCGGCTTCCAGGTAGCGTCGCCCGAGGGCCTTCATGTTAGCGAACACCTGCACCAGTTCATCGCTGGTGAGGTTGAAGCTGCTGATGTCGCCGGAGGTCACCGGGGCGAAACCGACCTCGGCAAAACCCAGTTCGTTGAACAGGTGATCCCAGATGGTTTCAACATCGGTGACACCGGTGGTCAAGGTCACCCGCGCCCCCACCGGACGACTGTTGTAGCGCGACAGCAGCATCTCGGCCTTGCGCCGCACCACATCGTAAGTGCCCTGCCCGCCCACAGTGATGCGGTTGCGGTCGTGCACGGTTTTCGGCCCGTCGATGCTCACCGACAAACCGAAGCGGTGGGCATTGAGATAGTCCACGGTTTCTTCGGTGAGCAGCGTGGCGTTGGTGGTCATGACGAACTCGACGAACTTGCCGGCCTCGGCAAAACGCTTTTCACAGTAATCGACCATGTACTCGATCAGCTTGCGATTGCTCAGCGGTTCTCCGCCGAAAAACACCACGGTAAAACGCTCTTCGTCCGGTGATTCCTTGAGCAGCATTTCCACTGAAGCGATGGCGGTTTCGACGTCCATTTTCTTGCCGGCCGATGGTTTGTCGAGGTCCTCCTTGTAGCAGTAGGTGCAGCTCAGGTTGCAGCCGGTGTTGACGTTGAGCACCACGGTATTGATCGCCGTGCGCTCGACACGCCTGGTGGCAATGTCAGGAGTCAGCGGTGAGCCGTCGCTGACCAGTTCCAGGGCCATCAGCTCGCGCAGGGTCTCGGTGATTTCCTCGCCGTTGAAGCGCGCGGCCAGGCGCTGGATCAGGTCGTCCGAAGAACAGCCGGGGCCGCGCAAGGTATCGATGATGGTGCCCGTCAGTTCATCACTGGCGAACAGCGAACTGCTGGGGATGTGAAACAGCATGCGGTCGGCATCGACCTGCACTTCGTGCAGGTTGCGTTCGACCAGATTCAAGATAGCGCCCATGGCAAACCTCCTGTGCAGGCCCCGCCTGGCGGGGCGTGCGGTCATTCCGAAAAGTGTCTGAATCGCTGCTGATCAGGACAACTCAAGGAATGGGTGGATTGTTCCAGCGTTGCACGGTCACGATCATGTGCCCTTCGCCGGTCAGGGAATTCCCTGCGTCGTCGATGGCGGCGATCACCTTGAGGTTGCCGGCATTGTTGGTGGACATTTTGCGTGCCGGGTTCGGCCCGGCATCGCCCGGCGTGAACACGCCGGTGTCGGCCTGCATGGTGCCGGCAAACTTGACGTCTTCGTCTTCCTTGGCGCGATCGTCGAAGGCTTCGACCTTCCACTGCGCCGGGAACACGCCGATACGATACGGCTTGCCATCGGTGCCCTTGCCCCAGGCTTCGGCATCGAAACGGCCCTGGACTTTCGGCGTTGATCCACCGCCGTCGCCGATCCGTGCCACCGAGAACTCCGGCACCACCTTGACCGAGGCGATCTTGTTGTAGACCGACAGGCTCGGGCCTTTCAGCGTGCCGACGGTCACCGCGCGCAGACCCGGCTGAGCGTTGGCCGCAGCCTTGAGCTTGACCTTGATACGCTCCGGGCTCTGTTCGATAACTTCGACCACTTCAACGCCTTTGCCGAAGTTTGGCTTGCCCGTCAGGCCGCTGCCGATCAGGGTGACTTCGGTTTCGGCACCCGCCTTCAGGTAACCCGGTTGAATGGCCAACAAACGGCTGGAACCTTGTTTGGCTGCGACAAAATCCAGACCTCGCTCATCATGCTCGGCCTCGAACATGCGACCCTGCATCGCATTGCCTTGGGCAGCGAACACTTGGCGCATGGTCACGCCGTCGATGTTCACATTGCCGCGCCATTCATAACCGGTGTAAAGGATTGCGCTGCCGTCACCGTTGAACGGCGTGCCGTCGGCGTATTGGCCCTTGACGCTGACCTTGAAGGTGTCGCTGCCGTCGCTGGTCACGTTCATCACTCCCGACAGCTCTCCCTTGCCTGGTAAATGACCGCTGAAGCTCCAGTCCCCCACCAGCGCCTCGCTTTTCGGCGCCGTACTCAGCCATTTTTTCCAGGCCGGATTGTCCAGTGGATAGCGTTTGGCCAGCAGCGGCACCATTTCTTTGCGGGCCAGGTCGAACCAGTCGCGGTCGCGGGACAGCGCCTGGTACTCCAGCGATGGCCATTGGCCGAGGTGGAAGTTCACCAGGCGCTCCCACTCCTGAGCCGGACGTCGCTGCAGGGCGACCCGTGCACCGGAGTGGCAGCGGCCGCACATCTGGCTGGTCTGGTCGTCGAACTGCTCGACGGTGTTCAGACGACGTTCCATGGCGTAGCGCACGCCGTCGGTCTCGCTCGGCGCCAGGCCCTGGGTGTCGGCCAAGTACTTGACCAGCGTCCGCCGGTCTTCGTCGCTGATCTGCAAACCGTGCATGGTCTGCATGCGGGCGATGCTCATCAGCCAGCCTTCCGGCGTCTTGCGCTGGTGGCTGATGCGGCTCAGGGCGTTATCGGCTTCAGGAGTGTGACAGCCCTGGCAGGTTTGCTTGAGGATGGTCTGGGCATCGCGGGCTGCCAGGCCGGGAGGCGAATGCAACGCTACGCAAGCTGCTACGGCCAGCAGGCTGGCGCTCATGCCTGATCGGAGTTTTCTCTTCATCAACGTCGAACCTCGCACGGTGCTTTCTTATTTTTGTGGCTTATCGTTTTTTTGGTTTCTGCCGTCGGCGTTGATCCGCTGACGGAGGCAAGAGAAACGTCTGCGATGAGCAATACACGGAGCGTGCCAGCTTGGCGATAAGCTTTTTAATCAATCACTTGCGCTGATTTGAGTGCACAAAGCCATGCCTGGACGCACTCACTGGCGTCTAATATCGCGACAGCTGTTGCAGTCTGAGACAGCATAGATGCCCTGCCGCAACAGCTCATCGGCCGGCCATTGACGACCGGCAGCGGCAAGCGCGAAATGGTTGTTCACCGATTGCCAGGAAGGGGATAAAAATGGCAAGCATCATTGTCCTGGCGGGGGACTTTCTGCAGGGTGACGGAGATTACCGGGATGGCGTTTTTACCCTGAGAACGTCGCTGCACCCGTGGCCCGGCATTACGCTCCCGCTGTCCAAATTCAAAAACCTGGAAGTGGCCAACGAGGAATCGATCAACAACATCAAGGAAGCCATCGGCTTCGGCGTGGCGGGTGCCATGCTGCTCGGGCCGATCGGCGCATTCGCCGGTTTCATGTTGGCGGGCAAGGAAACCGAAGTGACTTTTCTGGCAACGCTCAAGGATGACCGCAAGTTGCTGGCTGCCGCAGATAGCAGCACGTTTGAGGAAATTTCGCGAAAAATGGCCTCATGAGGCTACCAGGCACAGGCCGCACCACCCTCGTGGTGCGGCTGACGCGAACTCAGTGGTAGATCGTTGGTTGAGCGCCTTTGTGCGCTTCGATCTGTTGCCGCATTTCCGCCACCAGCGTCGCGATCCCGTGGACGGTGTCCAGTTTCCACAGCGGAACATGGGTGGCGACCAGGTCCACCTGACCGGTCATGCAATCGCAGACCCGAATCGTCAGCGACTGATCCGGCGCCATGCTGCAGGTACATACCGAGGGTAGAAAACTGCGCTCTATGATGCTTTGAATTTCCAGGGGTGAAAGGTTCATCGCTGCCTCCCTTACGCCAGAAGTTATGCCGGGAAAATGATCCCTCACTTCACCCACCGAACGAGGAAATTCTATTCCTCGCCAATGGGGGTCTCAAGATGACGGGCGGGCTGTTCGTCGTCTCACCTGCTGTCGCGATTTGCGACAAATGCATTAAACCAGCGAGCACCTCCGGCTTAGGAAAAACCCCCGCCAGACAAGGGCTCACCAGCCCTCCCGGGCACTTGGCACAGCCATTGCGAAGCTCCGTACACACGAACAACAAGAGGCCTCGCCATGTCGCTCCCTAACCTGCTTCCCGCCACTTCGGCATTTATCCAGCGCGCCCCGCGCATGCTCATCGGCGGCGATTGGGTCGAGGCCGCCGACGGCCAGACCATGAGCCTGCGCAACCCGGCCACCGGCGAAGAACTGTGCGTGGTGCCACGGGCCACGCCGGAGGATGTCGACAGAGCGGTGCTTGCCGCTCGTCAG
The DNA here is from genome assembly GCF_059424605.1 of Pseudomonas sp. GW101-3H06. Taxonomy (NCBI): domain Bacteria; kingdom Pseudomonadati; phylum Pseudomonadota; class Gammaproteobacteria; order Pseudomonadales; family Pseudomonadaceae; genus Pseudomonas; species Pseudomonas sp. GW101-3H06. The sequence continues at coordinate 4,483,468 of NZ_JBWKZO010000001.1, forward strand.
GCATTCGATGATTCCGCCTGGACCCGCACCCGCCCCCGCGAGCGGCAGAACCTGTTGTGGAAACTCGCCGACCTGATGCAACGCGATGCCGAGCTGCTGGCACAGCTGGAATGCCTGAACAATGGCAAAAGCGCCGCCGTTGCCCAGGTGATGGACGTACAGCTGTCCATCGACTTCCTGCGCTACATGGCCGGCTGGGCGACCAAGATCGAAGGTTCCACGGTCGATGTGTCGGCGCCGCTGATGCCCAACGACCAGTTCCACAGTTTCATCCGCCGTGAAGCGGTGGGTGTGGTCGGCGCCATCGTCGCCTGGAACTTCCCGCTGCTGCTGGCCTGCTGGAAACTCGGCCCGGCCCTGGCCACGGGCTGCACCGTGGTGCTCAAACCCGCCGACGAAACTCCGCTGACCGCCCTGAAACTCGCCGAGCTTGTGCTGGAGGCTGGCTACCCCGAAGGGGTGTTCAACGTGGTCACCGGCACCGGCATCACCGCAGGTTCGGCCCTGACCCATAACCCGTTGGTGGACAAGCTGACCTTTACCGGCTCCACCGCCGTGGGCAAGCAGATCGGCAAGATCGCCATGGATTCGATGACCCGGGTCACCCTGGAACTGGGCGGCAAATCACCGACCCTCGTCATGGCCGACGCCGACCTGCCAAGCGCCGCCGCCGGTGCCGCCAGCGCGATTTTCTTCAACCAGGGCCAGGTCTGCTGCGCCGGCTCGCGCCTGTATGTGCAACGCAAGCATTTCGACAATGTGGTGGCGGACATCAGCGACATCGCCAACGCCATGAAACTCGGCAACGGCCTGGACCCGAGCGTCGAGATGGGGCCGTTGATCTCTGCCCGGCAACAAGAGCGGGTTTACGGCTACATCGAAAAAGGTCGGGAAAGCGGCGCGACCATCGCCTGCGGTGGCGAGCGGTTCGGGCCGGGTTTTTTCGTCAAGCCGACGGTCATCGTCGACGTCGATCAAAAGCATTCGCTGGTGCAGGAAGAAATCTTCGGCCCGGTGCTGGTGGCGATTCCGTTCGATGACGAAGCCGAAGCGCTGCGCTTGGCCAACGACAGCCCTTATGGCTTGGGGGCGAGCATCTGGTCCAATGACCTGGCGGCGGTGCACCGGATGATTCCACGGATCAAGTCCGGTTCGGTGTGGGTCAACTGCCACAGCGCCCTGGACCCGGCGCTGCCGTTCGGTGGTTACAAAATGTCCGGGGTCGGGAGAGAGATGGGGTATGCGGCGATCGAGCATTACACCGAGTTGAAATCGGTGTTGATCAAGTTGTAATTTGCGGCGTAAGTCAGACCGCCTTCGCGAGCAGGCTCGCTCCCCCACCGGGGAACGCATTCCAATGTGGGAGCGAGCCTGCTCGCGAAGAGGCCAGAACTGCCAGCATAAGACTCAAGGTTTGAAACCTTGAGCCAACAACCAACTGCGAACCATCCTCCCCTGCTCCACCGTCAACCCCGCCAACACCTGCTCCGCCGGCTCACGGCGCATCAACCGCCGCACCAACGGCGCCAACTCAACCCCCTGCACATGCCAGATCCCCAACGGCTGATCCGCCGTGATCACCACATCAGCCTCGTCGACAAACCCGTCACACAGCACCGGCGCCCGCTCGATCCGTAAAGCATTGAAATCCGGCTCGGCATGGGCAATTTCTGCATCCGGCCATCGCCGTCGCGCCTGCCAGAACGGCTGATCGGACCAGCGCACTTCATCGGCGTAGAAATCCCGGCCAATCCTTGCGAACCGCAGGAACAACTGCTCAACCCGCTGCTGATGAAAACGCCGGGCCAGTGCCGCTCGTTCGGGTTTGCACAACAGGGTGTTGATCACCGCCGGTGCCTGCAACGCCGAGGACAGGGATTGAAAGATGCCATTACCCGACAGCGGGTCCACCGCCATCGCTGCATCGCCAACGCGAATCGCGTTATCACTGCACACCTGCGGGCTGAGAATCGCCGTACTGCTGCGGGCGTGCAACTGCAAATCGGCCTCGGGTCCGTCGCCGAAAAATGCCCGGGCCACTGCCGAGTCCTGACGCCGTTGCCGACAGTAGTCGAGCAGCTGCGCCTTGCCCGGCAACCCGGCGCTGGCCACGTCCACCGTCCATTGCCAATAGCACTGACCATCAGCTCGTCGCGCCATCCATGCCCAGCCGTCTACGAGGCTTTCCACGGCGCTGGCGGTGTTGCCCGGTGCGCCTTGCCAGCGATTGAGCAGGCTGACCGTCTCCGGTCCGCGCAGGCCTTTGCCGAGAGCGGGTGCCTGACGTCCACGGGCTTCCACCAGAAAGTCCGCGGCCAGCGCCTGGCGCCCGTCGATCTCGATTCGATGGCCGCTCGCGGCTGACTGGACCGACAGCACCCGGCCTTCAACCAGTTCAACGCCCGCGAGGCGCAAATCCTCGCGCAGGCCGCGATCGAAGGTCGGACGATCCAGCAGAAATTCGACGTTCTGCGCATGTTGCTGGCCGTTCCAGTTGACCTGCCGTTGCGACGGTAACGCGGCTTCCGATAGTGCTTGATGCAGACCGGCGCCGCGCAACGCCTCCAGCACCCGCAAGGAAACGCCCTCCAGTGCGGCAAAGCGGCGCCACTCGCTGACCAGCGTGACTGCATATCCCAGTCGCTGCAGCCCCAGGGCCACCGCCGCGCCCGCCGGTCCGGCGCCCAGAATCACAATCGCCGTCATGGCACGAAGCGCCGTTCAGGACCGCGATAGCGGGCGTTATGTCGCAAATACTCGATGACCTGCTCGTTGCTTGCCTCGGGTTGCGCCACCAGAAACGCCGCAATATGCCCGCTCAATGCCGCACAACCGAGACTGGCGCCGGACTGCCCGGGATAGGTGCCGTGCACGCATGCAGCGAAATCCGCCTGGGCACTGTTGAGCCATGACCATTCGAGTTCGGCACAGCGCGCGTCGCCGGTGACCCGCAGCACCTGTGGATAATTCGCCGGGAACACCCCTTCACCCTGCGCCGGGCTGGATGCGCACAGCAACACGCCGCGCGCCACCGCCGCCGCGCAGGCAGCACGCAACAAGCTGCGATCCTGCCGTAAACCGAGACTCAAATTGATCAAGCGCACATCCTGCGCCACCAGCCAGTCGATCGCCGTGGCGATCTGCAAGGCGCTGGTGACACCACGCTGGTCAAATACCTGGGCCACGCAAAACAGCGCCGACGGCGCGCGCCGGCCAATGGCTTCGATCACCGCACTGCCGTGCCCCAGTGGATCATCGCGCAAGTCGCTTTCGGCGAGCCCTTCTTCCACCAGGGAAAAGCGACGTCCGCCGATCACCTGTACCCGCTGCGCCGCCGAGTGCCCGCTGTCCACCACTCCGATGCGCAACCCAGGTTTTTCATACAGCTCAGGCTTCATGCAGCACCGTTTTCGAAATCAATACACCGTCGAGCAACTCAAATCGCAGGTCGGCATCGGCCAGGGTCGAGGGGCGATGGCTGATCAGGATGCGCGTGCGCCCGGCAAACAGGTGGTCGATGGCCTCGATCACTTCGCGCTCGGTGGCTTCATCTACCGCCGAGGTGGCTTCGTCGAGCACCAGAATCAACGGGTCCTGCAACAGCGCGCGGGCAATGGCGATGCGTTGTTTCTGCCCGCCGGATAACTGCTGGCCGCGCTCGCCCAGTGGGCTGTCGAGGCCTTCGGGCAACGAAGCGATCAAGCTGTCGAGCTGCGCCAGCCGCGCCACTTCGGCAATCGCTTCGCGGCTGGCGTCTGGCACCGCATAGGCCAGGTTGTCCGCCAGGCTGCCGCGAAACAGCACGATGTCCTGACTGACCACGGCGATGCACCGACGCAACTGGAACAGGTCCAGCTCCCGCACATCCACTTCGCCCAGCAGCACCCGCCCTGACTGCGGGTCGTGATGGCGTTGCAGCAGGTCGATCAACGTCGATTTGCCGACGCCGGAGCCGCCGCTCAGGGCGACTTTCAATCCGTACGGAATGCGTGCCTCGATACCGCGCAGGGTGGTCGAGCGACCGGGATGACTGAAGTGCACATCGTCAAAACGCAGCTCACCCGAGTTCGGCATCGGCGTCGGCGCGACGGGTGTGAGTACGGTGGGTTCTTCACCGCGCAACTCCATCACCCGACCGAGGCTGACAGTCATGCGCTGAACAGCCACATAGAGCCCAAGCAGACTCTGCACCGGCCCCACAGCCATGCCCAGGTAAGTGGAAAACGCGATCAGCGCGCCCAGTTGCCAAGTGCCCTGCACCACCCAGTAACCGCCAATCAGAAACGCACAGGCCCGGGACAGCGAGGTCAAGGTGCCCGGCACGGCCTGGGTGAAAAACTCGGTGACTTGCAGGCGCAGCAGCTGGCTCATATAGCCTTGCCCCAGGGTTTCCAAGCGCCGCGCTTCGCGTTGTTGCTGGCCGGCGGACTGGATGAACTTCATCACCGGCAACGTCTCGACCATGAACGACGACATGTCCGCCGAGCGTTCGCGCAACTGCCGCACATCACGCTCGACCTTGCGCCGCATCCAACGCAACCAGAGCACGTCGAGGGGAATCAGCACTAGCGCCAGCAGCGACAGTTTCCAAGACAGCGTCAGGAGCATCGCCACGGCCACCACCAGACCAATCACGCTGGACACCGCCGAGAACAATGAGTCCACAGCAAAACGCTGGATCTCCGCCACGTCGCCATCGAGACGCGACATCAGGTCGCCGATGCGCCGTTGCCCGTAGAAGCTCGGCGACAGGGTCTGCAAATGCCGATAGAGGTCATCGCGCAGGGCAAACAGCATGCGCCCGGACAATCGTGTGTGCAGGTAACGATTGATCCCTGAGAGCGCCGTGCCCAACAGCCCGGCGACGATCATCAGTCCGGCGATCAGCACCAGCATCGAAAAGTCGCGTGCCAGCAGGCCATCGTCGATCAGCAGCTTGGTCAGCCACGGCTGCACCAGCACCAGGGCTGACGCACAAACCGACAGCCCCAGCAGCCCGGCAATCGCCAGCCGATGGGGCCGCACAAAGCTGTAGAGCCAGCGCAACGCCGCTTGCAGGGCTTCGGGGTTCTGGCTATCGATCAGCCGAACGATCAGGCGCTGCATCACGAACGCAACTGTTTGAGCTTGCGATACAGGGTCGCACGGCTGATGCCCAGGGCGTCGGCGGCGGCCGAGACATTACCCTGATGCGTGTCCAGGGACTGGCGGATCATCTCCAGTTCGTTTTCACGAATGCTGCCGGCCTGGGGACGTTCAGTCGCGGTCAACTCATCAAGCATGCTGTCGGGCAAGTGATCGAGTGTCAGGACGGTTTCTCCCGGCTCGCGCATGGCCAGGGCGGTGCGCAAGACCATCTCCAACTGGCGGATGTTGCCCGGCCAATGGTAATTGCCGAGCAGACGGCTCAAGTCGTCATGAAGCACCACCGTCGGTGCGTCGAGCCGAGCTAACAGACGGCTGACCAGCGCACTGAAATCTTCGCGCTCGCGCAGGGCCGGGAGCATCACGCTGATCCCGTTGACTCGGTAGAACAGGTCTTCGCGAAAGTGTTTTTCTTCTACCAGGCGCTTGAGGTCGCGGTGGGTGGCGCAGATCAGGGCGACGTCGATGTCCTGCTCTTCGCCGGCGCCCAGCGGCGCGACCTTACGGTCCTGCAACACCCGCAGCAGCCGTGCTTGCAGGGCCAGCGGCATGTCGCCGATTTCATCGAGAAACAGCGTGCCGCCATGGGCCTGTTGCAAGCGACCGACCATGCCGCCACGGCGCGAGCCGGTGAACGCGCCTTCGCGGTAGCCGAACAGTTCGGACTCGATCAGACCTTCGGGGATGGCTGCGCAATTCACTGCGACGAAGGGTTTATCGCAGCGACTGCCGGCCATGTGCAGGGCACGGGCGATGACTTCCTTGCCGGTACCGGTTTCGCCCAGCAGCAATACCGGTAACTGGTTGGCCAGGCCTTGGCGGGCCATGCGCAGGGCACGGGCGTAACGGGCGTTGCTACCCGCCAGGGAGTCGAGGTCCGGTTGTGCCTTGGTGGTCTTTGCCGGGGTGCGCGGTGGGCTGCTGACATTGATCGAACGTTGCGGTGCGCGCAGGGTTTTATAGAAAAATTCGCCCTTGGCGGTCTGCAAACTGCCGGCGCCGCCTTGATGCAACCGAGCCAACAATTGCAGGCCATCGACACCGAGAAACTCTTCGCAGCGCCGACCGACCAGCGCCGAACGCTCGGCATGCAGCAACTGGCAGGCCTGGGCACTGACGGCAAGGATTTGTCCGCCGAGGCTCACCGCCAGCAGGCCCTGCCATGGCGATTCGAGGTACTGGCGACGGCTATGGAAGGCGAGGACGATTTCGTCCGGGTAACTGGCGTTGAACACCCGGCTTTCGATCTGGCTGACCGCCATGGCCAACAGCGCCGTGCTGTCGTGGGCGCGACCCAGGGGGCCTTCACGGGTCAGGTCGAGGACGCCGAGGATGTCGCCTTGCGGGCAATGGATCGGTACCGAGGTGCAGGAAAAATCACTGAGGCGATCCAGGTAATGTTCGCCGCAATCGATCAGGGTCGGCCGGGCTTCCACCAGTGCCGTGCCGAGGGCGTTGGTGCCGCGGGCGGCTTCGCTCCAGCAGGCGCCCAGGGTAATGTCTTGCAGGCCGCTGCCCTTGAGACGGTCGGCACGACCTTCGACGGCGAGGATGGTGGCTTCGGAGTTGGCGAGGATGATCAAGCCTTCCTTGCCCTGGCGTTCGGCCAGGTAGTCGATAGCCGGCAGTGCGGCGTCGATCAGCAGGCGATTGCTCGACAGCAGCACGTCCAGGTTGGCACTCGACTCCAGTGCCAGCTCGTGCTTGGCATTGAAATGCACGCCATGGCTGAGGCTGCGTCGCCACGAGGCATCGATTTCCGCCCGCAGGACGCCATCCGGCACTTCGCCTTCCAGATGCAGCTTCTCCCGGGCCAGCCGGGCTTCGCGGTGCAGTTTGGGGGAGTTTGTTTTTATTAGCGTCATCAAGCGCTCCGGGTCGTCCGCCCCTGCGCCGTCAAACATCGGCGCCCTGCCGCAATCTTTACGTTAACGTCAGGGCTATGGCAAGTGCCTTACGGCGCTTGTGTTCCATCGGATGGGCCGCGTTCTCGTTGTTCGCGAGCAAGCTCGCGAAGCCTCGATGGTTTAGACGTGAGGATCGCCCGGCTTGATTGGGGCTGCGTATTGCGGCTTCAAGTGCCCATCCTGATCGAGTAGCCAGGCGTCCATGATCTGCCGCACCACGGGACCGGCGACGCGTCCGCCGGCTTCGCCATTCTCGATCATCACCGAGATCACGATCTTCGGGTGTTCGGCCGGGGCGAAACCGACAAACAAGGCATTATCGCGGTTTCGCTCGCGGGTCTTCTCGCGGTTGTAACGCTCGCCCTGCTTGATCGCCACCACTTGCGCGGTACCGCTCTTGCCGGCAATACGGTATTGCGCACCCGCCGCTGCCGCCCGGGCAATCCCGCGTGCATCGTGCATCACCATCTGCATGCCGTGGTTGACCTGCTCCCAGTCGCGCGGATCCTTGAGCAGAATGTTCGGCATCGGATGCTCGTCCACCGGCGCGACACCATCCACAGTCCGGGCCAGATGCGGACGGTTCCACACACCTTTGTTGGCAATCAGCGCAGTGGCCTGGGCCAGTTGCAGCGGCGTGACCTGCATGTAGCCCTGGCCGATACCAAGGATCACCGTCTCACCCGGGAACCATGCCTGACGGCGTGTGGCACGCTTCCAAGCCTGGGATGGCATCAGACCTGGCGACTCTTCGTACATGTCCAGGGAGACTTTCTCACCCAGACCAAACATCGCCATATAGTCATGCAGGCGATCGATCCCCAGTTTGTGGGCCAGATCATAGAAGTAAGTGTCGTTGGAGCGCATGATCGCCGCGTCCATGTCCACCCAACCGTCGCCGCTATGGTTCCAGTTGCGGTACTTGTGATCGAAATCCGGGAGTTGGTAATAGCCGGGATCGAACACCCGGGTCTGTGGTGTGACAACGCCAGCGTCGAGACCGGCAATCGCCACTTCCGGCTTGATGGTCGAACCGGGCGCATAAAGGCCGCGCAGCACACGGTTGAACAGCGGCCGGTCGAGCGAGTCGTGCAGTGCCGCGTATTCCTTGAAGCTGATGCCGGTGACGAACAAATTCGGGTCGAAGCTCGGTTTGCTGACCATCGCCAATACTTCGCCGGTCGACGGATCGAGCGCGACCACCGAGCCACGACGATCACCCAGGGCCTGCTCGGCGGCTTGCTGAAGCTTGACGTCGAGACTCAGTACGATGTTTTTGCCAGGAATCGGATCGGTGTGCCTGAGCACTCGCAGCACGCGCCCCTGGGCGTTGGTTTCGACTTCCTCGTAGCCGACATGGCCGTGCAGCTGCGACTCGTAGAATTTCTCGATCCCGGTTTTGCCGATGGATTGAGTGCCGCGGTACTCGACCGAATCCAGGGCCTTGGACTCCTTTTCGTTGATGCGTCCGACGTAGCCGATCGAATGAGCAAAGTGCTCGCCGAACGGATAGTGGCGCACGAACTGCGGCTCGACATCGATGCCCGGCAACCTGAACTCGTTGACCGCCAGCACCGCAATCTGTTCTTCAGTCAGCTCGTAGAACAGCGTCACCGGCACAAACGGATGCCGTGCCTGCTTCATGGCCCTGTCGAACAGCGCTCGATCCTCAGACGGCAGGTGCAATAAGTTGACCACCTCGTCCAGCTCTAGCCTCACATCCGAAGCACGTTCACGGGTGATGGTCAGGTTGTAGCTTGGTTGATTGTCCGCGAGAACCACGCCATTGCGGTCATAGATCAAACCGCGGGTGGGGGTGATCGGCAAGACGTGAACGCGGTTGTTTTCGGAAATCGTGGAGTGATAGTCGAATTCGACCACCTGCAGGACGTACATGCGCACTACCAGTGCGCAGGTAACAGCGACGACGAACAAGGCGCAGGCCATCAGCCTTTTGTTGACCAGGCGCGTCTCTTTTTCATGGTCCTTGATCGGTATCGGTTCGGGCATTTCCAGAGCAACTCTTTTAAAAGGAGGTGCCGATCCGTGGGCGTCAAATCAGTCCTTAAAAAACGAGCTGCACCATATCAAAAACCGCTTGTTCACTTTGGTTCGATTCCACCAATGGCGGTCGTGAAAGGGTGAAGAGTTTTTCATCTCGGCGGCGGACTCGTGCGCTTCACTCAAGATTGATATTCCCATTCATGCATTTTTCTTGCTGATGCTGCTGTTGATACTAGGTCCATGTCATTGGTTTTTTTTGGAGTCTTTACATGCATCCACGCTTTCAACGGTTACTCGGGTCTAACGGGTTTTCCATCGGACTGGAACTGCCCCTGGATAATGATTGGTCCAGTGTTGGTCAGCGGCGACGGATTGCCCAGGACCGCCCTTTTGGTGTGCCTGATCTGAAACAGCACGCCGCCATGGCCCGGCTGGCCGATCAGTCCGGGTTTCGCGCGCTGTGGGTTCGCGATGTGCCGGTTTACGACCCTCACTTCGGCGATGCCGCACAGGTGTTCGAAACCTTTTCTTATCTGGGTTACCTGGCCGGCATTACCGATAACATCATGCTCGGCACTGCAGCAGTTGTGCTTCCGCTGCGTCAGCCCTGGTTGACACTCAAGTCAGCCAATAGTGTCGATGAGTTGAGTGATGGACGCCTGCTGCTAGGCGTGGCCAGCGGCGACCGCCCGATGGAATATCCGTTGTTTGGCGTGGATTACGATCAGCGTGGCGAAATCTTCCGCGATACCGTGGAGTTGCTGCGCAGCCAGGGCGATGACCGTTTGCCCGAAGGTGCACGTCTGCTTCCGGAACGCGAACAGTCAGCTCCATTAGTGGTGGCAGGTCTTGGTCAGCAATCACCAGCGTGGATTGGCCAACACATGGACGGTTGGCTCGCTTACCCCGGTACGCCAGACGAGCATCGCCGGCGAGTAGGATTGTGGCGTGAAGTTGGTGGCAACAAACCGTATATCAGTTTTGTTCACCTTGACCTGATGGCCAACCCCCATGCACCGATGCGCCGTGTTCGCTTCGGTGGCAGCTGTGGACGTCTGGCATTGATCGATGAACTGCAGGCCTTGCGTGAGGCCGGCGTACAACATGTCGGCCTGCATGTGCGACGCAGCGAGCGACCGGTCGCGGAGATTATTGAGGAGATCGCAGAACACGTGCTGCCGAAGTTTCACTGATGGATGCTGCGGGACCAGGGATAGCCCTTAAGCTGTCCCTTTTTTTGCCCGACTTTCCTGCGGACAAAACAAAACCCCTACCTGCATACGCAGATAGGGGTTTCGGAATTTAATCTTGACGATGACCTACTCTCACATGGGGAAACCCCACACTACCATCGGCGATGCATCGTTTCACTTCTGAGTTCGGGATGGGATCAGGTGGTTCCAATGCTCTATGGTCGTCAAGAAATTCTTGAGCTGACGCGTCTTGCGACGTTCCAGCGAATTGGGTATGCGATAGTTTGTGTGTTGGCGAACTTTCGGTTCATTGCGTCTTCACACACCGCAATCTGGTCTCTTTCGTCTTTTCAACTCGGAGCATCAAATTGCTTGGGTGTTATATGGTCAAGCCTCACGGGCAATTAGTATCGGTTAGCTCAACGCCTCACAGCGCTTACACACCCGACCTATCAACGTCGTAGTCTTCGACGGCCCTTCAGGGAGCTCAAGGCTCCAGTGAGATCTCATCTTGAGGCTAGTTTCCCGCTTAGATGCTTTCAGCGGTTATCTATTCCGAACATAGCTACCCGGCAATGCCACTGGCGTGACAACCGGAACACCAGAGGTTCGTCCACTCCGGTCCTCTCGTACTAGGAGCAGCCCCTCTCAAATCTCAAACGTCCACGGCAGATAGGGACCGAACTGTCTCACGACGTTCTAAACCCAGCTCGCGTACCACTTTAAATGGCGAACAGCCATACCCTTGGGACCGGCTTCAGCCCCAGGATGTGATGAGCCGACATCGAGGTGCCAAACACCGCCGTCGATATGAACTCTTGGGCGGTATCAGCCTGTTATCCCCGGAGTACCTTTTATCCGTTGAGCGATGGCCCTTCCATACAGAACCACCGGATCACTAAGACCTACTTTCGTACCTGCTCGACGTGTCTGTCTCGCAGTCAAGCGCGCTTTTGCCTTTATACTCTACGACCGATTTCCGACCGGTCTGAGCGCACCTTCGTACTCCTCCGTTACTCTTTAGGAGGAGACCGCCCCAGTCAAACTACCCACCATACACTGTCCTCGATCCGGATAACGGACCTGAGTTAGAACCTCAAAGTTGCCAGGGTGGTATTTCAAGGATGGCTCCACGCGAACTGGCGTCCACGCTTCAAAGCCTCCCACCTATCCTACACAAGCAAATTCAAAGTCCAGTGCAAAGCTATAGTAAAGGTTCACGGGGTCTTTCCGTCTAGCCGCGGATACACTGCATCTTCACAGCGATTTCAATTTCACTGAGTCTCGGGTGGAGACAGCGCCGCCATCGTTACGCCATTCGTGCAGGTCGGAACTTACCCGACAAGGAATTTCGCTACCTTAGGACCGTTATAGTTACGGCCGCCGTTTACCGGGGCTTCGATCAAGAGCTTCGCGTTAGCTAACCCCATCAATTAACCTTCCGGCACCGGGCAGGCGTCACACCCTATACGTCCACTTTCGTGTTTGCAGAGTGCTGTGTTTTTAATAAACAGTCGCAGCGGCCTGGTATCTTCGACCGGCGTGGGCTTACGCAGCAAGTGCTTCACCCTCACCGGCGCACCTTCTCCCGAAGTTACGGTGCCATTTTGCCTAGTTCCTTCACCCGAGTTCTCTCAAGCGCCTTGGTATTCTCTACCCAACCACCTGTGTCGGTTTGGGGTACGGTTCCTGGTTATCTGAAGCTTAGAAGCTTTTCTTGGAAGCATGGCATCAACCACTTCGTCACCTGAAAGGTAACTCGTCATCAGCTCTCGGCCTTGAAACCCCGGATTTACCTAAGATTTCAGCCTACCACCTTAAACTTGGACAACCAACGCCAAGCTGGCCTAGCCTTCTCCGTCCCTCCATCGCAATAACCAGAAGTACAGGAATATTAACCTGTTTTCCATCGACTACGCTTTTCAGCCTCGCCTTAGGGACCGACTAACCCTGCGTCGATTAACGTTGCGCAGGAAACCTTGGTCTTTCGGCGTGGGTGTTTTTCACACCCATTGTCGTTACTCATGTCAGCATTCGCACTTCTGATACCTCCAGCAAGCTTCTCAACTCACCTTCACAGGCTTACAGAACGCTCCTCTACCGCATCATCCGAAGATGATACCCGTAGCTTCGGTGTATGGTTTGAGCCCCGTTACATCTTCCGCGCAGGCCGACTCGACTAGTGAGCTATTACGCTTTCTTTAAAGGGTGGCTGCTTCTAAGCCAACCTCCTAGCTGTCTAAGCCTTCCCACATCGTTTCCCACTTAACCATAACTTTGGGACCTTAGCTGACGGTCTGGGTTGTTTCCCTTTTCACGACGGACGTTAGCACCCGCCGTGTGTCTCCCATGCTCGGCACTTGTAGGTATTCGGAGTTTGCATCGGTTTGGTAAGTCGGGATGACCCCCTAGCCGAAACAGTGCTCTACCCCCTACAGTGATACATGAGGCGCTACCTAAATAGCTTTCGAGGAGAACCAGCTATCTCCGAGCTTGATTAGCCTTTCACTCCGATCCACAGGTCATCCGCTAACTTTTCAACGGTAGTCGGTTCGGTCCTCCAGTCAGTGTTACCTAACCTTCAACCTGCCCATGGATAGATCGCCCGGTTTCGGGTCTATTCCCAGCGACTAGACGCCCTATTAAGACTCGCTTTCGCTACGCCTCCCCTATTCGGTTAAGCTCGCCACTGAAAATAAGTCGCTGACCCATTATACAAAAGGTACGCAGTCACCTAACAAAGTAGGCTCCCACTGCTTGTACGCATACGGTTTCAGGATCTATTTCACTCCCCTCTCCGGGGTTCTTTTCGCCTTTCCCTCACGGTACTAGTTCACTATCGGTCAGTCAGTAGTATTTAGCCTTGGAGGATGGTCCCCCCATATTCAGACAAAGTTTCTCGTGCTCCGTCCTACTCGATTTCATTGATAAGAGATTTTCGCGTACAGGGCTATCACCCACTATGGCCGCACTTTCCAGAGCGTTCCGCTAATCTCAAATCAACTTAAGGGCTAGTCCCCGTTCGCTCGCCACTACTAAGGGAATCTCGGTTGATTTCTTTTCCTCAGGGTACTTAGATGTTTCAGTTCCCCTGGTTCGCCTCTTGCACCTATGTATTCAGTACAAGATAACCATCTTATGATGGCTGGGTTCCCCCATTCAGACATCTCCGGATCAAAGTCTGTTTGCCGACTCCCCGAAGCTTTTCGCAGGCTACCACGTCTTTCATCGCCTCTGACTGCCAAGGCATCCACCGTATGCGCTTCTTCACTTGACCATATAACCCCAAGCAATCTGGTTATACTGTGAAGACGACATTCGCCGAAAATTCGCGATTAAACTCACAAATTTTACCTTAGCCTGATCCGTTACCAGTGAAAGTAACGTTCAGTCTATCTTTCTATCACATACCCAAATTTTTAAAGAACGATCTAATCAAAAGACTAGAAATCAATATTCACACCGGAATACTCATTTCTAAACTCTCAAACTTTCGAAGCAGTTTATGGTGGAGCCAAGCGGGATCGAACCGCTGACCTCCTGCGTGCAAGGCAGGCGCTCTCCCAGCTGAGCTATGGCCCCATACAAAATTGGTGGGTCTGGGCAGATTCGAACTGCCGACCTCACCCTTATCAGGGGTGCGCTCTAACCAACTGAGCTACAGACCCAATTTCGAGCTTGTAACTGTTAGCGTGAGCTATCAGCTTGGAGCTTAAAGCTGCTTCTATCGTCTTCTTCAATGAATCAAGCAATTCGTGTGGGAGCTCATGGTGCAGCTGAGTCG
>NZ_JBWKZO010000001.1:4500000-6289438 GCF_059424605.1 Pseudomonas sp. GW101-3H06
CCTCACGCCGGGCAATCGACTTTCTCTGGATAGCCCTGGCGGCTGTCGGATTGCTGCTGCTGATACCGACCGGTGCAACGACCGCGAGTATCGACCTGCCAGGCGCCGGGTACGCATTGGGCGCCGGAGTCTGCTGGGCGCTGTACATCCTATTCGGTCAAAAGGCCGGTTCTGATAACGGCGTACAGACTGCTGCACTGGGCGTGATGATTGCCGCCCTGTTCGTGGCGCCCATCGGAATCGTTCATGCAGGTGCCGCACTGCTGACGCCATCCCTGATACCGATCGCCATCGGTGTCGCCATCCTGTCTACCGCCCTACCCTACACACTGGAGATGGTCGCACTCACGCGCATGCCGGCCAGGACCTTTGGCACATTGATGAGCATTGAACCCGCATTCGGTGCGCTGTCCGGCTTGCTGTTCCTGCACGAATACCTCTCCCTGTCACAATGGATGGCTATCCTGTGCATCATCCTGGCTTCCGTCGGCGCCACCATGACCATGGGCAACGCCTCAAAGCCCGCAGTTGCGGCGGATTAATGCAAGATTTGACGAGACGCTGGTATTTACCGCTCATTTAGGCCATGTTTAGGTCCGCAACCTAGTGTAAGCCATGGATTTTTCAGAATAGGGATATCAGAACGCTTCAAACGAAAGCGAATTCTGCCAGACCGGGCGTCAGATCCGGAAATGCACCAAGGAAAGCAATGAAACGAATTTTGATACTGATCGCCGTACTAGCAGTTGCGGGCTGCGCGGCAACGTCGAAAACACAAACGAAACACGGCAAGAAAGGGTTGCACATCAACTGCTCCGGACTGTCATCCTCTTGGGACAAGTGCTACGCCAGCGCTACCAACTCGTGTGCCCCCAAGGGATACAAGGTCATCGCCAAGTCCGGGGATGCCGTGGAAGAGCCCGGCGATTATCCGTTTGGCCTCAACCCCGCGGGCTATACCAGCCGCAGCATGATCGTCATTTGCAAATAAATTGATACCTCGCCGTCAGTTTCCATTACTGCCAATCTGACGGCCGATCTCATCGTAACTGGACTTCAGCACCTTACGCTGAAGCTCCGGCGTGGCAAGCATCCGCGCCACTACCAACGCACCGATGCATTGCGACAGGATGGCCCAGGCCAGGCTGTCGCTCTCCAGCACCTGCGCCCAACTCTCCTGAAGTCGACAAATCCAGAGCTCCGCCTGCTGTCGAATCATCACGTCGGAACGGGCAATTTCGGCGCCCAATGCCGGCAATGCACAGCCAGTTTCCGGATGATCCACATGGGACATGCTGAGGTAGCGCTTCAAGCAGCGCTCAAGCTTGTCGCGATCCTGATCGGCCCCCAAACGCTCCAGACTTTGGCGCAACTCACGTTCGACAATTGAAGCAAACAACTCGTCCTTCGACGAAAAGTGGCTGTAAAAAGCGCCACCACTTAATCCGATTGCTTTCATCAGGCCATCGACACCCACCGTGGAAAAACCGGCCTTCTTGGCAGACACCGCGCTGCTATGCAGCAGTTTCTCCCTGGTTTCCAGCTTGTGATTGGCCGTGTAACGCATTGCCCTTTCCTCCGGTTTGATCATCTTGACGCTGACCGAATCGTAGCATAACGTTCGTTTAGTTAACGATCGTTTACTAAAGGGATCTACCCCATGAATAACAAGAAGGTCGTACTCGTTGTCGGTGCAGGTGATGCCACCGGCGGCGCCATTGCAAGGCGCTTTGCTCAGGAAGGGTTTGTCGCCTGCGTTACCCGCCGTAGTGCAGATAAGCTGCAACCGTTGGTAGATACCATCCGCGCCAACGGTGGCGAGGCTCACGGTTTCGCTTGCGATGCCCGCAAGGAAGAAGATGTGGTGGCACTGGTCGAGCAGATCGAAAACGAAATAGGGCCTATTGAAGCGTTTGTGTTCAACATCGGCGCCAACGTCCCCTGCAGCATTCTCGAAGAAACTGCCCGCAAGTATTTCAAGATCTGGGAAATGGCCTGTTTCTCAGGATTCCTCAACGGCCGCGAAGTAGCCAAGCGAATGGCAAAGCGACAACGGGGCACGATTCTGTTTACCGGTGCCACTGCCGGTATGCGCGGTGCCGCCGGCTTTGCCGCATTCGCGGGGGCCAAGCATGGGATCCGTGCGCTGTCGCAAAGCATGGCCCGCGAACTCGGGCCCATGAATATCCACGTCGCGCACATCATCGTCGACGGCGCCATCGATACCGGTTTCATCCGCGACAACTTCCCCGAAAAATACGCCACCAAGGATCAGGACGGCATTCTCAACCCCGAACACATTGCCGAGAACTACTGGTACCTGCACAGCCAGCCCCGCGACGCCTGGACCTTCGAGCTGGACCTGCGTCCCTGGAGCGAACGCTGGTAAGCCCCCCTTACAACAATAAGCAGAGTGCATCGACCATGAGCAAAACCGTGGAGTTCATGTTTGACCTGGGCAGCCCCGCCACCTACCTGGCGTACACCCAGCTGCCCAAGATCTGTGAGCAAACCGACAGCCAGTTGATCTACATCCCGATCCTGCTTGGCGGCGTGTTTAAAGCCACCGGCAACGCTTCACCCGCAACCATTGTGGCCAAGGGTCGCTACATGTTTCAGGACCTCGACCGTTACGCCAGACGCTACGATGTGCCACTGAAGTTCAACCCGCATTTCCCGATCAACACACTGATGCTCATGCGCGCCGTCACCGGCATGCAGTTGCGCCATCCCGAGCGCTTTACCGCATTCATCGATTGCCTGTTCAAAGCACTGTGGGTTGAAGGCCGCAGCCTCGATGAACCGGCGACCGTGGCGGCAGTGCTAACCCGCAATGGCTTCGATCCCAACGAAGTGCTGGCCCTGACGACCGATGAGGAAGTCAAAACAGCGCTCAAGGCCAACACCGAGAAGGCGGTACAGCGCGGTGTATTCGGCGCACCGAGCATGTTTGTCGATGGTCAGTTGTTCTTCGGCCAGGACCGTCTGGAATTCGTCCGCGAAGCCCTGGGTTAAACCTCGATGACCAACCGCCCCTGCGCCGCTCCCGACAGGAGCAGCCCATGGGCGGCCTCGGCGGTTTGCAGAGTGAACCGCCGTGGATCGAGTATCGGTGTAAGCCTGCCCGCCTCGATCAAGCTTGCCGCCTCGCGCAAAATTTCACCGTGATGCTCACGTCCATGCCCCGTCAGCAGCGGCAACAGGGTGAAGACACCGGAATAAGTCGCCCCGCGAAATGAAAGTGGCGCGAGACTGTGCTGGCCCCAGCCCAGGCAACTCACCACATGACCGTGATACATCCGCACAGCCTTGAATGACGCATCCAGTGTTTCACCACCCACTGTGTCATAGACGATATCGAATCCCTCCCCGGCCGTGTACTCAGTCACATAACCCTCGACCGACGACTCGCGATAATCGATAAAGGTCGCGCCCAAGTCCTCTATCAAGCCCTGCTGCCGAGCAGAACCCGTCGCAAACACCTCGGCACCGAATGCACGGGCGATTTGTACAGCGACATGCCCCACTCCACCCGCCCCGCCGTGAATCAGCACTTTCTGACCCGCCCGAACCCGAGCACGGTCGACCAATCCTTCCCACGCCGTGATCAGTACCAACGGCAACGCTGCAGCTTCACGCATGCTCAAATTGCCCGGTTTACGCGCCAGCAGCCGCGCATCGACCGCCACGTACTCGGCCAGTGAGCCCTGGCCCCCGCCAATCCCTGTTGCCATGGCGTAAACCTCATCGCCCGGCTCCCAGCCAATGACGCCCTCCCCCAGCGCTTCGACCGTTCCCGCCAGATCCATGCCCAGCACCGCCGGTAACGGCTGACGTGCATGAGCGGCCTGGCCTGAGCGGATTTTCCCATCCAGCGGATTCACCCCGCTGGCGGCAATGCGCACCAGCACCTGCCCCGCTCCAGGGATCGGTCGCGGAATAGAAGCCAAGCGTAGCGGTGCATTAGCCGAGTCAACAATCAGCGCGCGCATGTGCAGTGAGTCAGTCATTTCGCCTATTTCCCGTCAGAAGTGGTTGTAGGATTGATCTTGCGCCCACTTACTCATGCCGATAAGACGCCGTATCGCTATAGTAAGCATGCCCATTTGGCATGAGTGAGGAACCCTGTGGACAAACTCAACGCAATGGCCGTTTTCGTCCGCGTGGTCGAACGGGGCAGCTTTTCCGCCGTTGCCCGGGAGATGCAATGCAGCCAGCCGACCATCAGCAAAGTACTGCAAGCGCTGGAATCGGAACTCGGAGGCAAGCTGATAGCCCGCAGCACCCGACGGCTGTCCCTGACCGATGAAGGACAGCGCTACTACATCGAGTGCCGGCAAATCCTCGCAGCGGTGGACGCCGCCGAACACAGCTTCCAGTCCGGCCGGGAAGTCATCGCAGGGCCACTGAGAATCGGTTCCTCGGTAAGCTTCGGGCGCTTGCAGATTGCGCCGCGTCTGCCGGAGTTTCTCAGGCGTCATCCTGAAGTTCAGATTGACCTGCAACTGAGCGACCAGAAGCAGGACCTGGTCAGCGAAGGCCTGGACGTCACGTTCAGGATTGGCACATTGAACGACAGCGGCTTGATCGCCCGCCATGTCGGCACTACCCGCCGGGTGACGGTCGCAACCCCGGATTATCTGGTGCGACACGGTCAGCCCCGCGCACCACAGGAACTGAGCGGGCACAATTGCCTGCTGTTCAACCTGCTGGACAGTCAGAATCTATGGATTTATGAGAAAGGTGCCCAGCGTCACGAAGTTCGGATCAAAGGCAATGCGCAAAGCAACAACTCCGAAGCGATTCGCGAGATGGTGCTGGGAGGATTGGGGATCGCGTTGTCCCCGACATGGCTGTTCAGCGAAGATCTGAAAGCCGGGAGAGTGACCGCGATATTGCGGGAATATACCGCGCAATCATTGCCGATACATGCCGTATCCCCGGCGAATCGTCGCCAATCCGCCAGGGTCAAAGCCTTTGTCGATTACATGGCTCGGGCGCTGGAATCAGCCCCTGAGCTACAGCTGGTTAAATAGCCGCCGTACGAGTGTTCAGCCATTCAAGGGCCGCGCCGTCCAGCAACGGACTCAAACGCTCGCGTACTTCGGCGTGGTAAGCGTTGAACCACTGCTTTTCCTCTTCGGTCAGCAGCGACGGTTCCAGGCAACGGGTGTCGATCGGGCACAGGGTCAGGGTTTCGAATTTCAGGAACTCGCCGAATTCGCTGCTGCCAGCTTCGCGGTTCATTGCCAGGTTCTCGATGCGCACACCCCAACGGCCCGGACGGTAGGTGCCCGGTTCGATGGAAGTGATCATGCCCGGTTGCATCGCGGTTTGCGGCGCTGGCGCAGCTTGATAGGCGATGACTTGCGGGCCTTCGTGAACGTTAAGGAAGTAGCCCACACCGTGCCCGGTGCCGTGACCGTAATCGACGTTTTCAGCCCAGATCGGCGCGCGGGCGATGGCATCGAGCAGTGGCGACAGAATGCCCTTAGGGAACTGTGCGCGAGACAAGGCAATCACGCCTTTGAGCACGCGGGTGCAATCGCGCTTCTGCTCCGCCGTCGGTGTTCCCACCGGCACCATCCGCGTGATATCGGTCGTGCCGCCCAGGTACTGGCCGCCGGAGTCGATCAGCAACAGGCCGTCACCCTCGATCACCGCGTGCTCTTCTTCGGTTGCGTGGTAGTGCGGCATCGCGCCATTGGCGTTGAACGCGGCGATGGTGTTGAAGCTCAATGAAACGTAACCCGGACGACGTTCACGTGCAGCGGTGAGTTTTTCGTCGATAGTCAGTTCGGTGATGCGTTCACGGCCCAGCGCCGAGTCGAGCCAGGTGAAAAACTCACAAAGCGCTGCGCCGTCCTGCTCCATGGCCTGACGAATGTGCTCGGCATCGGCCAGGCTCTTCTGCGACTTGGCCAGGGTAGTCGGGTTCAGGCCTTCGATCAGCTTGACGCCGCAGTTCAGGTTGTCCAGCAGTCCCGCCGTTACGCGTGCCGGATCGACCAACAGACTTGCACCACTTGGCACCGCATTCAGGGCAGCCGCCACTTCGCTGTAGTCGCGCAGGGTCACGCCGTCCTGTTCAAGCACCGCACGCAACTCGGCATCGACCTTGCTCAGCGCCACGAACAGGGTCGCTTGTTGCTGGCTGATCAACGCAAAAGACACGAAGACCGGGTTGAACGACACATCGCCGCCACGCAGGTTGAACAGCCAGGCGATGTCATCGAGGGTGGCGATGAAATGCCAGTCGGCCCCCTTTGCCTGCAAGGCTTCGCGCAGCTTGGCGAGTTTTTCGCCACGGCTGACGGTGGCCTGCGGTGGCAAGTGCTGATAGATCGGCTCGTTCGGCAGAACCGGGCGATCCGTCCAGACCTCGCTCAACAGATCGATGTCAGTACGCAGGCGTGCGCCACGCTCCTCGAGTTTGCTGCCCAGGGTTCGCGCCGAGGCCACGGCCATCACCGCTCCATCGACCGCGACTACGCCGCCCTCAGGAGTTTGCTCGGCCAGCCAGTCCAGAGGACTCGGTTGGCCCGGTTGCAGCTTGACCAGTTCGATGCCGCTGCCCTTGAGTTCCTTGGTCGCTTGTTCCCAATAACGGCTGTCGGCCCAGACACCGGCAAAATCCGGGGTGACGATCAGGGTGCCGACCGAACCATGGAAACCGGACAACCACTGGCGCCCTTGCCAGTAGCCCGGCAGGTATTCAGACAGGTGCGGGTCGGCCGACGGCACCAGAAGCGCGTGAATGCCTTCCCGGCTCATCAGCTCGCGGGTTTGCGCCAGGCGCTGGGGCACCGATCCATTGATCGAAGACTGCGTACTCATCGTGACTCCTGCTAACCACTTATCATTGTTTGTGTTGTTGTGTAGCGCCGATCAATGCCGGCGCCTTTTTGCCCTATTGCCAGAATGCCGGAGCACTGGCGCAGGCTGCTTTAATCAATTGTGCCGCTTGATCGATGTCCTGTTCGGTGGTGAAACGTCCCAGGCTCAAGCGAATGGTGCGACTCGCCGCGCGAGCGTCATGCCCAAGCGCTAGCAGCACGTGGGAGGGTGCGTTGCTCGTGGAATTGCAGGCCGAGGTCGCGGAAAACGCGATCGAAACAAGCAATGCCGCCGAATTGAACTCGCCTTCATTGAAGGTCAGGCTCAAGGTATGGGGGATGCGTTGGCTCGGGCTGCCGTTGAGGCGTACGCCGGGAATGCTGAACAGTTGCTCGAGCAAGCGCTCTCGCAGTTGTACGATCAGGGTTTTTTCTTCATCGAATGCAGCCGCCGCCAGCGCAAAAGCCTCGCCCATGGCGACGATTTGATGCGTCGCCAGGGTGCCGGAACGCAAACCGCCCTCGTGCCCACCGCCGTGGATCTGTGCAAGCAAGCGCTGTTGCGCGCGCGGGCCGACGTACAGTGCGCCGATACCCTTGGGGCCATAGAGTTTATGCGCCGAAAAGGACATCAAGTCCACCGGCCACTCGGCCAGGTCAATCGCCACTTTACCTGCGCCCTGCGCTGCGTCGACATGGAACAACGCCTGGCGATCACGCACCAACTGACCGATGGCCGGGATGTCGTTGACCGTACCGAGTTCGTTATTGACCAGCATCAGCGACACCAGAAAGGTGTCCTCGCGCATGGCTTCGCTGACTGCTTGCGGGGTGATCAGGCCATCGGCGTCCGGCACCAGGTACGTTACCGCGACACCGGCATCCTGCAATTGCTTCGCGGTATCGAGGATAGCCTTGTGTTCGATCTGGCTGGTGATGATGTGGCCGCCGGCAACGCCGCGCGCCTGGGCGACGCCCTTGAGGGCGAGGTTGTTGGATTCGGTGGCACCGGAGGTCCAGACAATCTGTGCTGGGAGGGCGCCGACCAGTCCGGCGACCTGGCGTCGCGCCTGTTCGACCGACTGTCGGGCCTGTTGGCCGAAGGCGTGGGAGCTGGAGGCGGGGTTGCCGAAATTGCCGCTGAACCCCAGACACTCGACCATGACCTTGATGACTCGCTCATCCACCGGCGTGGTGGCGGCGTAGTCGAAATACAACGGACGTTTGTTCATAAAAGACTCGCAGAGCGTGTTCCGGGATCAGGAAGCTCGTGACTGTAAACATCAAGACGCAGCCTTGTGAGCTACGCCCGGTTTCAGAACGCTACCAATACCTGATCGGATGCCGTTAAAGAAGTACAACTTCATTTAAAAGTGCGTAGGAACGCTCCTGAAAAGCGAGCTTAACAGGCATCGGGCAACCGGTTGAAGCAATGCGTCAGCTAAAGCTTTCAAGCAGGATTGGATAAAGCGATGCCACCAGCAGCGCGGCCATGCCCCAATTGAACAGGCGCAACCAGCGGCGGTCCTTCAGCACATTGCGCAACAGGGTTCCGCACGCGGCCCAGACACCGACGCTCGGCAGATTGATGATGGCGAACACCGCGGCAATCACGATGACGTTGGTGAAGTAACCCTGCATCGGCGTGTAAGTGCTGATCGCGCCGATGGCCATGATCCAGGCCTTGGGATTGACCCACTGAAATGCGGCGGCGCCCAGGTAGCTGATCGGTTTGGCCTCGCCCTTCTCACTGTCCGAAACCGGCCCGGAATGGGCGATTTTCCACGCCAGATACAGCAAATACGCCGCGCCAACGTATCGCAGCACGGTATAGAGCACAGGGTAAGTCTGGAACACTGCGCCCAAGCCGAACCCCACCGCCACGACCAGCACGAAGAACCCGCAAGTGATGCCTAGCATGTGCGGAATGGTGCGGTTGAAGCCGAAGTTCACACCGGACGCCAGCAACATCGTGTTGTTCGGGCCGGGCGTGATCGAGGTCACGAGGGCAAACAGGGCGAAGCCCAGCAGCAGATCAAGCGAGAGCGTCATGGGTGGCAGTCCATCAGGGTCGGTCAGGTATTGACCCTATCGCACACCTCAGCGCAAACCCATGGACAGTTAAGTGAAAGTTCGAGCAGTACAGTTTTTGCTTAGCTTGGGCGACCGTGCAGCTGTACAGCTCGCTCGGCGTTCATCTCACCCTGTTTGTCGAAGCCAAATGTCTTTGGCGACTCACCGAGGATTTCGGCTTTTTTCGCGTGGTATTCGTCGAAGGACAAACCGCGGCGATTCAATGCCTCCAGCGCCAGTTCCCGGGTTTCTTCGGCGGTGTAGGGGCGCAATTCCGGAGATACATGACTGGCACATCCGGCAAGAACCGAAAGGCTCGACAGCAGCAAAGTGGTAATCAGGGTTTTCATCTTGAGCGTCCTGGCAATCTGGGTTCGGGGCAATGAACACAGGCTACTCGCGCCTTCGCACGGGCAGAAATCAACGCTCTCGATAGTCGCTATTGAGTTTTCCTAATGTCAGTCCGCTCAATACGACATATTCCTTAATAAACTATAAATATCAATTTAACTTCTTTTACGGAATAAAAACGAAGCTTTATAACAACTCCATCCGCTGGTGCACTGTTGCTCACGCAACTGTTCGCCAGGCAACAGTCATTCAACAAACAGCCCTGCAAAACCAACAGCGTGGACTGATCAATGCGCTGCAAGCCTTGTAAAACCTGGCTTCAAGGGATTGGTACAGCTCTTGCTCAGGGAGTTAAGCCCAGTGATGACTCACTGCTCCTCCAGCAACTGTTTAAAAAGGAACTGATCATGTCGCGTCCATTGAAAGTCGTTGCCCTCTCCGGCGGCACCTGGCGTCCCTCCCGTACCCTGGTGCTGACTCAAGCGCTATTGACGCAATTGGCCGAGCAACTGCCGATCGAGAGCAAGCTGATCGAACTGGGCGACATCGCCAGGCCACTGGGCGCGGCGCTGTCCCGTCAGGAAGTGAGCGTGGAAATCGAAGCCGAGTTGCAAGCGATTGAAAACGCCGACTTGCTGATTGTCGCCGCGCCGGTGTATCGCGGCTCCTACCCTGGCCTGCTCAAGCACCTGTTCGACCTGATTGATCTGAATGCGCTGATCAACACCCCGGTGCTGCTGGCTGCCACCGGTGGCAGCGAACGTCATGCGCTGGTACTCGATCACCAGTTGCGCCCGCTGTTCAGTTTCTTCCAGGCGCTGACCTTGCCGATTGGCGTGTATGCCACCGAAGCCGATTTCTCCAATTACCAAATAACCAGTGAGCCCTTGAAGGCCCGCATTCGTCTTGCTGCAGAACGCGCTGCGCCGTTGTTCGGTGCGTATCCCAACAATCTGCTGAAAATCGCTTAAGGACTTCTTCGTGGATGTTTTCTGGTTTCTGCCCACCCACGGCGACGGCCACTACCTGGGCACTACCCAAGGTGCTCGCCCGGTGACTCTCAACTACCTGAAACAAGTGGCGCAGGCTGCTGACAGCCTCGGCTACCACGGTGTGCTGATTCCCACGGGTCGCTCCTGCGAAGACTCGTGGGTGATCGCGTCGGCGCTGGTGCCGCTGACCGAGCGTCTGCGTTATCTGGTGGCGATCCGCCCCGGGATTATCTCGCCGACCGTATCGGCGCGCATGGCCGCCACGCTCGATCGCCTGTCAAACGGCCGCTTGCTGATCAACGTCGTGACCGGCGGCGACCCTGATGAAAACCGCGGCGACGGCAGCTTCCTCGATCACAGCGAACGCTACGAAGTCACCGACGAATTCCTGAAGATCTGGCGCCGGGTGCTGCAAGGCGAATCGGTGAATTTCGAGGGCAAGCACCTGCGGGTGCAAAACGCCAAGGCGTTGTATCCGCCGGTGCAGAAACCCTATCCGCCGCTGTACTTCGGCGGTTCGTCCGATGCCGCCCATGACCTGGCTGCCGAACAGGTGGATGTCTACCTGACCTGGGGCGAACCACCCGCTGCTGTGGCGCAAAAGCTTGCCGATGTCCGTGAGCGTGCTGCGCGTCATGGGCGCACGGTGAAATTCGGGATTCGCCTGCATCTGATCGTGCGCGAAACCGCCGAAGAAGCGTGGAAAGCCGCGGACAAACTGATCGAACACATCAGTGACGAAACCATCGCCGCGGCGCAAAAGTCGTTCTCGCGCTTCGATTCGGAAGGCCAGCGGCGCATGGCGGCACTGCATGACGGGCGTCGCGACAACCTGGAAATTTCGCCCAATTTGTGGGCCGGCGTCGGCCTGGTGCGTGGCGGTGCCGGGACGGCGTTGGTGGGCGATCCGCAGCAGGTGACGGCGCGCATCAAGGAATACGCCGATCTGGGGATCGAGAGTTTCATTTTCTCCGGCTATCCGCACCTCGAAGAAGCTTATCGCTTTGCCGAACTGGTGTTCCCGCTACTGCCCGAGCCATACGCCAGCCTTGCCGGGCGCGGTGTCACCAATCTGACCGGGCCGTTTGGCGAAATGATTGCCAATGATGTACTGCCCGCCAAAGCCACGGCCTGACCCTGCAATCCCTGTGGACGCCAGCCTGCTCCCACAGGGGTACTGCTTCGATTTTCAGAAGGAAACCCGCGTGACTGCCAAGCCGCACAGCGCCCTGATATCCCCGCTGCAGACTGCCCGCCAATTGGCCGCCGGGTTTGCCTTGACCGCCGTCGAGCGCGATGAGCGGGGCGGTACGCCCAAGGCCGAGCGTGACGCCCTGCGCCACAGCGGCCTGCTTGCATTGAGTATTCCTGCCCGATTCGGCGGCCTCGGCGCCAACTGGAGTGAAACCCTGACCGTGGTGCGCGAGTTCGCCAAGGTCGACAGTTCGCTTGCCCACGTGTTCGGCTTCCATCACCTGATGCTCGCCACCGTGCGCCTGTTCGCCCGGCCCGAACAATGGCAGCCGTGGTTCGAACAGACCGCGCGCAAGAACTGGTTCTGGGGTAATGCGCTCAATCCTTTGGACACCCGCACCGTGGTGAAAAATCTCGGAGGCTGGCGTGAGTTTTCCGGCAAGAAAAGCTTCTGCTCCGGGGCCAGCGACTCGGAAATGCTGATCGCCTCGGCGGTGGACGAAAGCGCGGGCGGCAAGCTATTGATCGCCGCTATCCCCAGCGGTCGCAGTGGCATCACCTTGCACAACGACTGGAACAACATGGGCCAGCGCCAGACTGACAGCGGCAGCGCCACGTTCGAACGGGTGCGCGTCGAAGAATCGGAACTGCTGCTCGATCCGGGTCCGCTGAGTACGCCGTTCGCCTGCCTGCGCCCGCTGATCGCCCAGCTCACGTTTACCCACATGTTCCTCGGTATTGCCGAAGGTGCCTTCGAAGAAGCGCGGCAATACACGCTGACCGAGACCCGGCCGTGGCACAAATCCACGGCTCGGGATGTGCGCCAGGACCCTTATGTGCTCGGCCACTACGGCGAATTCTGGGTCGCCCTCGAAGGCGTGCGGTTACTGGTGGAACGCGCCGCTGACCTGCTCGACAAGGCGTGGGCCAAAGGTCCGGATCTCAGTGCCGAGGAACGCGGGCATCTGGCCACCGCCATCGCCACCGCCAAGGTTGCCGCGACCCGCAATGGCCTGGAGTTATGTAGTCGCTTGTTCGAAGTGACCGGCGCGCGCTCGACTCACGCCTCGCTGCGCCTGGACCGGCACTGGCGCAACCTGCGCACGCAAACCCTGCATGACCCGGTGGATTACAAGATTCATGAACTGGGTGATTGGGCGTTGAACCAGGCCCTGCCGATTCCGACTTTTTATTCATAGCTTGCCCTACAAGGAGCGTGCCCCATGCACCTGTTGACCTTACCGCCCTCGCCCGCTCTGGCCACGTCGATCCGTGCCACGGCCCAGGTGTTCGAAGACCCGAAATCCCAGGCCTTGCTCGCGCATCTGCAACAAGTCGCGCCAAGTGAAGCCAGTGTGCTGATCGTTGGCGAAACCGGCACTGGCAAAGAACTGGTGGCGCGACACATTCATAACCTCAGCGCACGGCGCAACCGACCGTTCGTGGCGGTGAATTGCGGTGCGTTTTCCGAATCCCTGGTCGAGGCCGAGCTGTTCGGTCATGAGAAAGGCGCATTTACCGGGGCGTTGAGCGCCAAGGCCGGCTGGTTCGAAGAGGCCGACGGTGGCACGCTGTTTCTCGATGAAATCGGCGATTTGCCGATGGCGATTCAGGTCAAGTTGCTGCGGGTGCTACAGGAACGCGAAATAGTGCGCCTGGGCTCGCGCAAAAGCATTCCCATCAATGTGCGGGTGCTGGCGGCGACCAACGTGCAACTGGAAAAAGCCATCAACGCCGGGCACTTTCGCGAAGACCTGTACTACCGGCTCGACGTGGTCAGCCTGGAGTTGAGCCCACTGCGTGATCGTCCCGGCGACATCCTGCCGCTGACCCGCCACTTCATCGACGCCTACAGCCAGCGCCTGGGTTACGGCAGCATCACCATCAGCAAAGAGGCCGAACTGAAACTACGCAGCTACAGTTGGCCGGGCAACATTCGCGAACTGGAAAACGTCATTCACCACACGCTGCTGATTTGCCGCAACGGCGTGATCGAACGCGACGACCTGCGTCTGTCGAACATGCGCATCGAACGTCAGGACGACCACCATGCACAGGTCGACGACTCCGCCGAAGCACTGCTGAATCGAGCTTTTCAGACGCTCTTCGAAGAGCAGGCGGGTGCGCTGCACGAGAAAGTCGAAGACGCCCTGCTGCGCGCCGCCTACCGCTTCAGTCATTACAACCAGGTGCACACCGCTGCCCTGCTGGGACTGAGCCGCAACGTGACCCGCACGCGCCTGATCAAGATCGGCGAGCTGGCGGTGAACAAGCGTCGGCCCACGGAAAATGTGCAGGGTGAACGGTTGATGCAGCTCTCTATTTAACCCACCAGATTGCAATGCAGTGCATGGTCGTGGCTGCGCTCCAGGCTGTGCAGCACCTGGAACGAGCCGAAGGTCACGGTTTTCGCCTGGTGTGTGCGGATCAACTGCCAGAAATCCTCTTCGCCGCTTTCAAAACTCCGGAACGCGGCTTGCCCGGCCTCGCGGGTTTGCCATTGCAGGTAATTGAGCACCCGTCGGCCATCGTCGCTGGCTTGAATGCTGGCACTCAGAAAGCCGCTGTAATGCTGAGCCAGACGCTCGGTCTGCCGGGATAACGCCGACACCAGTGCCGGTTGCTGATGGGGTTCGATCTCGAATTCGATCAGTTGGGTGAAGCTACGATTTTTCTCTGGCGTTTGCATGAATAGTCCCCCAGTACCTGTAAGACGGATCTTGCGATCCGAAGGCGTGCAGGTTAAAACCTCAAGTTAACTAGAGGTCAAGGGGCATTTTTCAAATGATCACCTCGGAAAACCTGCATAAAGAACTCACCGTCGGCCAGTTGGCGGCGCGCAGCGGCGTAGCGGTCACGGCGCTGCACTTCTATGAGTCCAAGGGTTTGATCAAAAGCAATCGCAATCAGGGCAACCAGCGGCGTTTCCCACGGGAGGTGCTACGACGGGTGGCGCTGATCAAGGTAGCTCAGCGCCTGGGCATTCCACTGGCGGAAATTGGCGAGGCACTGAAAAACCTGCCAGATAATCGAGCACCGACGGCGGCGGACTGGAAGGTGTTGTCGGCGCAGTGGAGTCGGGATCTGGATGAGCGGATCAATCAGCTGACGCGGTTGCGCGACCGGCTCAATGGCTGCATCGGTTGTGGGTGTTTATCGATGGAGGCGTGTCCGTTGCGTAATTTTGGCGATGTGTTGGGGGAGCAGGGACCGGGGGCACAACTCCTGGAGTCCGGGACCGATCCGAAATGAGATACGCCCGTCGCCGGCGGTGATCTTTTTTTGTGAACTTGAAACATGGCGAAAGTCAAAATCAAGAGATCGCAGTCTTCGGCAGCTCCTACACTTGTTTGTCCTGCTCAAAGGCAGCGGATTCACAACAACATCAGGGAGAACCATCATGAGCGTCAAACCTATTCCAGAGGGTTATCACAGCATCACCCCGTACCTGGGCATCGCAAAAGCGGCCGAGGCCATCGACTTTTACAAAAAAGCCTTCAATGCCATCGAAGTCATGCGCCTGGCCATGCCTGATGGCAGCATCGGCCACGCCGAACTGCGCATTGGCGATTGCCCGATCATGCTCGGCACACCGTGCGATCAAGGACCGTTGAGCAATCCGGACAAGTCACCATCCGTGGGTCTGCATTTGTATGTGACCGATGTCGACAAGTCTTACGAACAGGCGATTGCCGCTGGCGGCATCGTGGTGTCGCAGGTCAAGGATCAGTTCTATGGCGATCGTTCCGGGACGTTGAAGGACCCCTATGGCCATCTGTGGTTTCTGGCTACGCGCAAGGAGGATCTGACCCAGGAGCAGATCGAGCAGCGGGCGAAGGAGATGTTTCAGCAGGGTTGAGTTGTTTAGTGCCTGACCTGGCCTGCTCGACCGCGCGCCGACATTGAAGCTGATCATCAGCTGAATTTGCCCTTGCTCGTGCTGTGGGGCGCCGAAGGCACGGTCGGGCGCTGCTTCGAGCCGCTCAAGGAATGGCAGCAGGTCGCCACTGATGTCCGTGGCAAGGCGTTACCCGCCGGTCATTACATCGCCGAAGAAGTCCCCAAAGTGCTGCTCGCCGAAGTGCTGGGCTTTCTGCGCTGACCTCGCCCTCTCGCTGAATTGAACCCTCCTTGCGCGCCGGTCGTCATTGGCCTGCGCGCATTGACTTGCCCGGGAAAAGATCCTCTTTCGCGAAATAAGAAACATTTTCTTTCATATCGGCCTTCGGGATTTTGGATGCTCATCCGTCTTATCTAGATGCAGTCCTGTCGCGTAGGCAAAAGCCATGACTGGACTTTTATCGACCTCGTCGCTGCGAAGCCCGTAGCAGAGGCCTTCTCATCGAAACAAGACGCCCAATCATGTCGAAAAAATCCCGTTCCAAAATCTGGTTTCTGGTCCATAGCTGGCTGGCGCTGCCCATCTGGTTTTTCGTCCTGATCGTCTGCGTGACCGGCACTCTGGCGGTGGTCAGCCAGGAAATCGTCTGGCTGGCCAACCCGCAGATGCGTGCCAGTCAGCCCTGGGACGATGCACCGCGCCTGAATTACGACCAGATCGTCGCCGCGATCAGCAAGGCTGAACCCGACACACTGGTCGAGGGCATCAATCGACCGGACGAATCACACTTTGCCCTGGACGTTAACGTCAGCTACCCCGACGGTCGTTCGCTGACGGTATATGTCAATCCGTACACCGGTACCATTCAGGGTCCCGCCCCGCAATTCAATTTCCAGGCATTCACCCGCGCCCTGCATGGCTGGTGGCTGGTGCCGTTCACCAATGGCTACAGCTGGGGCTGGTACCTGGTGTCATTTCTCAGTCTGCCGCTGCTGGCTTCGCTGGTGACCGGGCTGGTGGTCTACAAGCGTTTCTGGAAAGGCTTCTTGCGTCCGACCCTGCGCATCCGCCACGGCGCGCGAATTTTCTGGGGCGACTTCCACCGACTCAGCGGTATCTGGTCGATCTGGTTCATCGCGGTGATTTCCATCACCAGTACCTGGTTCCTGATCCAGGCGTTCATGTTCGATAACCAGATTTCCATCTCCACCGCACCGGTCGCCGCCGTGGTTCCGCGCGAAAGCGTGCCGCTCACCGCCGATGGCTCACCGGCACCGATGATTAGCCTGGAAACGGCGATCCGGCAGGCCAAGGAACGCATCCCCGGTCTTGACGAAAGTTTTGTCAGCCTGCCCGCCAACGCCTTCAGCTACCTGTCGGTGGGTGGTCGCAGCTGGTATCCGCTGATGTACCAGACCGCCGACATCAACCCTTACACGGGTGAAATTGCCGCCACGCGTCTGCTGTCGGACCGTTCGGGCCTGGAGTTCGTCACCGAGTCCATGCGACCGCTGCATACCGGTGATTTCGGCGGGATCTGGATCAAATTGATCTGGTTCTTCTTCGGTCTGCTGCTGAGCATGATGGTACTCAGCGGCCTGTTGATCTGGACCAAGCGCACCGCCCTGGCCACGGCTAACGCCCTCAAACGCAGCAACAAACGCCCGCGCAGCGAGCGTGTTTCGGCCACCAGCGGTCAAGCCACGGAGGTCAGCCAATGAGCCTGTTCGCTGCGGAAAAACCGACTTGGAAACTGAGCCGTTTCTGGCACAAATGGCGTTTCCACATCAACATTTTGCTGTTGCTGATTCCGCTTGGCTTCATGCCCAAATACTTCGCCGACGCCGCACTTTTGCGCGGTGACACCGGCCTGGGCGAAAGGGAAATCGGTGAAGTCCAGGTCGGCCCGTGGAGCTTGCGCCTGGCGGAATTGCGCAACGAAGCTCCCCAGCTCGACGGCCCGGCAGGCTACATGAAGAGCTTCAACGCAGCGCTGTGCGACAGTTGCCGCGAGCACGTCAAAGCCACTTACCTGCGCATCGGCAAACCCCGCAGCCTGCGTGCCGCCGGGGTGATTTTCTTCGGCACGCCGTACCGCATGGGCGCCATGTTGCCGGTCCCGGAAAAGACCAGGGCCGACGCCGAACTGTGGATAACCATGGAAGGCTGGGACGGCTCCATGCATCAGGCATCCATTCCTCTGGGCCAGGCGTCCCCCGCCACCCTCGCCTGGCTGAATTCACAAGGAGGCAAACCATGATCAACCCTATTCGCCCTCTGCGCGCTGCATTACTGGTGCTCTGCGCCGGCTTCAGCGCCGGCGCCCTGGCCCACAACCCGATGTGCGAATGCAAGGCCATCGACGCCGAGCAGATCAAATGCATTGGCGGTTTCTCCGACGGTAGCGGTGCGCCGGGCGTGACCCTGGACGTGATCGGCTACGACGAAACCATCCTCGTGCCAGGCAAGCTCGGCGCCGACTCGACCCTGACTTTCAAGAAGCCCGGCGCCGAGTTCTATGTGCTGTTCGACGCCGGCCCTGGCCACGTGGTCGAGATCGACCAAGCGGACATCGACGCGCCATGAGCAACCCCACCACGCAAATCGTCCGCCCGGCCGGTGCCGGCCATGAAACCCTCAACGTGCTGCTGCTGTGCCTGATGATCCTGGCGATTGCCGGTTCGGTGGTTGCCTGGCGCCACGAGCCCCAGGACGTGAGCACCGTGAGCAGCCACCAACTGGATGCCCGCCGCGACCTGAGCGCTTCAGAGCAAGGCATCTACGCCGATCTGCGGGTGACCCTGGACGAGATTCATCTGTTGCGCCAGGAACAGCAGACCTTGCCAAGCCCCGAAGCCCTTGCCGATGAAGGTTTTGCACCGTTCGCCCAGGACGCCAGCTCGGTGAGTCGTGGCGGGCATGCCTGGCAGTTGCTGGCGGACAAAGCCTACATCGGCCAGAGCCAGACGCCGACCGTCGCCGGTTCGTTTCTGATGCGCCTGACCGCCGGCGACGATGCGCCGGACATCTGGCTCAACCGCGCCACAGGCATCAAAGCCCCTGCCGACCTCACCGATGCCACCCTCGAAAGCGCCGGCTGGCAGCAGATCGTCGCGCAATTCGATGCCGGCGTAACCCGCCAGCACCGGCACTGAACCCTCGCCTTCACCCGAGAGAAGACTGCTTTCCCATGCCCATTTCATCTCTACGCTCTGTTCTGCGCCTGGCACTGGTCGGCCTGCTGGCCTGCCTGCTGACACCCTTGGCCAGCGCCGACGAAGCCAAGCGCTTGCGCATCGGCATCACCCTGCACCCGTATTACAGTTACGTGGCCAACATCGTCGGCGACAAGGCCGAAGTGGTGCCGCTGATTCCGGCCGGGTTCAACCCCCACGCTTACGAACCACGGGCCGAGGACATCAAGCGCATCAGCGGGTTGGATGTGATCGTACTCAACGGCGTCGGCCATGACGACTTCGCCGACCGCATGATCGCCGCCAGCGAAACCCCCAACGTCAAGGTCATCGAAGCCAACGAAAACGTGCCGTTGCTGGCGGCCACCGGCGTTGCCGCACGCGGCGCCGGCAAGGTGGTCAACCCGCACACCTTCCTGTCGATCAGCGCCTCGATTGCCCAGGTCAACAACATCGCCCGGGAACTGGGCAAGCTCGATCCGGCCAACGCCAAGACCTACACCGAAAACGCCCGCGCCTATGGCAAACGCCTGCGCAAGATGCGCGCCGACGCCCTGGCCAAACTGACCCAGGCACCAAACGCCGAACTGCGCGTGGCCACGGTGCACGCGGCCTATGACTACCTGCTGCGCGAGTTCGGCCTGGAAGTGACTGCCGTGGTCGAACCGGCCCACGGCATCGAGCCGAGCCCGAGCCAACTGAAGAAGACCATCGACCAACTGCGGGAGCTGGACGTGAAGGTGATCTTCTCGGAGATGGATTTCCCGTCCACCTACGTCGACACCATCCAGCGTGAGTCCGGGGTGAAGCTGTACCCGCTGTCGCACATTTCCTACGGCGAGTACACCGCCGACAAGTATGAAAAGGAAATGACCGGCAACCTCAACACCGTGGTGCGGGCGATTCAGGAGTCAGGCGCATGACCTCAAAAGAAGTCGAGTTCCCTGTGGGAGCGAGCCTGCTCGCGAAGGTGTCCGCTCAGCCAACATCAATGTCGAATGACACACCGCAGTCGCGAGCCGGCTCGCTCCCACAAGGTTCGGGGCCGACTCTGGATTTTGCGGACGTCTGCCTGACCCTCGGTCGCACGACGATCCTCGATAAAGTCACCTTTCAAGTACGCCCCGGCAGCGTGCATGCGCTGGTCGGACCCAACGGCGGTGGCAAGAGCTCACTGATCAAGACCCTGCTCGGGCAGATGCCGCATCAGGGCCGCTTGAGCCTGCAATGGCCAGGTGAGCCAGGCACCATCGGCTACGTGCCTCAGGCACTGGAGTTCGACCGCGGCCTGCCGATGACCGTTGACGATTTCATGGCTGCCATGTGTCAGCGGCGCCCGGCATTCCTTGGATTGAGCAAGCACTACGCGGCGGCGATTGGCGAGGCCCTGGAACGGGTCGGCATGCAGGACAAGCGCAAGCGGCGCATGGGCGCGTTGTCCGGTGGCGAACGGCAGCGGGTGTTGCTGGCGCAAGGACTGATTCCGGCACCACAGTTGCTGGTGCTGGATGAACCGATGTCGGCCCTCGATGAAGCCGGCATCCAAGTGTTCGAACGCCTGCTCGGTGACTGGCGGACGGCGGGTATCACCGTGTTGTGGATCGAGCACGATCTGGAAGCGGTCGGGCGTCTGGCGGACCACGTCACCGGGCTAAACCGTCGGGTGCTGTTCGATGCCACGCCGCAACAGGCACTGACACCCGAGCGCCTGCTGACGCTGTTTTCGACCCATCCACGGAGCCTTGCCTGATGAGTTACGAAGCCTTTCGTTTGATGGTGCAAGGCTGGGCCTCGTCGGGTTACCTGCCCGAGGCGCTGGCCTATGGTTTTGTGGTCAATGCCCTGCTCGCCGGACTGTTGATCGGCCCGGTGCTGGGCGGGTTGGGTACGCTGGTGGTGGTCAAGCGCTTCGCTTTTTTCTCCGAAGCCGTGGGCCACGCGGCGCTGACCGGCGTGGCCATCGGCATCCTGCTCGGCGAACCCTACACCGGCCCCTACGGCAGCCTGTTCGGCTACTGCCTACTGTTCGGCATCCTGCTCAATTACCTGCGTAACCGCACCGGTCTGGCGCCGGATACGTTGATTGGCGTGTTCCTCTCGGTGTCGCTGGCACTGGGGGCGAGCCTGCTGCTGATTCTGGCGGGCAAGATCAACGTGCACATTCTGGAAAACGTGCTGTTTGGTTCGGTGCTGACGGTCAACGGCAATGACCTGCTGGTGCTGGCCATCGTCGGCTCGTTGGTCATGGCGCTGGCCCTGCCGTTGTACAACCGCATCATGCTCGCCAGTTTCAACCCGCAACTGGCGGCAGTGCGCGGGGTGGCGGTGAAAACGCTGGATTATCTGTTCGTGGTCCTGGTCACCCTGATCACCGTCGCCGCGGTGAAAGTCATCGGCGCGATTCTGGTCGGTGCCCTGCTGGTGATTCCGGCGGCGGCAGCTCGTTTGCTCAGCCAGTCGCTGAAGGGCTTTTTCTGGTGCTCGGTATTGATCGCCACGGTGAGCACGTTGTGCGGGATCCTCGCGCCCATCATCTTCGACCTGCCGATTCCGTCCGGTGCCGCGATCATTCTGGTGGCCGGTATCGCCTTCGCCCTGGCCGCCATCGCGCGCGGCATTGTCCCCAGCCTGAAAGGGAACCTAGGATAAATGTCATTTTCTCTGCGACAACTGACCCTGGCCATCGCCTTGTGTGGCCTGGCCAATGCTGCCTGTGCGGCGGACGGCGCCAGACCGTTGCGCGTGCTGGCATCCTTGCCGATCACTTACGGATTGGGCGAGGTGCTGCTCAAGGGCACCGACATCAACCTCGAACGCGCGGCACCGGCGAACTTGCCCGGTAGCCGTCAGACCGCGTACTTCACTGGTCGTGGCGGGCCAGCGCTGGCCAAACTGGCAACCGATGCCGATGCGGTGATCGGTCTGCGCTCACTGTGGGCCGATGACCCGCTGTACCCGATCTCCCGCCGCAGCAACATCCGCATCGTCGAAGTCGACGCCGCCCGCCCGGTGGACGGCGCACTGCCCGGCATCGCCGTGCAGCCAGACAACAAGGTCGATGGCTTGAACAGCCAGCCGTGGCTGGCCAGCAACAACATGGGGCGCATGGCCGATGTGATGGCGGCAGACCTGGTACGCCTGGCGCCCGCGGCCAAGCCTGCGATCGAAGCGAATCTGGCCGCACTCAAGCAGCGCTTGCTCAAACTCAGCGCCGACAGCGAAGCGCGTCTGGCCGCAGCGGACAACCTCAGCGTGATGAGCCTGAGCGATCACTTCGGTTATCTGATCGGTGGTCTCAATCTGGAACTGGTTGACCTCGATGCACGACCGGATGCCGAGTGGACACCGGAGGCGCTCAAGGCACTGGGTGCGACGCTCAAGGACAATGACGTGGCGGTGGTGTTGCATCATCGCCAGCCTTCAGACGCAGTGAAAACCGCGATCACCGAGGCCGGGAGCCGGTTGGTGGTGTTGAGTACCGATGCCGAGGATCCGGTGGCAGAGCTGGAGGGGAATGTGGATTTGGTGATCAAGGGGTTGAGTGGGGCGTGACGTCAGCTGGACCGCATTATGGCTTTTCGCGAGCAGGCTCGCTCCCACAGGAAACCGGGCAACATCGATAGCGCACATGAAAAAGCCCACTGACCGTCACCGGTTCAGCGGGCTTTTCGTATACGCAGTCGATCAGTGCGCCACAGCCGCCTGCTCATCCATCTTCTGCCGCAAACTCAGCGGACGCATGTCAGTCCAGGTTTCTTCAATGTAAGCCAGGCATTCCTTTTTCAGCCCGCTTTTGCCCACGGTGCGCCACCCTTCCGGCACGGCTTTGTAGTCAGGCCAGATCGAGTATTGCTCTTCGTGGTTGACCACGACCTGAAAGAGGATGTCCTCGCGGTCGAATACTGACGTCATGCTGTCTCTCCATCACTGTAGGGCGGGCTGCACGCCGCGTGCAGCCGGTATGTAGAAGGAACGTTCGGGGGCACGAAAAATTTAGACGCTGGTGGTGGCAGCGGCCAATGCCCGGCCGAAAATCTCGGCCACCTGGTCGATTTCTGCAGCAGTGATCACCAGCGGCGGCAGGAAGCGCACCACGCCACCATGCCGACCGCCCAGTTCAAGTATCAAGCCGCGCTTGAGGCATTCGCGCTGTACCAGCGGTGCCAGGCGCGCAAACACTGGCGGATGACCCAAGGCGTCGAGTGCACCGGTCGGGTCAACCAATTCGACACCGAGCATCAGGCCACGACCGCGAATGTCACCCAGTTGCGGGAAGTCCCGCTGCAAAAAGCGCAAATGCTCGCTCAGGCGCTCGCCCATGGCGGCGGCGTGTTCGCAGACCATGTGCTCGGTCAGGTAGCGCATCACCGCGGAACCGGCGGCCATGGCCATCTGGTTGCCGCGGAAGGTCCCGGCATGGGCGCCCGGCAGCCAGGTGTCGAGCCAGTCGCGATACACCACCACCGCCAGCGGCAGGCTGCCGCCGATGGCTTTGGACATCACCACCACGTCCGGAATAATCCCGGCATGTTCGAAGGCAAACATCTTACCGGTTCGGGCGAAACCGCTCTGGATCTCGTCGACGATCAGTGCCACACCGGCCTTTTCGGTGATCCGCCGCAGACCACGCAACCAGGCCAGATCGGCCGGGATCACCCCACCCTCGCCCTGCACAACTTCAACAATCACCGCCGCCGGCAATTGCACACCGGCCTCGGGATCGTTGAGCAGGTTTTCCAGGTAATTCAGGTTAGCCTTCACCCCTTGCGCACCGCCCAGGCCGAACGGGCAGCGGTAGTCATAAGGGTACGGCATGAATTGCACGCCATTACTGAGCAAGGCCCCCAAAGGCTTTTTCGGCCCCAGGCTGCCCATCAGGCTCAGCGCGCCTTGACTCATGCCGTGATATCCGCCCTGAAACGACAACACGGTGCTGCGACCGGTGGCCGTGCGCACCAGCTTGAGGGCCGCTTCAACCGCGTCGGTGCCGGTGGGGCCGCAGAACTGGATCTTCGCTTGCGCGGCCAGTGCCGGTGGCAACAGACCGAACAGGTCCTGCACGAACCGGTCCTTGACCGGCGTGGTCAGGTCCAGCGTGTGCAGCGGCAATTCGTCGGTCAGCACTTGCTGGATGGCTTCGATCACCACTGGATGGTTATGCCCCAGGGCCAAAGTCCCGGCACCGGCCAGACAATCGATGAAGCGGCGGCCTTCAACGTCTTCGACATGAATACCCTTGGCACGCTTGAGCACCAGGGGAATGCGTCGCGGGTAACTACGGGCGTTGGATTCCTGCTGGCTCTGTCGGGCCAGCAACGGTGATTCGTTGAACTGGTAAAGCGTCTCGGCCGGGGCGACCCGGGCCGGTTGATCTTCGATAAGGCTGGTGGCGGCTGGCATCTCTGGACCTCAAAAAGGTTTTCCTGTTCTGGAAACGCATCAGCGGCCCAAGGATTTACACCCTCGATCAGCTTTCGATGAAGCAGATGTCAGGCCCTTGTGCATGGGGATGGCCCGCAGCCCTGCGACCATGAAGGCTCGGGCGCAAGGCTGATAGCCCAGATGCCGGTAGAACGCTTCGCTGGTGCAAGTGCTATTGAGTCGTGCCTGATGCAGGCCCTGACCGATCAGCCAGCCCTCGAGATCCCGAACCAGCGCTTGCCCGGCACCGCGGCGAAACCATTCCGGTTGCACATAACAGAACGCCACCTTGCCGCTGATCGAGGCCATGGCGACGCCAACCGGTTTGTCGTGCAACAGGGCAATGTTCAGGTACAGCCGCGGGTCGGTGAACCAGGGCTGGATATGTTCGATGCTCTTGTTGTGGGTCCAGGTGGCGACGGTTTGCGGGTGGTTGCGGTGGTCGCGAGCGCAACCGACGCGAATGGAGCGCTCGATGATGCGGCTGATGATACCGGCGTCGGCCGGGATTGCCTTGCGGGTGTGAATCGGTTCGTCCATGGCGCTCTTGCCTCAATCCTTTGAGTGCGAGGAACGATAGTCCTGCGAGGTCCGGGCGGCCAATGGAGAGAGGTTACTTTTGATGTGCAACACAGCTCCCACAAGGAGTGTCGTAATGTTTTTTAGACCGGCTGTAACGGCATGCTCAGCTCAACCCGCAACCCATCCGGCCGGCTGTCGAAACGCAAGGTGCAGCCACAGCGCTGGACGATGGCCTGGACAATCGCCAGGCCGAGGCCGCAACCGGTGCTCTGGCCATTGCGCCAGAATCGTTGGGTCAAATGTTGCAGGTCGTCTTCGGCAATACCCGGTCCGTGGTCGCGCACCACAAACTGCACGCGGTTGTCGGTGGTTTGCAGGCTCAGTTCCACCGGTCCGTCGCCGGGTGTGTGGCGCAGGGCGTTGTCCAGCAGGTTGCGCAGCGCGGCGATCGACAGCACCGCGGGCATCTGCACCGGAGCGTGGGAGAACCTGGCCGGCACCTCGAATCTGATGCGCTGGCGATCACCGCCGGCCGTGTCCTGGATCGCCAGTTTCGCCACTTGTTCGGCGCTGCATTGCACGCCGTCATCGAACGACAGGCTGCCTTCGACCCGCGCCAGCAACAGCAATTGTTCGAGCGTCCGGTGCAGACGGTCGGCGCCCTCCTCGGCTCGGGCCAGGGATTGATCCCGGGCCGCGCCATCGGTCATGCGCGCCACTTGCAGGTGGGTCTTGATGGCAGTCAGCGGGCTGCGCAATTCGTGGGCGGCATCACCGGTGAGCCGGCGTTCGCGCTCGATGGTCTTGCCGATTCGCTGGAACAGCTGATTCTGCGTGTCGAGCAAGGGTTGCAGCTCGCTGGGCAACGGCTGGACCTGCAAGGGCTCCAGGGAGTCGGGGCTACGGCGCATCAAGGCATCGCGCATGCGGTTGAGCGGCGCCAGCCCTTGGCCGATCCCCAGCCACAGCAGACACAAACAACCCAATAGCGCTACGCCCACCGGCACCGAGGCAGCCAGCAGGATCGACATGTTCAGGGCTTCCCGCTCGATCTGCCGATCCGCCGTGGTGATGCGCAAATCACCGCGAGCCAGGGTGAAACTACGCCACGGCGCGCCGTCGATCATTTGATCGTGGAAGCCCATTTTTTCAGCTTCCAGGGTTTGCCCCGGATCGCTGTGACTGCGGGCGAGGATTTCCCCGCGCAACGAGCTGACCTGACAGGCCATGCCACCCGGGAGGTTCAGTTGTTCGGCACTGAAATGGGTGCCTTCGCCCTTGCTCGGCACCGGCGGCAATTGTTCCATCAGCCCGGCGACCATCCGCGCTGAGGCCACCAGGCGCTGGTCGAGGGAAAACATCATCTGATTGCGCAGGTCACTGAGCATCCAGGCCGCCGCCAGCGCCCAGATCAGCGCGAACGCGCCGCCGAGGGTCAGGCTCAGGCGCAAACGCAGACTCATCACTTCGATTGTTCTCCGCCATCGGCCGGACCCAGGCGGTAGCCCAGGCCGCGCACAGTCTCGACGATGCCATTGCCAAGCTTGCGCCGCAGGTGATGGATATGCACGTTGAGGGCGTTGCTCTCCAGCTCGTCGTTGAAACCGTAGACGCTGTCTTTCAATTGTTCGGTGGATAGCACGCGGCCACGGTTATGCAGCAGGGCCTGCAACAGCGACTGTTCGCGGCGCGACAGATCCACCGGCTGGCCGGCAAGCGTGGTTTCGCGGCTGCTCGGATCGTACGTCAGCGCGCCATGCTCGATCAGGTTGACGCTACGCCCCGCCACCCGTCGCAACAGGGTGTGCAGGCGCGCGGCCAATTCGCGCAGATCGAAGGGTTTGAGCAGATAGTCGTCGGCACCGGCCTGCAATCCGTCGACACGATCGGTGACCGAGTCCCGCGCCGTGAGGATCAGCACCGGCAGCTCCAGGCCGTTGTGGCGCAACTGCTGTAGCAACCTCAGACCGTCTTCATCGGGCAGGCCGAGGTCGAGCACCATCACGTCGAACTCTGCCACCTTGAGCATCGCCCGGGCCGCGGACGCCGTGGCCACGTGCTCTACGGTCAGGCCCTGGGCGGTCAGGCCGGCGACGATGCCGCTGGCGATCAACTCATCGTCTTCGCAAACCAATACGTGCATAGGGAGCCTCGTGTAAATAAAGCGGATTAGGCCGTTGAGCGATTAAGCGGACATTATGCCGCAAGCGACGTCACCACAAGCCGGCCACAAGGGCGCCGCGGTTAATCATCGGTTAATCGCCACCGCCCATTGTGCAGCTCACTTGCAAAAGGATAAGGCTTTTCCATGCGTCAACTGCTTCTACTCGTCGCCCTGCTGTTCTGCGGCCTGACCCAGGCCGGCACCAATCCGTTTGAGAGCAAACCCGACTTTCTGCCTGTGGAAAAAGCGTTTGTTTTCACTTCCGAACGCCTTGAATCCGGTGAAACCCAGTTGTTCTGGCAGATTGCCGATGGCTACTACCTGTATCAGAAGCGTTTGAAATTCGATGGATTGCCAGTCGATCAGCATCCCGCGTTGCCGCAGGGCGAATCCCACAGCGACGAGTTCTTCGGTGAACAGCAGGTCTATCGACAGGGCCTGGAACTGAAGATTCCCGCTGGCGCTACCGGGCAGATCAAGGTGGGCTTCCAGGGCTGCGCCGATGCCGGTTTGTGTTATCCGCCGAAGACACAGATCGTGGATCTGGGCGGGAATACTGATGTTTCCGCGACCAACGAAGCACCGGATCAAGCCTTGGCCAGTAACCTGCAACAACGGGCGCTGGGCTGGAGCCTGTTGGTGTTCTTCGGCCTCGGCCTGCTGCTGGCCTTCACCCCTTGCTCGTTGCCGATGCTGCCGATTCTGGCCGGTTTGATCGTCGGCAGTGGTGCTTCGCCCAAGCGCGGTCTGGCCCTGGCCAGCAGTTACGTCGTGAGCATGGCGCTGGTGTACGCGGCGATGGGCGTGCTGGCGGCGCTGCTGGGCGCGAACCTGCAGGCACTGCTGCAAAACCCTTGGTTGCTGGGCAGTTTCGCGGCAGTTTTCGTGCTGCTGGCGTTGCCCATGTTCGGCTTCTTCGAGCTGCAACTGCCGGTGGCCGTGCGTGATCGCCTGGAAAATGTCTCGCGTAATCAGCGC
This sequence comes from Pseudomonas sp. GW101-3H06, assembly GCF_059424605.1. NCBI lineage: Bacteria > Pseudomonadati > Pseudomonadota > Gammaproteobacteria > Pseudomonadales > Pseudomonadaceae > Pseudomonas > Pseudomonas sp. GW101-3H06. The sequence goes on from NZ_JBWKZO010000001.1 coordinate 4,527,567, forward strand.
GGCGGCAGCCTGGTCGGCGCCGGTGTGCTGGGCGCCTTGTCCGGCCTGCTGGTCGGCCCTTGCATGACCGCGCCACTGGCTGGCGCCCTGCTCTATATCGCCCAGAGCGGCAATGCGCTGCACGGCGGGCTGATCCTGTTCGCCCTGGGCATCGGCATCGGTGTACCGCTGTTGCTCCTGGTAACCATCGGTAATCGCTTTCTGCCCAAACCCGGTGCCTGGATGAACCTGGTCAAGGGCATCTTCGGTTTCCTGTTCCTTGCCACCGCGTTGTTATTGCTACGCCCGGTGCTGGACGAATCGCTGTGGGTCGGTTTGTGCGGTGCGCTGCTGTTGATCGCAGCCTACAGCGCCTGGAAGCAATCGGACGGTTTTGGCCGAATCGCCCACCTGTTCGGGGCCAGCGCCTTGCTGCTCGGTCTATGGGGCAGCCTGTTGGTGATTGGTGCCGCCGGTGGCAGTGATGATCTGTTCAAGCCGTTGCAGGTATTCCGCGCTTCAAGCTCCGCCGTCGCCGCGGTGCCAACGGGTCATGACGCCTTCACCACCCTCAAGGATCCCGCTGCCCTGCAACGGGAACTCGACGCAGCGCAAGCCCAAGGCCAGTGGGTGTTGCTCGATTACTACGCCGACTGGTGCGTGTCGTGCAAGGTCATGGAAAAACAGGTATTCGGCAAGGCCAAGGTGCTCGAAGCCCTCAGCGATGTGCGCTTGCTCCGACTGGATGTCACCGCCGACAATGCCGCCAGCCGCGAACTGCTCGGACGTTATAAAGTGCCGGGCCCACCGAGTCTGCTGTGGATCGGTGCCGACGGCAGCGAGCGCCGCAGCCAGCGCATCACCGGCGAGGTCGATGCCGAGACTTTCCTGCAACGCTGGACCACCACCCGAGATGCCCGTTAATGCTGACCTTCACCCTCGGCACCTTTGCCATCGCGCTTAACCATCTGCTGCTGATCAGTGCATTGGCACTGGCGACATTCGTCGGCTGGCGGGTGGCCAAGCGCGGTGGCGAGAATCCCGAGTCGGTGCTGTTCAGTCTGTTCCTGATCGGCATGCTTGCGGCACGGATCGGTTTCGTCGTCGTTTACTGGACGCACTATCGCAATGATCCCTGGCAGGTCATCGACTTGCGCGATGGCGGCTTCCTCGCCTGGCCGGGGGTGATCACACTGGTGCTCGCCACGCTGTACCGGAGCTGGCGCCGCCCCGGTTTGCGCCGCCCGTTGGGCTTCGGCGTGGCCAGCGGCCTTGCGTTCTGGCTGCTGGCGACCTTCTCCCTGGGTATTTATGAGCAAGGCACGCGCCTGCCGGACATCACCCTGCGCAACGCCGCCGGCGAAACCGTGCAACTGGCGGACTACAAGGGCGGCCCGCTGGTGATCAATCTGTGGGCCACCTGGTGCCCGCCCTGCCGCCGGGAAATGCCGGTCCTGGAAAACGCCCAGCAACAGCGCCCGGACCTGACGTTCCTGTTCGTCAATCAGGCCGAAAGCATGCAAAGCGTCGCTACTTTTCTGGAAACCCAGGGCCTGAGCCTGTCCAACGTGCTGTTCGACGGCACCGGTCGCCTGGGCCAGGCCGTCGGATCCATGGCACTCCCGACTACGCTGTTCTATAGCCCCGACGGTCGCCTGTTGGGCAGCCATCTGGGCGAACTGTCGCAAGCCAGCCTGGCCCGCGCCCTGGAAAACTTCGATTCCGTACCTGCCACCTCTTCAAGGAAACTGCCATGCCCCGCCTCCGCCACCTGCTGACCCTGACCCTGGGTGCCGCCCTGCTGCACCTGCCGGCGGTGCAGGCTGAAGAGCTGCCCGACGCGATCAAGAAGATCGAAGCCAAAGGCGCGAAAATCGTTGGCCAGTTCGATGCACCCGGTGGCTTGCGCGGTTATGCCGCGCAATACCAGAACCGCGGCATGGCGCTGTACCTGACACCGGATGGCAAGCACGTGCTGCTGGGCAATCTGTACGACGCCGAAGGGAATGACCTGAGCAGTGCCCCCTTGCAAAAACTGGTGTACGCACCGATGGCCAAGGAAGTCTGGGGCAAGATGGAAGCGAGCAACTGGATCGCCGATGGCAACAAGGATGCACCGCGGATCGTCTACATGTTCAGCGACCCGAACTGCCCGTACTGCAACATGTTCTGGGAACAGGCGCGGCCCTGGGTCAAGGCCGGCAAGGTACAACTGCGCCACATCATGGTGGGCATCATCCGCGAAGACAGCCCGGGAAAGTCCGCCGCGCTACTCGCCGCCAAGGACCCGCAAAAGGCCCTGCAAGAACACGAAGCCGCTGGCAAGGGCAGCTCGCTTAAGGCCTTGAAGGATGTGCCGCCGGCGATTCAGGCGAAGCTCGCGGCCAACATGCAATTGATGGAAGAGCTGGAGTTGTCCGCCACCCCGGCGATTTTCTACATGGACAGCAAGGGCGAACTGCAACAGCAGCAAGGGGCGCCTTCGCCGGATAAATTGGCGAAGATTCTCGGGCCGAAGTGATCTCGTCGTCCCCTTCGCGAGCAGGCTCGCTCCCACGAATGAACTGCGATGACCTGTGGGAGCGAGCCCGCTCGTGAAGGGACCGGTAAAAACGACTAATTTTTCCGGGATAAGAACTCCAGCAGCACCTCGGTCACAAACCCCGGATTCTCCAGATTGGAAATATGCCCCGCCTCCGGCACCAGCACACACGGGCAACCAATCAGCCCGGCCATTTCTCGGGCCTCCGAAGGCGGCCGTGGCTTATCCTGATCGCCACAGATCACCAGCGTGGTCGCTGCATCCAGTTCGCCCAGACGCGGCAACAGATCATCGCGGGAAAAGGTAATCCGCCCCATCGGTACAATGCTTTCGCGCAGACGCTCAGGTGGCAAAGCCGCCAGCCTGGCGCGGAAGTCCTGGTACAACGCCGACTGCGGATCGATGCCTGGACGGAAGAAGATCGGCACCACGATATCCAGCAACTGCGGCGCGATTACCCCGGTGTCTTCAATCATCTTGAACAACGAAAAGTAGTACTGACGGGTCGGTTCCGGCTCGACGCCGACATAGGTGTCCATCAGCACCAGCCCGTTGAGTCGTTGCGGTGCCGACAATGCCAGGCGCACGCCCCACATGCCGCCGACCGAAAGGCCGACCAGGGTCACGCGATCGATATCCAGATGATCGAGCAGCACCAATGCCTGGCGGGCGATATCGTCCAGTGACGTCGTACCGGCGGGCAACGGTCCCGATTCACCGTGGCCCCACAGGTCCAGAGCGATCACCCGATACTGTTGCGACAACGCGGCGATCTGCGGCGCCCACATGGCCTGGTCCCACAGGTAACTGCCGGCCAGCAGGACTGCCGGGCCGGTGCCTTGATCGATGTAGTGAAGGGGTTGTCCGTCAATGGTTACGAAAGGCATCGGCGTGGCTCCGTGAGAAAAAGGAGCGGGAAGATTGAGCGGCTGACGGTTCGCAGTCAATCGCACGATTGTATGCGCCTGTACCCATGCATTCGCGGGCAGGCTCGCTCCCACATTTGACCTGTATTCGCAGTCCAAATGTGGGAGCGAGCCTGCTCGCGAAGGGGCCGGTACTGGCGCTAGAGCATCAAAGCCCCTCCAGCTCCGCCATCAGATCATTCAACCGATCCACCTTCTCCTCGGTGATGTCGCTGGCGGCCAATCCGTCGATGTACCCCGCCAGCTCCTCCACCGTGCTGCACTCGAACATCGCCCGCAGCGGCACGTCCCGTTGCAGGGTTTTCTGCACGCGTGAGGCGATTTGCGTGGCCAGCAGCGAATGCCCGCCCAGTTCGAAGAAGTTGTCGCGGATGCCGACTTTCTCCACCTTCAGCACTTGGGCCCAGATCGCGGCCAAAGTCTGCTCCAGGTCATTGCGCGGTGCGGCATAGTCCTGGCTCTGCAACTGGCCGATGTCCAGCGCCGGCAGGGCCTTGCGGTCAAGTTTGCCGTTGGCGTTAAGTGGCATCCTGTCGAGCCACAACCAGTGCAGCGGGACCATGTATTCCGGCAATTCGGCGCGCAGGCGTTGCTTGATGCGTTCCAGACGTTCAGCCGGATTGAGCACTGAATCAGCAGATACCAAATAGCCAACCAGGTGTTTGCCGTTCCCCCCTTCCTGCACTCCCACCGCCGCATCGCGGACCTCCGGCTGTTCATGCAGACGCGCTTCGATTTCACCGAGTTCGATGCGATAGCCGCGAATCTTCACCTGATGGTCGATACGCCCTACATACTCCAGAACACCGTCACTGCGACGGCGGGCCAGGTCGCCCGTGCGGTACAGGCGATCCCCCGGCGCACCGAACGGGTTCGGCACAAACACCTGGGCGGTGCGCAGCGGGTCACTGACATAACCGCGCCCGACCCCGGTACCGGCAACACACAACTCACCCACCGCACCCAGCGGCACCAGTTCCAGCGCGACATCGAGCAGGTACAAACGGTTGTTATCAGTCGGCGTGCCAATAGGCAAATAACTGCCGCGGGTCGAGGCCATGTCGACACGGAAGAACGCCACGTCATCCGAGCATTCCGCCGGCCCGTAGGCGTTCACCAGCCCGATATCGGGATAACGCAACAGCCATTGGTGCGCCAGTTCCGGCGGCATCGCCTCACCGGTCGGCAGCATCCAGCGCAGGCCGTCAAGGCTCATGCGCTCCTGGGCGAGCATGCCCTGGATCAGCGACGGCACGCTTTCCAGTACGGTGATGCCCTGGTTCTGCACATGGGCCAACAGGCCCTGTGGATCGTGGGCGATGGTATTGGGCACGATGTCCACCCGCGCGCCGAACAACGGCGCGGCGAGGAACTGCCAGACCGAAATATCGAAGCTTTGCGACGCGGTCTGGGCGATCACGTCGGCCTCGCCCAGGTTCAGGTACGGCACCTTGCTCAACTGGTTATTGAGCATGCCGCGCTGTTCGACCATCACACCTTTGGGCAAACCGGTGGAACCGGAGGTGTAGATCACGTAGGCCAGATTGTCCGGGCCACTGTAGATGCCCGGGTTGGCCACCGATGCATCGCTCGCCTGCACCTCTTCCCACACCAGCAACTTCGGTCGATTGGCGCAACCGAACTCATCCAGCAACGCCAGCGCTTGCTCACGGCAGGCCTGGGTGCAGACCAGCAGCGGCGTGCGGCTGAGATCGATGATGCGGCTCAGGCGCTGGCTCGGCAGCCCCGGATCCAGCGGCAGATACCCCGAGCCCGCCTTGAAGCTGCCGATGATCATGCCGAGCAGATCGAGATTACGCTCAGCCAGCAACGCGACCGGTTGATCCACACCAACACCCGCAGCGATCAAGGCGTGACCGAGCCGGTTACTGCGCTGGTTCAGCTCCAGGTAGCTGTGCTGCTGATCCAGGCAGCTCGCAACTATGCGTTGTGGATGCGCGGCTACCTGCGCTTCGAACAACGCCACGTAGCTCTGCTCCAGCGGATAGTCATGCTCGCTCTGGTTGCAGCCATGGACCAGGAAGTCCTGTTCCTCGCCCCCCAGCAATGGCAGGTCGGCCATGTCCTCGTGGAAGCCTTCGACCAACGCCAGCAGCAGTCGCTTGAACTCGCCGAGCAGGCGTTCGACCGTGGGCTCGTCGAAGTAACGCTGGTCGTAAGACAGGTGCAGCCCAAGGTCATCCCCCGGATAGCACACCGCCGTCAGCGGGAAGTTGGTGTGGGTGCGGCCCGAATCCGAGGTGGCGTTGAGGCTTTGTGCGCGGTCCAGCACCGAGACTTCCACCGGGGCGTTTTCGAACACGAACAGGCTGTCGAACAGCGGCTGACCTTTGGGCAGCTCACTCTGCTCCTGGATGTTCACCAGCGGCAGGTACTCGTACTCGCGCAACTGCATGTTGCTGTCGAGCAACCCCGTCAGCCACTGACGCACACTGCAACGCTGATCGTCCTCCGGCATCTTCACTCGCAGCGCGATGCTGTTGATGAACAGGCCGACGGTGCGCTGCATTTGCGGCATGTCCACCGGACGCCCGGCCACCGTGACGCCGAACAGCACGTCTCGATCGCCGCTCAGGCGTCGCAGCACCAAAGCCCACGCTGCCTGGGCGAACGTATTGATGGTCAGTTGATGGGCCTGGGCCAGTTCGCGCAATTGTGCACCGTCACGGGCGTCTAGCCTTGTGTAGCGGTCGCCGACAATCATGCCGCCGCTGTCGCCGGCATGTTCACGCAGGAACGGTCGGTCGCTCGGGATCGGTGTGGTCCGTTCGAAGCCCTGCAAGTTGGTTTTCCACCACTGCCGTGCTTCGTCCAGGTTCTGGCGTTGCAACCAGCCGATGTAGTCGCGATAGCGCGGCGGTACGGCCAGCTGGATTTCCCGGCCTTCGCCGAGGGCGCTGTAGATTTCGAAGAAATCGTTCATCAGCAACGAACGGCACCAGGCATCGATGAGGATGTGGTGGTTGCTCATCAGGAACCAGTAACGCGCCGCGCCGACCCGGATCAGGCGCAGGTGGAACGGTGCCTGATTGAGCAGATCGAACCCGGCTTCGCGCTCGGTCTTGAGCAAGGTTTGCAGCCTGGCTTCCTGCTTGGCCTCCTGCTCGGCGCCGGCAAGATCGCTCCAGTCCAGGTATTCAATCGCCGTGCTGCCCGGCTTGTGGATAACCTGCAGCATGTCTTCGCCGATGTTCCAGCAGAATGACGCACGCAAGGCTTCATGACGGGCGATCACCGCTTGCCAGGCCTGGGCGAAGCGCTGCGGATCAAGCTCGCTGTTGATGCGGTAGCGGTCCTGCATGTAGTACAGGCCGGTGCCCGGCTCCAGCAAGGTGTGCAGCAACATGCCTTCCTGCATCGGGGTCAGCGGATAGACGTCTTCGATGACCGAGGCCGGCACCGGCAGCGCATCGAGTTGTGTCTGGCTCAGTTTCGCCAGCGGGAAGTCCGACGGCGTCAGGCCGCCCGCGTCATCCGCCAGGCAATGCTCGATCAGGTTCTGCAACTCGCCCACGTAAGCGTCGGCCAGATCGCGGATGGTTTGCGGATCAAAGCGTTCGGCGCTGAAAGTCCAGCGCAGTACCAGTTCACCGCCGTAGACCTGACCGTCGACGCTCAACTCGTTGGGCAACGGCGCCCGCGGATCGTGGGCCGCGCCGATGGCTTCATCCAGCGGACGGAACAACGCCTCGGCACCGAAGCTCTGGTCGAACTGCCCCAGGTAGTTGAAGGTGATCGGCGCCACCGGCAACGCGGCCATGCGCTGACGGCTCAGATCATCGGCGAGATAACGCAGCACACCGTAACCCAGGCCCTTATGCGGCACGGCACGCAGTTGCTCCTTGATCGCCTTGATCGAGTCCCCCTGCTCTGGCGCGGGTGTCAGGCGCAGTGGATAAGCGCTGGTGAACCAACCGACGGTGCGGGTCAGGTCGATCTCGTCGAACAGCGCTTCGCGGCCATGACCTTCCAGTTGAATCAACGCCGATTCGTGACCACTCCAGCGGCACACAACACGGGCCAGCGCGGTCAGCAACAGGTCGTTGACCTGGGTGCGATAAGCGCTCGGTGCCTGTTGCAGCAATTGCCGGGTGCGCTTGCTATCGAGGCGCACGCTGACGGTGTGCGCATGGCGGTTCTGTCGGCCGCCCTCGGGGCGTTCGCACGGCAAATGCGCATTCGGCCCTGCCAGTTGCGCCTGCCACCAGCCCAGTTCTTCTCGCAGGGATTCGCTGCCGGCATAGGCTTGCAAGCGTGCGGCCCAGTCCTTGAACGCGCTGGTTTTCGCCGGCAGTTTCACCACCTGCTGTGCGTCGAGTTGGCGATACACGCGTTGCAGGTCGTCCAGCAGCACACGCCATGAAACCCCGTCCACCACCAGGTGGTGAATGGCGATGAACAGCCGTTGCTGCCCCTCGGGGCCATCGACCAGCAGCACGCGCATCAGCGGTCCTTCTGCAAGGTCGAGGCTGCGCTGGGCGTCGGCGAACAGGGCGGCACATTTGTCCATGGACAACACGCGCACTTGCCACAACACCGGCGTATCGGAAATTGCCTGATGCTCGGCATGCCATTGACCAGCGACTTCACTGAAGCGCAGGCGCAAGGCATCGTGTTGTTCAATCAGCGCCAGCAACGCCTGCTCGAGGCGATGGGGTTCCAGCGTCATGGTCGGTTGCAGCAACAACGCCTGGTTCCAGTGCTGGCGCTGCGGGATGTCGGTGTCGAAGAACCAGTGCTGGATCGGCGTCAGGCGCGATTGGCCGGTGAGCAATCCCTGATCGGCAATGACCTGCTCGGTGCGAGTTGCCATGACCGCGAGGGTCTGCACGGTCTGGTGCTGGAACAGGTCTCGCGGGCTGAAGTGAATGCCTTGCTGCCGCGCGCGGCTGACCACCTGGATCGACAGGATCGAGTCGCCGCCGAGTTCGAAGAAGTTGTCGTTGAGACCGACCTGTTCGACGTTGAGCACTTCGCACCAGATCTGCGCCAGGGTCACCTCAAGTTCGTTGCTCGGTGCCACGTACTGTTGGCGGTTCAGCTCCGGGTCCGGTGCCGGCAACGCACGGCGATCGAGCTTGCCGTTAGCGGTCAGCGGCATACTGGCCAGCAGGATCAGATGCGTGGGCACCATGTAGTCCGGCAGTTGCGCCTTGAGGTGTGACTTGAGGGCTTCGCGCAGGTCGGCCTGTTGCACTTCGCCTTGCTCGGCAACGTTCGTTACCAGATAGCCAACCAGTTGTTTGCCGCTCGGTGCATCGAGTGCCAATACAACCGCTTCACGCACCGACTCATGGTCCAGCAGGCGGGTTTCGATTTCACCCAGCTCAATGCGGAAACCACGGATTTTCACTTGATGGTCGATCCGGCCCAGGTATTCCACCAATCCATCGGCACGCTGGCGCACCAGGTCACCGGTGCGGTACATGCGCCCGCCATTGGCCGCGAACGGATCGGCGACAAAGCGTTCGGCGGTGATGCCCGCACGCTCGTGATACGCCTGGGCCAAGCCAGCACCGCCGACGAACAACTCACCCGTCGCGCCTTGTGGCACCAGGGCCAGATCGGCGTCAAGAATGTACGCCACGCGGGCGCCGATCACGCTGCCGATCGGCACGCTGCCGGTTCCCTCCTCCAACACCTCGGGCGCGAGACTGGCCAGCGGCATGACCACGGTTTCAGTCGGGCCGTAGGCATTGAAGAACAGGCTCGGCTTGAACGCCGCGCGAATCCTCTGCAAGTGTTCCCCGGTCAGTGCTTCACCGCCGGTGATGATCATGCGTACCGGCAGGATTTCGTATTTCGTCGCCAACCACTGCGCCAACTGGCTGCCGTAGCTTGGGGTGAACCCCAAAATGCTGATGCGATGGGTGCGGATCAATCCACAGATTTCTTCAGCATCCCATTGGCCCTGGGCACGCAACACTACCTGCGCACCGCTGAGCAGTGGTACCAGCAGGCGCTCGGTGGCGGCGTCGAAGTTGATCGAATAGAAATGCAGCTCGCAATCATCCGGGCGCATGCCGAAGCGCTCAATCACGGCGCGGCAGTGCATGGCGATTTCACCGTGGGACACCACCACGCCTTTGGGCTTGCCGGTGGAACCCGAGGTGTAGATCAGGTAAGCCTGATGTTGCGGCAGGCTGAGCAATGGCAGCTCGGTGGTCGGGTAATGGGCCAGTTCGGGGGCGTCCTCTTCAAGGCACCAACGGGCCACGGTGGATGGCAACTCACCCAGCGCCTTGAACATCGCCGCATCGCTGAGCAGCAAGCCAATGCCGCTGTCCTCGATCATGTAATGCAGGCGATCGAGCGGGTATTCCGGGTCCAGCGGCACGTAGGCGCCACCGGCCTTGAGGATCGCCAGCAGGCCGACCACCATGTCCAGCGAACGCTCCAGCGCCAGGCCCACGCGCACCTGCGGCCTGACGCCACGTTCGCGCAGCGCCCAGGCCAGGCGATTGGCGCGGCTGTCGAGTTCGGCGTAGCTGAGGGTTTGCCCGGCGAAGGTCAGTGCCGGCGCGTCCTTGCGCACCAGCGCCTGCTCGGCAAACAGATGATGGATGCACTGATCGAGGCGATGCTCGCCCGGCTCGACACCAAGGCTGTCGAGCAGTTGTTGCTGTTCCGGCGCATCGAGCAGCGGCAGTTCGCTCAGACGTTGCTGCGGATCGGTGATCAGCGCTTGCAGCAGGTTGCGCCAATGTCTGGCCATGCGCGCGATGCGCGGCTCGTCGAACAGATCGGTGCTGTAGGTCAGGCAGCAGCCCAGGCGTTGGTCGAGGTCGGTGACTTCAAGGTTGAGGTCGAACTTGGTCGCGCGGGCATCGTTGGCCAGGTACTCCACCTTCATGCCGGCGAGTGTGCGGCTCTGCTGGAATTCCCAGCGCTGCACGTTGCACATCACTTGGAACAACGGGTTGTAGGCGGCGCTGCGCGGTGGTTGCAAGGCCTCCACCAGATGATCGAATGGCAGGTCCTGATGGGACTGGCCTTCGATCACGGTGTGGCGCACCTGCTCGAACAACTCGCCGACCGACATCTGGCCATCGAGCTGGCAGCGCAACACCTGGGTGTTGAGGAACGCGCCGATCAGCCCTTCGCTTTCCGGGCGGATGCGGTTGGCCACCGGCGCGCCGATGCGCAGGTCGGTCTGACCGCTATAGCGATAAAGCAGCACAGCCAGCGCGGCGGTCATGGTCATGAACAGTGTCAGGCCCTGTTGCGCATTGAAGGCACGGACCCGCGCCGCCAGATCATCACTCAAGTCGAAACGGAACAGTTCGCCCTGATAGCTTTGCACCGGTGGGCGCGGACGGTCACCGGGCAACTCCAGCAACGGATGTTCGCCGCCCAGCTGCGCAGTCCAATAGTCGAGCTGGCGTTGACGTTCGCCGGACTCCAGCCACTGGCGCTGCCAGACGCTGTAGTCCAGGTACTGCACCGGCAACGGCGCCAGCGGCGATTCGCGGTCGTCGACGAAGGCTTCGTACAGTACGCTGAGTTCCCGGGCGAAAATGTCCATCGCCCAACCTTCGGTGACGATGTGGTGCAGGGTCAGCACGAAATAGTGTTCTTGCCCGGCGGTCTTGACCAGACAAGCACGCAGCAGCGGACCGGTTTCCAGGTCGAACGGCAGGTGCGCTTCATCGTCAGCCAGTTGCTGCACGCGCTGCTCGCGGTCGTCAATGGACAACGTCGAGAAATCCTTGCAATCCATGCGCACACCCGTCTCGGCATGCACCTGCTGACGGGCCACGCCGTCGACGCTCGGAAAGGTGGTGCGCAGGGTTTCGTGGCGCAGGATCAGCGCCTGCAGCGCCGCCTCGAAACGCCCGACATCCAATACCCCGCGCAGACGCGCCATGCCGCCGACGTTGTAGGCCGGGCTGTCCGGTTCCATTTGCCAGAGGAACCACATGCGCTGCTGGGAATAGGACAGCGGCACCGGTTGATGACGATCGACCTTTTCAATTGGCGGCTGTTTGTTGGTGTGGCCGCTGGCCTGGATCAGGCGGATCTGTTCGGCAAACGCGCCGAGTTCACTGTGCTCGAACAGCGCACGCAGCGGCAACTCGACGTCACAGGCCTGACGGGTACGGGAGATGATTTGCGTGGCCAGCAACGAATGACCGCCGAGGGCGAAGAAATCGTCGCGCAGGCCGATTTGTTCCAGCCCCAGCACTTCGCGCCAGATGCCGGCGATTTGTTGTTCCAGTTCAGTCACCGGTTCAACGTGTTCACGCACCTGCCACTGCGGTTCCGGCAGGGCGCGACGGTCGACTTTACCACTCGGGCTGAGGGGCATTTGCACCAGGCGCATCAGTTGCGCCGGGACCATGTACTCCGGTAGTTCGGCGGCCAGTGCGGTTTTCAGATGCGCGGTTTGAGCCTCTTCGGTTTCGGTGGCGTCAGTGGCGGTGTAATAGCCGATAAGCTGTGCACCGGCCGCGGTTTCGCGCACCAGCACCACGGCCTGGGCGACGCCCTCCCGGGCCAGCAGACGCGCTTCGATTTCTTCCGGTTCGACGCGAAAGCCCCGCAACTTGACCTGCTGATCGAGACGACCGAGGTATTCGATCACGCCGTCCGCCGTCCAGCGTGCACGGTCGCCGGTGCGATACAGCCGCGCCCCCTGTTCACCCAGTGGGTCGACCACGAAACGTTCGGCGGTCAGCGCCGGACGACCAAGGTAACCACGGGCCAGGCCAATGCCACTGATGCACAGTTCACCCGGCACACCGACCGGCACCGGATTGAATTCGCTATCCAGCACGCGGCAGACCACGTTGCCCAGCGGCCGGCCAATCGGCGAACGCTCGCCATCGGCGCTGCTGCAGTGCCAATGAGTGACGTTGATCGCGGTTTCAGTCGGGCCATAGCGATTGTGCAGTTGCACCGCCGGCAGGTGTGCCAGCACGCGATTGCGCAATTCGGCGGGCAAGGCTTCGCCGCCGGAGAACACACGACGCAAACTCGTGCATTCGGCGCTCAGCGGTTCGTCGATGAACAGTGAAAGCAGCGGTGGCACGAAGTGCAGCGTGGTCACGCCAAAGGCTTGAACAAGCTGCGCGATGCGATGTGGATCGCGATGTTCACCGGGGCCGGCGATCAGCAGGCGCGCGCCGGTGATCAGTGGCCAGAAGCATTCCCAGACTGACACGTCGAAACTGATCGGCGCCTTCTGCATCAGCACGTCGCTGTCGTTCAAGCGATAAGTGTTCTGCATCCATTGCAGACGTTCGGCCAAGGCTGCGTGGGTATTACCGACACCTTTTGGTTGGCCGGTCGAACCGGAGGTGTAAATCACATAGGCCAGGTTGTCGCCGTGCAAATGGAGGCCTGGCGCATGGCTCGGCCAGTTTTCCAGATGCAGGGTGTCCATGGCGATCACGCTGACGCCATCGGTGGCCGGCAAGCGGTCGAGCAAAGCGGTCTGGGTCAGCAGCAACTCGACGCCACTGTCGCTGAGCATGTAGACCAGACGCTCGGCGGGGTAATCCGGGTCCAGAGGCACGTAGGCGCCACCGGCCTTGATGATCGCCAGCAGGCCGATCAGCAGTTGCGGCGAACGCTCGGCGGCGATGGCTACGCAGGTATCCGGACCGACACCTTTGTCGCGCAGGTAATGAGCCAGGCGATTGGCCTGGGTGTGCAGTTCGGCGAAGTCCAGGCTGCCGCCGTCCCACAACAGTGCGGTACGCTCCGGCGTCTGGCGTGCCTGTTCGTTGAGCAGCGCCGGCAGCCACTGTTGCGCCGGTTCGCACGGGGTAACGCCCCAGGTGTTTTGCTGTTCGTGTTCGGTCGACGTCAGCAACTGCAGGTCGCCGACAGCGGTGGCCGGTTGCGCACATATGGCTTGTAGCAGATGGCTGAAATGCGCGGCCAGACGCTCAATGGTCGCGGCGTCGAACAACTCGTCGGCATAGTCGAAGGACAACGTCAGGCGACCGTTGCGATCCTCTTCGCTGTGCAGTTGCAGATCGAACTTGGCTTCACGGCTGTGCCACGGCAGCTCTTCAGCGAGCAACCCCGGCAGGCGTTTCAAGGCGCTGAGGTCACGCTGCTGATGGTTGAACATGATCTGGAACAAGCCTTGTTCACGCGCCTGTGGGAAGGCTTCGAGCAATTGTTCGAACGGCAGATCCTGATGCGCCTGCGCGCCCAACGCGGCCTGACGGGTTTGCCCCAGCAATTCGATGAATGGCAGCCGCGAATCCACCTCGGCGCGCAGCACCTGGGTGTTGATGAAGAACCCGATCAGGCCTTGGGTTTCCAGACGCGGGCGGTTGGCATTGGGCACGCCGATGCGGATGTCGCGCTGACCGCTGTAGCGATGCAACAGGGTCTGGAACGCGGCGAGCAACAACATGAAGGATGTCGACTCATGGGTCTGGGCAGTCTGGCGAATGGCCTCGCTCAGGGGCGCGCCCAGACGCACGGTGTGACGGGCGGCGCTGTGATTCTGCCTGGCGGAACGCGGATGATCGGTGGCCAGTTCAAGCGTCGGGTGCTCGTCACCCAATTGCGCTTTCCAGTAAGCCAGTTGCCTCTGGCCCTCACCTTGTGCCAGCCATTGGCGCTGCCAGCTGCCGTAATCGGCGTATTGCGTGGGCAATGAAGCGAGCGCTGCCTGCTGCCCTTGGCAGGCCGCCGTGTACAGCCGCGAGAACTCGTCGATCAGTACGTTCAGCGACCAACCGTCGGCGATGATGTGGTGCATCGTCACCAACAGCTGATGATCTTCGTCATCCAGGCGCACCAGCGTTACCCACAGCAACGGGCCATTTTCCAGATCGAACTGGGTGCGAGCCTCGTCCTCGCGGATTTGCCGAGCGCGAGCTTCACGCTCGCAGAGCGGCAGATCACTGATGTCGATCAGTTGCAGATTGAACGCGCCTGCGGCTTGGACCTGTTGCAAGGCCACGCCGTCGCGCTCGAAGAACCGCGTGCGCAGGGATTCGTGGCGCTCGATCAATTGCTGGAAGCTGATGCGCAGGGCGTCTTCGTCCAGCTCGCCGCGCAGGCGCAAGGCACCGGGAATGTTGTAGGCGCTGCTTTGCGGATCAAGTTGCCAGGTTATCCACAGACGGTTTTGCGCCAGCGATTGCGGCATCGCATCGGTGCCCGACAACGCGGTGATTTCGCCTTGGGCGCTGCCGCCGTCTTGTTGTTGCTGTGCCACGGCGGCGGCGAACGCAGCCAGGGTCGGTGCTTCGAACAGCAGGCGCAGGTTCAGCTCCAGGCCCAGTTCATCACGCACCCGGGCGATCACTTGCGTGGCGGCGATCGAGTTGCCGCCGAGCAGGAAGAAATGATCGTCGGCGCTGACCTGATTGACGTTCAATTGTTCGGCCCAGATCTGGCCGATCCGTGCTTCCAGTTCGCAGGCAGATGCCGTCGATTCTTGGTTTTCAGTGGTGGCCGACGGGAACACCGCATAGCTGTCGAGGCTGCCGTCCGCCAGGCGATTGCGGCACGCCGAGCGTTGTAACTTGCCGCTGGAGGTCTTGGGCAAGGCGCCCGGATTGAGCAGCACCACCACACTCGGTGCTTCCTGATAGGCCTCGGCCACGGCCTGGCGAATGGCTTTGATCAGGGCTTCGGGCGGCAGGACTTTTCGCACGCTACGGCTGATTTCCGCAGCGATGCCGATGCCTTCCTGACCCCCGATGTTCACCGCGAACGCGGCAACGCGCCCTTTGCGCACCACCTCCACTTCACGCTCGACGGTTTGCTCGATGTCCTGTGGATAAAGGTTGTGCCCGCGCACGATCAGCAGGTCTTTCAGGCGACCGGTGATGAACAGTTCACCGCCGC
The DNA here is from genome assembly GCF_059424605.1 of Pseudomonas sp. GW101-3H06. Taxonomy (NCBI): domain Bacteria; kingdom Pseudomonadati; phylum Pseudomonadota; class Gammaproteobacteria; order Pseudomonadales; family Pseudomonadaceae; genus Pseudomonas; species Pseudomonas sp. GW101-3H06. Next base: position 4,542,855 of record NZ_JBWKZO010000001.1, read on the forward strand.
GCATGAAGCCCAGATCACCGGTGCGCAGCCAGGTCCGGCCGGCGTGCTGAACGAAAGTCTTGGCGGACGCCTCGGGGTTGCGCCAGTAGCCGTGGGCGATGCTCGGGCCGGTGGCCCAGACTTCGCCCACCGCGTTGTCCGCCAGCTCGCCGAGCGATGCAGGGTCGATGATCAGCACCCCATGATCGGGCTGGCTGATGCCGCAACTCATGATCGCGCTGCCCTCGCCCATTTGTGCACGGTTCTGCGCCAGGGCTTGATCGTCGACACGCAGGTTGCCGATACCTTGACCGCGCGCAGTACCGGCCACGAAAAGCGTAGCTTCAGCCAAACCGTAAGAGGCCATGAAACTGTCCTCTGTGAAACCGCAGCGGGCGAACTTCCGGGCAAAGCGCTCCAGGGTGTCGAGGCGAATCGGCTCGGACCCGGAATACGCCACACGCCAGCGGCTCAGGTCGAGTCGCTCCAGCGCCGACTCGCTGACCCGCTCGCTGCACAAGCGATAGGCAAAATCCGGCCCGCCACTGATAGTGCCGCCGTACTCGCTGATCGCTTCCAGCCAGCGCAATGGCCGGCCGAGAAAGTACGCCGGCGACATCAACACGCACGGCACACCGCTGAAAATCGGTTGCAACAGGCCGCCGATCAAGCCCATGTCGTGGTACAGCGGCAGCCAGCTGACGATCACGTCGTCGGGATTGAGGTCGATGCCGAAACCGTGGCGGATCAACAGCTCGTTCGCCACCAGATTGCCGTGACTGACTTGCACGCCTTTGGGTAACGCGGTGGAGCCGGAGGTGTATTGCAGAAAGGCAATGTCATCATCTTGCAGGTCCGGCTCGAACCAGCGCTCGGCCAGCGCATTGTCGAGCGTGTCGACACACAGCAGCGGCGGTGCACCTTCAATCTGCAGCAGTGCATCGCGCAGGCCGGCGCTGGTCAACAACAGACGCGGCTCGGCATCGCCGATGATCGACAGCAGGCGCTCCTGATGATGCCGGCGCGTCGACTCCGGTGGGTAAGCCGGCACGGCGATGACCCCGGCATACAAGCAGCCAAAGAACGCCGCGACGTAATCCGGGCCGCTGGGAAACAACAGCACCGCGCGATCACCCAAACCGGCTTCGGCCTGCAGCGCACCGGCAATAATCCGCGCTCGCTGATCCAGCTCACGATAACTGAGCACCACAGCCTGATCCTCGCTTTCGGCGAGAAAACGCAAGGCCAGCCGATCCGGCGTCAGGACCGCGCGGCGCTGAAGGGCTTGGACCAGTGTGCCGGGGATTTCGAATGCGTCGGTCATGAGGTTTCCTGCCTGAATTCGGCTTGCAAATAAAATCGGTTTTTTTTGGGAGCGAGCCTGCTCGCTCCCACGGACGTCACGCCCCATTCAAAGGCGCGCAGGACGCGGTCTTCGCCGAGCGCGCGAGGCATTGGTAATGCTGTACTCCCGGGGTTGCGGCCCGGAGCCATTCACCAATGAGAACGGATGACATCTTGAAATAATTAGTCGACTGGCTTGAACGCCAACCGGGCCGGGGCCGCAAGGGGAGCGACAGCGTGTCGCAGTTCTCGTTCTGCACCTTCAAGGAGCATTACTTCTCTTTCTCAATTGACAATCATTATCATTCAACATAATTTGTCGCTCGATGTGTAGGACTGCCCAGGTCATCCAGGCGTCCTACCGACCTATTTGGCAGCAAGGTGATTTCCATGACGGAACAAGTGTCCACAAGCAGGTGCGATTCGCCGCTACTACAGGCCTTCGTCGACAATCGACTGATTCTGGTCAAGATTGCTGCCCGCATCACCGGCTGTCGCTCGCGTGCCGAGGATGTGGTGCAGGATGCATTCTTCCGCCTGCAATCGGCGCCGCAGATCACGTCCTCGTTCAAGGCTCAGCTCAGCTATCTGTTCCAGATCGTGCGCAACCTGGCGATCGATCATTACCGCAAGCAGGCACTGGAGCTGAAATATTCCGGGCCTGAAGAGGAAGGTCTGAACGTGGTGATTCAGGGGGCTTCACCGGAAACGTCGCACATCAATTTTTCCACCCTGGAAAACATCGCCGACGCGCTCACCGAACTGCCGAGCCGCACCCGCTACGCCTTCGAGATGTACCGCCTGCACGGCGTGCCTCAAAAGGATATTGCCAAGGAACTCGGTGTCTCGCCGACCCTGGTGAACTTCATGATTCGCGATGCACTGGTGCATTGCCGCAAGGTCTCGGGCAGTCGTGCGCATACCAGCGCCCGTCGTTAAGATCTGACATTTGCGTCGCCCCCCTTCGCGAGCAAGCCCGCTCCCACATTAGTCCTGCGTTCACAGGTCAAATGTGGGAGCGGGCTTGCTCGCGAAGACTGACTCAAGACCAGTGAAGGTCTTGAGCCCTACCCATCAAACCAACTCACACCGCTCAAAAAACCGCTCACGCCCCAACACCATCAACGCGGCACGCTTGTGCGGGAAGTCGAATTCCTTTTCGCAATGGAATCGCTGCCCCTGCATGTACCCGATCATCCTGGCGTTATCGGCACGAGGCTCGGCAACCACTCGCTGAGTGCGCGGATCGTCGAGAAACAGGTAGTGCGTCAACGCCGTTAACCAGCTCGCCACCTTGTGCGGACCGCGGTGGTTTTCTTCACCCACCAGCATGTGAATGCCCCGGTCGTAATCGCCGGCATCGTAGAACGGTGCGATGCGATCTTCCTTGGCCCAATAGGCTTCGAAATAGGCGAACGGTTGATCGTCGAAACAGCCGATCAGCGTCACCGTGTGGGGATCCGCTGCGAGTTTTTTCAGGTACTCACGATGCTGTTCGAGACTGCCCTCCTCCTGCCAGAAACTTGCCACGCGCGGGCTGTTCTGCCAACGGTTGAAACGGGCAAGGTCTTGGTCGATGTCGACCGTGCGCAAGGAAATCCAAGCCCCGAGTCGTGCATCGAAACGCCGATAGACCTCGCCCTGCGGCTTTACCGGCCGCAGCGGATGGCGCTTGCCACCACTGATGACCATTTGCTGTGGATAACTGCTGGTCAGCGGCTGCACCCGCCAGGGCTGCGGCAACTGCCAGAACAAGGTGCGTTCGCAGCGGTACTCGCCGACGGTTTCCGTAGTGACCAGTAAGCCGCTGAGCAAAGCCTCAGTCGGCGCTTCATCCAGTCGCCAGGTCAGGCGCTGGCAGGCCGGGTTTCGGGCGAACAACCAATAGCAGGCTGACCAAATGGCCTGGCTGACAGGATGATCGCTGCTCTCTTCCAATTGCAGTTGCAACTGGCAGTCGCGGTTCAGGCGCAGCTGGATCAGTGGTTGTCCTTCAAGGCTGAGGCTCAGCCGGTTTTCGGTTTCGTCGGCTACAAGACGGTTGCCTGTGGGTAAGGCCAGGGCAGTCAGGGCATTGGGATTGGACATGGATCGGGCTCACGATAATCGTCGACAGTTCTACGATGTGACGTGAGCCGGGGTGGGAAATTTAAGAGGATCTGATCAAGACGGATATACACCCGCTTCCTAAGAACAGGATTACGGTCAAAACGCGACCTGTGACGCCATCCCGCTTAGTGCGGCACCGGCACGATCGCAATCTTGTACGGGTTGAAAATCTTCAGCATCTGCCCATTGTCCCGCAGCCCTTGCAGCAAGTTTCCGAACGCCTCGCCCGTGATCGGCGCGGTGGGGCGCAGGATGGCGTAGTGGTGATAAACCTGATCGATACGATCGGACACCAGCAACTGATCGGCGACTTTCAGATTGCGTAAAAAGTAGTCGCTCAAGTAAGAGCGTGTGACCAGGGCGATGTCGGCGCGGCCGCGCAGTACCATCAGCAGGTTACTGTCGTGGGAGTAGGTCAACGTGGCGTTGTAGTGGGTGGCGAGGTATTTGGGCTCGGCGTTGAAATTGGCGAATTCGTAGTGGTAACCGCTGAACAGCGCCAGTCGTTTTCCCGTCAGGTTGGCAAAATAGTCTTGCTGGCGAGCTGGTTGTCCTTCGGGCCGGCGTTGCGCGACGAATATCTCGGCGTCTTCCAGGCCCATGTCGACAGTGGTGTGTGGAATATCTTTCCAGCCCCAGTCGGGGTTTTCGAAGATCGCCATGTCCACCCGGCCTTGCTTGAAGTCACCAAAACGCCGGGGAATGGAAGTCGGCACCAGTACGAACTGATAATTGCTTTGCAGGGCGTTGAGCGCTTCGACCAGTTGCGGCAGCAGCCCCGTGTCGACACCGGTTTCCGGGCGCACGGTATACGGCGGAAAATGTGCGGCACCGATGCGCACCAGTTGTGCTGCCTGGGACGGCAGTATCGATAACGCCGCCAGCGCTGCCAGCAAAAGACGCGAAGCCGTCCAAATTGGCGAAGACATCAAAACGACCCACTCCCCAGAAATACCGCATCAATGCATTCAAGCTAGGCGGTTTCGCCCAGTTAGCCAGTTTCCTGCCGACCAACACAAACTTATTATTTCTCCTCCAACACCAGAATCAGCGCCTCATCGGCCAACTGATCGAGGCTCATACTGCCATCGGCGCGAAACCAGGTGGTGGTCCAGGACAATGCTCCGGTGAGGAAGCGTCGGGTGACGAATACATCACCGCGTATGAACCCGGCACTCTTGGCCTCACCCAGCACCTGCAGCCAGATGTCTTCATAGATGTCCCGCAGCGCCAGGACTTTGGCCTGGCCGTCCTCGGACAGCGAGCGCCATTCGTAGACCAGCACCGCCATGGCCTCGCCGCTGCCACCCATGATCGACTGCAATTCACAACGGATCAGCGCCAGCACCCGCTCGCGCACGCTGCCGGCTTCGGCGATGGCTGCGCGCATCAGCGCCGTGTTGTAGCGGATGGTCTCTTCCATCACTGCCCGCAAGATTTCGTCCTTGCTCTTGAAGTGATGGAAAATGCTCCCCGACTGGATACCCACGGCGCCAGCAAGATCACGCACCGTGGTGCGCTCGTAGCCTTTATTGCGAAACAGGTGGGCCGCCACTTGCAGCAGCTTGCCACGGGCGCTGTCCGGATCGGTCAACTGGCCGTTGTCGACCAGTTCACGCATGACCCTCAGGGCTTTTTGCTCGTCCACCCGTTCTCTCCTACAGTCATGATCACCGCTAAAACAGCGGGGTTGCGCGGGCAATTTAAGCTGGCATTGGCAACCAAGCAAGCGCTCGGGCATAAGATATTTCAGTCGTTTACAAACCAAGCGCTTGCTTGGTAGTCTCGAGACACATTTGCCGGAGGGGGTTATGGAATTGACTGCGCCCAAAACTATTCGCATCGGTTGCGCCAGTGCTTTCTGGGGCGACACCTCGACCGCCGCCGAGCAACTGGTGGAAGCCGGACGCCTGGACTACCTGGTATTCGATTACCTGGCGGAAATCACCCTGTCGATCATGGCCGGCGCGCGGATGAAAGATCCCCAGGCCGGTTACGCCAGCGACTTCGTTGAAGTCTTGAGCCCCCTGCTCCCGCAGATCGCCGAGCGGAAAATCCGCGTCATCAGCAATGCCGGCGGGGTCAATCCACAGGCCTGTGCCGCCGCCCTGCAAGCGGCTTGCGACAAGACCGGGGTCGCCTTGAAGATCGCCGTGCTGCTGGGTGATGACCTGCAACCGCAGTTCAAGCAATTGAGCGCTCGCGGTGTTCATGAAATGTTCAGCGGCGCCCCGCTTCCGCCAATGTGCGTCTCGACCAACGCCTACCTCGGCGCGCCGGGCATCGTCGAGGCCCTGCGCCTTGGCGCGGACATCGTGATCACCGGGCGCGTGGTCGACAGCGCCGTGGTCAGCGCGGCGTTGGTGCATGAATTCGGCTGGTCGTGGCACGACTACGACAAACTGGCGCAGGCTGCGCTGGCCGGGCACATCATCGAATGCGGCGCGCAGTGCACCGGCGGCAACTTTACTGACTGGCGCGATGTGCCCGACTACGAACACATCGGCTTTCCCATCGTCGAAGTCAGCGCCGACAGCCAGTTCATCATCAGCAAACCCGAGGGCTCCGGAGGCCTGGTTACACCTCTGACGGTGGGCGAACAGATGCTCTATGAGATCGGCGATCCGCGCGCTTATTTGCTGCCGGACGTAGTCTGCGATTTCACCCAGGTCAGACTCGTGCAACAAGGCAAGAACGCCGTTCAGGTGCACGGTGCAAAAGGCCTTGCGCCGACCGATCAATACAAGGTCAGCGCCACCTACCCGGATGGTTACCGCTGTACCGCCAGTTGCCTGATCGCCGGCATCGATGCGGTCGACAAGGCCCGGCGTGTCAGCGAAGCGATCATCAACAAGACCTCGGAAATCTTCACCCGGCGCGGCTGGGCGCCCTACAGCGATGTGAGTATCGAACTGCTTGGCAGCGAGGCCACTTACGGCCCCCATGGCCACCGCCAGGACAGCCGTGAAGTAGTGATCAAACTGGCGGTGCGACATCCGAACAAACAAGCGTTGATCCTGTTTTCCCGGGAAATCGCCCAGGCCGCCACTGGCATGGCACCGGGGCTGACCGGCATCGTCGGTGGACGGCCGACGGTGTATCCGCTGATCCGCTTGTTCTCGTTCCTCATCGACAAAACCACTTGCACGCTGGAAATTGATCTCATGGGCCAGCGCCATTCATGCGCCCTGCCCGCCCTGGAAGTGCTCGATACCCACGATTTGCCCGCGCCGTTCGAACCACCCAAACCCGACGGCCCGGCCGACGCCAGCGTGGCACTGATCAAGCTCGCCGTGGCGCGCTCCGGCGATAAAGGCAACCACAGCAACATCGGGGTCATGGCCCGCGAGCCCGAGTACCTGCCGTGGATCGCTGAAGCGCTGACCCCGGAAGTGATCGTCGACTGGATGAGCCATGTCCTCGACCCGGTCCACGGGCGCGTCGAACGCTGGTATTTGCCTGCCACCCACAGCCTGAATTTTCTCTTGGAAAACGCCCTCGGCGGCGGCGGTGTCGCCAGCCTGCGCATCGACCCGCAAGGCAAGGCCTTCGCCCAGCAACTGCTGGAAATCCAGATTCCGGTGCCGCAACGCATCGCCGACCAGGTCAACTAGAGGATTGCCGCCATGGCTTACGATTCGATTTTCAAAGCTGAGCTGTTTGCAGGCCAGACCATCATCGTGACCGGTGGCGGCAGTGGCATCGGCCGTTGCACCGCCCACGAACTGGCGGCCCTCGGCGCCCAAGTGCTGCTAGTGGGTCGCAAGGCCGACAAACTGAAAGCCGTTGCCGCGGAAATTGCCGAGGACGGTGGCAAGGCGGACTGGATCGTCTGCGACATCCGAGACGAAGATGCAGTCAAGGATCGCGTCGGCGACCTGATCAACAAGCACGGCCCGATTCACGGCCTGGTCAACAATGCCGGTGGGCAGTACCCGTCGCCCCTGGCCTCGATCAACCAGAAGGGTTTCGAAACGGTCATGCGCACCAATCTGGTGGGCGGTTTCCTGATGGCCCGGGAAGTGTTCAACCAGTCCATGAGCAAGCACGGCGGCGCCATCGTCAACATGCTCGCCGATATGTGGGGCGGCATGCCCGGCATGGGCCACTCCGGCGCGGCGCGTTCGGGCATGGACAACCTGACCAAGACCGCCGCTTTCGAATGGGGCTATGCCGGGGTGCGGGTCAACGCCGTGGCACCGGGCTGGATCGCATCCAGTGGCATGGACACCTACGAAGGCGCATTCAAGGCGGTGATCCCGACCTTGCGTGAACACGTCCCGCTCAAGCGCATCGGCACCGAATCGGAAGTCAGCGCCGCGATCGTTTTCCTGCTCAGCCCGGCGGCGGCGTTTATCAGCGGCAGCACCTTGCGCATCGATGGCGCCGCCAGCCTCGGCGGGCGGGCCTGGCCGATTCACAAGGCGCAGAACAGTGAGTCGTACAACGGCTTCCATCGCGCGTACTTACCAGACGTACTGCGGTCCGACGTGCTCAAGAACAAGGAATAACCCATGCCGGTGATTCAGTCGCAACTCGACCCCCAAAGCGAACAGTTCGCCTGCAATCGCGCGGCGATGCTGACGTGCATCGAGCAAGTCCGGGTGCTCGAACAGAACCTGCTGAACAAGGCCGCTGAAGCCAAGGAAAAATTCGACAAGCGTGGGCAATTGCTGCCCCGTGAACGCCTCAACCTGCTGCTGGATCCCGGTGCACCGTTCCTCGAACTGGCAAGCCTGGCCGGCTACAAACTGCACGACGACAAGGATGGCAGCTCCGCCGGTGGTGGCTTGATCGCCGGCATAGGCTACGTGTCCGGCGTGCGCGTGCTGGTGGTGGCGAACAACAGCGCGATCAAGGGCGGGACCATTTCCCCCAGCGGTTTGAAAAAGTCCCTGCGCCTGCAACAGATCGCCATGGAAAACAAACTGCCGGTGATTACCCTTGCCGAAAGCGGCGGCGCCAACCTCAACTATGCAGCGGAGATTTTCGTCGAGGGTGCGCGCAGCTTTGCCAATCAGGCGCGAATGTCGGCCATGGGTCTGCCGCAGATTACCGTCGTGCATGGCTCGGCGACGGCCGGTGGTGCTTATCAGCCGGGTTTGTCGGACTACGTGGTGGTGGTGCGCGGCAAGGCCAAGCTGTTTCTCGCCGGGCCGCCGCTGCTCAAGGCAGCCACCGGCGAAGTCGCCACCGATGAAGAACTGGGCGGCGCCGAGATGCACGCGCAAACCGCCGGCACCGCAGAATACCTGGCCGAAAACGATGCCGACGGCGTGCGCCAGGTGCGCGAGATCGTCAGCCTGCTGTCCTGGAACGATCAACTGCCGTGGTGCCCGGAAGCGCAATGGGAAGAACCGCTCTACCCCGTCGATGAATTGCTGGGGCTGATCCCGGATGATCCGAAAAAGCCTTACGACGTACGCGAAATCATCGCCCGTATCGCCGACGGCTCGAACTTCCTCGAGTTCAAGGCCGAGTTCGACCAGCAGACCGTTTGCGGTCACCTGAAAATCCAGGGGCGCACCTGCGGCTTCATCGGCAACAACGGCCCGATCACGCCCAAGGGTGCGAGCAAGGCTGCACAGTTCATTCAGCTGTGCGACCAGAGCCAGACACCGCTTCTGTTTTTCCACAACACCACCGGGTTCATGGTCGGCACCGAATCGGAGCAGCAAGGCGTGATCAAGCACGGCGCCAAGATGATCCAGGCGGTGGCCAACGCCCGTGTACCGAAACTCACCCTTGTGGTGGGTGGTTCCTATGGCGCCGGCAACTACGCGATGTGCGGCCGCGGCCTCGACCCGCGCTTCATCTTCGCCTGGCCCAACAGCCGCACCGCGGTCATGGGCGGCGCACAGGCCGGCAAGGTGCTGCGCATCGTCACCGAGGCCAAACAGGCCAAGGATGGCCTGGTACCCGACCCGAAAATGCTCGACACGCTGGAACAGGTCACCGCGCAGAAACTCGACAGCCAGTCCACGGCACTCTACGGCAGTGCCAATCTGTGGGACGACGGTTTGATCGATCCACGGGACACCCGGACCTTGCTCGGTTACTTGCTGGATATCTGTCACGAAGCTCAGGTGCGGCCGTTGCAAGCCAACAGTTTTGGTGTGGCCCGGTTCTAGGCCGACTCTAAAGGAGAACAATAAAAATGATCTTCACCCAGGAACACGAAGCACTGCGCCGCACCGTCCGCCAATTCGTCGATCACGAGATCAATCCTCATGTCGAGGAATGGGAAAAGGCCGGACGTTTTCCGATTCACGAGATCTTCCGCAAGGCCGGCGACCTTGGCCTGCTGGGGATTTCCAAACCGGAAAAATTCGGCGGCATGGGGCTGGACTACAGCTACTCGATCGTCGCCGCCGAAGAGTTCGGCACCATTCATTGCGGCGGCATTCCGATGTCCATCGGCGTGCAGACCGACATGTGCACCCCGGCCCTGGCGCGCTTCGGTTCCGATGAGCTGCGCGACGAATTCCTGCGCCCGGCGATCAGCGGCGAACAGGTCGGCTGCATCGGTGTCTCCGAAGTCGGTGCCGGGTCCGACGTGGCGGGGTTGAAAACCACCGCGCGCAAGGATGGCGATGACTATGTGATCAACGGCAGCAAGATGTGGATCACCAACTCGCCCAGCGCCGATTTCATTTGTCTGCTGGCCAACACCTCGGACGACAAGCCGCACATCAACAAGTCGCTGATCATGGTGCCGATGCACACTCCCGGCATCAGTCTCAGCTCGCACCTGGACAAACTCGGCATGCGCAGTTCGGAAACCGCCCAGGTGTTTTTCGACAACGTGCGCGTGCCGCAGCGCAACCGCATCGGTCATGAAGGCGCGGGGTTCATGATGCAGATGCTGCAGTTCCAGGAGGAACGTCTGTTCGGCGCAGCAAACATGATCAAGGGCCTGGAGTACTGCGTCGACAGCACCATCGAATACTGCAAGGAGCGCAAGACGTTCGGCAGCGCGCTGATCGATAACCAGGTCATTCACTTCCGTCTGGCCGAATTGCAGACCGAAATCGAATGCCTGCGCGCACTGGTCTATCAAGCTACCGAGCAATACGTCAAAGGCCAGGACGTCACCCGCCTGGCGTCCATGGCCAAACTCAAGGCCGGGCGGCTGGGTCGCGAAGTCAGCGACAGCTGTCTGCAATATTGGGGAGGCATGGGCTTCATGTGGGACAACCCGGTGGCCCGGGCTTACCGCGATGTGCGGCTGGTGTCGATCGGCGGCGGCGCCGACGAAATCATGCTGGGGATCATCTGCAAACTCATGGGCATCCTGCCGGGGAAAAAGAAATGAGCAGCCTGCCCGTTTGCCAGACGTTGTTGCTGGAGCCCCATAACGGCGTGCTGCACATCACCCTCAATCGCCCGCAAAGCCGCAATGCCATGAGCTTGCAGATGGTCAACGAACTGCGCGCGGTGCTGGCGGCGGTGCGTGATGACCGTGCTGTTCGCGCCCTGGTGATCGGCGGTGCCGGCGGGCACTTCTGTTCGGGCGGCGACATCAAGGACATGGCCAACGCCCGCACCCAGGGCGCGACCGCATACCGCGAATTGAACCGTGCCTTCGGTGCCCTGCTGGAAGAAACCCAGCACGCGCCGCAAGTCGTCATCACCGTGCTGCAAGGCGCGGTATTGGGTGGTGGCTTCGGGTTGGCCTGCGTCAGCGATATCGCCATGGCCGATCATCAGGCGCAATTCGGTCTGCCGGAAACCAGCCTCGGCCTGTTGCCGGCGCAGATTGCTCCGTTCGTGGTCCAGCGCATCGGCCTGACCCAGACCCGGCGCTTGGCCCTGACGGCGGCACGCTTCGATGGCACGCAGGCGCGGCGCATGGGGTTGGTGCATTTTGTAGAGCACGACCCGCAAGCCCTGGCCGAACGCCTTGATGAAGTGCTGGCCCACGTGCTGTGTTGTGCTCCGCAAGCGAATGCGGCGACCAAAAAGTTGTTGCTGGCGAGTGCGGTGCAGCCGTCAAGCGAGCTGCTGGATGAAGCGGCCCAGTGGTTCAGCGAGGCCGTGACCGGTGCGGAAGGCGTCGAGGGGACCATCGCCTTTGTGCAAAAAAGAAAACCGGGGTGGGCCTCATAAAAAGCTTCGCGGGCAAGCCCGCTCCCACATTTTGAAATGCATTCCAATGTGGGAGCGGGCTTGCTCGCGAAGAGGCCTTCACAATCACCGCAAAACCTAGGGAACAACCCAATGCCCGGATTCACAAAAATCCTGATCGCCAACCGCGGTGAAATCGCCTGTCGCATCCAGCGCACCGCCCAGGTTCTGGGCTATCGAACCGTCGCCGTGTTCAGCGATGCCGATGCCGACGCGCTGCATGTGCAAATGGCCGACGAGGCCGTGCACATCGGCCCCGCCCCGGTGCAACAGTCTTACCTGAACATTCCGGCGATCCTCGACGCGGCTCGCCGAACCGGAGCGGACGCGATCCATCCGGGTTACGGTTTTCTTTCGGAAAACGCGGGGTTCGCCCGCGCCTGCCAACACGCCGGCATCACCTTCATCGGCCCCAGCCCCGAAGCCATCGAACTGATGGGCAGCAAACGCCTGTCGAAAATCGCCATGATCAACGCCGGCGTACCCTGCATCCAGGGTTATCAGGGCGCCGAACAGGATGACGCCACCTTAAGCCGCGAAGCCGAACGCATCGGCTATCCACTGATGATCAAGGCCAGTGCCGGGGGTGGCGGGCGCGGCATGCGCCTGGTGCACGATGCCGGTGATTTTCTGGAGCAGGTTCGCACCGCCCGCTCCGAAGCCCTGCATGGATTTGGCAGTGATGAACTGATCCTCGAACAGGCGTTGATCGAGCCACGGCACGTCGAAGTCCAGCTGTTCGGCGACCAGCACGGCAACCTGATCTACCTCGGCGAGCGCGATTGTTCGATCCAGCGCCGCCATCAGAAAGTCATCGAAGAAGCGCCCTGCCCGGTCATGACCGCCCCCTTGCGTCAGGCCATGGGCGAAGCGGCGCTCAAGGCCGGTCGTGCGGTGAACTACGTCGGCGCGGGCACCGTGGAATTCCTGCTGGATGCGCGCGGACAGTTTTATTTCCTGGAGATGAACACCCGTCTGCAAGTGGAACACCCGGTTACCGAACTGATCACCGGCCTGGACTTGGTGGCCTGGCAACTGAACGTCGCCGAAGGCCAACCGTTGCCGCTGCGTCAGGAGCAGGTACAACTCAACGGTCATGCCATGGAGGTGAGGCTTTATGCCGAGGACCCGGCCCAGGGGTTTGTCCCGCAAACCGGGCACATCACGGCCTGGGAACCGGCGCTGCGCGATGGCGTGCGGATCGATGATGGCCTGATCGAAGGTGGACACATCAGCCCCTTTTACGATCCGATGCTGGGCAAGATCATCGCCCATGGCGCCACCCGCGAAGAAGCCCGACGCAAGCTGCTGCGGGCAGTACAGGACAGCGTGCTGCTGGGCATGCAGAGCAACCAGCGCTTGCTCGCCAGCCTGTTGCAGCACCCGCAATTCATCAGCGGCCAATTCAGTACCGGATTCATTACGCAGCATTTCGCCGACCATCCGTGCCTGCACCCTCATGTACCCGCCGCAGAAGAGTTGGCGATTGCCTGCGCCCTGCTCTACCAGGCCTCTGCCGGTGCGCACCGCGGGCCGCTGGCGGGTTGGCGCAACAACGCCAGTGTGCCGCTGCACTATCGCCTGGGTCTGGAAGACCAGGAGTGGTCGGTGGCGTTGAACGCCGTGCCGGGCCAGGCGTACAGCATTCAAGTCGCCAGCCGCAGTCTTGAACTGAAGATCATTGAGTGCGATGCACGCCGGGCTACCCTGGAGATCGACGGCATCCGTCAACGCCATGCCTACCAGCTGCAGGCCGGGCAAATCTGCCTGTTTACCCGTCCGGGCAGCCTGTGCTTGACGGATCGGACCCAGGCTTTGGTTGGCAGCCAGGTCAGTGCCAGCACCGGCACCCTCAAGGCACCTATGGACGGCGCAATCGTCGATGTGCTGGTCAGCGAGGGCAGTCCGGTGAGCAAGGGCCAACTGCTGGTGGTACTCGAAGCCATGAAAATGGAGCATCCGCTCAAATCGGGCATCGACGGCGTACTCAAGCGTTTGCAGGTCCGGGTCGGTGATCAGGTCAAGAATCGTCAGATTTTATTGGAGGTCGAATAAGCCGCTAGGCGGAACCGCCGGGTTTGGCTACGCTCAAAGCCTATCAGGACGCGGATACCAGGAACCCTGCGATGCCTCAATGGCTGGTCATTGATCTGGAGGCCACCACCGACGAGGGTGGTTGGCCAGTAACGGAGATGGAAATCATCGAAATCGGCGCCACCCTGGTGGACCGCAAAGGGCGCGAAGTGGATCACTTCCAGTGCTTTGTGCGGCCATTGCGGCGGCCGCTGCTGACGCCGTTTTGCCGCGAACTGACGCACATCACTCAGGCGGACGTTGATACGGCACAAACGCTGGGCGAGATCTGGCCCTCATTCGAACAATGGCTCGGACAACATCAAGCGTCACTGGAAAGTTGGGTCAGTTGGGGCGATTACGATCGCCAGCAGCTGATTCAGGAATGGCAGCGTCTGCAACTCGACAGCCTCCTGAGCCGTACACCGCACATCAACCTCAAGCAACGTTTTGCCAAGGCCCGTCGCCTGGAGCGCCCGCTGGGACTTAATGGCGCGCTGCAACTGGCCGGCCTGCAATTTGCCGGGCAACAACACCGGGCACTGGAGGATGCGCGCAATACCGCGCGCCTGTTACCGCAGATACTCCCCCCTCTGGAGAGGTGACGACACCGGCCCCCTTGTGCATACTGGCCGGCCATTTTTAGCCCTTTTCGAGGAATCGCCCATGTTTAAAGTCAACGAGTACTTCGACGGCACCGTCAAGTCGATCGCCTTTGGCACCGCTGAAGGTCCGGCGACCATCGGCGTCATGGCTCCGGGCGAATATGAATTCGGCACCAGCCAGCGTGAAATCATGCACGTGGTGTCCGGCGCCCTGACCGTCAAGCTGCCGGACAGCAGCGACTGGGAAACCTTCGGCGCCGGCAGCCAGTTCAATGTACCTGCCAACAGCAAGTTCCAGCTGAAAGTGGCCGTAGACACCGCTTACCTGTGCGAATACCGCGGCTAAAACCCTGGGTTTTCACGGCGACAAATAAATGCCCGCGTCCTTGGACACGGGCATTTATTATTCAGGCTCTTTATTCCAGGATCGTCACCGGCATGCCGACTTCAAGCCGGCCATTGCTGTCATTGACCAGATTCTGGCCGAACATCGCGCCATCGGCCTCGGCACGGTACTTCTGCAAGGTGGCCAAAGGTTCGCGATCTTCGCTGCGTTCGCCGGTTTGCGGGTCGATGGTGGTCAGGATGCAACGCGAACACGACTTGACCACCCGAAATTCGACATCGCCGATGCGAATGCGTTTCCAGCCATCCTCAGCATAAGCATCGCTGCCTTCGATCACCAGGTTCGGTCGAAAGCGCAGCATTTCCAGTGGTCGGCCGACCCGTTGCGACAGATCCTCCAGCGAGGCCTGGCCTATCAGCAACAAGGGAAAGCCATCGGCGAACGCCACCTGGTCATCGTCCTTGCCGTAGCCAGCCTGGGTTGTCCGCGCCCGATCCAGTGGCACTTGCACCAGGCGCGTCGGCCTGCCGATGAATTCACTGACCCAGGCACCCGCTGCATCGCCGGCATCCGGCACGCGCAAGGTGTCGCGCCAGATGGTCACGCCACGCAGTTCGGCATCGCTGCCAGGCAACGCGATATCAATCGGTGAATGGCCGGGGGCATCCAGGCTCAAGCCACCCTCGGCATTCCACAACGCCGACAATTGGCTCATCTGCGCCACCGCCCGCTGGGTCAGGAAGCGTCCGCTGGCCTCGTCCACCAGCATCCAGCGTCGATCCCCGTCCAGCCCCAGCTTGTCGAGGCTGACCTGCTGCAAGGCCTCACCCTTGCCGGATTTCAACGGAAAACGATAAAGCGCGCTCAGACGCAGCATGGCCAGCTCCCTGGTGGATAAAAAATGCCACCCTATACGAGCTTGATTGCCGAATCAAAGTGCAGACAACACTAACCCTCAGACTGGCGTTGGTGTTGGCTTTGGCTTTGGCTTTTGATCCACCCGCCCCTTCGGCAGGCTGAGTGGAGGTGTTAATCCGGGGACTGGCGCGCAGCGCCGTTCGACGCAGTCGAACCCATCGCATGCAGGTGCCAGCGAAGCCAACCGGAGGGCGATGCCCCCGGATGGATACCGGAGCGAAGGAACGCCGAGCCTCAGCGAGGGGCCGGACGCTCAGGGCGAGCCTTTTTTGCTTACTTTTTTTGGCGTTTGAAAAAAAGTGAGTCGCCGTAAGGGCGAAACCGCCAGTGGCCGTTACCGCAGGAATGGAGATGTACTCCATCAAAAACGATGTCGCCTGACACAAAGCCTTCGCGAGCAGGCCCGCTCCCACAAAAGCCGTGTCGTGATCAGGCAGGCACTTCGTCCAGCATCAACCGCTGGCGCACCACGTCGACCAATTTGTCCGGCTGGAACTTGGAGAGGAAGTTGTCGCAGCCCACCTTCTTGACCATCGAGTCGTTGAAACTGCCGGACAAGGACGTGTGCAGCACCACATACAAGCTACGCAGACGCGGGTCGTTGCGGATTTCCGTGGTCAGGCGATAGCCATCCATCTCCGGCATTTCCGCGTCGGTGAATACCATCAACAGCTTGTCGGTCATGTGAACGCCGGTGTCGGCCCAAGCTTTGAGCATGTTCAGTGCCTTCAGACCATCACTGGCAATGTGCATTTTCACCCCCAACTGACCCAGGGTGTCGCGCAACTGCGCCAAAGCCACATTGGAGTCATCCACCAACAGCACTTCACGACCGCGAGCACGCTCAAGGACCGGGTCGTTGAGTTTGTCGCGGGACACCTTGGCATTGTAAGGAACGATTTCAGCCAGGACTTTTTCCACGTCGATGATTTCCACCAACTGATCGTCGACCTTGCTGATGGCAGTCAGGTAGTGCTGGCGACCGGCACTGGTCGGCGGTGGCAGAATCGCTTCCCAGTTCATGTTGACGATCCGGTCCACACCACCGACCAGGAACGCCTGCACGGAACGGTTGTACTCGGTGACGATGATCGTACTGTTCGGACCCGGCACCAACGGACGCATGCCGATCGCCTGGGACAGGTCGATCACCGGCAGGGTCTGGCCACGCAGGTTGACCACGCCGCAAACGAACGGATGGCGCTGCGGCATCAGGGTCAGTTTTGGCAGTTGCAGGACTTCCTGCACTTTGAACACATTGATTGCGAACAATTGCCGCCCGGCGAGCCGGAACATGAGAATTTCCAGGCGATTCTCACCCACCAGTTGCGTACGTTGGTCTACCGTATCGAGAATGCCAGCCATCAATGACTCCTGGGCTTGTACTGATGAATTCACTAATAGAGGGTTATCGGCTGTTTTTGCCAGACCTTGACCCCTTGCAAAATGCCTCGCTCAAACATTGATGTCACATTAACATCATGCTTTACTGGCGTTGTGATTTCATCTGCTACATTCTCTTCGACGCGACCATTGTTTTCGCAAGAGGTTCCGCTGCATAAGGGATTCCCCTAGCAACAATCAGGCACAACCTGATATTCGCGATATCCAATAGCCATTAATGTGACGCCATTCTCATTGCATGAATGGAGTCAGGCTTTTGTGTGCGATCGCAGGTCAGTGGCCATCCACCCTCTCAAGTAGTTCCCCAGCCTTGATTCAAGCCGGGCGGAACGCGATCTCACAACGAAACGTTTACGTCGGGACGCTCGTCCTCGTCGACACACACGACATCCCCTCATTAGTCATGACGTTGTGGAGATAAGCATGTCGAACAATCGTAAAGAGTGGGCAAAGCGGGTCCCGGAGTTTCTCGTCGAAGCCGAATCACTCCTGGCCAAGACCGAAGAGTGCCTGAGTCATCTGCAATTGATCAGCAATGACAAGGACGCCATCGACTGCATGCTCAGCACCCTGCTCAAGCTGGCCAGCAAAGCGGATGCCCTCGCACTGGCGGCCGTTTCGGAATTTTCGCTGCACATTCATGGCTTGCTCAACCACGCGCACAATCACATGGAACTGCATGACGAAGCCCTGAGTGCGCTGAAAGATTGCCTGACACTGATCGCCTGGCAACTTGAACTGATCGACCAGAACACAGGCCAACTCAGTCTGGATGAAACCGAGCAGGCGACCCTGATCGAAGCGTTCGCCTTTCAGGTCGGACAGAGTCATTTTCAACCACCGCTCAATTCCAAACCGTTCTCGCTCGTTCCTTATCTGGAACGGCAGGCCTAGATTCATGGACCCCATGCCGCGCCCCCTATTTTATTGCCAGTTTCAGCAATAAACTTGAAGGTGCTCATGTCGCAATTGAATGCAGCATATCCACTAACGACAACTTCAAATAATCAAACTATTTCTTCAGGCAATTGACTGCCTGAATGACCTGGGGTTTTGCCTGGTACTTAACGACAAAAACCCTTGGACATTCGACCTTTTTCCGACAATGACAACCGCACTTCCCCCTGTGGAACTCACGCCGGAATGCCTTGCATCCTGACTCCCTGGACATATATCGCATACGCGACCAACGGTATCTTAAGTGGTATTATGGCGCCCATTAGTTGACGTCAATTAATGGCAAGATGATTGCCGCGGCGACAGCCCGGGTAAGTTTCAGGCTGGATTTCTTATACAGAAACTATGTGCCGCCGAAGTCGATGTACAACATTACAAAACAGAGACCTGTCAGCCAGCATGACCGGTCTGCCCGCAGCGAACATCCATTGGCTCCATCCGCTATGTACGCCAGCCTCAAGTCAATCGCCACGTGGCCACCTTCCCGAGAAAACGCACGTCGGTTCACGCTTTTGCTGTGTGCCGGTTCCACGCTCGGCAGCCTGCTGAGCTATTGCTTTTCCATTCCCCTGCCGCTCGGTCTACTGCTGTTTAACATTGCGGCCCTGAGCTGTGTCTGGGTGCAATATCGCTTGTCGCGCAAATCGATCAAGTTTCAACCACAGGAACTGGCCGATCGCTTGCTCGAGGTCCAGGAAAACGAACGCCATCGACTCAGCCGGGAACTGCATGACGACATCGGCCAGTTGCTGACCGCCGCCAAACTTCAAAGCGACTGGCTCAAACGTCGAATGCCGGAAGAACTTCAGGCGCAATGCTCTGTACTCTGCGACACCCTGGAAGAAACCCTCGCCAAAGTCCGCGACGTATCGGCCATCCTCAATCCCAGGCAGTTGACCAGCCTCGGACTGGAAGCCAGCCTGCGCGCCCATCTGCTCAAGACGCTGGCCAATACCTCCGTGCACTGGAGCCTGGAGTGCCACCAACGCCTGACAGGAATTCCGGAAGAAATGGCCGTGGCGGCCTATCGCATCACCCAGGAAGCGGTCACCAACATACTGCGGCACGCCCAGGCAAAGAATCTGCTGGTCTGCCTGCAGCGTTTGCCACAGGGCCTGTCACTATCGATCAGTGACGATGGTCAGGGTTTTGCCCCCGCCACAGACCCGGGGCGCGAGGGACAACGCGGCATGGCCGGGATGTCCGAGCGAATCAATCAACTGGGCGGCACACTGACCGTGACCAGCGAACCGGGCAAAGGCACTCAAATCGAAGCTCTCTTCCCCTGGGCGCCTCGCGCGCTCGAACGGGCCAGTACGAATAAGGTTATGCATTGACTTGTAACTTACTTCTGGTGGATGACCACTCGCTGATCAGGGCTGGCGTGCGCGCCCTGGTGCTGGATCTTCCTGGCTACGCAGTGATCGGCGAGGCCAATGACGGTTCGCAGTTGCTCGCCATGGTCGAGCAACTGTCCCCGGATATCGTACTGCTGGATATTTCCATGAAGCAGACCGGTGGCCTTGAAGCCTTGCAGCAACTCAAGCGGGTCCGCCCGCAGAGCAAGGTACTGATCCTGTCGATGCACACCGACCCGGCCCTCATCATGCAGGCACTGGAATCCGGGGCTCATGGCTATCTGCTCAAGGACACCACGGCGACCGAACTGGCACATGCCCTGGAAGCCTTGCGTAACAACGAGCGCTATCTGAGCCCGGCCATAGCCCATACCGTCATCACTCAGGCGCTTACCCGTAACCAGAAAACCCCCGACCCCGCGGACTCGCACAACCTGACGGCCCGGCAGCTGGAAATCCTGCGGCTGATTGTTCGCGGAAAGTCTACCCGGGAAATCGCCAACGGCCTGGGCCTGAGCGTCAAGACGGTCGAAACCCATCGTTCGCAGATCATGAAGCGATTGCAGATCTATGATGTGGCCGGCCTGGTGTTGTTTGCCGTGCGCGAGCAGATCATCAGTCTGGACGATTGACAGATTGCGTCGCACTCAACAACGGCGAACCCTCAGGCAAATGCACAAGCAGTGCCGCCGGCCGCGCCGAGAACCGCAGGCTGTCTCCCTCCAGCGGCTCGCCATCAAGGTTGATATAGAGGCCTTCGGATACCTTGATCTCGACCCATGGCAAGCGGGCCCGTACGAACATGTTGTCGATGCCGAAGCCATCGGTCAGCAGATTCTTCAAGGTACCGACTACTTCCTGCGGGGCCGGCAAAATGCTGATATCGAGCAAACCGTCGTCAGCCAGTGCCTGCGGGCATAAGACGTGGCCGCCACCCGCCTGCCGGCCATTACCGATCCCCAGAGCCAACACATCGCCACTCCAGTGAAAATCCGGCCCCTGCAATTCACCGTAGGCCGCATGCAATTCGCTGAAGCGTGACAAGCCAGTAAACAGATAAGCTGCGCCGCCGAGGACCTTTTTCAACTCCTCGGAGGTATTGGCGGTGACCTGGCTGCCAAAACCGCCCGTGGCCATGTTCAGGAACACTTGTCCGCCAACCTCTCCCAGATCAATGGCACTCGGCTTCACGTCCAGTAAATCCAGCGCCGGGGCGGGCTCCAGAGGAACGCCGGCGGCGCGCGCGAAATCGTTGGCGGTCCCCAGCGGCATCAGCACCAGACTGGCCTGTGTCGAGTGCGCCGCCATGGCTTCGGCAATATCACGCAAAGTGCCGTCACCGCCACCGGCAATGATTTGTGTGTAGCCTGCCGCCAGCGCCTCATCCACCAGTCGCTGTGCATCGCCGGCCTCCCACGTCAACCGAACGGCCAGCTCCCAACCTTGTCCGCGTCGACCTTCGACGGCAGCGCGAACCTCCTCGTTGAGCGCCTGCTTGCCATGCAGAATCAACAGCGCCTTGCGTTCGCTCATGTGTTGTCACTCCAGAATTGAATGGCGTATGGGAAATGTTGACCGCGCCATGTTCCCTAAAAGTCGCAATAGTTTGATTTTTTTTGCTTTGGAGCAGCCTTGATTCCTATACGACGGGATTTTTCTTACAAAACGTGAGGAATCGGCTCAATTGACCGCTAAGTGTGATTGGTCCACTTTGGTGTCCAGATTTTTCAGTCATCAGCAGGACAATCACAGGGATGAGCCATGCAACGCCATGACCTCAGGCGGCCAGTGATTCCGGGCGGATCACCCGCAGAAAAACCGGCCAATCATCAGACTGAATTCAATATCAGCGAAAAACCCAATGGAGAAGTCGATATGGAGCCCCGTGTCGTTGAGCTGGAGAAACACCTCAAGTGCATCCGCAGGGATATGGAAGAAGCTCGCAGTGACGTCAGTGCTATCAAACACCGGCTTGCCTATTCCGCAGGCGGCACGATTGTGGTGCTCGGCCTGCTCGGCTGGATCGCCAATAGCCGCTTCGACCAACTCGTGACACTGCTTCTGGCCCACTGAACCGTCCTGCACGCTGAACCCGGTCAGATCAACCGGGTCTGCGCGGCAAGACAGACAACGGTCAGCCCAGCACTTCACTCAGTGGAATGAATTGGACGGAATCACCGGCAACCAACGTACGATTTTCCAGCACTTCAACCAATCCATCGGCCCAGGCGGCACTGCGTAACACACCGGAACTCTGATTTTTGTAAATGATGGCCCGGCCGTTTTCCAGGCGACCGCGCAAGTATTCACGTCGATTACCGGCCGTAGGCCAATCAAACCCTGCCGGCACTTGCACCTTCAGTGGCTCGACTTTTTTGACGCCCTGACGACGCAAAAGATAAGGCCTGGCCAACAAGGCAAAGGTCACCAGGGTCGATGCAGGATTACCGGGCAAGCCAATGACCGGTACACCGCGAAAATGCCCGAATGTCAGCGGCTTTCCTGGTTTGATGGCGAGCTTCCACAAACTCAACTCGCCCTCTTCGCGCAAGGCGATACCCAGAAAATCAGCCTCACCCACCGATACACCACCGGTAGAGAGGATCAGATCCACATCCTTCAATTCGCCAAGTCGCGCACGGGTGGTGGCCAGATCATCCGGAAGAATGCCGGCGTCAATCACATCACAGCCCAAACGCTGCAACCAGCTGCAAAGCAAAACTCGATTGCTGTTATAGATCTGCCCCGGCCCAAGCGCCTGCCCTGGTTCAATCAACTCGTCCCCGGTCGACAGCACCGCAACACGCACCTTGCGTATCACGTCCATCCCGGCGCAACCGAGCGAGGCCGCCAGACCTTGCTCGATCGGCCCCAACCGCGTACCGGCCGGTAAAACCAGTTCGCCGACCGTGGTTTCCTGGCCTTGTGGGCGGATGTTTTGTCCAAGGGTCAGGGTTTGGGTGAAACACACTCGTTCATCCGCCTGGACTTCGGCGTTTTCCTGCATCTCGACACAATCGGCACCGGCGGGAACAGGCGCGCCGGTGAAGATTCGTGCACAGGTGCCCGGCTTCAAGGCGTCAGGTGCCTGACCGGCAAAGATCTTCTGGCTGACGACCAAGGGCTCTCCGGTCCAGTCGGCCATGCGCAGGGCGTAACCGTCCATGGCACTGTTGGGCCACGGCGGAAGATCCAGCGTCGACAGCAGATCATCGGCCAGTACACGCCCCTGGACCTGCGCCAACGGCAGGCGCTCACGCTCGACAATTCTTGAGGCGTCCGCCATTTCCAGCAGACGTGCCAGTGCCACCTCGACCGGCATCAGGCTGCCGGTCTTGCCCGGCTTACCCGCGGGATTCACAGGGAGCCGCCTGTTTCAGATGAGTCACGAAATTGCAGGGGCGATGCCGCGAATCCAGCTGCTCGCCAAGAATGCCGTCCCAACCGGTGCGTACGGCGTTGGTCGAACCCGGCAAACAGCAGACCAGCGTGCCATTGGCCAACCCCGCCAGGGCGCGTGACTGCACGGTCGATGTGCCAATATCCGCCACCGAGATCTGCCGGAACAGCTCACCAAATCCATCGACTTGTTTGTCGAGCAGGCAGCTCACTGCTTCCGGTGTGCTATCGCGCCCGGTGAAACCGGTGCCGCCGGTGATCAACACCACCTGTACGACATCGTCGGCAATCCAGTTGGCGACTTGCGCGCGAATTTTGTAGAGGTCATCTTTGAGCAATACCCGGCAAGCCAGGTTATGGCCGGCAGCCGTCAAGCGGTCGACGAATAGCTGGCCTGAGGTATCGGTTTCCAGGGTACGGGTGTCGCTGACTGTCAGCACCGCGATGTTGAGGGGTGCGAAAGGTACATCAGCCTTGGCTTTCATAGGCTCGTCCAGTTGTAGGAGAAACAGCCCGGTGTTATATCACAGCGCCCCATTTTCTCGCCGCCCCCATGGAGAACTGCCGTGACCTCGAAATTGGTTTTGCCGCCCTGCTCCATTCTCCTCCTGGCCGGCGGACGCGGACAACGTATGGGCGGTCAGGATAAAGGGTTGCTGGAGTGGCACGACGAGCCGCTGATTGCACATTTGCATCGCAAGACGCGCCCGCTGAGCGATGACCTGATCATCTCCTGCAACCGCAATCCGGAAAAATACGCACGTTATGCCGACCAACTGGTTCACGACGACGAAGGCGATTTCCCAGGGCCACTGGCGGGCATTCGTGCGGGCCTTAAAGCAGCTCGTCATACGCATCTGTTGGTCCTGCCTTGCGATGTACCGCGCATCGACGAGGCCCTGCTCGCCAGCATGCGCGAAGCCGCCAGCCAACACCCTGACAAACCGTTGATGCTGCGCCATGACGACCATTGGGAGCCGTTGCTGTGCGTGATCCCCGTGGCACTTCGCAGTGAGTTCGAAAAAGCCTGGAGCGACGGTGAACGCAGCCCAGGGCGACTCATGCGCAAGCTGGGCGCTACTGCGCTACAGTGTCCCGACAACGATCCGCGCCTGGCCAACCTCAACACCCCGGAACTGTTAAGCACGCATAACACTGTGTCAGACTGACAGCACCCGAGGAACTTGCACGTGTCGTACACGTCTGAAGCTCAGCAACCAAAAGAATTCAATTTCGGAGACACACCCATGACTCAACGGACCCTGGCCACTTTCATGCTCGCACTGGGCCTCGCCACCCTCGCCGGTTGCGCATCGCCTACAGTGATCACCTTGAATGACGGTCGCGAAATCCAGGCCGTCGACACGCCTAACTATGACAAGGATTCGGGCTTCTACGAATTCGAGCAACTGGATGGCAAACAGACTCGTATCAACAAGGATCAGGTTCGCACCGTTAAAGAGTTGTAATCTTCGCGGCGACTACCGGATACAAAAATGCCCCGACTTGTCGGGGCATTTGCGTTTCTGACACTGTCACTTAAGGGTTCGGCTCTTTCGCAAGCTTGTCCACGCGGGTCAATGCTTGCGTGGCTTCGGCGATACATTTTTTATCGTCGTTTGCCGCGTTGGCCGCTTCCGCGCTGGCCTGCATGCGCTTGACTTCCATGGTGGTGTTTTCGGACGTTGCCGGCAGGGTGGTCACCTTGTCTCTGAGCTCCTGAAGCTTGATCGTGCAAAGGTCGTGTTCCCCCGCAGCAAATACCGGAGAAGCCAACATTGCGGCGCAAATGAACATTCCAGCGAAAACGGTACGTTTCATGGGTATCTCCTTGCTTGGAAGGTCTCGGAACCGCCGGACGATCTGACTGCTGTGCCGAGGTCTTTGAACGCCACGTTCGTGGGGCCATGTTCAAGGGACTGCAAGCCTGGCCATAAATTCCGGTTTATTCCAACCACGAACTGAATCGAACGCCAAGCCTGCTGATTACCATTGCAGGGTAATCGCACTCTCGAATTCCCGCTCCTGCCCCGTCACCGGGTCGACAAATTTCAGCCCTTGGGCCAACAACTTCAATGGATTGGCGTAGTCATCTTCCACACCCTTGAGTACCCGAGGATAAAACGGGTCGTTGCAAATGCTCGCACCCAGCGCGGCCATGTGTACCCGCAGCTGATGTTTCTTGCCGGTTACCGGGTAAAGCCCATAACGCCAGAGATCACCATTCTTTTCCCTGACCTCGACAGCCGTTTCGGTATTAGGGTTGCCCGGCCCTTCCTGCATACGGAAGAAAGGCTCGCCATCGATGAGCCGGCTTTTATGAATCAACGGGAACGAGAGTTCAGGCAACGCCCGGGCAATGGCTTCATAGCGCTTTTCGATCCGCCGCGTGGGGAACAGCGATTGATAAGCCGAGCGACTCTGGGGATTGGCTGAAAACAACACCAATCCCGCCGTATGCCGGTCAATGCGATGCAAAGGCACCAGGTGTGGATTGTCCAGACGGCGGATCAGTCGTCTCAGCAAGGTCTGCTCAACGTATTCACCCGCCGGTGTCACGGGTAGAAAATGCGGCTTGTCCGCCACCACCAGATGCTCGTCCGCGTACAGGATCGACTCGAACACCGGGATCGGCTTTTCGTCCGGCACTTCCCGGAAATAGTGAATACGCAGGCCTTCCTTGTAAGGCAGACCAACGTCGATCGGCACACCTTGCCCGTCAAGGACCCGGCCCCGGGCGATTCGGTCCAGCCATTGTTCCGGGCCTATGGCGCTGAAGTGCTCGCACAAGCAATCGAAAACAGTCTGCCACGAGCCAGGCGGCAAGTAGAGTGTACTGGCCTGGTTATGTGCAGCGGAAAAAGATGAACTGGACATACGAAAGCTCTAACCCTCAACACAGAGCAGCATTATCCAACAGCACCGTGAACGAACCTAGCGGAGAATCCTCAGGCCGGTATCGGCTTGCGCGCCGCCGCTTCGGTGTATTCCTTCAGCCAGCGCAGCACATCGACCGCCTCCCAGCGACCCGGGTCATACAGGGCATACAACAATCCCTGATAGCCCACGACGTCCAGTTGTCGGTGGTAGCCAGCTCGCTGGAACAACGCTTCGATTTCAGCGAAGCAGGTGTTGAAATGCAGCTTGTTGAAAGGCGTTTTCCCTTCCGTTACCAACCCATCCAGACGCAATTCGAGGACAGCCTCGCGTATCACGTCAACCGACATCCGGTTCACGCTGCTCTTCAATTGTTCGACATTGACCACGATTCATCCCTCTCACGCCCGGACCCGCCTCCCAATCCCTGAATCAGGGACGGCAGCGCAGCAACCCGAATAACTGTACGCGCATACAGTATCTGAATCACCGCCTTTAAGCCAAGGGGATCAATCGCAAAGTTCGACGGGCGGAACCCCGCCCTCATCAAACCCCGTTAACGCAGGAAAGCCACTACCTCGTCGGACCCGAAAGGCCAGCCCAGTTCAGCCCCGGTGTCCACCCGACGCAACACCGGAATACGCAAGCTGTAAGACTTGAACCATGTTTCGTCGTCAGCGATGTCCACCAGTTCCACCAGCAGACCGCGCTCGACAAATTCCATCAGCATGGCTTCGGCGACTTCACAGAGATGGCACCCCAGGGTGCCGAACAGCTGACATTCAGGAAGCATGAGCGCTCAACCAGAAAAATTGAGTGACTATTCTAGGCCTGCTCCGAAAAACCGTCGAGCGCCCGGGTGCGCCAGGGTCGCCAATGATAAATCGACGACAGACACAACTCAGTCCTGGCTGACAGCACCGATCTTGTGCACTGACAAGTCCGCTCCGTAATACTCTTCTTCCTGGCTCAGACGCAGACCGTGGAACGCCTTGATCGCGCCGTACACCGCGAAGCCGCCGACCAACGCCACAACCACGCCCAGTGCCGTTCCAATCAACTGGCTGATCAGGCTCACCCCACCCAGCCCGCCCAGTTCGCCCTGCCCGAAGATGCCGCAGGCTATGCCGCCCCACACACCACACAGACCGTGCAACGGCCAGACACCCAGCACATCGTCGATACGCCATCTGACCTGGGCGGCGGTAAAGCACCAGACAAACAGCGCCCCGGCAATAGCCCCCGTCACCAGCGCGCCCACGGGGTGCATCAGATCAGAGCCGGCACAGATCGCCACCAGCCCGGCCAGCGGGCCGTTGTGCAGAAAGCCAGGGTCATTGCGGCCGACAATCAGGGCCGCCACCGTACCGCCGACCATAGCCATCAGCGAGTTCACGGCCACCAGCCCGCTGACCCCTTGCAGGGTTTGCGCGCTCATTACGTTAAAGCCGAACCAGCCGACGATCAGGATCCACGAACCCAACGCCAGAAACGGAATGCTCGATGGCGCGAACGCCACCAGGCGGCCTTCGCGATAGCGACCACTGCGCGGTCCGAGCAGTAACACTGCCGCCAACGCCAGCCAGCCGCCCATGGCGTGGACCACCACGGAACCGGCAAAATCATGGAACCCGGCGCCAAAATGTTCCAGCAACCAGGCTTGCAAACCCAGGTTGCCATTCCAGATCATGCCTTCGAAGAAGGGATAGATGAACGCCACGATCAATGCCGTCGCACACAGTTGCGGAACGAAGCGCGCACGTTCGGCGATGCCGCCGGAAATGATCGCCGGGATCGCCGCGGCAAAGGTCAGTAAAAAGAAAAACTTGACCAGCCCGTATCCGTGATCGGCGTTGATCACCGCCGCCGGTTGCATGAAGGTGACCCCGTAGGAGATCCAATAGCCTATAAAGAAGTAGGCCAGGGTCGAAACGGCGAAGTCGCTGAGAATTTTCGACAGCGCATTGACCTGGTTTTTTTGCCGAACCGTACCGACTTCAAGAAAGGCAAAACCAGCATGCATGGCCAGAACCATGACCGCGCCGATAAGAATGAACAACGTGTTGGAGCTATGGACCAGACTGTCCACAGCGCTTTGCAGATTTTCCATGGAGTAGGCAGACCTTAAGGCTGAAAAAGGCACCAAAGCAGTTCGCGCGAGCTATCCATGCACCAAGTTGTGACGCCTCGTATCGAGAGCGCCATGTCCAATGAACCGCTTTGGCGCATAAAATTCGTCAAAGCTGATCACGACCAGGACTGTTGCTCGGGTTTTGATTGTTTGAGTCAGGGTTTCAGGTAAATCTTGCCCGGCAACAGCGCATCGGCGCAGGCTGGCGCACCACGACACAGCAAAAGTTGTACCAGTCATTTGTACTGAACCTTCGCATAAGGCTCATACTCGAACATTTCAGACGCCACCTATGGAGATCACCAATGGCCAGTATCAAGGCAAAGACTGCTCAAGAAATCCTGATGAACGATTTTCAGACACTGGTCAGCGACACCGAACGGTTGCTGGAACACACCGCTTCCCTGGCCGGTGACCAGGCCGATGAGTTGCGCGACCAGATCCACGACAGTCTCATGAAAGCACGGGAAACCTTGAAGCTGACCGAGGACTCCCTGCGCGAACGCAGCAAAGCTGCTGTCACTGCTACCGAGGACTATGTCCAGGCCAACCCATGGCAATCGGTCGGCATCGCTGCCGGCATAGGTTTTCTTATCGGCCTGCTGGCAACCCGGCGCTGATCATGGCGATCGACGAACTCGGCGCGTCCACGACGGGCGCAAGTTCCTCATCGCGGCGACTGGGTGCCGCCGTGCTTGGATTACTGCACAGCCATGTCGAACTGTTCGGCATCGAATTACAGGAACAGAAAGCCCGCACCGTCAGCCTTTTACTATTTGCAGGCCTGGCACTGGTGTTCGCCCTGCTGTTGCTGGTGGGATTGTCGACATTGGTGCTGATCTTGTTCTGGGACACCTATCGCCTGGCGGCCATCATCGGTCTTTGTGTGTTCTACACCCTCGCAGCAATCTTTTGCGGCATCCGCCTCAGAGCAGCGATTTTCGATGAGTCCTCGCCTTTCCACGGCACTCTGGAAGAGCTGGCCAATGACCGGGAGCGCTTGTTGCCATGAACCTGCCTGAACTACCTCGAAACAGTTCGCGCACGGAAATGCGCAAGGCGCTGATCCGCCTGCGCATGGAAATGCACCGCCAGGAAATCCGCCATGAATCGTCGCAACTGCTGCAACCCTTGCAGCGTGTTCGCGGCATGACGCAAAGCCTGCATGACGGCTTTGGTATCAAGCACGCTCCACTCTGGGGCGTGGCGGCGGTGACCCTGCTGGGTTTTCTGACCGGCAAAGGAGCGAAAAGCGGCGGTGTGGGCAGCCTGACCCGGCTGGTCCAACTCGGTACCACCTTGGGGCCGCTCATCAAACTGGTGATGCAAGGTTCTTCGCGCAAGCGCTGAGCTGTCATTTCTGGCTACATTCTTGCAGCACCACGGGATGAACCTCTTTATCGAGGGGTTCAACCCTGCGTGCCTACCCGGTTACCAGGCTTTATCCAAAAACAAGATCAACAAGGAGGCCATGTGATCGACGGGCAACCGCTCGCCTGCTTTCAGCCGTTCATCGATACCGCCACCGGGCGTATCGCAGGTGTCGAAGCACTGGGTCGACTGCGTCAGTCCGATGGTCAATTGGCATCGGTAGGACCGCTGTTCGCCGACCCTCGAACCAATGCCATTGCCCTGCGCCACCTGGATCGTCAGCTGCGCGACAACGCCTTGAGCCGACTGCATGAGGCGCCCTGCGACTGGTTTCTCAGCCTGAACATTTCTCCGCGATGGATCAGCCGCTTGCGCCCGGAGCAACCCCTGCCGAGCCTCAAGCAATTGAGCAGACATGATGTTGACCCACAGCGAATCGTTTTCGAAATCACTGAACTGGGTGGCGATATTCAGCGGCTGGCCCAAGTAGTGGCTCGCTACCGCTCTGCTGGCGCGCGGATCGCCATCGATGACTTCGGTGCCGGGTACTCCCAGCTCGATCGCGTGCTGGCGCTGCAACCGGACATCCTCAAACTCGACATGCGTTTATTCCAGGCGGCAGCACTGGGCGGCCACAGCAGCGATGTGGTCAAGGCCCTGGCGCAAATGGCAGAGAGGAGCGGTTGCTGGATCATCGCCGAAGGCGTGGAAACCGATGCTCAGCTGAATTTTGCACTGGAATGCGGTTCACGCTACGTGCAGGGTTTTCTGTTTGCCGGGGCGCAAGAAGACTTCTTTGCCACCGACGCCTTTGTCGATCGCTTCGCACAACTGCGTCAGCGTTATGTTCAGCAGAAACTTGCCGAACGCGGACGTCTGATGATCATGCGCCAGCAACTCAGTGAGCTGATGACAATCCTGCAGGCCTGGGCCCAGGCTCGCGCTCCGCTCAGTGCCTTGCCGCAACCGGACGCCTTTCCGTGGCTATTGCGCTTCTATCAATGCGACCGTCACGGTACGCAACTGACACCAAACCTGGAATGGCGCAACAACGGCTGGGTCACCGACCCTCGTTACCTGGGGCACAACTGGTCCTGGCGGCCGTACTTCTATCAGCTGCTGGCGGAGGGCTGGGATGAACAGCGATTGACCCTTTCCAACACGTATCGCGATGCCACGAGCAATCAGTACTGTCTCACCGCCGGGCAATTTTTTGACGATGGCGAACGGTTGCTGTTGATCGATATCGATGCGGTCGGGCTTTAGGGTAGTGCTGTTGATTGGATGATGGCGGGTTACCTTGAGCAAAACCAAAGCGAGACGGCCTGATATCCGACCTGACTTTCGCGGTCGCTGCCACATTGATTAATCCCGGAAAGGCCCGTAGCCCAAGCTAGACCTGGAGACCAAATGAGAATCCCCCTTGTAGCCCTTGCAGGTCCCCGCACGAACCGGGAAGCTAGAACCTCAAGTCACCTGACGGAGAGAACCCGCCTTGGATTGGCACACCCTGCTTACTCGCGAACGCCTCGGAAAGCCTCTGCACAGCCCGCAAGAACTCGGCCGCAGTCCTTTTCACAAAGACCATGACCGCATCATTTTCTCGGGGGCGTTTCGTCGTCTCGGGCGCAAGACACAGGTGCATCCGGTCTCCAGCAACGACCATATCCACACGCGACTGACTCACTCGCTGGAAGTCAGTTGCGTCGGACGTTCGCTGGGCATGCGCGTAGGTGAAACCATTCGCGGTGCCCTTCCCGACTGGTGCGAACCCAGCGACCTGGGCATGGTGGTGCAATCGGCCTGTCTGGCCCATGACATCGGCAATCCTCCCTTCGGTCACTCTGGCGAAGATGCGATTCGTCACTGGTTCCAGCAAGCCGCCGGTCGTGGCTGGCTCGACGCAATGAGCGAAGCCGAACGCAACGATTTTCTCAACTTCGAAGGCAATGCCCAGGGCTTTCGGGTATTGACCCAGCTGGAGTATCACCAGTTCGATGGTGGCACGCGGCTGACCTACGCGACCCTCGGCACCTACCTGAAATACCCATGGACGGCAAAACATGCTGACTCGCTGGGGTACAAGAAACATAAGTTCGGCTGCTACCAGAGCGAACTACCGTTGCTGGAACAGATCGCCCAGAAACTCGGCCTGCCGCAACTCGAAGAACAGCGCTGGGCGCGTCACCCGTTGGTGTACCTGATGGAGGCCGCCGACGACATCTGCTACGCGCTGATCGACCTCGAGGACGGTCTGGAAATGGCACTGTTGGAATATGCAGAGGTCGAGTCCCTGCTGCTGGATCTGGTAGGCGACGATCTGCCGGAAACCTATCGGCAACTCGGTCCCGGGGATTCTCGTCGACGCAAATTGGCCATCCTGCGTGGCAAGGCCATTGAGCACCTGACCAATGCCGCAGCCCGCGCCTTTGTCGAACAGCAAGACACCTTGCTGGCCGGTACGCTGCCCGGCGACCTGGTGGAACACATGCACGGCCCCGCCAAACGTTGCGTCCTGAATGCAAAAGACATGGCACGCAAAAAAATCTTCCAGGACAAGCGCAAGACCCTGCACGAAATCGGCGCCTATACCACATTGGAAATATTGCTCAACGCCTTCTGTGGCGCAGCGCTCGAACAACACAACGGTCGCACGCCCTCCTTCAAAAGCCGACGGGTTCTCGATCTGCTGGGCAATAATGCACCTGATCCCTACGCTCCGCTGCACACGTCATTTCTGCGAATGATCGACTTCATCGCCGGCATGACGGACAGCTACGCCAGCGACATGGCGCTGGAGATGACGGGGCGTTCAAGTCACTGACGAGTAACCTTGACCGGCCATTTCACTGCCGTGATGGCCGGTCAGCCCCCTGTCAAGGCAAGTGCATTCAACACCCGCTGAATCCCCCTACAGATAATGTCGAGCGAACTGATCGATTACCCGGCATTGACACGAAACAATCACGTCTACTTTGCTCAAATAAAAGAAGCGTAAATAATATGATCAAAGACAATCTGCGCATATTGCTGGTGGAAGATCATCCATTTCAGCTCAGGGCGACTCAATACCTGCTTGAGAGTTACGGTTTCACCCGGTTGACCACAACTGACTGTGCCCAAGGCGCCTTGCAACAAATGCGGGATGCCAAGCAACCTTTTGATATTCTTTTGTGCGATCAATGTCTGCCCGATATTTCCGGCATTGATCTGGTCAGATTTGCCAGTCGTCGCGGCATGATCAAACAAGCGATCCTTTTAAGCAGCCTGACACAGGCTGAACTGGATGGACTTGAAACCATGGCAAACATTCATGACCTTCCACTGCTCGGTTATCTGGTCAAGCCATTGAAACAAAGCGAATTCATACAACTATTGACTTCAGCACCTTTGAAAAACCGCAGCAAAAATCGAGTTTAGGTTCAACAACAAACTCAAAAACTTCCTCACCAACAATCAAACCAAATAAAAATAACTTTCGTCCTTCCTTATAAAAATCCTAGTTGATGCGTAAGCCTATTCTTTTTCGCTTGTAGGAACATTCCTATATTGCTGCTACAGGTACGTCAGTTCATACGTCACATCCGCTATCTGAGCTAAGGTGCGCCCTTTATTTCAGCTCGCATGGGATTTTATTATGAACTCCGTTTTTATTGTCGACGATCACCCTGTCATCCGACTTGCCGTCCGCATGCTGCTTGAACACGAAGGCTATAAAGTCGTCGGTGAAACCGACAACGGGGTCGATGCCATGCAAATGGTTCGCGAATGCATGCCTGACCTGGTCATTCTTGACATCAGCATTCCCAAACTGGATGGCCTGGAGGTGCTGGCCCGTTTCAACGCAATGAGTACCCCCTTGAAAACGTTAGTGCTCACCGCACAATGCCCGACACTTTTTGGTATTCGTTGCATGCAATCCGGTGCTTCGGGATATGTCTGCAAACAGGAGGACCTCAGCGAACTGGTCAGCGCCATCAAGGCAGTATTGTCGGGTTACAACTACTTCCCGAGTGAGGCATTGAATCCGATGCGCGGTGACGAGGCACGTTGCGCCGAACTGGAACTGTTCAAGTCTGTCAACGACCGGGAACTGATGGTGTTGCAACTTTTTGCACAAGGTCGCACTAACAAGGAAATTGCCAAGGGCATGTTTCTGAGCAACAAGACTGTCAGCACTTATAAAAAACGTCTCATGCAAAAACTCAAGGCCAAGTCTCTGGTTGAACTCATCGAAATGGCAAAACGTAACGCATTAGTGTGAGAAACAGAATGCCCAGTCGCTTGATGGACTTTTTGATACTGACGGCCGTGGGTATTGGCCTGAGCACTTCTTTGCTCGCGGCACCGAGCAGTGAGAACTACGCCTTGCTGAGCCGCTCGACCGCCGGGCAACTGGAAATCCAACTGGCCCCATCACAGGAGCAGTGGCTCAAGAGCAAACAGGAACTGATCCTTGGCACCTCAGCGCCGGATTATCCGCCCTTCGACCTGACCCTCAGCGGCCACGACTATGAAGGTTTCACCGCCGACTACGCGGGAATCCTCGGCAAGGTCACCGGGTTACCCATCAGGGTTCAACGCTTTGCATCCCGGGGTGACGCCATTGAAGCGCTTGAAAACGGTGAGGTCGATTTGCTCGGCAGTGCCAACGGTTTCGAAGCGCACAATGCCAAAATCGTACTGTCCATGCCCTACGCCGTCGATCAACCGGTCCTGGTAACGCGCGAAGGCGAAACAAGACCCCTCAATGATGGCCTTGCCGGCATGCGCCTGAGCATGGTGTATCACTACTTGCCGCTTGAGGAGGTCAAGGCCTTGTATCCCAAGGCAATCATCACGTCTTACCCCTCTTACCAGAATGCAATCAATGCCGTCGCCTTCGACCAGGCTGACGTGTTTCTCGGCGATACCATCTCCACCCACTACATGATCAACAAGGGGTACCTGAACAACATCCGCATGGCCAACTTCGGCAAACACGAAGCCCACGGTTTCAGCTTCGCGGTGCGCCAGAACAATCCTGAACTGCTCGGTATCATCAATTCGATGCTCATGGCCATCCCCACCAGCGTGCGAGAAAACATCGCCAAACGCTGGAGTGCCGGCAGTGACATCTTGCTCACCGATCACAAACTGGAGCTCAGCTACAACGAGGAACGCTGGCTGGCGCAACATCCAGTGGTACGCGTGGTGGTCAATGAGGCGTTCGCGCCGCTGACATTTTTCGACAGCGCCGGAAACTTTCGGGGTGTTGCTGCCGATCTGCTCGAGCTGATCAGATTGCGCACCGGTTTACGCTTTGATATCCAGCGCAGCCGCAGCGATAGCGAAATGATCCAGCGGATCCAGGACGGCGAGGCCGACCTGATTGCTGCACTGCTACCCAGCGCCCAACGAGAGACCCTGCTGAATTTCAGCCGTCCCTATCTGCAAAACTCCTATGTCCTGCTGACGCGCAAGGCAGCGGACAGTCCCGGCAACCTGACGCAGTTGCAGGGCAAAAGCCTGGCCATTGCCCAAGGTCATCCACTGCTGGCTTATTTGCGCAGCGAGTTCCCACACATAAAGCTCATAGAAACCCCTGACACCTTCAGTGCCGTGGAAATGCTCGCCGAGGGGCAGGTAGAGGGAACGGTGAATTCACTGGTGATTGCCAACTACTTCATTTCATCGCAACTGTTCGAACATATCCTGCAGATCAGTACCACCATCGGGACCGAGCAGGCAGCCTTTTCACTGGCGACCAATCGTAAGGCCGATGAGCTCCATGACATCCTCAACAAGGC
Organism: Pseudomonas sp. GW101-3H06; assembly: GCF_059424605.1. Classification (NCBI taxonomy): domain Bacteria; kingdom Pseudomonadati; phylum Pseudomonadota; class Gammaproteobacteria; order Pseudomonadales; family Pseudomonadaceae; genus Pseudomonas; species Pseudomonas sp. GW101-3H06. The sequence goes on from NZ_JBWKZO010000001.1 coordinate 4,577,642, forward strand.
GCTACTGAGTATTGCACCGGAGGAGCTGGGCATCATCAACAGCCGCTGGCGTGGCTATTCGGCGTCCTCGCAAAGCACCTGGCGCAACTATCACCGGCTGTTCTACCAAATCGTCATCGGTGCCGGCGTTCTGTTACTGATTTCCGTGGCCTGGAACGCTTATATGCGGCGCCAGATCAATCAACGCAAAGCCGCCGAGCGCGCATTGAACGATCAGTTCGAATTCATGCGCTCGCTGGTCAACGGCACACCTCACCCGATTTATGTGCGTGATCGTCAGGGCTTGCTGCAAAGCTGCAATGACAGTTACCTGCAAGCGTTCAACGCCAGACGCGAAGACGTCATCGGCAAAAGCGTCACCCATGGCACCCTGAGCAATGCGTTCGAGGCCAGGGAATATCAAGCCGACTACCAGCGTGTCGTGGCTGAGGGCAGGCCGTTGATTCTCGATCGCCCCCTGCATATCGGCGGTCGTCGGTTGACGATTTATCACTGGATTCTTCCCTACCGTGACTCAAGCGGTGAAGTGCAAGGCATCATCGGAGGCTGGATCGACATCAGCGAACGCCGACAACTGTTCGATGACCTGCGTTGCGCCAAAGAGCGCGCCGATGAAGCCAACCGTGCCAAAAGCACGTTTCTGGCCACCATGAGCCATGAGATCCGCACACCGATGAATGCGGTCATCGGTATGCTCGAACTGACGCTCAAACGAATTGAGCACAACCATCCTGACCGCCCGGCCATCGATGTGGCGTACAACTCGGCAAAGGATCTGCTGGAACTGATCGGCGACATACTCGACATCGCGCGCATCGAATCCGGGCACTTGAGCCTGAGTCCGGAACGCGTCGACCTGCGGGAAATCGTCGCGTCGGTGGTGCGGATCTTCGACGGCCTGGCCCGGCAGAAAGCGCTCGAACTCATACTGGATTTCAGCCCCGCCAATCCGCCCGTCGATGTCCTGCTGGATCCGCTGCGATTCAAGCAGGTGCTGTCCAATCTGGTCAGCAATGCCATCAAGTTTACCGAGCAGGGTCAGGTGAGGATTGCCGTCGAACTGTGTCCGACGGCCAGGCCCGATCAGGTGCAGATGCAGTTGCGGGTCGAGGACACCGGCACCGGGATAAGTGCGGAGGATCAACAACGCCTGTTCGAACCCTTCGCCCAGGCCGATAACGCCGGGCAGACGGCTCGTGGCGGTGCCGGGCTCGGCCTGGTGATCAGCCGCAACCTGTGCGAATTGATGGGCGGCAGCCTGCAATTGAGCAGTCGGCCAGGTGTCGGTACGCAAGTGCAGATGTCACTGCTTCTGCCGGCACTGCCAGATAAGTGCCGGCTGGAAAAAACTGAAACAAAGATCCGCGCCGCAAAAGCCCCGTTGAACATTCTGGTGGTCGATGATCATGCGGCCAATCGCTTGCTCATGTGCCAGCAATTGGAGTTCCTGGGGCATCGATTCACCGTCGCGGCAGAGGGTCAGGCTGGATTCGAAGCGTGGAAAGCCGAGGTGTTCGATCTGGTGATTGCCGATTGCAACATGCCGGTCATGAATGGATATGAGTTGGCCCGCGCCATTCGCCGACATGAAAAAAAGACTCAACAGCCACCCTGCACGGTCCTCGGTTTCACCGCCAATGCACAACCGGAAGAGGTAGAACGATGCAAGCAGGCCGGGATGGATGACTGCCTGTTCAAGCCCCTGACCCTGACCGCATTGAGCCAATGGGTTGAAGGCGTAGCGCCGACTGCCCTGGTACCAGCCTTCAGCCTGGAAGGGCTGCGGCAATTGACCGGTGGCAACCCGGTATTGAACCAGCGCCTGTTGACCGAATTGCTCAACAGCAACCGTCTGGACCGCCAGGCATTGCTGGCGCTTTGCGGTTCCACAGACCCACAGGCCTATATCGACATCGCTCACAAAATCAAGGGGGCCGCCCGAATTGCCCAGGCCAATAGATTGATCGACAGTTGCGAGGCGCTCGAAACAATCTGCCGCGACACCTTCCACCCCGACAAAGTGGCCGAATGTTGCTCGGCAGTGGAGCGCGCCTTGCTGGAACTGGACCGGGCATTGCAGCAACAAATCGGGGACGATGACGAAAGCAGATTGACACAGGCTTAACTATGCTTGGACGCTGAGCAGTGTGTTAACCATCACGGAGGGACCCGCATGCCCAGCCCACTGCGCCCGGATCAATGGCGGTTCCCCCTGCACATTCATATCAGCGTGATGCTTACCTTCCTGCTGTTGCTGACCGGGGTGGTGCTAGGCATATTCAATTATCGGCAAACCACACAAATCATCCTGTCCAGCAGCGAGAAACTCTTCAATCGCATCGAACAGGATGTCCGCCTCGATCTGAAGGCGACCTACGAACCGATCCGTCACCTGTTGAGCCTGCAGATCCTCAACCCCGCTGTTCACGCGCCGGACCTTGAGCAACGCCTGGCGCTGCTCAAACCCTTCAGCCAGTCGCTCACCGACAACCCTGATTTGGCGTCGCTGTACCTGGGCTATGGCAATGGTGACTTCTTCATGGTTCGCCCTCTGCAGACCGTCGCTTTGAAAACCCTGCTCAAAGCCCCCGTGAGCGCGGCTTATCAAGTCTGGAGCATTGAGCGAAACGGCAGCGACCAGGTGCACTCGCAATCCTTGTTTTTCGACCGGAACCTCGCCTTCATCAGCCGCCAGGACAACCCCGACGACACTTACGATCCGCGTAGCCGCGTCTGGTTTACCGGCGCCAGCCGCGACAACGATCAGATCACCACCGAACCCTATGTCTTCTTCTCCACCCACAATGTCGGCACCACCCTGGCACGGCGCGGTAGCGACCAGGTCGTGATAGGCGCGGACCTGACCCTGGCCGAACTCAGTGCCACCCTGGCCAAACATGTGGTAACGCCCGCCACCGAGATCGTGCTGTTTGATGCCCAAGGCAATGCCGTCGCCTACCCCGACACCAGCCGGCTGATCATCGACGATCAAACCGCCCATCTGATCAAGGCCGCCGCCCTTAGCCCCAGCCTGGATGCACTACTCAATGACCCTCTTGAAGGCAATCGCCTGAGTGCCGGCGGTCGTCAATGGATCGTGGCCCGCAGCAGCATGCAGGAAGGTGGTCCCAGAGGGCTGCAATTGGCCTTGTTGGTGCCGGAAGATGAGTTGCTTGTCGATGCCTACCGCATGCGCTGGCAAGGCGCACTGATTACCCTGGCAACGCTGCTATTGTGCATACCCCTGGGTTGGCTGACCTCGCGGATGCTGGTCAAGCCCCTGCGCGCACTGGTGCAGGAGGCGGATGCGATTCGCAGTTTCGATTTCAAGTTTGAGCTGTCCCGTCGCTCTCCGGTGCTTGAAGTCGATCAACTGCGCGTGTCAATGGCGCGTATGAAAGACACCTTGGCGAGCTTCTTCCAGATCACCGACAGCCTGAGTGCCGAAACCCGATTCGCCCCGTTGCTGCAACGGGTGCTGTTTGAAACCGTGAAGATCGGCCAGGCCCAGGCAGGTCTGATCTACCTGCGCGAAGGCGACGGCGATCGCATGGAACCCCACGGTCTGGTCATCAATGACACCGCGCAGGACCTGTCGTCATTCGACATTCGGACACACTCGATAAAGGACCCACAGAGCCCCGCCTGGCTGCAGCAGTTGTCGAGCGCTGACAATGTCGTCAGCAGTCTCGGTTTCGAGCAAGCGGGGGATTTGCAAAAAGTGCTGCTGGCACTGGAATGCCCGCGAGTGCATCTGATCGGTATCCGCTTGCACAATCGCCATAACGACACCGTGGGCCTGCTGGTGTTTATGCTGGCTGACAGCGGTAACCGGAGTGACCTGGAAAAACTTCGCCCCGATCGAATTGCCTTTCTGCAGGCCGTGTCGGGTGCGGCTGCGGTGAGTATCGAAAGCCAGCGCTTGCAAGACCGGCAAAAACAATTGCTGGACGCTTTCATCAAGCTGTTGGCTGGTGCGATTGACGCCAAGAGTCCCTACACCGGCGGGCATTGTCAGCGTGTGCCCGTCCTGACGCTGATGCTCGCCCAGGCCGCTGCAGCCAGTAAAGATCCGGCCTTCAGCAGCTATCAACCCACCGATGATGAATGGGAGGCGCTGCACGTCGCCGCCTGGCTGCACGACTGCGGCAAGATCACCACACCAGAATACGTCGTTGATAAAGCCACGAAACTGGAAACCATCAACGACCGCATCCACGAAATCCGCACCCGTTTTGAAGTGCTCAAGCGCGATGCCTGGGTCAGTTACTGGCAAGCGGTCGCCCAAGGTGGCGACGAGCAAGACCTGGCGCAGCAGCGCGATGCAACGCTGTTAGGGCTGGACGATGATTTTGCTTTCGTCGCCCACTGCAACCTCGGTGGCGAGGCCATGGCCGAAAACGATCTGCAACGCCTGCGTAGCATTGGCCAACACACCTGGACGCGAACCCTGGATGACCGGCAGGGAGTTTCCTGGGAAGAGAACCGGCGTCAGGCCCGTACCCCGGAACCGACACTGCCGGTCACCGAATCGCTGCTGGCGGACAAGCCCGAGCACCTGTTTGAACGCGCCGAAGCCGAACTGATCGCGCTCGACAATCCCTGGGGTTTCAAACTCGATGTACCTCGCTACAAGTACAACCGCGGCGAACTCTACAACCTGAGCATCAGACGCGGCACTCTGACCAGCGAAGAGCGCTACATCATCAATCACCACATGGTGCAGACGATCCTGATGCTCAGCCACCTGCCCTTTCCCGGCCATTTACGCAACGTTGCGGAAATCGCCGGCGGTCACCACGAAAAAATGGATGGCACCGGATACCCCAAACGCTTGAAGCGTGAGGAGATGAGCCTGCCGGCACGGATGATGGCGATTGCCGATATTTTCGAAGCGCTGACCGCCGCCGACCGGCCCTACAAGAAAGCCAAGTCCTTGAGCGAAGCGTTGGGCATCATGGCCACCATGTGCCGGGATGCCCACATCGACCCGGAGTTGTTCAGGCTGTTCATCAAGGCGCACATCTACCTGCGGTACGCCGAACGCTTCCTCGATCCACAGCAGATCGATGCGGTAGACCCGTCCGGCCTGCTGATCAAGGCCGGCCTGTCGGTGTGATCTTGAATCAGCAGTCGGTCAGGCGCAGAAAAATCGCCGCCAGTTGCTCGATACCGGCCTGATCCTGCGCGGTGAACCGCGCCAGTTTCGGGCTGTCGAGGTCCAGCACTCCGATCAGACGACCGTCCTTGACAAGCGGCACCACCAGTTCGCTGTTCGACGCACTGTCACAGGCGATATGCCCGGGGAATGTGTGCACGTCTTCGACCAACTGCGTTTGCAAGGTCGCCGCTGCGGTCCCGCACACGCCTCGACCGAACGGAATCCGCACACAGGCGATCTGCCCCTGGAATGGCCCCAACACCAGTTCTTCGTTGCGATTGAGGTAGAATCCGGCCCAGTTCAGGTCATCGAGCTGATTGAACAGAAACGCCGAAAACTGCGCAGCGTTGGCGATGAAATCGCGCTCGTCCGCCAGCAGGGATTCAAGCTGCGCGTGCAGCATGCCGTAGCCCTCGAGGCCCTGGCCGCTCTTTTGTAAATCGATCATGCCTTGTGCTCCAACAGTTTCAGCCCGACCCAATAGCGGGCAAATTGATACGCGCAACGTCCGTTACGATTGCCCCGCCCCGTGGCCCAGCGCACCGCGAGGATCTCCAGTTCTTCGGTGCGTTGCCATTCGAGGCCGGCCTTGTCGGCCAATTGGCCGATCCAGTGTTCGACGACGTTGAGAAAGTGTTCCTGGGTAAATGGATAGAACGACAGCCACAAGCCGAAGCGATCCGACAGGGCGATCTTGTCCTCCACCGCCTCGCTGGGGTGCAATTCGCCATCGACCCTTTTCCAGTTTTCGTTATCGCTTTCCTTTTCCGGCACCAGGTGGCGGCGGTTGGAGGTGGCGTACAACAATACGTTATCCGGTGCCTGTTCGAGGGAACCGTCGAGTACACTTTTAAGCACGCGATAGTCGCCTTCACCCGACTCGAACGACAGGTCGTCGCAGAACAAGACAAAGCGCTGGGGCAGTTTGGCGATCTGTTCGACCACCCGAGGCAAGTCCGCCAGGTGATCGCGCTCGATTTCGATCAGGCGCAGACCGGCGTTTGCGTGCTCGGCGAGCAAGGCGCGAACCAGCGAGGATTTACCGGTGCCACGCGAGCCCCAGAGCAAGGCATGGTTGGCCGGCATGCCATCGAGAAACTGTTGGGTATTGCGTCCCAGTTGTTCCACTTGCCGATCAACCCCAATCAGGTCGGACAGACGCATGTCGAGACTGACCTGCAGCGGCAGCAGAAAACCGCTGCGCCCTTCACGCTGCCAACGTGCAGCCAGGCAGGTTGTCCAGTCGATGGCTTGCCGAGGTATGGGCAGCAGCGGTTCGATACGGGCCAGAACGGCATCGGCGCGTTCAAGAAAAGCATTCAATCGGGAATCCACGTCTTCTCCTCGGGCACGTTCACAGTAATGATGGCGATACAGCGACAAAACACAGCGTTTGATGACCGGGCCAGGCCCCCGGTACAAGGGCTCGCGAGAACATCGGCATCCGTGCATGATCGGCTATGCTTGAGCAGCGAAGGGAAACGGAAGTGATCCAGCACCCCATGGATATCAAGTTCACCAACCGGCTGTCTTACAAGCAAGCCCGGCTAACCGTGCTGGTCGGTTTTATTCTCGGCACGCTCCTCAGCCTGCTGCAAATAGGCATCGATTATGCCAGTGAAGACGCCTCCATCAACCGTGAAATCCTGTCTTTGCTGGAAATCAGCCACAACCCTGCCTCACGCATCGCCTATAACATCGACGCTGAGCTCGCGCAGGAGCTGACCCTGGGCCTGCTGCGCTCACCGGCGATCATCGGTGCAAAACTGACCGACAACAACGGCAATGTGCTGGCCAACGTCAAGCGCCCCGGCCAGCAAAGCGGCTATCGCGTGCTCAGCGACCTGCTGTTCGGCGCCGACAGGCAGTTCGAAGACCGCCTCTATCTGGACCATTTGCCCAGCGAATCCCTCGGCACGCTACAACTGGACGTCGACACTTACTCATTCGGCTACCGGTTCCTGCGCCGCGCCGAGGTGACCCTGCTCAACGGCTTTGCCCGCAGTCTGATCCTGACCGGCCTGCTGCTGGCGCTGTTCTATGTGATGCTGACCAAACCCTTGGTGCGGGTGATTCGCGAGCTCAGTGGCCGCGACTCGCGCAACGCTGAACCGACCGCTCTGGAATGTCCGGCCGGACACGCCAACGATGAGATCGGTGTGCTGGTGAAAGTCGCCAACCAGCAATTTGAAAATGTCGCCACCGAAATCCAGCAACGACGAAACGCAGAAAACCGCCTGACTGATTACCTCAGCCAACTGGAAAACATCGTTTCGGCGCGCACCGCCGAACTCAAGGCGATCAACGCCCGCCTCAGTCAATCCAATCAGGAGTTGGAGGTGGCCCGCAGCACTGCCCTGGAGATGGCCGAAGCGCGCTCGGTGTTCCTGGCCAACATGAGTCATGAGATTCGCACGCCGCTCAATGGCCTGCTGGGTATGATTGCGCTATCCCTGGACGGTCCATTGAACGCCGAGCAACAGCAACAGCTGGCCATTGCCCATGACTCGGGCAAGGTGCTGGTGGAATTGCTCAACGATATTCTCGATCTGTCGAAGTTCGATGCCGGCCAGCTCGAACTCGAACACATCCCGTTCGACCTGGGCTCGCTGATCGAAGACACCGCCAACCTGCTGTCGCAGAACGCGGCGCCGAGTGTCGAACTGACCTGCCTGATCGATCCACATTTTCCGGCACTGGTGCTCGGCGATCCGACCCGGGTCCGGCAGATCGTCAGCAACCTGCTGTCCAATGCACTCAAGTTCACCCGTTTCGGGCGGGTTGACGTGCGCCTGTCGACATTCGGTGATGGCGTCAGAATCGAGGTCTGCGACACGGGCATCGGTATCCCCCAGGACGCCCAGGTCAAGATCTTCCAGCCCTTCACCCAGGCCGGCGCCGGGATTACCCGGCAATTCGGTGGTACCGGGCTGGGCCTGGCCCTGACCTACAACCTTTGCGAAGCCATGCAAGGACGCCTGACCATCAGCTCGGAAGCGGGTTTCGGCAGCCAGTTCTGCGCGCAACTGCCACTACCCCGCCACACCCGTTCCCTGGCCCCTCCGTCCTTGAAGGGCAAGGTCATCGCCATCACCGCCGCCAGCAGCGGCCTGGCGGAATTGCTGGGCAGCGTATTGCCCGGTTGGGGGCTGGACTATCAGCAGCGCGCCATCGACGAACCGTTGATCGGCCTGCATCCCGATATACTGATTACCGATTGCCCTGAGTGTCTGTTTAACCTGCGCCCCACCTTCACCGCGCCGATTCTACTGGTGACCGCCTACGGCAGCTTCATGCCCAGCGAACAAGCCAACGCCCTCGCCCCCTTGCAGCAACAGGCACGCCCCTTGGCACGCAATGCGCTGCACCAGACCTTGCGCCGCGTCCTGCAACCGGAAATCGCCACCATCGATGACATCCGGATCGACAGCCAATCGCCGCAACGTCGCGCACGAGTGCTGTTGGTCGAGGACAATCCGGTCAATCAACTCGTGGCCAAGGGCATGCTCGGCAAACTCGGGTGCGAGGTGATCGTCGCGGCCCATGGTGTCGAGGCACTGGATCATCTGGAAGACAGCGAATTCGATCTGGTGCTGATGGACTGCAACATGCCAGTGATGGATGGCTATGAGGCCAGTCGGCAAATCCGCCGCAGCGGCCGCTGGCCGCAATTGCCCATCGTCGCCCTCACCGCCAACGCCATGTCCGAAGAACGCGAACGTTGCCGTGCGGCGGGCATGAGCGACTACCTGGCCAAACCCTTTCGCCGGGAAGAGCTCGCCGCGCTGCTGGACGTCTGGATTCCCGTTACGACAGTGCCTTGATTTGCCCCAACAGGTGATCCAGTCCGTCGCGCAGTTCATTCAGGCGATCCAGATCCACGCCGCTGTCGCACAGTAGCCGCGCCTTCAGCGGCCCGACCTGATCACGCAATGCCAGGCCGCTGGGCGACAGACTCAAGTGCACCTCACGCTCGTCCCGGGCCGAACGCCGACGCTGAACCAATTGCAGTTGCTCAAGTCGCTTGAGCAGCGGGGTCAGCGTGCCGGAGTCCAGCGCCAGGCGCTCGCCCAGAGCCTTCACGGTCGGCTGCTCCGGCGCTGACGCTTGCCATTCCCACAACACCAGCATCGCCAGATACTGCGGGTAGGTCAGGCCCAGTTGATCGAGCATTGGCTTGTAGGCCCGGATCACCGCCCGGGAAGCGGCGTACAACTTGAAGCAGAGCTGGCTGTCGAGGTTCAGGGAATCGACGGACAAGGTATTCATTTGAGCAGGGCTTCGATCTCGCGGCTCAGGTCCTGCGGCTTGGTCGCCGGGGCGAAACGCTTCACCAGCTGACCGTCCTTGCCGATCAGGAACTTGGTGAAGTTCCACTTGATGCCCTGGGAGCCAAGCACACCCGGTGCACGTTTTTTCAACTGCACGAACAGCGGATGGGCACCGGCACCATTGACCTCGATCTTTTTGAACAGCGGGAAACTGACGCCGTAATTCAACTCGCAGAACTCGCTGATCGCCCCTTCATTACCCGGTTCCTGCTTGCCGAATTGATTGCAGGGGAAACCCAGCACCACCAGGCCTTGATCCTTGTAGGTCTGCCACAGTTCTTCAAGGCCTTTGTACTGTGGGGTGAATCCGCATTTGCTGGCGGTGTTGACCACCAATACGGCTTTGCCGGCGAAATCCGCCAGAGTCTTTTGCTCGCCCTTGATGGTGGTGCACGGGATGCTAAGCAGCTTGTCGCTCATGGTGAAGGCTCCGAATTCGGGGATAGACACCAAACATAGCGAGCAATTGAATTGTGTGCAATTTAAATAACCAAACGCCGACCCACGCAGGCGCTGCCGAAGGCTGCTCCTGCGTGGCTCGCGTCAGGCGCGCGGTACCAGGTCCAGGCATACCGAGTTGATGCAGTAGCGCAGGCCGGTGGGCGGCGGGCCATCCGGAAACACATGACCCAGGTGCGCATCGCATTTGGCGCAGACCACTTCGGTGCGGATCATGCCGTGGCTGACGTCACGGATTTCAGTCATGGCACTGTCGCCAATCGGCGCATAGAAGCTCGGCCAGCCGCAGCCGGAATCAAATTTGGTCTTGGAATCGAACAGCGGCTCGTTACAGCAGATGCAGTGATAGATGCCGTCGACCTTGCTGTCGTTGTATTTGCCGGAGAACGGGCGTTCGGTACCCTTGAGCCGGCACACGTTGTATTGCTCGGGGTCGAGCATGGCTTTCCATTCTTCCAGGGTTTTTTCCAACTTTTCCATCATCACACCTCGGCGGCTGAAAAAGCCCGATCTGTACCTTTTCCACGGATCAGGCGGCACGTATGATTGCGCCTCGTCAAACGCCAGTCTGGCAGCCAGACCACGCGCATTCAAACGGATTTATGAGTGCTGCCTCTCAAGGCGTCAGGCCTGTGTGATTACGCAGGATTCCCAGTACGGTTGTTCACACGCCGCCTGGATCGTTCATTTTCGGGAACACATCGCCATGCAGGTCAGCAAATCGAACAAGCTCGCCAACGTCTGCTACGACATTCGCGGCCCGGTGCTCAAGCACGCCAAACGCCTGGAAGAGGAAGGCCATCGCATCCTCAAGCTGAATATCGGCAACCCTGCGCCCTTTGGTTTCGAAGCGCCGGATGAAATCCTCCAGGATGTCATCCGCAACCTGCCGACCGCCCAGGGTTACAGCGACTCCAAGGGTCTGTTCAGCGCGCGCAAGGCCGTCATGCAGTACTACCAGCAAAAGCAGGTAGAAGGTGTCGGCATTGAAGACATCTACCTGGGCAATGGCGTTTCCGAGTTGATCGTGATGTCGATGCAGGCCCTGCTCAACAATGGCGATGAAGTGCTGGTGCCGGCTCCGGACTACCCGTTGTGGACCGCGGCCGTGAGTCTGTCGGGCGGTAACCCGGTGCACTACCTGTGCGACGAGCAGGCCAACTGGTGGCCGGACCTGGCCGACATCAAGGCCAAGATCACCCCGAACACCAAGGCACTGGTGATCATTAACCCGAACAACCCCACCGGGGCGGTGTACTCCAAAGAAGTGTTGCTGGGTATGCTGGAACTGGCCCGTCAACACAACCTGGTGGTGTTTTCCGACGAGATCTACGACAAGATCCTGTACGACGATGCCGTGCACATCTGCACCGCCTCCCTGGCGCCTGACCTGCTGTGCCTGACCTTCAACGGTTTGTCCAAGTCCTATCGCGTCGCCGGCTTCCGCTCCGGCTGGATCGCCATTTCCGGTCCTAAGCACCACGCCCAGAGCTACATCGAAGGCATCGACATGCTGGCCAACATGCGCCTGTGTGCCAACGTACCGAGCCAGCACGCGATCCAGACCGCGCTGGGTGGCTATCAGAGCATCAACGATCTGGTGCTGCCGCCAGGGCGCCTGCTGGAACAGCGCAACCGCACCTGGGAGCTGCTCAACGACATTCCGGGTGTCAGCTGCGTCAAGCCGATGGGTGCGCTCTATGCGTTCCCGCGCATCGACCCGAAGGTCTGCCCGATCCACAACGACGAGAAATTCGTCCTCGACCTGTTGCTCTCCGAGAAGCTGCTGGTGGTGCAAGGCACGGCCTTCAACTGGCCATGGCCGGACCACTTCCGAGTCGTGACCCTGCCGCGGGTCGATGACCTGGACATGGCCATCGGCCGCATCGGCAACTTCCTCAAATCCTATCGCCAGTAATGTGACCTCACCGTGCGACGCTCACACTCGTCGCACGGTGATTCATTCAGCAACATATGTTTGTACGTTGCGGACTCTCGCAACCTCAGCCCCCACCCCACCACACAGAAGCGTTTCTCGCCTAGTAACGACGGGGTCTGCAATGCCTATGGGTTCTACAAACACTTCCCTGTTCAATATCAGAAATGCCCTGCAAGCAGCTAAGCTATTGCCGTAGGACACAGTTTGAAATAGTCACCCGGTTGAATACCCCGGTGCAGCACCTTATATACCCCGCAGTACGCTACATCTTTAGCATAAGGAGATTTCTACAACCATGATGCGCATCCTGCTGTTTTTGGCCACTAACCTGGCGGTCGTGCTGATTGCCAGCATCACCCTGAGCCTTTTTGGCTTCAACGGGTTCATGGCGGCCAACGGGGTTGATCTCAACCTCAATCAGCTGCTGATTTTCTGTGCGGTCTTTGGTTTCGCCGGTTCCCTGTTCTCGCTGTTCATCTCCAAGTGGATGGCGAAGATGAGTACCAGCACCCAGATCATTACCCAGCCACGTACTCGTCACGAGCAATGGCTGCTGCAAACCGTCGAGCAACTGTCCCGGGAAGCCGGGATCAAGATGCCCGAAGTCGGGATTTTCCCGGCCTACGAAGCAAACGCCTTCGCCACCGGCTGGAACAAGAACGACGCACTGGTCGCGGTCAGCCAGGGCTTGCTCGAGCGCTTCTCGCCAGATGAGGTGAAAGCCGTTCTGGCCCACGAAATCGGTCACGTGGCCAATGGCGACATGGTGACCCTGGCGTTGATCCAGGGCGTGGTGAACACCTTCGTGATGTTCTTCGCACGGATCATCGGCAACTTTGTCGACAAGGTGATCTTCAAGAACGAAGAAGGCCAGGGTATCGCCTACTACGTGGCGACCATCTTCGCCGAACTGGTCCTGGGTATCCTGGCCAGCGCCATCGTGATGTGGTTCTCGCGCAAACGGGAATTCCGCGCCGACGAAGCCGGTGCAAACCTGGCCGGTACCGCCGCGATGATCGGCGCCCTGCAACGCCTGCGTGCGGAACAAGGTCTGCCTGTGCACATGCCTGACACCCTGAATGCCTTCGGCATCAACGGTGGCCTCAAACAGGGCTTCGCCCGCATGTTCATGAGCCACCCGCCGCTGGAAGAGCGAATTGACGCGCTCGCCCGTCGTCGGGGCTGAGTAATACCGAGGTAAACAAGAAGGCCCGCAGAGATGCGGGCCTTTTTTTGACTCTTGATTATTGGGGAGATCACCCTGGCCCCTTCGCGAGCAGGCTCGCTCCCACAGTAAATTTGAATATGACAAATAACCACTGTGGGAGCGAGTCTGCTCGCGAAGAGGCCGGAACAATCAACAAAAACTACCGGCTGGAAACCCTATAAACCCGCTCTTCAAGCCGCGTGACTCCGGCCTCCAGAAACTTCCCGCTCTCGCTCAGCACATCCTGATCCTCCAGGACTTTCAATGCCCACGAACCCCCGAACAACCGCTGTACTTCATCATCAAGCACGGCGAACGGCGGGCCAGGCATTTGATCCTGATCGTAGTCCAGCGTAATCAACAGCCCCTGAGAACCCTTGGGCAGAATCCGATTCAAATGCACCGCATATTCCACACGCATCGCCGGTGGTAACGCAATCAACGCAGCGCGATCATAAAGCGCGGAGCAATCAGCGACATCGCCAGGCGTCAACGCAAAAAAATCCCCACACCATAGCTCGATGGAACCGGCCCGATAAACATTGAAAGGTCCTTGCTCACTGACAACCGGGTCCAGTTGATGCTCACTGAAGAAACCCTCAACGGCCTTATCCGACAACTCGACACCCAGCACCTCATGCCCGCAGTGCGCCAGCCATAACAGATCCAGGCTCTTGCCACACAACGGCACCAGCACCCGCGCACTGTCTTCCAGGCCCAGCTGTGGCCAGAACCGTTGCAGGTAAGGGTTTACCTGCGGCAGGTGAAAGCCGATCTGATTCGACGCCCACTTCTTGTGCCAAAACTCCGGCTGCATAAATAACCCCAAAAATTCGATCAAAACACCCTAAAACTTATATTAGATTTAGATCAATGATCTGACTGAAGATGGGGCCATCTTAACTCTCAGGAGCTTGTTCATGTTCCCCAGCCTCTACATATCCCATGGCTCTCCCATGCTTGCCCTGGAACCTGGCGCCAGCGGACCCGCCCTCACTCGCCTGGCGGCGGACATGCCCAAGCCCAAAGCCATTGTGATTGTCTCTGCGCATTGGGAAAGTCATGAACTGTTGGTCAGCGCCAACCCCCAGCCTGAAACCTGGCACGACTTCGGTGGCTTCCCGAGGGCGCTGTTCGAAGTGCAATACCCGGCACCCGGCGATCCCCGGCTGGCGGCGGAGGTTGTCAAACTGTTGAACGCAGCCGAGCTTCCCGCACACATCGACAGTCAACGGCCGTTCGACCATGGCGTTTGGGTGCCCTTGTCATTGATGTATCCGCAGGCCGATATTCCGATTGTCCAGGTCTCCCTTCCCTCCCGTGGCGGGCCTGCCCTGCAAACCCGCGTTGGCCATGCCCTGGCCAGCCTGCGCGAACATGACGTGCTGTTGATCGGCTCCGGCAGCATTACCCACAACCTGCGGGAACTGGACTGGCATGCCGGCCCCGAAAGCGTCGAACCCTGGGCGCAGGTATTTCGCGACTGGATGATCGAGAAACTTGAGGCCAATGACGAAGCGGCTTTGCATGATTATCGTCAACAGGCACCCAACGCCGTGCGCAACCATCCCAGCGATGAGCATCTGCTGCCACTGTACTTTGCCCGCAGCGCCGGAGGAGATTTCAGCGTTGCCCACCAGGGCTTCACCATGGGCGCGCTGGGAATGGATATTTACCGCTTCGGCTGAGCGGAAATCGGGTCGCGTCGTTCGCGAGCAGGCTCGCTCCCACAATGGATGCGTGTCACTCACAAATCCCCTGCTCGCGAAGGGCACACCACCGATTGAGAGGCAAAAAAAATCCCCGAACCAGTCGGGGATTTTTCATATCCGATCAATCAGCCCGAAAGCGGATCAATCTTCGCGATAGCGACGCAGCTTCAGCTGCTTGCCGGCAACGCGAGTGTCCTTCAGTTTGGTCAGCAGACGCTCCAGACCATCTTCCGGCAGTTCGACGAGGCTGAAGCTGTCACGCACCTGGATGCGACCGATGGCTTCACGCGCCAGACCACCTTCATTGAGAATGGCGCCCAGCAGGTTCTTGGCGGCGATACCGTCACGCGCACCCAGCGCGGTACGGCAACGGGCACGACCTTCGGCCAACGGCATCGGAGCACGACGCTCGCGGTCGCCACGCTCAGGACGGTCACCGGAACGCTCTGGACGATCGCCACGCGGTGCGTTGTTCGGCACCAGTGGACGCTCTTTCTCGATAGCGGCCAGGTTCAGCGCTTGACCGTTGGTAGCCTTGCGCAGCAGGGCTGCGGCCAGGGCACGCGGGCTGCAACCGATATCGGCGGTCAGGCGATCGAGCAGATCACCGTGAGTCGACTCAGCGTCAGCCACCAGCGGCGACAGGCTGTTGGTCAGCTTCTTGATGCGTGCATCCAGAACGGCTTGTGCATCCGGCAGACGAACTTCAGCAACCTTCTGACCGGTTACACGCTCGATCACTTGCAGCATGCGGCGCTCACGTGGAGTCACCAGCAGCAGTGCACGACCTTCGCGACCAGCACGGCCGGTACGGCCGATACGGTGAACGTAGGATTCCGGGTCGTACGGCATGTCAACGTTGAACACGTGAGTGATGCGCGGTACGTCCAGACCACGAGCAGCAACGTCGGTCGCCACAACGATGTCCAGACGGCCATCCTTGAGGGAGTCGATCACGCGCTCACGCTGGTTCTGGGCAATGTCACCGTTCAGCGCAGCGGCTTTGTAGCCTTTGGCTTCCAGGGCGCTGGCCAGGTCCAGGGTCGCTTGCTTGGTACGCACGAACATGATCAGCGCGTCGAAATCTTCCACTTCCAGCAAGCTGAGAACAGCAGAAGTCTTCTGGTCGGCGTGAACCAACAGGTGAGCCTGTTCGATCGCGGTAACGGTCTGGGTCTTGCTCTGGATCTTCACGTGCTTCGGATCGCGCAGGTGGCGCTCTGCGATGGCACGGATCGACTGTGGCAAGG
The DNA here is from genome assembly GCF_059424605.1 of Pseudomonas sp. GW101-3H06. Taxonomy (NCBI): domain Bacteria; kingdom Pseudomonadati; phylum Pseudomonadota; class Gammaproteobacteria; order Pseudomonadales; family Pseudomonadaceae; genus Pseudomonas; species Pseudomonas sp. GW101-3H06. The sequence goes on from NZ_JBWKZO010000001.1 coordinate 4,593,701, forward strand.
TAGCCGAGAACAATACGGTCTGACGGGTTTCCGGCATGGCCTTGAAGATAACTTCCAGGTCGTCCATGAAGCCCAGTTTCAGCATTTCGTCTGCTTCGTCGAGAACCAGGTGGTTCACGGTCGCCAGAACTTTTTCGTCGCGACGCAGGTGGTCGCACAGACGGCCCGGAGTGGCGACAACGATCTGCGCGCCATTACGGATTGCTTTCAGTTGTGGGCCCATCGGCGCGCCGCCGTAGACAGCCACAACAGTTACGCCTGGCATTTGCTTGGCGTAGGTTTCGAAAGCGGTTGCAACTTGCAGCGCCAACTCACGAGTTGGGGCCAGGATCAGAGCTTGCGGCTCGCGCTTGGACGGATCAATGCGGTGCAGGATAGGCAGGGCAAAGGCAGCGGTTTTACCGGTACCGGTTTGCGCCTGACCAATCATATCGTGACCGGCGAGAATGATCGGGATCGACTGCTGCTGAATGGCCGAAGGCTCTTCATAGCCGGTAGCGACTACTGCAGCGACAATATTGGGATGAAGTTCAAGAGCGGCGAAGCCGCCGATTTCCTGGGTCATGGGTCTGCCTCTAAGTGCATCCGCAAAGACCCATGCTCCAAAGCTGCGCATGCCGTGTTGAGACTCAAGAGTCGCCCTGGCAGCTTTGTCGGCGGGGATTTGCGAAAACGAATGAATGAAAAGAATCGTCAAGGAAGAGTCCGCAGTACGGACATGCAGCCGAAGCTGACTTCGGGGAATTGCTCTACCTAAACGCGGCCCGGCTAAAGGCCGGCGCGCACTATACCGGAATTTGCCGAAAAAGGGAGCCTTTTTTTAACGCAAAAAACCCGCGTACGGCGTTCTGTCACAGGCTTTGCGGATAATCGTGCGAGCGTCTATTTTTCAAAGGCCCGGCCCTGCGGGCTATAGCGCTAAAACGGTTCACCCTGAACGCACGGACCATCGGTCCGACTCCCCTTTGCGCCCGAGGAAATGCCCCATGAAAGAGCTCGACACCAGCCGTGTGAGCCGTGAAAAGCGCGGTCATGTTCTGTTGATCGGCCTGGATCGGGTCGCCAAACGCAACGCCTTCGACCTCGACCTGCTCAACGAACTGAGCCTGGCCTACGGCGAGTTCGAAGCCGACAGCGAGGCACGTGTGGCGGTGGTGTTTGGTCATGGCGAGCACTTCACTGCCGGGCTGGATCTGGTGAGCGCCAGCGCAGCACTGACCGACGGCTGGCAAGCACCGCCCGGTGGCTGCGATCCATGGGGCGTATTCGCCGGCCCCAGGGTCAACAAACCGGTGATCGTCGCCGCCCAGGGTTACTGCCTGACCATCGGCATCGAGTTGATGCTGGCGGCCGATATCAACCTGTGCGCCAGCAACACCCGCTTCGCGCAAATGGAAGTGCAGCGCGGCATTTTTCCCTTCGGCGGTGCCACGCTGCGTCTGCATCAAGTGGCCGGTTGGGGCAATGCCATGCGCTGGATGCTGACCGGCGACGAGTTCGATGCCCACGATGCCTTGCATCTGGGGCTGGTGCAGGAGGTCATGGCCAGTGAGGATTTGCTGCCACGGGCGCTCGAGTTGGCCGAGCGAATTGCCCGGCAGGCGCCACTGGCGGTGCAGGCGACGTTGATGTCTGCCCGACAGGCACGTTATGAAGGGGAAACCGCCGCGGCCCAAGGACTGCCTGCGCTGGTGAAGAAGTTGCTGAGTACCGAGGACGCGCGGGAGGGTGTGCGGTCGCTGGTGGAGCGGCGGCCAGGGGTGTTCAAAGGGCTTTAGTTCGGTATTGAAAGCTTTCGCGAACAGGCTCACCCACATTGGATCACGGTCAAATGTGGGAGCGAGTCTGCTCGAGAAGAGGTCCTCACGGGCACCGGCTTATGTCGCCGGCCGAATCGCCTTGATCAACGACTGCAACGAATACCCCAACCGCGGCGCCAAGGCTTCGGCCCGTGCGGCCAACCCTTTCATATCCAACACCTGATCGAGCTCCGAAGGCACGATCAGGATCACGTTGCCCTCCTTCACCGGCAATTCCCAGTAATGCCGATGGTAGAGACCGCGCAGCAATGCGGCACCCAATGGCTTGCCATCATCGGTGGCCCATTGATTGATCACCAGCCAGCCACCCGGGTTCAGGCGTTTCTGGCAGTTCTCCAGGAAGGTCCAGGCCAGGTGCCCGACACCGGGGCCGACGTCGGTGTAAAGATCGACAAAAATCAGATCCGCAGGTTCGGCGGTGTCGAGCAGTTCCAGCGCATCGCCCACCCGGATGTACAGGCGCGGATCGTCATCCAGCCCCAGGTATTCGATGGCCAGGCGCGGCACATCGGGGCGCAATTCGATGGCTTCGACATCTTCCAGCGGCAGGAACTTGAGGCAGGCCTGGGTCAGCGTACCGGCGCCAAGCCCGAGAAACAGCGCGGTTTCCGGCAGTTCGTGGCACAGCGCCCCAATCAGCATCGCCCGGGTGTAATCGTATTCGAGCCAACTCGGGTCGGCGGTGAACACGCAGCTTTGCTCGATGGCATCGCCGAATTCGAGAAACCGGTAATCGGCCACTTCCAGCACGCGAATCACGCCAAATTCGTCCTGCACCTCGGCGAGCAAATGCTCGACGCGCTCCTCAGTCATTTCGTCTCCCGATCGTCACCGTGGCCGGCAACGCAATAACACCGCGAACAGGGTGCGGCAAAGGCGCGATTGTCCTTGAAGCGACGGGAACAGGTCACGCACTAATTTGCTGATAACATGGTTGTCCGAGCGTAAAACATTAGAGACTGTGATGAGCCAACCCTGGAGCCCTGACAGCTGGCGCGCCCTGCCGATCCAGCAACAACCCCAATATCCCGACGCGGCGCATTTGCAGCACGTCGAGCAAACCCTGGCCAGCTACCCGCCGCTGGTGTTTGCCGGTGAGGCCCGGGAATTGCGCCGTCAGTTTGCCGAAGTGACCCAGGGCCGCGCGTTTCTGTTGCAGGGCGGCGACTGCGCAGAAAGCTTCGCCGAGTTCTCCGCCGCGAAAATCCGCGACACCTTCAAGGTACTGCTGCAGATGGCGATTGTCATGACCTTCGCGGCCGGTTGCCCGGTGGTCAAGGTCGGGCGCATGGCCGGGCAGTTCGCCAAACCGCGCTCGGCCAACGACGAAACCATCGACGGCGTGACCCTGCCGGCCTACCGCGGTGATATCGTCAACGGCATCGGTTTCGACGAAAAAAGCCGCGTGCCGGACCCGGAGCGCCTGCTGCAGTCCTATCATCAGTCCACCGCCACCCTGAACCTGTTGCGCGCTTTTGCCCAAGGCGGGTTTGCCGATCTGCACCAGGTGCACAAGTGGAATCTGGATTTTATCGCCAACTCGGCCCTGGCGGAAAAGTACAGCCACCTGGCTGACCGCATCGATGAGACCCTGGCGTTCATGCGCGCCTGTGGCATGGACAGTTCGCCGCAACTGCGCGAGACCAGTTTCTTCACCGCCCACGAAGCGCTGCTGCTGAACTACGAAGAAGCCTTCGTACGTCGCGATAGCCTGACCAACGATTACTACGACTGCTCGGCCCACATGCTGTGGATCGGCGACCGCACCCGTCAGCTCGACGGCGCCCACGTCGAATTCCTGCGCGGGGTGAACAATCCGATCGGGGTCAAGGTCGGTCCGAGCATGAACCCTGAAGAGCTGATCCGCCTGATCGACGTGCTCAATCCGGACAACGATCCCGGCCGTCTGAACCTGATTGCGCGGATGGGCGCGAACAAGGTCGGCGATCACTTGCCGCAGCTGATCCGTGCCGTGCAGCGTGAAGGCAAGAACGTGCTGTGGAGTTCGGACCCGATGCACGGCAACACCATCAAGGCCAGCAGTGGCTACAAGACCCGCGACTTCGCGCAGATCCTTGGCGAAGTGAAGCAGTTCTTCCAGGTGCACGAAGCTGAAGGCAGTTATGCCGGCGGCATTCATATCGAAATGACCGGACAGAACGTCACCGAGTGCATTGGCGGGGCGCGGCCGATTACCGAAGACGGTTTGTCGGATCGGTACCACACCCATTGCGACCCGCGGATGAATGCCGATCAGTCGCTGGAGCTGGCGTTTTTGATTGCCGAAACCCTGAAACAAGTCCGGCGCTAGTTTTTAAGGGCCTGAGCGGACGCCTTCGCAGGCAAGCTCGCTCCCACAGTGACCGCGTCGGATACAAATCATGCGAACGACGCAATCCCTGTGGGAGCGGGCTTGCCCGCGAAGAGGCCAGTTCATTCAGCGCTGATCTGAACCAACGCCACTCGCAACCGCCCCGCACTCGCCCGCGGGCAATTCAACTGAACCCGCTCCAACCCCAACCAATCCGCCATCTGCCGCAGATTGACCGCCAGCGCCAGCATCCCTTCATCATCCAGCCCTGTCTCTTCCTCGTGCACCGCATGCACCGCCAGGCGCCCCGCCGTCCGTTCGGCGCGAAGATCGACCCGCGCGGCAATCCTTTCCTTGTGTAAGAACGGCAACACGTAATAGCCATAGACCCGCTTGTCCGCCGGCGTGTAAATCTCCAGTCGATAGCGAAAATCAAACAGACGCTCTGTGCGGCTACGCTCCCAGATCAGCGAATCGAAAGGTGACAACAACGCACTGGCCTCGACCTTGCGCGGCACCTTGGCTTCAGGCAGACAATAAGCCGGCTGCCGCCAGCTCTGGACATCACAGGAAACTAATTCGCCCGCTTCCACCAACTCCTCAAGACGCGGGCGGCTGTCAGCGGGATTCAAACGAAAATAGTCGCGCAAGTCCTTCTCGGTGCCCATGCCCAGAGCTGTGGCGGCGTGCAGCAGAAGACCGCGCTGTGCTTCGGCCTCGTTCAATAGCGGTTGCGCAAGGATGGCCGAGGGGATCACCCGCTCAGGCAGGTCATAGAGCCGCTCGAACCCACGCCGGCCGGCGACGGTCACTTCACCGGCGGCGAACAACCATTCCAGCGCATGCTTTTCCGCGCTCCAGTCCCACCAGGGCCCTGCCCGCTCCTGACGAGTCGACAGGCTGCCCGCGCCCAAGGCACCCTGCTCCTGAACACAGGTCAGCACCCGTCGAATCGTGTCCTGCTGCTCGCGACCGAACCGCGCCAGTTGTTGATAGATATCTTCGCCCCGCATCGCTCGCTGCATGCGCCAGCGCATCAAGGGGTACATCGATAAGGGCAGCAGAGAGGCTTCATGCCCCCAATACTCGAACAACGTGCGACGCCGGCCCTGACTCCAGGCAGCCTGGTCCAGCAAGTCGCAAGAGTAATTACCGAGACGGGAAAAAAGCGGAAGGTAGTGCGAACGCACCACGGCATTGACGGAATCGATCTGCAGAATGCCCAGCCGCTCGATCAAACGGTTGAGCTGTACCGGTTTGATCGTCGCCGGCGGCTGGCGCCCGTTGAATCCTTGGGCAGCCAGCGCCAGACGCCGAGCCTGTTTGAGGGAAAAGGACTGTGTTGCGGGCATGAGCATCTCCTTGTCTGCTCGCAACCTACCTCACCGAAAGTCGGTTTGTGTAGTTGTGTATTGCTCATTTGTGCATCGGGTCATCCCAGAACGGCCGGATGGCCTCGTGCTCGACGTCCGCGCGACTGAGCCCGATGTCTTTCAACGCTTCATCACTCATGCCCGCCAACATTTCACGTTCACGGTGCAGTTCGTACCAGCGGTTAAATTTGTGCAGCAAATCGGATATCAGGTGGATGGAATGTTTTTCTGCATCGACGAAGCCTTTTTGACCTTTCATCTTGTTGCCCTCCGTTTGGATGGCTCAAGTTTCTCGCCGGAGCTAAGATCAATCCAACGAATGTTTCTGATGTCACATATCTCGGAGATTGATGAATGTCCGCCTACCCGAGTATCGACACCGAAGTGCTGCGCACTTTCGTCGCCATCGCCGACCAGGGCGGATTTACCCGCGCCGGGGAATTGGTGAATCGCACCCAATCGGCCGTGAGCATGCAGATGAAGCGGCTGGAAGAAGATGTGCTGCAGCGGCAACTGTTCCAGCGCGACGGCCGGCAAGTGCGGCTGACGGCGGAGGGCCAGGTGTTGCTCGGATATGCCCGGCGCATCCTCAAGCTGCACAGCGAAGTGTTCAATACCCTGCGTGAACCGCACATGGTCGGCATGGTGCGCATCGGCACGCCGGACGACTACGTGATGCGGTTTTTGCCGGGGATTCTGCGGCGGTTTGCCCAGACCTACCCGCTGATCCAGATCGAGGTGCACTGCGAATCATCAAAACAACTGCTGCTGCGCCAGGACCTGGACCTGACCATCGTCACCCGTGAGCCAGGCAGTGAAATCGGCCAGCTATTGCGCAAGGAGCGATTTGTCTGGGCCGAGGCGCAATGTTTCAGTGCCCATGAACAAACGCCGCTGCCGTTGGCGATGTTCAACAGCGATTGCTTCTGCCGCTTGTGGGCCTGCAATGCCCTGGATGCCATGGGCCGCGATTACCGCGTGGCCTACAACAGTGACAGCCTGTCGGCGATCCTGGCTGTGGTCAGCGCCGGCCTGGCGGTGACGGCGCAACTGGAAAGCCTGGTCACCCCGGACATGCGTATCCTCGGTGAAGCTGAAGACCTGCCCGTGTTGCCCGAGGCCAGCATCATGCTGGTGCGCAACCTGCACAATCCGTCGCCGATCACCGAGTGCCTGGCCGAGCACATCGTCGAAGGCTTCAAACTTTAAAGGCGAGCATCACCGCGCAGAACACCAGAAAACCGCAGAACAGCGCGCGCAGCACACGTTCGGGCATGGCGTGGGCGATTTTCACGCCCCAACTGATGCTCATCAGGCCGCCGACCGCCAGGGGAACGCCGATCGTCCAGGCCACCTGATGATGCGCCGCATAGGTGACCAGGGTCACGCCGGTGCTCGGCAGTGCCAGCGCCAGCGACAAGCCTTGGGCAACCACTTGGGTGGTGCCGAACAGGCTGGTCAATACCGGCGTCGCCACCACCGCCCCGCCCACCCCGAACAAACCGCCCATGGTCCCGGATGCCGCGCCCAATACCCCCAGCCATGGCCATGAATGGTTCATCTGCGCAGACGCCGGTGCACTGGCGAAGCACATGCGCGCCAGGTTGTAAGCCGAAAGCGCAATCAGGAACGCGACGAACCCCAGACGCATGGTTTGCGCGTCAATCCCCACCGCCCAGATCGAACCGATCCACGCAAAGCAGAATCCCATCGAAGCCAGCGGCAGCGCGTGACGCAATTCGATACGGTTGCGCTGGTGATAGCGCCATAGCGCCAGCATCACGTTAGGCACCACCATCACCAGCGCAGTGCCCTGGGCGATCTGCTGATCGAGCCCACACAACACCCCCAGCAACGGAATGGCGATCAATCCACCGCCGATGCCGAAGATACCGCCGAGGGTTCCCAAAGCAGCACCGAAGACCAGGTACATCAAGAACTCAATCACAGCGTTTTCCCCATCACGTCAGGCGTTTCATCCTACGCAGATGGGTCTGGTGGGGAAACGCACAGCAACGCACAATGGCTATGCCAACTTCGCACAAGCATTGAGCACACCATGAATCCCAATCAACTGACCGACCAATTGGGTCTGTTTCTCGACGTGCTGGAAACCGGCAGCTTTTCCGCCGCCTCACGTCGTCACCCGCTGACCCCTTCGGCAGTGGCCCGACGTATCGACAGCCTGGAAAGTGCCGTCGGCAGCCAGTTGTTCATTCGCAGCACCCATGCCGTTCGCGCGACGCCGGCGGGTCTGGCGTTTGCCGAACGCGCACGACGGATCGTTGCCGAGTTGCGCCTGGCCAGGGCCGAGGCCGTGTCCCTCAGCAGCGCGCCGGAAGGCTTGATTCGGGTGGATGCGCCGGCAGCCTTCGGTCGACGGCATCTGGCACCGGTGATTGCCGATTTTCTGATGCTCTACCCTGGCCTGGATGTGCAACTGCATTTGATTGACAGTTTTGTCGACATGCAGGGCCTGAATCTCGGCAAGGTCGATCTGGTGCTGCGCGCCGGGTTGTTGGCCGATACCCGATTGGTGGCGACACCGCTGGCGAGCATGGTGCGCATTGCCTGCGCCAGCCCCGACTATTTGCAGCGCCGCGGCGTGCCCAGTGATCCGGCGCAGTTGAGCGAGCACGACGGCCTGGACTGGGATGGACTTGCCCCGCCCTTCGCCTGGCGCTTCGAGCGCGACGGCCAGATGCAACTGCATCGCCCGGCGCGCGTGCGCATGAGCGCCAACAATGCCGAAGCACTGGTCTGCGGCGCGCTGGCCGGCCTGGGTATTGCGCACTTGCCGACGTGGCTGGCCAGTGAGTACCTGTTGCGCGGCGAACTGTTGCCGCTGTTCTGCGAAAGCGGCTTGCCCAAACCGGAAAGCGCCGGGATCTATGCCCTGCGGCTGGAGCAGCAACCCACTTCCCGCAGTCGCCTGCTGCTGGAATACCTGAAAACCCGTTTCAGCCCGATTCCGCCGTGGGATCTGGTGCTGCAAACGCATCTGGACCACCACTAGTCTAGAATTGTCTAGTGCATTAAAGATTTGCCCGCTAGATTCATGACGATCATTGATCAAGGCTTCGAAATGACCACCGAGCGCGACACCCCGGACAACTGCGACGACCTGCTGCTGGACAACCAGGCCTGCTTCGCCCTGCATTCCACTTCGCTGATGATGACCAAGGTCTACAAACCCTTGTTGCAGGCCTTGGGGCTGACTTATCCACAGTACCTGGCGATGATGGTGCTGTGGGAACAGGACGGCCTGACCGTCGGCGAAATCAGCACTCGCCTGTTGACCGACCCCGGCTCGCTCACGCCGCTGCTCAAACGCCTGGAAGCCGAAGGCGTACTGAGCCGCACCCGCAGCCGTGAAGACGAGCGCGTGGTGATCGTCGAGCTCACCGAACAAGGCCGCGCCCTGCGCGACAAGGCGCGGGGCATTCCCCAATGCATCCTCGGCGCCAGCGGCATGACCCTGGAACGATTGCAGAAGCTGCAGGCGGAGCTGCAAGAGCTGCGTCGGCATTTGCAAGACAGCCTGAACTAAAGAACACCTTCTATCCCTGTGGGAGCGGGCTTGCCCGCGAATGCAGTGTGTCATCCAGCACATGTGGTGACGGATACACCGCCGTCGCGAGCAAGCCCGCCCCCACATTTGTCTTGAGGCGGCTTGAAAAAATCGCCCCTTCAAAAAAATTCCAACCCCCTCTTCACGGCTCTATCTCGGCGCTTCCAAGCAAATCCACCCAGTCGACCATCACCTTGTTCCAAACTTTTTTAGAAATTTATCTTGCGCACTAAACATTAGCGCGATACATTTATCTCGCACTTACTTAGCGCGCAAACATTTAGCGCAAAACAAATCAAACCACGAACGAGGCTTTCACCATGCAAACTCTCTACACCGCAATCGCAACTTCCACCGGTGGCCGTGACGGTCGTGCGATTTCCAGTGACAACATTCTCGACGTCAAACTCGCCACCCCGAAAGAACTCGGCGGTGCTGGCGGCGCGGCGACCAACCCTGAGCAACTGTTCGCAGCCGGCTATTCCGCCTGCTTCATCGGTGCACTGAAGTTCGTCGCCAGCCAGACCAAACGCAAAATCCCGGACGACGCATCGATCACCGCCCATGTCGGCATCGGCCAGATCCCCGGCGGCTTCGGACTGGACATCGACCTGCACATCAGCCTGCCGGGTCTTGAACAAGCCGATGCGCAAACACTGGTCGATGCAGCCCACCAGGTCTGCCCGTACTCCAATGCCACTCGTGGCAACGTCGATGTACGTCTGCACGTGACCGTCTAACTTCAATTATCGACTCAGGCCCGAACAGGAAATGAACATGAACACTTTCAGCAAAGTCTTGACCGGTACCCTCCTCGCCCTGTCCGTCCACAGCGCATTTGCCGGCGACGTTGAGCACAACACCCAGGCGTTTCTCGATGTGCTGAACGCCGGCACCGGCAAACCGATCGAGCAGATGACGCCCAAGGATGCCCGCGCCGTGCTGGTGGGTGCGCAATCCGGGGTGAAACTGACACTGCCAAAAGCCGATGTCAGCGAGAAGACCATCCAGGTCGACGGCCAACCGCTGAGCCTGACCATCGTCCGGCCGGCCGGGGTCAAAGGCGAGCTGCCGGTGTTCATGTTCTTCCACGGTGGCGGCTGGGTACTGGGAGACTTCCCGACCCACGAGCGGCTGGTTCGGGACCTGGTGGTGGGCTCAGGTGCGGCGGCGGTTTTCGTCAACTACACGCCATCGCCGGAAGCGCATTACCCGGTGGCAATCAACCAGGCTTACGCCGCGACCAAATGGGTGGCCGAGCACGGTAAAGAGATCAACGTCGATGGCAAGCGCCTGGCGGTGGCCGGCAACAGCGTTGGCGGCAACATGGCGGCTGTGGTCGCGCTGATGGCCAAAGACAAAGGCACACCGGCCATCAAGTTTCAGGTGTTGCTGTGGCCGGTGACGGATGCCAACTTCGACACCGGTTCCTATAACCAGTATGCCGAGGGGCACTTCCTTACCCGCAACATGATGAAGTGGTTCTGGGACAACTACACCACCGACGCCAAGCAGCGTAACGAGATCTACGCCTCGCCATTGCGGGCAACCCCTGCGCAACTCAAGGGCTTGCCACCGGCGTTGGTGCAGACCGCCGGCGCTGACGTATTGCGCGATGAAGGTGAAGCCTACGCCCGCAAACTCGACGAAGCTGGTGTGCCGGTGACCTCGGTTCGCTATAACGGCATGATCCACGACTACGGCTTGCTTAACGTGGTGAGCCAGGTGCCGGCGGTGCGTTCGGCGATGTTGCAGGCCTCCGAAGAACTCAAGCAACACCTGAAGAAGTAACGCAGTACCCCATGTGGGAGCGAGCCGGCTCCGGGCGGCGCTCCGACGAAAGCGGTTTGCCAAACACATCATCATTGCCTGACACGCCACTTCGCGAGCAGGCTCGCTCCCACAAGGGTTCATCGTAGATTCAGACAGGCACAAAAAAGCCCGACTCAATGGTCGGGCTTTTTCATTCCTCAAGCAGTGCTTATTTGGCACGGCCTTTGTAGGAACCGCCTTCGCGGGTATCGATCTCGATCATGTCGCCGATTTCGATGAAGTCAGCAACCGACAGCTCGGTACCGTTCTTCAGTTTGGCAGGCTTCATCACCTTGCCGGAAGTGTCGCCGCGAGCGGAACCTTCGGTGTAGTCAACCTGACGCACGATGGTGGTCGGCAGCTCTACGGAAACCAGACGGCCTTCGAAGAACACGGCTTCGCAAACGTCGGTCATGCCTTCTTCAACGAACGGCAGAACGCTTTCGATGTCTTCGGCGTTCAGCTCGTACATGGTGTAGTCGGTGGTGTCCATGAACGTGTAGGAGTCGCCGCTGATGAAGGACAGGGTCGCTTCTTTGCGGTCCAGGATCACGTCATCCAGCTTGTCGTCCGCACCGTAAACGGTTTCGGTCTTGTAGCCGGTCAGCAGGTTCTTCAGCTTGGTCTTCATGATCGCGCTGTTACGACCGGACTTGGTGAATTCAGCTTTCTGAACCAGCCAAGGATCGTTGTCGATACGGATCACGGTACCGGGTTTGAGTTCTTTACCAGTTTTCATTGCGAATATCCGAATTTGGATGGGATTTACAAAAATCTAGGCCGCGTATCATATCCAATTTACATAAAACTGTACCAGCGCTGCGGCGAGATCGGCCTGTGAGGCCTGTTCCAGACACCACGTCTCGGCGTGTTTTTGCAGCTCCGGCCAGTGTTTGCGGGTCAATTGCCAGTGATCGGTCATTGTCTCACCAGCGTTCCACGCCCGCCAGAGACCGCTGATCGCCTCGCGTGCAGGCGCCGAAAGGTCTTTCACATAGAGCGTCAGGAAGGCTTCAAGCTTGTCGAGGTGGACGTCTTCTTCCTGTTGATAGATATGCCAGAGCAATGGCCGGCCCGCCCATTGAGCGCGAACAAACGAGTCCTCGCCGCGCACCGCATTGAAATCGCAGCTCCATAGCAACAGGTCGTACTGGTCCTGCCGGACGAACGGCAACACCTGCACGGTCAAGGCATCGCGTAGGTGCAGCGCACCCGCCTTCAGTCCATCTACGCCGAGCCAACGCTCGACATCACCAAGAATCCGCCCTTCCGGCACTAACAAGTGAACAGGCGTCGGATCGCCCGCCAGCGCGTCCAGCCAACTGGCCAGCCCGGCATTTTCGTAGGCAAACAGCGAGATCAGTTGCGCGCCCGGGGCAGGACTTATCCCCAGTCCTTGCAGGAACTCACTCCGCTTTTGCGGACTTTGTTGAAACGTCCGACGCCGCTCCAGCAGTCCGCTTTCACGCAACAAGCCACCCGTGCCTTTCTGAAACCCCGGAAAGAAGAAGAATTTCTGTACGTGCTTGTACTTCACCGAGGGCAAGCCGTGACAGCCGACCACCCAGTCTTCGGCGCTCAGGTAATCAAGATTCATCCAAAGCGGTGTTTTTTCCCGTTCGGCCATGGCCTCCATGTAGGCGCTCGGCAATTGGCAGGCGAACGCGGCGATCACCACATCCGCGGCTTCGACAGGTTGCCACTCGGCCGCCCAGTGACGCACCTCGACACCCTGCTGCCATTGCTGCGAAATGTGGATGTCGATGTCTGGGCACATTCGCTCGAAGGCACGCAGGTCATCGACCCACAAACGCACCGCCACCCCATGTTCGGCAACCAGTTGCCGGGCCAGACGCCAGGTCACGCCGATGTCGCCGTAGTTGTCGACCACGGTGCAAAAAATATCCCAGCGCCTGTTTTTTTTCATTTGAGGCAGTTCAGGCATTCCAGGCTCCCGTTGGCAAAGGCAGCGATTGTCCGCATAAATTACCCCGTACAGAAGAGCCGACGACGATTAATCTTCGTGCGACAATCGCCACTACCCCGCGACCCACCGCCAGGAGGCAGCCATGCCCTACCGTCCCAATCCGCGCCGCCCGTTGCCGATCCAGTTCAATGCCCTGCAACTGACCGGCGGCATTGCCCTGGGTTTGTGGCTCGGCTTTCTCGCCATCGCGCTGACCTGCTGGCTCGTTGCCCGGTTGTTTTTCAACGAGCAACTCGCCCCCGTCGCGGCAGCGGTAGAACAGCTCGCCAAACCTCCCGTGGTGACGCAACCGGTGCCAGACATTCCTCCACAAAGCCCGCTGTTCGAACAATATGAAGAGAAGCTGCGCAAGAACGAGCAGGCGCAACGGCTCGATCAGGCGCGCAGCAGCAACCGCAATCTGTCGAACGCAAAATGCCAGTTCTGGCTGCAACAAGACCAGACGGCACCGAGCGAAAAAAGCCGCGCCAACGTCCTGCAATTCTGCGATTGATCATGAACAAACAAAGCATCCACCAGTTGATTCTCGACAAGCTGCGCATTGACCTCGACATCGCCGAACGCGCTGCGCAAACCGCTTACGAAACCGCGACCCACGAAGAGAACATTGCCGAAAACAAGTACGACACGCTGGGTCTGGAGGCGTCCTACCTGGCTGCCGGGCAGGCCAGACGGGTCGAAGAAATCCGGCAGTCACTGGCGCTTTGCCAAAACCTGATCCTGCGTCCTTATGACGAGCAGCGTGGCATTGAAGTCGGCGCGCTGCTGGGGCTGGAAGACGAAAAGGGCCGCGAACAGTGGTTGTTCCTGGCGCCGGATGCGGCGGGCCTGAAGGTCGACCTGGTGGGGCAAACCATTACCGTCATCACCCCGCGCTCACCGCTGGGCAAAAGCCTGCTGGGCAAGTTCGAAGGTGATGAGGTGGAGATTCTGGTGGCGGGTGCTCGGCAACAGTTCGCTGTCACCGAGGTGGTCTAGGCCGCTGTCGGGCTGATCAGTGAACCGGCAGTTCGACGCCGTCGAACAGCTCTTCCAGTTCCTGCTTGTTGTGGCACTGGATGGCCTTGGCCATGACTTCGCGGGTCAGGTGCGGGGCGAACTTCTCGATGAAGTCGCACATGAAGCCACGCAGGAAGGTGCCGCGACGGAAACCGATCTTGGTCACGCTGGATTCGAACAGCTCGCTGGCATCAAGCACCACCAGGTCGTTGTCGAGCTTGGTGTCGACCGCCATTTTCGCCACGATCCCTACACCCAGGCCCAGGCGAACATAAGTCTTGATCACGTCGGCGTCGGCGGCGGTGAACACCACTTTCGGCGTCAGGCCCCGGTGACTGAAGGCTTCGTCGAGTTTCGAACGGCCGGTGAAACCGAACACGTAAGTCACGATCGGGTACTCGGCCAAGGCTTCGAGGGTCAGCTTCGACAGTTTGGTCAGTGGGTGCCCCTGAGGGACGACCACGCAGCGGTTCCAGCGATAGCACGGCATCATCACCAGATCGCCGAACAGCTCCAGTGCTTCGGTGGCGATGGCGAAGTCCACTGTGCCGTCAGCGGCCATTTCGGCGATCTGCATCGGCGACCCCTGGTGCATGTGCAGGGCAACGTCCGGGTACTGCTTGATGAAATTGCTGATCACTGGCGGCAACGCATAACGCGCCTGAGTGTGGGTGGTGGCGATCGACAGGGTGCCTTTCTTCTCGTTGGAGAATTCCTGGGCGATCTGCTTGATGCTTTCGACCTTGCGCAAGATCTCGCCGGCGGTGGTAATGATGCGCTCGCCGGCCGGGGTGACGCGGGTCAGGTGCTTGCCACTGCGGGCGAAGACCTCGACGCCCAGTTCGTCTTCCAGCAGGCGGATCTGTTTACTGATGCCCGGTTGCGAGGTGTAAAGGCTTTGGGCGGTAGCGGAAACGTTGAGGTCGTGGTGCGCCACTTCCCAGATGTAGCGCAATTGTTGAAGCTTCATATGAATCCCTCAAAGCAGATAGACGCCACGGGCATCAGCGACGGTATATAACTATATTAATGGTTTGAAGAATAAATCTAGAACTTTTTATCAGGTCTCCCGTTATTCGTGTTCTAGCGATCCCCTTGGCGACGACGTTGCACCAGCGGGACCAGGTAAACCGGCACCTTTGACAATTGCAACACACGCGCTGCGGTCCGGCCCAACGGCGTTTCCGCACCAGCACCATGGCTATGACTACCTACGATCAGCAAATCCACAGAGAGTTTCTGCGCCTGGTCGAGAATCACCTGCGACGGATCACCCTGCAGCACCCGCACCGCCTGAATCCGCTCCAGATCCTGCTCACCCTCGCCCCCCAACTCCTCACGAAAGCTGTCGAGTACCCGCTGCTCGATATTGGCGATGACCGTGTTCAGCCCCTGGCTGTGAAACTCGTTCAGCGCCTGCTCATCGAGATAACTCTGAAGCACCGATTCGGCGAACAGTCCCATCGGTTCCACCGCATGCACCACGTACAAGTCGGCATTGAATGTCCGGGCCAATGCCAAGGCATGCTGCATCACCAAAGGTGCATACAGGCCGAGGTCAGTGGCATAGAGCATCGAGCGAATCATATGACCTCCTCGATTGCCAACATGGCGGAGATTGATTCAGCTTAGCAGTGCCTTGAGGAGTACGACGTCCGACGCAACACGTTGATCGGCGTGCTTAAACCTTTTGCTCGTTGCTTATGCCATGCGGCACATGACCGGTAGCGACGACTTCCCGGGCCGACTCGCAGTGACCGGTCTGATCATCGAAAAATACATCGGCGGCGAAGGCTTCGAGAAACGCCGACTTGGTCAGGCCACCGAGGAACAGCGATTCATCCAGCCGGATGTCCCATTCGCGCAAGGTGCGGATCACCCGCTCATGGGCCGGCGCCGAACGGGCCGTCACCAGCGCCGTGCGGATCGGACAGGCGTCATCCGGGAACTCGCGCTGCAACAGGTTCAGCGCCGCGAGAAAACCTTTGAACGGCCCACCTCGCAAGGGTTCGCGGGCGGCTTCGCGTTCGTTGGCCTGAAAAGCCTCGAGGCCACCGGCCTGATAAACGCGCTCGGATTCGTCGGAAAACAGCACCGCATCACCGTCGAAAGCAATACGCAATTCATCACTGGCAGCACGACTCGCACCACCTGACAGTATGGTTGCTGCGGCAAAACCGGCGTCCAGTGCGCTGCGCACGTCTTCGGCATGAGTCGACAGAAACAGGTCACAGCCAAAGGCCTTGAGATAGGGATAAGGACTGCGCCCGCCGACGAACGCCGCGCGGGAAATTGCCAATCCATGGTGATTGATTGAGTTGAACACCCGCAGGCCGGTGTCGGCGCTGTTGCGCGACACCAGGATTACCTCGACCCGGGCGCGGCCGAGGCTGGCATTGAGGTTGAGGAGTTTCTGCACCAACGCAAAGGCGTCCCCGGGCTCGAGGATTTCGTCTTCGTGCTCGATCTGATACTGCCGGTAGGCTTCAACGCCACTCGACAGATAGACCTTGTGGCTTTCACTCAGGTCGAACAGTGCACTCGACGAAATCGCCAGCACCAGTTTGTCGTCGATAGACTTCGCCATGCCCTTCCCCCTCAGGTTGATCGACTCAGCGATTGCGTCGATCGATAAATCCCAGACTGCGATACAAGGCCTCGATCCTCGGCAATTCGCATCCCGCTGCCTTTGCTGCCGCCAGAGGCCGGCCATAAATGGCGTCCAGCTCCAGCGGTCGCTTGTGCAGAAAATCGTGGTACATGCTCGGCCAGTAGTCGGGCATTTTCTCGGTCACCCTGAACAAATGCTCGGCGTACCCCGCCGGAACCTCATGACCGCAAGCGATTGCCCCCTGGACCACTTCGGCCATCAGCGCCTTGATCAGCTCGCGGCTATCGGCATCGGCCATCAACGGCGTGGTGCTGGCCCCCAGTAACACCGACAGTCCGTTGTAAGGGATATTCCAGACCAGTTTTTGCCAGCGCGCCTGATGCAAGTTCGCCATGGCCTGAGAGTCGATGCCGGCGGTACGGAATAGCCCGACACCTTCCTCGACGATTGAAGCACGCGCCGCTCCATCAGCGGCAGGACCACTGTGGTAGCCAACATGCACCGCACCCAACGCCTGGTGGGTGACGACGCCGGGACCCGCGCGATGGACGCAGATATAGCAGAGCCCGCCCAGCACATGCAGCGAATCGGGCAACAACTCACGCAGGCTGTCTTCGACGTCCAGGCCATTTTGCAAAAGCAGCACCTTGGCATTCGGCGCTGCGGCCTGAAGGATGGCCGGTGCCAGGTCGGCGTTGCTGGTGGTTTTCGCCCCCACCAGCAACCAATCACAGGGCGGCATGTCTTCAGCCGCCGCATAGGCCTGCACCGGGTTCAGCGTCAGCGCGCCGTGCACGGCGCTGTCAAGTTGCAGCCCGCGCTCGGCCACCGCGGAAAATTCGCTACGCAACAGAAAATGCACATCGAAGCCGGCCCGCGCCAGCATCACTCCATAGAAACCGCCGATTGCACCGGTCCCGATAATACCGACTGTCGGTTTGGCAACTGCCCCCATCATGGCAACTCCTCTGCTGTTCGACTCAACGCCTGACGTATCGCCCGATTGAGTTCGGTACCGGTCAGGCGCGAATGCAATGCCCCAAAGAATTCACCGTCGCGCACCACAAACAGCGCCGGCAAATGAAAGACCTGATAACGCTCGACCACCCCGCCATTGTTCCCGGCATCGATCCAGCACAGCCGATCGACGGCCAGATCGATTGTCGGTAATTGCTCACGGGCAAAACGGCAACTGGAGCAGCCGACACTGGTAAAAACAACCAGCGAAACGCCGTTCATCGTCAGCAGCCGTTGGTCGGCGTCGAAATCGGTCAGCTGCAATTCGACCACTATACTGGGGGAAACAATGTCAGATGGCCGACACATGGAGTCCGTGTTCATGGGACGTTTTATTCCTCATCCTGACGATGTGCCCGTCGAATTAACGTTATTCAAACCCGAGTGTATTTCGCGGCATCAGATGCACACTAGCAGCCTTGGCGGCATGGCTTGCAACTATCACCGCGCGTGGCGTTACGGTACGGCGCTTGAAGTGCGCATGCCGACCCTCAATCCCGATTTGCGCATTCTGGGCTATGTGGCCTGGTGCTTGCGACGCAAGCATGGCTATCTGGTGGGCATTGCCTTTCTCGATGAACAGACGCTATTCAGTGCCAGGATGGGCGAACAGGTGTGCCAGATCGAACGTTATTGCCGCCAGCACGATGCCCACAATGACCTTCAGGAAGTACAGGCGCTGGCCCTGGAGTGGGTCCAGGAACATGCCGATGAGTACTCTCACGACAGGGTCCACCGGGCATTTGCACAATCAATGCAGGATTAACGTGCTTTCACAGGCGGGAATTCCTGGAGAATGCCCGCTAAAGCCGCGCCTGCCCATTGTCGAGCCACGGTGTAACGCGCTAAGGTTCGGGTCCCCGACGCGCTTAATTTGCTGTGCTCCGCCGCGCGGGTTCGCTGGCGGCCGGCACCCGTGACCTGACGAGTAAACGATGGCTGATTTACCGATCAACGACCTAAACGTCGCCTCCAACGAGACGCTGATCACCCCCGATCAGCTCAAGCGTGACATCCCCCTGAGCGACGCCGCCCTGCGCACCGTCACCAAGGGCCGTGAAGTCATTCGCAACATTCTTGATGGCACCGACCACCGCCTGTTCGTGGTCATCGGGCCTTGCTCGATCCACGACATCAAGGCCGCACACGAATACGCCGAGCGCCTGAAAGTACTCGCCGCGGAAGTCTCCGATACCCTGTATCTGGTGATGCGCGTGTATTTCGAGAAGCCACGTACCACCGTCGGCTGGAAAGGCTTGATCAACGACCCCTACCTGGACGACTCGTTCAAGATCCAGGACGGTCTGCACATCGGTCGTCAGTTGTTGCTGGACCTGGCCGAAATGGGCCTGCCGACCGCCACTGAAGCCCTGGACCCGATCTCCCCGCAGTATCTGCAGGACCTGATCAGCTGGTCGGCCATTGGCGCGCGTACCACCGAATCCCAGACCCACCGTGAAATGGCTTCCGGCCTGTCCTCGGCAGTCGGCTTCAAGAACGGCACCGACGGCGGCCTGACCGTTGCGATCAACGCCCTGCAATCGGTTTCCAGCCCGCACCGGTTCCTGGGCATCAACCAGGAAGGTGGCGTGTCGATCGTGACCACCAAGGGCAACGCCTACGGCCACGTCGTGTTGCGCGGTGGCAACGGCAAGCCGAACTACGATTCGGTCAGCGTCGCCCTGTGCGAACAAGCGCTGAACAAAGCGAAGATCAAGCCGAACATCATGGTCGATTGCAGCCACGCCAACTCCAACAAGGATCCGGCCCTGCAACCGCTGGTGATGGAGAACGTCGCCAACCAGATCCTCGAAGGCAACCAGTCGATCATCGGCCTGATGGTCGAAAGCCATTTGAACTGGGGCTGCCAGGCCATTCCGAAAGACCTTGCCGACCTGCAATACGGCGTGTCGATCACCGATGCCTGCATCGACTGGACCGCTACCGAGAATACCTTGCGCAGCATGCATGCCAAGCTCAAGGATGTGCTGCCTAAACGCGATCGCACCTGATCTGCGCTCGATACGCAGACAAAAAAAAGCCGGGCACTGCCCGGCGTTTTTTTATGTGTTCGTTTAGCTGAAGATCACTGGCTCAGCTTGGCCGCATGCCGCTGGTGACGCTCCATGTAGCGCTCGACGTAGGAGCACGATGGAATGACCGTGTAGCCCATTTCCTCGGCGTATTCCAGCGCCTTCTCGGTCAGTGCCGCAGCAATGCCACGACCGCGCAATGCGTTAGGCACGAACGTGCGATAGATATCCAGGGTCTGTTTCCCCAGATCCATATAAGTCAGGTAGGCACGATGACCGTCCACATTGGTCTCGAACTGATGACCAGCCTGGTCATGGTGGATGGACAACGCCTCGCTCATCACTACTCCTCGCGGGTCTAGAATTCCGACCCCTACCTTACCGATGTTTTTCCGGCGAAGGAACAACTACGCCACCCCGTGCCTGAATGGACACCGAGAAGAGCTACACCGATCTCGCGCAACCGAGCACGTACAAATAGTAGGCACCATTGGCAGAAATGCTCAAGGTACGCTCGTCATCATGCTCGTTGGCGGGGGTGCTGCTCCGGGTCACGCAGGAACGGTTCGCCCAAGGGTCCCCCCGGGGGCGTCAGCCTGAACATTGCCGGATGTTGAGACTTGAGACGAACGCCCGATGTTAAAGTCACCAGAACATAGAGAAAGATATGAGAGGCGTCGCGCAAAACCCGAACAAAAGTGTAGACGAATCCATCTAGACAGACTTTAGCCAAGACCGCAAAAAGAGCGCCAGGCACGGGGAACTTTTCTTCGCCGGCTCGCTCATCTCGGGCCTCCCAGCTGGGTATTTTTTAAACAGTGCAGTTAAAAGTTGCTCGAAAAAGAATCAACGCCTACAATTTTTTTTGCTTCTTGCTTTACGTCAGTTTACTTACGACAAGTAATGGGTAGTATGTACGCCGGCTATTTCCTCAATCGGAGGAGACAGCCACTTAATAGAAAGTCCTTGAAGGGGAACACGATGAACAACGTTCTGAAATTCTCTGCTCTGGCTCTGGCCGCAGTTCTGGCTACCGGTTGCAGCAGCGCATCGAAAGAAACCGAAGCACGTCTGACTGCTACTGAAGACGCAGCAGCTCGCGCCCAAGCTCGTGCAGACGAAGCTTACCGTAAAGCTGATGAAGCTCTGGCTGCTGCTCAAAAAGCACAACAGACTGCTGACGAAGCTAACGAGCGTGCTCTGCGCATGCTGGAAAAAGCTAGCCGCAAGTAATAGTCCTTCGGGATTGTTATCAAGCCGACCCATTTTTGGGTCGGCTTTTTTTTGCCTGCCGTTTCGTGCAGGCATGAAAAAACCCGCCGACACTTCAAGCATCGGCGGGTTCTTTTCAAGGATTACTGCAGCGGGTCGAGTGGCGCGCTGGTCACCATCGGGGCAGCATTGCTGGGCACGCCGATCTCCACCGGCAGGCCGTCTTCAGCCGCGACGACGTCACGTACCACGTCCCAGTTCATGCGCAGGTTGTTGGTGATGTCCTCACGCTTGAGCATCGCGTTGATGACTGCCGTGTGCTTGTCGACCACCGACGGGTTGCCCTTGTCGTCCAGCGGCGTGTGCGCTTCCAGGTAAACCTTGCCGCCACTCACGCCGAACTTGTACGAATCGTTGATGATGCGTACCGACGTGCCTACCGGCACCATACCGGCCATCTCCAGCACGTTATTGTTGAACATGCGGAAGCAACCGTGGCTGGTGCGCATGCCGATGCCGAATTTCTTGTTCGAACCGTGGATCAGGTAGCCAGGGGTGCCCAGCGTGAATTTGAACGGCCCCAGCGGGTTATCCGGGCCTGCCGGCACTACGTTGGGCAGTGGATCACCGTCGGCAGCGTGTTCGGCCTTGATCGACGCTGGAGGGGTCCAGGTCGGGTTCGGCGTCTTGGCGATGATGCTGGTGTGGGCAATGGGCGAGCCCCAGCCTTCACGACCGATACCCAATGGGAAGGTGTACACCACGTTCCGGCCCTTCGGGTAGTAGTAGAGGCGGTACTCGGCCAGGTTGATGACAATACCTTCACGTGGGCCTGGCGGCAGGATGAAGCGGGTTGGCAACACGATTTCGGTGCCTGCGCCCGGCAACCATGGATCGACGCCCGGGTTGGCCGCGACCATTTCCGAGTAGCCCAAGTCGTAGGCTGTGCCAAGGTCGGCGAAGGTATCTTCGTACTTGGCCTTGATCACTTGCACCTGGCCGATGATGTCTTCACCAGGCGGTGGCAGGGGTAACTCCAATGCTGCTACGGGGCCTGCCACACAAAGTGCGGCAAGGGACAGGCAGCGGGTGACGGCAGGAAAGCGCGGCAACATCCGGAAAATCCTTCGCATGATCGACAGAGGTATAAGAACGGGATTGTACACCGCCGTCCGTAATTTCGGGGAGCTGCACCGATAGAGCGCGTCATGCGGGCAAAAGTTCGCAGTTTGCACCTACAGCTCGAACCGCAGCTCCGGCCAGATCGGCGAGGTACCGCGCTTTTGCGACTCGAGAATGGCTCGGCACAATGAACACAGGCGCTGGTCCTGGAACACCCGGCGATCGACGCTCGACCAGCGTGGTTGCGCCGGCAACAGACTGCCGCACAGGGTCCGGTCCGCCGAACCGCCAAGCTCCAGCTGACGAGTCACCAGATGCACCCGCACTTCCTGGCAGGCGAACAGGTCCAGCTGTTCATCAGGCTCGATCAGTTGGTAGGCAAATAGTGACCAGGCGGGACGCGGCATCGGGGGCTCCAAATCGGGGGCGCCACCTTAGCCGAAAGCCCGCGCCTAGAAAAGTGTCATAACAGCGGTTTTAGCGTAGGCCAGACATTTTCCAGCAACTTGTCCTGAGCCCCGGCAGCCGGGTGAATGCCGTCGGCCTGCATCAAGTCGGGATGACCGCCCACGCCATCAAGGAAAAACGGAACCAGAGGGATTTTTTTCTCTTGGGCAACATTGCTGTAGGCCTCGGCGAAGGCCTTGGTGTAACGCGCACCATAATTGGGAGGCAACTGCATGCCGAGCAACAACACCTTGGCACCGCTGGCGCGAGAGCTGTCGATCATCGAAGCAAGATTTTGTTGCAATTGCGTGGGCAGCAACCCGCGCAGCCCATCATTACCCCCCAGCTCGAGGATGACCAGCTCCGGCTTATGCTCTGCAAGCAGCGCCGGCAGCCGCGCCTGGCCTCCGGCACTGGTGTCGCCGCTGATGGACGCATTGACCACTTTATCGTCAAAACCTTCTCGCTTAAGCCGTTGCTCAAGCAAAGACACCCACCCTTGCCGGGTATCCAGTCCGAAACCGGCGCTGATACTATCGCCAACGATCAGGACAGTACCCGCCGCTGCGTTCTGGGCCATGCACATCAAGGCCAGGCCAGCACTCAAAAACCACACACGCATCGGATTCTCCATGGGCGCAAGCATTCTCACCGCGAAGAACCTTAGCAAAGTGGTTCCCAGCGCGGAAGGTGAACTGACCATCCTGCACCAACTCAGCCTGGAACTGAACAAGGGCGATAGCCTGGCCATCGTCGGCGCGTCCGGTTCCGGCAAATCCACCCTGCTGGGGCTGCTCGCCGGCCTCGACCTGCCGAGCAGCGGCGAAGTCACCCTCGCCGGGCAAGGTTTGAGCAATCTCGACGAAGACCAGCGCGCGCGCATCCGCGCAGAACATGTGGGTTTTGTATTTCAGTCTTTCCAGTTGCTCGACAGCCTCAACGCCTTGGAAAACGTTATGCTGCCGCTGGAACTCGATGGCCGCAAAGACGCCCGAGTCCGAGCCACCGAACTGTTGCAACGGGTCGGCCTGGGCAAGCGCCTGACCCACTCGCCACGCCAGCTCTCCGGCGGTGAACAGCAGCGCGTAGCGATTGCCCGGGCGTTTGCCGCCGAGCCCGACGTGCTGTTCGCCGATGAACCTACCGGTAACCTAGACAGCCACACCGGCGAGCGTATCAGCGATCTGTTGTTCGAGCTCAACAAGGAGCGCGGCACGACCCTGGTGCTGGTGACTCACGACGAACGCCTGGCACATCGCTGCCGGCGCCTGATCCGCCTTGAAGCCGGCCTGCTGGTCGCCCCTCTGGAGGCTTGATGGCCCATCTGCCGCTGCTGCGCCTCTTCAGTCTCGCCATCCGCCAGTTGCTGCGCGACGCCCGTGCCGGGGAGTTGCGCGTGTTGTTCTTCGCACTGGTGGTGGCCGTGGCGGCGAGCACTGCCATCGGTTACTTCGGCGCCCGCCTGAACGGCGCCATGATGCTGCGTGCCACTGAATTCCTCGGTGCGGACCTGCTGCTCGAAGGCAGCTCGCCGGCGCGCCCCGAACAGATAAAAAGCGGCACCGAGCTGGGTCTGGAACACGCGCAGGTGGTGGAGTTCTCCAGCGTCATCGCCACTGACAGTGGCATCCAGCTGTCCAGCATCAAGGCTGCCGATGATGTCTACCCGCTACGCGGCGAACTGAAAAGCGCCCCTGCCCCTTTCGCCCCGCAAGAGTCCGGCGGCGGTCCGAAACCCGGTGAGGCCTGGGTCGAAGCGCGGCTGTTGACCGCACTGAACCTGAAGATCGGCGACAGCATCGATGTCGGTATGAAAAACCTGACGCTGGCGCGAGTACTGACCTACGAACCCGACCGTGCCGGCAACTTCTACAGCCTGACGCCACGGGTATTGATCAACCTCCACGACCTCGCCGCCACCGGCGTGGTGCAACCCGGCAGCCGGGTCAGTTACCGCGAGCTCTGGCGTGGTAAACCCGAAGCACTGGAAACCTACCGCCAACTGATCAAACCCGGCCTCGCGGCCAATCAGCGCATCCAGGATGCCCGGGATGGCAACCGGCAGATTGGTGGGGCCCTGGGCAAGGCTGAACGCTATCTGAATATGGCCAGTCTGGTGGCGGTGTTGCTGGCCGGCGTGGCAGTGGCGCTGTCGGCGACGCGTTTCGCCATGCGCCGATTCGACGCCAGCGCACTGTTGCGCTGCCTGGGATTGTCGCGCCGGGAAACCATGGTGCTGTTCGGTTTGCAACTGACTGTGCTAGGCCTGCTTGCCAGCATCAGCGGCGCTGTCATCGGCTGGCTGGCACAACTGGGGCTGTTTGCCTTGCTGCATGACTTGCTGCCGACCGATGTACCGCCGGGCGGGTTGCTCCCAGCCATCGCCGGGATCGGCACCGGGCTGGTGGCATTGGCAGGGTTTGCCTTGCCGCCGCTGGCAGCGCTGGGTCGGGTGCCACCGTTGCGTGTGTTGCGTCGCGACCTGCTACCGATTCCGTCCAGCACCTGGATGGTTTACGGCGCAGCGCTGGGCGCCCTCGGTTTGATCATGTGGCGCTTGAGCCTGGACCTGGTGCTGACCTTCGCCCTGCTCGGCGGCGGCGTGATTGCAGCGCTGGTGCTGGGGGGCTTGCTGTTGCTGCTGTTGAAAAGCCTGCGGCGCATGCTCGCCCAGGCCTCGTTGCCGTGGCGCCTCGGCCTTGGCCAATTGCTCCGTCACCCACTGGCAGCCGCCGGGCAAGCCCTGGCGTTCGGCCTGATCCTGCTGTCGATGGCGTTGATTGCCTTGCTACGGGGCGAGTTGCTGGATACCTGGCAAAACCAGTTGCCGAAAAACGCTCCCAACTATTTCGCCCTGAACATCCTGCCCGCGGACAAGCAGGCGTTCACTGATCGCCTGATCTCGGTATCGGCGCAATCGGCACCGTTGTACCCGGTCGTGCCGGGACGGCTGATCAGCATCAATGGTGAACCGGTGCAGCAAATCGTCAGCAAGGATTCGGCCGGCGATCGGGCGATCCAGCGCGACCTGAGCCTGACCTGGGCAGCAGACCTGCCAGCGGGTAACAAGATCACAGCAGGCGACTGGTGGCCAGCGCAACCACCGGATGAAATTCCCGGCGTGTCGGTGGAAGGCAAGGTCGCCGAAAGCCTGAAGCTCAAGCTCGGTGATCACATGGTCTTTACCGTCGGCGGGGTCAATCGCGAGGCGAAGGTCACCAGCCTGCGGGAGATCAACTGGGACAACTTCCAGCCGAACTTCTTCATGATCTTCCAGCCCGGCACCTTGAAGGACCTGCCGGCGACCTACCTGACCAGTTTCTATCTGGCGGCGGGTCATGATCAGCAGATCGTCGACCTGTCCCGCAGTTTTCCGGCGGTCACCATTTTGCAAGTCGAAGCGCTGCTGGCGCAGCTGCGCAGCATCCTTGCCCAGGTCACCCTGGCGGTGGAATACGTGCTGTTGTTTGTGTTGGCAGCGGGAATGGCCGTGTTGTTTTCCGGCTTGCAGGCGACACTGGATGAGCGCATCCGTCAGGGGGCGCTGTTGCGTGCGCTGGGCTCGGAGCGGCAATTGCTGGTCAAGGCGCGGCGGATCGAGTTCGGCCTGCTCGGCGCCGTCAGTGGCTTGCTGGCCGCGCTGGGGTCGGAAGTCGTGAGCCTGGTGCTGTACCGCTATGCGTTCGATCTGCCTTGGAGTCCGCATCCATGGCTGCTGGTAATGCCACTGATCGGTGCAGTGCTGATCGGAGGCGCCGGTGTGTTCGGCACCCGTCGCGCCTTGAATGCCAGCCCCCTGACAGTCCTGCGCGAGGGTTGATAAACTCAGCCGCTCACTCTCAAAGAAATCACCATGAGCCGTTATCGCCCTCCCCGCACCGCCGGCACCGCGCTGATCACCCCCGAAGGTGAAGCGCGGATGCGCGCCGAGTTTCATGAGCTCTGGCACGTCCGGCGACCGCAAGTGACGCAATCTGTCAGCGAAGCCGCGGCACAGGGCGATCGCTCGGAAAACGCCGAATACACCTATGGCAAAAAGATGCTGCGCGAGATCGACAGCCGCGTGCGTTTTCTCACTAAACGCCTGGAAGCGCTCAAGGTCGTCAGCGAGAAGCCCAGCGACCCGAACAAAGTCTATTTCGGCGCCTGGGTCACCATCGAAGACGAAGATGGCAAAGAATCACGTTATCGCATCGTCGGGCCTGACGAGCTGGATTTGAAACAGGGCCTGATCAGCATCGACTCGCCGCTGGCCCGTGCCCTGATCGGCAAGGCGCTGGACGCCGAAGTTCGGGTCCAGACACCGACCGGTGAGCAGTGCGTGTACATCGTAGCGATCGAGTATTTATAAGCCGCAGCGCGCTGAGCCTCAGCGACGGGTAATCAGCCCTTGTCGGGCAACGCGGGTCAGTTGCTTGATGACTTCGTGGGCATCTTCAGCGCTGGGGGACTGAATCACCGCCAGATCAAAGCTGTCGCTGGCAAACCGAGCCAGCGACTCACCGTCTTCGACAAACTGGATCAGGAACGCTGCCGGCCCGCCGGTGCGACGCGGCCAGCCATCGAGGTAGCGCAAGAGCGTCGGCTGATGTTTACCGCCAAGCAGGATTTTTGGATTGCGCTGGGTGAGATGTGCCGTGATCGGCGCGGGACGTACAACCGGGCTTAATGCATTCATCGTGTCGTGTCTCTGCCTCAAAAGTCTGCATGGCAGGTGAGAGGCAACACCGAACCAGCGCTTTAGCGGTATTTCGAAGCCTGTTTCAAGCTTCTATCGGCAACTGAGTCAGTCACCTGGCGCCCCGCAAGTAGCTGTTTAAATCGGCGCATGAGCAGCATCCTAGAGAAGCTGACCGGACAGTGTCAAGAATGACGCACAACAAAAAAGGCTCCGCAATCGGACCGCGTGAAAGCGCAATCTGCCCCGGATCCTGAATATGGCAAATAAGAGAAATGCCCGTATCTCGCGATACGGGCATTTACTTTAACCGACCAGCAGGTTGATCGAGCCAGGCTCTTTCAATCGATCGCTGAGGATCAGTGACGCTTGTGACCTTTGGCCAGGTTGCTGCCCACGCCACCGCCCAATGCGCCACCCAGGCCTGCACCGATGGTGGAACCGGTCTTGCCGCCAAGGCTGTTGCCGATCACCGAACCGCCAGCGGCGCCCACGCCACCGCCGATCGCAGCGCTGGTGCGGTGGCCTTTCTTGGCGGCAACAGCACTGCCGGCCGCGCCTGCTACGCCCGCACCAATCGCTGCCCCGGTGCTGCCGCCCATGCTTTGGCCGACGACATTACCCAGCGCACCACCCAAACCGCCACCGATGGCGGCAGTGCCGTCGCCAGCCATTGCACCTTGAGCGACCAGAAGACCCAGAACCAAAGCAGGCAGTGTGAAACGCATGACAAAAACCTCAAAAATAGGGATGAAAATCAAAGGGGTCGAGATTGAAAGCTTTAGAGGAGACAAAGTCCAGACATGCGCGCACTCAACCTCGGAGTTAGCGACGGTTGGACAGCAATTTTGGAAAAGGTTTTATGACAGGCAAAAAAAAGCCCGCTGGGGAACGGGCAGGGTGTTGCTTTCTAACGGATGAGTTGAGCCTACGTAGGACCTTGTGAAAACTTTGTGAAAAAGCAGCCGGGTTAAATATTCGTTCACAGAATCTTCAGATGCTAAAGCCGGGGCACAAAAAACCCCGTTCAATGACGGGGTTCGCTTGCGGGTTGATTACTTCCTGACAGGAGCCGTCACCTTGGGGAGAAATTTCCCTTTCAGCACTCGGCACGCCCTGGTCTTGATCTTGTCGACCTCGGTCTGGTCTTCGCCGAAGCTGGCGACGTATGCAGTCTGTCCACACTTGACGTTATTGTTGATCGGATATTCCGCCCCGTCGTCTTCGATGTACGGATCAGTCATCTCTTCACCCCTCTTCAAAAGCGGAGTCGACACCGACAAGCCCTATTGCCGAAAAAATATCGACCACCAAGGATTTTGAGACTAGCCGGTCATTTATGGACTTGTAGTTCAGATTACCCGATGCCCGACGAATGGCCCCGCTCCGATCACCTCAGCTTGACGGCCGTTCCGGTCGCAAACACCACCACCATTCCACCCTTGCCGGCTGGCATGCTGATCTCGAAATCGAGCCCTACCACCGCATCTGCCTGAAGTGCCCGCGCCCGTTCCTTGATCTCGTCAGTGGCCTGGATGCGCGCCTCCCTCAACGCCTGCTCCAGCGTCTGAGAACGCCCACCGAAAAAATCCCGCATCCCGGCAAACATATCGCGGATAACATTAATGCCCTGTACCGACTCGGCGCTGACAATGTCCAGGTAGGCGGTGATTTGTCGACCTTCGATAGCGTGGGTCGTGGTGGTGATCATGGGAGGTCCTTGTTGTTCAGAAAGTGAGGCAGCGTGCCACATGACGGCAAAGTTCGGCATATCAACGTTTTAAGAAATCAGCCCCATAAAAACACAAAACCCCTGGCTTCTTTCGAAACCAGGGGTTTTGTTTACATCGAATTTGGCGGTGAAGGAGAGATTCGAACTCTCGATACAGTTTCCTGTATACACACTTTCCAGGCGTGCTCCTTAAGCCACTCGGACACTTCACCGTATCTCTTCAAACATGTTCTGTCTGTCGAGGCGCGCTAATGTAGTCGAAAGCTTTTCTGATGGCAAACATTTTTTTAGAATTTTCATGCGCTTAACGCGATTAGCCGTTTGAAGCCGGTTAACGCAATGGCAAACCGGCCAATCTCCGGCTTGGCGTACGCATCTATAAAGAGGGCAATGCACCGTTGACGGGGCGGACTACGCTTGGCGGGCGGGAAAAGGGTGACTGGCGGGTCAGTCATAGCGCTTTACCTGGCCTGTGGCGGTGGGTAACTTCAGCCCAACTTTATTGAAAGGAATGGCGTCATGAGTGAGTTGATTTCTTACCATCTCGAAGACGGTATCGCGACCCTGACCCTGAACAATGGCAAGGTCAATGCCATTTCTCCGGACGTGATTGCGGCCTTCAACGCTGCGCTGGATCAGGCGGTGACTGATCGTGCGGTGGTGATCATTACCGGTCAGCCGGGCATTCTCTCGGGCGGTTATGATTTGAAGGTGATGACGTCCGGCCCTAAAGAAGCCGTGGCGCTGGTCACTTCGGGCTCGACCCTGGCCCGCCGCCTGCTGTCGCACCCGTTCCCGGTAATTGTCGCCTGCCCTGGCCATGCCGTGGCCAAGGGCGCGTTTCTACTGCTGTCAGCCGACTATCGCATTGGTGTCGACGGTCCGTTCAGCATTGGCCTGAACGAAGTACAGATCGGCATGACCATGCACCATGCCGGTATCGAGCTGGCCCGTGATCGCCTGCGCAAATCGGCGTTCCACCGCTCGGTGATCAACGGTGAGATGTTTAATCCGCAAACAGCAGTGGATGCCGGTTTCCTTGACGTGGTGGTGTCTGCCGAAGAGCTGCAAAGTGCAGCACTGGCGGCGGCTCGTCAGTTGAAGAAGATCAACATGACCGCACACAAGAACACCAAGCTGAAAGTACGCAAGGAACTGCTGGAAACCCTGGACAACGCAATCATCCAGGATCAGGAGCATTTGGGTTAAGACCCAACCTGCAGCAACGAAAAGCCCGACCGTCGTGTCGGGCTTTTTTCGTACGTGCCGTGCTAAATAGCCTACGACCGCTCTAGAACGCGTCTGACCCATCAGTCGGAAACATGTACTTAAACATCGGCTATCTCCCGCTTCTTTAGTGGCAATTGCCGAAAACAGTGCACATCCGTACACTGCGCCACCTTTTGTCCCGGTGGGGCCTGAAAATGCTGTTTGTTTTACGTATGTCATTGATGGGCTTGCACTTTATTGTTGCAGGTGTGCTGGGCGTGATTCTCGGCCTGTGCCGCCCGTTCAATCCGGACAACAGTCGTCTATGTGCCCGCCTCTACGCATGGCCGGCGATGTGCATTCTTCGTTTGCGGGTGAAGGCCGACGTCGGACCGCTGATGGATAAGCCTGACAGCTGCGTGATCATCGCCAACCACCAGTCCAACTACGATCTGTTTGTATTCGGCAACGTAGTGCCCCGTCGTACCGTGTGCATCGGTAAAAAGAGTCTTAAGTGGGTACCGTTGTTCGGCCAGTTGTTCTGGCTGGCCGGTAACGTGCTGATCGACCGCGGCAATGCGCAGAAAGCACGTCAATCGATGCTGACCACCACCCACACCCTGCAAAATGAAGACACCTCGATCTGGGTCTTCCCGGAAGGCACGCGCAACCTGGGCGAAGAGTTGTTGCCATTCAAGAAAGGCGCCTTTCAGATGGCCATCGCGGCCGGGGTGCCGATCGTGCCGGTGTGCGTCAGCAGTTACGTCAAGCACATGCGATTGAACCGCTGGCGCAGTGGGAAAATTCTGATTCGCTCGCTGCCGGCCATTCCTACCGCCGGGTTAAGCCTGGACGACATGCCCATGCTGATTGCCCAGTGCCGCGAACAGATGCGCGAATGCATCGACTCGATGGACCGGCAACTGCAAGCCGCTTGAATGAAACCCGCCTGGTGCGGGTTTTCTTTTGTCTGCGCGCTGATACCCGCGAACCCGGCAGATTTCACTGACGCTCCAGTAGCAGACAAGGATAAGCTGAACATCGCCTGCCATTATTGCTAATAGGCACCTGTTAATAAGAAGTGAATCACCATCATGGGTAGAGTTGTTGCTGCTGCGGTTTACAGCGCTGGCAAGAAAGTCACCAATATCACCCTCGACGAAGGCGCTGCCTGGGCCGCCAAGCCTGGTCACTTTGTCTGGATCGGCCTTGAAGAGCCGAGCGCCGAGGAACTGTACAACCTGCAACGCCAGTTCAACCTGCACGAACTGGCCATCGAAGACGCCCTGGAAAAGCACAGCCGACCGAAACTCGAGACCTTCGGCGATGCGCTATTTATCGTCACGTATTCCCCGATTCGCGAAGAGGGCAAACTCAAGTTCATCGAGACCCATATCTTTGCCGGTAACGGTTACATCATTACCGCACGCAACGGCCACTCGGCGTCTTACGCCTATGTCAGGCAGCGCTGTGAGGCGCGTCCGCTATTGCTTGAGCACGGGGAAGATTTCGTACTCTATGCCATCCTCGATTTTGTGATCGAAAACTACCAGCCGATGGGCGAAGCGATCCATGCTGAAATCGACGAACTGGAACGCAATGTCATGTGCGGCTCGCTGAATGAGCGTGACATACAGAAACTTCACAGCCTGCGCCGTGATGTATTGCGCTTGCGCCGATTTGCAGCGCCGATGGTGGAGATCGGCGAAGAACTGCAAAAGCTGAACTTTCCGTTCATCGACAAGAACATGCGCCCGTATTTCCGCGATGTGCAGATTCATGTCACCCGGCAAATGGAAGATCTGACGACCCTGGCCGATATCGCCAGCCAGACCATCGAGGTCGGCGTGTTGCTGGAGGCGTCACGCCAAAGCGTGGTGCAGCGCAAATTCGCAGCATGGGCAGCGATCCTGGCGTTCCCGACGGCGGTAGCGGGGATTTACGGGATGAATTTCCAGAACATGCCCGAGCTGACCTGGCATTACGGATATTTCGGCGTGCTGGGGTTCATTACGGTGGGATGTGTGAGTTTGTGGGCGAGCTTCAAAAAGTCGGGGTGGTTGTAGGCCTGCGTGCTTTCAGTGAAAACCAGTCGCCGCATTCGCGGAGCAGGCTCGCTGCCACATTCGATCGAGCACCAAATGTGGGAGCGAGCCTGCTCGCGAAGCTTTTGGCTTTAAACGGCTTCAGGCTTGTGCGCCACGAACCGCATCATCCACTCGGCAACCGTGCTGCCGTGATGTTCATTTTCCAGGCTCGCGACACCTTTCGTATACACCTGCTCGCCCAGCGCTTGCTGACGAATCTCCAGCAAGGCCCGGGAGTAGTCATGAATGAACTCTGGATGCCCCTGGAAGCACAACACCTGATCATTGATGTGGTACGCGGCATAGGGGCAGAAATCGCTGGAGGCGATCACCGTGGCGTTTTCCGGCAGTGACGTCACCTGGTCCTGATGGCTGATCAGCAGGGTCAACTCTTCGCGCACCGGATTCATCCACGGCGCCTTGGCGGCGAGTTTGTAATTGTGGGTGCCGACGCCCCAACCCTGGGTCGCCCGCTCGCTCTTGCCGCCCAGCAACAGCGCCAGCAACTGATGGCCGAAACACACGCCCAGCAGTTTGTCGCCACGCTCGTAGCGGGTCAGCAGGTAGTCCTTGAGGGTCTGGATCCAGGGGTCGGTGCCGAAGGAATCGGCCTTGCTGCCGGTGACGAGATAGGCGTCAAAGGTCAGGTCGTCGCTGGGATACTCGCCCTGCATCACGTTGTACACAGTGAATTCGGCGGCAATGGGCTGCTGCGAAAACAGGTGTTTGAACATCTGCCCGTAACCCTGATATTGGTCGACCAGTTCCGGACGCAGGATGTCGGTTTCGAGAATGCAGATGCGTAACGACATAAAAAATACCTGACACGTGATGGGAATAATGCACACCCCAGAGCCTGCCTTGAAACACCGTAACAAGGCAAGCCCCGTGATGTGTCACCGATCCCTAAAATGCCTCCCCTTTCAGGCTGTGTGAAAACGCAATCTGCGCCGGCTAAAAGCAAATGCCCCGACTTGTCGGGGCATTTTGCTTTTCTGAAATCTGAAATCTGAAATCTGAAATCTGAAATCTGAATAATGAAAGGGCCTCTTAGCCCATCAGTTCCATCAGTTTTTGCGCTCCCAGCACCTGGATAGCTCTTTTCAAGTTGTAGGCCTGTACCGCAAGAGCCATTTCTGCGCGAGTACCCTGTAACTGGCGCAGCAAAAACCGGCCATTGCCGAAGATCCATTGCTTCAGGTTGCCGAAGGGATGCTCGACGATGGATCGGCGATTGACCATCATTTCGGGATGGGCCTTCATCCGCAGCTCCATTCGCTCAAATGCCGCTTCGTGGGCATGGCGCGTCAGATACCGGCGTTCGGCCTTGGTGCAGCGGCTTTTGAGCGGACAACTTCGGCAGTCGCTGATAGCCGCCTGATAGATCCGGTCGCCCTTGCTCAGTTGTTTGAGTGTCAGTTGGTTGCCGGCGGGGCACTGATATTGATCGTTGTCCGTGTCATAAATGAATTCGGTTCGATCAAAGTATTGTTCGTCGCCACCGGTGGTGTTGATGGACCGATTCGGGGGCACAAACGCCGTGATGCCGGCATCTTCACAGCTCTGAAACTGGGCGCCATTGGAGTAGCCCGCATCCGCTGTGACGCAGAGTTCGGATTGGTGCAGCTCCTCTTTGGCCGCTTTGGCCATCGGATCGAGCTGGCGATTGTCGGTGCCTTCCTGAGTGACTTCGTGGTGCAGAATCAGACAATGTTTGGCATCTACAGCACTTTGAATGTTGTAAGCCACGAGCGGGCCGGACGCCGTTCGCATCTTCTGGGCCTCGGGCTCGCCCACGACGTGTTGAACCAGACCTTGAGCCTCCATCAGCACCTGACAGGTCTGGTTATTGGCCTTTTTTACCTGCAACTCTTGAAGCGCGGCTTGCACCGCTGAACGATCAATCGATTCCCCATCCTCGCCACGATCTGCTTCATCAAGTTGTGCCAGATAACGCGCAATTCGCTTATCGAGCACCGCTTCTCGCTGCTTGAGCTTTTTCGGTGTCAGGTGTTTGCGACTTGAGGCAACCGCCTGAAACTTGCTGCCATCGATGGCCACCAACTCGCCGGCAATCAGACCGGCATTTCGGCAAAACCGAACAAAGGCGCGGCAGGTTGCGGTGAACGCAGCGCTGTTATCGCGCCGAAAATCAGCGATGGTTTTGAAATCAGGGGCCAGCCGGCCAAGCAGCCACATGACTTCAACGTTGCGCTGACACTCTGCCTCGAGCCGCCGCGACGAGCGGATGCGCTGAAAATAGCCGTAGAGGTAGAGTTTGAGCAGGTCGGCGGGATCATACGAAGGGCGTCCCGTGGCCTTGGGCCTGGCTTTGTCGAAGCCCAGCAGCTCAAAGTCCAGAAGCGAAACATAGGCTTCGATCACCCGAACCAGATGGTCATCGGGAATGAGTTCGTCTAGCGAGAGTGGAAACAGAGCGCTCTGGGAGCGGTTTTCACCTTGGATATAGCGCATAAGAAAAATGCCCGTATCTTGCGATACGGGCATTTTCTTCAACCGGCCAGCAGATTGCTAGGTTTTCACACAGCCTGCCTTTGGCGGCTTTTTCCAGCAACAGTGCCGGTGGTGCAAAGCGCTCGCCGTATTGACCCGCCAGGTACTGGGCACGGGCCACGAAGTCTTTGACCCCGTACTGATTGATGAACTGCAGCGCACCGCCGGTCCAGGCCGCGAAACCGATGCCGAAAATCGAGCCAACGTTGGCGTCCGCCGTCGAGGTCAGCACGCCCTCTTCCACGCAGCGTACGGTTTCAATGGCTTGCACGAACAGCAGGCGATCGCGCACGTCCTTGGGCGAAATTTGCCCGTCGGCCTTTTCAAAGCGGTTTTTCAGCTCCGGCCACAGGTGCTTCTGGCCCCCCGCCGGGTACTCGTAGAAACCACCGCCCGCGGCCTTGCCCGGACGCTTGTATTCATTGAGCAGCACGTCGATCACGGCAAAGGCCGGATGCTCGGTCAGCGGTTTGCCTTCCGCCTGCAGGTCTTTGGCGGTTTGCTGGCGGATATGGCTCATGAGGCTGAGGGAGACTTCATCAGAAATCGCCAACGGTCCGATGGGCATGCCGGCTTTGCGCGCCTCGGTCTCGATCATCGGCGCACTCACGCCTTCGCCCAGCATCGCAATGCCTTCGTTGGTAAACGTGCCAAACACCCGTGAAGTAAAGAAACCACGACTGTCGTTGACCACGATCGGCGTTTTCTTGATTTGCAGAACGAAATCAAATCCGCGAGCCAGGGTTTCGTCGCTGGTGTTGACGCCCTTGATGATTTCCACCAGCGGCATTTTGTCCACAGGGCTGAAGAAATGCAGGCCGATAAACTTGCTCTGGTCCGGTACCGCCGTGGCCAGGCCGCTGATCGGCAGGGTCGAGGTGTTGGAGGCGATTACTGCGTCGGCACCGACGATTTTTTGCGCAGCCAGGGACACTCTGGCCTTCAGATCACGGTCTTCGAACACGGCTTCGATGATCAGATCGCAACCGGTCAGGTCGGCATCGCTTTGAGTGGCATGAATGCGTGCCAGAACGGCTTCGCGTTGCTCGACGCTCATCTGCCCGCGCGCTACCTTCTTGTCCAGCAACGCCGCCGAGTGCGCCTTGCCCTTCTCGGCGGCGGCAAGATTGATGTCCTTGAGCACCACCTCGATGCCTGCCGACGCGCTGACAAACGCAATGCCCGCGCCCATCATCCCGGCACCCAGCACGCCGACTTTCCTGGTGACGCAGGGAGCAAAACCCTGCGGCCGCGAGCCGCCGGCATTGATTTCGTTGAGCTGGAACCAGAACGTGCCGATCAGGTTCTTCGAGACCTGACCGGTGGTCACCTCGGTGAAGTAGCGGGTTTCGATCAGGTGCGCCGTGTCGAAATCCACTTGCGCACCTTCCACGGCGGCGCAAAGAATTTTTTCCGGCGCCGGCATGCAGCCCTGGGTTTTGCTGCGCAGGATCGACGGTGCAATGGCCAGCATCTGTGCGACTTTCGGGTTTGACGGCGTACCACCGGGGATCTGGTAACCCTTCACATCCCAACGCTGCACCGTCTTCGGGTTGGCGATGATCCAGGCTCGCGCCTTGGCCAGCAACTCGGCGTGATCCGCCGCCAGTTCATCGATCAAACCCGCCTGCAACGCTTGCTGCGGCCGCACTTTTTTACCTTCGAGCAAATACGGCAGGGCTTTTTCCAGGCCGAGCATGCGCACCATGCGCACCACCCCGCCGCCGCCCGGCAACAGACCGAGGGTCACTTCCGGCAAGCCCAATTGCACCGACGGGTTGTCCAGCGCCACGCGGTGATGGCAGGCCAGGCAGATTTCCCAGCCGCCGCCCAGCGCCGCGCCGTTGATCGCCGCGACCACCGGTTTACCGAGAGTTTCCAGGGTACGCAGTTGCCCTTTGAGTTTCAGCACCATGTCGTAGAAGGCTTTGGCTTCGGGTTTTCCTACCTTGATCAGCTCATTGAGGTCACCGCCGGCGAAGAAGGTTTTTTTCGCCGAGGTGATGATGACGCCGGCAATGGCGTCCTTGTCTGCCACCAGGCGGGCGACACAGTCAGCCATGGCTTCGCGGTACACCGCGTTCATGGTGTTGGCGCTCTGGCCCGGCATATCGATGGTCAGGACGACAATCTGGTCCTGGCCTTTTTCGTAACGAATGGCTTGGGTCATGGAAGGTTTCCTTGAATTCGGGGCTCAGAGGCGTTCGATGATGGTGGCAATACCCATGCCGCCGCCGACACACAGGGTCGCCAGGCCATAACGCAGGCGCCGGGCTTCCAGCTCATCGAGCAAGGTGCCGAGAATCGCGCATCCGGTGGCGCCCAGCGGGTGGCCCATGGCAATGGAGCCGCCGTTGACGTTGACCTTGTCCGGGTCGACGGCCATGTCCTTGATGAACTTCAACACCACCGAGGCAAACGCTTCGTTGACCTCGAACAGGTCGATGTCTTCAACCCGCAGCCCGGCCTTGGCCAGCGCCTTGCGTGTGGCCGGTGCGGGGCCTGTGAGCATGATGGTCGGATCGGTACTGGTCACCGCCGTGGCGATGATCCGCGCCCGTGGCTGCAAGCCCAGCGCCCGGCCCTTGGCTTCGGAGCCGATCAGCATCAGCGCAGCGCCGTCGACGATTCCGGAACTGTTGCCGGGAGTGTGGACATGGTTGATTCGCTCGACCTGGCTGTAGACGCGCAGAGCGGTGGCGTCGAACCCCATCTGCCCGATCATTTCGAAACTCGGTTTGAGTTTGCCCAGGCCTTCCATGGTCGATTCGGCACGGATGAATTCATCGTGATCGAGCAGGATGATGCCGTTCTGATCCCAGACCGGCACCAGCGACTTGCTGAATGAGCCATCGGCCCGCGCCCGCGCAGCTTTCTGTTGCGAATGCAGCGCGTAAGCATCGACGTCCTGGCGACTGAATCCTTCGAGCGTGGCGATCAGGTCGGCTCCCACACCTTGCGGGGTGAAGTGGCTGTGCAGATTGGTTTCCGGATCCAATGCCCACGCCCCGCCATCGCTGCCCATGGGGACGCGCGACATGGACTCGACGCCGCCGACCACCACCAGGTCTTCGAAACCGGAGCGGACTTTCATCGCCCCCAGGTTCACCGCTTCCAGCCCTGAAGCGCAGAATCGATTGATCTGCACCCCGGCCACGCTGACGTCCCAGTCCGCCACTTGGGTTGCGGTTTTTGCGATGTCGGAGCCTTGATCGCCGATGGGCGTCACGCAACCGAGTACTACGTCATCGACCTGACTGGTGTCGAGTGCGGTCCGCTGCTGCAGCGCCCTGAGCAAGCCTGCTGCCAGGTTCACCGGTTTGACGCTGTGCAAGGCGCCATCGGCCTTGCCTTTGCCGCGGGGCGTGCGTAACGCGTCGAAAATCAAAGCTTGGGTCATGACGTCCTCGAACCGCAGTGCAATTAGTGAAAAACACAGCTCACACTCTTGGCCCGGCGACCAATGGATTCAATGACCGCAGCGCTCACAGGCATTGACGGTCACGCTCAGACGGACGGTCATCAATGACTTGATGAACCGGTTAAAGACCCGCAGGTGTCTAGCAAAAGGCCGCCCAAGAAGCTGGCAAAAGGCCTCATGCCTTTTTAATAGCATTGAGTGAGAACTCCATACTAAATGGATCTAAAACAAGCGTGACGCGGCCTCTAAGGTGAAGTTATACGAAGTTGTCGTCGGGTTTTGCCGAGGCGCTCGTCCTACAGGAAGTGCAACGTTTGCCGTCATGGATATATGCAGGCAGGCATCAGGAAATAACAAAAAAAAGGCGGTCAGCCATGTTCAAACAATCGAAAGTTCGCCAAGCAGGTCTCATTCTCTTTGCCACGACATTACTGTTGATTTTGCCCAACCTGACCAAGGTGATCGGCTAGTCGTTATTCCAGAAATATGGCACCAGCGTTTTATATCGCCACGCTCAAAATGTGACTGGCTCGCTACCCGGGCCAGCGTTGTTGTGCCAACCTTTGTGGCACTTCCACGACATGGACGGCGATCATTTTGAAAACGTTTATTCTGCTTGGGGCGTTGCTGCTCGGCACGCCTTTGCACGCCGCACAGCTGAATCTGGAGCTGGGCGAGCACAGTCGCACCTGGCAGACCGAGGAGTTGCTCAAGCACCCTCAAGTCCTGACCATCAACATCCCCAATGATGTTTCCTACAAACGGGACATGAGCTACCGCGCTGTACCGTTGGCGCTGTTGTTGACGGACGTTAAACCTGACGACCATTTGCAAGCTGTTGCGTCCGATGGATTTGCCGCGGAATTGTCGGCCGGACCGCTACTCAACACCCAGGGCGCGCGAGCCTGGCTGGCCATCGAAGACCCGGCGAAACCCTGGCCGCCGCTGTCAGAAGGCAAGCACAGCGCCGGGCCGTTTTACCTGGTCTGGACCGACCCGCGGGCAGGGAATATCAGCCCGGAACAATGGCCGTTCGAACTGGCCAGCATCAAGCGCCTTGCGCCGGTGGCCGAGCGCTTC
Organism: Pseudomonas sp. GW101-3H06; assembly: GCF_059424605.1. Classification (NCBI taxonomy): domain Bacteria; kingdom Pseudomonadati; phylum Pseudomonadota; class Gammaproteobacteria; order Pseudomonadales; family Pseudomonadaceae; genus Pseudomonas; species Pseudomonas sp. GW101-3H06. The sequence goes on from NZ_JBWKZO010000001.1 coordinate 4,632,737, forward strand.
CCTACCCTGCTGCCTGATCCCGCGTTGAAAGCAGACGACCCGATCAACAAGGGCTTTGCGCTGTTTCAGAAAAACTGCCTGGCGTGCCATCGATTGAACGGTGCCGGAGATTCGCAGTTCGGGCCGGACCTGAATATTCCGTACAACCCGACCGAGTACTTTGGTGCGGACTTCCTCAAGCGCTACATCCGTGATCCGCAGAGTTTGCGCCAATGGCCCCAAGCGAAAATGCCGGGCTTTTCAGCCGAGGTGTTGCCGGATGAAGACCTGGGGATGCTGGTGGGGTATTTGAAGCATATGGTGGAGCGCAAGGTTAAGCCCTGAACTTGTATTACCGGGACTGGCCTCATCTCCACTGAAAATATTCTTGTGGGAGCGAGCCTGCTCGCGAAGGCGGTGTGTCAGTCACGATTGGGCTGACTGAACGGCCGCTTTCGCGAGCAGGCTCGCTCCCACAAGGGATCATGGTGTCAGCATTTACTGTTGTTGCACCGAGATCACCGGCGCAGGCGTGGGCGACACGAACACTTTGGCATGCATCTGCTCACACCCGCCGCCGCGACGCATGCCGCGCACCGGGCAGGCGTCCAGATAGTCCAGGCCCACCGCCAGCTTCAGGTGACGCTCGGGGCGGGCCAGTTCGTTGGTCACGTCGAAGCTGTACCAGGCGTCATCCAGCCAGGCTTCGGCCCAGGCGTGACTGGCCAGGTGCTCACAATCCTCGCTGTACAGATAACCCGACACGTACCGCGCCGGAATACCCAGGCTGCGGGCACAGGCGAGAAAGGCATGGGTATGGTCCTGGCACACACCCGAACGCCCGGCGAAGGCCTTGGCGGCGCTGGTATCCACTTCGGTGGCGCCCGGCGTATAGGTCATGTGCTGGTTCAGGCCGTGCATAAGGTCAATCAGCGCGGTGCGATCGCGGCGTTGCTTGCATTCCTTCTCGGCAAATGCGCGCAGTGCCGCGTCAGCTTCAGTCAGACGGGTGAAACGCAGGAACGGCAACGCCGACTGGCTCTCGTGCTCGGCTTCGCGCTGTTCGTCGATGTCGACCTGGCCACGGGCACCGATGATGATTGCCGCGTGAGGCTCGTCCATGGTCAGCACATGCAGGATGTTGCCGAACGGGTCGAGTTGCGCGCGCACCGGGCGCGGAAGGTCGAGCTGCCAGCTGAGCACGTGCTGGCGCTCGCTGTCGTGGGGAGTCAGTCGCAAATACTGGATGCTCGCCCGCACCTGATCTTCATAGTGATAGGTGGTCTCGTGGCTAATGGAAAGTCTCATGCAGCCTCCAGGTAGGAACTGTGAATCGCGTTGCCCAACTGGCGCACCAGCGGGATGAACTCGGTCAACCAGGCGTGCAGGCCTTCGTCGAGGATTTCGGTGATGCCGGTGTAGCGCAGGCGCGCGTCCATCTCCGCGGCCAGGCGTTGCGCCGGTCGGCCATTGGCTCCCGGCAACTGAGCAAGGATCTGGTCGATTTCTTCGGTGCAGGCGCGCAACGAGCGCGGCACGTCGGCCCGCAACAACAGCAACTCGGCGACATGCCGGGCGCCGGGAGCGTCACGGTAGATTTCGGTATAGGCTTCGAACGACGACAGTGCCCGCAGCAAGGCACTCCACTGGTAATACGCGTGGGCTGTGCCGTCGCTGACCGCTTCGGCCTGATCGCCGGCCATTTCGTAACGGGCATCGAGCAGGCGCAACGTGTTGTCGGCGCGTTCGATGAACGTCCCCAGGCGAATAAAGCGGAACGCATCGTTGCGCATGATGGTGCCGTAGGACGCGCCCCGGAACAGGTGGGAACGTTCCTTGATCCACTCGCAGAAACGACTCATGCCGTAGCGACTCAGGCCCTGTTCGGCAATTCCGCGAATTTCCAGCCAGGTCGCGTTGATGTTTTCCCACATGTCGGCGGTGATTCGCCCACGTACCGCGTGGGCACTGGCACGCGCCGCACCCAGGCAGCTGTAGATGCTCGCCGGATTCGCCGCGTCCAGGGCGAAGAAATGCAGCAGCCGTTCGGCATGCAGCTCGCCGTGGCGTTCGAGGTAATCGTCCAGGGTGCCGGTAATCAACAGCGGCATGGCCAGTTCGTGCAGACCGTTGCCACGTCCATCCTGTGGCATCAGTGACAGCGAATAACTGATGTCGAGCATCCGTGCGAGGTTTTCCGCCCGCTCCAGGTAACGCGACATCCAATACAAATCCGAGGCAGTTCTACTTAACATGACAGGCTTCCTTCAATCCTCGACCACCCAGGTGTCCTTGGTTCCGCCGCCCTGGGAGGAATTCACCACCAGGGAGCCTTCGCGCAGGGCAACACGGGTCAAGCCGCCGGGCACGACCCGGGTTTCGCGGCCAGACAACACAAACGGACGCAAGTCGATATGGCGCGGCGCGATGCCGTTTTCGACAAAGGTCGGACAGGTCGACAGCGACAGTGTCGGTTGCGCGATGTAGGCATGGGGCTTGGCGATGATCCTTGCGCGGAAGGCTTCGATTTCCGCCGCTGTCGCCGCTGGCCCCACCAGCATCCCGTAACCGCCGGAGCCCTGGGTTTCCTTGACCACCAGTTCCGGCAGATTGGCCAGCACATGGGACAGCTCGGACGGATTACGACATTGCCAGGTCGGCACGTTCTTCAGGATCGGCTCTTCGTCCAGATAAAACCGGATCATGTCCGTGACAAACGGGTACACCGATTTGTCATCCGCCACCCCCGTGCCGATGGCATTGGCCAGCACCACATTGCCGGACCGATAGGATGACAGCAGCCCCGGCACGCCGAGCATCGACTCCGGATTGAAGGCCAGTGGGTCAAGGAACGCATCGTCGAGGCGGCGATAAATCACATCAACGGCTTTCGGTCCATCGGTGGTGCGCATGAAGACCTTGTCGTCACGCACGAACAGGTCCGCGCCTTCCACCAGCTCCACGCCCATCTCTCGCGCCAGAAACGCATGTTCGAAGAACGCACTGTTAAAGCGCCCCGGCGTCAGTACTACAACGCTCGGGTTGTCGATCGGGCTGGAGCTTTTCAGCGTATCGAGCAGCAGGTTCGGATAGTGATCGATGGGTGCGATGCGTTGCGCCGCGAACAACTCGGGGAAAAGACGCATCATCATCTTGCGGTCTTCGAGCATGTAGCTGACACCGCTGGGCGTGCGCAGATTGTCTTCGAGCACGTAGTACGTGCCGTCGCCGTCGCGCACCAGATCGACACCGGAGATGTGCGAATAGATATCGCGGTGCAGATCCAGCCCCTGCATCGCCAACTGGTACTGTTCGTTGGCCAGCACTTGCTCGGCCGGAATGATGCCGGCCTTGATGATCCGCTGCTCGTGGTAGAGGTCGGCGAGGAACATGTTCAACGCCTTGACCCGCTGAATGCAGCCCCGCTCGACCACCCGCCATTCACTGGCCGGGATGCTGCGTGGAATGGTGTCGAAGGGAATCAGGCGCTCTGTCCCCTGCTCATCACCGTAGAGCGTGAACGTAATCCCGGCGCGATGAAATAACAGATCGGCCTCGCGTCGCCGTTGTGCCAAAAGCTCGTCAGGCGTTTCGGCCAGCCAACGGGCAAACTCCCGATAATGCGGGCGGACCTGGCCGCCGGCATCGTACATCTCATCAAAATAGGTGCGGATCATGCCGTACTCCTTGTCACCCGGACGTACGGACCTCTGCAAGGCCCGCGCCATCGGCATAAACGCTTTGATATCAATCAGTTGGATATTCGATACACAGACACCGCACCAATCCTGTGCGCCAGCTGTTCCATCCTGATCGCCCCCGCTTCATTGCAAGGCAATGTTGTTGCCTATCACCAGCATAGTCAGAGTTGATTTCACTGCCCGGTTAGCGCTGTGGATAATCCGTGCATCCGCTGAAAAAACTTCACCAGCATCTGTTCAATGAAGTCTTCAGCCTCACTTATTCGGTTGCTCCGGCAACCCGGTCCGGCATGCTCCGACCGGCTTCTCTCCTTACCGGTCTTCCCTTTTAGCCACCCGCTCAGGTGGCTTTTTTTTGTTTCGTTGAAACGCGATTTTTTATTCTGCAAAAACGAAAACGGCCAACCCGAAGGTCAGCCGTCATCGCTGGTTGCTGCTGCTCATAATGTTATGCGAGTCGCCCTCGTACCTCCTGCTTGACTCCCCAGCCCTCAATGATGCCGCCCAATGGCTCGACCACCGCTTCGAAACCCTGCTCGAAGTCGCCGATGTCATCATAGGTGGCGTACATGACCTTGCTTAACTCCAGCGCCCAGGCACCGTCGTCGCGCACACTGACTTGCGCATTCAGGGATTCCCCACGATGAAAATGACCTGCCGCCCTGCGTGCCCGCTCCTCATCCGGGAAAATGGCGTAGAACTCGATGGGATGGAATCGTGAAAAGTCGAAACCGCCTTCTTTCATGCGGCGCAGCACGCTGCTGCTGATGTCTTCTTGATAGGCTGTGCTCATGAAACGTCCTCCTCAAACCGATGGATAGACTTTCCGTACTCCCTTCGCGCGCAAGCATGACTGCGAGCGCTTCGGCAACCGATGTGCCGACGGGAAACAAGCATGTAGCTGACAAGACCAGACCTTAGCGATCCATTCGCTGATCTCGATTGCAGAGTAGCCTCAGGATAGAGCCGCTGCCAAGGCCTGGATGAGAATGTGACAGGTGTTGTTCAGATTGGCGTGATGCCGAGGATTTCAATGCTGTTCTGGGTTTTGAGGTTTTTGACGCTCGCGTCAGGGGTCCGCCCTTCCAGATCGTTCAAATCCAGCTTGGCGGCGACAGGGAGGAGACGTTGCTTGATGAGTTTTGCGGCCTGCTCGTGACTAGGGCATTCCTCGCACTCGAAGACTTCGTCGATCGTTTCGCCATGATCATCCACGAAAGTGACTTTCCACTTTGACATCGGAGCCTCCTCTATCAAACCCGCGAATGGGCTTACACCTATCTCGACTTTAGCTCGAATTGATCGTTCCAACGGATTACAGCAAACAGGATGTAAAACAAAGAACCTGTGGGAGCGAACCGGCTCCGGCTCGTTCCCACAGTAATTATGCGTCAACCATCAATCGTTGCTGGGCTTACCCACCGCTTGCAGCACGTACTGCGGCAACGCGAAGGCGCCGATGTGTATTTCCGGATTGTAGTAGCGCGTGACAATGCCGCTGCCTGCGAAGCGCTGTTGCAGGGTTTCACGGGACAATTGGCGATAAGCGGTATTGGTCGAGCCCCAGGCGAAGGTCATTGAACCACCGATGTAGGTCGGTACCGCAGCCTGGTAGAAGTGCCAGTCCGGGAACAGACTGCGCAGGCGACCGGCGGTGGTTTTGACTTCGTCGATCTGCATGAACGGCGTGCCGTTCTGCGTCACCAGGATGCCACCGTCATTCAGGCAGCGATGGCAGGCCTGGTAGAAGTTTTCCGAGAACAGCACTTCGCCCGGACCGATCGGGTCGGTGGAGTCGGAAATGATCACGTCGAATTTTTCAGTGGTGGTGGCGACGAAACGCATGCCGTCGTCGATCACCAGGTTCAGGCGTGGATCGTCATAGGCGCCTTTGGAGTGATTCGGCAGGAATTCCTTGCACATATCGACCACGGTGCCGTCGATCTCGACCATGGTGATGTGTTCGACGCTACGGTGCTTGGAGACTTCACGCAGCATGCCGCCGTCGCCGCCGCCGATGATCAGCACGCGCTTGGCGGTGCCATGAGCGAGGATCGGCACGTGGGTGAGCATCTCGTGGTAGATGAACTCATCGGCTTCGGTGGTCTGGATCACGCCGTCCAGTGCCATGACCCGGCCCATGCGCGGGTTTTCGAAGATGACGAGGTGCTGGTGTTCGGTGCGCACTTCGTGCAGCAGTTTGTCCATGCGAAAACGCTGGCCGTAGCCTTCGTAGAGGGTTTCCAGGTAGTCGCTGGTCGGGGTGGTGCTCATGGGAAGTGCTCCGATAAATGCGGGTGGCAACGGACGGTTACCCGCCCATGATGGCCAATCGATCGCCTCGATTGCCCGGGAAAGGCGCGCATTCTACGTTGCGGAACATGACAGGTCGAACCTTCATGACCGGGTGCATACAGAACGATGTGGGAGCGAGCCTGCTCGCGAAGACGGCATGTCAGCAACATCCATATTGAATGTGCCATCGCCTTCGCGAGCAGGCTCGCTCCCACAAGGGAAATGCGTTGTGCCCGAAGGCGCAGTCAGACCCTGACATCACCTCTCGGCCCGGCAATGGCCCAGATGATCAGGCCCAAAACCGGCAGCAACAGGATCAACAGCACCCAGATGATTTTCATCCCGGTGGAGACGCCACTTTTCAGCACGTTGATGATGGCCCAGATGTCCAGGGCAAGAATGATCAGGCCGACCAGGCTGTTGAACGTGGAACCCATGGTGACGCTCCCGAAGAGTGGTATGCCCTTAGGATAGCCGGCCCGGACAAGGGTTCCGTTTAATTGACAGCTTTACCGTCTCAGACGTGGATGGCCACTTTCAGGGCTTCCAGGGCGGGCGCAGCCGCGATGCCGACTTCGGCGCACAATTCGAGTACCCGTGGCACGTCGTTGCCGTAGACCAGCACCACTTGCAGCTCGTCGTCGAGCAACTGACTGAAGTTCACCAGTGTATAACCACCGTTTTCCTTGTTCAGGCTGCTCATTTGTACCTGGATGCGATTGAGCGCGGTCAGGGCTTCGGTCTTGGCCAGTTGCTTGGGCTTGAGGTTGAACTCGACGCCCGGACCGAAGGAGGCGACGATCTGGGCGAACAGGTCCATGTACGTGTCGGCCTGGAACAGCACGGTTTCGGGCAGACTGCCGACGACCACCCACTCGCCCAGCGGAATCGGGAAAGTGTCGTCGTAGTTGATGTCCGGATTGGCGCTCAGAAAACCCTGTGGATCCGCGTAGGCCTGGGCTGCTTCGTCAGCGACCTTGAGGATTTCGTCGTCACCCATGCACCCGGAGCTGATTTTGCTGATGAGTTCGACGAGTGCGGCTTTCATGGGGCAGATCCTGTAGCGAGGGAATTTTGAGGGCGCGAAGGATAACGCATTCGGCAGACGCTGCGGCCCCCTCGCCACAAAGGTTCTGCGTAGGGCGATTAACCCAGCAGGTTCTCCAGCTGTGCAACGGTATCGACCGCGCCCATGGTCTTGGCCGCATCCAGCGCGGTAATGCCGTTGGCGTCCTTGGCTTTCGGGTCGGCGCCTTTGCTGATCAGGTAGTCGACAATGGCGACGCGATTGAACATCGCCGCCATCATCAACGCCGTACGCCCGTCGAACGACGAACCCTCGACCTGCGCGCCACCTTCAACCAACGCCGTGACGACCGCCAGGTCGCCCTTAAAGGCAGCACCCGCGATCGGACTCTGACCGTTGTCGTTGCGGATTTCCGGATCGGCCTTGTGTTCGAGCAGGACTTTCACGGTGTCCACATGGCCGTGGTACGCGGCCAGCATCAGCAAGGTGTCGCCCTTGTGATTGCGCAGGTTCGGCGGCAAGCCTTTGGTCAGCAGCGCAGCCATCATGGCCGCATCGCCCTCCCGCGCCTTGTTGAATACCTGTTCGGCAAACTCGGCAGCTTCTTCGGGGGTCATCTGGCGGCTTTTGTCTGACATTGAGCACTCCACATTCAATTATTCGCAAAGCCGACAGTTTCCCGAGCCGCCCCGACACTGTCACTTCTTTTTTCTGATGCGCGGCCATAGCCACATTCAATAACGATGCAAGCCACTGTGAATCTCGGCCAGCACCTGTTCGGTGACCTGCACATAAGTGTCGGTCCCGGGCAACCACGCATAGATCGGGTCATCGCCGGTTCGCTCCGGGTCAAACGCTTCGTCCTTGAGCCGGGTCTTCTGATACTTGAACGTCCCGGTGGTTTCCATTTTCACTTTCACCCGCAGGAACAACGGCACTGCATAGGCCGGAAGCTGCTGTCGGATAAATGCCAGCAATTCGCTGAAATCCAGGGTTGCCAGGGATTCGGCGGGCGTGATCGCCGCCATTCCGGCCCGGCCGTTGGTGTTGGGGATTTCCACGCCGTAGGCCACGGCTTCGGAAATAAGCGGATGTTTCAGGAGCATGTTCTCGACTTCGGTGGTCGAGACGTTTTCCCCTTTCCAGCGGTAGGTGTCACCCAAGCGATCAACAAACTGCGCGTGGCCAAAACCAATGTTGCGTAGCAGGTCGCCGGTGTTGAAGTAACGATCGCCCTTCACGAATACGTCACGAAGGATGACTTTTTCGGTTTTCTGCGGGTCGGTGTAGCCATCCAGCGGCGCCTTGTCATCGATCCTGGCCAGCAGCAGCCCCTGCTCGCCTTTGCCGACCTTGCGCATGAAGCCATTGGCTTCACGGGTCGGCGCACCAGTGTCGTGGTCGTACGCCGCCAACTCCCATGACATCAGGGAAAAACCGACGGTGTTGTCGAAATTCAGAATGTTGGTGAAACCGATATTGCCGTCGCTGGCGGCATACAGTTCGCAAATGTGATTGACACCAAAGCGCGTCTTGAACTCACGCCAGGCACCGGGGCGCAGGCCGTTGCCGATCATCTTGATCACGCCGTGCTTGCTGTCGTCGGCACTGGGCGGTTGGTCGACCAGATAACGGCACAATTCGCCGACATAACCGAGGGTGGTCGCGCGGTACTTGCGCACGTCGCTCCAGAACTGACTGGCGCTGAACTTGCGGCGGATGGCAAACCCCGAGGCCCCGCTGATGGCCGAGCCCCAGCACACGCAAAGACCGGTGGCGTGATACAGCGGCAAGGTGCAATAGACGACGTCCGCAGGATGCATATCCAGCGCGATCATCCCAAAGCTGGCAGAGCTGCGCATCCAGCGTCCGTGTTTGAACACCCCGGCCTTGGGCAACCCGGTGGTGCCCGAGGTGTAGATATAGAAACAGGGGTCGTCGAAGAAAACCTGCCGGCTGCTGACGGGGTTGGCACCGTCGGCGCCGACGCTGGCCGTCATCAGATTGATGAAACCTTCGGGGGCCACTCCAGGATGGCGGTAAGTGTCTTGATCGGAGACAAACCAGGTTCGCCCCGCCTCGATCGCCACCTGCTCGCGCACCGCCAGAAACGCCGGGACAAGCTCCTCGCCGACCACAATGGCGGCCGGTGTCACCAGATTCAGGCTATGGACCAGGGTGTCGCGGGTCTGCGACGTGTTGAGCAAGGCACTGATCGCGCCAACCTTGGCCACCGCCAGTATCGTTACCAACAGTTCCGGGCGGTTTTCGATGAATACCGCTACCACATCGCCCTTGCCGATGCCTTGCTCGATCAGATGATGGGCAATGCGATTGGACCACTGATTGACCTGTGCATAAGTCAGCGCCACCTCGCCGTACAGCAATGCCGGACCATCAGGATGGCGCAGGGTTGCCTGTTCGAAACTCCAGCCCAGGCCACACGGTTGGGTCGGATCCTTGACGTTGGCGACCTTCATTCCCTTGACCACCCGTGGAAGGGCTTTGGCAATGGAAGGCAGCTTTCGGAGCATCATGCCCCAGGTAATCGTGTCGCTTGAGGTGCGGCTCATGGTTGCTCCCGTTCGATCTTTTTATTGTCGGGCGGTGCTGATTGAAGCCCGAAAATACGTCAACGGTTCTGGAGCTGTACACGCGGTTTTTGAAATGTTTTGTATCTGCGACAGCGGTGTTGGAAATCGCGAGCACCGGCACACAAAATGGTTCCATCGAATCGCTGACGACCCCGCAAAATGCAGGATGCACGATGGCCATTCTTGCAAATTGCACGAAAGTGAAAATCAGCTTTAAAATTAAACCATTGTTTTTAAAGGATATTTTTCAAAAACGGGTACTGGCACAATCACTGCAACGCTCTGTGCATGCTTGCCATTCAAGTACTCACGGAGCTGATAGACATGAGCCTGATCCAGGAAAAATTTTCATCCTTGTTCTCCAACTTCGAAGTCACCACCCAGGCACGACCTGACGGCGGGATACTGCTGACCCTGAGCGCCGAAGGCAAAGTCTTCAAACGCTCGATTTCCTATCAGCAATTGCACAATGGCGATCAATTGTCGTGGGTCATCAGCGCCATTCGCCGCGACTTGGCCGAGCAGGCCAGCGAACTGCCACAGATTTCCATGCTGCAAAGCCAACAGCGGTTTGCGCTGCCGACTTATCACTCGGCCTGAATTGTTTCAGCACTGTTATCAGACAGGCCGTGAATGCTTTCGCTTCACGGCCTGTTTTGTGTTTAAAACGCTGACGGATCGATTCGGGCAAAACTGTCCACAGTGACATGCCCAGTCAGTTCGCCACCCTCACGGGCCAATCCGCAAGTGACCATTCCCGCCATACGCGCCGCGTCCAGTTCTTCGACGATGTCCGACAGGAACAGGATCTGCGAGGCCTCGAGCTTGATGGCCTGAGTGATGTTGGCGTAGGACTGCGCTTCGCGCTTGGGCCCGGACGTGGTATCGAAGTAACCGCTGAACAGCGGTGTAAGGTCCCCCGCCTCCGAGCAGCCGAAGATCAGGCGCTGGGCCTGGATCGAACCGGATGAATAAACGAACAGTTGATAACCGGCCTGATGCCAACGTTGCAGCGCTTCAACGGCATCCGGATACACATGCCCCTTGAGTTGCCCCGCCTGATACCCCTGCTCCCAGACCATCCCCTGCAGCGCCTTGAGCGCCGTGGCCTTGCGGTCTTCGGCAATCCAGCCCAGCAGGATTTCGATGACCCGCTCGACGTCGGCGTCCGGCTCGTTGCTGTCCCGGCGTACGGCGTCCAGCTGTTCGGCCACGTCGCTACGCGCGGCGTTCTGGCTGACGAACGTCGGCAGATGTTTGGCCGCGTAGGGAAACAGCACGTCGAACACAAAACTCACCGCGCTGGTGGTGCCTTCGATGTCGGTGAGTATCGCTTTGATCGGCATCGACTCAGTCCTCAAGACGCGGAAATTGGCCGGCGATGTCGTCGCCGGTGAAATTGGCCACCCAGCCTTCCGGATTGTTGAACAGGCGAATCGCCACAAAATGCGGATGCTCGCCCATGTCGAACCAGTGCCTGGTACCGGCAGGCACCGAGATCAAGTCGTTTTTCTCGCACAGCACGGCATAGACGTAATCGTCAATGTGCAGGGTGAACAAACCGCGACCGGCGACGAAAAAGCGCACTTCGTCTTCACCATGGCGATGTTCTTCGAGGAACTTGGCGCGCAATTCGGCTTTTTGCGGATGATCGCTGTTGAGGCTGATCACATCGACCGTGATATAGCCTCGCTCGGTCATCAGCTTGTCGATTTGCGCCTGGTACGCGGCGATCACCTCTTCCTGAGTCGCGCCGGGCTGGATCTTCGCCGCGGCTTGCCAGCGGTCGAAGCGCACGCCCTGCTCGGCCAGGGTCGAAGCGATGTCTTCGAAATGGGTCAGCACCTTGTTGGGAATGTCAGGGCTGGAGACGTGATAAACGGACAGGCTGCTCATGGGGCAATTCCTCGGTTTCGGCCGCGCCGTCCGGTTTGTGGACACCGGTCGGGCGCAGCGCTGCATCAGGCGATGGGCGACTTGTGGATAAGTCTGCCGTTAACGGTTCAACACGCTGCGAGTCTTCAACTCGCACTCGAACAAAAACTCGAAAGCCTCGATCTGCCGCAGGGCATCGCTCATCCGCGCGCCCCAGGTGTAGAGGCCGTGGCCGCGAATCAGGTAACCGACGCAATCGGGATGGGCGTCGAGCCAAGGCTGCACCTTGGCGGCGAGTCGCGCAATGTCCTGATCGTTGTCGAAAATCGGCACCCGCACCCGGGATTCGTGGGTCGATACACCGCTGAAGGCCTTTTGCAGTTCGTAGTCTTCGAACTCGATGAAATCGCCCAAAGTCAGGCGCGACAGCACCGTGGCGTTCACCGAGTGCGTGTGCAGCACCGCGCCGATCTCCGGGCGCCAGTTGTAGAGCTGCGTGTGCAGCAGGGTCTCGGCGGACGGTTTCTTCCCCGGTTCCAGGCTGTTGCCCGCCAGGTCCGTGACGAGCACATCATCAAGACCCAACTGGCCCTTGTGCTTGCCCGACACGGTCAACAAGGCTTCGGTCGGCGACAATCGGGTCGAATAATTGCTGCTGGTGGCCGGCGACCAGCCGCGGCCATACAGAAAACGCCCGGCGTCGATGATTTCCTGGGCGAAGTGTTCACGGGTAAGGCTCATGGCCTGTCCTCTTGCATACGTGTGGCAATGATAATGGCAGCCGCGAGGGCTGCGAGACTGGCAATACTAAAAGTCCATGCCGCGCCGAGGGCGTTCCAGCTGTAGCCGGAATATAACGCGCCCAATGCGCCGCCCGTGCCGGCCAGTGCGGCGTACAACGCCTGGCCCTGCCCTTGCTGGCGCGCGCCGAAGCTACGTTGCACGAAGGAAATGGCAGCGGCGTGAAAGCTGCCGAACGTCGCCGCGTGCAGGATCTGGGCAAACAGCAGCACCCAGAGAAATTCGGCCAGCGAACCGAGCAGCAACCAGCGCAACGCCGCCAGCAGGAAACTCACCAGCAGCACCCGACGCAACGAGAAGCGCGCGAATATCTTGCTCATGGCCATGAACATCAACACCTCCGCCACCACGCCAACGGCCCAGAGCATGCCGATGACGCCACGGCTGTAACCCAATCGCTCAAGGTGCAGGGTCAAAAACGTGTAATACGGTCCGTGGCTCATCTGCATCAATGCCACGCAAGCGTAAAACGCCAGCACGCCGGGGCTGCGCAATTGCTTGAGAAAACCCTCCCCCGTCGGTCGGTTGCCCGGCGCCGGTTGCGCGTTCGGCACCCACAGGCTGCTGAGAACGATGCCGGCCATGATCAGCACCAGCGCCGCCGGGTAGATGTCGAGGCTGAGCCATTCGAACAAACGCCCAAGCGCAACCACGGTAATGATAAAACCGATGGAGCCCCACAAGCGGATCTGGCTGTAGCGCGATGTCTGGTCTTTAAGGTGTGCCAGGGTGATGACTTCGAATTGCGGCAACACCGCATGCCAGAAGAATGCATGCAAGGCCATCACCATGGCCAGCCAGGCGTAGGTCTTGCTGACGAAAATCAGCGAGAAGGTCAGCAGCGTGCAAACGGCACCGAAGCGCACGATGGCCAGGCGCCGGCCGGTGTAGTCACCGAGCCAGCCCCAGAGGTTCGGCGCCACGCAACGCATCAGCATGGGGATCGCCACCAGCTCGCCGATTCGCGCCGGGGTAAATCCCAAGTGATCGAAGTACAGCGCCAAAAACGGCGCTGTCGAACCGAGCAAGGCGAAATAGAACAGATAGAAGCTGGAAAGCCGCCAGTACGGAAGCGCCGCCACCGCCATCAGACTGCAGCGGCTTTCAGGTCAGCCATTAAAGCTGACCCAGCACCGGCGTGCTCACGCGCACATCGGCGTTCTGTCCACGGTGGCGCAACAGGTGATCCATCAGCACGATGGCCATCATCGCTTCGGCGATCGGCGTGGCGCGAATACCGACACATGGATCGTGACGGCCCTTGGTGATGACCTCCACCGGATTGCCGTTGATGTCGATGGAACGGCCCGGCGTGGTGATGCTGGATGTCGGTTTCAGTGCCAGGTGCGCAACGATTGGCTGACCGGACGAAATGCCGCCGAGGATGCCGCCGGCATTGTTACTGAGGAAACCTTCCGGAGTCATCTCATCGCGGTGTTCGGTGCCGCGCTGGGCGACACTGGCGAAACCGGCACCGATTTCCACGCCCTTGACCGCGTTGATGCTCATCAGCGCATGGGCCAGCTCGGCGTCGAGACGGTCGAAGATCGGCTCGCCGAGGCCCGGCATTACGCCTTCAGCCACCACGGTAATCTTCGCGCCGACCGAATCCTGGTCGCGGCGCAACTGGTCCATGTAGGCCTCGAGTTCCGGCACTTTGTCGGGATCAGGACTGAAGAACGCGTTCTGCTCCACCGAATCCCAGGTCTTGAACGGGATTTCGATCGGCCCGAGCTGGCTCATGTAGCCGCGAATGACGATGCCCTGGGTGGCCAGGTATTTTTTCGCAATGGCGCCAGCGGCCACGCGCATGGCCGTTTCACGGGCCGAGCTGCGACCACCGCCACGGTAATCGCGCTCGCCGTATTTGTGGTGGTAGGTGTAGTCGGCGTGGGCCGGGCGGAACAGGTCCTTGATCGCCGAGTAGTCCTTGGACTTCTGGTCGGTGTTGCGGATCAACAGGCCAATGGAGCAACCCGTGGTGCGACCCTCGAACACACCGGAGAGGATTTCCACTTCGTCGGCTTCCTGGCGCTGGGTGGTGTGGCGGCTGGTGCCGGGCTTGCGGCGGTCCAGGTCGCGCTGCAGATCCTCCAGGGAGATCTCCAGGCCCGGCGGGCAGCCATCGACAATGGCGACCAACGCCGGACCATGGCTTTCGCCCGCGGTGGTGACAGTGAACAGCTTGCCGTAGGTATTGCCGGACATGCAGGACGCTCCGTGAAATCGAACCCAAATACGTAATGCGCGCCAGTATACGCAGGCTACCCAAGTAGTTCATCCTCGAACCTTATGGGTGCCTGCGAGTCCAACCGGCACCTTGATGATAATGGCGTGATAATGCTGCGAGTTTTGATCTTGAGCCTTACCCTGATGTCCGGCTTCGCCCAGGCCACAGTCCTGCAACGACCGATCACTCTGGACACCGGCACCGGCGAGCTGTTCGGCTCGCTGTTGCTGCCAAAATCCGACAAACCGGTACCGGTTGTCCTGATCATTTCCGGCTCCGGTCCTACGGATCGCGACGGAAACAACCCCGACGGCGGACGCAATGACAGCCTCAAACGCCTGGCGTGGGTGCTGGCCAAACACAACATCGCCAGCGTGCGTTACGACAAACGTGGCGTGGCCGCGAGCCTGGCGGCGACCCCGGACGAACGAAACCTGACGCTGGAGGCCTATGTTACCGACGCCGAAGCCTGGGGCCGTAAACTCAAAACCGATCCTCGTTTCGGCAAGCTGATTTTGTTGGGGCACAGCGAAGGCGCGTTGATCGCCAGCCTTGCGGCGCCGAGCGTTGATGCGGCGGCAGTGATTTCCATGTCCGGCAGCGCACGGCCGATCGATCAGGTGCTGCGCCAACAACTGAGCAATCGCCTGCCGCCACCGCTGATGCTGCGCAGCAACGAGCTGCTCGACAGCCTCAAGGCCGGGAAAACCGACGACGACGTGCCGCCGCCATTACAGGTGATTTTCCGCCCGAGCGTACAGCCGTATCTGATTTCGCTGTTCCGCCAGGACCCGGCTGCGGCCTTCGCCCGCTTGAAAATGCCGGCGCTGATCATTCAGGGCAGCAACGATATCCAGGTCGGCGTCAATGATGCACGCCTGCTCAAGGCGGCCAAACCGGACGCTGAACTGGCGCTGATCGAAGGTATGAACCATGTCCTGCGCATCGTGCCCAACGACGTCAAACGCCAGTTGGCCTCCTACAAGGATCCGAATTTGCCGCTGGCGGCGGAACTGGGTTCGCGAATCCTCGGGTTCATTGACGGACTTCACTCCCGTTAATTTGCTCTCCAGTCTTGTCGAAAACGGCCGATAAGACTTTGTCGCCAGCGCACTGGCTGGCGGCAAGCTGAGCTTGGACAGGATCTCGCCGTTATGACCGATACCCCGACTTCACCCGACACCACCGCTGAAAAAGACGCACCGCCAGCGGTCGAGCTGCCATGGGCGGACGTCCACGTCGAGCACCACAAAATGCTCCGCCTGGCGCCGCTGCAAACTGACCGCAGTACCGGCGGTCGGCCGTTGCGCTTCGTCGAATTCGGCTACGCAGAGCGCAACGACAAGCTACGCAGCCTGATGCGCATGAGCATCTCTCTGCCCGGCCAACGGGTGCGCAAGGAACAGAATCATCTGGACGTGTGGGCCGACCACACTGAAAAACGCGTTCATTTCAGCCCGGACAGCGGCCTGCAGGTCGAACCGCTGAACCGTGGCATCGGTCGTTTCATGGCAGCGCAAGGCATTACCTGGGCCAAGAAGCGCTGGCCGGGCTACACCGTCGACGGTATTGATCTGAACAACAAGGACGCGTTGAACGAAGACACCCGCCTGCGCCGCGATCATTTTTTGCGAATACACGGTTTTGATGTGGTTTAC
Organism: Pseudomonas sp. GW101-3H06; assembly: GCF_059424605.1. Lineage (NCBI taxonomy): Bacteria > Pseudomonadati > Pseudomonadota > Gammaproteobacteria > Pseudomonadales > Pseudomonadaceae > Pseudomonas > Pseudomonas sp. GW101-3H06. The sequence continues at coordinate 4,648,897 of NZ_JBWKZO010000001.1, forward strand.
GCCGACGCCCAGCATTTGAAGGGCAGCGTCAAAGAAGTGCTGGTCGGTGACCTGCTGGGTGACTGGAACACGGAAAAACTGCAAGTCGTGGAAATTCTTGAAGCCGCGCAGATGCTCCAGCAAGCCGAACAGAATCTCGCCGAGCAGGAAGTCAAACTCAAGAAGCACGAAGAAAAAGTCAGCAAGTACAAACGCGAAGACGCCGGGTTGCGCTTCACCATTACCTGCCTGGTGGCGTTCGCGGTGTTTCAGGCGGGGTTGCTGATCTGGATTGCGACACACCGTTGACGGTTTTTGTGGCGAGGGGATTTATCCCCTCGCCACAATGATTGCGGTTAAACGCGAGACGCGAATAGTGCCTGGTGATCCCGACACTGCTCGGCCGTCAGCATAAACACGCCATGCCCGCCACGCTCGAAGTCCAGCCAGGCGAAGTCGACTTCAGGGTACAACACCTCGACGTGCACCTGGCTGTTGCCCACCTCGACAATCAACAAGCCCTTCTCGGTCAGGTGATCCGCCGCTTCGGCGAGCATGCGTCGCACCAGGTTCAATCCATCGTCACCGCAGGCCAGGCCCAGCTCCGGTTCATGCTGGTACTCGTCCGGCATGTCGGCAAAATCTTCAGCGTCAACGTAAGGCGGGTTCGAAACGATCAGGTCGAAACGCTGCCCCGGCAAGCCATCGAAGCCATCGCCCTGCACCGTGTAAACCCGCTCATCGACGCCATGGCGCTCGATGTTCTGGTTGGCCACTTCCAGCGCCTCGAACGACAGATCGGCCAACACCACTTCAGCGTTCTGGAACTCATAGGCGCAAGCGATACCGATGCAGCCTGAACCTGTGCACAGGTCGAGGATCCGCGCAGGTTCGGTACCCAACCAAGGGGTAAAACGGTTTTCGATCAACTCGCCAATCGGCGAACGCGGGATCAGCACGCGCTCATCGACGATGAATGACATCCCGCAGAACCAGGCTTCGCCCAGCAGGTAAGCCGTTGGCACCCGCTCTTCAATGCGACGCTTGAGCAACAGCTGCAAGTGAGCCAATTCGTCTTCTTCCAGATTGCAATCCAGGTAGCTGTCGGAAATTTCCCACGGCAAGTGCAAGGCACCCAACACCAATTGACGGGCTTCGTCCCAGGCGTTGTCGGTCCCATGGCCGAAAAACAGATCCTCCCCATGAAAGCGACTGACGGCCCAACGGATATGGTCACGCAGGGTACGAAGGCGGGAAGTGATCACGACGGCAAACTCCAGAAAAATCGACGGGCGATTCTACCAGTCAAACGTCGCCACGACGACGCAGGAAAAACATCCGTGCAGATGTAGGACTAATCTCTTTTTACAGCCCGGTATTGAACAAATAGGCCCACTTGACAACGCTGCACGCCAGTAACGACGGTGCCTACGATAGTAGCGATTCACAGAAGCGCTCAGCCAGAGGACAATGTCGCAAAAGCCCCACTCCAAGGAGCCCCAGAATGTCCGTTCCACAAACGATGTTTCAACTCAGCGGCCGCGGCTACGCAGCAGCCAAACTGAGTCATGCGACCCTGATCATCATCGATGCCCAGAAAGAATACCTCAGCGGCCCACTGGCCCTGAGTGGCATGGATGCGGCTGTCGCGAACATCAAGAAATTGGTGACTGCTGCCCGCGCGGCCGGCCGCCCGATCGTGCATGTCAGCCACCTCGGCACTGTCGGTGGGCTATTCGACCCACGCGGTGAGCGCGGGCAATTCATTCCGGGCCTGGAGCCGCTTGCCGGCGAAATCAAGATTGAAAAAATCCTGCCGAGTGCATTCCATGGCACGGATCTGAAAAAGCGCCTGGAAGAGCTGGGTTCGGTGGATCTGGTGGTTTGCGGTTTCATGAGTCATTCCAGTGTCAGCACCACGGTACGGGCAGCGAAAAACCTGGGGTTCCGTTGTACCCTCGTGGAAGACGCCTGCGCCACCCGCGACCTGCCGTACAAAGGCGGCGTCCTGAGCGCCGAGGATGTGCAGCGGACCGAAATGGCGATCATGGCGGACAACTTTGCCGCTGTCGCCCAGACTAACGACCTGGTCTGATTGCAGGATTGATGAGCGGTCCATGCCGCCGCTCATCCGTAAAAGCCTCTCATTAGCTGCAATTGTCTTAGCCTCAGGAACATCCCGGTCAACTTCCGGTCGAAGGGCCGATACCCATTGAGGAAGGTCGGAATGAAGTTATCCGATGGTTTTGACGCTCGCCGCTTGCGGCCAAAAGGCCAACGCAACTGGCGTTTTCGAATCGGCGCAGCCTTCGCTGCGTTGCTGGCGACGTGCGGTGTATTACTCGCCATGGCCGGCGTCGCCAGCTTGTTGGGGCACGCACCTGCCCTGGGCGAGATGAACACTAACCGCGCCGGTGCCGCGGTGATTCTGGCGATCGGTCTGTTCGTGCTGTACCTCGGCGTGTGGATGTGGCGTCGCTGCCGGCGCCGCTCACGACAGTCGCAGGCGCTCAACATGTCACCGCATCTGATGAAAAAACACGACTGAGCCGAACGCCGCGCGTTTTGTCGCGCGCCCATTCGCTTCGAGTTGGGTAAACTGGCCGCCCTTCGCGGAGGCTGACATGCAAGACGACGATTTTTCCCTGTTCAAAAACGCGATTCAAGGCGTCAAGCCGATCAAGCACGATCGCGCCGAAACCGGCAAACCTAAAGCTGACCGCGCGCAGATCGCCAAGCTGCGACAAGCCGCCACCGTGCGCACCGATGCCACCACTGTCGACGGACTGTCCGATCAGTTCGTCATCGACGTCGGCCCTGAAGACGAGCTGATGTGGGCACGTGACGGCGTGCAGGAAAGCCAGATGCGCAAGCTCAAGATCGGGCAGATCCCGTTCGAGGGCAGCCTCGACCTGCATGGCATGAGTGTGGAAAAGGCCCGGGAAACCCTCTGGGCCTTTCTGGCCGAAGCCACCAAATTCGAAATCCGCTGCGTACGCGTCACCCACGGCAAGGCCGTGCGCCTGGACGGCAAGCGACCGATGATCAAAAGCCACGTCAACACCTGGCTGCGCCAGCATCCGCAAGTGCTAGGCTTCACCTCTTGCCAGGCAAAACACGGCGGTGCCGGCGCGGTTTATGTAATGCTCAAACGCACCATGATGGAAGGTCGCGACGAGTAAAGCTGATTCGTCACGCTTGCAGCGCCGTGTCCGCCACCGTACCCTTGCTCTTTGCGTAAAATCCCACAGGTAGTTTCATGTCCCTGGAACAGAATTACACCGCGATTCTCGGCCAATTGGGCGAGGACGTGTCCCGCGAAGGCCTGCTCGACACGCCAAAACGTGCCGCCAAAGCCATGCAGTACCTCTGCCGCGGTTATGAACAGACGCTCGAAGAAGTCACCAACGGTGCCTTGTTCAGCTCCGACAACAGCGAAATGGTGCTGGTCAAGGACATCGAGCTGTACTCGTTGTGCGAACACCACCTGCTGCCGTTCATCGGCAAGGCTCACGTCGCGTACATTCCGAGCGGCAAGGTGCTGGGTTTGTCGAAAGTCGCGCGGATCGTCGATATGTACGCCCGCCGCCTGCAGATCCAGGAAAACCTCAGCCGCCAGATCGCCGATGCGGTCCAACAGGTCACCGGCGCCCTTGGCGTTGCGGTGGTGATCGAGGCCAAGCACATGTGCATGATGATGCGCGGTGTGGAAAAGCAGAATTCGACGATGATTACCTCGGTGATGCTCGGCGAGTTCCGTGAGAACGCGGCGACCCGCAGCGAATTCCTCAGCCTCATCAAGTAATTGGCAATACCGGAAAACCGGCATTCATCGCCGGTTTTTTTTTGCCTGTGAAAAATCAGGTAAGCTGCGCGACTTTCTTCATTTGCCCCGTGAGGCTTACAACGTGTTCGTCAAAGCGCTTCGTGTCGGCCTCGGCCAACTGATCATCTTCATCGACTTCCTCACTCGCCCTGGCAAGAAGCAGCGCCCCGCCGCCGCTCAGGCTCAGGTCGAAGCCGCCGCCAAAGGCCTGACCTTGTATCAATTCCACGCTTGCCCGTTCTGCGTGAAAACCCGCCGCACCTTGCGCCGCCTGAATGTGCCAGTGGCGTTACGCGATGCGAAAAACAACGAGCAGGATCGCCAGACCCTGCTGGAGCAAGGCGGCAAGATCAAGGTGCCGTGCCTGCGTATCGAAGAGAATGGCCAGACCTCCTGGATGTATGAGTCCAAGGTGATCATTGATTATCTGGATAAACGGTTTGCGGCGGTCTGATGGTTTTGCGGTGTTCTGATTGACGCCTGCTCGCGAAGAGGCCAGATCAGACACCGCAAACCTCGGAAAAAATAAACCGGCCCAATGGCCGGTTTATTCGTTTCTACCCTGCCCTCAGGCCGCTCGAGTGGCCTGAGCCTGTCTCACCACTGCCGCCAATCGCCTGAGTCCTTCATCCAGCCGCGCCGGATCAATGTGGCTGAAATTCAAACGCAGATGCCCGTGATGATCGTCCGGCTGCGGAAAAAACGGTTCGCCCGGCATGAACGCCACATCATCGGCCAGCGCTGCATTGAGCAACGTCCGGGTATCCAGCGGTTGTTTGAGTGTCAGCCAGAAAAACAGTCCACCCTGGGGCATGTTCCAGTCCGCCAGATCGGAAAAATGGGTTTCCAGCGCCGCCTGGAACGCATTGCGACGAACCCGGTAAAAGTCGCGTAACTCACCAAGATGCTGCTGGAAAGGTTTACTGCCGATCCATTGCAACGCTTGCCATTGACCCACCCGATTAGTGTGCAAATCCGCGGACTGCTTGAGCTTGAGCAAATGCGGGAATAAATCCGGGCTGGCAATCAGATACCCAACTCGTAGGCCCGGCAACAGCGTTTTCGAGACCGTACCGGTGTAGATCCAGCTGGATTTTTTCAGGCGCCCGGCAATGGGTTTGGCGCTGCTGCCATCAAAGCTCAGCTCACGGTAGGGCTCATCTTCGATCAAGGTCACGCCGAACTCATCCAGTATCGCGGCGACCGCCTCGCGCTTGGCTTCGCTGTACCGCACCGCCGAAGGATTCTGGAAGGTCGGGATCAGGTAGATGAACGCCGGGCGATGTTTTTCCAGGCGTGAACGCAGTTGCGCCAGGTTCGGGCCGTCCGATTCCAGCGGCACGGTGAGGCAATCGGCGCCGAACAGCTGGAAGATCTGCAGCGCCGCCAGGTACGTCGGAGCCTCGAGAAGGATCTCGGTGCCTTTGTCGATGTAGAGCTTGGCCGCCAGATCGAGGGTTTGCTGAGAACCGCTGACCACCAGCACCTGACTCGCCTCGCACGGCACACCCAGCGCCCGCGCCTGGGCCGCCAAGGCTTCGCGCAATGCCGGCTCACCTTCGCTCATGCCGTATTGGCCCATGGACACTGGCATATCGGCCCACTCGACCTTGGGCAGCTTGGCTTCGGCTGGCAAGCCTCCGGCGAACGACATCATCTGCGGACGCTGGGCCGCGGCGAGGATTTCTCGGATCAAAGAACTTTTAAGGCGCGAGACACGTTCGGAAAAAGCCATGGGGATCACCGGTAGCGAGGCCAGAGAAAAATGAGTCAAACTTATTGACCGAAATTACGACAGCCCGAGCGGATACGTCAATATGATTGACCTTAAAAACCCGATTTCCCAGCAACAGGCCATGGAAGCTTTTTTCTTCGGCTACCAGGCTTTTACCGCCAAAGCTGACGAAATGCTTGAACGTCGAGGCTTGAGTCGGGTGCACCAACGCATTGTGTTTTTCATTGCCCGCTATCCGAACCTGAGCGTTAAGGAGTTGCTGGCCTTGCTTGGGGTGAGCAAGCAGGCGCTGAACATGCCGCTACGCCAGTTGGTGGAAATGCATCTGGTCAACAGCGTTGCCTCTGAAACCGACAAACGTAAACGGCTGCTGGAACTGACCGACGATGGTGCGCGTTTTGAACAGGCGCTACGCCGCGAACAGGTGAAGCTGCTGGAACGGGTGTTTGCCGAGGCTGGAGAGACGGCGGTGAATGGGTGGTTGGCGGTGAATCTGGCATTGGGGAAAAGTCAGGCAGTCGTTGATTGACTGTTCTGGCCCCCACCGTGATCTGTGGCATGCACAAAACCTGTGGGAGCCAGCCTGCTGGCGATGGGGACTTCGAAGGCGATATATCGCGATCGACGGAATTTTCGTAAACAATATCAAAAACATTATTTGCTTTCTTTGTATACAAAAGCATAATCCACTTCGTGCGAGTTTCTGACCAGGCAGTCAAGAAATGCGCAAGTGCCTCAAAGGGCCGCTGCCACCCCCAAGGGTCCGGCCCTGGAAATAAAAATAAAACTCTTGAGGAGTACTCGCTGTGGAAAGCCGCAAATCCGAAGCATCGACGCTGGATCTCTCCCCGCCTTTACGCAATGGCTGGCTGGAGCGCATCTTTAAACTCAGCTTGCATGGCACCACGGTGAAGACCGAGTTGATTGCCGGTCTGACAACTTTCATCACCATGGCATACATCATTTTCGTCAACCCCAACATTATGGCGGACGCCGGGATCGACCACGGCGCGGCATTCGTCGCCACCTGTATCGCCGCCGCTCTCGGTTGCCTGTTGATGGGCCTATACGCCAACTGGCCGGTCGGCCTGGCGCCGGGCATGGGCCTGAACGCGTTCTTCACCTACACCGTGGTCGGCACCATGGGCTACAACTGGGAAACCGCCCTCGGCGCGGTGTTCGTGTCCGGTGTGTTGTTCATGATCCTGACCTTTTCGCGCATCCGCGAATGGCTGCTCAACAGCATTCCTGTAAGCCTGCGCTTCGCCATGGGCGCCGGCGTGGGCCTGTTCCTGGGGCTGATCGGCCTGAAAACCGCCGGGATCGTCGTCGATAGCCCGGCAACACTGATCAAACTGGGCTCCCTGCGCGAGCCCGGCCCACTGCTCGCCGCCGTGTGCTTCCTGATGATCGCGATCCTCAGCTATCACAAGGTATTCGGCGCGATCCTCATCAGCATCATCACCGTGACTCTGGCCGGTTGGGGCCTGGGCCTGGTGCACTACGAGGGCATCATGTCGGCACCGCCGAGCCTGGCACCTACATGGATGGCCATGAACGTCGCCGGTGTGTTCAACGTCAGCATGATCAGCGTGGTGCTGGCCTTCCTCTTCGTGCACATGTTCGACACCGCCGGCACCTTGATGGGGGTGGCCCAGCGCGCCAATCTGGTCAACGCTGACGGCAAGATCGAAAACCTCTCCCGCGCCATGAAAGCTGACAGTGCCTCCAGCGTATTCGGCGCAGTAGTCGGTGTTCCTCCGGTCACAAGCTACGTGGAAAGTGCCGCTGGCGTAGCGGCAGGTGGTCGGACTGGTCTTACCGCCGTGACTGTAGGTGTGCTATTTATTGCCGCCATGTTCTTCGCGCCGCTGGCCGGGATGATCCCTGCTTATGCCACCGCCGGTGCGCTGATTTATGTGGCCATGCTGATGATGGGCGGCATGGCGCACATCGAGTGGGACGAAGCGACCGACAGCATTCCGGCGATTGTCACGGCAATCATGATGCCCCTGACCTTTTCGGTGGCCGACGGTATAGCGCTGGGCTTCATCACCTACGTGGCGCTGAAGGCCGGTACTGGCAAATACAAGGAAATCTCCGTGAGCCTGTGGGTGCTCTGCGCGATCTTCATCGCCAAGTTCATCTTCCTGTAAACCTTCGCGGAACGCGCTTGAAACCAGCCTCACCCCGTCGGGTGAGGCTTTTGTGCAAATGGAGGAAAGTGATGAGTCTGGAAACCTGGCTGTTGTTCAGCGGCGCTGCACTGGTGGTGATCCTGATCCCTGGGCCACTGTCATTGTTGATGATCAGTAACAGCCTGAACTACGGCCTGCGCCGTTCATACCCGGCATTCCTGGGAGGGGTGTTCGCTTCGATCTGCCTGTTGAGTGCCTCCGCCTTGGGATTGGGTGCATTGTTACTCGCGTCGGAACAACTGTTCAGCGTGTTGAAAATCGTCGGTGGACTGTACCTGTTCTACCTTGCCTGGCAGAGCTGGCAGCAATCGCGCCTACCTACTCACGGCGCCGACGTGCCTCAGGCAGCACCGGTACCGCGTTTTCGCGCACTGTTCGGACGGGCGTTCGCGCTGGGCGCCAGCAACCCCAAAGACATTCTGTTTTTCGCCGCATTCCTGCCGCAGTTCCTGAGTGCCGAACAAGCGTTTCTGCCTCAATTGCTGGTGATGATTGCAACCTGGACCGTCCTGGACCTGCTGTGCAAATTGGCCTACGGGTTGGGCGCCCATGGAGCAGCCAGCTATTTGCGCTCGGGTAAAGGCCAGAGCTGGTTCAACCGAATCAGTGCGGGTTTATTCAGTGGTGCTGGCGCTGCCTCTTTGCTGAGCGGGCACTAGGATCTTAAGCCTGTAGCAACGCCCCTTCCCGCCCATCCCGGCAAACAGAAATGTCGCGGATGGGCTTCGACGTAGTCCGGTTCCCCCTGCGTCCTCACTGAGCCAAATGTCATGGGCAGAAACACACGCCCTACATATTTATCGCTTTAACAGCAACGCGCCTCCCTACAGTTCGGGCCTGGTTTTTTTCCATAACAGCCCGACAAGGAAGTACATATGGCGCAGAATTTTACGTCTGCCGACGCAGCAGACTATGACGCAATCAAAGTTTCGGATATTGATCCGCCTTCTCTGACTACGGCGGATCAGGAAATTGCCGATTTCATCCGCAGCCACGGAACGTCGACGCTAAAGGAGCGGCGTCCCCGTCCCGCCAATAAGCGAGAAAGGGTGTTGCGCGCCCTGGATCAGCATTACGGGCCGCTTGTCCTTGGCCAATTTACAGTCAGCCGTGTAGAGCTCCATCTGATGAACGCCCAGGTTTACGGCAAGCTCCTGGATATCGACAACACCAACTTTCGCTGCCCATCCCAAGCATTTATCGATGGCTTACACCTAAACCCGGTTGATGTCGAAAGTCGCATTCGGTCGAGCGGAAATGTCGGCGACTACACAATCCCCACCTTGCTGTTCGAGATAGCCACACATCGTTCGATAGACGCCGGGCCGTTGCTGGCTCAGGCGCAAGACAGCCACGTACAGAAAATCGACAGGCTGCTGCAAGCAGCACAAAAACTGGACATTCGCGATACCCGTTTACCCGAGAGGGTCCCTGACTGGGTCAACAAACAAAAAAGCAAAGTCGCTAACAGCATGGGCGTTGGCTTACAGGCATTCGGCATTTATAGCGGCTTGATGGGCATCACCGATGCCATGAAAAGACAGGACCATACCGAAGCGTTGATCAGTGCCGGCGCCGTGGTAACAGAACTCGGATCACTGATCATCGAACGTGGCCTTGTGAAAACGGCCGAGGAGTTGATTGAAAACAGCGCACGCATCTATCAGGGGTTTTCCAGGACCCATTTTGGCTTGCACTTGTCACGCGCAGCAGGGTTGATCGCAGGCGTGCTGACCCTGCCCTTCGACATCTACTTCGCGATCAAAGCGTTGAACGATGCCGCCAACACTACCGGCAAGCAGGCCCTGGACCATTACGTGGCTGCCGGCATGAACCTGGCCAGCGCCGCATTGACCCTGATTCTTGGTACGGCGGCCCTTGCAGGCTTTGCCAGTGCTGGGCCACTGGGCATCGCAGCTGCGGTCTTCCTGATCGCTGGCGCCCAGATTTACAGCGCCATCCGACAGATAGACGACATTACCGACCATATCGAGTTGAGCTTCGGGGAAAGCGTTTTCGCGTTTAGACGCGCGATCAATAGTCAAGAACCCTGGCAGTCCATCCACGACCGCTACACCATCGCCCTGGCCAAAGACCAACACGCCAAAATGTTCATCAGGAGAGCTCAAAAGTGGCTCGACGGCCAACTGAAGGACAACGTTTGCGCCATCGTAAATGGCAACATCGATGTTTCTCTTAAAGCCTCCCAAGTGTTCTGGTTCGAGTGGGACGACCAGGGACGCGAATCGATAGGTTCCAAGGATATCAAAGTGCCGGTGGTTGACGGTGGAGACGACGCCATCGACGCCCGCAAGGGTATTCCTGTTGGTCTTTCCGGGGTGGTTAACGGCACTGATGGCAAATCCAAAGCGACGCTTTGGCTGTTGGGAGGGGGAAACGACATCGTCCTCGGCATTGAAAAAAGACCCAATCACTTCAGCTATGGCACAGGGAGCAAATACCTGACCGGTGGCGAAATGGATGATCAATTCCTGTTCGAAGGAGCCGTACAGACGCTCAAGTCGCGTGCGTCCTCTCAAGCTCAAAGCCATCTAGCGGGTGGCGGCGGCAACGACACGCTGGTATTGCTGGGACAGCTGGATAGCCGGGATCAGCACGCCTATACCGGTTTTTTGATCGACCTCGAGTCAGGTCATATGCGCCTGGAGGGCGAATCAACGCTGGAACCTTCATCGCCTCACACAACACTGGAAAGTATTGAGCATGTTGAGACGCTGGCCGGCGCAAAAAACCTGGTAATAGGGTCGTCCAGTGACAACCGCATCGTTTCCAAAGGCAATGACCAAATCTTTGGCGGCGATGGTGATGATGCGATTTATATGATGGGCAATCATGGAAGCGCTGAAGGTCAAGCAGGCAAAGACCAGTATTACATTGCGCACAAAAGCGGCACCGTGATCATCACCGAGCAGGCGGGAGAAGAAAGCCTGATCATCATGGACTGGGCGCTTGAAGCCATTCAGCAATGGTCCATTGAAGAGACCTCACTGGTGGTCTCGTCACTGTGCGGCATAGATGGTGAATGGCCGGAAAGAAAGCTGATCATCAAGGACATTTATAAATCAGTGGGAGACAAACGCCTGCTCCAGGAACAGAAATTGCGTTTCTTGACCAAGGACGGTTTTCAACTCTCGCCTGACTTTCCCGACGAATTAGAGGGCTTGGACAAAAAAAATGTCGATGTATTGATCCTGTCAAAGGGTAAACGACCAGCTCCCATGATTATCAATCACCTTGCACACGGCATGTCAGGTGATAAATCGCTGCACTATTTCGTTGATCGCGATATCACACGAACAGCATTCAACATTTCAAACCAATTCCTCAATGTCACCAGTAGCATTCATATCGATTGTGACAGTACGGAAATATCCGCTGTACAAGCCAACTACACCGTCGAAGTCAGCGCCCAGCATGGCAACACTTATTTAAACTACAGGGACTTCGACCTTCACCTTTCCTTCAATAACAAAACACTGAAGATCCAGGACCTCATAGCCAATCAGTCCGACACCTTTACAAACATCATCAACAGCTCATACATGGTTAAAGGGCTAATGATGAAAAGGGCTTTGATCCTGACCCTGCGCGACGGAGTGTCTTATAGAATAACGCCCCCATTGCCAAATTATGTTGACGATGCAACAAAACCCGGCCTCAAACAGTTGGACGGGTGGCAAATGCTGAAAAAGCGTGCGGGCCGGTATTTGTTAAACAGCCCGCAAGACAACTCACCTATCTTGCTCCCCCCTCGTCCGCAACGTATCGACTTTCCCAATCACTTGCAGACTGCAGTGGACTCGCTGGAGGGAAGTGGATCGATCTATCATGTGCATTTTCTCGCAGACACCACGCTTCGAATTTCTACGCCGGGCGCCTTCGAAAAAACCTCCAATGCTTCTACCTGGTACATTCATTCACGAGATGAGCACAGTGGCAACATAAAGTTGTCTGGAAACAAATTACTGGTGGGACGCTGCATCGTCCACCTTCCCGAATACAGCGACAATGAAACCCCGGTTGAACAGATATATGTGATAACACCCTCAGGGGTGACGCACGCAGTCGACCTTATATTCGAACAAGTCTACATCCCGGCGCTATAAATAGTTACCGCCGAATGTGCACACTCCCATGAAAAATTAATATCCGCCTGAACGGGCCTAAATGCCTGGCCCCAACAACCTGGAATTGACCCCGTCATATACATCAAAGGAGTAACAACGGCATGAAGCCACCGAAGAAAGTTCCAAAACCCAACACACCAGAAACGAACCCGCCTGGTAGAAACAACGCTGGCGAAGACGGTGCACCACCACGGTTGACCTTGCCCGAAATCCGCATCCCCGACCCGGTCCCCAGCGCACCAGGAAATCGACGGCCGCAAAGTGGTTCGGACGATAATGCGCAAGAACCCACCATTCGGGTGGAGAACATTTCCACGCCCGGGCCGCTCGTTATCACGCCCGCCGTCGCGACATCCGACATCAATTTTCTACCCTCCGCTCTGGTACCGAAATTACCGGCACCGCTAGACGATGGATTACGTCGTGGCCAACGCAACACGATGTATGCGGAAATCGAAAATGAAGGCGTCACGCTGGTCCGGCGTCGCGATGACGGCCAGTACCAGGCATCTTCGGCCAGCGAGTTGACTGCGACGGGCCCTCTACTGGAAAGAATTGCAGGAACAGCGTACTGGCGCCGGAAAAACACCGAGTCCGCAGACCAGCCACCCCGCATTACTGACCCACTACCAGGAAGCTCCAGGGACGAACAACCCGGTCCCAGCACACGAAAACGGCCACGCCAGGAGGAAGAGGCCGACAAACTGACGGAAAAGCATCCACTTCTCGTCGAGCTGCTCACGCAGACCACCGCGCCTCTGGATCTGTCTTCCGCGTTATGGCAAAACTGGGGAAGCACGACAAAAAATCATGCGGTGGAGTCTTTGGAGATTAATGGGCTTCACTATCGAATCGTGCCTCACGGATCGCCGGAGCAAACCGGTATTGCCTTTCTTGAACACCCCCGGTTTTCGCCTTCACGTTACGAAGCATTCGAACAGATGCTGCAGGACGATCTATCGCTGCAACCCAGATGGGCAATCAAAAGGACCGGTCAGTGGGAAGTACCCGAAAACCGCTATCCATTCGAAAAGAGCTTGACCCATTACGTGGCCGACACCTTCAGGGATTTTTCAGATGAGTCGCGAAATAACGTTGCCAGAGCTGTATTCAACCGAGCCAATGATTCGGGCGTCATAAACGGCCTGGGCCTTATGGTCTTGAAACAGACCTTTCGCAACTGGGCGGACGCGAACAACCGTGTACCTAAACGGGAATTGTCGGACCCTCTGCTGATGCTGCCCGTCATTACCAGGACGACCAGTATTGGTTGGCTGGCGCTAACCCCTTCCGATGCCTCCGGAACATTACGCAGGCTGGACTTTGACCCTGTTCACTTTCCCACGGAGTGGAAAAACTTTGAAACCAACCCTTCCAATCACAACCTCAAGCGGTTGGTACGCAACGTGCTGATGCGTAATGGGTACGAGGTTTTTCCGCTGACTAACGAACACCAGGGTCCAACACTGGTTTTTACCCGTAAAAACCACGATAGCGTTTTCTTCCTGAAACTCGGCCGCATCGATGGCCATGCAATCAGGGACATCACCCCGCCGGGAAATGAACTTTCCGATCCGCATCTGAGCACGCGGATCGGTGAACCCGCGCAGGCAGCGCTTCGCGCAGCTTACGATCAGAACAAAGTGGTCTGGTTGCTGGGGGGAACCCAGAGGACCGCATCGGGATGGCAGTCGGTTTTCATCATCAGGGAAGGCTAACACCCGCTTCCTGTTCTCGCTGGCCGTGCCGGCGAGAACAACCGCTCCCATATGTTCAACGGATACGTCGTATTTGAACCCACCACCGCCCAGAATTATCCAGCGGCGGTTTTCCGGCGCCCCGGGCATGATTTTGTGTTCCACATGACCCTGCACCGCGTTCACGGCAAAAAGATTCATGTTCCATCGACCAGCGATCAGGGTTTCTCTCCTCACAGGTCACTGGAATTGATCGGCCGGGCGGCCATGCGCATGGTTCAAGACGCGGAAGCCGCCAACAAATTGATCTGGCTCAGAGGCGGGAGCCAGATATCCATAGATCGCCAGGATTCGGTGTTTATCGTGCGAACCGATGATCCAAGGAGCTGAAACCGCGAACGAAAAAAAGCCCGCAGTGTGAGCGGGCGAAAGACCAAAGAAGCTATATGCGCAGTCGCTTCCAGGGTGAGGCAGCTGCTTGGGGGATCAGCTGCCGCGATATGTCGAATAGCTGTAGGGCGAAATCAGCAGCGGAACGTGGTAGTGATCCTGTTCTGCCGAGATGCCAAAACGCAGCACCACCACATCCAGGAAAGCCGGCTCCGGCAGCTGAACACCGCGGGCGCGGTAGTAATCGCCCGCATGGAACTGAACCTGATAGACCCCGGTGCGATAGTCATCACCCTGCAACAGGGGTGCATCGACACGGCCATCGCTGTTGGTTGTTGCAGTGGCGACCAATTCCAGCTGCGAACCTTCAACGCGGTACAACTCGACCTTGATTGAGCTGCCCGGGCAACCGTGTGCAGCGTCCAAAACGTGTGTAGTCAAACGTCCCATTGATTCTGCGCGCCTGCCTGCGTGGAAGCAGTCAGACCTCGCGCCTCCCGAAGTCAGTTGAAAAGGAGACCGCACCGATTCGGAGCACGAAACGCTGCGGCGAGCGATTGATTAAGACACTTTCTATAAAAATTGTACACAATAAAATCGACATTTCTGCGCCCCGTAGCGTCATCCGGTGATTTCACGGCGATTTAACCTCAATGCGCAAGTTTACTGAACCCTGGAGACATTAGCTGACCAATCAGGCAGATTTCTTGCAGGTCCGTCGCAATAGCACGCTAAGATGACCGTTAGCGAAAAATGCGAAAAATCAGGCTTACAAAGTGAATATAAAGTTGTATACAATCACCCCATCACTGTGACGCCAGCCTGACTTCCCACTTGCAGGCGCGCTACACAACCCTGACTTTGTATAAGCCACGAATAAGAAGGAAGACTGCAGTGAGCGCTGACTACCCACGCGACCTGACCGGTTACGGCAGTAACCCTCCTCACCCACACTGGCCGGGCAATGCCCGGATCGCCCTGTCCTTCGTGCTCAATTACGAAGAGGGTGGCGAGCGCAACATCCTGCACGGAGATAAAGAATCCGAAGCGTTCCTTTCGGAGATGGTCTCGGCGCAACCGCTGCAAGGCGCGCGCAACATGAGCATGGAATCACTGTACGAGTATGGCAGCCGCGCCGGCGTCTGGCGGATTCTGAAACTGTTCAAGGAATTCGACATTCCGCTGACCATCTTCGCCGTCGCCATGGCCGCCCAGCGTCACCCGGACGTGATCCGAGCGATGGTCGATGCCGGCCACGAGATCTGCAGCCACGGCTACCGCTGGATCGATTACCAATACATGGACGAAGCCCAGGAACGCGAGCACATGCTCGAAGCGATCCGCATCCTTACTGAAATCACCGGCGAACGTCCGCTGGGCTGGTACACCGGCCGCACCGGCCCGAACACCCGTCGCCTGGTGATGGAAGAAGGTGGTTTCCTCTATGACAGCGACACCTACGACGACGACCTGCCCTATTGGGAACCGAATAACCCGACCGGCAAGCCGCACCTGGTGATCCCGTACACCCTGGACACCAACGACATGCGCTTCACCCAGGTCCAGGGCTTCAACAAGGGCGACGATTTCTTCGAATACCTCAAGGACGCATTCGATGTGTTGTACGCCGAAGGCGCCGATGCACCGAAGATGCTGTCGATCGGCCTGCACTGCCGCCTGATCGGCCGTCCGGCGCGTCTGGCCTCGCTCAAGCGCTTTATCGAATACGCTAAAAGTCATGAACAGGTGTGGTTCAGCCGTCGCGTCGATATCGCGCGCCACTGGCAGCAAACCCACCCGTACCAAGGGGCTGCCAAATGAGCACCTTTCAAACCGTCAAACCCTCGACCCTGAGCCGCGACGCCTTCGTCAACGCCTTCGCCGATATCTACGAACATTCGCCATGGGTAGCCGAAAAGGCTTTCGAGCTGGGCCAGGACGCTTCGATCGACGAGATCGAAACCCTGCACCAGCGCATGAGCGACATCCTGTTGAGCGCCGATCACACCAGCCAGCTGGCACTGATCAACGCCCACCCGGACCTGGCCGGCAAAGCTGCCGTCCAGGGCCAGCTTACCGCGGCCAGCACTGAAGAACAGTCGGGCGCGGGGATTCACCAATGCACGGCCGAAGAGTTTTCTCGCTTCACCGAGCTGAACGACGCCTACAAGGCCAAGTTCAAGTTTCCCTTCATCATGGCGGTAAAAGGCAGCAACCGGCATCAGATCCTCGCAGCGTTCGAAACGCGCATCCACAACCCGGTCGACACCGAGTTCAAGTGCGCGCTGGCGGAGATCAACAAGATCGCCCTGTTCCGCTTACTGACCCTATAGCGAGCGGCCCTTGTGAAAAGTCGCGGGTGCGCTCAAACGCAAAAAGCACCCAGGGCCAGCAAGCATCCCAAGCCAACTTATTAAAGGCAGACAAGAAGAATGAAAGCTTACGCCGTACCTTTCGAGAAGTTTGTGAACCTGGCCGATGCCCGCCTGGGCACCAAAATCATCTCGGTCACCGATGACTGGTTCGCAGACGCCAACCGTCTGTTCCAACCGACCCCGGCCGTGTGGAAGGAGGGCGTGTTCGATGACAACGGCAAGTGGATGGATGGCTGGGAGTCGCGCCGCAAGCGCTTCGAAGGTTACGACAGCGCGGTCATCCGCCTGGGCGTGCCGGGCTCGATCAAAGGCGTGGACATCGACACTTCATTCTTCACCGGTAACTTCCCGCCGTCGGCCTCCCTGGAAGCCTGCTTCCTGGCCGAAGGCGAGCCGGACGAAAACACCCAATGGACTGAAGTGCTGTCCGCCGTCGAGCTGCAAGGCAACAGCCACCACTACCACGAAATCAGCAACGAGCAAGCCTTCAGCCACCTGCGCTTCAACATCTACCCGGATGGCGGCGTGGCCCGTCTGCGCGTGTATGGCATTCCGTTCCGCGACTGGTCGGCCGTTGGCGACAACGAACAAGTCGACCTGGCTGCGGCCCTGAACGGCGGTCGCGCCCTCGCCTGCTCCGATGAGCACTTCGGCCGCATGAGCAACATCCTCAACCCGGGCCGTGGCATCAACATGGGCGATGGCTGGGAAACCGCACGTCGCCGCACGCCTGGCAATGACTGGGTGATCGTCGCCCTGGGCCATGCCGGTGAAGTCGAGAAAGTCGTCGTCGACACTTTGCACTTCAAGGGCAACTACCCGGACAGCTGCTCGATCCAGGGCGCGTTCGTCAAGGGTGGTACTGACAGCCAGATCGAAACCCAGTCGCTGTTCTGGCGCGAACTGCTGCCAAGCCAGAAACTGGAAATGCACGCCGAACACACCTTCGCCGAGCAGATCAAGGCGCTGGGCCCTATCACTCACATCCGCCTGAACGTGTTCCCGGATGGTGGCGTGAGCCGCCTGCGCGTTTTGGGCAAGGTCGCTAAATAAGCGCTGAACCCAATCGCCAGCAGGCTGGCTCCCACAGGGGAATGCATTCCCAATGTGGGAGCCAGCCTGCGAGCGATAGCAACAGAACCAACAACACAGAATTCGGATAAGAAGACCCGCATGCGCACACTGACGATTGAACCGCTGACCAAAGAAGCCTTCGCCCCTTTCGGTGACGTCATCGAAACCGACGGCAGCGATCACTTCATGATCAACAACGGTTCGACCATGCGCTTCCACAAACTGGCGACGGTGGAAACCGCCACGCCAGAGGACAAGGCGATCATCAGCATCTTCCGCGCCGACGCGCAGGACATGCCCCTGACCGTCAGCATGCTGGAGCGTCATCCGCTGGGCAGCCAGGCTTTCATTCCGCTGCTCGGCAACCCCTTTCTGATCGTGGTCGCGCCACTTGGCGATGTACCTGTATCAGGCTTGGTCCGCGCCTTCGTCACCAACGGCAGGCAGGGCATTAATTACCATCGCGGCGTCTGGCACCACCCGGTGCTGACGATCGAAAAGCGGGATGACTTCCTGGTGGTTGATCGCAGTGGCACAGGCAATAACTGCGATGAGCATTTTTTCAAAGAGGATGAGCGTTTGATCCTCGCCCCCCACCAATAAGAGAAGGTCTGATCACTCGACAACAGAGTGACAGGCGAGAGGTAAAGACTGTGGAAGCACATCTGTTGGAATGGCTGAACCTGAGCGTGCGCTGGGTTCATATGATTACCGGTGTGGCCTGGATCGGCGCGTCGTTCTACTTCGTCTGGCTGGAAAACAACCTCAATCGGGTCAACCCGAAAAGCGGTCTGGCCGGTGATTTGTGGGCGATCCACGGCGGCGGCATCTACCACCTGGAAAAATACAAACTGGCCCCACCGACCATGCCGGACAACCTGCACTGGTTCAAATGGGAAGCCTACTTCACCTGGCTATCGGGGATCGCGCTGTTGTGCGTGGTGTTCTACTCCAACCCGACGCTCTACCTGCTGGCTCCGGGCAGCACCCTGAGCGGCCCTGAAGGCGTGGCCATCGGTCTGGGCTCGCTGTTCATCGGCTGGTTCATCTACTCCTTCCTCTGCGACTCGGCCCTGGGCAAACGCCCTGCTTTGCTGGGTTTCATCCTGTTCGTGCTGATCATCGGCGCCGCCTACGGTTTCAGCAAAGTGTTCAGCGGTCGTGGTGCGTACCTGCACGTCGGCGCGATCATCGGCACCATCATGGTCGGCAACGTGTTCCGCATCATCATGCCGGCGCAACGCGCACTGGTCGCGGCCATCGCCGAAAACCGCACGCCCGATCCGGCGCTGCCGGCCAAAGGCCTGCTGCGTTCGCGTCACAACAACTACTTCACCCTGCCAGTGCTGTTCATCATGATCAGCAACCACTTCCCGAGCACCTACGGCAGCCAGTACAACTGGTTGATCCTGGCCGGGATCGCGGTGCTGGCGGTGTTGGTGCGTCACTACTTCAACACCCGTCACGACAGCCACAAGTATGCCTGGACCCTGCCGGTGGCAGCGGTGGGCATGATTTGCCTGGCTTATGTCTCCGGTCCGAAGCCGATGTCCAGCGCCCCGGAAGTGGCCAAGGCACCTGCTGCTATCGAGTATCAACCCCTGCCGGAAACAGCAGTGGGCGCTGGTTTGAAACCGGCTGAAGCAAAACCTGCAGAGGCGCCCGCAGCCGCTCCAGCTCAGGCGTCCAACACAGGCCCTGGCTTCGACAAGGTGCACAGCGTGATTCAGGAGCGTTGCGCGGTCTGCCACTCGGCCAAACCGACCAGCCCGCTGTTCAGTGCGGCTCCGGGCGGCGTGATGCTCGACACGCCCGAGCAGATCCGCCAGAACGCGGCACGGATCCAGGCTCAAGCAGTCGCCACCCAGATCATGCCGCTGGGCAACATCACCCAGATGACCCAGCAGGAACGTGACCTGATCGGCGCCTGGATCGTTCAGGGTGCCCCGACCAACTGAGTAAAAACTTCGCGAGCCGGCTCGCTCCCACACAGACAATGCGAAACCTGTGGGAGCGAGCCTGCTCGCGAATGGCCGCAACGCGGTCCTGATTCGAATACAGCTGCCAGCAACATTGCAGCTGTACATCACAAGAATAAAAAAGATCCGAGGTGTTGCATGTCCGAGCTATCCCAAGCGCGCATCCCCGACGCACCCGCCATTCAGCGTTTGCCCCTTTTGCAACTGATCCTGGTTGGCCTGCAACACGTTCTGCTGATGTACGGCGGAGCCATCGCGGTGCCGCTGATCATCGGACAGGCCGCTGGCCTGAGTCGTGAAGAAATCGCCTTCCTGATCAACGCCGACCTGCTGGTCGCCGGCATCGCCACCATTGTTCAATCCTTGGGCATCGGCCCCATGGGCATCCGCATGCCCGTGATGATGGGCGCCAGTTTTGCCGCCGTCGGCAGCATGGTCGCCATGGCTGGCATGCCCGGTATCGGCCTGCAAGGGATCTTCGGCGCCACCATCGCCGCCGGGTTCTTCGGCATGCTCATCGCCCCGTTCATGTCCAAAGTCGTACGCTTCTTTCCGCCACTGGTAACCGGCACGGTCATCACCTCGATCGGTTTGTCGCTGTTCCCCGTCGCCGTAAACTGGGCCGGTGGTGGCGCCGAAGCCGCTCAGTTCGGTTCCCCGATCTACCTGACCATTGCCGCGCTGGTGCTGGGCACCATCCTGCTGGTCCATCGCTTCATGCGCGGTTTCTGGGTCAATATTTCCGTGCTGATCGGCATGTGCCTGGGTTATGTGCTCTGCGGTCTGATCGGCATGGTTGATCTCAGTGGCATGGCCCAGGCGCCATGGCTGCAATTCGTGACCCCGCTGCACTTCGGCATGCCGAAGTTCGAACTCGCACCGATTCTTTCGATGTGCCTGGTGGTGGTGATCATTTTCGTCGAGTCCACCGGGATGTTCCTTGCGCTGGGCAAGATCACCGGTCAGGAAGTCTGCCCGCGCATGTTGCGACGCGGCTTGCTGTGCGATGCCGGCGCTTCGTTCTTCGCCGGCTTCTTCAACACCTTCACCCACTCCTCCTTCGCCCAGAACATCGGCCTGGTACAGATGACCGGCGTGCGCTGCCGTTCGGTGACGATCGTCGCCGGGGGCTTGTTGATCGTCCTCAGCCTGCTGCCAAAAGCGGCGTTCCTGGTGGCGTCGATTCCACCAGCGGTGCTGGGCGGCGCAGCCATCGCGATGTTCGGCATGGTCGCCGCCACCGGGATCAAGATTCTTCAGGAGGCCGACATCGGTGACCGTCGCAACCAGTTGCTGGTAGCGGTGAGCATCGGCATGGGTTTGATCCCGGTGGTGCGTCCGGAGTTTTTTGCCCATCTGCCTGTGTGGATGAGCCCGATCACCCACAGCGGTATCGCCATGGCCACCCTCAGCGCCCTGACATTGAACCTGTTGTTCAACATCCTCGGTGGCACCGAACGCGCCGCCAACGACTGCCACGCCCACTGAACTGAAAGACAACACACGAAACCTGTGGGAGCGAGCCTGCTCGCGAAAGCGGTCTGACCGTCAACATCTCTGTTGAATGTACCGCCCTCTTCGCGAGCAAGTCCGCCCCACAGGGTCGGGGGCTGCCTGCGCCTCGAAAAATAAAAACAAGAGGGAGCACAGATGATTCGTACCCAGGAAACCATGCTGTTGGGTGGCTGTCTTATGGCTGCAAGCCAGGCCATGGCCGGCGATTTGCTGCTTTGGCAGACCAACAGCCTGAGCTATCTGTACGGCAAGGATTTCGCGATCAACCCGTCGATCCAGCAGACGATCACCTTCGAACACGCCGATCGCTGGAAGTATGGTGACAACTTCCTGTTCGTCGACAGCACCTACTACAACGGCGAGAAAGACCGGAACAAAGGCGTTCACGCTTATTACGGCGAATTCAGCCCACGACTCTCCTTCGGCAAAATCTTCGACCGCCGCTTCGAATTCGGCCCGATCAAGGACGTGTTGCTGGCCATGACCTACGAGAACGGCGAAGACGACAGCGAAGCCTATCTGATGGGTCCCGGTTTCGACCTCAAGGTACCGGGCTTCAACTTTTTCACCCTGAACTTCTACTATCGCCAGACCGAAGGCTCGCGTCCCGGCGATGATGTCTGGCAGATCACGCCAGCCTGGTCCTACACCCTGCCGATGGGCAATTCGAGCCTGCTGATCGACGGCTACATCGACTGGGTCGTGGACAACGACCAGAACGCGCGCGGCACCTATCACGCCAACCTGCACTTCAACCCGCAAATCAAATATGACCTGGGCAAAGCCTTCGGCTGGCGTGAGAAACAGGTGTATGTCGGCGTCGAGTACAGCTACTGGAAAGACAAGTACGGCGTCGAAAACAACACCAACCTCGACACCCATGAAAGCACCACCAGCCTGCTGGTAAAGGTGCATTTCTAAGATGATCCGCAACCGCGCCCCAAACCTGTCGTCGGTGCGCTGTTGCGGAGCACTTGAGAGCGGGCCCTGGAGTCAGTATTCTCCGCGGCCGCCTGAATCCGCTTTAAAAAAAAGCCCGGATTTAATTCCTGACCAGAAAGCCAACTTATCCCGGCACTGGACGGTACCAAGGCATTCCCCAATCACTCTCAATCGACTGTTTTTGAGCAGCCGAGCGGGAGTTTTTTTGTTTTCGAAAACCTTGGCGCAGCGTTTGCTGACAGCACTCAAGCTGACCGTATGGATGATTTTTTTTGCCGTTACAGAAAAAGGCGCCACACCAGAGCGTCGACCTTAAAAAAACATGAAACCACTACTTTTTGGGAGCAACCGAATGAAACGCACGTGCACTAGCCTGATGCTGGCGGGATCAATGCTGGCGGGGGGGCAGGCCATGGCCGGCGACTTGCTGCAATGGCAGAACAACAGCCTGACCTATCTGTATGGCAAGGACTTCCAGGTCAACCCGCGCATCCAGCAGACGGTGACCTTCGAACACGCCGATGGCTGGAAATACGGTGACAACTTCTTCTTTATCGACAAGATCTTCTACAACGGCAAGGAAGATGCGTTCGCGGGCGAGAACACCCACTACGGTGAATTCGCCCCGCGCCTGTCGTTCGGCAAGATCTTCGACCAGAAGCTGGAATTCGGCCCGATCAAAGACGTCCTGCTGGCCATGACCTATGAGTTCGGCGAGAACGACACCGAGTCCTACCTGATCGGTCCAGGCTTCGATCTGGCCATCCCCGGTTTCGACTACTTCCAGTTGAACTTCTACAACCGTCATACCGAAGGCAGCCGTCCGGGTGACGATATCTGGCAGATCACCCCGGTCTGGTCCTACACCATCCCGGTGGGCGACTCCGACGTGCTCATCGACGGTTTCATGGATTGGGTGGTCGACAACGACTCCAACGCCAAAGGCGAATACCACGCCAACCTGCACTTCAACCCACAGATCAAATACGACCTGGGCAAGGCGCTGAATCTGGGCGAGAAGCAGTTGTACGTCGGTGTTGAATACGATTACTGGAAAAACAAATACGGTATCGAAGACAGCGAGGGCTTCAAGACCGATCAAAGCGTGACCAGCTTCCTGGTCAAGGTTCACTTCTGATCTGAAAAGCTTTGTCGGAACGCCGCCCGGAGCCGGCTCGCTCCCACAGTTGATCTTTGTCGCACTGAAGACCCTCTGTGGGAGCGAGCCGGCTCGCGAATGCCGCGACACCGATCTCAAGCCGATACCACAGGCTCCGCCAACCCCAGAAACCGGCACAACTCTTCCTTCTTGGCCAACGCATCCCGCCGCCCCAGATCAATCAACTCGCTGCAATACCCCGCCTCGAACAACAGATAACTCAACACCCCCGCCCCGCTGGTCTTGGTCGCCCCCGGCCCGCGCAGGAACAGGCGCAATGCCGCCGGCAATTCCTGGCGATGGCGTGCGGCAATCTCGTCGATCGGCTGGCTGGGCGAAATCACCAGCACCTCCACCGGCGCCACGCCCAGTGTGCGAATCGGCGTGCCATCGGGCATGAGATGACTGAACTGATTCAAGCGCTGCAGCAACTCGATATCGCTTTCCAGGCTGTCAATGAACGTACTGTTGAGCAGGTGCCCGCCAATCTGCGCCAGGGTCGGCTGCTGCCCGGTCCAGGCACGTTGCAAGGGTTGCTCCGGATCAACGCCCCGTGGATTGCCACTGACCCCCACCACCAAAACGCGGCTGGCGCCCAGATGCAGCGCCGGGCTGATTGGTGCCGATTGGCGCACCGCGCCATCGCCGAAATACTCTTCGCCGATTTTCACCGGGGCAAACAGCAGCGGGATGGCCGAACTGGCGAGCAGATGCTCAACGGATAACTGGGTAGGAACGCCAATCCGGCGATGGCGCAACCAGGCATCGATGGTGCCGCCACCCTGATAAAACGTCACGGCCTGACCGGACTCGTACCCAAACGCCGTGACGGCCACCGCGTGCAGCTGCTTTTGTGAGATGGCTTCTGCAATGCCGGTCATGTGCAACTTGTCATGGAGCAGGTCGCGCAGTGGCGAACTGTTGAGCAACGCCACGGGGACCTGAGCGCCAAGGCCCAGCAGGCTGTGACCGACAAAGCGACTGGCCTGGCGGATCACCCCTGGCCAGTCACTGCGCAACACCAGATGACTGCGAAAGCCTTGCCAGAAGGCGGTCAATCGCTCGATGGCGGCGCGAAAATCCGTGGCTCCGCTGGCCAGGCTGACCGCATTGATCGCCCCGGCCGAAGTGCCGACGATCACCGGAAACGGATTGTCTGCCCCCAATGGCAGGAGCTCGGCAATCGCCGCCAGTACACCGACCTGATAGGCCGCCCGAGCCCCGCCGCCGGAAAGAATCAAACCTGTAACCGGTTCAGCAGGACGCATCGCAACACTCCATGGTGCTCAGTGGAATCGATTGATCAACCGCGCTTGGCGTACAACCTGGGCTCGCCGGGTGGACGGCTCTTGAAGCGGCGATGGGCCCAGAGGTATTGCTCCGGACACTCGCGCAGCACACCCTCGATCCATTGATTGATACGCAGGCAATCTTCTTCCTCGGTTTCCCCGGGGAAGCCTTCCAGCGGCGCATGGATTACCAACCGATAACCGCTACCGTCCGCCAGGCGCTCCTGGGTGAACGGCACCACCAGCGCCTTGCCCAGCCGTGCAAACTTGCTGGTGGCGGTGACGGTCGCCGCCTGGATGCCGAACAACGGCACGAAGATGCTTTGCTTGGCGCCGTAGTCCTGGTCCGGTGCATACCAGATCGCCCGGCCCGAGCGCAGCAATTTGAGCATGCCGCGTACGTCTTCACGCTCGACCGCCAGCGAGTCGAGGTTGTGCCGCTCGCGACCACGACGCTGGACATAATCGAACAACGGGTTTTTGTGTTCGCGGTACATGCCGTCGATGGTGTGCTGCTGGCCAAGCAATGCGGCGCCGATTTCCAGGGTGGTGAAATGCACCGCCATCAGAATCACGCCCTTGCCTTCGCGCTGGGCTTGCTGCAGATATTCCAGCCCTTCGATATGGGCCAGTTTGGCCAGACGCTCGCGGGACCACCACCAGCTCATCGCCATTTCGAAGAAAGCGATGCCGGTCGAGGCGAAATTTTCCTTGAGCAGACGCTTGCGCTCGGCAGCTGACTTTTCAGGGAAACACAGTTCCAGATTGCGCTTGGCGATGCGCCGTCGGTCGCCGGCCGCCCGATACATCAAGGCACCCAGACCGCGACCGATCCACAGCAATGCCGGGTACGGCAACTGGACAATCAGCCACAACAGCCCCAGGCCCAACCACAGCGGCCAGAAACGTGGAGATAGAAAGGAGGTTCGAAAACGCGGGCGATCCATTAAAGCTTCCGAAAAGACAAGGGCCGCGCATTCTACATCGTTCGACCCGGCTTGCGGCCTGCGGGCGTTCTCGTTATAAGTCTCGGCACTTTTAGTGACAAGTCTCTGTATGCCGACCATGAGCCAAACCGAACCGCTAGACCAAGATCCCGTGTTCCAGCTGAAGGGCAGCATGCTCGCCATTACGGTGCTGGAGCTGGCCCGCAACGACCTCGAAGGCCTCGATCGGCAATTGGCCGCCAAGGTTGCCCAGGCGCCTGGTTTTTTCAGTAATGCACCTCTGGTACTGGCCCTGGACAAACTTCCGGCCCATGAAGGCGCGGTCGATCTGCCGGGGCTGATGCGCGTCTGCCGCCAGCACGGCCTGCGTACCCTGGCGATTCGTGCCAGCCGCATTGAAGACATCGCCGCGGCCATCGCCGTCGATCTTCCGGTGCTGCCGCCGTCCGGTGCCCGCGAGCGTCCGCTGGACCTGAACGAAGGCGTTGTGACGAAAAAACCGGAAAAACCGCCGGAGCCAACCATCAAACCGACAAAAATCATCACCTCGCCCGTACGCGGCGGACAGCAGATCTATGCTCAGGGCAGCGATCTGGTGGTGATCTCTTCGGTCAGCCCGGGGGCGGAACTTCTCGCCGATGGCAACATCCATGTATACGGCCCCATGCGTGGTCGCGTGTTGGCCGGAGTCAAAGGCGATACGAAAGCCAGGATTTTCTGTCAGCAAATGAGCGCTGAACTGGTCTCCATCGCAGGTCATTACAAGGTGTCCGAAGATCTGCGCCGCGACCCTTTATGGGGTTCGGGTGTACAGGTCAGCCTGTCGGGCGATGTGTTGAACATCATTCGGCTTTAACGGATACTGCCGCATTTTCCAAACATCTCTAAAACGTAGCGAAAACGGCTCAAACGAAGTAGGAAACAGGCCAAAAGCAGTGTTTACCGGAGGTAAACGCCGCCCAGAACCGAATTCCAGCCAAGGCTGTCCGACTGCAGTAGTTTTTCAAGAGATGTTTTTCAGGGGCTAAAAGTCCTTTTTCCTTAGGGGTGAAACACCTTGGCCAAGATTCTCGTGGTTACATCCGGCAAGGGTGGTGTGGGTAAGACCACCACCAGCGCCGCTATCGGTACCGGCCTCGCTCTGCGCGGCCACAAAACAGTGATCGTCGACTTCGACGTCGGTCTGCGTAACCTCGACCTGATCATGGGTTGCGAGCGCCGCGTGGTGTACGACTTCGTCAACGTCGTCAACGGCGAAGCCAACCTGCAACAGGCGCTGATCAAAGACAAGCGCCTGGAAAACCTCTACGTGCTGGCCGCCAGCCAGACCCGCGACAAAGACGCGCTGACCGTCGAAGGCGTGGAAAAGGTCCTGATGCAACTCAAGGAAGACTTCGAGTTCGTGGTCTGCGACTCCCCGGCGGGCATCGAGAAAGGCGCCCACCTGGCCATGTACTTCGCTGACGAAGCGATCGTCGTGACCAACCCGGAAGTGTCCTCGGTTCGTGACTCCGACCGCATGCTCGGCCTGCTGGCCAGCAAGTCCCGTCGCGCCGAACGCGGCGAAGACCCGATCAAGGAACACTTGCTGATTACCCGTTATCACCCGGAACGTGTGAGCAAAGGCGAAATGCTCGGCGTAGAAGACGTCAAGGAAATCCTCTCGGTGGCCCTGCTCGGCGTGATCCCGGAATCCCAGGCGGTGCTCAAGGCATCCAACCAGGGCGTTCCAGTGATCCTCGACGACCAGAGCGATGCCGGCCAGGCCTACAGCGATACCGTTGACCGCCTGCTGGGCAAGACCGTGGATCATCGATTCCTCGATGTACAGAAGAAGGGATTCTTCGAGCGCCTGTTTGGAGGCAACTAAGCAATGAACCTTTTTGACTTCTTTCGTGCCAACAAAAAGCAAAGCACCGCGTCGGTAGCGAAAGAGCGTCTACAGATCATCGTGGCGCACGAACGCGGCCAACGCAGTACCCCGGACTACCTGCCGGCCTTGCAAAAGGAACTGGTCGAGGTGATTCGCAAGTACGTCAATATCGGGTCCGACGACGTGCACGTCGCACTGGAAAGCCAGGGCAGCTGCTCGATTCTGGAACTCAATATCACCCTGCCAGATCGCTGAGTCGATCCGGCTGGAGCCACGGCGGTTCATGGACCATTCCATCATTGGAATGGGCCATGAACCGCCGTTGGCGTTTGTTACGAGGCTGTTTTAATGCCGTTGTCCAACGTCCACATCATCCATCAGGACGCCGCCATACTGGTGGTGAACAAACCGACCCTGTTGCTTTCCGTCCCCGGCCGGGCCGACGACAACAAGGACTGCCTGATTACCCGCCTACAAGAAAATGGCTACCCGGAGGCGCGAATCGTCCATAGGCTGGATTGGGAAACTTCCGGCATTATCCTGTTGGCCCGCGATCCCGATACGCACCGTGAACTGTCGCGGCAATTTCATGATCGCGAAACCGAAAAGGCCTACACCGCTCTGTGCTGGGGTCAACCCGAACTGGACAGTGGCAGCATCGACTTGCCGCTGCGCTACGATCCGCCGACCAAGCCACGGCATGTGGTCGACCATGAATTCGGCAAACACGCCCTGACCTTCTGGCGGGTGCTGGAGCGTTGCGGCGACTGGTGCCGCGTGGAACTCACGCCGATCACCGGCCGTTCGCACCAATTGCGCGTACACATGCTCTCCATCGGCCATCCGCTGCTGGGTGACGGGCTCTATGCTCATGAACAAGCCCTGGCGGCCTGGCCGCGACTGTGCCTGCACGCCAGCATGTTGAGCTTCACTCATCCACAGACCGGCGAACGCCTGCGTTTCGAGTGTCCTGCTCCTTTTTAAGCAGCGGGTAACTGCAGTTGGCAACCTCAAAAACCCCTTAATTGTGAGGGGCTTATTTATTTCCAGTTACAATTTTCACGCCATAAATGTGGCGTGAAAAAACTGTCATAAATTTGTAATGAAACGTAAAATCACGGCAACCAGATGTCAGGCAGGATGCCCACGTGCTCAGCAGTAAAACGCTCCAATGCGACTACCCCGTCACGTTCATTTTCGGCAACACCACCCTGCATTTGACTGAGCAACCCAGCTTCGAAGCGCAACAGGCCCTCGAACAACTGATCAAAAAACGCAACGCACAAAAGCTCACCCGCGCGAGCGCACCGCTGGCGTCTGGTGATACGCCGCTGTTTGCCAAGGTCCAGCCACTGGACACCCTCAAGGCAAAAGTCCGGGTAACCCTGGGAAAACCGCAACGCAACGGTCGATTCGACTGGCCTCTTGAAGAACTGGTCAACACCCTTGAAGCCCAGCGCCGTGGCGTGCAAATGCCGCCGTTGCAAGGCTTTGGATATTCAAAGGACCGACTGGGCCTGACCCGCGAGTATTTCATTCTGACGCGTCTGCTCGAAGACCATATCGACGGCGTGCAATGGCTCAAGCGCAACCCGGAGAACGTTGAAACCTTCATTCTCAAAGCGTTCGAACTGCTGAGTTCCCTGGCCCGCAAGAACATCACGCACATGGACTTCTGGATCGGCAACATCATGATCCCTAGATCGTCGCAGAAATCGCTGAAAGCCATCGACTTTGAAAACTGCTTCGCCGGTACGACGTCGCATCCGAGCGAAACACTGGGCTTCCAGCTCGGGTTCTTCTACCGTCGCGAGATTTACAAGTTCATCACAGAAGCCGATTACGACCGGCTGGTGGATGAATACGTCGGACAACGCCGCGGCATTTCCCGGGAAAGATTCGACGAGGTCTACCTTGCGAGCAAACATGAACATGTCGGTCGCAAGCAACGTCGCGAAGTGTTCCTCAATGGCAACCTGATCACGGGTTGACTCAACGTCCTCGCCACCCGCTGCTCTCGCACACCACACGGCATTGTGTCTGCAATGCCGCGAGCCAATACGCTAAACTGGCGCCACTGCTGTCTGGAGCTACTTATGCGCGAAGAGTTGAACCAAGGCCTGATCGACTTCCTCAAGGCCTCCCCTACCCCGTTCCATGCCACCGCCAGCCTGGTTCAGCGACTGGAAGCGGCGGGCTATCAACGCCTCGACGAGCGCGAGCCATGGCATACCGAAGCCAATGGTCGCTACTACGTCACCCGTAACGATTCTTCGATCGTTGCGATCAAAATGGGCCGCCACTCGCCGCTGCATGGCGGAATCCGCCTGGTCGGCGCCCACACCGACAGCCCGTGCCTGCGAGTCAAGCCGCAACCGGAACTGCAACGCCAGGGATTCTGGCAACTGGGCGTTGAAGTCTATGGTGGTGCGCTGCTGGCGCCATGGTTCGACCGTGACCTGTCTCTGGCCGGCCGCGTGACCTTCCGCCGTGACGGCAAGGTCGAAAGCCAGTTGATCGACTTCAAGGCACCGATCGCGATCATTCCGAACCTGGCCATCCACCTTAATCGTGAAGCCAACATGGGCTGGGCCATCAATGCCCAGACCGAGCTGCCACCGGTCCTGGCGCAATTTGCCGGCGACGAGCGCGTGGATTTCCGCGCCGTGATCACCGACCAACTGGCCCGCGAACACGGCTTGAACGCCGACGTGGTGCTCGATTACGAGCTGAGTTTCTACGACACGCAAAGCGCCGCGGTCATCGGCCTGCACGGCGATTTCATTGCCGGCGCACGCCTGGACAACCTGCTGTCGTGCTACGCCGGCCTGCAAGCGCTGCTGACGGCCGAAACCGACGAAACTTGCGTACTGGTCTGCAACGATCACGAAGAAGTCGGCTCGTGCTCGGCCTGCGGGGCCGACGGCCCGATGCTGGAGCAGACACTGCGTCGCCTGTTGCCCGAAGGTGATGAATTCGTCCGCACCATTCAGAAATCCCTGCTGGTCTCGGCCGACAACGCCCACGGCGTACACCCCAACTACGCAGAAAAACACGATGCCAACCACGGTCCGAAACTCAACGCCGGCCCGGTGATCAAGGTCAACAGCAACCAGCGCTACGCCACCAACAGCGAAACCGCCGGGTTCTTCCGCCACCTGTGCATGGCCGAAGAAGTACCGGTGCAGAGTTTCGTGGTGCGCAGCGACATGGGCTGCGGCTCGACCATCGGCCCGATCACCGCCAGCCAGCTGGGCGTGCGCACCGTGGACATCGGCCTGCCGACCTTCGCCATGCACTCGATCCGTGAACTATGCGGTAGCCATGACCTGGCGCACCTGGTCAAAGTGCTGAGCGCGTTCTACGCCTGCCGCGAGTTACCGTAACCGCTGAAAATCTTCATCGGATCGCCGCCCGGAGCCGGCTCGCTCCCACAGTTGAAATGCATTCCAATGTGGGAGCGAGCCTGCTTGCGAAGGCGGTGGTACGGTAACCCCAGCGCCAGGATCAAACGATGCATTTCTGATACACCTCAGCACCGCTACTCCAAAAGCCACCTAGACTTCAACCATCCCTTCCGACAAGGCAGTCGTCATGATTTCAATGTCTTCGTTCCACGCCATGCTGATCCCGATTCTCGCCGGGATGATCCTGCTGGCGCTCGGTTTCAACTTTCGCGACAAGAACGCCGGCGTATTCGCCATGTGGATCGGCATGCTGACGATCCTCGCCACTGTGGTGGTCAAGATCCTCGCCAAGCTCAACGAATAAATTCTCCCCCCGACTCGCATTGATTTTGACGGGCTCGTACACTCGGTCAACCCGCTCACTCCGAGGTTGACCGCCCAGTGTTCGCTCGTCTTTTTGCCCTGCCGTGCTTTTTCCTTGTCTGCCTGATGACGTTGCTGCCGATGGCACCAGCCCAGGCAGTCGGCTTGCCGAGCCTGCTCAACAGTTCGGCGAAAACCCAGCCGCAAGCGCAGGAGCCCCTCGGGCAATCCCTCGATGAAGTCATCAAGTCCCTGGAAAACGATCAGCAGCGCACCCAGCTACTGGCGGATTTGAAGAAACTGCGCGACGCCACGAAAAAAGCCCAGCCGACCACCGAAGAAGGCGTGTTGGGCCTGATCGGCGGGACACTGGCCAGTTTCGAGAAACAATTTACCGGTGCCGACAGCCCGATCACGCGCTGGTCCGACGAATTCAAACTGGCTCAGGACGAACTGACCGCGCTGGTGCTGCCCGCCAACGAATGGCTCCCCATCATCTTCGCCTTCGCCATGATTCTGATGGTCTGGAGCCTGCTCGCGGCGGCCCTGATCTGGGTCAGCCATCGGGTCCGCATGCGGTTCGGCCTGACCGAGGAGCTGCCGCAACACCCCAGGGCCCTGGACATGCTGCGCTTTGCCCTGCGCAAGCTCGGTCCGTGGTTGATCGCGCTGGTCATCACGGTGTACCTGAGTTATGCCCTGCCTTCGTCATTGGGCAAGAGCCTGGCGATGGTGCTGGCCTACGCGCTGGTGGTCGGCACCTGTTTTTCCGCGATCTGCGTGATCGCCTTTTCCCTGCTCGATGGTCCGCATCGCCATCGTGCCTTGTACATCCTGCGCCATCAGGCCTTTCGGCCGCTGTGGCTGATCGGCAGCTTCGCGGCTTTCGGTGAAGCCCTGAACGACCCGCGTCTGATCGACAGCCTCGGTGTGCATCTGGCGCACTCCGCCGCGACAGTGGCCAATGTCCTGGCGGCGCTGTCCACGGGATTGTTCATCCTGCGTTTTCGCCGTCCGATTGCCCATTTGATTCGCAACCAGCCACTGTCCCGGCGCCTGACCCGCCGAGCCCTCAGCGACACCATTGAGATTCTCGGCACCTTCTGGTTCGTGCCGGCGCTGGTGTTGGTGGGTATTTCGCTGTTCGCCACCTTTGTTTCAGCCGGTGATACCAGCACCGCGTTGCGTCAGTCGCTGATCTGTACGGTGCTGTTGGTGCTGTGCATGGTCATCAACGGTCTGGTGCGTCGCCATGCCCTCAAACCGCAACGCGGCGTGAAACGCCACGCGCTGTATTCCGAGCGCCTGAAAAGCTTCTTCTACACCCTCGCCCATCTGCTGGTCTGGCTGGTGTTCATCGAACTCGGCCTGCGGGTCTGGGGCATGTCGCTGATCCGCTTCACCGAAGGCGAAGGCCATGAAGTCAGCGTCAAGTTGTTCAGCCTCGGCGGTACGCTGATTTTTGCCTGGCTGATCTGGATCCTCAGTGACACCGCCGTGCACCACGCCCTCACCCGCTCGCGCAAGGGCCTGGCCAACGCCCGGGCACAGACGATGATGCCGCTGATCCGCAACGTGTTGTTCGTGGCTATTTTCAT
The DNA here is from genome assembly GCF_059424605.1 of Pseudomonas sp. GW101-3H06. Classification (NCBI taxonomy): domain Bacteria; kingdom Pseudomonadati; phylum Pseudomonadota; class Gammaproteobacteria; order Pseudomonadales; family Pseudomonadaceae; genus Pseudomonas; species Pseudomonas sp. GW101-3H06. The sequence continues at coordinate 4,681,391 of NZ_JBWKZO010000001.1, forward strand.
CATCGCGCTGATCGTTGCCCTGGCGAACATGGGCATGAACGTCACGCCGTTGCTGGCCGGTGCCGGCGTGATCGGCCTGGCCATCGGTTTCGGCGCGCAATCGCTGGTGGCCGACTTGATCACCGGCCTGTTCATCATCATCGAGGACTCCCTGGCCATCGACGACTACGTGGACGTCGGCGGGCACCTGGGCACTGTCGAAGGCCTGACGATTCGCACCGTGCGCCTGCGAGACATCGACGGCATCGTCCACACCATTCCGTTCAGCGAAATCAAAAGCATCAAGAACTACTCCCGGGAATTCGGCTACGCGATCTTCCGGGTCGCCGTACCGGCCAGCATGGACATCGACAACGCGATCAAACTGATGCGTGAAGTTGGCCAGAAAATGCGCACCGACCCGTTGCAACGACGCAATATCTGGTCGCCGCTGGAGATTCAGGGGGTGGAGAGTTTCGAATCCGGCAACGCGATCCTGCGCGCCCGTTTCAAGACCGCGCCGATCAAGCAGTGGGAAGTGTCCCGGGCATTCAACCTGTCGTTGAAACGGCATCTGGATGAAGCGGGGATGGATCTGGCGACGCCAAGGATGAGTGTGCAGGTGATGACTGCCGGTGGTGGCTCGCAGAAGGAGTGACACTGCAAGTCACTCTTGTCGCTTGAAGCTTGAAGCTTGAAGCTTGAAGCTGCTCCTAGACCACATCAACCCCGACATGAATCGCATCATGGCGCCAAAACTCCAGGTCACAGTCGATCAACCGCTCATGCTGATCGTAATTGACCCGCGCAATGCGCAACCCCGGACTCCCCACCGACACCCGTAAAGCCGCCGCTGCATCCACCGACAATGCCGTCGGTACAATCTCGAAACGCACTCGCCCGTAATGCAAATCGTAGTGCCGTGCATACAGCTCGGTGATCGACTGATTCAAATCGAAATCCAGAATCCCCGGGAAATACTGCGGATTCAAATAGTGCTCCACATACAGCACCAGTCGCCCATCGATGCGCCGCGAACGGCAGATCTGAATCACACTCGACAGCGCCGGCAACTGCAACCAGGCACAGACCGCCGCTGACGCCGGCTGCAATCGCGCTGAAATGACTTCGGTAGAGGGCACTCGCCCCTGGGCGCTGACCATCGCGTGAAAGTGACTGCGCTGCATCAGGTTATAGGCCAGACGCGGCGGTGAAACGAACCAGCCGCGCCGCTCTTCGCGATAAATCTGCCCCTGGGCCTCCAGTTGCAACAATGCCTCGCGCACAGTGATACGTGTGGTCCCGAACAACTCACTGAGTTTGCGCTCGGCCGGCAATTTGCTTCCCGGAGCGAGCAGCCCGTGATCAAGTTGCTCCTGGAGCACCTGGCCAATGGCAGTCACCGCTTTTGTTGCCTCATCGCGCATCAACGTTACCTATCTGGACTAGACCAGCACTGTTTCGGGGCAGAACCACACAACCAATCGGCTCTTTAAACATCCTGCAAGCGTAGGCAGTGCAGATGACTGAGAGATGACAAGCGACCGAACGGTCGTCGGCGCCAGATCTACAAAAACCTGCAATACATCGGCCAAGTCCCTTGCACAGCGGGGTTTTGTCGATGGTCTACGCTTACCGGACACCCGCCAACGCCGGGCCGAAAAAAGCCCGACCGGGCGACGAACGACATCAAAGTGTCATCGAACGTCCTTAGATTGGCTCAGGTATTGCTGACCTAGACCAACACCACCGCAATCGCAGCGTTGAAAACACCCATAGGAGCTTCGGAATGAAAAAGCTTTTCCTGGCAACACTGTTAGGTTCGACCATTGCCATGTGCACCGCCGCCATGGCGGCTGATGATCTGAAAACCCTCGAAGCCGCTGCGAAAGCGGAAGGCGCGGTCAACAGTGTCGGCATGCCCGATGACTGGGCCAACTGGAAAGGCACCTGGGAAGACCTGGCCAAGAAGTACGGCCTCAAACACATCGACACCGACATGAGCTCTGCCCAGGAAATCGCCAAGTTCGCCGCTGAAAAAGACAACGCCAGCGCCGACATCGGCGACGTCGGTGCGGCCTTCGGCCCGATCGCGGTCAAGCAGGGCGTTACCCAGCCTTACAAGCCATCGACCTGGGACCAGGTGCCGACCTGGGCCAAAGACAAGGACGGTCACTGGGCCTTGGCCTATACCGGCACTATCGCGTTCATCGTCAACAAGAAGCTGCTGCACGGTTCCGAAGCGCCAACCAAGTGGGCTGACCTCAAAACCGGCAAATACAAGGTGTCCATCGGTGACGTGAGCACCGCGGCACAAGCGGCGAACGGCGTTCTGGCTGCCGCGCTGGCCAACGGTGGCGACGAGAAAAACCTCAAGCCTGCACTGGATCTGTTCGCCGACATCGCCAAGCAAGGTCGCCTGTCCATGGCCAACCCAACCATCGCCACCATGGAAAAAGGCGAGATCGAAGTCGGCGTGGTCTGGGACTTCAACGGCCTGAGCTACAAGGCCAAGATGGCCAATCCAGATGACTACACCGTACTGATTCCTTCCGACGGTTCGGTGATTTCCGGCTACACCACCATCATCAACAAATACGCCAAGAACCCGAACGCCGCCAAGCTGACCCGCGAGTACATCTTCAGCGACGCCGGCCAGATCAACCTGGCCAAGGGTAACGCCCGTCCGATCCGCGCCGACCACCTGACCCTGCCCGCCGATGTCCAGGCCAAGCTGCTGCCGAACGAGCAGTACAAAAAGGTCACGCCGATCAAGGACGCGGATGCGTGGGAGAAAACCTCCAAAGCCCTGCCGCAGAAGTGGAACGAAGAAGTGATCGTAGAAATGAAATGACGCGGTAGCACAAACACCGGGGACCCAATGTGGGAGCGGGCTTGCTCGCGAAGGCGGCGTGTCAGTCGACATCACTGTTGAATGATCAATCGCTTTCGCGAGCAAGCCCGCTCCCACAGTGGACCGAGTGAATTTCAAATTCCTGTTTTGCGGAGTTCCGCCCCTATGAAGCACAACGTCATCCTTGTCGTGCTCGACGGCCTCAATTACGAAGTCGCGCGCCACGCCATGGGGCACCTGCAGGCTTACGTCGGCGCAGGACGCGCAGCGCTCTACAAGCTGGAGTGCGAGTTGCCCGCCCTGTCCCGACCGCTTTATGAATGCATCCTGACCGGCGTCACGCCGATCGAGAGCGGCATCGTTCACAACAACGTCTCGCGCCTGTCCAACCAGCGCAGCATCTATCACTACGCCACCGACGCCGGCCTGAAAACCGCCGCGGCGGCTTATCACTGGGTCAGTGAGCTGTATAACCGCTCACCGTTCGTGGCGGCCCGGGATCGTCACACCAACGACCCTGCTCTACCGATCCAGCACGGGCATTTCTACTGGAGCGATCACTACCCCGACTCGCACCTGTTCGCCGACGCCGAAAACCTGCGCCTGCGCCATGCGCCGAATTTCCTGCTGATACACCCGATGAACATCGACGATGCCGGTCACAAGCACGGCCTCGACACCCCGCAATACCGCAACAGCGCGCGCTCGGCGGACATCCTCCTCGCCGACTGCCTGCAAGACTGGCTCGACGCCGGTTACCAGGTGCTGGTGACCGCCGACCACGGCATGAACAATGACCGCTCCCATAACGGTCTGCTGCCCGAGGAACGCGAAGTGCCGCTGTTCGTGCTCGGCGATGCGTTCAGTTTCAACGCCGACGCCACGCCAAGACAGACCGAGATCTGCGGCACCGTGTGCGAACTGCTGGGCGTGCCCCACGACAAACCTGTGTGCCGGGAGCTGCTCAAGTGACCTCCATGATGCGCGGCAAATGGCTGGCAGCCTTGTGCCTGGTGCCCTTCGCCCTGTTCTTTATCGTGTTCGAAATCGCCCCCCTGGTGTGGGTGATGATCAATAGCCTGGAATCGGAAGAATTCGGTTGGGGCCTGGCCAACTTCACCAGGATCTTCGATTCGAAGTTTTACCGGCAGGCGATCCAGTACAGCCTCGAGATCAGTTTCTGGTCCAGCGTGTTCGGCATCATCATCGCGGTACTCGGTGCCTATTCCCTGCGCCGGGTCGACTCGAAGCTGCGCAACTTCGTCAACGCCTTCGCCAACATGACCAGCAACTTCGCCGGCGTGCCGCTGGCCTTTGCGTTCATCATCCTGCTGGGTTTCAACGGCAGCTTCACCATCCTGCTCAAACAGGCCGGAATCATTCAGGACTTCAACCTGTATTCGAAAACCGGGGTGATCATTCTCTACACCTACTTTCAGATTCCCCTTGGCGTGCTGCTGCTCTACCCGGCCTTCGACGCCTTGCGTGAAGACTGGCGCGAGTCCGCCGCGCTGCTCGGCGCGAACGGCTGGCAGTTCTGGCGCCACATCGGCCTGCCGGTGCTGACCCCGGCACTGCTCGGCACCTTCGTGATCCTGCTGGCCAACGCCCTCGGCGCTTACGCCACGGTGTACGCCCTGACCACCGGCAACTTCAACGTGATGCCCATCCGCATCGCGGCGATGGTCTCGGGCGATATTTCCCTGGACCCGAACCTGGCCAGTGCCCTGGCCGTGGTGCTGGTGGCGTTGATGACCCTGGTGACCGTCGTGCATCAGCTGCTGTTGAAGAGGAGCTACCATGTCTCGCGCTGAATTGGGCCCCGTCGGCATTTACCACCGGGTAGTCGTCTACCTGCTGTTTATCATTCTGTTGCTGCCCCTGCTCGGGACCTTTATCTACTCGATTTCCAGCAGTTGGTCGGCCACCATTCTGCCCAGCGGTTTCAGCATCAAATGGTACGTGCAGCTGTGGAGCGATCCGCGTTTCCTGAGTGCTTTCGGCCAATCGCTGCTGGTCTGCATCGGTGCGTTGATTCTCTCGGTGGTGCTGATTTTGCCGCTGCTGTTCGTGGTGCATTACCACTTCCCGAAACTCGATGCGCTGATGAACATCCTGATCCTGCTGCCCTTCGCCGTACCGCCGGTGGTGTCGTCGGTGGGGCTGTTGCAGCTCTACGGTTCCGGGCCGTTCGCCATGGTCGGCACGCCGTGGATCCTGATCGGTTGCTACTTCACCGTGGCACTGCCGTTCATGTACCGGGCAATCACCAACAACCTGCAGGCGATCAACCTGCGCGACCTGATGGACGCCGCCCAACTGCTCGGTGCCAGCACGTTCCAGGCGGCGATCCTGGTGGTGCTGCCGAACCTGCGCAAGGGCCTGATGGTGGCGTTGTTGCTGTCGTTCTCGTTCCTGTTCGGTGAGTTCGTGTTCGCCAACATCCTCGTGGGTACCCGTTACGAAACCCTGCAGGTCTACCTCAACAACATGCGCAACAGCAGCGGCCACTTCACCAGCGCGCTGGTGATTTCCTACTTCTTCTTTGTGCTGGTTCTGACCTGGGCGGCCAATATCTTGAACAAGGACAAAAGCGAATGAGCTATGTCAGCGTCCAACACCTACAGAAAAACTACGCTGGAACCACGGTGTTCAGCGACATCAACTGCGAAATCCACAAAGGTGAATTCGTCACCCTGCTCGGCCCGTCCGGTTGCGGAAAATCCACGCTACTGCGCTGCATCGCCGGACTGACCTCGGTGAATGGCGGCAAAATTCTGCTCGATGGTGTCGATATCGTGCCGTTGAGCCCGCAGAAACGCGGGATCGGTATGGTGTTCCAGAGTTATGCGCTGTTCCCCAACATGACCGTCGAGCAGAACGTCGCCTTCGGTTTGCGCATGCAGAAGGTCAACGCCGACGACAGTCAGAAGCGCGTCGCCGAAGTGCTGAGACTGGTGGAGCTGCAAGATTTTGCCGCCCGCTATCCGCATCAGCTGTCCGGTGGCCAATGCCAGCGTGTCGCCCTCGCCCGCTCCCTGGTCACCCGCCCACGCCTGTTGCTGCTGGACGAACCGCTGTCGGCCCTCGATGCGCGGATTCGCAAACATTTGCGTGAGCAGATCCGCCAGATCCAGCGTGAACTGGGCTTGACCACGATTTTCGTCACACACGACCAGGAAGAAGCCCTGACCATGTCTGACCGGATTTTCCTGATGAATCAGGGAAAAATCGTACAAAGCGGCGACGCCGAAACCCTGTACACCGCGCCGGTGGATGTATTCGCCGCCGGGTTCATCGGCAACTACAACCTGCTGGACGCCGAGAGCGCAACGAAACTGCTGCAGCGGCCGGTCAATCATCGTATTGCGATTCGCCCTGAGGCCATCGAATTGAGCCTGAACGGTGAACTGGACGCGCAAGTACGCAGCCACAGCCTGCTGGGCAACGTGATCCGCTACCGGATCGAAGCCCGGGGTGTGGAGTTGGTGGTGGACGTGCTCAACCGCTCGGCATCTGACCTGCATCCCGATGGTCAGCGCCTGGCACTTTCCATCGATCCGACGGCCCTGTGTGAGGTAGCCTGATGCCTTTGCTGACGCTGAAGAGAGAACTGCACTGATGGCCCTGGCAATTTTTGATCTGGACGAAACCCTGATCCACGGCGATTGCGCCTCACTGTGGAGCGAACAAATGGTCCGCCTCGGCTGGGTCGACGGCGAATCCTTCCTGCGTCGTGACAAGGAGCTGATGGATGCCTATGGCCGGGGCCACCTGGCGATGGAGGACTACATGGCCTTCAGCCTGGAACCCTTGATCGGCCGCAGCCCGGCAGAAGTCGAGCATCTGGTCGGGCCTTGGGTGGAAGACTTCATCGAACCGATCATCTTCAGCGACGCCACCAAGGCCATCGCCGCCCACCGCAAGGCGGGCGACCGCATCCTGGTGATCTCGGCCTCGGGTGTACATCTGGTCAAGCCCATTGCCGAGCGCCTGGGCATCGACGAGATTCTCGGCATCGAACTGGAAGTGGCTCACGGCGTATACAGCGGCAACACCGTTGGCACCCTGACCTACCGCGAAGGCAAGATCACCCGGTTGCTGGAATGGCTGGATGCCGAAGAGGAAAACCTCGAAGGCGCGAGCTTCTATTCCGACTCACGCAATGATCTGCCGTTGTTGCTGAAGGTGGATTTCCCGCACGTGGTCAACCCGGACCCGGTGTTGCGCGAGCAGGCCGAAAAGGCCGGTTGGCCGATCCACCTCTGGAAATAACCGAGATCCCCTGTGGGAGCGAGCCTGCTCGCTCCCACAGGCTTTTTGTGTCAGGTCAGGCTTTCGTCGATCACAAGCACCAGCTTGCCCGCCACCTTATTACTCGCCAACTCCGCAAACGCCGCTTCGGCATCCTTGATCGGGAAGGCCTTGGACAGTTGCGGGCTCAGGCGTTTTTCGGCAAACAGCGGCCAGACATGCTGGCGCAGATCGCTGAACAGATCCGCCTTGAACTGATCGTCGCGGCTGCGCAGGGTCGACCCCAGCAACTGCACGCGCTTGGCCAACACTTGCGCCAGATCCAGCTTCGCTTCGCGGCCGCCCATCAGACCGATCAGTACCCAACGGCCGTCACCGGCCAGCAATTTCAGGTTCAGCGCAGCGTAGTTGCCGCCCACCGGATCGAGGATGACATCGAACGGCCCGAGGTCGCTCAGGCTTTCCAGATCGCCGGTGCGCACCACGCCCCCCTGGGCACCGAGCGCCTCGCAGTAGGCCAGGCGTTCGGCCGAGCCGACACTGACCCAGCAAGGGTTACCATAGGCCTTGCACAGCTGAATGGCGGCTGAACCGATTCCACTTGCTCCGGCGTGCAGCAGAACTTTTTCGCCCGGTTTGAGCGCTGCCAGTTGAAACAAATTCAACCAGACGGTCGCATACACTTCCGGCAACGCAGCGGCTTCGGCCAACGACATTTCGTCGGGAACCGGCAACACATGCCGTCCGTCGACAACCACCTCTTCGGCCATCCCGCCCCCGGCCAGCAAGGCGCAAACACGATCCCCCACTTGCCAGGACGAGCCCGGACCGACCTCGCTGATCACACCCGAACACTCTAGACCGAGCACTTGGCTGGCCCCCGGCGGTGGTGGATAAAGACCGGCCTTCTGCAACAAATCGGCGCGATTGAGTCCCGCAGCCGCCACTCGAATGCGAACTTGTCCTACATCACACGCCGGACGAGGCTCTTCAACCCACTCCACTTGACCGTCAACGCCTTGCAATGCTTTCACAGTGCCTCCATAGTGAGTCTGGACTGAGCCCGAAGCTGTACCGCCGGGCTTTTTGCATTATGCGACCGGCCCATGTGGAACCGGCGACTTCAAAGACGGCCTAATATGCGTTATCAATTGTCCCCGCGTCGAATCAACATGAAGCGTTTGTTCCCCAGCACCGCCCTCGCTCTTTTCATCGGTATCGGCCTTTTGCCGCTGTCCGGCAGTTCATTTGCAGCCAATAGCTGGGACAAGCTTCAACCTGATCGCGACGAAGTCATCGCCAGTCTGAACGTCGTGGAGTTGCTCAAGCGCCACCACTACAGCAAGCCGCCGCTCGATGACGCGCGCTCGCTGATCATCTACGACAGCTACCTCAAGTTGCTCGACCCGTCGCGCAGCTACTTCATGGCCAGCGACATTGCCGAATTCGACAAGTGGAAGACCCAGTTCGACGACTTCCTGAAAAGCGGCGACCTCAATGCCGGGTTCACCATCTACAAGCGCTACCTGGACCGCGTCAAGGCGCGTCTGGACTTCGCCCTTGCCGAGCTGAACAAAGGCGTCGACAAGATCGACTTCACCACCAAGGAAACCTTGCTGATCGATCGCAAGGACGCTCCTTGGCTCAAATCCACCGCGGAACTCGACGACCTGTGGCGCAAGCGCGTCAAGGACGAAGTACTGCGGCAGAAGATCGCCGGCAAGGATTCCAAGCAAATCCAGGAAACCCTGACCAAGCGCTACAAGAACCAGTTGGCGCGTCTGGACCAGACCCGCGCGGAAGACATCTTCCAGGCGTATATCAACACCTTCGCCATGTCCTACGACCCGCACACCAACTATCTGTCGCCGGATAACGCGGAAAACTTCGACATCAACATGAGCCTGTCCCTGGAGGGCATCGGCGCCGTGTTGCAGAACGACAATGATCAAGTGAAAATCGTGCGCCTGGTGCCGGCAGGCCCGGCGGACAAGACCAAGCAGGTCGCTCCGGCCGACAAGATCATCGGCGTTGCCCAAGGCAACAAGGAAATGGTCGACGTGGTGGGCTGGCGCCTGGACGAAGTGGTCAAGCTGATCCGCGGCCCGAAAGGCACCGTGGTGCGCCTGGAAGTGATCCCGGCCAGCAATGCGCCGAACGACCAGACCAGCAAGATCGTACCGATCACCCGCGAAGCGGTGAAGCTTGAAGATCAGGCAGTGAAGAAGTCGGTGCTCAACCTCAAGCAGGATGGCAAGGACTACAAACTCGGCGTTATCGAGATCCCGGCCTTCTATCTGGACTTCAAGGCATTCCGTGCCGGCGATCCGGACTACAAGAGCACCACTCGCGACGTCAAGAAACTGCTGACCGAGTTGCAGAAGGAAAAGGTCGACGGCGTAGTGATCGACTTGCGCAACAACGGCGGCGGTTCCTTGCAGGAAGCCACCGAGCTGACCAGCCTGTTCATCGACAAGGGGCCGACCGTACTCGTGCGTAACGCCGATGGCCGCGTCGATGTACTGGAAGATGAAAACCCGGGCGCGTTCTACAAAGGCCCGATGGCGTTGCTGGTCAACCGCTTGTCCGCCTCGGCTTCGGAGATTTTCGCCGGTGCCATGCAGGACTACCACCGCGCACTGATCATCGGCGGTCAGACCTTCGGCAAGGGTACCGTGCAGACTATCCAGCCGCTGAACCATGGCGAGCTGAAACTGACCCTGGCCAAGTTCTATCGGGTTTCCGGCCAGAGTACCCAGCATCAGGGCGTACTGCCGGATATCGATTACCCGTCGATCATCGACACCAAGGAAATCGGCGAAAGCGCCCTGCCGGAAGCCATGCCGTGGGATACCATCAAAGCGGCGATCAAGCCGGCTGCCGACCCGTTCAAACCGTACATCTCCCAGCTCAAATCCGAGCATGACGTGCGTACGAACAAAGACGCGGAATTCGTGTTCATTCGCGACAAGCTGGCGCTGGCGCAGAAACTGATGGCAGAAAAAACCGTCAGCCTCAATGAAGCCGAGCGTCGTGCGCAACACGCCGATATCGAAGCCAAGCAACTGGCCATGGAGAACATCCGTCGCAAGGCCAAGGGCGAAGAGCCGCTCAAAGAGCTGAAGAAAGAAGACGAAGACGCCCTCGCGGCCGAGCCGGACAAGACCAAGCCGGAAGACGACGCCTACCTGAGCGAAACCGGGCGCATTCTGCTGGACTATCTCAAGCTCAACACCGCAGTGGCCAAACACTGAGTGGTGCCTGGCAAGATGATGGCAATTTAATGCTGAAGCTCCCCGGAGCTTCATCAAACAGTCATCATTCTGTCGTGAAATAAAGGACTGGGCGTGCTCTTTTACCAAGAGCCCGCCCAGTCCTTTTTTTATCGCCAGAGATCGCCATGACCACAACCGAACAGCTGAGTGCGTTGAGTTCAATCCTGACTCAAGGCGGTTTGCACAGTCTGTTCCAGCCGATCATTTGCCTCTCCGGACGACGGATTCTCGGCTACGAAGCCCTCAGCCGCGGCCCTTCCAACAGTCCGTTGCACTCCCCCATTGCGTTGTTCGCCGTCGCCCGCCAGGCCGGCCGCCTGAGCGAACTGGAAATCGCCTGTCGGCAGAGCGCATGTCGACGCTTCAATGAACAGCAACTGCCCGGCAAGCTGTTCCTCAACGTGTCCCCGGAATCTCTGCTCGAAGCCGCACACCAGCCGGGCCGCACCCTGCAACTGCTGCAGGATTTCGGCATCCCGCCGAGTCAGGTAGTCATCGAGCTCACCGAACAGACACCGATTGATGACTTCCAGTTGTTGCAAACCGCCCTGCATCACTACCGGGCAATGGGTTTTTCCATCGCCCTCGATGACTTGGGTGCAGGCTACTCGAGCCTGCGCCTGTGGTCGGAGCTGCGTCCGGACTACGTGAAGATCGACCGACATTTCATCGACGGCATTCATCAGGATGCCCTCAAACGCGAATTCGTCGGTTCGATCCTGCAAATCGCCAAGGCGTCACGGGCGCAGGTGATCGCCGAAGGCATCGAGTTGCCGGAAGAACTGGCGGTGTTGACCGAGATGGGCGTCGATCTGGTCCAGGGCTACCTGCTCTGCCGCCCACAGGAACATCCGCCCCGGGATGCCCGGACTTTGATGCCGCGCCAGGACAACACCACCGTGGCGCTGAACGACGAAGCCAGCGACCTCAGCGCCCTGCTCAACGACCAGCCCGCGGTGGGCCGCAACACCGCGACCGCCAACGTCCTCGAAGCCTTCCGCCGCCAGGCCAACCTGAACTCGCTGGCGGTGCTGGACGATCAGGGTCAGCCGTGCGGCATCGTCCATCGGCATTCGCTCTCGGACGCCCTGCTCAAGCCGTTTGCCACCGACCTGTTCGCCCGCAAGCCCATCAGCCGCTTGATGAGCGATGACTTCCTGGCGGTCGAGATGAGTCAGTCGCTGCAACAGGTCAGCCGCCTGATCACCAGCCGTGCCCGGCAACGCATTGAAGAAGACTTCATCATCACCCTCAACGGCAGCTACCTGGGCCTGGGCAGGGTGATCGATGTACTGAAACTGATTACCGAACTGAAAATCCAGCAGGCCCGCTACGCCAACCCGCTGACCCTGCTGCCGGGCAACGTGCCGATCCAGCAATGCCTCACACGGCTGCTGCAACAGAAGCGGGAATCGGTGATCTGCTACGTCGACATTGACAGCTTCAAACCCTTCAACGACATCTACGGCTATGGCCGTGGGGACGAAGTCCTGCTGTGCCTGGCGCAATGTCTGAACGACCGCGTCAACCCGTCCCGCGACTTCGTTGGCCACATCGGCGGCGACGACTTCCTGCTGGTGCTCGGCCCGGAAGACTGGGGCAAACGTTTGAACCAACTATTGGACGACTTCCAGAGCCAATGCCGCCGCTTCTACCGCAGCGAACACCTCGAAGCCGGCTGTTTCATCGCCCCCAATCGCCAGGGCGTGCGCCAGGAATTCCCGCTGCTGTCCCTGTCCATCGGCGTGGTGCACCTGCATCCCGAAGCCTGCGGAGCCATCGACGCCAGCCAGTTGGCGGAGATGGCATCCCAGGCCAAACACCACGCGAAAAATATGCCGGGGTACAGCGTGCATGTGATTGATACCTTGGCGGTGCCGGAACCTGAAGTTGAAATGCTGATGGGGCATCGGTGACTGCACTGACCTCTTCGCGGCGGTGCGGCGATCCGACTAGCCACGCTTCCACAGGGTTCTATGTCGTTCGCTATCCTTGCGTACAACACAACACCCTGTGGGAACGGGCTTGCCCGCGAAGAGGCCATGTCATCCAATGCAGATGTTTTTGGACCTCCCCACTAAGCCCCTGAAGCCCGCCCCCGCAACCGCCGCCCCACCACATCCAACACATCACACCCATCCCGCAAGGGAATGGCACACAGCAACGCAAAATCACTGAGAATGAACGACTCACACTCCACCGATCCACGCATGGACAGGTTTTCCAGCGCCTGGGTGACAGCGCGGATTCGATAGTTGGCAGCGTCGTTCAAAACGTCGAACTGCGCGTGGGTATCGACGAACAGAGTGGGCATTTCGCAGCAGTTGCTGGCAAATCAGGTGTCGATGCTACGCGTTTCCGATGACTGAAGGGTTCTTACACCCCACCACTGAATCTTCAGTGACCACCAAAGGCTATCGGGTGAACTCACTTCGCACCAGTTCATGGAAACCGCTAGAACTTGAAGGAAATCTCCTAGGACGTTGCCCAAACGCGTCTCTGTCTGTAGGGTTTATTTATCGCCACTTCCTTGATCCTGATACCGTTGCAAACAACCAAGGAGAACTTTCATAAACTGCCTTTGATCTTTAACATCATCATCAAAGTACGTATCCATTTTTGAAAAAACCCCGTCAAACCCATCGCCCTTCTCTAAAAAATAAGACAAGGTTTCAATTAACAATAACCGCTCCTTTTCACTGTACGCAAAAAATTCCGGCCGCAGCAAAATATCAAAAAGCTCAGCAAGCTCTATATCGTCATTCACATTTTTTGAGACGATAATTTCCTCCCGCTTCAAATCACGTGTATTTTCAATATCAAAAACAAAAAGCAGACCGCGTATACTCCACAGTGTGTAGACTCTATTCATTGCTCAAAATCCGTATATGCAGTTATCGGACTACCTTCGTTATTAAGTATGACTATCGCTCTTGTTTGCTCACCATACTGTAAGTTTTCTCTTTTGAATCCTTCACCTACATTTTTTCCCATCTCAATAGGTTTTCGTGAAGCGTCTAGACCGCTTTGCTTAAAAACCAACTGCACACGTTGTATCGCATTAAACTGATCACGATGTTTGAGAAAATGCGTTGCTGCTGAAGGTATAATCGGCTCCCCCCTTCTTCGTCCTCTTGCATACCGCTCAATTTCTCCTGTCGTAGGATTTTTCCCTTCCTTCACCCGATCAAGCTGAGATTGGAGGGTTGTTTGTGCACCATGTTTCTGTAGAAAGTGGCCATCATCAATCGATTCTTCCATTTCCTTCAAGCGCCTATAAAAAACCGACTCTGATAACTCATCGATTCTTATTCGTCGCTGCTCCCCCGTCATCTTAGGCAGCTGCGGCTCACCCTCATCAACTCTAGCGCCAACAACACCATCCGGTGCCGAACACCCCGGCCTATTCGCCCCCGGACAACTCCCACTCAACCCCAACGGATCCACCCACCCCGTCGGATTCGGCACATACCGATAGGCATTCAACCCACCCGCCAGCTTCACCGGGTCGGGGGTCAGGTAGCGTCCCGTGTCCGGGTGGTAGTAGCGGTGGCGGTTGTAGTGCAGGCCGCTTTCGGTGTCGAAGTACTGGCCCTGGAAGCGCAGCGGTTGCTCGAGTTGTTCGCCGCCGCCGTGGGTCAGTTGGGCGAGCTTGCCGTAGGCGGTGTATTTCGCCGACCAGACGATGTCGCCGCCGTAGTCGGTGAGTTCCTGCGGGGGTGCCGAGGTGGTCGAGTTGGTAGTAGAACGGGCAGGCTTTTTTCGGGCCTTTGCCGTCGAGCAGCGCCAGGGGGCGGAAGCTGCCGGGTTCGTAGAGGTAGCTGCGGTAGTGGGTTGGGCTGCTTTCGGCGATGAGGTTATCGCCCTGCCAGAAGAAGGTGGTGGTGTGGCCGTCGACGGTCTTGGCGATGCGCCGGCCGAAGGCGTCGTAGCGGTAGCAGGCCTGGCGGCCGTCCGGCAGCTGGAGGCCGATCAGGCGGTGCTGGCTGTCGTAGCGGTACTCGGTGACGGCATCCCCGCGGCGTTCGCGGATCAGGTTGCCGAAGGCGTCGTAGTCATAATGGCGGTCGGCGTGGCGCCGCAGGCGGTTGCCCTTGAGGTGCCAGGGGCCGGGACGGTCGTGGATCAGCAGGTTGCCGGCCGGGTCGTGGCTGAAGTGTTCCGGGTCCTGATCACGGGCGTGGCGGACGTGGCTCAGGCGGTCGAGCGGGTCGTACTGGTAGCGGCGTTGGCCGTGGCGGCTGTCGTCGACCTGCAGGAGGTTGCCGTTGGCGGCGTAGGCATAGTCGCGACGGTACAGCGGGCGCTGCTGTTGGCTGACGGCGTGGGCGTGCAGGCGGCCCTGGTCGTCGTAGGCGTATTCGCTGAGCAATGCGCCTTGCTGGCGGCTCTGTTCGCGACCCGCGACAACGCTGTGGGTGGTCAGGCGTGTGCCGTTGAGGTCGATGGCGGTCAGCGCACCGCCCTGGGCCCGGTGGTACTTCAGGCGGTTGTTGTCCGGCAGGCGCAGGTGCTGCAGCTGACCGCAGGCGTCATAGCCGTAACGCAGGGTGCCCCAGCCCTGGTGTTCGGTGATCAGCCGGTCATGGGCGTCGTAGTCGAACGCCAGCGGATGTTCCTGACCGTCGTCGACACTGACCAGGCGCCCCAGGCGGTCGTAGCGGTACGCGATCTGGACCCCGTCGGGCAAAGTCTTGAGCAGCAGGCGTCCAGCGCTGTCGCGTTGATAGGCCGTGACCAGCTGCGAACCGTCATCGCCGAACTCGGTTTTCTCCAGCAACCGGCCGTTGAGGTCGTAGGCGTAGGCGGTGCGCCGGCCGTCGAAGCCGGTTTCCTGGCGGATCAAGCCGCCCGGCGTGTAGTCCAGCCGATAACGCTCGCCGGCCTCGTTTTCGATCTCGGTCAGCAACAGCCGCGCGTGGTCGTAGCGGTACTTCAGTTCGCTGCCGTCGGGGTTGATCCGCCGGCTGACCAGGTGCAGGTCGTCGGCGTATTCGTAGCGGGTGACGCGCTCGAGTTCGTCGCGCTCGGCGGTGACCCGGCCGTAGGCGTTGTAGCTGAAGGCGCGGCGGGCGCCGGTCGGCAGAATCGTCTGTTGCAGTCGGCCAACGGCGTCCCACTGGTAACGGGTGACGCCGCCGTGTTCGTCCTGCACCGTAATCCGCCGCCCCAGCGTGTCGTAGGCATACTGCCGGCGTCCGCCGTCGGGCAGGGTTTCTTCCTGCAGTTGGCCGAGGCGGTTCCAGGCGAACCGATGAAAGCTGTGGTCCGGGTAACGGATCAACAGCAGGCGGCCTTGCGCATCGTACTCGTGGTAGGTGCTCTGGCCGTCGGGGTCGATCAGCCAGGTGATATCGCCCTGGGCATTGCGCCGATAGGTCCACTTGGCCTGGCCGCGATAACGGGCGTGCAGGAAACCGTTGCGGTATTCGTAGGACGTTGGCTCATCGTCCGGTGGCAGCAGCGCGATCAGCCGTCCGGCCTCGTCGTAGCGGTATTCGGTGACCGCGCCGAGGGCGTCCTGCTCGGCGATCAAGCGGCCTTGCTGGTCATAAGCCTTAAGCAGCTCACCGCCGTCGGCCTCGACCCGGCGCACCAGCCGCGCCTGCGCGTCGTGGACGTAGGTTTCCTCGCTGCCATCGGCGTGCTTGAGCGTCACGCCGCCGTCGTCATCCCAGCTGTAGCGGGTGTCCATCTGCGCAAAGGACGCCCAGTGGCGGATGCACCGGGCTGCCTTGCCGGCGCGCTCCCACTCCCAGTAGAAACTCGCGCCGCCGGCCAGTTGCCGCTGCAGGATGACGTGCTGTTCGTCGTAGTCGTAGCGCTCGCTGTCACCGGCGGCATTGGTCGCTTCGATCAGCCGGCCACGGGCGTCGTAGCGGTAGCTGACCAGCGTCTGTTGCGTCACCCAGGCCGCTGGCTGGTCATCGCCGAGGTCAAAGCACTGGTAGTCGACGGCGATCAAATGGCGGCGCTCGTAGCGCAGCCGCAAGCAGCGCCCGGCGCCGTTGTCCAGGCGCTGGATGCGCTCGGCCAGATCGCGCTGCACGCTCAAGCGGTTGCCGTAGGCGTCGCTGATCGCGTTCAGGCGGCCGTCGTGAAAGTGATAAAAACGCGGCGACTCGCCGGCCAGCGCCAGGATCAGTTCGTCGGGCTGATCGCCGAGGTAGATCGCCGCCCGCGACAGGCTGTTGTGGATCGCCGGGCGGGCCAGGCTCGGCAGCGGGAACGGCGTGCGGCGGTTTTCCGGATCGACCCAGGTGACGATGTCACCGTCGATCTCCAGGCGCTGGCTCAGCGAATGGCTCCAGCCAAAGCCGAGGCCGCTGTCGAGCTCCACGGCGCTGGTGCGGTACAGCCGGGTGAAGTCGAAGGGCAAGATGCCGTCGAGGGTGCCGTCGCTGAGGGTCAGCAGTTCCTCGCCGCTGACCAGCGACACCGGGCAGCCGTGGGTGGCGGTGTGGGCGGCGGTGTCGGCGCTGTCGCCGTTGGGGTTTTTCGCCTGTTTCGGCGCGTCGTCGTGGGCTTCGTCTTTTTTAACCGTAGTGTTGTTGCGCGCGTTCCAGCGCAGCTGCATCCGGCCTTTTTTCAGCCCCGCTGCGACACCCCGGGCGGCGATTTTTTTGTAGCGCTCCACATACCCCATGAAGGTATTGAGGATCGAGAACAACGCCTCGACGAGCCGCGTTAGCGCGTTGATCAATTGCGCGCCGCGACTGGCCAAACGCATTTTCAGATAGGCAATCCCGCCCCCAGCCGTAGCGCAGGTCAGGACGATGGCGATCAGGACGTCAATCAGCAACTCCACCACCCGCGTCGACACGGCCTTGGCGGTTTCACCGGCGATCACGCTGGGTGGCAGCATTTCCAGCCAGAGGCTGGCGGTGCGCAACAGCAGACACAGCACGGCCTCGTCACTGGCCAGCAGTTGCAGGTTTGCCATCGCTTGCGGCGTGTCTTGCGCCAGTTTCTTCAGTTGCTCGACACCGTTGCCGAGTCGATCAGCAAACTCACCAGGATCCTGCAGAATGTCCGACAACAGCTGGATGCCATCCCACGCCCCCTCGATGGCCGCCCAACTGCCGGCCAACATCCCGTTGCCCACAGCCAGCAAAGTCGACTGCGACCACCCCGGTTTGAAACCAGCCCACTCGCCGCGCAGCCAGGTTTCCAGGGCCTGCGTCAGCCCATCGTAGGATTCAAAAAACTCATCCAACTGCTCCGATGTGACCTGGTTTTGCACCCGCAAGCGGTAAGACTCACCGGATAAGCAACTGAACTGCCCCTTGCCGTTTTCATCCAGCGTGACCGGCGTCGACTGACCGCTGCTCAGCGCAATCACGTCGATCTGAATGCTCCCCAGCGGCACGTCATACACCGACTCGAACTGGCTCTCGATCTGCAGGATTCCGCCTTGCGGACACTGCGCAACCGTCGAGATAAAGTCGTCATCACCGCTGCTGACCACAGTGGTGGTATTGCCAAACTTGATCACCCGCTCCATGCCAAACAGTGAGGGCATGTCCGCGACATGGCTGAGCCGGTCAGCGCTCCGGCTGAACCAGTGCGCAAGCTGTTGACGGTAGAGGGTCAGGGTGTCGGGAAAATGCTCGAGTTCCTGCTCGATCCGGGCGATGTGAACCATCAGCCCACCAACAGGCAAAAAGCTGCGGGAAAAACCGGATCGAACATGAACAATCTCTCGCACAGGAAATAGGGCGCGAGGGACTGTGCGGGGGATCAGCGGGAAAAGAAGTCAGGCAAGGAGGTGTTTGCTGTAGGGCGTTTCGCTAAGACCTCTTCACCCATAAAAAAGTGGCGCAGAAGTCTCCTCCTACGCCGCTTGGATCTGTCAGAAGAATCGGTTACTTCGTGGAATTGCGCGATGCCAGTTCCTGAAGTTTTATCTGCGCCAGTGGATGCCCGGCCTTCGCGGCAATCTCCCAGAACCGCGCTGCTTCAGCCGGATCCGGTGCCTTGTTCGCGCTCCCGGCGAGGCTGATCACCCCCACCTGATAAGCCGCTTTGCCATCACCGGCCAAAGCCGCAAGGCGCAGCAGGCGAACACCCTCTTCGCGCGCCCCCAGACCGACGCCACGAAAGGTCAGGATGTGGCCATAGAAACTCTGGGCGCCGACATCGCCCAGGTTCGCCATGCGGGCGAACTGACCTTCAAGCCAGCTCCAGCCACGGGGGTTGCGTACAAACCACTGCCAGTGAAACAGCCTGCGCGCCAGCCAGTAACTGACCCGCGCCTTGAGTCGTAAAAACACTCAAGCCTCCGCCGATTCGGGGTACTCGTATTCGAACACCCGCACCACTTCCGAGGCATGCCAGGACGCCGCGGCAACGCCGTCGGACGGCCCGGAAAAACGCCCGAGACGTTCGACACACTCAAAGAAACCGGTGCGCGGTAGACGGCTGGCACCCTGGCTGATCACCAGCGAACTGCGCAAGGGCTGCTCGGCCTTGGCATCCAGCGCCGCCAGATGTTCAAGCGCGGCAGTCAGGGTTTGCATGGCGGGCGTGGGGAGCTGCAAACGCTCCAACAACGCCCGATAAGTCAGAAGATGACGCTGACGACGCGCCTGATCCAGCTCGCCCAGCAGTCCGTCCCAATGTTGACGACTGATGCGTACGCTCACGATTCATCCCTCCACCCTGGCACCGTCAACTCCCAGGCCAGACTGCGGCGAATCGCAGCGTCGGGCTGACGCTCGCCAGTTTCGATCATGGCCAGATAAGACGGGCTGATGCCTACCGTGCGGGCGAGCGCCTCGATGGCGATGCCCTTCCCTTCGCGCAAACTGCGTAGTTGATCAAGACCTGGAAGAATCGGCTCCCGGGTTGTCGCCAGCGGCGCCGGAGCCGGCTGCGACGGTGCTTCGTTGATGCCTGCTGCTTTTAGTAGAGCCTGATACTGAGCCCACGGCAGAACCGCATATTCTGGTTCGCCTTCGCGTGTAATTATCTGAATATCCATGACTACCCCGTAGGACAACAACACTTAGCGAGTCGGCACTTTTTCCTAGAAGTGTAATCCTAACAGCGGCTAAGGTCGCGGGGGGGATCTATCTGTGGATAAGACTTGATTGGCTCAGCGTTTTTTCGGCCCCTGAAGTTGAAGTTGCTCAGGCGAATCAGGCAGCCGCTCGACCACCGCGAGCTTTTCCGGCGCCTGACGTTTGCGCCATGCGCGAAAGGCATTGAGTTCATCGTCGAGAACTTTCATCAGCCAACCCAGCACCGCGATGTCATCGAGCATGCCGAACATGGGAAGGAAATCCGGGATCGCATCCAGCGGGCTAAGAAAGTACATCAGACCTGCCACTACCGATATCACGGCCTTGGGACTGATGGCGCGATACTCACCGCGCCAGTACGCCAGGCAAAGTGCTTGCAGCAGACGCAGATCGTCTTTGAGTTTGCCCAGCCGATTGCCCTGACTGGCACCTTTACTGGCCACCGCAAACAATAAGGTCGGTAACCGTCCACGCGCGAGCAGACGTCCTGCGAGAGGCAGGAAACGAGCGAAATTCCAGGGTGTTTTCATGGTGACTCCCACGGAAAGGTTATCCACACAAATTGTGGATAACCTTGTGAACAGAGCTGCTTTTCATGGCTGAAAGGCCCGCTGCACAAGGGCTGAGCTTAGATCGGGCGTTTTTTACTCATCGAAAAAACTCCAATAATTCATTGACTTGGCGGTCTGGCGCGGTTAGCGCCTGCCCTACACAGGCTATGACTCCAGCCTACAGCATCGGTTCGCTTTGGGTACCCGTGCAGGACACCAGATGCAACAACGCCCCGCATAAACGGGGCGTTGTTTTCAAAGCAGACGCGGATTACTTGGCGGCCTCTTCTTTGGCTGGATCCTTGATCCCCAGCAGTTCCAGATCGAAGACCAGTACCGAGTTGGCAGGGATTGCCGGGCTTGGGCTTTGCGCGCCGTAAGCCAGTTCGCTAGGAATGTACAGTTTGTACTTCTCGCCAACGTGCATCAGTTGCAGGCCTTCGACCCAACCTGGAATCACGCCGCTGACCGGCAGATCGATCGGGCTGCCGCGCTCGACGGAACTGTCGAAAACGGTGCCATTGGTCAGCTTGCCGGTGTAGTGAACGGTCACTACGTCAGTCGGCTTGGGCTGAGCGCCATCGGCTTTCTTTTCCACCTCGTACTGCAAGCCCGAAGCGGTCGTCACGACGCCAGCTTTCTTGGCGTTTTCTTCGAGGAACTTCTTGCCGGCGGCTGCCGACTCTTCGCTCATCTTGGCCATACGCTCTTCGGCACGCTTTTGCAGTGCAGCGAAGGCTTCAACCAACTCTTCGTCCTTGAGTTTCTGTTCTTTCTTGCCGACGGCATCTTCGATGCCTTGGGCTACGGCTTTGGAATCCAGGTCATCCATGCCTTCCTGAGCCAGGCTCTTGCCCATGTTCAGGCCAATCCCGTAGGAAGCTTTTTGCGCCGGGGTTTTCAGCTCTACGCTGGTCTGCGAGTCGCAACCCGCGAGTACCAGGCTTACCAGGGCCACCGCCGCCGCCAACCGATGCTGTTTCATGCTATTTCCTTGTTCATGCGCCTAAAGGGCAATCGAGTAAAGCCGCGAGCTTATCAGGCGGCCACGACCAATGGCTACCGGCATGAGAGCCGGAGATTTCCGATAAGTTCAGGTGTTTAAACGCTTTTCGGAGTGAAGATGGTGAAACTTCTGTCATCTCGTTCCCACACAAGCAAATTCCGCATCCCACCACATCTGGCGTAATGGCCACTTGCCGCGCACCTGGCGCTGAGGCATAACAGAAGAACAAATCGACAAGGAAGTTTATCTTGCGCCTCTTATTCCGCTTGCTGGCTCTGATCGGGGCCCTGTTGTCAGTGGGTCTGGCCGTAGTCTTGTACTATGTCGTCAACCCGAAACTACCGCTCTGGACGCCCGCGCAGAAGGTGCATTACCTGGAGCAGTGGAGCGCCGGCGACCGCGAGGCTTATTACTTTACGCCCCAGGGCACCCAGGTCAAAGGTCTGCGGTACGAGTGGTTCACCGCTCTAGAGCTGCCTTTCTCAAACCAACGCTTCGCCGCCCCCGAATACCTCGCGCGCTTCGGTTTTCTGATCGACCCCGACCAGGAACCCACACCGGCCAACCCCGACAAGCTGCCGGTGGGTTTCGCCCGGCATCAGAACCCCGGCGGCACGGATACGTTTCTGGATATTACCTGCGCTGCTTGTCACACCGGCGAGTTGCGCTTCAACGGTCAGGCCGTGCGTATCGATGGCGGATCGGCTCAGCATGTTTTGCCCTCAAGCGTTCCTACATTGAAAGGTGGCAGTTTCGGACAAGCACTGGTGGCGAGTCTGTTCGCGACTTACTACAACCCTTGGAAATTCGAAGATTTCGCGCGCAAGGTCCTGGGTTCCGACTACGAAACCGAACACGAACAACTGCGCAAGGCGTTCAAGAAGTCCCTTGATACTTTCCTGAAAGTAGCGTGGAACGATACCCATCGCGGGCTCTACCCGACCGAAGAAGGTCCGGGACGCACCGACGCTTTCGGGCGCATCGCCAACGCCAGCTTCGGCGATGCAATATCCCCCGCCAACTATCGGGTGGCCAACGCCCCTGTCGACTATCCGCAACTGTGGGACATGTGGACCTTCGACTGGGTGCAATGGAATGGCTCGGCGCAGCAGCCGATGGCGCGCAATATCGGTGAAGCCCTGGGCGTAGGCGCCACGCTGAATTTCTTCGACGACAACCGGCAGCCACTGATGGGGGATGACCGTTACCCCTCCAGCGTTCGCGTGCGCGATTTGCATCTGATCGAAGAAACCCTGCAACGGCTGGAACCACCCGCCTGGCCGGAAGCGTTGCTCGGGACAATCGATAAACCCCTGGCCGCCAAAGGTCGTGCCCTGTTCGGCGAAAACTGCGCCGGCTGCCACGTACCGCGGGTAACCCAAGGCGAAGGGCGATACGTGCAGCACTTGAAAATGCTTCCCGTGGAGTTCATCGGCACCGACCCTGGCGCTGCCAACAACATCGCCGACCACCGCTTCGACCTCACGGCGCTGCAATGGAACCAGAAGGAGCTGGAGCAACTGGACGTCGAACCCAAGCCCGCCGACCCCCTTGATCTGAGCCAAATGTCGGTGGCCAAAGGGTTGGCCTATGTTACCGCTTTCGTTGAAAACCGCGCTTATCGCGACGCCGGTATCACCCCGGCCGAAAGACCGCAAATGGACGGCTTCGGCCTGCCTATAGGAGTACGTGAACTACGGGCCTATAAGGCTCGCCCGTTGGCAGGTGTGTGGGCGACCGCGCCGTTTCTGCACAACGGTTCGGTGCCGAGCATTTATCAACTGCTCTCGCCGCAGGATGAACGCGCGACGACCTTTTACAAAGGCACGTTCGAGTACGACCCCAAACACCTGGGCTATCGCACCGAAGCCTTCACCAACGGTTTTCTGTTCGACACGCGCATTACCGGCAACCACAACAGCGGTCACGAATTCCGCTCCGGCAAGCTCGGCAACGGCGTGATTGGCCGCTTGCTGCAACCGCAAGAGCGCTGGGCGCTGATGGAGTATCTGAAAGTGTTGGGCGGCCCGCTGGAGTCGCAATTGCCATGATCAAAAGGAATTCCCCATGCTGAAGACTCTCTGGCTGCGCTTGGGCGCGTTCCTCGGCAAGACGCTGTTCTGGTTGTTGGGGCTTGGGCTGCTGGGCTGGGCGCTGGCCACGGCGTGGTTTGCCTGGCAACACCGCGGGCCGGTATCGGCGCAGGAACTGATCCCGGACGGCGAAGCGGCGATGACTCAGGACATCATCCAGACCGCCGTGCGCATCGTCGATCAACACCGCGAAAGCACCCGCTATCTGCGCGATGCCCACGCCAAGGCTCACGGCTGCGTGGAAGCTCAAGTCCAGGTGCTGCCGGAGCTGGCAAGCGATCTGCGCCAGGGTGTGTTCAGCGAACCCGGCAAGATCTGGAAGGCAACCATGCGCCTGTCCAACGGTAACGCTTACCCGCAATTCGACAGCATTCGCGATGCACGGGGCATGGCAATCAAGCTACTTGATGTACCGGGCAAGCAGCTGCTCAGCGACCAGCAGCAACGAGGTCAACAGGATTTCGTGATGTTCAGCCATGCGAACTTCTTTGTCAGCGATGTCGCCGAGTATCGTCAGAACGTTGCTGCTCAGGCGGATGGCAAAAAAATGATGGCGTTCTTTCCGGGCTGGGACCCACGCACCTGGCAGGTGCGTCATCTGTTTATTGCCCTGGCGACACTGTCTCCCGCGCCACCGAGCCCGACCCAGACGACCTATTTTTCGGTTTCACCCTACAAATACGGTGAGGCCAATGCCAAGTTTCGCGTGATGCCCGACCCTGAAAGCTGCCCGGACTACAGCTTGCCGGCACAAAATCAGAAGCTGCCGAACTTCTTGCGCAGCGCGCTGAACCAGCAGTTATCCACAGACCGGGTGCCGGCGTGCTTCGTCTTGCAGATCCAGCGCCAGGACGCGAACAAGTATATGCCGATCGAAGACACCAGCATTGAGTGGCGCGAAAGCGATTCGCCCTTCCAGACCGTGGCACGGATCACAGTGCCGGCGCAGGACTTCGATACGCCGGCATTGAATCTGCAATGCGATAACCAGTCGTTCAACCCATGGTTCGGGCTTGAGGCCCATCGCCCCATTGGTGGCATCAACCGCTTGCGCAAAGCTGTCTACGAGGCCGTCAGCGATTACCGACATGCCCGCAATGCCGGGCAATAATTCGATATCCACACTGTAGGAGCGAGCCCGCTCGCGAAAAACCCGAGAGCACCTCGGGGCGTCAGATTTCCCGCGTTATCGTTGACGACCATCGCGAGCAGGCTCGCTCCTACAGAAAACGCGACGGGAAAAGCCAAACGCCAGACAGCAAAAAGCCCGCATCAAGCGGGCTTTTTGTGTGGTGACCTGGCGTTCAGTGTTCCAGGTTACCGAATATGGCGCAGCGGACGGGACTCGAACCCGCGACCCCCGGCGTGACAGGCCGGTATTCTAACCGACTGAACTACCGCTGCGCGTAGCGTTGAAAGTGGTGGGTGATGACGGGATCGAACCGCCGACATTCTGCTTGTAAGGCAGACGCTCTCCCAGCTGAGCTAATCACCCTTTACCTTCGTTGCGGGGCGCATTGTGCCACAGATTTTCATAAAGTGTTGATTTAATTGATAATTTTTTCAAAAAAATCTGAAAACCGGTGAAACGACACGTCCTGCAGGAACCAAAGTCAAACTTCAGGCAGAAAAAAGCCCGCATCAGCGGGCTTTTCCGTGGTGACCTGGCGTTCAGTGTTCCAGGTTACCGAATATGGCGCAGCGGACGGGACTCGAACCCGCGACCCCCGGCGTGACAGGCCGGTATTCTAACCGACTGAACTACCGCTGCGCGTAACACTGAATGCGAATGGTGGGTGATGACGGGATCGAACCGCCGACATTCTGCTTGTAAGGCAGACGCTCTCCCAGCTGAGCTAATCACCCTTCACGTTCGGTGTGGCGCGCATTCTACGGAGCGACCCTACCTCTGGCAAGCACTTTTTTAATTAATTTTTTCATGCCTTCCAAAGGCTTAGAGAAGGGTTGGCCTATGGCACACGGAGGACAATAATGCCCGCCTTTGTATAAAGGAGAGACTCACCCCATGTGGTTCAAAAACCTGCTTATCTATCGCCTGACCCAAGATCTGCCTGTTGATGCCGAGGCGTTGGAAACTGCACTGGCCACCAAACTGGCGCGCCCATGTGCAAGCCAGGAGTTGACCACCTACGGTTTCGTCGCACCGTTCGGCAAAGGCGAAGATGCGCCTTTGGTACACGTCAGTGGCGACTTCCTGCTGATCAGCGCGCGCAAGGAAGAACGCATCCTGCCGGGCAGCGTCGTCCGAGATGCAGTGAAGGAAAAGGTCGAAGAGATCGAAGCCGAGCAAATGCGCAAGGTCTACAAAAAGGAACGCGACCAGATCAAGGATGAAATTATCCAGGCCTTCCTGCCGCGCGCTTTTATCCGTCGCTCCTCGACCTTCGCCGCCATCGCGCCGAAACAGGGCCTGATCCTGGTCAACTCGGCCAGTCCGAAGCGCGCCGAAGATTTGCTGTCCACCCTGCGTGAAGTGATCGGCACCCTGCCGGTGCGCCCACTGACCGTGAAAATGTCGCCGACCGCGACCATGACCGAATGGGTCACCACCCAGAAAGCCGCGGACGACTTCTTCGTGCTGGACGAATGCGAGCTGCGCGACACACACGAAGACGGCGGCATCGTGCGTTGCAAGCGTCAGGACCTGACCAGCGAAGAAATCCAGTTGCACCTGAGCACCGGCAAAGTGGTCACCCAGCTGTCGCTGGCTTGGCAGGACAAACTGTCCTTCGTCCTTGACGACAAAATGGTGGTCAAGCGCCTGAAATTCGAAGACCTGCTGCAAGACCAGGCGGAGCAGGACGGTGGCGATGAAGCCCTCGGCCAGCTGGATGCCAGCTTCACCTTGATGATGCTGACCTTCGGCGACTTCCTGCCGGCACTGGTTGAAGCGCTGGGCGGGGAAGAAACTCCGCAGGGGATCTAAAGCCTACCAGCTCTCCTGTGGGAGCGAGCCTGCTCGCGAAAGCGGTCTGTCAGTCGACAAAAATGTTGTCTGAATTGACGCCTTCGCGAGCAGGCTCGCTCCCACATTTCTTTTTATGGTGTTACTTAAAATTAAGGATCAGGCCATGCGCGCATTGGCTGCATTGAGTCGTTTTGTCGGCAACACCTTCGCCTACTGGGTGCTGATTTTCGCCGTCGTGGCGTTCTTGCAACCGGAATGGTTCATCGGTCTCAAGGGCGCCATCGTGCCGCTGCTGGGGCTGGTGATGTTCGGCATGGGCCTGACCCTCAAGCTCGAAGACTTCGCCGAAGTCGCCCGCCATCCGTGGCGCGTGGCCCTGGGCGTGGTTGCGCATTTCGTGATCATGCCCGGCGTGGCGTGGTTGCTCTGCCAGGCCTTCCATTTGCCGCCGGAGATTGCCGTCGGCGTGATCCTGGTCGGCTGCTGCCCAAGCGGCACCTCTTCGAACGTGATGACCTGGCTGGCACGCGGGGATCTGGCATTGTCGGTGGCCATTGCCGCCGTGACCACCCTCCTCGCTCCGTTGCTGACACCGGCGTTGATCTGGCTCCTGGCTTCAGCCTGGCTGCCGGTCTCGTTCATGGAGCTGTTCTGGTCAATCCTGCAAGTGGTGCTGCTACCGATCGTGCTAGGCGTCGCGGCCCAACGCTTGCTCGGTGACCGGGTTCGCCACGCAGTAGACGTTTTGCCCTTGGTGTCGGTGGTGAGCATCGTGATCATCGTCACCGCCGTGGTTGCCGCCAGCCAGGCGAAGATTGCCGAGTCAGGCCTGCTGATCATGGCCGTGGTCATGCTGCACAACAGTTTTGGTTATCTGTTGGGTTACTTCACCGGGCGTCTGTTCAAGCTGCCATTGGCTCAGCGCAAATCCCTGGCCCTGGAAGTCGGCATGCAAAACTCCGGGTTGGGTGCCGCGTTGGCCAGTGCGCACTTTTCGCCATTGGCGGCAGTACCCAGTGCGTTGTTCAGCGTCTGGCACAATATTTCCGGAGCCCTGCTATCGACGTACTTCCGCCGTATGAGCGAGAAAGAAGATCGCAAGATCGGCGGCCAGCAGGCCACTGACTGATCCGCGATCTTGATCCAAAAACTTGATCCCCGGATTAATGCTGGGCACTCTATTGCGCAACGCGGGGACGACCCCGCGGCTCGATCGAGTCATTAATCTGGGGACGACCCCGTCAATCGATGGAGGTCTTTGATGTCCTGGATCATTCTGTTCTTCGCCGGCCTGTTCGAAGTCGGCTGGGCCGTCGGCCTGAAGTACACCGACGGTTTCACCCGCCCGCTCCCCACCGCCCTCACCGTCGCGGCCATGGCTGTCAGCCTTGGCTTGCTGGGTCTTGCCATGAAGGAACTGCCACTGGGCACGGCCTATGCGATCTGGACAGGTGTGGGTGCCGTGGGTACGGTGATTGCCGGGATCATTCTGTTTGGGGAATCGATGGCGCTGGTGCGGTTGGCCAGTGTGGCGTTGATCGTGACCGGTTTGGTTGGGCTCAAGGTTAGCGCTTAGGCCACTTCCGCTTTCGCGAGCAGGCTCGCTCCCACATTTGATCGCATTTCATAGTGGGAGCGAGCCTGCTCGCGAAGGGGCCTGTACAAGCGACGACTATCTTACGGTCCCGCGCAAATCCCCTACCATCTGCTGCAATCTCGCCGGCTCCGCCACCTCAACCGCCACCGCCGGCCCCGCCACCAACGTCACCCGCGACCACAACCGGCGAAACAGTCCCTTGCCCGGATCGCGGCTGAAGAAACTCCCCCACAACCCCTGCAAGGCCAACGGAATCACCGGCACCGGCGTTTCTTCGAGAATCCGCGTCAATCCGCCCTTGAACTCATTGATCTCACCATCGGCGGTCAATTTGCCCTCGGGGAAAATGCACACCAACTCGCCGTCCTTCAGATACCGGGCAATGCGCGTGAAGGCCTGTTCGTAGATCCGGATGTCTTCATGACGCCCCGCAATCGGAATCGTCCCGGCCGTGCGGAAGATAAAGTTCAGCACCGGCAGGTTGTAGATCTTGTAGTACATCACAAAGCGAATCGGCCGACGGACCGCACCGCCAATCAGCAAGGCATCGACGAACGACACGTGGTTGCACACCAGCAGCGCCGCGCCCTCCTCGGGAATCAGATCAAGATTGCGATGCTCCACGCGGTACATGGAATGGCTGAGCAGCCAGATCATGAAACGCATGGTGAACTCGGGAACGATTTTGAAGATGTAGGCGTTGACACCAATGTTCAGCAACGACACCACCAGGAACAACTGCGGGATCGACAGTTCGGCCATGCTCAACAGGATGATCGAGACAATCGCCGATACCACCATGAACAACGCGTTGAGAATGTTGTTGGCGGCAATGACCCGGGCCCGCTCGTTCTCGACGGTGCGTGACTGGATCAACGCGTACAGCGGCACGATGTAAAAACCACCGAACACCCCCAGGCCGAGGATGTCGATCAACACCAGCCAGGTGTGAGCAAAGCCGAGTATCTCGATCCAGCCATGCCCTTCGACGCTGTCCGGTATTCCCCCGGAATGCCACCACAGCAGCAAACCGAACACGGTCAGGCCGAACGAGCCGAATGGCACCAGGCCGATTTCGACTTTGCGCCCGGACAGCTTTTCGCAGAGCATCGAACCCACGGCGATACCGACCGAGAACACCGTAAGAATCAGCGTGACCACGGTTTCGTCGCCGTGCATCCATTCCTTGGCATACGCCGGGATCTGCGTCAGATAAATAGCCCCGACAAACCAGAACCACGAGTTGCCGACAATCGAGCGCGACACCGCCGGGGTTTGCCCCAGGCCGAGCTTCAGCGTGGCCCAGGACTGGCTGAAAATATTCCAGTTCAGGCGCAATTGCGGTGAAGCAGCGGCTGCCCGCGGAATACCGCGACTGGCCAGGTAACCGAGGACGGCGATACCGATGATCGCGGTGGAAACGACCGATGCGTAATCACCGGACGACATCATGATCCCGGCACCAATGGTCCCGGCCAGAATTGCCAGGAAGGTGCCCATTTCAACCAGACCGTTGCCACCGACCAACTCATCCTCACGCAGGGCCTGGGGCAGGATCGAGTATTTCACCGGTCCGAACAGCGCCGAGTGCGTGCCCATGGCGAACAGCGCCACCAGCATCAACCACAGGTGATCGAACATGAAACCGATCGCGCCGACCGCCATGATGGCTATTTCCCCGAGCTTGATCAGGCGGATCAGTGCGTCCTTGGCGAATTTTTCCCCGAACTGACCGGCCAGCGCCGAAAACAGAAAGAACGGCAGGATGAACAGCAGCGCACACAGGTTGACCCAGATTGAACGGTCACCTTCGATCGACAGCTTGTACAGAATGGCGAGGATCAACGACTGCTTGAAAATGTTGTCGTTGAACGCCCCGAGAGACTGTGTCACGAAGAACGGCAGGAAGCGCCGGGTGCGCAGCAAGGTGAATTGCGAGGGGTGACTCATCTTCCATGTGTCCCTGATCAGGTAAAGAGAAGCGTGGATACAATGATTGGAATGTCGCGCGTCGATCCAGGCCACACCTTACCTAAACTTTGCCGTTCATTTCTTCAATCCTGCTATGCACGGCGAGACAAACAACTCGCCACGCCATGCACCCTGCACCGTGCGTTTGCCGACAATCAGCCACATCATTGCAAGCAATGTCACCAGCACACAGCCGAAGACACTGAAAAACGTCAGGTGCAGCGTACTGGCCAGTTTCAACGTTGCCAGAGAATAGACGCCCAACGGGAAGGTGAACCCCCACCAACCGAGATTGAAAGGTATGCCGGCGCGCAAGTAGCGCAACGTGATCAACACCGCCATCAGCATCCACCACAGACCAAAGCCCCACAGCGTGATGCCGGCGACCAGGCCCAGGCCGGCGGCGATATCACCAATACCCGGCATACCATTGGCGGCAAAAATCGCCGGAGCGTCGGCACCCAGCAGCAACATGCCCAGCGCGCCCGTACCGATCGGCCCGAGTGCCAGCCAACTGGAGGCAGCCATGTTTTCGTGGGGCAATTTATGCAACGCCATGCGCAGCAGCAGAATGGTCAGAATGCTGAACGCCACCGGCAGGGAAAATGCCCAGAGCACGTAACTGGTCACCAGCACCACCAGTTGCGAATGAGCATCGGCCAGATGGGGCGCCAGCAGGCCACCACTGGCCGCCGCCACTTCCGCCGCCACCACCGGTAATAACCACACGGCGGTCATCTGGTCGATGCTGTGTTCCTGGCGGGTAAACATCATGTAGGGAATCAACACCCCGCACGCCACCGACATCGCCACATCCAGCCACCACACCGCTTCGGCCAGCTGAACCACGCCATCACCCCAACGCGGCAGCCCAAACAGCAGAACGCCGTTGATGATGGTCGCCAGGCCCATGGGAATGGTGCCGAAAAACATCGAAACCGTGGAGTGGCCGAAAATCCGCCGCGCCTCATCGAAAAACAACACCCAGCGTGCCGCATACAGCGCTGTGAACAACAAGAACAGCACAATATTCAGTTGCCACAGGGCTTCGGCAACGCTGTACAAAACCGGATTGGCAACGGGCAATTGCGCCAGCGCCAGGGCCAGCACGCCGGTGCCCATGGTGGCGGCAAACCAGTTGGGGGTGAACTGGCGGATGACCTCACGCGGGTGCTGCAGTTGGCGAAAAGGTTTGATACCGGGTTTGGCGGCGTTGGGGCATGTCATGGTGGGCTCCTTCCTCTGGTGAGGTGGAGCCCATCATAGATCCAGATCGAATATCGATATAACGGGTAATATCTCTAACTGTTATCTATTGTATAGATATTTACACTGAACCGTTGTCACGAAGACTGGACGGGCACCGCATCACTTTATGGCTGACCCGCAACGCTGCAAGCGCTGGCGGCGCGCTGACGAGTCAAAGCCAACAGTGCGCTCAACGAAAGGAGGATCAACACTGCGCAATACCCGTCGGTAGTGGCGACCAAACCAAAGGTATGCGTGAGGTTGCCGGCCAGCAACGACGGCAGGCAGAACGCCAGATAACTGAGCACGTAATACGCCGACATCAACCCGGCCCGCTCGTGGGGTAAGGCCAGCGGGAACAGACTGCGCACGGCTCCCAGGAAGCCGGCACCAAAACCACAGCCGGCGACAAACGTGCCGAGGAAAAACAAGGGCAGACTCGCGCTGTGCACGCCCAGTAAAATCAGGACGATGCCTGCTGGCAGCGAACTGGCACCTAATCGCAACGCGAAAGCGGCCGATCGATTGCGCAGGGTGAAAATCATCAGGGCGCCGGTCACTGTCAAGGCTGCCACGGTGCCCCCGCCGATCAGGTTCGACGTCGAGCCGGTGGCCGCCCGAACCAATGAAGGCGCCAGTGAGGCGTAGAAACCGCCGAGTGCCCAGGTCGAAACGTTAAGCGGCAACACGCGCCACAAAGTGGAGCGCGCCTGGGCCGGCACATGCAAGGTCGGCCGCAATGACGCCCATGCGCCCGACTGCGGCGAGACACTTTCCGGCAAACGCCATACATACATGGCCTGCATCAAAAATAAGGTCAGCAGCAGCCAGTAGGTCAAGTGCAAGGGAGCTGGTGCAAACTCGGCCAGCAAACCACACCCCATCCCGCCCAAGGCCATGCCAAGCAACGGGGCCACGCTGTTGATCAGCGGCCCCTGTTGGCGGTCGGTGTCGAGCAGGGTTGCACTCAATACGGCGGTGGCCATGCCCGTGGCAAAGCCTTGCAGTACCCGGGCGCCGATCAGCCAGGCGACGTTGTCGGCATAGATAAACAACAACATCGCCAGAATATTGAGCACCACTGCCGTAAAAATCACCGGTTTGCGCCCCAGGTAATCCGAGAGCGAACCGACTGTCAGCAGCGCTGCCAGCAGACTCAAGGCATACACGGCAAAAATCAGCGTCAGTACAGCATCCGAGAACTGCAGTTGTTGCTGATACACGTGATACAACGGCGTCGGTGCCGTGGAAGCCGCGAGAAAACTGAGTAAAGTGATTGCCAGAAACCACAGGCTGGCACGGTTTGAATGAGAACTGGACATGAGATTGCTCCGCAAAAGCTAATTTTTTGCTTTTGCGGAGTGTGCTACCGGCTTGCGCTTAAAGCAAATTCTTTGTGTTAAGGTCCGATGCATGGCTTTTCAGAACCGGTGTCATCTCGCAACAGACTCCGGCGCTAGACAGGAAACACGCAATGACTACTCCCGCTTTACGTCCCGGTGGCCGCAGCGCCCGGGTCCAGGAATCGATTCATACTGCCGTGCGCGAACTGCTCGAAGAGCAGGATCGCGCTACCGTGACCGTGCCACAAATCGCCGCACGGGCGGGTGTTACGCCTTCGACCATTTATCGGCGCTGGGGTGATTTGTCGGCGTTACTGGCGGATGTTGCGCTTGCGCGCATGCAACCGGAAACGGAGTCGGCCAAGACCGGCAGCTTGCAAGGTGACGTGCTGGCCTGGGCCGAACAGTATCTGGATGAAATGAGTTCCGCACCCGGCCGCAATATGCTGCGTGACGTGCAAGCGAGCCTCAAGCCGAGCTATTGCGCGACGATCATTGGCGGGCAGTTGCAGCTCATCCTGGATCGCTATCCGGATGCGCCCAAGCCCAGTGTCGATCGGCTGATCAATATGGTGGCGGCGCCTATTGTGTTTCGAATACTGTTTTCCGAAACGCCGCTGGAGGTTGAGGAGTTGCATCGGTTGATCGAGATCGCGCTTCGTCAGTGACAATGCCATTCGCGAGCCGGCTCGCGAAGAGGCCCGCGCAGTCGCCATAGATCTGACTGATACCCCACCTGCGACACCCCACCACGCCACGACCTTGGTCGACACTGACTAACCCCTGCCATCGTGCGAGACTGTCTGTCCGGGCGGGAGGCCCGGGTGTCTTTGGTTGCCTGGAGTTCCCATGTCGTTGTCCAGCGGGCTGATTGCCGTCGTCGCCCTGGCCTATATGGCCATCATGTTCGCCATCGCCTTTTACGGTGACCGTCGCAGTGCGCCCTTGCCGCCACGCGTGCGTGCCTGGGTGTACAGTCTGTCGCTGGCCGTTTATTGCACCAGTTGGACATTCTTCGGCGCGGTCGGTCAGGCCGCCGAACAGCTCTGGTCGTTTCTGCCGATTTACCTCGGGCCGATCCTGCTGCTGATAGGCGCGCCGTGGGTGCTGCAAAAAATGGTGATGATCAGCAAACAGGAGAACATCACCTCCATCGCCGACTTCATCGCCGCACGCTATGGCAAATCCCAGTCACTGGCCGTGGTGGTGGCGTTGATCTGCCTGGTGGGCGTACTGCCTTATATCGCCTTGCAACTCAAGGGCATCGTACTCGGTGTGAACCTGTTGATCGGTGCAGGCGCTGATGCCATGGGGGTTCGCGCGCAGGACACGGCATTGGTGGTGTCACTGGTGCTGGCGTTGTTCACCATTGTCTTTGGTACCCGCAACCTCGATGCCACGGAGCACCACCGCGGCATGGTCCTGGCCATTGCCTTTGAATCGCTGGTGAAGCTGTTCGCGTTTCTGGCCGTCGGCGCCTATGTGACGTTCGGGCTGTATGACGGTTTTGATGACCTGTTCGATCAGGCCATGCTCGCCCCGCGCCTGGAGGAGTACTGGAAGGAAACCATCAACTGGCCATCGATGGTGGTGCAGACCGGCGTGGCAATGATGGCGATCATCTGCCTGCCGCGACAGTTCCATGTGACGGTGGTGGAAAACATCGACCCTCAGGACTTGAACCTGGCCAAATGGGTGTTTCCAGCCTACCTCGCCCTGGCGGCCTTGTTCGTGGTACCGATCGCCCTCGCCGGCCAGATGATGCTGCCAAGCTCGGTGCTGCCGGACTCATTCGTGATCAGCCTGCCGCTGGCCCAGGCCCACCCTGCCCTGGCGTTGCTGGCCTTTATCGGTGGTGCTTCGGCGGCCACCGGCATGGTGATCGTGGCCAGCGTCGCGTTGTCGACCATGGTCTCCAACGACATGCTGTTGCCATGGTTGTTGCGCCGCAACAACGCCGAGCGCCCGTTCGAGGTGTTCCGCCAATGGATGCTGTCGGTGCGTCGCGTGAGCATCGTGGTAATTCTGTTGCTGGCCTATGTCAGTTATCGCCTGCTGGGCTCGACCGCGAGCCTGGCGACCATCGGCCAGATCGCCTTCGCCGCCGTGACCCAACTGGCGCCAGCCATGCTCGGTGCCCTGTACTGGAAACAGGCCAACCGTCGCGGCGTATTCGCCGGTCTCGCCGCCGGCACGTTCCTTTGGTTCTACACCTTGATCCTGCCGATCGCCGCCCACAGTCTCGGGGTTTCCCTGAACAGCTTCCCGGGCCTGGCCTGGCTGCACAGCAACCCGTTGAACCTGCCGATCACACCGCTGACCCAAGGCGTGGTCCTGTCCCTTGCCGGCAATTTCACGCTGTTCGCCTGGGTCTCGGTGATGTCACGTACGCGAGTGTCGGAACACTGGCAGGCCGGTCGTTTCATCGGCCAGGAAATCAGTGCCCGACCTAGCGCACGCTCGATGCTGGCGGTACAGATCGACGATCTGCTGCAATTGGCGGCACGCTTCGTCGGTGAGGAACGCGCGCGCCAGAGCTTTATCCGCTTTGCCTACCGCCAGGGCAAAGGCTTCAACCCGAACCAGAATGCCGACAGTGAATGGATTGCCCATACCGAACGATTGCTGGCCGGTGTGTTGGGCGCCTCGTCGACACGTGCGGTGGTAAAAGCCGCCATCGAGGGTCGGGAGATGCAACTGGAGGACGTTGTGCGCATCGCCGACGAAGCCTCCGAAGTCCTGCAGTTCAACCGCGCGTTGCTGCAAGGGGCGATCGAGAACATCACCCAGGGCATCAGCGTGGTCGACCAATCGCTGAAACTGGTGGCCTGGAACCGTCGCTACCTGGAACTGTTCAACTACCCGGATGGCTTGATCAGCGTTGGCCGGCCGATTGCCGACATCATTCGCCACAACGCCGAGCGCGGCCTGTGCGGTCCCGGCGAAGCCGAAGTGCACGTCGCCCGCCGTCTGCACTGGATGCGCCAGGGCCGGGCGCATACCTCCGAGCGGCTGTTCCCCAATGGACGGGTGATCGAACTGATCGGCAACCCGATGCCCGGCGGCGGTTTCGTCATGAGTTTTACCGACATCACCCCGTTCCGCGAAGCCGAACAGGCACTGACCGAAGCCAACGAAAGCCTCGAACAGCGGGTGGCCGAACGCACCCACGAACTGTCACAGCTCAATGTGGCCCTGACCGAAGCCAAGGGCACCGCCGAGGCGGCCAACCAGTCGAAAACCCGCTTCCTGGCAGCAGTGAGTCATGACTTGATGCAGCCCTTGAACGCGGCGCGACTGTTCTCCGCCGCCCTGTCGCATCAGGAGGACGGCTTGTCCGGTGAGGCGCAAAAGCTGGTGCAGCACCTGGACAGCTCACTGCGTTCAGCCGAAGACCTGATCAGCGACCTGCTGGATATTTCTCGCCTGGAAAACGGCAAGATCAATCCCGATGCCAAGCCCTTCGCACTCAATGAGCTGTTCGACACCCTTGGCGCCGAATTCAAGGCACTGGCACGGGAACAGGGGCTGGAGTTCCGTGTCCGGGGCAGTACGTTGCGCATCGAAAGCGACATCAAATTGCTGCGCCGGATCCTGCAGAACTTCCTGACCAACGCCTTCCGTTACGCCAAAGGCCCGGTGCTGCTGGGAGTTCGTCGCCGCAAGGGCGAGCTGTGCCTGGAGGTCTGGGACCGCGGACCGGGGATTCCCGAAGATAAGCAGCAGGTGATTTTCGAAGAATTCAAACGCCTCGACAGCCATCAGACACGTGCCGAGAAAGGCCTGGGGCTGGGCCTGGCGATCGCCGACGGCTTGTGCCGCGTGCTGGGGCATACCCTGCGCGTACGCTCATGGCCGGGACGCGGTAGCGTGTTCAGCGTCAGCGTTCCGCTGGCACGGGCGCAAGCGGCGTTGCCGGCCAAGGCGATCGAACTCAACGGCAAACTGCTCAGTGGTGCGCAGGTGCTGTGCATCGATAACGAGGACAGCATCCTGATCGGCATGAACAGCTTGCTGACACGCTGGGGTTGCCAGGTCTGGACCGCGCGTAACCGCGATGAATGCGCAGCGCTGCTCGGCAACGGGGTACGGCCGCAGTTGGCATTGGTGGATTACCATCTGGACAATGGTGAAACAGGCACCGAGTTGATGGCCTGGTTGCGCACCCGATTGGGCGAACCGGTACCCGGTGTGGTGATCAGCGCAGATGGCCGACCGGAGACGGTGGCCCAAGTGCATGCGGCAGGGCTGGATTATCTGGCCAAACCGGTGAAACCGGCGGCATTGCGGGCGTTGTTGAGTCGGCATTTGCCGCTGTAGGGTTTACGTTGTGGTGCTGCATCTGACGCCTTCGCGAGCAGGCTCGCCCCCACACCGATCAACTGTGGGTGCGGGCTTGCTCGCGAAGCTTTTGACTATTCCGGCAACTCGACCAACCCATCCACATCCGTCATCGCCCGCTCCAGCAGATCCGCCGGCAGGCTTTTGCTCGCTCTCGCCCCGAGCAACTTGAGTTGTTCACTGCGGCTGACCAGGTTGCCGCGGCCTTCTGTCAGCTTGTTGCGCGCGGCGCTGTAGGCTTTATCCAGTTGCTGCAGGCGATTGCCGACTTCATCCAGATCCTGAATGAACAACACGAACTTGTCGTACAGCCACCCGGCCCGCTCGGCGATTTCCCGGGCGTTCTGGCTTTGCCGCTCCTGCTTCCACAGACTGTCGATGACACGCAGGGTCGCCAGCAAAGTGGTCGGGCTGACGATCACGATGTTGCGGTCGAACGCCTCCTGGAACAGTGTCGGTTCGGCCTGCAACGCAGCGGAAAATGCCGCTTCGATGGGTACGAACAGCAGGACGAAATCCAGGCTGTGCAAACCGTCGAGCCGCTTGTAGTCCTTGCCGGCCAAACCTTTGACATGATTACGCAGGGACAGAACGTGCTGCTTGATGGCGATCTGGCTGATGCCTTCGTCTTCGGCCGCCACGTATTGTTGATAAGCCGTGAGGCTGACCTTGGAGTCGACCACCACCTGCTTGTCGCCAGGCAGATAAATGATCACGTCCGGTTGGAAACGCTCGCCATCCGGGCCTTTGAGATTGACCTGGGTCTGATACTCGCGGCCCTTCTCCAGCCCGGCATGCTCAAGCACCCGCTCCAGAATCAGCTCACCCCAGTTACCCTGGGTTTTCTGTCCCTTCAAGGCACGGGTCAGGTTGGTGGCTTCATCACTCAGGCGCAGGTTTAACTGTTGCAGGCGCTCCAGTTCCTTGGCCAGCGAAAAGCGTTCCCGGGCTTCAGCCTGATAGCTTTCCTCGACGCGTTTTTCAAACGACTGGATGCGTTCCTTTAATGGATCGAGCAACTGCCCCAGGCGCTGTTGACTGGTTTCGGCAAAACGCTGCTCTCGTTCATCGAAAATCTTCCCCGCCAGTTCGGCGAACTGCGCACGCAGCTCATCTCGTGAGCCCTGCAGGTCGTTGAGGCGCTGCTGATGGCTTTCCTGCTGCTCACGCAACTCGGCACTGAGCGAAGCAGCCTGGGCGTCCAGACGACGCAGCTCAGCGTCTTTTCCTGCGCGCTCGATATTCCAGGCGTGAGAGGCGTCGCGGGCATCATCCCGTTCGATTTGCAGCAGCTCGACTTCACGGCGCACAGCGGCAAGGTCAGCTTGCCGGGCGGCATTGGCCTGACCGAGATCGGCTATTTCATCGCGACAGGCTTCGAGTTGCGCGTTCAGGCCATCCTGCGCCAGATGCGCCGTAGCCAGTCGCTCCTCCAGCAGCGCGACCTCAGCTTGCGCCGAGCTTGCCTTGCGTTGAAGTTGCCAGGCCAACACCAGTAGCGGCAGAGCAGCGCCCCCGAGCCCCAGCAACGCGCTGGTCAAGTCCATAGCCATAGCCATTCCTGCCATTGAAATAAAGCTAGAAGGTTAACCAAGGCGTCAGGTCTTGGACAGCTCAGTCTTCGAGCAGCCCCAGCTCCTGTTGCGCGCGCAAGTCCCCTGCCCGCGCGGCCTGGCGCAGCAGATCCTGGCCGATCCGACGGTCCCTGGCATTGCCGCACTCGCGGCACATCAACTGGCCAAGGCGGCTTTGCGCAGCCACAACGCCCTCACGGGCCGGTTGCTTGAGCAAACGCCCGGCAATGTGTTTGACGTTGGTGTTTTCGCCCAGGCGCGGGCTGTCCAGCAGCCATTCGGCCACCCGCATCGAAAAGCGCTTGGGTGGGGCAACAATGGGCGTTTTGGAAGTGGATGAAGCGGGTGGCGTACGAAACTTCATAAAACACTGTGGGCAGATCGGAAGGCGCGCCACTCTACTCTTTTTTTCTTACAGGTAAAGG
Organism: Pseudomonas sp. GW101-3H06; assembly: GCF_059424605.1. Lineage (NCBI taxonomy): Bacteria > Pseudomonadati > Pseudomonadota > Gammaproteobacteria > Pseudomonadales > Pseudomonadaceae > Pseudomonas > Pseudomonas sp. GW101-3H06. The sequence continues at coordinate 4,719,854 of NZ_JBWKZO010000001.1, forward strand.
TGAAAAAATCCGGGCACGCCCGTCCTAGAGCAAGCGCTCGGGACAATCCACAGAAGCTGTGGATAAGTCAGTGGACAACCGCCCCTGAAGTCTCGCAAAGCCCTGTGGAATGGGGCCTGCAGTCAAACTGACGATTTTTTCACCAGTTAAAAAAAGCGATGTTTTTCATTGACTTAAATTTTGGTTACAGGCACCCACTGCGCTTGAAGGCTAGATGACAACAAGGTGACAACGCGCGCAAATAATGTGCACAAGTACCTTCGGGACGGTTATATCGCTGCGCTTTTTCGGCGCACTTTTACCCCTTGCCTGGGGATAAAACCCTGCAAACCCGTGACCCAGGCAGCTCGCCACTGGTTGAATCACCACGACCGCCGGTCGGATTACGGACCATTACAGGGCGCCGCTTTGGTTCATGACTTCGGTAAAGGGCTTTACGCAGCGTCAGACTGAGGCGACTCTCCGACTTTTTTGGCTAACACACTTCCCATCGCCGTTTCAATCCGATACTATCCGTGCCGTTAGTACCAAGCTGAAAGTCAATTCTGGTCGAACAAATCCCCCCGGTCAGCCTTCCCACAGGAAGCCTTACACCGAACAAGCGGGATCGGCCACCTCGATGGTTTCCAGGTAATCTCGCGTCAACACAGCCTTTGAATCGAAAGCAAAGGGTGTTGCCAGACTCGCTTACTCTGACCGAACCAACCTGCAAATTGATCAGGATCTTCACCCCGGGCCCCGAACCTTTGCCCTCGATGTGTTGCCTGCCCTCCTAAGTACCTACCTGCCAGCCCAAGCGCGCCAATTATCAGCGCTTCAAACTGGCTGCTTTGTTCCAGTCGGGTTCTTCGTTCGACCAACGGTGGTCGTCGTTACTGGAACGTTTTAATTTTGCACGGCTCTTATCCGTGTCGCTTGTAGGAACACCCATGACTATGTCTACTCAAATCCATGCACAGGATGCCATCCGCACCCTAACCAACGCTTTTGCACCAATGAACTGCCTGATCATGGCCGCTCGCAAAGGCTGCTTCAGCTTCACCCTGGTCAACGAACACGGCATCGCCCGTCACAGTGAGCGCCTGTACCCCGATCAATACTCCAGCGCCGAACCGCTGCAGGCTGTAATTGAGCGTACCCGTCAGGCACTGGTTGCCTGAAACGCCAACACGTTTGAAACATCAGAAGCCCCGCTCAAATAGCGGGGCTTTTTGTTGCCTGAAATTTCATGTTGCAGGTCATCCGGTTAAGCACCAAGCGATATAACGGTTATAACTGGAAGCCGGAAATATTTTAAAAACAGACCTTTACGCAGTGAATATGACACTACACTTCAACTCAAGCGGCTTGATCCGCTTCCGGCGAGCCTGATTCGATTCACCGCTGCCAACGCTCTCTTCAGGTTTCGCCGACCATTTAGTGTTTCGAGGGTTTTATGGGTATCGCTGCCAGCGAACTGTGCCGCTATGTGATCCGCCCGACGTTGATCTACCTTGGACGTCATAGCGCAACCGCCGAATCCCTGCTGCTGGGTATTGCCGCCAGCCAGTCAGCCCTCGGCTCCGCCTTGCACGATCGCCGTGGACACGGCCTGTATCGAATCGCCGAACCCCGCCATCAGGCCCTCTGGGACCATTACCTGGCACTCGACCCCGAACGTGCCAGTCTGGTCCGCGGTCTGGCCAGCCAGCATGCCTTTCTCAGTGGCCCGCACCTGGAATTGACCGTCAACCTGCGTTACGCCACAGCCATTGCCTGGCTGCTGGTCGAAGAACAGAACACTCCCCTCCCCGAAGCAGACGACCTGCTGGGCATGGCCCGAATCTGGCGCCAGACCTTCCAGCCCCAAGGACGCCTCAGAGACTTCACCTACGCCTGGCAAACCTGTGTCTCACCAATGAATCAGGTAGCCTGCTAAGCACCTCTGGATCCAAAGATCGCACAACAGGTCGCGAATTTGGTCGGATTGTCCTACAAAACCGCTCTAAATCAAGCAATACAGCCTATGGCGCTGGGACGAAAATGTTGGTAATTTTCGCCCCGGTGATCACCAGGAGTTCTAATAATGAAAAAAGTAATGCTCAAAACCACCATTAGCCTCGCCGTTGCCATGGCATCCACCCAGATCTTTGCAAGTGGCTTTGCCCTCAACGAACAAAGCATCAGCGGGATGGGTACAGGTTTTGCCGGGCGATCTTCCTCTGCCGACGACGCATCCACCATTTTTGGCAACCCTGCCGGCATGTCTCGCCTCAAGCGCGAACAAGTCACCGGCGGTGTTGCATTTATTGACGCGCACACCGATATCAGCGATGCCAGCTCCCGTCCGAACGGCGGCACCAACAAAGGTGACATGGTCCCTTTCATGGGCGTGCCGATGGGCTACTACGTCAAGCCACTCGATGACCAGTGGGCGGTCGGTTTCGGCGTCTACGCACCATTCGGCCTGGTAACCGATTACGAGAACGGCTTTGCCGGCCGTTACTTCGGCAGCAAGAGCGAAGTCAAAATCGTGACCCTGCAGCCAACCGTCAGCTATGCCTTCAACGACAAGGTGTCGATCGGCTTTGGTCCGACCATCAACCGCATCGACGGCAAGCTGGAATCGAACGTATCCCTGAACCCGCTGGCACCGGACGGTGAAGTCAAGATCAAGGGTGACGACACCGCACTGGGTTACAACATCGGTATTCTGGTGCAAGCCACCGACAGCACTCGCGTCGGCCTGACCTACCATTCGAAAGTGAAATACAAGATCGAGGGTGACACCAAGGTCAACTACGGCTTGCTCAGCGCACTGGGCCAAAACCCGAGCCAGAAGTACGACGCTTCGCTCGACATTACGACGCCTGAGTCGGTTGACCTCTCCGTGACTCACCAGCTTAACGACCAGTGGACCCTCTACGCAGGCAGCACCTGGACTCGCTGGAGCCGTCTCAAAGAAATCTCTGTCGAGAACGAAGGCGTACCTGCAGCGCTGGCTGCACGCGGGTTTGGCACCATCACTGAAGAGCAGAACTGGCACGACACCTGGGCGCACGCCATTGGTGCTTCCTATCAGCTGAACAAGCAGTGGGTGCTGCGTACCGGTCTGTCCGTAGACCAGGCGCCGACCAACAACGAAAACCGCTCCCCACGCATCCCGACTGGCGATCGCACGATTTTCAGCCTGGGTGCCGGCTGGAGCCCGACCGACGACCTGACCATCGACGTGGCGTATTCCTATCTGAAGGAAGAAGACGTCAAGGTCAACAACAGCAACGGCCGTCAGAGCTACAGCGCCAAGTATGAAAACTGGGCGAACGGCTTCGGTGTCGGTGCAACCTACCGCTTCTGATGATCGTCGGCGAACCTGAACCACTCGCTGCCCGAATCGAAAAAGCCCCGCGTTCTTCTGCAGACCGCGGGGCTTTTTTGTGGGAGCCAGCCGGCTCGCGAAGGACGTCAACGATGATGCATATCAGCAGGATAAATGTGGCGCCCTCGAAGTTCGCGAGCAGGCTCGCTCTCACAGTCAGGGAACGGCAGCCAGCGGCGGTGAGGCCAGGGCTTTCTCCACAGCTGCGATGAACTCAGGGTCATCGGGCTTGGTCAGGCTGGAAAAACTGGCGATCACCTTGCCTTGGCGATCGACCACATACTTGTAGAAATTCCACTTAGGCGCGCTGCTCTGACTGGCAAGAACCTTGAACAGGTGCGTGGCATCGTCGCCACGAACTTTCTGCGGTTCAGTCATGGTGAAGGTCACGCCATAGTTTACGTAACAGACCTTGGCGGTCTCGGCACCGTCCTTGGACTCTTGCTTGAAGTCATTGGACGGTACGCCGATCACCTCCAACCCCTGCTTCTTGTAACGCTGATTCAACGCCTCAAGGCTTTTGAACTGCGGCGCAAAGCCACAGAAACTGGCAGTGTTGACCACCACCAACGGCTTGCCGGCAAAGCGCTGGCACAAATCGATGGACTCATTGGCGCGCAACTTGGGCAATGAACCTTGCAGCAGCGCCGGGCACTCTGCCGCTTGAGCCAATCCGCTAAACGCTACCAGTAACGCGGGAACTGCAAACCAGCGCATCAGCATATCGGTGCCTCCTTGTGAGGAATCGTCAGGATCGAAGTTACTCGCCCTGACATCCTGCTAGCAAGCCTGCCTCTAGCACAGACTCATGCCCAACTGCATCAACGCCAGCCCGCCCTGATGCCAGCCCCACCACGCCAGGGCCAGCAGCAAGGCACAGACTGCCAAGAGAGTGATTCGCGGCCAGAGACTATTCATGTCGCACTCATTTGGGTTTGCAGCCGCGCCACCGGACGTTCACGCACCGGCCAGTTCAGTGCTGCTGCCATCAGGCTCAAGAGAATCGCGACCTGCCAGATCAAGTCATAACTCCCGGTTCGATCGTACACCACCCCGCCCAACCAGCCGCCGAGGAACGAGCCGAGCTGATGGAACAGGAAAACAATCCCACCAAGCATGGACAGGTTTCGTACACCAAACAAGGTCGCGACCGTGCCGTTGGTCAAGGGCACCGTCGACAGCCACAGGAAGCCCATGGCCATGCCGAATAGATAGGCTGTTGTCGTGGTCACCGGCGCCCACAGGAACAGCGAAATCACCACAGCCCGCAACAAGTACAGCCCCGTGAGCAACCGCGGCTTGGACATGCGTCCGCCCAGCCAGCCTGCGGTATAGGTGCCGAAGATATTGAACAGACCGATCAGCGCCAACACCGTGGTGCCGACGGTGGCTGGAAGGTGTTGATCCACCAGGTACGCCGGCAAGTGAACGCCGATGAACACCACCTGGAAACCGCAGACAAAAAAGCCGAATGCCAGCAGCCAGAATCCCGAATGGGAACAGGCTTCACGCAACGCTTCGGACAGGGTTTGTTCATGCCCTAGCACCGGCAGGGGTTTGTCCTTGAGCATGCCCACCAGCGGCACGATCAGCGCAACCAGCAACCCCAACGCCAGCAAGGCCGCGGACCAGCCGAGCCAGCCGATCAACCCGAGCGTGCCGGGCAGCATGGCGAACTGACCGAAAGATCCGGCGGCGCTGGCGATACCCATGCCCATGCTGCGTTTCTCCGGCGGCACTGCTCGCCCGACTACGCCGAGTATCACCGAAAACGAGGTGCCGGACAGACCGATGCCGATCAACAGGCCGGCACTTAGCGACAAGGTCACCGCCGAGTCGGACAAGCCCATGAACACCAGGCCCAGGGCGTACAGAATGCCACCGATGAGCACCACTTTCGCCGCGCCAAAGCGGTCGGCCAGCGCGCCGGTGAACGGTTGCGCCAGGCCCCAGATGAGGTTTTGCAGGGCGATGGCGAAGGCAAAGACTTCCCGCCCCCAGCCGAATTCGGCACTCATCGGCGCCAGGAACAGGCCGAAGCCATGCCGAACGCCCAGAGATAACGCAAGGATCAGCGCCCCCCCCAACAAAACCCAACCGCACGTACGCCACATCGATGTCATTCTTGTTCTCCTGACGCGGGTATATACCCGCTTAAGATCGAACAAACCGGCATCAAGCCAGTTCGTCCAGCAACTTCAACAACGTTTCACGCTTTTCGGCGCCCAGACGATCAACCAATCGCTGCTGCGCCGCCTCCCAGGCCGGCAAGGCTGCTTTTAGCCGCTCGGCTCCGGCTTCGGTCAGCAGGACGATACGATTGCGCATGTCCTCGCCTTCCACCAGCGTCACCAGACCCTCACCTTCCAGCACCCGAAGATTACGTCCCAGGGTGCTGCGATCCAGCCCCATGGCTTCGGCCAACGTGGAAATGCTCGGTTGATCCAGGCGCTGCAGATTGCACAGCAAAGAATACTGCGCAACGTTGATCCCGAAGCCATCGAGAGCGCCGTCGTAATGCCTGCTGACGCCACGGGCGGCGCGACGCAGGTTGATGCATAAACATTGGGAGTCGAGCATGGTGCGTGTATATACCCGTGAGTCTGTTAAATCAAGTTACAGTAAGAGTGATTCATCGCCTGACAATCCGCAATCGCGAGCCTGCTCGCGAAGAGGCCGGTTTTATCGATGCAACCCGATCATACCAACGCAAGCCCCACCAGTACCGTCACCTCCAGCAGCTCCAGCAACGCGCCCGCCGTATCCCCTGTCGTCCCGCCCAATCGCCGCAACATCACTTGCCTTAACCAGACGAACAGTACAACGCCCAACACCACTGCGAACACGCCATGAATGCCCGCGACCAGCACACAAACCAAAGCGCTGAGTGCCAACACTTGCTTGCCCGCCAACCGCGGAAGATGATCGGCCAGTGCCTGCCCCAGACCGCCAGGACGCACATAGGGCGTGGTCAGGAATAACCCCAGCAACGCGCTGCGCCCCAGCAGCGGAACGATAATCAGCGCCACGGCGTACTGCTGTTCGATCAACGCCAGCAACGCGGCAAATTTCAGGAGCAGCACCAAGACCAGCGTCACCACTGCGATCGGACCGCTGCGCGGGTCTTTCATGATGGTCAGTGTGCGCTCACGGTCGCCATATCCACCGAGCCAGGCATCGGCGCTGTCAGCCAGACCGTCCAGGTGCAACGCACCACTGAGCAACACCCAAACCGTCAGCAACAGCGCTGCTTGCAACAACAAGGGTGCGCCCAACAACAGCCAGTTCAATGCCCATAGAATCCCGCCGAACAACAACCCCACCAGCGGATAAAACAGCAGCGATCGCCCCAACTCTTGCGGTGCCGGCATGCCCGGCAATCGTATCGGCAGGCTGCTGAGGAATTGCAGGGCGATCCAGAACGGCAACATGGTCAACGCACTTCCTTCAACAAGCCATCGGCATCAACCGATAGCGAGAACAGTGCTCCATGACCCACTTCGACGTTGAGCAACTGTTCACGAGGCAAGCCTCGCGCCTGAGCCAGCAACAAACGCATGACTCCGCCATGGCTGATCAGCAACACACGCTCGCCGGCGTACGCCGCTTGCAAACGCGCCACCGCCACCCGCACCCGTTCAGAAAATTCAGCCACCGGCTCTCCCTGAGGCGGGGTGAATGAATAAGGATCCGCCCAAAACAACCCCAGGGCTTCGGCATCGGTTTCCATCAACGCCGCAGCGCTCTGCCCTTCCCAACGACCAAAGTGCAGTTCTTGCAGATTCTGATCGAACGCTACCGGTAAGCCCATTTGCCCGGCGAATTCCTCAGCGAAGCGCGCACACCGCTGCAACGGTGAGCTGATCACACGATCCCAAGGCCCCTGCTCTATCACGGCCGAGCGCATCTGCTGCCAACCCTTTTCGGTCAGCGCATCGTCGAGGCTGCCACGCAATCCGCCGCCGAGTTCGGTTTCGCCGTGACGCAGCAGATCCAGGCGCAAAATCATGCCGGGCGATCCGCGACCGCCGCTTCAGCAAACGTCGCCATTTGCCCGTGCAGGTCACACGCAAGCCGCAACAACGGCACGGCCAGTGCCGCGCCGCTGCCTTCGCCCAGACGCAAACCGAGGTCGAGCAACGGCTCGGCGCCCAGGGTTTCCAGCACATGCCGATGCCCGGGCTCGGCCCCCCGGTGACCGAACAACAGCCACTGACGGCATTCAGGATTCAGGCGCACCGCGACCAACGCGGCAACGCTGCAGATGAAGCCGTCCACCAATACCGCAACACCTTCCTGGGCACAGGCCAGATAAGCGCCAACCAGTGCTGCGATTTCGAAGCCGCCCATATTGAAAAGGGTTTGCAAGGCATCGCCACGTTGAGCGCCATGCAAGGCCAATGCACGTTCAATCACCTCGGCCTTGTGGCTGACACCTGCCGCATTCAACCCGGTGCCCGGCCCGGCCAGATGCACCACCGGGCATTCGAGCAAGGCACAGGCCAGCGCACTGGCGGCAGTGGTGTTGCCGATGCCCATCTCGCCACCGATGAACAACTGCGCACCGCCCGCTTTCGCCCTCAATACGCTGTCACGACCGGCCTGCAGAGCAAGTTCGCCTTGAGCCGATGTCATCGCCGGCCCCCGCGCGAAATTCGCCGTGCCCGGGCCGACGTTCAAGTGACGCACCCCCGGCAGGTTCAGCGAAGGCGTGACCGTTCCCAGATCCACCACTTCAAGGGAAGCCCCCAACTGCCGCGCCAACACGCTGATCGCCGCGCCGCCGTTGACGAAGTTATGCAGCATCTGCCCGGTGACTTCCTGGGGAAACGCCGACACCCCTTCGGCCACCACGCCGTGATCACCGGCAAAAATCGCGATCGACACCTGCTCCAGACTCGGCTTGACTCGCCCCTGCAATCCCGCCAGTTGCACCGCCACCGACTCAAGTTGCCCGAGAGAGCCGGCCGGCTTGGTCAATTGCTGTTGACGGGCTAACGCCTGCTCGACCGCCTGGGCGTCGATCACTTGGCAAGGATTCAACCACCAGGATGGGCTCATAACGCAGTTCCTTTCAAAGTCAGGGGCAGGCCGGCGACGGTCAGGATGACTCGCTGACAACGCTCGGCCAGAGCTTGATGCAACCAACCGGCTTCATCGACATAGCGGCGAGTCAACTCGCCCAGCGGCACGACACCCATTCCGGTCTCGTTGCTGACAAAAATGATTTCCCCCGGCAGCGACGCCAGGCACTCCAGCAAGGCTTCACGCTCGGCGTTCAGGCGCTCGGCATCGTCCTGCATCAGCAGATTGGTCAGCCACAGGGTCAGGCAATCGACCAACAGGCAATGATCGGCGCGGGCGTTTTCACGCAGGGCACGGGCCAGCTCCAGAGGCTCTTCGATCAACGCCCACTCGGCCGGACGGCGGGCGCGGTGATGGGCGACCCGCTCGCTCATTTCGCCGTCCAGGGGTTGGCTGGTGGCGATGTAGGTCACCTGGAGCTGACTGTCAGTTGCCAGTTTTTCGGCCAGGCGACTTTTGCCGGAGCGGGCGCCACCGAGGATCAGTTGGAGCATGGTCATCAACCTTCTAATTGGCGGTGTAACGACTGGCGCCTTCGCGAGCCTGCTCGCGAAGGCGCCCTAAAGAACACCTCAAATCCCGCAGAGCTCCCGCAACAGCGCAGTATCGAGATGCTGCTCCACCAAATCCGCCAAGCGCTCGATATCCCGCTCGCGCAACCCGTGGTAATCCACATCCTGCACAGCCTGCAAACCGGCCCAGCGCAACAGCGCACTGCACGCCGCCGGTGATTCGAACAGACCGTGCAGATAGGTGCCGAGAATCTGTCCGTCGATACTTTGCGCACCGTCACAACGACCATCATCGAGCTGCACCGCGGCGTTTTCCAGCGCCGCTCCGGTGGTTACACCGGCATGGATTTCATAGCCGCTGACTTCAGCATTTTCCAGCGCCAGGCGCCCACGCACATTGCGCAGTTGCTTCTCTGCTTCGAGCCGGGTTTCGAACGCCAGCAAACCCAAGCCGATGCTGGAACCCGATGTGCCTTCAAGGCCCAGCGGATCGTGTACCTGCTCACCGAGCATTTGCAGGCCGCCACAGATGCCCAGCACTTTCCCGCCGTAACGCAGATGTCGAGAAATCGCCGTGTCCCAGCCGTTGGCCCGCAGATAAGCGAGGTCACTGCGCACGCTTTTCGAGCCGGGAAGAATGATCAGATCGGCCGGTGGAATCGCCTGGCCGGGACCGATGAATTGCAGGTCCACTTGCGGATGCAGGCGCAACGGGTCGAAGTCGGTGTGATTACTGATGCGCGGCAGCACCGGCACCACCACTTTCAACACCTGCTCAGCCTTGTCGGTCTGGCGCTGATCAATACCGTCCTCGGCTTCCAGGTGTAGGTCCATTACGTATGGCAACACGCCGATCACCGGTTTGCCGGTGCGTTGCTCCAGCCAGTCCAGGCCCGGTTGCAACAAAGCGATATCGCCACGAAAACGGTTGATGATAAAGCCCTTGACCCGCGCCTGTTCGCTGGGCGACAGCAACTCCAGCGTGCCCACCAGATGGGCGAACACTCCGCCCCGATTGATATCGGCGATCAGTACCACCGGACAATCCACCGCTTCAGCGAAGCCCATGTTGGCAATGTCGCCGGCACGCAGATTGATCTCGGCAGGCGAACCGGCACCTTCGACCATCACCAGCGGATAGGCCGCGCTCAACCGGGCATGGGAAGCCAGCACCGCTTGCATGGCGATGGTTTTGTAGTCGTGATAAGCCACGGCATTCATGGTCGTGACAGCACGACCGTGGATGATCACCTGGGCGCCGGTGTCGCTGTTGGGCTTGAGCAACACCGGGTTCATGTCGGTATGCGGTTCGAGATACGCGGCCTGAGCCTGCACCGCTTGTGCGCGACCGATCTCGCCACCGTCGGCCGTCACCGCGCTGTTGAGCGCCATGTTCTGCGGCTTGAATGGCACCACGTCTATACCCTGACGCGTGACCCAACGGCACAGCGCTGTCACCAGCGTGCTTTTGCCGGCATCCGATGTGGTGCCCTGCACCATCAAGGTGGTCATGTGGCTTCCTTGGCAAAGTCTTCGAATGCAGCGGCGAGGCGTGCCCAATCGGCCTCTTCGGCCGGCAAGCCAAAACGCAGGCTGCTGTTTAGTGTGAACAATCGCAGCAGAATGCCACGTCGGGCCATGAACTCATGGAGTTCTTCGGCACGTTCGGTGATCAGCCATTGGAACAAGGCGCAACCGCCCTGGGGTTTGAAGCCGTGCTGCTCAAGCAACGACGCCAACCGTTCGCTGGCCTCGTCGGCACGCACCCGTTGCTGCGTATGCCCTTCGGTATCGCGCAGGCAAGCCTGGCCCAGCACCCGGGTCGGGCCGCTTACCGCCCAGGGTCCGACCTGTTCGGCGAGCAGCTTGAGCAATTTGCGCTCGGCCAGGACAAACCCCAGACGCACCCCGGCCAGGCCAAAAAACTTGCCGAACGAACGCAGCACAATCAGCCCGACCTGATGGGCAAACGGCGCCACGCTCAGGTGCGGTGTGTTGTCCATGAACGCTTCGTCCACCACCAGCCAGCCACCGCGCTGGGCCAGTCGCGAATGCCAATCGAGCAATCGGGCGGGCGTCAGGCTCAGGCCGGTAGGATTGTTCGGGTTGACCACCACCAGCACGTCGAGGCTGTCGACAAAGAAATCGACTTCCTGCTCCAGCACTTCACGCACGATGTAACCATTACGACGCCAGGCTTCGGCATGTTCGGCGTAACACGGCGACAGCACGCCGACCTTGCCCGCCCGGCGCAATCGCGGCAACAACTGGATGGCCATCTGCGAACCGGCCACCGGCAATGCCTGCAAGGCGCCGTAGTAATCGCAGGCGGCCTGTTCCAGGCCGTCATCGGTTTCCGGCAAGCGTGCCCAGGCCCGCAGCGGAATCTGTGGCACCGGAAACGGCCAGGGCGCCAGTCCGCTGGACAGGTCAAGCCAATCGGCTTGCGCGATGCCGTATTCGAGCGCCGCCTTGCGCAAACGTCCACCGTGCTCAAGCATAAAATTCAGCCCCCACGCAGAGAATCAGCAGCCATAACCATACCCCGCGCTGGACCAATTGCCAGCCGCGGTCAATGGCGTCGGCGTCCGCCGGCAGGCCCTCGCCCAGTGGCGGACGCTCATGCAGTTCGCCGTGATAAATCGCCGGCCCACCCAACTCGACGCCCAGGGCACCAGCGCCCGCTGCCATCACCGGACCGGCATTCGGACTGTCCCAGGTCGGGCCCTGGGTACGCCAACATTTCAAGGCCAGCCGAGTCTTGCCCAGCAGCGCGTAGGTCAACGCCACCAACCGCGCAGGAATGTAATTGAGCACATCGTCGATCTTCGCCGCGGCCCAGCCGAAACGCTCGAAGCGTTCGTTGCGATAGCCCCACATCGCATCCAGGGTGTTGCTCAAACGGTAAAGCACCACGCCAGGCGCACCGGCCACGGCAAACCAGAACAAAGCGGCGAACACCGCATCGCTGCCGTTCTCCAGCACCGACTCGGTGGCGGCGCGAGCGACTGCGGTTTTGTCGAGCTCGCTGGTCTGACGGCTGACCAGATAACCCACCCGCGTGCGCGCCTCGTCCAGATCATCGCTGCGCAGAGCCCTGGCCACCGGCTCGACATGCTCACCGAGGCTGCGCATGCCCAGGGCGCAATACAGTGCGAGAATTTCGACGACCCAACCCACATAAGGCGCCCAGGAAAACGCCGTGGCCAACAGCGTCAACGGCAACACGGCGATCACCCACGCGGTCACGCCATGGCTGCGCCAGCCGCGGCCACCACCGTTGAAACGTTGCTCGATGCGCTCGGCAAAACGGCCGAACGCCACCAGCGGATGCCAGCGTTTGGGTTCGCCCAGCAGCGCATCCAGCGCCACGGCGGCGACACTCAACAACGCCACACTCATGGACGCACTCCCCAATAATTTTCGTATAACAATTCACTGAGCGGACGCGCTTGCGCCCAGCCCTCCAGCACCAGCATCGGTGCCGGATAAAATTCCTTGACCGGTCCCAGGCACAAAATGGCCAACGGCTTGGCGCCGGACGGCAGCCCCAGCAGATCCGCCAGCGCTTGCGGTTCGAACAGCGAGACCCAGCCCATGCCCAACCCTTCGGCGCGGGACGCCAGCCACAGGTTCTGGATCGCGCAGGACAACGAGGCCAGGTCCATTTCCGGCAAAGTGCGCCGACCGAAGATATGCCGCTCGCGATCATCCATCAGCGCCGCGACCAGCACCTCGGCGCAATCATTGATGCCTTCAACCTTGAGCTGCATGAATTCGTCGGTGCGCTCACCCAGGGCTTCGGCGGTGCGGATGCGTTCTTCTTCCACCAACACCTGGATCTTGCCGCGCAAGACGCGGTCGCTGATGCGAATGAAACGCCAGGGCTGCATCAAGCCGACACTCGGCGCCTGGTGCGCGGCTTCGAGCAGGCGCCGCAAGAGCTCGGGCTCGACGGTGCCGCCACTGAAGTGGCGCATGTCGCGACGTTCGGCGAGGGCGCGATAGACCGCTTCGCGCTCGGCCGGACTGAATGCGTTGTCAGTCATGGCCTCTTCGCGAGCAGGCTCGCTCCCACAGGATTCAGGTGATCTTGGGTGGGAGCGAGCCTGCTCGCGAAGGCACCCGCTCGGTCAGGTGCAAACAGCGAAGCAATCGCCGTCGGATTGGACGGAAAATAAAAATGCACATACGAAGCCGTCATCCGCCCCTGACGATAAACTGCCTCCGCCCCACGCCCGCCATTAGGACTCATGCCCCGGGCTATCGGTGTCAGTTCGGTGGTAGTCAGCGAATGATGATAGGTGTGGCCGCGCAGCGAACCTTCCGGCAGTTCAACCGCCTGCAACGCCAACGCGGCGAGACGCTTTTGCATCACCGCATCACCGGCCAGCAATCCCACCAGTTCAGCGCGAGTGCCTTCGACATCGGTCAGCGAATCGAGCAGATAAAGCATGCCGCCACATTCGGCCAGTAACGGTTTGCCCGCTGCGTGGTGCGCACGGATTGCGCTGAGCATCGACGTGTTTTGTGCCAGGGCCACATGGTGCAATTCAGGGTAGCCACCCGGTAGATACAGGCTGTCTGCCTGCGGCAAATCCGTATCGCGGATCGGCGAGAAGAACCGCAGCTCGGCGCCCATCGCCCGCAGCAAATCAAGGCTGGCGCCGTAGGTGAAGGCGAACGCTTCGTCCCGGGCCACGGCAATGCGCACGCCGGCCAGCAATGGCTCGGCGGCGATCACATCCGGCGCGGCGAATTCAACCGCCGGCGGCAGCGCAACCTCGCAACTGCTGGCCAAGGCATCGGCTGCCGCATCGAGACGCACATCGAGGTCGTTCAACTCGCTGGCCTGGACGAGGCCGAGGTGTCGGCTCGGCAATTCGATCCCGGTTTCCCGGGACAGCGCGCCGTACCAGCGCAGGCCTTCGGTCAAGCTACCTTCGAGCAGTTGTGCATGACGCAAGGTGCCGACACGATTGGCCAGGACCCCGGCGAACGGCAAGTCCGGCTGATAGCGCGCCAACCCCAGTGCCAGTGCGCCAAAGGTCTGGGCCATGGCGGTGCCGTCGATCACGCCCAGCACCGGTACACCGAAGTGCCGTGCCAGATCAGCGCTGGACGGTGTGCCGTCGAACAGCCCCATCACGCCTTCGATCAGGATCAGGTCGGCGTCGCCTGCGGCTTCCCACAATAAGCGGCGACTTTCCTGCTCGCCGACCATCCACATGTCCAGTTGATACACCGGCGCACCGCTGGCGCGCTCGAGAATCATCGGGTCGAGAAAGTCGGGGCCACATTTGAACACGCGGACCTTGCGCCCCTGATTGCGATGCAATCGAGCCAGCGCGGCGGTGACCGTGGTCTTGCCTTGACCGGAGGCCGGCGCGGCAATCAGGACCGCGGGGCAACGACGGGGTTGATTCACAGCTCGACGCCTTTTTGCGCTTTGATCCCAGCCTGGAACGCGTGCTTGATCATGCCCATCTCGGTGACGGTGTCGGCCAGTTCGATCATCTCCGGTTTGGCGCCACGACCGGTGACCACCACATGCTGCATCGGCGGCCGTGCCTGCAAATCGCTGAGCACCTGATCGAGATCGAGGTAGCCGTGTTTGAGCGCGATGTTCAGTTCATCCAGCACCACCAGGCCTATGGATGGATCGCGCAGCAATTGCTGCGACACCGCCCAGGCCGCTTCAGCAGCGGCGATATCACGCTGACGGTCCTGGGTTTCCCAGGTAAAGCCCTCGCCCATCACATGAAAGCGCACCTGCTCGGGGAAGCGCCGGAAGAACAACTCCTCGCCCGTGCTGTTGCGCCCCTTGATGAACTGCACAACGCCGCACTGCATGCCGTGGCCCAGCGACCGGGCGAGCATGCCGAACGCCGAACTGCTCTTGCCTTTGCCGTTGCCGGTCAGCACCAGCAACAGACCGCATTCATTCGGGGAATTGGCGATGCGTTCATCGATCACGGCTTTCTTGCGCAGCATGCGCGCCAGATGACGTTCGTCACGATCAGGGGTATCAGTCATGGGGAGCTCTCCGTTGAGGCTGGATAACGGCGGGCAGGCACAAAAATAGACGGCAAGAAGCCTGGCATCGCCCACCGTGATGCCGCTTGGATGGATCAGGCCGGTCTCCGGGCTCATGAGCGGCGTTGGCCTGACTGCGCGCCTTCCCATGTCTTTTGACACAGTGGCTCAAGACGCAGCTTTCACTCATTTACCGTTGCGGGGGCAGCGCCGGAATTGCAGACCTTCGTGCTTTGAAGTGACCACTCACCGGCTTCCCTGTTTCACTCTGTCGACCCAAGCCACAGAGCACCTGAAACAAGCCGCGAAGGTTAGAGGGTTGGGGGTGGAGCGTCAATTGAAGACGGGCCGTATCAGTGAATAACAGCCACCCATCCACAATTTGACGCCAATCTTGTGCCACACTCTCAGCAGTGATATCAAAGAGCCACAACCCCACAACACAATAAAAAGGGTGAGCCCCATGCAAGGCATGATCATCAGCAATCCGAAGCTGGAATTCCTGCGACCGGTACTGGAGCGCTGGTTCGAATGTATTGACCGCTACAACGCTGTGCGTGGAGATCATGAAACACCGTACTGGCTCGACGAAAAAGCCAACCTCGGCCTGCTCTCAGCTGCGGCATGGATGGCGGAGACGGTCACGCTGCAACAAGCGCCCACCCGCAAACAGATCGAAGAAGGCGAACGCAATGGCCGCGCCGACCTGTTTATCGCCACCCCCGAAGCCCGCGCCTGGCTGCAGGCCACGCAACGCTGGCCACGGGTCAACAGCCTGAACCTGACCCAGGCCCTGCACGACATCACCAGCAACGCCAAGCAAATCAGCTACGCCAGCGACCTGAAACTCGGCTGCCTGTTCGTCGCCCCGCAAAAAGCCCAGCACGGCGCCACTCCGGAAGAACTGCAAGACATGGTCGATGACCTGCAAAAAGAGCACACCTGCGCCGTGGCCTGGTATTTCCCCTACGCCTATCGCAAGTTGCGCAACGAGGCAGGCCACTATCACCCCGGCATCGCCGTACTGCTGAAAGAGGCTCGCGGCTGAGGGTTGAACCATCCAGCGTTTAGACTTCTCTATGATTAGATCAAGGCATTCATAGGGAAGATCAGTAATGCGCACGTCTCAACTCGCTTTTGTCATCGCCCTCGCCGGAGGGCTCGCCGCCTGCGGTGAAACCTCCAGGCTGCAAGTCTCCGACGGCACCGGCCCGTCGCCCAAGCTGCCAGAACCGAACAAAACACTGATCCCGACTGTGAACATCGCGCCGGCCATCGGCTGGCCGGACGGCGCAAAACCTGTCGCGGCCGCCGGCACGCGAGTGGCCGCGTTCGCCGAAGGCCTTGATCACCCGCGCTGGCTTTACGTGCTGCCCAATGGCGATGTACTGGTCGCCGAAACCAACGCCCCGCCCAAACCCGCTGACGGCCAAGGCATTCGCGGCTGGGTCATGAAACAAGTCATGGGCCGTGCCGGGGCTGGCGTGCCGAGCCCGAACCGCATCACCCTGCTGCGAGATTCGGATCACGATGGCATTGCCGAGACCCGCACGGTTTTCCTGGAAAATCTCAACTCACCTTTCGGCATGACCCTGGTCGGCAATGATCTGTACGTAGCCGATACCGATCGCCTGCTGCGCTTTCACTATGAAAGCGGCGACACGGTGATCAAGGCGCAGCCGACCAAAGTGGTGGATTTGCCGGGCGGTCCGCTGAACCATCATTGGACCAAAAACGTCATCGCCAGCAAGGACGGGAGCAAGCTGTACGTCACGGTAGGCTCGAATAGCAACGTCGGGGAAAACGGCATGGATCAGGAGGAAGGACGCGCGGCGATCTGGGAAGTGGATCGCGCCACCGGCAACCACCGAATCTTTGCTTCGGGGATTCGCAATCCGAACGGACTGGCCTGGGAACCTACCAGCGGTGCTTTGTGGACGGCCGTCAACGAGCGGGATGAAATCGGCAGCGACCTGGTGCCCGATTACATCACCTCTGTGAAGGACGGTGGGTTCTATGGTTGGCCTTACAGTTATTACGGACAGCACGTCGATGTTCGCGTCGAGCCGCAAAAACCCGAGCTGGTGGCCAAGGCGATTTCGCCGGACTACGCAGTGGGTCCGCATACCGCGTCGCTGGGCCTGACATTTGCCGAAGGCAACAAGTTGCCGGCGCAATTCAGCGAAGGCGCCTTTATCGGCCAGCACGGCTCATGGAACCGCAAGCCGCACAGTGGCTACAAAGTGATTTTCGTGCCCTTCAGCGCCGGCAAACCGAACGGGCAGCCGGTGGATGTGCTCACGGGTTTTCTCAATGACGACGAAAAAGCCATGGGCCGGCCGGTGGGGGTGGTGATCGATCAACAAGGCGGTTTGCTGGTGGCGGATGATGTGGGCAACAAGGTGTGGCGGGTGTCCGCGACTAAATAACGTCACATAACAATGTGGGAGCGGCGGTGCGACGATTCGACTTGCTCGCTCCCACAAGGGATCAGCGTTTACGGCAGAGGGTCAGCCCATCCCCCAACGGTAACAACGATAAATCCACCCGCGAATCACCCTTCAAGGCACGATTGAGCGCCTGGATGGCGCGAGTGTCTTCACTCTCCGGATCAGCCTCAAGCACCCGGCCACTCCACAGCGTGTTATCGAACACGGCCAGACCGCCGGTGCGCAACAGACGCAACGCATGCTCCAGATAGACGGGATAGTTGGCCTTGTCAGCATCAATGAAAACAAGATCGAACTGCTCGGGCAGGTCCAGCGTACTCAGGGTTTCCAGCGCAGGCGCCAGACGCAGATCGATTCGCCCGGACAAACCGGCTTCCTGCCAGTAACGGTGCGCCGTGGCGTTGTAATCGCCGGGAATGTCACAGCAGATCAGCGAGCCATCTTGCGGCAATGCCGCTGCCATGCACAGGGCGCTGTAACCGGTGAAAGTGCCGATTTCCAAAACACGCCTGGCGCCGATGAGTTTCACCAGCAACGCGAGAAACTGCCCCTGCTCGGGCGCCACTTGCCAACGCGCCATGGGCAGTGCCTGGGTCTCGTCGCGCAAACGCTTGAGCAGCGGCGTTTCACGCAGGGACACGTCCAGCAGGTACTGATAGAGCGAATCGTCGAGATTGAGCGTGCGAGCGGTCATGACCACAACCTCCGGCGGTTACGGATTGCGCGCCAGGTGCTCCGGTTGCAGGACGCGCTTGGCGCTCAGGTAGGCTTTCTGCCAATACACCTTGGACAAGCTGTCGAGCTTGACCGTGCCACCCGTGGCAGGCGCGTGGACGAACCGGCCTTCGCCGACGTAGATGCCGGCATGGTTGACCTGGGAACTGCCATTGGTGGCGAAGAAAACCAGATCACCTGTTTGCAGCCCTTCCTTGCCCACGTTGGCCGCTTGCATGGTGATCATTTCACGGGTGGTGCGCGGCAAGGAAATCCCGGTGACATCACGGTACACGTAACCGATCAACCCGCTGCAATCGAAACCGGAATCCGGCGTATTGCCACCCCAGCGATAAGGTGTGCCCACCAGGCCCAACGCGCGGAACAGCACGTCTTGCGCTTCAGGCGAAAAGGCTTGGGAGGGACCGAAAACAATGGGCGCGCGAACCACCGGCGCTGGCGGCGGTGTGCGACTGGCGCAGGCGCTGAGCAGCGCTGCGAAAAGCATGATTGCGAGGCGGGCCGACGTCGACATAGGCAGAGCATCCTGATCTGGCTGCGGCTTTTTTCTGCAGAGACGCAGAAAAGAAAACCGCCTGCGCAGCACGCAGGCGGTTTGCCATCATTCATGGATCAGATTCTAGCGCTTATGCGGCAAACTTCAAGTAAGACTTTAAGTTCGCCTTACAAACTGTCCGCTTACTTGCGAGCCGTGACGATCGGGCTTGCCGCAGGGGCCATCGCAAGGGCGCGCTTGGCTTCGATGAAGGTTTTGCTCCAGTAGCTGTCGCCCAGGCTATCGATCCGCACACCACCGCTTTTGCGGCTGCTGGAATGAATGAACTGGTTGTCACCCAGGTAGATCCCGGCGTGACTGACGCGACCGCGACGGCCATTGGTGGCGAAGAACAGCAGGTCGCCTGGTTCAAGTTTGTTGCGAGACACCAGCGGCGCATCCACGTTGATCATTTCGCGGGTGGAGCGTGGCAGGTTCATGCCCGCCTCTTCGCGGAACAGATAACCGATGAAACCGCTGCAATCAAAACCGGCTTCAGAGGTACCACCAAAACGGTAACGGGTACCGATCAGGGACATGCCGCGTTCGAGGATACTGTCGGCCAGAACTGGCAGTTGATAAGACTTGCCGTCGGCGAAGGCTGCCAGTTCTTTTTCGGTTGCCGTCTCTTCCTGGAAAAGAGAGTCCTGATAACGAACGGAAGAGGCAGTAACAGGGTTTTGTACCTGCTGTTGTTGCGCTTGCTGCGACACCGGAGTGTGGGCGGCGCAACCGAACAACAGGGTAACGAGTGCGAGGGGCACGAGGGGTGCAAAGCGCTTTAGCATGGGCACGACCGTGGCTGATAGTTGTAAAGAAGCCGAGACTATGCCCGCTATCAAACCCATTTGCAAATTCAATCGAACTTTTTGTGACTTCTCGGTTTCTCGTTTACATCTAAGCGCTTAAGCACTATTTGATCGTTTGCGCAGACTACTGGTTGTAGGAAAGCGTGTTTTCTGGCGCCTGAAATATGCCAAAACTACTGTAGGGATTGGCTTTGCCGGGCTTGTTACCAGCCCAGCGTTTCTTTCAGGAACGGAATAGTCAGCTTGCGCTGAGCTTGAAGGGAAGCCTGATCGAGACGCTCAAGCAACTCGAACAGCGCGCTCATGCTGCGGGTACCGCGGGTCAGGATAAAATGCCCGACCTCATCGGTCAGGTGCAGGCCGCGACGGGATGCACGTAGTTGCAGGGCACGCAGTTTGTCTTCGTCGGAGAGCGGACGCATCTGGAAGATCAGCGCCAGGGTCAGACGGGATTTGAGGTCCGCCAGTTTCACCGGCAATTCACGCGGGGACGTTGACGCGGCAATCAGCAGGCGCCGACCGCTGTCACGCAGACGATTGAACAGATGGAACAGCGCCTCTTCCCAATCCGCCTTGCCGGCAACGGCCTGCAAATCATCCAGACAGACCAGTTCGTATTGTTCGAGGTTGTCGAGAATCTCGATGCCGCGATCCATCAACTCGGCCAACGGCAGATACACCGCCGGCTCGCCCATTTGCTCGAAACGCAGGCAAGCTGCCTGCAACAAATGTGTACGCCCTACCCCGTGCTTGCCCCAGAGGTAAATCAGGCTTTCGGTCCATCCGGCGTCGGCTTCGCACAGCCGCTCGACATAGCCGAGTGCAGCGGCATTGGCGCCTGGGTAGTAGTTGATGAAGGTGGCGTCGTCACGCAGACGCACACCTAGGGGCAGCTGAATCGGTTTCATGCTGACTGAACAGTTCCAAAGGAACCGTTAGTGGCCTCTGTGTAAAGTTTGCGAAGTTTATACCCGTGAGGCCGACCGCACAATGCGACAGACCACAAGCAAAATCAAAGGTTTGCGTTGGCGCGCCGATTTCATGACAGTTTCTTTGGCGCTGCAGGCAACAACCCCGCATCCATCCGGGACGCCTTTGAAGAAGCCTGAAGACCTGGCTCGTCAACCCCACCGTAAATATCAGAATCCTTATATAAATCATGCACATGACGAACCAGCACCATGATCACCGCCGCCACCGGCAACGCCAGCAGAACCCCGGTAAAACCGAACAGTTCACCACCGGCCAGGATCGCGAAGATCACTGCCACCGGGTGCAGGCCAATGCGATCTCCCACCAGCAACGGCGTGAGTACCATACCCTCCAGCGCCTGACCGACCATGAACACCGCAACGATGCCGATCATCGGGTACAGATCGCCGCCGAACTGAAACAGACCGGCAATCAATGCCGCGCCAATACCAATGACGAAACCCATGTACGGGACAATCGCCGCCAAACCGGCAATCAGACCGATCAACAGACCCAATTCCAGTCCGACCAGCATCAGGCCAGCGGCATAGATCACGCCCAAGGCCACCATCACCAGCAACTGCCCGCGCACAAACGCCCCGAGCACTTCATGACACTCACCAGCCAGTAATACTGCGCGCTCCTCGCGATCCCGGGGCAGCAGACCACGGATCTTGGCCATCATCAGGTCCCAATCCCGCAGCAAGTAGAAACTCACCACCGGTATCAGCACCAGATTCGCCAGCCAGCCGATCAACGCCAGACCGGAAGCCGTCGCCTGACTCAGCACCACCCCGACGATGTCGGTGGTCTGGCCCATATGTTCACTGATCGCAGCCTTGAGCTTGTCGAACTTCCAGAACCCCTCCGACAAACCGAACTTGGACTGCGCCCACGGCAGCGCAGTGTGCTGCAACCAATCGAGCATCTGCGGTGCCAGCTCATATAAACGAAACAACTGCTTGGCGAGCATCGGCACCAACACCAGCAACAGCGCTGTGACAATCAAGGTGAACAGCGCGAATACAGCGACCACGCCCAAGGTTCGCGACAGCCCGGCTTTTTCCATCCTGTCCACCAGTGGGTCAAACAGATAAGCCAACAGCAACGCCACCAGGAACGGCGTCAGAATCGGGTGTAACAGCCAGATAAACGCGCAGAGCAGAACCACCCCACCCAACCAGAACCAACGCCGCGTATCGGCCATGAACCACTCCATTGCTTCTATATAAAGAAAGAAAAACTACCAGCGAAATCGTAACTGCGGTGTCGGTGCCGGGGCGGGTGTTGCGACAGGGACCGAACCGTCAGCCACTGGCGCAACAGGCGCTACGGGAGCAGGAGCGGGTGCCGTTGTAACTTCTTGCAATTTCGCCAGCGACAACTGCGCCCGCAGCTGATCGGTACTGCCATTGACTCGATAGAGAATCCGGTCGCCATTGACACTTTGTGGGCGCCCGGAAAAAGGCTCCAGCAAACGCCCAAGGGTTGCATAGCGCTCAAGATTCATGCCCTGCACTTCCAGCAACTGTTGAGTCGCAGACCCTGGCCTGGCGACAAAGCGCGGTGCCAGGCGCTCATTGACCGCCAGCATCACCGCGTCCGCCAAAGCGGCTTGATCAGCCCCTTGGACAGTGCCCGCCTCTTTCTGATCCCCCAGCCACAAACGCCATTTGGCTTGCCACTGCCCACCCTCTTCGCGGGCATGCACTGCCAGCAAGGCGTCGGCATTGTACCGTTCCGATGCGTTGCGCAGCGGCGCCGGATCAGCACTTTCCAGATTGGGCGCGGTGGCGACAATCTGTTCATTCAGATCCGCCAGGGGCAAGCGCAACGGCAAACCACGGTGCTGCGCCGCGCGGCGCAGCGGTGCGGCACTGGCCTGACCATCCCCCACCAGGCTTGAACCGTCGCTGTAGTCGTTCAGCCACCAACCGAGGATGGAGGGCCGATTGGCGCCCCACATGGCCAACCCGGCACGGCGCATGGCCTGTTCAGTGGTGCCCGGATCGAAATCGACTTTCAAGACTTCCGGTGGCCCGGCGTCATAACCGAACTGACTGATGATTTGCTGCGGGTCCTTGCGGATCGCTGCCAGCCCAGGACTTTGCGCTGCCTTGGGGTCGCCGGTCAGACGCAAGACAAGGGTATCGAGCGCGCGTTGAGTCGCCTGGTCCCGCTCCTGCGGTGACTGGCCGCTGACGGGTTCGCGAACCTGGTAAAGGCCTTTGACGGTTTCGGCATGACTGACCAGGCTGAGCAGTGACAAACAGCCCACAAACAAGAATTTGCAAAAACGCATGGAAGATTCCTGAAGACAAGAGCAGCTGGAACAGGCCGCATGAACATGATCGAGCAAGGCTGTGACCATCGCCTGGCGCAAAACATTCACACGCCCCGGGTAAGTTTTCGCACTGTCATAACGATAGACGGTAAATGCCGATACCCTTCCCAAGCCTGAAGGATGCCACCATCACGCTGTAAAGATGGTTTTTTTATGCCGATATGCCCCTGCCGTCGGCCTGAGGATGGCCGCTGCCCTTCAAGCCTGATAAAATCGCGCGCCTTCGCAGACCGGCAACAGCCGGGCACTCTCGAAATTCGCGTGAGGCAATCGCCCTCGTCGATTTCGGCGCCCCCGCTGAACTCGGTCGTTACCCAGAAATCCCCCCTAAAGGCCTGGATCATGAGCAAGCAACCCTCCCTGAGCTACAAGGACGCCGGTGTAGACATCGACGCCGGTGAAGCATTGGTCGAACGCATCAAGAGCGTCGCCAAGCGCACTGCGCGCCCGGAAGTCATGGGCGGCCTGGGCGGTTTTGGCGCCCTCTGCGAAATCCCGGCCGGCTACAAGCAGCCCGTGCTGGTTTCCGGCACTGACGGCGTCGGCACCAAACTGCGCCTGGCACTGAACCTGAACAAGCACGACAGCATCGGCATCGACCTGGTTGCCATGTGCGTCAACGACCTCGTTGTATGCGGCGCCGAGCCGCTGTTCTTCCTTGACTACTACGCCACCGGCAAACTGAACGTCGACACCGCCGCTCAGGTCGTGACCGGCATCGGCGCAGGCTGCGAGCTGTCCGGCTGCTCCCTGGTCGGCGGCGAAACCGCTGAGATGCCTGGCATGTACGAAGGCGAAGACTACGACCTGGCCGGCTTCTGTGTCGGCGTCGTGGAAAAATCCGAAATCATCGACGGCTCCAAAGTCGCTGCCGGCGACGCCCTGCTCGCCCTGCCATCGTCCGGCCCGCACTCCAACGGTTACTCGCTGATCCGCAAGATCATCGAAGTCTCCGGTGCCGACATCGAAAACACCCAGCTCGACGGCAAACCGCTGACCGACCTGCTGATGGCCCCGACCCGTATCTACGTCAAGCCGCTGCTCAAGCTGATCAAGGAAACCGGCGCCGTCAAGGCCATGGCCCACATCACCGGTGGCGGCCTGCTGGACAACATTCCGCGCGTGCTGCCAAAAGGCGCACAAGCCGTGCTTGACGTGGCGAGCTGGACCCGTCCGGCCGTGTTCGACTGGCTGCAAGAGAAAGGCAACGTCGACGAGAACGAAATGCACCGCGTGCTGAACTGCGGCGTGGGCATGGTCATCTGCGTGGCTCAAGAACACGTTGAAACCGCCCTGAACGTTCTGCGCCAAGCCGGCGAGCAGCCTTGGGTCATCGGTCAGATCTCCACCGCTGCCGAAGGCGCAGCCCAGGTTGAACTGAAGAACCTTAAGGCTCACTGATGCCTAAGACCTGTGATGTCGTGGTGCTGCTGTCCGGCACCGGCAGTAACTTGCAGGCCTTGATCGACAGCACGCGGACCGGCGACAGCCCGGTCCGCATCGCTGCGGTGATTTCCAACCGTGCCGACGCCTTCGGCCTGCAACGCGCCAGGGAGGCGAGCATCGCTACCCGCACCCTGGATCACAAGGCTTTCGACGGCCGCGAGGCCTTCGATGCCGCGCTGATCGAACTGATCGACGCCTTCAACCCCAAACTCGTGGTACTGGCCGGTTTCATGCGCATTCTCAGCGCGGACTTCGTGCGCCATTACCAGGGTCGCCTGCTCAACATCCACCCTTCGCTGCTGCCCAAATACAAAGGGTTACACACTCATCAGCGCGCGCTGGAGGCTGGCGACGCCGAGCACGGCTGCTCCGTGCACTTCGTCACCGAGGAACTCGATGGCGGACCACTGGTCGTACAGGCAGTAATACCGGTAGAGTTGCACGACTCGCCGCAGAGTCTGGCGCAGCGGGTCCATGCTCAGGAACACCTGATCTACCCGATGGCCGTTCGCTGGTTTGCCGAGGGCCGGTTATCACTTGGCGATCAAGGTGCTTTACTGGATGGACAGTTACTCGCGGCCAGCGGCCACTTGATTCGAACCTAGGAGATTTTATGCGTCGTGCCCTGCTCTTCGCTTGCGCTCTGTTCGCCTTGCCCTTCGCACAGGCTGCAGACCTTCAACCTTTCTCCGCCAGCTACACCGCCGACTGGAAGCAGCTGCCCATGAGCGGCACCGCCGAGCGCAGCCTGACCAAGGAAGCCAACGGCGTCTGGAGGCTCAGCTTCAAGGCTTCGATGATGATCGCCAGCCTGTCCGAAGAAAGCACCTTGACCGTCGACAAGGACACCCTGCTGCCGCAGTCCTACCACTTTGAAAGAGGTGGCCTGGGCAAAGCGAAAAAGGCTGACCTGGATTTCGACTGGGCCGCCAAAAAAGTCACCGGCACCGACCGCGGTGACCCTGTCAACATTCCGCTCAACCGCGGCATGGTCGACAAATCCACCTATCAGCTGGCACTGCAACATGACGTGGCCGCCGGCAAGAAAAGCATGAGCTATCAAGTGGTAGACGATGGCGAAGTCGACACCTATGACTTCCGCGTGCTGGGTTCGGAAAAGGTCGACACAAAAGCCGGCCAGATCGAAGCGATCAAGGTCGAGCGCGTGCGTGACCCGACACAAAGCAAGCGCATCACCGTGCTCTGGTTCGCCAAGGATTGGGACTACCTGCTGGTCCGCCTGCAACAGGTTGAAACCGACGGCAAGGAGTACAACATCATGCTCCTGGACGGCAAGGTCAACGGCAAGACTGTCAAAGGCAGTTGAGCTACCGGCACGACGAAGCCCCGCAATCGCGGGGCTTTTTTTTCGCCTGGCATTCGGCAAAGAAAGCGGAACGCGCCTCAAGAGGAATGCTCTATACCTTCAAGGTCTTTTTTGATCGAATGACGCTTCCTGTTGCCTGTGAGGTTTCCCATGACTGTTACCGTCAATACCGTCTCCGCCGAAGGTTTTCGCCATACCGTTCAGATCGATGACCACGAACTCTTTGCCGATGTGCCTGTGGCCGCAGGAGGTGAGGGCTCGGCGCCGGAACCCCACGATTACTTCGATGCCGCACTGGGCGCCTGCAAAGCCCTGACCCTTAAGCTGTATGCCAGGAAGAAGGGCATCCCGCTGACCGGTGTCGGCGTCGAGGTCAAACGCGACAACAGTGAAGAGCAAAAGGGCAAATACGCGCTGCACGTCAAACTGACCCTCAAGGGCGTGATGACCGACGCACAGCGTGACGAGCTGCACCGCGTGGCCGATCGCTGCCCGATCCACAAGCTGATGACCAGCAGTGAAGTCAGCATCGAAACTCATTTGTCCGAAGGCGCGTTCAGCCAATAGCGGCAAGGGTTGCGCAAGCGGGTTATGCTCGACCGCATCACCCGCCCAGTCTGGAACGCACCATGAACACTCCGCTCGTGATCCGCCCCCGCGCCGAAGATGTCGAAGGCCAGCCGATTCTTCGCCCGTTGCCATCCGCCAAATGCCGCAATGTCGGGCCTTTCGTATTTTTCGACCACATGCTGCAAACCCGCTACGCCGCGGGAGATGGCATGAACATTCGTCAGCATCCACACATTGGCCTGTCCACCCTCACCTACCTGTTTGAGGGGCAACTCCAGCACAAGGACAGCCTCGGTTCGGATCAAGTGGTCAACGCCGGGGATGTCAGCTGGATGACCGCCGGCAGCGCCATCGCCCACGTCGAGCGCACGCCCGAAGCCCTGAAGGAAAGCGGTTTCACGATGCACGGCTTGCAAATCTGGCTGGCCTCGCCCAAGGACCATGAACAGGGTCCGGGCCATTACAGCCACCACCCCGCGGCTACCCTGCCGGTCAGTGAAAACCTTGGCGTTAAGATCCGCATGATTGCCGGGTCAGGCTTTTGCCTGGAATCGCCGGTACCGGTGCTTTCTCCTACGCTGTATGCCGAATTGCACCTGCAAACGGCGACGTCCTTGCTGATTCCCACCGAACATGAAGAACGTGCGCTCTATGTGTTGAGCGGCGAGGTACAGCTGGAAGGTGAATTGATAGAACCGCACTCGCTGGTGGTGTTGCCCGTCGGTGAAGAGATGACGCTGTTCGCCGAGAGTGATTGTCATGCCGTGCTGTTTGGCGGAGCACCGCTGGACGGTCCGCGGCGGATCAACTGGAATTTTGTGGCGAGCGATCCAGCGCTGATCGACGAAGCGCGCCGTCGCTGGGCGGCCGGGGATTGGCCGACGGTGCCGGGGGAAGTTGAGCGGATCGAATTGCCTTAAGTTCTGTATTGCCTGCAAAGCCGCCTTCGCGGGCAAGCCCGCTCCCACAAGGATCTTCAGGTGGACACAAATTTTGTGTTCGCACTGGCTAACTGTGGGAGCAGGCTTGCCCGCGAAGAGGCCGGAGCCGCTAGCACCTCAATCAGTGCCTGACACCAGATCAGCCTTTGAACACTTCATCCAGCAGATTGTGCATCGAAACGAATGCACGGGCCGCGATCTTCGCGTCGTAGATCATCATCCCCGGAACCTTGGCATGCGGGTCGGTGAACGAGTGGAAAGCCCCACCGTAGCTCAGTAACTGCCAATCCACACCAGCAGCGTTCATTTCTTCTTCGAAGGCTGGCAACTGCTCTTTCGGCACCAGTGGATCGGAAGCGCCGTGCAGCACCAATACCGAGCCCTTGATGTTTTTCGCGTCGTTGATGTCCGGGGTATCGAGGGTGCCGTGGAACGACACCGCCGCCTTCACCGGTGCACCGGTACGCGCAAGCTCCAGGGCGCAGCAACCACCGAAGCAGAAGCCGAAGGTCGCCAGTTTTGACGTATCGACCTGCGCCTCGCCTTGCTGTTGCAATTGCTCGAACGCTACTTGCATGCGCTTGCGCAGCAATGCCCGGTCATTCTTGAGCGGCATCATCGCCGCGCCCGCTTCGTCGTTGTTGGTTGGACGAAGCGACTGGCCGTAGAGGTCCGCGATCAGCACCACGTAGCCCTTGGCCGCCACCGACGTGGCAATCTCTTCGGCACCGGCACCGACGCCCATCCAGTTCGGCGCCATCAACAGACCCGGACGCGCGCCTTTATGGTCGGCGTCGAACGCCACACGGCTTTCGTAGGGCTGACCGTCAATCTGGTAGACCACGGAACGTACAGTGATTTGGCTCATTTCTGACTCCTGATTTTTGAACACCAGAATGAAAAAACCCGCCGAAGCGGGTTTTTCTACAACGCAGTTAAACCGACAGTTCAACCAGCAACTTGTTGAGACGACGCACATAGGCCGCCGGATCTTTCAAGCTGTCGCCGGCCGCCAGGGCCGCCTGATCGAAGAGGATGTGCGACAGGTCGCCGAAGCGCTCGTCACTCTGCTCGTTATCGAGCTTCTCGATCAACGGGTGAGCCGGGTTGAATTCAAAGATCGGCTTCGAATCCGGGACCTTCTGACCACTGGCTTCCAGGATCTGACGCATTTGCAGGCCCAGGTCCTGCTCGCCGATGGCCAGGATCGCCGGCGAATCAGTCAGGCGATGGGACACCCGCACTTCAGCAACGGATTCGCCCAGTGCAGTCTTGAGACGCTCGACCAGACCTTCCTTGGACTTGGCGACTTCTTCGGCAGCCTTCTTGTCCTCTTCCGAGTCCAGGTTGCCCAGGTCCAGGTCACCACGCGCCACATCGACAAAGCTCTTGCCGTCGAAGTCGCTCAGGTAGCTCATCAGCCACTCGTCGATACGGTCGGTCAGTAGCAGCACTTCGATGCCTTTCTTGCGGAAGACTTCCAGGTGCGGGCTGTTCTTGACCTGGGCGTAGGTTTCGCCGGTCAGGTAGTAAATCTTGTCCTGACCTTCTTTGGCGCGTGCCAGGTATTCGGCCAGGCCGACCACCTGCTCACCCTCATCACCGCTGGTCGAGGCGAAGCGCAGCAGACCGGCGATTTTTTCTTTGTTGGCGAAATCTTCTGCCGGGCCCTCTTTCATGACCTGACCGAAGTTCTTCCAGAAGCCTTTGTATTGCTCAGGCTCGTTCTTCGCCAGTTTTTCCAGCATGTCCAGCACGCGCTTGGTCAGCGCCGACTTCATGGAGTCGATGATCGGGTCTTTCTGCAGAATTTCCCGCGACACGTTCAGCGACAGGTCGTTGGAATCGACCACGCCCTTGATGAAGCGCAGGTACAGCGGCAGGAACGACTCAGCCTGATCCATGACAAACACACGCTGCACGTACAGCTTCAGGCCTTTCGGCGCTTCACGCTGGTACAGGTCGAACGGTGCACGAGCCGGCACATACAGCAGCGAGCTGTATTCCAGCTTGCCTTCGACCTTGTTGTGGCTCCAGCTCAGCGGGTTTTCGAAGTCGTGAGCGATGTGCTTGTAGAACTCCTGGTATTCCTCGTCCTTGATCTCGGTACGCGGACGGGTCCACAGAGCGCTGGCGCGGTTGACGGTTTCCCATTCAACGGCTGGCTTCTCTTCGCCTTCGACAGCGGCCACTTCTTTCGGCAACTCAATCGGCAAGGCGATGTGGTCGGAGTACTTCTTGATGATGTTACGCAGGCGCCAGCCGTCGGCGAACTCGTCTTCGCCGGACTTCAGGTGCAGCACGATGCGGGTACCGCGCTCGGCCTTGTCGATGGTGGCGACTTCGAACTCGCCTTCACCCTTGGACGACCAATGCACGCCTTCGCTGGCCGGGCTGCCGGCACGACGGCTGAATACGTCGACCTTGTCGGCGACGATGAACGCAGAATAGAAACCCACACCGAACTGACCGATCAGGTGCGAGTCTTTCTTCTGATCACCCGACAGGTTTTTCATGAAATCGGCGGTGCCGGACTTGGCGATGGTCCCCAGGTGGGTGATCACATCTTCGCGGTTCATGCCGATGCCGTTGTCTTCGAGCGTGACGGTCTTGGCGTCCTTGTCGAAGCTCACACGGATTTTCAGCTCAGCGCCACCTTCCAGCAATTCAGGCTTGGCCAGCGCTTCGAAACGTAATTTGTCTACAGCGTCAGAGGCGTTCGAGATCAGTTCGCGAAGGAAAATTTCCTTGTTGGAATACAGCGAATGGATCATGAGGTGCAGCAGCTGCTTTACCTCGGTCTGGAAGCCCAGGGTTTCCTTTTGAGTTTCCACACTCATGGTCATCAAACTCCAATCAGATGGCATAAGCCGCGACCTTGAGGGTCGGCGGCGGGTTGTCATCAGAGTTGGGGGCTCCGTTCAGGATTTCAAGGGCTCCTCCAGTTTGAAATGTGCCCGGGCCGTGGCGATGGCCTCACCTTCGGTGGTTTGCCAGGCCGTAACCGCCACGTTGGCCACCCGGCGTCCCTGGCGGCACACCTGGCATCGGGCCCAGGTATCACGGAACTGCCCGGTACGAAGATAATCGAGAGAAAAGTCGATAATCTTCGGCACACCCGGCGAGCCGGTAGCTATCAACAGGTGCATCGCCGCCGCCAGCTCCATGAAACCGGCAATCACACCGCCGTGGATCGCAGGTAATAAAGGGTTGCCGATGTTGTCCTTGTTGGCCGGCAGACGAAACAGCAATTCATCCCCTACTCGTGAGCACTCCACTCCGATCAGCGTGGCGTAGGGAATCCGTTGCAGCAGCGCGGCGTAATCACCCTGTGCATGGGCCTGTCGCAGTTGCTCCTTGAACGTGTCGGTCATTTCTTGTCTCCAGCGATGGCACCACCAAAGCCTTTGGTGCCCTTTATGCCCTTGCCCATGCGCATGAAGGTGCCCACCACATGGGCTATCGGTTGTTCAGGATCATCCTGATAGGCAAAGCCGCGGGCGAAAATCACGTCGGTGGTCACCCGGTAACATTGGGCGAAGCCATAGACATCTTTATGGGGTTCGGCGGCATGCATGTAGTCGATGCGCAGATCGAGGGTCGGGCAGACTTCGAACTCCGGCAGCACGCAGAGCGTGGACATGCCACAAGCGGTATCCATCAGCGTGGTCAATGCACCGCCGTGGATCACACCGGTCTGTGGGTTGCCGATGATCCGCGGGCTGTATGGCAGAACCACCGTGAGTCCTTCACTGCTGGCGCTATGAACGTGAAGCCCGAGGACCTGACAATGGCGCAGCGCTGACAGAAATCGCGTAGCACGCTCAAAAAGGGGATTTTCAGCCATTTGATAAAAACTCCTGTTTAATAGTCTGGCAACGCATTAACACCCCTGGAAAAAGTTCCACGTTAGAACAAACTTATATATCTGAACGACGTGAGGAACTTAACCCTGATGTCTGTGCTCGAAAGGCCAGTAAGATACTTTCCATCAGGAGAAACACCCCATGCGTAAGACTTTAGCTATTGCCTTGATGTTGACCGCTTCCCTCGGTCTCGCTGCTTGCGATAAAAAATCCGAGGACAAAGCTCAAGACGCTACCCAACATGCTGAGCAAGCCCAGGAAAAAATGAGCGAGGCTCAGGATAAAGTGAACGAGGCGGCGAAAGAAAACGCCGAAGCCGCCAAAGCTCAGGCTGAATCGAACGAAGCAGCGGCAAAAGAAGCCGCGCCGGAAGCACCTAAGAACTAATCCGGTTTTTAGCGTGACAAAAGAAAACCCGCCAAGTGCGGGTTTTCTTTTGCCTGCAGTTTTGAATGCGCTGAGCACGCTAGAGCAAAATCGTTCGAAAAGTCGGACTAATCATCAGCAATAGCGAACAGATTAAACCCACCAGCCAAATCAGACTGCGCTGCCACGCCAAGTCTTTCCAGTAACACACCAAGTAGATAACTCGCGTGATCACGAAGATGATCGCCAGCAAGTCGATGAGCCATCCTGCCGTTTGCGTGGTATGCGCCATCAACACACCCACAGCGAACAATATGAAGGCTTCGAAACTATTCTGATGTGCCGCCACCGCGCGGGCACCCAAACCGGTGAGTTGCGCCTGCTGTTGGCGCGGCAGGTGATTGTTGTAACCACCCTGCTCTTTCATGGCCGTCGTCACGGGCATGCGCGCCACGTAAATCAGCACGGCACTGATAAACACACACCAGAATGGAATACTCATCAAACGACCTCTTTACTCACCTCGGGCAACGGCGCCTCAGTAGGGGTATAGACCATCACGTCGAGAACGTCGGAGTGAAACTCGCGGCGATACAACACAAACACAACGCCGGCACTCATCAACATGAATAACCAGGGGCTGACGAACCAGGCCAGCATCGTCATGCCAAAGTAGTAAGAACGCAGGCCGAAGTTGAACTGGTTGGCGGCCATGGAGATAACACGGGCTGCACGGGTAGCGAAGGCTTTGCGCTCCAGTTCGGAGACATGGCGCTCACCGACCATCGGCGCCGACCCCACAAGAATGGCCGCGAAGTTGTACTGACGCATGCACCAACTGAACGTGAAGAACGCGTAGACGAACACCAGCGCCAGGCATAGCAACTTGATTTCCGACATACCCTGGGAAGCTTGTTGCACTATCGGGATGTCCGCCAGCAACGAGACAGCCCTTTCCGAGGCGCCGAGTACAGTCAGAATGCCGGCCAGGATAATCAGTGTGCTGGACGCAAAGAACGACGCATTGCGCTCCAGATTGCCGATCACGCTGGCGTCGGCGATGCGGTTGTCGCGCAGCAGCATGCGGCGCATCCAGTCTTCGCGGTAAAGATGCAGGACACTGGCCAGGCAAGCAGTGTCGCGGCCCTTCCATGTGGCATAGCGGGTGTATCCGCCCCAGCAGATGATGAACCAGAGCGCGGCGAGGATGTGGATCAGGTTGGCTTGGATGAACGACATGCAGGTCCTTATGATGTAGTAACGGAACACTCAAACCTTATGGGAGCGAGCCTGCTCGCGAAAGCGCCGGATCAGTCAACATCCTTGTTGAATGTGGCGCCGCGTTCGCGAGCAGGCTCGCTCCCACATTAGGTTCGGCAATGCTTCGACGTTAGCTTAAGGAAAAAGACACTGCCTCACGCCCATTAAAAATGCCCCGTATCGATTGATACGGGGCATTTCTGTTTTGCGTACAAGCCCGCTCGTGACGGGCCAGTGAAGCTTAAGCCAGCGCTTCTTCGCGCTTGCCCAGCAAGCGATCGCAGGCCACAGCGACCACCAGGGTCATTACCGAAGGCACCAGCCACGCCAGGCCCTGCTCACTGAGCGGCAAGTGAGCCAGCTGAGTCGGCATCCAGTCTGCCAGGCCGGCGCCCTTGAGGGCATCGATCAAGCCGAAGATGAAAGACACCAGCATCACCGGACCGACAATGCGGCCCTGCTCATGCCAGAAGTCCTTGCAGAAGCTCAAGGCCACCAGGGCGATGCATGGCGGGTAGATCGCGGTCAGTACCGGGATCGAGAAGGCGATCAGCTTGGTGAGACCCAGGTTGGACACCAGCAACGAGAACGCCGCCAGGATGATCACCAGGGTCTTGTAGGACAGTGGCAGTACACGGCTGAAGTACTCCGCGCAGGCGCAGGTCAGGCCCACAGCCGTCACCAGGCACGCCAGGGAAATCAGCACCGCCAGGAAGCCGCTGCCCAGGGAGCCGAAGGTGTGTTGCACGTAGGCATGCAACACCGCCGCACCGTTGGTCGCTCCGGCGGCCACTTCATGGCTGCCGGAACCGAGCCGGAACAGGCTGACATACACCAGCGCCAGGCCCACGCCGGCAATCAGGCCGGCAATGATCGCGTAACGGGTAATCAGCGCCGGCGATTCGACGCCGCGGGAGCGAATGGCGTTGACGATAACGATGCCGAACACCAGCGCACCCAACGTATCCATGGTCAGGTAACCGTTGATGAAACCCTGGGAGAACGGTGCTGCAACGTATTCAGGCGTTGCCTGACCAATATCACCCGCCGGCAAGGCGAATGCCGCAATGCCCAGTACCGCCAGGGCGATGATCTTCAAGGGTGCGAGGAAACGACCCACGGTATCCAGCAGACGGCCTGGATAGAGCGAGATGAAGAACACCAGCAGGAAATACACCGAGCTGTAGAGGAACAGCGCCAGCGGACTTTCGCCGGTCAGCGGTGCCAGGCCCACTTCGAACGACACGGTAGCGGTACGCGGCGTGGCAAACAGTGGACCAACGGCCAGGTAGCACGCAGCCGCCAGCAGACCACCGGCCAGCTTACCGATCGGGCTGCTCAACGCGTCCATCGCGCCACCGACCTTGGCCAGCGCGACAACGGTGATCACCGGCAGACCTACCGCCGTGACCAGAAAGCCCAGCGCCGCCATCCAGACATTAGGCCCGGACTGCAAACCGACGATAGGCGGGAAAATGATATTGCCGGCCCCGACGAACAGGGCAAACGTCATAAAACCAAGTGCCAGGATGTCCTGACCTTTCAACACTTTCATTAAGGAAATACCACACTACTGAATCGGAATTTAGAGAGGGGTTTCCCTTATGGATGAGGGAAATGCAGTCGGTCCGTATGGGACTGACCCGTTTAGCGCGTAGCTGCCTTGTGGGCGGCGGACGCAAAAATGGCGGCTAGCCTAACGAATTTGGCCGTGAAACGCACTGATAGAGGGCGAACATTCCGATCTGCGACATTTTCGTGTCGCGTTTATGTATGAGAAGCAGCTACAAGCTACAAGTTTTGAGCTTCAAGCTTGTGCCCTGCAGCCCCTGACTTGCAGCTTGTAACTGCTCCAAAAGCACAAAGGCCACCCGAAGGTGGCCTTTGTTTGGTAAAGCGTCAGTTTAGCGCGAGGCTTACTTGACTGCCCAACCAGTCAGCTCGGCCAGGGCCTTGCCGATGTCTGCCAGCGAACGCACGGTTTTAACGCCTGCGTCTTGCAGAGCAGCGAATTTCTCGTCTGCAGTGCCTTTGCCGCCAGAGATGATTGCGCCAGCATGGCCCATGCGCTTGCCCGGAGGAGCAGTCACACCAGCGATGTAGGAAACAACCGGCTTGGTCACGTGCGCCTTGATGTAGGCAGCCGCTTCTTCTTCAGCCGAACCGCCGATCTCACCGATCATCACGATCGCTTCGGTCTTCGGGTCTTCCTGGAACAGTTTCAGGATGTCGATGAAGTTCGAACCCGGGATCGGGTCACCACCGATGCCGACGCAAGTCGACTGACCGAAACCGGCGTCAGTAGTTTGCTTGACAGCTTCGTAGGTCAGGGTGCCGGAACGGGAAACGATACCGACCTTGCCTGGCAAGTGAATGTGACCTGGCATGATGCCGATCTTGCATTCACCTGGAGTGATCACACCTGGGCAGTTAGGGCCGATCAGGGTAACACCCAGCTCGTCGCACTTGACCTTGGCATCCAGCATGTCCAGGGTAGGAATGCCTTCGGTGATGCACACGATCAGCTTGATGCCGCCGAAAGCAGCTTCCAGGATCGAGTCCTTGCAGAAAGGAGCCGGAACGTAGATCACGCTGGCGGTGGCGCCAGTGGCAGCTACGGCGTCTTTCACGGTGTTGAACACTGGCAGACCCAGGTGCTCGGTACCGCCTTTGCCTGGAGTTACACCACCCACCATCTTGGTGCCGTACTCGATGGCTTGCTGGGTGTGGAAACTACCTTGCGAACCGGTAATACCCTGGCAGATAACTTTGGTGTCTTTATTGATCAGGACGCTCATTATTTGCCCTCCGCAGCTTTGACAACTTGTTGAGCAGCGTCGGTCAGGCTGGTAGCAGCGATGATGTTCAAACCGCTTTCTGCCAGTACTTTAGCGCCCAGCTCAGCGTTGTTGCCTTCAAGGCGAACAACAACCGGGATTTTCACGCCGACTTCTTTCACTGCACCGATGATGCCTTCGGCAATCATGTCGCAACGAACGATGCCGCCGAAGATGTTGACCAATACTGCAGCGACGTTGGTGTCGGACAGGATGATCTTGAAAGCTTCGGTAACGCGTTCTTTGGTAGCACCGCCGCCCACGTCGAGGAAGTTGGCTGGCTTGCCGCCGTGCAGGTTGACGATGTCCATGGTACCCATGGCCAGACCGGCACCGTTGACCATGCAACCGATGTTGCCTTCCAGCGCTACGTAGTTCAGTTCGAACTTGGCAGCGTGCGCTTCGCGCGGATCGTCCTGCGACGGATCGTGGAAAGTCTTCAGCTTAGGCTGACGGTACATGGCGTTGGCGTCGATGTTGATCTTGGCGTCCAG
This sequence comes from Pseudomonas sp. GW101-3H06, assembly GCF_059424605.1. NCBI lineage: Bacteria > Pseudomonadati > Pseudomonadota > Gammaproteobacteria > Pseudomonadales > Pseudomonadaceae > Pseudomonas > Pseudomonas sp. GW101-3H06. Next base: position 4,755,797 of record NZ_JBWKZO010000001.1, read on the forward strand.
GCAGTGCAGATCGCCGTCAGCCTTGATCACCAGCGGGTTCACTTCCAGCAGGGCCAGATCGTGATCCTGGAACAGTTTGGCCAGGCCAACGAAGATCTTGGCGAACTGGGCAACTTGCTTGCCTTCCAGACCCAGCTGGAATGCCAGCTCGCGACCCTGGAATGGCTGAGCGCCAACCAGTGGATCGATAGTGGCTTTCAGAATTTTTTCTGGAGTGTCGTGAGCGATTTTCTCGATGTCCACGCCACCTTCGGTGGAAGCCATGAACACGATGCGACGGCTCGAACGGTCAACGACAGCGCCCAGGTACAGCTCTTTAGCGATATCAGTGCACGATTCAACCAGGATCTTGGTGACTGGCTGACCGTTGGCGTCAGTCTGGTAAGTCACCAGACGCTTGCCCAGCCACTGCTGTGCGAAGGCTTTGGCGTCTTCTTTGTTGCGAACCAGCTTTACGCCGCCCGCTTTACCGCGACCACCGGCGTGGACCTGGGCTTTGACAACCCACTCGCTGCCGCCGATTTTGTCGCAAGCTTCTGCTGCTGCTTCCGGGGTGTCTACCGCGTAACCGGTGGATACTGGCAGGCCGTACTCAGCGAACAGCTGCTTACCCTGATACTCGTGAAGATTCATGCTTATTACCGTCTTCGTTAGGTACTGCGCATTCGGTGCTGCACTTGTTCAAGTGCCGCACCACCTGTGACTGCTGCTTGCGTAGCCTTTCCGGATACCCGGTGCAGCTACGCAAGACTGCGTCCAGCGGACATTCCGCGGTGAGTCTTGCACGCAAGGCTCACGACGGGCCGATACCGCCGTGGTTTCTTATTGTGTCTTAACGCTTCTTGCGGTTGGCGATGTGGATGGCGCCGCCATTCACCGCCAAAGCAGCTTCGTGCAAGGCTTCAGACAGGGTCGGATGGGAGAAAACCATCATGCCCAGGTCTTCAGCGCTGGTGCCGAACTCCATACCGATCGCGCCCTGCTGAACCAGTTCGGCAGCGCTTGGGCCAATCACGTGGACGCCCAATACGCGGTCTGTCTTGGCATCTGCGATGACCTTGACGAAACCGCCGGTATCGTTGGCAGCCATGGCACGGCCAGAGGCTGCGAACGGGAAGGTGCCGACGTTAACTTCTACGCCTTCAGCTTTCAAGGCCTGCTCGGTTTTACCGACCCACGCGATTTCCGGGTGAGTATAAATAACCGAAGGGATCAGATCATAGTTCATCTGGGCCTTGTGGCCCTTGATGCGCTCGACAACCATGATGCCCTCTTCCGACGCCTTGTGCGCCAGCATCATGCCGCGAACCACGTCACCGATGGCGTAAACGCCCGGTACGGTGGTGGCGCAGTGATCGTCAACGTGCACGAAACCGCGCTCGTCGAGGGTCACGCCGCAGTCGGCGGCCAGCAGATCAGTGGTCACCGGACGGCGACCAACGGCTACGATCAGCTTGTCGAACGTGATGTTCTGTTCGCCGTTGGCATCGGTGTAGTTCACAACGACTTCGTCGCCGTTCACTTTCGAACCGGTCACGCGAGCGCCCAGCTTGATGTCCAGGCCCTGCTTGGTCAGGGTTTTCAGCGCTTCCTTGGAAACGGCTGTGTCGGCTGCCATCAGGAAGGTGTCCAGGGCTTCCAGGACAGTCACCTCAGCACCCAGACGGGACCAGACCGAACCCAGTTCCAGACCGATCACGCCGGCGCCGATCACGCCCAGACGCTTGGGAACGGATTGGAATTCCAGTGCGCCGGTGGAGTCAACGATCACATTCTGGTCGACCGGGGCCGGTGGAATGTCGATCGGACGCGAACCTGGAGCCAGGATCACGTTTTCGGCTTCGATGACTTCAACCGAACCATCAGGCTTGGTGACTTCGACTTTCTTGCCGGCCAGCAGCTTGCCGTGGCCCTGGATCGAAGTAACGCCGTTGGCCTTGAACAGGGTTGCAACGCCGGAGGTCAGACCTTTGACGATGTTGGCCTTGCGGCCGACCATCGCTGGCACGTCCATGGTCACGCCAGTGTGGTTGATGCCGTGGATCGCGAAGCCATCCTGCGCTTCGTGGAATTTCCACGAGCTGTCCAGCAGGGCTTTCGACGGAATGCAGCCGACGTTCAGGCAGGTACCGCCCAGCGCCAGTTTGCCTTCCTTGTCGGTGTACTTCTCGATGCAGGCCGTGGTGAGACCCAGTTGCGCGGCCTTGATGGCAGCAACATAGCCGCCAGGGCCCGCACCGATCACTACTACGTCAAATTTCTGCGACATTCAAAAAATCCTCTTGAGCGAAAAGCTTCAAGCCGCAAGCCACAAGCCAAACTGCCTTTACTTGCAGCTTGTAGCTTGCAGCTCGCGACTGCTTCTATCAGATATCCAGCAACAGACGAGCCGGGTCTTCCAGCAGGTTCTTGATGGTCACCAGGAAGGTCACAGCTTCTTTGCCATCGATCAGACGGTGATCGTAGGACAGCGCCAGGTACATCATCGGACGGATAACGACCTGGCCGTTGATCGCCATAGGACGCTGGATGATGTTGTGCATGCCCAGAATCGCAGCCTGCGGCGGGTTGACGATCGGGGTCGACATCATCGAACCGAAGGTACCGCCGTTGGTGATGGTGAACGTACCGCCAGTCATTTCTTCCATCGACAGTTTGCCGTCACGGGCTTTCTTGCCGAACGTAGCGATGCCGCCTTCGATTTCAGCCAGGCTCATCAGCTCGGCGTTACGCAGAACCGGTACCACCAGGCCGCGGTCGCTGGAAACAGCAACACCGACGTCAGCGTAGCCGTGGTAGACGATGTCCGCACCGTCGATCGACGCGTTGACAGCCGGGAAGCGCTTGAGCGCTTCGGTAGCGGCTTTCACGAAGAACGACATGAAGCCCAGGCGCACGCCGTTGTGGGACTTCTCGAACAGATCCTTGTACTTCGAACGCAGGGCCATGACTTCGGTCATGTCGACTTCGTTGAAAGTGGTCAGCATCGCCATGTTCGATTGAGCTTCAACCAGACGCTCGGCAACCTTGGCACGCAGACGGGTCATCGGAACGCGCTTTTCAACGCGGTCACCGGCCGCGAATACCGGAGCAGCAGCGGCAGGTGCGGCAGCCTTGGCAGGCGCAGCAGCCGGAGCGGCTTTCTTGGCGGCAACGGCCGCAACCACGTCTTCCTTGGTCACACGACCGCCTTTGCCGGTACCGGCAACGGACGCGATGTTGATACCGTTTTCTTCAGCCAGCTTGCGAGCAGCCGGGGCAGCAACAGGATCATCTTCGCCTTCGGCAGCCGGAGCAGCGGCTTGAGCAGCGGCGGCCGGGGCAGCAGCTGGAGCAGCGGCGGCAGCGCCACCTTCAACGATCGAGCCCAACACTTCGTCGGACAGAACGGTGTCGCCTTCGTTCTTGACGATAGCGCCCAGCACGCCGTCAGCAGTGGCCAGAACTTCCAGTACGACTTTGTCGGTTTCGATGTCGACAATCAGTTCGTCACGCTTGACGGCGTCGCCCGGTTGTTTGTGCCAGGTGGCAACGGTGCCATCGGCAACCGATTCCGGGAAAGTGGGGGCTTTGATCTCGATAGCCATTATCTGTGGTTCCTTAAATTCGGTTTCAGGTGCGCGAAGGCATTAAACGGTAAAGGCGTCTTGCAGCAGTTGTTCCTGCTGCTCGGCGTGCATCGATGCGTAACCGCATGCGGGTGCAGCAGAAGCCTCACGGCCCGCGTACTCGAGTACGAGAGACTTGTTGAGGTTGCTGATGCTGCGACGCATGTGGTGCTGGCTGCTGTACCACGCGCCCTGGTTCATCGGCTCTTCCTGGCACCAGACGGCATGTTTGGCGTTGGTGTAAGGAGCCAGGACTTCGTTCAAGTCGTCCTCAGGGAATGGGTACAACTGCTCGATACGCACGATGGCGATATCGTCACGGCCTTCGGCACGGCGTTTTTCCAGCAGGTCGTAGTAGACCTTGCCGCTGCACAGAACAATGCGCTCGACCTTTTTCGGGTCCAGGGCATCGATTTCCGGGATAACGGTCTGGAACGAACCTTCGGCCAGATCTTCAAGCGTCGAGACGGCCAACTTGTGACGCAGCAGCGACTTCGGAGTCAGGACTACCAATGGTTTGCGCAGCGGGCGAATCACCTGACGGCGCAGCAAGTGATAGATCTGAGCCGGCGTCGTCGGCATGCACACCTGAATGTTGTGCTCGGCGCACAGTTGCAGGTAACGCTCCAGACGAGCCGAGGAGTGCTCCGGCCCCTGACCTTCATAACCGTGCGGCAGCAGCATGGTCAGACCGCACAGGCGGCCCCACTTGTGCTCGCCACTGGTGATGAACTGGTCGATAACCACCTGAGCACCGTTGGCGAAGTCGCCGAACTGGGCTTCCCAGATAACCAGGGCGTTTGGCGTGGTGGTCGAATAACCGTATTCGAACGCCAGCACGGCCTCTTCGGACAGGAACGAGTCGTACAGGTCGAAGCGTGGCTGACCGTCGTACAGGTTCTGCAACGGCACGTAAGTGCCCGCATCCTTCTGGTTGTGCAACACGGCATGACGGTGCGAGAACGTACCGCGGCCGATGTCCTGGCCGGTCATGCGGATCGGGTGACCTTCGAACGCCAGGGTCGCGTACGCCATGGTTTCGGCGTAACCCCAGTTGATCGGCAAGCCGCCGGCTTGCATCTTCTGACGGTCTTCGTAGATCTTGGCAACCTGGCGCTGAACCACGAAGCCTTCCGGAATTTCCAGCAGCTTGGCGGACAGTTCCTGCAAGGTCTTCAGGTCGAAGCGAGTGTCGTGACGCGCGGTCCAGGCGTGACCCAGATACGGACGCCAATCCACGAACAGCTCTTTGTTCGGCTCCTTGACCAGGCTTTTCACCACGTGCAGACCATTGTCCAGCGCGTTGCGGTATTCGTCGACTTTCGCCTGAACGCGTTCTGCGTCCATCACACCGCTCTGGGTCAGACGATCGGCATACAGCTCACGAGTGGTGCGCTGCTTGGTGATCTGCTGATACATCAGTGGCTGGGTGCCGCTAGGTTCGTCAGCCTCGTTGTGGCCGCGGCGACGGTAGCAGACCAGATCGATCACCACGTCACGCTTGAACTGCATGCGGTAGTCGATGGCCAGCTGGGTCACGAACAATACGGCTTCCGGATCATCACCATTTACATGGAGGATCGGCGCCTGGATCATTTTCGCGACGTCGGTAGCGTACTCGGTGGAACGCGAGTCCAGCGGGTTGCTGATGGTGAAACCGACCTGGTTGTTGATCACGATGTGCACGGTGCCGCCAGTCTTGAAACCGCGGGTCTGCGACATCTGGAAGGTTTCCATCACCACGCCTTGACCGGCGAATGCCGCGTCACCGTGGATGGAGATCGGCAGAACCTTCTCACCGGTAGGGTCGTTACGACGATCCTGACGGGCGCGAACGGAACCCTCGACCACTGGAGATACGATTTCCAGGTGGGACGGGTTGAACGCCATGGCCAGGTGAACTTCACCGCCGGTGGTCATCACGTTGGACGAGAAGCCCTGATGGTATTTAACGTCACCGGAACCCAGTTCAACCTTTTTCTTGCCTTCGAACTCGTCGAACAGCTCGCGCGGGTTCTTGCCGAAGGTGTTGACCAGCACGTTCAGACGGCCACGGTGGGCCATGCCGATGACGATTTCCTTGGTGCCGTAGGAACCGGAACGCTGGATCAGCTCGTCGAGCATCGGAATCAGGCTCTCGCCGCCTTCCAGGCCGAAACGCTTGGTGCCCGGGTATTTGGTACCCAGGTATTTTTCCAGGCCTTCGCCGGCAGTGACGCGTTCAAGCAGGTGGCTCTTGATGTCGGCGGAGTACGTCGGACGGCCACGCACGCTTTCCAGACGCTGCTGGAACCACTGGCGCTGCTGGGAATCGGTGATATGCGTGAATTCAGCGCCGATGGTGCGGCAATATGTCTGCTGCAACGCTTCGTGAATTTCGCGTAGGCTCGCTTCCTCTTTGCCGATGAACAGGTCGCCGGCACGGAAGGTCGTATCAAGATCGGCATTGGTCAAGCCGTAATGATTGATCGACAGGTCTGCAGGTGCAGTACGCTGCCACAGCCCCAGCGGGTCAAGCTGGGCTGCCTGGTGGCCACGCATACGGTAGGCCTGGATCAATCGCAGCACTTCAACTTGCTTCTTCTCGTGCTCACTGCTCACGCTGCCGGCGGAAACCGGTTGGGCGCGGCGCTGGTTCTTTGCCAGCAAGACGAAATGATCGCGAATTGTGGAGTGCGAAACATCGGTGGCAGAGTTGCCGTCGGCAGGCAACTTCTGGAAGTAGGTGCGCCACTCTTCTGGCACAGCGTTAGGGTCGTGCAGGTAGAGCTCGTAGAGCTCTTCCACATAGGCAGCGTTACTACCGGATAGGTAGGCGCTGTTCCACATGCGCTGCATCACGCTTTCTTGCATGCTTGGTCACCCTCGGTTAGGGGAACACCACCGGTGTCGACACCGAGCAAACTTGCAGAAGTCCAAATGCAGCGACCAAAACAAGCCACTAGGATCACACTGATAGTCCGGGTACCAGCCCGGATGCCCCTGCTTGTCTCATTTCTTCAAAGTAAGAGCCGCAGCCTTTTAAGCTGCCGCTCTGGTTATAGCCAGGACGCGGGTTGAAGCCCGCGCCTTAGCCTCTACGTTTACAGCGGCACTACATTTACAACAGCTGAGTTACAGCAGCTGAATCACACGCCGCTGGAGAGCAGCATGTGACGGATGTGACCGATGGCCTTAGTCGGGTTCAGGCCTTTCGGACATACGTTGACGCAGTTCATGATCCCGCGGCAGCGGAATACGCTGAACGGGTCATCCAGCGAAGCCAGACGCTCGGCCGTCTTGGTGTCGCGGCTGTCTGCCAGGAAGCGGTACGCTTGCAGCAGGGCAGCTGGACCCAGGAACTTGTCCGGGTTCCACCAGAAGGACGGGCAAGAGGTCGAGCAGCAAGCACACAGGATGCACTCGTACAGACCGTCGAGCTTTTCACGCTCTTCAGGGGACTGCAGACGCTCGATGGCCGGAGCCGGCGTGTCGTTCTGCAGGAATGGCTTAACCTTCTCGTATTGCTTGTAGAAGATGCTCATATCAACAACCAGGTCACGGATAACCGGCAAACCTGGCAAAGGACGAACGATCAACTTGTTACCTTTTACAACGGCGGACAGTGGCGTGATGCACGCCAGGCCGTTCTTGCCGTTGATGTTCATGCCGTCGGAGCCGCAAACGCCTTCACGGCAGGAGCGACGATAGGAGAAACCTTCGTCCTGCTCTTTGATCAGCGCCAGCACGTCCAGCACCATCAGGTCTTTACCACCGGTATCGACCTGGAATTCCTGCATGAACGGCGCAGCGTCCTGATCAGGGTTGTAACGATAAACACTGACTTGCAACATGGCGGCCACCCTTAATAAGTCCGAATCTTAGGTTCAAAAGTCGGAACAGTCTTCGGCGAGAAGTTCACTGCACGCTTGGCAACGCGCTTCTCACCCGGGAAGTACAGGGTGTGGCACAGCCAGTTTTCGTCGTCACGGTCTTCGAAGTCTTCACGAGCGTGAGCACCGCGGGATTCTTTGCGCACTTCTGCAGCGATGGCGGTCGCTTCAGCCACTTCCAGCAGGTTTTGCAGTTCCAGTGCTTCGATACGCGCCGTGTTGAACGCCTGCGACTTGTCGTTGATCTTGACGTTGGCGATACGGGTACGCAGATCAGCCAGCTGGGCAATACCCTTCTGCATGTATTCACCGGTACGGAATACACCGAAGTAGTTCTGCATGCAGCTTTGCAGCTCACGACGCAGGGTGGCGACGTCTTCGCCTTCGGTACGCTCGTTCAGAGCGGACAGACGCGACAGGGCCGCATTGATGTCGGCGTCGGTAGCGTCGTCGTATTCGATACCGTCGGTCAGGGCTTTTTCCAGATGCAGACCCGCCGCGCGACCGAATACCACCAGGTCGAGCAACGAGTTGCCGCCCAGACGGTTGGCACCGTGAACCGATACGCAAGCCACTTCACCCACTGCGAACAGACCAGGGATGATGGTGTCGACGCCGTCGGCATCCTGAGTGATTGCCTGGCCATGAATGTTGGTGGCAACGCCGCCCATCATATAGTGGCAAGTCGGAACAACCGGAACAGGCGCAACAACCGGGTCAACGTGAGCGAAGGTTTTCGACAGTTCGCAGATGCCTGGCAGACGGCTGTGCAGCACTTCCTCGCCCAGGTGGTCGAGTTTGAGCATTACGTGGTCGCCATTCGGACCGCAACCGTTACCGGCGATGATCTCTTTAACCATCGAACGGGCAACAACGTCACGACCGGCAAGGTCTTTGGCGTTCGGAGCATAACGCTCCATGAAACGCTCGCCGTGCTTGTTGATCAGGTAACCACCTTCACCACGGCAACCTTCGGTCACCAGTACACCGGCGCCGGCGATACCGGTCGGGTGGAACTGCCACATTTCGATGTCTTGTACCGGTACGCCTGCACGCAGGGCCATGCCGACGCCGTCACCGGTGTTGATCAGGGCGTTGGTGGTCGAGGCGTAGATACGACCTGCACCGCCAGTCGCCAGCACGGTGGCTTTCGAACGGATATAGGTGGTTTCGCCGGTTTCGATACAGATGGCGATAACGCCAACAAACGCGCCGTCCTGATTTTTCACCAGGTCAACAGCGTAGTACTCGTTCAGGAACGTGGTACCGGCTTTCAGGTTGCCCTGATAAAGGGTGTGCAACAGCGCGTGACCGGTACGGTCGGAAGCGGCGCAAGTACGGGCAGCCTGCCCGCCTTTACCGTAATCCTTCGACTGACCGCCGAATGGACGCTGGTAGATACGACCGGTTTCGGTACGCGAGAACGGCAGCCCCATGTGGTCCAGCTCGAAAACGGCAGCCGGGCCTTCCTGACACATGTATTCGATAGCATCCTGGTCACCGATGTAGTCGGAACCCTTGACGGTATCGTACATGTGCCAGCGCCAGTCATCGTTCGGGTCGGCCGACGCGATGGCGCAGGTGATGCCGCCCTGTGCCGACACAGTGTGCGAACGGGTCGGGAACACCTTGGTGATCACGGCAGTCTTGTGGCCGCCTTGCGCCAGTTGCAGCGCTGCGCGCATGCCGGCACCGCCACCACCAATAATGATGGCGTCGAAAGAAATCGTTGGAATGTTAGCCATGAATCAGATACCCCAGAGAATCTGCACACCCCAGACGAAGTACGCGAACATCGCAACGCCGCATACCGACTGGAAAAGGAAACGTACTGCGGTCGCGGACTTGCCCAGCGCCATCGGCGTCAGGTAGTCGGTCGCGATGGTCCACATGCCAACCCAGGCGTGAGCGCCCAGGGCAACGAGGGCCAGCAGACTGAAGATACGCATCCCGTTGTGGGCGAACAGACCATGCCATTGGTCGTAGCCAATGCCCGGGTTCGCTGCGAGGTATCCGATCAGGAAGATGAAATAAGCCGCGAGAACAACCGCAGACACACGTTGCGCCATCCAGTCATAGAGGCCCGAACGCGACAGGTTCGTAACGCTGGTTACCATATCCAAACTCCCGCCAGAATGATCAGCACCGCAGACACGGCGATAATGATTTTCGAGCCCAGCGTGCCGCCTTCCAGCGTCTCACCGATGCCCATGTCCATAATCATGTGGCGCACACCGGCTACCAGGTGATACAGGAGAGCGGAAAGGAGGCCCCATGCTACGAACTTGGCCAGAGGGCTGGTCAAGGTTGCCTTCACGTCGGCAAAACCTTCCTCGGAACCCAGGGATTTGCCCAATGCATAAAGCATGAAGCCCAGGCCCAGGAAGAGGATGATGCCGGAAACACGGTGAAGAAACGACGTAACGCCGGTGATGGGGAGTTTGATGGTCCTTAGGTCTAGGTTTACAGGTCGTTGGCTTTTCACGGCTTTTTTTCACACTGAAGAGCCCCTAACAATCAGGGCAAAGTTGTTGGGGAGTGCACTGGTCAGGTAACCACCACCCAGGGATGCGACCCCCAATAAAGCAGGCCCAAAAGCCCTTGGCGGTCGGTGGCCGAGTATAGACAGTTAGGCTACTAATGACAACGCAAACACCTAGCCCAAATAGCTGATTGCACAACGCGTATAAAAGGCGTAAATGGCAGGCAATTTCGAGAAAAAAGTCGGGTTAAAGCCTTCTGGAGCAAGACTTTAGGCAAATTGACATTCGAATTTATCTCACTATAGTGGTGCGGGCCCTGCGTGGGGGGTCTGTCTGATGATTTCAAGCATAAATAGGAGGCCACATGGCTGACAAAAAAGCGCAGTTGATCATCGAGGGCGCAGCCCCCGTCGAGCTGCCCATTTTAACCGGCACCGTTGGTCCCGATGTTATCGATGTTCGGGGTCTGACGGCCACGGGCCGCTTTACCTTTGACCCTGGTTTCATGTCGACCGCTTCCTGCGAGTCGAAGATCACCTATATTGACGGCGACAACGGCATTCTGTTGCACCGCGGCTACCCGATCGAACAGCTGGCTGAAAAGTCGGACTACCTGGAAACCTGCTATCTGCTGCTCAACGGCGAATTGCCGACCGCAGAACAGAAGGCCCAGTTCGTCGGCACCGTCAAGAACCACACCATGGTTCACGAGCAGCTGAAGACTTTCTTCAACGGCTTCCGTCGCGACGCCCACCCGATGGCCGTCATGTGCGGCGTAGTCGGCGCCCTCTCGGCCTTCTACCACGACTCCCTGGACATCAATAACCCGCAGCATCGCGAAATCTCCGCGATCCGCCTGGTTGCCAAGATGCCGACCCTGGCAGCGATGGTTTACAAGTACTCCATGGGTCAACCCATGATGTACCCGCGCAACGACCTGTCGTACGCGGAAAACTTCCTGCACATGATGTTCAACACCCCGTGCGAGATCAAACCGATCAGCCCGGTACTCGCCAAGGCCATGGACCGGATTTTCATCCTCCACGCCGACCACGAGCAGAACGCATCGACTTCCACCGTACGTCTGGCGGGCTCTTCAGGCGCCAACCCGTTCGCCTGTATCGCCGCCGGTATCGCTGCACTGTGGGGCCCTGCCCACGGCGGCGCCAACGAAGCCGTACTGACCATGCTCGATGAAATCGGCGATGTCTCGAACATCGACAAGTACATCGCCAAGGCCAAGGACAAGAACGATCCGTTCAAACTGATGGGCTTCGGTCACCGCGTTTACAAAAACCGCGACCCGCGCGCCACCGTCATGAAGCAGACTTGCGACGAAGTGCTGAAGGAACTGGGCATCACCAACGATCCGCAACTCGAACTGGCCATGCGCCTGGAAGAGATCGCCCTGACCGACCCGTACTTCATCGAACGTTCGCTGTACCCGAACGTCGACTTCTACTCGGGGATCATCCTCAAGGCGATCGGCATTCCAACCAGCATGTTCACCGTGATCTTCGCCCTGGCGCGGACCGTCGGCTGGATCTCCCACTGGAAAGAAATGCTCTCCAGCCCGTACAAGATCGGTCGCCCGCGCCAGTTGTACACCGGCTACGAGTCGCGTGACATCACCAAGCTGGAAGACCGCAAATAAGACCTGTCTTGCGATAACGTCTTGGTTGCACCGGGAACGGCCTCTATTTATATAGAGGCCGTTTTTGTTTGGCCTGCGCTCCCACAGCGGAACGCGAACAGCAGTGAGGTCGAGTGTCAGCTCGCCTCGGCTGCTTTTGATCTGCCCGCCCCTTCGGAAGGCTGAGCCAAAGGGACTCGCCGTAGGGCGAAACCATATGCAGCCATTACCTCAGCAATGGATATGCACCCGGTCACCCCCTCCACAATCAAACTTCACGCCTAAAACATCCGATAACCGCCCACAAAAAAAATGCCCCGATCTCTCGACCGGGGCATTCATATTTAACGCAGCTTATATATAGATCGCTGAAGCCTTAGTGCGAAACCGCACCACTCGCCCCCAACCCCGTCTGCGAGCGGACGAATTGCGGGAAGAACAGCGCCCGCTCATTGTCAGCCGCAGTCGACTTGTCGGTAACCGAGAAGAACCAGATACCGATAAAGGCAATGATCATCGAGAACAGCGCCGGGTACTCGTACGGGAAGATCGCCTTCTCGTGATGCAGGATCTGCACCCAGATGGTCGGACCGAGCACCATCAGGCCCACGGCACTTACCAGGCCCATCCAGCCGCCGATCATCGCACCGCGGGTGGTCAGCTTTTTCCAGTACATGGAAAGCAGCAACACAGGGAAGTTGCAGCTCGCCGCGATGGAGAACGCCAGGCCTACCATGAACGCGATGTTCTGGCTTTCGAACAGGATGCCCAGTGCGATCGCCAACACCGCCAAGGCGACAGTGGTGATTTTCGAGACGCGGATCTCATCCTTCTCGTTGGCCTTGCCTTTCTTGATCACGCTGGCGTACAGGTCGTGAGACACCGCCGATGCACCGGCCAGGGTCAGACCGGCAACCACTGCCAGAATGGTTGCGAACGCTACCGCCGAAATGAAGCCCAGGAAGATACTGCCACCGACCGCGTTGGACAGGTGCACCGCCGCCATGTTGTTACCGCCCAGCAATGCGCCGGCAGCATCTTTGAAGGCCGGGTTGGTGCTGACCAGCAGGATCGCGCCGAAACCGATGATGAAGGTCAGGATATAGAAGTAGCCAATGAAACCGGTTGCGTACAGCACGCTCTTACGAGCTTCTTTCGCGTCACTCACAGTGAAGAAGCGCATCAGGATGTGAGGCAGGCCAGCGGTACCGAACATCAGCGCCAGACCGAGGGAGAACGCCGAGATCGGATCTTTCACCAGGCCGCCCGGGCTCATGATCGCGTCAGCTTTCGGGTGAACCTTGATGGCTTCGGAGAACAGCATGTTGAAGTCGAAGTTGACGTGCTTCATCACCATCAGCGCCATGAAGGAGGCACCGGACAGCAGCAGGACTGCCTTGATGATCTGCACCCATGTGGTCGCCAACATGCCGCCGAACAGTACGTAGGCGCACATCAGGATACCGACGAGGATCACCGCAACATGGTAATCAAGGCCGAACAGCAGCTGGATCAGCTTGCCGGCGCCAACCATTTGCGCGATCAGGTAGAACGCCACCACCACCAGCGAACCGCAGGCGGACAGCGAACGGATCTGGGTTTGCCCCAGGCGGTAGGACGCCACGTCGGCAAAGGTGTATTTACCCAGGTTACGCAGGCGCTCGGCGATCAGGAACAAAATGATCGGCCAACCCACCAGGAAGCCGATCGAATAGATCAGGCCGTCGTAGCCGGAGGTGAACACCAGCGCGGAAATACCCAGGAAGGACGCCGCGGACATGTAGTCACCGGCGATTGCCAGACCGTTCTGGAAACCGGTGATCTTGCCGCCCGCCGCATAGTAGTCGGCTGCCGACTTGTTGCGTTTGGAGGCCCAGTAAGTGATGCACAGGGTCGCACCGACGAAGGCGACAAACATCACAATCGCGGACACGTTAAGCGGTTGCTTCTGCACGGCACCGGTCAGGGCGTCAGCCGCCCAGGCGCCCGGTGCGAAGGCTGCGATGCTCAAAAGAGCCATTAGACGCCGGATCATTGCTGAGCCTCCTTGAGAATCGCATTGTTCAGGTCGTCGAACTCGCCATTGGCGCGTCGTACGTAAATACCGGTCAGGACGAAGGCCGAAACAATCAGCCCGACACCGATCGGTATGCCCCAGGTAATCGAGGACTCAGGGCTGAGTTTCGCCCCCAGTACCTGCGGCCCGTAGGCAATCAAAAGGATGAATCCGGAGTAAAGCCCTAGCATGATCGCCGAAAGAATCCAGGCGAATCGTTCCCTCTTGCTAACCAGCTCCTTGAATCGCGGGCTGTTTTGAATCGAGAGGTAAATGCTGTCGTTCATTGTTTTTATCCTCGCAGCACAAATTTAGTTGGAACGTAGCCACTCTATTCGGCTCAAGGACAGGTTCCAGACGACCTTAGTCTTAGAACCACATGACGTTCTCGCCATTTACCAGCACACCATAAATAACTGAGGGAGCGAGCCTGCTCGCGAAAGCGTCGTGTCAGTCAACATCTGAGTCGACCGATAGACCGCATTCGCGAGCAGACTCGCTCCCACAGGGAAAAGCGAGCAGCGCTAAATAGACGTTTATTTAGTCCAGTCAGCCACGCGCTCAGGGTGCTTGGCCACCCAATCCTTCGCGGCTGCGTCAGGCTTGGCGCCTTCCTGGATCGCTAGCATGACTTCACCGATTTCGTCTTTCGAGGCCCACTGGAAGTTTTTCAGGAACTTGGCCACTTCCGGCGCCTTGGTTGCCAGCTCTTTGCTACCGATGCTGTTCACGGTTTCGGCCGCGCCATACACGCCTTTCGGGTCTTCGAGGAAGCGCAGTTTCCACTTGGCGAACATCCAGTGCGGCACCCAACCGGTCACGGCAATGGATTCGTTTTTCTTCTCGGCGCGAGTCAGCTCGGCAATCATGCCGGCGCCGGAACTGGCCTTGAGTTGATAGCCAGTCAGGTCATAGTCCTTGATCGCCTGTTCGGTCTTGAGCATCACGCCCGAACCGGCGTCGATGCCGACGATGCGTTTTTTGAAGCTGTCGTCGGTTTTCAAGTCGTCAAGCGACTGGGCCTTGACGTACTCCGGCACGATCAGACCGATTTTCGCGTCCTTGAAGTTCGGACCATAGTCGACGACTTGATCCTTGTTCTTCGTCCAGTAATCGCCGTGGGTCACCGGCAGCCAGGCCGACAGCATGGCGTCAAGTTTGCCGGTAGCCACGCCTTGCCACATGATCCCGGTAGCGACCGCTTGCAGCTTCACGTCATAACCGAGTTTCTGCTTGATCACTTCAGCCGCTACGTGAGTGGTCGCGACGCTGTCGGACCAGCCGTCAACGTAACCGATGCTCAGGGTCTGGGTTGCTGCGCTGGCGAATGTGGAGCCCATCGCAAGCGCCAGAGCGGCACCTGCGCCTAAAAGTCGTCGCATCTTCATCGTTACTTCCCCGAAAGTGCTGCGCTCGACGGGTGCCGAGTCGCTTCAACGTATTGTTATGGTGCACAGCGCCCCCATCACGCCCACCGCAAACTCTTTCGATCATCAGCGGAGTACTGACGCCTTCGATAATCAACCTGACAGTCATTGCGACCTGCTCTGCCAGCGACCTCAAGGCATCGAGAAACGACATCAGAACGCCATTAAACCCGCGCCAGACAAACGCCTCGGGCAATCCGCCCGAACTTTGCATGTCAAAATCATGCAGGCCACCAAGCACGCGAAAAATACAGGTAACATGCGCCGCTTTGCTCCCAGACGGCCTGACCATGCCCGCGACATCCCGCTTTCCTTTTTTTGCTTATCTTTTCGCCTGTCTGCTGGGGCTTTTTGCCTTTGGCGGCTTTTGGTACGGCCTGGGCAAACCGGTGATCCTGCCGGACGTCGCCACCCCGACGCACAAGCTGCAATGCGCCTCCTACACCCCGTTCGACAAAGACCAGTCGCCGTTCGATGTGCCGTTCAACTTGCGCCCCGAGCGCATGGACGCCGACCTTGCGTTGCTGGCCAAAAGTTTCGAATGCATCCGCACCTACTCCATGACCGGTCTCGACGCCCTGCCCGATCTGGCGCGCAAGCATGGGTTGAAAATGATGATCGGGGCCTGGGTCAACAGTAATCCAGTCGACACCGCCAAAGAAGTCGACCTGCTGATTGCTTCTGCAAACGCTAACGCGGACGTAGTGACCTCGGTGATCGTCGGCAACGAAACCCTCTTGCGCAAGGAAATCACCGGATCACAGTTGGTCAGGCTAATTGAAAAGGTTAAAAGCCAAGTCAAACAGCCCGTCACTTATGCCGACGTTTGGGAGTTCTGGCAGAAGCACCCTGAAGTCGCCCCAGCGGTAGACTTCATCACTATCCACCTGCTGCCGTACTGGGAAGATCATCCTTCGAACATTGACGTTGCCTTGTCGCAAGTTGCCGATATTCGTCATATGTTCGGCAAAATGTTCGCCCCCAAGGACGTGATGATCGGCGAAACCGGCTGGCCAAGCGAAGGCCGCCAGCGTAAAACCGCCCTGCCGAGCCGGGTCAACGAAGCCAGGTTCATTCGTGGTTTTGTCGCCATGGCCGAGCAGCAAGGTTGGCACTACAACCTGATCGAAGCCTTCGACCAACCGTGGAAACGTGCCAGCGAAGGTGCGGTCGGTGGTTACTGGGGGCTGTTCGATGCCGACCGTCAGGACAAAGGTGTACTGGCCGGGCCAGTGTCGAACGTACCTTACTGGTCGCAGTGGCTGATGGTGGGCAGCTTGATCTTCCTCGGCACGTTGATCCTCGGCGGCCGTGTGCGCAGCACTCGCGCGGCGCTGGTGCTGCCGCTGCTGGGCGCCCTGGCGGCTTGCTCGATTGGCGCCTGGGGTGATCTGGCCCGCGTCACCACGCGTTTTGCCAGTGAATGGCTGTGGGTCGCGTTGCTGACGGCGCTGAACCTGTTGATACTGACTCACGTCGCACTGACATTGAGCCCTCGCACCGGGTGGCGTGGATGGGCATTCAATGTGCTCGAACGTCGATCAGGCTGGTTGTTGGCGGTGACAGGGTTTGCCGCGGCGGTGACGATGCTGGAACTGGTATTCGACCCACGCTATCGCAGCTTCCCGAGCGTGGCGTTCATCGTCCCGGCGCTGGTCTATCTGTGCCGTCCGGTGAGCGCACCGCGCCGGGAGATTACGCTGCTGACCTTCATCATCGGCGCCGGCATTGCGCCGCAGTTGTACCGCGAAGGGCTGGAGAACCAGCAGGCCTGGGGCTGGGCGCTGGTGAGTGTGTTGATGGTGGTGGCGTTGTGGCGGAGTTTGCGGGTTCGCAAGGCTTAAGCTTTCAGCGTGCTTGCCAACCTCTTCGCGAGCAGTCTCGCTCCCACACTGGATTTTCATTCACAAATAATGTGTTCGATGGAGATCAACTGTGAGAGCGAGCCTGCTCGCGAAGGCAGACTATCAGGCGCTACGGGGAGCCCTGACCAACCGCAACCCCGCAATCACCACCGCAAACACCGCCAACGTCGTGTTGTACAACGCCAGCGCCGGGAACCCGAACACCAGCGCCAGCACCGCCAGCCACCACCCTGCCCGCCCTGGCATCACAAAGCCGATCAACGCAGCGATCAACGCAGTCCAGCCCAAAATCGCGAAGTGAATCATCAGCCCCAGGTTCGAACGAACCTGACATTCCCAACGATTCGCCTCATCCACGCAGATACCCACCCATTGCGCGTCTTCCATGAAGCCATAACGCGCGCCATAACTGGCGGCCAGCCAAAACGGCAGCAAAACAAGCAACAAAATCACGGGCAGACGGCGGGACATGAAGCACTCCAATAAAGCGAAAACGGCGGCCAGCTTAATCGCCCGGCGGCCTTACGCAAGCACTAACAACTGTTAACTGGTCATGCAATCGCTGCAAAGTGTATCGTCCAGCTACTATTACTCCGAATTAGGCCTGTTTGGTGCCGATGCGTGGCACTTTGGCGCAAATCCAGTGGTCATAGCCTGCGAACTTCATTCGGCACCTTCCTTTAAGGAATCCAGTCATGCTCCGTTCCTTGCGCTTCGCCGCCCTGTTTGGCGGCCTTATCTTGAGTGCGTCCGCGCTGGCGGTGGATATCGATGCCGCCAGTTATGGCTATCCGCTGAGCAACCCATTCGAGGCGACCATCGCCACGACGCCTCCGGATCTGCGTCCGGACCTGCCACTGGACGATGACATCGATCAGTCGGATCGCAGCCTCACCTTGCGCCCGGAGCGTCAATTCGAGCTTCCAGACAACTTCTGGCCGGTCAAGAAACTCACCTATCGCATCGCCACGCAAGGCAAAGCCGCACCGCTGATCTTTCTGATCGCCGGCACCGGCGCGCGCTATGACAGCAGCCTGAACGAATACCTGAAAAAGCTTTACTACAAGGCCGGCTATCACGTGGTGCAATTGTCATCACCCACCAGCTTCGACTTCATGAGCGCCGCCTCACGTTTTGCCACCCCCGGTATCACCAAGGACGACGCCGAAGACATGTACCGGGTGATGCAGGCTGTACGCGCGCAGAACCCAAAGCTGCCGGTCACTGAGTATTACCTGACAGGCTATAGCCTCGGCGCGCTGGATGCGGCATTCGTGGCCCATCTGGACGAAACCCGCCGCAGCTTCAATTTCAAGAAAGTGTTGCTGCTCAATCCTCCGGTCAACCTGTACACCTCGATCACCAACCTGGACAAGCTTGTACAAACGGAGGTCAAGGGCATCACCAATACGACCACCTTCTACGAGCTGGTGCTGAATAAACTGACCCGTTACTTCCAGCAGAAGGGCTACATCGATCTCAACGATGCACTGCTCTACGACTTCCAACAGTCCAAGCAACACCTGACCAACGAACAGATGGCCATGTTGATCGGCACGTCGTTCCGCTTCTCGGCGGCCGACATCGCCTTCACGTCGGATCTGATCAACCGCCGCGGCCTCATCACTCCACCGAAAACACCAATCACCGAAGGCACCAGCATGACGCCGTACCTCAAGCGTGCGCTGCAATGTGACTTCGACTGCTACATCACCGAGCAGGTCATTCCGATGTGGCGCGCCCGTACCGACGGCGGCAGCCTGCTGCAACTGATTGATCAGGTGAGTCTGTATGCGCTGAAGGACTACCTGCACGACAGCCCGAAAATTGCCGTCATGCACAACGCCGACGACGTCATCCTCGGTCCCGGAGACCTCGGTTTCCTGCGCAAGACCTTTGGTGATCGCCTGACCGTTTACCCGCTGGGCGGCCACTGCGGCAACCTTAACTACCGCGTCAACAGCGACGCCATGCTGGAGTTCTTCCGTGGCTAAATACCTCCTGCTTATCGCCGCGTTACTCTGCACAACCGCTGCCAATGCCGACAACAGCAAAGCCAATGCCCCGGTGGTGGTCGACAGTGACGGCTTCAAGGAACCGTTGAGCAAACTCAAATTCAACCCGGGCCTGGATCAGCGCGAGTTCGAGCGCTCGACGCTCAGCGCGCTGAACGTCTACGACCCACTGGAAGAGTGGAACCGCCGCGTCTACCACTTCAACTATCGCTTCGACCAATGGGTGTTCCTGCCGGTGGTCGATGGCTATCGCTACATCACGCCAAGCTTCTTGCGCACCGGTGTCAGCAACTTCTTCAACAACATCGGCGACGTGCCGAACCTGCTCAACAGTCTGTTGCAGTTCAAGGGCCAGCGCTCGATGGAAATTACCGGGCGCCTGCTGCTCAACACCACCATCGGCATCGCCGGCCTGTGGGACCCGGCCACGGCCATGGGCTTGCCACGCCAGAACGAAGACTTTGGCCAGACCCTGGGCTTTTACGGTGTTCCAGGCGGCGCCTATTTCATATTGCCGATCCTCGGTCCGTCGAACCTGCGTGACACGGGCGGGCTGGTGGTCGATTTCAGCGCCGAGTCAGCCATCAACTTCCTCAACGTTGCCGAAGTCAGTTCCAACCATCCCGAGGTGTGGATTCTGCGTGGCGTCGACAAGCGCTACCAGACGAGCTTCCGTTATGGCCAGCTGAACTCGCCGTTCGAGTATGAGAAGGTGCGTTACGTGTACACCGAGTCGCGCAAGTTGCAGATTGCCGAGTAATCCTGCGAACACAAAACACTGTGGGAGCGGGCTTGCTCGCTCCCACAGTGGATCGTACTGCCAGGTTCAGCCCTTCAACGCTTTCCAGATTTTGCTGGCAGCCATCACCCCCACCAACACCACCGCGCCCGCCACAATCCCTGCCAGCCCGTTAAGCAACGTCGGCACGATAAACCCGGCACCACCCGCCCCTGCGCTGACGTTCTCGATCCAGTGATGCACCACGGGTACACCATGGGTGAGGATGCCGCCACCGACCAGGAACATCGCCGCCGTGCCGATCACCGACAGGCTTTTCATCATGTACGGTGCCGCTCGCAGAATTCCTGCGCCAATGCTTTTGGCTAGCTGGCCCGGCTTCTGGGTCAGCCACAGACCCAGGTCATCGAGTTTGACGATACCCGCCACCAACCCGTAGACGCCGACAGTCATGACGATGGCGATGCCCGAGAGCACAACGACTTGTTGGGTCAGCGCCGAGTCGGCCACGACGCCCAGGGTGATGGCGATGATTTCCGCCGAAAGAATAAAGTCGGTGCGGATCGCGCCCTTGATCTTGTCCTTTTCGAACGCCACCAGATCGACTGAAGGGTCTGCCACCGCCTCGACCAGTTCGGCATGTTCAGCCTGATCTTCAGCCTTGCTGTGCAGAAACTTGTGGGCGAGCTTCTCGAAACCCTCGTAGCACAGGTATGCGCCACCGACCATCAACAACGGTATGACCAGCCACGGAATGAACGCACTGATGGCCAATGCCGACGGCACCAGGATCAGCTTGTTGATGAACGAGCCCTTGGCAACGGCCCATACCACGGGGATTTCCCGTTCGGCACGTACGCCGCTGACCTGCTGGGCATTGAGTGCCAGATCGTCGCCGAGCACGCCGGCCGTCTTCTTGGCGGCCATTTTGGTCATCAACGCCACATCGTCCAACACGGCGGCGATGTCGTCGATCAGCAACAGCAAACTGCTTCCTGCCATGAATCGGGTTTCCTTCTGCAATGAATGCCGTGCAGCATAGCGCGGCCCGGCGCCGCACGGAGCATTCTTGAGCGCCGCCAAAGGCCGGTGCTACCATGCGCAACCGCCAGAACAGGCAAGGAACCACCTGGTTTATGAGCACTATCCGCGAGCGCAACAAACAACTGATCCTGCGTGCCGCCAGTGAGGAATTTGCCGACAAGGGCTTCGCTGCGACCAAAACCAGCGACATCGCAGCCAAGGCGGGATTGCCCAAGCCCAACGTCTACTACTACTTCAAATCCAAGGAAAACCTCTACCGCGAGGTGCTGGAAAGCATCATCGAGCCGATCCTCCAGGCCTCGACCCCGTTCAACCCTGATGGCGTGCCCAGCGAAGTGCTGAGTGGCTACATCCGCTCGAAGATCCGTATCTCCCGCGACCTGCCGTTTGCCTCCAAAGTGTTCGCCAGTGAAATCATGCACGGTGCCCCACACCTGAGCGCCGACCTGGTCGAACAGCTCAACGGCCAGGCCAAACACAATATCGACTGCATCCAGACCTGGATCGACCGCGGCCAGATCGCCCCCATCGACCCCAACCACCTGATGTTCAGCATCTGGGCCGCGACCCAGACCTACGCCGACTTCGACTGGCAAATCACCGCCATCACCGGCAAGGCCAGGCTGGATGAAGACGACTATGAAGCGGCGGCGCAGACGATCATCCGGTTGGTGCTCAAGGGGTGTGAGCCGGATCGGTAGACCGCAGGGCGCACCCAATCGCTGGCAGGCTGACGCCCACAAATGGATCTGAAGATCAGAGATCCCCTGTGGGAGCCAGCCTGCTGGCGATAGCGGTAACTCAATCAACCATTCATCAAGCTACCACCCCCGCATCCGCCCTCAACCCCAACGCCTCGATCGCAGTGATCGCACACTGCTCATCCACATCCGACAGATCCCCGCTGATCCCCACTGCCCCCAGCACGTTCCCTCCCTGATCACGAATCAGCACACCGCCCGGTGCCGGGACGACGCTGCCTTGTCCCAGGCTGTTCAAAGCGGCGATGAACGCCGGGCGTTGCTGAGCATCCAGCGCCAGCAGGCGTGAGCCTTTGCCCAGCGCGATGGCGCCCCAGGCTTTGCCGATGGCGACTTGCGGACGCAGCAGACTGGCGCCGTCTTCACGTTGCAGGGTGATCAGGTGCCCACCGGCATCCAACACCGCGATGGTCAGGGGGGCCGCGGAAATGGCACGCCCCGCGTTGATGGCCTCGTTGACCAGGTTGACTGCGACTTTCAAGGTTAAAGCGCTCATGGTGCCGTCCTCATTTTGTTTTTAGGAAAGCCGGTGGACTGCGCACTGGTGCCGCGTCCGATGCGACAAATAGAACACAATGAATTATTTTTTTGTATACAATAATTATCGAAAAGCGCCACATGCGACGAAAAGCCACAGTAGATTGGGCTTCCGACGAATGAAACGAGTGCTTGATAAAATGGATTGACCTGCGCCGTCCGCCGTGAATACACTCTGCGCAAAGCCACTTGTATACAATTACAAAACGTAAAGAGGCACAAAACCATGAGCAAAATGAGAGCAATCGAAGCCGCCGTTCTGGTGATGCGCCGTGAAGGGGTTGATACCGCTTTTGGCATCCCGGGTGCCGCCATCAACCCGCTGTACTCCGCCCTGCAAAAGGTCGGCGGCATCGATCACGTCCTCGCTCGCCACGTTGAAGGCGCGTCGCACATGGCCGAGGGCTACACCCGCACCAAAGCCGGCAACATCGGCGTGTGCATCGGCACCTCCGGTCCTGCCGGTACCGACATGGTCACCGGGCTGTACAGCGCCTCGGCCGACTCGATTCCGATCCTTTGCATTACCGGCCAGGCACCCCGCGCCCGTATGCACAAGGAAGACTTCCAGGCTGTCGACATCACCAGCATCGTCAAGCCGGTGACCAAGTGGGCGACCACCGTTCTGGAACCGGGCCAGGTGCCTTACGCGTTTCAAAAGGCGTTCTATGAAATGCGCTCCGGCCGTCCAGGCCCGGTGCTGATCGACCTGCCGTTCGACGTGCAGATGGCGGAAATCGAATTCGACATCGACGCCTACCAGCCGCTGCCACTGGCCAAACCGAGCGCGACCCGCATTCAGGTAGAAAAAGCCCTGGCGCTGCTGGATCAGGCCGAACGTCCGTTGCTGGTGGCCGGTGGTGGCATCATCAATGCCGATGCCAGCGACCTGCTGGTGGAATTCGCCGAGCTGACCGGGATTCCGGTCATCCCGACCCTGATGGGCTGGGGCACCATCCCCGACGATCACCCGCTGATGGTCGGCATGGTCGGCCTGCAGACTTCGCACCGCTACGGCAACGCCACCCTGCTCAAGTCTGACGTGGTGCTGGGCATCGGTAACCGCTGGGCCAACCGTCACACCGGTTCGGTCGATGTGTACACCGAAGGCCGCAAGTTCATACACGTCGACATCGAAGGCACCCAGATCGGCCGCGTATTCACCCCGGACCTGGGCATTGTGTCCGACGCCGCTGCTGCGCTGACCGTGTTCATCGAAGTCGCCCGCGAGTGGCAAGCCGCCGGCAAGCTGAAAAACCGCAGCGCCTGGCTGCAAGACTGCCAGCAACGCAAATCCAGCCTGCAGCGCAAGACTCACTTCGACAACGTGCCGGTCAAGCCGCAGCGGGTTTACGAAGAGATGAACCAGGTGTTTGGCAAGGACACTTGCTACGTCAGCACCATCGGTCTGTCGCAGATCGCCGGCGCACAGTTCCTGCACGTCTACAAACCGCGTCACTGGATCAACTGCGGTCAGGCAGGTCCGTTGGGCTGGACCATTCCGGCGGCGCTGGGCGTGGTCAAGGCGGATCCGACGCGTAAAGTCGTGGCGCTGTCTGGCGACTATGACTTCCAGTTCATGATCGAAGAATTGGCGGTGGGCGCGCAGTTCAAGCTGCCGTACATTCATGTCGTAGTGAACAACTCGTACCTGGGTCTGATCCGTCAGGCACAACGCGGTTTCGAGATGGACTACTGCGTGCAGCTGTCCTTCGATAACCTGAACGCGCCGGAGCTCAACGGTTATGGCGTCGATCACGTCGCAGTTGCCGAAGGCCTGGGCTGCAAGGCACTGCGTGTATTCGAGCCGGCGGACATCGCCCCTGCCCTGCGCAAGGCCGAAGAGATGATCGAGGAGTTCAAGGTTCCGGTGATCGTCGAGATTATCCTGGAACGCGTGACCAATATTTCCATGGGTACCGAAATCAACGCCGTCAACGAATTCGAAGACCTGGCGCTGGTCGGCAACGACGCACCGACGGCGATTTCGTTGCTCGATTAACAGCTGATCGCGTCCCCTGTGTGGGAGCGGGCTTGCTCGCGAAGGCGGCTTCGCATTCAACACAAATGTTGACTGACACACCGTTTTCGCGAGCAAGCCCGCTCCCACAGGGAAGCTCAATCATATTTGGGAGACCACCATGCCGCGTTTCGCAGCCAACCTGTCCATGCTGTTCACCGAACAGGATTTCCTCGCCCGTTTCGAAGCGGCCGCCAAGGCCGGCTTCACCGGTGTCGAATACCTGTTCCCGTACGACTTCAGCTCCGCCGAAATCAAGGCCAGGCTCGACGCCAACGGCCTGACCCAAGTGCTGTTCAACTTGCCGGCCGGTGACTGGGGCAAGGGCGAGCGCGGTATCGCCTGCCTGCCCGACCGCGTTGAAGAGTTCCGCGCCGGGGTCGACCTGGCCATCGCTTACGCGCAGGTGCTGGGCAACACCCAGGTCAACTGCCTGGCCGGCATTCGTCCACAAGGCGTCGACGATGCCACCGTGGAAAAAACCTTCGTTGCCAACCTCAAGTACGCGGCCGACAAGCTTCAGGCAGCGGGCATCAAACTGGTGATGGAAGCGATCAACACCCGCGATATTCCGGGCTTCTACCTGAACAACACGGCGCAAGCCCTGTCGATTCGCGAACAGGTCGGCAGCGCCAATCTGTTCCTGCAATACGACATCTATCACATGCAAATCATGGAGGGCGACCTGGCCCGCACCCTGCAATCGCACCTGGGCGAGATCAACCACATCCAGTTGGCCGACAACCCGGGACGCAATGAACCGGGCACCGGTGAAATCAATTACCGCTTCCTGTTCGAACACCTGGACCGCATCGGGTATCAGGGTTGGGTCGGCTGTGAATACAAGCCGCTGACCACCACTGAAGCGGGTCTGGGCTGGCTCAAAACCCATAACGCAATCTGACACAGATCCCCTGTGGGAGCGGGCTTGCTCGCTCCCACAAAAAGGCAGTTCCCTATTTGCTTGAAGCAGCAATAAAAACAAGAGGATTTTCTCATGGCTAAAATCGGATTTATCGGCACCGGCATCATGGGCCACCCAATGGCGGCGAATCTGCAGAAAGCCGGTCACAGCCTGTTCCTGTCGGCGCACCACGACGCCGCGCCAGCCGACCTGGTCGCTGCTGGCGCCGTTGCCCTGGCGAACCCGAAAGAAGTCGCGCAAGAAGCCGAATTCATCATCGTCATGGTTCCGGATACCCCGCAAGTCGATGACGTGCTGTTCCGCGCTGACGGCGTTGCCGCTGGTATCGGTAAAGGCAAAATCGTGATCGACATGAGCTCGATCTCGCCAACCGCCACCAAAGCCTTCGCTGCCAAAATCAACGAAAAAGGCGCGCAGTACCTCGACGCACCAGTGTCCGGCGGTGAAGTCGGCGCCAAAGCCGCGACCCTGAGCATCATGGTCGGTGGCGATGCCGATGCCTTCGAACGCGCTCTGCCGCTGTTCCAGGCCATGGGCAAGAACATCACCCTGGTCGGTGGCAATGGCGACGGTCAGACCGCGAAAGTGGCCAACCAGATCATCGTAGCGCTGAACATCCAGGCGGTGGCTGAAGCCCTGTTGTTCGCCTCGAAAAACGGCGCCGATCCCGCCAAGGTGCGTGAAGCGCTGATGGGTGGTTTCGCTTCATCGAAGATCCTCGAAGTACACGGCGAGCGCATGATCAAAGGCACCTTCGATCCGGGCTTCCGCATCAGCCTGCACCAGAAGGACCTGAACCTGGCCCTGCAAGGCGCCAAGGAACTGAACATCAACCTGCCAAACACCGCCAACGCCCAGCAAGTGTTCAGCACCTGCGCGGCCATCGGTGGCAGCAACTGGGACCACTCGGCGCTGATCAAAGGCCTGGAACACATGGCGAACTTCTCGATTCGCGACAAGAAGTAAGCCCTGCCTGAACCTGTGGGAGCCAGCCTGCTGGCGATGAAATCAACGCGGTGTGTCTGATAGACCTCAGCGCCTGAATCGCCAGCAGGCTGGCTCCCACAAGGTTCCGGGTTGCTCCACCCTCCAATAACAAGAATTCCGGGAGCCCGCCATGTCGGTCGATCCGCAACAATTCCTGCGCGAGCTGTTCGCCACAGCCATCGACGCGGCCCATCCTCAACAAGTCCTCGAAGCCCACCTGCCCGCCGATCGCAGCGGTCGGGTGATCGTCATCGGTGCCGGTAAAGCCGCGGCCGCCATGGCCCAGGTGGTCGAGCGTTGCTGGCAGGGTGAAGTGTCCGGTCTGGTGGTGACGCGCTACGGTCACGGCGCGCCGTGCGAAAAAATCGAAGTGGTCGAAGCTGCGCATCCGGTTCCGGACGCCGCGGGACAAGCTGTCACCAAACGGGTATTCGAACTGGTCAGCGACCTGAGCGAAAAAGACCGTGTGATCTTCCTGCTGTCCGGTGGCGGTTCGGCGCTGCTCGCACTTCCGGCCGCAGGCATCACCCTGGCCGACAAGCAGTCGATCAACAAAGCCCTGCTCAAATCCGGCGCCTCCATCGGCGAGATGAACTGCGTGCGCAAGCACCTCTCGGCGATCAAGGGCGGACGTCTGGGCAAGGCCTGCTGGCCGGCAACCGTTTACACCTATGCGATTTCCGATGTACCGGGCGACCTCGCCACGGTCATCGCTTCCGGCCCTACCGTGGCCGACCCAAGTACCTCGGCCGAAGCCCTGGCGATCCTCAAGCGCTACGGCATTGAAGTACCGGCCTCAGTGCGTGCCTGGTTGCAAAGTCCGGAATCGGAAACCGTCAAACCCGGCGACCCGAGCCTGGCCCGCAGTCACTTCCAGCTGATCGCCCGCCCGCAACAATCACTGGAAGCGGTGGCGGTGAAATGCCGTCAGGCCGGATTCAGCCCGCTGATCCTCGGCGACCTGGAAGGCGAATCGCGCGAAGTGGCGAAAGTTCACGCCGGCATCGCCCGTCAGGTGGTGCAGCACGGTCAACCGTTGGCGGCCCCCTGCGTGATTCTCTCCGGCGGCGAAACCACCGTCACCGTGCGCGGTAATGGCCGGGGCGGACGCAACGCCGAATTCCTGCTGAGCCTGACCGACAGCCTCAAGGGCTTGCCGGGCGTCTACGCCCTGGCCGGCGACACCGATGGCATCGACGGCTCCGAAGACAACGCCGGCGCGATCATGACCCCGGACAGCTACGCCCGCGCCGCCGCACTGGGCCTGAGCGCCAGCGACGAGTTGGACAACAACAACGGCTATGGCTACTTCGAGGCGCTGGACGCACTGATCGTCACCGAGCCGACTCGTACCAACGTCAATGACTTGCGCGCCATCCTGATTCTCGAGAGCCCTAAACATGACGCCTGATAAGAAGGTCAAAATCCTCGCTACCCTGGGGCCTGCCATCGGCGGGATCGACGACATCCGTGAACTGGTGCAGGCCGGGGTCAACATCTTTCGCCTGAATTTCAGCCACGGTGATCATGCCGATCACGCCCAGCGCTATCAGTGGATTCGCGAAGTCGAGCGCCAGTTGAATTATCCACTGGGCATTCTGATGGACCTGCAAGGCCCGAAACTGCGGGTCGGCAAGTTTGCCGAGGGCAAGGTGCAACTGGTGCGCGGCCAGGCCCTGCGTCTGGATCTGGATGCCACGCCGGGCGATGAACGCCGGGTCAACCTGCCGCACCCGGAAATCATCGCCGCGCTGGAGCCGGGCATGGACTTGCTGCTCGATGACGGCAAGCTGCGCCTGCGGGTAGTCACCAAGTACGCCGACGCCATCGACACCACGGTGCTCAACGGCGGCGAACTGTCGGATCGCAAAGGCGTGAATGTGCCGCAAGCCGTACTCGATCTGAGCCCGCTGACCGCCAAGGATCGCCGTGACTTGAGCTTCGGCCTGGAACTGGGTGTGGACTGGGTGGCACTGTCGTTCGTGCAGCGTCCGGATGACATTCGCGAAGCCCGCACACTGATCGGCGACAAAGCGTTTTTGATGGCCAAGATCGAAAAGCCCTCGGCGGTGACCCAGCTGCGGGAAATCGCCGAGCTGAGCGACGCAATCATGGTCGCTCGGGGCGATCTGGGCGTGGAAGTGCCGGCCGAAAGCGTGCCGCAAATTCAGAAGAACATCATCAGTACCTGCCGCCAGCTCGGCAAACCGGTGGTGGTGGCGACGCAGATGCTTGAATCGATGCGCTTCTCCCCGGCACCGACCCGCGCCGAGGTGACTGATGTGGCCAATGCTGTGGCCGAAGGGGCTGACGCGGTGATGCTGTCGGCAGAAACTGCATCCGGTGAATATCCGCTCGAAGCCGTGCAGATGATGAGCAAAATCATCCGCCAGGTGGAAAACGGTCCGGACTATCAAGCCCAGCTCGACGTCAGCCGACCGAAAGCCGAAGCCACGGTTTCCGATGCGATCAGCTGCGCGATCCGCCGTATCAGCAACGTGCTGCCGGTGGCGGTGCTGGTGAACTACAGCGAGTCAGGCACCTCGAGCCTGCGGGCGGCGCGGGAACGGCCAACCGTACCGATCCTCAACCTGACGCCAAACCTGCAGACCGCGCGCCGCTTGACCGTGGCGTGGGGGGTGCATTCGGTGGTCAATGATCGTCTGCGTCAGGTGGATGAAGTGTGTTCCACGGCGCTGGAAATCGCCCAGGCCCAAGGCATGGCGCAGCGTGGCGACACGTTATTGATCACGGCGGGTGTGCCGTTTGGGCAGCCGGGGTCGACTAACTCTCTGCGTATCGAGACGTTGATCTAGAGCGCCCACCGGCCTCATCGCCAGCAGGCTGGCTCCCACATTGGTTTTGTGTCGATCACGGAATCAAGACTGAACAGAGATTCAGTGTGGGAGCCAGCCTGCTGGCGATGCAGGTGACTCGGTTTCATTGACCTTTCAGAACTGCCATGCCTGCCAACCACTTCAACACCCACTGCCCCGACTGGGCCGAGGCTTTGCTCAACGGCTTCAGTCAAATATTCCTTCAGCGCCATCCGCTCTGCGGCTTGCTGTGCCTTTGCGCCATCCTGTTCACTGCGCCCGCGTTGCTTGGCGGTGCGTTGCTAGGG
Source organism: Pseudomonas sp. GW101-3H06 (assembly GCF_059424605.1). Classification (NCBI taxonomy): domain Bacteria; kingdom Pseudomonadati; phylum Pseudomonadota; class Gammaproteobacteria; order Pseudomonadales; family Pseudomonadaceae; genus Pseudomonas; species Pseudomonas sp. GW101-3H06. The sequence continues at coordinate 4,784,893 of NZ_JBWKZO010000001.1, forward strand.
GGCGTCGCCGGATTGCTCACGGCGCAACGGCGCAACTATGCAAAGGCCGATCGCCAGGCGGGATTGTTCAGCTACAACGGCGTATTGATTGGCCTGTTACTGAGCCTGTACTTCCCGTGGTCGGCGATGATGCCGCCACTGATTCTGGCAGCCGGCGGCTTGAGTGCGATGATCACTCAACAGTGGCTCAAGCGTACCCGCGTCAACCAATACGTACCCGCCTACACCGCACCGTTCGTGGGCCTGAGCTGGTTGCTGCTGTGCGTCGCCGCCCCCTCGGTACCGACACCTTTGATCGAACTGAACTCACCTAACCTGTTTGCCGCATTGCTAAAAGGTATTGGCCAGGTGATGTTCCTCGACCATCCGCTGGCCGGGGCGATGATTGCCGCCGGCTTGCTGATCGCCGATCGTCGAGCGTTCTGTTGGGCGCTGATGGCCTCGTTCCTCGGCCTCGGCTCCAGTCTGCTGCACCACGAGACCGGCACCGCCCTGCTCGGCTTGGGCGGCTACAACGCCGTGCTGGCCGCCCTCGCCTTCAGCGCGCAACGCCAGCAACCCTGGCTGCCACTGCTGGGCATCGTATTGGCGCTGTTGCTGACGCCAATCTTTGCCGCCGCTGGACTGGCCACACTCACCGCCCCCTTTATTCTCGCCTGCTGGCTGATCCGCGCCGGTATTCAGATGCTGGGCAAAACCACTGTCGACAGCGCGTCTTGCGCTCACGGGGACAATCAACCTAGGCTGCGCTGATCATTGAGTCAGGCGTTATCCATGGACAGCAGCAAAAATTGGCGTGAACAGCTTTACGTCATGATTTTCCAGAGCGACACCAAGGCCGGCCGGCGCTTCGACGGTATTCTGCTGTTGATCATCCTCGCCAGCCTGGTGATCGTGATGCTCGACAGCATCGACACCATCCACCAGAACTACGCCGATGTGCTGGCCTACATCGAGTGGGGCTTCACGGTTATCTTCCTCGGCGAGTACATCCTGCGCCTGTATTGTTCGCCCAAGCCGCTGCGTTATGCCTTCAGTTTTTATGGCCTGGTGGATTTGCTGGCCATCGTGCCCGGCATCCTTGCGCTGTATTACGCCGATGCGCAGTACCTGCTGATTATCCGGATCATCCGGATGCTGCGGATTTTCCGGGTGCTCAAGCTTAGCCCGTACCTCAAGCAAGCCAACTACCTGATGTCGGCGCTGCGCGGCAGCAAGCAGAAGATCGTGGTGTTTCTGGTCAGCGTCTGCACCCTGGTGACGGTGTTCGGCACGCTGATGTATGTGATCGAAGGCCCGGAGCACGGCTTCACCAGCATTCCCAAAGGCATCTATTGGGCGATCGTGACCCTGACCACCGTGGGCTTTGGCGACATCGTGCCGAAGACCCCGCTGGGCCAGGTGATTTCGTCGCTGGTGATGATCACCGGTTATTCGATTATTGCTGTGCCCACCGGGATTTTCACCGCCGAACTGGCCAACGCCATGCGCGGCGAACAGCTGCAACACGACTGCCCGGTGTGTCGGAAAAACAACCATGAACATGGCGCCGCGTTTTGTTCTCGTTGCGGCAACGCATTGTTTAAAAAACTGGAATAAGCAAAGAGCTTTTTAATCTTTAAAGGCCTATGTGAGCCCGGCTATAGTCGCTGGCAAATGGCTTCAATCTTTAATAAAAATGTTCTCGAACAAGGAATGCGCAGTGAAAAAACTCTTTGGCGCCTCACTTCTGGCCGCTGGCCTGGCCCTGACCAGCGTGGCTCAGGCCGCACCGACCCTGCTTAACGTGTCCTACGACGTGATGCGCGATTTCTACAAGGACTACAACACTGCGTTCCAGAAACACTGGCAAGCCCAGCACAACGAAAACATCACCCTGCAGATGTCCTTTGGCGGTTCCAGCAAACAAGCGCGTTCGGTCATCGACGGCTTGCCGGCTGATGTCATCACCATGAACATGGCCACCGACATCAATGCCCTGGCGGACAACGGCAAACTGATCCCGGACAACTGGGTCACGCGCCTGCCAAACAACAGTGCGCCCTTCACCTCGGCCACCGTCTTCATCGTGCGCAAAGACAACCCGAAAGCCTTGAAAGATTGGCCAGACCTGCTCAAGGACGGCGTACAAGTGATCGTGCCGAACCCGAAAACCTCGGGTAATGGTCGCTACACCTATCTGTCGGCCTGGGGCTACGTGCTGAAGAATGGCGGCGACGAGAACAAGGCCAAAGACTTCGTCGGCAAACTGTTCAAGCAAGCACCGGTGCTCGATACCGGTGGCCGTGCCGCTACCACCACCTTCATGACCAACCAGATCGGCGACGTGCTGGTGACCTTCGAAAACGAAGCGGAAATGATTGCCCGCGAGTTTGGTCGCGACCAGTTCGAAGTGATCTACCCAAGCGTCTCCGCCGAAGCCGAGCCACCGGTATCGGTGGTCGACAAATCGGTCGACAAGAAAGGCACCCGCGCCGCCGCCGAGGAATATCTGAAGTACCTGTGGTCGCCGGAGGGCCAGGAAATCGCCGCCGCCAACTACCTGCGTCCACGTGATCCGGCAGTGCTGGCCAAGTACACCGACCGCTTCCCGAAAGTGGACTTCCTGTCGGTGGAGAAGACCTTCGGTGACTGGCGCACCGTGCAGAAAACCCACTTCAACGATGGTGGGATTTTCGATCAAATCTATACCCAGTAAACACTGAACGCCCCCTCTGTGGGAGCGAGCCTGCTCGCTCCCACAGGTTTTACCTCCAGCGTTCAGCTCAGATTCCCGCAGAAAATCGGTTGGTGACCATCGGCCGGGCTTTCACGCACCACCAACGCATAGCCCCCCGCTCGAAGCGTCTCGACCGGTACGGGTGCGCTTTTCCAGAAATATTGCATGGACGCTTGCGAATAGAACCGCGCATTCGGGCCGTCATTCATGTCGTAGGCCGGTTTGGCCCCCAGACGTCCACAGCTTCCCGGGTAAATGTAGGCCTGCAAACGACCTGGTAATGCGCTACCCATTGATTCTCCACTGACAGCAAACCAGAACACGGTTGCTTGCCCGTCAGGCATCATGATTGGCCGGGCGATATTCCCGGCATTGATGGAAGTAGCGTTCAGGGGAACGTTGGTGACTTGGCGATCGGGCACTGTCGAACACCCGGAGATCGTCCCAACCGCTACCACCAACGCCAGCGAAGATACGATTTTCATCGTGATACTCCCGCTTTGTAAGGACGCGTTGAAGTGATCCCCCTGTAGATTTTAGCTATCGCGCAAAAGCCGGCATTTCTTCGGATGGTCGGTCGCTTGTGATGAGCGAGAACATAAGCAGGCTATCGAACAAGATGTAAGTGAATGTATCATCAGCCCTGATATTTTGATTCGACGGTCATCGGCGAACGACACGCTCGCTCGTCACTCATTCCGCAATGGAATGACTGCTATCACTCCAATCTCTCTTCCGCCGTTTTGATCAGACCATTAGCCTGCGCGCATTCCCTTCTGTTGAGCGAGATACGTTATGAATCCAGCGACTCAGGTGCCCCACGGCACCGCCACAATGACCCGAGGCATGGTGCTGCTGTTCGCCTTCTGTTGCGGCGCGATCGTGGCCAACATCTACTACGCGCAGCCCATCATCGGCCTGATCGCCCCGGACGTCGGCCTGACCAGCACCCTGGCCAGTTTCATCGTTTCGCTGACCCAGATCGGCTATGCGCTTGGCCTGTTCTTTCTGGTGCCGTTGGGGGACTTGCTGGAGAACCGCCGCTTGATGATCATCACCACGGTGGTGGCGATTGCCAGTCTGTTGGGCGCTGCATTCACCGATCAACCGAATGTGTTTTTGTTGATTTCGCTACTGGTGGGCTTCAGTTCGGTGTCGGTACAGATCCTTATTCCGCTGGCCGCACACCTCGCGCCTGAAGAATCTCGTGGTCGCGTGGTCGGCGGGATCATGGGCGGTTTGCTGCTGGGGATTCTGTTGGCGAGACCGGTGTCCAGCGTGGTCGCTGACCACCTCGGCTGGCGGGCGATGTTTGTGATCGCGGCGCTGCTGATGGCGGCGATCAGTATCGTGCTGGCCGTGACCATTCCCAAGCGCCAACCAGATCACAGTGCTTCGTATGGCCAGTTGCTCGGCTCGCTCTGGACACTGTTGTGCCAGCAACCGGTTCTGGGTCAGCGCGCGTTTTACCAAGGCTGCATGTTCGCCACGTTCAGCCTGTTCTGGACTGCGGTGCCACTGGAGCTGGCGCGCAATCATGGCTTGTCGCAATCGCAGATCGCGATTTTCGCCCTGGTCGGTGCCATTGGTGCCATCGCTGCGCCCATCGCCGGTCGGCTGGCCGATGCAGGTCACACCCGCATCGCGTCCTTGCTGGCGCTGCTGTTCGCCAGCCTGAGCTTCCTGCCGGCGTTCATCCATCCGGTCTACAGCGTTATCGGCCTGGCCGTGACCGGGGTGGTACTCGACTTCTGTGTGCAGATGAACATGGTCCTCGGCCAACGCGCGGTCTACGCCCTCGACGCCAAAAGCCGCAGCCGCCTGAATGCGCTGTACATGACCAGCATCTTCATCGGTGGGGCATTCGGTTCTTCGGTGGCCAGTGCCGTGTATGAGCATGGCGGCTGGTTGTGGATCGTCGTGGTGGGCAGTGCGTTTCCATTGGTGGCGTTGGTGCGGTTCTTGAGTGTTTCAGAGAAGCGTTCTTTGGCGACGGCATAAAACGCTAAAAGCTTTCGTCGGATCGCCGCCCGGAGCTGGCTCCGGGCGGCGATCCGACGAGGGCGATTCGACTGACACAACTCAATACCGAACCAGCTTCTCCATCGCCGCATCCGCCAGAAACGACGAACGGCTTTTGACGTTGTGTTCACGCACATAGCGGTCAATTCGCTGGATCACATAGCCCGGCAGCGTCACGTTGACCTTTTCGGTCTTGCCCAGATACGGCGAGATATCCAGCTCCAGCATCCCCCACCCCATATCGGCAAACTCCGGATTGCCACGGTGCTCGGCTGCGGAAGTCGGCATCGGAATCGTCCCCCCGTCCGCCGCGATCTCCTGAAGCAGGATGTGGGCAATCTCGACCGCCGCGTTGTAGGCATCTTCAAAGCTATCCCCGGCGGTTACCGCGCCTGGAATATCGGGGATCTGGATACCGATGGCGGTGTTCTCATCGCCCCACTCGATACAGATTGGATATTGCATTATGGATCTCCTGCGTAACTGGCCAGCGGGCAAAAAAGCCCGGCTCGCCTTCTGATGCTCTTGACCGTCCCGACCGGCAAATCCTTTTTCGGATGGGGAACGGGAATCGTGTATGGGTTGTAACGGTGGGTGAAGATGTGATGACTTCCGGTGATCCGATCCAATGTCCAACCTGCCTCCATCAACTCCTTGATCAGTAGCCTGCTCTGCACCATCCGCCTCCTTGCTCCGGCATGAATAAAAGTAACTCCAGAGTTATCTTTACTCAAGCACAAAAACCTGCAACTCGACGTTCGGTTGTTTTACGGGGTGTGATTGAAGAGTTGTCGTGGTTCGAGGTTCACCTGACAGCATCAATCCATTGTGGGAGCGAGCCTGCTCGCGATAGGGTCACTACATTCAACATCATCATCGAGATATAGACCGCATTCGTCGGAACGCCGCCCGGACCCGGCTCGCTCCCACAAAAGCGGTCCGATAACGTTCACAACTGCATAAGGACCTTGGATGGACCGCCTCGCCGCAATGGAAACTTTCGTCTACGTGGTAGAAACCGGCTCGTTTTCCGCCGCCGCACGTCGCCTGAATATCGGTCAACCCGCGGTATCGAAAACCATCGCACAGCTCGAATCGCGTCTGGCGGTGCGGTTGTTGTTGCGCTCAACCCGCGGCCTGACACCCACCGAAGCAGGCCTGGCCTTTTTCGAACGGGCCAAGCGCGCCATCGAAGAAGCCGACGAGGCCGACAATGCTGCTCGCGGTGCGGCCAGTGGGCTGACCGGCAATCTGCGTATCTGCACCGCCGTGACCTTCGGCCGGCTGCACATCGTCCCGCACCTGGGGCCGTTTCTCGAACGGAACCCGGAACTGAACATCGACTTGATGCTCGATGATCGCAACGTCAACCTGGTGGAAGAAGGCGTCGATGTTGCCCTGCGCATGGGCGCCTTGAGCGACTCGAGCCTCACCGCCCGCAAGATCGCCGAATGCCGGCGCGTGGTGCTGGGTACGCCGACCTATTTCGAACAACAGGGTGAGCCCACCTGCCCCGCTGACTTGAGCAAGCACCAGGCGGTCGTCTACACCCTGAGCGGCGGTGCCAACTGGTCGCTCAAGAGGGCTGGCATAGAACAATCGGTCGTTATTAGCGGCCGTATCCGAGTCAACGCCGCCGAGGGTCTGCGGGCTGCGGTACTGGCCCATCAGGGGCTGACCACGGCTTCTGAATGGATGTTTGCACCGGAGCTGGCCGACGGTTCGGTCAGGGAAGTGATGACTGACTGGACGCTGCCGAATCAGGACCTGTGGGCGGTTTTTCCTACGGGCAGGATGATCAGTGCCAAGGCTCGGGCGTTTGTGGAGTATGTGCAGGAATTGCTGATCAAGGAGGCATGAACGCAGGTCAGGTTAGCTGTCAGGCCGTCTTCGCGAGCAGGCTCACTCCCAAAAGGGGATTTGGCGTATCCGTTAACCTCCTGCTACAGCACATTCCCATCAAACCCCACACTGACATTGCCCGGCAGCTCTGCACGATGCGCAATCAACCAGGCATCAAACGTGTGCCCGACATGGGTCAACACCGCCTTCTCAGGTTGTAATTCGTCAATGCATTGCATAGCCAGGTTCAGGTCGTTGTGATTGCGCGGTGCCTGCGGTTGCGGTGGCATTGAGCAGTCGAGCACCAGCACGTCCAGCGGCTGACGTTGCAACCAGGCCGTGGTGGCCGGTGGCAGGCCAACGGTGTCGGTCAGGTAGGCGATGCGACGACCTTCGCCTTCGAGCAGATAACCGAGCGTTGGTTTGGAGTGCAGCAATGGCAGCGCGGTAACGTTGAGCGCACCGAAGGATCGGGTTTCAAAAGCTTCGAACGGCTGGTTGAAATCGAGAATGCCCGGATGCTTGTAGAGATCCGCCAGGCCTTCCGGGTCGACCGGACCGTGCACCGGAATCACCAGGCCCTGGCCCCAACGCAGATGCAGCAGCCCTTGGGCATGATCGGCGTGGTAATGGGTTTGGAGGACGCCGTTGAAACTGCGTGGCGGGAAGCGTTCGGTCAAGTCCGCAAGGCCGCTGTCGATCAGCCAGCGCTGGTCGCCGCATTCGATCAGCGCGCAGCACGGACGACGGCGTAAGCGTTCATCGAAACGCGCACGAATACAGGCCTGACATTCGCAACCATAGACCGGCACCTGTCGGGCATCACCAGTGCCCAGCAGGGTCAGGCGCATGCGGCCGGCTCATCGATGCAGGCGAGCAGGTGCTCGACAGTGCGCTCCAGCGGTCCGGAGTTGTCGAGTACATGCACTTTGGGGTCATCGGCCAACAGACGCTCATTGAACCGGGCATTGCGCGCCAGCCGCTGATCGATCTCGGCCACGGACTCACGCCCGCGTGCCAGCAGGCGCTGGCGCAATACTGCCTGGTCCACGGTCAGCAACACCGCCAACACATCCGGATAGCGCTCACGGGTTTGCGGCAGATGCCCACGTGAACCGTTGACCAGCACGTCGTCCCCCGCCGCCAGCCAATCATCGATTTCCCGCGGGATGCCATAGGCCAGGCCATTGGCCTGCCAGCTCAGGGCAAATGCGCCCCGGGCCTGCATCTCGGTGAACTGCTCCATGCTGACGCCCAGCGCCGCCTCGCCCACGGCTTCCGCCGAACGGGTGATGACTCGCCGCACGATACGGCAGCCACGTTCGGCCAACCGCGCTCGCGCGGCATCCAGCAGGCTGTCCTTGCCCGAACCTGAAGGTCCGATGAGATAGATCAACCTGCCTGGCATTAAAACACCCTCTTCGCTTGTCGCCATACTTGCTGGACCACCGGCAAACCCTCCTGACTGCGTGCCTGTACCAGATCGGCGCGCAAACCCGGGGCGATCTCGCCGCGATCACTCAAACCCGCGGCGCGGGCCGGGGCCAGGCTGACCATGCGCAGTGCTTCGGCCAGGTCGATTCGCTCGCTCTGCGCCACCAGGGCAAACGCCGCTTGCAGCAGGCTTGCTGGATAGTAGTCGCTGGACAAGATGTCCAGCAGTCCTTCTGACGCCAGGTCAGCGGCGGCCACGTTACCTGAGTGCGATCCCCCGCGCACGATGTTCGGTGCGCCCATCAGCACTTTCATGTTTTGCTGCCGGCAACCACGCGCCGCTTCGAGGGTGGTCGGGAATTCGGCGATGGTCATGCCATAGCGTGCCGACTCCTCGACGTGGGCCAGGGTTGCGTCGTCATGGCTGGCCACCGACAGGCCGCGGGCCAGGCAATGCTCGACAATCGCCGCGCGATAGCGGTCGCTGTACTCGCGGGAATTGGCCATCTGCAAGGTGATGAATTCATCCATTTGCGTCGTCGTCAGGTGGTATTTGCCCATGTAGTACTCACGGTACTTGGACTCCAGCACGAATTGGCGCTGACCCGGCGAATGGTCCATCACCGACACCAATTGCACCAGCGGATGCTCCACCAGATCGCGGAACACGCTCAGGGTGTCGGGATGGCACAGCTCGCAACGCAGGTGCAGGCGATGCTCGGCGCGGGTCAGCCCGGCGTCGGACGCACTGGAGATCGCTTCCAGCATCGCCGGCAGTTTCTGCATGCGGTTGCCCTTGGGATTCACGTCACCGATGGACACCGCGTCGAACACCGTGGTGATGCCGGCCGCGATGATCTGCGCATCGTGGCTGAGCACCGCCGGGCGCGATGGCCAGTCCACGCCGGGGCGCGGGGTCATGTGTTTTTCCAGGTTGTCGGTGTGCAGTTCCACCAGTCCGGGCAGCAGATAATCGCCGTTGAGGTCCTGAGCCTGGGACAAGCGGCTCGGGCCTTCGGCCACGTCGGCGATCAAGCCGTCGCGCAATAGCACGGTGCCATAGAACACGCGGTCAGCGGTGACCAGTTGGGCATTGCTGAGGATCTGTTCAACGGGCATCGGCGTATTCCTCTTGATTCGATGCTGCTGGGGTCATGTCGAGATGGCGATCGGCAACCGCTTCGCGGGCGACGCGGTCGTGGAAGATGCCGATCAGCGCCGCACCGGCTTGCTTGGCTTCGTTCATCAGTTCCAGCACCACCTGGCGATTGCTGTCATCCAGGGAAGCCGTGGGTTCATCGAGCAACATCACCGGCCACGCCACCATGAAACCGCGAGCGATATTGACCCGCTGCTGCTCGCCACCGGAGAAGGTACCGGGCGCCAGTTGCCACAGGCGTTGCGGAATATTCAGGCGCCTGAGCAGCAACTCGGCACGCGATTGCGCCAGATGTTTCGACCAGCCGCGGGCCAGCGCCGGCTCCATCACCACGTCCAGGCAGGCCACCCGCGGAATGACCCGCAGGAACTGGCTGACATAACCCAAAGTGCGCTGGCGCACCTGGAGAATGTCCCGGGGCTCGGCGCCCACCAGCTCCAGCCACTGCCCGTCGTGCTTCACGCGGATGCTGCCGCCCGCCGGCAGGTAATTGCCATACAGGGTGCGCAGCAAAGTGCTTTTACCGGCGCCGGACTGGCCGTGCAGCACCAGGCATTCGCCGCCCGCCACACTGAAATCCACCCCGCGCAGCACATTGAGGACCACGCCGTTCTGCTGATGCAGGGTGAAGGTTTTCGAGAGGTCACGGACCTCGATCAAGGTATTCATCATGGCTGCAACACCGAAGACACCAACAGTTGAGAGTAAGGGTGCTGCGGGTCGTCGAGGATCTGATCGGTGAGCCCGGTTTCCACCACCCGCGAGCGGCGCATCACCATCAAGCGATCGGCCAGCAATCGCGCCACCGCCAGATCGTGCGTGACGATCACCACCGCCAGATCCAGTTCACGTACCAGACCGCGCAGCAGGTCGAGCAACCGCGCCTGCACCGAGACGTCGAGGCCGCCAGTGGGTTCGTCCATGAACACCAGGCGCGGGCTCGACACCAGGTTGCGGGCGATCTGCAGGCGCTGTTGCATGCCGCCGGAGAAGGTCCGGGGCAGGTCATCGATGCGCTGCGGGTCGATTTCCACCTGGCTCAGCCAGTCCAGCCCCGCCCCACGCAGCTGCTGGTAATTGCGCACGCCTTGGGCCATCAACCGTTCGCCGATGTTGGCCCCGGCCGATACACCCATGCGCAAACCGTCACGCGGGTTCTGCTCGACGAAGCCCCATTCGGTACGCAGCAAGGTGCGGCGTTCGGCTTCGCTGGCGCTGTACAGGTCGAGCCATTGGCCCTGCTTGTCGCGGTAACCGATAAGACCTTTTTGCGGCGGCAGCCTTCCACTGAGCAGTGAAAGCAAAGTCGATTTACCGGAACCGGACTCACCGACAATCCCCAGCACTTCACCGGGATACAGGTCGAAGCTGATGTCCTGACAGCCCTTGTCCGGACCGTACAACAGCGACAGGTCACGTACTTGCAACAGGGGTTCGGTAGACACCGACAGTTCGTTTTTCAGTGCATGGTTCATTGGCCCTGCTCCTGCTGGCTGACGCGCTGGGCGCAGTAATAGGTGTCGGAACAGACGAAGCTCTGGGTGCCGGCGTCGTCGATGATCAGCTCGTCGAGGAACGACTCATGGCTGCCACAAATGGCGCAGCACTCGTCCCATTGCTGTGCTTCGAAGGGGTGATCCTCGAAGTCGAGACTGGTGACTCTGGTGTACGGCGGCACGGCGTACAGGCGCTTCTCGCGGCCTGCACCGAACAACATCAGCGCCGGACTCATGTCGAGTTTCGGGTTGTCGAATTTGGGGATCGGCGACGGGTCCATCACGTAGCGTTCGTCGACCATCACCGGGTAAGCGTAGGCGGTGGCGATGTGGCCGAAGGTGGCGATGTCTTCGTAGAGCTTGACGTGCATTACCCCGTAATCGTTGAGGGCGTGCATGGTCCGGGTCTCGGTTTCCGACGGTTCGATAAAGCGCAGCGGCTCAGGGATCGGCACCTGGTAGACCATGATCTGATCGGCGTGCAACGGCGTTTCCGGAATGCGGTGACGGGTCTGGATCACCGTCGCGTCCGGGGTGATTTCGGTGGTGGCGACGCCGGCGGTGCGAGCGAAAAAGCGGCGGATCGACACGGCGTTGGTGGTGTCGTCGGCGCCCTGGTCGATGACCTTGAGCACGTCATCGTCGCCAAGAATCGTCGCGGTCAATTGCATGCCGCCGGTGCCCCAGCCATAAGGCAACGGCATCTCGCGGCCACCGAATGGCACCTGATAACCGGGGATCGCCACGGCCTTGAGCAAGGCGCGGCGGATCATGCGCTTGGTCTGTTCATCGAGGTAGGCGAAGTTGTACGCCGCGTCGCGCACGGGTACCTGGCTCAAGTCATTCATGGGTGTTGCCCTCGGCAGGCTTGCGCAGTTTGCGGATCAGTTCCAGCTCGGCCTGGAAGTCCACGTAGTGAGGCAGTTTGAGGTGCGAGACGAAACCGGCGGCCTCGACGTTGTCGCAGTGCATCAGCACGAATTCTTCCTGCTGCGCCGGGGACTCGATCTCTTCGTTGAACTCCTTGGCACGCAAGGCGCGGTCGACCAGCGCCATGCCCATGGCCTTGCGCTCGGCATGTCCGAAGGCCAGGCCATAGCCACGGGTGAACTGCGCCAGTTCGGTGGCCGAGCCGACGAACTGGTTGACCATCTCGCACTCGGTGACTTCGATGCTGCCCAGATTGATCGGCAAGCCCAGCTCTTGGGGGTCGATCCACACCTCGACTTCACCGATGCGGATTTCCCCGGCGAACGGGTGGTTGCGGCCATAGCCGCGTTGGGTCGAGTAGCCCAGCGCCAGCAGAAACCCTTCATCGCCACGGGCCAGGGCCTGCAGGCGCTCGGCGCGGCTGGCGGGCAACTCCAGCGGATCGCGGGTGATGTCGGCGATGCTGTCGCCATTATCGGACTCGTTCTTGATCAAGCCTTCCCTGGCCAACAAACCCAAGACCCGGGGGCACGCTTCAAGGCTGGCGTCAGGGGTCGTTTGCGGCCCCGGATAATCGCCTTCAGCCAGCAGCGCGAAGTCGAGCAGGCGATGGGTGTAATCGAACGTCGGCCCCAGCAGCTGCCCACCGGGCAGGTCCTTGAAGGTCGCGGAGATGCGGCGGCTGAGCTGCATGGTCGAGGTGTCGATCGGCAGGCTCGGGCTGAAGCGCGGCAACGTGGTGCGGTAGGCGCGCAGCAGGAAAATCGCTTCGACCAAATCACCTGCCGCTTGTTTGATCGCCAGCGCGGCCAGTTCTTCGTCGTACAGCGAGCCTTCACTCATGACCCGCGCCACCGCCAGCGGCAGCTGCTGACGGATCTGCTCGACGCTCAGTTCAGTAACCGAGGTATCACCCCGGCGTTTTTTCGCCAGCAGACGGTGGGCATTGTCGATGGCCTGTTCGCCACCCTTGACGGCTACATACATCAGACAGGCTCCTTTGCGATGCGGGTACTGCGCGGCAGGCCGATCAGTTCCTGGCCAGCGGTGAAAAACACATCCAGCCCCCGGGGGAATTCATTGCGGCGTTCACGCTCGCGCCAGAAGCCATCGGCCACCGGCAACGCAACGCCGTGTGCGCTTTCGATCCCCGGCCCGCGCCAGGCCAACCTTGCCCCGCCATCGAGATTCGGCAGTTGAACGAGCAAGGTGCAGGACTGGTCGGGGTAGCGGTCGTTGCCGTGGTCGAAGCCGCTCAGGTCGAGCAGGTCATCGGCGTCCAGCAAGGCAAAGCGTGCGTCTTCACGATTCGCAGTCAATGGGCAACCGCAGTGAAACGCCAGGTTGGCGCGGATCAGCGGCGTGTCGAAGGACGGCGCCAGCCACAGCGGTGTGTCGACATCCAGCAACGCCAGGCACAGCGCGTAGGTCGCTGGTGCCAGGCCCTCGAGGTTCGGCGTGGCGTGCAGGGTCTGGATCAGACCGGGGCCGGCCAGTGCCTTGAGTGCCGCGCGAAAACCGCGCTGGGCATCCAGCACCGGGTCGGCAAACGCCGGTTGCAACAGCTGTGCGCTCATCAGTTGTCTCCTCGCACGAGGGTGAAGAATTCGACTTTGGTGGCGGCGGTGTCCGCCTCTTTCTGCGCGCGGCGTTCGGCTTGGGCGTTGGCCAGCGGCGTGATCACTTGATCGAGCCAATGGCGCTGTTGCGTGCCTTGCAAATGCGCGTCGGCGAGCGCGGCCAGCTCGGCATGCACCTTGTCGCGGCCCGCCAGGTAGCTGTAGCCGGTACGGCCATCAGCCAGGCGCACCACGCAACGGGTCACGCTCATTTCACCGACGTTGAACGGCGCGCCGTTGCCGCCCATGCGGCCACGCACCAGGGTCATGCCGATTTCCGGGGCGCGGATCAGTTGGTATTCGACATCGCGCAGCGCGGCTTCATGGGGCTGCAATTCGCTGCGACGGGCGCGGGCCAGCACGCCGATCCAGTGCTGCCGGGCGGTGAGAGAAACAGGATTCATCGGTTGGTTCTCCATCAGGTGACGACCTGGTACTGAAAGCGATCCGAACGGCTGGTGGACTGCGCCAGCTCCACCGCACGGCCATCGCGATCACGGGAAAGGGTGAACACACTCAGCGCCGGCAGGTGCCGGGGCATCATCAGCAAAGCCGCCTCTTCGCGATTGGGCAAACGGGCGCCGATCAGGCTTTGGGTACGGGTCAGCGGCAGATCGCGTTCACTCAGGTACTGGCGCAGGGAGCCGCCGGTGTAGTCCGCCAGCAGTGGCGCGTGACTGGCGCAGTAGCGATGGCGAATCAGGCTGACCGGTTGCCCGTCGAGCTTGCGCAGGGTCTGCAATTCGATCATCGGTGCCATTTCGACGAGGCTCAGATGCTGCGCCTCTTCACGGCTGGCGAAGCAGTAACGACGCTTGAGCAGCAGCGCTTCGACCCCCAGGCCCTGGGCCGACAACGACTGGCTGTAGGCGCTGTCGGCGGCCATCGGGTAAATCAGCGGTCGCTCCAGCACTTGGGTGCCCTTGCCCTGGCGGCGCAACAGGCTGCCTTCGAACACCAGCTCATCGATGGCGCGACGCAGGGTGTGGCGGTTGACGCCGAAGCGTTCGGCCAGCTGCACCTCGGCGGGCAGGAAGTCTCCGGCGCGATAGTCAACCAACTCGCGGCGCAGGATGTCGGCCAATTCGCGGTACACCGGTTCATCTTGTCTAGACAACGGCATGCTTTAAAAAAAGCGCCCGCAGGCACCCCTCCGAAAAGTCAGATGAACTGCTTGCGCAGGCGTTGCGAGAGGATGTCGATCAGGCTGACCACGACGATGATCACCAGCAGCACGGCGCAGGTCTGCACAAACTGGAAGGCGCGGATGTTCTCCCACAGGATCACGCCGATTCCGCCGGCACCGACCATCCCCACCACTGTCGCCGAACGCACGTTGGCCTCGAAGCGGTACAACGCATAGGAAACCCACAGCGGCATCACTTGCGGAATCACGCCGTAGATCACCTCCTGCAAGGCACTGGCTCCGGTGGCGCGAACGCCTTCAACCGGACCTGGATCAATCGCTTCCACCGCCTCGGCGAACAGCTTGGCGAGTACGCCCGTGGTGCTGATCCACAGCGCCAGCACACCGGCAAACGGCCCGAGCCCGACTGCCACGACGAACAACATCGCGAAGACCATTTCGTTGATCGATCGGAAGGCATCCATCACACGGCGCAGTGGCTGGTGAATCCACCAGGGGGTGATGTTTTCCGAGCAGAGAATGCCCAGCGGCACCGAGCAAACAATCGCCAACACCGTGCCCCAGAGGGCGATTTGCACGGTGACGATCATTTCCTTGAGGTAGGCGCGCCACTCATGGAAATCCGGCGGGAAGAAATCCGCGGCGAAGGTCGCCATGTTTCCCGAGTCGCGGTACAGCGCCATCGGATTCATTTCGGCGCCGTGCCAGGCCCAGGCCAGCAGGACCAGAAACAGGCCCCAACCGGTGTATTGCGGCCAGGTTCGCTTGCCGACAGCTTCAGCGTGCAGAGTGGTCATAAGGGTTCTCTAAAAATGTCCTGGGGCATTGCCTGATGCAAACCGGTGGGAGCGAGCCTGCTCGCGAAGAGGCCGGCACATGCTCCAGCGATGTCGACTGACATACCGCTATTCGCGAGCAGGCTCGCTCCCACAGTTGAGCTGCAGAGAATCAACCGGCGTCGGCGGTCTTTTTGTCGGTTTTTTCCAGCAAGGTGATGCGTTCTTGCAGCTTGGCCAGTTCGGCATCGATCTCGGCGAGTTTCCTGGCCTTGTCCGCCGCTTCAAGCTTGGTGTCGGTGCTGATCGTGGTGCGCTGCTTGAACAGCTCCAGCTGGCGGATCGGCAACAACTGGTCGTCGCTGGATTTCAGGAACTTGCCCAGCTGCATGCCCGCAAGCACGGCTTTCTCGGCTTCGGTGTCGCCGTAGCTGAAGATGAAGTCGCGGATCCTGGTTTTCTCGCTGTCGCTCAGAGCCTTGCTCCACACCAGCGGATCGGCTGGGATCAGCGGCGACTTCCAGATCACTTTGAGCATGGCCGCCTTGTCTGGCTGGGTGACTTCCAGGCGATCCCAGCTTTCGGTGTTGAAGGTCGCCACGTCCAGTTGCCCCTTGGCCACACTCAGGGCGTTGACCTCATGGCTGGAGTTGAGGGTGCGTTTGAACGCGGTGGCCGCATCGACGTTGTTTTTGGCGAACACGTAGTAGCCAGGCACCAGGTAGCCCGAGGTGGAGTTCGGGTCGCCGTTGCCGAAGGTCAGGGTCTTGGCGTTTTTCAGCATGTCGTCGACGGAGTTGATCGGGCTGTCCTTGCGCGCGATCAACACGCTCCAGTAACCGGCGGCGCCGCTGGCGGCCGCGGTCTGGGCGAAGATTTCGCCGTTGGAACGGTCCACCGCTTCGATGGCGGCCTTGTTGCCCAGCCAGGCGACGTCGACCTTGTTGAAGCGCATGCCCTGTATCAGGCCGGCATAGTCGGAGGCGAAGGTGGCGTTGATCTTCAGGCCGGTCTGCTTCTGCATGTCATCGAGAAACGGCTGCCAGATGCTCTTGAGGTTCTGCGACGACTCGGTGGACATGATGCCGAAGTTGATGGCTTTTTCTTCAGCCTGGGCGGTGCCCAGCACACAGCCGGCGAGCAGTGCTGCGCCAGCAAAAACGCGACCGATACGGTTCAACATGGAAAGGTTTCCTGAGGGAGAACGGTTGGAAAATTCGAGGTCATCACGCACGCGCCAGCACCAGCCGGGGCGTGGCTTCAACAGGGCGAATCTGATCGGAACACATCAAGCTGGTGTCGATGTCGGCACCGTACAAATCGTTGAGGAAATGGCTGCTGAGCTCGGTGGCGCGGCCATCGAAATGAATCCGCCCGCCCTTGAGCGCCACGGCACGGGGGCAATAGCGCGTGGCGTAATCGACTTGATGCAGGGTCACGACCACGGTCTTGCCGTCACGGCGGTTGATGTCGGCGAGGATCTCCATGACCTTGCGCGCGGACTCAGGATCGAGCGAGGCAATCGGCTCATCCGCCAGGATCACTTCAGCACGCTGGGTCAGGGCCCGGGCAATCGCCACGCGCTGTTGCTGACCGCCGGACAGGGTCGAGGCCCGCTGCAAAGCCAGATCGGCCAAGCCGACACGGTCCAGGGACTCCAGGGCGAACTGTTTTTCCTCGGCATTGAACAGGCACAAATTGCCACGCCAGCGCGGCATGCGACCCAGGCAACCGAGCAGCACGTTGTCGAGCACGCTCAGGCGGTTGACCAGGTTGAACTGCTGAAAGATATAGCCGATATCGGCCCGCAAGCGCCGCACCTTGCCATTGAGCCGTCCGCTGGCCTGCACTTCCCGCCCCAGCACCTTAATGCTGCCGCCGTTATTGCGATCACAACAGGCCAGGCCCGCGAGGTGGCGCAACAAAGTGGACTTGCCGGAGCCGGACGCGCCGATCAGCGCGACCATCTCACCGGCCGCGATGGTCAGTTCGAGGTCGACCAGTGCGGTCTTGCGCGCAAAGGTCTTGTTCAGATGATCGACATGGATAGCTGCGTTCATGGGCTTCTCTGTCTGGTTGAACAGCCGTCCATGGCCGTATTTGAGTTCAACCGACTTTAGGCACGGGGCATGTCAGCCCTATGACTCGCACATGTCGCTGGATTAACTATTTGATGAAGGTTTTGTGAAAGGTTGAGACAAGATCAAAAGATCGCAGCCTCTACAGGTACACACGCTCTCCAGCAGGAACTGACGAGTGAAACGAGGCTGCTATCTTTTAACTTCCCGTCAATTCATTGCTCTTCACCCCAGAGCGAATCACCCTGGCTAACGATCACTTCATTGCCCTTGGAGATTGCTTGGGTGATGTTTTTACCGATGTATTGCATCAACTGGCCGTGTTGTGAATAAGTCGCTTCGATATACCCTCCGTTGAAGAAATCGATACGGTAGATCCGCATTTGATCCACGGTTCGTAATACAAAGGATTGGATCTCGGACAAATCCTGGAGACCCAGCGATTTTGGAAGAAATTTTCCGCGGTTATGTTTCCCTCTTTCAGCGTGAAAGTTGACCCATCCGGGCGAATTAGCCTCATGCCGCCTTCGATTTTTCCCACAAAGTTGCCGAAAGAGTGAGCTTCGACAAATTTGCCCTGCTCGTCGAACTGGACAATGCTTGTACCCTCTAGCTCAGCGCCTTCTGGCAGTGGGAGGAGGGTCACTTTTATATCGTCATACTTGCTCATATGTAGCTCCTTTTTGACTGCCAGAACTGGCGGTTCCATTTATGCAATTGGCCAAAGGCCGATATTCAAGTGGGACAGCTTCGAAAAAACCGGAATCGGAAGTGTTGTGTACCGGTTTCCCGGCTTACTCGAGCCCCCCCAAGTCACATTCCGCTCAGTCCTCACGAACTTTGGGGGGAAAGGTCAGATCCGCTCGTGATCGAAATTGATTTTGGCCTTGGGCATGATCTCGCCTTGTTTGAAGAAGCGAGGGGGGTTGGCTTGCGACAGGTAATAACGCCCGTGGCCGTTCCACCTGATTTTCCAGTAGCCGCTCTCCGGACAGGCTTGGCCGCTGCCGCAGGTTGGTTCCAGAAACTGGTTTTCGCTGAACGAGGGTGAGCCCGGCAGGGGCTTGCCGGTGGCGGGGTCGAGGACCATGGCCTTGGCCAGTTGGTTGATCAGTGCAGGGCTGGGTTTTTCTGGCGGGATGTTGGCCAGGCGTTCTTCGAGCCATTGCAGTTTGCCGTCCCAGGCGGGCAACGGGGCGGGTGGCAAAGGGAGGATTTCGTTGATTTCGGGGACTTTGGGGTTGGCGTAGGAGTAGTTTCCTAGCACTTTGCCAATTTTTTTGTAGCGTTCCGCGCGTTCGAGGTCCTCTTGTTGGCCAAGGTAATGAAGTTCATTGGTAGAGGGTGGATTACGAAAGACATGGTTTAAAGTGTAAGCAGAGGTACTGTCGCCAGCAGCGACTCCAAGTTGGAAAGCTAGAAGCGTTTCTTGATATTGCCCAGCCTCTGACAGGTATCCCGCCAGAGCTGATGCTGCCTCGCCATTACCTTGCTCAGCGGCACAGCGATACATCTGAACGGCAATTTTCGGTGCCATATCGCTCGCTTCAAGCTTATCGCCTACGTAATTCTGAGCTTGTGGATTGCCCTTGTCGGCAGCCTTGCGGAAATAGCGCAGGGCCATTTCCGGGTCCTGCTTTAACCCTGCCGAACCCTGCTGCAGGAAGATCCCGACGAAGTAGTAACCCGTCGCCACACCCTCGTTGATCAGCCGCTCGCTCAAGCGCAAATACTCGTCGCCCCGAAGCTGGAAATGCCCGCGCATGGCGCCGTTCTGCAGATTGATATTGGCTTTGTAATGACCGTTCTCGGCAGCAATGCGGTACAGCCGCTCAATCTCAACGTCGACGCTTTTGTCCTCTTTGAGCTGATTATTTTTCTGCAACCAGCGGGCGTACTGGAACAGCACATCGGCCTCGGCTGATAGCGTGGGGAATTGTTCGTGTACACAAGTGAAAGCCAGGTTGGCTTTGATATTCGTAAGTGGATCAATGGGGGGCTTTAAGCTCGCACATCCCTGTAGTGTTGCGCTCAGCATAATTGTCATCACGAGAGCTCGGCGCATCACCCGACCAATCCCCATGTCACTGCCCGCTGAGTGTTTACGATCTTTACCGGGAGGGGCCAGATACGCTCGCGATCGAACTGTATTTTTGCCTTCGGCATGATGTCGCCTTGTTTGAAGTAGTGCGCGACGTTCCTTTCCATCAAGCAATACCGCTCATGGTATTTCCATCTGATTTTCCAATAGCCACTTTGCGGACAGGCGTCACCGCTGCTGCAATTGAGCCCCAGAAAATGATGTTGGTTGAATGAAGGTGAACCCAGCATCGGCTTGCCTGTGGCCGGTTCGAGCACCATGGCTTCGGCCAGTTGGTTGATCAGTGCGACGCTGGGTTTTTCTGGTGGGACGTTGGCCAGGCGCTCTTCGAGCCATTGGAGCTTGCCATCCCAGGCGGGCAGCTTGGCCGGTGGCAAAGGCAGGATTTCGTTGATTTCGGGGACTTTGGGATGGGCGTAGGAATAGTTAGCGAGAACTCGCCAGATTTTTTCGTAGCGTTCGGCGCGTTCCAGATCTTCATCTTGCCCAAGGTAGTACAGCCGATTATCCGTTTTTGGACCATGGAAACCATTTCGCAAGAAGGAAGTTGAGGACTCATCTCCGGCACCGGCCCCCAACTGAAAGGCTTCTAGCGCTTCTTGGTATTGACCATGCGCCGACATGTAAACGCCGAGTGCTGTTGCCGCTTTACCATTGCCTTGCTCAGCAGAACAACGATACATCTGGAGGGCAATTTCAGGTGCGGCATTGCTTGGTTCAAGCTTGTCTCCTACATAGTATTGAGCGAGTGCACTCCCCTTATCAGCAGCTTTACGAAAATAGCGCAGGGCCATTTCTTGATCTTGTTTCAACCCGGCGGAACCCTGTTGCAGGAAGATCCCAACGAAGTAATAACCCGTCGCCACCCCTTCGCTGATCAGTCGCTGACTCAAGCGCAAATGTTCATCGCCACGCAGCTGGAAATGGCCGCGCATGGCACCGTTTTGTAGATTGATGTTGGCTTTGTAATGACCGTTCTCGGCAGCAATGCGATACAGCCGCTCAATCTCAATATCGACGCTTTTGTCCTCTTTAAGTTGGTTGTTTTTCTGCAACCAGCGGGCGTATTGGAATAGCACATCGGCCTCGGCTGATAGTGCGGGGAACTGCTCGTACACACAGCTAAAAGCCAGATCAGCCTTGATCTCGTTCAGTGATTTCACTTGAGGGTCCTTCTTCATATAGGTAAAGGTACTGCGACTGTCACACGCAACCAGCAGCAGAATTGACAGCAGGAAAATACGGCGCATCAGTCGATGTCCTTCAAAGTGGCTTTGTCGTAATAAAACTCAACGAGGGGGGCGTAAGGAACACCATCTCTCTTGTCATCCTGGCGTTCTTTGTTTTTCTCAATGATGTCCAGCCAAGCCTTGAACGCTTCCCCCGGATCATCCTGCGCCCCCATCCCGCCCGTATGCAGATCCCACAACCGCCGCCTCAGCGCCTCCGTCACGCTCGCCCACTCATGAATAATGTTCAGCTCACTGTCCACCTGCATGCTGCGGGTGTTGATATTGGCCGAGCCTTGGGTGGTGAAGACGTCGTCGACGATCATTAACTTGGAGTGGACGTACACCGGCATCCAGTTGCCGGGGGAGGAGTCAGGGGCGACCAGCGTGCACAGGTGGACCTTCAGGCCGGGGCGTTCTTCCGCGCGAACCGTACTCTCCTTGATGGCGCGGATTTGCCGGTTCAGTTCGTACTGCCAGTCATCCAGCGCCCTCTGCCCGACTCGGTCATGAGGCTCGAAAGTCGGCCGTGGCGGCGCGTTTTTTTTCACTTCTTCGATGCGCTGCAGTTTGGTGACTTCGGGGATGAGTTCGCCACGCCCCAGGCTCTGGAGCATGCGCTGGGTATTGAGCGCACCGGGCCCTACGCTGTCGTCGCCGGCATTGGTGATCACGAACAGGTGCAACGGACCGTGGATGCCCGGATCGCGTCCGGCAAGGGTCTGGCCGGCGGCAGCGGCCTTGATCAGCTCCGCCAGCGGTGGCCAGCGAAAGTACTGGTTCTCGATGTAGATGAATTGGGTCGCGTTGTTGGCGGCTTGCAGGTAAGCCCGCTCAATGTCGCGTTTACCTTCCTGGGCCTGGGTGCGGACGATCTGTGCGATTTGTCGGGTGGCATCCAGCCTGCATTGCAGTTGCGGCCCGATCTGCATGGATTGGCGTGCGTTGATCAGGTTTTCGCCGGTCTCCTTGCGCCAGGCCTTGGCAAAGTTGTGGTGCAGGGCTTCCAGGATGGGTCCGCTGACCTGGCTGGAAATGTCCTGGCGAGGAGTCTTGCCACGCGGTCCCTTGTTGGGGGCCGGCTTATTGTCCTCAGAGCGGTTTTGCGCGGAATGGCCGTCGGTGTCCCAGTATTCGTCGAGCATGTTGTGGCCCATGACGAAACCGACGGCGTGCTCCGGCAACTCGAAATCGACCAGCACGGTTTTTTGATGGTGCGTGGCGGTCGCGGCCAGGGTGAAACGCGTGGCGCTACCGACCTGCGGATCGAGACGTGCGCGCCGCACTTGATGTTCAATTTCCGCCCGCTCATTGAAGTCGAAACCGCGACTGACAAACACTGGCAGCCCCGACGCACCGCGCTCGGTGGCTTTATGGTCCGCCACCGCACACTCGGCAAACCACTGGCGGTCGTAGTCGTATTGCGCCTGGGTGGAACTCTGCAAGGCCCGGTCGCTGATGCGCAATGTGCCCTTGCCGGGCAGATTGGCTTCGCCGCCGGCCCCTGCGCTATTGAACGGCATCTCCCAGCCTAATATCCGAACCTTGACGCCTGCTTTGGCCTTGGCCTTCAATAATTCTCCAATGCACAGTGCCTTACCATCGCGGATGAAATACATCGACGGCTGGAAGCCCCAACAGATGATATCGATCGTTTTCGTGGCATTGCAGATAGCCTCGTGAACCGCCCTGAACGCTTCTTCACCGTTGATCAAAGGTTCATAGGTCGCCATGGCAGGCGGGTATTCGGTGTTGCGCACGTACCACGGTGGAATACATGTCACTTCTTGGGTTTTCTGGAGTGCGACCGGTGAGACAAACTCGTACTGGCTCATGGCATTTTCCCTTGCTGATCATGGAGTCCTTGCAACAGCGCGTCGTAGAGCGCCCGGTGATCGGTGTGCGAGTTGGGTTGACTCATCTCGGCATCGACTTGCGAGGGATGGTTATGCAGGCCACGGTTGGCCAGTGGTGCCTGTTCCGCATTGCGATACTCGGTGGGTACCGGAATGTGGTGGGTCACGCCGTTGGCCATGACCAACCGGTAGCCACGGGTGACGACCTGATGGTCGATCAGCAATTGCCCCGATGCATCCAATACGCCTCGCTGGAGTTCGGCTCCGTCGGCGTACAGCCTGTAGGGCATGCCCGCCCATGCCTGGCGATGTGCATTGGCGGCTTGCGGTAGACTGAATCGCAGCACCTGTTTGGATAGACTCTGCGGATAATCCGGGTGTGTGGCGGTCATGCTGGCCGGGCCGCTGTACGCGTAGTCCACCGCCTTGATCCCGTAACCCCCCGCCGTGCCCGCCTCGATACCGCACTGCTCCAGGCTGAAGTAGCTGCCACCGCCATTGAGGGTGATTTTTTTCTTGGCGGTGATGCGGATTTCGTCCTCGGTGCTGGTGATGTCCAGGCCATGCCGGGCAAACAGTTCCAGCTTGTCGTTCTGCGCCTGAATCTGCACCGGTCCCTGATTGGCGATCAGCTTGAGCCCCAGCTTGCGCACGAACAGGCTCAAGCCCTGACCCACGCCGATGAACAGGCGCTTGACCACGCTGATATCGGCCTGACCGCCGGCGTTGAGCATCAGGTTGTGCTGCGCCGCCAGTTGCAGGTGGTTGCCGCTGGTGAGGGCGATGCCCTGCGGTGCGCTGAGCAGCAGCACCGAGGCCTTGAGTTGTTCCAGCTCCTGGCGCAGCAGTCGCAGTTGCGCGGCCACGTCCGCCGGGTCGGCGTTGGCAGTTTGCGCGTCGACCGAAAGCTTTTGCAGCTGTTCGCCGGCTTGTTGCAAGCGGCCAACGGCGGCGTTCATGTCCAGCGCTTGACCTTGGGCCTTGGCCTGGCCGTCGGCGCTGATGAATACGCCTTTGCCCGCACGCAGCGCGCCCCAAGCATCCGTCCTCAGCTCAAAGCCTTCCCCGCGTTTCTGCTTTTCGGCATCCACCAGATGCCCCAGATTCAGCTGACTCTTGCCGCCGTACTCGGTACTGAGCTTGACGTGCTCCTGCCCGCGCCGGTCTTCCATGCGCAACTTGTTGTTGGCCGGGGTGCGCAGCACGTTGCGGGTGTAGTCGCGTTTGGCCAGGGTGACGTGGTCCGGGTGTTCGCTGTCGTGCAGGGCGTGGGCGATGTAGGGGCGGTCGGGGTCGCCCTGTTCGAAGGCGATGGCCACTTCGGTGCCGGCGATCAGCGGCAGGTGCAGGCCATGGGTGTCGCCGGCGTAAGGGCGCGCGAGGCGCAGCCACAGGCTTTCGCGGCCCAGCGGCCAGGTATCGCGGTCGAACAGGAAGTTGACCCGGTAGCGACCTTCCTTGTTGATGTCGGCGTAGAGGTCGTGGGCCTGTGAGCTGCTGACCCGGGCCGGGATGGTGCCAGCCATGTGGGGCTTGGGCAGCAATGGCGGGCGAAAGCAGATGGTCTCGGCGTAGGGGATGGCTTCAAAGCGGCATTCGAAGCTGGCATCGCGGGCGGCGCGGGTGGTGAGGTGGGTGATCACCGCGCGGGGGGCGAAGGCCTGGGGTGCGCCACCGCTGATGCGCAGGACCTGACCCGGCGCCAGGGTGGCGCTGCTGCTGGTGCCGCTCAGCAGGGTCTGGTGGTTGAGGTAACGCTCGTGGCGCAGGCGGGCGTAGAAGTAGCCGCTTTCGCTTTGCAGGTCCTCGTCCTGCAGATAGCGATCGCCGAGCTCGGTGTAGGGTTCGGCGTAGTGGTAGGCCTCGCCGTAGGTGGTTTTCGCGCCCCGGGTCTGGTCGACGTCGCTCTGCAGCCAGGCCTTGGCGTGACGCGGGTCGTAGGCGCGCAGGTGGAGGTTTTTTTCCACGACCCGATGGCTCGATTGCAGCTGCCAGACGCCGTCTTCATCGCTGCTGAGCCCGGCGGGCGGGCGCAACGGCAGTTCGACGTCGAACTGGTAACCGCGCTGGTCATCGCAGAATTCCACGACGTCGATATTCAGGCGCTGGTCGCTGGTGAACCGATACCAGATGCCCACTTCGGCCAACAATCGGGCGATGAAGGCCAGGTCGCTTTCGCCGAACTGCATCACCTGTTCGCGCTTGGGGTAGTCGCGCACCAGCCGGAACAGAAAGTCGTGGCCCTCGAATTCGTGGCGGCTGCGCAGGACGTGTTCGACGATCTGCGGCACCGACTGATGCTGGTAGAGGCGGTATTGCCGACCGCGCTCGAGCAGGGCCAGGCGCGGTTGCAGGGTCAGTTCGTAGCGCGCTTCGTCGACGGAGGCGGACAGCCGTTTGAAAGCGGTGATCACGCCGTTCAGACTGCGCAGGGGTTTGATTTCAGGGACGGGCAGGCCTTTGATGACCGGGGGCTGTTTGGCCGCGTACAGGCTGAAACGGGCGGACTGGCCGAGCAGGTGTTCGGCGGCGATGTCCTGTTCGGGGCTGGTGAATTCCACCGTGTAGGTGAAGGGTTGGCTGAGGCGTTCCTGGCCGTGGAAGGCGAGGACGTCGAGGGGAGCCTCGAGGTTGCGGACCCAGAGTTTGTGGCGGCTGTGGTCGAAGAAGACGGGCAGTGTGGTGTTCACATTCAAACCTCCTGGAGTATTCGAGGAGGCGTCATTTCCACCCTCGTTCAAGCCTGTGTCAGCTTCAAGAAGCCGACACAGGCTGAAAATAGGATGCTTCCGAGAAGCGCGTAGGACGTGTCCGTTTATGGGCGTAGCTGTTTGTAGGATTTTTTAACGGCCATGTCGAAAGCTGCCCTTTAGCAGCGTTAAACCATTTGGATCGAGCAGTGTTCTGCCCGTTTTGGTAAGCCGTTTCTCGTTTGTTTAAATGTCGGCAAAGTGACTTCGCAAAAGCCACAGCACCTTGCGTCGTTGCCTACGGTTACGCCAGAATCCGCCGGCTTGTGCGCCTGGGGGCCGCTCGGTAACTTGATTCGCGTCACTGCCCATCAGTGATCGGGTTTAGTCGCCCGTCCCAGTTAGTAGGTGCATAACGCTTCATTCAGTCAGGTATTTCAGCCCTGTACTTAATGGTGGTTGTGCGCAGGGCGCCTTCGGGCGCGCCGGTTTTGCTAACTCCCCGGTCGACTAACCTGCGTACAGCCGCCACCCTCGTTTAGTCGCGACGTGTGTACGGCTCCTCATCTGGAGTTGGTAACTATGTTCAAAGTAACGCCGAATCCCCCGGACACCGATCCGGAAACGCCATCCGAATCCATCGATCCCAGTAATTCTCACGAACCATCCGAACGCATACCCTCCGCTGCCGATATCCGTGCCACCCCACGCAAACTATGCGCGATGTTCTTCGTCAACCCAGAACTGGATACCGAAACCCTGCTGGCCCACGCCTGTGAGTCACTGGCTTCGGCCAATGTCATGACCATGGATCTGGCGGATCGAACGGAGGGGACAAGTCGCAATACTCTGTTGGGTATCGCGCAAGTCATCATGCTGGGTGAGCTGGTGGTGAACCGGGCGCTGGATCGGATTGATCCGCCCGAATAGAAAAGCAAAAGGTCAAAAGCTTGCTCCTGCACCGTGTGGGAGAGCCTGTTCGCGATGGACGTACACGGTAACGCGCCCTGTCTGAGTGAACGCGTTGTCCGGGCGTTTTTCGCGAGCAGGCTCGCTCCCACAGTGCTCAGCGATGGCCCAGCCATTACCTTTCTGCACCCAAGAAAAAAGGCGACCCGAAGGTCGCCTCTTGCGCTACTGCCCGAATTGCCGTCCCAACCCACCCGGCACCCCATGAATATCCGTCTCTTCCCAGGGGCCCTTAGGACTGATCGACCGGCTCCAGCCATTATCCCAACGGTAATAAGTACGCTGGCGATAAAAGGTATTGGGCTGATCATCAAGCACATACACACCCAGTTTCGGATCCCAATGGCTATTGCCCCCCGGCGGCGGCGCGAAGCTGGCGGAGGTACGCGGCAACGGTTTGGCAGGCTTGGCCGGAATGCTCGGCTTACTCGGGGTCGGCGAAGTAGACGGCGTAGGCTTTGGTTGCGACGGCGGGATCGGCGGCAGCGACGTCGGCTCGGGTCGTTGGACCGCACAAGCGCTCAACCCTAAAACCATACTGAGCAGAGTGATACGAGCGATGGCGGTCATGGTGGCGTTTCCTGTTATTTGTCCGGGCTGTCGATGGTCAGTTTTTGCGGCGCGGTGGTGCTACTGGCCAGAGGCTGGCTGCGACCGATCCACTCGCCGGCCGTTGGTTTGCCGGCACGTGAGATGCGCGCAACCAGTTGGACTTCAGGGAAGTTCGACAGTTTCAACTGCGGCATCATCGCGTCGGCATCGCCCAGTTCGACAGTTGCCGGCAAGTCGGCCACGGTCAGGCGCTTGGCCGCCAGCGGCGCAGGTGGGCCGGAGGTGGCGCGAGCGAAAATGAACACACTGTCACCCGGCTGGACCTTGGCTTTCAGGTCAGCCGCCAGGTCCACCCGGACCTTGAGCAACACAGCAGCCTTGGCCACCGGGGCCGCGGCCACCTTGCCACCGCTGGCCACCAGTTTCTCGGTGGCGCGGTCAATACCGCCCTGCAGCGCGATACGGGATTTGTCTTCCGGTGGCAGTTGCTCCAACAGGCGATTCCAGTAATCGATGGCCTCCTGATAACGCTGGCCTTCGAACGCCGCGATGCCCAGCAGGCCGAGACTGGTGACTTCCTTCGGATCGGCTTTCAACGCTTCGTCGGTGAGCGCCTGAATCTTGTCCGACCATTTCTTGCCATCGGCGAAGTACTGGGCCTGAGCCCATTGCCCCAATAGTTCAGGCTGGCGCCCGGCCACGGCGACGGTGCGTTCGAAGATTTTCGCCGCGTCGCCAGGACGATCCTGAGTCATGTAGGTGCGGCCAAGGAAATACAACGCCTCGGCGGAATCCGGCTGCGCCGCTACCGCGCGCTCCAGACGCCGGGTCATCTCTTCCATCGACTGTGGCGCCTGGGAGAATTCCCGGGTCAGCTCGACTTTGTCGCTGGCACCGAAATGCAGGTACAACCCAAGGCCCAGCACCGGGACCAGGATCGCCGCCAGCAACGGTGCCGGTTTGCCCAGGCGCGATACCCGTGGCGCGGCAACGCCTTCGGTATCGGCGAGTAACTCCCGGGCGGCTTCGGCGCGACCGGCGTCCATTTGTGCGGCATCGAGAACGCCTTCTTCCTGCTGAGCCTGCAACTCAGCCACACGCTCTTGATACAGCGCCACGTTCAGGGCGGTCCGATCCTCTTCGAGCTGTGCACGACGACTGCGCAGAATGGGGATCAACAGAAAACTCAGGGCCACCAGAAGCAGCAGACCAGCAGCAAGCCAGAAATCAATCATTCTTGGTTTTATCCAACAGTTGGTCGAGGCGCTCGCGCTCCTCGGCAGAAAGCTCATCCTTGGTGGCGGTGCGTTGAACGCGCCGACGGCGGACAATCACCGCGATGATCACAACACCACCGAGCAACAGGCCGGCAGGACCGAACCAGAGCAGTGCAGTCTTGGCGTTCAGGGCCGGTTTGTAGCGGACGAAATCACCATAGCGATCGACCATGAAATCGATGATCTGCTGGTTGTCCTTGCCCTCGCCGAGCATGCGGAAGATCTCTTTGCGCAAGTCGGCGGCGATCGGTGCGTTGGAGTCGGCGATGTCCTGGTTCTGACACTTGGGGCAACGCAGCTCTTTGGTCAATTCGCGAAAACGCTCGCGGTCCCCTTCCTTGGCAAACTCATAGGTGTCGATGGCGGCGTGAGCCACCCCGGCCATGCTCAAGCCCAGAACGACAGCGGCAATCCAGCGCTTCATGGCTTGGCCTCATCGACCAGCGCCTGATACTTGGCCGCCAGTTTTTCACGCCAGACCTGCTCGTCGATCACCCCGACGAACTTGTCGCGGATGACGCCCTTGGCGTCGATGAAGAAGGTTTCCGGCGCGCCGTATACGCCGAGGTTCAGGCCCAGGGAGCCTTCATCGTCGCGGATGTCCAGTTGATAGGGGTTGTGGAAATCCTTCAGCCACTTCAAGGCGTCGATGTTGACGTCCTTGTAGTTGATGCCGTAGATCACCACGCCCTTTTCGGCCAGTTTGTTCAGCACCGGGTGCTCGACCCGGCAGGAAATGCACCAGGTGCCCCAGACGTTGACCAGCGCCGGTTTGCCGAGGATATCGGCACGGGTCAGGGTCTTGTCGCCCTGCACCGCCGGCAGGGAAAACTCCGGGAATGGCTTGCCGATCATCGCCGAAGGCAACTCAGCCGGGTCCAGGTACAGACCGCGATACAGGAAAACAGCGACCACCAGAAAAATCGCCAGTGGCAACAGCATCAACCAACGTCTCATGCAGTAGCTCCCGACATGCCCAGCGCCTCACGCACGCGGCTTTTCACCTTTACCCGATAACGCCGGTCCAGCGCTGCCAGCAATCCGCCAAGTCCGGTCAGCAAGCCGCCGAACCAGATCCAGCGCACGAATGGCTTGACGTGAACGCGCACTGCCCAGGCACCCTCGCCCAGCGGTTCACCCAGGGCGACGTAGAGGTCACGGGTAAAACCGGCGTCGATCCCGGCTTCGGTCATCACCGAATTCTGCACGGTGTAGAGGCGTTTTTCCGGATGCAGCACGCTGACTTCCTGGCCGTCCTTGATCACCCGCACGGTACCCTTGTCGGAAGTGAAGTTCGGGCCTTCGAAGTGTTTGGCGCCTTCGAACACGAACTGATAACCGCCCAACGCCATGGATTCGCCCGGTGCCAGGCGCAGATCGCGCTCGGCACTGTTCTGGCTCGACAGCACCACGCCCAGGGCGCAGACCGCAATACCCAGGTGCGCGACCTGCATACCCCAGTAACTGCGGGTCAACGTCGGTAAACCTTTGATCAGGCCTTTGTGGCGAGTCTTGTCGAAGATGTCTCGCACACCGGCCAACAACACCCAGGCTGCGAGCATGAAGGTCGCCAGCACCGCCCAGTTGAAATCGCCGTAAGCAACACCGGCCACCACCGCCAGCGCAGCACTGCCGAGCAGTACCGGCGTCAGCATGCTCAGCAGCCACTTAACCGGGGTGTCTTTCCAGCGCACGATCACGCCGACCGCCATCACCAGCATCAGCAACGCCATCAACGGAATGAACAACGCGTTGAAGTACGGCGGGCCGACCGACAGCTTGGCGCCGGTCATGGCATCCAGAATCAGCGGGTACAAGGTGCCCAGCAGGATCATCGAAGCCGCCACCACCAGCACCAGGTTGTTGCCCAGTAGCAGGGTTTCCCGGGACCAGAGGTTGAAGCCGACCTGGCTCTTGACCACCGGCGCACGCAGGGCGAACAGCGTCAGCGAACCGCCGACCACGAACAGCAGGAAAATCAGGATGAACACGCCGCGCTCGGGATCGGATGCAAAGGCGTGAACCGACGTCAGTACGCCGGAGCGCACAAGGAAAGTCCCCAGCAAGCTCAATGAGAACGCGGCGATGGCCAGCAACACGGTCCAACTCTTGAACACGCCACGCTTTTCCGTGACCGCCAGCGAGTGAATCAACGCGGTGCCCACCAGCCAAGGCATGAAGGAAGCGTTTTCCACCGGGTCCCAGAACCACCAGCCGCCCCAGCCCAGTTCGTAATAGGCCCACCACGAGCCGAGGGTAATACCGATACCGAGGAAGGCCCAGGCGACGATGGTCCACGGACGCGACCAGCGCGCCCACGCCGCATCGAGGCGACCGCCCAGCAGTGCGGCGATGGCGAAGGCGAAGGCCACGGAGAAACCGACGTAACCCATGTAGAGCATCGGCGGGTGCACGATCAGACCGATGTCCTGCAGCAGCGGGTTAAGGTCGCGACCGTCCGCCGGAATCTGCGGCAGGATGCGTTCGAACGGGTTCGAGGTGAGGATCAGGAACAGCAGAAAACCGATGCTGATCATGCCCATCACCGCCAGCACCCGCGCCAGCATCACTTGCGGCAACTGCCGGGAGAACACTGACACGGCGAAGGTCCAGCCACCGAGGATCAGCGCCCACAGCAGCAACGAACCTTCGTGGGCGCCCCACACGGCGCTGAATTTGTAGTACCACGGCAACGCGCTGTTGGAGTTGCTGGCCACATACGCGACAGAGAAGTCATCGGCCATGAACGCGTAGGTCAGGCAACCGAAGGCGAACAGCAGAAAGGCAAACTGGCCCCATGCGGCCGGCTGGGCCAGGCTCATCCACAAACGGTCGCCACGCCAGGCGCCGAGCAAGGGCACCACGGCCTGAACCAGGGCGAAACACAGCGCCAGAATCATGGCCAGGTGGCCCAGTTCTGGTATGAAAAGCACTGGAATAAACATGCCGGAAGTCATCATCAACCCTCCTTGGCGGGTGTGGGTGCGGATTGACCACTGTCTTTCAAGGCCTTGGTCACTTCCGGCGGCATGTACTTCTCGTCGTGTTTGGCCAGCACTTCATCGGCCACTACCACGCCGTCGGCATTGAGTTTCCCCAGGGCGACGATGCCCTGCCCTTCGCGGAACAGGTCCGGCAGGATGCCGCGATAGGTGATGGTCACGGACTTGTTGAAGTCGGTGACGATGAACTTCACGTCCAGCGAATCGCCGGAACGCTGCAGCGAACCTTTCTCGACCATGCCGCCAGCGCGAATGCGCGTGTCATGGGGTGCTTCGCCGTTGGCAATCTGGGTCGGTGTATAGAACAGATTGATGTTTTGTTGCAGGGCGCTCAGGGCCAGGCCCACGGCAGCGCCGACTCCGACGAGAATCGCGAGAATGATGGTAAGACGCTTTTTACGCAGGGGATTCACTTGCCGTTCTCCCGGCGCAGACGACGCGCCTCTTGTTGCAAATACCGCTTGCGGGCCAGGATCGGCGCCGCCACGTTGAGGGCCAGCACCACCAGGCAGATGCCGTAGGCTGACCAGACATACAGGCCGTGATGGCCCATGGCGATGAAGTCGCCGAATGACGCAAAACTCATCGAGCGACCTCCAGGCTGTTCTGCACTTCAGCTTTGACCCAACTGGCCCGTGCCTCGCGCTTGAGCACTTCAAGGCGCATGCGCAGCAACAACACCGCGCCGAAGAAACAGTAGAACCCGAGTGCCGTCAGCAGCAGTGGCAGCCACATTTCGGCGGGCATCGCCGGCTTTTCGGTGAGGGTAAAGGTCGCGCCCTGGTGCAGGGTGTTCCACCACTCCACCGAGTATTTGATGATCGGGATATTGATCACGCCGACGATTGCCAATACCGCGCAGGCTTTGGCCGCACTGTCACGATTGCTGATGGCGTTGCCCAACGCAATAAGACCGAAGTACAGGAAAAGCAGGATAAGCATGGACGTAAGGCGTGCATCCCAGACCCACCACGAGCCCCAGGTCGGCTTGCCCCAGATTGCACCGGTGACCAGCGCCACGGCGGTCATCCAGGCACCGATGGGCGCCGCGCATTGCAGGGCGACGTCGGCCAGTTTCATTTTCCACACCAACCCGACGACGCCGCACACGGCCAGCATCACATAGATGGACTGCGCCAGCATGGCGGACGGAACGTGGATATAAATGATGCGAAAGCTGTTGCCTTGCTGATAGTCCGGTGGCGCGAAGGCCAGGCCCCAGACTACGCCGATGGTGATCAGCAGTAAGGCTGCGATGCTCAACCACGGCAGCATCTTGCCGCTGATGCCGTAGAACCACTTGGGTGAGCCGAGCTTATGAAACCAGGTCCAGTTCATTACTGTTTCCATCACGGTTGCCGTTCGTTTTCACGAAGCAGCCAAAGGGTCTGCTTTTTTTAAAAAGAGTGGTTAAAAATTAACCAGACCTCATTATTATTCGCCGACGCTGATCTTCAGGCCAGCGGCTATTGCAAAAGGTGTCAGGGTTATCGCCAGGGCGGTCAGGCTACCAAGCCACAAGAGATAACCGGTCGCCGGCATGCCCTGCAGGGCTGCCTGCAAGGCGCCACTGCCGAGAATCAGCACCGGGATGTACAACGGCAGAATCAGCAACGCCAGCAACAGGCCACCGCGTTTCAAACCGACCGTCAGTGCCGCGCCCACCGCACCGAGCAGACTCAGCACCGGTGTACCCAGCAATAAAGAAAGCAGCAACACCGGCAGACAGGCGGCAGGCAAACCGAGCATCAACGCCAGCAACGGAGCGAGCAAAACCAGTGCCAGGCCGGAAAACGCCCAGTGTGCCAGCACCTTGGCCAAAACCAGAAGAGGCAGGGGGTGCGGCGAAAGGACCCACTGTTCCAGCGAGCCGTCTTCGAAATCACTGCGGAAAAGCCCGTCCAGCGAGAGCAAAACCGATAAAAGGGCCGCCACCCAGACCAGTCCCGGAGACAAGGTTTGCAACAATTGAGACTCGGGACCGACCGCCAAGGGGAACAGGGAAACGACGATGGCGAAAAACACCAGCGGATTGGCCAGCTCCGCGGGACGGCGGAACAGCAGACGGGCTTCACGGGCGACCAACAGGCCAAAAACACTCATACGGCCCATTTCCCCAGATCAATGTCGCGATAGCTGGCCGGCAGGCGACTCAGTGTGTGGTGAGTGGTCAACACCACCATGCCGCCGCGTTCGCAGTGGCCGGCCAGGTGTTCCTCCAACTGCGCCACGCCTTGTTTGTCGAGGGCGGTGAAGGGTTCATCGAGAATCCAGAGCGGCGGGCTGTCCAGATACAGCCGTGCCAGCGCGACACGCCGCTGCTGCCCAGCGGATAGCGTGTGGCAGGGAACATCTTCGAAACCGCGCAATCCGACCGCTGCCAGGGCTTGCCAGATGGCGTCGTGGGAGGCCGGTTGATGCAGGGCACAGAGCCAGCTGAGGTTCTCTTCCGGCGTCAGCAGATCCTTGATCCCCGCCGCATGACCAATCCACAGCAGGTTGCGCGCCAGTTCCGTGCGTTGTTCGTTGAGTGGTTGGCCATTGAGCAGCACTTGCCCGGCCGTCGGGTGCATCAGCCCCGAAAGCAGGCGTAACAGGCTGGTCTTGCCACTGCCGTTGGGGCCACTGATTTGCACCATTTCGCCACTGGCCAGTCTCAAATCGAGATTTTCGAAGAGCAGCCGAAGGTCTCGCTCACAGGCAAGGGCAACGGTTTGCAGGACAGGACTGGTCAAGGGTTCACGGGCCTTATACGGTTCAAGTCGGCTCTGGCGCGGCCGTTAAAGAGATGCAGAATAGATCTATTGGCAGCCCGAACTAGCGAGCTGCGTCAAATAATTGCAAGGTTTCCGGCACTCTGTATACAACGCGGCGGCATTATACATGCCATTTCCTACTCTAAAGAGTGCATTTTCCCAAGGTTGTGACCGCGTATGACAGGCGAAATGAACATCCTCCCGCTCCCGCAGACCAGCCCGACATCTGCGCGCCCACTGGTAGTAAGCGGCGAATTGCTCAAGCTGCTGACGCCCATCGAGGGCCTGATCACTGCCGGGCAGACGGCCAAGGCCGAGGTGTTGTCGCTCAAGCAGGCGGATCAGACTTTTCAGCTGCTGCTCAAGGTCACCCTGGAAAGCGGCCGCCAGACCACGGTCCAGGCCACCAGCAACCTGCCGTTGGCCCAGGGTACAAGCATCGCGGTCACCCAGCCTTCAGCAGGGAACCTCGCCGTCACGGTGCAACAAGCCATCGCTTCCAGCGTCGCCACCCTCACCCGCCTCGACACCACGCAACTGCCGGTCGGCACCCTGTTGCAGGGCAAAGTGCTGACCTCCCAGGTGTTGCCGCAAGTGCCGGGGCAACCGACGATATTTCGCTCGATGGTCAGCCTGCTCAATACGGCCTTGAGCGGCAGCACCTTGAGCATCGACAGCCCACAGCCTTTGCGCATCGGCACCTTGCTCAGCGCCCAGGTGCAGGACACCCAGACCTTGAAGTTCGTGCCCTTGAGCAGCCGCCAGGAGCAATTGGCGGTGACCCAGCAACTGGTCGGCCAACAAAGCCGTCAGGGATCGCTGGATGGTTTGCTCAAGCTGCTGCAAAACCTGCCACCCTCGAATCAGACCTCAAGCGACTTGCGCGTGGCGGTTGATAAATTGCTCGCCGGCCTGCCCGACGTTCAGCAACTGAGTACCCCCAAAGGCCTGGCCCTGGCACTGGCTGGCAGCGGCGCGTTCCTCGAATCGAAACTGCTGACCGGGCACAACCCGGCGCTCGCGCCCGACATGAAGGCCGATCTGCTCAAGCTGATTGCGCAACTGACGCCAGGGCTGCCCGCCAGCACCAACCTCAGCGCGATCATCGCCGCCAACACCCTGGCCCAAGCCATGCCGAGCTTCGTGCGTAATGCCCTGGGCATGCTCGGGCAGGTCAGTGCCAAACCGTCGCCCACCAGCTTCCCGCTGCCCGAGCGCCTGTTGCAGAACGCTGAAGGCGAAGATGATCTTGAACACCTGCTGCGCCTGGCCGCGGCGGCGGTTTCACGCCTGCAGAGCCATCAACTGTCAAGCCTGGAGCAGACCGGTGTTACCAGCGACGGCCGCTTGATGAGCACCTGGCAACTGGAAGTTCCGATGCGCAACCTGCAGGACATCGTGCCGTTGCAGATCAAGTTCCAGCGTGAAGAAGCGCCAGACAGGGAACAACCCCATGAACGCCGTGAAGAGCGAGAGCCCAAGCAACAACTGTGGCGCGTCGAGTTGGCGTTCGATATGGAGCCGCTGGGGCCGATGCAGATTCAGGCACAGCTGATCAAGGGCAGTCTCTCCAGCCAGCTCTGGGCCGAACGGCCGTACACCGCCAGCCTGATCGAAAACAACCTGGCCGCACTGCGTCAGCGTCTGCTGGCCTCGGGGCTGAATGTCGGCGATCTCGATTGCCATCAGGGCAGACCGCCTCAAGGCCAGCAAACTCGTCTAGAACAACGCTGGGTCGACGAAACCGCATGAAAAATCCCAACACACCCCGCCAGGCCATCGCCCTCAAATACGACGGCACCCACGCCCCTACCCTCACCGCCAAGGGTGATGAAGAACTGGCTGAAGAAATCCTGCGGATCGCCCGCGAGTATGAAGTGCCGATTTACGAAAACGCCGAGTTGGTGAGGCTGCTGGCGCGCATGGAGCTGGGAGACAGCATTCCGCAGGAGTTGTACCGCACGATTGCGGAGATCATTGCGTTCGCGTGGAATCTGAAGGGCAAGTTTCCGGAGGAGCAGGATCCGGATGCGCCGATGGTTGAGAAGGATGTGACGGATCGCGGGGAAAATTACTGAGAGGTCAAAACTGCGATCACAAAAAGCTCGCTTTCAAGAAACCCGTGGCAAACACACGAAGTGTGAAAACTACCAAGTCTTAAAAGCGAGCCTGGAAACACATGTTAATTTGACCACTATCATACCGAAGTAGGATCAGCACTCACTATTTGAGTAGATTACTCGTTACTCCAACTCGACTTCTTCCGCTACGTGACCGTGTTGCCCACTGTAATACCTTAGAAAACGGACACGCTTTCCAACCAGCGGCCTTGCGTCATACCACCCTTCAAAAGTTTTATGATTATAAATGTAAATCCTTCCATCCAAATCATCTTTGATCAAACCCTTTATGCGGGTTAACGGCCAGTCCGGATCGTCGCTTGGATCTACCGTTTCAAAAGAAGTAACTACTCCCGCAGCGCGGTTCGGCTGGTCGCTCATAAAAACCCTCTCCCAATCCCTATATAACAATCAATCTCCACAAATATCGACATAACGAGGAGAGCCAACAGTTAAATACGAACATCAGCCGAATACAACTATCACAATTGATAGTACAGGCTTCTTCAAAAGTCTCGCACAATGAACATTTCGATTCAGTCCTAGAAATTGAATTATTCCGGAAGAGCTGTCTTGCACAATTGCGACGATTGTTTCGTTTGCGTGGAATCTGAAGGGCAAGTTTCCGACGGGGCAGGATCCGGATGCGCCGATGGTTGAGAAGGACATCACCGATCGCGGGGAATGATTACTGAGGGTTCGAAGACGCCATCGCGGGCAAGCCCGCTCCCACAGGTGATTGGCGGTGTTCACACGTCTTGTGTCCACCCCGATCCATTGTGGGAGCGAGCCTGCTCGCGAAGGCGATTTCAGCGTGATCGAAACAATCAGTTCTTGTGCAGCTTGCTCATCAACTCCGCCTCAGCCTGGGTCAAGCCGCAGGACTGGGTCAGTTCGTCGACGCTCGCGCCCATTCCCACCAGTCGCGCCGCCTGGGCGAACGACAGGCTGGTAGGATCGCGTTGTTCCACACGGGTGAGCCGGTCCGGCAACGGCGCGACGATGGCGCGCAGTTCGTGCAGGTCTTC
This sequence comes from Pseudomonas sp. GW101-3H06, assembly GCF_059424605.1. Classification (NCBI taxonomy): domain Bacteria; kingdom Pseudomonadati; phylum Pseudomonadota; class Gammaproteobacteria; order Pseudomonadales; family Pseudomonadaceae; genus Pseudomonas; species Pseudomonas sp. GW101-3H06. Next base: position 4,821,695 of record NZ_JBWKZO010000001.1, read on the forward strand.
ACCCATGCGCACGTTGCCGTTCTGATAGTCATCCACGCTTTTGGCCAGGTCCTTGATGCGCTGATCACGCAACGCATCGCCCTGGGCCTGTTGCGCGGCGATCTTGCGTTGATCGCGAATGTACGCCAGAAACATCGCCAGCGTGCCTGCCCAGAACAGGAACAGGACAATGACCGCAACCTCGAGAATCAATCAGATACTCTCCAGTTCCGACCATTCTTCTTCGCTCATCATCTTGTCCAGTTCGACCAGGATCAGCAGTTCGTTGTTCTTGTTGCACACGCCTTGAATGAACTTGGCGGATTCTTCGTTACCGACGTTCGGCGCGGTTTCGATTTCCGACTGACGCAGGTAAACCACTTCGGCCACGCTGTCGACCATGATCCCGACAACCTGCTTGTCGGCTTCGATGATGACGATACGGGTGTTGTCGCTGATTTCGGCATTCATCAGGCCGAAGCGCTGACGGGTGTCGATCACGGTGACCACGTTACCGCGCAGGTTGATGATGCCCAGCACGTAGCTCGGGGCACCCGGCACCGGGGCGATTTCGGTGTAGCGCAGGACTTCCTGAACGCGCATCACGTTGATGCCGTAGGTTTCGTTATCCAGCTTGAAGGTTACCCATTGCAGGATCGGATCTTCGGACCCTTTTGCCGCCGTCGCCTTATCATTCATACCCTGACCCCTCGAAAAACCGCCCTGGCGGTGTGTGTTCGGTGCTGCGGCATTTGGATGCCGTCGCCTGTTTGTTGTGCAGTTTTCATTTCAACTTTTGGACCGGCTTGCTGCCGCCCATGTGCTTTGCCCCGCCGCTGGCGATCAACTCGGCCAGTTCGGACACGTCGAGCAATGCACACATGTGTTCAATCACCGTGCCCGCCAGCCATGGCCGTTGACCACGGTGGCTGCGCCACTTGATTTCGTTCGGGTCCAGGCGCAATGAGCGGCTGACTTGATGCACCGCCAGCCCCCACTCGTAGCCCTGAACCGAGATGACGTATTGCAGGCCCTGTCGGAAATCATCGCGATAACGATCGGGCATGACCCATCGCGCAGTGTCCAGAACCTTCAGGTTGCCCGCCTGACTCGGCAGGATGCCGAGGAACCACTCCGGCTGACCGAACAGCGGCGTCAGTTCGTGGCCGGCCAGGGAGTAGATCGAGCCCAGGCATACCAGAGGCACCGCCAGGGTCAACCCGGCAACATCGAACAACAGGCACTCGAAGGGCTCGGCTGCCCACGCCGGACGACCGTCGGTTTCCACCGGCGGCGGTGTGTTGGCAGGTGGCAGGTGGACATCGACCACGGGCGGTACCAGCACCTGTTGCACTTCGACCGGGGCAGTAACCAAAACCTGTTGCTCTTCGACGGCCGGTGACACCAAGGCTTGCAGCAAGGGGGCGATCGTCGAGACCGGCGCCAGAACGGGTGTCGGCGCATCAACCACTGCAACCGGTGTTTTCACTACCGGTGCTGCAACCGGGACAGTCGCAACTACGATTTTCTGCGCATCGCGCGCCTGCTCTTCGAGCACTGCCGCCTGGAATTCGTCCAGCGCAGCCTCAACCTCAACCACGGCGGGCAGCGCTTCCATTTCTGGCGCGAATTCCTCGGTGACTTCCTGCAGCAGATTATCCAGGTAGGACTGCAACGCCAGTTGCGGGCGCGAAGTGGTCTTCAATGGACGATTCATTGGCGCACTCCTGTAGGAGCGAGCGGTACGGGTTTCATCTTCAGGCCACCTGCGGCACAAGTTGTGCCGTCAGCAAATGCTTGAGCAGCGCACGGTAGGCAAGAACGCCACGGCTCTTGCCGTCGAATTGCGAAGGCGTCAGCCCGGCACGACTGGCATCACGCAAGCGGGTGTCCACGGGAATGTAGCCCTGCCAGATTTCCTCCGGAAACTTGTCGCGCAACACCCGCAGCGTGCCGAGGGACGCTTGCGTACGCCGGTCGAACAGAGTCGGCACGATGGTGAACGGCAAGGCCTGTTTGCGCGAGCGGTTGATCATCGCCAGGGTGTTGATCATGCGCTCCAGGCCTTTGACCGCCAGGTGTTCGGTCTGCACCGGGATCACCAGTTGCTGGCTCGCCGCCAAGGCATTGACCATCAGCACGCCGAGCAACGGCGGGCTGTCGATCACCGCGTAATCGAAGTCTTGCCACAACTGCGCCAGGCTCTTGGCGATCACCAGGCCCAGGCCACTCTGGCCCGGCGACTGGCGTTCAAGGGTGGCCAGGGCGGTACTCGACGGCAGCAGGGAAATACGTTCGTCGCTGGTCGACAGCAGTAATTGTCCGGGCAAACCCTGCGGCACGCTGCCCTTATGCAGGAACAGGTCGTAGTTGCTGTGTTCCAGGCTGTCGGGGTCGTAGCCGAAATAACTGGTCATCGAGCCGTGGGGGTCAAGGTCAACCACGACCACGCGCTTGCCCGCCTCGGCCAGCAAACCGGCTAAAGCAATGGAGGAAGTGGTTTTACCGACACCACCCTTTTGATTGGCGACTGCCCAGACTCTCATTTGGTTTGGTTCCTCCCGGTCGAATCGACCGGGAAATAGCTCAACGTGTTAATGCGGGTGACGGAGAATTGACGGCGCTCTCTCGTACCGGCGACTTGACCGGGGTCGGTGCAGTTTGTGTGCCAGCACGCTTCAAAGCGGCATCCGGTGTGGTATGAGCGGCTCCGGTCCCGGTCAGGCTGCGGCGCACGTCAAGATTGCGTGACACCACCAGCACTACACGACGGTTGCGCGCCCGACCCTCGACCGTCGCGTTGTTGGCCACGGGCTGGAATTCGCCGTAGCCCACCGACGCCAGACGGCCGGGGTTCACCCCCTGCATCGCCAGCATGCGCACGATGCTCGCCGAACGGGCCGACGACAGTTCCCAGTTGGTCGGGTACTGCGCGGTACGTATGGGTTGATCGTCAGTGAAACCTTCGACGTGAATCGGGTTGTCAAACGGCTTCAAAATGGCCGCGACCTTGTCGATGATATTGAAGGCCATGTCGCTGGGCATGGCGTCGCCGCTACCGAACAACAGGCTGGAATTGAGTTCAATCTCGACCCACAGCTCATTTCCGCGCACGGTCATCTGGTTGGATTTGATCAAGTCGCCAAAGGCTGCGCTGATGTCGTCGGCGATGCTTTTCAGCGGATCGCTGGCCCCGGCGATACCGGCGTCAACTTGTTCAGCATCCTTGACCAGCGGCTTGGCCGGGGTCACGGTCTTCGGGCGTTCTTCACCGATGGGTATAGGCTGGAGCGAACGGTCGGCATCGTTGAAGACGCCGATCAGCGCTTGGGAAATGACCTTGTACTTGCCTTCGTTGACCGAAGATATCGAATACATCACCACGAAAAACGCGAAGAGCAAGGTGATGAAGTCCGCGTAGGACACCAGCCAGCGCTCGTGGTTGACGTGTTCATCATGTTGGCGACGACGAGCCATAGTCCATTACCCCCATCAATCCATGAAGCCCTGGAGCTTCAATTCAATGGAGCGCGGATTTTCACCTTCGGCGATCGACAGGATGCCTTCGAGCAACATTTCGCGATAACGCGACTGGCGCAATGCAACGGATTTGAGTTTGGCGGCAATCGGCAGCAGCACCAGGTTGGCACTGGCCACGCCGTAGATGGTGGCGACGAAGGCCACGGCAATGCCGTTACCCAGTTGCGACGGATCACCGAGGTTGCCCATGACGTGAATCAGGCCCATCACCGCACCGATGATGCCGATGGTCGGCGCGTAGCCGCCCATGCTTTCGAAGACTTTGGCGGCCTCGATATCGCGGCTTTCCTGGGTATAGAAATCCACTTCCAGAATGCTGCGGATGGCTTCCGGCTCGGCGCCGTCCACCAGCAGTTGCAAGCCTTTGCGCGAATAGCTGTCGGGTTCGGTGTCGGCGACGCCCTCCAGACCGAGCAAGCCTTCCTTGCGCGCGGTCAGGCTCCAGTTGACGACACGATCGATGCCACCGGCCAGGTCGACGCGTGGCGGGAACAGAATCCACGCCAGGATCTGCATGGCCCGCTTGAAAGCGCTCATCGGTGATTGCAGCAATGCTGCACCAATGGTCCCGCCCAGTACGATCAGTGCCGCCGGGCCGTTGGCCAGCGCACCGAGGTGTCCGCCCTCCAGGTAGTTGCCGCCGATGATGGCGACGAACGCCATAATGATGCCGATAAGGCTCAGAACATCCATCAGATACAGGCCTCGACCAGGTGCTTGCCGATGTCGTCCAGGCTGTACACCGCGTCGGCGAGCTCGGCTTTGACGATGGCCATCGGCATGCCGTAGATCACGCAGCTGGCTTCATCCTGGGCCCAGATCGAACTGCCGCCCTGCTTGAGCAGACGCGCGCCTTCGCGACCGTCGGCGCCCATGCCGGTCAATACCACTGCCAGAACTTTGTCACCGTAGGACTTGGCCGCCGAACCGAAAGTGATATCCACGCACGGCTTGTAGTTCAAACGCTCGTCGCCCGGCAGGATTTTCACCGCGCCACGGCCGTCGATCATCATTTGCTTGCCACCCGGAGCCAGCAACGCCAGGCCTGGACGCAGGATGTCGCCATCCTCGGCTTCCTTGACGCTGATGCGGCAGAGCTTGTCCAGACGCTCCGCGAAAGCCTTGGTGAATGCTGCAGGCATGTGCTGGATCAACACGATCGGTGCCGGGAAGTTGGCCGGCAACTGGGTCAACACCCGCTGCAGGGCAACCGGCCCACCGGTGGAGGTACCGATGGCCACCAGTTTGTAGGCTTTGCGTTTCGGCGCGGGCGACGACGGCGTGGCCGCATGGGCGCGTGCAGGGATCGGGGTCGGAGCCGGACGCGCAGGTGCGCTGCCACCATAACTGCCGAGGCTGGAAGGCGCAGGCGCAGGCGCTGGTGTGGCTGCCGCTGCCGGTGCCGGAGCCGGAGCACTGTAGGCACTGACGCGACGGTTACTGCGCGAGATGCTCAGAATCTTCTCGCACAGCAGTTGCTTGACCTTCTCGGGGTTGCGCGAGATGTCTTCGAAATTCTTTGGCAGGAAGTCCACCGCGCCGGCGTCCAGCGCATCGAGGGTCACCCGGGCACCTTCGTGGGTCAGCGAAGAAAACATCAAGACCGGAGTCGGGCAGCGCTGCATGATGTGTCGCACCGCCGTGATGCCGTCCATCATCGGCATCTCATAGTCCATGGTGATCACGTCCGGCTTGAGGGCCAGTGCCTGATCGATCGCCTCTTTTCCGTTGGTCGCCGTGCCAACGACCTGGATATTCGAATCCGCTGAAAGAATTTCCGAGACGCGGCGGCGGAAAAACCCCGAATCGTCCACCACCAGGACTTTGACTGCCATAAACACTCCGTTAGACGCCGCGGGACCATCAGTCGCCCCGCTTCGCCAGTATCAAATACGCCGCGTGGCGTAACGCTTGAGCATGCTCGGAACATCGAGAATCAGTGCAATGCGACCGTCACCGGTAATGGTGGCGCCCGACATGCCCGGGGTTCCCTGGAGCATTTTGCCCAATGGCTTGATGACCACTTCTTCCTGGCCCACCAGTTGATCGACGACGAAGCCGATCCGCTGAGTGCCCACCGAAAGGATCACCACATGGCCTTCGCGCTGCTCTTCGTGAGCGGCGGAGCTGACCAGCCAGCGCTTGAGGTAGAACAACGGCAGCGCCTTGTCCCGCACGATCACCACTTCCTGGCCATCCACCACGTTGGTGGTCGACAGGTCGAGGTGGAAGATCTCATTGACGTTCACCAGCGGGAACGCGAACGCCTGGTTGCCGAGCATGACCATCAGCGTCGGCATGATCGCCAGGGTCAGCGGCACCTTGATGACGATCTTCGAACCCTGCCCCTTGGCCGAGTAGATGTTGATCGAGCCGTTGAGCTGGGAAATCTTGGTTTTCACCACGTCCATGCCCACGCCACGACCCGATACGTCGGAGATCTCGGTCTTGGTCGAGAAGCCCGGGGCGAAAATCAGGTTGTAGCACTCGGTGTCGCTCAGGCGGTCGGCCGCATCCTTGTCCATCACACCGCGTTTCACGGCGATGGAACGCAGGACGTTCGGGTCCATGCCTTTGCCGTCATCGGAGATCGACAGCAGGATGTGGTCACCCTCCTGCTCCGCGGCCAGGATGACCTTGCCGCCACGGGCCTTGCCCGAAGCTTCGCGTTCTTCCGGCGACTCGATGCCGTGATCGACTGCGTTGCGCACCAAGTGAACCAGCGGGTCGGCCAGGGCTTCAACGAGGTTCTTGTCGAGGTCGGTTTCTTCGCCGACCAGCTCCAGGTTGATCTCTTTCTTGAGCTGGCGAGCCAGGTCGCGAACCAGGCGCGGGAAGCGCCCGAAGACTTTCTTGATCGGCTGCATCCGGGTCTTCATGACCGCGGTCTGCAAGTCGGCCGTGACCACGTCGAGGTTCGACACGGCCTTGGACATGGCTTCATCGGCGCTGTTGGCGCCAAGACGGACCAGGCGGTTACGCACCAGCACCAGTTCGCCGACCATGTTCATGATTTCGTCGAGACGCGCGGTATCGACCCGCACGGTCGTCTCGGCTTCGCTGGCCGGTTTTTCCGCTGGCGCCGATGCCGGGGCGCGGGTCGGAGCGGCAGCGGCCGCTGGAGCTTCGGCTTTCGGCTCTGGCGCCTTGGCCACGGGTTTCGGTGTCGCAGCCTTGGCGACAGGTGCCGCCACCGGTGCGCTGGTGCCGGAAGCGGTTCCAGAGGCAGTGCCGACTTCGGTGAACTTGCCTTTGCCGTGCAATTCGTCAAGCAGCGATTCGAATTCGTGATCGGTGATCAGGTCGCTACCGGCCGCAGCGGCGGCTGGCACTGCAGGGGTCGGTACCGAAGCAATGGCCGATTCCAGCGCATCCACCGCAAAGTTGCCCTTGCCGTGCAACTGGTCGAGCAGTGCTTCGAATTCGTCATCCGTAATATCGGAGCTGTCACCGGCGGCTTTCGGCGCTTGCGGCGCGGCAGGCGCGGCAGGCGCCACCACCGCATCAACGGCAAACTGGCCTTTACCGTGCAACTGGTCGAGCAACGACTCGAACTCGGCATCGGTGATTTCGTCACTGGCAGCGCCGTCGCTGGCCGGTGCCGGAGCAGCCGCCGGCGCCTCGGCCTGAGCCTTGACGGCGTTCAGCGAGTCCAGCAGTTGTTCAAATTCATTGTCGGTAATATCGCCCGATTCGCTTTCAGCGACAGGCTCTTCAACCACGTCGGCAACAGGTGCCGGTGCGACCTCGTCAGCCGTTTGCGGCTCGGCCAGACGAGCCAGGGCCGCGAGCAATTCAGGCGTGGCAGCCGTGATCGGGCTGCGCTCGCGGACTTCGCTGAACATGCTGTTCACCGCGTCCAGTGCTTCGAGAACCACGTCCATCAATTCCGAGTCGACGCGACGTTCGCCCTTGCGCAGGATGTCGAACACGTTTTCGGCGATGTGACAGCACTCCACCAGCTCGTTGAGCTGGAGGAAGCCGGCGCCCCCTTTTACAGTGTGAAAACCGCGAAAAATTGCATTGAGCAAGTCCGCATCATCTGGCCGGCTTTCCAGCTCGACCAGTTGCTCTGACAGTTGCTCTAGAATCTCGCCGGCCTCAACCAGGAAATCCTGAAGGATCTCTTCATCGGCGCCGAAGCTCATTAATGGTGTGCTCCTAACAGGTCTAAAAACCCAAAAAACCTAAAACTCCAAAACTCTAGAAAACTAAAATTCTAAAATCCCAGGCTGGATAGCAAATCGTCCACATCGTCCTGACCGGACACAACGTCTTCTCTTTTATCGGCATGAATCTGCGGACCTTCACCCTGAGAGAGATGTTTTTGTGGATCTTTTTCGGCAAGCATCGCCTCACGGTCATGTTCGATGCCCGCAAAGCGGTCCACCTGACTGGCCATGAGTACGAGCTTGAGCAGGTTGCTTTCAACTTCGGTGACCAGTTGGGTCACGCGCTTGATCACTTGACCGGTGAGGTCCTGGTAATCCTGGGCAAGCAGGATGTCGTTGAGGTTGCTCGACACCGCGCGGCCGTCTTCGGCGCTGCGCGCCAGGAAACCGTCGACCCGCCGCGCCAGTTCGCGGAACTCTTCAGCCCCGACTTCACGACGCATGAACCGTCCCCAGTCGGTACTCAAGGCCTGGGCTTCATCGCTCAGGCGGTTGACCACCGGCGTGGCGGTTTCCACCAGGTCCATGGTGCGGTTGGCCGCCGCCTCGGTCAGCTTGACCACATAGGACAGGCGCTCGGTCGCATCCGTGATCTGCGACACTTCCTCGGCTTGCGGCATGTGCGGGTCAATCTGGAAATTGACGATCGCGCTATGCAGCTCGCGGGTCAGCTTGCCCACTTCCTGATACAGGCCGCGGTCACGGGTCTGGTTGAGCTCATGGATCAATTGCACAGCATCGCCGAACTTGCCCTTTTCAAGGCTCGCGACCAGTTCGACGGCGTGTTTTTTCAGGGTCGATTCAAAATCACCCTGCGAAGATTCGTTATGCCCCATAGCTCCCCCGTGGCGCAGTTCAACCGATGCGTTCGAAAATCTTCTCGATTTTTTCTTTCAACGCCTGGGCCGTGAAGGGTTTGACCACATAGCCGTTTACACCGGCCTGGGCCGCTTCGATGATCTGTTCGCGCTTGGCTTCAGCGGTCACCATCAGCACCGGCAGGTGCTTGAGCTTTTCATCGGCACGCACGTGGCGCAGCAGATCGATACCGGTCATGCCTGGCATGTTCCAGTCCGTTACCAGAAAGTCGATGCTCCCGCTGTTGAGTACCGGAATGGCGGTAGTGCCATCGTCGGCCTCGACCGTGTTGGTGAACCCAAGGTCACGCAACAGGTTTTTTATGATCCGCCGCATCGTTGAGAAGTCATCAACGATGAGGATTTTCATGTTCTTGTCCAATTCGACCTCCAAGCAGACTAAAACGCGCCCAGCACCTGGACGCGCCATTTCAATCAATCTGGCAAAGCACTCGATGACTGTCTGGAGTACAGCGGATCGAGACCGGCGCGGTTCATCACCCCACCAGCCACGTCGCAGTGCCCCCACACTGCCTTCAGCGCGCTCGCCACTCTCCCAAACGCCCCCGCAAACGGGCCGCGCACTGGCTGTGTAACTGGCTGACCCGAGATTCGCTGACCCCCAGGACCTCACCGATTTCCTTGAGATTCAGCTCTTCGTCGTAGTACAGCGCCAACACCAGTCGCTCACGCTCCGGCAAATTGGCAATCGCGTCCGCCAGCGCCGCCTGGAAGCGTTCATCTTCCAGATCGCGTGACGGTTCAAGATGAGCACTCGCGCCATCCTCATGCAGCCCTTCGTGTTCGCCGTCCTGCAACAGATCGTCGAAGCTGAACAAGCGGCTGCCCAGGGTGTCGTTCAAAATCCCGTAATAATCGTCGAGACTCAATTGGAGTTCGGCCGCAACTTCGTGATCTTTAGCGTCACGACCGGTTTTAGCTTCAATCGAGCGAATGGCGTCGCTGACCATCCGGGTATTGCGGTGGACCGAACGTGGTGCCCAGTCCCCCTTGCGTACTTCATCGAGCATGGCGCCGCGGATGCGGATGCCCGCGTACGTCTCGAAACTCGCGCCTTTGCTGGCGTCGTATTTGGTCGACACTTCAAGCAGGCCGATCATCCCGGCCTGGATAAGGTCTTCGACCTGGACGCTGGCCGGCAGACGTGCCAGCAGGTGATAGGCAATGCGTTTGACCAGTGGCGCGTAACGCTCGATCAGCTCGTACTGCGCGTCACGCGCCGACTTCTTGTAGAGGTTGTAACCGCTGGCTGTCATAGCACAGGTCCTGCCGTTTGTTGCACGAGGCGCTCGACGAAAAACTCCAGGTGCCCGCGCGGGTTGGCGGGCAGCGGCCAGGTATCGACCTTCTGTGCGATGGCCTTGAACGCCAGCGAGCACTTGGAACGCGGGAACGCTTCATAGACCGCACGTTGTTTCTGCACGGCCTTGCGCACGCTTTCGTCGTACGGCACGGCGCCAACGTATTGCAGGGCGACGTCGAGGAAGCGGTCGGTGACCTTGGTCAACTTGGCGAACAGGTTGCGACCTTCCTGCGGGCTCTGCGCCATGTTGGCCAGGACGCGGAAACGATTCATGCCGTAATCGCGGTTAAGCAATTTGATCAATGCGTAGGCGTCGGTGATCGAGGTTGGCTCGTCGCAGACCACCAGCAACACTTCCTGCGCGGCGCGCACAAAACTGACTACCGAGTCACCGATACCCGCAGCGGTGTCGATCACCAGCACGTCGAGATTGTCGCCGATGTCGCTGAACGCCTGGATCAGGCCGGCGTGTTGCGCCGGGCTCAAATGCACCATGCTCTGGGTCCCGGACGCGGCCGGAACGATGCGGATGCCGCCTGGCCCCTGCAACAGGACGTCACGCAGCTCGCAACGGCCTTCAATCACATCAGCCAGAGTACGCTTGGGTGTCAGACCCAGCAGAACGTCGACGTTCGCCAGCCCCAGATCGGCGTCCAGCAGCATGACGCGCCGGCCAAGCTCAGCCAAAGCCAGGGACAAGTTCACTGACACGTTAGTTTTCCCGACGCCACCTTTGCCGCCGGTCACCGCGATCACCTGTACGGGATGCATGCTGCCCATGTTATTTCTTTACCTTGTCTTGCATAGACGGAGGCCACATTACTGGCTGCGCGTTCGCAACTGGAACAATGCATGGCAGACCATCGATGTAGGTACAAAAACGATTCATTGTCACCTCAGCCTACCTGCTTGGTCGGGCTGTGGTAGATATCAGCGAACATGTCAGCCATGGCTTCTTCGCTGGGCTCTTCCTGCATTTGCACGCTCACGGCGCGACTGACCAGTTGATGACGACGCGGCAGATGCAAATCATCCGGAATCCGCGGCCCATCGGTCAGGTACGCCACCGGCAACTCATGGCTGATGGCAAGGCTCAACACCTCGCCCAGACTCGCCGTTTCATCCAGTTTAGTCAGGATGCAGCCAGCGAGCCCGCAGCGCTTGTAACTGTGATAAGCGGCCGTTAGAACCTGTTTCTGGCTGGTGGTTGCCAGGACCAGGTAATTTTTTGACTTGATGCCACGCCCGGCCAGGCTTTCGAGCTGCATGCGCAGCGCCGGATCGCTGGCTTGCAGGCCGGCGGTATCGATCAGCACGACGCGTTTGCGCAACAATGGATCCAGCGCCTGCACCAGCGATTGCCCCGGATCGACGTGAGTTACCGACACGTTGAGAATCCGGCCCAGGGTCTTGAGTTGCTCCTGGGCACCAATACGATAGCTGTCCATGCTCACCAGCGCGATGTTTTGCGCGCCGTATTTGAGCACGTAACGGGCAGCCAGCTTGGCCAGGGTGGTGGTCTTGCCCATGCCGGCAGGGCCGACCATGGCAATCACACCACCCTCTTCCAGCGGTTCGACTTCCGGTGTGGCAATCATCCGCGCCAAGTGGGCCAGCAACATGCGCCAGGCCTGGCGGGGTTCTTCGATATCGGTGATCAGCGCCAACAAGTCCCGCGACAACGGGCCGGACAGGCCGATGCGCTGCAAGCGGCGCCAGAGGTTAGCCTGGTCCGGGCGGCTGCCTTGCAGCTGATTCCAGGCCAGGGAGCCCAGTTGAACTTCAAGTAGCTCACGCAGGCCGTTGAGTTCGAACCGCATCGAGTCGAACACACGCTGATCGACCGCAGGCGCAGCAACAGGTGCCGGCGCCGGGCGACGGGGCTCGGCGTAGGTGGGTTCGATCAGTGGCTCGGCGGCCGTGAGCGGCAGGCCGGCGAACAACTGGCGATTGGTCGCGTTGTCGCTCTCACCCTCGCTGCGCAGGCTCAATTCGGCCTGGGCGGTGACGATCCGCGACTGGGTCTTGCGCAGCTCGTCTTCAAGTTCCATGTTCGGAACACGCGGCGCCAGCGCCGACAGCTTGTAATCCAGGGCAGCCGTCAGCTCGACCCCACCGGCGATGCGGCGGTTGCCAATGATGGCGGCATCGGCACCCAGCTCATCACGAACCAGTTTCATGGCCTGACGCATATCGGCGGCGAAAAAACGCTTAACTTGCATAACCCACTACCTCAGCCGTTGGGCCCTACTGTCGCAACGATGGTCACTTGCTTGTTGTCAGGAATTTCCTGGTACGCCAGAACGTGCAAACCCGGCACTGCCAGTCGGCCAAACCGCGAGAGCATCGCGCGAACCGGGCCGGCTACCAGCAGAATCACCGGCTGACCTTGCATCTCCTGGCGCTGTGCCGCATCGATCAACGAACGTTGCAGCTTCTCAGCCATGCTTGGCTCCAGCAAAACGCCCTCTTCCGAGCCTTGTCCTGCCTTCTGCAGACTATTGAGCAATATTTGTTCCAACCTTGGCTCCAGCGTTATAACTGGCAGCTCGGAGTCAGTGCCTACAATGCTTTGGACGATAGCGCGGGAAACGCCGACGCGCACCGCGGCCACCAATGCGGCAGTATCTTGACTCTTGGACGCGTTGTTGGCGATGGCTTCGGCAATGCTGCGAATATCGCGCACCGGCACCTGCTCGGCCAGCAGCGCCTGCAGGACCTTGAGCAATTGCGACAGCGACAGCACGCCCGGCACCAGTTCTTCGGCCAGTTTCGGCGAGTTTTTCGCCAGCAATTGCATGAGCTGCTGCACTTCCTCGTGACCGATCAGCTCGCTGGAGTGCTTGTACAGAATCTGGTTCAAGTGAGTCGCCACCACGGTACTGGCATCGACCACGGTGTAGCCCAGCGATTGCGCCTGGGCACGCTGGCTGATTTCGATCCACACCGCCTCCAGCCCGAAAGCCGGATCTTTGGCGGTGATGCCGTTGAGCGAGCCGTAGACCTGCCCGGGGTTGATCGCCAGTTCGCGGTCCGGGTAGATCTCCGCTTCCGCCAGGATCACCCCCATCAGGGTCAGGCGATAGGCACTCGGCGCCAGGTCGAGGTTGTCGCGGATATGCACGGTCGGCATCAGGAAACCCAGGTCCTGGGACAGCTTCTTGCGCACACCCTTGATCCGCGCCAGCAATTGCCCACCCTGATTGCGGTCCACCAGCGGAATCAGGCGATAACCCACTTCCAGGCCGATCATGTCGATCGGTGTCACATCATCCCAGCCCAGCTCCTTGGTTTCCTGGGCGCGGGCCGGCGATGGCAGCAGCTCCTGTTGACGCTTGACCTCTTGCAAAGCCTGGACCTTGACGATGTTCTGCTTGCGCCAGAACAGATACGCACCACCCGCCGCCAGGGCAGCCATGCTCAGGAAGGAAAAATGCGGCATGCCGGGCACCAGGCCCATCACGGCCATCAAACCCGCCGACACGGCCAGGGCCCTGGGCGAGGCGAACATCTGGCGATTGATCTGCTTGCCCATGTCTTCCGAACCGGAAGCACGGGTCACCATGATCGCCGCCGCGGTGGACAACAGCAGTGATGGCAATTGCGCCACCAAACCGTCACCGATGGTCAACAGCGCGTAAACCTTGCCGGCATCGGCGAACGTCATGTTGTGCTGGAAGATACCGACCGCCATGCCGCCGATCAGGTTGATGAACAGAATCAGCAAACCGGCGATGGCGTCACCGCGCACGAACTTGCTGGCACCGTCCATGGAGCCGTAGAACTCGGCTTCCTGCGCCACTTCCGAACGACGGGCCTTGGCCTGGGCCTGGTCGATCAGGCCGGCGTTGAGGTCAGCGTCGATCGCCATTTGCTTGCCGGGCATCGCATCGAGGGTGAAACGCGCGCTCACCTCGGAAATCCGCCCGGCACCCTTGGTGACCACGACGAAGTTGATGATCATCAGAATCGCGAACACCACGATACCGACCACGTAGTTGCCGCCGATCACCACCTCGCCGAAAGCCTGGATCACCTTACCGGCGGCGGCGTGACCATCCTGGCCGTGGAGCATCACCACCCGCGTGGAGGCCACGTTCAGCGCCAGTCGCAACAGCGTCGCCACCAGCAGGATGGTCGGGAACACCGCGAAATCCAGCGGCCGCAAGGCGTAGACGCAGACCAGCAGCACGACAATCGACAGGGCAATGTTGAAGGTGAAAAACACGTCGAGCAGGAACGGCGGCATCGGCAACATCATCATCGCCAACATGACCAGCAACAACAGCGGCACGCCCAGATTGCCTCGACTGAGGTCTGCCATGTGCGTGCGTGTACTGCTGAGTAACTGAGAGCGATCCACCGGTAATCCCCGTGCCTTTAAAGCAAACTTTTGACGCCTGAAGCGGGCGCAGGGCGGCTACTGCAAGAAGCTTTCCAACTTTTGCGGGGGGTTGAAATAGAGGGGGTTGTCAGAGGAAATCTGTATTGCCTGCTCTGGCCTCTTCGCGAGCAGGCTCGCTCCCACAATATGATCGAGGCGAACCGTGAATCCAGCGTTCGACACACACCCTGTGGGGGCGAGCCTGCTCGCGAAGAGGTCGGAACTGCTTATGCGGTAAACCAAGTAATCGAATCAAATCCCTCGCCACAGGTATTGAGTGATTCAGGAGATTGTGCCGCGACCGAACCTATCAGTTCTGCTAGTTCCCGCCCCACGCAACATCGCCGATACTGAGCGCCAGCACTTCGAACCTTCGGAGCACTCACGCATGCCATCGCTGCCCGTCACCCTGCTCTGCCAATATCACTATGACGCCCTGGACCGGCTCATCGCCAATACACTCCCGAACGAGCCAGAGCACCAGCGCTTCTACTGCAAAAGCCGCCTGGCTACCGAGATACAGGGCGCGATGCGTTACTCGATTGTCCAGCATGGCGACCAGTTGCTGGCTCAACAGCAGGACAACGGTAATAGATGCGACACCACGCTACTGGTCACCGACCAACAGCGCTCGGTGCTGCAGACACTTAAGGCCAATCAAGCACCAGAGCCAATCGCCTATTCCCCTTATGGCCACCATCAGATTTTAAACGGATTACTAAGCCTGCTTGGTTTCAACGGTGAACAACCGGATCCAGTGACCGGGTATTATCTTTTGGGGAATGGGTATCGACCGTTTAATCCGGTGCTGATGCGCTTCGTCAGTCCGGACAATTGGAGTCCACTTGGTAGAGGAGGCCTGAACCATTATGCATATTGCTTAGGAAATCCAGTATCTCTATCAGACCCAAGTGGCCATAGCGCAGCTAGCATAGCTGCAGCGAAAATTTTGAAGAACACATTAAAGCGGAGTCGGCCCCCCCCGAAAATAGCTTCAGGAATAAAAAAACGAAAAGTATTACCTCGAGCAAAGAATGGTCCAGATAAAGTATTCGATACAACAAACAAAAACATTCATCAGTTACTCAATTAACGACGGCACGACTACGATGTACATGGATAGCACAGGCATAAAAACATACAGGATAAACTCACCAACATTAAAACAGCTCAGTTTTAGCTCAGCGAAAGGACGGGACTTACAAAAGCTAGCAAACTCTTCCCAGGCTTCAGGCAAGCTAATAAGCGAAATCGATAAATCAATCGGCGACATCAACCTCGACAACTACATAAATGATGTGCATTTTCGAAACCCGAATAGTCACAATTTAGATAGAACACAATTCCATGCACAGAACGAAGGATATGCCTCAGCAATGAATGGGGAGCAACCTGGAATACTTCCAACCAGAGCGGCAAACCAAATAATACGGTATGGCAACGACACTGAAATCCGCAATCCAGCACTTAGAAATCGCTTCCCTCACCTATTCGAGGGCAACTGAAGGCACTGACCTATTGATTTAAACGATCATGTTTAATCTATATCTCCAAACACCTAAAGAACCTACACATCCTTGCGCAGCAGCCTACGACTACGCCAGAATCCGCCGGCTTGTGCGCCTGAGTGCCGGGCTCTATCGTTTCCCGGTCGCTGAAAAACAGCGATCGGGTTTGGTAGCCCGGTAGACTTAGTGCGTAGCACACCTGAATCAGGCCTTTGCGGCCTGTGTCTTTATGGTGGCCATGCGCAGGGCGCCTTCGGGCGCGCCGGTTCTCCAAGTCACCGGTCTACCAACCCGCGTATGGCCACCACCACTTCG
Organism: Pseudomonas sp. GW101-3H06; assembly: GCF_059424605.1. Classification (NCBI taxonomy): domain Bacteria; kingdom Pseudomonadati; phylum Pseudomonadota; class Gammaproteobacteria; order Pseudomonadales; family Pseudomonadaceae; genus Pseudomonas; species Pseudomonas sp. GW101-3H06. The sequence continues at coordinate 4,837,774 of NZ_JBWKZO010000001.1, forward strand.
TTTGGTAGCGAAGGTGTTGGCTCCCCTTTTCTGACTTGGAGTTTCATATATGTTCAAAGTAACGCCCAGTCCGCCGGAAGCCGAAGACACTTCCCCAGACACCTCAATCGATACGCAAAAACTCCATGAAGCCGCCGACCGCGCCCTTGAGGAGTACATCAAACTGTCCACCCGTATAAACGCCATTGAGCGAAAACCCAGCACGATGTTCGTGATCGCACCCGATATCGACACTGAAAGCCTGCTGGCCCACGCCTGTGAGTCGTTGGCCTCCGCCAGAATCGTGGCCGATAATTTTGCGGGATGTCTGAAAGGTTCTCTGCGCAACACAATGCTGGCGATTTCGCAGATCATCATGCTGAGTGAGCTTGCGGTGAATCGGGCGCTGGATAACATTGATCCGCAAGGCTGGTTAAGGATTCGAGTCAGGCACAATTCATGTGAGAGCGAGCCTGCTAGCGAAGGCGGTGCATCAGTCGACATCTCTGTTGGCTGGGATGGCCTCTTCGCGAGCAGGCTCGCTCCCACAGGTTTTGTGTGAGTTGGCTAACTGGTCAGGAATCGCGCCGCAAATCCGGCGGAATCGGCAAATCATCCTTCAACGGATCCGGCCGCTTGCCCTTGCCCGCCTTGTACTGGCGAATCTGATAGACATACGCCAACACTTGAGCAACAGCGAGATACAACCCACCCGGAATCTCCTGCTCCAACTCCGTGGAGTAATAAATCGACCGCGCCAGCGCCGGCGACTCCAACAATAGAATCTCGTTGGCCGCCGCAATTTCACGAATCTTCAGCGCCAGGAAGTCGCTGCCCTTGGCGATCAGCATCGGCGCGCCGCTCTTGTCCGCGTCGTACTTCAGGGCCACGGCGTAGTGGGTCGGGTTGGTGATGACCACGTCGGCATCGGGGATGGCCGCCATCATTCGTCGCTGGGACATTTCCCGTTGCAGCTGGCGAATCCGTTGTTTGACCTCTGGCCGGCCTTCCTGGTCCTTGTGCTCGTCACGCACTTCCTGCTTGGTCATTTTCAGTTTCTTGATGCTTTCCCAGAGCTGGATCGGCACGTCGACGGCGGCGATGATGATCAGCCCGCAGGCCATCCACAGGGTGCTCCAGCCGACCACTTGCAAGCTGTGGGTGATGGCGCGGTCCAGCGGTTCATGGGCGATGCGCAACAGGTCGTCGATGTCTGCCGACAACACCACCAGCGCCACGAACAGGACGATGAAAAACTTTGCCAGGGCCTTGAGCAGCTCGGCCACGGCCTTGGCGGAGAACATGCGCTTGAGGCCTGCGCCGGGGTTCATGCGGCTGAATTTGGGGGCCATGGTGCCGGCAGAGAACAGCCAGCCACCGAGGGAAATCGGGCCGATCAGCGCGGCCAGCAACAAGGTGATCATCACCGGCTGAACCGCCAGCAAGGCAATCTGCCCGGAGTGCAGCAGGTAAGTACCCATCGCCCGTTGATCCAGTAACACGTCCCGCGACAGGGAAAAATTCAGGCGCATCAGGTCCATCATGTCCTGGGCCAGCGCCCCACCGAAAATCAGCAGCGCGCCCGCACCGGCAAGCATGATCGCCAGGGTGTTGAGCTCTTTGGAACGGGCAATCTCGCCCTTCTCACGGGCGTCCTTTTTCTTTTTCTCCGTGGGGTCTTCTGTTTTGTCCTGACCGCTCTCGCTCTCAGACATGACTCAGCGCGCCTTTGCCAGTTCGCGTAAAAACTGCAAGGCCTCGGTGGCCAGCGGTTGATACTGATTGAGAATGTCCGCCAGCCCGACCCAGACGATAAACAGCCCAAGCACCAGGGTCAGCGGGAAGCCGATGGAAAAAATGTTCAGTTGCGGCGCCGCCCGGGTCATCACGCCAAAGGCGATGTTGACCACCAGCAGCGCGGTGATCGCTGGCAGCACCAACAGCAACGCCGCGCCAAGCACCCAGCCGAGCTTGCCGGCCAGCTCCCAGAAATGATTGACCATCAAGCCGCTGCCCACCGGCAGCGTGGTGAAGCTTTCGGTGAGTACTTCAAACACCACCAGATGACCGTTCATGGCCAGGAACATCAGCGTCACCAGCATGGTGAAGAACTGCCCGATCACGGCCACCGACACGCCGTTGGTGGGGTCGACCATCGAGGCGAAGCCCATGCCCATCTGGATGGCCACGATCTGCCCTGCCACCACGAACGCTTGAAAAAACAGTTGCAGGGAGAAACCGAGGATCGCGCCGACAAGGATCTGCTCGCCAATCAGCATCCACCCGCTCAGGGCCAATGCATTGACCGGCGGCATGGGCGGCAGGCTCGGGGCGATGACCAGGGTGATGGCCAGGGCGAAATACAGGCGGATCCGCTTGGGTACCAGGGAGGTGCCGAACACCGGCATGACCATCAGCAAGGCGCCGATGCGGAACAGCGGCAACATGAACGCCGCCACCCAGGTACTGATCTGGGTGTCCGTCAGTTGCAGTAGCGACGACATGGCTTAGCCGATGACCTGCGGAATACTGCCGTACAGCTGCAGGATGTATTCCATGAAGGTCTGCACCAGCCACGGACCGGCCACGATCAGCGTCACCAGCATCACCAGCAGACGCGGGAGGAAGCTCAGGGTCTGTTCGTTGATCTGGGTCGCGGCCTGGAACATCGCCACGATCAGGCCGACCAGCAGACTCGGAATCACCAGCACCGCGACCATCAGGGTGGTCAGCCACAAGGCTTCGCGGAAGATGTCGACGGCAACTTCAGGCGTCATGGCGAGACACCACCAAAACTGCTCGCCAGGGTGCCGATGATCAGCGCCCAGCCATCAACCAGCACGAACAGCATGATTTTGAACGGCAGGGAAATGATCAGCGGCGACAGCATCATCATACCCATGGCCATCAGCACGCTGGCCACGACCAGGTCGATGATCAGGAACGGGATGAAGATCATGAAGCCGATCTGGAACGCGGTTTTCAGCTCCGAGGTCACGAACGCCGGCACCAGAATGGTCAACGGCGCCTGATCCGGCGAAGCAATGTCGGTGCGCTTGGACAGGCGCATGAACAACTCCAGATCACTGGTGCGGGTCTGGGCGAGCATGAAGTCCTTGATCGGCACCTGGGCCTTGGCCACCGCATCCTGGGCGGTCATTTTTTCCGCGAGATACGGTTGCAAGGCGTCCTGGTTAACCCGATCGAACACTGGTGCCATGATAAACAGGGTCAGGAACAGCGCCATGCCCGTGAGGATCTGGTTCGATGGCGTCTGTTGCAGGCCCAGGGCCTGACGCAGGATCGAAAAGACGATGATGATCCGGGTGAAACTGGTCATCAGCATGACGAACGCCGGAATGAAACTCAGCGCGGTCATGATCAGCAGGATTTGCAGGCTGACCGAGTATTCCTGGGCACCCTCGGCATTGGTACCCAGGGTGATGGCCGGGATCGACAACGGATCGGCGGCGAACGCCAACGGCGCGGCCAGCAGCAGGGCCAGCGTCAAGACGATGCGTAGCGCACCCATTACTTCTTATCCTTCTGATCCTTGCCGAGTATCTTCAGCAGATGCTGGGCAAACTCCGGAGTCGCTTTGTCGGCGGTGGACGGCACTTCAATCGGCTCTTTAAGCACATGCAGCGCGGTGATCGTGCCAGGGCTGAGGCCGAGCAGGATCTGCTCGTTGCCGACTTGCACCAGCATCAGCCGGTCACGCGGGCCGAGGGCGCGGGAACCGATCAGCTCGATCACCTGCCCCTTGCCGGCAGGGCCTGCCTGCTGGACCCGACGCAACAGCCAGGCGAGGAAGAAGATCAACCCCAGCACCAGCAACAACCCCAGCACAAGCTGCGTCAATTGCCCGGCCACCCCGCTGCTGGCCACCGGCGCAGCGGCGGCCGTAGCGGTTGTTGCGACAGGCTCGACCGCCAACACACTGAACGGCAACGCCAACAGGCTCCAAAGAAGCTTTTTCACTCAGCGCAGCTTCTTGATGCGTTCGCTTGGGCTGATCACGTCAGTCAGGCGGATGCCGAACTTTTCGTTGACCACCACCACTTCGCCATGGGCGATCAGCGTGCCGTTGACCAGCACGTCCAGCGGCTCACCGGCCAGGCGATCGAGCTCGATCACCGAACCCTGGTTGAGTTGCAACAGGTTGCGAATGTTGATGTCGGTGCTGCCCACTTCCATGGAGATCGACACCGGGATATCGAGGATCACGTCCAGGTTCGGGCCGTCGAGGGTGACCGGATCGTTGTTTCTCGGCACGCTGCCGAACTCTTCCATCGCCAGGCGATTGGAAGACGAACCGGAAGCATCGGCTGCCAGCAGTGCATCGATGTCGGCCTGCCCGCCGTCGCCAGATTCTTCCAGGGCCGCAGCCCACTCGTCAGCCAGCGCCTGGTCGTCCTGGTTATTCATATCGTCAGCCATCAAATTGTCCTCGGCGAGCAACTGCTCAGTCAGAAGCAGTCATTTCAAATAGGGTTGGAGCGCCGGTCAGCGGCGCTCAATCGGCTCGATCACCTGCAACGCAAGGTTGCCTTTGTGCGAGCCCATCTTGACCTTGAAGGCCGGTACGCCGTTGGCGCGCATGATCATGTCTTCCGGCATTTCCACCGGGATGATGTCCCCCGGCTGCATGTGCAGGATGTCACGCAGCTTCAACTGGCGACGGGCCACCGTGGCACCGATCGGCACGTCGACATCCAGCACGTCCTGACGCAAGGCATTGACCCAGCGTTCGTCCTGATCGTCGAGGTCCGACTGGAAGCCCGCGTCGAGCATTTCGCGCACCGGCTCGATCATCGAATACGGCATGGTCACGTGCAGGTCACCGCCACCGCCATCGAGTTCGATGTGGAAAGTCGACACCACAATGGCTTCGCTCGGGCCGACGATGTTGGCCATGGCCGGGTTCACTTCCGAGTTGATGTACTCGAAGTTCACTTCCATGATCGCCTGCCAGGCTTCCTTCAAGTCGATGAAGGCCTGCTCCAGCACCATGCGCACCACGCGCAGTTCGGTCGGGGTGAATTCACGCCCCTCGATCTTGGCGTGACGGCCGTCGCCGCCGAAGAAGTTGTCCACCAGTTTGAACACCAGCTTGGCGTCGAGGATGAACAGCGCGGTGCCGCGCAGCGGTTTGATCTTGACCAGGTTGAGACTGGTCGGCACGTACAGCGAGTGCACGTATTCGCCGAACTTCATCACCTGCACGCCACCGACCGCCACGTCTGCCGAGCGGCGCAGCATGTTGAACATGCTGATGCGCGTGTAGCGGGCGAAACGTTCGTTGATCATCTCCAGGGTCGGCATGCGTCCACGGACGATGCGATCCTGGCTGGTCAGGTCGTAGCTTTTGACGGTGCCGGGTTCGGCAGCGTTATCGGTCTGTACCAGACCATCGTCCACGCCATGCAACAGCGCGTCGATTTCATCCTGGGACAGCAGGTCCTGCACGGCCATGTCGTGTTCCTACTGCAGTACGAAATTAGTGAAAAGCAACTGTTCGACGACCACTTTGCCGAGCTCTTTCTGCGCCACTTCCTGGACGCTGGCCGTGGCTTTCTGACGCAGCATTTCCTGGCCGACCGGCGACGCGAGCGTGGCGAAGTCCTGCCCGGAGAACAGCATGACCAGATTATTGCGGATCACCGGCATGTGAACCTTGAGCGCATCCAGGTCCACCTGGTTGCGCGCGAGCATGGTGATGCTCACCTGCATGTAGCGCTGACGGCCGTTCTGGTTGTAGTTGGCGACAAACGCAGGCGCCATGGACTCGAAAATCGCCGGCTGCTTGCCCACCGGAGCGACTTCAGCCGCGGCGACAGGCTTGCTCTGGGTGCTGTGCATGAAGTACCAGGTCGCCCCCACGGACAAACCGATCGCCAGCAACAGGGCCAGCACGATCACGATAATCAGCTTGAGTTTGCCTTTGGTTGCGGGGTCTTTTACTGCTGCGTCGCTCTTCGCCATGCCAATAATCCGTCACTATTCGGGTTTTCACAGTCGCACGGATAGGCAAGAGCAAGTGTTATGCCAGAAGTGTCGGGAGGGAGATGGGTGGACCGCAAGCGATCCGAAGAACACCACAAGACCCTTGTGGGAGCGAGCCTGCTCGCGAAAGCAATCTGTCAGTTACCTAAAAGGTGTCTGATCTGGCGCCTTCGCGAGCAGGCTCGCTCCCACAGGGTTGGGTGTTTGGTTTGATCAGGCGTAGTAGTCGACGGCGCTGGAGCCGATCACGCTGGTCACCGGCGCGGCCACTTCGGCGACGCTTGGGGTCAGCTCGTCATCCATTGAATCAAGGCGGCCACCGCTGGCACTGGTCCGCCCGCCCTGACTCTGCTGAGCCTGCTCCTGCCCCTGCTGCGAACCCCGAGACTGGTCGGAGACGTTGACGTCGACCTGGCCCATGCCCTGTTGCGCGAACATGTCCCGCAGACGATGAACCTGACCATCCAGCGCCTCGCGAACGCCTGGGTGTGCGCTCATGAACGTCACCTGGGTCTGCTGGTCCGGCACCATGTTCACACGAATGTCGAGACGTCCCAGTTCAGCCGGTTGCAACTGGATATCGGCCGCCTTGAGGTTGGCGCTGGACAGGTACATGACCCGATTCACCACTTCCTCGGTCCAGCCGCTCTGATGCATGGCAATCGGCTGGTTCACCGGCAAGGCATTGGCGGTTTTCGGCGTGGCCGCTTGCGTCAATGCCGCCAGGCGGTTGGCGAAATCGTCGACCCGGGTATCGCTGCTGGCCGATGTGAGATCCTTGAGCCCCTCATCGATCAGGCCGCTGAACGCCTTGTCGCCACCCTGGCTGGTGCTGTCCTTGCCGGCCTGCACATCAAGCATGTTGGCCATGCCGGCGGCAAAGTTCTGCGCCGAGGTCTGCTCCCCATCGACCTGGGCCTGGGCAGGTGTCGTTGCGGCTTTGGGTTGTGCCTGACTGGATGCAGAAACGTGGCCGCTCTGCTCCATGGCCATGCGCACGGCGGGCAACGCGTCGAGCGGATCGGCTTCGGGATCGAAATCGGTTTCGGTGATGGCGACGGCCGCTGATGCCGGCGCCGTGACAGTCGCGACAACCGGGGCCTGAACCTGCTGCTGAGCGGCATCGACCACGGGCAGTGCTGCCGGAACCGGCACAGCGACCGCCGGTTGCACGACTTGCAGTAAAGCAGGGTCGAGCGCCGGGTCGACAGGCGCAGCCTCGGCCACCGGCGTCTGCGCAGTGTCCGCCGATTCATCGCTCGTCTTATCGTCAACCTGCGCCGTTTTATCGGCGGGCAAGGTTTTGCCGCTTTCGGCAACGACCGGTTCCGGGGCGGCAGATTTGTCGTCAGCGACATCCTTCTTGCCGGTGCTGTCCGCCGCTTTGTCGCGGACCGGCCTGGCCGAACCATCAGCCGCTGCAACAGGTTTGCTCTGCGCCTGCTTGGCGTACACCTGAGCGAAGCTGGAAGCCTTGTCCCCGGGCTCAGCGGACAGCGCCGTGGAATTGGCGGAGGCAGCTTGAGTCTTGGCCTGCGCGGCAGCCTGTAGAAGCAGATTGGGGGTAACGGGCATTTAACGGTCTCCGCTGCACTGGGATCGTAGGTACAGTTGGGAGAGTTGGCTGCAAAGGACGGGCCAGTTTTGTCCGGTCGTAATTAATACGGCCGAACGGTCGCGATGGCAGAGAGCGAACGCTGTCGCTCGTCTTCATAAAGTGGCCGGACCAAGGCGAATTCGCGGGCGATTTCAGCGACCAGCGTTTCAATGGCGGAAAAATTTCGCTCTTTGGCCCGCTGCTCCAGGTCATGACACAGCTCGGCCAGGCGAATCGCCCCCATGTTGCTGCTGCTGCCCTTGAAGCTATGCGCGGTCTCGAGAATCCGAGTGGCATCGCCCGTTACAGTCAATTGCTGCAACCGCTCTTCGCAGTCCGCCAGGAAGGTTTCGACCAACGTCGAAAACTCATCCTCCATGACTTCCCGCAACGCACTGAGCACGTCCGGGTCCAGATGTTTGTCAGTCACTTGCTCACTCCTTGATCAAGAATGCGCGGATTATGCCAGAGCCTCCCAGAAAAACTCCACGCGGGCACTTCGACCATCGTCGGACCAACTGGCGTTATGCCCCAACTGACGGATCAGATTGACGCCACGTCCCGACAAACGGACAGGATCGACCGGACGCTCCATCACTCGCTCGACATCAAATCCCTTGCCGCTGTCCTCGACGCGTATAACCAGACACCCGCCCTCGTCCCGCGGCGTAACCTGCAGATGGACTCGCACGTAACCGTCCTGCAGTTCATCCAGGCGCGAATTGCGCTGCTGGTAGTAACGGGCAAAACCGGCGACATCGCTCTTGAGGTTTGAATCCAGCCCCAGCACCCCATGCTCCAGGGCATTGGAATACAACTCGGCCAGAACACTGTACAGCGCGCCGCTCTGCGTCCGCAGACCGTGCACTTCAAGCAGCAATTGCAGCAGGTACGGCAGGGGGTTGAAGCGTTTGAGCGTGGCGGCGCGATATTCGAAACTCACCGACCAGTCCAGCGGACAGGATTGACCGCTGTCGGAATAGACCGGCGCAGGCGGACTCAGTTGCACCGGGTCCAGCAGGCTGACTTCGACCATGCTGACATCGTCCCGGGCCTCACCGCGAAAATCCCTCAGCGCCTGGTTGATATCCTCGAACAACGCATCGGGCTGTCGATTGGCCGCAAACACCTGCTGCAAGCGCTGCACACCAAACAATTGCTCATTGGCATCGCAGGTATCGATCACCCCGTCGGACAACAGAAACACCCGATCCCCGATGGCCATCGGAAACACTTCGGTGCGGTCGTCGAAGGTTTGCGGGCTCAGCACGCCAAGCGGCAAGTGCCGGGCCGTCAGCAGCGTGCGCTCCCCCGTGGCAATGCTGTGCAGGTAGCCGTCCGGCATGCCGCCGTTCCAGACCTCAACCGAACGCCGCTGAAAACTCAGGCATAACATTGTTGCGCAACAGAACATGTCCACCGGCAGGATGCGTTTGAGCTTGGCATTCATCTCGCGCAGGGTTTCCGCCAAGCCATAGCCCTTGGCCGTCATGCCGTAAAAGACCTCGGCCAAGGGCATCGCCCCTACTGCGGCCGGCAAGCCATGGCCGGTGAAATCGCCCAGCAACACGTGCATGTCGCCGGCCGGGGTGAACGCAGCCAATAGCAAATCGCCATTAAACAGAGCGTAAGGCGATTGCAGATAGCGGATGTTCGGCGCTTTCAGACAGCCGGAATGGGCCACTTTGTCGAACACGGCCTTGGCCACCCGTTGCTCGTTGAGCAGGTAGTCATGATGCCGGGCGATCTGGTCGCGTTGCTGCAGCACCGTCGTCTGCAACCGCCGTAGACGGTCCATCGCCTTGATTTTGGCGGCGAGAATTACCTGGTTGTACGGCTTCGCCAGAAAATCGTCACCTCCGACCTCCAGACAGCGGGCCAAGGCTTCGCTCTCGGACAGCGAGGTAAGGAAGATGATCGGCACCAGGGTTTCCCCGGCCAGCTCCTTGATCTGTCGGGCCGCTTCGAAACCATCCATCACCGGCATCATCGCGTCCATCAACACCAGCTGCGGCCGTTGCTGGCGAAACGCCTCGACCGCTTCAGCGCCATTGGCAGCCGTGAGCACTTGATGCCCCTGGCGCCGGACGATACTCGACAACAGCATGCGATCAGCCGCGCTGTCTTCAGCGATCAAAATCGTCAGCGATTCGAGTGCAGGCTGCACGACGATCAACTGATGTCGAACAGTTTGTCGAAATTGGAGATGGCGAGGATTTTCCTCACGTCGGAACTGCTGTTGACCACGCGTATATCGGAATCGTCGCCACCGGCGTGATCACGCAACAGGAGCAGCATGCCCAGGGCGGAACTGTCGAGATAGGTTGCCTCTTTGAGATCGATCACGACCTCGGCGAGCGCTTTGTCCTCATAGGATTCCCGAAATTCCTGATGCTTGGCGAAATCGAATCGCCCCCTGACCGATATCGTCAGTTTTTGCCCATCCGCAGAGACTTCTGTAACGACTGACATGTCATGGCTTCCTTGTCATTGGTAAACCTGCTTGTACAAGGTTTAGCATTTGGTAGAGGTTGGGGCAAGGCAGCAAAACGGTGGGAGCTTTGAGTCTCTCTTCGCGAGCAGGCTCGCTCCCACAGATAACGCGGTCCAATTGATTCAATACTGATCCTGGCGCGGCAAGCGCTGGGACAATTCGTCCAGCAGCTTTTGCTCGCGCTTGTCTTCCAGCGCCCGCGCTTCATCCATATAACGCTGAACCAGCTTGCGCAATCCCTCGACCCGCGCGAAGGCCTGTTGCCAGGTATCCCGCGCCTTGTTCAGGTTGTTCTGGTGCCAGGCCAGGCTTTGCCGCTGTTGATCGATGGCCGTGCCCAGTTGCGCCAGAAAACCCTGGTACCCCAGCAGCCATTGACCGGACACGCCGCCGCTGCCGCGCACGATCCACTGTTCCTGGTAGTCGAGACGAAAGGCTTCGAGGTCGGCGAGTTTGCTTTCCGCCAGGCGCACCTGACCCTGAAAGTGCCCCAAACGCTGGACGGCGGTTTTCTCGGCCTTTTCGGCCATTTCCACCACAGGGGCCAGGCGCCCCGCCCGAGTCTGGGCCATGATCGGTTAACCGCCCGCTGCGGGCGCGAAGATCGACGCGAGGTACGCTTCGCTTTCGCCCAGGCTGATGCTGTCGTTGAGGCCCTGACGCAAGTATTTGACCAGTTGCGGTTGCAGGGAAATCGCCAGATCGGTTTCGCGATCCCCGCCGGCGACGTAAGCGCCAACGCTGATCAGGTCCCGGCTCTGTTGATAACGCGACCACAGTTGCTTGAAATACTGCGCTCGGCTCATGTGTTCCGGCGACACCACCGCCGGCATGACCCGGCTGATGGACGCTTCGATGTCGATGGCCGGGTAATGCCCTTCCTCAGCCAGTCGCCGCGACAGCACGATGTGCCCGTCAAGCACACCTCGCGCCGAGTCGGCAATCGGGTCTTGCTGGTCATCGCCCTCGGACAGTACGGTGTAGAACGCAGTGATCGAACCGCCACCCTTCTCGGCATTGCCGGCCCGTTCCACCAGTTTCGGCAGCTTGGCGAACACCGACGGCGGATAGCCCTTGGTAGCCGGCGGCTCGCCGATGGCCAGGGCGATTTCCCGCTGGGCCTGGGCGAAACGGGTCAGCGAGTCCATCAGCAACAGGACGTTCTTGCCCTTGTCGCGGAAATACTCGGCGATGCGCGTGCAATACATGGCCGCGCGCAGACGCATCAGCGGTGCATCGTCCGCCGGGGACGCCACCACCACCGAGCGCTTGAGCCCTTCTTCACCAAGGATGTGCTCGATGAATTCTTTAACTTCACGACCCCGCTCGCCAATCAGCCCGACGACGATAATGTCGGCCTCGGTGAAGCGGGTCATCATGCCCAGCAGCACGGACTTACCGACACCGGTACCGGCGAACAAACCGAGCCGCTGACCGCGACCGACCGTCAACATACCGTTGATGCAACGAATGCCCACATCCAGCGGTTCGCTGATCGGTTCGCGTTTGAGCGGGTTGATAGTCGGGCCGTCCATCGGCACCCAGTCTTCGGCCTTCATCCCGCCCTTGCCGTCGAGCGCACGGCCGGCACCATCGAGTACCCGGCCGAGCATGCTCATGCCCATCGGCAAGCGGCCGCTGTCCGACAGCGGAACAACCCGGGCGCCGGGCGCAATACCGGCGACGCTTCCGACCGGCATCAGAAAGACCTTGCTGCCGGAGAAGCCCATGACTTCGGCTTCGACCTGCACCGGGTGATAGCTGTCGTCGTTGATGACCATGCAGCGACTGCCCATGGCCGCACGCAAGCCTTCGGCTTCGAGGGTCAGGCCGACCATGCGCAGCAGGCGGCCTTCGAGGATCGGTGCGCCCGCCAGTTGCGTGGCCTCGGCATAACTGCCCAGGCGCTTGGCGAAACTGGTGCGTTCAAGGCGCATCGGGAATGTCCGGCGCAGGCTTGCCTTTGATCGGCAGTTCAAGGCTCACGTCCGGCGCGGCCGGGTGCAAGGCCTGTTCGTGCAGTTGATCGAACAACTTGTCCATGACCTGCTTGACACGGGTTTCGACCGTGGCGTCGATACGGCTGTGCTCGGTCTCTACCCGGCAACCGCCCGGCAACAGCGACTCGTCCTCAACGATGCGCCAGGTTTCTTCATGGCGCTCACGCAGGGCTTTGACCTGTTCGAAATCCTGCGGATTGATGTACAGCCGCACATTGCCCACGCCCAGCGGCAGCAACTTGAGCGCTTCGCGCATCACGTGCTCGATCTGTGTCGAGTCGATGGCCAGTTCGCGCTGAATCACCTGCCTGGTGATGTGCTGCACGAGATCAACCAGGGATTTTTCAATCAGTGTGTCCTGTTCGGCGATGGGCTCGAACAGGTGCCCCATCAGTTGCTCCAACCCAGCGATCTTGGGCGCCAGCGCGGCTTCCGCCTCCTGACGAACCTTGAGCGTGGTGCTGTGGAAACCTTCTCGCTCGCCCACCGCGAAGCCTTCGTTGTAGGCTTCCTGGCGAATGCTTTCGAGTTCTTCGAGGGTCAGTGGCTGGACTTCCTCCAGCGGCACCTCTTCCATTTCCGGCGGCTCGGGTTCCGGCTCCGGTTCAGGCTCGGGTTCCGGCGGGTCGAAGCTGGGCAGCGCCCAGGTATCGAAACCCCTGACATCCCTGGCCCGGATCAGGTCAGTGGGTTCATCGTCATGCTTGGCCATGGTGTTAGATCATTTCCTCGCCACCCTTGCCGCCGAGAACGATTTCTCCGGCTTCGGCCATACGGCGGGCGATGGTGAGAATTTCCTTCTGCGCGGTTTCCACGTCGCTGACGCGTACCGGCCCTTTGGCTTCGAGGTCGTCGCGCAACAGTTCGGCAGCCCGCTTGGACATGTTCTTGAAGATCTTCTCTTTGACGTTTTCGTCCGAGCCCTTGAGGGCCAGCACCAGCACGTCGGAGGACACCTCGCGCAGCAGCGCCTGGATTCCGCGGTCGTCGACATCGGCCAGGTTGTTGAACACGAACATAAGGTCTTCGATCTGACCGGACAGGTCTTCGTCGACTTCGCGGATCGAGTCCATGAGCTGACCTTCGATCGAGCTGTCGAGGAAGTTCATGATGTCGGCCGCGCGCTTGATGCCACCCAGGGTGGTGCGCGAAGCATTGGAATTGCCGGAGAACTGCTTCTCGAGAATCTGGTTGAGTTCTTTCAGCGCCGCCGGCTGCACGGTGTTCAGCGAAGAGACCCGCAGAATGATATCCAGCCGGACCTTGTGGTCGAAGTTGCCGAGGACTTCACCGGCCTGGTCCGGATCGAGATACGCCACCACGATCGCCTGGATCTGCGGGTGCTCGTAACGGATCACGTCAGCAACCGCGCGCGGTTCCATCCACTTCAGGCTGTCGAGGCCACTGGTGTTGCCACCCAGCAGGATACGGTCGATCAGGCCGTTGGCCTTGTCTTCACCCAGAGCCTGGGTGAGCATTTTGCGCACGTAGTCGTCGGAGCCGACGCCCAGGCTGGTCTGGTCGCCAACGATGTCGACGAACTCGCTCATCACCTGCTCGACCTGCTCGCGATGCACGTTACCCATCTGGGCCATGGCCACGCCCACACGCTGGACCTCCTTGGGTCCCATGTGGCGCAGCACCTGGGCAGCGTCGGTAGAGCCCAGGGACAGCAGCAGGATCGCGGCTTTGTCGACCTTGGTCAGTTTGGCGGCAACGGCTCGGTTATCACTCATCTGCGTTAATCCACTCTTTCACGACCTGAGCCACACGACCCGGGTCTTCTGCCACCAGACTCTTGATTGCGTTCAACTGTGCGTCATAGCCTTCGCTCGGGCTCGGCAGCAGGATGCTGGTCGGGCCGCCGAGACTGACACGGTCGTTGGCCAGTTCGCCGTCCAGGCCGCCCATGCCACCCAACTCGACGTCGCTGCCGATGCCGGCCAACTGTTTGTCCTTGCCGCTACCGGTGATGTTGTTGAGTACCGGACGCAGCACGCCGAACACCAGCACCAGGATGAACAAGACACCCAGCACTTGCTTGACGATGTCCCAGAACCACGGCTGGGAGTAGAACGGAATGTCGGCAATCACTTCCCCGCGATCAGCGGAGAACGGCATATTGATCACGCTGACACTGTCGCCACGGCTGGCGTCGAAACCGACCGCATCCTGGACCAGGCGTGTGAAGCGCGCCAATTCATCGGCCGTCCACGGCGCACGGGTGGTTTCGCCACTGGCCGGGTTGACCTTGACCTGGTCATCCACCACCACCGACACCGACAGGCGATTCAATCGACCCTGCTGCTGTTTGGTGTGGCTGATGGAACGGTCGAGCTCGAAGTTCCTGGTCGATTGTTGACGCTTGTCCGCCGGGTACGGCGCCAGCATCGGCTGACCGGTGGCCGGGTCCATGATTTGCTGACCATTGGCATCGATCAGTGGCTGGCCTGGCTGCACCATGCCCGCCGCGGCAGTGGCGCCGCCGGTCGTTTGCGGCGCGGATGCCGGCGACGGTGGCTGGTTGCTCAGGGCACCCGGCACGCCTTGCGGACCATTGCTGGCGGTACGTTGTTCGTTGACAGACTGCTCGCTGCGCAACGCCGGTTGATCCGGATTGAATTGCTCGGAAGTCGATTCGACCGCACTGAAGTCCACATCAGCGGACACTTCAGCCTTGTAGCGATCGTTGCCCAGCACTGGTTGCAGGATGTTGTGCACACGCTGGGTAAGCATGCTTTCCATGCGACGGCTGTAGTCGAATTGCTTGCCGGCCATGGTCAGTTCGGAGTTTTCCGCCTGATCCGAGAGCAGGTTGCCCTTCTGGTCGACCACGGTGATCTGCGATTTGCTGAGTTCGGGAACGCTGGTCGCCACCAGATTGACGATGGCCACGACCTGGCCCGGCTCCAGCGAGCGACCGGAATACAGTTCAACCAGAACCGACGCGCTCGGCTTGCGCTCATCGCGCACGAACACCGAACTCTTGGGAATCGCCAGGTGCACGCGGGCACCCTTGACGTTGTTCAGGCTGGAGATGGTGCGGGCCAGTTCGCCTTCGAGGCCACGACGGTAGCGGGTGGCTTCCATGAACTGGCTGGTACCCAGACCCTGCTCTTTGTCGAGAATTTCGAAGCCGATGTTGCCGTCGCTGGGAGTGACACCAGCGCCGGCCAGTTTAAGGCGTGCACGGGACAGGTCTTCGGCCTTGACCAGCAAGGCACCGGAGTTGGGTTCAACGGTATAGGGAATATCGGCGGCACCCAGGGTATCCATGACCTGCTTGGCGTCCATACCGGCAAGGCTGCCGTACAGCGGACGGTAGTCCGGCTGCTGAGACCACAACACCACGGCAAAACCAATCGCCACGCTCGCCGCCAGGCCGACCAACAGGCCCACCTGACGCAACATGGTCATCTCGGAGAGGTTTTCCAGAAAGGACAACCCGAACAGCGGCGGCTTGCCGTCTACGGGTGTGGCCTTGGCCGGAACATTATCGGCGACTGCTTCTGCCATGACTCAATCTCGTCCTTAAACCGGCATCTGCATGATGTCTTGGTAGGCCTGAACCAACTTGTTACGCACTTGGGTCAACGCCTGAAACGACACGCTGGCCTTCTGTGAGGAAATCATTACGTCCGTCAGGTCGACGCCGCTCTTGCCGATCTCGAAGGCGTTGGCCAACTGACTGGACGCCTGCTGGGTGTCGTTCACTTTATTGACGGCCTGACCGAGCATGTCGGAAAAGCTGCTGCCATTCAGTTCAGGGACGGCGGCAGTCGATTTCGGCGCAGACATGGCGTCCATTTGCATGGCGCGCATATCCAGCATCAACCGATTGAATTCAATACCTTGGCTCATGGTTTCTCTCTTTGACGCGTCGTTGGCGACCCGCAATTTTTTGACACTCGCTCGGCGGGTAGTGAGGTGTTAGCAACAAGGGTGCCAGCTCGGTGGCCGCTCTAAACAAAAGCCTTACTCTGCTATGTGTCTTGCCACAAAAACTTTCAGGTGGCGAACAGATAGGCTTCCACATCCATACCCGCATCACGCATTTGCGCCAGCTTGTAGCGCAAGGTCCGCGGGCTGATGCCAAGCTTTTGCGCCGCTTCCTTGCGCCGGCCACGCTCGGTGCGCAAGGTATCGATGATCATCTGGAACTCGCGCCGGCGCAGGTCGTCGCCCAGCACCCCGGCGGATTCAGTCTCGACCTCCACGGCGCGTACGGGCGTGGTCGCCGGCATCGAAACCGGCAGAGGCGCGCCGGCAATCGGCCCGGTCAGGCAGAAGTCCTGTGGCTGGATCAAACCGCCCTGTTGCAGGATCAATGCGCGCTGAATCGCGTTATCCAGTTCGCGCACATTCCCAGGCCACGGGTAACCGATCAGGCACGCCTGGGCTTCGGGCGACAATCGCGCCGCGGCATGCTTCATTTTATTGACGTGCTTGGCCAGCAGGCGCTCGGCCAGCGGCAGGATATCGGCAGTACGCTCGCGCAGCGGACGCCACGCCAGCGGGAACACGGACAGGCGATAGTAAAGGTCTTCACGGAAGCGCCCCGCCGCCACTTCTGCGGCCAGGTCACGGTTGGTGGTTGCAACCACCCGAATGTCCAGGATGATCGGCTTGCGCGCGCCAACCCGCTCCACCTCGCGCTCCTGCAGCACACGCAGCAATTTGGCTTGCAGGCCCAGGGGCATTTCGGAAATTTCGTCGAGCAGAATGGTCCCGCCATCGGCTTGCTCGAACTTGCCCGCCTGCGCTGCAATGGCTCCGGTGAACGAACCTTTCTCGTGACCAAACAGCGTGGCTTCCAGCATGTTGTCCGGGATCGCCGCACAGTTGATCGCAATGAACGGCTGACTGGCACGATGGGAGTGCTGGTGAATGTAGCGCGCCAGCACCTCCTTGCCTGTCCCGGACTCGCCGGAGATCAACACCGTGGAATCACTGCGCGCCACGCGCGCGGCCAGCTCCAGCAGTTGCGCACTGGCCGGCTCGAAGGCGACCGGCCCTTCGCTGTCGGCGGTACCGAGACTGCCCAGGGCATGGCGTGCGACCAGATCGAGCAAGGCCTTGGGCTCGAATGGCTTGACCAGATAATCCGCCGCGCCCTGACGCATCGCATCCACCGCCCGCTCCACGGCGCCGTGAGCGGTCATCAGCAACACCGGCAGCTGCGGCTGACGCGTGCGCAGCAAGCCAAGCAGCTGATGACCATCCATGCCCGGCATGTTGACGTCGCTGACCACCAGGTTGAACGCCTCGGCGTCGACGGCGGCCAAGGCCTCTTCTGCCGAACCCACGGCCTTATAATCATGGCCGGCGAGCAACAGCGTATCGGCCAGCGCTTCACGCAATGCACGGTCATCCTCGACCAGTAGAACCTTGATACTCATGACCTTCACTCCGCTCCCTGAGCGCTGGTTTTTTCAGCAGAAAAAAGCGGCAGGATCACCTGCGCACAGGTGCCACGACCCAGGCGCGAGCGCAATTGCAATTCGCCCTGATGGGCACGGGCCACAGCCTTGACCACGGTCAGGCCGAGGCCGGTCCCGGTAGCCTTGGTGGTAAAAAACGGCTCGCCGAGGCGCGCCAGTACGGCGCGTTCGATACCGCTGCCGCTGTCGCTGATGCACACGCGCAATTGGCTGTCGCGGGTATACAGATGGACCTTCAGGCGCACGTCACCGGCGCTGGCTTGAATGGCGTTTTCGATGAGATTGAGCAGCGCCCCGACCAGGGTGTCACGACTGCACAGCAATTCGCCGGCATGACTGTCGCACTGCCATCGGATCGGCATGTCCTGCACATGGGTCAGTGCGGCCGCCTGCAATGATTGCAACAGCTGTTTGGGGGTTACGCGGTCGGTCAAAGGCAATTCGCCGCGGGCGAACACCAGCATGTCGCGTACCTGATGCTCCAGCTCATGCAATCGCTCCTTGAGACGCCCGGCGAAACGCTGCTGGGTCTCGACCGGCAATTGCTGCTCGGTCAAATGACTGGCGTAAAGCAAGGCGGCGGACAAGGGGGTGCGAATCTGATGGGCCAGCGACGCCACCATGCGGCCGAGGGACGACAGACGCTCGTGACGGGCCAGTTGATCCTGCAGGTGCCGGGTTTCAGTCAGGTCATTCAAAAGCACAAGCTGACCGGGCTCGGCATCCAGCGAGCGCGTGGCGATCGACAGGCGTCGACCGTCCTTGAGGGAGATTTCATGACCGTCGTCTTCACGAGGGGCAAAACAGCGCGCAATGACGTGACGCCACAATTGGCCTTCGAGCGGCAGGCCGAGCAGCTCGCAAGCCGCCGGATTGGCTTCGCGCACGATGCCTTGGGCGTCGATGACGATGACGCCACCGGGCAACAGGTCGAGAAGGTTTTGCAGACGATTGGCCAGGCGTTCTTTTTCCGCCAGTTCCTGCATGCGCTGCGCACTCACCACCGCCAGCTCGCCCTTGAGCTCGGTAACCCGGGCTTCGAGCATGCTGTAGGAACTGGTCAACTGGCTGGACATCTGGTTGAACAGGGCGAAAGCCTGCTCGAGGCCAAGCCGGCTTGCCTGCTCTACGGACGACGGTTGCCCCAGGGTTTCTGGGGCAGGAGACATCTGGGCGGCTTGGGGCATCGTGCACTCTCGCTTGGCTGACCGTCAGTGAAACGGAACGTTGCGAGGGGTGTAGCAATACCCGTGCCTAAAAAAAACCGCTTATAAATGAATAGCTTGAAAAACAGGCGTCAATCATCCGCCTGTTCATCTCCATCACGACGGCTCATGCCGTACTTGCGCATTTTCTCCACCAGCGTGGTACGACGGATGCGCAACCGTTCGGCAGCGCGCGCGACGATGCCGTTGGCATCATCCAGCGCCTGCTGGATCAACCCCTGCTCCAGGCCACCGAGGTAGTCCTTCAGGTCCAGGCCTTCCGGCGGCAGCATGGCGTTGGCGCTGAAGTCCGGCGTGTGACCATTGATGGCCACGCGCTCTTCAAGATCGCTGCGCAGGCTGTCGACCATTTGCTCGTCTTCGTCGTCGACGTAGCGGAATTTCTTCGGCAGTTCGACCACGCCGATCACCCCGTACGGATGCATGATCGCCATGCGCTCCACCAGGTTCGCCAGCTCGCGGACGTTACCGGGCCAGCCGTGACGGCACAGGGACATGATGGCTGCGGAGTTGAAGCGGATCGAGCCACGCTTCTCGTGCTCCATGCGCGAGATCAACTCGTTCATCAGCAACGGAATGTCCTCGACACGCTCGCGCAGCGGCGCCATCTCGATCGGGAACACGTTCAGGCGGTAGTACAGGTCTTCGCGGAAGGTACCGATCTCGATCATGCTTTCGAGATTCTTGTGCGTCGCTGCAATGATCCGCACATCGACGCTCTGGGTCTTGTTGCTGCCCACGCGCTCGAAGGTGCGCTCCTGCAACACGCGCAGCAGCTTGACCTGCATTGGCAGCGGCATGTCACCGATTTCATCGAGGAACAGCGTGCCGCCGTTGGCCAACTCGAAACGCCCGGCGCGACTGGTGATCGCCCCGGTAAAGGCACCCTTCTCATGACCGAACAATTCGCTTTCCAGCAGCTCAGCCGGGATCGCCCCGCAGTTCACGGGTACGAACGGCGCTTCACGGCGCTTGGAATGGTAATGCAGGTTGCGCGCAACCACTTCCTTGCCGGTCCCCGACTCACCGAGGATCAGCACGCTGGCGTCGGTGTCGGCGACCTGCTGCATCATCTGGCGCACGTGCTGGATCGCTCGGCTGGTGCCGACGAGGCTGCGGAAAAGATTGGGTTCGCGATGACGACCGCGCTCGCGGGCCTGGTCGTACATTTCGCGGTAGACCTGGGCACGGTGCAGCGAATCGAGCAATTTGCTGTAGCTGGGCGGCATTTCGAGCGTGGAAAGCACCCGGCGACGCTGATCCTCCGGCAGGTCAATGGAAGAATTATCGCCCATTAACAAAACCGGAAGGAACTCATCCCATGTCGAGAGTGTCTTTAGCAAGCCCAGAAGCGCACCAGGAGCATTGACCGTCCCGATCAGGACACAGATTACTTCTCGACTAGACGATAAAGAGCCGACAGCCTGCTGCCAGTCGTGGCTACCGCAGGGTAAATTTTCTTCGCCGAGAAAATTTAAAATCACCGCCAGGTCGCGGCGGCGGACGCTATCGTCATCTATCAGCAGAATTTTGGTTTCACGCCACATGCAATAGCAACTTCCCTAGTCAACTCAATGCCCAAAATGCTGGGGCAAGCTAAACGCTTGCAGGCACGGTCATGCCTGAAGACGACTGAAATCTGGAACAGCCACTAGTTAAGTCAAAAAACCGTGCACAGTCAAATTTATGGCGCACTATGTTTGGATTAACTGGCGTCAATTAACCAAACAGATGGTAAACCTTTGCCGCGTTTTGCGCTTGGTTGATCTGCGACATCTCGTCGACTATCGCCTGGCGCTCGCCCATAGTCGCAGTCAACAGCTCTTTATAGACGGCCAGCAGCCCTTCCAGATTAGTCCGTAACGCTTCTTCGTCGATCGGCGCCTCACTGAGCACCTCGTCGACGCATTCGCGACAGGTCGTATCCAGCTCACCGATGGCATCCCAGTTGCGCGCCGCCAAGGCATCGACCAGGGCTTCGCGGGTTTCTTCTATGCGTCGCAGTGCTTGACTCATGATGTCATCCTCGGCCATCAGGCCTGTGGGCTGGCTATTGCATCCCAACCGCTTTTCAGGGTCTCGAGCAGACCCGATACCTCATCGATGATTTCGACCTTGTTATCGCGATTGGCTTCCATCAGACGCGTCATCATATAGGCGTACAAATTGTCGAGCTGCTGCAGCGAAGCCGGATCGTCGGTTTTTTCCGGGTTCAAACCGTCGCGCAAACCGATGATGATGTCTACAGCCTTGCCCATCATCAACCCCTTGAGTGCGATATCGCCCCGCTCCATGGCGCCCTTGGCCTGGGCCATGCGATCCAACCCGCCCTCCATCAGCAGTTGCACCAGGCGATGGGGGTTGGCTTCAGAGATCTGGGCATGGGAATTGACCTTCTGATATTGGCGAAGGGCTCTCATGGGGTTCATGTTTCTACCTCGTGACAGACAACAGCTGGAATTAGGAGTGCTCTGATCTTTATGTCGACTGGTCGACACATAACTTTAACGCAGACCCGCCACACATGAAAAAACCCAGGCGCTGTCATGACAGCCTGCCTGGGTTTTTTTACGCCTGATCCGGATCAGTCGGACTTCGGATTGTTCAGCGCATTGAGCGTGGTCATGATGCTGTCGCTCTGCGCCCGCAGCTTCGCCACCAGGGAGTCCATGGCGGTGTACTTGGCCGTCAGGCTCGCTTGCAGGCTGACCATCCGCGCATCAAGGGAATCCTGCTGCTTCTTCAGGTCGTTCAGGCTATCGGTCAAGCTAGCCGAGCGCGCAGCAAACACGCCGGTCTTGCTCAGGGCGAAGCTCTCCGTGGCAGTCTTCATGCGCGCCAGCAAGCCGGTATCACCACTGAAAATGCCGTTGATGTCGGCGGCATTGGTCTGCGCTGCGGCGTCGAACAACTTATCGTCGATCGACAGCAACCCGGTCTTCTGGTCGGTCTTGACGCCGAATTGAGCAAGCGACTTCATCTGACCGGTTCCACCCATCGCGTTCAGCTCGGTGCGCACCGCCGACAGCAGGGAACGCAGCGAAGCATCCCCGGTGAGGGCTCCCGACGTCACTGAACCATCAGCATTGGTGGTTACCTGGGTCTCGGCATTGGCCGCCTTGATCAGAGCGTTGTACGTATCGACAAAGCCTTTTACCGACGACTTCAGTGTCGAACTGTTGGCAGACACAGTGATGGTTGCCGGCGTTGCCGCACCACCACCAGACGGCAAGGGGGAAACCCCCGTCAGCTTGACGGTAATGCCGCTTACCGCGTCGGCAATGGTGTTGCTCTTGGATTCCATCACCACGCCGTCAAGCGTGTACTTGGCATTCTGCGGAGGAGCAAGAACCGAGGTGCCGGTTTCCAGACCCGAGTTACCCGACAGTGTCAGGTCCGTACCGACGCCGGTAGTGGTCGAAGTCAGCACCATCCGGGAACCATTGGCGTCGGTCAGGATGTTGGCACTCAACCCCTTGTTGGCATACTGAGAGTTGATCGAGTCCCGCACCTGCTGCAAGGTCGCACCCGCAGGAACGCTGACGTCAAAGGTGTCGGTGCCCTGCTTGATGGTCAGCGTGCTGGGTACGGAACCCGCGTTGACCACCGAAGAAGCGCCACCGGCAAAGACCTTGGTCGAGATTTTCGACGCGGTTGCCAACTGGGTGACCAGCAACGAAAAACTGCCTGCAGCCGCGCCGGTGCCAGTGGTCACGGTGGCGACTTTTTCGTCAGAGGAAGTGCCGCTCAAGCCACTGAAGCTGGAGGCGGTTTTCATGTTGTCCAACGCACCACGGAAGGCATCCAGCGCCGCCTGGATTTTGCCGATAGACGACAGCGAGGTGGTTGCTTTGAGCGTCTGGTTGTTGATCTGCGTCTGTTTCGGCGCCCTTTCGGAATCGACCAAAGACTTCACGATCGACTGGGTATCGATGTTCGAACCAATACCGCTAACCGTTGTACCCGCCATCATCTCTCTCCTTATCCAGTGGCTGCCGACTTCTTGACAAAGTGCGCTTTAATCGGCGACAGCAACAAAATTCATGCCAGTTCAGACTTTGTCGTCAAACAACAAACTACTGGCGTCCGACAGGCTTTGCGCCAGTTTCAACGCGGTTTCCGAAGGGATCTGGCGGATCACGTCACCGGTGTCGGTGGCGATGACCTTGACCACGACCCGGCCGGTGGAATCATCAATGGAAAAATCCAGATTGCGCTGCGCAGCCTGGACAAACTCCTGAATATCGGTGACAGCTTTTTCCAGGTCGTCGCGCTTGGGCTCGGATTTCGCGACCGAAACGACTTCGGCCCTGGACTGCTCCTGCTTGTCAGTGACATTCGGCGTCGCGCCCTGAGGGGCAACGGCGGGATAGGACTGGTTCAACTTGACGCTCATGTCCATGCCTGAACTCCTCATCATGAAAAAAACAAAAGGGCGCGTAAACGCGCCCTTCCGTCAGTCATCAAAGCGCAGGATTAACCCAGCAGCTTCAGTACAGCCGATGGCAGCTGGTTGGCCTGGGACAGGATCGCGGTGGAAGCCTGTTGCAGGGTTTGTTGCTTGGTCAGCTGAGCAGTTTCGGCCGCGAAGTCAACGTCCTGGATCACACCACGAGCAGCTGTGGAGTTGTCCGAGATGCTGCGCAGGTTCGACACGGTGCTGTCGAAACGGTTTTGTACCGCACCGAGGTCAGCACGCTGGGAGTCGATGTTGGCAATCGCCTGGGTGATCACGTCAACAGCGTTTTGCGCGTTGGTAGCAGTGGTCACGTCAGTGTTGCTGACGACGGTTTTGGCCGAGCTGACGGTAGTACCGGCAGCCACGAACAGACCGGTAGCACCAGCGCCGTTCAGCGAGTAGCTGTTGGTGGAGTTCAGGGAAACAGCACCCGTCACTTGCAGAGCAGCGGCGGTGGCGGGAACACCGGCACCGAATGCACCAGCACCATTTTTTGCCGCAACAGTGATACCAGCCTGAGCACTGGCGTCAGCGCCGGCGAAGATGATGTTCTCACCGGTGTCGGATTTGATTTCCAGGTTGTTGGTAGTGGCGTTGAAGTTAACGCTGATGCCCAGTTTGGCAGCGTTGGACTTCAGTTGGTCAGCCAGACCAGCAGTGTCGGTTACACCAACCAGGTTGACCGCAGTACCCGAACCTACCTGGATGGAGAAGTTCGCGGTACCTGGAGCAGCACCAGTGATGGCTGCGGTGTTGACACCGAACTTGACTTCAGTGCTGGCAGTAGCCGACAGACCACCGATAGCGCCGTTCATCTGAGCAGCGGTAGCCTTGGCGGACTGACCAGCGGCAACAGTGATGCTAGCGGTCTGGCCACCACCGGTGATAGCAATTGCACCGCCGGCAACACCGGTAGCGTTAGGCGCGATGGCCACGGATTTCAGCTGCTGGGAACCGATGTTGTTAGCCGATACGTCGCCCAGAGTCATGTTGATGGTCTGGTTGGCGTTGGCGCCCACTTGGAAAGCGGTGGTACCGAAAGAACCGTCCAGCAGGTTACGACCACCGAAAGTAGTGGTGGTAGCGATACGGGTCAGCTCGGAGGTCAGAGCAGCGTATTCAGCGTTGTTCGACTTACGGTCTTCGGCGCTTGGCGAGCCGTTCGCGGAAGCCAGAGCCAGGGTACGCATTTTCTGCAGGATGTTGGTGGATTCTTGCATCGCGCCTTCAGCAGTTTGCGCGATGGAGATACCGTCACCGGCGTTCTTGATGGCAGTGCCCAGGCCGTTGATCTGGCTGGTCAGACGGTTGGAAATTTGCAGGCCGGCCGCATCGTCTTTAGCGCTGTTGATACGCAGGCCGGAAGACAGACGTTGCATCGAAGTTTGCAGAGCGTCGGACGAGCGGGTCAGGTTCTTCTGAACGGTCAGCGATGCAATGTTAGTGTTTACTGTTAAAGCCATGACGAAATCCTCGTTGGATGGATACTTCGGCTTCCGGCCCTGACATCCGTCGGGTTTGGCCTAGAGAACCTACGTAATAGTTATCGTCGTGGTACTGGTTTGCTTGAGGGCTTTTTTTGA
Source organism: Pseudomonas sp. GW101-3H06 (assembly GCF_059424605.1). NCBI lineage: Bacteria > Pseudomonadati > Pseudomonadota > Gammaproteobacteria > Pseudomonadales > Pseudomonadaceae > Pseudomonas > Pseudomonas sp. GW101-3H06. The sequence continues at coordinate 4,862,559 of NZ_JBWKZO010000001.1, forward strand.
ATTTTTTAGTGGCAGGGTGCCAGCCCTTTGTTTTCAAGGCCTTGGAGCCAGAAAATCGGCGCCAGAAAACGCAAAACGCCCGGAAGCTTGCGTTTCCGGGCGTTTTTTTATTGCAAGGATTCGATCAGCCGCGATAGAGAATCGCCGAACCCCACGACAGACCTACACCGAAGCCACTGATGGCCACACGCGTCCACTTCGAATCGAACACATGGTTCTGCAACAGCAGCGGGATACTCGACGAAACGGTGTTACCGGTTTCGAGCATGTCCTTGACGAACTTCTCCGGCTCACCTTCTTCGAAGCGGCGCGCCACGGCATCGACAATGGCTGCACTGCCCTGGTGGATGCAGAAGGCGTCGATATCGCTGGCCTGCAAGTGCGATTCGTCCAGCAGCTCATGCAAATGCGCCGGAACTTTGAGCAAGGCAAAGTTGAACACCTGGCGGCCGTTCATGAAGAACACCCCGTCGGTGACCTTCAGGTGCGGTGCGCCGGAACCGTCGGTACCGAACTTCGATTTGCCCAGCTGCCAGATCGGGTCTTCGCCCATCCAGGTCGCGGTCGCGGCATCGCCGAACAGCATGGTGGTGTTGCGGTCTTCCGGGTCGACGATCTTCGAATAAGGATCGGCGGTGATCAGCAGGCCGTTTTTCAGCCCCGCCGCTTCCATGAAGCCCTTGATCGCGTAGATGCCGTAGACATAGCCGGAGCAACCCAGGGAAATATCGAAAGCGGCGACATGGGTCGGCAGACCCAGCTTGTCCTGAACGATTGCGGCGGTGTGCGGCAACCCTTCTTCATCACCGTTCTGGGTGACGACGATCAGGCAGTCGATGGCTTCACGCTTGAGTTCGGGACTGGCGGCGAACAGCGCATTGGCTGCTTCGACACACAGGTCGGAAGTTTCCTGATCGGCATCCATGCGCGGCAAAAACGCCGAACCGATCTTGCCAAGGATGAAGGTTTCGTCCTTGTCGAACTTTGCACCCTGGGCGTAGTTATCAACCCCGGCTGTCGGCACGTAACTCGCTATATTTTTTATGCCAATCATTATGGCTTCCCAATAATAAACAGCTGAACATCGCCGCTCGCTGAATCGAGGGCGTCTACAGTCGGGGCCAGGCCCCCAGAAGAAGCAACGTCGGGACTCAAGGTATCACCTTGAACAACCCTCCCACCTTCACCGCCCGCAGACAGGATACAGTGAAGATGCGCGTTTTGACTGACGGGTCACTCAGAGATCGCTGCTTTATTTGATTTTGTGGCCAGGATTGCCCCCCCGCCCTGCTTCACTTCATTCAAAAAAAAGGCAAAAAAAAGCCAGCCCCCTATGACAGGGACTGGCCGCGAGCGGTCAAGACCGACTCAAAGCTTGTTGAACAGGCTCAACTGGGAAACCTTGGCGAACGCCAGTTGCGCGGCCTGCAGCATGGTCTGCTGCAGTGTCAGGCGCGTCAGCACTTCTGCCGGATCGATATCCCTGATACCACTCGATGTCGATTCGTTGATCAAGCCGGTACTCGTATTCTGGTCGCGCTGCATGTCCATCACGTTGCCCCGGGCACCGATCGCACCACGCGCCAGGTCCACCTGGTTCTTGGAGTTGTTCAGGTTGGCAATGGACGAAGCGACCGTGTCTTCCAGAAAACGTTGTGCAGCAGGATTGCCCTGGGTCGGCGCGTCGAGCGCCGTACGCAGCTGGCTGATGGTGTCGAGCACGTTTTGGGTCTGGTGAGTATTGACCGCGATGTCGAACTGATCACCTGCCGCCGGCGTCGGGGGCGTGCCACCGAGGGTAAAGCTGACACCCGCCGCCGTCGCCACGCCAGCCACCACGGTTCCGGTGGTTACCGGCGTGCTGCCGCTGGTCAATGGACGGGCGTAGAGCTCGAAAGTACCGGGACCGGTGAACTTCAGAACCGCTCCGCCTTCCGGGAAAAAGCTCTGGTAGTCGGCGGCGTTGGTCACCGCCGTCTGGCTGATGATCGCCGTCGAGGCGTTGCTCGGGGCACGGTTGCTGACGAAGCTGTCGGGCTTGGCCGTCAGCTGGAAGCTGTGACCGGCGATCACCGCGTCGGCACTGGCGGAGTCAGCAGGGTTGTCGCCCGGCTGGAAGGTGATATCCAGCTTGAACGTCACGCCACGGAAGTTGATATCGGAACCGCCCTTGGCATTCGGGTCGAACTTGCCAGACTGCGTCGATTCAGCCGTTACGTCATTGCCCAATGCATCGGTGATCACATACTGGGTGCTGCTGGTGAACGACAGGGTGTAAGGCTGGCCCTGGCGGAAGTTCGCATCAAAGGCCGGACCGGAGTTGACCAGCCCGGGCGACAAAGCCACACGCCCGTCATCCACGGCTGGTGCGGTCATGGTGGTCGAACTGCGGGCCGCGTTGATCGCCTGCTGGAATACCTCCCAACCGGTATCGTTCAAGCCCAGCGACATCGAGTCACCGATCTTCAACTCCAGCTGGGTCTGGTCACCCTGATAACTGTAGGTGCCGTCGCTGTTGCGCACAAAAGGCTGGGTGTTGTTGCTGGCACCGGAAAAGATGTACTTGCCGTTGGCGTCCTTGCTGTTCATCAAGGTCAGCAATTGCTCTTCGGACTGCTTGAGCTCCGCCGCAATGGATTTACGGTCATCGTCGTTCAACGAACCACCACCGGCGCGCACTGCCAACTCGCTGACTTTCTGCAGCACGTTGTTGATGCTGTCCAGCACGCTTTCTTCCTGCGCCTGAGCCGTGTTCAACGCGTTGATGTTGGAGGTGTACTGGCCCAGCATGGCTTTTTGCTGTTCCAGTTGCAGCAGCCGTGCGGCTCCGACCGGATCATCCGCGGCTGTCGTGAGTTTAAGGTTGCTACTGGCCTGCTCAGCCGTTTTCATCACATTGTTGAGGTTGCGAGAATAGTTGGCAGCCGTAGTCGCGTAATACTGTGCTGTAGAAATGCGCATGTTCTACGGCTCCTTAAAGGGCATTGATCAGAGTGCTGAAAATTTCCTGCGCAGTCTTGATGATCTGCGAAGAGGCCGTGTAGTACTGCTGGTACTTGGTCAGGTTGCCCGCCTCTTCATCGAGGTCGACACCCGACAGCGAGTCACGGGCGTTTCGTGCACCGGTCATGATGGTGTCCGTGGCCGTGGCATCCAGCTGCCCCTGCTTGGTCAAGGAACCCACGGTCGTGACCAGGCCACCGTACGCGTCGGTAAAACTCACGCCCGGGCTGGTGGCACTGGCGCCGACCGTGGCCTTCGATTGCAGCCCGAGCAGTGCCTGAGCGTTGCGGTTGTCGGTACTGCTGGCCGACGTCATGCCGATGTTGAAGCTGTCGCCCGCCGCCGGGCTGCCGCTGACAGTCATCGCCACATTGAAGGTCTTGGCGTTGCCGCCAGCATCGGTGTAAGGCACTGCAATATTCAGGTCGTTGTTCTGGCCAGGCACGATGCTGCCGGTGCCCAGGCTGGTGCCTTTGGCATCGAATACTTCATAGGCCGTGGCGCTGGTCATCAGCATCCGGACCGGCATCGCAGCCTTGACTGCCGTCTGCACTTCAAGACGCTGGACCGGATCGTAGATATCCAGAAGGGTGCTGAGGGTCGGCTGACTGACCGCACCGGTGCCGTCATTGCCCGAGGCCTTGGTCGAGGTCAACGGCGCCGCCGTGGCCAGGGTCTTGGTATCGGTCATGACCGTGGCCATGTCCGCGGCAGAACTGCGGGTCGGGGTAATTTTGAACGTGTCGCCGGCGGCGACCGGACCGGCGTTCAGGCTCAGAGTGAAACCGTCGATGACCGGCTCCGGCGTCGCGCCCAGGGTGAAACTGCCCATGTCGGTGTTATCCGACAGGCGACGCACGCTGTAGCCCGTGGCACTGGTGAAGGTCACCTGATAATCGCTGGCCGCCAGCTTGCTGGTGTCCTTGATGGTCACGTTCAGGTTGCCGGACGCCGGGTTGTTGTTGGCGCTGGCGATACTGCGCTGGCTGATGGCTGCCAGGCTGTTGATGTTATTGAACAGTGCCGCGCCGAAATTGCCGTTCTGGTCCAGGCCCTGGCCCAACTGCTTGTTGACCTGATCGGCCACGACCATGGCGATGCGCCCCAGGCCATTGACCGCCGGCGTCAGCACTTCATTGCGATAACGTATCAAGCCGCCCATCTCGCCGCCGCTCATCACGCTGGTGATGTCGACCGACGAGCCGTTACGGTCCATGATGATCGAGGAACGGGTCGGGTCGGTGGCGTCCGGGGCCACGCGCAATTTATTGACGACATCGCCAACCACCAGCGGCTGGCCACTGCCCAGGTAGATATCGAGCCGGCCTTCGGTTTCGGTGACCTGCGTGCCGATCAGCTCGTTGAGCTGGCGCACGGTTTCGTTGCGCTGGTCCAGCAGCTCGTTGGGCGTGCCGCCCGAACCGCTGACTTCGGCGATTTTCTTGTTGTACGCGGCAACGGTGGACGCCAGTTTGTTGACCTGGTCGGCCATCGAACCCAACTGATCGTTGATGTAGGTGTTTTGCTGCGTCAATTGCTGGGAGATGGCATTGAAGCGACTGCTCAAGCCCTGGGCATTGGTCAGCAACGCCTGACGCGCGGCATTGTCATTGGAGTTGCCGGCCAGGGTTTGCAAGGACGTGAAAAACGCCTGCAATGACTTGGTCACGCCGGTGCCGCTGTCGGACAACAGCTTGTCCACCTGGGTGGCCTGGCCGAGATAGGCCTGCGCATCACTGTTGAGCGAAGTCGTGGTCTGCAACTGTGCATCGAGGTAGCTGTTGTACACCCGACGCACATCGGCCAGCGTGGTGCCGGTGCCGATGAACACATTGCCGTACTGAATAGAACTTTTGCTGTTCTGCACAGTTTGCTGGCGCGAGTACCCGACGGTATCGACGTTGGAAATGTTATTACCGGTAGTCACCAACGATGCGTGGCTAGCGGCCAAACCCGACATTCCGATGTTGAGTAAACTCATGGTTCAGACCTTATACCTTGTGTCTATAGAGGCGTCGTGGAAGCGCCCGCCGCGGCGTAGTTCTGGTAGCTCGTCATTTGCCGGGCTATCTGCGAAATCTTGCTTGCGTAGTTCGGGTCGGTTGCGTAACCGGCCTTTTGCAGCTCACGTACAAACTGTTCCGGGTTATCGGCCGACTTCACGACATCTTGATAGCGATTGTTGGACTGCAACAACGTCACAAGGTCGTGGAAGCTGTCTTTGTAAGAGGCGTAGGAACGGAACTCGGCCGTCTCCTTGACCATCTCGCCATTCCTGAACTCGCTGGTGATCGCCCGCGCCGAATCGCCCTTCCAGCTGCTGCCGGTCTTGATGCCGAACAGGTTGTGACTGCTGCTGCCATCCTGGGCGCGCATGACCGATTTGCCCCAACCGGTTTCCAGTGCGGCCTGAGCCACCAGGTAACGCGGATCGACGCCGATGCGGTCGGCGGCTTCCTTGGCCATCGGCAGCATGGTGTTGACGAATGCGTCGGCGGAGCTGAAAGCTTTCTTCGCCGGCGCCAAAGGAATCTGGGCAATGGCGCGGCCATGAATCTGCAGGCTGCCGTTGGCTGCGTTTTGCGCATTCACCAGCCAGTCGCCATTGAACAGCGGCCCCGTACCGGTAGGCGTGGCGCGCTCTGGCAATTGAGTTTTGTTGGCTGTCGCGACGGTCGCCGCGGCAGTCGTCGTGGCGGAAGGCACCAGGCCTGCCAGCAAGCGATCGGCCAGTTTCGGCGGCAAAGCCAGGCGACGCTGATTGATCAATGCCATGTCATTGCGATGCGCGCCCTCGCCGCTCGGCGCACCGACCGAACGCGATGCCCACAACGGACGCTCGCCATTGACCCGCGACAGCGGCCCGTTGATCGCCACCGTACCGGCGGCCACCGGCGTTTGCGCGGCGGCCTTGGCGGCTGCTTGCTTGGCGGCGGACAGCGTTGCCGCTTCACCCGGCGCCAGCGGTTTGTTCTTCGACATCTGGCGCATCAGCACGTCCGCCAACCCGATACCACCGCCCTCACGGGACATGGAAACGGCCAGCTGCTGGTCGTACATTTCCTGGTATTGCTTGGCCTCCGCGGTGTTCATCGGATTGTCCTTGCCCAGCGCTTCGGTGGCCGAGCGCATGGACTTGAGCATCTCGCCGAGGAACAGCGATTCGAATTCCTGCGCGACCTTGCGCATGTTCGCGTCGCTGTTCTTGTCGCCGACCTTGAGCTGATTGAGGCGGTTCAAGTCGGAAAAGGCACCCGAATCGCTGCTGCTCACACGACCGCTCTTGTACATGTCCATGGTCGACGTCCTCAGATCACGATCAGATCGGCTTGCAAGGCGCCGGCCTGTTTCAAGGCTTCGAGGATGGCCATCAAGTCACCCGGCGCCGCGCCGACCTGGTTCACCGCACGCACGATTTCGTCGAGGGTGGTGCCCGGGCCGAACTTGAACATCGGCTTGGCTTCCTGCTCGGCGTTGACCCGCGAGCGCGGCACGACCGCCGTTTGACCATTGGACAACGGGCCGGGCTGGCTGACGATCGGGTCTTCGGTGATGGTCACCGTCAGGCTGCCGTGGGTGACGGCAGCTGGGGAAACCTTGACGTTTTGCCCGATCACGATGGTGCCGGTACGGGAGTTGATGATGACTTTCGCCACCGCCTGGCCCGGATCGATCTCGAGGTTTTCGAGGATCGACAGGTAGTCGACACGCTGGCTCGGATCCAGTGGCGCAGTGACGCGAATCGAACCGCCGTCGATGGCTTGGGCCACGCCCGGGCCGAGCATGTCGTTGATCTTGTCGACGATGCGCTTGGCCGTGGTGAAGTCGGAACGGTTGAGGTTCAGGGTCAGGCTGTTGCCCTGGTTGAAACCGCTCGGCACCGCCCGCTCAACCGACGCACCGCCAGGGATGCGACCGGCCGATGGAACGTTGACAGTGATCTTCGAACCGTCGCGACCTTCGGCATCGAAACCGCCGACCACCAGGTTGCCCTGAGCCACGGCGTAAACATTGCCATCAATACCCTTGAGCGGCGTCAACAACAACGTACCGCCGCGCAGACTCTTGGAGTTACCGATGGACGAAACGGTAATGTCGACCTGCTGACCCGGCTTGGCGAACGGCGGCAGATCGGCACTGATCGACACCGCCGCGACGTTCTTCAACTGCACGTTGCCCGAACCCGGCGGCACCTTGATGCCAAACTGCGAGAGCATGTTGTTGAAGGTCTGCAGGGTGAATGGCGTCTGGGTCGTCTGGTCGCCGGTGCCGTTAAGCCCGACCACCAGGCCGTATCCGATCAACTGGTTGGAACGCACGCCGGAAATGCTGGCGATGTCCTTCAGGCGCTCGGCTTGAGCGCCTATCGAAATGGACATCAACAGCGCAGCCGCGATCAGGTGTTTGAAATTCAACATAGCCACCTAGAAAGGGAACAGCGGGCTGAGGAAGAAACGGTCGAACCAGCCTGGCTGACTCGCATCGGCAAACGAACCGGTGCCCGAATAGGTGATGCGTGCATCGGCGACGCGGGTCGACGACACGGTGTTGTCGGTGGCGATGTCATCGGCGCGAACCAGCCCGGCAATCCGTACCAGCTCATCGCCGGTATTGAGCGTCAGCCATTTCTCGCCACGCACGGCGATGATGCCGTTGGGCAAAACATCGGCGACGGTCACGGTGATCGAACCGGTCAGGCTGTTGCCCTGCCCGGCCTTGCTGTCACCCTTGGTCGCGCGATCGCCTTCATAACTGGCACTCAGGCTCAGGTCGTTGCTACCGAACGGGTTGTTGGTGGTGGCGCTGCTACCGAACAGCGAGGTCAGGCCGATGCCGGTCTTGCTGGTCTTGTCGATTTGCGAGTTGGCGTTTTTGCTGGCCTGGGTCTTCTCGTTCAGGGTAATGGTGATGATGTCACCGACCCGGAACGCCTTGCGGTCGGTGTAGAGATTCTGTTCGAACCCGGCCTGATAGATCGAGCCGTTGTTCGCCGCAGCCGGCAGCGGCGTGCGCGGCAACACCGGGGCGTAGTAAGGGTCATTGGGCTTGGGCGTCACAGGCACGCAGCCTGCGAGCGCGGTGATCCCACTCAGTGCCAGAACAGAGACGAAGCGTTTCATGACCCTACCTCACGGTGTTGCAGGCGACCTCATGGTCGCCTCATAGACTTGATTACAGATTCTGCGTTACGAACGAGAGCATCTGGTCGGCGGTGGAGATCACCTTGGAGTTCATCTCGTAGGCGCGCTGGGTGGTGATCATGTTGACCATCTCCTCAACGGTGCTGACGTTGGACGTTTCCAGAGTGTTCTGCAGCGTGGTACCGAAACCGGCCAGGCCCGGGGTGCCGACTTGTGGCGCACCACTGGCAGCGGTTTCCAGGAACAGGTTGTTACCCACCGCTTGCAAGCCGGCCGGGTTGATGAAGTCGGCGGTTTGCAGGTTGCCGATCACTTGGGAAGCCGGGTTGCCGGCCACGGTGATGGACACGGTGCCGTCTTTACCCACGGTGAAGGTCTGAGCGTCGTTCGGAATGACAATTGCCGGTTCCAGGGCGAAGCCGCTGGCGTTGACGATCTGGCCGTTGGAGTCCAGATGGAACGTACCGTCACGGGTGTAGGACGTGGTGCCGTCCGGTTGCAGGATCTGGAAGAAACCGCGACCGTCGATGGCCATGTCCAGCGGCTGCTCGGTGGTTTGCAGGCTGCCGGCGTTGAAGTTTTTCTGGGTGCCGACGATGCGCACACCGGTACCCAGTTGCAGACCCGACGGCAGTTCGCTGTCCTGGGTCGACTGGGCGCCTGGCTGACGCTTGATCTGGTAGAGCAGGTCCTGGAACTCGGCGCGGTCACGTTTGAAACCCGTGGTCGACACGTTGGCCAGGTTGTTGGAAATGGTGGTCAGGTTGGTGTCCTGGGCGGACAGACCGGTTTTGGCAACCCATAGAGCCGGAAGCATTCGATTCTCCTCGTGCGCCTGTTTTACGGCGCGACGTTCTGATAATTAGCTGATCTGCAAGACCCGAGCCATGGCCTGGTCGTCTTCTTTGGCGGTGTTCATCATCTTGATGTGCAGCTCGAACTGCTTGGACAAGGCCAGCACCGAGGTCATCTCGTCCACGGCATTGACGTTGCTCGACTCAAGGAAACCGGACACCAGTTTGACGTTGGCATCGGCTTGCGCCGGCTGGCCATCCTTGGTGTGGATCGAACCGTCCAGGCCCTTGGTCATGTTCTTGATGTCCGGGTTGACCAGTTTGATGCGGTCGACTTCCGCCATGACGCGGGGACCTTCGCCCATCGCACGAATGCTGATGGTGCCGTCCTCGCCCACTTCGATCTGCTGCTCGGGCGGCACGGCAATCGGACCGCCATTGCCGATCACCGGCATGCCATTGCCGGCGCGCAACACACCCAGGGCGTCAACCACCAGGCTGCCGGTGCGCACGTAGCTTTCACCGCCGTCAGGGTTCTGCACCGCCAGCCAGCCGTTGCCTTGCACGGCGACATCGAGGTCGCGGCCGGTTTCCACCAAAGCGCCCGGAGAGAAGTCGGTGGCCGGGCGTTCGGACATCGCAAAGGCACGCGCCGGAAAGCTGTCACCGAACACCGGCATCGAGCGCGCCTGCTCCAGGTCTTTCTGGAAGCCGTTGGTAGAGATGTTCGCCAGGTTGTTGGCATGAGCCTTCTGCGCCAGTGCATTCTGGCTGGCGCCGGTCATTGCCACATAAAGGTACTTGTCCACAATCTATCCTCTGCCTGCCGGACGTTTGCCGCCCACTGCTGTACTGATGAGCCATAAGCAATTTGCAGACCAACTTGTTTTTTGCAGCGCGAGGCCCGGCAAACAAAGGACTTGAGGGAGTTTCAGGGGATCAGGAGAAATGTGTCAGAGACGAAAAACCGGCGGTGTCATGCCGGTGGGTGGCAAGGCTTGGCCTTGGGCAGTGGCCAACTCCGCTTTCGCGAGCGGGCTCGCTCCCAGAGGGTTATCGATTCAAATGTGGGAGCGAGCCTGCTCGCGAAGAGGCCATCACAGGTGAATCAACTATCGGTTATGACTCGGTCTTACCGACCTCATACTCGCGCAACTTGTTGGCAATGGTGGTATGAGAAACCCCCAGCCGCTTACCCAATTGCCGACTGCTCGGATGTTCGGAATACAACCGTTCCAGCACCGCTTTCTCAAAGCGCCCGACAATCTCGTCCAGCCCGCCCTCCAGGGAAAAATCACCCAAAGGCTGACGCACGCCATAGTCCGGCAATCGAATGTGCTCAGCCTTGACCGTCCCGCCGTCGCACAGGGAAACCGCCTGGAACAGCACGTTTTCCAACTGCCGGACATTGCCCGGCCAATGGTAATGAGTAAGCCGATCCATGGCCGCCGGGGCCAGTTTGGGTAAGGGGCAACCGATCTGTCGGCTGGCCTGATCGAGGAAGTGCTCAACCAGCGGCGGCAAACCGTCAAGGCATTCACGCAGTGGCGGGATGTGCAGCGACAACACGTTCAAGCGGTGATACAGGTCCTGACGAAACTCACCGCGGGCGCACAACTCGGACAGATCGACCTGGGTCGCGCAGATCACCCGCACATCGAGATAAACCTCTTCATCGCTGCCGACACGCCGGAAGCAGCCGTCCTGCAGGAAGCGCAGCAATTTCACCTGTAACCGAGGACTCATTTCGCCGACACCGTCGAGAAACAGCGTACCTCCCGCCGTCAGTTCCAGCAGCCCGAGCTTGCCTTCGGCCCGCGCCCCTTCGAAGGCACCGGGGCCGTAGCCGAACAGTTCGGTCTCGGCCATGGATTCCGGCAGGCCGGCGCAGTTGAGCGCCATCAACGGTGATTGCCCGCGCGGGCTGGCCAAATGGCAGGCACGTGCCAACAACTCTTTGCCGGTCCCGGTTTCCCCTTCTATTAATAGTGGCGCGTCGAGCGGGGCCATGCGCCTGGCTTCTCGCACCACCGCCGCCATCACTTTCGAGCTCTGAAAGATGCTGTCGAAACCGCGCAACTCCTGCTTGCGCACGTTGTAGATGCGTTCCCCAACCCGGTCGGCGCGATGCAGCGTCAGCACGGCACCGGCCATGGCTTCGCTGTCGTCATGTTCCGATTGCAGCGGTGCGATGTCGGCGAGAAACACGTCACCCTTGACCTTGACGCGCAATCCGTTGATCCGTGATTTATTGGCGCGCACCAGTTCCGGCAAATCAAAGTCTTCGGCATACCGCGACAACGGAATCCCCGGCACTTCATCGACGCGCACACCCAGCAGCTGCGCCGCCGCCCGGTTAGCGGCAACGATGGAACCACCCATGTCGATCGACAGCACCGGAAACTCCAGCGCGCCCAGCAACGCATTAAGTTCCATGTGCCGACGCTCGCTGGGCATCAGGCCTACGCGCTTGACACCGAAAACCCCGGCAATCGCCTCGAATTTCGGACGCAACGCCTGGAACTGAATGTTGATCAGGTTCGGACAGTGCAGGTAGATCGCATTGCCGTGCTCACCGCCTACTTCCCCGCGAGCGACGTTGATGCCGTATTCCACCAACAGATTGAGAATGTCGCGCAGGATGCCGATGCGGTTCTGGCAGTGGACTTTGATACGCATATAAAAGACCTGATAAACGATGATTGACCTGTGGGAGCCAGCCTGCTGGCGATGGCGTCGCATCAGGCCCTGTGTATGTCGAATGTCACACCGCTATCGCCAGCAGGCTGGCTCCCACAAGGTTAGTGCCCGATTTTTCTGATTCGGCGCGCAGATAGTCGTCAAGATTATGTGACAGTCAAACGGCTTTTCCTACCCGTCAATCTCAATACCTGCGCGAGAGCCACCAACACGTAACGAAAAGTTTACGATTAACAGCGAGATTTCCTGCGTGTGACGCCTCTCTCCAGCTGCAAAACCGCAATTCATGGAGTATTTCTAGGTCCATAGCAGTACATAACAAGAACGAATCCCCTTGCAGGAGAGCAGCATGAAGCAGACGCAATACGTGGCTCGCGAGCCCGATGCGCAAGGTTTTATCGACTACACCGCCGAAGAGCATGCGGTGTGGAACACGCTGATCACTCGCCAACTGAAAGTGGTCGAAGGGCGTGCGTGCCAGGAATACCTGGACGGTATCGAAAAACTCGGTCTGCCCCACGACCGCATTCCGCAACTGGGCGAGATCAATAAGGTTCTCGGTGAAACCACCGGTTGGCAGGTCGCCCGCGTTCCCGCGCTGATCCCTTTCCAGACCTTTTTTGAATTACTGGCCAGCAAACAGTTTCCAGTGGCCACGTTCATTCGCACCCGCGAAGAACTGGATTACCTGCAAGAGCCGGACATTTTCCATGAGATCTTTGGCCACTGCCCGCTGCTGACCAACCCTTGGTTCGCCGAATTTACCCACACTTACGGCAAACTTGGCCTACAGGCTTCCAAGGAAGAACGTGTGTACCTGGCGCGTCTGTACTGGATGACCATCGAGTTCGGCCTGCTCGACACCCCGCAAGGCCAGCGCATCTACGGCGGCGGCATCCTGTCTTCGCCAAAAGAAACCGTGTACTGCCTGTCGGACGAACCCGAGCATCAAGCGTTCGATCCGCTGGAATGCATGCGCACGCCGTACCGCATCGACATCCTGCAACCCCTGTATTTCGTCTTGCCGAACCTCAAGCGCCTGTTCGACCTGGCCCACGAAGACATCATGGGCATGGTCAAGCAAGCCATGCAGATGGGTCTGCACGCGCCGAAATTTCCGCCAAAACCAAAAGCCGCCTGAACCGCTGCTTTTACGATCAAGTGAGTCTGTCTGGAAACCACGCTTTGCTTTAGCGTGGTAGCACTTAATCCAGTTGCATGACAGCTGATTTCCATTTATTCGATTTCAGGAATCCATCATGTCCACATTGAACCAAGCCCACTGCGAAGCCTGCCGCGCCGATGCCCCACAAGTCAGCGACGAAGAACTGCCGATCCTGATCAAGCAGATCCCGGACTGGAACATCGAAGTACGCGACAGCATCATGCAGCTGGAAAAAGTCTTCCTGTTCAAAAACTTCAAACACGCCCTGGCATTCACCAACGCGGTCGGCGAAATCTCCGAGGCTGAAGGTCATCACCCGGGTCTGTTGACCGAGTGGGGCAAAGTGACCGTGACCTGGTGGAGCCACTCGATCAAGGGCCTGCACCGCAACGACTTCATCATGGCCGCGCGCACTGACGAAGTGGCCAAGGACGCCGAGGGCCGCAAGTAATGCATTTCGACGCCATAGGCCGGGTGCCCGGCGACCCGATCCTCGGCCTGATGGAGGCCTATGCGCAAGACCCGAACCCGCGCAAGTTCGACCTTGGCGTGGGTGTCTACAAGGACGCCCAAGGCCTGACGCCAATTCCGCAATCGGTGAAACTGGCCGAGGCACGACTGGTGGATCGTCAGACCACCAAGACCTACATTGGCGGTCACGGTGAGCCGGCGTTCGGCAAAGCCATCAATGAGTTGGTGCTCGGTGCCGACTCAAAGCTGATCAGCGAAAAACGCGCCGGCGCCACCCAGACACCGGGCGGCACTGGTGCGTTGCGCTTGAGTGCGGACTTTATCGCCCAATGCCTGCCGGGCCGTGGTGTGTGGCTGAGCAATCCGACCTGGCCGATCCACGAAACCATTTTCGCCACGGCCGGGGTCAAGGTCAGTCACTACCCGTACGTGGGCAGCGACAACCGTCTCGACGTCGAGGCGATGCTCGCCGTGCTCAATGAAGCGCCCAAGGGCGATGTGGTGTTGCTGCACGCCTGCTGCCATAACCCGACCGGTTTCGATCTGTCCCATGACGACTGGCGTCGGGTGCTGGAGGTGGTGCGTCGGCGTGAACTGCTGCCGCTGATCGACTTCGCCTACCAGGGCTTTGGCGATGGCCTGGAACAGGACGCCTGGTCGACCCGGCTGTTCGCCGCCGAGTTGCCGGAAGTGCTGATTACCAGTTCCTGCTCGAAGAATTTCGGCCTGTACCGCGACCGCACCGGAGCACTGATTGTCTGCGCAAAAACCGCGGACAAGCTGGTGGACATTCGCAGCCAACTGGCCAACATCGCCCGCAACCTGTGGTCGACACCGCCGGACCATGGTGCCGCCGTGGTTGCGACTATCCTCGGCGATCCGGAATTGAAACAACTCTGGGCCGACGAAGTGGAAGCCATGCGCTTGCGGATTGCCCAACTGCGCAGCGGTCTGGTGGAAGCACTGGAACCGCATGGTTTGCGTGAGCGTTTTGCGCACATTGGTGTGCAGCGCGGGATGTTTTCCTATACCGGGTTGACGCCTGACCAGGTCAAACAGCTGCGCGATCATCACAGCGTTTACATGGTCGGTACAGGTCGGGCGAACGTGGCGGGGATTGATGCGACGCGCCTGGATCTGCTGGCCGAAGCCATCGCCAAGGTCTGCAAATAACCTCCAGAACTCTGTAGCCCCCTGTGGGAGCCAGCCTGCTCGCGAAAGCGGTGTGTCAGTCAACATACACCTCGACTGTCACGCCTCCTTCGCGAGCAGGCTCGCTCCCACAGTTGTTTTTGTGCCACTACCCCTTACCTGTCTAGACAACCCCACTCGTCGAAACAAATGGATATAAAAGTCTGTTTGTCATTTCTCGTGCTGTATCCTGCGCAGGCTTTTTCAAAAGCGCGGATCTACCAGATCTATCAACAGACTTAGCGAGGAGCGCGACTATGCACGAGATTCCTAATCTCCCCTTCCCAAGCCTGCACGAACCTGAGCAGACGACCACGCAACAAGCCGGTGCCCAACAGCCCGAGCCGAAAGAAGCCACTGGCAGCCGCCAGGCTGACAGCGAAGACTGAAACACCCGCCGTACAGACCGTGTGGAAAGCGCTAACATGCGCTTTCCACACTGCCTGAAACGAGCCCTCCCCCCATGACAGATGATTTCAGCGAAGAGCAGGCCAGCATTCTGATCGGCACCGCCGAGAAAATGATCGAGATCTGGAATCGCCTCTCCCCCGAGAAACAAGCCGCTTTGCTCGCCCGTTTCGGCAGCGAGGAAAATGCATTGGCCGCTTTGGTCACCACGCAATTGGTGGCGCCTGCCAAGCCCTGACGGCCCTGCCCGGCAAATAGTTTTACTTTTTCACAACCCACGAACGCTAGCACCGTTATCATAAGCAGCCTATCTAATCCTGCTTCTCCGTGGACCTTTGCCCATGTCTGAAAACCAGCGCCCCCTGGCGGTCACGCTGCAAGTTGTTTCCATCGTCCTGTTCACCTTTATCGGCTACCTGAATATCGGCATTCCCCTGGCGGTACTGCCCGGGTACGTCCACAGCGATTTGGGCTTCGGCGCAGTGATTGCGGGACTGGTGATCAGCGTGCAATACCTGGCCACCCTGCTCAGCCGTCCCTACGCAGGGAAAATCATCGACAACAAGGGCAGTAAACTGGCGGTGATGTATGGCCTGGCCGGTTGCGGCTTGAGCGGTGTGTTCATGCTGATTTCGGCCTGGACCCAAAGCCTGCCGATGCTGAGCCTGATCAGCCTGTTCATCGGTCGCCTGGTGCTCGGCAGCGCGGAAAGCCTGGTGGGTTCCGGCTCCATTGGCTGGGGCATCGGCCGGGTCGGCGCAGCGAACACCGCCAAAGTCATCTCCTGGAACGGCATCGCCAGTTACGGCGCGCTGGCGGTCGGTGCACCGCTGGGTGTGTGGCTGGTCAGTCAGTTGGGGTTGTGGAGCATGGGTGTGAGTATTGTGTTGCTGGCGGCTTTTGGCCTGGTACTGGCCTGGCCGAAAACCGCCGCACCAATCGTGGTCGGTGAACGCCTGCCGTTCATGCACGTACTCGGGCGGGTGCTGCCCCACGGCTGCGGCCTGGCGTTGGGCTCGATCGGTTTCGGCACCATCGCTACATTTATCACCCTGTATTACGCCACCCAACACTGGGATAACGCGGTGTTGTGCCTGAGCCTGTTCGGCGCCAGTTTTATCGGTGCGCGGCTGTTGTTCGGTAACCTGATCAATCGCCTGGGTGGCTTTCGCGTGGCGATTGCCTGCCTCTCGGTAGAAACCCTGGGCCTGTTACTGCTGTGGCTGGCACCGGATGCTCATTGGGCACTGGCGGGTGCCGCGCTGAGCGGTTTCGGTTTCTCGTTGGTGTTTCCGGCGCTGGGCGTTGAGGCGGTGAACCTGGTACCTGCCTCCAGTCGAGGCGCGGCGGTCGGCGCTTATTCACTGTTCATTGATTTGTCACTGGGGATCACCGGGCCATTAGCCGGCGCGGTGGCGGCGGGATTCGGTTTTGCGTCGATCTTCCTGTTCGCCGCACTGGCCGCCATCAGCAGTTTGATGCTCTGCATTTACCTGTACCGGCAGGCACCGAAACGTCGCCAGACGCGGGAAACCCGCTAAAAATCCACCTTGCCGCGCCCGGCCTTGATGTTGCCGCGCTTGCTTTTGGATTCAAGCCTGCGGGTCTTCGAACCAAGGGTTGGTTTGGTCGGGCGGCGTTTCTTCTCGATCTTGGTGGCGCTCAGAATCAGCTCGGTCAAACGCTCCAGCGCATCGGCACGGTTCTGTTCCTGGGTGCGGTATTGCTGGGCCTTGATGATCAACACGCCTTCGCTGGTGATGCGACTGTCGCGCAGCGCCAACAGCCGCTCCTTGTAGAACTCGGGCAAGGACGAGGCCGGTATGTCAAAGCGTAAGTGCACGGCGCTGGAGACCTTGTTGACGTTCTGCCCACCGGCGCCCTGGGCGCGAATGGCGGTCAACTCGATCTCGGCATCCGGTATCTGCACGTTGTTGGAAATCACCAGCATGGAAAATCACTGCCTCAGGTCTATATGACATCTAAACAAAAATGCCCGTATCTGACGATACGGGCATTTTTTGTTCAGCCAAAGCGATTATTCAGCAGCCGGGGCTTCTGGCTTGCGGCGCTTGAGCGGGGCCATGCCGTCCTTGCTGACCAGGGAATCGCTCTTCGGCCGATTGACGCTCTTGCGCTTGGTCGGGGTCTTGGCGGCGACTTTTTTCTTGTCGCCCTTGGCGTCGGTCTTTTTCTTCTTCACGCCGACAGCCTTGCCCGAGGCCTTGACCTTTTTCGGTCCGCCGTAGGTGCCTTTGACTTCCTTGATGGTGCGGCGCTCGAAGCTTTGCTTGAGGTAGCGCTCGATGCTCGACATCAAGTTCCAGTCGCCGTGGCAGATCAGCGAGATGGCCAGGCCATCGTTGCCGGCACGACCGGTACGACCGATACGGTGCACGTATTCGTCGCCGCTGCGCGGCATGTCGAAGTTGATCACCAGGTCCAGGCCGTCGACGTCCAGGCCGCGAGCGGCAACGTCGGTCGCGACGAGGATCTTCACCCCGCCCTGCTTCAGACGGTCGATCGCCAGCTTGCGATCCTTCTGGTCCTTGTCGCCGTGCAGGACGAACGCCTTGTATTCCTGCGCCACCAGGCGGCCGTAGATACGGTCGGCCATGGCCCGGGTATTAGTGAAGACGATGGCCTTCTGATAAGTCTCGTTGGCCAGCAGCCAATTGACGATCTGTTCTTTGTGCTGGTTGTGGTCAGCGGTGATGATTTGCTGCCGGGTGGTTTCGTTCAGCTGGCTGACCGCGTTGAGCTGCAAGTGCTCAGGGTTGTTCAGGACCTTGGCGACCATCTCGCGCAGGCCCGAACCACCGGTGGTGGCGGAGAACAGCATGGTCTGCTGGCGGTTGGTGCACTCGTCCACCAGGCGCTGCACGTCTTCGGCGAACCCCATGTCGAGCATGCGGTCGGCTTCGTCGAGCACCAGCACTTCGACTTCCTTGAGGTCGAGGTTGCCGGCGTTCAGTTGCTCGATCATCCGGCCCGGCGTACCGATCAGGATGTCCGGCACCTTGCGCAGCATGGCAGCCTGGACCTTGAAGTCTTCGCCGCCGGTGATCAGGCCGGACTTGATGAAGGTGAACTGCGAGAAGCGTTCAACTTCTTTCAGGGTCTGCTGGGCCAGTTCGCGGGTTGGCAGCAGGATCAGGGTCTTGATGCTGACGCGGATCTTGGCCGGGCCGATCAGGCGGTTGAGGATCGGCAACACGAAGGCAGCGGTTTTGCCGCTACCGGTTTGCGCTGTCACCCGCAGGTCACGCCCTTGGAGCGCCAGCGGAATAGCCGCTGCTTGCACAGGCGTTGGCTCGACAAATTTCAGTTCGGCCACGGCTTTGAGCAGGCGTTCGTGCAGGGCGAATTCGGAAAACACGGGTGCTACCTCGAAGAAATGCAAAAAATCAGCTGCATAGGGTAACGGTTTCGAGCGCGAAGGCCGAGTTTCTTTATGCAATCGACTGCAAACAGTGGCTTTTTTGTTGCCTGATTTGTCCCCAAACGTAATACAAAGCGTCTTAAATGCTCTAATTGCCCATCGCGTCTTACAGAAGAATCGTTTCTCCCATGGATATCAAACAGCTCTGGCTCAACGCCCAAGACCTTTGGGGCACCCTCGATCAGCACCCGCTCCTGCACGCCGGCCTGGCCCTGGTACTGCTGCTGGTGATCGCCCTGGTGCTCGGACGAGTGGCACGCTACCTGATCCTGCACGCCAGCCGAATGCTCGGTCGCCAGCCTGCCCTGCACTGGATCAACGACTTTCGCCACAACAAGGTCTTCCAGCGCCTGGCACAAATGACGCCGTCACTGGTGATCCAGTTCGGCCTGCACCTGGTACCGGAGCTGAGTAAAACCGCGATGGTTTTTCTCGGCAACGTGGCACTGGCCTTCACCATTCTGTTCCTGGTGCTGTCCATCAGTGCCCTGCTCAACGCCTTGCTCGACATCTATGCCCGCACCGAACACGCCCGTACCCGCTCGATCAAGGGCTACGTGCAACTGGCAAAAATGGTCTTGTACGTGTTTGGTGCAATCATCATCGTCGCCACGCTGATCGACCGTTCACCGCTGTTGCTGCTGTCGGGTCTTGGCGCCATGTCGGCAGTGATTCTGTTGGTCTACAAGGACACCTTGCTGTCGTTTGTGGCCAGCGTGCAGCTGACCAGCAACGACATGCTGCGGGTCGGTGACTGGATCGAAATGCCGCAAGTCGGCGCCGATGGCGATGTGGTGGACATCACCCTGCACACAGTCAAGGTGCAAAACTTCGACAAGACCATCGTTTCGATTCCGACCTGGCGCCTGATGTCCGAGTCGTTCAAGAACTGGCGCGGCATGCAGCAGTCCGGAGGCCGCCGGATCAAGCGCAGCCTGTTCATCGACGCCAGCGGCGTGCGCTTCATTCGCGATGATGAAGAACAGAAATTGTCCCAGGTGCATCTGCTGACTGACTACATCAGCCGCAAGCAGGCCGAACTCAAGGCCTGGAATGAAGCCCAGGGCAATGTCGCGGCCATGTCGGCCAACCGTCGACGGATGACCAATATCGGCACGTTCCGCGCCTATGCGCTGGCGTATCTGAAAAGCCATCCCGAGGTTCAGCCGAACATGACCTGCATGGTTCGGCAAATGCAGACCACAGCCCAAGGCATCCCGCTGGAAATCTACTGCTTCACTCGCACCACGGCGTGGGCCGATTACGAGCGGATCCAGGGGGATATTTTCGACTACTTGCTGGCGGTGCTGCCGGAGTTTGGCTTGAGCCTCTATCAGCAGCCCAGCGGTACGGATCTACGGGCCGGGCTGTTGCCGGCGGTGTTGGGTGCGAGCCATATCCCCGAGCCGGAAAAACACATCATGTAACCCCACAGTTCCTTTGTGGGAGCGAGCCTGCTCGCTCCCACAGGGGGTCAGTGCGCGAGCGCTGGTTGGCGTACACCCAACCGACTGATCCACACCGCCATCAATATCACCGACCCGCCCAGCAGCAACCGCCCCAACTCTTCATGCTGATTCCAGATCAGCAGATTGACCAGCAATCCCACCGGCACATGCAGGTTGTTCATCACCGCCAGCGTCCCGCCATTGACCAGGCACGCGCCTTTGTTCCACCAATACAGTCCCAGCGCCGTCGAGACCAGGCCGAGGAACAGCAGCACGCCCCATTGCAACGGTGCTTCAGGCAGGAAGTTCTGTTTGCCGAACAGCAGGAACGCCGGTAACGCTACCGCCAGAGCACCCAGGTAGAAATAGCCGAAGCGCCGGTAATGCGGCAGGTCGCTCGGATGCCGTGCGACCAGGTGCTTATAGAGCACTTGTCCGGCGGCATAGGTGAAGTTGGCCAGTTGCAGCAACAGGAACCCCATGAAGAAATCCGGGTTGATGCGATCGAAGCGAATCACCGCCGCGCCCGCCACCGCCACCAGCGCCGCGACCAACGCCCAGGGATTGAACCGGCGGTTCAACGCGTCTTCGATCAGGGTTACGTGCAACGGGGTGAGGATGGTGAACAGCAAGACTTCCGGGACCGTCAGCACGCGGAAGCTCAAGTACAGGCAGACGTAAGTCACGCCAAACTGCAAAGCGCCGATCAGCAACATGCCACGCATGAAAGCCGGTTCCACCGAACGCCAGCGCGTCAGTGGAATAAACACCAGCCCCGCCAGCAATACTCGCACCAGCACCGCGAAGTAACTGTCGACATGACCGGCCAGGTACTCGCCGATCAAACTGAAGGAAAACGCCTGGATCAGCGTGACAAAAAGTAGATAGCCCATGCTCGCCTCGTTTCGAATGGCGGCGAAGATAACGGGTTTTGTCATTCACTGCGAATCGTCAGACAGCATACAAATCTCTGTGGTATCTGTGGCCACCCATCAAATTGCGGGCAAAAAAAAGCCCGATCTCGCCAATGCGTTCAATCGGGCTACGGCACTCAGGAGCAATAAGTGCAAAGGGAGGTTCGATGCGCGTACAGGCTTGAAGGGTTGCGCCAGGTCACTAGACCATCCAGCGATTATCTGGCGATTAACCGGTCAGGCGACTTGCGAAAGCCGGGCGTTCGCCTGGTTCAGGCCTTTCTCCTGGAAGCCGCCGCCCAGGTTCATGCCTTCGGCGTGAATGAACGTGACGTCATGGATGCCGATGAAGCCCATGACCTGACGCAGGTACGGTTCCTGGTGATCCGACGGGGCGCCGGCGTGGATGCCGCCGCGAGCAGTCAGGACGTAGGCACGCTTGCCGCTGAGCAAACCCTGGGGACCGGTTTCGGTGTACTTGAAGGTCACGCCGGCACGCAGCACATGGTCAAGCCAGGCTTTCAAGGTGCTCGGAATGGCGAAGTTGTACATGGGCGCGGCCATCACCAGCACGTCGGCGGCCAGCAGTTCGTCGGTCAATTGGTTGGAGCGTTCCAGGGACAGCTGTTCGAGGTCGCTGCGCTGATCGGCGGGTTTCATCCAACCGCCCAACAGGTTGATATCCAGGTGTGGCACCGGGTTGACGGCCAGGTCACGAACGGTGATCTGATCGTTCGGGTGCGCAGCTTTCCACTGGTTGATGAAGGTCTGGGTCAGTTGACGGGAAACCGAGTCTTGCTGACGGGCACTGCTTTCGATGATCAGAACGCGGGACATGGGTTGTAGGCTCCATCTGAGAATGCTGTAAGTCGATGGAGTGAAGGTTAAACAGGACCAAATCGATAAAAAAGCGCAAATAACTGCTATAACCAATCAATAATTTCGTTTATAAGCGAAGCATGGCTGATGGGCCTGCTCCGCTGGGGGTCATTTCGGCTTGCAGGTCATGCTGATGTACAGCTTGATGATTTTGCGATTGAACTTGGCTGAGAGGTCGGCACTTTTACCGGCATCCAGATTGACCCTGCGGGTCTTGGGCGATTCCGGGCCATTGCGAAATACCACTGCACACTCGGCAGCGGTATCACCGTAGTTGTTCAGGGTGATCGAGCCCAGATCGTAATCGGAGGCGTAGGTGGTGTAGTCGATCTTCAGCCCATTGAGTTCTTTTTGTACATCGATCG
The DNA here is from genome assembly GCF_059424605.1 of Pseudomonas sp. GW101-3H06. Lineage (NCBI taxonomy): Bacteria > Pseudomonadati > Pseudomonadota > Gammaproteobacteria > Pseudomonadales > Pseudomonadaceae > Pseudomonas > Pseudomonas sp. GW101-3H06. The sequence goes on from NZ_JBWKZO010000001.1 coordinate 4,884,480, forward strand.
GATAAGCAAACGCAGTCAACGGCAACATCGCCAGCAGGACACAAACGATTTTTTTCATTCAGCAGTCTCCAATAAGAACTGCGCAGCTTAGGACAATAGGAGCCCATCATGAAAGCGCCCCGCGTGACCCTTGATCAATGGCGAACGCTTCAGGCCGTGGTCGACCACGGTGGTTTCGCCCAGGCCGCTGAAGCGCTGCACCGCTCGCAATCGTCAGTCAGCTACACCGTGGCACGCATGCAGGACCAGCTCGGCGTGCCGCTGCTGCGCATCGACGGGCGCAAAGCGGTGCTCACCGAAGCCGGTGGCGTTCTGTTGCGCCGGTCCCGGCAACTGGTGAAACAGGCCAGCCAGCTGGAAGACCTGGCCCACCACATGGAACAAGGCTGGGAAGCCGAAGTGCGCCTGGTGGTCGACGCCGCATACCCCAGCGCCCGCATCGTCCGTGCGCTGACCGCGTTCATGCCGCAAAGCCGTGGCTGCCGGGTGCGGCTGCGCGAAGAGGTGCTGTCGGGTGTGGAAGAAGTGCTGCTCGAAGGCGTGGCCGACCTGGCCATCAGCGGCTTCAGCATTCCTGGATACCTGGGTGCGGAATTGAGCGATGTCGAATTCGTCGCGGTCGCCCACCCGGAACACTCCCTGCACCGCCTCAACCGTGAACTGAATTTCCAGGACCTGGAGAGCCAGCTGCAAGTGGTTATCCGCGACTCCGGTCGCCAGCAACCACGGGACGTCGGCTGGCTCGGCGCCGAGCAACGCTGGACCGTCGGCAGCCTGGCCACCGCCGCCACCTTTGTCAGCAGTGGCCTGGGGTTTGCGTGGTTGCCGCGGCACATGATCGAACGGGAATTGCGAGAAGGTACGCTCAAGCTGCTACCGTTGGATCAGGGCGGTAGCCGCAACCCGAGTTTTTACCTCTATTCGAACAAGGACAAACCCCTGGGGCCGGCCACACAGATCCTCATCGAACTGTTGCGCACTTTCGACACTGCGCCGCTGGACGCACCTTTCGCGGCCCCTGAACAAGCCTGACACGGAGTGTACCCATGGCCTATTTCGAACACGAAGGTTGTAACCTGCACTATGAGGAATATGGCCACGGCACGCCGTTGCTACTGGTCCACGGCCTGGGTTCCAGCACGCTGGACTGGGAAAAACAGATCCCCGCGCTGGCCGCGCGCTACCGGGTGATCGTCCCCGATGTACGCGGTCACGGGCGCTCCGACAAACCCCGCGAGCGCTACAGCATCGCCGGTTTCAGCGCCGACCTGATTGCACTGATCGAGCATTTGAACCTCGGACCGACCCACTTTGTGGGCCTGTCCATGGGCGGCATGATCGGCTTTCAACTGGCCGTGGATCAGCCGCAATTGCTCAAGAGCCTGTGCATCGTCAACAGCGCACCCGAGGTCAAACTGCGTAGCCGCGACGACTACTGGCAGTGGTTCAAACGCTGGAGCCTGATGCGCGTCCTCAGCCTGCGCACCATTGGCAAGGCCTTGGGTGGCAAATTGTTCCCCAAGCCTGAGCAGGCGGATTTGCGACAAAAGATGGCCGAGCGCTGGGCAAAAAACGACAAACATGCTTATCTCGCCAGCTTCGATGCAATCGTTGGCTGGGGGGTTCAGGAACGACTTTCGAAAGTGTCCTGTCCAACCCTCATCGTCAGCGCCGACCGTGACTACACACCGGTCTCGCTGAAAGAAAACTACGTAAAACTGCTGCCCGATGCGCGGCTGGTGGTGATTGCCGACTCCCGTCACGCCACCCCGCTGGACCAGCCCGAACGCTTCAACCAGACACTGCTCGAGTTTCTCACCGCAGTCGATACCACCCCACTCAGGATCACCGACCCATGCTGAAAAAAATCGCCCTCGCCGCCGGCTCCGTTCTGTTTGCCGCCAACCTGATGGCCGCAACGCCTGCCAAGGCGCCGCATGTGCTGCTGGAAACCACCAACGGCCAGATCGAAATCGAACTGGACCCGGTCAAGGCTCCGATCAGTACCAAGAACTTCCTTGAGTATGTGGACAGCGGCTTTTACAACAACACGATTTTCCACCGCGTGATTCCGGGCTTCATGGTCCAGGGCGGCGGCTTCACTCAGCAGATGCAGCAAAAAGAAACCAAGGCGCCGATCAAAAACGAACACAAGAACGGCCTGGTCAACGTTCGTGGCACCTTGTCCATGGCGCGCACTTCTGTGCCGGATTCGGCCACCAGTCAGTTCTTCATCAACGTCAAGGACAACGATTTCCTCGACCAGGGTGACGGCTACGCGGTGTTCGGCAAAGTGGTCAAGGGCATGGATGTGGTCGATATCATCGTCAACTCGCCAACCACCGTGCGCGGCGGCATGAAGGATGTACCGGCCGACCCGGTATTCATCAAGTCGGCCAAGCGCATCGACTGAGACTAAGCTGGACAGGGATGTCCGAGCGTTTGCCGGTTTGACCGGCAACGCTCAAACCGTTGAAGGAGTACCCGTTCGCGGGTGAAAAACCGATGCTTTATCGCCGTTTTGAAAAACTGATCGACATCTTTCGCGACGCCCCGACTGCCGCACCACCGGACCGGGTCCTGCCTTTCTATACCTATTACCTCAAACAGGTCTGGCCGAGTTTCGTTGCCCTGCTGATCGTCGGCCTGTTCGGCGCGCTGATTGAAGTGGCACTGTTCAGCTACCTGAGCCGCATCATCGACCTGGCACAGGGCACTCCAAACGCCGACTTTTTCAAGGAACATGGCGTTGAACTGGCCTGGATGGTGGTGGTGGCGCTGATCCTGCGCCCGGTGTTCGTTGGCCTGCATGACTTGCTGGTGCACCAGACCCTGAGCCCCAGCATGACCAGCCTGATCCGCTGGCAAAACCACAGTTACGTGCTCAAGCAGAGCCTGAATTTTTTCCAGAACGACTTCGCCGGGCGCATCGCCCAACGCATCATGCAAACCGGCAACTCCCTGCGCGATTCAGCAGTGCAAGCGGTGGATGCGCTGTGGCACGTGCTGATCTACGCCATCAGTTCGCTGGTGCTGTTCGCCGAAGCCGACTGGCGCCTGATGATCCCGTTGCTGACCTGGATCGTCGCCTTTATCAGCGCCCTCTACTACTTCGTACCACGGGTCAAGGATCGCTCGGTGGTTGCCTCCGATGCGCGCTCCAAACTCATGGGGCGCATCGTCGATGGCTACACCAACATCACCACCTTGAAGCTGTTCGCCCACACCAACTTCGAACAACAGTACGCCCGCGAAGCGATCAAGGAACAAACCGAAAAAGCCCAGCTCGCCGGCCGTGTCGTCACCAGCATGGACGTGGTCATCACCAGCATGAACGGCCTGTTGATCGTCTGCACCACCGGTCTGGCGCTGTGGCTGTGGACGCAATCGCTGATTACCGTGGGCGCAATCGCCCTGGCCACCGGGCTGGTGATCCGGATCGTCAACATGTCCGGCTGGATCATGTGGGTGGTCACCGGCATCTTCGAAAACATCGGCATGGTTCAGGACGGCTTGCAGAGCATTTCACAACCGGTCAGCGTCACCGACCGTGACCAGGCCAAACCGTTGGCCGTGGCCCGTGGTGAAGTGCGTTTCGAGGATGTGGACTTCCACTACGGCAAACAGAGCGGGATCATCGGCGGGCTCAACCTGACGATCAAACCCGGTGAAAAGATCGGCCTGATCGGTCCGTCCGGTGCCGGCAAGTCGACGCTGGTCAACCTGCTGCTGCGCCTTTACGACGTGGAGGGCGGGAAGATTCTCATCGATGGCCAGAACATCGCCGACGTCAGCCAGGAAAGCCTGCGCGAACGTATCGGCATGATCACCCAGGATACGTCCCTGCTGCATCGCTCGATCCGCGACAATCTGCTGTATGGCAAACCCGACGCCACCGACACCGAACTCTGGGAAGCGGTGCACAAGGCGCGGGCCGATGGTTTCATTCCCACCCTGTCAGACGCCGAAGGCCGCATCGGCTTCGATGCCCACGTCGGTGAACGCGGGGTGAAACTCTCCGGCGGCCAGCGTCAGCGGATTGCCATTGCCCGCGTGTTGCTCAAGGACGCGCCGATCCTGATCATGGACGAAGCCACGTCGGCACTGGATTCGGAAGTCGAAGCGGCGATCCAGGAAAGCCTGGAAACCCTGATGCAGGGCAAAACCGTGATCGCCATCGCCCACCGACTCTCGACCATCGCCCGCATGGACCGCCTGGTGGTGCTGGAAAACGGCAAGATCGCCGAAACCGGTAGCCACGCTGAACTGCTGGCCCATGGCGGTTTGTATGCGCGGTTATGGCAGCACCAGACGGGTGGGTTTGTCGGGATCGACTAGATCCTGTGTCCACTACAATCCATTGTGGGAGCGAGCAAGCCCGCTCCCACATTAAATTTGTGTGACTTCAGGATTGTCGATAAGGCAACGCCGTCCGCGCATCCTCGGCATACGCCAGCACCCCAACCCGTTCCTGATGCAGGAAGTCCTTGACCGCGGCCTTCAGCCCGGGGTGGCGCAGGTAATGCCAGGAATGGGTGATCACCGGTTCAAACCCGCGGATCAATTTATGCTCACCCTGGGCGCCGGCATCGAAGCGCTGGAAGCCGTTGGCAATCGCATAGTCCATGCCCTGGTAGAAACAGGTTTCAAAGTGCAGGCGGTCGAACTCCGCCAGACAACCCCAGTAACGACCGTAAAAACTGTCTCCCCCCACCAGACTGAACGCCATCGCCACCGGCCGTGAACCTTGTTTGGCCAATACCACGCGAATCGACTGCGGCATGCGCTCGGCCAGCAGGCTGAAAAACGCTCGCGTCAGGTAAGGTCTTTGCCGACGCACCGCGTAGGTATTGGCGTAGCAGGCATAGACAAAATCCCACTGTGCCTGGGTCAGTTGCCGACCTTCAAGCCATTCGAATTCGAAGCCCTGCCCCGCCACTTGCTCGCGCTCCTTGCGCATCTGTTTGCGTTTACGCGAACTCAGGGCGTCGAGGAAATCCTGGAAGTCCCGATAGTCGCGATTCTGCCAATGGTACTGACAGCCGATGCGTTGCAACCAACCCGGTTGTTCAGCCAATGCGGCATCGGTGAACGGGTCGGTGAAGTTGATGTGGGCACTGGAGAGTTGTTCGATCTCCAGATAGCCCGGCAGGCTTTTCAACAGTTCGAAGCCGTCCTCGACGCTGGCTGCCAGCAAACGCGGGCCGCTGACCGGGCTGAATGGCACGGCGGTCAAGAGTTTGGGGTAGTAATCGATACCGGCACGCTCACAGGCATCAGCCCAGGCGTGATCGAACACGTACTCGCCGTAGGAATGCCATTTGCGGTAGCTGGGCAGTGCGGCGATCAACCGATCGCCTTCGACATGCAGCAAATGTTCAGGCTGCCAACCGCAATGGGGACCGACGCTACCACTGTCCTCCAGCGCGCTGAGGAATGCGTGACACAGAAACGGCTGATTCTCGGGCACCAGGGCGTCCCACGTGTGCGGGGCGATTTCGGACAGACTTTGCAGGCGTTGCAACGGCATCACCATCCTCACTCATTCATGGCGTGAAAGCCTCGCGAGTATCGCGCATCGCCATCCTTTGCACACGATCAAATCGACGACAGCGCTCTAGCTCAATAGTTCGCGAAGACTTCGTATCGTCATCGACATGCCATCACATTGCCACCGCCCTGTCATAAACCATCGCGATACTGGCGCCTGTTTTTAGAGCGCCGGGTTATAGCCCGGCCACCGTTTTCCGTCCATCAATGGTCGGTTGTGCCCGGGATGGCTCAGTCATCCACTCTCATCTTCGGAGATTGATATGCGTCTTGCTTCCACGAAAACTGCGGCAGCCCTGTGTGGTGGTCTGTTGCTGGCCATGAGTGTTCCTGCCAGCGCCGCAGTCGACGCCAAACTGCTCGACATGCTCAAGGCAAACGGCTCGATTACCAACGCGCAGTACAGCGAACTGCAAGCCGAGCTGGCCAGGGATCAGAAAGAACAGCAAATCGCCCGCCAGGCTCAGCAAGAGACCAATGAGCAGATCGCGGCCACCGCGAAGAAAACCAACGAACTGAGCACCTTCGACCAGAAACTGGCCTGGGCTGCCAAGACCCAATTCAAGGGCGACGTGCGTTTCCGTCAGGAAACCATCAAGAACGACGGCGTCTCCAACAACAAAGACTCGGATCGCCAACGCATTCGTGCCCGGCTGGGTGCCTATACGGAGATCAACTCCCAGGTCGACACCGGTATCCGTATCGCTACCGGCAGCAGCGACGACGCCCGCTCCACCAACCAGGACCTGAACAACTACTTCGACAAGAAGCAGATCTGGCTGGACCAGGGCTACGTGGACTACCACCCCGACGCCATCAAGAACCTGCACCTGATCGGCGGCAAGATGCCGCAACCATGGGTAAGCATGGGCGACATCATCTGGGATAGCGACATCAACCCGGAAGGTCTGGCAGTCACTTACAAATACCCGCTGGGCGGCTCCACCGAGTTGTTCGGTAGCGCCGGTCACTACACCCTCAAGGACAACGTCGACGGCGAAGGCGTGCAGTTCAAGCACGACCTGCGTCTTTACGCCGGCCAGTTGGGCGCACGCTTCGCCATCACCGACAACCTGAAAATGACGTTGGGCGGCAGCATCTACGCCTACGACAACGATCAGGACAGCGCCTGCCCTACCTCCGGCACCGTCACCGCGCCATGCGCACTGGCCGTCAACGGCAACAGCCCGGGCGAGCAGTTCAAACTGTACGAAGGCTTTGGTCAGATCGACATCGGCGGCCTGCCAATGCCGCTGTCGTTGTACGGTCAAGTCGTCAACAACGACGATGCCAGCAACGACCAGGACATGGGCTGGCTGGCCGGTGTCAAAACCAAGGTCTATGGCTTCGGTCTGGATTACAACTACCGCGATGTACAGCGTAACGCCGTTGTGGGTGCCTTCACCGACTCCGACTTCGCCAACGGCTTCACCGGTTCGCGCGGCAGCAAGCTGAAAGTGAGCTATGAGCTGGACAAGAACTTCACCCTGGGTGCGACGTACTTCATGGCGAACTCCGACTACACCAACGCCACCCTCAAGGATTCGGACATCAACACCCTGCAACTGGATGCCGAAGCGAAGTTCTGATTGACCCCGCTACACGACTCGGGCAAGGAAGCCCGAGCCGCTTTTACAGCCTGGCGTTGGTCTGACGGTCCCCATCATCCGTCCGCCGGACCAACGCGAGTCTGTATTCCTGCCCTCTCGCAATCCCTCCTCGAATCAGCGACGGTCTTCGACCCGGGCCTGACTCTTGCTCCAGTCGGTCAACAAACTGTAGGCCACCGCCAGCAACGTCGGACCGATGAACAATCCGATGAAACCGAACGCGATCAAACCGCCAAATACCCCCAGCAGCACGATCACCAACGGCAAGTTCCCGCCGCGACTGATCAGGTACGGCTTGAGGACGTTGTCCACGCCGCTGATGATGAATATGCCCCAGATCCCGAGGAACACCGCCATTCCGTACTCACCTTGCCAGACCAGCCAGGCCGTGGCCGGGATCCACACCAGCGGTGGCCCCATGGGAATCAGGCTGAGCAGGAACGTCACGATACCGAGCACCAGCGCCCCCGGCACCCCGGCAATCAGGAACCCGGTCAACGCCAGTACCGCCTGAGCCGCCGCCGTGCCGATCACCCCGTTCACGACCCGCTGCACTGTGCCTGCCACGAGTTCGATGTAATACCCGGCACGCTTGCCGATCAGGCGCTCCAGCAGGCTATGAACAAACGCCGCCAACCGTGGCCCGTCACGATAGAAAAAGAACACGAAGACAATGCTCAAGGTCAGTTCGAGAATGCCGCCGCCGATCTGCGCACTGCGCGCCAGCAGCCAGTTACCGACTTGCCCGAAGTAGGGCTTGAGCGACACCATCATCGCCGCGCCCTGCTGGTCGATGCTGTTCCAGATCCCCATCAGACGCCCGCCCACCAACGGAATACCGCCCAGCCAGTCCGGCGCTTCCGGCAGGCCATCCATCTGCACATCCTTGATGAACGCCACGGCATCACGTACATGATCCGCCAGGTTGAATCCCAGCCACACCAGTGGGGCCGCCACCAGCACCATCCAGCCCACGGTCAACACCGCTGCCGCCAGGGACTCGCGACCATTGAGCCAGCGGGTCAACAGACGCATCAGCGGCCAACTGGCGAACGCCAGCACCGCCCCCCAGAACAGCGCCGACCAGAACGGTGCCATCACCCAGAAGCTCGCGCCAAACAGCACCAGGAGCAGGATCTGCACCAACAGCCGATCGTTATTGATCATTTGAAATCTCGAATAAATCAGTCAGCAAAAGAGTAGGCGAACGCTTCGATACGCGTTCGCCCGATAAAGCTTATCGCAACAGTTGGATGTGCAGGCCCGAGCCTTCGACGCTACCGGTTTCCAGTCGCGCGGCACGCACGCCCTGTTCGATCAGCGCCTGACGCCAGGCTTCGGCAGTCGGACCGGAAACACTGATTCTCAGCGTCGTGTCCAGGTTCAGGCCACGGGAGATCAAGCGCACCCAGGTGTCATCGGGTGCGCTGGTCAGCTTGGGGAAATCGAGCTCGCCAGTGCTTTTGAGTTCACGCAGCAAAGTCGCGGACGTCGGCCGCAAATCGCCCAGAGGTGCCGCGGCTTCGAACTGTTCGACATGCAGATAAGCTTTGCGATTGCCGCGCGTGATGCTGTAAAGCGCCACCAGCGTGTTGTCCTTCGGCGCCGCCAGACGCAACAGCAGGTACGCCTGCTCATTATCCGAGCCATAGAGTTTGGCGTTGCCGAACACCTCATTGGCCCACAGGCTGCTTTCGCCGCAATCGCGGGCCTGACACCAGAACAGCAACTGGGCGTCCTGCTTCTGCAAGGCTTCGCGGGCAGCGGTGAACGCTTGCGTCGCTGAATGCTCCGGTGGCAGCTCATAAGTCACCGACGTGGCGTTACCCCGCGCGTTGACCTGGCCATCGAAGCGCAACTGGCCGCTGATCTTGCGGATCGAACCCAGCGGATAAATCCGCTCAAGTTCGGCTGTCGGGCGATAGTCGACGATCTGCGCATCGACCATGCGCGGCACGATCGGCAGGTCCTGACTGCCTGGAATATCAGCGCCAAACAACAAGGGACTGAAACTGCACAGCACCAGCAGACTGAGAGAACGCATCGGTAGACTCATCGGATCAGCATGGCCTGGGCACCCTTGACGACGCTGGCGTCATCGGTGCGTTCAGGAATCAGCAACCCGCGCTGCACCGCCGGCCGCGCCTCCATGGTTGCCATCCAGCGCTGCAACGCCGTCAGGCCATCCACCGAAACACCGGACCACTCGTAGCCACGCACCCAGGGGAACGTCGCAATATCGGCAATGCTGTACTCGCCGGCAAGATACTCAACGTCTTGCAGACGCGTATCGAGCACTTCGTAGAGGCGCCGGGTTTCATGTTGATAGCGGTCGATGGCGCCCTGGAGTTTTTCCGGGAAGTAACGGAAAAACACGTTGGCCTGCCCCTGCATCGGACCGATCCCGCCCATCTGGAACATCAGCCACTGCAACGCCACCGAGCGTCCCTTGGGATCGGCGGGCAACAGTTTGCCGGTCTTTTCAGCCAGGTAAATCAGGATGGCGCCGGATTCGAACACGGCGAAATCGCCGTTGGCGCGGTCGACAATCGCCGGAATCCGGCCATTGGGGTTGATCTTGAGGAAGTCCGGGGACTTCTGTTCCTTTTTGTCGAAACTCAAGGCGTGCACTGTATAAGGCAGGCCGAGTTCCTCGAGCACGATAGAGACCTTGTGGCCATTCGGGGTCGCAGCGGTGTACAGATCTATCATGGTTGTCTCCCATTTCAACCCGCCCAGCCTCGACAGTTGCCCGGCGCAAGTCAAGGAACGGCGAAAAACCGATTGAAACAGTCTGCGACAAGATCGGCACCGGACTCGTCATTCAGGTGCAAATGATGGCCACCTGGCAGCTGTTCACGGCTAAAGGGTAGACGCTCCAGCAATTCGGGGTGTTTGGCGAGCATGCCGTCAGCAGCCACCACCAGTTTTGCAGGACAACTGATGCGCTGGACGAAGGACATGGCCTGTTCAGTCGTCAGGCGTAGCGGCGATGGCAGCGTGAGTCGGTTGTCGGTGCGCCAGGTGTACCCCCCCGGCACCGGCATCAAGCCACGCTGGGCCAGTAACTGCGCGGCTTCGCGACTGACCGCCACCAAGCCCTTCATGCGCGCCTCGATGGCCCGTTCGAGCGTGCTGTAGACCGGTTTGCGTTTTTCCCGCAGATCCAGCTGCGCCTGCAGGGCCATGCCCATGCGTTCGGCAGCATTTTCGCCCTTGTCTGTAGGTGGAATGACGCCGTCGATCAACGCCAGATGCGTGACCCGATCCGGCAACGAACCGGCGATGATCAGGGAAGCGATCGCCCCCATCGAATGCCCCATCAGCGCAAATCGGCGCAAGCCAAGCTGTTCGGCGACTTGCAGCACATCGTGTGCGTAGTCCCACATGGCGTAGCCGGCGCCGCTCGGGCGATGCCCGGAGTGACCGTGACCGGCCATATCCAGGGCAATGATGCGCAGGCCTTTGAGCTTCGGTGCCAGCCGGGCAAAACTGTTGGCGTTGTCGAGCCAGCCGTGCAAGGCAATCACCGGCAAACCGTCTTCGGGACCGAACAGATGCGCCGCCAGCTCGATGTGCGGCAAGCTCAGGCGAACTTCTTCGACGATGCTGCTCATGCGCAATCCTGTTGGCGACCGTCCCAGCGACTGAACAGGTTCTTCAGCATCGCGGCAGTATCCTGGGGACGTTCGAGGGGAAACATGTGACCACCGGGCATGGTCAAGGCCTCGCCGAGCGGCATGCGCCCGACTGAACTGGCGTGATGGCGCATCACCACCTTGCTCTTGTGCCCGCGAACCACTGCCAGCGGCACTTTCAACTGCCGGGCACGGCCCGGGCTGGTGTGGGGCACGCCCCGATAGATGCTGATCTCCGTGGCCGGATCGAAGCGCAGGCGCAGCTTGTCGCCAACCTGCTGCAAACCGTATTGCAGATAAGCATCGAAACAGTCCGGGTCGAAACCGCGAAACAGGGTTTTACCAGCGAAATAGCGGCGGGCGCTTTCGAGGTCGGCGAACTCTTCGCGTCGTCCCAACGTACGGCCAGCGGGCGTCAGCTTGTCGATGAAGCCCAGGCGCTTGGCGGCACGGATCACCCATTGATCGGCACGGGTCAATACCGGTGAATCGAGCATCACTACCCCGCGATACAGCTCGGGACAGCGCAACGCGGCATGCAGGTGCAGCACGCCACCGAAGGAATGGCCGACGCCCCACACCGGTTCGGCTTGCTGCCGCAGGTGATGGATCAGCTCATCCACCAGGTTGTACCAATTGTCGTCCGCCGGGAAACGCGGGTCATGGGCGTGTTGCTCCAGATGCGTCACCTGATACTCGGGCGCCAGCGCCGCGAACAACTTGCCGTAGGTGCCCGAAGGGAATCCGTTGGCGTGGGCGAAAAAAATCTGTTGCGACATAACCGGCAAATCCATGAGCGAGAACAGATGTTGATTGTCCGTAAGACCGCGTCCTGCGGCAATGACCGTAACTGACAGGAATGATGACAGTCCGGTCATGCTGATCATGCAGGAGCGAGTTCGCTCGCGATGGACCTGACGCCACGCAGTGGCAGGGGTCTCAGCGTTATCGTTGACGACCATCGCGAGCAAGCTTTGCTCCTGCTGGTCAACGTGCCGGCGGATTCTCCCCCAACGGCACCACCGCCATGGTCAACCGCGACACGCAACTGGCCTTGCCTTCGTCGCTGGTCAAGCGAATATCCCAGACATGGGTCGTGCGGCCGATGTGGATCGGCCTGGCCACTGCCGTCACCCTTCCACTGCGCAGGCCGCGAAGATGGTTGGCGTTGATTTCCAGGCCCACGCAGTAAAACTTGCTGGAGTCGATGCACAGGAAACTGGCCATGGAACCGACGGTCTCGGCCAGCACCACCGAGGCACCGCCATGCAGCAAGCCGTAAGGCTGATGGGTGCGGTGGTCGATGACCATGCTCGCGGTCAAAGAATCGTCATCGACGGCTTCGAAGCGGATATCCAGCACTTCGCCGATGGTGTTTTTCTGGAAAGCGTTCAACTGTTCGATGTTGGGAAGGGTGCGCCACAGACTCATCGCCGATTTTCCTTGTTGGTTTTATTTGTGTCTCAATCCTGCCACAGCACCACTTCGCTGCGCTCGCTCCATTCTTCGAAGCGGGCACCATAGGCCGCTTCGATTACATTGCGCTTGATCTTCAGGGTCGGCGTGAGGAAGCCGTTTTCCACGGCCCAGCTGTCCTTGACCACCACCAGTCGCCGCAAGCGCTCGTGCTTATCAAGGGCCGCGTTGACCTCTTCCAGCAGCTTCTCCAGGCTCGAATGCAAGCCGGCGCGGGCCGTTCCGCCCGCGTCCTGCTGTCCCACCGCAGACAGTACGCACAGGCCAAGCGGCGCACTCAAGCCGTCGCCGACCACACACACCTGCTCGATACGTGAATGCACCGCCAGGCGATTTTCGATGGGTGCCGGCGCTACGTATTTGCCTTTGCTGGTCTTGAAGATTTCTTTCAGGCGCCCGGTCAGGCGCAGGTTGCCTTCGGCGTCCTCTTCACCTTTGTCGCCGGTGCGCAGGAAACCGTCCCCGGTAATGGTCTCTGCGGTTTTCTGCGGATCCTTGAAGTACCCGAGCATGGTCGCGCCGCTGCGCACCTGTACCTCACCCGACTCATCGATTCGTACTTCGACTTCCGGGCAGGGCTTGCCGATCCAGCCTTCCTTGTACTGACCCGGCAGGCAGATGTGCGAATAGCCGCAACTTTCGGTCATGCCGTAGACCTCCAGCACGTCGAGCCCAAGCTTCTGATACCAGCGTAACAACGTCAGGGGCACTGGCGCGGCGCCGGACAACGCTACGCGCAAGGCATCGAGCCCCAGTCCGGATAGGACTTTGTGCCCGACGCGCTTGCCGACGATCGGCAGGCCAAGGAGGAAGTCGAGGCGTTTTGCGGGAATCTTGCTGTACACCCCCATCTGGAATTTGGTCCAGATGCGCGGCACACCAAACATCGCCGTCGGCCGGGCGCGCCGCAGATCGTCGAGGAAGGTGTCGAGGCTTTCGGCAAAGAATACGGTTTGTCCGGTGTAGATCGACGCCAGTTCGACGAACATTCGTTCAGCAACGTGACAAAGCGGCAGATAAGACAGCAGTCGGTCCGACTCATTCAGGCCGAACAATTGCGTGCCGCGGGTGGTGGCGAATCCCAGCGTGCCGAAGCTGTGCATCACCCCTTTGGGTAGGCCGGTGGTACCGGAGGTGTAGATGATGGTCGCCAGTTGATCGGCGCCGGGTCTAGGGTCGTCCTGGATCGGCGTGCTGTGCTGCAGATCGGCCCAGCTGAAATCGAACTCGCCCGGCGGATGCAGCGGCAGGCTGATGGTCACCAGGTCCGGGCTGACCCCACGGGACATGCCAGGCCAGTCGTCGAGTTTGCCGATAAAGGCCAGCGCGGCTTCCGAGTGCTCCAGCACCTGGGCCACGGATTCGGCGGTAAGGTTCGGGTACAGGGGCACCGAGACATGCCCGGCCATCCAGATTGCCAGGTCAGCAATGATCCAGTGCGCACAGTTTTTCGAGATCAGGGCGATGTGACTGCCCTGGGGCAATTCCCGCGACCGCAGCCAGTGCGCCGCGCAGCGGGCCTGATGACCGACGTCGGCCCAAGTCAGTGTCTCGACCTGTCCACCGCCGATGGGCTGGACCAGAAAGCGTTGACGGGGGTGACGGGCCTCACGCTCGTAGAACACGTCCAGCGGCAAACGGAAAGCAGCAGACATGCGACTCGCTCCTTTGTTTTTGTTGTGGAGCAAGCGTAGCTAACCAAGCAAGTGCTTGGTTAGCTATTTCATACAATTTTTTTCAAACACTGATCCCCCTGTGGGAGCGAGCCTGCTCGCGAAAGCGGTATGTCAGACTAAATTGATGGCGACTGACACTCCCTCATCGCGAGCAGGCTCGCTCCCACAGTTGATCGGTCTTTTTCAGGGGAGGTAGCGCACCCTGAAGCAGAGTTAAGGATGCTTGATGCTGTTTAGCTTCATCGCCCCGATCAGCAGTTCATTGCTTTCCAGTTCGGCCAGTCCGGCGGTACCGAGCCTCTCCGGAGGATGACCCGCGCCGTGTTGCAGGTAACTGAGCAGATGCCCTACCAGCGGATTATGAGAAACCAGCAGTACATTGGTCACTGACTTCAGTTGGTCGGTAACCCTGTCGGGATCGAAATCCGGGGTCAGCCACTCAACGGTGCGAATCTCCGGCTCGAAACCCAAGGTGTCCTTTACCAGTTGCGCAGTCTGCTGCGCTCGCGTGTAAGGACTGGCATAAATCGCTGTCAGCGGCTGGCCAATCAGGTTGGCGGCGGCACGCAGTACTTCTGCACGACCGTTTGCAGTCAGCTCCCGCTCCGAATCGTGGGGTTTGGAACCGTGTGGCTCGGCTTCACCATGACGCAATACCCAGAGTTTCATAGCTTGGGTTCCTCATCTCGGGCCGGATGCGGGGCGGGTGCCACGACGTGCGGCGCTTCACCTTCCGGCGTACGCGGCGCTGGCCAATCGGCGAACGGCCAAGGTTTCTGGTCGCTGTGAAAGCTGCCGAAACGACCGATCTGCGCCAGAAACTGGCTCAGACTGTCGCCGAAGTTCATCAGGCTGGCGCTCGGGGCGCCATAGATCAAACGATAGATCAACTGCACCAGCACCAAGGCGCCAAGGATGAATTGCGCCACTTGCCAGACCAGCACAAAAACGATCATCCACAACACCCGCAGCAGGATGGACTCGTATTTGGCTTCTACTTTTTGATCGCTCATGTTTCGCTCCGTTCCTGTTGCGTTGAGGGCTCAGTTGAAGCCGCTGGTGGAAATAAAGTCGACGTCGGTTTTCGGTTCACCGCGCATCAGCAGCCCGATCACCTGTTCAAGCGTGCGCCCTTCGAACAGGATCGCGTGCAATCCGGCGACCAGCGGCATGTACACGCCTACTTCCTGGGCCTTGGCCTTGAGTACCTTGAGGGTGTTCACGCCTTCGGCCACTTCGCCCAGACGGTTGACTGCCTCTTCCAGGCTCAGCCCCTGGCCGAGGGCATACCCGACCTGATAGTTACGGCTTTTGGGCGATGAGCAGGTCACGATCAAGTCACCCACGCCTGCCAGACCGAGGAACGTCATCGGGTTGGCGCCCTGATTCACCGCGAAGCGGGTCATTTCCGCCAGAGCCCGGGTGATCAGCATGCTCTTGGTGTTTTCGCCCATACCCATTGCCACTGCCATGCCGGCGATGATTGCGTAGACGTTTTTCAATGCACCGCCCAGCTCCACGCCGAAACGGTCGCCGCTGGCGTACACACGAAAGGTACGGCCATGCAGCACGGCTTGAACCCGTTCGCAGAGTTCTTCGTCTTCACTGGCGACCACCGTGGCGGTCAGCGCGTGCTCGGCGATTTCACGGGCCAGGTTCGGCCCGGACAACACGCCGATACGGGCTTGCGGGGCGATCTCTTCGAGGATCTGGCTCATCAGTTTGAAGGTGTGGGCTTCGATGCCCTTGGTCAGGCTCACCAGTAGCTTGCCGCTTAGCCGTTCGGCATGTGGCGCCAGTACCGAGCGCAATGCGTTGGAAGGCAATGCGACGAAAATCAGGTCACAAGCCTCCAGGGTGGCTTGCAGCTCGGTGACCGCGGTCACACCCGGCAAAATCTTGATGCCTTTGAGGTATCGCGGGTTCTCGCGATTGACCCGGATGGCCTCAGCCTGCTCGGGGTCACGCATCCACTGCAAGACCTGATGTCCGTTTTCAGCCAACAGGTTAGCCACGGCGGTACCAAAACTTCCGCCTCCCAGGACCGCAATCGGGCGCTGTTCAGTCATATGCAATCCGTTAATCCATACCAGTGGCGATGTCGGCATTATACGGAGCGGCCCAGTGGCGGCCAGCCCCCGCGTCAATTACCCGTGCGCAAGCAAAGAAGTTCGATAAAACCGAGGAAAGTGCTGACATCGTGACTGGAAAAGTCGTCCAGCTCGGTTAACATGCGCGCCAATAACTAATAACAAGGATGTGTTGTGTCATTGGGTTCGCCTTCACCCCGCTCGCCTCTCGTACTGGCGCTGGTCTTCAGCTCGCCATTGCTGGCCGACGATCTGTTCCTCGACAGCGATCCGCTGCCGCAAGTGCTCACGGCCACGCGCCTGAAGCAGTCGCCGGCCGCCGTGCCGGGGAGCATGACGGTGATCGATAATGCCCTGATCAACGCCAGCGGTGCCCGCGACATCAGCGAAGTGCTGCGGCTGGTGCCGGGCATGATGGTCGGCAACATCAGCGGCAATCAGGCGGTGGTGAACTATCACGGGACCAATGCCACCGAAGCGCGGCGCATGCAGGTCTTGATCGATGGTCGTTCGGTCTACCGTGCCGGTCTGTCCACGGTGGACTGGAGCGACATTCCGGTGGCCATGGAAGACATCGAGCGCATCGAGGTTTTCCGCGGCCCGAACACCGTCAGCTATGGCGCCAATGCGCTGATGGCAGTGGTCAACATCATCACGCGCAATCCGGCCGACAGCCACGGTACGCGGATGAAAGTCACCCGCGGCCAGCGCGGCATCAACGACTTTTATGCCAGCCAGGGCGAGGGATGGGATGACGGCGACTGGCGCCTGTCGCTGTCCGGTCAGCAGGATGATGGTTTCGACACTGATCGCACCGGCGCCGATTACCGCGACAGCCGCCGTCTGAACCGCTTCAACCTGGCCGTCAGCCAGGCACTTGATGAGCGGCAAAGCATCGATTGGCAATTGAATGCCAAGGAAGGCAGCAACCAGCGGCCTTATACCTACCGACCGGTGTTTTCCGGGATTACCAGTTCCGGAAACAATTCCGACGTCACCGCCAAGGATTACGCCGGCTCGCTACGCTGGAACCTCGACATCAATCCCGAACACAGCCTGTACATCCAGGGCTCGGCGCAGCATTGGGATCGACAGCAAACCTGGCGCGCCTGTGATGCCGAGGTGTCGTTCAGCCCGCAGCTGACCGAACTCTGGCAGCTCAACCCGAATTACACCGAACGCCTGGCACGCAACATCGAGCGTTTCATCGCTTCCGGTGCGCCCCCCGGCGGTCCTGGCCAACAGGTATTGGCCAACCAGGTACTCGACCAATGGCGCAACGGCGCCCGGCAGACAGTTTGCGGCGACATCGACCAAAGCACCCGGGAGACACGCTACGACCTTGAACTGCAGGACACCCTGAGTCTGTCCGATAGCCTGCGGCTGGTCAGCGGCTTGAACTATCGTTACGACCGGGCAGACTCCGAGACCTACTTCAATGGCACCCTTGACGACACCACCTGGCGTGCATTCGGCCAGATCGAATGGCGTGCCAGTGAACACTGGTTGCTGCAAGGCGGCGCCATGTTCGAAGACACGCAGTTGATCGGCAGCTCGCTGACCCCGAGGGTGGCGGTCAATTACCTGATCAACCCGCGCCATGGTTTGCGTGCGGTGTATTCCGAAGCCATCCGCTCACCGGACATGTTCGAGAACAGCGTCAACTGGAGTTATCAGGTCACCAACCTGCAGCCCGCTGCCTATGGCCGGTCCAGCGCCCGCTATTTCGTCAGGACCCGCGGCCCTGGTGACCTTGATCAAGAACATATGCGATCACGGGAACTGGGCTACAACGGCTATTTTGCCGAGTGGGGGCTGGCGATCGATGTGAAGCTGTTCCATGACGAGATCAACGGCATGATCAGCGAACCGCTGCGCAACAATCAGTTCATCGCCAGTAACAGCAACACGGCGCGCTTTTCGGGGGCCGAAACCCAACTCGACTGGAGAATCGGCAATGCCGACCGATTGCGCCTGACCTATGCCTACGTCGATGCCGATGCGAGCGATCCACAAGACGCACGACAGACTGCCAACAACAGCGGTTCCGCCGGCTGGATGCGGGACTGGGGCCATGGCTGGAACAGTGCACTTTTCTACTATGGCGACGATGCACTCAATGGCTACCGCTTCGAGCGGGTCGACACCCGCATTGCCAAACGTATCGGCCTGGGCAAGGCCAACCTGGAACTGGCCGCAGTACTCCAGCAACGTCTTGATAATCAGCCCACCACCTTCGTCGACAACAACTACGATGAGCGTCGGGTGATGTACTTCAGTGCGGAGCTGGCGTTTTAAATGGCACATTGTCCGCCACGCAAGACGCCAGGCATCGGTCGCCTGCTGGCGATGTTGTGCCTGGTGGTCAGCGGCTGGCTGGGCAGCCTGTCGGCCAATGCATCGGAGATTTTATTGACGGGTGCCGAAGACAGTCCTGGCGTTCAGACCTTCGTCCAGGCCCTGCGCGAATTGCGCCCTGGCGATCGCGTAAGCTTCCAGCCGTTGGCCGACCTCCCGTCACCGGGAAAACTGGCGGACGACATCCGCTTGATTCTGCTCGACTTGTCGAGCCTCGATTGGCGCCTGCAAGACGACCAAGGCCCGGCGACACTGGTGTTGCGCATCAGCCGCCTGCAAGCTCGACAACGCCTGGGCGACACTTTGCCCCAGCACCTGAGCCTGCTCTGGAGCGACCCGCCCCTGGAGCGTCAATTGCGCCTGACCCGACTGCTACTGCCCCAAGTCAAACGGGTCGGCGTGCTGTACGACGAACACAGCGAATTCCTATTGAAAGAACTGCGCCGGGCCGCTCATCCCCTTGGGCTTGAAGTGATTACCGAGCGTTGGGACAACATCCATGACAGCCGTCCATTGCAAACTTTGCTGAACAACAGCGATGTGCTGCTGGGCCTGGATGACCCCGATCTGTACAACCCGAAAACCGCCAAAAACCTGCTGCTAAGCAGTTACTCACGACAACGGGCACTGATCGGCCCCAACGCCGGCTTCGTCAAGGCCGGGAGCCTGGCCAGCACCTACAGCGACCAGAACGACTGGCTGACCATTCTCGATGAATTGCTCGACTTGCCACCCGCGACCTGGCCGCGCACGTACTACCCGCCTCGCTTCAAAGTCTCAAGCAACCCGCAGGTGGCTCGTTCATTAGGTATTGAACAGATAAACGAAGCGTCTGTCGCAACACTGTTGGCTGAAAGAGAACGCCGCCCATGACCTTCCGCCGCCGTTGGGACATCAACACCCGGACCCAGCTCATCAGCCTCGGCCCTGCCCTGCTGCTGACATTGCTGTTGATCAGCTTCTTTACCTTTGTGCGAATCCAGGACCTGCGCCAGGAGCTGAACCACACCGGGCAACTCATCGCCAACCAACTGGCCCCGGCCACCGAGTACGGGGTGATTTCCGGCAACAACGAAGTACTGGAAAGTTTGCTCAAGGCCACACTGGCCACGCCCAACGTACGGTTCCTGGAAATCCAGGACAGCGCCAACCGGATCCTGGTGTATGTCGAACAACCGTCGGCCAACCACGCCCGCCCGCATCAGGTCGAAGTGTTCCAGGCGCCGGTGCGGTTGCAACGGATCCCGCTGCACAACGATTTCTTCCAGAACAACAAGGTCGCCACCAATGCCCCTGCCGAGGACTATCTGGGCCGGGTGATCGTCGGCCTGTCCAACGATGCGTTCAGTCAGCGCCAGCAGGAAATCCTGTTCAAGGCCGCGATCCTGGCCCTGTTCGCCCTGCTGTTTACCTTCATCCTCGCCCGGCGCCTGGCGGGCAGCCTGTCGCAACCGATCCGCGACATCGGCAACGCGGTCAAGGCCATCCAGGACGGCGACTACAAAACACCGCTGCCCATTGTCGATGACACCGAGCTGGGCGCGCTGTCGCAGCACATCAATAACCTCGCCAGCGGCCTCGAACAGGCCAGCCGCGAACAGCACCAGGCCATGGCACAGTTGATCCAGACCCGCGAAGAAGCGGAAAAGGCCAACAATGCCAAGTCCGACTTCCTCGCGATGATGAGCCACGAACTGCGCACGCCGATGAATGGTGTGCTGGGCATGCTTCAGTTGCTTGAGACCACGGATATGACGCCGGAGCAGGTCGAATACGCGGCGCTGGCGTCGGAGTCCACCGAGCACTTGCTCAAAGTCATCAACGATATTCTGGATTTCTCACGCATCGAGCGCTCGGAACTGGAACTGGAACACATTCCGTTCAACCTCGCCGACCTGATCGGTGCCTGTGCGCAGTCGTTCCAGCACGGCGCCGCTCAACGTGGCCTCGATCTGCAATTGCACATTCCGGAGGATATGCGGGAGTTGCAGGTGCAAGGCGATCCGACGCGTATCCGGCAGATTCTGGTCAACCTGATCGGCAACGCGCTGAAGTTCACAGAACAGGGCCGCGTGTCCATCGAACCGCAGTGGCAATCACTGGATCACGAATTGTTGTGGTTCACCTGCACCGTGCGCGACAGCGGGATCGGCATTGCCGCCGAGAGCCTGGAATTGATGTTCAACGCGTTTCAACAGGCCGACAGTTCTATTTCAAGACGTTACGGCGGCACTGGCCTGGGCCTGCCGATTGCCCGCACCCTGGCCGAACGCATGGGCGGTACCCTGTGTGCGCAGAGCGAGGAAGGTCGTGGTTCGGTGTTCACGCTGGAAATCCCGCTGGCGCTTTATCAGCAGCCACTGCCGGTGCTGACGCCGCGGGCGCCCACCGGTAATGATGATGGCGAAGGTCGCAATGTGTTGCTGGTCGAGGACAACCCGGTCAATCAGACAGTCATCGAAGCCATGTTGCGCAGCCTGGGCTTTACTGTCAGCGTCGCCGCCGATGGCGCTCAGGCGGTGCGCAGTGCCGAAAGCCTGATTTTCGAAGCGATCCTGATGGACTGCCGATTACCGGTCATCGATGGTTACGAGGCCACCCGACAGATTCGCCAGCTGCCCGGTTGCACCGACTTGCCGATCATCGCCCTGACCGCCAATGCCCTGCAGGGGGATCGCGAAGCCTGTTTGTCGGCGGGGATGAACGATTACCTGGCCAAGCCCTTCAAACGTACTGATCTTCAGCAAATTCTGCAGCGTTGGGTGCAGTAGTACAGGCCTTTCGAGCATCTGCGACTGGCGTGAAAGGCGAAAGTGCGGCAGTCTTAGGCACCCGAACAGGCCCGAAAAGGGGCTTGAATAAAAATTTCAGTGCACAAGTGTACATTCATGTCCTTGGTGCTGTGACTTTCACCACAACGCAATAGTCTATGAGTAGGCTGCCGGTTCGAGGCATGAACGCTTCGAATGGCCGGGAAGATTTGCCCCACCTGCCGCATGGGACTATTGAGGAGCTCGCATGACCAAACAAAACGCCTTTACCCGGGAAGACCTGCTGCGCTGCAGTCGCGGTGAGCTGTTCGGCCCAGGTAACGCGCAACTGCCCGCCCCGAACATGCTGATGGTTGATCGCATCACCCTGATCAGCGAAGAGGGTGGCAAGTACGGCAAAGGTGAATTGGTCGCCGAGCTGGATATCACTCCGGACCTGTGGTTCTTCGCCTGCCATTTCGAAGGCGATCCGGTGATGCCGGGCTGCCTGGGCCTCGACGCCATGTGGCAACTGGTCGGCTTCTTCCTCGGTTGGCAAGGCCTGCCAGGCCGCGGTCGCGCCCTGGGTTCGGGCGAAGTGAAATTCTTCGGCCAGGTCCTGCCGACCGCCAAGAAAGTCACCTATAACATTCATATCAAGCGCGTCCTCAAGGGCAAGCTGAACCTGGCCATCGCCGACGGTTCGGTCACTGTCGACGGTCGCGAAATCTACACCGCCGAAGGCCTCCGGGTCGGCGTGTTCACCTCCACTGACAACTTCTAAGGGTTATTCGCATGCGCCGCGTCGTTATCACTGGTCTGGGCATTGTTTCGTGCCTGGGCAATGACAAAGAGACCGTCTCCGCTAACCTGCGTGCAAGCCGCCCTGGCATCCGGTTCAACCCGGAATATGCCGAAATGGGTCTGCGTAGCCAGGTTTCCGGCTCCATTGACCTCAACCTTGAAGAACTGATCGATCGCAAGATCTATCGCTTCGTCGGCCACGCGGCGGCTTACGCCTACCTGGCCATGAAAGACGCCATCGCTGACTCCGGCCTGACCGAAGAGCAGGTTTCCAACCCGCGTACCGGCCTGATCGCCGGTTCCGGTGGCGCCTCCACGCTGAACCAGATGGAAGCGCTGGACATCCTGCGTGAGAAAGGCGTCAAGCGCGTCGGCCCGTACCGTGTAACGCGGACCATGAGCAGCACCGTTTCCGCTTGCCTGGCCACCCCGTTCAAGATCAAAGGCCTGAACTACTCCATCGCCTCTGCCTGCGCCACCAGTGCTCACTGCATCGGTACCGCCATGGAACAGATCCAGATGGGCAAGCAGGACATCGTTTTTGCCGGCGGCGGTGAAGAAGAACACTGGAGCCAGTCGTTCCTGTTCGACGCCATGGGCGCACTGTCCAGCAAGCGCAACGACACCCCGCAACAAGCCTCCCGTGCCTACGATGCCGACCGTGACGGTTTCGTCATCGCCGGTGGCGGCGGCATGGTCGTGGTCGAGGAGCTGGAACACGCTCTGGCCCGTGGCGCGAAGATCTATGCGGAAATCGTTGGCTACGGCGCGACCTCCGACGGCTACGACATGGTTGCCCCAAGTGGCGAAGGCGCGATCCGCTGCATGCAGCAGGCGCTGTCCACCGTCGACACCCCGATCGACTACCTGAACACCCACGGCACTTCGACCCCGGTCGGCGACGTCGCGGAAATGAAAGGTGTGCGTGAAGTGTTCGGCGACAAGGCTCCGGCCATCAGCTCCACCAAGAGCCTGTCGGGTCACTCCCTGGGCGCCGCCGGCGTTCACGAAGCGATCTACTGCATGCTGATGATGGAAGGCAACTTCATTGCCGGTTCCGCCAACATCGACGAGCTGGATCCTGAAGTGGCCGACCTGCCGGTGCTGACCAAGACCCAGGAAAACGCCAAGATCGACACCGTGATGAGCAACAGCTTCGGTTTCGGCGGCACCAACGCCACCCTGGTACTGAAGCGCTGGCAGGGTAAGTAATACCCCGTCTCTGAGCCGCACATGAAAACGCCCCGACTGGTTCGGGGCGTTTTTTTTGTCCCTGGAAAATGACGCAACACCACCGCCCCTACAGGGTTTGCGTCTTCGTCGCAAACATGAAGCTTTTGTCATGGAACTCGACGCCCTGCGACTGAATGCCGCGGTTTTCGCGGGCTGCAGGACTGTTTCCATTTTTGCAAAAAACCCTTTGCAAACTCAGTCGTTTACTTAGCAGGCTAACAAAATCTATAACAGAGTCCTGCACACGCCTTGCTGCAGATAACAGAGATTGGAGCTAGCAGATGACTGTAAAAGTAACTGAACGCGACGATTCACAGATGTCCCATGAAGGCGTAGCCGCCGGCGTCCGGATCTGGGATGTGTACCAACAGGACCTGCTGGTCGGGATGTTCCATTCCGAGAAAGACGCCCACAACTACAAGGCCGAACTGGAAATTCTGGAGCAGCAACGAGCGCTACACTCCGCTTGAGCAATGACTGCATTGAAAACGACAAACCCCGCCATGAGCGGGGTTTGTCGTTGTTGCAGTCTTCAGTCAATCACCACATCAGATCATCAGGGATCTGGTACGCCGCGTACGGATCGTCCTCGGTGCTGACCTCTTCGGTCTTGACGTTCATCTGCACGATGCGCTGCGGATCACGCTCCTGGATCTTCAGGGCTGCTTCCCGCGGGATCACTTCATAACCGCCGGCATGATGCACGATGGCCAACGATCCATTGCTGAGTTTGTTGCGCATCAGCGTGTTGACCGAGAGCCGCTTGACCTTCTTGTCGTCGACGAAATTGTAGTAGTCCTCGGTCGTCAACTTCGGCAAGCGCGTGGCTTCGATCAATTGCTTGACCTGCGCGGCACGGGCCTTGGCCTCGGCTTTTTCCTGCTGCTGGCGATTGAGCTCCTGATCGCGCTTGACCTTCTCGGCCATGGCTTCCTGGGCGGCACGCTGCTGGGAATCATCCAGTTCGATCTGACCCTTGTGGGCCAGACGTTGCTGTTTCTGCTTGTCTTTGCTGACCTGCTTGGCCTGCTTCTGGTTGACCAGCCCTGCTTTGAGCAACTGGTCGCGAAGGGAAATGCTCATGGTGCTTATTACTCACTTAGGCAACTGCTCAACCGCAGCTGGGCACATTCTTTTCCTGACGTTTGGCTTCGCCCCATAGGGCGTCCAACTCTTCGAGGGTGCAATCTTCCATGGGACGGTGGGTGTCGCGCAATGCCTGTTCGATAAAACGGAAGCGTCGTTCGAACTTGCTGTTGGCGCCACGCAGCGCGGTTTCCGGGTCGACCTTGAGGTGTCGCGCCAGATTGACCACGGAAAACAGCAGGTCGCCGACTTCATCGGCAATTGCCGCTGAATCGTTGTCGGCCATTGCTTCGAGTATTTCATCGAGTTCTTCACGGACCTTGTCCAGCACCGGCAGCGCATCGGGCCAGTCGAAACCGACCTGCCCTGCACGCTTTTGCAACTTGGCCGAGCGGGACAACGCCGGCAACGCGGCGGGGACGTCATCGAGCAAGGACAGTTGTTGCGCAGCGTCGGATTTCTCCGCGCGCTCTTCGGCCTTGATCTCCTCCCAACGCTGCTTGACCTGCTCTTCACTCAGACCCGGCACATCCAGCGGCGCGTACAGATCGCCGGTGGGGAACACATGGGGATGACGACGGATCAGCTTGCGGGTGATGCTGTCGACCACACCATCGAATTCGAAGCGCCCTTCTTCCCGCGCCAGCTGGCTGTAATAAACCACCTGGAACAGCAGATCGCCCAGCTCACCCTGCAGGTGATCGAAGTCACCGCGCTCGATGGCGTCGGCGACTTCGTAGGCTTCTTCAAGGGTATGCGGGACAATCGTGGCGTAGGTTTGCTTGATGTCCCACGGGCAGCCGAACTGCGGGTCGCGCAGGCGGTTCATCAGATGTAGCAGGTCTTCAATTGAATACATTTATCGAACTCTGCAAGGACCTGTGGGAGCGGCGTCAATCATCACGGGGTACGGTTACGCCGCGTTTCGATGATGTTCGGCAATTGGGAAATTCGCCCCAGCAACCGCCCCAGCGCATCCAGCCCCGGAATCTCGATGGTCAGGGACATCAACGCGGTGTTGTCCTCCTTGTTCGAGCGAGTGTTGACCGCCAGCACATTGATCCGCTCGTTGAGCAGCACCTGGGAAACGTCACGCAGCAGTCCCGAACGGTCGTAGGCGCGGATGATGATGTCCACCGGATAGGTGAGCACCGGCACCGGCCCCCAACTGACCTGTATGATCCGCTCCGGCTCGCGCCCGGCCAGTTGCAGCACCGAGGCGCAATCCTGGCGGTGAATGCTCACGCCACGGCCCTGTGTGATGTAACCGACGATCGCATCCCCCGGCAGCGGCTGGCAGCAACCCGCCATCTGGGTCATCAGATTGCCGACGCCCTGGATCTGGATGTCGCCACGCTTGCCCGGCTTGTAACCGGTGGCCTTGCGCGGAATCAGTTCCAGCTGTTCATTGCCGCGCTCCGGTTCGACCAGTTGCTGCGCCAGATTGACCAGTTGCGCCAGGCGCAAGTCGCCGGCACCAAGCGCGGCAAACATGTCCTCGGCGGTTTTCATGTTGGCCTTGTCGGCCAGCTTGTCGAAATCCACCGCCGGCAGACCGAGGCGATTGAGCTCACGCTCAAGCAGGGTTTTACCGGCAGCAACGTTCTGGTCGCGCGCCTGCAACTTGAACCAGTGAACGATCTTCGCCCGTGCCCGCGAGGTGGTGACGTAACCCAGGTTCGGGTTCAGCCAGTCTCGGCTCGGCGTGCCGTGCTTGCTGGTGATGATCTCGACCTGTTCACCGGTTTGCAGGCTGTAGTTGAGCGGCACGATGCGCCCGTTGATCTTGGCACCGCGGCAGTTGTGACCGATTTCAGTATGCACACGGTAGGCGAAGTCGAGCGGCGTCGCGCCCTTCGGCAAGTCGATGGCGTGACCGTCCGGCGTGAAGATGTAGACGCGATCGGGTTCGATATCGACTCGCAGCTGTTCCGCCAGACCACCAATATCGCCCAGCTCTTCATGCCACTCGAGTACCTGGCGCAGCCAGGAAATCTTCTCTTCGTAGTGATTGGAGCCGGACTTGACGTCGGTGCCCTTGTAGCGCCAGTGCGCGCAAACACCCAACTCCGCTTCCTCGTGCATCGCGTGGGTACGGATCTGCACTTCCAGCACCTTGCCCTCGGGTCCGATCACCGCCGTGTGCAACGAGCGGTAGCCGTTCTCTTTGGGGTTGGCGATGTAGTCGTCGAACTCTTTGGGGATGTGCCGCCACAAGGTGTGGACGATGCCAAGCGCGGTGTAGCAGTCGCGCATTTCCGGCACCAGCACGCGAACGGCGCGCACGTCGTAGATCTGGCTGAACTCCAGACCCTTGCGCTGCATTTTGCGCCAGATCGAATAGATGTGTTTGGCCCGGCCGCTGATGTCGGCGTCGACACCGGTGGCCTGCAATTCGTTTTTCAGTTGGCTCATCACGTCGCTGATGAAGCGCTCGCGATCCAGTCGCCGCTCGTGGAGCAACTTGGCGATCTGCTTGTACTGGTCAGGCTCCAGGTAACGGAAGGACAAGTCCTCCAGCTCCCATTTGATGTGACCGATACCCAGGCGATGGGCCAGTGGCGCGTAAATGTCGAACACTTCGCGGGCCACGCGGTTGCGCTTTTCGTCATCGGCGGTTTTCACCGCACGGATGGCGCAGGTGCGTTCGGCCAGTTTGATCAGAGCGACGCGCACGTCGTCGACCATGGCCACCAGCATCTTGCGCAGGTTTTCCACCTGGCCCTGGGTGCCCAGCACCAGGGACTTGCGCGGGCTCAGGCTGTCGCTGATCGCCGCCATGCGCTGCACGCCGTCGATGAGCTTGGCCACCACCGGACCGAAGCGCTGGCTGACCGCCGGCAACTGGATCTGGCCTTCGCGCACGCCCCGGTACAGAACCGCGGCAACCAGTGAATCCTGATCGAGCTTGAGGTCGGCGAGAATCTCGGCGATTTCAAGACCGGTGCGGAAACTCGAGTTGCCTTCGGACCACAGATTCTTTGCCGCATTGGCTTGTTGTTCCGCCTCGCGAGCGTACTCGCAGGCTTCCTTCAAGGCTTCGCGATCCAGTGCCAGATCGACACTGACCGCATGATCGAGCCAAGCCTCGAGATTGATACTGCCGTCGGTGTTGATCGGCTGGTGTGCTCTCACCTGTACCATCTTGCTTACCTTCCCTACGACGCAGATTCAATGCGTCAGAATCGCTGACCTTCATTGCCCGTGAGCCCACGCCGGGCTGGTACGCGGCTGCACGAACAGGTCAGTCGGACCAGACGAGCCTTCCTAGCTCGCTTCAAATAACGCCATGGCTTCGACATGCGCCGTTTGAGGAAACATATCGAGAATCCCGGCACGTTTTAACCGGTAGCCCTGCTTGATCAATTCGACCGTGTCGCGTGCCAGAGTTGCCGGGTTGCACGACACATACACCAACCGTTCGGCGCCCAGGGACTTGAGCTTGCGCACCACCTCGAAAGCACCGTCACGCGGTGGGTCCAAGAGTACCGCAGAAAAGCCTTCACGCGCCCATTCGGCATCGGTCAGAGGCTGGGATAAATCGGCCTGAAAAAACTTCGCATTATTCAGATTGTTGCTGACGGCATTCGCGGCTGCCCGCTCGACCATCACCTCCACGCCTTCCACCGCCACCACTTCACGAACGGCCTGGGCCAGCGGCAAGGCAAAGTTGCCCAGGCCACAGAACAGATCGAGTACTCGCTCATCCGCCGTCGGTTTCAACCAGTCCAGAGCCTGGGCCACCATGGCTTCGTTGACCCCCGCATTGACCTGGACGAAATCTCCGGGTCGATACGCCAACTCCAGGTTCCACTGTTCCAGACGATAGCCCAAGGATTGATCGGCTTCGACCGGTTGCGGCTCGCCATCGCCGTGCAGCCACAACTGGGCTTCATGGAACGCGCAAAAATCCTTGAGGATGGTCATGTCACTTTCCGACAGCGGCGCCATGTGTCGCAGCAAGACCGCCAGCGATGAACCGCTGAACAATTCCACGTGCCCAAGCGCCTGGGGTTTGCTCAAGCGCCGCAGCATCTCCGGCAAGCGGGTCATGATGGGTTGCAAGGGTTGTACCAGCACCGGGCATTCATCGATGGCGACGATGTCCTGGCTGCCGGCCGCACGGAAACCGACTTCGAGTTTTTTTGCCTTCATGTCCCAGCGCACCGCTACCCGCGCGCGCCGACGGTAAGCGAATTCCGGACCGCTCAAAGGCGCCGCCCATTCTTCGGGCTCTACACCGGCGACCCGGGTCAATTGCTCGGCGAGCATGCGCTGTTTCAGGGCGAGCTGTTCACTGTGAGGCAAATGTTGCACGCTGCAACCGCCGCAGCGACCGGCATGGGCACACGGCGCCGGGCGACGCAGTTCGCTGGCCTTGAACACCCGCTCGGTACGCGCCTCGACCACTTTGCCGTGGGCACCGAGCACGCGCGCCTCGATTTCTTCACCGGCCAATGCGCCGATGACGAACCAGGTACGTCCCTCGAAAAACGCGATACCACGACCGTCATTGGCCAGGCGCTCGATGGTCAGGCGCTGCTTTTTGCCGGTCGGGACTTGCGGGGCCTTGCTGCCGCCCGTGGGCTGGAAGCGCAGGCCTCTCTCATGCTTGGCCATCAGTTGGGCGCGTCGAAAATGCCGGTCGACAGGTAACGGTCGCCACGGTCGCAGATGATCGCGACGATCACCGCGTTTTCAACTTCCCTGGACAGACGCAGCATGGCGGCCACCGCACCACCCGACGAGACACCGCAAAAGATGCCTTCTTCGCGGGCCAGGCGACGGGTCACGTCTTCGGCTTCGCTCTGGGCCATGTCGACGATACGGTCCACGCGATCGGCCTGGTAGATCTTCGGCAGGTATTCCTGGGGCCAGCGACGGATACCCGGAATCGCCGAACCTTCCATAGGTTGCAGACCGATGATCTGCACGTTTTCGTTCTGCTCTTTCAAGTAGCGCGAAACACCCATGATGGTACCGGTGGTGCCCATGGAGCTGACGAAATGGGTGATGGTGCCTTCGGTCTGGCGCCAGATTTCCGGACCGGTGGTGGTGTAGTGCGCTTGCGGGTTGTCACCGTTGGCGAACTGATCCAGTACCTTGCCGCGGCCTTCGGCTTCCATCTTCTGCGCGAGGTCTCGAGCGCCTTCCATGCCTTGTTCCTGGCTGACCAGAATCAGCTCGGCACCGTAGGCGGTCATGGCGGCCTTGCGTTCGGCACTGGAGTTGTCCGGCATGATCAGGATCATCTTGTAACCCTTGATCGCGGCAGCCATGGCCAGGGCGATCCCGGTATTACCCGAGGTCGCTTCGATCAGCGTATCGCCGGCGTGGATCTGCCCGCGCAACTCGGCACGGGTGATCATCGACAGCGCCGGACGGTCCTTGACCGAACCCGCCGGGTTGTTCCCTTCGAGCTTGAGCAAAAGGGTGTTGCTGGTTTCGCCGGGCAGGCGCTGCAAACGGACCAGCGGAGTGTTGCCGACGCAATCGGCGATGGTTGGGTACTGCAAGGTCATGGCGTATTCGCAATCCAGACTGCGGGGGCGCCTATCATACCGGCAAACCTCGCAAGCCCATATCACGCAAAGTGTGGTGCTTATGGTTTATGGGAATAAGGCAGGATTTGTGGTGAATTTTCAGGCCTCTTCGCGAGCAGGCTCGCTTCCACCGGGATCGGGGTCGGTCACATAATCTGCGGGCAATCAATGTCTATAGTGGGAGCGAGCCTGCTCGCGAAGGCGTCCTCCGCCACCAACCGCATATTCATCCGCAACCCGCTCCCGGTGTTTTCAGCCCAAAGCCTGCCGCCCTGACGCTGCACCGCATTCCTCGCAATACTCAAGCCCAAGCCGAAGCCGCCATCCCCCGGTCGTGAACCATCGAGGCGAGTGAAAGGCAGGAAAATCCGCTCCAGATCAGCTTCCGCCACACCGCCGCCCTGATCTTCCAGCCACAAATGCCAGTATTTGCCATCACGTCGACCACCCAGCGTGACCACGCCACCTTCGGGTGAATGTCGAATCGCGTTGCGCAGCATGTTTTCCAGGGCCTGGGCCAGGGTATTGAGATGGCCGCGCACCCAGCAGGAGGAATCCACCGAGCACTGCAACTGCCCTTGCGGCCAGCAACTTTCATAACACGCGTTTTCGGTGAGCATCTCCCACAGGGCCTGGACCTGGATCGCTTCGTCGGGCAAACGGGTGCGCTCGGTGTCGAGCCAGGCCAGTTGCAGCGTGTCTTCGACGAGCCGCTGCATGCCATCGACCTCGCGGCCAATACGTTCGCGCAAGGCGTCCAGCCCCTGCTCGCTTTCACTGGCCACCCGCAGGCGACTCAGCGGCGTGCGCAACTCGTGGGACAGGTCGCGCAGCAATTGCTGTTGCAACGCCACGGTACTTTGCAGGCGTTCGGACATGTGATCGAACGCCCTGCCCAGTTCGCCCAGTTCGTCGCAACGATTGGTGGTACGGCGCGACAACCGCACATTCAACTGATCGCCACGCCAGGCATTGGCCTGGGCGCGCAGGTGGTTAAGCGGCACCACCAGCAAACGATAGAGGCCGACGCAGAGCAACAAGGTGAACAGCCCTGGAATCACACCGTTGGTGATCACGCGCCAGAACACCCGATAGTGTCCGGGTACAAAACGTTCCGGTAACTCAATCACCAGGCTGCCGGCCGACGAATCACCCGGAAACGGAACACGCATCCATGGCCGGCCTTTTTTGTGGATGGGCCAATCCAGGCCCCGTAGAAAGGTCAGGCGCTCGGTTTCCTTGTCTGTCAGCGTATAGCTGCTTAACGACTGTAAATCACCACCAATGACACCCACCCAACCCGTTTCGCGGTGGCGCATGCTCTGCAGCCAGTTATCGACGCCCTCCTGCTGGCGCTGCCGCCACGCTTGCTCGGCCTCGCCGGCATAGCGCGTCAGGGTGCCGCGCGCGTCATCAGACAGGAACTGATTGCGCTGCTCCATGTAGCGCCCCCAGGACCAGCTCAGCCAGATCATCAGCAGACAGAACGCCACCAGCAGACAGGCCAGTTTCCAGAACAGCGAATGCCGCCCCGGCAGCTTACATTTCATCGCCGGCACTCAGGATGTAACCCTTGCCCCACACCGTGCGCACTTCGCGTTCGGTATAGCCGATGGCCTTGAGCTTGCGACGGATCTGACTGATGTGCATGTCCAGACTGCGGTCATGGGCCGCGTAGCCACGTTGCAATACATGCTGATAAAGGAAGGCTTTGCTCAACACTTCATCACCGTTGCGGTTCAGGGTTTCCAGCAGCCGATACTCACTGCGGGTCAGGCCGGCCGCCTTCTCGCCATAGAAAACCTCGAACCGCTCATCGTCGAAACGCAGGCTGTCCGCCACCGGAGCAACGGCCAGCGGCGTCGGCCGACGATCCAGCGCCACCCGGCGCAGAATCGCTTCGATGCGCACCCGCAACTCGACCATGCTGAAGGGCTTGGGCAGGTAATCATCGGCTCCCAGGCGAAAACCGCTGATGCGATCCGCCTCGGCCCCAAGCGCCGACATCAATAGTACCGGGGTGGAATGGCTCTGACGCAGTTGCGTCAACACAGAAAGCCCATCCAGGCCAGGTAGCAGGATGTCCATCAGCACCACATCGAAGGCTTGCCGACGGGCAGCGTCCAGGCCGTCCTGTCCATTCTGGCACCAGGTCACCTGAAAGCCGCTACGCCCCAGATGCTCATGAACATAGGCACCGAGCACGAGGTCGTCTTCGATGGAGAGGATACGGGGATGGCCGGCAGTGATGGGAGTCATGAGTATCTGCAAATAATTCTCAGTTGATAATTATTCAAGATTGCGCGGCACAGGGCAACCCAGGGGGGTGTCCTGCGCGCAAAAGTGTCGAACCGACCGACGAATGACGACTTCCAATTTTACGAGGATTGCCTGCCTGCAAATCGCTACACTGCGCAAGTGGCGCGTGCGGGACGCATGTGCAGGTCTATCGATCGCTGGAAGCAGGAGAGATGCGTGCTCAAGAAACTGGGAATTAAAGGCCGCGTGCTGTTGCTGACCCTGTTGCCGACCAGCCTGATGGCGTTGGTCCTGGGTGGCTATTTTACCTGGATGCAGCAATCGGACCTGCAAACCCAACTCATGCAACGCGGCGAAATGATCGCCGAGCAGCTCGCGCCGCTGGTAGCACCGGCCATGGGACACAAAAATAACGAACTGCTGGAGCGGATTGCCACCGAGTCCCTGGAACAACAAGACGTGCGTGCCGTGACCTTCCTCGCGCCGGACCGCTCGCTGCTGGCCCACGCCGGCCCCATCATGCTCAATCAGGCGCCACTGGGCGATGGTTCGCAGATGCTGCGCCGCAGTGGCAATGATGCAACGCGCTATTTACTGCCGGTGTTCGGTAAACACCGTAACCTGGCGGGCGATGTGATTCCCGATGAAGCCGATCGCCTGCTGGGCTGGGTCGAACTCGAACTGACCCACAACGGCATGCTGCTGCGCGGTTACCGTAGCCTGTTCGCCAGCCTGCTGATGATCTTCGCAGGTTTGGGGGGCGCGGCGCTGCTGGCGTTGCGCATGGGTCGCACGATCAATCGCCCCTTGAGCCAGATCAAACAAGCCGTGGCACAGCTCAAGGACGGCCATCTGGAAACCCGCCTGCCGCCCCTCGGCAGCCAGGAACTGGATGAACTGGCGTCCGGCATCAACCGCATGGCTGGCACCTTGCAGAACGCCCAGGAAGAACTGCAGCACAGCATCGACCAGGCCACCGAAGATGTGCGCCAGAACCTGGAAACCATCGAGATCCAGAACATCGAGCTCGACCTGGCGCGCAAGGAAGCCCTGGAGGCGAGCCGGATCAAGTCCGAATTCCTCGCCAACATGAGCCACGAAATCCGCACCCCGCTCAATGGCATTCTCGGCTTCACCCATCTGCTGCAAAAAAGCGAGCTGACCCCGCGCCAGCTCGACTACCTGGGCACCATCGAAAAGTCCGCTGACAGCCTGCTGGGGATCATCAACGAGATTCTCGACTTCTCGAAAATCGAGGCCGGCAAACTGGTGCTCGATCATATTCCGTTCAACCTGCGCGACCTGCTGCAAGACACGCTGACCATCCTCGCTCCGGCCGCTCACGCCAAACAGCTGGAGCTGGTGAGCCTGGTTTACCGCGACACGCCGCTGTCCCTGGTGGGCGACCCGCTGCGGCTCAAACAGATCCTCACCAACCTGGTCAGCAACGCCATCAAGTTCACCCGCGAAGGCACCATCGTTGCCCGCGCCATGCTCGAAGAAGAACACGAAGACAGCGTGCAACTGCGTATCAGCATCCAGGACACCGGCATCGGCCTGTCGAACCAGGACGTGCGCGCGCTGTTCCAGGCATTCAGCCAGGCCGACAACTCGCTGTCCCGGCAACCCGGCGGTACGGGTCTGGGGCTGGTGATTTCCAAGCGGCTGATCGAACAAATGGGCGGTGAGATTGGTGTCGACAGCACGCCGGGCGAAGGTTCGGAGTTCTGGATCAGCCTGAGCCTGCCCAAAACCCGCGACGATACTGAAGACCTGCCCGGTCCGCCGTTGTCCGGGCGCCGCGTGGCGGTGCTGGAAAACCACGAACTGGCCCGCCAGGCGCTGCAGCACCAATTGGAGGACTGCGGCCTGGCTGTCACCCCGTTCACTAACCTGGAAAGCCTGACCAACGGCGTAACCATCGCCCACCAGACCGATCAGGCGATCGACCTGGCGGTGCTGGGTGTCACCAGTAACGACATGCCACCGGAGCGCCTCAACCAGTACATCTGGGACCTCGAACACCTGGGCTGCAAAGTGCTGGTGCTGTGCCCGACCACGGAACAGACGCTGTTCCACCTTTCGGTGCCCAACCCCCACAGCCAGCTCCAGGCCAAACCGGCCTGCACGCGCAAATTGCGGCGGGCGCTGTCTGATCTGGTCAACCCGCGCCAACCCCGCAACGAACCCGGTGAACCGGTCTCAAGCCGCGCACCGAAAGTGCTGTGCGTCGACGATAACCCGGCCAACCTGCTACTGGTGCAAACCCTGCTTGAGGACATGGGGGCCAAGGTACTTGCAGTGGAAAGCGGTTACGCCGCCGTCAGGGCGGTACAGAGCGAGACGTTCGACCTGGTGCTGATGGACGTGCAGATGCCTGGCATGGACGGACGCCAGAGCACCGAAGCCATCCGCCAGTGGGAAAGCGAACGGCATTGCACGCCGCTGCCGATCGTCGCCCTCACCGCCCACGCCATGGCCAACGAAAAACGTGCACTGCTGCAAAGTGGCATGGACGACTACCTGACCAAGCCGATCAGCGAGCGGCAACTGGCTCAGGTGGTATTGAAATGGAGCGGCCTGGCGCTGCGCAACCTGGGTCCGGAGCGCTCAGGTGACAGCCACGGCGGCGCTTATGAGCTGCAGGTGCTGGATCACGAAGAAGGTTTGCGCCTGGCCGCCGGTAAGGCTGACCTGGCCGCGGACATGTTGGCGATGTTGCTGGCATCGCTGGAGGCGGACCGCGAAGCGATCCGCCAGGCGCAGGAAAGCCACGACCACAATGCCCTGATCGAACGGGTTCATCGCCTGCATGGCGCCACCCGCTATTGTGGCGTACCGCAACTACGCGCTGCCTGCCAACGCAGCGAAACCCTGCTCAAGCAGCAGGACCCAAAAGCCTTCGGTGCCCTCGAAGAACTCGACCGGGCGATCAATCGCCTCGCCGCGCAGGCGCGTATCAATGCTTGATATGGCGCAATGGCGCTGTGCGTACCAGGCGCTAAGCTCACCACCATCCCCGTGGGAGCTGGCAAGCCAGCTCCCACAAAGTTGGGGGTAGCCTTCAAGATTCACGCTTCAGGAGGACGCATGCGCACGATTCTTTTCAGCAGCCAGAGCTACGACCGCGACAGTTTCCTCACCACCGACCTGCCGGCCGGCATTGAACTGCACTTTCAAGCGGCGCGACTGAGCCTGGATACGGCGGCGTTGGCGGAGCATCACGAGGTGGTCTGCGCCTTCATCAATGACGACCTCAGCGCTCCGGTACTCGAACGCCTGGCGGCCGGCGGCACGCGCCTGATCGCCCTGCGCTCGGCTGGTTACAATCATGTCGACCTGGCGGCGGCGAAACGCCTGGGGCTGGCGGTTGTGCGCGTCCCGGCCTACTCGCCCCATGCCGTGGCCGAGCACGCGGTGGCGCTGATCCTGGCGCTGAACCGCCGTTTGCACCGCGCCTACAACCGTACCCGCGAAGGTGATTTCAGTTTGCATGGGCTGACCGGTTTCGACTTGGTGGGCAAGACCGTCGGCGTGGTCGGCACCGGGCAGATCGGCGCGACCTTTGCCAAAATCATGAACGGATTCGGTTGCCGGTTGCTGGCCTACGATCCTTACCCGAACCCGCAGGTCGAAGCCTTGGGTGCGCGCTATCTGAGCTTGCCGCAATTGCTGGCCGAATCGCAGATCATCAGCCTGCACTGCCCGCTCAACGAACAGAGCAAACATTTGATCAACCGCGAATCGCTGGCGCACATGCAACCGGGTGCGATGTTGATCAACACCGGCCGCGGCGGCCTGGTGGACACACCTGCGCTGATCGACGCGTTGAAGGACGGTCGGCTGGGTTATCTGGGACTGGATGTGTATGAAGAGGAAGCGCAACTATTCTTTGAAGACCGTTCCGACCTGCCGCTGCAGGACGATGTACTGGCGCGCCTGCTGACCTTTCCTAACGTGATCGTCACCGCCCACCAGGCCTTCCTGACCCGCGAAGCCCTCGGCGCGATTGCCACCACCACCTTATACAATATCGCGGCCTGGAGGGCGGGCACCCCAGAGAATCGTGTAACGGACGACTGAACCTGATCGAAGGTCATCTGCCCGCGCCATGCTGCGCGTATGCCCGTGCTAGCATATCGCGCATATTTGGAGGACCCATGGTCGAACACGATTTCCGCTACAGCCTGATGAACCCGCAACACACCCTCACCGAATGCCGCGCCCTGGTGCCGGGGCGTTATCAAGTCACCGGCAACGGCGGCTCGATTCGCAACAATGACGTGCTGGTCGTGACCCTCAAGGGCGCCAAGGACTTGTCCATGCGCCTGACCGTCGAAACGGTTCGCCACTTGATCAATCCGCCCGGCCAATGGGTCGCGGTGGCCAGTGGACCGGTGTTCGGCGAACTGGCGATCCATACGTGGAAAGTGAACTGCGACAGCTGCGCCAAGGAGCTGAGCTTCGAGTTTGCGGTCGATGCCAAACTGGGCAACAAGGCCGAAAAGCCTGCCGCCACCGCGCGGATTACCGAGTTGGGCTGGAGCACCGTCGGCGAGAAACACCTGTGCCCGAAATGCCAGGAGCCCGCGTGATGAAACGCCTCGCTCTGGCCGGCATGGTCGGTGCAAGCCTGCTGGGTTGCGCCGCCGAGCCTGTGCAATTGCAACAAAACCGCAGCTACATCCTGGAGTGGATCGGCGAACGGCCGTTGATGGATTACAGCCACCTGACCATCACGCTCGATGAGGACGGTCGCGCCTACGGTAGCGGCGGCTGCAACCATTGGTTTGCGCCGTATACCCTGGAAGGCAACAAGCTGAGCTTCGGCAAGATCGGCAGCACCCGCAAACTCTGCGCCCCAGCACTGATGGAGCAGGAAAAACGCTTCCTCCAGGCCCTGGAAAACGTGCAGCGCTGGGACGTTTCATCGATCGACCAGATGCGCTTCTGGCCGGCTGAAGGCAAGCCGCTGCGCTGGTGGCTTGAAGAGGGTTGATCGCCCCCTGCTTGCCTGATGAAACCTGTGGTGAGGGAGCAAGCTCCCTCACCACAAAAACCTCTAAGCCATAGACCAGCATCCTGATCAGTTTTTAGCCTGCAACGCCTCCAGCTTCGCCATCACCCCCGCCGCTGTCTGCTCGCCCATCAACTGTTCCCGCACCTTGCCCTTGTTATCGATGATGTAGGTCACCGGCAACGCCTCACTGCGCGGCAGTTCGAACAACTCGGCGGGGTCCTGCGCCAACACGGTGAACTTGATCCCGAGTTTCTCGCTGGCGCTTTTCAGCTCTTCGCCCTGCACATTGTCGAAGTTGACCCCGAACACACCGATTTTCCTGTCCTTGAGCTGCTCGGCCAACGCGTTCAATTCCGGGATCTCGGTCCGGCACGGGCCGCACCATTCGGCCCAGTAATTGAGCACCAGCCATTGTTTGTCCAGACGCTCGGCAGCGACTTTCTGTCCACTTTGATCGATCCCGTAGTCGTTACCGCAGCCCCCCAGCATCAACGTTCCGATGATCGTCAATGCCGCTGCCAGTCGCCTAGTCATGTCGTGTTCCTTGTGAAAAATTGAATGCGCCTGCGACCCATCGCCTCCCGAGGTTCTGGATTACGCGCTGCACAGTTAGAATAGCCGCCACCTTACGCAAGATGCGACCCGCTCATGACCGATCTGACGCTTTATCACAACCCGCGCTGCTCGAAATCCCGCGGTGCGCTCGAACTGCTCGAAGTCCGTGGCCTGACACCGACCGTGGTCCGCTACCTGGAAACCCCGCTGGACGCCACGCAAATCCAGAGCCTGCTGACCAAGCTGGGCATCAGCGCCCGACAATTGCTGCGCGCTGGCGAGGACGAATACAAAACCCTCAACCTGGCCGACAGCAGCCTGAGCGAGGCGCAATTGATCGCCGCCATCGCCGCTCACCCGAAACTCATGGAGCGACCGATTCTCGAAGTCGGCGACAAAGCCGTCATCGGCCGTCCACCGGAGCAAATCCTGGAGCTGTTGCCGTGAGCGCGCCGTACATTCTGGTGCTGTATTACAGCCGCAGCGGCGCAACCAATGAAATGGCCCGGCAGATTGCCCGTGGCGTGGAACAGGCGGGGCTTGAAGCGCGCTTGCGCACCGTGCCGGCGATTTCCACTGAATGCGAAGCCGTAGCGCCGGATATTCCGGACGAAGGCGCGCTCTACGCCAGCCTCGACGACCTGAAAAACTGTGCTGGCCTGGCCCTGGGCAGTCCGACCCGCTTCGGCAACATGGCGGCGCCACTCAAGTATTTCCTCGACGGCACCAGCAACCTGTGGCTGACCGGCGCCCTGGTGGGCAAACCGGCCGGCGTGTTCACTTCCACCGCGAGCCTGCACGGCGGCCAGGAGACCACGTTGCTGTCGATGATGTTGCCGCTGCTGCACCACGGCATGTTGATCACCGGCCTGCCCTACAGCGAGTCGGCGCTCCTGGAAACCCAGGGTGGCGGCACGCCTTATGGCGCCAGCCACCACGCCGGTGCCGATGGCAAAAGCGGTCTGGATGCCCATGAAGTGGCGCTGTGCCGCGCACTGGGCATGCGCCTGGCCAAAACGGCGCAGAAACTGGAGGGTTGAGAGTGGCCAAGAAGCCGAAGATCCTGCCCGCCATCGAATGGCTTGAACCCCGCGTCCGGGCCATGCGCATCATCAGTCTGCTGTGTTTTTTTGGCCTGGTGGGGTTGCTGTGTATCTACTACCTGCTGGTAGCCGACCTGCACGGCGCCCGACCATGGGTGATTTTGCTGATCGAGCTGGTGCCGTTGCTGTTGCTGGCACCTGGCATGATCATCGGCAGCCCGCGCGGGCATTCGTGGATGTGTTTTGTGGTGAACCTGTATTTCATCAAGGGCGCACTGGCCGCATATGACCCGAACCGGCAGATGTTCGGTTTGCTGGAAATGGGGGCAAGCCTGGCGGTGTTCTGCTCGGCGCTGTTGTACGTGCGGTGGCGGTATCAGTTGAATCGCAAGTTGGCTGGCGAGGGCGAACCCTCAGTCGCCTGAGAGATTGCAATCGCCAGCAGGCTGGCTCCCACAGGGGACTTGTGTACGGCACAGATCCAATGTGGGAGCCAGCCTGCAGGCGATTGGACCTACTCGGTCTCAATGATTCACTGTATACGCGAGCATCATCGAGATCTGGCTCATTGGCCGCCCGCCACTTTCTGCATGCCACTGGTTGAACACGTCCTGCACCAACGCCAGGTCGCGCAGACTGCTCGGCACCTTGTCGATGATGTCCTGTGCATTCAACGCCGCCACCACGTCATAACTCGGCACGAAGGTGTCTTTGCCGACCATCCGCAGAAAACGCGGAGCCGACAGGCCGCCCAATTGATGACCACGCTTCTTAAGCAAGGTCCACAACCCGACGATATCGGTCACCGGCCAATCGGCGATCATCGCGCCGAAGCTGCCCTGTTCATGGGCCACGTCCAGCACGAACTGCGCGTTACGCGGCACGCTCTTGAGCTTGCCCAGATGACGGATGATCCGCGCGTCCTGCATCAGGCGCTCCAGGTGTTCGGCGCTCATCAGCACGACTTTCTCCGGGTCGAACTTGAAGAACACTTCCTCGAAAGCCGGCCACTTGGCGTCCACCAGGCTGTGCTTGAGGCCCGCGCGAAACACACGCAGCGCCATGGTCGACAGGTAGCGATCGTCGGTAATGTCGCGCAATTGTGCCGCCGTCTTGGGAACGGGCAGATGGGCTTCCAGTTCAGCCGCCGAACCGAAGCGGTTCAAGCAGTATTCGTTCAGCCACTTGTAGTCGCGCATGCCCTCTCCTGAGGATTGAAAAATGAACGGTCAACCTGTAACAAAACCTGTGGGAGCCAGCCTGCTGGCGATGAAGGGGTGTCAGTCAACAATGATGTGTCTGAGACTCCGCCATCGCCAGCAGGCTGGCTCCCACAATGATTGTGTTTAGAGGTTCACTACGTTGACGAAGCGCGAAGCCGCCGTTTCGTCGATCTTCAGGTTGGTGAAATCGAACAAATTACGGTCAGCCAATTGCGACGGAATCACATTCTGCAGGCTGCGGAAAATGCTCTCGGTACGGCCAGGGGTCTTGCGTTCCCAGTCTTGCAGCATTTCCTTGACCACCTGACGTTGCAGGTTTTCCTGGGAACCGCAGAGGTTGCACGGGATGATCGGAAATTGCTTGAGGTCCGAATAGGCCTGGATGTCTTTCTCGTTGCAGTAGGCCAGCGGGCGGATCACCACGTTGCGACCATCGTCGGCGCGCAATTTCGGCGGCATGGCCTTGAGCGAACCGTTGAAGAACATGTTCAGGAAGAAGGTTTCGACGATGTCGTCGCGATGGTGACCGAGCGCCATCTTGGTCGCGCCAATTTCATCGGCGAAGGTGTAGAGCGTGCCGCGACGCAGGCGCGAGCATAACGAACAAGTGGTCTTGCCTTCGGGAATCAGCTCCTTGACCACCGAGTAGGTGTCTTTCTCGACGATGTGGTACTCGATGCCCAGTTCCTTGAGGTAGGCCGGCAGCACGTGCTCCGGAAAGCCTGGCTGTTTCTGGTCCATGTTCACGGCCACGATCTCGAACTTGATCGGTGCGACCTTCTGCAAGTGCATCAACACATCAAGCATGGTGTAGCTGTCTTTACCACCGGACAGGCAGACCATGACCTTATCGCCGTCTTCAATCATGTTGAAGTCGGCGACAGCCTCACCGGCCTGACGGCGAAGGCGCTTTTGCAGTTTGTTCTGGTTGACCGTAAGAGTGCCCATGACGCGAAATCCGTGAGGTGTGACGAAAGGCGGGCATTTTACGCAAAAACCCTTCGGGGGCGAAGCGTCCTGACAGATTGCAGCCTTACAGACACAAGTGCGATTAAGCCAGCGCTTTACAGCGCAATTTGCTCTAAGCCCTACCACCTGTAGGGTTAACTCCTTCCTATACTGCGTCATAAGGTCGCAGACATAACCAGACCTATTACTGACTTGGCCAATTTGGCCCGTAGGCGCTCCACTGGGGGGCGACGGTAAAAACAAGAGGAGTGACTGGCATGATCCATCACGTAGTGGGGCTCTTCACCCACCCTGACCAGGAATGGAAAGAAATCCGTGGCGACCAGGAGGAAAGCATCAGCCACATGTACCTGACTCACACGCTGATTCTGGCGGCGATCCCTGCAGTGTCGGCGTTTATCGGCACGACCCAGGTTGGTTGGGTCATCGGCAATCGAGCGCCCGTGATGCTGACCATGGAAAGCGCACTCTGGATGTCGATCATGTCGTACCTGGCAATGCTCGGCGGCGTTGCGGTCATGGGCGCGTTCATCCACTGGATGGCCCGCACCTATGACGCCAACCCGAGCCTGGCCCGATGCGTCGCGTTTGCGACTTATACCGCGACTCCGCTGTTCATTGGCGGCATAGCGGCGCTGTATCCGCATTTGTGGCTGGGGATGATCGTCGGCACCGCGGCGATCTGCTACACCGTCTACCTGCTGTACGTCGGGCTACCGACATTCATGAACATTCCATCGGACGAGGGATTCCTGTTTTCAAGCTCGGTACTCGCGGTAGGCCTGGTGGTGCTGGTGGCCATCATGGCGTTTACCGTGATTGTCTGGGGACTCGGCGTGGGGCCGGTCTATACCAATTAGCAACTCACCACCCAAAAACTAGATCTGCCAACACAGGCCGCCGCAAGGCGGCCTTTCAATGCTTGAACCACTGGAATGGCAACGACCATTCGGCACTTGAGCGATTCGCAAGGCCCGAGGGTTGCGGCATACTCGACGTCTCTGGAGATCCATCAAGCATGCCTGAGCAACTCAATACCCGCGTCGAAGACTGTTTCCAACAAGCTGAATCCTTTTTCAAACGACCTTTCAAACGCCCGCTGGTGAGCCTCAAGCTGCGCGGGCAAAAAGCCGGTGTCGCGCATTTGCACGAGAACCTGCTGCGCTTCAACCCGCAGTTGTACCGGGAAAACACCGAAGACTTCCTCAAGCAAACCGTGGCTCACGAAGTCGCCCACCTGATCGCCCATCAACTGTTCGGCGACCGTATCCAGCCCCATGGCGAAGAGTGGCAATTGATCATGCGCGGCGTGTACGAACTGCCGCCCAACCGATGCCACACCTATGACGTCAAACGCCGCAGCGTGACCCGCTATATCTACAGATGCCCTTGCCCGGAGAGCGATTTCCCGTTTTCAGCGCAGCGCCATGGTCTAGTGCGACAGGGGCGGCGTTATTTGTGCAGGCGGTGCCGCAGTACGTTGGTGTTCAGTGGGGAGATGCGGGTCGAGTAGTTGGACTTGTGGTGTTTGAGCCTGCTCGCGAAGACGGCCTGACAGGCGCTAGAGGATCACCTTGGCGCGCCGTAAACCCTCTATCCGCTCAGCATTGAACCCCAACTCCCCCAACACCTGATCCGTATGCGCCCCCAGCGCCGAACCAATATGCTTCGGCTCGGGCAAGCCATCGGAAAACTTCAACGGGCAAGCCATTTGCGCCTGCGTCGAGCCATCACCGCGCGGCACGTCTGTCACCAGCTTGCGCGCCTGAAACTGCGGATGCCGCACCGCCTCCCCCAGACTCAATACCGGCTCGACACAGGCATCCAACTCGGAGAACAAGGCGCACAGCTCGGTGAAGTCATGCTTCTCGAACTCAACCCTCAGCGCCTCCTTGAGCTTTTTCTGCTGTGCCGGTTGAGGTGACAGCCCCAGGCTTGCCAGTTCTTCCACGCCCAACGCCACACACAGCTGTTTCATGAAGCCCGGCTCCAGGCTGCCCACCGACAACCAGCGCCCATCCCGCGAACGGTAATAATCGTAGAAGCTGCCACCATTGAGCATCTGGTCTTCCCGTCCCGGCTCGACGCCACACGCCAGGTACCCGGCACCGGCCATGGCGTTCAGGCTGAATGCGCAGTCGGTCATGCTCACATCCAGATGCTGCCCCTGCCCGGTCTGCTGCCGGGCAATCACTGCCGCCAACAGGCCGATGACGCCGTGCAGCGAGCCACCGGCGACATCCGCCAGCTGTGCGCCCAAGGGCAACGGTCCGCTGTCAGCGCGGCCGGTGTAGCTCGCCAGCCCGGCCAGCGCCAGGTAGTTGATGTCATGGCCCGCGCGGTCTTTGTAAGGACCGGTCTGGCCGTAGCCGGTGATCGACACATAAATGAGCCTGGGATTGATCGCCTTCAAGGCT
The DNA here is from genome assembly GCF_059424605.1 of Pseudomonas sp. GW101-3H06. NCBI lineage: Bacteria > Pseudomonadati > Pseudomonadota > Gammaproteobacteria > Pseudomonadales > Pseudomonadaceae > Pseudomonas > Pseudomonas sp. GW101-3H06. The sequence goes on from NZ_JBWKZO010000001.1 coordinate 4,927,780, forward strand.
TCATACCCCAGGCCCAAGCGCTCCATGACGCCGGGGCGAAACTGCTCCAGCACGATGTCGTACTCCTTGAGCAACTGCTTGATCACCTCCAGCGCCGCAGGCTGCTTGAGGTCCAGGGCCAGGCTGCGTTTGTTGCGATTGAGGTAGGCGTGGCTGGCCGATACGCCCTGATCGTGGGGCGGCAGCACGCGAACGAGGTCCATGCGGGATGGCGATTCGATGCGCAGCACCTCGGCGCCCATGTCCGCCAGCAACAACGAGGCGAACGGCCCCGGCAGCAGTGTCGAGAAATCCAGAACCTTGAGTGATGCCAGTGGACCGAGCATGAAAATTCTCCCCCTAAGATGCCCCAGACTAGGCAGGCGAACGCGCTGGAGCAATCACCTTATGCGCCAGTGACGCTGACCGTTACGCTCAAGTCGCAGGCAATAAAAAACCCGCCGAAGCGGGTTTTTCATTTCACGAGGTCTTACTTGACGTTCGAGGCCTGGCCTTCGGCCACACCCAGGTCGTCTTCTTCACGCTCGTTAGAGATGCCACGACCGCCCGAAGCCAGCTCGGCTTGCAGGACGTCGGTGTCCAGTTCCTTGACCCACTTGGCAACAACCACGGTGGCAACAGCGTTACCGATCAGGTTGGTCAGGGCACGTGCTTCGGACATGAAGCGGTCGATGCCGAGTATCAGCGCCAGGCCGGCAACCGGCAGATGGCCAACAGCGGACAGGGTGGCGGCCAGTACGATGAAGCCCGAACCGGTCACACCCGCGGCACCTTTGGACGACAGCAGCAGCACGACCAACAGAGTGAGCTGGTGCGTGATGTCCATGTGAGTGTCAGTTGCCTGGGCAATGAACACGGCCGCCATGGTCAGGTAGATCGCGGTACCGTCGAGGTTGAACGAGTAACCGGTCGGGATCACCAGACCCACGACGGATTTCTTCGCGCCCAGACGCTCCATCTTGATCAGCATGCGTGGCAGAACCGATTCCGAAGAAGAAGTACCCAGCACGATCAACAGTTCTTCACGGATGTAACGGATCAGTTTCAGTACGCTGAAGCCGTGAGCGCGAGCGATACCGCCCAGCACGATCAGGATGAACAGCAGGCAAGTGATGTAGAAGCAGGCCATCAACTGACCCAGTTGCACCAGCGAGCCGACACCGTAGGCACCGATGGTGAAGGCCATGGCACCGAAGGCACCGATCGGCGCGAGCTTCATGATCATGTTGATGATGTTGAACATCACGTGGGCGAAGCGATCAATGAAGTCCAGCAGCGGCTTGCCGTAGGCACCCAGGCGATGCAGGGCGAAACCGAAGATCACCGAGAACATCAGCACTTGCAGGATGTCACCCGTGGCGAACGCACCGACGATGGTGGACGGGATCACGTTGAGGAGGAAGCCGACGACGCTTTGATCAGCACCGGCCGAGACATAGGCAGCCACTTTGGAGGCATCCAGCGTGGTCACGTCGATGTGCATGCCGGCGCCCGGCTGCACAATGTTGACCACTACCAGACCGACGATCAAAGCGATGGTCGAAACGATTTCGAAGTACAGCAGCGCGTAACCGCCGGTCTTGCCGACCGACTTCATGTTCTGCATGCCGGCGATACCGCTGACGACGGTGCAGAAGATGATCGGGGCGATGATCATTTTGATCAGTTTGATGAACCCGTCACCCAGTGGCTTGACCGCCACACCGAGCTGCGGATAGTAGTGACCGAGCAAAATACCGATGACAATTGCAACGATCACCTGGAAATACAGGGATTTGTACAGTGGCTGACGAGTCGTCATTGCAAAGTTCCTCAAGAGTGCGCGCCGACAACATCCATCTGTTGCCCTCGACACCTCATTTGCGAACCCTCCTGCACTGGAGGGATTTGTTTTTTCGAGCTGCGCGACGGCAGACATCTGCTTGTTGTATCGCAAAGCCCGTGCCACCTTGCGCAAAACCCCTGCAAGCCTTTTGATATCAAGGGTTGCGGGTTATCAACGCCCGCGGACGGTTACAACGCAGTGGCGGATTTCCGCCCCTCAACCAAAACCCATCCCGCAATTTGGCGGATATCCGCCTTGTTCGTCGCTTCCAACCGCAGCTACCATCCGTCGTTCAATGGACGGATTTGCCTGTTATGCGCGAACGCACCATCGCCAGTCATTTTGCCCGCGCTGCCTTGCGTGGCGCTCAACGTCGTGGCTACGACTATTCACAGCTGCTGCAGCAAGTAGGGATCAGCCCCGAGTTGCTCGACGAGCCGCGGGCGCGCATCGCGCCGGAGCAGTTCACCCGACTGATCCGGTCACTGTGGCTGGCGCTGGGCGACGAATACCTGGGATTCGGTCAGGCGCCGAGCAAACCAGGCAGCTTTGCGATGATGTGCCATGCCGTGATCCACTGCCGCAGTCTGGATAAGGCGCTCAACCGCGGCCTATTGTTTTATAGCCTATTCCCTGATGCACCGTGCCTGACCCTGACGCACGAAGGTGACATGATCCGCCTGAGCCTGGACGATTCGCAGCTCTGGGATCCGGACCATTTCCTCACCGAAAGCCTGTTGGTGATCTGGCACCGTTTTGGCAGTTGGCTGATCGGCCAACGCATACGGCTGAAGCAGGCCACATTCAGCTATCCACGACCGGAACACGGGGCTGAATACGATTTATTGTTTACCTGTCCGCTGGTTTTTTCTACAACAACGAGCGCGACAGAACAGAGCAGCCTGCTGTTCCACAGCCGATACCTGAACATGCCGTTGCTGCAGGACGAACGTACCCTCAAGCACTTCCTTGAACACTCACCTGCCAACCTGCTGTCGCGCCCGGACGACGGCCACAGCTTGAGCAGTCAGTTGCGGCGCTTGCTCAGCCGCGACAGCTCACGCTGGCCGGATCTGGACGCCGTGGCCGCGCACCTGCACATCAGCCCGCAGACGCTACGACGGCATCTGCGCGAGGAAGGCACCAGTTTTCAGGCGTTGAAGGATCATCTGCGCCGCGACATTGCGATCTATCACCTGAGCCGCAACGACCTGCCCTTGCAGCAGATCGCCGAGCAACTGGGGTTTTCCGAGCCGTCGGCGTTTCATCGAGCGTTCAAAAAGTGGACGGGGCTGACGCCGGGGGCTTATCGCGCGCAGGAAAGCTGAGATTTGCGGCGGACTGGTTGGTCTCTTCGTGAGCAGACGGCGCTAATCCGATGTGGGAGCCTGCTCGCGAAGAGGCCAGTGACAACACAAGTCACTTAGAATCAGACCATCGGAAACAGAATCCTGAATGCAGCCCCGCCCATGGGCGAATCCCCCAGGGTCAGTTTGGCGCTATAGCTTTCGATGATGTCCTTGACCACCGCCAGGCCAATACCTTGCCCGGGATGCTGCCGATCCAGCCGCTCGCCTCTTTGCAGGATGCGCGCACGCTGGTCGGGCGGTACGCCGGGGCCGTCGTCTTCGACGCACAACTCAGTGCCGCTCAGGGTCTGGCGCACGCTGATACGCACTTCGCCCAGGCACAGGCGATAGGCGTTCTCCAGCAGATTGCCCATCATCTCCAGCAAGGCGCCCTGCTCGATCGGCACATAACACTCCTGCGGCAGGTCCAGAACCACCCCCACGCGCTTGTCGCGGTAGACCTTGTCCAGCGTGTCGCACAAGCTTTGCAGCACCGGCCGAAGTTGTACCTGATGACGCACCAGGCCGCTTTTACGCAGGCTGGCGCGCTGCAGTTGATAGCTGATCTGCTGGCTCATGCGCTCGATCTGGGTTTGCAGCACCCAAGCCTGGTCGCGGTCTTCGGGGCGTTGCGCCATGTCCTCGCTGACGCCTTGCAGTACGGCCAACGGGGTTTTCAGGCTGTGTGCCAGATCGTCGAGGGAGTCGCGGTAACGACTGCGCTGCTCGCGCTCGCTGTGCAGCAAGCGGTTCAGGGAGCCGGTCAGGCGCAACAGTTCGCGGGGATGTTGCTCGCTGAGACTTTCACGGGCGCCACTTTCGATTTCGTCCAGTTCCTGGCTGAGTCGGCGCAGCGCCTGCAACCCCCAGGTCAGGCCGATCCACAGCAACGCCAGCAGCACCAGCAAGGCCGCGCCGAAGCCCAGATAAAGGTTTTCCCGCAGGCCTTCGACGGTCTGTTCGTACTCGCGAACCGGTTGCAGCGCGACAATGCTGAACGCCGCACTCTTGCCGCCCAGCAACTTGACTTCAACGTCATAGACGAAGAACTCCTGGCCATTGGCTTCGCTGATCCTTGCGAACTCGTTACCGCGCCCGTCATAACGCGGCTTGTAATTGATCTTTTCTTCCTGGGTGGCCTTGGATCGCCAGACCAGGTGACCTTCGCGGTCATAGATGTAGCCGAGCAAACGGCTATCGGTGAGGTTAAAACGCTCGTCAGGCAACTGCGCCGGCATCTGCAAGCGGTTGTTCTCCACCCGGGCGGCGGAGATCAGCGTCGTTACATCCGACGCCAGGCGCTGCTCGATGGAATCCTGCAGTGCCAGGCTGAACGCGCCCTGCATCGCGGGCAACAGCGCCAGCATGAACAGCACCGCCAGCAGCGTGGCGGCGAGCATCAAGCGCACACGAAGCGAACGAATCAAGTGCAGCGCTCATTGAACAGGTAGCCGAGGCCGCGAACGGTATCGATCGGCTTGAACCCGGCCGGCCCCTCCAGTTTGCGGCGTAGACGGCCGACCAACACTTCGATCACGTTCGGATCGCGCTCGTCGTCATCCGGATACAGCTGTTCCATCAGGCGGTCTTTCGCCACCACTTGCTGGTGATGGCGCATCAGGTATTCGAGGATGCGGTATTCGTAGGCCGTCAGCGCCAGCGGCTGGTCGTCCAGAGACGCTTGTTTGCGATTGAGGTCGAGCAACAACGGCCCGGCGACGATGGTCGATTGGGTAAAACCGCTGGAGCGACGCAGCAAGGCATTGAGCCGGGCGTCCAGTTCCTCGAACTGGAAGGGCTTGACCACATAATCGTCCGCCCCGGCGGCCAGGCCTTCGACTTTGTCCTGCCAATTGCCGCGCGCGGTGAGGATCAGGATCGGGAAGGTCTTGCCCCGTGAACGCAGCTGACGGATCAGATCGAGGCCGCTCATGCCCGGCAGCCCGAGATCGATCACCGCCAGGTCGTGGTTGAACTGCTCGGTCTGATACAGCGCCTCCTCGGCGTTGGCCACGGATTCGACCACATGGCCGCTTTCCGTCAGGCGGGTTTGCAGGTGATGGCGCAACAGCGCTTCATCTTCGACGACCAGCAGTTTCATAACGCTCTCCAGCAAATCAACAGCTCCAGAGGCACCCGTTGCTCAAAAGCATGCACGCCTCGATGACTAACATGCCGACGCCGGATCAGTGATCCGGCCCCGGTTTTCACAGACCGCGGTTTAGAAAGCGTAGTTGGCGGACAGATATGTCTGGGCACTGCTGGTCAGGTCCAGCGCCCCCTGTTTGCTGCCACCGCTCTGGCTCATCTCGGTACTGGCATTGCTACGCAGGTAACGGTAACCCAGTTCAACCGAGGTGTTTTGCGACACCTGTTGCAGCACACCCATCTGCCCGCCAATGGCGTAACCGATATCGCTGTCGCGGCTATAGCCTGGCGAGTCCTGCGTCAGTTTGGTCAAGCCGGCGGTGGCGCCACCGAACAGCTTGGTACTGCCGCCCACCGGGTAGAACAGATCGTAGCTGCCCAGGAGGTTTTCCTGACGCAGTTTAATCCCATTGTGTGAGCCCGACACATTGTCGTAGGTGGCGTAGTAGCGGCCCTGACTGTTCTGCCGCCCCAGACGCACACCCCAGGTATTGTCCTTGTCGATCACGCCGCCGGCGTTCGGATTATTGAGGTTAGTGTCCAGTGCATTGGACTTTTTCACCTTGTCGCTGGTCTGTCCAAAAGTAAGGCTGGCGAAATTGTCGTCGCCAGCATGGGCGGCGACACTGGCGCCCATGACGGTGAAAGCCAGAAGCAGTTTTTTGAATGCAGTCATTGGGGAGTTACCTCATGCGCTATTTGCTTTTCGGGTATGGCGCAAGGTTACTGACCCGGCCCTGAACTCCCCCTGAACGCACTCTGAACCTGAGCTGAATCAACTCGACTCGCCGGTTCCAATGAGTTTCCACAGGAGATTCGACCATGCGCATGTTCTTAGCTGTCCTCTTGCTGGCCTTGAGCGGGTTCGGTCACGCCGCCATCAAGACCCAGGAAATTCCCTACCAGAGTGCCGATGGCACCCAGCTGATCGGCTATTACGCCTACGACGACGCGATCAAGGGCCCGCGCCCCGGTGTCGTGGTGGTGCATGAATGGTGGGGGCTCAACGATTACACCAAGCGTCGCGCCCGTGACCTCGCCGGCCTGGGCTACAGCGCCCTGGCCATCGACATGTACGGCGATGGCAAGAACACCGAACACCCCAAGGATGCCATGGCCTTCATGCAGGCCGCATTGAAGGACAGCGCCGCATCCAGCGCGCGCTTTCAGGCCGGGCTCGACTTATTGAAGAAACAACCACAAACCGATCCGGCCAAGGTGGCCGCCATTGGTTACTGCTTCGGCGGTGGCGTGGTGCTCAACGCCGCGCGCCGGGGCGTGCCATTGGCCGGCGTGGTGAGTTTCCACGGCGCGCTGGCGACCAATACGCCGGCGACACCCGGCAGCGTGAAAGCGAAAATCCTGGTTGAGCATGGCGCGCTGGACAGCATGATCACCCAAGACAACGTCGCCGCCTTCAAGGTTGAAATGGATAAGGCCGGGGCCGACTACCAATTCGTCATCCTGGATGGCGCCAAGCACGGTTTCAGCAATCCCGATGCCGATCGCTTGGGCCATGGTGATCACGGCGGGCCGGATATTGGTTACAACAAGGCGGCGGATGAAAAGTCGTGGGGGGATATGCAGGGGTTTTTCAAGAAGATCTTCAGTTGATCAGTTAAACCGCGGCGCTGCCTTCGCGAACAGGCTCGCTCCCACATTGAATTGGTGCCACACCGGATATTCTGTGGGCGAGCCTGCTCGCGAAGGCAGCACAACCGATCTGAACCTTTGCACTACCCAGCCGCCAGGCAACCCGGCAAAATGCCCGACATGAATTCCGTCCCCGCCCTGCCCGCCTGCTGCACGCCCCTCGATGCCCACTGGCCGCTGCCGTTCGTGCTGCCCGATGCGGTGCTGTTGAGCACCCGTTTCGATACTTCGCAACTGCTCAGCGATGATTTCCAGCGCAGCGCCATCGAAGCGCCGGCGAGCATCCAGCGCTCCGTCGCCAAACGCCAGGCGGAGTTTCTCGCCGGACGGGTTTGCGCGCGGGCCGCATTGCAGCAACTGGAAGGCCTGAGTTTCAGCCCGGCCATCGGCGAAGACCGCGCCCCGGTCTGGCCGGCGCACATCACCGGCTCCATTACCCACAGCACCGGCCGGGCCGCAGCAATCGTTGCGAACAAAAGCCATTGGCAAGGATTGGGCATGGACCTGGAAAACCTGCTCAATGCCGAACGTGCAGAGCGCCTGGCCGGAGAAATTCTCACCCCGCCCGAGCTGCAGCGCATGGCCGCTGGCCGTCGAGACTTGCGGGCGTTGCTGGTGACCCTGACCTTTTCGGTGAAGGAAAGCCTGTTCAAGGCGCTCTATCCGATCGTCCGGCAGCGTTTCTACTTTGAACATGCCGAAGTACTGGAGTGGACCGACGCGGGTGAGGTGCGGTTGCGGTTGTTGACCGACCTCTCCAGTGAATGGTGTAACGGCACTGAGCTGGATGCGCAGTTCGGGGTCAAGGATGGGCAGTTGTTGAGTCTGGTCAGTATCAAGGCCTGAAAATATTCAGTGTTAGGAATGGCCTCAAAAACAACACTCTATCTCAACGCTTCTCCTGATTGCGCGGCCAACTCAAACTGAAACAGGCTCCGCCCAGACTTTTGCTCTTGCCAATCAGCGCCCGCCCGTCATGCCAGTGGATGATGCGTCGAACAATGGACAGGCCCAATCCGTGCCCGCCTGAAGCACGGGTACGGCTGTCATCCAGGCGCAGGAACGGGGTGAAGATTTTCTCCCAGGCCAATTCCGGCACCCCCGGTCCATCGTCCTCGACGTCCACCCGACAGCGTTGTTGTCCCACCTGATAGCTGATGGTCACCCGCGATTGCGCATGGCGCATGGCGTTGCTGACAAGGTTCTGCAGCGCCCGATGCAAGTAACGCGGCTCGGCCTCGACCCAGGCATCGTCACAATCGGCAGCCGACAGGCACAAGCCTCGTTGCACCGTAACATCGGCGCGAAGTGGCGCCAGTTCCTCGATGACCTGATTGACCAGCGCATCCAGGTCGATGCGCTGGAAGTTCAGCGCCGGAGAGCCCTGTTCCAGCCGCGCATAGGTCAGCATCTCATCCACCAGACGATCGAGATCCTCGATGTCGTGATCCATACTCGCGCAATATTTTTCCAGGGCCTGCGGGGTAGTGGCCGAGCCGATCATTTCCAGTCCAAAGCGCAAGCGCGCCACCGGTGTGCGCAACTCGTGGGACACCGCGCGCACCAGTTCGCGCTGGATCGCCAGCAGTTGTTGCAGGTGCTCGGCCATGCCGTTGAACGCTGACGCCAGCCGCCCAACCGAGTCCGCACCCCGCGCCGGGACGCGAGTTTCCAGGCTGCCCTTGGCGATGCGCGTGGCCGCCGCTTCCAGACCGCGCAAACGGCGCTCCAGTTGCCGTACCAGCAGATAGACGATCAACCCGATCAGGGTCAGGCCCAGCGCGGCGATCAGCACCAGCCACTCCGGCGGATAAGGATTCATCTGATACAAGGGACCGATTTCCAGTACCCACGGTGTGCCGACCATGCCGGCAAACACCCGGATCGAATCGCCGCCCTTGCCCAACGCCATCACCGTGTCGCCTTCGGACACCCGACGACTCTGGTCTTCGTCCATGTCGGCGTCTTGCACCGTCACCAGGCGCAAGTCGAAACCAAAGCCTTTGTCCTGCTTCAATTGCGCCAGGCGCACCGGCTGTTCACCCACCGGGTAGCGCACCAGTTCATCGGTCAACAGGTAAATCGTCGCCCGGGCCAATTGTTCGCTGATCTGCTGCACTTCGCCGGTCAGCACCAACTGTTCCTCGTCGCTGACCAGACGGTAAACCTTCGCCGCATGCGGGCCGGTCTGCTCCACCAGGGCCTGGCCCCTCAGTACACGGGTGCGCTGGGTGAGGTCGAGGTCGGTTTCGTTGAAGGTTTTCAACGCCAGCGGAATCCCCAGCAGCCGCTCCCACACCAGCAACGCCCGGTGGCGCTCGGTTCGGTTCATCGGTTGCAGGTTGTCGGCCATCAGCGAGAAAGTGCCGTGGGCCAGACGCTCGCGATATTGCTCGCTGCGCACCTGATTGAGCATGTGCAATGCCAGGACACCGAGTACCGCCACCAGAATCAGCGCGGCGCACATGCCGCCATAGATGCGCAGGAAGATCGAGTTCACAGGGACGAGTCTACGCAGGCCTCGGGAACGAACAGATAGCCTTTGCTGCGGATGGTCTTGATCAGCCGCGGATGCTCCGGGTCATCGCCGATTTTCGGGCGAATGCGTGAAATGCGCACGTCGATGGAACGGTCTTGGCCGTCATAGCCGATGCCGCGCAACGCAGTGAAGATTTCTTCCCGGGACAGAATGCGCCCGGCGTTGGCCACCAACAGCCAGAGCAGATCGAACTCGGCGCTGGTCAGCTCGATGCCGTTGTCGTTCAGCCAGGCTTCGCGCAGCGCGTTGTCCACCACCAGGGGGCCGAACTGCAGGCGCCGCTGTTTTTCCGGGGCGACCTCCGGTGCTTCACTGCGTCGCAACAAAGCCTGGATGCGCGCCAGCAGCAAGCGCGGACGCACCGGTTTGCACACGTAGTCGTCGGCCCCCAGGTCCAGGCCAAGGATCTGGTCGGTGTCGTCGGTGCGGGCGGTGAGCATCAGGATCGGGCCGTCATAGCGGTCGCGGACCTTGCGACAAATGCTCAGACCGTCCTCGCCGGGGAGCATCAGGTCGAGGATCACCAGGTCCGGCTGCTCCTTGATGATGCGCGCCGCCGCCAGGGCGCCATTGCCTTCTATTGCTACCCGCAGGCCATTGGCTTCCAGGTAGTCGCGGGTCAGTTCGGCCAGACGCTGGTCGTCCTCGACAATCAATACCTGCCAGGCTTCTTGCTCCACGGGTGACCTCTGCTTGCCAATATCTCTAATAAGGAAGGACCCACCCGTCTTTTTGTAATGATTGGGGCGGATAAATTGCCTGCATGCTGGCCGATTGTATAAACGTCGCCCGTCCAGAACACAAGCTGGTAAATGCGTTCGGACAAGGCGGTTTTTTGTGATAGGGTTCGCGCCCTTTAAAATCCGTCCAGGCGTTTTCGATCGTTGAAAAATGATGAAAAAAGGCCCGGTCCAGCAGCATCGCGGCCTACACGCCGATTCGCTCTTTCACACACAATTTACGCACAGGTTTATCCACAGGTAGTACGTTGCAATCCCCCCCCAAAACGCATTATCTTGTAGCCCAGCGCCAAAAAAACCCTAGATGTAGGGTTTCGCGCAAAAAACCAAACACAAACCGGACACCAATTTCAAGCGCTTTTCTTGCCACTGTCCGGTTGAACCAAACGTATTTTCGAAAGACCAAACCGCGCGTGCGGATGGCTACTGTATTTCGGCCCAAAAGGGTGAAAACGGTACGGGTGTTGCAGTCCCAACTGTCACCCTTAAAGGACCCCGGTCTCAGGCCCATGGCACGAGACCAAAGACTTCGGCATGGAAGCGGCGCCCAATAGCACCCTTCCTACTGTCCCGAAGTTGTTATGCCCGGCATTCGCCGGTTGTAGTGCTTCAGGACGGAACGGTGGGCACCTTGATGGTGCCCAAACAAACATAGAGAACGTGGAGACACCCATGCAAACCGACACAACTCGCGAGAACCCGCAGGGCACCTTGCCGCAGGCCGCCGATTCGAATTCGGATCTGTCCGCCACCGCGCCTGGCCAGCTGCGCGTGATCAAGCGTAACGGCACTGTCGTTCCTTACACCGATGACAAGATCACCGTCGCCATCACCAAAGCGTTTCTCGCAGTTGAGGGCGGCACCGCTGCCGCTTCGTCGCGAATCCACGACACCGTTGCCCGCCTGACCGAACAGGTCACTGCCACCTTCAAGCGTCGCATGCCATCGGGCGGCACCATCCACATCGAAGAAATCCAGGACCAGGTCGAACTGGCCCTGATGCGCGCCGGCGAACAGAAAGTCGCTCGCGACTACGTGATCTACCGTGACGCTCGCTCGAAAGAGCGCGCCGCCCATGCACCGGTCGAAGAAGCGGTCAACGCTCACCCGTCGATCCGCATCACCCGCGCCGATGGCAGCCTGGCGCCGCTGGACATGGGTCGCCTGAACACCATCGTCACCGAAGCGTGCGAAGGCCTGGAAGAGGTCGACGGCGACCTGATCCAGCGCGAAACCCTGAAAAACCTGTACGACGGCGTGGCCCTGACCGACGTCAACACCGCCCTGGTGATGACCGCCCGTACCCTGGTCGAGCGCGAGCCGAACTACTCGTTCGTGACCGCCCGCCTGCTGATGGACACCCTGCGTGCCGAAGGCCTGGGTTTCCTCGGCGTCGCCGAAAGCGCCACCCACCACGAAATGGTCGACCTGTACGCCAAGGCCCTGCCTGCCTACATCGCCAAGGGTATCGAATTCGAATTGCTGAACCCGGTTCTGGCCGACTTCGACCTGGAAAAACTCGGCAAGGCGATCAACCACGAGCGCGACCAGCAGTTCACCTACCTGGGCCTGCAAACCCTGTACGACCGTTACTTCATCCACAAGGATGGCGTGCGCTTCGAATTGCCACAGATCTTCTTCATGCGCGTGGCCATGGGCCTGGCGATCGAAGAGAAGCACAAAGAAGACCGTGCGATCGAGTTCTACAACCTGCTGTCGTCCTTCGACTACATGTCGTCGACTCCGACCCTGTTCAACGCCGGCACTCTGCGTCCACAGCTGTCGAGCTGCTACCTGACCACCGTGCCGGATGACCTGTCGGGCATCTACCACGCGATCCACGACAACGCCATGCTGTCGAAATTCGCCGGTGGCCTGGGTAACGACTGGACGCCGGTTCGTGCGCTGGGTTCGTACATCAAGGGCACCAACGGCAAGTCCCAGGGCGTCGTGCCGTTCCTGAAAGTGGTGAACGACACCGCCGTCGCCGTTAACCAGGGTGGCAAGCGCAAGGGCGCTGTATGTGCCTACCTGGAAACCTGGCACATGGACATCGAAGAGTTCATCGAGCTGCGCAAGAACACCGGTGACGATCGTCGTCGTACCCACGACATGAACACCGCCAACTGGATCCCTGACCTGTTCATGAAGCGTGTCTTCGATGACGGCAAGTGGACCCTGTTCTCGCCATCCGAAGTCCCGGACCTGCACGACCTGACCGGCAAGGCCTTCGAAGAGCGCTACGAGTACTACGAAGCCCTGACCGAGTACCCGGGCAAGGTCAAGCTGTTCAAGACCATCCAGGCCAAAGACCTGTGGCGCAAGATGCTGTCCATGCTGTTTGAAACCGGCCACCCATGGCTGACCTTCAAGGACCCGTGCAACCTGCGCAGCCCGCAGCAGCACGTCGGCGTGGTCCACAGCTCGAACCTGTGCACCGAGATCACCTTGAACACCAACAAGGACGAGATCGCCGTTTGCAACCTGGGCTCGATCAACCTGCCGAACCACATCGTGGGCGGCAAGCTCGACACCGCCAAGCTGCAACGCACCGTGAACACCGCCGTGCGCATGCTCGACAACGTGATCGACATCAACTACTACTCGGTGCCGCAAGCGAAGAACTCCAACTTCAAGCACCGTCCGGTCGGCCTGGGCATCATGGGCTTCCAGGACGCGCTGTACCTGCAGCACATCCCTTACGGTTCCGACGCTGCCGTCGAGTTCGCCGACAAGTCGATGGAAGCGGTCAGCTACTACGCGATCCAGGCTTCCTGCGACCTGGCTGACGAGCGTGGCGCCTACGAGACGTTCCAGGGCTCGCTGTGGTCCAAGGGCATCCTGCCACTGGATTCGCAACAGATCCTGATCGAAGCCCGTGGCCAGAAGTACATCGATGTCGACCTGAACGAAACCCTGGACTGGGCACCTGTGCGCGCCCGTGTGCAGAAAGGCATTCGTAACTCCAACATCATGGCCATCGCACCGACCGCAACCATCGCCAACATCACCGGCGTGTCGCAGTCGATCGAACCGACCTACCAGAACCTCTATGTGAAATCGAACCTGTCGGGCGAATTCACCGTGATCAACCCGTACCTGGTTCGCGACCTTAAGGCTCGCGGTCTGTGGGACTCGGTCATGATCAACGACCTGAAGTACTACGACGGTTCCGTGCAGCAAATCGAACGCATCCCGCAAGAACTCAAAGAGCTCTACGCGACCGCGTTCGAAGTGGACACCAAGTGGATCGTCGACGCGGCAAGCCGTCGTCAGAAGTGGATCGACCAGGCTCAGTCGCTGAACCTGTACATCGCCGGCGCTTCGGGCAAGAAGCTGGACGTGACCTACCGCATGGCCTGGTACCGTGGTCTGAAAACCACTTACTACCTCCGTGCCCTGGCCGCGACCAGCACCGAGAAGTCGACCATCAACACCGGTAAGCTGAACGCTGTTTCCAGCGGCGGCAACCACGGTGACGACTCGGTCCTGGCTGCTCCAGCCGGTCCTGCTCCCGTGCCGAAGGCCTGCGCCATCGACGAGCCGGATTGCGAAGCTTGCCAATGAAATCCATGTACAAATAAACGTATACATTAAGCAGTAGAACTCCATCAACCCCCTGATAACACAGGGGGTTTTTGGTTTACAGCAAAATACGAATTTCCTATACTCCCCGCCCTGCTATCACAGGTTCAGGGATCGTATACATTGCAAGCCATTCGGATCAAATCCTTCACTGCTACTGACGGCCTACCTATGGCCGTGCTGGTAGACGAGGACGGCACCCCCCCCCTTCTTACCTAATGTCTATGCAACTGTTCGATACCGGGACAGAGGCGCCGCGCTTACGACTACAGAAAAAGTCCTTCGCACCATCGGTATGGCCTACATGTGGGCACACGCTCGGAAGATCGATATCCACACAGCGCTAACCTCGCAAGCATTTCTGTCACTAGAACAATGCGAAGACTTGGCCAACTTTCTTCGAATGGATAGGGCCGCGCAGGATCTTGAAGTCCAGGGGGCAGTCGTAGCAAAGCCGCAGAAGATCATCCGATTTGAGCAAGTGCGCGGCAGGATGGCAACAACTCAGTCGACCAGCCAGATCTCAGCAGCTGAAGGCGGCTACAGAATCCAGACGGTAGTCAGATTTCTTAATCACCATCATCAACGCCTTTGCAATCAAGTGCTGACGAGCGATCAGGAGAATTTGAAAGTAGCCCGAGAGATGGCAATTCAGAGACTCCGCTCTCTAGCTCCAAGATCGGGAAATCCATCACAGGGAGACCCTGTAGAGGGCCTCCCTGAGGATGTAATGATTCATGTAGAGGGTGTATTCACACCTGGATCTGCTGACAACCCGTTCAAAGAGGATTTTATCCAAGCCCGGAATTTTTTGATCTACAGAATGTTGTCGGATAACTCCCAGCGCCGTAACGAGTTAAGACACATCCGTGTTGAAGACGTTGACTATGCCCGAAAGCGGGTACAGGTTCGAGTTTCTAAAACGCGTCCTCGTAAATTAGTGATCTCCCAAAAAACCACCGATCTTTATCGTGAGTTTGTTAGGGATTACTGGAGCAACATACCTGTGAAGAAGCGCGCTCATGGATATCTGTTCATCACTAGATCCGGGAATCAGATGTCAAAGTCAGCTATTAATCTGATTTTTGAAACAGCGCGAAAAAACTCAAAATCGATACCGAAATTCTTTGCGTCACACACTATGCGTAGGACATGGAATGACCGACTGAGCAGGAAAATTGATGCCCTGCCGCCTGAAAAGCGTATGCACCCCGAGGAAGAAAAGAAGATCCGCTGCCTTATCAACGGATGGTCAGAAAACTCAAAAATGGCTTCGAGGTATGGAGCGAGATCAGTTCGAGAACAAGCTGACAAAGTCGCAGAAGAACTAGCGAACGATATCGCAGGCAGAACATAATGGATTCAACATCTAAGACGCAATACCAAGCTGCCCTCAGCGAGGATACTACAACGCACTCTAAAAAGATTATCTTGCTTGACGGCCGGACGATCAATGCAACTATCGGAATTAGAATTGACATCCATGATAGGGATGGAAGTAGCCGTCCAATACATTTGGATCAGCTCAACACCAGCAACCCCTTACACATAAGTATATTTGATTGTATTACAATGACTCTGTCCACGCACAGCTTGTCTTACAACAACACGATATCAAGAGCGCTGAAATCATGGCTCTCTTTGGATGAAATGAAACACTGTACAAATGTCGACCTGAAGGCTCTCGGTCTCATTCTTGAAATCCTACCCTCCTATCGCGCATTCCTGATTCCTCTTTTGCGACGAATCAAGCAGCACAATCTTCTTGGTCTATCAGAAGAGTGTGCTGATTTCCTTGAGAATGATCAGAAATGGGAGCAAAAAGGTGGAGGTGCTTACTTTACTCTGATCACCAACGACCCTGAGAAAGGCGCCCTTACAAATCAGGAGCTACACAACATCCATATTGCCTTAAATGACGCGTATGCCAGTAAACACTTATCGCTATTTGTATTCACACTATGCTGGTTCTTTATCGGAACAGGAGTTCGCCCCGTTCAAGTTTGCCGAATGAAAAGAAGCGACGTAATCATTCATGACAAAGCCGGCATGGAGGTAACGCTCAAGATTCCATTGGCGAAGGGCCAAGGAGTGATCACGGAAGAACACTGGATAAGGAAGGCCCCTACAGTGCTCGCTGAGTGCTTGCTCATTTATTTGGACATGTATGGAAATAAGAAGAATGCTTTGGACGAGCCTCTTTTTAAAGGTACACCAACATACCTCAGTCATTTAGTGACTGATACGTTAGCGGGGCTGCCAACTTACTCAGAGCGCCTAGAAGGCCCAATTCACATCACCCCGTACCGATTTCGGTACACCATGGCAACGCGTGCACTAGCTCAAGGTGCTTCTGATGCTGAGGTAGCAAGACTGCTTACACACCGAAGCACCTCTTGTATTAAATATTATAGGGCATCAATGCCTGAGCTCCAAAAGCCCATACGGCAAGCTCTAGGAAAGGAAATGGATTACTTCGCCAGTGCTTTCCAAGGGCGTCTCATTGATCATCTGGACGAGGCTAGTCGTGCCGGAGATGACGAATGCGTTATCGCTGATTATCTAAGGCTAACTGGAGAGGCCTTGGGTGCTTGCGGTACTCGTGCGGAATGCCATCAGCACGCCCCTATTGCCTGCCTGTCGTGCCCATATTTTGAGCCGTTAATCAACGCTCCCTGGGAAACCTTGATGGTGACGTTGATCGAAGATCAGAAAGTCGAGACAGAGCCAAGAATTCAACAGATAAATCACAATGCTCTGTCTGCAATTCAACAGATCATGACGGCACGAGATAGCAGGACGCCTGAGGCAGTAATCTAAAATGGTTGATATTGTTCATTTCGTAGGAAAAGCGGGAGTGGCTGCGGCTGCCAACCTGGATAAATTCATCCTACATGCAAAGGTTAATACACCATTCACAAGTATCTGTTGGGAAGATAATAGCTGGAACATTACTAGCTTCAATATCGGTAAAAACCAAGGCAAGACTAAGAAAATTGCGCACTTCAAATCGCTGCGCGACCCGTCCCGCAACAAGTCAACCGTCGTAATTCCTTTTTCGATGCCGTTTCTTGAATTTGCAAAATCGGCATTCAGCGAAATCATGCGACGCTTTCACCTTCAAGAGTTCAAGCGCTATCTGTATGCCATGCAGGCGATTGAACAAGCCCTCCTGGACTCAGGTAGGCCGGCGTGCGTGACTCAGGTGGATGCAAACATTATGGACGACGCAGCAAGCTTGTTACAGCTCCGCTTCGACGATGCATGGAGCGTAGGTCGTTGCTTAGAGCGGCTAACGACTCAAATCATTGCTCCAGCGAAATTGACACCCGTACCACTCGATTGGGTATCCCCAATTGCTTATAAACAACCTATCCGTGCTGATCGTGTGGCCCCGACGACTAACGACAAAGTCGTTAGCCGTCTTCCTAGCGTACAGACAATTCTAGACCTAGCTGAAATTCATCATACAAGCGAGCATATCCCAGACCGTGTTGTGACCTCGTTCGTTACGTTGGCAATGTTTGCTCCTAGCCGGGGGTCTGAGATACTCACTCTTCCTGTGAACTGTATCCGACATGTACAGGGCGAAGAAGGCCTCATGATGGGTATTGCATGGGATCCGGCTAAGGGTGGGATGCCGCTGACTAAATTCGCAGCGTCCGAGCAGTTTGAAAGGCTTGCAACTGAAACAGTCGACTTTCTACTGGATCTTGGCGCGTCAGCTAGAAGGGCAGCTCTTTGGTATGCCGAGAATCCGGGGCAGCTTTACCTGCCTGATGATATGAAGCACTTAAGGGGACAGCCGATAACTCTTTATGAGGCCTCTAAGATACTGGGCAAACCTACTGAAATTCACTCCAGCCACGCGTCTCGGTTTGGGCTTGTGAAGATCGACGACAAAACAAACATTTCATCTCGAACTGGAGCTGCTGGGCGGTATTGGGCGAGCCTTTTTGACTTCGCCTCACTTGAAAAGGTCGTTTTGGCAAAACTCCCAGAGATATTTCCAATTTTAGACGGGTCGACAGGACTTAAATGGCATCAGGCGTTGTTTGTACTACCTGAGAACATAATTAACCCTATCGCAGAGACACTTCACAATGTTCCATCAGTATTCAGCATTAACCAAATCAACAACCAACTAGGTGCCAACCCTGCCGGAGTCACAATTTTCTCCCGTCATGGAAAAACAAACCGGGACGGCAGCCCTATGGCTATAACCACCCACGGATTCCGTCACCTTTTGAACACTCTTGCTCAAAGCAAGCACTTGAGCGAGTCACTAATCGCCTTTTGGTCGGGGCGAAAGAGCGTAATGCACAACAAATGGTACGACCACGTGCCACAAGAAGCCTTCATCGAAGCGTACCTGAAACTTGGCGACAACGTTGGTGGCATTTCTTCCGGTGAAGCGCTGAATGAAAAAGTTCAAGGGCTTATTGCCAGCCACGCATTGACTGAGCATGAGGCAATGGGAATCGAGCTAGGGTCAATCAGCGTAACTCGCTTCGGTCTCTGTAAGCACCCTTACGCTCTGACTCCCTGCCCTCTAGATAAAGACTGTTCTAACTGCTCAGAGCACGTTTTCGTAAAGGGTGATAAACGCCACCGCGAGGAGGCTGAATTCCAATACAACATTCACGCCAAGGCCGTTGCAGCCGCTACAACCGCGCTTGAAGGTGGTGAGCCAGGTGCAGCACGCTGGCTGAAGCAGAATCAGCCCCGTATGCAGCGCTGGGCTCTCATATTGGAGAAGATGAACGATGAAACGATCCCTAAGGGAACCATGATCACCCTCCCCCCACCTGAGAATACTCAGTCCAAAACCGGATTGGCTCATGCCGTCCGAATGATAGCTACAGACGTAAATCAACCGGTAGGGGTTGATCCTGCAGATGAAGCTGAAGACGCTCTTATGTCGCTGGGGTTCTTCTAATGGGCGCACCTAAGATGACCGACTCGATGATCAATCAGTCGGTATTGATGCTGGACGGCTGGTCAGGAAAGCTGACATGGGATCTGTATCTAGAAGCTCTATCTGTTGATGTAGGTCATCGATACACCAAGGCAGCAATGTTGCGACATGACCGAATTAAAGATGCTTGGGGTCACGCGAAAGAGCGATGCCGGGGTTCAGATGAAGTCTCAACCAAGCCTCCCGAAA
The DNA here is from genome assembly GCF_059424605.1 of Pseudomonas sp. GW101-3H06. Classification (NCBI taxonomy): domain Bacteria; kingdom Pseudomonadati; phylum Pseudomonadota; class Gammaproteobacteria; order Pseudomonadales; family Pseudomonadaceae; genus Pseudomonas; species Pseudomonas sp. GW101-3H06. The sequence goes on from NZ_JBWKZO010000001.1 coordinate 4,946,786, forward strand.
TAGCGCTCATGGATACTCGCAACAAAGAACTGGAAGAGCGCGTAAAGCGCCTTACTCGCGAAAACAACAGGCTGCTGGAACAATTTGTGCGCTGGGCTCATAACGCTTCACGGCGAGGTATGAGTTTGGAGGATTTGGAACGACCGTTGCCTTACGTCAAAACCAAAGAACTCTCATAAGGGAAGGCCATCCACGTGCGTGGCCAGCCCCCTTACGGCACCTGTCTGTTTGCCCTATAGGCTCGGGAGCATAGTCGTCTTACGTGAGCAGTTGAAGCATCTTGTCCACAAACCAGGAGCGCCTAGCAGGGCATCCAAAGCAGCGGGGGGCGTCCAGGTGGAACCGGAAGCGAGTCCCGCCGTAGTGGCTGCAGTGAGTGTCATGGAATGTGTCGAGGTGGTGGCTTGCCGTCGGTTGTAGACTGGCGCTGCCGTGCGCTACGTGTGCCTCCAGTCTACGAGTACGGGGCGATTCGCTGTCGCTTCAGCAAGCATGTTCACAGGAGCCATAGAGAGTCTCCCCACTTGGGTCGACGGCAATACCAATAGGCAAGTTGCAAATGCACTGCAGAGCAGTGTACTCCATTGGTACGCGACTTTGAGTGAGGCGATGAATGCATGGGATGCAGAGCTCTGATTGCCCTCGCTTGACCATTCATTTCATGATCATCGATGCGGGGGGGATAGCGTCAGGTGCCGGTCGGTTGTCACTCATAGTGCAGCTCTCCAAACAAACCGATCATGAGGTCTCCTTCCAAGATTTCGAACGGAAGGGTGACATATTGATCTCGATGACGAGGTAGAGCTTTCCCGTCATGTGGCGCGTTCTTAGTGTGACCTTGCACCCGCTCGCCATTTTCCTTGATATATGGAAGCACTACGATCCGGCCATGGTTCTTGGACAAAATAGTGCCTTCATGCCATAGGGTCGTACCTTCTTCGCTATTGGACTCGCCCCCGGTGTTCTTGATGACCCACCTAGGCTGCCCATCATCCTCGAACCAGAACACGAAGCCTCCACAGACCAACACCCGCTGGCCGCGCATCCTAGCCTCGGCAAGCATTTGTTTGACGCTGGCCAGTTGAAGCAGTTGGTTAGCTCTTGGAAGCAGCAGAGCACGAATCTGTGCCTTGGTTCTTCCCCAGTGATCAGCTGCCGAAAGACCAAAACCCTTGGCAGTAAATTCTCTGAGGCATATCTGTGAGCGCTTCGGGGTTAGAGCGCCGATCTCTTCCCATTCCATGTCTCCGGTACGACGAAGACAAGCGTTAAACCTTGGGAGTGCAACCACTTGCAAATATGGGGCACGTGTAAGCTGTTCGTGTAGCGGCTGCCGCAAACTATCCATTTTATTGGGCAGCTCTAAATCTTCGATGGCTGGGCGGGGCAGATGAGCATTACGTTTGATCGCCTCGCGCTCCATTAGCTCCTCTTCGTCCTGAATGCGGCGAGCCGCAGTCAAAGCCTTGTCGACCTTGAGGGTGACTGAGGCTTGGATCACGGGATCAAGCAGCGCTGTGCCTATGCGCTCGGCGGTGGTCTGGTTGAACGTATCTGCCGCAATCATAGCTTCTGCAAAGGTGCTAAATGAGGAACCACGTGCATGCCCCTGGCCGTTGTCGTAGAAGTAGCGTTTCCAGGCGAGCAGGGAGTCGGGGAAGAGCTTCAGGGCTCGCAGCTGCCATGACCAGCCGATCCCAAATTGACGGAATGGGTGTACGGCTAGGGTAGGCATCGAGTGGTACGGCATCTGATCGAGGCGCATGGTTCTTCCTTGCAGATAGGCAATGGTCGCGCCGATAGATACGCGCCGGTGGGATACCCTGTTTTCAACAATTGCAGATATACCCCATGGATAGCACATCGCCAGGATGATTCAACCTACTATCCGAATCCTGATGTTGGTAATTTCGTACTTGCAGTGAGAGATCCCACATCTAACCGCATCCCTCGATTGTGCACGTACGGGGCGATTTGCCGTCGCGTCAGTCAGTCTCTTCCCAGGTGTTACGGAGAGTGCTCACCTTGGATGGAGGTCAGCACAGCTAGGCTTTACATGAATCATGTCTGCCGGTTTACCTTTGGTAGAGCGATCAAAGCCAATTTCCCTTACGGCGTTAACCGATTGCTCTGGTTACCACGCCCACGGCTAGAGAGGTTTGCCAGGTACTACCGAGGTCACTCTCAGTCGTCGTACATGGCTAATGGGGTGTCCGGGTTCACTAGATGACCACTACGGACACCTCAGGGTGCAGGGAAGGCCTTGAAGGGATTAGTGAGGAGTCACGCATCGCGCGGAGTTTGCAGATGAGCCCGCAGTATTATTGGAGATCATCTGCAGTCAAGGCGAAATCTGGCGACCTTCTGTCGTCAAGTTTTTGCCTAGTTCGAGATCCAATCAGTTACAGAACCGGAAACGAATGCCGATAAACGTTTCGTAGAAGGCTTTCCAAGCTTGTTGGGGTTGCGAACGCGAAAACGTGTGCTTCACTCACCTCGTGAACCATTTGGATCAAGTCCTAAGCGCAATTGCGATGATGTTGAGACGATGAATTCTGTTGCATTCGTCGAGTAGTTCATAGGAAAGTGAACTCTGGTGATGAGTTTTTGATCAATCACCAGTAGAATCGCCGGTCGCTTCAGGGCACTGACACCTGAAAGCTACCCTTACCGACAGTTATATTGTGTTCGATGATGCCTAGGAAGCCCGCACCCTGACTGCGAAGCTGACGTGCCCTTTGGACGAGATAGCCATGAGCCTGCAAGCACTGATTTCCCTGTCCCGTAGCCCTGACAAGGTTGACGCTGATCGAAATGTCTCTAAGCGCCTGGAGCAATCGCGCCGGCAAATGGAGATCTACGACCGTGAAATTGAGACCCGGATCGCTGCCAAGGTAGTGACTCGCGAGCAGTTGGCGAAGACCTGCAGCCTTTAACCCCTACTTCAAGGAAAGCAGCCGTGAGGCTGCTTTTTTTATGCCTATGACTCCGTATCTCGTATCCCAATTCGCGCAATCCACCATGACCAACCTGGTGCGTGAATGCTTTGGTTACGATTTTCCGGACATCCTGACGAAGCGCCAGGTAGGTTACATATTCAATTACCTAAACCGGCTCGACGCGAAAACCGTACTGCTCGAATTTCAGTACGTGGACAAGGATTTCCTGGAAGATTTCTCGCGCTACTACGCAAAGCGTTACGGCAACGATGGGCACAAATGTGCCCGGATGCATTTCTTCGCATGTCCCTTAGATCACGGGATGGTCTCTGAGATCCTTGCAGGTGGCCCGAGCGCCGATGAGCTGGTGAAGACCCTTCAAGACAATTACCTGGGCTTCATGGTGATCAAACCGCTTCCTAAAACCTTCATAGGGAAGACATGCCTTAAGGTGATGGATGATGAGTCCACATACGACAAACGCAAGCGTCGTCTCAGCCGTAATTACAAGGTCGATCTGTTCGGGATCGGCCTGAGTGTCGAGTCGCTGGCCTTCCAAGAGCAAGACAAGGTCATAGCCGCCTGTGCAACGACCGCCATATGGTCAGCACTGCATGCTTTGCAGTGGCACAGCATTCGAAGCGTTCATTCGTGTAGCGAAATTACGATGAACGCCCTGAACGACCGCAGTGGCTCGTCCAATAGCTTTCCCAACACAGAGCTAAACGCCGAACAAATGCTGCGCTCTATTGATGCTGAGGGCTTGAGACATCATCAGGAAAACCTTCGCGGCACCGACGAGAAGCGATTCTTTGAAACAGTTGTGAGCCACATCGACAGCCAGCTGCCCCTGATTTTCATTGGAGACGTTTACTCGCTGAGCGGGCCTGGCAAGAATAGACCAACGCGTGAAGGCAACCATGCCATTTGCATCGTTGGCTACAAACAGGATCACGAAAAGATTCTGTATATCCACGACGACCGGCTTGGCCCCTATGTTCGAGCCAAGCTGATCCCCACCACAGGCTACTCGATGAAGCGTAAGCCGATGCGGGAGGCTTGGGCATTAGCACTTCAAACGATGAACTCGGACGGCACCTGGAGTGCCCCGCTTGAGCTAATCGAGCCTGACGTCCTCATCGTGCCGACAGATAAAAAGGTACGTTTACCGTTCTACTTCGCCTTAGAGACCTGCGACCGTATCAAAAAGCAAGTAGCACTGGATTGGAAGACATGGTTCCCTGCCGAAGAAACCAATGTCGCGGATGACATCTCCTGCCGGATTCGTTTAAGGGAAATCTCGCACATTCGTCAAGAGGTGAGAGATCAGAATCTGGACTACAGAACTGCAGTGGCCAGCTCGACAGATTGCGGAGATTCTCGTCTGGAACCGCTTGAAAACATGGCTAATCCAGAAGCATCTGAGCCAAGCCCAACTGTCCAGATTGAAACCCACAATCCGGCATGCCTAGACGGCGAAGATGCTCCGGAGACTAGACCTGAGGCTCGTCCGGAGGATGAAGAGGCCGACGTTCCACTGATACCTTCACCAGAAGAAGTTGAGCAGTGGCAAAAGGAAAAGGTAAATTTCTTGACGAAGGGCTTTGCCCGGTTCCAATGGGAAGCTCAGTTCTTTTTTGACGCTATTCCGATCTTCAAAATTTACATCGATGCGACTGACGTGCCCCAAGGGGACGCGGTTTCAGCCGTATTTACAGATAACCTGACCCTCGGTACAGGCATACTTAATCTGCTGAGAATGAATCCAACATCAGCGAGCTTCAAAGCGAAAGATGGTCAGTTCTTCCCCTCATTCATGCGCCGCCTCGTCGAAGTGGACGCGTCCATAGACGCCTACCTGGACGAGACCTATGGGGGGCTAAGAGCTCCTCTTTACCTCAAGGCGCAAGAGATCCACGGCCAAGACATCTTCAATAATCCGACCGCTGTCCGACTCTATGATGCACCTAGAACGCCTATTGCTGAATTGAACAGCAAATTCGCCTCTCGCAGAACCACCTACCTCATTTGGGCGGTCGCTAAAGATGGAGCACTGCTCGTCGGCAAAGAGTTCGAGGTAAAGATCGATGGTCGCTTGGAAAAATGCGGTCACCCCAGCATTACCGCGTTCCAACCCGCTCGAATAGCCGGCGAGATGCACAAGGCTGGTAAAGGTTGTTGGCAAATCAACGCCAAATCAGGCCGCTACAGTGGGGACTATCCGAACAGGGATGACCTGCTTCAAAATGCCTTGTATAAATTCCAACAGTTCTTCCCGACAGAGACGTTTATCATCCAGCCTAGTATTACGCCTGCCGTTATTCCATCTTTCAATATTCAAGAGGACGATGCAGACACTGCAAGCTTTTGAAGCAGTAGGAAAGACTGACTCCCACTGTTTAACGAACCCGATGGTGACAGTCTATCAACACGCCTTGCGGACGGATGGCTTCATAATCATGACTCGCATAGGGAAGCTGATATGAAGCTTCTGACGACCCGTGACGAGGTTCCGTACCAATGGGCACCACTCAACGCTTGTGCCACATGCTCCAAAGTCTAATCAGCTGAGGCCGTAGCATGGCGCAGGCGCTTGGCCTGCTACCAAGACATATCCGTCATGAGCTTTTTTTCACATCCACTGCTGGTGCCATTGTGGTGTTGGTAGCTACTCTTGCATTTCACCACCACGTGCTGGGATGGAACATGGACGCGCGCTACCACTATCCCCCTGATGTTTTTAATCTGCTGGTCGACACCATCCCGCTACTTTGCAGAAGTAAGGCTGATGTGCTGCTTTTTTTGCGGGGAGCAGGAGTGCCTCATGATGACCTAGCGCTGATGGACGTCACGGTTAAAACAAACCGTGATTCAGTCAGTACATTTGCAATAGTTCGCGACGTCCTTGAAAAGCTGAATAAGCGAGGGGATGGCGGCTTGGCGGCTAGGCGCGAAATCATCAAGCGTGTGGTGGAGTTCGAGGAGTTTTCAGGGTGCTGGCCCAACAATGTTCACAAGGCCAAAGCTAACGTGGGAGACCTAGCGCGCATCGTCAATGTTAAAGACTCATTTACCCGTATGAACCAGCAACGAGAGGCCGCTCATGCCGAGGTCGCCGCCAAGGCGCGAGCCGAGCGTCAAGCGACTGCAGAGAGGGATCGCAAAATTGAAGACGTGCGTGATCGGCTGAGTGCTCTCTTTGGTATGGATGGAGAACCTCAAAAGCGCGGCAAGCTCTTGGAAGGAGTATTGAACGACCTGTTCCGGGTACACGGAATTCTTTTACGAGAAGACTTCAAACGACTGGATCAATCTGGAGGCGCAGTCGTTGAGCAAATCGATGGAGTCATCGAGTTTGAAGGACATATCTACCTTGTCGAGATGAAATGGCTCAAGGATCCAGTGGGAGTGAATGATCTCGCGGCACACATGGTTAGACTGTTTGCGCGAGCTGACGCTCGAGGAATCTTCATCTCGAACTCAGATTTTGCCTCTACCACTATTGCCGAGTGCGTCACTCACTCAACCCAGAAAACGATGGTGCTTTGCACCCTAAGGGAAATCGTGGTGCTGCTCATGAACAAAAGCGACTTAGTCAGGCTCCTGCGAAGCAAGGTGCGTGCTGCAGTGATTGATAAGAAACCCTACCTCGAAAGCCTATAAGAAGGCGATGTGATTAACTCAGCTAATTCTGGAGGTGACGTATGAGATGGTTTTCCGAGGGCATTGATTGCCGATGCCTTTTGCGGCTGGACGTTGGATACAACGTGTAGAATCGATCCTAGTTTCATCCCAAGGCATTTGCATATAGGTAGCCTGTCGTCATTCGCAATCAGGCCGCACCGCCGTCGCCACAGGTTTCAGGACAAGATGAGAACCACAGATAGTCATGGGCCATCACTGTGGATAGGATGAGTTCTCGGACTAATGAGGGAATATGAAATATGAGCTCTGAATTGATGACCACCGCAGTGTGCTGGGAGGTGGGCGCCAACGTGTCGGCAGAGTACGCAAAAGACAACTCCACTTTCTATTATTTTTGTCCTGAGCCGAACTGCTTAGAAAAGGTCGTCCCAGCGCAAAGGAACAACAAATTCTTTAGGGCACCAAACAGGCATGTCACGGGATGTAAGAATGAAAAGGAGTCCATTGAGAACTCCAATGTACAGGGAGAGCAGAAAAAAGTTGCAATGGCAGTAGCACCCACGATCATCCCAAGCCACTTAGGCGCAGTTCCTACTACGAAAAAAAAGGCCATGCCTACGCGAGCACAAATGCTTGCGCTTGCCCAACAAGTTCAGAGTTCTCCAGCAATCCACCCAGGCACGCTCCAAGAAGTTGTCGATGCTTGGAGAATTTTGAGCATGAGCGAACGAGTCGAGCATCAGCTCCATATTGAAAATTCGCAATTCAATTACTTTGATGCATTCGTCCCGCTGGGTCACGCTGGGGAGGATATCAACTCAGTAAGCTGGAACAGTTCTATTGTTTTTGGAGCCGCATCGGTTGACTTATTTAATGGCTCGTTCTACATCAAAACATTCCGTAAGTTTTACAGTGATGCTAACAGAGCACAAATCCGGGTTAGGGTAAGGTCGAGCGAACCGTATTTTAACCTCCTGGTAGATGGCCAAAAAGTGACGCTATTCCTGCGCACAACCATGCCGACCATAGATGCCAGAAATAAATTTTTCGAAATCCAACCCTCGACGTTATATAGCGGCTTTGCTATTGGCTAGTAACACCGTGATGAGGGACTCATTCGCGCCAAAGTCCCCAAGTCGGCGGATTTTCGACTATATCAATCGACGTGCTGAGCTCGTACTGCATTTGCTCAAAAACCCTGTTCAGAGTCGGATGGGTATTTGACTCCCGGAGTGTGCTCAACAAATGCAGCAGCTCCTTACCCTGAGCTAAGGGCATTTGAACGTCGCAGTACACTGTGTCGTCATCGTTCTTCATTCCCATCGGGAAATCCTCGCAGTAGGATCTTGGTCTTCTGTTCCTAGACTTGGAGTTGGGTCGTGCCCCTTCGGGGAGGGCTGTCGTAAACCGAGCCTTGGCGCAAGCGCCGACTTCTCGGCCCTTCGGGCTTCCATCCCACACGCCTGCGCGCTCCGCTTACCGCGCTTATCCAGGCGCGTAATCACCTGCCTTCGGTTCGAGCGGACACTCAGGCTGAGCAAGATCCAAAGCTCAATGGGTTCCACCCCTTCGAGAGTTCAAGCTTCGAAAAAAGCACGACAGGCGTTCATCAAAGCAGTTGCGTCATGCAAAGCTCGGTGGTGCCTGGTTGTAGGCAGTAGGCGATAAATGTCACTAGCCGCCTCCCGGCCCACTAAGACCTCCAATGGCTTCAGTTGGAATGTGGGCATCAGATCTGCTGCTTCGTAGAGGACATCGAACCAAAAAACGTCTTGAGGTGAATCGCTACAGAGCACCTGACCTGGAAAAAGCTGGTTCATACGTCTTGATACAGCGACCGGCGTATCGCCTTGCAGGCGTAACTGATCCTGACAGAGCCCATGCATGTCTTGGGCGTCAAATGACCAATGTGTCCAGTAACGGGCTGGCTTGATAAGTGAGCTGAAGGAGGTCTCACTCGACGCGACGGCTACTTCGATAGGATAGCTATCAGGCGCTATTCCAGATGCTTCAAAATCGATGAAAAAAGAAGGCCGTTCCATCTCGCTGCTCCTGTTTGAGGTTGCGATTTTCAGCGGCCTCTACTACTGGTGTGCTTGCGCCGCCATCGCTCGAACCAGCCGCTCTAGCTGGTAGGAGCCTGTGCAGCTCGGTGATTTTTCAGATGCTGCATCTCACGCTCCCATTCAGTCAGAAATTTATCCCAGTCTGCGGCGTAGGGCCCATCAGTAACTCTGGTTGATCCGATGCTCGCTTGCAGAAAGCGTTCTCGCCAGGGCTGCGGGATATCGCGCTCCAAGATGATGTCGACTCCGGAGTTATGACGCATCACCGAGACAGAGTTACGAACCTCAACGACTTCAAGTGGCTTATCGCTACAGAGGGTATCGTTTCGCTCTTGGACGTCGAGGCTATCGAGGATGGTTAGGAGTTCGGAGGCATTCGGATCACCAGGATGGAAGCTGGCAAGCGCCCACAGAACCCTTCGCCTAGTTCTCTCACGCTCGCGGAGTAAATCGCAGGTCATTTCAGCCTCCTTTTCACAAAGCTCAGCGGTGGTTTTGGCGTGCCGCCTTCGGCGGATGGCTGGCGTGAACCGAGCCGTGGCAAGCCACGGCTCGGCCCTCCGGGCTTTCATCCAGCACGCCTGCGCGCTCCGCTTGCGCTGCTCTGAGGTTGATTACCTCAAAACATCGCGCGGGGTCTCAGCATGCGCTCAGATTGTAAAAAACTTGTAGGTTAGACGGCGCACCTATCGTCAAACGCGGGAGCGTTATGACTTGTGAAACTTACTAAATCGACTCGATAGTACGGCTGGCGTAATCGTTTCCCAAGCCTCAGGATTAGATGTCTTACTGAAAATCACCCAAGCTCGCCAGAGAAAAAATAAACCGGCCAAAGATGCCTCAACTAAGGCGAAGACCGTAGTGGTATGCATCATTGCGCCAGGATTATATTCACTGCTGAACCCAGCTACGAGTGCAAGCGAAGCCGCCCACCCGACGACGAACATCACACAAAACGCCAGACAGGCATAGAACGCAAGCAACGCTGGAACTCCCAGCCTCATGTTGGTGGCGAACATTCTTTCCCCACCCTCGGGTTTCATTCCGTATAAAACACCATCATTCTTTTCTTTTTTTCGACTGTTTTTGAACAAACCATACAAAGTTACATTCTTGTTAGTTTCCAGCTCTTCATAAAGTTTGCCAGGTATTACCAGATTTGGAATAACTTCCCCATCTATTTTTAGCGTCACTTTGTAACCGCCCCTCATGGGCCTGACAAAGCTTACGTTATCAACCTTTCCAGAAAACTTTACGCACTCAAATTTCATTAGTACCGGATCCCTGCATTCAATAAAAAAACGCCTCATCCTCAAAGCGGTTGCGTCAAACCACCTGATGACCTGCGCCTCCAACACGTTATCGCTGCGCAGCGTGGCGAGATCTCCGCTCACCAAGGCCCGAGTCTCTCCTCTGTCACCAGACCACTGCTGCTAACGCCGTCCCCTAGCGGTCGTATGTCTGGCCCAAGCTGATCGTATGCCACAATAATATCACTATGATCTGTTTATCGGAACACGCAACCCGTGGCTCTATCCTCGCTTTTGGGGATCCGACTCATGAATCTGAAGGAAGCGCTGGCGGGGGCATTACGCGGAGCCCGTGCACACCAAGGGTTGAGTTATGAGGATCTCGCAGGGGCAACGCACCGGACGAATGTAGGGAAGCTTGAGCAGGCCAGGACGACGCCGACGCTGGAGAAACTGGACGAGATCGCTGACTACTTGGGCCTCGACCTTTTGACGGTAGTCACTCTCGCCATTGCGGCTCAGGGTGACGAACTCCCTTCGGAAACTTTGCAACGTACTGCCTTGCGAATCAGGGAATTCGAGATGTCCGGAGGGTGGCAGCTAGTAGAGGAGCAATTTAGTGATGGAAAGCTCATCAAGCGCTCCCAGGGAAAGCCTAAGCAGCCGCTTAATGCGGATTACATTCGAGCCTTGAAAGCGCAAGGTCTCGACAGGAAAACAATCGCTGAAAAGCTCGGCATCGCCAGAAGCACAGTCCAAAAATATTGGAATAACTGAGCCGGCAGAACATCAGCTATCCCTGACCCGCCCTGGCGTAACCATCCCACTCGACCAACCGTTTCCCCCTGCATTCGCTCATGCAGTTTCTGACGCGGTTTTGAGTGGTTGCTCTAACTTCGCAGAGGTAAGGTCTGCCCTCAACTAAAGAAGAGAGCAGGTATTTTGATGAAAAAAGTCTTAGGCGTAGCTTTGCTGCTAATTGTGGCGGATGCCCAGGCACAGACCGTGGAAGCGGAGATGACAAAGCTGAAGCAGCTTGCCGAAAGCTGTATCGCTTCACTTTCCAGTCAGAGCTGCGGCGCAACCACTTCCTGTAATGTGTTCAAGAGCTACAGCAGAGAATTGATGCCGGATGGCCCTGCTGGTTATTACGAGTTGCATGGCCCGGATAAGTCAATGAACCCTCAAAATGGAAAGCTGGTTAGCGAGGCAGTGAAAGCCGCTTCCAAGGCAGATAAGGCCGGAGAAAAGTGCAATCCGACGTAGCTGCTTTTGGATCTGCAGGGCGCATTCCTATGCGATTCAGGTGGCCGATAGCAGTCTAGCGCTAGGCAGCTATCAGCCGGTTCCGTCCGTTTACGTAAAGCCCAGACACTCGAGCGACGACTGAAGACAATCTGAGCAATTCGCGGTTTATGGCGCGCTCTATCGGGTCGGCTGTCGTAAACCATGCCATGGCTGACGCCAAGTCATGGCCCTTTGGGCTTCCATCCTCCCGCCTCCGGCATACTGGCCTGCGCGCTCCGCTTGCCCCAAAGCAATGGAGCTTAGTCATCCTGCTTGGTCATATTTCTGTTGGAAGATGCGGTTGCCGGGGGGGACAATGCGGTTTTGGTAGCCTGGTAGGTGAGCTTGCCTTACCTCCACTAGGTTAGTGTCGCAATCGCTAGCACGGAGCTATATATGTGGATTTTGAATTCGGGGAGGAAACATTTTTTAGACTTTCTTCGCAATACATCAATTCAGTTTTTCCTTATGGTGCTGGTTGCCATATCCGCAGGAAAAGCTAACACCCTCATAACAAAACAGCGCTATGGAGACGCGGCTACCATGGGGCTGATTTGCTTTCTCATATTTTTACTACTTTATCTAGCTGCTCACGCCAATATCAAAAACTTCTTTATTGAGTTTAGGTCTGGGGCAACGCCCGGTCTTGATCCGTATGTTAAGAGTTTGGCTGGGCAAGACCTCAAGCGTAAGAATCGTCTGACTTTCGCTTATCTACTGAAATACGGAAAGTCAGCTTTCGTAGAGGCATGCGTGCTGGTAATAGGTATTTACTTTGTCATGATATTCGGATTTTTCTATTCCGTTGAAAATGCACAAAGCTTTATGACTAAGGAGGACGGCAAAGGCGCTGCCCTAGTTAAAACGGGTCGCCTTGACGAAAAATAAAACATAGCGGCGAGTTCGGGCTGTATAGCATTCGATGGCACGTCTTCGAGTTTTTTGAACGGAGCGTTGATAAATGAGGGGAACATCCCGCCGTCTTCCAAGGCTTGAATTGCCCGTCTTACCTTCGTCCTTTCCGCTGCTATGCTGATTTTTTGACTAATAGAGACGTGCATCATGACCGAATACTCGCTATCAGATGTGCTGGAAAGGATGTACCAAAACCAGCTGGCCCTTGAGGCTGCGCTCATGGAGCTGACCCTCCAGGTGGAAGCCCAGGGACATGCGGAAGTCGGCGACAACGTCTGAGGTGCGCTTTACACAATTGGTGAGAACGCTGGTCATATCAAACAGGGGCTGGCCAGGCTAAAAAAACTCCCATGACCCAGCCGCTTTTCGATTTTGATCTCAAACGCGTTTCCCGCATGCACTACATCACTGGTAAGGCAGCGATCGACTTTCCGCACCCTAGAAGCATCACTGGCGGATGGCATTTCCTGTCCTGCTTCGACCGGGATTCGGGTGTCACCAAGGTATCTCTTGCGGGTATTCACTATCCTGACACCGCCGGTTTCTTTGACAACTTGGGGGGTCATGGACGCTACTGAGCCACTCGCTCAGCGTGGCTGGTCTGTAGGGGGGCGGCGGCTTTACATGGCGGATCATTACAGAGCCGCAGCAGTCATGATCGCGAGATGGGCCCTGAGCGACGCCGGGCACTGCAGCGTCGAAATTGATGAGTGGTTTCCATCCCCATCAGAGAAACAACGACTACTCAAAATGCTGAGCGGGGCAAAACCGAGGTTCCTTGAGATTGGCAGGCTGCAGAAGTTCGGAGCTTGGCTAACCTCCCAGGGCTCTATCTCGGACTTCTAAGTCCTAACGCAAGGGGCCCTCCAATATTCGTTCCAATCATCGTAGTGCTCCTCAGACTCCGGCTGGCCCAGAAATTATAACGGTGGATCTGCTAGCAGACTGATCGAAACTCCCCAAACGGGTTGGCAAGATGCGCTCACATCAACCACCAACCATTACCGGAGTCACCATGTACCACACCCCTACCCTCGACGACGCTTGCCACGTGCTCACGGCCCTGGACACCATCCCTCGACCTTACGGAGATAACGAAGGCGATGCGATCAACAGCGAAAGCGTTTATTACTCGTTGTCAGCTGAGCACCGGGCGATGGTTGACCATGCTGAAGACGTGGTCAAAATCTACACTCGCACGCCAGATCAACAGCCCAATAACCGGGCAATCCGTCATCTCCTGAATCGGGGTTTCAAGGTCTACCTGGGCCAGGATCAATACGACCCATACCGCCTCGTGGGAGCAGTAGAAACGCAGGAGTGGGCTCTTGTGATCTCTGACCCTAAAAGCACCGAAATCGAATTCTAAAGGTCGTCGAAGTGAATGAAGGTACCGTCTTTAAGGCGGTACCCTGGGATGATCCCAAAATCTGGATATTCTTTCTGATGTCTTTCTTGTTTGCAAAGCTCTTTGCACAAATCATAAATTTTGCTGTCAGATATTTTAATATCCGTTCTATTGGATTGCGCAATTTCTCTAACAAGAGCTTTGGAAATTGCGGTCATGGCTTTACTAGCGCTTTTCCACATCGGGCGTATTCCATCGGGCCCTTCTTCCCGCAAGCTGTAAAATAACTCTCTAGCCCTAGCCTTACCCAATATGAATCTAGTATCTGTAGAGTGACGCTTTTCAGCATTAATCCTAGCCTTTCTACTATCTGCAACCGTATCGAATCGCTCCATTATGTATTCAGATGAGTGATACATGCCTAACATGTGACTAGCATCAATAAGGTAGCTATAAGCCTCGTCCATCGATCCATTTTTGGACGCTTGGTGGGATTGGAGAAGCAGCCCACATATACCAAAAATAGCTTCAGGCGAGTGGTGAGGAGTATCAAGATTTTTGGCAATCATTCTCGATACGAGTTCTTCATCTGAAAATAACATCGCATGGTTAACATACAGGTACAGATCATCACCTGGATTGCCATGACCAGCCAATGTAGGGATTAACCCCTTCCAGAAGATAAAAACCTGCATCTCTTTGATGTTAGATTTACCTTCTTGACTGCTGTCTTCAATTATGAGCTTAAGCGCCGGAGAAATTCGAGTTTCAAAATAGCTCCCAAAAATATCCAGAGCCTTGGCCCATAGCCGATTCAACTCGTTTTCATAATTTCTTTGCGGTCGTGTTTCTTTATGAATGACAGTATCGAGGTCTGGGTATTCCGGCAGCACCACCTCTCTGATAATTTTAAATATCTCATCAATATCTTGTTTTAAATGATTCCAAATATCGAACCCTCGATCACTGGTTTTTTGAAGACTTTGTTGGCGGCGGACAAGCTCCAGAAACAGGGCCTGCATCTTTTTCTGATTTTCAGAGGATTCCATTTGAGGCTCCGTCACTGCTTTTTGTGCGGTTTATCGGCTTCAACTCCCTAGGTTTCTGCATCCCGCCAGAGGGCATAGAACTCGTCCAGCAAGGCCTGACCATCCCGCTTAAGGTTGGCTCTAGAGGCGGAGATAAAAATCGTTGAACCGGATCATGTCCATGTGAATTGGCTCCGAGGGCATCGGTAGGTAGCACACTGCCTAGACATGCCTGCTGGCAGGGGTTGAAATGTCATGCCATGGGTCTGGTTGTTGGCCTGCTATTCTGAGTCGATTGAGATTGTAGGGAGTTTCATTGGGGCTAAAATTTCATTCAACAGGTTTACTGCTTCAGATCTAAGCTCATTAAGCTTGTCTGCAGTCTCCCTGTCTCGAATCTCAATTACAGATGGGTGCTCAACAATGCGTTTGCCAGCTAGAGCTTTTGTTGAGATATCTCTTGCGCGCTGTAATAGCTTTGCCGCTGCGTTGAGCTCTTTTGGTTTCTTTTTTGGAACTATTGCCTGATCAATAACATGGTTGCCCCGGTCTTTCAAGCATCCAGTGGCTATTGCATTTTGAGTTGCGGCCAGCGCATCAATGAAGTCTGTTGCCCTATTCTCTAGATGAAATGGAGTTCTTATTGCTGGGCGATTAAACGCCATATGTAGAAGCAGGTAGTAATGTTCGACTGGGTCGTAGGTCTGGCGGTATTTGAGCACATTCTCATAGTATCTATACATAAGTTCCTGGTTGTTGTTCAAAAATTCAACGTAATCTTCCCAGAAGATTAGTGACACAGAAAATCCGCTCTTTTTATTTCTGTTGAACTCACGTACGTACTGTTGAAGCTCCGCATCCTTTGGCCCAGTTGTGCTGATAACAAAGCGATCCAGTTCGGGGATAAAGCTTTTAGCCGCATTTATTTCATCGTCGATCTCTTTTTTAGTTAGCGTGCTGGAGGGGGCATCAGCCCCGGGCTTCGTTTTCCAGATGCGTTTTTTACACTGAATACCAGTGTGCTCCTTCTGCGTGCTGTTGTATCCAGAGACGTCAACGCCCGCTTGTGCCTGGCCTTGTCGTCCATTTCTCTCCGCATAGTCATCCTTCCACACGGTTCTAGCATAGTCTAAGGTGAGTCGCTCGAAATCCTGCCAGTACGCAGGAGGCATAACATCGACGAAAACATTACCCATCAATTATTCCTTCAATTTTAGATTTGGGGTGACATTGAGGCTTTGGACTGCTTGGTGCTTAATGGAAGCGAGCAACTCTAAAGCGAAGTATCAGAATTCTCATTGAGTATCCGCTTCCAATGACGATTCACTAGGCTAGGCGACAAGCCCAACTCCTGGGCGATCTGCGCCTGTGTCATGCCGGTTGCCTTTAGCCTCCTGACGGCGTCGAGGCTTTCAGGGTTCTGAGGCTTTCCGCGTGTACGCTGAATCAAAGCCCCATCGGCAAATTGCTCTGCTAATAGCTCCATGCCCCCATCAGCTTCAAACGCTCGAAGCTGCTCTTGTGCATTTTTCATGAGGTCAGGATATGGCGTCCCCAGCCGTGCGGACATGCACAAGGTCAGCAGGGCGAGCGGATCTATCTCAAGTGCTTCAGACAGGTTTTCGAATTTCTCAAGCGTGATGCTGGTTTCACCGCGCTCCAGAGCACTGATCTTAGACTTGGCGATGGCATCCGAAAGCTTCTCATACCGGAAGCGTTTGTTCAGGCGTAGAGCCCTGAGGGTACCTGCTAAGGCGATTTTGAGATGCATGGTTTGGCCAAAAGTCAGGATATAGCCATACCACTGGGTTTCCGATAAACATCAATATGAGGTATTATTGTAAATATCGGGGCGGCTCCAATCCCTCTCTCCAGGCCCGACGCCAACAAGGGAGGTGAGCTGACAGCGACCACGCCCTGACAATTTATGATAAATCCTAAGGGTGGAGAGATGGACGTGGATAGCCCCATTCAAGATGGTCTGTTGGGCGATCCTGGTGTCAGCCTAATGGGCGCGGAGCTTTGCCTTGATGACGCCCTGCAGGCGGCCAGAAAGCACTACAAGCACCTTCCACTATGTGTCGTCGAAGAGTGGATCATCCTGGACGCCATGGTCACTGACGCCGAGCGCGCAAAGGTAGTCGCCTCAGGCTGCCAGCCAATGTTTCTATTTGCCCACCAGGTGGTGCACGACGAACAGAGACGATTCGAACCCGGTAACTGGGTGCGTTCCAGTATGGGCACCACCTTCAAAGAAGGCTTCCTGTTTGCTACGCGGAACTCGGTCTACGTTCTTCTCGGCCCTGGGCACCGGAAGTCGTCTTCCATCGACGCAATATTTTCCCTTTTCTGATCACCAACCGACCTCTGCTGGGCAGTTGATGTCCGCAGCAGCTCGATGCGACGAAGCTCAGAATCATAAGTTTCGCAGGAGCACTCGGTAAGGCCTCGAGGCAACGCCTTCCGACAAGACAATGATCCCTTCAAGTAAATTGCAGGTGCGCCTGGTGGGCCTGCTTCACACGAGAAACAAGATGTTCAGGATTTGCATGCAAGACCAGGCTGGGCCCGTTGGAATGTTCGGGGACGACCTGGCTCACTTTCACGCAGTTTCACGATCTCTCGCAACGCATTGGTATCACGTCAGTCTCAAGCGCCGGCATGAGGGACGGTTCGTAGCTTATGAAGAGATGCTGAACGATGAGCCTCGCTTAGTGGAGCTGCTGGTCTCCCAAGACGAGAGCTTAGTCATTCAAGACGTTCAGGTCGTCACCCCGGCATGGATGAACAACGGGTCAGGCTGGAAGATGGAAAAGCTGGAATCACTTTCCATGGGGTTCAACCAAGTGGAGGTGCCGATTTGCGTTATGCAGGTCGAGAGTGGCGATGTGTACGTCAATACCCATCAGCGCGACCTAGATTTTTATGCCTTAGTTGGGGTAAGGGAGCTATATCGGCGCCGTTCTGAGACCACCGGTTTAGCATCAGCGTCGGAGTCCGTATAGCCATGCACGACATCAATACCGTCGCGGTCGATTTACACGAAAAGCGCTACTCGGACTTCGACCTCCTTCGCATCGCCAAAGCAGTGAGCCAAGATTACAATGGGCTGGTCACGGCCTACCTGGTGAATGTCCATATTCATGCATGCAGTGCCGTTGGCGTAGTTTTCAGTCACATTTGCCCTGGGCCGTACCAACGATTTGCAGATGGTAGGCTGATTCGGACATCGGATATTCAGTCCGTTACGAAGGAAGGTAGGTTTTGGGTGATCAACACGGTCAACTCCAAGTACGTGATTGCGACGTTTAGGCGTGATGTCGGGCGCCGCAGCTTGCGTGAGTTCTTACGTATAGCAGGCGCCAGGTATCTGCCAACGCCTGATCGACTGCAATAAATCCTGCATCGTTGTTGTACGGTTGCCCTCTGCGATGTTCTGCTGCGGCAAAAGGCTTTAAGGCGTTCAGCCAGTACACAGAACTATCTCAGAGTCGGTCTCTGCCGGAGTGTAGGGCCGAACCGCGTGGACAGATACCGCTTGGCGTACCCGCTGATGAATTTATAACCTTCATCGATAGTCAGAGATGCTGTCTTGATTTCCTTCGCCTGCTGCTTGAATCCATGCCGCGCCTCAAAGCCACTGATTGAAAAATTGTTAGCAGTCAGCTCAAAGCTTTTCTGAATCTTTTTGTCTACAGGCACAGTTAAACCGTACTTCGCCGTATAGGACTCAATTGTTTCGAGAATCTTGTAATAGGTAGTCCAACCGCCCTTTTGCTCAAACAGCTTGACCAAGTGGTAAGCGTCTTGGTACTCGCAAGCAAGCGATACAAGGTGAAAAACTAACGCGCTATCTTCCCGTTCCCTGCCTCGCTTCGCTGAGGCTGGTAGAGCACCGAGAAGGCCATGCAAATTGCGCTTTTCGACGTAGTTTACGCTCCGGCCCTCACGCAAGAGGCGCGCAATCCGGAAAGGGTGTCGCTGGTTCCACAGCAAAGCCATTGCTCCGTTGAACAGCGACAGAAGCTCGTGCGCTACCTGCCAGGCCACATCAGGGTCATCTTCGATATCGCCGAAATGTGAGGAACTGAAGCTGAAGTGGTCATTTGTGCAATCGAGGTAGTCGTCGACTCCTCCCCACACCCAAAAATGCCCGTTGTTATCGTTCTCGCGAGAAAGCTGATGCAAGTACATGGGAACGCCGCTGGTAAGTTCAACTTCCCATTCAATTGTGGAGCTCATTTAGGGACGTAACCTCAGAATCCTAGGATTGACAGCCTGCTGCCATGCTTAAAAGGCAGTGAATCTAAGACATGCTGCTGCAGGTATGCAATAGGGACGCGTTCTCTCACAACCAACCCTGCCACCGAATTAGCTAAAACGGGATTGGTCGTCAAACTGGATCGACGCCTTTCTAGACACCGGCGGGACGGTCAAAGACGACACTACAAATAGATCAATGATGTCCTCTGCGCTGGTCAGGATACCCCCTACCCCGGCTCACTCACGAGAACATGCCGGCTAGCAGGCCGATACGCCTTGGCGATGCTCGAATGATTCTGGAGATGCAGATCTACCTGCAAGGTCGCACCAATGAACGTAAAATCAACATGTTACCTGTCGTTAGATTTCCAGTAGATGACGCCAAGAGCTATCTTTTTCACATAGCTAAAATCATGCATCTCATGCCTATTGAAAGTATCCGTCAGTGCTAATAGGATGATCCGGCAACTACTAAAATAACATTAACAACAAGGAGAGATTTTATGGCGCTTAAACCAGGCCCAAAACCGATTGCCAAATCAACCGGCGAAGTTGATAAGCGTCGTCGTGACAATAAAGACACGCAAGGAAATAATCCCGACTTGAAACCTAGCAAACCTTCAAAAAAATAGGTTTTCGCTGACAAAAGCTACTCTAATGGTAGCTTTTGTCATTGGAGTTTTTAGGGGGTGGATGAATAACCTGTAATTTCAATTTATCTAACAATCACTACGCGCTCTATGAGCACTACAACGACATATCGAATTTAATCATTGCGGAATTTCCCAAAAGTTGAATTACCGTGCGATTTTAGATGTAATCTAGGCTCGTTGCTCATAATTTTTTTCAACTCTACTGGTAACTGAACTGCCCCTGTATCGCAAATAAACTGAACGATAGCTTTGGGCCGCAAACTGCCTTTGCAGGCTGCTCCAGAAGAACTACCAGTCGGCTGCTAACCGAGAGCATCGCCCCACGCGAAAGTATATTTGCGCCCATGATTTTGAGCTCAAGACGCCAGGAGTTTTACTCTGGTCACCTTGGGCAAAAGCACGTTTGCTTATGCGTGTAGTGCGCCGTACGCGAGAGCAAGCGAAGGTGCTCAAGGTGGTGATGGCTTTTAGCCTCGATGCCAGCTAGATTTGAAGCTTTCTACGATCAAGGAAGGATATGAAAAAGCTCATCGCAGTCATGGGGATGTGTGTCGCACTCGGCGGTTGCGCTACGTCTCACTACACCGCAGGCCGAGACTTTCCGTCGGCAAGCGTTACGAGCATCATCAAAGGCAAAACCACGACTGCTGAGTTGAAGTCGCTGTTTGGTGAGCCCTACGCTAAGAGCGCAGTCAGCGAGACTGACGAGAAGTGGATCTACACCTACACCAATGGCTCAGCGCATGCCCAAAGCTACGTGGTCACCATGAAGGTAACGACCACGGGCACTCAGAAAACTCTCGACGTCTTGATCCGAAATGACGTGGTCATCAACTACACGTTCAGCGAAGGCCCCGCTCCAGGCAGTACCACGGCGACGAACTAAGTTCGCCACCTTGCCATTGGGCGACCCACTACGCTCAGCACGTTGTTGATGGAGCAAGCTCATGGACAGAACATATGCTTTCGTGGATGAGTCCGGGAATTCCGACCTTGATACGTCAAAGGGAGGAAGCTCGGGCTTCTTCATCGTGTGCTCCATTCTGGTGGCAGAGAAAGATCTGGAAGCTGCTTATGCCCAAGCTGAAGCACTCCGCACGCGTCACTTTCAAACAGGCGAGATCAAATCCAGCAATCTGAAGCCGAAGGATTCAGATCGCCGTGCCCGAATCCTTAACGAGCTATCTGAGCTGCCATTCAAACTATATTTCACCGTCGTTGATAAGTCCCGAATTCACAAAGACGGCGGCCTCCGTATCAAGACCTCGTTCATAAAATACGTGAACGGGTTGCTCTATGAACGTTTGTTCCGCGCATACCCCGACCTCCAGATGATCGTAGACGAGCATGGTGGCCAGGAATTTCAGGAGAGCCTCAAAAGCTACGTTTCAGAACGGTTCGTCGATGACCTATTTGGCGATAGAGATGCCTTCCAGACGATGGCCAGTAAGGACAACGTCTTGGTTCAGGTTGCAGATTTTTTTGCTGGCTCAGTCGCTCAGATCTACGAAGAGAAAGCATCGGAAGAAGCAGTTCTTGCCTACAAAAAGATTCTACGAAGCCTGACCCTTGGAATGCTTGAGTGGCCATCCAAGTACCAGTCTCTTCTGCCGCCGCCGACGGATGAATTTGGGTACGCTGACTACCAGGTACACCAAGAAGCTCTCCGTCAGGCTGACCTTTTTAGCGAACGGGCTGGTGAGCATCCTAATGAGGATGAGCGCCTGCAGCTGAGCATCTTGCGGTTCTTGAGATTCCAAAGCGAATTCGTCACCAAAGACTACGTGCCAACCGCAGAAATAGTCGGCCACCTAAAAGATAGCGGCTTCGGAGATATCAACGACCAGAGGATCCGCTCCAGCGGCATCGCCAAGCTTCGCGATTCGGACGTGATCATCACAAGCGCGGCCAAAGGATACAAAATTCCTCAGACACGGGCTGACATCAACGAGTTTCTGGAAAGGGCGTCAGGCATAGTCGTCCCTCTGCTGGAACGTGTCAAAAAGGCTCGAGAGGTGTATCGGCTGAGTAGTCGAGGAGAATATGACATCGTGACTGCAGCCAACCTGACTGAGCTTGCCAAGCTGCTCGCTGCGCTCGAGGCGTTTGCAGATGATTGAACTCAGTCATGGCAACGAACCTCAGCAGGCTGCATTGATCCAGGATGAAATCCTAGAGATCTTGAAAGAGGCCAAGGTGCTCGCGCGTAGATTCTGTCGCCTGACCGGCAAGCCGCTGGGCGTGACAGGCGAGATCGCAGAGTACGAAGCTGCTACTAGACTCGGCCTGTTACTACATCCTGCAAGGCAGGCAGGTTACGACGCTACAGAGACGCTGGAAGTTGGCGTCGCGAGAATCCAGATCAAGGGGCGCTGTATCCTGAACCCGCAAAAGATTACGGGCCGTATGGGTGCAATTGATCTACGACAACCCTTTGATACTGTGCTCTTGGTACTGCTTGATTCTGAGTTCAACGCATTTGCAATGTACGAAGCGACTCGTGCCAAGGTAGAGGTAGCACTGACCTTGCCTGGCTCGAAAGCCAGAAATGAACGGGGAGCGCTGGCGATTAGGCAATTCATGTCGATAGCTAATTTGCGCTGGACTCGTCATGAAACTGGCGAATCGAAGAATAAATTCCCGAATTAAAGCCGAGCGATGAAGATATGTCCCTAATGGGGCGCGAGAGTTAGTGTCCCCAAAACGGGACATTAACCACCATTTTTAGGCTTAATGCTCCCATTTGGGCTCATTACGTTGGGCCATGGATCGCGAATGATTTGGCAATGGCGTCACTGCTGACTTTCGATATCAAAGCAGGCCTCCATACCACGATGCGATGGAAATCCGACGAATAAGGATTACAGCTCAACATCTTGAAGCTATTATTGGGCCATCACCAAGGTTCATTAGGTGCAATTGAATGGATTCGCATATGGACGGTTTGACCCCTACGCGATATGCGTGCAGCGGCTCATTTAAATTAGGAGGTATTTTCCAAGGAAGTCTAAGCCTTGGAATAACCGTAGCTGTTCTTCTGAGCGGAGCTCTCATGAACTACAAAATAGCTGCCATGGCAGATCGAGACCATTCTCATCATTACAGCTCCATTGCACTTTCTCGCACAGCGCATGAGATGCTTCTAATCGGGTTGTTCATCTGGCAATCATAGGAGTGATTGACTCTCTCGCGTCTTCATGACTCGATAGTGATCATAAATTTATCTGGCTATTTAAAACTATAAGAGGCTGACGGGATATGTCGGGTGGGGAATTAGTAAATATTGGAAGGATAGCAGAGAAGATTTCGGATGATCTTTTTTCGTTCTTCAAGTGGGAGATTGTCGGGCCTTCGAACCTGAACTATCTCTGCGTTCAAAAAGAAATCCATGCTAAAGGAAAGTCGGGAGACCACCATCACCCTACCGATGTTGTATTCCGGTACTTTGATCCGTATGCCAATAAAACTGTTTATATGCATACAGACTTAAAAAGCTATGCTAAGGGCAGTATCGGTACCACAGAGATCAGAAAAGCACTGGTGAGCTTGGCGAAATCAATAGACTGCGCCTATATCAGCCCGGACTGGCGAGATCGCTACCTTCTTATTCGTGGCGAGAAAAAAATAATAAGCGGAATGCTTTTCGTATTCAATCATGACGATCAATATGATCGAGATTTTTATGATCACTTTAAAGATTTGAAGTCGGACAACCTCCATGTCAAAGAGGGGCAGCAACTTCACATCGTCGAGCCAGCCCTGATTAACTATATAGCGACTCTTAGGCAGGATATAAACAGCTTGGTAGCAAACGGCACCTTCCCACGAAGGAAGTATACTTTTTTGTATCCAGAAATGACCTTGCATAAGGCAGCAGGTGACTACTGGGCCAGGCCAGCAACGATGGAAATGATAGCATCTCCATATCTGATCATTCATCATGGCGAAGCTCACGATATAGATGATGACGGACACAAGATAAAAACGTTTGGTGAAGGGTATGTTATCTACTATCGGCGTAGTGGAGCGAGCGAATATGAGTTCATGTACTTGTTTGACGCACTCTCTAGGTTCCAGATATTGAATGGCGACAAAGAAAAGAAAATTAGAATTCGAATAATCTGCAAGGATTCCAGCGACAAATTAATAAGCAACTATCGGTCAGCTATCGCGAATTATGTTCGTGAGTGGAACGAAGATGAACATCGTCGAAACATACTAGAAAGGATTGACCTCCAGATAGTTACTATGGCGGTGCACAATTACAAAGCCGAACACATCGGATGGGATCGACCATGAAAATTGGTAGTCTTTACTACGCTTCAGATAAGGCCATGTTCGATGCATTAACCCAACGAAAAGTGACAATTGCTCACTTGCGAGAGCTATTCTTATCGCGGGGAATTATTATTTCTCCCGACACAGACAAAGAATCCCTGGCTAGAAAATTCAGTAGCTTTTTTCATGATTATGCTGACTTTCAAAAACTTTCGATACTCATTGGTGCTCACAGTGCTAGAGAGCGGACAACAAATATCGACCTTAAGGTCGCTTTAAGCAAACAGAAGCTACTTGAATCTCTTGAGTCTACAAAAGAGATGCTAGAGGACAAGCATCAAGATAGTGTTGATTATTGGGTCGAAGGTGACGCGATACTGTGTACAGTGCGATATACAAAAACGGATTACGGGCAGTCAGAGTTTAGGCAGGTAGTGCAGAAAGATGCGCAGATAAAGTTTGAACCTACGGCTGATGGTTGGAAGGTTACGGGGCCTATGAACGATAAGTTCAAGGTTGTTTCAGCCGCACTGCAAAGTCAGATAGAGACTCTTACCGATGAAAAGGTTAGCGTGGTAGATATTTCTCTAGCATCCTTCCCGGACTCAAGCTTGAGGAGTAAATTTTTCCGGCAAATGATACATGCCCTTCCCAAAATAAAAGTTCTCGATGTAATCGACGTTGCTACATATAACCCAGTCAAAGATATCGATGACGATATGCTGGAGGATGAATTTGACTCCCTAGACGGCGATGAGCCTGAGATCAAAGAGACCAAGGCAATCACTCGAATATCGAAAGCTCAATTACGTGGTCAAGGAGTGCTTGAGTCGGAACAACTTCTCAGCCTTGAGGAGAATGGTTTCTATATTTGGAAGATATTGTGGCATGCCGTGGACGAAAACCAGTTTGATTCTGATGTTTACGTCTTGGAGTCACAGTTCGGCAGACAATCTGAGTGCGCGGATTTTTCCTACATCGTCAAAGGTGTCATGCGATACCAATCGGTAGGCGAATATGGTGCAAGGGTCAAAGCCAATCCAGTGGACGAGGAACGTATTAAAAAACTTATTGTAAAGGCGGCGGAGTCTACATTGGCAGCACTAACCAAAGGTAAATAAAGATGCGAACTATAAGGTTCAAGATTTTTTTACTGCATATAAATGCGACAATGGACGAGCTGAACAACCTGATGTCGGCAGCGCCGTTTGATCCCGACTTTGGGTCTGGCGTGGAGCTAATAGCTCCCGTCCAAAAAATGCTCAGTGCTAAGTATCATGAACAAAATACCTTGATCAGTGATTTGACAGATGTATATGGGAATTCCCTTCAGAATACCGTCATTCAATATCTCAGCTTCAGGTTTTATATTCGTGAAAAAGAGTTGAATCTTTACGAGATAATAGCCGAGTCCCCTCCGCAAAGCATGAAAGGCTTTACTACGACTCTAAGACGCGTACTCCCCAAGCCCTTCGCTTTCGAAGGCGCTAAGCTCGACGTCTACGACTGGTTTAAAAAGCTTGACAAGCTAGAGAGAATTACAACACTGAAGCCAGTGAAAACTCAGACTGCACTCGTGAACCTTGATGGTGACTCAGCATTCAAAGTTGCAGTTGAATCCAGATCAGATGCGGTGGCAAAGACAGAAAAACTGGTAGGTAATCAGAAATTGATATTGGATAAGGTCAAGGTCTCCTTATATTATGAGGCATCTGAGAGAACATTAGAGGTAACTCGAACTTATGGAGCCACACTCACCGGCTTTTCTGATCCATACGAAGCAATTGAGTTCTTGGCATATGTAATCTGAGGTGCTAAGGAAATGACCAATCTGATACCCGAATTCAATATAGCTGAGTGGTTCGAGAATTCAGCAGCCGGTAATTTTTACTATATCTCTATTATGCTTGGCGAATCATGCCAGCTTTCAAGAACTCTATATTCGGGCAAACCACTATGTCAGCGGGACGCGTGTCATTGAAGCTAATTTCAAAGTTATGGAATTTCATCAATCCCGACCGACGCCCTGATTGCGAAAAGGCGCGTGAGCAAAATTTTATCACGGCAGCGAACAAGTTTAAGACTCTTTCAGTAAACGCCGGTGGTGTAATTTCTATAGATCCAGAAGAGATCCGGGATCAAATAATTACATCGCGTGAGCAACTCAAGCATCTTGTCCACAAGCCGGGAACTCACGGTTGGCCGTCCGCCATTCAGGGGAGCCACGATTCTGGCTCTACTGGAGGAACTCCAGTAAATGTCTTGGACTGCATTGATGTTGTTGCTTGGCGGCGGCTCGCCAGCGGAGAGGCAGTAAGGTACGCATGCCTTCAATCTATAAAAACCGGTGAGTACACCGTCATGACGGCCAGCCTATTTTCGGGCGATATGGATAGTCTCCCGCCGTGGTTTGACGCCGATACAAATCGGAAAATTGCTACGGCCTTGCGGGGCCATGAGCTTCAGTGGTTCCACACTCTCATCGGGGCGATGGACGCTTGGGATGCGAAGTTGTGACGGCTTACAGCAAAGCCCAATGACAACACAGGGCAAAATCGAAGGGCGATGAATCGATGCTCGGAGCTGACGGGCTTCCCGATGTCTGGGAAACGGCCATAGACTCAGAACGTAAAAAAATAATGCCACGCCCCCCAAATCGATTTTCGTATACTTTCGAGCATAGAATGCCAAAAAACCCTCTAAAGTATACGATAGCAAACGTCAGAACAGCGAGAAAATCGCTGTATACCACGGCTTACAGCGGCTTCAGGAAAGTATACACATCCTAGCTGGCTACTCTGCCAATAAGCTGAGCCGGCAGGCGCTGAAAGGCGCCTACCTGAAACCCCCGATGAGCCTCTGGTTGATCGGGGGTTTTCTTTTGCCTGTCGGCGCGTGGTGCCTGGCCCACCGCCAGCGAGCAGGCTCGCGAAGGGGCCAGCACAGGCAACCGAAACCTCAGCCCCTGACAAAAATCACGGCCATGAAAAAACCCCTCTTGCGAGGGGTTCTTTATGCAGCTGCATCAAACATCAGGTCATCTGAATGATGGTCTGCATGATGGTGCTTTGGGTGGAGATGGTCTTGGCGTTCGCCTGGTAGTTGCTCTGCGCCTTGATCAGTTCGACCAGTTCATTGGTCACGTTGACGTTCGACTCTTCCAGGGAGTTGGAGCGGATCGAACCCAAGGTACCGGTTTCCGGCGAATCGTAGCCCGGAATGCCCGACGCGTAGGTTTCTTTCCAGGCGGTGCCGCCCACTTGCTGCAGACCTTGTTCGTTGGTGAAGCTGGCCAACGCAATCTGACCGATCGGCTTGGTTTGGTAGTTGCTGAAGTTGGCCAGCATCACACCGTTGCCGTCGATGGTCAGGTTGGAGATCTGACCAGTAGCGTAGCCGTTCTGCGCCGGAATCGAGCGCGCGCTATCGGCGTTGAACTGGGTGGTGTTGGACATGGCGATGGTCACACCGGCCGGGTCGGCGGCGGCACCGTTGGGTGCCCACACACCATTGGTCACTTTACCTGGAGTCCAGTTGGTGATGGCCAGATTCGGGCTGACGATTGGCGCACCCGGTGGATTCGGCGTGCTGACCGATACCAGTTTGCCGCTGGTATCAAACGTCATGGTCGAAGGGACAGGACGGGTAGCTGCGTTCATCGGGTCGCTGCCATTCGGGTTGCGACCATCGATCAGGGTGTAGGTGTCCCAAGTGTTGGGACCCGTCTTGACCATGTATTGATCCATGGTGTGTTCGTTACCCTGAGAGTCGAAAATCGGGGTGCTGAACTGCTTGGTGTAGGACGCGGTCTTGCTTGGGTCGAACGGGTTCGCGACGACGTCGATCGCGGGCTCCGTAGACTTGAGGTTGATCGTCGACGATACGGTGGTAGTGGCCTTCGGTGCCAGGTTGGAGGTGTCGATACGCAGGTCGGTCAACACACCATTGATGATCTTGCCATTGGCATCCACGCCGTAACCCTGAACACGCGCCGTGTAGTCGGAATTGGTGACGTAACCTTCCTTGTCGACCTTGAACGTACCGGCGCGGGTGTAGGACAGCGAACCGTTGTTGTTCAGCACGAAGAAGCCGGAGCCATTGATGCCCATGTCCAGCACGTTACCGGTGCCGCTGCTGATATCGCCTTGGGTAAATTGTTGGGCAACGTTGGCCAGACGCACGCCATTGCCGATAGTCCTGCTCCCTGCCCCCAGCTTGGTGGCCGAGTAAACGTCTTCGAATTCCGCACGGGACGACTTGAAGCCGACGGTGGCAACGTTGGCGATGTTGTTGCCGGTCACGTCCAGCTGTTTGTTGGCGGCATAGAGACCGCTAAGGCCGATGTTGAAAGACATATTCCACTCCTTTGTGCCGTGTTAGTCGGCTCTATATACCAATGGTTTGCACTTTGGACAGGGCGATGCTGCCCAGCCCGGCCAGGTTGAGCATCAACTCACCGCCGGTCTGGCTGATGGTCACGCTGTTGACGGTTGCTGGCAGATTGGTGATCAGCGCCACGCCCTGACCGTCGATGGTGGTGTTCGCCGCGAAGGTGTAAGTGCCGGTTGGGGCCACGTTGCCGGCGTCGTCCTTGCCATCCCAGGTGAAGCTGGCATTGCCGGCTTTCTGATCGGTCAGTTCGAGGGTGCGAATGACTTTGCCGTCCTTGTCTGTGATTTTCACAGTGGTCGAGGCAACCGACTGCGGTATCGAAATCGAACCGGTCATGCCCTTCGTGGTATCGACTACGGCCTTGTCGCCCGGTGCTATGACCGAACGCCCCACCAGGGACGAAGCCTGCAATGCCTGGGACGAGTTGTAGTTGCTGGCGATGCCGGCCACGGTGTCGTTGAGCGTGGTGATGCCTTCCAGGCTGCTGAACTGCGCCAGTTGCGCCACGAACTCGCCGTTGTCCTGCGGTTCCAGCGGGTTCTGGTTCTTCAGTTGCGTCACCAGCAACTGCAGGAACGCATCCTTGCCCAAGGCTTTTTTGCCGGTGGCACTGCCCGCTGCCGAAGCCAGGCTATCGTCAGTCTTGGTCTTGACTGCGGAGTTGGCCAGGATGTCGTTGAGGCTCAAGCCACTGGTGGTATCGGAAACACTCATCTGAGTCGCCCCTTATCACTGACCGAGGGTCAGGACTTTCTGCATCATGGTTTTGGCGGTGTTCATCATTTCGGCGTTGGTCTGGAACGAACGGCTCGCGGAAATCATGTCGGCCATTTCTTCCACCACGTTGACGTTCGGGTAGTAGACGTAACCCTTGGCATCGGCTGCCGGATGGTTCGGCTCGTAGCGCGCCTCAAGGTTGCTCTGGTCTTCAACCACGCCCAGTACCTGAACGCCTTGACCGGCGGCATCCTGGTTCTGGAACAGCGAATCGCTGCCGCCGCTCTGGCCGCCCTGGAACATGGTGGCGAACACCGGGTGACGCGCACGGTAGGTCTGGTCGATGCTCGACGAGACAGTCTCGGCGTTGGCGATGTTCGAAGCGACGGTGTTCAAACGCGTGGTCTGGGCACTCATGCCGCTACCGGCAATGTTGAAAACACTGGATAGAGACATGACTTATTCTCCGCGCAGGGCTGACACCAGCCCTTTGAATTTACTGTTGAGCAGGGTGAAGCTGGCCTGGAAGTTGACCGAGTTTTCCGCGTAGTTCGACTGTTCCAGCTGAGCGTCCACGGTGTTCTGGTCGATCGAGGGCTGCATCGGCGTGCGGTACATCAGCGACTCGTCGCCATTACCCAGGCCTTCGGCTTCGATATGACGGCTGTTGGTCATGTTCAAGGCGAACGTGCCGTTCTTGGCTTTATCGTTCTGCGCCTCGAGTACTTTCGAGAATTCCAGGTCCCGAGCCTTGTAGTTCGGGGTATCGGCGTTGGCAATGTTGTTGGCCAGGACTTCGGCACGCTGGGCGCGGAAGCCCAGAGCCTTTTCGTGAATGCCGAGCGCTTTATCGAAGCTGATGCTCATGTCGGGAAACCTTCGGGTGACCTGATTTTTCGTACGATGGATATAGCAAGCGTCATGCCAATTCAAAAAAGCCCGTAAACCGGGACTTTGCGGGCCGTGGCAATGCGGCAATGCCAGAAAAGCGGCAACCGGTTTCCGCTGGATGCCGCTTTTCTGCCGCTTTACTCGACCGAGAGAACACCGCATCCCCTGTGGGGCCGATACTTCATCAGGCAAAAAAAAACGGGAGCCCTGAGGACTCCCGATTTTTGATACCGCCAACCGATCACTTCGCCTGGTAAATAATCCCCGGACTGCACTGAACCATCTGGTAATGATCCGGCAATCCGTTCAGCGCTTCGGATGCACCGAGGAACAGATAGCCACCCGGCTTCAACGTGCTGTGAATGCGCAACAGGATGTCCTTCTTCACTTCGGCAGAGAAGTAGATCAGCACGTTGCGGCAGAACACGATGTCGAACTTGCCGAGGCTCGCGTAGCTATCCAGCAGGTTGAAGGAGCGGAATTCCACTCGGCTCTTGATCGGCGCCTTGATGGCCCAGCGTCCCGGCCCCTTCGGATCGAAATAACGCTGCAGCCGCTCGGGCGACAGACCGCGACCGATGGCCAGGCTGTCGTATTCGCCGGTCTTGCAGTTGGTGAGCATGGTGCCGGACAGATCGGTGGCCACGATCTGCACCCCCATCTTCAATTGCCCGACATTGGTCCGCTCGAACTCGTCGATGGACATCGACAGCGAGTACGGCTCCTGACCCGACGAGCACGCCGCCGACCAAATCCGCAAACGCTGGCCGGGACTGGCCTTGATCGCTTCAGGCAGTACCTTGTTCTTCAAGACTTCAAACGGATAGGTGTCACGAAACCACAAGGTTTCGTTGGTCGTCATCGCGTCCACCACCATCTCGCGCAACCCGCTGCGCGGCTGGGTCTGGATGCGTTGGACCAACTCACCCAGGGACTTGATGCCTTGCTGCTCCATCAGTTTGTTGAGACGGCTCGAGACCAGATACTGCTTGTTTTCACCGAGCAAAATGCCACAGGCTTTTTCCAGGAATACCCGGAACTGTTCGAAATCCAAATTACCCGTAGACAATGCTGCCGCCTCTTAAATCGTGTTGACTGCCAGGGGCCGGACGCCCCTAGCTGATATCTGCTGCTTTGATCCGGTCGACTACCCGGGATGCCAGGTCATCAGGACGGAATTTGGCCAGGAAGTCATCGGCACCGACTTTCTTGACCATCGCCTGATTGAACACGCCCGACAACGAAGTATGCAGGATGATATGAAGCTTTTGCATGCGAGGATCGTTGCGGATCTCGGCCGTCAGCGTGTACCCGTCCATCTCCGGCATCTCGATGTCGGAGATCATCATCAGGAACTCTTCTTCCGGCTTCTTGCCCTCGTCGACCAGTTTGCGCAGGTAATCCAGCGCTTGCCGGCCGTCGTTCAACGCCACCACTTCGACACCGACCGTTTGCAGGCAGCGCGTGACCTGCTTGCGCGCCACCGACGAATCATCGACCGTCAGCACACGCAACGAGAGTGCCTTGTGCTGGGTTTCGACATCGACCACGCCGACGGAAATCGCTTCCGGCGTCGGCGCCACTTCCGCCAGCACCTTTTCGACGTCGATGATTTCAACCAACTGATTGTCGACCCGCGTCACCGCCGTCAGGTAGTGATCGCGACCGGTCCCCTTGGGTGGCGGATGAATCTCCTCCCAGTTCATATTGACGATGCGTTCCACCGAGCGCACCAGAAATCCCTGGGTCTTGGTGTTGTATTCCGTGATGATCACGAAGGGATTGTTCTTGTCCTTCAAAGCGCCGGAGCCAGTCGCCATTGCCAGATCAAGGATCGGAATGGTCGCCCCCCGGATATTCGCCACGCCGCACACGACAGGACTGGACTTGGGCATCAGCGTCAGCTGGGGGCATTGCAACACCTCCCGAACCTTGAACACGTTGATCCCATACAGCTGCTGGCCGTCGAGACGGAACAACAACAGCTCAAGGCGATTCTGCCCTACCAGTTGCGTGCGCTGGTTCACCGAATCCATTACACCAGCCATGCCCAGACTCCTACACCAACGCTAAGTGTTGTTGCGACGCACATTCATCTCTAAACGGCACGGCGCTTGCTTTTTATCTTTGTATGAACACAGAACCGACATTTTTCCGACGCCCGACCACACTCCACCGCAAATTCCTCGGTGCGTTGGCGGCTGTGTGCCTGTTCAACACTGGCAGCCCTGCCGTTGCTGACGCGGTTACCTTGCCTGACATGCTTATCGGCGTCACCCAGGGCTTTCTTGAATTCACCGTAGAAGACTATCTGGCTACCAGTCAAACGGAAGGTCGCTACGAAATCCAGGTCAACCAGCTCGATCCGCGTATGCGCATGCCGATGTGCGACAAGGAATTGACAGCCTCACTGGAGAGTCCGGCCAAGCCGTTGGGCCGGGTCACGGTCAAGGTTCGCTGCGAGGGAACATCCCCCTGGACGGTCTTCGTACCCGCTCAAGTACGCCTGTTTCGCGACGTCGTGACCACCTCGCGACCACTGCGGCGCGCCGGCATTGTCGAGCCTGAGGATGTGATCCTGCGTGAGCGGGATATCAGTGCGATCAACCAGGGCTACCTGACCTCCGTCGAACAGGCGATCGGACAAC
This sequence comes from Pseudomonas sp. GW101-3H06, assembly GCF_059424605.1. Taxonomy (NCBI): domain Bacteria; kingdom Pseudomonadati; phylum Pseudomonadota; class Gammaproteobacteria; order Pseudomonadales; family Pseudomonadaceae; genus Pseudomonas; species Pseudomonas sp. GW101-3H06. The sequence goes on from NZ_JBWKZO010000001.1 coordinate 4,979,106, forward strand.
GACTTACCCGACCAATGGTCACCGATCAGGTCATTACCCTGGTCCATCTCGAACAGGCGGAAGTTATCCGCAAAGGTGATCAAGTGGTGATCACCGCCCGCAGCGGTACGCTCAGCGTGCGAATGCCCGGCGAAGCGCTGTCCAATGGCGGCATGAGCGAACAGATCCGGGTGAAAAACCTCAACTCCCAACGAGTCATCAAGGCGCAAGTCATCGCGCCGGGCCAGGTGGAGGTTTCCATGTAGGCGGCCATGCAGAGCCCTGTGTTTCGTGAAGATGTGGCGCTGGCCATGGCTGTTCCCTAAACTGTGCCCCATACAGGGCAAGCGCTGACGCGCGCAAGCTCATTGATAAATGGGCCTAAAGTTTTTCAGGGAATGGCCGAAAACATGGCAAGCGTCCAAATTCCCAGAGGTTTTTATCATGGTCATCGATTTCAGCCGTTTGAACAGTTCCTCGTCATTGACGGGCAGTACACGTACCAGCGCTGCCAAGGAAACCGCCGAAACCGGTAAATCCGCACCGCTGACTACCCAGGCCGAACAGGCCGGTACCGCTACAGTCGGGGAATCGGTACATCTCAGCAATGAGGCTCAACAGTTGCAGAAGATCACTGATACGCTGCGCGATCAGCCTGTCGTCGACAAAGCCCGCGTGGCCGAGTTGAAAGCAGCGATTGCCGATGGCAGCTATAAAGTCGACAGCAACCGTGTAGCCAGCAAACTGCTCAACTTCGAAGCCCAGCGCTAGGCCCCGGCCGGCGCCAGGCTTTTGGACGCTTAAAACCCAAGGCCAGCCATGCACGACACGAATCTACTGCAACTGATCACCGACGATTTTGCTCCAGCGCAACAATTGCTGGAGTTACTGCGTACCGAGTCCCTCGCCTTGCATGGTCGCGACATGTCCCTGCTCGAAGATATTCTGGCGCAGAAGCAAGCCTTGATCATTTTGCTTGAACAGCATGGCCGCAAGCGCAGTGAAATCCTCGCCAGTCTCAACCTGCCGACCAACCGTAGCGGTCTGGAGCAACTGGCCAGCCAGTCGAGCGTCGGCGAAGCACTGCTGGCACAAAGCGATGTGCTGACCGACCTTTTGACTCAATGCCAAGCCGCCAATGCCAACAACGGCCAGTCGATTCTGGTACAGCAGGCCGCCACGGCCACTCAGCTGAAAATCCTCACCGGCGGCGAACCTCCAGCGCTCTATGACGCCAGCGGAACATTTTCCAAGCTTGTGAAACCGCGCCCGCTCAGTCAGGCTTGAGCCCGTCGATGAGCACGCACTATCAAGACGCGAAACATGCTGGCAAAATGCTGGCTAGCCGTAGTCAAAATTTGTCTGGAGATTGATTAACCGTGTCCAATGCCTTAAATGCGGACGATGCTCCGCAGCCACCCAAGGTGCTCAGCACGCCTCTGGAAATCTCCGGCAACCTTCGCCAACTGCAAGAAAGCCATGACCCGCTGATCATCACGTTCCATGAGCGCAGCCAGCGCTTCCAGAGCTATCTGGTGGACATTGATCGCGACAGCAACATGATTGCCCTGGATGAAATGATTCCCCGTGACGGCGAACGCTTCCTGCTGGCCGGCGAGCCGTTCAAGGTTGAAGGTTTCCACGATGGTGTGCGCATAGCGTGGGAAAGCAATGGTCCGCTGACCATCGACGAATCCGGTGGCAGTCGTTGCTACCGTGGCACGCTGCCCGACGAAGTGGTCTACCACCAGCGCCGCAATGCATTCCGTGCGGCATTGAAGCTGGCTCAACTGGTCGACGTCGACCTGGATGGCGAGAAACTCAAGGCGCCGATCAGCGGCAAGTTGCTGGACATCTCGGCCACCGGTTGCAAGTTGCGCTTCACCGGCGACATCACTGGCAGCCTGCAGTTGGGCCAAGTCTATGATCGCTTCATGGCCGCCCTGCCCTTCGGCAAGATGACCGCGCCGGTCGAACTGCGGTATCTGCACTTCGAAGAAAAGATCTCCACTACTTTCGCCGGTGTACGCTTCCACAACATGAGCGGGCTGGTGCAGCGGCAAGTCGAGCGGTTCGTCTACCAGCTGCAACGCGAAGCCCGGCGCTTCGACAAAGACGACCTCTGATGTAACGCGCTAACAAAGACGGGCAGCCCCTTGCGGTGACTGCCCGTTTTTTATGCCTGAGTGTTACGGCCTGGCTTCAGTGAAACTTTGCTCCCGACCCGAATCCGGTTCTTCTGGAGGCGTATCGGTCTGCGGCTCCTGTTCGGCAGGCGGATTCTGCATCTGATCCTGAACCACTTGCTCATCGACCCGCGGATCAAGGCAAGCCACCAGTGGTGAGCTGGACATACTGTCCGGCATAGCCACGTGGTGCAGCGGCGCGTCGTCCACCTGATGCAGATTGGTGACGGCTTTCGGGCGAATTCGCCACACCAGCACCAAGGCGAAGAAACTGAAGAAGGCATACAGCATCTGGCTGCCGAACAGCTTCATCAGCACCCCGGCCGCCAGCGGCCCGATGCTCGCCCCAACGCCATAAGTGACCAGCAGCATGGCCGTCAGAGACACCCGACGGTCAGCTTCGACATGGTCATTGGAAAATGCGACTGCCAGCGGATACAAGCAGAACTTCACCAGCGAACAGAGAAACCCGGCAATAAACAGCACCTCCAGTGGCACCTGCTTCATGACCGCCAAGGGCAATGCGGCAAGTGCCAGAACAAAAGCAAAAGAGCGGATCAGCAGCGCCCGGTCATAACGATCCGACAGCCAGCCCAACGGCCACTGCACCACCAGGCCGGCAAAAATGCAGCTGCCCATGAACAGACCGACCTGTTCCGTGGACAACCCCTGCTGCGAGGCATACAAGGGCGCCAGACCGTAAAACGAACCGATGATCAGCCCCGCCCCCAGGACCGTACTCAACGACTGAGGCACCCGCGTGATAAAAAATCGCGGCTCCATAGGCGCCGGGTGCAGCGGTGCCGGGTGAATTCGCCGCGTCAGCGCCACCGGTACCAGGCACAGGGCAAAGCACAAGGCGACCAGCATCAGCAACTCAAGACCCAGGCCCGGGTGCATGACCAGAATCAGTTGCCCCAACACCAGCCCCAGGTATGAGGCGATCATGTAACCACTGAATACCGTGCCGCGCTGCGAGGCTTCGGCCTGCTCGTTAAGCCAGCTCTCGATGACCATGTACTGGCACATCATGCCCAGGCCGACGATGACCCGTAGAAATATCCAGGCCGGCAACCAGTCCACCAAACCGTGCCCGAGCACCGCGGCGCCAACGATCCCGGCACACGCCGAGTAAGCGCGAATGTGCCCGACACGGGCAATCAAACGGTGGCCAATCTTGCCGCCCAGTACCAGGCCGAAGTAGTTGGCAGCCATCAACGCACCCACCCACAGGCTGTCGACGTTATCGGCCGCCAGGCGAAGGCCCAGGTAAGTACTCAGCAAGCCGGAGCCGATCAGCATCATCAGCGAGGCGAAATAAAGCGCTCGAAAGGGTTTCCAGATTTGGCGCATCGGCGTTCCGAGCGGCTCCTTGCGGTGAGAAATCGGACTACCGAAAAGATAGTCCGAGATGGATGGTGCGTCAGGCCTGGGCTGCTAGAACACGCCGTTCCCAGGGAGTGATTTCATCATAGAAGCTGGTCAACTCCATGCTCTTCGAAGCAATGTAGCCTTCGATGAACTCCTTGCCGAACAGTTCCTTCGCCAATTGGCTACGTTTCAGACGCTCAAGGGCAGCATGCAAGGTACAAGGTAATGAAAGATTGTCCGGCACCTCGAATTCACCCTGGATAGGTTCGCTTGGCTCCAGTTTGTGCTCAATGCCGTACAAACCCGCCGCCAGGCTGGCTGCAATCGCCAGATACGGATTGGCATCGGCGCCCGGCAAGCGGTTCTCGACCCGACGAGCGACCGGCGAACTGGCCGGAATACGCAAACCCGCGGCGCGGTTGTCATGGGACCAGCAGGCATTATTCGGTGATGCGAAGGGATGACACAAGCGCTGATATGAATTCACATTCGGTGCAAACAGTGCGGTGAAATCCGCCATGCAGGTCTGCTGACCGGCGATGAAATGACGGAAGGTCGCAGTCGGCTGGCCAGCCTCGTCACTGAACACGTTACGCCCTGTGTAGACCTCGACGATGCTTTGATGAATATGCATCGAACTGCCCGGCGTATGTGCCAATGGCTTGGCCATGCAGACGACGGTGAGGCCGTGCTTGAGTGCGACTTCCTTGAGCAAATGCTTGAACAGGAACGTATGGTCGGCCAGCAGCAATGGATCGCCGTGCAGCAGGTTGATCTCGAACTGGCTGATACCCATTTCGTGCATGAAGGTATCGCGAGGCAAGCCCAACGCCGCCATGCACTCATAGACTTCGGTGAAAAACGGCCGCAGGCCGTTATTGGAACTGACGCTGAACGCCGAATGGCCGTCTTCGCGTCGACCGTCCAGGCCTACCGGTGGCTGGAAGGGATGGGTTGGATCGGTGTTGGGTGCGAAGACAAAAAACTCCAGCTCCGTGGCCACCACTGGATCGAGACCAAGGGCCTTGTATTGCGTGATGACCGCCTTGAGTTGTCCGCGGGTCGACAGGTTGGAGCTTGCGCCGGTGAGCTCGTGCGCATCGCATATGGCGAGTGCTCGCGGTTGCTTGCTCCAGGGCAAGCGATGGATTTGCGCAGGGTCTGGAACCAGCGCAAGGTCGCCGTCATCGCTGCCGTAAAAACGTGCTGGCGGATATCCGCCCATGATGCATTGCAGCAACACACCCCGCGCCATCTGCAAACGCCGCCCCTCCAGAAACCCCTCGGCGGTCATCACTTTGCCCCGCGGCACACCATTCAAATCGGGCGTGACACACTCAATCTCATCGATGCCCGTCAATCGCTGCGCGAGTGAATTCAGGCTAACGGTTGTCATGACGCAATCCTTGTTTTTGTGCAAGCCGCGAACGGCGACCCGTACAAAATAGGCTCCACGTGTTCGGAATATCAAGCAGCGTCAAACAAAAAGCTTTACGCCCGAGAAGTGATCAGGGCAGATAGAGGCTGAAGACGCCACCGCCTAACGGACCGCCGTTGCTGATTTCGGTGCGTCCGCCGATACCATTGCGCTGATGCAATGCGGCAATCCGCCCGGCAAAGTACAGACCCAGGCCAGTGCTGCCACTGCTGTGGTTGATGCCTTGCACGTAGTCCGCCTGACGCTCGATCATTTCGACGGGGTAACCTTCCCCATCGTCGTTGATAGTCAGCACCAGCTGCCCGGCTTCGTCGCTGACGCTGATCAGCACCGCGTGACGGGCATATCGAATGGCATTGTTGATGCTGTTGGCCAGAACCGAGGCGATCAACTCTCGATCGAAGAACCCCAACGGGCTCAAAGGATCGACTTCAAAGGTCGCGGCAATACCGCGGCTGGCAAATACATCCTGATGACAGGCCAGTTGCGCTTCGATGAAATCATCGAGCTCGTGGTAAGCCGGTTGCAGGGGCATCTGATTGACACCGAGCTTATACAGGCCCAGCAGTTGTACGAGCATGCCGTTGAGATGAGCGAATTCAAACTCGATCACGCCTTGCTCCGGGGTATGCCGTGCCGGATCGGGCAGGTTCGCCAACCATTGACTGTGGGCCTGCATCAGCATGGCCAGCGAGTTCTTCATATCGTGTACGGTTGAAGCGATCACCGTAGAAAAATCCAGGGTCTGCTGGTTGTCGTCCATTAGCCAAACGCCTTGCTTTTCAGTTTCTGATAGCGCGGATAGCGCGCATCGGTATCCGGCATCAAACCGACCATTTTCAGGCAGGTTCGACACTCTTCAAGTTCAGCCGACGGTACGCTGGTATCGGTGCCATGCAACAGTGCCTGTGCCATGTTCAGCGCGATACTGATGTTCTTCGGTTGTAACGCCAAAGCTTTGCGAAACACTTCCCGCGCCTCAACCAGGTTGCCGGTCTTGTACACGCGAACGCCCTGCCGATTGAGATCTGCAGCCGCATTGCCGGAGTTGAGGATGCTCGGATCATCTGTGAGCTTGGCGATGTCCTTCATGACTGCCGGATCGTCACCATAGATTTCCGCACAGTTCTTCAGCATCGACGTGCCGGCCTCTGCCTGACCGAGCATCTGCAACTGCTTGGCCACCAATAGCGCCGCTTCGGCGCTCATGAATTGCTCCATGCCATCGAGGCGCATCAACGCTTGCTCGGTGAGCTTTTCAGCGGTCTCGGCATCGTTGAGCAACAGACTGGTGGCCTTCATCAATCGCGCACGGATTTGCAGGCCGGGGTCGGTCGGGTTTTCCTTGGCCACTGCGCTCAACGTTGTATTGATTTCCAGCCGAGTGCGGGTATCCAGGCCTTTTTCACTTCCTTTGCTGATCAAGGCATGGGCCAGTCCAAGATTACTTTCAGCATCCTTGAAACGTGACTGGGCGCCTTGGCTAACAGCTTGGCGGTAGGCTTTGGAAGCGGTGTCGAAATCCTCATTGGCCATCGCCAACTTACCCAGTTGAGCCTGACGACGCACCGCTAATGGCGACAAGCGAACCGCCTCCTCCAACACTTTTTGAGCCGACTTCGTATCCCCTTCGGCGACCAGGACATCCGCCATGCCGTCATAGAGCGCCGGCATCATCGGGAATACTTTCAGCGCTTTTTCGTAGATGCTTTTGGCTTGTGCAACCTGACCACGCTTGAACAGCAACTTGCCCAGACCGGCAAAGGCCCACGGCAACGGCCGATCAGCGATGATGCTGTCATAAAGGCGCTCCAGCGCCTCATTCTGATTCAGGTCGCGCAGAGCGTCGGCGCGGTAGCGCAGACACAGCGGCGAGTAACGGATATCTTGCTTGCACAGGGCAATGCAAGCGTTGAGTACTTCCACCGGCTTACCCCGGTCGAGGGCTTGCAGGATTGGCTTGAGCAACGTCTTGCGCTGCTCCAGACGCTCAAGGCGCTGGGCCAGCCCGGAACGGTTGAAGGGCTTCGTCAGATAAGCGTCAGGCTCGTGCTCCAGCGCGCTGAGCACCATGGCCTGGCTGGTTTCGGCGGTGACCATGACAAATACACTTTCATGGCTGATCAGCTTCTCGATCATCAGATCTTCGAGTACCTGCTGGCCGTTCTTCTTTCCATCGCCTAAATGGAAATCCTGCAGGATGAAGTCGTAGGACTTCTGCGAACACATTTTCAGCGCCTGCTCGCCTGTGTCAGCGGTATCCACATCCTTGACACCCAGTTCCCGCAACATCGAGCGGACCGAACTGCGGAAGTCCGAAAAATCATCGACGATCAGAAAACTCTTTTGGTGATACGACAGCATCGAGGATTTCCAGGCAATTTAAGAAGAAGTACCGAGGGGCAAGCACATGAACAAGATCAGCTTCACCTGACCTTGCGGCGCGCAGATGATAGCTAGTAGCCATAGGCTATCAAGCGATTTCTCTTGGACGGCGATAACGATTTAAGGCTGCCAGAAGTGAAGATCGCTGCGACCTTGAGGTTATCGGCCAGTGATGGTGTTCTCTTGAAGCCACAAGGGTGCATTTGCGCATTTGCCTGGCGAGAAGCCGGGGATGGGGGCGGCGGAATCAGTATTTTTTTCCGGTCCACTTTCCTGCGGACAAAACAAAACCCCTACCTGCATACGCAGATAGGGGTTTCGGAATTTAATCTTGACGATGACCTACTCTCACATGGGGAAACCCCACACTACCATCGGCGATGCATCGTTTCACTTCTGAGTTCGGGATGGGATCAGGTGGTTCCAATGCTCTATGGTCGTCAAGAAATTCTTGAGCTGACGCGTCTTGCGACGTTCCAGCGAATTGGGTATGCGATAGTTTGTGTGTTGGCGAACTTTCGGTTCATTGCGTCTTCACACACCGCAATCTGGTCTCTTTCGTCTTTTCAACTCGGAGCATCAAATTGCTTGGGTGTTATATGGTCAAGCCTCACGGGCAATTAGTATCGGTTAGCTCAACGCCTCACAGCGCTTACACACCCGACCTATCAACGTCGTAGTCTTCGACGGCCCTTCAGGGAGCTCAAGGCTCCAGTGAGATCTCATCTTGAGGCTAGTTTCCCGCTTAGATGCTTTCAGCGGTTATCTATTCCGAACATAGCTACCCGGCAATGCCACTGGCGTGACAACCGGAACACCAGAGGTTCGTCCACTCCGGTCCTCTCGTACTAGGAGCAGCCCCTCTCAAATCTCAAACGTCCACGGCAGATAGGGACCGAACTGTCTCACGACGTTCTAAACCCAGCTCGCGTACCACTTTAAATGGCGAACAGCCATACCCTTGGGACCGGCTTCAGCCCCAGGATGTGATGAGCCGACATCGAGGTGCCAAACACCGCCGTCGATATGAACTCTTGGGCGGTATCAGCCTGTTATCCCCGGAGTACCTTTTATCCGTTGAGCGATGGCCCTTCCATACAGAACCACCGGATCACTAAGACCTACTTTCGTACCTGCTCGACGTGTCTGTCTCGCAGTCAAGCGCGCTTTTGCCTTTATACTCTACGACCGATTTCCGACCGGTCTGAGCGCACCTTCGTACTCCTCCGTTACTCTTTAGGAGGAGACCGCCCCAGTCAAACTACCCACCATACACTGTCCTCGATCCGGATAACGGACCTGAGTTAGAACCTCAAAGTTGCCAGGGTGGTATTTCAAGGATGGCTCCACGCGAACTGGCGTCCACGCTTCAAAGCCTCCCACCTATCCTACACAAGCAAATTCAAAGTCCAGTGCAAAGCTATAGTAAAGGTTCACGGGGTCTTTCCGTCTAGCCGCGGATACACTGCATCTTCACAGCGATTTCAATTTCACTGAGTCTCGGGTGGAGACAGCGCCGCCATCGTTACGCCATTCGTGCAGGTCGGAACTTACCCGACAAGGAATTTCGCTACCTTAGGACCGTTATAGTTACGGCCGCCGTTTACCGGGGCTTCGATCAAGAGCTTCGCGTTAGCTAACCCCATCAATTAACCTTCCGGCACCGGGCAGGCGTCACACCCTATACGTCCACTTTCGTGTTTGCAGAGTGCTGTGTTTTTAATAAACAGTCGCAGCGGCCTGGTATCTTCGACCGGCGTGGGCTTACGCAGCAAGTGCTTCACCCTCACCGGCGCACCTTCTCCCGAAGTTACGGTGCCATTTTGCCTAGTTCCTTCACCCGAGTTCTCTCAAGCGCCTTGGTATTCTCTACCCAACCACCTGTGTCGGTTTGGGGTACGGTTCCTGGTTATCTGAAGCTTAGAAGCTTTTCTTGGAAGCATGGCATCAACCACTTCGTCACCTGAAAGGTAACTCGTCATCAGCTCTCGGCCTTGAAACCCCGGATTTACCTAAGATTTCAGCCTACCACCTTAAACTTGGACAACCAACGCCAAGCTGGCCTAGCCTTCTCCGTCCCTCCATCGCAATAACCAGAAGTACAGGAATATTAACCTGTTTTCCATCGACTACGCTTTTCAGCCTCGCCTTAGGGACCGACTAACCCTGCGTCGATTAACGTTGCGCAGGAAACCTTGGTCTTTCGGCGTGGGTGTTTTTCACACCCATTGTCGTTACTCATGTCAGCATTCGCACTTCTGATACCTCCAGCAAGCTTCTCAACTCACCTTCACAGGCTTACAGAACGCTCCTCTACCGCATCATCCGAAGATGATACCCGTAGCTTCGGTGTATGGTTTGAGCCCCGTTACATCTTCCGCGCAGGCCGACTCGACTAGTGAGCTATTACGCTTTCTTTAAAGGGTGGCTGCTTCTAAGCCAACCTCCTAGCTGTCTAAGCCTTCCCACATCGTTTCCCACTTAACCATAACTTTGGGACCTTAGCTGACGGTCTGGGTTGTTTCCCTTTTCACGACGGACGTTAGCACCCGCCGTGTGTCTCCCATGCTCGGCACTTGTAGGTATTCGGAGTTTGCATCGGTTTGGTAAGTCGGGATGACCCCCTAGCCGAAACAGTGCTCTACCCCCTACAGTGATACATGAGGCGCTACCTAAATAGCTTTCGAGGAGAACCAGCTATCTCCGAGCTTGATTAGCCTTTCACTCCGATCCACAGGTCATCCGCTAACTTTTCAACGGTAGTCGGTTCGGTCCTCCAGTCAGTGTTACCTAACCTTCAACCTGCCCATGGATAGATCGCCCGGTTTCGGGTCTATTCCCAGCGACTAGACGCCCTATTAAGACTCGCTTTCGCTACGCCTCCCCTATTCGGTTAAGCTCGCCACTGAAAATAAGTCGCTGACCCATTATACAAAAGGTACGCAGTCACCTAACAAAGTAGGCTCCCACTGCTTGTACGCATACGGTTTCAGGATCTATTTCACTCCCCTCTCCGGGGTTCTTTTCGCCTTTCCCTCACGGTACTAGTTCACTATCGGTCAGTCAGTAGTATTTAGCCTTGGAGGATGGTCCCCCCATATTCAGACAAAGTTTCTCGTGCTCCGTCCTACTCGATTTCATTGATAAGAGATTTTCGCGTACAGGGCTATCACCCACTATGGCCGCACTTTCCAGAGCGTTCCGCTAATCTCAAATCAACTTAAGGGCTAGTCCCCGTTCGCTCGCCACTACTAAGGGAATCTCGGTTGATTTCTTTTCCTCAGGGTACTTAGATGTTTCAGTTCCCCTGGTTCGCCTCTTGCACCTATGTATTCAGTACAAGATAACCATCTTATGATGGCTGGGTTCCCCCATTCAGACATCTCCGGATCAAAGTCTGTTTGCCGACTCCCCGAAGCTTTTCGCAGGCTACCACGTCTTTCATCGCCTCTGACTGCCAAGGCATCCACCGTATGCGCTTCTTCACTTGACCATATAACCCCAAGCAATCTGGTTATACTGTGAAGACGACATTCGCCGAAAATTCGCGATTAAACTCACAAATTTTACCTTAGCCTGATCCGTTACCAGTGAAAGTAACGTTCAGTCTATCTTTCTATCACATACCCAAATTTTTAAAGAACGATCTAATCAAAAGACTAGAAATCAATATTCACACCGGAATACTCATTTCTAAACTCTCAAACTTTCGAAGCAGTTTATGGTGGAGCCAAGCGGGATCGAACCGCTGACCTCCTGCGTGCAAGGCAGGCGCTCTCCCAGCTGAGCTATGGCCCCATACAAAATTGGTGGGTCTGGGCAGATTCGAACTGCCGACCTCACCCTTATCAGGGGTGCGCTCTAACCAACTGAGCTACAGACCCAATTTCGAGCTTGTAACTGTTAGCGTGAGCTATCAGCTTGGAGCTTAAAGCTGCTTCTATCGTCTTCTTCAATGAATCAAGCAATTCGTGTGGGAGCTCATGGTGCAGCTGAGTCGTCGATTAAGGAGGTGATCCAGCCGCAGGTTCCCCTACGGCTACCTTGTTACGACTTCACCCCAGTCATGAATCACACCGTGGTAACCGTCCCCCCGAAGGTTAGACTAGCTACTTCTGGTGCAACCCACTCCCATGGTGTGACGGGCGGTGTGTACAAGGCCCGGGAACGTATTCACCGCGACATTCTGATTCGCGATTACTAGCGATTCCGACTTCACGCAGTCGAGTTGCAGACTGCGATCCGGACTACGATCGGTTTTATGGGATTAGCTCCACCTCGCGGCTTGGCAACCCTCTGTACCGACCATTGTAGCACGTGTGTAGCCCAGGCCGTAAGGGCCATGATGACTTGACGTCATCCCCACCTTCCTCCGGTTTGTCACCGGCAGTCTCCTTAGAGTGCCCACCATTACGTGCTGGTAACTAAGGACAAGGGTTGCGCTCGTTACGGGACTTAACCCAACATCTCACGACACGAGCTGACGACAGCCATGCAGCACCTGTCTCAATGTTCCCGAAGGCACCAATCCATCTCTGGAAAGTTCATTGGATGTCAAGGCCTGGTAAGGTTCTTCGCGTTGCTTCGAATTAAACCACATGCTCCACCGCTTGTGCGGGCCCCCGTCAATTCATTTGAGTTTTAACCTTGCGGCCGTACTCCCCAGGCGGTCAACTTAATGCGTTAGCTGCGCCACTAAGAGCTCAAGGCTCCCAACGGCTAGTTGACATCGTTTACGGCGTGGACTACCAGGGTATCTAATCCTGTTTGCTCCCCACGCTTTCGCACCTCAGTGTCAGTATCAGTCCAGGTGGTCGCCTTCGCCACTGGTGTTCCTTCCTATATCTACGCATTTCACCGCTACACAGGAAATTCCACCACCCTCTACCATACTCTAGCTTGTCAGTTTTGAATGCAGTTCCCAGGTTGAGCCCGGGGCTTTCACATCCAACTTAACAAACCACCTACGCGCGCTTTACGCCCAGTAATTCCGATTAACGCTTGCACCCTCTGTATTACCGCGGCTGCTGGCACAGAGTTAGCCGGTGCTTATTCTGTCGGTAACGTCAAAATTGCAGAGTATTAATCTACAACCCTTCCTCCCAACTTAAAGTGCTTTACAATCCGAAGACCTTCTTCACACACGCGGCATGGCTGGATCAGGCTTTCGCCCATTGTCCAATATTCCCCACTGCTGCCTCCCGTAGGAGTCTGGACCGTGTCTCAGTTCCAGTGTGACTGATCATCCTCTCAGACCAGTTACGGATCGTCGCCTTGGTGAGCCATTACCTCACCAACTAGCTAATCCGACCTAGGCTCATCTGATAGCGCAAGGCCCGAAGGTCCCCTGCTTTCTCCCGTAGGACGTATGCGGTATTAGCGTTCCTTTCGAAACGTTGTCCCCCACTACCAGGCAGATTCCTAGGCATTACTCACCCGTCCGCCGCTGAATCAGAGAGCAAGCTCCCTTCATCCGCTCGACTTGCATGTGTTAGGCCTGCCGCCAGCGTTCAATCTGAGCCATGATCAAACTCTTCAGTTCAAACATCTTTGGGTTTTGAGAAAACCCTAAACTTGGCTCAGCAATCGTTGGTTACATCTTTGATTTCTCGCGGAGTAACTTGTGATGCTGATAATCTGTTGACTAGCAGTCTGATACCACAAGCACCCACACGAATTGCTTGATTCAGTTGTTAAAGAGCGGTTGGTTAAGAGCTTTCGTCTCAACCGAGGCGCGCATTCTACAGCAGCCTCATTTGCTGTCAAGCGGTTATTTCAGAAGTTTTCAAGGTTTTCCTTAACAACTTCAACCACTTGCGCTTTCGATCTCTCGTCAGCGGGAGGCGAATTCTACAGCGTTACTCGCTGCTGTCAACACCTCTTTTTCAACTTCCTTTCAGCTTCGATGACCTGAAGCAACCTGCTGCCGAAAACTGCGTAACTCATTGTTTACCAAGGAGTTTTCCGTTTCGACTGCGCCGGAAGTGGGGCGAATTATAGACACCTCAGATCTGCCGTCAAGCACTGATTTGGTTTTTCTATTATTAACGCGCAAAAAGTGGGAAGCCTCACCTCCTTCTATATAGAAGAAGTCAGCCCCCGCCAGAAAGCACATCGGAGTAGCCACTGCTAACGACGGATGAAAAAAAGACTGGAGGGTTATCAAAGGTGGTGTCCCAGGGCAGGTTCGAACTGCCAACCTTCCCCTTAGGAGGGGGATGCTCTATCCAATTGAGCTACTGAGACACAAATTGCCCGCGAGAATACGCAGAGCGATAGACGGCGTGCATGTTAACGGGCAATCCCACCTTTGTCATGTCATCCGTGGGCTTTTTAAGTGTAGGAGGAAGCTCCAGATGGCGGCGGAGTTTTACCGAGCAAAACCAATAGGCGACTCAGGATATCTTCCTCACGCCGACAGAAACACTGGACGGACGCCATTCGACAACTCCCCCCTACCAACCAGGTCCGGCAGCCCCCATGACAAAATCCTCTGCCATCCATCCTAAATAGCCCTCGCCGCCTATCCACCTCTAGTAAATCGGCCATTTGCCACTATCCTGTAAAGGGTAAGGAACAGTGATCGATTCGTATGACACCCCGTCAGAGATCTTGACGTCGACTGTCAGGCAGAGGACGCAACCGGCGATACGGACCTGGACAGCTTTCCAAACCAGTCCGCATTTCTGATAATTGGTGCTGGCATAACGCCTTTACCCAGTTCAATATTTGTCACAGAATTGACGCCAATGATCTGGCAAGTTTGAGGCATGATGCGCGCCTCTATCAATTCAGGTTGAACATTTGGCCATAGCGCTTGTCGTATCAGACATCCTGCGGCCAATCCCGAGAACCGCTCCCCTGAACTAACCGGTTAAATATATGCGCCCATTGAAACAGGCAATTTATTCCAGCCGTACGGCTGACAAGTTCGTCGTACGTCTGCCAGACGGAATGCGTGAACGCATTGCCGAGGTGGCTCGCAATCATCACCGCAGCATGAACTCCGAAATCATCGCACGCCTTGAACAGAGCCTTATTCAGGAAGGTGCGCTGGGCGAAGAACTAAGCATGCGCCTGGACAGCCCAGAGCTTTCATTGCACGAACGTGAGTTGCTGCAACGCTTCCGCCAACTCTCCCACCGTCAGCAAAACGCACTTGTCTCACTCATTGCCCATGATGCCGAGATGGCCGCTGACGCCTCCTGACTCACACCGCAAGCTCAAGCCAGCCTGATCGCTGGCTTTTTTTTGCCTGAAATTCGGGCAAAAAAAAGGTTCTTCACGGATTACCGGGAAAGACGCTCTTGATCTTCATAAAGAAAAACTCGCTATCCCGGTAACCGTACGCCATCCGCTTGATGACCTTTATTCGATTGTTTATTCCTTCCAACTGACCGGTGTGCATCGGCCAACGAACCCGACTTACGATGCCCCGCCAGTAACCCTTTAGTCGTTTGGCAAATTGGATCAGGGCCGGAATTGCGCTTTCATGAGCATGGCGCAGCCATTGCTTCCAGGCCGATCTCCAAGCCCAGGCGGTACTCGGTGCCCAGAGTGTTTTGAGTTCAGCCTTCATCAAATAGACCGTCATCAGTGATTGGTTGGCTGCCAATAAATCCTGCAGGTGAACCTCTTGTTCAGGTGTTTTCAGATTCTGCGGATTGCGCAGCAACAGCCATCGCGCTTGTTTGATGACCTTGCGAGACGGCTTGTCGTGACGTAGCCGGTTGGCTTCGTCGACGCGGACCCGGTCAATGACCTCTCGGCCGTATTTGGCCACTACGTGAAACAGGTCGTAGACCACTCGCGCTTTCGGGCAGTGCTGACGAACTTCCAGGTCAAAAGCGGTGTTCATGTCCATCGCCACCGCTTCGATTTTGGCGCAACCTTCTGGCCCAAGTTCTTCGAAGAACGGTCTGATCGCCGCCCGGCTGCGGCCTTCGCCGATCCACAGAACCCGTCGTGTGTCGGCATCCAGAACAACGCTGGCGTAGCGATGCCCTTTGAACAGCGCGAACTCATCCATCACCAAACGTCGTGGTTGCGCCTTCGGCAGTTCGCTCAATACCGCCTGTAGGGCGCGACGTTCCAGCAATCTAACCGTGTCCCAATGCAGGCCAAACATTTGGGCCACGTGCAGAGTGGGAAGACGCTCGCAAGCCTGAATAACCGCATCGGCCAAGCGGCGCGTCATGCGCGCATAGCGATCCAGCCAACTGACGGCCTCCATGCGTTTGCCACAATCGCGGCAGCCAACTCGCCTGAGCAAAACGTTGAGGCGTACCGCACGGCCAAGAATGGGCAAATCACGAACGACTCGCTCGCAATACTCATGAGTGGTTGAACAGGTTTTTTGGCAGCCGCCACAGGAAGGGAATCGGGTGGCGTGGGGTGCTAGATCAATCTGGAGGGCGTCACCATCAGGCTTGATGTTGACGACAGAAAAGCCCTCCCAAAAAGGAAGGAAAGTATTAATATCGCGCATAAGAACGCCGGTTTGTTAGATGTGTTTGCTCGCACGAACATCATCAATCAAATCGGCGTTCTTGTTTCTGTGTTTCCCGGGATTCCGTGAAGAACCAAAAAAAAGCCCGCTTGGTAGCGCGGGCTTTACAGCAATAAAAACTCAGAGCAGGAAGATCGTGGCCAGCCCGAGGAAAATGAAGAACCCACCACTATCCGTCATGGCCGTAATCATTACGCTGGCCCCCATTGCCGGGTCGCGTCCAAGCCGCGCGAGCGTCATCGGAATCAAAACGCCCATCAACGCAGCGAGCAACAAGTTGAGCGTCATGGCAGCAGTCATCACCACCCCCAAAGACCAGCTGCCATATAGCAGGTAAGCAACAACCCCGATCACACCACCCCAGATCACACCATTGATCAGTGCTACCGCCAACTCCTTACGCATGAGTCGTGAAGTATTACCGGTGCTCACCTGGTCCAGCGCCATGGCTCGAACGATCATGGTGATGGTCTGGTTACCGGAATTGCCACCGATGCCCGCAACGATCGGCATCAGCGCGGCAAGCGCCACGAGCTTTTCGATGGAACCTTCAAACAGGCCAATCACCCGAGATGCGACGAATGCAGTGATCAAGTTCACCGCCAGCCAGGCCCAACGGTTGCGCAATGATTTCCAGACCGATGCAAAAATATCTTCTTCTTCGCGCAGACCCGCCATGTTGAGAACTTCGTTTTCGCTCTCTTCACGAATCAGGTCGACCATCTCATCGATAGTCAAACGACCAATCAGCTTGCCGTTTTTATCGACCACAGGCGCGGAAATCAGGTCGTAACGCTCGAACGCCTGGGCAGCATCGTAGGCTTCTTCGTCCGGATGAAAACTCACCGGATCACTGGCCATGACTTCAGAAACCTGCTTTTCGGGATCGTTGACCAATAAACGCTTGATCGGGAGGACGCCCTTGAGGACGCCGTCATAGTCGACCACGAACAGCTTGTCCGTATGACCTGGCAGCTCCTTGAGACGCCGCAGGTAACGCAGAACCACTTCGAGACTGACATCCTCGCGGATGGTCACCATCTCGAAGTCCATCAATGCACCAACCTGCTCCTCGTCATAAGACAACGCAGACCGTACGCGCTCGCGCTGCTGGGCATCGAGGGTTTCCATCAGCTCGTGGACGACATCTCGCGGCAGCTCGGAAGCCAGGTCAGCGAGTTCGTCGGCATCCATGTCCTTGGCAGCAGCCAGGAGCTCATGATCATCCATGTCGGCGATCAGGGTTTCACGGACCGAGTCGGATACTTCGAGAAGGATGTCTCCGTCGCGATCAGCCTTGACCAATTGCCAGAGTGTCAGACGATCGTCCAACGGCAAGGCTTCAAGAATATAGGCGACGTCGGCGGAGTGCAGGTCATCGAGCTTGCGCTGCAACTCGACGAGATTCTGCCGATGAACCAGGTTTTCGACCCGATCGTGATGCGGGCCTTCCTGGCGGTGAGTCAGGTCTTCAACCACTCGCTGACGCTGCAACAGCTCAACAACCTGAGCGAGGCGGTCCTGCAAGCTTTCCTGTGTTTTCTTTACTTCAACTTCAGACATAGGCGAACTCCACTCCCAGCAGTGGAACACGCCGGAAGGATCAATCAGTCAATTCATGATTGGAAAAACGTTTTACTGAGTAACTACTGGGTAAGTCCATGGAGGTATTCCACAAGCCCCGGCGGGGCTGACGGGCGCAATGATACACCGCCTGACGGTTTTAAATGTTAAAAAATCGCGGCTGAAACAAGCGCTTGCAAGACAAACCTGAGCGCCATCCTGATCCTTGAAACTGCGACGACTTATCCTGAAAAGAAAACACACCGCAGCAGAAAAATGTGTCGACTACGCTTGAGAACAACGTCATGGAGGACGCCCGATGCCAGCGAGCACACACTGTTATTTACTCATCACCCTGCTCTGCCCGCCCATAGCGCTTGCCACGACCATTCACCGATGCGAGGCGGACAATGGGCACATTACCTTTACCACGCTGAGCTGCACGACAGGCGAAAGCTTTTCGCTCCAGGATGTCCGCACACTCGCACCCGCTGGCGCAGTAACGGCTCTAATACCTGAAGCCGAGCGTGGCGATACACCCGGCACGAAAATCCAGAGAAGAGCCCCAACTGTCGTAGGCAAGGCAGAGGACAAATGCGGAAATCTGATCAGCGCGAAAGAGCGGCGCGAGGCAATCATCAATCAACGAATTATCGCAGGCATGACTCAGCAAGACGTCGAAAGCGCTCTCGGCAAGCCAGACAAGATCAGCATTCGGAACTCGAGCACACGCTATCGCTACGAAACCAAACGAGGTCGTGGCGCGAACATTGAATTCGATGAGAAGGGATGCACGAAAGGAAAAGCTAAATCCCAGACGGCAAAAAGCCCGCATTAAATGCGGGCTTTCTGTTGTATGGTGCACTCGACAGGATTCGAACCTGTGACCGCTCGGTTCGTAGCCGAGTACTCTATCCAGCTGAGCTACGAGTGCATTTGTGTTTTTAAACCAGACCACAACTGGTTGAAACAGAGTAGCTCACATTACTGCAAACAACTCTTAAATGGTGCACTCGACAGGATTCGAACCTGTGACCGCTCGGTTCGTAGCCGAGTACTCTATCCAGCTGAGCTACGAGTGCATTTGTTGCCGCGCATTATAGGCCGTTCAATCTGTTTGTAAAGCGCTTTTTTCTAGTAATTTCAACAACTTACCGAAGAAGCCAGATTACAACGTACTACGCAAATAATGGCGGAGAACGGGGGATTCGAACCCCCGACACCCTTGTGAGGTGTACTCCCTTAGCAGGGGAGCGCCTTCGGCCACTCGGCCAGCTCTCCGCAACACGGGGCGTATATTAACCAGCTTCTTCCCCGTTTGCAAACATAAAAAACGATAAAAATTAATGGCTTGGTTCTTCGTCCTTCTCTTTCTTGATGCGCAGGTAAATTTCCTCACGGTGGACAGCCACCTCTTTAGGCGCGTTCACACCAATACGCACCTGATTTCCTTTGACGCCGAGCACGGTCACGGTGATTTCGCCATCACCAATAATCAGGCTTTCTGCGCACCGACGAGTCAGAATCAACATACCTTTCTCCTCACGCCTTACATTTCAGGGACAACAGTCTGCAAAAAAAAGGCACTCGACCGACAACCAGAGCGGTCGCGGCCTACATGCCTGAGTATTGACTAGCGCGAGCAAAAGAACAGCCTCGGGGTCACGCCATTCAAAAAAACAAAGGGCGCGGTCAGACCGCGCCCTTTGGTGAACGCATCACTCGCCCTGGCGGGCTGGTGCGTCCAGATCGAAAGCCGTGTGCAGGGCGCGCACAGCCAGTTCCAGATACTTCTCTTCGATGACTACGGAAACCTTGATTTCCGACGTCGAGATCATCTGGATGTTGATGCTTTCCTTGGCCAGGGATTCGAACATGCGGCTGGCTACGCCAGCGTGAGAGCGCATGCCAACGCCGACGATCGACACCTTGGCGATCTTGGTGTCGCCAACGACTTCACGGGCACCGATCTCACGAGCGGTGTTTTCCAGCACACCTTGTGCCGCCTGATAGTCATTGCGGTGCACCGTGAAGGTGAAGTCGGTGGTGTTATCGTGCGCGACGTTCTGCACGATCATGTCGACTTCGATGTTCGCGGCGCTGATAGGGCCGAGAATCTTGAACGCAACGCCCGGGGTGTCTGGCACGCCACGGATGGTCAGCTTGGCTTCATCGCGATTGAAAGCGATGCCGGAAATGATCGGCTGTTCCATGGTTTCCTCTTCATCAATAGTAATGAGGGTGCCCGGACCCTCCTTGAAGCTGTGCAATACGCGCAGCGGAACGTTGTATTTGCCGGCGAATTCCACCGCACGGATCTGCAACACCTTGGAACCGAGGCTGGCCATTTCCAGCATCTCTTCGAAGGTGATCTTGTCCAGGCGCTGAGCCACGGACACCACGCGCGGGTCGGTGGTGTAGACACCGTCGACGTCGGTGTAGATCTGGCACTCGTCAGCCTTCAAGGCTGCCGCCAGCGCCACGCCGGTGGTGTCGGAACCGCCACGACCGAGCGTGGTGATGTTGCCGTGTTCGTCGACGCCCTGGAAACCGGCGACAACCACCACGCGACCGGCCTTCAGGTCGCCGCGAATCTTCTGGTCATCAATCTGCAAGATACGCGCTTTATTGTGCGCGCTATCCGTCAGAATCCGTACCTGATTGCCGGTGTAGGACACTGCTGGCACACCACGCTTCATCAGCGCCATGGCCAACAGGGCAATCGTCACCTGCTCCCCGGTGGACACGATCACATCCAGTTCGCGAGGAACCGGTTGGCCGTCGCCACTGATTTGCTTGGCCAGATCGATCAGACGGTTGGTTTCGCCGCTCATTGCAGACAGCACAACCACCAGGTCATCGCCGGCATCGCGGAATTTCTTAACCTTGTCGGCGACCTGCTCGATTCTCTCGACAGTGCCGACCGAGGTGCCTCCAAATTTCTGTACGATCAAAGCCATTTCAAAGCCGCCTCTGCCCATGAAGGGCGCCCAAATAATCACTCAAACAGCGTACCGGCCCGCCACTAGACTGCGGGCCGGACACCCTGCCTTATAAACCCTGCTCTACAAATGGAACGGTCAGCGCCAGTGCTGCATCCAGTGCGCCGGCGTCGGTACCGCCGCCCTGCGCCATGTCTGGACGACCACCACCCTTCCCGCCCACTGCCGCAGCGGCTTGCTTCATCAAATCACCGGCTTTGAGTTGGCCAGTCAGGTCTTTGGTTACGCCTGCAACCAGAACGACCTTTTCCTCATGGACACTGCCGAGCAGGATCACTGCGCGACCGAGTTTGTTTTTCAGCTGATCGACCAGCCCCAGCAGCGCCTTGCCGTCCTGGCCGTCCAGACGCACGGCCAACACTTTCACGCCCTTGACGTCCTGCGCTTGCGCCGACAGATCGTCGCCGGCCGCGCTGGCCGCCTTGGCTTGCAACTGCTCGAGTTGTTTCTCCAGCAGACGGTTGCGCTCCAGCACAGCCGACAGCTTGTCGATCAGGTTGTCGCGGCTGCCCTTGACCAGGTTGGCCGCTTCCTTGAGTTGTTCTTCAGCCGCATTCAAGTAGGCCAGTGCCGCAGCACCGGTGACTGCCTCGATACGACGCACACCAGAGGCCACACCGCCTTCGCTGATGATTTTCAGCAGGCCGATGTCGCCGGTACGGTTGGCGTGGATACCACCGCACAGCTCAACGGAGAAATCCCCGCCCATGCTCAGCACGCGCACGCTGTCGCCGTACTTCTCGCCGAACAGCGCCATGGCGCCTTTCTGTTTGGCGGTTTCGATATCGGTTTCTTCGGTTTCAACAGCGGAGTTCTTGCGAATCTCAGCGTTGACGATCTCTTCCAGGGCCTTCAGCTGCTCAGGCTTGACAGCTTCAAAGTGGCTGAAGTCGAAGCGCAGGCGCTGACTGTCAACCAGCGAGCCTTTCTGCTGAACGTGATCGCCCAGCACCTGACGCAACGCGGCGTGCAGCAAGTGAGTGGCCGAGTGGTTCAGCGAAGTAGCGTGACGCACCTCTGCTTCGACATGGGTATCCACTGGCGCGCCAACGATCAGACTGCCCGAAGCCTGTACGCCATGGTGCAGGAACGCGCCCCCAGTCTTGGTGGTGTCGCGCACATCGAAACGCGAAGCACCGGCCTGCAGATAACCACAGTCGCCAACCTGTCCGCCGGATTCGGCATAGAACGGAGTCTGGTTCAACACCACGACGCCCTCTTCGCCTTCACTTAATACGTCGACCGACTGCCCGTCTTTATAGAGAGCAACGACTTTCGCCGAACCTTTGGTCGCGTGGTAACCGGTGAATTCGGTGTCGACGTCGACCTTGACCAGGCTGTTGTAGTCCATGCCGAAGGAACTGGCCGAACGTGCACGGACGCGCTGGGCTTCCATTTCGCGCTCAAAACCTGCTTCGTCGATGGTCAGGCTGCGCTCACGGGCGATGTCGCCGGTCAGGTCCATCGGGAAACCGTAGGTGTCGTAGAGCTTGAACACGACATCACCCGGCACCACGTCACCTTTGAGCTCGGCCAGATCCTGCTCGAGGATTTTCAGGCCCTGTTCCAGGGTCTTGGCGAATTGCTCTTCCTCGGCTTTCAGTACGCGTTCGATGTGTGCCTGCTGGGATTTCAGCTCAGGGAAGGCTTCGCCCATCTCGGCGACCAATGCCGCGACGATCTGGTAGAAGAAGCTGCCCTTGGCACCCAGCTTGTTGCCATGACGGCAAGCACGACGAATGATCCGGCGCAGCACGTAGCCACGGCCTTCATTGGACGGCAGTACGCCGTCGGCAATCAGGAAACCGCAGGAACGAATGTGGTCCGCCACGACTTTCAGGGAAGCCTGGGCGTCATTGGTGCAACCGATGGCCTTGGCCGATGCGTTCAGCAGGCTCTGGAACAGGTCGATTTCATAGTTCGAGTGAACGTGCTGCAGCACGGCACTGATCCGCTCCAGGCCCATGCCGGTATCCACCGACGGTGCTGGCAGCGGGTGCAGTACGCCATCGGCGGTGCGGTTGAACTGCATGAACACGTTGTTCCAGATTTCGATGTAACGGTCGCCGTCTTCTTCCGGCGAACCTGGTGGGCCACCCCAGATGTCGGCGCCGTGATCGTAGAAAATCTCGGTGCAAGGACCGCACGGCCCGGTATCGCCCATGGTCCAGAAGTTGTCGGAAGCGTATGGCGCCCCCTTGTTGTCGCCGATGCGAACCATGCGCTCGGCCGGAACGCCGATTTCCTTGGTCCAGATGTCATACGCCTCGTCATCGCTGGCGTAGACGGTGACCCAGAGCTTTTCCTTCGGCAGGTTCAGCCACTTCTCGGAGGTCAGGAAGTTCCAGGCGTAGGTGATTGCATCACGCTTGAAGTAGTCACCGAAGCTGAAGTTACCCAGCATTTCGAAGAAGGTGTGGTGACGGGCGGTATAACCGACGTTTTCCAGGTCGTTGTGCTTGCCGCCGGCGCGCACGCATTTCTGGCTGCTGACGGCGCGGGTGTACGCGCGCTTTTCCTGGCCCAGGAAGCAGTCCTTGAACTGGTTCATCCCCGCGTTGGTGAACAGCAGGGTTGGGTCGTTGCCCGGAATCAAAGAGCTGGAGGCTACACGGGTGTGGCCTTGCTCTTCGAAGAAGCGAAGGAAGGCTTCACGGATTTCTGCGCTTTTCATTAGGTTCTTCCACGGAGGCTGCGGCCAAAGGCCTGTTCGAAACGTCAACAGACGAAACGACGGCAAAGGGCCGCATTATATCGGCCCTGCGCGCGGGGTACAGCGTGTTTATACGATAGAAACGGTCAATTGGACTGCTAACGCTATCACTTACGGGAAAAGTCGACGAATGTCGCGACGACCTGCTCGATTTGCCCAGCGCTGACGTCCATGTGAGTGACCATCCGCAAGCGTGCGGCGGCGCTGAGCTTGACCCCGCGTTCGGCGGCAAACGCCTTGATCGCCTCGGCCCGGTCGCCCATGTTCACGTAAACCATGTTGGTCTGAACCGGCTCGACCTCATAACCCGCCGCGCGCAGGCCTTCGGCCAGCAATCGGGCGTTGGCGTGGTCGTCGGCCAGGCGCTGAACGTTGTTATCCAAGGCATACAAGCCCGCCGCCGCCAGAATCCCGGCCTGGCGCATGCCGCCGCCAACCATCTTGCGCAAACGCCGCGCCTTGGCAATCAACTGCACCGAACCGCACAACACCGAACCGACCGGTGCGCCCAGGCCTTTGGACAGGCAGACCGAGACGGAATCGAAATGCTGGGCGATTTCCCGGGCATCGACACCCAGCTTGACCGCCGCGTTATACAGCCGCGCACCGTCCAGATGCAGTTGCAACCCGTTTTCACGGGTAAAACCGCGGGCCCGGGCCAGGTACTCCAAGGGCAGGACCTTGCCCTGCATGGTGTTTTCCAGCGCCAGCAGTCGGGTGCGGGCGAAGTGGAAGTCGTCCGGCTTGATCGCGGCGGCAACCTGCGCCAGGTCCAGTGAACCATTGGCCTGCATTTCCAGTGGCTGCGGCTGAATCGAGCCCAGCACTGCCGCACCACCCCCTTCGTACTTATAGGTGTGGGCTTGTTGACCGACGATGTACTCATCACCGCGCTCGCAATGCGCCATCAATCCCAGCAGATTGCTCATGGTGCCCGTCGGGACAAACAGTGCCGCGGCGAAATCCAGGCGTTTTGCCAACTCGGTTTCCAGACGATTGACTGTCGGATCTTCGCCATAAACGTCGTCCCCGGTAGCCGCTGAGGCCATCGCGTCGAGCATGCCGGCGGTAGGCTGGGTGACTGTGTCGCTGCGAAGATCGATAACGCTCATGAATCTGGCCTCGGTTAGCAGGGGAAAATCCCTTTCAGGTAGGAATTACTGCGGTCATGCCGACGAATAATCAACCCTTGAAGTGCAAAAGGCTTATTCATTCGACGAAAAACTCGATAGCAATCATCAGATAGCAGCAATGCATAGGTGAGAAATATGTGTTAAAAACGCTGCGCCGCCCAACAATCTGGCGGCAAAACGTTCTCAGGGCGGGGTGCAACTCCCCACCGGCGGTAATTGCGCGCAATGCGCATAGCCCGCGAGCGCTTGGTGACGGCACGGCTTCGGCGGTGACTGGCGGCAAGGTCAGCAGACCCGGTGTGATCCCGGGGCCGACGGTCATAGTCCGGATGAAGAGAGAACGGGATTGGCGCCGCCTAGGCTCGATACCTAAGCGCCGTCCGCAGACACTCGTGCCTGCGTACCCTTAAATCCCATTCGATTCATAACGCCCTGTTTTTCACACAAACAGGAGTCAGAACATGCAACCCACCGCAATCGACAGCAAAAGCAAACACCATCAGGGCGAGCGCGTCGCGTTCATCCAGGCCTGCTGGCACAAGGAAATCGTTGACCAGAGCCGTAAAGGCTTCGTCGCGGAAATGATTGCCCAGGGTTATCAGGAATCCGACATCGACTTCTTCGAAGTCGGCGGGGCTTTTGAAATGCCCTTGCATGCCAAGTTGCTGGCCAAGACCGGCCGTTATGCCGGCATTGTCGCGGCAGCTCTGGTGGTGGACGGCGGGATTTACCGTCACGAATTCGTCGCCCAGTCGGTGGTCAGCGGCCTGATGCAGGTTCAACTGGAAACCGAAGTGCCGGTGTTCTCGGTGTCCCTGACCCCACACCACTTCCATGCTGGCGAAGAGCATCAGAAGTTCTTCTTTGAGCATTTTGTGCATAAAGGCCAGGAAGCGGCGAGGACCTGTGCGGATACGTTGAGCAAAGTGCGTGCGTTGCGCCGCACTGAGCCGCGTGCGGTAGCCGTCTAAACAC
Organism: Pseudomonas sp. GW101-3H06; assembly: GCF_059424605.1. NCBI lineage: Bacteria > Pseudomonadati > Pseudomonadota > Gammaproteobacteria > Pseudomonadales > Pseudomonadaceae > Pseudomonas > Pseudomonas sp. GW101-3H06. Next base: position 5,004,360 of record NZ_JBWKZO010000001.1, read on the forward strand.
CAAAAAAATGTGGAAGCGGGCTTGCTCGCTCCCACATTGGTTATGTATTGATATCAGGTCAGGTTCTCGTCGGTGGTCGGCACGATCAGGATGCCGGCGCGCAGGCCGTTCTTCACCTTGGGGTTCGGAAAGATGATCCGGGCGCCCTGTTCCTCGATGATCCAGCGGGTATTGGCGATGTCCTCAGCCAGCAAAAAACCCACGTCCAATTCGGAAAAGTTTTCGATATCCGCCGGCAGGTTCAAGCGGAAGCTGTCGCTGTGCTTGATGATTTCCCGCGCCACGCTGAACAGCTGTAACCCATCAAGCGCTTGTTCAGTCGACTCCGGTTCGGTGCCTTCGATGATCTGTTTGAGGCGGGTTTCCAGCCGGGACACGTTGACACCGTCGTTCTGCCCGAATGGTCGTGCCTTGCCCAACTCGAGGGTGAAAGACTCGGCGCCGAGCTTGTCGTAGGTGTAGGAACTGAAGACGATGGACGGCTTGTTCTGCAGCAACACCGCTTCCATGCCGGCGGCACGCAGACGAGCCAGCTCCTGGCGCGAATGCTGACGGTCCTCTTTCCATGGGTACAGTGCGAACTGCTCGATTTTCGAGCCGCGGATCGCGGTGTGCAGGTCGTAGTGCAGGCGCTGGCGATCCGGCAGGCTGAAGAAACTGGCAGCCAGCCGCTCCAGCTCACAGGCGCGCAAGGCTTCGGAGCCACTGCTTTGTTCGTGACGGCCATTGAACAGCCGATTGACGTCCTGCTCGACGAAACGCTCGCCCTTGCGAATCGCTTCGGGGTTGCCGAACAGAAACAGAATGCGTGCGCGCGGCTTCAGATCGCCGCGAGCGATGTCATGCAACAGTCGATCAAGCAATTCGATCGGTGCCGTTTCGTTGCCATGGATCCCCGCTGACAGCAGCAGATCCAGGCCATTGTCGCGCGCTTCGGGCGGTCGGACTTCCAGCGCGCCCTCGCTCAACCAGCGCATGCGCACGCCTTCGACAGTCAGTTGAGTCTTCTCCGCCGGTTCGCGGCCGGCGAGGGTCAGTTCAAGCAGTTTGCCGAGGGCGAGCATAGAGCGGATTCCTTAGTGGTCGTGGTTGCAATCCGGGCCGTGAACGTGATCCTCGTCGTCGCCGAGGTCAGCCGGTTCCATCTCCAGTTGCAGACTTACCAGATTAGTCGCCAATGGGCGCAACAGCAGGTTGGCGTATTCGGCGTCACCTTCTTCGACGTCCACGCCGATCAGCAATTGGCCGCGGCCGTCTTGCTGGATCCACAGCTCTTTGCCTTGCCACATGACCGCGACGCGGGTGCAGGAAGTTTCCAGTTGCGTGCCGTCGGTGTCTTCAAGGATCAGCTGCAGTTTGTCGCTCATGTAATTACGCTCTCATTGGAGATGAAGCGACGCGCTGTCGTGCCCGAAAGCGCGCCGTCGATCAATTGATCTGGAATGGATAAACCGCGCCCAGTTTAAGGATTTGCGTCAGTTCATCCAGTGCCGTCCGGCACTCAAGCAGCAATTGCGGGTCCGCAAGATCGTTTTCGGTCATGCGGTCGCGATAGTGCTTGTTAACCCATTCGGTCAACGTGCCGTACAACGGTGCCGTCATGATAACGCCTTGATTGACCGCCGCCAGTTCGGTTTCGTTGAGTGCGACGCGCAACCTCAGGCAAGCCGGGCCACCACCGTTCTGCATGCTTTGCTTGAGATCGAAAACTTTCACTTCCCGGATCAGGCCGCCGGAGCTGGTCAAACCCTGCAGATACTGCCAGACACGTTCGTTGCCATGGCATTCTTCAGGGACGATCAACAGCATGGAGCCGTCAGGACGCGACAGCAGTTGGCTATTGAACAGGTAGGACCGAACCGCGTCTTCCACGGTTACCGCAGAGCGCGGTACGCAGATTGACTGAAATTTCCCACCGACCTTGGCGAGTTTGCTCTGCAGTTCAGCGAGCATCTGTTCGGTCTCGAGGAACGCGTCCTCGTGGTAGAACAACACCTCACCGTTACCCACGGCGATCACGTCGTTGTGGAACACACCCTGATCGATCACCGATGGACTCTGCTGGGCATAGACCACACCGTCATCCTTCAAGCCGTGCAGACGCGCTACGGCCTGGGACGCTTCCAGAGTCTGGCGGGCCGGATACTTCTGCGGAGCCGGGTAGCGGTTGTCGAAGGCACTGCGACCGAACACGAAGAACTCGACACCGGCTTCGCCGTATTCGCGGCAGAAGCGGGTGTGGTTGGCCGCGCCTTCGTCACCGAACTGGGCCACGGCCGGCAGGGCCGCGTGGTGCGCGAAGTGCTTCTGGTCAGCGAACATTGCCCCCAGCACGCGGCTGGTGGTCGGGTGTTCGATGCTGCGGTGGTATTTGCAATTGAGGTTAGCGGCGGTGAAGTGCACGCGGCCATCCGCAGTGTCGGCACTCGGGCTGACGGTGGCGGCGTTGGCAACCCACATGCTCGACGCCGAGCAACTGGCGACCAGCAGCGGCATCGCGTCTTTTGCCGCGCGTTCGATCACTTCAGCGTCGGTGCCGCCAAAGCCCAGGCGACGCAGTGCTGCCACGTCCGGTCGCTCCTGTGGCGCCAGCACACCTTGCTGAAAGCCCATGTCCATCAACGCTTTCATCTTCGCCAGGCCTTGCAGCGCGGCTTCCTTCGGATTCGAAGACTGTTGGCTGTTGCTCTGGGACGCGACGTTGCCGTAGGACAGGCCGCCGTAGTTATGGGTCGGCCCCACTAGACCGTCAAAATTGACTTCATAGGATTTCATCAGCGAGGCTCCACGAGAATCTGTTGTTATGGCTTCAGTAACGAGATTTGAGACCAAGGCGCGGCCATCGTCAGCAGGCTGACTCCCACAGTGATAGCGTGGTACACAAAATGTGTGAACACCACTGAACCTGTCGGAGCCAGCCTGCTGGCGATGGGCATCACGCCATCTTCACGCCAGGTGTAAGCGCTGCTGGCAACACCAGGCTCGGGGTTTCCAGCGAGGCCACCGGGTAGGCGCAGTAATCCGCCGCGTAGTAAGCACTGGCGCGATGGTTGCCCGAAGCGCCGACACCGCCGAAAGGCGCGCTGCTCGCAGCACCGGTCAGTTGCTTGTTCCAGTTGACGATACCGGCGCGGCTTTCCAGCCAGAATTGCTGATAACGCGCCTCGGAATCCGACAGCAGCCCCGCTGCCAGACCGTACGCGGTGTCGTTGGCTTCAGCGATCGCCGCTTCAAAATCAGCGTAGCGGATCACTTGCAGCAACGGGCCGAACAGCTCTTCGTCAGGGCGCTCGGTCACGGCGGTCACATCGAGAATGCCTGGGGTCAACAATGCGGCCTGAGCCTGAGGCTGGGTCATTTCCAGCAAGGGCAGAGCACCGTTGGCCAACAAATGCTCCTGGGCTTCCATCAATGCCTTGGCCGCGCCAAGGGAAATCACCGAGCCCATGAACGGCGCCGGTTGCTGATCGAAAGCACCGACCGAAAGGGTCGAGCTGACCGCCACCAATCGCGCCAGCAACGCATCGCCCCAAGCGCCTTGCGGCACCAGTAAGCGGCGTGCGCAAGTGCAACGTTGGCCGGCGGAAATGAACGCCGACTGAATAATGGTGTAAACAGCAGCGTCCACATCGGCGACCTGATCGACCACCAGCGGGTTATTCCCGCCCATCTCCAGCGCGAGGATCTTGTCCGGGCGACCGGCGAATTGATGATGCAGGTGATTACCGGTGCGGCTGGAGCCGGTGAAGAACAGACCGTCGATGCCCGGGTTCGCCGCCAAAGCGATACCGGTTTCGCGGGCGCCTTGCAGCAGGTTCAGCACACCGGCCGGCAGACCGGCCTCGATCCAGCATTTGACCGTCAGCTCGGCGACTTTCGGCGTCAGCTCGCTAGGCTTGAACAACACGCTGTTACCGGCCAGCAACGCCGGCACGATATGCCCGTTGGGCAAGTGGCCAGGGAAATTGTATGGACCAAATACCGCTACCACACCGTGTGGTTTGTGACGCAAGACGGCGGTGGCGTCGCCCAGCGGGCCGCTCTTCTCGCCCGTGCGCTCGCGGTAGCTCTGTACCGAGATTGCAATCTTGTTGACCATGCTGGTGACTTCGGTCGCCGATTCCCACAGGGGCTTGCCGGTTTCCTCACCGATGGTGCGGGCCAATTCGTCAGCGTGATTTTTCAGGGCGCCAGCAAAGGCTTCCAGCACCGAGATACGCTCCTCCAGGGGCCGGCGAGCCCAGCCCGGGAACGCCTGACGCGCCGCTTGCACCGCTGATTCAACCTGAGCGGCCGTGGCGCCTTGACCGGACCACAGCACTTGCTGGGTCACGGGGTTCAGAGACTCAAAGGCTTCGCCCTGACCGGCCAGCCATTCACCTGCAATATATAGCGACTTCATTATTTCGACTCCCGGGCTGCAGACAACGGAACGGCGCGCACCTGATCGCCGGCGTTGAGTTGAAGACGTTTGGCGGTGAGCGGGTCGACCACCAGCGTGCCGGCGGCGAGGCGTGCGGGTGCGGCAGTGATGCGGCACTCTTCGCGCTTGCGGTTGTGGATAATGAATGGCGTGGCGTCGTCGCCCGGCGTGCCGATGGCCAGCACCAGCGCCTGGCTGTCGCGCACGGCGCGGATCTTGCCGGTCTCGCACTCGATCGCAGGACCGGCGTCGAAAATGTCGACGTAACCTTGGTAGCTGAAGCCTTCGCTCTTGAGCATCGACAGCGCAGGCTCGGTATCAGGGTGCACCTGACCGATCACATTGCGCGCATCTGGCGACAGGAAGCAGGTGTACAGCGGGAATTTTGGCATCAGTTCGGCGATGAACGCCTTGTTGCCCACGCCGGTCAGGTAATCGGCCTGGCTGAATTCCATCTTGAAGAAGTGGCGGCCCAGGCTTTCCCAGAACGGCGAACGCCCGGCGTCATCGGACACACCGCGCATCTCGGCGATGATCTTGTTGCCGAACAGTTGCGGGAACTCGGCGATGAACAGCATTCGCGCCTTGGACAGCATGCGGCCGTTGAGGCCACTGCGGAAATCGGCGTGCAGGAACAGCGAGCACAGCTCGGAGTTGCCGGTCAAGTCGTTGGCCAGGAACAGCGTCGGGATTTCGCGGTAGATGCTCAGCTCTTGCGAAGCGCTGACGGTCAGGCCGACGCGGAAGTTGTACCAGGGCTCACGCAGGCCGACGGCGCCAGCGATGGCGGAAATGCCGACCACGCGACCATTGTCGTCTTCCAGCACGAACAGGTAGTCCGCATCGCCCCGCCCGGCTTCGCCGCGAAAGGTCTTCTCGGCCCAGCCGACCCGATGGGCCAGACGCTCTTCGTTGGCCGGCAAAGTGGTCAGGCCGGTGCCGGTGCTGCGGGCCAGGTCGATCAGAGCGGGTAAATCGCTGCTGCGTACGGGACGAACGATCATGCTATCTCCTCAAACGGGCCGCTTGCGCCACCCGTGAAACTCGCTGCTTTTCAGGCATTTTTTGACGCAGGCGTTAAACCGCCACCAGGCGCACGCTCGCACCTTCACCGACGCCCAGGGCTTCGGCCGCTTCCAGATCCAGGGTCACGGGTTTGCCTGGCGCGTAATCAAGCTCGAGCAAGACCGCGCGGTAATCCTGCAACTGGCCGTTGGACACCAGGTACTGGCGACCGACACCTTTGACCGGCTCGCCGATTTTCACCGGCACCACACGGCTCTGGGCAATCGAGCGGATCCCCGAGACACGGGCGTGCAGCGTCGGGCCGCCGTCGAAAATATCGATGTAGTGATCAGTCTCGAAGCCTTCACGCATCAGAATGTCGAAGGTGATTTGCGCACGTGGATGCACCTGCCCCATCGCTTCTTGCGCGGAGTCCGGCAGCAACGGCACGTAGATCGGGTAATGCGGCATCAGTTCGGCCAGGAACGTTCGGCTCTTCAGGCCGCACAGGCGCTCGGCTTCAGCGTAGTTGAGGTCGAAAAAGTTGCGGCCAATGGCATCCCAGAACGGCGAGTCGCCATTTTCATCGCTATAGCCGACGATCTCGGTCACCACGGAATCGGCAAAGCGCTCCGGATGGCTGGCCACGAACAGCAGGCGTCCACGGGAATTGAGCTCGGCCCAAGGCGAGCCCACCAGCTCGCGCTGCACGTAGAAACTGGTCAGCAGGCTGTTGCCGGTCAGGTCATGGCACTGGGAGAGCACGTGAATCTTGTTATGAATCTTCAGCTCGCGAGAAGCGTGAACGAAGGTTTCATTACGGAAGCTGTAGAACGGCTCGGAATAACCGGCGGAGGCAACGATTGCCGAACAGCCCACCAGCTTGCCGGTGTCGGTGTCTTCGAGGACGAAGAAATAGCTCTCTTCGCCGTTGAAGCTCACTTCGGCGGCAAACGAGGCTTCGCTCGCAGCGATCTTGTCGCTCAGGCGTTCAACGTCATCCGGCAAGGAAGTGACACCAATCGGACTGTCCGCAGCCAGACGCTGTACCTCGCCCAGATCAGCCATTTGCGCGGGGCGCATCACCAGCATGGTGTCACTCCTTAATCTCAGAACTTACAGAAGAAAAATCCCGGGCCATCCCTGAAACAACTCAGAGTCAACTGTGGGAGCTAACCTGCTGGCGATATCGTCCTGTCAGGCAACAATGATGTTGGCTATCAGGCCCTCATCGCCAGCAGGCTGGCTCCCACACTTTTGATTCAGCCCGAAACAAAAATTTGGTTCGACGCCTGAACGATCAGGCGTCGAAGGGTCTATCAGGCTTGCGTCAGTTTTGCCGCGGCACGTTCGAAGCGGTCCAGACCAGCGTCGATATCGGCGTCTTCCACCACCAGGCTCGGGGCGAAACGCACCACGTCCGGGCCAGCTTGCAGCACCATCAGGCCTTCCTTTTCAGCGGCGTTGAAGATGTCCTTGGCCTTGCCTTTCCAGGCGTCGCTCAACACGCATCCGATCAACAGGCCCAGGCCACGCACCTTGGTGAACAGGCCGTACTTCTCGCCGATCTGCTCCAGGCGCGCCTTGAACTTGTCGTGCTTGGCGTTGACGCCGGCCAGCACTTCAGGGGTATTGATCACGTCGATCACCGCTTCGGCGACCGCGCATGCCAGCGGGTTACCGCCGTAGGTGGTGCCGTGGGTGCCGACGACCAGGTGCTTGGCCAGGTCTTCGGTGGTCAGCATCGCCGCGATCGGGAAACCGCCGCCCAGGCTCTTGGCGCTGGTCAGGATGTCCGGGGTCACGCCGTAATGCTGGTACGCAAACAGTTTGCCGGTACGGCCCATGCCGGTTTGCACTTCGTCGAAAATCAGCAGCGCGTTGTGCGCGGTGCAGAGTTCGCGGGCGCCTTGCAGGTATTCGAGCTCAGCCGGGATCACGCCGCTTTCACCCTGGACTGGCTCCAGCACCACGGCACAAGTCTTGTCGGAAATGGCAGCTTTCAACGCGGCCAGATCGTTGTACGGCACGTGGCTGATACCGGTGATTTTCGGACCGAACCCGTCGGAATACTTCGACTGACCACCGACGTTCACGGTGAACAGGGTGCGCCCGTGGAAGCTGTTGAGGGCCGCGATGATTTCGTACTTCTCAGTGCCGAAACGATCATGAGCAACACGACGGGCCAGCTTGAAGGCGGCCTCGTTGGCTTCAGCGCCGGAGTTGCAGAAGAAGGCACGGTCGGCAAAGGTGGCATCGATCAGCTTATGGGCCAGGCGCAACGCCGGCTCATTGGTGAACACGTTGGACACGTGCCACAGCTTGTTGGCCTGCTCGGTCAAGGCACCGACCAGCGCCGGGTGCGCATGGCCCAATACGTTTACGGCAATCCCGCCGGCGAAGTCGATCAGCTCGCGACCGGACTGGTCCCAGACGCGGGAACCGGCGCCACGCACAGGAATGAAGGCGGCAGGCGCGTAGTTGGGAACCATAACCTGGTCGAAATCGGCGCGTTGTACCGCAGCGTGCTCAACGGACATCGGAGTCTCCTGAAGAGAAAACACTCACCTGAAACTGGCGAGCGATGGGGGGGATTGTAAGGACAGTTTTCAGCCCGGCCTTGCCGCCAAGCGACAACTTCTTATAGCGCAAACCCCGGATTTCCCCGGGTTTACGGCAATGCGACATATAGGGTCGCAAAGGCGCAGTTTAACTGCCTGGCAGGGTTAGCGGCAGGGTTGCCGGGATTTGATTTGCGCCAACGGCCCATGCCCTAACTATGTACCGCATCTTGAGCGCCACGTTCTGATTTGCTTGGGCATTCTTAAATACTCAAGGATTGGTACGATGAAATTGCCCCAAGGACCAAAGCCCGCAGCGACAACCGACACGTTGTCTGCGCAAAACCCCGATAGTCACTATCAACACCTGAAGAACGCACTGCCCGAATGGCTGGGCCACGCCTCGCCCGCCAGACGCATGGCCTTGAAGAACACTCAACCTCAGCTCCTCGACCGCCTGAAGGCTGCGCCGGCCAAGCTGCACCAGGACATGAAGGCACTCAACGCGACCCACTGGACGGCACAAAATGATGTCGACCAACGGCTGGCGCACCTGCAAGACGCCAGCACCTTTGCCGAACCCTTGCTCAAAGCGGCCTTAAGCAGCCGTTTCGGCCTGGAACTGGACGTCAGAAACACCTACCTGCGACTTTACATACCCGCGACCATCCCCTGGTTTTCGGTCAAAACCGGCGGCGCCCGCGCCTGGACGGTGTCGCTGCTGGACGCGGCGTTGCACAACTTCGAAGAGCAGGAGGCCGAAGATGATGCCTATGAGTCCCACTCGACCTATATCACCGCCCCCACGCAGACAGGACAGTTCGCCCCCCTGCCCGCCATCAAGCAAAAGCTGAGCATCCCGGCGTTTATTCAACTGTGCCGGGAACTGGACATCGGAGCCCGGTACGCAAGCCATCTCGGCGAAAACCTTGGCCTGGGCGAACCGGTCGCCGCAACGGCGCTGCAAGTCAAAATCAACAAAAGTCAAAAAGCCGCAATGATGGCCGCCTTGCAATGGGCGCGAATGAACGACGATATCTGTGAAGAATACTTCCGCCTGATCGGCGGGCAGCTCGATGAATTGCAAGGTCTGCGCATCGATGGACAGGCATTGCAGTGCCATGACCTGACGATGCTGTCCGCCAACCTCACCGGCATCGTGGTATTTGTCCCCGACCTTGAGCAGAGTCGACAGACAAGTCGCGTGGTGGCGTATGTACCGGATGACCCCGAGCACCCGTTCAAGGAGTACGCCTCCCCAAAAGAGATGACGGTCGAGCTGACCCGCAAATTGCGCTCCAAGGATTACCAGCGGTTTTTCAGCCGCTTTGTCGACCACGAGAAGCGAGGCGTGTTCTTCGCCAACCTCAATCATCGCCTGAGCAAACTGGAGTGGCATGAACCCGTTCCGGGAAGCTCCCTGCCCACATGGCGGGAAACGCCCATCGACAAACCGAACCTGCAGTTTGTGACCACGGCAATCACCCCCCCACTGTGGAGGCACCTGTATGAGACCAAACTAAGCAAGATCCTCAACGACGCTCGTGTTATCGCGGTCTCGACAGCCACTGCCGATCAAAAAGCGCGCTGGGCGCTGTGGGATTCTTTCGCCAACATCGCTTCCGCCATTCTCCAGGCTGCCGCGTTCATCGTCGCACCGTTCGTGCCGGTGCTGGGTGAAGCGATGATGGCCTACATGGCGTATCAATTACTCGACGAAACGTTCGAAGGCATTATCGAATGGGCCGAAGGGCAAACCACCGAAGCGTTCGAACACCTGATGGGGAGCTTGGAAGCATTGATACAACTGGGGGCCTTTGCGATAGGCGGCACCATAGCGGCCGGCGAATACCACAAGGTTTTACCCAAAGAGATCGTTGCATTCATTGATCGATTCAAGAAGGTCGAATTGCCCGACGGTCAAACCCGCTATTGGAAGCCGGACCTTACGACCTACGAGCAAAAAGACGTTCCACAATCGCGGGCCAACGCCCTGGGGCTGCATCTGGATGAGCAAGTGCAACTGTTGCCCATTGACCAAGCCCACTTTGCCGTCAGTGAAGATCCAGTCTCCGGCCAGTACCGCATTGACCACCCGACGAGGCCAAATGCTTACAAACCAACCCTGCGCCACAATGGCGAAGGCGCATGGCACGCTGAGCTTGAGCAACCGCTGGAATGGGACACCGCCACCGCGTTGCGACGGATCGGTCCTGCTGTCGACGGGTTCTCGCCTGCCCGGCGCGAGCAGATTCTCCAGGTCAGTGGCTGCACCGAAGATGCGCTGCGCAAAATGCATGTCAATCAGGAGCCGCTTCCCCCACTGCTGGCCGATAGCATCAAGCGCTTTCGGATCGATCAGGACCTGCAGCAGTTCATCGAGCAGCTGGACAGCGAACAGCCGCAACAGTACCTCAAGGCCGACGCTGTGACTCAACTGCAACTACTCACAGAGCATGACCAATGGCCACCCCGAAAAAGGCTGGGCTGGGTGGATGAACAAGGTGATATCGCCTGGACGTCTTCGACCGACGAAACCCTGCCGCTGACAGTCCTTCGTCAGGACAGCTTGCTAAACGGGGACCCGCTTGGAACGCTGCTTCGATCCTTGGACGAAAGCGAAATCAAAACGCTCTTGGGAGAAGTGCCCAACGGCCCCCCTCTCGCACTGGAGGTGCGAACCCGAACGCTGCGCAAACAATTGGCGAAGGTTGCGCGGCAACAACGACCGTCGATGTTCGAATCCCGCTATGAAGCGCTGCAGACAACCAACGATCCTCTGGCACAGAAACTCGCTCAACACGATCGGCAACTGCCTGCCAGCGTCACCAGGGAACTGCTCATCACCGCTTCGACCACAGAACTTCAGCAAATCAGCGAAGGCAGGCTGCCCGAACGTCAGCAAGCGCTGATGCAGCTGGCGAGCCAGGAAGTGCGTGTCAACCGCGCCTTTGAAGGACTTGAGCTGGACTCTCTAAACAACCCTGATACCGATACCCTGGCCTTGCATAGCCTGCAACGGCTGGACGGCTGGACCGGCGAGGTACGCATCGAGCTTCGCGAAGGTGAATACGAGGGACAACCATTCGATAGTACCGGTCGGGTAGACGCCCCCGAACAGAAAGTGCTGGTTCGACAGTCCGATGGCAAATGGCAGCCCTACAACCATCGAGGCGAGGCACTGAGTCCTTCCACCGACTTTTACTCCAGCATCCTGCACGCCCTGCCCGACTCAGAGCGCCGCGCGCTGGACATTCACATTGGCCAGGGTCCCAGACTCAAAGAAGCCATTCGCGCTCGACCACTGGAGCGCAGCGAGCTTCGCGTGGCGATATCGCCCCAGCCAATACCAACCCCGGTCGTGGACACCCTCCGCCTGGTGGGTTCGGACGGATATCGACGCATCGTCGATACACAGAATCGCACCTTGCAGGACCGCGCACGCGAGGTGTATCCAGGGCATTCTCCTGAAGAAATCGAGGCGCTGATTTCACAACTGCAAAACCATCCTGCCGGTGTTCGCGCAGAACTTTCCCGTCTCAACAGCGAATACACCCGACTCGTCAACGATTTACACCGTTGGGCAAACGACATACCGGACAACGACCCCGTCAGCGGGCTTGCGTTGACCGCAGAGCAACGCCGGATCGCCTCGCTCAATCGCAGGAATTTCAAGGCAGACATCGAGAAATGCTGGCGCAAGGAAACACGCACAACGGTTGGCTATGTGCTGCACATTGAAGGTCCGTTGTTCGGTGATTTCCCGGTATTGAATGCCGACCTCAGCCACGTCAGCGCGCTAACGATAATGGGCGGTTCCGGTCATGCATCTCTCGAGTCGTTTCTGCAGGGTTTCCCCAGGCTGCTGCATCTGCATATCGAGAATTTCGCCCTGGCGAAACTGCCAGGCGCGATTACAGCAATGCCTACGCTGCGACAATTAATCGTGCGCAATGGCGGCATCACGCTCTCCGCCGCCGATCAGCAAACGCTGGTGTCATTGCGTCAGCTTACGCTGCTGGACCTAAAGAACAATCCACTGGCGCTTCCTCTCGACATCCATACCCTGCCCTCGTTGCGATACCTGGAACTGAGCCGAACGGGTATTACCGCTGCCCCCGCCGGACTGCTGGACCACCCTCAGCTCACCAAAGGCCTGTTCACTGACAACCAGATCACCGAACTGCCCGCGGAACTCTTCACGCTGGAGCCAGACCTCGCCGACGGGTTTAACTTCGGACACAACCCGCTGACGCCCGCCATGCGTGAGCGTGTGAAGGTTTACTACGCCCGGACCGGAAAACACTTCGGGATTCTTCCCGAACAGGTCGATATCGATCGGGTGATCGCCCTGTTTCCGAACAGGGATGTCACTCAAGCGACTGATTTGCTCTATCGCATTCCCGGCCCCCTGGCGCAGGGTCGAGCACGACTCACCGAATGGGAAGCGGAAATAAATCGTTTGACTGGCGACCTTTCGCGCTGGAATACCGATGTTCCGCTGAATCACCCTGGCACCGGGCACCCGTTGAACATTAATGAAACCTTCTCCGAACAGGTCGCAAGAGAAGCCTTCAGCCAACAACTGGAGCAGCTCTGGCGCAACAGACCGAGTAACGATCAGGTCCACTTCAGCTCGCAGCTGAATTTCATGGGCGACATGCCGATACTCACGGCAGACTTCAGCCACATCGCCCACCTGACCCTCACAGGCAACACCACGATCAGCGCAACCACCCCATTCCTGCAAAGGTTTTTGGGGCTGCGCAGCCTGCATCTGAACAACTTTGCCCTGGATCAGGCACACCAGGTTATTACCCGCATGCCGGACCTTGACACCTTGACTCTGGAAAATTGCGGCGTGGTGCTCACCCCCGACTTTCAGGCAGCACTGACTTCGTTGCAAAAGCTGCAAACGCTGGAGCTATCCCATAATCCCTTGGGTACGCCCCCCGATCTGACAACGCTGCCCGAATTGACGTATCTGGACCTGTCCAATACCGGTATTACCAGCGTTCCTGCCGGGTTGGCCGACCATCCGCTCCTGCAATCCGCTATTTTCAATAACAACCTGCTGCCTGAAGTGCCGCAAGCGCTGTTCAATCTTCCACTCAATCGTCTGGATGGCTTTGATTTCGCCGACAACCCCCTTTCGCTGGCAAGCCGGGAACAGATCAAGGCCTTCTTCCGTTCGACCGGGCAAGATTTGGGTGTGTGGGCTGACCAGGCCGATATCGAGCTTGCGCAACAATTGTTTCCTGCCCTGGATGCACAAGACGCCAGTGATGTGATTTATGACTTGCCCGGCACACTGGAAGACGGCCGGGTCCAACTCAGGCACTGGAACGCCGAGTTCACGCAACTGAGTAACGACCTCAGGGCATGGGAACGCGATGTGCCTGCCCATCACCCTGTCACTGGACAACCGCGCAATGCCGACCAACGGTTTTCCGACTACGTCTCCAGGGCCGAGTTCAGGCAGGCGCTGGAGCAATTCTGGCGTCGTCGATCGCAATCGTCTCGCGCGCGCGAAACGGTATTCGAAGCGAACCTGACCTTCTCAGGCGATATGCCTCAGCTCACGGCGGATTTTCGCCATGTATCCAGCCTGACCTTGAACGCAAACGTTGCGATCCGCGCAATCGACCCGTTTATTGAACTGTTCCCGAACCTGCACACCCTGCGTCTGCACAACTTTTCACTCGATCGAATACCCACGGCAATCACACGTCTGCAGGGTCTCAAGGAATTGAGACTGCGCAGTTGCCAGATGGCGCTTACGCCCCAGAGCCAGGCAGCGCTTTCATCGCTCGGTCATCTCGAGTTGCTGGATCTGAGCGGTAATCCGCTGGGTCTTTCGCCCGACCTGAGCGCCATGCCTTTGTTGAACGAAATTCGACTGTCCAATACCGGTATTTCCAACTTGCCGCATGGATTCACCAAGCTTGAACATTTGAGCACCGCCCTGCTGGATGGAAACCTGATTTCCCATCTCCCTGACACGCTCTTCAGCCTCGACACGGACCTCATAGAGGAGCTCAATCTGGCCAACAACCCGCTGTCCGAAGCCAGCCGTAACAAGATCAAAACCCACTACGCAGAGCACAAGTACGACTTCGCCGTACCGGCCAATCAGGCTGATATCGATCGGGCACGAGTCCTGTTTCCACAGCTTGATAACAAAAATGCCAGTCATGTCATCTACAAACTGCCTGGATCGCTGGAAGACGGTCGCACTCAATTGACACGCTGGGAGGAGGAAATCACCTGGTTGACCGATGAACTCAGCGCTTGGGCCGATGACGTCCCGGCGCTATCCCCCACCACCGCCCAACCTCTGCGCGCCATGGAATTGAGCGAAGAACGTAGCAACCGGAAGCAGTTTTCCGACGAGATCGTGCAATTCTGGCGCCAAAGGGACATTGCGGCACCCGAAATGAGGGTGCAAGCATTCAGAGCGGATCTGCCCTTCATGGGAGATATGCCCGCGTTAACTGCCGACTTCAGTTATGTCTCGCAACTGTCCCTTATCGGCAACAATGCCCTGCAAGCCTCGTCTGGCTTCCTTGAGTGCTTCACTGGCCTGGAACATCTGGAAATGCGCGACTTCCAACTGGGCGGCATACCGCAGGCGATCACTCGTATGCCCTCGCTCGAAAAACTGGTATTGAGCCATTGCGGCGTGGTACTGGATGCCGAAGGTCAGGCGATGCTTGCATCACGCGCCCATCTGACCCTGCTGGATCTGTTCGACAACCCACTGGAACGCATCCCGGATCTAAGCACTCTGCTGGCACTCAGATTCGTTGATCTTTCCAGCACGGGCATTGATCGCATTCCCCCTGGGCTGCTCAACCATCCACAACTTGAAACAGCCCTCCTGAGCAGCAACCGGATCACTGAGCTACCCGATGAACTCTTCAACCTGGCCGCCGACGTCAGTGACGGTTTCGACTTTGGCCACAATCCACTGTCCACACCGGTCCGGGAACGGATAAAAACCCATTATCGTCAAACCGAAAATGATTTTGGCGTTTTGGCTCCCTTGGCGGATATCGATCAAACCATTGAACTCTATCCCGCACTGGACATCGAGCAAGCCAGCAAACTCATCTATCGTCTGCCAGGCACCCTGATCGATGGGCGCATTGAACTGACACGCAAGCAAACCGAACTCGCCGACTTGATCAGCGATCTGGAGGTATGGACCACGAATATTCCCGACCACCCCATCACCGGCCACCCCCTCAGCGGCGAAGAGTTGCTGCAGGAACAACTCAAAAGAAAAACCTTCAAGGAAAATCTCGAGCGGTGCTGGCGCCAGATACCGACAGAAAACGCCTCGACCAGCGATTTTGGCTTTTCATCCAACCTCTCAATCATGGGTGATCTGCCCGTGCTGACGGCCGATTTCGGGCATGTACTGGAGCTTTTCCTGACAAGCACCGGGAACATTGCCCCAAGGGCCGGCCAATTTCTGGACTACTTCCCTAACCTGAGCAGCCTGGCTATACGGGGCTATCAACTCGACGACATTCCACAGGCGGTCTTCAAGATGCACAGCTTGACCGCGCTGAGCCTGCCGGAATGTCGTATCACGCTTTCGCGCAACTCACGCGATGCACTGGCGGGCATGATCAATCTCGACAGCCTGAACCTCAGCGGCAACCCACTGCGCCGCACGCCCGACCTGCGTAACCTGCAGCAATTGTCCACGTTGAATTTGAGCAACACTGGGCTCAGGGATGTACCGAAGGGATTGTTCGAGAGTCCCAACCTGGTACAAGTCGATTTGTCCGGTAACGCCGTTACCGAGATGCCGGTCGAGCTGATGCAGGCCAATCCAGATCTCACCGCGAACTACAACTTCAGAGGCAATCCGTTTACCGCACAAAGCCTGCAGCGTATTGCCACTTACTTTCATGAGACGGGAAACACCCTGGGGATCGACGCTGTGGCAGGCATGCCGAGGCCAGGCAACCGGCCGCCTGACGTAGAGAGGGAAAGCGCTTGATCGTGCAAGGCCATGGATGCAATTGCATGGCCTTTTAAAGGGCAGTCAACCGCGTTCCGACGGCACTGAAGACAACTCGAACGGACTGCTGCTGCGTCGCTGGTTGCGATCTTCCCGCGGCGTGGCGCCGAAGAAGTTGCGGTAGGCACTGGAAAAATGCGGCCCCGAGGAAAAGCCGCACGACAGGCCGATCTGGATGATCGACTTGCTGGTTTGCATCAACATCTGCCGGGCCTTGTTCAGGCGCAACTCCAGGTAGTACTGGCTCGGCACACGGTTGAGGTATTGCTTGAAGATCCGCTCCAATTGTCGACGGGACACGCACACATGCTGGGCGATTTCGTCGGTGGTCAGCGGTTCTTCGATGTTGGCTTCCATCAGCAACACGGCCTGGGTGAGCTTCGGATGGCTGGAGCCGAGGCGATTCTGCAATGGGATGCGCTGACGCTCGCCGCCCTCGCGGATGCGCTCGACCACCAGTTCTTCCGACACCGCACCGGCCAGCTCCGCACCATGATCACGGGCCAACACCGCCAGCAACAGGTCGAGTACCGACATGCCGCCACACGCAGTCAGGCGATCGCGATCCCAATCGAACAGATGACTGGTGGCAATGACCTTCGGGAAGCGTTCGGCGAAATCATCCTGCCAGCGCCAGTGCACGGCCGCGCGATAGCCATCGAGCAAGCCGAGTTGCGCCAATGGATAGACACCGGCCGACAGGCCACCGATGACACACCCGGAACGCACCAGTTGCTTCAACGCACTGCTGAGCGCCGGCGCCAGAGTCGTCGGAGGCTCGTCGGCGAGCAGGAACAGTTTCTGGAAGTTTTCGAGCTTGCCGGTCCAGGCTTCGCCGGGCAATTGCCAGGCGCTTTCGGTTGGCGGTTCGGCCTGCAAGAACGACAGTTCGTAGACCACGTCCGGATGCACACGCTGGGCAACACGCAAGGCCTCCTCAGCCAGCGCAAGCGTCAGTGCTTTAGTGCTGGGCCAAATCAGGAAACCAATTCGATGGGCAGTCATGGGTGGGCAATCCGAAACGAAGAACAGTGATGAAGGCATGGGCCAATGCTAGCCCGTAAATGAACACAAATCTCAAACCGGCTCAGATCTAATTGTGGGAGCGAGTCTGCTCGCGAAAGCGGTGGATCAGTCAACATTTGCGTTGGATGTCACACCGCATTCGCGAGCAGGCTCGCTCCCACAGGAGATCGGCAGGGCCGGCCTTAGATTGCGAAGCATGCACTATCGCGGTGCACACCGGCAGTCTTGATTACTTGAGGCTGCCCGAGAGGAATTGCTGCAAGCGCTCCGATTGCGGGTTCACCAGCACTTCACGCGGGTTGCCGCTTTCTTCGACGACACCTTTGTGCAGGAACACCAACTGGTTCGACACTTCACGGGCGAAGCCCATTTCGTGGGTCACCACCACCATCGTCCGGCCTTCCTGGGCCAGGGCCTGCATGACTTTCAGCACGTCACCGACCAGCTCCGGGTCCAGCGCCGAGGTCGGCTCGTCGAACAGCATCACCTCGGGTTCCATCGCCAGCGCACGGGCAATCGCCACGCGCTGTTGCTCGCCGCCGGACATGTGACCCGGGTAGGCGTCCTTGCGATGTGCCACGCCCACTTTGTTCAGGTAGTGCTCGGCTTTCTCCCGTGCTTCGGCCTTGGATACACCCAGTACGTGGACCGGCGCTTCCATGATGTTTTCCAGCGCCGTCATGTGCGACCACAGGTTGAAGTGCTGGAACACCATCGACAGGCGCGAACGCATGCGTTGCAGCTGTTTCGGGTCGGCGGCCTTCAACGCGCCGTCCTTGTTCGCCACCAGCTTCAACTCTTCGTTATTGAGCAGGATCTTGCCCGCGTGCGGCTGCTCCAGCAGGTTGATGCAGCGCAGGAAGGTACTTTTGCCGGAGCCACTGGAGCCGATGATGCTGATCACATCGCCAGCCGCCGCTTTCAGGGACACGCCCTTGAGCACTTCGTGACTGCCATAGCGTTTATGCAGGTCTTGGACTTCAAGTTTGTACATGCGGTCGGTTCTCACAAAAAGCAGTCAGTCAGTCGTTGAGCAAGCGCCCGTGACGCAGCGCTTCGCGCCCCGCCACCTTGGCCAGCCAGAAACCGGGTTGGGCATAACGCAGCCGTTCAATGGCAAACAGCACCCCGGACGTACCAGCACACACCGTGCTGACCCGATCCGCCAGCGGATCGATCACTTCAAAAATTTCGTCGCCGGCTTCGATCCACTCGCCGGGTTTACGCAGAAAACTCACCACACCCGGATGCGGCGCGAACAGCAACTCAGTGCCTTCAAACGGCAGACCTTCGCACGGCTCATGCGCTGCATTCGGCCAGTCGCCGCTGATCAGGCCTTGCTCGGCGAGGAACGCCAGAATGCCTTCGGCGTGCGCCTCGGTCTCAGCGCGACCGGTGTCGGCCTGACCACCCAGTTCAATGGTAGTCGCCAGGCACGCCAACGGAATCTGCGCGTCCGGGAACAGACGCGACAATCGCAGCCACGGCAGCGAACAGGCTTCGTCGAAGGAGCTGCCGCCGGAATCTTCCGCCAGCAGGCCGACCCGCACATTCAGGTGCGCGGCCAGCGAACGCCACTGCGGCCAATGCTGCGGCAAGGCGTACAGGTGCAGCGCTGCTTCGCAATCGCAGTGCAGGTCCAGCACCACATCGGCGGTGCAGGCATGGCTGAGCAAGACGCGCTGCATGCCCTGCAACTGGCTGGTGGCCGGTGGCAACGCGGCCAGCACATCGCTCATGGTCTGGCGAATCAAACGGATGTTGGCGTGCGGGTCATCACCCAGATGCCCATCGAGCTCAGCGGCCACAGGCGCACTGAGTTCGACGAAGTCGCGGTTGAAATTCTTGCCGCTGCCCGCCTCGAAACGCCCTTGATGATTGCCCTGCAGCAGTTGACCGAGGCCGAGCGGGTTAGCCACCGGCACCAGCTCGATCACACCGTTGAGCAAGCCCTGGGCTTCGAGTTCGGCCAGGCGCTTTTTCAGCGCCCAGGCCGTGCGCATCCCCGGCAGCTCATCGGCGTGGAGGCTGGCCTGGATGTAGGCCTTGCGCTCGCCACTGCCGAAGCGAAACACCGAGATCTGGCGCTCGCTGCCCAGATGACTCCACGGCAATGCATGATCGATGCGTTCCATATCAGTGCTTCCGCGGGGCCAGGTAGCCCAGCCAGCGGCGCTCGGCCAGCTTGAACAGCTTCACCAGAATGAAGGTCAGGCACAGGTAGAACACACCGGCGGTGATGTACGCCTCGAACGGCAGGTAGAACTGCGCGTTGACCGTGCGCGCGGCCCCAGTGATGTCGATCAGGGTCACGATGGACGCCAGACTGGTGGTCTGCAACATCATGATCACTTCGTTGCTGTACTGCGGCAGTGCGCGACGCAGGGCCGACGGCAGCAGGATGCGCTTGTACATCTTGACCCGCGACATGCCCATGGCCTTGGCCGCTTCGATCTCACCGTTCGGTGTGGCCCGCAGGCTGCCGGCGATGATTTCGGCCGTGTAGGCGCTGGTGTTGATGGCGAACGCCAGGCACGCACAGAACGTAGCGCTGGACAGCCACGGCCAGAGGAAGCTTTCACGCACCGCTTCGAACTGCGCCAGACCGTAGTAGATCAAGAACAGCTGCACCAGCATCGGCGTGCCGCGGATCACGTAGGTGTAGAGCCACGCGGTCAAGTTGACCACGGCGTTTTTCGAGACCCGCATCAAGCCCAGCGGCAGCGCACACAGCAGGCCGAAGAACAGCGACAGTGCGAGCAGTTTGAGGGTGGTCACCAGGCCGCCGAAGTACAGCGGCAAGGACTCCCAAATGACGTTGTAGTCGAAGATCATAGATCAGCCGCCCTTACGCCTACCGAGTAGCGCTTCTCAAGGTGACGCAATGCCAGCAACGAGACACTGGTGATCACCAGGTACAAAGCCGCCACTGCGAGGAAGAACGTGAAAGGCTCACGGGTGGCATCGGCCGCCTGCTTGGCCTTGAACATCATGTCTTGCAGACCCACCACCGAAATCAGCGCGGTAGCCTTGGTCAGTACCAGCCAGTTATTGGTGAAGCCCGGAATCGCCAGGCGAATCATCTGCGGCACCAGCACCCGGAAGAACACCTGAAAGCTGCTCATGCCGTAAGCCATACCGGCTTCGGCCTGACCTTTGGGAATCGCCATGAACGCGCCACGGAAGGTTTCCGACAGGTACGCACCGAAGATGAAGCCCAGGGTGCCGATACCGGCGGCCAGCGGGTTCAGGTCAATGTATTCGTCGTAGCCCAGCATTGGCGCGACGCGGTTGAGCAGGTCCTGGCCACCGTAGAAAATCAGCAGGATCAGCACCAGATCGGGAATGCCACGGATCACCGTGGAGTACAGATCGCCCAGCCAGGCCAGCCAGCGTACCGGCGACAGACGCAGTGCTACGCCGATCAGACCCAGAACAATGGCCAGGGCCATGGACGACAAGGCGAGCTGAAGCGTCAGCCAAACGCCATCGAGGATGACAGCCCCGTAGCCTTTCAACATGATTCAGGTCCTCGAGAGTTGGGATGAAAAAATGGCGCAAACCGCAGAGACCCTGTTGCTTGCGCCATTTCGGACTTGTCGCCGGGACGTGTTACTTGCCGTAGATATCGAAGGCGAAGTACTTGTCCTGGATCTGCTTGTACTTGCCGTTTTCGCGGATGGCAGCGATCGCGGTGTTGATCTTGTCTTTCAACGCGTCACCCTTGCGCACCGCGATACCTACGCCGTCGCCGAAGTATTTGACGTCGGTAAAGGCCGGGCCTACGAAGGCGAAGCCTTTGCCAGCGTCGGTTTTCAGGAAACCGTCATCCAGCAGCGTAGCGTCTGCCACGGTGCCATCGAGGCGGCCGGCGGCGACATCCAGATAAATTTCGTTCTGCGAACCGTATGGTTTGATCTCGGCACCCAGTGGCGCCAGGACTTCGCGGGCGAAGCGCTCGTGGATAGAACCACGTTGCACGCCGATGTTCTTGCCTTTGAGCTCGGTCAGGTTGTCGCTGACCTGAGTACCGGCCTTCATGACCAGGCGTGCCGGGGTGTTGTAGTACTTGTTGGTGAAGTCCACGGACTTCTTGCGATCTTCAGTGATCGACATGGACGACAGGATCGCGTCGATCTTGCGCACTTTGAGTGCAGGGATCAGACCGTCGAACTCTTGCTCGACCCACACGCACTTGACCTTCATCTCTTCGCACAGCGCGTTGCCGATGTCGTAGTCAAAACCAACGATGCTGCCGTCCGGCGCTTTGGACGCAAACGGAGGGTAAGCCGCTTCGATACCGACTTTCAGAGGTTTTTCATCGGCGAAGGTTGGCAGGGACAGCACGCAAGACAGTGCCAGGGCGCCAAGCAGCACGAGTTTCTTCATCTTGGGACTCCATCGGAAAAGGGCTAAAACGGCAGAGTGAGCGACAGCCCAATATGCGAATGAGTGGAACCGGAAAGCGTTGCTGCGTCCTACATTGCGTGTGCGAAATTTCAACACAGACAACGACGAGCGAATGATCGGCATTCTAACGACAGGCCCGAAGCCGATATTTCTTCAATGCGACAACTAGTTACAGATGCACTGAGAAAGCCGCTAGGGCACGTTGACAGCCTTGCAAAATCATGCAAGAGCAAAAGAGAGTAAACCAATCTATATTGCAAATTGCGGGCCTATTATTGGCAAACCCTTCTAATCCGGCAAGCTTGGCGTGGGGTGTTATTTTATTGCGGTGTTTTTGAGACCTGCACAGAGCGACTCGCGTTTCCCAACGCCCCGTATCGGCGCGTGCGGTTACACATTGGGTTACTTGAGAACTGGCAGGTAACAGTGGAAAAGGTCCTACGAGGGAAACCGATAATTATTGGCTGTTGCTTATGGGGCGCCTGAAAGATTGCCTACGCGAGCAAGCCCGCTCCCACAGGGGATGCTTCAACTCGGCCCATGTGGGAGCGAGCCTGCTCGCGAAGAGGCCCACCCAGCCAACACAAAACCTTCAGACAATAAAAAACCCCACCAGGCGCAACACCTGGCGGGGCTCCATGACTCAGGATTGCCGCTTACGCAACATTCATCGTCTTGTGCGTATCAATCAAATGCTGCACCACACCCGGATCGGCCAGGGTGGAAATATCCCCCAACCCTTCGTATTCAGCGGTCGCGATCTTGCGCAGAATCCGCCGCATGATCTTGCCCGAACGCGTCTTCGGCAGCCCCGGCGCCCACTGGATGACATCCGGCGAAGCAATCGGGCCGATCTCTTTACGCACCCAGTTTTTCAGCTCCAGGCGCAATTGCTCGCTCGTTTCTTCACCAGCGTTCAAGGTGACGTAGACATAAATACCCTGCCCCTTGATGTCGTGCGGCACCCCGACCACCGCCGCTTCGGCGACTTTCGGGTGAGCGACCATCGCGCTTTCAATCTCGGCGGTACCCATGCGGTGGCCGGAAACGTTGAGTACGTCATCCACACGACCGGTGATCCAGTAGTAACCATCGGCATCGCGACGGGCGCCGTCACCGGTGAAATACATGCCGCGGAAAGTCTTGAAGTACGTATCGACGAAACGGTCATGGTCGCCGTACAGCGTGCGCGCCTGGCCTGGCCACGAATCGAGGATCACCAGATTGCCCTCGGCCTCGCCTTCGATGATGTTGCCCAGGTTGTCCACCAGGGCCGGTACCACGCCGAAGAACGGACGTGCGGCGGAACCCGGTTTGAGGGCGTGAGCGCCCGGTAGCGGGCTCATCATGTTGCCGCCGGTCTCGGTCTGCCACCAGGTGTCGACGATCGGGCAACGGGACTGGCCGACATTCTTGTAGTACCAGTCCCAGGCTTCCGGATTGATCGGCTCGCCCACCGAACCGAGCAGGCGCAGGCTGCTGCCATCGGCGCCTTCAACAGCGGCAGTACCCGCCGCCATCATCGCGCGGATCGCGGTCGGTGCGGTGTAGAGGATGTTGACCTTGTGCTTGTCGACGATCTTCGCCACACGGGTGATGTCCGGATAGTTCGGCACACCTTCGAACAGCAGCGTGGTCGCGCCATTGGCCAGCGGGCCGTAGACGATGTAACTGTGGCCGGTGACCCAGCCGACGTCGGCGGTGCACCAGTAGATTTCACCCGGACGGTAGTCGAACACGCGCTCGTGGGTCATGGCCGCGTACAACAGATAACCGCCGGTGGTGTGCTGCACGCCCTTCGGCTTGCCGGTGGAACCGGAGGTGTAAAGGATGAACAGCGCTTCTTCGGCGCCCATCTCTTTCGGCGCGCAAACGGTGCCGGCCACTTTCATCAGGTCTTCGTACCAGATGTCGCGGTGCTGGTTCCACTTGATGTCGCCACCGGTGCGCTGGCACACGATGACTTTCTGGATGCTGCTGGTTTCCGGGTTGGTCAGGGCGTCGTCGACGTTGGCCTTGAGCGGGATCTTCTTGCCGGCACGAATACCTTCATCGGCGGTAATCACCACTTTCGAGCGGCAGTCGATAATGCGACCCGCCAGGGCTTCCGGCGAGAAGCCACCGAACACCACCGAGTGAATCGCGCCGATCCGGGTGCAGGCCAGCATGGCGACCACGGCTTCGGGAATCATCGGCATATAAATAGTCACCACATCGCCGCGGTGCACATCCTGGCCACGCAGGGCGTTGGCGAATTTGCAGACCTGTTCATGCAGTTCGCGGTAGGTGATGCGGCGGCTTTCGGAAGGGTCGTCCCCTTCCCAAATGATTGCCACTTGATCGCCGCGCTCGGCCAGATGACGGTCGAGGCAGTTGTAGGAAACGTTCAGGGTGCCATCGGCGAACCATTTGATGTCGACATGGTGATCGTCGAAGGAAGTCTGCTTCACCGTGGTGAAAGGCTTGATCCAGTCGAGGCGCTTGGCCTGCTCGCGCCAGAAACCGTCCGGGTTGACGACCGACTGCTGGTACATGGCCTTGTAGGTCGCCTCGTCAGTCAGCGTATTGGCCAGAACCTCGGGACGAACGGGATACAGAGAAGCCGCACTCATCTTTCTTACCTCGGTGGAATAGTTGTTTTTGTATGGCCCCCGTTTTAGCCGGGCCGGCGCTATAGAACCATTCGACGATGGTAGTAACAAGGCCCTACAAAATGTCGTGGATACCCGTATCACCGCGGTTTCTGTGGGAGCGAGCCTGCTCGCGGAGGGGCAATCAAACACCCCCATTTCTCACCTGGCGCGCCATCGCGAGCAGGCTCGCTTCCACAGAAAGCGGATTGTTACAGGATCTGTCAAAAGTGTTTATCAGAACCACGCCTATATGAACGTATCCCCCACGCCTAAAATTCGCCTCGCCAACCCGGCAACCTGAGTTAACCCAGTTACAGCCCCCACGAAGGCCGTTAACCCAAACCAAGTAGTGCAGTTCCACACGCAACCCCAAAAAGGTTGCGTACCCCCCTTCGCCCTCAAAAAGGTAAACATTAAATGAAAGCTTTATGGGTACTGGCTCTCGGCAGTCTGTGCTTAACCGCCATGGCAGACGAGGTCCAGACTGACGTCGCACAGCAACAACCGCCTATTGAGGATTACACCTACTCAATGCACCTGGACATCGCCAACGTTATTTCCATGAGCGAAGTGCCCAATGTGTGCGAAGTTGTCCCAATGAAAATGGAATACGACGACTCCAAAGGCCAACGTCATATTCTGCGCTACAGCGTCATGGGCAATGGCTGCTCCAGCGGCTGATCAGACTGCACCGAATCGCCCCCTTTTCCGCGCAACGCCCAGGGTCGATTTCAGCCCGGCTTCGGTCGGGCTCAGTTGTGTCTGGAGTCATCGAAAAGCGTTTCGAAACACAAGATGTAGTGAAAAAAGGCCTTTTTTGATCACTTCTTGAGCAAATCCGATATCAAGCTTTTTTTCTGAAAAAAAATCTGCACCCGGCAAAGCCCTATAATCCCTAGCTCCGACCGAAAAACCCTGCTCATCGACCGCTCCATGCGCGGATTCGCCCCACCACGGCCGTAAAAATTTCCTTATAATGCCGCCTTAAACGGGCCTGCAATATTCCCTTACAGGGATGACAGCCAGTCTGAAGCCCACGCCGAAGTCGTCACCGACTTTTGCGCCCGTCAGAGGCTCTCAGCACCCGTACAAAATTATGTTTATTTGCCTGCGTGTACCGCTGCAAAAAACGCTATCAACGCGGCCAGTAAGGCCGTGTGAAAAACCAGACCATCCATTTTCACACGGGCACACTGGCCCTCACGCAGGAGACGACACGTCATGCTGAGCTGGGACGAATTCGACAAAGAAGACACGGAAGTAGCGGCCAAGAGCGCCAACGCCGGCCACGCCACCGAAGCCAATATGGACCGTCTCGACAGCGCCGGTGGTGCCGCCGCCCTGGAAGCCCGCGCCGTGACCGCCGCTGACTCCGCCGCCGTTGCCCGCGCCAAAGCCGCCTTGGACTCTCTCGACGTCGCCGAAGGCCTCGCCGAACTCGAAGGCGCCTCCGCCCGTGTCGCCGTTGACGAAAAGCGCATGATCAACTGCCGCGCCGACCTCAACCAACTCGTGCCCTTCAAGTACGACTGGGCCTGGCAGAAATACCTGGACGGCTGCGCAAACCACTGGATGCCGCAAGAAGTCAACATGACCGCCGACATCGCCCTCTGGAAAAACCCGGAAGGCCTGACCGACGACGAGCGCCGCATCGTGATGCGCAACCTCGGCTTCTTCTCCACCGCCGACTCCCTGGTGGCCAACAACCTGGTCCTGGCCGTGTACCGCCTGATCACCAACCCGGAATGCCGCCAGTACATCCTGCGCCAGGCGTTCGAAGAAGCGATCCACACCCACGCCTACCAGTACTGCATCGAATCGCTGGCCATGGATGAAGGCGAAATCTTCAACATGTACCACGAGATCCCATCGGTCGCGAAAAAAGCCACCTGGGGCCTGAAATACACCCGCTCGATCTCCGATCCGAAGTTCGAAACCGGCACTGTCGAAACCGACAAGGAACTGCTGCGCAACCTGATCGCCTACTACTGCGTTCTGGAAGGCATCTTCTTCTACTGCGGCTTCACCCAAATCCTCTCCATGGGCCGCCGCAACAAAATGACCGGCGTCGCCGAGCAGTTCCAATACATCCTGCGCGACGAATCCATGCACCTGAACTTCGGCATCGACGTGATCAACCAGATCAAAATCGAAAACCCACACCTGTGGGATGCCGAAATGAAGGAAGAAGCCTCGCAGATGATCCTGCAGGGCACTCAACTGGAGATCGAATACGCCCGCGACACCATGCCTCGCGGCGTGCTGGGCATGAACGCGGCGATGATGGAGGACTACCTCAAGTTCATCGCTAACCGTCGCCTGTCGCAGATTGGGTTGAAGGAAGAGTATCCGGGGACTACGAACCCGTTCCCTTGGATGAGCGAGATCATGGACTTGAAGAAAGAGAAGAACTTCTTTGAGACTCGGGTTATTGAGTATCAGACGGGTGGGGCGTTGAGCTGGGATTGATTCCCTAGTTTTTCCGCGGTTTGACGATGGTCGTCATACATCGAAAAAACTAAAAATAGCCCCGATTTGATCGGGGCTTTTTTATTCGCCGAGGTATTCACACCCTTTTCTCTCTTAAAAACTCCTACAACATTTGCGGCAGTTTCCATCTCAATGACCACCAAAACCCTAACTGTTATGGCAGCCCGACCGTTGAGATTTTTTACAAAAAAAAGAAATGCACTGGCAGCTTTCCGAATACCTACGTTCGGTCGAACTTGGTACCTCTACCTAAAGTTCATTTCTTGCCCGGCATCTAGTGAACCGTTACCATTTATCGCACATAGGGCGGCTCATTTCTGGGCCGCAACTCACCTAAGCGCTACAGTGCGCTTTTTTATTTTCTTCTTAGGCGCATCGACTAAATCAATGAAATATAAGGATTCTATTCCGGTCATCGACCTCTTTGCCGGCCCCGGCGGACTAGGAGAGGGATTCTCTTCAATCGGTGGCCCTGAGAAGGGAGTACGTAAGTTTCAGCTACGCGTCTCGATCGAGAAAGACCCTCTCGCTCACAAAACTTTATCCCTTCGCGCATTGTTTCGCGCTTTTCCGAAAGGTGAAGTCCCAGACGCCTACTACCAGTACGTCCGGGGCGAAATTACTAGGGAGGAGCTTTTCGCACATCCAGATATCCCGGCAGAAGCCGTGGAGGCCTCGAAAGAAGCTAAGCTCGCAGAGCTTGGTAAAATTTCGCCAGACGAGGTTGACCGCTGGATTAGGGAAGCTCTGATTGGCGCAGATGAATGGATTCTTATAGGCGGTCCACCGTGCCAAGCCTACTCTGTCGCGGGCCGTGCCCGTCGGACACGCGAAAGCCAAGAGAAGTTTGAAAGCGACGAAAAACACTTCCTCTACAAGGAATATCTGCGAATTATTCGCGAGTTCAAACCTACTATTTTCGTCATGGAGAATGTGAAAGGCATTCTGTCCTCGAAGCACAGTGGCTCGAACATTTTCCAGCAAATTCTTGACGACCTTTCGAATCCAGGTGGCGACCTTTCTTACAACATCCGCTCCTTAGTCGTCCCTAAAGATGTGGAAAAGCCAGATCCACATGATTTTGTGATTCAAGCAGAACGACACGGCCTTCCGCAGGCTCGACACAGGGTTATTCTGCTAGGGGTTCGCTCTGACGTTGCCTCGAACTGCCCTGCTCTCTTGGAACGTCCCCACAAGATGGTAATGGAAACCAGCAAAACGGTTTTCACAGTTGGACAAGCTTTATCAGGACTTCCTCCAGTACGGAGCAAAATTTCAAGAGGTGGAGACTCCCTCGAAGCATGGCTCTCCACCTTGGAGGAGGCCAGTTCAATGCTTTACCAATCCTATGAAGCTGGCCGAGGAAACTTGATAGATGCCATGAAAACTGCTGCTGAAGAGGCACGAAGGCTAAAATCCAGTGGCAGTGTATTCATACGTTGGAATGCCGTTCCAAAAATGAATGCCAAGCAACGAGAGTGGTTTCTCGACTCAAGACTAAAAGGAGTGCTACAGCATGAAGCTAGAAGCCATATGCGCACTGACCTACATAGGTATATTTTTGCAGCAAGCTATGCAAGGCTGAATGGTACCTCGCCCAAAATACACCAGTTCCCTGCGCAACTTCTGCCAGCACATGAGAACGTATCTTCCGATTCCGTTCCCTTTAGTGACCGCTTCAGAGTCCAAATGGAAGATGGCCCGTCGACCACAGTTGTAGCCCACATAGCTAAAGACGGTCATTACTACATTCACCCGGATCCAAGCCAATGCCGCAGCCTGACTGTTCGCGAAGCTGCGCGACTGCAGACTTTTCCTGATAATTACTTCTTCGAAGGAAATAGAACACAGCAGTACACCCAAATCGGAAACGCAGTCCCTCCACTTCTTGCTAGAAAGATCGCAGCTGTTGTCGCTGAGATCATCGACTCCTATCGTTCGGGGAAAAACCGCCAAGCGTCATTGGGCATTTGATCGAACAGGAGCGACTATCGAGCAAAAAAATCTGCACCGGATAGTTTAAGGAGGGGAGATGCCCTCCCTTAAATTATCCGGTAAATTTTCAGGTTACTTCCGTTGCGACTCTCAAAGCCTGAGGCAATAGATTTGCGCTTTCAATCTGGGTCATCGATGTCAGAGCGCCTCAGGAATATCTGCCAAGGGAGAAGAGAACGGTTTAGAGAACATAGCCTCTAGGCATTCTGGGCGCTTTGCCCATTCAGAAATCATCTTGCCATTTGCAGTTTCATGAAGACGATCATTGATTTCCCGAGCCCAAATTTCGATCTGCTTGACAAGCTGAGGAGAAATGCCCTGCCTACTCCAGACACGCTCGTGGTTAAAGGTCTTACCATAGGTTTGAGAAATTAATGCAACAGTGTAAGCCGCAACGTTCGCGAGAAAGGCAGGTACTATTGGTCGCGCAGTCTTGTGGACTGCCTTGAACAGCAAAGCTTTCGAGACAATGCCCTTGAAATAAGCGACATCCGGGGTAAAAGTTGTGCCCTTAGCTTCGACGTCAGTCATACCTGACATGAACCGATCAAAGCATTTCTGAGCACCAAGGCTCACAATATCAGCTTGGCCATCCCACGCAGTGGAGTACTTCGCCAACTCAGTCTTTGTTATTTTTCTCGAGGTTGGCACAGACTCCCTGAGGGCCCGAAGCTTAGCTGGAGTGACACCTTCACGAGAGAGTAGAGTGTTGTAACTACCCGCAGCCCTCTCGTAAAACCATCGCCCCGTACCATCAGGGCAATAGACCGAAAGCGATAGCCGCTCAATATCAACATGAAATGGCTTGTTTGCTGACAGATCTGATTGCCGGACCGCATTTTGACTGTTGGCATAACGCGATATGTCGGAGACGAGCGCCTCTTCTTTTGCAGGATCCTGCTCTTTCATAACGATGATTTTTGCTGGGACGCGAACCTTGCTCAAATCCGTATCTGAATACTTCTTCTTAGCAAAGAAAATGGACGCGGTGGTTTGGCCGCCGTTGACAATTTGCATGCCACGTAACCAAGCTATGCCCGGTGATCCATCTACGGCGCGATCCAACCGCATCTCATCGGCGACTAATACAATTCCGTTGTTGTAAGCCATGAATCGTTCGGGAGCATTCCGCAAGGTATTCTGTAAGCCCGCATTCACACCTTTCGCCTTCACGCTTAAGAAAGAGCGCACATTAGCCTCGAGTAGCCGAGGGCCAAATTTTTCATAAACAAAACGAAGAGCTTCACCAGGGATCGCGGTAAGTGCGTAGTCATAATCTCCTGTCTCACCAGGCACAAAAACGCATGGAAGCGGGGAACCGGACACCTCATTGAAGTCAATGACCAGTTCATCACGAGGCTTACCTTCAGAACGATGGCGGTAAAGCCTCTCCATATCCATAACCTCAAGTTTCACAAGCTTTCCGCCAACGTCTCGAGATCGGAAACTTTTCGACTTCGCTATACCGTCCGTAAGTACATAAACACGAACCTGTTCAAGCCCGTCGTAAATTTCTCGAATCGTTAGTGCAAGGGAATGGACATCACTTGATGGATCCAGCTTTTCTGCAATGCGCCCTGCCGCACAAAGCTCCAAGAAACGAACGCATTGGGCAGCTGCCGTCTTGATATCTTGATCGGGAATCGGGCTCAGGCTTTCGAAGCCTTCGTAAAGACTTACGAAAAGGTCAAGCTGGTCAGCGTCTTCTGACATCGCATAGCCACTTAAGCGGAGATTCGCGTTACCGACTTTTCCCTGAAAATGGCAGACAACTGGATCGAAAGTCATTCCAGCATCAACGAGGTGCTGCATCACCACTTCGGAAAAAACAAGCTCACCAAATGTGGCTCCATCAGACATCTGGACCGCTATCTCGCTCCTAGTCTCTGCGAAAAAATCATCAATCGTCATCCAGTTACTCCTAATTGTTTCAGAGCCGCGTCGAGGTCCGAGAGGAACTCTCTGGCGTGGTCCAGATTGATTTCATAAAGGGTCCGAATCACTCCAGCGGGAACAGTTCCTGGCGTTAACCTCGGGAAGCCTTCGGATATAGAGAAAACGCGCTTCTCCTTCGATTCGAATTTTCGGGTGTAGTGGCTTGAGTGACCTTCAAAGTAACCAGCAACCATGAGCCTCTCTCTAAGAAAGTTGACAGCCCCAGGTTCACCATCTAGACGTAGTTCGGTTTTCGCAACCAACTCGGGAAGAGTATGCCCACACTCTTCACGAGAAAAACGCTCGGCAGCGAGAAAGAGAGGAGAAGCTACGGAGTCATCCAACTGCTCAAGGGAAGTTATTTTCACAGGGAAGCCAGACGTGGACATCGTTGCCTTAACTTCAACCGCACCGTCTCCCAAAAGGAAATCTTGCGGAGCGTCATCTGGTCCTACCCAGCCTCTGATTACCTCCCCGGCGGGAACTCCTGACTCCAGAAGAGCAATCATAAAGTTGAGCTCGCCTATCAAACCCAGCTCTGCTTCGAGACTGAGCGGATTCGCACCACGCGACATGAACTGCTTCCAAGCAATTACTCGCCCTATTAAGACCCGCAACAACTTGTTTTCGTCAACGCCAGTAGATGCAGTCTCGTCTAGAGCGCCAACGACATCGCAAACCATCGCAGCGAAAAGCTCAATACTTCCAGCTTCTTGCCGGGTGAGCGCTAACGTGAGCCCTCCAGAATTTACTTCTTCGGCTCTCTCGATCAAGAAGCCCTGCCCCTCAGGCAATTTTTCCGTGCGGGCTAGCTTAGCAGTCGGGAAGCAAAACAATATCGCCTCCACGTTGGCCGGTGAGCGCCGTCCTGCCTGCACTTCGACAGTTCCAGCAGGTGCTAGGGAAATAACCTGCCAGCCTGGTATGGTGTCGTTTCCGGAAAGCGACGACCAAGCCAGCATGAACTCTTCATTCGGACGGACCATATTCTTGCATCCAGTAGAGGAGGTTAACTTCGTATTCCACGCTAATTGGGTTTTCACTGCTGGGGAACGCGATAGCGAAGGCCATAATGGGTTTGCTCCACCCTGGGACGATTAGTCGTTCAGGCCTATTTTCTTTGTAAAAGTACGGTGTTAGCGGGTAGAGCAAAAGCAAACCACGGTCGGCGTCCCCACCGAGCCTTCCACGAATTTCGCGAATACCCTTGCCACTCGGAAAGTTCGGCGAAGAGGTCCGGCCGCGCGAGGGTTCAGGTTTCCAAGCCGCACGAGTAAGAGCCAATGCCTCTCGCCAAACGTCATCGTTTAGGTCAATACCTTCGTCTTTGGGGTCGGTGAGTACACCAATGGCGAAACTCTTTGGATCAACCCTCTCAGGATCGACAGAGTCCTCAGTCTTGCGAACCGAATAACTATCCGAAGGTTCGCCGCCGGGGAATACGTGCGGATCACCAACGCCATTACCACCGCCGAGAAGAGCGACGCTCCACTTCGTCAATTGCCCGGTGCTGACCATCTTGTTTATGAACTCCGATAGCAAGACAGACTTGGCACTGGTGGCATTCGGGTGCGTCGTGTATGCGCTAAGGAACGTTAGAACCTTGGATACGCTAACGTCTTTCCAGAGACGTCCATTCGGCCATGAGTCTGGATCACCATCGCGAACATGCTTCGGCGAACTCTCCCATGAATTGCCGAGTGACCCGATTAGAGAATCGGTAGCATCGAGATTCTGTTGCTGAACCTTGGCGTCACGATGAAATAGGATGGTCTGTGGTCGAGTCCCGCTATACGTCAACGAGAGCGTCTGCGCGTTTCTCATTTTCAACGGAGAGGTGACAGTAAGCACCTCATGCGACATCACCTTGAGTCCGTACTGCTCCGGCGTCAGCTTCGCTTCGGCCATAAAGTCGAACTCCTCCCGAAGTTCCTCCGAAGCATCGGCAATGTGACCGAACCACTTCACCAGATCAGGAGAAGTGTAGAGACGGCACAGATCAAGGTAGCCGGGACGATAGCCGAACCAGCGGCCCATTTGCATGAGCGTGTCGTACATCTTGGTCGTACGCACAAAGTAGCTTACACATAGCCCCTCCAGCGTCAGACCACGAGCAAGCTTATCTCCCCCAACTGCAATCACTTTGAGTACCGCGCCGGGTGTCGCATAATCTAGCGCGTCCTTAGCGGTGCCGTTGATCGAGCGGACCTCAATGTCATCCAGCACATCAGGCAATATTGCAAGGATATCATCCCAACTTGGCATTGTTGGCGGACGGTCCTCGACTGGAGAGAGCTGTGCCACTTGGTCGCGGATGGGAAGAAAATCTTCATCCCAGAGTTTGCGCAACTGCTCTAACTGCACTTCGGCATCAACGCCGCGAGTAATCCTCTGGCGCATGCGACGCACGGCGGCCTCAATCTGCTCACGAACATGGTTTTGCACATCTACGTAGCGCGTGACGTGAACCAGCATAGAATTGTGCTGACCATCCTGGCCGCGTAGCTCTCGTACCGCACAAGCCAGTACGAATGCGCATATTGCCTCATTCAGGGAAGGCGGAATGATCTCCTCTCCCTTGTAGGTCGGGACGTGAGTCTTTTTGTGCTTGGGCGGCATCCATCCTGAATCCAGCTCGGCATCATAGTGATCTGCAATGCTCCGGGAGAGGGGAAGCGCGCCCTTGCGTCCGTCCTCTGTCATCTTGCCGAACATGCGGGCAGGGCCCACATAGTTGGAAGGGGCGGCAAGATTAATTATGAAAGACCTAGGGAACAGGTCCGGTCCTTCATTAGCGGTCGCGCCTTTATGATGAA
Source organism: Pseudomonas sp. GW101-3H06 (assembly GCF_059424605.1). NCBI lineage: Bacteria > Pseudomonadati > Pseudomonadota > Gammaproteobacteria > Pseudomonadales > Pseudomonadaceae > Pseudomonas > Pseudomonas sp. GW101-3H06. The sequence goes on from NZ_JBWKZO010000001.1 coordinate 5,037,689, forward strand.
TGAAGATATTTGCAAAAGGCGTGGCCGTATATCCGACATAGGCCTTGCGTGAGAACGCATGCAGTAACTGGCGGATGAGGCGATTAATAGTTTTAGGTTGATGCTCCTCGTCCGGCGTTCCGTCGTCGTTGAACATCTGCTCACCTGTATCGACCGACGCATTATCTGCTTCATCGTCAATCATCAGTAGAGGTAGCTTTGTGACGAGCCTTCGTCCATCACTCGCATCTGTGCTATCGGCAACTCGTCTTTGTATCCAATCCAACAGGGCAGTTAAGACAGTCTTCTGCTTCTTAACTACAAAAAGCCATGGCCGCTCCTCAGGAGAGATGCCGTGGAAGTGTCTAGCGATAGCATTGTTAAAGTCGCCGTTTTCCGCACGCGTGGTTGCAGAGTTCGTCTTAAGGTCTTCGCCGAATTCAGCTACGCCAATGGGCATGCCCGGATCCCGGTCAATGGTAGTCTCGTAGCCTAAAAAGCTTTCCTCTAGCCGCATTTGGGTTTGCGAACGCAGGTTGTTGTGCATTCCCGCGAGCACGATGATTATTTTGTATCCCGCATCGGCCGCCTTACAAATGAGTCCAGAGTAGTTACTGGTTTTCCCTGACTGCACATGACCGACCACAAGTCCTCTGCGATCCCAGTCGTCTCCACGCTGTGGGTCTTCCAACAGACCCAGGATGTCATCCGTGGCCTCATCAATCCCTTCAACCACCGTGTCGGAGAGCTTGGACTCCAAAAAATCCTCGTAACGACGCCAGTATTGCCAATCTCTTTTGCGCGAGGAAGTAAGCCAGTCAAAGTGGCCTGCGTTGTCTTTTAATGTGGTCGATTTGCCAATCCAGTGGCTGAAGCGCTGGATAAGCGTGGCTACCGCCTTTCCCTGGTCAACTATATAAGCTGAATCGCCAGAGAACATTTCCGTCGCAAGCCGGACCTTCTCGGCAATGAGGGTCGGGGTAATTTTGGACTTATCCTTCTCGGTTTTCACCAACCGCTGAGCAGTAGCAATAACATTTTCCAGTAGCTCTACTTGCGCAGCTATCTCTTCCGCTGAGGTCATTAGCTTTCCCCTAACTTGGCAATCAATGTTGGGTATTTTTGAAATGGCTCGGTTCTGAGCATCGATTTTCGAGCTTCTTCGACGCTTAACCCCTTGCGTTCGATCAAGTCATTAAATAGAACGCCTGCAACCTCAACTACGGCCGCGTTGGGCTCCCCCTCGAAACCGGTACGAGGAGTTTCTTTGTTCTCGGCTGTATCAAGCCATATCCGCTGTACAGGCACAGTTTCCTCGACGACCCGTAGCATGGCCCGAACAAGACTTGCATTGCCGCCAACAGCCTCAATCACCGCTGTCACCGCCGGATGTCTCTCGTCAATGCGGTAGCGAACACCATCTTTTAGCCTATCGACACGCCATGCCTGATGCTCAATCTTGAGCCCTCCTGGCCCAGGCATTGGCGTGCCCCGAAAAGCAAAGACTCTTCTGGCTCTTTCTCTCGTATCCTCAGCCAATTTCGTAAGCCATGGCCGCACTGTTACGGGAGGACGGGCGGTGGACTTCTTTACGTCGATCTTCCAATCGGAATCGGCTGTATTTGGGATGTCTAGTCTAATCCTCGCAAGCCGATGAGGCTCCTCTCTGTTCCATGCACGCCCCTGCCCAATCCCAAGCCAACCGCCTGCCAGAAGTAAACGATGATTCCGATATACGTAAAATCCTTGTTGAGAGGTCCAACCGTCTGCCCCACCCGACTTACGAAACTCCTCTTCAGAAAGCCGATCTTTATGGGGTAAAACGTGGCATTGAGCCTCCACAAGGCCTGATGAGGTAATGATTCTGGCTACTGGCGAATGCCACGGCTTCGCAGGGTGCCCTGTCATAAAGGGGTCCCATGGACTAACGATCTTGCCGTTGAGGAACAGGCGAAAAACCGGGCTCGGCCCTTCTAATAGGCGATGGAAGACCATTGCCAAACGTAGCTCAACATCGTCTATCAAGTCAGCAAAGTGATCAGGGTTATAGCCAGCCGTGACGATTCGATCCAACTTTTCCCAAAGGACTATTGTTCCGCAATGAAGTGCTTCGGCCGGCTCAATGAAGTCTTCGGAGCCATGAGCTGCCCCCTCAAACATCCTCCATCCAATGTCCGTTGATGCAGCTATAGCATCGAGATCCCAACGCAGACAGGACACCGGACCATTCATCCGCCTAGATGCAACAGTGAGACAGCGGCACTGAGAGAAGGACGCAGTTTTCAAGCCCATCCCAAATCGGCCAAGATCATTAGCCGCACGCTCATCAAGGGGACTCTTAGCACCGAGAGTCATTGCTGCCTCTAACTCGGCATCGTCCATGCCTCGCCCGTTGTCCAAGATGGAAATTCGACTTTTCTCGCCGTCCCATGCGAACGTTACATGTATTTCTGACGCTCCGGCGGAAACACCATTGTCAATCACATCAGCTAAAGCTGCGGAGGTCGAGTATCCGAGGCCACGTAGGGCTTCCAGCATCGCGCCGGCTCGCGGCGGGGCATACCTGGTACGCTCATTCATTTTACGTAAGTAGTTCCAGAAAGAAGTGTGAAACCAATATCAACCATCCGGCGGGCTACTTTACGAACCTGAGCATCCGGCTGTGATGGCAGCAATACGTGAATTCTCCCATCACCAGAAGGTTGCTCTTCAACACTAAGGCCAAGAGCCCTAGCCTCATCGAGAAGATCGAATAAACGCCGCTCGTGAGGAAGGACATTTGTCTCCGCCAGAGACTCGGACAAAGCAGGCTCATCTTGGACTTGAGGAACGACTCCTCCCTCCTCAGCAAGCGATTGACGATGCTCACGTTTACCGTCGCGCTTGGCACGCTCAGTTGTGTCTGCTTCCGGCTGCCCCCCTAAAGAAAGGGACTGTTTCATCTCGAAGTAGTCGCCCACATACAAAACTAACTTTTCCATTCTTATCGGATGGCATAGTTTTTTCAGTGCCTTCGACTCGATTTGTCGAATACGCTCACGAGTAACGTCGAATAGAGATCCAACCTCTTCCAAGGTCATCGCGTCATCGTGGCCCAAGCCAAAACGGAGAGTGATTATCTTGGCTGCACGTTCGTCAAGTTCACCAAGCATGTCTAACAAAATAGCCCGTAAAGAAGCATTTTCTGCAGCAATCGCTGGGTCTGATGGTTCCTCCTCCAAAAGAATATCCAGCAAGGAAGCTGTGGAGCCTTCAAAGGGTTCGTCCAAACTGCTGACCTTCTCGAATACGGTCAAAAGAAGCTTGAGCTTATCGAGGCCTATGCCTGTTCGATGGGATGTCTCGCGCTCGCTTTCAGAGCCCCCCATCTGAAACTCGAACTTATCCCGTTCGCGTAAAATATTCCTTGCGAGATCTTGCATATGAACGGGAACACGGACTGCTCGTTCTTGATTTGCAATTGCGCGCGTAATTTGCTGGCGAATCCACCATGTTGCATAAGTCGAAAACCTAAACCCTTTTCGCCAGTCGAAACGTTCAACTGCCCTCATCAGACCTATATTGCCTTCCTGCACAAGATCGTCGAAAGGAAGCGCAGACCATCGATACTTATTAGCTATAGAAAGCACCAAGCGAAGGTTGGAAAGAATCATCCTTTCCCGTGCAGCTTCCTGGCGTCCAATTGCAGAAGAGAAGTCTGCACCTGACAAGTCACAATCTGCTTTCATCGAAAGCTCGATGAGAAAGACTCTGGAAAGATTGGCAGCGGCGAGCGCATCGCGGACTTTCAAAAAGTCATCACCAGCAGAGCGTGCAGTTGAAACTGCAGAGACAAAGGTTGCTGCGAGCGAATCGAGTCCGGTCTCCTCGTCTTCGTGCTCAACTTCCTCACCGGAAGATGTTTCAGCTGCGCTCTCGGTACCCTCACTTTCGCCGAGAAGATCGTCTCGAGAGGTGAACTCCTCATGGCTAGCTTCCCCACATGCTACTTTGTCGGCTGCTTCAAAAACGGCTCCGAGGCCCAAGGGCCAGCGCGACAACGCATCCAGCGCCTGCCTCCGCGCATTCTCCATTTCCTTGCCTAAAGCTATTTCCTCTGCTGCCAGAAGCAGGTCTTTTTTCAACCCCTTTACATAGAACCTCAGCGGCTCGTTGCGACCTGATGCGAGGTCTTCTACGAACTCCAAGGCTTCTGATAGCCTGAGTTCTTCGTCTGTCGTTGGCTCAAGAAGATCCGATTGCTCAGCCAACCCTGTCCATTCATCGATCACAATGCTGAGATCGCCCAAAATTATAGTCAGAAGACGTTCAGCATCTTCATTGCGGGCGCTGCCCACATCTCGACATAGATCGATAAGAGCTGTCTCGGATACGGTACCTTCGCGTAATCCCCGGAAGAGCAATCCACGGATGCCCTCGCCATCATCGTTCGCTAACGGAAGCGCCCTTTCTGGAAGAAACAGATCGATATCGTCCCATTCCACATCGGTATCAATCGCCTTGTGCTGACCTATAGCTCCTTGAAGCGCACTGATATCTCCAGCTACTGTCATGTCCCCCTTTGGCGCAATCGCTTCGGACTCTGCAACCCAGTCGTCTTCGAATCCGACATCGAGAGGCTCATCGTCTAAATCAATTGAATTTGAGTGCGACGCTGCTTCGCCATTCTCAACTATATGCTCGTCAGTTCGGAGGCAAGGACGCTCATCGCATACAGCGGGGCCAGGCACCGGGCGGGCGGCGGAGATAACGACTTCATCAACCTGAGGCGCCACCTCAGCCTTTTCATCCTCCTCGTCTTGACACGACGATTCTCTCGCGAAGACGGGGTGAAAAGCCCCCACTGCCTGCACGTCAGTCTGAGACGGATCTACATCGTTTACGTCGCTTTCATTTACCAGCCTAGAAAAACTAAGAGCCTCTCTCAATAAAGCGATGCATTGGGCACACTTTCCCATCTCCGCGTATTGGAGAGCGTTTCTGCCTTCGGGGTCGAGAAGCTCAGGTTTTGCACCTGCAGCCAGAAGCAACTGCACAATGCCCTTTTTCTTTCGGGCAGAGGCCAGCATCAGAGGAGTAACACCGCCACCATCTCGGGCGTTGAGGTCGTCGCCCCGCGCAATGTGGAGTTTGACTGCGACCTCGACACCAGCAATGGTTGCCATGCGAAGCAAGGGGTTCAGCTTAGCCACGGAACGCCCCACCTATGCATGCGTAAGCGTTACAGATCGCTTCGGCAGCAATGATTCGAGAAATGAGTTGGCTGCGATCATCTATTTTCAGGGGCCAGACCTTGTCCATGTTTCAGTCCTCTCAGTCTTGCTAATAAATAGCCAACCTCAAAGCTGGCCTACCCCATAATGACAAGATGATTGTATGTCAATCCTTGAGAATCAATTATGTTGATATGTCATCAAGGCTTGCAGTGGCGCAATGCCATTCACAATATCTACTTGTCAGAAGCACGTAAAGAAACAGCGGAGTACAGGATAAAAAACTGACCGCGACTCAAGAAAGCTCCGAGTGAGCGCAATGCGTGTCGGCATCGTCGCGTAGGAAAAGTTAACGCATCGTGCACATGAATCCGGACGCAGCACGAGATCATCGTGAGCTAGTGCTGCGAGCGAGCTTCGGCGAATAAAAAGCTAGAATCGAATGACGAAGCCCCGAAAAAGACCAAGTCAATGGACAAGCTAGGATTCATGTATTGAGTGCAGACATCGTTTCCCCAGAACATCGCTCCAAGATCATGTCGATGATCAAAGGCAAGAATACGAAACCTGAAATGGTCGTGCGATCGGTGTGTCATGAAATGGGACTTCGCTATCGCTTGCATAGGAAGGATCTCCCCGGAAAACCTGACTTGGTGTTCCCCAAATACCGATTGTGCATATTCGTCCACGGCTGCTTTTGGCACAGACATCCTGACTGCAAATATGCGTATACGCCCAAGAGTAGGCAGGACTTTTGGCTGCCTAAACTCGCGAAAAATGTTGAAAGGGATCTGACCGCTCAGCAGGCACTACACGCACTCGGGTGGAAAGTGGTGATTGTTTGGGAATGTCACACTAAAGACAGAGAAGTCTTACGCAATGAAATCCGCATTGCAGTCGGTGCCGAGGCTTAGGCCTACACGCTTTGGCCAGGCAGTCGATGATCGTTTTTATTGGGTTGACCATATTGCTTTGACCCCATAGTCTTTCAATCCGGCGCCTAAGAAACGCCCCAACCAGAGCGGTCCTCCGCACCCGACAGTCATGCGGCTTTTTTTCGTCTGCGGTTTTCCTACGTCTGCGAAAAAGTCCCGTTATGTCGGGAGTGGGCGAATACAAGACCCGAAAGGGGAATATGTCCGGCCCGTCTCTGGTGGGTTTCTTAGCTCCCGACACCCTTAACGAATGCCCTAAGAAAGCAGCCAGAGGTAAAGGAAATGCCTGACCATTCGACCTTCACGATGAAGGTAAATCGCCGTACCCACAGATCCAACCACGCGCTTCCGCTCCAGGAGGCGCGCCATGCTTGAATCGCTCAGACCTACCCGTTTCACTCGTCACAACGTCCACCTGCATGCTCTTCTTTTGGAAAACCAGGCGTGGTTCGGCGCGCATGATTTAGGACGGCTGATGGGCAAACACCTTGATGAACGCATGACACGAAAGCTTGATGCGGACCAGAGGCAAATGATGTTCGTCGAAGTCTATGGCGCAGCGAAAGAGCGCTTGATGGTGAGCGAGTCAGGCGCGTATGCGTTGTTGATTTATCACTACTGCCCTGAGAATCGATTACTGCGGGAGTGGCTGACTCATCAGGTGGTGCCAGCGCTGCGTGATGCGCAGCCGTCGCGCATGGTGGAACGCCCGACGCTGAGTGTCCTTGATTGGCCGAAGATGTCGCTCTGCATGCTGCATTGGCAGGATGAACCGTGGATTCGGTTGCGGGATATGCCGTGCGTGTTGGCGGATGATCCTTTTAATCGGCATGAATCTTGGTGGCGGAAGGCATCACGAGTGATGCGTGGGTACTGACTGCTCGCCACTACTAAAACCCGCTGCTTGAGAAATCGGCAGCGGATTTTTTGTTTCTGGGTACAAGCATTCAGGATGCACGCGTGGGTTTGCCTGATGTTCCGCTTAGTGTGGTTTTTGGGGCTGCTTCGCAGCCCAACGGGAGCAAGCTCCCTCGCCACAATCTGAGTATCTGGCTTGAGTACTAGTTGTTCTTGGGAATCGCGACCACAGGACTTCTGTGGCGGAGTTACAGACTGTCCTCGAATCCATCAATGATGTCTTCAGGGGGCTTGTCGAAATCCGCAGACATCCGAATATTCCCCTTCAACCGCCCAGGCTTGCGCGCCCTAGGTACATCAACATGAGGCAGTAGATCCACATAAGGCTTGCCAGCCTTGGTAATCACAACTTTGTTGCCATGCCCTGCACGCTCAGCAAGTCGAGAGAGCTGGGATTTTGCCTCGTGCATGTTTACTTGTATTCGTTCAGTCATATGGCACCTCCACCGATTTAGCCAAGCTAGCTGAAGAAGCGGCGAGCTGTACAAGCTCTGTACTGCCATCCTGAGCATTCGAGACAACCCCTACGGTCATTAAAGAACCGCCCTACAGCCACAAACTGTCCCGCTCGTTAACGTCGCGCAGCCCTTATCTGGGGCTGTCGATGGATGAACACACAAGGACAGTCAGTGGCTCGTAACAAGGACATTCCCCTCGTCAGAAACCCGCCCTCCGGTGACGGTCATCACGTCACCTACCGCTACATGACGGCCAACGAACTGGCCGAGCGCGAGGCCCGGCAACAAGACTACGAGGCCATGCTCGCCAGGCAAGACGCATACATGCGCAAGCGCCAGATCGTCGAGGTCGAACAAGAAGCTGTTCAAGTGGGCTGCGTCTTCGCCAAATCCTGCAAGCTGCCGGACGCGGTCATCAACTACTCGAATCCTTCGGGGATGGTGCCCACCGACAGCCTTGAGGATTACGGTGAAATCGCCTGGCTCGGCGCTCGTGAGGCAGACGATGACGGGCTGCTGAATCTGGAAACGATCAGCGGCGCCACTCTTTCGCTTGGTGTTGGGCGACTCGAACTGCGCAAGCCAGTTTTACGCACTCTGCCAGCCGTGGGTGCGGTTGCAAGCGCTGCATTGACCGGTCTGGTCGCCGTGTTCTGGTCGCCCAGCCTGGGCGACAGCGCCCTCTATTCCGAAGACCAACTGCGCGCCCTCAAACAAGCCCGCACCCGCGTGCGCCTGCAAATCGAGCAACAGGCTGATGGCAGCCTCAAGGGCTACGGCTTCTACACCGGCAACAATCGCGATTGGGAGATGGTCGATGTCGTGCAGATCGCTTCGCGCGGCAGCCAGTACGTCGCCGATCTCGGTGAAGGTATCGAACTGATCTGGACCCCAGCCGTCGACGGCTCCGACATCCTCGGCATTCCCAAACTGGAGGCTGCCCCGCAGGCGCCGCATATCTGGGTTTTCCCGCCGACGAAACAGGCTGACGCCATCATCGTGAATCCGATTTATCCGCCTGAGTACAAGGATTTCATTCTTGTGTTTCCGGTGGGGTCGGGGGTGAGGCCGGTTTATGTTGTGGTGAGTGTTTCTCATAAATACCACCCTAAACCGGACCTATTACCCGCATTCCCAGGTGCAAAATGGGCCCCACCCAAAACACGTATGAAGGGTGGCGGTCTCCGCCCTCGTTGGAAGGATGGTACTGGAACAATTTACGAATGGGACTTTCAGCATGGCGCAGTGGAGAAATACAACAAACGTGGGAAACACTTAGGAGAGTTCGACCATAACTCAGGAATTCAAACAAAACCTGCAGATCCGACACGGAGTATAGAGCCTTGAAGCACACAATAATGGGAGTACGCGATGGGGATGATTTCGCGTCATATGAAAAAACGCTCCCCATTCCCAGCGACGAGCTAGCTGCATTAATGGGCTGGAAAAGTGAAGAAAATTATGTGTACGACTACAAGTTGACGAAAAAACAAATCAGCGAAATCGAGAAGATTTGCGCCATATCATTCCCACACAACCTAACTCTGTTTTTAACCTGTAGTGATAGTCGATAACTGAAATGATTCCGAGTGAGTGAGTTGAACAAAAACCTGTGGCGAGGGAGCATGTCGGAACACCGCACCGTCCCGCTCGACTGCGCAGCCGTCGCCAATCCGCGCAACGCGGTCTGCCTGATTTACCGCGTTAGCTGGTTTTGGGGTCGCTTCGCAACCCAGCGGGGATGAATCCCCTCGCCACAGGTGGGTGGTTGGCTTGATGGCTGTGGGGATTTCGGGATTCGCGAGCAGGCTCGCTCCCACAGGTTTGGTGGGTTGCCGTTGATTTTGTGGGGTGTTGAAAACAGTGAGTGCAACCGGTCTCGCCTCCCGCTATTAATACCCTTCCCTCTCACGGACCCGAGCCCCCATGAAATTCGACCTCGCCTACTGCCTCAGCCTCGACACCAAACTGTCGATTTATGACGTGCGCGATCTCAATTTCGACGAAACCTTGGCGTTCGATTCCGCCCAGGAGCATTTCCAGTGCCCCAACGATGCCTGTCGTTTGGCGTTTGATGCGGCGAATGGGTTGGGGACATTCAACGCCAAGAATGTGAATTACGTGCGCACGCCGCATTTCAAGAATCTGCCGAGTACGCGGCATGTCGAGGGTTGTCCTTATGTGAGTCTGAAGGCTCCTGCGTCGGGTGTGGAGGCCGACGCGGATGACGGTCGTGAGGAGCATTTTCCGTCGGAGTTGTTGCTGACGCGGCGTCAGTATGTGCGCAAGCCGCACAGTCCGAAGGGGGTGGCGGAGGTTGTGAGAGATGAGACGATTAGGTCTTCAGCGGACAGTGGCGTCGAGCCTTCAACCCAGGATTCGGCACCGGACAAGACCCACGTCTTCGCCCATCCCGTCGAGTGTTTTGTCTCGAATTTCGAGGACAAGGAGTTGCTCAAGCGCATGCCACTGAAGATCGGTGAACATGCGGCGACCTACGGGGCGTTTTTCAAGAAGATCGAGTATCTGCAGGACAACAAGGGGCTGATTTACTGGGGCAAGGTCAAGGAGATCAAGGACTACACCCAGAGCTTTCGCATCGACTTCGAGAAGAAGGTCTGGTTCGAGAAGAAGCCGTATTCGGTCAACGTTTACCTGAGCAAGAAGCTGATCGACAGCTACCGCAAGCGCAAGGCGTTTCTGGAGGAGATCAAGCATGCCATCGAGAGTGGGCGTGAGTTGTACTGCTTCTTTTATGGGGTGACGCCGGCCTTGAAGCAGGTGCCGAGCAAGAAAAACCCCGAGCAGACGTTTGGGGTGTTCAGTGCCGACATTGAGAATCTGGATCACTTTATTGTGCGGGAGGCGCCGGGGCTGGAGGGGAAGTGACTCGAATCAATGACTCGCGTCAGCCTCTTCGAACGCCCGGATTTCTCGCCTGACTTCTTGACGTCGGTTGCGGGCTTTCTGAACGCCGGACTCATCAAGACCGCAATACTGGCGTAGCCAGTGAGCCATCATTTCTTCATCCGGCAAGGCATAACCTTTGACGCTATTGTTGCCCCTGACGAAGCCATTGATCCTGGCATCAAAGCGGCTCGCCATGATTTCATCAGGTGGCAAACATCCCCACTCAGCCGCGTAGTCCTCAAAGATCCAGGCGATTTCTTTGATATGGCCTTGCGCGCTACGGTGACCGCGCTTGTACAACTGATAGTCATGACAGCCTTCGTCGAATCGCTCCTGCATGACGTCAGGAGCGATCCATTGCAAAGCGTCGTGGTTCATCGCATCACGCATCACTCCATTAAGCCAGCGATCAGTAAAGCGTTTAACAAAGCCCTCCACATCGGCCTTTTTCGCGCCCGCGAAAATCATGCAATACCGGGTTTGCACATGGATGACGAACAGCACGTGTTTGCGTTGAACGCTGATGGCGTGGACCAGCCACTGTTCGGCTGACTCAACATGCACATCGTCTTCAATGGTGGGCGTTGGTGGTTTTTCCACAGGGGTGATTTTCTTGCCCTTGTGGACACGGCTGAAAAAGTTGCTGGCGGCTTCGGTGCAATTGAAGATCAACATCCTGGTTCTCTGGTAGATGCTAGAAAAATGCTATCAGTCCTTGGCCCATTCGATTTCATAAGGCTGGCGTACGGCGTCAGAAATTCTTTCACGCAACTCCTCACTCAGGACCGACAGTTCTTCTTCGCTAAGCAGGTCGTACGCGATCATCAATCTTAAAGACAATGATGCCCCCGAACGACGAAAACCGTCGAATGCCATCGCCAGATCCTTGTCCCGATTTCGCATGAGGCGATAGAGGGTAAGGTATCGAGCGTGTGCCGATAAGGCATCGTTCTGAGCGATGGTTTGGGCGTTTACCAGAACGCTTTGGCAAAAGCGCTCCAGCGCAAGTTCGTAAAGCCCTTTGTACTTCTTCCAGTCGCTTTCTGATATCGACAAGACAACCTCCTTTACCGGGTTTTGAGCGATGTCGCGCGACGACTGACGCCCAGACAGGCATGAAAGCTTAGCCCCGAACTTACGCTCGTACCCAGTGACATTTTTCGATCAGCACCGTCCGTCTGGCTGAACGGGACAAAGTCGCACAAATCAAAAAATCAATTTGATCCGCGCTCAAAACAACTGTACAAAAACACAGTATATTTTGATCAACTCTCTCGAGCCCGGAGAACACCATGGCCTCTCAAGCGATGAAAATCACCCTGGAGCGTATCGCCCTTTTCCAATTCACCCCGGCCCATTGCGCCCAGGCCCGAGCGATGCTGGGTTGGAGTGTGGAGGAATTGTCTCGGGAAGCCGGGGTTTCGGTGGAGGCCATTCAGCGATTCGAGGCCAGGCGTGAGGTGCTGGATGTCACCCGGTTGGCCTTGGCATATCGGTTTGAGTCGGAGGGGCTGGTGTTCTTCCCGGGGTTTGCGCCGGGGCGTGGGATGAATGTGAAAGGGTCGACGCCGAATCCCGTGGGGCGGGCGGATTTTGCGATGGTTGAGTGAGTTGGTGCGTTAATTGACGAGGGATCGATTGTAGGAGCGAGCTTGCTCGCGATGGTCGTTAACAGTGACGCGTATTGACTGGCAAAACGCGGTGCCCTTGAGTCAATCGCGAGCAAGCTCGCTCCTACAGTACGATCGCCTTCGCATCCCCCACTTTCACGCAATCACTACGGTTTGAACACAGGCGCCCGCCGCGCATGGGAGACCTGTTCATAACCATACGCCAAAGCCAGAAGCCTGGCATCGCTCCAGCGAGGCCCGAAGAAGTAGACCGAAGTAGGTACGCCGTCATCGTCTATTCCCGAAGGCACCATGATGCCGGGATAACCCGCCAGCGGTACGACGTTCATGGCGGGTGATTCGACGTCTGATACGAGGGCGTCCAGTTGATGGGTTGTTAGCAACTGATCGATGGCGGCGGCGTTTTCGCTTTGAATTTTCTTCCAGAGCTGATTGTAGGTTTGCTCGTCGAAGGCAATTTTGCTGGCCGCCATCAAGGTGTTCTGCTTCTGACTTTCGACGCTGCCGGCATTGAACAGCAACAGATCGTCCAGTGTCTGGGCGGGAACGCCGGTTCGAGTTGCCAGGTAACGAGGCAACTCGCGCTTGATGCCCATTTGCAGTGCTTCCTCTACCTGCTCCGAAAGCGGGTCACTCAGTTCAACGGGGATCAAGGTTGCACCTGCTGCCTGCATGAGTTCCAACGCTTGGGAAAACTGCGGATCGGTCAGAAGCGGCAAATTACCGCGATCAAATTTCGCGGGGTAGCCGATTCGCCGTCCGACCAGTGCGTCGGGACGCAACAACGTGGTGAAATCCACCGTTTCCAGGTTATGCGGCTTTTGGATCGGATCCGCGACATCGTTGCCCACCATGGCATTGAGCAGGAGTGCCGCGTCGCGAACCGTGCGCGCCATCGGCCCGGGCGTGTCCAGTTTTTGAGTCACCGGGATGATGCCGCTGCGGCTTAACAGTCCCACCGTGGGTTTGATGCCCACCACACCATTCATGGACGCCGGGCAGCTGATCGAGCCAGACGTTTCCGTTCCGACGCTCAGGGGTGCAAAACCTGCCGCGACGGCTGCGGCGGAGCCGGAACTGGAACCACAGGGATCGCCACTGAGCACGTGCGGATTTTTGGTTTGCCCGCCCCGCCCACTCCAGCCGCTGGGGAGATCGAGGTCGCGAAAATTTGCCCATTCACTGAGATTGGTTTTTCCAAGAATCACCGCGCCGGCCGCCCTGAGGCGTTGCACGATAAAGGCGTCCTGCGCAGCGGGTTCACCGACCATGGCCAGCGAGCCGGCACTGGTCTGCATTTGATCGGAGGTATCGATATTGTCCTTGAGCAATACCGGAATGCCATGCAGCGGACCTCGGGTGTAACCACCCTTTCGCTCCCGGTCCAGCGCCTCGGCCATGGCCAACGCCTCAGGATTGAGCTCGATGATCGCATTGATCGCCGGCCCGTTTTTATCCAGCTTGTCGATCCGTGCCAACAAATGCCGGACCAGCATCACGGAATTCAGCTGGCCGCGATCCATCCATTGGTTGATTTCATCGACACTCAAGTACTCCAGCCCGGTCTCGGGCGCGGAGGTCTGCGCGCTAGCGACGCTTGCCGCCATTGAAAACAGGGCAATTGCGGCCAGCCGCTTCATGCAGCCGTTTAACGTTACGTCCATGTAAAAATCCTTCTGACTGATGGCGGATGAATGATTTCATCCGCTATTGAGCCTACAGAAGCGGCCGAAATTGTCCGTCATCACGGCTCACAGCTTCTCGTGCGAATGTTCGCCTCTGTTTGTAGTCGCCCTACCCGACGCTTTGTTGATCCTCGAACATCTGCTGTTCAACCTCCAGCCACCAGGCTCCACCCCGCTGCGGATGCATCAGGTTAAAGGCCTCGCCCATCTGTGGCGTGGTAATCGAAACGCTGCGCTCCCAGGCCAGGGCCAGGATACGGTCGAAAGGTTCGTACCAGGCGTGCATCGACAGGTCGAAGGTGCCGTTGTGAATCGGCAACAGCCAGCGACCTTTGAGGTCAAGGTGGGCCTGCAGGGTTTGTTCCGGTTGCATGTGCACGTGCGGCCACTCGACGTTGTAGGCGCCGGTTTCCATCAGGGTCAGGTCGAACGGGCCGTGTTGTTCGCCGATGCGTTTGAAGCCGTCGAAGTAGCCGCTGTCGCCACTGAAGAAGATGCGCGTGTTGCCATCGATCATCACCCATGAGGCCCAGAGGGTGCTGTTGCCGTCGAACAGGCCGCGCCCGGAAAAGTGTTGCGACGGTGTGGCGATAAAGCGAATGCCTTCGACCTCGGTGCCTTCCCACCAGTCCAGTTGCCGGACCTTGCTGGCGTCGACTCCCCATTTGATCAGGGTGTCGCCCACGCCCAGCGGGGCAAGGAAATAACGGGTCTTGTCGGCAAGTTTCAACACCGCCTGATAATCCAGGTGATCGTAATGATCGTGGGACAGGATCACTGCTTCAATCGGCGGCAATTGCTCCAGGCTGATCGGCGGCTGGTGAAAGCGTTTGGGACCGGCCCACTGCACCGGCGAGGCACGTTCGGCGAAGACCGGGTCGGTGATCCAGAACTTGTCCCGCAGCTTGAGCAATACCGTGGAATGTCCGAGGCGATAGACGCTGTGGTTCGGCGCAGCGATCAGCGCCGCCTGCGTCAGAGTTTGTACCGGGACCGGTGCGCTCGGGCGTGTATCGCGCGGTTTGTGGAAGATGACGTTCCAGAGAATGCGCAGGGTCTTGCGAAAGCCCTCGCGCTTGAACGGTGCATGGTTGCGGTATTGCCCTTGTGTCTGACGGGAAGCGTCAGCGGTGTCGGCGATATCCGCCGGGGAAGTTGAGTTGGCCATGACTGAAATAACTCGTTTGGGACGATAAATGGCCAAGGCACGCACGCATCAGCCGAACACTCTATTTATGACCGTGCAGGATTAACAATACATTACACTGCACAGTGTAGTTTCTAGGTTGCATCAAAGCTGATCGCAAGTAAACTACCGAGTGTAATTTCCCCTTCATTCTGCCGAAGCCGCATTTATGACAGCTCCCCAGCGCCTGACCGACCGAAAACGTGAAGCCATCATTCAGGCGGCCATCGCCGAATTCCGGGCCAACGGTTTCGAGATCACCAGCATGGACAAGATTGCCGCCACCGCTGGCGTGTCGAAGCGCACGGTGTACAACCACTTCCCCAGCAAAGAAGAGTTGTTCGCCGAGATCCTTAATCAACTATGGGCGCGGGTGACGGCAGAGCAGGAAACGCCCTACCGCCCAGACTTGCCGCTACGTGATCAGTTACGCCCGATACTGGCGGCAAAGATGCAAATGTTGAGCGATGGCAATTTCCTCGACCTGGCGCGGGTGGCTATTGCAGCGGCTATCCATTCCCCGGAACGCGCGCAGAGCATGGTGACGCGCATGGGTGAGCATGAAGAGGGTTTGACCCTGTGGATTCGCTCCGCCCAGGCCGATGGTCGCGTGAAAGCGGTCGCCCCCGACTTTGCCGCACAGCAAGTCCACGGCCTGCTCAAGTCCTTCGCGTTCTGGCCGCAGATTTCCATGGGTATGCCCGGCTTGTCGGCCGAGATGCAGGGCACTGTGGTGGAGTCGGCACTGGATATGTTTCTGGCCTGTTATCAGGTGCCATAAATGACAATGTCGATCAGGCCGATAGCCCCAAATCGATCACCGCAATGTGTTTCAGGATGAAACTGTCGCTGCAACTTTACGGCAACTTCAGCGCACGCCCCAACTCATCAAACAAGGTCACCACCGAGCGCAAGGCTCGGCAATCCGGGCGGGTCAGCAGCCACAGCGCCGTGCCGTAACCCTGAAGGGGCTCGCCCAGTGGCTGCAATCCGTCCCCGATCAAAAAGTCCGGCAACGCCGCCACGCCCAATCCCGCTCGAACCAGTTCCGTGACGGACAGCATGCTGTTGCAGCGATAGCCCGGCATCACGCCCGGCAGCGCTTGACGGCGCCAGGTCACCGTCGGGTGATCCGGCAGGAAGTCGTCGGGGGCAATCCAGGTCAATGCAGCAAGGTCTCCGGCATCGACTGATTGCAGATAACCCTCACTGGCACACACCCGGTACGCAATGTCCGCCAATCGTCGCCCCACCAGATGCTCGGGTGGCGTGCGGGTCAGGCGCAGGGCGATGTCAGCGTCGCGGCGACTGAGGTTGGCAAAGTCATTGGAGGTGCTGAGTTCAAGGGTCAGCGCCGGGTAGTTGGGCATGAACTGCGCCAGCGCCGGCAACAGCAAACCTTGCAGGACCGAATCGGTGCAAGTCAGGCGCACGGTGCCGCTGATGACTTCGCCACCCTGCTCCACGCCGATGCGCGCCGCCTCCAAGGCCTGTTCGGCCCGCTCAGCCTGCTCGGCCAACGACTGCGCCAAGGTGGTGGGCAGGTAGCCGGCGCGGCTTTTTTCGAACAACGGCTGACCCAATGCGGCTTCCAACCGACGCACGGCCCGAAACACCGTAGAGACATCCACCTTCATCAGCTGCGAAGCCCGGGCCAGCGAGCCGCCCCGAACCAGCGCAAGGATCAGGGCCAGGTCCGGATAGTCCAGTCGATAGTGCGCCACTGCATTGATCACTTGGATAAACGCCAATATTGAGTGCGTGAACGCCAATCTATAGTGAGCGCCAGGAATCAACAAGCGCAGAGGCCACTCATGGAAAACCCCGTCATCCGCATCGCCCTGATCGGCGATTACGACCCGCAAGTCACCGCCCACCAGGCTATCCCGGTGGCGCTAGGGATGGCCGCCGAAATCACTGGCCGGAACGTGCAAGGGCAATGGCTCGCCACCGAGAGCATCGAGGCCGGCGCGCCGCTCGATGAGTTCGACGGCTTCTGGTGTGTACCGGCCAGCCCCTATCGCAGCCTGGACGGCGCGCTACGGGCGATTCGCTTTGCCCGCGAACAGCGGCGACCTTTCCTCGGCACCTGCGGCGGTTTTCAACATGCGGTGCTGGAATTCGCTCGCAATGTGCTCGGTTGGTCGGATGCCGTGCATGGCGAGACGTCGCCCGATGCTGATCGCGCATTGCTCACACCCCTGGAGTGCTCGCTGGTGGAGGCTGTCGACAGCATTCATTTGCGTGAAGGTTCGTTGATCGCCAAGGCGTATGAAACGTCCAAGATTCGTGAGGGCTATCGCTGCCGCTATGGTGTGAATCCGCGGTTCGAGCAGGCCTTGCTACAGCATGATCTTCAGGGTGTCGGTCATGATCAATCGCAGGGCCTGCGCGCGGTGGAGCTCAAGCGGCATCCGTTCTTCATTGCCACGCTGTTCCAGCCGGAACGTGCTGCGCTCAAGGGCATCCCGCCGCCGCTGGTAAGAGCCTTGGTCGAAGCATGCACGGAGCAGCGCTCATGATGGCCAATACACCGCCCGCGCCGTATTACGCGGTGATCTTTACCTCGCGGCGCACTGAGGGTGACCAGGGTTACGCCGAGGCCGCCGCGCGCATGGTGGAGTTGGCGCGCGAGCAACCGGGATTTCTTGGGGTGGAGTCGGCTCGGGGCGATGACGGGGTGGGGATTACCGTTTCGTACTGGGCCAGCGAGGCGGCGATTCTGGCTTGGAAGCATCATCCCGAGCACAGTGAAATTCGTGAGCGGGGGCGGTCGACCTGGTATGCCCGGTGTCATACGCGGGTGTGTCGGGTTGAGCGGGCGTATGAGTTCAGTCTGTAGTTGATTGGGTGTTTTTCAGGCCGTCTTCACGGGCAAGCCCGCTCCCACAGGTTTAACGCACACCCTTGTGGGAACGGGCTTGCCCGCGAAGAGGCCGATACAGTCAGCCCAAAACCATCAGCCTCGCACCAAACTGCGCACCGCCGAAATCTGCGGCACATCCCGCCTGTTCATGTACACCCGCAACGGTTCGGTGATGTTGATGCTGTCGTCGATGTTCTGATCCAGCAGCAACTGAATCAACTCGCGCTTGAGGGTCATGGTGTGTTCGGGGCCCGGTGCCCAGACGAATTCGCTGGCGGGGATGATGCCGTCGTCCGCCACGTCCATGCCGAAAGCATCTTCGCTGAAGCGGACGATGTAATGGCCGGTCTTGCGATTGAGGCCGACGAAGCCTTTGAGTTGGTCGGCAGCCTGGCAAATGAGCTGGGATGTGACGCGCATGGTAAACCTCACAAAAAGTGATCGTTGGTTTACACGCAGGGCCGGCGAACGGTTTTCCCTCTGCCGGGGAAGTTGCCGGGGTCAAGGGTACTGCAAACGAGCGCACAAAAACGCTGACGAACATCAGCTTTAAACAGGTTTATGTCGGTCTCGCGATAGCGCTGGCAACGCTCAGTTGTTAAAAGGGACGTCTTTGTAAACCATCGCGAAAGGATCTCGACCATGCCTGCCACCTTCACCAAAAGCGCCCTGATGCTGAGTTTGCTGCTCGGTACAGTTCAACTCCAGGCTCAGGCCCAAGCCGCCACCGAACCTGGCCCCACTGCTTTGGCTACAAGATTGGGCATCCCTCACCCGGCAGTGATCGCCCACCGAGGCGCGTCGTTCGATGCACCGGAGTCCACCGACGCCGCCTACAAACTGGCCCGTGATCTGGGCGCCGATTACCTGGAACTTGACCTGCAACGCAGCAAGGACGGCGTGCTGTTCGCCCTGCACGACAACAGCCTGCTGCGTACCACCGACGTCGCGATCAAGTTCCCCGAGCGCAAGGACAGCCCGGCCAACGCGTTTACCATGGCCGAGCTGAAAACCCTGGACGCCGGTAGCTGGTTCAACACCGCCTACCCGGATCGCGCACGCCCTTCCTATACGGGCCTGAAAATCCTGACCCTCGATGAAATCATCGACATCGCC
The DNA here is from genome assembly GCF_059424605.1 of Pseudomonas sp. GW101-3H06. Classification (NCBI taxonomy): domain Bacteria; kingdom Pseudomonadati; phylum Pseudomonadota; class Gammaproteobacteria; order Pseudomonadales; family Pseudomonadaceae; genus Pseudomonas; species Pseudomonas sp. GW101-3H06. The sequence goes on from NZ_JBWKZO010000001.1 coordinate 5,056,586, forward strand.
CAGGCCAATCCACGGCACAAGCCGGGGTTGTATATCGAGACCAAGGAACCGCAGCAGTTTCCCGGCATCGAGCATGACCTGAAAGCGAAACTCCAGGACCGTGGCTGGCTGAGCCCGGCCGGTTCGAAACTGGCGAAAAGCGAGCTGGCTGTCGGTCAGGGTAAAGGCAAGGTGATCCTGCAAACCTTCGAGAAGAGCAGCCTCGAACTGCTGCAAAAGGAAATGCCGCGAGTGCCGAAGATCCTGTTGCTATGGGTCGGCGAAGGCAATATCGAGCCTGCATCCAAGGTGACGTTTGCCGAGTCCGGCGAGAAGGACAAGGCTGCGTACTACGCCAAGCAGCAACCGAAGGACAAAGCCGAATTCCAGCGCTGGGTCGACTACGCCAAGGCCCAGGGCGCGATCGGCACTGGCCCGTCGGCCGTGTTGACCCAGGGTGGCGATCAGAGTTATGCGGATCTGGTGCAACCGTGGATGAACCAGTACACCCACGATCAAGGTCTGTTGGTGCACGTTTACACCATCGATGAAGCGGTGGATTTTCAGAAGGTCATGGATGCGGGTGTCGATGGGATCTTTACCAATCGCGCCAGTGAGTTGTTGAAGTTCTACAAGAGGCCGGCGGCGAGTGTTGATCAGGTGTTGAAGAATAACGGGTATTGATCCGGGACCAAGGCGTTTGCATTCGCGAGCAGGCTCGCTCCCACAGGGATTGGCGTAAATCTGTGGGAGCGAGCCTGCTCGCGAAGGCTTTAGTCCAGACAAAGGGAATTTAAGGCTGAATTAAGTTGCCACAGTTAATCTGATTCCACTTAAACAGCTCACCCAAGGATAGAAGCTCATGAAAACGTTGACTGCCTTGTTCGCCGCCGCAACCTTGATCCTCACCGCGGGTTTGGCCCAGGCCGATGTGCCCGTCGACCAGATCCCGCAACTGGTCAAGGACGGCAAGATCAAGCCGCTGGAAGAACTGAACCAGATCGTGTTGAAGCTGCACCCGGGTGCCACGATTACCGACAGCGACCTGGATCACCACTTCAATGGCTACGAGTACGAAGTCGAGTTGCGTGATGCCAATAAAGTTGAGTGGGACGTGGACTTGAATGCCGCCACCGGCGAAGTCCTGAAAAACAAAAAAGACGACTGAAACACACGCACAAAAAAGCCGCACGATTTCGCGATCGGGCGGTTTTTTTTGCGTCTGGGTGATCGGTCAGGGTCACGCAATCGTCACCAAACCGTCAAACAGCCTTGCGATGATGCGGCCTGTGGGAGCGAGCCTGCTCGCGATGGTCGTTAACAAAAACGCGGCGTAACTGGATAAACGCGGTGCCCTGACGTTCATCGCGAGCAGGCTCGCTCCCACAGGAGATACCTCCCCTTGCGAGTCCTCATGAACCACAGCATCGATCAAAGCCATCGCGATCCGGATCTGTTCGGTTTGCTGTACGGATTCAGTTTTCGCCCCGGTGAACGCGGACGGGAAATCGACTCGGCAAAGGCATTGCAATACCTGCAACAACCGCAAGACGACGAACAATTTCTCTGGCTGCACCTGAACCTCGCCCATGCCGCGTGCGAGCGTTGGATGAAAAGCCATCTGGAATTGCCCGACGAATTTTTCGAAGCCTTGCACGAAGGTTCGCGTTCGACGCGCATCGAACATGTCGATTCGGCGCTGCTGGCGGTGGTCAACGATGTGGTGTTCAACCTCAGCAGCATGGTCTCCTCGGATGTGTCGACGTTGTGGGTGTGCGTGCGCAGCCGGTTGATCATCAGTGCGCGCCTGCAACCGTTGCACTCGGTGGACAAGTTGCGTTCGTCGGTGAAGGCCGGCGAGTGCTTTCGCTCTCCCCTGGAATTGCTGGTGCATCTGCTGCGCGATCAGGGTGAAGTGCTGACGCAGATCGTGCGCAAGACCAGCCTGAGCGTCGATCAGATCGAAGACGAATTGTTGTCCTCACGCCTGTCGACCAACCGTGCCGAACTGGGCGCTAACCGGAGGGTGTTGGTACGTCTGCAACGCCTGCTGGCGCTGGAACCGGGGTCGTTGTTGCGGCTGCTCAACCGCCCGCCACCGTGGCTGCAAAAGGAAGACGTCAAGGAACTGCGCAAATCCACCGAGGAGTTTGCGCTGATCATCAATGACCTGACGGCGCTCGGTGAACGCATCAAGCTGTTGCAGGAAGAAATCGCCGCCAACCTCAACGAACAGAGCAACCGCACGCTGTTCACCCTGACCGTGGTCACGGTGCTGGCGTTGCCGATCAACATCATCGCCGGTTTTTTCGGCATGAACGTCGGTGGGGTGCCGCTTTCCCAGGATCCGGAAGGGTTCTGGATTCTGGTGGCGCTGGTGGCGACCTTTACCGTGATAGCGGGGCGTTGGGCGTTTCGTAAGCGACGGGATTATTAAGCGCGTTTGAAATCCTGTGGGAGCGAGCAGGTTATGCGTGGCTATGCTCACGCATAACGAACCGCTCACGCACCACGTCATACACCCAGTGGTAAACGTAGGTGTACGGCAGGAAAAACAGCAGCACCCCAATGTCGAGCAGAAACGCCTGCCACAGACTGATGTTCAGCCACCAGGCAATCAGCGGCACGCCAAGCGCCACCAGCCCACCTTCGAACAACAGCGCATGCACCACCCGAACCCAGGCGTTGTGTGCAATGGCCAAGCGCTTGAGCACTCGGTCGAACAGGCCGTTGAACACCACGTTCCACGCCAGGGCCAGGGCAGCAATGACGACGGTGACGACGCCCATTTCCACCATCGGCTTGTCCATGATCCACGCCAGCAAAGGCGTACAGATCAGGATGGCCAACAGTTCGAACCCGATGGCCTGGAAAATACGTTCAGTGATGGATTTGTGGGTGCTCATGACCTGACTCCTGAGTAACGATGGTTGCCATGGTCCACCATCACACCGATACTTCATAATCAATAACCATCGATCAAGGCGATAGTTCATGGCCTCCCAGGAAGTGTTGCAGGCGTTCGTTCAGGCAGCGACGCAAGGCTCTTTTTCCGCCGCGGCGCGCAAACTGGGGCGCAGTCAGTCAACCATCAGCGCGGCGGTGGCCAGCCTGGAAATCGACCTGAACCTGACGCTGTTCGACCGCAGCAGCCGCAAACCCACCCTCACCCCGGCCGGGCATGTGATGCTGCAGCGGGCCGAGGACATCCTGGCCGCTACCAGCCGTCTGGAAATGAGCGCCAGTCAGTTGTCCCAAGGGGTCGAGGCGAAACTGACCGTGGCGCTGTCCGACACCTACCAGTCCGACCGTTTCGAAGCGTCACTCAGTGCGTTCGAGCAGCGTTATCCGGACCTGGAACTTGAATGCCTGATCGCCGAATGCGACGACCTGGTGGCGCTGGTACAACGCGGCCGGGCTCATCTCGCCTTCGCCGAAATGCAGGAAAGCTATCCGCCGGACCTGGTGAATGCAACGGTGGATGAACGCACGGAAATCGCCCTGTTCGTCTCGCCCAAACATCCCTTGGCCACGCTGAAACACGTCGATCAGGAGGTGCTGCAACGGCACCGGGAATTGCGCCTGGCGACCATCGTCAATCCTTATGAAAGCCGGGCGAAGGGGCGTGTCTGGTCGGCGCCGAGTTATTTAATGCTGCTGGAAATGGCCCAGGGTGGATTCGGCTGGACACCGCTGCCGCGTTGGCTGGTGGAGCGATTTGGCCCGGGATCGCTGCAGGAACTGCACGTGCGCGGCTGGCCGAAAACCGTTTACGTGGATGCACTGTGGTCGCGGCTCAATCCGCCAGGGCCGGCGGGGAGCTGGTTGTTGACCAAGATGCTGGAATAGCGGCCATTGACGAATCGGCTCGCGAAGGGGCCGGTGGCATCCATCACCCCAACGCCTTGAGTCGCCCCTCGATAAACCGCCGCTCCGGCTCTTGCCGGGTCAACGCCAAGGCCCGCTCATACGCTTGCCGCGCCTGCTCCACCCGTCCCAACTGCCGACAAAACTCCGCCCGCGCCGAGTGCGCCAGGTGGTAGTCCAGCAGGTCACCGCGATCCAGAATCGCTTCGACCAGCGCCAGCCCCGCCAACGGACCATCGCGCTTGGACAACGCCGCCGCGCGGTTCAATTCGATGACCGGCGATGGAACGGCCCGCAGCAGCACGTCATACAGCCCGACAATCTGTTCCCAATCGGTTTCATCCACCGACGGCGCTTCGGCATGCACCGCCGCTATCGCCGCTTGCAGGCAATACGGGCCGAAGCGTCGGCTACTCAGCGCACGCTCCACCAGCGCGCAGCCTTCGGCAATCATCTCGCTGTCCCACAAGCCTCGATCCTGCTCATCCAGCAAAATCAACTCACCGCTCGCGGAAGTTCTGGCCACCCGTCGCGACTCGTGCAACAGCATCAGCGCCAGCAGGCCCATGACTTCCGGCTCCGGTAGCAACTCCATCAACAAGCGGCCGAGGCGAATCGCTTCGCGGGTCAAGTCCTCGCGGGTCACTTGCGCGCCGATGGACGCCGAGTAGCCTTCGTTGAACACCAGGTAAATCACCCGCAGCACGCTGTCGAGGCGTTCGGGCAACTCCGTCAGGGATGGCACTTGATAGGGGATTTTCGCATCGCGGATTTTCGCCTTGGCGCGCACGATGCGCTGGGCGATGGTGGCAGGCGCCGAGAGAAAGGCCCGGGCAATTTCTTCGGTGGTCAGGTCGCAGACTTCCCGCAGGGTCAACGGCACCTGGGCGTCCGCTGCCAAGGCCGGGTGACAACAGGTGAAGATCAGGCGCAAGCGATCGTCTTCCACGTCTTCGTCACTCCAGTCGGCCTGCTCCAGCGCCTCCAGTTGCGCGATCAATAACGGTCGTGAGGCGGCGAAGCGGGCGCGCCGGCGCAACACATCGATCGCCTTGAAGCGCCCGGTGGACACCAGCCAGGTGCGTGGATTATCCGGCACACCGTCTTGCTGCCAGCGCTCGACCGCGACAAAAAACGCCTCGTGCAAGGCCTCTTCGGCGAGGTCGAAATCGCCGAGCAGGCGAATCAGCGTCGCCAGAATGCGGCGCGACTCCTGGCGATAAATCTGCTCGACCCGCACCTGCACCGAAAGACCCGGCATCTCAAGGATTCAACTGGCGAACGGGGCGCACTTCGACACAGCCGACCCGGGCCGCCGGAATGTCCCCGGCGACCTGGATTGCTTCGTTAAGATCCCTGGCATCGATCAAGTAGAAACCGGCCAATTGTTCCTTGGTCTCGGCGAACGGGCCGTCGGTGATCGACAGCTTGCCGTTGCGCATGCGCACGGTGGTGGCGGTCTGCACCGACTCCAGCGCCTCGGCGGCGACCATCCGGCCACTGCCCTGGATCGTCTCGGCGTACGCCATGCATTCCGCGTCCTGCGGGCTTTCGGGCAGCGAATGCAACAGGTTTTCATCGCTGTAGACCAGACATAGGTATTTCATGGCGCTCTCCTGATCGAACGGATCAACTATGGTCGCAGAGGGGCACTCTGGCGCGGCTTGCCGATCAACAGCCCGGCGATCAAGGCTGCAGATCGAACAGGGTCGCGCCGCTGGTCATGTCGAATGGCGCCGACCAGTGTTCGTGAACGATCTGCCACAACCCGGCCTCCTGCCGATAGCACGCAGTGACGCGCATCCAGCAGGCCTGGGTTTCACCCTTCTCGTTGGTACCGCCGCAATGGGCCAGCCAGTGGGCAAATGCGATCTCCTGGGACGGCTCGATGGTCACTTCATGGAATTCGAACGTGTGTGGGCCGGGGCACATTTCCATGCAGGCCTGCCAATGGGCGCGATAGGCAGGTTTGCCCTTGAATTGCAGGGCTTTGACAGCGTCGAAGGAGACAATGTCATCGGCATACAGGGCCATGACTTTGTCCACGTCCTTGGCGATGACGGCCTGGCGATAGTTCTCGATCAGGTTCTGGATCTGGGTTTGTGAGTTCATGGTGGTTCTCCGTGGTTTTTATTGGAAGACACCCTTAGTCGTCTGGCGATCCGGCGAATCGACAGGTGAAATAAAAATAATCCAAACGGCCAGACTCGCTAGAATCCGAGACTCATTTTTGATGGAAAAAGGACACTCCAATGACAGCCCGACTTGTGCCTTATGAAAGCCTGAATGCGCTGCAGCGCCAGCAGGTCGAGGCCATTGAAATTCACCCGGATCAAATCAAGTTCTCCGGGGATATCCACGGTGCATTACACACCTTGCTGTCCCGCCCAGGCCCCGGCGTCAAAGGTTTTACCCTACTGGCCGATGACAGTCCCGTGGCCTTCCTGCTGCTCAAGCGCCCGCCCCTGTTGCCGGCATGGGCCGATGAGCATAGCGCGACATTGCATGCCTTGCAGGTCGACCAGCGCGTTCAGGGCAGGGGCTATGGCAAAGCCTGTCTGCAAGCGCTGCCCGAAGTGGCGCGCCAGGCGTGGCCGGAGATCAGGGGGCTGGAGTTATCGGTGGATGCGGACAATGCCGCGGCCATCGCCCTGTATGAAAAGTATGGATATGTCGACAGTGGCGAGGCGTACAAGGGGCGGATCGGCTATGAACGGCGGATGGGGCTGAAATTCTGAGGCTGACCACAGTCCAATGTGGAAGCGAGCAAGCCCGCTACCACAGGGGGATCTGTGTTCGGGTTAGAGGTTCAACACCATCTCATGCCACGCCATACCGCCATGGTCCGATGCCGAAGGTTTGACGTAGGCAAAGCCAAACCCGGCATATAGCGGGATATGCCGCTCCTTGCACATCAGGTTGATGCTGGCCTTGTCCAGCGCACGCATGCGCTCGATGAATTCGCCCATCAGGCGCTTTGCCAAGCCCTGCCCCTGATAGTCCGGATGCACCACCACCGACATGATCACCACATGCGGGCCGGCCGGGTCGTGACCGATCAGTTCCTTGAATGCTTCGTCTGACATTTCCACCTGGAACGCCGCGCCGGAATTGATGAAACCGGCGACCACGCCATCCACTTCGGCAACGATGAAGCCCTCGGGCCACGTGGCGATGCGGGTGGCGATTTTTTCGCGGGTTGCGGCTTCGTCACCTTCATAGGCAACGGTTTCGATGGCGTAGCAGCGGTCCAGATCAGCAGGCGTGACGTGGCGGATGACGGTGTTCATGGCGGGTCGCAATCAGATGGAAAGGCCGGGGATCATAAATCAGCGTTGGCATGACATCGAGAGACGAATCGTTCGACCCGCCTCCCGACACAGAGAGATCACGACTTGATAGGCAACCAGATTTCCAGTTTCCCGGTACCCCGACTCGGGTTGAAGTCCTCGCTGTAACGCTCGTACTCCGGAGCATCAGCCGCCTGATGGCCGGATTGGGGCAGCCAGGTTTTCCAGATGTACTGGAAGGTCTGCGGCAAGCTGTCCAATTTGCCCCGGTGCTCGAACACGGCATATTGCTGAGGCTGCACTTCAACCCAACGGTAGGTTTCAGGCAGGTCGTCCAGTTTGCTGATCTCGACGCCAGCGATGTACTCGAAACCGCCCTCTCCATCCGGATTGCAACAAATGCCGTAAGTGACTTCGCCTTTTTGCCCCGGAATATTGCCGAGATGCGGAATGAATTTTTCCCAGAGTGCAGGAATGTCCCGGGTGGTTTGCTGGGTAAATCGACCGCCTAGCCCTGCGATCAGCAGGAAATGTCCGTGTTCGAAGCGCGGCTCCGCCGGTTCGACGCGTGTTTGCTCATCCATGGCTCGACTCCTGGAGCGAAAAGTGGGTTCGGCTGGGAGTATAGAAGCCAAACCCGATTCGCCCAATTACAGGGCGTGCAACTGCTCGACGGCAACGCTGCCAACAAACTCGTTGTAACCCGATAGAATCACGTATACCGCGAAATAGCAGAAGATCGCCGCCGATGCCATATAGGAATAGCGCAGCAGTTTGTCGCCGAGCAACTTGCCGCCATGGCTCGCCGCGAAGCACAGGCCCACGCACCAGAGAATGCCTGCGCAGAGAAACCCGCCAAGAAACAGCGCCGAGCTGATGGCCCCGCCGCCACCGGAACGGGCGATCAGCGTGCCGCCCACCGCAGCGAACCAGAGGATCGCACTGGGGGACGACATGGCGAGGAAAATCCCGCGCAAGAACTCCTTGCGATGGGAGTTGTGGCCGACCTCGGCGGTCTCGGCCAGCAGCGCCTCGTGGTGAATCGCCGAATAAATCATCTTCGCCGCGAAGTACACCAGCAGCGCCGAACCGCCGATCCACAACACCCAGCGCACGGTTTCGTATTGCAGCAGGACGGTCATGCCGGCCAATGCCAGCACGGCGTAGATCAGGTCGCCGACACAGGTGCCCAGGCCCAGCGCAAAGCCTTGAAAATAGCCGCGCTGCATCGCCAGCGTAATCATCGCGATGTTGGCCACGCCTATGTCCAGGCACAGCGAAAGGCTCAGCAGGAAGCCACTGGTAAATTCCATCAACCCAATTCCTTCGGAAAAAATTGTTTACGCGCAGGCTGGACAGTCTGCCACAGCTCACCGTACATTCCGCCACAGGTCACCACAGTGACCAGCGTCGCTCGGACGGTTCCGGGCGCTTACGTTATCCGAGGCAACAATGGCCGAACAAGGTTCGCCGCGCCGCTTTGCGCGCATCGATCGACTCCCCCCTTACGTTTTCAACATCACTGCCGAGCTGAAGATGGCTGCCCGTCGTCGTGGCGAAGACATCATCGACTTGAGCATGGGCAACCCCGACGGCGCCACCCCGCCGCACATCGTCGAAAAACTGGTGACCGTCGCCCAGCGCGAAGACACCCACGGCTACTCGACGTCCAAGGGCATTCCGCGTCTGCGCCGGGCGATTTCCAACTGGTACAAGGAACGCTACGAGGTCGACATCGACCCGGAAAGCGAAGCCATTGTCACCATCGGTTCCAAGGAGGGCCTGGCGCACTTGATGCTGGCTACCCTCGATCAAGGCGATACCGTGCTGGTGCCCAACCCAAGCTACCCGATTCACATCTACGGTGCCGTGATTGCCGGCGCCCAGGTGCGTTCGGTGCCGCTGGTGCCGGGCGTGGATTTCTTCGCTGAACTGGAACGGGCCATTCGCGGGTCGATTCCAAAACCGAAGATGATGATCCTCGGCTTCCCGTCCAACCCCACCGCGCAGTGCGTGGAACTGGACTTCTTCGAACGGGTGATCGCCCTCGCCAAGCAGTACGACGTGCTGGTGATCCACGACCTGGCCTACGCCGACATCGTCTACGACGGCTGGAAAGCACCGTCGATCATGCAAGTACCGGGCGCCAAGGACATTGCGGTGGAGTTTTTTACCCTGTCCAAGAGCTACAACATGGCGGGCTGGCGCATCGGTTTCATGGTCGGAAACCCGGAACTGGTCAACGCCCTGGCGCGGATAAAGAGTTACCACGACTACGGCACCTTCACCCCACTGCAAGTGGCGGCGATTGCCGCGCTGGAAGGCGATCAGCAATGTGTGCGCGACATCGCCGAGCAATACCGGCAGCGACGCAATGTGCTGGTCAAGGGCCTGCATGAGCTGGGCTGGATGGTCGAAAACCCAAAGGCGTCGATGTACGTCTGGGCCAAGATTCCCGAGGCTTACGCTCATTTGGGCTCACTGGAATTCGCCAAGAAACTGCTGGCCGAAGCCAAGGTGTGCGTCTCGCCGGGCGTGGGCTTCGGTGAATACGGCGACGATCACGTGCGCTTCGCCCTGATCGAAAACCAGGATCGCATTCGCCAGGCCGTACGCGGGATTCGCGGGATGTTCAGGGCGGATGGGCTCGCAACCAAATCCAACGCCTGACACATAACAACTGTGGGAGCGGGCTTGCTCGCGAAAGCGGACTTACATTCAACATTTGCTTTGAATGTTATGACCCCTTCGCGAGCAAGCCCGCTCCCACATTTGCTTTGCTGAGCACTCAACGATACCTGGTAGTTCTGTCAGTTCCCGACGCTGGCACTACGTGAAATGCTGGAAGCCTTTATTGACTCATCGTCAAACAAAGGCACTCCCATGCACACCTCTAAACCTGCCAATCACATGTCCCGCACCTTGTTGTTAGCCGGCGACAGCGAAAACACCGTGCTCGCCGAAATGACCGACAACATTCACCGCCTCGTCTACTCCCCCTATGGTCAGCAGTCCTCGCCACAGGAGGTCATGACGCACCTGGGGTTTAATGGCGAACTGCGTGAGGCGAAGACTGGCTGGTATTTTTTGGGGAAGGGATACCGCGTCTATAACCCGTTATTGATGCGGTTTCATAGCCCGGACAGCATGAGCCCGTTTGAGGAAGGCGGAGTGAATTGGTACGCGTACTGTGGTTGTGAGCCGGTGATGAATGTGGATCCGACAGGACGCACCTTTTGGAGCAAGGTACTCAAGGTCTGGGATTTTTTTAACTTGTCCAATACATCAAGTGGATCGCGATTGAACGCGCTGCCCACCCAACCCAGCTCTGGAATGGGAAAATTTTTTGATGTCTTTGGCGGTGCAGTGGAAAACAGCCAAAAAACCTATCCTAAAGCCATAAACAAAGCGAAGTTAGGGAAGTCGAAATCACAAAAAGGCTTGCCAAAAGGGGTAACGCTTCCTCATCTCACAAGCACTGCTGCCCAGCCAAACGTCCCTACTCCGATTAAAAGCAACAGCGCCCGCACCGGAATTGTTCTCGAGGGCAACTATGGTGTGCGTCCACAGAACGAGTTCAATACAGTCAAAACGAAGGGCGGACTCAAGATCAGTGGCACCGATTCCGGTGTCAAACAGATCCCTTCAACTTCCAGCGGCATCCGACAACCGCAGGAAAAAAAGCATTTCGGTTGACGCCTGAATGCAGGCACAAAAAACCGCGTCGCTGCGGTTTTTTGTGCCCGATACAGATTTAGACGAACAACGACAACAACAGAATAAAGCCCAACCCCACCACCGACAGGATGGTTTCCATCGCCGTCCAGGTCTTGAATGTCTCTGCCACGGTCATGTTGAAGTACTGTTTGACCAGCCAGAAACCGGCGTCGTTAACGTGAGACAGGATCAACGAACCGGCACCGGTGGCCAGCACCAGCAGTTCACGGTTAACCCCTGGAATCATCCCGACAACCGGCACCACGATGCCCGCCCCGGTGATGGTCGCCACGGTCGCCGAACCGGTCGCGATACGGATCACCGCCGCCACCAGCCACGCCAGCAGAATGGGCGAAATCTGCGCCGCCACGGCCATGTTGCCGATGACAGTACCCACGCCGCTGGTCACCAGCATCTGCTTGAAGCCACCACCGGCACCGATGATCAGGATGATCGCGGCCGTCGGCGCCAGGCTCGCGTCCAGCCATTTGAGCATCTGGTTGGAACCGATGCCTTGCTTGTAGCCGAAGGTGTACAGCGACAGCAGCAACGCCAGCAACAGCGCCGAGATCGGGTGACCGATCAGGTCCATGAAGGTACGGAAGAAGTTACCCTCCGGCAGCACCACATCGGCAAAGGTCTTGAGCAGCATCAGGAACACCGGCGACAGCACGGTGATCAGGGTGATGCTGAAGCTTGGCAGATCAGCGGAATCCGATTCGCGGGCCAGTTGGTCCACCAGCTCCTGATTCGGGTGACCGGGGATGTGCTTGGCGATGAAGGTACCGAAGATCGGACCGGCAATGATCGCCGTTGGCAGTGCCACGATCAGGCCGTAGAGAATGGTCTTGCCGATGTCGGCACCGAACACGCCGATGGCCAGCAGCGGACCCGGGTGCGGTGGCACCAGGCCGTGTACGGCGGACAGACCGGCCAGCAACGGGATGCCGATCTTGATGATCGACACACCGGTACGCCGGGCGACGATGAACACCAGCGGAATCAGCAACACGAAGCCGATTTCGAAGAACAGCGGAATGCCCACCAGGAACGCGGCGAACATCATCGCCCACTGCACCTTGTCCTTGCCGAAGGAGCGAATCAGGGTCTGGGCGATTTGGTCCGCCCCACCCGACTCAGCCATCATTTTGCCGAGCATGGTGCCCAGCGCGAGGATGATCCCGACAAACCCGAGTACGCCACCGAAGCCGTCCTGGAATGCCTTGATGATGGTGCCGATCGGCATGCCGGAGGTCAGCCCGAGGAAGGCTGCGGCGATGATCAGGGCAATGAAGGGGTGAAACTTGAACTTGGTGATCAGGACAATAAGCCCGATCACCGTGACCACTGCATCGAGCAGCAGGAACGTCTCGTGGGACATGCCAAACATTAGGGGTGTCTCCTGGTTGTTGTTGTTATTAAAGCGGGTAATGCGAAGGCCATAAGGACAGCGCTATCTCTGTAAGCAAAAATTAACCGGCGCGTTTCAGGCCGTGTTCAAGCCACCAGTGGTGGGCCTGAACAGCCAGCTCATCGACGCTGTGGTTCGAGGCATCGAGGGCCAGGGTCAACGCCTCGCCGACGGGAGATTCAAGGGTGGCGAACTGGCTGTCGATCAGGGTCGACGGCATGAAGTGGCCAGGGCGATGCGATACGCGGTCGGCGGCGACTTCGGGGGTCAGTTCCAGGAACACGAAACCCAGGCCAGGCAAGGCACTGCGCAGGCGTTCGCGGTAAATGTGCTTGAGGGCCGAACAGGTCAGTACCGGGCGCTGGCCCAGGGCGTCGACGCGGCGCAGTTCATCGCACAGGCTGTCAAGCCAGCCGGCACGGTCTTCATCGTTCAGGGGGATACCCGCGCTCATCTTTTCGATATTGGCGGCAGGGTGGAAAGAGTCGCCTTCAATGGCCGTGGCGCCGCTGAGCTGGCACAAGGCCTCGCTGACGCACGTCTTGCCGCAACCGGCAACGCCCATGATGACCAGGGCGGTGATGGGATGATTCATGTAACACCTCAGCGCGCAGACAGCGCTACCTTTGACAGCTATGACACTGGACCAAAAGCAGAAGTTGCCGACGCCTTCTTGTCATTTTTGTGGGTTGCAGCATGTTGTTCCCAACGCCAAAAAGCGAGGATCAGGCGAACCCCCGCTCACGCATTTGCAGCTGCATCGAGACAGCGCTACCTTAGTGCCTTGAATTTTGTTTGGCAAGCCATCGATGACTTCAACCAAGAACGATAAAAATACCCGCACCACTGGCCGCCCTACCCTCAACGAAGTCGCGCGCCTGGCCGGTGTCAGCCCGATCACCGCGTCCCGCGCCTTGCGCGGCGTGAGCACCGTGGCCACCGAACTGGTGGAAAAGGTGCAGAACGCGGCGCTTGAACTCAACTATGTGGTCAACTCCGCGGCCCGCGCCCTGGCCTCGGCCCAGAGCCATTCGGTGGTGGTTTTGGTGCCGTCGCTGTCCAACCTGTTGTTCATCGACACCCTGGAAGCCATTCATCAGGTTCTGCGGCCAAAAGGCTTCGAAGTGCTGATCGGCAACTTCCACTATTCCCGCGACGAAGAAGAAAACCTGCTGCGCAACTACATGGCCTATCAGCCCCGTGGCTTGCTGCTCACCGGTTTCGACCGCACTGAAAGTTCGCGACGGATGATCGAAGCGAGCAACATTCCCTGCGTATACATGATGGAGCTGGACAGCGCCGCCGGCCTCAATTGCGTCGGATTTTCACAACTGGCCGCCGGCGAAACTGCGGCCGGACATTTGCTGTCCCGTGGCCGCAAGCGCCTGGCCTACATCGGCGCACAACTCGATCAGCGTACGCTGCTGCGGGGTGAAGGTTTCCGCCGAGCCTTGCAAAAGGCCGGTCTGTATGACCCCGCGCTGGAAGTGCTGACCCCGCGCCCGTCTTCGGTCGGCCTGGGCGGCGAGTTGTTTTTGCAGATGATCGCCAGTCATCCCGATGTCGATGCGATCTTCTTCGGTAACGACGACCTGGCCCAGGGCGCGCTGCTCGAAGCCATGCGCTGCGGCATCAAGATCCCCGAGCAGGTAGCCATTCTTGGCTTCAACGACCTGCCGGCCTCGGCCCACATGGTCCCGCGTCTGAGCAGCATCAGCACCCCGCGCGAAGCCATCGGCCGCCGCGCGGCAGAGCAGATGCTGACACTGATGGCCGGCAATACCGTGGCCAAGCCGGTACAGGACATGGGGTTTGAGTTGAAGGTGCGCGAAAGTACGTAGGTGCTGCCGCAAAGTGCAATCTTTTGACTTTGCTCCTCAAACGACAGGATCAAAAGATCGCAGCCTGCGGCAGCTCCTACAATTAAAGGCATGTATGCCATTCGCAATGGAGTCGCCCCATGGACCATGCACTGAAGATTCTCGGCAAAGCCTCCTCGATCAACGTTCGCAAAGTTTTGTGGACCTGCGAGGAGCTGGGCCTGTCCTACGAACGCGAGGATTGGGGCAGTGGCTTTGCCTCGACCCACAGCCCGGAATTTCTCAGGTTCAATCCCAACGCCCAGGTGCCGGTGATCATTGATGAGAACGGTCCGCTCTGGGAGTCCAACACCATTTGCCGCTACCTGGCCGGCAAACACCACCATCATCACAACGAACTGCTGCCCACCGAACCGGCCGCCCGCGCGCGGGTGGAGCAGTGGATGGATTGGCAGGCCACTGATCTCAATTCGTCCTGGACCTACGCGTTCATGGCACTGGTGCGCAAGGATCCGGAGTACCAGGACCCGCATCGCCTGGAAGTCGGCGTGCGTGGCTGGAACCAGAAAATGGGCATCCTCGAACATCAACTTTCGACCACCCAGGCGTATGTCGCCGGGGACAAATTCTCCCTGGCCGACATCGTCATCGGTCTGTCCGTCAACCGCTGGCTGATGACCCCCCTCACCCGCCCAGACTTCCCTGCCATTGATGACTATTTCAAGCGCCTGGCGCCACGACCCGGTTTTCTCAAGCATTGCTGCAATGGCTTGCCTTGACCGACGCGGGACTTACAACCGTTGCCGCTCGTCGGCAAACGTTTGCCCTCCTTTCAGCTGAACGCCTGTTAATTAAATGGTAAGTCATTGATTTTTAATAACTTACCTTTGCAGGCACAGTATTTGCTCAAAGCACTGCACCACAACCACCTACAAGGTCAATTCATCATGTTGGTCAGTGCAATAACAAACCACGTCATTCCGCTTTCCAAACGTGCGGGTGAAGATCCGACCGCCGAAGCCGCCGCCGGACTCCAGGGTGCCATGGCCCAGGCCCTGCAAAACAATGTGCAGGCGCAAGCCGCGCAAACCAGCTCCCAGGTTCAGGAATCCGCGACCCAGCAGGCCACGCAACAGGTCAGCGAAGCCACGCGGATCAGCGACAACGTTGATGAGGCATTTGCCAAGACCCGCGTGAACCTGCAAGCAGTCAATGCGCCACTGCCGGATGACGTCAAGGATCGGATCAAAGAGGGCTCGGCCACTTCCGAATTCAAGGACTACATGAGTAAAACCCCGGAACAGCGCATGCGCGATGCGATTCTGGAGGAGATGGGCCTGACTGCGGAAGAAGTTGAACAGATGCCGCCGGAGAAACAGAAAGCCGTGGGTGAAGAAATCGCCCAGCGCATGGAAGACAAGCGAGAAATGGCGGAGGCCGAAAAAGAGCAAAAGGAAGGCGATCAGAACAAGGTTCAGGTCGTGGATAAATTCCTGGCTTCGCTGTGACCTTGTAACCCTAAAGTACAAAGCCCTTGTGGGAGCGAGCCCGCTCCCACAGGTTCTGAGCGACGGTCAGTTCAATTGCAAGGTCGAGTTGAACTGGCTGATCGCATCCACCACATGCCGCGAGCCCTGCTGAATCTCCAGAATCACCTCCCCCGCCTCGTTCGCCAACTCCACTCCGAGCCCGGTTCGACTCAGGCTCGATTGCATACTCGACACCGCACTCACGGATAAATCGTGGTTCTTGCGCACCACATCGACAATCTCCACCGTCGCCTGGCTGGTGCGTGCGGCGAGGCTGCGCACTTCATCGGCCACCACGGCAAACCCGCGCCCATGCTCCCCGGCGCGGGCGGCCTCGATGGCGGCGTTGAGCGCCAGCAGGTTGGTCTGATCGGCGATGCCACGGATGGTCTGCACGATGGTGCCGATGATGTCGGACTGCTTGCTCACCGCATCGATGCTCAGCGCCGCTTCGTTCAAGTCCCTGGAAATGTCCTGGATGATCTGCACCGTTTGCTGCACCACCTCGGAGCCTTTGCGCGCGCAGACGTCGTTTTGCACCGACGTACTGTGGGCCGATTCTGCGGCAGTTTGCAGGGTGGTCATCTGGCTGGTGATATCGCTGGCGAATTTCACCACTTTGTATAGCCGTCCCTTGGCGTCGAACAACGGGTTGTAGGAGGCCTCCAGGAAAACGGTATGACCGTGTTTGTCTTTGCGTTCGAAACGGTGCGAGTGATATTCGCCACGATTGAGTGACGCCCAGAACGCCTTGTAAGCCGACGACTCGGCTTCGGCACGGTGACAGAACAGGCTGTGGTGCTGACCGATGACTTCATTGAGGGAGTAATGCATGGTCTTGAGGAAGTTTTCGTTGGCCGTGATCACCTTGCCGTCCGGGGTGAACTCGATCACCGCCATGGAACGACCGATCGCCGCGAGCATGCTTTGGTTTTCGTGTTCCTTGTTGACCCTGTCGGTGATGTCCGTGGCGACCTTGATCACGCTGCGCACCTGACGATCCGGGCCATACACCGGCATATAGCTGGCTTCGAGCCAGATTTCCCTGCCGCTCTTGTTCAAGCGCAAAAAGGTACCGCTCACCGCTTCGCCACGCGCCAGATCGCGCCACAACCTGACGTACTCCTCACTGCGGTAAAACGCCTCTTCACAAAATATCCGATGATGCTTGCCGCGCACTTCTTCGACGCTGTAGCCCATGGCCCTGCAGAAATGTTCGTTGGCATCCAGCACGATGCCATCGGGCGTGAATTCAATCATCGCCATTGAACTACTGACAGCGGCCAACTTGGCATTGGCCTCGATCAGTGCACAACTGAAGCGTTCGATTTCCAGCAAGTCAGCCTTGTTATGCAGGTTAAACATGGTCGTATCACCCTAAGCGCGGTCTTTTGATAAATGAAAGCAACGGATCTTTCACACTCACCACTACGTTCCTTGGAACAGGTACGCGCGCCCCTCCAAAAGGAAGGACTTGTCAGGTAATTAATTGATGTTGAATCGGAGGGTCCCTGGTGCGACTTCCTCATCAAGACATCCATCTCTTGATAGCCCGGAGCCGGGCAGCCCTAACATGCTCGTTAGCAAACTCCATTTATCGAACCGCTCCCTGTCAACCCGTGACGGTGCCTTGGCTTGCGCACTCTATGGGTCTCAATCCCTGGCATCAGATTGCGACCGACATAGTTAGTTACGCCTCAGCATAGACACGCATCAGGGCCGCGCAAGGCCACTAGTCGGCCACTATCCGGCACAAAATCGGTTCAGCGTCACAAGACACGGACTTGCAGTGGAGGGATTTTTTACTGGGCAAACAGGAAGAACATAGGCCCAAGCGCAATGCTGACCATTCGGTCGTTATGTTCGACCAGTCGATTTTGAGCGTAAATTTCAGTCCAGGCGCCCGTAGGACTGACCTGCTCGGGGATACTGAACGGGCAGCAACCCTTGCCCACCCCGACTTCCTTGAGATTGCTCATCATCACGTTGCCTTTGGCATCAGGGCCATCCACCCCAAACACTTTGACGGTGTGGACCTTGTTGTGATGCTGCCAGGACGAGACCTGCCCGTTCATGCCAAAGTCAGACAGGTTGACGACATGACTTTTCGGCGTGCTGAGCAGCGACAGTTTTGTGCCCGCGTAGTCCGGGTCGCTCCAGACACAAAAGTAACCGTAATCACAGGTGCTATCGGATGAGCCCGCATCCCCGGGCACCGCAAATGTCAGCACGATGGAACCATCGGCATAGACCACTTGAGTGGGACTGACTTGTTTGCCCCCCGCTTTGCGCCGCAGCTGCCGATCCATCTGCCGCTGCACCTCGGCTTTTTGCTCTGCCGTCATGTCGGGCTCAAACAACGTGTAGGGAATGCGCGTGACCGACACATTCCTTGCAGAAAAAAACAGTGCGCCGATGCCGACACACAGTGCCACAACTCCAACGAACCATTTAGTAGTCATGAAAACACTCCACTCCCTGTAAACGTTGAATAAATCAGGCGCATGCAGGGAACAGAGTCGATTGTGTCGCGATTATCTGTCGACTGTCAGAAATAACAGATCCGACGACCGGTGTTATGGCGCCTCAGCCTGGAGCAAACGGTCACAAGCTTGCCGTGACCTTGTTCGCCACATCACCCGGCACCCAGCCCTTCCACACCTGCGGCTGCTCACGCAAAAACGCTTCGGCCACCTCACGGGGCTTCTGCCGTTTTTCGCTCATCTGCCCCAGGGTCTGGTTCAGCAGATCGATCGGCAGATCGACTTTTTCGAAGAACGCCACCAGGTCCGGGTACTGTGCCTTGAACGGCGCGGACACACCGATGGCCAGGCTGGCCGGCATCGAGCGGGTGCCTTTGGGATTCGGGTGGTTGGCGTCGGCCAGGGTTTTCCAGGCTTCTGCGTCGAAGGGCGGCTCGTCGAGTTTCACCAGTTTGAAACGGCCCAGCAGCGGCGTCGGCGACCAGTAGTAGAACAGCACCGGTTTGCCACGACGGATCGACGATGCCACCTCGGCATCCAGCGCCGCGCCGGAGCCGGTGCGGAAGTTGACGAAGCTTTGCGTCAGGTCGTAGGCCTTGAGTTTCTGGCTGTTGACGATCTCCGAGGTCCAGCCGGTAGGGCTGTTGAGGAAGCGCCCACGGCTGGGGTCTTCGGGGTCGCGGAACACGTCCTTGTACCTGGCCAGGTCAGCCACGGATTTCAGCTCCGGCGCCAGCGGTTTGATGCCCCGCTCAGGGTCGCCCTTGATCACATATTCCGGTACCCACCAGCCTTCGGTAGCGCCCTTCACCGTGTCGCCCAGGCCGAATACCTTGCCTTCGGCGGCGGCCTTGACCCACGCCGGACTGCGCCCCGCCCACTCCTCACCGATCACTTGAATGTCGTTTCTGGCCAGTGCCGCTTCGAGGCTGACGGTGCTGCCCGGCAAGGTGTCCGTCGGATAGCCGTAACCTTTCTCGACGATCAGCCGCAGGATCTCGGTGATGAGATTCCCGCTCTCCCAAGTGAGGTCACCGAAGTGGATGGGCGTGGTTTTTTCCGCCGCCGTTGCCTGGTTGGCTATCAGGCTCAGGGCCAGCAGCGAACTGCCGAGCAGGGTTTTGATCGATCTCATGCGGACCTCTTGTTCTGTGGGTGGAGAGTGAGCAATTGATTGGCGCTGTGCCGGGCACACAAGGCCTCGGAGCGGGTCATGTAGGCGCTGACCGAACGCAGGGAAATGCCCAGCTCGGCGGCGATTTGCGGGTAAGTCAGGCCGTCGACCCGCGACAACAGAAAGGTCGCCCTGACCTTGCCGGGCAGACGCGCCAACGTGCGATCTAGGCCATGCAGCGCCTGGGTCAGTTGCGCCAGCTCTTCGGGCGAAGCGGTTGAAGATTGATCAGCCTGCTGCAGTTGATCCAAATGTCGGCGTTCCAGATCGCGTCGTCGCCACAGTTGATAAATCAAGCGGCGGGCAATGGTGGTCAGCAAGGCGCGAGGTTCGCGGATCGACACCGGCTGCGGTGCTTCGAGCAACTGCACGAAGGTTTCGGCGGCGATGTCTTCGGCACTGGCAGCGGTTCCCAGGTATTGGCGCAAGCGCGCGCAAAGCCAGGGGTAATGGGCGCGGAACAATCCGCCCACGTCGTTGCAATGGGAAAGGTCGGTGCCGGACATAGAGGCTCCAAAGGTTAGGGGTCGCTGAATGTCCGGTCGTCCGGTGACGCGATCCTAGCAAGGAGCCTTATTCTTTAATAATATTTAAAATTCATTTTTATATTCTTTTTTGAAATATAAATTTGTAGAGTCTGGTCGATTGCTATCGCGGGCAAGCCACGCTTCCACAGGTGATGTGTCGATCAATAATTATGTGATTGACACATCACCTGTGGGAGCGTGGCTTGCCCGCGAATGGTCTTCAGTCAACGAAGGCCTCCGAACCCCAAGGACTCGGCCTCCTGTTGATAGTCGAGAATGATCTGATAGTCGCTTTCACTGGCCGGCAATACCTCCCGCAAACCAAGGACCTCCGACACATCCGGCAGCTCGCTTAAGCTCTGATTCATCACCCCCCGAATCTCTTCAGCCTGCTCCTCACTCACACTCGCCGCAGTGATATACGGCAAGGTCGGACTGATAGCACTGCGAGCTACCACCCGCAAACCGACAACCTCTTCTGCGGCGTACCGAGCCAGATAGGCGTAGGTCACGCTGTCGATGGCCGCCAGATCAGCCGAATCTTCGCGCAACCAGCGCAAACTGTCGCGATGGCTGCCGCTGATACCAACCCGCTCAAAAAACTGCCCGTCCCGCTGCAACGGTGCCAGTCGATGACGCAGCAGGTTCATGCCGCTGTTGGAGTCTTCGCCGTTGATCACGCCACGACAGCCAAGAAAGTCCGGCAAGGTTCGCCGTGGATTGTCCGCGCGACTCAGCAGCAGGCTGCAATGGTTGCCGCCGCTGCTGTCCGGCAGTTCATAGCGAGGTCGGCCGAGCACCCGGACCTGGCCGCGCAACGCCGTCATCAGCGGATAGCCGCAGGTTTGGGTCAGAAATAAGTGCGGCGACAGCCAGAGGTCCATCAACGGCAGGTCCTCGGCGTTGCGGCGGGTAGCACCCAGTCGCTCGAGGATACGCGCCAACCAGCGCTCGTTGGCCTGGCGGATCGGATCGGGGGCGACGTACATGAGTAATTCGGCGAGGTGCTGAGTCATCAGAAAAATTCCATACAACGAAGATCAAATGTGGGAGCGGGCTTGCTCGCGAAGGCGGTGTGTCAGGCAACCTGGATGACGACTGACACGCCGCTTTCGCGAGCAAGCCCGCTCCCACAGGGTTCAGTGGTGGGCAGACATCAGTGAAACGGATGCCGCGGACTGTCAATCGCCCTCACCCCATTCTCCCGCCACAACTGCCCATACCCCCGCACCAGGAACCCGCCACTGCGGGCCAGCCATTGCTCGCGACGCGTGCGATAGGCCCGGGGCAAGTCGTACCAGGGCAACCCCGGCAAATCGTGATGCACCAGGTGCAGGTTGAGGTTAAGGAACAGCCAGCGCCAGGGCCACGCTGCCTCGTTGAGCACGGTGCGTTGCTCAGGTAGCGCATGCGGGCGGTGTTCATAGTAGGAACGGATCATTGCGATCGACAGCGCCGGCACACTGACCAGCAACAGGTAGTGCCACACCGGCAATGCGCTGTAGCGTGCGATGAACAACAGCATCAGCAGGGTCAACGCGCCATGGCTGAGCCACATCAACCAGGCCTGGCGCTCACCGGTCTTGAGTCGTTGCAATTCTTGCCCGGCCAACCCCAACAAGGCCAGCGGCGCACCGAGGGCGAAGCGGCCGAGCGCGGTTTTGTTCAGCCAGTGCAGGCCCTGCTCGAACAGCGAACTGCGCTGCCAGCGCTCGGCACTCAGGTAACGGCTTTCCGGATCGCGTCCGGGGATGGTCAGGTCTTCGTCGCGGTGATGCAGCAGGTGGCTGTCGCGATACAGGGTGTAGGGATACCACACGGCGAACGGTGCATAACCCAGGACTTTGTTCAACGCCGGCCAGCGCGTCGGATGACCGTGCAACAGTTCGTGCTGCACCGACAACCAGAGCACCACCATGGGAATCAGCAACAACGTGCTCCACCACAGACCCAACGAATGGCTGTTCAGAACGATGGCGAACCAGGCGCTGTACACACCGGTCAACAGCAACCAGGTCGGCCACTCGGTACGGGCGGTCAGGCGTTGGCGCAGGGTTTCGATTTCTTCTCGGTGGGCGGTATCGAAGTAATGGGGCATGGCGTTGCTCGGATCGGGGACCAATCCCCTTCTGTGCAACGACGCCGGAATTTCTTGCAGATTATTTATGTAGGAGCTGCCGCAGGCTGCGATCTTTTCATGATTGCAGCAAAGCAAGATCAAAAGATCGCAGCCTGCGACAGCTCCTACAGAGGTGCATCATCAGGCTCAATGCCCAAACACGTTCAGTTTTTTGGCCTTCTTGTCGGCACGTTTTTCAATGGCGGTTTTCGCCGGTTTTTTCTTCAGCTCTTTTTTTGATTCCATACCTTTAGACATGATGCGTACTCCACTCACGAGGGGGTGAGAACAGGTATACACCTATCCTGACGCGCGCGTTCTTTTATAATCGCGCACTTGCCCCTCCAACAGTTTAGTCCCATGCACAGCACCCATTACGCCCGACTCGATGAGCCGCTATGGCCATTGATGAACAAGTTCTATCGCGCCCACCAATCGTCGATGAAAGCGGTTCGCGACGCACGGCTGTGGGTCGCACGGCGTGACGCGATCATCGCGGCGCTTTGCTTGCGTCCGGTATCCGGCGGGCATTGGCTGACGGGTTTGTTTGTCGATCCGGCCTGCCGTGACCAGGGTGTCGCCGGCGCATTGATTGCTGAAGCGGTGAAGGATCTCGAGCTGCCGGTGTGGTTGTTCTGCCATCCCGACTTGCGCGGGTTTTATGAGCGCCGCGGCTTTACCTTCGATCCGGCGATGCCCTACGCCATGGTCGAGCGTTTGAGCCGTTACGCCCGCAGCAAACCGATGATTGCGATGGGCCTGGAACCCAAAGCCAACCCAGTGATTGACTGAAAACTACACAGAACCTGTGGGAGCGGGCTTGCTCGCCAAAGCGGCTGCACATTCAACATCTATGTTGACTGACACACCGCTTTGGCGAGCAAGCCCGCTCCCACATTAGTCCAATGGTGAACTCAATCATCCGCATTCGGATCAAGATCCGGGAACATCACTTCGGTGAACCCGAACTTGCTGAAGTCGGTGATGCGTGAGGGGTACAGGCGGCCGATCAGGTGATCGCATTCATGTTGCACCACCCGCGCATGGAACCCGGAGGCGATGCGCACAATGGGCTCGCCCTTGGGATCGAAACCTTCGTAGCGGATGTGTTGATAGCGATCCACCGCGCCACGCAACCCCGGTACCGACAGGCACCCTTCGAACCCTTCTTCCATGATCGGGCTCAGCGGCGTGATCAGCGGGTTGATGAGGATCGTCTGCGGCACGGCTTCGGCGTCCGGGTATCGTTCGCTGTGCTCGAACCCGAAGATCACCAGCTGCAGGTCAACGCCGATCTGCGGCGCGGCCAGGCCAACCCCGCCGACGCTTTCCATGGTCTGGAACATGTCGTCGATCAGTTGCCACAGCTCGGGGCTGTCGAACATGTCGGCCGGCACTGGAGGGGCAATGCGCAGCAGGCGTTCATCACCCATTTTCAGAATTTCACGGATCATGGTCAGGTTTCGTCAATGGTCGGTTTGGGTTTTGAATGATCGCGGCCCAGTCCCGACACGTGGTGTTTTTCCTCATGAACGGGACCGTGCTCGCCGGGAACCTTCTCGCCAGGGTCCTTGCCTTCGCGCGACATGTGCTCGATCACCGCGTTCATCTCGGCACCCAGCAGCAGCACCGCGGCGGAAATATAGAAGTACAGCAACAGCACGATGATCGCACCGATACTGCCATACATGGCGTTGTAGTTGGCGAATTCCTTGACGTACAAGCCGAAGCCCAGGGACGCGATGATCCATACCACCACTGACAGCACAGAACCTGGGGTAATAAAGCGAAACTCTTGTTTGACGTCGGGCATGACGTAATAGATCAGTGCCACGGCAACCATCAGCAGGATCACGATCGCCGGCCAGCGCACAATGTTCCACAGCGTGACAATGAAGTATTCAAGACCGACCTGCGATGCGATCCAGCTCATCACTTGCGGCCCGAGCACCATCAGCGCGGCGGCAATCAGCAGCATGCCGGCGATGCCGACGGTGTAGATAATCGACAGCGGAAAACGCTTCCATGCCGGCCGGCCTTCGACCACATCGTAGGCTGCATTCATCGCGCTCATCATCAAGCGTACACCGGCCGACGCGGTCCACAAGGCAATCACAATACCCACCGACAGCAGGCCACCCTTGGATTGCTGGAGCTGATCGATGACCGGGTTCACCTGCTCCAGCGCCTGGGGCGGCAATACCAGTTCCGATTGCAGGCGCAACCAGGAAAAGAAGTCCGGCAGATGCAGGAAACCGATCAGGGCAATCAGGAACAGAATGAAGGGAAACAGCGAAAACAGCATTTGATAGGCCAGCGCCGAGGCATAGGTCGACATCTCGTCGTCGACGAACTCGGTGACCGTGCGCATCATCACACGGTGCAGGGGCAGGCCTCTCATGTCCGGGAAAATCATTCGCGTCTCCATTCGCCGCATACAGGATTGGGTTGAGATCGTGGCGACTCAGGGGCCGTTTTCATTCATCAAAGTAGCCTACCTGGCGACTTTGAAACAATTTCGTCGTTCAAGTTCAGGCTGACACAAAAACGGCCATCCGTGGATGGCCGTTTCTGTCGCTCATCAAAGGCCGTATCACGCTTTGTCGACACCTTTTTTGATCGCGTCCTTGGCTTTACCGATTGCCTGCTGGGCCTCGCCTTTCCTTTCCTGAGCCTTGCCTTCAGCTTGCAGATTCGGGTTGTTAGTGGCCTTGCCAACGCCTTGTTTGACGTTGCCGGCCGCTTCGTTGGCCATGCCTTTTACTTTATCGCCAGTGCTGCCCATGGTGTTTCTCCTGAGAACAAATCAATGAGAGAAGTCGTTACACAAGGTTGACCGAGGGCGTTTGCAGGGAGTTTCATTTATTTTCCCGACGACATTTCATCGTTCAATGCAGGTTGGGCTTTATGTTTGCCCGGCAACCCCCGAGAATGCGCAACGTATTCAGGCCCTGGCGCTGAAGATCCAATCCCGTAGGAATGTTATGAAACTCGATAAAAAGCAGGCCATTGCCCGCAGAAATCAGGAACTCGGCGGTGCTGTGCTTGGCGTCAATAACTGCCATTTCACCGAATTGAACCGCAATCGCAACATCTGGTGGTTCGACATCCCGGTGGCGCGCCTGGCCATTGGTCAGTACGAGTGGATTCACCTGCTGATGCACACCCCGGATACCGACGAACTGCTGCACCTGAAAGTGCCGACGGTGTTCCTGCGCGAGAAACTCGAAGGCCTTGTGGTGCGTAACCAGGGCAAACGCAAGGCGGCCCTGAGCCTGGAACTGAGCGCCGACAAGGACTCCTGGCTGCAGGACATGCGCCCGGCGGGCACCAACGTCAATTTCGCGCCGTTCCGCCAATAAAAGCAAAAGCCAAGAGCTTCGCGAGCAAGCCCGCTCTCACAGTTTTGACCGAGGCATGTCAGAAAAACGCGTTCCCCTGTGGGAGCGGGCTTGTTCGCGAAGGCGTCCTGACAGGCACCAAACATTTATCTGGCCAAAAGCAAGAAGCCCCGCATCTGCGGGGCTTCTTGTTTGATTACGCGGCGGTTTTCTTCGCGTTGATCTTCTTCAGCTCTTCATCGCGCAGTTCCCGACGCAGGATCTTGCCGACGTTGGTGGTCGGCAGCGCATCGCGAAACTCAACGGCTTTAGGAACCTTGTAACCGGTGACGTTCGCACGCATGTGCTCCATCACTTGTTCCTTGGTCAGGTTCACGCCCGGTTTGGCGACGATGAATATCTTGATCGCTTCGCCCGACTTCTCGTCCGGCACGCCGATGGCTGCGCATTGCAACACGCCCGGCAAGATCGCCAGTACGTCTTCCAGCTCGTTCGGGTACACGTTGAAACCGGAAACCAGGATCATGTCTTTCTTGCGATCGACAATGCGCATGTAGCCATCGGGCTGAATCAGCGCGATGTCGCCGGTCTTCAACCAGCCTTCGCTGTCGAGGATTTCATCGGTGGCCTCCTGGCGCTGCCAGTAGCCCTTCATCACCTGCGGCCCCTTCACACACAGCTCACCGATTTCGCCCATCGGCTGTTCAACACCGGCATCATTGATGATTTTGCACAGGGTCGACGGCACCGGAATGCCGATGGTGCCGATTTGGATCTTCTGGATCGGGTTCACCGTGGCCACCGGGCTGGTTTCGGTCATACCGTAACCTTCGCAGATGGCGCAACCGGTGACTGCTTTCCAGCGTTCGGCGGCCGCCAGTTGCAGGGCCATGCCACCGGACAGGGTGACTTTCAGCGCAGAGAAATCCAGCTTGCGGAAACCTTCGTTGTTGCACAGGGCCACGAACAAGGTATTGAGGCCGACAAAACCGCTGAACTTCCACTTCGACAGTTCCTTGACCATCGCCGGCAAATCGCGCGGGTTGCTGATCAGGATGTTGTGGTTGCCGATCAGCATCATCGCCATGCAATGAAAGGTGAAGGCATAGATGTGGTACAGCGGCAGCGGCGTGATCAGGATCTCGCAGCCTTCATTGAGGTTGGAGCCCATCAGCGCCTTGCACTGCAACATGTTCGCCACCAGGTTGCGATGGGTCAGCATCGCGCCCTTGGCCACGCCGGTGGTGCCACCGGTGTATTGCAGCACCGCGACATCGCTGCTGGCCGGGCTGGCCTCGGTCACTGGCTGGCCGTGGCCCTTGCTCAACACGTCGTTGAACTTGATGGCTTTTGGCAAGTGGTACGCCGGCACCATCTTCTTCACGTACTTGATCACGCTGTTGATCAGCAGACGCTTGAGCGGCGGCAATAGATCGGCGACTTCAGTAACAATGACGTGCTTGACCCCGGTTTTCGGCACGACGGCTTCGGCCAGGTGTGCCATGTTGGCCAGGCAGACCAGGGCCTTGGCACCGGAGTCGTTGAACTGGTGTTCCATTTCCCGCGCGGTGTATAGCGGGTTGGTGTTGACCACGATCAGCCCGGCGCGGATGGCCCCGAAGACGGCAACCGGGTACTGCAACACGTTGGGCAGCTGCACGGCGATTCGATCGCCCGGCTGCAAATCGGTATGCTGTTGCAGGTAGGCGGCAAAGGCACCGGACAATTCGTACAGTTCACCGTAGGTGATTGTCTTGCCCAGGTTGCTGAATGCCGGTTTGTTGGCGAAGCGTTGGCAGGATTGCTTCAACACTGCCTGAATATTCGGGTACTCGTCTGGATTGATGTCGGCAGCAATTCCAGCTGGGTACTTATCCTTCCAAAAGTCTTCGATCATGGAAGCCCACTCCTCAGCAACGCGAATTCAGCACCGCATTTGATGCGATTATTATTGGTGTTTGTCTATAGGTGAGTCTGGCTTTTTACTAGGCCGAGAAGTCACAAAGCGCGCCGAGAGTAGCAGCTTTGAATAGGGTCGACTAGAGCCAAAAGCGGCCTCTACGGTCACATTTATGACTCAAGAATAGCAAGCGGTCATTTTAGAGCAAAAAACCTATATGTCGCTGAAAGCCACGAAATCCGGGGCGTTCTGCAAAAAAAATCGCGAGCAGGCTCGCTCCCACAGGATCACCGAGAACCTTGTGGGAGCGAGCCTGCTCGCGATCCGCGCGAAGCACGGTCATTGACCGCTTACGCGATATCGCGCAACTCCCGCCGCAGAATCTTGCCTACCGGTGTCATCGGCAACGACTCACGCAAGACAATGTGCTTGGGCACTTTGTACGCCGTGAAGTTTTCCTTGCAGTAGGCCTTCAACTCTTCAAGGCTGACACCCGCTTCGCGGGCAACCACGAACAACTTCACCGCCTCGCCTGAACGTTCGTCCGGTACACCGATGACCGCGCAGTTGGCCACTTTCGGGTGCGCCATCACCACGTCCTCGATCTCGTTCGGGTACACGTTGAAACCCGAGACGATGATCATGTCTTTCTTGCGATCGACGATGCGCACGAAACCGTCCGGGTCGATCACCGCGATGTCACCGGACTTGAACCAGCCTTCGGCATCCAGCACCTCGTTGGTCGCCTCGGGTTTCTGCCAGTAGCCCTTCATGATCTGCGGGCCTTTGATGCACAGCTCGCCACGCTCGCCCAGCGGCTGTTCGACGCCTTCATCGTTGATGATCTTGAGCGTGGTACCCGGCACCGGCAGGCCGACCGTGCCGATGCGCGATTGGTCGCCATACGGGTTGGTACACGCCACCGGCGAGGTTTCGGTCAGGCCGTAGCCTTCGGTGATGCGGCAACCGGTCAACTGCTCCCAACGCTCGGCCGTGGCCTTGACCAGCGCGGTACCGCCGGAGTTGGTGAGCTTGAGGCTGGAGAAATCCAGGGTCTTGAAGTCCGGGTGGTCCATCAACGCCACGAACAGCGTGTTTAATCCCAGCAGCGCCGAGAAACGCCAGTTTTTCAGCTCCTTGATAAAGCCGGCGATGTCTCGCGGATTGGTGATCAATACGTTGTGGTTACCGGTCACCATCATGCACATGCAGTTCGCGGTGAACGCATAGATGTGGTACAGCGGCAACGGCGCGATCATCACCTCTTGGCCTTCACGCAACAGCGGCTGGCCGTCGCGGGCAAACTGACTGAGGCAGGCCCGCGCCTGTTGCATGTTGGCCACCAGATTGCCGTGGGTCAGCATTGCGCCCTTGGCCAGGCCGGTGGTGCCGCCGGTGTATTGCAGCACAGCGATGTCGTTGAGGCCGGCATTCAGTGGTTTGATGCCCTTCCCTTTGCCCTGGTGCAAGGCGCTTTTGAAGGAAATGGCCTGGGGCAAGGTATAGGCCGGGACCATTTTCTTGACCTTGCTCACCAGGGTATTGACCAGCCAGCCCTTGGCGGCGGGCATCATGTCACCCATTTTCGCTTCGATCAGGTACTGGATATCGGTGTCGGCCAGCACTTCCTGGACCTTTTGCCCGAACATGTTCAGGTACACCAGCGCCCGCGCGCCGGAATCCTTGAACTGATGACGCATCTCCCGCGCGGTGTACAGCGGGTTGGTGTTGACCACGATCAGCCCGGCACGCAAGGCGCCGAACACGGCGATCGGGTATTGCAGGACGTTGGGCATCTGGACCGCGATGCGATCCCCCGGCACCAGGTCGGTGTGGGCTTGCAAGTAGCCGGCGAACGCTGCGCTGTAGCGTTCCAGTTCGGCGTAGGTCAGGGTGACACCCATGTTGCTGAACGCCGGGCGATCAGCAAACTTCTTGCAGGAACGCTCGAACACCTCGATGACCGACTTGTACTCAGCGACGTCAATGTCCAGTGGCACGCCGGCCGGGCGCTTGTCATTCCAGAAATCAGGTTGCATTGTTCTTGTCCTCTTTACCTGAGCCTATCCGGGGCCGCTTTTCTGTCATTTCTCGTTCATTTCTCGGAAAGCGGAAAAGCGGAGCTTCTCGGACACTAGCAGTTATGGTGAATCAGGCAAATATGCGCGCGGGTGTCATAGATTGTGTGAATCTTGCTGCCGCGGCACGGCCTGATCAGACGGCCGGCGAAGGATGCGCTATAAACTTGAGCTGCAAGCTTTAAGCTGCAAGCCGCAAGCTCCATGCCCCATGCCCCAGCAAAGGAATCGCGATGATCCACGATACGTTCTGGCTGACCACCAGCGACCGCAGCCGACTCTTCGTCAATCAGTGGCTGCCCACTGGCAGTCTCAAGGCCGTGATCCTGCTGGCTCACGGCATGGCGGAACACAGCGGTCGCTACGCGCGTCTGGCGGAAAAACTCTGTGATCAAGGCTATGGCGTGTACGCCCCGGACATGCGTGGACATGGCAAAACTGCCGAAAACGGGACGCTCGGACATTTCGCCGACAACGACGGTTGGGTCAAAGTGGTGGGTGACCTGGCGTGCCTCAACCAACACATCGGCCAGGAACATCCCGGGGTGCCGATTGTGCTGCTGGGCCACAGCATGGGCAGCTACATCGCCCAAGCGTACCTCTTGCATCACAGCGCCAGCCTGCATGGCGCGATTCTCAGCGGCTCGAACTTCCAGCCCGTGGCGCTTTATCGCGCGGCACGCCAGATCGCCCGTTTCGAACGCCTGCGCCAGGGCCCCAAGGGTCGCAGCGCGCTGATCGAATGGCTGTCGTTCGGCTCATTCAACAAAAAATTCAAACCAGTGCGCACCCCATTCGACTGGCTCAGCCGCGACCCGGCGGAGGTCGACCTGTACGCCAACGACCCGCTCTGCGGCTTTCGGTGCACCAATCAACTGTGGATCGATTTGCTTGGCGGGTTGCAGCAAATCAGCAAAGCGTCCAATCTCGCCCAGATCGATCCGGGCCTGCCGTTGCTGGTGATCGGCGGTGAATGTGATCCGGTGAGCGAAGGCAAGCGTCTGAAAGATCTGGCCGGCGCCTTGCGCGAGGCTGGCAACCAGAGCCTGCAACTGACCATTTATCCGCAGGCGCGGCACGAACTGTTCAACGAAACCAACCGCGATGAAGTGACCGCCGATGTGCTGGCCTGGATCCACCAGACCCTGAACAATCCCCGGCCACACCGAACCGAATAGTTTTTTGTGAATCTTTTTACTCGTCACAGGAATTCAGACCGATGACCCAGGTTACCAACACCCCTTACGAAGCCCTCGAAATCGGCCAGACCGCCAGCTTCAGCAAGACGGTCGAAGAGCGCGACATTCAGTTGTTCGCCGCGATGTCGGGCGACCACAACCCGGTGCACCTGGACGCTGAATACGCCGCCAGCACCATGTTCAAGGAACGTATCGCCCACGGCATGTTCAGCGGTGCGTTGATCAGCGCCGCGGTGGCCTGCGAGTTGCCTGGCCCGGGCACTATCTACATCGGACAGCAGATGAGCTTTCAGAAGCCGGTGAAAATCGGCGACACCCTGACGGTGCGCCTGGAAATCCTGGAAAAACTGCCCAAGTTCCGTGTGCGCATTGCCACACGGGTGTTCAACCAGCGCGATGAGCTGGTGGTCGATGGCGAAGCGGAAATCCTGGCGCCGCGCAAACAGCAATCGGTGACCTTGACCGAACTGCCGGAAATCAGCATCGGCTGATTCACAGCACAAAGAAATGTGGGAGCGAGCCTGCTCGCTCCCACATGGGATTTCCTACAGGGGTTACCCATCGCGCTTAAGAACGTGCGCGCGCCTGGTTACGCAGGGCTTTGACCTGATCATGGTTACGTTGCACGCCGTGATACTGACGTTCAACGATGTCACGAATGCCCACCAGGTTGTGTTTGTTGATTTTTTCCATCGCTTCACGATAAGCCTTCAGCGCATGGTCTTCACCGCGCTCGGCTTCGTTCAGCACAGCCTCTTCGTCCTTGCCGGTGAACATTGACTTTACGTCGACCCAACGACGGTGCAAATCGCCGCTGACACTGGTGGAGGTTTCCGGATCGCCCCCCATCGAGCGCACGGCACTTTGCAATTCCGCAGCAGCGGCTGCGCAATCGGCCGAACGTTGCACGAACAGGGTTTTGAGTTCAGGGTGTTTAATGTCTTCAGCGCAAGTCTTGAACCCTTCCTGACCGTCCTTGCTGGTTTCAATCAGGTCGTTGAGTACAGAAATCGCTTCTTTATTCATGTCGGTCATTTTTCAATTCCTTGCGGTTGATGAAAGATGCATTAAGTAGTGCAGCCTGCATGCCAGCTTCGAACCAATCAATTAACCGTTATTTTTCATACAGTTAGATCAAACCTGAAAATCTGTATCCGTTTTTTTTGCATGATCTGTCAATTGGCCTGCATGCAGAATGCCTGTATTTTTCCGACTCATTGAATCAAGACGACTCCAGTGATGAACCCTGAAAAGCTCGAACTGCTGATAACCCGCGAAATGCCCTTCGGCAAGTACAAAGGCCGGATCATTGCGGACCTGCCGGGTCCCTACCTGAATTGGTTCGCCCGGGAAGGTTTCCCCCATGGCGAATTGGGTGGCCTGCTGGCGCTGATGCAGGAAATCGATCACAACGGCTTGTCGGAGTTGCTCGAACCGCTGCGCGCCAAACATGGCAAACCTGCCCCTCGCCACTGATTCACTCTTCCCGCCCCTGATCGAGTAGCCCATGCCCGACAACACCCGCCGCGCCCGTGATGAAGCCTTCTGGCGAACCTTTGCCGATCGCTACGATCTGCAACCCGGCCCGATCAACCTGGAAAACGGTTATTTCGGACGCATGTCGCGCACGGTGGTCGAGGAGTATCAGCGCAATATAGAACTGATCAATCGCGGCAACTCGGTTCATGTGCGCCAGCGTTTCGAACAGGGCGAAAGCATCAAAATCCAGGCGAAGGTGGCCAATCTGATCGGAGTGCCCGCCGAGGCCGTCGCGCTCACCAGCAACGCTACGCAGGGTTTGCAGTCGCTGATCCGCAACTACAATCGCTTGCAGCCGGGTGACCAGGTGCTGATTTGCGATCTGGAGTACGACACCGTCAAGGGCGCCATGCGCTGGTTGGCAAAACATCGCGGTGTCGAAGTCATCGAGATCGAACACCGGCACCCCGCCAGCTTCGACAGCTTGATCGCCACCTACCGGGATACCTTTGCGCGCTACCCGCGGCTCAAGCTGATGGCCCTGACCCATGTCACCCACCGCACCGGACTGGTCATGCCGGTACAGGCCATTGCTGCTGCCGCAAAGGAGCAGGGTATCGACGTGATCCTTGATGGCGCCCATGCGCTGGGTCAATTGGAGTTCAACCTCGATGAACTGGGCATCGACTTCGCGGCCTACAACCTGCACAAGTGGATCGGTGCGCCGTTGACCCTCGGCTTCCTCTACATCGCCCCCGAACGCCTGGCCGACATCGACCCGGACATGGGCGAAATGCACTTTGCGCTGACCGACATTCGTGCCCGCACGCCCTACAGCACACCGAACATCCCGGCCTTGCTGACCTTGCCGCTGGTCATCGAGGAACACCACGCGATGGGCGGTTCCGCGGCCAAGGGTTCGCGCCTCAACTACCTGCGTAACCTCTGGGTTCGTGCGGTGCGCGAATTACCCGGCATTGAAGTCCTGACCCCGGATGACCCACGACTGTATTGCGCCATCACGTCGATGCGCTTTACCGCCCAGTCCGATCAACAGGCGATGGTCAAGCGGCTGCTCAACGACTACAACCTGTTCACCGTGGTGCGTACGGGCGCGGCGTGTGGCCCGTGCATCCGGATTACACCGGGGCTGACCACCACCGCCGACCATATGAAACGATTGGTCACGGCGCTGACGGAGCTGCGCTGACGTGTGGGAGCGAGCCTGCTCGCGAAGACGGATTCATATCCAATGAAGATGCTGACTGTCAGATCGCTTTCGCGAGCAGGCTCGCTCCCACAGATATCCCACCGGTCTTCTTCCAGGCAAAAAAAAACGGTGCACCGACCAAGCGCACCGTAAAGCCGTAGAACACACAACGAAGTGTCAGGTAAAGCTGATCAGTCCAGCAGCGCCAAGGCCTCGGCGGTGCATTCCTGAATGCGGGCCCAGTCGCCGTTCTTGATCCACTGCGGATCAAGCATCCAGCTACCGCCCACGCACATGACGTTTTTCAGCGCCATGTAGCTCTTGATGTTGGCCGGTCCTACGCCGCCGGTCGGGCAGAATTTAACCTCGCCGAACGGTCCGCCCAGGGCCTTGATGGCCGCGACGCCGCCGCTGACTTCCGCCGGGAACAGCTTGAAGCGGCGATAACCCAGGCCGTAGCCTTCCATGATGCCCGAGGCGTTGCTGATGCCCGGCAACAGCGGGATCGGGCTCTCGACGCTGGCTTCCAGCAAATCACGAGTGATGCCAGGTGTGACGATGAACTGCGAACCCGCCGCTTCAGCGGCGGCCAGCATGTGTCGATCGAGCACGGTGCCGGCACCGGTCACCAACTCCGGACGCTGCTCACGCAGGATCTGGATGGCCTTGAGGCCGAACTGCGAACGCAGGGTCACTTCCAGGGCGGTCAGGCCACCCGCAGCGAGGGCATCGGCCAGCGGCAGGACGTCCTGCTCGCGGGCAATGGTAATCACCGGCAGGATCCGCGCCTTGGCGCAGAGGCTGTCGATCAGGGCAACTTTATCCGCCATGGAAACGGTCGGGGATGGGTTTTTCATAGCGGCTGTTCCTTGGCTCATGGGCACCAGTAAATCTCTAACGTGGGTTGCAGAAACGCGCGAATCGGCAGCGCGGCGACATCGTCACCGGCCAGTGCGGTATCGAGGGTGGTCAGCTTGGACTGACCGGAAATCGACAGAATTTTGTGTTTGGCCGAGGCCAGCAGCGCACGGCTCATGGTCAGGCGCTGATGCGGCACGGTCGGCGCCAGCATCGGGTAGCAGCGACGGCTGCCGTCAGCCTGGAGGGCTTCGGCAAGGTTCGGGCTGCCCGGGAACAACGACGCGGTGTGGCCGTCGTCCCCCATGCCCAGCACCAGCACATCGATCGCCGGCAATTCGGCGAGTAACCGGTCGGCTTGTTCTGCTGCCTGTTCCAGGTTGGCGGTGGCGCTGTACAGGCTCAGGAATTGCGCCTTGGCCGCGGGGCCTTGCAACAGATATTTCTTGAGCAGACCAGCATTGCTGTCGGCGTGTTCCACCGGTACCCAGCGCTCGTCAGCCAGGCTGATCACCACGTTCGACCAGTCCAGCGCCTGCTTGGCCAGGTGCTGGAAAAACGCCACCGGACTGCGGCCGCCGGACACCACCAAGGTCGCGGTGCCTTGGGTCTCGATCGCCTCACTCAGGTGTTTGGCCACGTTCAGTGCCAGGCCTTCGGCCAGGAGCACGGGGCTCTTGAACGCATGGGCGCTGACGCCCTCAGGCAGTTTCAAATCAGATATCGCCATACCACGACCTCCCGTCCCGCGTGATCAGAGCAATGGAGCTCATCGGTCCCCAGGACCCGGCCGCGTACGGCTTGGGGGCATCACCGGATTTTTTCCATCCGGCGATCAACTGGTCACACCACTTCCACGCGGCTTCGATTTCATCTTTACGGACAAACAAGTTCTGATTGCCGCGCATCACTTCCAGCAACAACCGTTCGTAGGCATCGGGAATCCGTGCACTGCGCCAGGTGTCGGAAAAATTCAGCTGCAAGGGACCGCTACGCAGCTGCATGCCCTTGTCCAGGCCTTGATCCTTGGTCATCACACGCAAGGAAATGCCTTCGTCCGGTTGCAGGCGGATAATCAGCTTGTTGCTGATTTGCAGGCGCTGCTCGGGAGCGAAGATGTAATGCGACGGTTCCTTGAAGTGGATGACGATCTGCGACAGTTTCTGCGGCATGCGCTTGCCGGTGCGCAGGTAAAACGGCACGCCCGCCCAGCGCCAGTTGCGGATATCGGCACGCAGGGCGACGAAGGTTTCGGTGTCGCTCTGGGTGTTGGAGTTCGGTTCTTCCAGGTAACCCGGTACCGACTTGCCTTCACTGTGGCCGGCGATGTATTGACCGCGCACCACTTGGGTGGTCAGGCCTTCCGGGCTGATCGGCGCCAGCGCCTTGAGGACTTTGACTTTCTCGTCGCGAATGCTGTCGGCGGACAGGTCGGCCGGCGGGTCCATGGCGATCAGGCAAAGCAGTTGCAGCAGATGGTTCTGAATCATGTCCCGCAGCTGGCCAGCCTTGTCGAAGTAGCCCCAGCGGCCTTCGATGCCAACCTTCTCGGCCACGGTGATTTCCACGTGGGAGATGTAGTGCTGGTTCCACTGGGTTTCGAACAGGCTGTTGGCGAAACGCAGGGCGATCAGGTTCTGGACGGTTTCCTTGCCCAGGTAGTGGTCGATGCGATACGTGCGGTTCTCCGGGAAGAACTGCGCCACGGCATCGTTGACCTTGCGCGAGGACTCAAGGTCCGAACCGATGGGTTTTTCCAGCACCACGCGGGTGTTTTCCGCCAGGCCAACCTTGGCCAGGTTCTCGCAGATCGCACCGTAAACCGCTGCGGGCGTGGCGAAATAGGCGATGACCCGTTGCGCGCTGCCCGCGGCTTCGGCCAGCGCCACATAGTCTTCGGACTTGAGGAAATCGACGTGCAAATAGCTCAGGCGCGTGAGGAAACGCTCGACCACGGCTTCGTCCAGCTCTTTGGCACCGACATAGCGGCGCAGCTCGGCGGCAATGAATGCCAAGTGCTCGTGCTCGCTGCCGGGTTCACGGGCCAGCGCGATGATGCGCGTGTCCTCGTGCAGCAGGCCCGCACCGTCGAGTTGATAAAGGGCAGGAAACAGCTTGCGCAGGGCCAGATCGCCGAGGGCGCCGAACAAGGCAAAGGTGCACGGTTCAACCGTAATCGAAGGCATGATGTTTGTTCTTTTATCAAGTTAAGCTACAAATACCTTTTTTCAAGGCATCACTCAAGGGAAAATGTAGTAATAACCACAACATTTTCGCAAAATACAGATTCCGAGTGGTGGTCGGACGGAGCCATCAGTAGGATAGGCCACCGTTACGGGCCGCATCAAAGGCCCTTTTTGCATTAGCCGTGCGCTTATCGGCGCAGGTGAATCAAGGAATTCCAAATGGACCGCGTGCGAAATCTACTGGAACAGATCCAGAATCGCCTTGAAGAGCTGAACAAGGCCGAACGCAAAGTCGCCGAAGTGATCCTGCTCAACCCACAGCAGGCCACCCGGTTCAGTATCGCCGCCCTCGCCCAGGCCGCCTCGGTCAGCGAGCCGACGGTCAACCGTTTCTGCCGTTCGTTCGGCGTCAGCGGCTATCCCGAGCTCAAGCTGCAACTGGCCCAGAGCCTGGCCAGCGGTGCGGCGTACGTCAGCCGTGCGGTGGAGGCCGACGACAACCCGGAAGCCTATACCCAGAAAATCTTCGGCAGTGCCATTGCGTCCCTGGACAGCGCTTGCCAGGCGCTGGACCCGAACCTGATCAGCCGCGCCGTCGACCTGTTGATCCAGGCCCGGCAGATCCACTTCTTCGGCCTCGGCGCTTCAGCCCCGGTGGCCCTGGATGCGCAGCACAAGTTCTTCCGCTTCAACCTGGCCGTCACCGCCCATGCCGACGTACTGATGCAACGCATGATTGCGTCGGTAGCGCACACCGGCGAGTTGTTCGTGATCATTTCCTACACCGGCCGCACCCGCGAACTGGTGGAAGTGGCCCGCATCGCCCGGGAAAACGGCGCATCGGTGCTTGGCTTGACCGCGGAGAACTCCCCCTTGGCCAAGGCCAGCACCTTGAGCCTGAACATCCCGCTGCCGGAGGACACTGACATCTACATGCCGATGACCTCGCGGATCATTCAACTGACCGTGCTGGACGTGCTCGCCACCGGCATGACCTTGCGCCGTGGCGTGGACTTCCAGCCGCACTTGCGCAAGATCAAGGAGAGCTTGAATGCCAGCCGGTATCCGGTGGGTGACGAATTCAACTGATCCAGTATTTTCATTGACTGACCGGGCCTCTTCGCGAGCAGGCTCGCTCCCACAGCGGGCCTGCGTTGAACACACATCCTGTGTCCACTGAAGACCTAGTGTGGGAGCGAGCCTGCTCGCGAAGGCGGCCGCCCCAACACCACAAAACCCTAATCTAGGCCCCCGCCCGCGCCTGCAAACTCAAATGCGCCCGCTCCCCTGGCTTCAAACACAGGCTATCGGTGCCGCCGCTTGCCGCTTCTACGCAAACGAATTCTGAAATCTCATTCCAGCTCACCCCAAGCAAGGGCCGGGAGCCTGGATGCCACACGACCGTGTCCGCCGTGTCACCGGTATCGATGCACAACGCCCGCTGCCAGGCGTGGTCGTTGAGCTGCAGTTCGCCGTCATGCTGGAACACGCGCTGACATCCGCCATCAACCCGTAGTTCGCCTTCCTGCTGGCAAATCTGCCGGTTCAACTGGTCGTAACCTTGCGCGCCGTCGAGGCCAGACAGCGCTACCTCACCCACGTCACCAATACGCCAGTAGGCGTGCAACGCCTGGCTCAATTGGCAGGGCAGGCTGTCGTGATGCTCGGTGCTCAGGCGCAGGTCCATGCGCTCACCGAGGTGCGCGTGCAGGTCCACTTGCCAATCGCACAACTCCAGCCGCCAATGCAGGCGCACGCCCTCATCATCGCTGCTGCTGTCGAGCAGTTTCCAGTCAAGCAAGCGTGCCCAGCCATGGGACGGCCAGGCATTTTCACTCGGATGACGGCCATACCACGGCCAACACACCGGCACGCCACCGCGAATGGCCCCGACCTGCGGCCACTTCGCCGCACACCACAGCCAGGGTTTCTGGCCCCGGGGCTGAAAGTGCAGCAACTGCGCGCCCTGGCGACTGAACACCGCCTGACACAGCGGATGATCAATCACCAACACATCGCGCTTCTGATAGCGCTCCCAAGCAAACACCGGTCGTTCGCGCAAGGATTTGAAGAAGCGTTGTAGCGGATGCTCAAGCATGTGCCACGGTCCTGAAAATCATCTTTACCTGGGTGCGCCACCCCAAAAAAAAGCGGACAGCCATGGCTGTCCGCAAAATGCGCACATAGAGAGGAGCTTATCGCAACCGCGTCAGAACACCGACTGAATTTTCAGGCCGGCCACCAGCGCGTTATCGACTTCATCCACACCGCCCGGATGAGTGATGTATTGCAGGTTGGGACGCACGGTCAGCCAGTTGGTGACGTGGAAGCCGTAGTTGAGTTCGTAGTTGTACTCGGTGTCACGCAGTGGCGAGAACAGGGGATCGTTGTAATCGGTAACACCATTGGCGGCGTTCACCAGCTCGGCGTTTTTCTTCACGTCATCGTTGACATGGATACGGGAAAAACCGATGCCGAGGTCATCTTTTGGACGCGCATCGAAAGGCCCCTTGTACACGAACATCAACGACTGATAGTTGTCGACGATGTTGGTGTCCTTGTCGTGGAAAGTGGCGTTAGCGGCGATGTTCAGGCCGCGGGAAGCGTCACCGTTGTGGGTGGTCAGTTGTTGCTGTGCAACGAACCAGTAGCCGTGCTTGCTGCTGTGGCTGCGATAGGCATTGCCGCTGGTGGCTGCGTCATTGCCATTGTCGTCTTCGCGAACATCATCGGCGCTGGCCGTGCTTTTGTAGTAACCGACACGGTATTCGCCCGGCAGGTTGCCCGGGTTGGGCAGCCAGACCAGCTCGACCGGCAAGACGGTGCCCTTGGTGCCGCTGCCGCTGAGCTTGAAGCCATTACCGTGTTCCAGTTGCGACGGGTTCTGGTTGTACGCGCCGATCTGCGCATAAAACTCGGGCGAGATGTTCCACTTCAGGCGAATAGCGGCCTGGCTGACCGGCCAGTTGTACCAGATATTGGTCGCCCAGTTACCCACCTGGGAACCGCAAAATGCCAGGTTCTGGAACTCGCAAGGGAAGGAGTTGAAGTCTTCGCCTTCGCCGAAGTAACCGGCCTTGATGTCCAGTTTGTTGTCGAAGAACTGATGTTTGATCCATAACTGGGTCAGACGGACCATATGGCCGCGGCCGTAGACTTCCTGGGAGGAACTCAAAGTGCCGGCTCGCGGATCACCGACACGGTCATTGGAGATGTTTTCACCGTTACGGTTGGTCAGCTGGATCTTGGCCTGGGTGTTGTCCCAGCCGAACAGTTTTTCCAGGTCCAGCGCCGCGCCCAGGCCAAACTGATCACTGTAGCGGGCGGTCTTGTCATCGTTGAACCCGCCATGGAGGTTGCCGCCCACTTCACCGACATAGTCCATCTTGATGTCGATGCCTTGCTCGATCAGCCGGGTCCGTTCGCCACCCCAATCACCCGTCATCCATTCGGAATCGGCGCTAAACGCGTCAGCGGCGTGCACACTACCGGCCAGCATCATGGCCGCGACGGCTGATAACTGGCAGATAAGCTGAGCGTTGTTGTTCTTCTTCATCCCTACATCCTCGTCTTATTGTTATTAACTTTTTTGTTTAACGCGGTTACATCGGTTGTGGCAGGCGACAGGCCGCCCATCACAGATATCCCCCTGTGGGAGCGAGCCTGCTCGCGAATACGGTCTGGCATTCAACACAGATGTCGTCTGACACACTGCTTTCGCGAGCAGGCTCGTTCCCACATCGATCACCCACAATTTTTGATCTTCAGCGGCCTTTGAATTGAGCGACGTTGGCAGCGTGGCTCTCGGTTTTCGGCAGGCCGGCAACCCCCAGGCGTTCGCCGGTCTTGGCATCGAACAGCAGCACTTTCGATGGATCGAATTGCAGCGTCAGGGTCTCGCCCACCGCTGGCGCAACATCAGGCGCCAGACGGCAGCAGACCTTGGTGTCGTTGAGATTGACGAAGACCAGGGTGTCAGGGCCGGTCGGTTCGGTGACCTGGACTTCGGCGCGAATGGTCGGCAAACCGTTGGCCTCGCCGTTGGCCAGGACGATCTGCTCCGGGCGCATGCCAAGGATCACTTCACGATCTTCGAGACCGGCGTCCTGCATGCCCAGCGGCAACTCGCAACGGGCCTGGCCGCTGTCGAGCAGCGCCAGCAGACGACCGTCCTTGCGCTGCAGGCGCAGCGGGATGAAGTTCATCGGCGGCGAACCGATGAAGCTCGCCACGAACAGGTTGGCCGGGTTGTTGTAGATGTCCTTCGGTGTACCGAACTGCTGAATGATCCCGTCCTTCATCACCGCCACCTTGTCGCCCAGGGTCATGGCTTCGATCTGGTCGTGGGTCACGTAGACCGTGGTGGTTTTCAGGCGCTGGTGCATCAGTTTCATTTCGGTGCGCATCTCGACCCGCAGCTTGGCGTCGAGGTTGGACAGTGGCTCGTCAAACAGATAAATCTTCGGCCGCCGCGCCAACGCACGGCCCATCGCCACGCGCTGTTGCTGACCACCGGAGAGCTGGCCGGGCTTGCGGTTGAGCAGGTGTTCGATCTGCAACAGCTTGGAAACCCGTGCGACTTCTTCATCGATGTCGGCGGTCGGCATTTTGCGAATCTTCAGGCCGAAGGCGATGTTGTCGCGCACGCTCATGGTCGGGTACAGCGCGTAGGACTGGAACACCATGGCGATGTCGCGATCCTTGGGGCTCATGCCACTGATGTCGGCATCGTCCACCAGGATCGCGCCGCCGCTGATGGTTTCCAGGCCGGCGATGCAGTTCATCAACGTGGATTTGCCACAGCCGGACGGGCCGACCAGGATCAGGAATTCCCCGTCATCGATCTTCAGTTCGATGTTCTTCAGGGTGTCCGGCAAACCGGCGCCGTAAGTCTTGTTGACGTTGCGTAATTCGAGAGTTGCCATGTTTCTACCCCTTGACCGCGCCGGACGTCAGCCCACGCAGGAAATACTTGCCAGCGAATATGTAGACCAGCAGTGTCGGCAGCCCGGCGATCATCGCGGCGGCCATGTCAACGTTGTATTCCTTGGCCCCGGTGCTGGTGTTGACCAGGTTGTTCAGGGCCACGGTGATTGGCTGGGCGTCACCGCTGGCGAACACCACGCCGAACAGGAAGTCGTTCCAGATCTGGGTGAACTGCCAGATCAGGCAGACCATCACGATCGGGATCGACATCGGCAGCAGGATCTTCCAGAAGATCGTGAAGAAGCCCGCGCCATCGAGCCGCGCAGCCTTGACCAGCGCATCCGGAATGCTCACGTAGTAGTTGCGGAAGAACAGCGTGGTGAACGCCAGGCCGTAGACCACGTGCACCAGCACCAGGCCCGTGGTGGTATTGGCCAGGCCGAACTTGCCGAGGGTGAACGAGGCCGGCAGCAGCACGGTCTGGAACGGCAGGAAGCAGCCGAACAACAACAGACCGAAGAACAGTTGCGAACCGCGGAAGCGCCACATCGACAGCACGTAACCGTTCATGGCACCGATGAAGGTCGAGATCAAAACCGCCGGCACAGTGATTTTCACCGAGTTCCAGAAGTAGCCGCCGACCACGTCCCAGGCCTTGATCCAGCCGATGCCGTCGATCACCGCCGGCCAGCTCAACAGGTTGCCGGTGCGGATGTCTTCCGGGGATTTGAAGCTGGTCAGCAACATCACCACCAGCGGGATCAGGTACACCGCAGCGGCCAAAAGCAGCGTGGCGTAAATCGCGATACGGCTGAAGCTGATGCCCGGTTTGCCGAGTTGATTAGTCATGGCGTTTGCCTCGCAGCTCGGAGTACAGGTACGGCACGAGGATGGTCAGCACGGCACCGAGCATCAGCATGGCGCTGGCCGAACCGATGCCCATCTGGCCACGGCTGAAGGTGAAGGAATACATGAACATCGCCGGCAGGTCGGACGAGTAGCCAGGCCCGCCGGCGGTCATCGCCGCCACCAGGTCGAAGCTCTTGATCGCGATGTGCGCAAGGATCATGAAGGCGCTGAAGAACACCGGGCGCAGGCTCGGCAGCACGATCTTCAGGTAGATGGTCGGCAGGCTCGCACCGTCGACTTGCGCGGCACGGATGATCGACTGATCGACACCGCGCAGGCCTGCCAGGAACATCGCCATCACAAACCCGGAGGCTTGCCAGACAGCAGCGATCACCAGGCAGTACACCACGCGATCCTGGTCCACCAGCCAGTCGAGACGAAAGCCTTCCCAGCCCCAGTCACGCAGCATCTTGTCCAGGCCCAGGCCTGGGTTGAGCAGCCATTTCCACGCGGTACCGGTGACGATCATCGACAGCGCCATCGGGTACAGATAGATGGTGCGGATGAAGCCTTCCTTGCGGATGCGCTGGTCCAGCAGCACCGCGAGGAACACCCCCAGCACCAGGCTGATACCGATGAACATGCCGCCGAACAGCGCGAGGTTCTTGCTCGCGACCCACCAGCGATCGTTGTCCATCAGGCGCATGTATTGCTGCAGGCCGACCCACTTGTAGCTCGGCATGAAGCTGGAATTGGTGAAGGACAGAATGAACGTCCAGATGATGTAACCGTAGAAGCCAACCAACACGACCAGCATGCTCGGCGCCAGTACCAACTTGGGTAACCAGCGTTGCAGCGCATCGAACGGTGAGGCTTTGCTGAAAACCGCCACAGAGCTCATCGGGATAATCCAGGTTTAGATGTAAGGATCAGAGTGACCCCTTGTGGGAGCGAGCCTGCTCGCGAAAGCGGTGTATCAGTCGACAATTGTTTTGAATGTCAGACCGCATTCGCGAGCAGGCTCGCTCCCACAGGGTTACTCAGTGCAGGGGGTTACTGGGCGGCTTTTACGGCCGATGCCAGTTGGGCGCTGGCCTTGGCCGGGTCGGCGTCCTTGTCGTTCATGAAGTTGGTGACCACATCGAAGATCGCGCCTTGCACAGCCAGGGAGGTGGCCATGTTGTGCGCCATGCTCGGTTGCAGGCCGCCAGTCTTGTCGTCCGCCAGGAAGTCCTTGGCCGCGGTTTGCGCGCAGGCGTCGAAGCCCAGTTTGTCCATCTCGTTCAGCATGTCAGTGCGGACCGGGATCGAACCCTTGTTCATGCTGAAGACTTTCTGGAAGTCGGTGCCCAACGCGACCTTGGCCAAATCTTGCTGCGCGGCGATGTCACCCTTGCGATCAGCCTTGAGCTTGAACACGGCCATCGAGTCGATGTTGTAGGTGAAGGCCTTGTCGGTACCCGGGAACGGCACGCACTGATAGTCCTTGCCGGCAACTTTCTTCGCAGCGGTCCATTCGCTCTTGGCCCAGTCGCCCATCATCTGCATGCCGGCCTTGCCGTTGATGACGTCGGCGGCCGCGATGTTCCAGTCACGACCGGCGCGGTTCGGGTCCATGTAGGTGGTGATTTTTTTCAGCTCAGTGAAGGCCTTGGTCATGTCAGCGCCCGACAGGGTTTTCTGATCGAGTTCCACCAGGGCTTTCTTGTAACCGTCAGCGCCCATGACCGACAGCACCACGTCTTCAAACACGGTGCTGTCCTGCCAAGGCTGGCCACCATGGGCGAGCGCGATAAAGCCTGCGGCCTTGAGTTTGTCGCCGGCGGCATAGAATTCTTCGAGGGTGGTCGGTGCCTTGTCGATCCCGGCTTTCTTGAACACTTCCGGGTTGATCCACAGCCAGTTCACACGGTGAATGTTCACCGGCACGGCCACGTAGTCGCCTTCATATTTCACGGTATCGGAGACTTTCTTCGACAGCAGGCCGTCCCAGTTTTCCGCTTTGGCGACGTCTGTCAGCGTGGTGGTGCTGAGCAGGCCAGTGCTGCCCCACTCCTGGATGTCCGGCCCCTTGATCTGGGCAACGCCCGGCGGGTTGCCGGCGACGGCGCGACTCTTGAGAACGGTCATGGCCGTGGAACCGCCACCACCGGCGACTGCGCCGTCCTTCCAGGTGAAGCCGTCTTTTTCGACTTGCGCCTTGAGGACATCGACCGCTGCCTTTTCACCACCGGATGTCCACCAGTGAACGACTTCCACCGAACCTTTGGAATCGGCGGCAAGGGCACTGAGCGGGAACGCGGACAGAGGAACCAGGGAGGCGAGAGAAATGACAGTAGCGAGGCGAGAAATCGCATTCATCTAGTAGTACCTTTCTTGTTGTTATGCATTGCAAGTCTGGTGCTTGCGCTACACAGGATTTTAAACAGGGGATGCCCCTTCGCAGGTAACGAAGGGACGCGCGAATGTCACCACATGGTTACACAGAAGCGCTCTGGGACAATGCTGCCAGCGCACTGGCCATGCTCGGCGCCAGGGGCAGGCGAGGTATCAGCAGTGCTTGCCAGGCGTGATAAAGATCGGGTTTACC
Organism: Pseudomonas sp. GW101-3H06; assembly: GCF_059424605.1. Classification (NCBI taxonomy): domain Bacteria; kingdom Pseudomonadati; phylum Pseudomonadota; class Gammaproteobacteria; order Pseudomonadales; family Pseudomonadaceae; genus Pseudomonas; species Pseudomonas sp. GW101-3H06. The sequence goes on from NZ_JBWKZO010000001.1 coordinate 5,101,118, forward strand.
GGCCCAGATATCGGCGCTCGGACGGTTCAGCGGGTCGAGCTCGTGGTGCCAACTGCCACCTTCGCGGTCGATGAAATGACGGTCACAAAATTCCCAGAACAGTCGGTACCAGCGCTCGTACTGCTCATCGCCCGTGCGCTTGAGCAAGGCACTGGCGGCAGCGCTGGCTTCGCAATGGGTCCAGTGCAGGCGATGGCGGACCACCGCGCGATTGTCCCAGTCGAGGGTGTAGACGATGCCCGGCGCGCCATCGATGTCCCAGCCATGCAGACAGTTTTGCTCGAAGAGTTTCTGCGCGTCGGTGACCAGCCAACCCGGCGTGAGCATGCCGGCGCGCACCCGCGCCGCTTCGAGGTGCAACAACAGCCGCGCCCATTCGAAACCGTGACCCGGCGTGGTGCCATAGGGGCGGAAACCGTCGGCCGGGTTGTCACGGTTGTACTCGCGCAGCGGCTGCCAGTCGCGGTCGAAATGCTCGATCACCCGATAATCATGGGCGGCAGCGTGACCATGAATCACCCGTTCGACGATGCGCTGGGCACGGCACAGCCAGCGGTTGTCGTCGGTGACATCGGCCAGGGCGAGGAAGGCTTCGGTGGCGTGCATGTTGCTGTTGGCGCCGCGGTAGGCTTCCTCTTCACTCCAGTCACGGTTGAAGGATTCGCGCATGGCGCCCTCTTCCTCGCACCAGAAATACGTGTCGATGATGTCGATGGCATCGTCGAGCAAGGCTTGCGCCCCGGGACGTTGCGCCACCACCGCGGAACTCGCGGCCAGCGCCACGAAGGCATGCAGGTAGGCGTTCTTGCCGGTGTTGCCGTCACGGTGTTCGGCAACGGCGAACCAGCCGCCATGCAGTGCATCGCGCAACGGTCCGCGCAGGGACTGGATGCCGTGATCCACCAGCTCGGCGAAACCTGGCAGGCCCTGAATGTGGGCCATGGCGAAGCTGTGGGTCATGCGCGCGGTGTTCATGGTTTCGGCTTGCACGTGCGCAGGCAGATGGCCTCGTTCGTCGAGATTGCCGAAACCTTCAGGTAGCTTCGAAGCCTTGGCGAAACCCAGCAGGCGCAGGCCTTCGGCAGCGAGCCATTGCTGATGGGCGGGGGCGTTCAGCCAACTGCTGAAGGCAGGTTGGAAGTGGTCCATGGGGGGCCTTTTTTGTTGTTATGACTGAGAGGCAGTCTAAACAACCGGCCGGGGCGGGCTTGTAACGAAGGGGGCGAGTTATGTCACCAACCAGTGACAATTGCCTTGAAGCCTGCTCGCGAAGCACGATGACGCGGTATCCCTAATCAACACTGCGCGGCAATTGAAGAGTCACCCTTAAACCACCTTCACGCAGATTCTGCAGGCTGACTTCCCCCCCATGGCTATGGGCAATATTGCGCGCAATCCCCAGCCCCAACCCATACCCCTGCTGCTGCCCGGCCAGGCGAAAATGCGGTTCGAACACCTGCTCCAACCGCTGCTCGGGAACCCCGGGGCCTTCGTCGTCGACATGCAGCACAAACGCACTCTCATCGTCATCGATGTGCAGGTGCGCGTTCTGGCCGTATTTCAGGGCGTTGTCGATGAGGTTGCCGATGCAGCGCTTGAGCGCCAGCGGTTTGCCCGGATAGGTGGCCAGCGCCCGCCCCTGTTGGGTCACGCGACCGTTGCCGTTCGGTGCCAGATACGGTTCCACCAGGCAGTCGAGCACATAGTTGAGATCCACCTGCTCGATGTTTTCATGGATATCGGTGTCTTTCACACATTGCAGCGCGCCCTTGACCAGCAGCTCCAGCTCATCCAGATCGCGGCCGAACTTGGCTTGCAGCTTTTCATCTTCGAGCAATTCGACCCGCAGCCGCAGCCGGGTAATCGGCGTGCGCAAGTCATGGGAAATCGCACTGAACAACTGGCTGCGTTCGGTCAGGTAACGGCTGATGCGCTCGCGCATGGTGTTGAAGGCACGACCGACTTCGACTACTTCACTGCCCCCGCCCTCGGCCACCGGCTCGACGTCGGCACCCAGCGACAAGTCCCGCGCAGCACGCGCCAGGCGCTTGAGTGGCCGGCTCTGCCAGTGCACCAGCAGGCCAATGAACAACAGCAGAAAGCCGCTGGTGAGGACGATGAACCACACCTGCTGCGCCGGCAGGCCTTGCTCTTCAAGACTGGTGTAGGGCTCGGGCAACAGCGAAGCGATGTACAGCCATTCGCCCGGCGCCATCTGGATTTGCGTCACCAGCACCGGCGGGTTCACCGGCTCCAGCGTCAGCGCGTAGTGCGCCCAGGAGCGTGGCAACTCATCGAGTTTCAGGCCGCCATTGAAAATTCGCAGGTCTTCGGGGCTGACAAAGTTCACCGAAAGATCGGTGTCTTGCCCCAGGGATTGGCGCAGCACTTCGTCCACCGCCTTGATCACCGCGGCCTTGCGCGGGGTGATCGGCAGCACCTCCATGCCCAAGGGTTTGTCGTTGAGCGTGACCACGAACCGCGTGCCGCCCATGCTGCGCAATTGGTCGAGCACCAACGGCCGAAACGCCACCGGCAACGAACGGAAATAACTGACGCTGGCGGTCATCGAATGGGCGAGGCTGCGGGCGCTGGTGACCAGCCCTTCGAGTTGCGTGGCACGCAATTGCGAAACCCAGATCACGCTCGACAGCGCCTGGGCGAACAACACCGCCAGCAGGGTCAGCAGCAACATGCGCCCGAGCAGCGAGCGTGGCACGGGTATTCGTCCGGCAAGCTTGCGCAGGGATTCAGTGGCCATTGCTGGCAATCACATTGGCGGCCAACTGGTAGCCGCTGCCACGCACGGTGCGAATCAGCCGAGGTGGTTTTTCCGTGTCGCGCAGGCGCTGACGCAGACGACTGACTGCCATGTCGACGATGCGATCGAGCGGCATCAATTCACGGCCACGGGTGGCGTTGCCGATGGTGTCGCGGTCGAGGATTTCCTGGGGGTGATCGAGGAACAGTTTCAGCAGGGCGAAATCCGCGCCGGACAGAATCACTTCTTCGCCATCGATGTGAAACAGTCGGTGGCTGACCATGTCCAGCCGCCAGTCATCGAAGGCCAGCACTTCACTGCCGGAACGTTCCTGACCGAACTGCGCACGGCGCAACAGGGCTTTGATGCGTGCCTGCAATTCACGGGGACTGAAAGGTTTGCCCAGGTAATCGTCGGCACCCAGTTCCAGGCCAATGACCCGGTCGGCCTCGTCGGAACTGGCGGTGAGCATGATAATCGGCACTTGCGCCCGCTTCGGATGCTGGCGAATCCAGCGGCACAAACTGAAACCGTCCTCGTCCGGCAGCATTACGTCGAGGATCACCAGGTCGCTCGGTTCATCGTTCAGGGCCTGGCGAAAACCGGCACCATCGGGCGTGGTACGTACCTGGAAACCGGCGCGGGTCAGGTAGGTGTCCAGCAACTCGCGTATCTCTTGATCGTCATCGACCAACAATATCGACTTGTTGATTGAGCTCACTTCGAAGGCATCCTTGTTGTTGGAATTGGGGCGGATTATGCCTGATCGTGCGTAAATCTTTGGTGTCTGTGAGAACCTCTTCGCGAGCAGGCTCGCTCCCACAAGGTTATCGGCGATCCTGTGGGAGCGAGCCTGCTCGCGAAAGGGGGCGACGCGGTTTCAGGCCTGGTCCAGCGCCACACCCGCGCCAACCAAACCCGAATACGGCGCCGTCACCAGCCACACCGGTATCCCCTTGAAATAATCGCTCATGCAGCCCTTGTCGGCAAAGCACCGGGCGAAACCGCTTTCGAGGAAGAAATCGGCGAAGCGCGGAATCACGCCGCCGACGATGTAAACGCCACCGCGTGCACCGGTGGTCAGCACGTTGTTGCCGGCCACGCGACCGAGCCAGCAGCAGAACTGCTCAAGTACTTCCAGTGCAATCGGGTCGCCCGCCAGGCCGGCTGCGGTGATCGATTCCGGGGTGTCGAGTACCGGCGCGTGGCCATCCACCGCGCAGATCGCGCGGTAGACTCGCGGCAAGCCGCCGCCGCTCAACGCCGTTTCGGCGCTGACATGACCGATCTCATTGAAGAGGTGTTGCCACAGTTGAGTCTCACGCGGGCTGCTCAGCGGCAAATCGACATGGCCGCCCTCCCCCGGCAGCGCGGCAAAACGCCCTTCGCCGAGATCGAGCAAGGTGCCGACGCCCAGCCCGGTGCCCGGACCGATCACCACCGCCGGACGCAACGGCTCCGGCGTGCCTTCGCAGACCACGCGGAATTCGCCCGGCTGCAAACGGGTCATGCCCAGGGCCATGGCCGAGAAGTCGTTGACCAGCAGCAACTGCTCCACCTGCAAGGTCTCGCAAAATCCCGTGCGGCTCAGGCGCCAGTGATTATTGGTGAATTTGAATTCGTCGCCGCTGACCGGGCCGGCCACCGACAGGCACACCGAACCGATCGAACCCGGCGCCAGACCCAACCGGCTCAGATAGAGACTGATGGCCTCTTCCGGGCTGGCATGGTCGGCCGTCGCCAGCACCTGGACCGATTCCAGCTGCTGGTTTTTCCACAACGCGAACCGTGCGTTGGTCCCACCGATGTCACCGACCAAAGCCAGTTTCAATTAAGCGTCTCCAGGGCAGAAGTAAAGGCGCTGGCGCCCTGCTCCGCCGAGCTGAAGGCCATGCGCATGAAACCAAACAGTTCGCGACCGGTGCCAATGTTGTTACCCAACAGGCCCTTGGCCGGCGTGCGCGCTGCGAATTCTTCGGCGTCCACCTTAAGCTCCAGGGTGCCTTTGACGCCATCGACGCGGATGATATCGCCCTCTTGCACCCGCGCCAAAGCGCCGCCCACATAAGCCTCGGGGCTGACGTGAATGGCCGCCGGGATTTTCCCCGATGCGCCGGACATGCGTCCGTCGGTCACCAGGGCGACTTTGAAGCCGCGATCCTGCAGCACGCCGAGGAACGGCGTCATCTTGTGCAGTTCCGGCATGCCGTTGGAGCGCGGCCCCTGGAAGCGCATCACCGCGACGAAATCCTTCTCCAGCAAACCGGCCTTGAACGCGTCGGCCAGGTCCTGCTGATCCTGGAACACCATGGCCGGGGCTTCGACGATCTGGTTTTCCAGGGCCACGGCCGAGACCTTCATCACCCCGCGACCGAGGTTACCTTCCATCACCCGCAAGCCGCCCTCTGGCGAGAACGCGCGAGCGACCGGGCGCAGGATGCTTTCATCGAGGCTTTCGGTGATGCCTTCACGCCAGACCAGCTCGCCGTTGTCGAGGAACGGTTCCTGGGTGTAGCGACTCAGGCCATGGCCCAGCACGGTGTTGACGTTTTCGTGGAGCAACCCGGCGTTCAGCAGTTCGCGGATCAGGAACGACATGCCGCCCGCGGCCTGGAAGTGGTTGATGTCGGCTTTGCCGTTCGGGTAGACGTGGCTCAGGGTCGGCACCACTTCGGAGAGATCGGCCATGTCCTGCCAGGTCAACTGGATACCCGCCGCCATGGCGATGGCCGGCATGTGCAAGGTGTGGTTGGTCGAGCCGCCGGTGGCGTGCAGGGCAACGATGGAGTTGACCAGCGAACGCTCGTCGACGATTTCGCCGATCGGCAGGTAGTCGCCGTTCTGCTTGGTAATGCGCGTCACCTGATGCGCCGCTTCGCGGGTCAGGGCGTCGCGCAATGGCGTGTTCGGGTTGACGAAGGAAGCACCCGGCAAATGCAGGCCCATGACTTCCATCAGCAACTGGTTGGTGTTGGCGGTGCCGTAGAAGGTGCAGGTGCCGGGGCTGTGGTAGGAATTCATTTCCGACTCCAGCAGCTCTTCGCGGCTGGCCTTTCCCTCGGCGTAGCGCTGGCGCACGTCGGCTTTCTGCTTGTTGGAAATGCCCGACACCATCGGCCCGCCCGGCACGAAAATCATCGGCAGATGGCCAAAACGCAATGCGCCCATCATCAGGCCCGGGACGATCTTGTCGCAGATACCGAGCATCAGCGCGCCGTCGAACATGTTGTGGGAAAGCGCCACGGCGGTGGACAGCGCGATCACCTCACGGCTGGGCAGGCTCAGCTCCATGCCCGGTTCGCCCTGGGTCACGCCATCGCACATGGCCGGGGTGCCACCGGCGAACTGACCGACCGAGCCGATCTCGCGCAGGGCCTTTTTGATCAGTTCCGGAAAGACCTCGTATGGCTGATGCGCCGAGAGCATGTCGTTATATGACGAAACAATTGCGATGTTGGCGGAGTTCATCATCCGCAAGCTGTTCTTGTCGTCGCTGCCGCAACCGGCCACGCCGTGGGCGAAGTTGGCGCATTGCAGCTTGCCGCGCATCGGACCGTCGCTGGCCGCGCCACGAATCAGTGCAAGGTAAGCCTCACGCGTGGCGCGACTGCGGGCGATAAGCCGTTCGGTGACCTCAAGGACGCGGGGATGCATGTGTAGAACTCCAGGCTAACGGATGTGGCGACCTGATTGTCTATGCTGATCAAACACCGGTGTCGATGGGATGACAGACGGTTTTTTTGACCATTCGGACCAGTTGATTCAGGTCACTCGTTGTAGATTGAACAAAATATTGCCATTAAAAAGGCTTGTTTTCTATTTTTTTGCGAATAATCTTGTAATTCCAACAACAAAACGACGGCGGCGCTGATAAATGACTCTTCGAATCGCAATCAATGGTTTTGGCCGTATTGGCCGTAACGTCCTTCGCGCACTCTATACGCAAGGCTATCGTCAGGATTTGCAGATCGTCGCCATCAACGACTTGGGGGACAGCGCAATCAATGCGCACTTGCTCAAGTACGACACTGTTCACGGCACGTTCGACGCCGATGTCCAGCACGATCAGGAAAGCCTCACCGTTAACGGCGACCGTATCGCGGTCAGCGCCATTCGCAATCCGGCCGACCTGCCTTGGGCCGCGGAAAAGATTGATGTGGTATTCGAATGCACCGGTCTGTTCACGGACCGGGCCAAAGCCGCCGCGCATATTACGGCCGGCGCACGCAAAGTGATCATCTCGGCTCCAGCCAAGGGCGCCGACGCCACTGTGGTGTACGGGGTCAACCACGACATTCTGCGCCAGTCGCACCAGATTATTTCCAACGCGTCGTGCACCACCAACTGCCTGGCTCCGGTGGCGCAGGTGCTGCACCGCGAACTGGGCATCGAAAGCGGTCTGATGACCACCATCCATGCCTACACCAACGATCAGAACCTGACCGACGTTTATCACACCGACCCGTACCGCGCGCGCTCGGCCACCCAGAACATGATCCCGAGCAAGACCGGCGCCGCCGAAGCGGTCGGCCTGGTGTTGCCGGAGCTGGCCGGCAAGTTGACCGGCATGGCGGTGCGCGTACCGGTGATCAACGTGTCCCTGGTGGACCTCACCGTACAGCTCAAGCGCGAAGCGTCGGCCGACGAAGTCAATGCGATCATGAAAGAAGCCAGCCAGCACTCGAAAATTCTCGGCTACAACACCCTTCCACTGGTCTCCAGCGACTTCAACCAAAACTCGCTGTCGTCGATTTTCGACGCCAACCACACCAAATCCAGCGGCAAACTGCTCAAAGTGCTGGCCTGGTACGACAACGAATGGGGCTTCTCCAACCGCATGCTCGATAACTGCCTGGCGCTGTGCAACGCCGAATAAGCCGCCAAGCAGGAGCAGCACCCGATGATCGGTATCAGCTTCACGCAAAAGACCCTGGCGGCGCGCAAGCGTATCGCCCTGGTCGCCCATGACCATTGCAAAGTGTTTTTGCTGGACTGGGCCGAGCGGCAGAAAGACCGGCTGGCGCAGCATGAACTGGTCGCCACCGGCACCACGGGGTTGTTGTTGCAACAGCGCCTCGACCTGCCGGTGGAGAGCATGATCAGTGGCCCACTGGGTGGTGACCAACAGCTCGGCGCGCGAATTGCCGAGCAACGGGTCGACATGCTGGTGTTCTTCTGGGACCCGTTCGAACCACAACCCCACGACCCGGACATCAAGGCACTACTGCGGGTCGCGGCGGTCTGGAACATCCCGGTGGCCTGCAACGAATGCAGTGCTGACTACCTGCTCAGCAGCCCGTTGATGGATCAGGCGCACGAGCACCGGATTCCGGATTACGCGACGTATTTGCAGGGCCGTGCGTAAAGCTTCACAAATCAATACTTGACCATTCGAGCGGATGATAAGCATTATCATTCGCTCGAAACGGATCAGGTCTTCCCGTGAGTCAATCGCGCTTCAACGACGTCTTCATCACCCAGCGAGTGTCCCTGCTGCGCACGCTGGAGCGGATGGTCAACAATCACAGCACCGCTGAAGACCTGCTGCAGGAGACCTACCTGCGCGTGGCCCGCGCGCTCGGCGAGCGGACCATTGATCACCTGGAACCCTTCGTTTTCCAGACCGCCCGCAACCTGGCGCTGGACCATTTGCGTGCGCGACGCATTCACTCGCGCACCATGGTCGATGACGTGCCGCTGGACGTGGTGGAAAGCGTCGCCGCCTCCGCCAGCAGTGCCGAGGACGCCGCCCATGCCGAACAATTGCTCGAGCGTCTGAACGTGCGCCTCAGTCAACTCAGCCCCCGTCAGCAACAAATTTTCATCCTCAGTCGCCTGCACGGGCACAGCTATCTGGAGATCGCCGAAAAACTCGGCGTGTCTCTCAGTACCGTGCAAAAGGAGCTGAAACTGATCATGACGATCTGTATGGGCGTCGCAGGACGCAGCTCCAGGCTTTAAGCTGCAAGCCGCAAGTTAAAAACGGCAAGTCAAAGGCCTAACCAAGCTTGAAGCTTGAAGCTTGAAGCTTGAAGCTTGAAACTGCTTTTCAAAAGCCTGAGGAAACCCCGTGACGGACACCCACCGCTCCCCTTCGCCCTCACCGGCGCAGGCCACTGCAGAGGCGATGGACCAGGCCCTGGACTGGCTGATCGTGCTGGACAGCCCGAGCGAAGAACAGACCCGCCAGTTCCACCAATGGCTGGCGGCCGACCCGGCCCATGCAGAGGCGTTCGCCAGGGCCCAGGCGATCTGGAACGGTCCGCAAGTCACGCAGTGCGCGCAAAGCCTGGCAGCACGGCCAGCCAAAGTCACCCTGCTGTCGCGCCTGCGCCCGCACTGGAAACCCTTGGCCACCGCTGCTGTGCTGATCCTCGGCCTGTTCAGTTTCAGCAATCTGCCGCTGCGCCTGCAGGCCGATCACCTGACGGTGGTCGGTGAACGCCAGCGCCTGCAACTGGAGGACGGTTCGAAAGTCCTGCTCAACACCAACTCGGCATTTTCCAGCACCATCAACGACCAACAGCGTGTGGCGCGCCTGTATCAGGGCGAAGCGTTTTTCGAGGTGCAGCCCCATCGCGGCCAACCGCTGGAGATCGACGCCGGCCCGGTCACCGCCAGCGTTCGCGACACAGCATTCGCCGTGCGTTATCTGGATGGCGTGACCCAGGTTCGAGTGCAGCGCGGCGATGTCGATCTGCGCGCCACCCGCGATGACGCAAGGGTTCGCCTGACGGCCGGCGAAAGCATCCGCATCGGCCCCAATGGTTTCGACCGTCCGGCCAAACTGGACGCCGCCACCGACCTGGCCTGGGTCCAGGGTCGCCTGGTGTTCGAAAACTGCCCGCTGAACCAGGTGCTGGCGGAGTTACGTCGCTACTATCCGGGCTGGATCATCAACAACAATGAGCAGCTGGCCGATGTCGCCGTGACCGGAAATTACCGTCTCGACCAACCGCTGGACGTGGTCCGCTCACTGGCCCACATCACCTCGGCACGGCTCAAGGAGTTCCCCGCGCTGGTCATTCTCAACTAAACCCGAATTATTTTTACTCGATAGCCAAAGCTCATACGTCTCGTTATAGCCAATGCAATTGATTCGCATCTACGAATGCCAATCAGCACCTATAAAGATTCGTGCGACACGGAGCGCTATCGATGTCCTCTCGCCTTACCCGCCAGTCCTCTTCACCTTCGCGCATGCTCTCACTGCTGACCGCTGCCATCCTGATGGCCGGCACTGCACCGGTCATGGCCGCCACTGCCGAACAGCCCAGCCGCAACATGGGCGACTACGCGTTCGCCATCGCGCCCCAGCCGCTGGTCTCGGCACTCAATGACTTTACCGCCGTGACAGGCTGGCAGGTCGGCTTGCCGGCAGAACTGGCTGAAGGGGTGACATCGCCGGGGGTGCGCGGGTCGCTGGCGCCGGAAAAAGCCCTGGATCGCCTGTTGGTGGGGACCAACCTGAGCTACCGCAAACTGGGCAATAACAACATCGTGCTGGAACGCCGCACCAGCGCCGGCACCCTGAATCTGCAACAGGTGACCATCAGCGCCACGCGTAACGAGCAGGACGTGAACAGCGTGCCCAGCACCGTCACTGTGCACACTCGCGAAGAACTGGACCGCAACAACGTCAATACCATCAAGGAACTGGTGCGCTACGAGCCCGGCGTTTCCGTGGGGGGTGCCGGTACACGGGGCGGAATCAGCGGCTACAACATCCGTGGTATCGACGGTAACCGCGTGCTGACCCAGATCGACGGTGTTGAAATACCCAACGGCTTCTTCAACGGCCCTTACGCCAAGACCCAGCGCAACTACGTCGACCCGGAAATCATCAAACGCGTCGAAATTCTCCGCGGTCCGGCTTCGGTACTCTACGGCAGCAATGCCATCGGCGGCGCGGTCAGTTACTTCACCCTCGACCCGGACGACATCATCAAGCCCGGCCAGGACGTCGGTGCGCGCCTGAAGACCGGTTACAGCTCCGCCGACGAAAGCTGGCTCAAGTCCGCCACCGTGGCCGGTCGCGCCGATCAGTTCGACGGCCTGCTGCATTACAGCCAGCGCGACGGTCATGAAACCGAATCCTATGGCAGCAACAACAGCACCGGCCTGACACGCACCGCCGCCAACCCGGAAGACGTGCGCGCCAGCAACGTGCTGGCCAAGATCGGCTGGAACTACAACGAAGATTCGCGCCTGGGCCTGGTTTACGAGAAGTACAAGGACGATCGGGACACCGACCAGAAAAGCGCTTACGGCGGCCCGTTCTTCGCGGGCGCCCCCACCATTCCCGCCAGCGTACTGCCCGGCGGCATGTACCAGTGGCGCACCGGTAACGACACCATTACCCGCGAGCGTTTTGGCCTGGAGCACAGCTTCGTCCTCGACAGTCGGCTGGCGGACAACGTCAAGTGGAGCCTGAACCACCAGATCGCCAAAACCGATCAGAGCACCGATGAGTTCTACTTTCCGATCACCCGCCAGGTCCTGCGTACCCGGGACACGATCTACGAAGAAAAGCAGTGGGTGTTCGATGCACAACTGGATAAAGCCTTCAGCATCGCCGACACCGAGCATGTGCTGACCTATGGCACCACCCTCAAGCAGCAAAAAGTCACTGGCTCGCGCAGCGGTAACGGTACTTGCCTGGCGGTCGGTCGCGGCTGCACCGCCATCGGTGCCACCAGCACGGCGGACGTACTGAAGAAATCCAGCGACTTCCCGGACCCGACCATCAACACCTACAGCGTGTTCGCCCAGGATCAGATCAGCTGGAACAACTGGACCTTTCTACCGGGCCTGCGCTACGACTACACCGAGCTCAAGCCGCACATCACCCAGGCGTTTCTCAACACCGTGGCCGCCGATGGTCGCGGCACCGTCAGCGACGACAACAAGACCTGGCACAAAGTCTCGCCCAAGTTCGGCCTGACCTACGCCTTCAACGACCATTACACCTGGTACGGCCAATACGCCGAAGGGTTCCGCACCCCGACCGCGAAGGCACTTTACGGACGTTTCGATAACACCGCCGCCGGCTACCGCGTGGAACCGAATCCGGATCTGGATCCGGAAAAAAGCCAAAGCTACGAGACCGGTCTGCGGGGCAACTTCGAGCAGGGCTACTTCGACGTGGCGGTGTTCTACAACAAGTACCGCGACTTCATCAACGAAGACGCCGTGACCCCAGGCTATGACGAACCGACCTTCCAGAGCGCCAACATCAAACATGCCACCATCAAGGGGGCTGAGATCAAGGGCCGCCTGAACCTCGACGCCCTTGGTGCGCCACAAGGCCTCTATACCCAGGGATCGGTGGCATACGCCTACGGGCGCAACAACGACAACGGCGAGCCGATCAACAGCGTCAACCCGCTGACCGGGGTGCTCGGCCTCGGTTACGACCAGGACAACTATGGCGGCTTGCTCAGCTGGACCCTGGTCAAGAAAAAGGATCGCGTCGACGACAGCAACTTCAAGTCGCCGGACGGCGTCAGCAGCCAGTTCAAGACTCCGGGCTTCGGCGTGCTGGACCTGAGCGCCTACTACAAAGTGACCGACGACGTGACTGTCAGCGGTGGCGTGTACAACCTGACCGACAAAAAGTACTGGCTGTGGGATGACGTGCGCGGCTACGACAACGTCGGCGAAGCCTCGGTAACACAACCGGCCAACCTCGATCGCCTGACTCAACCGGGCCGCAACTTCGCGGTCAACCTGATCTGGGATATCTGACCACGATCACCACGCAGCGCGACTTGATGAACGTCGCGTTGTGAGGATTTTTACTGTCATGCGCCTGCTCATTCGTCTCGTTAGCAGGCACTTCTCTTTCTCAAGGACTTCCCATGACCACCCAGGACACCGCTCAACGCCCGGCTTTGCGCTCGCAACGCCTGAACCAGATCACCCACGAACCCCACAGCAAACTCGACGCCCTGGTCAAAGCCCACGCCCCGTTCGAAACACAGACCAACTTCGCCCGTTTCGTTGTGGCGCAGTACTTGTTCCAGTCGGAATTGGTAGCGCTGTACAACGATGCCGAGCTGACTGCCATCGTCCCTGACCTGCCTGATCGCTGCCGTGCTGAAGCGGCCAAGGCTGACCTGGCGGACCTGGAAACGGACGTGCCGGCGCCGATTGCTGGTGCCGTCAGTAACCCGAGCAAGGCTGAGGCGCTGGGCTGGCTCTTCGTCTCCGAAGGTTCGAAACTGGGCGCGGCGTTCCTGATCAAGCGCGCCGTGGGCCTTGGCTTGAGCGAAACCTTCGGTGCCCGTCACCTGGGTGAACCGGCCGGTGGCCGTGCTGAAGGCTGGAAGCGTTTCGTCAAGACACTCGATGGGCTGGAGTTCAGCGCCCAGGAAGAAGCCGAGCTGGATAAAGGCGCCATCGATGCGTTCAACCGCTTTACCGTGTTGCTGGAGCAGGCTTACACCCCGGAACTCGCCTGAAGAAACACTATCCCCTGTGGGAGCGAGCCTGCTCGCGAAGAGGCCGGCACATCCAGCATTTATGTCGGCTGGCACACCGCATTCGCGAGCAGGCTCGCTCCCACAATGGTCCGAGCAAGTCTGCAAGATCCCGATCCGCCTCACGCCCCCCCGAGCCCATGCCAGCCTCCTCCAAACTCATCCGCCTCCTCTTCGGTCTGCTGGCCTGCATCAGCCTGGGCATCGGCCTGATTGCCATCGTCATTCCCGGCCTGCCAACCACCGAATTCATCCTGCTGGCCGCCTGGGCTGCCACCCGCAGTTCGCCACGCTTGAGTGCCTGGCTGGAAAACCACCGACTGTTCGGCCCTCTGCTCAGTAACTGGCGCAACGGCAAAATCATTGCGCGTCGGGCCAAGGTCAGCGCCACCGTCAGCATGTTGCTGTGCGCCACGCTAATGCTGGTGATGCTCGATCATGGCTGGCCGATCTACCTGGCCGTCGCCGCAATGGGGATGGTCAATCTCTGGATCTGGTCGCGACCGGAATCCTCCTGAACCCGTTGGCGATTTTTTCTGTTTTTTTATTGATTTGCGGCATATTTTCCCGCGCAAACGTTCAACCATGACCGTTCGTCGGAACCCCTCTCATGCAACGCCATTCCCGCGCCGATGTGCAGTGAATGGCGCTGAATGGATTTGGCGTATCGAGTCAACCCGACTCACAGCCAACACTCATCCATTCGCGAGTTCGCCCTATGTTCGACTCACTGTCCATCCGCCTGAAAACTGTCCTGCTCTCCGGTCTGTGCCTGCTCGGCGTGGTCACGCTGATCGTCGGCATGAACTTCTACCAGACCAATCAGAACGATGAACTGGTCAGCGCCTCCAGCAGCAAGATGCTCACCGAGAGCGTGCAGAACCTGCTGCAGGCCAAGGCTGCCGAACAGGCGGTGCGGGTGCAGAAGACCTTCGGGGAAAGTCTGCTGGTGGTCACCGCCCTGGCCGATCAGATCAAGGACATGCGCGCCATGGCTGCCAAGCGTTCGCTTGAAGCCGGTGCCTTGCGCGAGGACCTGAACCAGAGCCTGAAAACTGCCTTCGAACGCAACAGCAAGGTACTGGGGATCTGGCTGGCGTTCGAACCCGATGGCCTGGACGGCAAGGACAGTGAATTCGCCAATGACGCGGCGCGCCAATCCAACGAAGCCGGACGTTTTGCCACTTACTGGAGCCGTGCCGGCGGCACCGGGTTGAACACGATCATGGTCGAAGACGACATGAACAAAACCGAGCTTAACCTCAGCGGCACGCCGTACAACGTCTGGTACACCTGCCCTCGCGACAGTAAACGCACCTGCCTGCTCGACCCGTATGCCGACACTGTTGCCGGCAAGGAAATGCTGATGACCACCATTTCCGTGCCGCTGCTGGTCGATGGCAAGGCCATCGGCGTGGTCGGTGTCGACATCGCTCTCGATGCCCTGCAAGCGGCGGCTGTCGATTCCCAGCGCGACCTGTTCAACAGCGCCGGTCACATGCTGATCGTCTCCGGCAGCGGTGTGCTCGCCGCCTACAGCGTCGACGCCGGCAAAGTCGGTAAAAGCATCGGCGACACCCTGGGCGCGGACGGCAAGGATGTCCTGCAATTGCTCAGCGCCGGCACCCCGAAGATTCTTGAACAGGGTGACCTGATCCGCGCGGTCTACCCGGTCAGCCCGATCGCCGACTCCAAAGCCTGGGGGGTGGTGATCGACTTGCCCAAGCAAGTGCTGTTGGCCGATTCGGTGAAACTGCAAACGGTGCTCGACGACGCCCAGCAAAGCGGCACGATCAAGGCAGTGGGCGTGGCGATCATCGCCGGACTGATCGGCTTGCTGTTGATCTGGCTCACCGCTACGGGCGTCACCCGGCCTATCAACAGCGTGGCCGAGATGCTCAAGGCGATTGCCAGCGGCGATGGCGACCTGACCCAACGCCTGCACTACAGCAAGAAGGATGAGCTGGGCGAACTGGTCAGCTGGTTCAACCGATTCCTCGACAAACTGCAACCGACCATCGCGCAGATCAAGCAAAGCATCACTGACGCTCGCGGCACTGCTGACCAGTCTTCGGAAATCGCCCGCCAGACCAGCGAAGGCATGCAGGTACAGTTTCGCGAAATCGACCAGGTCGCCACCGCGTCCAACGAAATGAGCGCCACCGCCCACGACGTCGCCAACAGTGCGTCGAACGCGGCCAGTGCCGCCAAGGGCGCCGACCAGTCGGCCCGCGATGGCATGCAGATCATCGAACGCAGTACCCGCGACATCAATCAGTTGGCCGACGAAGTCAGCAAGGCCGTGACCGAGGTCGAAGCGTTGGCAGTCAACAGCGAGCAAATCGGCTCGGTGCTGGAAGTGATCCGCAGCATCGCCGAGCAAACCAACCTGCTGGCACTCAACGCAGCGATTGAAGCCGCCCGTGCCGGTGAAAGCGGACGCGGCTTTGCGGTGGTCGCCGACGAAGTGCGCAACCTGGCCAAACGTACCCAGGATTCGGTGGAAGAAATTCGCCTGGTGATCGAACGCATCCAGAGCGGCACCCGCGGCGTGGTCGCCACCATGCATTCGAGCCAGACTCAGGCCCACAGCAACGCCGGCCAGATCCAGCAAGCGGTCCAGGCCTTGAGCAAGATCAGCGACGCGGTCACCGTGATCAGCGACATGAACCTGCAAATCGCCAGCGCCGCCGAACAACAGAGCGCCGTGGCCGAAGAGGTCAACCGCAACGTCTCGGCGATCCGCACCGTGACCGAAACCCTGACCGGACAAGCCACCGAATCGGCGCAGATCAGCAGCCAGCTCAACAACCTGACCACCCACCAGATGAAACTGATGGATCAGTTCCGGGTGTAATGATCCCATCGCACACCCCCTGTGGGAGCGCGCCTGCTCGCGAAGACGAATTGACCGTCAACATGAATGTTGACTGACAGACCGCTTTCGCGAGCAGGCTCGCTCCCACAGGTTTTTCATCAGCTTCATCGGCGTTTTGATCTATGCTCGGGCTCTCGCTCCGGAGGGCCTTCGATGACTGATTTACTCACGTCCATTCAAGCCGCACTCGGCTTGCCGCACACGCCAATCCCTTTCACCTCTACGGGCGCCCTGCCCTCGGCGTTCGCCGTCACGGACCTGGCCTGCGCCAGCATCGCCGCCGCGGGCCAGGCAATCAGCGAGTTGTTGCAGCAACAAACCGGACGCTTACCCGGCCTGGAAGTCGATCGGCGCCTGGCCTCGTTCTGGTTCTCCAGTTCGATCCGGCCTGTAGGCTGGAGCGTCCCACCGTTGTGGGACCCGATCGCCGGTGACTATGCCGCCAAAGATGGCTGGATTCGCCTGCACACCAATGCCCCCCATCACCGCGCCGCGGCCGAATCGGTGCTTGGCGCCTGTGCCGACCGTGCGGCGATGGCGAGCAAGGTGGCGCAATGGGCCAAGCGCGATCTGGAGCAGGCCGTGGTCGATGCCGGAGGCTGTGCCGCCGAAATGCGCAGCTGGGCACAGTGGCAGGCCCATCCACAAGGTCAGGCCGTGAACGCCGAAGCGCTGATTCAGTTCGGCCATCACAGCAGTCACAACGGCACACCGTGGCAGGGTTCGGTGGCGCAACCGCTGGCCGGGATCAAGGTGCTGGATCTGACCCGCGTACTCGCCGGCCCCGTCGCCAGCCGTTTTCTCGCGGGCCTTGGCGCCGACGTCTTGCGCATCGACCCACCGACCTGGAACGAACCGGGCGTGGTGCCGGAAATGACCTTGGGCAAGCGCTGCGCACGCCTGGACTTGCATGACAACGCCGATCGCCGCGTATTCGAAAGCCTGCTCAAGGACGCCGATATCGTGCTGCACGGCTACCGCGCCGATGCCCTGGAGCGCTTGGGTTACGGTGCCACTGAGCGGCAGAAACTGGCTCCCGGCCTGATCGACGCCAGCCTCAATGCCTACGGCTGGAGCGGCCCGTGGCTGAACCGTCGCGGCTTCGACAGCCTGGTACAGATGAGCAGCGGCATTGCCGAGGCCGGCATGCATTGGAAGCAGACGGATAAGCCGACGCCTTTGCCGTTGCAAGCCCTCGATCACGCCACCGGGTATCTGATGGCGGCCAGCGTGATCCAGTTATTGGCCGAGCGCTTGCGCAGTGGGCGCAGTGGATCGGCGCGATTGTCGTTGGCACGCACGGCAAAGTTGTTGATCGAGAATGGGCGCGGGATCGAAGGACCCTTGCGGACAGAGGATGAAAGCGACCAGGGAATGTTGGTCGAGCAGACACCCTGGGGACCGGCGCATCGGTTACATGTGCCGCTGAAGATCACCGGTACGCCATTGCAATGGGCGATTGCAGCCTCTGAATTGGGTTCCCATCGCGCGCAGTGGTAGTGACTGTCCGATTGCTTTCGCGAGCAGGCTCGCTCCACACATCGGCTACCGGTCCTCCTGGGGAACTCGGTCAACTGTGGGAGCGAGCCTGCTCGCGAAGGCGCCAGAACAGCCAACACAAAAGCCGGATCAATTCAGTCAGAACGACTCAACGAAGTCCAAAGCAACTGCGCCGCATACCCCCGAAACGGCCTCCACCCCTCAGCCCGCATCAATAGCTGCCGCGCCGTCACCGCCTCCCCCTCGAGCGCCGCCAAGGCATTGATCAACCCTACATCCCCCGTTGGAAACCCATCCATCTCGCGCAACTGCCGCAAAGCGATGTACTGCGCCGTCCAGTCACCAATGCCATACAACGCCAGCAACCGCGTCACGCCCCCCTGCCGACCAGGCTCGAACAACAACGGATCATCCAGCAATGCCTGAGCCACGCCCGACAAGGTTCGGCCACGGCTTTTCGGCATGCCCAGTGTCGCCAGGTCCGCCGCCGCCAACACCGCCGCCTCGGGAAACACATGGCTCACGCCGTTAGATGGTAAAGGCAATGGCGCGCCATATCGCGCCACCAGTTTCCCCGCCAGTTTGATCGCGGCACCCACCGTAATCTGCTGCCCCAACACCGCGCGAATCGCCAGCTCCAGCCCGTCCCATGTTCCGGGTACACGCAGCCCCGGGCGCTCGGCAATCAACCGCGCCAATAGCGGATCAACCGCCAGGTGTCGATGGATCGTGGTCAGGTCAGTATCCAGGTCGAACATCCGCCGCACTCGCGCGACGATTTCCGGCACGGCTTTCGGGTCGGGAAAATCCAGGGCCAACTCCAGGGAATCCGCTGTCGCCGGCTTGATCGACAGGGTGCCGTGAAGCCCCTTCAAACCGATGCTGCGCGAATAAATGCCATCGACCACCTCTTCCATTCCGGCAATCGCCCGCGCCGACAAGAAGCCAAGCATGGCTGGCCAGTCGTAGGGTGGTTGAAACGCAAGCAACAACTTCATGGCGGTCCCTCAAATTGATCAATGTGACCAGATTATCCTTTGTGGGAGCGAGCCTGCTCGCTCCCACAGGGATTTCACCAATCGCCCGCCCCAAGGCATACTTGCCACCCTCCGCACTCCAGAACCTGAAACCGCCCCATGCGTATCCACGTCAGTTTCATCGACCGCGTCGGTATTACCCAGGAAGTCCTGGCCTTGCTCGGTGGGCGCAATCTCAATCTGGATGCGGTGGAAATGATTCCGCCCAACGTCTATATCGACGCGCCGACCCTGAGCCCGGACGTCCTTGAAGAACTGCGTGATGCGTTGCTCAGCGTGCGTGGCGTGCAGGCGATGACGGTGGTCGATATCCTGCCGGGCCAGCGCCGGCACTTGCAGCTCGATGCACTGCTCGCAGCCATGACCGATCCGGTGCTGGCTTTAGACAGTGCCGGCAAGGTGCTGCTGGGCAATCCCGCGCTGATTGCCCTGTATGGCCGCGAACCGGCCGGTGAAAGCGTTGCCGATCTGTTCGCCGACCCGGCGCTGCTCGACACCCTGCTCGAACACGGCTTTCGCCTGCCACTGCGGGAAATCACCGTCAATGGCCAGACGTTGTTGCTCGACGCCACACCGATCACCGACGCCGGCGCCCTGCTGACCCTGTATCAACCAAACCGCATCGGCGAACGCCTGTCGGCATTACACCATGATCATGCCGAAGGTTTTGACGCGCTGTTGGGCGAATCGCCTGTGATCCGCACGCTCAAGGTTCGCGCGAAACGGGTGGCGGCCCTTGACGCACCGCTGTTGATCCAGGGTGAAACCGGCACCGGCAAGGAACTGGTAGCCCGCGCCTGTCACGCCATCAGTGCCCGGCACAACGCACCGTTTCTGGCGTTGAACTGTGCGGCATTGCCGGAGAACCTCGCCGAAAGCGAACTGTTCGGCTACGCCCCCGGCGCCTTCACCGGTGCACAACGAGGGGGTAAGCCTGGACTGATGGAACTGGCCAACCAGGGCACGGTATTCCTCGATGAAATCGGCGAAATGTCACCGTACTTGCAGGCCAAGTTGCTGCGTTTCCTCAACGATGGCAGTTTCCGGCGAGTGGGCGGCGATCGCGAAGTGAAGGTCAATGTACGCATCCTCAGCGCGACCCACCGTAACCTGGAAAAAATGGTCAGCGAAGGGCAGTTCCGCGAAGACCTGTTCTACCGCCTCAATGTCCTCAACGTTGAAGTCCCGCCGCTGCGCGAACGCGGCCAGGACATTCTGCTGCTGGCTCGCTACTTCATGCAGCAAGCCTGCGCGCAGATCCAGCGCCCGGTCTGTCGCCTGGCGCCGGGCACTTATCCGGCCCTGCTGGGCAACCGCTGGCCGGGCAACGTGCGTCAGCTGCAAAACGTTATTTTCCGCGCCGCGGCCATTTGCGAAAGCAGCCTGGTGGACATCGGCGACCTCGACATTGCCGGCACCTCGGTAGCGCGCCAGAGCGACCACGACGTCGACAGCCTGGAACAGGCGATGGACGAGTTCGAGAAAACCCTGTTGGAAAAACTCTACGTCAGCTACCCCTCGACCCGTCAACTGGCCAATCGCCTGCAAACCTCACACACCGCAATCGCCCATCGGTTGCGCAAGTACGGCATTCCCAACAAGCCGTAATCCTTACAGTTGAAACACCTCTCCCTGCCAACAAAAATCTACTGTGGGAGCCAGCCTGCTGGCGATAGCAGTCTCACAGACAACAAAGCTGTTGAATGTGATGACCCTATCGCCAGCAGGCTGGCTCCCACAGGTTTTGAGTTCGACCCGTAAATTTCACTCTGAAAACGACCTCCACCTGTACTGAAAGCGCTACAGCGGAACGATATCGCTACACCCCTCTCCAACCACTGCCCCGCAAGGCTTTGATCCACTTCAGCTTTTTTCTTGAGCCATGCCTGTAGCGATTTCGCTACAGACAGCAAATGACCATCTCTCAAAAAATCACATAAGCCATTGATTTAAAACAATAAAAAAACATTGGCCGCTTTTTTGCTTAATTACCACTCATAAATCAGGGCAATTGCCCAAGCATTCAATCGCGTCCACCAGACGAGTCTGGCCCCTTAGGAGTTTTCCATGAGCGAATTGCGTTTTACTGAAGATCACGAATGGCTGCGCACCGAAGCTGACGGCACTGTCACTGTCGGCATCACCGCTTTCGCACAGAACGCACTGGGCGACGTGGTTTTCGTACAACTGCCTGAGCTGCAGTCCTACGAAAAAGGCGCTGAAGCGGCCACCGTGGAATCGGTAAAAGCGGCCAGCGGCGTGTACATGCCACTGGACGGAGAAGTGCTGGAAGTGAACCCGGCGCTGGACAGCAGCCCGGAACTGGTCAACGAAGACCCGCTGGGTGAAGGCTGGTTCTTCCGTTTCAAACCTGCTGACGCTTCGGCTGTCGCCAAACTGCTGGATCAGGACGCCTACGACCGTCTGATCAAAGCCCAAGCCGAAGCCTGAGGAACGTTGACATGACCCAAGTGAATCCTGCCGTTGTAAACATCAGTACCGCCAACGAATTCATCGCCCGCCACATCGGCCCGCGCGCCGGCGACGAACAGGCGATGCTCAACAGCCTCGGTTTCGACTCCCTGGAAGCCCTGAGCGCCAGCGTCATCCCGGACAGCATCAAGGGCACCAGCGTCCTCGGCCTCGAAGACGGCCTGAGCGAAGCCGATGCCCTGGCATTGATCAAGTCCATCGCCAGCAAGAACCAGCTGTTCAAAACCTTCATCGGCCAGGGCTACTACGGCACCCACACACCGTCGCCGATCCTGCGCAACTTGCTGGAAAACCCGGCCTGGTACACGGCCTACACCCCTTACCAGCCGGAAATTTCCCAAGGCCGTCTTGAAGCACTGCTGAACTTCCAGACCCTGATCAGCGACCTCACCGGCCTGCCGATCGCCAACGCATCTCTGCTCGACGAAGCCACCGCCGCTGCCGAAGCCATGACCTTCTGCAAGCGCCTGAGCAAGAACAAGGGCAGCCACGCGTTCTTCGCCTCCGTACATTGCCACCCGCAAACCCTCGACGTATTGCGCACCCGTGCCGAGCCTCTGGGTATCGACGTCGTAGTCGGCGATGAGCGTGAACTGACTGACGTCAGCGCATTCTTCGGCGCCCTGCTGCAATACCCGGCAAGCAACGGTGACGTCTTCGACTACCGTGAACTGACTGAACGCTTCCACGCCGCCAACGCGCTGGTTGCCGTCGCCGCCGACCTGCTGGCCCTGACCGTGCTGACCCCGCCGGGCGAGTTCGGCGCCGACGTGGCCATCGGTAGCGCGCAACGCTTCGGCGTGCCGCTGGGCTTTGGTGGCCCGCACGCGGCCTACTTCTCCACCAAGGATGCGTTCAAGCGCGACATGCCGGGCCGTCTGGTCGGTGTGTCCGTGGACCGTTTTGGCAAGCCGGCGCTGCGCCTGGCGATGCAAACCCGCGAACAGCACATCCGCCGCGAGAAGGCCACCAGCAACATCTGCACCGCGCAAGTGCTGCTGGCCAACATCGCCAGCATGTACGCCGTGTACCACGGTCCGAAAGGCCTGACGCAGATCGCCAACCGTGTGCATCACCTCACCGCGATTCTGGCCAAGGGCCTGAGCGCACTGGGCCTGAGCGTCGAGCAGGAAAACTTCTTCGACACGCTGACCATTAAAACCGGCGCACAAACGGCTGCGCTGCACGACAAGGCTCGCGCGCAGCAGATCAACCTGCGCGTGGTGGATGCCGAGCGTCTGGGCCTGTCCCTCGACGAAACCAGCACCCAGGCAGATGTCGAAACCCTGTGGGCGCTGCTGGCCGAAGGCAAATCCCTGCCGGACTTCGCCGCCCTCGCTGCCTCGGTACAAAGCACCATCCCGGCCGCACTGGTGCGCCAGTCGCCGATCCTCAGCCACCCGGTGTTCAACCGTTATCACTCGGAAACCGAGCTGATGCGCTACCTGCGCAAACTGGCGGACAAGGACCTGGCGCTGGACCGCACCATGATCCCGCTGGGTTCGTGCACCATGAAACTCAACGCCGCCAGCGAAATGATCCCGGTGACCTGGGCCGAGTTCGGCGCCCTGCACCCCTTCGCCCCTGCCGAGCAGAGCGCCGGCTACCAGCAATTGACCGACGAGCTGGAAGCGATGCTCTGCGCTGCTACCGGTTACGACTCGATCTCGCTGCAACCGAACGCCGGCTCGCAAGGTGAGTACGCCGGTCTGCTGGCGATCCGCGCCTATCACCAGAGCCGTGGCGAAGACCGCCGCGACATCTGCCTGATTCCGTCGTCGGCCCACGGCACCAACCCTGCCACCGCCCAGATGGCCGGCATGCGCGTAGTGGTCACCGCGTGCGATGCCCGTGGCAACGTCGACATCGGAGACTTGCGCGCCAAGGCCATCGAGCACCGCGAACACCTCGCCGCGCTGATGATCACCTACCCGTCGACCCACGGCGTGTTCGAAGAAGGCATCCGCGAAATCTGCGGCATCATTCATGACAACGGCGGCCAGGTGTACATCGACGGCGCCAACATGAACGCCATGGTCGGCCTCTGCGCCCCGGGCAAGTTCGGTGGCGACGTGTCGCACCTGAACCTGCACAAGACCTTCTGCATCCCTCACGGCGGTGGCGGCCCGGGCGTTGGCCCGATTGGTGTGAAATCGCACCTGACGCCGTTCCTGCCGGGCCACGCGCAAATGGCACGCAAGGAAGGCGCGGTATGCGCCGCGCCATTCGGTAGCGCGAGCATTCTGCCGATCACCTGGATGTACATCCGCATGATGGGCGGCGCGGGTCTGAAGCGCGCTTCGCAGCTGGCCATTCTCAACGCCAACTACATCTCCCGTCGCCTCGAAGAGCATTACCCTGTGCTCTATACCGGCAGCAACGGCCTGGTGGCGCACGAGTGCATCCTCGACCTGCGCCCGCTCAAGGACAGCAGCGGCATCAGCGTCGATGACGTGGCCAAGCGCCTGATCGACTTCGGCTTCCACGCTCCTACCATGTCGTTCCCGGTGGCCGGCACGCTGATGATCGAGCCGACCGAAAGCGAATCCAAGGAAGAACTGGACCGCTTCTGCGACGCCATGATCCGCATCCGTGAGGAAATCCGCGCGGTGGAAAACGGCACGCTGGACAAGGACGACAACCCGCTGAAAAACGCCCCGCACACCGCGGCGGAGCTGGTCGGCGAGTGGTCGCATCCGTACAGCCGCGAGCAAGCGGTGTACCCGGTCGCCTCGCTCATCGAAGGCAAATACTGGCCGCCGGTCGGTCGCGTCGACAACGTGTTCGGCGATCGCAACCTGGTCTGCGCCTGCCCGTCGATCGAAAGCTACGCTTAAGGCAATGAGGGGCGGGTTCGCTCGCCCCTTTCAAGAAAACCGCATATCCCTTGTGGGAGCGAGCAAACCCGCTCCCACAGGTTTCCGTTTCGCCACAAGATCCACGCCAATTCCTATAACAAGAAACCGGAGAACAACCATGTCGTTAAGCGTGTTCGACCTGTTCAAGATTGGCATCGGCCCCTCCAGTTCCCACACCGTCGGCCCGATGCGCGCAGCCGCGCGTTTCGCCGAAGGCCTGCGCCGAGAAAACCTGCTGACCGCGACCACCTGCGTCAAGGTCGAGCTCTATGGTTCACTCGGTGCCACCGGAAAGGGCCACGGCAGTGACAAGGCTGTGCTGCTGGGCCTGGAAGGTGAACACCCGGATACCGTGGACACCGAAACCGTCGCCGCTCGCCTGCATGACATCCGTGGCAGCGGACGCTTGAACCTGCTCGGCGAACACAGCATTGCGTTCAACGAGAAAGAACACCTGGCGATGATCCGCAAACCGTTGGCCTACCATCCCAACGGTATGATCTTTCGCGCATTCGACGCGGCGGGCCTGCAAATCCGCAGCCGCGAGTACTACTCGGTCGGCGGCGGTTTTGTCGTCGATGAAGACGCTGCCGGTGCCGATCGCATCGTCGAAGACTCAACCCCGCTGACCTTTCCCTTCAAAAACGCCAAGGAACTGCTCGGTCACTGCGCCACCTACGGGCTGTCCATCAGCCAGGTGATGCTGACCAACGAAAGTGCCTGGCGCCCCGAAGCGGAAACCCGCGCCGGTCTGTTGAGGATCTGGCAAGTGATGCAGGACTGCGTTGCCGCTGGTTGCCGTAACGAGGGCATTTTGCCCGGCGGCTTGAAGGTCAAGCGTCGGGCGGCTGCACTGTATCGGCAACTGTGCAAGAACCCCGAATCATCCCTGCGCGATCCGCTGTCGGTGCTGGACTGGGTCAACCTCTACGCATTGGCCGTCAACGAAGAAAACGCCAATGGCGGGCGCGTCGTCACGGCGCCCACCAACGGTGCGGCCGGGATCATTCCGGCGGTGCTGCATTACTACATGCGTTTCATTCCCTCGGCGAACGAAGACGGGGTGGTGCGCTTTCTGCTGACCGCCGCGGCCATTGGCATTCTGTACAAGGAAAACGCCTCGATTTCCGGCGCCGAAGTCGGCTGCCAGGGTGAGGTCGGCGTGGCGTGCTCCATGGCGGCCGGGGCCTTGTGCGAAGTCCTCGGCGGCACGGTGCAACAAGTGGAAAACGCCGCGGAAATCGGCATGGAACACAACCTGGGCCTGACCTGCGACCCGATTGGCGGACTGGTGCAAGTGCCTTGCATCGAGCGCAACGCCATGGGTTCGGTCAAGGCCATCAATGCGGTGCGCATGGCCATGCGTGGTGACGGACAGCACTTCGTCTCCCTCGACAAGGTCATCCGCACCATGCGCCAGACCGGCGCCGACATGAAAAGCAAATACAAGGAAACCGCCCGAGGCGGTTTGGCGGTCAACATTATCGAGTGCTGATGGGCTTACGCACACTGCACACTTTTTCAGGAGCTGAATATGTCCACCGAACAACTGTTGAAAACCCCGTTGCACGCACTGCACATCGAGCTAGGCGCGCGCATGGTGCCATTCGCCGGCTATGACATGCCCGTGCAATACCCGTTGGGCGTGATGAAAGAACACCAGCACACCCGCGATCAGGCTGGCCTGTTCGATGTTTCGCACATGGGCCAGATCCGTCTGACCGGCGCCAATGCCGCCAAGGCCCTGGAAACCCTGGTGCCGGTGGACATCATCGACCTGCCGGTGGGCATGCAGCGCTATGCGATGTTCACCAACGAGACCGGTGGAATCCTCGATGACCTGATGGTCGCCAACCTGGGTAACGACGAATTGTTCCTGGTGGTCAACGCGGCCTGTAAGGACCAGGACCTGGCGCACCTGCGCAAACACATTGGCGAACAATGCCGTATCGAACCGTTGTTTGAAGAGCGCGCCCTGCTGGCCCTGCAAGGTCCGGCGGCGGTCACCGTGCTGGCGCGCCTGGCTCCGGAAGTGGCGAAAATGACGTTCATGCAGTTCGCCCGTGTGCAATTGCTGGGCGTTGACTGCTTTGTCAGCCGCTCTGGCTACACCGGAGAGGACGGTTTCGAAATCTCCGTGCCGGCCGCCAGCGCCGAAGCACTCGCCCGCGCCCTGTTGGCGGAACCGGAAGTCGAAGCCATCGGCCTTGGCGCGCGCGACTCGCTGCGCCTGGAAGCCGGCCTGTGCCTGTACGGCCACGACATGAACACCGACACCACCCCGATCGAAGCCAGCCTGTTGTGGGCCATTTCCAAGCCTCGTCGTGCCGAGGGTGCGCGTGCCGGCGGTTTCCCTGGCGCTGAAAACGTATTCGCCCAGCAACAGGGCGGTGTCAGCCGCAAGCGTATCGGCCTGCTGCCTCAGGAACGTACTCCGGTGCGTGAAGGTGCAGAGATCGTCAACGAAGCGGGCGAAATCATCGGTAGCGTCTGCAGCGGCGGTTTCGGGCCGACCCTGGGCGGTCCTTTGGCGATGGGTTACGTCGACAGCGCTTATATCGCTCTCGATACTCCAGTATGGGCGATTGTTCGTGGGAAAAAGGTGCCTTTGCTTGTAAGCAAAATGCCATTTGTTCCACAACGCTACTATCGCGGCTGATTGATTGTTCCTATAAGTAACGCGGTTGCGTTAACAGTGCACTAATGTGTAACGCAACCGCCATAAAAGAGTGCATCGTTTGGCTCTAAGCTTCGATTATGAACTTTGCTTATAACGTTCGAAAACAATTGAACAGCCGTATCGAATAAGCTGCCACTAATGGCCCGAAAAACTGCTAGCAACCCGAGGAAATGCGGGCTTCGCAGGGGCTTGTTTTTTCTCCCGTAGTTGGCGTAGAGTTTGTTCACTGTGTTTGCATGGGTCGCTTGGAATCGTGACCTGGGCAGTAGCCAACAAGTTTGCTACATCCCGTTCGACGTCTTCTTACTCTCCTGCAACCAGCCCCAGTACTCTTTCATGAGAAAGAGACTGTCATTAATTTTAGCGTCAAAGGAAATAAGAAATGTCCCAACGTCAGAGCGGTACCGTCAAGTGGTTTAACGACGAGAAAGGTTTTGGTTTTATCACTCCAGAAAGCGGTCCGGATCTGTTCGTGCATTTCCGCGCTATTCAGGGCAACGGTTTCAAGAGCCTGAAAGAAGGCCAGAAAGTGACCTTCATCGCTGTGCAAGGCCAGAAAGGCATGCAGGCTGACGAAGTACAAGCAGAAGGCTAATCTTCTGTTACGAAAAAGCCCCTGATGCTGACATCAGGGGCTTTTTTGTGCGCGTAAATCCGTAAAATGGCTTCTTTTTTCCCTTTGAGTGCCGTCATGTCGAAACACTTGCTGAAACCCCAGGGCGAATTTCCTGCCGCTGGCCTGGGTCGTCGTCTGGCGGCGATGTTCTATGACTTCCTGCTGTGCACTGCCCTGCTGATCGTGACCAGCGGCGCCTACAAGATGATTCAGATGGCGATCATCGGTGAAGAAAAAATGCGCGTGCTCACAGAGGCTGGAGCGCTCGACGGCGACCCGCTGCTCTCGACCCTACTGTTGTTCGTTCTGTTTGGCTTCTTCGCCAAGTTCTGGACCCACTCAGGCCAGACCCTGGGCATGCAGGTCTGGTGCATTCGCGTACAGAATGCCGATGGCTCCTCCATCAGCCTGTGGCAAGCGCTGCTGCGCTTCGTGGTGTCGATCGCTTCGCTGCTGTGCGTGGGCCTGGGATTCATCTGGTCGCTGTTCGACAAGCAGAAACGCAGCTGGCACGACATGTATTCCAATACCGAGCTTGTGCAGATTCCGAAAAAGACCAAGTAATTCCGTAAAGCCCATACCAATGTGGGAGCGAGCCTGCTCGCGAAGGCGGTGCATCAGCAACATTAATGTTGACTGACACTCATTCTTCGCGAGCAGGCTCGCTCCCACACTTTTAACGATTTGACGGCTATTAAGCGTTCCCCGCCAATTTCATCCGCGCAGCCTGGGTGAAATCCAACATGCGCTTGAGCGGCCGAATGGCCTGGGGAATCAACGCAGGATCGACAAAGATCTCGTTAGTCCCCTCTTTCAAGCTCTTCAGCGTGCGCTCAAGGGTGTTCATCGCCATCCACGGGCAGTGTGCGCAACTGCGGCATGCGGCCCCGTTGCCGGCGGTTGGCGCTTCGATAAACACCTTGTCCGGGCACAACTGCTGCATCTTGTAGAAGATGCCGCGGTCGGTGGCGACGATCAGGGTTTTGTTCGGCAAGGTCTGTGCCGCCGCGATCAACTGACTGGTGGAACCCACAGCGTCTGCCAGTTCGATCACCGAGGTGGGCGACTCCGGATGCACCAGGATCGCCGCATCGGGATACAGTGCCTTCATGCCCTCAAGCTGCTTGGACTTGAACTCTTCGTGAACGATGCAAGCCCCGTCCCACAGCAGCATGTCTGCACCGGTCTGGCGCTGAATGTAAGTGCCCAAATGCTTGTCCGGCCCCCAGATAATGGTTTCGCCGTTGTCCATCAGGCTTTCCACGATCTCCAGTGCGCAGCTCGACGTCACCACCCAGTCTGCCCGAGCTTTTACCGCCGCCGATGTATTGGCATAGACCACCACCGTACGCTCGGGATGCTGGTCGCAGAACGCGGAAAACTCGTCGACCGGACAACCCAGGTCCAGCGAGCACGTGGCTTCCAGCGTCGGCATCAGGATACGTTTTTCGGGGTTGAGGATCTTGGCCGTCTCGCCCATGAATTTGACCCCGGCGACCACCACGGTCTTGGCCGGATGAGCATTACCGAAGCGGGCCATCTCCAGCGAGTCGGAGACGCAGCCACCGGTTTCTTCGGCCAGGGCCTGAATGATCGGATCGCAATAGAAGTGGGCAACCAGCACTGCATCCTGAGCCTTGAGCTCGGCAGCGATGGCAGAACGGTAATAAGCTTCCTCATCGGCTGTCAGCGGCTTGGGCTGCTTGGCGTCGAGGTGGGCTTGAACCAGAAGGCGTTCGGAAATCTGCGTCATGTTCGCAAGACCTGCAGGCGCATTCGCGCGAAAGTCGAGTATACACCCGGCTCCGGACCCAACAGGGTACCGCCGGGAAAGTGGGTATTGATCAGGCACGGATAGCGTTGAAGCTGCGCAAGGCTACAGAATATCCCGCGGATGCAAAAGATGATTCTGATCTGTGTCATGCAGTACGGCCCGGGAATCGGGCGGACTTAAATCGCGGGCAAAAAAAAATCCGGAAATCCTCACTTTCGTGGGCCTTCCAGACTTTTAAAACAGCTTGAAAATGGTGGGTCGTGTGGGATTCGAACCTACGACCAATTGGTTAAAAGCCAACTGCTCTACCAACTGAGCTAACGACCCGCTGTGTGGTGGCGCGTATAATACTGATTTTTAAGGACTATTCAACACCTATTTTGAAATAAATCAAAAATAAGGTGTTGGATCGCTGATTCCGGCCGCCGCAAAGCCTTCCGCACGCAGGCGGCAGCTGTCGCACTTGCCGCAGGCACGACCATCGTCATCGGCCTGATAGCAGGAAACGGTCAGGCCGTAATCCACGCCGAGCTTCACACCTGCCTGGACAATCTGCGCCTTGCTCAGGTTTTGCAGGGGTGCCTGAATACGGAAGCCCTGCCCTTCAACACCGGCCTTGGTTGCCAGATTAGCCATGCGCTCGAACGCCTCGACGAACTCTGGACGGCAGTCAGGGTAACCGGAGTAGTCGACAGCGTTCACACCGATAAAGATGTCACGCGCACCCAGCACTTCGGCCCAACCCAACGCCAGCGACAGGAACACCGTGTTGCGTGCCGGCACATAAGTCACCGGGATGCCTTCCCCCGCGACTTCCGGCACGTCAATACTGCTGTCGGTCAGCGCCGAGCCGCCGATGCCATTGAGGTTCAGACCGATCACCTTGTGCTCGACCACACCCAAGTCACGGGCAACGCGCTCGGCGGCATACAGTTCAGCGTGGGAACGCTGACCGTAGTCGAAACTCATGGTGTAGCAGCTGTAGCCTTCAGCGCGAGCCATGGCCACGACGGTTGCCGAATCCAGGCCACCGGACAGGAGGATGACCGCACGTTTTTCCACAGTGTTCAGTTGTTCCGTCATATCAGCGCCCCGGCTCGTCATTCCAAAGATATTTATGCAGCTGCAATTGCAGGCGCACTGGCAGATTGTCCGCCACCACCCAGTCAGCCAGATCCCGAGCATTGAGGTCGTGATGGCTTGGCGAGAACAGGACTTCGCCGGCGCGCTGGTCCAGACCATACTGGATCAACTTGGAAACGGACCAGTCATAATCCTCTCGCGAGCAGATGACAAATTTCACCTGATCGTTGGGCGTGAGCAGTTCAATGTTTTCGTAACGATTGCGATGTGCCTCCTTCGAACCCGGAGTCTTTAGGTCGACGACACGACTGACCCGAGGATCCACCGCCGAGATATCGATAGAACCACTGGTTTCCAGTGACACTTCGTAACCGGCATCACACAACCGCTTGAGCAATGGAATGGCATTGGGTTGTGCCAGGGGCTCGCCGCCCGTGACACACACGTAACGCGGACGGAACCCTGCCACTTGCTCAAGAATATCGTCGAGCGTGCGAATGGTTCCGCCGGTGAACGCGTAGGCGCTGTCGCAGTATTGGCAACGCAACGGGCAACCGGTCAGGCGCACAAAAACCGTGGGCAGGCCGGCAGTCCGAGTTTCACCCTGCAACGAGTAGAAAACTTCGGTGATTCTCAATGTGTCTTGCATAGTCGCCACGGGCGTAACAGCTAAACAGGCTGTCCGCCTCCGTCAGGCACTTCAAGGAACCCCGGCAATGCGCAGATCCCAAAAAGCGTGTTTCAGAAAAAGGGGATGAATTCTAACAAAAAACCCGCGACAAGCGCGGGTTTCTTCGAAACAGGTCAAGCAGCCCTTACATTTTTTGCAGATCACGCTGTGCCAACTGAGCGGCGGAAGTACCCGGATATTGGGAAACCACCTGCTGCAGAATGCCTTTGACCCGGTCGGTATGACCGAGGCGGCGCTCTACATCAGCGAGCTTGTACAGCGAATCAGGCACTTTGGCGTGCTTCGGGTAAAGCTGTGAAACCTTGGCAAACGCCTGACCTGCACCTTGCAGATCACCTTTGGCCAGGTTCACTTCACCCAACCAGTACTGGGCATTGCCCGCGTATTGGCTATTCGGGTATTTACGCAGGAATGCGGCGAAAGCCTGGCTGGCCTTGTCGAAATCCTTGGCCTTGATCAGGTCGAAGGCTGCGTCGTAGTAGAGCTTTTCCTTCGCCGGGTCTGCCGGCTCGCTGCCCGCGGCGGGTGCTTGAGCGGCTGCCGCTCCCGCACCGGTGGCTGCGCCTGCTGCTGCACCGGGGGCATTCAAACCGCCACCGGTGGAAGAATTATCGGGAGTCGCGGCTGGTGCAACGCCGGATCCTATGCGCCGATCAAGATCCTGATATCGCTCCAGGCTCTCTTGCTTCATGCGCGCTACATCATTTTGCAGTTCTTCGATCACACCCTGTTGGCGCGAGATCTGATCCTGCATTTGTTGCAGTTGGTTGAACAGCTGGCCCTGTGCCGAGACAGGGGCCGAAACCCCTCCCCCGGCATAGGCGCCGTTCGTACCGTAACCCGCAGGCGGATAACTGCTACCGCTATTGTTATAGCCGGAGTCATTATCGACCACAGGAACCTCAGCCCACACCGCAAGCGGTGCGAGACTGAGAGCCAGAACAGTTACAGCACGACGGCACGTTCGCATGACGAATTACTTACGCAGTTCGACGCGACGGTTTTGAGCCCAGGACTGCTCGTCGTTGCCGGTAGCAACTGGACGCTCTTCGCCGTAGGAAACCAGTTCCAGCTGAGCTGGGGAAACACCTTGCAGTACCAGGTAGCGTTGAACGGCTTTCGCACGACGCTCGCCCAGTGCCATGTTGTACTCACGAGTACCACGTTCGTCGGTGTTGCCTTCCAGAACAACGCGAGCGCCGTTTGCTTTCAGGTCTTTGGCGTGAACGTCCAGAGCGCGCATGGCTTCTGGCTTCAGGTCCGAGCTGTCGTATTCGAAGTAGAAAGTGGTGATTGCGCGCAGAGCAGCTTCTTCGCTCAGGGAGCCGTCAACTGCACCAGTGTTTGCGCCGTAACCAGCGTTTGGATCTACCGCGCCTTCACCGGCATTGTCGCCGCCTTTGGACGAGCAACCTACAGCTACAGCCATGGCCAGAGCCAGCGCAGCAAATTTACCAAACTTCAGCATTTCCATCGTGAAACTCCTAATGAACCCCAGTGTGTTAAGTAAAACGTAAAGCGCCGCGTCAGTTCAGGTAAGGGGACCAGGAAGGTTCTCTGACTTCGCCTTGTGCGGTAGGAAGCGGGAGCCTTACGCGTCCATTGATGGACACGAGCATCAAGACTCCCCGGCCCTGCTGGCGGGTGGCGTAGATTACCATGGTGCCGTTGGGCGCAACAGTAGGCGACTCGTCCAGAGTGCTATCAGTGAGGATCTTTACACTACCGCGCTGCAAATCCTGAGCCGCCACCTTGAAATTGGTGAAACCGTCCTGGCGGTGAATCATCACGAGGGTCTTTTCGTCAGCCGACAGTTTAGGGTTGGCGTTGTAGTTACCGACGAAAGTCACACGCTCGGCACCGCCACCACCCACGCTGGTTTTGTAGATCTGCGGTTTGCCGCCACGGTCGGAGGTGAAGTAGATGGTCGAACCATCCTTGCCCCAGAACGGTTCGGTGTTGATGCCCTGGCCGTTGGTGACGCGACTGATCTGACGCGACCCCAGGTTCATCACATAGATGTCCGGGTTGCCATCTTTGGACAAGACGAATGCCAGGCGATTGCCATCCGGCGACCAGGCTGGCGCACCGTTCAGACCTTCGAAGTTGGTGATCTGCTCACGGCGACCGGTGTCGATGTTCTGCATGAAAATGCGCGGACGCTTCTGCTCGAACGAGACGTAGGCGATGCGCTTGCCATCCGGAGCGAAACGCGGCGACAGGATCGGCTCGCGAGACTGCAAAAGGGTCACGGCACGGGCACCGTCATAGTCCGAACGTTGCAGCGTGTAGCGAGTGTTCTTCTCGGAGAAACGCTCGGCCGTCACGTACAGCAGGCGAGTCGAGAACGCACCTTTGATACCGGTGAGTTTTTCGAACGACTGGTCGGAGATGTAGTGCGACATGTCGCGCAGTTGATCAACGCCGCCCGACACGCTGCCAGTCAGCACTTGCTGCTCGGTAGCGACGTTGAACAGTGCGTATTGCACCTGCAGGCGACCGCCCGCCGGAACAATGCTGCCAACCATGACGTACTGGGCACCCAGCGCCTTGAAGTCACGGAAGATGATTTCGCTGGCCTGGCTTGGCTGGCTGATCATGTTCTGTTTTGGAATCGGCGAGTAGTAACCCGAGTTGCGCAGGTCGTTACCGATGATTTCGGCCATGTCGTCCGGCAGCACGCTGCCGCCCTGGAAGCCGAACGGTACGACTGCGATCGGGGTCGCCCGGTCACTGCCGCTGGTGACCAGAATGTTTTTCTCATCTGCCATCGCGATCCCTGCCATGCAGCAGATCACGACCAGCATTCCTCGAAGGAGGTTTCTCACGGGGATAGATCCTCAGGTGTGAATGTCATCTTGAATGAACGATACGGAGCGAAATCACTCGGCTTCATTCCCTGCATTTCTGTCAAACGT
The DNA here is from genome assembly GCF_059424605.1 of Pseudomonas sp. GW101-3H06. Classification (NCBI taxonomy): domain Bacteria; kingdom Pseudomonadati; phylum Pseudomonadota; class Gammaproteobacteria; order Pseudomonadales; family Pseudomonadaceae; genus Pseudomonas; species Pseudomonas sp. GW101-3H06. The sequence continues at coordinate 5,134,888 of NZ_JBWKZO010000001.1, forward strand.
CCAATATTTTTCACTGCCGCTACAGCCGACGCGTCAAACGGACCGTCGCCACTGGACTTGAGCACGCTGACCGAAGTCACCGTACCGTCCGGCAACATGCCGATTTGCAACTGGACCGTCATGCCTTTGCGGGCCGAAGGTGGACGAGCCCAGCCTTCCGCTGCTCGCACTCGAATCAGGTCATCGAAATTGCCGGCGACTTCGTCGCCCTGCTCATCCGCCAAGGCCTGTTGACGCTGCGGCGTGTCTGAAAGCAAATCTGCCAAGGCCTGAGCCTTTTTATCTTCAGCGGATTTACGTGCCGCATCCTGCGCTTTCTTCTTCGCAGCATCGGCAGCAGCTTTCTTCTTCGCCTCTTCGGCGACTTTCTTCTTCGCCTCTTCAGCTTCAGCTTTCTTCTTGGCGTCTTCCGCGGCTTTCTTCTTCGCGTCTTCGACGATCTTTTTCTTCGCTTCTTCAGCGGCCGCTTTCTTGGCCTCTTCTTCAGCAGCCTTCTTGGCTTCTTCTTCCGCTTTCTTCTTGGCTATATCAGCCAATTGTTTCTCTTCTGCCTTCTTGGCTTCGGCGGCCTTTTTCGCGTCATCGGCTTTCTTGGCTTCATCAGCCTTTTTCGCCTCTTCCGCTTTCTTGGACTCGTCGGCCTTCTTGGCTTCCTCGGCCTTTTGAGCCGCTTCTTCTTTCTTTTGTTCCGCAGCCTTCACGGCTTCCTGCTCGACCTTCTTCTGTTCCAGCTGCTCTTCTTCGGTCTGGCGCGCGGCGGATTTCTTCGCCTCACCCGCAATCTTCTGATTGGTCTGGGTGGTTGCCTGACTTTTCGATTTCAGCTGGTACAGGGTTGCCTGAACAATCGGCTTGGCCGGCGGCAGCTCCGGTGTGAAGGCAAAACTGACGAACAGCATGCCGAACACCAGCACGTGCAAGCCAATCGCCCAGACACTAGGCCAGAAGTAGCTTTCCGAGGCGGACGGCTCTCGCTGTTGCTGCATCAGGGCGCCTCGGTAATCAAGCCAACATTACCGACCCCGGCTTTCTGCAACCCACCCATGGCACCCATGACGGCCCCGTAGTCGACGCTCTTGTCGCCACGAATGAAGACCTGGGTACGCTTGCCGCCTTCGTTGCCGACGCGAATGATCTTGGTCACCGCGTCAGTCATCTGCGGGAGGGTCATGGCGCGATCTTGTTGCTTCTCTGTGTCGACTTCGCTGCCAAGGTTCCAGTAATAGGTCTTGTCAGCCTTGATCGAAATAGTCAGGACCTGGGTGTTGTTGTCCTGCGGCAAGGCTTCGCTGGAAACCTTCGGCAGATCAACTTTCACGCCCTGGTTGAGCATCGGCGCGGTCACCATGAAGATGACCAGCAGCACCAACATCACGTCGATGTAAGGCACCACGTTCATCTCGGCGACCGGCTTGCGCTTGTGTCGAGCTCGAGCGATTAAAGCCATTGGAAATTACCTGCTTATTCTTCGCTGGTGTGCACTTTGCGGTGCAGGATCGCCTGGAATTCATCGGCGAAGGTGTAGTAACGGCTCAGCAGGGTTTCGCTGCGAGCAGAGAAGCGGTTGTAGGCAATAACGGCCGGGATGGCGGCGAACAGACCGATCGCCGTGGCGATCAGGGCTTCGGCGATACCTGGCGCCACGGTGGCCAGGGTTGCTTGCTGCGCAGTTGCCAGGCCACGGAAGGAGTTCATGATGCCCCAGACAGTACCGAACAGACCGATGTAAGGGCTGACAGAGCCGACGGTAGCCAGGAACGGCAGGCTCTGCTCGAGCTTTTCTTCTTCACGGGAAATGGCAACGCGCATGGCACGAGCCACACCCTCCATGACCGCCTCCGGGTCAACGCCTGGCTGCTGGCGCAGACGGGAGAATTCCTTGAAACCAGCACGGAAGATCTGCTCGACCCCCGAATCCGGATCCGGGTTGCTGCCCGCCTGACGGTAGAGTTTGGACAGGTCGATGCCCGACCAGAAGCGCTCTTCGAAGCTCTCCAGGGCGCGTCGACCGGCGCGCAGCAGGTTGCTGCGCTGAAAGATCATGATCCATGAGGTCACCGATGCGGCTACCAGGGTCAGCATTACCAGTTGCACCACGATACTGGCATTGCTGACCAGGCTCCACATGGAGGAATGGTCGACGACGTTAGCTTCCACGCTTTATCTCCTGCTTTGAGTGTGTACCCGCGCCGCTCACGTCGGCAAAGGCCGCTCGTAGAGCTTCGGGAATGGCCCGGGGTTTTAAACTTTCAGTGCGCACACAGGCCACCAGAAACTGCCCTTCACAGAGCAGTGCATTATCCGTGGCCCGCCTGACCTGCTGCTTGAAGCGCAAGCTGGCACGGTTCAATTCGATTACTTCAGCGCTTACCAGCAGTTCATCATCCAGTCGCGCCGGCGCGTGATAGCGCGCTTCGCTGGAATGCACGACGAACAACAGGTCCTCCCCTGCCAGCTGCGATTGGGCAAAGCCCAGCTCTCGTAGCCGCTCGGTTCGAGCCCGTTCCATAAACTTGAGGTAATTGACGTAATACACGATGCCGCCCGCATCGGTGTCCTCGTAATAAACGCGACAACGATGTGCGAAAGGCTCAAGCCCGTTTTGCGCGCGCATACTCTAGTGCTTACTCCTCGGGTTGCCAATCCGGCCAGGCAACTGTTTTTCAATGTTCTGCGGCTTTCTGGAGAAAGTACGGTCCTAGGACAGCACAATGCCCGAAAATTCAGCCCGCAAAAGTTAATTAATCGTCCACGGCATCGAGGAACTCGTCTACCACGGGCATCTCGCCCAATCGTGACGGAATGTTTAATCCGAAGTGCAGGTACGCATGCCGCGTCACCACCCGGCCCCGCGGGGTGCGCATGATATAGCCCTGCTGAATCAGGTAGGGTTCCAGTACGTCTTCAATGGTGTGGCGCTCTTCACTGATAGCCGCGGCGAGACTGTCGACCCCGACCGGCCCGCCATCGAACTTCTCGATCATGGTCAGCAACAGACGTCGATCCTGGTGATCGAAGCCACGCTCATCGACGTCCAGCAGGTTCAGGGCCAGGTCGGCAATCGGCTTGGTGATATGGCCCTTGGCACGAACTTCTGCGAAGTCCCGCACCCGGCGCAGCAAGCGGTTGGCGATCCGCGGCGTGCCGCGGGCACGCCGGGCGATTTCGAAGGCGCCGTCCGGGTCCAGCGGCAAACCAAGAATGCTCGCCGAACGACTGACAATCGTCGACAGATCGGCGTTGCTGTAAAACTCCAGCCGCTGGACGATCCCGAAACGGTCACGCAACGGGTTGGTCAACATCCCCGCCCGCGTCGTCGCGCCGACCAAGGTGAACGGCGGCAAGTCGAGCTTGATCGAACGCGCGGCCGGGCCTTCGCCAATCATGATGTCGAGCTGGAAATCTTCCATGGCCGGGTACAGCACCTCTTCGACGATCGGCGACAGGCGATGGATTTCGTCGATAAACAGCACATCGTGCGGTTCGAGATTGGTGAGCAACGCCGCCAGGTCACCCGGACGCTCAAGGACCGGCCCCGAGGTGCTTTTGATCGAGACCCCCATTTCCTGGGCAATGATGTTGGCCAGTGTGGTTTTACCCAATCCCGGAGGACCAAAAATCAAGGTGTGGTCCAAGGATTCGTTGCGCCCTCGGGCGGCCTGGATGAACAACTCCATTTGCTCGCGAACGGTCGGCTGGCCAATGTATTCGGCCAGACTGACGGGACGAATCGCCCGGTCCTGGACTTCCTCGCGGTCACGGGGACCTCCCGTGGCGGCGATCAGACGATCAGCTTCAATCACTTAGATCATTCCCTTCAGGGCACGACGAATCATGTCTTCACTGCTCAAGCCTTTCTCCTTGATCGCGGAAATCGCCTTGCTGGCTTCCTGCGGCTTGTAGCCCAGGGAGATCAGCGCGCTGACCGCGTCATTCTCGGCGGTATTGATCGGTGCAGGCCCGTCCGGCTGGTTCGGCACCAGGGCGAACATGCTCGGCACGGTCTCCCAGGCCTTGAAGCGATCCTTGAGCTCCACCAGCAGGCGCTCGGCGGTTTTCTTGCCCACGCCCGGCACCTTGGTCAGCGCCGAGGTATCCTGGGACTGCACGCAACGGACCAACTCGTCGACTTCCAGGCTCGACATCAGGGCCAGGGCCAGTTTCGGACCCACGCCATTGAGACGGATCAACTCGCGAAAAAAGTCTCGCTCGCGCTTGCCGACGAAGCCATAGAGTAACTGCGCGTCTTCGCGTACGACCAAATGGGTGTGCAACGTCAGCGGCTCACCGACCGACGGCAAGCGATAAAGCGTGGTCATGGGCACTTCAAGCTCATAACCCAGGCCGTTTACATCCAGAATCAGATGCGGCGGCTGTTTCTCAGCCAGTGTGCCGCGCAAGCGTCCAATCACGTTACAGATCCTTGAGCGTTGGCCAGCACGAAGCCAGCGACTGACAGAATCAGAAATTCGCGCCGACAACCCAGGCGCAAACACCTCATTCCCTAAAATTGACTGCTGATGCTATCAGAGACGCAGGCGCCCGCCACGACTGCGTGCCGCACCCAGGCCATGGGGCAACAGACTGGAACGGGTGTGAGCATGGCAAATGGCAATGGCCAGGGCGTCCGACGCATCGATTTGCGGTTTGCTGGTCAGCTTCAGCATGTGCATGACCATCATTTGCACCTGTTCCTTGTTGGCGGCACCGGTGCCAACCACTGCCTGCTTGACCTGGGTCGCGGTGTACTCGGCAATCTCCAGGCTTTCCTCCGCGCCCGCCACAATAGCAGCACCACGGGCTTGCCCCAGTTTCAGGGCGGAATCGGCGTTGCGCGCCATGAACACCTTTTCGATGCCCATGGTCACTGGACGGTAGGTCTGAATGATCTCCCGCACCCCGCGATAGACGATCTGCAGGCGCTCATGCAGTTCGCCAGCCCCGGTGCGGATGCAACCAGAGGCCACGTACTCGCAGCCACGTCCGGTATCGCGTACCACGCCATAACCGGTAATGCGCGAACCGGGGTCGATACCAAGAATTAAAGTCATAACGCCTGCAAGTAAAGTAAAAGCAGTCTATCCAATAATGCGAATAGCCAATGTGGGAGCGGGCTTGCTCGCGAATACGGTTTCACATTCAGCAACTATGTTGCCTGAAAACCCGCATTCGCGAACAAGCCCGCTCCCACAATGGATCCTGGTCGCCCTTAACCGAGCTGTGCAGCCACCGACTCCGGAATATCCGCGTTGGAATAGACGTTCTGCACGTCATCCAGGTCTTCGAGCATGTCGATCAGCTTGAGGACTTTTTCCGCGCCTTCCAGATCCAGCTCGGCGCTGGTGGTCGGCAGCATGACGATTTCCGCGTCATTACCCTTGAAACCCGCCGCTTCCAGTGCATTACGCACGGAGTAGAACCCGGCAAACGAAGTGAATACGTCGATGGACCCGTCTTCGTTGGTCACCACATCATCGGCATCGGCTTCCATGGCCGCCTCCATCAACGCATCTTCATCGACGCCGGGCGCGAAGGAAATCTGCCCCTTGCGCTCGAACAGATACGCAACCGAACCGTCGGTACCGAGGTTGCCACCGCACTTGCTGAACGCATGGCGCACTGCCGCTGCGGTGCGATTGCGGTTGTCGGTCATGCACTCGACCATCACCGCCACGCCGCCAGGGCCATAACCTTCGTAGGTCAGCTCGACCACGTCGTCCGTATCGGCAGCGCCGGTACCACGGGCGATAGCACGATCAATGATGTCGCGGCTCATGTTGGCACCAAGCGCCTTGTCCAGGGCCAGGCGCAAACGCGGGTTGGAGCCAGGATCGCCACCGCCCTGACGGGCAGCGACGGTCAGCTCACGAATCCACTTGGTGAAGATCTTGCCTCTCTTGGCATCCTGACGTTCTTTGCGGTGCTTGATGTTCGCCCACTTGGAATGACCTGCCATAACTCGCTCCGAATTTTCTTTGAAACATCGCCCGCCACGCTGGATAGCACCGGCCGGCAAACAAAAATATCGACCCTGTCAAAAAACAAAAGGCGCATCCGAAGATGCGCCCTTCAGGTCAGCCTTACTCGGCCTTAGGCGTTTCACGCAGACGAATGTGCAGTTCGCGCAATGCCTTGGCATCCACCTGCCCCGGTGCCTGAGTCATGACGTCCGCCGCGCTCTGGGTTTTCGGGAAGGCGATCACTTCACGGATCGACTGGGCGCCGGTCATCAGCATCACCAGACGGTCCAGGCCGAAGGCCAGACCACCGTGCGGTGGCGCACCGTATTTCAGTGCATCGAGCAGGAAGCCGAATTTCTCTTCCTGTTCCGCTTCGTCGATACCCAGCAGACGGAATACTGTCTGCTGCATCTCTTTACGGTGGATACGGATCGAACCGCCACCCAGCTCGGTACCGTTCAATACCATGTCATAGGCACGGGACAATGCGGTAGCCGGGTTGGCTTCCAGCTCTTGCGGCGTGCACTTCGGTGCGGTGAACGGGTGGTGCAAGGCGGTGAAGCTGCCGTCGTCGTTCTCTTCGAACATCGGGAAGTCGACCACCCACATCGGTGCCCACTCGCAGGTCAACAGGTTGAAGTCGTGACCGACCTTGATCCGCAGCGCGCCCAAGGCTTCGCTGACGATCTTGGCTTTGTCGGCACCGAAGAACACGATGTCGCCGTCGACCGCACCCACGCGATCGAGGATCACGTTCAGGGCTGCTTCAGGGATGTTCTTGACGATTGGCGATTGCAGGCCTTCGACACCTTTGGCGCGCTCGTTGACCTTGATGTATGCCAGGCCCTTGGCACCGTAGATGCCGACGAACTTGGTGTAATCGTCGATCTTGCTGCGCGGCATGCTCGCCCCGCCCGGCACGCGCAGTGCGGCAACGCGGCTTTTCGGGTCGTTGGCCGGACCGCTGAACACTTTGAATTCAACGTCCTTGAGCTGGTCGGCAACGTCAACCAGTTCCAGCGGGTTACGCAGGTCCGGCTTGTCCGAACCGTAACGACGCATGGCTTCCTCGAAGGTCATGTGCGGGAACTCGCCGAATTCCAGACCCAGCACTTCCTTGAACAGGTTGCGGATCATGCCTTCGGTCAGACCGATGATGTCTTCTTCATTGAGGAAGCTGGTTTCGATGTCGATCTGGGTGAATTCCGGCTGGCGGTCGGCACGCAGGTCTTCATCGCGGAAGCACTTGGCGATCTGGTAGTAACGATCGAAACCGGCCACCATCAGCAGCTGCTTGAACAGCTGTGGCGATTGCGGCAAGGCAAAGAACGAACCGGCGTGGGTACGGCTTGGCACCAGATAGTCGCGAGCACCTTCCGGAGTAGCACGGGTCAGGATCGGCGTCTCGACGTCGAGGAAACCGTTCTCGTCCAGATAGCGACGGATGCTGGTGGTCATGCGCGAACGCAGACGCAGCTTCTCGGCCATTTCCGGGCGACGCAGGTCCAGGAAGCGATAACGCAGGCGGGTTTCTTCGCCGACGTCCGAGTAATCGTTGAGCGGGAACGGCGGGGTTTCCGCTTCGTTCAGCACTTCCAGTTCGTAGCCCAGCACTTCGATCATGCCCGACGCCATGTTGGCGTTGGTGGCACCGGCCGGACGCAGGCGCACCTTGCCGGTGACCTTGACCACGTATTCGCTGCGCACACGATCGGCGACGGCGAAGGTTTCAGCGCGGTCCGGGTCGAACACCACCTGGGCCAGACCATCACGATCACGGATATCGAGGAAAATCACCCCACCGTGGTCACGGCGACGATGGACCCATCCGCAAAGGGTAATTTCCTGGCCTTCCAGGCTTTCGTTCAGTTGGCCGCAATAATGGCTGCGCATCATGGTCGTGGTTTCACTTCTCGTAATTCGACATTCGGTTGGAGACCTTGCGTACGTCGGTTGACCGACATGGCAAGCGCTCACGTGTTTGGTTCGTTCAGAGCACTCGGTTCAGAACATGGCCCTAGTCAGCTTTGTCGCCGCCGGCCAGATTCTTCTTGGAACCAGTCTTGAAATCGGTCTCGTACCAGCCGGTACCACTGAGGCGAAAACCCGGCATGGACAGCATCTTCTTGAGCTCTGGTGCCTGGCACGCAGGGCAGTCGACCAGCGGTGCATCGCTGATCTTTTGAATGGCTTCCAACTGATGACCACAGGAAGCACATTGGTAATCGTACATCGGCATGGGGGTTGTCTCGGCGATCAGATTGCTACCGCGCACGCTGGGTTTTGCGGCAAAGAGCGGGATTATATCCATTAAATGCAGCCTGTGCAGCCGTAAGACTGCACGGATCGACACGCAGCCTTTCAATGTGCAGACGGAGCAACGGCCACACAACCTCCTTCCTTCAAGCTATGTACAACACAGACAACCCGCACCAGCCCGGTGAAATTCCTCACTCCGCCATGACGCAAATGCACTTCGCGATCCACGTAAGACAACAATGCACTGACCGAGCAGCAATTGATCTTGGCCATTTCAGCCAGGATATCCCAGTAAACCTGCTCAAGCCTCAAGCAGGTGGCAAAGCCATTCAACCGCACCGAGCGGGACAACGGCTGGGCAAGCCCCATATCGAATTCACTGACAAACGGATCAATCCTGATGTCCTTGAGCAGACCGATCCTTCCTTGCGCCTGTCTTCATCAACCATTGCGTTGACACTCCTTTGCCATCCCTGGTTTCCATAAGAGCCTGTCCGCTTATAGAACCGCGAGGGCAAAGTTATATCCAGATGACTTTTTGACCATCCGCGTAGGAGAAGCCAACAACTGAAGGCAGATCATGGAGAGCGTCCTACGCCCGAGCTTTTCCTGCTCTATCTGGCGAAATTTCACTCAATAGACAGGTGTTTTTCGCTCAAGCATAGGCAACGCGCGAATAGCACCTCATAAGGCGTTATTCACGCGCCAGTTTTTTTACTGGTCCAGCAGTGCTCGCAGCATCCATGCGGTTTTTTCGTGAACTTGCATACGCTGGGTCAGCAGGTCAGCCGTCGGCTCGTCACTGACTTTTTCGAGCAGAGGGAAAATTCCGCGAGCCGTACGCGTCACAGCCTCCTGCCCCTCTACCAATTGCCTGATCATGTCTTCGGCAGCCGGGACGCCCTCTTCCTCTTTTATTGAGGACAGGCGCGCATAAACAGAATAGGCACCGGGAGCGGGGAATCCGAGCGCGCGAATTCGCTCGGCAATCGAATCGACCGCCAGGGCCAATTCGTTGTATTGCTCCTCAAACATCAAGTGCAGGGTCCGAAACATGGGACCGGTGACGTTCCAATGGAAGTTATGGGTCTTCAAATAAAGGACGTAAGTGTCCGATAGCAGGCGCGAAAGTCCGTCGACGATGGATTTGCGGTCCACTTCACTGATACCGATATCGATTGCCATGCTTTTCCCCTAGAGGTGATGGATTTCATCCGACAGGTGCAGGACCACTCTAGCAAGCCTGCTGTCACGCTGCAGCCCCGGACGCCATCTCGACCCGCGACAAATCGCCCCCGATGCACCGCTGGACTCCTTGATTTGAGTAGCCACAAGCTTTGCTGTTAAATAGGCGGTGTGTCGCTGGCGCCCTTATTTTCCGGGCGCTGCGCATAGGCTGATAAACAGGTACGTGCTCAACGCCTCTTATTGTTCTGAAGCGAACCGTGCCTCGTCAGCTCTTCCTTGTGATCCGTCTGAACGTGAGTTAATCAAAATGTTGAAAATCGTCCACCTGCTAATGGGCGCAGCAGCCTTGCTGTTGTCCTTCATCCCTAGCCTGCGAACCGAAGCCGTACCTTACCTGCAACAACCCGATGCGCTGTACCTGGCCTTGTTCGGCCTGCTTAACCTCACCCTCGCTCCAGTCATCCCCAACTGGAACAAAGGCCCGCGCCATCAACTGCAAAACCTGGTCAGCGCACTGCTGGTTCTGGCTGTCGTCGTGCAAACTCTGACACTGCTTGCGCCAATGCCCGTCATTGCCGGCCAACCTGCCGTTCTGTTCAGCCTGGTTGCAGCCCTGGTTGCCGTAGTTCTGCACCTGGCCATCAGCTTCTACAAATCGTCACCGGCTGCCGCTGCGCCAAGCTATGACATGAGCAACCGCGATACCGGCACCGTCAAGTGGTTCAACACCTCCAAAGGCTTCGGCTTTATTTCTCGCGACTCCGGCGACGATATTTTCGTGCACTTCCGGGCCATTCGCGGCGAAGGTCACCGCGTTCTGGTCGAAGGCCAGCGTGTGGAGTTCTCCGTCATGAATCGTGACAAAGGCCTGCAAGCCGAAGATGTGATCGCCGCCCTGCCGCGACGCTGATTCGAAGCCATGAAAAAACCGCGAACAGCCTGGCTGCTCGCGGTTTTTTAATGCCTGCATTTCAATAATGCGGCGGCGGTGCTTCTTCCTCGAAAGACTCGAACTGGCCAGCCATTTCTTCCTGGCGCTTGAGCAACGCAGCCATTTGCAACTGCAGGCGTTCAACGGCTCGCTGCTGCGCCGCCAGCACATCATTCAATGCCTGGATGGTGTCATCCTGAAACGCCAACTGGCTTTCCAGATCGGTAACGCGTTCTTCCAGGCTCATGATTCAACCCTCCAGAAACGTGAAATCATCGGTCAACACCAGACGCAACCGCTCGCGAATCGCGGCGACCTGTTCGGCACTGTACGGTTTTGCGGGGTGCTTGCCCCAGACCGGAGCCGGCCAGGCGGCGTCCTCCCGCTTGCGCACGATCACATGCATATGCAACTGACTGACCACATTACCCAGGGCCGCGACATTCAACTTGTCCGCGTCGAATGAATCCTTGAGCGTTTCTGCCAATGCCGTGGTTTCCCGCCATAGCTGCTGCTGATCGGCGACATCCAACTGAAATATCTCACTGATATCGTCGCGCCGAGGTACCAGGATGAACCAGGGATAATTCGAGTCATTGGACAGCAGCAACCGACACAGCGGGAAATCACCGATCGGTAAGGTGTCTTGTTGAAGTCGTGGATCTAAAGCGAACACTTTGCGCACTCCCGCCGGGTCATCATTTTCAGCTTAGCGCCCATCTCGAGAGAACGCGCACCAAGCGACTGGACGGCAGCATACCTGCGAACGCAGCCGTCTTCACGACGAACCAGCAGGTCACCACTCAAACCGCCCCCGGATGTAACACCTGACGCCAAAACGCACCAATAAGGAACCAGCGCCGACTGCAAAAACGTTGAAATGACTGACAGATAACGATTCGTTCAAACGCCGAAAAACGCTGAACTGTATGAATTCAGCACAGCGATTGAGATTTTTTGCACCAAAACCGCACAGCGCGTCTACGCTGAGTCGTTCTAACATCCGCCTTTTACTCACTGGCGGGGTGAACCGGTAACGTTTTCGATTGTCACGGGGCGGTAACAGCATGGTCAACACGATGCAAAGAATGGCGTCAAGCCCAATCACCTACAGGATGAACCCCCCGGTTTTATGAGGTTTTTACGGCATCAGGCAGCGCTTGAGAAAAAAATATCGGCAGTTCTCCGATTTGTGCACGCTTGTTGCATTCACACCCACATCGTCTATAAGGCACCGCTGGAAGTGGAAGCCTTGAGACTAAATAAAACAGTGGCAGGGTAGCCCGATGGAGATTCACTCGTTTCACCAGGGACTCTTTTTACCGATGCACCGACCCAGAGAAACAGCACTAAAGTTGTCAGTCCGGTTGCATCGAGGCTGTAAATTTGCGACATCTAGCAAGCTGTTTGCGACAGGGTCGTAAAGATGCTGAAAGGTTAGATGCGCAAGTATCGCCAACATTGTCGGCGTGATATAAGTTTGCGCCGACACAAAAAGAAAGAGCCGCCCAGATAATAAAACAGGTGGAGCGGCAGTACTCTTCTAAAAACCAAAGGAGCAAATCACGATGCGCGTGATGAAGTGGAGCATGATCGCACTGGCTGTTGCAGCTGGTACCTCGCAGTTCGCAGTAGCGTCTTCCCAGGACGAGTCCAAAGGTTTCTTCGGTGACCAGAGCCTGAAACTGAAAACCCGTTTTGAGTACATGAACCGCGACTATAAAAACGGTGTCAGCAACCCATCCAGCGGCACCGCCGGCTATCGTCAGGACTCCGGTCTGAGCCAGTTGCTCACTTACGAGTCGGGCTTCACTCAAGGTACTGTTGGTTTCGGTCTGGACGCCATGGCAATGGGTTCGGTCAAACTGGACGGTGGTTCGGGCAAGCGTGGTAACGGCCTGTTCGCTAACGACAGCGAAGGTGATCCGGAAAAATCCCAGGGCAAGGTTGGCGGTGCAGTCAAACTGCGTCTTTCCGACACAGTCCTGAAGTACGGGCAGCAATTCGTAGCCAGCCCGGTGTTCGCTACCGACGACAGCCGTCTGCTGCCAGAAGTTGCTACCGGTACCTTGCTGACCTCCAAGGAAATCAAAGGCCTGGAAGTGAGCGCCGGTCGCTTCACCGCCCTGAGCAAACAAACCGGTATGGCCCGTGACAGCATCGGCGGCCTGACTGATGAAGACGGCAACCACGGCAAAGGCCTGAGCGACGGCATCAACATCTTCGGTGCCAGCTACGCCTTCACCGACAACTTCACCGGCGCCATCGCCGCATCGGATGCTGAAGAGTACTTCAAGAAGTACTACGTCAACCTGAACCTGACCGTGCCGATCAACGACGACCAGTCTTTGAACTTCGATCTGAACGGTTACAAAACCAAGGGCGACAAGCGTGGCGACCTGGTTGACGCCATCGGCGACGGCACCCTGGGCGTGGACAACAACCTGTGGTCCCTGGCAGCAGCCTATAGCCTGGGCGCGCACAAGTTCACCCTGGCTTACCAGCAGTCGAGCGGCGACAACGCTTACTACTACGGCGTTGACGGCAACAGCACCATCTTCGTATCCAACTCCATTCAGATCTCCGACTTCGTGGGCCGCGAGGAAAAATCCTACCAAGCTCGCTACGACCTGAACATGGCGACCTACGGCGTACCTGGTCTGAGCTTCATGACCCGTTACGTAATGGGTGACAACATCAAGACCAACGGTCTGGGTGAAGGTAAGGAAAACGAGTGGAACATCGAGTCCAAGTACGTCGTTCAGGAAGGCCCGGCTAAAGATCTGTCCTTCCGTGCACGTTTCGCCAACTATCGCTCGAACGGCGCGTACAGCGGTTACTCGCCTGACGTCTACGATACCCGTCTGATCATCGAGTACCCGCTGAGCATCCTGTAATCAGGATGTAAGGCCGGAAGTGCTGTAGATCAAAAAACGCTCACCTCTTCAGGTGGGCGTTTTTTATGCCTGCCACATACCGAACACACCGGCAAACAACTTCCGCGCATAACATTAGTACTTTTTTCAATGAACCGATCAATAGTCACAAAAAAACCCGAGAGACTATTAATCCCTCGGGTTCATGCAGTAACTAATAAGACCAGGGTTACTGTACCGATGCTTCCTGAACCACACGAATAACCCGCTGTGGAAAGGGAATGTCGATACCGGCAGTTTTCAATCGATCACGGGACTGTTCGTTAAACATGAACAACACATCCCAGTAATCCGCTGTTTTAACCCAGACACGCAAGGAAACAGTGATCGAGCTGTCACCCAGCGTCGAAATGACGGCCTGCGGCTCAGGGTCGGCCAGAACACGTGGATCCTTGGCCAGGTCCAGCAATACGTGACGGGCCTTTTGCAGATCCGCCTCGTAGTCGACACCCACATCAAAAACCACTTTGCGGGTCGGCTGACGGTTGGTGTTGGTGATGATGCCGTTCGACAGGTTACCGTTTGGCACGATGATGGTTTTGTTATCGCCAGTGCGCAGTACGGTGTGGAAAATCTGGATACTGTCGACCGTACCGGCAACCCCCTGGGCTTCGATCCAGTCACCGATACGGAAAGGACGGAACAGCAGAATCAACACGCCGCCAGCGAAATTCGCCAGGCTGCCCTGCAAGGCCAGGCCGATGGCCAGACCCGCCGCACCGATGGCCGCCACGAACGAGGTGGTTTCCACGCCGATCATCGACGCCACGCTGACAACCAGCAAAATCTTCAGAATGATGTTCGCCAGGCTGCTGATGAAACCTTGCAGCGCCAGGTCGGCGTTACGCAGGGCGATCAGGCCGCCCAGCTTTTGTGTGACCTTGTTGATCAGCCACCAGCCGATGGCAAGGGTTATGATCGCCAGCAACACACGGCTGCCGTATTCCATGATCATCGGGATCCAGGTTTGGGATACCTTGACCAGGTTATCTACTTCAGCATTCAAATCCATCTACATTCTCCTGATTTGCGGCGATCCGGCACGCGAAAAAATTAAGCGGCAGAAAGGTCCTGCCGGATTGAACACAATCCAGGTGGGAGCGAGCCTGCTCGCGAAGAGGGCATATCAGTCGACATCACTGTTGAATGACACACCGTTTTCGCGAGCAGGCTCGCTCCCACAGTTCCCGCTCTGCGCGTCAGTCGCGGAAGTTGTTGAACTGCAGCGGCATGCCAAATTCCTTGGCGCGCAGCACCGCAATGGCTTCCTGCAGGTCGTCACGCTTCTTGCCGGTGATGCGCACCTGCTCGCCCTGAATGGCCGCCTGAACCTTGAGCTTGGCGTCTTTGACGTGAGCGACGATCTTCTTCGCCAGCTCCTTGTCGATGCCTTCCTTGAGCACGGCTTCCTGCTTCATCAGTTTGCCCGAAGCAAAAGCGTCCTTGACCTCAAGGCACTGCACATCGATCTTGCGCTTGACCAGGCAGAGCTTGAGGATCTCGATCATCGCTTCGAGCTGGAAGTCCGCTTCAGCTGTCAGGTTGACGGTCAGGTCCTTTTCCTTGAACTCGAAGCTGCCTTTGCCTTTCAGGTCATAGCGACGATCGAGTTCCTTGACGGCGTTCTCGACCGCGTTGGTGACTTCGTGTTTGTCCAGTTCGGATACCACGTCGAACGACGGCATGTAATCTCTCCAAATAAAAGGCGCACCAATAAAGCACGCCTGGCTTGCGGTAAAAATCCGCGCTGATTATAACGGGTCTTTCCCATCATTCACTGCGAGCCGTCCATGCACGCGTCAAACAGAGCAAAAAGCTGATGGCCACCACCTGGCATGTCCTGGGCGCCGGCAGCCTCGGCACGTTGTGGGCCGCGCGCCTGGCCCGGGCCGGGGTGCCGGTACGGTTGATCCTGCGCGATGCCACGCGCCTGCAGGCCTACGAGGCGGCGGGTGGGCTGACACTGGTCGAGCACGGCGAGGCACAATGCTACCCGGTGCCCGCCGAAACACCCGACAACGAGGCCCCCATCCAGCGTCTGCTGGTTGCCTGCAAAGCCTACGACGCTCAACACGCCGTTGCCCAATTGGCGCCACGCCTGACGCCCGGCGCCGAACTGATTCTGTTGCAGAACGGTTTGGGCAGTCAGGATGCCGTCGCAGCGCAAGTTCCGCAGGCGCGCTGCATCTATGCCTCCAGCACCGAGGGCGCCTTCCGCGATGGCGACTGGCGCGTGGTCTTCGCCGGCCATGGCTTCACCTGGCTGGGGGACGCCGGTCATCCCGTCGCTCCGATCTGGCTCGACGACCTGGACGCTGCCGGTATTCCCCATGAATGGAGTACCGAAATTCTGACCCGGCTGTGGCGCAAACTGGCGCTTAACTGTGCGATCAACCCACTGACGGTGCTGCACGATTGCCGCAATGGCGGTTTGCAGCAGCATCACTGTGAAGTCGCCACCCTTTGCGGCGAACTGACCGAACTGCTTGAACGTTGCGGCCAGCCTGCCGCTGCCGAGAACCTGCAACTGGAAGTCGAACGGGTCATCCATGCCACCGCCGCCAACTACTCGTCGATGTACCAGGACGTCAGCAACCGGCGCCGCACCGAAATCAGCTACCTGCTCGGTCATGCCTGCAAAGTTGCGTCCCGGCACCGATTGAACCTGCCGCACCTCAATCAGCTCGAGTCAAGGTTGATCGCTCGCCTGCACAGCCTTGGATTGCCCAGCGACTGAGCAGCGGCTACGCTGGCCACTTGTTCCTTTGCAGCGATAAAACTGATGCCATTGCGCCAGCGCCTTGAAAACCTTCCTGTCGGCCAGAAACTCCTGGCCGCCCTGTTGGTGCTGTTGACCACTGTCCTGCTGGTCGCCAACCTGACCTTTATCAGCGCCGCGTATTACATTTCCCAGGAAAGCATGGCACCCCAGGCCCTGCAAACCATTGGCCGGCTGGTGTCCAATCCGAGCCTGATCTCCGAAGCGCTGGCATCGCCACAAAGCGCACAACGCCTGCTCGATGAACTCAACAGCTATTCACCGCTGCGTGCCGCCGCCCTGTATGACGGCAAGGGCGAACGCCTGGCGCAACTGCAACATGGCGATCACCTAAAGCTGCCGGAGCGTTATCGGCACATTGAATCCTGGCAGGCGACCGAATTTCGCAGCAATCAGGTGATCACCCTGCCCCGGCCCGGCACCGCCCCCGGGCATTTGCTGTTGGTGGCCAGCAGCGAACTGCCGATGGCGTTCTATACCGGAACCCTGACCGCCAGCCTCGGCATTCTGATCTTCAGTGTTCTGCTGTGGCTGGTGATCGCGCGGCAGATCAAACGCCTGATTACCCGCCCTATCCATCAACTCGAAGAGCTGTCACGGCAAGTGACCCGGGAAGAGAACTACGCCCTGCGTGCCTCTCGGGGCAACCACGATGAAATCGGCAGCCTCGCCGAAGCCTTCAACACCATGCTTTCGCGCATCGAGGCGCGGGAACAGCAATTGAAACGGGCGCGGGACGACTCACAGGCGGCCTATGACCAGGCTCAGGGCCTGGCCGAAGAAACCCGGCACACCAATCGCAAACTGGAACTCGAAGTCCAGGTGCGCAGCAAGATCGAGAAGAAACTCACCGGATTCCAGAACTACCTCAACAGCATCATCGACTCCATGCCATCGGCGCTGATCGCCCTCGATGAACAGCTCTACGTGACGCAGTGGAACCAGGAAGCCAGCGCCCTCTCCGGCACCCGCCTGGACGAAGCCCTGAACCAGCCGATCTTCCTTGCCTTCGAGCCGCTCAAGCCCTTTCTTCCGCAGCTCAAGCAAACCGTCGAACAACACACGGTGGCCAAGATCGAACGCGTCACCTGGGTCAAGGACGATGAGCCACGGCATTACGCCTTGACCTTTTATCCATTGATGGGCGGTGCCGGGCGTGGCGTGGTGATCCGCATCGACGACATTACCCAGCGCTTGTCACTGGAAGAAATGATGGTGCAGTCGGAGAAAATGCTTTCCGTCGGCGGTCTCGCTGCCGGCATGGCCCACGAGATCAACAACCCGCTGGGCGCCATCCTGCACAACGTGCAGAACATCCGCCGCCGGCTGTCTCCCGAATTGCCGAAGAACCTCGAACAGGCCGAACAGGTTGGCGTCGAGCTGTCGACGGTCAACGAATACCTGCAAGCGCGGGAAGTGCCGCAGCTGCTCGATGGCATTCAACAGGCCGGTGCCCGCGCGGCGAAAATCGTCACCCACATGCTCAGCTTCAGTCGCCGCAGCACCCGGCAAATGGCCCCGTGCGACCTGCCGGCGCTGATCGATCAAGCGGTGGAAATCGCCGGTAACGACTTCGACCTGGCCATCGGTTTCGACTTCAAGGGCCAGGCCATCATTCGCCAGTTCGACCCGGCACTGGGTCCGGTGCCCGGCACGGCCAACGAACTGGAACAAGTGCTGCTCAACCTGCTGAAAAACGCCGCCCAGGCCATTCACCAGCGTGAAGACGACCGCGAGCCGGGACGGATCATACTGCGCACCCGGCTCAATCCGCCCTGGGCAGAAATCCAGGTAGAGGACAACGGTATCGGCATGAGTGAAAACGTGCGCAAACGTACCTTCGAACCCTTCTTCACCACCAAGGAAATTGGCCAGGGCACCGGCCTGGGTCTGTCGGTTTCGTATTTCATCATCACCAATAACCACAAAGGACAGATGGAGGTGCAATCGACCCTGGGCCAAGGCACCTGCTTCACCTTGCGCCTGCCCCTGGCGGGTACCCCGCTTGTCTCTCAAGAATTCAATCAGCTATCGAGGTAACCCATGGGCTTTCGCTTGTCGAAGATTTACACCCGCACCGGCGACAAAGGCGAAACCGGACTGGGCGATGGACGCCGTGTGCCCAAGGATCACCCGCGGATCGAGGCCATTGGTGAAGTCGATACACTGAACAGTCAGGTGGGGGTGTTGTTGGCAGGGTTGACGGCGGAGAGCACCCGGTTTCCGGGGCTGAAGGAAGTGATCGAGGTATTGGCGCCCTGTCAGCACCGGTTGTTTGACCTTGGCGGCGAACTGGCAATGCCGGAATATCAGGCATTGAACGCCGCAGAAATCGAACGTCTGGAAGCGGCGATCGATGTGTGGAATGAAGAACTGGGGCCACTGGAGAACTTCATTTTGCCGGGCGGTTCGCAGCTGATTGCTCAGGCTCACGTTTGCCGCAGCCTGGCACGCAGCGCCGAGCGCCGGTGTCAGCACCTGAATGCGCTGGAGCCGCTGGCCGGGGTGGGGTTGGCGTATATCAATCGGCTTTCGGATTTGTTGTTTGTGGCGGCGAGGTTGATCGCCAGGAGGCAGGGGGTGGCGGAGATTTTGTGGCAACCTGCTGCGAAGCCGCAGGTTTAGTCGGCACCTGTCAGGCACTCATCGCGGGCAAGCCCGCGATGAGTGCCTGACGCATCACCGTAGAATCAAACCTCAGGCCAAAGCGCCCGAATCCCCGCCACACCCTGGGCACCCGCCGCCCAGGCTTTCTGAACCTCTGCCGGGCCTACGCCCCCGAGCAAAAACACCGGTTTGCTGAAGCCCGCGATCAAGGTCGAGGCCTGTTCCCAGCCCAGCGGCTGAGCGCCAGGATGCGTCAGGGTTGGCTGCACCGGCGACAACGTCACGAAGTCCACGCCCATCTCTTCGGCCAGCGCCAGTTCTTCGGCGTTATGACAAGACGCGGCCAACCAGCGCGATGCGGGCAATGGCCGACCGGCAGCCGCGTACTTGCGCAATTGTGCCGAGGTGATGTGCCAGCCGGCGGACGGAAAATCCCCCAGCCACTCGAACGGTCCCTTGATCATCAGCTGCGCCTTGCCGGCGCACAGTCCGACCGCATCCACTGCCAGATCACGGTACTTGGGGTCGTAACCATTCGGCGCGCGTAGCTGGATCAACCTGATACCGCCCGCGATTGCTTTCTGAATCCCCCACAACAAGGCCGGGGTTTCCAGGTCCTCCGGGGTGATCAGGTACTGTTCGGGCAACCGAGCCGCGGCGACGATTGGACGGTTGGCCTCGGGGAACTCGTAACCCGACAATTCACGCGCCGTGACCCAGGCCAACGGCTGACCTTCGGCGCCGTGAGGCTCTCCGGTAAACGCCGAGACTTCCCAGACATCCAGCAACACCTGCTTGTCCGGGTAATCGTGGCGGACCTTGATCAGCGGGCGCGCCGCGCTGACAACGATACCCAGCTCTTCGTGCAGTTCACGGGCCAGTGCGGTTTCGACCGACTCATCGGCCTCCACCTTGCCACCGGGAAACTCCCAGAGGCCGCCCTGGTGCTGAGTGTCGGCACGACGGGCAATGAGGATTTTGCCGCTGCCGTCACGGATAACGGCAGCCGCTACGTGTACTCGTTTCACCGCTCGATCTCCTCCAGTCCGGCCTTCTGCCAAGCCTTGAAGGCTGGCCATTGGTAGAGGGTTTCAACATAGGCTTCGTCGGCTGCCGACAGTTTGACCCGGTAGGTGCGCAGGCGCACGGCGATGGGGGCGAAGAACGCGTCTGCCAACGTTGCACGACCGAACAGATACGGACCGGTTTCGGTGGCGGCGGCTCGGCATTCGGCCCACAGCGCCGACATACGCTCGATATCGGCCTGGACGTCGGCCGGGGTTGGCGACAGCGACGCGTCATGGCTCAGATCGAATGGCATGTTGCCGCGCATGGCGAAAAAGCCGCTGTGCATCTGCGCGCACGCCGAACGCGCCTGGGCACGGGCGGCGATGTCTTCAGGCCACAAGCTCGCTTCGGGGAACTGTTCGGCCAGGTACTCGGCAATCGCCAGGGAGTCGGCGATGGTGCCATGTTCGGTCTTCAACAACGGAACTTTGCCGGTCGGCGAGTGCTTGAGCAGACGCTCACGGGTGTCCGGCTGATTCAGTTTGATCAGTTCTTCGGTGTAGGTAGCGCCGGCCAGATCGAGAGCCAGGGCGCCACGCAGGGACCAGGAGGAAAGCAGTTTGTCGCCGATGATCAGGTGGAGGCTCATGTTCGGGACCTTTTGATAGGGGACAGGCCAGCATCTTCAGTGTCTGGTCGGCCGTTTTCGCGAGCAGGCTTCGCTCCTACAGAAGCACCTTCGCACCTGTGGGAGCGAGCCTGCTCGCGAATGGGGCGACTCGGTCTTACGTACGGTACTCGGCGTTGATCTTCACGTACTCGTGGGACAGGTCGGTGGTCCAGATGGTTTCGCTGCAATCGCCACGACCCAGCTCGATACGGATGGTGATTTCTTCCTGCTGCATCACCGCCGCACCCTGGGCTTCGGTGTAGGTCGCGGCGCGGGCGCCACGGCTGGCAATGCACACTTCTCCGAGGAACACGTCGATCTTGCTCACGTCCAGGTTCGGTACGCCGGCACGACCGACAGCGGCCAGGATGCGGCCCCAGTTCGGATCGGAAGCAAACAGTGCGGTCTTGATCAACGGCGAGTGAGCTACGGTGTAGCCGACGTCCAGACACTCCTGGTGATTGCCGCCACCGTTGACTTCAACGGTGACGAACTTGGTCGCGCCTTCGCCATCGCGAACGATGGCCTGGGCCACGTCCATGCACACTTCGAACACTGCTTGCTTGAGCTTGGCGAATAGCTCCCCTTCGGCGCGAGTGATTTCCGGCAGCGCGGCCTGACCGGTGGCGATCAGCATGCAGCAGTCATTTGTCGAGGTGTCGCCGTCGATGGTGATGCGGTTGAACGACTTGTTGGCGCCGTCCAGCATCAGGTTTTGCAGCACATCGCGGGAGACTTTGGCGTCGGTGGCGATGTAGCCGAGCATGGTCGCCATGTTAGGACGAATCATGCCCGCGCCTTTGCTGATACCGGTGACGGTAATGGTCACGCCATCGTGCTGGAACTGGCGGCTGGCGCCCTTGGGCAGCGTGTCGGTGGTCATGATGCCGGTAGCGGCCGCTTCCCAGTTGTTGACCGACAGGTCGTCGAGGGCCGCTTGCAACGCGCCTTCGATTTTCTCGACCGGCAGCGGCTCGCCGATCACACCGGTGGAATACGGCAGCACCTGGCTGGCATCTACGCCCGTCAGTTCAGCCAGTTTGGCGCAGGTGCGTTCGGCCGCGGCCAGGCCTGGCTCACCGGTACCGGCGTTGGCATTGCCGGTATTGGTCAGCAGGTAACGTACCGGACCTTGCACACGCTGCTTGGCCAGGATCACCGGAGCGGCGCAAAAGGCGTTCAGGGTAAACACGCCAGCGACTGTGGAACCTTCGGCACAGCGCATGACCACGACATCCTTGCGCCCCGGGCGCTTGATACCGGCCGAGGCGATACCGAGTTCAAAACCGGCAACCGGGTGCAACGTTGGCAAAGGACCAAGACCAACAGCCATGAATGAGCTCCTTACAATGATGTCAACACCGCTGCGCTCTTTTTTTTCAAGAAGGCGGTGGTTTAAATGGCAAAACGCCGCGACGGCATGAGCCGGTCGCGGCGCGGGTATATCAGCGTATGAAACGGGTTTTACTGGATCTGCCCGTGGCAATGCTTGAACTTCTTGCCCGAACCGCAGTAGCACAGCTCATTGCGGCCCAGCTTCTGCTCATTGCGTACCGGCGCAGAGGCAAGGGCCACATCGATCTCTTCCCCGTTCGGCTCCACATGCTCAAGGCCAGGCGCTTCTTCGTGGTGGAACTGCATGCGCGCGGCCAGCGCTTCGGCTTCCTGACGCAGACGTGCTTCTTCTTCGATCGGGTCTTCGCGGCGAACCTGAACGTGCGATAGCACACGGATCGAGTCGCGCTTGATCGAATCCAGCAGCTCGGAGAACAGCGTGAACGACTCGCGCTTGTATTCCTGCTTCGGGTTCTTCTGGGCATAACCACGCAGGTGGATGCCGTGGCGCAGGTGATCCATGGTCGACAGATGGTCTTTCCACAGGTCGTCCAGAACGCGCAGAACGATTTGCTTCTCGAAGGTGCGCAGCGCTTCGGCGCCGGCCTGGTCTTCTTTCTCGTTGTACGCTGCCATGAGTTCCTGCATCAGCTTCTCGCGCAGGGTTTCTTCGTACAGGTGATCGTCTTCGTCGAGCCATTTCTGGATCGGCAGTGCCACGCCGAAGTCGCTTTGCAGCGCTGCTTCCAGACCCGCCACATCCCACTGCTCAGGCAACGATTGCGGCGGAATGTGGGCACTGACGGTAGCGTTGAGCACGTCCTGACGGAAATCGGCGATGGTTTCACCGATGTTGTCGGCGGCCAGCAACGTGTTACGCATGTGATAGATCACTTTACGCTGTTCGTTGTTGACGTCGTCGAACTCAAGCAGTTGTTTACGAATGTCGAAGTTGCGGCCTTCAACCTTGCGCTGAGCCTTTTCGATGGCGTTGGTCACCATGCGGTGCTCGATCGCCTCGCCTGGCTGCATGCCCAGGGCTTTCATGAAGTTCTTCACCCGGTCAGAGGCAAAGATGCGCATCAGGCTGTCTTCCAGCGACAGGTAGAAACGGCTGGAACCGGCATCGCCCTGACGACCGGCACGACCACGCAGCTGGTTGTCGATACGGCGCGATTCGTGACGCTCGGAAGCGATCACCTGCAAACCGCCCGACTCCAGCACTTGCTGGTGACGTTTCTGCCAGTCGGCCTTGATCTGGGCGATCTGCTCAGGGGTAGGGTTTTCCAGCGAGGCCACTTCCACTTCCCAGTTGCCGCCCAACAGGATGTCGGTACCACGACCGGCCATGTTGGTAGCGATGGTCAGTGCACCCGGGCGACCGGCCTGGGCGATGATCTCGGCTTCTTTTTCGTGGAACTTGGCGTTCAGAACCTTGTGTTCGATGCCTTCTTTCACGAGCAGGCTGGACATGTGCTCGGAAGTTTCGATGGTTGCAGTACCCACCAGCACCGGACGGCCGGCAGCCATGCTCTCCTTGATGTCATTGACGATCGCTGCGTATTTCTCTTCAGCGGTCAGGAACACCAGGTCGTTGTAGTCTTTACGGGCCAGCGGCTTGTTCGTCGGGATGACGATGACCTGCAGGCCATAGATCTGATGGAACTCGAACGCTTCGGTGTCGGCCGTGCCGGTCATGCCGGACAGCTTGTTGTACAGGCGGAAGTAGTTCTGGAACGTGGTCGATGCCAGGGTCTGGCTTTCGGCCTGGATGTTCAGGTGTTCCTTGGCTTCGATGGCCTGGTGCAGGCCTTCGGACAGGCGACGACCCGGCATGGTACGACCGGT
This sequence comes from Pseudomonas sp. GW101-3H06, assembly GCF_059424605.1. Lineage (NCBI taxonomy): Bacteria > Pseudomonadati > Pseudomonadota > Gammaproteobacteria > Pseudomonadales > Pseudomonadaceae > Pseudomonas > Pseudomonas sp. GW101-3H06. The sequence continues at coordinate 5,158,409 of NZ_JBWKZO010000001.1, forward strand.
GTGCTCGTCGACCAGCACGACCTGACCGTCCTGTACGATGTATTCGACGTTGCGATGGAACAGCTTGTGCGCACGCAGGCCGGCATAAACGTGAGTCAGCAGGGCCAGGTTGTGCGCCGAGTACAGGCTCTCGCCTTCAGCGAGCAGGCCGAGACGTGTCAGCGAGTCTTCGACGAACTGGTGACCAGCTTCGTTGAGTTCGACCTGACGGGACTTCTCATCGACGGTGTAATGGCCGGCCTTGGTGACTTCGCCTTCGACTTCTTCGACGTGCAATTCCAGCTGCGGGATCAGTTTGTTGATCTCGATGTACAGCTTGGAGCTGTCCTCGGCCTGACCGGAAATGATCAGCGGAGTACGGGCTTCGTCGATGAGGATGGAGTCGACTTCGTCGATCACGGCAAAATTGAGTTCACGCTGGAATTTTTCTTCCAGGCTGAACGCCATATTGTCGCGCAGGTAATCGAAACCGAATTCGTTGTTGGTACCGTAGGTGATATCGGCGGCGTAGGCTGCGCGCTTCTCTTCCGGCGGCTGGAACGGCGTGACCACGCCGACCGTCAGGCCGAGGAATTCATAGAGCGGACGCATCCAGTTGGCGTCACGACGGGCCAGGTAGTCGTTCACCGTCACAACATGCACGCCCTTGCCGGACAACGCGTTGAGGTAAACGCCCAGTGTCGCCACCAGGGTCTTGCCTTCACCGGTGCGCATTTCGGCAATCTTGCCTTCATGCAAGGTCATGCCACCGATCAGCTGGACATCGAAGTGGCGCATACCCATGACGCGCTTACCGGCTTCGCGAGCGACCGCAAAAGCTTCCGGCAACAGCTTGTCGAGGGTTTCCCCTTTGGCGAAGCGGGCCTTGAACTCATCTGTCTTGGCACGCAATTGATCGTCCGAAAGGGCCACCATTTGCTCTTCGAAGGCATTGACGAGTTGCACCGTCTTGAGCATGCGCTTGACTTCACGCTCGTTCTTGCTTCCAAAAAGTTTCTTTAACAAAGGCGCAAACATATCGGCAGGATCTTCCACACTAAAGGGATGGAGGGCGGCCCCGTGAGTCGCCCGAGCAGCCCTCATGGCCGCATGCGAACGAGCATTCTACCCGGAAACGATGGTGAGGAAAGTGGCGTTATTCCACGATGCTGGCACAGCGCTTTGACGGGGCTCACTTAAAATAGGGGCAAATGGCTGAACTTCAAGCCATACAACGCAGAAGTTACTCGTTGATTTAATGGGTAAAGCGCGCGTAATGCAATGGGTCGGGTGCATCCAGTGCTTTCTGCTACCATGGCGGCTCTGTTACTTCAGGTGTCTGATCATGGCATTTCGCCCTCTTACGGCCAGAGCACCCGCCGTCCTGCTTCGCGAAGCCAAGCCGCTCAAAGCCATACTCGGTCACGCCCAACGCCTGGGCCATCTGCAACGTCTGCTGGAGAGCCAACTGCAGCCCGCCGCTCGCGAACACTGCCATGTGGCGTCGTGGCGCGAAGGCAGTTTGTTGCTGATTGTCACCGATGGCCATTGGGCCACCCGCTTGCGCTACCAGCAAAAGCGCCTGCAACGGCAACTGCAGATGTTCGACGAGTTCGCCAGCCTCACGCGAATCCTGTTCAAGGTGCAGCCGCCCACCGTGCAGCACGGTGCGGCCGGGCATACCATGGATTTGTCCAACGATGCGGCGGCGACGATTCAGGCAACGGCCGATGGCATCAGCGATCCTAATCTGCGCGCCGCGCTGGAGCGTTTGGCGGCGCATGCCAGGCCCAAGGCCTGACACTTATCTGATGTGGGAGCGAGCAAGCCTGCACACATTTATTTATACCCACTCGCTATCGGCGCTTACTGCCACCTAGCAACGACCCCATCAACCCGCGCACCAACTGCCGCCCCAATTGATTCGCCGCCTGGCGCATCGCCGATTTCAGCGCCTGCCCCGCCGCCGTGCCGAGAAATTCTCCAGCCTGTTCAGTGAAGCTCGGCTCTTCAGCCGCCGGTTTACCCGGCGCCGCGTCGGGTTCCGGCGCCAGCCCCTTGCGTCCCATCAGCACTTCATAGGCCGACTCGCGATCGATCGGTTTGTCATACCGCCCCTTGAACGGCGAACCGGCGATCAACACGGTGCGTTCCGTCTCGGTCAATGGCCCGATCCGCGACTGTGGCGGCGCCACCAACACCCGCCGGACCATCTCCGGCGTGCCCTTATCCTGCAAGGTGCCGACCAACGCCTCGCCGATGCCAAGCTCCGTGAGTACCGACAATGCATCGAACGCCGGGTTGGGCCGGAAGCCGTCAGCCACGGCGCGCAAGGATTTCTGCTCCTTGGCGGTGAACGCGCGCAAACCATGCTGGATACGCAGACCAAGCTGCGCCAGCACGTCATCGGGCAAGTCGCCCGGCGATTGGGTGACGAAATACACGCCCACCCCTTTGGAGCGGATCAGCCGCACCACCTGCTCCAGACGATCCTGCAAAGCCTTGGGGGTGCCGGTGAACAACAGGTGCGCTTCGTCGAAAAACAGTGCGAGCAGCGGTTTGTCCGCGTCGCCGCGCTCCGGCAACTGCTCGAACAGTTCGGCCAGCAGCCACAGCAGGAAGGTCGCATAGACCTTCGGTGCTTCATGCACCAGACGACTGGCATCAAGCAAATGAATGCGCCCGCGACCCTCTGCCGTCGGTTGCAGGATATCTTCGAGTTGCAACGCCGGTTCGCCGAACAGCGCCTCGGCGCCTTGCTGCTCAAGCGTCGCCAGGCGTCGCAACAAGGCCTGGCTGGAACCGGTGGTCATCAGCGCCGCGTCATCCCCCAACAGTTCCGGGTTGTCCTTGAGGTGAGTGAGCAGCGCCTTCAGGTCCTTGAGGTCCAGCAGCAACAGGCCTTCGCGGTCCGCGACCTTGAAGGCGGCATACAGCGTTGACTGCTGGCTGTCGGTCAGTTCCAGCAAACTGCCGAGCAACAATGGCCCCATTTCGCTCAAGGTCGTGCGCAACGGATGACCGGACTGACCGTGTATGTCCCACAACGTCACCGGATAGGCCGCCGGTTTGTGATTCAGCCAGGGCATCCCGGCGATCCGCTCGGCGATCTTGCCCTGGGGGTTGCCCGCGGCGCCCAGACCGCAGAGGTCACCTTTGATATCGGCGGCGAATACCGCCACGCCGGCATCGCTGAAGGCTTCGGCCATGCGTTGCAGGGTGACGGTCTTGCCGGTCCCGGTCGCACCTGCAATCAAACCGTGGCGGTTGGCCAGGCGCATGGCCTGGGCGATCGACTGCCCCGAAAGATCGGCGCCGATGACGAGTTGCGATGAATCGTGCATTTTGCCACCCATGATTAAACTTTGATCGATCACGGTCGATAACAAAGACTGAAGTGCGTTGATGTTCCGCTAGGGCGAAGACGGAAATATCAACTTGATCTCACCGTCGCCCGTGATGCGTTTCCTTATAAAAGCACGTCGTGGGCATTAAGACCTTATTGGAGCCCCAAGCCATGCATAAAAATATGCGCTTTAGCCATAAGATCCTGCTTGCCGCCGCCCTCATCGTTACTGTCGCCTTCGCCTCATTCACGTTGTACAACGACTATATGCAACGTAATGCCATCCGCAAGGACCTGGATAACTACCTGCAAGAAATGGGTAGCGTGACCGCCAACAACATCCAGACCTGGCTGAACGGACGCAGCCTGTTGATTGAAAACCTCTCACAAAACATCGCGCTGAACGCGCAAATGGACAACATCACCAAACTGCTTGAACAGAATGCAATGACAACCGCTTTCGTGGCGGCTTTTCTGGGCGGCAGCGATGGCACCTTTATCATCCGCCCCACGGTCAAGATGCCGGAAGATTTTGACCCCCGCATCCGCGATTGGTACAAGAGCGCCCAGAGCACCAACGGTCCGGTTCTGACAGAACCCTACATCGATATCGGTACCGGCAAACTGGTCGTCTCCATCGTTCAGAGTGTGTTCGATGAAAGTCAAAACATCGGCGTGGTCGGTGGTGACCTTAGCCTGCAAATGATCACCGACAGCCTGAACGCGCTGGATTTTGGCGGTATGGGGCACGCTTTCCTGGTCAGCGCGGATGGCAAGGTTCTGGTGCACCCTGACAAAGCGCTGGCAATGAAACCACTGGCAGAGGCCTACCCGAAGGATACGCCGCACATCAGCGGCGACTTCAGCGAAGTCCAAGTCGATGGAAAAACCCACATCGTCACATTTACGCCGATCAAAGGGCTGTCTTCCGTTAACTGGTACATCGGCCTGTCGGTGGATAAAGACAAAGCCTTCTCGATGCTCAGTGAATTTCGCGCCTCGGCAGTCTTTGCCACAGCCATCGCGGTAGCGATCATCATCGCCCTGCTGGGCATGCTGATCCGCATCCTGATCCAGCCACTGCACGTGATGACCCGCGCCATGGCCGACATTGCCGACGGAGAAGGCGACCTGACCAAACGTCTGACAATCGTCCATAACGATGAATTTGGCATACTCGGCACCGAGTTCAATCGCTTCGTCGAACGTATCCACGCTTCGATCCGCGAGGTCAGCTCGGCCACCGGGCAGGTCAACGAAGTGGCGCTGCGCGTGGTAGCCGCCTCGAATTCGTCGATGCACAATTGCGACCAGCAGGTCTCGCGCACCAGCAGCGTTGCCGCGGCGATCAACCAGCTTGGCGCCGCCGCCCAGGAAATCGCTCGCAACGCGGCACAAGCCTCGAATCAGGCCAGCGATGCCCGCAGCCTGGCCGAAGATGGCCAGCAAGTGGTGGATCGCAGCATTGTCGCGATGAATCAGCTGTCGAGCATGCTCAGCGCTTCCAGCAGCAACATCGAGTCGCTCAACAGCAAGACCGTGAACATCGGGCAGATCCTCGAAGTGATCACCAGCATCTCCGAGCAAACCAACCTGCTGGCGCTTAACGCCGCCATCGAAGCGGCGCGGGCGGGTGAAGCCGGTCGCGGGTTTGCGGTGGTAGCCGATGAAGTGCGTAACCTGGCACACCGCACCCAGCAATCGGCGCAGCAGGTACAGACCATGATCGAAGAGCTGCAAGTCGGCGCCCGCGAATCCGTCAGCACCATGAGCGACAGCCAGCGCCACAGTCAGGACAGCGTGGAAATCGCCAATCAGGCCGGCGAACGCCTGAGCAGCGTGACACGGCGCATCGGTGAAATCGACGGCATGAACCAGTCGGTGGCCACGGCGACCGAGGAACAGACGGCCGTGGTGGAGTCGATCAATGTCGACATTACCGAAATCAACACGCTGAACCAGGAAGGCGTGGAAAACCTGCAGTCGACGCTGCGCGCCTGTGCTGATCTTGAGCAGCAGGCGGCGCGGTTGAAGCAGTTGGTGGGCAGTTTCCGAATTTAGTGCCCGAACCGGCGACTTCGCGAGCTGGCCGGCTGGCCGGCTGGCTGGCTGGCTCTCACATGCGAATCCAAGTGGACACAGATTGTGTGTACGACCGAGATCCACTGTGGGAGCGAGCCTGCTCTCGAATGCGGTCTGAAATACACCGCAAAAAACCCCGCAGCCTCCCCTCCCACAAAACCCCAACCGAACATCTATTCTTCAGTAAGGTCAACCTAGGAGATCAACGGACCGGAGGGATGTTCATCGTGCATATCGCGGACATAACCATGTTCTACGCCCCCGCCAGCGGTGGCGTGCGCACTTATCTGGATGCCAAACATCATCGCCTGTGCACAAGGTCGGGCATTCGCCACAGTTTGCTGATTCCCGGGCCATCCTTCGGGGAACAGGATGGCATCTACACCGTTCCGGCTCCCGCTCTGCCCTTCGGCAAAGGTTATCGCTTCCCCCTTCGTCTGGCGCCCTGGCGCAATGTCCTCCACGATCTGCAGCCTGATCTGATCGAGGTCGGCGACCCTTATCTCACCGCCTGGGCGGCCCTGGATGCTCGGCGGCAACTGGATGTGCCGGTGATTGGCTTTTATCACTCGGACCTGCCACTGCTTGCCAGTAATCGCATGGGCAACTGGGTCACCCCCAACGTCGAGGCCTATGTCCGCAAACTCTACGGCAACTTCGACCGGGTACTGGCGCCGAGCCGGGTTATGGCTGACAAGCTGACCGGTCTGGGAGTGAGGAATGTATTCGTACAACCCCTGGGTGTCGATTTACAAACTTTTCATCCCGACGCGCGCGACCCCAACCTGCGGACCGAACTGGGTCTGGAGGAGAATACTCATCTGCTGATCTTCGCCGGGCGCGGGTCCAAGGAAAAAAATCTGCCGGTGCTGCTCGACTGCATGGTGCGCTTGGGCCGACGCTATCACTTGCTGCTGGTGGGCTCATCGATGCCGACCGCCGTGCCGGCCAATGTCACCGTCATCGATGAATTCTGCCCGGCCGCGCAAGTCGCCCGCCTGATGGCCAGTGCCGATGCGCTCGTACACGCCGGCGACCAGGAAACCTTCGGTCTGGTGACCCTCGAAGCCATGGCGTGCGGTATTCCGGTCGTGGCCGTGGCAGCTGGCGCGTTTGAGGAAATCATCACCGAACAATGCGGCCTGTTATGTACCCCCAACGATTCCTTGGCCATGGCCAACGCCGTGCGCGAACTGTTCAGCCGGGGTAGCGCAGCCATTGGCCAACAGGCGAGACGCCATGCCGAGCGGCATTACGCCTGGGACTCCGTGGTCAACAGCTTGCTCGGTCACTATCACGCCGTACTCGGCAGCCAATGGCCGCGGGCGGCCAATGGTTGAGCCCATGACTGCACCCAGTCTGCTACTGGTGCTGCACGATGTGGCGCCGCAAACCTGGGCCGATTACCAGCCTTTTGTCAACGCCGTCGACACGCTTGGCGATGTACCGATGACCTGGCTGGTGGTACCGGATTTCCACAAGCACAACGACCTGCAAGCTCATCCGGGGTTTCGCAACCAGCTATCGGCGCGTATCGACAAGGGCGATGAACTGGCACTGCACGGCTACTTCCATTGCGATGACGGACCGATGGCGAACGATCCCCGGGACTGGTTCATGCGCCGGATCTATACCCGAGAAGGTGAGTTTTACGGCCTGTCCCGAGAGGCTGCTTTTGCCCGTTTGCGCGCCGGCATCGAGATGTTCCACCACTATAAGTGGCCATTGCAGGGCTTCGTCGCTCCGGCCTGGCTGATGAGCGAAGGCACGCGGCAGGCCTTGCGCCAACTCCCCTTGACCTATACCAGCGATGCGCAACACCTCTATCGCCTGCCGGACTTCACTGCCGTGGAAGCCCCCGGACTGGTCTGGAGTGCGCGCAGTGCCTGGCGTCGGGGTTTGTCGAAGCTCGTCTGCGATCAACTCGAACAACGCTGGCGGCAAGCGTCGGTGATTCGGCTGGGTCTGCACCCGGTGGATATGCGGTATGAGTTCTCTCGCACCTACTGGTTACAAACCCTCAAGCGTCTGCTCACCGAGGGTCGCGTGCCTATGACAAAGGCGAGCTGGCTGGCATTGCAAAATGACCGCATGGGGCGCGCTGCATGAGCCGCGGGATTCTTTTGCTGATTGCCCTGTTCGCCGCAGTGCTGATTCCCTGGCTGTTGGGTGGCAGCGATACATGGTCGCGACTGAACACCTTTCCTCTGAGTTGGCTGCTGGTGATGTTCGGCATGATCCTGCTGTGCTGGGTGGTCAACACCCTGCGCCTGCGCCTGTTGCTGGGGGATCAGCGCGAAAAGGTAAGCCCGGTCAAAAGCCTGGGCGTGGTAATGGCCGCCGAATTTGCCTATTGCGCCACCCCCGGCGGTAGCGGCGGGCCACTGACCATCATGGCGGTGCTGGCGCGTAATGGCGTGCGTCCGGCCAGGGGCAGTGCCGTGTTCGCCATGGACCAGTTGAGCGACCTGTTGTTTTTCCTCTGTGCCTTGAGCGGGATCCTGATTTATGCGCTGTTCCAGCACCTGAGCCAGCGTATGGAGTGGCTGCTGATCGTCAGTGCCATCTCGATGTTCGGTGGCCTCATCTGTTGCGTGGTGGTGGCCCGCTATCACCGTTTACTGATTCGGCTAAGTGGCCGACTGCTCATTCGTCTCAACGTCCAATCCACCACGCGTATGCGCTGGGCACGAAAACTCCTGCACTTTCTGGCGGCGTTTACCGACACTCTCAAGTTACCGTTTCAGACCTTGATCAAGGTATTTGCCTTGACCTGCCTGCATTGGACTTTGCGCTACAGCGTGCTGTACCTCGCACTGCGAGGGCTTGGCGCGGATTTGCAGTGGGCCTGGTGCTTTCTGATCCAGATGCTGTCTTTGAGTGCGGGACAATTCAGCCTGTTGCCGGGGGGAGCCGGGGCGGCGGAATTGACATCGGCGGCGCTGTTGGCACCCATGGTGGGAAAATCCACGGCGGCCGCAGCGATCCTGATCTGGCGGGCGGTGACCTATTACTTCTATCTGCTGGTGGGCGGGCCGGTGTTTCTCTTGATGCTCGGACGTCCTCTGCTCAAAAAGCTGATGAAGCTCAAGCAGGCTTAGGGGGATCTTCGGGTTCTTGCTGCAACTGTTCCCACAACTGCGCCGCCCCCGGAAATTCCGTGCCATCTTCCGGACTCATGTCATCGGGGTCATACCGGCTCAAACAGCCCTCGCCCAACGTGGCGGGCGCCTTGGAAGTGGCTTTGTCCAGTGGATCGGCCATGGTCATGTCCCCTATTCAGAAACGGCTGCGCAGAAACGGCGAAGGGCCTGCAGCGATTGAACGCCCAGGCCCTTCGAATTTCAACCGTATTGTGCTGCGATCAGAACACCACGGTTTTGTTGCCGTGCACCAGCACCCGGTCTTCCAGGTGATAACGCAGCCCTCGGGCCAGCACCATCTTCTCGACGTCGCGCCCGAAACGTACCATGTCTTCGATGCTATCACTGTGACTGACGCGTACCACGTCCTGTTCGATGATCGGACCGGCATCCAGCTCTTCGGTCACATAGTGGCAGGTCGCACCGATCAACTTCACACCACGCATGGACGCCTGGTGATACGGCTTGGCACCGACGAACGACGGCAGGAAGCTGTGGTGAATGTTGATGACCTTATGTGCATATTCGCTGCACAGTTCGGGCGGCAGGATCTGCATGTAGCGGGCCAGTACCACGACTTCGGCATCGTGCTGTTTCACCAGACGCGAGACTTCGGCGAACGCCGGCTCCTTGTCCTGCGGATTGACCGGCACGTGGTAGTACGGAATGCCGTGCCATTCGACCATGCTGCGCAGATCGTCATGGTTGGAAATCACGCAGGCGATCTCGCAGTCCAGTTCATCGCTGTGCCAGCGATGCAGCAAGTCGGCCAGACAGTGGGACTCACGACTGGCCATCAACACAACGCGCTTTTTCTGCGCGGTATCGGTGATGCGCCAGTCCATCGAGAACTCCTTGGCAATCGGAGCAAAGGCTTCGCGCAAGGCTTCGATACCAAATGGCAGCGAGTCCGCACGAATTTCGTGACGCATGAAGAACCAGCCGCTGAGATTGTCCGAGTGATGGCTCGCTTCAGTGATCCAGCCGTTATGTGACGCCAGAAAGTTACTGACTTTAGCAACGATACCGACGCGGTCCGGGCAAGAAATCACCAACCGAAAGGTGCGCATGAGGGGGAAACTCCAGAACTTCGCAAAGGCCGCCATTCTAGCGATTACGCAGCAAAACTGCAGTATTGATCAGGCGGCGCCTTGCCCGATGGCACGCAACCCGTGCTTTGGCAGCTTTCGAGGCCTGCGAGGTGGCAGTGTTGTTTGTCTTCTACCAGCAATCAATTGTGAACATCTGTAGCGACCGCTTCGAACTATTTAACAGCGCATCCAATGCGAGCCGAAATCACCGTAATTAAATTAAATAAACCCCGGTTAAATGTTTACTTGATGAAACACCCTGACTATTATTGCCGCACTGTCCCCTGCCATCCCGCTTCCTACATAAGGTAGTAATCATGTCCTTGATCAACGAATATCGCGCCACCGAAGAAGCAATCAAAGAGCTGCAAGCCCGTTTGAAGAATCTGTCCCAAGACGACAAACTGCAAACCGAGCTGGAATTCGAAGGCAAACTGCGCACCCTGATGGGCGAATACTCCAAGTCCCTGCGTGACATCATCGCGTTGCTGGATCCTGAAGCCAAAACCAAGGCACCACGCGGCGGCGCAGTAAAAACTACCGGCACCAAGCGTGCCCGCAAAGTTAAACAATACAAAAACCCGCACAACGGCGAAGTCATCGAAACCAAAGGTGGCAACCACAAGACTCTGAAAGAGTGGAAAGCCAAGTGGGGCGGTGACGTGGTTGAAGGCTGGGCTACCCTGCTGGGCTAAGCCACAGAGCCTGTCGCAGATAAATACGCGACAAAAAATAACGCCAGCATAATGCTGGCGTTTTTTTATGCCCGACGTTCTACCCCGCCCGTTTTCGATTTCAAAGATTCAAACGTTTGCGCAAGTCCTGAACATATTCGCTCCATTGGTCGAGCACCTCTTGCTGAAACGATGTCGCTGTAAGCGCCAATTGGGCTGCGGCCTCTATGAAACTTTCAACGGTATTGGGCGCTCCCCACTCAGGGTCTGACAAACGTTTCTGACAGAATATTCGCCAACGCTCTTGCTCTTCGAAACTCAACGTGTCGGAAAAGTTACGTGCGCGATATCGAAACAATAACTCTGGCAAACGTTCATCATCGAAAGGCCACTGGGGCTGCGCTAATTGCGCCGGATCGACCGTACGGACTTGTTCGCATAGCCGCCGATCGCGGTCACCGATAAATCCGTCGTATAACTGTTGTTCAGGATCCTGGCTGAAGGAAAACTCCTCTCGGGCATAAACCCCTGCAACTTTATCCTGCCAAACTTTCGCCGCGTCATTTAGCCGCAGTGCGCGCTGCCGATACAGCGCCATGTCCAGCCCCAGGCGCTGCTGATCTTCCGGGCGAAGTACGGCCAACGGTGCCACCACCGGGCATTTATTGATGTGAATGAGCTTGAGCGGTACCGGCAACTCACCTTCGGCCAGATCATCACGGCGGGTGTACAAACGCTGGCGCAGGGTTTCGGCATCCAGATCCAGCAAGCCCTGCGGATCGAGGTGCAGGTCACAGACAATCAATGCGTTCTTGTTGCGCGGGTGCCATGCCAAAGGCAGCACTACGCCGATGTAGTTTCGCGCCGCGGAAAACCGCCCGGACACATGCACCATCGGTTGCAGCAGGCGGATCTGATCCAGCACCTTCTGTTTGCTGCGTAACTGAAACAGCCAGTCATACAGTTTCGGCTGTTTATCACGAATCAAACGCGCAAGGGCGATGGTGGCGCGAACATCGGACAGCGCTTCGTGAGCATTACCATGATCGATCCCGTTGGCGGCAGTCAGGCGCTCCAGCTTGAGCGTCACCCGCCCTTCGTCGTCCGTCGGCCATACAATCCCGTCAGGACGCAAGGCGTACGCGGCACGCACCACGTCGATCAAATCCCAGCGACTGTTGCCGCCCTGCCACTCTCGCGCGTAAGGGTCGAAAAAGTTGCGGTAAAGGCTATAGCGGGTCATCTCGTCGTCGAAACGCAGGGTGTTGTATCCCGCTCCACAAGTACCTGGGGCCGCCAGCTGGGCATGCACCCGGGTCATGAAATCGGCTTCGCTCAGACCTTGCTCGGACAGGCGACCGGGCGTAATGCCGGTAATCGCACAGGCCGCCGGGTGCGGCAGGATGTCGTCACTGGGCTGGCAATAGAGATTGACCGGTTCATCTATTTCATTGAGATCGAAGTCAGTACGCAGCCCCGCCATTTGCAGGGGGCGATCGCAACGGGGGTTGATGCCCGTCGTTTCATAGTCGTACCAGAAGATAGAGGTCACGGGCTAATCCTGAACTGTAGATCGGCGAAGTCTAGGCGTTCACGTCCCGATCCGGCCAGCAATCTTGTCATTCAATCACCTCTGCCTTAGTACCGCGTAATACATAGTTATGTCGTTTCTCCCGGCGAGGCTGCTAGCATCGGGGGACGAGACAATCCCGATCAGGCCACATATCAGGTTGCCCATGCTCGAGACCGCGGCACTGCCAAGGAAAGCGACGCTGTTCCCGCCACTGGATACGCGTTACCAGGTCGAGACGCCGGAAGGCATCGATCTGCCACTGCGCCCGGCCGGGTTGATGGTACGTGCGCTGGCGTTCTCCATCGATCTGGTGTTGCGCGGCTTGATCCTCGGCCTGTTATTCACTGTCCTGGCGATGCTGGGAAAACTCGGCGCGGGGCTCGGTTCGCTGCTGATCTTCGGCGTGAGCTGGTGGTACATGGTGCTGTTCGAAGTCCTCAATCAGGGCCGCTCACCGGGCAAGCAATGGATGGGCCTGCGTGTCGTGCAGGACGATGGCACCCCCATCGGCTGGTCAGCGTCACTACTGCGCAACCTGCTGCGCTTTGTTGACCTGCTGCCATTCGGTTACTTCCTTGGGGCGATCAGTTGCCTGCAACATCCCGGCTTCAAGCGTCTGGGCGATATCACCGCCGGTACGCTGGTGATCTACCGTGAACAACCACTCACCCGACCGCAACTTCCGCCCGCCCAGCCGCGTCGTCCGGTTTTTACCCTGACATTGATCGAACAACGGGCCATCCTTGGTTTCGCCGAACGCCAGGCGGAACTGTCCGATGCCAGGGTCAATGAACTGGCATCGATCCTTGCCAAGCCGCTGCAGGTACCAGCGCCACAGGCCGTTGCCGAACTGAACGGCATCGCCCGTGGCCTGTTGGGTCCGACATGAAGCAAAGTCTTTTTGAACATCGGCACATGGCCGAATGGGAGCAATTCGACGGCCTGCTGGAACGGCTGGAGCGAGACAGGAACGCCACCGGGGTCGACAGTTTTCCCGGCGATTATCGGCGCATCTGCCAACACCTGGCGCTGGCTCGGGAACGCGGCTACAGCAGTTTTCTCATCGACTCATTGCAGCAACTAGTCCTGCGTGGGCATCAACAGCTGTATCGGCATCGCAGCCGACTGGGCGCCCATGTGCTGGCGTTCATCCTCGCGGACTTCCCCCGTCTGGTACGCGAACAGTGGCGTTTCGTACTCGCCGCCAGCCTGATGTTTTTCGGCAGTCTGATCGGCATCGGGTTGCTGGTTTATCTGTTCCCGGACCTGGTCTACAACCTGATTCCGGCCGAGCAAGTCAGCGAAATGCAAAGCATGTACGACCCCGAGGCCGGTCACCTGGGGCGCTCGGCAGAACGGGCGGCCAGCGAAGACTGGGTGATGTTCAGCTACTACATCATGCACAACATCGGGATCGCCTTTCAGACCTTCGCCAGCGGTTTGCTGTTTGGCCTGGGCAGCGCGTTTTTCCTGTTTTACAACGGCTTGATCATCGGTGCGGTGGCCGGTCATCTGACGCAGATCGGCTACGGACAGACCTTCTGGTCTTTCGTGATCGGCCATGGCGCCTTCGAACTGAGCGCCATCGCCCTGGCCGGAGCCGCCGGCCTGCAACTGGGCTGGGCCTTGATTGCACCGGGCCGCCTGGCCCGTGCCGAGGCCTTGCTTCTGGCGGCACGCAAGAGTGTGCTGCTGATTTGTGGGGTCATGCTGTTTCTGCTGATCGCGGCGTTTATCGAAGCCTATTGGTCATCGATGACGGCACCCACGCCCCTGACCAAGTACCTGGTCGGGGCAGCGCTCTGGCTGCTGGTCGCGGCTTATCTGCTGTTTGCCGGACGGACCCGCCATGCGCCTGAGTGATGCCAGTGTGGTGATCCGCCCACGCCCCACCTGGGAAGCCATGGACCTGGGCGTGCTGTTGAGCCAGCGCCACCGGCGCCTGCTGATGACCAGCTGGGCCATGGTGACCTTGCCGGCCTTTGCCCTGCTGACCTGGCTACTGTGGGAGTCGCCCTCCCTGGCCGTGTTTATCTTCTGGTGGCTGAAACCGGCCTTCGAGCGCCTGCCGCTGTACATCCTGTCCAAGTCCCTGTTCGGTGAAACGCCCACGCTGAAACAGGCCCTCTATCAATGGCCACGACTGCTCAAGCCACAACTGCTGGCCAGTCTGACCTGGCGCCGGCTGAGCCTGAGTCGCAGCTTTCTGCTGCCGGTGGTGCAGCTCGAAGGCCTGGCGGGTGAGGCACGACAGCAGCGTCTGCAGGTGTTGTTGCAGCGCGACGCCAGCGCGGCGCGATGGCTGACGCTGATAGGCGTACACCTGGAAACCGCGCTGTGGATCGCACTGATGTTGCTGTTCTATTTGCTTCTGCCGCAACACGTGGCCCTTGACTGGAGCTGGCAGTCGCTGATGACCGCCGCCACGCAGGACTGGCGCTGGCTGGAGCACCTGACCAACGCGTTTTACGCCTTGGTGCTGGTGGTATGGGAGCCTATTTATGTGGCCTGTGGCTTCAGCCTTTATCTGAACCGGCGTACGGTGCTGGAAGCCTGGGACATCGAACTGGTGTTCCGTCGATTGCGCCAACGCTTGAGCAGCTCAGCTGTCGCACTGCTGCTGGCGGTGATTTTGCTGGTGCCAAGCGGGCAAAACGTCTGGGCCGCAGAACCAATCGTGACACCCGACAGTCCGCGCTTGCTGGAGCAGCCACTGACCAGCCAGGCGTCCCGGGACAGCATCAAGACGATCCTCGATCAGCCACCGTTCAAGAACAAGGAAACGGTCACCCGCTATCGATTCGGCGATGACAACTCCACTACCGAAACACCGGACGACAGCAAGATTGCGCAATGGCTCAAGGCGTTGTTCGACCTGTTTGACAGTCAGCGCTTGGGAGCCGTGACCGCGCTGATTGAAGTTTTGCTGTGGGGGATCGTAATCGCCGCCGTCGGCCTGTTGATCTGGCGTTACCGCGACTGGTTACAGGCTTTCGTCAGCCGTCGCCCAAACCGTGGCAAAAAAATCGCGCAACCGATGCCGCAGCAAGCGTTCGGTCTGGACCTCAACCGCGAAACCTTGCCCGCCGATATCGCCGCCAGCGCCGAAAGTCTCTGGCAAAGCCACCCTCGGGAAGCGCTCGGATTGCTCTATCGCGCCTTGCTCAGCCATTTGTTGCACGACTTCGGCATCACGCTGAAAGCCGCCGACACCGAAGGCCAGGTGCTGGAACGCGTCGAGCAATTGCAACAACCGGCCCTGCTGGCGTTCAGCCAAAACCTGACCCGACACTGGCAGAACATGGCCTACGGGCATCGCCTGCCCCCCATGAATTCACAGCGGGAACTGTGTGACGGCTGGCGCGCCTTGTTCGGCCCGGGGGCAGGCCGTTGAGCCGGCGTACCTGGCCATTGATGCTCGGCGTCTTGATCGCCGTGCTGCTGGCGGCGCTGAGTACCTGGCTGTATCTCAAGGCCACGCCCTACCCGGCTGAAATCGACCATGGCCCCTCGCCGGAAGCCCAGGCCAACCCCTATCTGGCCGCTGAACATTTTCTGCGCAAACAAGGCCTGACCGTCAGCCACGCCAACAGTCTCGACATCCTGCCCAGCCTGGAGCCGCATCAGCACAGCCTGCTGTTGCTGGGGGACCGCTACAACATGACGCCCCGGCAAATAGATCAAGTGATGAACTGGGCCAGGGCCGGTGGACGACTGTTGTTCGTTGCCCAGTCGTTGTGGGATGAAAAGACCGGGCAGAGTAACGACCGGTTGCTCGACCGGGTGCAACTGCACCAATCCTTGGGCAAAGACCTCAAGGACCCGCCACCCGACAACCAAAACGGCAGCGCCAACGACCCCTACCCGAAACTGACCAAGCTGTATCTGGAAAACGAGGACGCGCCAGCCTACGCGACCTTTGACACTGCGTTCCATCTCGAAGACCCGAAGAATCTCGCCCAGGCCTGGGCCAACAGCGGCAAGGCCACGCACATGATGCAGCTCAGCCATGGGCTGGGTTCAATCATCGTGGTGACCGACGCCGATCTGTGGAAAACCCCGGCCATTGATCAGTACGACAACGCCTGGTTGCTCTGGTATCTGACGGCGGACACCCACGTGACCCTGCTGTACGACACCGAACACGACAGTCTGTGGACGTTGTTGCTGCGCTACTTCCCCCAGGCGCTGGGCGCCTTGATTGCCCTGATCGGCCTGGGTTTCTGGCATGTCGGTGTGCGTCACGGGCCGATACAGGCACCCCCTTCGAAAGCGCGTCGGCAACTGCAGGAGCACCTGCGTGCCAGTGCCGACTTCATGTGGCGTCGCAACGGTCAACACAATCTGCTGCAAGGGCTGCAGCAAGACATTCTGCGCCGTGTCCGCCGTCGTCATCCCGGTTATGACCAACTCGGTGTCACCGAACAATGGCTGGTGCTTGCACGCCTGACTGGCCAACCCACACTCGCTATCAGCCAGGCCATGGGGCCACGCCCGAAACAGCGGTTTACGAGCGCTGAATTCAGCCGTCAGGTCGCCCAACTGCAAACCTTGAGGAACGCCTTATGAGTGAATCGATCGAACCCGATGCCCCCAGCCATGCCGCTCAACAACGTCAACGCGCCAGCCAATTGGCACGAGCCATACGTGGCGAACTGCAAAAGGCCGTAATCGGCCAGAACAGTGTGATCGATGACGTACTCACGGCTTTGATTGCCGGTGGCCACGTGTTGCTCGAAGGTGTACCCGGGCTGGGCAAGACCTTGCTTGTGCGGGCGCTGGCGCGATGCTTCGGTGGCGAATTCGCGCGCATTCAGTTCACTCCGGATTTGATGCCCAGCGATGTCACCGGCCATGCGGTGTACGACTTGCAGACCGAGCAATTCAAACTGCGCAAAGGTCCGCTGTTCACCCACCTGTTGCTGGCCGACGAAATCAACCGCGCCCCGGCGAAAACCCAGGCTGCACTGCTCGAAGCCATGCAGGAGCGTCAGGTGACCCTCGAAGGCCGCGCCCTGCCCATCCCGCAACCGTTCATGGTACTGGCCACGCAAAACCCTATCGAACAGGAAGGCACCTACCCGCTGCCGGAAGCCGAACTGGATCGTTTCATGCTCAAGGTGCGCATGGATTACCCGGACGCCGAGCAGGAATTGAACATGGTGCGCCAGGTCAGTCGCTCGACCCGCGCCGACATGCTCGACGTCCAGCCATTGCGCACGGTTTTGCAAGCCAAGGATGTGCTGGCCTTGCAGCGCATTGCCAGTGACCTGCCGCTGGATGATCAGGTGCTCGATTACGCCGTGCGCCTGGCCCGCACCACCCGCAGCTGGCCAGGGCTGACCTTGGGTGCCGGCCCACGGGCCTCGATTGCGCTGGTGCGTTGCGCAAGGGCGCGGGCCTTGTTGCGTGGTGGCGAGTTCGTGATTCCGGATGACATAAAAGGCTGCGCGCTGGCCGTGCTGCGTCATCGTGTGCGTATCGCACCGGAGCTGGACATTGAGGGGCTTGAGATCGATCACGTGCTGCGGCAACTGCTCGATCAAGTGCCGGCGCCGCGCCTGTGAAACCCACTCGCCTGCTCCTGCTCTGGCTCGCGGTGCTGCTGGTCATCGGCACCATGCTGGGCGCCTTGCAGGCGTTGGGTTTCGTGTTGCCTGCGTACCTGTCGCGAATCAACTGGAGTCTGCTGTTGGCGCTACTGGCCCTGGCGTTTCTCGATGCTATCCGCCTCAAACGCCTGCCCTCTCCCCGTGTGCAACGGCACCTGCCCGGCAGTCTGGCCTTGGGGCGCTGGAGTGAAATAACGCTGGAGGTTGAACATGATTTTACTCAACCTCTGGACCTGGAACTCTTCGACCATGTGCCGGAGGGCCTGAGCTTTGAAAACCTGCCTCTATCGGTGTCATTGCAGCCCGGCCAGCACAACCAGAGTATTTATCGCCTGCGCCCGCTCAAACGCGGTCACTTCAGTTTCGAACACTGCGAAGTCCACCTGCCAGGCCCATTGGGTCTCTGGACAGACAAGCGTGTGCTGAGCCTGACTGACGATACCCGCGTCTATCCCGACTTCGCCCGCCTCTATGGCGGTCAACTGCTGGCCGTGGATAACTGGCTCAGCCAGCTCGGCGTACGCCAGCGCCAACGCCGTGGTCAGGGACTGGAATTTCATCAGCTGCGCGAGTTTCGCGAAGGCGACAGCCTGCGGCAGATCGACTGGAAAGCCACTGCCCGCCAACGCACACCTATTGCCCGGGAATATCAGGACGAGCGCGACCAGCAGATCATTTTCATGCTCGACTGCGGCCGCCGCATGCGCAGCCAGGACGGTGAACTGGCGCATTTCGATCATGCGCTCAATGCCTGCCTGCTGTTGAGTTACGTCGCGTTGCGCCAGGGCGATGCGGTGGGGCTGAGCACGTTCGCCAGCGAACAACCGCGCTACCTCGCCCCGGTCAAAGGCAGCGGGCAACTCAATGTTCTGCTCAACACGGTCTACGACCTGAACAGCAGCCAGCGCAGCGCCGACTATCAAGCTGCCACCACCCACCTGCTCGCCCGGCAAAAGCGCCGGGCGTTGGTGGTACTGGTGACCAACCTGAGGGATGAGGACGATGAAGAACTGCTCACGGCGGTCAAACGATTGAGTACGCAGCATGTGGTGCTGGTCGCCAGTTTGCGTGAGGAAGTTCTCGACCACCTGCGTGAAACTCCGGTGCAGACATTGCCCGAGGCACTGGTCTATTGCGGCACGGTGGGTTATTTGAATGCACGGGCAGAACTTCATGAGCGGTTAAGTGCGCATGGGGCTCCGGTGCTGGATACGCGACCCGAGGAATTGGGTACGCAACTGGTAACGCGGTACCTGAGCTGGAAACGTAGCGGCAGTGTTTGATTTGCCGTTCGGATGATCATCGTCGGCAATGACGCCTTCGCGAGCAAGCTCGCTCCCACAGGGGATCTTGTGAATCACGTAGATCAATTCTGGGGGAGCGAGCAGGCTCGGGGCGGCGTTCCGACTAAGCGTCTAAAGCTTCATGCCGATGCCGGTAGCGTTTGAAAACTGAAGTACTGCTTCAACGCCTCCACCAGTTGCCCATACTCCGGCGGTGCCCGTTGCAGGCTGAACCCGGCGTCATAGTGGTGAGGGGTTGCGTCTTCGTGGCACCACAAACAGCATGCCCGCAGGTCAATGACCTGTTGGCAGCCATCGCTGGCGGGAATCTTCAGGCGCAAGTCGAAGTCCGCGCCGATCATCATCGGTAACTGACTGATAAGCATCAGCCCGTCATCGGAGACATTGCCCAGATAGCCGATGGGTTTGTCGGTGATGCTATTGAACACTTTCAGAAAATACGGCAGTTGATGCCGCTCGATCCGGCGGTCAGTGAACATGCTGAATTCGCTACGCAAGGCCCTTAAGCAGGGCCGCACTAATGCTTCGGAACAGGCCTGCCGGTAGCTACCCAGGCATAAGTGGCCCGCTCTCCCCGATCCTGGTGCAGCAGTCCGTCAATCGCTGCCGCTTACTCCTGCCGATCACAGGTGTTGCCTCGGTGCAGAGTCAGGCTCTAAACCGACTATTCGACTATAGCTCACTGCCGCCGGTAGGCCAGCTATTGGATGACCACCAGCGTCAGAACTGCGTCGGGCGCACCGACGCGGAACTGCGGGTCGGGTAGTGGCCCAGGCTCTGCAGGGTCTCCAGTCGGGCGCGGGCGCGGTAGGCGTATTCGCTTTGCGGATACGAGGCGATGATGAACTGATACGTCTGGGCGGCATCAATGAACATTTTCTGCCGTTCCAGGCACTGTCCGCGCATCATCGATACTTCCGGCCAGACATAAGGCCGCGCCCGGCTGGCGCGCTCGACCTTGGATAACTCGAGCATCACCTGCTCGCAGTTGCCACGGTCATAGGCGCTGTAGGCAAGGTTCAAATGATGGTTCATGGAAAAACGGGTGCAGCCCGTGACACTGATGAGGGCAAGGGCGGCTATAAGCACGAATCGCATGGGAAATCTCCTGTCTTGCCCGCTGTATCGACCCGCGGTCGGAAATCTTCAGGCTGTCCGGCGCAAAGTTGCCGCGTTCAATAAAGAAAGTCATAAGTAGTGCAAACGAACAATGACTACAACTTCGGACCATAGTAGCCTCACTCAGCGCTTGAACTCAGGAGTCTTTGCATGTCCGTCCGTCGTACCAAAATCGTCGCTACCCTTGGCCCGGCCAGTAACTCGCCGGAAGTTCTCGAACAGCTGATTCTGGCTGGCCTGGACGTCGCCCGCCTGAACTTCTCCCACGGCACCCCCGACGAGCACAAGGCTCGCGCGCAGCTGGTGCGTGACCTGGCCGCCAAGCACGGCCGCTTCGTCGCCCTGCTGGGTGACCTGCAAGGCCCGAAAATCCGTATCGCCAAATTCGCCAACAAGCGCATCGAGCTGAAGATCGGTGATCAATTCACCTTCTCCACCAGCCATCCGCTGACCGAAGGCAACCAGCAAGTGGTCGGCATCGACTACCCGGACCTGGTCAAGGACTGCGGCGTGGGCGACGAGCTGCTGCTCGACGACGGTCGCGTGGTGATGCGCGTCGACACCGCTACCGCCACCGAACTCAACTGCACCGTGACCATCGGCGGTCCGCTGTCGGACCACAAAGGCATCAACCGTCGCGGTGGTGGCCTGACCGCACCGGCCCTGACCGAGAAAGACAAGGCCGACATCAAGCTCGCCGCGGAAATGCAGGTCGACTACCTCGCCGTGTCCTTCCCGCGTGACGCCGCCGACATGGAATACGCCCGTAAACTGCGCGACGAAGCCGGCGGTACTGCCTGGCTGGTGGCGAAGATCGAACGCGCCGAAGCCGTGGCCGACGACGAAACCCTCGATGGCCTGATCAACGCGTCCGACGCCGTGATGGTGGCCCGTGGTGACCTGGGCGTGGAAATCGGCGACGCCGAACTGGTGGGTATCCAGAAGAAAATCATTCTGCACGCACGCCGCCACAACAAGGCTGTGATCGTGGCGACCCAGATGATGGAGTCGATGATCCAGAACCCGATGCCAACCCGCGCCGAAGTGTCCGACGTAGCCAACGCCGTACTCGACTACACCGACGCCGTGATGCTTTCGGCCGAAAGTGCTGCCGGTCTGTACCCGCTGGAAGCCGTGCAGGCAATGGCGCGTATCTGCGTCGGCGCTGAAAAGCACCCGACCAGCAAGACCTCCAGCCACCGTATCGGCAAGGAATTCCAGCGCTGTGACGAAAGTATCGCGCTGGCCACCATGTACACGGCCAACCACTTCCCGGGTGTGAAGGCGATCATCGCGTTGACCGAAAGCGGCTACACACCGCTGATCATGTCGCGCATCCGCTCCTCGGTGCCGATCTACGCATTCACTCCACACCGCGAAGCCCAGGCCCGCGCGGCGATGTTCCGTGGTGTGTACACCGTTCCGTTCGACCCGGCCTCCCTGGCGCCTAACGAAGTCAGCCAGAAAGCCATCGACGAGCTGGTCAAGCGCGGCGTGGTGGAGAAAGGCGACTGGGTCATCCTGACCAAGGGCGACAGCTACCACACCACCGGCGGCACCAACGGCATGAAAATCCTGCACGTTGGCGACCCAATGGTCTGAGTGACCGGTTGCTGACAGACAAAAGCCCTGCCATGCGAATGGCGGGGCTTTTTGGTTTCTGATCCTGAAGATGTATTGCCAGGACTGCTCGCGAAGAGGCCAACCCAGTCACCACAATGCTTAATGCCGGTTGATAAACCCCACCAACGCCGCCATCGCCTCCGGTGAGCGCAACCGCTGGGTGAACAACGCCCCCTCCTCTTCAATTACCTTGCGCAACAACTCTCGATCCGGGGCTTTCATCAATTGCTTGCTGATACGCACCGCCTCCGGTGGCAGCGACTCAAAGCGCAGCGCCATTTCCCGTGCCCTGGCCAAAGCCTCTTCGCCACTGCCCAAGGCTTCGGACGCAATGCCCCATGCGGCCGCTTGCTCACCGTTGAATCCTTCGCCGAGCAGTAACAGTTCTGCCGCTTTGGCCTGCCCGAGCAATCGCGGCAGGATCAGGCTGGAGCCGAACTCGGGACACAGGCCAAGGTTGACAAATGGCATGCGCAAGCGTGCGTCGCGACTGACGTACACCAGATCACAGTGCAGCAACAGGGTCGTGCCAATGCCCACGGCAGCGCCCGCCACGGCGGCGATCACCGGTTTGCGGCATTCGAGCAGGTTGAGCATGAACTGGAATACCGGGCTGTCGAGATTGCCAGGTGGTTGCTGGATGAAGTCGGCGATGTCGTTGCCGGCTGTGAAGCACTCGTTGGAGCCGGTGATCAGTACCGCGTTGATTTCAGGGTCGCTATCGGCCTGTTTCAACGCTTCGGCCAAATGGCTGTACATGGCGCGGGTCAGGGCGTTTTTCTTCTCGGGGCGATTGAGGCGTAGCGTCAGCAGGCCGCATTCGCGTTCGATCTGGATGGCATCGGTCATGATCGGTCTCGCGTCTGGAAGTCAGCGCTCAACCACGGGGCAGGAACACATCGGCCAGCAGTTGATTGCGCGGCAGTCCCGCCAGATACAGGCGCCGGGCAAAGGCGTCGACGCTGTCGGGGGCTCCGCAGAGTAAGGCCAGGGTTTGCCGGGAAACAAGCCGCAGTTGCGCCAAAGCCGCTGGCAACTCGGCCGCGGTCCACAGCTCGATACTCAGGTTCGGGCGGCTGGCCGCCATGGCCTGCAGTGGCTTGGCCAGATAATGCTCACCGGCATCATGGGCCAGGTGAATGACACGTATCGCGCCTTGGTGATCCTGGCGCATCGCTTCTCGCAACACGCCGAACAATGGCCCCAACCCGGTGCCGGCGGCCATCAGCCACAGGGGGCGGTCGTGCCAGTCAGGGTCGTAGTGCAAGGCCCCGCCGCGCAACTCGCCCAGACGGATCGGATCGCCGATCTTTAGCTGACGCGCCGCATCACTGAATTCCCCTGGCAGGCGACAATCGAGGTGAAACTCCAGAAAGCGGTCGTGTTCCGGCAGGCTGGCCAGGGAATACGGACGCGCAACGTTGCCCGCCCACAACACCAGATGCTGGCCGGCGCTGTATCGCAACGGCCGCTGCGGAGTCAGGCGCAAGCGCAACACGCTGTCGCTCAGCCAATCGACGGCCGCCACCTCGGCCGGACGGCCGTCCTGTTGTGGGTCGAAGGTGTGCACCTGCAAGTCCTCGACCACCTGACACTGGCACGCCAGGCGCCAGCCTTGCTGACGCTGCTCCGCACTCAAGGCATCCGGGCGGCTGTCGCTCGGCAGTCCTTGCACACACTGCACCAGGCACGCATGGCAACTGCCGGCGCGACAGCTATAGGGCACTGTCACGCCGTTCTGATTCAGGGCATCGAGCAGATTGCTGCCCGCCGCCACCGACCACTGGCGGTCGCCGACACGCAACTCAGGCATCGACGTTTTCCCACGCTGCCGCGCAACGGTTGCGTCCGTCGCGCTTGGCGCGATACAGCGCCTGATCGGCCTGCTGCAAGGCATCGTCGAGATCATCCCCTTGCTCGAGCAGGGTCATGCCGGCGGACAGGCTGAGATTGCGCACGTTGAGCCCGATCAATTCGACATCGGTGAACGCGATGCGCAGCCGTTCGCAACACAACGTCAAACTGTCGGCATCGCAATCGGGCAGCAACACCACGAATTCTTCGCCGCCGTAACGGGCCAGGACGTCACCATCGCGCAGGCAAGCAGTCGCCACGCCGGCAAAGGCTTGCAACACCTGATCGCCAGCGGCATGACCGTGCAGATCGTTGATGCGTTTGAAATGGTCCAGGTCGATCAGCGCCAGGCCGTGCACGACGCCGGCGTCCATGGCATTGAGTTCGCGGGAGGCCAGGCGCAGGAAATGCCGGCGATTGAACAGACCGGTCAGTTCGTCGGTGGCAACCAGGTCTTCGAGCTGGCGCATCATTCCGCGCAACGTATCCTGGTGCGCCTGCAAGGCAAAACGCCGCTGACGCATGCGGTGACGCGAGGCCTGGACATAACCGGCATAGAGCACCAGCCAGACCAGTACGATCAGCAGCACACACACCTGCAACGCCGCCAGGGCCGGGTTGGGCAGCTGGAAGTGGTAGCCCTCCCACAGGGTGATCGCACTGAAACTGAAGAACACCATCATGGCGCAGCGCAGGAATGCGCGACGGGACAGATGGAACAGCCCGAACAGCAGGATCAATACGTAAAAAACCAGGAACGCCCCGCGCGCATCGTCCAGATGGGCAATCAGCCAGGTTTGCCAACCCAGCCCCAGCAATACTTGGGCTTCAGTCAGGCTGGGGTCGGCGAAACGCAGATTGCAGCCAGAGTAGAACAACGCGAACAAGGCCGCCTGGCTGATCACCACCAGCGCGCTGCCCATGGCCATACCCGCCAGTGAGTCCTGGTAGTGACCGGAAAAAAACGCCAGCCACACCAACAGCAATGCCAGGGCGTAGGTGCCGGCCGCGAGGGCAAAACGTTTGATTAGCAATCGCTGGATGGCGTTATGGGTCAATCGTTGACTCACCGAATGAAAGAAGACTGACAGAGCGTCCTACTCTACAGACCAGATGTCACTTTAGTGGCGTGGCCGATAAATGACTATTCAATTTTCAGGGGCGAACACCCGCCGTCAAGTCCACTGTCCGATATGCGACCAACGATTGACTACCGGCGGGTGTGCCCTTGAGCGAGGCGCGCTATACTGCCGCGCCTTTTTAGCGTCGCGCCAGCATGCCCGGCGTGCCTTGAAAGGTGCTTGCAACCGACCGATGCACCCAAGCTGCAAGCACCTTATTGAATGTTCCCGTCTTTTAGAGGAGCGCGACTCATGACCGTGATCAAGCAAGACGACCTGATACAGAGCGTTGCCGACGCCCTGCAGTTCATTTCCTACTACCACCCCGTGGATTTCATCCAGGCGATGCACGAGGCCTACCTGCGCGAAGAATCGCCGGCAGCCCGTGATTCCATGGCGCAGATCCTGATCAACTCGCGCATGTGCGCCACCGGCCACCGTCCGATCTGCCAGGACACCGGCATCGTGACCGTGTTTGTCCGCGTGGGCATGGACGTGCGCTGGGATGGCGCGACCATGAGCCTGGACGACATGATCAACGAAGGCGTTCGTCGCGCCTACAACCTGCCGGAAAACGTCCTGCGCGCTTCGATCCTCGCCGACCCGGCGGGCGCTCGCAAGAACACCAAGGACAACACCCCGGCCGTTATCCACTACTCCATCGTTGCGGGTAACACCGTGGAAGTGGACGTGGCGGCCAAGGGCGGCGGTTCCGAGAACAAGTCGAAAATGGCCATGCTCAACCCGTCCGACTCGATCGTCGACTGGGTTCTGAAGACCGTTCCGACCATGGGTGCCGGCTGGTGCCCACCGGGCATGCTCGGCATCGGCATCGGCGGCACCGCCGAGAAAGCCGCGGTGATGGCCAAGGAAGTGTTGATGGAATCCATCGACATCCATGAGCTGAAGGCCCGCGGCCCGCAAAACCGTATCGAAGAAATGCGTCTGGAGCTGTTCGAGAAGGTCAACCAGCTGGGCATCGGCGCCCAGGGCCTGGGTGGCCTCACCACTGTGCTCGACGTGAAGATCATGGACTACCCGACCCACGCCGCTTCGTTGCCGGTGTGCATGATCCCGAACTGCGCCGCCACCCGTCACGCGCACTTCGTGCTCGACGGTTCCGGTCCGGCCTCGCTGGAAGCGCCACCGTTGGACGCCTACCCGGAAATCGTCTGGGAAGCCGGCCCGTCGGCCCGTCGTGTCAACCTGGACACCCTGACCCCGGAAGAAGTGCAGAGCTGGAAGCCGGGCGAAACCGTCCTGCTCAACGGCAAAATGCTCACCGGTCGCGACGCGGCGCACAAGCGCATGGTCGAGATGCTGAACAAGGGCGAAACCCTGCCGGTGGACCTCAAAGGTCGCTTCATCTATTACGTCGGCCCGGTCGATCCGGTGCGCGAAGAAGTGGTGGGCCCTGCTGGTCCGACCACCGCGACGCGGATGGACAAGTTCACCCGTCAGATCCTTGAGCAAACCGGCCTGCTGGGCATGATCGGCAAATCCGAGCGCGGTCCGACCGCCATCGACGCGATCAAGGACCACAAAGCCGTTTACCTGATGGCAGTGGGTGGCGCGGCTTATCTGGTGGCGCAAGCGATCAAGAAATCCCGCGTCGTGGCGTTCGCCGAACTCGGGATGGAAGCGATTTACGAGTTCGACGTCAAAGACATGCCGGTGACCGTTGCGGTCGACAGCAAAGGCGAGTCGGTACATATCACCGGTCCTGCCATCTGGCAGCAAAAGATCAGTGAAAGCCTGGCAGTTGAAGTGCAGTAAGCACTTGGACTGACCCGAAAAAGGCGACAGGGCTATCCCTGTCGCCTTTTTTATAGCCCACCACCTGCTTTTTGGGGAGCGCGCCTGCTCGGCCCCACAAGGTGAGGCCGCTCATGTTATCGTGCGCCCCCTCCGTACCCGTGTGTAATGCCCAGCATGTTCGAGTTATCTCGCCCTTGGCGCCTGACGCTCTATACCTTGGTGATCATCGCCGGTGCCGCCCTTGTTGCCACCCTGGCCATGCGCCACACCGTGCGCCAATCCCTGGTCGAAGACGCGGCCCGTGCCAATCAGCAACTGGCGCTTTACGCCACATCGCTGCATACCTTGATCGAACGCTACCGCGCCCTGCCCTCGGTACTGGCGCTGGACCCGCAATTGCGCGACGCGCTCAAAGGACCGGTCAGCCCCGAGCAACAGGACGTGCTGAACCGCAAACTGGAAAAAATCAACGGCGCCGCCGATTCCTCGACCCTGGAATTGCTCGACCGCACCGGCCTGGCCGTGGCCGCGAGCAACTGGCGCTTGCCTAACAGTTACGTCGGCCACAACTACGGGTTTCGTCCCTACTTCAACCAGACCCGTACCCAAGGTACCGGACGCTTTTATGCAGTGGGGGTGACCAGCGGTATTCCGGGGTACTTCCTGTCCAGCGCCGTGACCAACGACGACGGGCAGTTTCTCGGCGCCATGGTGGTGAAACTCGAGTTTCCCGAACTGGAGCGCGAATGGCGCCAGGGCAACGACACGCTGCTGGTCAGCGACGCTCGCGGGATCATCTTCATCGCCAATCAGCCAGGCTGGCGCTACCGTCACTTGAAACCGCTGAGCGACAGCGATCACGCCGAACTCAAGGCCACCCGCCAATACAACAAGCAACCATTGACGCCACTTGAATACCAATCGCTGCGCCGCTTCGACGACACCAGCGAGCTGGTACGGGTGAAGGGTCCGGACGGTGATGCCGACTACCTGTGGGAGTCCTTGCCACTGGCCGCCGAGGGCTGGACGTTGCATCTGCTGCGCCGTCCCCAGGTTGCTTTCGAAGACAGCCGCAATGCCGCACTCGCCGCAGCTGGATTGTGGCTGACCCTGGTGTTTCTGCTGCTGTTTCTCAACCAGCGCTGGCGTTTGGCCAAACTGCGTCAGCGCAGTCGCGAAGAGCTCGAACAACTGGTGGAGGAACGTACCCGCGACCTGCGCACCGCCCAGGACGGCCTGGTGCAATCAGCCAAACTCGCCGCTCTCGGGCAGATGTCGGCTGCGCTGGCCCACGAGATCAATCAACCGCTGACGGCCCAGCGCATGCAACTTGCGACGCTGAGGCTGCTGCTTGATCACGGACGGGTCGACGAAGCGTACAAGGCACTTAAACCGGTAGACGAGATGCTGACGCGCATGGCAGCCCTCACCGGTCACCTGAAAACCTTCGCCCGCAAAAGTCCCAGCGGCTTGCGCGAACGCCTGGACCTGGCGGCGGTGGTGGATCAGTCGCTGCATCTGCTCGACACCCGATTACGCGACGAGCAAGTCAGTACGGTGCTGCACCTGACACGTCCGGCGTGGGTCCGTGGCGACGCGATCCGCCTGGAGCAGGTGCTGATCAACCTGCTGCGCAATGCGCTGGATGCGATGCAGGACAAACCCTGCAAGCGCCTGGAAATCCGCCTCGAAGCCGCAGAACACGTGTGGCACCTGAGCGTTATCGACAACGGAAGCGGCATCGCGCAGGAAAATCTGTCCAAGGTGTTTGATCCGTTTTTCACCACCAAACCGGTGGGCGATGGCCTGGGTATCGGCCTGGCGGTTTCTTTCGCTATCGTTCATGAATCGGGCGGCTCCCTCACGGCCGATAATCATGCCAATGGCGCGGTGTTCACCCTGACCCTGCCCATCGACCTGGAGGCCCATGGTTCATGCTCAACTCAGTGATGGTAGTCGACGACGAAAGCAGCATTCGCAGCGCCGTCGAACAATGGCTGAGCCTGTCGGGTTTCGAAGTGCAGTTGTTCAGCCGCGCCGACGAGTGCCTGGCGCAATTGCCGAAGCACTTTGCCGGGGTGATCCTCAGCGATGTGCGCATGCCCGGCATGACCGGCCTGGAACTGTTGGCCGAGGTCCAGCGTCGTGATGCCGACCTGCCGGTGATCCTGCTGACAGGCCACGGCGACGTGCCCATGGCCGTCGATGCGATGCGCGATGGCGCCTACGATTTTCTGGAAAAACCCTTCAGCCCCGAAACCCTGCTCGGCAGCCTGCGCCGTGCTTTGGACAAGCGCCGACTGGTCCTTGAAAACCGCGCCCTGCACGAACAGGCAGACAACCGCGCCAAGCTCGATGCCACGCTGCTCGGTGTATCCCGAGGCTTGCAGGTTTTGCGCGGGCAAGTGCTGGACCTGGCGGCGCTGCCGGTCAACGTGCTGATCCGTGGCGAAACCGGCAGCGGCAAGGAGCTGGTTGCCCGTTGCCTGCACGACTTCGGACCGCGTGCCGACAAACCTTTTGTTGCATTGAACTGCGCAGCCATCCCCGAGCAACTGTTTGAAGCCGAGCTGTTCGGCCACGAAAGCGGTGCATTCACCGGCGCCCAAGGCAAGCGCATCGGCAAGCTCGAATACGCCGATGGCGGCACGTTGTTTCTCGATGAAATCGAAAGCATGCCCTTGGCACAACAGGTGAAATTGCTACGGGTGCTGCAGGAGCAGAAGCTCGAACGCCTGGGTTCGAACCAGAGCATTCGCGTGGACTTGCGCATCATCGCCGCGACCAAACCGGATTTGCTCGACGAAGCACGGGCCGGACGTTTTCGCGAGGATCTGGCTTACCGTTTGAACGTCGCCGAGTTGCGTCTGCCACCGCTGCGCGACCGCCGCGAAGACATTCCATTACTGTACGAATCTTTCGCCCGCCATGCCGCCGAGCGCCTGGGCCGGGCCTTTTCGCCATTGAGCGGGCCGCAATTGAGCCATCTGCTGAGCCACGACTGGCCGGGCAATGTGCGCGAGCTGGCAAACGTGGCCGAGCGTCAGGTGCTGGGGCTTGGCGAGCCGGTACCGGCGGGCATCGAGCCTGGCCAGTCACTGGCGGCGCAGCAGGAAGCCTTTGAAGCTCAGTGCCTGCGTGCGGCGCTGACCCGGCATAAAGGTGACGTCAAAGCCGTGCTGGAAGAACTGCAACTGCCGCGTCGCACCTTCAATGAAAAGATGCAGCGGCATGGGCTCACCAGAGAGATGTTCCTCTAGCGTCCAAAAGGACCTCTTCGCGAGCAGGCTCGCTCCCACATTTTGACTGCGTGCGCTCAACCATTGTGGGAGCGAGCCTGCTCGCGAAGAGGCCGGCGCAGCCGATACAAATCCACAAGCCCAATGAGCAACTTTCCGCTCACACCCAACCCTAAATAAGCGGCTTTCCGCTCACCCCATCTCCCCACCCCCTCTAAACCGGCCCTCTCCGTCTTGGCACAGCTCCTGCTATAGCCCCCACAGGCCGCGTTTAATCGCGCTCCACAAAAACAATTAAACGAAGGATCCTTCAATGGATAACTCAAATACCCTGCCCCTTGGGTCGGCTGCCGCGACAGCCAAACCAAGAACCACCTCCAGCCGTATCAAGTCGATCTTCAGCGGCTCCGTAGGCAACATGGTCGAATGGTATGACTGGTACGTCTATGCCGCTTTCTCCCTGTACTTCGCCAAGACCTTCTTCCCCAAGGGCGACACAACCGCCCAACTGCTGAACACCGCAGCGATCTTCGCCGTGGGCTTCCTGATGCGCCCGATCGGCGGCTGGCTGATGGGCCTGTACGCCGACAAGGTCGGGCGCAAAAAGGCCCTGATGGCCTCGGTGTACCTGATGTGCTTCGGCTCCCTGCTGATTGCCCTCAGCCCGAGCTACGAAACCATCGGCATCGGTGCGCCGATCCTGCTGGTGTTCGCCCGTCTGCTGCAGGGCCTGTCGGTCGGTGGCGAATACGGTACCTCCGCCACTTACCTCAGTGAGATGGCGACCAAGGAACGTCGCGGCTTCTTCTCCAGCTTCCAGTACGTGACCCTGATCTCCGGCCAGCTCATCGCGCTGGGTGTCCTGATCGTGCTGCAACAAGTGCTGACCACCGAAGAGCTGTATGCCTGGGGCTGGCGCATTCCGTTCGCCATCGGCGCGCTGTGTGCCGTGGTCGCGCTGTACCTGCGTCGTGGCATGGAAGAAACCGAGTCGTTCACCAAGAAGGAAAAGGCCAAGGAAAGCGCCATGCGCACCTTGATGCGCCATCCCAAGGAACTGCTCACCGTGGTCGGCCTGACCATGGGCGGCACACTGGCGTTCTACACCTACACCACTTACATGCAGAAATACCTGGTGAACACCGTCGGCATGAGCATCTCCGACTCCACTACCATTTCCGCCGCCACGCTGTTCCTGTTCATGTGCCTGCAACCGATCATCGGTGGCCTGTCGGACAAGATCGGCCGCCGTCCGATCCTGATCGCCTTCGGTGTACTGGGCACGATTTTCACCGTGCCAATCCTCACCACCCTGCACACCATCACGACCTGGTGGGGCGCGTTCTTCCTGATCATGGCGGCGCTGATCATCGTCAGCGGCTACACCTCGATCAACGCGGTGGTCAAAGCCGAACTGTTCCCGACCGAAATCCGTGCCCTGGGCGTTGGCCTGCCGTACGCACTGACTGTGTCGATCTTTGGCGGTACCGCTGAATACATCGCGCTGTGGTTCAAAAGCATCGGCATGGAAACCGGTTACTACTGGTATGTCACAGCGTGTATCGCTGTGTCGTTGCTGGTGTACATCACCATGAAAGACACCCGTAAGCACTCGCGGATCGTCACCGACTAAATCCGATCGAGTTACACCAAAGGGGCAGTCCGTCGGGGGTCTGCCCCTTTTTGTTTGCGTTGTGAAAAATCCTTCATCCCCGTCAAAGGTGGATTAATCACGAGTTAATGCGCGTCCACCATGCTGATCCTGCCAAAACGATTAACTGCGATGCGATCACTCAGCTCTGAACGCAAAAATGGCTGAGACGCTTAACATCTATTTAATCGATCGTTTTTAGCATTATTTTGCGCTTTTTAATCAGTTTAATTGGCGTAGCATGAAACCCATGCCCGAGACACAAAACGCCAAAGAACCTGGAGATATGAAGATGAAAACCAAACTGTTCCTCGCCCTGGCCCTGTCCGTACTGGCTGCCAACACCTTCGCCGCCGACGGTTACGACCGCACAGGCTCCGCTGTCGCAGCAGACGGCTATGACCGCACCGGCTCCGCTACTGTCGCCGCTGATGGCTACGATCGCACCGGCTCCGCCACTGTCGCTGAAGATGGCTACGACCGTACTGGTTCGGCGACTTTCGCTGCTGACGGTTATGACCGCACGGGTTCGGCTTCCATCAGCTGATCCGCCATAGCGGCACTAAAGCCCGGCTTTGCCGGGCTTAGTCATTTCTGGAGCACTGCAAATATCCTGTTGGTCACGCACCCTGTGGGATCTCATCTGGCTGGAAATCAGTAGCTTGTCCTTGCACTATGGCTCTCCTCCGATTGAAGCCCTCAGGAACACTGGTCCATGCCCGACGACATCCACTACTACGAACCCGCCACCGGCCACGGCCTTCCCCACGACCCGTTCAACGCGATCGTCGGCCCGCGCCCCATTGGCTGGATTTCTTCACAGGATGCCAACGGCCATTTGAACCTGGCGCCCTACAGCTTCTTCAACGCCTTCAACTACATTCCACCGATCATTGGATTTTGCAGCATCGGGCGCAAAGACAGCCTGAATAACATCGAACAGACCGGCGAATTCGCCTGGAACCTGGCCACCCGTCCACTGGCCGAGCAAATGAACCAGAGCTGCGCCAACGTAGGCCCGCAGGTTAATGAATTCGAATTGGCCGGGCTGAGTACCGTCGCCTCGAAAGTCATTGCGGTGCCACGGGTTGCTGAAAGCCCGGTGTCCTTCGAGTGCAAGGTCACGCAGATCATTCAACTGCAGCGCGCGGACGGGAATGTGGTGCCGAGCTGGCTGATTCTCGGCGAAGTGGTCGCCGTGCATATCGCCAAGTGGCTGTTGAAGGACGGGGTGTACGACACCGCCGCGGCAGAACCGATTCTGCGCGGCGGCGGGCCGGCGGATTATTTCCAGCTGGGGCCTGAGGCGTTGTTCAAAATGTACCGCCCGGGGGCGGTGAAGTAGTTACCAGATCAGCTCGCCGTCTTCGCCGACACCTTTGAGGTGGGTTAATTGCAAGGCGGCGGCTTCATCCGCTTCTTTAGCGGTCTTGAAGGTCTGTTCTTCCAGCAGCTTGTTGAAGCGAGGCGCTCCCGCACCACCGATGGCTTTGGTGGCGATTGCCGCGTAATACCCGCCTTCACGGGGGACTACGGCCGATACTGCTTCGAAGGTTTCAAAGGCTTTGCGTGCCATGTCGCGCATCCTGGCTAGTTGAGAATGCTGCCATTAAACCCTCAACCGGCCAGTTTGTGTACCGCCGCTCCGGACTGACCCAACGCTTGCGCCGCCGACACATCCTTGAAGGTGTGAAAATCCAGGCTGTTGACCACCAGTTCCTGCACCAGCTCGGCAAAGACCTCCATGGCCGGGGTGCTGAAGTAGGCGGTCATCGCCTGTTGATTGACCCAGAAACCGGACACCAGCCACAACTCGGGGTCGCATTGCGAATGCTGCAAGGCAAAGCTCAGGCAACCTGGCGCTGCGCGGGATGGTTCGATCAGTGCGCTGAGGCGCACACCCAGCTCTTGCGAACGTCCGGTGCGCGCCCGGACAAAGGCCATATGACTGACGGGGATCTGCTTTGACATGTTCAACCCTCCCGGGGAGTCGCGTGGCAGCCAGGGGACGGGCTGCGACAGGATCAAAGGTTAAGGGTCGATGTGCATGGGTCGTTAGTCGATTCCTGCCGCTGCGTTGCACGATCCTGCGAGACGGTGCAGGCAGCCTGTAACAATGTGTTAAACGCTGTCACAGTTCTGCCACACGAGTTTCAAGCAAGTTTCCCCGCCTGCGCTCTGTCTTGTCAGGGTGAAAAAACAACCCCGTGCAGAATCAGGCAAGCATCAGGCAGGATGTGTCTACCGCTGTTGCTTGCACAAACTTAAGCTCGGCCCATTGCCCATGCTTTTACGAGGATGCCTTGCATGTCGTCGCTCGATCACTTTTCACAAGCGCCGCTGGATGCAGAGATGGAAAAGCAGCGCGCGGAACTGGCGGCGATCATTCGGCGCAACACCGCCGAAGATGGCAGTTATGCCACCGCCGTCGAATCACTGTTCATGTCGCGCCACAGCCAGAACCACGAGTTTGCTCCGGTACTCGCGCAACCGGCGTTGTGCATCATGGCGCAGGGTCGCAAGGAAGTTCGCCTGGCTGACGAGTACTTCAATTACGACCCGCTGAATTACCTGGTGGTCTCGGTTTCGATGCCACTGAGCGGTCGAGTGGTGAACGTCTCGGCTGAAGAGCCAATCCTGGCCGTGCGGCTGGACATCGACCCGGCGCAAATCACCGCGCTGATCGCCGACGCCGGCCCCATTGGCGTTCCGACCCGGCCGACCGGGCGCGGGCTGTATGTGGAACGCCTGGACACGGCGATGCTTGATGCCGTGCTGCGCCTGGCACGGCTATTGGACACCCCCAAAGACATTGCGATGCTCGCACCGCTGATTCGGCGGGAAATTCTCTACCGGTTGCTGCGCAGCCAGCAGGGCCATCGTCTTTATGAAATCGCCATCGCCAACAGCCAGAGCCATCGCATCAGCCAGGCGATCAAATGGCTCAACGGCAATTTCGAGCAGCCACTGCGCATCGATGATCTGGCCAAGGAGGTGAACTTGAGCGTCTCGACCCTGCATCACCGCTTCAAGGCGATGACGGCGATGAGTCCATTGCAGTATCAGAAGCAACTGCGCCTGCAGGAGGCGCGGCGCTTGATGCTGGCCGAAGGGCTGGAAGCCTCGGCGGCAGGTTACCGAGTGGGTTATGAAAGCCCCTCGCAATTCAGCCGGGAATACAGCCGGTTATTCGGGGCGCCGCCATTGAGGGATTTGGCGCGGTT
The DNA here is from genome assembly GCF_059424605.1 of Pseudomonas sp. GW101-3H06. Taxonomy (NCBI): domain Bacteria; kingdom Pseudomonadati; phylum Pseudomonadota; class Gammaproteobacteria; order Pseudomonadales; family Pseudomonadaceae; genus Pseudomonas; species Pseudomonas sp. GW101-3H06. The sequence continues at coordinate 5,192,802 of NZ_JBWKZO010000001.1, forward strand.
GCGGTTGAGTGTTTAGCTGAAATTTGTATTGGTTGCCCGGCCCTCTTCGCGAGCAGGCTCGTTCCCACAATGGATAGGTGTACACAAAACCACTGTGGGAGCCTGCTCGCGAAGGGGCCAGCAAGTCAGGCACCGAGAACGCGACACGCCTGCGCCGGCAACGTCACCGACACCGGATGCCCGATGCTCAAGCCAATCCCCTGACACGGCGTGCTCAGCGCGGTAAATGACACCCCGGAACACTCCACTGTCGTTTCAATCGTCGCACCGATATCACGCACGAACGTCACCTTGCCCAGCAAGCGGTTGCCCGCCGTCGCCTGCGGTGCCGACAGTTGCAGGTCTTCAGGGCGAATCAGCATCTTCACCTTCTCCCCCACAACAATGCTGCTGCAGATCGGCACTTCCAGCGCATCACCGCCGGGCAGGCTGACCTTGCCGTTGCCCAGTGCGGTGGCCGGGAAGATGTTGCCGGAACCGATGAAGTCCGCGACGAATTCGTTGGCCGGATGGCGGTAGATCTCAATCGGCGTACCCACCTGCTGCACCCGATGCTCACCCAATACGACGACGATATCGGCCATGGTCATGGCCTCACGCTGGTCGTGGGTGACCATGATGGTGGTGATGTTCAGGCGCTGTTGCAACTGGCGGATTTCCACCTGCATCGACTCGCGCAGCTTGGCGTCCAGCGCCGACAGCGGTTCGTCCAGCAGAAGGATTTTCGGGTGGCTGGCAATCGCCCGGGCGATCGCCACGCGCTGGCGCTGGCCCCCGGACAGTTTGGCCACCGGGCGATTGATCATCGGCTGCAGCTGGATCAGCTCCAGCAACTCCACCACGCGCGCCTGCTGGTCAGCCTTGCTGACCCCGCGCAGTTTCAGCGGATAGGCGATGTTCTCTCCTACCGTCATGTGCGGGAACAGCGCCAGGGATTGAAACACCATGCCGAAATTACGCTGGTGCGCCGGGGTATGGCCAATGTCCTCACCGTCCAGGCGAATCTCGCCGCCGGTCAGGGTTTCCAGCCCCGCGATCATCCGCAGCAAGGTGGTTTTGCCGCACCCCGAAGGGCCGAGGAAACACACCAGCTTGCCCTCGGGCAAATGCAGGTTTACATCTTTTACCGCGCAGGCCGAGCCGTAATGTTTCTCGACGTTTTCCAGAATCAGACCAGACATAAATCACCTCAAGAAATCAGAACGAAACGCCACCTTCACCCACCAGCTTCTCCAGCGCCCAGATCAGGACGAAGTCGATCAGCACGATCAGCACGGCAAACGAAAATACGGTGGGGTCGAGCGAAGACACGGTGCGGCTGTACATCCAGATCGGCACGGTCATCACGTCGATGGTGTAAAGGAAATAGGTCACGGTGAATTCGTTGAACGAGACGATGAACGCCAGCAGCATGCCCGCCAGAATCCCCGACTTCATCAATGGCACCACCACGTCGACAATCGCCCGCAGTGGCGAGGCACCAAGCATTTGCGCGGCTTCTTCGACTTCGCTGCCGATGGAAAGCATGGCCGCCGTGCAGTTCTTCACCACGAATGGCAGGGCAAGGATCACGTGGGCAATCACCAGCCGCGAGGTGGTCATGTGGAACGGCAGGCTGTCGAACACCAGCAGCAATGCCAGGCCCAATACCACCATCGGAAACACCAGGGGCAATGACATCAATTGCAGCGCCACGGCCTTGCCGCGGAACTCGCAACGGGTCAGCGCATAAGCCGCCGGCACCGCGATCAGCGTGGCGAAGATCATAGTCAGGCACGCCACCATCAGGCTGGTGGTCATGGCCTGACCGAGGCTCAGCACGTCACTGGAGTCGGGCGAGACAAAGGTGTGCCAGGCGGCCTTGTACCATTGCAGGCTGTAGCTGCTTGGCGGGAAATCGAGGTTCGACGCGCCGCTGAAGGACATGACGATCATGGTCAGGATCGGCAACACCGCCAGCAGCAGGATGAAACCGGAGAGGATCCCGGCGAACTTGCCGGTGTCACCCGGCAACAGCGAGTGGCGCTTCTTGGTCAGGGAACTCATTGCGAAGCCTCCAGCATGCGCCGACGACGGCCTGTGATGTATTCGGACAACGTCATGATGGCCAGCGTGGTCACGATCAACACCACACCGGCAGCGGACGCGGCGGGCCAGTTCATCAGCGGGGCGATCTGGTCATGCACCATCACCGCCAGCATCGGCACGCGACGGCCGCCGAGCAGCAAAGGCACCACGAAGCTGCTGGCGTTGTAGGCGAACACCAACGTCGCACCCGTAATGATCCCCGGCAGACTCATCGGCAACACCACCTGGCGGAACACCTGCAAGCGGCTGGCGCCCAGCGTTGCAGCGGCTTCTTCGTAGCTGCGGGCGACACCGCGCATGGCGCTGGCAATCGGCAGCACGGCCAGCGGGAAGGCGGTTTGCACCAGCCCCATCAAGACGCCGTTCTGGTTGTACAGGAGCATGATCGGACGCTTGATCAGGCCCAGGCCCATCAGTGCCTGGTTGAGCATGCCACCGGGGCCGAGGATCACCAGCCAGCCGTAGCTTTGCAGCAGCAGGTTGACCAGCAACGGCAGCAGCACCGCGGCGAGGAAGATCCGCCGCACGAACGGCGAAGTCAGTCGCGACATGGTGTAGGCCACCGGGATCGCCAGGATCACTGCGATCAACGCGCTGATCAGCGCCAGGCGCAAGGTCAGCAGCAAGGATTTGAGGTAGTACGGTTCCAGCAATTGGGCATAACTGGCCAGGCTGAACCCGGACCATTCCGCGCCTTTGGTGCCCACGCTCATGCGCAGCACCAGCAGGCTGGCGGCAATCAGCACGCCCAGAAACAGCATCGACGGCGAGAGGAAAAACCAGGCGCGCGCCGTCGGTGATACACCCCGACTCGGACGCGCCTGCGCGACGCTGACCGAGTGGGTCAAAGGTTGGTGTTCCATAGCAAGGGTCTCGTCAATGGAAAGCAGCTGACAAACACAAATCTTCAGAGCGAATTGGCCCGTTGTGGGAGCGAGCCTGCTCGCTCCCACAGGGGATCTTCAGTGGCTGAAAATCTTGTGTTCGCCACTCAATCAGGAAGAAAAGATTTCCGTGTAACGACGAATCCATTGGTCATGCACGGAGGCCAGGAAGGCGTTGTCGTGCATGATCGCTTTCTCGGCAATCTGCTCCGGCGTGAGGATGTACGGGCTCTTGCGCGCTTCTGCGGAGATGATTGCCTTGGCGTTGACCGGGCCGTTGTAGATGTCTTCGGCCATCTTGCCCTGCACCATCGGGTCCAGGGAGTGGTTGATGAAGGCGTAGGCCAGGTCGGTATCGCCCGGACGATTCTTCGGCATCACCGAGAGCATCAGATCGGTGTAGAAACCTTCCTTCATGCCGAAGGTGGCGCCCAGACCGTAGTTCGGATCGCGGATCTGTTTCGGGAAGAAGGCCGGAGCGTAGAGGCCGCCCATGTCCAGGGAGCCGGTGCGGAACAGCTCGGCGATCTGGTTCGGGTTTTCGCCCAGGGTTACCACGCGGTCCTTGAGCTCGGCGAGCTTCTTGAAGCCTGGCTCGATGTTGTGTTCGTCACCACCGGCCAGTTTGGCGGCGATGATGATCAGGTCCATGGCCTCGGTCCAGTTCGGTGGCGGCAGGAAGATGTTCGGCGACAGATCGGCGTCCCACAGGGCCGCATAGCTGTTCGGGGCTTCCTTGATGGTGCGCGTGCTGTAGACCAGGCTGTTGCACCAGAGCAGGTAACCGATACCGTGGCCATTGGCGCCGGTACGGTATTTCTCCGGTACGTCGACCAGGTTGGGAATGCGGTTGAGGTCAGGTTTTTCCAGCAGGTTGGCGGCGGCCAGACCTTCGGCACCGACACCTGCCAAGGTGATGATGTCGTACTGCGGGCGATCACCGCCGGCCTTGAGTTTGGCGACCATTTCCGAGGTACTGCCGGTGCGGTCGGCGATGACCTTGCAGCCGTACTTGTCTTCGAATGTCGCAGCGATGTTGCGCAGTGCCGCCAGACCGGTGTCATCGGACCAGGTCAGCAGACGCAGGGTCTTGCCTTGAAAGCGGGTGTCACTGGCGTTGGCCTTGACGAACGGCAGGCTCATGGCCGCCGCGGCAACCGAGGCGACGCCCACGGTTTTGATGAATTGACGTCTGTTCAGATCGTGCTCGCCCATGAAGGACTCCCTTTGTTTTTGTAAGTTATGAGGTTGGTCGCAACCGTTGCATCCGCGCGGCCAGATCTGCCTTGAGCCCCGTATTTACGGGGCCGCAGCTGAGCCGACGGGTTCATCCTGAGGTCGTGCAAAACACCTGACTATCGAAAAAAACTCATTGAAGCCATGACGCCAGCGCATGCCTCACCAGGAGGCATGCGCTCACCTTTTTCGTGCCTTCAGAGAGCCCGAATCACGTGCTTGATTTCCTGGAAAGCCTGCAAGCCCCACGGCCCCAATTCGCGGCCAATGCTGCTCTGTTTGTAGCCGCCCCAGGCGGTCTGCGGGAAGATCACCTGCGGCGCATTGATCCACACAAGCCCCGCCTGCAAGGCGTTGGCGACGCGATCCGCCGCCTCAACATTGCGCGTGACGACGCTGGCGACCAGACCGAACTGACTGTCGTTGGCCAGGGAAATCGCTTCGGCTTCCGAGGTGAAACGGCGCACGCAGATCACCGGGCCGAAAATCTCTTCACACCACAGCGCACTGTCCAGGGGCACGTCGGTGAAAATCGTGGGCTGCAAAAAATATCCGCGCGGCAGGTCCGCTGGACGATTGCCGCCGCACACCAGCGAGGCACCGGCACTCAGTCCGCGATCGATGTGGCCGAGCACGCGCTGGTATTGCGCCTGATTGACCAGTGCACCCATTTCCACGTTCGGGTCGAACGGGTCAGCCACGCGAATGGCTTCGGCACGCGCCCTCAAGCGGGTCAGGAATTCATCGAACAGTTCATCGGCCACCAGCACGCGGCTGGTGGCGGAACACATTTGCCCGGCGTTGAAGAAGCCACCGCCGCAAGCCACTTCCACGGCCAACTCGATGTCAGCATCGGCCAGCACCAGCAACGACGATTTGCCGCCCAGTTCCAGGCTCACGCCTTTGACGCTTTCTGCTGCGCGTTGCATGACCTGAACGCCCACCGCATTGCTGCCGGTGAAGGAAATCCTGGCGATACGCGGGTCCGCCGACAGCGGCGCGCCAACGGCCAGACCGGTACCGCACACCACGTTGAACACACCGGCGGGCAAGCCGGCATCTGCGATGATCGCCGCCAGTTCCAGCTCCGGTAGCGGTGTCACCTCCGAAGGCTTGAGCACCACGCAGCACCCGGCTGCCAGGGCCGGAGCGAGTTTCCACGCGGTGGTGACCATCGGAAAATTCCACGGCACGATCAGGCCGACCACGCCGCACGGTTCGCGGCGCAGGCGGGCGCTGAAGTCATCGCTCGGCAACTCGACGGCGCTGTCCTGTTTCGCATCCAACCCTTCGGCCAGGCCCGCGTAGTACTCGAAGGTGGCGATTACATCATCGACGTCGATGGCCGCTTCGAACTGTGGCTTGCCGTTGTTGCTCGACTGCAAGTGCATCAACTGGTCACGACCGGCCTGCACGCCCGCGGCGATTTTGCGCAGGATCGCACCGCGTTCGGCACCGGTGGTTTTCGACCAGTCGGAGAACGCTCTGGTCGCCGCGCTGACGGCTTGATCGACCGCTTGCTCGTCACCGCCCACAACGGTGGTCAACAGGGCTTCGGTGGCCGGGTTGATCACGCGCAGATGTTCGCTGCCGGCCGACCATTTACCGCCGATGAACAGGCCGTCCAGAGTCGTTGGAAAACTCATTTCGACACCGCCTGGGTCCACACGGCCTTAGTCCAGGTAGCCTGGTCGATTTCAATCAGGGTCGGCCCCTGACGATCGGTGGCTACGCGCAAGGCACTGCGCAGTTGCTCGACATCGCTGATGGCTTCGGCGGCGCAGCCCAGGGCCTTGGCGACACCGATGAAATCCGGGGTGTAGATGTCGACGCCAACCGGCTCGATGGCGCGGTTGACCATGTATTTCTTGATCTCTTCGTAGCCCTGGTTATTCCACAGCAGCACGATCACCGGCGTGCGCGCTTCAACGGCGCTGGCCAGCTCCGGCAGGGTGAATTGCAGGCCGCCGTCGCCGATCAGGCACACCACGGGCGGACGCGCACCGTTTTGCACGCTGCCGCCCAGCCAGGCGCCAATCGCCGCCGGCAAGGCATAGCCGAGGGTGCCGTAGCCGGTGGACGAGTTGAACCAGCGACGTGGGCGCTCAGGGTTGAACGTCAGGTTGCCGGTGTACACCGGCTGGGTCGAATCGCCGACGAATACCGCGTCCGGCAATTCGTGCAGGACGGTTTCCAGGAAGCGGGTCTGGGCCAGGGTCGGCGCGTCCCAGTTGGCGGCCAGTTCTTCACGCAAACGGGCGGCGCGTACCTGGCCCCAATCGTTGCGGCGCTCGGCCAGGGATTGGTGCGACAACGCGCTGAGCAAGGCCTGGGCGGCGTTGCGCGAGTCGGCGACCAACGCGACGTGCGGCGGATAGTTGCGCACGGTCTGGTCCGGGTCGATGTCGACACGCAGCAGCTTGCCGGGAATCTCGAAGCCGCCGGCGAAGGTGACGTCGTAGTCGGTTTCGGCCAGTTCGGTGCCGATGGCCAGCACCACGTCGGCCTCGGCGACCAGCGCGCGGGTTGCGACCAGGCTCTGGGTCGAACCGATCAGCAACGGGTGAGCGGATTCGAGCATGCCTTTGGCATTGATGGTCAGGGCAACCGGGGCGTCCAGCAATTCGGCCAGCTCGGTCAGCTCGGCGGCGGCATCGATGGCACCGCCACCGGCGAGAATCAGCGGACGCTTGGCGCCGGCCAGTAATTCGGTCATGCGGCTGACGGCAGTGGGCGCAGCACCGGCGCGGTCGATGTTTACCGGTACGCTCGTCAGCAGGTCGTCGGCCTCTTCAACCAACACGTCCAACGGAATTTCAATGTGCACCGGACGCGGGCGACCGGCCTGGAACAGCGCGAAGGCACGGGCCAGCACGCCCGGCAATTCGGACGCCGACATCAGGGTGTGGGAGAACGCCGCCACGCCGCCCACCAGCGCGCCCTGGTTCGGCAGCTCATGCAGCTTGCCGCGACCGCCGCCCAACTGATTGCGGGTCTGGACGCTGGAGATCACCAGCATCGGGATCGAATCGGCGTAGGCCTGGCCCATGGCGGTGGTGATGTTGGTCATGCCAGGGCCGGTGATGATGAAGCACACACCCGGCTTGCCGCTGGTGCGGGCATAGCCGTCGGCCATGAAACCGGCGCCTTGTTCGTGACGCGGAGTGACGTGGTTGATGCTCGAACGGGCCAACCCGCGATACAGCTCCACGGTGTGAACCCCCGGAATGCCGAACACCTGCTCGACCCCGTAGTTTTCGAGTAACTTGACCAATACTTCGCCGCACGTCGCCATGTCATTGCCCTTCTTGTTCGTTTGAGACACCGGGCCTGCGCTGTGTTTATGATGAATTCGCAGGTCCAGGGATGGCCTCATTGGAACGGGCGACACGTAGCCGCAACAATGGATAAAAAGTCATACTAGCCATGTCCTCACGTCATACCTTGGATCCCAATGAAACGACTGCCTCCCCTGCCGGCGCTGCACACTTTTCTGATTACCGCGCAGTGCTGCAACTTCACCCGGGCCGCCGAGCAACTGCACATCACCCAAGGCGCGGTGAGCCGACAGATCGCCGGGCTGGAAGATCATCTGGGTTATGAACTGTTCATCCGCCAGGCCCGGGGACTGAATCTGACCGCCGAAGGGCGCGAGTGGCTGCCACGGGTCCAGCAGATTTTCGGTCTGATCGACGAGGCGGTGGAGCAGATCGGCGAGAAGCGCGAAACCCTGCAACTCAAGGCGCCGACTTGTGTGATGCGTTGGCTGCTGCCACGTTTGTTGCAGTGGCAAAAAGAGCGGCCGGACGTGCCGGTTGAACTGACCACCACGGTCAAGCACGGCGTGGACTTTCATCGCGAACAATTCGATGCGGCGGTGATGTACGGGGGGCCACCGGACAGCTCTCTTGAGTCTTGTCTGCTGTTCGATGAACAACTGACCCCTGTGTGTTCACGGCCCATGCTCGAAGGGTCGTTGGCCTTGCAAACCCCGGCTGACCTGCAACAACACTTGTTGCTGCACCCCACCCGCGATGAACGGGACTGGAAGGCCTGGTTGAAAGCGGCGGATGTGCACTTGACCAATGTCGGCAAAGGCCAGCACTTCGAAACGCTGGACCTGGCGATGTCGATGGCATCCCAGGGCACGGGCGTGGCAATTGGCGACTGGTCGTTGATCGGCGATGACCTGAATGCCGGCCGACTGGTCATGCCCTTTGAATTGAAGGTGAAAACCGGATTGGCGTATTACCTGGTGTTCCCGGAAAAACCTGCACCTTCGCCGAAGTTGCGCGAGTTGATGGGCTGGTTGGTGGAGCAGGCGCAGTCACGCTGAAGCCGCAAGAATTGGCGTTTAACCCTGTGGGAGATTCTATGTTGCAGGCTCGCTCCCACAGGTATTTGTGTACTCAGTAGCCGACAGTAAACCGCTGCCGCGAATGCTTCGGCGCTTCGACTTCATCGAGCATCGCAATCGCATAGTCGGCGAACGTGATCCAGCTGCGCCCTTCACGGCTCACCAGCAAATCATACTGGCCGATCCGAAACGAACCACTGCGCTCACCTCTGCTGCGCAGCCAAACGGGGATAAATCCCCTCGCCACAACAGCCCCCTCGCCACAGATAAATTCATTCACCCCACTTCATCTCGCCCTTGGCGACTTTGGCGCTCAGCTCCAGGGAGCTTTCTTCGCCCAGTGCCGGGAAGCGCTTTTTCATCGCGGCGATCAATGCAGGGGAATCCTTGGCCTTGGCGGTTTCTTCGTCGAACGCCTTGATGTAATCGGCAGTGAACTGCACAGCGGCCCGGGACCGGGTACTCTCGCCGAGATAGTGTCCCGGCACGATGGTTTTCGGGTTCAGGGTTTCGATCGAATGCAGCGTAGCCAGCCAATCGGCATGGGACTGCGGAGTCTGGGTGTCGGCCATCCACACATGGATGTTTTGCGCCACAACCACACCGCCGACCACAGCCTTGATCGAAGGGATCCAGACGAAGCTGCGATCCGGTTGTTTGCCTCCCAGTCCGACCACCTGCAACGTCTGCCCTTCGAGGTTCAGGCTGTCGCCCTTGATCACCTCAGGCACGATGGTTTTGGCCGGCGCGTCAGCCCCCAACTTCGGCCCCCAGAACGCGAATTTTCCGGCGACGGTCTGCTTGATGTGATCAACGGTCGGTTGCGACGCGAGCACTTTGGCCTTGGGGAATGCAGCGGTCAGGGTGTCGAGGCCGAAGTAGTAATCCGGGTCGCCGTGGCTGATATAGATGGTGGTCAATTGCTTGCCGCTGGCACGGATTTTTTCCACCACCTGCTCGGCTTGGGACTTGCCGAATTGCGCGTCCACCAGGATCGCCTCTTTCTCTCCGCTGACCAGTACCGAGGTCACCGGGAAAATCGCCTGGGTTCCGGGGTTGTAGACATCCAGCGTCAGCGTCGATGCACTGGCGTGGGCGGCAAAACCGAGGGCGGTGGCGAGGAAAACGCGTTTGAGTGAAGTGAAGCCGATCATCTGTTGCTCCAGGGTCCGAATGCCATGTTTGGCGATGGACCAGAGCTTAGTTGCCAGACTCAGTACAAAAAATGCGATGCTGGAACATAGTTTGTTTCTGAAATCGGGCAAATCATGGATCGTCTACAAGCAATGCGGGTGTTCGTCACAGTGGTCGACCTCGGTAGCCAGTCAGCGGCAGCCGATCATCTGGAGCTGTCGCGACCGGTGGTTTCCCGGTATCTGGCGGAACTGGAGGACTGGGTTGGCGCACGCCTGATGCACCGCACCACACGCAAGTTGAGCCTGACCGCCGCTGGCAGCGACACCCTGCCCCGCTGCCGCCAGATGCTGGAGCTGTGCAACGACCTGCAAGCCGCTGTCAGCGCGCCGGACGACGCCCCCCGTGGCCAGCTGCGCATCAGCGTCAGCACTTCGTTCGGCCAGGCGCAACTGGCCGAGGCCATGGCGGCATACGTCAAGCGCTACCCCGGCGTCAGCATCGACATGCAGATGCTCGACCGCACGGTGAACCTGGTGGATGAGCGCATCGACCTGGCGATCCGCACCAGCAACGACCTGGACCCTAACCTGATCGCGCGTCGACTCACGGTCTGCCGCTCAGTGATCTGCGCCTCCCCCGCTTACCTGCGCGAGCATCCGGCGCCGCAGCAGGTCGAGGACCTGAGCCAGCACAACTGCCTGACCCACTCCTACTTCGGCAAAAGCCTCTGGCATTTCGAACAGGACGGTGAACAGGTCTCGGTGCCGGTGCAAGGAAACATCAGCGCCAACGAAGCCAGCACCCTGCTGCGTGCGGCCATGGCTGGCGCCGGGGTGGCGATGCTGCCTACGTATCAGGCCGGGGTGCACATCCACAGCGGCGAGCTGGTGCGCCTGCTGCCCCATGCCGAACCCCGGCAGATGCACGTGTACGCGGTATATGCCTCGCGCAAACACATGCCCGCGGCGTTGCGCAGTTTGCTGGATTTTCTGGTGATGAGGTTTCCGCAAGAGCCGCAGTGGGATATCGGACTTTGAAGCTGCTGCAAGCTCACAGTCCACTACTTGCAGCTTGAAACTTGCAGCTTGCAGCTGCCCCTCTGTGACCTATGCTCAAGGTAATACCCACGGGTATTCGTTCAGAGGTCTACGCCATGAACATCAGAACAAGAAGGTACCTCGCCATTTTCATCACCTGCGCGGTGACGCTCGGGCTGTATGGCGCTGCAGCCTGGCGCGTGGAGCAGTTGCGCAACCTGCCCCGTGATTACGCCAGTTGCAATTTCGAGCGTTGCATTCCCCACAACGCGACCCTCAACGCCCTGCGCTGACGAATGCCGTTGAAGACAGCGGATCAGGCCGGGTTGTCCTGATCGGCCTTCAAGCGGTCGCGAAAAGCCTTGGGCGAAATTCCCACCCGTCGTCGGAACAGGCGCGTGAAGTTTGTCGGATCAGAGAACCCCAACATGTCGGACATTTCATAGATGGTCATGCTGGTGTAGGTCAGCAAGCGCTTGGCCTCCAACAACTGCCGTTCGTGCATGATCTGCAATGCCGGTTGCCCTGCCAGTTCGCGGCAGGTGCCGTTGAGGTGGGACACGGAAATGCCCAGCCGATGAGCCAGGTCCTCGACCTTGACGTGCTGGCGATAAGTCTCCTCCACCAGTTGAATGAAACCGTTGAGGTATTCCCGGGCACGCTGCGGCCGTTGTGTGGCTGATTGTCGCTGGATCACCTGGCGGCTGACCCACACCATGATCACGCTGACCAGCGAATGCATGAGCATTTCCCGCGCCGGTTGGTGGCCTGTGTATTCGCTTTGCAAGGCTGCAAACAGGCTATTGAGGTACTCACTGTCCTTGCCGGCCGGGTAACTTTCGGGCTGGGCCAGGGCATTGACCGAGTTACCCAGTTGCGCCTGGAGATGGGCGACCAGTGGCGCGGCCAGGGTCACCACAAACCCTTCGACGTCTTCGGAAAAACGGTAGCCATGCACCGACAGCGGTGGCATGACCAGGATCGCCGGTTCGTTCAGTTGCGTGCGTTTACCTTCGATTTCAAGCTCTGCCTGACCTTTGAATACGAAGAGCAACTGGCATAAATCGGCATGGCGGTGGGGTTTGATTTCCCATTGATGTTCGCGGCTGCGTTTGGAGATGGTTTCACAGTGCAGCAAGTCCGGGGTTGGCCAATCCAGGCTTTCACCGTAGAGCTTGAACACTGGAATCGAAGGCAGGTCAGGCTTGTTCATCACTTCAATCCAGGCCTCGGAATAGATGACGGGCGATAATCGCACCGATTGGCAGAATGTACAGGTATCGGCTCAGTTTTCACCTTCAATTGACAGACCCGCAAGGGAAAAATGCAAGCACTCGATCCATAAAAATCACTCACCGACCTTGGTCGCGTGGAGCTTGCGAGTCATAAAAACAATGAAAATGCTGAAAACCCAAGTCGCTATTATTGGTGCCGGTCCCTCCGGTCTACTGCTCGGCCAATTACTGCACAACGCCGGTATCGACACCCTGATTCTCGAGCGTCAGACGCCCGATTATGTACTCGGGCGCATCCGTGCCGGTGTCCTTGAACAAGGCATGGTAGAGCTGTTGCGCCAGGCCGGCGTGAGTCAGCGCATGGACGCCGAAGGGTTGGTCCACGGCGGCTTCGAACTGGCCCTCGATCACCGCCAGGTGCACATCGATCTGCAAGCCTTGACCGGCGGTAAAACGGTGATGATCTACGGCCAGACCGAAGTCACCCGCGACCTGATGGCCGCTCGTCGGGAGGCCGGTGCGCAGACGATTTACCAGGCCGGCAACGTGGTCCCCCATGGCATGAAAACCGAAGAAACCTTCGTCACCTTCGAGAAGGATGGCGAGCGGTATCGCCTCGATTGCGACTACATCGCCGGCTGCGACGGTTTCCATGGGGTGGCACGGCAGTCGATACCCACCGAGTGCCTGAAGGTGTTCGAACGGGTCTATCCCTTTGGCTGGCTGGGGATACTGGCCGATACCCCGCCGGTCCACGAAGAGCTGGTCTACGCTCGGCACGAACGCGGTTTCGCCCTGTGCAGCATGCGTTCGGCGACACGCACCCGTTACTACCTGCAAGTGCCGGCCGATGAAAAGGTCGAGGACTGGTCTGATCAACGCTTCTGGGATGAACTCAAGTCCCGCCTGCCAGTGGCCCTGGCGGAAAAACTGGTGACCGGACCGTCCATCGAAAAAAGCATCGCGCCGCTGCGCAGTTTCGTGGTCGAACCGATGCAGTACGGGCGCATGTTCCTGGTCGGTGACGCCGCGCACATTGTCCCGCCCACCGGCGCCAAGGGCTTGAACCTGGCGGCAAGCGACGTCAGTACGCTGTTCAACATTCTGCTGAAGGTTTACCGCGAGGGCCGTGTCGATTTGCTGGAGAAGTACTCCGACATCTGCCTGCGCCGGGTCTGGAAAGCCGAGCGGTTTTCCTGGTGGATGACGTCGATGCTGCACCGTTTCGAAGACCACGATGCCTTCAGCCAGCGTATTGCCGAGTCGGAGCTGGAGTACTTCGTCGACTCTGAGGCGGGCCGCAAAACCATCGCGGAAAATTACGTCGGGCTTCCTTACGAGGCTATCGAATAGCCTGCTAACTAAGAGTTACACTGGCGAGCACCCCCGCTCGCCCATTGTGCGTGCGGATAATCACTGCTTGCAGGTTTCCACGTGACCAATCTTCAGCACCCTGAAACGCCCAAGCCAGCCATTCGCAGCGTACTGGTCGCGCTGATGATGGCGATCTTCCTCGGCGCGCTGGACCAGACCATCGTCGCGGTGTCGATGCCGGCCATTTCCGCGCAATTCAAGGACGTCAGCCTGCTGGCCTGGGTGATTTCCGGCTACATGGTAGCGATGACAGTGGCGGTGCCGATCTACGGCAAATTGGGTGATCTGTACGGGCGGCGCAAGTTGATGCTGTTCGGCATGGGCCTGTTCACTCTGGCGTCGTTGTTTTGCGGCATGGCCCAGAGCATGGAGCAACTGGTGCTGGCGCGGATCTTTCAAGGGATAGGCGCGGGCGGGATGATTTCGGTCAGCCAGGCGATCATCGGCGACATCGTGCCGCCGCGCGAGCGCGGGCGTTATCAGGGTTACTTCAGCAGCATGTATGCGGTGGCCAGCGTAGCGGGTCCCGTGCTCGGCGGTTATATGACCGAATACCTGTCCTGGCGCTGGGTGTTCCTGATCAATCTGCCACTGGGACTTGGCGCCTGGTGGGTGGCCCGGCGCAACCTGGTGGGACTGCCGATTCCGCAGCGCAAACCCATCATCGACTACCTCGGCACGCTGCTGATGATTATCGGCCTGACCGCGCTTTTGCTCGGTATCACTCAGGTTGGCCAAGGGCATGCATGGCACAGCAGCGAAGTGCTTGGTCTCTTTGCTTGCGCCGGTGTGGTGCTGACAACATTCGTCTGGCATGAGCGGCGCGCGCGGGAGCCACTGCTGCCCATGCACCTGTTCGCCAACCGCAATGCCCTGCTGTGCTGGTGCACGATTTTCTTCACCAGTTTCCAGGCAATCTCCTTGATCGTACTAATGCCATTGCGCTTCCAGAGTGTCACTGGCGCCGGTGCCGACAGCGCAGCGCTGCATTTGCTGCCGCTGGCGATGGGCTTGCCGATCGGTGCATATTTTGCCGGGCGCCGTACTTCCGTGACCGGGCGTTACAAGCCGCAGATTCTCACCGGGGCGATCCTGATGCCGATCTCGATCCTCGGCATGGCCTTCAGCCCGCCCCAGGCTTTTGTGTTGAGCAGTCTGTTCATGTTGCTCAGCGGGATTGCCTCGGGCATGCAGTTTCCGACGTCTTTGGTGGGCACGCAGAACTCAGTGGAACAGCGAGACATCGGTGTCGCCACCAGCACCACTAACCTGTTCCGCTCACTGGGCGGTGCGGTTGGCGTTGCCCTGATGTCGGCGCTTCTGCTGGCGTTTTTGCAGGATTCAAACTTCGCGCACCTGGCCGGCTCGTCACTGATTGCCGAAGGACATTCGGGCAATGTTCTGCTGGACGGCTTGAACGCCGCGCCGGGGGATGCGCAGAACGCCTTGCGCGCCGAGCTGCTGCTGACCTTCCGGCATTTGCTGATCGTCAGCGCGGCGGTGTCGTTGCTGGGACTGGCGGCAGCGGCAGCCATGCCGAACATGTTGTTGCGAGGGCGGGAAGACACGGTTCGGTAGCCAGACCGCGTCGCCTGCATCGCGGGCAAGCCCGCGCCCACAGGAATTGCACGGTCCTTGTGGGAGCGAGCCTGCTCGCGAAGGCGTTGTCACAAACGCCAAAAAATCATGGGCTGTAATACCCCACCGCCACCAGCAAGGGCCCGACCTTCTTCAGGTAGGCATGCTTGTCCTCGACCTTGCCGGTCACTGGATTCTTCCACCGGTATTCGTACTCGCCATAATCCTGCCGGCTCATCAGCGCCAGGATCGGCTCCCCCACCGGTTTGCCTTCCGGGTCCTTGATCTTGCCGAAATCGGTGTTGATCAAGCGCAGATTAGTGCCGTGGGCGACATAGCGCTGGGTGTTCAGGTCGACGACAAACACATACAAATCATCCTGAAGATAGCCGCCCTTGAGGGCGTTGATCGCCGTCAGGGTGCCCTTCTCGTCCTTGGCCAGGTCGGTCGCCGCTTTGTTCAACAAGGCCATGGCTTGTTCCGCCGAGGCCCGCGGCAGGTAGTAGCCGACCGCGAGGATCCGCTGGCCGACACGCTGGTAATACACATGCTTGCGCTCGACCTTGCCGTCGGCCCAGTTCTGCCAGCGATATTCCGCTTGCTGGATACCATTGCCCTCCGGCACTTTCAGGGCATCCTTGAAGGATTTGCGCAGATCCGGCCCGAGGACCTCCGACACATCCCGGCCAATCAGCGCCGCGGACGGACCACCACTGGCGAGCATCACGCCCTTGGTGTCGACGACAAACACATAACGGTCCTTGTCGACGAACTCGCCCTGGCGGCTGAACGCGGCGAAGGCCTTGTCACCATTGTCGTGGTAGTAGGCCAGGGCTTTTTCCAGCAAGGCGATGGCGGCCTGGCTGTCAGCTTTTTCCGTCCCGGCGGCCTGGACCGGGCCCTGGCACAACAAAAGCATCCCGCCCAGCAAGGCCAGCTTCTGCAGAAACCCCATTGTGCATCCCTCGTTCTTGTTGATGTTTCAAGAGCGTAGACGGCTTGGGAGTGAGGGAAGCGCTTTTGTGGCGAAGGGTTTTATCCCCTCGCCAGAAGGTTACTGCCTTGCGCGCAATTGCTGTTGCAGGTTCTGGATCTGCGCCTGAAGGGTGTTGATGTTGCGGGTGACCTGGCCACGGAAGGCGTCGAACTCCGCGGTATTGGTCGAGCTTTGAGCCGGTGTCGGGCGATTGTCCTGCTGGCTTTTGAGGATGACGATCTCCTGTTCCAGGCGATCGATGGCGGCGTTCGGGTTGCCCTGTTTTTTCAATGCAGTGATGTCGGCGCCGAGGCTTTTTAGCTGCGCGTCGAACTTCTCAGTGTCCGCCGGGGCACTTTTCAGCACGGCTACGTCGCTGTTCAAGACTTTGACCTGAGCCTGCAATTGAATGGTGGCGGTCTGTTGCTCAGTGGCATGAGCGGTATTCTGAGCGCTGATCTGTTCGAGGCGCTTGTCCAGCTCGGTGGTCTGGGCGGTCATCTGCGCCAGACGCTTGTCCAGCTCCGATGCCTGACCGGCCACGCCCTGCTGCTGTTTACCCTGATCCTGCAGCTGGCTTTGCAGCTGTTTGATCTGCAGCTTCAAGGCTTCGCTGTCGGAGGTCACGTTGGTCTGGCTGGCGACCACCTTGCCGGAAATGTCCTGCAGGCGCCCTGCCGCTTCCTCACTGATACGCGCGAAACTTTCCTGGGTCGCCACCAGTTGCTGCTCCATCAGCGAAATCTGCTGGAAGCTCCACCAGGCCAGGCCCGCGAACGCAAAGAACAGAGCGCCGACCAGCGCCCACAACGGCCCGGTGCTCGGGCTCTTGACCTTGACCACGGGCGCCGTGCGCGAATGCACGGAAGTGCGCGCGGTGGGTACATAGTCATCGTCGTCGAGGCTATCGGCACGCAGGCTCGGTACATCATCGAAGTCGTCGTTGGCATCGTTACGCATGGACATTGAATCAACCTTTGTGAAACGGTGATGGCTTGATGCGGCGAGTATAACCCCCACGGCCGCACCGATTGACCCTCAACCCCGTAGTCGGTTCAGTCCAGGGCCCATTCAACGAATGTCCTGAGCCTTCCACCAACTACAGAACTCATCAAGAGCGGTCCACAGGCTCACCTTCGGGTCGTAATCCAG
The DNA here is from genome assembly GCF_059424605.1 of Pseudomonas sp. GW101-3H06. NCBI lineage: Bacteria > Pseudomonadati > Pseudomonadota > Gammaproteobacteria > Pseudomonadales > Pseudomonadaceae > Pseudomonas > Pseudomonas sp. GW101-3H06. The sequence continues at coordinate 5,209,856 of NZ_JBWKZO010000001.1, forward strand.
ATAATGCCGGGCGCGGCTGATGTCCAGGGTGAAATTTTTGTTCATGACCTGCATGCCCAGTCGCGACAGAGTCGGTTCCGGACGACCCGGCCACAACTTGCACACGCCTTCGTTCAGTGCGGCAACGCTGTAGGCCAAGCCGTAGGAACGGTAGCGCGTAACGTGTGGAACCTCCATGTTGCGCATCACGTAATTGACCACGTCCCACAAGGGGATCGGCGTTCCGTTACTGATGTTGTAGGCCTTGCCCAGGGCCGAACCGCTGGCCAGCAAACTGCTGAGCAGCGCTTCATTGAGGTTCTGCACGCTGGTGAAATCGACCTTGTTCAGGCCGTTGCCAATGATTGCGAGGCGTCCCTTGCGCTGCATCTTGAGCAGGCGCGGGAAGATGCTCATGTCACCGGCACCGGTGACAAAACGCGGGCGCAGGGCCAGGGTTTCGAGGCCGAATTCCTGGGCGCCGAAGACCTTTTGCTCAGCCAGGTATTTGGTCGCGGCGTAGGGATGCTTGAAGCGCTTGGGGACTTGCTCCTCGGTCAGGCCCAAGTGGTCACGGCCATCGAAGTAGATCGATGGCGACGACAAGTGCACGAGGCGCCGGACCCGCTGCTTCAGACAAGCCTCGACCACGTTTTCCGTGACCTGAACGTTGCCCTGGTGAAAGTCCTGATAGCGCCCCCACACGCCGACGGCACCGGCGCAATGCACCACGGCCTCGACATCGGCGCACAGCTCGCGGGTGAACTCGGGGTCGCTGAGGTCACCCTGAACGAATTCGGCGCCACGCCGCACCAGATGCTCCACACCCTCGGCCCGGCGACCGTTGACCCGCACATCCAGGCCCTGCTCCAGGGCGAAACGCGCAAAGCGCCCGCCGATGAAGCCGCTCGCGCCGGTGACCAGAATCTTCATGTTGTACTCCGAATATTTCGTTTTGCGCTTTGCATATTGCGCAGGGCGTGAGGTCTTGACGCCGCCCGTCAGTCCAACGGCACCAGCCACTGCTTCGACGCGCGCACCAATTGATCGGTGAGCAACCCCAGCAACTGACCGCCATTGCGCCAATGATGCCAGTACAACGGCACGTCGATCGGCTTATCTGGCAAAAGCTCCAGCAAAGTGCCGCGTTCCAGCTGTTCGCGAACCTGCAGTTCCGGCACCAGCCCCCAGCCGAGTCCGGCTTCTGTGAGACGGATGAAGCCTTCGGACGATGGGCACAAGTGGTGCTCGAATCCGCCATCGACCCCGAGGGACGCCAGATAGCGATGCTGCAGGAAGTCATCAGGGCCGAATACCAAGGCCGGGGTTCTGGCCAACTGGTCGGCACGCACACCTTGGGGAAAATGCCGGGCGATGAAGGCCGGGCTGGCCAATGCCCGGTAACGCATCGCCCCCAGCAGCACGCTGCGAGCGCCGGACACCGGTCGCTCGCTGGCACACAGGCAGGCCGCCACTTCCCCTGCGCGCATGCGTTTAAGGCCGACGGTCTGATCTTCGACGATCAGGTCCAGCAATAAATGCTGGTCCGCGCAAAAATCCCCTACGGCTTGCGCCCACCAGGTCGCCAGACTGTCAGCGTTCAGGGCGATACGCAGGCGCTCTGGCAGTCCTTCTTCGTCCAACGCCGGGACCAATGTCTGCAAATCGCGCTCAAGCAAACGCACCTGCTGCACATGGTTGAGCAGGCGCCGGCCAATCTCGGTCGGCGACGGCGGCGTGCCCCGCACCAGCACCGGTTGGCCGACGCGCGCTTCGAGCAATTTGATGCGCTGGGAAATCGCCGATTGCGACAAACCCAGCACCTGCGCAGCCCGTTCGAAACCCGCCTGCTCGACCACCGCGGCCAAGGCAGAAAGCAATTTATAGTCGAACATCAGTTTTCCTAATGAGCGATCACCACTATTGGTTTTTCTTATACAGCGTCCTGCCGGAGAATGGCCAGCAAGAACTCTTGAACAGGATCACTCACATGGCTGGCGAAACCTCATTGGCAACATTGCTGCGCAGCATGAGCCCGCAACTCAACGCCGGCGAATACGTGTTCTGCACCCTGCGTGACGGGCAATTGCCTTCAGGCCTGGACATCATCGGCAGCTTTCGTGAACAGGAAGGCCTGACAGTCATTCTCGAACGCTCTCACGCCGAACAGGCCGGTTTCAGCTTCGACTACATCGCGGCCTGGATCACCCTGAACGTGCACTCGGCCCTCGAAGCCGTCGGCCTGACCGCTGCGTTCGCCACGGCACTGGGCAAGGCCGGCATCAGTTGCAACGTGATTGCCGGCTACTACCACGACCATTTGTTCGTCGGCCAGGCCGACGCCGAACGCGCCATGCAAGTGCTGCGCGACCTCGCAGCCAACGCGGAGTAGCAATTATGTGGCAAAGCTATGTAAACGGCCTGCTGGTGGCCGCGGGCCTGATCATGGCGATCGGTACCCAAAACGCCTTTGTACTGGCCCAGAGCCTGCGACGTGAACATCATTTGCCGGTGGCGGCACTGTGCGTGACCTGCGATGCGTTGCTCGTGGCCGCCGGGGTGTTCGGGTTGGCAACGGTGCTGGCGCAGAACCCGACTTTGCTGGCAGTGGCCCGCTGGGGTGGCGCTGTATTTCTGATTTGGTATGGCAGCCAGGCGTTGCGCCGTGCCTGCTCGAAACAAAGTCTGCAGCAGGGTGAAAACCAGACGGTGCGCTCTTTGCGCGCGGTCATGCTCAGTGCGCTGGCAGTGACGCTGCTCAACCCCCACGTGTATCTGGACACCGTCCTGTTGATCGGTTCGCTCGGCGCGCAGCAGACAGAACCTGGCGCTTATGTGGTCGGTGCGGCCAGTGCCTCGTTGCTGTGGTTTTTCACCCTCGCACTGGGTGCTGCGTGGCTCGCCCCATGGTTAGCCCGGCCAAGCACCTGGCGAATTCTCGACCTGCTCGTCGCAGTGATGATGTTTGCCGTTGCACTTCAATTAATCATGGCTGGCTGATTTATTCCAAAAGGCTAAAGGGATGCCCTCACTAAATGACGGTCATTTAGTGAGGGCATCCCCTTGAACCTCTATTCCACACAGTTGTTGCGTGGTTATGCCGCACCCCCGGTGCTATGATCCGATCCGATGCGCCGCAAAGAGTACAAACTCCCCGGCGCTTGTCTGGCCGCCCGTGATCGGCCTTGCGCTCACCGCAACCGACCTGATTAGGAGAATCATCATGGCTTTCGAATTGCCGCCGCTGCCTTACGCACACGATGCCCTGCAGCCGCACATTTCCAAGGAAACCTTGGAGTATCACCACGACAAACACCACAACACCTATGTCGTGAACCTGAACAACCTGGTGCCAGGCACCGAGTTCGAAGGCAAGACTCTGGAAGAGATCGTCAAATCTTCCTCGGGCGGTATCTTCAACAACGCCGCTCAGGTCTGGAACCACACTTTCTACTGGAACTGCCTGGCGCCAAACGCCGGCGGTCAACCAACCGGCGCACTGGCTGAAGCCATCAACGCTTCCTTCGGTTCGTTCGACAAGTTCAAAGAAGAATTCAGCAAAACCTCCATCGGCACCTTCGGTTCCGGTTGGGGCTGGCTGGTGAAAAAGGCTGACGGTTCCCTGGCCCTGGCCAGCACCATCGGCGCCGGCAACCCGCTGACCAACGGCGACACCCCGCTGCTGACCTGCGACGTCTGGGAACACGCTTACTACATCGACTACCGTAACCTGCGTCCAAAATACGTCGAAGCGTTCTGGAACCTGGTCAACTGGAAATTCGTGGCTGAGCAGTTCGAAGGCAAAACCTTCACCGCTTAAGCTCGATGCCAGACAAAAAACCCGGCTTTTGCCGGGTTTTTTTATGGAAGGAAATGAGCAGAGGGACGGTGGTGATTGTTCCGCCGTCTTCGCGAGCAGGCTCGCTCCCACAGTTGGATTGGGTATATCTGTGAGGTATTGGTTGGCTGTCAGGCCGTCATATCAGGCCGAGCGTTAGCTCGCCTTCAGCTCTTGATCTTGATCCACCCGCCCCATCGGAAGGCTGAGCGGAGGTGTTCATCCGGGGGCTGGCGCGCAGCGCCGTTCGACGCAGTCGAACCCATTGCATGTAGGTGCAGCGAAGCCAACCGGAGGGCAATGCCCCCGGATGAATGCCGGAGCGAAGGAACCCCGAGCTCTAGCGAGGGGCCGGACGCCGGGGCGAGACCTTTGCTTCCTTTGGGGCGTTTGCCAAAGGGAGTCGGCCGTCAGGGCGAAACCATAAGCAGCCGTTACCGCAGCAATGGATATGTACTCAGTCAACAAAAGACAGGTCGGCTATCAGGCCGTCTTCGCGGGCAAGCCACGCTCCCACAGGAAGATCGCGCAAATCCGTAAGCCAGGCCAATTTCCCACGATGAAACCATCCTTCACCCCCTTGCCCCGGCGCCACAGCCGTCTAACATCAGTCAGAAGGAAAATATCTCCACATCCCTCCTCAAGTTGAAGGACTCGACAACCGACACAGTACTAATCGGACAATTACCCCAGACAACTGCATATCGGCCAAGCTGCAGGCAAAATCCCCCATGGATGATTGTCCCTTTGACTGCCATCACGGGATTGCCAATACTCATGGCAACTTGATGCTACCCGCACGGAACAAGGAATAACCCTTTGAAGCTGGAACTCAAGAACAGCTTGTCGGTGAAGTTGCTCCGGGTCGTGCTCCTGTCGGCATTGATCGTCGGCGTGGTCTTGAGCTGCGCGCAGATCGTGTTCGATGCCTACAAAACCCGCCAGGCCGTTGCCGGCGACGCCGAACGCATCCTCGACATGTTCCGCGATCCCTCGACCCAGGCCGTCTACAGCCTGGACCGGGAAATGGGCATGCAGGTCATCGAAGGCCTGTTTCAGGACGATGCTGTGCGCCAGGCCTCCATCGGCCACCCCAATGAAGCCATGCTCGCGCAGAAATCCCGCGAGCTGCAGCACTCCAGCAGTCGCTGGCTGACCGACCTGATCCTCGGCAAGGAACGCACCTTCACCACTCAATTGGTGGGACGCGGCCCTTACAGCGAGTACTACGGCGACTTGAGTATCACCCTCGACACCGCCACCTACGGGCAAGGCTTTATCGTCAGTTCGGTGATCATCTTCATATCCGGCGTATTGCGCGCCCTGGCGATGGGGCTGGTGCTGTATCTGGTGTATCACTGGTTGCTGACCAAACCCCTGTCGCGGATTATCGAGCACCTGACCGAAATCAACCCGGATCGTCCCAGCGAACACAAGATCCCGCTGCTCAAGGGCCATGAGAAAAACGAGCTGGGGATCTGGATCAACACCGCCAACCAGTTGCTGGAATCCATCGAGCGCAACACCCATCTGCGCCACGAAGCGGAAAACAGCCTGTTGCGCATGGCCCAGTACGATTTCCTCACCGGCCTGCCGAATCGTCAGCAACTCCAATCGCAACTGGACAAGATTCTGGTGGACGCCGGCAAGCTGCAACGACGGGTGGCCGTGCTGTGTGTCGGCCTCGATGACTTCAAGGGCATCAACGAACAGTTCAGCTACCAGACCGGCGACCAACTGTTGCTGGCCCTGGCCGATCGCCTGCGTGCGCACAGTGGACGCCTTGGTGCCCTCGCCCGTCTCGGTGGCGACCAGTTCGCCCTGGTGCAGGCCGATATCGAACAACCCTACGAAGCCGCCGAGCTGGCCCAAAGCATTCTCGATGACCTGGAAGCGGCGTTTGCCCTCGATCATCAGGAAATCCGCTTGCGTGCCACCATCGGCATCACCCTGTTCCCCGAAGACGGTGACAGCACCGAGAAGCTTCTGCAGAAAGCCGAGCAGACCATGACCCTGGCCAAGACTCGCTCGCGCAACCGCTATCAGTTCTATATCGCCAGCGTCGATACCGAGATGCGGCGCCGTCGCGAGCTGGAAAAAGACCTTCGCGATGCTTTGGTCCGCGAGCAGTTCTACCTCGTCTATCAACCACAGATCAGCTACCGCGACCACCGGGTGGTCGGCGTCGAGGCGTTGATTCGCTGGCAGCATCCGGAACACGGGCTGGTTCCGCCGGACCTGTTCATCCCGCTGGCCGAGCAGAACGGCACCATCATTGCCATTGGCGAGTGGGTGCTGGATCAGGCTTGCAAGCAATTGCGCGACTGGCATGACCAGGGTTTCAGCGACCTGCGCATGGCGGTGAACCTGTCCACTGTGCAACTGCACCACGCCGAGTTGCCAAGGGTGGTCAACAACCTGCTGCAGATGTACCGCCTGCCACCGCGCAGCCTGGAGCTGGAGGTGACCGAAACCGGCCTGATGGAAGACATCAGTACCGCCGCCCAGCACTTGCTCAGCCTGCGTCGCTCCGGGGCGCTGATCGCGATCGACGACTTCGGTACGGGTTATTCCTCACTGAGCTACCTGAAAAGCCTGCCGCTGGACAAGATCAAGATCGACAAGAGCTTCGTTCAAGACCTGCTCGATGATGACGACGACGCAACCATCGTTCGCGCCATCATCCAGCTGGGCAAGAGCCTGGGCATGCAGGTGATCGCCGAAGGCGTGGAAACGGCCGAACAGGAGGCCTACATCATCTCCGAAGGCTGCCACGAAGGTCAGGGTTATCATTACAGCAAACCGTTACCGGCAAGAGAATTGGGCGCTTATCTGAAGCAGGCCCAGCGCAGTAATGCAGCAATTTTGTAAAAGACTGCCGTGTCCTTTCACTCTGTGGGAGCTAGCCTGCTCGCGATGAATTTGCAGGCGATGCATCTTTTCAGACCGCCCGCATCATCGTTCCCCCCCCATGAGCAGGCTCGCTCCCACCGAATGAAAACGCCTGCCACCCGTGAATAAGAAATATTTCCAAGCACAACCCTTTACACATAATGCGAAAGATTTGCATTATGTGCCAGTTTTGCGCGCCGGGCGCGCCATTCCACCCCCTCTCGAAGCAGGATGTTCGCCATGATTCGTATGCCTCTGGCTACCGCCAGTCTGTTGGCCATCGCAATTTCCCTCGCCGGTTGCGGTGAAGGCAAAGACAAGGAAAAAGCTGCCGCACCTGCGCCGGCCGCCAGCACTGCTGCTGCCCCGGCCGCTGCACCTGCCGCTGCCGGTAAAGTCGATGAAGCCGCTGCCAAAGCCGTTGTCGCCCATTACGCCGACATCGTTTTCGCTGTCTACAGCGATGCCGAATCCACCGCGAAAACCCTGCAAACCGCTGTAGACGCCTTCCTCGCCAAGCCGAACGCCGACACCCTGAAAGCCGCCAAGGCTGCCTGGATCGCCGCCCGCGTTCCTTACCTGCAGAGCGAAGTCTTCCGCTTCGGCAACACCATCATCGACGACTGGGAAGGTCAGGTGAATGCCTGGCCACTGGATGAAGGCCTGATCGACTACGTCGATAAATCCTACGAGCACGCGCTGGGTAACCCGGGTGCCACCGCCAATATCATCGCCAACACTCAGATTCAGGTCGGCGAAGACAAGGTCGACGTGAAAGACATCACCCCGGAAAAACTCGCCAGCCTGAACGAGCTGGGCGGTTCCGAGGCCAACGTCGCCACGGGCTACCACGCCATCGAATTCCTGCTCTGGGGCCAGGACCTGAACGGCACCGGCCCTGGCGCCGGCAACCGCCCTGCTTCCGATTACCTGGAAGGCAAAGGTGCCACTGGCGGCCACAACGACCGTCGCCGCGCCTACCTGAAGGCCGTGACCCAACTGCTGGTCAGCGACCTGGAAGAAATGGTCGGCAACTGGAAGCCGAACGTGGCCGACAACTACCGCGCCACCCTGGAAGCGGAACCGGCTGAAAGCGGCCTGCGTAAAATGCTGTTCGGCATGGGCAGTTTGTCCCTGGGCGAACTGGCGGGCGAACGCATGAAAGTTTCCCTGGAAGCCAACTCCCCGGAAGACGAACACGACTGCTTCAGCGACAACACCCACAACTCGCAGTTCTACGATGCCAAAGGCGTTCGTAACGTCTACCTGGGCGAATACACCCGTGTCGACGGCACCAAAATGACCGGTGCAAGCCTGTCGTCCCTGGTGGCCAAAGTCGACCCGGCTGCCGACACCGCACTGAAAGCCGATCTGGCCGCGACTGAAGCCAAGATGCAGGTCATCGTCGACCATGCCAACAAGGGTGAGCACTACGACCAGTTGATCGCTGCCGGCAACACCGCCGGCAACCAGATCGTCCGTGACGCCATCGCTTCGCTGGTCAAGCAGACCGGTTCGATCGAAGCCGCCGCTGGCAAACTGGGTATCAGCGACCTGAACCCGGACAACGCTGATCACGAATTCTGATCAACGCTGGCTGAATAAAGAGGCGACCTTCGGGTCGCCTTTTTTATGGGACAGAGTGCTGTCCATTGTGGAAGCGAGCCGGCTCCGGGCGGCTCGCTTCCACAGGGGGTTGTAGTGTGTTCATGGCGTGTGCCCCACCTCAAGCAAACGATAATTCCTCTTATTCAAACTCCCCTACCCTGTTAGACTTTGCGCCCTTGTTTTGCTCGTCTTGCAGGATGTCTGATGCCCCCGCTGTTTCTTCGCTTGTCCGCACTGTTTCTGGCCCTGGGCCTGAGTGCCTGCGATGACGCCCCGCGTTTTACCAAGGCAGAACCTGGTGAAGCCCGCTCCGGGGGCAGTGCGACCGTGCGCAAGACCGATCAGAACGCCTTTTCGCTGCCATCGGCCAACCTGCCGCCATCAAGGCGCGTGGACTTCAGTGTCGGCAACAGTTTCTTCCGTAATCCTTGGGTCATCGCCCCGTCGACCACGACCGCCCGTGACGGCCTCGGCCCATTGTTCAACACCAACGCTTGCCAGGGCTGCCATATCAAGGACGGCCGCGGACACCCGCCTGCACCCGATGCGCAGAATGCCGTGTCGATGCTGGTGCGCCTGTCGATTCCCGATGCTCCCGTCTACGCCAAAATAATCGAGCGGCAGGGCGTGGTGCCGGAGCCGGTCTACGGCGGACAATTCCAGGACATGGCCGTGCCCGGCGTGGTCCCTGAAGGCAAGGTACGCGTCGATTACACGCCGGTGCCGGTTCGCTTCAAGGACGGCACCGTAGTGGAGCTGCGCAAGCCGACCTTGAACATCAGCCAATTGGGCTACGGCCCTATGCATCCCGACACCCGCTTCTCGGCCAGGGTTGCACCGCCGATGATCGGCCTGGGCTTGCTGGAAGCCATCCCGGAAGAGGCCATTTTGGCGAACGCCGAGACGCAGGCTAAAGAGAAAAACGGCATCGCCGGTCGAGCGAACCGGGTCTGGGATGACACACGGCAGAAGACCGTCATCGGGCGATTTGGCTGGAAAGCCGGACAACCGACCCTCAATCAACAAAATGTTCACGCGTTTTCCGGTGATATGGGCCTCACGACCAGCCTGAGACCCTTTGATGACTGCACCGATGCACAAACCGCCTGCAAACACGCACCGAGCGGTGCCGGTCCCGAGGGTGAGCCGGAAGTCAGCGACAACATCCTGCGTCTGGTTCTGTTCTACACCCGCAACCTCGCCGTCCCGGCGCGCCGCGATGTCGGGGCGCCTGAAGTGCTGGCCGGCAAGAATCTGTTTTACCAGGCCGGTTGCCAGTCCTGTCACACACCGAAATACACCACCGCCGCCAACGCCGCCGAACCTGAACTGGCCAATCAAGAGATTCGCCCTTACAGCGATCTGCTGTTGCACGACATGGGCGACGGCCTGGCCGACAACCGCAGCGAATTCCAGGCCAGCGGTCGCGACTGGCGTACCCCGCCGTTGTGGGGCATCGGCCTGACTGAAGCGGTCAGTGGCCACACCCAGTTCTTGCATGACGGTCGCGCCCGCAACCTGCTCGAAGCCGTGCTCTGGCATGGCGGCGAAGCGGCAGCTGCGCAACAACAGGTTTTGACTTTCAATGCCGAGCAGCGCGCTGCGTTGCTGGCGTTTTTGAATTCCCTTTAATACCCATTCCACCCGCGGGAGCCCGACATGTTCCGTCCCAAATTGTTGTTCACCAGCCTTGCCGCGCTAGCCTTGGGCGCTTGTTCGCCCCAGGACCCGCAAGCCGTCACCTCGGCGGCCATCGCCAAATCCGTGATACTGCCGACCTACACCCGCTGGGTCGAAGCCGACCGCCAACTGGCCGTCAGCGCCCTGGCGTACTGCGAAGGCAAGGAAACCCTCGACACCGCCCGTGCCGATTTCCTGCACGCACAAAAAGCCTGGGCCGAGCTACAACCGCTACTGATCGGGCCGCTGGCCGAGGGCAATCGTTCGTGGCAGGTGCAGTTCTGGCCGGACAAGAAAAACCTCGTCGGCCGTCAGGTCGAACAACTGGTCACCGCGCAGCCTCAAATCGATGCCGCCGCGCTGGCCAAATCCAGCGTTGTGGTTCAGGGTCTGTCGGCCTACGAATACATCCTGTTCGACAGCAAGCCCGATGTGGCCAATGCCGAGCAGAAAGCCAAGTATTGCCCACTGCTGATCGCCATTGGCGAGCGCCAGAAACAACTGGCCGAAGAGATCCTTAAAAGCTGGAACAACACCGACGGCATGCTCGCGCAGATGAGCAAGTTCCCCAACCAGCGCTACGCCGACTCCCACGAAGCAATCGCCGATCTGCTGCGTGTACAGGTCACCGCCCTCGACAGTTTGAAGAAAAAGCTCGGCACGCCGATGGGCCGTCAAAGCAAGGGCGTTCCACAACCGTTCCAGGCCGATGCGTGGCGCAGCCAGTCGTCCCTGACGAGCATGGAAGCCAGCCTCGCCGCCGCCAAAACGGTCTGGGAAGGTGTCGACAACAAAGGCCTGCGAGGCCTGTTGCCAAGCGAGCAAAAACCATTGGCCGACAAGATCGACGCCGCCTATGCCGCGTCATTGAAACTGTTCGCCAGCAATCAGCGCTCGCTGACCGAACTGCTCGGTGAAGATGCCGGTCGCCAGCAACTCAACGACATCTACGACAGCCTCAACGTCGTCCACCGCCTACACGAAGGCGAGCTGGCCAAGGCGCTGGGTATCCAACTGGGCTTCAACGCCAACGACGGTGACTGATGAGGGCGAATGCCATGCTGCGACGCCAGGCTCTGACTTTAGGTAGTTTGCTGCTGGGAGCAGTGACACTGGGCGGCTGGACGCTGTTCAAGCGCAAGGATCAGAGCCCGCTGCTGCTTTCAGCGCGGGACGATACCGACGGCAAGCATTACGCCGTCGGTTATCGGCTGGACGGCACCCGGGTGTTCGCCACCCAGGTCGGTCAGCGCTGCCACGACATCATCAACCACCCGACGTTGCCGATCGCGCTGTTTGTCGCCCGGCGGCCGGGCACCGAGAGTTACCTGATCGATTTGCGCGACGGCACCCTGCTGCAAACCGTGACGTCCCGGCCGAACCGGCACTTCTACGGTCACGCGGTGATTCATCAGAGCGGTAATTGGCTATACGCCACCGAAAACGACACGACCGATCCGGGTCGCGGCCTGCTCGGCGTGTACACATTCGAAGGCGAACGGCTGGTCCATAGCGGCGAGATTTCCACCCACGGCATCGGGCCGCATCAGGTGTCATGGATGCCCGACGGCGAAACCCTGGTGGTGGCCAACGGCGGAATTCGTACCGAGGCCGAAAGCCGCGTCGAGATGAACCTCGATGCCATGGAACCGAGCCTGGTCCTGATGCAACGCGACGGCACATTGCTGAGCAAGGAAACCCTCGCCCAGCAGATGAACAGCGTGCGTCACCTGGGCATTGCCGGCGACGGCACCATTGTTGCCGGCCAGCAATTCATGGGGGCGTCTCATGAACATTCGGAACTGCTGGCGATCAAGCGTCCCGGTCAACCGTTTGTGGCGTTCCCGGTGCCCGAGCACCAGTTGCAGGCGATGGGACACTACACCGCGAGCGTCGCAGTGCACAGCGACTTGCGCCTGGTGGCGTTGACCGCGCCCCGGGGCAACCGCTTTTTCATCTGGGACCTGGACAGCGCAGAAGTGCGCCTGGACGCGCCACTTCCCGATTGCGCCGGGGTTGGCGCGGTGGCCGACGGTTTTGTCGTGACCTCGGGCCAGGGACGCTGCCGGTACTACGATTGCCGTCAGACAGATCTGGTTGCAAAACCGCTGGAACTGCCGGCGGGGCTCTGGGACAACCATCTTCATCTGATCTGAGTTCCCTGCTCTTGTAGGAGCGAAGCTTGCTCGCGAAGGCGGCGGCACATTCAAGTGCGGTGTGCCTTGACGTACCGCCTTCGCGAGCAAGCTTCGCTCCTGCACGATTTGCACCTGCCTGTAACAAGTGCCAGTTGGATTCCCTTTCCCAGTCGCGGTAATGTTCCTTCCTGTCTCACCTGATTTTCTCCAAGGAACTGGAAATATGCTGCGTCGCCGCATGCTGATCATGTTGGGTGTTGTTCTGCTGATCGTGCTGGTGCTGGCCGGGTATAAAGCCTTCTCCATCTACACGATGATCCAAGGCTTCTCCGCGCCCAAACCGCCCATCAGCGTCGCCGTGGCCACGGCTACCGAACGGCCCTGGCAAGCTCGCCTGCCCACCGTAGGCACCCTCAAGGCGCTGCAAGGCGTGGACCTGAGCCTGGAGACCGACGGCACCGTCATCGATGTGCAGTTCGAGTCAGGGCAGAAGGTCAAGGCCGGCCAACCCATCGTACGGCTCGACAGCGCCGTTGAAAGTGCCCTGCTCGAAACCGCCCTGGCCGACCTCGGACTGGCCCAGGTGGATTACAGCCGTGGCAGTCAACTGGTGGGCAGCCAGGCCATTTCCAAGGGTGAGTTCGATCGACTCTCGGCGGTACTGAAAAAGAGCAAGGCAACAGTCAATCAACTCAAGGCTGCGCTCGGCAAGAAAAGCATCCTCGCCCCCTTCAGCGGCACCATCGGCATTCGTCAGGTGGACGTCGGCGACTACGTGGCCACCGGCACAATGATTGCCACCCTCCAGGACCTCAGCAGTCTGTACGTCGATTTTTTCGTACCTGAACAGTCCGTGCCGAAGATTGCCGTCGGCCAGCCGGTGCAGATCATAGTGGCGGCTTTTCCGACGGAGGCGTTCCCCGGCACCATCAGCGCGATCAACCCGAAAGTCGAGAACAGCACGCGCAACGTGCAGGTCCGCGCAACCCTGGCCAACCCCGACGGCAAGCTGCTGCCGGGGATGTTCGCCAGCCTGCAGGTCATTTTGCCCGACCCGCAGCCCCGCATCGTCGTGCCTGAAAGCGCGATCACCTACACGCTCTATGGCAACTCGGTCTATGTCGCCGCCCAGAAAAAAGCCGAAGACGGCAGCGTGGAAAAAGACGACAAGGGCCAACCTGTCCTGATCGCCGAACGGCGTTTCGTCGAAACCGGCGAACGCCGTGATGGCATGGTAATAATCACCAAAGGCGTGCAGAACGGTGAAACGGTGGTGACCGCCGGCCAGATCAAACTGGACAACGGTGCGCACATTGCCATCAGCGACGACAAGACCCTGGCCGAGAAAAACGGCCAACCCCGCGCTGACGGATCAAGGAACCCCTGATGGCTTTTACTGATCCGTTCATTCGCCGCCCGGTGCTTGCCACCGTGGTCAGCCTGCTGATCGTGCTGTTGGGCTTCCAGGCCTGGAGCAAGTTGCCGCTGCGCCAGTATCCACAAATGGAAAACGCCCTGATCACGGTGACCACCGCGTACCCGGGGGCCAACGCCGAAACCATCCAGGGCTACATCACCCAACCGATGCAACAGAGCCTGGCCAGCGCCGAGGGCATCGATTACATGACCTCGGTCAGTCGCCAGAATTTCTCGGTGATCTCGATCTACGCGCGCATAGGCGCCAATAGCGATCGCCTGTTCACCGAACTGTTGGCCAAGGCCAACGAGGTCAAGAACAAACTGCCTCAGGACGCCGAAGACCCGGTCCTGAGCAAGGAAGCTGCCGATGCTTCGGCGCTGATGTACATCAGTTTTTTCAGCAAGGAATTGAGCAACCCGCAAATCACTGACTACCTGTCGCGGGTGATCCAGCCGAAGCTGGCGACGCTGCCAGGCATGGCCGAAGCCGAAATTCTCGGCAACCAGGTATTTGCAATGCGCCTGTGGCTGGACCCGGTGAAGCTCGCCGGTTTCGGCCTGAGCGCCAGCGACGTGACCAACGCGGTACGCCAATACAACTTTCTCTCCGCCGCCGGCGAAGTGAAAGGCGAGTATGTGGTCACCAGCATCAACGCCAGTACCGAGCTCAAGTCTGCAGAAGCTTTCGCGGCGATCCCGCTCAAGGTCGATGGCGACAGTCGCGTGCTGTTGCGTGATGTCGCACGGGTGGAGATGGGCGCGGAAAACTACGACACCATCAGTTCCTTCGGCGGCACGCCCTCGGTGTACATCGGCATCAAGGCAACGCCTGGCGCCAATCCGCTGGACGTGATCAAGGAAGTGCGCAAGATCATGCCCGATCTTGAGGCCCAACTGCCGCCGAACCTCAAGGGTGAAATCGCCTACGACGCCACACTGTTCATCCAGGCCTCGATCGATGAAGTGGTGAAAACCCTGTTCGAAGCGGTGTTGATCGTGATCGTGGTGGTCTTCCTGTTCCTCGGTGCGCTGCGGTCGGTGGTGATCCCGGTCGTCACCATCCCGCTGTCGATGATCGGCGTGATGTTCTTCATGCAGATGATGGGGTATTCGATCAATCTGCTGACGCTACTGGCAATGGTGCTGGCCATTGGTCTGGTAGTGGACGACGCCATTGTTGTCGTGGAAAACATTCACCGTCATATCGAAGAAGGCAAGTCGCCGCTGGACGCGGCCATTGAAGGCGCCCGGGAAATCGCCATGCCGGTGGTATCGATGACCATCACCCTGGCGGCAGTCTACGCGCCAATCGGCTTCCTGACGGGGCTGACCGGGGCACTGTTCAAGGAGTTCGCCCTGACCCTGGCCGGGGCCGTGGTGATCTCCGGCGTTGTGGCCCTGACGCTGTCGCCGATGATGTGCGCCTTCCTGCTGCGTCACGACGAAAACCCCACCGGCCTGGCCCATCGTCTCGACCTGATTTTCGAAGGCCTCAAGCGTCGGTACCAACACCTGCTGCACGGTACCCTTAACACTCGACCGGTGGTGTTGGTCTTCGCCGTCATCGTGCTGTGCCTGATTCCGGTGCTGCTCAAGTTCACCAAGTCGGAACTGGCACCGGATGAGGACCAGGGCATCATTTTCATGATAGCCAACGCCCCGCAACCAACCAACCTCGACTACCTGAACACTTACACCGACGAGTTCATCTCGATCTTCAAGGCGTTTCCCGAGTACTACTCCTCGTTCCAGATCAACGGGTTCAATGGCGTGCAATCGGGCATCGGCGGCTTCCTGCTCAAGCCCTGGAACGAGCGCAGCCGGACCCAGATGCAGATCCTGCCCGACGTTCAGGCCAAGCTGGAGAGCATTCCGGGACTACAGATTTTCGGCTTCAACCTGCCGTCGTTGCCGGGCACAGGTGAGGGTCTGCCCTTCCAGTTCGTCATCAACACCGCCAACGATTACGAGTTACTGCTGCAAGTGATGGACCGGGTGAAAAAACGCGCGATGGAATCCGGCAAGTTCGCTTTCGTCGACGTCGACCTGGCCTTCGACAAACCTGAAGTAGTCGTGGATATCGATCGTGCCAAGGCTGCGCAGATGGGCGTGTCGATGCAGGATCTGGGGGGAACGCTGGCGACCTTGCTCGGCGAAGCGGAGATCAACCGGTTTACCATCGAAGGCCGTAGCTACAAAGTCATTGCCCAGGTGGAGCGACCCTTCCGGGATAACCCTGACTGGTTGAACAATTACTATGTCAGGAACACCCAGGGTGAATTGCTGGCCCTGTCGACACTGATTACCGTGACCGACCGGGCGCGCCCACGGCAATTGAACCAGTTCCAGCAACTCAACTCCGCCATTCTTTCCGGGGTACCGCTGGTCAGCATGGGCGAAGCCATCGACACCGTGCGCCAGTTCGCCCAGGAAGAAGCGCCTGTCGGGTTTGCCATCGACTACGCCGGCGCATCACGGCAATACGTGCAGGAAGGCAGCGCCTTGTGGGTCACCTTTGCCCTGGCATTGGCGATCATTTTCCTCGTGCTGGCTGCGCAGTTCGAAAGCTTCCGCGATCCGCTGGTGATTCTGGTGACCGTGCCGCTGTCGATTTGCGGCGCGTTGCTACCGCTGTTTCTTGGCTGGTCGAGCATGAACATCTACACCCAGGTCGGATTGGTGACACTGATCGGGTTGATCAGCAAGCACGGGATTCTGATCGTCGAGTTCGCCAATCAGTTGCGCAAGGAAAAGGGCCTGACACCACGGGAAGCTGTGGAGGAAGCCGCGGCTATTCGCCTGCGTCCGGTGTTGATGACGACTGCCGCGATGGTATTCGGCATGGTGCCGCTGATCATCGCCACGGGTGCCGGGGCGGTCAGCCGGTTCGATATCGGTACCGTGATCGCGACCGGGATGTCGATCGGCACGCTGTTTACGTTGTTTGTGTTGCCATGCGTGTACACCTTGCTGGCAAAACCCGATAAACCATCGCACTGATAACCCTGTGGGAGCGGGCTCTGTAGCCTGCGAAATCGCAACAAAAAAGGCCTCGCATCAGCGAGGCCTTTATTTGGGCTTCAATATTTTCAACTTTGCGGCCTCAATCCTTGAGACAGTCCGAAGATGAACAGCAATAAATCATGATCGGGCTGAGTGGCCACGGATGCCTTGGCGACCCGTGGCAGGGGGCAATGGTCGCCACTCACTGAACTAAGAACTTGCGTGCGTGGCTGCTCCCAAGCTGCCACCGCGAGTGAAGCAACTGCCAAGGCTCCTACTAAAAACAAACCTCGCGCAACTTCAAGTTTCATTGCTATAAACCTTTGATAGCGCTGCCAAACGCCGTCTTGTAAAAATAGACGAGCTTTTCCCAGTCCGTAGGGCTGAACGACGAGTGGCGACGCAACTGCTTCAGGTCGTGAATGGCCGCCTGCCGTGCGCTCAAACGCTGCCGGCATTTCTCCAGATCGATCAGCGCTATTTCGACCTTGGCGGCCTCGCCTTCACCGGTCACGCGCACGAACACATGCTTGGTATAGAGGCAACTGTGCTGCCAACGGCCCTTGTGCATGCGCGCCAGGTTCTCGGCCAATTCCTTCAACACCCGATCGTGCAGCGCCTCACCGTGACGCTCACGCTCACCAGCCGCGTACCAGTGTTCGAGTTCCAGGAAACCATCCAATGATTTGGTCACCAGCAATGCGCGCCATTTGTGCACGGGATCGCGCTGTGCACCGCAGAAAACGATTTCCGGGACACCCACGCCGAGCTGGCCGACACCGATGAGTGCATCACGCTCGCGCAACACCGTCGGCCGCCCGACCGGATGCAACAGGCTGCGATAGGTGTGCCCGGTCTGACGCTTGGCATAGAGCATCTGGCCATCACTGCTCACCACGCGTTCTACGCCACTTTCTCCTCCGCGCCGGATATTGGGTTCTTCCACCCATTCACCGCGCTGATTCCAGAAATAGTCGAAGCAATCCTGGGATACGACGCCCGATCCTGCTGCACACTGCACTGCCATCCTGTTACCTCTTGCGTAATACGTAAACCCGCCACATGGCATAGAGCGGTAAAAAGTCCAGACGTTCCTGAATACGGAAACCCGCCTCCTCAAATTCCTGCTCTACCGTAGCGGCTGGTAACACAAATCGGTTTTGGTAACCGACTTGCCCACGCTTGCGTTCGAGACGCTTGCGTTTCCAGGCCTTGAAATTGCCATCCACCCACAGTGACAGGATCACGCTGTCGCGTGTAACGCGCTCGAATTCACGCAGAATGACCCGTCGATGCTCGGCTTCACCGATGTGATGGAGCAAACGCATGCAGAAAATGCTGTCGACGGCGTTATCAGGCAAGGCGATGTCGAATGCAGAAGTGTGCAAGGGTTGTACCCGCTTCACCACATCGGCCGGCTGCGCCTGCGTGGCAATCTTCAACATCGACTCGGAGTTGTCGGCTCCGATGATCACCCGATTGGGTTTTTCCGCCAGCAAGGGCCAGAAACGCCCCGCACCGCATGGCAGATCGAGCACCAGGCCCGGCTCGCCAACCAGCGTCAGCGCCTTTCGCGCCAGTTGCTCGTCACGCCAATGGGACAGTTTACGACTGACGCCATCCTGGTGTTTATGCAGGTATTGCTGTGCGTGCTGATCGTCGTACTTCTCGGAAAAATCAAGTTTGATCGGGCCGGCCATCATCAAGGTCTCATGTACTTCTGATGACGATCACCTTATGTAGTCTCGTGTCATCGCCAGGTCATGCCTTTGTGAAAAATTTGTCATGTAATACCCCGAATCGTTTCGAGGTTTTACATGACTCTGCCACCGATCAGCGACGGAATGTCTTCAGGCCGCTTTCGATGTATGCAACTCCACCTGAAAACGACAGCCATGGGGCTCCATGTTGCTCAGGCTGACGCTCCAACCCTGGTTTTCACAGATTCGTTGCACCAACGACAGTCCCAGGCCCAGGCCCTCCCCGCGCTTCTCGTTGCCGCGCACGAAAGGCTCGAACATCGCTTCGCGCTTCTCCTCGGGAATACCCACGCCACTGTCCTCGACCACAAAACCGCTGCCTGACAGGCTCAGGCGAATGAAGCCCTGCTCTGTGTAGTGCAGCGCGTTACGCAACAGGTTACCCATGACCGCATGCAGAAACGTCGCGTTGAAACGCGTGTTGTGCGGCTTGCCCGGTTCGACAATCAGTTTCAGCCCTTTGGCCTCGATCGGTGCACGCCATTGACTGATCAACCCGTCGGCCACCTCTCCCAGCGTCTGCTGTGGCGACATGCCTGCGTCTTCGCGCTGTGCCCGTGCCAGCATCAGGAAGGTTTGCACCAGATCGCGCATTTCTTCACTGGCGCGAGCGATTCGCTCAACCTGAGCGCGACCCCGCTGATCAATACCGGGGTTTTCCAGCAGCAGCTCGCAAGAACTGGCAAGCACCATCAACGGCGTGCGCAACTCGTGGCTGACGTCACTGGTGAACATCCGCTCCCGGGTCAATGCCTGGCGCAGGCGTCCGAGGGTCGCGTCGAAGGCTACCGCCAGTTCACCCACTTCATCAGCTGCGTAATCCGGCGCCAGTGGCGGCGCCAGCCCCAGTAACTGGTCGCGATGACGCACCTGCCGAGCCAATCGTACGACCGGTGCCATGACCTTGCGCGCCAGGACCCAGCCAAGGAAAACCGCCAGTGCCAGGCTGAGCACGAAGCCCACCAGCACCACGGCGAACAGTACCCGCTCGCGCTCTTCGAAGTCGCTCTGATCCTGCAACAGCACATAGCGCCGACCGTCGACAATTTCGACCATGGCGTGGTACGACAGCTGCTCGCGGAACACCTCGTGAAACCCCGAATCCAGATGACGCAGATCCTTGGGCAGTTCAAAATCGCCCGGCCCACCGCTGAAATAGAACAACTGGTCCGGTTCGGGGCGATGGCTCCAGTCCGAAACGTTATCCATCAGCAACAGGCGCTGCAGATCGCCGCCCAAACCTGCAGAAATCAATTTTTCTTCCACCAGGTGCACGGTCGCCACAATGCCCATGGCAAAAGCGCCCGCCACCAATGCGCTCATGAGCGCAAAGGCAATGATGATCCGTTGAGCGAGGCTCTGTCTAAACTCCATCACGCCCCTCTGCCAAGCGGTAACCCACACCGTGCACGGTGTGCAACAACGGTTTGGCGAACGGTTTGTCGATCACCTGGCGCAGCTGATGCACGTGGCTACGCAGGCTGTCGCTGTCCGGGCAGTCATCGCCCCACAGCGCCTCTTCGAGAATTTCACGGCGCAATACGTGAGGACTTTTCTGCATCAGCACCGCCAGCAACTTCAGCCCCACCGGGTTGAGTTTGAGCAAACGGCCTTCGCGGGTGACTTCGAGTGTGTCGAGGTCGTAGATCAGATCGCCGACTTGCAAGGTGCGGCGACCACCGCCCTGGGACCGGCGCATGACAGCTTCAACCCGCGCCGCCAATTCAGACAAGGCGAAAGGCTTGATCAGGTAGTCGTCGGCACCGGACTTGAAGCCCTGCAAGCGGTCGTCCAGTTGATCGCGAGCGGTGAGCATGATCACCGGCGTATCACGGCGGGCATCTTCGCGCAGGCGTTTGCACAAGGTGTAGCCGTCGATGCCGGGCAGCATGATGTCGAGCACGATCAAATCGTAATGTTCGGTGGCCGCCAGGTGCAGGCCAGACAAGCCGTCTTGCGCGCAATCCACGGTGTAGCCTTTGAGCCCCAGATAATCGGCCAGATTGGCCAGGATATCGCGGTTGTCTTCAACCAATAAAATTCGCATAGGCACCTTCTCCGTACACGGTAACGGCCGTCTTGGCCCGCGCAGCTTAAGGCCAAGTGTGGCTCACGGCTAGGATTGCGTGCAGTACTCAACGAGGTCGAAAAGCCTGTCCGGGCCTTAACGACTTTTTCACTTTCGGTTCACGGGCCGGCGACAGGATCGGGTTCAAACTCCGCGCCGTTGCGCTCGTCAGTCACATCACCAACCCAGGAACTGCCATGGTTTCGACCTCCATCCGCCCTGCCTCCCGCCCACTCAACGCTTGGCTGTACCTGGGCGTACCCGCCGTTGCGGCAACCCTTCTGATCCTGCTGGAGTTGACCTCGCTGGACATGGACCTGGCCAAACTGTTCTACGATCCGGTCGCAGGAGGCTTTATCGGGCGACACAGTTACTTCCTGGAAACCGTCCTGCATGACCGTGCCAAGCAAGTGGTCATTGCCTTCTCGGTGTTAGCCATTCTCGGTTTTGTCGGCTCGTTCTTCATCGCCAGGCTCATGCCGTTCAAGCGGGAGCTAGGCTGCCTGGTGCTATCCCTTGGCCTGGCGACGTCCTTTGTCACCCCAATGAAAGCGGTGACGGCGGTTCAATGTCCGTGGAGTCTTGAACAATTTGGTGGTCACGAAACCTACAGCGAATTGCTCAGTCCACGTCCGGCCACTGAAAAGCCCGGGCGCTGCTGGCCTGGCGGACACGCCGCGACCGGTTTCACTCTGTTTGCGCTGTTCTTCGTCTTGCGCGACCGTCGTCCGCGACTGGCCCGCGCGGCGTTCGTCTTCGCCTTCACTCTGGGCTCGGTGTTTTCCATCGGACGGATGATGCAGGGGGCGCACTTCTTCTCTCACAACGTGTGGACGGCGGTGTTCTGCTGGTTGATTTGCCTGGGGGCGTATTACTGGACTCTTTATCGGCCCATGTCGAGCGCTGAGCCGCAAACCCTTACGGAACCGGTCAACGCCTGAAACACAGCTTAAAACGGTGGGAACCGGCTCGCTCCCACAATGGATTGAAGTGGCCATCAAAATACGAGCAATAAAAAACCCGCCTGCTTTCGCAGGCGGGTTTTTTAGTACAGGGGTAAGGCTGGCTTACATCATGCCGCCCATGCCACCCATGCCGCCCATGTCTGGCATGCCGCCGCCAGCTGCGCCTTCTTTCTTCGGCGCGTCAGCGACTGCTGCTTCGGTGGTCAGGATCAGACCGCCAATCGAGGCTGCGGCTTGCAGAGCCGAACGGGTGACCTTGGTTGGGTCCAGGATGCCCATTTCGATCATGTCGCCGTATTCGCCAGTCGCAGCGTTGTAGCCGAAGCTGCCTTCGCCGTTCTTGACCTTGTCGACAACCACGCTTGGCTCGTCGCCGGAGTTGGCAACGATCTGACGCAGCGGCGCTTCAACAGCGCGACGCAGTACAGCGATACCCACGTTCTGATCGGCGTTGTCGCCTTTCAGTTCGGTCAGTGCTTCCAGAGCACGGATCAGGGCCACGCCACCGCCAGGCACCACGCCTTCTTCAACGGCTGCACGGGTAGCGTGCAGGGCGTCTTCAACGCGGGCTTTCTTCTCTTTCATTTCAACTTCGGAGCCAGCGCCAACCTTGATCACTGCAACGCCGCCGGACAGCTTGGCCAGACGCTCTTGCAGTTTTTCACGGTCGTAGTCCGAGGAGGTCTCGGCAACCTGAGCACGGATCTGAGCAACACGACCTTCGATGTCAGTATGAACGCCAGCACCGTCAACGATAGTGGTGTTTTCCTTGGACAGGGTCACGCGCTTGGCGTTACCCAGGTGCTCCAGGGTGGTGCTTTCCAGGCTCAGACCGATCTCTTCGGAGATGACGGTACCGCCGGTCAGAACGGCGATGTCCTGCAGCATGGCCTTGCGACGGTCGCCAAAGCCTGGTGCCTTGACGGCTGCGACTTTAACGATGCCACGCATGTTGTTCACAACCAGAGTCGCCAGAGCTTCGCCTTCAACGTCTTCGGCCACGATCAGCAGTGGACGGCCGGCTTTGGCAACGGCTTCCAGCACTGGCAGCATTTCGCGGATGTTCGAGATCTTTTTGTCGACCAGCAGGATCAGCGGGCCGTCCAGCTCGGCGACCATGGTCTCCGGCTTGTTGACGAAGTACGGGGACAGGTAGCCGCGGTCGAACTGCATGCCTTCAACGACCGACAGTTCGTTTTCCAGGCCCGAGCCTTCTTCAACGGTGATCACGCCTTCTTTACCGACTTTTTCCATGGCTTCGGCAATGATGTCGCCGATGGAGTTGTCGGAGTTGGCGGAGATGGTACCTACCTGAGCGATAGCCTTGGTGTCAGCGCATGGCTTGGACAGGGCTTTCAGCTCTTTGACGATCGCGATGGTCGCTTTGTCGATACCGCGCTTGAGGTCCATCGGGTTCATGCCGGCAGCGACGGCTTTCAGGCCTTCGTTGACGATCGATTGAGCCAGAACGGTAGCGGTGGTGGTGCCGTCGCCTGCGTCATCGTTGGCACGGGAGGCAACGTCTTTGACCAGCTGCGCGCCCATGTTTTCGAAACGGTCTTCCAGTTCGATTTCCTTGGCTACGGAAACGCCGTCCTTGGTGATGGTCGGAGCGCCGAAGCTCTTCTCGATGATCACGTTACGGCCTTTCGGGCCCAGGGTCGCTTTTACTGCGTCAGCCAGAACGTTGACACCGGTGAGCATTTTCTTGCGGGCGGAATCGCCGAATTTAACTTCTTTAGCAGCCATGATCGATATTCCTTAAATACTTTGTAGTAGCGGGAAAATGAGCGGGGAATCAGCCTTCGATAACAGCGAGGATTTCGTTCTCGCTCATTACCAGCAGGTCTTCGCCGTCGACTTTCACAGTGTTGCTGCCGGAGTAAGGACCGAACACAACCTTGTCGCCCACTTTTACGGACAGTGCACGCACTTCACCGTTTTCCAGTACGCGGCCGGTGCCGACAGCGAGGATCTCGCCGCTGTTGGCTTTTTCAGCAGCCGAACCTGGCAGGACGATACCGCCAGCGGTTTTCTTTTCTTCTTCGCTGCGACGGATGACGACGCGGTCATGCAGAGGACGAAGCTTCATTGTCGATCTCTCCTAATTGTGGTTTTCATCGGCCGGTGTAGTCCCGGCGGGTTTAACAAAATCCGGCGGTGCCGGGTGCGGCTCGACAAGCGAGACGCGGAAGTCTGTCTGGCGTGATTGCCAGAAACCTTGCGGTGACCGTTACATAAGGGCGCATAAGCTTATTACAAGGGGCGGGGAGCAAAAAAATTTCAGGTCAATGCCCCGCAAACGAACACGGCACCCGAAGGTGCCGTGTCGCTGTGACGTTACTTGGTATCGCGATGTTCGAACTCGCCTTCGATCACGTTGGGCTCGCGGCCCAGCGGTTCACGCGGCGCGGGACCGCCACGGGACTGGAGGTCCTCGGCGAATGCACGTTGGCGGGTTGCTTGCTCCTCGGCACGCCGGCGCATTTTATTGGCCAGCAGACGACGACTGATCGGCAGCAGCATGACCAGGCCGATCACGTCGCTGATGAAGCCCGGAAGGATCAACAGGCCACCGGCCAATGCCAGCATCAGGCCTTCGAGCATGGTCTGGGCGGGCAGCTCGCCACGGTTCAGGCTTTCACGGGCACGCAGTGCCGTGGCCAGACCGGCGATCCGCAGTACGAACACGCCGAACATCGAGCCGAGAATGATCAGCAGCAGGGCCGGGAAAAACCCGATAGCCCCTGCCACCTTGACGAATACGAACAGCTCCAACACCGGGAACAGCAGAAAGAGCAACAAAAAAGGGCGCATCAAATGGTTCCTCAACGCAAGAATGCCTTGCCAGTTCACCTTAGATGACGTCGCCGTTTCGTGAATTCAAGCGTCGGCCACTTCATTTTTCGGCCAATGCTCGGCGTGAGCCAGGAAAACCAAGGCTTCACGAACTTGTGTCGGCGTATTACATGGAGCCTGGAACGGCAACCAGTAGACGCCTTGGCCGATCCGCAGGTGCATGCCTTCGGTATCGATACCGACCATTTGCGCCGGCACGGTTTTCGGCAGCCCCGCCAGGTCGACGTAATGGGCAATGGCCTTGGCGTGATCGGCGTTCATGTGCTCGACCATGCTCACTTCAGTCTTGCCGGCGAAGGGATTGGCCAGGGTCAGGTCGTTGACCCAGTGAATGGCGCCAAAACCTCCGATGTATCGGTGACGCACCGGTTGCAGTACCCAGAAATCGAAATCATGAGCCTTGTGATAGTTCTTCGAATCCGGGAAGTAGCGATAGTAACGCTCGGCGGCGGCTTCGATGGCGGCCTCGTCCTCGATCTGGTGCGCCTCTGCCAGGTAGGTCAAGCGACCGACGGCTTGCACATCTTCGGCTCCACGCTCGCCGACGAACAGCGAGCACTTTGGGTCTTTCTGCAAATTGTGGGTGTGCTGGGCGATACGGCTGATCAGGATCAACGGCCGGCCTTGCTCGTCCAGGCAGTACGGAACCACGGAACCGAACGGAAAACCGGGCATTGCCTTGGAGAGCGTCGACAGGACTCCACGGTATTCCTTGAGCAGCAATTCTCGGGCATGCTTGGCAACTTCAACGCTCAATTTATGACTCCTTTTATAGAATCCGTCAGAAAAACGGACGGGCGACTGGTGAAAGTTCCAGAACGCCATCGGGGCATTTCTCATGTGCAGCCAGGCCACGCCGGGCGCAGATCGAGAGGCTCTCTACACGAAAACCACTCAGACCTGCTACCGGGGGCAAACGAATGCAACTCACTGACAAAGTAATCATTATCACTGGCGGTTGCCAGGGTTTGGGCCGATCCATGGCCGAGTATTTCGCCAGCAAGGGCGCCAAGCTTGCGCTGGTCGACCTGAACCAGGAAAAACTCGATGACACCGTGGCGGCTTGCAAGGCCAAGGGTGTCGAAGCCCGCGCCTACCTGTGCAACGTGGCCAATGAAGAGCAAGTAACCCATATGGTCGCCCAGGTCGCCGAAGACTTCGGCGCGATCCACGGTCTGATCAACAACGCCGGCATCCTGCGCGACGGGCTGTTGCTTAAGGTCAAAGATGGCGAGATGACCAAAATGAGCCTGGCCCAGTGGCAAGCGGTCATCGACGTCAACCTGACCGGCGTGTTCCTGTGCACCCGTGAAGTCGCGGCGAAAATGGTCGAGTTGAAGAACAGCGGCACGATCATCAATATCTCGTCGATTTCCCGCGCCGGCAATGTCGGCCAGACCAACTATTCCGCCGCCAAGGCCGGTGTCGCCGCCGCAACCGTGACCTGGGCCAAGGAACTGGCGCGCTACGGCATCCGCGTGGCCGGTATTGCACCAGGCTTTATTGAAACCGAGATGACCCTGGGCATGAAACCCGAAGCGCTGGAGAAAATGACCTCGGGCATTCCACTCAAGCGCATGGGCAAGCCGGAAGAGATCGCTCATTCGGCGGCGTACATTTTCGAGAACGACTATTACACCGGCCGGATTCTGGAAATGGATGGCGGGTTGCGCATCTAAACCCCAACCCGAAAGCCCTGTGGGAGCGAGCCTGCTCGCGAAAGCAGTTTCACATTCAACACATTCGTTGACTGACACTGCGCATTCGCGAGCAGGCTCGCCCCCACAGGGGCTGTATTTCAGTGAATCAATCGTCGCTGATGGTGATGTTCGGCATCGCTGGCGTCGCCGCTTCCTGCAATACGATCCGCGCACCGACATGGCGGGCCAGTTCCTGGTAAACCATGGCGATCTGGCTGTCCGGCTCGGCGATCACCGTCGGCTTGCCGCCATCGGCCTGTTCTCGGATGACCATCGACAGCGGCAACGAGGCCAATAGTTCAACACCGTACTGGTTGGCCAGTTTCACTCCGCCGCCCTCGCCGAACAGATGCTCGGCATGTCCGCAGTTGGAGCAGATGTGCACGGCCATGTTTTCCACCACGCCCAGCACCGGAATGTTGACCTTGCGGAACATTTCAACGCCCTTGCGTGCATCGAGCAAGGCCAGGTCCTGCGGTGTGGTGACAATGACGGCACCGGCCACCGGGACTTTCTGCGCCAGGGTCAACTGGATGTCACCGGTACCCGGCGGCATGTCGATGACCAGGTAATCCAGGTCGCCCCACGCGGATTGGGTCACCAGTTGCAACAACGCGCCTGAGACCATCGGCCCGCGCCACACCATCGGCGTGTTGTCGTCGGTGAGGAAAGCCATGGACATCACTTCCACGCCATGGGACTTGAGCGGAACGAACCATTTCTGATCCTTGACCTCGGGACGGGTGCGCTCAGGTATACCGAACATGATGCCCTGGCTCGGGCCGTAGATATCCGCATCGAGAATCCCGACCTTGGCGCCTTCGCGGGCCAGGGCCAGCGCAAGGTTGGCCGCGGTGGTGGATTTGCCGACGCCACCCTTGCCCGATGCCACGGCCACCACGTTCTTGACGTTGGCCAGGCCTGGAATCTGTGCCTGGGCCTTGTGCGCGGCAATCACACTGGTGATATCAACGCGGGCAGTTGTCACGCCGTCCAGGCCTTCAATGGCCATTTGCAGCATCTGTGCCCAGCCGCTTTTGAACAGGCCGGCGGCATAGCCCAACTCAAGCTGAACGCTGACGCGGTCACCCTGAATGTCGATGCTGCGCACGCACCCGGCGCTGACCGGGTCCTGGTTCAGGTAAGGGTCGGTGTATTGGCGAAGGACGGCTTCCACCGCTGCGCGATTGACGGCGCTCATGGGCAACTCCGAAAACGGGACTGGAAAAGATGACGGGTATCGTACCTGTTCTGATCGTTGGGCGGGATGGCTGCGATCTTTTGCAGGCATAACCGGCTTGATCATCGGAGGAAACAGCCACAAAGGTGAAAAATATGCGCTGGCGCTTTATAGTGGCCGACCTCCGTTTCATCAAGTAGCCGAGCCCCATGTCCGAGCCACGCAAGATCCTCGTCACCAGCGCCCTGCCCTATGCCAATGGTTCGATTCACCTCGGCCATATGCTGGAATACATCCAGACCGATATGTGGGTGCGCTTCCAGAAGCACCGCGGCAATCAATGCATTTATGTCTGCGCCGACGACGCCCACGGTTCGGCGATCATGCTGCGCGCGGAAAAGGAAGGCATCACCCCGGAACAACTGATCGCCAACGTCCAGGCTGAACACAGCGCCGACTTTGCCGAGTTCCTGGTGGACTTCGACAACTTCCACTCCACTCACGCCGAAGAAAACCGTGAGCTGTCGAGCCAGATCTACCTGAAGCTGCGCGACGCCGGGCATATCGCCACGCGTTCGATCACGCAGTATTTCGACCCGGAAAAGAAAATGTTCCTGGCCGACCGCTTCATCAAGGGCACTTGCCCGAAATGCGGCACGCAAGACCAGTACGGCGACAACTGCGAAAAATGCGGCGCGACCTACGCACCGACCGACCTGAAAGATCCCAAGTCGGCGATCTCCGGCGCCACCCCGGTGCTCAAGGATTCCCAGCACTTCTTCTTCAAGTTGCCAGACTTCCAGGAAATGTTGCAGGCCTGGACCCGCAGCGGCACCCTGCAAGACGCCGTCGCCAACAAAATCGCCGAATGGCTGGATGCCGGCCTGCAACAGTGGGACATCTCCCGCGATGCGCCGTACTTCGGCTTTGAAATTCCAGACGAGCCGGGCAAGTACTTCTACGTGTGGCTGGATGCGCCGATCGGCTACATGGCGAGCTTCAAAAACCTGTGCAACCGTACGCCGGAGCTGGACTTCGACGCGTTCTGGGGCAAGGACTCCACCGCCGAGCTGTACCATTTCATCGGCAAGGACATCGTCAACTTCCACGCCCTGTTCTGGCCAGCCATGCTCGAGGGCGCAGGCTACCGCAAGCCGACCGGCATCAACGTGCACGGCTACCTGACCGTCAACGGCCAGAAAATGTCCAAGTCCCGTGGCACCTTCATCAAGGCCCGGACCTACCTGGATCATCTGTCGCCGGAATACCTGCGCTACTACTACGCGGCCAAACTGAGCCGTGGCGTCGACGACCTCGACCTGAACCTCGAAGACTTCGTGCAGAAGGTCAATTCCGACCTGGTCGGCAAAGTCGTCAACATCGCCAGCCGTTGCGCCGGTTTCATCCACAAGGGCAATGCCGGCGTCATGGTCGACACCAATGCCGCGCCGGAGCTGACCGAAGCCTTCCTGGCCGCCACGCCTGGCATCGCCGACGCCTACGAGGCCCGCGACTTTGCCCGCGCCATGCGCGAGATCATGGCCCTGGCCGACCGCGCCAACGCCTGGATCGCCGACAAGGCACCGTGGTCGCTGAACAAACAGGAAGGCAAGCAGGATGAAGTCCAGGCCATCTGCGCCACCGGCGTCAACCTGTTCCGCCAGCTGGTGATCTTCCTCAAGCCGGTACTGCCGCTTCTGGCTGCCGATGCCGAGGCATTCCTGAACGTCGCGCCATTGACCTGGAACGATCATACGATCTGGCTTGCCAACCATCAGTTGAACGAGTTCAAGCCGCTGATGACCCGTATCGACCCGGTTAAAGTGCAGGCCATGACGGACGCTTCGAAAGAAGACCTGACCGCCAGCCAGACCGACACCGGCGAAGCTGCAAGCGCCGGCAACGGCGAACTGGCCAAGGATCCGTTGTCCCCGGAAATCGAATTCGACACCTTCGCTGCGGTCGACCTGCGCGTTGCCCTGATCGTCAAGGCAGAAGCTGTGGAAGGCGCCGACAAACTGTTGCGCCTGACGCTCGACATCGGTGACGAACAACGCAACGTGTTCTCCGGGATCAAGAGCGCCTACCCGGACCCGTCCAAGCTCAATGGTCGCCTGACCATGATGATCGCCAACCTCAAGCCTCGCAAAATGAAATTCGGCATCTCCGAGGGCATGGTGATGGCGGCCGGTCCTGGCGGTGAAGAAATCTATCTGCTGAGCCCTGACAGCGGCGCCAAGCCTGGTCAGCGGATCAAGTAAGGCACGGCGGCAAACCGATCCCACAGTCGTGCCTGGCGCGCCTGTGGGATTTTCATGTCTGGCCCACCCTCCGCCCTTGCCGGATAATGCCTAAGCTTTTCTAGACAGCGGTGTTAAACAACTCCGTCCTTGCCGGCACGATCATGACCGAAACACTGCTCACGCTTATCAGCACCGCCCTGATCAACAACCTTGTGTTGCATTGGCCGCTGGGTGTCGATCCGCTGCTGGGCAGCCAACGTCAGCAAGCCCATGCCCTGGGCGTGGCGACGACCTGCCTGATGTTGATCGTCGGCCTGCTCGGTTATGCGCTCTATCATGGGCTGCTCATCCCGCTGGAATTGACCTCGCTGCGCCTGTTCGTGTTCCTGCCTCTGAGCGTGCTGCTGATCGGTCCTCTGCTCAAGGGCTTGTCCCGGGTATTTTCGACGCTGTCGTTTGACGGTCTCTGGCCGCTGCTGCTGGGCAACGCCGCAGTACTCGGGGTGGCGCTTCTCGGCATTGAGGGTGACAAAGGCTTTTTTGCTGCCGCAGCCCTGAGCCTGGGCGGCGGCCTGGGATTCTGGCTGGTGCTGAGTCTGTTCAACGACCTGCGTCAACGCACTCTCGATAACGATGTTCCGCTGCCCTTTCGCGGCTTGCCGATCGACCTGATCGGCGCCGGCCTGATCGCAGTGGCCTTTCTAGGATTCAGCGGACTGATCAAAACATGAGTCTGATTCAACGCATCGACGCCCTCTTGCCGCAGACCCAATGCGGCAAGTGCGGCCATCCCGGATGCAAGCCCTACGCTGAAGGCATCGCCAACGGCGAGCCGATCAACAAGTGTCCACCGGGCGGCAACGAAACCATCAACGCCCTGGCCGAACTGCTGAAGGTACCGGTGCTGGAACTGGATCTCAGCCGTGGATCCGCCCCGGCACAGATTGCCTACATCCGCGAAGCCGAGTGCATCGGTTGCACCAAGTGCATCCAGGCTTGCCCGGTAGACGCCATCGTCGGCGCGGCCAAGCTGATGCACACGGTGATCATCGACGAATGCACCGGTTGCGACCTCTGCGTGGCGCCCTGCCCTGTGGATTGCATCGAAATGCATCCGTTGCCGAAGGCCACCGTGCTGCCGATTGTCGGTGGCATGGCGTTCAGCCTGGAAGAACAACGGGCACGCGCCGTCAAACGCGATCACGCACGGCGCCGTTTCGAGCAACGCAACGCCCGTTTGCAGCACGAAGAACAACAAAAAGCCGCCGAGCGCCAGGCCCGCGCGCAACGCGCCGCCCAATCCGCGCAAGCGACGCTTGACCCCGTGCAAGCCGCCCTCGAACGCGTCCGCGCACAGAAAGCCGCCAATGCCGATGCGGCGCTGAAGAAAGCCAAGATCGATCTGGCAATGAGTCGGGCGCAACTGACCAAGTCACTCAAGGCTTTTGGCCATCCGCCGACCTTCGAACAGCAGTCGCAGTTGATCGTTCTGCAGCAGCAATTCGAAGCCGCCGAGCAAGCCTTGGCACAACTGGAAAACGCAGCGCCGTCGTCCCCTGCACCCGCCACGGTTGCTGCTCCACCGAAGAATGCCGACCTGAATCGGGCGAAGATCCAGTTGGCCATGCGCCGCGCGGAACTCAAAAAAGCCCAAACTGCCGAAGCGCCCGCTGAGCAGATCGAAACACTGGAACGTGCAGTCAGTGAAGCCGAACGCCAGGTGGATGCCTATGCAAGCCCTTGAATCGGTCGACGAACGCCTTCAGCAGGCCATGAAACTGGTTCTATTGGCTACGTTGCCAGGGATGCTGGCGTTGTTCTGGCTATACGGCTGGGGGGTCTTGATCAATTTGCTACTGGCAAGCGCCAGTGTGCTGGCCGTTGAAGCGGCGGTACTGCACTTGCGCAAGCGCCCCCTCAAGCCGACTTTGAACGATGGCAGTGCCCTCGTCAGTGCAACCCTGCTGGCCCTGGCCTTGCCGCCCTATTGCCCGTGGTGGCTCACGGTCAGTGCTGCCGCGTTTGCCATGGTGTTCGGTAAACACCTGTATGGCGGTGTGGGAAGCAATCCGTTCAACCCGGCGATGCTCGGTTTCGCCCTGGTGATGGTGGCTTTTCCGCAAGAGATGACCCACTGGCCCGCGTCCCACGGCCTGAATCTGTCGGGCGGCTTACAGCAAGTGTTCGGTTTCGGTCCAACCCCGGATGCGTGGGTTCGGGCCACTGCACTGGACAGCCTGCGGATCAATAAAAGCCTCACCATGGACGAACTGTTCTCGGCCAATCCGGCGTTTGGCCATTTCGGTGGTCGCGGTGTGGAATGGGTGAACCTGGCCTTTCTCGCGGGTGGCGCGTTTCTGCTGCAACGACGCGTGTTCAGCTGGCATGCGCCGGTCGGCATGCTCGCCAGCCTGTTTATCATCAGTCTAGTGTGCTGGAACGGCTCAGGCTCCGATTCCCATGGTTCACCGCTGTTTCATCTATTGACCGGCGCCAGCATGCTGGGAGCGTTCTTTATCGTTACGGAACCAGTGTCCGGCGCCAAAAGCCCCGGCGCACGACTGCTGTTCGGCATGGGTGTCGGGCTGCTGACGTATCTGATTCGTACGTGGGGCGGCTACCCGGACGGCGTGGCTTTTGCGGTGCTGTTGATGAACCTCTGCGTGCCGACGCTGGAACGGTTTGTCGCGGTCAGACAGCAGCGGACTGCATCATGAACCGGGCTTCGAGCGTTGCCGTCCTGACCTTACTGGCCGTCCTCGGAATCGGCCTGACCTGGCTTGTGCAGCACAGCAGCGAGCCACGGATCGCGGCGGAGCAACGCCTGATCGACAGTCGTAACCTGCTGGACCTGCTACCGCCCGGCAGCTACGACAATCAGCCGCTGGATCAAACGCTCACGCTTGAAAACACAGCACTGGGCAACAGCACACTGCTTACGGGCTACCGGGCAACCAAGGCCGGGCAGGCGTATGCCGTGCTGCTGCGCAGCCAGACCCTGGGTTACGCAGGCGCCATCGAGCTGCTGATCGCCATCGACGCCAACGGCAGGCTGATTGGCATCAAAACGCTCAAGCAAGCGGAAACACCGGGGCTCGGCGCACGGATCGCCGACTGGCCCAATACCTGGCTTCAAATGTTTTCCGGCAAGTCCCGAACCGATCCGGTCGACAACGGCTGGGCCTTGAAAAAAGATCAAGGGCAATTCGACCAGATTGCAGGCGCGACAATTACTTCCAGAGCGGTGATAAACGCCACCCATGACGCGCTGCGTTACTTCGATGAGCACCGACAAAAACTGCTTGGGAGCCCTTCCCATGAGTAAATCATTGCTGTTGCAGCATTCATTGATGCTCGCGCCGCTTATCGGCGCCACCGGTTCACTGGTGAGCGCGCTCGGCCTTTGGCTGATGTTCATCGTGGTGATCAGTGTTTTTGGGCTGGGCATGAATGCATTGCGCTCTCGCTTGCATACGGCGACGCATTTGCCGGCAAGCGTGCTGCTCGCCGCAACGCTGACCAGTTGCGCGGAACTCGGGGCGCAAATCTGGTCGTTGCAATGGCATCAACAGGTGGGAATCTATGCCGCTTTGATTGCATTGCAATGCGTCGTGCTCGACCACACGGGTTTCTTCCAGAACAGTTGGCGCGATCGTCTGCGCCTGTGCGGCCTGTTCGGCGCATTGATGGTGGGCCTGGGCGTGCTGCGCGAACTTATTGGCAACGGGACTCTGGGTCATCATCTACCGTGGCTCGCTGCTGCGACGCAAGCGGATTGGCGCGGCTGGGTGCTGACCGCCGACGGAGGCTTGCGCTTGGCCACACTGGCCCCGGGTGGTTTCATTTTGCTGGGGTTGCTGGTCGCCGCATGGCAGGCCTGGCAGCGCCCGACACCTTCACATTGATCGCTTTCGAGGAATCGCACTGCCCATGAATGCCGCAAAACGTCTGGAAATTTTCCGCAGGCTGCATGAAGACAACCCGGAACCGAAGACCGAACTGGCCTATTCCTCACCGTTTGAACTGCTGATAGCGGTGATTCTTTCGGCGCAATCGACCGATGTCGGTGTCAACAAGGCCACGGCAAAACTGTTCCCGATAGCTAATACCCCTGCGGCAATCCATGCCCTGGGCGTCGAAGGCCTGTCGGAATACATCAAGACCATCGGCCTGTTCAACAGCAAAGCTAAAAACGTGATCGAGACCTGTCGCTTGCTGGTGGAACGTCATGCCGGGGAAGTGCCACAGACCCGTGAAGAGTTGGAAGCCCTGCCAGGTGTGGGCCGCAAAACTGCCAACGTGGTACTCAATACCGCATTTCGCCAGTTGACCATGGCCGTGGACACCCATATTTTCCGTGTCAGTAACCGCACCGGCATTGCGCCCGGCAAGAATGTGGTCGAAGTCGAGAAAAAACTGATGAAGTTCGTGCCCAAGGAGTACCTGCTCGACTCCCACCACTGGTTGATCCTTCACGGTCGCTACGTTTGCCTGGCCCGCAAGCCCCGGTGCGGCAGTTGCCGCATCGAAGACTTGTGCGAATACAAGCACAAGACCTCGGACGATTGAGCCACTATTGAATTTATTGATTCGCCGATTGAAAAAATCTTTTTTACCCGCCGGGAGATTGTCGATATAAGGAGCCCCAAAGGCCTTCTTAGCCTGGAGTAACTAAATGAGCACTGGCAAAGAGCAATTGGACGTAGATGAAGAATTCACTGCCGTTGAGGCTGATGATGCCGAACCTGTGGTTGAAGTCGCAAAAACCAACCTGAGCAAACGGCGTACCATCGACAATCTGCTGGAGGAGCGCCGACTGCAAAAGCAATTGGCCGATTACGACTTTGACTTATGACACCTGAAAGCCTCCCGAAACGGAGGCTTTTTACTGTGTGCCGAACCGCGATAAATGCCCGTTCATCACGTATGGTCGCCCCGGATAAAATCACACTAGCCCATTGCGCTGAGCCAGTTCGATCAGGTCAACCAGGGAGCGGGCATTGAGCTTCAGCAACAGGCGCGTCTTGTAAGTACTGACGGTCTTGTTGCTGAGAAACATCCCATCGGCAATCTCCTTGTTGGTCTTACCCCTGGCCAGCTGTTGCAAGACCATCATTTCCCGCCCTGACAGGCGATCCACCATATCGGCTTCACTGGCGTTCCCGAGACTGGCGCGCACGGTATGTAAAGCCTGATTGGGAAAGTAGCTGTAACCGGACAAAACCGCTTTTATCGCACTGAGTAACTCCGTCAGATCCTGCTGCTTGCAAACATACCCCGCAGCCCCCGACTGCATGCAGCGCATGGAAAAGTGTCCGGGAGCCTGGGAAGTCAATATCAGAACTTTCATAGGCATTGCCGCTGATGCAAGACGCGCAATAACTTCCAGACCGTCCAGTTTCGGTATTCCGATATCCAGAATGACAATATCCGGCATGTGTTCGCGAGCAAGTTGCAATGCATCCACGCCGTTATCGGTTTCTGCAACAACTTCGTAGCCATGACGCTCCATTAGCATACGTACCGCAAGACGAATGACGGGGTGATCATCCACGATCAGCACTTTATTCATGGGCAAGTCCAATTTTCGCTGTTCGAATTTTTAGAGCCAGCACAATAGCCTAGTCGTTTCACCCATGGCATGCCGCCCCCCCCAACGACCTGCACCAAGAGACATTCCCTACAAGAATCGCGGATTAGTCCTACAAAACACCCTCGAACACAATGCAAAAAAAATTGTATCCGCGCGAATAAATTACGCCTTACAACATTTTTAGTATCAACTTGCAACTTAAAAACTAAAAACCAGAATCCGGCAAACAACATCCGAATGGACACTCGACACTAAAATGCAACTGACGCCACCCACTAAAAACACTCACACCAGAAATATCACACATCGACCACCCATTTACTCTTACAGCAAAAATTCCCAGATAGATAATTATTATCAAACCAACAACAAACCACGACCCCAAAAAAAACAAAACAAGCATGACTTACAATCGACACGAAGGCATTAAAGACATAAACGACAAATGAATGGCATAACATAACCCTCAACAACGCGCACTACATCTCATTCCGAACGAGAAGATACAACACGACGAGTAACAGAAATGAACAAACTAAAAAAAAGCATAACCAACCCCATGACAATAATCGCGACATTCGCAACACTGTCTGAAACATCGGCAGCAATCTCTCTTCCGTTCCTGGACAATCAGGAAAGAGAGATTTACGTCTGGTTTCTAATCAGCTTTCCCTTTTATCTACTGTTCCTTTTCTTTGCCACACTCAACTTCAATTACCGATCTCTGTATTCACCTTCTGACTTTGAAAAGGATGAGCACTTTCTGAAGGCCATGAACGAGGCGCAGACGCAGAAAAATAACGCTTCGGTAAATGACTTGCGGCCAGCCTCCTCTCCCGGCAGTGCACAGGCTCCGCCAGACGAAACCGGGTTGCAGCCTCCGCTCCATATTCGCCTGCCCGAATTACTGAGGGATCTGCACATCATCGATACACGCGGGATGAAAAACAAACCCGATCTCAGCTCTTCGCTGGAGAAGATACAAAGGACACAGGAAAAGCGGCCGCGCGTAATTTTGTTTCTTACCGGCGCGGAATCCGAAAAATTACTGAATGGACGTGTACTCAAATATTTCAAACAGACAAAAAAACGCGGCAGCGCCCATTTCTGTGTGGCTTACAACTTGAGTTCACAGGGGATGACTGTCATGGACCCCGATTGCCGACTGACACACAACGCTCAGCAGCAAGATAGGGTTGATCAGTGAGAGGCGGACGGGGAGGTATGAATCAGGTCAAACGTGAATCGTCGTATCGCAAATTTAAAAAACCTCTTTCAGATGCGTGGCCCCGTCGATGACGAGGCCACACATCCATCACAGGCTCAAACCACTCAGAACAGCTTGCGGCCTTTGTTTGCAGCAATACGCATGCGCAAGGCATTGAGCTTGATGAAGCCCGCCGCATCGGCCTGGTTGTAAGCGCCGCCATCTTCCTCGAAGGTCGCGATGTTGGCGTCGAACAACGACTCATCGGACTTGCGA
This sequence comes from Pseudomonas sp. GW101-3H06, assembly GCF_059424605.1. Classification (NCBI taxonomy): domain Bacteria; kingdom Pseudomonadati; phylum Pseudomonadota; class Gammaproteobacteria; order Pseudomonadales; family Pseudomonadaceae; genus Pseudomonas; species Pseudomonas sp. GW101-3H06. The sequence goes on from NZ_JBWKZO010000001.1 coordinate 5,246,264, forward strand.
CCGGTGACGATCACGTTGCCCTTGTACAGCTTCAGGCGCACGACGCCGTTCACGTGAACCTGGGACGCATCAATCATCTGTTGCAGCATCAGACGCTCAGGACTCCACCAGTAGCCGGTGTAGATCAGGCTGGCGTACTTCGGCATCAGCTCGTCCTTGAGGTGAGCCACTTCGCGGTCCAGGGTGATCGATTCGATCGCACGGTGGGCGCGCAGCATGATGGTGCCGCCGGGCGTCTCGTAGCAGCCACGGGATTTCATGCCCACGTAACGGTTCTCGACGATATCCAGACGTCCGATACCGTGTTCGCCACCGATACGGTTCAGGGTCGCCAGCACGGTAGCCGGGGTCATTTCGACGCCGTCCAGGGCCACGATGTCGCCGTTGCGGTAAGTCAGCTCCAGGTACTGCGGCTTGTCAGGAGCGTTCTCCGGGGAGACAGTCCAGCGCCACATGTCTTCTTCATGCTCGGTCCAGGTGTCTTCCAGCACGCCGCCTTCATAGGAGATGTGCAGCAGATTGGCATCCATCGAGTATGGGGATTTTTTCTTGCCGTGACGTTCGATCGGGATTGCGTGCTTTTCAGCGTAATCCATCAGCTTCTCACGGGACAGCAGGTCCCATTCGCGCCATGGGGCGATCACTTTCACGCCAGGCTTGAGGGCATAGGCGCCCAGTTCGAAACGAACCTGGTCATTGCCTTTGCCGGTGGCGCCATGGGAAATGGCGTCAGCGCCGGTTTCGTTGGCGATTTCGATCAGGCGCTTGGCGATCAGCGGACGAGCGATGGAAGTACCCAGCAGGTACTCGCCTTCGTAAACGGTGTTGGCGCGGAACATCGGGAACACGAAATCGCGCACGAACTCTTCGCGCAAGTCGTCGATGTAGATTTCTTTCACGCCCATGGCCTGTGCCTTGGCGCGTGCCGGTTCGACCTCTTCGCCCTGACCCAGGTCAGCGGTGAAGGTCACCACTTCACAGTTATAAGTATCCTGCAGCCACTTGAGGATCACCGAAGTGTCCAGGCCGCCGGAATACGCCAGAACGACCTTGTTTACGTCCGCCATGCCATCACTCCACGGGGTTCTACGGAAAGCCGGGAAGTCTACCGCTCATGCAGGATAATTTACAGTGGCGCGACAGCTTATGACGACGAAGCGACAGATTATGTCGAGAGCGCGACGATGACCAAGGAGTCAGGATGTTGCCGAAGCGGCCGGCTTAGTGGCTTGAGGCGCCACTTGTTCCGGTGGTGCTCCCCGCTCCAGACGCACCGCAACCCGGCGGTTCTTCGAGCGATTGGCGTTGTTGGTATTGGGTGCCAGCGGATAACGCTCGCCATGGAAGCGCACGGTGATCTGCGACTCCTGGATGCCGTTCGCCTTGAAGAACTCCATGACGGCCAGGGCGCGGCGACGTGACAGGTCACGGTTGGTCAGGCGATTGCCGCTGTTGTCGGAATGGCCGTCGAGTTCGATGTGATTGACCGTCGGATCGGCCTTCATGAATTCGAGCATCACCTGCAGCCTGGCTTTCGCGGCAGCATCGAGCTCGATGCCGCCGCCGGGGAATCCGACTTCGGACTGCTTCACCTGATCGAAATTCTGTGGCAACAGCTTGGCGACACACCCCTGGTAGTCGGCAAACGCTTTATTGAACTTGACCGGTAACAGGCGCACTTCCGACACCCGCCCATCGCCAGAGGCATGCCGGACCACGGGACTGCGCCCATCCATCAGGCCACTGATCAAGCGTCCGGCCTGAGCGTGTGAGCTGTTGAACAACACGTTACCACTGCCGATTCTCACTGTACCCAGATTGATATCGCCCCGCCCCGGTTGCCAGGGCGCTGCGGCGGCCAGCAAGGTAGCCGAACCTCCACCCATCACGGCGTTGTAGGCATTCAGACGAAACGTCGCCTGCTCTCCGGCTCGACGCACGAACTGTCCCGAGCCGAAATCGGTGATCGGCTGGGTCAGGCGGCACTCGAACTTGTCGCCTTCGACCGTCCACTCAATGCTCTCCAGACGGGTCTGGAAAGTGAGCGCCATCGCGGGAAGGCTGGCAAACACACTGAGCAAGGCTAAATAACGCTGGCGCACGGGAGGCTCCACTGGCTTCTACAACAAAAAGACCGACACACAGATGTTTACGGCATACCTGTTGGATATCGGAAGCTTCCTGCAAAACTTGATAGCGAGTGCCTGCAAGAGTCTTTTCCGGTAGCATTCCCCTCAGTTTGACCCGCCTGGAATCCCCTCATGTCCGACCGCCTGACCCTGCTGCGTCCCGACGACTGGCACATTCATCTTCGCGATGGTGCCGTGTTGACCAATACCGTCGCGGATGTCGCGCGCACCTTTGGTCGCGCCATCATCATGCCCAACCTGGTACCTCCTGTCCGCAATGCGGCTGAGGCCGATGGCTACCGCCAGCGCATCCTCGCTGCCCGCCCGGCCGGCAGCCGGTTCGAACCGCTGATGGTCCTGTACCTGACCGACCGCACCCAGCCCGAAGAAATTCGCGAGGCCAAGGCTACCGGTTTCATTCACGCCGCCAAGCTGTACCCGGCCGGCGCGACCACCAACTCGGACTCTGGCGTCACCAGCATCGACAAGATCTTCCCTGCACTCGAGGCCATGGCCGAAGTGGGAATGCCCTTGCTGATCCACGGCGAAGTCACCCGTGGCGATGTCGACGTGTTCGACCGCGAAAAAATCTTCATCGATGAGCACATGCGTCGCGTGGTCGAGCGTTTCCCGACCCTCAAAGTAGTGTTCGAACACATCACCACCGCTGACGCCGTGCAGTTCGTCAACTCGGCTTCGGCCAACGTTGGCGCAACCATCACTGCGCATCACCTGCTGTACAACCGCAACCACATGCTGGTGGGCGGGATTCGGCCGCACTTCTATTGCCTGCCGATTCTCAAGCGCAACACGCACCAGGAAGCGTTGCTCGATGCCGCCACCAGCGGCAGTGAAAAATTCTTCCTTGGCACCGACTCGGCCCCCCATGCCCAGCACGCCAAGGAAGCCGCCTGCGGTTGTGCCGGTTGCTACACCGCTTTTGCTGCGATCGAGATGTATGCCGAAGCCTTCGAACAGCGCAATGCGCTGGACAAGCTCGAAGCGTTCGCCAGCCTCAACGGCCCTCGCTTCTATGGCCTGCCGGTGAACACCGATCGCATCACCCTGGTCCGCGAAGAATGGACCGCCCCAACCAGCCTGCCGTTTGGCGAGCTGACCGTTATCCCGCTGCGCGCCGGTGAAAAACTGCGCTGGCGCCTGCTGGAGGAACACGCGTGAGCGAAGACCATTTCGACGATGAACAGGAAGGTCAAGGCGGCGGAGGCGGTCCTCGTCATCCAATGGCTGCCAGGTTTCGTGGTTACCTGCCGGTTGTCGTCGACGTAGAAACCGGTGGCTTCAACTCGGCCACTGACGCCCTGCTGGAAATCGCCGCGACTACCATCGCCATGGATGAAAAGGGCTTTGTCTACCCTGATCACACCTACTTCTTCCGGGTCGAGCCTTTCGAAGGTGCGAACGTCGAAGCGGCAGCGCTGGAGTTCACCGGGATCAAGCTCGATCACCCGCTTCGCATGGCCGTGAGCGAAGAGTCGGCGCTGAACGATATCTTCCGCGGTGTACGCAAGGCGCTCAAAGCCAACGGTTGCAAGCGGGCGATTCTGGTCGGTCACAACAGCAGCTTCGACCTGGGCTTCCTCAACGCTGCCGTCGCGCGCCTGGACATGAAGCGCAACCCGTTTCACCCGTTCTCCAGCTTTGACACAGCCACCCTCGCCGGCCTGGCTTATGGTCAAACGGTGCTGGCCAAAGCCTGTCAGGCAGCCGACATCGACTTCGACGGTCGCGAGGCCCACTCGGCTCGCTATGACACGGAGAAGACCGCCGAGCTGTTCTGCGGCATCGTCAATCGCTGGAAACAAATGGGCGGTTGGGAAGACTTCGACGACTGATCCGTCGCACTCATCCCACCCATAAAAAAACCGGCCTCAAGGGCCGGTTTTTTTGTACCTGCTTTTTGTAGCAGGAGCGTGTGCCTTACAGCGCAGCAGCGTGCTCGGTCAGGTAGGCCGCGACGCCTTCTGGCGAAGCGTTCATGCCCTTGTCGCCTTTTTTCCAGTTCGCAGGGCAGACTTCGCCGTGCTCTTCGTGGAATTGCAGAGCGTCGACCAGACGCAGCAACTCTTCCATGTTACGACCCAGCGGCAGGTCGTTAACGATCTGCGAACGGACAACGCCTTTGTCGTCGATCAGGAACGCACCACGGAAGGCCACGCCATCAGCGGACTGAACGTCGTAGGCTTTCATGATTTCCTGCTTGATGTCGGCAGCCATGGTGTAACGGACTTCGCCGATACCGCCATTGTTGACCGGGGTGTTGCGCCACGCGTTGTGGGTGAAATGCGAGTCGATGGACACAGCGATCACTTCAACGTTGCGTGCCTTGAACTCAGACATGCGGTTATCCAGAGCAATCAGCTCCGACGGGCAAACGAAGGTGAAGTCCAGTGGGTAGAAGAACACCAGGCCGTATTTGCCTTTGATGGCAGAGGACAGGGTGAAGCTGTCTACGATTTCGCCATTGCCGAGTACGGCCGGTACGGTGAAGTCAGGGGCTTGTTTGCCTACGAGTACGCTCATTGGATATCTCCTGGTGTAGAAACGTGAAAAACAAGGTTTGCGCCAGCCTGCCACCCTCAAGCGACAGCCCTGTGACACGAACCCGTTTCGCAAAGACCGGCCATCATACACTGCGTGTTTGGCCTGTCCTCAACGGTTTTTCCCACAGGGTGGAAATGCCGGAACGTGTTTCCTTTCTGGGTCCATCGAAAAATACCGTTCGTCAGCCTTGGGAAAAGCCTTCCCAATGAACTTTGACAATCATTCTCGTTAACATTAAGATCCATCGCATTCGAGACATAAACGAGCGACGGTTTTCACTTATGTATGTTTGCCTCTGCACTGGCGTCACCGACGGCCAAATCCGCGATGCGATCTATGAAGGATGCTGCAGCTACAAGGAAGTCCGCCAGGCCACCGGCGTTGCCAGTCAGTGCGGTAAGTGTGCCTGCCTCGCCAAGGAAGTGGTCCGCGAGACCCTGACAAAATTGCAGACGGCCCAGGCCGCGATTCCTTTTCCTGTTGAATTTACAGCCGCATAATTACCGTATTTCAAAGAACCGGACTCATGTCCGGTTTTTTTATGTCTGAAAATCAACTGCTTAGGCTCTAGACGCGGAACACAAACATTCTTATTCCGATTAATTTTCATTTAAGTTTCAATAACTTAGGTTTGACACTCTTAGTTGTGCGGCTCAAACTCTGCCTTATTGACAGCTAATACAGGGCAGGACCCCATCATGAAAGGCGACGTTACAGTCATCCAGCATCTCAACAAGATCCTTGCCAATGAGCTGGTCGCGATCAATCAATACTTTCTGCATGCACGCATGTATGAAGATTGGGGCCTGAACAAGCTCGGTAAACACGAGTACCACGAATCCATCGACGAGATGAAGCACGCGGACAAGCTGATCAAGCGCATCCTGTTTCTTGAAGGCCTGCCGAACGTCCAGGACCTGGGCAAGTTGCACATCGGCGAACACACCAAGGAAATGATCGAGTGCGACCTGCGCATCGAGAAAACCGGCCACGCCGATCTTAAAGTCGCCATCGCGCATTGCGAGTCGGTGGGTGACTTCGGTAGCCGTGAACTGCTTGAAGATATCCTTGAGTCTGAAGAAGAACATATCGACTGGCTGGAAACTCAACTCGGCCTGATCGACAAGATCGGTATCGAGAACTATCTGCAATCGCAGATGGGTGAAGACGAATAATTACGCCATTATTCTCGACGCGATAAAAAGCCCCGCTCTCTTTAAAGAGGCGGGGCTTTTTTGCTCTTGCTCTTTGTAGGAGCAGCCGGTCGACGCTCGATTGCGCCTACAAAGATACGAGATCAGGCTTCGGTTTTTGCAGCTGCAGCTTTAGCGGCAGCGTCTTTGATCAGCGCCTGCAACGAACCATCAGCAGACATCTCGGTCATGATGTCGCTACCGCCGACCAGCTCGCCAGCGACCCACAGTTGCGGGAAGGTTGGCCAGTTGGCGTATTTTGGCAGGTTGGCGCGGATTTCCGGGTTCTGCAGGATGTCCACGTACGCAAACTTTTCACCACAAGCCATCACAGCCTGCGCGGCTTTCGCAGAGAAGCCGCACTGCGGGGCATTCGGCGAGCCTTTCATGTAAAGCAGAATGGTGTTGTTGGCAATCTGCTCTTTAATCGTTTCGATGATATCCATGGAGCACCTCGGCTGAACTTTCCGACTCATGGGTCGGCACGGTGGCGCATTGTAACGGAAAGCCGAGGGCCATGCTCGGTCTCTCCGTCAGATACGATCAAGCCGCCGCCACGGTCACCGGAACCCCATTCAACGCAGCATTCCCCGACAACTCATCGAGCTGACATTCGTCTGTCAGGTCATTGGCACTGGACCCCGGCTGGCCACTGGCAATCGTCATTTGTACGCCTGGCCGCGCATGGCCCCAACCATGCGGAAGGCTGACCACTCCTTTCATCATATCCAGACTGCCCAGCACTTCCACTTCAATCACCCCGACCCGCGAACTGACCCGCACTCGCTGACCGTCGCTCAGTCCGCGACTGGCCAGGTCATCCGGGTGCATCAACAACTGATGGCGCGGCTTGCCCTTTACCAGACGGTGATAGTTGTGCATCCACGAATTGTTGCTGCGCACATGTCGGCGACCGATCATCAACAACTCATCGGCGGCGGGTGCCTGCAATGCTGCGAAACGTGCCAGGTCGGCGAGAATCTCGGCCGGGGCGGCCTGGACACGCTGATTGGCGGTTTTCAGGCGTGGAGCCAGATTGGGCTTGAGCGGCCCCAGATCGACACCATGGGGATGGTCGAACAGGGTCGTCAACGACAGCTGATGCTCCGACGCATCGCCATACAAGCCCGTGCGCAAGCCACGATCGATCATTTGGGCCGGGGGGATGGTCGGCTTCAAGTCCTTGCCGGTTTTCGTGGCGAATGCCTTCGCCAGCCCGACGAATATCTCCCAGTCGTGCAGGGCTCCCTGGGGCTTGGGCAGAATCGCCCGATTGAATCGACTGACGTTGCGTACAGCGAACATGTTGAATGTCGTGTCGTAATGATCGTTTTCCAGCGCCGAGGTGGACGGCAGGATCAGGTCGGCGTAACGCGTGGTTTCGTTGATGTACAAGTCGACACTGACCATGAACTCAAGCCCGTCCAGCGCCTGTTCCAGCTGACGGCCGTTCGGCGTGGACAACACCGGGTTGCCCGCCACGGTGATCAACGCCCGAACCTGCCCTTCCCCTTCGGTCAGCATCTCTTCGGCCAGTGCCGACACCGGCAGTTCGCCAGCGTACTCCGGAAGCCCGGACACCCGGCTCTGCCACAGATTGAAATGCCCGCCCGACGTGGAGGCCACCAGATCCACCGCCGGCTCAGTGCACAAGGCACCACCCACACGATCGAGGTTGCCGGTGACCAGGTTGATCAACTGCACCAGCCAATGACACAGCGTGCCGAATGCCTGGGTCGAGACACCCATGCGGCCATAGCAAACTGCGCTCGGCGCTGCGGCGAAGTCCCGCGCCAATTGGCGGATCTGTTCGGCCTGCACCGCGCACAACGGGCTCATGGCCTCGGCAGTGAAATGGGCGATTGCTCTGCGCACCTCATCCACACCGTCCACCGGCAAATGACTGTCGCAGGTCAGGCCTTCGGCAAACAAGGTATTGAGCAGGCCAAACAACAGCGCCGCATCACCACCAGGACGCACAAACAGATGCTGGTCGGCAATGGCCGCCGTTTCGCTGCGACGCGGGTCGACCACCACGACTTTACCGCCACGGGCCTGAATCGCTTTCAAGCGTTTTTCCACATCCGGCACGGTCATGATGCTGCCGTTGGACGCGAGCGGGTTGCCACCGAGAATCAGCATGAAGTCGGTGTGATCGATGTCCGGGATTGGCAGCAACAAACCGTGGCCGTACATCAAATGACTGGTCAGGTGATGGGGCAATTGGTCGACCGACGTTGCGGAAAAACGGTTGCGGGTTTTCAGCAGGCCAAGAAAGTAGTTGCTGTGAGTCATCAGCCCGTAGTTGTGCACGCTGGGATTGCCTTGATAGACCGCCACCGCGTTTTGCCCGTGACGCTCCTGAATCGCTGACAGGCGTTCGGCCACAAGATTGAAAGCATCTTCCCACTCGATGGGCTGCCATTCGCCGCCCACCCGCCGCATCGGTTGACGCAGGCGATCCGGATCGTTCTGAATATCTTGCAGGGCGACAGCCTTGGGGCAAATGTGCCCGCGACTGAACGTATCCAGGGGATCGCCCTTGATCGAAGTGATCTGCACATTACCAGCCTCGACCTCGGTGGTTTCGATGGTCAGGCCGCAGATGGCTTCACACAGGTGGCAGGCACGGTGATGGAGAGTCTTGGTCATGGCCAGTCTCTGTCTTGTTCTGGGCGGGCAATTTCGGCCGCGGGAACAAAACTATGGCGCTTGCACCGCTACCGCGCCAGCGACGTTCGTCTTGTGAATTGATGGCCATCAGGCCAGCGGATGAGCACGGGGGGATCAGCAGCGGACAACAGGTCAGAAACCGACCGTCAGCACGCCACCACCGTCCCGTTCGATTGCCAAGCTGCGCGGGCGCGGTGTACAAATGCTTGGCTGCTGTCCGGAAACAGGCTTCATAAGCGCTACTGCGGTTATCCCGTAGCCCCTCTGAAATCCCCTAAAAACCGTAGCCCTATTGGTAAGACGCGACATTTAATTATAAGATCGCGCCTTCCCCTATTTCGTCGCCCCGTGCGGCTTACGCCGCAGGTCTCGCCCGTTGTTCCGTTAAACAAGGCTTTGAGCATCTGCGGTTTGTAGCAAAAAGGTAGTCAATGATGAGCGCAAGGCACTTTCTCTCCCTGATGGATTGCACGCCCGAAGAGCTGGTCAGCGTGATCCGTCGAGGCGTTGAGCTCAAAGACCTGCGTAACCGCGGTGTACTGTTCGAGCCCCTGAAAAACCGCGTGCTCGGGATGATTTTCGAAAAATCCTCGACCCGCACCCGCATTTCGTTCGAAGCCGGCATGATCCAGCTCGGTGGCCAGGCGATCTTCCTGTCGCCGCGCGACACCCAACTGGGCCGGGGCGAGCCGATCAGCGATGCCGCCATCGTTATGTCAAGCATGCTCGATGCGGTGATGATCCGTACCTTTTCCCACAGTACCCTGACCGAATTCGCCGCCAATTCGCGCGTCCCGCTGATCAACGGTCTGTCCGATGACCTGCACCCCTGCCAGTTGCTGGCCGATATGCAGACGTTCCTCGAACACCGCGGCTCCATCCAGGGCAAGACTGTGGCCTGGATCGGCGATGGCAACAACATGTGCAACAGTTATATAGAAGCGGCGATCCAGTTCGACTTCCAGTTGCGCATCGCCTGCCCGGAGGGCTACGAGCCGAACCCGAAGTTCGTGGCCCTGGCCGGCGATCGAGTGACCATCGTTCGCGATCCGAAAGACGCCGTGCGCGGCGCCCATCTGGTGAGCACCGACGTCTGGACCTCCATGGGCCAGGAAGAAGAAACCGCCAAGCGCCTGCAGCTGTTCGCCCCGTACCAGGTCAACCGTGCCCTGCTTGACCTGGCCGCCAGCGACGTGTTGTTCATGCATTGCCTGCCAGCCCATCGCGGTGAAGAGATCAGCATGGACCTGCTCGACGACCCGCGCTCGGTGGCCTGGGACCAAGCAGAAAACCGTCTTCACGCACAAAAGGCCCTGCTCGAGTTTCTCGTCGAGCCGGCGTACCACCACGCATGAGCCAGCCATTACTGCTCAACCTGCGCAACCTCGCCTGCGGCTATCAAGACCAGCGTGTGGTGCAAAACCTCAACCTGCATTTGAACGCCGGTGACATCGGTTGCCTGCTGGGCTCTTCCGGCTGCGGCAAGACCACCACCCTGCGTGCGATTGCCGGTTTCGAACCGGTACACGAAGGTGACATCCAGCTGGCGGGCGAGACGATCTCCAGCGCCGGCTTCACCCTCGCACCGGAGAAACGTCGCATCGGCATGGTGTTCCAGGACTACGCACTGTTTCCACACTTGAGCGTGGCCGACAACATCGCCTTCGGCATTCGCAAGCATCCGCAAAAGGATCGCGTCGTCGAAGAGCTTCTGGAACTGGTCAACCTGAAGAACCTCGGCAAGCGCTTCCCCCATGAGCTTTCCGGTGGTCAGCAACAACGTGTCGCACTGGCCCGCGCCCTGGCGCCGGAACCGCAACTGTTGCTGCTGGACGAACCGTTCTCCAATCTTGATGGTGAATTGCGTCGCAAGCTAAGCCACGAAGTTCGCGACATTCTCAAGGCTCGAGGCACCAGCGCGATTCTGGTCACCCACGATCAGGAAGAAGCATTCGCGGTCAGCGATCACGTCGGCGTGTTCAAGGAAGGACGGCTGGAACAATGGGATACGCCGTACAACCTGTACCACGAACCGCTGACACCCTATGTGGCCAGCTTCATCGGCCAGGGCTATTTCATCCGAGGCCAGCTGAGCAGCCCGGAGTCGGTGCAGACCGAACTGGGTGAGTTGCGCGGCAACCGTGCCTACACCTGGCCGGTCGGTGGCGCGGTGGATGTGCTGCTGCGTCCCGATGATATCGTTTATGCCCCAGACAGCAGCTTGAGGGCACGGATCGTGGGCAAATCGTTCCAGGGTGCATCGACGCTGTATCGCCTGCAGATGCCGACCGGCGCACAACTGGAATCGATCTTCCCCAGTCATGTCGATCACTTGGTCGGCGCTGAGGTTGGCATTCGTGTCGCGGCAGAACATTTAGTGTTGTTTCAAGCCCCCAGCAGTATCGCCGCGCAGATCCCGGTCGTGGAATCCGGTGTTCGGCGCTACAGCACCGCCAGCTGATAAGCACAGACCCAATGTGGGAGCGGGCTTGCTCGCGAAAGCGTCCGGTCAGTCGATATCTTTGTTGACTGACACTCCGCCTTCGCGAGCAAGTCGAATCGTCGCACCGCCGTTCCCACGGTTGTTTTTCGTCAACCCAACATCAGCGTTCCACTGGCCACCAGCGTCGCATGCCCGCCAATCTTCACCCGATCCCCTTCCAGCCGGCAGAACAGTTCTCCACCGCGAGTCGAGGACTGGTACGCCGTCAGACTCGATTTGCCCAGGCGCTTGGCCCAATACGGAATCAGACTGCAATGGGTCGATCCGGTTACCGGGTCTTCATTGATGCCAATGGCCGGGGCGAAGTAGCGCGACACGAAATCCTGTTTGCTGCCCCGGGCGGTGACGATGGCACCCAGCCAAGGCAGCTTCGACAGGGCAACCATGTCCGGCTGACAGTCGAGTACGGCCTGTTCGGATTCGAGCACCACAAATAACTCATTCGAACCCAGCACATCGACGGCTTCCACGCCAAGCGCGCGCTCGACGTCCAGGGTCACGCCCACTTCCGATGGCACGATCGCTGGAAAATCCAGCCACAGACGCCCGCTCTCACGACTTACGCTCAGCGGACCGGACTTGCAGGTGAAATCCAGGCGCTCGACAGGCTCCTTGTAGATTTCAAACAAAACATAAGCGCTGGCCAGGGTCGCGTGACCGCACAACGGCACTTCGGTGGTCGGGGTAAACCAGCGAATGTGCCAGCCCTGCCCTTCACGCACGACAAAAGCCGTTTCGGCCAGATTGTGCTCGGCGGCGATTTTTTGCATCAACTCATCGTCAAGCCAGGCATCCAGCCGATAGACCATCGCCGGGTTACCACTGAACGCTCGGTCGCTGAACGCGTCGACCTGATGAAACTCGAGTTGCATAACATTCTCCCTTTGTCAGGCCACTGAGCATGAAGTCGCTAAAAAAAACGCACCCGTGACAGAGTCGGTCTTTTTCCACCCTACAGCGGCGCGGCTCGCCCTTCAGGAACGACCTATATCAGCGAATTTTGCCTGGGTATGTTCGGCCAGTACGGCGGGGGCCAGTTCGACTTCCAAGCCACGACGGCCGGCGCTCACGAAGATACTGGAGAAAGGCTGGGCTGAATGATCAATAAAGGTGCGCAACCGCTTCTTCTGCCCCAGCGGGCTTATGCCACCCAATAGGTAACCCGTAGAGCGTTGTGCAGCGGCCGGGTCGGCCATTTCGACTTTTTTCACGCCGGCCGCCTGGGCCAGGGCTTTCAGATCCAGACTTCCGCCCACCGGCACCACCGCCACCAGCAACTCGCCTTTTTCACTGGCTGCCAGCAGGGTCTTGAACACCTGCGCCGGATCCAACCCGAGCTTTTCCGCGGCCTCCAACCCATAGGACGCAGCCTTCGGGTCATGTTCATAACTGTGCACTCGGTGTTCGGCCCGAACCTTTTTCAGCAAATCCAATGCGGGTGTCATGACAGCTCCAGACATGGCGGCAGTAAAAAATACTGCGCCGGATTCTAGGACATTGATCCAAAAAAGGCTCTATCGCACCGCCGTTACAAAATGTCAGGCACGTTCGATTGAGTCGATTTTGGCTTCTCGGCAACGCAATCATTCATAGAACTAATAGTTACTTTGTGACCAACGGTTCACTTTCGACCTTTGACAGCAGTGTTTCTTGTCTATATTTTTTCGTTTGTGAAACTGTACGAAAAGTCTTACCGCAGTGCCCAGCTGTAACCCGGGAACAGGATGGGGATCCTGCCTCGGTGAAAAACGCGCTTTGACCCTGTTGGAGCGCAAGCGCCAGACAAGAAAAAAAATGAGGTTTCGATGACAACTGCTTTACAACAACCGTCGCTCTCGAGCCAATGCATGGCCGAGTTTCTGGGCACTGCGCTGCTGATTTTCTTTGGTACCGGTTGCGTTGCCGCGCTCAAGGTCGCGGGTTCCAGCTTCGGTCTGTGGGAAATAAGTATTATCTGGGGTGTCGGCGTCAGCATGGCGATCTACCTGACGGCGGGGATTTCCGGCGCCCACCTCAATCCTGCCGTCAGCATCGCGCTGAGCATTTTTGCCGACTTTGAAAAGCGCAAACTGCCGTTTTACATTTTCGCCCAGGTGGCTGGCGCCTTTTGCGGTGCCTTGCTGGTGTACACGCTGTACAGCAATCTGTTCTTCGATTTCGAACAAACTCACCATATGGTTCGCGGCACCGAAGCCAGCCTTGAATTGGCGTCGGTGTTTTCCACCTTCCCCAATCCGAGCCTGTCCACATCCCAGGCCTTTCTGGTCGAAGTCATCATCACGGCCATTCTGATGGGCGTGATCATGTCATTGACCGACGATAACAATGGTTTGCCCAATGGCCCGCTGGCGCCACTGCTGATCGGCCTGCTGATTGCGGTGATCGGCAGTTCGATGGGGCCACTGACCGGTTTCGCGATGAACCCGGCCCGTGACTTCGGTCCTAAACTGATGACTTTTTTCGCCGGTTGGGGCGACATTTCCTTCACCGGCGGACGTGATATCCCGTATTTCCTGATTCCGGTTTTTGCACCGATCGTCGGTGCCTGCCTCGGTGCCGCGGCTTATCGCGGGGTCATCGCCCGCCATCTGCCAAGCGCCGTATCGGCTACGAAGGACTCAACACCAGCCGTTGACGGCAAACCGAGAATTTATTGATACCGTTGGCGCATGATCCTGCCAAACAGATCGCGCGCCAGACCTCACTCCCTTTTTTCGTCCAAGGCAATCGACATGAATGACACTCAGAATAAGAACTACATCATTGCCCTCGATCAGGGTACGACCAGCTCCCGCGCGATCATTTTCGACCGCGATGCGAACGTGGTTTGCACCGCACAGCGCGAGTTCGCGCAGCATTACCCGCAAGCCGGTTGGGTCGAACATGACCCGATGGAAATCTTCGCCACCCAGAGCGCGGTGATGGTCGAGGCCCTGGCGCAAGCTGGTCTGCATCACGATCAGGTGGCGGCCATCGGCATCACCAACCAGCGTGAAACCACCGTGGTGTGGGACAAGAACACCGGCCGCCCGATCTACAACGCGATCGTCTGGCAGTGCCGACGCAGCACCGAGATCTGTCAGCAGCTCAAACGCGATGGCCACGAGCAGTACATCAGCGAAACCACCGGCCTGGTCACCGACCCGTATTTCTCCGGAACCAAGCTCAAGTGGATCCTCGACAACGTCGAAGGCAGTCGTGAACGCGCACGCAACGGCGAATTGCTGTTCGGCACGGTCGACAGCTGGCTGATCTGGAAATTTACCGGCGGCAAGGTGCACGTCACCGATTACACCAACGCCTCGCGCACCCTGCTCTTCAACATCCACACCCTGGAGTGGGACGCGAAGATGCTGGAGCTGCTGGATATCCCGCGGGAAATGCTGCCGCAGGTGAAATCCTCTTCGGAAATCTACGGTCACACCAAAAGCGGTATCGCCATCGGCGGTATTGCCGGCGACCAGCAGGCGGCACTCTTCGGCCAGATGTGCGTCGAAGCCGGTCAGGCCAAAAACACCTACGGCACCGGTTGCTTCCTGCTGATGAACACCGGCGACAAAGCCGTAAAATCCAACCATGGCATGCTCACCACCATCGCCTGTGGTCCCCGTGGCGAAGTGGCCTATGCACTCGAAGGCGCGGTGTTCAACGGCGGGTCCACCGTGCAGTGGCTGCGCGATGAGTTGAAGATCATCAACGACGCCCACGATACCGAATATTTCGCCAACAAGGTCAAGGACAGCAACGGCGTGTACCTGGTCCCCGCCTTCACCGGCCTCGGTGCTCCGTACTGGGATCCGTATGCCCGCGGTGCGCTGTTCGGTCTGACCCGTGGCGTGCGCGTCGATCACATCATCCGTGCTGCACTGGAGTCGATTGCCTACCAGACCCGCGACGTACTCGATGCCATGCAGCAGGACGCCGGCGAACGCCTCAAGGCCCTGCGCGTGGATGGCGGTGCGGTCGCGAACAACTTCCTCATGCAGTTCCAGGCCGACATTCTCGGCACCCAGGTCGAGCGTCCGCAAATGCGCGAAACCACGGCGTTGGGCGCCGCTTATCTGGCGGGCCTGGCCTGCGGTTTCTGGGGCAGCCTGGAAGAGTTGCGCGGCAAGGCCGTGATCGAGCGCCAGTTCGAACCGACACTGGACGAAACGGCGAAGGAAAAACTCTACGCCGGCTGGAAAAAAGCCGTCAGCCGCACCCGCGACTGGGAGCCACAGGAAGGGGCTGAATAAGCCACGACTCAGACAGGAATCTGCATGTAACTGGCAGGGAGAGGATTCGTGCGGCATCATGGGCAAATTTTGCACGGCAGCCCAAAGGACGCCCCATGAATCTGCCTCCCCGTCAGCAGCAAATCCTTGAACTGGTCCGTGAGCGCGGCTATGTCAGCATCGAGGAAATGGCCACGCTGTTCGTCGTTACTCCGCAAACCATCCGCCGCGATATCAATCAACTGGCGGAAGCCAATCTGCTGCGTCGCTACCACGGCGGCGCGGCTTACGATTCCAGTGTCGAAAACACCGCCTACGCCATGCGCGCCGATCAGATGCGCGATGAGAAGCAGCGGATCGGCGAAGCCATCGCGGCGCAGATCCCCGATCACGCCTCACTGTTCATCAACATCGGCACCACCACCGAATCCATCGCCCGCGCATTGCTCAATCACAGCCATCTGAAGATCATCACCAACAACCTGCACGTGGCCTCGATGCTCAGCGCCAAGGACGATTTCGACGTTCTGCTGACCGGCGGCAACGTGCGACGCGATGGTGGCGTGGTTGGTCAGGCCAGTGTCGACTTCATCAACCAGTTCAAGGTCGACTTCGCCCTGGTCGGCATCAGCGGCATCGATGAGGACGGCAGCCTGCTGGATTTCGACTATCAGGAAGTGCGGGTGTCCCAGGCGATCATCGCCAACGCCCGCAAAGTGATCCTCGCCGCCGACTCCAGCAAGTTCGGGCGTAACGCCATGATCCGACTGGGGCCGATCAGCCTGATCGACTGCCTGGTCACCGATCAACAGCCCGTGCCGGCGCTCACACAGCTATTGAATCAGCACAAGATTCGGCTGGAAGTCGTTTAACGCCGCACCTCTTCGTCGTTTGTCACGACGCCTTCGCGAGCAGGCTCGCTCCCACAAGGGTAACGCTGAACGGGTGGGAGCGAGCCTGCTCGCGAAGGCAATCTCAAAAGCACTTCCCTCCTGCGCCCCGGCACGCACCTGAATGTTCGAATATTTTCCTTTAACCGCCCTTCGATGAGTTTTTTCAATCGAAGCCGACTGGCTGTGCGCGTCTTTATGGGCTAATATTTTCGCAAATGAACATTCATGTTCGAATTCAAATACAGAAAATCAAAGAATTCCGAGGCCTTAGCCGATGCCCACTTCTACCTTGCCTACGCCCCCTCTTGCCGAGGTCTACGATATCGCCGTCATCGGTGGCGGGATCAATGGCGTGGGGATCGCAGCGGATGCCGCCGGTCGCGGACTCTCGGTGTTCCTTTGCGAAAAGGATGATCTGGCCAGCCATACGTCCTCGGCCAGCAGCAAGCTGATCCACGGCGGTCTGCGCTACCTCGAACACTATGAATTCCGCTTGGTGCGCGAGGCTCTGGCCGAGCGCGAGGTGCTACTGTCCAAGGCGCCGCATATCGTCAAGCAAATGCGCTTCGTACTGCCACATCGCCCGCACCTGCGTCCGGCCTGGATGATCCGCGCCGGCCTGTTCCTGTATGACAACCTCGGCAAACGGGAACAACTCAAAGGTTCGAAAAGCCTGAAGTTCGGCCCGGACAGCGCCCTGAAAAGCGAAATCACCAAAGGCTTCGAATACTCCGATTGCTGGGTCGACGATGCACGCCTGGTGGTGTTGAACGCGATGGCTGCCCGGGAAAAAGGCGCTCACGTCCACACCCAGACCCGCTGTGTCAGCGCACGTCGCACCAAAGGCCTGTGGCACCTGCACCTTGAGCGCGCCGATGGCAGTCTGTTTTCGATCCGCGCCAAGGCACTGGTGAATGCGGCCGGCCCTTGGGTCGCCAAGTTCATTCGTGATGACCTGAAAATGGAATCGCCCTACGGCATCCGCTTGATCCAGGGCAGCCACCTGATCGTGCCAAAGCTGTACGAAGGCGAACACGCGCACATTCTGCAAAACGAAGATCAGCGCATCGTGTTTACCATTCCGTACCTGAACCACTTCACCCTGATCGGCACCACCGACCGCGAGTACACCGGCGATCCGGCCAAAGTGGCGATCACCGAAGGCGAAACCGATTACCTGCTGCAAGTGGTCAATGCCCACTTCAAAAAGCAGATCAGCCGCGACGACATCCTGCACAGCTACTCCGGCGTGCGTCCGCTGTGCAACGACGAGTCCGACAACCCGTCGGCCGTCACCCGCGACTACACCCTGGCGCTGTCGGGCAGCGGTGAGGAAGCGCCGCTGCTGTCGGTGTTTGGCGGCAAGCTGACCACCTACCGCAAGCTGGCCGAGTCGGCGCTGGCGCAACTGGCGTCCTACTTCCCACACATCAAGCCGAGCTGGACGGCCAATGAAACCTTGCCGGGCGGCGAAAGCATGACCACTCCGCAAGCGCTGAGCTCGCAGATCCGCGACAAGTACGACTGGATTCCGACGGAGATCTCGCGCCGCTGGGCCACCACCTACGGCAGCCGGACCTGGCGCATGCTCGAAGGCGTACAAAACCTGAGCGATCTGGGCGAGCACATCGGCGGCGGTCTCTATACCCGCGAAGTCGATTACCTGTGCAGCGAAGAGTGGGCCACCACCGCCCACGACATCCTCTGGCGTCGCAGCAAGCTTGGCTTGTTCACC
Organism: Pseudomonas sp. GW101-3H06; assembly: GCF_059424605.1. NCBI lineage: Bacteria > Pseudomonadati > Pseudomonadota > Gammaproteobacteria > Pseudomonadales > Pseudomonadaceae > Pseudomonas > Pseudomonas sp. GW101-3H06. The sequence goes on from NZ_JBWKZO010000001.1 coordinate 5,264,169, forward strand.
ACCGCCGCAGAGCAGGACAAGCTCAAGGATTACCTGAACAAGGTCGAGCAGAACCGCAGCAAGATCGAAGCGGCCTGATCGGATATCCAAAAAAACGAAAGCCCCTGAACCTCACGGTTCAGGGGCTTTTTTGTTGCGCTGTTTTTAATCAATCACGTAAATCCGATTCATGAATAGGCTGTTCACGATGGGTAGCCCGTTGGTATTGCGCGGGCCAGACGGCCTTGTGTCCACCGAGGTCGTCATCCGCATGCAGCGGCCAGTACGGATCACGCAACAACTCCCGGGCCAGAAAAATGATGTCTGCCTGACAGGTGCGCAGAATGTGCTCAGCCTGTGCCGGTTCGGTAATCATTCCTACGGTGCCGGTAGCAAGCCCAGCTTCTTTGCGTACGCGCTCAGCGAAGCGGGTCTGATAGCCAGGCCCTGTCGGAATTTCCGCGTTGACCGCCGTACCGCCCGACGAGACGTCGATCAGGTCCACACCCAGGGACTTGAGCCGCCGCGCCAGCTCCACGGTTTCGTCAGGATTCCAGCCATCCTCCACCCAATCGGTGGCCGAAACCCGGACAAACAACGGCAGCTCTTCAGGCCACACCGCGCGCACCGCTTCGGTGACCTGCAACACCAGACGAATGCGATTTTCGAATGAACCGCCGTACTGGTCACGCCGCTGATTACTCAGGGGCGAAAGAAACTGGTGCAGCAAATAGCCATGAGCCGCGTGTACTTCGACCACTTTGAATCCGGCAGTGAGTGCGCGTTTGGCCGCATCGACGAAGGCCTGAATAATGTCGGCTATCTCGCGCTCTTCGAGCTGCTTGGGTTTTGTGTGTTCAGGGTCGTAAGCGATCGATGACGGGCCGACTGGTACCCAGCCGCCGTCTGCGGGTTTCACACTGCCATGTGTGCCCAGCCAGGGACGATAGGTACTGGCCTTGCGTCCCGCATGGGCCAGCTGGATGCCCGCAACGGCACCCTGAGCGGCAATGAAGCGGGTGATGCGTTGCAGTGGTTCGATCTGTTCATCGTTCCACAGGCCAAGGTCTTGCGCGGTAATGCGCCCGTCGGCGGTGACCGCCGTGGCTTCAGTAAATACCAGCCCCGCCCCGCCGATGGCACGGCTGCCGAGGTGGACCAGGTGCCAGTCATTGGCCAGGCCATCGACGCTGGAATACTGGCACATCGGCGATACCGCGATACGGTTGAGCAGGGTCAGTTGGCGAAGGGTATAGGGTTCAAGCAGCAGACTCATGGGGCACCTCTCGAATCAGTGGGCAGGCTCCAGGGTTCTGTTTGAAAGTCGACGAGTGACAGGAAAAAGGTACAGCACCCGCCCCCGCGGGCAAAAAATTGGACAAGACGTCACAAGGAAAATCAAGCAGTGATTAGAGCCTAGTCGACATCGGGGGACAGCGGAGGGTTCCAACGGACTCGGTGAGTGGGAAATTGCTTTCGCGAGCAGGCTCGCTCCCACGAGGGGGCACTGAACCTGTGGAAGCGAGCCTGCTCGCGAAGGGGTCAACGCGGTTCGATGTGGGCAATCATCAGCTGAACGGTCTCGTTACCGCGGAACTCGTTGACGTCGAGTTTGTAGGCCAATTCCACCCACTTGATGGTCGGATTCGGCCAGATGTCGCGGTCGATCCCAAAGGCAATGCCATCGAGCTTGACCGAGCCACATTCACTTCTGAGCACCACCTTCAGGTGCCGTTCGCCGACCACCCGTTGCTCGACCAACTGAAACACTCCGTGAAACAGCGGTTCGGGGAAGTGCTGCCCCCAGGGCCCCGCATGGCGCAGGGCACGGGCCAGTTCCAGGTGAAACTCCTCGACGGCCAGGGTGCCGTCCGAGAGCAGGCGCCCGGTCAGGTCTTCTTCGCGCAATTGACGACGCACTTCGGCATCAAAGGCTTCGGCGAACAATGGAAAATTTGCTTCGGGCAACGTCAGGCCGGCAGCCATTGCATGGCCACCGTACTTGGTGATCAGGTTAGGATGCTGCGCTGCCACCACGCTCAGGGCATCACGAATATGAAAGCCCTGGACCGAACGCCCCGAGCCCTTGAGCAAGCCGTCGCCTGCATCGGCAAACGCGATGGTTGGACGGAAGTAACGCTCTTTCATACGCGACGCCAGGATACCGATGACACCCTGATGCCACTCGGGATCGAACAGGCACAAACCGAACGGCATCGATTCCACCGGTAAATCCTTGAGCTGGGCCAGCGCTTCTCGCTGCATGCCCTGCTCGATGGATTTGCGGTCCTGGTTCATGCCGTCCAGTTGTGCGGCCATTTCCCGTGCCAAACCGGCATCTTCGGTGAGCAGGCATTCGATACCCAGGCTCATGTCATCCAGACGCCCCGCTGCATTGAGGCGCGGGCCAACGATGAACCCCAGATCCGTCGAGGTGATGCGCGCATGATCACGTTTGGCCACTTCGAGAATCGCCTTGATCCCCGGCCGGGCACGTCCGGCCCGAATCCGCTCCAGGCCCTGATGCACCAGAATCCGGTTATTGGCATCCAGCGGCACCACGTCGGCGACGCTGCCCAAAGCCACAAGATCAAGCAATTCGCCAATGTTCGGCTGCGGCCTGGTTTCGTACCAGCCCAGGCTGCGCAATCGCGCGCGCAGGGCCATCAACACATAGAAAATCACCCCGACGCCGGCCAGTGCCTTGCTTGGGAAGCCACAACCCGGCTGATTCGGATTGACGATGGCATCGGCCAACGGCAGTTCATCACCAGGCAAGTGGTGGTCGGTGACCAACACGTTGAGCCCGGCCTTCTTCGCCGCCGCCACGCCTTCGACGCTGGAAATGCCGTTGTCCACGGTGATCAACAACTGTGGCTGGCGCTCCAGCGCCACCGCGACGATTTCCGGGGTCAGGCCGTAGCCGTAGTCAAACCGATTGGGCACCAGGTAATCGACGTGCGCGGCACCCAGCAGGCGTAAGCCCAGCGTACCCACGGTACTGGCCGTGGCGCCGTCGGCGTCGAAGTCGCCGACGATCAGGATCCGCTGCCGCTGCTCCAGCGCCACCACTAACAAATCCACGGCGGCATCGATGCCCTTGAGCTGCTGGAACGGAATCAACCGCGCCAGGCTCTTGTCCAGCTCGGCTGCGGACTGTACGCCCCGCGCCGCGTATAACCGGGTCAGCAGCGGCGGAATATCACCGAGCAATGGCAGGGTGTCGGGCAACAGGCGAGGTTCGATGCGCATGGGGTAACGGGGGCTTCTCTCAAGTACACAGGATTAAATTGGGTGACGCGGGCTGCGAACAATCAGCCGCGTTCGCCGGCCAGCCATTGCAACTGGACTTCGTGCTGACCACGGTCGTCGGTGACGAAAATCGTCCCTTCGCTGATCATCACGTCCCACTTGATGACGCGGGGCATGTCCTTGGCCAGGGTTTCCAGGACTTCCTGGGGTACGGCGGCAATGTTGACGTTTTTCAGGTTTTTTACCGCCGGCACCACTTTGCCTTCCCAGACACGCAGGCTGCCGTAAGCCAGCAGGCTGGTGCGTTCGGTACGACGCGAACACCAGGTCAGGCGTTCGGCATCCGGCTGACCGACTTCGATCCAGTGCAGCACACGGTCATCCAGGCTTTTTTCCCACAAGGCTGGCTCATCCACTTCCGACAGGCCACGGCCAAAAGACAGCTGCTCGTTGTACCAGAGGGCGTAGGCCAACAGGCGCACGGTCATGCGCTCTTCGGTTTCAGAAGGGTGACGGGCGATGGTCTGCTTGACGCTCTCGTAGACACTGCGGTCGAGGTCGGTGAGATTCAGTTCGAACTTGTAGGTCGTGGACGGCTGGGCCATGAACGGGCTTCTTGATACGTGGAAAGGCGGCAAGTCTAACCGATGCGACAGGCAATCATCGAATTGATGGCGATCTACCTTGAGCGCCTGACAGTCGGCTATGTTAAAAGTCTGTATTCGCCAAGTCTCTCGCCCTACAGGATCCCGTATGCCGTTCACCTCCAAACCGCTCTCAGGTCTGAAAGTCATTGAGTTGGGCACCTTGATTGCCGGCCCGTTTGCCTCGCGTATCTGCGCTGAATTCGGTGCCGAGGTGATTAAGATCGAATCCCCGGACGGTGGTGATCCGCTGCGCAAATGGCGCAAGTTGTATGAGGGCACTTCGCTGTGGTGGTTTGTGCAGGCACGCAACAAAAAGTCGTTGACCCTGAACCTGAAACATCCGGAGGGTCTGGCAATTCTCAAAAAACTGCTGAGCGAAGCGGACATCCTGATCGAGAATTTCCGTCCGGGCGTCCTGGAAAAACTCGGCCTGGGCTGGGACACCTTGCACGCACTGAACCCCAAACTGGTGATGGTGCGGCTCTCGGGCTTCGGCCAGACCGGCCCTATGAAAGATCAGCCGGGATTTGGCGCGGTCGGTGAATCCATGGGCGGCCTGCGCTACATCACCGGGTTCGAAGACCGGCCACCGGTACGCACCGGGATTTCCATCGGCGACTCGATTGCCGCGCTCTGGGGGGTGATCGGCGCGCTGATGGCCCTGCGTCACCGCGAGGTAAATGGCGGACAGGGGCAAGTGGTGGACGTGGCGCTGTATGAAGCGATCTTCGCCATGATGGAAAGCATGGTTCCGGAGTTCGATGTATTCGGTTTCATCCGCGAACGCACCGGCAACATCATGCCCGGCATCACCCCCTCTTCGATCCACACCAGTGCCGATGGCAAACACGTGCAGATCGGTGCCAACGGCGATGCAATCTTCAAGCGCTTCATGCTGATCATTGGCCGCGAAGACCTGGCCAATGACCCGATGCTGGCCAGCAACGACGGCCGCGACAGTCGCCGCGACGAGCTCTACGGGGTCATCGATCGCTGGGTCAACTCGCTACCGCTGGACACGGTCCTTGAGCACCTGAATCAAGCTGACGTGCCCGCCAGCCGGATCTTCAGCGCCGAAGACATGTTCAGCGATCCGCAATACCTCGCCCGGGAAATGTTTCTGCAGGCCAAGCTGCCCGATGGCAAAGATTTCAAGATGCCGGGAATCGTGCCGAAACTCTCTGAGACACCCGGTGAATGTGAATGGGTCGGGCCGCAACTGGGCGAGCATAACACCCAGGTACTCCAGGAACTTGGCTATGACGCGTCGCAGATCACACAGCTGCGCAAAGACGGAGCCATTTGAGCTGAAACGTCTGCGTGCGCGCCCCTACAACTATCGCCTGTTGCGTTACGGGCGGGTTTTGTGCGCGTTTGCAGGCCTGTTGTTGATCACTGTTCTGGCCATGCCTGCGCTGGCCCAATCCAAGGAATCCCTGCTCTGGCTCAAGCGGGATCTGCCGCCACTGTTCATTTTCGACGGACCGAAAAAAGGCCAGGGGGTCATCGATCAACTGTTGTCACGGTTGATTGCCGGTATGCCCAAGTACCAGCACAGCGTGATGAAGGTTAATCGTGCTCGCGGCTTGCAGATGCTTCACGAGCCATCCCTTGTCTGCGACGCAGCGCTGAATTGGAGCAAGGAGCGCGAAAGCTGGATAGCGTTTTCCATCCCGGTCTTCCGTGCAATGAGCAATGGCCTGGCGGTGAAACGCGTTGATCGGGAGGTGCTGACGCCGTTCATCAAGGATGGCGAGGTGGACCTGGCGGCGCTGCTGGCCACTGGCAGGGTAAGCCTGGGCATTGTTGCCGAACGCAACTATGGCGTCTTCCTCGACGCACTCATCAAACAAGCTCCGCCGAAAGCCCTGACGCTTCATTACGGCAACGACGCCTTGGGCAGCCTGTTGCAGATGCAACGCCTTGGGCGCTTGCAGTTGCTGTTGGGCTATCGTCCGGAGATCCGCTACCAGGCCGAACAGCAAGGGATTACGGAGGATGAATTGCAGTTCTATCCGATTCGCGGCACGGGCAAATACCTGTCCGGCTATATCGGCTGTACCAACACCCCCCAAGGCCGGCAGGCAATCATCGAAATCAACCAATTGCTGCGCACCCTGCCCCGCGATCACCTGAGCGAGGCCTACGCCGCCTGGCTCGACCCGGAAAGTCGCAGCGAGTACCTGGAAGCCTCCAGGCAATTTTTCGAACAGCAGGCCGGGCAATGACAAATTCCAGGCAAAAAGAAACCCCGAGAAGTGGGGAGACGACTCGGGGTTAAACGTGGCCTACATAAAGACCCGTAACAGCAAGCTACAAGCACCGGAGCACAATGCTTGATCCTGCTGTTATGGGGTCTGACTGACTTGGGGGCAGGAAGGTTCCCGCCAACGACAATTCAATTTCTGCTGGCCAGCAGCTTGTCTTGAGCAGCATTGCGCAATGCCGCGATAACACAGGGCTCCAGGCGTCCTTCCGCGATCAGCACATCACGATGCAAGCCATCGACCACATCGGTCAGCGAACGCTTGTCGGTCAACTGCGCCTGATTGAAAGCCCGATCGACCACGACCACACCGGTCGCATTCCTCAATATCACCCGGCATTCGCCATGAAGGCCTGACGGGGTCAACGTCACCTGGTACGGGCTCAGAGCCTCACCGAGCAAGAGACTGATACTTTCCATCTCGATCACCACTCAATAGTCCGAAAACAAAGTGCCTGGGGCGTGTCTACAGTAAATGACCGCCGGCCCGAGAAGAAAGTTCTGAAAGCTCTCTGGTCGATAGAGGATGCATTGGAAAGATGACAGGGAAAAAACAGGCGTATCACGTCTGTCGGGGTCGCTGAGCAGCCGCCCTTGTGTGAGTGATCCTGCTCGCGAAGGCGGTGAGTCAGCCAGTCTTATTTTGAATGAAAGACCGCTATCGCGAGCAGGCTCGCTCCCAAAGGAATACGAGGCCCACTCGCGATGTTTAGCTATCGCCGGTTACAAGGGCTTGCCGCGATTGCCGTGCTGGCTGACAAAGGTCTGCACGGCTTTGAGATCGTTCGGCAGCACGGTGCAACGCTCTTCTCGCTCAAACAGATCGGAAAGATGCGCAGGGAGCTCCAGCGCTTTTCCTACACCGGCTTTTTCCACCGCATCCGGGAACTTGACCGGATGGGCCGTGCCGAGGATCACCATCGGGATATCCAGGCTGCGGCGGCATTCGCGTGCGGCCTTGACGCCGATGGCGGTGTGCGGGTCCAGCACTTCGCCGGTCTGCTCGTAGACTTCGGCGATGGTTTCGCAGGTTTGCGCATCATCCACAGCCAGCGAGTCGAACAGTTTGCGTGCTTCGGTCCAGCGCTCCTGCTCAACGCTGAAGCCACCGCCCTGCTTGAAGCTGTCCATCAGCCCGGCAATCGCCGCGCCGTTGCGACCGTGCAAGTCGAACAGCAGACGCTCGAAATTCGACGACACCATGATGTCCATGGACGGCGACAGCGTGGCGTGCAGGGTTTCCTTGACATACTGATTGCCGCTCATGAAGCGGTGCAGGATGTCGTTGCGGTTGGTGGCGACGATCAACTGGTTGATCGGCAGGCCCATGTTGCGCGCCAGGTAGCCGGCGAAGATGTCGCCGAAGTTGCCGGTCGGCACCGAGAATGACACCGAACGCGCCGGGCCTCCCAGTTGCAGTGCTGCGTGGAAGTAGTAAACGATCTGGGCCATGATCCGCGCCCAGTTGATCGAGTTCACCGCCACCAGGCGTGTGCCCTTGAGGAAGCCCTGGTCGGCGAAGCTCGCCTTGACCATTTCCTGGCAGTCATCGAAGTTGCCTTCGATGGCGATGTTGTGGATGTTCTCGCCGAAAATGGTGGTCATCTGCCGACGCTGTACTTCGGAAACGCGGTTGTGCGGATGCAGGATGAAGATGTCGACGTTTTCGCAGTGCTTGCAGCCTTCGATGGCGGCCGAACCGGTATCACCGGACGTGGCACCGACGATCACCACGCGCTCGCCGCGCTTTTCCAGCACGTAGTCGAGCAGACGACCGAGCAGTTGCAGGGCGAAGTCCTTGAACGCCAGGGTCGGGCCGTGGAACAGCTCCAACACCCATTCGTTGCCGCTCAGCTGACGCAGCGGCGCCACCGCACTGTGGGCGAACACGCCGTAGGTTTCTTCAAGGATTTTTTTGAAATCGGCATCAGGGATGCTACCGGTGACGAACGGGCGCATGACGCGGAAAGCCAGCTCGTGATACGGCAGGCCGGCCCAGGAAGCGATTTCTTCCTGGGTGAAACGTGGCAGGTTTTCCGGGACGTACAAACCGCCGTCAGTGGCCAGACCGGCCAGCAGGACGTCTTCGAAATTCAGGGCCGGTGCCTGGCCGCGGGTGCTGATGTAGCGCATGGGGGGCAAACCTTCGGTTTGGGCTTCAAGCTACAAGCTACAAGCTACAAGTTAAAAGCAGCTTGGCTTTTACTTGCAGATTGCAGCTTGCGGCTTGCAGCTGTGTTAATTCAAATGTTCGACGCGAATCCGGACTACCGGCCCAACCACGCCCTGAAGAGCTTCCAGTGCCTGGATGGCATCGTTGATATGCTGCTCCAGCACACGATGGGTCAGCAGGATCATCGGCACCAGGCCGTCGTGTTCCTCGACTTCCTTCTGCATGATCGATTCGATGTTGATCCCGCGCTCGGACAGGATGCTCGCCACCTGGGCCAGTACGCCCGGATGATCCTTGGCCTGAATGCGCAGGTAATAGGCGCTTTCACAGGCTTCGATCGGCAGGATTGGGTGAGCCGACAACGAATCCGGCTGGAAAGCCAGATGCGGTACGCGGTTTTCCGGGTCGGAGGTCATGGCGCGAACCACGTCCACCAGATCGGCGATCACCGACGAAGCAGTCGGCTCCATGCCGGCGCCTGCGCCGTAGAACAGGGTCGAACCGGCGGCGTCGCCATTGACCATCACAGCGTTCATCACGCCGTTGACGTTGGCGATCAGGCGATCGGCCGGAATCAGCGTCGGGTGCACGCGCAACTCGATACCGGTCGCGGTGCTGCGCGCCACGCCCAGGTGCTTGATGCGATAGCCCAGGGCTTCGGCGTAGTTCACGTCAGCGGTGGTCAGCTTGGTGATGCCTTCGGTGTAGGCCTTGTCGAACTGCAACGGGATCCCGAACGCGATGGATGCCAGGATCGTCAGCTTGTGCGCCGCATCGATGCCTTCGACATCGAAGGTCGGATCGGCTTCGGCGTAACCCAAAGCCTGGGCTTCAGCCAGCACGTCTTCAAAGGTCCGGCCCTTCTCACGCATCTCCGTGAGAATGAAGTTGCCGGTGCCGTTGATGATGCCGGCGACCCAGTTGATGCGGTTGGCGGACAGGCCTTCACGGATCGCCTTGATCACCGGAATGCCGCCGGCCACGGCCGCTTCGAACGCAACGATCACGCCCTTCTCGCGAGCCTTGGCGAAAATTTCATTACCGTGAACAGCGATAAGCGCCTTGTTCGCGGTGACCACATGCTTGCCATTCTCGATGGCCTTGAGTACCAGCTCGCGGGCAACGGTGTAGCCGCCCATCAGCTCTATGACGATGTCGATCTCAGGGTTCGTGGCCACATCGAAGACATCGTTGGTAATCGCAATACCGGTCGTTTGGAACTGAGGCTTTGGCGTGCGAATGGCAATTTGCGCCACTTCGATCCCACGCCCGGCACGACGAGCAATTTCCTCGGCGTTACGCTGAAGTACGTTGAAGGTACCGCCACCGACGGTCCCTAACCCACAGATGCCTACTTTGACCGGTTTCACTGTGAACTCCCCATAAAACGGCCGACTCGAGGGCCGGCCGTGAAAACAGCCGCAGGTTCGCGGCTCTCTATTGATGGCCCGGCGATGTCGCTGCCGGACCATGATCGTCAAGGCGTGCCGTGACGATGCGAATTTTACTTCGCGCCCAACGCCAGTTTGGCGACTTGTGGCGCAGGCTGGTAGCCCGGAATGACCTGACCGTCAGCCAAAACGATGGCCGGTGTGCCATTCACGCCGATCGACTGGCCGAGGGCAAACTGCTTGGAAACCGGGTTATCGCACTTGGCGGCCTTGATTTCCTTGCCGTCGACCATCTTGTCCATGGCCGCTTTCTTGTCTTTCGAGCACCACACCGCTTGCAGTTGCTCGTCACCCGGCGAGCCCAGGCCCTGGCGCGGGAACGCCACATAACGTACTTCGATGCCGCGCTTGTTCAGCTCGGGCACTTCGGCGTGCAGCTTGTGGCAATACGGGCAGGTGGTGTCGGTGAACACGGTGATGTGCGATTTGGTTTCGCCGATGGCCGGGTAGACCACGGTTTCAGCGACCGGAATCTCGTTGATCAGCTTGGAGATGCCCAGGCGTTCGGTCTTCTCGGTCAGGTTGACCGGCTTGCCGTCCTTGAGCTGGTACATGTAGCCCTGGACCACATACTGGCCGTCGGCGCTGGCGTACAGCACGCGGCTGCCCTTGAGCTTGACTTCGTACAGGCCCGGCAACGGACTGGCGGTGATGGTTTCTACCGGCACTTCGAGCTGGAGGTTTTCCAGGCTTTTACGGATGGCTTTGTCGGCCGCGTCATCGGCGACGGCAAAGGTGCTGACCAACGCAATGGCTGCGGCGGCGAAAATCTGGGTCAGACGCATGAGAACTCCTGAAGGCGGACAAATGGGACGACCAGAACGCCGGTACCGAAACACCGGGTCATAACCGCCCATCGTGCAAACCGGCAAAGCCTACCACATAAGGCCCGTGGGGCCGAATGCGCCTGTCGCAAGACAACATGATCTGCGCAGGATCAAATGTGGGAGCGGGCTTGCTCGCGAATGCGGTATACCAGTCAAAGAAGATGTCGACTGACACGCCGCCTTCGCGAGCAAGCTCGCTCCCACAGGGATTTGCGATCAGCCTCGGGGATGGTGCTTGGCGTGCAGATCCTGCAAGCGCGCCCGGGCAACATGGGTATAGATCTGTGTGGTCGACAAGTCGCTATGACCCAACAGCATCTGCACCACCCGCAAGTCAGCACCGTGATTGAGCAGGTGCGTGGCGAACGCATGGCGCAAGGTGTGCGGCGACAGGGACTTGCCGATCCCCGCCACCTTGGCCTGATGCTTGATCCGGTGCCAGAACGTCTGGCGGGTCATCTGCTCGCCGCGCTGGCTGGGGAACAGCACATCGCTGGGACGGCCGCCGAGCAACTCGCCACGGCCATCGCGCAGGTAACGCTCGACCCAGACAATCGCCTCTTCGCCCATCGGCACCAATCGCTCTTTGCTGCCTTTGCCCATCACCCGCAGCACGCCCTGGCGCAGGTTTACCTGCTCCAGTGTCAGACTGATCAGCTCCGTCACCCGCAGGCCGCAGGCGTACAACACCTCGAGCATGGCCCGATCACGCTGACCGATTGCCTCGCTTAAATCCGGTGCCGCCAGCAAGGCCTCGACATCCGCTTCCGACAAGGATTTGGGCAACGGCCTGCCAAGCTGCGGCATATCGACGCGAAGGGTCGGATCAACGGCGATCAACTTTTCCCGCAACAAATAGCGATAGAAACCTCGCACGCCCGAGAGAAATCGCGCGGTGGATCGGGGCTTGTAGTTTTGCTCCACGCGCCAGGCCAAATGATCGAGGATCAACTCCCGGCCAGCGTTGGCCAGCTCCAGGCCTTTTTCCTGCAACCAGCCGTTGAACAGCGCGAGGTCACTGCGATAAGCATCGCGAGTGTTATCGGAAAGACCTTTTTCCAACCACAGGGCATCAAGGAATTGGTCTATCAGTGGATGATCAATGGCAGGCATAAAGGCTCAGGCAAGACCGGTAATACGGCCAAGGAAGATAAATCGCGGGCAACAAAAAAGCAGCCCGTAGGCTGCTTTTTTCTGCATCGGAAGCTGGACTTAAGCCAGTTTTTCCTTGATGCGAGCGGCTTTACCCGACAGATCACGCAGGTAGTACAGCTTGGCTTTACGTACGTCACCGCGACGCTTGACAGCCATGCTGTCGATTTGCGGGCTGTAGGTCTGGAAAGTACGCTCTACGCCAACACCGTTGGAGATTTTACGAACGGTGAATGCACTGTTTACGCCGCGGTTACGCTTGGCGATAACAACACCTTCGAACGCTTGCAGACGCGAACGGTCGCCTTCCTTCACTTTCACCTGAACGACAATGGTGTCGCCCGGGGCAAAGGTAGGGATCTCTTTGGTCATCTGCTCTGCTTCGAGTGCAAGGATGATTTTGTTAGTCATGCTGTGCTCCTAAGGTAAATCGTCGGATCTACCATCGATACGTTGTTAACTATCGTCCCGCTCGCGGATGTATTCCTCGAGCAGCTTCTTCTCTTCTCCAGAAAGCGAGCGGCTTTCCAGAAGATCGGCGCGTCGTTCATAGGTCCGACCAAGGGACTGCTGTAAACGCCAACGCCGGATGTGCGCGTGATTGCCACTTAGCAATACGTCGGGAACACGCTGATCCGCATACACCTCCGGTCGGGTGTAGTGCGGGCAATCCAGCAAACCATCCGTAAAGGAATCTTCCTCGGCGGAGTCCGCATGCCCTAAAGCTCCAGGCAGCAGTCGTGTAACCGCATCGATCAGGACCATCGCCGGCAGCTCGCCGCCAGACAGTACATAGTCGCCAATCGACCACTCTTCATCGACATGAGCTTCAATAAACCGCTCGTCAATGCCTTCGTAGCGGCCGGCAATCAGGATCAATGCATCCAGATTCGCCAACTCGCGTACCGCCGACTGAGTCAGTTGACGGCCTTGGGGCGACAGGTAGATCACCTTCGCACCCTCCCCGGCGGCTGCCTTGGCCTGAACCAGAGCATCTTCCAGGGGCTTGATCTTCATCACCATGCCCGGACCACCGCCAAATGGGCGATCATCCACAGTGTGATGTCGATCCGTCGTGTAGTCTCGCGGATTCCAACAGGTGAGCTGCAAGAGCCCCTGTTTCACCGCACGACTGGTGATGCCGTACTCGCTGATGGCGGAGAACATCTCGGGAAACAAACTGATCACTTCTACGCGCAAGTTAGCCACGCTTAGAAGTCCGCATCCCAATCCACCTTCATCTCGCCTGCGACCAGGTCGACGACCAACACGCATTGCTCCGTATAAGGCAACAGGCGTTCGCGATCATCCAGGCTGCCAGCGCAAGGCTTGACCACCATTACATCGTTCGAGCCGGTCTCCAGCAGGTGATCGATCTTCCCGAACAGTTGCCCGAGGGTGTCGATGACCTTGAGACCTTCCAGCTGGTACCAGTAGTACTCGCCGTCGGTCAGTTCAGGGAACAGGTTGCGCGGCACGCAGATCTCATAACCGGCCAGAAGACGAGCTTCTTCACGATCATCGAGACCCTTGAGCTTTGCGACCAGGAACTTGTCATTCCCGCGTCCGCTGACCAGCTCTACCTGCTTTACATTGCCGTCACGCTTGAGCGTCCAGGTTTTGTAATCCAGCAGGTTCTTGATCGGATCAGTAAAGGAATACACCTTCACTTCGCCGCGAACGCCGTGAACAGAGTAAATCTTGCCGATAACGATCAAATCATCAGCAACAGCTGGCGTCGCGTTCATATTGCTCAGGCCGCAGCCTTGGCAGATTCCTTCAACAACTGAGCAACGCGCTCAGAAGGTTGTGCACCAACGCTCAGCCAGTAGGCTACGCGCTCTTGGTTCACGGACAGACGAACTTCTTGACCACGAGCAACTGGGTTGAAGAAACCAACCTGTTCCTTGTGCGAACCGTCGCGCGGGTTGCGGCTGTCGGTTACGGTCAAGTGGTAAAACGGGCGCTTTTTGGAGCCGCCAAGGGCAAGACGGATTGTTAGCATGTGAACATCGTTCCTGTAGTCGGTGCTGCAAATCTAAAGGCACAGCGGGCATGGGTGCCCGAAAGGCCGCATATTCTAAGGAATATCCGGACTTTTGCAAATGACTTTTTCCGGCGACCTACCGGCCGCCATGCAGATTTGCTATAGAGCCGTCGTTGAAAACGGCCGGTCAGCTCCCGCCAAGTGCGGGTTTGCTGGAGATCCCGCTTCCCTGCGGGTCTGCGCCGGTGCGATGACCGGCGCGGATTCTTTACATCTTGGGCATACCGCCGCCGGGCAACATACCGCCCATGCCGCGCATCATTTTGGCCATCCCGCCTTTGGCGGAGAACTTCTTCATCATCTTCTGCATCTGCTTGTGCTGCTTGATCAAGCGACCGATGTCCTGCACCTGAGTGCCGGAGCCCATGGCGATACGACGCTTGCGCGAACCGCTGATCAGTTCAGGGTCGCGGCGCTCGGCCGGGGTCATGGAGTTAATGATGGCTTCCATCTGTTTGAACTGTTTCTCTGCCGCACTCTGGGCGTTGCCCATCTGCGCCAGGTTCACACCGCCCATGTTCGGCAGCTTGTCCATGAGACCGCCGAGGCCGCCCATGTTCTTCATTTGTTGCAGCTGATCGCGGAAGTCTTCGAGGTCGAAGCCTTTGCCCTTCTTCAGCTTCTTGGCCAGCTTGTCGGCCTTGTCCTTGTCGAGGGTCGCTTCCGCCTGCTCGATCAGGCTGAGCACGTCGCCCATGCCGAGGATGCGCGAAGCGATACGCTCAGGATGGAACGGATCGAGCGCTTCGCTCTTCTCGCCCATACCGATGAACTTGATCGGCTTGCCGGTAATGGCACGAACCGACAGGGCGGCACCGCCGCGGGCATCGCCGTCGACCTTGGTCAGGATCACACCGGTCAGCGGCAACGCATCACCGAAGGCCTTGGCCGTGTTGGCGGCGTCCTGGCCGGTCATGGCGTCGACCACGAACAGGGTTTCGACCGGGTTGATCGCGGCGTGCAGGGCCTTGATCTCGCCCATCATCTCTTCATCGATGTGCAGGCGACCGGCGGTATCGACAATGACAACGTCGATGAATTTGAGTTTTGCTTCTTTAATAGCCGCCTGGGCGATGTCGACCGGTTTCTGACTCAGGTCGGACGGGAAGAAGGTCACGCCGATGTCGCTGGCCAGGGTTTCGAGCTGCTTGATCGCCGCCGGACGGTAAACGTCCGCGGACACGACCATGACCGACTTCTTCTTGCGCTCTTTAAGGAAGCGCGCAAGCTTACCGGCGGTAGTGGTTTTACCAGCCCCCTGCAAACCAGCCATCAGGATGACGGCAGGCGGAACGGCGCTCAGATTCAGGTCTTCGTTGGCCGCGCCCATCAGGCTTTCAAGTTCGGCCTGGACGATTTTCACGAAGGCCTGCCCCGGCGTCAGGCTGCGCGACACTTCGGTGCCGACGGCGCGCTCCTTGACCGAATTGACGAAGTCTTTCACCACCGGCAAGGCGACGTCGGCTTCGAGCAACGCCATGCGCACTTCGCGCAGGGTGTCTTTGATGTTGTCCTCGGTCAGCTTGGCCTTGCCGGTGACATGGCGCAGCGTCTGCGAGAGACGGTCGGTTAAGTTTTCAAACATTGCGCGATCCTTTCAGGCCCTGTGTAGACCGGGATAATGGCGGCCCGAACCGGACTAAACATGTGCTCGGCGAGCCTGCGGCGTGGGCAGGTCGCGGATTATAGCGAAGACTGCGCCTGGCGGACACCTCGCCGTCAGCTTGTCTGGTCTTTCGTGGCGCGGGGGTTCTATGCCAAACTCAGCGACTTTCGGGCTTGCCTAACAGGACTTATGCTCCCCTTGTCACCCAGTTTGCTGACCACCCTCGCCGCCGCCTGCTTATATGCCGCTGCGACTCTCTATCAGGGCACTCGCCTGGCTACCTGCGCCAAGGCCAACAAACGCCTGCTGGTTACGCTTGGCGTACTCGCCGTGCTGGCCCACGGCGCCAGCCTGCTCGCCCACCTGCTGACCCCGATCGGTCTGGCGCTGGACTTTTTCAGCGCTTCGAGCCTGATCGCCGCAGCGGTCATCACCCTGACCCTGCTGGCCTGCTCACGGATTCCGGTGGAGAACCTGCTGGTGCTGCTGTTTCCGTTGGGCGCCATCACGGTGCTGCTGGCCCAGTTCGCCCCGGCCGGCACCGTGCAAGTGATCGATGAGGAACCAGGCATCCTTGCCCACATCCTGCTGTCGATTCTCGCCTACGGCATGTTCACCATTGCGGTGTTCCAGGCCTTGCTGCTGCTGGTTCAGGACCATCAGCTCAAACACAAGCACCCCTCCGGGCTGATCAAGAATTTCCCGCCACTGCAAACCATGGAAAGCTTGCTGTTCGGCTTCCTCTGGGCCGGCTGGACCCTGTTGTCGATGTCGCTGATCTCCGGCTGGTTGTTCGTCGAAAACCTGTTCGCGCAGCATCTGGTACACAAAACCTTGCTCGCCTGCCTGGCCTGGGTCGTCTTCAGCGTGCTGCTCTGGGGCCGTAACCGTCTCGGCTGGCGCGGACACAAAGCCATTCGCTGGACCCTCGCCGGTTTCTGCCTGCTGATGCTGGCGTATTTCGGCAGCAAGCTGGTCCGTGAATACATCCTGCACATTTGACGGGCGGCATTAATGGACGACTTGCCCTTAGGGCCGATGCTTGCAGTGGTGGCCCTGCTGATTTTATGGTCAGGCCTGTTTTCCGCCATCGAATCAGCACACCTGCACTTGCTGGCCAAGCGCACGGCTTCGCGCTCAAGCGACAAGCCGCTGGCCCGGCTGAATTTCCCACTCGACAGCCTGATCTTCTGCAATACCCTGTGCCGCACTTTGGTAGTCGTTCTCTGCACCTTGCTGGCGATTTTCACCTGGGCCGAAAACGGTCCGTGGGTTGCCTGCCTCGGCGCAGCAGCCATTGTGCTGGTGTTTGCCGACTACCTGCCGCGCGCCCTTGCCGTCCGCCATCCGGATGCAATCCTGGCCTTGGGCAACACCTTGCTTCCCGTGCCGTTGAAAATCGTCTATCCAGCCGCCTGGCTGCTCGATGCCATCAGCCAGTTGCTGCTGCGCCCGTTCGCTCGCAAAGCCAAGGTGGTGCAACAGAGCGAAGACGAGGTGCCGAATGAACGGCACGACGATCGTGACCCCGTCGTCTGCCGCCCACATTCGCTGCCAGGCATCCATGCGCTGGACAACATCACGGTCAACGACATTCTGGTACCGCGCAGTGAAGTCGACGGAATCAATCTCGACGACCCGATCGAGGAAATCGTCGAGCAGTTACGCCACAACAAGCGCACACGCCTGCCGGTGTTCCACAGTGATATCAACCAGGTCGAAGCCGTGCTCAACACCCGGCAAATCGCCCATTTGCTCCCCGATGGAAGCCTGACGCTGGAAGCGCTGCTGGCGGCCAGTCGCGAACCTTATTTCGTTCCGGAAAGCACCCCGCTGCAACTGCAGTTGCTGAACTTCCACAAGCAGCAGCGACGCCTGGGCATGGTGGTCGACGAATACGGCGAAGTACTCGGCATCGTGACTCTGGAAGACATTCTCGAAGAAATCGTCGGCGAATTCGAAAGCCAGCAAAGCCTGGACAACCCGCATATCCATCCACAGGCCGACGGGCGCCTGGTGATCGATGGCGCCGCATCGATACGCGACCTGAACAAGAGCCTCGGCTGGCACCTGCCAAGCGACGGTCCGAAAACCCTCAACGGCCTGGTGACGGAAGCGCTGGAAACCATTCCGGAGAGCGCGGTATGCCTGAAGATCGGTCGTTATCGCCTGGAAATCCTTGAGACGGAAGAGAATCGCGTCACACGGGTTTTGATCTGGCATACAAGCTCAGCTCCCGCGATTGTGTCAGCCCCCTGAGATAGTCAAAAGATCACAGCCTGCGGCAGCTCCCACACTTGGAATGCGTACATCCTGCAGACTGCGGTCTTTTCGAAACATCCGCACTTGTTGATTCGTTAGCCTCCTTCCTATAATCGAGCCGCTTACCCAAGCCGCCCTACCCCTGTGCTACCCGCACCCCGCTTAAAGCCCACATCCCTGGGTGTTCGACCATAATAATTCGCTCCACTGGGGCAACATGACTGTCAGGGATAACCGCATGACGACCAGCACGACTTACAGCGACTCCACACCCGCGCAACCGACCAACTCCGCCACTCGCGTAGCTACGGCAAGTTTCATCGGCACCGCTATCGAGTTCTACGACTTCTATGTCTACGCCACCGCCGCGGCGCTGGTGATCGGCCCGGTGTTCTTTCCACAGACCTCCGGCACGGCACAGATGCTGTCGGCCTTCCTCACCTTCGGTATCGCCTTCCTCGCCCGCCCTCTGGGTTCGGCGCTGTTTGGTCACTTTGGCGACCGCATCGGCCGTAAATCGACACTGGTAGCCTCCCTTCTGCTGATGGGCGTGTGTACCACGCTGATCGGCGTGCTGCCGGGCTACGACAGCATCGGAGCCTGGGCGCCGATCCTGCTTTGCGTACTGCGTTTTGGCCAGGGCCTTGGACTGGGCGGCGAATGGGGTGGCGCGGCGTTGCTGGCCACGGAGAACGCGCCCAAGGGCAAACGAGCCTGGTTCGGCATGTTCCCGCAGCTCGGCCCATCCATTGGATTCCTCGCGGCCAACGGCCTGTTCCTGACACTGGCTATGGTCCTGGACGATGAGCAGTTCCGCTCGTGGGGCTGGCGCATTCCGTTTCTGCTCAGTGCCGCATTGGTGATGGTCGGCCTGTATGTACGCCTCAAACTCCACGAAACACCGGTGTTCGCCAACGCCGTGGCGCGCCAGGAACGGGTAAAAATCCCGCTGATCGAACTGTTCAGCCAATACTGGCTGCCGGTGCTGCTGGGGGCGGGCGCGATGGTGGTGTGTTACGCGCTGTTTTACATCTCCACAGTGTTTTCCCTGAGCTATGGCGTGTCGACTCTCGGTTACAGCCGTGAAACCTTCCTGGGCCTGCTGTGCTTCGCCGTCCTGTTCATGGCCGCGGCTACACCACTGTCGGCCTGGGCCAGTGACCGATACGGGCGCAAACCGATACTGATCATAGGGGGCGTGCTGGCGGTCCTGTCCGGGTTTCTGATGGAACCGCTGCTGACCCAGGGTTCGACCTGGGGCGTGGCGCTGTTTCTGTGCATCGAACTGTTTCTGATGGGCGTAACATTTGCTCCCATGGGCGCACTGTTGCCGGAGCTGTTTCCGACCCACGTGCGCTATACCGGCGCATCGGCTGCTTACAACCTGGGCGGGATTGTCGGGGCTTCGGCGGCACCGTTCTTCGCGCAGAAACTGGTGGCAATGGGTGGTTTGAGTTATGTCGGGGGGTATGTGTCCGGGGCGGCGGTGCTGAGTTTGATTGCCGTGCTATGTCTCAAGGAAACGCGGCATAACGATTTGAATCGGGTTGCCTGATAGATTGCCTTCGCGAGCAGGCTCGCTCCCACACTGATTGCACACCTCGGTGAGAGCGAGCCTGCTCGCGAAGGCGTCGGGACAGGCCAAACATACCCCCGGCCCGTCGCGAATTTTCCCCTATCCAATGGCCTCTCGCTCTACGCGTAGCAGCTTATCCCCGCTATACTCATCGGCTTTTCCTGAATAAATGCCAATAGGGTCCCGCCGCGCATGGATAAGACCTACCAGCCGCACGCCATTGAAACCTCCTGGTATAACACCTGGGAGTCCGAGAATTACTTCGCCCCGCAAGGCGCGGGCGAGTCCTACACCATCATGATCCCGCCGCCGAACGTCACCGGCAGCCTGCACATGGGTCATGGCTTCAACAACGCGATCATGGACGCCCTGATCCGTTTCCGTCGCATGCAGGGTCGCAACACCCTGTGGCAGCCGGGCACCGACCACGCCGGTATCGCCACGCAAATGCTGGTGGAGCGTCAACTCGAAGCCCAGGGTCAGAATCGCCACGATCTGGGCCGCGACAAGTTCCTCGAGAAAGTCTGGGAATGGAAGGATCAGTCCGGGGGCAACATCAGCCGCCAGATCCGCCGCCTCGGCTCGTCCGTCGACTGGAGCCGCGAGCGCTTCACCATGGACGACGGCCTCTCGGAAGCCGTCAAGGAAGCCTTTGTCCGCCTGCACGAAGACGGACTGATCTACCGCGGCAAGCGTCTGGTCAACTGGGACACCAAGCTGCACACGGCGATTTCCGACCTCGAAGTGGAGAACCACGACGAAAAAGGTTTCCTGTGGAACCTGAAATACCCGCTGGCCGACGGCGCGAAGACCGCTGAAGGCAACGATTACCTGATCGTCGCGACGACTCGTCCGGAAACCATGCTCGGCGACTCCGCCGTGGCCGTTAACCCGAACGACGAACGCTACAAAGCCCTGATCGGCAAGTTTGTCGAGCTGCCGCTGGTCGGCCGCCGCATCCCGATCATCGCCGACGATTACTGCGACCCGGAATTCGGCACCGGCTGCGTGAAAATCACCCCGGCCCACGATTTCAACGACTACGAAGTCGGCAAGCGCCACAACCTGCCGCTGCTGAACATCTTCGACAAGAACGCCAACGTCCTGCCAGCCGCCCAGGCGTTCAACCTCGACGGCACGCTGAACGAGAGCATCGACGGCAAGATCCCGGCCGAATATGCCGGCCTGGACCGTTTCGAAGCGCGCAAACAGATCGTGGCTGCTTTCGAGGCTGCCGGCCTGCTGGTCAGCGTCAACGATCACGCCCTGAAGGTGCCGAAAGGCGACCGTTCCGGCACCATCATCGAGCCGTGGCTGACCGACCAGTGGTACGTGTCCACCAAGCCGTTGGCCGAGCCTGCGATTGCCGCCGTTGAAGATGGTCGCATCCAGTTCGTGCCGAAACAGTACGAAAACATGTACTTCTCGTGGATGCGCGACATCCAGGACTGGTGCATCAGCCGTCAGCTGTGGTGGGGCCACCGGATTCCGGCCTGGTACGACGAGTCGGGCAAAGTCTACGTCGGTCGCGACGAAGCCGAAGTGCGCGCCAAGCACAACCTCGGCCCGGACGTTGCGCTGCAGCAGGACAACGACGTACTGGACACCTGGTTCAGCTCAGGCCTGTGGACCTTCTCCACCCTGGGCTGGCCGGAAAAGACCGAATTCCTGAAGAAATTCCACTCCACCGACGTGCTGGTCACTGGTTTCGACATCATCTTCTTCTGGGTTGCCCGGATGATCATGCTGACGATGCACCTGATCAAGAACGAGGATGGTACGCCGCAGGTGCCGTTCAAGACCGTCTACGTGCACGGCCTGGTGCGTGATGGCCAGGGCCAGAAGATGTCCAAGTCCAAGGGCAACGTCCTGGACCCGCTGGACATCATCGACGGCATCGAACTGGAAGAGCTGGTGCAGAAACGCACCTCCGGCATGATGCAGCCGAAACTGGCGAAGAAGATCGAGAAGCAGACCCGTGACGAGTTCGCCGACGGCATCGCCAGCTACGGCACCGACGCCCTGCGTTTTACCTTCTGCTCGCTGGCATCCACCGGTCGCGACATCAAGTTCGACATGGGCCGCGTCGAAGGCTATCGCAACTTCTGCAACAAAATCTGGAACGCCGCGCGCTACGTGCTGGACAAGGGCGAAGACTGCGGCCAGAACGGCGAAGCCTACGAGCTGTCGCTGGCTGATCGCTGGATCATTTCGCAGCTGCAGCGCACCGAAGCGGAAGTGACCCGCCAGCTCGACCAGTTCCGTTTCGACCTGGCCGCACAAGCCTTGTACGAGTTCATCTGGAACCAGTACTGCGACTGGTACCTGGAGCTCTCCAAACCTGTGCTGTGGGACGAAAACGCACCGGTCGAACGCCAGCGCGGTACCCGTCGCACGCTGGTTCGCGTGTTGGAAGTGGCCCTGCGCCTGGCGCATCCGTTCATGCCGTTCATCACCGAAGAAATCTGGCAGCGCATCGCGCCGCTGGCTGGCATCGAAGGCAAGACGATCATGCTGCAACCTTGGCCAGTGGCCAACGAAGAGCGCATCGATCAGGCCGCCGAAGACGACATCGAATGGCTCAAGGGCCTGATGCTCGGCACGCGCAACATCCGTGGCGAGATGAACATCGGCCCGGGTAAACCGCTGCCGCTGTTCCTGAAGAACGTCAGCACCGAAGATCAGCGTCGCCTGACCGAAAATGAAGCGCTGCTGAAGAAACTGGCACGCCTCGAGTCGATCACCGTACTGGCCGCCGGTGAAGAAGCACCGCTGTCCGCGACCGCGCTGGTCGGCGAGATGGAAGTGCTGGTGCCGATGGCCGGCCTGATCGACAAAGGTGCGGAACTGGCACGCCTGGACAAGGAAATCCAGCGTCTGCAAGGCGAAGTGCAGCGTGTCGGCGGCAAACTGTCGAACGCTGGTTTCGTCGACAAGGCGCCGGCTGAAGTCATCGACAAGGAGCGCGCCAAACTGGCCGAGGCCGAACAGGCGTTGGGCAAGCTGGCCGAGCAACATGCGCGGATTGCCAGCCTGTAACGGTAAATCGCAATGAACAAGGGAGGCCCGCAACGGCCTCCCTTTTTTGTGCCTGGCACTTTTCCGGCCTACAACACGATCCCCTGTGGGACAATACCCGCCACTTTCAGCCATACCCGAATCGACCACGCCCATGAACGCCCCCCGCACACCTCGCCCCGCGCACAAGAAGCCTGATCCCGCCACCCCGGCCAAGCCCGTGGAGCCGCGAAAAGAGGCCAGCCTGCACCCGCGCAATCGCCATCAGGGTCGTTACGACTTCCCGGCGCTGATCAAAACCACGCCGGAACTGGCGAAGTTCGTGATCATCAACCCGTACGGCAAGGAAAGCATCGACTTCGCCAGCCCCGACGCGGTGCGTGTGTTCAACCGGGCGCTGCTCAAGTCGTTCTACGGCATCCAGCATTGGGACATCCCGGCAGATTATCTGTGCCCACCGGTGCCGGGCCGTGCCGACTACATACACTTCCTGGCTGACCTGCTGGCCAGCAACAACGACGGCGTGGTTCCGCGCGGCGCCATCGTCAATGTGCTGGATATCGGCATGGGCGCCAACTGCGTGTATCCGCTGATCGGTAACAGCGAATACCGCTGGCACTTCCTTGGCTCGGAAATCGACCCGACGGCCGTGGCCGCCGCCAAAGCCATCGTCCAGTCCAACGATCTGAACAAAGTCATCAAGCTGCGCCAGCAGGAGAACCGCAAACACATCCTGATCGGCCTGCTGGAACCTGGTGAACGCTTTGACCTGACCATGTGCAACCCGCCGTTCCACGCCTCGATGGACGAGGCGACCAAAGGCAGCGAGCGTAAATGGCGAGCCCTGGGCAAGGCCGACCCGAAACGCAAACTGCCGGTATTGAACTTCGGTGGTCAGTCGGCCGAACTGTGGTGTGAAGGCGGTGAAGCGCGCTTCGTAACACAACTGATCGCCGAAAGTGCCAACTTCCAGCACAAGGTGCTGTGGTTCAGCACCCTGGTCTCGAAAGCCTCGAACCTGCCCGCCATCGAAACGGCGCTGAAAAAGGCCGGCGTGCTGGAAAGCCAGGTGGTGGAAATGTCCCAAGGGCAGAAGCAGAGCCGCTTCGTCGCCTGGACCTTCCAGACCAAGTCCGAGCAGCAGATCTGGCGTCGTGAACGCTGGGTTCGCAAAGGCTGATTTCAGGCGAAGCTGAGGCGCTTGATCGCTGCGTCTGCTTTTACCCGATCGACAGGTACAAAAAAACCGTGCCCGGATTGCTCCGGCGCACGGTTTTTTATCGCTGCGTCTTACTTGTTCACAGCGTCGGTCAGGCCTTTGGCCACAACCAGCTTGATCACTTTCTTGGCAGGGATTTCGATGGCTGCGCCAGTCGAAGGGTTACGGCCGGTACGGGCAGGACGCTCAGTCACTTTCAGTTTGCCGATGCCTGGCAAAGTGATTTCGCCGCCGTTTTCCAGCTGATCGGCAACGATTTGGCCCAGTTGGTCCAGAGCGTTACGCGCGGTGGTTTTTGGCGCGTCGATAGCTTCAGCGATGTCGGCGATCAGTTGGTCTTTAGTAAGAGCCATGTAGTGTTCCTTCCCTATCAAATTCATATGGATTGCAGAGTGCAGTGTCAGCCATCGAGCCCGATCTTCTGGATCTGGCACCCTCGGCGATAACCGCGACGAGTCGGGTTATAGATGCCGAAATCAGGGTTTGGTTCGACCTGACAATTGCTGACTGCACGCTTAACGCAGTGACTTCGCGTAAGACCGGGCAAAACTAGCACAGAGACGGGGAAATATCCGCCTCTAGCTACCCATTTGGTCAGCTTTATTGCTCTAAATCGGCAAAAAAACGCATAAGCACCCCGGGGCGCCGTGCAATTGCCCTTCGTGCCGCGCCAAAACCAGCGGTTGCGGTACACTTGGCGCTTTTTCAGGGAGCCCGCCCTGCTCTCTCCAACCAGCCGAGAAGCCCATGCCGATCCGTCATTGCATCGTCCACCTGATCGACAAAAAACCCGACGGTACTCCAGCGGTTCTCCACGCTCGCGACTCTGAATTGGCCGAGTCCGCAGCCATCGAGAACATGCTTGCCGACCTCAATGAAAGCTACAACGCCAAACAAGGCAAAGCCTGGGGTCTGTTTCACCCGGAGTCCGGCGCCTTTCCATTCAGCGGCTGGCTGAAGGAATACCTTGATGGCGGCCAGGACTTCACCGCATTCAGCCGCGTGGCGGTGGAACATCTGCAAAAGCTGATGGAAGAATCCAACCTCTCGGTCGGCGGCCACGTACTGTTCGCGCACTATCAGCAAGGCATGACCGACTATCTGGCGATCGCCCTGCTGCACCACAGCGAAGGCGTGGCGGTAACCGAGCAACTGGACGTAACCCCGTCCCGTCACCTGGACCTGGGCCAGTTGCATCTGGCGGCGCGCATCAACGTCTCGGAATGGCAGAACAACAAGCAATCGAAGCAGTACATTTCCTTCATCAAAGGCAAGAACGGCAAGAAAGTCTCTGAGTATTTTCGTGACTTCATCGGCTGCCAGGAAGGCGTCGATGGCCCGGGCGAAACCCGTACCCTGCTCAAGGCTTTCAGTGACTTCGTCGAAAGCGAAGACCTGCCGGAAGACTCTGCCCGGGAAAAAACCAAGACCCTGGTGGATTACGCCAGCAGCCAGGCCAAGCTCGGTGAGCCCATGGGCCTGGAGGAGCTGTCGGAACTGATCGACGAGGAACGCCCGAAAGCCTTCTACGATCACATCCGCAACAAGGATTACGGCCTGTCGCCGGAGATCCCGGCCGACAAACGCACCCTGAACCAGTTCCGCCGCTTCACCGGTCGCGCAGAAGGTCTGTCGATCAGCTTCGAAGCGCATTTGCTGGGCTCGAAGATCGAGTACGACGAAGAAGCCGGCACCCTGATCATCAAAGGCTTGCCGACCTCGCTCACCGACCAGCTCAAGCGCCGCAACTGATGCTGGGTAACGTACTGAAAAAAGTACTGCTGATCCTGCTGGTGGTGGTCGCTTATCAGAACTGGGGCAAGATCGAGCGGCTGTTCAATCCCTCGCAGGTGGTGTCCGAGCAGACCCAGGCCACGGCCAATGTCGTGCTCTACACCACCGAATGGTGCGGCTACTGCAAACTGACTCGGCGCTTTCTCGATCAGAAAGGCATTCCGTACAAGGAATTCGATATCGAAAAAGATGCCGAGGCACGCAAGGCTTACGAGGCGCTGGGCGGTGGAGGGATTCCGTTCATCGATGTGAACGGAACGCTGATTCGCGGGTATGACCCGGATGCGATTCTGGCGGCCCTGAAATAGCTGATCAGGCCGACACCGTCCCCTGCGGGAGCTGGCTTTGCCTGGATGACGTCAGTCCAACAACATTGATGTTGTCTGATACTCCGCTATCGCAGGCAAGCCAGCTCCCACAAGTTAGTGCATGACCCCAAAACCGGTAGTTCGCGCCTACTGTGCTTCGATGCGGAAGCCCAGCCGCGGAACGTGCACATGCACCAAACCACCACGTTCATCCTCGCGACGCACGATCAATTCCTCGCTACCGGCAAACATCAACTCCCCCGCCACCGGATCGACGCCATAGTCAGTCGCCGCGATCACCACCTTTTGACCAACCTCGAACCCGTTCGGATCGATGAACTGCTCCTCCGGTAAAGCAGCCGGCGTAGCGTTGCGTGCTACCACCAGCGCCTCTTCCGAAGTCATCTCGCTCGGCGCCCCATGGCCGAAACCCAGCACCCGTGCCAACCAGGCCGACACGGCCGGATAGTTATCCACAAGCGGCGCCGTCACCGGTGTTGCCTTGAGGAACCACAGTGGATGCGCCATGGCGAAGTCGGCAATCGACGGCTCGCCAAACAGGTAATCACCTTCCTCGCGTTGTAACTGTTGCTCCAGACGCGCCATGATCGTCGGCCATTGATGCCGCGCTTGCCCCGCCGTCAACGTTGTAGCGCTGCCTCCGCTGAAAAAACCCGCGCGATCTGCCAGAAATGCCTTGATCGCTTCCTGCGGCAAATTGCCAAAACGAAAAGCGATCGATTCCGGTTGAAACACCAGGCTGACCGCATGCTGGAACACCACCGAATCGGCCCAGGCAGCGAAGGTTGCGGCGATCATTTCCTGGCCTTCCGGGAAGAATGCCGGCAGGGCCTTTTCCTGATCAAGACGACGGGCGATCAACGCTGTATCGCAATAAATATCCGCGCCGATCTGCAACACCGGGGTCTTGCGGTAGCCACCGGTCAGGGACGTGAGATCAGGTTTTGGCATCACTGGCGAGATCTTCACCGAGCGCCAGGACAGCCCCTTGAATCCCAGCATCAGTCGGGTCTTTTCGGCGAAGGGGGACGTCGGGTAATGATGAAGAATCAACTCGGACATGCTCGGCTCCGCCGCACTCAAAATGAGCCTCCAGCTTAGCGCGCAATCGGTTGGCAGCCTACAGATCCGCCTGATGGGAACCGATCAGTCAGATTGATAAGCCGGCAGCAGCACTGGCTACCAGACATTCCTTGGCGCTTTTCCTGAGTTTTTTGATCAGGCGTTCCTGACGCAGCGCCTCGCTCTTGTCGCGACACGCTTCGGTGTACACCAAGGCCACGGCCGGGCTGGAAAGGAAGAACCGCGCACCCTTGCCACTCTGGTGAGTGGCGAAACGCCGTATCGGATCATCGCTGATCCCGCAGTAGAGCGAACCATTGGCCGCGCGCACAAGGTAAACGAACCAGGGCTTGCTCATGGGAGCGTCAGCGTCGACAGGATTTTCGCTGTGGGTGGTCACGGATCGATCAAGGCTTGAAGGGAAACAAGCCGCAATCTTATCAGCGATTGGCCTGAAATGCCTTCAGCCCCTTGAGCGCCTGTGCGCGAACGGCGTTGCGCACCAGCGGCGTCCAGCCCAGCAGCAAGCCTTTGAAACCCAACGCCTGTCGGGACCACGTCCACATATCGAAACGATCATGATGTTCGCAAATCTTGCCGTCTCGGAAAACGAAGCGAGCCTGGATGTCGTTGACCACGGTGTTGCCGGTCTGACTGAACAGATAAGTCGCGATCCAATGGGCGCCACCGGTGCGCTCGTCGCTGCGCACATTATCGAAGGTCAGGGAGAAGTCCTTGGCACGGGTGGTGAGCATGCGCCACATATCGCTGGCATCACGACCGCGAAGCTCGCCGAACGCCGGATCACTGAATACCACGTCATCGGTATAGCAAGCGCTCATGGCCTCGGCATCGAGCCGCTGGAAGGCCTGGTAGAACCGGGTGATCAAGGCGCTGTGGGCTTCACTCATGGGCAGACTCCCTGTTGTGCAAATCGGCATCGAAAGAATGCCTGCACGATAGTCTGCAAATGCACACAAGACCACCGGCATTCGTGGGCCGAATGCCAGTGGTACGAGGATTCAGATTTTTTCGCTTTGCACCTGAACGTACAGCGAACGTCCTGCACCGAGGCCGGCAACAATGGCGCCGAGGCCAATCACGCCGAAGATCCAGCCCACGGCGGTCCAGCCGCCGGTCAAGTCGTGCACGATGCCCACCGCGAACGGCCCCATCGACGCCAGGGTGTAACCGAAACCCTGGGCCATGCTCGACAGGTTGGCCGCAACGTGCGAATCCCGCGAGCGCAGTACGATCAGGGTCAGCGCCAGGCTGAAGGTCGCGCCCTGCCCCAGACCGAGCAGGATCGCCCAGCCCCAAAGGCCTTCAATCGGGGCATAGAGGCAACCGAACAGACCGCCGAGGGTCATCACCATGACGATCACGATCGCCGGGCGCTGATCCTTGCCACGGGTGGCTAGCCAGGGTGCAGCCAGGGAACTGATCAATTGAACGATCACCGAACCCGACAGCACCAGGCCCGCCTGAGTCGGGGTCAGTCCACGACCGATCAGGATCGAAGGCAGCCAGCCGAAGACGATGTAGGCCAGCGAAGACTGCAGGCCCATGTACAAGGTCACTTGCCAGGCCAATGGGTCGCGCAGCAATCCCCGGACGCGATAGGCGACGTTATGCGCGCCATGTTTCTGACCGACTTGTGGCAGCCACAATAGCGCCGCGACCAGCGCCGGAATCACCCAGAAACCGAGGCCCAATGCCCAGCGCTTGTCGAAGTGTTCGCTCAACGGCACGGTCGCACCCGCCGCCATCGCCGCGCCCAGACACAGAGCCATGGTGTAGACGCCGGTCATGGTGCCGGCCTGTTTCGGAAAGTCGCGTTTGACGATCCCCGGCAGCAACACACCGATCACACCGATGCTGGCACCGGCCAGCACACTGCCGGCGAACAGGCCAATCTCACCGAATGAGCTGCGCAGGATGATCCCGCCCGCCAGTGTCAGCAGGATGCCCAGTACTACTCGCTCGGCACCGAAGCGCCGCGCCAGAATCGGCGCCAGCGGCGCAAACAAACCAAGGCAAAGTACAGGCAGAGTCGTCAGCAACCCGGCCTGTGACGCCGATAATCCGAGGCTTTTCGACACCTCGCTGAGCATTGGCGCCATGCTCGATAATGCCGGACGAAGGTTCAGCGCGACCAGAATCAGGCCCAGCAACAGCAACCATGGACGGCGCAGGATGGGATGGCTTTGCTGGACCTGTTCGTCATCGGCCTCGGCATCGATCAGCAGCTCTTCAAGCTCCGCCGCGCGCTTGGGTTGTGGAAGGTGACGGCTGGCGTTCTCGGTTTCAAGGTTCATTGATCAACTGCCTCGATATAGCTTTGGCCCGTTCAGGGTCGCGCTGCTCGACCGCATGAAGCAGTTCGATATGCAGGTCAAACACTTCCTGGCGGCGCGGGGTGATATTCAGGCAGTGCCGCAACTGAGCGCCGACGACACTGGAGAAATAGCGATACAACTCGCTGAGGGTCGGGTTGTGCGCGGCGTCCACCAGGCGGCGGTGGAACACCAGATCGCAAGCGATATAGGTGTCGAGGTCGCCATGATAGTGGCTGGCGCTGACACCCAATGCCTCGCGCAAAACCACCAGGTCTTCATCGGTACGGCGCAAAGCGGCCAGGCCAATGGCCTCAACCTCGAGGATGTGACGGGTTTCGCGGGCCTGTTCAAGGGAGCACTGCGACAACACCTTCAGGGTGTCCAGCGGATCGACCACCGCCCGCAGATAACTGCCATCGCCCTGACGGATCTCGATCAAGCCAGAGAACGCCAGTACCCGCATGGCTTCACGCACGGTGTTGCGGCTGATGCCCAGCTCGGCGGACAGCTCGGGTTCGGTAGGCAAGCGCTGGCCAACCGCCCACACGCCCTGGTTAATGCGCTGACGCAACTGATCCAGGGCCTGATCGACCAGGGATCGTTTCACTAATGGAGAAATGTCTGACATAGGATTCGCCCTTTCATCCAATCATAGGATGAATTTTCTGACATCTTAGTCAGCTTCACGTAGGACGGCAACCGCCTACGGTCAGAGGGAGGGAAAAGAAGCGGGATTTTCGATTAGTCAAAATTACCCTTAAAGGGTAATTTAAGGGATAGGGTTTCTTATGGAGAAGAGCCCCCCCCCCATTATGACTTGGCGGTAATCAAGGCGGAGGTCATCAGGCTGGGAAGCAAAGCATTCACAATGACCGCCCGAGAGGGGGGTCGAAAAATGTCCTTAAGCATTACTCAGATGCTACGAACCGTTTGCTTGCTGGAGTACAAAATGCTGCACAAATCGATGACCACCTACGCTGATCATCGAGTATGGCAAGACGTGTATCACACGACTTTTCAGGATCGGGACATCTACATCAAAGTGACTTACCGCGCCGGCGGTGGGCATCCGGTAATCTCCTTCAAGGAGAGGCACCCATGAAAACACAGCAATGCGTTAACTGCGGCACCCACAAGGGAATGCATCACTTTGTTGGCCGCACTTTTACTATCGACTATAAGCAGGTTGCACGGTTAATACATGATATTGCCGGATGGGAGTGCCAGGTCTGTGGTGAAATCGAATTCGATCACGACACTGACAGCGCTGATCGCTATTCCGATGCAAGCGACAAGCTGCTTGAAGACTGCTTCCAGGTCATGGGCTCCGAGATGAAACGCATCCGCCGCAAACTGCACCTCACACAAAAAGACGCCGTCAGATTGCTTTCAGGCGGCGGGCACAATGCCATTTCCCGTTACGAACGCGGCGAACTCGCCCCACCACAACCGCTGTTCACATTGATGCGCCTGCTGGATCGTCACCCTCATTTACTGGCAGAAGTACAAGCACTGAACGAAGGAACTGATTTGAAGCGTTTGTTAGCCGAACGCTTCCCCGAACAGGAAACCGTGAAGGCCTGACGCGGAAATCAGGCAAAAATAAACCCGGAACACGTCCGGGTTTATTTCAACGCCAAATGCCGATCAATGCAAAATCTGGCTCAAAAACAACTTGGTCCGATCATTCTGCGGGTTGTCGAAGAAGTCGTTCGGCGCAGCCTGTTCGACGATTTCACCCTTGTCCATGAAGATCACGCGGTTGGCCACGGTGCGCGCGAAGCCCATTTCGTGGGTCACGCAGAGCATGGTCATGCCGTCTTCGGCCAGGCCGATCATGGTGTCGAGTACTTCTTTCACCATCTCCGGGTCGAGTGCCGACGTCGGTTCGTCGAACAGCATGATTTTCGGCTTCATGCACAGCGCGCGGGCAATCGCCACACGCTGTTGCTGACCACCGGACAGTTGCCCCGGGTACTTGTGCGCCTGCTCTGGAATGCGTACGCGCTCCAGGTAATGCATGGCGATTTCCTCGGCCTTGCGCTTGGGCATCTTGCGCACCCACATCGGCGCCAGGGTGCAGTTCTGCAAGATGGTCAGGTGCGGGAACAGGTTGAAGTGCTGGAACACCATGCCGACTTCACGGCGGATCGCTTCGATCTGCTTGAGGTCGTTGGTCAGCTCCACGCCATCGACCACAATGCGGCCCTGCTGGTGTTCTTCCAGACGGTTGAGGCAACGAATGGTGGTGGACTTGCCGGAACCCGACGGGCCGCACAGCACGATACGCTCGCCCTGCTTGACGTTCAGGTTGATGTCTTTCAGCACGTGGAACTGGCCGTACCACTTGTTCACGCCCTGCATCTGAATAATGCCTTCAGGGCTCACAGGCTGTTTGATTGCTTCGCTCATCAGAGAACTTCCTAAATTAGGTAGCGACTTAGCGCTTGTGGCCTGTGTCCAGCTTGCGTTCCAAATGCATGGAATAGCGGGACATACCAAAACAGAAAATCCAGAACACCAGGGCCGCGAACACATAGCCTTCGGTGGCCATGCCCAGCCATTTCGGGTCGGCAGCGGCTTGCTTGACGCTGTTGAGCAAGTCGAACAGGCCGATGATGATCACCAGGCTCGTGTCCTTGAACAACGCGATGAAGGTGTTGACGATGCCGGGGATCACCAGCTTCAGGGCTTGCGGCAGAATCACCAGGCCCATGCTGCGCCAGTAACCCAGGCCCATGGCGGCAGCCGCTTCGTACTGACCTTTGGGAATCGCTTGCAGACCACCGCGCACCACTTCAGCCACGTAGGCCGACTGGAACAGGATCACACCGATCAGCGCCCGCAGCAGCTTGTCGAAGTTCATGCCTTCAGGCAGGAACAGCGGCAGCATTACCGAGGACATGAACAGCACCGTGATCAACGGCACGCCGCGCCAGAATTCGATGAAGGTCACGCAGACCACACGAATCGCCGGCATGTTCGAACGACGGCCCAGGGCCAGGACGATCCCCAGCGGCAGCGCACCGGCAATACCGACGGTGGCGATCACCAGGGTCAGCATCAGGCCGCCCCATTGGCTGGTTGCCACCTGGGTCAGGCCGAAAACGCCGCCATGCAGCAGGCACCAGGCAATGATCGGGTACAGCACCAGGAAGCTCAGCCCGTAAACGGCTTTGCGCGGGAAGCGCGAGATGAACAAGGGTGCCACACCAATGACCGCCAGCCACACGGTCAGGTCCACGCGCCAGCGCAGTTCCGGCGGGTAGTAACCGTACATGAACTGGCCGAAACGCTGCTGGATGAACACCCAGCAAGCGCCATCCTTGGTGCAATCGGCCTGGGAGGTGCCGACCCAGTTGGCGTCGAGGATCGCCCACTGCAGGATCGGCGGAACCACCAGATAGATGAGGTAGAACGCAAACAGGGTCAGCAGGGTGTTGAGCCAGCTGGAGAACATGTTCGCGCGCATCCACGCCACGGCACCGATGCTGCGGCTCGGTGGAGGCATGTCAGGTTTGAAAGTATGAGTACTCATGCGCTTTTCCTTACCGCTCGATCAGCGCAATGCGCTTGTTGTACCAGTTCATCAGCAGGGAAATGCTGATACTGATCGCCAGGTACACGCTCATGGTGATGGCAATCACTTCGATCGCCTGCCCGGTCTGGTTCAGCACGGTGCCTGCAAACAACGAAACCATTTCCGGGTAACCGATACCGGCCGCCAGCGACGAGTTTTTCGCCAGGTTCAGGTATTGGCTGGTCAGCGGTGGAATGATCACGCGCAGAGCTTGCGGGATGATCACCTTGCGCAGGGTCGGGCCGTTGCGCAGGCCGAGCGAGTGAGCCGCTTCGGTCTGGCCGTGGCTGACCGACTTGATGCCCGAACGCACGATCTCGGCGATGAACGCCGCGGTGTACACCGTCAGTGCCAGGGTCAAGGCCAGCAGTTCCGGGATCAGTACCCAGCCACCGACGAAGTTGAAGCCCTTGAGCTGCGGCATTTCCCAGTGCACAGGAGCACCGAAGATCAAGGCGCACAGCGCCGGGATCACCAGGAACAACGCCAGGCCGACCCAGAACTTGTGGAACGGCTCGCCGGTTTCTTCAAAACGCTTGTTGGCCCAGCGGGTCATCAGCACGATGGCGACGATGGCCACGACGATGCTGATCACAAACGGCCAGAAACCATCGGCCATCAGCGCGGCCGGCATGTTCAGGCCACGGCTGCTGACGAAGAAGGTGTCGCCGAAGTTATGGCTGTTGCGCGGCCCCGGCATGGTCAGGAACACCGCGAAGTACCAGAACAGGATCTGCAACAGCGGCGGGATGTTACGGAAAACCTCCACGTACACCGTCGCCAGTTTGGCAATGATCCAGTTCTTCGACAGTCGGGCCACGCCGACGATGAAGCCGAGGATGGTCGCCAGGATCACGCCGATGAAGGTCACCAGCAACGTGTTGAGCAGGCCGATCACGAACACACGGGCATAACTGTCCGCTTCGGTGTAGGAGATCAGGTGTTGAGCGATGCCGAAACCGGCACTGCGCTCCAGAAAGTCGAAACCGGAGGTAATGCCCCGGTGCTGAAGGTTGGTCTGGGTGTTATCGAACAAGTACCAGCCCATCGAGACCACCGCGACAATGGTGATGATCTGGAAGAGCCACGCACGCACTTTTGGATCGCTGAGGCTGAGCCTCTGCTTTGGTGCGCCGATTGAATTTTGCATGAAGTGCCCCGCAAATAATGGAACAGAACATCACCCGGCAGTTGGCCTGCCGGGTGATAGAACCATCAGCGCACTGGTGGTGCGTATTGAATGCCGCCAGCGTTCCACAGAGCGTTCAGCCCGCGGTCGATTTCCAGCGGAGTGCTCTTGCCGAGGTTTTTCTCGAAGATTTCGCCGTAGTTACCGACTTGCTTGACGATCTGAACGACCCAGTCTTTCGGCAGTTTCAGGTCCTTGCCGTATTCACCGTCAGCGCCGAGCATACGAGCGACATCCGGGTTTTTGGTGGCCTTGGCTTCGGCTTCGACGTTCTTCGAGCTGATACCCGCTTCTTCGGTGTTAAGCAGCGCGTAGCCAGTCCAGCGCACCACGGCCAGCCACTCGTCGTCGCCGTTACGCACGACAGGGCCCAGTGGCTCCTTGGAAATGGTTTCCGGCAGAACCACGTAGTCCTTCGGCGAAGCCAGCTTGCTGCGCTGGGCGAACAGTTGGGACTTGTCGGAGGTCAGCACGTCGCAACGACCGGATTCGAGCGACTTGGCGCTTTCATCGGAGGTGTCGAAAGTGATCGGGGTGTATTTCAGACCGTTACCGCGGAAGTAGTCGGAAACGTTCAGCTCGGTGGTGGTACCGGCCTGGATGCAGATGGTCGCGCCATCCAGTTCTTTGGCGCTTTTCACGCCGAGCTTGTTGTTTACCAGGAAGCCGATGCCATCGTAGTAAGTGATGAAGCCCGGGAACTTGAGACCCATGCCGGCGTCACGGGAGCTGGTCATGGTGGTGTTGCGCGACAGGATGTCGATTTCGCCCGACTGCAGAGCGGTGAAACGCTCCTTGGCGTTCAACTGACTGAACTTGACCTTGGTCGCGTCGCCGAACACGGCAGCGGCCACAGCGCGGCAGAAGTCAGCATCGATGCCCACGATCTTGCCGGTGGAGTCCGGAACCGAGAAACC
Source organism: Pseudomonas sp. GW101-3H06 (assembly GCF_059424605.1). Taxonomy (NCBI): domain Bacteria; kingdom Pseudomonadati; phylum Pseudomonadota; class Gammaproteobacteria; order Pseudomonadales; family Pseudomonadaceae; genus Pseudomonas; species Pseudomonas sp. GW101-3H06. The sequence goes on from NZ_JBWKZO010000001.1 coordinate 5,298,854, forward strand.
TGGCAGGCCATCGCTGACGCCACACTGCACGAAACCTTTCTTCTTCACTGCATCCAGGGTTGCACCCGCCTGAGCGAACCCGCTGACACCGAGTACTGCGGCTGCAGTCACGATCGCCAGAGTGGATTTCAACATCTTCATTCAAACCTCCAGTTTTGCTCTTGTTGTGTCGGAGCGTGAGTCCTGTCGCACCCTTTTGAGGCGTTGTCGACCCGAGTTGGCTTGTTTTAGGGTCAACCGACGTAGAGACCGTAGCTATGAGTCTAGTAAGAGAAAATCCACAAAATGGACAACTCACTTCTCACCAATCGGCCGAACGGGCTGTAGCCCTTTCAAGTTCGCGAAGCCCGTAGCGGCCACTGGCGAACATCCATCACCGGATTTTTTGCTATCCCACTGCCAAAAATGGCCTGATAGTGTTACCGACAGATGTGGGATTTTCGTACCAGCTTCCCTATAGCAAAGCCCGTACCACACCGGCCGCTAAAGCGGTTAAGCGACAGGTCAATAGCAAAACTTGTAACCTTGCGACATCTTCGTAACTGATCAACCAGACGCGCACTCACGCCCCGCACTCAATGAGAGCGCACGCACACATTTGGAGCAGCCATGACCGAGCCCCTGATTCTAGAACCCGTCAAGCCCGCAGACGCCTGCGTCATCTGGCTGCATGGCCTCGGCGCCGATCGATATGACTTCCTGCCGGTCGCCGAGGCGCTGCAGGAAACGCTGCTGTCCACCCGCTTCGTTCTGCCTCAGGCTCCGACCTGCGCCGTTACCATCAACGGTGGCTACGAGATGCCCAGCTGGTACGACATATTGGCCATGAGCCCGGCGCGCGCGATCAACCGCGACCAACTGGAAGAGTCGGCACAGAGGATCACTCATTTGATCGATGTGCAGCGAACCGTTGGAATAGACGCCTCGCGGATTTTCCTGGCAGGTTTTTCCCAGGGCGGCGCAGTGGCTCTACACGCCGCTTTTGTGAAATGGCAGGGACCGTTGGGTGGCGTACTTGCCCTCTCTACCTATGCACCGACCTTCAGCGATGAGCTTGAATTGTCCGCCAGCCAGCAGCGCATTCCCGTGCTGTCGTTGCATGGCCAGTACGATGACGTGGTGCAGAATTCGATGGGCCGTACCGCCTATGAGTATCTGAAGCAGCATGGTGTCACCGTGACATGGCAGGAATACCCAATGGGCCACGAAGTGTTACCCGAGGAAATTCGCGACATCGGGGTCTGGCTGGCCGAACGTTTGCGTTAAGCCTTTATGTTGCTCTTTTTGTTTAAAAGCGCCCTTTGATCCATCCCTCTACGCCGCGCCCGATTCTTGCATTACACTGGCCGGCGTATATTCCTTAACCAATTAATGAGATGACCGTGCTCAAAGCACTCAAGAAAATGTTCGGTAAAAGCGAGACTGAGCAACTCGCGCCAGTCCCCAGCGCGCCGTCGCACTCCCACGGCCATCGCAGCGACGCCAGCCCGGCCGACCGCCACGTTCCCGCAGCCGCACCGAAACATGAACCCAAACCTGTTTCCGCCGCCGTTACCGTTGCCGATCCTGTGCGCAGTGAAACACCCAAACCCGCCAAACCGCGTCGCGAACCCAAGCCCAAGGCGCCGGTCATTCCATGGAAGCTCGAAGATTTCGTCGTCGAACCTCAGGAAGGCAAAACCCGTTTCCACGATTTCAAACTCGCTCCGGAACTGATGCACGCCATCCAGGACTTGGGCTTTCCGTATTGCACGCCGATCCAGGCGCAGGTGCTGGGCTTCACCCTCGCCGGCAAAGACGCCATCGGCCGCGCCCAGACCGGCACCGGCAAAACCGCGGCGTTCCTGATTTCGATCATCACCCAGTTGCTGCAAACCCCGCCGCCGAAAGAGCGCTACATGGGCGAGCCCCGGGCATTGATCATCGCGCCGACCCGCGAGCTGGTGGTGCAGATCGCCAAGGATGCGGCGGACCTGACCAAATACACCGGCCTCAACGTCATGACGTTCGTGGGCGGCATGGACTTCGACAAGCAGCTCAAGCACCTCGAAGCCCGTCACTGTGACATCCTCGTGGCCACCCCCGGCCGCCTGCTGGACTTCAACCAGCGCGGCGACGTGCACCTGGACATGGTCGAAGTCATGGTGCTGGACGAAGCCGACCGCATGCTCGACATGGGATTCATCCCGCAGGTGCGCCAGATCATTCGCCAGACCCCACCCAAGAGCGAGCGTCAAACGCTACTGTTTTCCGCGACTTTCACCGAAGACGTGATGAACCTGGCCAAGCAGTGGACCACTGACCCGGCGATCGTCGAAATCGAAGTCACCAACGTGGCCAGCGAAAACGTCGAGCAGCACATCTACGCGGTGGCCGGTGCCGACAAATACAAACTGCTCTACAACCTGGTCAACGACAACGGGTGGGAGCGGGTCATCGTCTTTGCCAACCGCAAGGATGAAGTGCGACGCATCGAAGAACGCCTGGTGCGCGATGGCATCAACGCCGCGCAGCTGTCCGGCGATGTCCCGCAGCACAAGCGCATCAAGACACTGGAAGGTTTCCGCGAAGGCAAGATCCGCGTGCTGGTGGCCACCGATGTGGCCGGTCGCGGCATCCACATCGACGGCATCAGCCATGTGATCAACTTCACCTTGCCTGAAGTCCCGGACGATTACGTGCACCGCATTGGTCGTACCGGTCGCGCCGGTGCCGATGGTGTGTCCATCAGTTTTGCCGGCGAAGACGACTCCTATCAGCTACCGTCCATTGAGGCACTGCTGGGTCGCAAAATCAGCTGCGAAACACCACCAACGCATCTATTGCGGGCGGTAGAGCGCAAACGTCACTAACTGACGATGTGCAGAAAAAGGCGCAGCCGGAAACGGACTGCGCTTTTTTTTCGTCTGTCTTTTCGTCGTGAAGAGCTTGCTAGGCATATTTAAAAGTCCATAATGGACAAATTAGTTTAATTGCCGTTCCCGGAGCCGACCATGTCCAGCACCCCTTACGTGATCACCCAACCCCAGGCTCGCGAACTGCTGACGCAAGTCGACGTGCCGCAGGTTCTGCGCAAACTGTTCCGCGACCTGGCTGCCGGGCGAGCGGTGCAACCGGCGCAGCAGCTGGTGGAGTTTCCACAGGGTGCCGGCGACTTCATCAACTATCTGGGTGTGCTGGCCGAAGATGGCGTGTACGGGGTCAAGACTTCGCCGTATATCGTGCGCGAACAGGGGCCGCTGGTGACCGCCTGGACTTTGCTGATGTCGATGCAGACTGGCCAACCGCTGCTGCTCTGTGATGCCAGTGAGCTGACAACGGCACGCACTGCCGCGACCACCGCCGTGGCCGTCGATGCCCTCGCACCGCTGAAAGCGGCTCGTCTGGCGATCATCGGCAGCGGCAAAGTGGCCCAGGCGCACTTGCATTACGTGAAAAACCTGCGGGCCTGGCAGAGCATCAGCCTGTATTCGCCCAGCCTGAGCGACAAGAATCCTGAAGAACTGGCGCGGCTCAAACAGTTCGATTCGCGCCTGACCATCGCCGACACTCGTGATGCCGCGATCCAGGACGCCGACGTGATCATGCTCTGCACCTCGTCCGCAGGTCCCGTGATCGACCCGTCTGACTTGAGCAAACCAGCGCTGATCACCTCCATCAGCACCAACGCACCGCGCGCCCATGAAGTGCCGCCGCAGAGTCTCAACGACATGCGGGTGTTCTGCGATTATCGCCTGACCACCCCGGGCTCGGCCGGCGAAATGCTGATCGCTGGCGAACAACATGGCTGGAATAAAAACGCGATCGTCGGCGACCTGCCGGACCTGCTCAGCAACAAGGTGCCGCGCCCCGACTACGACCGCCACGTGTTCTTCCGCTCCATCGGCCTGGGCCTGGAAGACATTGCGCTGGCCAATGCCATCTACCGCCTGCAGCACTGACACCCCAATTCACCTGTGGGTACGAGCCTGCTCTCGAATACGATCGTTCATTCAACCTAGATAGTGACTGATCCGACGCTTTCGCGAGCAGGTTCGCTCCCACAGAAAATCTCTACGACATTGGCATTTTACGCTTGATCAGGAGACGTTCATGAGCCAGGCAGACTTCATCATCATCGGCGGCGGGATTGCCGGCGCTTCCACCGGCTTCTGGCTGTCGCAGCATGGGCGCGTGATCGTGCTCGAACGCGAATCCCATCCGGCCTATCACTCCACCGGACGCTCAGCCGCGCTGTTCACCGCCGCCTATGGCACTGCGCAGGTTCGCGCCCTGACCCAGGCCAGCCGGGATTTTTTTGACGCCCCGCCAAGTGGATTCTGCGAACACCCGCTGCTGACCCCGCGCGGCGAGATGACCGTGGACTTCACCGGTGATCCAGCCGAACTGAACAACCAGTACCTGAGCGCGAAAGCCACAGTGCCAGAGATGCAACTGCTCAGCGCCGAAGAAGCCTGCGCACGCCTGCCTATCCTGCGCCGGGAGAAAGTCCACGGTGCGATCTACGACCCGACCGCCAGCGACATCGATACCGACGCCCTGCACCAGGGCTATCTGCGAGGCATCCGCCGCAATAAAGGCGAAGTGCACACCGACTGCGAAGTACAGGGCCTGAGCCGTGACGCCGAAGGTATCTGGCAGGTACAGACCAACACCCAAACCTTCAGTGCGCCGGTCGTCATCAATGCCGCGGGCGCCTGGGCCGACAAGATCGGTACGCTTGCCGGCGCCAAGCCGCTGGGCCTGCAACCCAAGCGTCGCGCGGCCTTCATCTTCGCCGGCCCCGAAGGCGTGGACATCCATCATTGGCCAATGCTGGTCAGCCTCGACGAATCCTTCTACATGAAACCCGACGCCGGGATGTTCCTCGGCTCGCCCGCCAACGCCGACCCGGTGGAACCCCACGACGTGCAGCCCGAAGAGCTGGACATCGCCATGGGCATTTACCAGATCGAAGAAGCCACGACCCTGACCATCCGCCGCCCGACCCGCACCTGGGCCGGCCTGCGCAGTTTCGTCAGCGACGGCGACTTGTTGTCCGGTTTCGATCCACAGGTGCCGGGACTGTTCTGGGTTGCGGCACAGGGCGGCTACGGCATCCAGACATCGCCGGCCATGGGTCAGGCCAGCGCTGCCCTGGTACGTGGTGAAATCCTGCCCGAGCAACTCACCCGCTTCGGCCTGAGCGCCGACATGCTCTCCCCTGCCCGCCTGGGCTGACATTGTCTTCAGGTGACGCGCCTCCACGATTGCGTCACACTTTCAGAGCCCCGTTCTACGGGGCACTGAAGCCGCCCGGAGCCCACTGCATGAATGCCCCCGAAAAAGACCCGGCCCAAAACGATGCCGCCCTGGATAACTTTCGGGCGATCGCCGATGCCATCGCTACGCTGTTCTTCCCTCACGCCGAAGTGGTGCTGCACGACCTGCGCACGCAAAAGGTCGACTACATTGCCAACAACCTGTCGAAACGGGAGATCGGCGATGACTCGTCGCTGGAAGACATGCTCAGCGAAGAGGTCAGCGAACGAAATATCGGGCCGTACGAAAAACTCAATTGGGATGGTCAGAATATTCGTAGCGTAAGCACCGTGCTGCGCGACAGCGGAGGTCATCCGCTGGGTGTGCTGTGCATCAATCTGAATATTTCGCTATTCGAGAATGCCAAGGCTGCGCTGGACCTGTTCCTGTCGCCAACCAAATTGATCCCGCAACCGGATTCACTGTTCCGCGATGACTGGCAGGAGCGGATCAACACCTTCCTCCACGCCTGGCTGCGCGAGCGCCAACTGAGCCTGAACCTGCTGACACGCGATCACAAACGCGAACTGGTGTTGGCGCTGCACGCCGAGGGCGCATTCAAGGGCAAGAGCGCATCGAACTATGTGGCCAATGTACTGAACATGGGGCGGGCGACGGTGTACAAGCATTTGAAGGAGTTGAAGGGCTGAGCCTTCAGATGTGCATTGGCTGATCCGGCCTCTTCGCGAGCAGGCTCGCTCCCACAGTTGAATGCATTCCCCTGTGGGAGCGAGCCTGCTCGCGAAGGCGGGCTATCAGTCGCCGTAGATGTCCGACTTGAAGTACTTCTCGGAAATCTTCTGGTACTCACCACTGGCACGAATGCCATCGATGGCTGAATTCAACTGGCTGACCAACTCGGTGTTGCCTTTGCGCACGGCGATCCCGGCACCCTCGCCCACGTATTTCGGATCCTTCAATTCCGGCCCGACAAACGCGTAGCCTTTGCCGCGCGGCATCGACAGGAAGTCATTGAGCGGAATGGTGTCGGCAAAAATCGCGTCCAGGCGACCGGCCGCCAGGTCCATGTAGATCTCTTCATTGTTACCGTAACGCTTGACGTTGATACCCTTGGGTTCGAACACCTCAGTGGCATAACGGTCGGTGGTGGTCGCACGCTGCACGCCGATGTTCTTGCCCTTGAGGCTGGCGTACTGGTCATCCACCACCGCGCCTTCCTTCATCACCAGGCGCGACGAGGTGAAGTAGTATTTGTGGGTAAAATCCACCGACTTCTTGCGGTCTTCGTTGATCGTCATGGACGACAGCGCCATGTCAATTTTCTTCACTTTCAGGGAAGGAATCAGACCGTCGAATTCACTTTCGACCCACACGCACTTGACTTGCATCTGCGCGCACAGAGCGTTGCCGATGTCATAGTCGAAACCGGCGATCTCGCCCTTGTCGGTTTTTGAGGCAAACGGCGGATAAGCCGCTTCGATACCGATGCGCAGGGTTTTCTCGGCGGCAAACAGGCTACTGCACGCCAACAGGCTCAGGGCCAGACCGGTGATGAGGGGGAACTTCTTCATATTCGTTCTCTCGCGGGTTTGTTGTTGGTTTGGCAAGACAGAAGAAAAAGCAGAAACGGAGGAAAGCCTTTTTTTGTACTTATAATTCCATACTGGACTTTTATGTATGAAGCGTCAATCGGGCAAATGCAGCCCGTGCCGGCCGATGGTCGGGTGGTGAATCATCAGGATTTTTAGTAGTGCATATGACGCCTTCGCGAGCAGGCTCGCTCCCACAGGGGAATGCAATCAACTGTGGGAGCGAGACTGCTCGCGAAGACTTACTTGAGAACGATGCAGGACCTACTGCTTCCAGCGATCCGCCGCCGCATGATCGCTGTCCCGTCCCTCGACCCAGCGCGGGCCATCGGCGGTATTTTCCTTTTTCCAGAACGGTGCGCGGGTTTTCAGGTAATCCATGACAAAGGCGCAGGCATCGAACGCTGCCTGGCGGTGGGCGCTGGCGGCGCCGACGAAGACGATTGGCTCACCGGGTTCCAGTGCACCAATGCGATGCAACACTTCCAGCTTGAGCAGCGGCCAGCGCTGCTCGGCCTCGGTGGCAATTTTGCCGAGAGCCTTTTCGGTCATGCCCGGATAGTGTTCGAGGAACATCCCGGCCACGTCGAGCCCGTCATTGAAATCACGCACGTAGCCGACAAAACTCACCACCGCGCCGACGCCGACATTGGCAGCGTGCATGGCGTTGACTTCGGCACCCGGATCGAACGCGGTGGACTGCACCCGAATCGCCATGATCAGCCCCCGGTCACCGTCGGAAAAAACGCCACTTCATCGCCATCGCTCACCGGCTCGTCGAGTTGGCACAGGTCTTCGTTGCGCGCGCACATCAGGTTCTGTTCGCGGAGCACGTCAGCCCCCTCACGTTGCGCCAGCAACGCCCGCACGTCGTCGACGGTGGCGAATTGGCCTTCGACCCTCAGCGAATCCACACCCAGCGCTTCACGATAGCGGGCAAAAAACTTTACGGTGACATTCATGGTTGATCCGCCTGGAAATGACCGCTTTTGCCGCCGACCTTCTCCAACAGCCGTACGCTTTCAATGGTCATGCCGCGATCAACCGCCTTGCACATGTCGTAGATGGTCAGCGCGGCGACACTGGCAGCGGTCAGCGCTTCCATTTCCACGCCGGTCTGCCCGGACAATTTGCAGCGAGCCACAATGCGAACGCTGTCATCGCCTTCGGCACTGAGTTCGACCTTGACACCCGTGAGCATCAGCGGATGGCACAGCGGAATCAGATCACTGGTTTTCTTCGCCGCCTGAATGCCGGCAATGCGCGCCACGGCAAACACATCACCCTTGGGGTGACCGCCGCTGACAATCATCTGCAGGGTTTCGGGCAGCATGCGCACCAGCGCTTGGGCCGTCGCCTCACGAAACGTCACGGCTTTTTCGGTGACGTCGACCATGTTGGCGCGACCTAGGGAATCGAGATGAGTCAGCACGGGATTACTCCTGATCAGGAGCGTCGATTGTAAACCTGCGGGTCAATTTTCCGCACGCAAGATTATCCGATCAGCACATTCCCCTGTGGAAGCGAGCCTGCTCGCTTCCACAGGGGGTTAAGGGTCAGGCATGAAAAAACCGGGTGGTTTTGAGGCCGCCCGGTTTGGGTGAAGGTTTACAGATGCGATTCGGCGTATTCGGCCAGAATCGAGCGTGGAACCCCTTGCAGGGTGATGTGCACGCCGTTGGGGAAATCCTTGAAGCGTTCGGTCAGGTACGTCAGCCCGGAACTGGTCGCGGACAGGTAAGGGGTGTCGATCTGTGCCAGGTTGCCCAGGCACACCACTTTGGAGCCAGCGCCGGCACGGGTGATGATGGTTTTCATCTGGTGCGGTGTCAGGTTCTGGCATTCATCGATCAGGATGAGGCTCTGCTGGAAGCTGCGGCCCCGGATGTAGTTGAGGGATTTGAACTGCAACGGCACTTTGCTGAGGATGTAGTCGACGCTGCCATGGGTGCTTTCGTCATCCATATGCAAGGCTTCGAGGTTGTCGGTGATGGCGCCCAGCCAAGGCTCCATTTTTTCCGCTTCAGTGCCGGGCAGGAAGCCGATTTCCTGATCCAGGCCCTGCACGCTGCGGGTCGCGATGATCCGCCGGTAGCGTTTGCTGACCATGGTTTGTTCGATGGCCGCCGCCAGGGCCAGGATGGTTTTACCGGAGCCGGCGGCACCGGAGAGGTTGACCAGGTGGATGTCTGGATCGAGCAAGGCAAACAACGCCAGGCTCTGATAGATGTCACGGGGTTTCAGACCCCAGGCTTCCTGGTGCAGCAGCGGTTCCTGGTGCAGGTCGAGGATCAGCAGCTGGTCGTTCTCGATCTCTTTGATCCAGCCGACAAACCCCTGCTCGTCGATAATGAACTCGTTGATATGCACCGCCGGCAGGTTGTCGATCAATTGCACCTGATGCCAGGTGCGACCATGACCCTGGCGGGTTTCGACCTTGCTGACGCGGTCCCAGAAGGAGCCGCTCATCTCGTGATAACCATTGGGCAGCAGCGAAACGTCATCAACCAGTTGGTCGGTGCTGTAGTCCTCGGCCGCGATCCCACAAGCGCGGGCCTTGAGGCGCATGTTGATGTCTTTGGTGACCAGCACGACAGGCTTCTTCGGATCGCGAGTGTGCAGGTCGATCAATTGATTGATGATTTTGTTGTCGTTCAGGTGTTCGGGCAGAACGAGGTGAGGCTCGGCCTGCTTGCTCATCAAAATTGACAGCAAACCTTTCGGCCCACTCTTGCCGCGCTGGATCGGCACACCCTGTTCGACATCCTCGGGTGAGGCATCGCCCAGGGTATTGTCGATCAGGCGAATGGCCTGACGACATTCGGCGGCAACGCTGTGATGCCCGCTCTTGAGCTTGTCGAGCTCTTCCAGCACGGTCATCGGGATGGCGACGTGGTGTTCTTCGAAGTTGAGCAGCGCGTTTGGATCGTGAATCAATACGTTGGTATCGAGTACATAAAGGATTGGCTGGTTGGAAGAAGAGCTACGTCCGTGATCATCCATACTCGGTCACCTTTGTCAGAGCCAGTGGACGCAATACCTTGGCGGTGCTGCGCCTCGAAGTGGCCGCCGATCTCACCTACGGAGACTTAAGTGACTGCAAACAAACGGGTCTTGGAAGACGCCACCTGTGTTGCAGGTTTCGGCGGTCTGTCTTCCTAATACTCCAAAACGTGTGACAGAAAAAAGTACTTTGACGCTTTTTTGAAGTTTATTTTGCAGAGTGACGAAAAGCCCTTGGCGGACTGCCATCACCCGTTTACAGTCGGAGATCAACCTGCAGCAAAAAACCTCCAAAAATTGCTCTTCGCCCAACGTTCATGGGCTTTCGGCGCTTTTCATCGAAAACCGTTCTGACAGTCCTCCCAACCGATTCCGCTCTGTGATGTTTGCGACATCAGCCAAGGCAGCGCCGTTTTTATCCCCTCCTGCTTCACATTGAAATTGATCACGCCATGACGCCACAGCAGCATCAGGGTCAGCACACGTTGCGCGCTCTGGCTGGCCTTGAGCTTGCCGGCGCCGTCCTGGGCATCGATGTCCCACAGCGCCACCTGCAAGCCCTGGGACTTGAAAAAGGCTTCGGCATCCGACCGTCGCTGGCCATCGGGTGGGCGGAACAACGGCACGTAGTTTTCCGGTAATTTGCTTTTGACCAGATCGACGCTGCGCCGTACCGAATCCTGCCAGTCCTGCCAGTGGCTGTGGGAGCGGAACTCCCAGCCTTGCACGCCGACACACTGGCTTGAATAGGTTGATTGCAAGCTGGCGACCGCGCCCTGTGCCAGTCGCGCCTGGATGTCCTTGCCAAGGACGAAGAAGGTGCCGTTCATGCTCGCCCTGCGCAGGTACTCGGCGACCCAGGCCGTGTTGTCAGGGGCGGCATTGGCGGCGCTGTCGAAGGTCAGCAGAAACAGCCGGTCATGCATGGTGTCGCCATTGCGTTCGTAGTCGCCAAAATGATCGACTTCGCTGCTGGTTTGCGCAAACAGCGCAGCCTTGCGCAACTGCTCGTCCAGGTACCGGGCATGAAACAGGCGACTCGGTTCTGCCCACTTGATGTAGTAGCTGTCCTCGCTGATCTGGAATTTTCCGGCCTGCTCACGCAGGGTAGGCATGTCCTCTACCAGAAAACAGAAGGACGCATCCTGATCGCAACTTTGTTGGGCGAATTCGAAGTTGGCCAGCAAACGTTGCCACATGCGCTGGCGAACGCGGTTGACCGATTCGATATTGACCGTGCGCAGACCCAGGCGCTGAGCCAGCGCAGGTTCATCCAGGGATTCGCTGGCCAGCAGCCCTCGGGCGAACATGAGAATTTCAGCGCGTGATGCCACGTCGAACAGCGTCGGGTTGTTGAGCTTTTCCGGCCAGGTGCCGCGATCAAGCGTCGCCACATCGCCCGGCGCCGCCATGGCGCCAAAGCTCAGAAACCACACCGAGAACAGAAGAACGATACGCAATGGGATGTCTCCATAACAAAACCCGCGCGGCACTATAGCCGATCCACCTCCTATTACCGCAGCCGCACCAAAGTCCTGTGGGAGCGAGGATAGCCACCGATCACCTATTACCCCTATAGCTGGAGTCAACACGGACAACCCCCTAGAATCGCCCCCACGATTAAAGGAGACGACTTCATGCTGATGGTGATTTCACCCGCCAAGACCCTCGATTACGAAACACCGCCGGCGACCCAGCGCTTTACCCAGCCGCAGTACCTCGACCATTCCCAGGAGCTGATCCTGCAATTGCGTGACCTGACGCCGGCACAGATCAGTGAGTTGATGCACGTTTCCGACAAGATCGGCGGGCTCAATGCCGCGCGCTTCGGTAGCTGGACCCCAGCATTCACTCCGGAAAACGCCAAACAGGCATTGCTGGCATTCAAGGGTGACGTGTACACCGGGCTGAACGCGCAAACCTTCAGCGAAGCCGATTTCGATTACGCCCAGCAACACTTGCGCATGCTCTCGGGCCTCTACGGTCTGCTGCGACCGCTGGACCTGATGCAACCCTACCGCCTGGAAATGGGCACCAAACTGGCCAACGCGCGGGGCAAGGACCTGTATGCGTTCTGGGGCTCGCGCATCAGCGAATGGCTGAACGAAGCCCTGGCCGATCAGGGCGATGACGTGCTGCTGAACCTGGCCTCCAACGAGTATTTCTCGGCGGTCAAGCGCAATGCCCTGAACGCGCGCATCATCAATACCGAGTTCAAGGACCTGAAGAACGGTCAGTACAAGATCATCAGCTTCTACGCGAAAAAGGCCCGGGGCATGATGAGTCGCTTCGTCATCGAGGAGCGCATCAACGATCCTGCTGCCCTGAAACAGTTCGACGTCCAGGGCTATCGCTACAGCGCCGAGCAGTCTAAACCGGACAATCTGGTGTTCCTGCGCGATCACGCCCCCGAGTGATCCATCCGGTCGGCGCATGGCATGCAAATCCCGCCTGCGCCGACTATTGATTGACGCCGCGTTTCCCGCCCTAATCGCCATTTTTATGGCGCCAGAAATACATCATTCGTTTTTTTAACTTTAGTTTCATTCGACTTTGATCTTTTTTTTCAGTAGTGGCACTGAAAATTTTTATCGATAGTGGCAAAAAACTATCCCTTCCAATAATCCGCCTATATATAAAGGGCGAAACGGCAAGTGCTATCAATATGAGAGCAGTGCCATCTTTTTCAATATTTCAAGAAATTTCAGAATTCGCGATGGGCGGACTGGAACTTCGTCCGAATGCACCGCTCATACCACCGGTAACGATTCTCACAGATCTTGTAGGAGATGACTTACGCAGAGCAGAGATCCAAGTAGCGAAGTTGTCACATCAACTTTCGCGGACTAATCCCTGATTTGGGCAACATAGTAAGGACAGGAGATAACTGATGAGATCTATCCCCTACAGGGCCAAGGCAGCGCCCCTATAACGTGCTCACCCGAGCACCCAACCGCTTGATCCACGGGCTTACGGCCTGAGATCGGGCGCGCAGGAACATTGCACGAATATCTTCGGAACAGAGGATCGGCTGCATAACAGGGCAAGTCATAACAACAAGCCCAAGTTGCGCACACTTTGAGTGCATTTATTTAGACACTCGGAACTTTAATGCCAGCACAAGGTATTGCTGCGCCTATCAGGCGCACTTGCGAGTGCACTATCACCGCTGAACACCATTAACTCCGGCCATCTAATGGCTTGATAAACACAGAGGTAATTTGCGATGCGCATCAGCATATTTGGTTTGGGTTACGTTGGCGCTGTATGTGCCGGTTGCCTGTCTGCACGGGGCCATGACGTCGTTGGCGTTGATGTTGCCAAAGACAAGATCGATATGATCAACGCAGGCAAATCGCCAATCGTTGAACCGGGCCTGGGCGAACTTCTGGCGCAAGGTATTCAGACGGGCCGCCTGCGCGGCACCACCAACTTCGCCGAGGCGATCCGCGACACCGATTTGTCGATGATCTGTGTCGGCACGCCGAGCAAAAAGAACGGCGACCTTGAACTGAACTACATCGAAGCGGTGTGCCGCGAGATCGGTTTTGTCCTGCGTGACAAGACCACCCGCCACACCATCGTGGTGCGCAGTACCGTTCTGCCAGGCACTGTCGCAAACGTTGTCATCCCGATTCTCGAAGACTGCTCCGGCAAGAAGGCCGGTGTCGATTTCGGTGTTGCCGTAAACCCTGAGTTCCTGCGCGAAAGTACTGCCATCGCCGACTACGACCAGCCACCGATGACGGTCATCGGCGAGTTCGACAAGGCATCGGGCGATGTTCTGCAATCGCTGTACGAAGAGCTCGACGCACCGATCATCCGCAAGGACATCGCTGTCGCCGAGATGATCAAGTACACCTGCAACGTGTGGCATGCCACCAAGGTGACCTTCGCCAACGAAATCGGCAACATCGCCAAGGCGGTCGGCGTCGACGGTCGTGAAGTGATGGACGTGGTCTGCCAGGACAAGACCCTGAACCTGTCCCAGTACTACATGCGCCCTGGCTTCGCCTTTGGCGGTTCCTGCCTGCCTAAAGACGTACGTGCCCTGACCTATCGCGCCAGTTCCCTGGACGTGGAAGCGCCGCTGCTCAACTCGCTGATGCGCAGCAACGAGTCCCAGGTGCAGAACGCTTTCGACATCGTCTCCAGCCACGACAAACGCAAAGTCGCCCTGCTGGGCCTGAGCTTCAAGGCCGGTACCGATGACCTGCGCGAAAGCCCGCTGGTTGATCTGGCGGAAATGCTGATCGGCAAGGGTTTCGACCTGAAAATCTACGACAGCAACGTCGAATACGCCCGTGTCCACGGCGCGAACAAAGACTACATCGAGTCGAAGATCCCGCACGTCTCGTCCTTGCTCGATTCCGACTTTGACGCGGTGATCAACAACTCCGACGTGATCATCCTCGGCAACCGTGACGAGAAATTCCGCGCTCTGGTCAAGGACGTTCCACACGGCAAGCAGGTGATCGACCTGGTGGGCTTCATGTCCAAGGCCACCAGCCCGGCTGTCCGGGCTGAAGGTATCTGCTGGTAACACAGCAACAAGCTCCGAACTTCAAGCTTCAAGCTGCAAGTAAACCGCTCTTCACTTGCAGCTTGCGGCTTGAAGCTAGCAGCTGCCTTCAGGCAACTGACTTCAGGATTCCGATTATGCACAGGCTAAAGCACGGCCTACTCCAGGCCGCCGGTTGGCTGTTTTACTTAAGTTTACTGATGGGCATCGCCATGGTGTTGCCTGCGTCCACGTTCGACTCCGAGTCGAAGGACTTCATTTTTCTGATCGGTATCGTCGGTATCTGGCGTTACTCGATGGGTGCCACGCACTTTCTGCGCGGCATGCTGTTTCTGTACGTGGTCTACCCGCACCTGCGACGCAAAGTGCGCAAGCTGGGTAAGGCGGCGGACCCGTCCCACGTTTTTTTGATGGTCACCAGTTTCCGTATCGACGCGCTGACCACTGCGCAGGTCTACAGCTCGGTGATCCGTGAAGCGATCGATTGTGAGCTGCCGACCACCGTGGTCTGCTCCATCGTGGAAATGTCCGATGAACTGCTGGTGAAAAGCCTGTGGAGCCGGATGAATCCACCTGCACGGGTGAAGCTGGACTTCGTGCGCATCCCCGGCACCGGCAAGCGCGATGGCCTGGCCTACGGCTTCCGTGCCATCTCCCGTCACCTGCCGGATGACCGCGCCGTGGTGGCGGTGATCGATGGCGACACCGTGCTTGGCGAAGGCGTTGTGCGCAAGACCGTGCCTTGGTTCCAACTGTTCGGCAACGTTGGCGGCCTGACCACCAACGAATTCTGCGAAGTGCGCGGCGGCTACATCATGAGCGAATGGCACAAGCTGCGTTTCGCCCAGCGTCACATCAACATGTGCTCGATGGCCCTGTCCAAGCGCGTGCTGACCATGACCGGGCGGATGTCGGTGTTCCGTGCCACTGTGGTCACCAACCCTGAATTCATCGCCGACGTGGAAAGCGACTCGCTGCAGCACTGGCGCCTGGGTCGTTTCAAGTTTCTCACCGGCGACGACAAGTCGAGCTGGTTCAGCCTGATGCGTCTGGGCTATGACACCTTCTACGTGCCCGATGCAGCGATCAACACCGTCGAGCATCCACCGGAAAAGAGCTTCATCAAGGCCAGTCGCAAGCTGATGTTCCGCTGGTACGGCAACAACCTGCGGCAGAACTCCCGTGCCCTGGGCCTGGGGATCAAACGCCTCGGTGCGTTCACCTCGGTGGTGCTGTTCGATCAACGCGTGTCGATGTGGACCTCCCTGCTGGGCCTGACCGTGGCGTTGATCGCCACCTTCAAGTACGGCACCGCGTTCATCCTGGTGTACCTGCTGTGGATCGGCATTACCCGCCTGATCCTGACCCTGTTGCTGTCCTGCTCCGGCCACCGGATCGGCCCGGCTTACCCGGCGATTCTCTATTACAACCAGATCGTCGGCGCACTGGTGAAGATCTACGTGTTCTTCCGCCTCGACCAACAGTCCTGGACTCGCCAACCCACGTCTCTATCCCGTGATCTCGCCAGCTTTCAACGTTGGTTCAACACCTGGTCGTCTCGGACCATGACCTTCTCCGCCGGCAGCATTTTCGTCGCCGTGCTGTTGATGATGGTCTGACCGAACTCGCCTGAATTAACTAGGAAACCGCCCTTATGAATACCGCCGTCAACGCCAACGTAGTGCATGAATCCGAAGCCCAGCGCCAGCACGCCCGCGTGAAAATCCCGGCCAAGCTGCGTTTCTTCGGCCCCGACCGTACACCGGTCGAAGCGCGAGTGATCGACCTTTCCGCCGGAGGCCTGGCCTTCAATGCCGGGCAGCTGCCACTGAACATCGGCGACAAGTACAAGGCCCGCCTGCAATTCGTCATCGACAACCTCGGCCTGGCCATGGATGTGGAACTGCAAGTGCGTTCCTACGATCGCGAGACCGGCCGTACCGGTTGCCAGTTCCAGAACCTGGAACCACGAGACATTTCGACCCTGCGTCACCTGATCACTTCGCACCTGGCCGGCGACATCGTCAGCATCGGCGAAGTGCTGGCGACCCTGCAGCGCGACAACTTCACCAAGGCGCGCAAGATGAAGGACGGCGGCCATGGCATGACCGCGTTCGGGCGCATGAAAGCCGTGACCTTCAGCCTGGGTATTTTCGTCGTCGGCCTGGCCGCATTCGGGTTCATTTTCAAGTCGGTGTACGGCATGTACTTCGTCAGCCACGCCCAGGCCGGCCTGGTCAGTGTGCCGGGCGTGAACATCACCATGCCCCGTGACGGCACAGTGCAAAGCCTGGTGAAAGCCGATGGCGTGGCCGCCAAAGGCGCTCCGCTGGCGACCTTCAGTACCAGCATGCTCGACGTGCTCAAGGGCCACCTGGAAGACGACCAACTGGCACCGGCCAAGGTTGAAGAATTGTTCGGCAAGCAAATGACCGGCACCCTGACTTCGCCATGCGATTGCACCGTCGCGCAGCAAATGGTTGCCAACGGCCAATACGCCAGCAAGGGCGACGTGATCTTCCAGTTGGTGCCGCGCAACACCGAAGCCAATGTCGAAGCCCGCTTCTCCTACCGTCAGTTCGGCGACGTACTGCCAGGCACCCCGGTGCGCTTCCAGATCGCCGGTGAAGACAAGACCCGCACCGGCAAGATCGTCAGCAGCACCAGCCTGAAAAGCGCCGACCTGTCGTCCGATATCCGCGTGCTGATTCAGCCGGACGAAGCACTGGACAGCGGCCTGGCCGGCCGTCCAGTGGAAGTGAACAGCGACCGTGGTCCGAACCTGAACTGGCTGATCGAAAAAGCCATGGCAGCTGGTCTGTAACCGGAGGACATGCCTGTGAGTATTCCCACCCTCAATACACCGCCGACCCTGTGGGAGCGAGCCTGCTCGCGAAGCGGTCAACTCGGTTTGTCTGATGCACCGCGCCGCCTGCTCCGCGAGCAGGCTCGCTCCCACATGGGATCTCTGTGTGCAGTGGCATTGGCAGTCAGCCTCGCCGGTTGCGCCGGCCTGCCCGATCAACGCCTGGCCAACGAAGCGCTCAAGCGTGGTGACACCGCCACCGCCGCGGCGAACTATCAGCAACTGGCGGACCTGGGCTACAGCGAAGCCCAGGTTGGTCTGGCCGACCTTCAGGTCGACAGCCGCGACCCGGCGCAGATGAAACAGGCCGAAGCCACCTACCGTGCGGCGGCCAGTGTTTCGCCTCGCGCCCAGGCGCGTCTCGGTCGTCTGTTGGTGGCCAAACCCGGCGCCACTGAAGCCGAACATCAGGAAGCCGAAGGCCTGCTGAAAAAAGCCTCCGCCGCCGGCGAAGGCAACACCTTGATCCCGTTGGCGATGCTGTACCTGCAATACCCGCACAGCTTCCCCAACGTCAACGCGCAACAGCAGATCAGCCAATGGCGCGCCGAAGGCAAGCCGGAAGCGGGTCTGGCACAAGTGCTGCTGTATCGCACCCAGGGCACCTACGACCAGCATCTGGATGACGTGGAAAAGGTCTGCAAGGCCGCGCTCAACACCACCGACATCTGCTACGTCGAACTGGCCACGGTCTATCAGAAAAAGGCCCAGCCGGAGCAACAGGCCGCGCTGATCAAGCAGATGCAGGCGGCGCACAGTCGCGGCGCCGTCTCGGCTCAGCGAGTCGACAGCGTCGCCCGCGTGCTGGCCGATTCGACCTTGGGTCAGACCGACGAAAAAACCGCGCAGTCGCTGCTCGAACCCATCGCCCCGGGTTACCCGGCGTCGTGGGTCACCCTCGCACAGCTGATCTACGACTTCCCCGAACTGGGCGACGTCGACCAGATGATGAAGTACCTGGACAACGGCCGCGCCGCCGACCAGCCGCGCGCGGAGCTGTTGCTGGGCAAGCTGTACTACGAAGGCAAGATGGTTCCGGCCGACGCCAAGGTCGCCGAAGAACATTTCCAGAAAGCCGTTGGCCGCGAAGTCGCCGCCGATTACTACCTCGGCCAGATCTATCGCCGTGGGTATCTGGGCAAGGTCTATCCACAGAAGGCTCTCGACCATCTGCTGACCGCTGCGCGTAACGGCCAGAACAGCGCCGATTTCGCCATCGCCCAACTATTTTCCCAAGGCAAAGGCACCAAGCCTGACCCGCTCAATGCGTATGTGTTCAGCCAGCTCGCCAAAGCCCAGAACACCCCGCAAGCCACCGAGCTTGCGCAAACACTCGAAGCCCAACTGCCGCCTGCGCAGCTGGCCGAGGCCCAGCGCCTGTTGAAACAGGAACAGGCAACCCGTGGTGCCCTGAGCCAGAACACACCGCAACTGCAGGCCCTGCAAGAAGACGGCGAGGAATCCCTATGAAATTGAATCCATTCATGAAGGCCGGCATCGGCCTGACGTTCGCGCTGATCTGGTCGTGCCCGACACTGGCGGCGATGACTGAGAAAACCAAGAACTACGGCCTGGACGTGAAAATCACCGGCCAGTCCGAAGACGACCGCGACCTGGGTACCCAGAGCGGTGGCGACGTCAATGGCCTGGGTCTCGACCTGCGTCCGTGGGTCTATGGCGAGAGCGGCGCGTGGAGTGCCTACGCCATGGGTCAGGCCGTGACGTCCACCGACATCATCGAGACCGACACGCTTCAAGAGTCCGACAACGACGGTACCCAGACCACCGACAACGGTGATCGCAAGACCAAGAAAAACTACCTGGCGATGCGCGAGTTCTGGGTCGGCTACAGCGGCTTCACGCCCTACCCCGGCGAGATCCTGAAGTTCGGTCGCCAGCGCCTGCACAACAACGACGGCCAATGGCGCGACACCAACATCGAAGCCCTGAACTGGACCTTCGACACCACCCTGTTGCGCGCCAATGTCGGTATCGCCGAACGCTTCAGCGAGTACCGCACCGACCTCAAAGAACTGGCCCCCAAGGACAAGGATCGCCTGCACGCTTACGCCGATGCCGAATACCAATGGACACCGGGTCACTGGGCCGGCATTCGCGGTCATCACACCCACGATGACGGCAAGCTCGACTATCCGGAACCGGGCGTACCTGGCGATTCGCTGGACAAAAAACAGAATGGCGACATCAGTTGGCTGGGCTTGCAGGCCAACAGCGATGCCTACAACTGGCGCAACACCAACACCGTCAATTACTGGGGCAGCATCACCGGCATGAGCGGCGACCTTGACACGGTCAACCCGCTGAACGCCGATGGCACCGCACCCGCCCAAGCCAAGCGCAGCGGTGATGTCGACGGCTGGGCCACTGACCTGGGTGTGCGCCTGCGTCTCGATCCGCAATGGCAAGTCGGTGCGGCCTACGCCCGTGCCAGCGCCGATTACGAACAGAACGGCCTGGAAAGCAACCGCTCGAACTTCACCGGTACTCGCTCGCGGGTACACCGTTTCGGCGAGGCCTTCCGCGGCGAAATGAACAACTTGCAAACCGCGACCTTGTTCGGTTCGTGGATGCTCAACGACGAATACGACGCCAGCCTGATCTACCACAAATTCTGGCGCGTCGACGGCAACAAGCCGGTCGGCAGCAACGGCATCGATGCCGTGCAGAACGACACCGACGACATCACCGGTGCCGTGCTGTCCAGCACCTCGCTGCCGCTGGCCGATGGCGAAAAAGACATGGGTCAGGAAATGGACCTGGTGGTCACCAAGTACTTCAAGCAAGGCCTCTTGCCGGCAGGATTGAGCCAGTCGATCGACGAGCCTTCGGCCCTGGTGCGCTTGCGTGGCGGCGTGTTCAAGCCGGGCGACGCCTACGGCAAGGAAGTCGATTCGTATATGCACCGCGCGTTCATCGACGTGATCTGGCGCTTCTGATGCACATTGCGAAGGGAGTCTCCCAGATGAATCATCAAGCCCGAAAAGGCTCGATCAGCCTGTTGGCCGGCGCGATGTTGCTGGCCAGTGCGGCTGCCTTCGCCAATGTGGAGCCGGCCAAGCCTGCAACCATGGCCAAGGAACTGCAACAAGCCAAAACCTACACCGTCAGCAGCGCACCGACCGCGCCGCTGGAGCTGGCGCAGCCGAAACTGCCAGACGTCTCGGGCTACACCGCCGAGGCCGTCGCCGCGAAAATCGTGCGCAGCAAGGCCGGCAAAATCAGCGTGCGCCGGATGATGCAAGAGAACGCCCTGAAGGACTTCATCGGCGGCGACAACAAGATGGCCGAGTGGGTGGTGCGTCAGCACGGTATCCCGCAGGCGATCTTCATCGACGACGGCTACATGAACCTCAAGGACCTGGCGAAAAAGCTGCCCAAGCAGTATTTCAGCGAAACCTCGCCGGGTGTGTTCCTGGCGAAGTTGCCGATCGTAGTGGGTGAGAAAGGCATCCTGGAAATCGACAAGCAGACCCAGGAACTGCGCCTGTCCCAAGAGGCCGGTTCATTTCTGGTCAACGATGGCCAGTTGTTTGTGCGCGACACCAAAATCACCGGCTGGCGCGAGAAAGACAATGGTCCCGCAACCTTCCGTTCGCCGAAGGAGTTTCGCCCGTTCCTGCTGGCCTGGGGCGGCACCGAGACCTACATCGTCAATAGCAGAATGGCCAGCTTCGGCTACGCCAACAGTAAGTCCTATGGCGTGAGTATCTCCCAGTACACGCCCAACATGGCCAAGGTGCTCAAGCGCCCTGAACCGACTGGCTGGATCGTCGGTTCCGAGTTCTCGGACATGTGGTACGGCTTCTACTGCTACGAAACCCGCGACTTCGTGGTCAAGGGCAACACCTACAAAGACAACATCGTCTACGGCATCGACCCACACGACCGTTCCCACGGTCTGATCATCGCCGACAACACGGTGTTTGGTACCAAGAAGAAACACGGGATCATTATTTCCCGTGAGGTCAACGACAGCTTCATCTTCAACAACCGCAGCTACGACAACAAGTTGTCCGGCATCGTGATCGACCGTAACAGCGTCAACAACATCATTGCCTACAACGAGATCTACCAGAACCACACCGACGGCATCACCCTCTACGAGAGTGCCGACAACCTGTTGTGGGGCAACAAGGTGCTCAGCAACCGTCGCCACGGTATCCGTATTCGTAACAGCGTGAACATCCGCCTCTACGAAAACGTCGCCATGGCCAACGGTCTGACCGGTGTCTACGGGCACATCAAAGACCTGACCAACACCGACCGTGACATCAAGCTCGACCCGTTCGACGCCCAGGTGTCGCTGATCGTGGTCGGTGGTGAACTGGCGGCCAACGGCAGCGGCCCGCTGTCCATCGACTCACCACTGAGTGTCGAGCTGTATCGCGTGTCCATGCTTGCCCCGACCAAATCCAGCGGCATCAGCTTTTCGGGAATTCTCGGCGAGCGCCAGGATGAAATTCTCGACCTGCTGGTGCGCCAGCAGAAAGCCGTGCTGATCGACCCTGTCGAACGCCAGACCGAAATGCGGGACTGAGGATAATTTTATGCACCCACACTTGATCAAATTACTCAGCCTGTCGGCCCTGACGGCCGGCATTCTCGCCGCCAGCACCGGCGCGCGTGCCGATGAACCCCAGGCGCCAAAATTCTCGGCCGAGCCGTGCTGCAGCCTGTGCCCGGCCGCCCACGACCCGAAGAATTACACCACCCGCTACCAGCAGAACTTCACCACGCTGGTGCAGGCCCAGGGTGACTGGCTGTTCCGTACCCAGGAAGACTTGCGCACCGAGTTCGACACCACTCCCGCCGGCTACAAACGCATGAAGCAATTGCACGATGCGTTCAAGAGCAAAGGCGTGGAGCTGGTGATCGTCTACCAGCCGACCCGTGGCCTGGTGAATCGCAACAAGCTCAACCCGGCCGAGAAAGCCAGCTTTGATTTCGACAAGGCACTGAAGAACTACAAGACCATGCTCGGCCGTTTCGCGCAGATGGGTTACGTGGTGCCGGACCTGTCGCCACTGACCAACGAGCAACTGCCAGAGACCCTGCCCGCCCACGACTTCTACTTCCGTGGCGACCAGCACTGGACCCCGTATGGTGCCCAGCGCACGGCGAAAATCGTCGCCGAAAAGGTCAAGCAGATCCCGGCTTTCGCCGACATTCCCAAGCGCGAATTCGAGACCCATAAGTCGGGTCGCATGGGCAAGACCGGAACATTGCACAACATGGCCGGTCAACTCTGTGGCACCAGCTACGCGATCCAGTACATGGATCAATTCACCACCGAGCCCAAAGGCGAAGCGGGCGATGGCGATCTGTTCGGCGATTCCGGCAATCCGGAAATCACGCTGGTCGGCACCAGCCATAGCGGTAAGAACTACAACTTCTCCGGTTTCCTCGAAGAGGCCATCGGCGCCGACATTCTCAACGTGGCATTCCCCGGCGGTGGTCTGGAAGGTTCGATGCTGCAATACCTGGGCAGCGACGAGTTCCAGAAGAACCCGCCGAAGATTCTCATCTGGGAATTCTCGCCGCTTTATCGCCTCGATCAGGAAACCATCTACCGCCAGATGATGGCGCTGCTGGACAACGGCTGCGAAGGCAAGGCGGCACAGATGTCCGGCAGCACCACGTTGAAACCAGGCAAAAACGAACTGATGGTCAACAGCAAAAACCTCGACCTGCGTAACAGCAGTCACCAGGTCGACATCCGCTTCGCCGACACCTCGGTGAAAACCTTGCAAGCCACCCTCTGGTACATGAACGGGCGCCACGAGGACATCAAGATCGAGAAACCGGAAACCTCCGACACCGACGGGCGTTTCGCTTTCGAGTTGCGCACGGACGAAGACTGGGCCTCGCAGAATCTGCTGGCCGTTGAAATCCAGGGGCCTGAAAAAGCGGGCGCCGCACCACAGAAAGTCGAAGCGAAAATCTGCAAACGCAACGTATTCCCGGGCGCTGAGCAACGTACCGCTTCAGCCGGGCAATGAGGTCTGCTATGCGAAATCCGAAACTTGCAACACTGACGCTTTTGAGCCTGGCGATGTTCGCCGGCGCGACTCAAGCGGCCGCGCCATTGCGTCCGCCTCAGGGCTACTTCGCGCCGATCGAGAAAGTCAAAACCGGTGACAAGAGCGAAGGCTGTGACGCCATGCCGACGCCGTACACCGGCTCGCTGCAATTTCGCAGCAAGTACGAAGGCTCGGACAAGGCCCGTTCGACACTGAACGTGCAATCGGAAAAGGCCTTCCGTGACAGCACCGCCGACATCACCAAAATCGAGCGCGACACCAGTAAGCGCGTGATGCAGTTCATGCGTGACGGTCGTCCGGAGCAGCTGGAGTGCACCTTGAATGGGTTGACCGCCTGGGCCAAGGCCGATGCGTTGATGTCCAAGGACTTCAACCACACCGGCAAGTCCATGCGCAAATGGGCGTTGGGCAGCATGGCTTCGTCGTACATTCGCCTGAAGTTCTCCGACTCCCATCCGCTGGCCAACCATCAGCAGGAGGCGCAGCTGATTGAAGCCTGGTTCAGCAAAATGGCCGATCAGGTGGTCAGCGACTGGGACAACCTGCCGCTGGAAAAAACCAACAACCATTCGTACTGGGCTGCCTGGTCGGTGATGGCAACGTCCATCGCCACCAACCGCCGCGACCTGTTCGATTGGGCGGTGAAGGAATACAAGGTCGGCGTCAATCAGGTCGACGCCCAGGGCTTCTTGCCCAACGAACTCAAGCGTCAGCAACGCGCCCTCGCCTACCACAACTACGCCCTGCCGCCGCTCGCGATGATCGCCAGTTTCGCCCAGGTCAACGGTGTGGATCTGCGTCAGGAAAACAATGGCGCCCTCAAGCGCCTGGGTGATCGCGTGCTCGCCGGGGTGAAAGATCCTGACGAATTCGAAGAGAAAAACGGCAAGGAACAGGACATGACCGACCTGAAAGTCGACTCGAAATTCGCCTGGCTCGAACCGTTCTGCACGCTCTACACCTGCTCCCCGGATGTGCTGGAGAAGAAACACAAGATGCAACCGTTCAAGACCTTCCGCCTCGGGGGGGACCTGACCAAGGTCTACGACCCGGCAAACGAAAAAGGCAAAGGCTCGTAAGACAAATGCAATCCCTTGTGGGAGCGAGCCTGCTCGCGAATGCGGTCTGTCATTCACCAAAAATGTCGACTGGCACAACGCTTTCGCGAGCAGGCTCGCTCCCACAGTGAAGTGATGTTTGCCCTCCAGATTACTGTGGGGGGTTTGGGGGGGCCGTTGGCCCTTGACTGTTGATTCAAACAAGGAGAGATCGGGATGGTTTTTTCGTCCAACGTGTTCCTGTTTTTGTTCTTGCCGATCTTTCTCGGCTTGTACTACCTGAGCGGGCAACGCTATCGCAATTTGCTGCTGCTGATCGCCAGCTACATGTTCTACGCCTGGTGGCGTGTGGACTTCCTGGCGCTGTTCGCCGCCGTTACGCTGTGGAACTACTGGATCGGCCTGAAAGTGGGCGCCGCCGGGGTCAGGACCAAACCGGCACAGCGCTGGTTGCTGCTCGGCGTGGTCGTCGACCTGTGCATCCTCGGCTACTTCAAGTACGCCAACTTCGGCGTCGACAGCATCAACGCCATGATGACCTCGGTGGGCCTGGAGCCGTTCATCCTGACCCACGTACTGTTGCCGATCGGGATCTCGTTCTACATTTTCGAGTCCATCAGCTACATCATCGACGTCTACCGTGGCGATACTCCGGCGACCCGCAACCTGATCGATTTCGCAGCGTTCGTGGCGATCTTCCCGCACCTGATCGCCGGTCCCGTGTTGCGTTTTCGCGACCTCGCCGATCAGTTCAACAACCGTACCCACACCCTCGACAAATTCTCGGAGGGCTGCACGCGGTTCATGCAAGGTTTCATCAAGAAGGTGTTCATCGCCGACACCCTGGCGGTGGTGGCCGACCATTGCTTCGCCCTGCAAAACCCGACCACGGGCGATGCCTGGCTTGGCGCACTGGCGTACACCGCGCAGCTGTACTTCGACTTCTCCGGCTACAGCGACATGGCCATCGGCTTGGGTCTGATGATGGGTTTCCGCTTCATGGAAAACTTCAAGCAGCCTTACATCAGCCAGTCGATTACCGAGTTCTGGCGGCGCTGGCACATCAGCCTGTCGACCTGGCTGCGTGACTACCTGTACATCACCCTGGGCGGCAACCGCAAAGGCACACTGACGACCTATCGCAACCTGTTCCTGACCATGCTGCTCGGCGGTCTGTGGCATGGCGCGAACATCACCTACATCGTCTGGGGTGCTTGGCACGGCATGTGGCTGGCCATTGAAAAAGCCATCGGTCTGAACACTTCGCCGCGCAGTTTCAACCCGATCCGCTGGGCGCTGACCTTCCTGCTGGTGGTCATGGGCTGGGTGATTTTCCGTGCGGAAAACCTGCACGTGGCCGGTCGCATGTACGGCGCGATGTTCAGCTTCGGCGACTGGTCGCTATCGGAACTCAACCAGGCCAGCCTCACCGGCCTGCAAGTGGCGACGCTGATCGTGGCCTACGTAACCCTGGCGTTCTTCGGCCTGCGCGACTTCTACAGCAATCAACAGCCAGCGAAGACCAAGCCTGCGGTGAATGTCGATGCGGATGGCCCGGCTGCCGCAACAGCCGGAACGATCAAGGCCGTGCCTGGGGATAACCCGGCCAGCATCCACCAGCCTGGCTACACCGTCGGCGTCGAAGCCCAGGTGCAACCGGCCTACTGGACCGCTGACTGGTCGCGCTACGTGATGCGCGCCCTGGTCCTGCTGCTGTTCATCGCTTCGATTCTCAAACTCTCGGCGCAAAGCTTCTCGCCGTTCCTTTACTTCCAGTTCTGAGGGATCTGACCATGACCCGCTCATTACGCATCTTCTACATCGCCCTGTTCCTGGTGACCCTGCTGGCCCTGGGCCTGTGGTCGGTTCGCAGCTTCCTGGGCTTCAGTACCAACGCCGATGCGACGGTGCTCAACGGACGCTGGACCAAGGCCGTGGAGACGCACTACGACGACGAGTTCCCGATCAAGCGCCTGGGCACCAACCTCTGGGCGGCGCTGGACTTCAAGCTGTTCAACGAAGGTCGTCCGGGCGTGGTGCTCGGTCGCGACCAATGGTTGTACAGCGATGAAGAGTTCCACCCGATCGTCAACGAAGAGCTGAACCTGCAAGGCAACTACGCGCTGGTCGAAGGCGTGCGCCAGACCTTGAAAAAGCAAGGCGTGCAACTGGTGATGGCGGTGGTGCCGGCCAAGGTACGCCTGTACCCGGAACACCTGGGTGAGGTGAAACCGGCCAGCATCCACGCCAACCTCTACAAGGATTTCCACCAGCGCCTGGCCGCCGACCGGATTCCGGCACCGGACTTGCTCGGCCCGTTGCAAGCCGCCAAGAACGACGGCAAGCAAGTGTTCCTGCGTACCGATACCCACTGGACCCCGGAAGGTGCCGAGATCGCCGCCAACCGCCTGGCCAAAACCATTGCCGACAAATTTCCCTTGAGCGGCGATCCGCAAGACTTCGTCACCGAGCCTGCGGAAAAAATCACCCACAAGGGCGACCTGCGGCTGTTCCTGCCGCTGGACCCGCTGTTCGAAAACCTGATGCCGGCGCAAGAGCCACTGCAAAAGCGCAACACCGTAGCCGCTGGCGATCAGCCTGCCGGTGACGACGCGCTGTTCGCCAACACCGAAGTGCCGGTTGCGCTGATTGGCACCAGCTACAGCGCCAACCCCAACTGGAATTTTGTGGGCGCGCTGAAACAAGCCCTGCGCAGCGACGTGGTCAGTTACGCCGAAGACGGCCACGGCCCGGTTCTGCCGATGCTCAGCTACCTCAAAAGCGACGCTTTCAAGAACAGCCCGCCACAGGTGCTGATCTGGGAGTTTCCTGAACGCTATCTGCCTGTGAACAACGAAATCGGCGACGCCGACCCGCAGTGGGTCGCAGAGCTCAAACAAGCCGGCGCCCGCCAACAAAACGTAGCCGCAAACACTAAATCCGAGACGCCCGACCGGGCGCAAAACTGAAAGAGAGAGGTACTACCATGACTTTCACTACTACTCCTCGTCGTCTCGCCAAGACCTTTGCACTGGTTGCTGGTATGAGTGTGCTCTCGATGCAGGCCTTCGCCGCTGGCGACTCCGCGCTGTACGGCCCGACCGCCCCGAAAGGCTCGACCTTCGTGCGTGTCTACAACGCCGCCAACGCTGAAGTCAGCGCCACCGTCGGCAGCACCAACCTGAGCGACGTCGCGCCACTGTCCAGCACTGACTTCAGCTTCATGCCGGGCGGCGATTACAGCGCCAAGGTCGGCAGCCAGACCCTGCCGGTGAAACTGGCCGGCGATCACTATTACACCCTGGTCAACAATGCTGGCGGCGCGCCGCAACTGATCGAAGAGCCGCCGTTCAAGAACAAACAGAAATCCCTGGTGCGCGTACAGAACCTCAGCGACAAGGCACTGACCCTGAAAACCGCCGATGGCAAGACCGACGTAGTGCCGAACGTGGCCGCCAAGGGCCGTGGCGAGCGTGAAATCAACCCGGTCAAAGTCAGCCTGGCGCTATACGATGGCGACAAGAAAGTCGGCGACGTGAAGCCGGTCGCCCTGGAGCGCGGTGAAGCGGCGGTGCTGTACGTCACCGGTAACGGCAGCAGCCTGTCGCCAGTCTGGGTGAAACGCCCGGTGTCGACGCGCTAAAGAATTTTCCGAACTGACCCGGCTCTTTGTGGGAGCCGGCCTGCCGGCGATGCAGGCAACTCGGCTTTGTTGATGTACCGAGATGATGCCATCGCCAGCAGGCTAGCGCCCACACAAGCCAAACCAAACGATTTTCGAGGAGTAACAACATGATTCCGGTGATCTTGTCAGGTGGTAGCGGCTCACGTCTTTGGCCGCTTTCCCGTAAGCAGTTTCCTAAACAGTTCCTGGCCCTGACCGGCGAGCACACGCTGTTCCAGCAAACCCTGGAGCGCCTGGTATTCGAAGGCATGGACACCCCGATCGTGGTCTGCAACAAGGACCACCGTTTCATCGTCAACGAGCAACTGACCGCTCGCAAGCTGGAAACCCAGCGCATCCTGATGGAACCGTTCGGCCGCAACACCGCGCCGGCCGTGGCCCTGACCGCGATGATGCTGGTCAATGAAGGTCGCGACGAACTGATGCTGGTGCTGCCAGCCGATCACGTGCTGGAGGACCAGAAGGCCCTGCAACGCGCCTTGGCCCTGGCCACCGTTGCCGCCGAAAACGGCGAAATGGTGCTGTTCGGCGTACCGGCCACCAAACCGGAAACCGGTTACGGTTACATCAAATCGACCAACGATTCGCTGCTGCCCGAAGGCGTCAGCCGTGTCTCGCACTTCGTCGAAAAACCTGACGTGAAACGTGCCACCGAATTCGTCCAGTCGGGCGGTTATTTCTGGAACAGCGGCATGTTCCTGTTCCGCGCCAGTCGCTTCCTCGAAGAACTGAAAAAGCACGATCCGGACATCTACGACACCTGCCTGCTGACCCTCGAGCGCAGCCAGCAAGACGCCGACAGCATCACCTTCGACGAAGCCACCTTCGCCTGCTGCCCGGACAACTCCATCGACTATTCGGTGATGGAAAAAACCCAACGCGCCTGCGTAGTGCCGCTGACCGCGGGTTGGAGCGATGTCGGCTGCTGGTCGTCGCTGTGGGAAGTCAACGAAAAAGACGCCAACGGTAACGTCACCAAAGGCGATGTGGTGATCCAGGACAGCCGCAACTGCATGATCCATGGCAACGGCAAACTGGTATCGGTGATCGGCCTGGAAAACATCGTGGTCGTCGAAACCAAGGACGCCATGATGATCGCGCACAAGGACAAGGTCCAAGGCGTCAAGCAGATGGTCAACACCCTCAACGAACAGGGCCGCAGCGAAACCCAGAACCACTGCGAAGTCTATCGTCCGTGGGGCTCCTACGACTCGGTAGACATGGGCGGTCGTTTCCAGGTCAAGCACATCTCGGTCAAACCGGGCGCGTGCCTGTCGCTGCAGATGCACCACCACCGCGCCGAGCACTGGATCGTCGTCAGCGGCACCGCCGAAGTGACCTGCGACGAGAACGTGTTCCTGCTGACCGAAAACCAGTCGACCTACATTCCGATTGCTTCGGTTCACCGTTTGCGTAACCCGGGCAAGATTCCACTCGAGATCATCGAAGTGCAATCGGGCAGCTATCTGGGCGAGGACGATATCGAGCGGTTCGAGGATATCTACGGGCGTACGACGCCGATCGAGCGTGGAGTTTCGGTGAAGACCATCGCGCAGTAAGCCTCAAGCACGACAAAAGCCCCCGCCCAGTCCACTGCGTCCCCTATCCGCAGTGGGGTGGTCGGGGGCTTTTTTTGTCTGAATTTTGTGTTGCTTCGGCTGGCCCCTTCGCGAGCCGGCTCGCGAAGGGGCCATAACATTCGCCACAAAACTCTCGCCCATCGCCAACGTACCCCACGCTTAGGTACGATGGTCCTTCCATTCCCGAGGTTTGCGCGTCATGTTCATCGGCGTCCTGCTGGTCATCACCTGGCTGATCCTGTTGCTGCGCTATCCGGCCAAGGCCTTGCCCGTGTCCATGGCCGCCGCCGTGGGGCTGGGCATCGTCGCCACCTGGGTCATCTGGATGGACCACCGCGAACTCAAGCAACTCCAACGCCTGGAGCTGCGTATCAGCTACGCGCCGCAACACTGCCCCGCCGACCGACCGCTGCAATTGACCATGACCAACGGCAACGACGTACCGCTGACCGAACTGCGTTGGCGGGTAGCCGCTTATGCGCCCGGCGATACGGTCAACCTGGCCGACAATCAATACGCTGCCCCCCGCTACCGTGGCCCGGGCGAATTGCTGGCAGGTGGCAGCTGGGAAGACTGCTTGCCGCTGCCACCGCTACGCCCGGGCTACCGCCCGGAAACCCTGGAGTTTCGGGCCGAGCGTTTACAGGGTAGTTTTTCTGACTGAGCTTTCCCCAACCAGCTTTCCCCCACTGATTGCACAAGGACCGCGCCATGCCCGTTGCGTTGATTACCGGATGTTCCAGCGGCATCGGCCGCGCCCTCGCCGATGCGTTCAAAAGCGCCGGATTCGAAGTCTGGGCCACTGCACGCAAGGCTGAAGACGTGGCGGTGCTGAGCGCTGCCGGCTTCACCGCCGTGCAACTCGACGTCAACGACGGCCAGGCCCTTGAACAGTTGAGCGAACGGATCAACCAGCAGCTTGGCGGCCTCGATGTGCTGATCAATAACGCCGGTTACGGCGCCATGGGGCCGTTGCTCGATGGCGGTGTGCAGGCGATGCAGCGCCAGTTCGAAACCAATGTCTTTTCCATCGTTGGCGTGACCCGTGCGTTGTTTCCGGTGTTGCGTCGGGCAAAAGGGATCGTGGTGAACATCGGCAGCGTGTCGGGGGTGCTGGTCACTCCGTTCGCTGGCGCCTACTGCGCGTCCAAAGCCGCCGTGCATGCCTTGAGCGATGCCTTGCGCATGGAACTGGCGCCGTTTGGCGTGCGGGTCATGGAAGTTCAGCCCGGCGCGATTGCCTCCAGTTTCGCCAAGAACGCCGGCTTTGAGGCCGAGCAGCTGATCAGCGAACAGTCGCCGTGGTTTGCGCTGCGTGAAGGCATTCGCGCGCGGGCCAAGGCGTCCCAGGACAACCCGACCCCGGCCAGCGAGTTCGCCGCCGCACTGCTCAAGGCCGTGCAGCAGAGCAAGCCGCCGCGGCTGGTGCGGTTGGGTAATGGCAGTCGGGCGTTGCCGTTAATGGCGGGGTTGTTGCCCAAGGGATTGCTGGAATCGGCGTTGATGAGGCGGTTCGGGTTGCGAGGGCAACTTTGAGACCGAGTCGACACCTTCGCGAGCCTGCTCGCGAAGGTGTCAGTACAGCCCCACAGAATTTGAGGACCCAACATGACCGACTTCACCGACTACTTCGACGAAGTAATCCAGGCCCACGTAGCCATCGAAAAATGGCTGGCCGAGGAGCAGGATGCGTCCGAACTCGAGTGCCTGCTGACCCGTTTTTCGCCGCAGTTTTCCATGGTCTCGCCCTTGGGCCGGGTGCTGGACTTCGACGCGCTTGAACAGCTGTTCGTGCTGGCCGGCGGCAAGAAGCTCGGGTTTCGCATCCAACTCAGCGAGTTACGTGGCCTTGCATTGCACAACGGCGGCGCGACGGTCAGTTATCGGGAACAACAGACCGACGCCACAGGGTTGCATTCGGACCGCCGCTCGACCGTGGTGTTCGAAAAGCAGGCGGATGGCAAGGTGCTTTGGCGGCATTTGCAGGAGACTTTCTGCAGCTGAATGTCCCCGCCCCCAAAGCCGCCAACCTTTAAAATTTTCCCTGCCCTGTAAGTTCAACTTTGTATGTCGCTCCCTTACAGGGCAATAGAAACATGCTCAAATATTCAATGCCCACCCGCCTCTCGCCAAGCCATTACCTGCCCTATAACTTGCCTGCCAGCCCATAAAGAAATGGGCTGGAACTTTCTGACAACCAAATTATAGAAAGGCAACAATATGGACGTTATCACTCACAACCAATTCTCTTTTTCAGTGCCTGGAGATCGTGACCCAGCGTTTGGCGAAAACGGTGTCATCAACTTATATAAACTTGAGCACGAACTGGACCATGATCGGCATGTAAAAGGCATTCATGTGCTCGCAGACGACAAAATACTGGTCGGTGCATGGCTCGCCCGTGACTTGAAGGGGCTTTATGGCCTGGCACGATTCAACCCTGATGGCAGCCTGGACAGCTCCTTCGCAGGCAACGGTCTGGTACATGGCAACTTCCCCGATGGCTACGACTCAGCCGGCGGCAAGCTGGCCGTACAGGCCGACGGATCCATCCTGATGCTGGGTTGGTCGCGAAAAGCAGACGTCTTCAGCCCAAAACGCCTGGTGATCACCCGCTTCGATCAGCAGGGCGCGATTGACCCAAGCTTTGGCGGGCAGGGATGCGTAATTATCGACAACAGTTCCCTGGGCGATCTGGTCAGCGACTCCAGTAACCTGCAATTACTCGAGGACGGTAAAATTCTTGTCAGCGCCACTTACCACAATGGAGAGACTTCAACCGGCGAGATAATACTCGTGGATAGCAAGGGCAACCTCGATAAAAGCTTCAACGAAAGTGGCAGGCTGCAAATTAAACACCCTTCTTTTTCCGAGACTTCAGCCAACGCTCTGTTAGTGCAACAGGACGCTATTCTGGTCGCAGGAAGCGCACGCTCAGTCACTTGCGAAACACTTGGTTATATCGCACGTTACTCGCACACAGGCGAACTGGATAGCAACTACGGCAGCCTGGAGACTCCAGGTTTCTCGACACTGACAATTCCGACTGGCACGGTGATCGTTCATGATCTGATCGACACTGGCGAAGGCAAAGTCGTCGGCGTTGGCCAGGCCAGCACCGCACAAAAAAACTGGGGACTGTTGGTGGGTCTGGAATCCACTGGAAACCCACACCCGGCATTCAATAGTGGCCGGCCAGTGCTGACGTTATTCGACCCTGAACATGGTAACGAATGGGTCTGTGGCCAACGGCAGGTTGACGGAAAAATTCTCGCTGCCGGAGGCTCCAATCGCCTCTACGCCGCACGCTATCAGGCCGACGGTTTGATCGACCGCAGTTTCGGCCAATACGGCGCCATCGTGGAAGACACTGCACTGATCACGACTCCGGCCCAACTTCAGATACAGGCCAATGGACGGGTACTGCTGGCAGGCAACACGCTGGGAGTGGGTGGTGCGGTCGGCCATGTTTATGGCTATCGGGGTTGATCGGCCCCGGCAGCGAACATGGATCAGTTCTTTTTCAAAAGGAATTTGAAATGACGAAACTTCTGAATATCCAAATGCACAACGTTGTAAACGGGATCAAAAAAGGTGTGCCCGTGACGCTAGGCTTCACCCTTGAAACCGATGGCGCTCCCCCCCCCGTGGGATCACGCCTCCAATTCCGGGCCTATACGGATGTAACCCTGCTGCACGCCTCCATGCCGGTCAGTGGAGCACAAATGATCAAGCCCCCCCATTCAGGGTTCAGCACCCTGACAATTACGCAGGCACAAACACAGGGATGGAATCCTGAACGTACGGTGACATTGACGTCCGATAAAAACCTGCCCGGATCATCCATCGCAGATTTATGCGGGATTGTTTATTACCAGCCCACCCATGAGGAAGACTTCTACTGCCCGGTCCTGGCAATGAACATTGATGAGCAGGATATTCAAGCCTCCCAGGTGTTCAATGGTGAGTGGCAGGATCAGCTGACCGGAGCCTGGATTTACAGTTATGACGTTGTCCTCAGGGCAACCAGACATCCGTTCACTCAGTGGAAGTTTTCCTGCGCTGGCTTGCCGTTGGGCACGAAAATTCATGCCAATCCCTGGCTGGAGGTGGCGCATG
This sequence comes from Pseudomonas sp. GW101-3H06, assembly GCF_059424605.1. Taxonomy (NCBI): domain Bacteria; kingdom Pseudomonadati; phylum Pseudomonadota; class Gammaproteobacteria; order Pseudomonadales; family Pseudomonadaceae; genus Pseudomonas; species Pseudomonas sp. GW101-3H06. The sequence goes on from NZ_JBWKZO010000001.1 coordinate 5,332,600, forward strand.
ACGGTTCCGAAGGCGTGGTGGAACTGCACACACCAGCAGGTGACCGGTATCTGCTGGAGCCAGGCAAGGATTTGAATGTCTCCATTCAACTTCTCTATCCGTTGGCAGCGGGGCAGGACCCCGCATTGCGCACCCTTCCGAATCTCGTAGCCTATCCACGCTGACCCCCCACAAAAAACACCTCTATCCGCCCGGATAGGGGTGTCTGTTGACGTGGACAGTCAAGCGCGATCTCTACTCGCCAGCCGCAGCCTTGACCACCACCGTACATGTGATCCCCGCCGCCAGGAGCACGCCTTCCGGCACTTCATCAATGTGAATCCGCACCGGCACCCGCTGCGCCAGGCGCACCCAATTGAAGGTCGGGTTCACGTCGGCAATCAGCTCGCGGCTTTCCGGATTGTCACGGTCGTAGATCCCCCGTGAAATGCTTTCCACATGCCCCCTGAGCACTTCGCCGCTCATCAGTTGCATGTCAGCCTCGTCGCCGACGCGCACGTGAGGCAGTTTGGTTTCTTCGAAGAAGCCGTAGACCCAGAACGAGTTCATGTCGACCACGGCCATTTTCGCCTCGCCGATGCGTGCGTAGTCGCCGCGATGGACGTTGAGGTTGGTCACATAACCGTCGACCGCCGCACGGACTTCGGTGCGTTTGAGGTTGAGTTCGGCGGCTTCGAGTTGCGCCTGGGCCTGCTGGTAATCGGCCAGGGCCGCGTCGGCGATGTTGCTGGCGTCGTCGCGGTTTTCTTTGGAAATCACCAGATTGTCCAGGTCCGCGCGGCGATGGGCGTTGACCTTGCGCATCTCCCACGTGGCCTTGCGCGAGGCCACCAGTGACTGTGCCTGTTTGACTGCGAGGCGGTAGTGCTCAGGGTCGATCTGCATCAACAGGTCGCCCTTCTTCACCAACTGGTTGTCACGCACCGGCACGTTTACCACTTCGCCGGTGACGTCGGCGGCGACGTTGATGATATCGGCGCGTACCCGACCGTCGCGGGTCCACGGTGTCTGCATGTAATGCACCCAGAGGGTGCGGCCGATCCATATCGCCAGGGCCAATACCAGCAGGGTGGCGAGCAGGCTGAAAAGCTTTTTCATCAGGGCATTCTCAGAGGTAGACCGTCAGCGCCAAAGCGCCGAACAGACAGGTAAACAGACTCAGGCGCAGCAGCGCCGGGTGCCAGAAGTAGCGGTACAGGTCGAACCCGGAGAGAAACCGGTCAAGCGCCCAGGCCAGTGCCGCGGCTATCAGAAACATCAGGGTCATGGTTGGCATGTACACGCCGTGGAAGGCGATTTCACGGGGCATGGTCAAGTCCTTGGGGCTTGGCGGTGACGGGGGCATAGCTGGACAGTGGCGACTGCGGGTCCAGCAGCGAGGTGCGGATGAAGTGCAGATAGCTTTTCACCCGACGCAATGCCGAAGTATCGAAGTGCGGGGCAAAGGGTTCGTCGGTGGCCTGCACGCGACTGATCGCGTGGTCGACCGCGATCAGGGCACGCTCCAGATTGCTCTGCCCCGGTTGCAGAAACAGCCGCACCAGCGCGCGGCCCATGACGCGGATCGCCTGGCGCCATGGCTGGGATTCGGCATACGCCGGGTGGACCGGCAGGATCGCCTGCTCCTTGCGCAACTCGATAATGGCGTGGCCGACTTCCAGCACCACGAACATCCAGCGCAGCAGATCGCGCTGCACCTGCGGCTGACCGGCCGCGAAGCCGTAGGCCTGATGTACCAGGTCACGGGTGCGGCTTTCGAAACTCGACGCCAGACCCTTGAGTTTGCCGCTGATGGCATACACCACCTGGCCGCGCAGGTCCTGTGCCAGTCGCCGCCATAACCAGCGGCTGTTGGGCGGCAGAATGATCGCCCCCGCCGCCGCGCACACCAACATGCCTAGCACCATGGCGATGTAGTCGTTGATAAAGGTGTAGGGGTTGTAGACCGTGAGATTGTCCGGCACCGAACCGATGCTGAAGAAGATCAGCAAGCCTACCCCGACCCCGGCGTATTGCGGGCGCGATGCGAGAAACGCGCCGAGCACGAAGACCGGCGCGAGCATCACGCACAGCAAGGGGAAGCCGTCGATCCACGGGAAGATGAAGAACATCTCGACGAAACCGATCACGGCCCCGAGCAAGGTGCCGCACGCCATCTGGAACGCCATGCGCTTGGGATTCGGCGTCGCGGCGGACAGGCCCACGGTGGCGGCGGCGATCAGGGTCATGGTCGCCCCGCTCGGCCATGCCGTGGCCACCCAGTAGCTGCCCAGCACCAAAAGAATGAACGACGCACGAATCCCCGACGCCGTGGCCGCCAGCCAATTGGTTTGCGGGGTGAAGGGCTCGTCCCAACGCTCGCGCTCATGACTGTGATCTGCCAGGGACGCGTGGGTCTGTGCATAACTGTGCAGGTCATCGACGAAGCGATAGAGCAGTTCATACGCAGTGTGGAAATCCAGTTGCTCGGTGTCGCTCGGATTACTCTCCTGGAAAACTGCCCGCAGACTACGCACCCGCGCCGGCAAGCCTTGCTTGTAGGCCGTCAGGGCCGTGACCAGTCGTGCTGCATCGGCGCTGGTAAGGGCACGACCGCTGTAGCCGTCGAGCAACTCGGCCAGATCCTGCAAACCCGGTTTGATCGCCACCTCCACGTGATCGGGACCATTGCTGCGCAGGCGCTCGAGCAACTGATGCAGGGCATTGAAACGGGTGGTGATGCCCATGAACTCGCTGTTGAGGCGACTGAGCCGACCGTTGCGTCGACGCATGTGCGGGTCTTCAAACACGGTGACACTGCGCAAGCCTTCCAGCCCCACCGACTCAGCGATGAAGCGCACGTTGCTGGCTTCGAATGCCTCGCGTTTACTGCGGCCGCGCAAGCCGTCGGTGACGAACAAGGCGAACACCCCGAAGCGCTGATACAAAGCGTTGCGCATCGCGGCACTGGCGGTTTGTGGCAGGATCGCGGCGCTGACCAGGGTCGAGCAGAGAATCCCCAGGGAGATTTCCAGCACCCGCCAGACCGCCATCATGAACGCGCCATCGGGATGCGCCAGCGCCGGCAATCCGACCATCGCCGCGGTGTAACCGGCCAACACAAAACCGTAGGCGCGGAAGTTGCGACTGCGCGCCGCGCCGGCCGAGCAAATGCCGACCCAGATCGCCAGCGAGCCGAGAAACAGTTCGGTGTTCTGCGCGAACAAGGCAATCAGCGCCACCATCACCGCTGAGCCGGCCAGGGTGCCAAGGAAGCGATAAAAACTCTTGGCGAACACCTGACCGCTTTGCGGCTGCATGACGATAAACACCGTAATCATCGCCGTGCGCGGTTGCGGCAACTCCAGGCGCATGGCCAGCCAGAGCGTGAGGAACGCCGCGATCAGCACCTTGAAAATGTACACCCAGGTCACGCCGTCGCTGCGCGCCCAGTCGAAGAAACCCCGGCGCCATTCAAGGGAATACAGCCAGCGCAAAGGTGCGGGCAAGGGCGTCATGAAATTTTGCTCATTGGCCGAAAAAGTGTGCGACGAATTGAACCTTGTGGGAGCGAGCCTGCTCGCGAAAGCGGCGTGCCGGACGACTTCATCATTGACTGATAAGACCTCTTCGCGAGCAGGCTCGCTCCCACAGGGATTGTGTTCAACGTAAAAGAACCGGGGTTTTCGGTGGTGCGGTCTGGCGGTCTTCGGGCACGTCGTAGCCTGCACCGAGCCCGCCACCGAGCGCCGTCACCAGCCCGGCATGGGCACTCAGCCGCGCGGCCTGAACCTGCTGCTGAACTTGCTGCTGCTTGAACAGCAAGGTCTGGGCGTTGAGTACGTTGAGGTAATCGGTGAGCCCGCGCTGGTAGGCGATCATCGCGATGTCATAGGTTTTCTGCGCGGTCGCCACCGACTCGGCAGCGAAGGTTTGCTGCTTGTCCATGGACTGGCGACGGATCAACTGATCGGAGATGTTTTTCAGCGCATCGATCAGGGTCTGGTTGTACCTGGCCACCGCGATGTCATAACCGGCCGAGGCTTCACCCAGCTGCGCGCGCAATCGCCCGCCGTCGAAAATCGGCAAGGAAATCGCGGGGCCCACGCTGTAGTTGAGTTTCCTGCCGGTCAAAAACTCCAATGCCCCGCCGCCGGTGGCCATATAGCCCAGGCTGCCGACCAGATCGACGTTGGGGTAGAAACCGGCATGCGCCACATCGATGCCCCGAGCCTGGGCCGCCACTTGCCAACGGCTGGCGACCACGTCCGGACGTTGACCGAGCAACTGCGCCGGCAACGACGACGGCAGCTTCAGCGCCGAGCCCAGCGACAGCGTCGGCCGCTGCAATTGCGCGCCCTCCCCCGGTCCCTTGCCCGCAAGCGCAGCCAGCTGATTGCGGCTCAAGGCGATTTCTTCGTCCAGTGCATCGATCTGCCGGTGGGTTTCCGGTAGCGGCGTTTCGGCCTGGCTGACCTCGAAATGGGTGCCGATTCCACCATTGAGGCGTTTTTGCGCCAGATCGAGGATTTGCTGTTGCTGCTTGAGTGTCGCTTGGACAATGTCCCGCTGCGCGTAATGCAGCGAGAGCTCGATGTAGACCCGCACGATGTTGTTCTGCAATTCGAGCTGCGCCTGGCGCGCTTCGGCCACGGTCATATGGGCCATGTCCACGGCGCGTTCGGTGGTGTTGCTTTCGCGCCCCCAGAGATCGAGGGCGTAACTGAAACCCAGCGCGGCGTTGTTATCCCAGGTGGTGCTGTTGGCCAGATCGCCGGGGCCGTAGAACTGATCGGTGGGCCAGTTGTGACGCTTGAGCGTGGACTGACCGTTGATCTGCAACGATTCGGCCGCTTCGGCGACCCCGGCCATGGCCTTGGCCTGCCTTACCCGAGCAGCGGCCATGGCCAGGGACGGGCTGCCTTGCACGGCGAGTTCGACCCAATGGTTCAGTTGCGGGTCGCCATAGGCCTGCCACCATTGGGCGGTGGGCCAGTGAGCATCCTGAGCGGCGCTCTGGATGGCCTCGTCGGTGGCCAGGGAATTGGCCTCCAGCGTCTTGCCCTGCGGGGCAATACCTCCGGTTCCGATGCAGCCGCTGATTGCCAGGGTTAAAGCCAGAATACTGAGCGACTCAAGCGCTCTACTGATGCGACGCGGCACTGCTGAAGATTCCTGAGGAGGGGAGGTACAACGATCGGCGCAATTCTATGGGGCGACCGGAATGGCGATAAGCTGGGATTCCTGTGAATCTTTGTTACCGTTAACGAGATAATCCTTAAGTCTGGGGTCTCAGATCCTGAAACTTCGTGTCACAATTTGCCATCGAACCCGAGAGCACCCCATGGACACTTTGCAAAACATGCGCGCCTTCAGTTACGTGGCCGAGGCCGGCAGCTTCACCGCTGCCGCCGTGCAACTGGACACCACCACGGCCAACGTCTCGCGCGCGGTATCCAACCTGGAAGCCCACCTGCAAACCCGTCTGCTCAACCGAACGACTCGACGCATTGCCCTGACCGAAGCCGGCAAACGCTACCTGCTGCGTTGCGAGCAAATCCTGTCCTACGTCGAAGAGGCCGAGGCCGAAGCCAGCGAAGCCCATGCGCGCCCGGCCGGCCAGCTGAAAGTGCACACCATGACCGGTATCGGCCAGCACTTCGTGATCGACGCCATCGCCCGCTACCGCAAGACCCATCCGGATGTGACCTTCGACCTGACCATGGCCAACCGCGTGCCGGACCTGCTGGACGAGGGTTATGACGTTTCCATCGTGCTCGCCCGCGAGCTGCCCGACTCAGGCTTCGTTTCCCAACGCCTGGGCATCACCTACAGCATCGTTTGCGCCTCCCCCGCCTACGTCAAAGCCAATGGCTGCGCACAAAAACCCAGCGACCTGCTCAACCACGCCTGCCTGCGCCTGGTCAGCCCGGTCATCCCCCTGGAAAAATGGGCCTTCGACGGCCCCGACGGCCAGGAAATGGTCACCATCAACAGCTCGCCGTTCCTGGTGAACTCGGCCGACGCGATGAAAACCGCGATCACCAGCGGCATGGGCGTTGGCGTACTGCCGCTGTATGCGGCGATTGACGGCCTGCGCAACGGTTCGCTGGTGCGCGTCATGCCCAAATACCGCTCGCAGGAGCTGAACCTGTACGCGATCTACCCCTCGCGGCAATACCTTGATGCGAAGATCAAGACGTGGGTGGAGTACCTGCGTGGATCGCTGCCGGAGCTGTTGGCCGCGCATCAGGCGGAACTGGCGGCTTATGAACTGAGCGGGAGCCTGGCGGGGGCGCGGGTGGCGAATTGATTGTCTGAGCCCTTGTGGGAACGAGCCTGTCGCGAAGGCGATTTCACATTCAACATCTATGCAATCAGGTAGATCGCCTTCGCGAGCAGGCTCGCTCCCACAGTTGGATTGGGTATATCTGTGAGGGATTGGTTGTCTGTCAGGCCGCCTTCGCGGGCAAGCCTTGCTCCTACAAAGGCAAAAGCAAAAGCAAACTGGTGTACACCCGCTTTTCACCACTCATCAGGCCGAGCGTTAGCTCGCCTTAAGCTTTTGATTTTGATCCACCCGCCCCTTCGGCAGGCTGAGCGCAGGCGTTCATCCGGGGATGGGCGCGCAGCGCCGTTCGACGCAGTCGAACCCATCGCATGTAGGTGCCAGCGAAGCCAACCGGAGGGCGATGCCCCCGGATGAATGCCGGAGCGAAGGAACCCCGAGCCCCAGCGAGGGGCCGGACGCTCGGGGCGAGACTTTTTGGTTCCTTTTGTGTCGTTTGACAAAAGGGACTCGCCGTAAGGGCGAAACCATAAGCCGCCGTTACCGCAGCAACGGATATGTACACCCCCATCCACAGCATGGTCGGCTATAAGGCCGCCAAGCCAAGGCCAAAACTGACAACGCCGTCAGTTAGCAGTCACTTTCCTGACCGTCAAACAGGTTTATAAAGGAACATACCAACCTGTCGATCATCCAGCCCTGGCGCCTCACTCGCATGCGAATCCAGCAAAAACCCGCCCTGCTCGTCGCCCTTCTGATCCTCCTGGCAGCGCTGGGCCTGTGGTATGCCACCAAACCCGCCAAGGCAAAGCTCGCGGCGCCCAGCGCCATTCCCGTGCGCGTGGTCAGCGTCGTCGAAAAAGACGTCCCTCGCTACGTCAGCGGCATCGGCTCGGTGCTGTCGCTGCACAGCGTCGTGGTGCGTCCGCAAATCGACGGCATTCTTACCAAAATCCTGGTCAAGGAAGGCCAGCTGGTGAGCAAAGGTGACTTGCTGGCCACCATCGACGACCGCTCGATCCGCGCCAGTCTCGACCAGGCCCGGGCGCAGCTGGGTGAAAGCCAGGCGCAACTGCAAGTGGCGCAGGTCAACCTTAAACGCTACAAGCTGCTGAGCGTCGACGACGGCGTATCGAAACAGACTTACGACCAGCAACAGGCGCTGGTCAATCAGCTCAAGGCTACCGCTCAGGGTAATCAGGCCTCGATTGATGCGGCGCAGGTTCAACTGTCCTACACACAAATTCGCTCCCCGGTCAGCGGCCGCGTCGGTATTCGCACCGTGGACGAAGGCAACTTCCTGCGCATGACCGACACCCAAGGCCTGTTCACCGTCACCCAGATCGACCCGATTGCCGTGGAGTTCTCCCTGCCACAACACATGCTGCCGACCCTGCAAGGCCTGATCAGCGATCCGCAACATGCCCGGGTCAAGGCCTACATCGGCGCCGACACCGACGGCGAAACCGGCAACCTGCTGGGTGAAGGCCACCTGACCCTGATCGACAACCAGATCAACGCCAACACCGGGACCATTCGCGCCAAGGCCGAATTCAACAATGCCGCGCAGAAACTCTGGCCAGGCCTGCTGGTGACGGTAAAGATTCAGACAGCCTTGGACAAAGACGCGCTGGTGGTTCCGCCCACCGTCGTACAGCGCGGTCTGGACCAGCCTTTCGTTTACCGGCTCAAGGGCGACAAGGTCGAAACCGTGCCGGTGCAAATGGTCTTCCAGGGCAGCGGCCAGAACATCATCAAAGGCGTGGCACCGGGTGACGTGCTGGTCAGTGATGGCCAGTCGCGGCTCAAGCCCGGTGTCACGGTGCAAGTGCTGACCGACCCGCCGCAGGTGGTGCAATCGGAGGCTGCGCAATGAAAGGCCACGGCTCGATATCCGCCTGGTGCATCGACCATCCGGTGGCGACGGTTCTGCTGACGTTCGCCCTGGTGCTGCTGGGCGCCATCGCCTTTCCGCGCCTGCCGGTGGCTCCCCTGCCCGAGGCGGAATTCCCGACCATCCAGGTGGCGGCACAATTGCCCGGCGCCAGCCCGGAAACCATGGCGTCTTCGGTGGCCACGCCTCTTGAAGTGCAGTTCAGCGCCATCCCCGGCGTGACTCAGATGACGTCGAGTAGCGCCCTCGGCTCGACCATCCTGACCCTGCAATTCACCCTCGACAAAAGCATCGACACCGCCGCCCAGGAAGTGCAGGCCGCAATCAATACCGCCGCCGGCAAGCTGCCCAAGGACATGCCCAACCTGCCGACCTGGCGCAAGGTCAACCCGGCCGACAGTCCGGTGTTGATCCTCAGCGTCAACTCATCGTTGATGCCCGGCCCCGAACTCAGCGACCTGACGGAAACCTTGCTGTCCCGTCAGATCAGCCAGATCGACGGTGTAGGCCAGGTCGCCATCACCGGTCAGCAACGTCCGGCGATCCGTGTCCAGGTGTCGGCGGACAAATTGGCGGCTATCGGCCTGACGCTGGCGGACATCCGCCTGGCCATCCAGCAGACCAGCCTCAACCTGGCCAAAGGTGCACTGTACGGGGAATCGAGCATCTCGACCCTGTCCACCAACGACCAGTTATTCCATCCTGATGACTACAGCCAGTTGATTGTTTCCTACAAGGACGGTGCACCGGTTCATCTCAAGGATGTGGCCAAAGTCGTCAACGGTTCGGAGGATGCCTACGTCCAGGCCTGGGCCGGCACGCAACCGGGGGTCAACCTGGTGATCTTCCGCCAGCCGGGGGCCAATATCGTCGAGACCGTGGACCGCATCCAGGCAGCGCTGCCGGGCCTGGAAGCCATGCTTCCGGCGTCGGTACAGGTCAAGACGCTGATCGACCGCACCCAGACCATCCGGGCCTCGCTGCATGAGGTGGAAATCACCTTGCTGATCGCGATCATGCTGGTGGTGGCGGTGATGGCGCTGTTCTTGCGCCAGTTGTCGGCGACCCTGATTGTGTCGGCGGTGCTCGGCGTGTCGCTGATCGCCAGTTTCGCCCTGATGTACCTCATGGGTTTCAGCCTGAACAACCTGACGCTGGTGGCGATCGTGGTGGCCGTGGGGTTTGTGGTCGACGATGCGATTGTGGTGGTGGAGAACATTCACCGTCATCTGGAGGCCGGCGAGGGCATGCGCGAGGCCGCGATCAAAGGTGCCGGGGAAATCGGCTTCACCGTGGTGTCGATCAGCTTCTCGCTGGTGGCGGCGTTCATTCCGCTGCTGTTCATGGGCGGCGTGGTCGGGCGGCTGTTCAAGGAATTCGCCCTGACCGCCACCTCGACCATCCTGATTTCGGTGGTGGTGTCCCTGACCCTGGCGCCGACCCTGGCGGCGCTGTTCATGCGCGCCCCGGTGCACGATGCCCACGGCAAGAAAGGTTTCGGCGAGCGCCTGTTGGACCTCTATGAAAAAGGCCTGCGCCGCGCTCTCGCCCATCAGAAGCTGATGATCGGTGTTTTCGGTCTGTCAGTGGCGTTGGCCGTCGGCGGTTACATCTTCATTCCGAAAGGTTTCTTCCCGGTACAGGACACCGGTTTTGTCCTCGGTACCACTGAAGCGGCTGCGGACATTTCCTACGGCGACATGGTGAAAAAACACCTGGCGATGGCCGAAATCGTCGCTGCAGATCCGGCCGTACAGACCTTTTCTCACTCGGTCGGCGTATCGGGCAGCAACCAGACCATCGCCAACGGCCGATTCTGGATCGCCCTGAAAAAACGCGGTGACCGCGATGTTTCGGCCAGCGAGTTCATCGACCGGATTCGCCCGCAACTGATGAAAGTCCCGGGCATCGTCCTGTACCTGCGCGCTGGCCAGGATATTAACCTCAGTTCCGGCCCGAGCCGGGCCCAGTACCAGTACGTACTCAAGAGCAACGACGGTGCGGTGCTGAGCACCTGGACCCAGCGCCTGACGGAAAAACTGCGCAGCAACCCGGCCTTCCGCGATGTTTCCAACGATCTGCAACTGGGCGGCAGCATCACCCACATCAGCATCGACCGCAGCGCGGCGGCACGCTTCGGCCTGACCGCCAGCGATGTCGACGAAGCGTTGTACGACGCCTTCGGCCAGCGTCAGATCAACGAATTCCAGACCCAGATCAACCAGTACAACGTGATCCTGGAACTGGACACCAAACAGCGCGGCAAGGCGGAAAGCCTGAACTATTTCTACCTGCGTTCGCCCTTGAGCGGTGAGATGGTGCCGCTGTCGGCGCTGGCCCGGTTCGATGCGCCCACCATCGGCCCGTTGTCCATTGCCCATGACGGCATGTTCCCGGCCGCCAACATGTCGTTCAACCTCGCACCCGGTGTGGCGTTGGGCGATGCGGTGATCATGCTCAACCAGGCCAAGGCCGAGATCGGCATGCCTGTGGCGATCAGCGGCAATTTTCAGGGCGCAGCGCAAGCGTTCCAGAGTTCGCTGGCCAGCCAGCCCTGGTTGATCCTGGCGGCGCTGGTGGCGGTGTACATCATTCTCGGCGTGCTCTACGAGAGCTTCGTCCATCCGCTGACCATCATCTCGACGCTGCCCGCCGCGGGGCTCGGCGCGGTAATCATGCTGTGGATCTGTGGGCAGGACTTTTCGATCATGGCGCTGATCGGCCTGGTGCTGCTGATCGGTATCGTGAAGAAAAACGGCATCCTGATGATCGACTTCGCCCTCGAAGCGCAGCGCAAAGGCGGCCTGCCTCCGGAAGAAGCGATCTTCCAGGCCTGCCTGACGCGGTTTCGGCCGATCATCATGACCACCCTTGCCGCCCTGCTCGGCGCCCTGCCGCTGATGCTCGGCTATGGCACCGGTGCCGAGCTGCGCCAGCCCTTGGGCATCGCGGTGGTCGGCGGCTTGCTGGTGAGCCAGGCGCTGACGCTGTTCACCACACCGGTCATATACTTATGGCTGGAGCGGCTTTTCCATCGGCCTAAACCAACAGCGCTGCCGGCGCTGGCGACCACAGACTGAGGCTGAGTCATGCGCGTTCTGATTATCGAAGACGAGGAAAAAACCGCGGACTATCTGCACCGCGGCCTGACGGAACAGGGTTACACCGTGGACCTGGCCCGCGATGGCGTGGAAGGCCTGCACCTGGCGCTGGAAAGCGACTACGCGGTGATCGTCCTCGACGTCATGCTGCCGGGCCTCGACGGCTTCGGCGTGCTGCGCGCCTTGCGTGCGCGAAAGCAAACTCCGGTGATCATGCTCACCGCCCGCGAGCGTGTCGAAGACCGCATCAAGGGCCTGCGCGATGGTGCCGACGACTACCTGGGCAAACCGTTTTCCTTCCTCGAACTGGTGGCTCGCCTGCAAGCGTTGACCCGCCGCAGCGGTGGCCATGAACCAGTGCAAGTGAGCATCGCCGATCTGTGGATAGATTTGATCAGCCGCAAGGCCACCCGCGCCGGCACGCGCCTGGACCTGACCGCCAAGGAGTTTTCGCTGCTCAGTGTGCTGGCCCGGCGTCAGGGCGAAATCCTCTCGAAAACCGCCATCGCGGAAATGGTCTGGGACATCAATTTCGACAGCGACGCCAACGTCGTCGAAGTCGCGATCAAACGCTTGCGGGCCAAGATCGACGGGCCGTTCGATGAGAAACTGCTGCATACGATCCGTGGCATGGGTTATGTGCTGGAGAGCCGTGGTGTCCAGTAATTCGATTGCCTTGCGTTTGAGCGGCATGTTCACGTTGGTGGCGCTATTGGTGTTCCTGGTGATCGGCTGGGCGCTGTATCAACAGGTCGACAAAGGCCTGGATTTGCTGCCTGAAGCCGAACTGGATGCGCGCTACAGCGTGCTCGAATCCACCGTTGGCCGTTACGGCACGCCCGAGCATTGGGTGAAGATCAACAACAAGCTCAAGCTGCTGGGTGAAGAAGACAGGCGCATCAGCTTCTGGATCATCAGCGGCGACCCACACTACGAATACGGCAACCTGACACCCCGGATCCGTGAGTTTGCCCAGGGACCGCTGGGCATGCGCGACATGACGTTGCCGAATCAGCCTTACCCGTTCAAGGTGCTGGTCAGCCAGTTCCCGGCCAAGGATCAACGGCCACCACTGCGATTCATGATCGGCATCGATACCGAAACGTTCTACCACACTCAACACCAGTTGCTGATCGCCCTGATCAGCCTGGCGATTGTCGGCGTGCTGCTGGCCTCGGCACTGGGTTACTGGGTGGCGCGGATCGGCCTCAAGCCACTGATCAAGCTGTCTCAAGAGGCCCAGCGTCTGGCCCCGCCATTGCGCTCCGGGCGTTTGCGCATGTCATCACTGCCACCGGAGTTGAACCAGTTCGTCAATTCGTTCAACTCCACGCTCGAGCGTGTCGAACAGGCGTACTCGCGACTGGAATCGTTCAACGCCGATGTCGCCCATGAACTGCGCTCGCCGCTGACCAACCTGATCGGCCAGACTCAGGTGGCGCTGACCCGTGGACGCTCGGCGGAGCATTATCTCGAAGTCCTGCAATCGAACCTTGAAGAGCTCGAGCGCCTGCGGTCAATCATCAACGACATGCTGTTCCTCGCCAGTGCGGACCAGGGCAGCAAGGCCACCAAACTGACCTCCACGTCGTTGGCCGATGAAGTGGCGACAACCTTGGAATACCTGGATTTCATCCTCGAAGATGCTCAGGTCCAGGTGCAGGTCAGCGGCGATGCGCAAGTGCGGATCGAGATCGCGCACCTGAGGCGGGCGCTGATCAACCTGCTGAGCAACGCGGTGCAGCACACCGAACCCGGACAAGTGATTGAGGTACGGATCGAAGCCAAGGAGCATCAAGTCAGTATCGGTGTCGCCAACCCCGGTTCGCCGATTGCCAACGAACATCTGCCGCGCCTGTTCGAACGTTTCTACCGCGTCGACGCCTCGCGCAGCAACAGCGGCAACAACCACGGATTGGGACTGGCGATCGTCAAGGCGATCGCGCTGATGCATGGCGGAGATGTGTTCGTGCGCAGCGATCACGGCATGAACACCTTCGGTATTCACCTGCCGGTCTGACCCCCTACCCTTGTGGGAGCGAGCCTGCTCGCGAATGCGGTGTGTCAGTCAACACACGTGTTGAATGCTCAACCGCTTTCGCGAGCAGGCTCGCTCCCACAGTGGTTTCGGGTTGACCACAAACGTGTGAACATCCAACTGTTGCCTTTTGCGCAACAGTCCTTTCATGAATCCGCTCTTTTTCCCATCGACCGACATCCTTATCTTTGCCCGCACCAAACAGCACTTGCCAAGCAAGAAGGTTTTAAAGATGTCCAACAGTATGGGTATTGCCAGCGCTTTCGTTTTGTCCTCTTTGTTCGTGACGCCATTGGCCATGGCTGAAGAGTCGCAGGCTTTCGTCGCTCAAAACGCCGCACGCGCCGCCGCTTACCAAGAACACCAGATCGAGATGACGGCCAAAGCACAGGAAGGCACCCAGGCCCCGCAAGCATCGGGCATTCAGGCCCAGCCACAGGCCGAGAAAGACAGCTGATCGACGCGCATCGCTCCTGTTTCCCTCGACACTTTTCATCGGCTCTTCCCCTTGAAAAGTTGTCTTCAAAGCCGCTGCTATCAGCGGCTTTTTTTCGTTGTGGGTCCAAGCCCGTTTGCTTCGCCATCCCCTGAAAAAAACATCTCAGACTTCCCAAACAGTGACGTTCCAAGTTGATCCAAGGAGCTTTACCGCACGTGCGTTTCCCATTCCGTTCCACACCGTTGTTCATTGCAATCACTGCAACGATGGCCACCGGCGCCCAGGCCGCCGATGATTCGTCTGCCGCAGGATTCGTCGAAGGCTCGAGCCTCAACCTCAACGCCCGCAACTACTACATGCACCGTAATCGCCTGCAGCAGGCCGACGACAACATTGAATGGGGGCAAGGTTTTCTGGGTGTCTTCGAGTCGGGCTACACCGAGGGCAAGCTCGGCTTTGGCGTCGATACCCACGCCATGCTCGGTCTCAAGCTCGACGGCGGTGGCGGCACAGACAATTCGAGCATCCTGCCGGTCGGCGATGGCAACGGCAAAGCGCCGGGGTCGTTTTCGACCGCCGGCGGCACCTTGAAAATGCGCGTTTTCGATACCGAGTTGAAGGCCGGCGACCTGTTTCTGGCCAACCCGGTGATTGCCGGAGGCGAAACCCGCATGCTGCCCCAGACTTTTCGCGGCGTCAGCCTGACCAACCACAGCATCGACGGTGTGATGATCGAAGGCGGCCAGGCCAGCTTCACCAAACCGTACAACCAGAGCGGCCATACCCGCATCGGCACATCCTACGGCAGTCTGCCCGATGGTCAGGACAGCCAGCACCTGAACTGGACCGGTATGGCCTGGAGCGGCCTCCCGGGACTGACCAGCAGCCTGTATGCCGCCGAACTCAAGGACATCTGGAACCAGTACTACTACGACCTGGACTACACCTACACGGTCAATGACCTGATCAGCCTCAACCCAGGCCTGCACGTCTATCACACGCAGGACACCGGTGATGCGCTGCTGGGCGATATCGACAACAACACGTACAGCCTGCATTTCACCGTCGGCGTGGGTAATCACAGCGTCACTGCCGCTTACCAGCGGGTCAACGGCAACACCCCGTTTGACTACATCAGCCAGGGCGACAGCATTTTCCTCGACAACTCCCAGCAGTATTCGGACTTCAACGGCCCGAACGAACGCTCGTGGAAACTCAAATACGCCTACGACTTTGTCGGACTTGGTTTACCGGGCCTGACATCAGCCGTGTCGTACTCACGAGGAAAACTGGACCTGACCCAGGTCGATCCTGACAGCCCAGGCTATAGCGCGTGGTACAGCGCCGATGGCAAGAATGCCAAGCACTGGGAGCGTGACGTAGACCTGAAATACGTGATTAAGAGCGGTAAAGCCAAGGATCTGGTACTGCGCCTGCAATGGGCGACCAACCGTGGCGGCCATGGTTACGGAGTACTGGATCAGGACACTGATGAATACCGGGTGATCATCGACTATCCAATCAATGTGTTCTGATCACTCTGACACCTGCCGTACAACCTGCGGGAGCGAGCCTGCTCCCACAGTGCTGTTCACCCTGGCAGACCTGTGTTGGTTCATTTAACCGGCCTTTTTCCTGGCTGCTACGTTTATGGAACTACGCTTACCCAGTCATCCAAGCAGACATCAACCCCCATGATCGGAAGCCGCACTCCCAATCGTTCAGGCAGCGCCGGACGGCCCGAGATTCTGGTGATCCTCGGCAGCAGCCTGACGGTCATTGCGATACTCAGCATCGTCACTTTTCTCCTGATCCGCGAACATACCAACGCCCAGCAGGCAGCCACACGAGGCGCGACCACCATTGCGCAATTGATCGATGCCGACGTGTTGCGCACGGTGGAGCTCTACGACCTGACCCTGCAAGGTCTGATTGCCGCGGCGCAACGGGATGACTTGAAGCAGGTTTCTGCGCAAATCCGTCATCTGGTGCTGTTCGACCGTTCCACCACAGCCCGCTACAAGAGCGACATCCTGCTGCTGGATCAGCGGGGTGAAGTGCTTGCCGACTCGACATTGATCGAGCCTAAACCGGGCAACTTCGCCGACCGCGATTATTTCCTCGCCCATGCGTTCAATCGTGACTCCGGCATGTTCATCAGCCGCCCCTTCAAGCCTCACTGTGACTGCGACTACACCGACGAATGGCAAATCAGCTTCAGCCGGCGCATTTCTTCGACTACCGGGGAGTTTCTGGGTGTCGCGGTGGCCTCGATGCGCCTGGCGTACTTCGATCAGTTATTCAACAGCCTCGACATCGGGACCGGCGGCACACTGGCCATCATCAACGACGACGGCGTGCTCTTGGCGCAGAAACCGTTTCTGCAAGACAACACAGTCGGCAAAAGCTTCGCCGACCGGCCCAACGTCGTGCGCATGCTGCGCGAGGGCAGCGGCAGCTTTGACGGCGTGTCGAGCGTTGACCGCCAGCAGCGCCTATACACCTTCAGCCGGGTCGGCAACCTGCCGTTGACGGTCATCGTGGCCCTTTCCAGCGACGAAGTGTTCGCCACCTGGCAGCGCACAGCGATTGTGATCAGCGGCGCCACCGGCGTCCTGTGCATCGCGCTGCTATGGCTGACCTGGTTGCTCTGCCGCGCACTGCGCCTGCGCTACAGCGCCGAACAGGAACTGTCGCAACTGGCCGCCATCGATGCCTTGACCGGCGTGGCCAACCGCCGAACCCTCGACCAGACCCTGCGCCACGAGTGGTTTCGGGCGCAACGGTCCGGCAAGCCGATGTCGGTGCTGATGATCGATGCCGATCACTTCAAAGCCTTCAACGACCGTCATGGCCACCAGGCAGGCGACGAGGCATTACGCTCGCTGGCCGATGTCATTGGCGCCAATGTCCATCGTCCGACAGACCTGGTAGCCCGCTACGGCGGCGAGGAGTTTTCGGTGATCCTGGCTGAAACCGGCAACGAAGGTGCAAGGCAGATTGCCGAGCGCATCCGTATGCAGGTGGAGCAGTTGCCAACGGTGGCAGGCGATGAACAGCCGATGACCGTCAGCATCGGCATCAGTACCTGGACGACAGAGAGCGACATCAGCCTGGAGCAACTGCTGTTTGCGGCAGACAAGGCGTTGTATCAGGCCAAGGAACGGGGGCGAAATCGGGTGGTTTGCGCCTGAGTTTTGAATTGTACCAACCGGCCCCTTCGCGAGCAGGCTCGCTCCCACAGGAGGGCGCGGACTGAATGTGGGAGCGAGCCTGCTCGCGAAGGGGCCGGTGCAGACACAACAAAACCCACGCATAAAAAAAGGCCACCCGAAGGTAGCCTTTAAAAAACTAGAGAGGTTTTTTACTTACACGGCCGCAACAGGGCGCATGTAAGAGATCGGTGCAGTGCTGGCGTCTTCGAACGTCACGACTTCCCAGGCATCTGTCTGCTCAATCAACTTGCGCAGCAGCTGGTTGTTCAGTGCGTGGCCGGACTTGAAGCCCTTGAACTCACCAATCAGGCTATTGCCCAGCAGGTAGAGGTCACCAATTGCATCGAGGATCTTGTGCTTCACGAATTCGTCTTCGTAGCGAAGACCGTCTTCGTTCAGTACACCATCCGCGTCGACCACGATGGCGTTTTCAACGCTGCCGCCGAGTGCGAGGTTGTGCTTGCGCAGGTACTCGATGTCACTCATGAAACCAAAGGTACGGGCGCGGCTGACTTCTTTTACGAACGAAGTGCTGGAAAAATCCACGCTTGCACTTTGTGTGCGGTCACGGAAAACCGGGTGATCGAAATCGATCTCGAAGCTCACCTTGAAACCTTCGAAAGGGACGAAAGTGGCGCGCTTGTCGCCGTCTTCCACTGTCACTTCCCGCAGGATACGGATGAACTTCTTGGCGGCGTCCTGTTCTTCCAGGCCTGCCGACTGAATCAGAAATACGAAGGGTCCAGCGCTGCCATCCATGATCGGGACTTCGGACGCGGAGAGCTCGACGTAGGCGTTATCGATGCCCAGGCCAGCCATGGCCGAGAGCAAGTGCTCCACCGTATCCACCTTCACGTCACCGTTGACCAGCGTCGTCGACATGGTTGTCTCGCCGACGTTGGCCGCACGAGCCGGAATCTCGACCACGGGATCGAGGTCGGCACGGCGAAAGACGATGCCGGTGTCGATCGGCGCGGGCTTGAGGGTCAGGTAAACCTTCTCCCCGGAGTGCAGACCTACACCTGTGGCACGGATAATATTTTTCAGTGTGCGTTGTTTAATCATGGCTTGGGCCGCTTCAGCGCAAATTGCGAACTGGTATCAACAAAGGCTGGCGATGATAGCAGACCACGCCTTTGCTGAACACCAATCACCTTCATAGCCCTGATACATTTCATCAATCGGCCTGACGACGCAGGAAAGCCGGGATGTCCAGGTAATCCAGATCATCCTGCGGATTCATCTTCGCGGCAGTCGCAGCACCGGCCTGAGCCTGGTTGCGCATGACGGTCGGACGGTCCAGGTCACGGTAGTTCACCGCTGGAGCTTCCTGACGAACAGGGGCTTGTTGTTGCGGCTGGGAAGCCATCGAGGTGTGAACGGTATTGTCGATGACCTTCACAGGTTTCTCGATTTTAGCGCCCAGACCGGTCGCAACCACAGTCACGTGCAGCTCATCGCGCATGTCCGGATCGATAACGGTACCGACTTTGACCATGGCGTGCTCGGAAGCGAAGGCTTCGATGATGCTACCCACGTCGGAGTACTCACCCAGGGACAGGTCAGGACCGGCGGTGATGTTCACCAGGATGCCGCGTGCGCCTTGCAGGTTCACGTCTTCGAGCAACGGGTTACGGATGGCCGCTTCAGTCGCTTCACGTGCACGGTTCGGACCGCTGGCGCAGCCAGTGCCCATCATCGCCATGCCCATTTCGCTCATCACGGTGCGTACGTCGGCAAAGTCGACGTTGATCATGCCCGGACGCTTGATGATGTCGGAGATACCGCGAACGGCACCGGCCAATACATCGTCAGCCTTGGCGAAAGCCGACAGCAGGCTGGCGTCCTTACCGAGGATGGTCAGCAGCTTCTCGTTGGGAATGGTGATCAACGAGTCGACGCTTTCCGACAGCAGGCGGATGCCTTCGTCGGCGAGCTGCATGCGCTTGCGACCTTCGAACGGGAACGGACGGGTCACCACCGCAACGGTGAGGATCCCCATTTCCTTGGCCACTTCAGCAATGATCGGCGCAGCACCGGTACCGGTACCACCGCCCATGCCGGTGGTGATGAACACCATGTTGGTGCCCTGCAGGACTTCGGCAATGCGCTCACGGTCTTCGAGAGCGGCCTGACGACCTACTTCAGGGTTGGCACCGGCGCCCAGACCTTTGGTCACGCTGGTACCCAGTTGAAGGATGGTCCGCGCGCTGATGCTCTTGAGCGCCTGGGCATCAGTGTTGGCGCAGATGAACTCAACGCCTTCAATGTTGCTCTTGACCATGTGATTCACGGCGTTGCCGCCGCCACCGCCAACACCGATAACTTTAATAACCGGGCTTGCGGGGATGTTGTCTACGAGTTCGAACATTTTCCCTCTCCTTTACGTTCTCTAGTTTTTTCGCCTACTGCCTGTATCTACAACGGTGTAACGGTGCTGCGGTGAATCTTAGAAATTGCCCTGCACCCAGCTCTTGATGCGATCGAGCAAGGCGCCTTTCGGTTCTTCGTTGCTGTAGCTGTCGCGGCTGCCGATACCCGAGAACGAAATGCCGTCGGATTGCTTCTGCAGGCCGTACATCAACAGGCCGACACCGGTGGAATAAATCGGGTTGCGGATCACGTCATCGAGGCCTTTCACGCCATGCGGAACGCCCAGGCGCACCGGCATGTGGAAGATTTCCTCGGCAAGTTCGGTAGCGCCTTCCATCTTCGAGGTACCGCCGGTCAGCACGATGCCGGCCGGGATCAGGTCTTCGTAGCCACTGCGGCGCAGTTCGGCCTGGATCAGCGTGAACAGCTCGTCGTAACGCGGCTCGACCACTTCGGCCAGGGCCTGACGGGACAGCTCGCGCGGCGGACGGTCGCCAACGCTTGGCACCTTGATGGTTTCGCCGGCACCGGCCAGCTTGGCCAGGGCGCAGGCGTAGCGAATCTTGATTTCTTCGGCGTACTGGGTCGGGGTGCGCAACGCCATGGCGATGTCGTTGGTCACCTGATCGCCCGCAATCGGGATCACCGCGGTGTGACGGATCGCGCCTTCGGTGAAAATCGCGATGTCGGTGGTGCCGCCGCCGATGTCCACCAGGCATACGCCCAGTTCTTTCTCGTCATCGGTCAGCACCGAGTACGCGGACGCCAGTTGTTCGAGAATAATGTCGTCGATTTCCAGACCGCAGCGACGCACGCATTTCTCAATGTTCTGAGCAGCGTTGACGGCGCAGGTCACCACGTGAACCTTGGCTTCCAGACGTACACCGGACATGCCCAGGGGCTCGCGGACGCCTTCCTGGTTATCGATCACGTAATCCTGCGGCAGGGTGTGCAGCACGCGCTGGTCGGCCGGGATCGCCACGGCCTGGGCAGCGTCGAGTACGCGTTCGAGGTCGGCGGAGCTGACTTCGCGATCACGAATCGCCACGATACCGTGGGAGTTCAGGCTGCGGATGTGATTGCCCGCCACGCCAACGAACGCCGAGTGGATACGGCAACCGGCCATCAGCTGCGCTTCTTCGATGGCGCGCTGGATCGACTGCACGGTGGACTCGATGTTCACCACCACGCCCTTCTTCAGGCCGCGGGACGGGTGCGTACCGATCCCGACGATATCGAGCGTGCCGTCGTCCGCGACCTCGCCTACCAATGCCACCACCTTGGAGGTGCCGATATCGAGACCGACGATCATTTTGCCGCTTTGCACGTTTGCCATGGGTCCTGCCTCTCTTAATTCTTCGCGACAGCGGGTACGGCTGTCGTCGGCGCTACAGGTTCCCGCCAGCCAACAGCAAGGCCGTTGGCATAGCGCAGATCGATGCGCGCAATGTTCGTAATCTGTTCTTTGAGCGTCTTGTCATAGATGGCAATGAAACGGCGCATCTTCTCTACCAGGTTGCCGCGTCCCAGCAGCAGCTCGATTCCGGGGCCCGCACTACCGGGGCCAGTGGTCAAGAACCAGCTGCCTCGTTCACGCAATTCCAGGCGTGCAATCGAGAAGCCCAACGGCCGGAGCATCTGGCTCAGTACCTGGTATTGCTGCATCACTTGCTGTTGAGCCCGCTGTGGGCCGAACAGTTGTGGCAGGTGTTCGTAATTGGCCAGTTCACGCGGGGTGAACGCCTGCCCCTGGTTGTTCAACAGCGATTCGTCACCCCAACGGGCAACCGGCAGTTGTTCTTCCAGGCGGATCACCACTTGATCCGGCCATACCCGGCGCACTTCGGCGTGGGCAATCCATGGCATCTGTTCCAGCTCGGTACGCATGCTCGCCAGGTCAATGGTGAAGAAGCTCGACGCCACATACGGGGCGATTCGCTGTTGCACCGCTTGCTGGCTGATGTAGCTCAAGTCACCCTGCACGTTGACTTTGGTGATCGGCCGGTCGGCGTACGGCAGCAAACGCTGCGCGCCTTCGTAAGTACCGAACCCCAGTGCAACCAACAGCACTGGCCAGAACAGGCTTTTCAGGAAACCAAAATTGGCTTTCGGCAGGCGCGCGGACATCGGCTCTTTGGCCACCATTCGGCTGGCACCCCGCGGCACCGGCTTGCGACCGGGTGCGGATGGCTGATGACGTAGCTGTGCGCCTTGCATCGTTTTATCCTCGCGCCTCAATGCTTGCTGCCAGGATCGCCAGAACCAGTTGCTGGAAGTCCAGGCCGGCGGCACGGGCCGCCATCGGCACCAGACTGTGATCAGTCATGCCCGGTGCGGTATTGACCTCCAGGAACCAGAACTGCCCGTCGGCGTCCTGCATCACGTCGGCCCGGCCCCAACCGGCGATACCCAGCGCCTCACAGGCTTTCGCCGTGAGATCCATGAGTTCCTTTTCCTTGACGCTGTCCAGGCCGCACGGAATGCGGTACTGGGTATCGTTGGCGATGTACTTGGCGTCGTAGTCGTAGAAGCTGTGCGTCGTGCCCAGGGCAATCGGTGGCAACACCTGGTCACGCAGGGTGGCGATGGTGAACTCCGGACCTTGAATCCATTGCTCGACCAACACTTGCGAATCGTAGGTACTGGCCGCTTTCCAAGCGTCGATCAACTCGGACGCGGAAGTCACTTTGGCCATCCCGATACTTGAACCTTCATGGGCCGGTTTGACGATCAAAGGCATGCCCAGTTCCGCTGCCGCGCAAATACAGTCGGCTTCGCTGCTCAACACGGCGTGACGAGGCGTCGGAATGCCCAGGCTGTGCCAGACCTGCTTGGTGCGTAGCTTGTCCATGGCCAGCGCCGACGCGAGGATGCCGCTGCCGGTGTAAGGAATGCCCAGGCATTCGAGCAGGCCCTGCATGCTGCCGTCTTCACCGCCACGACCGTGGAGGATGATGAAGGCGCGGTCGATTTTTTCGCTCAGCAAACGCTGCAGCAGGTCATCGCCCACGTCGAGGCCGAACGCATCCACACCCGCACTTTGCAGCGCATCGAGAACGGCGTTGCCCGACTTCAGGGACACTTCACGCTCGGCACTCTTGCCACCGAACAGCACGGCGACCCGGCCGAAGTCTTTCGGCGCGACAGTGGAGACGAGGTTGGCGTAGGCAGCAGTCATTTCAACTTCCCCTCGACCGACGCAGCCACGGCGCCGGCGAACAACTCACTTTTCAACAGTTTCGGTGCGAGACCGCCGATATCACCGGCGCCCTGGCACAGCAGAATGTCGCCGGCGCGCAGCAGCGGCTTGACCACCGGCGCGAGGTCGACACCCCGCTCGATGTAGATCGGATCGAGCTGGCCGCGCTGGCGGATGCTGTTGCACAGCTTGCGACTGTCGGCACCCGGGATCGGCTCTTCGCCGGCCGGATAGACTTCCATCAACAACAGCACGTTGGCGTCGGCCAGTACATTGACGAAGTCGTCGTACAGATCGCGGGTACGGCTATAGCGGTGCGGCTGATAAACCATCACCAACCGGCGTTCCGGCCAGCCACCGCGCACAGCCTTGATCACCGCCGCGACTTCCGTCGGGTGATGGCCGTAGTCGTCGACCAGCATCACGTTGCCGCCGTCTACTGGCAGTTCGCCGTAGACCTGAAAACGTCGGCCGACGCCCTGGAACCCGGACAGGCCCTGGACGATGGCTTCATCGCTGACACCTTCGTCGGTGGCGATGCAAATGGTTGCCAGCGCGTTGAGCACGTTGTGGTTGCCCGGCATGTTCACCGAGACATCCAGCGGCTCGCGATCCGGACGCAGCACGGTAAAGAAGGTCTGCATGCCCTGCTGGCGGACATTGATGGCGCGTACGTCGCAGTCATCGCCAAAGCCATAGGTTACCGTCGGACGTTTGACCTGCGGCAGGATTTCACGCACCACCGGATCGTCCAGGCACACCACGGCCAAACCGTAGAACGGCAGGTTGTGGAGGAACTCGACGAAGGTTTTCTTCAGTTTGTTGAAGTCACCGTCGTAGGTCGCCATATGATCAGCATCGATGTTGGTGACCACGGCCACCATCGGCTGCAGATGCAGGAAACTGGCATCGCTTTCGTCGGCCTCGGCGATCAGGTAACGGCTGGTGCCGAGCTGGGCATTGGTTCCCGCGGCATTCAGACGGCCACCGATGACGAAGGTCGGGTCCAGGCCACCGGCGGCAAACACCGAAGCGATCAGGCTGGTGGTGGTGGTTTTGCCATGGGTACCGGCGACCGCGATGCCGTGGCGATAGCGCATCAGCTCGGCCAGCATTTCTGCACGCGGCACTACTGGAATGCGGCGCTCCAGCGCAGTGGCAACTTCCGGGTTGGATGTGTTCACGGCACTCGACACCACCAGCACGTCGGCCGCGGCAGCGTTTTCGGCGCGGTGGCCGATGAAAATCTGCGCGCCGAAGGATTCCAGGCGCTCGGTGACCGGGGACGCTTTCAGGTCGGAACCGGACACTTCATAGCCCAGGTTCAGCAACACTTCGGCAATCCCGCACATGCCCACGCCGCCGATTCCGACGAAGTGGATGCGACGGATGCGACGCATCTCCGGTTGTGGCATGGCTTTCTTGTTCTCAACCATGGGCCACCTCCAGACAGGTATCGACCACGTTACGGGTGGCATCGGGTTTGGCCAGGCGGCGGGCCGCAGTGGCCATATCATTGAGTCGTTGCGGTTGCATCAGGACCTCTGTCAGGCGAGCGGCAAGATCCGCTGCGCCAGTCGTTCTTTGCGGCATCAGGAAGGCAGCGCCTTCGCGGGCCAAATAATCGGCGTTACGAGTCTGGTGATCGTCGATCGCATGGGGCAAGGGCACCAGCATCGAGGGCAGACCGGCGGCAGCCAGTTCGCTGATGGTCAGCGCGCCTGCGCGACATACCACCAGGTCGGCCCAGCCATAGGCTTGGGCCATGTCTTTGATGAAAGGCTGCACTTGCGCCTCGACGCCAGCCGCGCGATAGCGCTCTGCAGTCACTTCATCGTGGTTTTTGCCGGCCTGATGGAACACGTCCGGGCGCAAGTCGACGGCGACTTGCGACAGGGCTTCAGGCAGCAACTTGTTCAACGGCTCTGCGCCCAGGCTTCCGCCCAGGATCAGCAAACGCGCCTTGCGACCGGCCAGGGCTGGTCGCGGTGTTTCGAGGAACAGCTCGGTGCGCACCGGGTTACCGGTGGTCCGACGGCTGTTCGACAGGGTAAAGGTGTCGGGGAACGCTTCACAGACCCGAGCGGCCAACGGCACCAGCAGCCGATTGGCGGTACCGGCCACTGCGTTCTGCTCATGAACGATCACCGGCACACCGGCCAGTTTGGCGGCAACACCGCCAGGACCAGTCACATAACCACCAAAGCCGACCACGCAGACCGGCCGCAACCGACGAATGATCGCCCGCGCCTGCCAGACCGACTTGAGCAGCATGAACGGCGCCTTGACCAAGGACAATTTGCCCTTGCCGCGCAGCCCACTGGCGTGAATCCGGTGCAGCTCGATACCGGCCGCCGGAACCAGGTCGTTCTCGATGCCGCGCGGCGTGCCGAGCCAGTGCACGCAATAACCGCGGGACTGGAACTCGCGGGCACAGGCCAGCGCCGGGAACACGTGGCCACCGGTACCGCCGGCCATGATCAATACATTAGCGCCCATGGTTCGGCTCCTCGGCGAAGTCGCTCTCATGGAATTCCATCTCTTCGCTGCCCAGGTGGGTTCGACTCTCCCACTCGATGCGCAGCAGCAAGCCGAGACAGGCGCAGCAGATTACCAACGAACTGCCGCCATAACTGAGGAACGGCAAGGTCAGCCCCTTGGTCGGCAGCAGCCCGACGTTCACCCCGATGTTGATCAGGAACTGACCAATCCACAGGAATGACAAGCCGTAGGCCACATAGGCGGCAAAAAACTGCTTGGCCTTCTCGGCCCACAGTCCGATGTACATGCCACGGATGCAGACAAAGACGAACAGCGCGACCGTGCACAGCGAACCCACGGCACCCAGTTCTTCGGCAAGGACCGAGAACACGAAATCGGTGTGGGCTTCGGGCAGATAGAATTGTTTCTGCACGCTGTTACCCAAGCCAACGCCCAGCCATTCGCCGCGACCGAAAGCAATCAAGGCTTGAGACAACTGATAACCGGCACCGAACTGGTCGGCCCACGGATCGGCGAAGTTGGTCAGACGCGCCATTCGATACGGCTGCATTTGAATCAACAACACCACCGCACCGACCGCCAGCACCACCATCAAGGAAAAGCGGAACAGCCCGACCCCGCCGAGGAACAGCATCGCCGCGGCAGCCCCCATCATCACGACGGTGGCACCGAAGTCGGGCTCCATCAGCAACAGTCCGGCCATCGGCAGCAGAACGATGAACGGCTTGAAGAACCCCATCCAGCTCTCACGCACTTCTTTCTGGCGGCGCACCAGATAGCCGGCGAGGTAAATCACCACGAACACCTTGGCGATTTCGGAAGGTTGTACGTTGAAGAAACTGAAGCCGATCCAGCGCATCGAACCGTTCACTTCACGACCGATCCCCGGAATGATCACCATCACCAGCAAACCGAAG
Source organism: Pseudomonas sp. GW101-3H06 (assembly GCF_059424605.1). Taxonomy (NCBI): domain Bacteria; kingdom Pseudomonadati; phylum Pseudomonadota; class Gammaproteobacteria; order Pseudomonadales; family Pseudomonadaceae; genus Pseudomonas; species Pseudomonas sp. GW101-3H06. The sequence continues at coordinate 5,358,546 of NZ_JBWKZO010000001.1, forward strand.
GCACCCAGCAGCATCAGCCAACCCAGGCGTTGCCAGGTGGCGATCGGAATCATCATGGTGACGATGCAGGCACCCAGGCCCAGCACCACATAAATGAGGTGGCGAATCATGTAATACAGGGGGCTGCCCGATTGCACGGCCGCCACTTCAGTCGACGCCGAGGCAATCATGATCAGCCCCAGGCCGAGCAGCGACAGACATCCGACGAGCATCGGGAAGTCGAGATCGATACCGCGCCCGGTGATGAGCGGCGATGGAAAGGGCTTGATGATGCCTCTGAGGCTCATGCCAGGTCCTCCACGACGCGGACGAACTGGTGACCACGGTCTTCGTAGTTCTTGAACATGTCGAAGCTGGCGCAGGCCGGCGACAGCAGAACCACGTCACCCGCTTGAGCGGCGGCGCGGCACTGTTCCACGGCTTCGACCAGCGAGCCGACACGGATCAACGGCACAGCATCGCCGATGGCCTCACCGATCTTGTCAGCGTCACGACCCATCAGAATGACGGCGCGGCAGTTGGCCGCCACCGGACCGCGCAGATCCTTGAACTCGGCACCCTTGCCGTCGCCACCGGCGATCAGCACGATTTTGCCGTCGATGTCCGCGCCCAGGCCTTCGATGGCCGCCAGGGCGGCACCCACGTTGGTGGCTTTGGAATCGTTGTAATAGCCCACGCCGTCCAGGTCACGCACCCACTGGCAGCGGTGCTCGAGACCGGCGAAATTGCGCAGCGCCGACAGCATGGCGTCGAAAGGCAAGCCAACAGCGTGGCCCAGCGCCAATGCCGCCAGGGCGTTGGACTGGTTATGGGCGCCGCGAACTTTCAGCTCGCGCACCGGCATCAGGTTCTGGAACTCGAACGCCAGGTATTTCTCGCCGTCTTCTTCGCGCAGACCAAAGGCCTTGAAGTCAGGCTTGTTCAGGCCGAAGGTCCAGCAGGGCTGGCCTTCGCCCATCAGCGGCCGGCTCAGGGCATCCTGGCGGTTGACCACGAACTGCTTGGCGCCACGGAAAATCCGGTGCTTGGCCAGGTGATAGGCCGGCAGGCCGCTGTAGCGGTCCATGTGGTCTTCGCTGATGTTGAGTACAGTCGCCACTTCGGCGTTGAGCTGATCGGTGGTTTCGAGCTGGAAGCTCGACAGTTCCATCACGTACAGCTCGATATCGTCGCGTAGCAGGTCCAGCGCCGGCGTGCCGAGATTACCGCCGACGGCAACACGCTTGCCGGCCGCAGCCGCCATCTCGCCAACCAGGGTGGTCACGGTGCTTTTCGCGTTGGAACCGCTGATGGCCACGATCGGCGCCTTCGCGTTACGCGCGAACAGCTCGATGTCGCCGGACAGTTTCACGCCACGGGCAGCGGCAGCCTGCAGGGCCGGGGTCGCCAGCGCCAGGCCGGGGCTCACGTAGAGCTCGTCGGCACGGCACAGGAATTCGACGTCCAGCTCGCCACAACGCACTTCCACGTGCGGATAGTCACGCTTGAGCGTGGCCAGTTCCGGTGGATTTTCCCGCGTATCGGCCACGGCAAACGCCACGCCCCGGTTCGCCAGGAAGCGAACCAGGGACATGCCGCTCTTGCCGAGGCCGACAACGATGCGGAAGTGGTCAGAAGCGATCAGAGACACGTGTTTCTACCTCAGCTTCAGGGTGGCAAGGCCAATCAGCACGAGAATTACGGTGATGATCCAGAAACGGACGATCACGCGCGGCTCGGGCCAGCCCTTGAGTTCAAAGTGGTGGTGAATCGGCGCCATGCGGAATACGCGGCGACCGGTCAGCTTGAAGGACGCCACCTGAATGACGACCGACAGGGTTTCCATCACGAACACACCGCCCATGATGAACAGGACGATTTCCTGACGGACGATCACGGCAATGGTGCCCAGGGCCGCGCCCAGCGCCAGTGCGCCGACGTCGCCCATGAAGACTTGCGCCGGGTAAGTGTTGAACCACAGGAAGCCCAGGCCCGCACCGATCAGCGCGCCGCAGAACACGATCAATTCACCCGCGCCCGGTACGTATGGAATGAGCAGGTATTCGGCGAATTTCACGTTACCCGACAGGTAGCAGAAAATCCCCAGGCCACCGCCGACCATCACGGTCGGCATGATCGCCAGGCCGTCGAGGCCATCGGTCAGGTTGACCGCGTTGCTCGAACCGACGATCACGAAATAGGTCAGGACGATGAAGCCTGCACCCAACGGAATGCTGTAGTCCTTGAGCATTGGCAGGATCAGGGTGGTTTCAACCGGCGTCGCGGCGGTCATATAAAGGAAGATCGCCGCGCCCAGTCCGAACACCGACTGCCAGAAGTATTTCCAGCGGCTCGGCAAGCCACGGGAGTTCTTCTCGATCACCTTGCGGTAGTCGTCGACCCAGCCAATGGCGCCGAACAGCAGGGTCACCAGCAGCACGACCCAGACATAACGGTTGGTCAGGTCAGCCCACAACAGGGTACTGACGCCAATGGAAGACAGAATCAACGCGCCGCCCATGGTCGGGGTGCCCGACTTGGACAGGTGCGATTGCGGGCCATCATTGCGAACGGACTGGCCGATCTGACGGTTCTGCAGGGTGCGGATCATCCACGGGCCATAGCACAGCGACAAAACCAACGCGGTCAGTACACCGAGAATCCCGCGCAGGGTCAGGTACTGGAAGACCGCGAAGCCTTTGTAGAACTGTTGCAGATACTCCGCTAGCAGCAGCAGCATTAATGTTTCTCCAGACTGGTCCCGCACAAAGCGGCGACGATGTTTTCCATCGCAGCGCTGCGCGAGCCCTTGATCAAAATAGTGGTGTTTGTGTCTTGCTCGGCGCCCAAGGCCTTGATCAGCTCAGCCTGCGTGCTGAAGTGAAAAGCCTGTGGGCCGAAGGCGTTGACGGCGTGAAGCATCATTGGCCCGACCGCGTACAGCGCAGAAACCTTGCCTCGGGCGTACTCGCCCACGTCGCGATGCCCCTGCTCCGCCCAATCGCCCAACTCGCCGATATCTCCGAGCACCAGAACGGTGCGACCGGAAAAGCCGGCCAGTATATCAACCGCGGCACACATGGAGGTGGGGTTCGCGTTGTAAGTGTCATCGATTACGCGCATGCCATTGCTGGCCAATTGCGCGACGGTGCGGCCCTTGACCGGCTGCACTGCGCCCAGGCCCGTGGCGATGCCGAACAGCGACACGCCCAGCGCATGGGCGGCGGCGGCGGCCGCCATGGCATTGGCCACGTTATGGGTGCCGAGCAGATTCAACTGAACGCGTTCCACACCTTCGGGTGTATGCAGGTTGAACGCCGGGCAGCCACGCGCGTCGGTGGTCAGATCGCTGGCATGGAAATCTGCGCGGCTGTTGCTCAGGGCAAACGTCAGCACCTTGCGGCCGGCTGCGCGTTTCTTCCAGATCTCGAACGCCTTGTCGTCCAGATTAAGAACGGCGACGCCATCGGCATCCAGCCCTTCAATGATCTCGCCCTTGGCTTCGACGATTTTTTCCGGCCCGCCAAACTCGCCAACGTGGGCAGTCCCGGCATTGTTGAGAATGGCCACGTGGGGCTTGGTCATGGCGACGGTGTAGGCAATTTCACCCAGGCGCGATGCACCCAGTTCGATCACGGCAGCGGTGTGTTCCGGCGCCAGTTCCAGCAGGGTCAGCGGAACGCCGAGGTCGTTATTCAAATTGCCACGGGTGGCCAGTACCGGACCGCGGGTACGCAGGATGCTCGCGAGCATTTCCTTGACCGTGGTCTTGCCGCTGGACCCAGTGACGGCTGCAACCGGCTGAGTGAATGCCGAACGATTCAATGCGCCCAGTTGGCCCAATGCCTGACGGGTGTCGCCCACCAACAATTGCGGCAAGCTGCTGTCGGCGACTTCGCGCTCGACCAGTGCCGCCACAGCGCCTTTGGCCGCCACGTCATTGAGATAGTCATGACCATCGAAACGCGGACCGGCCAAAGCGATAAACAGCTGTCCCGGCTTGATTGCGCGACTGTCGATGCTGACGCCGTCGAAGCTGGCATCGGTACCGATTAAACGGGCGCTCAATGCACCGGTCAGTTCGCTGAGTTTCAAGGCTTTAAGCATGGGCAACCTCCCACATGGTCAAGGCATGATCGGCCTCGACCAGATCAGAGAAGGCATGGCGCTCGCCGTTGATTTCTTGATAATCCTCGTGACCTTTTCCAGCCAGCACGATCACGTCGTCGGCCGACGCTCCAGCAATCAGCTGGGCAATCGCCTGGCCACGTCCGGCAACGAAAGTGACTTTATCCACAGCCGTGAACCCGGCGCGGATGTCGTCGAAAATAACCGCTGGATCTTCGGTACGCGGGTTGTCGTCGGTGACCAGCACGCCGTCGGCCAATCGCTCGACCACTTCGGCCATCAGCGGACGCTTGCCGCGATCACGGTCGCCGCCGCAGCCGAACAGGCACAGCAAGCGACCTTTGACATGGGGGCGCAAGGCAGACAGGACTTTTTCCAGGGCGTCCGGGGTGTGGGCGTAATCGACGACTACCAATGGCTGGGTACCACCGCCGAGGCGCTGCATGCGACCGGCCGGGCCTTCGAGCTTCGGCAACACTTTAAGAATTTCGTCCAGTGGGTAGTCAAGGCCGAGCAAGGCGCCAACGGCGGCCAACACGTTGCTCAGATTGAATCGTCCGAGCAAGGTGCTGCGCAGATGGTGTTCGCCCTGCGGCGTGACCAGCGTGGCGCGCACCCCTTCGTCGTCGAACTGTGCTTCGCGGCAATACAGATAGGCACTTTTGTCGAGCAGGCTGTAAGTGATCAAACGCGACTCACGCTTATCGGCGGCCAGTTGCCGACCGAAATCGTCGTCGAGGTTCACCACCCGGCATTTCAAATCGTTCCAGGCGAACAGCTTGGCCTTGGCTTCGCCATAAGCGTGCATGGTGCCGTGATAGTCCAGGTGATCGCGGGACAGGTTGGTCATCACCGCCACATCGAACGCCAGCGCGGTGACCCGGCCCTGGTCCAGGCCATGGGACGAAACTTCCATGGCCACCGCTTTGGCGCCGGCCTTTTTCAAGTCGCCAAGGGTCGCTTGCACGGCAATCGGATTCGGCGTGGTGTGCAGGCCGCTTTCCAGCGCGCCGTAGAAACCGGAACCCAGGGTGCCGACGATGCCGCAGTGCTGGCCAAGCAGGTCCAGCGCCTGGGCCACCAGTTGGGTCACGCTGGTTTTGCCGTTGGTACCGGTCACACCGATCAGGTTCAGGTGATGACTGGGTTCACCATAAAAACGTCCGGCGATATCCGACAGCTGCGCCGCCAGGCCTTTGACCGGAATCAATGGCACGTCGGTGATCGGCAGCACAGTGGCGCCTTCCACTTCATAAGCTACGGCAGCGGCGCCGCGCTGCAATGCGTCGCCGATATGCGAGCGACCGTCGAACCTGCCGCCCGGCACCGCGAGAAACAGGTCACCGGCACGCACGTTGCGGCTGTCGAGTGCCAATTCACGGATCAACAGATCGTGACCGGCGTGGGGGAATATCTTGTTCAGACTTAATGACATCAGCCGCGCCCTCCATTGGCTTTCAGCGGAACGACCGGGGTGGCGTTGGCTTGTTGAACAGGTGGCAAATTGTCCGGGGTGACATTCATCAGGCGCAGGGTGCCGGACATCACCCGGCTGAACACCGGCGCCGAAACCAGACCACCGAAGTAACCAGCCTTGGTCGGCTCATCGATGACGACCACGATGGCGTAACGCGGGTCACTCATCGGACCGAAACCGGCAAACAGCGAGCGGTAGGAGTTCTCGGCATAACCCTTGGTGCCGACCGAGGTTTTACGCGCAGTACCGGACTTGCCGCCCACGTGGTAGGCCGGCACCTGCGCACGGAATACACCGCGCGGAGCCTCGATCACCTGTTGCAACATGGTCTGCATGGTTTTCGCGACCGTTTCCGGCAACACCTGCGTGGTTTGCGGTGTTTTGTCGGTTTTGATCAGTGTCAGCGGTGCGAGGCGACCGTTGTTGGCCAAGGCCGAGAAGGCATGCACCAGCTGGATGGCCGTCACCGAAATACCGTAGCCGTAGGACAACGTGGCGGTCTCAGCCTTGCGCCATTCACGGTAGTTCGGCAGATTGCCGACGCGTTCGCCCGGAAAGCCGAGGCCTGTGTCCTGGCCGAGACCAAGTTTTTGCGCCAGGCGGAAAATGGTTTCACCACCGATATCGAACGCAACCTTACTCATGCCGACGTTACTGGAATTGATCAGGATGCCGGTCATATCCAACACCGGACCTTCGGTCTTGGAGACGTCCTTGATGGTGTATTTGCCGATCTGCAACGTGCCCGGATACACCTCGACACTGTCGGTCGGTTTCCAGCGCCCGGTTTCGATGGCGGCGCTCATGGAGATCGCCTTCATGGTCGAACCTGGCTCGAATACGTCAATCATCGCGCGGTTACGCATCATCGCCGGTTGCAGGTTGCGACGGTTGTTCGGGTTGTAGGTCGGCTGGTTGACCATGGCGAGGATTTCGCCGGTCTTCACATCCATGATCACCAGGCTGCCGGCCTTGGCGCCGTTCTCGATGATTGCGTTGCGCAGTTCGCGGTTCGCCAGATATTGCAGGCGCAAGTCAATGGACAACGCCAAGGGCTTTCCGGCCTTGGCGTTTTTGGTGACCTGGACATCCTTGATCAGCCGGCCGCGCCGGTCCTTGATGACCTGTCGTTTGCCGGGCACTCCGGCAAGCCATTCCTCATAGGCCAGTTCAACACCTTCTCGACCATGGTCATCGATATCGGTAAAACCAACCATGTGGGCGGTGACTTCACCGGCCGGATAGAAACGGCGAAACTCTTCGATGCCGTAAACCCCCGGCACTTTCAGGTCGAGTACAGACTGACCCTGCTCAGGCGTCAGCCCGCGCACCAGGTAAATGAATTCTTTATTGGCCTGGGCTTCAAGACGCTCGGCCAGGGCTTTCGGGTCTTGCCCCAGCGCCGCAGCCAGCGCCGGCCACTTTTCCTTGGCCAGCTGCATTTCCTTGGCGTTGGCCCACAGGGTAGTCACCGGCGTGCTGACGGCCAGAGGCTCGCCGTTACGGTCGGTGATCAGACCACGGTGAGCCGGAATCGGAATGTGACGAACGCTGCGCGCGTCACCCTGACCTTTGAGGAAGTCACGGTCGACCACTTGCAGATCGATGATGCGCCAGGCAATCGCCGCCACCATGACACCGAGCAGACCCAGCACCAGGCGAAACCGCCATGGAAAGAGTGCGCCTTCGAGCTTCATCATGGCGCCACCATCTGCACTTCGGCGGCACCGGGAATGCGCATTTTCAGCTGCTCGGTGGCCAGCACTTCGATGCGGCTATGGGCCGTCCAGGTGCTCTGCTCAAGAATCAACCGGCCCCACTCGGCCTGGGCCTTGTCGCGCACGCTCAACTCGTTGTACAGCGAGTTCAGCAGCTGACGATTCCAGTGCGCGCTGTAGGACACGCCGATGGCAGACATGAGCACGCCAATGAACAGCAGCAGCATGAAAAAGCTTCCGCCGGGCAGTGGCTTGGCGAAAAGCTTGCTCACCGCAGCTTCTCCGCCACACGCATGACAGCGCTACGGGAACGTGGGTTGGCCTTGAGCTCGGCGTCGGAGGCCGTCTGCGCTTTGCCATGGATTTTGATTTTCGGTTCGAAGGCGACATGCCGAACCGGCAGGTTACGCGGCAGGTTGTCGGCTTCGCCTTTCACCAGCTTGCGCATGAACAGTTTGACGATACGGTCTTCGAGGGAGTGGAAGCTGATCACCACCAGACGGCCGCCCACTTCCAGGCAGTCCAGCGCGGCTTCGAGGCCGGCTTCCAGATCGCCCAGTTCGTTGTTTACGTGAATACGCAGGCCCTGGAACGCACGGGTAGCAGGGTTCTTGCCCTTTTCCCAGGCCGGGTTGGCGACTTTCAGCACTTCGGCCAGATCGGCGGTGCGCTCGAACGGCTTGATGTCGCGACGCTCGGCCACGGCACGGGCCATGCGCCCGGAAAAACGCTCTTCGCCGTATTCCTTGAACACACGGGCGATTTCTTCCACCGGCGCACTATTGACGAACTCCGCCGCACTGATCCCGCGGGACGGGTCCATGCGCATGTCCAGAGGACCGTCGTTGAGGAAACTGAAGCCGCGCTCAGGATCGTCGAGTTGCGGCGAAGAAACGCCAAGGTCGAGCAAAACGCCGCTGACCTTGCCGTGCAGGCCACGTTCTGCGACTTCGGATCCGAGTTCGGCAAAGCTGCGCTGCACAACGACAAAGCGGCCGTCTTCGGCCGCTAGCGTCTGCCCGGTGGCAATCGCTTGAGGATCTTTGTCGAATCCGAGCAACCGACCATCAGGACCGAGCCGGCTGAGAATCATCCGGCTATGTCCGCCGCGCCCGAACGTGCCATCCAGATAGCACCCATCAGGACGTACGGCGAGAGCCTCGACGGCTTCGTCAAGCAGTACGGTGATGTGGTTAAAGCCGCTATCAATAGTCACAGGATCAAATCACGCAGTTCATCAGGCATGGCGCCCGGTTGTTGAATAGCAGCCAGGTCGGCGGCAGAAACCGCGTTCCAGGCATCCTCGTCCCACAATTGGAACTTGTTCAGTTGGCCTACCAACATCGCGCGCTTATCCAACTTGGCATATTCGCGAAGACGCGGCGGAACCAGAAAACGACCACTGCCATCGAGCTCGAGGTCGACGGCATTACCAATCAGTAAACGTTGCAGACGGCGGTTCTCTTCGCGAAGCGAAGGCAGGGCGCGCAGTTTGGTTTCAATAATTTCCCACTCATCGAGGGGGTAAACACACAAACACGGATCAACGGCATCAATTGTGACGATTAACTGACCGGAACTACGCGAAACGAGCTCGTCACGGTACCGGCTCGGCATGGCGAGACGGCCCTTTGCATCGAGACTGATAGCGTTGGCTCCGCGAAACACGTCAGCGTTTCTCCAAATAATAGCGTTTTGCGCTCAAAAAACCCACTTCATGCCACTTTCCGCCACTTGCGCACACTATAGGAATGCGCCCACCACACCGTCAAGGCGCGGATCGAAGGAAAACCCTTACAGAACTGAGATTTAGGAGCATAAAAGGAGGGGTAACGAGAATCCGGCAGATGCATTCGCCCAATAACTTGAATCAGCACAGAAGACTGCGTTCGAAAGTTAAAGTAATTTATTAAGAGTAAGATTTTTTCGGTATTACGAAAGTGCTTATGCCGACGTTTTGAAAGGGGGGAGAAATCGGGTACCGCATGGAGTTTATGCGTTCGTTACCAGAGCAGGCCAATCGATATCACACAACCCCTTCCATCGTGATCTGCACGAAGGGAAATGGCTATCACCGCCCTGCTCAGATGATTTAAGCAGAGGGTAGAAAAAAGGTGGAGAGTCGATCTGTAAGCCGGGTTCTGTCTTGAACAGTCATTCGTCTACGATGGCCATCACTGGACATCTTTAGCAACCTACCCGGTCCCAGCGCGGGCCACGCCTTGGGACCCTATTTGGTCTTGCTCCAAGTGGGGTTTACCTAGCCACGAACTGTTGCCAGACGTGCGGTGCGCTCTTACCGCACCTTTTCACCCTTACCGGCGCCGAAGCGCTTAGGCGGTTATTTTCTGTGGCACTTTCCGTAGGCTCACGCCTCCCAGGCATTACCTGGCACTTCGCCCTATGGAGCCCGGACTTTCCTCCCCCCCCTAATTTTCATAGAGGGCAGCGACTGTCCGATCGACTCTCCGCCGCGAAGGTTAACGGCAGAGCGCCCGAAGAACAAGCGCTAAACGCCTTCAGCCACGCCAGTGCGTCGGGTTTTACTCGCCCTTCTGTTTATCCAGCGCAACCTGATAGAGCACATTCTTGCGCTCACCAGTAATTTGCGCCGCCAATGCTGCGGCACGCTTGAGCGGCATTTCTTCAAGCAACAGGTTGAGGATGCGCATCGCTTCGCTGCTGACAGCGTCCTCGCTCTCGGGAGCCGACCAACCTGCCACCAGCACCACGCACTCGCCGCGCTGCTGATTACTGTCCGACTCGACGAACTGGCGCAACTCGGCCAGCGGCAAGCCTTTGAGGGTTTCGAATGTCTTTGTCAGCTCACGCGCCAGCAATGCGGGGCGGTCGGCGCCGAACACCAGCTCCATGTCTTGCAGACATTCAAGGATGCGGTGCGGGGCTTCGTAAAAGATCAATGTGCGCGGTTCTTCCTTTATCGACTCAAGACGAGCGCGTCGCCCCACCGCCTTGGCCGGCAGAAAGCCTTCAAAGATGAAACGATCCGACGGCAGTCCGGCCGCCGACAATGCAGCAACCAATGCACAGGCGCCCGGAACCGGCACCACATTGATCCCGGCCGCGCGAGCCTGACGCACCAGGTGATAACCCGGATCGGAAATCAGCGGCGTTCCGGCATCGGAGATCAGCGCCACATCGTCACCCGCGAGCAAGCGGGTAATGAATCGGCTGCCTTCATCGCGCTCGTTGTGCTCATGACACGCTGCCAATGGCGTAGGGATGCCGAAATGCTGCATCAAACGCTGGGAGTGCCGGGTATCTTCGGCGGCGATCAATGCCACCTCGCGCAGGATCTTCAGCGCGCGCGCACTGATGTCATCCAGGTTGCCGATGGGCGTCGCCACCACATAAAGCGAGCCAGCAGCGGAATTCAAAGCACCTGGAGCAGTCAAAGCGCACACCTCATGATCGATAAAGCCGCCATTGTAACGCGTAGCGACGCTGGCGATATGTGCAAGCACCATCAGGTTTTGCAGCTGTTTGTGCCGCATCGCAACATTTACACCAGCTAAATTGATCGATTCACGCCAGCAACATCGCGCCCCGGCCAGCGCTTGGGTACAATTCCACGCTAATTTGATCGAGTATCAGGAACACTTACATGATCGCTTGCCTGCGGCTGTTTACTGCCCTCTGCCTCGCTGCCTTGCTGGCGGCTTGCGCCAGCTCGCCCTCCTCCAGCCTTGGCGAACTTCCACGGACCCCGGATGCCAGTATCGAGCAATTGCTTGAAAAGGCCGCCCAAAGCAAATCGCCGGAAGACGCCGCCCTGCTACGCCTGAGCGCAGCAGACCTGGCCTATCGCCAGGGCAACGCCGCCCAATCCGCACAGATCCTGCAGCAAGTGCCCGTGGAGCAACTCAAGCCCGGTCAGCAGGTATTCGCCAACACACTGGCCGCCGAATTGGCCATGACCCGCAACCAGCCGAAAGCGGCGCTGACGGCCCTGAGCCATCCGAGCCTGCAGCGCCTGGGGGAATTGCCGGAAGAGCAACAAGTCCGTACCGGCACCGTCCGTGCCCGCGCACTTGAAGCTGATGGCCAGACCCTCGCTGCCGCCCGGGAACGCATCTTCATCGCACCGATGCTCAGCGGCGACGCCGCCGGCAAAAACCACGAAGCCATCTGGGTACTGATCGCCTCGCTACCGACCGACCAACTGCAACCAGGCACCGCCGATGACCTCGGCGGCTGGATGGCCTTGGCACTGGCAGTAAAAACTGCCGGCACCCTGGAACAGCAACAGGCCGCCATCGACAACTGGCGCAAGCAGAACCCGAAACACCCAGCCGCCGTTCAATTGCCGCTGCCACTGACCAAACTCAAGGAACTGGCCAGCCAGCCCCTGAGCAAGATCGCCCTGCTGCTGCCGCAAGACGGCCCGCTGGCCTCGGTCGGCAAAGCATTGCGCGAAGGTTTCATGGCCGCTCACTACCAGGCACAACAAGCCGGACAGCAACCACCCGCCATCGAGTTCTATGACAGCTCGCGCCTGACCTCCCTCGACGAGTTCTATCGCAAGGCTCAGGCCGACGGCGTGCAACTGGTCGTCGGCCCGCTTGAGAAGCCGCTGGTCAAACAACTGAGTACTCGCCCGCAATTGCCGATCACCACCCTGGCACTGAACTACAGCGAAGGTGAACAAGGTCCGGCACAATTGTTCCAGTTTGGTCTTGCAGCCGAAGACGAAGCCCGTGAAGTGTCTCGCCGCGCCCGCGCCGACGGCCTGCATCGCGCAGCCATCATGGTGCCGAAAGGCGAATGGGGCGACCGCGTACTGCGGGCGTTCAACCAGGACTGGCAAGCCAATGGCGGCAGCATCGTTGCCACCGAACGTGTTGACCAGCCGGTTCAGTTGGCCCAGCAGATTGCCGACATGTTCCAGCTGCGCCAGAGCGAAGGTCGCGCCAAGAGCCTGCAAAGCACGGTAGGTTCGCAAGTCGCCGCCCAGCCTTCCCGTCGCCAGGACATCGAGTTCATCTTCCTGGCCGCCACGCCGCAACAGGCCCAGCAGATCAAACCGACCCTCAACTTCCAGTACGCGGGCGATGTTCCGGTTTACGCCACGTCCCACGTGTTCAGCGCCAGCGGCGACGTGAACCAGTACAACGACATGAACGGCATTCGCTTCTGCGAAACGCCATGGCTTCTGGATGCCAATGATCCGCTGCGCAAACAGGTCACGGCACAATGGCCTCAAGCAGCCGGCAGCCTGGGTCGCCTGTACGCAATGGGTGTCGACGCCTATCGCCTGGCACCACGCCTGGGCCAACTCAAGGCTCTGCCGGACAGCCGCATCGAAGGCCAATCAGGCAGCCTGGGCATGACGCAGAACCAACGCGTCGTGCGGCAATTGCCATGGGCCGAGTTCGTCAACGGTCAGGTTCAACGCCTGCCGGACACTACGCGCTGATGCCTGACAGGTCACGCCAGCAAAGCGGTAAGGATGCCGAGCGCCAGGCGCTCGGACATCTTCAACAGCAAGGTCTGCGCCTGTTGGCGCAGAACTGGTTGTGTAAACGCGGCGAGCTTGATCTGGTCATGCTAGATGGCGATACAGTAGTATTCGTTGAAGTTCGCTACAGAAAAAACACTCAATGGGGTGGCGCGCTCGATAGCATTGATGAGCGCAAACGGCAGAAACTGATTGTTGCCGCGCAGTATTTTCTTCAGCGCGAGTCGCGCTGGGCCAATTCCCCTTGCCGTTTCGACGTGGTTGCCATTGATAGCGACCTCGATCAGTTGAACTGGTTACAGAATGCCTTCGACAGCTGATCGCTTGCACCCCGAACCGGATAACACCCAACACTTTTGCTCTTTGTTTTGCGGGCTGCACATTCACGTGCCGGACAGCCGCGCTCATTAAGGTCACACAGATGGACATGCAATCCCGAATTCGCCAGCTTTTTCAGGCCAGTATCGACACCAAGCAACAGGCGATGGAAGTACTTGCACCGCACATCGAGCAAGCCAGCCAGGTCATGGTCAACGCCCTGCTCAATGAAGGCAAAATGCTTTCCTGTGGCAACGGTGGCTCCGCCGGCGACGCCCAGCACTTCTCCTCCGAGTTGCTCAACCGCTTCGAGCGTGAGCGCCCGAGCCTGCCCGCCATTGCGTTGACAACCGACAGCTCGACGATCACCTCGATCGCCAATGACTACAGCTACAACGAAGTGTTCTCCAAGCAGATCCGCGCCCTCGGCCAACCGGGGGATGTCCTGCTGGCAATTTCCACCAGCGGTAACTCGGCGAACATTATTCAAGCGATCCAGGCCGCACATGATCGCGAAATGATTGTCGTAGCATTGACCGGTCGCGATGGCGGCGGCATGGCGTCGCTGCTATTGCCCGAGGACGTGGAGATTCGCGTACCGGCCAACGTCACCGCACGTATTCAGGAAGTCCACCTGCTGGCGATCCATTGCCTTTGCGATTTGATCGACAGCCAACTGTTCGGGAGTGAAGAATGACCCCTAATCGCCTCGGCCTACTGGCCCTGACCCTGTGCCTCGGCATCAGCGGCTGCACCTCGGTGGTTAAAGCCAGCCGCGAAGCACCGATTGAAGATGACCGTGGCACCCGCACCTTCGGCAGCAAGATCGACGATTCCCTGATCGACACCAAGGTTGGCGTAAACGTCGCCAAGGCCGACCCGGCACTGGATAACGACTCGCACATCGTCGTCACCAGCTTCAACGGCGTCGTGCTGCTCGCCGGGCAAACGCCGCGCGCAGACCTCAAGGCCAAGGCTGAACAGGCTGCTGCCGCTGTTCAGCGCGTGAAGACGGTGCATAACGAGTTACAGGTTTTGCCGCCCTCCTCGCTGCTGGCACGCCAGAACGACACCTGGCTGACGACCAAGATCAAGACCCAGATGCTCGCAGACCCGAATATCCCCGGCTCGCGCATCAAGGTTGTCACCGAGAATGGCATCGTCTACCTGCTGGGCTTGCTGACCAAACAGGAAGCGGCTCAGGCGACTAATCTGGTGCAAGGTGTTTCCGGCGTTCAGAAGATCGTGAAGCTGTTTGAGTACATCGACTGAGCCTTCTCGGCGGTGGTGATTCTGAAATTGCCACCGCCCTGTAATAAAAAAGGCGATCCTTGCGGATCGCCTTTTTTATTACTTCACCACTTTCAGGCTCGGCCGACCGCTGGGACGCGGCGGCTCGCTGTCAGGTGGCGGGATATCATCATCCGGCTCGATCTCATCCTCATCTTCCAGAGGCGATTCCAGATCGAACACCATACCCTGACCATTCTCCCGAGCGTAGATACCCAGGATCGACGCGATAGGCACATACAGCGTATGCGGCACACCACCGAAGCGGCCTTCAAAGCTCACGGCCTCGTTATCCATGTGCAAATGGCGCACGGCTTGCGGTGATACGTTCAGGACAATCTGCCCGTCACTGGCAAACCCTTGCGGCACCTGGACCGACGGATACTCGGAATTGACCAGCATGTGCGGGGTGCAATCGTTGTCCACAATCCACTCGTAGAGCGCGCGGACCAGATAAGGTCGACTGGAGTTCATAGCGGCTCCTTAAGCCTTAGCGCATGTCGCGTTCGACGCCAGACAGACTCGCCTGGAAAGCCTCACGCGCAAACTGGCGCTCCATGTAATCAAGCAGCGGCTTGGCAGGCCGCGGCAGTTCTATACCCAGAATCGGCAATCGCCAGAGTATTGGCAATAGGCAGCAATCCACCAGGCTTTGTTCCTCGCTGAGGAAAAATGGCTTGTCGGCGAACAACGGCGACACGCCGGTCAGGCTTTCGCGCAATTCCTTGCGCGCCACGGCACGAGCGGCCTCCTTGGTCCGCGAATCCAGAATCAGATCCACCAAACCACACCAGTCTCGCTGTATGCGATGTATCAACAGTCGACTGTTGGCACGCGCCACCGGATAAACCGGCAGCAACGGCGGGTGCGGATAACGCTCATCCAGGTATTCCATTACCACCGTAGATTCCCACAACGCCAGGTCACGATCGACCAGGGTGGGCAAACTGCCGTAAGGGTTCACTTCGATCAGTTTAGGCGGCTGACGGCCAGCTTCCACGTAAATGATCTCGGCGCTGACACCCTTCTCTGCCAGTACGATTCGCACCCGGTGGGAATAGTGGTCGGCGGGGTCGGAGTAACAGGCCAACCGATTGGTCACGCCCATGGCGATCCTCCTCGCTTGTAAAAATAATCGAAAGCGGAAAAACGAGCGCGCCCAGAGGGCGTCTCCCGTAACGCCTGGCCAGCCAGACTCGTTACACCTTCAGAGACGCCCTTGGGCGCGCGCGATTAACAGCAATTGCTTGAAGCGTTATCAGTGCACGTCTTTCCAGTACTCACGCTTGAGCAAGTAAGCGAATACGAAGAAGAACGCCAGGTACAGCAATACATAGGTACCAATGCGCTGATGTTGCAGCTTAACCGGGTTAGCCGAGTAAGCCAGGAAGGTTACCAGATTCTTGACCTTCTCATCGAACTGCTCTTCGGTCAAAGATCCACTCTTCGGCACGATGGTCAACTGATCGCACGCTTCATGAGTCAGCGCCGTACCGGTCAACGGATCATATTGCTTCTTGCCGTCTTCGACGATCTGAACCTGTTTGCAACCGATGACCTGACGACCTTGCAGGCCGACCAGGACGTTAGGCATGCCGACGTTCGGGAAGACCTTGTTGTTCACACCCCAAGGGCGCGACGGATCTTCATAGAACGACTTCAGGTAGCCGTAGAGCCAATCGGTACCGCGAACGCGAGCCACCAGGGTCAGGTCCGGCGGCGCCGCTCCGAACCAGGTCTTGGCGTCAGCCGGCTGCATGCCGATGTTCATGTGGTCGCCGATCTTGGCACCGGTGAACACCAGCTTTTCGAGCATCAGCTCATGAGGAATGTCCAGGTCATCGGCCACACGCTCGTAGCGCTGAAATTTGGCGCTATGGCAGCCCATGCAATAGTTGGCGAACGTACGCGCACCATCCTGCATGGCCGCCTTGTCGGACACGTCGATGTCGACTTTTTCCAGTTCCGGGCCACCTTGTCCAGCAGCGAACGCGAACACTGGCAGCGCAGCAAGCATCAATACCGCAAATAGCTTTTTCATCAGCCAGTCACCCTTTCCGGAACCGGTTTGGTCTTCTCGAGCCTGGTGTAGAACGGCATCAGAATGAAGTAGGCGAAGTACAGGAATGTACATACCTGCGACAGCAACGTACGGCCTGGCGTCGGGGCCAGAACACCCAGAATGCCGAGGATCACGAACGAGATGCAGAACACCACCAGCCAAATCTTGCTCATCCAGCCTTTGTAGCGCATCGACTTGACCGGGCTGCGGTCCAGCCACGGCAGGACGAACAGCACCGCAATGGCCGCCCCCATGGCGATAACACCCAGGAGCTTGTCCGGGACCGCCCGCAGAATCGCGTAGTACGGCGTGAAGTACCAGACCGGAGCGATGTGCTCAGGTGTCTTGAACGGGTTGGCTGGCTCGAAGTTTGGCTTCTCGAGGAAGTAACCGCCCATTTCCGGGAAGAAGAACACGATAAAGCAGAAGATGAACAGGAACACCACCACACCGACGATATCTTTCACGGTGTAGTACGGATGGAAGGCAATGCCGTCCAGCGGAATGCCGTTTTCGTCCTTGTGCTTCTTGATGTCCACGCCATCCGGGTTGTTCGAACCGACTTCGTGCAACGCCAGAATGTGCAACACCACCAGACCCAGAATCACGATCGGCAAGGCCACCACATGCAAGGCAAAGAAGCGGTTCAGGGTGATACCGGAAATCAGGTAGTCACCACGGATCCACTGGGTCAGGTCGTTGCCGATGACCGGGATCGCACCGAACAGCGAGATGATCACCTGGGCGCCCCAGTAGGACATCTGGCCCCACGGCAGCAGGTAACCCATGAAGGCTTCAGCCATCAGCGCCAGGTAGATCAGCATGCCGAAGACCCACACCAGCTCACGTGGCTTCTGGTAGGAACCGTAGAGCAAGCCACGGAACATGTGCAGATAGACCACGATGAAGAACGCCGAAGCGCCGGTGGAGTGCAGCAGACGCAGGATCGAGCCGTACTCGACGTCGCGCATGATGTATTCGACGGAAGCAAACGCTTCTTCGGCCGATGGGGTGTAGCTCATGGTCAGCCAGACACCGGTGACGATCTGGTTGACCAGAACGAGCAGCGCCAGGGAACCAAAGAAATAGAAGAAGTTGAAGTTCTTCGGGGCGTAGTACTTGCTGAGATGGTCTTCCCACATTTTGGTCGCGGGAAAGCGCGCATCAACCCAATCCATGAACTTGCTCATCACGCTTTCTCCGTATCGACGCCAATGACAATGACGTCATTGGTCTCATAGGAATGCGGGGGAACTGGCAGGTTCAAAGGCGCAGGTTGCGACTTGTAGACGCGGCCAGCCAGGTCGTAGTGGGAGCCGTGGCAAGGGCAGAAATAACCACCTACCCACTCCTTGCCCAGATCAGCGGGAGCCACTTCGGGACGGAATGTCGGCGAGCAACCCAGGTGCGTGCAGATACCGATCAGCAGCAGAACCTCAGGTTTGATCGAACGGGTTTCCGGATCGACATAGGTCGGTTGTGTCGAGTTCTTGGAGGTCGGGTCAGACAGCTGGCCCTCGATCTTTTTCAGATTCCCCAGGATTTCCTCAGTACGGCGGACGATGAATACCGGCTGGCCGCGCCACTCAGCAATCATCTGCTGGCCTGGCTCGATTTTGCTGACATTCACTTTCACCGGTGCACCTGCGGCTTTCGCCTTGGCACTGGGAAACCATGACCCCACGAACGGGACCGCAGCCCCCACCGCTCCTGCAGCACCCACCACGGATGTGGCTGCTACCAAGAAGCGACGCCGGCCTGCATTCACGCCGTCATTGCTCATTCAGTCCTCTCCCATCAGCTTTGTGGCCTGTTAAATCAGGCATCTACTAAGTAAAACTCTGTACTTATAAAAATTTTGCCGAATGGTAATGAAAAGCCCCAATTCTGACAAGGTAATTACCCCGGGACACCACTGCCAAGCCTTGTAGTATAGGGCCTCTACGGATGTGGCAAGTTGTCACAGCGCAATTCTTTGATAAATCGCAGGCACAAAAAAAACGCCCAGCTCCGTGAGGAAACTGGGCGTTCTTTTTTGAACGTGGAAACGAATTAACGCTTCGAGTACTGCGGACGCTTACGCGCTTTACGCAGACCAACTTTCTTACGTTCAACTTCACGTGCATCGCGGGTTACGAAGCCGGCTTTACGCAGAGCGCTGCGCAGAGTTTCGTCGTAGTCCATCAGAGCGCGGGTGATGCCGTGGCGGATTGCGCCAGCTTGACCACTTACACCACCGCCGATCACGGTGACGTAGATGTCGAATTTCTCGACAGTCTCAGTCAATTCCAGCGGCTGACGAACTACCATGCGGGCAGTTTCGCGGCCGAAGAAATTATCCAGCGAACGGTTGTTGATGGAGATGTTACCAGTACCCGGACGCAGGAAAACGCGTGCGGTTGCGGTCTTGCGACGGCCAGTGCCGTAATTTTGAGTCGCCGACATAATGAACTATTCCGTTAAATCTTCAGTTCTTGGGGCTGCTGAGCAGTATGAGGGTGTGCAGCGCCCGCATAGACTTTCAGCTTACGGTACATGTCGCGACCCAGCGGGTTCTTAGGCAGCATGCCTTTGACCGCGGTCTCGATCACGCGCTCAGGGGCCTTGGCGATCAGCTTTTCAAAGTTGATCGACTTGATGCCGCCCGGGAAACCGGAGTGGGAGTAGTACATTTTGTCAGTGGTTTTAGCACCGGTAACACGGATCTGCTCGGCGTTGATAACGACGATGTAGTCGCCGGTGTCAACGTGAGGAGTGTACTCAGGCTTGTGCTTGCCACGCAGACGGCTCGCGATTTCGGTGGCCAGACGACCCAGGGTCTGACCAGCAGCGTCGACGACAAACCAGTCGCGCTTTACTGTTTCCGGTTTAGCAGTAAAAGTTTTCATTCTTTATAGCCTCAGGGGCCGCCCTGTAAATTAGACGGCGGATCTTACTGAATAGTGCGTACTTTGACAAGTCAAAGGCAGCCGGATACAGACGCTTTCGGGGGCTCGGGTCGGCGCGTCCGTTCAACGGCAAGATTCTTCGGCGGCGGCGCATCACTTCCACTGCAGAAAGAGGTGCGCAATTATGCAGATTGCGAAAAATAATTCAACCTGCTTTTATGATTGTTTTGCCCAAGGAGCACCCGATGGACTATCGCCAGCTAGGCCGGACCAATCTGAACGTGAGTGCAATCTGCCTCGGCACCATGACCTGGGGCGAGCAAAACAGCGAAGCCGAAGCCTTCGCCCAGATTGAGCGAGCCAAGGGCGCCGGGATCAATTTCATCGACACCGCCGAGATGTACCCGGTGCCGCCCAGGGCCGAAACCTACGCCACCACCGAACGCTACATCGGCAATTACTTCAAAAGCCGCGGCGATCGATCCGACTGGATCCTGGCCAGCAAGATCGCCGGCCCCGGCAATACCATCGACTACATCCGCGACAAAAACCTGCGGCACAATCGACAGCACATCACCGAGGCCGTGGATGCCAGCCTCAAGCGCTTGCAGACTGATTACATCGACCTGTATCAATTGCACTGGCCGGAGCGCAGCACCAATTTCTTCGGGCAACTGGGCTATAAGCACAAGATCGAAGCCAATCTGACGCCGCTGGAGGATACCCTCGAATCGCTCGACGAACAGGTCAAGGCCGGCAAGATCCGCCACATCGGCCTGTCCAATGAAACCCCGTGGGGCACCATGCGCTTCCTCGCCCTGGCCGAAGCCCGTGGCTGGCCTCGCGCGGTGTCGATCCAGAACCCCTACAACCTGCTCAACCGCAGTTTCGAGATCGGCCTGGCGGAAATTGCCATTCGCGAACAATGCGGCTTGCTGGCCTATTCGCCGCTGGCGTTCGGTTTTCTATCAGGAAAGTACGAAGGTGGCGCCCGCCCGCCAAAAGGCCGCCTGAGCCTCTACAGCCGCTTCAGCCGCTATTTCAACCCGCAGTCGGAAGCAGCTTGCAGCCGTTATGTTGCACTGGCGCGTGAACACGGCCTGGACCCGGCACAAATGGCGTTGGCATTCGTGACGCAACAGCCCTTCGTGACCAGCAACATCATCGGGGCGACGACGCTTGAGCAGCTGGACAGCAACATTGCCAGTTTTGATCTGAAACTGTCGGATGAAGTGCTGGAAGGGATCGAGGCGATTCACAAGGATCAGCCGAACCCTGCTCCTTGATTGATTCATGGTTCCATTCGCGAGCAGGCTCGCCCCCACAGGAACCCATCTGACCTGTGGGAGCGAGCCCGCTCGCGAAAACGATCTAACAGCTACTGCAAATCAAAGCGAGCGCGCAATGATCTCCTTCATGATTTCATTGGTCCCGGCATAAATCCGCTGCACCCGCGCATCCGCCCACGCCCGGGCAATCGGGTATTCCCACATGAACCCGTAGCCGCCGTGCAACTGCACACACTCATCGAGCACCTTGCATTGCAGGTCCGTCCCCCAGTACTTGGCCATCGCCGCCGTGGGCACGTCGAGCTTACCTTGCAGGTGCAGTTCCAGGCAGCGATCGACAAAGACCCGACCGATCTGAATTTCGGTCGCCATCTCAGCCAATTTGAAACGGGTGTTCTGGAAATCGGCAATGGCCTTGCCGAATGCCTTGCGTTCGCGGGTGTAATCCAGCGTCCATTGCAACGCCGCTTCGGCTGAAGCCAGGCCACCGATGGCCACGGTGAGACGCTCCTGAGGCAATTCCTGCATCAGGTAGGCGAACCCCATCCCGGCCTGGCCCAGCAAGTTTTCCTTGGGCACCCGCACGTCCTGGAAGAACAGCTCCGACGTGTCCTGGGCCTTCATGCCGACCTTCTCCAGGCGCTTGCCCTTGTCGAAGCCCGGCGTATCGGCCTCCACCAGAAACAGGCTGGTACCCTTAGCGCCCGCCGTCGGATCGGTCTTGGCCACGACAATCACCAGGTCAGCGAGATAGCCGTTGGTGATGAAGGTTTTCGAGCCGTTGATCACATACTCGTCGCCATCCAGCACCGCAGTGGTCTTCACGCCTTGCAGATCGGAACCGGCTCCCGGTTCGGTCATAGCGATGGCGGTGACCATCTCCCCGGAAACCAGTTTCGGCAGGTATTTGTGTTTCAACGTTTCACTGCCGTAATGCAGGATGTACGGCGCAACGATGTCCGAATGCAGGGAGAAACCGATGCCGGTGAGCCCCAGTCGCCCCACTTCTTCGATCACCACTGCGCTGTAGAGAAAGTCCGCCCCCAGCCCGCCGTATTCTTCCGGCAGATGCGAGCACAACATCCCCGCCTCCCCTGCCTTGTTCCAGAGTTTGCGGTCGATATAGCCTTGTTTTTCCCATTGCCCATGGAACGGCACGGCCTCCTTTTCGAGGAACGTTCGCACGCTGTCGCGAAAAAGTTCGTGCTCGGAACTGAACAAGGTTCTGGGGATCATGCGGCACCTGTCGTTATTTTTAGAAGAGATTGACCTTCAGAGACTAAGCCCCGCGTCCGATACAGGACACTGGACACATCCGACAAAAAATAAGACGATCCAGCCGTCTGGTGACCACTTTCCCCTATAAGAATAAAGTTGAATTATGTCTAACCAAGCCTCCACGCCCCTGCGGCGCGTCAGCATCCTGGCCATCGACCGGGTTTTCGCTTCCACCCTCATGCAAGCCAAGGATTTCTTCCACCTCGCCAGCCTGCGCTATGGCAAACAACTGGGCCACGGCCTGGTCCCGGCCTTCGAAACCCGGCTGGTCAGCCCCGACGGCAAACCGGTGAACAGTTTCAGCGATGTGATCATGCCGGTGGACGGCGGGCTGGAAAATGCTGACATCATCGTCATTCCCGCATTCTGGGACGACTTCGAAACCCTGTGCCAACGCTACCCGCAAGTCCTGCCCTGGCTGCGCCAGCAACACGCCCGCGGCGCGGTACTGTGTGGCGAGGCCACCGGGGTGTTCTGGCTGGCCGAGGCCGGGTTGCTCGACGGCAAGGAAGCGACCACCTACTGGCGTTTCTTCAATGCCTTCGCCGAACGCTTTCCACGGGTTCACCTCAATCAGGACAAACACCTGACCGACGCCGACAACCTGTACTGCGCGGGCGGCACCACCTCGGCGTGTGATCTGTACATTTACCTGATCGAGCGTTTCTGCGGCGCCAATGTGTCCCAGGCCGTGGCCCGGGATATTCTCTATGAAGTGCAGCGCAGCTACTCGCCGGGACGTATCGGCTTCGGTGGACAGAAACTGCACCAGGACGTGATCATCCTGCAGATCCAGCACTGGCTCGAAGAACACTTCGCCGACAAGTTCCGCTTCGAAGACGTCGCCCGGGAACACGGCATGAGCATCCGCAACTTCATGCGCCGCTTCCAGACCGCCACCGGCGACAAACCGCTGCACTACCTGCAACGCCTGCGCATCGAAACCGCCAAGGGCCTGCTGTCCGGCAGCCGCAAGAGCATCAAGACCATCAGCTATGAAGTAGGTTATGACGATGCGAGTTTCTTTGCCCGGCTGTTCCGCCAACATACTGAACTGTCGCCCAACCAGTATCGGCAGCAGTTTCAGCAAGCGGCGTAGCACTTTAAGTAAACACAACTCCCACAGAGGTTGTGGTGAGCCAAACAGAGCGTACAAAAAAGGCCTGCAATGCAGGCCTTCTTATTTCAGGTTTCTTTTTCCTACGTAATAAATCGAATTCAGTGTGCTGTAGAACCGAAATTTGCTCATATTCGCACATCGCCCAAAACTCCAAGCTGTTTCCCTGCAAATACCATCAGTTAATCAGGGAAGATCAACAGTGACTATCGGATCAAGCTACAACTACCCTTCATATGTATCCCGCGATGGCGCTCGAACGAAGCGCTCGACTGCAAACAAATGGGCAGCACGTTTCCCGAATCCACCAGACTTGTGCTTTGACTATCGAATGCTGGTCGAACAGGAAAATGGCATTGCAAGGGCAACTGACCCACAGCACAGTATCTGCATCATCGGCGCCGGGGTGACAGGACTGACTGCCGCTAGAGAACTTTATCGTTGCGGCTTCACCAATATCACCCTAATCGAACAATCCAGACGTATAGGCGGCAGGCACCTGACCGTTCCTGGCAGTCGAAACGCCACAGCGGCTCATACACCGTTTGAAATGGGCGCCATGCGGATGCCCTTCTTCAACCGGGCGGACGAGGCACCGACAGAAGGCCGTTCGCTGATGGCGTACTACGCCAAAACGTTTGACCTGGTGTTATCCGACTTTGCCAACCCCGGAAGCCAATGGGTCAGCTCGACAGGCATCTATCTTCGCGAAGGCAGTGTGGGCGGTGGATCGGCACCGCAAATGTTGATCTGGAAAAACCAGGATGGCTTGACCCCTCCTCCCGGCGAAGAACTTCAAAAGGTCTACGCCAAGTGGAAAGCCTTTGCCGATCGTATGACCCGGCACGTCGCCGAGGTTTACGCCAGCCCCGAATGGGAGGCGATGTGGGCCGCAATCGTCGACAAGTATCAGAGTGTTTCATTTCGAGATCTGGTCAGTATGCCGGCCTTGCAAGCCTGGGACAGAGGGTCGCCCGGTGATTTTGGCGGGATGGGCATGTCCGCCGAGGAGTCGGCTATTTTCTATGCGATAGGCATCGGTGATGGCAGCTGGGGAGCCTTTTATGATGTTTGTTCCCTATATCCCTTGCGTACGGCCATTTTTGGATTCAGCAGCCAACTGCAACTGATACATGGTCGGGTGGACCCAAAGGGCAACCCGCTGGACTCTCCCCACTTGAACAGCGAAAGCGTTTTTGACTCGATGGGGCTGAGTTTCGACAGACCTCGCTACGTTGGGCTCGCTGCTTTGGATGAATGCCTGATGTTCATGGACATCGACCAAACCGGCAAGTCCGTCTATGAATACAGCCGCGAAAGGAACAACGGGCTACTCACCGACTCATCAGTTACCAAACTTAAGAAATTGAGTAACCAAAAAACACGGGTGTACTTCAATTGGAAACACAGCCAACCCGAACAAACTCAAGAGCGCTTCGATGATTTTGATTCGGTCATCGTAACGCTCCCTTCCTGGCTGATCGAAACTCGGATCAAGCTCGATAATTTCAATCAGGAGATGCTGCCATTCGAGACAATCAATGCCTACAAAACGGCGCACTGGGAAACCAGCTGCAAGGTTTTCGCGCCGTTAAAAAATCATTTCTTTCGACAAACACCAAAATCCCGCAAGCCATTGTCACCGACAGTTTTATCCATGATGTTTACACCTACCGTTACAATGATAATTACAGCTATGACTGCATCCTTCTAAGTTACACATGGGAGGACGATGCCACCAAACTTGCCACTTTCACCGATAAAGAACTGGTAAGCAAATGCGCTAAAGAGCTGGATCGCATCCTCATGAACGCAACCAATATCCAGGAAAGGATTTCCCCTTATATCGGTATTGATCAAGCTGTAGTCCAACGATGGATAACCGATAAAAACGCCTTGGGTTGTGCAAAATTATACCGACCTGGCACCTACTACGATGCCGTCGGCCTGATGAAGTACAACCGGGACTTTGCGCATCTATCAGGTTTGTATTTGTCCGGTGAATCATTTTCCGTCGATGCCGGCTGGACGGAGCCGTGTTTTCGCGGAGCCATCGATGCGGTCATTCATATCTGCAACAAAACCGATGCGTCCTTCAATGGCGGGTTTTCCATGAGTGATTACCCGCACTACCAACTCAAAATCTGACTGCATCCCCCATTTCAGAGCCATGGACATTATCCATGGCTCCTCTTTCCGTTCCTACACAGTGCAGCCGATCATCTCGCTCATCCATCTTGGGAAATGGACTACGAGCTAGAAGGAAGCAGCTGACTTTCGCAAAGTTCCCGACTCCCCTCTTATAACGACGTCATTAAACAGCGTGTAAAACAATAAGAAGAGGTCGTTAGAATGAGCGAGCCAACAAGCCCAGTTCGTGTAGCAGTCGTGCAATTCGATCCACAAGTCGGCATCGAAAAATGTGAAGGTAACCTGCGTCGCAGCCTGGAATTCGCACTTGAAGCGGTAAACGGCGGTGCGAATCTCATCGTTCTGCCCGAGCTCTCCAATACCGGCTATTTCTTCAGCAATCGACAGGACGCTTTCGCCCATGCAGAGCCTGTTCCCGACGGGCCAAGCGTGCAGGCCTGGAGCGAATTCGCCCGCAAGTACAACGTTTACCTCGTAGCCGGCCTGGTGGAGCGCGACGGCATGCGGCTCTTCAACACCGGCGTTCTGCTGGGTCCCGACGGATTCATCGGTAAATACCGTAAAGCCCACCTGTGGAACCTGGAAAAGCTCTGGTTTACACCGGGAGATTCGGGCTTCCCGGTTTTTGAAACCCCCATTGGCCGCATCGGACTGTTGATCTGCTGGGACATCTGGTTCCCGGAGGTCCCGCGAATCCTCAGCCAGCAAGGCGCGGACATCATTTGCAGCCTGAACAACTGGGTCTGGACACCGCCGCCGCTCTTCGATGATGCCGGTAAGTGCATGGCTTCCTATTTGACGATGACTGCCGCTCACGTCAACAACGTGTTTATCGCCGCCGCCAGCCGGATCGGCGAGGAGCGCGGCGCGCGCTACCTAGGTTGCTCGTTGATAGCCGGGACCAATGGCTGGCCCATGGGTGCCGTGGCTTCGGCGGACAAGCAGGAAATCCTGTTTGCCGATATCGACCTGACCAGCTCCCGCAGTGCGCCCATCTGGAACAATCTGAACGACCTGCATCGCGATCGCCGAGCCGATCTTTACGATCAGATGCTCGGCTATACCCAGCATTCCTGCCTCCCGCGCTGATTCAGGGAGCAGAACTTATGGAAATCACATCCGACAAAGCACAGCCAGTCCGCAGAACACCATTTGATACAGCAGTCGCCTTGCTGATGGTCGGCGCGACGTTGTTGATTATTTGGCTTTCATTCACTAACCGTTCCTTATGGTCCGCTCATTGGCCGAGTTACAGCGACATGGTGTCGGGGCTACCCGAGCCAAGTGCCTGGTTGCGCTGGGTGCTGGGCGACATCAGTGAAGTGGCTTTCTACAAACACGAGTTCGCCTCGATCGGTCTTTTGGCGGGGGCCTATTTGGCTTATTGGGCGAACAGAACAGCAAGATCCTGGCAAGGATTTGCCATTTCCTATGGGACTGGATTGTGGCCGTGGCTGATCACCAGTTCGTTGCTCGGGCTGCTGCTGAGTAACTTGATGTGGGGCTGGACGGTGACTGCTGATAGCTGGCAACCCACGTTTGCCGCGTTCGTCTCCCTGCCTGCGGCGATGGTGCTGATGTTTGGCGGTGGCTGGAAAGTCACCCTCAACGGCGCAATCATGGGGGCTGTATTCGTCACTCCGATGTGTTTGCTGATCGTCAACTACGTGTGTAACCCATTGGCCTTGCCAGCAGTGATCGGCAATGTGCTGGGCATGGCGGTTGCCAGCGTCGTGGCGTTTCTGCTCTGCCGCTACTGTCCGAGCCTGGTGAGGTCCGGGCAATCCGAGACGCCCCCCGTCCCCACGCCCGCCCCTGTTATCAAGGTTCCCGACTATGGCGTTGTCTGGACCATGCGTCGGGTTTTGGCGGACTTTTCTGAAGCACCGTTCTTTGGCAACGAGCTGGCCAGTCTGGGCTTGTTAGTAGGTGCATTGCTGGCGTACGGCTTGAATCCCCTGAGCCCGGCGTACGGGTCGGACCTGCTGCTGCATATCATTGGTGCACAGGCATTGACCTCGGCCATCGGTGTGCTGATCTGGCGTCGACAATGGATGATGTGCGGCTGGTACCCCACCTACATCCCTCTGGTATCAGTGGTGCCCGCTGCGATCCTGGCCTATGGGGGCAGTTGGCAGATCATCATTTCCAGCGCGCTGCTGGGAGCATTGCTCGCACCACCTCTGGCGAGTGCGATTGCCAAAAGATTACCGGTCGACATGCACGCCTACATCGCCAATGTCCTGTCGATGGCAATCAGCACGTTACTCATCGTCCCTCTGATCGGGTACCTGATAGCGAACTGATGCACTCCGCCATTTGGCTGCATCGCGACCTGAAACCCGATGCAGCCTCTTTTCATCACAAACAAGCGAGGTATGACATGGACCTGCCCAAACTGGCCATCGCGGCGCTCGGCGGCACAGTTAGCATGCAAGCAAGGCATGCCGGTGAAGGTGTAATCCCGACCGTCAGCGGTGAAGCTCTGCTGGCCTCCATACCGGAGCTGACGACGCTAGCCCGGGTGACCGTAGAAACCCTCGGCATGCTGCCCAGTGCTTCTCTGGATTTCGATTTTTTGCTGAGAGTGCTGTCCTGGGCGAAGTTTCAGGTCGAACAAGGCGCCGACGGTGTCGTGGTCATTCAAGGGACCGACACACTCGAAGAAGCCGCAGTGTTCTTTGATTACTTGTGGCCCCATGACATCCCCTTGGTACTGACGGGTGCCATGCGTTCGGCAGCACAGCCGGGGGCCGACGGCCCGGCGAATCTGCTGGATGCCTGCCGCGTCGCCCTGGCGCAGAGCAGCAGACAACGTGGTGTTCAGGTGGTGATGAACGGACAGATTCATCAAGCCTGTAGCGTACGTAAAGTGGACTCACTGGCGTTGCAGGCGTTTTCCTCTCCGATCGTCGGACCCGCAGGCCTGTTGCTGGAAAACCATGTTCGCTACCTGCACCCACCGCGACCACGCACGGTTTTGCCCTGGCCGCAACAGACCACACAGAAGGTTGCGATGCTTGAGACATCACTTTCAGCCGACACCCTGCTACTGGAGAATATCCTTGCACTTGGTTACGACGGGCTGGTGATTGGTGGTTTCGGCGCCGGCCATGTCTCGCAGAGTTGGGCGACGGTGATTGAGCACCTTTGCGAACGCATCCCTGTGATCATTGCGACCCGAACCGGTTCCGGCTCCACCGCATTTGCCTCTTACGGCTTTAGTGGCGGTGAGATGGATTTAATCCGCAAGGGCGCGTGGATGGCGGGCTTTCTTTGTCCGCGCAAGGCAAGAATTCTGCTGTGGTTGCTTCTTGGCTGCCAACGACAAGATGAGTTGGCGCGGTATCTCGGCAGTGGTATCGATCCTCAACACTGACACAAAGCCCGCTCCCACAGGGGATCTTCAGCGCATAAAAAAGGGCCTGCAAATGCAGGCCCTTTTTTATGCGCTGAACCGTGTTACGGCTTGTGCGCCCGAGACAGGAATTCGTGGGACTGCATTTCCAGCAGACGACTGAGCGTGCGCTGGAACTCGAAGTTCAGGCGTCCGCCGGTGTAGAGATCCTTGAGCTCGACTTCAGCAGAAATGATCAGTTTCACGTTGCGGTCGTAGAACTCGTCGACCATGTTGATGAAGCGCCGGGCAATGTCGTCTGTGGTGACGCTCATCTGCTCGACACCGCTGAGCAGCACGGCGTGGAAGATCTTGCCCAATTCGATGTAGTCGTTCTGGCTGCGCGGGCCGTCGCAGAGTTCGCGGAACTCGAACCAGGCCACGTCATCGCAAGTGCGCAAGGCGCGGATTTCGCGGTTCTCGATCATCAGCACATCGTTTTCGATCGCTGCGGTGCATTCCGGCGTCAGCGCGCGGAAGCTTTTGCGCAGGCTTTCGTGGGACGCTTCGTCGAGCGGGAAATGGAACAGTTCGGCCTGCTCGAGGTGACGCAGACGATAATCGACGCCGCTGTCGACGTTGACGATCTCGGTGTTCTGCTTGATCAGCGCAATGGCGGGCAGGAAGCGCGCGCGTTGCAGGCCGTCCTTGTACAGGCCGTCCGGCACGATGTTCGAAGTGGCGACCAGGGTTACACCGTTCTTGAACAACTCTTCCATCAGCGTGCCGAGGATCATGGCGTCGGTGATATCGGAGACGAAGAACTCATCGAAGCAGATCACCCGGGCTTCGGTGGCGAAGCGCTTGGCGATGATGGTCAGCGGGTTTTTCTCTCCGCCCAGGGTCTTCATTTCTTCGTGCACGCGCTTCATGAAGCGGTGGAAGTGAGTACGGGACTTTTCCTTGAACGGCAGCGCTTCGAAGAAGGTGTCGACCAGGTAAGTCTTGCCGCGACCTACACCGCCCCAGAAGTACAGGCCCTTGACCGGCGTCTGATCCTTCTTGCCAAACAGTTTGCCCAGCAGGCCCGGTTTGTTCTGCTCGGCCGCGACCAGGTCGTCGTACAGGCGCTGCAAATGACGCACAGCCGTTTCCTGCGCGGCGTCATGGAAGAATTCCGGGCGTTTCAGATCAGCTTGATATCGTTCTAGGGGCGTCATAATTCGTTAGCAAGGCAACAAAAACGGGCCGACACTGTAGCGATGGCCCGTGGGAATGGCAATCGGCCCTTGGTAGGACCGAGCCGTGGATTATTCCTGAACCGGCGTCAGAGCGATTCGCAACGCCTCTACCGCAGCGTCCCGAGCGGCGCTGTCAGCGAACGCGGGGCTATCGGCAACGCACTCGCCTTCCAGCCAGACGCTGAAGCTCAGGTCCTCATTGCGCACGTCCAGAGCCTGACCCGATTGCAGTTGCTTGGTCACTTGCCCGGCGGTTTTGCCATCGGCGAAGTTGCGCGACAGCAGCAGTTGCTCGCCATCGGCGGCCAGCAGGCGGAAGCGGAAACTGCCATCGTCTTCGCGGAAGCTGACAAAGCGCGCGGCCTTCGCGGCTTTCTTCTTGGTGGTGGTCGCCACCTGCGCCTGGGCAACGAAAGAACGCAGGCCAACAGCCTCGCGCAGTTCGTTGAGGAACGGAGTCGCCACCGCACGGGCCTTTTTCGCACCGTGTTGCAGGATGTCTTCCAGATCCGCCGGGCGCTCGATCAACTGGTGATAACGTTCGCGAGACTCACCCAATTCATTGTCCAGCAATTGGAACAGGCGATTCTTCGCCTCACCCCAACCCAGGCCCTGCAACAATTCGCTGCGGAACTCGTCGGATTGTTCCACAGTGGCAAATGCCTGGAACAGGGTGAACAAGTGCGAATTGTCCGGATCTTTCGCTTCGCCCGGTGCGCGGGAGTCGGTGACGATCCGCGAAATCGCGTCCTTCATCTCTTTGGCGCTGCTGAACAGCGGAATGGTGTTGTCGTAGCTCTTCGACATCTTGCGACCGTCGAGGCCCGGCAGCGTGGCCACGCTTTCTTCGATCAATGCCTCGGGCATGGTGAAGAACTCTTTGCCCCGGCCAAACAGATGGTTGAAGCGCTGGCCGATGTCCCGCGCCATTTCCACGTGCTGGATCTGGTCACGACCGACCGGCACCTTGTGCGCGTTGAACATCAGGATGTCCGCAGCCATCAGCACCGGGTAACTGTACAGCCCCATGGTAATGCCGGCGTCCGGGTCTTCGCCGGTCTCGACGTTCTTGTCCACCGAAGCCTTGTAGGCGTGGGCGCGATTGAGCAGGCCCTTGGCCGCGACACAGGTCAACAGCCAGGTCAGCTCGGGGATTTCCGGGATGTCGGACTGGCGGTAGAAGGTCACGCGGTCCACATCCAGGCCACCGGCCAGCCAGGTCGCGGCGATTTCCAGGCGCGAGCGCTGGATGCGCAGCGGGTCATCGCATTTGATCAGGGCGTGGTAGTCGGCCAGGAAATAGAACGAATCGGCATTGCTGTCACGGCTGGCGACGATCGCCGGGCGGATGGCACCGGCGTAGTTGCCCAGGTGCGGCGTGCCGGTGGTGGTGATGCCGGTAAGGATACGGGTACGAGTCGTCATGGGTAATCGCTTGTCAGACTGCAATCAATTCGAGAGACGCGGCAGGATCAGATCCTTGAGATCAGTCAGCTTGCCATGAAAAAAGTGTCCGCATTCTGCCACTTTCAGCAGCTCATGGGGACGTTCGAGCTTGTCGGACCACTGGTAAACGACTTGCGGATCGATGACTTCGTCAGTTTCCGGCTGGATCAGGGTCAGTTCGCCGAGTTGCGGCAGTTGATCCTGATCCCCCAGGCGCATGACCGCCGGCGCGACCATGAACAGGTGTTTGAGCTGTTCGCCTTGCGCTTCCAGGCGTCCGCCGAGACTTGCTGCAACAAAACCGCCGAAGGAAAAACCGAACAGGGTCAGGGGCAAGTCAGGGTGTCTGGCCCGAAACCACTCGGCCACGGCCTGGGCATCATCGACTTCGCCGGTGCCCATGTCGTGGGAGCCTTCGCTGGCACCGACGCCACGGTAGTTGAAACGCAGCGTGATCAAACCGGCATCGCGAGCGGTGCGCTGCAAGGTCGAGACCACTTTATTGAGCATGGTGCCGCCCTGCACCGGGTTCGGATGGCAGATCAGCGCCAGGCCGCGCGGCTGCTCATTGTCCAGGTAAAGTGCTTCCAATTGCCCGACCGGGCCATCAATCACTACAGGGGTTTCACGCATAAGCAAGGAAGGAACTCCGTGACCTCGAATCGGGTCGACTCGTCTAGCAAATTGTCTGTAGCTGTCCATTGCGAGTGAATCGCGGTATACAGCGCAGGTTCGAGCCGTTAACGTAAAGCAAAGCCGTTTATAGAGGAAGGACTCGTGGAACACTCGCTCTTAGTTTGGTTGTTGCCGACTCTTGCCCTGGTTGTGGGTGTCGCCATTGGATTCCTGATCGCTCGCCTTGCGCCGAATGCCGCGCCTAGCAGCACGCAACGTCAGCTGGACGATATTCAGGAACGTTTCGACAGTTATCAGAACGAGGTGGTGACCCACTTCAACAGCACTGCGACACTGGTCAAGAAACTGACTCAGAGCTATCAGGAAGTGCAGGATCATCTCGCCGAGGGTGCCAACCGCCTGGCCCTGGACGAGCAGACCCGCCAACGCTTGCTGGCCTCCCTGCACGCCGACGCGGCGCAAGCTCCACGGGAACGCCTGACGCCACCGCGCAATCAGGAACCACCGCGCGACTACGCCCCCAAAGCCCCGAACGCCCCGGGCATGCTCGATGAGCATTATGGCCTGAAGAAGTAATTAGACTTCGTACCAATAAAAAGCCCCCGGACGAGTGATTGTCCGGGGGCCTTTTGTTTCTGAGCCAGTACCGATGGTGTCTGTCAGGGTCCCTTCGCGAGCAAGCCCGCTCCCACAGATGACCGAGGTTTGTCAGACACATGCAGTCCAATGTGGGAGCGCGCTTGCTCGCGAAGGGGGCGGAATCAGCACTGCAAAATGCTCAGACTGATAGCACTCAGCCCAACACCTCACTCGCTACCTGATCAATCGCCCCCTTGGTGATATCGACAATCAGATCCGCCTCTGCCTCAGTGAGGATCAGCGGCGGAGCGAAGCCCAGGATGTCGCCATGGGGCATCGCCCGGGCAATCATGCCGCGCTCAAGGCACGCTGCCGAAACTTTCGGCCCAACCTTCATTGCCGCATCGAACGGGGTGCGTTGCTCGCGATCAGCCATGAACTCGACCGCTGCCAGCATGCCGTCACCACGCACTTCGCCCACCAACGGATGCCCTTCGAGGGTTTCGCGCAGTCGACGATTGAGGTAGCCGCCGACCTTCTCGGCGTTCTCGGTCAGGTTTTCCCGCTCAAGAATATCGAGGTTGGCCAACGCTGCCGCTGCGCAGATCGGATGTCCCGAATAGGTCCAGCCGTGGCCCATCGCCCCCTGGGATTGGGAGGCTTTTTCGATCACGTCCCAGACCTTTTCGCCGACGATCACCGCCGACAACGGTGCATAGGCACTGGTCAGGCCTTTGGCCGTGGTGATCAGGTCTGGACGCATGCCGTAGCGCTGGCTGCCCATCTTCGAACCGAGGCGACCGAAGGCGCAGACCACTTCGTCGGCGATCAACAGCACGTCGTATTTGTTCAGAACTGCCTGGATCGCCGCCCAATAACCGGCCGGCGGCACGATGATGCCGCCCGTGCCCATCAACGGCTCGCCAATGAACGCGGCAACGGTGTCCGGGCCTTCGGCAAGGATCATTTTTTCCAGCTCGTCGGCGCAGTAACGTACGAACGCCGTTTCATCCATGCCGGTCGGCGCCTTGCGGTACCAGTGTGGGCACACGGTGTGCTTGATGCCTTCGGCCGGCAGGTCGAAATGCTGGTGAAAGCTTGGCAGACCGGTCAGGCTGCCGGTCATGATGCCCGAGCCGTGGTAACCGCGGTCGCGGGAGATGATTTTCTTCTTTTGCGGCCGCCCCAGCACGTTGTTGTAGTAACGCACCAGTTTGATCTGGGTTTCGTTGGCATCGGAACCGGACAGGCCGTAATAGACCTTTTTCATGCCTTCAGGAGCCCAGTCCATGATGCGACTCGACAGCTCGATGATCGCTTCGCTCGAGTGGCCCATGTAGGTGTGGTAGTAAGCCAGCTCCTTGGCCTGCTTGTAGATCGCATCGGCAACTTCGGTACGGCCGTAGCCGATGTTGACGCAATACAGCCCGGCGAAAGCGTCGATCAATTCGCGACCCTCATGATCGCGAATGCGGATACCCGAGGCCCCCTTGATGATGCGTCCCTTGAGCGCCCCGCTGGCGTGATCGTGGGCGTGGGTCGAAGGGTGCATGAAATGCGCGCGGTCTTGTTCGAACAGCGTATCGAATTCTTGATTCATGGCATGTCTCCTGAGAACTGGCCTTAGAACTGGCCTTGATGGTGCAGGCAGAAGTATTTGGTTTCGACAAAGGCTTCGAAGCCTTCGGTGCCGCCCTCGCGGCCAAGCCCCGAGGCTTTCATGCCACCGAACGGGATCGGATGGCCGGTGAACTTCACGCCGTTGACCGCGACCATCGCGTGATCGAGACGACGAATCAGTGGATAAATCAGGTCCAGGCGATTGGAACAAATGTAGGCGGCCAGGCCGTATTCGGTGTCATTGGCCATCTCGACGGCCTGATCAAGGGTGTCGAATGGCATCACCCCGGCAATTGGCGCGAAGTTTTCTTCACGGTAGATGCGCATTTGAGGTGTGACATCGGCCAGCACTGTCGGTTGGTAGAACAAGCCGCCCAGGGCATGGGCCTCGCCGCCGACCAATCGTTGTGCGCCTTGTTGCAGGGCATCGGCCACACGCTCGGCAGTGACATCGAATGCCGCCTGGTGCATCAACGGCCCGATGTCGACGTTTTGTTCCTGCTCGTTCACCAGCGCCGGTCCGACGCGCAACTCACGCACCGCCGCTGCAAAGCGCTCGAGAAACTGCGGATAGATCGAGCGTTCGACCATGATCCGATTGGCCGCGCAGCAATCCTGGCCGGAGGTCTGAAACTTGGCCTGCACCGCGATTCTCACCGCCAGCGACAGATCGGCATCGGCGCAGACGATAAACGGCGCGTTACCGCCGAGTTCAAGCGAAACCTTTTTCACATCCCGGGCCGCCGCTTGCAGGACCAGCTTACCGACGCGGGTCGAGCCGGTGAAACTGACCGAACGCACGCGGCTGTCCTGTACCAGGGTTTGCATGGCCATTTGCGGATCGCCCAGCACCACGTTGAATACACCGGCCGGAAAGCCTGCCTCCTCCGCCAGTTGCGCCAGGGCGAACGCCGAGTAAGGCGTTTCGTGCGCCGGTTTGATGACAACCGTGCAACCAGCGGCCAATGCCGCTGCCGCCTTGCGGGTGATCATCGCCGACGGAAAATTCCACGGCGTCAGTAACGCGCAGACGCCGACCGGTTCCTTGAACGTGCCCAGGTGCGCGCCCGGAATGTGGCTGGGAATGTTCTGCCCGTACAGACGTCGTGCCTCTTCGGCGAACCAGGGAATGAAACTCGCCGCGTAGGCAATTTCGCCCCGGGATTCGGCCAGGGGCTTGCCTTGTTCCAGGCTGAGAATCCGCGCCAGGTCTTCCTGGTGCTCGAGAATCAATGCCGCCCAGCGCCGCAGGATCGCTGCGCGGGCATCCAGGCTTTGTTCGCGCCAGCCGGCAAACGCACGGTGCGCGGCGCCGATGGCGGCGACGATTTGTGGCTGGTCGAGCATGGGTACATGGCCGATCAATTTGCGGTCGGCCGGGTTGTGCACGGCAATGCTGTGTCCACTGTCGCTGTGGACCCAATGGCCATCGACGTAACAAAGGGCCTTGAACAGCAGTGGATGTTTGTAAGTCATGGCGTTCACTCCAATCCGTTTGCGTGAATCCATGCTAGGGCAGCTAGGCCTGAAGAAATTGGGGTTTGACCGGGGTGCGGCAGGTGGTTTTTTCTGATTGGGTGGGGGTGAACAGCTGATTTTTGCGGTGCAGGGATTCAACTGTAGGAGCGAGCTTGCTCGCGAAAAACCTTAGCGCTTCGCGGGGCGTCAGGTTTCACGCGTTACCGTTGACGACCATCGCGAGCAAGCTCGCTCCTACAACGGCAAGGCGCCGGCGGTCTTGATGGTTTTGGTGACGATGTAGGTGAAGTAGCGTTCGATGCCCAGGTCGTCGAGCAATAACTGGTCGATAAAGCGCTGGTAATGGTCGATGTCCGGTGTCTGGATCATTGCCATGTAATCGACACCGCCACCGGTGGCATAACAGAACGCGACTTCGGCAGCCTCGTTCATGCGTTGTTCGAAACGCCGCATATCCTGTGCGGTATGTCGGGCCAAGGTGATTTCCACCAGCACCTGCTGACACTTGAACACCGCGCTCCAGTCGATCTGCGCCCTGTAGCCCTTGATCAAGCCCAGGGTTTCGAGTTTGCGTACCCGTTCCCACGCCGGCGTTACCGAAAGGTTGATGGCCTCCGCCAGGCTCGACTTGGTGATACGCCCGTCTTCGGAGAGGATCCTCAGGATTTTCAGGTCATAGCGATCAAGTTTATGCATGGGGCCTGCGATCTCTGAATATTAGGAATAACCCTGTGGGAGCGGGCTTGCTCGCGAATGCAGTGTGCCAGTTAACACAAATGCTGAATGCCACACCGCATTCGCAAGCAAGCCCGCTCCCACAGGTGTTCTGTGTCAGGTCAATACATCGGCGATGACCGCAAGAGTATCGCCACATTGCACCAAACCGGGAAAATGCCGTGCCGCCAACAAGCCACTGCGCGCCGCGCGATATTCAACCGGGGCCACGCCGCTGCGGGTGGCGTCGTAAACGCGGGCGATGACTTCGCCCTTGCTCACGGTGTCGCCCAGATCACGGCACATTTCCAGCAAACCATCGTGCTCACTGGCGATGAAGCAATCGCCATCGGGCATGTCGAGCATGATCGATTCCGATGCCTGCACCTCGCCCTCAAGAATCCCGGCATGCACCAGCAAATTGCGCACTCCGCGCTCGGCAATCGCCACGCTGCGCGCACTCGACGACCCGCCACCGCCCAATTCGGTGGTGACGAACACCTTGCCCTGGCGCTCGGCGGCGGTGTCGTACATCGCCCCGGCATCCAGCTCCAGCATGCGCATGCTGTACGGCGCATTGAACGCGCGCATGCCGGCCTCGCATTGCGCTTGCTGGTTTTTATCCGGCAGCACATGGCAGGCAGCGAAAGGCAGGAAGTCCAGGGTGCGGCCACCGGAATGAATGTCCAGCACGATATCCGCCAGCGGCAACAACGTTCGGGTGAAGTAATCGGCGATCTTCTCGGTCACCGTGCCGTCCGGTTTGCCGGGAAAGCTGCGATTGAGGTTGCCCTTGTCGATCGGAGAGGTGCGGCGCCCGGCATGGAACGCCGGAGTGTTCATGAACGGCACGATAATCACCCGACCAGTGACCTGCGCGGCCGTCAGGCCATGGGCCAGTTTGCTCAACGCCACCGGCCCTTCGTACTCGTCACCATGGTTACCGCCGGTCAGGAGCGCGGTCGGTCCTTGACCACGCTGAACCACCGTGACCGGAATCATCACCGCTCCCCAGGCCGAATCGTCCCGGGAGTACGGCAATTTGAGAAACCCGTGCTGCACGCCTTCACGGGTGAAATCCACCGTGGCGCTGATCGGGTTGTCAGGCAATTCGTTCATGGCTCAATCCTTCACGAACAGTTGGCGTGGCACGTTGCACAGGGTTTCGACGCCGGTTTCGGTGATCAGAATGCTTTCGGTGATTTCCAGCCCCCAATCATCCATCCACAGGCCCGGCATGAAGTGGAAGGTCATGCCAGGCTGCAACACGCTGGTGTCGCCGGGACGCAGGCTCATGGTGCGCTCGCCCCAATCCGGCGGATAACTGATACCGATCGGGTAGCCGCAACGGCTGTCCTTGTGGATACCGAATTTCTCCAGCACCTTGAAAAACGCCACGGCGATGTCACCCGTGGTATTGCCCGGCTTGGCTGCGTCGAGCCCGGCGGCGATGCCTTCGACCACAGCTTTTTCGCCGTCGAGAAAATGCGGCGGCGGTTTGCCCAGGTACACCGTGCGCGATAGCGGGCAGTGATAACGCTTGTAGCACCCAGCGATTTCAAAGAAGGTGCCGGCGCCCTTCTGGAACGGCGAATCGTCCCAGGTCAAGTGCGGTGCGCTGGCATCGGCCCCCGTTGGCAGTAACGGCACAATGGCCGGGTAATCGCCGCCATGTCCGTCAGCACCGAGAATGCCGCTGCTGTAGATTTCCGCCACCAGTTCATTTTTGCGCATGCCCGGTTCGATCCGTTCGAGGATTCGTCCGTGCATGTTTTCGACGATGCGCGCGGCGATGCGCATGTAGACGATTTCTTGCGGGGACTTGACCGCCCGCTGCCAGTTCACCAGCCCGACCGCGTCGATCAGTTTGGCCTTGGGCAGGTTTTTCTGCAGTGACAGGTAGGCTGCGGCGCTGAAGTAATAGTTGTCCATTTCCACGCCGAGGGTCAGTGCATCCCAGCCGCGGGCCGTGATGACCTCCCGCGACAGGTAGTCCATCGGGTGACGTTCCCGGGACTGCACGTAGATGTCCGGGTAACCGACGATATTTTCCTGCTGCATGAATACCGTGCGTTTTGCGCCGTTGGCATCCTGCCCGCGACCGAACCATACCGGCTCGCCGTCAAGGGCAAGCAGCACGCATTGGTGGACGTAGAACGACCAACCGTCATAGCCGGTCAGCCACGCCATATTCGACGGATCGGTGACCAGCAACAACTCGATGCCCTGCGCCTGCATGGCCACTCGCACCTTTGCCAGACGCTGAGCGTATTCCTCCCGTTCGAATGGAAGATTGACGACTATCTGAGACATGCATCTGCCCTCTTAGAGATCAAGCGTGATAAATGACGCACGGATGAAAAAACGGTTTAGCTTGCGAACTGCAATCCCTTGCCCGCCGAACGCGCGCGCTCGAATGCCAGATTGGCCATGGCCGTATCCTGGGCGCCGGTGCCGGTGAGGTCGCACAAGGTGACTTGCGCAGGGTCGCTGCGACCGGGACGCTGGCCCGCCAGCACCTGACCCAGCTCTGCGAAGTTCGATTCGTCGGTGATGGCTCCTGCCACGAGGGCGTGGTGCAACTCGCCGAGGACGCGGGTCTGGCTCAGGCGATCGGCCACGTAGCGATCGACTTGCGCCAGGACCTGGGGGGAGATTTCATTCTTGTGTTCTGCGTCAGACCCCATGGCGGTAATGTGCAAACCGGGACGCAAGTGACGTACATCTATGAGCGGCTCGCGACTTGGCGTGCATGTGATCGCGATGTCCACATCGGCCATGGCCTCGTCGATGCTCGCGCAAGGCATCACCGCCAGGCCGCTGTCGCGGGCCAGTTCGATACAGAACGCCTCAGCCTTGGCACGGTCGCGCGCCCAGACACGAACCTGGGTGATCGGCCGCACCAGTCGTAGCGCCTGAAGTTGCAACGCCGCTTGTTCACCGGCGCCGATCAGCGCCACGCTGCGGCTGTCGGCCCGCGATAGCGCACGCGCCGCCACCGCTCCCGCCGCCGCGGTGCGAACGGCAGTCAGGTAGCCATTGTCCAGCAGCAAGGCATCCAGCAGTCCGGTGCGTGCCGAGAGCAGCATCATCATGCCGTTGAGGCTCGGCAGTCCGAGTTTCGGGTTGTCGAAAAACCCCGGGCTGACCTTGATCGCAAAACGCTCCAGACCTGGCAGATAAGCGGTTTTTACGTCCACTTCGCCGTTGTGCTCGGGGATGTCCAGACGCAGTATCGGCGGCATCGCCACGGCGGCGGTGGCCAGTAGCACGAAGGCCTGTTCGATGGCTTCGATGCTCGGCAGATCCAGCGCCACGCAAGCGCGCAGATCCGTTTCGCTCAATAGGGTGACTTCACTCATCAACGCGGCACTCCGTTCAGTCGTTATTGTTGGTTTCACGCATCCGCGCCGGCGAGGACGCGCAAGTGCTGATCGATATCGACGTTGCGCCCGCTGACCACCACCACAATCGGTCCGCGCGGCTCGATCAGGCCATCGAGCAACGCGGCGATCCCGACCGCCGCCGCGCCCTCCAGTACCAACCGCTCTTCGCGGTAGGCGTGGCGCAGGGCGTTGGCGATTGAGGTTTCGCTGAGCAGGTGCAATTGATCGCAGAGGTCGCGGGTCATGTGGAAGGTGTAACGGTTGTCCAGGCCGATGCCACCGCCGAGGGAATCGGCCAGGGTCGGCAGTTCTTCGACTTCCAGCGGGTGCCCCGCCGCCAGGCTGGCGTGCATCGCCGCGCCACGCTGCATGCTGATGCCGTGGGTGACAATCTGCGGGTTGGCCCGTTTGATCGCCAACGCTACGCCAGCAAACAGACCGCCACCGGACAACGGCACCAGTACTTGAGCGACGTCCGGTTGCTGTTCAAGGATTTCCAGGCCGAGGGTGCCCTGACCGGCGATGATTGCCGGGTGATCGAACGGCGGCAGCAGCGTCGCACCTTGCTCACGGGCAATCCGCTCGGCTTCGCGCTGGGCGTCATCCTGGGATTGGCCGACGATGCACACTTGGGCACCGAGATCGCGAATGGCCTGGACCTTGTTGGCCGGCACCAGGTGCGACAGGCAAATCGTCGCTTTCACGCCTTGCCGGAACGCGGCGTACGCCAGGGCACGGCCGTGGTTGCCGGTCGATGCCGCCACCACGCCACGGGCCTTTTCTTCGACACCGAGTTGCGCCACCGCATTGCTCGCACCGCGCAATTTGAAACTGCCAGTGATTTGTTGGGATTCGAGCTTGAGATAAACCGCCACCCCTACTCGCCGGGACAGACTGGGCGAATACTCCATGGGTGTGCGCCGCACCAGCGAGTCAATGCGTTGGCGGGCCAGATAGATATCGTTTAGTTGCAGCGCTGACATGACCGCATCCCGTTGAAGTGTTGGGCGCAGTCTAAGAGGGCTCGATTGTCGCGATGAATGTACTAGGGCAATTTAGTCGACAAACTTTTCAGGGCACTTTCCCGGGTCAGAAATCATGGATTTGCGGGTATTGGCCGAAGATCTCGCGCATGCCCATTAACGCTTCACGCATCTCCTGATCACTGCATTCGGCGCCGACACACACACGGACCGCCCGGGGCCGGGGCGTGCCGCGTACCGTAAACGGATCGGGTGAAGTGACTGCAATATGCTTGTGGCGCAGCGCCCGCACCAGGCTGTCGAGCTCCCAATGCGGCGGTATCCCGATCCAGGCATTCAAAGCATGAGGATGCTGGCCAAGCAGGTATTCGCCCAGGTATTCGCTGACCATCGCCTGGCGTCCACCCAATAGCTTGCGTTGCAGGCCCACCAGCGTGTCGGCGCGACCATCGCGTATCCAGCGCGCTGCAATTTCCGAGACCAGCGGCGTGGCCATCCAGCTGTTGACCCGCAATATGCTTTCAGTGCGCAAGGCCAGCCGCTTGGGCATCACCAGATAACCGATGCGCAGGCCGGTCAGCACCGATTTGGTCATGCTGGTGCAATAGAACGACAGCTCCGGCAGGTAGTGGCTGATCGGCGGGGCACGACGCTCATCCAGCAGCGGGCCGTATACGTCGTCCTCAATGATATGCACACCGAAACGCCGGGCTATGTCGGCGATTTCACGCCGGCGGCTGTCCGGCATCAGGCTGGTGGTCGGATTGTTCAGGTTCGGTGTACAGACCAGTGCAGTGACGCGTTCATTGCTGCACATGTCTTCGAAATGCTCTGGATCAATACCGTGGC
Organism: Pseudomonas sp. GW101-3H06; assembly: GCF_059424605.1. Lineage (NCBI taxonomy): Bacteria > Pseudomonadati > Pseudomonadota > Gammaproteobacteria > Pseudomonadales > Pseudomonadaceae > Pseudomonas > Pseudomonas sp. GW101-3H06. The sequence goes on from NZ_JBWKZO010000001.1 coordinate 5,399,990, forward strand.
GATCCATCTCCAGGCCTTTGAGCGTGAAGCCCAGTACCTGGGAATTACCGATGACACCGTGATCGGTGACCCCCTCACACAGCACCACATCGTCGGGGCCGGCCAGTGAAGCCAGCGCAAGGAAAATGCCATGGGCCGCACCATTGGTGATCAGGATGTCATCACGCTCGACCTTCAGGCCCTGGCGCCCGATCCAGTGCATCGCCGCCTCACGGTGTGATTCGAAACCGGCGATAGGGCGAAACGCGTGGATCCACGGTTGATCCTCTTCGGTACTCATCTCACGGCAGGTCTCGCGCCAGAACTGGTCATGTTCGCGGGTGTGCATGATCCGGGTGATGGAGAAATCCACCAGCGCCCGCTCGGGGCTGTCGAGAATGTAGGTGGCCACACGGTCGCTCATGCGCCGCGACACGAAGCTGCCGCGCCCCACTTCGCAGCGCACCAGGCCCTGACGCTCCAGCTCCTTATAGGCATTGGTCACCGTCTGCACGCTGATGCCCATGGCGTCGGCAACATTGCGTTGCGGTGGCAGACGCTGATCGTTGGCCAGGACACCCTGCTCGATATCGTCGGCAATCGCCTGTACCAGAATCTTGTATTTGGACTCGCCGCTACGGGCGATTTCCAGTGCTGCTTTCCACTTGTCCATCGGCGCTAAACCCGCGTGCATGCCAGTGCCGACAGCATCCCGCGAGAATCCGTGCAAAGCAATTGTCCTAGTGCAATGCAATGTTGCACAGGGCTTTTGTATGCTCGGTCCAAGGTCGATGCACAGGCTACTTGTCCAGCCTCCAACAACAACCAATCGATCTGTACCGGAACTGTGCCCCCAAGCTTCGGCTCAACAGGAAACGGCTCTCGTACGCTTTGCTCTTGTCACACTGCCTCCTACCACAGAGCCGTCCAACGACGGGTCCACAAGAAACAGGAGATTTTATCGATGAGCAATTCCTTTCCCGGCACTCCCCATGTTTTACGCCGCTTGTTCGTGGCTTGCGCGATGCTGGGCCTGGCCGCCAGTGCCCACGCCGCTACCACGCTGGAAACCATCAAACAAAACAGCAGCATCCGTATCGGTTATGCCAACGAAACCCCGTTCGCTTTTACCGAAACCGATGGTCGCGTGACCGGTGAATCGCCGGAAATCGCAAAAGCTATCTTCGCCAGGATGGGCATCAAAGAAGTCGACGGCGTCCTGACCGAATGGGGCTCGTTGATCCCGGGTCTGCGTGCCGGTCGTTTCGACGTGATTGCCGCAGGCATGTACATCACCCCGGAACGCTGCAAACAGGTGTTGTTCACGGACCCTCAGTACCAGTTACCGGACGCATTGCTGACCGCCAAAGGCAACCCGAAGAACCTGCACAGTTATGAAGACATCGCCAAAAACCCGGATGTGAAGTTGGCGATCATGGCCGGCACGGTCAACCTGAAATATGCGCGGGACTCCGGCGTGAAGGATGCACAAATCCTCCAGGTACCGGACACCACCGCTCAATTGCAAGCCGTGCGCGCCGGCCGTGCCGATGCGGCGGTGGGCACTCAACTGACCATGAAAGGCCTGGCTGCCAAGGGCGGCGACAAGGTCCAGGCCGTGATCGAGTTCAAGGACGACCCGTCGCACACCGGTTACGGCGCCCTCGCCTTCCGCCCGGAAGACAAGGACCTGCGTGACGCGGTGAACGCCGAACTGAAAAAGTGGCTGGGCTCTGAAGAACACCTGAAAACGGTCGCACCGTTCGGCTTCGACAAATCCAACGTGACAAGCAAAACGGCTGCCGAGCTCTGCGCTCAATAGTCGAAACAGGCATGGCGCCTCGGTGCGATGCCTATTTCCCTGCTTAATCCGGATGGCCAGGTGTGAACCATGGGTGAATTACTTCCGTTATTGATACAAGGCGCCTGGGTAACCCTCCAGGTGACCTTCTTCGGCTCGATACTGGCGATAGTCGCGGCGATTCTCGCAGCCCTCGGGCGCATGTCGCCATGGCGTCCGCTGAGCTGGTTTTCCATTGCGTACATCGAAGTGTTCCGCGGCACGTCGCTGCTGGTGCAGTTGTTCTGGCTGTTCTTCGTGTTGCCGTTGCCGCCGTTCAACCTGGAACTGAGTCCGTACAGCGTGGCCATTGTCGGTCTCGGTCTGCACATCGGCGCATACGGCGCCGAAGTGATGCGCGGCGCGATCAGCTCGGTGGCAAAGGGGCAGTACGAGGCGGCGACCGCATTGAACTTCAGTGGTTACAAACGCTTTCGGCGAATCATTCTGCCCCAGGCGCTGTTGGCGGCGATTCCACCGGGCACCAACCTGTTGATCGAATTGTTGAAGAACACCTCGCTGGTGTCGCTGATCACCTTGTCCGATCTCAGCTTTCGGGCCCGGCAACTGGATCAGGCGACGTTCCAGACCCTGGAAATCTTCAGTCTGGCGCTGGTGATGTATTTCGTCCTGGCCCAGGCGATCAATATCGGGATGCGAGGCATTGAGCGGCGCCTGGCGCGCGGTCGGATGCGTGGAGGATTGTCATGACCCTGTTCGACTGGACCTATGCCTGGCAGATCCTTCCCGATTTGCTGCGCGCATCGCTCAATACCGTGGGGATTACCCTGATCGGCTTCCTGATCGCCATTGTGCTCGGGCTGTTCCTGGCCATCGGCCGACGCAGCCGCACGTTGTGGCTGTCATGGCCAACCGCCGGGGTGATCGAGTTCATTCGCAGCACGCCGCTGCTGATCCAGGTGTATTTCCTTTATTACGTGCTGCCCAATTACGGTGTGAGCATGACCGCCATGCAGGTGGGCATCATCGGTATCGGTGTGCATTACGCCTGCTACATCGCCGAGGTCTATCGTGGAGGCCTCGACGCCGTGCCGCGGGCGCAATGGGAGGCTGTTACGGCACTCAACATTGCCCCGTACAACGCTTACCGCAACATCATCCTGCCCCAGGCCCTGCGGCCCATCCTGCCGCCGCTGGGCAACTACCTGGTGGCGATGCTCAAGGACACGCCAGTGCTGTCGGCCATCACCGTGGTGGAAATCATGCAACAGGCCAAGAACATCGGCTCCGAAAACTTCCGTTACCTGGAGCCCATCACCATGGTCGGTCTGTTTTTCCTCGCCCTGAGCATCGCTTTGGCTTATCTGGTACGGCGCCTTGAACTGCGCCTGGAGCTACGCAAATGACCTCTCCACTCTCGACATCCAACGACCTTTCCCGGCGCGGCAACCTGACACCGCTGCATCCGCAGGAGGCCACGGCCATGCAGACACCCAACCCGGTCAAGCCGATTGTCAGCTTTCAGGACGTCACCAAAAGCTATGGCAATTTCACGGTACTCGACCATTTGAATCTGGATGTCACGCCAGGCGAAAAGGTCGCGATCATCGGCCCCAGCGGTTCGGGGAAGTCCACGTTATTGCGGGTATTGATGACCCTCGAAGGCATCGATGACGGCGTGATTCGCATCGATGATGACCTGTTGACGCACATGCCCAATCGCAACGGCGTGCTGGTACCGGCCAATGACCGGCACATCCGTCGCGTGCGCGGCAAGATCGGCATGGTGTTCCAGAGCTTCAACCTGTTCCCGCATATGACGGCGCTGCAAAATGTCATCGAAGCACCGGTGCAGGTGCTGGGCATGAAGCCCGCCGAAGCGCGCGAACGAGCGGCGGATCTGCTGGAGATGGTGGGGCTGGGCAGCAAACTGGGGCACTACCCTTCGCAGTTATCCGGGGGGCAGCAACAACGGGTGGCGATTGCAAGAGCATTGGCCATGCGCCCCAAAGTCATGCTGTTCGATGAAGTGACCTCGGCACTCGATCCGGAATTGTGCGGCGAAGTGTTGAACGTCATCCGCAAACTCGGTGCCGAACACAACCTGACCATGTTGATGGTGACGCACCAGATGGGGTTCGCCCGGGAGTTCGCCGATCGCGTGTGCTTTTTTTACAAAGGACAGATCCATGAACAGGGCACACCGGCGCAAATCTTCGAACACCCTCAACAGGAGCGTACTTGCGCGTTTCTCAGCGCGGTGAAAGAGGCTAACTGAGGCCAGATCAGGCAACACAAAAAAATGCCCGATCATTGAATCGGGCATTTTTCATTAGGGCAGGTGTTATGGATATTGCTGAACGTTGCCTTGTTGCTGGCCGCCATACTGCTGGCCAGGAATCGCCTTGAGGTTGACCTCGACACGGCGGTTCTGCGCGCGGCCATTGACGTCTGCGTTGCTGGCAACCGGGTTATCCGGGCCGGCGCCACGGGCGCTCAGGTTGGCACCGCTGACACCTTGCGAGGTCAGGTAAGTCGCGACGCTCTGGGCCCGACGCTGGGACAGGTCCATGTTGTGCTGACGGCTGCCGGTGCTGTCGGTGTAGCCGACGATTTCGATCTGGTTCTGGTTGAATTCTTTCAGCGAGCCGGCCAGGTTATTCAGCGGCTGGTAGAAGCTGGAAGCGATGTTCGACGAATCAGTGGCGAACGTGATGTTGCCCGGCATGATCAGCTTGATCTGATCGCCCTCGCGCTGAACTTCAACGCCGGTGTTGGCCATGCTGGCACGCAGTTTTTTCTCCTGCTGGTCGGCGTAGTAGCCGTAACCGGCAGCGGAAGCCCCCACTACCGCAGCGCCGATCAGCGCGCCTTTGCCACGGTTGTTGTGGTCGATGGCGGCACCCGCCAGGGCGCCGGCCAGGGCGCCGAGGCCACCGTATTTGGCGGTTTTGCTCATGCCCGTGGAGCCGCCATCCGCCTGGCCCTGATTGTCGTAAGGGTTGGGCGATGCGCAACCGGACAATAGCGCTACGGCAGTAGCCACAATAATCAAACGACGTTTGGTGAACATGAAGTGCTCCTACTTTTTACATTCTGTGGTGCAACGGACGTAAGCATTGAACCTTTGCGGGCGTTGGATCGTTTCGGCGGATGAAAATTCCGCGCGTTACAAATCAGGCCCTCACAAAAGGATTTTCGCGCATCTCATCCCCCAGACGGGTGTCAGGACCATGTCCAGCCACCACCGTCGCCTCTTCGTCGAGCGTATACAGCCGCTGCTTGATCGAACGCACGATAGTTGCCTGATCGCCACCCCACAAATCCGTGCGCCCTACCCCACGACGAAACAGGGTGTCACCGGCAATCAGCAGCTTGGCATCCGAAAACCAGAAGCTCATGGAACCCGGCGTATGACCGGGTGTGTGTAACGCCACGCCACAACCGCACGCCAGCTCCTCATCATCGGCCAACCAGCGATCCGGCGATGGCACCGGCGTATAGGGAACACCGAACATCTGACACTGCATTTCCAGATTGTCCCAGAGGAACTGATCTTCCTTGTGCAAGTGCAATGTGGCGCCGGTTTTTTCCTTCAACTGGCCGGACGCCAGGAAGTGATCGAGGTGTGCATGGGTATGAATGATACTGACCACTTTCAGGCCCAAGGCATCCAGTCGCGCGAGTATCAGCTCGTGATTGCCGCCCGGATCGACGACGATGGCCTTTTTCGTGATCGGATCGCCGATGATCGTGCAGTTGCACTGCAAAGGGCCGACGGGGAAGGTTTCGCGGATCAGGGAAGGTTGCTGAGACATCGGGGCCTGCTCGATAAACGGGGGACGAGCGATTTTCGCACAAATGAGTATCCAGCGATTTGTTCTGCCGTGTAACGTGCAAATTCCTTAACCCAACACCCCCAACTCCTTGGCCCGCGCCACCGCCTGCGTGCGCCGTTCAACGCCCAGCTTGCTGTTGATATGGCTGGCATGGGTCTTGACTGTGTGCAATGAAATAAACAGCTGATCACTGATTTCCTGGTTCGAGCAGCCTTGGGCAATCAGGCGCAGGACCGCCAATTCACGAGTACTGAGTTGTTCGGTGGCGGGAGCGGACTCCAGGGCAGGTCTGGCTGCCAATGCAGGCAGTTTCTCTGCAAGGTCCTGAGACAGGGTCGTCTGTGCACAGCTTTGCAGTTGTCCGCGAAGCCAGTCCGAATGCTCGGTCAATAGTCTGTCAAACGGTTGCAGCACGCCGCCTGCAGCGGCGTCCAGCGCTTGGTTCAGTGCCTTGCGCGCCTCGGGTTCGCGCCCGTTACCCAGCAACAACGAGACTTTCTGCGTCAGTGCCATCGCACTGAGCAACTGTCGGCCGGATTGCTGACCCTGTTCGAGCAATGCGTTCAAACGCCCCTCGGCGAGCATCGGCTGCCCCTGAATGACCTCCAGCAATGCCTGTTGCAGCTCGATGTGCAGGGGGAGTTGCGGGTGGAATTCCGGCGGTGCCGCCGGGTGTCCACCGTTATAGGTTTGCCCCAGTCGCGCCAGCCAGGCTTGCGCAAGATCGATGCGCCCCTGGGCCAGCCAGAGTTCACATTTGACCAAGGTGATCATCGCAAGATAGTAGATCGGCGGCACGTCCCAGATATGCATCAGTCGTTCGGCTTCACCCAGCTCGGCAAAGGCCTTGGCGAATTCGCCGCAACTGCCTTCAAGCCGGGCGATGACGCAATGGCCGATCAATACGCTGATGTCACGACAGGCTCGCGCCTCGCTCAAGCCCGCCTGCAAGCGCACTCGCGCCGCTTGCGGTTGCATGCGCAGTGCCAGAAGAAAACCTTCGTACAACGTCAGACGTGCGCGTACGGCGTAGAGCCGTTGCGGTGACAGACCCTGCAGGCGTTGCAGTCCCTGCCGGACTACATCCAGCGAGCGCAGGATTTCCCCCCGTGCTTGCAGCACACGTGCGCGGTCGTAGTGGGCCAGCGCTTCGAACAATGGGTTGCCGACCCGTTGCGCCAGTTCCAGCGAATCACGATTCAACCCGCGCGCACGCCACAAGTCACCGTCGGCAATGGCCAGGTTGGACAGGGTCGAAAGGCACATCAGCCGCTGGCCGTAACGCTTGCACGGCAGGCTCTCCAGCGCTTCGGTGCAATAACGCAGCGTGAGTTCACGATTACCGCGACCACGGGCAATGATCCCGCTCAAGGCCAGCCATTGCGCCAGCATCGACTTCTGCGCGGTGGCGGACGGTGCCGGCAGGAAACGGCTCAAATGGCTGGCCAGTTCCTCGGCGGCATCCAACTGACAGGCCAGTCCCAACGCCCAGCTGTAGAGCACGATCAGTCGTGGGGTACTGATCAGCAGGCTGTCGGGCAAGTCCATTTTCCAGCGCAGCAACATGCCGACATTCTGCTCGGCCAGCAGTTGTTCTTCCGACAGGTTTTGCACCAGGTTCGCCGCGACGTCCAGATGCCCGGCGCGCAACGCCTGCTCTACCGCTTCATCGAGCAGCCCTTGGGCATTGAACCAGCGACAGGCGCGCAGGTGCAGACTGGCAGCCGGCACCATCGACTGGGCGACAGGCCGCGAGCGCAGCAGATCGGAAAACAGATGGTGGTAACGATACCAGTGGCCATGCTCGTCCAGGGGCACCAGAAACACCTGGTGGGCCGCCAGAAAGCGCAGGATTTCGGCACTGTCATGGGCGTCACGTACGGCATCGCACAACTCGCTGCAGAAGCGTTCCTGAGGCGCCGTGTCGTAGAGAAACGCCTGCACCTCGGCCGGCAGGCAATCGATCACCTCTTCAAGCAGGTAGTCGCGAATCAGGCCTTCACCACCGTGAAGCGCCTGGGGCAATGCGCCCTGCGTGCCAGCTTCCGATGCCGCCAGCAGCCAGAAGCGCAATCCCGCCACCCAGCCCTCGCTACGTTCAATCAGGTTCTCCAACGCCTCACCGCGCAAGGAGCTGCTGTGCCGATCGAGCAGGCTCAAAGCTTCATCGTGGGTCAGGCGCAGGTCTTGTTCATGCAGCTCCAACAGTTGCCGCGACAGGCGCAGCCGTGCCAGATGCCAGTCGGGACGCTGACGGCTGGTGACCATCACCAGCAGGCCGTCGGGAAGGTGGTTGAGGAAGAACTGCAGGCAGCGATCGAGTACCGGGCCCTGGGCCAGATGATAGTCATCAAGCACCAGCAACAGTGGCGTCGCCGTCGACAGGTGTACGGCCAGTTCGTCGAGCAAGCCGTCCAGCCATTCTTCGAAGGCGAACGGCTGATGGCGCTGACGCATTTTCAGCAGCCCGAGGGACTGCCTGCCCAGTTGCGGATAATAATCTTGAAGGCCTTCGAGCAATCGCTCGAGGAATCGACCTGGATCACTGTCCCGCGGGCTCAACCCCAACCAGAGGCTCTGCCAATGTGCCGGCAGCGCCTGGCAGAACTCCACCGCCAATGAACTCTTGCCGAACCCCGCCGGGGCGCTGACCAGCAGTAGCCTGCCGCCGAGCCCCGCACTCAGACGCTCGCACAGGCGCGGCCGCAGCACGTGGCCGTCGGGCAATGGCGGTCGGAAAAAGCGCCCGTCCAGCGCGGCGACAGCGACGCTTGCAGGACCTGGTGGTGGGGACAGATCAGTCATGGCCGGCTCTTGTTTGAAATACGGGTGGCGGCGTTGCAGATGTCCGCAGACTAGCGGTAAACGAGAAGGGAATGAAGGCAATTGCTACAAATGGCTACAAAAAGTCTACGAACCAAGACGCCAGGTTCGGGAAGCGTAGTCGTTCGCGAAGGCTGCGATCTTTAAAAAAAACGCCCCGAACCAGTCGGGGCGTTTCAGGAGGATGCGGCCTCGGGTTGCTATGGCTTAGCGAATACCATCCTGACGCAGGGCGTTCGGCGTGAAGTCCGCAGTGGCGGCGGTGAAGCCGAAGTCATAGGCCGACTTCTCTTCGTTTTTCATGCCCAGTGCCAGGTAACGGCCCGATTGCAGGTCGTACAGAGCCTCCAGGGTGTACCACGGTACCTGGACGTTGTAATAGTTCTGGGCATGAGCTTCCGCCACACGCCAGAGTTGATTACGACCGTCGTAGTGGTCGATCACCGCTGCCTGCCAGGTATCTTCATCGATGTAGAAGTCACGCTTGGCGTAAATGTGGCGCTGACCTTCCTTCAAGGTTGCCACCACATGCCAGACCCGGCGTAGCTCGTAGCGAGCCAGATCCTGGTTGATGTGGCCGGCCTTGATGATGTCGCCGTACTTGAGTTTCGGATCATCGAGCTTGTAGGCATCGGAAGCGATGTACATCTCTTTCTTGCCTTCGAGCTTCCAGTCGTAACGATCCGGTGCACCGTTGTACATGTCCAGGTTGTCGGAGGTACGCAGGCCATCGGCAGCGGTACCCGGGCCGTCATAGGACACTTGTGGCGCACGACGCACGCGACGTTGACCAGCGTTGTAGACCCACGCCGAACGTGGTTCCGCCACTTGGTCGAGAGTCTCGTGTACCAATAGCACACCACCGGCCAGACGTGCCGGGGCGGTCACTTTCTGCTTGAAATAGAACAGGATGTTGCCCGGGTTCGCCGGATCGTAATCCTTCATTTTGTCACGGAACACGAACTGGTCCTGGAAATACACCAGGCTGAACGAGCCGTTCGCCTGCGGCGTGGCCTGGGTGACCAGACGGGTCACGCTACCGCCGCGATAACGGGTGATGTGGTTCCAGATCACTTCGACGCCGCTTTTCGGAATCGGGAACGGTACCGCGGTTTCAAAGTTTTTCAGCCCGTTACCGCCGGAGACCAGCTCCGTGTTGGTGGCGTTCTTCTTGATGGAGGCGAACACGTCATCCGGCACGGTGGCGCCGCGATGGGACGGGTAGACCGGCATCTTGTAGGTTTCGGGGTAGCGCTTGAACATCGCGTACTGCCCCGGAGCAAGCTTGTTCTTGTACTGGTCAACGTTCTGCGCAGTGATGGTGAACAGCGGTTTTTCGCTGGCGTACGGATCGGACAGGAAACCCTTGCTGTCAACGGTGCCGGCGTTTTTCGGCAACGGCTTCCAGGCCGGGATCGAACCGTCGGCGTTACCGGCCGCCTCAGCCCCCATCGGGGTCAAGCTCTTGCCCAATTTGTCCGCTTCGGCCGCCGGAACCGCTGCCATTACGCTGGTCGCCAGCAGGGAAAGCCCAAGGACACCGACGTGGAACAGACTCTTTGTTATTTTCATGTGTGTACTCGTCCTGAAAATACGGTGCTTAGAAGTTCACGCCGAAGCTGAGCGCAACGAAGTCGCGGTCATCCACGGTGGTGTACTTGCCGTCGAAGAAGTTGGTGTATGCCAGGCTTGCGGTGTAGGTGTTCTGGTACTCGGCGTCGACACCCAGGCTGACCGCTTTGCGACCTTCCTCGAAGTTGCCGCCAGGACCAGGCGAGTAACCTTCCACGTCGTGGGACCAGGCCACGTTCGGCTTGAGGTTCACACCGGCGAAGACGTCGTTGTATTCCCAGATCGCACGACCGCGATAGCCCCACGAAGTCGCCGTGGTGAAGCCTTCGTTGTTGCAATTGCGGCTGAGGTTGTTGGTCGGAGTACCCGGACCGGCACCGTTGATGGTGCTCTGGTTGAGCGCCACGCACGTATTGGCGCCGCCGGTGGTCGGCAATTCACCAGGACCGTAGACCGGATCACGGCCATAACGGACGTCGGAGGTGCTTTCCAGGCCGCCGACGTGGGTGACGCCCACTTCGCCCACCAGGGTCAGACGGCTGGCGCCCATGACCTGATCGAAGAAGTGCGTCAGGGTGGTCTGGAACTGGGTGACTTCCTTGCGGCGATAGCCGTGCAGGTCCTGACCCGGTACGCCGGCCAGCAGCGAAGCGTTGGTCAGCGCACCGCCCAGAGGACGTACACCGGCGAACAGGATATCGGTGGAGTTGAGCTGCACCGGTGCGTTCGGACGGTAGCTGATTTCACCGCTCCACGCCGTACCGGTAGGCAGGGTGGTGGAGAAGCTCAAGCCATAGAGGCGGATGTCTTCCGGATACTCGACGAAGTAGCTCGAGTTACCCGCGACGATCAGCGGCGCCAGGGCACGCAATTGCGCCGGCAAGGCACCGACCCTGGCAAAGGTCGAGGCTGGAGCGCCCGTGGCACTGAAGATCGGCGCACGGCTGTGGTAGTTCATGAAATAGGCACCGAACTCGGTGTCCAGCGGATCGAACATGTATTTGAGGGACATGCCCCACTGACCGCTGTCCCGCGCATCGCGGTCCGGGCCACGACGCACCAGCACACCTTCGTTGTTGGCGTCGACACCCAGCGCAGTCAGTGTCGGCAGCGCTGCGGCAGGAATCGTCGAGCGGCTGTTCAGCACGCGCAGGTTGTTGTCGCAACCATCGGCAATGATGTCGGGCTGCGAGAAGAACGTGCCGCAGTTATCGACGACGGTCTGGTCCCATTCGATCTGGTAGAAGGCGTCGGCCGACAGATTGTCGGTGAGGCTCTGGGACACATAGAACATGTTGACCGGGATCAGGCCTTCCTTGATCTCGGCACCTGGACGACGGAACGCGGAGACGTCAATCGGGTTGATCGAGTTGATACCGCTGCCGATGAAGGTACTTTCACCCCAGCTCACCACCTGTTTGCCCAGACGCACGGAGCCCGGCTGATCGGCGATGGAGTAGTTGTGGTAGACGAAGGCATCGAGGATCTGACCGCCGGCGGATTTGGCGCCTTCCTTGCGGTTGCTGTCGCTGATGTCTTTGAACGGACGGCTTTCGTCTTTGAGTTCGAAGTCGTACCAGTATTTGCCACGGACGAAAACGCCGGTGTCGCCGTATTTCAACTCAAGGTCATGAATGCCCTTGAAGATTTTCGAGAAGGTTTTACCACTCTCGAAGTTCAAGTGACCGTCGTCGGAGGTCTGGGACAGGCCGCGACCGCCGTTGTTGACGCCGATGAGGTTCTTGTTGGCGCTCTCAGTAGACCAACTGGCACCGATCGACAGGGATGAGTCGAACTGACCTTCGATTTCACCAACGTTGAAGCTGACGCCGAATGCAGGCCCGGCGAGCGTAGAGGCAAGGCTGACGGCCAGAGGCAGTTTAGCCCGGCGCCAGAACTGGTTTACTGATGTCATCGACGCTACTCCATGTGCATTTTATTGTTATGGCAGTGAGCACTTTTAAAAACGCTTGGAAGACAGGGAGTCATGGCATCCCAAAGTCATTCCAAAGTTGCATCGCCCCGGTTTGTGCGTTTGCTCCGTTCTTAAAAATCCTTGAGCGGACTATAGCCAGCAGGTAGTAGTGCTTGATCCCTCTAAAGTGTGATTTGCACCCGCCAGCCACTCTGGAACAGTCCTTTCGCCAGACCGACACCCGTCGGCACGGCAAGGATGGCTCAATTTTCGGATTTGACAAGCCAAGCGCTTGCTTGGTGGGGCTGGCGTGCCTTTTCGGGCACGCCAGAGGGGGGGTTAAAGCGTCGAAAGGAAGGTGCTGTTGGTGGCTTGCCATTCGGTGATGTCGACGCGAATTTTCTTCTTGTCGAGTTTGCCGACACTGGTCTTGGGAATTTCAGTAACAAGGGCGATCTGACTGGGGATAGCCCACTTGCTCAGATGCCCCTGCTCCACGAATGGCTTGAGGTGTTCCTTGAGTTCCCGGGCCCCGATCTGATGGTCTTCGCGCAGCACCAGCAAGGCAAACGGCCGCTCGCCCCACTGCGGATCGGCAATCCCCACCACTGCTACTTCGCGTACCGCCGGGTGGCGACTGATCAGGTCTTCGAGGTCGAGGGAGGAGATCCACTCGCCGCCCGTCTTGATCACGTCCTTGATCCGGTCGCGAATGTCGATCACGCCCATGCTGTCCAGCGTCGCCACGTCGCCGGTGTGCAACCAGCCCCCGCTCCAGAGCTCGGCGCCTTTCTGCGGTTCGTTGAAATACCCTTCGGTGAGCCACGGCGCACGCAGCACCAGTTCACCCTGGGTCTCGCCGTCGGCAGGGAGGAAGTTACCCTCGGTGTCGACAATCGCCGCCTCCACCAATGGCCCCGGCACGCCGGCCTTGATCCGATACGTCGTGCGCTCGTCTTCGGTACCGGCCATCAACTCGTCGTTGAGATGCGCGCACGATACCAGCGGCCCGGTTTCCGACATGCCGTACGCCGCGGTCAATTGAATGCCTTTGGCCTTGGCCGCGTCATACAGCGCACGATTGAGCGCACTGCCACCGATGACGATTTTCCAGCCACCGAAGTCGGTATTTTGTGCCGCCTTGGCATTGAGGACCATTTGCAGGATGGTCGGTACACAGTGGGAGAAGGTGACCTTTTCATTGCGCCACAACTCCACCAGGAACTCCGGGTCGTAACGGCCGGGATAAACCTGCTTGAGCCCCAGCATGGTCGCTACATACGGCAGCCCCCAGGCGTGGACGTGGAACATCGGGGTGATGGGCATGTACACATCGTTGGTACCCAGCAAGCGCACGCTGTCGATCGCGCCCATGATGGTCGACACGCCCATGGTGTGCAGCACCAGTTGCCGATGGGTGAAATACACGCCCTTGGGATTACCGGTGGTGCCGGTGGTATAGAACGTGGTCGCGACCGAGTTTTCGTCGAAGTCCTGGAAGTCGTATTGCGGGCTCGCGGCGGCCAGCAACTGCTCATACTCGCCGACGAGATTCGGCAAGTCAGCGGTTTTTTCCGGCAGGTCGGTCAGCAGCAGGGTTTTCTCGACGGTGGTCAAGTGCCCGGCAATCGCCTTGTACAGTCCCACGAATTCGCTGTTGACCAGCACGTAGCGGTCCTCGGCGTGATTCATGGTGTAGAGGATCTGCTCCGGCGACAGGCGCACGTTGATGGTGTGGATCACGGCGCCGATCATCGGAATGGCGAACATGCATTCCAGATAACGATGACTGTCCCAATCCATGACCGCCACGGTGTCCCCGGGCTTGACCCCGGCCGCCGTCAACACGTTGGCCAGCCGCGCGACCCGCTCGATCAGGGTCGGATAGCTATAGCGCAACTGATCACGGTAAACGATCTCGCGGGTTTTCTCATAACGCGTACCGGACATCAGGAGCCGTTTGATCAGCAGCGGATACTGGTAAGCGCCTTCGGCTGGGGGGATAACGCGTGTCTGCAACATAAGAATCCCTTTTCTGACTGCACGGTCGTGGCTGAAAGTAAGCACTTTAGTGCCCCTGATCGTCAGCCAAATCAGCCAAAGGAATGATTTGCAGAGCCGCATAAATACTAGCGTTGCGCCAGCATTTGTGGGCAGTCGCCGAACGTTACAGTCAGTGCATCTCGGTAAACGCCAGCTTCACGCCGATCGCAATCAATACCGCGCCCATGGTCCGGTCGAACCAGTGGCCCATGCGGGCGAAACCGGCGCGCACGCGCTGCTGGCTGAACAGCATCGCCACCAGGCAGAACCAGATCGCCGTCGCCGCTGCGAGGTAAATACCGTAACCGGCCTGCACCGTCAGCGGTGTGTGCGGATTGATCACCACGGTGAACAACGACAGGAAAAACAGCGTGGCTTTCGGATTCAGGCCGTTGGTCACGAAACCCGAGGTGAAAGCGCCGCGGGCCGTGCGCTCGCCTGCGTCCTTGTGCTGGTCGTCCGCCACGGCCTTGGTCGGTTGCGCCCGTAGCGCCTTGAAGCCGATGTACAGCAGGTAAGCGGCGGCGGCCCATTTCAGGGCGTTGAACAGCACGATCGACTGGGACACGATCAGACCGATACCCAACAGCGAATAGCCAACATGCAGGAAAATCGCCGAGCCCACGCCCAGCGCCGTCCAGGTACCGGCGCGACGTCCGTGGGTCACGCTCTCACGCACCACCACGGCAAAGTCCGGGCCGGGGCTGGCCACGGCCAGCAAGTGAATCAGGGCAACGGTCAAGAACTCGGTCCAGTACATGAGGGCTCCTTCAGGCCAAGCGTAACTATTTATTTCATCTGGTAGGCTGGGCAGATTACGCCTTCAGTTCACTGCACAAAAGGTACAGTTGATGACGAACATTCGCCGCGCCGTTTTCCTCGACCATCCGTCCCTGGATCTGGGCGATCTCGACCTCAGCCCGCTTCGCGGCTGCTTCAGCCAGTTGCAGCTGTTTCCCCAGACCTTGCCCGATCAAGTGGTCGAACATCTGAAGGGCGCTACCGTCGCCATCACCAACAAGATCATGATCGACGCCGCCGCTATCGCCGCCAGCCCCGAACTGAAGCTGATCCTGATCACCGCCACCGGCACCAATAACGTCGACCTCGCGGCTGCCCGCGCCCACGGGATTACCGTGTGTAACTGTCAGGGCTACGGCACGCCATCTGTGGCGCAACATACGATCATGCTGCTGCTCAACCTGGCGACGCGCCTGGCCGACTATCAGAAAGCCGTCGGTGAAGGTCGCTGGCAACAGGCGAAACAGTTCTGCCTGCTGGACTACCCGATCGTCGAGCTGGAAGGCAAAACCCTCGGTTTGCTCGGTCACGGTGAACTCGGTGGCGCAGTCGCGCGACTGGCCGAAGCTTTCGGCATGCGTGTGCTGCTGGGCCAGATCCCGGGGCGCCCTGCCCGTTCCGACCGCTTGCCGCTGGACGAGCTGCTGCCGCAGATCGACGCGCTGACCCTGCACTGTCCACTCAACGAACACACCCGACACTTCATCGGCGCCCGTGAACTGGCTTCGATGAAGCCCGGCGCGTTTGTGGTCAATACCGCCCGTGGCGGCCTGATCGATGAGCAAGCGCTGGCCGACGCCTTGCGCAATGGTCATCTGGGCGGCGCCGCCACCGACGTGCTGAGCGTCGAGCCACCGGTCAATGGCAACCCATTGCTGGCCCACGACATCCCACGATTGATCGTTACCCCGCACAACGCCTGGGGCAGTCGCGAAGCGCGGCAGCGAATCGTTGGCCAGGTGACCGAAAACGCCTTGGGATACTTCAGCGGTAAGGCGCTGCGGGTCGTCAGTTGATAAACTGCGGCACTTTTTTCCACAGGAGCAGTTATGGATCCGCGCAGTGAAGTACTGCTTCGTCAGGCTGAATTATTCCAGGGGCCGGTGTTGCTGGCCGGTTTGCCCGCCGATGATTTGCTCGGCCGCCTGCCCGCCGCTCGCGGCTGGTGCTGGCATGCCGGCGATCAAGCCGCGCTGGACGCACGCTTTGCCGGGCGCAGCGATTTTGGTGTGAACGCGCCTGAATTCGAATTCGAATCCGCCGTAGTGTTCCTGCCCAAATCCAAGGATCTGACTGACTACATCCTCAATGCCGTGGCTTCGCGCCTGGAAGGTCGTGAGGTGTTCCTGGTTGGCGAGAAAAAAAGCGGCATCGAAGGTGCAGCCAAACAACTGACCCCCTTCGGCAAGCCACGCAAGCTCGACAGCGCGCGGCATTGCCAGCTCTGGCAAGTCACCGTGGCCAACGCCCCGCAAGCCAAACCGCTGGAAAGCCTGGCCCAGGAATACGAACTGCCACTGGCCGAAGGCCCGCTCAAAGTCATCAGCCTGCCGGGGGTTTTCAGCCATGGTCGGCTGGATCGCGGCAGCGCGCTGCTGCTGGAACATCTGGACAAACTGCCGAGCGGCCATTTGCTGGATTTCGGTTGCGGTGCCGGGATGTTGGGGGCTGCGGTAAAACGTCGCTATCCACATAACCAGGTGACGTTGCTGGATGTCGACGCGTTTGCCGCCGCCAGCAGCCGTCTGACCCTCGCTGCCAACGGTCTGGAAGCCGAAGTCATCACTGGCGATGGCATTGACGCGGCACCGATGGGATTGAATGCGATTTTGAGCAATCCACCGTTCCATGTCGGGGTCCACACGGACTATTACGCAACAGAGAACTTGCTGCGAAAAGCGGCCAAACATCTGAAAAACGGTGGCGAACTGCGCTTGGTGGCCAACAGCTTCCTGAAGTACCAGCCTTTGATCGAAGAGCATTTGGGCGTGTGTGCGATCAAGGCTGAAGGACAGGGCTTTCGAATCTATCGGGCCAAACGCGGGTAAAATTTTGTACTTGCCCAATCGGATTTGCCTAGGCAGAATCCGCTCCGTCCTAGGGGAGTAGTCTCCCACGAGCGCCATGCTCGTCCGGCATGCGTCAACATACTTGGTCAAAAGACCATGGCGCATGCGACCCAAGCGTCCGCATCAGACGGATCGCAGGGTTTGACAAGACCTATGACACGAACACCTTACCCGGGGCGGGAAGGCTGTACGTGTCATAGCCGTGTCGACCCGCCCCTTAGGAAAACCCCTGATGCTGGATTCACTACTCGTACCCACCGCAATCGTTGCCTTGGCCGAAATCGGCGACAAGACGCAACTGCTCGCACTCATTCTCGCTGCCCGCTTCCGCAAGCCATGGCCGATCATTGCCGGCATCGTGGCCGCAACCCTGGCCAACCACGCGGCAGCCGGTGCGGTGGGCGCCTGGGTCGGCAGTTTCTTTTCGGACACGTTGTTGCACTGGATCCTCGCGGCGAGCTTCGCAGCGACTGCCCTGTGGACCCTGGTGCCCGACAAGATGGATGACGACGAAGCCAGCACCGCCCGCAAGTTCGGACCGTTCCTGACCACGCTGATTGCGTTTTTCCTCGCGGAAATCGGCGACAAGACCCAGATCGCAACCGTGATGCTCGCCGCGCAGTATCCGGAATTGTGGCTGGTGATCATCGGCACCACCGCCGGCATGCTGATTGCCAACGTACCGGTGGTTCTGGCGGGTAACTTTGCGGCGGATAAACTGCCATTGACGCTGATTCGTCGCCTGGCGGCGTCGGCGTTCTTTGTTCTGGCGATTGTTGCGGTGTACAAAGCGATGCAGAGCAGTGGGTGGGTTTGACGCGGTAAGCCAGTGACACCGCGTCATCGCTCTTCGCGAGGGCTCGCTCCCACATTTGATCTTCAGCGAATGCAAAATTTGCGAACAATGAAGATTCACTGTGGGAGCGAGTCTGCTCGCGAAGGCGGTTATTTTTTGGCCTGCTCGTAGATCGGCATCACCTTTGGTATCGCCGCCTGCAACGAAGCAGTCCGGCTGCCGGAAGACGGGTGCGTGCTGAGGAACTCCGGCGGAGCCCCTTCGCTGGCCTTGCTCATTTTGTTCCACAGGGTGATCGCGGCGTTCGGGTTGTAGCCGGCGCGGGCGGCCAATTCGAGACCGATCAGATCGGCTTCGTTTTCATTGGAACGACTGTTGGGCAACGTCATGCCGTAGTTGGCCACAGCGTCCGCCAGCGCCAGGCTACCCTGGCCCAGACCGAGCAAGGCACCAGCACCCTGCTTGGCCATTTCGATACCGTAAGCCTTGGACATCGCTTCTCGACCGTGCTCACGCAAGGCGTGGGCGATTTCATGGCCCATGACCGCGGCCAGTTCATCATCGGTGAGTTTCAGACTGTCGATCAGCCCGGTGTACACAAATATCTTGCCGCCAGGCCCGCAGTTGGCATTGAGTTCGTCGCTCTTGATCAGATTGACTTCCCATTTCCACTGGGCTGCATCCGGGCGAAAGTTCGGCGCCTGGGCAATGAGGCGGTCGGCAATGACCTGAACGCGCTTGGCATCGCTGCTGGTCTTGTCCAACACGCCTTTGTTGGTCGCCTCACCCACCGTCTTCGTATAAGACTGGGCGTACATCTGATTGACCTCTTCCGAGGACAACATGCTGAACATGTACTGTTTGCGCTCGACACCCACAGCGCCACCACTGGTGGTATTGACCGACTGGCAACCGGCGAGCAACAGACCTGCGCTCAACGCACACAACACCAATGTCTTGTTCATCAAAAAACTCCCTGAAAACATGTTCATATCCTAGGCGTGGATAGGGATCGGCGCCAAGAGACAACGAACGTAAGACGTACATTTCAGACAAAGCTCTCATCGCCGTAGGAAAAAATTCACAAACCCGGGTAATCCACGATCGATAACACCCCGGGATGATTCATTTGCGACATCCAACACGCAAAAACAGCCATTTCTCCTGCATCCGCTCATGCCTGTCGAACCCTCTGCCGATACACCTCCGCAGACGATCTTTTGCGTGCGGAGCCCCCATGAAATTCAAGTCAATCCAGTTTTCCGTGGCGGCCCTGGCCGGCGCCATCGTTCTCAGTGTCGTGGCAGCGCTGGTGGTATACGCGCTGTTTTCCGGCGCCCGGACGCAAGACATGGTCCAGGAACGGACTCAGGCACAATTCGAACAAGTCATCGAACAACGCCTCACATCCCTGGCGCAGACCCAGGTCAGCCAGATTCAGCGTGAGCTCGAAGCGCCGTTGCTGATAGCCGGCGGGCTGGTGCGCGTCAACACGCTAATCGGCACACCGGGTGCCGATGGGCAGCCTGCGCTGAGTCTCAGTCGCGAGCAGTTGATTGGTTTGATCAAGGAAAACGTGGCCAAGAATCCGAAAATCCTCGGTACCTACATCGGCTGGGAAAAGGATGCACTGGATCACAACGATGCGGCCTACATCGGCACCCACGTGGTGGGCATCGATGCCAGCAACGGGCGCTTCCTGCCCTGGTGGTTCCGCAACGAGGACGGCAGCCTCGGCCTGGACAAACTGGTTGACGTGGACGACCAGAAAACCTTGTCTACGGGCGTGCGCGCCAGCGAGTACTACCTGTGCTCGAAAGAAACCAAAAAATCCTGCGTGATCGATCCGGCGCCCTACAAGGTCGGCGACAAAATCGTCATGCTCGCCTCCTTCATCGAACCGATCATGCTCAACGGCGCCTTCCAGGGCATCGTCGGTGCCGACCTGTCGGTGAACTTCATCCAGGAAATGCTCCTGGGCGCCAACCAGAAACTCTACAGCGGCGCCGGGGAAATGGCCCTGATCGGCGGCAACGGGCGGATCGTTGCCTATACCAAGGACCCGAGCAAATTCGGCGAGAAGGTCAGCGACATCCTCGACAGCCAGCAGATCGCCAACATGGCCAATCTCAAGCGCGGCGAAGTCACCTACACCGTCGACAAGGCTCAAGGCCGGATCGAGTTGTACCTGCCTTTCGGCATCGGTCAGACCGACGCCCGCTGGACCTTGATGCTGCAACTGCCGTTGAATGCAGTGATGGCGGACCTGCAACAGCTTCAGGCCGACCTGAACACCCAGCGCAAATCCGACACCTTTGGCATGGCCATGGTCGGCCTGCTGATTGCCGGTATCGGCCTGCTGGTGATCTGGCTGGTAGGTCACGGCATTGCCCGTCCACTCAAGCAAATGGTCGCCATGCTCGACGACATCGCGCAAGGTGAAGGGGACCTGACCCGTCGCCTGACCAGCGACCGTTCCGACGAATTGGGCTCGATTGCCAAAGGCTTCAACACCTTCCTGGCCAAATTGCAGGCGATGATCACCCAGGTGGTGACCTCGGTGCAGAGTGTCAGCGATTCATCGGAGCATACCGCCGACATCGCCATTCGCACCAACACCGGCGTGCACAAGCAAATGGCCGAGATCGATCAAGTGGCCACCGCCGTGCAGGAAATGACCGCCACCGCCCAGGACGTGGCGCGCAACGCGACCCAGGCCGCGCAAGCCGCCAGCCATGCTGACCTGGCCGCCAGCCAGGGCAAGCAGATTGTCCATGACACTTCGAACTCCATTGGCGCCCTCGCCGTGGAAATCGGCCGGGCGGTCGGCGTGGTGCAGACCCTGGCCAAGGACAGCGAAAACATCAACGCGATCCTCACGGCTATTCGCGGGATTGCCGAACAGACCAACCTGCTGGCCCTGAACGCGGCCATCGAAGCGGCCCGGGCCGGTGAACAGGGTCGTGGCTTTGCGGTGGTGGCTGACGAGGTGCGTAACCTGGCACAGAAGACTCAGAAGGCCACGGAAGAAATCCAGACCATGATTCAGCAGCTGCAACAAGGCACGCGGGATGTGGTGCGGGTCATGGAGGACAGCCAGAACCGCACCGACGAGAGCGTGCAACACGCAGCCAAAGCGGCCGAAGCCCTGGAAACCATCACGCAAGCGGTGTCGGTCATCAACGATATGAACACCCAGATCGCCAGCGCCGCCGAGGAGCAAAGCGCGGTGGCGGACGACATCAACCGCAACGTGATCAACATCGGGCAAGTGGCCAACGAAGTGGCGGGCGGCGCGGATGAATCGAGCGCGGCCAGTGCGGATTTGACCAAATTGGCCGAGCAGCAGCGGCGGTTGATCAATCAGTTCAAGGTCTGATCCAGAGGCCCCTTTGCGAGCAGGCTCGCTCCCACATTGGATCTGAGTGACACATAAATTCCGTACTCACTGGAGATCAACCGTGGGAGCAAGCCTGCTCGCGAAGGCGTCAGTAGTGACGCCAAATGACTCAACCCGGCGTAAGACACTCCGGCCCATTGAGCTTCGGATCATTGACCATGTTGGCCAGCACCCGTTCGCGCAACGCGGCGGGTTCACTGGCCAGCAGGGCCTGCAAGGCATGCAACGGCGTTTCCGGATCAAGCCAGGCGTCTTGCCCCGCCGCATCGAGAATCAACGGCCGCCGCTGATTGGCAGCCGGCTGAGTAATGACCGCCGTGCTCAGCCACACCTGCTCCTGAACTGGGTACGCCTCCCAGATCGCCGCGAAAAACAGTGACGAGCCCTCTCCCGGCGTCAGCCAGTACGGGCGTTTGCGCGTGGTGCCGCGCCATTCGTAGAAACCGTTGGCCGGCAACAGGCAGCGTCGCTCGCGCAGCGCTTGGCGGAACATCGGCTGCTCGGCCACGGTTTCGGCCCGGGCATGGGCCGGGGTGCGGGATAAATCGGTCAGCCATGGCGGTGTCAGCCCCCAACGCGCACGCGCCAGCTCGCGCTGACCGTCCGCACCGGCACGCAGCATCAACACCGAATCATTGGGGGAAATGTTCCACTGGGCCTGCTGATCGGCAGGGAAGCCAGGCAGGGCTGCAAACGCGGGGTTCCAGCGAAACAGGGCATAACGTCCACACATGGGGCAACACGGCTCTTGATCAAACGAACGGCCAGCCTAACAGACCAGCGTGCCCGGAAAGCTCTCCGGTTCATCACCGGAAAGCGGCAGCGCGGCATTGTACGCATCGATCAACTCGCGGGCATATTCGGCCTGGTCGTTATCCACCGCCAACCCCAACAGACCGAAGATCGGCAGTTCGCCGCTGGCACCGACCAGATCGCGTCCCACCAGATGCGCCTCGATACCTTCGCTGGCGAGCATGCCTTGCAGCAACTCGCCTTCCATCAGGTTTTCCGGCTCGTAGATTCGTTGCATAGATGCCCTTATTCGTTCTCGCTGAATACGTCGAGATGCCATTCTTCGCCGTGCACCTGCAACACAAAGGTTATCGGCCGGCAGCACACCTGACAGTCTTCAATATAGGTCTGATCCCCACCGGACAGGTCCAGAGTGGTTTCCACTTCCTCACCACAATAAGGACATTCATAAACGGCATTTTCCAGCATCGCGGTCTCCCAGGTGACTTGTGCGTATAATCGCCGGTCTATTTGCAGGGCTATTTTTGTCTGACTACTTTTTCAGACCGTGCCCCGCCGGTTTTCGATCAGAACCTTTACTTACCCTAGCCGTTTCTAACAAGAGAGCATGATGGGCGAATTCGATGCCATCCGACCTTACGACGACAGTGAAGTCCCAGCGGTGCTGGCACGACTGCTTGGCGACAAGGCGTTTCTAGATATCCTCACCCACTTCCGCTTCCCGCGTTTTGCCGGCGCTTTAGGCTGGGCACTCAAACCTCTTATAGCCCATCGTCTGCGCCGTGAGTTCGCCGGTATCACGTCGGTGGCTACTTTGCAGGACAAAGTCGAGTATTACGTCGACCACACCATCGAACGCGCCACGGATGGGGTGACCTACACCGGAGTCGAGCAGTTCAAGTCCGGCAGCGCCTATCTGTTCATCGCCAACCACCGCGACATCGTGATGGACCCGGCCTTCGTCAACTACGCCGTGTACCACGCCGGCCTGCCGACCCCGCGCATCGCCATCGGCGACAACCTGCTGCAAAAGCCCTTCGTCAGCGACCTGATGCGCCTGAACAAGAGCTTTATCGTGCACCGTTCGATCACCGGACGCCGCGAGAAAATGGCGGCGTATCAGTTACTCTCGGCCTACATCAACCATTCGATCCGCAACGATTGCGCCTCGATCTGGATCGCCCAGGCCGAAGGCCGGGCCAAGGACGGCGACGACCGTACCGAGTCGGCGATTCTCAAGATGTTTCACATGAGCCGCAAGGACGAACCGTTCGGCGAAGTCATCCGTTCGCTGAACCTGACCCCCGTCTCGATCAGCTACGAATACGACCCGTGCGACCAGGCCAAGGCCCGCGAACTCTATATCCGCGCCACCACTGGCACCTACACCAAGGCGCCAGGCGAGGACGATGTGAGCATCGCCAAGGGCATCACCGGCTACAAGGGCCGGGTCCATGTGAACTTTGCCGCGCCGATCACCGAGCTGTTCGAAGACACCAAGCAGTTGGCGGTCGAGATGGACAAGCAGATTCTGGGCGGTTATCGCCTGTTTCCGGTGCACTACCTGGCTTACGCCCAGTGGAAAGATGCCGACCCGCAATTGCAGGTGCCCGGTGCCGCCGAGCTGTTTGCCGCCGACGAACTGACCAAGGCCCAGGAGCAGTGGCAGCAACGCCTGGACGCCTGCCCCGAGGAACATCGCCCGTTCCTGGTGCTGCAATATGCGACGCCGGTGCGCAATCAGTATCGAGTGAAGGCGGGGTTGCCGCTTTAATCCCGAATTCAACAACGGCGCCTTCGGGCGCCGTTTTTTTGATCAAAAGATCGCGACCTACAACTGTTTACTAGACCTGCGTGCTGATCCACGACACCAGCAGCGCCAGCCCCATGCAGGCGAAGCCGAAGCGGTAGAAAAACCGGTTCATGCGCAGGGTCGCCCAATCCAGCGAGGGTTCTTCGCTGGGACGTTTCTGGCGTTGAGCACGCAGACTGGCCATCGCCCGCTGTTCGCGACGACGGGTGGCGTGCAGCAGCCAGCCGCCCGGAAAGGCAAAGAACAAGGCCAGCAGGTTAATCAATTTGGCGGGATGGGCGGTAAACAGCGTCATCAAATGCAGCGACATCACGAGCCTCAAGCAAATCAGGTGTGGCAGACGCCGAACGGACGACCGCGGCGCGGATTCTACCGAAAGCCTTCATACCTGCCCTCCCTTTCCGACAAAAAACGAAGCAATTGACCAAAGGCTGTCCTGCGTCACGGCTTCGTCATCTGAATAGGCCAGTCTGTGCCCCCTCGAAACCGACACGGACTGCGTCATGCTCCACGCCGAAAACCAGGATCGCCTCTACCTCATCAGTCACAGTGAAGAACAACAAACCCTCGTTGGCAGCCTCGCCTTCAACGTTCAAGACCGTCATTGGCTGGTGTATTGCGCACTGGGCGGTCATCAGCATGCAGATTTACCGGAAGCGGATCTGCTGACGGGTGTGAGTGTGCTGGACTTTTACTCGCAGGCCGCCTGAATCCGCGATTCCCTTGTGGGAGCGAGCCGGCTCCGGGCGGCTCGCTCCCACAGACATGAAAAAGCCCGGTGCCATCGCTGGCACCGGGCTTTTTTGCATCTTGCAGAAGGTTATTCGGCGAGAATCTGACCCACGGTCGGATCCTTGAACAAGCGAGTCAACGCATCGCTCAACACATCGCTGACCAGCTTGGTGTTGGTTTCCTGGTTCGGCGCCATGCCGAAGCGCTGGTCCAGAGATGCACCGTAACGACCGCTGTAGCGACGGTTGGCATTTTGCACATCGGAGCGGAATGTCGCGCCGATGGTGGCTTCGGTCACATACATGCCCTCTTTAGGCGACTGATATTTCAGCTCTGCCAGGGTCACGGTCAGTTGTGGAGCGTTCATCGCATTGGCCGTCGGAGTAAAACCCAACAGGCGCACGGCGGCTTCAGCCTGGGCTTGCAGCTTCGGCAGGATCTGCGCGCCCTGTACGGTAATCGCGCTGGTTTCCGGATACAGGCCGCCACGGGTGCCCAGGGTTGGCGACGGACGACCGTCCACCACACGCACCACAACCGGCTGACCGCGTCCTACCGGTGCCAGTTGCGCCGTCAGCTTGGGTTCCGGGTTCAGTTGTTGCGGGCTGTGGGCGCAGCCGACCAGCGTCAAGGTGGTCACAGTGATCAAACCGAACAACAGGCGTTGCAACATGCTCTTCTCTCCAGAATCAGGCACAAACAGGCCGGCAGTATAGCGGTGCGCCACTGCGGCGAACTAGCGTCTCGCAACGATGACTGAAATATCTGACAAATCCTGTAGATCGGGGTTCGATGTCACGCACCGTTCACCCTTCTTTCACATGCACGTCACGACTTTTTGACAAGGTGGGCGGTAATCACCCACAAGGTCTAGTTCGCCATGCGCTTGCTCATCTCATTGTTCACCCCTCGCCCTCTTCACCGCTGCTTCGCCCTGCTGGATCGCAATGGCCATTGCCAGGCCTTCAAGCAATGCAGCCTTCAGCCGATGGGCGATGGCTGGGTCGAAATCGAGGAAATCCGCCTGAACTGGCTGCACCAGCCCCTGCCCGCCAGCGTCCGCGTCACCCAGCGCCAACCCCGCTCACGTTCGCAGCCACTGTTGACCACCTGACCAGACGCCTAATAAAAGTCATTAAACACGACCAATTCCCTACGTTTCTTCGCTACAATCTCCCCCCGATTATAAGGACGTCTCCTGATCGGGCCTCGCAGCATCGTCAATGCCCTGGTATTGACACCCCGCACCGCCCACAGAGAGCCGCCCACCCAGATCGAGTGAAGCTGGCGCGCTTGCTGTTGCTCAAGCAAAACCTCCACTTTTCGCGAATCTGCAGAGCTGTCATTACGCTCGGTCACTGAGCTGTTTGCCCGATTTGCCACCCGGTATCTCCTGGTGGCAGGCCATCCGGGGCACAGTGCCAGGCTGGGGCAGCCCTTTTTGAGGTTCACGTCTTCAAAAGAGCGTGAAAAAAACGGGTTTTCACAACTTCACAAGAGTGTGGCGAGCAAATGAATAGTTTTGCGTCTGAACATGCACCATTAGCGTCTACTACAGCCCGACGACACAGGACCGAGTACGCCTCGAATACCGGAGCCTGAAGCCTGTCCGCTACGGATTTGGTTGCACAAACGGATGTATCGACCATAAGTCGAATTGCCAGCCGCTCGTTGAAATGAGTTCATGGGACTCTGATTAGACCCGGCAGGTAGCGTCCGTCGAAGTTGCGAAAAATTGCGAAGATTCGGACATGGCGATCCTGCCATGGGTACCTGGGGCCACACAGACACGCCCCGTCACTCCTGGCAGCCATGCCGTCAATTTGGTGCTGCAGATTTTGGAGACGCGTTAAATGGCGCATAACGAAGCAGTCGACGTAGTACTGGTTGGGGCCGGCATCATGAGTGCCACCCTCGCGGTACTGCTCAAAGAGCTCGACCCCGCGATCAAGCTGGAAGTCGTCGAGCTGATGGATTCCGGTGCTGCCGAGAGTTCCAACCCATGGAACAACGCCGGTACCGGTCACGCCGGCCTGTGCGAGCTGAACTACACGCCACAGGCTGCCGATGGCACCGTCGACATCAAGAAAGCCGTGCACATCAACACCCAGTTCGAGGTGTCGAAGCAGTTCTGGTCGTACCTGACCAAAAAAGGCACCTTCGGTTCGTGCAAGTCCTTCATCAGTCCGGTGCCGCACCTGAGCTTCGTCCAAGGCGACAGCGGCGTGTCCTTCCTCAAGGAACGCTTCAAGGTGCTGAGCAAGCACCACGCGTTCGCGGACATGGAATACACCGAAGACAAGGCGAAGATGGCCGAGTGGATGCCGTTGATGATGCCGGGGCGTGACGCTGGCGAAACCCTCGCCGCCACCCGCGTGATCAATGGCACCGACGTCAACTTCGGCGCCCTGACCAACCAGTTGCTCAAGCACCTGACCAGCGCACCCGATGCCCAGGTCAAGTACTGCAAGCGCGTCACCGGCCTCAAGCGCAACAACGGCGGCTGGACCGTCAGCATCAAGGACGTCAACAGCGGTAACACCCGTGACGTCGATGCCAAGTTCGTCTTCCTCGGCGCTGGCGGCGCGGCATTGCCGTTGCTGCAGGCTTCGGGCATCGAAGAGAGCAAAGGCTTCGGTGGTTTCCCGATCAGCGGCCAATGGTTGCGTTGCGACAACCCGGAAGTGGTCAAGCACCACCAGGCCAAGGTGTACAGCCAGGCTGCCGTGGGCTCGCCACCGATGTCCGTGCCGCACCTGGACACCCGCGTCGTCGACGGCAAGAAATCCCTGTTGTTCGGACCTTACGCCGGTTTCACCACCAAGTTCCTCAAGCACGGCTCCTTCATGGACCTGCCGATGTCGGTTCGCGCCGGCAACATCGGACCGATGCTGGCCGTGGCGAAAAACAACATGGACCTGACCAAATACCTGGTCAGCGAAGTGATGCAATCGATGGAACAACGCCTGGAATCCCTGCGGCGTTTCTACCCGGAAGCGAAAGCCGAAGACTGGCGCCTGGAAGTGGCCGGCCAGCGGGTGCAGATCATCAAGAAAGACCCGAAAAAAGGCGGCGTCCTGCAGTTCGGTACCGAACTGGTCGCGGCCAAGGACGGCTCTTTGGCCGCCCTGCTCGGTGCTTCGCCAGGTGCCTCGGTGACCGTTTCGATCATGCTGGAACTGATCGAAAAATGCTTCCCGGGCAAAGCCAAGGGCGAATGGGCTGCCAAACTGGCGGAGATCTTCCCGGCCCGCGAGAAAGTCCTGGAAACCGACGCTGCGTTGTATCGCAAGATCAACACGCAGAACAACGTCGCCCTGGAACTGGTTGAAGCCAGCAGCGAAACCGAAAGCTACGCTTGATCCAGCCCCAATAAAAACGCCCCGCTTTCAATGAGAGCGGGGCGTTTTTTTATGGCTCTCCGCAGGAAACGGGTTAGCCGCGGGCCTTTTCGATCAGCTCGATGTAATCCGGTGCGTTGCGCTGATCCTTGATCAGGGCAACGAAGTCATTACCGTGCTCATCTTTGCCGTCCAGATCGTAGCCCGCTTCGACGAAGAACGTCAGGAAACGCTCGAAATCATCGATACGCAGGCCACGGTAGGCCTTGATCAGTTTGTGCAACGAAGGCGAAGTGGCGTCGACCGGCTCGAAATCGAGGAACAACTTGATCTGCCCATCACCGATCTCGTCACCAATCACTTGTTTCTTATCTTTACGCATTGCCGACTCCAGCTCGCAGACATTTCACGGGCGGGCAGTTTACCCCTGCGCAGGCCCGGCACTCAACGCGGACGAACGCTGCCGGTGTGCAGATCGGCCCAGACATGGCCATTGGCATAACTGAGGAACTGGCAATACACCGTGTCATTGCGCAACAAATCGATGACCACCCGGTACTGCGACAGCGGGTAGTAAAGCGTCAGGGTTTTGCTCTGGTCGTCGTAGACCGGCTTTTTCAGGCTTTTGCTTTCGCCATCGAAATTGACCAGCACCTGGCTGATGGTCGCGCCCTTGTTCAAGGACTTGCCCTTGAGACGGATCAACAGCGGCGAAGTGACCGGGATCGGCTGCTGATTGGATTGACGCTGACTGCCAACCACTACCGAATACTCGGTGACCTGCAACAGTTGTTGCTGCTCGGGCTGCGCGTCACGCAGGGTCAAATCATCCGGCGGCAGAAACTGTGCGTGCATCGGCGCCGGAGCGGCGGCCAGGGGCAGGCTGAGGGTCAGCAACAAGGCGGCACAGCTGCGGATCAAATGGCTCATGACAGGCTCCGGAATCGGGGCCGAGCACTCTAGCATGGGTGTACGACGATGGACCGATGAACACAGAACCGATGTGGGAGCGAGCCTGCTCCCACAGGGATTTGGTGCGCGGGTTTTACATGCCTTTAACGGCAAAAATCCCGTTGGCGTTGCGCCAGTAGCCTTTGTAGTCCATGCCGTAACCGAAGATGTAACGGTCGATGCACGGCAGACCGACGAAATCGGCCTTCAGGTCAGGACGAGCCTTGCGATCATGATCTTTATCGATCAGCACGGCGGTATGCACTTTGCGCGCGCCGGCGTGTTTGCAGAAGTCGATGATCGCGCCCAGGGTATGACCTTCGTCGAGGATGTCGTCGATGATCAGCACGTCACGGTCAATGAACGACACTTCCGGCTTGGCTTTCCAGAACAGCTCGCCGCCGCTGGTTTCGTTGCGATAGCGGGTGGCGTGCAGGTAGGACGCTTCCAGCGGGAAGTGCAGATGGGTCAGCAGTTTGCCAGAGAAAATCAGCCCGCCGTTCATCACACAGAACACCACTGGGTTGCTGTCCGCCAGTTGATCGTTGATTTGTGCACCGACACGGGCGATGGCTGCCTCGACTTCAGCTTCGGTGTACAGGCAGTCAGCCTCTCGCATGATTTGACGGATATGCTCGAGATCAGCGGACATGGCGCTCTCCAGGGGGTGGTTGGCGGGGGGTATAGTCGCGAAAAGCGGGCAAAGGTACGCATCCTGCACGGCTGAATCAAGCCTTTATGGACTAACGTACTGTATGTCTATAGGACAACACCCTCGGATAGATTAATCTAGGCCGGTTTTTTTGCCCGCCGCCGGAGCCTTTCCCCATGCCCATCCTCGAGATCCGCCATCCGCTGATCCGTCACAAACTTGGCCTAATGCGCCGCGCAGACATCAGCACCAAGAATTTCCGTGAGCTCGCTCAGGAAGTCGGCGCCCTGCTGACCTATGAAGCCACCAAAGACCTGCCACTGGAAACCTACGATATCGAGGGTTGGTGCGGCACGGTGTCGGTCGAGAAAATCGCCGGCAAGAAGATTACCGTGGTACCGATCCTGCGCGCCGGTATCGGCATGCTCGAAGGCGTGCTCAGCCTGATCCCGGGCGCCAAAGTCAGCGCCGTGGGCGTGGCCCGCAACGAGGAAACTCTCGAAGCCCACACCTACCTTGAGAAACTGGTACCGGAAATCGACGAGCGCCTGGCAATGATCATCGACCCGATGCTCGCCACCGGCGGTTCGATGGTCGCCACCATCGATCTGTTGAAGAAAGCCGGCTGCAAGGACATCCGCGCCATGGTGCTGGTCGCCGCGCCGGAAGGCATTGCCGTGGTCGAGAAGGCCCACCCGGACGTGATCATCTACACCGCTTCCATCGATCAAAAACTCAACGAACACGGTTATATCATTCCGGGCCTGGGCGATGCCGGTGACAAGATCTTCGGCACCAAGCAGAAGGACGCGTGACCATGCAGCAAGAGTTCAACGATCCGCTCTGGCGCACGGTACTGTCTGGCGCCCAGATGCTGTTCGTGGCCTTCGGCGCCCTGGTGTTGATGCCGCTGATTACCGGCCTTGACCCGAACGTGGCGCTGTTTACCGCCGGCCTGGGGACGATTCTGTTCCAGGTCGTCACCGGGCGTCAGGTGCCGGTGTTCCTGGCATCGAGTTTTGCTTTCATCACCCCGATCATTCTCGCCAAGGGCCAGTTCGGCCTGGCCGCGACCATGGGCGGCGTGATGGCGGCCGGTTTCGTCTACACCTTCCTCGGCCTTGCCGTGAAGATCAAAGGCACCGGTTTCATCGACCGCCTGCTGCCACCGGTGGTGATCGGTCCGGTGATCATCTCCATTGGCCTGGCCATGGCACCGATTGCCGCCAACATGGCGATGGGCAAGGCGGGTGACGGTTCCGAGCTGATTCATTACCAGACGGCGATGCTGATCTCGATGCCCGCGTTGCTGACCACCCTGATCGTCGCAGTGTTCGGCAAAGGCATTTTCCGCCTGGTACCGATCATCTCCGGCGTGCTGGTGGGTTTTGGCATGTCGTTTTACTTCGGCGTGGTCGACACCGCCAAGATTGCCGCTGCACCGTGGTTCGCCCTGCCGAACTTCACAGCACCGGAATTCAACTGGCAAGCGATCCTGTTCATTGTTCCGGTAGCCTTGGCTCCGGCCATCGAGCACATCGGCGGCGTGATTGCCGTGGGTAGCGTGACCGGTCGCGATTACCTGAAAAAACCGGGTTTGCACCGCACCTTGCTGGGGGACGGCATTGCCACCACCGCAGCCGGCCTGTTCGGCGGTCCGCCCAACACCACCTACGCCGAAGTCACCGGCGCGGTGATGCTGACCAAGAACTACAACCCGAAAATCATGACCTGGGCAGCGATCTTCGCCATCAGCCTGGCGTTCATCGGCAAATTCGGTGCGCTGCTGCAAAGCATTCCGGTACCGGTGATGGGCGGGATTCTCTGCCTGTTGTTCGGTTCGATCGCAGCGGTAGGCATGAATACGCTGATTCGCCACAAGATCGATCTGGGCGAGGCACGTAATCTGGTAATCGTGTCGGTGACCCTGGTGTTCGGGATTGGCGGCGTACTGGTCGGCACCGGCACTGGTCCCGATGACTTCGGCCTCAAAGGCATCGCGCTGTGCGCGGTAGTGGCGATTGCACTGAACCTGATCCTGCCGGGCAATGACAGCTGGAAACACAAGAAGGCGGATGAGCCGCTGTTGTAACGGCTTGAGGTCTGAGTCGCCATCAGATAGCTTTCGCGAGCAGGCTCGCTCCCACAGGGAATTTGCGAACGACGCAGATCCAATGTGGGAGCGGGCTTGCTCGCGAAGCCTTTAAAGCGCCAGCGGTGCTCGCTCACACAACGTATTCAAGGCCTTTGCCCACCGCGGATCATCGTTGAGACACGGTACCAGAACCAACTCCTCGCCCCCCGCTTCGCGGAACTGTTCGAGCCCGCGATCACCGATCTCCTCCAGCGTCTCGATGCAATCGGCAACGAATGCCGGGCACATCACCAACAACTTCTTAACGCCGCTTTTGGCCAGCTCATCGAGACGCGCTTCGGTGTAGGGTTCGATCCACTTGGCGCGCCCCAGACGCGATTGGAACGACACAGACCATTTGCCATCGGGCAAGCCCACGCGCTTGGCAAACTCTGCAGCACTGCGCAGGCATTGTGCGCGATAGCAGGTCGCCAGGACTTCCGGCGAAGCGTTCTGGCAGCAGTTCTCGCTTTTGAAGCAATGGTGACCAGTGGGGTCGATCTTGGTCAGGTGTCGTTCCGGCAAACCATGAAAGCTCAGCAACAAGTGATCGTAATGCTGTTGCAGATACGGCTGGGTCGTGGCGACCAGCGCGTCCAGATACTCCGGCTGATCGTAGAAGGGCTGGAGTATCGACAGTTGCACGTCGAGTTGCTTCTCGCGCAAGACACGCTTGGCCTCTTCGATGACCGTGGTCGTGGTGCTATCGGCGAACTGTGGATAAAGCGGCGCCAGAGTGATCTTTTTATGGCCCTGGCCTGCCAGGCGCAGCATTGCCGCTTCAATGGACGGCTCGCCGTAACGCATTGCCAACTCCACCGGGCCGTGGTGCCATTGAGCAGTCATGGCTTGTTGCAGACGGCGACTGAGCACTACCAGCGGCGAGCCCTCCTCCCACCAGATCGAGGCGTAGGCATGGGCCGACTGCTCGGGACGCTTGATCAGAATCAGCGACACCAACAGACGTCGCACCGGCCATGGCAGGTCTATCACATACGGGTCCATCAGAAACTGATTGAGGTAGCTGCGCACATCTGCCACCGAGGTGGAGGCAGGTGAGCCCAGGTTGACCAGAAGCAACGCGTGATCGGTCATGCAACGTCCTATTTCAGAGGCGGCTGGACAGATCGTCCAGGGCCGCGCGCAAATCAGTGAACTGGAAAGTGAAACCCGCTTTGAGCAAGCGCGCCGGCGTGGCCCGCTGGCCACCCAACAACAATAGCGACAATTCGCCGAGCCCGACCTTCAACACAAGGGCCGGCATTGGCATGAACGAGGGGCGGTGCAACACGCTGCCCAAGGTTTTGGCGAACTCGCGATTGCGCACCGGCTTCGGTGCGCAGGCATTATAGGGACCGCTGGCTTCATTGCGATGCAGGAGAAAATCAATCAGCGCGATTTGATCGTTGATATGGATCCACGGCATCCATTGCCGACCGTTGCCGATCGGCCCTCCCAGCCCCAGTTTGAACGGCAGTAACAGCCGCGACAAAAAGCCGCCCTCAGCGGACAACACCAACCCGGTTCGGATGAGCACCACTCGAATGCCCAAGGCTTCGGCGCGCTGGGCGGTTTCTTCCCAGGCGATGCACAACTGGCTGGCGAAGTCGTCGATAACCGGTGGCGAGTCCTCGGTCAGTTCACGCTCACCGCCATCGCCGTACCAGCCGACAGCGGAACCGGAAATCAATACCTGCGGCTTCTGATCGCGAGTTTCGAGCCAGGCCAGCAGGGTTTCCGTCAGGGTGATGCGACTGCTCCACAGCAGCGCCTTGCGCTTGGTCGTCCAGGGACGGTCGGCGATCGGCGCACCGGCGAGATTGACGATAGCGTCCACCGCCTCTTGTCCGATCTCTTCCAACAGTGCCACGCCCCGTACCTGAGGGCCGCAGACTTTCGCGACTTTTTCCGGCGTACGACTCAGCACGGTCAAGCGATGCCCCTGACTCAACCAGTGTCGGCAGAGCTGACGTCCTATCAAACCAGTACCGCCGGTCAGCAATATGTGCATGACTTCTTCCTCGCGTGGCGTTTTACCCTGATCACTAGTCTATTTTTATAAGCAAGGGATCTTTGATATCGGGCAGACTCTGTGTTTAACAATAGGCCAAGCTGTCGGAACGAGAACGCTAAAAGTTATACCGAAAAACATCATTGTACAGGTTTCAACCCCGGCGTAGTCTGTACAGAAAGGTAAACGAGGCCCTTATGACTGTACCTATCGCAATCATCGGCACCGGCATTGCCGGACTCTCAGCCGCACAAGCCCTGACAGACGCAGGGCATGTCGTGCAACTTTTCGATAAAAGCCGCGGCAGTGGCGGACGCATGTCGAGCAAGCGCAGCGATGCGGGTGCCCTGGATATGGGCGCGCAATATTTCACTGCCCGGGATCGCCGCTTCGTCACAGAAGTCCAGCGCTGGCAAGCCAACGGCTGGGTCGCCGAGTGGACACCGCAGCTTTACACCTACCATGGCGGCCAACTGAACCTGTCGCCGGACGAACAGACGCGCTGGGTGGGTACGCCACGCATGAGCGCCATCACCCGCGCCTTGATCGGTGATCTCGAAGTGCATTTCGCTTGCCGGATCACCGAGGTCTATCGCGGGGAAGAACACTGGCACCTGCAGGATGCCGAAGGCTTTACCCACGGCCCGTTCAGCCACGTGGTGATCGCCACGCCGGCACCGCAGGCGACGGCGTTGCTGGCTTCCGCGCCGAAGCTGGCCGGCGCTGCCGCCGGGGTAAAAATGGACCCCACCTGGGCCGTCGCACTGGCGTTTGAAACTCCGCTGGATACGCCCATGGAAGGCTGCTTCGTGCAAGACAGCCCGCTGGATTGGCTGGCGCGCAACCGCAGCAAACCGGGGCGCGACAATACCCTCGACACCTGGGTGCTGCATGCCACCAGCGCCTGGAGTCGCCAGCACATCGACCTGCCAAAAGAAGCGGTGATCGAGCAGTTGCACGGTGCGTTTGCCGAATTGTTGCACGACGCCATGCCGGCGCCATCCTTCAGCCTCGCCCATCGCTGGCTCTACGCCCGCCCGGCCAGCAGTCATGAATGGGGCACCCTGGCCGATGCCGACCTGGGCCTGTATGCCTGCGGCGACTGGTGCCTGTCCGGACGTGTCGAAGGGGCTTGGCTAAGTGGCCAGGAAGCCGCTCGCCGTCTGCACGCGCATCTGCAGTGAATCCTGCGTCATTTGCTGCTGTCGAGATGGACAGCAGCCCCCCCCTTAAACAACGAAAACAGTGACGCCGGGCGATCGCGTTCATTGCGCCCCTAAAAACTTATACAAAAAAATTGACTTGTACACCTTTGAATCTAAGATGAACCCATGCTGTACAGATTTTGTTTCTGCACAGGTTCTGATTCCGAGGTGCTCCAATGTTCCTTCCCGCCGCGAAACCGAAAATCGCCATCAGCGCCTGCCTGATGGGCGCCGAGGTGCGCTACAACGGCGGGCACAAGGCATCACGACTGTGCAGCCGCATCCTCACCGATTACTTTGATTTCGTGCCGGTCTGCCCGGAAGTCGCTATCGGCCTGGGCATTCCTCGCGAGCCGATCCGGCTGGTGGGCGATCCGAATCAGCCTGAAGCCGTCGGCACGGTCGATCGCCAGCTGAACGTTACCCGGCCACTGGCTGAGTACGGACAACAGATGGCGGCGGAACTGGGCGATGTCTGCGGTTATATCTTCATGCAGAAGTCCCCCTCCTGTGGCATCGAACGGGTCAAGGTCTATCACGCCAACGGCGCACCGCAGGACAGCGGTGGCCAGGGTATCTATGCCCGGGCGTTCTGCGCCTTGCATCCTGACCTGCCGGTGGAAGAAGACGGTCGGCTCAACGATCCGGTACTGCGAGAAAACTTCCTGACCCGCGTATTCGCCTACAGCGCCTGGCAGCAACTCCTGAAAGAAGGCCTGAGCCGTCGCGGCCTGACGGACTTTCATTCGCGCTACAAATATTTGCTGATGGCCCACAACCCGGTGCAATACAAAACCCTGGGCAATCTGTTGGGCAACATGGGACACACCGATCCGCAAGAGCTTGGCCCACGCTACTTCAGTGAGCTGATGGCCGCGCTGAAAAAATGCGCCACGCGCCGCACCCACACCAATGTCTTGCAGCACCTGAGCGGCTATCTCAAACAGGCGATCAGCGCCGAGGACAAGCAGGAAGTGCAGCACGTCATCGGCCAGTATCGCCACGGCATCGTGCCGTTGGTGGTGCCGTTGACACTGCTCAAGCATCACTTTCGTCAACACCCCGATCCTTACATTGCGCAACAGGTTTACCTGCAACCGCACCCGGAAAACCTCAGTTTGCGAAACGCCATCTGATGAAAGCCCCTATCGACAGCAGCGCCAGCGAAGACCAAGGCATGGACTTCAAGAAAGCCCTCGACGAAGGCTGGCTGCCGATTCGTGAAGTGGCACGGCAGACCGGCGTCAACGCTATCACCTTGCGTGCCTGGGAGCGGCGGTATGGCCTGATCGTGCCGCAACGAACGCCCAAAGGGCATCGGCTGTTCTCCGCCGAGCATGTGCAGCGCATCCTGATGATCCTCACCTGGCTCAACCGCGGTGTCGCTGTCAGCCAGGTCAAGCAATTGCTCGAAACCCCACAAGCCTTTAGCGAACCCGTGGAAAACGATTGGCACCTGCTGCGCCAGACCTTGCTGAACACGGTTACGCAATTGAACGAACGCACGCTGGACGACACCGTCAATCAGGCCATGGCGTTGTACCCGCCGCGCACTTTGTGCGAGCAACTGCTGATGCCATTACTGACGGAACTGGAACAACGCTGGCAGGGCCAGTTCGGCGCCCAGATGGAACGCGTGTTTTTTTATTCCTGGTTACGCAGCAAATTCGGCGCGCGCATCTACCATAACAACCGTCAGCTAAACACCGCCCCACTGCTGTTGATCAATCACTCGGATTTGCCTCTGGAACCTCATCTATGGCTCACCGCATGGTTGATCAGTAGCACCGATTGCCCGGTGGAGGTGTTCGACTGGCCGCTGCCTGCCGGCGAACTTTCGCTGGCGGTCGACCGTCTGCAAGCCCGAGGCGTACTGCTGTATTCCAGCAAAGCCATAAACCTTTCACAGCTGACGAAACTTTTGAATGGCGTCAGTTGCCCAAAAATGATCGCCGGACCAACGGTGTGCATTCACCATACCGAGTTGTCCGTCAGAACCTTCGTAATCGCTGATTTGTACCTGGCTGAAGATCCGTTGTTGGCACACCAGGCACTCGTTCAGCGTGGACTGATTTAATGGACACCTCCATGCAATTGATCTGGCTGCGCAGCGATTTGCGCGTACACGACAACACTGCCCTCGCCACCGCTGCTGCGGTGGGGCCGAGCGTGGCGGTGTATCTGCTGAGCCCGGAACAATGGCTGGAACACGACGATGCGCCGTGCAAAGTGGACTTCTGGCTGCGCAACCTGGGTGAACTGAAACAGACACTGGGCGAACTGAACATTCCCCTGCTGATCCGTAAGGCAGCGCGCTGGGATGACGCGCCACAGGTGCTGCTGGACCTGTGCCAAAGTCTGAATGTCGGTGCCGTTCACCTCAATGAAGAATACGGCATTCATGAGTCCCGCCGGGATGCGGCGGTAGCCCAGACGCTGAAATCCCAAGGTATCGATGTTCACAGCTACCTCGATCAGTTGCTGTTCAAGCCTGGTAGCGTGCTGACCAAAACCGGGACCTATTTCCAGGTCTTCAGTCAGTTCCGCAAAGTCTGTTATGAACGCCTCCACCGGTCGCTGCCCCGACTGGTCAGCGCTCCCATGGCGCAAACGCCGCTGAACATCGCCAGTGATGAGATTCCGCCCCACATCCCAGGGTTCACCCCACCCACCGAGCGCTTGCGTGCATTGTGGCCAGCCGGTGAAGCCGAGGCCCGGCGCCGCCTCGACAGCTTCACCGATGCCCAGATCGACTATTACCAAAGCGAACGGGACTTCCCGGCGAAACCCGGTACCAGTCAACTGTCAGCCTATCTCGCCGCCGGGGTGATATCCCCGCGTCAATGCCTTCACGCTGCGCTGCAAAGCAATCAAGGCGAATTCGAAAGCGGCAAGATCGGTGCCGTGACCTGGATCAATGAACTGCTGTGGCGCGAGTTCTATAAACACATATTGGTGGGTTACCCGAGGGTTTCTCGCCACCGCGCTTTCCGTCCGCAAACCGAGGCCCTGGCCTGGCGCGATGCGCCGGAAGAACTCGCGGCCTGGCAACAGGCCCGCACGGGTTTGCCGATCATCGACGCGGCCATGCGCCAACTGTTGGAAACCGGCTGGATGCACAACCGCCTGCGCATGGTGGTGGCGATGTTCCTGACCAAAAACCTGTTGATCGACTGGCGCGAAGGCGAACGCTTTTTCATGCGCCACCTGATCGATGGTGATCTGGCTGCGAACAATGGCGGCTGGCAATGGAGCGCGTCGACCGGCACCGACTCGGCGCCCTACTTCCGGATTTTCAATCCGTTGAGCCAGTCGGAAAAATTCGACGCCGAAGGTGTATTCATCAAGCACTGGCTGCCGGAGTTGGCAGGCTTGAACAAAAAGGAAGTGCACAACCCGGCGAGCCTCGGCGGACTGTTCGGGGTCGCGGATTATCCTCCCCCGATTGTCGACCTGCACGCGTCGCGCACACGGGCCCTCGCTGCGTTCAAAAATCTGCCACAACAACAAGGCACAGGAGGCTACCATGAGTAATGGGTTGGGCCGGACAAGTTTCTGGCTAACAAGGAGATGGGGATGAGCCTTACGCCGCCACGACGATATTGGCTGACCGGCGCCAGCAGCGGCATTGGCGCGGCGTTGGCCGAAGAAATATTGAAAACCGGCGCCCACCTGGCAGTCAGCTCACGCTCGTTGGCGCCGTTGAAAGTCTTGTCCCAGCGATATCCGGGCCAGGTACTGGTGGTGGCCGGCGACCTGACCAACGGTCAGACCGTGCGTGAAATCGGCGAGCAGATCGCCGAGCAGTGGGGTTCGCTGGACACAGTGATCCTCAATGCTGGCACCTGTGAATATGTGGATGCCCAGCAGTTCGACGCCTCGATCGTCGAGCACGTGGTGCGGACCAATCTGCTCGCCAGCAGCTATTGTATCGAAGCTGCCTCGCCGTTATTGCGGGCCGGCATTGCCCCGCATTTGGTCGGCATGGCCAGTTCGGTAACCTATCTGCCCCTGCCCAAGGCTGAATCCTACGGCGCTTCGAACGCTGGGGTGCGAACGCTGTTTGAGTCCAAGCGCATTGCTCTGGCACCCGAGGGCATCGAAGTTACCGTGATCGGCCCCGATTTTGTGGATTCACCACTGAAAGTCAAACACGATCTCCCGATGCCCCTGAGCTGGCCGGCAGATAAAGCCGCCAGACACATTTTTGCCAAACTCAGGGAACGCCCGCTGGAAATCGCCTTTGCGGGGTTGTTCATGGCCGCTCTGTGGCCGCTTTCGCAAACGCCCAACCCAGTGAAGTTGGCAATCGGCAAGCGCATAGTACGCAGCAGTCCGCCGATCAAGGACTAGACGCGGGCAATGTCAATCAAGGCCGCACGACAACCCCCGTCGTCTGCGGCGCAGCGTCCGTCCGAGCTTTCACACAGTACCGACTGACTGCCTTACACTGCGCGCCATGAATACCATTCCCCACCTGCAAATTGCGGAGCCGGCCGTTACGTGCTCGACCTGTGCAGCTTGCTGCTGCCAGCTCGAAGTCATGTTGATTACCGACACAGGCGTGCCCGAGCGTTATATCGATACCGATGACTGGGGCGGGGAAGTCATGTTGCGCCTGGATGATGGCTGGTGCGCCGCGCTCGATCGCGACACGATGATGTGCACCATCTACGAAAAACGCCCGCTGATTTGCCGGGAGTTCGAGATGGGCGCACCGGAATGCATTGATGAGCGACAGGGTATTTCGACGGCTTACCGCTAATTTCGAACTTCATCGAAGCCCAATGTGGGAGCGAGCCTGCTCGCGAATGCTATGTATCAGTCAATATTAATGTCGACTGACACACCGCATTCGCGAGCAGGCTCGCTCCCACATTTACAGCGGCATCGTGTAATGCAACGCGTAGCTTTCTATACCATTGTTCGGGCTGCTGATACCGGCATTGGAGTAATGCGTCGCACGAATGCCGACTTCATGACCACCGGTAAAACGCAGACCCACTCCGAAGCGGTCTTCGAATTGAAAGGAACTGCCGAGATTGTTGTTTTC
Source organism: Pseudomonas sp. GW101-3H06 (assembly GCF_059424605.1). NCBI lineage: Bacteria > Pseudomonadati > Pseudomonadota > Gammaproteobacteria > Pseudomonadales > Pseudomonadaceae > Pseudomonas > Pseudomonas sp. GW101-3H06. The sequence goes on from NZ_JBWKZO010000001.1 coordinate 5,439,673, forward strand.
GATTTCAGTGTCGGAGAAAAACGCCACACCAACCCCCAATTCGACGTATGGCTTGACGCTCTGGCCGGCAAACTCGTAGACAAACACGGGAGAGAAAGACAGGCTGTTGTTGCCGGAGGTTTTGTCGCCTTCCCAGTAGGTGTAGGCACCGCTCCAGTAACCGGTCAGGCGACCCACGTCGCTTTGCCACCAGCTCTTGTCCCAATCGAATTGCATGCCCAGACGATAAGTCATGGTCGATTCGCCGGTCTGGCCAATCCCGAATTCCACGCCTGCCGCCTGCGCGGTAAAACTGTGCCCCATCAGTGCGGCCGCAATCGCGGCCAAGCAGAATAGTCGCTTCATAGAAACTTCCTTTTCCGAACGATTTCGTTTGGTTTTTTTGTTGCTCGACACACACAGCTATAGAAGTCGGCGATTTATCAGAAGTTCACCCCAATGTTTACGACGCCCCAAAGCTTTCTTACTCTTCAAAGCTTCGCACAACACCGGCGTTATTCCACAAAATCGGCAATATATTTGTGAAATGCTGCGGATCTGCACTGGTCCAGAACTGTGCAGTTCGCGCTGGCCCATCGGCGAGCAACTCGCGCTCGTTCAACAAGCGTTGAAGTTGCCGTGCAACAGCGGCGCCAGTATCGATCAAGCTGATGTTGTCGGGAATCATCGACTTGAGCAGGGGCTTGAGAAAAGGGTAATGAGTGCAGCCGAGAATAATGGTGTCAGCACCCGCGCCAAGCAGTGGCCCAACATAACTTTCAAGCAGCTGGCGAAGGGCTGGACTGTGCAAATCGCCCTTCTCGATCAGCTCCACCAACCCGGGACAAGGTTGGGTGATCACCCGCACGTCGGTGGCGAAACGGTCGAGCAACGCTGCGAACTTGGCGCTCTGCAACGTGCCGGTCGTGGCCAGCACCCCGACCACGCCACTGCGGGTAGCGGCCGCTGCCGGTTTAACCGCGGGCTCCATGCCGACGATGGGCCATTCGGGGTAATCGCGGCGCAGGTCTGCAACACCGGCGACGGTGGCGGTATTACAGGCCAGCACCAGGGCCTTGGCGCCCTGCTGCTGGAAAAAGCCGGCCATGACGCTGCAACGCTGCTGGATAAACTCAGGGGTTTTCTCGCCGTAGGGAATGTTCCCGCAATCGGCGACGTACAAAAGAGACTCATTGGGCAGTAACCGCTGGATCTCGGCCAGCACCGAAAGCCCACCGACACCCGAGTCGAACACGCCAATCGGCGCGTCACGCATGCTTCGGCCCACAGACGCTGCAACCCGGATCACGTTTGACCCGCAACTCTCGGAAGCGCGAGCCTAACGCATCGATCAACAACAGGCGTCCTACCAGCGGTTCGCCGAACCCCGCCAGCAACTTCAGCGTTTCGAGCGCCTGCAAGCTGCCGACCAGTCCCACCAACGGACCGACCACCCCAGCTTCGCTACAGGTCAATTCGGCCTCGCTGCCATGCCCGTATAAGCAGTGGTAGCACGGACTCTCCGGCCGACGCGGGTCGAACACCGACAATTGCCCTTCGAGACGAATCGCCGCGCCACTGACCAGCGGTTTGCCAGCCAACACGCACGCGGCATTGACCGCTTCTCTGGTGGAAAAATTGTCGGAACAATCGAGGACCAGATCCACCCCGGCCACCACAGCAGCCAAAGAGTCTTCATCCAGTGCGGCTCGATGGGCGACCAGTTGAATCTCAGGGTTGATGGCCGTCAGGCGCTTGATCGCAGAGTCGACCTTGCTCATGCCGACGCTATCGGTGTCGTGGATGATCTGGCGTTGCAGATTAGTCAGATCGACCGTGTCAAAATCCGCCAGATGCAACTCACCGACGCCCGCAGCCGCGAGGTACAGCGCCACTGGCGCACCGAGACCGCCAAGACCGACGATCAGCACACGGCTGTCTTTAAGCCGCAATTGACCCTCGATGTCGATGTGAGCCAATAATATTTGCCGACTGTAACGCAGCAATTCCTGATCATTCAGCATGGCAAGCGCCCCAGACTGATGCGTTGGTGACCGCCCAGATCAGTGCGACTGTGGACGTCTTCAAAGCCACGGGTCAGCAGCAGATCGCGCACCGCCTCGGCTTGATCGTAACCGTGTTCAAGCATCAACCAGCCACCGGCTTCCAGTTGATCCGGTGCCTGGGCGACGATCAGGCGCAGATCGTCGAGCCCGTCGGCTCCGGCCACCAAGGCGCTGGCAGGCTCGAAGCGCACATCACCTTCCACCAGGTGCGGGTCGGTCGCGGCAATATAAGGCGGATTGCTGATGATCAACTCAAAGCGCTGGCCTTCCAGGGCGCTGAACCAATGACTGCTGAGCACCGTAGCGTTATTCAGATGCAAGCGCTGACGATTGCGTTCGGCCAGGGCCACGGCTTCGAGCACGCGATCCACGGCGGTGACCTGCCATGCCGGACGCTCGCTGGCCAGGGCCAGTGCAATGGCGCCGCTACCGGTGCCAAGGTCGAGTACTTTCGCCGCAGTAACCGGCAACAATTCGAGTGCGGCTTCCACCAGCAACTCGGTGTCCGGACGCGGGATCAGCGTGTGCGGCGCCACTTCCAGATCAAGCTTCCAGAAACCTTGTTGACCGAGAATGTAAGCCACCGGCTCACCACTGCGACGACGCTGCAAATATTCGGCGAACGTCAGCGCCGCTTCGCTCGGGACGATGCGTTCCGGCCAGGTGTGCAAGAAGCTGCGGGACTTGCCCAACGCTGCCGCCAGCAACAATTCGGCGTCCAGACGTGCTGTCGGCGAGTCGGGCAAATCGGCGGCGCGCAACAAACTGGCAATGATCGTCATTTACTCACCTATCGCGGCCAGTTGATCAGCCTGGTACTCGGCCAGCAGCGGCTCGATCACCGCATCGACGCCACCGGCGAGGATTTCGTCGAGGGAATACAGCGTCAGGTTGACCCGGTGATCGGTCACACGACCCTGGGCAAAGTTATAAGTGCGGATCCGTTCGGAGCGATCACCCGAGCCCACCAGCAACTTGCGCTCACTGGCGATGGCATTGGCAGCGGCGCTGGTCTGCTGATCATTGAGCTTGGCCGACAGCCAAGCCATCGCTCGGGCGCGGTTCTTGTGTTGCGAACGCTCTTCCTGGCACTCAACGACAATGCCGGATGGCAAGTGAGTGATGCGGATCGCCGAGTCGGTCTTGTTGACGTGCTGACCGCCGGCACCGGAGGAGCGGTAGGTGTCGATCCGCAGGTCCGCCGGGTTGATTTCGATCGCTTCCTGTTCGTCCGGCTCAGGCAATACCGCCACGGTGCAGGCCGAGGTGTGGATGCGCCCTTGGGATTCTGTCGCCGGAACCCGTTGCACACGGTGGGCACCGGACTCGAATTTCAGCTTGCCGTAGACGTTATCGCCTTCAACCCGGGCGATCACTTCTTTATAGCCGCCGTGTTCACCCTCGTTTTCCGAGAGGATCTCTACCCGCCAACCGCGACGTTCTGCATAACGCGAATACATGCGGAACAGGTCGCCGGAGAAAATCGCCGCTTCGTCACCACCGGTGCCGGCCCGGATCTCGAGGAACACGTTGCGCCCGTCGTTCGGATCTTTGGGCAAAAGCATGCGTTGCAGACTGGCTTCCAGTTCGACCAGACGCTCCTTGGCTTCGCGGACTTCTTCCACGGCCATTTCACGCATGTCCGGGTCGCTGTCCTTGAGCAGTGCCTGGGCGCCTTCGAGGTCACCCTGCACTTTGAGCAACTGTTTATAGGTGTCGACAATCGGCTCGACTTCCGCGTATTCCTTGGAATAGGTGCGGAATTTGTTTTGATCGGAAATGACCTCGCCATCGCCGAGCAAGGCGGTCAGTTCTTCGAAACGGTCCTGGAGGATGTCCAGCTTATTGAGCAGTGACGCTTTCATTGCGGTTTCTTATCCGAAAAGCTTTCCGATGAGCCCTCATTGAGGGCAAAGAGTTCCTGGGCCATCGCCAGCGCATCGAGGCGACCTTCGGCAGAGAGCTTTTTCAACTGCACGCTCGGTGCGTGCAGCAGTTTATTGGTCAGGCCACGGGCCAGCTGCACCAGCACCTCTTCAGCGCTGCCACCGTTGGCCAGCAGGCGCTGGGCCTTTTGCAGTTCTTCGTCGCGCAAGCGTTCGCTTTGTTGACGATAGGCCTTGAGCACATCGACTGCCGCCAACTCCCGCAGGCGGACCATGAAGTCCTCGGCACCGACCGACACCATCTCCTCCGCAGCCTGGGCAGCGCCCTGTCGACTCTTGAGGTTCTCGGCGACTACTTCGTGGAGATCGTCGACGCTATACAGATAAACGTCGTCCAACTCGCCGACTTCAGGTTCGATATCGCGCGGAACGGCGATATCGACCATGAAAATAGGCTTGTGCTTGCGCAGCTTCAGGGCGCTTTCCACCGCCCCCTTGCCGAGGATCGGCAATTGGCTGGCGGTCGAACTGATCACGATGTCACTGCGCACCAGCTCGGCCGGAATATCCGACAACAACACCGCATGGGCACCGAACTGCTCGGCCAAGGTGCTTGCACGCTCCAGCGTGCGGTTGGCCACCACGATGCGCTTGACCCCCAGATCATGCAGATGACGGGCGACCAGGGTAATGGTCTCGCCGGCACCGATCAGCAAGGCCTGGCTACGTTGCAGGTCACTGAAAATCTGTTTCGCCAGGCTGACCGCGGCAAACGCCACGGACACCGGGTTCTCGCCGATGGCCGTGTCGGTGCGCACTTGCTTGGCCGCATTGAACGTGGCCTGAAACAGCCGCCCGAGCAACGGACCGATGGTGCCGGCCTCCCGGGCCACGGCGTAGGCCGATTTCATCTGACCAAGAATCTGCGGCTCGCCCAACACCAGCGAATCGAGCCCGGAAGCCACCCGCATCATGTGACGAACTGCCGCATCATCTTCGTGCACATAGGCGCTTTCGCGCAGTTCATCGAGACTCAAATGATGATATTCGGCCAGCCAGCGCAGCACGATATCCGCCGACAGGTGATCCTGTTCTATATAGAGTTCACTGCGATTGCAGGTGGAGAGGATCGCAGCTTCGCGGCTGTCGGTGAGTCGGCAGAGCTGCTGCAAGGCCTCAACCAGCTGCTCAGGGGTAAAGGCCACGCGCTCGCGGACGTCTACTGAAGCAGTCTTGTGGTTAATACCGAGTGCGAGGAAGGCCATTCAAAGTCGCTGATGGTGACGTGAAGCCGGCAATTGTCCTACTTCGTCAGATTCAGAACAACTACTCGATATCTATTGAGCCAGTAGGCGACGACCGTGCTTGCGAGCGGTTCTCGTTTACGCGGGCTCGACCTCTGCATGCACAGGAGCAGCGGGTAAATTGGCGGGCCGGTTATGTTTGCCCCGAGGCTTGTGTCATGATGATCCGACCGCAGGTTAGTCGTCCTCTTCCTATATGAATAGATCTTCCGCGTTGCTTCTCGCTTTAGTCTTCCTCAGCGGCTGCCAGGCCTTGGCACCGGTGTCGTCGGACGGTACGCCGCCGGCCGAAGACAGCACCCCGGCACCTGAAAAGCCCAAGGTTTACAGCTCGTTCAGTGAAGACACGATCTTCAGCCTGTTGAGTGCCGAACTGGCTGGCCAGCGCAATCGTTTCGACATTGCCCTGGACAACTACGTCACCCAGGCGATCAACACTCAGGATCCGGGCATCTCCGAACGGGCATTCCGCATCGCCGAATACCTGGGCGCCGATCAGGCGGCGCTGGATACTGCGCTGATCTGGGCGAAAAACGCCCAGGACGACCTCGAGGCGCAACGTGCCGCCGCCGTGCAACTGGCACGGGCCGGGCGCTATGACGACTCCATGGCCTATATGGAAAAAGTCCTGCAAGGCAAAGGCGACACCCATTTCGACTTCCTCGCCCTTTCCGCGGCCGATACCGACCAGGATACGCGCAACGGCTTGATGAAGAGTTTCGACCGCTTGCTGCAGCGCCACCCGAACAACAGCCAGTTGATTTTCGGCAAGGCCCTGCTGCTGCAACAGGACGGCGACTCCCGAGGCGCATTGGCCCTGCTGGAAGACAACCCGCCGGAGGAAGGCGAAATCGCCCCGATCCTGCTGCGCGCGCGCCTGTTGCAATCCCTTGATCGCGGCGATGAAGCCTTGCCGCTGCTGCAAAAAAGCATCAAAAAATACCCGGACGACAAGCGCCTGCGCCTGACCTACGCGCGCATGCTGGTCGAACAGGACCGCATGGATGACGCCAAGGCCGAATTCTCGAGCCTGGTCCAGCAATACCCGGAAGACGACGATCTGCGTTATTCCCTGGCACTGGTATGCCTGGAAGCCAAGGCCTGGGACGAGGCCAAAGGCTATCTTGAGGACCTGATCGCCCGCGAAAGCCACGTCGATTCGGCGCACCTGAACCTCGGCCGCATCGCCGAAGAGCGCAACGATCCACAAGGTGCGCTGATCGAGTACGGTCAAGTCGGCCCGGGCAACGACTACCTGCCGGCTCAATTGCGTCAGGCCGACATCCTGATGAACAACGGCAAGACCGCCGAAGCCCAGAGCAAACTTGCCGCCGAGCGCGACGAGCAACCGGACTACGCGATTCAGTTGTACCTGATCGAAGCCGAAACCCTGTCTGCCAACAAACAGGGCGACAAAGCCTGGAATGTCCTGCAAAAAGCCCTGCAGCAATACCCGGACGATCTGAACCTGCTTTACACCCGCGCCATGCAAGCGGAAAAACGCAATGACCTGGCGCAGATGGAAAAAGACCTGCGCCTGATCATCAAGCGCGACCCGGACAATGCAATGGCGCTGAACGCCCTCGGCTACACCTTGTCCGACCGCACCACGCGCTACGTCGAGGCCAAGGCCCTGATCGAACAGGCACACAAGATCAATCCGGAAGACCCGGCGGTCCTCGACAGCCTCGGCTGGGTGAATTTCCGCCTGGGCAATCTCGACGAAGCGGAACGCCTGTTGCGTCAGGCGCTGGAGCGCTTTCCCGACCAGGAAGTCGCCGCGCATCTGGGTGAAGTCCTGTGGGCCAATGGCAAGCAGCGTGAAGCCAAGCAAATCTGGGGCAAGTTCCTCAAGGAACAACCCGACAGCCCTATCCTGCGCAGCACCATCAAGCGCCTGACCGGATCAGAGACTCTTTAAGATTATGTTTTTGCGCCACATCATCGTTTTCAGTTTCATCGCCCTGCTCGCCGGTTGCGCGGGTTTCGGTGCCCGCGAATCGCTCGAGGGTCACGGCAACCCCGCCCAATGGCGCGAACACAAACAGCAACTTACGGGGCTTGATGGCTGGCAGATCGACGGCAAGATCGGCATTCGCGCACCAAAGGACTCGGGCAGTGGCACGTTGTTCTGGTTGCAACGCCAGGATTACTACGACATCCGCCTTTCGGGCCCTCTGGGTCGCGGTGCGGCACGCCTGACCGGACGCCCCGGGAAGGTTTCCCTGGAAGTCGCCAACCAGGGACGCTACGAAGCGCCGAGCCCGGATGCATTGCTTGAAGAGCAGATGGGCTGGAAGCTGCCTGTTTCCAATCTGGCCTGGTGGGTCCGCGGGCTTCCGGCTCCGGATAGCAAAAGCCGCCTGACCCTCGACGGCGACAGTCGTTTGGCCAGTCTCGAACAGGACGGCTGGCAGGTGGAGTACACCGCCTATACCGAACAAAACGGTTACTGGCTACCCGAGCGGATCAAACTGCATGGCACCGACCTTGATGTCACGCTGGTGATCAAGGTCTGGCAACCACGCAAGCTGGGGATATGACATGCCGGCCAACCGCCTGACTCTGCCCTCCCCAGCCAAACTCAACTTGATGCTGCACATTCTCGGTCGCCGCGAAGACGGCTACCACGAACTGCAGACGCTGTTTCAGTTTCTCGATTACGGCGACGAAATCACGTTCGCCGTACGCGATGACGGCGTCATTCGTCTGCATACCGAATTCGAAGGCGTCCCCCACGACAGCAATCTGATCGTCAAAGCCGCCAGACAACTCCAGGCGCAGTCCGGCTGCTCGCTCGGCATCGATATCTGGATCGAAAAGATCCTGCCCATGGGTGGCGGGATTGGTGGCGGAAGTTCCAATGCCGCCACGACCCTGCTCGGCCTGAATCACCTGTGGCGACTGGGCTGGGACGAGGATCGACTGGCCAATCTGGGGCTGACGCTGGGCGCCGATGTCCCGGTTTTCGTACGCGGCCGTGCCGCTTTTGCGGAGGGGGTGGGAGAGAAACTTACGCCCGTCGAGCCTGAAGAACCGTGGTACCTCGTGCTGGTACCGCAAGTCTCTGTTAGCACAGCAGAAATTTTTTCAGATCCGTTGTTGACACGTAACTCGCCGCCCATTAAAGTGCGCCCCGTTCCCAAGGGAAACAGTCGAAATGACTGCTTGCCGGTGGTAGCAAGACGTTATCCAGAGGTACGTAACGCCTTGAATTTGTTAGGTAAATTTACCGAAGCAAAACTCACCGGAACTGGAAGTTGTGTGTTTGGGGGCTTCCCAAGCAAAGCTGAAGCTGATAAAGTCTCGGCCCTTCTGACAGAGACCCTTACAGGTTTTGTAGCAAAAGGAAGCAACGTTTCGATGTTGCATCGCAAACTGCAAAGTCTGCTCTAAAGGAACCGAGTACAGGGTACTCGTTGCAACAGATACAGGGGCGTCGCCAAGCGGTAAGGCAGCAGGTTTTGATCCTGCCATGCGTTGGTTCGAATCCAGCCGCCCCTGCCATTTTCCTATACTCATCCAGGTATACCCTCAGCCTTCAGGTACTGCGCGTGTCCAAGATGATGGTCTTTACGGGGAACGCCAACCCCGATCTGGCTCGGCGTGTCGTACGTCAGCTGCATATCCCTCTCGGTGACATTTCTGTCGGTAAGTTTTCCGACGGCGAAATCACTGCCGAGATCAATGAAAACGTCCGCGGTAAAGATGTCTTCATTATTCAGCCGACTTGCGCTCCGACCAACGATAACCTGATGGAACTGGTAGTGATGGCTGATGCCTTCCGCCGCTCCTCGGCTACTCGTATCACTGCTGTTATTCCTTACTTTGGTTATGCCCGTCAGGATCGCCGTCCGCGTTCCGCACGTGTGGCTATCAGCGCGAAAGTCGTTGCTGACATGCTTACCGTAGTCGGCATCGACCGTGTTCTCACGGTTGATCTGCATGCTGACCAGATTCAGGGTTTCTTCGATATTCCGGTAGATAACATCTACGGCTCCCCGGTTCTGGTGGATGACATTGAAGATCAGCGCTTCGAAAACCTGATGATCGTGTCCCCGGACATTGGCGGCGTCGTGCGTGCACGTGCCGTTGCCAAATCCCTGGGCGTGGATCTCGGGATCATCGACAAACGCCGTGAGAAAGCCAATCACTCTGAAGTGATGCATATCATCGGTGATGTCGAAGGGCGTACCTGTATCCTGGTCGATGACATGGTCGATACCGCCGGCACCCTGTGCCATGCGGCCAAGGCCTTGAAAGAGCATGGCGCTGCCAAGGTTTTCGCCTACTGCACGCACCCTGTGCTGTCGGGTCGGGCGATCGAAAACATCGAAAATTCCGTGCTGGACGAGCTGGTGGTGACCAACACCATCCCGCTGTCCGCTGCAGCACAAGCCTGTGCGCGTATCCGTCAACTGGATATCGCACCGGTAGTTGCCGAGGCGGTTCGCCGCATCAGCAATGAAGAATCGATCAGCGCGATGTTCCGCTAAGGGCCCTGCCCTTTTCGAACATTTCGTTGACGAAAAGCGCCCCGCCCCGGCATTCCTGTCGGGGCGGGGCTTTTTTGCCCATATCGCCTTTAGCGCTGGTCGCAAACGCTGGGGCGAGTGTGGTTATTTTGGAGATACAACATGAACGATTTTACTCTGAATGCTGAAGTGCGTTCCGACCTGGGGAAAGGTGCGAGCCGCCGCCTGCGTCGTCTCGCAAGCCTGGTTCCAGCTGTAGTTTACGGTGGCGACAAAGCCCCTGAATCCATCAGCATGCTGGCCAAAGAAGTTGCCAAACTGCTCGAAAACGAAGCGGCTTACAGCCACATCATCGAGCTGAACGTTGGTGGCACCAAGCAAAACGTCGTGATCAAAGCTCTGCAACGTCACCCGGCCAAAGGCCACGTGATGCACGCTGACTTCGTACGCGTAGTAGCCGGCCAGAAACTGACCGCTATCGTTCCAGTGCACTTCATCAACGAAGAAGCACCGGTCAAGAAAGGCGGCGAAATCTCGCACGTTGTTGCCGAGATCGAAGTTTCCTGCCTGCCGAAAGACCTGCCTGAGTTCATCGAAGTCGACCTGGCCAAGGCTGAAATCGGCACCATCGTTCACCTGTCCGACATCACCGCTCCTAAAGGCGTTGAGTTCGTTGCTCTGGCACACGGTGATGACAAGGCTGTTGCCAACGTCCACGCTCCACGTGTTGCTCCAGAAGCTACCGAAGGCGCTGCAGAGTAATTTCACTCTGTACGCCGGAGTGACCGGAAACATCGCGGACTAGAGCGTAGCGAGAAAGCGGGCGAGAACGCGGAGTTTACATCATGGTAAATGAGCAATTTTCGTCCACTTTCGCCGCTTCCCCTGATTGCGGCGATGTTATCCACCACTCCTGGGAAGGGCCCCTATCGTGACTGCCATCAAACTGATCGTTGGCCTGGGAAATCCAGGCGCTGAATACGAACAGACCCGGCATAACGCAGGGGCCCTTTTTGTTGAGCGCGTCGCGCACGCACAAGGCGTAAACCTTGTGGCCGATCGCAAGTATTTCGGCCTGACCGGGCGCTATTCGCACCAGGGTCAGGATGTTCGTCTGCTGATTCCCACCACCTACATGAACCGCAGCGGCCAGGCCGTAGCGGCACTCGCCGGTTTCTTCCGCATCAAGCCTGAAGAAATCCTGGTGGCGCACGACGAACTCGACCTGCCTCCGGGCGTTGCCAAACTCAAGCAGGGCGGCGGCCATGGCGGTCATAACGGGTTGCGCGACATCATTGCGCAGCTGGGCAATCAGAATACCTTTCACCGCCTGCGGCTTGGCATTGGCCACCCGGGCGTTGCCAGTATGGTTTCAAATTTCGTCCTGGGTCGTGCGCCACGCGCCGAACAGGAAAAACTCGATGCCAGCATCGACTTTGCCCTCGGCGTGCTGCCGGATATCCTCGCCGGGGAATGGAACCGCGCGATGAAAAACCTGCACAGCCAGAAGGCCTGACTTTTACCCGAGGGGAAACACCATGGGATTCAATTGCGGCATCGTCGGCTTGCCTAACGTCGGCAAGTCCACCCTGTTCAACGCCCTGACCAAATCCGGTATCGCGGCCGAAAACTTCCCCTTCTGCACCATCGAGCCCAACAGCGGTATCGTGCCGATGCCGGATCCACGTCTGGATGCCCTGGCAGCCATCGTCAATCCAAAGCGCATCCTGCCGACCACCATGGAATTCGTCGACATCGCCGGCCTGGTAGCCGGTGCTTCGAAAGGTGAAGGCCTGGGCAACAAGTTCCTGGCCAACATCCGTGAAACCGATGCCATCGCCCACGTGGTCCGCTGCTTCGAAGATGAGAACGTGATTCACGTCTCCAACAGCGTCGACCCGAAACGCGACATCGAAATCATCGATCTGGAACTGATCTTCGCCGACCTCGACAGCTGCGAGAAGCAACTGCAGAAAGTCGCGCGCAACGCCAAGGGCGGTGACAAGGACGCCGTGGTTCAGAAAGGCCTGCTGGAACAACTGATCGCTCACTTCTCCGAAGGCAAGCCTGCACGCAGCCTGATGAAGAACATGAGTACTGACGAGAAGCAGGTGATCAAGGGCTTCCACCTGCTGACCACCAAGCCGGTCATGTACATCGCCAACGTGGCTGAAGACGGCTTCGAGAACAACCCGCACCTTGACGTGGTCAAGGCCATCGCCGAAGAAGAAGGCGCAATGGTTGTACCAGTGTGCAACAAGATCGAAGCTGAAATCGCCGAACTCGACGATGGCGAAGAAAAGGACATGTTCCTCGAGGCCCTGGGCCTTGAAGAACCAGGCCTGAACCGCGTGATCCGCGCCGGCTACGAGATGCTGCACCTGCAGACCTACTTCACCGCCGGTGTCGAAGAAGTCCGCGCCTGGACCGTTCGCGTCGGTGCCACCGCACCACAGGCTGCTGGCGTGATCCATACCGACTTCGAAAAAGGCTTCATCCGCGCCGAAGTCATCGCCTACAACGACTTCATCCAGTACAAGGGTGAAGCCGGCACCAAGGAAGCCGGTAAATGGCGTCTGGAAGGCAAGGACTACATCGTTAAAGACGGCGACGTGATGCACTTCCGCTTCAACGTCTAAGTTTTGCAAAGCGAAGCACCCGCCCAAGAAAAAGCCGCGTTTGATACGCGGCTTTTTTGTGCCTGACATTTAACTTCCACGTCCCACAAGGGTTTTGTGTGAGCTCAGGCCTTTCTGGTGCGCGGCAAAAAGATCGCCAGCACGCCCAGCAACGGCAGGAACGAACACAGGAAGTACACGTATTCAATGCCGTGAATATCCGCCAGATGTCCCAGCAGTGCAGCACCGATCCCGCCGAAGCCGAACATCAGGCCGAAGAACACCCCGGCGATCATCCCGACATTACCCGGCACCAGTTCCTGGGCGTACACCACGATGGCCGAGAACGCCGACGCCAGGATGAAGCCGATGACCACGCTGAGAATGCTCGTCCAGAACAGGTCAACGTGCGGCAGTATCAGGGTGAATGGCGCAACGCCAAGGATCGAGAACCAAATCACCGCCTTGCGCCCGATCTTGTCGCCGATCGGCCCGCCAAAGAAGGTCCCCGCCGCTACCGCGCCGAGAAACAGGAACAGGTGCAACTGCGAACTGGCCACCGAGAGATCGAATTTCTCGATCAGGTAAAAGGTGAAGTAACTGGTGATACTGGACATGTAGAAGTATTTGGAAAACACCAATAGCCCGAGAACCACCAGTGCGCCGATCACCCGCCCCTTGGACAAGCCGTGAGTCGCCGCTTGGCCTTGTTTGAGCTTGAACAGGTTCAAGTGGTTGGCGTACCAGCGACTGATCCGGTACAGCACGAACAGCGCGAACACCGCAAACAATCCGAACCAGGCCACGTGCCCCTGACCGTAGGGAATGATGATCGCCGCCGCCAGCAACGGACCAAAAGCCGAACCCGCGTTGCCGCCGACCTGAAAGGTCGACTGTGCCAGCCCGAAACGTCCACCCGAGGCCAGTCTTGCGACGCGAGAGGCTTCCGGGTGAAATGTCGACGAACCGATACCGATCAGCCCCGCCGCCAACAGAATCAGCGCAAAGCTCCCCACCACCGACATCATCAGAATCCCGATCAAGGTGCAGACCGTGCCGGCGGGTAACAACCAGGGCTTGGGATGGCGATCCGTGTGATAACCGACCCAGGGTTGCAGCAACGAGGCCGTCAGTTGAAAGGTCAGGGTGATCAGGCCGACCTGGGTGAACGTCAAGCCATAGCTGGCCTTGAGCATCGGATAGATCGACGGCAGCACCGATTGAATCAGGTCGTTGATCAAGTGCGCCAGCGCCACCGCGCCGATGATGCGCATGACCAGCGGACTGCTTTGGGAAGTGACGGGCGCCGACGCAGGGACGGACTGAGCGTTGCTGATAGCCATGAAAAATTCCGGACAACAGAGAGGTGCACACGGGCAGGTGCGCCAATGTGCCATTTTTCAGTGCAACTACGCCATCCCCTTAGCCTGCTAACGACCTCGACTTTCATCGCCGAACAGGTGATAGCGCATGGCCATGGTCTGAATCTTGCCTTGCTTATCCGCTTCAACGCGGCCGCCTTACAAAGGGGGCCGAGAATGGGAAGTTTCGCTACAGAGTCGGCCTACAGAGCTGGCAAAGGTGAACTTTCGAGGCCTTTTAAAAGGGCACAAGTCGAGGTCGCAAGCACCTCGACGCACGCCGATGGTGCGTGGTGTCCAAAGGAGTCATGGGGCATGCAGGCGTTTTTATCACCGGGGATCGGACTGCTGGGGCGTTTTGGCTTTGCGCGTAAATTCCAGCTGTTGTTTCTGCTGTTTATCCTGCCGCTGGCCGGCAGCCTGTGGATGATTAGTCAGGATTATCGCGACAAATTAAACCTGATCTCCGGCGAACGTGCCGGGGTTCGCCAACTGCTTGCCCTTGATGCGCTCGACAACCTGTTGGCGGCACAGCGTGATCGTGCAGCACGTTGGCGCGCGACCGAAACCAATCGCCAGCCAACCCCGGCGACCCTTGCCGCCATGGCCGCGTTCGATGCGGTCCAGCCTGCTGTCGCCCAGGCCATCTCGGATCTGAACAACGCTCTGCAAAAAGAAGGCTCCGAGGGCGAAACCCTGGCCCGCTATCAAGCGCTACAAAATGCCCTCAACGGTCTGGACTCAAAGAGTCTGAGCAGCGTCGGCTGGTGGCCGGACGGCTATGACCGCTTCACCAGCGCCTTGAGCGCCGTACAAGCCTTGCGCGAACAGATCGCCATGGACAACCGCTTGACGCTGGCACCGTGGCTGGAGACTTATTTACTGACGCAAATCTCCACCCAACATGCGCCCGATTTGATTGAACGGGTCGGCCGCCTGGCGAGTGTCGGCCAGGCCTCGGTGGTGTCCGGGCAATTCACGCTGCAAAGCCGTCTGCAATTGCGCGACTTGCGTAGCCGGATCGGCGACGCGCGGGAGCAGTTGATGAAAACCGCGGGGCTGCTCGAAGCGCGGTTGCCCAGCGCCCTGCAAGCCTGGGCCGGGCAGTACCATGACAGCCTCAAGCACCTTGATGCCGGTTTGAAAGTCCTTGATGACGGCGTGTTCGGCGGCAGCATCAACCTCAAGCCGGAAGACTTCGAGCGTAGCCTGGACGCCCTGCTCGCCAACCTCGCCGCACTGCGCCAGCAATCGCTGGTGTCGCTGGATCAGCGCCTGGATTACTACCATGACTCGGCGATTCGCCAGTTGATCATCGTAGCAAGTATTTTCGGTGTCCTGCTGCTGGCCGCGCTGTACCTGTTCATCTGTTTGCAGGCGTCGATCCGTCGCAGTGCCAGCGGTATCACTTTGCTTGCTGAAGCCCTGCGCGACGGCAATCTCGGCCTGCAAGTGCCGGTGCAAGGGCGGGACGAACTGGCGGCCATCAGCACCGCCCTCAATGTCGCCGTCCTGCAACTGCGCACCAGCCTGCTGGGTGTCGATCACGAAACCTTGCAACTGAGCAATGCGGTGCAAACCCTCAATCATCATTCCAGCGACGCCCTTGGCGAAGTTGAAGCGCAGCAACTGCAGATCAGTCAGATCGCCGCGGCAGCGACGCAATTGGCCGCCACCTCCCAAGGGGTGGCCGCGAGCTGTGAACGGGCCTCTGGCAGCGCTCAGCACACCCAGCGCATTGCCGCCGACAGCAGTCGTG
Source organism: Pseudomonas sp. GW101-3H06 (assembly GCF_059424605.1). Taxonomy (NCBI): domain Bacteria; kingdom Pseudomonadati; phylum Pseudomonadota; class Gammaproteobacteria; order Pseudomonadales; family Pseudomonadaceae; genus Pseudomonas; species Pseudomonas sp. GW101-3H06. Next base: position 5,455,121 of record NZ_JBWKZO010000001.1, read on the forward strand.
ACAGCCAACGTACGACAGCGAGCATTCAGCAGCTCAATCAGCGCTTGAACGACACTGCTGCGGCCCTGGGCCGAGTCAGTGAACAAGGGCAGCAGATTCAACTGGTGGTCGACACCATTCGCGGCGTCGCCGAGCAGACCAACCTGTTGGCGCTCAACGCTGCGATCGAGGCCGCTCGCGCGGGAGAACAGGGTCGCGGCTTTGCGGTGGTGGCCGACGAAGTGCGCAGCCTGTCGCAACGCACCCAGTCCTCGACCGCGCAGATCGCCGGAACGGTCGATAGCCTGCGCAGTACCGTGAACGAAGCGGTGAGCTTGATGCAAGCGGCTTGCGGCCAGGCACAATCCGATGCGCAAGCCGTCACCGGCCTCGGTGAACGCCTGGGTGAAATTGCGAGCGCCGTTCAGGGTGTCACCGACACCCTCGCGCAGATCGCCACGGCGGTCGATGAACAGGCGAGCACCGCCGACGAAGTCAGCGGCAACATCCAGCAAGTCGATCAGGCGGCGCTCCGCTTGCTCGAAGGCGCACGAGCAGTGAACCTTGCAGCCGACACCTTGAGCCAGGGCAGCAAGGCCTTGAGTGCCAATACCGGCAGGTTTCAGCTCAATTGACGCCCTCCCCTGAGCCTTTTTTCGGTTCAGGATGATAAGCGGTTGAAAGTGTAGAGAAATATTTTAGATTTACGCTTGACGCATCTGCATTACCGGTGAATAATGCGCGCCACTTGGCTACATAGCTCAGTTGGTTAGAGCATAGCATTCATAATGCTGGGGTCCGGGGTTCAAGTCCCTGTGTAGCCACCAAGTACTAAAAACGGCTTACCGAAAGGTAGGCCGTTTTTTTATGCCTCGAAAAAAGCGACTGATCGCTCCTGCACCAAACAGCCTCAGCCACGAACCGCCGGCAGTGCCGACAACGCCCGCTCCCAGATCTGCCAGGTCCGCAGCCAGACCATCGCCTGCCAATCGCTGTCGGCCGGGTAGAATTGCTCAAGCAGATTCAGTTTGATTTCACGCCCTGCGGCATCATTTGGGTTGCCATGCAAATGCAGCCAGTGGTCGTCACGCAAATGACGATGCACATCCGCCCCTGGGTAGGTCCCGCACTCAATGACGAACGGCATCAACCGCACTTGCGGCAACGCATTGATCAACGCCTGCGAGGTATAACCGGTGGCGGTGGCCGCAACGCCGGTTTCGCTCAGGGTGTCGGCACCGGTGTGTAAGGTGTAGAGCCACGGACCATAAATTGCCTGGGCATCGGCCAGCGCCGGATATGCCGCTTCGGCGATTGTCAGCAACATGGGATGACCATACTCGCCAGCACCGGTGTGCAGGTCAAAGCACATGGCGACATCGGCATGCGCTACATGCTTCTGAACGATCCGGTGCAAGGTGCGATTCGACCAACTTGGCGCCAGCCCGCCGTAAAACAACCCATCGGGATGGGCATGCTGCCCGCCCTCGACAATCGACATCACCGCCGGCCAGCCATGCTCGCGGATCTGCGCATCAAGCAAGGCATCGGCGCGATCACGCTCAGGACCGTGCAATTTTGCGCACGCATAGATTTCGTGCAGCGCGTCATAGGCCTCATTGTCCGGCAACGGACCGTCGAAGTTCAGATGATTGCGGTTCAGGTCGATATTGTCTTCGTTGACCCGGCGCAACCAGGCCATGCCCCAAGGATTGATCGAATGGATCATCACCACGGCGACATCGGCCGGCAGCGAGCGCTTACCCAGCTCCTGCAGCCATTTGACCTGACACCCCGAGCCATAGAAGCCCTCGACACCATGGGTGCCGCTCAACGCAACCAGCAAGCGTTTGGCAGCAGGATCGCCAAGCACCGCCACATCGGTGCTCAAGTGCTCGCCGAACGGCCCTCTGAGCGGATGCGGATACTCGGTCAGCGTCGCCCCGGCCGCAGTCGCCGCGGCAAGGAATTGTTCGCGCTGGGAACGGTAGCTTGGCTGAGTCGGAAACTCGGTCTGCATGGTTACCTCGTGTTGATTTTCTGGCCTGACTATTGGCAACGACCCTACAGAAATTCCACTCATTCATGAAGGACAAAAGCGTCTTGTAACGGGACCCGGTTTGCGTCACTCCGTAGGGGTCGATAAAGTCCGCTGACCCTTTATCCAACGGACGGAGTGCCCAACGTGCTTTCAGCCTTCCACTTGAGCCGCTTTCGCCTGACAGCGCTGTCGCTGATCGCCACTGCTTTAGCCTTGGCTTCCTGCAGCGCCCCGCCGTCGTCGACGCTGCCGCTCGCACCGGAAAGCGCTTCCGGCTATCGCTCCGATCTGCAGACCCGACACGCCACCAAACACATGGCGGCAGCGGCCAACCCACTGGCGGCCGAAGCCGGACGAGAGATGCTGCGTCGCGGTGGTTCGGCCATCGATGCGGCGATTGCGATGCAGGCGGTGCTTACGCTGGTCGAGCCGCAATCGTCAGGCATTGGCGGTGGCGCATTGATCGTGCTCTGGGATGGCAAGTCCGTACGCACTTACGATGGTCGCGAAACCGCGCCGGCCGGCGCTACCGAGAAACTTTTCCTGCAAGCCGACGGGCAACCGATGCCGTTCACCCAGGCGCAGATTGGCGGGCGTTCGGTGGGTACGCCAGGGGTATTGCGCGCACTCGAACTGGCCCATCAAAAACACGGACGCTTGCCATGGGCGCAGCTGTTTGAACCGGCCATCGAACTCGCCCAGCAAGGCTTCGCCATCTCGCCGCGCCTTCACTTACTGATCGCCTCAGACTCCAAGTTGCGCAATTCACCCGAGATGGCGGCGTACTTCCTGAATACCGATGGCAGCCCGAAAGCCATAGGCACACGTTTGAAAAACCCGGCTTTGGCCGTCGTGTTCCAGCGCATTGCCAAAGAGGGCGCAGATGCTTTGTACAAAGGCGCTATCGCCCAAGAGATCGTGGCCAAGGTTCAGGGCCACGCCAACCCGGGCAGCCTGTCGCTGAGCGACCTTCAAAACTACCGTGCCAAGGAGCGCGCGCCCCTGTGCACCGACTACAAGCGCTGGCAGGTTTGCGGCATGCCGCCGCCGTCATCGGGCGGGATTGCCGTCGCTCAGATACTCGGCACGCTGCAAGCCCTGGAGACACGCGACAAACGCTTTGGCCTGGCGCCCATGAAGCCGGTCAAGACCAATGCCCCTGCCGGCATCGAACCGACCGCCGAAGCAGTGCACCTGATATCGGAAGCCGAGCGCCTGGCCTATGCCGATCGCGCCCAATACGTGGCCGATACAGACTTTGTGCCAGTGCCCGTCAAGGGTCTGGTCGACCCGACTTATCTGGCGAGTCGCGCCGCTCTGATCGGTGAGCGCAGCATGGGCACGGCTCAACCGGGTACGCCACCGGGCATTCAGGTGGCTTACGCACCGGATCGGTCGCCGCTGCGAATCTCCACCTCGCAAGTGGTGGCTGTCGATGAGCAGGGCGGCGCCGTCTCCATGACCACCACCATCGAATCCGCCTTCGGCTCACACCTGATGGTTCAAGGCTTCCTGCTCAATAACGAGATGACTGACTTTTCGTTCATCCCCGAAGAGAATGGGCAAAAAGTGGCCAACCGCATCGAACCGGGCAAGCGCCCTCGTTCGTCTATGGCCCCAACATTGATTTTCGACCGTCAGAGCGGCGAGTTTGTCGCCAGCGTCGGCTCACCCGGCGGCTCGCAAATCATCGAATACGTCGCCAAAACCGCCGTCGGCCTGCTCGACTGGAGCCTTGATGCGCAAGCGGCCATCAACCTGCCCAATTTCGGCAGCCGCAACGGCCCGACCGAACTGGAGCGCGGGCAGTTTAGCCCGGCACTGATCCGGACCTTGAAGGAAAAAGGCCACAGCATAAGCGAGATCGACATGACCAGCGGCACCCAGGCGATCGTTCGGGTCAAGGACGCGCAGGGCAACGCATCACTGGCAGGAGGCGCCGACCCTCGGCGTGAGGGTGAAGCGTTGGGGGATTGAGCAATCAATGTAAGGGCCTGCAGCGTGGCAAGCCCTCTTATCAATGACCCGAAATCACACAGCCTTTAACGACTGATTTTCAGCGCTCGTCGGACCTGATGTTTTTCCAGGGCCAGTTCGATCAGCCGTGTGACCAATTCACTGTAGGTCATTCCAGTGGCCTGCCACAGTTTCGGGTACATGCTGATGCGGGTGAAGCCCGGCAGCGAGTTGATTTCGTTGATCAGCACCTCGCCGTTGTCGGTCAGAAACACATCGACCCGCGCCAGCCCCGAACATCCCAGCACCTGAAACGCCTCGACCGCCATGGCACGTATGCGCTCGCTGGCCTCTGCGCTGATATTGGCCGGGACCACCACCTCAGCAGCCTTGTCGTCGATGTACTTGCTGTCGTAGGAGTAGAACCCGCCATGCACGACGATCTCGCCGCAACCGCTGGCGATGGCGTCGTCATTGCCGAGTACTGCGCATTCGATCTCGCGGCCACTGACGGCGGACTCGACCAGCACTTTTTCATCAAAGCCCAGTGCCAGTTCGACCGCCGCCGTATATTCGGCTTCGTCGGCGACCTTGCTCACGCCTACGGATGAGCCCTGGTTTGCCGGTTTGACAAACAGTGGCAGGCCCAATTTGCCCACCACCTCATCGAATCGGCTGCGCGCCGCGGTGCTGCGGGTCAGGGTCACGAACGGCGTGACCGCCAGCCCGGCGTCCCTCAACAAGCGCTTGCTGATGTCCTTGTCCATGCACACCGCCGAACCCAACACATCGGAGCCGACAAACGGCAGATCAGCCATGCGCAGCAGGCCTTGCAGGCAACCGTCTTCACCAAGGGTGCCGTGGACAATCGGGAAAATCACATCGACGTGTCCCAGCAGCTCCTGACTGGAGGTTTCCACCAGCTGCTGACTTGCCTTGCCCGGTACGACCGCCAACTCGCGGTTCGATTGATTGAGGGCAATCAGGGCCGGATTTTCCTGGTTCAGAAGGAAGTTCGAAGGGTCGTTGAGGTGCCAATGACCCTGTTTGTCGATGCCGATCAACACCGGTTCGAAACGCGAGCGATCCAGGGCATCGACAATATTTTTCGCCGACTGAAGCGACACTTCATGCTCTGCCGAGCGACCGCCAAAGATAATGCCTACACGCAATTTACTCATTGCCAAGCCTCGATGTGATTGTGCTAACGGCTCTCGTCTTCGCCACCTTACGGTTGCAACGTCTTGCCGTCCACCGGCTCGCCGATAGTCAAAAAGTGCCCACCCGCTACATGGTGCAAGGTGCGCAACGCGTCTTGGCCTTCAAAGTGCCAACGCCCGTCACTGAACACACGCTCGTCGGCCTGAGCGGCAATTACTTCGGCCAGGAACAGATCGTATTGCTGATGGTTATCAGGCTCCGGCAGCAGTCGGCATTCCAGCCAGGCGACGCAGCCTTCAAGCATCGGCGCATCGATCAACTCGGCATTGAAGGTCTGCAAGGCATACGTCTGAAACTTGTCACGTCCCTGATCCCGAGTCAGCTCCAGACCGGACGTCGAACCGACCGTTTGCACGATATCGGCCTGTGCGGCGCAAGGAACGTTCAGCACGAAGGTGCCCGAGGCTTCCAGCAATTGGCGGGTCCAGGTGGACTTGTCCAGCACCACGGCGATTTTCGGTGGTTCGAAATCCAGCGGCATGGCCCAGGCCGCCGCCATGATATTGCGCTCGCCGCCATGGGCTGCGCTGACCAGCACGGTTGGCCCGTGATTGAGCAGACGATAAGCCTTGGGCAAAGGGACCGGGCGGCGGTGGGAAACGCTCATGAATGTCTGCTCCTGGGAAAAGAGCCGATTGTAGCGGCATGAAAACCCAAAAAACCTATAGGAGCGATGCTGCTCCACAGGGAATCGCAGCGCTGACTCAAGTCGACAACTGATTGGCGAACTGTCCTACCGCATTCACGACTTTCTGAGCGCCGTCCTGGATTTCGACGATCACCGTGCCCGCTTCCGCTGCCAGCGCCAGCCCCTGCTCCGCCTGGAGCTTGCCGTCGGTCATCAGGGCCACGGCGTTGCGGGCCATGTCCTGGTTTTGACGCACCACCAGCACAATCTCATCGGTGGCCTGGCTGGTGCGCGAGGCCAGTTGCCGAACCTCGTCCGCCACCACCGCAAAACCTCGCCCTTGCTCACCGGCGCGCGCGGCTTCGATGGCGGCATTGAGCGCCAGCAGGTTGGTTTGTTCGGCGATGCCGCTGATGGTTTTGACGATGGTGCCGATCACCAGCGACTGTTCGTTCAGGGCTTCGATACCGTCGCCGGCGGTTTGCATATGCTTGGCCAGATCACGCATCACGTTCACAGCCTGCGTCACCACGGCGTTGCCACGCTGGGCGCTCTGGTCAGTTTGCTGCGACGTGCTGTAGGCAATATTCGCGGCGTCGGCGACGGCTTGTTCCTGATTGACCTGATCAGTAATCACTGTGGCGAACTTCACTACTTTGTAGAGTTTGTTGTTGGCATCGACCACTGGGTTGTAGGACGCCTCCAGCCAAACCGTACGACCATGACTGTCGATACGCTTGAACCGGCCTGCCACGTACTCACCCGCATTCAGGCGACGCCAGAAATTCTGGTACTCAGAACTGTTGTACTCCTCCGGCAGGCAGAAGGTACGGTGATGCTTGCCCTTGATTTGCGCCAGGCTGTAACCCATGCCGGAGAGAAAACGGTCATTGGCTGTCAGCACGTTGCCATTGAGGTCGAACTCGATCACTGCGGTTGAACGCACCAACGCACCAATCAGGTTTTCATGTTCGCGGGAGGCTTCGATGGTGCGAGTCAGGTCGCTGGAGAATATCGAGAAATGCTTGATCCGGCCGTCCGCCGAGCGCACGGGTTGCAGTATCGAACGCAACCATGCCTCCTGACCCGTACCACGCAACAGGCGCACGGCACCGGCGAAGTGCTCGCCACGGCTCATTGCAGTTTTGAAACGCTGCTGGAATTCGTCGGTTCTCACATGATCCGGAACGATGTCTTCGATGTGTCGCCCGATCAACTCGTTGCTCTTGTAGTGCATCTCACTGAGAAAGTTCTGGTTGACCGATTGCACCCGCCCTTCAGGATCGAGAGTCAGCACAAGCATCTCGCTTTCCAGACTTTCCTTCACTTGCTGAAGGCTGGAGAGTTCTTCACGAAGAGCCGACAGCTCCTGCTTCAAGCGTTTATTGAACATGGGACGCACCGATGGGATAGAAAGCGATATGCAGCCTAGCCATCGGCACTGTCAGTCTTTTCTGAAGAGCGCCTCAGCTTTGTCCTACAAAAATAGTTACGGCGCACCAGCTACCACTGTTGCTCACATGGCTTCAGCAGTCGAACAACTGGCCATTCCAGGCATCCGCGCGCCGAAATACACCGCGCTACTCACGCCGACCGTGCCCATGACCGCGCAGAAAATCACACAGATCCACGGGCTCCACGGCATCAGACCGATCAACAGCAACGGCGTGATGCTCGCCCAAGCGGCGTAAGCAATGTTGTAGGTAAAGGAAATGCCTGAAACACGAATCCGCGCCGGAAACAGACTGACCATCACTGACGGCACCGCACCGACCACTCCGCAACAGAGGCCGGCGACCGCGTAGGCCAGACCGACCCAGTTACCGCCGCTGATCAGGCAGGTGTAGAGCACGCCGATGCCCAGCGGTAGCAGAAGGCTATAGAGCATGACGGTGCGCCAGGCGCCGATGCGGTCGACCAGAAACCCGGCAAGCACGCAACCCATATTCAGAAAAACGATGCCCAACGCGCTCAGGGCGAACGTGTGGCTAGCGGTCATGCCGAAGGTTTTCTGCATCATGGTCGGGGTGATGACCACGAACACCACCACCGCCGAGGTCAGTACACAGGTCAGTATCATCGCCGGCAACATGGCCAGCCGATGCTCACGCAGAACCGCACGCAGCGGCAGCTCTACCCTCTCTTCGCGCCGGGCCTGCATGGCCATGAACACTGGGGTTTCACTGAGCCAGCGGCGCAGCCAGACGCCGATCACGCCGAACACGCCCCCCAGCAGGAACGGGAAACGCCAGGCGTAATCGAGGATTTCCGCCGGGGTGAAGGTCTGGGCCAGGAACGTCGCCGTCAAGGCGCCGAGCAGGTAGCCAAAGGTCAGTCCCGCCTGCAAGAAGCCCAAGGCGTAACCGCGATGGCCAACCGGCGCGTGCTCGGCAACGAATACCCAGGCGCTCGGCACTTCACCGCCCACTGCCGCCCCTTGCAGAACCCGCAACAGCAATAGCAACAACGGTGCGAAATAGCCGATCTGCGCGTAGGTCGGCATGATCCCGATCAGCAGACACGGCAGCGCCATCATCAGAATGCTCAGGCTGAACACCTTCTTGCGCCCCAGCCGGTCAGCGAAATGCGCCATCAGGATTCCGCCCAGAGGCCGCGCCAGGTAACCGGTGACAAAGATCCCGAAGCTTTGCAGCAACCTCAGCCACTCAGGCATTTCCGGCGGAAAGAACAGCTGGCTCAAAGTCAGCGCGAAAAATACGAAAATGATGAAATCGTAGATTTCCAGCGCCCCGCCGAGCGCCGCAAGGCCCAGGGTCTTGTAGTCCGAGCGGCTGAACGGCACCGGGCGCGAATCGATAATGGCAGTCATGCAAAGAACTCTGGCACAGGCAAAAACCAAGGCGCCCATGGTCTACGCAAATGCGCCTGTGGACAACCCGTTAGACCAAAGTCCCATAGCCGCAAAACAGACCCGCAAAAAACCTCTGCTTGATTTACTGTTAGCGCCTGTCCAGACGGGCCGCTACCGCCCCGAAGACCACAACAAACATAAAAATCCGAGGTACTCCCGTGGCCGCTGATATCGAAGATAGCCGCTCCGCCCGCTTTGCCCTGCGCTGTTCAAGCTTTGCCGAACGCTGGTTTCCCGACTCCTGGGTGTTTGCCGCCCTGGCGGTGATTATCGTCGCCGTGGCCACTATGGTCATGGGCGCCAAACCCACCGACGCTGCCATGGCGTTTGGCGACGGTTTCTGGAGCCTGATCCCCTTCACCATGCAGATGGCTTTCGTGGTGATCGGCGGGTACGTGGTCGCCAGTTCGCCACCGGCGGTGAAGCTGATTGACCGGCTGGCGAAATTGCCGAAAAACGGCCGCTCCGCCGTGGCCTGGGTCGCCTTGATTTCCATGGTCGCATCGCTGCTGAACTGGGGACTGTCACTGGTTTTCGGCGGCCTGCTAGTGCGCGCCCTCGCCCGCCGTACCGATCTGAAAATGGACTACCGTGCCGCCGGTGCCGCAGCTTACCTCGGGCTTGGCGCGGTATGGGCTCTGGGCCTGTCCTCGTCCGCGGCACAATTGCAGGCCAACCCGGCAAGCCTGCCACCGTCGATTCTGTCGATCACCGGGGTGATTCCATTCACCCAGACGATCTTTCTCTGGCAGTCCGGGGTGATGTTGCTGGCACTGATAGTCATCTCGCTGATCATTGCCTACGCCACCGCCCCTGGTCCGAACTCGGCACGTGACGCCAAGGCATGCGGTGTCGACCCGAGTTTCAACCTGCCCCCCCTGCAACCGCGCACCCGTCCCGGCGAATGGCTGGAACACAGCCCATTGCTGACGATCCTGCTGGTGCTGCTGGCCGCCGGATGGCTGTTCCATGAGTTCTCGACCAAACCGGCGATCAGCGCGATTTCCGGCCTGAACACCTACAACTTCCTGTTCATCATGCTCGGTGCGCTGCTGCACTGGCGCCCGCGCAGCTTCCTCGACGCCGTGGCCCGCGCGGTGCCGACCACCACGGGTGTGCTGATCCAGTTCCCGTTGTACGGCTCGATCGCTGCGTTGATGACCACGGTCAAAGGTACCGACGCGCAGACCCTGGCCCACCACATCTCGACCTTTTTCGTCAGCATCGCCTCCCACGACACCTATGCGGTGCTGATGGGTGTGTATTCGGCAATTCTTGGCTTCTTCATTCCATCCGGCGGTGGCAAGTGGATTATCGAAGCGCCGTACGTGATGCAGGTGGCCAATGACCTGAACTACCACCTCGGCTGGGCCGTGCAGATTTACAACGCCGCCGAAGCCCTGCCCAATCTGATCAACCCGTTTTACATGCTGCCGCTGCTGGGCGTGCTGGGGTTGAAGGCGCGGGACTTGATCGGATTCTCGTTCGTGCAGTTGCTGGTGCACACACCGCTGGTGCTGGTGATGCTGTGGGCACTGGGGACGACGCTGGCGTATACACCGCCGGTGATGCCGTAGAAACCAGGCTACGTGGACTTTTCCGGATCCTCGATCAAGCCCATCGGGGATCCGGTACCCTCGTACCTGACCTTGAGCACTAGTAGGGTCGACAGACTGTATTCACCAGTCTTACGCAACCTGTGGCGTTGTCCCACTCGATTGATCGACAAGCCCCGACTTTTCCTTCCCGTGTCCCGAATTAACCTGTCCCGGATGACCGATCACATAAACACGAGGAACATCCGATGACACCACTATCCAAAACACTGGAAGAGCTGATCAATGAAATTTATCTGGACGGCAACGTCTCAGTGGTTGAATACAGAACGTTGCGAGACGATGCCGATCGCCGCATGGACGCCGTTATCCAGGAGTTCGGCCTGCACAACAATGTAACCGCCTTCCAAAAAGCAATGGATGTCGCCATGCAATTAATGCAGACCGCGATTATCGATGCAAAAAAAGCCAAACTGACCGATACGGGTGAGGCCATCGTAAAGGATGCGGTGGCGGCTCAAGTGGAATATTTGCGCGCCGGCAGCCAATTGGCGCTGCGCCTTTTGTGATCAACTGACCGAATCTCAGTTCGCGAATACTTTTCGCGAGCTGGATTTCTTTCGCTCGAAAAATCCTCGATCACTGCTTTTCTACGCGATTGTGCTAATCCAGTATGAAGTGCCCCCATTTTGGAACCGCGCTGAAAAGGATCTGAGCATGCTGAAATTCGCCGGACTTACCCTTGCGGCTCTCACCCTGAGTGCCGCCGCCCATGCCGACATCGGCCTGAAACTGGGCAGCACCGAACGCGTCACCCGCCTGTTTGCCTACCCCAACAACTGCAACGTGATTTGCTTTCGTAACTGGACGCTGGAGCAAACCGTCGAGCATTACCTGACTCAAAGTGTGCAGCGCGATGGCTACAGCGAGGCGAAGGTCCAGGTCAAAACCGATAACGGCCAGCTTTTTGCCGAAATCATCGGAGTGCCCAGAAGCTATGAAAAGCCGTTGACCGCACTGCTCGATGCTGGCGATCTGGCCTTTAACGGCGCCAGCAAACTGAATGCCGACGGGAAATGGGCCTATAGCTGGTATTTGTTCCTGCCTTTGGGCATGGCGCTGGAAAACCGTAGAAGCGTCGAACTGCTGCACTTCCCGCCAGACTATTCGTTGACCCAGGCCCAGGACTACCTGAGGTCTGCCACGACCGATCGTTGGGCCTCCCTGCTGACCCTGAACGGCATCCCCGCCGAGCAGACGCCGGGCTTCCAGACCATCATCGACATCGCTCCGATTGCCGCGCCGTCCAACGCCGGCAAGGACTTGGAAGGGGTCTACGACTACTTCAAGGATTACCAGACCACCATGGTCAAGAATGTCAGCAAGACCGCCAGTGGCGAGGCATTGCCGATGGTCGCATTCGGGACACCAGTGCGTAACTGGTTCAAGCAGCAATACGGGCCGACCGTGAATGTGCTGAGCCTGGCCACCATCAGCCCCGTCGATGGGGTGAAGGTGCCGGTGCTGGGTGCCAATCACCCGAGTTATATCTGGTATGCCGCCGACCCCGCCAACTACACCGGCACCGACGCCAAGGCCAAGGCGGATGTGGCGGGCCTGAAAGTCATGGGCCAGGATTTGAGTGCCGCGTGCTGGCAGGCCGCGATGGGTAGCCAACCGGACAGCAATCCCGACATTGAGCTCAGAAGTTGCACGCAGACCTGGCAAGTGGCCCAGAAAGAAAAAACCTGCGAACTGTTCTACACCTCGATCCGCAGTCTGACGACCGCACAGGCCGTGGCCAAGTGTGCATCGGCGACAATCGCGCCCCAACTCAAACAACTCAAGGCACCAGCGCCCGCCACTGCGAAGCCCGCTCCGCCGCTGTAAACCGATGAGCGGTGGTCGACCTGTCAGTAATGACAGTAGACCGCCCGAGTTATCTGCGAGAGGCTTGCGCTGTGTCCATGTTGCAGCGCTGACAGGATCGTCAGCGGATGGACGTCACAGCACTCAACCGACAAGGATCGTTATGAAAGCCAATGCATGGCGCAAGCCTCTTGCACCACCACCTGCGGGTGTCTATCCATTTCCCGAGATTCCCCCCGAGCTCGGATTCCCCTCACTCGCCGACTTCGAGATTCTCAAAAACAACACAGGCAAGTCAGTGGCCATTGTGGCGTTACGCGAGTTTCCCCGAATGAGCCGAATCTGTCGGGTGTCGGGACACTTACTGCCCTATGCCTGCCAACACACCCGACAACTGTCACCCGGCGTGCACGTCTACGACCCACGTTTCTGCGGACTGCTGCGACACTCCTGCAATCCCAATGTTTATCTTGAACTGACCGATCTGTGGGTATGGGCGTTGCAGGACATCCAGAAAGGCGACCGGCTGACAATGGACTACACCGTCAGCGAAGAAAATCTGCTTCGTCAGTTCGCCTGTCGCTGTGGCTCGCACAACTGCCGGGGCTGGATAACAGGCTATGGTGAAATGCCGAATGCCGACGGCCAGCGTTTTTTGCAACACTGGCGTCGGCTTTAGGAGCTCTGCTGTGGGTCTTACAGCGGCTCGAACGGGCGCAGGCGGTACTGTGGCGGCAATTGTTCGAAGCCGCTGATGGTCGTGTTCAAGCTTTTCCAGCGGCCATCCTTGATTCCGTAAATGCAGCCGTGGATCGACAAACTCTGCCCGCGATGCCAGGCGTTTTGCACGATGCTGGTGTGCCCCACGTTGGCCACTTGCTGGATCACGTTGAGCTCACAGAGGCGATCGACCTGCTCCTCTTCGGTGGCCAACTGAGCGAGCTCTTCGCGCTTTTCGTAGTAAAGGTCGCGAATCGAACGCAACCAGCCGTCGATCAGCCCGAACTGGCGATCCTGCATCGAGGCGCGCACACCACCGCAGCCATAGTGGCCGGTGACGAGGATGTGTTTGACCTTGAGCACATCGACCGCGTACTGGATTACTGACAAGCAATTGAGGTCAGTGTGCAGCACCACGTTGGCCACATTGCGGTGTACAAACAGATCACCCGGCAGCATGCCGACGATTTCGTTGGCTGGCACTCGCGCATCGGAACAGCCGATCCACAGGTACTCCGGCGTCTGTTGACGGGCCAGCTTGGCGAAAAAGTCCGGATCTTCCTTGGTGATCGCGTCAGCCCAACGCTCGTTGTTATCAATCAGGTCTTGTAAGTCGTGCATGCTGGAAGCCTCAAGAATGATTTGCTGCTTTGACAGACAACCGCCTGTCGGGGTCACGGAAAAGATCGCAGGTGTTTTCCTTGGAATTCTCGTGTGTCCGGTGAGTCCACCATAGTAAGGCCCAAAGTATGAGGCTGACAGTATGAGGATTGGCCATGACTGATTCACGACGTCCGTACGATGCGGTGCAACCGGAGCCCATCGATGATAACGAAGACCGCATGGGTTCAGTGCGCGAGCTGGATTTCGATGAGGAAGAGTCCAGCACCAAAATCGGTGACGAACTGACGGGCAAGGAGCACGAGCAACGGATACCGCGCCGGCACGTGCGCGAAGGCGGCATGACCGGGGCCTCGACGGCAGACCATGAACCGACCGATGACGATATGAGCCCGGAAACCCTGATTCGGGAAGACGGTGCCCGGGATGCTCATGAAACCGGTGCAGACAATCAGGCTGATTGGGACTTGAGCATTGTCGATGAAGAGGACATCGGAGGTGGCACGGGGCTGGATGAGGCGGAACTGGCCCGGCGCGATCCGCTCGACAGAAAGCGTTGATCTTATGCGTCTGACCGATTGCCTTCGCGGGCAGCCCCGCTACCACAGGATCCATGCCGTTTACAACTTTTAGACTACGGCACAAAACCTTGTGGGAGCGAGCCGGCTCGCGAAACTTTCAGGCTCAATCCACCAAAGTGCAGGCCATAACGACGGCATCTTCGCGCCCACCCACCGCCGGATAGTAATCCCGACGCCGACCGATTTCGTTGAAGCCATAGCGCTCATACAACTTGAACGCTGCCGTATTGCTGTCGCGTACTTCCAGGAAACACTCCCGGGCATCGGCCTTGTAGGCAATCGACATCAAATGCTCCAGCAGCGTCAAACCCAGGCCACGACCCTGATTTTCCGGTTTGACGGTGATATTCAGCAAATGCGCTTCGTCGAGAATGATCTGCACCACGCCGTGACCGACCTGCTGTTGACCTTCAAACATCAGCCAGATCTGGTACTTGCCCAGGCCATCGAGAAAAATTCCGCGCGTCCAGGGGTGGCTATAAGCGGCGTATTCGATTTTCAGTACGTTTTCCAGGTCCGCCTCGGTCATCGGGCGGAACGATACAGCGTCACTCATTCGATTCTTTCCAGCGCGCCATCAGCCGACGCATGGCTTGCCAGACATCAGCCTTACGCTGTGGCTCTTCCATTAATGATTCCAGGCCCGGCAGGGCCCAGACCGAACCCAGGCCTTCGACCTGAAGTTCGCGGTTGTAGGATTCGGCGCTCGCTTCACCGGCAAAGCGCACCGCCGGCAGGCCGATCAGCCACAGGCAGACACACGGTGCCTCTTCCAGGCGGGCCGAGAGAAATCCCTGCACGAAGTCGCGAGCGGCTTGCGGACCTTGATCCATGGTGCCCCGCACCAGCAGCGGCCAGCGCACCGGTTCGCCGACAATCTGCGGGCTGTCCGGCAGACCGGCGGCGCGCAGCATGTCCTTTAGCAGCAAATACGCAGGATCGCGACTCTGAAAGGCTTCGCCTGTGGGTAACTCCACCAGTAACAAGCAGCGCCCGGCTCGCAGCAATTGCAGGGCGAAACGCGGTGGCGGCACAGGCGCGACCTTGGCGACGACTGGCGCTTCTTCGGCCTCTTCCACCGGTTTGGCCCCGGTACGCGTACTCGCCAGCGACGGCCGTGGCACTTCGATTTTCACCCGTTCGGCCGACTTGACCACAGGCTCCGCGGGGGTATCGACCACAGGGGCTGGCGTTTGCGGGGCGACGATCAATGGCTCGAGCGGCTCCAGCAATTCGGGCCGCGACGGCGCAGCAAAGGGTAATTCGGTGCGCGGCAGCCAGTTGACCACCTGCATGGCGCTCAGATAGGCGCGGCGACGGGACTCGATAAGCAAAGGTCAGCCACTTGTGGATAACTAAAGTGCGGAGATTCTACCGCTGTTCGCTCAAGATCGCCTGCTGTTGATCGATAGTCTTCACCGATAGTCTTTCCACCTATGAAAAATGGCGACAGTCCGTCCCGAGAGTGAATCGACCCGCCCGCGATGCAGTACAATCGCGGCTTTTAATCGCCAACCAGCCGGCCATTCCGATGATCGAACCCAAGCGCGTCTTGCGCGCCCTCGCTGAACACTGGGCACTTCTGGAGCCACTGTGCGAGCACTTCGACCAGGGCACCCTGAGCCTCAACGAATTGCGTTCACAGTTGGCCGCCCAGCAACTGGACAGTACGCCGCAGGACATCACCAGCCTGCTGGACGTGTGGATTCGCCTCGACATTCTGGTTCCTGTGGCAAAAAGCCCGAACCGTTTCGAGCTCAACGCGCAGATTCATGACTTTCTCGCTTACCTGCGCCGTGAACACCGACTTGGCCTGTGCCTGGAAATCGAAGCCTACCTGCGCCATCTCGAACGCCTGGCCGGTTACATCCAGGACGCCTTCGACATCCGCGACGGCAACGACCTGGCTCGCCAATTGCGGCTGCTCGACATGCGCGTGCGCGACGTACTGAAAAAACTCGCCAATGATGAACAGGCCCTGGTGGCCGTCGCCGAGCGGGCCAAGACCAGCGACCGACAGATCCCGTTACGCCAGCGTTATGCAGAAGTGCTGGCAACCTGGGACGAATACGTCGAGCCGATGATCCAACTGGTGAATGCCGACGGCGCTTTCGAACAAGGTGTGCGCAAGGTCGAAAACGTCCTGTTGAAGATGCTCACCGAACAGCAGCGTCTCGGCCATCTGGTCGACGACGACATGCTGCTGCGCACCCACGCGCGCATTCTCGAAATGCAGACCAGCGCCCAGCTGACCCTACGTCACGCCCGTGAGCTGCTGCTGCCGCTGCGTGAAGAAGCGCGCCGACACAATGCCGTAACCCGTGGCGCCGCGCTGGCCCTGTCGATGATTCGTCGCAAAGGCATCGACGCCGTGCCTCAAGCGGCCATGCCGATGTTCACACGGCCTCAAAGCACCTTTCTTGGCAGCGCCAGTCAGGTCGAAGCCTACGTTTACGCCCTGGCCCGTTTCGAACCGAAACCGGCGCGGTTCCCCAAGGCCCATAAGACGCACAAGGGCGGCGACGCACCCCGCGCGCCACGCACGGTCCGGGAGATGCTCGACCGTTGCGAGGACGCCCTGCCGATGCCAGACCTGATGACCTGGCTGCTGGAGCAGGAGCCGGACGGCGCCACCGACGAATTGCTGTACTGGTTCTCGCGACTGTCCCGGGAAAAACGCTTCAAGCGCGAACGCCTGGAACGCCGCGATTACTACACACACGAGCACCAGGTCAGCCTGCGCTCCTTCGCCCTGCTCTCGGCGGCTGACGACGCCACCGAGAATTCTGCGAGCACTCCATATGCATCTTGATCTATCCGAACTGTCCCAGCTGGCGCCGATCTTTCGCGAGCTGTTCAAGGGTTACCACGTCAGCCGTCGCGACCCGGAGCTGTACGCACAGTTGTCGAATTTTCAGGACCAGTACCGCACGCTGTTCAAGGCCTTGGGCTTTGAACTGGTGTGCGACACCCGTGGTTTCTACTACTTCGTGCCGGACCTCGCCGCCGCGGCGGTGAACAAGACCGCCCAGCGCCTGGCTCTGTTCACGTTCATTCTCGTCGAGCACCTGGCCGACCAGGGCCGCGATCCCATCGCCGTACTTGACGGAGGCAGCCTCGGTCGCGATGAATTGCCGTCGCTGCTGGAAAAGTACCGTGATCTGTTTATCCAGGCCGAAGTACAGACCCAGGACGAGCTGGAAGAAAAGATCATGCGCCGCATGACCCAACTCGGTTTTGCCAGCGAAGAAAACGGTGTTTATCGCTTCCTGCCGCCGATGCACCGGTTCCTCGATGTCTGCCTGTCGGTTCAGCAGGACCGCGACCTGGCCGCCAGCCTGCACAGCGTGCTGCCGCTGCCGGCGCCGGTATTGATCGACGAAGACAGCGACGAAAAACTGCTTGAGACCGATGACCCGCTGGACCTTAGTGAATTCGAGGGTGAAAGCGAAGAAGACGCCTTGGCCCGCGCCATTGCCGAAGAACAGGAGCTCGACGCATGAGCAAGGAACGCTACGGCATCCGCCGCTTTGCCCTATTGAACACCGCCGGCTACAGCCTCGGCCTGTTTCCGCTGGAAGAGCCGCTATCGGTTTACGGCGCGAACAACCTCGGTAAATCCGCATCGATCAACGCGTTGCAGTTCCCAATCCTGGCGCGTATGTCCGACATGAGTTTCGGCAAGTACAGCCTGGAACAATCCCGGCGCTTCTATTTCGCATCGGACACCAGCTACATCTTGGTGGAAGTCTCGCTACCCCACGGCCCTCATGTAATTGGCGTGGTCGGCCGCGGCCCTGGCGGCGGTTTCGGCCACCAGTTCTTTGCCTACGCCGGCAAGCTGGACCTGGCCCATTACCAGAAGAACGACACCTGCCTGCGCCAGAAAGAACTGTTCACCAACCTCGAGCGCGAAGGCCTGAAAGCCTACGAGCTCAAGCCGGACGAACTGCGCCGTTTGCTGGTCGGCGGTCACACTTCGATCCCGCTGGACCTGACGCTGATCCCGCTGCGTTCCACCAGCGAACAGAGCCTGAAAACCTTCCGCGCACTGTTCATCAACCTGCTGCACATGCGCGAAATCACCGCGGCCAAGCTCAAGCAGCTGTTCCTCGATGCCTTTGAGCACAGCCTGCGTTCAGGCAGCGTGGATTACATTGCTGCGTGCGAAGAAGCCTTCCGCGATGTACGACGCATGGAGCAGGACTACAACTCGCTGGTCGCCGCTGGCCCCTTGGTCGAAGCACTGGCCAACGGCGTGAAGCAACGCGATGTGCTGCGCGGCAAATTGCATCGCCTGTCTCCGCTGCTCGATTCCTTGCTCGGCACCTGGTCGGACTACGCCAGTGCGCGCAAGGAAGAGCTGACTATCCAGGCCGAGCACTACCGTCGCGAGCAGGACGACCTGCAAAACGACCAGCGTGGTGGCACCCAGGAACTGATGCGTCTGGAGCGGGAAATCAGCGGCATCCAGCGCTGGCTCGGGGAATTGTCGGTACTCAAGCATCGCTTTGCCCTGGTCGATGACGTCAAGGTGCTGGAGCAACAATTGCTCGCGGCCAAGGATGCTCACGACGAACTGGCCGGCGCATTGGCGCAATCCCGTCAGTTCAGCGCCGAAGACCTTGATGAGCGTCTGCGGGATCTGGAAAAACGCCTGAAGTCGGTCAAGCAGCAACTCGATCACGCCGACAACAACAGCTATGCCCGTTTGCGCGAAGAGTTTTCGCAGCAGGATGTCGAGCGCCTGATGCGTCTGTTCAACAGCGCGCTGTTCAGCCTGCCCCTGGGTGAACACGGCATTGCGCTGGACGACAACGGAGACTGGGTCAAATCCGTGGAGCTGATTCTCGACGGTTTCAAAGGCGAGCGCTTCGAAGTGCCGGGCCTGTCGATCGACCTCTCGCACATCGAGCCGCCAGCCCTGCAAGCCTTGGCTGACCGTGCGGCACTGCGCGATCAGAAAGAGCGTCTGGACAAAGAACTCAAGCAACTGAAAACCCAGCAAGCCGTAGCCGCCGACCGCGCCGCGAGCAAGACTCAGACTGAAGTGCTGTACCAGCAAGTGCTGGATGCGCAGAAGGCGCTGGAAGACTTCCGTCGCGCTCAGACCTTGAGCGCCGAGGAAGGCGACAAACTTGAACAGCTGGCGCAGATGGAAGCCGCCCAGGACGAACTGAAGCGCTCCAGCGATGCCTTCACCGAACGCGTCCAGCAACTGTCGGCCAAGCTGCAACTGGTCGGTCGGCAGATCGCCGACATGGAAGCCAAGCAACGCACCCTCGACGATGCCCTGCGCCGTCGTCAATTGCTCCCGGCGGACCTGCCATTCGGCACGCCATTCATGGACCCGGTCGACGATTCCATGGACAACCTGCTGCCGCTGCTCAACGACTATCAGGACAGCTGGCAAGGCCTGCTGCGTGCCGACGGCCAGATCGAAGCGCTTTATGCACAGGTTCGCCTCAAGGGCGTGGCCAAATTCGACAGCGAAGACGATATGGAGCGTCGCCTGCAACTGCTGATCAACGCTTACGCGCACCGCACCGATGAAGCCCTGACCCTGGGCAAGGCCCGCCGTGCAGCCGTGACCGACATCGCCCGGACCCTGCGTAACATTCGCAGCGACTACGACAGCCTCGAGCATCAACTGGCGCTGTTCAACCGCGAGATCAACAAGCGCCAGGTCTCCAACCTGCAAAGCTTCCGCATCGTGCTCGCGCCGAACAAGGAAGCGCTCAAGCACATCGACCAGATCATCCACAGCGCCGGCCAGTACGAAGAAGGCGAGACGCTGTCGGTGTTCGACCTGAGCCAGAGCGCGGAACAGGACAACAAGAACGAAGAAGCCAAGGAATACCTGGCACGACTGGTAGCCGCCAACCACAACCAACTCGGCCTCAAGGACTTGTTCGAACTGGCGTTCGAGATCACCAAGGTCAACGGTCAGCCGGTGATCCATACCGATATCGACGGCGCGGCGTCCAACGGGACCACCATGACCATCAAGGCGCTGACCAACATGTATCTGTTGCTGCACTTGATGGATCGTGACCTGGCCGGGCGCGTGCGCTTGCCATACTACCTCGACGAGGCGGCGGACATCGACGAGAAGAACCAGGCAGCCCTGCTGGAAACCAGTCTGCAACTGGGCTTCGTGCCGATCCTGGCCAGTGTGAAGCCGCAAGTCTGCGCCAGTGTCGCCATCGACCTGGAAGGCGGCAGCGGCCCGGCGGGCATCTACATCGACGAAGCGGACTGGAAGTACATTCGCCGTCACGATCAGGTGAAGGCGACGGTCAATGTCGAAGCGGATGAGCCAGAGCTGAATGCGGTTTGATTTGCTTTAACTGATGACAACAAAAAGGCCGCGATCCAATATGGATCGCGGCCTTTTTTGTGGTTGTTCATTGAGATGTTCGGTGAACTTCAGGACCTCTTCGCAAGCCGGCTCCGGGCGGCGTTCCGACGGAGGGCGTCATCACTGACGCCCTATCAATTCCCTGCTATTTGCCGAGGGAAATCTTCGGTGCCCAGGTCAGCCATTCCTCTTCAAACTTATCGAACAGCGGGAATGTCTGCTCTGGCTGCGCTGCACCGCCCATGCGATCGCCGTCCGGTGTGGCAAACGCGACGCCACCCTGAATCATGGTTTCCAGCGACTCGGTACGCATCGTCGCGCCTTTGAACAGACCGACATCAAAATCAAAACCACTGGTATTCCAGAAGCGGGTACCGCTACGCACCAACGGCGCATATTTCGGTTCGATCAGAATATGGATCAACACCCGATCCGCGGTCTGCCCCAATTCATACCCGGTCACCTTGCCCACCGTGATTTCACGATACGTTACCGGCACCCCGGCCTTCAAAGAGCCACGACGGGCAGCACTCAAGACAAGACTCAGCCCGGCTTCGGCCTTGGCGGTCTCGGGGGGAGTTGCCAGTGCGACAAAGCTTTTCTGCGGGCCAAGGTTCTTCTGTGCCGGCTGTACCTCGATGTACTGCCCCGTCACCAACGTCTCCAGGTTCGACGTTTTGATGAGTCCCAGCTCCGGTTTGACCACCCAGAATTCGCTTCCGACCCGCGCAATACGTTCAGGCACTTCAGTGATGCGTGCCGTCAGCAGCACAGATTGCAGATCATCGCTGAGGTCGACATCTTCAACCTTGCCGACATCCAGCCCTTTGAAACGGATTGGGGTCCCGACACGCAGGCCATCGGCACGGTCAACCTTCAGCGTGATCACCGCGCCTTTTTGCGTGGCATCTTCATGGCTGGCGAACAACCGGAACCGCGGTATGCGCCTCTGCAACGGAGCCTTGGCCTCCGGTGTTTCGAAGGCAATGCCGCCGGCCATCAGGCTTTGCAACGACTCACTCTTGACTTGAATCCCGCCGGTCAGCCCCCCCGTCAGCGTTATGCCGCTGGCGTTCCAGAACCGGGTCGACGCGTTGACCAGGTTTTCGTATTCCTTCTCGATGTGGACACCGATGACCAATTGGTTTTTCTTGCGCGAAAACTGATAGCTCTGAACCGACCCCACCTTGACCTGCTTGTAGAGAACCGGACTGCCGACCTCCAGCGAGCCGAGGTTCTCGGTGAACAGCACCAGGTGCAGGCCCGGCGAACGCAGATCCAGCGGCGGGGCTTTTGGCCGTGCCACGAACTCACGTTGTGGCGCAGCACCTTTGTCTCCGGGACGCACGGCGATGTAGTTACCCTTGACCAAGGCCTCTAGACCAGTGATGCCGGCGAGGGAGATCGAAGGCTTGACCACCCAGAACTGAGTGCCGTCGACCAGGTAGTCCTCGGCCAACGGGTCCAGCGTCAATTCGGCACTGGCGGTGGATAGATCCGGATCGACCTTGAGCGCCTTGAGCGTACCGACCTGGATACCTTTGTACATTACGGGTGTCCGACCGGCTTGCAGGCCTTCGAAGTCACTGAGCTTGACCTTCACCTTGATCCCGGCCGCAGCCGCATCGAAGTCTTCGTAAAGACGGAATGGCAGGCTCGGGTCGGTGGGTGGACTGTCTTTGCGGTTTTCCGGCGTGGCGAAGGCAATACCGCCGGCAACGATGCTCGCCAGGGACTCGCTACGTACTTTCACACCGGACAGATTGGCGTCGATGCTGATGCCGCTGGCGTTCCAGAAACGCGTGTGTTTACGCACCAGCTTGGCATAAGTCGGCTCGATGAAAACCTTGAGCTCAACGGTGCTCTGGTCCTCGGATAGCACGAAGCTTTTGATCTGACCGACCTTGATTTGCTTGTAGAACACCGGACTGCCTCGATTCAGCGAACCCAATCGATCGGCCTTGATTGTCAGGTGCAGACCCGGCTGCGCATCGGATAGCGGCGGCTCTTCAGCCAGCGCCTTGAACTTGCGGGTGGGCTCACCCTCACCCGGGCTGATCGCGACATAGTTGCCCGAAACCAGCGTCTCCAAACCCGTAATACCGGCCAGGGTCACGCTCGGCTTGACCAGCCAGAAGCGCGTGCTCGTACGCAGGTATTGCTCCACGTCCTTGTTCATCTCAACGGTGGCGATCACACCTTTTGAGCTGCCTTCATCATCGAGCTTGAGTGTCTTCACCTTGCCGACCGACATGCCTTTGTAGACCACTTCAGTCTTGTTGGCCTGGATGCCTTCGCCGCTTTCGAAGCGCACCTGAATCTCGATGCCGGTTTCGGTATAGGCACGCCAGCCAAGCCAGCCCCCGATGATCAGGGCGATCAGGGGCAACACCCAGATCGCAGACCAGTTGGAGGCCGGTCGGGTTTTCGCTACAGGCAAATCAGTCATGGTCGTCGTCCGACTCCGTGTTATCCCAAATCAGTCGGGGATCGAAAGTAACTGCGGCAAGCATTGTCAAAATCACCACACTGGCGAACGCGATGGCGCCGAGATCCGCCTCGACACTGGCAAGCCGTCCAAAATTCACGACCGCCACCAGGATGGCGATCACAAAGATATCGAGCATCGACCAACGACCGATGAACTCGATAAAGCGATACATCCAGATGCGCTGCCGGGCCGAAAGTGGCTGGTGGCGCTGGACGGAATACAGCAGCAGAGCGATACCCACCAGTTTGAAGGTAGGCACCAGGATGCTGGCGATAAACACCACGGCGGCAATAGGAATCATGCCGTGTTGAACCAGTTGTATTACACCGGACATGATGGTGCTGGGATCGCCTTTGCCCAGAGAACTGACGGTCATGATCGGCAACACATTGGCCGGTATGTAGAGAATTGCCGCGGTAATCAGTAATGCCCAGGTGCGCACCAGACTGTTCGGGCGCCGGGCATGAACCAGCGCACCGCAACGAGTACAGGTCTGCTCGTCCATATCAGCTTCCTGCCTGTTCAATTCATGGCATTCCGCGCAAATCAGAATACCTGCATCAATCGCCCGCATGGGCATCCTCTCCTGACAGTGCCTGCCAGATCTGGTGAGGCGACATCACGACCTCCAACCAGACCTGAACCAATAACAAACCGATGAAACAAGCCAGCCCGAGACCTACGGTCATGGCCGCCATATCTGCCAATTTGACGATCGCCACCAGTACGCCCATGAGGTAAACCTCGAGCATCCCCCAGTCTCGTAAATGGTGATAAATGCGGTAGAGCAGCAAGCCGTAGCTGCGTCCAATATCGAAACGGATAGTCAGCAGGACGACCAGTTGGCAAAGCAACTTGAGCAGCGGAATGCCCATGCTGCACAGGAACACAATCACGGAAACGCCTTGCATGTCCGTGTTGAAAAGGCCGACAACACCGCTCCAGACAGTATCTTGCGATGACTGCCCGAGTAGATTGAGCTGCATGATGGGTAGAAAGTTCGCCGGGACGTATAACAAAAGTGCCGCAATCACCAAGGCGAGACTGCGCTGCACGACGTTGTATCGATGGGCGTAAAGCTCGTAACCGCAACGCGGGCACAGCGCTTTCTCGCCATGGGCGAGCTCGGGCTTGCGCATCAGCAAGTCGCACTCATGACATGCCACCAAATCGTCCAGCGGTAATTCTGACAGCCCGGAGGCGTCAACCGGATCTGGCATAAGGGCTCTGGCTCCGAAATAGTTGGACCTATTCTAGTGTCCCGAATTGAAAATAACTGTGCAAATTTGTGCGCGGGCAACTGTGCTTTTCTGACACGCAAAACAAAACCCCTACCTGCATACGCAGATAGGGGTTTCGGAATTTAATCTTGACGATGACCTACTCTCACATGGGGAAACCCCACACTACCATCGGCGATGCATCGTTTCACTTCTGAGTTCGGGATGGGATCAGGTGGTTCCAATGCTCTATGGTCGTCAAGAAATTCTTGAGCTGACGCGTCTTGCGACGTTCCAGCGAATTGGGTATGCGACAGTTTGTGTGTTGGCGAACTTTCGGTTCATTGCGTCTTCACACACCGCAATCTGGTCTCTTTCGTCTTTTCAACTCGGAGCATCAAATTGCTTGGGTGTTATATGGTCAAGCCTCACGGGCAATTAGTATCGGTTAGCTCAACGCCTCACAGCGCTTACACACCCGACCTATCAACGTCGTAGTCTTCGACGGCCCTTCAGGGAGCTCAAGGCTCCAGTGAGATCTCATCTTGAGGCTAGTTTCCCGCTTAGATGCTTTCAGCGGTTATCTATTCCGAACATAGCTACCCGGCAATGCCACTGGCGTGACAACCGGAACACCAGAGGTTCGTCCACTCCGGTCCTCTCGTACTAGGAGCAGCCCCTCTCAAATCTCAAACGTCCACGGCAGATAGGGACCGAACTGTCTCACGACGTTCTAAACCCAGCTCGCGTACCACTTTAAATGGCGAACAGCCATACCCTTGGGACCGGCTTCAGCCCCAGGATGTGATGAGCCGACATCGAGGTGCCAAACACCGCCGTCGATATGAACTCTTGGGCGGTATCAGCCTGTTATCCCCGGAGTACCTTTTATCCGTTGAGCGATGGCCCTTCCATACAGAACCACCGGATCACTAAGACCTACTTTCGTACCTGCTCGACGTGTCTGTCTCGCAGTCAAGCGCGCTTTTGCCTTTATACTCTACGACCGATTTCCGACCGGTCTGAGCGCACCTTCGTACTCCTCCGTTACTCTTTAGGAGGAGACCGCCCCAGTCAAACTACCCACCATACACTGTCCTCGATCCGGATAACGGACCTGAGTTAGAACCTCAAAGTTGCCAGGGTGGTATTTCAAGGATGGCTCCACGCGAACTGGCGTCCACGCTTCAAAGCCTCCCACCTATCCTACACAAGCAAATTCAAAGTCCAGTGCAAAGCTATAGTAAAGGTTCACGGGGTCTTTCCGTCTAGCCGCGGATACACTGCATCTTCACAGCGATTTCAATTTCACTGAGTCTCGGGTGGAGACAGCGCCGCCATCGTTACGCCATTCGTGCAGGTCGGAACTTACCCGACAAGGAATTTCGCTACCTTAGGACCGTTATAGTTACGGCCGCCGTTTACCGGGGCTTCGATCAAGAGCTTCGCGTTAGCTAACCCCATCAATTAACCTTCCGGCACCGGGCAGGCGTCACACCCTATACGTCCACTTTCGTGTTTGCAGAGTGCTGTGTTTTTAATAAACAGTCGCAGCGGCCTGGTATCTTCGACCGGCGTGGGCTTACGCAGCAAGTGCTTCACCCTCACCGGCGCACCTTCTCCCGAAGTTACGGTGCCATTTTGCCTAGTTCCTTCACCCGAGTTCTCTCAAGCGCCTTGGTATTCTCTACCCAACCACCTGTGTCGGTTTGGGGTACGGTTCCTGGTTATCTGAAGCTTAGAAGCTTTTCTTGGAAGCATGGCATCAACCACTTCGTCACCTGAAAGGTAACTCGTCATCAGCTCTCGGCCTTGAAACCCCGGATTTACCTAAGATTTCAGCCTACCACCTTAAACTTGGACAACCAACGCCAAGCTGGCCTAGCCTTCTCCGTCCCTCCATCGCAATAACCAGAAGTACAGGAATATTAACCTGTTTTCCATCGACTACGCTTTTCAGCCTCGCCTTAGGGACCGACTAACCCTGCGTCGATTAACGTTGCGCAGGAAACCTTGGTCTTTCGGCGTGGGTGTTTTTCACACCCATTGTCGTTACTCATGTCAGCATTCGCACTTCTGATACCTCCAGCAAGCTTCTCAACTCACCTTCACAGGCTTACAGAACGCTCCTCTACCGCATCATCCGAAGATGATACCCGTAGCTTCGGTGTATGGTTTGAGCCCCGTTACATCTTCCGCGCAGGCCGACTCGACTAGTGAGCTATTACGCTTTCTTTAAAGGGTGGCTGCTTCTAAGCCAACCTCCTAGCTGTCTAAGCCTTCCCACATCGTTTCCCACTTAACCATAACTTTGGGACCTTAGCTGACGGTCTGGGTTGTTTCCCTTTTCACGACGGACGTTAGCACCCGCCGTGTGTCTCCCATGCTCGGCACTTGTAGGTATTCGGAGTTTGCATCGGTTTGGTAAGTCGGGATGACCCCCTAGCCGAAACAGTGCTCTACCCCCTACAGTGATACATGAGGCGCTACCTAAATAGCTTTCGAGGAGAACCAGCTATCTCCGAGCTTGATTAGCCTTTCACTCCGATCCACAGGTCATCCGCTAACTTTTCAACGGTAGTCGGTTCGGTCCTCCAGTCAGTGTTACCTAACCTTCAACCTGCCCATGGATAGATCGCCCGGTTTCGGGTCTATTCCCAGCGACTAGACGCCCTATTAAGACTCGCTTTCGCTACGCCTCCCCTATTCGGTTAAGCTCGCCACTGAAAATAAGTCGCTGACCCATTATACAAAAGGTACGCAGTCACCTAACAAAGTAGGCTCCCACTGCTTGTACGCATACGGTTTCAGGATCTATTTCACTCCCCTCTCCGGGGTTCTTTTCGCCTTTCCCTCACGGTACTAGTTCACTATCGGTCAGTCAGTAGTATTTAGCCTTGGAGGATGGTCCCCCCATATTCAGACAAAGTTTCTCGTGCTCCGTCCTACTCGATTTCATTGATAAGAGATTTTCGCGTACAGGGCTATCACCCACTATGGCCGCACTTTCCAGAGCGTTCCGCTAATCTCAAATCAACTTAAGGGCTAGTCCCCGTTCGCTCGCCACTACTAAGGGAATCTCGGTTGATTTCTTTTCCTCAGGGTACTTAGATGTTTCAGTTCCCCTGGTTCGCCTCTTGCACCTATGTATTCAGTACAAGATAACCATCTTATGATGGCTGGGTTCCCCCATTCAGACATCTCCGGATCAAAGTCTGTTTGCCGACTCCCCGAAGCTTTTCGCAGGCTACCACGTCTTTCATCGCCTCTGACTGCCAAGGCATCCACCGTATGCGCTTCTTCACTTGACCATATAACCCCAAGCAATCTGGTTATACTGTGAAGACGACATTCGCCGAAAATTCGCGATTAAACTCACAAATTTTACCTTAGCCTGATCCGTTACCAGTGAAAGTAACGTTCAGTCTATCTTTCTATCACATACCCAAATTTTTAAAGAACGATCTAATCAAAAGACTAGAAATCAATATTCACACCGGAATACTCATTTCTAAACTCTCAAACTTTCGAAGCAGTTTATGGTGGAGCCAAGCGGGATCGAACCGCTGACCTCCTGCGTGCAAGGCAGGCGCTCTCCCAGCTGAGCTATGGCCCCATACAAAATTGGTGGGTCTGGGCAGATTCGAACTGCCGACCTCACCCTTATCAGGGGTGCGCTCTAACCAACTGAGCTACAGACCCAATTTCGAGCTTGTAACTGTTAGCGTGAGCTATCAGCTTGGAGCTTAAAGCTGCTTCTATCGTCTTCTTCAATGAATCAAGCAATTCGTGTGGGAGCTCATGGTGCAGCTGAGTCGTCGATTAAGGAGGTGATCCAGCCGCAGGTTCCCCTACGGCTACCTTGTTACGACTTCACCCCAGTCATGAATCACACCGTGGTAACCGTCCCCCCGAAGGTTAGACTAGCTACTTCTGGTGCAACCCACTCCCATGGTGTGACGGGCGGTGTGTACAAGGCCCGGGAACGTATTCACCGCGACATTCTGATTCGCGATTACTAGCGATTCCGACTTCACGCAGTCGAGTTGCAGACTGCGATCCGGACTACGATCGGTTTTATGGGATTAGCTCCACCTCGCGGCTTGGCAACCCTCTGTACCGACCATTGTAGCACGTGTGTAGCCCAGGCCGTAAGGGCCATGATGACTTGACGTCATCCCCACCTTCCTCCGGTTTGTCACCGGCAGTCTCCTTAGAGTGCCCACCATTACGTGCTGGTAACTAAGGACAAGGGTTGCGCTCGTTACGGGACTTAACCCAACATCTCACGACACGAGCTGACGACAGCCATGCAGCACCTGTCTCAATGTTCCCGAAGGCACCAATCCATCTCTGGAAAGTTCATTGGATGTCAAGGCCTGGTAAGGTTCTTCGCGTTGCTTCGAATTAAACCACATGCTCCACCGCTTGTGCGGGCCCCCGTCAATTCATTTGAGTTTTAACCTTGCGGCCGTACTCCCCAGGCGGTCAACTTAATGCGTTAGCTGCGCCACTAAGAGCTCAAGGCTCCCAACGGCTAGTTGACATCGTTTACGGCGTGGACTACCAGGGTATCTAATCCTGTTTGCTCCCCACGCTTTCGCACCTCAGTGTCAGTATCAGTCCAGGTGGTCGCCTTCGCCACTGGTGTTCCTTCCTATATCTACGCATTTCACCGCTACACAGGAAATTCCACCACCCTCTACCATACTCTAGCTTGTCAGTTTTGAATGCAGTTCCCAGGTTGAGCCCGGGGCTTTCACATCCAACTTAACAAACCACCTACGCGCGCTTTACGCCCAGTAATTCCGATTAACGCTTGCACCCTCTGTATTACCGCGGCTGCTGGCACAGAGTTAGCCGGTGCTTATTCTGTCGGTAACGTCAAAATTGCAGAGTATTAATCTACAACCCTTCCTCCCAACTTAAAGTGCTTTACAATCCGAAGACCTTCTTCACACACGCGGCATGGCTGGATCAGGCTTTCGCCCATTGTCCAATATTCCCCACTGCTGCCTCCCGTAGGAGTCTGGACCGTGTCTCAGTTCCAGTGTGACTGATCATCCTCTCAGACCAGTTACGGATCGTCGCCTTGGTGAGCCATTACCTCACCAACTAGCTAATCCGACCTAGGCTCATCTGATAGCGCAAGGCCCGAAGGTCCCCTGCTTTCTCCCGTAGGACGTATGCGGTATTAGCGTTCCTTTCGAAACGTTGTCCCCCACTACCAGGCAGATTCCTAGGCATTACTCACCCGTCCGCCGCTGAATCAGAGAGCAAGCTCCCTTCATCCGCTCGACTTGCATGTGTTAGGCCTGCCGCCAGCGTTCAATCTGAGCCATGATCAAACTCTTCAGTTCAAACATCTTTGGGTTTTGAGAAAACCCTAAACTTGGCTCAGCAATCGTTGGTTACATCTTTGATTTCTCGCGGAGTAACTTGTGATGCTGATAATCTGTTGACTAGCAGTTTGATACCACAAGCACCCACACGAATTGCTTGATTCAGTTGTTAAAGAGCGGTTGGTTAAGAGCTTTCGTCTCAACCGAGGCGCGCATTCTACAGCAGCCTCATTTGCTGTCAAGCGGTTATTTCAGAAGTTTTCAAGGTTTTCCTTAACAACTTCAACCACTTGCGCTTTCGATCTCTCGTCAGCGGGAGGCGAATTCTACAGCGTTACTCGCTGCTGTCAACACCTCTTGTTCAACTTCCTTTCAGCTTCGATGACCTGAAGCAACCTGCTGCCGAAAACTGCGTAACTCATTGTTTACCAAGGAGTTTTCCGTTTCGACTGCGCCGGAAGTGGGGCGAATTATAGACACCTCAGATCTGCCGTCAAGCACTTATTACGCTTTTTTGGCAGAAGAGGCCTTTTTAGCCACCAAACGCGGGATGCGCCGAGTTACGGGTGGCAGGCGCAACACTAATAGCAACGCGCCGATAGCGGCATAGATAGACCACTCCTTCAAATCGGCGCGCACAATCCAGAGCATATGCAGCAACCCAAGGCCGAGAACCAGATAGGCCAGACGATGCAGCTTTTTCCAACGCGCCCCCAATCGCCGCTGACTGTATCGATTGGAAGTCACTGCCAACACCAGCAAACACAGAAACCCCAACGCCCCGACAATAATGTAGGGACGCTTGCCCAGCTCGACGCCCAGTTGCGACCAGTCGAACCCAAGAATGAATGCCAGATAAGCACTCAAGTGCAGAACTACATAAGCGAAACACCACAAACCCAGCTGCCGCCGAACCGCAATCCACCCAGCCCAACCCGTAAGTTTCTGCAGCGGCGTCATACTTAATGTAATAAGCAGCAGAACAAGCGTCCCCAAGCCCAACCGGTCAACCAGTACTTTGCCCGGATCAGGCCCGAGCACATCCTCCCAGGCTTGATACAACCAAAGCAGAGGCCAAATTACCGCAGCGACGAAAACGCCAATACGCCAGAGTCGATATCGCATCAGTAGTTTTTCCGAAGATCGAGCCCTGTGTAGAGAGAAGCGACTTCATCGGCATAACCATTGAACATTTGCGTGTCACGCACATTCGGCTTGAACAGACCGCTCGGCAAGCGCCGTTCGCGAGCCTGAGTCCAACGTGGATGATCAACCTCAGGGTTCACATTCGCATAGAAGCCATACTCGTCCGAAGCGATACTCTGCCAGGTGGTTTTTGGCTGCTCACTCACCAAGCTGATCCGCACGATGGACTTGATGCTCTTGAATCCGTATTTCCACGGCACGACCAAACGCAGCGGCGCCCCATTCTGATTCGGCAACTCACGCCCGTACATTCCCACTGCCAGAATCGCCAATGGGTTCATCGCCTCATCCAGCCGCAATCCTTCCACATAAGGCCAATCGATCAAGGCGAACCCCGAGCGCTGTCCCGGCATGCTCTTGGGATCCTCAAGCGTTTCGAAACGAATGAATCTGGCTTTAGATGTG
This sequence comes from Pseudomonas sp. GW101-3H06, assembly GCF_059424605.1. Lineage (NCBI taxonomy): Bacteria > Pseudomonadati > Pseudomonadota > Gammaproteobacteria > Pseudomonadales > Pseudomonadaceae > Pseudomonas > Pseudomonas sp. GW101-3H06. The sequence goes on from NZ_JBWKZO010000001.1 coordinate 5,486,190, forward strand.
GGCTCTACCTGATTGAGCAACGCCGAAATGGGGAAGCCTATCCATGGAATGACCATCGACCAGGCCTCCACGCAACGGAGGCGGTAAATGCGCTCTTCCAGCTGATAAGGCCTCATAAAGTCTTCCAGTGCATAGCGCCCCGGCTTACCCACTTCGCCATCCACTACCACAGTCCATGGCTCAGTTTTCAGCGCACCGGCATTGGCAGCCGGATCGCCCTTGTCGGTACCGAACTCATAGAAGTTGTTGTAGTGGGTTGCGTCTTTGAACGGCGTGATCGCCTCATCCTTGACGTTAACCGCTCCCCACTTGATCGAGGGAAGCTTTTCGCTGAACCACGAAGGCGCCTTGCCAGGGTCGACATCTGCATATCGCGCCGCATCATCAGCGCCCGCCCAACGCGGCAGACCACTCATGGCCAAGCCGGCAACGGCAGCACCCAATACATTGCGTCGAGAAAGGTAAATGGATTCAGGCGTGACATCCGACTCATGGCAGTCGGATGCTTTGGGGACTTTGATCAGCATGACTACTCCGCAGCATTGGAGAACAGATGCACCAACTGCGGAGTATGAGGGAAATTACATCACTCGGCGCTTTTGCGCCGACGAAGATGTAACAAGTATTGCACCGGCCCGGATGCCGCATAGGCGAGGAAAACCAGCAGCAGAATGCGTGGCGGATCACTGAACACTACCGCGAACACCAATACCACGGCGAGGATTGCCACGAATGGCACGCGCCCTTTCAGATCCAGCTCCTTGAAGCTGTTGTATTTGATATTGCTGACCATCAGCATACCCGCTGCCGCGACCATCAGCGCCACCAGGAAAGACATCTTGGAACCCTGAATGCCGTAATCGCTGAACGCCCAGACAATTCCCGCCACCACGCCAGCGGCAGCCGGGCTGGCCAGACCAATGAAGTAGCGCTTGTCAGCCGTGCCGACCTGAGTATTGAAACGCGCCAGGCGCAACGCCGCACCCGCTACATAGATGAAGGCAACCATCCAGCCGACCTTGCCCATGTCGCCCAAGGCCCAGCCAAAGGCCAGCAGTGCCGGCGCCACGCCGAAAGCAACCATATCCGATAGCGAGTCATACTCGGCACCGAAGGCACTCTGGGTATTGGTCATGCGGGCGACACGGCCATCGAGGCCATCGAGCACCATGGCGACAAAAATTGCGATGGCGGCAAAGGCAAAATACTTGCTCGCGCCAATCGAATCACCTGCACTCAAGGCACTCTGCGCGCTCATGGAGTTGATGATGGAGTAGAACCCTGCGAACAGGTTCGCAGTGGTGAACAGATTCGGCAGAAGATAGATACCACGATGCCGGACTTTACGGCCTTCAGCGTCATGCCCTTCTTCGACATGTTCATCGATGGGCAGCAGGCTTTCGGCGTCAGAAGCCTGTTTTGGCTCTTCGGGACGTTCGCTCATGGACAATACCTTGCAACGGGGTGGAAAGTTTCGACAGATGTCTGCAACGCCGGTTCGCACCGCAAACGATGCAGCTTTATACCAGAACCGGCCCTCCAAACGAAAAAACGCGGCCTGGGCCGCGTTTTTCGTACAAGTGTCAGACTTAGTTTTTAGCTTTGTCGACGATCTTGTTGGCACCGATCCACGGCATCATGGAGCGCAGTTGCTCGCCGATGATTTCGATACCGTGAGCGGCGTTGTTACGACGCTTGGCGGTCATCGAAGGATAGCCGGTAGCACCTTCACTGATGAACATCTTGGCGTATTCGCCGTCCTGAATACGTTTCAGGGCGTTGCGCATGGCCTGACGGGATTCGGCGTTGATGACTTCCGGACCGGTCACGTACTCGCCGTACTCAGCGTTGTTGGAGATCGAGTAGTTCATGTTGGCGATACCGCCTTCGTACATGAGGTCAACGATCAGCTTCAGTTCGTGCAAGCATTCGAAGTAGGCCATTTCCGGCGCGTAGCCAGCTTCAACCAGAGTTTCGAAACCGGCTTTTACCAGTTCGACGGTACCGCCGCACAGAACGGCTTGTTCGCCGAACAGGTCGGTTTCAGTCTCGTCCTTGAAGGTGGTTTCGATGATACCGGTGCGACCGCCACCCACGCCGGCAGCGTAGGACAGCGCAACGTTTTTGGCGTTGCCGGAAGCGTCCTGATAGATAGCGATCAGGTCAGGGATACCGCCACCCTTCACGAATTCGGAACGTACGGTGTGGCCTGGAGCCTTCGGCGCGATCATGATCACATCGAGGTCAGCGCGCGGTACAACCTGGTTGTAGTGGATCGCGAAGCCGTGGGAGAAGGCCAGGGTGGCGCCCTTCTTGATGTTCGGCTCGATTTCGTTCTTGTACAGGGAGGACTGGAACTCGTCCGGGGTCAGGATCATGACCAGGTCGGCAGCCGCAACAGCGGAAGCAACGTCAGTCACTTTCAGGCCATGTGCTTCGGCCTTGGCAACAGTGGCCGAGCCTTTACGCAGACCAACGGTAACGTCAACGCCGGAGTCTTTCAGGTTGCACGCTTGAGCGTGGCCTTGGGAACCGTAACCGATGATGGCAACTTTCTTGCCCTGGATGATCGACAGGTCGCAGTCTTTATCGTAGAAAACTTTCATGAATTTCCCCTATATATCCAGGCCGTTCAGGCCATTCGCTAATTTGGTTTAGATGCTGAGTACTTTGTCGCCGCGGGCAATCCCGGTGACGCCACTGCGGACGGTTTCCAGAATCGAAGCGGTGCCGATGGACTGGATGAAGCTGTCGAGCTTGTCGCTGGTACCGGTCAATTGAACGGTATACACGCTGGCGCTGACATCGACGATCTGCCCACGGTAAATATCGGTAGTGCGTTTGATCTCGGCACGCTGGGCACCGGTGGCTTTGACCTTGACCAGCATCAGTTCGCGCTCGATGTGAGCACTTTCCGACAAGTCGACCAATTTGACCACTTCGATCAGTTTGTTCAGGTTCTTGGTGATCTGCTCGATGATTTCATCATGGCCCACCGTGGTCAGCGTCAGACGCGACAGAGTCGGGTCTTCGGTTGGCGCCACGGTCAGGCTTTCGATGTTGTAGTTACGCTGCGAAAACAGGCCGACTACACGAGACAGAGCGCCAGGTTCGTTTTCCAGAAGCAAGGAAATAATGTGCCGCATGATTAAGTACGCTCCGTCTTGCTCAGCCACATATCGCGCATGGAGCCGTCTTTGATCTGCATCGGGTAGACGTGCTCACTGGTGTCGACCGAAATATCGATGACCACCAGACGATCTTTCATGGCGAACGCTTCTTCCATCTTCGACTTCAAGTCTTTCGAGTCGGTGATGCGCACGCCGACGTGACCGTAGGCCTCTGCCAGCTTGACGAAGTCAGGCAACGACTCCATGTAGGAATGCGAGTGACGACTGCCGTAACTCATGTCTTGCCACTGACGAACCATGCCCAGCACACCGTTGTTCAGGATGACGATCTTGACCGGCAAACCGTATTGCAGACAGGTCGACAGTTCCTGAATGTTCATCTGGATGCTGCCTTCGCCCGTCACGCAAGCGACCTCATCATCCGGAAAGCTCAACTTGATGCCCATGGCCGCCGGAAAACCGAAGCCCATGGTGCCCAGGCCGCCAGAGTTGATCCAGCGGTTAGGCTTGTTGAACTTGTAGTACTGCGCCGCAAACATTTGGTGCTGACCAACGTCGGAGGCGACAAAGGCATCGCCCTTGGTCACTTCGCACAAGGTTTCGATCACGGCCTGCGGCTTGATGACACTACCGTCGCCCTTGTCATAAGGGAACAGACCACGGTCACCGCGCCACTCATCAACCTGCTTCCACCAACTGGCAACAGATTCCTTGTTCGGGGTCTCGCCGATTTCCTTGAGGATCGCAACCATTTCGGTCAAAACGCTCTCGACCGGGCCAACGATAGGCACGTCAGCCTTGATGGTCTTGGAAATCGAAGCAGGGTCGATGTCGATATGAATGATCTTGGCGTTCGGGCAGAACTTTGATGCACCGTTGATTACACGGTCATCGAAACGCGCACCGACGGCCAGGATCACGTCTGCATGGTGCATCGCCAGGTTGGCGGTGTAGCTGCCATGCATGCCAAGCATGCCAATGAACTGACGATCGGTCCCCGGGTAGCCACCCAGCCCCATCAGCGTATTGGTCACTGGCAGGTTGAGCATTTTTGCCAATTCGGTGAGCGGCGCGGAGCCGTTACCGAGAATCACACCACCACCGGAATACAGAACGGGACGCTTGGCCGCCAGAAGCATTTCCGCCGCTTTGCGGATTTGACCGGAATGACCGCGAACGGCCGGGCTGTAGGAGCGCAGCTTGGCTTTTTTCGGGAAGACGTATTCGAACTTCTCGGCCGGGTTGGTCATGTCTTTCGGGATATCGACAACGACCGGACCAGGACGACCGGATTGCGCCAGGTAGAAGGCTTTTTTCATGACTTCCGGGATTTCCGACGCGTGTTTGATCATGAAGCTGTGTTTCACGATCGGCCGGGAGATACCGATCATGTCGGTTTCCTGGAATGCGTCGGTACCTACCATGGTGCTCGGCACCTGGCCTGAAATGACCACCATCGGAATGGAGTCCATGTAGGCCGTGGCGATACCGGTGATAGCGTTGGTTGCGCCCGGGCCGGAAGTCACCAGTACCACGCCGGCCTTGCCGGTGGCACGGGCGTAACCGTCAGCCATATGGGTCGCGGCCTGTTCGTGACGAACCAGAATGTGAGTCACTTCCGGTTCTTTGAACAGGGCATCGTAGACATGAAGAAGAGCACCACCCGGGTACCCGTAGATATATTTGACGCCTTCGTCACGCAAGAAGCGGACGAGCATCTCACCGCCAGATAAAAGCTCCACGTTGCTCACCTCTAAAACGCCAGAATACCGCCCACGAAAATGGGACGGGTCTTAATAGGTTTACTTCTCAGCAGAGCATGAGCGACGGTGGTCGCCGACTACGTCAGCACTGACTGAGCAAGTATTGGGATCGTCCCAAGTGTTGCGGGCCTTTCCCACCCAGCGCGAGGTAACGCGTTGCGGGTGTAACAGGTCGGCGCGGATGTGCGCCTCATGATCTGCTGAGTGGGTCTGCTTCTGGCAGTCCCTCTACAGCGGACTTTGGATTCTTCTGTTTCGTCCCCTGCAAGTCAAGTCGTCTATGTGCTTTATTGAACTAAGCACATGAGAAAGCAAGAAAAAATCGCGAAACCTCAAGTGTGTTAGCTTCAATTGCGCAACCCGAGACAAGGAAATGACATGCGAGCGACTTTCCTGACCGCAGGCCTGCTGATCGGCCTGAGCCCTTTAAGCATGGCCGCACAGATTTACAAATGGATCGACGCCCAGGGCATTACCCATTTCGATGCGAAACCACCTTCAGGCCAGCCAGCCACCGTTGTCGTGACGCCCTCTCCGTCCGCCGCCAGACCCGCCGCATCCTTGAACAGCGGTACGATTGGCGATCAACAGGCCATCGACAAAAGCGTCAAGAAGCAGGTCGCCGAGCAGCAAACAGAGCTGAAAACATTTTGCGAACAGGTGCGAACAAACCTGGCGCAGCTGCGGAACAATCCGCGGCTCAGAGAGGAAGTGGAGGGAGAACTGCGTCGGCTCGACGACACTCAACGGCAGGAGCGCATAGGTGAAACGCAGAAACAGATCGCGGATAACTGCATGTAGCGACCTGTAGGAGCCGCCCGGAGCAAGCTCGACCCCTACAGGGATCGGGGTCAGCGAGAAGCAGTGATCAGTTGATCGAACTCTTTGAGCAGCACTTGCAGCTGCCGATCCTTGCCTTGAACATTACGGGAGGCAAAGACCATTTCGGCCATCTCCTGAATCCCCGAAGCGTTCGGCAAAGGCAGATTTTGTTCGAGGATCGCTTTCATGCGCGGCAGAAAGATCCATTGCAACCATTGCTCGAAGTCCAGCGTATCGACCGAAAACGGCTCGACGCTGGAGAGCGCCTCAGCGGATGGCGGGACATCATCCCACCATCCTTGCACTCGCAATTCACGCTCGATCAGCAGTAACTGCTCGGCAATCCTGGGAAAGCGGACATCCATCACGACGAAACCTTTGCCTTCTGACGGGCCAATGCCGCGCCAGAGGAGTCGCCCTGCTTCTCACGTGCCTGGGCAATCAACTCCCACAGACTGGCCTGAAGCGCCGGACGACCATTGGCCAAAGTCAAACCACGACGCGCGAATTGCTCGGCCTGCGCGGCATCCCCTTGGGCCATGCGCACTTGCGCCAGGCGATAAAGCACCTGCGGTTCACGCGGGGCGACACGCTGGGCACGTTCAAGACTTGAAGAGGCACCATTGAGATCACCACCCGCCTGTTGTTGCTGAGCAGTGGTCAATAGCGCCAGCACCGGACCGTCCAGTTGCTCATCGGCGGACAGGCCACCGGAACTGGCCGACGGAATTCCGCTCGGCGTCGACGGCATGCTGTAGCTGCCCTGATTGATCGGTGCAGATTGCACCGGTGAGGTATCAATCGGTCCTGGTGTAATCGGACCAGGGGTGATCGGTGTAGTGCTGATCGGCGTCGAAGTCGTTGCGCCACCACCCGGCACCATCACGACCACGCCGGTATCGCCTTGCGGAATTTCCTGCACCTTCGCTTGCGCAGGACGCTTGACCGTCGACTGACGGAAACCGCCGTTCGCCGAAACCCTCTCGCTATTGGATACGTTGGTGCCGGAGTCCACAACCGGAATCGAGCCACGCTGTACGGAGGAGCAACCGCTGAGCAAAGCCACGGCGGTAACCGCTGGAATCAACCACTTGTTCACTTGAAACCCTCTTTGCTTAATTCATCCAGCCCTTGACCCAATCCATCACCGTTTCACCGTTGATAGGGCTTTCGCCACCGCAAGGAGCGCCGGGAGGCGGTTCGCTGCCGCGAATATACGGCATCTGCACGGCGCCCGGGCAGTTGCCGTCAGAGCCTTGTCCTGTACGCGAGTCGACCCAGGCCTGAACAATATTATCCGGCTGAGGCATGTCCAACGGCAACGGATCGGCCTTGCGCATGAAACTGGTCCAGACCTGCAACGCCCCTGTAGCACCCGTGAATGGTGTCTTGCCATTGTCGTCGCGACCTAACCAGACCACCGCCAGCAGATCCTGACTGAAACCGGCGAACCAGCTGTCGCGCGAATCGTTACTGGTACCGGTCTTGCCGGCCAGTGTCAGGGTTTTCGGCAGCACGTTGTAAACCGAGCTGCCAGTGCCTTCACGCATTACCCGCTGCATGGCACTCTGGACCAGGTAAATGGAGGCCGGGTCGAAACGCTGCTGAATCTGGAACGGATAACGCTTGAGGGGCTCGCCTTCGGCTGTCAGTACGCTACGAATCCCGCGCATCGGGGTATTGAAGCCACCGTTGGCGAGGGTCTGGTACATGGTTGCCACTTCGATCGGGGTCATGCCGCCTGCCCCCAGCAACATCGACGGAAAGGCCGGAAATTCCCGACTCACTCCCAGACGCCCGAGGGTCTTGAGGACATTGGGCACACCTACCGCCAGGCCGAGACGCGCGGTCGACAAGTTGTAGGAATGCGCCAGGCCTTGATAAAGGAAAACCGTGCCATGAGAACGGCGATCATAGTTCTGCGGCTTCCAGACCTGACCGTCCGCGCCTTTGACCGAGAAGGATTCGTCTGACAGCCAGCTGGTCAGTGTGTATTGGCTCGGTTTCTCGAGTGCTGTCAGATAAACCGCTGGCTTGATCAACGAGCCGATCGGCCGCACCGCATCCAGTGCACGGTTGAAGCCGGCAAAACTGGCCTGGCGACTGCCGATCATGGCCTGGACTTCACCGGTTTCCGGGTTGGTCACGACCATCGCCGCTTCGACGTCATCAGAGCCCTTGCGCCCGGACAGACGTTTGAAGGTGTCGTTGACCGATGCTTCGGCTTTCATCTGCAGGATCGGGTCGAAGCTGGTAAAGATTCGCAGGCCTTCTTCAGTCAAGTCTTCGTCGCGATAGTCTTCACGCAGTTGACGCTTGACCAGATCGAGGAAGCCTGGGAACGAGCTATCAGCCAACTTTCCGCGCGTTGTCACCCCCAATGGCATTTTCTTCGCAGCAGCGACCTGCTCGGCGGTGGCGACGCCTTGTTGCTCAAGCACATCCAGCACCAGATTGCGCCGCTCAAGCGCCCGCTCAGGATTGCGACGCGGGTTGTAATAAGACGGCCCCTTGACCATGCCCACCAGCATCGCGACTTGATGCAGCTTCAGTTCGGACAATGGCTGCCCGAAGAAGAACTGGCTGGCCAGGCCGAATCCGTGGACCGCACGCTGACCATCCTGGCCGACGAACACTTCATTGAGGTAAGCCTCGAGTATTTCGCGTTTGTCGTAATGCAACTCAAGCAACATCGCCATCATGGCTTCGGTGAGTTTACGGGTCAGGCTGCGCTCACTGGTCAGGTAGAAGTTCTTGACCAGCTGTTGCGTTAACGTACTGCCGCCCTGGGTCAGCTTGCCGCCAGAGGTATTGACGTAGATGGCTCGCACAATCGACTTGGGCGACACCCCCCAGTGGCTGTAGAAGTCACGGTCCTCCACGGCAACCAGGGTTTCCAGCAGATACGGCGGAACCTGATCGATCTTGATCAGAATGCGATCTTCGAGGTTCTTCGGATAAATTCCGCCGATCAGCAGCGGTTCCAGGCGCACTACCGATAACTTCGAACCGTTCGTCGCCGAGAGTTCCGCGACATAGTCGCCGGAGAAACGAACTCGCACCGGCTGAGCGCTCTCCAGCCCCTCATAGAACTGGAAGCCACGGGTATTCAAGTCGACGGTATTGCCGTTGACTGCCGCCGCGCCGGGGCCGTTGCTCACGCTTTCACGGCGATAGCCCAGGGCATCGAGCTCGGTGAGAAAGTCATCCCTGCTCAGTTTTTGTCCGACGAACAGCTCGAGCGGACGCGCGTATACCTTGGCCGGAATCGTCCAGCGCTTGCCGGAAAACTTCTCCTGCACGATGGCATCGAGGTAAACCGCGAATCCGGCCAGCAGCACCAGGCCGACCAGACTGAGTTTAAGGACCCAGCCCAGCCAGGGCCGCAGGCCTTGGGAGGGTGGTTTTTTTGGGGTACGGGGGGATCGAGTACGAGTCATGGCGGCGGATTATACGCACTTTATTCATCCCCAACAGGAGCCCTCCGAGTTTGCGTTGGGCTGGCTAGCCGCCATAATGACGACCTGAATTTTTCCAGACTCTGAAGGATCCCCCCTGTGAGCCAGTCCCTGATTGCCGCTTTGCAAAACCCGGCCTTGTATCCGCATCCTGTTGACGGGTTCCAGCTCATCGAAACCCATATTTCCTGGGTACTGCTCACCGGTTCCTATGCCTATAAAGTGAAGAAGCCGGTCAACTTCGGCTTCCTCGATTTCACTACGCTTGAGGCTCGAAAGCATTTCTGCGGCGAAGAACTGCGCCTGAACCAGCGCCTGACAGACGATCTGTATCTGGAAGTGTTGCCGGTCACTGGCAGCGTCGAAGCTCCGCAACTGGGCGGCGAAGGGCCAGCTATCGAATACGTGCTGAAGATGCGTCAATTCCCGCAAACCGGTTTGCTCAGCACCCTTCAGGCCAACGGTGAACTGACCACCTCGCACATCGACGCGATGGCAGCACAAATCGCCCGATTCCATCTCAGCGCACCAAAAGTCCCGGCTGAACATGAAGCAGGCACTCCTGACAGTGTCATGGCCCCGGTGCGTCAGAACTTCGAACAGATTCGCCCATTCCTCAGTGACAAGACTGACCTGCTGCAACTCGACGCCCTGCTAGCCTGGGCCGAGAGCAGCTTCGATCGCCTCAAGCCCGTCCTCACCCAACGCAAGGCAGACGGATTCATCCGCGAATGCCATGGCGACATTCATTTGGGCAACGCCACGGTGATCGACGGCAAGGTCGTGATTTTCGACTGCATCGAGTTCAACGAACCGTTCCGTTTCACCGATGTTTATGCCGATGCCGGCTTTCTGGCCATGGACCTGGAAGACCGCGGCCTGAAGTGCCTGGCACGCCGTTTCATCAGCCAGTACCTGGAACTGACAGGCGATTATCAGGGCCTGGAACTGCTCAACTTCTATAAAGCCTACCGTGCACTGGTTCGCGCCAAGGTCAGCCTGTTCAGCATGCCGGCCGACGCCACTGCGGTGCAGCGCGCCACCACCCTGCGCCAGTACCGTACCTACGCCAACCTGGCAGAAAGCTATAGCACCATTCCTTCGCGCTTCATGGCGATTACCCACGGCGTTTCCGCGGTCGGCAAAAGCCACGTAGCGATGCGCCTGGTGGAAGCATTGGGCGCGATTCGCCTGCGTTCCGACGTTGAGCGCAAACGTCTGTTCGGCGAACAAACCGGCACGAACGACCTGCAGGCCGGCATTTACAGCGCCGATGCCAGTACCGCGACCTACCAACGCTTGCACGAAATTGCCGAGATCATCCTTCACGCCGGCTTCCCGGTGGTGATCGATGCCACTTATCTCAAGCACGATCAGCGCGAAAGCGCAGCGAAAATTGCCGAGGCCACAGGCACGCCTTTCCTGATCCTCGACTGCAATGCACCGCAAGCCGTGATCGAGAGCTGGCTGGCCCTGCGCCAGGCAGATAACGCAGATCCGTCCGACGCCACGTTGGCGGTGATCGAGGCCCAACAAGCCACTCGCGAACCCCTGACCCCGGCAGAAATTCTCTGCAGTAAACGCGTTCAGACCAATGAAAGCGGAACGCTTGACACCGTCGTGGCGCAAATTCGCCAACGCCTGCCTGGCCTGTAAAAAACTATTTCAGCCGTGAGGCCTTCGCCGGCTTCACGGCCGCCAAATAGTGGCACTATACTGGCGCCATAAAACCAACAGGTGATGTGACATGAGCCAGCCGAAACTTCTCGACACCCCGCTTTATGCCTTGCTGCACAAAGACGACATCACAGGTTTCAACAATGAACGCCCCAAGGATGGCCCTATCGACATGGTCGGTGGTGACTTCCGGGGTCTGGATTTGCGCGAGTTGAACGCCGATGGCGTCGACTTCACCGATGCCTATTTCCGTTCCGCCGATTTGCGGGGCATCGACTTTCGCAACGCCTCACTCGAAGGTGCAAGTCTGGCCCACGCACAGATTTCCGGTGCCTACTTTCCACCAGAGCTGAGTGCTGACGAGATTCTGATGTCGATGAACTTCGGTACACGACTGCGTTATCGCACCCGCTGACCATTAGCGTTAAATCACCAGTCCGGTGCCCCCCGCTTAGCATTGGACTTCGGGCCAACTCGTCCCGACTACAGCCCCCCTATCCCTGCCCCCTTGGCAATTTTTCACGCCCCTCTAACGCCTGCCTCTTAGAAGCTTTTGCGTCGAAAACGACCAAACAATCACGCTTTTCCTACTGATGGCTACACTCCTGAGAAGCTTGCCCACGCACCATTCGGCCATCGCAAGGAGGCTTGATGAATGATGAACTGCAACACCTTAAGAATCTTGGCAAGACGTCGGCGCAGTGGCTGCATGCGGTGGGCATCCACAGCGCCTCGGACTTGCGTCGCCTGGGAGCGGTGGACGCATATCGGGCCGTGCGCACGCGAGGCTTTCGAGCCTCCAAGGTGTTGTTGTATGCAATCGAAGGCGCCCTGATGGACGTGCACTGGAATGACATCCCCGCCGAACGCAAAGAAGCTTTGAATAAACAACTGGAAGCGATCTCGTCACGTCACAAGCTCTGAGTCCGCATGGGATGTCCGCGATTCATACGAATGAAGACGCTAAAAACGACAAACCAATAGTCAGTATTTACAAGGACTTGTCGACCATGCGCGACACAAAAGGCGTTAGTGAGGAATCAGCTGTTGACTTGGTAATGAGAATCGATATGATTATCACAACTGGTCGCGAGACTGGTCGATACTCTGAACAGCCCTTGGTTCGGACTCTCAGATTATCTCCTCATCAGGCTAATCACGGTTATTTGACCCGGCTCTTGCCGGGTCTTTTTTTGCCTGTGTGTCCGGTCCGTACAGCTGTGGAAAAGTCGTCATTGCGTAGGAGCGCTAATGGTCGCGCAAGGTTATTGACCACCAGATTCAGGATAAAAAACATCAGACAGCTTTTTCAGGCTCTCCGGCAGCCGTGGACCCAATCCGCCCACCAGCAACGTCGGATCGAGCTCGATGACCCGCCCGCCCCGCGCTGCGCGAGTGGACGCCAGAATCGGATTTTCCCTGAACAACGCTGCACGCGCCGCATCACCACTCAGTGCGCGGTCGGCAAACACCAGCACATCAGGATCAAGGCTCACCAGCGACTCGTTCGAAAAAGGCTTGTATCCGGGTATGGGTCGCCAGGTTGTGTCCTCCGGCGCGTTGCAGTAACCAATCAGCGGCAGTGTCCTTGCCGGCGATCAGCGGTTTTCCGCCCGCGTGCCCGAGTAACAGCAACACGCCCGGAGAGGGCTGCGTCAATTGCGCCCTGGTGATCCGGATCCTCTGCAGCTCAAGCGCCTGTTGATAAGTCACCAGTAACTGTGCCGCCCGGTCTTCGGCGCCGAGCAACCTGCCCAAATGCTGCAGGTTACTCTGCAGCGTCGGCAGATCCGGCTGGGCCGAGAATAGCTCGACCTGCACGCCCGCACTGCGAATTTGCGAAAGCACGGGTGGCGGCCCCATCTCTTCGGTGCCTACCAGAATCTGCGGGCGCAAACTCAGCACGCCCTCCGCCGAAAGCTGCCGCTGATATCCGATACTGGGTAACGCCTTCAGGGATTCAGGGTGCTGGCTGGTGGTATCGACCCCGACCAGTTTCGACTCGCCACCCAAAGCGCTGATCCACTCCGAGAGCGCACCACCGGCACTGACCCAACGTTGCGGCAACTCGTTCGCAGCGACGTGATGACTGGCGAGAAGTCCGAAACACAGCGCGCAAACACGGGTACTCAGGCGCATATACAGTTTCCTATGAGGGTTTCCCGGGCATCAGGCGACGAGGCCAAGTATCCTGTGCAACTTGGCAACTGCACCTACGGGGCAAGTCAGCCATTTGATAATTGCTTGCATTTGCACGTCAAGCACGGACATATCCGGTCACGAACGCGCCCTGAGGATAGGCATGAAATTTCTGTGTACAGGCATTGAGCTGGCCGATGCCAGCAGCCGCGGGTTTGAACTCGACGGGCAAAAACTTTTCGCCGTGCGTCGGGAGGGCAAGGTTTACGTCTATGTCAATCGCTGCCCGCACCGCGGCGTCGGACTTGAATGGAGCCCCGACCAGTTTCTGGACCCCAGCAACAGCCTGATTCAGTGCGCCACCCACGGCGCCCTGTTTTTGATCGAAGACGGCGAATGCGTCGCCGGCCCTTGCGCGGGGCAATCGCTGACCCGTGTCGACTGTCGCGAGGATGCGCAGGGCATCTGGATCAGTCTTTAACCGCCAAGCACTACCTCCAGACGCCGATCCACGACCATCTCTTCATGGTTCAGGCGCACGCCATAGGCCAGCACTTCAACCCCGCACGCCACCGCCTCACGCAAGGCCTGTGCATAGGCGGAATCGATTTCTTCGGCCGGCCGCACGGCTTCGATACCGGTCAAATTCACGCAGTACAACTGCACCGCACGAATTCCGTCCCGAGCCAGATGGGCCAACTCACGCAGATGCTTCGCCCCGCGTTGGGTCACCGCATCAGGAAACGCCGCCACCGCGACACCGTCGAAACCCAGCGTGACACTTTTGACTTCCACATAGGCCGGCCCGTCGGGGTAATCGAGACGAAAATCGATCCGGCTCTTTTCCTGACCGTAGGCCACTTCACGCTTGAGCCCGGTAAAGCCGTCCAGCTCGGTGATAACCCCAGCCAGCAGTGCTTCTTCGATCAAAGCATTGGCCCGCCCGGTATTCACGCAAAAATGGCGACCATGCGGGGTTTCGCCGATTTCCCAAGTGCCGGGCAACTTGCGCTTGGGATCATTGGAGCGACTGAACCACACTTGCCCACCTTCGACCTGACAATTGAGCATCGAGCCAGTGTTCGGGCAGTGAATGGTCATCAACTCACCGCCAACGGTTTCGATATCGGCGAGAAAACGCTTGTAACGGCGGATCAGCCGACCTTCTTCGAGGGGAGGATGAAAACGCATCAGCCTTGCCAGCTCCGCAGACCCCGGCCGATACGCTCCACCGCTTCCTGCAAACGCTCAAGGTTTTGCGTATAGGCAAAACGCACGTGATGCCCGGCCTGATAGCGACCGAAATCCAGTCCAGGCGTGAATGCTACGTGCTCTGTTTCAAGGAAATGCCGACAGAAAGAGAAGGCATCGCCGCCGAATTTGCTGATATCAGCGTACAAATAGAACGCGCCTTCAGGCTCGACAGCGATCCCGAAGCCCAACTCCCGCAACGCTGGCAAAAGGAAATCACGACGACGACCGAATTCGGCACGACGCTCTTCCAGAATCCTTATGGTTTCCGGTTCGAAACAGGCCAGCGCAGCATGCTGCGCCATGCTCGGGGCACTGATATAGAGGTTCTGGGCGAGCTTCTCCAGCTCCCCCACAGCCACATCGGGCGCGACCAGCCAACCGAGACGCCAACCGGTCATCCCGAAATATTTCGAAAAACTATTGAGCACAAAAGCGCCGTCATCGACTTCCAGCACGCTGGCCGCATCGGTGCCGTAGGTCAAGCCGTGGTAGATCTCGTCCACCACCAGATGGCCGTGACGCTGTTTGATGGCGCCAGACAGCCCCGCCAGCTCGTCACGAGTGAGGATTGTCCCCGTTGGATTCGCCGGAGATGCCACCAACGCACCCACGCTGTCGTGATCCCAATGCCGCTCGACGAGACCCGGTGTCAGTTGATAACGCACGTCCGGACCTACAGGGACAAGCTGCGCGGCACCTTCCACCAGTCGCAGGAAATGCCGGTTGCATGGGTAACCCGGGTCCGCCAGCAGCCAATGCTTGCCCGGATCCACCAGCAAGGCACTGGCCAGCAACAGCGCACCGGAACCGCCGGGCGTGATGAGGATGCGTCGCGGATCAATGTTCAGGCCATAACGCTGCTGATAAAAGCCCGAGATAGCCTCACGCAGCTCAGGAATACCGCGTGCGGCGGTGTATCGCGTTTTTCCCGATTCGAGCGCAGCCTGGCCGGCACGGATGATCGGCTCGGCCGTGGTGAAGTCCGGTTCGCCGATTTCCAGGTGAATCACATCGTGACCGGCGGCCTGTAATTCATTGGCCCGCGCCAGCAATGCCATGACATGAAAAGGTTCGATTGCGCGACTGCGGGCACTGTAGGACTGAGCCATTGGCCTTCCTTCAACGAAGAAAAGAATCGATTCTACCCAAGCGCAGGAACGAGCGAGAGCCTAAAGCGGTCAGAGCCGTATAACCCAGACCCAAATCGACTCGAGCGAGCGCCCAAGGTTTGACTAAAATGAATAATTGATCAGGGTTCCAGAGCCACCAGACGGCGCTTTGCCATCACTTGCAAGCATCGCAGGCCGTGGCCTCGACATCCGGGAGTAGCGCGCTCTGACTTGATCTGGTAAGTTCGCCCGCTTGCAGCCGCAGGGCCGGCGGGTGCCGGTGATGGAGCAATCCTGCGCAGATGGATTACAAGAGTAGAGGCGGTCTATTTCATGTCCACCCAAGCAAAGCAGCAAAACCAGTCGATCAGCGGCTTCGAACCCTACGTTGAAACCAAGGGTGAGGAATACATGGGCAAGCCCATGCGCGCGCACTTCACCAAGGTCCTGAACAAGTGGAAACAGGACTTGATGCAGGAAGTCGACCGCACGGTTGATCACATGAAGGACGAAGCGGCCAACTTTCCTGACCCGGCAGACCGTGCCAGCCAGGAAGAAGAGTTCGCCCTCGAACTGCGAGCGCGCGATCGTGAGCGCAAGCTGATCAAGAAGATCGACAAGACACTTCAACTGATCGAAGACGAAGAATACGGCTGGTGCGAGTCCTGCGGCGTCGAAATCGGCGTCAAGCGCCTGGAAGCCCGCCCTACCGCCGACATGTGCGTCGACTGCAAGACCCTGGCGGAAATCAAGGAAAAGCAAGTCGGCAAGTAATAACGGCTTGAACGAAGAACGGAGCGTGCGAACGCTCCGTTTTTGTTTCTGACATTCGCCTCGGCGAAAAAACCTGTGGGAGCGGGCTTGCTCGCGAAAGCAGTGTGTCAGTCGACGACCATTTTTACTGACATACCGCTTTCGCGAGCAAGTCCGCTCCCACAGGCTGGTTAGCGCAAGTCTGGAAAAAGTAGCACTGCCTTCATGACCACCATCGTCAGCCCCACCTACATCGGGCGCTTCGCCCCTACCCCCAGTGGTCACCTGCATTTCGGTTCGCTGGTCGCCGCACTGGCTTCGTACCTCGACGCACGTTCGGTGGGTGGCCGCTGGTTGATGCGCATGGAAGACCTCGACCCGCCCCGTGAAGAGCCCGGCGCCCAGGCGGCGATCCTCAAGGCGCTGGAGAGCTATGGTTTCGAGTGGGATGGTGAGATGGTCCGCCAGAGTGACCGACACGACGCCTACGCCGAAGCACTCAATCGCCTGTTCAATCACGGCCTGGCCTACGCGTGCACCTGTTCGCGCAAGCAACTGGAGCCGTACCATGGCATCTATCCGGGGCTGTGCCGTAATGCCGGGCATGCCACCGAAAATGCGGCGATCCGGATACGTGTACCCGAACTGGATTACCACTTCATCGACCGCGTGCAAGGTGAATTCCATCAACACCTGGGCCGGGATGTCGGCGATTTCGTGATTCGCCGCCGTGACGGGCTCTACGCCTATCAATTGGCGGTGGTGCTGGATGACGCCTGGCAAGGCATTACCGATATCGTGCGCGGCGCCGACCTGCTGGACTCCACGCCACGACAGCTGTACCTGCAAGAACTGCTCGGCCTGCGGCAACCGCGTTACTTGCACATCCCGCTGATTACCCAACCCGATGGCAACAAGCTCGGCAAGTCCTATCGCTCGCCGCCATTGACCGAAGATCAGGCCACACCACTGTTGCTGCGCGCCTTGCGTGCACTGGGGCAGACTCCCGATACCGAACTGGCTGATGGCACACCAAGGGAAGTGTTGAACTGGGGCATCGCTCACTGGGATGCAAGCCGTATCCCGCGCACACTGAGCCTGCCCGAGGCGCAGCTACAGTGATCGTGCTTGCAGTGTCGCGCCCATCCGTTACCATCGCCGCACGTTTTCGGGCACGCGCATAAAAAAGAGAGGCCGGGATGTACATCTATCGCTTGGTCCTGCTCCTGGTAGTGGGGATTTATCTGTTTTCCCCAGCCATCATGGATTGGTGGATCGACGCCACTGGCGCCTGGTATCGCCCTTATCTGCTCTGGCTGATCCTGATCGTCGTGACCTTCATCCTGCAGAGCCAAAAAGATGCCGATGAGCTTTAGCCTGACCCAGATGATCCTGATCAGTGCCGCGTACCTGGCGGTGCTGTTCGGCGTGGCCTGGATCAGCGAACGGGGCATGATCCCCCGGGCGATCATTCGCCACCCGCTCACCTACACCCTGTCGCTGGGGGTCTATGCCAGTGCCTGGGCGTTTTATGGCACCGTGGGCCTGGCTTATCAGTATGGTTACGGTTTCCTGTCCAGTTACCTCGGGGTGTCCGGGGCATTCCTGCTGGCGCCGGTATTGCTGTATCCGATCCTGAAGATCACCCGCACTTATCAGCTGTCGTCCCTGGCGGACCTGTTCGCGTTTCGCTTCCGCAGCACCTGGGCCGGCGCACTGACCACGATTTTCATGCTGGTCGGCGTACTGCCGTTGCTGGCGTTGCAGATTCAGGCGGTGGCCGATTCAATCGGGATCCTTACCCGTGAGCCGGTGCAGCATCGCGTCGCCCTGAGTTTCTGCGCGCTCATTACGCTATTCACGATTTTCTTCGGTTCCCGGCACATCGCCACCCGCGAGAAACATGAAGGCCTGGTCTTCGCGATTGCCTTCGAATCGGTGATCAAGCTGATCGCTCTCGGCGGTGTCGGACTGTATGCGCTGTACGGTGTGTTCGACGGCCCGCAACAGCTGGAGCTGTGGTTACTGCAAAACCAGACGGCCCTCGCCGCCCTGCACACGCCGTTACAGGAAGGCCCGTGGCGCACGCTGCTGCTGGTGTTCTTCGCCTCGGCGATCGTGATGCCGCACATGTACCACATGACGTTCACCGAGAACCTCAACCCGCGCTCGCTGGTCAGCGCGAGTTGGGGCTTGCCGCTGTTCCTGTTGTTGATGAGCCTCGCGGTACCGCTGATTCTTTGGGCGGGGCTCAAACTCGGAGCTACCACCAACCCGGAATACTTCACGCTTGGCATCGGCATTGCCGCCAACAGCCAGGCGTTGGCGTTGCTGGCCTATATCGGCGGGCTGTCCGCCGCCAGCGGTCTGATCATCGTTACCACCCTCGCGCTGTCGGGTATGGCCCTGAACCACTTGGTGCTGCCGCTGTATCAGCCACCGGCGGAAGGCAATATCTACCGCTGGCTGAAATGGACGCGTCGGGCACTGATCGTCGCGATCATCATGGCCGGTTACGGTTTCTACCTGTTACTGGGCGCCGAGCAAGACCTGGCCAACCTCGGCATCGTCGCGTTCGTTGCCACCTTGCAGTTTCTGCCGGGCGTGCTCTCGGTCCTTTATTGGCCAACTGCCAACCGCCGTGGCTTCATCGCCGGCTTGCTGGCCGGGATCCTGGTGTGGCTGGTAACCATGCTGCTGCCGTTGGTCGGCAATCTGCAGGGCTTCTACATCCCGCTGTTGAACATGATCTATGTACTGGACGACACCAGTTGGCACATGGCGGCGATTGCCTCGCTAGCCGCCAACGTGCTGATGTTCACCCTGATCTCGCTGTTCACCAACGCCAGCACCGAAGAGGCCAGCGCCGCGGAAGCCTGTGCCGTGGACAACGTGCGTCGCCCGCAACGCCGCGAACTGCACGCCGCCTCGCCTCAGGAATTCGCCACACAGCTTGCCAAACCGCTGGGTGCCAAGGCTGCGCAAAAAGAAGTCGAACAGGCTCTGCGCGATCTCTATCTGCCATTCGACGAGCGCCGGCCTTACGCCTTGCGTCGCTTGCGTGATCGCATCGAGGCCAACCTTTCCGGCCTGATGGGACCGAGCGTAGCCCAGGACATGGTCGAAACCTTCCTGCCGTACAAGGCCGGCGGCGAAAACTATGTCACCGAGGACATCCACTTCATCGAAAGCCGACTCGAGGATTACCATTCGCGCCTGACCGGGCTGGCCGCCGAACTCGATGCCCTGCGCCGCTATCACCGCCAGACCCTGCAGGAGTTGCCAATGGGCGTCTGTTCGCTGGCCAAGGACCAGGAAATCCTCATGTGGAACAAAGCCATGGAGGAGTTGACCGGTATCGCTGCGCAACGGGTGGTCGGTTCGCGCCTGAGCACCATTGCCGACCCGTGGAAGGAGTTGCTGCAAGGTTTCATCAATGTCCCGGACGAGCACTTGCACAAGCAGCACCTCGCCCTCGACGGTCAGACCCGCTGGCTGAACCTGCACAAAGCAGCGATCGACGAGCCGCTCGCGCCGGGTAACAGTGGCCTGGTGCTGCTGGTGGAAGACTTGACCGAAACCCAGATGCTTGAAGACAAACTGGTGCACTCCGAGCGCCTGGCCAGCATTGGCCGCCTCGCCGCCGGCGTGGCCCATGAAATCGGCAACCCGATTACCGGCATTGCGTGTCTGGCGCAAAACCTGCGCGAAGAGCGCGAAGAAGACGGCGAACTCAAGGAAATCAGCGGGCAGATCCTCGAACAGACCAAACGCGTGTCACGCATCGTCCAGTCGCTGATGAGCTTCGCCCATGCCGGCAGCCATCAGCACAATGATGAGCCCGTCTGTCTGGCGGAAGTCGCCCAGGACGCCATTGGCCTGCTGGCCTTGAACCGACGCAATTTCGAAGTGCAGTTCTACAATCTATGCGACCCCGATCACTGGGTCGAAGGCGATCCGCAGCGGCTCGCCCAAGTACTGATCAACCTGCTCTCGAACGCCCGTGATGCCTCGCCTCCAGGCAGTGCAGTGCGCGTCAAGAGCGAAGCCGGCGAACACACGGTCGATCTGATCGTGGAAGACGAAGGCAGCGGGATTCCATCGAGCATCATGGATCGTTTGTTCGAACCTTTTTTCACCACCAAGGACCCGGGCGAAGGTACCGGTCTGGGCCTTGCACTGGTCTATTCCATCGTTGAAGAGCATTATGGACAAATCACCATCGACAGCCCGGCTGATGTTCAGAGCCAACGCGGCACCCGTATCCGGGTGACATTACCGCGTCATGTCGAAGCGACGTCCGCTGTGAACTGAGACCGTCGAGAGTATCGAATCAATGCCGCACATTTTGATCGTCGAAGACGAAACAATTATCCGCTCCGCCTTGCGCCGCCTGCTGGAACGCAACCAGTATCAGGTCAGCGAAGCCGGTTCAGTGCAGGAAGCACAAGAACGCTTCACCATTCCCACGTTCGACCTGATCGTCAGTGACCTGCGTCTTCCAGGCGCACCGGGCACCGAACTGATCAAACTGGGTCAGGGCACTCCGGTGCTGATCATGACCAGCTACGCCAGCCTGCGCTCGGCAGTCGACTCCATGAAGATGGGCGCGGTGGATTACATCGCCAAGCCTTTCGATCATGACGAAATGCTCCAGGCGGTCGCGCGAATCCTGCGCGATCGTCAATCGGTGCAAGCCAGCGGTGAACCCGTGGCCGGCAAAGTCGCCAATGGCGCGGCAAAACCGGGCATCGATAACAGCAACGGCGAAATCGGCATCATCGGCTCGTGCCCACCGATGCAGGATCTGTACGGCAAGATTCGTAAAGTCGCGCCGACTGACTCCAATGTCCTGATCCAGGGCGAATCCGGCACTGGTAAAGAACTGGTGGCGCGTGCACTGCACAACTTGTCGAAGCGGGCCAAGGCACCGATGATTTCGGTGAACTGCGCAGCCATTCCGGAAAGCCTGATCGAGTCCGAACTGTTCGGCCACGAAAAAGGCGCGTTCACTGGTGCCAGCGCCGGGCGCGCCGGCCTGGTGGAAGCAGCGGACGGCGGCACCTTGTTCCTCGACGAAATCGGTGAACTGCCACTGGAAGCCCAGGCCCGACTGCTGCGTGTTCTCCAGGAAGGCGAGATTCGCCGGGTCGGCTCAGTGCAGTCGCAAAAGGTCGATGTGCGCCTGATCGCCGCGACTCACCGCGACCTCAAGAGCCTGGCAAAGATCGGCCAGTTCCGTGAAGACTTGTACTACCGCCTCCATGTGATCGCCCTGAAACTGCCAGCCCTGCGCGAGCGCGGTGCCGACGTCAACGAAATCGCCAATGCGTTCCTCGCACGGCAGAGCGCGCGGATCAACCGCACCGACCTGAAATTCGCTCCGGACGCGGAACAAGCCATTCGCCATTACTCCTGGCCGGGTAACGTTCGTGAGCTGGAAAACGCCGTCGAGCGCGCCGTTATCCTGTGCGAGAGCCCGGAGATTTCCGCCGAGCTGCTGGGTATCGATATCGAACTGGGTGATCTGGAAGACGACGAATTCATCGGCCTACCCCCGCAACAGGGCAGCAGCAACGCCGGTAACAACAACCACGAACCGACCGAAGACCTGTCCCTGGAAGACTACTTCCAGCATTTCGTACTCGAGCATCAGGACCACATGACCGAAACCGAACTGGCCCGCAAACTCGGGGTTAGTCGCAAGTGCCTGTGGGAGCGCCGTCAACGCCTGGGCATTCCACGGCGCAAGACTGGGGTCGCCAGCGAAAGCTGAACCGTCCCTGCCTGATGTGCGGGTAACGCGTGACTTTGTGAAAAAACTGTTACCTCAGTTTTTTCACGTAACAGAAGCCGGGGCTTACGGTAACGAAACCCCGGCTTTTTTTCGCCTGCACTTATCCCTTCAGACCGCCTAACCCCTTGTTTTACTGGCCTTTGCAAAAGTTGGCATGCACCCTGCTATATGTTTGGTACAAGAACAATAACAAGCAATGCACAAGACAATAAAAATAAGACGAATCGACTCACGCACAATAAAAACAAGACGGCGAGAGGCGCAGCTAACTGATTCTTTTGGAGAGGCGTTGTATTTGGGGCTTGCCCCACGACCAGGCCGAGAACAACAAAAAACTGTCATAAGACAGAGCCTGTACTGGTTGGATCGAGAGATCACTGCAATTCAGCGACCAAAGCAATCCGTTTGCTCTTGGCTCCCGATTGGGAGGGTCATGAAGGAAGCTTCATGGCTAGGGCACTCAACAAAAACAAGAAGCCCGAAACCAATAACAAAAATAGAGCATGCAACTACTTCTTGGGGAGCTTCGGCTCCCCTTGTAGTTTCCGCGATTCAAAACCACCTTACGCCCCCCCCTGTTTCCACCTTGAAACGTGCGGCTTACAGCTCATATCTGCTGCGTCCTACACCATCCCCCGACTAAATGCTAGAATCCCCGCCCATCATGCGGTCATTCTTCGTTTTGGCCGAACATTCCTTCAAACAGTGCATCCCATGCTGAAGAAGCTGTTCCAGTCATTCCGTACTCCCCTGCGTCGTACGCAACATATCCGCAGCACGCCTGAAGTGCTCAACAGCGGCCAACACTCGCTGCAAAAGGCGCAATTCAGCCGTTACGCGGTGAACATCGTCGAACGCCTGCAGGGCGCCGGTTACCAGGCCTACCTGGTCGGCGGTTGCGTGCGCGACATGCTGCTCGGTATCACGCCGAAAGACTTCGACGTTGCCACCAGTGCCACCCCTGAACAGGTCCGGGCCGAATTCCGCAACGCGCGGATCATCGGCCGGCGCTTCAAACTGGTGCATATCCACTTTGGCCGCGAAATCATCGAAGTCGCGACCTTCCGCGCCAATCACCCGCAAAACGATGAGGAAGAAGACAGTAACCAGTCTTCCCGCAATGAGAGCGGACGCATCCTGCGCGATAACGTCTACGGCACTCTGGAAGAAGACGCGCAACGCCGCGACTTCACCATCAACGCCCTGTATTACGATCCGGTCAGCGAGCGCATCCTCGACTACGCCAACGGTGTGCACGACATTCGCAATCACCTGATCCGTCTGATCGGTGATCCGAAACAACGCTATCAGGAAGATCCGGTACGAATGCTGCGGGCCGTGCGATTCGCGGCGAAGCTGAATTTCGGCATCGAAAAACACAGCGCCCTGCCGATCCGTGATCTGGCACCGATGCTGCGTGAGATCCCGGCGGCCCGTCTGTTCGAAGAAGTCCTCAAACTGTTTCTCTCCGGCCATGCCGCGGACACTTTCGAAATGCTGGTCGACCTGCAACTGTTCGATCCACTTTTCCCGGCCAGTGCCGAGGCGCTGGAATACAACCCGACTTATACCCATACACTGATCAGCGAAGCCCTGATCAATACCGACTTGCGGATCAAGCAGAACAAACCGGTGACCCCGGCGTTCCTGTTTGCCGCCCTGCTGTGGCCAGCCCTTCCGGCTCGAGTACTGCGCCTGCAGGAACGTGGCATGCCGCCGATTCCGGCGATGCAGGAAGCGGCTCACGAGCTGATTGCCGAACAGTGCCAGCGCATCGCGATTCCAAAACGTTTCACCATGCCGATCCGCGAGATCTGGGACATGCAGGAACGTCTGCCACGGCGCAGCGGCAAACGTGCCGACCTGTTGCTGGATAACCCGCGGTTCCGCGCCGGTTACGATTTCTTGTTACTGCGTGAAAGTGCGGGCGAGCAGACCGATGGCCTGGGCGAATGGTGGACGGACTATCAGGACGCCAACGACAGTGAGCGTCGCGACATGATCCGCGACCTCAGCGGCAAGGACGAAGGCACTGGCGCACCGCGCAAACGTCGCCGTAGCGGTGGCTCCAAGCGCAAGCGTGCCGCGGGCGTTTCGAGCACCACGGGCGAGTAATCCATGGAACGCATCTACATCGGCATGGGCAGCAACCTGGCGGCTCCCGCCGAACAGCTGCGCAGCGCCGTCGCCGCACTGGCACAGCTGCCGCAATCGGAACTGATCGGGGTTTCCGCCTTTTATCAAAGCGACTCGCTGCTTGCCGGCCAACCGCGTTACACCAACGCGGTCGCCGCCCTAGACAGCACCCTAACGCCGCTGGACTTGCTTGATGCGCTACAAGCCATCGAGAACGAGCAAGGCCGTGAGCGTCTTGAACGCTGGGGCCCACGCACGCTGGATCTGGATATCCTGCTGTTCGGCGACCGACTGATCGACGAACCTCGCCTCAAAGTCCCGCACTACCATATGCAGGAGCGGGCCTTTGTGCTGTATCCATTGGCGGAGTTGGCGCCTGCGGAGCTGCGTCTGCCCGACGGTCGCAGCCTCACGGAGTTGCTTGCTGCCTGCCCGTTCGTCGGGCTGGAGCGCCTCCCTGCAAATTGACACTACACCCTGTGGGAGCGGGCTTGCTCGCGAATGCGGTGTGTCAGTCAGAATTGATGCCGACTGACACACCGCATTCGCGAGCAAGCCTGCTCCCACATTTGGTTTGCATTATTCCTACAGAATCTGCTGAAACGCATCAGTCCCCTTCGGTAACACCTTCCTCGTAACAATGCGGTAACACACGCAATTGACTTCCCGAGTTCTCCTCACGACTATAGGCGTCCCGATGCCGCCAACCCGGCACACAAGGGCGCAATCCAGGCCTTATAAGCACGACAGAAGACCGTGCGCCTGAGTAGATGACGAATCACGCGCGTTACTCGCAGTAGTTTCCATAGCGCCTGAACGAGGATTTTTTGACATGCCAGCCATCACCCTGACCACGCTCCAGAGCCTCAAGCAGAAAGGTGAGAAAATCACCATGCTGACCTGCTATGACGCGACCTTCGCCCACGCCTGCAATCAGGCTGGCGTCGAAGTGCTGCTGGTGGGCGACTCCCTCGGCATGGTTTTGCAAGGTCACGACAGCACCCTGCCGGTCACCACCGCCGAAATGGCTTACCACGTAGCCGCCGTCAAACGCGGTAACACTGATGCGTTGATCCTCGCCGACCTGCCCTTCATGGCCTACGCCACTACCGAACAAGCCATGACCAACAGCGCCCTGCTGATGCAGGCTGGCGCGCACATGGTCAAGGTCGAGGGCGCATTGTGGCTGGCGGACTCGATTCGCCTGCTCGCCGAGCGGGGCATTCCGGTATGCGCACACATGGGCCTGACGCCGCAATCGGTGAACATCCTCGGCGGTTACAAGGTCCAGGGCCGCAATGAAAACCAGGCGCGGCAGATGCGTGCCGACGCGATTTCACTGGAACAGGCCGGCGCGGCAATGCTGTTGCTTGAGTGCGTGCCAAGCGAACTGGCCGAAGAAATCACTCAAGCGGTGAAAATCCCGGTAATCGGTATCGGCGCCGGCAACCGCACCGACGGCCAGGTATTGGTCCTGCACGACATGCTGGGCCTTTCCATCACCGGTCGCGTGCCCAAATTCGTAAAGAACTTCATGGCCGGCCAAGAGAGCATTCAGGCGGCCTTGAGCGCTTACGTCACTGAAGTCAAAGCGGCGACCTTCCCTGGCATCGAACACGGATTTTCTGCATGAACACCGTAAAAACCGTACGTGAATTGCGGGCCGCTGTGGCCCGCGCCCGTGGCGAAGGCAAACGTATCGGCTTCGTGCCGACCATGGGCAACCTGCATAGCGGGCATATCGCGCTGATTACCAAGGCCACCCAGCGGGTGGATTTCGTAGTCGCGAGTATTTTCGTCAATCCGCTGCAATTCGGCGCCGGCGAAGACCTCGACAAATACCCACGCACCCTCGCGGCCGACCAGGAAAAACTGCTCGAGGCCGGTTGCGACCTGCTGTTCGCGCCAACCGTTGAAGAAATGTACCCCGACGGCATGTCCGGCCAGACCCGCGTCAGCGTCCCGCAATTGTCCGAAGGCCTGTGCGGCGCCAGCCGTCCGGGGCATTTCGAAGGCGTGGCGACAGTGGTCAGCAAGTTGTTCAACATGGTCCAGCCGGATCTGGCGATTTTCGGCCAGAAAGACTTCCAGCAACTGGCGGTGATCCGCGCCCTGGTCCACGACCTGAACATGCCGATCCAGATCATTGGCGAGCCGACCGTTCGCGCCGCCGATGGCCTGGCATTGTCGTCACGCAATGGATTCCTAAGCGAAGAGCAACGCGCCGTTGCACCGGTTGTCTATCGCACCTTGAGCCAGATTGCCGATGCGATCAAACAGGGTGAGCGGGATTTCCCGGCGCTGATCAATGCGCAGATCAAACATCTCGAAGCTGCCGGGTTGCGTCCGGATTACCTGGAAATCCGCCACGCGCTGACCTTGCGTCCGGCGACTCCCGAGGACCGGGACCTGGTGATTCTGGTGGCGGCGTTCCTGGGCACGACGCGGTTGATCGACAACCTGCACCTGAATCTCGATACGCCCATCTGAGCCCAACAAAACAATGTGGGAGCGAGCATGCTCGCGAATGCGGTATGCCATTCAACAACCGTGTTGACTGATCCGCTGCTTTCGTGAGCAGGCTCGCTCCCACACTTGAACTGTTTCAGTGTCCACAATCCGATACCGACCTGGGAAAACACTCATGCACGCCATCATGCTCAAAGCCAAGCTGCATCGCGCCGAAGTCACCCACGCTGTACTCGATTACGAAGGTTCCTGCGCCATCGACGGCGAATGGCTGGACTTGTCCGGCATTCGTGAGTACGAACAGATCCAGATCTACAACGTCGATAATGGCGAGCGCTTTACCACCTACGCCATTCGCGGCGAAGAAGGCTCACGCATGATCTCGGTCAACGGTGCCGCGGCGCACAAGGCCAAGGTCGGCGATCGCGTGATCATCTGCGCTTACGCCCACTACAGCGAAGCCGAGCTGCTCAACTTCAAGCCACGCATGCTCTACATGGCACCGGGCAATGAACTGAGCCACACCAGCAACGCCATTCCGGTCCAGGTCGCCTGATCGAAGCCTGTCGCGCCTCCGTTTGTCGGACGTTCCTAACTTCGATGTTAAAAAAGTACCGGAAACAGGTCAGACAAAGTCAAGACAGATCACCGCGCGGGGTTTACTGTATTCGCCCTGCGCCATGAAATCGTGTCGACGCAGTTGACCGGACGCCCATCCACAGCGCGCCGGGATTTTTAGTGTTCTAAAGGCCGTTCAAGTAAAAAGGAAACCCGCAGCGATGGCGTATTACCGCACTCCTCACGACGTGACCGCTCTGCCCGCCTGGCAAGCGTTGAATGACCACCGCCAAGCCATGCAGGATTTCAGCATGCGCGAGGCCTTCAATGCCGATCCGCAGCGCTTTACCCAGTTCACCCTCAGCAGCTGCGGCCTGTTCCTCGATTATTCGAAAAACCTGATCAACGCCGAGACCCGCAATCTGCTGGTGGGCCTGGCCAATGAAGTCGACCTCAAGGGCGCGATCAAGGCGCTGTTCGACGGCGAAATCGTCAACGCCTCCGAAGGTCGCCCGGCGTTGCATACGGCCCTGCGTCGTCCGGTCGGCGACAAACTGTCGGTTAATGGCGTCAATGTGATGCCTGAAGTGCACAAGGTGCTGAACCAGATCACCGACCTCGTTGGGCGCATCCACGACGGTCTGTGGCGCGGTTACACCGAGAAACCGATCACCGACGTGGTGAACATCGGCATCGGTGGCTCGTTCCTCGGCCCCGAGCTGGTTTCCGAAGCACTGCTGTCCTACGCTCAGAAGGGCGTGCGCTGCCACTATCTGGCGAACATTGACGGCAGTGAATTCCACGAACTGACTATGAAGCTGCGCGCCGAGACCACGCTGTTCATCGTCTCGTCGAAATCCTTCAACACCCTCGAAACCCTGAAAAACGCCCAGGCCGCCCGTGCCTGGTACCTGGCCCAGGGCGGCTCGGAAGCTGAGTTGTATCGTCACTTCATCGCCGTATCGAGCAACAATGCCGCCGCCGTGGCTTTCGGTATCCGTGAAGAGAACATCTTCCCGATGTGGGACTGGGTTGGCGGCCGTTACTCACTGTGGTCGGCCATCGGCCTGCCTATCGCCCTGGCCATCGGCATGTCGAACTTCAAGGAGCTGTTGTCCGGTGCCTACACCATGGACCAGCATTTCCAGAGTGCGCCGTTCGAACAGAACATGCCGGTGCTGCTGGCTTTGCTGGGTGTCTGGTATGGCAACTTCTGGGGTGCGCAGAGCCATGCGATCCTGCCGTACGACCACTACCTGCGTAACATCACCAAGCACTTGCAACAGCTGGACATGGAGTCCAATGGCAAGAGCGTTCGTCAGGACGGCACGCCAGTGTCCACCGACACAGGCCCAGTGATCTGGGGCGGCGTCGGTTGCAACGGCCAGCATGCTTACCACCAGTTGCTGCACCAGGGCACCCAACTGATTCCGGCGGACTTCATCGTGCCGATCGTCAGCTTCAACCCGGTGTCCGACCACCACCAGTGGCTGTACGCCAACTGCCTGTCTCAGAGCCAGGCGCTGATGCTTGGCAAGACCCTTGCCGAAGCCGAGGCTGAACTGCGCGACAAAGGCATGAGTGAAGCCGACGTGAAGAAACTCGCGGCGCACAAAGTGATTCCGGGCAATCGTCCGAGCAACACCCTGGTGGTCGAGCGTATCAGCCCGCGTCGCCTCGGCGCGCTGGTGGCGATGTACGAGCACAAAGTCTTCGTGCAAAGCGTGATCTGGGGCATCAACGCCTTCGATCAGTGGGGCGTGGAGCTGGGCAAGGAACTGGGCAAAGGCGTCTACAACCGCCTGGTCGGCAGCGAAGAAACACCGGCCGAAGATCCGTCCACTCAAGGGCTGATCAACTACTTCCGTGGTCGTCACCGCGGTTGATCTAAACCAACCCTGCTACCCCTGTGGGAGCGGGCCTGCTCGCGAAAGCGATCTCACATTCACCATTATTGTTGGATGTCTGACCGCCTTCGCGAGCAAGCCCGCTCCCACAGTTGTTTTGCGCCGCCTACACTTGCTGCGGCGTCTGACTTGAACCCTTTCACTGCTCGGCGCATCTTTATCTTTGTCGCATAACAAGAATAAGGAACCGTCATGTTCGATATCAGCACGTTCCCCAAAGCCGATGCCGTCCGCCGGGCTGCACAACTGAGTCAAGACGACTACCACCGCCTGTACCGCGAATCCATCGAACACCCCAGTACGTTCTGGGCCGAACAAGCCAGCCGTTTTCTCGACTGGAGCAAACCGTGGGACACCGTCCAGCGCTATGACCTGAAAACCGGCGAGGCCAGCTGGTTTGCCGGGGCAGAGCTGAATGTCAGCTACAACTGCATCGACCGGCATCTGGAAAAACGCGGCGACCAAATCGCGATCATCTGGGAGGGCGACGATCCCGCCGAATCGACGCAAATCACCTACAAAAAACTGCATCACAACGTGTGCCGTCTGGCCAACGTGCTCAAAAGCCGTGGTGTGAAGAAGGGTGACCGGGTGTGCATCTACATGCCGATGATCCCCGAAGCGGCCTACGCCATGCTCGCCTGTACACGCATCGGTGCAGTTCATTCGGTCGTGTTCGGCGGCTTTTCCCCGGATTCCCTGCGCGACCGCATTCTCGATGCCGACTGCCGCACCGTGATCACCGCCGATGAAGGCGTGCGCGGCGGCAAATTCATCCCGCTCAAACAGAATGTCGATAAAGCCCTGCAAAGTTGCCCGGATGTCAGCACTGTGGTCGTGGTCGAGCGCACACAGAATCAGGTGAACTGGGTCGAAGGCCGAGACCTCTGGTATCACCAGGCCCTGCGCGATGTCGGCGACGACTGCCCACCCGAGCCGATGGGCGCCGAAGACCCGATGTTCATCCTCTACACCTCCGGCAGCACCGGCAAACCCAAAGGCGTGCTGCACACCACCGGCGGCTACCTGCTGCAAGCGGCAATGACCTTCAAATACGTGCTGGACTACCGCGACGGTGAGGTCTTCTGGTGCACCGCCGATGTCGGCTGGGTCACCGGCCACAGCTACATCGTCTACGGTCCGCTGGCCAATGGCGCCACCACCTTGATCTTCGAAGGCGTGCCGAATTACCCGAGTACCTCACGTTTCTGGCAAGTGATCGACAAGCATAAGGTCAATATTTTCTACACCGCCCCGACCGCCCTGCGCGCCCTGATGCGTGAAGGTCCTGAACCGCTAAAGGAAACGTCCCGCGCCAGCGTCAGACTACTCGGCACCGTCGGTGAGCCGATCAACCCGGAAGCCTGGGAATGGTACTTCCACACAGTTGGCGAAGAGCGTTGCCCGATTGTCGATACCTGGTGGCAGACCGAAACCGGCGGCATCATGCTCAGCCCCCTGGTGAGCGCCCAACGCATCAAGCCCGGCTGCGCCACGCAACCGATGTTCGGCGTGCAACCGGTGTTGCTCGACGAGCACGGCAAGGAAATCAAAGGCGCCGGTAGTGGCGTGCTGGCGATCAAATCCAGCTGGCCGGCGCAGATCCGCAGCGTCTACCGTGACCCGCAACGGATGGTCGACACCTACTTCAAGCCTTATCCCGGCTACTATTTCACCGGTGACGGCGCTCGCCGCGACGAAGATGGCGACTATTGGATCACCGGGCGCATTGACGATGTGATCAACGTGTCCGGGCACCGCATCGGCACTGCGGAAGTGGAAAGCGCCCTGGTGTTGCACGACAGCATCGCCGAGGCCGCCGTGGTCGGTTACCCCCATGACGTCAAAGGGCAAGGCATCTACGCCTTCGTCACCCCCATGAACGGCGTCGAAACCGGCGACGAGCTGAAGAAAGAGCTGCTGGCGATGGTCAGCAAGGAAATCGGCAGCTTCGCCAAACCGGACCTGATCCAGTGGGCACCGGCCTTGCCGAAAACCCGCTCCGGTAAAATCATGCGACGTATTCTGCGCAAGATTGCCTGCAACGAGCTCGACAGCCTGGGCGACACCTCGACTCTGGCCGACCCGAACGTGGTGCAGGGACTGATCGACAAACGCTTGAACCAATAATGCACGCTCTCTGTGGAGCAGCCGGTCGACGCTCGATCGCTCGCGATGGGCGTTAACGATAACGTGGGCTTCTTGAAAATACGCGTTATCGTTAACGTCCATCGCGAGCAGGCTCGCTCCCAGAGAAAATCACCGGGTCACCATGGAATTCATCCGCCGCCGCATCGAAACCCAAATCATGAGTCTCACCGGTCTGTCTTTGGGCAAACTCGACCTGGAAAACCCCAAGGGCGATCCCGGCCTGTTCGGGCCTGATTCGGTGAGCTGGCAGGTGCACGGTGATTTCAGCAGCATGCTCATCGGTGGCATCAGCGCCCTGATGTTGCAATCCCTGCATCCGTTGGCTCTGGCGGGAGTGTGGGATCACTCCAACTTTCGCGAGGACATGCTCGGCCGGCTGCGTCGCACCGGTCAGTTCATTTCCGGCACCACGTTTGGTTCACGTCAGGACGCTGACTGGCTGATCGAGAAAGTGCGCACCATTCACCTGCAAATCAACGGCACGGCACCCGATGGCCGGCCTTACGCCGCCAGCGATCCCGATCTGCTGACCTGGGTGCACGTAGCAGAAGTCAGTAACTTTCTCACTGCTCATTTGCGCTATCGCAACCCGCAGCTGTCCCTGGTCGATCAGGATCGCTATTACGCAGAAATCGCGCTGGTGGCCGAACGCCTGGGTGCCCGGAGCGTACCCCGTTCCCGACAGGAAGTTGCCAATTACCTTGAGCGAATCAGGCCGCAGCTTTTGTGCGACGAACGCAGTCGCGAAGTGCTGCGACTGTTGTTGAATGCCCCGTCCCCCAGCCGTCTGGCCAAACCCTTCGGCGGCCTCATGATGCAGGCCGGGATCGATCTGCTGCCGGACTGGGCCAGTGACATGCTCGGTGTCAGACAAAGCCCGCTACAGCGCAAGCTGATCCGCGCCAGCGTCAATCGCAGCGCGCCGATGCTACGCTGGGCTGTGCGCAATGGTTCGGTTCAGCGGGCCAAGCGGCGGATGGGCTTGCTCAATTGAACAACACTCAAAAGCTTCGTGAGTAGGCTCGCTCCCACAGTGGATGTGTGTCGTTCATCAAATGAGTGTGGGAGCGAGTCTGCTCGCGAAGGCAGCACCTCGGCTCAGTGCCAAGCTGTTAAACTCCCGCGCCAAATTCCTCCTGCAAGGCGCCCAGCATGTCTTCCTTGAACCAGGCGCTGCGCGCCGCCCTCGAACATCGCCAGGACCTGCTTGCCGAACTGCATGGGCAAGGCACCGATTGCTATCGCTTGTTCCATGGCAGCCAGGAAGGCGCCGGGGGGCTGACCATCGACCGCTATGGCCCGCAATTGATGGTGCAGAGCTTTCACCAGTCGCTGGCGCGCGATGCGCTGCTGCAACTGCACGAAACCATCAACCAGTACCTGGGCTTTGAAAGCCTGCTGGTTTACAACGACCGCTCCCGTGGCAATTCACGCATCGACCGTGAAGACAACGTCTACCGCGCCGAAGAAGCTGCCCTGCAAGACCTGGTCGGCCACGAATGGGGCCTCAATTACCGGGTACGCGGGCGTCACGCCGGACAGGACCCGCTACTGTTCCTCGACCTGCGCAACACCCGCGGCTGGGTCAAGGAGCACAGCAAAAACAAAAGCGTGCTCAACCTGTTCGCCTACACCTGTGGCGTCGGCCTCAGCGCCGCGGCCGGTGGCGCCCGCGAGGTGTGCAACCTGGACTTCGCCGAAGGCAACCTGGCGGTCGGTCGTGAAAACGGCCTGCTCAACCCACAGCTGCCGACCATGGCGTTCGTCCAGTCCGACTATTTCCCGGCCATCCGCCAACTGGCCGGCCTGCCCATCAGCCAGCGTCGCGGGCAAAAGTTGCCGAGCTATCAGCGCCTGGAACAGCGTCAGTACGATCTGGTGCTGCTCGATCCACCGGCCTGGGCCAAGAGCGCGTTCGGCACCGTCGACCTGCTGCGCGACTATCAGAGCCTGCTGAAACCGGCGCTGCTCACCACAGCCGACAACGGTGTGCTGATCTGCTGCAACAATCTGGCGAAAGTCAGCATGGACGACTGGCGCGAACAGGTTTTGCGTTGCGCTGAGAAAGCCGGGCGGCCGGTGCGTGAGTGGACGGTCATGAAACCGGGGGCTGATTTCCCGTCGCTGGATCAGCAACCGCCACTGAAAACCCTGATCCTGCAGCTCTGATTCATTTCAGAAAAATCCGAAAAATCCTGAATCGGGTGATTGCTTCGGAACCGGAATCGCGTGCCATACTCCAAGGCACTCCGATTCAGACAGATGAAGCCACGCATGTACAAAGGATTGATCCGCGCCGTTGGCGCCCTGTTGACTGTTCTGGCCCTCTACAGCCTGTTGGGCTTTCTGATTTTGCCGGGTATCGCCTTGCGAGTAGCCAACCAGCAATTGGCCAACTACGCGACGACACCTGCCACGATCCAGCGAATCGAACTCAACCCGTTCAGCCTCGAAGTGACCCTTTGGGGCCTGAACATCGGTGAGCCCGGCAAGGAACAGGTCGGCTTCGAACGCTTGTACGCCAACCTGCAACTCGACAGCCTGTGGACCAAGGCGCTGCATCTGTCGGATATCGAGCTGGAAAAATCCAAGACCGAGATTCTTTTCGGCAAGGACGGCAAACTCAATCTGATCGGGTTGTTCAAGTTGCCACAGAGCGAACCGACGCCGGCTGATCCCGATGCCAAGCCTTTCCCACTGCGCATTGACCGGATAAAACTGGCCGGCGGAGCCATTCACTTCAAGGATGATCGTCCAAGCGAGCCCATCGAGTTCCTCTACGACAAACTCGACTTCGAGCTGAAGAATCTCAGCACCCTGCCCGAGGACAGTGCTGACATGACACTGGTGGCCATCGGTCCCAATGGTGGACAGATCGACTGGACCGGCAACTTCAGCCTGATCCCGATCGCTTCCGAAGGTAAGCTCAAGATCACCGATGGCAAGATGAAAGCCTTTTGGCCCTATGTGCGCGATGCCGTGCCATTGGTCCTTGAAGACGGCGTTATGAGCCTCAGCACCGATTACAAACTCAACCTGTCCAAGGAAACCGAACTGCTGCTGAGCAACGTCGCCGTCAGTGTCGCGCCCTTCGCCATCAAAGCTCCGGACGGTCGGCCACTGGCCAGACTCGAACGACTGGATGTCAGCGAAACCACCATCGACCTGGCCAAACAGCAAGTCGTCGTCGGCAAGATTCGCAGCCAAAAACTGGAAACCTGGGCAGCCCTGGAAGCCGATGGCCAACTCGACTGGCAAAAACTGTTCGCCAGCCAACCGTCCAAGCCCGCCGCCAAAGCCAATGCCGAACCACCCAGCACCCCGGCGGCCGCCGACTCACCGAAGCCCGAACCTGCGCCGCCCGCCAAACCCTGGCAAGTGCTGCTCAACGATGTGCAACTGCGTGACTACCGAGTGCACCTGGCGGACCGCAAGGCGCAACCCGCCGTGGAACTGGAACTGGCACCGCTGAATCTGGACCTGCAAAAATTCGATAGCCTCAATGGTTCGCCCTTTACGCTCAAGCTCGATACAGGCGTGGGCAAGCAAGGCAAGATCACGGCCGATGGCGAGGTCAACCTGGCCCCGGTCAGCGCCAAACTGAATGTGCAGACCAAGGACATCGATCTGCGCGTAGCCCAGTCCTATATCAACCCGTTCATCCGCCTG
Organism: Pseudomonas sp. GW101-3H06; assembly: GCF_059424605.1. Classification (NCBI taxonomy): domain Bacteria; kingdom Pseudomonadati; phylum Pseudomonadota; class Gammaproteobacteria; order Pseudomonadales; family Pseudomonadaceae; genus Pseudomonas; species Pseudomonas sp. GW101-3H06. Next base: position 5,520,983 of record NZ_JBWKZO010000001.1, read on the forward strand.
GAACTGCGTAGCGGCATGCTCGGCAGTGATCTGGCGGTCAACCTGAAAAGCACCGAACCACTGGCCCTCAGCGTCACCGGACGCGCCCAGGTCGATCAGTTGCATACCCTGGACACCTTGAAAACCCGTGACTTTCTCAAGTGGCAGCAGGTGGTGGTCGAAGGCCTGAACTATGAACACGGTGACAGCCTGTCGATCGACAAGATCAACCTGATGCAGCCCTACGCACGTTTCATGATCAACGATGACCGCACCACCAACATTGATGATCTGTTGATTCCGCAACCGGCCGATACCGGCGCCAAGACCGCTGCCGCCAAACCCGCCAGCCAGGAAAAACCGCTGGGCATCCACATCGGTGGGATCGCCATCAACGACGGCTCGGCCAACTTCGCCGACTTCAGCCTGACGCCGAACTTTGCCACCGCCGTTCAACAACTCAACGGTCAGATCGGTACCATCGACAGCCGACAGGCAAAACCGGCCAGCGTCGACGTCAAGGGCAAGGTCGATCGCTATGCGCCCGTGACCATCAAGGGCTCGGTCAACCCGTTCGACCCGATGGCCAGCCTCGACATCGCCACCAGTTTCAAACGCGTGGAACTGACTACGCTGACCCCCTACTCCGGCAAGTTCGCCGGCTACCGCATCCGTAAGGGCCGGCTGAATCTGGACCTGCACTACAAGATCACCAAGGGCCAGCTCCAGGCCGAAAACAAAGTGGTGGTCGAGCAGCTGCAACTGGGTGAGAAAGTCGACAGCCCCGACGCCGTGAGCCTGCCGCTGAAGCTGGCAATTGCCTTGCTCAAGGATGTCGACGGCAAGATCTCCATCGAACTGCCGGTGTCCGGCGACTTGAACAACCCGCAGTTCAGCGTCATGCCGATTGTCTGGCAGACCCTGCGCAACCTGATCGTCAAGGCGGCCGCCGCGCCCTTCAAACTCATTGGTGGACTGGTGGCCGGTGGCGGGTCGGAAGATTTGGGCAGCGTGTCGTTCGCGCCGGGCTCAAGCGAGCTGAGCAAGGACGCGGAAGCGGCCCTGGTCAAGCTGTCCAAGGCCCTCAAGGAACGCCCGGCCCTGCGCCTGGAAATCGAAGGCACCGCGGCCAAGAGTAGCGACGGCCCACTGATTGCCGAGCAACGCCTTGAGCGGGAGTATCAATACAACTACTACAAAATGCTCCAGCGGCGCGGTGAAAAGGTACCGGCGAGAGCTGCTTTGCTGGAAGTGCCTGACAGCGAGAAAGGTCCGCTGCTGGAAGGCATCTACCGCACACGTCTGAAAACCCAGCCGCCTGCCGAATGGAAAGACCTGGGCAAAGAAGAACGCACCGCGAAGATGCGCGAGGGCGTGATCCAGTTCTGGAGTTCCAGCGAAGTGCTGTTGCGCGAGTTGGGCCAGGAACGCGCCAGCAGCATAAAGGATTATCTGGTCGACAAGGGTCAACTGGCCGATGACCGCGTGTACTTCATTGATGCCCAATTAGGCGAAGCGGAAAAGGACGGCAAGGTGGTGACGCCCATGCATCTGGACGCCGAATGATGGGCAAGCGGCGGTTGCTCGCATTGATGTTGGCGTTGACGGCGAACCAGGCCTGGGCGGCGGATACTTTGCGCTGCGGCAGCCAATTGATCAGTGTCGGTGACCGGTCGAGCGAAGTGCTGCACAAATGTGGTGACCCCGTCAGCCGCGATCTGCTGGGTTACAAGCGCAGTACCAATCGACGGGAAGAGTTTCAGGTCGAAGAATGGACTTACGGGCCGAACGGCGGGATGTATCAGTATCTGCGGTTCGAGGGGAATCGGTTGGTGCAGATCACCAGCAAACGCGGTAACTGAAGCCAGTCAGATATCTAATGTGGGAGCGGGCTTGCCCGCGAAGACGGAATTCCAATCTCAGGAGATGTGGATGATGTACCGACCTCTTCGCGAGCAAGCCCGCTCCCACATTGATTTGTGCTGTTTGGAATAGAACAGGCCCCGACACGAATGCCGGGGCCTGTAATGGCCACATCCTTATGGCCGTTCGCATGAACTCCTCAAGATGCGACAGACGTATATCTCGGCCCGCCTGCCGCGCCTTCTCCCAGTCCAGGCGAGAAGCCTTGCCTTTACTCGGCTTTCAGGCCGTCAGCGGAAACCGCTTTGACGCCTTTGATGTTCTTGGCGATTTTCACCGCGGTGGCTTTCTGACTATCAGTGACTGTGGTAGTGGAAGACAGGGACACAACGCCTTTGTTGGTTTCCACCTTGATATCGGTACCCGGAATGCCTTTTTCGGTAACCAGGTCTGCTTTGACTTTGGTAGTGATCCAGGTATCGGAAACATCCTCTTTCGCTTCAGTGACTTCACCGGCGGCCAGCATCATGGGTGCCTGAGTCGCCTGAGTGGACTGTGCAAAGGCTGCGTTAGTCATGGTCAGGGTCAACGCGGTTGCAGTGGCGGCAGCGATAGCGAACTTCTTCATACGAGTAACTCCTGTTTTTCTGGAAAGTCTGCTGGATTTCTTTTCAGCAGGGTTACCAGAGATATTGCGAACGCTGTGCCAACTTTGAGACTGGCAATAATCCCTTATAAATCATTTAGTTACTAAACATCTTGTTTTTCGGAATCATGCAATTTGCATGACTCGGCCATTCTCTACATGCAAGTTGCGGGTTTTGGGGAAGGCCTAACGCCATGAATTGTCGGGATTTTTCCGCAGCACTCGGAATTTGAAGGCGGCGAACAAAAAATACCCCGCCAGAGGCGGGGTATCAGGCAAACGGATGAGGAATCAGACCTTAGGGACAACGCCTTCGCAGCCTTTAGGCGCAAACTCCTGGTCGACGGTAGTGGCGCATTTCCAGCCCGTCACCGCTCGCGTCAGGGTAATGGTTTTGTTCAACACCGGACCCGGCGCATTCAGGATTGTGCAACCAATTGTGCCCGTTCCATCAGCGGCTTTACCCGAAGCTGTCGTTGTGCAGTTGGAGGTTGTCGCAGTACCGCCCACTTTCGTCAGATCAGGATCGGTTCCTTGATTCATCAGATCCTCAAATGGCACCTTCAACGCGGAAATTTCCGCCAGCCCCGCCGTCACCTTCGCCCGCGCCTGGTACTTGGAATAAGCCGGGATCGCAAACGTCGCCAGAATCCCGATGATCGCCACCACGATCAGCAGCTCGATCAGGGTAAAACCTTTTTGAATGTTCATTGACAGCCTCCGTGCATGAGTCGAAATCTCATGATCTGAAACTGTCTCAGCACAGCCCATGCCAAGCGCCACATCCCCTGTTGGCGGGTGGCATGATCGCCACACCGCCCTTTCCTCCCCCCAGGATCCGCACTATCTGACGATTTTTGTCACCTTTGCGTCGCTGGTTTGGTTCCATCGCTTGAGTAGGCTATAAGTCTTCCAACTGTCTTCGTCCGGTCGTCCAATGAATGACATTGCCCTCAGCGGCCAGGCCAAGCAAATGGTCCTGGCCCGGCTGCTCACTGACACAAGCGCGCGCAATCGCCTCGCGGGGCGTTGCTCAACCAAGGCTTCCCCCAAGGAACGCATCGGCATATTCACGATCTATGAGCCGGTCGGCTGCGAACACTGCAACGACCTGCGCACCGCAGGCTTGCTCAAAACCATGCAAGGCATCACCAGCCTTGAAGAAATCAACCGGGTCACCAAGGACTGAACATGGCGGTCAAAGCAGCAAAAATCAGTGTGTATGCCTGGGAAGGCACTGACCGCAAAGGCACCAAGGTCACCGGCGAGTTGAGCGGTCAAAACCCGGCACTGATCAAGGCGCAGTTGCGCAAGCAAGGCATCAACCCCGGCAAGGTGCGCAAGAAAACCACTTCGCTGTTCAACCTGGGCAAGCGCATCAAGGCGCAGGACATTGCCCTGTTCACGCGCCAGATGGCGACCATGATGAAAGCCGGCGTGCCGTTGTTACAGTCGTTCGACATCATCGCCGAAGGCTTCGATAACCCGGCCATGCGCACCCTGGTGGATGAGTTGAAACAGGAAGTCGCGGCAGGCAACAGCTTCGCCGCCGCCCTGCGTAAAAAGCCCCGGTATTTCGATGAGTTGTACTGCAACCTGGTGGATGCCGGGGAGCAGGCCGGCGCCCTGGATACCTTGCTGGAGCGGGTGGCGACCTACAAGGAAAAGAGCGAAAGCCTCAAAGCCAAGATCAGGAAAGCCATGACCTACCCGCTGGTGGTCGTGTTCGTGGCAATCATCGTGACCGCGATTCTGCTGGTCAAAGTAGTGCCGCAGTTCCAGTCGGTGTTTGAAGGGTTTGGCGCCCAACTACCCGCGTTCACCGTGATGGTCATTGGCCTGTCGCAATTCATGCAGGATGGGTGGTGGATGATGCTCGGCGGGCTGATCGTGGCCATCTTCGCGTTTCGCCACGCCTTCAGGACGTCGCAAGGCTTTCGCGATCGAACGGATGCCAGGCTGCTGAAACTGCCGCTGGTCGGGACCCTGATGTACAAGTCCGCCGTCGCCCGTTTCGCCCGCACTCTGTCGACCACCTTCGCCGCCGGTGTCCCCTTGGTGCAAGCCCTTGAGTCGGTAGCCGGCGCCACTGGCAATATCGTATTCAAGCGTGCAGTGCTGCGCATCAGGCAAGACATTGCGACGGGCATGCAGTTGAATTTTTCCATGCGCACTTCCGGTATTTTTCCGAACATGGCCATTCAGATGACCGCCATCGGTGAAGAGTCCGGCGCACTGGATGACATGCTCGACAAGGTCGCGGACTTTTACGAGGACGAGGTGGACAATATGGTCGATAACCTCACCAGCCTGATGGAACCGTTCATCATGGTGGTGTTGGGTGTTATCGTCGGCGGACTGGTGGTCGCGATGTACCTGCCCATCTTCCAACTCGGTGCAGCGATCTGACATGCCCTTGAACGAAATCCTGACCCACTTTCCGCTAGCCTTCGTCGTCATCGCCGGTCTGACGGGCTTACTGGTTGGCAGCTTTCTCAACGTGCTGATCTGGCGTCTGCCAAAAATGCTCGACCGCGAATGGCGCGTACAAGCCCACGAGATCCTCGGCCTGTCCGGCGAAACACCGTTGCCCACCTACAATCTGCTGCTGCCCCACTCTCAGTGCCCCTCTTGTGGTCACCGGATTCGTGCCTGGGAAAACATCCCGCTGCTCAGTTACCTGTTTCTGCGAGGGCGTTGCTCAGCCTGCGCGACACCGATCAGCAAACGCTATCCGCTGACCGAACTGGCCTGCGGTCTGTTATCGGCATTCGTTGCCTGGCACTTCGGCTTTGGCTGGCAGGCGTGCATGGCGCTGCTTTTGACCTGGGGCCTGTTGGCCATGAGCCTGATCGACGCCGAACATCAACTGCTGCCGGATGTATTGGTGCTGCCGTTGATGTGGCTGGGGCTGATCGTCAACAGTCTCGGTTTGTTCGTACCGCTGCATGACGCATTGTGGGGTGCCATTGCCGGCTACCTGGCGCTGTGGTCGGTGTTCTGGCTGTTCAAGTTGCTCACCGGCAAGGACGGCATGGGCCATGGCGACTTCAAGCTGCTGGCGATGTTTGGCGCTTGGGGCGGTTGGCAGATTTTGCCACTGACCATCCTGCTGTCGTCCCTGGTGGGGGCCGTTATCGGCGTGATCTACCTGCGCCTGCGCCAGGCAAAAACCTCGACGCCGATCCCCTTTGGCCCTTATCTGGCGATTGCCGGCTGGATTGCCTTGCTCTGGGGTGGTCAAATAACCGACCTCTATTGGCAGTTTGTCGGTTTGAAATGAATACCCCTGTGGAAAAACCCTGGATTCTCGGCCTGACCGGCGGCATCGGCAGCGGCAAAAGTGCGGCGGCCCAACACTTCATCGACCTCGGTGTGCACGTTGTCGACGCCGATCAAGCCGCGCGCTGGGTGGTGGAGCCGGGCCGGCCGGCATTGGCGAAGATCGCCGAACACTTCGGCCCCGGCGTGTTGCAGGCCGACGGGCAACTCGATCGCGCGGCCCTGCGCAAACTGATCTTTGAAGTGCCGGATGAACGCCGCTGGCTGGAAGCCTTGCTGCATCCACTGATCGCCGAGGAAATCGCTCATCATCTGGCGCTGGCAAAATCACCTTACGCGATTCTGGTTTCGCCGCTGCTGATCGAATCCGGCCAGTACGCCATGACCCAGCGGGTGCTGGTGATCGATGCCCCCGAACAACTACAGATCGAACGCACCCTGCAGCGTGACCAGACCAGCGAACAGCAGGTCCAGGCGATCCTCAAGGCCCAGTCCAGTCGCCAGGATCGCGTGAGCCATGCCAACGAGGTCGTGGTCAACGACCGCGACCTCGCCTGGCTACACAGCGAGGTCGAACGCCTGCATCACTTTTACCTTACTTTGCGTGGAGGCCAGTCATGAGCCAGATCCCAACCGTCGAATGCCCGACCTGCGGCGCCCCGGTCGAATGGAGCCCCGAAAGCAAATTCCGGCCGTTCTGTTCCGACCGTTGCAAACTGATTGACCTGGGCGCCTGGGCATCGGAAGAGCACAAGATTCCCGTAGCCCCGGATGCCGAGGATGAATTGTTCAGCGGCGATTTCGACCCGCGTCACTGATCCCGACCGTCAGGGACGTAACTGCGCCGTCAATCAACGCAAGGCGCCAGGCTTGTTGATCTTGACACCTAATAATCAGCATGCTAGCGAGTGCTATACTTCTTTCGGGTTGCATGAAGAGTGCAACAGTCCCTGCGTGTTCCAATACCGACGGTAAATCTCAGTTAACGGCTGCTGGACAGAGGAGGTCTACAGCAGAAAAACGAGATGGGAGGTGTGGCATGAACCGACACTATTACATCAGTGACAATCTCGACGATCTTGAAGCCGTGGAAAATGAACTGGAAGCCAACGGCATCAATTCCGAACAAATTCATGTGCTCAGTGAACATGTCGCGGAGGTTGAAGAACATCACCTCCACGAGGTCAACTCGTTGATGAAACAAGATGTCGTTCACTCTGGCGAGATTGGTGCGGTGATCGGTGTGCCACTGGCGGCGCTGGTCCTTGGCGGCGCCTATTGGCTGGGCTGGCACGAATCAGCCGCTGGCTGGGTGCCTTTTATCTTCCTGGCCGTTGTTGTGCTGGGCTTTTGCATCTGGGAAGGTGGATTCTTTGGTATCCAGGTGCCAAATGCGCATTTCCGCAACTTCAAACAGTTGGTTGAAACGGGCAAGCATGTTTTCTTCGTGGATGTCGAGCCAAACCAGGAATCGATATTGGAACGGGTCATCGAGCGCCATCCGAAGCTGACAGGCGCCGGCACGGGAACAGCATCCCCCCACTGGACCGTTGCCTGGCTGCACAGATGGCATCAGTTCAAGCGAACGATATAACGCCAGTTCTTGCGAAGTAACTTCCGAAGGCTCAAGACCCTCCGGAGGTTACTGATTGGCCGAAGAATATGACCCGGCTGAGGAAAACATAGTCCGCCTCGGTCGCCATCAGCCCGACAAGTACCAGCAAACACAACGGTGGCACCAAAATGGCGTAGACCAAAGCCAACCTTTCCCAGGCCATATGCATGAAGATAGAGACAATCAGACCTGCCTTCAGCAACATGAAAATAATAATCAGGGACCACCGGAGGTAGCCCTGGAAGTGGAAGTAGTCGACAAGATACGACAGCGTGCTGAGGACGAATAACAGCCCCCAGATTTTGAGGTACAAACCGATTGGATGTTGCTGACCTTGAGCATGCGCCATCATCCGTGCTCCTCTACCATAAATAGAAGAAAGCAAAAATAAACACCCACACCAAATCCACGAAGTGCCAGTAAAGCCCGGCTATTTCAACATTCTGATAGTTGCCGGAGCGCTCATAATCTCCCCGCCATACTTTCATCGCCACGATACTGAGGTAGAGCGCGCCGATTGATACATGCAATCCGTGGAAACCGGTAATCATGAAAAAGCTGGCACCAAATTGCGCCGCCCCCATGGGGTTCCCCCAGGGACGCACCCCTTCGGCGATGAGTTTGCTCCATTCAAAGGCTTGCATGCCGACGAAGGTCACACCCAGGGCAGCGGTCGCCAGCATCAGGGCAGTGGTTCGCGCGCGATCACGGCGATAGGCGAAATTGACGGCCATGGCCATAGTGCCGCTGCTGCTGATCAAAACAAAGGTCATGATGGCGATCAGAATGAGCGGAATTGATTGACCGCCGATCGTCAGTGCAAAGACTTCGCTGGGGTTCGGCCACAGATCCGTGATGGTCATGCGCACCGACATGTAGCCGGTTAAAAAGCAGGTGAAGATAAACGTATCGCTGAGCAGGAATATCCACATCATCGCCTTGCCCCAGGAGACCTGCTTGAAAGCGTCTTTATCCGAGGACCAGTCACTGGCGATGCCCTGCCATCCCGGCGCAGGCAGTGAACCTGGTGGATTGGATGAGCCGGCGTCAGCCGGGGCTTGTGGATGCGATGCCATGGTTTTTCACCTCAGGCCGCAGAGTCTGGCGATGACTTCATAGGTTTCTGGCGTGCTGGTCAGCAACGCGAATAGCACGAACCAGAGACCCAACAAGTAGTGCCAATAAATGGCACAGAGCTCTACGCTGGCGCTCAGTTGCGGCAACGGTACGCGGCGCAGGAATTTGACGACGGTTCTGCCCCAGGCGATCAACCCACCCAGCAGATGGAGCCCATGCAGGCCGGTCAACAAGTAGAAGAAACTGTTGGCCGGATTGCCCGCGACGAAGTAACCCCAGGCGGTAAACTGCTGCCAGACCCAGAATTGTCCCGCCAGAAAGGCAATGGCAAACACGCCCCCCAATCCAAAACCGATGGCAGTTGCGCCCAATCGAGTCTGTCGTATGGCCATGCGCGACCACTGCAGCGCAACACAACTGAACACTAGAAAAATCGAGTTCAGCCAGAGTTGCCATGGATTGGCCAACGGCGCCAGGGGCTCTGTCAGGGGCAGCCAGTCGGCCATTTGTGAGCGGGCGATAAAGGCAATCAAAAAGAGAAAGAATAACGAACTCACCACCGCCAGAAACAAACGCAGACCTGTTTTCGCGATCTGCCGTCTCCTGGCATCGCCGTCGGCCTGTAGACCTTCAGGGTCTCGATTCCAAGTGCCACCGGGGTCAGCGCCGTCGGCGTTTCTCAAAAGCAGTCTGTTCATGTTTTAACGTCCGCTTTCCTGGTGCTGGCACTGAGTTGGCGAAGTTGCTCCAACTCCTCGGCGGAGACCGTTTGCGGAACGAAATCCTGTTCTATCCCCGGTACACTGTAGTCATAGGCCCAGCGATGCACGACGGGCAGCTTCTCTCCCCAATTACCGTGGATCGGCGGAGTGTCCGGTGTTTGCCACTCCAGACTGGCCGCGCCCCAGGGATTACTGCCCGCGGGCTTGCCTTTGAAAACGCTCCAGGCCAGGTTAAACACGAACAGCAACTGGGAAACACCGACGATCAATGCGACCACCGTGATGAAGGCATTCAAATCTTGCGCCGATTGCGGAATGAACGCGTAGTTTTCAAAGGCGTAGTACCTTCGCGGCATACCCTGGAAACCCAAATAGTGCATGGGGAAGAAAATGGCGTAAGTGCCCAGAAAGGTTATCCAGAAATGCAACTTGCCCAGGGTGTCGTTCGTCATGCGACCGGTGACTTTCGGGAACCAATGATAAATGCCGCCAAACACCACCAATACCGGCGCGACGCCCATGACCATATGGAAATGGGCGACGACGAAATAGGTGTCCGAGAGCGGAATATCCACAATCACATTGCCGAGAAACAATCCGGTCAGGCCGCCCACCAGGAAAGTGACGATGAAGGCCAGGGCAAACAGCATCGGCACAGTCAGATGAATGTCGCCCCGCCACAGGGTCAGTACCCAGTTGTAGACTTTCAGTGCAGTCGGCACAGCGATAATCAAGGTGGTAACGGCAAAGAAAAAGCCGAAGTACGGGTTCATTCCGCTGACATACATGTGGTGCGCCCAAACCACAAAGCTGAGTACGCCAATCGCAATAATGGCCCACACCATCATGCGGTAGCCGAAGATATTTTTACGCGCATGCGTACTGATCAGGTCGGAGACCAGGCCGAACGCGGGTAGAGCTACGATGTAGACCTCCGGGTGGCCGAAGAACCAGAACAGATGCTGGAACAGTATCGGGCTGCCCCCCTGGTGATCGAGCTGTTGCCCCAGCGAGATCATCGCCGGCATGAAGAAGCTGGTGCCCAACAGTTTGTCGAACAGCATCATGACCGCGCTGACAAACAACGCCGGGAAAGCCAGCAAGGCCATGATCGAGGCCATGAAAATGCCCCATACGGAGAGCGGCATGCGAAACAATGTCATGCCGTGCGTACGCGCCTGCAACACCGTGGTGACGTAGTTCAACCCGCCCATGGTGGCCGCGACAATGAAAATCGCCAGAGAGACGAGCATCAGCACGATGCCCCACTCGACCCCCGGTGTCCCCTGGGTAATGGACTGTGGCGGATAGAGCGTCCAGCCCGAACCGGTGGGGCCGCCAGGAACAAAAAAACTGGCAAGCAACACCACTACCGCCAGCAGGTAGAACCAATAACTCAGCATGTTGACGTAGGGGAAGACCATGTCCCGGGCGCCCACCATCAACGGGATCAGATAATTGCCGAAGCCCCCCAGAAACAACGCCGTCAGCAAGTAGATGACCATGATCATGCCGTGCATGGTCATCGCCTGATAGTAAGCACTGGCATCCATGAACGCCAAACTGCCGGGAAAGCCAATCTGCATGCGCATCAGGCCAGACAACACCACGGCGATAAGCCCCACGAACAAAGCCGTCAAGGAATACTGGATGGCGATGACCTTGTGATCCTGACTCCAGATGTATTTGGTCAGGAAACTCTTGGGTTCGTGCAATGCTTCTGTTTCGGCTTGCTCCGCATAGGCCATCACGTCATCTCCTGTCGAAGTTTCGGTGTGTTACCGGCTGCTTTACGGTTGCTTCCCTGTTTCCGCCTTGCTCGCATCAGCGTCGGCATTGGCTTTGGATTTGATAAAAGCGATCAGGGCGTCCAACTCCTTATCGCTCGGCGTCATGGCCGGCATGACAGCTGCAAAGCCCTTGACGACTTTGGCAGCGGGATTAAGAACCGAATCTTTTATGTAGCCCTCATCGGCCTTTATGCCCGTACCGTCGGCAAGGATGACGGTCGAGCCAAACAGACCCTGCCAAGTGGGGCCGATACCCTTGCTGCCATCGACACTGTGGCAAGCCAGGCAGCCCAGCGACTGGGCCAACTGTTGTCCCTGCGCCACCAGGTCCGCACCTGAACCCGACGCCGCGCCGGCAGGCACTTCGTCGTTTTGCGGTGCATCGCTCAGTGACTTGATCAAGGCGACGAGGGCACCCAGTTCATCGTCATTGAGAGTATAGGCCACCATGACCGGTGGGTAACCCTGCACCAGACGGGCCTGCGGAGCGAGGATCGACTCTTTCAGGTACGCCTCGTCGACCCGTACACTTGTGCCATCGGCGAGTTGTTCCTGACGGCCATACAGGCCCTTCCATCCCGGGCCGAGACGGGTGCTGCCATCCTGGCTATGGCAGGCACCACAGCCGTATTGTTCGGCCAACTGGCGACCTTTTTCCACCAGGCTGTCGCGACTGGGCCTGGCAGCTGTGGTTAATGTCTGCGCAAAGGTCGGTTGACTGCTCAGCCATTGATCGAAGGCTCCCTGCTCTTCCACGATCATGTGACCGCGCATGTTGTAATGGCCTACACCACAAAACTCAGCACAAAGAACTTCATACGTTCCGGTTTTAGTTGGCGTAAACCAGAAGTACGACACCATCCCTGGCACCATATCCATCTTGCTGCGAATTTGCGGTATATAAAAGTTGTGCAACACATCTTTTGAACGCAGTAAAACTTTTACCGGTCGATCCAGCGGAAGTCTGACTTCATTATTCTTTATAAGTACATCGTCCTGACCGGCAGGGTCCTTGGGATCAACACCAAGTGGATTGGCGAAATCAACAAACCTGATATCCGATTTCCCCAATTTTCCGTCCTGGCCGGGAAAACGAAAAGCCCACTGCCACTGCTGGGCGACCACTTCAAGTTCATAGGCCTCTTTTGGCACCCGGATGAAGTCGTTGTAAACAACCAGGCCCGGCGCCAACATCGCGGCAATACCTATCGAGGTCACTACAATCAGCCAGAACTCCAATCTTTTACTTTCTGGCTGGTAGTGTGCCCTGGCGCCTTCCTTGTGACGGTAACGCATCACGGCGATGGCCATGAATACCGTAATGGCGATGAAAAACAGGCCGCTAATGATCAGGGTAATGAACAGTGTGGTGTCTATTGATCCCCAGTTGGAAGCGGGCGGTGCTGCATGCCAAGGCGCTAGTACATGAAAGAGTACTGAGGCAATAACGATTAGAATCAAGATAATTGCCATCGCCATTTTCTCTTCATCCTATTCCTGTTGCTCATTGGTAATGCGCAAGCATCGCCACTGGCGTCCAAGCAGGGCAGACAGCCACCCGTAGTGGCAAAGTCAGTGAAAAGTATAGGTCGGCGAGCGAGACCCGGTTGGCGGCTATACTCAATTGCAGGCCAGCATCCCCGATGGAGGTTTCGTCATGAGTAACCTGACGCTCGAAGGCAGGTGCAAACCCAACCCCGACCAACCATCCGTTCCAATAGGCGAGATCCATTTTTACGTCGACGGCCCTCTCCATCTACGGCTGGAGGCAGCTGAAGAGCGCCTGCAGAAGAGCAATGAGCTGAAAGAAGTCATGGTCGATGTCGACATGGACACATTGAACCTGGTCTTGCCAGAGGGTTATGGCCCCTTGTCCGACTGTCAGATGCGCGTCTATCTGCATTACGAGCGTGGCCAGTTCCATCTGGTTGGACACCGAGCCAGCGATGGCAGCCTGATCTACTCCAACGTGGTTTTGATTGATCAGTTGATTGATTGAAACGGCGGGTTTGAAGGAATCAAGACTTGGGGTCGTCGTCCTTCCAGGGCGCCGACAGGTAACGGGTGCGGTTGAAGGTCTCGAGCCACTCCGGGCAAAAGACCACCAGCGCGCTGACCACCATGCCGTTGATGAACGCCTCCGGAAAAATGAGCAGCCACAGGTAGCCGATAAAGTCTTCGAGCCAGTAAGGCATGGCGAAACGCTCGTCGTACCACAACACTGTCAGCGATAGCACCAGGCACAACAATGCGGTAAGGGCGGCAGCGAAGAAACCGGAAACGAAGATGTACACGAAGGGATTTCGTGGCTGCGCGCGCTCCACCAGAATCGCACAGCATTCGGTGATCAACACCGGCAATAAAATGAACAGCGCGCCATTGGCCCCCATGGCCATGAGGTCCTGACGCCCCAGCAGCACCAACCCGGTTTGAGCCACCAGTCCACCGACGATTGCCAGCGGCCAGTCGAGCAATAGCGTCACCGCGGTCATGCCGATGAAGTGATAGGACACGCCGGTATCGAAATCCCGCCGCACCAACCAAAGCGCGAACAGCGCGAACACCGTGCCGAACAGCAAATGCTGGCGACGGCTGTCGCTGAACAGCTCAACCCAGGAAACCCGCGCAACGGCCCAGATCAGCACCGGCACATAGATCAGCCCCCCCACCGTGAGGGTTTCGGATGACAGCAACTCGGCGCCGATCATGGCGGAGCACACTCCCTTGTCTTGCCGAAGAGAACAGGCCCCCAGTCTACACCGCCCTTTGTCCGCCCTTCGACCTCAAGCCCAATGCCGCGGATCGTTCGTCACCGCTTCATGCTCGGCGAACAACCTGGGTAACTCGGCCTTGAGAAAGTCCACCCACGTGCGGACTTTGGCATCGAGAAAGCGTCGCGACGGATACAGCGCATACACATTGCGCTGACGAGGCCGATAGTCCGGCAGCAAGCGCAACAAGGTGCCGTCGCTCAAGGGCCGTGTGGCCGTGTAAAACGGAATCAGGCTGATGCCCATGCCAGCCTCTGAAGCCTTGACCATCGACTCGGCGACATTGCACTGAAAAGTCCTGGCCGGGCTGATGGCATGCTCGCCCTCCTCGTCCTGAAACACCCACTGATCGCTGTACAACGGATCGAGCATGCGCAAGCACTGATGGTCGCTCAGCGCCAGCGGATGGTCCGGCACACCCCGACGTTGCAGGTATTGCGGGGAAGCACAGGGCACGCTGTAAAACTGCCCGACGGCCTGGGCGACCAATTGCGAATCGGCCAGTTCGTGGGCAGTCGAAATCACCACGTCGTGTCCTTCCTCCAACAGATCGGGATTGCGCTGCGACAGGGTCAATTCGAACACCACATCGGGGTAAAGCTCGCTGTAACGGGCAATCAGCGGTGTGATCAGTACCCCGAGGCCGTTCATGCTGTGCACCCGCAACCGGCCGCTTGGCTTGAGATGGGCGCCGCGAGCCTCGGCGGTCGCCTCCTCCATTTCTTCGAGTATCAGCCGACTGCGCAGCAGGAATCGCTCGCCGGCCTCGGTCAGGCTCAAACGCCGTGTGGTGCGTTGCAGCAGCCGGGCTTGCACATGCTGCTCCAGATCCGCGACCAGACGGGACACTTGCGCTGTGGATAACTCCAGCGCATCGGCGGCAGCGGTGAAACTTGCGCAGTCCACCACACGGACGAACACGCGCAAGCTGTTAAGCAAATCCATAAGCCTCCCTCGGGCGGTGACTGTTACGTTTCATGTAAGGCTGTATCAGGCGTTCCCCCCTTTATCCACGGGTGGCAAAGACTAGACTTTATTCATCGAATCCCACATGGAGCACGCCAAAATGAAAACAGTGATCAGCCTGTTTCTGACCCTTGTCGCCACCTCGGCCATGGCCGCAGACAACGAACCCATCGCGGTCTTGTATAACCCCGCGCAGCCGCTGGACATTGCCAAGGTGGTTTCCGTGTCGGACACCGCGACCGCGTGCGGGGTCGTGCCGGCGACCATGGTGTATGTCGATCATCAAGGCCAGACCCATCGCGTGACCTACGAGGTCATGGGCGATTGCACGAGCAACCTGTGATCAATGGCTCATAACAACGTCCAGGTGTAACTCAGGATCAACCGGTTTTCATCGATATCACTGCGGTAGTTGGAACGCGCCATCGCATTACGCACACGGATACCGAGGCCTTTGAGACTGCCGCTCTGCAGCACGTAGCCGATATCCAGGTCACGCTCTCGATCCTTGCCCTCATAGCCTTGCCCGGTGTCGACATTGTTGCCTTTTATGTAGCGCACGGTGCTGGTCAAGCCAGGCACGCCCAGCGCCGCAAAGTCGTAGTCGTAACGTACCTGCCAGGAGCGCTCGTCGGTGTAGGCGAACTCGTAGGTCGGCACTTCGTTGCCCAGTGGCGAGATGTTGGCAAAGACTCGCGGGAAAGCGCTGTCGCCGAACATGCCCTGATAGCCGACATAAAATGTGTGACCGCCGCGCTTGGCCGACAGAAGCGAGAAGAACGCCTGATTGTCGATATTGCCCAGCAGTTTTTTGCCGTCTTCGCGTGAATCGTAATAACCGAGGTTGGCGCCCAGGACCCAGTCGCCCATCGGCTGACTGTGCTTGAAGCCCAGGAAACGTTGGTTATAGATGTCTTCCAGTTGCCCGTACCAGGTGCTGACCGAACTGCGTTTATCGTTGAAGGCGTAATCGGCCCCGGCAAAATTGAAGCCGTCGCTGCTGACCTGACGCTGCGGCACATGGCCGAGCATGGCTTGCATCTTTTCGTCACCCGCTTCGTTGCGCAGACTGGTTGTATTCAAACGACCGGCCTGCAACGTCAGGCCATTGATCTCATTGGAAGTGATACTGGTGCCCTGATAACTCGGCGGCAGCAGACGAATATCACTGAACGCCAGCACCGGCAGGTTGGGTTGCAACTCCCCCACTTTCAGCTCGGTCTTGGAGTAACGCATCTTCAATGCGCCTTCCAGACGGCTGTAATCATCCGCCGCGCGTCCATCGCCCTGCACCGGCAATAAACCGGTATTGACCCGATCCGGACTGCTGTCGAGCTTGAGCCCAAGCAGGCCGATCACGTCCACGCCAAAACCGACGGGACCTTGGGTATAACCCGATTTGACGTTGAGAATGAAACCCTGCGCCCACTCTTCGGCCTTCGACTGCTGGTTGGCGCCGACGATGTCGGAAAAGTCCCGGCTGAAGTAGTAATTGCGCGCTTGCAAGGTGGCCGTGGTGTCTTCGATGAAGCCGCCCTCGGCGGCCGTCGCACCGGTGGAGAAACTCGAGACGAGCGCCATGGACAACACTGGACCGGTTGCTGGAAAAATCTGTTTCATCGTTTTTTCTCTTATTTTTATTGATCGACAGGTAGAGGCGTTTTGGCCGCAGCGCTTTCACTGCGAGGGACAGGACGACGAGCGTTTAAAAACAGGTGTGTGACCATGCCGAAAATCAGTCCCCAGAAAGCCGCGGACAAACCCAGTAGCGACATGCCCGACGCCGTAGTGAGAAAGGTCACCAACGCCGCTTCCCGGTCGCTCGGCACGGCCATCGCGCCGGCCATTGCCCCGGCAATCGCGGCGAACAGCGCCAGCCCGGCCAGGGCCGCGATCAGTTCCTTGGGAAACGCCGAAAACAGTGAAACCAGGGTGGCGCCGAAGATCCCCAGCACCAGGTAACACAGGCCGCCCACGACCCCGGCCACATAGCGCTTGCCGGGATCCTCGTGGGCCTCGCGCCCCGTACAAATGGCCGCGGTAATCGCCGCCAGGTTCAGCCCGTGACAACCGAAGGGCGCCAACAGCGCTGTGCCCAGTGCGCTGCCGGCGATGATCGGGCCGGCCGGCGTTGCGTAGCCGCTGGCGCGCAACACCGCCATGCCCGGAACGAACTGGCCGGTCAGCGCCACCATCACCAGCGGCAGAGCGATGTTCAGCGTCGCGCTCAGGCTGAACGCCGGGGTAATCCACACCGGCGTGGCCAAACCGATCACGAGCGCTTCGCGGCGCAGATCGCCGGCGAGAAAAGCCATCGAACAGCCCACCAGCAATACCATCACCACCGCATAACGCGGCATCAGCCGTTTGCCGATCAGGTAGGTGGCAAACATCGCCAGTACCAGCAACGGCTTGCTTTGCAACGAGACAAACAAACCCGTGCCGAAGCTGAACAGAATCCCCGCCAGCATCGCCGCCGCAATCGCCGGGGGCAATTTGCCGATGATCCGGTCAAATGCACCCGACACGCCGACCAGGAAAATGATCAGGCTGCTGACCAGATAGGCGCCCACGGCTTGCGGCATGGAGATCCCCGGCAACAACGCCACCAGCAACGCCGAGCCCGGAGCCGACCACGCGATGATCACAGGCACGCGGTAGCGCAGGCTCAAACCGATACCGAGCAAGGCACTGCCGATGGAAATCGCCCAGACCCACGACGACAGCACCTCCCGAGACAAGTGTGCAGCCTCGGCAGCCTGAAAAATGATCACCAACGGGCCTGCATAGGAAATCACCGTGGCAATGAATCCGGCCACGGCGGCAGACAGGGAAAAGTCCCGTAAAAACATGTTCATGACGCCTCGCCGACAGCCCCGTCAGGCGATCCGGCCTGAGCGCCCGATAGCGGCTGTCGGGCACTGCGCCGATTGCTGATCGCAAACACCGTCATGGCGATAGCCGCAATCGCACCGGGCAAGGCAAACGCCATGAAGTTCAGTTGCAGCGGCAGGTTGATCCCGAGCAAGGCACCGCCCAGCAACGGACCGACGATCGCGCCGTTGCGCCCGATACCCGAGGCCCAGCCCAGACCGGTGGATCGAATGGTCATGGAATAGAACTGCGCAGCGCAGGCGTACAGCAGAATCTGCGAGCCGATGGTCGTGGCGCCAGCAATGGCGATCAGCAAGTACAACACCGGCATCGGGCTGTTGAAGCCCAGCAATGTGATCGAAACAGCCGCCAGGGCGAAGAACACCGACAGCACGCGCGGCAAATTGAGCTTGTCACCCAGTACGCCACCACCGACGGCTCCGAAGATCGCGCCAAAGTTCAGCACCAGCAGGAACGACAGGCTCGAGCCCAGGCTATACCCGGCGTTAGCCATCAGTTTCGGCAGCCAGGAACTCAAGGCGTAGACCATCAACAGGCAGCAGAAAAACGCCAGCCACAGCATCAGCGTGCGCAATGCACGTCCCTCACGGAACAACTGCAACACGGGGGTGCCGGTGCCCTTCACTTCGCTCATGTGCAGTTGATCATTGGTCTGTGCGACGTAGGACGGGTCAACGCGCTGAAGAATGGTGCGCGCGTCGTCATTGCGCCCCTGGCGCAGCATGAAACCCACGGATTCGGGCAGGAAGTACATGATTAGCGGCAACAACACTAACGGCAGCACCGCCACGTAAAACACTGACTGCCAACCGAAACTGGGGATCAACACGATGCCCAGCCCTGCCGAGAGCATGCCGCCCACCGAATAGCCGCTGAACATGATCGCCACCAGCGTGCTGCGGATTTTCTTCGGCGCGTATTCGTTCATCAGCGCCACAACGTTGGGCATCACGCCGCCTATGCCCAGACCGGCAATGAAGCGGCAGATACCAAACTCAGTGGGGTTTCTGGCGAAACCGTTGAGTACGGTGAAACCGCTGAAAAGGATCACGCAGATCGTGATGGCTTTCTTGCGGCCGATCCTGTCCGACAGCGGGCCGAAGAACAGTGCACCGAACATCATCCCGAACAGCGCATAGCTGCCCAGTGCGCCGGCTTGCAGAGGACTGAGCCCCCACTCCTTCATCAACATCGGCAACACCACGCCGTAGATCACCAGATCGTAACCGTCGAAGATGATGATCAGGGCACACCAGAACAGCACCATCCAGTGGAAGCGGTTGAATCGAGCGTTGTCGATAACCTCATGTACGTCGATTTTGCGCATGGCATTTATCTCTTGTTGTTGTTGTTTTCAGAGCATCTGTAATACGGCTTACGTCCGTACAGCCGATGGTAGAGGCGCCAGGAGCAGGCCAATATCCGCAATGCGCAGATCGCTATCCGTTTTGTGCAACGGCAAAATCAGGTGGTTTGAGCAGGGACGCAGCGTGCGCGTCGCACAAGAATTTGCACCTGCGCGATAAAGTGTCTTCTTTGCGATCGCATTTGAACGCTAAGCTTGGGCCTATGGATGACTCAGATTACTTACGCCTGCTGACCATCGCGGCCGAGCAAGCCAACGCTTTCCTGTCCAATGCCCGCAAATGGGAGCGTGAGCGTTGGGTGTGCCAGCGCCTGCTGCAAGGCTTGAACATTCCTTATCGCGCCGACGAGTTCTCCCCGGCCGGGGAGCCGCCGGACGTATTGTTTCGCGATGCCAGTTTCGAGGTGTTCTTCGTCCTCGACGAAGGTCGGCGCCTCAACGACGAATGGCGCGATGAGTTGCAACGCCGGCGCAGCGCGTTTTCCCTCAGCCAATTGGTACGGCGCGAAGCCAAGCCCCGCCGTATCCCGGCCAACGAGTTTTTGTTGCGACTGGCGCCGACCCTGCGCAAAAAAGCGCACAACTACAAAGAACGCGGCATGGACCTGGGAGAACTGGACATCATCGCCTTCGCCAGCCTCAAGCGCGAAGTGCTGGACCTCAACAGCCACTTCCCTCCGCCCACCGAGTACCTGCGCCAGGGCTGGCGTTCGCTGTCGCTGGTGGGGCCGACCTTCGCCCGCGTGCTGTTCGCGCATCCGGATGCACCGGACTTCCTGCGCAGCAACCTGGGGCGCAGCATCGTGTTCGATGTCGGGATCAGCCTGTGAGCCCACTGCAGGGACTGATTGCCGAAGTGCCGCAACAGGGCCGCGTTCGCTGGATAGGTGTACGCCCGCAATCACGCTCGTCAATGATCGAACTCGATGCAGTGGAAGCGCGGCTGGAGGCTGGCCTGACCGGCGATCACGCCAGGCCCGGTGTGCGCAACGCACGACAAGTCACGCTGATTCAGTGGGAACATCTGGCGGTGATCAGTTCGCTGATGGGACGCCCAGACAATCAGCCAATCAAGCCTGAAGATTTGCGGCGCAATCTCGTTATCAGTGGGATCAATTTATTCAGCCTAAAGGGCCGGCGCTTTCGCATTGGCCAGGCGATTTTCGAAACCACCGGCTGGTGCCAACCGTGCGCACGCCTGGAAAACAACCTCGGCACCGGGACGTTTCAAGCAATGCGTGGGCATGGCGGAATCACTGCCCGGGTGTTACAAAGTGGCATCATTCGCCTGGACGATACGGTGAGCGTCGAGCCGATTCCGGACACCGGCTATGCTCCGTTCATCGTTCGTTAAATCAGTCTGTAGCTTCTAAACATTCAGCAACGTCTACCTGACGAGGCCTTTATGACCAGCCGCCTGAACCCCGACGACCAGAAGCATGTCGAAGAGTACCTGCAACTGTCCCAGCACCGTGTCGAGCGCCGGCCTTTCCGGCCGTGGATGCTCCTGGTGCTGGTGTTGGCAGTGACCATTGGTTTGGGCCTGTTGAGCCGATTTATCAGTTACCTGACGCTATGAGCCGCGTTGCGCTCGCGAGGGTAGCTGCACAGATTTCTTTTAGCCTTGCGAGATATCCCCATGACTCATCGTATTGTCATCGTTGGCGGCGGCGCCGGCGGTCTGGAGTTGGCTACCCGTCTGGGTAAGACTCTGGGCAAGCGCGGCACGGCCAGTGTGATGCTGGTCGACGCGAACCTGACCCACATCTGGAAACCTTTGTTGCACGAAGTGGCAGCCGGATCCCTGAACTCCTCCGAAGACGAACTCAACTATGTTGCCCAGGCGAAATGGAACCACTTCGAGTTCCAGTTGGGGCGCATGAGCGGGCTCGATCGGGCCCAGAAGAGAATCCAGCTGGCCGCCACCTATGACGAAGCCGGCCTCGAACTGGTGCCGGCGCGGGAAGTGCCTTACGACTCGCTGGTGATTTCCGTGGGCAGCACCACCAACGATTTCGGCACCCAGGGCGCGGCACAACATTGCCTGTTCCTCGACACTCGCAAACAGGCCGAGCGTTTCCATCAACAGTTGCTCAATCATTACCTGCGCGCCCATGCCGGACAAACCGACAAGGTCGAGCAGATCAGCGTGGCCATCGTCGGCGCTGGTGCCACCGGGGTCGAGCTGGCCGCCGAACTGCACAACGCCGCCCATGAACTGGCAGCCTATGGCCTGGACCGGATCAAACCGGAAAACATGCACATCACCCTGATCGAAGCCGGACCACGGGTGCTGCCGGCACTGCCGGAACGAATCGGCGGACCTGTGCATAAAACCCTGGAGAAGCTCGGGGTCAACGTCATGACCAACGCGGCGGTCAGCGAAGTGACGGCCGATGCCTTGATCACCGCCGATGGCAAAGTAATCAACGCCAGCCTGAAAGTCTGGGCGGCAGGGATTCGCGCACCGGGTTTCCTCAAGGACATCGATGGCCTGGAAACCAACCGCATCAACCAGCTGCAAGTGCTGCCGACCCTGCAAACCACCCGCGACGAGAACATCTTCGCCTTCGGTGACTGCGCGGCCTGCCCGCAACCGGGCAGCGACCGCAATGTACCGCCACGCGCCCAGGCGGCGCATCAACAGGCGTCGCTGCTGGCCAAATCGTTGAAACTGCGGATCGAAGGCAAGGCATTGCCGGAGTACAAGTACACCGACTACGGTTCGCTGATCTCGCTGTCGCGTTTTTCCGCTGTGGGTAACTTGATGGGCAACCTCACGGGCAGCGTGATGCTTGAAGGCTGGCTGGCGCGGATGTTTTACGTGTCGCTGTACCGCATGCACCAGATGGCGCTGTACGGGCCGTTCCGCACGGCGATGCTGATGTTGGGCAGCAAGATCGGGCGCGGCACCGAGCCAAGACTCAAACTGCACTGATACAAAAAACCTTGTGGGAGCGAGCCTGCTTGCGAAAGCGGTACTTCAGACGACATTGATGTCGACTGGGCTGGCGCCTTCGCGAGCAGGCTCGCTCCCACATTTTTTCATCTGTCGAATTTAAACCCGAAACCGCCGCACCATCCCCTGCAGTGCATTGGCCAGTTGCGACAGCTCATGGCTCGATGCACTGGTCTGATCGGCCCCGGTAGCGGACCGTACAGACAGATCGCGAATGTTCACCAGGTTACGGTCGACCTCCCGTGCCACTTGCGCCTGTTCTTCGGCCGCGCTGGCGATCACCAGATTTCGCTCATGAATTTCATGCACGGAGGCCGTGATGGTTTGCAAGGCCTCACCTGCGCGCTCGGCCAGAACCAACGTACTGGCAGCGCGGGAGGCGCTGGTGTTCATGGCATCGAGGGCCTGGCTCGAACCGTTGCGCATGCCTTGCACCATTTGTTCGATTTCCTGGGTCGATTGCTGTGTACGGTAAGCCAAGGCACGCACTTCGTCAGCCACCACCGCGAAACCCCGACCGCTCTCCCCGGCTCGTGCCGCTTCGATGGCCGCGTTGAGCGCCAGCAGGTTGGTTTGCTCGGCGATGGCGCGAATCACATCCAGCACCTTACCGATATCCTGGGATTGATTGGCCAGCGATCGCACCAACTCCCCGGTACTTTGCACGTCATGGGCCAGTGAACTGATGGCACTGGCCGTTTCGCTGACCCGCTCCTGCCCCAGGTGGGCCGACTCGCTGGACTGGCGGGTGGCGTCGGAGGTGGATACGGCGTTGCGCGCGACCTCTTCCACGGCGCTGGTCATTTCATTGACCGCGGTGGCCGCCTGCTCAATTTCGTTGTTCTGTTGTTGCAGGCTCTGGTTACTATCGAGGGTGACGGCATTCAACTCATCAGCTGCCGTAGCCAATTGCGTGGCGGAACCGCTGATGCCCTGCAGGGTTTCCCGCAAGTTGCGCTGCATGGCTGCCAATGCCTTTAGCAAGCGGCTGACTTCGTCATTGCCATGGGTTTCGATCGGACGCGTCAGGTCGCCCTGAGCCACGTGCTCTGCGGCAATCACCGCCTCACTGAGCGGACGCACGATGCTGCGGGTCAATAGCATGGCCAGGGCAACCGTCGCCAAGGCCGCGAGGGCGATAAACAGGCTGACTATCGTGCGCGACGTTTCGTAATGCGCTTTGGATTTCTCGCTCTCGGCCGCAACTTGCTGAGTAAACAGTTGCGCCAGGTCACTGAGTTGCTTGCCAGACCCATCGACCACGGTTTTCATGTCCACCAGCAACAGCTTGGTCAGTTCGTCGCGACGCCCCTGCTCAGCCAAAGTGAACGATTGGGCAATGCCGGTGCGGTAGGCCGTGAAGGTATTTTTGAATTGGTCGTACAACGCCTTGCCTTCAGCCGTGGTCACCAGTTTGTCGTAAGCGGCGATTTTTTCGCTCAGCTCCTTGTCCCGGGTGTCCATCTGGCTGCGGTATTGCGCGATATTCTTCGGATCCTGATCCAGGGCCATACGAAGGGAAATGGTGCGAATGCGCAGCATGATTTCGCGAATTTCGTCACCGCCGCGAATGCTTGGCAGCCATTGCTTCTCTACCGCCACCTCACTCTCGCGAATGCTCGACATTTGCCCCAGGGCAAAGACCCCGAGCAGCGCCACGAGCACCGCGATCAAGGCAAAACCCAGCGCGGCACGGGGGGCAATATTCAGCTGACGAAGAAACATAACGAGCGCCTTTGTTTTTATTGGCTTGAGTGGAGGGCCATGCCCCGACAGCTCGTTATCGGCAAGTTGTACGATGACTTGAAGGGTTGTGCTTTTTCGCAAGCAAAAAAAATCCCCGTATCTTCCGATACGAGGATTTTTAGTATGGTCGGGGTAAGGGGATTCGAACTCCTGACATCCTGCTCCCAAAGCAGGCGCGCTACCGGACTGCGCTATACCCCGGTAAAAAAAAGGCACCTTCGAAAGGCGCCTTCTGCGAACAGAGCTTTTGGCGTCTGATCTTAAGATTCGATCCCAGCGTTAACTGGTTTCAAAAATGGTGGGTCGTGTGGGATTCGAACCTACGACCAATTGGTTAAAAGCCAACTGCTCTACCAACTGAGCTAACGACCCAAAAATGGTCGGGGTAAGGGGATTCGAACTCCTGACATCCTGCTCCCAAAGCAGGCGCGCTACCGGACTGCGCTATACCCCGGTTTGAAATTGGCTCCGTGACCAGGACTCGAACCTGGGACCCAATGATTAACAGTCATTTGCTCTACCGACTGAGCTATCACGGAACTACATATTTCAATTTACAACGGTGAAGCTTTACTGCGTTCTCTTCGACCCGTTCGCATCGCTGCGTTCGTGTGTCTGAGGCGCGCTATTCTACAATCTTAAGCACCTCTGTCAACCCCCTAAATTGCTTTCAAGTTAATGATTTGCAACTTATTTCAGATTCCTGCTTCGGGAGCAGAAACCCTACCGGGTGACTTACTGCGGGGCGCACTTTACAAGCCTTTTCCTTTAAGTTCAACAGCCTGGCGAAAAAAAGGCCTCGCAATGCGAGGCCTCCTTTTTTGTGCTGCCGTTCTGGCTCAGTTGAATACGATCTCGTCGTTTTCCACCATGCCTTTGGCCGTGTCTCCCGGCATGAATCGGCCGGAGAGAATCAGCTGTGCCAGCGGGTTTTCGATCCAGCGCTGGATTGCTCGTTTGAGCGGTCGTGCGCCATATACCGGGTCGTAACCGACCGCGATCAGCTTATCCATGGCCTCGGGGCTCAACTCCAGCTTCAGCTCCCGCTCGGTGAGGCGACTGCGCAGACGGCTCAACTGGATCTCGGTAATGCCGGCGATCTGATCCCGCGCCAATGGCTCGAAGATCACCACCTCATCGACCCGGTTGATGAACTCAGGTCGGAAGTGCGAGGAAATCGCATCCATCACCGCCGCACGCTGGGCCTCACGATCACCAATCAGTTCCTGGATTTGCACCGAGCCCAGGTTGGAGGTCATGACAATCACGGTATTCTTGAAATCTACCGTGCGGCCATGACTGTCGGTCAGCCGGCCATCTTCCAACACTTGCAGCAAGATATTGAACACATCCGGGTGCGCCTTCTCGACCTCGTCCAGCAGGATTACCGAATAAGGCTTGCGACGCACAGCCTCCGTCAGATAGCCGCCCTCTTCATAGCCGACATAGCCCGGTGGCGCGCCAATCAAGCGAGCCACGGAATGTTTCTCCATGAACTCGGACATATCGATGCGCACCATCGCTTCTTCGGTATCGAAGAGGAATTCGGCCAGCGCCTTGCACAGCTCGGTTTTACCGACACCGGTCGGGCCGAGGAACATGAACGATCCGCTCGGGCGATTCGGATCGGACAACCCGGCGCGAGAACGCCGCACGGCGTTGGAAACCGCGACCACGGCTTCATCCTGGCCAATCACACGCTGGTGCAACAGGCTTTCCATCTTCATCAGTTTGTCGCGCTCGCCTTCGAGCATTTTCGACACTGGAATACCGGTCCACTTCGATACGACTTCGGCGATCTCTTCTTCAGTCACCTTGCTGCGCAGTAACTGGTTTTCAGGCTTGCCATGCTGGTCGACCATTTGCAGGCTGCGCTCCAGGTCCGGGATCACCCCGTACTGCAACTCGGCCATACGATTCAGGTCGCCTTTGCGGCGAGCGCTTTCCAGTTCCTGACGGGACTGTTCGATTTTCTGCTGGATCTGCGCCGAACCCTGCACCTCGGCTTTTTCCGAGTTCCAGATTTCTTCGAGATCCGAGTATTCACGCTCGTGACGGGCAATTTCTTCCTGGAGTTTTTCCAGGCGTTTTTTCGCCGCATCGTCGCTTTCTTTCTTCAGCGCCTGGGATTCCACCTTCAGCTGAATCAAACGGCGCTCCAGGCGGTCCAGCACTTCCGGCTTGGAGTCGATCTCCATGCGGATGCGGCTGGCGGCCTCGTCGATCAGGTCGATGGCCTTGTCCGGCAACTGACGGTCAGTGATGTAGCGATGGCTGAGTTTGGCCGCCGCAATGATCGCACCGTCGGTGATCGCCACCTTGTGGTGGACCTCGTAGCGTTCTTTCAAGCCTCGCAGGATGGCGATGGTGTCTTCTTCGCTCGGCTCGTCCACCAATACTTTCTGGAAGCGCCGCTCAAGGGCTGCATCCTTCTCTATATATTGGCGGTACTCATTGAGCGTGGTCGCGCCGACGCAATGCAACTCACCGCGCGCCAGGGCTGGCTTGAGCATATTGCCCGCATCCATCGAGCCTTCGCCCTTGCCGGCGCCGACCATGGTGTGCAGTTCGTCGATGAACAGAATGATCTGCCCTTCCTGCTTCGACAGTTCGTTGAGCAGTGCTTTTAGCCGCTCTTCGAACTCGCCACGATACTTGGCACCGGCAATCAATGCCCCCATGTCCAGGGACAACAGGCGTTTGCCTTTCAGGCCGTCCGGCACTTCACCGTTGATAATGCGCTGGGCCAGGCCTTCGGCGATGGCAGTCTTACCAACGCCAGGCTCACCGATCAGTACCGGGTTGTTCTTGGTGCGGCGTTGCAGGACCTGGATGGTCCGGCGAATTTCGTCGTCTCGGCCGATTACCGGGTCGAGTTTGCCGTCTTCGGCACGTTTGGTCAGGTCGACGGTATATTTATCCAGCGCCTGGCGCGCCTCTTCGTGGTTCGGGTCGTTGACCGCCTCGCCGCCTCGCAGGTTGTTGATCGCGTTTTCCAGGGCTTTCTTGCTGACGCCCTGGCCCAGCAACAATTTGCCGAGCTTGCTGTTCTCGTCCATGGCGGCAAGCAACACCAGCTCACTGGAAATGAACTGGTCGCCCTTCTGCTGGGCCAGGCGATCAGCCTGATTGAGCAGGCGCGCCAGATCCTGCGACATGTTGACGTCACCGGTCGGATTCTGGATTTTCGGCAGTTGGTCGAGCTCTTTGGTCAGCTCTTTACGCAGGCTGTTGACGTCGAACCCCACCTGCATCAACAGGGGTTTGATCGAACCACCCTGCTGTTCGAGCAAAGCCTGCATCAAATGCGCCGGCTCGATGGCGGGATGGTCAAGACCGACGGCCAGGGATTGGGCGTCGGACAAGGCTAACTGCAACTTGCTGGTTAAACGGTCTATACGCATGGGTCACCTTCCTTTTGAGCAGGCCGGACCTATAAAACATCCTGAATGAAGAAACCTGCCAGATACCACAATAGATGCGGTCGATTCTGGGAGTTTCAAGCGGCGAGAAGTTGATACAGATCAGAGAAGTCTAGCGTGTGCCCGGTCTCACGAAGGCGTTCCTCTTTTGACAAATGGCTGTTGTCGCCAGGCAAGGCGCCGCGACGAGTCATCGCTCGCTATGGCCAGGAACGGCAACGCAGCATGACGGCAACAGACGCCGTCAAAAAGGAACAGGCTTCGTGAGACAGGGCACTAAAGCCAGATAAGGGAGGCAAACCTACCGGTGCGCGGGCTTCGGCGGTAGGAGAAGAAGCGCGGATCGGTCACGGTGCAGAAGCCGCCACCATAGACAGCCGTTACACCGCGAGCCGCCAGACGCAAACGCGCCAGCCTATAGATGTCGGCCATGAATTTGCCGGGGTTCTGGCTTGGAACAAAGGCTTCAGCCGCTTGCGGCAGCTGCTGAACGAAGGTTTCACGTACTTCCGGGCCGACTTCAAACGCTTGCGGGCCAATGGCCGGACCGAGCCAGACCAGCACCTCGGCAGGTGGTACGGCCAGACTGTCCAGTGTCGCTTCCAGCACACCTGCCGCCAACCCGCGCCAGCCCGCATGAGCCGCCGCAACGCGAGTGCCCGCACGATCACAAAACAGGGCAGGCAGGCAATCGGCGGTCATTGCCACGCAGGCGATCCCTGGTGTTGCCGTCCAACTGGCATCAGCGGTGACCACCTGACTCGGGTCCGCATGAGCCACGACGATGCCGTGGACCTGCTGCAGCCAGGCCGGTTGAATAGAGAAATGATCGGTCAGACGACGACGATTCTCGGCGACAGCCTCAGGGCTGTCGTCGACGTGATCGCCGAGGTTGAGGCTGTCGAACGGCGCCAGACTGACGCCGCCCGCACGGGTGGTGACACAGGCTTTGACCCCGGCCGGCGCGGGCCAGTCAGGAATCAGCCAGTCACTCATCCGACAAACGCCTCGCGGTCTTGCTTGAGCAGGGTCAGCAACCAGACGAAATCTTCCGGTAGCGGCGACTCCCAGCTCATGCGTTTACCAGTGGTCGGGTGATCCAGCTCCAGGAACCGCGCATGCAGCGCCTGACGCGGGAAGTTTTTCAACGACTCGACCATGGTCGGGTTGGCTGCCGGCGGGATACGGAAGCGACCGCCGTAGGCAGGATCCCCGACCAACGGGAAGTTGATATGCGCCATGTGCACGCGAATCTGGTGCGTACGACCGGTTTCCAGCTTCACCCGCACGTGGGTGTGGGAGCGGAAACGCTCGAGTACGCGGTAATGACTGACGGCTTGTTTGCCACCTTCCATCACGGCCATGCGCTGGCGCTGCTGGCCGTGACGACCGATCGGCGCGTTGATCTTGCCGCCGGCTGTCACCACACCAATCACGATGCATTCATAGATACGGCTGACGCTGCGGCTCTGCAACTGTGTCACCAGCTGCGTCTGCGCCTGAATGGTCTTGGCCACCACCATCAGACCGGTGGTGTCCTTGTCCAGGCGATGCACGATACCGGCGCGGGGCACATTGATGATGCCCGGCACGTGATGCAGCAAGGCATTGAGCAAGGTGCCATCAGCGTGACCGGCGGCGGGATGCACCACCAGGCCCGCAGGCTTGTTGATCACCAGGATGTCGTCGTCTTCATAGACGATGTCCAGGGCAATGTCTTGAGCGACCCATTCGCCCTGAGCTTCCTGCTCGGCAGTGAGTTCAAGAATGGCGCCACCGTGAACGATGTCTCGCGGGCGGATAACCGCCCCATCCACAGTCAGGCGGCCGTCTTTGATCCAGGCGGAAAGGCGCGAGCGCGAGTGCTCAGCGAATAGTTGTGCGGCGACTTGATCGAGGCGTTGGCCGCCCAATTCGGACGGCACCTCTGCGCGAAGTTCAATTTTATCGGACATGCTCAGACTAGGCGTCGGCACAGCCTTTGGTTTCGGCTGCGCGCTTGTGGTTAAATACGGCGTCTTTTGCCCCGAGGCTATTCAACGGGGCGCTCATCATAACAGGACGGCCACGCCCAAGACAGCGGCCGTCATAGGGACGCAAGCCGCCATGCAAGTGAAACACCTGCTGCTGATCGCCATCCTCGCATTGACCGCTGCTTGCTCATCGAAGGAAGTCGTAGACGAAAACCTGAGCGAAGTCGAATTGTACCAACAGGCTCAGGCTGATCTGGACAACAACAGCTACACCAGCGCCACCGCCAAGCTGAAGGCTCTGGAATCGCGTTATCCGTTCGGTCGTTATGCCGATCAGGCACAACTCGAACTCATCTACGCCAACTACAAGAATGCCGAGCCAGAAGCGGCGAAAGCCGCAGCTGAGCGCTTCATTCGCCTGCATCCACAGCACCCGAACGTCGATTACGCCTACTACCTCAAGGGCCTGACTTCGTTCGACCAGGACGTCGGCCTGCTGTCGCGTTTCCTGCCACTGGACATGACCAAACGTGACCCGGGCGCCGCTCGCGACTCCTACAACGAGTTCGCCCAGCTAACCAGCCGCTTCCCCAACAGCCGCTACTCGCCGGACGCCAAACAGCGCATGATCTACCTGCGCAACCTGCTGGCGGCCTACGAAATTCACGTTGCCGATTACTACCTGACCCGTCAGGCCTATGTCGCCGCGGCAAACCGGGGTCGTTATGTGGTGGAAAACTTCCAGGAAACCCCTTCGGTCGGCGACGGCCTGGCGGTGATGACCGAGGCCTACCAGCGCCTGCACCTGGACGACCTGGCTGCCACCAGCCTTGAAACCCTGAAGCTCAACTACCCGAACCACCCAAGCCTGGTGGACGGTCAGTTCGTACCGTCGGTCGCCGAAGCCGACAACCGTTCGTGGTTGAGCAAGGCCACCCTGGGCCTGATCGAATCCCGTCCGCCGCTGCCACCGGGAGAAACCCGCGCCAACCAGGATGTGCAGAAGCAGTTCCAGGATGCCAAGGACGCGATTCCGAACGAGCTCAAGCCTAAAGATGCGGACGGTGACGTGATCGAAGAAGAGAATCACGAAGCGGAAGGTAACAACGAAGACCGTTCGTGGTTCAGCTACATGACCTTCGGCGTGTTCGACTGATACGACCGGCGGTACAGAAAGGGAGACTTTGCGTCTCCCTTTTTTATTGCGCCGTTTTTATAGAACGCATTTACGCTGTGCGCCTGCCATGTCCCCGGCTAAACTGGCGATTCATCAGCCAAAAAGCCGCTCATCATGCTTCGTTTACTGTTCTGGATCGCCGTGATTGCCGCCGCCGTATGGTTTTGGCGCAAGTACAAGGGCCAGGCTGCCGTGCCCAAGTCGTCTGCCGAGCTGGAAGCGGCACCGATGGTCCGCTGCGCCCATTGCGGCGTGCACCTGCCACGGGATCGTGCACTGAGTCTTCAACAACAATGGTATTGCAGCCAGGCCCATCTGGAGCAAGGCCCCGGTTCCAGTGATCGCTGAGACGTCCAGTCACGGCGGCAAACAGGCCCAGCGACTGCTGCGCCTTTATCACCTCTACCGTTTAAGCGTCGGCATCATCCTGGTGCTGCTGATCTCCAGCAATCTGGACGACCAGTTGCTGACGTCAGCCAACAACGAGCTGCTGCGCAGTGGCAGCTGGTTGTACCTGGTGCTGAACATTCTTTTGGTGGTCTTCTTCGAGAACACTCGCCATCCGACGCAATTGTTCAGCCTGGCGCTTCTCGACGTCTTGCTGCTGTGCATCCTGTTCTACGCAGGCGGCGGTGTGGCCAGCGCCATTGGCAACCTGCTGATCGTCTCCGTCGTCATCAGCAATACGCTCTTGCGAAGGCGCATCGGCCTGCTGATTGCCGCCGTCGGCGCACTCGGCATCGTCAGTTCCAGCTTTCTGCTGAATTTCAGCCATCCTCCCAAACCCAATGATTACTTGCAGGTCGGGACCCTCGGTGCCCTTTGCTTTGCCGCAGCGTTGCTGGTGCAAGGCCTGATCCGACGCTTGGAAGTCAGTGAAACCCTGGTGGAACAGAAGGCCAGCGAAGTCGTCGGCCTGGAAGCACTCAATGCGCTGATCCTGCAACGCATGCGCACCGGCATCCTGGTGCTCGACGAGCAGCGACGTGTGCAATTGGCCAACCACAGCGCCCTGTCACTGCTCGGCTGCGACCGGCTCGACGGCCATCTGATCGACGACCAGGTCCCCGCCCTCGTCGAACGCCTTCAGGTCTGGCTCAGCAATCCGACGTTGCGCCCGCAAAGTCTGAAAGTCGCCAATAGCGGCGTAGAACTGCAACCGAGCTTCATTGCTCTGGACTCAAGCCCACAACACCAGACCCTGGTTTTTCTTGAGGACCTCGCCCAGATCGCCCAACAGGCCCAACAACTGAAACTCGCCGCTCTCGGACGCCTGACTGCCGGTATCGCCCATGAAATCCGTAACCCTTTGGGTGCCATCAGTCATGCCGCGCAGCTATTGCGCGAATCCGAGGAACTGAACAGCGCGGATCAACGTCTGACGCAGATCATTCAAGACCACTCTCAGCGCATGAATCGGGTAATCGAAAACGTCCTGCAACTGTCTCGCCGCCAGCAAACCGTACCGCAACGGTTGGATCTGAAGCCGTGGCTGCAACAGTTCGTCAGCGAAATTCGCGAGGGCGCGACCGAGCGCAGGCAGATTCATCTGCACATCGCTAGCGGCGATTTCAAGACGTTGATGGACCCGAACCAGTTGAACCAGATTCTCGACAATCTCATTCGCAACGCCTGGCGCCACAGCGCCCAGCGCCACGATCTGGCACAGGTCTGGCTTGAGTTGTTCGTCGATCCCGACAGCCAGCTGCCCATCCTTGAAATCCTCGACGACGGCCCCGGCGTGGCCCCTGACCATCAAGCGCAACTGTTCGAGCCTTTCTTCACCACCAGCCAACAAGGCACTGGCCTGGGGCTTTACCTGTCCCGTGAGCTGTGTGAAAGCAATCAGGCCCGCCTGGACTTTAAACCACGCCAAGGCGGCTGCTTTCGCATCACCTTTGCTCACGGACAGAAACAAGGTTGAAGATGAGCCCACGGCAAAAAGTCCTGATCGTCGACGACGAACCGGACATCCGCGAACTCCTGGAAATTACCCTGGGACGGATGAAACTCGATACCTGGAGTGCCCGCAACGCTGGCGAGGCACAGGCACTGCTCAAGCGCGAGACATTTGATCTGTGTCTGACCGACATGCGCCTGCCGGACGGTACGGGTCTTGAACTGCTACAGCACATCCAGCAACGTCACCCGCAAGTTCCAGTGGCCATGATCACTGCCTATGGCAATGTCGATACAGCGATCAACGCCCTCAAGGCCGGTGCCTTCGACTTCCTGAGCAAACCGGTGGACCTCACTCGCCTGCGGGAACTGGTCACCAGCGCCCTGTTGCTGCCCGCCCCGGGCGTTGCCATCGACCGCCGTTTGCTGGGCGATTCATTGCCCATGCGCAACCTGCGCAAACAGATCGACAAACTGGCGCGCAGCCAGGCGCCGGTGTACATCAGCGGCGAATCCGGCAGCGGCAAGGAGCTGGTCGCACGCCTCATTCATGATCGCGGGCCACGTGCCAACCAACCCTTTGTTCCGGTCAATTGCGGCGCCATTCCGTCGGAGCTGATGGAAAGCGAGTTTTTCGGTCATCGCAAAGGCAGCTTCAGCGGCGCCATCGAAGACAAACCCGGACTGTTCCAGGCGGCTCATGGCGGCACCCTGTTCCTCGACGAAGTGGCTGATCTGCCGCTGCCGATGCAGGTCAAACTGCTGCGGGCCATTCAGGAAAAAGCCGTACGCCGTGTGGGTGAGCAACAGGAAGTGGTGGTTGATGTGCGCATACTTTGCGCCACCCATAAAGACCTCGCGGCCGAAGTCGGCGCCGAGCGTTTTCGCCAGGATCTGTACTACCGGTTGAACGTGATCGAGCTGCGTGTTCCACCCTTGCGCGAACGCCGTGACGATATCGAGCCGCTGGCCAGCCATGTGCTCAAGCGTCTGGCCGCCGACACCGGTCAACCCGTGGCAACACTTCACCCGCAAGCTCTCGATGCGCTGAAAAGCTACCGCTTTCCCGGCAATGTGCGGGAACTGGAGAACATGCTCGAACGGGCTCACACGCTGTGTGAAAACAAACAGATCGAAGCCGGAGACCTGCGCCTGGCCGAAGGTAACTGTGCTGCAGAAGGCGGTGTACCGGACCTCACGCAGATCGACAATCTGGAGGCTTATCTGGAGAGCGTCGAACGTCAGTTGATTCTCCAGGCCCTTGAAGAAACCCGCTGGAATCGTACGGCAGCGGCTCAGCGGTTGAACTTGTCGTTCAGGTCGATGCGGTACCGGCTCAAGAAGCTCGGCTTGGATTGAGGGCCTGCTCGCGAGCAGGCCCGCCCCCACAGGTAGACCACAGCCTCTGTGGGAGCGAGCCTGCTCGCGAATGCGATCTGACGGACGCCAAATCTTTCGATACTAGATCCGCCCAATCGGCGCATACGGTGCCGGATCAATGATCGGCACCCTGCCCAGCATCACATCGGCAAACAACTGACACGACGCCGGCGCCAGCACCAGCCCGTTGCGAAAATGCCCGCAGTTGAGCCAAAGCCCCTCAAATCCCGGCACCCGGCCAATGTAGGGAATGCCTTGCGGCGAACCCGGCCTTAGACCAGCCCAATGCCCCACCACTTCGGCATCCGCCAGTGCCGGAATCAACTCCACCGCCGAAGCCTTGAGGCTTTCCAGCGCCGATTCGGTTGGCGTCTTGTCGTAGCCTTCATGCTCCAGCGTACTGCCAATCAGAATGTGCCCGTCGCGCCGGGGGATCGCATAACGCCCCTTGGCCAATACCATGCTCGGCAGAAAATCCGCCGCGCATTTGTAAAGAATCATCTGCCCTTTCACCGGTTCGACCGGCAGCTCAAGGCCCAGGCTCCTGAGCAAATCACCGCTCCAGGCGCCAGCAGTCAGGACCACTTGATCACCGCGGATCACACCCGTGGAAGTCTGCACACCGACAATTTTTTCATCTTCACGAACAAACCCGCCGACTTCACACTGCTCATGAATCGTCACGTTCGGAAGTGCCAGCAGCGCAGCCTTGAGGGACTTCACCAACCGAGGATTGCGCACATTGGCCACGTCGGCCATGTAGATCGCCCTGGAAAAACCGCCACCCAAGACTGGCACCGCGTCGTGCGCCGCCGAAATATCCACAGCCCGCAGTGGGCGATTCTCCCGCGCAGCCCAGGCCAACGCCTCGGCTTCATCGTCCAGATCCAGCCAATACAAGCCGGTGGTGTGCACCTCGGGATCGACCCCGGTGGCCGCGAACAGGCGCTCGCCCAGTTGTGGATAAAAGTCCTGGGACCAGTGGGCCAACGCGGTGACCGCGGGGCTGTAACGCCACGGGTAGAGCGGCGATACGATGCCGCCACCGGCCCAGGAAGACTCCTGACCGACGTTCGAGCGGTCGAGCAGCACAACGCTCTGCACTTCGGGCGCGAGATTGAATGCCGTCAGCAGACCGATTACCCCGCCGCCGACAATCACCACTTGCTGTTGCCTGGTCATATTCTGATCCAACCGATAAATAGACAGAGGGCACAAAAGACGCCCGAAAAGTAAAACTCAGCGACCCCAGCAATCCTTGGTGCTCAGGCCGGCCGCAGCATTGACCATGCTGCGCTCGCCCGTATTGGTGATGGTGAAATCACCGCACTTGTCAGCGGCCATGCTGGTACCTGCCTTGCGCACCGCCGTCAGCAGGAAGGTCTGGTCGGTCAGTGTTGGCGTGATGGTGTAGTAGTCATTGCCCGCACTGAGGCCGGCGACACCGCTGTAGACGTTTTTCTGTGAATAGAAACGCTCAAGGATCTGCGCCTGCTCGGAAAGCAGACCGGTCACTTCGGTACGACGCCCTTTGTTCTGATATTCCGTAAAGCTTGGCATGGCGATGGTCAGGACAATCCCGATGATCGCAATCACGATCATGATTTCGATCAGGGTAAAACCGCGGTTGGATCTGTGCATGCCTCAACTCTCGCTTACTGTATTTGTCGCCACATGATACGACGGCTGCCGCCGCCGGATTTTTCCACCCCTTCGCTGATACCGCCACTGGAATCGCTCTCGGTGTTCGTCGCGTCCTTGTCGATATCGCTCAGGGCCGGATCGTCGCCGGTAAAAATCACTCCACTGGACAGAACGTCAGGGTTATCGATCACTCCGTCGCCATCGGAGTCGAGCATCTTAACGCTGAACGCCACGGGCAGCTTCAGGCAGATGGGCTTCAAACCCGAATGACTGCGATAGAAGCCGTACCAGTTGCCATGGGTCAAACAACTGTCCCGGCCCTGATTCGACGAGGTGATAGTCATGTCCGGATTCCGGCCTGGCCAGTCCGATGGCGTGAAGGCATAAACCGATGCCGACAGGCACAACGCTAAAACAGCACCGACTGACAGCGTCGTTGATCGTTCAGTACTTGGCATAAATGCTCTCCACCACACTACGCGAGTTGCCCGCGATGCCGACGGCGGTGATCCGGTACAACGTCGCCGAGGTGGCGCTCGGTACATTCACCGCCGTCACGGTGGTGCCAATGTTTTGCACGCCATAGAAGGCGTTGCCAGAAGCAATCCA
Source organism: Pseudomonas sp. GW101-3H06 (assembly GCF_059424605.1). Taxonomy (NCBI): domain Bacteria; kingdom Pseudomonadati; phylum Pseudomonadota; class Gammaproteobacteria; order Pseudomonadales; family Pseudomonadaceae; genus Pseudomonas; species Pseudomonas sp. GW101-3H06. Next base: position 5,556,764 of record NZ_JBWKZO010000001.1, read on the forward strand.
GATCACGCCAGAGTTGGAATTGAACCCTGCGGCGTTGACCGTCGATGACTCGGCCGGGGGTTCGCATTGGCGAATGCCATTGCACACGGCCAACGAGTAGCTATCGAGTTGCACCGCGCTTTCGCCGACGCGCAACGCCGCTTCGGCAGCCTGGAATGACTGATTTCGCAAACTCACGCTGCTGGCCATTTTTTCCTGCAGGGTGGCGTTCTGCATCGATGAAATGCCAATCAGCGTCAGCAGCAACAAAAACACCAGGCTGACCAGCAGCGCCATGCCACGCTGGGACCTTGCCGGAGAAATACTCATTGTTGCGACCCTCACGGCAAGCGGTTGCGCAGCGCGGCAACCACGTTGAAGGTTTGATTGCTCACCCGGCTGTTCGGATCGGCGAGTGTCAGGCTCAGCCGCACGCTGCGGATGCGCGCCGGGTCCGAGGGATTGCTGCTGTAACTGGAGGCGGCCGTATCGGCGGCGGAGCTGGCGAGGCCGAAACTCACGTTGAAGGCACTGACGTTATCGACCAGCACGGATTGAGTTGGCGTAGCGGTGCCGGTACCAATGCCGGTACCCATCGTCAACTGACCGTTCTTGAAGCTGTAGATCAACCGCCGGATCGGAAATGCCAGTTGCCCCGAAGCCGGCGCGTGCAAGTCGGAATACGCCGTCGCCGTATGTTGGCAATCGGAAACCACCGTCCAGGTCGGCGTTGCACCGTTACTGCCGACATCCGCCGTCACCAAGGTCAGTTTTTGATTGGCGTTATCCCAACTGATTGGCGTTTTCTGACTGGCAGCGAAACGCCCCCCCAAGCTGGCGTCGGTGATTGTCCCCAGGCAGCCAAACATGCCGACCATGCGGATTTCCTGAATCATTTTGCTCAGTACAAAGCGTGCATCTTCCTGCATGGCGGCGGCAGCGTTCTGGCTGACGTAAGTGTTTTTTGCGGCAATGAAAACCTGCACCACGCCCAGCACCACGATCAAGCTCAAGGCCAGGGCGATCAGTAGCTCAATCAGGCCAAACCCTCTTTGGAGACGCTTCATGGCGTCACCCTCGGATCAACGGTCGTGCGGCTGGTGAGCACGAAGCTGCGGCGGGAATTGGCGCTGTTGGCGGCCCGGGAGTCGTCCCACGTGATGGTGATGGTGTACACGCGCTGATGGAGGGCGATGCTGCCGGTAGCCGTAGGGCCACCGAAACTGACGATATTGCGGGTGAAGTCGTAAAGGTCCTGGTCCCGGGCGACGCTGAGGTTGCCCGAGGTCGGCGGCGTGACGGTGTAGTCGGCGGCAGCGTTGGCACGAATGCGGTCCATCATGTCGTAGGCGATAAAACTGGCCTGGCTGGTCATGCGCGCACTGTCGGTGTACTTCAGCGCGTTCAATTGAATCGACGCGGCCCCCAACAGTCCCACGCCAAGAATCAGCAACGCAACCAGGACTTCAATCAGCGTCATACCTTCCTGTGCTCGTTTACTCCATTGCCTCATCCGCAACTTCCACCCAATAGAATTCGTCCGTTCAAACACACGTTCAGCGTCCTGCTTTGCGTTCCCAGCACATAGCTGATCGCCATCGCCGCGGACGATGACGACAAGCCGCCCAGATTATTGAAATCGATGGCGGTCACTCCTGAGGTTAGCGTCAGCGTCGCGCCGCTGCTCATTGCTGGAATAACACGCAATACATTGGCCGGCGTGCCAGTGCCGTCATACACCGACAATTCCCCGGTCCAGACGCTGCCGCCTGCGGTGGGGCGCACTCGCGTGGTCACGCCCCGATTGATCGCCTCCAGCCGGGCGAAGTTCAGGGCACGTTGCAGATCACCGATCTCGGTGTCGGCCCTGGAAATTTGCGTGGATCGGGTAAACGCCGGGACAGCCAGGGTGACCAGGGCCAGAAAGATCGCAATGGCAACCAGCAACTCGATCAGCGTGAAACCTTTTGTACGATACTCCATCGATGCCCTCCGTTGCCGTCGGCTATACCTGCTTTTACACGCTAGAACGTTCGACCGCCGCGGCGCGGTTGGATTGCTATTACTCGTGCACGGATCGCACGGTGCACAACACTCCAGGGAGGGGTTTGCCATGCGTCAGCACGGTTTCAGCCTGATCGAACTGCTTATGGGACTGACGATTGTCGGGATTGTTCTGCATTTGGTCAGTCCGGCGTTTGCAGCCGTCAGGGAATCGAATTTTCGCGAGGATGCGGCGAGGTCGCTTGTCAGTGGAATGCGCAGCGCAAGAAACGAGGCAATATCACGAGGCCAAACCGTAGTTATTCACGGCATAAACGGCGACTGGGGCCAAGGCTGGCGGATTATTCTGGATGTAAGCGGCAAGGGCTATGAGGACGACAGCAATCCAATGCTGATCGAGCGCAGGAATGGCAGTTCAATGCCCGTATTCGGTAATCGAAATGTCAGGACTTCCGTACGCTTCGGTCATCAGGGAGAACTGGTCAACGGGGGATTTCAAGCGGGGACATTGCATATTTGCGCGACACGCGAGCCGGTAAGCCTGCACCAGGTGGTGCTGGCCTCGAGCGGTCGCATCAGCCTGCGCAGCAAAAAGACTGAACAGGCGCTATGCGTGGGTGGCGAAGACTCAGAGCAGGGAGCGAACACGTAGTTCTTTAGGCATGGAGAACGTGATGTTCTCTTCCCGACCGGCCAATTCGTCGGCGCCGGTGGCGCCCCAGGCCTTCAATTGCTGGATCACGCCACGCACCAGGACTTCCGGCGCTGAGGCGCCAGCGGTGATGCCGATACGCTCGACACCGTCGAACCAGCTCTTTTGCAGGTCTTCGGCACCGTCGATCAGATAGGCCGGCGTGGCCATACGCTCGGCGAGTTCACGCAGGCGATTGGAGTTGGAGCTGTTCGGGCTGCCAACCACCAGCACCACATCGCATTCGTCAGCCAGTTGCTTGACTGCGTCCTGACGGTTTTGCGTGGCGTAGCAGATATCGTCCTTGCGCGGACCGCCAATGGCCGGGAAACGGGTACGCAGGGCGTCGATGACGCGGCTGGTATCGTCCATGGACAGGGTGGTCTGGGTCACGAACGCCAGTTTTTCGGGATTCTTTACTTGCAGTTCGGCGACGTCTTTCTCGTCCTCGACCAGGTAGATCGCCCCCCCGTTGCTGGCATCGTACTGGCCCATGGTGCCTTCGACTTCCGGGTGACCGGCGTGGCCAATGAGGATGCATTCACGACCGTCGCGGCTGTAGCGCGCAACTTCGATGTGCACCTTGGTCACCAGCGGGCATGTGGCATCGAACACTTTCAGGCCACGGCCAGCGGCTTCCGTGCGTACAGCCTGGGACACACCGTGGGCACTGAAGATCACGATCACGTCGTCCGGCACCTGATCCAGCTCTTCGACGAAGATCGCGCCACGATTGCGCAGGTCTTCGACGACGAATTTGTTGTGGACCACTTCATGGCGCACATAGATCGGCGGCCCGAAGACTTCCAGGGCGCGGTTGACGATTTCGATCGCCCGGTCCACACCGGCGCAGAAGCCACGGGGGTTGGCGAGTTTGATTTGCATGCTGTGCCTCGTGTCTTGCGCGCAAGAAATAGTAATGCCACCTGTTACTCGAACTTCGGGCTCGAAAACAGTGAAATCTTAATGTGGGAGCGGGCTTGCTCGCGAAAGCGGTGTGTCAGTCGACATTGATGTTGAGTCTGATGACGCTTTCGCGAGCAAGCCCGCTCCCACATTTTGACCGAGTTCGGTCAGTTACAACGCTTTGACGGAGATGATTTCCACGTCAAAGGTCAGCGTCTTGCCGGCCAGCGGGTGGTTGAAGTCGATGGTCACTTGCGCGTCATCGAACTCTTTCACCACACCCGGCAACTCAGTATTGGCCGCATCGTTGAAGATCACCAGCAAACCCGGCGACAGGTCCATGTCCTGAAACTGCGAACGCGGGATGATCTGCACGTTTTGCGGGTTGGGCTGGCCAAACGCGTTTTCCGGCTCGATGCTCAGCGTACGCTTGTCGCCTGCCTTGAAACCGAACAGTGCAGCCTCGAAACCTGGCAACAGGTTGCGATCACCGACCTTGAATGTCGCCGGGGCCTTGTCGAAGGTGCTGTCCACCGTGTCGCCGTTCTCCAGGCGCAATGCGAAATGCAAGGTGACTTCCGTGTTCTGGCCGATGCGTTGCTCAGCCAATACCTGTTCAGTCATGAACGGCTTCTCCGGTCTTTTTACTTTTGAACATATCCAGTGCCAGCATGACTGCGCCTACAGTGATAGCACTGTCGGCAAAGTTGAACGCCGGGAAGTACCAGCGATTCTGCCAGTGCACCAGGATGAAATCGATCACATGGCCCAGGGCAATGCGGTCATAAAGGTTACCCAGCGCGCCACCGAGCACCAGTGCCAGGGCGACTGCCAGCCAGGTTTCATTGCGACCCAGACGTTTGAGCCAGACCACCAGCACCGCACTGACCACGATCGCAATCAAGGCAAACAGCCAGCGCTGCCAGCCGGAGCTGTCAGCCAGGAAGCTGAACGCCGCGCCGGTGTTGTAGGCCAGGGTCCAGCTGAAGTAATCGGGGATCACTACGATTTGCTGGTACATCGTAAGCTTGCCTTCGAAGTAGAACTTGCTGGCCTGGTCGATGACCAGGACCAGCAAACTCAACCAGAGCCAGCTCAGCCGTCCGAAACGGCCAACGGCGTTAGGCATAGTGGCGAACCTCGCCAGCACCGCTGATGTTGTCGACGCAACGACCGCAAATCTCCGGATGCTCCGGGTTCACGCCGACGTCTTCACGGCAGTGCCAGCAACGGGCGCACTTGGCGTGGCTCGACTTGACCACTTTGAGCTTCAGGCCGGCAACTTCGGTCACTACCGCGTCCTCAGGCGCTTTTACAAAAGGCGCAACGCTGGCAGTGGACGTAATCAGGACGAAGCGCAGCTCGTTGCTCAACTTGGCCAGATCGGCGCTCAGGGCGTCTTCGGCGAACAGCGTCACTTCGGCCTGCAGGTTGCCACCGACGGCCTTGGCCGCACGCTGGATTTCCATTTCCTTGTTGACCGCGACCTTGACCGCCATGATCCGGTCCCAATAAGCGCGATCCAGCTCAAAGCCTTCCGGCAGTTCTGTCAGGCCTTCGTACCAGGTGTTGAGCATGACGGACTCGTTACGCTCGCCCGGCAGGTATTGCCACAACTCATCGGCGGTGAAAGCCAGGATCGGTGCGATCCAGCGAACCAGCGCTTCAGAGATATGGAACAGCGCGGTCTGGCACGAACGACGGGCCTTGCTGTCGGCGCCGGTGGTGTACTGGCGATCCTTGATGATGTCGAGGTAGAAACCGCCCAGCTCCTGCACGCAGAAGTTGTGGATCTTGGAGTAGACGTTCCAGAAGCGGTATTCGCCGTAATGCTCTTGCAGCTCGCGTTGCAGCAGCAGGGTACGGTCCACGGCCCAACGGTCCAGTGCCAGCATTTCTTCGGCCGGCAAGAGGTCGGTGGCCGGATTGAATCCAGTCAGGTTCGAGAGCAGGAAACGCGCGGTGTTACGGATACGCCGATAGGCGTCCGCACTGCGTTGCAGGATCTGCTCGGAAACTGCCATTTCACCCGAATAGTCGGTCGATGCCACCCACAGACGCATGATGTCGGCGCCCAGGGTGTCGTTGACCTTTTGCGGTGCAATGACGTTGCCCAGCGACTTGGACATCTTGCGGCCGGACTCGTCGACGGTGAAACCGTGGGTCAGCAGCTCGCGGTACGGCGCGTGGTTGTCGATGGCGCAACCGGTCAGCAGGGAAGAGTGGAACCAGCCGCGGTGCTGGTCCGAACCTTCCAGGTACAGGTCGGCCCGTGGACCGGTTTCGTGGCCCATCGGGTGCGAACCGCGCAGCACGTGCCAGTGCGTGGTACCGGAATCGAACCAGACGTCCAGCGTGTCACTGATCTTGTCGTACTGCGGCGCTTCATCGCCCAGCAGTTCGGCGGCGTCCAGCTTGAACCAGGCTTCGATGCCTTCGACTTCGACGCGCTTGGCGACCTCTTCCATCAGTTCGACAGTGCGTGGGTGCAGCTCGCCGCTTTCCTTGTTAAGGAAGAACGGGATCGGCACGCCCCAGTTGCGCTGACGGGAAATGCACCAGTCCGGACGGTTGGCGATCATCGAGTGCAGACGCGCCTGGCCCCAGGCCGGGACGAACTTGGTGTCTTCAATGGCTTTGATCGAACGCTGGCGCAGGGTATCGCCCGTGGTCGGCTGCTTGTCCATGCCGATGAACCACTGTGCGGTGGCGCGGTAGATCAACGGCGTCTTGTGACGCCAGCAGTGCATGTAGCTGTGTTCGATGATGGTGGTGTGCAGCAGCGCACCGACTTCGGTCAGCTTCTCAACGATGGCCGGGTTGGCCTTCCAGATGAACTGGCCGCCGAAGAACTCGAGCGATGGCACGTACACGCCATTGCTTTGTACCGGGTTGAGGATGTCGTCGTTGACCATGCCGTACTTCTTGCAGGTCACGAAGTCGTCCACGCCGTAGGCCGGCGAAGAGTGAACCACACCGGTGCCGGCGCCCAGTTCGACGTAGTCGGCCAGGTAAACCGGCGACAGACGATCATAGAACGGGTGACGGAAGTTGATCAGCTCCAGTGCTTTACCGGTAGTGGTCGCGATGACCGAGCCTTGCAGGCTGTAACGGGCCAGGCACGATTCGACCAGCTCTTCAGCCAGCACCAGCAGTTTGTCGCCGACATCAACCAGCGCGTAGTTGAATTCCGGGTGGACGTTCAACGCCTGGTTGGCCGGGATGGTCCACGGGGTGGTGGTCCAGATCACGATCGAGGCAGGCTTGGCCAGCGATGCCAGACCGAAGGCGGCAGCCAGCTTGGCTTCATCGGCAATCGGGAAAGCCACGTCGATGGTCGAGGACTTCTTGTTCTCGTACTCGACTTCCGCTTCAGCCAGGGCCGAACCGCAGTCAAAGCACCAGTTCACGGGCTTCAAGCCCTTGAACACGAAACCACCCTTGACGATTTCAGCCAGGGCGCGGATTTCACCGGCCTCGTTCTTGAAGTCCATGGTCTTGTACGGATTGGCAAAGTCGCCCAACACGCCCAGACGAATGAATTCGGATTTCTGGCCTTCGATCTGCTCGGTGGCGTACGCCCGGCACAGTTCGCGAGTCTTGTCCGCGCCCAGGTTCTTGCCGTGGGTCACTTCGACTTTGTGTTCGATCGGCAGACCGTGGCAATCCCAGCCCGGAACATAAGGCGCGTCGAAGCCCGACAGGGTCTTCGAGCGGATGATCATGTCCTTGAGAATCTTGTTCAGCGCATGACCGATGTGAATCGTGCCGTTGGCGTACGGAGGACCGTCGTGAAGTACGAACTTCGGACGATCCTTGCCAATCTCGCGCAACTTTCCGTACAGGCCAATGCTGTCCCAGCGCTGCAGAATCTGCGGTTCGCGCTGAGGCAGGCCGGCCTTCATTGGGAAGGCGGTGTCCGGAAGGTTTAGCGTGGCTTTATAGTCGGTCATTTAAGGCTCTTCATTAGCGATGGGCGCTAGGTGCGGCTAGTGCACGGGCGGCGGCGACATCCGCGTTGATCGCCGTTTTCAGCGCCTCCAGAGAGGCGAAACGCTGCTCTTCGCGCAGCTTGTGGTGGAAAACCACCGTTAAACGCCGGTCATACAGATCGCCGGCAAAATCTAAAAGATGCACTTCCAGGTGGGCCTTGCCATCACCTTGGACCGTGGGCCGCACGCCGATGTTGGCGACGCCGGGCCAGGTCTTGCCGTCGATCTCTACGTTAACCAGGTAAACCCCGGTGAACGGCACGCGACGGCGCTTGAGTTGTATATTGGCGGTGGGCGTACCCAGCTGCCGCGCGAGTTTCTGGCCGTGCAGCACGCGACCTGCGATACGGTACGGGCGACCGAGCAGACGCTCGGCCAGGACAAAGTCGGCAGCCGCCAGCGCATTACGCACCTGAGTACTGCTGACCCGGATGCCGTCGAGTTCGACGGTCTGCGCCGCTTCGACAGTAAAACCCTGCGTGACGCCGGCCTGTTGCAGGAAATCGAAATCCCCTACCCGGTCACAGCCAAAACGGAAGTCGTCGCCCACTTCAAGGTGTTGCACGCCGAGGCCGTCCACCAGAATGGTATCGACGAACGCCTTGGCGCTGAGCTTGCTCAGACGCTGATTGAACGCCAGGCACAAGACCCGGTCGACGCCTTCGGCCGCCAGCAGCTGCAGTTTATCCCGCAGGCGGGCCAAACGCGCAGGCGCCGTGTCCGGAGCGAAGAATTCCCGTGGCTGCGGCTCGAAAATCACCACGCAGCTGGGCACGCCCAATTCGAGCGCACGCTCACGCAGCCGCGCCAGGATAGCCTGGTGGCCACGGTGTACACCGTCAAAGTTGCCAATAGTGGCGACGCAGCCCCGATGCTGGGGGCGCAGATTGTGGAGGCCTCGAACCAGCTGCATAACGCGCTTCTTGCTCATAAAGTGGTCGATTATAACCACACCCGGCGGCCGACGACAGGCAACACCGTATGCCAAAGTAATCGAGCCGACAAAAATGCCGGCCCGCCCACGTTTTTTCTAAATAGTTATCGAGGTTTTATCCTCAGCCCAGCGCCTTGCGATTGAAGTCGCGCAAACGGAAGCCCATCAACACTAACATGCCGAAATAAGCCACCACACCCGCGACCACCAGCGCGCCCAGGCGCAGGAAGCGCTCAAGCATCTGCCCCTCGCTCCAGGCCGGCATGAAATGCATCCCGACCAGCAACACACCAGACATCACCGCCACCGCAACTACCAGTTTGAAGCCGAACTTCGCCCAACCCGGTTGCGGCTGGTACATCTGCTGCTTGCGCAGTTGATAGAAAAGCAACCCGGCATTGAGACAGGCCCCGGCACTGATGGCGAGCGCCAGGCCAGCGTGGGCCAGGGGACCGATCAGTACCAGGTTGAACAGCTGCGTGACAATCAGGGTAAAAATCGCGATTTTTACCGGAGTCCGGATGTTTTGTTGCGCATAAAAGCCGGGAGCCAGCACTTTGATCACAATAATTGCGAGCAAACCGACCGAGTAGGCAATCAGCGCCCGCTGGGTCATCGCCGCATCGAAAGCATTGAACTGACCGTACTGGAACAGTGAAACCGTCAGCGGTTCGGCCAGAATCCCCAACGCCAGAGCGCAAGGCAACACCAGCATGAAGCAAAGGCGCAGGCCCCAATCGAGGATTCGAGAATACTCATGACGATCTTTACTGGCGTAAGTCTTGGCCAGCGTCGGCAGCAGAATCGTCCCCAACGCCACGCCCAATACGCCGGACGGCAACTCCATCAAGCGATCGGCGTAGTACATCCAGGACACGGAGCCGGCGACCAGGAACGAGGCAAATATAGTGTTGATGATCAGCGAAATCTGACTCACCGACACACCGAGAATCGCCGGCAGCATCTGCTTCATCACTCGCCAGACGCCGCTGTCGCGCAGATTCAGGCGCGGCAGCACCAGCATGCCGATCTTTTTCAGGTGAGGCAGCTGATAGAGCAACTGCGCCAGGCCACCCACCAGTACTGCCCAGCCCAGCGCCATCACCGGCGGATCAAAATACGGCGTCAGGAACAGCGAAAAGATGATCATGCTGACGTTCAGCAGGGTCGGCACAAAGGCCGGCACCGAAAAACGGTTCCAGGTGTTGAGGATCGCGCCCGCCAGGGACGACAGGGAAATCAGCAATATGTAGGGGAAGGTCAACCGCAACAGGCTGGTGGTGAGCTCGAACTTTTCCGGCGTGTCGGTGAAACCCGGTGCCGTCACCCAGATGACCCACGGCGCGGCAAGCATGCCCAGCGCCGTAACCAGCGCCAGCACCAGCGTCAACAGGCCCGAGACATAGGCAATGAACGTACGCGTCGCCTCGTCCCCTTTCTGGCTTTTATATTCGGCAAGAATGGGCACGAACGCCTGGGAAAACGCCCCCTCGGCGAAGATGCGCCGCAACAGGTTGGGCAGTTTGAATGCGATAAAGAAGGCGTCGGTTGCCATTCCTGCGCCGAATGCGCGCGCAATGAGGGTGTCACGGACGAATCCGAGAACCCGGGAAAGCATCGTGATAGAGCTGACGGCGGCCAACGATTTGAGCAGATTCATTGAAAGAGTTTGTGCCTGTCGATAAACAGCAGGCGAACTACGCGCCTACTTGTGCGATACTCCGCGCCGCAACAGCACAGAGCCAAAGCTCGCGAGTTTACAGGTCACACGCCGGAAAGAAATATCCCGTCGCACCACGCCTACCACTTAGCGGAACGTTTCAAGCGCCCTTGACAAGACTTCAACTCATCGGCATGATTCGCGGCCTATTTTGTTTGCTATTTCCTAAAAAGTCTTTCGAGGAGCTCGACGGTGGCCAACTCACCTTCCGCCAAAAAACGTGCAAAACAGGCTGAGAAGCGTCGCAGCCACAACGCCAGCCTGCGTTCCATGGTCCGTACCTACATCAAAAACGTAGTTAAGGCCATCGACGCAAAAGACGCTGCCAAAGCACAAGCTGCTTACGTTCTGGCTGTGCCAGTTATCGACCGCATGGCCGATAAAGGCATCATCCACAAGAACAAGGCTGCTCGCCATAAGAGCCGCCTGAATGGCCACGTAAAGGCCCTGAACGTTGCCGCTGCTGCCTAAGCGACACGCTCATTAAAAAACCGACCTCAGGGTCGGTTTTTTATTGCCTGTGATTGGGTGAATTCGACAAAAAAATGTGGGAGCGAGCCTGCTCGCGAAAGCGGCGCATCAGACACATGAATGCTGAATGTGCCGCCATCTTCGCGAGCAGGCTCGCTCCCACAGTGCATCTTCGCGAACTTCGGATTACTGGGTGCTCGCCCACGGTAAAATCGGAATCGCCGTCACCGCATTCTGCGGACTGCCCTCAATCAAGCGATCGCTGTAGACCAGATAAACCAGCGTATTGCGTTTCTTATCAAGGAAACGCACCACCTGCATGGTTTTGAACACCAGGGACGTGCGCTCCTTGAAGACCTCGTCACCGTCCTTCAGCTCCCCCTTGAACTTGATTGGCCCAACCTGGCGACAAGCGATGGAAGCCTCGGCACGATCTTCAGCCAACCCCAAGCCACCCTTCACACCACCGGTCTTGGCACGCGACAGGTAGCAGGTCACACCCTCGACCTTCGGATCATCAAACGCCTCAACCACGATCCGGTCGTTCGGCCCAACGAACTTGAACACCGTCGACACTTGGCCAATTTCCTCGGCCGAAGCCAGCAGCGGCATCGCCAGCAGCAGCCCCAACAATCCTTTTGCCACTCGCATTCAGGTATTCCTTCAGACCAGGATCAGGTTATCGCGATGAACCAGTTCCGGCTCCGCCATGTAACCCAACAGACCGACAATCGCATCAGACGACTGACCGATGATTTTTTGCGCTTCCAGCGCACTGTAGTTGGCCAGGCCACGCGCAATCTCTCGACCGTCCGGCGCCACACATACCACCATCTCACCACGACGGAAGCTGCCCTGAACCAACTTCACCCCCACCGGCAGCAAACTCTTGTTGCCTTGGGAGAGCGCCGTCACCGCCCCCGCATCCAGCACCAGCGTGCCACGGGTTTGCAGGTGCCCGGCCAGCCACTGCTTGCGGGCCGCCAGCATGCCGCGCTCAGGCGAAAGCAAGGTACCGATGCGCTCGCCCGCCCTGAGGCGATCCAGCACACGCTCAAGGCGCCCACCAACAATGATGGTATGCGCCCCGGAACGCGCCGCCAGACGCGCCGCACGCAACTTGGTCTGCATGCCGCCACGCCCAAGCGCACCGCCGGTACCACCAGCCACCGCATCAAGCGCCGGGTCATCGGCACGCGCCTCGTAAATCAGCTGTGCGTCCGGATTGTTGCGCGGATCGGCGTCGAACATGCCATCGCGATCCGTAAGGATCACCAGCAGGTCCGCCTCGACCAGGTTGGCCACCAACGCCGCAAGGGTATCGTTGTCGCCAAAACGGATTTCGTCCGTGACCACGGTGTCGTTTTCGTTGATCACCGGAATAACCTTCAGCTCCACCAGCGCGCGCAAGGTGCTGCGGGCATTCAGGTAGCGCTTGCGGTCGGACAGGTCGTCGTGGGTCAGGAGAATTTGCGCAGTGTGCCGACCATGCTCGGCAAAGCTCGACTCCCAGGCCTGCACCAACCCCATCTGGCCGATTGCAGCAGCGGCCTGGAGTTCGTGCATCGCACTGGGTCGCGAAGTCCAGCCCAGACGGCTCATGCCCGCCGCCACCGCCCCGGAGGACACCAGCACCAGCTCGACACCCGCCTCATGCAAGGCCACCATCTGTTCAACCCAGACACCCATTGCCGCGCGATCCAGGCCCTTGCCGTCCGCCGTCAGCAGAGCGCTGCCGATTTTTACGACCCAGCGCCGCGCACCTGTCACCTTGCTCCGCATCATCTTCAACCTTAGCTTGAGGACAGCGCGACCTAGCACTGCCCGTGACGTTATTCGTGGTTATTCGTGACCAACGATCGATTTTCAGATACTAAAACGCCGCTCGATTGAGCGGCGCTTAAGTTTATCGCAACGAATCAGTCACGCACGTAAATGATTTCCGGACCGTCTTCGTCATCCACATCTTCTTCATCCCAATCATCGTCACCGATGTCGTGAACCGACTTCACGCCACTGCGACGCAGGGCACGCTGGTCATCCAGCGCCTGCAACTGGGCACGGGCTTCATCTTCGATGCGCTGATCAAGCTCGGCCAACTCTTCCTTGTAGGCCGGGTCGTTAGCCAGGCGATCAGCACGATCCTCCAGATAACGCATGATGTCGTGACACAGACGCTCGGTGTTTTGCTTGGCGATGGCCGAGATCACGTAAACCGGACCCGTCCACTCCAGACGATCAACGATTTCCTTGACGCGAGCATCGTGCTCTTCATCGAGGATCTGATCGCACTTGTTCAACACCAGCCAGCGATCACGCTCAGCCAGGGACGGGCTGAACTTGGTCAGCTCGCTGACGATCACTTCAGCCGCCTCGGCAGCATCGGTTTCATCCAGCGGCGCCATGTCGACAAGGTGCAACAGCAGACGCGTACGGGACAAGTGCTTGAGGAAGCGAATCCCCAGACCCGCGCCATCGGAAGCACCTTCGATCAGACCCGGGATGTCCGCAACCACGAAGCTTTTCCAGCGGTCGACGCTGACCACACCCAGGTTTGGCACCAGCGTAGTAAACGGATAGTCGGCAACTTTCGGCTTGGCAGCCGACACCGAACGGATAAAGGTACTTTTGCCGGCGTTCGGCAAGCCCAGCAGACCAACGTCCGCCAGCACTTTCATTTCCAACTTGAGATCACGCTGCTCGCCCGGCTTGCCCGGCGTAGTCTGGCGCGGCGCGCGGTTGGTGCTGGATTTGAAACGGGTGTTGCCCAGACCGTGCCAGCCACCATGGGCAACCAGCAGCTTCTGGCCGGCCTTGGTCAGGTCGCCAATCACTTCCTGGGTCGCGGAATCGATCACGGTGGTGCCGACCGGTACGCGCAGCACCAGATCCTCACCTTTTTTGCCGGTGCAATCGGTGCTGCCGCCGTTGGAGCCACGCTCGGCATCGAAGTGCCGGGTGTAACGATAGTCCACCAGGGTGTTGAGGTTTTCGTCGGCGATCATGTAGACCGAGCCGCCATCACCGCCATCACCACCGTTCGGACCACCGTTTTCGATGAATTTTTCGCGACGGAAACTCATGCAACCGTTACCGCCGTCGCCAGCCTTTACTCGGATCGATACTTCATCAACAAACTTCATAACACAACGCCTCTCGCCATACGGACGAGCCGAAAAACACTAAGACATAAGACTCTTGCAAAAATGAGCGCAGCGACCTCAATCAACGACCGCACAGTCCAGCGCGCCGACAGCCCATACAAACAGTTTTGCAAGAGACTCACCCCACAAACGAAAAAGCCCCGTCGCGAGACAGGGCTTTTCCAGCGATCGCGCAATTAAGCCGCGACAACGCTCACGTAACGACGACCGAAGGCGCCTTTTACTTCGAACTTGATCACGCCTTCGACTTTAGCGAAGAGGGTGTGATCTTTACCCATGCCAACGCCGTAGCCAGCGTGGAATTGGGTGCCGCGCTGACGCACGATGATGTTGCCTGCTTTGATAGCCTGGCCGCCATACATCTTCACGCCAAGGCGTTTGGCTTCTGAGTCGCGACCGTTACGGGTACTACCACCAGCTTTTTTGTGTGCCATGAGTTCAATTCTCCTAGTGAGGAATTAGGCTGTAATTAAGCCTGAATACCGGTGATTTTGATCTCGGTGTACCACTGGCGGTGGCCCATACGCTTCATGTGGTGCTTACGGCGACGGAACTTGATGATGCGGACTTTATCGTGACGACCTTGGGAGATCACTTCAGCCACAACGGTAGCGCCAGCAACAACTGGAGCGCCGATATTCACGTCGTCGCCATTGGCAACCAACAGAACGCGATCAAAGGTAACGGATTCGCCGGTAGCGATTTCCAGTTTTTCGATCTTCAGGTATTCACCCGGGGCGACCTTGTATTGCTTGCCGCCAGTAACGATTACTGCATAAGACATGGTATTTCTCCGATAATCCTGCTCACCCAGCTCTTTATAAGAAGAGGTATTGGCTGGCATGGCTGCATGGGGCTGGAAGGCCCGCTTGCAATTGCGTAAGGCAGGTGCTGCCCAGGAAGTTCAGGGTGCGCGATTGTACGCAAGGCACGAGCGCCTTGCAATAGGCCGTCCATCGCGCCTTGACAGGCCCGGACGTGGGTCCTAGCATGCCGCGCAACCCTTCTGGAGCGACTGTCGCTGATGCAACCCCAAGCTTTCTACCGCGCGGTCGCGGACGATTTTAGCGCCGTCGACGGCATCATCAAGAAGCAGCTGACTTCCCGAGTGCCGCTGGTATCGAAAATCGGCGATTACATCACCTCGGCCGGCGGCAAACGCCTTCGACCTTTATTGGTGCTGCTATGTGGCAAGGCCCTGGGTCGTGAGGGCGATGACCTTCGCCTCCTGGCCGCGACCATCGAGTTCCTGCACACCGCGACCCTGCTGCATGACGATGTGGTCGACATGTCCGGCATGCGCCGAGGCCGCTCGACCGCCAACGCCATGTGGGGAAATGCGCCCAGCGTACTGGTGGGCGACTTCCTGTACTCACGCTCGTTCGAAATGATGGTCGAGCTGGGCTCCATGCCGGTCATGAAGATTCTTTCGCAAGCCACGCGCATCATCGCCGAGGGCGAAGTGTTGCAGCTGTCGAAGGTTCGTGACGCCAGCACCACCGAAGAAACCTACATGGAAGTCATCCGCGGCAAGACCGCGATGCTCTTCGAAGCTTCGACCCACAGCGCCGCGGCGTTGGCCGGCGCAACGCCTGAACAGAGCGAAGCGCTGCGCACCTTCGGTGATCACCTGGGTGTGGCGTTCCAACTGGTCGACGACCTGCTGGACTACAAAGGCGACGCTGAAACCCTGGGCAAGAACGTCGGTGACGATCTGGCCGAAGGCAAGCCGACCCTCCCGCTGATCTACACCATGCGCGAAGGCACGCCGGAGCAGGCAGCCCTGGTACGCAAGGCGATCCAGAAAGGCGGCATCGAGGACCTGGAAAGCATTCGTGCAGCCGTGGAAGCCTCGGGTTCGCTGGAGTACACCGCAAAGTTGGCCCGCGACTATGTAGCCCGTGCGATCAAGTGCCTCGACGCGCTGCCGGCCAGCGAATATCGCGATGCGCTGGTCGAATTGAGCGAGTTTGCGGTCGCCCGCACACACTGACAGCAACATCCCCAGTGGCAGCAAGCCTGCTCGCGAAAGCGGACTTACAGTCGACATCTGCGTTGAATGTTAAGTCGCTATCGCGAGCAAGCTCGCTCCCACAGGTTTTTTCGGTCCTGCCCTCTTTCGCCTAAAACCCTATATAATGTGCGCTTTTTAGCGATCCTGAATCCAAGGAGCCTTAGTGAGCACGTTGCCACCCTGCCCGAAATGCAATTCCGAATACACCTATGAAGACGGCGCCCAACTGATCTGCCCCGAGTGCGCCCACGAATGGTCCGCCGGCGGCGAAGCCGAAGCGGTGTCCGATGATGCGGTGAAAAAGGATTCGGTGGGCAATGTCCTGCAGGACGGCGATACCATCACCGTCATCAAGGATCTCAAGGTCAAAGGCACGTCCCTGGTGGTCAAGGTCGGCACTAAGGTCAAGAACATCCGCCTGTGCGACGGCGATCACGATATCGACTGCAAGATCGACGGCATCGGCCCAATGAAGCTCAAGTCCGAATTCGTCAGAAAAGTCTGATTTCGCTGCATCCCCATCCCGCGCCCGACGTGGGATGGTGCTTCGCCCTCCCCTGCTCGACCAACCAAGGCTCGCGATAGCTGAACGCCAGTCGTTTTGACTTTGCGCAATCTTTACCCGAAAAAAACCACAATCGGCCAATAGACCCTTGCTATTCCATGAATAAGAATTATTCTCATTGAATCCCAATCCATGGAGATTAGACATGACTTATTTGATCGATGCCTGGCTCGACCGCCCACACCCTTATCTGCGAATCCTGCACCGGGAAACCGGAGAAGTCTGTGCGGTACTTGAAGAAGAAGCCCTGAGCGAACTGCACGATCAGGGTGACCTGGACCTCAATGGCTTGAGTTCCAGCGAGCCCGTGGTGCTCAAGGAGGTGGTGAGAAATCTGTTTCTGTTCTGCTATGCCCGGGCATTGCGCCCGACCAGTGAGCTGCACAACAAGATCGAATTATGAAACACCGTAAACTGTGGGAGCGGGCCCGCTCCGGGCGGCGTTCCGACGAAAGCGGTGTGTCAGGCAACTTGTTGGTCGACTGCAGAAACGCCTTCGCGAGCAAGCCCGCTCCCACATTAGCCCGAGTTCAATTCGGGCCAGGTCTTACAGAACGTCGAGCAGCTCGACGTCGAACACCAGCACGCTGTGCGGCGGGATGCTGCCAACGCCTTGAGCGCCGTAAGCCAGCTCGCTCGGCACGTAAAGACGCCATTTGCTGCCGGCATTCATCAGTTGCAGGGCTTCGGTCCAGCCGGCGATCACGCCGCCAACCGGGAACTCCGCAGGCTGGCCACGCTCGTAGGAGCTGTCGAACACAGTGCCGTCGATCAGCGTGCCGTGATAGTGAGTACGTACGGTGTCTTCACGGGATGGCTTGGCGCCCTCACCCGCAGTCAACACTTCGAACTGCAGACCGGAAGCCAGGGTGGTGATGCCATCGCGCTTGGCGTTTTCAGCCAGGAAGGCCAGGCCTTCGCCAGCGGCCGCTTCAGCTTTGGCTGCAGCTTCGGCCTGCATGATTTCGCGGATCACCTTGAAGCTGGCGGACATTTCTTCCTGACCGACACGGCTTGGCTGACCGGCGAATGCGTCGGTCAAGCCTGCCAGGATCGCGTCCAGGCTGACGCCCGGTGGCGGGTTGTCGCGCAGTTGGTCGCCCAGCTGACGGCCAATACCGTAGCTGACGCGGGTTTCGTCGGTGGACAGATTTACTTCGGACATGACACTGCTCCGCTGTGCGAACGGCCCGGGAAATTGCCGTGCGTGCACAGCCTGTACCCGGAGCGCCCGGAACCAAAAGGGTCAGCAGACTAGCACAGATGCCAATGTGTTGATCAGAGCCGTCAGCGCTGTGGCGCAGAACGTTGTTCGATCGGTACCTTCAGACTTTCATCAATGCCGCCGAGGCCGCACATCTCGTCATGCACCAGGGTGTGCACAAGGTTGAAGTTCAACTTGGGAAAGGAGCGCAGTACATCACGGGCATGCTCCACTGAACGCAGGTGCATCATGTGCCCGTGCGTATCGCTCAATGGATAGGCGGCTCCGTGCATCCGGGCTTCCAGCAGGTAGATCCCGCCTTCCAGCGAGATCAGGTTCAGCTCATCGACCTTCCCGGCGACGGCATACGCATTCAACTCTTGCAGGTTCATGAACACACCTCATGCAGCGAGTCATTTCCTTTACAGGGATATGCCTCGCAGCATCAAAGTACAAGCCACAAATCGAACCGCTCGTCTGTTTGCTCCTGCAACGTCGTGGAATCAGTGCTTGGTGAGCTTGTCCAGATACCCCATGGCAAACGCCGACACCACGAACGTCATGTGAATGATCACATACCACTTCAAATGCTCGGGATCGACGTTCTTGGCGTCCATGAAGATGCGCAGCAAGTGAATGGAAGAAATCGCCACGATCGACGCCGCCACCTTCATCTTCAGGGAAGACGAATCCATGGTGCCCAGCCAGTTGAGCTTTTCCTTGGTGTCATCGATGTCCAGTTGGGAAACGAAGTTTTCGTAACCGGAGATCATCACCATCACCAGCAAACCACCCACCAGCGCCATGTCGATCAACGACAGCAGTACCAGGATCAGGTCTGCTTCGGCCATCGAAAAAACGTTGGGTATGACGTGGAAGACTTCCTGGAAGAATTTCAGCGCCAAGGCCAGCAGCCCGAGGGACAGTCCGAAGTAGATCGGCGCCAGAAGCCAGCGGGAGGCGTACATTGCGTTTTCGATAAAGCGTTCCATTGAATCTCACACGTGTTTTGAAAATGGCCGCGAGTATAACAGCCGCTTGTTACACGCAGAAACCGTCGGGAAATCCGCCACCTGCGCGTGTATGTCAATTTTTTTCTGCTAGTGTCCAAACCATTGACAGCGCAGTGATATCGGACAGGAAACTGGAAATGGATGTGCGATTGCCTTTGACAAGTGCCGGAATCTGCCTGGCTTTGCTGATGAGCGCCTGCTCGCCCGGCGAAGACAAGCGCGAGATCAGCCTTGAGGAGAAGACGGCGCAGTTCGAAAAATCGCTGGATGCAATCACTGACCCGAAACTCAAGGATGCCGTGGCCGAGCTCGGCGGCTCACTCTTACTGCTGGAACGGGCGCAACTGAAGCTCGACAGCAAACCGGTGGTGACCGAATACGGTGAAGATGCCCTCGCCGTACTCAAGCACTACCCCACGCCGCAGGCCCTGGTCGACACTTACATCAACGGCCTGTTCGTGCTGCATAAAGATTCCAGCTCCGATTACCTGACCGACCTGCAACCGGTATTTCCTTTCAACTTCAGCATTCCTGCCGCGTTTCTATTCCCCCATGGCCTGGAATGGCAGTCGGTCACACTGAGCAACAAACGCGTCATCGCCTTTCAGCCGGAATGGTCGGAAACCGATCCCGGCATCCAGCTGAGTCCGTCGAGCTCCAACCTGACCAACCCTGATGACCTGACGGTGACCTACCCGTTCATCGAAGGTCTCGATGTCGACATCAAGAGCCAGCCGCAACCCGTCAGCCTGCAAGGCAAGGTGGAAGTCATTGCGCCACGCCGGCTCTACAGCTTCGATCTGACGAAAAAGGATGTGGGCCAGACTCGCACCAACGACAACCTCAGCGTCACCTTGCTGAAAATGGGCAACAACTACGCGGAAATCGAATTCAACAACAGTGCGCCCCAGGCCCCGGAGATCGGGGAGGCCCCCCTGAACCCGCTGATCGTCCAGGCCAGGGATGCCACCGGGCAGTTTCTCTCGCGGTCCGGCTCGATCAATGAAACCGCGGCGCAAATTACCTTCTATCAGCGACAGTTAGCGAAAATGCAGCAACAGAAGGCCTGGAGCGAGGCGTTCGAAAAACAGCTCGACGAGGAACAGCGCACCTTCGAGAAGCAGCAAACCCACCGGTACTCGAAGGTGTATTTCAACGGACCGATCGACACTCTCGAAGTCAGCCTCCTGGATTTCTCAGCGGTCACGGTCACCCGCAAGGATCTGAACCTGCCGGTGCGGCGCTTTGACCGTCACACCACACAGAAGACCATCCAGCCCCTGGAATTGCCGGTGCTGGTGTATGACGATCAGGCGCCGAGCTGGCTCAAGGGCGCGACATTGACTGAGGAACAACTGAAAAAGGGCGTCATTGTCAGCCAGTCAGTAGAGGACCCGAGCGCTGCGCGAGTGGAGTTCAGTCACCTCAGAAGTTTCAATGATGAATTGCTCGGCACGTCTTTCAATCCTGGTGAAAGCCCGGTCACCTTTTTCACCGAGGACAGCAGCGGCAAACGCGACGAGCCGATCGAACTGCCGGCGCAAGCCTATGAGGTCGACCCCTTGCGCGGCACTATCACCTACGACCTGAACCTGTTCCCGGAAACACCCGCGTATGCGGTGGGCTCCATGCCACTGTTCCTGGCCACAATCGATAAACAGAGCATCGATGCCCGCCAGCTGCCCAAGGGCCTGGAACTCAAAGGCAATGCCCTGGTGGTGGATCTGAAGGTGTTTCCCGAGCAGGACTGGCGGTTTTATGCCAAGGACGATAGCGGTCATTACCTCAAGGAAATTCTTGCGGTCAACCACGACGCCAGCCCTGAAGGCCCCGGACTATTTGCCGTGCATTACTTCTATGGAAAGCCCACGCGCCTGGAAAGCTATCAGCGAACCGACCTCGCCACCGTTCAATATGGTTACGAGGTCAAGCTCGACAAGGCTGACATATCCAAGCTGGACCAGTAGCGCGCCTCAATGCTCTGGCCGGAACTCGAAGCCACCGACATTGCGGCAACGGCCGCCATTGATTTCCCGCAGCTGGGCTTGCAGGTGCAGGCACCATATTTGCGGATCATCAGCCAGTTCGTAGCCGTGAAGGGTCAGGCTTTCAACAATGGTGTCGAGGATGGACTCAGCCACGAAAGGGCCATGAAACGGGCCTTGGGCCTTGATGGCTGAAGGTTGTTCGCCGGCCATCCCGGCGGCGAACAGCAAGGTCCACATGCCCGTATCGCCAGCCAGGGGCTTGATGGCGCATTCGATACGGGTCACAAGACCCAGGCATTGACGGGTGAGGCAGAGGTTGCGCGACATGGCGGCGACCCTCGGTAGATCCGGTATTCAGCCTCCACGGGAAGACTGTCTCGATCCAGTGATTACTGTCGATATCCTTGAGCTGATAATAGAAGAAAAGTTTGACCGGTACGTCAGGCGAAACCAGAAGGCGCCGAATGGTCATTGTGTGAAGTTTGACGTCAGAGTAGTGGCACTTTTCTATGATTCCACGCAAACAAATGTGGGAGCGGGCTTGCTCGCGAAGACGGTGTGCCAGACAACACATGTGTTGACTATCAGACCGATTTCGCGAGCAAGCCCGCTGCCATAGTGGATCAAGGTGAATTCAGGTTACATCAGGCAGGCTTGGCCTCCACCAGCGCCTCGACCGCCATCTCTTTCTCGGCCTCTTTCAAGTCTTCCTCGCTGATCATTTCCGCAATCACCCGCAAACGCTCCACCACCCGCGCATTGACGCTGCCTTCAGGAAACTCGCCATTTTCGTCCGGCGCGCCCGCCGGTTCGCCAACCAGCAGGCTCAATGCCTCGTCGGCCTGGCGCACCGCATAGACATGGAACTGCCCCGCGCGCACGGCGGCCAGCACTTTCTCGTCGAGCATCAGCGTGGCCACGTTGGCGTGTGGAATGATCGCGCCCTGCTCGCCGGTCAGGCCGCGAGCTTCGCAGAGCCGGAAGAAACCTTCGATCTTCTCGTTGACCCCACCCACCGCCTGCACTTCACCGAACTGGTTGATTGACCCGGTGATGGCAAAGCACTGTTTGAGCGGGGTTTTCGACAGGGCCGAAATCAAGGTGCACGCCTCGCCCAGGGAGGCACTGTCGCCATCCACATAGCCGTAGGACTGCTCCAGGGCGATACTCGCGGAGATCGCCAATGGGAACTCCTGCGCGTAACGGCTGCCCAGGTATCCGGTGAGAATCATCACGCCTTTGGAGTGGATCGGCTGACCGAGATTGACCTCGCGCTCGATGTCGACGATGCCGCTGCCGCCCGGATACACCGTGGCGGAAATCCGCGCCGGTATACCGAAGGCCGAATCGCCGACTTCCAGCACCGTCAAGCCGTTGCACTTGCCGACGGCGGCGCCATCGGTATCGATCAGGATAATCCCGGCCAGCATGTCATCGAGAATCCGTGCCGACACGCGACCGGTACGGGTGGCCTTGGCCTTGAGCGCCCGCTCGATGTGACCGGCGTCGGTCATTTCGTCAGAGGCCAGGTGGCGTATGAAATCCGCCTCGCTGACCAGTTGGAACAGATCGCCGATGCGCGCCGACAAACGCCCCTGATGCTCGGCCAGACGCGCACTGTACGTCGCCAGACGCGCCACCGCATCAGCGGTCAACGGCGCCATGCCTTCTTCGGAAGTGCGGGTTTTCAGCAGTTGGGCGAATTGCTCCAGGCTCTCGTCGACCATCGGGATGTCTTCATCGAAATCCACCAGGACGCGGAACATCTCCTGAAAGTCCGGATCAAGGTCCTGCAGCGTGTAATAGAGCGAACGGGCGCCGATGATGACGACTTTGACTTGCAGCGGAATGTGCTGCGGGGTCAGGGTCACGGTGGCAAAGCGGCCCATCTCGCCCAGCGGTGACTCCATTTTCAGCTTGCGCGATTGCAGGGCGCGCTTGAGTGCATCCCATACGAACGGCTCGCTGAGCATTTTTTCCGCTTCGAGGATCAGGAAACCGCCATTGGCCCGGTGCAACGCTCCCGGCCGCAACTGCCGGTAAGTCGTGTACAACGCTCCCTGATCGGTACTGTATTCGATGCGACCGAACAGGTTTTCATAGGTCGGGTGCGGTTCGAACACCACGGGCGCACCGCCACTGGCCGAATGACCGACCACCAGACTCGGCGCGTACTGCTCTTCCAGCAGTTTGCGGGCGATGGCGTCGGTCTTGCTGTCATCCACCAGTTGCTCGACCACGGTTTTCAGCAGATACACCTGCATCGCTTGCAGGTAACCGCAGACTGCTGCGTTCTCGGCGTACTTCTCCGACAACGGCGAGAGCAACGGCTGCAAGGCCAGGGTGATGGTTTCTTCGTTGAGATGGCGCAGCTGATTGCTCGACTCGCGCTTCCATTGCGGCAGGCTCGCGAGTTCTTCGTTCAAGCGTTCCTCAAGGGCCGAAATGTCGTCGTGGAAACGCTCGCGATCGACTTCCGGAAGTTGGGCGAATTCCGCCTCGTCCAGTGCCTTGCCGTCGAGCATCGGGGTGAACGCGATGTTGCTGCTGTCGCGATAAAGCGCGACGTCTTTTTCCAGGGCCAGTCGCTCGATCACGTCCAGCGCCTTGTCGTAGCGCTGGTTGAAGGCGCGGTCGATGGCGCTTTTTTTCTGCTGGTAGGACGGGTGTTCGAACACGGCTGGAAAAGTTGCCAGCAGGTTATCGATCAGCCCGTTGATGTCACCGATGAAAGCACCGGCGGTGCCCGACGGCAGTTCCAGTGCGCGGGGCTCGCGGGGCTCATCGAAGTTATTGACGTAGACCCAGTCCGCCGGGGTCTGCAGGCGCTTGCCTTCGGCTTTCAGGTAGCGTTTGACGAACGAAAACCGGCCGGTGCCGGGTTCACCCATGACGAAGACGTTGTAACCGGGGCGTGGCATGGCCACACCGAACTGCAAGGCTTCGACCGCACGTTCCTGGCCAAGCACACCGCGGAAGGGCTCCAGATCATTGGTGGTAGAGAAGCTGAACTGTTCAGCGGAAAACGGACGGGTCAGCGCTTCAGGCGCTAGACGCAAGCTGGCAGCAACAGGATCAGGCATCGGGCTTCCTTACATCAGGCGGGGCAGATAGCGGCATTCTGGCGCCGCCCATGCCTGACTGGCAAGGAGCGCCTCTGACCAAAGCATAGACAAGTCGATACCCCGGCGCAGAGCAGCGCCAAATCCCTGTTTTCAACGAATGTTTTGCAAAAAATCACGGAACCCCATGATCGTGCCTAAACTCCAAACTGCGCGACTGGATTAATAACCGGTCCAAACTGGCGAGATAGGCGCCAGAACCCTTGTCCATTGGTACGCACATAAAGAGAACAAAGCTATGAAACGGATTCTTCTTGGTACTCTCTTCACCGCTGTATCCATCAACGCCATGGCTCAGGCGCCAGGCGGCCCGGATTGCGGTTGGGGCAACATGCTGTTCGAAGGTCAGCGTGGTACTCCGGCTCACTTCCTGGCATCCACCACCAACGGCACTTCCGGTAACGCAACCTTCGGTATGACTTCCGGCACCAACGGTTGCTCCACAAACGCGTCGCTGACCTATGGCGGCAAGTCCTGGTTTGCCATGAATGGCATGATGAACGAGCTGTCCGAAGACATGGCTAAAGGTCAGGGCGAAGCGCTGACCACTTATGCCGTGGTACTGGGCGTGGCGCCGGAAGACCGTGCGCACTTCGCCGCCGTTACTCACCAGCACTTCCAGCAGATCTTCAGCAAGGCTGACGTGACCGCGGAAGATGTGCATACCAACACACTGGCCGTTCTGAAGAACGATCCTCGTCTGGCCAAGTACGCCACTCAGGCTTAAGCTCGAGCGCACCCCGCTTCTTCCGGGAAGCGGGTTTTATTTTTTGGACCTCCCCTTTGGGTCTTTGTTTTTTTCCTGTTTAAGTTGCTGATTATGCTCAAACGCCTTGCCTGGCTGGCGCTCTGTGTCTGCGCCCCGCTGTCCGCCGCGCCCCACATCGACCCTCAACGTTTGCAGCAACTGGCCAATGACCCTTTCTGGATTTCCCTGGGTCATTACGAAACCGCCAAGCTCGGTGGCTGGCGCAGCTATGTCAGCGACCAGAAATTCTTCCTCGCCACCGACGGCCACCAACACCCGGACCATGAGTTGGCAGCCACCGTACAAGCGCTGTACGCCCCGACCAGTGCCGGTGAGCAGCATGCACAATGCGTTTACCCGGCGCGTACCCGCTGGTTGAAAGCGCAGCTCGACCTGAACGATCTGCCGACGCCGGTTTGCGCTGAGTTCAAGCAGTGGTTCAAAGACGTCTCGCCTCATAGCGCGGTGATGATTTTCCCGGCCGCCTACCTCAACAGCCCCTCCTCCATGTTCGGCCACACTTTGCTGCGCATCGATCAGGCGGATGTGCAAAGCGACAAGACCTCGCTGCTCAGTTATGCGATCAACTTCGGTGCCTACATCGAAGGCTCGGACAACAGCATCCTCTACGCCTGGAAAGGCCTCATGGGCGGCTATCCGGGCTTGTTTGCACTGGTGCCCTATCAGGAAAAACTCTCGGAATACCGCAGCCTGGAAAACCGCGATCTGTGGGAGTACCGCCTGAACCTGACGGAGCAGGAAACCGCACGCATGGTCGAACACGTCTGGGAGTTGAAGCAGATCAAATTCGACTATTTCTTCTTCGACGAAAACTGCTCCTATCGACTGCTGGAGCTGCTGCAAGTGGCGCGTCCAAGTCTGCGCCTGACCGAGCAATTCCCGCTGACCGCGATCCCCACCGACACCGTCAAAGCCGTGAAAGAGGCCGGTCTGGTGGAATCCATCCAGTACCGCCCTTCCCGCGAGCGCGAGCTGCTGAGCCGTGCCGAACCGCTGACCGATGAAGAACAACAGTGGGTGCTGAAAGTCAGCGCCGACCAGCAGCACTTGCAAACCCCGGCCTTCAAGGCGCAACCGCGCGGGCGCCAGGCGCTGATCATCGACGCGGCCTATCGCCTGGAACGCTACCGCGCGAATGGTCAGGAACGTGACCCGCAGCGGGCGCAGCGCAGTTTCGAACTGTTGCGGGCAATTAATCAGAATCCGGCACCGGAGCTGGACATCCCGCAACCCGGCCTGCCCGAGGATGGCCACGAATCCCGCACCTGGCAGGCCGGGCTCGGCACCCGCGGCGATCGCGCCTTTGGCGAATATGGCCTGCGCATGGCCTATCACGACCTCAACGACAACGCCGAAAGCTTTCCCCTCGGCGCGCAGATCGAGATCCTGCAACTGAAACTGCGTCAGTACGAAGGCAATGACTGGCAGGTGCAGCAACTCGATCTGGCGACCATCCGCTCCCTGACCCCACGCAACGAGCTGCTGCAGCCGCTGTCGTGGCAAGTCACCGGCGGCCTGGAACGGGTGCCGGGCAAGCATGACGATGAGAACCTGGTCAGTCACGTCAATGGCGGTGGTGGCGGCACCTGGCAATTGGGCGATGACCTGTTGGGGTTCGCCTTGGGCACCGTGCGCGTGGAACACAACAATGATTTCGCCGGGTTTATCGCACCGGCCGCGGGCTTCAACACAGGCCTGCTGTGGAAAAACCCACTGGGCAACTTCAGCCTGGAAACCAAGGGTGATTTCTTCACCAATGGCGAAGTGCGCCGCAGCGTGAGCCTGAATCAGCAATGGGAGTTCTCGCGCAACCTGGGCCTGCGCCTGAGCGCCCAGCGTGAATTCAGCCACCTGGCCTCGCCCGAGAACGAAGTGATGCTGGAGCTGAAGTGGTATCACTACTAACCCAAAAGCACTGCCGCCCCCTGTGGGAGCGAGCCTGCTCGCGAAGACGGCACGTCAGCCGACGCCAATGCTGACTGATCCACCGCTTTCGCGAGCAGGCTCGCTCCCACAGGTTTTTTTGTGGCGTTGAATGGATTTTTCACGGCCATTGAACAATCGCCTCACGAACACCGACCTAGACTTTCCTTACAGGGTGTATTGCGACCCGGGAGTCTGAGATGTGGCGTTGCGCAGGCGCGTTGAGTTTGTTGATGTTGATCGCTGGTTGCCAGACAACCCACGAGGATCTGATCGCCAGGGGTTACCCGCCGGCGTTCGCCGATGGTTTCGATGACGGGTGCAGCAGTGGCCGGCAAGCCGCGGGAGCGATCACCGGTGAGTTTCGCAAAAACGTCCCGCGCTATCTGAAAGACAAAAACTACGCCGAGGGTTGGAGCGATGGTTTTCGCCAATGTCAGGCCATGCGCGAAAGCCAGGACCGCGAGGACTATCGCAACCGCCATTGGGACGAACGCGACAAAGCCTGGCAACAGCAAAAGGATCAGGACGCCGCCCGGGCCTATCATTCGCAGTAGGTCGCTGACAGACATCCATCGAAACTAAAACCCTGCAATCATGGCCCAAACCCAATATCGGGAGAAAACCATGAGTCGCGCCTTCGTCAACGAAGATAACGCCGCCGCGCAAGCCGATCAGCCGGTCGAACGGCAGGTCAGTGAACAGCCCAACTACGTCACACCCGAGGGCTTGCGCCTGCTGCAAGACAAGGTTGCCGAGTTGCAGGCGCTGCACGGCGAACAATCGGGGCTCGGCGATCAGTCTGACAAACAATTGATGGCCAACCTTGAGCGCGATCTGCGCTACTTCCATCAACGCCTGCAAAGTGCTCAGCTCGTGCCGCCCGCGACTTCAACCAGGAAAGTCCAGATCGGCAGTTGGGTCACCTATGCCGATGAGCACGGCACCGAACGTCGCGTGCAACTGGTGGGGGAAGATCAGGCCGTTGCCGCCAAAGGCCTGATCAATTGGGGATCGCCGCTGGGTCGGGCGTTGCTCGGGGCGCAACTCGGTGATGAGGTGCTGTGGCAACGCCCGGCCGGCGATCAACTGATCGAGATCATTCGTATCGAACCGGCTTAAACCACACCTTGGGCCAACATCGCGTCGGCGACTTTGACGAAACCGGCGATGTTCGCACCCTTGACGTAGTTGACCTGACCGTTCTCTTCACCGTAATGCACGCAAGCGTGGTGGATCGACTGCATGATTGCGTGCAGCTTGCTGTCGACTTCACCGCCGGTCCATAGCAGGCGCATGGCGTTCTGCGACATTTCCAGCCCGCTCACCGCCACGCCACCGGCGTTGGACGCCTTGCCCGGTGCGAACAGAATGCCCGCGTCGATGAACAGATCCACCGCCTCCAGCGTGGTCGGCATGTTGGCGCCTTCCGCCACACAGACGCAGCCGTTGCGCAGCAATGCACGAGCCGCATCGGCATCCAGTTCGTTTTGCGTGGCGCATGGCAACGCAATGTCGCAACTCAGGCCCCACGGATGCTGACCGGCGAGGAATTCCAGACCAAAACGGCCGGCCAATTCGCTGATGCGCCCGCGCTGGACATTCTTCAGTTCCAATACCGCATGCCATTGCGCTTCGGTCAAACCGCTTTCGCAGTAAAGCGTGCCTTCTGAATCGGACAGCGAAATCACTTTGCCGCCCAGGTCCATGACCTTGCGTGCCGCGTATTGCGCGACGTTGCCGGAACCGGAAATCGCCACGCGCTTGCCCTCAACGGTCAAACCGCGACGCTTGAGCATTTCCTCGGCGAAGTAGACGCAACCGAAACCGGTGGCCTCCGGACGAATCAGGCTGCCACCGTAACTGGGGCCCTTGCCGGTCAGCACGCTGGTGAACTGGTTGCTCAGGCGCTTGTACTGGCCGAACAGGAAACCGATTTCACGGGCGCCGACGCCGATATCACCGGCCGGCACGTCAACGTCGGCACCGATGTGACGGTACAGCTCGCTCATGAAGGCCTGGCAGAAGCGCATGACTTCCGCGTCGCTCTTACCCTTCGGATCAAAATCCGAACCACCCTTGCCGCCGCCCATGGGCAGCGACGTCAGCGAGTTTTTGAAGGTTTGCTCGAAAGCCAGGAACTTCAATACGCCAAGATTCACCGAAGGATGGAAACGCAAGCCGCCCTTGTACGGACCGATGGCGCTGTTCATCTGGATACGGAACCCGCGATTGACCTGAACCTTGCCGTGATCATCGACCCAGGAAACCCGAAACACGACCGCCCGCTCCGGCTCGCAGATCCGTTCCAGAATGCCCGAAGTCAGATAGTGCGGATTGGCCTCAAGAAAAGGCCACAGGCTGCGCAGGACCTCTTCGACCGCCTGGTGGAATTCAGGCTGGTCCGGATCGCGTTTTTTCAGGCGGGCAAGGAAGGATTCGACGGATTCGATCATGGAAAAGTCTCGGCAAATTTATTGTCGTTGGAAGAAATTGGGCCGGACTTTAACAAACGAAACGCGCACTAGAACAGAGCAAAATGTCGCATTTATGAAATTAAATGGTGCGAACGATATAAATTTTGTCCGATTATCGGCCGCTCTTGCACCGAAACAGGGATTTACAAATTAGCCCTTGCACCACCAGTGACTCCGTCTTCGCGAGCAGGCTCGCTCCCACAATTGAAATGCGCTCCCTGTGGGAGCGAGCCTGCTCGCGAAAGCCGCAACTCGAAGCAGCTGAAAAAGCGCAAAAAAAAACGGAACCCGAAGGCTCCGTTCTTTTTCAAGCAACCAACCCGATATCAGGCCAGTTTCTTGTGCCGTACACGATGCGGCTGGGCAGCGGCTTCGCCGAGACGCTTTTTGCGATCGGCTTCGTATTCGGTGTAGTTGCCTTCGAAGAACACGGCTTGCGAGTCGTCTTCGTACGCCAGGATGTGGGTCGCGACGCGGTCAAGGAACCAGCGATCGTGGGAGATCACAATGGCGGCGCCCGGGAAGTCCAGCAGGGCTTCTTCCAGGGAACGCAGGGTTTCGACGTCGAGGTCGTTGGACGGTTCGTCGAGCAGCAGGACGTTGCCGCCCTCTTTCAAGGTCAGGGCCAGGTGCAAGCGACCGCGCTCACCTCCGGACAGGTCCTTGACGAACTTCTGCTGGTCGCCGCCCTTGAAGTTGAAGCGACCGACGTAGGTACGCGACGGGATCTCGTAGTTGCCGATGCGGATCTGGTCGGAACCGTCGGAGATTTGCTGGAACACCGTCTTGCTGCCGTCCAGGTCTTCGCGGCTCTGATCCACGCACGCCAGCTGTACGGTTTCGCCGACTTCGATGCTGCCCGAATCCGGGGTTTCCTTGCCCATCAGCATGCGGAACAGCGTGGATTTACCCGCACCGTTACCACCGATCACGCCGACAATGGCGCCTTTAGGCATGGAGAACGACAGGTTGTCGATCAATACGCGATCGCCGTAGCCCTTGGTGACGTTCTTGAACTCGATGACCTTGTCACCCAGGCGAGGACCGGCCGGAATGTAGATCTCGTTGGTTTCGCTGCGCTTCTGGAATTCCTGCGATTGCATTTCTTCAAAGCGTTGCAGACGAGCCTTGGATTTGGACTGGCGGGCCTTGGCGCCTTTGCGCACCCACTCCAGTTCTTCCTTCATGGCTTTTTCGTGAGCCGACTGCTGCTTGGATTCGGCAGCCAGACGATCGGACTTGGCTTCCAGCCAACCCGAATAGTTGCCTTCGTACGGAATGCCCGCTCCGCGGTCGAGTTCCAGAATCCAGCCGGCGACGTTGTCCAGGAAGTAACGGTCGTGCGTGATCGCAACCACGGTGCCCGGGAAATCGTGCAGGAAGTGCTCCAGCCAGGCGACGGAATCGGCGTCCAGGTGGTTGGTCGGTTCGTCGAGCAGCAGCATGTCGGGGGCGGACAGCAGCAGGCGGCACAGGGCCACACGGCGCTTTTCACCACCGGACAGGTGCTCGACCTTGGCATCCCAGGCCGGCAGACGCAGTGCATCGGCGGCGACTTCCAGCTGGCGCTCCAGGTTGTGACCATCGCTGGCCTGCAGAATCGCTTCGAGTTTGGCCTGCTCGGCAGCCAGTTTGTCGAAATCGGCATCCGGATCGGCGTAGGCCGCGTAGACCTCGTCCAGACGCGCCTGGGCGTCCTTGATCACGCTGACGGCTTCCTCGACTACTTCACGCACCGTCTTGGTCGGATCCAGTTGTGGTTCCTGCGGCAGGTAGCCGATGTTCAGCTCCGGCATCGGACGGGCTTCGCCCTCGAACTCGGTGTCGACGCCGGCCATGATTTTCAGCAGCGTGGATTTACCCGAACCGTTGAGGCCGAGCACGCCGATCTTGGCGCCTGGAAAGAAAGACAAGGAGATGTTTTTCAGGATTTCCCGCTTCGGCGGAACAACTTTACCCAGCCGATGCATGGTGAATACGTATTGAGCCATGGAGAACCTTGGGTCAGTGACTGATGAATGATTGAAGCGCAGACGATGCCTGGCCAGACCGTGCGCGCCATCCGATTGAAAACTATCAATGCGGCTGCGCTGAAAAAGTCTGATTTTAGGAGCTGGAACGCTCCCGCGTAACCGGCAAAGCTACCTGAATGACAGGTGGCCGTCCAGCCGAGCGGGACTGGCACTTTGCCACGACTCAAGGCATGCTAGCCGCCCTTCGGGCGTCCGGCTTATAGTGCACGTCGCGCCAGTCCAGCCAAACCGCAGGATTACAGTTTGTCCAATGTCACTCCGTCCCTGACTCACAGTGCTCCGACAGCGGCGCCCGGTTCCCCCCTGGGCGGAACCCTGAAAGGCGCGCTGGCGATGCTGGCTTTGTTACTGCTCGCGCTGCTGTTCTGGCAGCTGCTGGACCAGTTGCGTGAAACACGGAAAAACCAGCGGCAGTACACCATCGACTACACCGCCGACCTGGCCGCGCAAGTCAGCCTGAACATGGCACTCAATGCGCAGATCGCCCTTAACCTGCTACCGATTGTCGAACAGCCGCAAAGTACCGACGAACAGCAGGAGCTGCTGCGCAAGCTGCAAAAGTCCTTGCCAGACCTGACCAGCCTGGCCCTGCTCAGCCCCTCCGGGACAATCCTCACTGACAGCGCGACCAACAGCGAAGACGCCGACTACCTGAGCGAGCTGGTCCGACGCAGTCGTGCCCAGCCTCACTACTTCAGCAATGCCATCGATGGCTCGGTAGTGCATCTGTTGTTGCATCAAGCCAGCGGCAGCACCCGTGGCTACTGGGCCTTGCGCCTGAAGCCGACGTTTTTTTCGTCCCTGACCAAACTGAACGAGGCCGATGGCCGCCCGCAGTGGCTGGTGGAAAACCGTTTCAACCACCAGATCATCAGCCGCGATATCGCGCTGCCGCAGGTCAACCCGGGCACACTGACCCAGGACGATCTGAGTAACAGTGTACTGACCGTTCCACTGAGCGGCAGCGACTGGCAGCTGCGTGGGCTGTTCGATCGCCAGCGCGTGCTCGAAGAGCTGCTGCCGGCCTTCATCGGCAAATGCCTGCTGGGCCTGGCCTTTTCCATGCTGCCGTTTATCGCCCTGCTGAACATGCGTCGACGCCAGCGTCAGCTGCATGAAGGGCGTCGACGATATCAGGAAATTTTCGAAGGTACTGGCGTTGCGCTGTGTGTGCTGGACATGTCCGGCCTCAAGAGTACTTTCGACAAGGCCCGATTACAGAGCACCGAGCAATTGCAAGCGCGGCTGGCTGACCCGGATCAACGCCGGCAGTTGCTGCACGCGCTGCGTATTACCGAAGTCAACCAGCTTGCACTGCAACTGCTCAACGTCAATACCTCCAGGCAAGCCTGGGACCTGTTGATCGATGGCAACCCGCTCGATGGCAGCGCCATCGGCAATCAAGTACTCGAAGCGGCATTCAATCAGCAGCAGCAACTTGAGCTGGAAATCAAACTCCAGGATGCCAATGGCCGTGATCAGCACCTGTGGCTGGTGCTGCGCCTGCCGGAAAGTCCCGACGACTATAACGCGGTGATCCTGAGCATCACCGATATCACCAGCCGCAAGCTCATTGAGCTGTCGCTGCAGGAGCGCGAAGGTTTCTGGTCTGATGTGGTGCGTACCGTGCCCGACCACCTGTACGTACAGGACGTGATCAGCCAGCGCATGATTTTCAGCAACCACCATCTGGGCCAGACCCTGGGCTACAACCGCACCGAATTGCACCAGATGGGCGAGTACTTCTGGGAAATCCTCCTGCATCCCGACGACGCCGACTACTACCACCGCTCGCGCCAGACCCAACGGCAAGGTGGCTACAGCCAATTGATGCAATGCCAGCTGCGTTTCCGTCACCGGGACGGTGAATGGCGGCGCTTCGACATTCGCGAGCAGGCCCTGGCACGGGACAGGCACGACCAGGTGACTCGCATCATTGGCGTGGCCAAGGACGTCACCGAGCAGATCGAAGCCAGTGAGTCCCTGCGTGACAGTGAGCAGCGCTACCGGATGCTCGCCGAAAGCATCAGCGACGTGATTTTTTCTACCGATAACCGCATGACGCTCAATTACGTCAGCCCGTCGGTACAAGCCGTGCTGGGTTATGACGCCGAATGGATTTTCCAGAACGGCTGGCAATCAACCATTGCCAACCCGCAACAACTGGCAGGCATCTACAGCCTGATGGAACGGGTCAACAACGCGCTGGATCAACCTGATCAGCTGGCGCTATTGCGCAACCAGGTGCAGACCCAATTGTTCTTGTTCGACTGCCTGCGGGCCGACGGGCGCAAGATTCCTATCGAACTGCGGCTGGTGCTGGTCTGGGACGAGCACGGCGCATTCGAAGGCGTGCTCGGGGTCGGTCGTGATATCAGCCAGCAACGCCGCGCCGAAAAAGACCTGCGCATGGCAGCCACGGTATTCGAGCACTCGACCTCGGCGATCCTGATCACCGACCCGGCCGGCTACATCGTCCAGGCCAACGAAGCCTTCAGCCGCGTCAGCGGTTATGCGGTTGAACAGGTGCTCGACCAATTGCCGAACATATTGACCGTCGACGAGGAGCAGGAAGCCCATCTGCGTTATGTGCTCAAGCAACTGAACCAGAACAGCACCTGGGAAGGCGAAGTCTGGCTCAAACGCCGCAATGGCGAGCATTACCCGGCCTGGGTCGGCATTACGGCGGTGTTGGACGACGAAGGCGACCTGGCCAGTTACGTCTGCTTCTTCAGCGACATCAGTGAGCGCAAGGCCAGTGAGCAACGGATTCACCGCCTGGCCTATTACGACGCTTTGACGCACCTGCCCAACCGCACCCTGTTCCAGGATCGCCTGCACACGGCGCTGCAAGCGGCCGAACGGCAGAAATCCTGGGTAGTGTTGATGTTCCTCGACCTCGACCGCTTCAAGCCGATCAACGACTCCCTGGGGCACGCCGCCGGCGACCGCATGCTCAAGGAAATGGCCACGCGCCTGCTTGGTTGCGTCGACGATGACGATACTGTGGCGCGCATGGGCGGCGACGAGTTCACCTTGCTTCTGCAACCGCGTGCCAACCGTGAAATCGCCTTGAACCGGGCGATTCACGTTGCAGAACAGATTCTCGCCAGCCTGGTGAAACCGTTCGTGCTCGAAGGCCGCGAGTTCTTCGTCACCGCCAGTATCGGCATCGCCCTGAGTCCGCAGGACGGCAACGAACTCAGCCAGCTTATGAAAAACGCCGATACCGCGATGTATCACGCCAAAGAGCGCGGCAAGAACAACTTCCAGTTCTATCAGGCGGACATGAATGCCAGCGCCCTGGAGCGCCTGGAACTGGAAAGCGATTTGCGTCATGCCCTGGAACAGAACGAGTTCGTGCTGTATTACCAGCCGCAATTCAGTGGTGATGGCAAACGTCTGACCGGCGCCGAAGCCTTGTTGCGCTGGCGCCATCCGCGCCGTGGCCTGGTACCGCCGGGCGACTTCATTCCGGTGCTCGAGGAACTCGGCCTGGTGGTGGATGTGGGCGACTGGGTGATCAGCGAGGCTTGCCGTCAACTCAAGACCTGGCACCGGGCCAAAGTGCGGGTGCCAAAGGTGTCGGTGAACATTTCGGCGCGGCAGTTCTCCGATGGCCAGCTCGGCACGCGGATCGCCACCATCCTCAAGGACACCGGTCTGCCACCGGCGTGCCTGGAACTGGAGCTGACCGAAAGTATCCTGATGCGCGAAGTCAGCGAGGCGATGCAGATACTCGATGGCTTGAAGAATCTCGGCCTGAGCATCGCGGTCGACGACTTCGGCACGGGGTATTCATCGCTCAATTACCTCAAGCAATTCCCGATCGATGTGCTGAAAATCGACCGCACCTTCGTCGACGGCCTGCCGTCGGGCGAACAGGATGCGCAGATCGCCCGGGCGATCATTGCCATGGCCCACAGCCTCAACCTGGCGGTGATTGCCGAGGGCGTGGAAACCCACGAGCAGCTCGACTTCCTTAGGGAGCACGGCTGCGACGAAGTTCAGGGCTACCTGTTCGGCCGTCCGATGCCGGCGAACAAGTTCGAAGTGCAATTCAGCAATGATGCGCTCTTCGTGTTCGACTGAAATTTTCGGTGCTCCAACCGGCCCCTTCGCGAGCAGGCTCGCACACATTGGATTGCGTTCTCCTGCTCGCGAAGAGGCCCGCAGGATCACCACTGATCCCTGCATGAAGCCCACTTGTCTGCGACATGATGTCCTTTCATATGCCTTCCAAAACCCGTTGGGGTAGAATGCCCCCCTTTTCTGCCCCCGATCCTTGAGGACCGCCATGTTCAGCCGTGATTTGACTATTGCCAAGTACGACGCCGATCTCTTCGCCGCCATGGAGCAAGAAGCTCAGCGCCAGGAAGAGCACATTGAGCTGATCGCTTCGGAAAACTACACCAGCCCTGCGGTGATGGAAGCTCAAGGCTCGGTACTGACCAACAAGTACGCCGAAGGCTACCCGGGCAAGCGCTACTACGGCGGTTGCGAGTACGTCGACGTGGTTGAGCAGTTGGCCATAGACCGTGCAAAAGAACTGTTCGGCGCCGATTACGCCAACGTTCAGCCACACGCCGGTTCGCAAGCCAACAGCGCCGTTTACCTGGCCCTGCTGTCGGCCGGTGACACCATCCTGGGCATGAGCCTGGCCCACGGCGGTCACCTGACTCACGGTGCCAGCGTTTCGTCCTCGGGCAAGCTGTACAACGCCATCCAGTACGGTATCGACGCCAACGGCCTGATCGACTACGACGAAGTCGAGCGCCTGGCGGTCGAGCACAAGCCGAAAATGATCGTGGCCGGTTTCTCTGCCTACTCGCAGATTCTGGACTTCCCACGCTTCCGCGCAATCGCTGACAAGGTTGGCGCCTACCTGTTCGTCGACATGGCCCACGTGGCCGGTCTGGTCGCCGCTGGCGTCTACCCGAACCCGGTGCCATTCGCTGACGTCGTGACCACCACCACGCACAAGACCCTGCGCGGTCCACGTGGCGGCCTGATCCTGGCTCGCGCCAACGCCGACATCGAGAAGAAGCTGAACTCCGCGGTATTCCCGGGCGCCCAGGGTGGCCCGCTGGAGCACGTGATCGCCGCCAAGGCGATCTGCTTCAAGGAAGCGCTGCAGCCAGAGTTCAAGGCTTACCAGCAACAAGTGGTGAAAAACGCCCAGGCCATGGCCAGCGTGTTCATCGAGCGCGGTTTCGACGTGGTGTCCGGCGGTACTGAAAACCACCTGTTCCTGCTGTCGCTGATCAAACAGGAAATCTCCGGTAAAGACGCCGACGCCGCTCTGGGCAAGGCTTTCATCACCGTCAACAAAAACTCCGTGCCAAACGACCCACGCTCCCCGTTCGTCACCTCCGGCCTGCGCTTCGGTACCCCGGCTGTGACCACTCGTGGCTTCAAGGAAGCCGAGTGCAAGGAACTGGCTGGCTGGATCTGCGACATCCTCGCTGACCTTAACAATGAAGCGGTCATCGACGCCGTTCGTGAGAAGGTCAAGGCGATCTGCAAGAAGCTGCCGGTGTACGGCGCCTGATAGCGGTCACTTGAAAAATAAACCCGGCCTGATGGCCGGGTTTTTTTTGGCCCCTACTTTAATCCTTCAAAACTTCAAGAACTCACGAAAAACACTGATACATCAACTTTCTAAAACAGCCTTTATCCCACCCCATATAAATTGCTAGCTTAATGACCGACCGAATGAGCTCGAAAAAACAATCTATACCCATCAGAACACGGATGCACTGAAATGAATAAAAACCAAGAGCGGTCTTTCATCGCCACGATGAAAACAAACCACGGCAATCTTCACCTGCCTAAAATGACTTACGGTAAAACCACCCTGATTAAAAAGCTGGACTATGATATTTGGTCATTTGACGCAAACATGGACATTTCGAATTACCTGTGCGTAAAAACCGACGCACCGGCAAATCGGATCAAGTTTTATTTTGACTGCACCGATGACTACTACTCTATTTACCTTCTTACAGATGGCCTGTACCACCGTTACGCATTGAGCAATGAACACCAGGACTTCATCAGCGCTTTTCGTTACGACCATGAACAGACAACCTATAACCTGCTCGATGGGAACGGCCAAATTGTCACGCTGGACCAGATAAACACCGATACCCCCGTCCTCAGGATCCAGACAAGGGGCGGTCGTACGTTGAGCGCTCGGGGCAATACAAAGGTTGGCAGCCTGGTCTGCACGGGGAAAGTCAGTGCTCGGCCACTGGACTTCAAATTTGAGATACTGAGCCGCGGCGCGGCTTGATAATTCAAGCAGGAAGATTCTAATGAGTACAGATAGACAGAAATCCTTTATTGCGACCATCGGCACTGAGTTCAGCCTTTTGCATTTCCTGGAAGAAATGCATGGCGAACGGGCGATCTCCAGGCCTAATCGCGCCAGCGGTGGATTTTTTATAGGCCCCTCACAAAGACGAGATGACTCCCACTTATTAGGGTTGCGAAGTGAAGTCCCCATAAATTATCGGCCTCGCCTGGTACTTTACTTCAGGCATACCAATAACGGTTATCGACTCTACATCCGCTCGCCAGGCCCCTATTATGGAATGTGCCTCAGCACCAACAACGATGGATTAATTGGTGCATTCCCCACAACTGAATCAGACACGTTTTATCTAATTAGAGAAAACGGCATCCCCATCAACATTGAAAACCTGAACAACATGACACCTTGTATCTATTTACAAGCTAGCCATTCGGGAGTGCTACACACGCTTATAGTCCGAGGTTCCCCATACACCTATATCGCCGCTAAAGAGGGGACAGCACTGGCTTTTAACCTGAACATCCTGGAAAGAAATTCGCCTTACCTCAATCATCCGGATGAAACCTGAAGTAAACGCCCGAATTGGCGGGCACGACGTATACGTCTTGCCCGCATCTTTCAGATGCCACAAAAACTCATTATCACCACGCGAACGCGTTCAGTTCGCAGCCACTTTTGCAAACCCCTCGCGAATCTTCTCTTCCGGCAAATCATCGGCAATGAACACGATCACGCTTTCACGCGCTTCATCATCGGACCATTCCGTATCCCAGTCGAAACCATAAAGCTTCAACACGCCCTGAAATACCATGCGCCGTGGCTCGCCCAGGATGTTCAACACGCCTTTGTAGCGCAGCAACTGCTTGCCATGGTCTTCCAGCAGTTCGTTCATGAACTCACTGAGCTTGTCGATATCCAGCGGTTTGTCGGTGCGCAGCACCAGGCTGGAAATGCGATCGACGGAAGGCGCCGTACTGACCGGACGCAAACTCACGCCGCCTCCCAGGTCAGCATTGAGATTGAAGCCACGCACATCGAGCAATTCGGCCAGATCGATCTTGCCATGGTCTACCACACGAATGGGCGCGCGGCGGTTGATGCGGGTCAGACGCTCACTTAACGCGGTGAACGCCGGCTCGTCCACCAGGTCACGCTTGCTGACCAGCAGGCGGTCGGCGAAACCGATCTGCGCCTGGGCAATGGTCTGGGTCAGGTGCAGTTCGGCGTGTGCTGCGTCTACCAGGGTGATGATGCCGTCGAGGATGTAACGCTCGCGCAGTTCTTCATCGATGAAGAAGGTTTGTGCCACCGGCGCCGGGTCAGCCAGACCGGTGCATTCGATCACCAGTCGGTCGAAGGCGATTTCACCGCTGTCCAGGCGTTCGAGCAGCAAGTACAGGGCTTTGGTCAAGTCGGTGTGGATGGTGCAACAAACGCAGCCGTTGGACAGCGTCATCACTTGAACCGGTTCATCACCCAGCAGTTGGGTGTCGATGCCGGCATCGCTGAATTCGTTTTCGATCACGGCGATTTTCAGGCCATGCTCGGCCTTGAGCAGGTGGCGCAGCAAGGTGGTCTTGCCTGCACCGAGGAAGCCGCTGAGGATCGTTACCGGGATGGGAGAGGACACCCGAATCTCCTTTTTCACAGAATTAGAGAACAACACAAAACAAATGTGGGAGCGGGCCTGCTCGCGAAAGCGGCATGTCAGTCAACTTCAGAGTCGAATGACAGATTGCCTTCGCGAGCAGGCTCGCCCCCACAGTCTTTTCTTTACATCATGACCCATTCAGCAGGTCAACAGCACTTAGGCCCACCCTTGCCACCGTAACGGGCTTCCTGGCGTTCGCGGAAGAACGTCTCGTAGTCCATCACCGGTTTGTCCGGGTGCTTGCTTTGCATATGCTCGACGTAGTTGTCGTAGTCGGGCATGCCGACCATCAGGCGAGCAGCCTGACCGAGGTATTTACCGAGGCGACTCAAGTCATTGAACATGCCGCAATCCTCAATTACGCATCCGGCAGCGCCTGGAAGGGCGATTCTTTATCCGTACGTTCTTTTTTACCCCAGGAGGCAATGCCGACCTTGAGCGCATAGAACAGGATGCTGAACACCACGAACAGGAACAGCGCGGTCAGTGTAGCGTTGGTGTAGGCGTTGAAGATCACGTGCTGCATTTGCGTGATGTCCTTGGCCGGGGCGAGGATCTGACCATTGGCCAGGGCATCGCTGTATTTTTTGGCCAGCGACAGGAAGCCGATCGCCGGGTTGGCGTCGAACAACTTGATGAAACCCGCAGTGGTGGTGCAAATCAGCAGCCATACCGCTGGCAGCATGGTCACCCACACATAACGCTGGCGCTTCATTTTGATCAGCACCACGGTGCCGAGCATCAGCGCGATACCGGCCAGCATCTGGTTGGAGATGCCGAACAGCGGCCACAGGGTGTTGATGCCGCCCAGTGGATCAATCACGCCCTGGTACAGCAGCCAGCCCCACATGGCTACACAACCGGCAGTGGCAAGGAAGTTGGCAGCCCAGGATTCGGTGCGTTTGAGCGCCGGCACGAAGGAGCCAAGCAAATCCTGCAGCATGAACCGCCCGGCACGGGTACCCGCATCGACCGCGGTGAGGATGAACAGCGCTTCGAACAGGATCGCGAAGTGGTACCAGAACGCCATGGTGTTCTCACCTGGCAGCACGCTGTGCAGGATCTGCGCGATACCCACCGCCAGGGTCGGTGCACCGCCGGCACGGGCCAGGATGGTGGTTTCGCCGATGTCCTTGGCCACGGCTTGCAGCGCCTCCGGAGTAATCGCGAAGCCCCAGTTGCTGACCGCTTGTGCCACCGCCACCACATCAGTGCCAACCACGGCCGGCGGGCTGTTCATGGCAAAGTACACGCCCGGTTCGATCACCGAAGCGGCGACCATGGCCATGATTGCCACGAAAGACTCCATCAGCATGCCGCCGTAACCGATGTAACGGGCATTGACCTCGTTATCGAGCAGCTTCGGCGTGGTACCGGAGGAAATCAGCGCGTGGAAACCCGATACCGCACCACAGGCGATGGTGATGAACAGGAACGGGAACAGGCCGCCCTTCCACACCGGGCCGGTGCCGTCGACGAACTGGGTCAGCGCCGGCATTTTCAGCTCGGGCATGGTGATCAGAATGCCGATCGCCAGGGCGACGATGGTGCCGATTTTCAGGAATGTCGACAGATAGTCTCGGGGTGCCAGGATCAGCCACACCGGTAACGAGGCGGCCACGAATCCGTAACCGATCAGCATCCAGGTGATCTGCACACCGGTGAAGGTGAACGCCTTGGCCCAGACCGGGTCAGCGGCAATCTGCCCGCCCAGCCAGATCGAACCCAGCAACAGCAACACGCCGATGATCGAGATTTCACCGATGCGGCCCGGGCGGATGTAGCGCATGTAGATGCCCATGAACATCGCGATCGGGATAGTCGCCATCACCGTGAAAATCCCCCACGGGCTTTCGGCCAGGGCCTTGACCACGATCAGCGCCAGCACCGCGAGGATGATGATCATGATCAGGAAGCAGCCGAACAGCGCGATGGTCCCGGGGATGCGGCCCATTTCTTCACGGACCATGTCGCCCAGGGAACGACCGTTGCGGCGGGTGGACATGAACAGGACCATGAAGTCCTGCACGGCACCGGCCAGCACCACCCCGGCGATCAGCCACAGCGTACCGGGCAGATAGCCCATCTGCGCCGCCAGGACCGGACCGACCAGCGGCCCCGCGCCGGCGATGGCCGCGAAGTGGTGACCGAAAAGGATGTGTTTATTGGTTGGAACATAGTCCAGACCATCATTGTTGAGCACGGCGGGGGTGGCCCGTCGCGGGTCGAGCTGCATCACATTGTTAGCGATGAACAGACTGTAGTAGCGATAAGCGACCAGATAGATGGCCACGGCAGCGACCACGATCCACAAGGCATTGATCGCCTCACCTCGGCGCAATGCCACGACACCGAGGGCGCACGCTCCAACGATTGCCAGCACCAGCCAGGGTATGTGGCGTAGCGGGCTATTATTATTTTTCATTTTATTATTCCAG
The DNA here is from genome assembly GCF_059424605.1 of Pseudomonas sp. GW101-3H06. Lineage (NCBI taxonomy): Bacteria > Pseudomonadati > Pseudomonadota > Gammaproteobacteria > Pseudomonadales > Pseudomonadaceae > Pseudomonas > Pseudomonas sp. GW101-3H06. The sequence goes on from NZ_JBWKZO010000001.1 coordinate 5,598,138, forward strand.
CCAGAGTGGACAGAAAGACAGCCAACGGAGTTTAGCTCTCCTGACGGCAAAGGCCATACCCCAACGTTGGTCTGGAGCGCTGTGCCGGCTGGCAGGTTCTAACAAGGCGGGTCTATAGTCAGCGAACATCTAGAGGATTGCGCCATGAGCGAACACCCTGCCGATCGCCGCCGCTTCAAACGTATTGCGTTCGATGCCAAAACCGAGTTGAGCCAGGGGGAATTCATCTGGCCGGTGAAGCTTATCGATCTGTCGCTCAGGGGCTTGCTGATCGAGCGACCTGAGCCGTGGCTGGGGGATCCGCGACAGGATTTTTTTGTCGACATTCATCTGAGCGAAGACACCGACATCGAAATGGATGTGCATCTGACCCATGAAGACCATGGCCAGCTCGGGTTTGTCTGCCGGCACATCAGCCTGGAGTCCATTGAGCGTTTGCGGAGATTGATTGAACTCAATCTGGGTGACCCGCAGGAGCTTGAGCGGGAATTGGGTGCTCTGATCGAAGTCTGAATGCCCCAACACAGTCCCAATGTGGGAGCGGGCTTGCTCGCTCCCACAGGATCTCAGTTTCAGCAACTACTCGAACAATGCGTCCAAGGCCTGCTCCAGCCGCGTGACGGCAATGATCTGCAGTCCCTGTGGTGGCTCTTTCGGCGCGTTGCCCTTGGGTACGATGGCACGTTTGAAGCCGTGCTTGGCCGCCTCCTTCAAACGTTCCTGACCGCTTGGCACCGGGCGCACTTCGCCAGACAGACCGACCTCCCCAAAAACCAGCAAGTCATGGGGCAGCGGCCGGTTGCGTAAACTGGACATCACCGCTGCCATCAACGCCAGGTCGGAGGCGGTCTCCAATACCTTCACGCCGCCGACCACATTGAGAAATACATCCTGATCGTGAGTGGGAATACCGCCGTGACGATGTAGAACCGCCAGCAACATTGCCAAACGATTCTGATCCAGCCCCAGCGTCACCCGACGCGGGTTGGCCAGATGACTATCGTCCACCAGTGCCTGGACTTCCACCAGCATTGGCCGCGTGCCCTCCCACGTCGCCATGACCACGCTGCCCGGGACCTCTTCCTGCGCACGGGTCAGAAAAATCGCCGAAGGGTTGGAGACTTCTTTCAGCCCCTTGTCGGTCATGCCAAATACGCCCAACTCGTTGACCGCGCCGAAACGGTTTTTCACTGCCCGCAACAAACGCAGGCGTCCATCGGATTCGCCTTCGAAATAAAGCACGGTGTCGACCATGTGCTCCAGCACCCGCGGCCCGGCCAACGCGCCTTCCTTTGTCACGTGGCCGACGAGGAAAATCGCCGTACCGCTTTGTTTGGCGTAGCGCACCAGCAATGCCGCACTTTCGCGCACCTGGGATACGCCACCCGGTGCCGATTGCAGTTGCTCGGTGAAAATCGTCTGGATCGAATCGATGACCATCACCTTTGGCTTTTCCTGTCGGGCCGTGGCAATGATGGTTTCGATACAGGTTTCGGTCATGACCCGCAGTTGATCCTGCGGCAACCCCAGGCGACGGGCGCGCATGGCCACTTGTTGCTGGGATTCTTCACCCGTGACATACAGGGCCGGCATACTCTTGGCCAGGTTGCACAGGGTTTGCAGCAAAATGGTCGATTTGCCGATACCGGGATCACCGCCGATCAGCACCACCGAGCCGTCGACCAGGCCACCACCCAATACCCGATCGAGCTCACTGGACGCAGTGGAAAACCGTGGGATCTCCTCGACACTGACTTCAGCCAGGGTCTTGATCTGTGCCTGTTGACCGGCCCAACCGGTGCGCCCGGTCGGCGCCGCGGCTGCGCCGCTCTCCACCATGGTTTCGGTCAACGTATTCCAGGCGCCACATTCGCCGCACTGCCCGGCCCACTTCGGGAAGGTTGAGCCGCACTCGGTGCAGCCGTACATGCGCTTGGCTTTGGCCATCTGAACCCCCGGCAAAAACCGCGATGATAGCGCAGGAAAGCGAACTCGGCGCAGGCTGATGCACAAGGTGCCTCGATAGTCATAACTTTGAATATACTAACGAGCAGATCTGAAAAGTAATATCAATTTAATTTTTAAATTTACACTTTTTCACATTAGACCGGCAGCAGAGGTTTCATGGAATAGATATTTACAATCGCGCCCCACGCGCTCCAAACCAACTTCATACGCTCTGCAACCGATAACAGCTCACCCCCCCTTCAACAACTCAATATAAAACCTGTACAAAACTTATCTACAAAAACTCCAACCGTACAACTCCGCCTCAATACCTCCATGAAAATTAGAAAGACTATTTTTACTCACCCCCCAAACCTCCTACCTCTTAGAGCATTTACTTCAAGAATGAATAACAACAATCGAGTGCCCGCATCAAGAGTTTTCGCCAGGATCAGCAACCCCAAAACAGTGCCAGAGTTGAGCCATTACTGAGAACGACGAGAAGATTCGAAAGGACCGGTGAGCATGACCCGACAGCGCAGAGCCAGAGACAAAATCGGCTTTCCTGAAAAACTTTTCAGCGCCCCCCAGGTCGATTGCAGGCAGCGCTGTAAGCAGTTGATTCGGGCACAATGCACATTGCTGATTTACACTGCGTTCACCAACCTCATCTGTAACAAGGAAATAACCTATGGGCGTGCTAAGTGAGTTCAAGGCCTTCGCGGTCAAAGGTAATGTGGTCGACATGGCCGTCGGTATCATCATCGGGGCCGCCTTCGGCAAGATCGTTTCGTCATTTGTCGGTGACGTGATCATGCCACCCATCGGGCTGCTGATCGGTGGGGTGGACTTCAGTGACCTGGCCATCACGCTCAAAGCTGCTCAAGGTGAGGTCCCGGCAGTGATGCTGGCGTACGGTAAATTCATCCAGAGCCTGATCGACTTCATCATCGTCGCATTCGCGATCTTCATGGGCGTCAAGGCCATCAACCGCCTCAAGCGTGAAGAAGCCGTCGCTCCAACCCTGCCACCGGTTCCGACCAAGGAAGAAGAGCTGCTGAGTGAAATCCGTGACCTGCTCAAGGCTCAGAACAATCGGCCTTGAACGCTTGGACGGCCTGTAAAAACGGCGCCTTCAAGGCGCCGCCTTTTTTTACCAGAAGTTTTCTACCGCCACCTGACCGGGCCGCCGGCTGAGACTCAAGTGCATGTCGCGTTGCTTGAGTAACTTGCGCGTGTCGTCAATCATCTGCGGGTTGCCGCACAACATGACCCGTGAATGCTCGGGTGTCAGCGCTACCCCGGCTGTCCGCTCCAGCTCGCCATTTTCGATCAGCGTGGTAATCCGTCCGTTAAGAGCACCGGGATGCTGTTCACGCGTCACGGTGTTGATCAGCTGGAGTTTGTGCGCATACTCCGCCAGGTACTCTCGCTGTGTTAGCCCTGCAATCAAGTCCTGATAGGCGAGCTCCCGTGATTCGCGCACGCTGTAGACCAGGATGATTCGCTCGAATTTCTCCCACACCTCGAAGTCCTGCAGAATCGACAGAAACGGTGCCAGGCCAGTGCCTGTGGATAACAGCCACAGATCGCGTCCATCGACGAAACGATCGAGCGTCAGGTACCCAAAGGCCTGGCGGTCGACCAGCAGCGTATCGCCAACGCCCAACCGACTCAGTTCACTGGTGAACTCGCCCCCCGGGACTACGATGGAAAAGTATTCCAGGTACTCATCGAAAGGCGACGACACCATGGAATAGGCACGCCAGACCGTACTGCCATCAGCTTTGGTCACGCCCAGCCGGGCAAATTGACCCGCGCGAAAACGAAAGCCCGCATCCCTGGTGGCGCGCAGGGTGAACAGGTTCGGGGTCAACGGCTGGACGTCGAGCAAAGTCTGGCGAGTAAATTTATCTTCGCTGGCGGTCATGGCGGGCTCCATTCAACAGATAGCCACAGTGTCTCGCAAAGCGAGCCCCATAAACACGGGTGATTTGTAGTGTCTTTGGCAAACATTCTTGATTTTACCCACCCGCATACAGCCACTAACTATTCAGTTAACCCAAAAAAATTCAATAGAATGAAAACCAACATTCAAAAGAGTTCACTCATTAAACTATCGATAGAACCATACACCTAGTTGGAGAGACGTTAGTAAATCTAAAAATTCTCAACACATGATTAAGAAACATCCTACACTTCCCTTCGCGCCGATCCTCTGGATCCAATGTGCGCCCCAAAGCTATCCCGACTGTGGAGCCTCATGATGGAAAGGTGGAAGGAGTCACAACTTAAACAATTATCAACGGCAACCGAACTGGAGATCGCTTACGAAATCGCACTGAGTTTCGCGAAAAATATCGGTTTTAAATTTTTTGCTTTTTCAACGACTTGCCCAACCAAAACCGAACACTTTCATACTGTACGGTTCAACAATTACCCAAAGGACTGGAACTCTGAATATGAAAAAAGGAAGTTTGGCGCCCTCGACCCAGTAGTGGCACATTGCAATCGCTCCATGCTGCCTATTCTTTGGAGCGAAGAGCTTTTCTGCGATGTGCCATGGATATGGGAGACACTTGAATTACAAGGACTTCAGCATGGTTGGTCACAAGCCGTTCATGACGAAGAAACCGGCTTCTGCAGCATTGTGAGTCTGGCCAGAAGCCATTGCCCGATTACTATGTTTGAGCTTTATGAGTATTTTGGTTTCTCCGTCTTTATTGGTCGTCATCTGCATAAGCTGGTCGTACAGACACTGCCCAAGGAGCCGGCCAAATCGTCCATGCCACATTTATCACCGCGGGAAATCGACGTGTTGAAACTCGCGGCAGCCGGCAAGACGGCATACGAAAGCGCCCGCATTCTCAATCTCAGCGCCCGCACGATCAATTTCCATGTGCAGGAAGCCATCCGCAAACTCGGGGTCAACAACAAGGTTTCGGCCGTCATTGCCGCCGTCAAGGCTGGCTATCTCAATAGCAACGCGATGCGCTGAGCCGAAAAACCTGCGGGTAATCCAACACAAAAAAACGTACCATTCGCGGTCCCATCCTGAGTGATGACGTGTGATTTTCCCACGACGCAGTCCACTCGGACGGCCCCGCCGCCAAGATGCCCCTGGGCGCGGGATATCCGTTGATTACCCAGAGCCCCGCCCCATGCCTTTGCTCGAAACGCCTTTCGCCAGCCTCGACCTGATCCGCCAGCCCGAACAGCAGAACGAACCGCTGCAAGCCTTCGATGCGGCCGACGAGTACCTGCTCAACCACCTGGCCGAACAGCAACCCTCTGTCGACACGCGGGTATTGGTGCTGAACGACAGTTTCGGCGCGTTGGCCGCCAGTCTGGCCGGCAAGGTCAAGGTGACCAGCAGTGGCGATTCTTTCCTGGCCTTTCAAGGACTGGAGAAGAACCTGTCCCGCAACGGCCAGGCGTTCGATGCGGTGCCGGCCATACCCGCCAGCGAAGTATTGGCGGGACCGTTTGATCGGGTCCTGGTACGGGTGCCCAAGACCCTGGCGTTGCTGGAAGAACAATTGATCCGCCTGCAAGGCCAATTGGCGCCCGACGCTCAAGTGATCGCGGGAGCAATGATCAAACATTTGCCACGGGCCGCGGGTGATCTGCTGGAGCGCTACATCGGCCCGGTGCAGGCTTCGCTGGCGGTGAAGAAAGCCCGCTTGCTGATTGCCACGGTTGAAACCAAGGCGCCGGTCACCTCGCCCTACCCGACCCGTTATCGTCTCGAAACCCCAGCTATCGAATTGCTCAACCACGCCAATGTCTTCTGCCGCGAAGGCCTGGATATCGGCACCCGGGCTTTTTTGCCGCATTTGCCGAAGAACCTTGGCACAGCCAGGGTTGCCGACCTCGGATGCGGTAACGGCGTGCTGGCCATCGCCAGCGCCCTGCAAAACCCGGAAGCCCATTACACGCTGGTGGACGAATCGTTCATGGCGGTGCAATCGGCTGCCGAAAACTGGCGTGCGGCGCTGGGCGAGCGCGATGTCATCGTGCGTGCCGGGGATGGTCTGGCCGGACAGGAACCCCAGTCGCTGGATGTGGTGCTGTGCAATCCACCGTTTCACCAGCAACAGGTTGTCGGCGACTTCCTGGCCTGGCGGATGTTCCAGCAAGCGCGTGAGGCGCTGGTGGTCGGCGGTGCGTTGTACATCGTCGGCAATCGTCACCTGGGTTACCACAGCAAACTGGCGCGTTTGTTCCGCGGTGTCGAGCACGTGGCGGCCACGCCGAAGTTCGTGATTCTCAAGGCCCGCAAATAGCGAAAAAAAACCCTCCGGTCGGAGGGTTATAAACCGCGCCTGAGGCGACGGGATGGGATATCAGGTTTTCAGTGAGTACTCAGGCCCGCCGCGTTCATGAACATCCGCATCAGGCTGGCCACGATGAACAATGCACCGACGCTGCCAACCCAGATCAGGGCCAGCCAGCCAAGCCGCTGCCACAGCGGTTTTTTTTCGGCTTCTTCAATGTCGTGCAAGGAATGTTTGCCGCTCATTGCATCGATCTCCTTCAAATCGATGGCGCCGCTGCCGACGCCATCGCGGACCAAGTCTAGTGGTAACCGTCTTCATGGGTGACCTTGCCGCGGAACACGTAATAGCTCCAGAAGGTGTAGCCCAGGATGAACGGGATGATGAACAGCGTGCCCACCAGCATGAAGCCCTGGCTTTGCGGCGGTGCAGCGGCATCCCAGATCGAGATCGACGGCGGCACGATGTTCGGCCACAGGCTGATCCCCAACCCGCTGTAACCGAGGAAGATCAACACCAGTGTCAGCAGAAAGGGTGTGTAGTGCGCATTGCGCGCCACCGCGCGGATCAAGCCGTACAGGGTCACCAGCACCAGAATCGGCACCGGCAGGAACCAGAACAGGTTAGGCAGGGTGAACCAGCGGGCGGCAATCTCGGCGTGAGCCAGCGGTGTCCAGATGCTGACGATACCGATCACCGCCAGCAATACGAACGCCAGCGGCCGCGCCAGGTCGTGCATCTGTTCCTGCAACTTGCCTTCGGTCTTCATGATCAGCCAGGTGCATCCCAGCAGTGCATAAGCCACCACCAACGCGGCACCGCAGAACATCGTGAAGGGCGTCAGCCAGTCCAGTGAACCACCGGCAAACTGGCGATCGACCACCGGCAGGCCATCGATGAAGGCCCCCAGCGCCACGCCCTGGAAAAACGTTGCCGTAATGGAGCCACCAATGAACGCCTTGTCCCAGAGGTGGCGCTTGTCGTCCCGGGCCTTGAAGCGGAACTCGAACGCCACGCCGCGGAAAATCAAACCGACCAGCATCAGGATCAACGGCAGGTACAACGCCGAGAGCACCACCGAATAGGCCAGGGGGAAGGCGCCAAACAACGCTGCGCCGCCCAGCACCAGCCAGGTTTCGTTACCGTCCCAGACCGGGGCGACGGTGTTCATCATCACATCGCGGTCGCCCTTGCCCGGAATGAACGGGAAGAGAATGCCGATGCCGAGGTCGAAGCCATCCATGACCACGTACATCATGATGCCGAAGATGATGATCACGGCCCAGATCAGCGGAAGATCAATACCCATGGTTCAAATCTCCTTATGCAGTCTGGTGTCGTGATCGGCATCGGCAGAATCGTCGGCTGCGGACAGCGGACGGGCCGGCGTGCGTTTTTTACCAGGCCCTCCCTCGGGCGTTTCTTCGCCTTCACTGATCTTCGGCCCCTTGCGCACCAATCGCATCATGTAGCCGAGGCCCGCACCGAACAGCGCGAAATACACCACGACAAACAGGATCAGGGTGATGCTCATCTGCATGAAACTATGGTTGGAGGACGCATCCGCCGTGCGCATCAGACCGTAGACCACCCACGGCTGACGGCCGACTTCCGTGGTGAACCAGCCGGCAAGGATCGCGATCAGGCCGGACGGCCCCATCCACAATGCCAGGTACAGGAACGGCCGCGAGGTATAAAGCTTGTCGCGCTTACGCAGCCACAGGCTCCACAACCCGGTGAAGATCATCAACATGCCAAGGCCAACCATGATCCGGAACGACCAGAACACAATGGTCGAATTCGGCCGGTCCTCCGGCGGGAACTCCTTGAGCGCCGGCACCTGTTTATCCAGAGAGTGAGTCAGAATCAGGCTGCCCAGGTACGGGATCTCGACGGAAAATTTGGTTCTCTCTTCTTTCATGTCCGGCCAGCCGAACAGAATCAACGGAGTCGCCTCGTTGCCGTGGTTTTCCCAGTGGCCCTCGATTGCGGCAATTTTTGCCGGCTGATGTTTCAGTGTGTTGAGGCCGTGGAAATCACCGATGACGGCCTGAATCGGCGCCACGATCAATGCCATCCACATGGCCATCGAGAGCATCTTGCGGATTGCCGGATTGTCCTTGCCGCGCAGCAAGTGCCAAGCCGCGGAGGCGCCCACGAAGAAGGCTGTGGCGACGAACGCCGCCGTGGCCATGTGCATCAGGCGATAAGGGAACGAGGGGTTGAAGATCACCGCCAGCCAGTCGGTTGGAATGACCTGGCCGTTAACGATCTCAAAGCCCTGAGGAGTCTGCATCCAGCTGTTGGAGGCGAGAATCCAGAAGGTCGAGATCAGCGTGCCGATGGCGACCATGACCGTGGCGAAGAAGTGCAAGCCGCGTCCGACCTTGTTCCAGCCGAACAGCATCACGCCGAGAAAACCGGCTTCGAGGAAGAACGCTGTCAGCACTTCGTACGTCAGCAACGGCCCGGTCACCGACCCGGCGAAGTCCGAGAAGCGACTCCAGTTGGTACCGAACTGATAGGCCATGACCAGCCCCGAAACCACACCCATGCCGAAGTTGACGGCAAAGATCTTCGACCAGAAATGGTAGAGGTCACGGTAGGTGTCGTCGTGGGTTTTCAGCCACAAGCCTTCGAGTACCGCCAGGTAACTCGCCAGGCCAATGGTGATGGCAGGGAACAGGATGTGGAACGAGATAGTGAACGCGAACTGAATTCGGGCGAGATCAAGTGCCTCTAAACCGAACATAAGTCTTCCTCTGTCAGGTAGTACGGCTGCTGGCTGGAAGCCTGCACCCACGGCCCCCACGGATATGGAGTGTGGCGAATCTCTATTTGTTCTTTTTTTACACGCATCGCTACGCAGGGAGTCTGGCCTTGCGGCCCCCGGATCAATTCCCTTGAGGGTTTTGACCTGGATCAAACAACGTTGAAAGAGTAGTCCCATTTCCCGGGTTGAACTGCGTGGTCTTTTGCCGCGTGACAAGTTGCCTCATGTTTGAGGTAACAGGCAGATACATATCCCTTGTGGGAGCGAGCCTGCTCGCGAACGCGGTGGGTCAGTCAACATTACGGGGAATGCCACCGCGCTTTCGCGAGCAGGCTCGCTCCCACCGGAATCTGTCGCGTTGGCAGGAATCGATGTCTGGCTAATGAAATTTTCATAATCAGTAACTTCTTGTTACAGGCTGGTGATAATCTCGCCCTTCACCTCCTCCAGATTTGCCTTCAAATGCCCAGCCAAGAGCCTTTGCTGTTACGTCACCATCGCCCTTTCCTTGCGTTCTGGCTGGCGCGGATTTTTACCGCCAGCGGCTTTCAGATGCTCACTGTGGCCATTGGCTGGAATCTCTATCAATTGACCGGCAACGTGCTCGACCTTGGCCTGGTCGGTTTGGTGGAGTTCGCACCGCGTGTGCTGTTCATGCTGCACACCGGGCACGTGGCGGACCGCTACGACCGGCGCAAGGTCGCGGCGATCTGTCAGTCCTTGCAAGCGCTGATCGCCCTGTCGCTGGCCATCGGCAGCGCGACCGACCATGTCACCCGGGAGATGATCTTCATCCTCGCCTTCCTGCTCGGCGCCGCCCGTTCCTTCGAAATGCCGACCACCCAGGCGCTGCTGCCGAGCATCGTGCCCAGCGCTCTGTTCCCCCGGGCCGTGGCCGCCGCGCAATCGGCCCAGCAGTCGGCAACCATCGTCGCACCGGCACTCGGCGGTTTGCTCTACGCGTTCGGCAGTGTGTGGGTCTATGGCCCGACGGTGATCCTCTACATCATTGCCTGCACGCTGATGCTCAATCTGCCCGCACGGCAAACGCCGCTGAACAAAGGCAAGGCCACCCTGGATTCGTTGTTGGCGGGCATCCGCTTCATCCGTAGTCGTCCGGACATTCTCGGGGCGATTTCCCTGGATTTGTTCGCCGTGCTGCTGGGTGGGGCGACGGCATTGTTGCCGGTCTTCGCTAAAGATATTTTGCTCACCGGCCCTTGGGGCCTGGGTCTGCTGCGCTCGGCGCCGGCAGTGGGGGCGCTGTTGATGTCGCTGTTTCTGGCAAGGTTTGCCGTAGAACGCAATGTCGGACGGGTGATGTTCACGGCGGTAGGCGTATTCGGTGTGGCGACCATCGCCTTCGGTCTGTCGACCTCGTTCTGGTTCTCGCTGGCGGTGCTGGTGGTATTGGGCGCGGCAGACATGATCAGCATGGTGATCCGTGCCTCGTTCGTGCAACTGGAAACCCCGGACGAAATGCGCGGCCGCGTCAGCGCGGTGAACGGCCTGTTTATCGGCGCTTCGAACCAGTTGGGCGAATTCGAATCCGGCCTGACCGCGCACTGGTTCGGCACCGTGCCGGCAGTGGTCATGGGTGGGGTCGGCACGCTGGTAGTGACCGGGACCTGGATCAAGCTGTTCCCGACATTGGCCCAGCGCGACCGTATGCATGTGCCGGTGGAAGAAGCAGCGAAGGTCTGAATGATCTAAATAACCAACTCCCCCGCCACCGCTGCCCGAGTGGACTTGCCGCACAGCTGTTCCACCAGCGTCAGGGCAAATGCCAGCGCGGCGCCCGAACCCTGGGCGGTGATGCAATTGCCGTCGACCACGACCGGTTGATCGACGTAGTTGCAGCCTGAGAGTTGATGACTGGCCGAAGGCAGGCACGTCATACGCCGCTGACGCAACACGCCAAAGGTTTGCAGCGCCAATGCCGGAGCTTCGGCGATACCCGCGTACAGGCGACCGGCCGCGGCCTGGTCCTTGATCAGTTGTTGCAAGGGTTGATGGGCTGCCAGGTGTTGCGCGCCTACGGCTCCGCCGGGCAGGACGATCAAGTCGAAGGGTTGGGCCAGTAAATCCACCAGCATCGCATCGCTGGTAAGGCGGGTACCGCGGGCACAGGTGAGCATGCGCCGCCCTTCGATGCTCGCCACCACGACTTCCACCTTGGCGCGGCGCAGCACATCGACGAGGGTCACGGCTTGTAGGTCATCGATGCCCTCGGCGAGGGTAATCAGGGCTCTAAAGGTCATGAGGGCAATCCACAGAAAGATTCTTAAAGCGTAGTCAGCTTTCCCTACCCTTGTTCGAGGCCGGCTGTTTCTTGATGTAAAGCTACTTGATGTAAAGCTGCGTCGACATCGTGTTGCCCGGCGCATTGATCGAGGTGTTGCTGAAGGTGAACGTGCCTTCCTGTTTGCCGGCAAGACTGAAGATGTACAGATTGCCGACTACCTTGGTTCTCTGGGAGCAATCGGTCAGGTTGCCGTTTTCGTAGGCGCAGACCGGCGTGCGGGTGCCGTCCACTTCAAAGCCATCGAGCGCGACATGGGGCTGGCTGCGACCGTAGCCCACTTCCAGCACGTAGACCCTGATGTTCGGGCCACTGTGATTGCAGCGGGTCTGCGCCTGTCCTTCATCAATGGTTTCAAAACCACAGCCCGGCGACTCGACTTTCAGCACTTTCACCTGGGTCAACGGCGGTGCCGAGGCCGCCGAGGCGGTTTGCGTCCCCAACAACAATGCCATCAAGATCAACAGACACTTTTTCATGCACGCCCCCCCCCAAAAAAACCAGCGCGCAGTATGGCTGACTTGGGCCAAACGCAAAACATCGACGACGATCACCACCATAAGCAGCCATAACCCCACGCGACTGGTATGATGCGCGGCTTTTTCCGACCCACAGAAAATTCCCAGGCGCCTGCAGCGGTCTGTGCTTTGCTGTTGAGGTCGATACATTCACGGCGCCCGGCGCGCCACGGGGAGCAGACATGCTGGAAAGGCTGTTTCAACTCAAGGCACACAACACCAACGTACGCACCGAGATTCTGGCGGGCGTCACGACCTTTTTGGCCATGGCCTACATTCTGTTCGTCAACCCGAGCATCCTCGGCGAGACCGGCATGGACAAGGGCGCGGTGTTCGTCGCCACCTGTCTGGCAGCCGCCATCGGCTCCGCGACCATGGGCCTGATCGCCAACTATCCGATCGCCCTCGCACCGGGTATGGGCCTGAACGCCTTCTTCACCTACACCGTGGTCCTGCACATGGGCCACACCTGGCAAGTGGCGCTGGGCGCGGTGTTCATCTCCGCCGTGTGCTTCTTCCTTCTGTCGATCTTCCGCATCCGTGAATGGATCATCAACAGCATCCCGCTGCCGCTGCGTTCGGCGATCGCCGCCGGTATCGGCCTGTTCCTGGCGCTGATTGCGCTGCACAACGCGGGCATCGTAGTCAGCAACCCGGCGACCATGGTCGGCCTGGGTGACCTGAAACAACCGGCTCCGATCCTCGCCACCCTCGGTTTTGCCCTGATCGTCGCCCTCGAAGCGCTTGCCGTACGCGGTGCGGTGCTGATCGGCATTCTGGCCGTGACCATCGTGTCGATTCTGATGGGCTTCACCCCGTTCGGCGGTGTGACGTCGATGCCTCCTTCGCTGGCGCCGACCTTCCTGCAACTGGACATCAAGGGCGCACTGGACATCGGTCTGGTCAGCGTGATTTTCGCCTTCCTGTTTGTCGACCTGTTCGATAACTCCGGCACCCTGATCGGCGTTGCCAAGCGCGCCGGCCTGATGGGCAAGGACGGCCACATGCCGAAAATGGGCCGCGCCCTGATCGCCGACAGTACCGCCGCCATGGCCGGTTCCCTGCTGGGCACCTCGACCACTACCAGCTACATCGAATCTGCCGCAGGCGTGAGTGCCGGGGGGCGTACCGGCCTGACCGCCATCGTCGTGGCGATCCTGTTCCTGCTGGCGCTGTTCTTCTCGCCACTGGCCGCCAGCGTTCCAGCCTTCGCCACCGCGCCGGCACTGCTGTTCGTCGCCGTGCTGATGACATCCGGCCTGGCCGAAATAGACTGGGACGACATTACCGTTGCCGCACCGGTCGTGGTCACCGCCCTGGCCATGCCGTTCACTTATTCCATCGCCAATGGCATCGCCTTCGGTTTCATCGCCTGGACCGCAATCAAACTGCTGTCCGGCCGCGGCCGTGAGCTGAACTCGGCGCTGGTGATTCTGTCGATTCTGTTCGTGATCAAGCTGGGTTGGTTCAACGCATGACTTTTGATTCCCAGGCCTACGCCGTTCAGCTCGAAGACAAGGTCACGCGCCTGCGTGACCTGCTGGCCCCATTCGACGCGCCGGAGCCGGCTGTATTCGACTCGCCGCTGCAGAACTTCCGCCTGCGCGCCGAATTCCGCTTGTGGCGTGAAGCCGGCGAGCGCCACTACGCAATGTTTTCCCAGGAAGACAAACGCACGCCGATCCTGATCGAAGAATTCCCGATTGCCAGCCTGCGCATCAATCAGTTGATGCCGCAGCTCAAAGCGGCCTGGCAGGCCAGTTCGGCCCTGAGCCACAAGCTGTTTCAGGTGGAGTTCCTCACCACCCTGGCCGGCGATGCAATGATCACCCTGTGTTATCACCGCCCGCTGGACGAGCACTGGCACGCGGCGGCCACAAAGCTGGCGACCGACTTGAACGTCAGCATCATCGGCCGCTCCAAGGGCAAGCGCGAAGTCATCGGTCACGATTATGTGGTCGAGAAACTGGAAGTCGGCGCTCGCACCTTCAGCTACCGCCAGCCCGAAGGTGCGTTCACCCAGCCCAACGGCACGGTGAACCAGAAGATGCTCAACTGGGCGTACGACGCGCTCGGCGATCGCTCCGACGACTTGCTGGAGCTGTATTGCGGCAACGGCAACTTTACCCTGCCCCTCGCCACCCGCGTGCGTAAGGTATTGGCCACCGAAATCAGCAAGACTTCGGTTAATGCGGCACTGAGCAACCTCAGCGAAAATGCGGTGGATAACGTCACTTTGGTGCGCCTGTCCGCCGAGGAGCTGACCGAAGCGCTGAACGAAGTGCGTCCGTTCCGTCGCCTGCACGGCATTGACCTGAAAAGCTACGAGTTCGGCAGTGTCTTCGTCGATCCGCCCCGCGCCGGCATGGATCCGGACACCTGCGAACTGACCCGGCGTTTCGACAACATCCTCTACATTTCCTGCAACCCGCAAACCCTGGCGGCCAACATCGCCCAACTGCACGACACCCACCGCATCACCCAATGCGCGATGTTCGACCAGTTCCCGTGGACGCATCATATGGAATCCGGGGTGTTATTGACCCGGCGGTAATCGCTGACGCCAGCCACAAAAAAAGCCGTCGTTCTGACGGCTTTTTGTTGTCTGCGAAATCACCCCGGCTGATTTTTTCGGAATTCTGTTGTGGTAATGCCCTTATATCCCCAGTTATCGGTATCGACTTCCTCGATCACGATGTGGGTCAGCTCCGGCGGCTTGCCGAGGACGCGTTGCAGGGTCTCGGTGATTTCGGCGATGACCTGGGCTTTCTGCTCACGGGTAACGCCGTCACGGGTGATACGTACGCTGACGAAGGGCATGCTGCTTCTCCTGCTCGGCTGATTAAAGGCTTACTGATGGAAGCTCACTGTATCTGTGTGCAGGCATCTGATAAATACTGATTCACACACATCATTTGATCCCCGGTGTAATCAATCATGCAGCGACAATTCGACGATCTTCAATTGGGCAGCATCGAGCTGTTTTGCCTCGCCGCCGAGGCCGGCAGCTTTACCGCGGCCGCGCTGGTGGCGGGCGTTACACCAGCCGCGGTAAGCCGCTCGGTGTCGCGCATGGAAGAACGACTGGGCGTGCGGCTGTTTGCGCGCACCACCCGCAGCGTCAATTTGACCGACAGCGGTCGACGCTATTACGAGGAATGCCGCCAGGCCTTGGCGCAACTGGTGGAAGCCCAGCGCGAAGTCATGGGCCAGCAGCAAGTGCCGTCCGGGACCCTGCGAATCAGTATCCCGACCACGTACGCTCACCATCGGATCCTGCCGTTGTTGCCGGCCTTTCGCGAGCGCTTTCCGGCGGTGAAGGTCGAATCGCACATCAGTAATCGCAATATCGATTTCGTCGGCGAAGGCTATGACATGGCGATTCGCGTGCGCGCGATTCCTGATTCCGGCCTGATTGCCCGGCAGCTGGAGGACGCCGCGCTGGTGATGATTGCCAGCCCCGAGTACCTCAAGCGCGCCGGCACTCCGCAAACCCTCGACGACTTGCAACAGCACGAGTGCATTCAGTACGAACTACCCAGCAGCGGCCGACGCATCGCGTGGTTGTTCAATGACAACAGCGTACAACGCGAGATTCTCGCCGAGGGCAATTTCAGCTGTTCCGACGATGTGTTGGGCGGCGTGACGCTGGCCAAACACGGCGCAGGTCTGTTTCAGACCTATCGCTTCATCGTCGAAAAAGAACTGGCCGATGGCTCACTGGTGGAAGTGCTCAAGCCCTATGGCGGGCGCTCGCGGCCGTTCACCTTGCTGTATCCGCAAAATCGCCATATGCCGCTGAAAGTGCGGGCATTTATCGATTTCCTGATGGAGCACTTGCCGCGCTGACACCAAAAGCGTCCGATCACCGCACACAAAAAGCCAGCCGGACAGCTCTTGAATTGACCAAATTAACCATCTAGTACAATTTATCTCCACAGGCCGAAGCTTTGGCCAATGCCAAAAACAATAAGTGGAGAAACCTCGATGTCCCCCATCATTCTGGTGCTCAACGGCCCGAATCTGAACCTGCTCGGCACCCGTGAACCGGCGACCTACGGCCATGAAACCCTCGCGGACATTTCCGCGCTGTGCGGCCGTGCCGCCGATGAGTTCGGCCTGGCGGTGGAATTTCGCCAGACCAACCACGAAGGCGAGTTGCTCGACTGGATTCATGGTGCACGCGGTCGTTGCGCCGGCATCGTGATCAACCCCGCCGCCTGGACTCACACCTCGGTAGCGATCCGCGATGCCCTGGTCGCCAGTGAACTGCCGGTGATCGAAGTCCACTTATCCAACGTCCACGCCCGCGAACCTTTCCGCCATCACTCCTTCGTATCAGCCATTGCTACCGCGGTAATGGCCGGGTTCGGCAGCCACGGCTATCGCCTGGCGCTGGAGCATTTCAGCCAACGCCTGAAAGGATGAACATCGTGAATCAGAACCAGACTGTATTGGCCGGACTGATCGGCGCCGGTATCCAGGCTTCACGCACGCCGGCACTGCACGAACATGAAGGCGATGCCCAGGGTTTGCGCTACCTCTATCACCTGATCGACCTCGATCAACTGCAACTCGACAGCAATGCCTTGCCCGACCTGTTGATGGCTGCCGAGCGCATGAACTTCACCGGGCTGAACATCACGTTCCCGTGCAAGCAGGCGATCATCCCGCTGCTCGACGAATTGTCCCCGGAAGCGCGCGGCATCGGCGCGGTGAACACCGTCGTGCTCAAGGACGGCAAACGCATCGGCCACAACACCGACTGCCTGGGATTTGCCGAGGGTTTTCGCCGCGGTTTGCAGGGCGTTGCCCTTGAGCGCGTCGTACAGATGGGGGCCGGTGGCGCCGGCGCGGCCGTGGCCCACGCACTCTTGAGCGAAGGCGTACAGCAGTTGAGCATTTTCGACGTGGAGATCAGCCGCGCCCAGAGCCTGGCCGACAACCTCAACCAACATTTCGGCAGCGGCCGCGCGGTCGCCGGTCATGATTTGGCGCTGACCCTGGCCGAGGCTGATGGCCTGGTCAATACCACGCCAATGGGCATGAAAAAACTGCCGGGCATGCCCGTGCCGGTCGAGTTGCTTCGTGCCGAGTTGTGGGTGGCGGAGATTGTTTACTTCCCCCTGGAAACCGAACTGCTACGCAATGCCCGCGCCCTGGGTTGCCGGACGCTGGATGGCGGCAACATGGCGGTGTTTCAGGCGGTGAAGGCGTTTGAGTTATTCAGTGGTGTGGTACCGGATGCGCAGCGGATGCTGGCGCATTTTCAGAGCATGAATGTCTGAAAAGCATCGCTCGGCACATCCCCATGTGGGAGCGGGCTTGCTCGCGAAGACGGCAGCACATCCAACAGAGATGTTGATAGACAGACGACTTTCGCGAGCAAGCCCGCTCCCACATTTTGTTCCGGTGCCAACCATCAATTCCAGTAAGCACTCTGTTCCCGGTCAGACCTGCAGGTATCGCAACACCGACTCGCAGATCATTTCGCGATGACGTTGCTTGATGCGCTCGTCCGGCAAGTCGATCTGGAAAATCTCGCCAAAGGTGTGCCGGTTCGATACGCGATAGAAGCAGAACGAACTGATCAGCAAATGCACATCCAACGGATCAAGACCGGCGCGGAACACCCCTTGTTCGGCACCGCGACGCAAAATCTCGCCCAGTGAATCGAGGATGGTGTTGTTCATTGCCTTGATCGCATCGGAGCGCTTCACAAATTCGGCATTGTGAATATTCTCGATGCTGACGATGCGCACGAAATCGACGTTGCGGTCATGGTGATCGAAGGTGAACTCCACCAGACGCCGAATCGCCTCCACCGGGGCCAGTTCAGCCAGGTGCAAGCGGTTTTCAGTGTTGCGGATATCGCCGTACAGCTTCTCCAGAACCTCGACGTAGAGCTGTTCCTTACTGCCGAAGTAATAATAGATCATGCGCTTGGAGGTATGGATGCGTTCGGCGATGGCATCGACGCGCGCCCCGGAAAGACCTTGTTGGACGAACTCGACAATCGCCTCTTGAAGGATATTCTCGCGGGTTTTTTCCGGGTTGTTCTTGCGACTCTTGCGCGGCTCGACAGGTTGTTCGGGGGCTGCGGAGAGTTCTGAAGTCATTGTCATTGCGGGCTCACGGCCATCACTGCACAGGCTGGCGATTATGAGCCGCGCCGCACAGTGAAGGAAGCCGTGCGGCAGCGGTTTGTCGACGTGATTACGATTTTCCTACAACTTTGTCTGACGTACGGCACCACTTCGGGATTTGGCCATGGCCGCCAGGCGCACTGCGACGTTGGCTGCGCCGTAACCGGCATAGCCATTCTTGCGCTGGATGATCTCGAAGAAGAACCGCCCCTCGAACGGCTCGGTGTACACGTGGAACAGCTCGCCACCCTGGGCATCGCGGTCGTACAGCACGTTGTAGTAGGCCAATTCGCTGAGGAACTCATCGTCGAAATCGAAGCGCGCAGCCAGGTCGTCGTAGTAATTGAGCGGAATATCCAGCAGCGGCACCCCCGCCTCTTTCGCACGGCTGACTTCGGCGAAGATGTCGTCGCAATCAAAGGCGATGTGATGCACGCCGGAGCCACGATAACTCGACAGCGCGTGTGAGATCGCGGTGTTGCGGTTCTCGGAAATGTTCAGCGGCAAGCGAATCGAACTGTCCCGGCTGCGCAGTGCACGGCTTTTCACCAGACCATAGGGATCGGGCAGGACCACTTCGTCATCGGCCTCGAAATCCAGCAGGCTCTTGTAGAACAGCACCCAACTGTCGAGGCTGTCGGCGGGCAGCGCCATGGCCATGTGGTCGATGCGCTTGAGGCCGCCGCTGGCCACCGCGCCGGGCAACAGATTGAAATCAGTGCCGTAGACATCATTCTGCTGATCCACCAGGTAAATCAGGCTGCCATCCGGCGCGCGCACGGCGGCGAGTTCCAGCTCATTGGGGCCGACCAGCCCGCGATAGGGCTGACCTTTGTAGGCCACAGCCCGCGCCAGGGCGCTGGCACTGTCCTTGACCCGCACGGCAGTGGCGCACAACGATGGACCATGCGCCTCAAAGAAACTGTGGCCGAACGAGTAAGGCTCGGAGTTGAGGATCAGGTTGATATCGCCCTGACGCAGCAGGCTGACGCTCTTGGAGCGATGTTGGCCAGCCTTGACGAAGCCCAGGCGCTCCAGCCAATGGGAGAGCTTGGCGCCGAGGCTTTCGTCCACGGCAAATTCGAGAAACTCGATACCGTTGTACTCGCTGGCTTTCGGCGTCTCGAACAAAATGTCGACGTTGGTCGGCGCCGGGGTTTCCTGCGCCAGACGCTGGCGGGTTTTCTCCTCCAGGTACAGCAACGAGCGCAAACCGTCGGCGGCGTTGGCCCGAGGCGGTGCGGCGCGGAAACCGTCGTTGAAGATTTCCAGCGACAGCGGCCCGGTGTAGCCACTCTTGATGATCGGTGCAAGGAAGCCCGGCAAGTCGAACTCGCCCTGCCCCGGGAAGCAGCGGAAATGCCGGCTCCACTCCAGCACATCCATGGCCAGGATCGGCGCGTCAGCCATTTGCACGAAGAAGATCTTGTCGCCGGGAATCTCGGCGATGGCGCTCGGATCGCCCCTGAGCGACAGCGTATGAAAGCTGTCGAGCAAGACACCCAGACTCGGGTGATCGGCCTGTCGGACGATGTTCCACACCTGTTGCCAGGTGTTCACATGCCGCCCCCAGGCCAGTGCTTCGTAACCAATGCGCAATCCGCGCGCGCCAGCGTGTTCGGCCAGCAGCCGCAAGTCATCGACTAAAATCTGTTCATCACCGATGGAGTCAGCCGAAGCGTTGCTGCACACCAACACCAGGTCGGTACCCAGCTCCTGCATCAGGTCGAACTTGCGCTCGGCCCGCTCCAGATTGCGCGGCAAGCGGTCACGGCGGCAGCCTTCGAAATCCCGGAACGGTTGAAACAGGGTGATGGCGATCCCGAGATCGGCGCACATCTGTCTAATTTCTCGCGGGCTGCCGTCGTAGTAGAGAAGGTCGTTCTCGAAAATCTCTACACCGTCAAAACCGGCGGCGGCGATGGCTTCGAGTTTTTCCGGCAGGGTACCGCTCAAGGACACGGTGGCAATGGAACGCTGCATGTTTCGACTCCCGGTGGAGGCTTCGGCTGCAGGGAATTTGCGCCGACTTTAAAAGAGTGAGCGAATTATTGAGCTGGCTGGTGCAATGAGCAATTTAAAGTGTACTACCCAGTTAGTTTTGCGTGCGATTATCGAACACAATGGAGTTTGGCGAATTGACGGTTTTTTGTTCAATGCGCAACATCAACACCACATTGAGTCCGGTCATTAACCGTCCGCCTCAGTTACAACGACCCTGAACACCACATAAAAATTTCAAAAAACGGGTATACGCTCATGCGCTCATTCACCGCCTTGCTCACTCGAACCACCGTCATTACGCCCTGCCTGGCGTCCATCCGAAGCTTGCGCACCGCCGGCATCAACATGCCGCTCGCTGAATAACCCGTCAGCCGACGAAACCAGCCGATCAGTCCTTTCGCGCCAGCCGCCATCGATTGATCACGCGCCCTTGAAGTCCAGACAAGCCTCGCTTGTCAGTCATTGAACGGATGGCCCAGATGAATCCTACTCAAAGCTCTCGCATGGCTCCGGCCATCGGCGCCGCCTCAGGCGGTATCGGCGACAAAATCCGAGGCGCCATGGCCGTCGGCAAAACCCGTTGGGGCATGCTGGCGCTGGTGTTCTTCGCTACAACCCTGAACTACATCGACCGCGCCGCCCTCGGCGTCATGCAGCCCATCCTCGCCAAGGAAATGAGCTGGACGGCGATGGACTACGCCAACATCAACTTCTGGTTCCAGGTCGGCTACGCCATCGGCTTCGTGCTGCAAGGCCGTTTGATCGACCGGGTCGGCGTCAAGCGCGTGTTCTTCTGCGCCGTGCTGCTCTGGAGTCTGGCAACCGGCGCCCACGGCCTGGCCACTTCAGCGGTCGGCTTCATGGTCTGCCGTTTCATTCTCGGTCTGACCGAAGCCGCCAACTACCCGGCCTGCGTGAAGACCACGCGCCTATGGTTCCCGGCGGGTGAACGCGCCGTGGCCACCGGCATTTTCAACGCCGGGACCAACGTCGGTGCGATGTTCACGCCGATGCTGCTGCCGCTGATCCTGCATGCCTGGGGCTGGCAAGCTGCGTTTCTCTGCATGGCGGCACTGGGCGGTATCTGGCTGTTGTTCTGGGGCTTGAAGTACTTCAACCCGGAAGATCACCCGAGCGTTAAACAGTCGGAGCTGGACTACATCCAGAAGGAAGTCGAACCGGAACAAACCCGCGTACCCTTCTCGCGAATCCTGCGCATGCGCGGCACCTGGGCCTTCGCCCTCGCCTACTCGATCACTGCACCGGTGTTCTGGTTTTACCTGTACTGGCTGCCCCCGTTCCTCAACCAGCAATACAACCTGGGCATCAACGTGACCCAGATGGGCATTCCGCTGATCATCATTTACCTGACCGCCGACTTCGGCAGTGTCGGCGGCGGGATTCTGTCCTCGTTCCTGATCGGCCGCGGGGTCAACCCGATCAAGGCTCGATTGATGTCCATGTTCCTGTTCGCCTGCTGCATCATCGGCGTGATCATGGCGGCCGGATCCAGCAACCTGTGGGTCGCGGTAGCCGCGATTTCCCTGGCCATCGGCGCGCACCAGGCCTGGACAGCAAACATCTGGAGCCTGGTGATGGACTACACGCCCAAGCACATGATGAGCACGGTGTTCGGCTTCGGCGGCATGTGTGCGGCGATTGGCGGGATGTTCATGACCCAGTTGGTCGGCCACATCCTGACCATCACCAACAATAACTACACGGTGCTGTTCACCATGATTCCGGCGATGTACTTCATCGCACTGATCTGGATGTACTTCATGGCACCGCGCAAGATTCCGAAAGTAGAAGACTGATGTTCCCTCGGCGCAGGTCCGATTTCGGGCCTGCGCTTTTTTTTGTCCGCTGTTTATGGGTGATCAGTTGCTTGAGTTCAGCGGCGGCTTTGCTGCCAGGCCGCCGCCAACCCGCTGCAGCAAATCACGGCGATGCCGATCACGGTGGTCAGGGTCGGCGTGTGGGAAAACAGCAGCCACCCCAGCAGGCCCGCAAACACGATCTGGCAATAGCTGAACGGTGCCAGCAAGGCCGGTGCCGCATGACGGAAGGCCTGGGTCAGGAACAGGTGCGCCGTCATCCCGCAGGCCCCCAGCGCCAGCATCATCGCGCCGTGCAGCAGGTTCGGCATCTGCCAGAAGAACGGTACCAGTGCGCTCATCACCAGGGTGTTGCACAGTCCGGCAAAAAAGTTACTGGTGGTCGGGCTGTCGATCTCGCTCAGCTTGCGTGTGAGCAACTGATAGAAGCAGAAAAACAGCGCCGAGCAGAACGGCAGCAACACTGCCGGCGTGAACAAATCACCACCGGGGTGAACGATGATCAGCACCCCGATGAACCCGCAAATCACCGCCAGCCATTGCCCCCGCGTCACCCGCTCCTTCAACAACGGCACCGACAATGCAGTGACCAGCACAGGTGCCAGGAAGTTGACCGACGTGGCTTCGGCCAACGGGATGTACATCAATCCGGTGGTGAAAAACAGGCTGGTGCCCAGCAGGCACAGGGCCCGGATCAGCTGTAGCAGCGGTCGCTTCGTGCGCAATACCCGCAGTCCGGATTGCGGCAGAAAGATCCCGGCCATCAGCAGGGTGTGAACCACGTAACGCGCCCACACCACCATGACAATCGGATAGAACCCGGACAGGTATTTCGATAGCGCGTCATGACTGGAAAACAGGAAGGTGGCGAGAACGATCAGCAAAATCCCCTTGAAGGGTTTGTTGACGCCGGAAAGCGGGGTGCTGACGGTCATTGGGTTTCCTTACATAAAGTCAAAAGCTTCGCGGGCAAGCCACGCTCCCACAGGGTTATGCATTCCAATGTGGGAGCGTGGCTTGCCCGCGATAGGTGCGCAGCACCGCTTACAGCCGCGCCAACAAATCCCGCGTTTTATCCAAAGCCATCTGCGCACGCTCCAACCCACTCACACCCTGCTCCAGCAGTTGCACCGTGGGAATCTCCAGGCTCAATGGAAGGTTAGCCGGCAAGCAGTGCAACAACCCCGACAAATCACAATCGCCATCCCCGGGAAAACGTCGCTCGTTGCGTGCCTGACGCAAGATCTCGGCCATGTCCGCCGGCCGCGGCCCGGCAACATCGCACAACTGCGCATACCGTAACCGTGAAGGCGCAACCCTGGCCAGATCTTCCAGCCGCGAACCCGAACGATCGAAGTGAAATGCGTCCACCAGCACCGCACCATTTTCGCGCTCGGCGTGCTCGACGATGCGCACCGCTTGTTCAAGATTGCGCGCGTCGGTCCAAGGCATGAACTCCAGATGCGGGTGCAGCCCATAAGACGCTGCCAGATCACAAAGTTCGGCAAAATTGTCCGTCATTCGAAGCTCGTCAGAATCGTTACCGGCCACCAGCAGCTCACTGGCACCGAACTCGGCACCGACCGCCAGAACGTTCTCGAAGTCGGCGACGACGGTGTCCGGTTTCAGCCGCAGGATTTCAACATCCAGTACGCGAATGCCGGTGTCGCGCAGACGCGTGAGGGTCTGGCGGCGCAGATCAAGATCCGCCACCAGCGCAAAGTGATGCTCCTGCGGTGTCGCCGGCACCAGACGCAAGCCGACATGACTGTAACCGGCTCGCGCCGCGACCTCGACCATCTCGGGTGGTGACAACTCCAGCACCGTCAGGCTGGCCAGGGAAAAGATGCGTTCGCTCATGGTCAGCCCTCGATCCGGGACGGCGCGCACGCGCGACCGGTTTGGGCGGCTTCGAGAATGGCTTCGACCAGCGCCAGGGTGCGAGCCGCATCGGCGACACTCACCAGCGGCTCGACTTCCCGACGGGCGACGCGCACGAAATGCTGCAATTGCAATCGCAGGGCTGAATCGGTACTGAAGCGCTCCTGAGTCGACAGCAACTGTTCGTGCCAGCCGCCATCGGCCTCTGCATAGTGCCAGTGTTTGAGTTGCGGAATGCTCAACGCACCGCCGGTCCCGGCCAGCATATAGCAGGGCTGATCAGCCTGGCGCGGATACACCGGGTTCTCCCCCGAATCCAATTCCCAACTCCATGGCGCCGCGACTGCATCGGACCCGGTCAGGCTACCCAGTGCGCCGTTGTCGAATTGCAGCAGCACTGCCGCGCCATCCTCGTTGGCGAACCCGCGTATCGCGTTGCTGGTAATGGCCTGAACCTGACGCACTTCACCGCACAGGTGCCGCAGCAGATCGAGGTCGTGGATCAGGTTGGTCAACAACATCCCCGCACCGGCCTCGCGGCGCCACGCGGTCTCGAAATAACTGTCGGGTTTGCGCAACTGCCAGAGTGCCGTGATCGTGGTCAGCCGGCCCAGGGCACCACTGCGGACAAGTTCATGGGCGCGAACGATCAGCGGGTTGTGGCGACGGTGATGGCCGACCAGCACCGGAACGCCCCTGGCTGTCGAGGTCGCCACCAGTTCGCGGACTTCGTCCAGGTGCACCCCAACCGGTTTTTCCAGCAACACCGGCACGCCCGCGGCGAGGCAATCGAGCGCAGTGCTGACGTGCAGATTATTCGGATTGGCGACAATGACAGCGTCCGGCTTCGCCTGATCCAGCATCTGACAATGATCGGCGAAATACGCCACACCCCATAGCGCCGCGAGATGTGCCGCTTGCGGCCCGGGATCGGCCACTGCACATAAGGTGGCTTGCTCCAGGGATTTCAGATGCTGGTAATGCTGCTGACCCATGTTGCCAGCGCCGATCAAGGCGATGCGAAGGGGCGAACTCATGGTTCGATCCTCTTGTGGTTATTGTAGGAAGGATGAATTCCAACAATTTAGAACCAAGTTCCAGATTCTGACACAAGCATCGGTAGATTGTGTTCGAACAGCGCACAGCTTTCAGAAGTACACGACAACCCAATGTGGGAGCGTTGGTCTTAAGCAAACAACTCCGACGCCAGACTCGCCGCCGATAACTCATCGGTGAACGCCAACAATAGCGGCGCCAGTTCATGCAACCGCGCCCCCGGCATGCGCGCACTCGGCCCGGCGATGCTGAGTACGCCGATCACTCGGCCATCAGCGGGATGGCGCACCACTGCGGCAATCGCCGAGGTGCCCACCGCCGAACTTTCCTCGACACAGGCGTAACCCTGCTCCCGCGCCAGGCGCAGGCGTTCAAGCAGCTCGATGTTGGACCGCGGCGCATTCGGCCCCAACTCCAGCGGCCGGTCCGCCGCCTGGCGCTCGACCAGCGACAAGGCCTCGGCATCGCTCATGCACGCCAGCCAGGCATGCCCTGAAGCGGTGTAGAACAGCGGCGCATCACGGCCCATGTCCGGGTCGTACCGCAGACCGGAACGGGCACCCTGGGATTTGGCGATCCAGGTCTGCCGCTCACCCTCGATCACTCCGAGACGCACCAGTTCGCCGGTTTCCTGCGCCAGGCGATCAAGCACCGGTTGCACGATGTCGGCGCCACTGCTCGACAGGTATCGGAACCCCATCGCGACCAGTTTGGTCGACAAGTGATAACGCAGGTTCTCTGGATTCTGCCGCACATAGCCCAGGCGGATCAGCTCGGCGAGCAGGCGGTGGGTGGCGCTTTTTGGAATATCCAGCTGCTCCGCCAGGGTCTGCATCGGCAAGCCGCGAGGGTCACTGGTGAGACTTTCAAGCACACTGAAAACACGTTCGATCTGACTGCCGGCCATGGGAACTTTCCACGCAAATTTTGCCGATTCTAGAAGACATCCAACCGAATACGAAATATGGAACTGACTGTTCGATAAACGCCCTCTTTATGCGTCCAGTTATTGCTCGCCTCAATCCGCCTCCTATATTTTCTGGAACCAAATTCCAAAACAACAATACGCTGGAGCTCAAAAAATGCCTGCCGAACCGCACGCTCTTCCCGACATTGACTGCGATGTGCTGGTGGTCGGCTCCGGTGCGGCCGGGTTGTCAGCGGCGGTGACTGCAGCGTGGCATGGCCTGAAGGTCATTGTGGTTGAAAAAGATCCGGTGTTTGGCGGTGCCACGGCCTGGTCCGGTGGCTGGGCCTGGGTACCGTGCAATCCCCTGGCCCGGCGCGCCGGCATCGTCGAAAACGTGGAGTTGCCGCGCACGTACCTCAAGCATGAACTGGGCGAGCGTTACCGGCCGGAAATGATCGACGCATTCCTGGAGGCCGGCCCGCGAATGGTCGCGTTCTTCGAACAGCACACCTCGCTTCAATTCGCCGATGGCAATGCGATTGCCGACATTCATGGCGATACGCCGGGCGCCGGCACCGGTGGACGCTCGGTGATCGCCGCACCGTACGACGCACGAAAAGTCGGCAAGCTGCTCAAGCGCCTTCGAAAAACCATGCGCGAAACGTCCTTCATGGGCATGCCGATCATGGCCGGCGCCGACCTCACAGCGTTTCTCAATCTGACCCGCTCGCTGTCGGCAGCCTGGCATGTCACCCGGCGCTTTACCCGCCACCTGCTCGACCTCGCCGTGCATGGTCGGGCGATGCAACTGGTCAACGGCGTGGCGCTGGTGGCGCGGCTGGCGAAATCCGCCGATGACCTCGGCGTGCTGCTTTGGGAGTCGGCGCCGGTCACCCAATTGCTGTGCGAGAACAATCAGGTGCGCGGCGCCGTGATCAATACCACCAAAGGGTCGGTACGCATCAAGGCGCGCAAGGCCGTGGTACTTGCAGCGGGCGGATTCGCCAATGATATCGAACGACGCAAGGCACTGTTCCCGCGCACACCCACCGGACATGAACACCTGGCCTTGCCGCCCCTCAGCGTGGCCGGCGATGGCCTGCGACTGGGTGAAAGCGTTGGCGCCCAGGTGGATACCGACCTGCAATCCCCCGTCGCCTGGGCCCCGGTTTCCCGGGTACCACACAGCGACGGCAGCACGGGTCACTTTGCGCACATCATCGAACGCGGCAAGCCCGGTATCATCGGTGTATTGAGCAACGGCCAGCGCTTCGTCAACGAAGCCAACGGCTATTACGACTACGTGACGGCGATGGTCGCCGCGGCACCGGCGGGCGAAGAAGTCGCCTCCTGGCTGATCTGCAGCCATGCTTTTCAACGGCGTTATGGCTTGGGTATCTCTCGGCCGTTTCCCGTGCCGCTGTCATCTTTTATCCGCAGTGGCTATCTGAAAACCGGCAACACCCTTGAGGAGTTGGCGTCAGCCTGCGGTATCGATCCGGACGGCTTGCGCAGCACCGTGTCGGAGTACAACCGGCATGCACGCAACGGCGAAGACCCACGGTTCGGTCGTGGCACGACACCCTATAACCGCAAACAGGGTGATGCGTCGCAGCAACCCAATCCCTGTGTCGCCCCCCTCGAACAAGGGCCGTTCTACGCCGTGAAAGTCGAGCCCGGCTGCTTCGGCACCTTCGCCGGACTCAAGGTCAACCGGCACGCTCAGGTCCTCGACGATTCGGGACAAGCCATCGCCGGGCTATACGCGGCGGGTGGCGACATGGCCAGCATCATGGGTGGGCATTACCCCGCCGGCGGCATCAACATCGGTCCGGCGCTGACCTTCGGCTACATCGCCGCACGCCACATCGCAGGAATCACCGCTTACGAACAGGCGATCGACCATGCAGCACATCGCTAATGCACAGGGATTGAACATGCCAAAACTCGGCCTCGGCACCTGGCCGATGCTGGGTGACGAATGCACCCGTGCCGTGGAACAGGCCCTGGGCTTGGGTTATCGGCACATTGATACGGCGGCGGCCTACACACCTCTGGCCCGCAACAAGGTTAAGCAGGAAATGACCATGGCCGTTCCGCGACGATCGTGACCTTACTAACCCTTACATATTTTTCCGACACCATTTTTGCGTGTGCAGTTATTCATGGATCTGGCGATACCCGCCCCCTCAATCCATGAGAGACCGCAAACATGTTATGGAACAAGGCTAGACGCAGCGACAACGTAAACGACACTCGCAAGGGCAAGGATGCCCGCACACTCACAGGGAAAACCCTCGGTGCCGGACTGGCCGTGGCCGCGCTGGCAGGCGCGGGGCTTTACTCGACGCAGGGCGACACTCCGCTAACATTCTCGCCAGTGCTTGCCCCGCCCCCCGTCGCCCTCGCAATCGAGCCTGAAAAAGATCGGCAGTTGATGTTTGTTCAAGCAGTGCTGGGCGAGACCGAAGACACCTGGAAGCAGCTTTTTGCGCAAGCAGGACGGCGCTATCCGCCCCCCACGCTGACGCTGTTCAACGATGGCGTCAGTTCAGGATGTGGTTTTGCCAATTCCACCATCGGCCCCTTTTACTGCCCGAGCAATCAACAGCTGTATCTCGACCTGGAGTTCCTCTCACAGCTGGAGCAGCGTTTCTCAGTGGTCGGCGACTTCGCGCGTGCCTACATCATCGCTCACGAAGTCGGCCATCACGTGCAGCTGGAACTGGGACTTTCCGACCCGCTCGAAAAAGCCCTGCAGGACAACAAGCCCGTCACTGGCGATGGAGGTCTGGAGGTGCGCGGGGAATTGCAGGCCGATTGCCTGACCGGGGTCTGGGCACATCACGCGCAACAGCGCCTGGATTGGCTGGAACCCGGCGATATCGAAGCCGCCCTGCATGCAGCGGCAGCGTTCGGTGACGATAACCTGCAACGCTCCCAAAAGGCCGGCGTTCGACCTGAGACATTCAGCCACGGCACTTCACAGCAGCGCGTAAACTGGTTCAAAACCGGTTTTGACACAGGCCGCACAGACGCTTGCGACACCTTCAGCGCCGTAGACCTGTAAGACCCGCCGATCAACGAAAGTACCGATATCACTCCCTGCGCAGAACCCGCGGCGCTCAAGGCTGTCTGACGACCGGACTGGCGCCGCTCCCCCTGAGCAGCAACACTCATCGCACGCTTCTTTACCTGGAACCAAAGAGGATTCCCACATGCTATGGAAAAAAGGCCGACGCAGCGACAACGTGGTCGATGCCCGTGGCGATGATGTCGGCAGCGGTGGCGGCGGGATGCGCTTCGGTGGCGGCAAGGGCCTGAGCCTGACGGCGATCCTTCTGATTGTCGGGATCGGCTGGATCACCGGCCAGGACCCGATGCAAATACTCGGTGAATTGACGGGCCAAATGGGCGAGCAATCGGCACCGGCCACCAACCAGACCCGCAAGGCGCCACCGGCCAATGATGAAGGGGCGGAATTCGTCCGTTCGATCCTCGGCGATACCGAAGACACCTGGCGGCAGATTTTCCAGCAGGCCGGTCGTCAATATAAAGACCCGACCCTGGTGCTGTTCAGCAATCGCGTCAATTCAGCCTGTGGCATGGCGACGTCGGCGACAGGTCCGTTCTATTGCCCGGCGGATCAGAAGGTCTATCTGGATACGAGTTTCTTCCAGGAGATGTCACAACGCTTTGCGGCCGCCGGCGACTTCGCCCAGGCCTACGTGATCGCTCACGAAGTCGGACACCATGTACAGACCTTGCTCGGCGTTTCCGCGAAAATTCAGGCAGCCCGCCAGCAGGGCCGGCAGATGGAAGGCGATGGCGGCTTGCTGGTTCGTCAGGAATTGCAAGCCGACTGCCTGGCCGGGGTCTGGGCCAACAATGCGCAGCAGCGACTGAACTGGCTGGAGCCGGGCGATATCGAAGAAGCACTGAACGCGGCAAATGCCATCGGCGACGATCGATTGCAGCAACAGGGTCAAGGCCGCGTGGTGCCTGACTCGTTTACCCATGGTACGTCAGCGCAACGGGTGCGCTGGTTCAAAACCGGATTCGCGCAAGGCCAGGTTGGCCAGTGCGATACCTTTGCGGCGAAAAATCTGTAAATGAAAAAATGGTTGTTGGTGTTGCTGTTCACTTGCGCAAGCCCTTTGACAAACTCCTGGGCAGCCGAGCATGGGGTCAAGGAGCTCAGCCCGGGACGCCTGTTGTTGAAATCCGGCGAGATGGCGGTAGGTCTCGGCCCCGCGCCGGCAAAGATCGAACGGGTATTGATCATCGTCCACGGTCGCTTGCGCAATGCGCAAACCTACCTTAAAAGCGGCGAACACTCGGCAGAATTGGCAGGGCAAAGTGCATCGACCCTGGTGATTGCCCCGCAATTTCTCAATGAAGCCGACGTCGCGCTGCACCCGGTAGCCGAGACAGTTTTGCGCTGGCAAGGCAACGAATGGATGGCCGGCGGCGAGTCCACCGCACCGTTTCGTCTGAGCTCCTACGAGGCACTGGACGAAATCGTCGCCCGCCTGAGTGATCGCAAACAGTTTCCGGATGTGAAGCAAATCGTGATCGCCGGCCATTCCGGTGGCGCTCAAGTGGTTCAGCGCTACGCTTTGCTGGGCCACGATCAACCCGCTGTGCAGGCCGCTGGCATGCAGGTGCGCTACGTCATCGCCAATCCGTCTTCTTACGCGTATTTCGATGAGCGGCGACCGGTGGCCTTCAGTCACGCCGGATGCCCGGACTTCAACCGCTGGAAGTATGGACTGACAGACTTACCCGCCTATGCCGAAGGACAAAGTGCCGCGCAATTGCAGGAAAAATACCTCAAACGCGACATCGTTTATCTACTGGGGCAGCAGGACACCGACCCCAATCACCCGGCGCTGGATAAAAGCTGCGAGGCCAAGGCACAAGGCCCGAATCGATTGGCGCGGGGGCGTTTTTACTTCAATTATCTGAAGCGCCTGCAACCGCAAGGGCTCAAGCAGCAACTGATCGAAGTGCGCGGGGTGGGGCATGACGGGGATGGGATGTTTACCTCGCCGGAGGGGCAGAAAGCGTTGTTTGGGCAGTAGGTTTTGTGGAGCCTGGCAGGGCCTGTTCGCGAGCAAGCCCGCTCCCACATTTGCTTCCTGGCGTTCACAAAGGATGTGTTCACAGCAGAACCAATGTGGGAGCGAGCCTGCTCGCGAAGGCGGTTAACCAGACAACGATGCTCTCAAGCCGAAAGCAATTGCCGCAATGCCCCACAATCCGCCGCATGCCAGTCCGTCAATTCCGGCCACGGATTATCCGGTAAATTCACCAACACCGTCCGCGTGCCCGCCGCACGCCCGCAATCCAGATCGAAGCGATAATCGCCGACCATCACCATCTCGCTGGTCGACACATTCCAGGCCTCGGCCAGTTTCAGCAAACCACCGGGATGCGGTTTTGGCGGTGCTTCATCGCGACCGAGCACATCCTCCACGGCGAAGCAGTCGGCCAGGCCGATGGCCTCCAGGGTGACATGCGCCAGTTCACGGGCATTACGCGTGAGAATACCCAGTCGATAGCCACGTCCGGCCAGCTCACGCACCAGCTCCACGGCACCCGGTGCCGGCTTCGAGCCCAGCGCCAGATCCCGCTCGTGCTCCAGAAGCCACGCGTGCTTGGCTGCGGCTTCATCGGCTGGCAACGCCGCGAGATGAGTCAGGATGTCGTGGTCCGCCGGGATCGCCAAGGCCACGCGAATCGCCGCGAAGTCATGCACGGCCACCGTCAGGGTGCCGTCCATGTCGAACACCCAATGACGCACCTCGGCCAGGCTCATGCCCAATCCTTGCGATGGCGAATCAGGCCTTCCTGGGTGACTGAAGCCACCAGTTGCCCGGCACGGTTGAACACGCTGCCGCGGGAGAACCCACGAGAGTTACCGGCCCACGGACTGTCCATGGCGTACAGCAACCAGTCATCGGCACGCAGGTCGGCATGGAACCACAGCGCGTGGTCGAGACTGGCGACCTGCATGTCCTTGTGCCAGACCGATTTACCATGGGGCTGCATCGAGGTGGTCAACAGTCCGAAGTCCGAGGCGTAGGCCAGTAAATATTTGTGCAGCGCCGGAGAGTCGGCCAAGGCACCGTCGGCACGAAACCAGACGTACTTGATCGGATCCGAGGGTTGCGGGTTATAGGGATCTTTCTCGGTGATTGGCCGAAATTCGATCGGCTTCGGGCACAGCAGCTTTTCGCGCATTTTTTCCGGGATCAGGTGCGCGCGCTGCTGCGTAAGCTCAAGCTCCGATGGCAGGTTTTCCGGCCCGACCACTTGCGGCATCTCGCTCTGGTGCTGGAAACCCTCTTCGTCGTACTGGAACGAGGCGCTGCAGGTGAAGATCGGATGCCCCTTCTGGATCGCCGTCACCCGGCGCGTGCTGAAACTGCCGCCGTCGCGGACCCGATCAACTTGATACACCACCGGCAACCCGGCATCGCCCGGACGCAGGAAGTAACCGTGCATCGAATGCACGTGACGCGTTTGTTCAACGGTCTGACTGGCCGCCGACAGCGACTGGCCGAGTACCTGACCGCCGAACAACTGGCGAAAGCCCAGGTCCTGGCTGCGGCCACGGAACAGGTTTTCCTCGATCGGCTCCAGGGTCAGCAGGTCCACCAGATCATCCAACACTTGGCTCATTCAGACTCTCCTCACACAACGCAATGCCGCGCAGTCTTGGCTGCGTCGGTCGATTCAGTTTCTGGCCCGTGCCAACATGAGGGCCATTGTAAACGTCCGTGCCAGGTTATCCATGCAAGGTTTGCAGCCATTGTTCACGGCTGATGCGATACAGCACGTGATGACGCAGCGGATGATCGACGGCGAGCTTCGGATGCTCGAAGTCATCGGCAGGGTCATGGTGCATGCCGATGGCCTGCATGACCTTCTGCGAAGGCAGATTGTTGTCAGCGGTGAACGAGACGATCTCACTCAGCGGCAATCGGTCAAAGCCACAACGCAGAGCGGTCCACGCGGCTTCGCTGGCATAGCCAAGTCCCCAGTGTTGTCGTGCCAGACGCCAGCCGATCTCGATGGCCGGGGTGAAAGGCGCGTCGAACCCGACCACGCCAAGCCCGGTAAAACCGATGAACTGCTCCGTGTCCTTGCGCTCCAGCGCCCAAAGGCCGAAGCCGTGTTCGGCAAAATGCCCCCTGATTCGCCCAATCAATGAGGCGCTTTGCAGGCGACTCAAGGGCGCCGGAAAATAACGCATGACCTGTGGATCGGCACACATCGCCGCAAACTCCGGCAGATCCTCGTCGCGCCACTGGCGCATCAACAGTCGCGCGCTCTCGAGCTTCAGTATCGGCTCCATCGTCCCCCCGCCCTCCGTTTGGATGTCGCAAGTCTACAACGCTGGTAGGATCCTTCACTCATTCCCGTATGCCTTTTAAAGACAAAGCAGCTATGCCCCTGCCGCTGATCTATCACGAAGACTACAGCCCCGAGTTCCCGGCGGATCATCGCTTCCCCATGGACAAGTTTCGCCTGTTGCGCGATCACCTGGTGGACAGCGGCCTGACCTGCGACGCCGATCTGCTGCGCCCGGAACTGTGCCCGCAGGAGATTCTCGCCCTCGCCCATGACCCTTCGTATATCGAGCGCTACATGGGTGGCGAACTTTCCCGCGAGGATCAGCGGCGCCTGGGCTTGCCCTGGAGCGAAGCCCTGGCCCGGCGCACGGTGCGGGCGGTCGGCGGCTCCCTGCTGGCGGCCGAGCAGGCGCTGCAGCATGGCCTGGCCTGTCATCTGGCGGGCGGTACACACCACGCGCACTACGACCACCCGGCAGGTTTTTGCATTTTCAATGACTTGGCGGTGATCAGCCATTTCCTGCTGGAAAGTGGCCGGGTGAACCGGGTATTGATCTTCGATTGCGATGTGCACCAGGGCGACGGCACCGCGCGCATCCTGCACAACACCCCGGAAGCAGTGACCGTTTCCCTGCATTGCGAGAAGAACTTTCCTGCCCGCAAGGCCGAAAGTGACTGGGACATCCCGTTGCCCAATGGCATGGGCGACGCCGATTACCTCAAGGTCGTCGACGATGCACTCAACTATCTGCTGCCGCTCTACCAACCGGATCTGGTGCTGTACGACGCCGGTGTCGATGTGCACAAAGATGACGCGCTGGGCTACCTGAAACTGACCGACCAAGGCGTCGCCGCCCGCGATGAAAGCGTGATGCGCCATTGCCTGGGCCGGGATATCCCGGTGGTCGGAGTGATCGGCGGCGGCTACAGCAAGGACCGCAAGGCCCTGGCCCGCCGCCACGGTATTCTCCATCACAGCGCGCAGCGGGTCTGGCAGTCATCGGGTTGTCATTGAGCTGTGGATGCTTTACCCACAATGCCTGTGGAGCTGCCTGTGGATAACCTGAGCGAAAGGGACTACAACCCTTGCGGAGTATGGGCTACAGACCAGCGGTTATTTTTTAATCACCCTTTCTGAAAACACTGAAGATCAAATGTGGGAGCGGCGGTGCGGTAGAATGCCCGGCTTCATTGGCCATCACCGCAGCGCTCCCCATGACCCGATCCTCGACCACCTCCCCTTCCCACGTCGCCATCATCGGCGGCGGCCCCGCCGGTCTGATGGCGGCTGAAGTGTTGAGCCAGGCCGGGATCAAGGTCGACCTGTACGACAGCATGCCTTCAGTGGGCCGCAAATTCCTCCTGGCCGGTGTCGGCGGCATGAATATCACCCACTCCGAAGCCTACCCGGCGTTCCTCTCGCGCTACGCCGAACGTGCACCGCAAATTGCGCCGTTGCTGCGGGGTTTCGGGGCCGATGCGCTATGTCAGTGGATTCATGATCTGGGCATCGAGACCTTTGTCGGCAGCTCCGGCCGGGTGTTTCCAACCGACATGAAAGCTGCGCCATTGCTGCGCGCCTGGCTCAAGCGCCTGCGCGACAGCGGTGTAGTTATCCACACCCGTCACCGTTGGCTGGGTTGGGATGAACTCGGCGGCTTGCGTATCGACAGCCCCGATGGCGAGAAAACCGTTCAAGCCGACGCGACCCTGCTCGCCCTCGGTGGCGGCAGTTGGGCACGCCTGGGTTCGGATGGTGCGTGGATGCTGCCACTTGAGCAGCGCGGCGTAGGATTGGCGCCGTTGCAACCGAGTAATTGCGGCTTCGAAGTGCAGGCCTGGAGCGAATTGATGGTCAGCAAATTCGCTGGCGCACCGTTGAAAAACATCGCCATCGGTTTGAACGACGACATTCCACGATTGGGTGAATGTGTGATCACCGCCACGGGCATTGAAGGCAGTCTGATTTATGCCCTGTCGGCACCGATTCGCGAAGCCATAAACCTGCACGGCTGCGCGACCCTCCATATCGATCTGTTGCCGGGTCGGCCTGTGGATAAAGTCCAGGCCGCCCTCAGCAAACCGCGCGGCTCACGCTCGATGGCCAAGCATCTGCACAGTCAACTCGGAATCGACGGCGTGAAGGCCGCGCTGCTGCGAGAGCTGACATCTGCCGAAACCTTTGCAGACATGACGTCACTGGCCATTGCGATCAAGGCATTGCCTCTGAGCCTGGTGAAAACCCGTCCATTGGACGAAGCGATCAGCAGTGCTGGCGGCGTGATGTTCGAATCGATGGATGAACGTTTGATGCTCAAGCCACTGCCCGGCGTCTTCTGCGCAGGGGAAATGCTCGATTGGGAGGCGCCGACCGGGGGCTATCTGCTGACCGCGTGTTTCGCCAGTGGGCGGGCGGCGGGGTTCGGGATTGTCGAGTGGTTGCAGCGCAAGAACTGAAAACCGAGGCGCGCTCCCACAATGAATCTTCGTATGGCGCAGATCAAATGTGGGAGCGAGCCTGCTCGCGAAGGCGGCCTGACAGACGCCGCAGATAATCAAGGCTTACGCTTGCGCGGCCCGGTATTGAACACCGGTACTTTACGCACAGGCTTGACCGAAGGTTCCGGCGCAGAAACCTCCCCGCTATCGACCCACTTACCGAGGTTACGCTTGCCGCCACCACCGGAAGCCTTTGGCTTCTTCGGTTTTTTCGGCTTCTTGATCACCTGACCACTGGCATCGGTATCCGGCACCCGATGCTCAGGCTCGAAGTCCGGCTCGTTCTGACGCTTCAAGGTCTGACGGGTCAGCATCTCGATAGCCGACAGCAGATTCACTTCATCGGCACACACCAGAGAAATCGCCTCCCCGGTGGATCCCGCACGACCGGTACGGCCGATCCGGTGAATGTAGTCCTCGGCCACGATCGGCAAGTCGAAATTGACCACCAGCGGCAAGTCTTCAATATCCAGGCCACGGGCCGCAACGTCGGTGGCGACCAGGATCTGTACTTCGCTGAGTTTGAAGCGGTCCAGCGCACGCTGACGAGTCGCCTGGGGTTTGTCGCCGTGGATGCCGTCGGCATTGATGCCCAGGCCCTGGAGTTTTTCCACCAGCGCGTCCACGCCGTTACGGGTCTTGGCGAACACCAGCACCTGCTTCCACTTGCCCTTGCGCATCAAGTGCACAAACAGCTCCGGCTTGCGCTTCTTGTCCACCGTCACCACCCACTGCTTGACGGTGTTGGCCGCCACGTTGCGTGGGCTGACTTCGATGCTCAGCGGATCGTTGAGCATTTGCCCGGCCAACAGGCGAATGTCGTCGGAGAAGGTCGCGGAGAACAACAGGGTCTGACGTTTCTTCGGCAGCGCTTTGTAGATGTTCGCCAGTTCTTCGGAAAAGCCCAGATCGAGCATGCGGTCGGCTTCGTCCAGCACCAGGGTTTGCAACTGGTTGAACTTCAGCGCGTTCTGGCGGAACAGGTCGAGCAATCGGCCCGGCGTGGCAACCAACAGATCGACGCCACTGCGCAGCTTCATCATTTGCGGGTTGATGCTGACGCCGCCGTACACCGCATAGGTGCGCAATGGAAGGTTCTCGGCGTACTGGCGCACGGCTTCGTGAACCTGCTCGGCCAGTTCGCGGGTCGGCACCAGGATCAGCGCGCGGACCGAGTTGGCGCTGACTTTCGGCCCTTCCATGGCCAGCAATTGCAGGAGTGGCAAGGCGAAACCGGCGGTCTTGCCCGTGCCGGTCTGGGCCGCTGCCATCAGGTCGCGACCGGCCAGCACCGCCGGAATGGCTTGCGCCTGAACCGGCGTCGGAGTCTGGTAGCCGAGCTTCTCAAGAGAGCGCAACAAGGGTTCGATCAGGCCAAGGGTGGCGAAAGTCATGGGAGTACCGTAGGAAATTTCAGCGCGAGTGGTGCAAAACAAGAATGCAATGGCGCGCAGTTTACCCTAATTCACACGGGATTCTGTTGGCACCACTGTCGGCACCACCGTCGGCACGACCTTCGCCACCGGCTGCTGTGGCGTCCTTCGCCATTGCGGCAGGCCAATCAGTACCACAGCACTGATGATCACCAGCATCGCCAGTGCTTCCTCGATACCGATCGTCTCGCCGACAAACACGATCCCCAGCAACACCGCCACGGCCGGGTTGACGTAGGCATAACTGGTGGCCGCCGCCGGACGTACGTGTTTCAGCAGGTACATGTAAGCGTTGAAGGCGATGATCGAACCGAACACGGTCAAGTACGCCAGCGCGGCCCAGCCTTCGATCGGCGGCATCTTTTCCAGATGCTCGCCGCTGACCGCACTACCGATCAGCAACACCACGCCACCCACCAGCATTTCCACGGCACTGGCCATTGCCCCCTCAGGCAACGGCAAGTGTTTGCTCCACACCGAGCCGAAGGCCCAGGTGGCCGCGGCAAAAATCAGCAGGGCGGCGCCCAACGGGCTCGATTGCAGGTTGGAGCCCAGGTTGAGCATGACGATGCCGATCATTCCCAGTGCAACGCCAGCCCATTCGAGACGGGTATTGCGCGCGCCCCAGAAATAGCCACAGAGCAAGGTAAACAGCGGCACCGTCGCCACCGCCAGCGCGGCCACTCCGGAAGCGACGCCGGTGTGCTCGGCCACGCTGACCGCGCCGTTGCCGCATGCCAGCAGCAACACGCCGATGATCCCCGCGGCTTTCCATTGCGCCCAAGTCGGCGCCGGCGCCCCGCGCCAGCGCAGGAAGGCATACATCAAGGTGCCGGCGATGACGAAGCGGATGCCCGCGAGCAGCAAGGGCGGCCAGTACTCCACACCGATGCGGATCACCAGGTAAGTCGAGCCCCAAATCACGTACAAGGCGAAAAAGGCAGCGATCAACGGTAAGGGAAAGCGACGTAGGCCGGACATGGTGGCAGCTCACAGGCAGGACAACTGAACGGCTATTCTAGAAAGGCTGCCGCCAGAAAATAAGTTACAAAACCTGTTTAAAGCGCCAGTACACTTTTCAAAACACGGAGTTCAAGGCTATATACCGTGTTTTCGAAAGTCCGTTATTTTTCAGGAGTCAGCACGATGGATAAGTACGACCGCATGCTGCTCAGCGCCCTGCTGGAAAACGGTCGCGCGTCCTACGCCGACCTGGCGCGCAAGGTCAACCTGTCGGCCCCGGCCGTGGCCGAGCGCGTGGCCAAACTCGAAGCCAGCGGCGTGATCACCGGTTACCAGGCGAAAGTCGATATGTCCAAGGTCGGCCTGCCGATCCGGTGCGTCATCGAACTGCGCCTGAACCAGCACGGCAACCAGAAAGCCTACGACGACCTGATCCAAATCCCACAGCTCACCGAATGCCACCGGGTGACCGGCGACCCGTGCGTGATCATGCAAGCGGCGGTGGGCTCGATGCCGGAGCTGGAAGAGTTGATCAACCGGGTTGCCCAATTCGGGTTCAGCAAGACGTCGATTGTGTTGTCGAGTGCGATAGAAAAGCGCGTGCCGTTGGGCCAGCTGGAAGGGAATGGCAAGGCGATTTAATTTTTGTCGATGATCCCCTGTGGGAGCGAGCCTGCTCGCTCCCACAGGGGATTTGTATCGCTGTCAGAACCCGCGATACCGCTTGAGATGTTCGCCTACCTTCGCCGCCGGCACTTTCTGCAACTTGCACAGCAAATCATGGGACAGCTCGCGCAAACCATGCTTGTGGCGCAACTCTTCAGCCAGGTGCGCCGTCAGGTTGGCGGCCATTTCCGCATCGGCCATCGCCCGGTGGGCCTTGCCGGTGTGAGGCAGGTTGGCGAACGTGGTGAGGGTCCCGAGTTTGTGGTTCGGCGCGGCGGGCATCAGGCGACGGGCCAGTAGCAGCGAACAGGCGAAATTCTGCAGGCGGGTGCGTTTGATCCGCCCCAGCTCGAAGTCCCAGAACTTCTGGTCGAAGGCGGCGTTATGCGCCAGCAAAGGTGTGGTGCCGACGAATTCGTTGACCTCGTTCATCACTTGCTCCGCCGAGGGCGCGGTGCGCAGCATGGCGTTACTGATACCGGTGAGTTGTTCGATGAAGGCCGGGACGCGCACGCCGGCATTCATCAGGCTCTGATAACGCTCGACGATGCGCCCCTGTTCAAGGATCACCACAGCAATTTCCGTGGCCCGGCAGCTGCTGCTTGGGGAGATGCCGGTGGTTTCAAAGTCGATGACTGCAATGCGTTCCAAACCTGTTTCAACTCCGTAAAAATCAATTCTTGAGCAGCAAGGCGCCTTCGATCGGCACGTAGCGGCTGGCGGCGCGGATCAGCGAGTTGGCGGTCAGGCCAGGCACGCCATAGGCCACCGCCTGAATGCCGTGCTTGGTGATGATGCGTTCCAGCAGCATGTCGAAATCTCCATCACCCGAGGCCAACACCACTTCGTCGACATGGGCCGCCGCATCCATGATGTCGAGGGTGATGCCCACGTCCCAGTCGCCCTTGGCCGAGCCATCGCTGCGTTGGATGTAGGGCTTGAGCTTCACGGTGAAACCGAGGTTGCGCAGGATCTGCTGGAACTGCTGCTGTTTGCTGTCACCACGATCGATGGCGTAGGCATAGGCCTCGACGATCTGCCCCTGCTTGCTGATTTCAGCCCACAGCGCGGCATAGTTGAAGTGGCAACCGTAGGCCTGACGCACGGTGTAATAGAGGTTCTGGACATCGGCGAACACAGCGATTTTCTTCACCGCAACATCCCCTTGGTGCACAGGCAGGATCAGGCCCCTGGCCCGAAAGTCGTCCAGTATGCCAGTCCGAAGGAGAGTTCCGCGAAAAATCGGCCGCAGGCACCTGGCAGCCTCGGACGAATGGCAGCCTGTGGCGAGGGAGCTTGCGTCCTCGCCACAGGGTCAGGTGCTAGATCTGACAGCTTGAATCAGACGAAAGAATCGTCGTCGCCACCCAAGAACGATGAGCTGTCATCGCTGTAGTCGGCGTCGTTAAAACCGCCCTGATCATTGCCGTAGGAATCGTTACCGGCCATGCGCTGATCGTCGCCCCAGCCATTGTTACTTTGGTCGTTGACCTGGGCCGGCTCTTCCTTGATGACTTCGACGACTTCCTGCGGTTGCTGATTGTGATGGAACAGGCTGCTGATGCCTTGTGCCAGCATCACGCCCCCCGCCACACCGGCCGCGGTCTTCAGTGCGCCGCCGAGGAAGCTGCTACCGGTCGGTGCCGCTTGTTGTGGGGCATAGTTCTGCGGTGGAACGTTTGGTTGCGCCGGGGCACCGAAATTCTGCTGCGGCGGTTGCGAATTGAACGAGGACCGCCCCGGCTCTCGCCAGCC
Organism: Pseudomonas sp. GW101-3H06; assembly: GCF_059424605.1. Lineage (NCBI taxonomy): Bacteria > Pseudomonadati > Pseudomonadota > Gammaproteobacteria > Pseudomonadales > Pseudomonadaceae > Pseudomonas > Pseudomonas sp. GW101-3H06. The sequence goes on from NZ_JBWKZO010000001.1 coordinate 5,638,467, forward strand.
GCCACCGCTCGACACGGGCGCACTTGGGTTTGGCGCAGGCTGCGGATCACGGGTGCCACTTCCGAAAATGCTCGACAGAAAACCACCGCTGCTCGGCGCCGCAGTCGCTGTCTGCGCCTTCGCCTGTTGCAGGTCAGCCTGCAATTGCTGGATCTGCGCGGTGAGTTGTCTGTTCTGTTCATCGAGGCTTTTGATCGCCGCCTCTTGCACCAGGATCGCCTGGGTCATGAAATAACCTGCCGCGGGCTGGCGAGTCAGATGTTCCTTGATCCGCGCCTCGGCCTGGGCATCGCGCGGGGCTGAGTCCGATTCGGCCTGTTGCAGCCGGGAAAACAGTCCATCGATAAGGGTTTGTTCTTCGTTGTTCATGGCGACCTCGTAGATTGCCGGGGAAATCGTTGACCTTTCCCACTCAGGATAAGGTGCTCGACCTTAATGGAGACTGAAACAAGTTGTTTCAATAACCTTTACCGAACGTTTACGTTTGCGCCCTCCTCCACTTCATCGGTTAAAGTGAGCCACTGCTTTCAACCTGCGATACCGACTGATGAATCCGTTCGATGTACTGCGTGACTCCCTGTATTTCTTCAAGCGCAATCTGGGCCAGATCGTGCGGCTGTGCCTGCCGCTGGTGATCGTCGAAGCCCTGTTGCAACAAGTGGTCGACCGCTCCACCGAGCCGGACAGTTTCCCCGGCGTCAGTGTGATGGTCGGCCTGCTGGTTTATCCGCTGTACACCGCCGCGCTGATCCTGTTTCTCGATGCCCGCAGCCGTGGCGAATCGCCAAGTAACCGCGAGCTGCTGTCGCGATCCGCCTACCTGTGGCCACGATTCGCCCTGCTGACCGCCCTCAACACCCTACTGATTCTTCTGGGTCTGTCGCTGTACTTCCTGCCGGGCATCTGGCTGATGGTGACCCTGGCGTTCGGCGAGTACCTGCTGGTGTTGCGTGGCTTGGCGCCGCTGGCGGCGATGAAGGAAAGCCTGCGCCTGACCCGCGGCCATTTCATGCGCATTCTGGTGTGCATTCTGTGCGTGATGGCGCCGTTGTGGCTGCTCAAGGGCGCGACGCTGGCGGCATATCCCGAGCCGCAGAACCCGGTGATCTCACTGCTGATCGACAGCGCCCACAGCTTCCTGCAATTGTTCACCAGCGTGGTCATCTTCCGCCTGTTCATGCTGATCAGCGAAGTGCCGGAAAAAATCGACGGGCCACTCTGACCTTGGGCGACCGACCGTCAGTCGGGTATGCTCGGGGTCAATTTCCGTAACGCTAAAAGCCGAGCCATGACCCGACTACTGCGCTACACCTTGCTGGGATTGCTGATTGTCACCGGTCTGGCCGGCGTGATGATCTACAGCCTGACCTGGCGCCCCGAAGCCAGGGAAGTGCTGCCGGTCAGCTGCAGTACCCGGGCACCGTCCCTGGCGCCCGGCCAGGCGCTGAAGGTGATGACCTGGAACGTCCAGTACCTGGCGGGCAAGCGTTACGTGTTCTGGAATGACCTGGCCGCCGGCGCCGACGACGCCCCTACCCCCGAAGACATGGCCTTCAGCCTGGATGAAGTGGCACGGGTGATTCGCGACGAACAACCGGATGTGGTGCTGTTGCAGGAACTCGATGACGGCGCCAAGGCCAGCGATTACCAGAACCAGCTCAAACTGCTGCTGGAACGGGTCGCCGATCTGTATCCCTGCAGTGTCCACGCCTTCGACTGGAAGGCTGACTTCGTCCCCGATCCGCATATCTTCGGCAGCGTCGGCCGACAACTGGCGACCTTGAGCCGTTATCAGATTGATCATGCCCAGCGCCTGCAATTACCGGTCGCCCCGACCAATCTGATCAAACGCCAGTTTCAACCGAAAAACGCCTTGCTGGTCGCCTACCTGCCGTTGAGCGACGGCGGTCAGCTGGCCGTGCTCAACACCCACCTGGACCGCGTGACGCAACCGGACCAAACACTGCAAACGCAGATTTCCGCCGTGGCCAAAGTCCTCGACAAGTTCGAAAGCCGCGGTACGCCCTGGCTGATCGGCGGCGATTTCAATTTGCTGCCGCTGGGACAATACCAGCGCCTGCCCAGTGAGCAACGCACGCCCTACACCGCCGACAGCGCCTTGCACGCCCTGTGGGACAAATACCCGATGATCCCCACCAACAATGAAGCCAGCGGCATCGACCGCGCCCGCTGGCTGACCCACTACCCCAACGACCCGGGCCTGAACGGCCCGGACCGCACCGTCGATTACCTGTTTTACAGCCCCCGCATCAAACGTGTTGAGGCGATGGTCAGGCAGGACGATACGTTGCGTATTTCCGATCATTTGCCGGTGATTGCACGGTTCCTCCTGCCCGCCACGCCATAACGCCTGCTCCCCGCAAGGTGCATAACCTGTGGGAGCGTCGGGTTCAATACTTAGTTCGCCTGCCAGTCATCCGGGATGACAGCAATCACGTCGATTTCCATCAACCACTGAGGTTGCCCAAGCCCGGAAATCACCAGCCCCGTCGAGATCGGGAAAACGCCTTTGAGCCACTTGCCCACGACTTGATAAACCGGCTCCCGGTAACGCGGGTCAATGATGTAGGTCGTGGTTTTGACGATATGGGAAAGATCGCTGCCCGCCTCTTCCAGCAATTGCTTGACGTTCTTCATCGCCTGTTCGGCCTGGGCACCCGGGTCGCCAAGACCCACCAGGTTACCTTCGAAATCGGTGCCGATCTGGCCCCTGACATACACCGTGTTGCCCGCCCGTACGGCTTGGCAAAGATCATTGTCCAGAGACTGGTTGGGATAGGTGTCTTTGGTATTGAACATGCGAATTCGAGTGTGAGTAGGCATCTGCTGGCTCCCCTGAAGCTTGATTGATGATCGATTCTTAACGCTGCGACGGATCCCGGTATTCCAGGTACTGGCGCTGAGTGGCAATGTGGCCCGCGACATGTTTGGCGTCGTGCCAAACGCCCCAGATAAAGCTCGAACCGCGACGGGACAGCCACGGCAGCCCCACGAAATAAACACCAGGCTCACTCGAGACACCGCGCTGATGACGTGGCTTGCCCTTTTCGTCGAACGCGTCGACCTGCAGCCAGCTGTAATCGACCGCGTAGCCGGTGGCCCAAATGATCGAGGTGATTCCCGCCTCGGCCAAATCCAGCTCAAGGATCGGGTGGGTGATGCAATCCGGGTCGGGCAGCATGAAGCGGGCTTCGGGCTCTTCCGGCAGATCAAGGCCATTTCGCGCTACGTAGGCATCCGCCGCATCCAGCAGCGACAGGTAGTTCTCGTCTCCGGCAGCGACGTTTCGCGCCAGATCCTGCTGGAACGTCACCACGCCGTCGTTGAAGGATTGGGTCAGACCCACCAGCGTGACGCCCTGCCTGGCGAGCGCACGGAAATCAACAGTCTGCCCGCCACGCGCACCGCTGACCGCGATGGTCACGTGCTCACGGCCTGGCTGCATGACCTCGGCATCCCAGAGTCCCAGAACCCCCAGCCACCAGCAGAAGTCACGGTTACGATAGGCGCGAGGCGGACGGTCATGCTGACCGACAGACAGATAGACCTGTTTACCGGCACGCTGTAGTTCATCAGCGATCTGTACCCCGGAAGAGCCTGCTCCCACCACCAGAACCCCGCCCTCGGGCAATTGCTGCGGATTGAAATACTGGGCCGAATGAATTTGCGTGATCCGCTCGTCTTTCGGGGCAATCGGTGGAATGACCGGACGCTGGAAAGGACCCGTCGCCGCCACCACACGATTAGCCTCGATCACGCCTTCGGACGTTTCGATGGTGAAGCCGGGGCGATCGGCATTGCGCACCACTTTTTTGACTTCGACACCGGTACGGATCGGCGCTTCGAACTTCTCGGCATAAGCTTCGAAATAGGCGGCAACGCGATCCTTTGAAGCAAAGGCATCGGGCTCAAGGTCTTCGAACGCCAACCCGGGAAAGCGGTCATGCCAGACAGGACCATTGGCAACCAGCGAATCCCAACGCCCGGTGCGCCACGCTTCAGCAATGCGATTACGCTCCAGCACGAGGTGCGGAACACCGAGCTTGCTCAAGTGCTCACTCATGGCGACGCCAGCCTGGCCGGCCCCGACAACAAGCGTATCTACTTCGATTTTATTAACAGTCATGCTTGTGCCCTTCAGTGAGGCGCGACTATGGCGCGCCAAGTCGCGACAGATCAGCCGTTTTAATGAGTTAGTTCCGCGCTTATTACTTTGTTTGCGGGGTAGTTTTATTCTGTGAGGTAAATGCAAATAGCGAAATTATGTTTTTTATAGTTGCTGGCCAGAAAAAACCTAACTAACGACCCAGCTCTTTATGTGTTCTATTTAATCGTTATTAACGCAAACCTGTGGGAGCGAGCCTGCTCGCGAAAGCGGTGCATCAGTCGACATCAATGTTGAATGATCAACCGCATTCGCGAGCAGGCTCGCTCCCACAGTGACTTGTTTAAAGCACGCCGATTTCTTGAGCCGTTCTATCAACAGCAATCCTGGTCTTGGCGATAAGTTCGTCGATTTCACCGCGCGTCGCGATCAGGGCCGGCGCCATGATCATGCGGCCCAGCGTCGAGCGGATGATCACGCCCTCTTCAAAACCGATCGTGCGGCAGCGCCAGGCGATGTCACCTTCGTTGGCAAAGCGCTTGCGCGTCGCCTTGTCTTGCGCAAACTGCAACGCCGCCACCAACCCGACACCCTGGATCTCCCCCACCAACGGGTGGTGGCCGAATACTTCGCGCAGGCACTGCTGCAGATACGGGCCGGTGTCGTTCTTCACCTGGGTGACCACACCCTCATCGCGCAACGCCGTGAGGTTGGCGATAGCCACTGCGGCCGCCACCGGGTGACCGGAGTAAGTCAGACCGTGGGCAAACACACCGCCCTGCTCCACCAGCACCTCGGCCATGCGCCGGCTCAGAATCAGGCCGCCCATGGGGATGTAGCCCGAGGTCAGGCCCTTGGCGATGGACAGGGTGTCCGGCTCGAAATCGAAGTGTTGGTGGGCAAACCACTCACCGGTACGCCCGAAGCCACCAATCACCTCGTCAGCACACAGCAGAACGTCGTACTGGCGGCAGATGCGCTGAATTTCCGGCCAGTAGCTTTCTGGCGGGAAAATCATGCCGCCAGCGCCCTGGAAGGGTTCGGCGATAAAGGCAGCGACGTTCTCGGCGCCCAGTTCGAGAATCTTCGTTTCCAGTTGCCGGGCTGCACGCAGGCCGAACTCCGCCGGGGTCAGATCACCCTCATGGGCGAACCAGTAGGGTTCATCGATGTGCGCGACATCGGGAATCACACCGCCCATTTCGTGCATGAACTTCATGCCGCCCAGCGCGCTGGCGCCCAGGGTGGAGCCGTGATAACCGTTCCAGCGACCGATCATGACCTTCTTCTGCGGCTTGCCCAGAATCTGCCAGTAGCGGCGCACCGTGCGAATCAATACCTCGTTGGCTTCCGAGCCGGAGTTGGTGTAGATCGCGTGGCTGTAGTGCTTGGGCAGCAGGCTGAACAGCAGCTCCGACAACTCGACCACTGCCGGGTGAGTGGTGTGGAAGAACATGTTGTAGTACGGCAACTGCTCCAGCTGACGAGTCGCCGCGGCGGCCAGATCCTTGCGACCATAACCGAGGTTGGTGCACCACAAGCCCGACATGCCATCGAGGTAGCGATTGCCGTCGTTGTCCCACAGATGCAGACGCTCGCCACCGACGATGACGCGAGGGCCTTCGGCATTCAGCGCTTTCTGATCAAGGAATGCGTGAATGTGGTGTGCGGCGTCGCTCGCTTGATAGTCCCTGGTTTCACGCTGGGGTTTGTAGTCTGTTGTCATCTCTTGTTCTCCTCACAATGAATAAAGGTTCAGTTGCCGGACACCGTGGTCAGCGGTGCCACACCAGGCGCATCGTTGCCCTGCGATGTGTGTTGAATGAGGGGTTCCGGGGTAAACAGCGGCTTGCGCATCACGAATTTGACCCACAGCACAGCAATCACCGATATCACGCCCAGCACCACACCGGCACAACCAAAAATGCGCGCGGTCATCTCCGGTGCCGGAGAGACGTGATAGATGGCAAACAGCATGCCGGCGATGCCGACGACTTGTGGCCATGGATAAAACGGTGAACGGAATGGACGTGCCAGATGGGGATAGCGCCGGCGCAAGGCGATCACATCGATGTGAACAATGATGTAGGCCAGCAGCCAGGCAAGGGCGGCAGCCAACAGCAGCAGGCTGATCGCCGCAGAGTCGTGACCCAGGATCAGGATCGGCAGGCCGGTGATCGCGGCGACGAACAGCACCGCCACCCAAGGTGTACGGCCGCGCTTTGTGAGTTGCTTGAACTGCGGGAAGGCCTGGCCGTTTTGCGCCATGCCGTAGAGCATGCGCGGCAAGGCGGCCAGGGACGAATTCACCGTACTGCAAGTCGCGGTGATGGCCGCGATGACCAGAAACAGCTTGCCTGCCTCACCGAAAACGGTGGTCGCGAGCAGGTAGTGCGGCAGCGTATCGCTGGCCAGTTGTTCACGCGGGATACAGAGCAATGCACCCAGGCAATACAGAGCGATCACGCCGAAGATCACGGTCAAACCGATGGTCATGGCGCGTGGAATGTTGCGCTCAGGGTTGCGTGTTTCTTCCACCAAGGGGCAGACAAACTCGGCCCCGACAAATCCCCAGACGGCCATGGCAGCCAGGGTGATGGCGCCGAACTCCAACGGGTTCCAACCCTGATCGAGCGGCAACTGGAAATCGGCCTGGCCGTTACTCAATGACGCAAGCCCCATGGCGACGAGGACCACGACCATGACCAGCGCCAGGACGTTCTGCAGCTTGGCGAACACATCGATGCCGAACAGGTTCAGCACAGTGAACAGCCCCAGCACGCCATAGGCCACCAGCATGTGCGCAAGGACACCGGGATACACCTTGCTGATCACCAGGTCCAGCAGGAGCAGTTCGGCGGAGAGCGCAAACATGGCAACCACCATATAGCCCGAAAAAGTCGCCAGGATCGCCGGAAAATGCCCGATCGCCACTTCCGTGTAACTACTGAGGCTGCCCGCCCTGGGAATCATCAAGGCCAGCTCGGAAAACGACCAGGCATAGGTAATTGCCAGCACATAGGCGATGGCCAGCGGAATGATGAAGCCAAAACCGGCGATGCCCGCACCTTGCAGCATCAGCACCATGACGCCCTGGGACACCACGACGCCGATCGCAACAGCCAGCAAGGAGCCCAGCCCCAGGACACGACGCAATCCGCCGGAATTGCCAAGGATGGCGGCGGATGTGTTTGAACTCATGACAATCTCCCCGTGTTTTTGTTGTTGATCGCCTCCACGCGGGAGGCAGGGATGAATGAGCGAGGCCCCGGTTTCCCGGCAGCCTCACGTTTCGCCCGGCGCGACTCGTCCTGGAGTCGCGATGGGCGACCCGAACGGCTTAGCGGGCCGCCCAGGCGTTGAAGCGTTCCTCCAGCTCTTCGCCGTGATCGACCCAGAAGGTGGCATCCACCAGTTGCCCCTCAGCCAGATTGGCCTGGGCCGTGGGCAGCTGGGACAGCGTGTCGGCCGGCAACTGCGCCAGCACGTCCTTGCGGATCGGGCCGTAGGGAATCTGCGTGGAGAAGGACTTCTGGCCGCTCGCCTGGCTGGCGAACACGATGAAGCGCTCGGCAAGCGCCTTGTTCGGGCTGCCGCGAACGATGGCCCAGTGATCAGGATCGTAAAGGTGGCCGTTCCATGAAATGGCGAGTTTCGAGCCTTCCTTTTGTGCGACTGCGATACGGCCGTTATAGGCGGCCGACATGACGACGTCGCCCGCCGTTAGCCATTGAGGCGGTTGGGCACCGGCTTCCCACCACTGAATCGAAGGCTTGATCTGGTCAAGCTTGTGAAACGCCCGATCCACCCCTTCCTTGGTCCCCAGCACTTTGTAGAGGTCAGCCTGCTTGACGCCATCGGCGAGCAACGCCACTTCCAGTGTGTATTTGGCGCCCTTGCGCAGACCGCGCTTGCCTGGAAACTGCTGCAGATTCCACATGTCTGCCCAGGAGGTCGGCGTCGCGGCAACCTTGCCTGAGTTGTAGGCGAGCACCATCGACCAGACGTAACTGGCCACACCGCACTCACTGACCGCGCCAGGCAAGTAGTTGCCCGCTTCGCCGATCAGTCCCGGGTCCAGCCGCTCGAACAAACCCTCTTCGCAACCGCGCAACAACTCAGGGCTTTCAACTTCGACAACGTCCCAACTGACCTGGCCCACATCCACCATGGCCTTCACTTTGGAAAGTTCGCCGCTGTACTCGCCGACTACAACTTTGCCAGCACCACTTTTTTCAAAGGGTTTGAAGTAAGCACCCTCTTGCGCGGCCTTTGTCGCACCACCAAACGAAATAACCGTAAGACTTTCCGAATGTGCGGCGAGTGGCACGGTGAATGTCAGTAATGCGGTTAAACCCGCAACCGCGGTAACGCTCGAAGACGAATATCTGAACATAAAAGCTCCCTCACTTTTTAATTGTGATTAGTTACTGAGGCAGTCACGACCACGCGGCCGTAAACACGCGCATAACCAGCCGCGCGAGGACATCTTTTTATTGTTAATTCGTAATCAAACTACCAAGTCAGCTCAACGCAATTGAAACCAGGTTGTTTTCAGCTGGGTATATTTATCGAACGAGTGCAGCGACAGGTCACGGCCGAAACCCGACTGCTTACCACCCCCGAACGGCACGGTCACATCCAGGGCATCCACGGTATTGACCGACACAGTACCCGCCTTCAGAGCGCGAGCGACGCGATGCGCGCGATTCAGGTCATCACTCCACACAGAGGCCGCCAACCCATAAATGCTGTCGTTGGCCAGTTGCACCGCTTGCTCTTCGGTGTCGAAGGTGGAAATCGCCAGCACCGGACCGAACACCTCTTCACGTGACAGGTGAGAATCGTGGGGGACGTCGGAAAAAATCGTCGGTTCGATGAAATTGTCGGAGCCATTGAAGCTCAAGCGACGACCGCCAGTCAGCAGCCTTGCCCCGTCTTCCCTGGCACGCTCGATAAAGCTCATCACACGCGAGGTCTGCGCCGCATCAACGATGGCGCCCGCCGGGCTTGCAGGGTCCAGTGGATCGCCAGGCATCCACGCTTTGGCTTTTTCCAGAAGCCGCTCGATAAACTCATCCTTGATCGAACGCTGCACATAGAGGCGAGAGTTGGCCGAGCAGACTTCTCCCTGGTTGAAGAAGATACCGAATGCAGCTTTCTGCGCCGCCAGGTCCAGATCCTGGCAGTCGTCGAACACCAGGCTCGGGCTCTTGCCGCCACACTCGAGCCAGACCTGCTTGAGGTTCGATTGCGCCGAGTACTGCATGAAGTATTTGCCCACCTGGGTCGAGCCGGTAAACACCAGGCAATCGACATCAGGGTGCAGGCCCAGCGCCTTGCCGGCGGACTCACCCAGCCCGGGCAGCACATTCAGGACGCCTGGCGGCAAACCGGCTTCCAGGGCCAACTCCGCCAGACGCAATGCCGAGAACGGTGATTGCTCGGCAGGCTTGAGTACCACGCTATTGCCGGCAGCCAAGGCCGGCGCCAGCTTCCAGGCTGCCATGTCGAGCGGGAAATTCCACGGTACGACAGCCGCAACGACACCCAGTGCTTCACGGGTGATGGTCGCCAACGCCGATGAGGCGGTGGGCGCGACCTGGTCGTACAGCTTGTCCAGCGACTCGCCATACCAGGCCAATACATGGGCGGCGCCCGGGACATCGATGTTGTAGGCATCCATGACCGGTTTGCCCATGTTGAGCGAATCCAGCAGCGCCAGTTCTTCACGGTGCGCAAGAACAAGTTCAGACAGACGCAGCATCACCCGCTTGCGCTCGACCGGCGCCATGCGTGCCCAAGGCCCTTCGTTGAAGGCCCGGCGCGCACTGCGAACCGCCAGCTCCACTTCCACTTCGCCACAGGCCGCGACACGGGCCAGCAACTGGTTGGTCGCAGGGTTGATGGCGTCGAATGTTGCGCCTGAAGAGGCCGATACCTGCCGGCCATCGATCAAGGCTTTGTCTGAGAAGGTTTGCCGGGCAGCTCTTTGCTGCCAATAGTCGAGGTCAAACACGCTACGCTCCCTTTACGACCGCCAGGGCAGTCGGGGTAGATATCAGTGGTTGGAGAGATAGTGCGTCAACCGTGCCCAGAGGAAAATTATTAAAAATATGCTCCGGGTATAAGAAAAAACTGGGCAAGCGCTGGACCAGCCCGGAACCGTCATAGGGTAAGGTTCAGTCAAGCATTCGTGCGACAGGAGCCATCCCGGCTCTCACCGCAAGCAGAGCAAAAAGAGGTGCGTGTGGCTTCCTATACCTTGCGACAACTCAAGTACTTCGTCACCACGGTAGAAGCCGGCAGCGTGGCGCAAGCTTCGAGACAGCTCTATATCGCGCAGCCATCGGTTTCAACGGCGATCAAAAGCCTGGAGGAGTCGTTCAATGTCCAGCTGTTCATCCGCCACCACGCCCAAGGCGTTTCCCTGACACCCACCGGCACGCGTTTCTATCACAAGGCGCAAGAGCTGCTGCGCATGGCCAGGGAGTTTGAACAGAATGCGTTGGCCGATAACGATACGGTGTCCGGGCAGATCGACATCGGGTGCTTCGAGACGGTAGCCCCGTTGTACTTGCCACAGCTCATTGCTGACTTTCGCAAGCTGTATCCAGGCGTGGACATTCGTATACGCGACGGCGAGCAGCAGGAGCTGGTCCAAGGTTTGACCGCAGGCACTTTCGACGTCGCCTTCCTCTACGATCACGGGCTCGACAGCACCATAGAAACCACGCCGCTGATGCCACCGCAGAAACCCTACGTCCTGCTGCCTGAAGGGCATCGTTTTGCTGATCAGAAGGAGGTATCGCTGAGGGATCTGTGCGGGGAGCCAATGATTCTGCTCGATGTGCAGCCGAGCCGAACCTACTTTGTCAGCCTGTTCCACGAACTGGAACTGACGCCGAACATCGTGTTCAGCTCGCCTTCGATCGAGATGGTGCGCGGCATGGTCGGTCAGGGGTTCGGGTTCTCCATCCTGGTGACCCGCCCGCATTCGGAATGCACTTACGATGGGAAAAAGGTGGTGACGGTCGATATCAAGGAACCGGTCTCAACCTCCGGACTGGCTTGTGCACGCCTGAAACGCAATCAACTGACCAAGCCTGCGCAATTGTTCGTGGACTTTTGCCGCGAGCAGTTGAGCCAGAAGGTTGCTCAGCAAAACCAACCCTGATCCTGCCACCGAAAATCAGGCAGCGACTCTCCTTGTGGGAGCGAGCCTGCTCGCGAAGTCGTCGGCACACCCAACATCAATGTACCTGCCACTCCGCTTTCGCGAGCAGGCTCGCTCCCACAGGGTTCGGGGAACCCTTAAATGACAGCGGCACACAGGTAGTCAGCCAATCGAATCAGCATCGCATCACAACCGTTCAACTGTTCCAGCGCGATGAACTCGTCGGGCTTGTGCCCTTGATCCATGCTGCCAGGGCCACAGACAACCGTGGGTATGCCGGCCTGGTCAAACAGCCCTCCCTCGGTGCCGAACGCTACTGTTCCAAACGCTGAAGAGTTGCTCAAGAGCGCAAGCAGCCGCGCCGCCTCACTCTCGGGCGAAGTTGCCAATCCGGGATAAGCACTCAGCGGGCGTAGACGGATATCCGTATCCGCTTGTACCGCCCGCATCTTTGGCAAAACCTGTTCCTCGGCGTATGCCTGCAATTGGTTCGCCACCTCCTGAGCATCGAAGTCAGGCAGCGCCCTGACCTCAAAATCGAATTCGCATTCAGCCGGAACAATGTTCAGTGCCCGGCCACCTTTGATCACACCCGTTTGCACTGTCGAATACGGCGGATCAAAGCGCTCGTCATGGTGATCGGGATGCGCAAGCTCGGCACCGATTGCGCCCAGCCGACCAATCAGCTGCGCGGCGTATTCGATCGCATTGACGCCATAAGGCGCATAGGCGGAATGGCAAGCCGCACCGCGCACTTCGCAGCGCATCGCCAATTTGCCCTTGTGACCCAGCACAGGCTTGAGCTCGGTCGGCTCACCGATCAAACACAGAGCGGGTTTGTGCGGCCGCTTCTGCAACTCGGCGAGCATTGGCCTGACACCCAGGCATCCCACTTCTTCATCGTAAGAAAACGCCAGATGCACTGGAGCAAGAAGAGGACGCTGTACAAAGTCGGGCACCGCGGCAAGCACCGAGGCGATAAACCCTTTCATGTCTGCCGTGCCGCGACCGTAGAGACGCCCATCCTTTTCCGTCAGATGGAACGGATCAACCGTCCAGGCCTGCCCCTCAACCGGCACCACATCGGTGTGACCGGAGAGCACTACCCCGCCGGACTTCAGCGGGCCAATGGTCGCGAACAAATTGGCCTTGGTGCCTTCTTCGTTATAGAAGAGTTCACTCTGAACGCCATGCCCGGCCAGATACGCCTCGATGAAGCGGATCAATTCGAGGTTGGAGTCCCTGCTCACGGTGACGAAGCCAACCAGACGTTCCAGAAGATCGCGACTGGAAGCATTACTCATCCCCAGGCACTCCATAGCTCGGCGCAGCCGTCGGGTTGAGCGCGCGGGTCAGGTAGTCCTGCATCTGTGGCCGATACGCCTGCCAGAGCCCGGCAAGCTGTCCGATTGGGTCTTCCTCGGCCCAGTCGACCCGCAAGTCGATGATGGGCCAGGTGTAATCGCCCACTACCTTGAGCGCTGCGGAGTGAACCGGTCCCGCCTCACCACCGGCGGCCATGGCCGCCTGCATCGCCGCCAGCAAGCGATCGGCCAACTGACCAGGCTCGGCCTCGAACGCCGCGACCATGGCTTCGATGACCCGCACATCGCTGAGCAGATTACCGGCCGCGACACACTGCTCGCCTTTCACCGCGTTATGCACGCCCAACGACTCCTTGCCGCTGAAGCAGGCAATCCGGCCTGACGCATCGATCACCGTGACCTGCCGGTACTGACTCCACCCATTGGAATTGAGCGCCTTGTCCAGCGCCGCGTCGGCCTCCAGATGCTGATGCTCCAGCAGATCCAGTATCTGCGGCCCCAACGCCGGCAGCGTAATGTTCTGCGTAGAGACAGCCCCGACCCCCGCCCGCACCCAAGGGCAACGCGCGCCTACCGCAATGCTTGAAGAACTGATGGCAATACCGAGCTGCCCGGTTTCAGGGCAACGCCCGATAATTGAGAACGTCATGGCTCACTCCTTGGGTTTGCTGTGCAGGTGGATTTGTATTCTGTTCATGCACAGGAAAGGGAGAAAGCAGGTTTTTTGTGGCTTTGGGGTAGGAAAAAACTGGGCAGGTTTGATGGGTAAATCAAAACGGGCGCCTCGATGGCGCCCGTTTTTGTAGTGCACAACTACACTACCCAAACAATCACTCGAGCTTCCTCAGCGCGTAGACAACAAGCATCCAGATCCCAGCGCCATACAGCAGCACTGTATCAATAAGCACCAATCGCTTGAGACACGCAGGAAAGTTCTGGATATCGACAGGGTCGATATCACCGGCACGAATATGTATCGGAGCCCATACCACCATCGCTGCGATGCTATTCATAAGCCAGAATCGTTCAAACCATCCCGGTCTTCGCAAGAACGGCGCCCAGAGGTAGAGGTATCGACTGTTAGGCAAGGCCTCTATCATTGCATCCAGATAACGCCGGCTCAGATAAAAAGTGAATCCAAGGCTCAGAATATCCATCACGAATGTGCTGCCTACCAACCAAAAAGCCGACCAGGACGACCAAAAGTCTTCGCCTATCATGGCAGTGTCGATTCGTACAAAACTTCTCCCATGAATTCACCGCCGTCCCCACCGACAGTCGCACCTGTCCATGCACCACCCCCTGTCCCGATCAGAACACAGATAACCCCGCCAACTGGCGTGCGCTTAAGTGCCGCGCAGGCGGTTCTACTGATCTCACGGCCTAACGCTGCACCAGCGGAGCCACCCACGGTAGACCCGGCAAACTTCCCACCCTCGGTAAACCAGACCTTCTCGCAAGCAGCTTCAGACCCACCGCTACAAACCTCCTGAATAGCCAGCAACGAAGAAACCGCACCCAGCCCGATCCCGATGTAGCCACCGGTCTGCATGTATTTGGCCGCGCGACTAGTGGCATTCACATGCGTCGCATAACCCGGTATCTGCCCCGGCCCACCGGCTTTGTCCCAGCGATGCACCAGGCTGCGGCTGGAAATGCCCAGAGCGGTTTTAAGCTTCGGATGATCGCCCAAGGTCGTGTGGCTGCGCAGGCGGGTGGAGGTCAACAATTGGGCATCGAGTTGGTTCAGCAGGCGCCCACGCTCGGCAATGAACAGGGGGGATCGAAGGTGTCCGTACTGGCGATAGCTGTCCTGATGCAGGCGTTCCATGGCGAGCAGCGTGTCGCGCATTCGGTTCAGATGTTGCTCCATCATCGCCGCGCTGACACCGAGCCAGGTTGAGGTCTGCCCGGTGAAGCTGGCAATTTCCGCCGCATGACGGAACATGAAGTCCGCCTCGTCCGGCGTCAGGGGATCGAGAGCTGCTTTGACGTGTTGCGCGGCCTGCATCAGCTGCGCTTCCTGATAGGTACAGGAGCTGTTGTTCGGGTCGCCCAGCACGATCATCGAGCTCGCTTTGACGTCTCCGAGATCTGGATTCAGCGCCTGAAATTTACGCATTATTGCCGGATCAGGCATGCCAAACAGCGAAGCTTCCAATGCTTCGCGGGTCATGCTTTTTGGTACGACATAGAAACCGGGTTCTTCAGCAAGGGCGCTGCCAAACACCGGTGGTGCCGTTGGCCCAGTCGGGACGAAACCGGATTGCCCCGGCGCCACCGAGCGGCTGCTGACCGCAGGCTCTGCCGGTGGAGCGGTTCGCCTTGCCACTGGCGGTGCAGACATCTCAGTATGGTAACCGGCCGAAAATACCGACGGAATCAGTTCAGCTTTACAGGGACAACCGCTACGGCTATCCAACGTGCCAGCCACGGCCTTACCGTTACTGGTCATGTACGGAATGCCACCAACGATCGTGTAAGTCTTACCATCCTTGCCACAGGTGACTCGATCACCCTCATGGGCACGGGCGACGCCATGCATTGTGGCGTGAATATCACCATCCAGGACTTTGCCACCGCAGGCAGTCTCGTCATCCTTGCCAATGAAATAGCCTTTGGTCATGAGATTTCTTCCCCCTCGGTAGAGGACAGAAAATCGTCTGACATCGAGTCACCTTCGCGTACGACGAACAAGCCAATGCCTTGCGGCGTATTGATGATTTCGTCGCCATTGCTGAGACGGCTGCCAACCAGTGCCAAATAACTGTTCCCCTCCCCGGCAGTGGTTACAATCTGAGCCGTACTGCCGTCGGCATATGTGACGAGATCACCTTTCTGTGCCGCACGTACCGTCCGACCGCAATCCAAAGTCATTTCCATCGGCGACGTCCCCTGCTGGATCACCCCGCCATCACGGGTCTGGCTACCTTCGGTTGCGAATCGATAGATGGCGCAAGGGCGATACGTTTCAACGTATGCACGCTGCAGAAGAATGACCGCCCGGGCTTCTTCGCTAAATTGCGCGAGTTCCTCCTCGGTGAACGGCGAAATGTCCAGCCTGCTGAGAACTTCGGGCGATAGTTCGTTGGTGTACGAGGTGTGCAGAGGCGCATTCATTTGCAGATCCTTATCCTTGTCGGTTTTGAGTTGAGCCTTTTCTTTCACCTTGGCAAACGCGGTGTGCCGGGTGAATGTCGGGGCGACAAGGAATGAAACGTCTGCGAGCGTTGAGGGGCAATGTCGATGGATCGGCCATCAAGAGTGATTAGGAAAATTCCGCCAATAAACGAAACCAATTCCTACAGCTGGCTGGCCGGCCAGCCTAAATATGTGAAAAAGGGACATCCATCGCCCACCTCAAGGCCAAAGGATGTCCCTGTTTTTTTACTCAGCCGGATCAATCTGATCCAGTACCCGATTGGCCGTGATCTCCGCCAGCATCACACTGTTGGAAATCCCCAGCAGCGCATTGCGCGAACCGCCGTCCAGAAGGTCCACCAACTGATGCACCATCACGTCGACCGAGGCCAGGGTCTCGACCAAGTACACCATCAGCGTTTCGATCGTGGACTCCGGGTTCACGGTAAACAGATTGCTGGGTGTACGCGGGGTGGCTTTGATGTCGGCAGTCGAAGGGAAGTGGTAGTCGAGGGCGCGTTCGGCGGCTTCGTTGAGTTTGTTTGAGTCGGGTTCGTATGGGGAGGTTGGATCGGCATCCGGGGGATTGGGTGTGACCTTGAACATATCTTAGGTTCCTGATGGTGTGCCAACCCTCCTGCTGCTAAACGAAGAGGGTGGCAGCTGCACGCAGGTTAGCAGACCGGGAAACCTAAGAAGCCGGCGCGCCCAAGGGCGCCCTGCGTACAGCTACCATCAAAATGCAGGCGCAAACCTGACTGATAGAAGCGTCATACGACTTAGGTTAGGCACGGGCTGCTAAACCCGATCACTGACGATCAGTGACGCGAATCAAGTTACCCAGCGTCCCCAAGGCGCACAAGCCGGCGGATTCTGGCGTAACGGTAGGCAACGGCGCAAGGAATTGTGGCTTTCAGGAAGTAATCTTAAGGACGCTTAAACACAGACTCCTTGTTGATGTTTAACAAGCGAATGCGCGCTTCCTACAGAACGAAACAGTGAATTCACTTACGCGGCTTGATGCGTGCCGTGGCTTCAGCCACCAACGGGTCATCCGGCCAATAATGTTTCGGATACCGGCCCTTCAAATCTTTCTTCACCTCGGCGTAAGTGCTGCGCCAGAAGTTCGCCAGATCCTGGGTCACCTGCACCGGTCTGCGCGCCGGGGACAACAAATGCAACTTGACCACTTGCCGGCCACCGGCGATGCGCGGGGTTTGCGCCAGGCCAAACAGCTCCTGCAAACGCACCGCCAGGATCGGCGGCTGCTCGCTGTAATCCAGACGAATCGACGAACCCGAGGGTACGCTCAAATGATGCGGTGCCTGTTCGTCGAGCCGTTGCGGCAATGGCCACGGCAGCAGGTTATGGACGATGCTCGACAGGTCGAGATTGGCGAAGTGACTGAGCCGCGAAACTTTGCCCAGGTAGGGCATCAGCCAGTGTTCGAGGCTTTTGAGCAGTGCGGAGTCGCTGACATCCGGCCATTCGCTTTCAGCCTTGCTGGCCAGGTCCAACTGGCGCAGCAACGCGACCCGCGCTTGCCACTGTCGCAGTTCCGGGGTCCACGGCAACAGCTCCAGGCCTTTGCGCCGCACCAGATTCACCAGTGCCTGGCTGCGGGCGGTTTCGTCGAGCCCGGTCAGGGGTTCACGGCTGAGGATCAACTCACCGACCTTGCGTTGGCGTTCGGCGCGCAACACGCCTTCGCGTTCGTCCCAATCCAGTTGATCGACGCAGCGCACCTGCTCGGCCAGCACCGAATCGAACAATGCAGGATCGAAATCCGCCGCCAGGTAAATCCGTTCTTCACGTTGACCCTGTCGGCTGCCGAGGTCGGCGATGACCAGCCACGGTTGCTTCATCAGGCTGTCCGCTTCGGCGAACAGCGCGGCGCGGCCGTTGGCCAGTCGATACTCGGCGCCCCCGGCACGGCGTTGCTGGGCCACGCGATCCGGATAGGCCAGCGCCAATAGCGCGCCGAGCCAGCGCGGATGGTCGGGTTCGCTGACCGGCTCCGACGCCTTGCCGCGCAGGTAACCGCGATACTGCCGCGCCAGTTGCCGGGCACGTTGTACACCGCCCTGAGCGCCACGTGCCGCCCGCTCTTCGCCGGACAACAACACCAGGCGGCTGTGCAGATCGGCACCGGCGCCACGCAAAATATCTCGCTCGCCGAGCAACGCTGCGACATCGCAGGCCATGTCCGCTAGCCCCAGCGCCTGCCCACGCAACAGCAAATGGGCGATGCGCGGATGGGCCGGCAATTCGGCCATGGCCTGACCGTGACGGGTCAACGCTTCGCCTTCCAGGGCGCCCAGGCGTTCGAGCAGATCCTGCGCCTGTGCATAGGCCGCGGCTGGTGGCGCGTCGAGCCAGACCAACTGTCCCGGCGCTACGCCCCAACGGCCAAGTTGCAACGCCAGCCCGGCGAGGTCGGCAGAGAGAATTTCCGCACTGCCGTAGGCCGCCAGTTGTTCGTGCTGATCCTGCGACCACAAGCGATAACACACGCCCGGCTCCAGTCGCCCGGCGCGGCCCGCGCGTTGCGTGGCGCTGGCCTTGGAAATGCGTTGCGTGTCGAGACGGGTCATGCCGCTGCCGGGATCGAAACGCGGCACCCGCGCCAGCCCGGCATCGATCACCACCCGTACACCGTTAATGGTCAGGCTGGTCTCGGCGATGTTGGTCGCCAGCACCACTTTGCGTTTGCCTTCCGGTGCCGGATCGATCGCCGCACGCTGCGCCGACAGGTCCAGCTCGCCATGCAGCGGGCAGAGCAAAATCTGCGTGTTCTCACCCAGCGCGTCGGCCAATTGTTGATGAACGCGACGGATTTCCGCCTGCCCGGGCAGGAACACCAGAACGCTGCCGGTTTCATCGTTCAAGGCTTCGAGAATGGTTTGTACCAACCGTGGCTCGATGAATTCACCGGCCTGGAACGGCCGGCCCCAGCGCATCGCCACCGGGTACATGCGGCCTTCGCTGCGCAGGATCGGCGCATCGTCAAGCAACCCGGCCAGGCGCTCGCCCTCCAGAGTGGCGGACATCAACAGGATTTTCAGCGGCTGATCGTCGCGAAACAGTTCGCGACCATTGAGGCTCAGGGCCAGGGCCAGATCAGCATCCAGGCTGCGTTCGTGGAACTCGTCAAAGATCAGCAGTCCCACACCTTCCAGTGCCGGATCGTCCTGCAAACGCCGGGTGAGAATGCCTTCCGTGACCACTTCGATACGGGTGTTGGGGCCAACCTTGCTATCGAGCCGGATGCGATAGCCCACGGTTTCGCCGACCTTCTCGCCCAGTTCGCTGGCCAGCCGTTCCGCCGCTGCCCGCGCCGCCAGGCGTCGCGGTTCAAGCATCAGGATGGTCTGCCCGGCCAACCACGGCTCATTGAGCAAGGCCAGAGGCACGCGGGTCGTCTTACCGGCACCGGGCGGCGCTTCGAGCACGGCTTCGTGGCGTGTAGCGAGGGCTTCACGCAGGGCGGGTAAAACTTCATCAATCGGCAAAGAAATCATGCTGGCTCCCAAACAGAGGCGCGAGTATAACGGCGAACTGCCCGGTGTTCGTTGCGGTCTTAATTCGTATCGACGACGCTTCGTTTTGAGATTACTCAGGAGATTTCCTATGCGTGTTCCCTTTCGCCTGATTGGCGGTGTATTGATCGCGAGCCTGCTGACCCAAGTCACCGCGTGCGGTTCGATCTTCTACCCGGATCGCCGTGGGCAGATCGACGGCAAGATCGACCCGGCGATTGCCGTTCTCGATGCCGTGGGCCTGCTGTTCTACATTATCCCCGGCCTGATCGCGTTTGCCGTGGACTTCGCCACCGGCGCGATTTACTACGCGCCAGGCGAGACCGCCCAAGTGGCTCCGGAGAAACTCAAGGAAGCCATCGGTGCCGACGGCAAGGTCGATAACCACAAGTTGCAGACTATTCTGGAGCGTGAACTGGGCCGCAGCTTCCCACTGGACGATCCACGCCTGATCCAGCACAAGGGCAGCACCCAGCAACTGGCCCTGTTGGGCCTGCAACCGGCCGCGTAAGCGCTTAAGGAAAAGCCGCACTTATGATCTCCAGCTCCGAACACGCCCGCCTGCTGCGGCTGGCGACCCGTGCCTCGGTGGCAGTGGCCTGTACGCTGATCATCGCCAAGGCTATCGCTTGGTGGTTGAGTGGTTCGGTGAGCATGCTCGCCGGGTTGACCGACTCGACACTCGACGGCGTGACATCACTGCTCAACCTGCTGGCCGTGCATTACGCCCTGCGTCCTGCCGATGACGATCATCGCTACGGCCATGGCAAGGCGGAATCACTGGCCGGCATGGCCCAGGCCTTGTTCATCGGCGGCAGTGCAGTGCTGATTGCGCTGCAGGCATTCGATCGGCTCAAGCATCCGGAGCCGGTGGACGCGCCGTGGATCAGCACCGGGGTGATTGTGTTCTCGCTGGGCCTGACCCTGGCACTGCTGATGTTGCAGCATCGGGTGGTCAAGGCCACCGGCTCCAACGCGGTGCGCGCCGACTCTCTGCATTACCGCTCGGACTTGTTGCTCAATGGCAGTATTTTGGTGGCACTGGTCCTGGCCGGGGTTGGCTGGCATCAGGTCGATGCCTGGTTCGGCCTCGGGATCGCCGCCTACATTTTCTGGAGTGCGACTCGGATCGCCCGGGAAAGCTTCGCGGTGCTGATGGATCAAGAACTGCCACCGGATGTCAGCCAGCATATGCTGGAACTGGCCTGCAGCGTGCCGGGCGTTTTAGGCGCCCATGACTTGCGCACGCGGATTTCCGGCAACCAGTGGTTCGTGCAGTTGCACCTGGAACTGCCGGGCGAGCTGACGCTGTCGGTCGCCCACGGCATCAGCGATCAAGCCGCCGATGCAATCCACGCCGCCTATCCGCGGGCCGAAGTGCTGGTGCACGCCGATCCTATGAAAGTAGCTCCAAGCGCCAAGCTTTAAGCTGCAAGCCAGAAACCTAATTCGTACAGCTTGTAGCTGCTACTGAACTTGATAGCCGCGACTGCTCAGGCAATTGCCCTGTGCCTGGCGGTAGGTTTGCACCACTGACGGGGCGGGTTGATAGGTGGCAGTTCGCGGATCGAAGCCACTCTGCTGCACCGCGTATTGATAGCACTCGTAGCCGTCCTGATTGACCTGCTCCTGCGTCTGGCCGCTGGCAGGGTATGCCACCACGTCGTAACCGTTGTTGACCGGTTGCGGCTGCACGGTGTTCATGGGTGGCTCGACCACGACGTAATCCTGGGTGCTGTCCTGCCAGGCGTAATACGACCCGGCGGCAAGGAACAGCACCGACCCACCGATCAAGACCTGCTCGGCGTAGTCAGGCAGATAGCGGACCCGGATCCCGCGCGGCGGCTCGACCACCACATAGCGCGGGCCCAACGGGCGATACCAATAGCCACCGGAATAGTAGTAATCCATGCCACGGTAAGGCACGCGATAATCGCGATCCGGGAAGCGGTCGATCACATGACCGGGCCGATACTGCGGGCCGGGGCCCCAACCGTTGCCGCGCCCTGGCCCCCGAGGGTCATTGGACGGTGCGCCGATATAGCCGTTCCAGTGCTGGTTGGGATCGTTGCGCCGCGGCTGGTCCTGGTAGTAACCACGCCGTGGCTGTTGAGTCTGTTGCACGGTGTCGGGCCGACCCTGGATGGGTAAATCGTTAGCCGGCAGTTGCGGCGGTGGCGGTGGTGGCCGAACCGGGTTGTTGAAGTCAGGCTGCGGACGGCTCTGCCATTGGCCGCCATTCTGATTCTGTGCGTTGTTTTGATGACCGTCGCGCTCGAACTGGCGACTGTTGTCGCCTCGAATGATGTCATTGTTCTGCTGGCGTGGCTGATTGTTACCACCACGGCCCTGATTATTGTCGCCCTGATGGCCACCGTCCCCGTGCTGCCCACCCTCGGCCCCCCGGTTCTGCGGCTCATCGGCTTGCGATTGCGCAGCGACACTGACCTCAACACCGATAATCAGCAAACCAACACCGGCCAAACGCCAGATGCGCGACTTCATGCTTTTCCTCATTGCGGGTTAGGGCCTGTAGGTAAGACTGGCAATGCATTGGCCGGTTCTGCAACAGGTTATCAGTCGCGCCACTTATTTATTGAGGGTGGCCGATCAAATTCCAGGCAAAGAAAAAGGGGAGACCCGTCGGCCTCCCCTTGAGAACTTCGTCCGTGCTCGACGCTTTTGACGTCGGCTCACCTCACGCCGTCTTCTGGACAGTGTGTAGCTCGGGGGCCGGCTCATCCCCTGTAGGAGTGGCGACCGCAGCTGGCCTGTTTGGGCGAGCCGCACTGGACTGTTTGTCCGAGCAGTGATTCTGGTGATAAGAATAGGCTCGGAGCGCCGACAGAGGATTGCGAAGATTGCTCAAATAAACATCACTTGCGCAATTTTTAACCCTGGATAGATAATCTGCCGCAATAGATACGACAAGGGACCGTTTGATGAGCAAACTCGACCGTTATGACCTGAGCATTTTGGCTGAATTGCAGCGCGACGCGCGCATCTCCAATCAGGAGCTGGCCGAACGCATCGGCCTGTCGCCTTCACCCTGCTCGCGTCGGGTCAAGCAACTGGAGGATGACGGCTACATTTCCCGCCAGGTCGCCCTGCTCGACCGCAAGATGCTCGGCCTGAGCCTGACGGCCTACGTGCTGATCGGCATGGACCGGCACACGCCGGAGCGTTTCGAGAATTTCGAAGCGGCCATTCGTACCTTGCCGCAGGTGCTGGAATGCAGCCTCGTGACGGGAATGGATGCCGACTATCAGCTCAAGGTCGTGGTGCCGGACATGGACCATTACCAGAAATTGTTGCTGGGTCATCTGACGCGGATTGAAGGGGTGACCAGCGTGCGGTCGAGCTTTGTGTTGAACCAGGTGTTGAACAGCACCGAACTGCCTTTGACTCATTTGCGCAGCTGAAGACGCCTTCGCGGGCAAGCCCGCTTCCACGGGGATCTCACAGGCACTGAAGATCCATTGTGGGAGCGGGCTTGCTCGCGAAGAGGTCCGTACAGGCGACGAATAGCTGCGACACACTGCCGCAGGCCCGCACCTCACGCACCCGCCATGCCTTATACTCCAGCGCCTTTTAGCCCCGCCCGCACTGGAGATGTCCGATGGATCCTGCAGTATTCGAAGAGTGGATGATGACCGGACTGGTCAGCATTCTGATCATTTTCATGGGTTTCATCGTCTGGGATCTGGCGAAGAAGTCCAAGGCCGGGCGCTTCGGTTCGTTCATTCTGTTCTTCGTGCTGGGCCTTGGCGTGGCAGCATTCATCATCAAGAGTGTCGTGATCGGCCTGATTGAAACCGGCACGCTATAAACGCGCCGGCACTTCCTTCCACTGACCCTGATCGAGCCCTTCGATCGTCCAGTCGCCGATCCTGACCCGCACCAGCCGCAACGTTGGCAGCCCGACCGCCGCTGTCATGCGCCGCACCTGCCGGTTGCGACCTTCGCGAATCACCAGTTCCAGCCAACTCGTCGGCACGCTTTTGCGAAAGCGTACCGGCGGATTGCGCGGCCACAACGCAGGCTCATCCAGTTGCCGCGCCTGGGCAGGCAAGGTCATGCCGTCGTTCAACTCCACACCATCACGCAAACGCTGCAGCTGCTCGACACTCGGCTCGCCTTCGACCTGTACCCAGTAGGTTTTGGCCAGTTTGTGCCTGGGGTCGGCGATGCGTGCCTGAAGCTGGCCGTCGTTGGTCAACAACAGCAAACCTTCGCTGTCGCGGTCCAGCCGTCCTGCCGGATAAATCCCGGGAATCTCGATAAAATCCTTGAGCGTCGCGCGCCCTTCGCCGTCGCTGAACTGCGTCAACACATCGAATGGCTTGTTGAACAGGATCAGTTTCGGCTCGGCCGGCGGCGCCTTGGCGACACGGCGCGTTGCTGAAGGAGAGGGCTTCACGCCAGGGCGGCGGGAAACGGGACGTTGAGGACGAGACATAAGCAAAGGAACATCTAACGGTCAGGGCTCACTATGCTAGTGGCCTGACCGCCAAATGACCATGACTGTCAGCGGAACGGCGGCTCGTCAAAGCTGCGCAGTTTGCGCGAATGCAGCGAGTTGAGTTCAGTACGCAACAGGTCCACCGCTTCGATGCCGATTTTCAAATGCTGGCTGACCGCGCGCTCATAGAACGCGTTGGCTGAGCCCGGCAGCTTGATTTCGCTGTGCAGCGGTTTGTCCGAGACGCAGAGCAACGTGCCGTATGGCACCCGCAAGCGATAGCCCTGGGCCGCGATGGTACCGCTTTCCATGTCCACCGCCACGGCGCGGGACAGGTTGATCAGCGGTCGCTCCTGGGCCCAGCGCAGTTCCCAGTTGCGGTCGTCGTAGGTCAGCACGGTGCCGGTGCGCAGGCGTTTCTTCAGCTCATCTCCATGTTCGCCGGTGATATTGGCCGCCGCTTGCTGCAAGGCCATCTGCACTTCAGCCAGGGCCGGGATCGGAATGTTCGGCGGTACCACGCGGTCGAGAATCCCGTCACGGCGCATGTAAGCGTGAGCCAGTACGTAGTCGCCGATTGTCTGCGACTGACGCAAGCCACCGCAGTGGCCAATCATCAACCAGCAATGGGGACGCAGCACGGCCAGGTGATCGGTGATGTTCTTGGCGTTGGACGGGCCGACACCGATGTTCACCAGCGTCACACCGTGGCCGTCGGTGGCGATCAGGTGATAGGCCGGCATCTGGTAACGGTGCCAGACCACCCCGGCGGCAATGGCCGAGGCTTCGCCGTGGTCCATGCTCTTTTCGATGATCACGTTGCCCGGCAGCACCATGCGCACAAAACGCGGGTCGCTGCGCAACTGCTCCAGACCATGGACGATGAACTGGTCGACGTAACGGTGATAGTTGGTCAGCAGGATCCACGGCTGCACATGGCGCCAGTCGCTGCCGGTGTAGTGCACCAGTCGGCGCAGGGAGAAGTCCACCCGGGCCGCATCGAACAGCGCCAACGGCAGTGGATCGGTGTTTTCCCAATCGTACAGGCCATCGGCAATGCCATCGGACGCTGCCGACAGGTCGGTGCTCGGGAACACTCGCGCCAGCACGGCGGCGGTGACACCGGAGCCGGCCAGTTCGTCGCCCTGCTCGACCACGTAGGGATAAGGAATGTTCTGCTCGCTGACCCCGACTTCTACGGTCACGGTGAAGTCGTGCATCAATGGCACCAGCTGTTCCAGCAGGTACTTACGGAAAGCGGAGGGATGAGTGACGGTGACCCTGTAGGTGCCCGGCAGCTGGACCTTGGCGTAAGCGCGGGTGGTCTGCGGGACTTCACCCTGGCAGTGGTAGGTCAGGCGCAGCTCGGGATAACGAAACATTGCCCGCTGCTCGGCATCCGGCTCGACACGATCCTTGAGATAGCGCTTGAGCGCCTGACTCAGCGCGGTGGTTGCACGATTGTGCAAGAGCGCAAGCCGATCCACGGCTTGCTCGGCGGTTTGAACGACAATAAAAGCTTCGGTCACGATCAGCATCCTGTGTTCTGACTTGCAGAGCTTCATCTTGCCTGCATCGTCGCTTCACGGGAACAGCGCAGACACAAATGCCAGACTCACCCAAGGTCAAAATGTTGCCTGCAAAATAGCCGTCAGAAACCCTGCGGGGTCGAGCGGGCGACGATTGCTTCCACATCCAGCCCACGCGGCAGCGCGCCATAAACCCGGCCACCCCCATTCAGACGACTGGCGATAAACGCATCGCTGACCACCGAATTCCCCGCCTCCAGCAACAACTTGGCCTGCAGCCCCAGCGCAATGTCCTCGGTCAGTAGCCGGGCTCGATACTGGATGTCGTCGGTGTCCTTGAACGCCGCCTGCAATTGAGTGATGTGAGCAGCCAGGCGCCTGTCACCATGGCCGTCGCCCAATTCGCTGAACAATGCATCCAACACACCTGGCTCTTTCGACAAAGCCCGAAGTACATCCAGACATTGCACGTTGCCGGAGCCTTCCCACGTCGAATTTACCGGTGCCTCACGGTAAAGACGCGGCAGGATGCTGTCTTCGACATAACCGGCACCGCCCATGCATTCGGCGGCTTCGTTGATCATGGCCGGCGCACGTTTGCAGATCCAGTACTTGCCTACCGCCGTCACCAGCCGGGCGAATTTCGCTTCCCTGGAATCATCCAGATGATCCAGCGCCCGGCCCATGCGCAGGCTCAAGGCCAAGGCCGCCTCGCTCTCCAGCGCCAGGTCGGCCAGCACGTTTTGCATCAGGGGTTGTTCACTGAGCAACTTGCCGCCGACCTTGCGGTGGGCGCAGTGATGACTGGCCTGGGTCAGTGCCTGGCGCATCAAGGCACTTGAGCCGACCATGCAATCGAATCGGGTCATGGCCACCATTTCGATAATGGTCGGAACGCCCCGGCCTTCTTCGCCGACCATCCATGCCAGAGCACCACGGAACTCCACTTCGCTGGAGGCGTTGGAGCAGTTGCCGAGTTTGTTTTTCAAGCGCTGGATATAGAACTGGTTACGCGTGTCATCCGGGCGATGGCGCGGTAACAGGAAACAAGTCAGGCCCTTGTCGGTCTGCGCCAAGGTCAGGAAGGCATCGCACATCGGCGCCGAACAGAACCATTTGTGCCCCACCAGTTCATAGGCCTGGCCAGGACCGCTGGCTCCCACCGGATAGGCCTTGGTGGTGTTGGCCCGGACATCGGTGCCACCCTGTTTTTCGGTCATGGCCATGCCGATGGTGACACCCGCCTTGTGGGCCATGCCGACGTTACGCGGGTCGTACTCGGTGGCGAGGATCTTGGGCAGCCATTTGTTCGCCAGGTCCGGTTGCAGGCGCAACGCCGGGACACTGGCGAAGGTCATGGTCAGCGGGCAGCCGCTGCCGGCTTCAGCCTGGCTATGCAGATACGTCATGGACGCCCGGGCGACGTGGGCGCCGTCCTGCGGATGCGCCCAAGGCAACGAGGTCAGGCCATGTGCGATCGCCGCTTGCATCAGCTGGTGATAGGCCGGGTGAAACTCCACCAGGTCGATGCGGTGGCCATAGCGGTCGTGACTGTTGAATACCGGTTTGTTCTGGTTGGCCAGAAACCCCGCTTCCATCAACGGCCCGCCGGCCAGTGCGCCGTAAGCCTCGATCCGCGACTCGGCCCAGCCGGCCCCGAAACGCCGCGACCACTCCTGCAACGGCAAATCGATGCGATACAGGTTGGCGCCGTCCAGTGACGGTGGCTGGTTGGTGACTTCGTGGGTTTCGGCGAACTGATGCAGGTTCATGACGGGGCTCCTTTGGTCAGCCAAGGGATTTCAGTTAAGCACCGCCCCTTGGCCGAACAAAGTGTCATATCTGCCTAACTGTCGGCGCTTTCGCCCTGTTTCGGACAGAGCACCCGGCGATAGAGCGCTGCTTGCAAGTCTTCGAATTTTACCGGCTTGCTCAGGCAATCGATCAGCGCGCCCGTCGGGCAACGCTCCCGATCCGCGCCTTGGGCGATCATGAATATCGGCAAGTCCGCGCACCTCGGTAAGTCCCGGATCTGGCAACAGACGGACACACCCTCCATGGGGGGCACCTGACTATCGAGCAACACCGCATCAAAGCTTTCACGCTGCAGGAATTCGAGGGCAGCGATGCCGCTGTCAGCGGTCCGCACCCGGAACCCGAGCTTGAGCAACATGCCGCGCATCACCAATTGATTGATGTTGTTGTCATCCACCAACAGCACGGTGCAATCCTGGGGTAGCCGCAAACGTGGGAAGTCGCGCGTCATGAAGGGTACTGATGGAGGCTCGATCGCCGGTAATTCGAACTCGACGTCGAGCTGGAAACGACTGCCGCGACCGGGTTCGGAACGGTGCGTCAGACGGCCGCCGAGCAACTCGACCAATTGTCGGCAGATCGCCAGACCCACGCCCAGACCGCCGTACTCGCGTGTCATTGAACCATCGAGCTGGAAGAACCGCTGGTACATCGTCGCCTCGCCCAGATCGGTAAAGCCGATGCCGGTGTCGATCACCGCGAAGGACAACGCCAGCCGATCGGAACTGACCGTTTTCCCGGTCACCCGTAGCGCCAGACCACCGACGCGGGTGAACTTGATGGCGTTATCCAGCAAGCATTCCAGGCATTGCGCCAACTTGGCACTGTCGCCGTGCAAGCGATCCGGCACGCCCGGCGCCACATCGACCTTGAAATCCAGAGACTTGCTGCAAGCATTACCTTCAAATTGCACGCGCAATGCCTCGACCACGCTACGCAGACTGAACGTCGACGGGGAAACCTTGAGCTTGCCGGCCTGCAACTCGGTCAGCGTGAGAATGCCATTGACCATGCGCATCATGTCCCGCGCCGACCCGGCGGCGGTTTGTTGGTATTGCTCCAGTTCCGGGTCCATGTCGACGGTTTGCATCAGCTCCAGCGAACCGATCACGCCGTTCATGGGCGTGCGTAACTCATGGGTCAGGGTGGCGAGGAATTCGTCCTTGAGCTGGTTACTGCGGGCCAGTTGCTGGTTGAGGACTTCCAGCTTTTGCCCGGCGTCGAGCAGGGTTTGCGCCTGTTGCTCGCGCATGGCATTGATGCGGTCGGCCAGGGCCAGCGACAGCAGCGCCACTTCGATGGCCGAGCCGATCTGGCTGGAATACATGGTCAGGAACACGTTCGGCAGATAACCCAGAACCATCAGGGTATTAATGATGCCGCCGAGCAAAAAAGCCGACCAGGCAATGATGAAATAGCGCGCGACCCGCAACCCCCGCAGCCAGGCGAAAATCCCTGCTGCAAAAATCACCACCGTGAAGGTCAGCGCCAGGGCCGTCGCCAGGCGCAAGGCCAAGGCATAACTGGTCATCAGCGATAAGCCGACCACCAGTGCACTGAACACCACCAACGCCAGCAACAAGCGGTCAAGCCAGCGACTGTGAGTGGCCGTCTGCAAGAAACTGCGGGCGAACTGGCTGCCGAACAGCCCCGCACAGCCGATGAAAAACGGCGTCGCCGCGTTGGCCCACCAGGGATTGTCCGGCCAGAAATACTGTACGGCGGCGCCATTCACCGAGAGCTGATACAAGCCGAACGAGGCGATGTAGAAGATGTAATAGAGATAGCTGGTATCCCGCACGCTGAGGTAGATAAACAGGTTGTAGACCAGCATTCCCAGCAATACACCGTAGATCAGCCCCAACACGTAAAGCCTGACTGGCTGGGCTTCAAGGTACGCGGTGCTCGACCACAGCGTGACCGGCGCCTGGATCGAGCCCTGGCTTTGCAGGCGCAGATACAGGGTTTGCGTTTGGTCGGAGGTGAAATCCAGATTGAACAGGTAGTTGTTCTGGCGGATTTCGCGGCTGGAAAATGGCAAGGCATCGCCGGTCTGGCGAACCCGTTGATAGTTGCCAACTGCATCGGGCTGGTACAGGTCAAGGTGATCGAGGGGCGGATAGGCCAGTTCCAGCAGCCAGGTCCGTTGCGCCGTCGGGTTGGTCGGACGGTAATGCAGGTCGATTTTCAGCCAGTACGCCGAACGCGAATACCCGGCGTTGAGGGTGGCCTTGTCGTGAGGTTTGAAGTGGCCGGCCGCAGCCAGCGCGCGCACGTCTGCGATGCTCGCCTGACCACCAGCATCTTCAAACACCTGCAGAGTTCGGCCCAGGGGGAGGCTTTGAGTGAACTCATCGAATTCGACGGCGTTCGCCAAGAGGGGCAAACACAACAGCAACATCAGCAAATAGCGCATTTATGCCCCAGCGTGGCCTTTCCGGTTCCGTCAGGAAGCCCCCCATTCCCTTTGAGAAGACGTAAAACCGGTGTTACCTGTTATTGGTTTGGATCCACTCTAGCATAGCCGTTGATGGCCATTGAACACTATCTAAATTTTTCCAGAAAAGGCTCTAGCACGGGCATTCCAGCGGATGTTACTGAGATAGAGCTGTTGGGTGGCTCAGATTGTGAAAACGCCACTCCGAACAGCGCCCCCTCGCCACAATGTATCGGCCGGACAGGATGACACCACACCCGAAAAAAGATGTTTGGTGGTAAGCTCGCGCACCATGAATATCTACAGCTCACGCCCCGTTGTCCTCTGTCTCTCCGGCCACGACCCAAGTGGTGGCGCCGGCTTGCAGGCAGATATCGAAGCCCTGCTCGCCCAGGGTTGCCATGCGGCTCCGGCCGTCACCGCCCTGACCGTGCAAGACACCGTCAATGTCACTGATTTCCGCGTGCTCGACCGTGAGTGGGTGTTGGCCCAGGCCAATGCCGTGCTCAACGACTCCGAAGTCGCGGCCGTCAAACTGGGCATGCTCGGTTCCCTGGAAATGGTCGACACCGTTGTCGAACTGCTTTCGGTGCACCCGCATTTGTCAGTGGTCTGCGACCCAGTGTTGCGCGCCGGCGGCGGAGGACGCCTGGGCAAGGACGAAGTCGGCTACGCCATGCGCGAACGCCTGCTGCCCCTGTCGATCATCGCCACCCCCAACCTCCCCGAAGCCCGAATTCTCGCCGAACTGCCTGAAGGCACCGCAGACGAGTGCGCTGAAAAACTACTGCCGTTCGTCAAACACCTGCTGATCACCGGTGGCCATGGCGACGAGACCGAAATCCACAATCGCCTCTACAGCCGCGATGGCCTGCGTCAGACCTATACCTGCCAGCGCTTGCCCGGCAGCTATCACGGTTCGGGCTGCACCTTGGCCAGTGCCCTCGCCGGCCGTCTGGCCCAAGGTGAAAACCTCGCCAGTGCCGTGCAGACCGCGCTTAACTACACGTGGCGCACCCTGCGCGATGCCGAGCAGCTGGGTAAAGGCCAGTTCGTGCCGCGCCGCCTGCCACTGGACTTCTGTTCGTAACGCCATGAGGGCTGTCCGATGAAACTACGTGGTCTGTACGCCATTACCGACAGCCATCTACTGGACGGTAAATTGCTTCAGTATGTTGAGGCAGCGCTGGAGGGCGGCGTCACCCTGCTGCAATACCGCGACAAGAGCAGCGATGATGCCCGCCGTCTGCGTGAAGCCGAAGCCTTGCGTGAACTATGCGAACGCTACAAGACCCGGCTGATCATCAATGACGACGCCGAACTGGCCGCACGCCTGAACGTCGGCGTGCACCTGGGGCAGACCGACGGTCCGCTGACCCCGGCCCGCGCACTGCTCGGTTCCAAGGCCATCATCGGTTCGACTTGCCACGCGCAACTTGAACTCGCCCAACAGGCCGCCAGGGAAGGTGCCAGTTATGTCGCCTTCGGCCGCTTCTTCAACTCCAATACCAAACCCGGCGCCCCGACCTGCAGCCTCGACCTGCTCGACCAGGCCCGCCAGCAGTTGCACCTGCCGATCTGCGCGATTGGTGGCATCACCCTCGACAATGCGGCCCCGCTGGTGGCCCATGGGGTCGATCTGCTGGCCGTGGTGCATGGCCTGTTTGGCGCACAGAGCACGGCTGAAGTGACCCGCCGCGCCCGCGCGTTCAACGAACTGCTTTCTATTAATTAGCTAAAAGCCTGAGAGCCCGATCATGTCTCGTTCCGAAACCCTGTTTGCCAATGCCCAGAAACACATTCCCGGCGGCGTGAATTCGCCGGTTCGTGCGTTCAAAAGTGTTGGTGGCACGCCGTTGTTCTTCAAGCACGCCGAAGGCGCCTACGTCACCGACGAAGACAACAAACGCTACGTGGATTACGTCGGTTCCTGGGGCCCGATGATTCTGGGTCACAGCCATCCGCAGGTACTGGACGCCGTGCGCAAGCAGCTTGAGCATGGCCTGTCCTACGGCGCGCCGACCGAGATGGAAACCCAGATGGCTGATCTGGTCTGCTCGCTTGTACCATCGATGGAAATGGTGCGCATGGTCAGTTCCGGCACCGAAGCGACCATGAGCGCGATCCGCCTGGCCCGTGGCTTCACCGGTCGCGATAGCATCATCAAGTTTGAAGGCTGCTACCACGGCCACTCCGACAGCCTGCTGGTCAAGGCCGGTTCCGGCGCCTTGACTCAAGGCGTCCCAAGCTCGGCCGGTGTTCCGGCAGCGTTCGCCAAACACACCCTGACCCTGCCGTTCAACGACATCGACGCAGTTGAAGCCATGCTCGCCGAGGTCGGCCAGGACGTGGCGTGCATCATCGTCGAGCCCGTAGCCGGCAACATGAACTGCGTGCCACCGGCCCCTGGCTTCCTTGAAGGCCTGCGCACCCTTTGCGACAAGCACGGCGTGGTGCTGATCTTCGACGAAGTGATGACCGGTTTCCGCGTCGCCCTCGGCGGTGCCCAGGCCCACTACGGCGTAACGCCGGACCTGACCACCTTCGGCAAGATCATCGGCGGCGGCATGCCGGTGGGCTGCTTCGGCGGCAAACGAGAAATCATGTCCCGCATCGCCCCGCTGGGCCCGGTTTACCAGGCCGGCACCTTGTCGGGTAACCCATTGGCGATGGCGGCCGGTCTGACCACCCTGCGCCTGATCAGCCGTCCGGGTTTCCACGCCGAGCTGACCGACTACACCACTCGCCTGCTCGATGGCCTGCAAGTGCGTGCGGATGCAGCGGGTATTCCGTTCGTGACCACCCAGGCCGGTGGCATGTTCGGTCTGTACTTCAGCGGTGCCGACGACATTGTGACTTTCGATGACGTCATGGCCAGCGATGCCGCCCTGTTCGGCCGCTTCTTCCACCTGATGCTGGAAGGCGGTGTGTATTTGGCACCAAGCGCCTTCGAAGCCGGCTTCACCTCGATCGCCCACGGCGAAGCCGAGTTGAAACTGACGCTGGATGCCGCCGAGCGCGCATTTGCTGCCTTGAAGTAATGCTCGAAACGCTGACGTTGGCCATCGCCAGCGTCAGCGTTCACCTACATCCCAACGCTTTTTCCTACTCATCTGCCATTAATCCCCCGCAAACAGGGCGATATATTTCCCTCGCAGCAGAAAAACGAGTAAAGACTTTGTAAGGTTGGCCCTGCTTATTTCATAATGCGCGCTTATTGGATCCCCTCGATGGGTCCGCGCGCCCTTCAGAGGTAAGTCGATTCCCATGAACCGCACCGGCCGCGCCCTTTCACTGGGCTGCCTGTTGCTCCTTCAGCCCCTGCTCGCGCTCGCACAAGCAGGCGGTAACTCGTTGTTAATCCCAGCGATGGGTCGGTGCACCCTCAATACCCAGCCGCAAGACCTGGCACAGGCGCTGGCCGCCTGCCAGAAAGCGTCGGATGAAGGGGATGCGCAAGCGCAATACGAGTTGGGTGAGTTCTACTACGAAGGCAAAAATGCGCCGCGCGACCTCAATCAAGCCCTGAGCTACTTCGAAAAGGCCTCACTGCAAGGCCACGCCCAGGCACAATTCAAGCTCGGCTCCATGTTCTTCCACGGCGAAGGTGTCCCGGCCAACAACGTTCAGGCTTACATTCTGCTGAAAATGGCCGCGGTCAACGGCGCTGAAGACGCGCTGGACACCGCCGACGAAGTCACCGAGAAAATGCCCCGCGAAGAGCTGGAAGTCGCCACTCAGGTGCTTGGGCAAATTTTCCGCAAATACCTGATGGAATTGCAGAGCGCCGATGGGCGTACGCCTTTCTCGCCTCTTCCCTGATTTCTTCGTTGTTATGACTGGCCCCTTCGCGAGCAAGCCCGCTCCCACCTTTGTTCTGTGTACGACGCAGATCAAATGTGGGAGCGGGCTTGCTCGCGAAAGGGGCGACTCGGCCTTGAGACTTACTTCTCAGGCATCGGCATCGGAAACGGCATCACATTGCCGACCGCACCGCGGGCTTCACTGATTTTCGGCGTACCCAGGCGCTCGACTTCATCGATGCGCACGATCGAGTGCATCGGCACGAAGCTGCGCACAACGCCTTCGAACTGCGCCTTGAGCTTCTCTTCGCTCGGATCGACGACCACTTGCGTGCGCTCGCCAAAGACGAACTCTTCCACTTCCAGAAAGCCCCACAGATCGCTCTGATAGATCTGCTTGGCGTACATTTCGAACACCTGGCCCTGGTTGAGGAAAATCACCTTGTAGATTGGAGCTTCACGTTTGGTCATGGTGGGCGAGTAACACATCGGGGATAAAAAAGAGGGCGCGAACTATAGCATAGCCACCGGACGCGCAGCGGTAGGAACCTGGGAACATGTTCCCTATAATGCGCGGTTCTTCGAATCACGTGATGACCCTATTCCATGGCCAAGAAGCTTTATATCGAAACCCACGGTTGCCAGATGAACGAGTACGACAGCTCGCGCATGGTGGATCTGCTGGGCGAACACCAGGCCCTGGAAGTCACCGCTCGGGCTGAAGACGCCGACGTGATCCTGCTCAACACCTGCTCGATCCGCGAACGCGCCCAGGATCGCGTCTACTCGCAGCTCGGTCGCTGGCGCGAACTGAAACTGGCCAATCCGGACATGGTGATTGCCGTTGGCGGTTGCGTGGCCAGCCAGGAAGGCGCCGCCATTCGCGATCGCGCACCCTATGTCGACGTGGTGTTCGGCCCGCAAACCCTGCACCGCCTGCCGGAAATGATCGACGCCGCGCGCATCAGCAAGCTGCCGCAGGTCGACGTCTCGTTCCCGGAAATCGAAAAGTTCGACCACTTGCCCGAGCCACGCATCGACGGCCCGAGTGCTTACGTATCGGTAATGGAAGGCTGCAGCAAGTACTGCACCTTTTGCGTAGTGCCCTACACCCGGGGCGAAGAAGTCAGTCGCCCGTTCGACGACGTGATCGCCGAGATCATTCACCTGGCGGAAAACGGCGTGCGTGAAGTCACGCTGCTGGGGCAGAACGTCAACGGCTATCGCGGCACGACCCATGACGGTCGCCTGGCTGATCTGGCCGAATTGATCCGGGTGGTAGCCGCCGTCGATGGCATCGACCGTATCCGCTATACCACCTCGCATCCACTGGAGTTCTCCGACAGTCTGATCCAGGCCCATGCCGAGGTACCGGAGCTGGTGAAACACCTGCATCTGCCGGTGCAATCGGGTTCGGACCGGATCCTGGCCGCGATGAAGCGCAACCATACCGCGCTTGAGTACAAATCCAAACTGCGCAAACTGCGGGCCGCCGTGCCGGGCATTTGCATCAGCTCGGACTTTATCGTCGGCTTCCCCGGCGAGACCGAAAAAGACTTCGAACAAACCATGAAATTGATTCAAGACGTCGGTTTCGACTTCTCCTACTCGTTCGTCTATAGCCAGCGTCCCGGCACACCGGCCGCCGACCTGGCCGATGACACACCGGAAGAACTGAAAAAAGAGCGCTTGAATGCCCTGCAACATCGGTTGAACCAGCAAGGTTTCGAAATCAGCCGACAAATGGTCGGTTCGATCCAACGCATTCTGGTCACCGATTATTCGAAAAAAGATCCTGGCGAGCTGCAAGGCCGCACCGAAAATAACCGTATCGTCAATTTCCGCTGCGACAATCCGACGTTGATCGGCCAGTTCGCTGATGTGCACATCGACGCGGCCCAGCCGCATTCGCTGCGGGGTTCGCTGATCCAGTAACACCGCATTCCCCCTGTGGGAGCGAGCCTGCTCGCGAATACGGTTTGACATTCAGCTTATGATTCGACTGTCAGGCCGCTTTCGCGAGCAGGCTCGCCCCCACAAGGGATGGTGTTTGGCGCCGGGAAATTTAAGAGCTTTCGCACCCAGGCCACTGGCGTTATCCTTGATTTCATCACTATTGCCCCAGGGCGGCTAAATACGACCTTGAACGCACCCATAGAACCACATCGTTTCATCCTCGAGCCTTTTGAGGCTCGTCGCTTCGCCAATCTGTGCGGGCAATTCGACGAGCATCTGCGCTTGATCGAACAGCGCCTGACCATCGAGATCCGCAACCGCGGAAACCAGTTCGAACTGATCGGCGAGCGTAAACACACCACCTCCGCGGAAAACCTTCTGCGCCGCCTGTACCGGGAAACCAAGGGTACCGAGCTGTCGCCGGACATGGTTCACCTGTTCCTGCAGGAATCGGCCGTCGAAGAGCTGGACAACCACTCGCCCGCCGACGCCGCCGTCGCCCTGCGCACCAAAAAAGGCATGATTCGTCCTCGCGGCGTGAATCAGCAGCGCTACGTGAAGGAAATCCTCGGTAACGACATCAACTTCGGCATTGGCCCGGCCGGTACCGGCAAGACCTATCTGGCCGTTGCCTGCGCCGTGGATGCCCTGGAACGCGAGCAGATCCGCCGCATCCTGCTGGTTCGCCCGGCGGTCGAAGCCGGCGAAAAACTCGGCTTCCTGCCTGGCGATCTGTCCCAGAAGATCGACCCCTACCTGCGCCCGCTCTATGACGCACTCTACGAAATGCTCGGCTTCGAACACGTCGCCAAGCTGATCGAACGCCAGGTCATCGAAGTCGCGCCGCTGGCCTACATGCGAGGCCGTACGCTGAACAACAGCTTCATCATCCTCGACGAAAGCCAGAACACCACCGTCGAGCAAATGAAAATGTTCCTGACACGGATCGGCTTCGGTTCCACGGCCGTCATTACCGGTGATATCACCCAGGTCGATCTGCCACGCGGCACCAAATCCGGGCTGCATCACGTAATCGAAGTGTTGAAGGACGTGCCGGGCATCAGCTTCACTCACTTCCAGCCCAAGGACGTCGTGCGTCATCCGCTGGTACAGCGCATCGTCGAAGCCTATGAGCGCTTTGAAAATCGTGTGGCTGATGAAGCATCGAAGGATAACCGCCGCGATGCTTGAGCTTGACCTGCAAATCGCGACCCAAGCACCCGCCCCCAGCGAAGCCGAGTTCCGCCAGTGGTGCGAACTGGCCCTGCGTCAGCGCACGGCCGACTCCGAAATGACCATTCGCCTGGTCGACGAAGCCGAAGGCCGCGAGCTGAACCACACCTGGCGGCAAAAGGATTACGCCACTAACGTCTTGTCTTTCCCGGCCGATGTGCCGGACGAGTTCCTTGACATCCCGTTGCTGGGCGACCTGGTGATCTGTGTCGCCGTGGTCGAGCGCGAAGCCGCCGAGCAGGGCAAGGCTCTCAAGGCCCACTGGGCGCATCTGGTGATTCACGGCTGCTTGCATCTGCTTGGTTACGACCATATAGATGACGACGAAGCCGAAGAAATGGAAGCACTGGAACGCACATTGCTTGCAGAACTGGGCTATCCCGATCCGTACGCGGACGACGAAACCGAAACATCCTCAACCGTCACAACAAAGGATTCAGAGTAATCGCTATGAGCGAAGATCGATCGAGCAATGGGCAGAAGTCATGGCTGGGTAAGCTCACCCAGGCTTTTGCCCACGAGCCGAAGAACCGCCAGGAGCTGCTGGAGCTGCTGCGCGATGCACATCAGAACAAACTGCTGGACAGCGAAGCGCTGGCCATCGTCGAAGGCGCCATCCAGGTAGCCGACCTGCAGGTCCGGGACATCATGGTCCCGCGCTCGCAGATGATCAGCATCAAGGCGACCCAGACACCCCGCGAGTTCCTGCCTGCCGTGGTCGACTCGGCCCACTCCCGCTACCCGGTGATCGGCGAAAGCCACGATGACGTGATGGGCGTGCTGTTGGCCAAGGACTTGCTGCCGCTGATCCTCAAGGAAAACGGCGACCACTTCAACATCAAGGATCTGCTGCGCCCGGCCACCTTCGTGCCGGAGTCCAAGCGCCTGAATGTGCTGCTGCGCGAATTCCGCGCCAACCACAACCACATGGCCATCGTCATCGACGAATACGGCGGCGTGGCAGGTCTGGTGACCATCGAAGACGTACTGGAGCAAATCGTCGGCGACATCGAAGACGAGCACGACGTCGAAGAGGACAGCTACATCAAACCGCTGCCCAGCGGTGATTTTCTGATCAAGGCCCTGACGCCGATCGAGAACTTCAACGAATTCTTCGACAGCGAATTCTCCGACGATGAGTTCGACACGGTTGGCGGCCTGGTGATGAGTGCGTTCGGACACTTGCCAAAACGCAACGAAATCACTGAAATCGGCACCTATCGTTTTCGCATCCTGAACGCCGACAGTCGTCGGATTCATTTGCTGCGCCTGACGCCTATTGCTCGGTAAACACTAAGGATAGAAATGCGCTGGATAACCCGCCCCGGCTGGCCCGGTAACCTGCTGGCCGTGGCGGCCGGTGCAATCACCACCCTGGCCCTGGCGCCTTTCGATATCTGGCCACTGGCACTGTTGGCAGTCGGGCTTTTCTACGCCGCCCTGCGTGAACTGAGCCCCCGCCAGGCACTCGGCCGTGGCTGGTGTTTCGGCTTCGGCCTGTTTGGCGCCGGTACCAGCTGGATCTATTACAGCATTCACCATTTCGGTGGCGCCTCGGTGCTGCTGGCCGGGTTTCTGATGCTGATTTTCACTGCGGCAATCGCCTGGTTCTTCGCCTTGCCGGCGTGGATCTGGGCGCGCTGGCTGCGGCGCAACGAGGCGCCCTTGGCCGACGCCCTGGCTTTCGCGGCGTTGTGGGTTGGCCAGGAAGCGTTTCGCGGCTGGTTCCTCACCGGTTTCCCGTGGCTCTATTCCGGTTACAGCCAACTCGACGGCCCCCTGGCCGGGCTCGCCCCCGTGGGCGGCATGTGGCTGATTTCCTTTACGCTGGCCCTGACCGCCGCGCTGATCTACAACGGCTTGCGCCTGGCCCGTGGCGGCCGCAAGGCTTTCATCGCGCTGGGCGCCCTGCTGCTGGTCGGCCCGTGGGTGGCTGGCATCGCACTCAAACATCATGCCTGGACCAGTCCCGCGGGCGCGCCGCTGAGCGTCGCAGCGATTCAGGGCAACATTGAACAAAACATGAAGTGGGATCCGGCGCAGCTCAATGCACAGTTGGAGCTGTACCGCGACATGAGCTTCAGTTCCAAACGCGTCGACCTGCTGATCTGGCCTGAAACCGCGATCCCGGTACTCAAGGAGTCTGCCCAAGGTTACCTGGACATGATGGGAAAATTCGCTGCGGAGCGGGATTCAGCGATGATTACCGGCGTTCCGATCCGTGAAATCGTCCACCAGGAAAAACGCTTCTTCAACGGCATCACAGTGGTCGGCGAAGGCGATGGTACTTACCTCAAGCAGAAATTGGTGCCCTTCGGCGAATACGTTCCACTGCAAGATGTTTTACGGGGATTGATTGCCTTCTTCGACCTGCCGATGTCGGACTTTGCGCGCGGCCCCGCCGATCAGCCCATGTTGCAAGCCAAGGGCTACCAGATTGCACCCTTCATCTGTTACGAAGTGGTATACCCGGAGTTCGCCGCCGGCCTGGCCGCGCAAAGCGATCTGCTGCTGACCATCAGCAACGACACCTGGTTCGGCACGTCTATCGGTCCGTTGCAACACTTGCAGATGGCCCAGATGCGCGCACTTGAGGCCGGTCGCTGGATGATCCGCGCTACCAACAATGGCGTGACCGGCCTGATCAACCCGTTCGGCCAGATCACCGTGCAGATCCCGCAGTTCGAACGCGGCATCCTGTATGGTGAAGTCGTGCCGATGCACAACCTGACGCCTTATCTGCAATGGCGCTCGTGGCCGTTGATCATTGTTTGCGTGTTGTTGTTTGGTTGGGCGCTGGTGGCGAACCGGATGGCCAAAACCGTTTAAAAGCTTCGCGAGCAAGCCCGCTCCCACTTTGGATCTTCTGTGAACGCATGATATGTGAGAGTCAGAGATCAAATGTGGGAGCGGGCTTGCTCGCGAAGGCAGTATCACAGGCACCGCCTCAATCAGAGCCAACATCTCCCCGATAAAACAGCGAATACCCGACCTGCCCCACCGCCTCATTCATCAATTGCCCACTCTGCCAGATTGCCTTGAACTCCGGCAACCAGCCACCAAACGGCCGAGCGTTATCGACACCTAAAAAGCCCATTGGCGCCGGCACCACCTCAAACCCGGCCTTCTGGAAACTCCAGACCGCTCGCGGCATATGCCAGGCCTGAGTCACAAGCACCACTCGCTTGATCCCTTCGGGCAACAACACCTGTGCGCTGAATTGAGCGTTCTCCCAGGTCGTACGGCTACGCCCTTCCTGCCAGCGAACAGGCACGCCAAAGTCATCGCGCAATGAATCAGCCATCAATCGGGCTTCGGTCGGTGGCGTGCCGTAATGCAGGCCGCCACTGGTCAGAATCGGCAAGCCTGAGGCCTTGGCCAGTCGCGCCGCATAGCGCTGGCGCTCAAGACCAACACCCGTCGGCTGATCGTCTCCCCACGCTGGATCGCCCCGCTCACGCCCCGAGCCCAAGATTACAATCGCATCGGCGTGCTGACTCAGCGTCGCCCACTCCTCGAACGCCAGCGGCGGCTCACGCTCGAGCATTTCGGCGCTCCACTGCACCACAATCGGCAGGCTCATCAACCAGAAACCGCCTAGCCCAAGTGCAAAACACACGCCGGCGAGCCGCGGTCTTGAGCGCCGCAAGCACCAGGCAAGCAAAATCAGCAGTAACAGAATGCCGGGCGGCAAGAGAAGTTGTTTCACAAAATAACGAAAAGGCATCGAGCATCTCCATGAAGATGCTCGAAGCCTAAGTGGGTTGACGCGATGCGACAATAAATACGGAAGGACTATGCTTCAGAAAATCATGGAGCATGGCTCTGTTGCCCTATTTGCACCGCAGTGACCGGACCTTTACCGCGTCTCTGCCAGGTACTTTATCCTTGAGCCAGATGATCTTGGCCGAACGTGGTGCGTCAAGTTGCTTGACTGCCTCGGACAAACATCCGTGTGTCTCACGTTCACTACGATCCAGATACGCCTTGACCAGGGCAAACTCTGCGGGGCTCAAGCCGCGCAACTCCAGTTCCAGTGGGCGTTCGTCGCGCAGCCGACCAGCGGTTCTTGCCGCCTCCAAGGCCATGCCCAGACGATCGATCAGTCTTTCGTACAGCTCCGGTTTTGTAGCTTTTTGCTGTGACTCAACCATCCCTCACCTCATTGGAAGATAAGACCTACTCCCCAGTTAGAGCTTAGCTTCCATGCACAAACCGGCTGAGCGCCGCGACCAACGGCCCTCGCAGCCGTTTTCACGAGACGCGCGGCAGTAATCAGGGTTTCCCTCGGTAGAGTGCGGTCATGTATGCTACGGCGCTTCCTGTAACTCCACTTCCAGCTCGCCTGGACACCGAAACGCCGAATTGGCGCCTTCATCGTCCAGCGTTGCATTGAAGAGGATTAGGCCACCCCTATTCAGTTCAAAAGTAGCCATGCACGAACAATATCAGCCCCGTGAAATCGAAGCCGCCGCCCAGTCGTTCTGGGACGAGCAAAAGTCCTTTGAAGTCAGTGAACAGCCAGGCAAGGAGACGTACTACTGCCTGTCGATGTTCCCTTACCCCAGCGGCAAGCTACACATGGGGCACGTGCGCAACTACACCATCGGCGACGTGATCTCCCGCTATCAGCGCATGCAAGGCAAGAACGTCCTGCAACCCATGGGTTGGGACGCCTTCGGCATGCCGGCGGAAAACGCCGCGATGAAGAATAACGTAGCGCCCGCCAAATGGACCTACGAAAACATCGCCTACATGAAAAGCCAACTGCGCAGCCTGGGCCTGGCGGTGGACTGGTCGCGTGAAGTGACCACCTGCAAGCCGGACTACTACCGCTGGGAACAATGGCTGTTCACCCGACTGTTCGAAAAAGGTGTTATTTACAAAAAGAGCGGCACCGTGAACTGGGATCCGGTGGACCAGACCGTTCTGGCCAACGAACAGGTGATCGACGGTCGCGGCTGGCGTTCCGGCGCACTGATCGAAAAGCGCGAAATCCCGATGTACTACTTCAAGATCACCGCCTACGCGGATGAGCTGCTGGAGAGCCTCGACGAACTGACTGGCTGGCCTGAACAGGTCAAGACCATGCAGCGCAACTGGATCGGCAAATCCCGCGGCATGGAAGTGCAGTTCCCGTACAACGTCGACTCCATCGGCGAAACCGGCGCGCTCAAAGTCTTCACCACCCGCCCGGACACCCTGATGGGCGCGACCTACGTCGCCGTGGCCGCCGAACACCACCTGGCCACCCTGGCCGCGCAGAACAATCCTGAGCTGCAAGCGTTCATCGCCGAATGCAAGGGCGGCAGCGTCGCAGAAGCCGACGTCGCCACCCAGGAGAAAAAAGGCCTGCCGACCGGCCTGTTCGTCGAGCACCCGCTGACCGGCGAAAAACTGCCGGTCTGGGTCGCCAACTACGTGCTGATGCACTACGGCGATGGCGCAGTAATGGCGGTTCCGGCTCACGACGAACGCGATTTCGAGTTCGCCCACAAGTACAACCTGCCGGTCAAATCCGTGGTGCGCACCAGTTCTGGTGACACCAACCCGGCCCCATGGCAAGACGCCTACGGCGAGCACGGCACGCTGATCAATTCCGGCGAATTCGACGGCCTCGATTTCGCCGGCGCCTTCGACGCCATCGAAGTGGCGCTGATCAAGAAAAATCTCGGTGCCTCGCGTACCCAGTTCCGCCTGCGCGACTGGGGTATCAGCCGTCAGCGCTACTGGGGCTGCCCGATCCCGATCATCCACTGCAATAGCTGCGGTGACGTGCCGGTGCCGGAAGATCAACTGCCGGTCGTGCTGCCGGAAGACGTCGTACCCGACGGCGCCGGGTCGCCACTGGCACGCATGCCCGAGTTCTACGAATGCAGCTGCCCGAAATGCGGCCAGCCTGCCAAGCGTGAAACCGACACCATGGACACCTTCGTCGAGTCCTCGTGGTACTACGCCCGCTACGCCTCGCCGCACTTTGAAGGTGGGCTGGTTGAAAAATCGGCGGCTGACCACTGGTTGCCGGTGGATCAGTACATCGGCGGTATTGAACACGCGATTCTTCACCTGCTCTACGCACGCTTCTTCCACAAGCTGATGCGCGACGAAGGCCTGGTGAGCTCCAACGAGCCGTTCAAAAACCTGCTGACCCAGGGCATGGTGATCGCCGAGACCTACTATCGTCGCGAAGCCAACGGTGCCTACACCTGGTTCAACCCGGCTGACGTCGAACTCGAACGCGACAGCAAGGCCAAGGTCATCAGCGCCAAGCTGATCGCAGACGGCCTGCCGGTGGAAATCGGTGGCACCGAGAAAATGGCCAAGTCGAAGAACAACGGCGTCGACCCACAGTCGATGATCGACCAGTTCGGCGCAGACACCTGCCGCCTGTTCATGATGTTCGCCTCGCCACCTGACATGAGCGCTGAATGGTCCGACTCCGGTGTGGAAGGTTCGCACCGCTTCCTCAAGCGTGTCTGGCGCCTGGCTCAAGCGCACGTTACCCAGGGCCTGCCGGGCAAACTGGACGTCGCCGGCCTGAACGACGAGCAGAAAGCCATTCGCCGTTCGATCCACCAGGCCATCAAGCAGGCCAGCCATGACGTCGGCCAGAACCACAAATTCAACACCGCCATCGCCCAGGTGATGACGCTGATGAATGTGCTGGAAAAAGCCCCGCAAGGCACCGAACAGGATCGTGCGCTGGTTCAGGAAGGTCTGGAAACCGTGACGCTGCTGCTGGCCCCGATCACCCCGCACATCTGCCATGAGCTGTGGCATCGACTGGGTCACGCCGACCCGGTGATCGACGCCGGCTGGCCGGTACTGGACGAAAGCGCGCTGGTTCAGGACAGCCTGCAGCTGGTGATTCAGGTCAACGGCAAACTGCGTGGCCACATCGAAATGCCGGCCAGCGCCAGCCGCGAAGAAGTCGAGGCCGCCGCACGCGCCAACGAAAACGTGCTGCGCTTTGTCGACGGTCTGACCATTCGCAAAGTGATCGTGGTGCCCGGGAAACTGGTCAACATCGTCGCCAGCTAATTGGATCAGGCGCCAGGCCAAGCCTGGCGCCGAGTAAAACCTTTCGGGCCGCTTGACCGGCCCACATGGTTTCAAGGGGAGCAACACAATGATCAAACGCAACTTGCTGGTGATGGGCCTTGCGGTCCTGTTGAGCGCCTGCGGTTTCCAGCTGCGCGGCACCGGCACCACCGAACTGGCGATCAAGGAGCTCGACCTCAGCGCCCGTAACGCCTATGGCGAAACCGTGACGCAACTGCGCCAGGTACTCGATAGCAGCGGCGTCAAGGTCTACACCGGCGCGCCGTTCAAGCTTGTGTTAACGGATGAGCAGGAAACCCAGCGCATTCTCAGCTATGCGGGTGCAGGTCGTACCGGCGAATACCAACTGAGTACCGTACTCAGTTACAACATCCTCAGCCAGGGCAACCTGTCGCTGATGGCTGACAAGCTGGAAGTGCAGAAGGTTTTCATCCACGACGGCAACAACCTGGTGGGTTCTGACCAGGAAGCCAACGATGCGCGCAAGGACATGCGTCGCGAACTGGTGCAACGCATGATGCTGCGCCTGCAGCAGATCTCGCCGACTCAGTTGGAACAGCTGCAACAGACCGCCGAAGCCAAAGCCAAGGCAGAAGCCGCGGCGCTGGAGGCGGCGCAGAAGGCTGAAGCGCAAACGCCGCGTCAGTCGCCTATCGAACTGCCGCAGCAGTAAGACTTACGGGGCGTTCAGGCGCCCCGTTCGCCCTCTCTTATGAAACTCGCCCCCGCCCAACTCGCCAAACACCTGCAAGGTGCCCTCGCGCCGGTCTACGTCATCAGTGGCGATGATCCCTTGCTGTGTCAGGAAGCCGCCGACGCCATCCGCGCCGCTGCCCGCCATCAGGGTTTCGACGAACGCCAGGTCTTTGCCGCCGACGCCAGTTTCGACTGGGGCACGTTGTTGCAGGCCGGGGCCAGCATGTCGTTGTTCGCCGAGAAGCGTCTGCTGGAACTGCGTCTGCCCTCGGGCAAACCCGGTGACAAGGGCGCCGCCGCGCTCATCGAGTACTGTTCGCGACCGGCCGAAGACACAGTGCTCCTGATCAGCCTGCCGAAGCTCGATGGCAGCGCACAGAAGACCAAGTGGGGTAAGGCGCTGGTCGAAGGCCAGCAGACTCAGTTCGTGCAAATCTGGCCGGTGGACGCCAGCCAGTTGCCGAGCTGGATCCGTCAGCGCTTGTCCCAGGCCGGACTCTCGGCCACCCAGGACGCCGTCG
The DNA here is from genome assembly GCF_059424605.1 of Pseudomonas sp. GW101-3H06. Taxonomy (NCBI): domain Bacteria; kingdom Pseudomonadati; phylum Pseudomonadota; class Gammaproteobacteria; order Pseudomonadales; family Pseudomonadaceae; genus Pseudomonas; species Pseudomonas sp. GW101-3H06. Next base: position 5,683,289 of record NZ_JBWKZO010000001.1, read on the forward strand.
AGTTGATCGCTGCAAGGGTCGAGGGCAACCTGCTGGCTGCCGCTCAGGAAATCGAAAAGCTCAAGCTGATGGCCGAAGAGGGTCAAATCACCGTCGAAACCGTGCAGGCTGCGGTGGCCGACAGTGCGCGCTTCGATGTCTTCGGACTGACCGATGCGATTCTCAACGGTGAGGCCGCCCACGCCCTGCGCATGCTTGAAGGGCTGCGCGGTGAAGGTGTCGAACCTCCGGTGATTCTCTGGGCCCTGGCCCGGGAGCTGCGCTTGCTGGCCAATATTTCCCTGCAATACAGTCAGGGCACACCGCTGGACAAAGCCTTCAGCCAGGCCCGGCCGCCCGTCTGGGACAAACGCAAACCGCTGATCAGCAAAGCCCTGCAGCGCTATTCGGCGCAACGCTGGGCACAGCTGCTGCTCGAAGCACAGCGCATTGACGCGCAGATCAAAGGCCAGGCGGCAGGGTCGCCGTGGATGAGCTTGAGTCGGTTGACGTTGTTGATGGCTGGCCAGCGGTTGTCGTTGCCCGCTGAGTAAGGCGTTCGACCGCATAACGGCCATTCGCGGGCAAGTCCGCGAAGGCGCCCGAAAGGTCCTGCACAACGCAGGGACTAGACAGAAGCCTCGCTTGAGCCGATGATTTGCCCCGCAAAATCACTCACTAGCGAGCACCCATCATGAGCAAAAAGCCATCCAGGCATGGCCCCAACAAGGCCAAATCCATCATCGCCCAGCCTCTGTTCCGTAGCCGTCAGGAACGAGCCGGCAAGGGCAAAGGCAGCTACCGCCGCGAAGCCTTCCAGTCTAAAAGCTGGGAGGCTTCTTACTTTCTGGCGGCCTGAAAGGCAAGCATCCGCTCAACATGTTAAGGTCTGCACCTGATCCGTTTTCCCTGGACCCGTGCATGCCCCTTTGTCTTTCCCGTCGTTGGCACCTACGCCAATTGATTGCTGCCTCCAGCCTCATTTTGCTCGTCGCCTGTGCGGAAAAACCAACCGCCGCCGACGCACAGCCGCTTCAGCCCCCTCCTGTCGCCACTGCCCCGGCGATCATGGCACCTGTGGTGCCAAGCGGTGAAAACCTCGACATCCAGCCGACCCAGACCTTCGCCGAATGGCAGGCCGGTTTCCGCAGGGACGCCTTGGCCGCCGGTATCCGTGCCGATCTGTTTGATCGAGCCTTCGCCAATGTCAGCGTCGACCCCAGCGTGATTCGTGCCGACCGCAGCCAACCGGAATTCACACGGCCGGTATGGGAATACCTCGACGGCGCCCTGTCGCCGCTGCGGGTACGCAAAGGTCAGGCGCTGGTCAGCGAGAACGCCGCCATCCTGCAAAGCATCGAACAGCGCTACGGCGTTGACCGTGAAGCCCTCGTCGCCGTGTGGGGCATGGAAAGTAATTTCGGCCAGTTCCAGGGCAGCAAGTCAGTGATCAACTCGCTGGCCACCCTGGCCTATGAAGGCCGGCGCCCGGGTTTCGCCCACGCGCAATTGATCGCCGCACTGCAGATTCTGCAACAGGGTGATATCGAACCCGAGAAAATGCTCGGTTCCTGGGCCGGCGCCATGGGCCAGACCCAGTTCATCCCGACCACCTACAACACCCACGCCGTGGACTTCGATGGCGATGGCCGTCGCGATATCTGGGGCAGCTCCACCGATGCCCTGGCCTCGACTGCGCACTACCTGCAAAGCTCCGGCTGGCAGAAAGGCCAGCCGTGGGGCTTTGAAGTGCAATTGCCGGGCGGTTTCAACTATGTGCTGGCCGATGGCGCCATTCGCAAGAGTGTCGCCGAATGGCGGCAACTGGGTGTCACGCTGCCCAATGGCGGCCAGGTTCCAGCAGGTTCCGAGCACTTGTCCGCGGCATTGCTGCTGCCGGCCGGTTATCGCGGCCCGGCCTTCCTGGTGCTCGATAACTTCCGGGCGATCCTCAAGTACAACAACTCGTCGTCCTACGCGCTGGCGGTGGGCCTGTTGTCCGAACGTTTCCATGGCGGGGGCCTGATCAGCGGCATGTGGCCCAAGGATGATTTACCGCTCAGCCGCACCGAGCGGATCGAGCTGCAAAATCTGCTGAGCGCCCAGAATTACGACGCAGGCGCCGCGGACGGGATTATCGGCGCCAATACCCGCAAGGCGATCCGCAGCGCGCAGCAGTCGTTTGGCTGGCCGGCGGATGGTTATCCGACGCACAAGTTGCTCGAAGGCCTTCGCAACCGCTAAAAGCATTCGCGAGCAGGCTCGCTTCCACAGGGCTCACGCAAAACCTGTGGGAGCGAGCCTGCTCGCGAAAACTGCCTGTCAGGCGCCAACGATCTATCGCTTGATCACCACATCCTGCTCCAACGCCAACTCCTTGCTCCCCGCATCCAGTCTGACCAGCGCCCCCATGGGCAGTGTCAGGTTCGGATCGCAATGCCCGCTGCGCCACCCGGACAACACCGGAATCCGCAACGGCTCGAATGTCTGTTTGAGCAAACGCTCCAGCGCAGGCACCTCGACCCCCGCCACATCCCCCACCAGCACCCCCCGCAGCTTGCCCAGGGTTCCGGCCAGTCGAAGGTGGGTCAGCAGCCTGTCGACGCGATACAGTGGCTCGTTGATGTCCTCGATGAACAGGATGACACCCTCGGCATCGATCTCATAAGGCGTACCCATGGTCGCGGCGATTATCGACAGATTACCCCCCAGCAAGCGCCCGTGGGCAATGCCTGGCTCGATCGTGGTCAACGGATAGGCCACGGGGTGCGCCAATACACTGCCCGCCTTCACTTGCCCGCGCAGCATGTTGAAAAACGAAGGTTCGGTGGGCTTTTGCTTGTCACCCAGCAGATCCGCATTGAGCAGCGGGCCATGGAAGGTCACGAAGCCTGCATAACGACTGATCGCCAGATGCAGTGCGGTGATATCGCTGTAACCGATGAACGGCTTGGCGTTGTTGCGCAACAGTTCAAAATCGATGCGATCAAGCAACCTCGGTGTACCGTAACCACCGCGCAGGCAAATGATGGCATCGACCTCGGGGTCGGCGAACGCGGTATGCAGGTCGTTGAGCCGCACTTCGTCACTGCCGGCCAGATAGCCATCCCTGGCGTAGACTCCGGGAAAAATCTTCAGCGAATAGCCACGGGCGCGCATCCATTGCACGGCTTTATCGGTGTCCAACGGTGCAGGACCGGCCGGCGCGATGACGCCGATCACCCCCTGTGAGGGCAAGGCCGGAACCGCGGTGTGAGGACAAAAGGTGTGGGTCGGTCGTACGGTCATCCATGAATCTCCCTGAGTGGAAACTTCAACACACAGTAGTCAGGAACGGGGACAAACAGAAGAGGGTTCATCGCCCCGCAGGTTGCAGGAAACGGCAGTCATTACTGTAGGCAAGGCAAAAAAACGCCCGCAAGACTGAAAGCCTTGCGGGCCATTTTTCATGAGAGGTTGTCGATCAGGACGACATCAGCTCAGCCTTGACCAGCTTCGCTTGCTCGTCGGCATGGTACGAGGAACGGACCAGCGGACCGGAAGCGACGTTCTTGAAGCCCATTTTGTAACCTTCCTCGGCGAACCAGGCGAAGGTGTCCGGGTGCACGAAGCGCTGCACCGGCAAGTGGCTACGCGACGGTTGCAGGTACTGGCCCAGGGTCAGCATGTCGATGTCGTGTTCGCGCATGCGCTTCATGACTTCGATGACCTCGTCATCGGTCTCGCCCAGACCCAGCATCAGGCCGGACTTGGTCGGAATGTGCGGCATCATCTGCTTGAAGCGTTGCAGCAGGGTCAGCGACCACTGGTAGTCCGAACCCGGGCGCGCGGCCTTGTACAGGCGTGGCACGGTTTCCAGGTTGTGGTTGAACACATCCGGCGGCTCGGCGGCGGTGATTTCCAGTGCGATATCCATGCGGCCACGGTAGTCCGGCACCAGGGTTTCGAGTTGCACGTTCGGCGACAGCTTGCGGATTTCACGGATGCAGTCGGCAAAGTGCTGGGCACCGCCGTCGCGCAGGTCGTCGCGGTCTACCGAGGTGATCACCACGTACTTCAGGCGCAGGTCGGCAATGGCGATGGCCAGGCTTTCCGGTTCGTTGACGTCCAGTGGTTTCGGACGGCCGTGACCGACGTCGCAGAATGGGCAGCGACGGGTGCAGATGTCGCCCATGATCATGAAAGTCGCGGTGCCGCCGGAGAAGCATTCGCCCAGGTTCGGGCAGGATGCCTCTTCGCAGACGCTGTGCAGCTTGTGTTTGCGCAACAGCGCCTTGATGCGGTCGACTTCCGGAGATACCGGAATGCGCACACGAATCCAGTCAGGCTTTTTCGGCAGCTCGGTGGTCGGGATGATCTTTACCGGGATGCGTGCAACCTTCTCGGCGCCGCGCAGCTTTACGCCGGCTTCAACCTTGGCACGCGGGGCCGGACGCTCGGTGACATCCAGCGTCGGGATCATGGTTTGCACTGCATCAGTAGTCATATCAGTCGATTCCGCCCGTCAGGGTCGTCTGCTCAGCATAGTCGAGGTGTTTGACGAGCTGCGCGCGCAGCCGGGCACTTACCTCGGCAAATTCAATCGATCCTGCGTGATCGCTCAGCTGGGTCATCGCCAGCCCGGCGTAGCCGCAGGGATTAATCCGTCGAAACGGTTCCAGGTTCATGTCCACGTTCAGGGCCAGGCCATGAAAGGAACAACCGTGGCGGATCCGCAGACCCAGGGACGCGATTTTCGCGCCGTTAACGTAGACCCCCGGTGCATCGGGCTTGGCCGTCGCCGTCACACCGTAGCTGGCGAGCAGCTCGATCAGGCACGACTCCATGCGAGTCACCAGGTCACGCACGCCAAAACCCAGCTTGCGCACGTCCAGCAACAGGTAGGCCACCAGTTGCCCGGGACCGTGATACGTCACCTGACCACCGCGATCGACCTGCACCACCGGGATATCTCCCGGCAACAGCAAGTGTTCGGCCTTGCCGGCCTGGCCTTGGGTGAAGACCGGTGGATGTTCAACCAGCCAGATCTCGTCGGCGGCATCGTTGCCGCGCTCGCTTCGCTCGTTGGTGAAACGTTGCATGGCATGCCAGACCGGCTCGTAAGCCATCTGGCCGAGCTCGCGAAAGCCGAGCGTGCGAGACATCACAGCACCATATGCACGAAGCCGGTAGCCCGCAGTTCGCTGTTGATGTTGTACAGCTGGTCCTGATCGGTGGCGACGATGTGCAACTGAATCGTGGTGTATTTACCGTTACTGCTTTGACGCTCATCCACACGCTCATCATTGATCTTTGCGTGTTTTCTGACGATGTCGATGATCTTGTCCTTGTTGCCCACACCCGTGTCGCTGATCACCTTAACCGGGTAATCATTGGCAGGGAATTCGATCTTAGGCGCCTGTACTTCGGTATCGGTCATGGCGTAACGGCCTCGTAAGCGTAAAGCCGTGGCGACGGGCATAGCCCCGAGCCGGATCAGCGCGGGGCCATGCAGGTGCACACTATCAGTTGAACAAGCCGTAGAAGAATAGACGGATGCTATCCCACATGCGACGGAAGATACCACCCTCTTCGACGCCATCCAGAGCGATCAGGTCGGCGCTGTGCACCACCTTGTCCTCCAGTTTGACCTCGACTTTACCGATCACGTCGCCCTTGGCGATTGGCGCAATCAGTTGCGGGTTCATGGTCATGCTGGCGGCGAGCTTTTTGAGCTGACCTTTAGGCAGGGTCATGGTCAGGTCTTGAGCCAGACCAGCCTTGACCTGGTTGGTGGAACCTTTCCAGACAGGTGCCTGGGCCAACTCGGCGCCCTTCTGATAGAAGGTCTGGGTTTCGAAGAAACGGAAACCGTAAGTCAGCAGTTTCTGGGTTTCGGCGGCGCGAGCCACTTCGCTGTTGGTGCCGAACACCACGGCGATCAGACGCATGCCATCACGCACGGCCGAGGACACCATGCAGTAGCCAGCTTCATCGGTGTGACCGGTTTTCAAACCGTCGACGGTCTTGTCGCGCCACAGCAGCAGGTTGCGGTTCGGTTGCTTGATGCCGTTCCAGAAGAACTCTTTCTGCGAGTAGATCGCGTAATGAGCCGGGTCTTCGTGGATGATTGCGCGCGCCAGTACCGCCATGTCGTGAGCCGACGAGTAATGCTCAGGGTTCGGCAGACCGGTCGGGTTCATGAAGTGGGTGTTGGTCATGCCCAGGTCGGCAACGGTTTTGTTCATCACGTCGGCGAACGCGTCTTCGCTGCCGGCGATGTGCTCGGCGAGCGCAACACTGGCGTCGTTGCCCGACTGGATGATGATGCCGTGCAGCAAGTCGCTGACGGTCACCTGCGAGCCGACCTTGATGAACATCCGCGAACCGCCGGTACGCCAGGCGTTTTCGCTGACGGTCACCGGATCGTTTTCACCGATCTGGCCACGACGGATTTCCAGGGTCGCGATGTACGCTGTCATCAGCTTGGTCAGGCTGGCTGGCGGCAGACGCTGGTCACCATTGTTTTCGACCAGCACGTTGCCGCTGCTGGCGTCCATGAGCACGTAGGCCTTGGCGGCCAGTTGCGGTGGCGACGGCATCATCTCGACCGCGAACGCGGCAGGTGAGAGGAGCAGCGGGACTAAAAGGCACAGGCGTTTGGCAAAGGTGGTGATGTTCATCCGTCTCTCGAAATCGCTAATGGAAACTTGCCCAGAGGCAAAACTATTCAGATGGCTTTCTAACGGGCCATCGCGTGTTCAGTTGCTCACTCTGTAACCCTTGCCGGGTTTTTGTTCTTCGACGAGCCAACAACCTGGTCCGCTCCCGAAAAAACGCAAGCGAACCGTCAATCAAGTCCTACGTATTACTCAGTCACAACGCTCGGCGAACCCAGATTGGCCAGGCGCACACTGTTCTGCACTTGCTGGATTTCACCCGGCGAACCGATCGGCCCCAGGCGAACCCGATGCAGCGTCTGTTGATTGCGCACGATCGAACTGATGAACACCGGAGCGCTCACCATCCCGCTGAGCTTCGACCTCAGGAGTTCTGCAGCGTCCGGGTTGGCGAACGCGCCCACCTGCAGATACTGGCCAGAGGCTGGTGCAGAAGCGTTTTTTTTTGCATCGGCAAGTTGTACGGGGACAACGGCGGCGGCGTGTTGCTGCGGCGGTGGCGTCCATTGCTCGATGGTACCGGCCGAAGCCGTAATCACCGGCGCGCTATTCTGCGCGACTTGCGGCTCGTTGAGCATTAAAGGCGCCGGACGGCCTTTGGCTGCCCACCATTGTTGCGGGTCGATACCTTCGACCTTGACGCGCGCGGTGCCGGTTTCGGCGTAGCCGAGCTTCTTGGCGGCCGCGTAGGACAGGTCGATGATCCGGTCCGAATAGAACGGCCCACGGTCGTTTACCCGCAGAATCACAGTCTTGTTGTTGTCCAGGTTGGTCACCCGGACGTAACTTGGCAGCGGCAAGGTCTTGTGCGCGGCACTCATGCCGTACAAGTCATAGACCTCGCCGTTGGCGGTGTTCTGGCCATGGAACTTGGTGCCGTACCAGGACGCCGTGCCCGACTGCACGTAGGTCTTGGACTCTTGCAACGGAAAATAGGTTTTGCCCAGTACCGAGTAAGGGGCGGCCTTGTACGGGCCGGTGTGCAGGGTTGGCGTGGCGTCCGGGATGCGTGAAACGTCGACATCCCACCAGGGCGCGCCATCCTTGTGGGCACGATTGATGTCCAGCCCTGGCGTCGAGCGCACGGCGGTGGAAGGTTTCTGCGTCGGCGAGCGGCTGGTCGAGCAACTGGCGACCAGCACTGCCAGCGCGGCAAATGCCATCAGCTTCAGGGGTTTATTGATAGGCAATGCCCGCATTACTTGACGCCCCGTGCTTGGACCAGCTGTTCAGACAGTTGATGTACGGCCATGGCGTACATCACGCTGCGGTTATAACGCGTGATTGCGTAAAAATTCTTCAGGCCCATCCAGTACTCGGGGCCATTGTCGCCTTCCAGGCGAAAAGCGGTAACCGGCATATCATCGCGCAGCGCATCATGACTTGACCAGCCCAGGGCCCGCAACTCTCCGACGGTCTTGACCGGCTCGATACCCGTGGTCAAACCTTCGTCCACCTGGTCGCCCCGCACATCGGCGCGACTGACCACCGGCTCCCCGGCAACCCAACCGTGACGCTTGAAGTAACTGGCTACGCTGCCAATCGCATCGTCCGGGTTGTTCCAGATATTGATGTGGCCGTCGCTGTCGAAGTCCACCGCATAGGCGCGAAAGCTGCTGGGCATGAACTGCGGCAAGCCCATGGCGCCGGCGTAGGACCCCTTGAGGGTCAACGGATCGACCTGCTCTTCCCTGGCCAGCAACAGGAACTCACGCAATTCCTTGCGGAAAAATTCGGCACGGGGAGGATAGTCGAAACCGAGGGTCGACAACGCATCGATCACACGGAAATTACCGGTATTGCGACCAAAAAAGGTCTCAACACCGATGATCGATACGATGACCTGCGCCGGTACGCCATAGTCCTGCTCCGCGCGGGCCAGTACGGTCTCGTGCTGACGCCAGAAATCCACGCCACGGGCGATGCGCGCATCGGTGATGAACATCGGGCGATATTCATTCCACTGCTTGACCCGTTCGGCGGGTTTCGAAATCGCGTCCAGAATCGACTGTTTGCGCTCGGCCTCGCGGAACACCCCCATCAGTTGCTCGCCGGCAAAACCGTAGTCGCGGGTCATTTCACCGACGAATTCAGCCACCTGGGGCGAGCCTTCGTAATCGCCGGCCAACGCTTGCTGCGCAGTGCCAAGGATGCTTACCAGGCCGACCCACGGCGCGTATCGAGTCGCCCAGCCACGCATTGCTTGCATTGAACTCTTCACCTTATTCAAACCTGCGCGATCCACTTGCGATGGGTATGGATCGACATCAAAACCCCAAACGCTGACAGCAGCGTCACCAGCGAAGTTCCTCCGTAGCTAATGAACGGCAACGGCACCCCCACCACCGGCAACAGGCCACTGACCATACCGATGTTGACGAAAACATATACAAAAAACGTCATGGTCAGGGCGCCCGCCAGCAACTTGCCGAACAACGTCTGGGCCTGGGCAGTAATCACCAGCCCACGTCCGATCAACAGCAGGTAGATCAGCAACAGCGCGCAGATGCCTACCAGGCCGAACTCTTCGCCCATGACTGCAATAATGAAGTCGGTGTGGCTTTCCGGGAGGAAATCCAGGTGTGACTGGGTACCCAGCAGCCAACCCTTGCCAAATACGCCACCGGACCCGATGGCAGCCTTGGACTGAATGATGTTCCAGCCGGTGCCCAGCGGATCGCTTTCAGGGTCGAGGAACGTCAGCACTCGCTGCTTCTGGTAGTCATGCATGACGAAATACCACATGGCGATCGCTACCGGCACCGTTGCCGCCAGCACGCTGAGAATCCAGCGCCAGCGCAGGCCACCCATGAACAGCACGAACGCGCCCCCGGCCAGAATCAGCAGCGAGGTGCCGAGGTCCGGCTGACGCACGATAAGAATGAACGGCACACCAATCAACATAAGACTGATGCCCACATGCTTGAGCTGGGGCGGCAAGGTACGCTTGGAGAGGTACCAGGCAATGGTCGCCGGCATCAGGATCTTCATGAACTCCGATGGCTGGAAGCGGATGACACCGGGGATGTTGATCCAGCGCGTGGCGCCCATGGCGTTGTGGCCCATGACGTCCACCACCACCAGCAACAGCACGCCAATCACATAGCCGACCGGCACCCAGCGCGCCATGAAGCGTGGCTCGAACTGGGCAATGACGATCATCGCCACCAGGCCGATGCCAAATGAAGTGGCCTGTTTGGCCAACAGATCCCAGCTTTTTCCACTGGCGGAATACAAGACGAACAGGCTGCCGGCAGCCAGTGTCAGAAGCAGAATCAGCAACACGCCGTCGATATGCATTCGTTGCAACAGCGTCGCGCGACGCCGCATCACATCCTCGCTGGAGAGCATGCGATCGAAATTATTCTTCACGGGCCGTGGCCTCCGCGCTGATAGGGTTGGCGTACTCGGCCTTGAGGTGACCATCCTGGTCCAGTAACCAGGCGTCCATGACCTGACGCACCACCGGCGCAGCCACGCCGGAGCCGGACTCGCCGTTCTCGACCATCACCGAGACCACGATCTTCGGGTCATCGGCCGGTGCGAAGCCGACGAACAAGGCGTGGTCGCGATGGCGTTCCTGCACCTTGGAGCGGTCGTACTTCTCACCCTGCTTGATCGCGACCACCTGGGCCGTACCACTCTTGCCAGCGATCCGGTATTGCGCACCGATAGAGGCCTTGCGCGCAGTACCACGGGCGCCATGCATGACCTGCTGCATGCCATGGTTCACCCGGGTCCAGTCCGCCGGATCGCGCAGGATGATGTCCGGCATCGGGTTCTCATCCACCGGTTTCTCGCCTTCGATGGTCTTGGCCAGATGCGGACGGTTCCAGATACCTTTGTTGGCCACCAGTGCCGTGGCCTGGACCAACTGCAACGGCGTTGACTGCATGTAGCCCTGGCCAATCCCGAGAATCAGTGTCTCCCCCGGGAACCACGCCTGACGACGCGTCGCGCGCTTCCATTCCCGGGTCGGCATCAACCCCGGCGATTCTTCGAACATGTCCAGGGAGACTTTCTGACCGATACCGAACTTGGTCATGTAGGCCGACAACCGATCGATCCCCAGCTTGTGCGCCAGATCATAGAAGTAGGTGTCGTTGGAGCGCATGATCGCCGTATCGAGATCAACGAAACCGTCACCGGTACGGTTCCAGTTGCGATATTTGTGATCGTAGTTGGGCAGCATGTAATAGCCCGGATCGAACACCCGGGACGAGGCTGTCACCACGCCCGCGTCCAGTCCGGCAATCGCCACCGCTGGCTTGATCGTCGAGCCCGGCGGGTACAAACCACGCAGCACGCGGTTGAACAGCGGCCGGTCGATGGAATCGCGCAGTTCGGAATAGGCCTTGAAGCTGATGCCGGTGACAAACAGGTTCGGGTCGAAACTCGGCTGGCTGACCATCGCCAGTACCTCACCGGTTTTCGGGTCCAGCGCCACCACCGCGCCGCGACGACCGCCCAGTGCGGCTTCGGCGGCTTCCTGCAATTTGATGTCCAGGCTCAGGACGATGTCCTTGCCAGGGATCGGATCGGTACGCTTGAGTACGCGCAGCACGCGGCCCCGGGCGTTGGTTTCGACTTCCTCGTAACCCACCTGGCCGTGTAGCTCCGGCTCGTAGAACCGCTCAATGCCGGTTTTGCCGATGTGGTGGGTGCCGCTGTAATTGACCGGATCGAGGGACTTGAGCTCTTTCTCGTTGATCCGCCCCATGTACCCCACCGAATGCGCAAAGTGCGCGCCCTGTGGATAGTGACGAACCAGTTGCGCGACCACTTCCACCCCCGGCAACCGGAACTGGTTCACGGCGATCCGGGCAATCTGCTCTTCGGTCAGCTCGAACAGGATCGGCACCGGCTCGAACGGCCGGCGTCCCTGACGCATGCGCTTCTCGAATATCACCCGGTCCTCGGGTGTCAGCTCCAGCACCTCGACGATCACGTCGAGCACCTGCTGCCAGTTACCGGAACGCTCGCGGGTCATGCTCAGGCTGAAGCTGGGCCGGTTGTCGGCAATCACCACACCGTTACGGTCGAAAATCAACCCGCGAGTCGGCGGAATCGGCTGCACGTGGACGCGATTGTTTTCCGACAGGGTCGAGTGGTACTCGTACTGGATCACCTGCAGATAATACAGACGCGCGATCAGCACACAGATCAGTGCCACCACCGCAATTGCCCCGAACACGACGCGGCCACGCACCAGACGGGCGTCTTTTTCGTGGTCCTTGATTCGGATGGGCTGGGACATGAGGGCAGAATTACTTGTGGTAAGGGTGGCCGGACAACACGGTCCAGGCACGATACAGCTGTTCGCCGATCAGAATGCGCACCAGCGGGTGCGGCAACGTCAATGGCGAGAGCGACCAGCGCTGATCGGCGCGGGCACAGACTTCCGGCGCCAGCCCTTCGGGGCCACCGACCATGAAATTCACCGTGCGCGAGTCCAGCCGCCAGCGATCGAGCTCGACCGCCAGTTGCTCGGTACTCCAGGGCTTGCCGTGGACTTCGAGGGTGACAACGCGCTCGTTCGGCCCGACCTTGGCCAGCATGGCTTCGCCTTCCTGACGGATGAAGCGTGCCACGTCGGCGTTCTTGCCACGGGTGTTGAGCGGTATTTCCACCAGTTCCAGCGCCAGCTCGGACGGAAGACGCTTGGCATATTCATGCCAGCCTTCTTCCACCCACTTGGGCATGCGTGAACCGACGGCGATCAGTCGCAGTCGCACAGCCGTTCCTTATTCCTGGTCTTTGTTGAGCTTGTTGAAATGCTCGTGACCAACTTCAGGGCTGTGGTGTTTGCCATCGGCGGCACGGCTCTGCTCGGCACCTTTCCACAGGCGCTCCAGATCGTAGAACTGGCGGGCGTTGGAGGTCATCATGTGAACGATCACGTCGTCCATGTCCAGCAACACCCAGTCGCTGTCGCCCTTGCCTTCTTCACCCAGGGGCTTGATACCCAGGGCTTTGACGGCTTCGCGGACCTTGTCCAGCATCGCGCCGATCTGGCGGTTGGAGGTACCGGTAGCGATGATCATGTAGTCGGTGATGCTCTGCTTGTCGCGAACGTCGATGACCAGCACGTCCTGGGCCTTGACGTCTTCCAGGGCCGCGACAGCAATCTTGACCAGTTCGTCGCCTTTTGGTGGCTCGGCAGCGAGGACTTTCTCAGGCAGCGGGGCACTCTTGAACGTGCCTTTGCGCTTAACTTTGTTTACGTCGTTGTTCGTCATATAAAACTCGTTTTGCTCGTATGTTCGGGCGCTTCAATACACGTTGTTGCCACGTGCCTTGAGGCACTCCTCTTCAGTTCGACGCACGGTAAAGTCCGTGCGCATCGATGTAGGCCAGGACCGCGTCGGGCACCAGGAAACGTACCGACTTACCGCTGGCCAGCAGTTGACGGATCTGGGTGGCGGATACCGCGAGCGGTGTCTGCCAGACGAATGCAATCTGTCCGCTCGGCCCCTTGAGGGCCAGCGGGTCGCTCACCGAGCGCGCTGCCAGCAGGTTGCGCAAGGCATCCGGCGGTTCGCTGTCGGCATCCGGGCGTTGCAGCACCAGGATGTGGCAATGCTGGAGCAACTCTTCCCAGCGATGCCAAGTGGGCAGGCCGCAAAACGCGTCCCAGCCCAAAAGCAGAAAAACCTGGTCATCCGCGGCCAGTTCGGCACGCATCAGTTCCAGGGTATCAATGGTGTAGGACGGTTTGTCCCGCTGCAATTCGCGGGCATCCACCACCAACGGCGCCACACCGGCCACCGCGCACTTGACCATCGCCAGACGGTCCTTTGCCGATACTTGCGGCGTGTCCCGATGGGGCGGCCTGGCACTGGGCACCAGACGCAGCTCATCGAGCGCCAGCGATTCGGCGACTTCCAGCGCGCCGCGCAAATGGCCGACGTGCACCGGGTCGAAGGTCCCGCCCAGTACACCGATGCGGCGAGGTCGAGGCGCGCTGGCGGTTACCGGGGCTGACGGGTCGAGGTCGCCCAAGTCAGACCGGCTCCTGTCCGCGCAACTGGCCATCACCGACCACGACGTACTTCTCGCAGGTCAAACCTTCGAGACCGACCGGGCCGCGGGCGTGCAGCTTATCAGTAGAAATGCCGATCTCGGCACCCAATCCGTATTCAAAGCCATCGGCGAAGCATGTCGGGGTATTGATCATCACCGAAGACGAGTCGACTTCAGCTACAAAACGCCGGGTGTCGCCCTGGTGTTCGCTGACAATCGAATCGGTGTGGTGAGAGCCGTAATGGTTGATGTGCTCGATGGCCTGTTCCAGTCCGTCGACCACACGGATCGACAGGATCGGCGCCAGGTATTCGGTGCTCCAGTCCTCTTCGGTGGCCGGCAATGCGTCGATGATCGCCCGGGTGCGCTCGCAGCCGCGCAATTCGACGCCTTTTTCGCGGAACTGGGCAGCCATCGCCGGGAGGAAATCTTCGGCAACGACTTGATCGACCAGCAGCGTTTCCATCGCACCGCAGATGCCATAGCGGTAAGTCTTGGCATTGAACGCAATGCGCCGGGCTTTCGGCAGGTCGGCGTGGGCACTGACGTAAACGTGGCAGATGCCGTCCAGATGCTTGATCACGGGTACGCGGGCATCGCGACTGACCCGTTCGATCAGACCGCGGCCGCCCCGGGGCACGATGACGTCGACGTATTCAGGCATGCTGATCAATGCGCCAACGGCGGCACGGTCGGTTGTTTCGACCACTTGCACCACGGCAGCCGGCAGATCGGCTTCGGCCAGGCCGCGCTGGATGCAGGCGGCAATGGCACGGTTGGAATGAATGGCTTCGGAGCCGCCGCGCAGGATGGTCGCGTTGCCGGACTTCAGGCACAGGCTGGCGGCGTCGATGGTCACGTTCGGCCGCGATTCGTAGATGATGCCGATCACGCCCAGCGGCACGCGCATCTTGCCGACCTGAATCCCCGACGGCCGATAACTCATGTCACGGATGGCGCCGACAGGGTCCGGCAGCGCAGCCACCTGACGAAGTCCCACGATCATGCCGTCGATACGGGCCGGGGTCAGCGCCAGGCGTTCGAGCAGCGCCGGTTCCAGACCATTGGCGCGGCCGGCTGCCAAGTCCTGCTCATTGGCGGCGGTCAGCTCGGCGCGGGCAGCGTCCAGCGCGTTGGCGGCGGCCTGCAGCGCGCGGTTCTTCTGCGCAGTGCTGGCACGGCCGATGACGCGGGAAGCTTCGCGGGCAGCGCGACCCAGGCGGGTCATGTAGTCAAGAACGGACTCAGTCATGGTCTGGAGTGGTCTTTGATTAGGTCTTGGTAAAGAGTAAAGCGGCAGATTATAGCTGTCGTGTCTCTGGACTAACAGCGGTGACGGGCGGATGGTCGAAATGGAGGGCAATTTGCTGATGTTCAGCCGGGATTAAGCTGCAAATTGTTATCATCACGGCTCAATCAGCCCTGATAAACGCCGTTCATCATGTCCAACCTGACTGTTCGAGCGTCCGCCGCGAGCCTGCCCAAGGGCCTCCCGGACGCGTTTTTTGACCGTGACGCGCAAGTTCTGGCCCGGGATCTACTGGGCAAAGTCATCCGCCATCGGGTCGGCGACCTCTGGCTCAGTGCCCGAATCATCGAGACCGAAGCCTATTACTGTGCCGAAAAAGGCAGCCACGCCTCCCTGGGCTATACAGAAAAGCGTAAGGCTTTGTTTCTGGACGGTGGCCACATCTACATGTATTACGCCCGCGGCGGCGATTCACTGAATTTCAGCGCCCAGGGGCCGGGCAACGCGGTACTGATCAAATCCGCCTACCCGTGGGTCGACGAACTGAGCGGCCCGGCGAGCCTGGCGCAGATGCTGTTGAACAACCCGGACGCCCAGGGCCGCCCTCGCCCGTCGCAAAAGCTCTGTGCCGGGCAGACCCTGCTGTGCAAATCTCTCGGTTTGAAGGTACCCGTGTGGGATGCCAAGCGCTTCGATCATGAGGTGTTGCTGGTGGAAGACGTCGGTCAAACGCCCGCCCATGTCATTCAGGCCATGCGACTGGGCATTCCCCATGGTCGCGACGAACACCTGATGTACCGCTTCGTCGATGCGTCCTACGCGGCCTGGTGCACGCGGAACCCGCTACGACGGGGGCAGGTCGAAGGTCGCGATTATTTTGTGCTGTCCTGACCTTGACCTGGACTTGAAGCAAAAGAAATCCCCTGTGGAAGCGAGCCTGCTCGCGAAGAGGCCAGCACACGCACCATCTTTGTTGACTGATAGTGCGCATTCGCGAGCAGGCTCGCTCCCACAAAAAGGCAATTGAACATTCAATGGAGTTGTATTTATGGGCCCATGGCTCGATAGCGTGACCGGTTGGCTGACGGTCAACCCGCAATGGCTGGCGGCGGCGGTGTTCATCGTGGCCTTCGTCGAATGCCTGGCGATTGCCGGGCTGATCGTTCCCGGCACGGTTTTGCTGTTCGCCGTGGCGGTGCTGGCCGGTAGCGGTGCCCTGTCACTGAGCGAAACGTTATTGCTGGGTTTCCTCGCCGGCGTGCTCGGCGATGTGATTTCGTATTTTCTGGGGCGTCATTTCCATCAGAACATCCGGCGCTTGCCAGGCCTGCGCCATCACCCGGAATGGATCGCCGGGGCCGAGGCGTACTTTCAGCGGTATGGCATCGCCAGCTTGCTGGTCGGGCGCTTTATCGGACCTTTGCGTCCCATGCTGCCCATGGTGGCCGGGATGTTCGACATGCCCTTCCCGCGTTTTTTTGCCGTCAGCCTGCTGGCCGGCGCAGGGTGGTCAGTAGCGTATCTGCTGCCCGGCTGGGCCACCGGCGCAGCCATTCGCCTGCCGTTGCCTGAGGGTTTTTGGCCACAGGCCGGGATCGTCGCCGGCAGCATTGCGCTGATGGTCGGACTGAGCGCTACCAGTAGCCTGCGCAAGCATCGCAAGGCGACGATGTTCATTACCGGGATGAGCTTTCTGATTCTGGCGGGGCTGTTTATCGGTTTCTCGCACCTGACTGCCCTCGATCAAGGGCTGATGACGCTGGTGCAGGAGCATCGCAGCCCGACGCTCGATGAAGTGGCGGTGGTCTTCACGCTGATCGGTGAATTCCGCAACATGCTGATCTTCAGTGCCTTGCTGGTCGTGCTGCTGCTGATCGCCCGGCAATGGCGCCAGGCGATTTTCGCTTGCAGCACACTGTTGTTCACCGCGCTGGGCAACACCGCGACCAAACACTTTTTCGCCCGCATGCGCCCGGAAGTGTTGAGCGACCCGCTGACCAGTTACAGCATGCCCAGCGGTCATGCTTCAGGTTCCTTCGCGTTGTTCCTGACCCTCGCCGTTCTCGCCGGTCGCGGACAACCGCCCCGGATGCGCTTGACCTGGCTGCTGGTGGGCTGCTTGCCAGCACTGGCGATCGCCCTGTCGCGGGTGTATCTCGGCGCGCATTGGCCGACCGATGTGCTGGCCGGTGCGATGCTCGCAGCCTGTGTCTGCGCGGCAAGTCTGTGGTTGATTCAGCGCCGGACATCACTCAACGCCATGCCGCCCAGGATCTGGTGGCTGGTGTTGCCTTCGCTGGTGGCGCTGTTCGGATTCTTCGTATTGCGGCATTTGCCACATACGATGTTGCGGTATGCCTATTGAAAATCAAAAGATCGCTGTCTGCGATCTTTTGACCGTCAGGCAAACAACTCACCTTGCAACTCATCCAGCAGCGCCTGAATCGCATCCAGCCGCTGCTGGGGATCGTCGAGTTGCAGCAGGTCGATTTTGTCCAGTTCGGCGAACGGCAACAGATACGCCAACTGATTGGCCAGCGATTGTTGCCCGGTCGCTTCGGTGCCCATGTTCAACGCTTCGACCATCGGGTGTTCGGCCAGGGCCTTGAGCAGCGCCACCAGATCGGCGTCCTCATCCTGCAAGGGTTGCTCGGGTTCTTCGTCCAGCCACTCGACTTCGGCCACGATCAACTGATCGCGCTGCACGTCGGTGCGCAGCACGTGAAAGCGCCGACCGCCCTGCACCCGGATGCCCAGCAGGCCATTGTCCTGTTGCTTGAAATCGGTGATCAGCGCTTCACACCCGACCAATGCGTAACCCGCCGGGGCGATGCCGACCTCTTCGCCTTCAAGGATGCACACCACGCCGAAGCCGCCACCCTGTTTCATGCAGCGACCGATCATGTCCAGGTAACGCGCCTCGAAAATCTGCAGATCGAGGATGCAGCCTGGAAACAGCACCGTATTCAGCGGAAAAAGCGGCAGACTCATAGACATTTCCTTCACACCACCATCGACACCGCCAACGGCAGCAACACCGCCGTGGCCACGCCCATCAAACTCATTGCCAGCGCCGCAAAGGCGCCGCACTCGTCATTTTCCTGCATCGCCACCGCCGTGCCTACCGCGTGGGCCGTCATGCCCAACGCCATGCCTCGGGCTTCGGGGCTGTGGACCCCGAGCCGGGTCAACAGGCTCGGGCCGAAGATCGCGCCAATCACGCCGGTGATCAATACGAACACCGCCGCCAGCGCCGCAACACCACCGATCTGCTCGGCCACCAGCATGGCAATAGGCGACGTCACCGACTTCGGCGCCATGGTCATCAGGATCATATGTTCGGCCCCGAACCACCAGCCCAGCAATACGCCCATGCCTGTGGCAACCACACCGCCTACCACCAGCGTAGTAAATATCGGCCAGAACAACTGCCGAATCCGTCGCAGGTTGAGGTATAGCGGCACGGCCAGTGCGACGGTGGCCGGGCCGAGCAGGATACTGAGGATCTCGGTGCTCTTGCGGTACTCGGCATACGTCAGCCCGCAGCCTACCAACACACCGATCACCAGCAACATGGAGACCAGCACCGGCTGCAAAAAGATCCAGCGGGTTTTCTCGAAAGCTGCCAGTACCAGCTGGTAGGCGCCAAGGGTAATGCCGATGCCGAACAACGGATGATGGATCACCGATGTCCAGGCACCCTGCCAGTCAAGGATCATGGGTGGTCCTCACGCGGGTGGCTGTGGCGCTTGATCAGGCGCTGCATCAGCACACCCGCGAACGCCATGGACAGCACCAGCGACAACACCAGCGCCCCGACAATGGCCCAGAAGTCAGCGGCGATGTCTTTGGCGTACACCATCACCCCCACCGCCGGCGGCACCAGCAGCAAGGGCAGATAACGCAGCAGGCTGCTGGCCGCCAGGTTCAGCGGCTCACCCACCTGACCCCGGCTAATCAAGTACACCAGCAGAAGCAGCAGGCCAATGATCGGCCCCGGCAACACCGGTAAAAACAAATGGTTGATGGCTGTGCCGAGCAATTGGAACAGCACCAGCCAGGTCAAACCTCGTAACAACATCCCTCATCTCCCCCAAACCACCCGCAATGACGCGCCGAGCATTATAAGCACGCCTGCCGTATACATCGGCATTCGCCAAAAGCATGGTCGGTTGACCGGAGCAATTTGCCATGTTGATCTAAAGTGGTAATCCGGGAGGTCAAATCCCCCCACCTCAAAACTATAAAACCGATGAACAACAAGGAGAGTCTCGATGCCCTATGTTCCAGTTGCAGAGCTCAATGATTATGTCGGCAAGGAACTTGGACGTTCCGAATGGCTCACGATCGATCAGGAGCGCATCAACCTGTTCGCCGAAGCCACAGGGGACTATCAGTTCATCCACGTCGACCCGGTCAAAGCGGCGCAAACGCCTTTTGGCAGTACCATTGCCCACGGCTTCCTGTCGCTGTCGTTGATCCCGAAATTGATGGAAGACATCCTCATCCTTCCAGAAGGTGTGAAGATGGTGGTCAATTACGGCCTGGACAGTGTGCGTTTCATTCAACCGGTCAAGGTCGATTCGAAAGTGCGGCTCAAGGTCGATCTGTCCGAGGTCACCGAAAAAAAACCTGGCCAATGGCTGCTCAAGGCCATCGCCACCCTGGAAATCGAAGGTTCGGACAAACCGGCGTATATCGCTGAATCCTTGTCGCTCTGCTTCGTGTAAACCTTCCCGGATGCGAAGCAGCTCAGGCTGTTTCGCACCCGCTGCTTTTTTCTACCGACTGTATATGGACACATAGCTGCGGCATACTCGGTCGCCTAATTGCCCGGAACCCGCTATGCGCCCACTTGCACTCCTTGCCCTGACCCTGATGCTCACCGCTTGCGGCGACGGTGAATCGCCGTTGCCTCCCGATGCCCGCTTGCCGGACGGCGGACGCTATCGCGGTGACCTGGTCGATGGATTGCTGCAAGGCCAGGGCCGCATCGACTACCCGAACGGCAGCTGGTATGCCGGCGAGTTCGACAAGGGGCAATGGCATGGCCAGGGTGAATGGCACGGCAGCAACGGCGAGGTCTATCGCGGGCAATTCAACAAAGGCCTGTTCGATGGCCAGGGTAGCCTGAAAACGAATGGCAGCAGCTACAACGGTGGCTTCAAGCTTGGCCGGCGCGACGGTGAAGGCACCCTCAAAGAAAACGGCATGACTTACCGTGGCGAGTTCAAGGCCGATCAGTATTCAGGGCTCGGTCGCCTGGAACTCGAAGACGGCAGCGCGTACCAGGGTCAGTTCGCCCACGGTAAACCCAACGGCGAAGGTCAGCGCGGCGACGGCAACGGCAACGGCAATCAGTTCACCGGGCACTTCGTCGACGGCCAGCTGGAAGGCAACGGAACATTCAACAGCGCTGACGGCGACATCTATGTCGGCGGCTTCAAGAACAATCAACTGCACGGCAAGGGTCGCTACGAAAACGCCGATGGCGATGTCTGGCTGGGTCAATTCAAGGAAGGCTCGCTCAATGGCAAAGGCGAGTTGATCGGCGCCGACGGCAGCCATTACATCGGTAACTTCAACGACTGGCGTTTCAGCGGCCAGGGCCGCTTGAACCTGGCCGACGGGAGTTTCTACATCGGCCAGTTCGACAGCGACACCTATTCCGGTCGCGGCACCTTGGTGCTGACGGATGGTTCGGTGCTCAGCGGCACCTGGATCAACGGCCAGCGCGTGCGTGACGCCAATGGCAAGTTGCTGCCCGACACCCTCGAACTCGGACTGCTGGCCCAGGGGCGGCTGCTCGAAGATGCATTAAGCAACGTACCCGCCTCGACCCCGGCGGTCGAGCTGTACACCCTGACCCTGGGCGGCGACGGCAAGCAGAGTGTGTTCCTGCGAGAGTCCGACTACGTGGCCAACATGCTCACCAGCCGTTTCGGTGCCTTTGGCCAGATCCGCCTGGTGAACCATCGCGATCACCTCGGCGACCGGCCGATGGCCACCCGGGAAAACTTGCGCCGCGCATCCGTGACCCTGGCCGAGCGCAGCGGCCCGGAAGATCTGATATTCATCTACCTGACCAGCCACGGCACCAGCGAGCACGAACTGGTACTCGACCAGCCACGCATGGAGCTGGCCGACCTGCCGGCCGACGAACTGGCCGTGGTGCTCGCCCCCCTGAAAAACCGCGACAAGGTCATCGTGATTTCAGCCTGCTACTCCGGCGGTTTCATTCCCGCCCTCAAGGACGAACGGACCCTGATCATGACCGCTTCGCGGGCCGACCGCGTGTCGTTCGGCTGTTCGGAAGAAGCCAATTTCACCTACTTCGGCGACGCCCTGTTTGCCCAGGCCTTGAACCAGACAGACGATCTGGAACAAGCCTTCAAACTGGCCAAGGCCACCGTCGCCGAGCGCGAACTGGCCGATAACTACGAGGCCTCCGAGCCGCAGATCTGGGCGCCGAAAACCGTATTGTCTCACTGGCAATTGTTGCGTAAACAGCAGGCACGCAAAGCGCTGCAAAATGTCTCGATTGACAGCAAGGATACAAAGAACAACTAAGCTGACAGTATCAAGGGAGAAACACTATGTACTTGACGCCTCAGCACGTATTGCTTGCCGGAGCCACTGGTTTGACCGGTGAACATTTGCTTGATCGTCTGCTCAATGAGCCAACGATTTCACGGGTACTGGCCCCCTCACGCCGGCCCCTGGCCGAGCACCCTCATCTTGAAAACCCGGTCGGCGACCCGGCGGTATTTTTGCCGCAACTGAACGGTCGCGTCGACATCGCCTATTGCTGCCTCGGCACCACCATCAAGCAAGCCGGCTCGGAGGAGGCATTTCGCGCGGTGGACCTGGACATGGTGGTGGCATTCGCCAAACGTGCGAGGGAGATGGGCGCCCGGCACCTGATCGTGATCAGCGCATTGGGGGCCGACCGCAGATCTCCGATTTTCTACAACCGGGTTAAAGGCGAGATGGAGTACGCATTGCGGGCACAGAACTGGCCACAGCTGACCATTTGCCGACCTTCGCTGCTGCTGGGCGAGCGCCTCGAACGACGGGCGGCCGAGCAATTCGTCGGACCGTTGTCCCGATTGATCCCTGGCAAGTACCGCGGTATCGAAGCCTGCCAACTGGCCCGTGCCATGTGGCGCCTGGCGCTGGAGGAGCAGGATGGGGTCAGGATCGTCGAGTCGGATGAGCTGAGAAAACTGGGCAAGTAAGATCAAAAGATCGCAGCCTTCGGCAGCTCCTGCACGGGATTAATGTTCGCCTTGCAGGAGCTGCCGAAGGCTGCGGTCTTTTGTGTTTTACAACCCGCCCGTCGCCTGAAAGCTCACACCCAACACCGTCAACAACGACAACGGCAGGAGCAACGTGTCGAGCAACGCACTGGCCGGTAGATCAACCCCCGGATAGCTCGGCGCTTCGGCACCGAAACGATCCATCGCGCAACAACCCCCATTGATCGCATACAGATCCAGGCGCGTGCCCGCGTACACCACAGGCGCCCCCGGCTTGGCGGCATCCAGCGTGCGTGCCGTGGCGCACCCTGCCAGTTGCAATGCCAGCACAACCACCAGCAGCTTATTCATCACTGGACAGATGGTGTTCGCCCCAACGTGGCAGCATGTCCTGGGGGATGCCCAGCAGATTGAGAATCCGCGCCACCACAAAATCGATCAGATCGTCGATGGTTTGCGGCTGATGATAGAAGCCCGGCGATGCCGGCAGAATCGTCACGCCCATGTTCGACAACTTGAGCATGTGCTCCAGGTGAATGCTCGAATACGGCGCCTCGCGCGGCACCAGAATCAGCTGACGGCGCTCCTTCAATGTCACGTCGGCAGCGCGTTCGATCAGGTTGTTGCAGGCACCGGTCGCGATGGCCGACAGCGTCCCGGTGGAGCACGGTACCACCACCATCGCCGCTGGCGCACCGGAACCCGAGGCCACCGGTGACATCCAGTCTTCCTTGCCATACACGCGGATCTGCCCTGCAGCAGCGCCGGTGTATTCGGTGAGGAAGGCCTGCATCATTTGCGGTTTAGCGGGCAGCGTGACGTCGGTTTCAGTGGCCATCACCAGTTGCGCGGCCTTGGAAATCAGGAAGTGCACTTCGCGGTCTTCGCGCACCAGGCAGTCGAGCAGGCGCAAGCCGTACTGAGCGCCGGAAGCGCCAGTCATCGCCAGCGTGATGCGATCCGGACCATTGTTCATTTGAGCGCCTCGGCGAGTTTGCCGTGCAGGCCGCCGAAGCCGCCGTTGCTCATGATCACCACGTGGGTACCCGGTTGCGCCTGGCTTTTCACGCGCTCGATGATGCCTTCCAGCGAGTCGCTGACAATCGACGGCACGGTGCACAGCGCGGCGGTGGCTGCCAGGTCCCAACCGAGATTGGCCGGTGCGTACCAGATCACCTGATCGGCATCGACCACACTTTCCGGCAAGCCGTCGCGGTGCGCGCCGAGCTTCATGGAGTTGGAGCGCGGCTCGATGATCGCGATCAACGGCGCATCGCCGATACGCTTGCGCAGGCCATCAAGCGTGGTGGCGATGGCGGTCGGGTGATGCGCGAAGTCGTCATAAATGGTGATGCCACGCACCTCCGCGACTTTCTCCATTCGCCGCTTGACGCTTTTGAAAGCACTCAATGCCGCGATGCCCATGGACGGCACCACACCAACATGCCGCGCGGCTGCCAGGGTGGCCAGTGCGTTGGCAACGTTGTGCTGGCCAGTCATGTCCCACTCGACCACGCCTTGGGAAATCCCTTCGAACATCACCTCGAAGGCCGAACCGTCTTCACTGAGCAACTTGACCTGCCACTGACCGCCGGCACCAGTGGTTTGCACCGGCGTCCAGCAGCCCATTTCGATGACACGCTGTAACGCCGGTTCGGTGGTCGGATGAATCACCAGGCCTTCGCTCGGGATGGTCCGCACCAGGTGGTGGAATTGCCGCTCGATGGCGGGCAGGTCCGGGAAGATATCGGCATGGTCGAATTCCAGGTTGTTCAGAATCGCCGTGCGCGGGCGGTAATGAACGAACTTGGAGCGCTTGTCGAAAAAGGCGCTGTCGTATTCGTCGGCTTCGATCACGAAAAACGGTGTGCCGCCCAGACGCGCCGACACCGAGAAGTTCTGGGGCACACCACCAATCAGGAAGCCCGGGCTCATGCCCGCGTGCTCCAGTACCCAGGCAAGCATGCTGCTGGTGGTGGTCTTGCCGTGGGTGCCGGCAACCGCCAGCACCCAGCGACCTTGCAGTACATGGTCGGCCAGCCATTGCGGGCCGGAGACGTAAGGCAGGCCTCTGTTCAGCACATACTCCACCGCCGGGTTGCCGCGCGACATGGCGTTGCCGATCACCACCAGGTCGGGGGCCGGATCGAGTTGGGCCGGGTCGTAGCCTTGGGTCAACTCGATACCCTGAGCCTCAAGCTGAGTGCTCATGGGCGGGTAGACGTTGGCATCGGAGCCCGTCACGTGATGGCCCAGCTCTTTGGCCAGAACCGCCATCGAACCCATGAAAGTGCCACAGATACCAAGAATATGAATGTGCATAGTCGACCTCGTAAAACATGGCCGCAGGTTAGCGTAGGGAGGGGAAAATCGCACCTTGTGTTTCTGACTCGCGAATGGCCGCGACTCGGTTTAGCGAGCTATCCCGTGCTTGCGCAGCTTTCTATAGAGCGTGTTACGACTGACGCCGAGCTGTTGCGCGGTATGCGTCATATGCCAACGCGTCTGCTCCAGCGCATTCAACAACGCCAGCCGCTCGGCATCCTCCAGCGGATGGTCGGACTCTTCAGCTGACTGCACGACCACCGGTCGTGCCTGTCGGATCATCGCCGGCAAATCCTCCAAACCGATCCGCCCCCCGTCACACAACGCCGCCAACGTGCGCAGCACATTGCGCAACTGCCGAACGTTGCCCGGCCAGGCAAACCCGAGCAACGCCTCCCTCGCCGGTCCATCGATCTGCACCGCTTCCCCGCCCGCCTCTTCGGCCAGTAAAAAGTCGAGCAACTGCGACTTGTCACTGCGTTCGCGCAAGGCCGGCAGCGCCACCTCCAGGCCGTTGAGTCGGTAATACAGGTCTTCGCGAAAACTGCCGTCCCGCACCCGCTCCAGCAAGTTACGGTGCGTGGCGCTGATGATCCGCACGTTGATCGCCTGGGGCTCGCCACCGATCGGCACCACCTGACGATCTTCGAGCACCCTCAAAAGCCGCGTCTGCAAGGCCAGGGGCATGTCCCCGATTTCGTCGAGGAACAAGGTTCCGCCATCGGCCTGCTGCAACTTGCCGCGCATGCCTTCCTTGCGCGCGCCGGTGAAACTGCCACCGCGATAGCCGAACAGTTCGCTCTCGATCAGGCTTTCAGGAATGGCCGCGCAGTTGAGGGCGACGAAGGCTTTCGCTGCCCGTTGGCTGGCCTGATGGACGGCTTTGGCGAAGGCCTCCTTGCCCGACCCGGTTTCACCGTTGATCAGCAGCGGTACATCGCGCTCGTACACACGCAAAGCCTTGCGGAAATCCGCTTGCAACGCGACATCGCCCAGACAGATGCCCGACAGCTGTGCGCGTTCTTCAATGACCGGGCTGGGGACCAGCGGCACCGGCACGCGGCGCGACTGGCCGCGCAACACGGCAAACAGGTTGCGCCCGTCGCGGGTGCGCAACGGCCAACTGGCGCTGGCATTGACGCTCGCGCGGCCGAGCAGATCATCGAGTGCACAGTCGAAAAACGCTTCCACCGGCTTGCCCAGCAAACCACCGCGCACATGCCCCAAAAGGTTCAGTGCGCTCTGGTTGACCGCGCAGATCCGCCCTTCCCCATCGAACGCCAACAAGCCTTCACTGAACAGCCCGACGGACTCGGCCTGCAGATGAAAACGCAGCAGCCATTGGTTGTCGAAATAACGCAGGAAATAGCAGCTCTCGATCATCTTCGCCGAAAGATTGACCAGGGCCATGGTGTGGAACTGGCTCTGGCGCGATACATCGTGGCGCGCCGAAGACACATCGAGCACCGCCAGCAGCTCACCATGAGGGTCGAACACCGGGCTCGCCGAGCAGGTCAGGCCGGTATGGCGGCCGCGAAAATGTTCGTCCTGATGGATCGTCAGCGCCTGACGCTCCACCAGGCAGGTGCCGATGCCGTTGGTGCCTTCGCAGGCCTCGCTCCAGTCGGCGCCGAGCCAGAGCCCGGCGCGTTCGAAAATCTTCCGCTCGGCAGGGGCCGTCACGCAATTGAGGATCACGCCGCGTGCATCGGTCAGAAGCACCGCATGCCCGGCGCCAGAGAGTTGCTGATGCAGGCTGGTCATTTCATTGCCGGCAATGTGCAGCACTTGTTGCAGGCGTTCGCGACTTTCAAGCAGGCGCCCATGTTCCAGCACTGTCGGTGCGATGGCCAGGGCCGGGTCGAGATGATAGTCCTCAAGACAGCGCAGCCACGAGCGGGCGATGGACGGATCGCTGCCCGGACCGTGCAGGTGGGTTTTGCCCTGCGTCACGGTCAACACTTGTCGTGCATGGCGACTCAAATGATTGTCGTGCATTTCTTATTGTTCTCCCCGGGGCTCGGCGACCCGTGCATGAGGTGATGCCGAGCATCCTCCAGCCTAGCCTGCAATGCAATGCTGGCAAGACCGGGCAGTCACAAGCTGTGCCATGAACGGTACAAAGTGTCACGGGGCCTGTACCGAAAGCGTCACAGTCGCGGCCCACCTGTCCGACAAAAACCGCTCAAGGCCTTGATTTACTTGAGCTGCAGGGCAGTGGCCCGACCTTTGCTCTACGCTTATACAAGCGCACATGCGCGCCTCCGAAGGGTCGGTGCGAAAACTCGCCGAGCGGCGATCAGGCAAGGCAAAAACAGCCGAGGAAGCGGAGTGTAGGGAACCTGCATGAGCATTCCGAACCTGTTTTTAACGCAGCATGATCGTCGCGCAGGCAGTTTTCGGCCGAGCCATATAAGTACAAAAGACAAGGAGAAATAATCATGCGTTACGCTCACCCCGGTACTGAAGGCGCTATCGTTTCGTTCAAGGCCAAATACGGTAACTACATCGGCGGCGAGTTCGTCGCGCCTGTCAAAGGTCAGTACTTCACCAATACCTCGCCAGTGAATGGCCAACCGATTGCCGAATTCCCCCGTTCCACGGCCGAAGACATCGACAAGGCCCTGGACGCTGCCCACGCGGCGGCCGATGCCTGGGGCGCCACGTCCGCCCAGGCTCGCTCGCTGGTGCTGCTGAAAATCGCCGACCGCATCGAACAAAACCTCGAACTGCTGGCAATTACCGAATCCTGGGACAACGGCAAAGCCGTGCGGGAAACCCTCAACGCCGATATCCCGCTGGCCGCCGACCACTTCCGCTACTTCGCTGGCTGCATCCGCGCCCAGGAAGGCAGCGCCGCGGAAATCGACGGCAACACCGTGGCTTATCACATCCATGAACCCCTGGGCGTGGTCGGGCAAATCATCCCGTGGAACTTCCCGATCCTGATGGCCGCCTGGAAACTTGCCCCGGCCCTGGCTGCCGGTAACTGCGTGGTGCTCAAGCCTGCCGAGCAAACCCCGCTGGGCATTACCGTCCTGGTCGAGCTGATCGGCGACCTGCTGCCGCCTGGCGTGCTGAACATCGTGCAAGGCTTCGGCAAAGAAGCCGGCGAAGCCCTGGCCACCAGCAAGCGCATCGCCAAAATCGCCTTTACCGGCTCGACCCCGGTCGGCTCGCACATCATGAAATGCGCGGCCGAAAACATCATTCCGTCCACCGTGGAGCTGGGTGGCAAATCGCCGAACATTTTCTTTGAAGACATCATGCAAGCCGAACCGTCTTTCATCGAGAAAGCGGCGGAAGGCCTGGTACTGGCATTCTTCAACCAGGGCGAAGTCTGCACCTGCCCTTCCCGCGCACTGGTGCAGGAATCGATCTACGACGACTTCATGAAAGAGGTGATGAAAAAAGTCCTGTCGATCAAGCGTGGTGACCCACTGGACACCGACACCATGGTCGGCGCCCAGGCATCCGAGCAGCAATTCGACAAAATCCTTTCGTACCTGGAAATCGCCAAGGGCGAAGGCGCCGAACTGCTGACCGGCG
The DNA here is from genome assembly GCF_059424605.1 of Pseudomonas sp. GW101-3H06. Lineage (NCBI taxonomy): Bacteria > Pseudomonadati > Pseudomonadota > Gammaproteobacteria > Pseudomonadales > Pseudomonadaceae > Pseudomonas > Pseudomonas sp. GW101-3H06. Next base: position 5,711,332 of record NZ_JBWKZO010000001.1, read on the forward strand.
GCAAGGTGGAAAAACTCGAGGGCAACCTGGCGAGCGGCTATTACATCCAGCCAACCCTGCTCAAGGGCACCAACAAAATGCGCGTGTTCCAGGAAGAGATCTTTGGCCCGGTGGTGAGCATCACCACCTTCAAGGACGAAGCCGAAGCCCTGGCCATCGCCAACGACACCGAGTTCGGCCTGGGTGCCGGTCTCTGGACCCGCGACATCAACCGCGCCTACCGCATGGGCCGCGCCATCAAGGCCGGTCGTGTGTGGACCAACTGCTACCACCTGTACCCGGCGCATGCCGCGTTCGGCGGTTACAAAAAGTCCGGCGTCGGCCGTGAAACCCACAAAATGATGCTTGATCACTATCAGCAGACCAAAAACCTGCTGGTGAGCTACGACATCAATCCGCTGGGCTTCTTCTAAAAACCGGGGGCGATGCAGGTATTCCTGTGTCGCCGTTTCTACCGCTATCGCCAGCAGGCTAGCTCCCACATTTGCACCGCATTCCCCTGTGGGAGCGAGCCTGCTCGCGAAGCCATCCTTAATGACACCGCACAACTGCCCTGGCCGCTCTGGCACGGGCTTTGCGTACCCGAATCAAACGCAAATGCAGTTACCGAAAGTCCAAAAGATCGAACAATAAAAAAGACAGCGAGGACTTATGACAACGACCACACAGCTCAAACCCACCCTCGGCACCCTGCATTTATGGGGCATCGCCGTCGGCCTGGTGATTTCCGGCGAATACTTTGGCTGGAGTTACGGCTGGGGCACCGCAGGGACCCTGGGTTTCCTCGTCACCGCCTTGATGGTGGCGACGATGTACACCTGTTTCATCTTCAGTTTTACCGAGTTGACCACTGCCATCCCCCACGCTGGCGGGCCCTTTGCCTACAGCCGGCGGGCCTTTGGCGAGAAAGGTGGATTGATCGCCGGCATCGCCACGCTGATCGAGTTTGTCTTTGCGCCACCGGCAATCGCCATGGCCATCGGCGCCTACCTCAACGTGCAATACCCGGAACTGGACCCGAAAATCGCTGCGGTAGGTGCCTATTTCGTGTTCATGACCCTCAATATTCTCGGGGTCAGCATCGCCGCCACCTTCGAACTGGTAGTCACCGTGCTGGCGGTCGCCGAACTGCTGGTGTTCATGGGCGTGGTTGCACCGGGCTTCAGCTTCAGTAATTTCGTACTCAACGGTTGGTCAGGTTCCAACGAATTCACGATGGGCTCTATTCCCGGTATTTTCGCAGCCATTCCCTTCGCGATCTGGTTCTTTCTCGCCATTGAAGGCGCGGCCATGGCGGCTGAGGAAGCCAAGGACCCGAAACGTACGATTCCCAAGGCCTATGTCAGCGGCATTCTGACCCTGGTGTTTCTGGCCATTGGCGTGATGGTAATGGCCGGCGGCGTCGGTGACTGGCGTCAACTCTCCAACATCAACGACCCACTGCCCCAGGCCATGAAAGCGGTGGTGGGTGACAATTCGACCTGGATGCACATGCTGGTCTGGATCGGCCTGTTCGGCCTGGTGGCCAGTTTCCACGGGATCATCCTGGGCTATTCACGGCAGTTCTTCGCCCTGGCCCGCGCCGGTTACCTGCCGCGCGGCCTGGCAAAACTCTCGCGTTTCCAGACCCCGCACCGTGCCATTCTGGCCGGTGGCGTGATTGGCATCGCGGCGATCTACAGCGATGGGCTGATCAATCTGCAAGGCATGAGCCTGACCGCAGCGATGATCACCATGTCGGTGTTCGGCGCCATCGTGATGTACATCATCAGCATGCTGAGCCTGTTCAAGCTGCGTAAGACCGAGCCGAACCTGGAACGCACCTTCCGCGCCCCGGGCTATCCGATCGTGCCAGGGATCGCGCTGTTTCTGGCCCTGGTGTGCCTGGTGGCGATGGCCTGGTTCAACACCTTGATCGGCCTGATCTTCCTCGGTTTCATGGTCGCCGGTTACCTGTATTTCCAATTGACCGCCCGGCAACGCTCCGAGGCGCCAGCGGACGCTATGCTCGAAGGTGCATAAGTTGCACCGGCGCCGGGCCGAAAGCCTGGCGCCTGCTTTATTGAAGTGCACACTGCTCCCAAGAGTTGCCGGTGTATTTGTGTCTTATCAGAATCAGGAGCCCACATGGCCGTATTTGCCCATTCCGTCGGCGCCCAGACCTATCGCTTCGACAGCCTCAAGGACGTGATGGCCAAGGCCAGCCCGGCGCGTTCCGGGGATTTTCTGGCCGGTGTCGCCGCCCTTAACGATGGCGAGCGCGTTGCTGCGCAAATGGCGTTGGCCGACATTCCCCTGAGCTACTTCCTTCAGGAAGCACTGATTCCCTACGAAGCCGATGAAGTCACTCGCCTGATCATCGACACCCATGATAAGCAGGCCTTCGCGGTCGTCAGTCACCTCACGGTCGGCGGGTTTCGCGACTGGCTGTTGAGCGATGCCGCCGACGAGCAGGTCCTGCGCGCTCTCGCCCCCGGTCTAACCCCGGAAATGGTAGCTGCCGTCTCGAAAATCATGCGCGTACAGGATCTGGTCCTGGTGGCGCAGAAGGTTCGTGTGGTCACGCAGTTCCGCGGCACCCTCGGTCTGCGCGGTCGCCTGTCCACTCGCCTGCAACCCAACCACCCCACCGACGAACCGGCCGGTATCGCCGCGAGCATTCTCGACGGCCTGCTGCACGGTAACGGCGATGCCATGATCGGTATCAATCCGGCCACCGACAGCATCGCGTCGATCTGCGCCATGCTGGAAATGCTCGACGCAATCATCCAACGCTACGAGATTCCGACCCAGGCATGCGTGCTGACCCATGTCACCACCTCGATTGAAGCGGTCAATCGAGGTGTGCCACTGGATCTGGTGTTCCAGTCGATCGCCGGCACCGAGGCCGCCAACGCCAGCTTCGGTATCAATCTGAACGTGCTCAAGGAAGGTTACGACGCCGGATTGAGCCTCAATCGCGGCACACTCGGACAGAACCTGATGTACTTCGAAACCGGCCAGGGCAGCGCCCTGTCAGCCAATGCCCACCATGGCGTCGACCAACAGACCTGCGAAACCCGGGCCTACGCCGTCGCGCGACATTTCAATCCATTCCTGGTGAACACCGTCGTAGGCTTCATCGGGCCGGAATACCTCTACAACGGCAAACAGATCATTCGCGCCGGCCTCGAAGACCACTTTTGCGGCAAGCTGCTGGGCGTGCCGATGGGCTGCGACATCTGTTACACCAACCATGCCGAAGCCGACCAGGACGACATGGACACCTTGCTGACCCTGCTGAGCGTGGCCGGGATCAACTTCATCATGGGCATTCCCGGCTCCGACGACATCATGCTCAACTACCAGACCACTTCGTTCCACGATGCGCTCTATGCCCGGCAGACGCTGGGGCTCAAGCCGGCACCGGAATTCGAACAGTGGCTGGCGAAAATGGGCATCTTTACCCAGGCGGACGGCAAGGTTCTCTTCGGCAACAGCCTGCCACCGGCCTTTCGCCAGGCCCTGGCGCAATTGGGATGAGTGTTGATATGGAAAAACTACCCTTCGATCCGCACAACCCATGGCTGGAACTGAGGCGCCTGACCCCGGCGCGGATTGCCTTGGGCCGTACCGGCACCAGCATGCCCACCCGTGCACAGCTGGACTTTCAATACGCTCATGCCCAGGCGCGGGATGCGGTGCATTTGCCATTCGATCATGGGACGTTGCGCTCGCAATTGGCTGAACGCGGGCATGACAGTGTTTTATTGCATAGCGCGGCGATAGACCGGAACAGTTACTTGCAACGCCCCGATCTGGGGCGAAAGTTGAGCGCCGAGTCAGTACAGGCGTTACGCGATTATGCCTCGGCCCATCCAGGAGGCTTCGATCTGGTCATCGTGGTCGCCGATGGTTTGTCAGCATTGGCTGTCCACCGCCATACGCTGCCATTGCTGGCGCGACTGGAAGAACAGATCCGCAATGAAAACTGGTCGGTGGCGCCAGTGGCCCTGGTGGAGCAAGGTCGTGTCGCGGTGGCCGACGAAATCGGCGAGCTGCTGGGCGCCAAAATGACGGTGATCCTGATCGGTGAACGCCCTGGCCTCAGCTCGCCAGACAGCCTGGGATTATATTTCACCTACAATCCAAAGGTCGGCCTGACGGATGCCTACCGCAACTGCATCTCCAACGTACGCCTTGAAGGCTTGAGTTACGGTATGGCGGCACACCGTTTGCTTTATCTGATGCGCGAAGCCTGTCGGCGGCAGCTATCGGGAGTCAACCTGAAGGACGAAGCGCAGATTCAGACGCTGGAGTCGGACGCTGGAGCGGACATGAAAGGAAATTTCCTGCTAAGCCCGCCGTAAACCTGAATCGCTTCCGCATTGCACTATCGTTCCGATTTCAGGCAGGATCGACGCACGGCCGCCAGGGTTTCCCGTCGCCGTCAAAGCAAGCAAGACAGCCACTTGAAGACGAGACCTACCATGCGGATTATTCAAGCGACCCTCGAACACCTGGATTTGCTGACCCCGTTGTTCGTCAAATATCGCGAGTTTTATGGTTCCCTGCCGTATCCGGACTCGTCCCGGGCGTTTCTCGAGAAACGCCTGCGCCGCAAGGAGTCGGTGATTTACCTGGCGCTGTCCGATGAAGATGACAAAAAGCTGATGGGTTTTTGCCAGCTCTATCCAAGCTTTTCTTCGCTGTCGCTAAAACGTGTGTGGATCCTCAACGACATTTACGTCGCCGAAGATGCCCGTCGCCAATTGGTGGCCGACCACTTGATTCGCACCGCGAAGAAAATGGCCAAGGACACCAATGCCGTACGCATGCGTGTTTCCACCAGCAGCAACAACGAAGTCGCGCAGAAAACCTACGAGTCCATCGGATTCAAGGAAGATACCGAGTTCAAGAACTACATATTGCCTATCAGCGACGAGCTGTAGGGCGACAATTAATAACGCTGCAGGAGCAAGCCTGTTCGCGATGATTGCGGACGATAACGCATCAAACCAGATGCCCAGTCGTGCCATTGGTTATTTTCGCGAGCAATCGAGCCTCGACCGGCTGCTCCTACAGTCGCCCCCTCGAAATCCCCCGCTACAATCTGGACGCGCTTTTCACCTGCCAAATCGTATAATGCCGACCTTTCCAATTTGTAAGAAAAATTACTCCCGTCTGTAGCCTTGCGCGCAGTCATCCGCACAGGCCTGCCGAGTCGGGCCGTCATCACAGGTGCCCTCCATGGAATTCAACCCGCTCGATCTAGTCCTGCATCTCGATGTTTACCTCGATTTGCTGGTCACCAACTACGGGCCATGGATCTACGCCATTCTGTTTCTGGTGATTTTTTGTGAAACCGGCCTGGTGGTCATGCCCTTTCTGCCGGGCGACTCGCTGTTGTTCATCGCTGGCGCCGTAGCGGCCGGCGGCGGCATGGACCCTGTACTGCTCGGCGGTTTACTGATGCTCGCGGCGATTCTGGGCGACAGCACCAACTACATCATTGGACGAACGGCCGGCGAGCGATTGTTCAGTAATCCGAACTCGAAGATCTTCCGTCGCGATTACTTGCAACAAACCCACGATTTCTATGACAAACACGGTGGTAAAACCGTGACCCTGGCGCGTTTCCTGCCGATCATCCGCACCTTTGCACCGTTCGTCGCGGGTGTCGCCAAAATGCCTTACCCGCGGTTTTTCGCCTTTAGCGTGTTGGGCACGATTCTTTGGGTCGGTGGCCTGGTTACCCTCGGTTTCTTCTTCGGTAACGTACCGTTTATCAAATCCAATCTGTCGTTGCTGGTGGTCGGGATCATCCTGCTATCGCTGGTGCCGATGATTATCGGCGTGATCCGCAGCCGCTTCGGCAACGCTGCATCAAAAGCCCATCCGCGCTGATTCACGATGTGGTCCCTGAGCACCTGGCGTCGCCGGCGCATCCTGGCCCGGCACCCGATTGCCGACGATATGTGGCAACGGGTGCGCCATCACCTGAGTTTTCTTGACGGCATCAGCGCCGCCGAAGACCAGTGGCTGCGCGAGGCCTGCGTGCTATTTCTGCAAGACAAACATCTGACCGCGCTGCCCGGTGTCGAACTGCATCAGGAGCAACGCCTGCTGCTTGCCGCCCAGGCCCAACTGCCGCTGCTGCACCTGGGCGATCTGAACTGGTATCAGGGTTTTCACGAAATCATTCTCTACCCCGACGACTTTCTCAGCCCCCAGCGTCATCGTGACGCCAGCGGCGTCGAGCACGAATGGGACGGCGAACACAGCGGCGAAGCCTGGCAGCAAGGGCCGGTCATCCTCGCGTGGCCCGGCGTCATGGCCAGCGGCGGCTGGGAAGGCTACAACCTGGTGATCCACGAGCTGGCACACAAACTCGACATGCTCAACGGCAACGCCAACGGCTTACCGCCGCTGCACGCCGACATGCGGGTCAGCGAGTGGGCCAAGGTCATGCAAGAGGCCTACGACGACCTCGACCGGCAACTGGAGCGCAATCCGGACGCCGAAACCGCCATCGATCCGTACGCCGCCGAAAATCCCGCCGAGTTCTTTGCCGTCACCAGCGAATATTTTTTCAGCGCCCCGGATTTGCTGCACGAGGCTTATCCACAGGTGTATGCGCAGCTGAAGCTTTTCTACCGGCAAGATCCGTTGGGCCGATTGAGGCAACTTCAGGCCACGCACCCTGTCTATCAGGCACACGACTAAGGTCTACACCCTCTCTGGTACGTGGCGTCGACCCAGGAATATGCCTATAATCGCCGCCACTTTTTGGTCAATCCGGCCAAGTGTTTTTGGTCAACTAACGGGGGCAACGCCCAATGAGCTACAGCAAGATTCCGGCTGGCAAAGACCTGCCGAACGACATCTACGTCGCGATCGAGATCCCGGCCAACCACGCGCCGATCAAATACGAAATCGACAAAGACAGCGATTGCCTGTTCGTTGACCGTTTCATGGCCACCCCAATGTTCTACCCGGCCAACTACGGTTACATCCCGAACACTTTGGCTGACGACGGTGATCCCCTGGACGTGCTGGTCGTGACCCCTTACCCGGTTGCTCCAGGTTCCGTGATCCGCGCTCGTCCGGTCGGCATCCTGAACATGACCGACGACGGTGGCGGCGATGCCAAAGTCATCGCTGTTCCACACGACAAGCTGTCCCAGCTGTACGTGGACGTGAAGGAATACACCGATCTGCCAGCCCTGCTGATTCAGCAGATCGAGCACTTCTTCGCGAACTACAAAGATCTCGAAAAAGGCAAATGGGTGAAGATCGAAGGTTGGGACGGCGCAGACGCCGCCCGCGCTGCGATCACCAAGTCGGTTGCTGCCTACAAAGGTTAAGAGCGGCTTCCAGCTTCACACCTTAAAAAAACCCCGGTGATCCGGGGTTTTTTGTGGGCGCTTGAAAAGCACCGCTTAAACGCATCGTTTAAAACGGCTTCCCTTGGTGTTTTTTTGTTTAATTTTCCTCAAGAACGTCTTACATCCGGTCGTAAATTTCCCTCGAAATTTGAACGGCTCGTTTATTCAAAGCCTTATGCCGGGTCAGTAGACTCGTGTTTATGAAAAAGAACACTAGCGGCCCTCGCTTTAAAGCACTCCTCGGATTAGCCAACATCACGACAACCGGGTTTGCCGAATTCCTGAACACGGCCCCGCAAAATGTCCATAACTGGTACACCCGCGGTGTGCCCGCCCACTGCATGGAAGAAGTCGCCAGAAAGCTGTCCGTCAACAGTGAATGGCTGAAAACAGGCGAAGGCCCCAAAGACGCCACGCACCTGCGCCTGCACGACGACTCCGGCAATACCTTCGACGCACAGTCCATTCGCGGCGTCTACACGGTTATCGAGCCCGCCGACGTCGAACTCCCCCTCTACAAGGAAACCCCCACAGCCCCTGGCTCCAGCAAAACCCACGTCGTCGAGGACCCCGGCCAAACCATCCGCCTGCCGCGCAACCACCTCGACACCCTGGAAATCAACCATGCCGATGCGATCTGCATCCACATGATTGGCAACAGCATGGCCGAACGCATAGAAGACGGCTCGACCCTGGCCATCGACCGCGGCCTGACCCAGATTGTGGATGGCGAGATCTATGCCATCGAGCACGACGGTATGCTGCGAATCCGATACCTGCACCGAATGCCGGGGAACGCGCTGCGAATGCGCAGCCATAACCGCGCAGAGCACCCGGACGAAATCTTCAGGCCGGCGCAAATCGAAGAGCAAAACATCAGGGTATTGGGCTGGGTGTTCTGGTGGTCGACGCTGAACAAACGCCGGCCACCGGTGCCGTTTCTTTAACGCCGAGGTGTTTTCATCGCGGGCAAGCCAGGGTGGCCACAGTACTTGTGGTTAACCCGACAGCCTTATCCCGCATACCAAGCTGGGAATTTCCCAAAAAAATCAGTATGCTGCGCCCCACATTTGCGCATCGACCCTTTCTTGAGGCTCAGATCGCACCGACAAGGCAGATGACTTTCTCGCCGAGTCCCACAGCCGGACGCAAGATCCGGGTGTACGTTTTGAAGGCTGGCGCGGTTTACCAAAAATGAATCAAGCCAGTCCCCGAGAAGCCGGCCACAAGCCGGCTTTTTAATGCAACAACACTTTGTAAATAGGTTTTTTCAGCCGAGTATCGAGCTAGCCCATACTCCCGGCACCTTGGTGTGGGCTGATTGATATTGCTCACGCTCACCTACTTCCGCTCGCTCCAACTCCATCAAGTCAGTCATTGATCTGACACAGTGATTTACCGCTCATGGCGCGTTGCGGGGAAGTCATTCCTGCCTGTCAACAATGTGCCATCACCCTTCCACAGCCTGAACCGGCGACGGTGAAGCGTAGTGACCACGCATACATCTTCGAGCGCTCTGTGACCGAGCTTTTCGCAGACGGGGTAAAACAACCCGAACGCATCTGAAGGTTGTACTGACTCGGCGGCCGACGCAGCGGGCGAGTGAGATTGGCCATTGCTGCCGCATCAGTGGGTAACTGCTTAACTTAAGCAGGGAGACTTCGGTATACGCTTACCCTGATTCTACTCATGCGCCATTTCAAAATCAGGCCATGAGCCGACCGAAGATCTCCACTTGGCTATTGCGAGCGCTGGTGTGCTGATGGCCACAGCAATTGTCATATTCACCACTTTCACCGTGTTCATGTCTGCCATGCCCATGCCTATGCCCACGACGCATGAAAAAGTCATGACAGGTGTGAACATAGCGAGCCAGAGCTCGGTTTACGTGCCCAATGCGTCGGGAATTCAGGTGAGTCGCATAAAGTATCAAGGCAGATTCTTCCTTTTCAGTTGCCGATTAGCCTCGGCCATGTCCTTATCGAATTGGCGGACGCCGCGGAAAACTTGCACTGCGACCAAAACCGGGCACAGCAGGAAAATCGCTGCTATGACAAACGATTTTCCGGTCAGCCCCAACAGGTAAAGCACGGTGGCGATGCCCACAACACTCACCAGTAGGCAGATAATTAAAATTTCGCGGTTCATGATTCAGCCTCCTGACTCAAGCCGATACGGGCACGTTTCAGCAACGCGGAATTGGCGATCACCGATAGGGAGCTGAGTGCCATCGCGGCGGCAGCGATGATGGGATTAAGCAGTCCGAAGGCCGCGATTGGAATGCCGATACTGTTGTAGATGAATGCCCAGAACAGGTTTTGTTTGATCTTGACCATCGTTGCGCGCGACAGCTTGATCGAGGTGACCACGTCGCGTACGTCGTTCTTGAGCAGGATAATGCCGCCGGTTTCCTTGGCGACATCGGAACCCGAGCCGATGGCGATGCCGATGTCCGCGGTGGCCAGGGCAGGCGCATCGTTGACACCATCGCCAACCATCGCCACGACCTGCCCTTCGCTTTGCAATTGACGAATCACCGCTGCCTTGTCGTCCGGCAAGACCTCGGCAATCACTCGCTCGATGCCGACCTGCCGCGCGACTGCTTCGGCAGTACGGTGGTTGTCGCCGCTCAGTAGCACGACCCTGATGCCGCTTGCCTGTAGCGCCGCAACGGCTTCAGCCGCTTCAGGCTTTATGGTATCGGCCACAGCAATTATCCCTAACAAGCGGTCGTCGACCCCGACCAACATAGCGGTCTTGCCATCGGCTTCCAGGCCGATGAGGTGCTCCTCGGCAACCTCGGTCGAAATGCCTTGGCGGGCGAATAAACGCCGATTTCCCAGCCAGATTTTGCGACTTTCGATACGGCCTTCGATGCCGTGACCGGCGATCCCATTGATGTCGCTCGCTTTCGGCAGGCTGATATCGCGATGCCGAGCGGCGCGCACTATCGCGGCACCAAGCGGATGTTCTGAACCGGACTCCACGGCGGCGGCGAGCATCAAAACCTCGTGTTCCGACGCTGTGCCTAGCGAAATCACATCGGTTACATTGGGTTCGCCCCGGGTAATCGTGCCGGTTTTGTCGAACACCACCGTGCTGAGTTTTTCTGCCCGCTCCAGCACTTCGCCGCCGCGAATGAGGATGCCGTTATCGGCCCCCTTGCCAACACCGACCATTAACGCGGCGGGCGTCGCCACGCCCAGGGCGCAGGGGCAGGAAATGATCAGCACCGCGATAAAGGCCAACAATCCCTGTGGAAAACTCCCCGCAACAGACCAGCCGACCAGGGCCAGTATCGCGAACGTCACCACCGCCGGCACAAAGTAGCCGGTGACCTGATCGGCCAACCGCTGGATCTGTGCCGTGCTGGTCTGTGCCTCCTCAACCATCCTGATGATCTGAGCCAGTGCGGTATCGGCACCGATCCTGCTCGCCTTGAAAGTGAGCACCCCACTGCCATTGAGCGTACCTCCGATCACCGGACTGCCCGGGTGCTTGTCGACCGGCATCGACTCACCGGTCAGCATGGACTCATCCACCGTTGACTGACCTTCACTGACATCTCCATCGGTGGGGATTTTCTCGCCGGGCTTGACCACCAGAAACTCGCCGGCCATGACGTTTTCTGCAGGCAAGTCGACCTCTTGCCCGTCACGAATCACATGCGCAATCGCAGGCTTGAGATCAAGTAAGCGCCGTACCGCCGCCGAGGATTTTCTCTTGATGATCTCCTCCATGTACCTGCCAAGCAGTACGAAGGCGATGATGACCGCCGACACCTCGAAATAGACGTCGCGCTCGGCCACCTTGACCGGCAGGACCTCCGGAAAAAACAACACCGCGACACTATAGAAATAGGCGACTGACGTGCCGAGGGCGATCAAAAAATCCATGTTGATGGTACGGGTGCGAATGGCGTTCCATGCCCCTTTATAGAAACTCCAACCACCGATGAACTGCACCGGTGTTACCAGCAGGAATAGCCATATACCCCATGTGAACCAAGGGAGCGCCGGGATCGGTACCCAAGTCAGCAGTGTGGCACCAGCAGCCAGTGCAATGAAGGCGCCTGCACGCAGCAGCGCCAAAGCCAGTACTCCAGTCAGGGCGATAGTGACGCGGGTTTTCATCGCCTTCAGTTCACGTTCCGGCGACTCGAAGGTGCGCAGGCAGGTATCGCTGCAAAAGTAATAGCTGCGCCCGCCACGTTCTCGTGACAATGCTGTGGTCTTATCGACCATCATCCCGCAGATCGGATCTTTCGCCATTTTTCCTGATGCCAGGGCCTGCGGATGCTGGCTGTGCTGCATGCGTGATTCGTTCATCGCGGCCTCCTACTCGAAGCGGCTATCAAGGCCTGCCATGGAGCTTGGCGGACAGCCAGGCAAACAAGGTGCCGACCATCGCGCCCCATACACTCAAGACCAGCAGTGGCCCGACGAAAGTCGCCACACTGTAGTCTTGGGGAGCTTGAAGGCGACCAAAGTCGAGTCCATGGAACAAAGCGCCGAGAAAAGCGATACCCTGCGCCGGCCATAGCGCATAGAGCAGCGCACAGATGGTGTAGGAAATGGCCATGGTCAGGGCCAGAGAAATGCCGGTTTTCCAGGGAGTGTTCATGGCTTTTTTCCTGAGCTTGGAGGAGCACCAGTAGGGGTGTTGGGACTGCGGGGGGTTGACCAGGGAAGGAACGCCGGAGTCTGTTCGCAGTAAGCGCGGTAGGCGTCGCCGAAGTGCGAAAGCATCTCCTGTTCTTCCCGCTTCGCCAGCTTGGCGTAGACCAACAGGAGGATTGGAAACATCACCAAGGTGATCAATGTCGGCCACTGCAACAGAAAGCCAAACATGATCAGCACGAAGCCAACGTACTGCGGGTGACGGATCCGCGAATAGGGCCCGTCGAGCGCTAGTTGCCCTGTATGTTGGGCCTTGTAGAGCACACGCCAAGCGGCCGCTAATAACCAGAAGCCGCCAGCGATCAGCAGGTTGCTGATAATGTGGAATGGCCCCCAGTGCGGATTGACCTTCCAGCCCATAACTGTTTCGAGCAAATGCCCAGCGTCGTGTGAGAGGAAGTCGATGGCAGGGAAGTTACGAGTGAGCCAGGGCATCAACAGGTAGATGGTCAGCGGGAAACCGTACATTTCGGTAAAAAGAGCTACCAGGAACGCCGAGAACATGCCAAAGGATCGCCAATCGCGGCTCGTCTTAGGCCGTGTGAAGCTGAAGGCGAACAAGATAAACACTAATGAGTTGATGATGACCAGCGACCAGAGACCGTAGGCCGATTCAGTATGGTTCATGATTAGTGCTCCTCACTTGCCGGCTGTGTGTGCTGTTCGTGCCTTTGCTGATGGTCGCTGTAGTCGTGGGGCATCAACAGGTGCACCAGTGGGCAGGTTGCTGATTGCAGATCGGGTATGGCGCTCTCCACGTGTGTTGTGTGCTCGGTTGGCTGTTTAGCCGCCGCTGCTTTGTCATGCGCAGCCTGCATTTTCTGCAGGTGATCGGTCATGGCTTTTAGTGAAGGCCGCCGACGCTGGTGCCGTGCTCTCGGTTGAGTCGCCTGGTGCGTCGGCCGGGTGGTGTGCATCCTCGGCAGAGGCTATGAACGCACTGCTGGCCAGGATGGCAGCCAGAACGAATTTGGAATGCATTTGCATGATGAGCTCCAGGGAATGTGAGGAATAAGCAGAAGTAGTTGAGCCGCGAGGTCGCACAGCAAAACCGAGCGGCCGGTACCCGGACACTCTGTAGGCGGGGTTAATCGTTGGATCGAACGAAAATCAGGCGGACTGGGCGTTCCGGCGGTGCGGGGCGTTTCAGTGCAAGAGCGGCGAAGGAGGATTTCTCCTCGGGGTTAAGCACTATTATTACTGCCGCAATTAGCAGCAAAATGGCGGCCCAATGGATGGGATCCAATGCAGGAGTCTGCAATGCAGGTTTTATCGCAATGGCGGTGTCTTCACAGTTCTGAAGGCAACCACTGGCGTGGAGGACATGACCATCGACCACATACTGCTCGGCATCGTGTGGCGCGGCTATATTGTGATCCGGTTGCACCAAACACCCCTGGATTGCCATCACGGCCACGGCTAACACCCATACCACGAGGGTAAGGTGCAATAGGCTTCGGCGGTGACAGCGGAACCAGTACATGAAGTACAACCTCGACTTTTTACGTCGTGTTGATATTCAGACTAGCTAGCAAAGCAATGGAGAGTTTGATCCAAATCAAACTAATTGATGACTTGATGAACGAGGTCAAGGCTTGCCTTGAATCGTCACTGGATATGGGCTGAGTTCCAAGATGCACAGGATCGACGGTCAGCAGGGTGCTGACTGATTGCATTCCATTACCCCCTCACGGATAACTAAACCCCTTAACCAACGTCAACTCCCCCACCGCCCGCATCGGCACCAGAAACGTTTCCATCTTTTCGCTCGGCGTCCCCTCTTCAGTAATCACCGTCACCTGTGCCGTCGTCAGCGGTTGCACCGCATCCTCTTGCCCCTCGTCATCACTGCGATAGCCTCCACCGAAGTAGTTCACATACACCAGATACTGCCCCCTGATCGGCGCCGGCATGGCGAAGATTTCCGGGCCGTAGCCGGTGGTGACGTCCACATCGAGTGCCGCGCCGTTGGGTACGACGCGGTCGCCGTACCAGATATGGGCGCCGTCGGGGGTGATGAGGTGCAGGTCGAGGTCGGTGCCGTCGCTGTCCCAGGCCAGCAACACGCGCAATTTGGCAGGTGTCGCCCCGCCACTGGCGTTGAGGAATTGCGTGCGCTGGCGATGTTGACCGTCGGGACTGCGGACTTCGACGCTGTTGCTGCCGTTGGGGAACGAGAACGGGCGATCGAAGCGGCCGGCGGGATCGATTTTCAATGGCATGCTGACGCCGTTGACGATCAGCCGGCCAGGGACGTTGGTCTTGGGTGTGGCGGTGATCTGGCCACTGATGCGTGCGGTGTTGGCTTGCCCTGCCGGCGTGTTGACCGAAGAGGCTGGGTAGTTGACGGTTTGGCGGAAGCTTTCGCCTTCACCTTCAGGGGCGCCGGTTCGCCACCCACCAGCAGGGGTATCGAGTTTGACGTCTTGCGCCATTGCCAGCGGCAAAACCGTCAATGAACAGAGCAACAGCAAGACCTGTGGAAAGCGGAGTGTCATGGTCTATTCCAGCAAAAGGTGGCGGGCGAGCCCTTCGATGTAGGATTCATCCTGGCCATTGGGGTGTGCTTCGAAGGCCAGGTGCAGGTATTCGTGGGTCAGATCGAGGCGGTCCTGCAGCGAGAGCACACCGCGCACGTAAATACGCTGGCGTTCACGGTCGACGTAGGGCCGGCCGAAGGCCAGGCGGCAGACGGCGAAGGTGCTGACTTCGTTGTAGCCGGTTTCGCTTTCCAGCCTCGGGCGCCAGCCGCGCCGCTGCTTCTGCAGCCAGTCCTGTGCGGCGGGCAACGCTTCGCAGGAGGCGACCGGATTGTCCCAACGGCTGAGGCTCGCGCGCGGGTAGGCGTGCAGAAGGATGGCGTCGTAACGCTGGCCGGTGTTGGCCTGTTCGACGGCTTGCTGCCAGGACAACTTGTCCGGGCCGGGTTGGTCGGCGTGGTAGGTAACGGTACTGCCGGCCAATACCAGATCGCTGGTCCATGCGGCGATTTTGCGCGACTCGATGGAGGCCGGACGCGGAGCGACCCGCTGGCGCTGACTGCTGTCGTCGATGATCAGGCAATCGCCATGGCGCGCAGCGTTTTGCAACAGGTAGGTGCGGATGGCCACGGCCAGGGCTTTGGCGGCTTCGACGGGCTCGGGTGTGGCTTCGCGCTGTAGCACGCGGGCGACATACTCTTCGCGGTCCAGGCGGGCGACAAGCTTGTCCTTGAGTAAAAACAGCTCGCCGTCGCTATGGATAGCGAGTTGATTGCCATTGGTGAATTCGACGCGGTAATCCCCTAGCAACTGCCCCGAGCGCGCTTCGCTGTTGCCCGACAGCACCCGTTCAAGCGGATAACGGGAGAACAGGCCGACCTCAACGCAACGCCCCGCATCGGAGGGCCATCCAACAGGCACGACTGCCGACAATGCCTCAGCGTAATCACGCAATACACGCTGACTGGTTCCACGCCCACCGGCCCAGATCGGCGTGCCGTCCGTTGTCCAGCCAGCGAATCCGCCCTGGCGGGAGGCAGCATCCTGATCGCCCAACCAGCTCCAGGTTTTCACCCGCAAACGGCTGCCGAATTCGCCCACGAGATTGCCGTCGGCGGCATCCAAAACCACATCGAGCAGCACTCGTCGCGCCTGTTCCTGCGCCGGCATCACCGCCAACACGCGCAGCAATTGCGCCACCGACACCCGGGTGGCAGGCTGCAATAACGGCAAGTTCAGCAGCCACTCCGGTGCCTGTCGCGCTTGCCAATACGCTCGCCAGTCCGGGCCGGAAATACCCAGGCGCCCCGGCTCGAAATACAAGCCACAGGATTTCACCAACGCCTGATCACGCTCGATCTTGCCGCCCGCGGTGCAGCAATACACTTCCTCTTTGGATTGCCCGCGGCATTCATACGCCGGTTCACGTGCGCCGGTGTCCACCAGCCAACCGTACACAAACAGCTTCCACACACTGCCCAATGGCGTCTGCAGCGTATCGGGCAACGGCTCGCGCGCCAGCAACTGAGTCCTGTTCAACGACAGCAATTCGCCCTTGAACGCCAGACGCAATGGCTCGTCCTGCGCCAGGGTCAGCGCAGGAATCAAACACACCCAACAGACCAGAAGCCGGAACATGTCAGTGGACCGTGACCTGACCGAGCGCCGGTTTCTGTTCCTGGGCCCGATGCTGCGGTGCATACACCTGGGTGAAACGCACGGGCGGCAGGTTGAACTGCCCCTTCTGCGAAAATCGCACCAAATGCCGCAGACGCAGTTCCCCGCTCAACGCATCCACCGGCACCGCATAGGCCAGCTGCCCCGGTTCGAAACGGGCTTTTTCCAGCGCCGTCGGTTCGGTGCCGGCCTTGCCCATGAGTTTGATGCCCCATGTCGTACGCTCGACATCCGCACCCGGTGGCAGCGGCACTTCGAGCAAGCCATAGCGCAACGGTTTCGCGGCCTTGCTGGTGAGGATCACTTCGTCCAGGTACAGGCTGTCGCTGGACAGCGGCGCGGTGCCGACCGCTTCGAGTTTGAAGGTGAAGGCCTCGTCCCCCGGCACCAGTCGCGACAGGCGTCGGGTGATGTTCACGTCCATTGGATCAACTTGCGGTTGCCGGGTCTGGAAACTCAAGGCAGCGCGCAGCGGACGTTCTTGCGCACCGGTCAGCGACAACAGGGTGGGTACCTGAGCGCCCTGCCACTGCCAGTACACCTCACCGGTCACGCCTCGCGCCTGCTTCCAGCTTTCACCCGGAGTGAGTGCCACGGCGGGTGCAGTCTGTTCGATGCTACGTTGCAGCCAGGTCAGGGCGAGTGCCCGTTCCAGGGTTGATTGTTGCGGCAACAAACGTTGCAACAACGCCGTCGCGCGGACCTGATCGAAGGGTTGCAGCGACAGGTTCAAGGCTTCGGCAAACGGCTGGGAGCTGACAGCCAATCGCTGTTGTGCGTCGCCCAGTTGTCGGTTGAAAGCGTCCGGCAGTGCGACCTTCGATTGCTTGGCCAGCGAGGCTGTCATTACCCGGGCAGCCGCCAGGCCAAGCGCCGAATCCGGATCGCTCATGACGAGGCTGTCGTCCTCCGCATCCATCATGTTCGCGGCGTTGCCCTCGCCGGCTTGCGCCAGATCCTCCATCAAGCCGGCGAGCAAGGTACTCACCGGTAACTGCATTTGTCTGGCGAACGACAGGATCAGCGCACGCTGCAACAGCGGCGTGTTTTTCGCCTGCCTGGCGTAGACCTCCAGCACCCGCTGCCAATGCTCCGGCGGCAGATTCAGTTCCAGCACTTGGCTGGCGTGCCAGTCGGCGAAATAGGCGTAAGCGGTGAGGAACGCGTCCGGCTCGCCGTCCATACCCCACCAGGTGAAGCTCGCCGACGGCCCGGCCATTTGCACCAGGCGCAAGCGGCTGTTCTGCATGATCAGGCGCAGGCGATCACGGATCTGCGGATTCGACGACAGGGTTGGATAAGCGATGCTCAGCGGCAGCAAGCGACTGGCCGTTTGCTCGACACCGCCGTACGGATAGCTCAGCAGATCATCAAGGGCCGAACGGAACAGCGCTTGCGGACTGTCATCCAGACGCAGGCGGATATCCGTGGCATCCGCCGGCAAGGTCAGCGACGTTTCACCACTGCCGACGTCCAGGCTTTGGCTTTGCGTGACCTGCCAACCTTCGCCGCTCGCGGTCAGGCGCACGGCCAAGGCATCGGCGGTTTTACCGTCCTGCACAAGTTCGGCGGTCCACTCGCCACTGGCCCATTCGAACCCCGGCAGCGCAATGTAATTGATGCCGCTATTGAGCGTGACCGGAACGCGTTGTTCGCTGCCCTCATAATGAGTCACCAGCTCTGCCTTGACCGGGTTTTCGGCCTGACTGAAGGCGAACACACCAAGATCAGGCTTATCGCCCGAACGGAATTTACTCGGCCCGCTCCACTTCAAGTACAGCGGTTTCTCCGAACGCACGAACTGCTTCTTCTGCCCGACCTGACCGTCATCGGCGATGGCCCGGGCGGTGATGCGCCAACGGGTCAGTGAGTCAGGCATCTTGAAGGTGAACCGGGTCTTGCCGTTGGCATCGGTCACCAGCTCGGGTTGCCACGCAGCGGTGTCGACGTCTTCACGACGCGGCCGCTCCAGCACTTTCACCCCACGCTCGCTGCGGTTGGCCTTGCCCGGTGCACCCGGGCTACCCGGCAGCGCGACGTCGTAGCTGATGAACGACAGGCTGGCGCTGGTACGCACGTTGTTACGCCGTGGATGGTAGAAAAACTGGTCAATGCTCGGCGCCACTTCCGGCTGCAGCGCGTAGACCATTTCGTCGACGACGCTGACGGTCAAATGCGCCGGGACCGGTTTACCGGCAAACTGTGTGGTCAGGTCCACGGACACGGTGTCGCCGGGCTGATAGGTGTCCTTGTCGGTAGCGATGGCCACGTCGATCTGCGGCGCGATCACCTTGATGCCTGCGTTCTGGAAGCTGTACTGACCGCCCTTGGTGTACAGCACCGAGAATGTCAGGTTCGGCGTGAAGCTGTCCTTCACCGGGATGCGGGCGCGGTATTGGGTGTCGCTGAGTTTTTCCATCTTCAGCCAGTCACCGCCCCGGGAGAGCAACGCCGTGGCCTCGACCTTGTCGCGCTCCAGCGACAGCAGTGCATCGCTGATCGGCTCGGGGAAGGTGATCAGCGCCAACGCTTCATCGCCCGCCTTGTACTCGGGCTTGTCGAGGACGATTTCCACAGTGCCGGGTACCGCTTTGACGCCGTCGCCGGTGACTGAATGACCTGTAGCACCGAGGGTTCGACCGTGCTCATCCCTGAGGGTCAGGTTGTAAGTGCCCGGACGCTCGAAGGCCAGGCTGAAGCCTTTATCGGTGGCCGTCAGTTTGCCTTCGCCGGTGCTCTGATCCTCCAGTCGTACCCAGCCGTAACTGCTCGGCGCAATCGATTGAGCTTGCTCACTTTGATTGGCATAAGTGAACGCCACCTTGTCGCCCACCGCACTGAAGCGCTGCGGTGCGCTCAAGCGGAAATTCGCTGCACCACGATCGATGAGGATTTCCTTGGTGGTCTTGACCCGATACGCCGCGCCATCGCTGGCGAACACGGTGAGCATGTAGCGGCTCGGTTTCTCGGCGGCCGGCAGGTCGAGGGTGGCGCTGCCCTTGGCATCGGTGGTCAGCTCGGTACTGGTCAGTTCCACCGGGAACTGCCCGAGATACTGAAGCTCGTTGTCGACCATCGACAATTGCTGGGCCCGCAGGTTCAGGCTGAGCTTTGCATTGGCCACCGGTTTACCGTCCGGGTACAGCAGCACCAGATTGCCTTTGACCGGCTCACCGGCACGGTAATCCTGCTTGGCCAGGTTCAGCGAAATCTCGAAGTGCGGCTTGATGTATTCGGCCACGCGAAAGGCGCTGCTGTAGGCCTGGTCCTTGTAGTTGAACCGCAACTCGTAACCACCGGCCACGGCATTATCGGGCAACTGAAAACGGCCTTGGGTGCCGGCCTTCGAATCGAGTTTCAAGTCCAGGCTTTGCAGCGCGGTACCGGTCGCATCCAGCACGGTCAAGTTGACGTCGGCGGCCGCTGGCCGCACCGAATCCCGGGCATTCTTGAACTCGCGTCCGACGATTTTCAGCGACACCCAATCCCCCGGCCGATACAGCGGTCGGTCAGTGAATGCATAGAGTTTGGTGTCGTAGATCTCGCTGTCGTAGTAGAAGTTTTCCGAGACAAAAACACCGCCCTCCTCATCCTCGCCGATCACGAACGAACGTTCCGGGCTGACGTGTTTCAGGCGCAACAATCCCTCGGCATCGGTGGTGCCGCTGCTCATCACGCCCAAGCCATCGGTCCACAGCACATTGACCTTGGGCACCGAACGGCCTTCGTGTTTGCGCGCGGCCCACACCAGCAATTCATCGCCGGCAATCTTGCTCACCGCCACGGTGTTGGAGACAAATACCATGGTAGTCGCGCGGTACTTGCCGATCAGCGCTTCCACCAGGTACAGACCCGGCTTCAGGTTGCCCAGCGGGATATAGACGTTGCCGGGCGCGACGCTGACGAACTCACTGGAGGACCCGGCCAGAGCCACACCGGCCGGAGGCTGGATCGGCTTGGCTTGCCACAAGGGATAACGAAATTGACTGACCACCGGCAGACCCGGAATCAACGCGAATTGCGGCTGCGCGTCGAAGGGCGTTGGCGCGGCCATGGCGGCGCCCATCTTCAGCTCCGGCACTTCCTCGGTGACTTGTTTACGCGACTCGTAGGAAAACGCCCGCTGCATCACCCGACGGGATTTGCGGTACCAGTTGTCCCACAGGTACGCCAGGGTGTTCGACAGGCCTTCGCCCTTGAACTGGCTGTCGCTGACCACACGGTGCAGGTTCTTCTGGCGCTTGAGGAAGTCCAGCGGCTTGTCGATCCGATACACCCGAATGTCCGCACCGCCGTAAGGCTCCATGCGGAACCGGCGATAGTCGCGACCGGGCGCTTCGAGGCGCACCATTGCCTGTTCATCACTGGCAAAACTGCTGTCAGCCAGCAGGAAAAAACTTTCACCGGCTACCGGCGTATAACCGCTCGGCTCGACGCTGTCTTCGGCCTGCACCGCCGAAAAAGGCAGCGCCATAACCCACAGCAGAGGCAGAAAACGCAGCATGCGCGCACCGATCATTGGGAGAGAAAATTCAGTCGATAGACGCCTATGAAGTTGGGGTTGGCGGCATCGGGTATCCATCGGGTGTCCTTCCATGTCATGAGTTGTTGCAGGCTTGCCGAACGCATGCCGTTATCGGTGGGAGTCGTGGTGCCGGTGTGATAGGCGATGTAGCGGCCCATCCAGATCATCAGGTGCTGGTCGTCGCCCTGATCGAAAAACATCAGGTCGCCGGGACGGGCCTGGGCGACGTCACGACCGACCAGATGACTGTTGAACTGGATCAGCTTGATCGCGTTAACGTACGGCCCGACCTTGCCGCCGCCCTGCTGCCATTGCTGGGCGAGGCCGCGCTGAACATCGCTCAGCTGCAACTCCGGCGGCAGGTAGCGATTGGACAGACCGTTGCTGCGCAGCCATTTGTCGTCGTGGACTTTCAGCGCTTCGTTGGCGGCGAAGCGCACCAGCCCGGCGCAGTCTTGCTGATACCAGCGCGGGCTCGGGCCTTGGGTCAATTGCTCCTGAGCGATGCGCACGAACCAGGCGCGGAATACCTGGGATTGCTGCACATCCAGCGCCGGGGTTTCGATGGCCAATACCTGCCCCGTCAGCAACAGCGCCAACAGGCCGATGTTTCGGATCAGTCCAGTCACAGCGTTTTCCACTCCAACGGCAGCCATTGCCAGTGGCCGTCAGGTTCGCTGCCTTCGGGCAGGGTCAGGGCGTACTTGCCGTAGCCGCCGAGCGTGCGCAGTTTCGGGATCAGGTAGGTTTGCGCGGCGTTATAGAACACCGGTTCCATGTCCTGGGGCAGGCTATCGAGGGTTTCCTGCTGCATCAGTTGCGCCATGGAATCCGGGCCGAAATAGATCGGCATCAGCAGGTCTTTCGGCACCACATCCGCCATGGGCGGGAAGCGTTTGTCGAGGGTGCCGAGCGCCTTGTCCACCAGCTTGTCGTCGAGGGAAAACAGCAACGTCGAACCATGCCGCGCCAGGCTCACGCGCATGAACGCCTTGCCGCTGATCGCGTCTGGCTGCTCGGCGTCCCTGGCGGCATACGGGCCGAAATTGGAGCTGACCTGACGCTGCCATTGATGGGTTGTGCCTTCCTGCTTCTCGACGACCGGGAACGCATGTTCTTCGACCTTGCCTTCATAAGCGCCCACCATCGAACCGAACAACTTGCCCAGATCACCATCGAGTCTGCCGCTGTCTTCTTCCTTGAGGCTGGCCACCAGCAACGGCGTGTACAGCCGCGAATCGGCGTACCAGCACAGGCCTGCGGCACCCGCCATGTGTTCGATCAACGCCTGGGCTGTGTTCTCTTCGGCGCCAAGTTTCACCAGCAACGGCTTCTGGTGTTCGACCGCGAGCGGCAAGGCCACGCAGGCGCTGGCGCCCATGGGCATGGCTTGCCAGATCGGTTTGAAATCGAAATCCGGCTGGTTGTCCAGTTCGTCCATGGCGAGGAAGCTGTGCCAGCCTTTGTCGTCCATGTCGAACCGCAGGCCGGCGAAGTTCGGGATAAAACGCTGGTACCCCATGGCCAACACACTGGCATTGACCGATAGCCGCTGCTTGACCTCCGGTGCACGGGGTTGCAGACCGAAGGCTTCAGGGAACAGTTTGTCGCCGCTGAGCAGCGCGGCAATGGCTTGGGTCGACACACTGCCCGGCTCTTGCGTGACCCCGCTTTGGGGATCGTAGAGCTTGGTCGGATTCGACATCACCACCAGTTTGTCGCCATGGGAGGCAAACAGCAGCGCCTTGCTGGCGTTGTAGGTGAGCTGATAAAGCGCCACGTCATCGGCGCCGACTTTCACGTCAGCAATCTTGCTCAGTTGCGAATCATCCAGCGCCACTTTCGCCAGGGGCTCGAGCACCTTGGCCAGGCCGCCGCGATCCATCACCAACAGGAAATCCCTGAGCCGCCCGTCCGCCCCACGCCACAGCGCCACATCGGCCGGCTGATCGAAGAGCTGCTCGATCAACGTGTCCTGCAACTTCAGGTCGTGCTCGTAAATGATCCGCCGCAGACTGCCGATCAGCCCGAGGCGGTCGGCGTGGGTTTCGTAATAGAAGACGAAATCTTCGGTCAGGGTTGCCTTGAGGAACGGCACTGCCAGCAAGTCCTTGGGCAACTGGCTCAGGGAACGGGTTTCCAGCAAGCCATCGGGGCGGCTCATGCCGAGTTTTTCAGCCGCCAGTTGCGGGGCCGGGGCTTTGCTTTTTTGCATCAACCAGCCCATGCCGGCGGCCACGCCCGCGACCAGACACGCACCGACCACAATGGCCGGCCAACGGCGTGACGGTTTGACGCTCGGTGTTTCGGCGGCCGGGGGGACTGCCGGTAAATCGTTGCTGTCGCTCATGAATACAAACCCAATTCATCCGTGGTGCGGGATGCTCAATAGTTGAAAGTCTTGACCAGCAGCAGGTCACCGATCGCGCGCAAGGGCACGATGAAGGTCTCGCGCTTCTCGTCGACGGTGTTTTCGTTGAGCACCAGATTGATCTGCGAGGTGATCACCTCGTTCTGGTTGCCGGCCTCATCGAAGTTATAGCCGCCGCTGCCGAAGTTGCCCCAATAGTTCACGTAAACCAGATAGGTGCCATGCAGCGGCGCGGTCATGGTGAACATTTCCGGGCCGGGCCCATCGACGCCATCCGGGTCGAGGCCGCCGCCGTTGCTCATCGCCGGACGGGCCCAGAACGCATGCTGACCATCGGGGGTAACGATGTGCAGGTCGAGTTCGGCTTTCGGATCGTCCCAACCCAGCACCACGCGAATCCGCGCAGGCGTGCGCAGATTATTGGCTTCATAGAATTGAACGCGCTTGAGCGACTGGCCTTCGGCGCTACGCACTTGGACGCTGTTGGAACCGGCACCGAACGCGTACGGCCGGGCGAAACGCCCCTGATCGTCGGTGTACAGATTCAGTGGGTTGCCGTTGACTGCCAGAGTATGCGGACCGCGTTGCGTGCCGATGGCCTTGAGCTGGCCTTCGATCATCGTGCGGTTACGCTGCACGCCCCGGTCAATGGGTGGCGTGGGATAGGCGACTTGCGGGTTTTGCGTACGATCCAGCAAGCCATTGAAGCGCCAGCCGCCCACCGGCTCCGACAACTCGGCACTCGGTGCGGCCAAGGCCGGCGCGCAGGCCAGCCCGATCAGCAGCAAAAGAAACGAACGCATGTGACGCCTCCTGCCATGCATGACGAAACCTTGCGCCTGATCCTCGGCGCGTTACAGAGGTAGATACTGCGTTTCGTCTGAAAGACCCGAGAATACAGGGTCTGATATGGCACGAAGGTTAGACGGGCAGGTATTTTTTGACAATCGGATGCGTCTGGATTTGCGGGAGGAATCACGGTGAGCCGATTAGCGTTCCTGTTCGGCTCACAAAATGAGCCGAATAATCGTAGCGTTGAGTCGCCACAGGACTGGTTCAACCCAGGAAAGGATGGCGCAAATCCCCCGCTCATTTGCCCATAAACCCCCTATCTGCTAGTGTCGCGCCGGTTTAACGTCAACCGGAAATCGCCGCCATGGCCCGCAAAAAAGCTGCACTGGATTTCGAACAGTCCCTCGCCGACCTGCAAACGCTGGTGGAGCGTCTGGAGAACGGTGAATTATCGCTGGAAGACTCGTTGACCGCTTTCGAGCAAGGCATCGGGCTGACTCGCGATTGCCAGGCGGCGCTGGCCCAGGCCGAGCAAAAGGTTCAGGTGCTGCTCGAGCGCGATGGCGAGCTGGCCGAGGAACCCTTCGACGCGGATCAACCAGAATGATTGCAGCGTATTCGGCGACCAGCCAGGCCCGTGTCAACGCGGCCCTGGAAACCCTGTTCACCGCGCCGGGCCCGGAGCTGGCGCGTTTGTATGAAGCCATGCGCTACAGCGTGATGAACGGCGGCAAGCGCGTGCGTCCACTGCTGGCTTACGCCGCGTGCGAAGCGCTGGGCGGCAAGGCCGAGCAAGCCAACGGCGCGGCCTGTGCGGTGGAGTTGATCCATGCTTACTCACTGGTGCACGACGATTTACCGGCGATGGACGATGACGATTTGCGTCGCGGCCAGCCAACCACTCACAAGAAATTCGATGAAGCCTGCGCGATCCTCGCTGGCGACGGTTTGCAGAGCCTGGCCTTCAGCGCCCTGCTCGACCCGCGCCTGAGCGACGCCAACGCCGAGATTCGCCTGCAGATGGTCAGCGCCCTGGCGCAGGCCGCAGGCCCGGCGGGCATGGTCGGCGGTCAAGCCATCGACCTCGGCTCGGTCGGCCTGAAACTCGATCAGAAAGCCCTCGAATACATGCACCGGCACAAAACCGGCGCGTTGATCGAGGTCAGTGTCAAACTCGGTGCCCTGGCCAGTGGCCGTGCCGAGAAGGACGAACTAAAATCCCTGCAGACTTATGCACAGGCCATCGGCCTGGCGTTCCAGGTCCAGGACGACATCCTCGATGTCGAAAGCGATACCGAAACCCTGGGCAAACGCCAGGGCGCCGACATTGCCCGCGACAAACCGACCTACCCGTCCCTGCTCGGTCTCGACGCCGCCAAGGCCTACGCTCTGGAACTGCGCGATCAGGCCCTGCATGCCCTGCGACCGTTTGACGCGGCAGCCGAGCCCTTGCGCGAACTGGCCCGTTATATCGTCGAACGCCGCAACTGACGGCGTATCCGCCAAAAAAGACCAACGCGTGGGCAGGGACCGATGCATCAGGTAAACTGCCGCATCTTTTATACCTATAACGATTCGCCTGATGCCCACGACGTTTCATGAGATTCCCCGCAAGCGCCCGACCACGCCCCTGCTCGACCGTGCCAACACGCCGGACGGCCTGCGCCGGTTAGGCGAAGCCGAGCTGGAAACCCTGGCCGATGAGTTGCGCCTGGAATTGCTCTACACGGTCGGTCAGACCGGCGGGCATTTCGGTGCCGGCCTGGGCGTGATCGAGCTGACCATCGCGTTGCATTACGTTTTCGACACCCCGGACGACCGGTTGGTGTGGGACGTGGGTCATCAGGCTTATCCGCACAAGATCCTCACCGGTCGCCGCGAGCGCATGAGCACGCTGCGCCAGAAGGACGGTATTGCCGCGTTCCCGCGCCGCTCCGAGAGCGAGTACGACACCTTTGGCGTCGGCCACTCCAGCACCTCGATCAGTGCCGCGTTGGGCATGGCGATTGCCGCCCGGCTGCAGAACAGTGATCGCAAGGCGATTGCCGTGATCGGCGATGGTGCCCTGACCGCCGGCATGGCGTTCGAAGCGCTGAACCATGCGCCGGAAGTGGACGCCAACATGCTGGTGATCCTCAACGACAATGACATGTCGATCTCGCGCAACGTCGGCGGCTTGTCGAACTATCTGGCGAAGATCCTTTCCAGCCGCACCTACGCCAGCATGCGTGAAGGCAGCAAAAAAGTGCTGTCGCGCCTGCCCGGTGCCTGGGAAATTGCCCGTCGCACCGAAGAATACGCAAAAGGCATGCTGGTTCCCGGCACGCTGTTCGAAGAACTGGGCTGGAATTACATCGGCCCGATCGATGGCCACGACCTGCCGACCCTGATCGCCACCCTGCGCAACATGCGCGATCTCAAAGGCCCACAGTTCCTGCACGTCGTCACCAAAAAAGGCAAAGGTTTCGCCCCGGCCGAAGTCGACCCGATCGGTTACCACGCCATCACCAAACTTGAACCATTGGATGCCCCGGCCGCCGCGCCGAAAAAAGCCAGCGGACCAAAGTACTCCGGTGTATTCGGTGAATGGCTGTGCGACATGGCAGCGGCCGACCCACGTCTTGTCGGTATCACGCCGGCGATGAAGGAAGGCTCCGACCTGGTGGCCTTCAGCGAACGCTTCCCGCTGCGCTACTTCGACGTGGCGATTGCCGAGCAACACGCCGTGACCCTCGCTGCCGGCATGGCCTGCGAAGGCGCGAAACCGGTAGTGGCGATCTACTCGACGTTCCTGCAGCGCGGTTACGACCAGCTTGTCCACGATGTGGCGGTGCAAAACCTCGACGTGCTGTTCGCCATCGACCGCGCCGGTCTGGTGGGCGAAGACGGCCCGACCCATGCCGGTAGCTTCGACCTGTCGTTCCTGCGTTGCATCCCCGGCATGCTGGTGATGACCCCGAGTGACGAAAACGAGCTGCGCAAAATGCTCACCACCGGCCACTTGTACGAAGGCCCGGCGGCGGTGCGCTATCCGCGCGGCAATGGCCCGAACGCGGCCATCGAAAAAGACCTCGAACCGATCGAAATCGGCAAAGGCGTGGTTCGCCGCCAGGGCAGCAAGGTCGCCCTGCTGGTGTTCGGCGTGCAACTGGCCGAGGCGCTGAAAGTTGCCGAGAAACTGGACGCCACCGTGGTCGACATGCGCTTTGTCAAACCCCTGGACGAAGCACTGGTACGTGAAATCGCCGCCCGCCACGAGCTGCTGGTGACCGTCGAAGAGAACGCGATCATGGGTGGCGCCGGCGGAGCGGTCAGCGAATTCCTCGCCCGGGAAAACATCCTCAAGTCGGTGCTGCACCTGGGCTTGCCGGATATTTACGTCGAACACGCCAAGCCTGCACAAATGCTGGCTGAGTGTGGGCTGGATGAAGCCGGGATCGAAGCTTCGATTCGCGAGCGACTGCAGCTGCTCAACCTGTAAATCTCTGGATGCATGCAAAACCTGTGGGAGCGAGCCTGCTCGCGAAAGCGGAGTGTCAGTCGACTTGGTAACTGACTGACATACCGCCTTCGCGAGCAGGCTCGCTCCCACATGCTTACGTACCTTTCAAACCTGTGTTCGCTCCAAAGCACCAACGGACTGCCATGAAACTCTCCCCCCTCGCCCTGACGCTGACCCTGCTACCGGTCGGCCCGCTGCTGGCCGATAACTTCGAGCGCGATCAAGCCTTGAAACTGCCCGACGTGCTGATCAGCGCCAACCGCCAGGTCGAAGCACGCAACGACAGCAGCGCCGCCAATACCGTATTTACCCGCGAAGACATCGATCGCCTGCAGCCAAACAGCGTGACGGATCTGTTGCGCCGCGTACCCGGCGTGCAAATCGCACAAACCGGCGGACGCGGCAGCCTGCCGGGAGTTTACATTCGCGGCACGCAATCGGCGCAAAGCCTGGTGCTGGTGGACGGCCAACGGATCGGCAACTCGACGTCCGGCGACAGCAACCTGCAACACATCAACATCGAACAGGTCGAGCGCGTGGAAGTGCTGCGCGGCTCCCGCTCGGTGATCTATGGCAGCGACGCAATCGGAGGGGTGATCCAGATCTTCACCCGTCGTGGCAGCGAACCCGGTTTGCGCCCACAAATGCATGTGGGCGTTGGCAGCAATCAAACCTGGGAACGTAGCGTTGGCCTATCCGGTGGTGACGAAAACACCCGCTTCAACCTCGGCGCCAGCCTCGATGAAACCGCGGGGATCAACCGCACCCATGAGTCCTATCCCAGTGATGGCGACCATGACGCGTACCGCAACCAGGCGTTCAGCCTGAGCCTGAGCCATGCCCTCAGCGACGACATCGAAATCGGCGCCAATGTGCTGGATAACCGTGGCAAAAGTGAATTCGACAACCCGTTCGGACGCTTCGACCTGGACACTTTCGAGTCGGTCCAGCAACAGCCCTACAGCGAATTCGACGTGAGCAGTGTCAGTAGTTACGTCGACGCGAGGATCAACGATCTCTGGAAAACCCGTATCGAATTCGGCCACAGCGAAAACCGCGAGAAGACCCTCGACAAGCTCAGCGATGAACGCAGTGTGTTCAACACTTATCGAGACTCGTTGAGCTGGCAGAACGACTTGACGCTCAATGAGCACAACAGTCTGATCCTCGGCGGCGACTGGTACGAAGACCGGATCAACAGCAGCACGGCCTTCGACGAAGACAGCCGCTGGAACCGTGCAGCGTTCATTCAGCATCGCTACCGCACCGACAGCTTCTCCACCGAACTGGGTCTGCGCCGCGACCAGAACCAGCAATTCGGCGGCCAGAACAGCTGGAGCGGTACCTTTACCCTGCCGTTGAACCCGGCCAACGATGTGCTGCTGACCTACAGCGAAGGTTTCCGCGCGCCGACCTTCAACGACCTGTATTACCCGGACTTCAGCAACCCGGACCTCAAGCCCGAAACCTCGAAAAGCTATGAACTGCAATGGCGCAGTCAATTGACCGAGAGCAGTCGCCTGGAAGCCTCGCTGTACCGAACCGACCTGAAAGACGCGATCATTTTCGGCAGCAACTCACGACCGGAAAACGTTGCGTCGGCACGGATCAACGGCTTCGAAGCGACATTGAAGCAGGAACTGTTCGGCTGGCAGAGCAACCTTGGCGTGGCTATCATCGACCCGAGGGACCGCGATAGCGGACATACCCTGGCCCGTCGTGCGCGACGCACCTTGAGCCTGGACCTGGATCGGCAGTTCGACCGACTGGGCCTCGGCGCCAGTTGGCAGGCGGTCAGCAGCAGCTATGACGACTTGAACAATCAACAGCCATTGGGCGGCTATGCCTTGCTGGGGTTACGCAGCAGCTGGGAACTCAATTGCGAGATCAAACTGGAGCTGAAGGTGGATAACCTGCTGGACAAGGGTTACAGCCGGGTGTTGTACAGCCATGAAGGCAGCCAGTATGGGTATCGCGAAGAAGGTCGGGCGTGGATGTTTGGGGTGACCTGGACCCCTGAACTCTGATGGTGTCGGGGCTGGCCTGCTCGCGAAGGCAGCACCTCGGTCTCAGCGGTCAGGCGCGATCAAATGGCACAGTTTGGCCGTCGCTTCGACCATTTGCCCACTGGGCCGCTCCAGGCCTTTATCGGTCACCCGCAACAATTGCCCACTCACCACCGCCGCTACCTGCGGCCACGCCTTCCACGCCTCCAGCTGAGCCTGATCAGCGGCCAGAATCACCTCGGGATTGCGCTGCAACACCGCCTCGACGCTGACTTGCGGTGCCGGCAGTGTCAGGTCGGCAAATACGTTCCGCACACCGCAGACATCAAGCGCATCGCTGATGATCTGCCCGCCGCCCACGGTGTACAGCGGCCGATCCCAGACCTGGTAGAACACTCGCAATGGTTGATCCCGCCGATAGCGCTGACGCAGTTCCTTGAGCCGCTGACGCAGATCGGCGGCCAATGCAGTTCCACGCTCAGGTCGCCCGAGCTGTGTGGCAATCGCTTCGATCTGTGCGGTGAGTTGCTCAAGGCTGTGCGGTTCGGCGACGTAGGTCGGGATGCCCAAGCGCTTGAGCTGTTCGCGCTGCGCCGGGCCGACGCTGCCGGGCCAGAGCAGCAGCAAATCGGGCTTGAGGCTGAGCAGCCGCTCCATGTCCAACTGGCCGTAGCGGCCAACGGAGGGCAGGTTCTTGAGCTCAGCGGGACGCTCGCCGGCATCCAGCACACCTACCAGCAGGTCGGCGGAACCCAGTTCGACAACGATTTCCGAGAGCGACGGCGCAAGACTGACTACCCGCTCAGCCGCCATCGACGAACCGCTGACGGCCAGCAACAGAAATGCCAGCCAGACAGGACGCATCAACCCAGCTGACGCGGAATACGGTAGAGGTAGAACAGCACCGTGGTCGACAGCGCCAACAGCATCAGCGGCACCGCTTCAAGACCGACAAATACCGCCAATGCAGCGATCCACGCCGGCAAGCTGGCGGCGAGGAAAGCCGTGCGCCGCGTGGCGGCCAGGCTGATCCACGCGGCAGGTTCATCCGGGGTATCGAGGGCTTTCTGGGTGGCGATCAACGCGTGTTTGTAGCCGCCAAAGAACTTCAGGCTGACAAACATCGAAGCGACACCGGCGATGAACAACGGCATCGCCAGCACCGGCAAGATGGCCTCACCCTGGCCGAACACGCCGTTGATCACCAACAGCGGCAACAAGGCCAGCGCAAAGTATTGCCACCAGTTGACGGACAGCCGCCGCCGCACCTGACCGCGGGTCACGCCCGGTCTACCTCGCCCTGATGCTCGTTACCCATCATGTGGTCGAGTTTGCTGGCCTTGGTCGCCAGGTAGAGTTTGTTGTGCGGGTTATGGCCGGTGTGTAGCGGTACGCGCTCGGCGACCACAATGCCCATGTCGGTCAGGGCTTTGACCTTGCGTGGGTTATTGGTCATCAGACGCAGGGATTTCACCCCCAGGTGCTCCAGCATCGGCAGGCACATGGCGTAATCACGCTGGTCAGCCGCGAAGCCCAGGCGCTCGTTGGCTTCAACGGTATCGGCACCGCCATCCTGCAATTCGTAGGCGCGGATTTTGTTCAGCAAGCCAATGCCGCGGCCTTCCTGCCGCAGGTACAGCAGCACGCCACGGCCTTCACGGGCGATGGCCTGCAGCGCTGCTTCAAGTTGCGAGCCGCAGTCGCAACGCTGGCTGAACAAGGCATCGCCAGTCAGGCATTCGGAGTGCAACCGGCCGAGTACCGGAGCACCGTCGGCGATCTCACCCAGGCTCAGCACAACGTGCTCGCGCCCGGTAGCTTCATCGAGAAAACCGTGCATGGTGAATTGCGCAAAAGGCGTTGGCAGCTTGGAAGCGGCGACAAAAACGACAGGCACCGGTGTGCTCCTGATCTAAAAGTCTGAAGATTCGCAGGCCGGCATTGTAACAGCAGGTTCCGACAGGCGCTTAGGCTGAATTATCGGCCATAACAATCAAAAAGTTTGATAACCGGGCTTATTACTACCTGTGGGAGCGGGCTTGCTCGCGAAGGCGTCGTGTCAGTCGATATCAATGCTGTATGACAGACTGCTTTCGCGAGCAAGCCCGCTCCCACAGGGTTAATCAAACGGATAAGGCTGCTTCCAGCGCTCGAAGATCGGTTTCAGTTCGCCGGTTTTTACCAACGCTTCCATACGCTGGTCGAACAGTGCCATTAATGTACGAGCCTGTGGCGTCTTGGCAAAGCACAGATACAACGGCAACGCCGCGATATGGGTGCGGCGGAACTGGGACGGATCCTTGGCCCGATTGAGGACGTAATCGACCTCAGTCAGCGCATCTATGTAGAAGTCGGCTCGGTTGTGGATCAGCATCGAGACGATGCCGGTGCGCCGGATCACCTCATCGTAGCGGCGTACGCTGGGCAGGTAGTCCTGATAATCGTAACCGCGGACCCAGGCCAGTCGATAATTGCCCAAGGTTTGCGGGGTCGGTACAGGGCTGCTGGCCAGCCCCAGTGCATAGATGTGATCGGTGTCGAAATTCCACTGCGGATAGAGCAGTTCGTCCGACTCGTCACGGTAGGAACCTACACAGGCGTCCACTTCGCCACGTTGAGCCAGGCCCATGGAACGCAGGTAAGGTTCGGTGCGGATGTCCAGTTTGACCCCCGCCGGTTCAAAGACCTGCCGCAGCACGTCCCAACCCGTGGCCATCGGCGGCGGTGTAGTCTTCCCACTCTTCGCTGGCCAGGTGAATCACGGACGGCGTCGTTGCGGCCTGCCCCGCGTGGGCGAGTGAGCAAAACAAGGCGAACACCAGCACCATCAACCCGCGTCGAGCCATCCTTAGTTCTCCCAATCGCCCCGTAACCTCTCAGGTCAGGCGAAAATCCATACCAGCCCCTGCATCGCCAACCATGCGAATACCCCGGCCAGGACATCATCGAGCATGATCCCGACACCGCCGTGAACATGCCGGTCGATCCAGCGAATCGGCCACGGCTTGAGGATATCGAAGAAGCGGAACATCAGAAAACCCGCCAGCAGCCACTGCCAGCCTTCCGGCACCAGCCACAGGGTGATCCACATTCCGACCATCTCGTCCCAGACGATGCCTTCGTGGTCGTGCACCCGCAAATCATCGGCGACCTTGCCGCACAGCCAGAAGCCGAACAGCATGGTGATGCCCAACATCAGCCAGTAGCCCCAATCGGGCATCATTTGCCATAACGGGATAAAGGGTAGCGCAACCAACGACCCCCAGGTGCCCGGTGCCTTTGGCAGGGTGCCCGAGCCGAAGCCGAACGCCAGGAAATGCCATGGGTTGCGCCAGACCGATGGCGGCACGAATTCCGCCGGGACCTGTTTGGGATGATCTGTCACGGTGTCTCCCGAAAATGTTGATAACCCCGGGTTTGCGGGGTGATGTCTTGTCCATCGGCGTCCAGCAGTATCACGCCCTGGCCGTTCACCACGCGCCCGATCACATGGATCGGCCAGCCGTCGGCCAGCAAGGCCGGCAACTCGACGGACGGTAGAGTGAAGGCCAGTACGTAATCGTCACCGCCACTGAGGGCGGCACGTTCCGCGCCTGATCGACCGAGGAAAGCGAGCAGCGCCGCCGACAGCGGCAAGCGTTCGCGTTCGACCTGCAGGCCGACGTTCGACGCCAGGGCGATGTGCCCGCAATCGGCGAGCAGGCCATCGGAGATATCCAGCGCCGAAGTCGCCTTGCCACGCAGTGCCATGCCCAATCCAAGCTGCGGTTGCGGCGACCAGTAATGCGTCAGCAGCGGGTCGGCGATGACCGCCTCGGCGCTGCGCTGGCCCAGCACCAGCGGCAATGCCCCGGCGGCATTGCCCAATTCGCCGCCCACACACAGCAGGTCGCCCGCTTGCGCGCCGCTGCGGGTCAAGGCCAACCCGCCCGGTACCCGACCGAACACGGTCATGGTCAGGCTCAACGGCCCACGGGTGGTGTCGCCGCCCACCAGCGCCACACCGCAGCTTTGCGCCATGAGGTTCAAACCACGGGCATAGGCTTGCAGCCAATCGGTGGTCACCGCCGGCAAGGTCAAGGCAAGGGTAAAGGCAACGGGGGTGGCGCCCATGGCGGCCAGGTCACTGACCGCAACGGCCAGCGAGCGCTGGCCGAGCAGAAACGGATCGCAGGGATCTGCGAAATGCACACCGGCCACGAGGGTGTCGGTGGAAATCGCCAACTGCTCCCCCGGGGGAACAGCCAGCAAGGCGCAGTCATCGCCAATGCCGAGGGCAACGCCTTCGCCGCCCTGCGCACAAGGCGCGGCGGCGAAGAAATTGCGGATCAGCTCAAACTCGCCCATGGCTTCGTGCCGACGTTACAAGCGCCGATCAGCGCTTGAACGCCTTCACTTCAGCTTCACGCAAACGCGGAGCCAGCTTGTCGAGCACGCCGTTGACGAACTTGTGGCCATCGGTGGAACCGAAGACCTTGGCCAGTTCGATGCCTTCGTTGATCACTACGCGGTAAGGCACGTCGACACGCTTGAGCAGTTCCCAGGTGGACAGGCGCAAAACCGCCAGTTCAACCGGGTCGAGCTCTTCGATGGTCAAGTCCAGGCAAGGCTTGAGTGCGGTGTCGATCTCGGTCTTGAACTGCGGAACCCCGTGCAGGATTTCGCGGAAGTATGCGCCATCGACATCGGTGAAATCGTTATCGACCCGGAACTGCGCTTCGATCTCGTTCAGCGACTGCTTGGCCATGTGCCATTGGTACAGTGCCTGGGTCGCGAGCTGACGGGCTTCGCGACGCTTGGCGCTTTTCGATGGCTTGCCGGCATCCGCAGGCTTTGGATCGCGCGGGTTGAAACGATCGCTTTCGTCGCTAATCACTTGGCCTCCAACTGCGCCAGCAGACTGACCATTTCCAGAGCGGACAGGGCAGCTTCGGCACCTTTGTTACCGGCCTTGGTGCCGGAACGTTCGATGGCTTGCTCGATGGAATCAACGGTCAGGACACCGAAAGCGACCGGAACGCCGAACTCCATGGACACCTGGGCCAGGCCCTTGGTGCATTCGCCCGCCACGTATTCGAAGTGCGGAGTACCGCCACGAATGACCGCGCCCAGGGCGATGATTGCCGCGAACTCGCCCTTCTGAGCGACTTTTTGCGCAACCAGCGGGATTTCGAAGGCGCCAGGCGCACGGATGATGGTGATGTCGCTTTCGCTCACGCCATGGCGAACCAGGGCATCAACTGCACCGCTGACCAGGCTTTCAACGACGAAGCTGTTGAAACGGCCCACTACCAGAGCGTAGCGGCCTTTAGGGGCGATGAAGGTACCTTCGATGGTCTTCAGGGTCATTCGATAGATCTCTTAAAGAGCCGGGACGCGTCTTCTACGCGCCCCTCAGTGATATTTGAACCGCGAATTCAGGGCCGCAAACAACCGGTCATTATTCGGAGGGCACGTATTCTACAACTTCCAGATCGAAACCGGATATCGCATTAAATTTCATCGGTGCCGACATCAGGCGCATTTTGCGCACGCCAAGGTCACGCAGGATCTGCGAACCGGCACCGACAATGCTGTAGGTGGTCGGTTTTTTCACGGCGGCGTGATCGGCGGTTTCGCGGATATGCGCCAGCAGCACATCGCCGTCGAGCGGGTGACCGAGCAACAACACCACACCGCTGCCGGCCTCGGCCACCGCGGCCATGGCGGCGCGCAGGCTCCAGCGGCCCGGCTGCTTGACCATCAGCAGGTCGCGCAGCGGGTCCATGTTGTGCACGCGCACCAGGGTCGGTTCTTCGGCGCAGACATTGCCCAGGGTCAGGGCCATGTGCACGTCGCCTTCCACGGAATCACGATAGGTCACCAGGTTGAATTGGCCCAGTTCGCTGTCCAGCGGCTGCTCGGCAATCCGCTGAACGGTACGTTCGTGGATCATCCGGTAGTGAATCAGGTCGGCGATGGTGCCGATCTTGATGTGGTGTTCGGCGGCGAAAGCTTCCAGTTCGGCGCGACGGGACATGGTGCCGTCGTCGTTCATCACTTCGCAGATCACGCCGCTCGGCTCGAAACCGGCCATGCGCGCCAGGTCGCAGGCCGCTTCGGTGTGGC
Organism: Pseudomonas sp. GW101-3H06; assembly: GCF_059424605.1. NCBI lineage: Bacteria > Pseudomonadati > Pseudomonadota > Gammaproteobacteria > Pseudomonadales > Pseudomonadaceae > Pseudomonas > Pseudomonas sp. GW101-3H06. Next base: position 5,746,839 of record NZ_JBWKZO010000001.1, read on the forward strand.
CGGCACGGGCCAGGGTGCCACCGGCCTGGGCCATCAGCGGGAAGATGTGGCCCGGGCTGACGATGTCCTCAGCCTTGGCATCACGGGCAGCGGCCGCTTGCACGGTGCGCGCACGGTCGGCAGCGGAAATGCCGGTGGTCACACCGGTGGCCGCTTCGATGGACACGGTGAACTTGGTGCCGAAGCCGGAACCGTTGCGTGGCGCCATCAGCGGCAGCTTGAGCAGTTCGCAGCGTTCGCGGCTCATCGGCATGCAGATCAGGCCGCGGGCGTGCTTGGCCATGAAATTGATGTGTTCGGCCTGGCAGCACTCGGCGGCCATGATCAGGTCGCCTTCGTTCTCGCGGTCTTCGTCATCCATAAGGATGACCATCTTGCCTTGGCGGATGTCTTCAACCAGTTCTTCGATGCTATTGAGCGCCACAAGGCACCCCCCTTCTTTCGAAATTTGAGCTTCAGGATTTGAGATAGCCGTTGGCGGCCAGAAAGCTTTCAGTAATGGTGCTGCCGGCCGTTGGCTCTGCGGCCTTATCGCCCAGCAACAGGCGCTCCAGGTAGCGGGCCAGCAGGTCGACTTCCAGATTGACCCGGCGACCTGGCTGGTACGATGCCATGATGGTTTCGCTCAGGGTGTGCGGAATGATGGTCAGCAGGAATTCGGCGCCATCGACCGCGTTCACGGTCAGGCTGGTGCCGTCGACGGTGATCGAACCTTTATGGGCGATGTACTTGGCCAGTTCTTTCGGCGCACGGATACGGAATTCCACGGCGCGCGCGTTTTCGGTACGGGCAACCACTTCACCCACGCCATCGACGTGGCCGCTGACCAGATGTCCGCCCAGGCGTGTAGTCGGGGTCAGGGCTTTTTCCAGGTTGACCGGGCTGCCGCTTTTCAGGTCGTTCATGGCGGTGCAGTCGAGGGTTTCGCGACTGACGTCCGCCGCGAAGCCGTTGCCCGGCAATTCAACCGCCGTCAGGCACACGCCGTTGACCGCGATGCTATCGCCCAGTTTGACGTCGCTCAGGTCGAGCTTGCCGGTTTCTACATGGACCCGCACATCTCCGCCTTTTGGGGTCAATGCACGAATACTGCCGATGGATTCGATGATGCCGGTGAACATGGGGTTCTCCTCGAGAACAGAGCCAGCGCTGTAGCTGGCCTGGAATTATACGCTCGCCGCTCAGTCAGCGTGAGAGCGTAGCGAGCGAAGGAAAGACAAGGCAAAAACAGGCAAGGAAGCGGAGTTTACGGATTGTAAATGAGCATTCCGAGCCTGTTTTTAACGCAGTATTTCCGAGCGTAGTAGCTCTCACGCTGACTGTGGCGAAGGAATGGCGGTGACTCGCCAGTCATCGCCCACCGCGCGAATTTCGGTGATTTTGAGCTCGGGTGCATCCTTCATTTGTGCGAGCGGCCAATCCAGCAGCGGCCGTGCCGAAGAGCCCAAAAACTTGCCGGCAATGAAAATCTGGAACTCATCCACCAAACCGAGTTGAGCGAAAGCACCGGCCAGTCGTGGACCGGCCTCGACCAACACCTCGTTGACACCACGTTGGGCAAGCTCGACCAGCAACTGGCGCAGGTCGACCTGGCCGTCGTAGCCGGGCACGATCAGGCATTCAGGGCCGTTGGCGTATTGCTCTTCCACCGCCACACAGGTAGCGACCAACGCCGGGCCGGCCTTGAAGAACGGCGCATCCAGCGGCACGCGCAGGCGACCGTCGACCAGCACCCGCAGCGGCGGTCGGCTCATGGCCAGTGCGGTTTGTTCGGCATCCAGCCCCAGCTCATCGGCGCGCACCGTCAACCGGGCATTGTCCGCCAGCACCGTATCGGCGCCGGTCAGCACCACGCTGGCCTGGGCGCGCAAGCGTTGAACCGCCGAACGCGCCGCGGGGCCGGTAATCCATTGGCTCTCGCCACTTTCCATCGCCGTGCGACCGTCCAGGCTCATGGCCAGCTTGACCCGTACGAACGGCAAGCCCTGCTCCATGCGCTTGAGAAAACCCGGGTTGAGCTTGCGCGCCTCGCCTTCCAGCACGCCGCTTTCAGTGGCGATGCCGGCCTGCTCCAGGCGTTGCAGGCCACGACCGGCGACTTCCGGGTTCGGGTCCTGCATCGCTGCCACGACCCGCGCTACCCCGGCATTCACCAGGGCATCGGCGCAAGGCGGCGTGCGACCGTGGTGGCTGCAAGGCTCGAGGGTTACGTAAGCCGTGGCGCCCCGGGCCCGGTCACCAGCGGCGCGCAGCGCATGGACTTCGGCGTGGGGTTCGCCGGCGCGCTCGTGCCAGCCTTCGCCGACGATTTGCCCGTCGCGCACGACCACGCAACCGACCCGCGGGTTGGGGTGTGTCGTGTAATGACCTTTGCGTGCCAGTTCCAGTGCGCGGGCCATGTAGTGGGCGTCGAGGATGGCCTGTTCGGCGGACGTGGTCATTCTTTCACCGGTTCACGGGCCAGGCGATCGATCTCTTCGCGGAACTCGTTGAGGTCCTGGAAACGGCGATACACCGAAGCGAAGCGGATATAGGCGACTTCGTCGAGTTTTTGCAGCTCGGCCATCACCAGCTCACCGACCACGAGGGATTTGACCTCGCGCTCGCCGGTGGCGCGCAGTTTGTGTTTGATGTGCACCAGCGACGATTCGAGGCGCTCGACACTCACAGGGCGCTTCTCCAGCGCACGCTGCATGCCGGCGCGGAGTTTTTCTTCGTCGAACGGCTGGCGACTGCCGTCGGTTTTGATCAGGCGCGGCAACACCAGTTCAGCGGTTTCGAACGTCGTGAACCGTTCGCCGCAGGCCAGGCATTCACGCCGGCGGCGCACCTGTTCGCCCTCGGCGACCAGACGCGAGTCGATGACCTTGGTGTCGTTGGCACCGCAGAAGGGACAGTGCATGGTGGCAGGCAACAAAAAAAGGGAGGGCCATGGTAGCGCATCCCCGTGGCAAGACAAGCCATAGGGTTTGCGGTATACAGACTGGTTATATATGGACTACACCTGCTGGAGCCACAAATGTCCCTGAGACCGCTCGTTTTACTCAGTCTTTTCAGCCTGTTGGTGGCCTGCAGCAGCGATGCGCCCAAGCCCCAGCCGCCGACACCCGGCCCTGCGCCGGAACAGGCACAGAAAAAAGCCAGGCAATCGGTCCCGCTGGGCCCGCTGCCGGCGTATCAGCGCGAATTGAGCGGCACCTTGCAAGGTGTACCAGCCGGCGCCGAAGTCGAACTGGCGTTGCTGGTCATCGACGAAAAAGACCGCCCGCAACAATTGCTCGCCAGTTCGAGCCTGATCGGCACCAACCAGGTGCTGCCGTTCCACCTGCGCTTCAACCCGGATGCCTTTCCGGTCGGCGCACGGGTTGAACTGCGGGGCCGCGCCAGTCAGTCCGGCCAGTTGATCCTGCACCTGCCGTCGCAACGGATCACGCAACCCACTACCCAGGCGCTGGGCCAACTGCAATTCGTCAAAGCACCATGAATGCACCGCTCGACCTGCAACAGGCATTGGATGAACTGCTTGGCGATGCACGCCTGGTCGCCTGTGATTTGCCGGAAACCGAACTGAAACTGTGGCTGATCGACGGCGACAATATGGACCGTGCCTTCAGTCCGGAAGAGACCCGACGCATTCTGCATGAGCCGCCCTACTGGAGCTTCTGCTGGGCCAGTGGTCTGGCCGTGGCTCGCTACCTCGCGCAATTTCCCGAATGGGTCATAGGAAAACGGGTGCTGGATTTTGGTGCCGGCTCCGGCGTGGCGGGAATTGCCGCGGTGAAAGCCGGGGCGCTGGAAGTGGTGGCCTGCGACCTCGATCCACTGGCGATTGCGGCCTGTCGGGCGAATGCCGAACTCAATGACGTACAGCTCACCTACTCGACGGATTTCTTCGCTGAGGCTGATCGCTTTGATCTGATCCTGGTGGCGGATGTGTTGTACGACCGGGCGAATCTGCCGCTGCTCGATGAGTTTCTCAGTCGAGGGCGCGAAGCCCTGGTGGCGGATTCGCGCGTTCGGGATTTCCGCCATCCATTGTATCGGCGCATCGAAATGCTGGAGGCCATGACCTTGCCGGATCTGTGTGAACCCGAAGAGTTTCGCCATGTGAGCCTGTACCACGCGCGGCGCTAATTAAAAGCTTCGCGAGCTGGCTCGCTCCCAGAGGGAGTTTGTGAACGCCGCAAAACCACTGTGGGAGCGAGCCTGCTCGCGAAAGCGCCTTGTCAGGCAATACACCTCTCAAAGGCTACCCCGCTTCCGGCCACCCCCTACCAGGCCGTATAGTTGCCCCATTCACGCTTTTACGAGATCCCCCATGAGTCAGCAAACGCCGTACATCTTCGACGCCACGACTGCCGATTTCGACCAGTCGGTGATCGAGAACTCCTTCCACAAACCGGTGCTGGTGGATTTCTGGGCCGAATGGTGTGCGCCGTGCAAAGTGCTGATGCCGATGCTCCAGACCATCGCCGAGAGCTATCAGGGTGAATTGCTGCTGGCCAAGGTCAACTGCGACATCGAGCAAGACATCGTCGCTCGTTTCGGTATCCGCAGCCTGCCGACCGTGGTGCTGTTCAAGGATGGCCAGCCCGTCGATGGTTTTGCCGGAGCACAGCCGGAGTCGGCTGTTCGCACCCTGCTCGAACCTCATGTGAAGATGCCGCCACCCGCCGCTGCCGATCCGTTCGAACAGGCCCAGGCGCTGTTCGACGACAGCCGTTTTGCCGACGCAGAAGCCATCCTCAAGGTGCTGCTGGGCGAAGACAACACCAATGCCAAGGCGCTGATTCTGTATGCCCGCTGCCTCACCGAGCGCGGTGAGCTGGGTGAAGCGCAAGCCGTACTCGATGCAGTCAAGAGCGATGAACACAAGGCTGCCCTGGCCGGTGCCAAGGCGCAGATCAAGTTCCTCGGCCAGGCCAAGGACCTGCCGGATGCCGCCGACCTGAAAGCCAGGCTGGCGAAAAACCCACAGGACGATGAAGCGGTCTATCAGCTAGCAATTCAGCAACTGGCCCGCCAGCAGTACGACGCGGCGCTGGATGGCTTGCTCAAGCTGTTCATCCGCAACCGCAGCTACAGCGAAGGCTTGCCGCACAAGACCTTGCTGCAGGTGTTCGAACTGCTGGGCAACGATCACCCGCTGGTGACCACGTACCGTCGCAAGTTGTTTGCTGCGTTGTATTAAGTCGTCTCGATCCACCGGTAGAGCGGTGTATCGGCACCGCTCTCCACCTTCACGTCCGGGCTATGGCGCAGCCGCACCAACAGACGCTTGCCCGACGCCGCACTGCCGGTCAAACCTTCCAGCTGCTCCAACAGATCCGGCCCGCTCAATTGCCCCGCCTTTCGCAGCAAGTCCCTGGCGACCTGCCATAACGCATCATCCTGACTCAGCGGTTTGGCCGGCCCTGCACTGACCTGGGCTTTTTCCACCTGCAACTGCGCACCGAGCCGTGCCCAGTCGGCGTCATCCATCTCCAGCGTCAAATCCACCGGCCAGTCGCCGATGCTTCCGCGAATTCGCAACATAAGTCCGCTCCTGCACATTTCTTCACTTGCATGCTCCCATGGGACTTGTGCAACGCCAAGCAGGCAGTCAAACTCTGCGAAACTACGTTATAAGATTACATAACATATTTTTCATTTTACCTTTCGGAGACCCGTCCATGCGCCGTCTGCTGCTCGCTTTGCCGTTTGCCTTGTTGCCACTGGCTGTTGCCCAGGCCGCTGACGAACATGACCATGATCACGACCATGAGCACGGCAGCCTCGGCGCCCACGAACACGGCGTCGGTCGCTTGAACGCGGTGCTGGATGGCCAAACCCTGGAACTGGAACTGCAAAGCCCGGCAATGAACCTGGTGGGTTTCGAACATGCCGCCACTACCGATGCTGACAAAGCCAAGGTCGCCGCAGCCCGCGCTCAACTCGAGAAGCCTTTGGTGCTGTTCAACCTGGCGAACGCCGCCGGTTGCGTGGTGGCCAGCCAGGAACTGGAGAGCCCGCTGTTCGGTGATAAACCGGATGCCGATGACGATCAGGACAAAGACGCCAAGGACGAACATCACCACGACCACAGCGAAATCCACGCCCACTACCAGTTCAGCTGCGCCACACCCGGTGCACTGAAGACCCTGGATCTGGCGAATATTTTCAACACATTCCCGGCCACCCAGAAAATTCAGGTACAACTGATCGGCCCGGGCGGGCAGCAAGGGGTGGAAGTGACGGCCAAGGCTGCCGCCCTCAAATTCTGATTCACCGAAACCCTTTCTGTGGGAGCGAGCCTGCTCGCGAATACGCTGCGACAGCCCCTGTGATATTGAGATTGACGCCCCCTTCGCGAGCAGGCTCGCTCCCACAGGGTTCACCCATTACCTGATCGGTTGCACATGACCCAAGCACTCATCGAACTGTCCGACCTGGGCTTCAGCTGGCCCGGACACCCGCCGCTGCTGGATATCCCGGCGTTTCGCCTGGAGCCTGGGGAAACTTTGTTTCTCAAGGGACCCAGCGGCAGCGGCAAGACCACCCTGCTCGGCCTGCTCGGTGGTGTGCAAAAACCTGATCGCGGCAGCATCCGCCTGCTCGGCCAGGAGCTGACTGAACTGTCGGCCGGTGCCCGCGACCATTTCCGTGTCGATCACACCGGCTACATTTTCCAGCAGTTCAACCTGCTGCCATTCCTGTCAGTGCGCGAGAACGTCGAACTGCCCTGTCATTTCTCGAAGCTGCGTGCCGAACGCGCGAAACAGCGCCATGGGAGTGTCGATAACGCGGCAGCGACCTTGCTCGCCCACTTGGGCCTGAAGGATGAACACATCCTCGGACGCCGCGCCGACTCGCTGTCCATCGGCCAACAACAACGGGTCGCTGCCGCCCGCGCCCTGATTGGCCAACCGGAACTGGTGATCGCCGACGAACCGACTTCCGCCCTGGACTACGACGCCCGCGAGCACTTCATTCGCCTGCTGTTCGCTGAATGCCGCGAAGCCGGGTCGAGCCTGTTGTTCGTCAGTCATGATCAGAGCCTCGCACCGCTGTTCGATCGCCACCTGTCGCTGGCCGAACTCAATCGCGCCGCCACGTCTTTCGAGGTCTGAGATGTATTTGTTTCGTCTAGCCATGGCCAGCCTGGCTAACCGCCGCTTCACTGCGATCCTCACCGCGTTCGCCATCGCCCTGTCGGTGTGCCTGCTGCTGGCCGTAGAGCGGGTGCGCACCGAGGCCAAGGCGAGTTTCGCCAGCACCATCAGCGGCACTGACTTGATTGTCGGCGCACGCTCAGGCTCGGTGAACCTGTTGTTGTATTCGGTGTTCCGCATCGGCAACGCCACCAACAACATCCGTTGGGACAGCTTCGAACACTTCGCCAACAACCCGAGAGTGAAATGGGCGATCCCGATGTCCCTTGGTGATTCCCATCGCGGTTATCGGGTGATGGGCACCACCGAGGCCTACTTCGAGCATTATCAGTACGGCCGTCAGCAACACCTGGAACTGGCCGATGGCCGCGCCTTCGCCACGGATCCGTTCGAAGTGGTGCTCGGTGCCGAAGTGGCGGACGCGCTGCACTACAAACTCGGCGATAAACTGGTGCTGGCCCACGGCGTGGCGGCGATCAGCCTGGTCAAACATGACGACAAGCCGTTCACCGTGGTCGGCATTCTCAAACGCACCGGCACACCAGTGGATCGCACGCTGCACATCAGCCTCGGGGGCATGGAAGCGATTCACATCGACTGGCACAACGGCGTGCCGGCCCGGGGCGAAGGGCGAATCAGTGCCGATCAGGCGCGTAACATGGACCTGACGCCCCAGGCGATCACCGCCTTCATGCTGGGCCTGAATAGCAAGATTTCGACCTTTGCCTTGCAGCGCGAAATCAACGAATTCCGTGGCGAACCGATGCTGGCGATCCTCCCCGGCGTTGCGCTGCAAGAGTTGTGGAGCCTGATGAGCACCGCGGAAAAAGCCCTGTTCGTGGTCTCGCTGTTTGTGGTGCTGACCGGGCTGATCGGCATGCTCACGGCGATTCTCACCAGCCTTAACGAACGCCGCCGCGAGATGGCGATTCTGCGTTCGGTGGGCGCGCGCCCGTGGCACGTCGCGACATTGCTGGTGCTGGAGGCGTTTGCCCTGACGCTGGCAGGCGTGATCGCCGGCGTGGCGCTGCTGTATGTGGGCATCGCCGCCGCCCAAGGTTACGTGCAAGCCAATTACGGCCTGTTTCTGCCACTGGCGTGGCCCAGCGAATATGAATGGACGCTGCTTGCTGGCATCCTGATCGCCGCGCTGCTGATGGGCAGCGTGCCGGCCTGGCGCGCTTATCGCCAATCCTTGGCCGATGGCCTGTCGATCCGCTTATGAGGACCTTGAAAATGCCCCGCGCTGTTTTTGCGCTGTTGATGCTGGTCGCCCTGCCGCTGTGGGCGGCCGAGCCGAAAGAGCTCACCTGGTCGGAAATGATCCCGCCGGACGCCCCGCCGGAAGTGCCGAACATGACGCCGCTGCACGACCTGTCGAAGATGAGCGATACGCTGTCCGCCGAATCCGCGCCAGCGGCCAAACAGGACATGCCCAACGCACCGGTGGTCAAAGCCCTCGATGGCCAGAACATTCGTTTGCCGGGGTACATCGTGCCGCTGGAAGTGAGTGAGGAAGGTCGCACCACGGACTTTCTGCTGGTGCCGTACTTCGGCGCCTGCATCCACGTACCGCCACCGCCGTCGAACCAGATCGTGCACGTCAAAAGCGAAGTGGGCGTGAAGCTCGACGAGCTGTACCAGCCGTACTGGATCGAAGGCGCGATGCAGGTCAAACCGTCCTCCAGCGAGTTGGCCGATGCCGGGTATCAGATGGAGGCGGACAAGATTTACCTGTATGAATTGCCGGAGTGAATCCCGGCAATTCACCGTCGCCTGAACAATAATCTTCGCGAGCAGGCTCACAGGGAATTTGTGTGGGTGCGCAAATCCAATGTGGGAGCGAGGCTTGCCCGCGAAGAGGCCTTCAATGGCACCACAAAAACCAACCCCATCACCGTTTCCTTGAGCTGAGTCAAAAGACCAAATCGTTAGGCGCCTTACCATTGGACATCAAAGATTTTTAACGTCCTTTGGAGCCCCCATGAACAAGTCCCTGCTCGGCGCCACGCTGTTTGCCCTTGCGCTCGCAGCCCCGCTCGCCCACGCCCACGAAAAAGGCGACATCCTCTTGCGTGCCGGCGCGATCACCGTCGACCCGAATACCGACAGCTCCACCGTCAAGGTCGATCAGGGTCCATTGAGCGGCGCCGATCTGGGCGGCAAGGCGACGCTGAGCAGCGACACGCAACTGGGCCTGAACTTCGCCTACATGATCACCGATCACCTGGGCATTGAATTGCTGGCGGCCACGCCGTTCGAGCATGATGTAAAACTCAAGGGTACAGCCCTGAGTGCAGCCAACGGCAAGCTCGGCAGTTTCAATCAACTGCCGCCGACCTTGAGCCTGGTGTACTACCCGCTCGACTCCAAGTCTGCGTTCCAGCCCTATGTCGGTGCTGGCGTCAACTACACCTGGATGTACGATGAACACCTGAGCAGCGAAGCCCGCGCCAATGGTTTCAGCAACTTCAACACCAAAAACTCCTGGGGCGTGGCCTGGCAGGTCGGTGCCGACTACATGCTGACCGACAACATCCTGCTCAACGCCCAGCTGCGCTACATCGATATCGACACCCGCGCGACCGTGGAAAACAACGCCGTCGCGCCGGGCACTCGGGCACGGGTGAACGTGGATGCGGATCCTTTCATCTACATGGTGGGCCTGGGCTACAGGTTCTAAAGAATGTTCACGTGGTGGTGAACCCGGCCAGGGGAAACACATTGCCCCAGAAGCAATCTCCGGCCACAAAAAAGGCGCCTCTCAAGGGCGCCTTTTTTGTGGGCTTGAACAGCTCAGCGCCCCAGCAACCGCGCCAGCCCGACACTCATCGGAGTCTGCTGGGGGCGGGCAAAACGTTCGAGCAAACGCCGGTTATCGGCCCGTGAATGGCGGATATCGCCGGAACGCGCGGGGCCGTAGTTCACCGGTGGCAAATCACCGACCACCACCTTCAGTGCTTCAAGCAGTTGCTTGAGAGTGGTCGCCTGGTTCCAGCCGACGTTGACCGCACCGACTTCCACCTGCGGTTTTTCAATGGCTTGCACCAACAGATTCACCAAGTCTTCAACGTAGACAAAATCGCGCGTCTGCTCACCGTCACCAAACACGGTGATCGGCAGGCCTTTCTGCGAGCGCTCGCTGAAAATGCTGATCACCCCGGAGTACGGCGAGGATGGATCCTGGCGCGGACCGAAGATGTTGAAAAAGCGAAAGATCACCGGTTCCAGGGCATGCTCGCGCCGGTAGAAATCGAAGTAATGCTCGCTCGCCAGCTTGTCCGACGCGTAGGGTGTCAGCGGCGCCTTGGGCGTGTCTTCATCGATAGACTCGCCTTCGCCATTGTTGCCATATACCGCTGCGCTGGAAGCAAACAGCACACGCTTGACGCCGGACTGGCGCATGGCTTCGCAGACATTCAGCGAGCCGATGAAATTACTTTGGTGAGTCTTTACCGGATCGTCCACCGAGGCCTGTACCGAGGCCACCGCCGCCAGATGCGCGACAGCGCTGCAACCGGCCATCGCCCTAGCCACCAGCGCGGCATCGGCGACGTCGCCAACGATCAGCTCGACCTTGGGATTGTCCAGCGGCAGGTTGCTGCGTTTGCCGGTGGACAGGTCGTCGAGAATCCGCACCGAATACCCCTTGGCGAGCAAGGCGTCGGTCAGGTGCGAACCGATGAAACCGGCACCGCCGGTGATCAGAACGGGAGCGTCAGCCATGGCGATAGAACCTGTCCAGTAGGCCCGGGAGAGCGGCGCGCCAGGCGCGCGGTTTGATCCCGAAGGTGTGCAGAATTTTCTTGCAGGCCAGCACCGCGTGCTGCGGTTCTTCGGCAGCGTCCGGCCGCGCGGCGTGGGCCTGAGCGGTCGGTGCTTCGATGGCCAGCGGATGCAACGCGCGTGCTTCGCTGAGGATAGCTTGTCCCAGCGCCAGCGGCGTGGTCGCTTCGTGTCCGGCGTAGTGGTAGGTGCCCCACAGCGGCGCTGCGCAGTCGAGTTGCTTGAGGACTGAAATGATCACGCGGGCGGCGTCATCCACGGGCGTTGGATTGCCTCGACGGTCATCGGCCATCAGCAGCTCTTCCGGGTGCTCGGCCCGGCTGAGGAACCGCCCGAGGGTGCCCTCGGGGCTGTCATCGAGCAGCCAGCCGAAACGCAACAACACATGTTGCGGGCACGTGGCGCGAACGCTCTGTTCGATCCGCCACAAGGCCTGACCACGCAGGCCCAGCGGCACCGGTTCGTCTTTTTCGCTGTAGGCGGTGGCGCGCGAGCCATCGAACACCCGATAGCTCGAAGGCTGCAAGAGAACGATGTTGTGATGCTGGCACAGTTCGGCCAGGCGCTCGACCGCCCGTTCCTGCCCGGCCAGACGCTGTTCGCTGACCGTCTCCGCCTGGAACCAGTCGAAGTAGTAGGCGAGGTTGATCAACGCGTCCGGGCGGGTGTCGTCGAGCAATTGCGTCAGGCTCGCGGCATCCCAGCCGTCTTGTGGTGGGCGGGGGGCGAGGAAACCGATGTCTTCCTCCGCACCGAGGCGAATCAGCGCCTGCCCAAGGGCATTTCCGCCGCCCAGTAACATAAGGCGCATTCGCATAGAGTCAGCAGGCCCAATCTGATTGAAACAATGGTTTTATCGACAGTATTCGCAGGCGATGCCGCCGATAGTTGCCGGAATCGTTGCATTTTGCGGGTTTAGTGCGCAACCGTCATCCGTAAAGTGTAGATGCCTGGGGTTTGCGTCGCCTGTGTCGGCCTCTTCGCGAGCAGGCTCCCACACAAAGGGTCTGCGGTGTATACCCATTCACTGTGGAACCGAGCCTGCTCGCAAAGAGGCCTTAATGGCCAACGAAGATCTTGAGCGGTACTTGCATCTTCCCCGTCTCACCCGCATAAATCAGACCATGAACCTGCCTATCCCCGCAGACAGTGCCCTGGACGGCTTCCACCCCGCCGTCAGCGCCTGGTTCAGCAACACCTTCGCGACGGTGACCGCCGCCCAGGCCCGGGCGTGGCCGCTGATCCGTCAGCGCCGCTCGACGCTGGTCGCTGCGCCCACCGGCTCCGGCAAAACCCTGACCGCATTCCTCGCGGTCATTGACGATCTTGTCCACCGTGGGCTGGACACCGACTGCGGCCTGCCTGACGAAACCCTGGTGGTCTACGTCTCGCCGCTCAAGGCGCTGTCCAACGACATCCGCATCAACCTGCAAACGCCACTGGCCGGCATCACCGAACAACTGCGTGTGATGGGCCTGCCCCCATTGCAGATCACCACCGCCGTGCGCACCGGCGACACCCCGCAAAAAGACCGCTCGGCGATGCGCAAGAGCGCACCGCATATTCTGGTCACCACCCCGGAGTCGCTCTACGTGCTGCTTGGTTCCGACTCGGGCCGAAAAATGCTCGGCACCACGCGTACGGTGATCGTCGACGAAATACACGCCATCGCCGCCAGCAAACGCGGCAGCCACCTGGCCCTGAGCCTGGAGCGTCTGCAGGCGCTCTGTGGCGAACCGCTGGTGCGCATCGGCCTGTCGGCCACGCAAAAACCTATCGAAGCCGTCTCGCGCTTTCTGGTCGGCCGCGATCGAGATTGCGAAATCATCGACATCGGCCATGCCCGCCCACGGGACCTGGACATCGAGGTGCCGCCCGTGCCGTTGTCGGCGGTGATGGCCAATGATGTCTGGGAACTGGTCTACGACCGACTCGCCGCCCTCGCCCGCGAACACCGCACCACGCTGATTTTCGTCAACACCCGGCGGCTGGCCGAACGCTTGAGCCGGCACCTGAGCGAACGCCTGGGCAAGGACGCCGTGGCCGCCCACCATGGCAGCCTGGCCAAGGAGTTTCGCCTGGACGCGGAGCAGCGACTCAAACGCGGCGAGTTGCAGGTGCTGATCGCCACAGCCTCGTTGGAATTGGGCATCGACATCGGCGATGTCGACCTGGTGTGCCAGATTGCTTCGCCACGCTCGATCGCCGGATTCCTGCAACGGGTCGGCCGCTCCGGACACCAGGTCGGAGGCACACCCAAGGGCCGCTTGTTCGCCACCACCCGTGACGACCTGATCGAATGCGCTGCCCTGCTCGATTGTGTACGCCGCGGCGAACTGGACACCTTGCAGATCCCCCTGGCGCCGCTGGACGTACTGGCGCAGCAGATCATCGCCGAGGTCAGCTGCCAGGAATGGCCAGAGGACGCTTTGCTGGCAATGTTCCGCCAGGCCTGGCCCTACGCCGCGTTCGACGAAAAACACTATCAAGCGCTGCTGCACATGCTCGCCGAGGGCTACAACGGGCGTCAGGGCATCCGCAGTGCCTACCTGCACCGCGATGCCGTGAACCGCACCCTGCGCGGGCGCCGCGGCGCCAAACTGACGGCCGTGACCAGCGGCGGGACCATTCCCGACAACGCCGACTACAGCGTATTGCTGGAACCCCAGGGGCTGAACATCGGCAGCGTCAACGAAGACTTTGCCGTGGAAAGCATCGCCGGCGACGTGTTCCAGCTGGGCAATACCTCGTACCGGATCCTGCGGGTCGAGACCGGCAAGGTCCGGGTCGAAGATGCCCAGGGCCAACCACCGACGATTCCGTTCTGGCTCGGCGAAGCGCCGGGACGCAGTGCAGAGCTGTCGTTTGCCGTCGCGCGCCTGCAAGCGCAGCTCGATGAGCTGCTGGCTGCCACACCGGGCAACCTGCAACCGGCCCTCGACTGGCTGACCGAGACCCTTGGCCTCAATCTCGCCAGTGCCGAGCAACTGGTCGAATACCTCGCCCGCGCCCGCCAGGCCCTCGGCGCCCTGCCGTCCCAGGACACGCTGCTGATGGAGCGTTTTTTCGACGAGTCCGGCGGCACCCAACTGATCATCCATACGCCGTTCGGCAGCCGCATCAACCGCGCCTGGGGCCTGGCCCTGCGCAAGCGTTTTTGCCGCACCTTCAACTTCGAATTGCAGGCTGCCGCCAGTGAAGACGCCATCGTGCTGTCATTGTCCACCAGCCACAGTTTTGAACTGGACGACGTCTGGCGTTACTTGCACAGCAACAGTGCCGAGCACACGCTAATCCAGGCCGTGCTCGATGCACCGCTCTTTGGCGTGCGCTGGCGCTGGAACGCCGCAGTGGCCCTGGCGTTACCGCGTTACAGCGCAGGGCGAAAGGTTGCGCCGCAAATTCAGCGAATAAAAAGCGAAGACCTGATCGCCAGCGTATTTCCAGATCAGATTGCTTGCGTGGAAAACCTTGTCGGCGAACGGGACATTCCCGACCATCCGCTGGTGGAGCAAACCCTCGATGATTGCCTGCATGAGGCCATGGACAGCGAAGGCTGGCTGGCGTTGTTGCGGCGCATGGAACGCGGTGAGGTCCGCCTGATCAGCCGTGACTTGCCCGCGCCCTCGCCCCTGGCTGCGGAAATTCTCAGCGCCAGGCCCTACACCTTTCTCGATGATGCACCGCTGGAAGAGCGTCGAACCCAAGCCGTGCTCAATCGCCGCTGGAGCGATCCGCAATCCACCGATGACCTCGGCGCACTGGACTTTGATGCCATCGTCGCCGTGGGGCAAGAAGCCTGGCCAGCGCCCAACGGGGTCGATGAAATGCACGAGGCGTTGATGAGCCTGGCCTGCATCACCGAGGCCGAGGCGCAAGCCAACTTGAACTGGCTCGATTGGTTGAATGCCCTGGCCGACAGTGGCCGCGCCTGCCGTATCAATCACTCGCTATGGCTGGCCCGGGAACGGCTGAGCTGCTTGCAGGCGATTTATCCACAAGGTGATTTGAGCCCGGCGCTGCAGGCTTTGCCGGGATTTGATGAACCCTGGAAAGCCGACGACGCCGTGGTTGAGGTGGTTCGTGCCAGGCTCAGCGCGTTTGGACCTCTGCCGCTGAAGGCGATTGCCGAACCGCTGGGATTGCCGTCGACACAGGTCACCCGGGCACTGGCGCAACTGGAGCGCGAAGGCTACGTGCTGCGCGGTCGCTTCACCCCGGGCCACGCCGAAGAAGAATGGTGCGAGCGACATCTGCTGGCGCGGATTCACCGTTATACGGTCAAGCGTCTGCGGCGGGAAATCGAGCCCGTGGCGTTGCAGGATTTCATGCGCTTTCTGTTCGACTGGCAGCATCTGTCCAGCACCACCCAAGGCCGGGGCAGCGCGATGTTGCCAGCGATCATCGCTCAGTTCGAGGGTTACCCCGCTGCGGCATCGGCCTGGGACGGCGAGATCCTGCCGGCGCGCCTCAAGGATTACACGCCCACCTGGCTGGATGAGTTGTGCCGCAGCGGCAAGCTGGTCTGGACCCGCCTCACCGCCCGCAACAAAGGCGCCGGCACGGCCCTACGCAGCACGCCGATTGTGTTGCTGCCGCGCAATCGGGTCGGGATCTGGAGCGACTTGGCCGAGCAGACGCCGGTGAGCGAACTGTCGCCCAAAACGCAAAAGGTTTATGACTCACTGCGCCAGCACGGCGCGTTGTTTTTCGATGAGCTGGTGCATGAAGCGCATGTATTGCGCACCGAACTGGAAATCGCCCTGCAAGAGCTGGTCGGCGCCGGACTGGTGAACGCCGACAGTTTCGCCGGGCTTCGAGCCTTGATCACACCCGCCAGCAAACGTCAGGCGCGCAGCGGCCGACGTGGGCGCGGAGCGTTTATCGGCGGCATGGATGATGCCGGACGCTGGGCCTTGCTTCGACGCGGCTCGCCAGCGCCGGTTGTGGATAACCCGCGCCCGTTGCCGATACCCGCCGACACCCTGGAACACATCGCCATGACCTTGCTGCGCCGCTACGGCGTGGTGTTCTGGCGCTTGCTGGAACGTGAGGCGGACTGGCTGCCGAGCTGGCGCGAACTGCTGCGCACTTTCCATCGCCTGGAAGCACGGGGCGAGATTCGGGGTGGACGCTTTGTCAGTGGTCTGGCAGGCGAACAGTTCGCGCTGCCCGAGGCGATTCCATTGCTGCGCGAAGTGCGGCGCCGACCCCATGACGGCAGCCTGGTTGCGGTGTGCGGAGTCGACCCGCTGAACCTTGCCGGCACCTTGCTGCCCGGTGCGAAAGTGCCAGCGCTGGCGAGCAATCGGCTGGTGTATCGCGATGGGTTGCCCGCTGCTGCCGAGATCGCCGGTAAACAGCAGTTCTGGCTGGAGCTGGATCAACAGGCCATGACTGAAGTGCGCAGCAAACTGATCCGGCATTGATGTTATCCGGGCCGGCCTCATCGTGAGCAGGCTACTGCTCGAACGCAACGGCTGGGTGCGAAACAACCCTCGCTTACCGGTGACAGCCGGCTTCTGGCAATGCATCCTCGGCCTCCCGGATTCTACCGCTCAGAGTCTGTGGCATCGGTACCCCATGCCCAAAGCCCTACGTTCCTCGTCGGCGCAGTCCGGCGATTTAAAGCATTCAGCTCGCGAAATCACGATCTCCCATGCCATGCGCCGGCAACTTGGCTACTAAAGCGCGCAATACGGCTTATAAACCAGGTGAGACATTGCGAATTGTTCTAAACAACTGTCAATTTTGACAGTTGGCGACTCGCTAATGAGAACGAATAATCCTTACGAAGCCCACCAGAGCGGCGCGGGCGTTGAGATACCCACGATGGAAAAGGGCTTCCGTAAAGATCTGACGGACTAAACGCCCCTACCGGGCGCCGTTAAGTCGTCGCGATGAGAGTCCGGCAGGTGCAGTCCCTCAGTGATATCGATTGCAAACGGCCCCGATGTGAGAACAATCCAACCCGATCGCAAAATAGGAACGCCATCATGTCTTCGGTCAAAATAATCAACCTCCCATCAGGCGTACCGTTCCGTACTTTCAGCGACGCGGCGCGCCGAGCGGGCTTAGATTTTGCTAGCGCAGTCAATGTCATGGAAGAATCGTCATCGGTGGAGTTCACGGAAGCCATATGGGATGGAAATTCCATAAGTCCGTCGCAGAACACCAATGGTAGTCATCCTTTCATCGATGCGTATCTGAAATGTTTATCCGAAGAACTATCGGCAAACGCGAAGGACGCTGTACTGACTGGAGAAAGTAGCGCGGTCGGAGTTGACTTCGATGTCGCTACCTGGGAACTTCGGCCACAAGGGGGGGATAGTCTAAAGATATATTTTTACGTGCAGATAGACATTGTCTCGGGACCGCGTTGAATGGGGACCAGATTGAGGCGGAACACCAGGCCAAAAGAAATCGATGCCGCCAGACCGGTAAATACCGCCATGCTGCTGGTGAGGTTACTGCCCAGCTGATGAGCGATCTGCGGGCTGGTCAGGGCATCGCTCAGGGCGACCAGAAAGCCGATCAGAAACAACGGTCGCGGACTGTCCTGGCGAATGATCTGCACCGCCCTGCGCTTGTGACCGGCATTGAACAACACCACCAGCGACATCACCAATGACGCGGCGAAAATGCCGCTGCTGGTGGCATAGGCAAAACACAAGGCCATTGCCCGGCCGGCCGAGATGGGCAAAAACTGGCTGGCATAGATCGTCAGCGGCAGGCTGATCACCGCGGGGATGCTGTAGGGCAGCACGTAGCCCAGCAATGCCTGACCGCGCTCGCGACTGAGCAGCAAGCGATGCCGGCACAGTCGTTCGGTCAAAAACCTGCCGAACATCCAAAGCAGACCGAAGACGCCTGCCCACACCGCGGTCAGCAGCAGGAAATCCCCCGCCACACTCCAGGCCGACCGGGCCGATGGACGGTTGACCAGTTGATCCACCTCATCGGCTGCACGGTCGGCGCGCAGGCGCCAGGCGTCAACCAGGTTTTCGTTGAGATCGAGTTTTTCCTGTACTTCATCGATGCTCGAACTGATGGCCCCCAACAACCCGCCTTGCACCAGCGGTTGCGGATGTGCCGGTGGTGTCGCGGTGGTCGCCGGCAGGCCCGGGATGGCTGCCGCGTCCAGTTCCTCGCTGCCAATTAACAGCAGCGCCCCCAGTAAAACCGCGGTCTTGAGCTTGATCAACGTATCCGCTCCCTTGGATGAGACTGTAAGGAACTGATCGGGAAATGGCCGGTAAGTTCGGTGATGGCTCCCTCGCCACAGGTATTGCATTGTGTTGGCGATATTTGACCGCTACGCAAATATCAAATGCCTATCCCGCTATTTTTCCGCACAACCCAAACCCCGACACTGCGCCCCATCACATCAATCCACCGGAGTTGCAGCCATGCCCATTGCCTTGCTCGCGCTGACCCTCAGCGCTTTTGCCATCGGGACGACCGAGTTCGTCATCGTTGGCCTGTTACCGACCATCGGCGCCGACCTCGGGGTCAGCCTGCCGTCCGCTGGCCTGCTGGTCAGCCTGTACGCGCTGGGTGTCGCCGTTGGCGCGCCGGTATTGACCGCCCTGACCGGCAGAGTCCCGCGCAAATTGCTGCTGTTGTCGCTGATGGTGCTGTTCACCCTCGGCAACCTCCTGGCCTGGAAAGCGCCGGGCTACGAGTCGCTGATCCTGGCGCGAATCGTCACCGGCCTGGCCCACGGGGTGTTTTTCTCGATCGGTTCGACCATCGCCACCAGTCTAGTGCCCAAGGAAAAAGCCGCCAGCGCGATCGCCATCATGTTCACCGGCCTCACCGTGGCACTGGTCACCGGGGTACCGCTGGGCACCTTCATCGGCCAGCATTTCGGCTGGCGTGAAACCTTCCTCGCGGTGTCGGCATTGGGCGTGATCGCCTTCATCGGCAGCCTGCTCTACGTGCCGAAAAACATCGCCCACAGCAAACCCGCGTCGCTGTTGCAGCAGTTGCAGGTCCTCAAACAGCCACGGCTGTTGCTGGTGTACGCCATGACCGCCATTGGCTACGGCGGCTCGTTCATCGCTTTTACCTTCCTGGCGCCGATCCTTCAGGACATATCCGGTTTCAGCGCGAGCACCGTCAGCCTGGTGCTGCTGGTCTACGGCATCTCGGTGGCCGTCGGCAACATCTGGGGCGGCAAACTGGCGGATAAACGCGGCCCGATCAACGCCCTGAAAATCGTCTTCGCCTTGCTCGCCGCCGTGCTGTTTGTACTGACCTTTACTGCCGGTAATCCGTGGCTGGCGCTGGCCACCGTGCTGGTCTGGGGTGCCGTGGCGTTCGGCAATGTGCCAGGGCTGCAGGTGTACGTAGTGCGCCAGGCCGAACATCACACACCCCATGCAGTGGACGTGGCTTCGGGCCTGAACATCGCTGCGTTCAACCTCGGGATTGCCGGTGGTGCGTGGGGCGGCGGCTTGATCGTTGCGCACATGGGCTTGATCCATACCGCATGGATCGGTGGGCTGGTGGTGTTGGTGGCGCTGGCGTTGACTGCGTGGAGCGGTCGCCTGGATCGGCTGGGACCGGTGTATGCCGAACCGGCCGAGGGCTCTGCCCGTATCGTCGCCGGCCACTGATTAACCCTATGGGAGCGGGCTTGCTCGCGAAAGCGGTACATCAGACACATCGATGCTCGATGTGCCGCCGTCTTCGCGAGCAAGCCCGCTCCCACAGGTGTTCTGCGGTGGTCTGAAAGCTACCGTCCGTAGCGCCACCGAAACTTTCGTCGCCGCCCCGCAGTCAGCAAAAGAATGGGGCACTCGGACGGGAGGCGACATGGCGGCGATTCACATTGGTATTTCAGGTTGGCGCTACACGCCCTGGCGGGGGGATTTTTACCCAAAGGGGTTGCCCCAGCGACGCGAACTGCAATTCGCGTCACGGGCGGTCAACAGCATCGAAATCAATGGATCGTTTTACGCCCTGCAACGACCCGAGCGCTATGCCCAGTGGTATAGCGAAACGCCGGTGCATTTTGTGTTCAGCGTCAAGGCTCCGCGTTTCATTACCCACATCAAGCGCCTGCGTGATATCCACAAACCCTTGGCGAATTTCTTTGCCTCCGGGGTGCTGGAGCTCAAGGAAAAACTCGGGCCGATCCTCTGGCAGTTCCCACCCAACTTTAAATTCGATGCCGAACTGTTCGAGACCTTCCTCGAACAACTGCCCCAAAACACCGCCGAAGCGGCCGCCCTCGCCCGTCAGCACGACTCGCACCTCCAAGGCCACGCCAGCCTCAAGGCGTACAAGAAAAAACCTGTGCGCCACGCCGTGGAAATCCGTCACGACAGCTTCATCGATCCGGCCTTTGTCCGCCTGCTCAAACGCTACAACACGGCGTTGGTGATCGCCGATACCGCCGGAAAATGGCCGTATCGCGAAGACATCACCAGTGACTTCGTTTACTTGCGCCTGCACGGTGCCGAAGAACTCTACGCCAGCGGCTACACGCCGCAGGCACTGCAACGCTGGGGTGAACGGATCGAGGCCTGGAATCAAGGTCGGCAACCGAAGGATCCCCATTTGATCGCACCCCGGCAGAAACCCAGGGCACGCAAATCCCGCGAAGTGTTCTGTTACTTCGATAACGACATCAAGGTCCGCGCACCTTTCGATGCCCGCCGACTGCTGGAGCGATTCGACCTCCACCAGGATTTGGCCACCATCCCCGGTGAGCCCGTTGCCGAAGGAGCATTGCCATGAGCATGCGCGAACCGGTCGGCGTCACTGACGAGCAGGCCACCATCGACACCATGGTGCATCGTTTCACGGTGCTGACGGTGAACACCCACAAGGGTTTTACCGCGTTGAACCGGCGCTTCATCCTGCCGGAGCTGCGCGAAGCGGTACGCAGCGTCTCCGCCGACGTGGTGTTTTTGCAGGAAGTCCATGGCACCCACGAACAGCATCCAAAGCGTTACAACAATTGGCCGGCGATGCCGCAGTACGAATTCCTCGCCGACACCCTGTGGCCGCAATTCGCCTACGGACGCAATGCGGTGTATCCGGCGGGCGATCACGGCAACGCGCTGCTGTCGAAATTCCAGATCGTGCGCCACGACAACCTCGATGTGTCCATCAGCGGCCACGAGAATCGCGGGATCCTGCATTGCGTCTTGCGCCTGCCCGGCGAAGGCCCGGAGGTGCATGCAATTTGCGTCCATCTGGGCCTGCGTGAAAGCCACCGCAATGAACAACTCAAACTGCTGGCCCGCCGTCTGCAAGAGCTGCCAGACGATGCGCCGGTGGTCGTCGCCGGAGATTTCAATGACTGGCGCCTGCGCGCCGATGCCCTGCTCAAGCCCTGCGGTTTGTGCGAAGTGTTCGCCGAGCACCACGGCAAACCCGCGCGCAGTTTCCCCGCACGTTTGCCGGCGTTGCGTCTTGACCGTATCTACGTACGCAACCTCAAGGCCAGTTGCCCACAAGTATTGACCACCCGGCCCTGGTCGCACCTTTCGGACCACGCACCGCTGTCGGTGGAGATCGAACTATGAGCACCTCGCCGATGGAAAAATCTACCGTGGAACAGATTGCCGCACCGCCGACCAGCGCACCCGCGCCGGTCGACATCGAGTATCGCTGGCAAGGCAGCAACCGCGTCGAACTGCTTGAAAACGGCGAAGCCTACTTCCCCCGAGTGTTCGAGGCCATGCGCCAGGCCAAAACCGAGATTCTCCTGGAAACCTTCATCGTGTTCGAAGACAAGGTCGGCGAGGAACTCAAGACCGTGCTCATCGACGCCGCGCAACGGGGCGTGCGCGTCACCGCCAGCCTCGACGGATTCGGCTGCGGCGAACTGAGCACCGATTATCTGACCGCACTCAGCAGTGCCGGTGTGCACTTGCAAATGTTCGACCCGGCGCCGAAGCGTCTGGGCATCCGCACCAACTGGTTCCGGCGCCTGCACCGCAAGATAGTGGTCGTGGACGGGACCGTTGCCTTCATTGGCGGGATCAACTTTTCCGCCGATCATCTGGCCGATTTCGGCCCCGAGGCCAAGCAGGATTATTCGGTTGAAGTGCAAGGCCCGGCAGTGGCCGACATTCATCACTTTGCTCTGCTGCAATGCGGTCGTCCCGCACGGGCCAAATACTGGTGGCAACGACGCCGCCAGCGTCGGTCGGAACTGGCCGTCACTGATCACGATGGCCAGGTGCGGCTGGTATATCGCGATAACGCAGAACACTCGACCGACATCGAAGAGGTTTACCGCCAGGTATTGCGCACTGCGCAACGGCGCGTGGTTATCGCCAACGCTTACTTTTTCCCGGGCTACCGACTGCTGCGCGAGATCCGCAACGCCGCTCGCCGCGGTGTTGATGTGCGACTGATTCTGCAGGGACAACCCGACATGCTGGTGGCCAAACTGGCCGCGCGCATGACCTACGATTACCTGCTCAAGTCCGGGGTGAAGATCTACGAATATTGCGACCGCCCGTTGCATGGCAAGGTCGCTCTGGTGGACGAAGACTGGAGCACGGTCGGCTCCAGCAACCTCGACCCGCTGAGCCTGTCGATGAACCTGGAAGCCAATGTGTTGATCCGCGATCGCGCGTTCAATCGTGACCTGTTTGATCGCCTCGAAGAACTCAGCGACAACCACTGCAAGGCCATGTCGGTGGACGAAGCCCCGCGCGGGCGCGTCTGGCACATGACCGTGGGGTTTCTGGTGTTCCACTTCCTGCGGCATTTCCCGGCATGGGCCGGTTGGTTGCCGGCGCATAAACCACGCCTGAAAGCGTTCACCTCACTGACCGGGAGCGATCCGCATGAGCCGCACTGAAACCCATGCGGCGCCCCACGCCGACCACTCGGCCAAATCCCGCTGGAGCCGTTGGAAAAGACCGCTGACGATGTTGTTTTTTCTGGCGCTGATTGTGCTGTTGACGATGTTCGCCCAGCGCATCGAATGGGGCGAAGTACTCGACACCCTGGCCGACTTCAAGGTCCGCACGCTGATCATCGCCGCCGGGCTGACCCTGACAAGTTTTCTGGTCTACGCCTGTTTCGACCTGATCGGCCGCACCTACATCCGCCAGGACCTGACGTGGAAACAGATCCTGCCGGTGGGGATCATCAGTTATGCCTTCAATCTCAACCTGAGCGCCTGGGTCGGCGGCATTGCCATGCGTTATCGGCTGTATTCGCGGCTCGGCGTGAGCAAAAGCAACATTGCGAAAATCCTTGGCCTAAGCCTGGCCACCAACTGGTTCGGCTACATGGTCATTGCCGGGGCGGTGTTCAGCAGTGGATTGGTACGCATGCCCCCGGGCTGGAAACTCAGCAGCGGTGCACTGCAAGGTGTAGGCGTGTTGCTGTTGCTGGTGAGCGCGGGATATCTCGCGGCCTGCCAGTTCTCCAGACGTCGCGAATGGTCGATACGCGGCGTGGAAATCAACTTGCCTTCCCTGCGCATGGCAATCCTGCAACTGGCTCTCGGGGCGTTGAACTGGTCGCTGATGGCAGCCGTCATCTTCACCCTGCTGCCCAGCAAGCTCGACTACCCATTGGTGCTGGGCGTGCTGCTGATCAGCGCTATCGCCGGGGTCATCACCCACATACCGGCCGGGCTCGGCGTGCTGGAAGCGGTGTTTGTGGCACTGCTGCAACACGAAGCATCGCGAGGCAGCCTGGTGGCGGGGTTGCTGGCTTATCGGGCGATTTATTTTCTGTTGCCGCTATTGATCACTTTAGTGATGTATCTGCTGGTGGAGGCCAAGGCCAAGTCGTTGCGGATTGCGAAAAAACCCAAGTGATTTGCGGTGTCTGAGCGGGCGCCTTCGCGAGCAGGCTTCATGACTGACACCACACAATCACTTGGACTGAATAATGCTCAACCGTTCACCCACCACCATTTCCGTGATCCAGTCCACGAGGATCGAGGTGTAAGCCTGCTGTGAAACGGGATCGCTCAACGCATGATCAGCACCGTCGATAATCCTGTGCGTCAACGAGTGAGTCTGCTGACACGCCGCGCGGTAACTCATGATGGTCGCGTGGGGCACATAGTCATCGGTTTCGGACTCGACCAACAACACATCGCCGGTAAATTGCGAACAGGCATGCAGTGCCCGATTGCTGTCAGCGCGCACCAGCGTACTGCGGTAATCGCGCAAGTCGAGCTTGTCCAGATCACGCTTGGGGGTGTGCCATTGTTCGTCGCGATACAGCGCCGGCACCCGCAGCGCCAGCCATCGCACGGGGCGCAGCGACGTGAGGATCGAGGCCAGGTAGCCGCCATAGCTGGTGCCGACCACGGCAATCGCCGAGGTATCCAGCGCCGGATGCGCAAGCAGGCGGTCGTAGGCCGCCAGCAGGTCTCGCAGGTTGTCTTCACGGGTCACCCGGGTCAGCGGAATGCCGGTGCCGCCGGTATGCCCGCGCAGGTCAAAAGTCAGGCAGACACACCCCAGGCCGGCGATGCCTTTGGCCCGCTCCAGGTCCCGCTCCTGACTGCCGCCCCAACCGTGCACGAACAACACACCGGGGACCTTCGATTTGGGACTGAGAAACGTCCCGCTCATTTGTTCATCATCGATGTCGATTTGAATGCTTTCGCTTCTAGCCGTCATAGGATTTGACCGTTACGTACTTGAGCAGGAAATCACTGTTTTGCGCTGGACCACGATACACCTCGATGGCGTCTGCGGGCAGCGGCTGGTCAATGTAGGTTTCCACCGAAGACACACGGATCGCGCGCATTTGCGGGTCATTGACGAAGCTCTGCAAAGCGGCCACTTCGGCGCTGCTGGCACCGCCCATGCGCCAGGATTGTTCGAGTACGCCGCTGCGGTGTTTACCATCACTGGCCACGCCCTGGGCAATATCGTAGTTACGCCGCGAGGCGTAGAAACCCGGATAGGCTTCATCGGCGGCGCTGTCGAAGACTTGCGCCTGCTGGATTGCCAACCGCACGCCATCAGGCAGATCCAGCGCCAACAGGTCGTGATAGTCACCCTGCACCACCAGCAAATCAGAGCCGCCATAGACCTCTTCGCCTTCAGCGTCCTTGGTCAAGTATTGTTCACCGCAGTAACTCAGCACTTTGTCGCCAATGAAACTCTGGCCGACGCTGTGGGTGATCACCTGATCCAGGTCCTGCTCCAACACCACGCCCTCGCTGAACAGGGTTTTGACCTCAGACCGAGTGAGCATTTCGTCGAACTGGTCGAGGCTCTTGATCACTTCCTGACCGCGCCCGGCGCAGGCGTGAATCGGCTTGAGGCGGATTGGTCCGCTGTAAAGCAAATGCTCCGCCGCAGGTCGTGCATCATCAAGGGAGAACACGCTGAGGCCATCGAGCACGACACCACGTACCCGTTCGGAGAACAGCGGTGCCCAGCCTTTCGGCGCATGGGCATGGCGGTTGAGCAAACCGTGGCTAATGGCTTTGGTGCAAATGAAGTCATGGTCGACGTAACCGCCCCACAAATCCTCCGGCCCCCTGATACCCAGTTGCCGCGCGGCTTCGGGCCCCACCAGCGTTTGGGTCGGCAACAGGTAAATGTCTCGACCGCGATGCTGCTCCGGGTCGTAACTGCCACCGAACTTGAGCCCGAGGATTTGCGCCAGCCACTTGGCCAGCGCGCGATTGGTTTCGATTTCATGCAATGGCGCGTCGGGGTGCACCGAGTGGGCGACCACCAGTTTCTTGCGGTTTGTTGGGGTCATGCATCCCCCTTCAATCGGTGCTGGATGAATGTAGTTAGAGGGGTGCAGGGATCAGGCCAAACGCGGTAGAGGAGAAACGGTATTCATATCAGCCAGTTACATGATCGGCGATGGCGGCGCGTCGTTTTATTCTGCACGACAACCTTCAAGACTCTGGCATTTTGCACGACTCAAACCCGACGATACCCCTCCTGTGTTCGTTTCTACATCGCGAATGCGGTGTATCAGTCAGCATTGATGTGTTTGACACATCGCATTCGCGAGCAAGCCCGCTCCCACATTTGATTCAAGGTGACTTCACGACCGCAACGATGCGGCGATTGGTGTCACCCCAAACCGCGTCCGATAATCACTCGGCGCCAGCCCGGTGATTTTCTTGAACGTCGAGCGAAACGCCCCTGGGTCCTGATAGCCCACGGTCCAGGCAATGTGATCGATGGTGCCATTGGTGAATTCGAGCATTTCCCGAGCCTTGCCGACCCGCAGGTGCTGGCAGTATTCCGTGGGCTTGAGCCCGGTCGCCGCGCGGAAGCGGCGCAGGAAGGTGCGCTCCTCCAGCCCTGCCCGTTCGGCCATTGCCGTCAGTGACACATCGGTGGCGCCGGTGCTTTGCAGCCAGTGCTGCACCTTGAGTATCGAAGCATCGCCATGGCTGAGGATCGGCGCGAAGTTGCTGCCACATTCACTGGCACTGTCGCTGTGCTCCACCACCAGAAAACGCGCGGTGCCGGTGGCGATGCTTGGCCCCAGCAAGCGATCCACCAGGCGCAGCCCCAGTTCGGACCAGGCCATCAGCCCCGCCGTGGTAATCAGGTCGCCGTCATCGACGATGGGTGTATCGGCCTTGAGCTGGATCGCCGGGTAACGTTCGGCGAAGGCTTTGGCCGAAGTCCAATGGGTGGTGGCGCTACGACCGTCGAGCAGGCCGCTCTCGGCCAACAGAATCGAGCCCACACAGACGCCGCCCAGAGTTGCACCTTGGGCATGTTGCTGCCTGAGCCAGTGAACCAGCGCCTGCGGTGCCTGGCCTTCGGAAAACCCCGCAATCGAAGGCGGAATCAGTACCGCCATCAGTGCACCGTCCGCCGCGGGATGGCTGTCGTAAACCCGGGCGGGCGATTGATCGCCATCCGCTCGCCAATGGCTGACCCGCAACAGCGGCAAGTGTGCGACCTGATGCTCGGCGGCGATCCGGTTGGCCACCCCGAACAGATCAGTCAACCCATGCACCGCCGCCATCTGCGCGCCGGGATAGATCAACACGCCCAATTCGACGATTGCCCTTTGTGCGTCCATTGTCAGTTTTCCCCCTTTTATTGTCGGTGCGGCCAATCCCCGAACGGCCTGCCAAAGCCAATACTTCGTTCCACACCCAAACCGCACTTCGAGGAAACAGTCATGGCCAAGCAAGCACTCATCGTAGTCGATATCCAAAACGACTACTTCCCCCAAGGCAAGTGGCCGCTGGTCGGCGCCGATGCCGCTGCCGACAACGCTGTCCGCCTGCTCAAGGCCTTTCGCCAGGCCGGTGATTCGGTCGTGCACATTCGCCACGAGTTCACTTCCGACGCCGCACCGTTTTTCACCCCCGGCTCCGAAGGCGCGAAGCTGCACCCCAAAGTCCTCAACCAGGGCAATGAGCCGGTGGTGCTCAAGCACTTCGTCAACTCGTTCCGCGAAACCGAACTGCAGTCCATCCTCGACCAGCAAGGTATCGAGGAATTGGTGGTTGTCGGCAGCATGAGCCACATGTGCATCGACGGCATCACCCGCGCCGCCAACGACCTCGGTTACAGCGTCACGGTGATCCACGACGCCTGTGCCTCCCGTGACCTGGCGTTCAACGGCCTGACCGTTCCGGCAGCCCATGTACATGCCGCGTTCATGTCTGCGCTGGGTTTTGCCTACGCCAACGTGGTGTCTACCGACGAGTTTCTCGCGAACGCCCAGTAACCGCTGATCCAGAGCAAAAATGAAAAAGCCCATGGCCTCGAACGCCATGGGCTTTTTTGCCGGTGGGTTTGGACGATCTGCATTGAACGCAATACCGCCAGAACCCTTAAGCGTTAAGCCGCGGACAACAATAACTCCACTCCCAACGTAAACCGCGGGGGTTCAGGAGATACCGCACCAAGTGTTTGCCTGGTTGTTTTACGCACTTAACTTTTGAACCAAACTCACTGGAAGCCTGAACAATGAACACCATGAATATCAGTACCGACAGCTTGTCGAAAAAAACATCCCTCGGCGTCAGCACCATGGCGCTTGGCACCTACGGCATCTACTTCGCCCTCGCCGTTATCTACTTCTGGTTCGGCGGCATGAAGTTCACCCACTACGAAGCAGAAGGGCTGGTTCCGCTGGTGAGTAACAGCCCATTGCTGGGCTGGGTGTACAACATCTTCAACGTGGATCTGTTTTCCGCTCTGCTGGGTGTTCTTGAGGTCTCGATCGGTGTGTTGATCGCAGGTCGCCTGCTGTCACCGAAGCTTTCGTTGATCGGGGGCGCGTTGTCGGCGGGGCTGTTCATTACGACACTGAGCTTCATGGTCTCCACGCCTGGCGTGATTGAACCTGGTCTTGGCTTCCCGGCCATCAGTGTTGCGCCCGGTCAATTCCTCCTCAAGGACCTTGGGCTGCTTGCCGCTTCCATCTTCGTAGCGGGCCATTCCTTGACCAAGTTGGAAAGGCCTTGACCTGACAACTTCACAATGAAAATGGCCTGAAACAGTTCGATGTTTCAGGCCATTTTCCATTTCTGTTTCAACCAACTGACTTCCTCATTCAGAAAGCTCATTCCCCTCACCCGTCAGGGATTTCATCCAGTCCCGTGGGCTGTAGCCTGTCTTGCGCCGAAACGCACGGGCAAGCGCCGAAGGACTTTCATAACCAACCTCGTCAGCAATCAGCGTGATCGGTCGCCCTTCACGCAAGCGTTTCTGCGCCAGACTGATCCGCCAACTCAGCAGGTAATCCGCCGGGGTCTGCCCCAGAACGGTGCGAAAATGCACCGCATAAGCAGCGCGGGACATGTTCGACTCATTCGCCAACTCTGCAACTGACCAGGGTCGTTGAGGTGCGTTGTGCATCTGTATCAGGGATCGGGACAGTCGCGAATCGGCCAGTCCGGCCATCATTCCCGTACTCAACTGATGGTGGTCGAGCAGATGCCGGAGCAGCAGGATAATCAACAGTTCGAACAAGCGATCAAGCACTGCTTCCCTGCCGCAATGTCCGCCCGCGGCTTCACTGAACAACCATTTCAGCGTATCGGCCAGCAGCGGCAACTCGTCCAGGGACAACACCAGGAAATCGGGCAGCGATGCGGATATCGGGTTACTGGCGCCACCGTCAAACTCCAGCAACGCACACAACAATTTGGCGCCCTCGGACTCGTCTGCGATCAGTTGATGGCGGCTGGGACGAGGCAGAAAAATCAGACTGGGCCGGGCAAGCAGCATGTCGCCCGCCCCCGGAACTTTCAGTGTGAGGGTGCCTGCCTGCAGCAGGTGAACATGACCGCGCGGTTCGGCGCCATCGTATGACGATATTCCACAAAGCTTGCCGCTGAAGAACAGGTTTGCGCGCACGCCGAACTGGGACAGCAACGTAGACAGACGGTCCATGGGCAACCTGCGGTCAGGAATAGACGATTAGCATCATATTAGCCCGCAAGCTTGCTCCAGTTGCAGCCATTTGCAGCGGGCGCCCGGATGAAACGCTGACAACAAAAAGCCCGGCATCCTTACGGAATGCCGGGCCTTGTTTGGCTCGAAGCTATTTTTTAGAACGGGATATCGTCATCAAAGCTGTCGAAATCCGGAGCTGGCTGTGGAGCCGCCTGCTGTGGAGCCGGGCGCGACTGTTGTGGCGCCGACTGCTGTGGGCGCGGAGCCTGCTGACGTGGCGCGGACTGCTGGTAGTTATTGCCCCCGCCTTGCTGGTCGCCCTGCTGTGGACGGCCGCCCAGCAGTTGCATGGTGCCTTGCATGTCGACCACGATTTCGGTGGTGTAACGCTTGATACCGTCTTTTTCCCACTCGCGGGTCTGCAGCTTGCCTTCGATGTAGACCTGCGAACCTTTACGCAGGTATTCACCGGCGATTTCTGCGACTTTGCCGAACATCGACACTCGGTGCCATTCCGTCTTTTCGACCTTCTGACCGGTTTGCTTGTCGGTCCACTGTTCGCTGGTCGCCAGACTCAGGTTGGTCACGGCGTTGCCGTTCGGCAGGTAGCGAACTTCAGGATCCTGGCCGCAAGTGCCGACCAATATGACTTTGTTAACCCCACGGGCCATTACGTTCTCCTAGGCTACGCACGCTGCCCCGGCCGGGTTGTTCACCAGGCTTTCAAGGGTGGTGCGATCCAATAGTTCGGTGTCCAATTTGATGTAAATGGCCGCCTCATCGGCGACTATCACTGCATCTGTTACCCCTACGACGGCCTTCAGGCGCTCGACCAGACCCGCTTCGCGGATCGCCTCGGGCGACAATGGCAAGCGCAGGCTTGTCACGTAGGGAGGTTCACGCATGGTAACAGCAAAGACCAGCCAGAGGGCAGCCAGACCGGCGCCCCCCAGGAACACAACCGACAAACCGCCGTGCTGGAACAACCAGCCTCCGAGGATCCCGCCCAGTGCCGATCCAAGGAACTGGCTGGTGGAGTAAACCCCCATCGCCGTGCCTTTGCCGCCGGCCGGTGAAACCTTGCTGATCAGCGATGGCAGCGAAGCTTCCAGCAGATTGAACGCGGTGAAAAACACCACCGTCCCGATCACCAGAGCCCGCAAGCTGTCGCCGAACTGCCAGAAGAATAGCTCAGTGAGCATCAGCGTCACGACGGCGCCGAGCAGAACTCGTTTCATTTTGCGTCGCTTCTCGCCATAGATAATGAACGGGATCATGGCGAAGAAAGAAATCAGCAGTGCAGTCAGATACACCCACCAATGCTGCTCCTTGGGTAATCCGGCCTTTTCCACCAGTGCCAGCGGCAAGGCAACGAAGCTCGACATCAACATGGCGTGCAATACAAAAATGCCAAGGTCCAGACGCAGCAGGTCCGGATGCTTTAGCGTCGGTATCAACGCCTGGCGCGCGACGCCGGACTCTCGGTGCTGCAACGGGCCAGTGGAGCGCGGCACCATGAACATCACAATCACAATGCCGACCAATGCCATGCCGCCCGTGGCGAGAAACAACCCGGACAAGCCGAAAGCGCGCGTGAGCAAGGGGCCGACAACCATCGCGACAGCGAACGACAGGCCGATTGTCATGCCGATCATGGCCATGGCCTTGGTTCGGTGCTGCTCACGGGTCAAGTCCGACAACAAGGCCATGACCGCGGCGGAAATCGCCCCGGCGCCTTGCAGGATGCGTCCGGCGATCACACCCCAGATCGAGTCCGCGTTGGCCGCCAGTACGCTGCCGAGAGCAAAAACGACCAGGCCCAGGTAAATCACCGGGCGACGGCCGATGCGGTCGGAAATGAAGCCGAAAGGAATCTGGAAAATTGCCTGGGTCAGGCCGTAAGCGCCAATCGCCAGCCCGATCAGGGCCGGGGTCGCTCCCGCCAGGTCCATGCCATAGGTCGCCAGGACCGGCAACACCATGAACATGCCAAGCATACGGAAGGCGAACACCAGGGCCAGACCGCTCGCCGCGCGGGTCTCGCTGCCACTCATGCGTTCGCTGTGGGGATCGTGCATGGAAAAACCTCATGTGAACCGGCGGCGATTCTACCAGTCCCATCGATTGGCAGGGTATATCGCGACGCTTTGCCGCGTGCAGATGAAAGACCTTTCATCAAAGCCCGTAATGTCATCATTCGATAGTGTGCATCCATCCAGTATTTGGCCGTATACTCCTACGTTTTCGACGCCCGCCGAGCGAGGCCACTTTGGACAAGATCCTGATTCGTGGGGCCCGAACCCACAACCTGAAGAACATCGACCTGACCCTGCCACGGGACAAACTGATCGTCATTACCGGCCTGTCCGGCTCCGGCAAGTCGTCCCTGGCCTTCGACACACTGTATGCCGAAGGGCAGCGCCGCTACGTCGAATCGCTGTCGGCCTATGCCCGACAGTTCCTGTCGATGATGGAAAAACCTGACGTCGACACCATCGAAGGCTTGTCGCCAGCAATTTCCATCGAACAGAAGTCGACCTCGCACAACCCGCGCTCGACCGTCGGCACCATCACCGAAATCTATGACTACCTGCGCTTGCTGTATGCGCGCGTGGGTATCCCGCGCTGCCCGGATCATGACATTCCGCTGGAAGCACAGACCGTCAGCCAGATGGTCGACCTGGTCCTCGCCCAACCGGAGGGTAGCAAGCTGATGCTGCTGGCCCCGGTCATCCGCGAGCGCAAAGGCGAACATCTGTCAGTCTTCGAAGAGCTTCGCGCCCAAGGCTTCGTGCGCGCCCGAATCAATGGCAAGCTTTATGAACTGGACGAAGCGCCCAAGCTCGATAAACAGAAAAAACACACGATCGATGTGGTGGTCGACCGCTTCAAGGTGCGCGCCGACCTGCAACAGCGTCTGGCCGAATCCTTCGAGACCGCGCTGAAACTGGCGGACGGCATCGCATTGGTGGCGCCGATGGACGATGAGCCGGGGGAAGAGATGATCTTCTCCGCGCGCTTCGCCTGCCCGATTTGTGGCCACGCCATCAGTGAACTCGAGCCAAAGCTGTTTTCCTTCAACAACCCGGCCGGTGCCTGCCCGACCTGCGATGGCCTGGGGGTGAAACAATTCTTCGATATCAAGCGATTGGTAAACGGTGAGTTGACCCTGGCCGAAGGTGCAATACGCGGCTGGGACCGGCGCAACGTCTATTACTTCCAGATGCTCGGCTCGCTGGCCTCCCACTACAAGTTCAGCCTGGAAGTGCCGTTCAACGAACTGCCAGCCGATCAGCAGAAGAGCATCCTGCACGGCAGCGGCTCGCAAAACGTCGATTTCAAATACCT
Source organism: Pseudomonas sp. GW101-3H06 (assembly GCF_059424605.1). Classification (NCBI taxonomy): domain Bacteria; kingdom Pseudomonadati; phylum Pseudomonadota; class Gammaproteobacteria; order Pseudomonadales; family Pseudomonadaceae; genus Pseudomonas; species Pseudomonas sp. GW101-3H06. The sequence goes on from NZ_JBWKZO010000001.1 coordinate 5,779,471, forward strand.
GAACGACCGTGGCGATATCGTCAAACGCTCACACCCGTTCGAAGGCATCGTACCGAACCTGGAGCGTCGCTACCGCGAAACCGAATCGGCTTCGGTCCGCGAAGAACTGGCCAAGTTCCTCAGCACCCAATCCTGCCCGGACTGCCGCGGCACTCGTCTGCGACGGGAAGCACGGCACGTATGGGTCGGCGAGAAAACCCTGCCGGCGGTGACCAACCTGCCGATCGGCGATGCCTGCGATTACTTCGGTGAGCTGAAGATGACCGGCCGCCGTGGCGAAATTGCCGACAAAATCCTCAAGGAAATCCGCGAACGCCTGCAGTTTCTGGTCAACGTCGGCCTCGACTATCTGTCGCTGGATCGCAGCGCCGATACGCTGTCCGGTGGCGAGGCTCAGCGCATTCGTCTGGCCAGCCAGATCGGCGCCGGCCTGGTTGGCGTTCTGTACATTCTCGATGAACCATCGATCGGCTTGCATCAGCGCGATAACGACCGGTTGCTCGGCACACTCAAGCACCTTCGAGACATCGGCAACACGGTGATCGTGGTCGAGCACGACGAAGATGCGATTCGCCTGGCTGACTACGTGGTAGATATCGGGCCGGGCGCCGGCGTCCATGGCGGGCATATCGTTGCCGAAGGCACGCCTGCCGAGGTGATGTCGCATCCGGACTCCCTCACCGGCAAGTACCTCTCGGGCCGGGTGAAAATCGCCGTTCCGGCCAAACGTACGCCGCGCAACAAGAAGCTGTCGTTGTCGCTCAAAGGCGCCCGCGGCAACAACTTGCGCAATGTCGATCTGGATATTCCGATCGGCCTGCTGACCTGCGTGACCGGTGTGTCCGGCTCGGGTAAATCGACGCTGATCAACAACACGCTGTTTCCATTGAGTGCTACGGCGCTCAATGGTGCTACGACGCTGGAAGCCGCTGCCCACGACAGTATCAAGGGCCTGGAGCATCTGGATAAAGTCGTCGATATCGACCAGAGCCCGATCGGTCGCACACCACGCTCCAACCCGGCCACCTACACCGGATTGTTCACGCCGATCCGCGAGCTGTTCGCCGGCGTGCCGGAATCCCGCTCCCGCGGTTATGGTCCCGGGCGTTTTTCCTTCAACGTGAAGGGTGGCCGCTGCGAGGCCTGCCAGGGCGATGGCCTGATCAAGGTGGAAATGCACTTCCTGCCGGACATCTATGTGCCTTGCGACGTCTGCAAGAGCAAGCGCTACAACCGTGAAACCCTTGAGATCAAGTACAAAGGCAAGAGCATTCACGAGACCCTCGAGATGACCATCGAAGAAGCCCGGGAGTTTTTCGATGCGGTGCCTGCCCTGGCGCGAAAGCTTCAGACACTGATGGACGTCGGCCTGTCCTATATCAAGCTGGGGCAATCGGCGACCACGCTGTCGGGGGGTGAGGCCCAGCGGGTCAAGCTGTCCCGTGAGCTGTCCAAGCGTGATACGGGCAAGACCCTGTATATCCTCGACGAACCTACAACCGGTCTTCACTTCGCCGATATCCAGCAATTGCTAGACGTGCTGCATCGACTGCGCGACCACGGCAATACGGTGGTGGTGATCGAGCACAACCTGGATGTGATCAAGACCGCTGACTGGCTGGTGGACTTGGGGCCGGAAGGCGGCTCCAAGGGCGGTCAGATCATCGCCGTCGGTACACCGGAGGAAGTCGCCGAGATGAAGCAATCTCACACCGGTTATTACCTCAAACCACTGTTGGAACGCGATCGGGCCTGATTCCCGCCCATGAAAAAGCCCCTGTCACTTCATCAGTGGCTGGGGCTTTTTTTGTGTTCGCCTGTAAGAGCAATGCCAATTCGCAATTGCAGTTACGAAGGCCGCTGAATCAAGCGTGAGATTGCAGGTAGTTCTCGAGACCAATCAACTTGATCAGGCCCAACTGCTTTTCCAGCCAATAGGTGTGATCTTCTTCGGTGTCGTGGAGCTGTACACGCAGCATTTCGCGGCTGACGTAATCCTTGTGCTGCTCGCATAGCTGGATGCCTTTACACAGTGCGGCACGTACCTTGTACTCCAGACGCAGATCCGCTTCGAGCATCTCCGGCACTGTGGTACCGATATCAAGATCGTCAGGACGCATGCGAGGTGTACCTTCCAGCATCAGGATCCGACGCATCAGCGCGTCAGCATGACCTGCTTCTTCTTCCATCTCGTGATTGATTCGTTCGTAGAGCTTGGTGAATCCCCAGTCCTCATACATCCGCGAATGAACGAAATATTGGTCACGCGCGGCCAGTTCGCCGGTCAGCAACGTGTTGAGGTAATCGATAACGTCTGGGTGGCCTTGCATCGCCCTACATCTCCCTGCTTGAAAGTTATAGTTTGAACCAACCAGGCCATAACGTCACTCGGCAGACGCAACAAAAGCGAAGATAATCTGAGAAAAACAGCTGAAATAACGCAAAAACCGCCCAATTAAGGGCGGTTCTGCTTCTCATTTAGACTTCGTTAAGCTGTACGTTGAGCAGCTTTGCGATTGCTTCTCCATACGCCGGGTCGGCCTTGAAGAAATGCTGCAATTGACGGTCGACGACATCACTGGATACGCCCGCCATCGCTCCAGCGATGTTGCCAACCAGCAACGCTTTCTGCTCATCACTCATCAGACGGAACAGCGCACCGGCGTGGCTGTAATAGTCAGTATCTTCGCGATGATCGTAGCGACCAGCCGCACCGCTCAACGCCAACGCTGGCTCGGCGTAACGAGGTGCCTGCTTCGGCGAATCGACATAACTGTTCGGCTCGTAATTCGGCGCGGCACCGCCATTGCTCCCAAACGCCATCGAACCATCGCGCTGGTAGCTGTTGACCGGACTTCGCGGGGCGTTCACCGGCAGTTGCTGGTGATTAGTGCCGACACGGTAACGGTGGGCATCCGCGTAAGCGAACACTCGCCCTTGTAACATGCGGTCCGGCGACAAGCCCACGCCCGGCACCATATTGCTAGGGCCGAAAGCTGCTTGCTCGACTTCAGCGAAGTAGTTGAGCGGATTGCGATTCAGTTCCAGCTCACCGACTTCGATCAACGGAAACTCTTTCTGTGACCAGGTCTTGGTGACGTCGAAAGGGTTCTCATAATGCGCTTCGGCCTGGGCTTCGGTCATGATTTGGATGCACACGCTCCATTTCGGGAAATCACCGCGCTCGATGGCTTCGAACAAATCGCGTTGAGCGTAATCCGGGTCAGTACCGGCCAGGCGTGCTGCGTCTGCAGGTGCCAGATTCTTGATCCCTTGCCGGGTCTTGTAGTGCCATTTTACCCAGTGACGCTCGCCGCTGGCGTTAATCAGGCTGTAGGTATGACTGCCGAAGCCATGCATATGGCGGTAACCATCAGGGATGCCGCGATCCGAGAACAGGATCGTGACCTGATGCAGAGCCTCGGGAGAATGCGACCAAAAATCCCACATCGCCTGAGCACTTTTGAGGTTGCTTTGCGGCAGACGTTTTTGGGTGTGGATAAAATCGGGAAATTTCAACGGGTCACGGATAAAGAACACTGGGGTGTTGTTACCCACGATGTCCCAGTTGCCTTCTTCGGTGTAGAACTTCAACGCGAAACCACGCGGATCGCGCTCGGTATCAGCCGAACCACGCTCACCGCCCACGGTGGAAAAGCGCAGGAATGTTGGCGTTTGCTTGCCGACAGATTCGAACAGCCTGGCGCTGGTGTACTGGGTAATATCCCGAGTCACGGTAAACGTCCCGTAGGCACCCGAACCTTTGGCATGCACACGACGCTCAGGGATGTTTTCACGGTTGAAGTGAGCCAGCTTCTCGATCAGGTGGAAGTCATCGAGCAGCAGCGGACCACGAGGGCCAGCGGAGCGGGAGTTCTGGTTGTCGGCGACAGGAGCGCCACTGGCGGTGGTAAGCGTTTTATTCTGGCTCATGCGATCTCTTCCTTTGTCAGTCTTGAACTGCCGGTTAAACGGCTGAAAGGAAGTATTGATGATCTTCATGACACCTTCTAATTCATTAGATCATTCAAATCGATAGAGATAGCTAATAGAACTCTGGGACATCCAACACGCGGCATTTTCGAGCGCGCACAAAAAACCGGGCACTAAGGCCCGGTTCTTCGTTTCAGACTGACGTCTTACTCAGCGGATACAGCTTCACCGCCAGTAGCACGATCAACCAACTCGACGTACGCCATAGGCGCGTTGTCGCCAGCGCGGAAGCCGCACTTGAGGATGCGCAGGTAGCCACCCTCACGGGTAGCGTAACGCTTGCCCAGGTCGTTGAAGAGCTTGCCAACGATAGCTTTCGAACGAGTACGGTCGAAAGCCAGACGGCGGTTAGCCAGGCTGTCTGTCTTGGCCAAAGTGATCAGCGGCTCAGCAACGCGACGCAGTTCTTTAGCTTTTGGCAGAGTAGTTTTGATCAGCTCGTGCTCGAACAGCGACACCGCCATGTTCTGGAACATGGCCTTGCGGTGCGAGCTGGTGCGGCTGAGGTGACGACCACTTTTACGATGACGCATGGTTCATTCCTTACCAAACACTACGTTCGGTGATTACGACGATCAGGCAGTCGCCTTGTCGTCCTTCTTAAGACTTGCAGGCGGCCAGTTGTCGAGGCGCATGCCGAGGGACAGACCGCGGGAGGCCAGAACGTCCTTGATTTCAGTCAAGGATTTCTTGCCAAGGTTCGGAGTCTTCAACAGCTCTACTTCGGTACGCTGAATCAGGTCGCCGATGTAGTAGATGTTTTCCGCCTTAAGGCAGTTAGCCGAACGTACAGTCAGTTCCAGATCGTCAACCGGGCGAAGCAGGATCGGATCGATCTCGTCTTCCTGCTCGATTACCACTGGTTCGCTGTCACCTTTGAGGTCGACGAACGCAGCCAACTGCTGTTGCAGGATGGTTGCAGCGCGGCGGATTGCCTCTTCAGGATCCAGAGTACCGTTGGTTTCCAGATCAATAACCAGCTTGTCCAGGTTAGTACGCTGTTCGACACGGGCGTTTTCCACCACGTATGCGATACGGCGAACCGGGCTGAACGAAGAGTCAAGCTGCAAGCGACCAATGCTGCGACTTTCGTCTTCATCGCTCTGACGCGAGTCGGCCGGTTCATAACCACGACCACGAGCTACTACGAGCTTCATGTTCAGGGCGCCGTTAGACGCCAGGTTAGCGATTACGTGATCGGGGTTAACGATCTCGACATCATGATCCAGCTGAATATCGGCAGCGGTAACCACCCCCGAACCCTTCTTCGACAAGGTCAGCGTAACTTCGTCTCGACCGTGCAGCTTGATAGCCAGACCTTTAAGGTTCAACAGGATTTCAATTACGTCTTCCTGTACACCTTCGATGGCGCTGTACTCGTGGAGCACACCGTCAATCTCGGCCTCGACTACTGCACAGCCGGGCATGGAGGACAACAGGATGCGGCGCAGCGCGTTGCCCAGGGTGTGGCCAAAGCCACGCTCGAGAGGCTCGAGAGTGATCTTGGCGCGGGTTGGACTGACAACCTGCACATCAATGTGGCGGGGTGTCAGGAACTCATTTACCGAAATCTGCATGGATGCACCTATTTTCTAGCCCTTACTTGGAGTAGAGCTCGACAATCAGGCTTTCGTTGATGTCGGCGGACAGATCACTGCGAGCTGGAACGTTCTTGAAAACGCCCGACTTCTTCTCAGTGTCTACTTCTACCCATTCTACGCGGCCACGTTGGGCACACAGATCGAGAGCTTGGACAATGCGAAGTTGGTTTTTTGCTTTCTCGCGAACAGCAACCACGTCACCAGCACGAACCTGGTAGGACGGAACGTTAACGGTTTGACCGTTTACGCTGATCGACTTGTGCGATACCAGCTGACGGGATTCGGCACGAGTCGAACCAAAGCCCATACGGTATACAACGTTGTCCAGACGGCATTCGAGCAGTTGCAACAGGTTTTCGCCGGTTGCGCCTTTCTTGCCAGCTGCTTCTTTGTAGTAGCCGCTGAATTGACGCTCGAGAACGCCGTAGATACGACGGACCTTCTGCTTTTCACGCAGTTGGGTGCCGTAATCGGACTGGCGACCGCGGCGTTGGCCGTGGATACCAGGTGCTGCTTCAATGTTGCACTTCGATTCGATCGCGCGCACGCCGCTCTTCAGGAAGAGATCGGTGCCTTCGCGACGAGCGAGTTTGCATTTTGGACCAATGTAACGAGCCATTCTTTACAATCTCCTGGATTACACGCGGCGCTTCTTCGGCGGACGGCACCCGTTGTGCGGGATTGGCGTCACGTCGGTGATGCTGGCGATCTTGTAGCCACAGCCGTTCAAAGCGCGGACTGCGGATTCACGACCTGGACCTGGACCTTTGACGTTGACGTCGAGGTTTTTCAGGCCGTATTCCAGCGCAGCTTGACCAGCACGTTCAGCAGCTACTTGAGCAGCAAACGGGGTGGACTTGCGGGAACCGCGGAAACCCGAACCACCGGAGGTAGCCCAGGAAAGAGCGTTACCTTGACGGTCGGTAATGGTCACGATGGTGTTGTTAAAAGATGCATGGATGTGGGCGATGCCATCAACCACTGTCTTTTTAACTTTTTTACGAGGACGAGCAGCAGGTTTTGCCATGATTAAATTCCTGTCGATTCGCTGGGGCGATTACTTGCGGATCGGCTTACGCGGACCTTTACGGGTACGCGCGTTGGTCTTGGTACGCTGACCGCGTACTGGCAGACCACGACGATGACGCAGACCGCGATAGCAACCGAGGTCCATCAAGCGCTTGATTTTCATGTTGATTTCGCGACGCAGGTCACCTTCAGTGGTGAACTTCGCCACTTCGCCACGCAGCTGTTCAATTTGCTCGTCGCTCAGATCTTTGATCTTTGCTGCTGGGTTTACCCCAGTCTCTGCACAAATTTTCTGTGCAGTAGTGCGACCAACACCATAGATGTAGGTCAGCGAGATAACAGTATGCTTGTTATCTGGAATGTTAACGCCTGCAATACGGGCCATTCAGTGGGACTCCAATTGACAGCTACCTACGCCCCGGAAGCCAAGAAATAGGGCGCGAGATAATATCGCTGTAATAACAAATAATCAACCCGGCAGCGCACTAGCTGCCGGGCTTGAAGCACAATCACACTCAGCCTTGGCGCTGTTTGTGACGCGGTTCCGCGCTGCAAATTACTCGAACAACACCTTCGCGGCGAATAATCTTGCAGTTACGGCACAGCTTTTTCACCGATGCACGAACTTTCATCACCAACTCCTCGAACCTTATAGGTACTCAGCGCAACATGCCGCTGCCGTAACCCTTCAGGTTGGCTTTCTTCATCAGGGATTCGTACTGGTGCGAAACGAGGTGCGATTGTACTTGGGACATGAAGTCCATCACAACCACGACGACGATCAGCAACGAGGTCCCGCCAAGGTAGAACGGAACGTTTGCTGCAACCACCAGGAACTGGGGCAACAGGCACACGGCCGTCATATATAGAGCACCGAACAGGGTCAAACGAGTCAGAACGCCATCAATATAGCGTGCAGACTGCTCACCTGGACGAATGCCCGGAATAAAGGCACCGGACTTCTTCAGGTTTTCCGCTACGTCTTTCGGATTGAACATCAACGCCGTATAGAAGAAGCAGAAGAAAATAATCCCTGCACTAAACAGCAGAATATTCAACGGCTGACCAGGAGCGATCGACTGCGAGATGTCCTGCAACCAGCCCATACCTTCAGACTGACCGAACCAGGTACCCAACGAAGCCGGGAACAGCAAGATGCTGCTCGCGAAAATAGCCGGAATAACGCCGGCCATGTTCACCTTCAGCGGCAAGTGGCTGGTCTGCGCAGCGAAGACCTTGCGGCCCTGCTGACGCTTGGCGTAGTGAACAGCAATACGACGCTGACCACGCTCAATGAACACCACGAAACCGATAATCGCTACTGCCAGCAAACCGATGGCAACCAGGGCAAAAATGTTGATATCACCCTGACGTGCAGACTCGAAAGACTGCCCAATCGCTCTCGGAAGACCGGCGACGATACCTGCGAAAATCAACATCGAGATACCGTTGCCAACACCACGCTCAGTAATCTGCTCACCCAGCCACATCATGAACATCGCACCAGCCACAAAAGTGGATACCGCGACGAAATGGAAGCCAAAGTCACCAGTGAACGCAACGCCCTGCCCCGCCAGACCAATGGACATACCAATGGCCTGGACGAGAGCCAGGACTACAGTGCCGTAGCGGGTGTACTGAGCGATCTTGCGACGCCCAGCTTCACCTTCCTTCTTCAACTGTTCCAGCTGCGGGCTGACGGCGGTCATCAGTTGCATGATGATCGATGCCGAAATGTACGGCATGATCCCCAGTGCAAAAATGCTCATCCGCTCCAGCGCGCCGCCGGAAAACATGTTGAACAAGCTAAGAATGGTCCCCTCATTCTGTCGAAACAGGTCCGCGAGTCGGTCCGGGTTGATACCTGGAACCGGGATGTGTGCGCCTATTCGGTAGACGATAATCGCCAGGAACAGAAAACGCAGACGAGCCCAGAGTTCAGACATACCGCCTTTGCCGAGCGCAGAGAGAGCACCTTGCTTAGCCATTTATTCCTCGAACTTGCCGCCAGCTGCTTCGATAGCCGCACGCGCACCTTTGGTGGCGCCGATTCCCTTTCCGATGGTTACAGCGCGAGTCACTTCGCCGGACAGCATGATTTTCACACGCTGCACGTTGACGTTGATCACGTTGGCATCTTTCAAGGACTGCACGGTGACGATGTCGCCTTCCACTTTAGCCAGCTCGGACAGACGCACTTCTGCGCGGTCCATGGCCTTCAGGGAAACGAAACCGAACTTCGGCAGGCGACGATGCAGCGGCTGTTGACCGCCTTCAAAGCCTGGAGCAATGGTGCCACCGGAGCGGGAAGTCTGACCTTTGTGACCACGGCCACCAGTCTTACCCAAACCACTACCGATACCACGGCCCGGACGATGCTTTTCGCGACGGGAACCCGGCGCTGGACTCAGATCATTGAGTTTCATCGATTAACCCTCGACACGCAGCATGTAGTAAGCCTTGTTGATCATCCCGCGATTCTCGGGAGTATCCTGGACTTCTACAGTGTGACCGATGCGACGCAGACCCAGACCCTTAACGCACAGTTTGTGGTTAGGGATGCGGCCGGTCATGCTTTTGATCAGCGTAACTTTAACGGTAGCCATGATCAGAAGATCTCCTTGACGCTTTTGCCACGCTTGGCGGCAATGGATTCAGGAGACTGCATTGCTTTCAAACCCTTGAAAGTGGCGTGAACCACGTTTACCGGATTAGTCGAGCCGTAGCACTTGGCCAGAACGTTCTGAACGCCAGCAACTTCGAGAACGGCACGCATTGCGCCGCCTGCGATGATACCGGTACCTTCAGAAGCAGGCTGCATGTACACCTTCGAAGCGCCGTGAGCGGACTTCATTGCGTACTGCAGAGTGGTGCCGTTCAGATCAACCTGGATCATGTTGCGGCGAGCAGCTTCCATTGCCTTCTGGATCGCAGCAGGCACTTCACGCGACTTGCCACGGCCGAAGCCAACACGCCCTTTACCATCACCAACCACGGTCAACGCGGTGAAAGTGAAGATACGGCCGCCTTTAACGGTTTTGGCTACGCGGTTAACTTGAACCAGCTTCTCGATGTAGCCTTCGTCGCGCTTTTGGTCGTTATTTGACATAACTTAGAACTCCAGCCCAGCTTCACGAGCAGCATCAGCCAGCGCTTTAACGCGGCCGTGGTACTTGAAGCCAGAGCGGTCGAAAGCCACCTGCGAGACGCCAGCGGCCTTAGCACGCGTAGCGACCAGCTGGCCAACCTTAGTGGCCGCGTCGATGTTGCCAGTGGCGCCATCACGCAGTTCTTTATCCAAAGTCGAGGCGCTTGCCAGGACTTTGTTGCCGTCGGCCGAAATGACCTGGGCGTAGATGTGCTGCGAAGAGCGGAACACGCAGAGACGCACGACTTCGAGTTCGTGCATTTTCAGGCGTGCTTTGCGAGCGCGACGCAGTCGAGTAACTTTTTTGTCGGTCATTTGCTATGCCCTACTTCTTCTTGGCTTCTTTACGACGGACGACTTCGTCCGCGTAGCGCACACCTTTGCCTTTGTACGGCTCTGGTGGACGGAAGTCGCGGATCTCGGCGGCCACTTGACCTACCAGCTGCTTGTCGATGCCCTTGATCAGGATATCGGTCTGGCTAGGAGTCTCAGCGGTGATGCCTTCCGGCAGTTCGTAATCCACTGGATGCGAGAAGCCAAGAGCCAGGTTCAGCACTGTGCCTTTTGCTTGCGCTTTGTAACCAACACCGACCAGCTGGAGCTTGCGCTCGAAGCCTTGGCTTACGCCTTGGACCATGTTGTTAACCAACGCACGAGTGGTACCAGCCATTGCGCGAGTCTGTTGATCGCCGTTGCGAGCAGCGAAACGCAGCTCACCAGCTTCTTCAACGATCTCAACGGACGAATGGATGTTCAGTTCGAGAGTGCCCTTGGCACCCTTCACCGAAAGCTGTTGGCCTGCGAATTTTACTTCGACGCCGGCTGGCAGCTTAACGGGGTTCTTAGCGACGCGAGACATGCTTATCCCCCCTTAGAACACAGTGCAAAGAACTTCGCCGCCGACACCGGCAGCGCGCGCAGCACGATCAGTCATCACACCCTTGTTGGTGGAGACGATAGACACACCGAGACCGCCACGAACTTTCGGCAGATCTTCGACGGACTTGTACTGACGCAGGCCTGGACGGCTAACGCGCTTCACTTCTTCGATAACCGGACGGCCTTCGAAGTATTTCAGCTCGATAGACAGCAGCGGTTTGGTTTCGCTGCTGATCTGATAACCCGCGATGTAACCTTCGTCCTTCAGGACTTTGGCAACAGCTACCTTCAACGTGGAAGATGGCATGCTTACGACGGACTTTTCAGCCATCTGGGCATTACGGATTCGAGTTAGCATGTCCGCTAACGGGTCCTGCATACTCATGGGCTAGACGCTCCTAATACAGAAAAATTAGCCTTGCGGCTACTACGTGTCGCCGAGAATCTCCGAGCGTAAAAAACACGGGCTCAGGCGAGCCGGGTATTCTAGACACACCCCAGAAATGAATCAAGCCCCAAAAGGGGCTTGATCCAGATTCAAGGCCACCGGCGGTCAGGATCTTGCGACCCTGACCGCCGAGACTTTGACAGTACTTACCAGCTGGCTTTAACCAGACCTGGTACGTCACCACGCATTGCCGCTTCACGCAGTTTGTTACGGCCGAGGCCGAACTTGCGGTAAACGCCGTGTGGACGACCGGTCAGGCGGCAGCGGTTACGCATGCGCGAAGCGCTAGCGTCACGTGGCTGCTTTTGCAGAGCAACTGTAGCTTCCCAACGTGCTTCTGGACTTGCGTTCAGATCAACGATGATTGCTTTCAGTGCTGCACGCTTTTTGGCGTACTTGGCAACCGTGAGCTGACGCTTCAGCTCGCGGTTCTTCATGCTCATCTTGGCCATTTTCCTACTCCAATCAGTTGCGGAACGGGAATTTGAAAGCGCGCAGCAGAGCGCGACCTTCATCATCGTTCTTGGCAGTGGTGGTCAGGGTAATGTCCAGACCGCGGAGAGCATCGATCTTGTCGTAGTCGATTTCCGGGAAGATGATCTGCTCTTTTACGCCCATGCTGTAGTTGCCACGACCATCGAAGGACTTGGCATTCAGGCCGCGGAAGTCGCGAACCCGTGGCAGGGAGATCGACAGCAGACGATCCAGGAACTCGTACATACGCTCACGGCGCAGAGTCACTTTGACGCCGATCGGCCAACCTTCACGGACTTTAAAGCCAGCGATGGATTTGCGAGCGTAGGTCACAACGACTTTCTGGCCGGTGATCTTTTCCAGGTCAGCAACAGCATGCTCGATGACTTTTTTGTCGCCGATTGCTTCGCCCAGACCCATGTTCAGGGTGATTTTAGTAACGCGCGGAACTTCCATCACGTTCGAAAGCTTAAGTTCTTCCTTAAGTTTCGGTGCGATTTCCTTCCGGTAAATCTCTTTTAGTCGTGCCATGGTCTTCTACCTAGCAGTGTTCAAGCATCAACCGCTTTTTGGGTCGACTTGAAGACACGAATTTTCTTACCGTCTTCTACTTTGAAACCAACGCGGTCAGCCTTGTTGGTTTCGCCGTTGAAGATGGCGACGTTAGAAGCGTGCAGTGGCGCTTCTTTCTCGACGATACCGCCCTGTACGCCCGACATCGGGTTAGGCTTGGTATGACGCTTGACCAGGTTCAGACCACCAACAACCAGACGGTTGTCAGCAAGAACCTTCAGCACCTTACCGCGCTTACCTTTGTCTTTGCCGGCGATCACGATGATCTCGTCGTCACGACGAATCTTTTGCATGTCGGATCTCCTTACAGCACTTCTGGGGCGAGCGAGACGATCTTCATGAACTTCTCAGTACGAAGCTCACGGGTCACTGGCCCAAAGATACGGGTGCCGATCGGCTCTTGCTTGTTGTTCAGAAGAACAGCAGCGTTGCCATCAAAGCGGATAATGGAGCCATCTGCACGGCGAACGCCGTGACGAGTGCGGACTACAACAGCAGTCATCACTTGGCCTTTTTTCACCTTACCGCGAGGAATTGCTTCCTTGACGGTAACTTTGATGATGTCACCGATACCAGCGTAACGACGATGGGAGCCACCCAGCACCTTGATGCACATAACGCGGCGAGCGCCGCTGTTATCGGCCACATCGAGCATGGATTGAGTCTGAATCATATAATTTCTCCGACCCCTAGTCCTTAGACTTCCACAGCGCGTTCGAGAACATCAACCAGCGCCCAAGACTTGGTCTTGGCCAAAGGACGAGTTTCACGAATAGTGACTTTGTCGCCGATGTGGCACTGATTGGTTTCGTCGTGCGCGTGCAGCTTAGTCGAACGCTTAACGTATTTACCGTAGATCGGGTGCTTAACGCGACGCTCGATCAGAACGGTGATGGTTTTGTCCATCTTGTCGCTGACAACACGGCCAGTCAGCGTACGGACAGTTTTTTCGGCTTCAGCCATGATTACTTACCTGCCTGCTGGTTGAGCACAGTCTTCACGCGAGCGATGTCACGCTTAACTTGCGAGAGCAGATGAGACTGCCCCAACTGGCCAGTTGCTTTCTGCATGCGCAGATTGAACTGGTCGCGCAGCAAGCCGAGCAGTTGCTCGTTCAGCTGCTGTGCGGATTTTTCACGAAGTTCATTCGCTTTCATCACATCACCGTCCGTTTAACAAAGGAGGTGGCGAGCGGCAGCTTTGCAGCAGCCAGGGCGAAAGCCTCACGCGCCAGCTCTTCAGAAACACCCTCGATTTCATACAGGACTTTGCCTGGCTGAATCTGGGCAACCCAGTATTCGACGTTACCCTTACCTTTACCCATCCGAACTTCGAGTGGCTTCTTGGAAATAGGCTTGTCCGGGAATACACGGATCCAGATCTTGCCGCCACGTTTTACGTGACGGGTCAGAGCACGACGCGCTGACTCGATCTGACGAGCGGTGAGACGACCACGAGCTACAGACTTCAGCGCGAACTCGCCGAAGCTGACTTTGCTACCGCGCAATGCCAGGCCACGGTTGTGACCGGTCATTTGCTTGCGGAACTTCGTACGCTTTGGTTGCAACATTTGGCGTACCCCTTACTTAGCAGCTTTTTTACGAGGCGCTGGTGCTTGTGGTTTCAGCTCTTCTTGGCGACCACCAATTACTTCGCCTTTGAAGATCCAAACCTTTACACCGATCACACCGTAGGTGGTGTGAGCTTCGTAGTTGGCATAGTCGATGTCGGCACGCAGGGTGTGCAGTGGCACACGACCTTCGCGATACCATTCAGTACGTGCGATTTCAGCACCGCCGAGACGACCGCTCACTTGGATTTTGATGCCCTTGGCACCAATGCGCATTGCGTTCTGTACGGCGCGCTTCATAGCACGACGGAACATTACGCGACGCTCCAGCTGCTGAGCTACGCTCTGCGCAACCAGCATACCGTCGAGCTCCGGCTTGCGGATCTCTTCGATATTGATGTGCACAGGCACACCCATTTGCTTGGTCAGGTCCTGACGCAGTTTCTCAACATCTTCACCTTTCTTCCCGATAACGATACCTGGGCGAGCGGTGTGGATGGTGATACGTGCAGTTTGGGCCGGACGATGGATATCGATACGGCTTACGGACGCGCTTTTTAGTTTGTCTTGGAGATACTCACGCACCTTCAGATCAGCGAACAAGTAGTCCGCATAAGTCCGACCGTCTGCGTACCAGACGGAGGTGTGCTCCTTGACGATTCCCAGGCGAATGCCAATGGGATGTACTTTCTGACCCATCTCTTCGACTCCGTTACTTGTCAGCAACCTTGACAGTGATATGGCAAGACCGCTTGACGATGCGATCAGCACGGCCTTTGGCACGTGGCATGATGCGCTTCAGCGAACGCCCTTCGTTGACGAAAACGGTGCTGACCTTCAGGTCATCAACGTCTGCGCCTTCGTTATGCTCGGCGTTGGCTACGGCCGACTCCAGCACTTTCTTCATGATCTCGGCGGCTTTCTTACTGCTGAAAGCCAACAGGTTGAGCGCTTCGCCCACCTTCTTCCCGCGGATCTGGTCGGCGACCAAGCGGGCTTTCTGGGCGGAGATTCGAGCGCCCGACAACTTAGCGGCTACTTCCATTTCCTAACCCCTTAACGCTTGGCTTTCTTGTCTGCCACGTGCCCGCGATAAGTGCGGGTACCGGCGAACTCGCCCAGTTTGTGGCCGACCATGTCTTCGTTCACGAGAACTGGGACGTGCTGACGACCGTTGTGTACTGCGATGGTCAGACCGACCATTTGTGGCAGGATCATCGAACGGCGCGACCAGGTTTTAACTGGTTTGCGATCGTTCTTTTCCGCCGCCACTTCGATCTTCTTCAGTAGGTGAAGATCGATAAAAGGACCTTTTTTCAGAGAACGTGGCACTGTCGTATCCCTCTATTTACTTGCGACGACGGACGATCATTTTGTCGGTACGCTTATTACCACGAGTCTTCGCGCCCTTAGTCGGGAAGCCCCATGGCGATACCGGATGACGACCACCAGAGGTACGACCTTCACCACCACCATGTGGGTGGTCAACCGGGTTCATGGCAACACCACGAACGGTTGGGCGAACGCCACGCCAGCGTTTGGCACCAGCTTTACCCAGCGAACGCAGGCTGTGCTCGGAGTTCGAGACTTCACCCAGGGTCGCGCGGCATTCAGCCAGCACTTTACGCATCTCACCAGAACGCAGACGCAGGGTCACGTAGACACCTTCACGAGCGATCAGCTGAGCCGAAGCACCAGCGGAACGAGCGATCTGAGCGCCTTTACCTGGCTTCAATTCGATGCCGTGTACGGTGCTACCAACTGGAATGTTACGCAGTTGCAGAGCGTTGCCCGGCTTGATCGGTGCCAGAGCACCTGCGATCAGCTGGTCGCCAGCACTCACGCCTTTAGGGGCGATGATGTAGCGACGCTCGCCATCTGCGTACAGCAGCAGAGCGATGTGAGCAGTACGGTTTGGATCGTATTCGATACGCTCGACAGTGGCAGCGATGCCATCTTTGTCGTTGCGACGGAAGTCGACCAAACGATAATGCTGCTTATGACCACCACCGATATGACGAGTGGTAATACGGCCATTGTTGTTACGACCACCAGACTTCGATTTCTTCTCGAGCAGCGGTGCGTGAGGAGCGCCTTTATGCAGCTCCTGGTTGACCACCTTGACCACAAAACGGCGGCCAGGGGAAGTCGGTTTGCATTTAACGATTGCCATGATGCACCCCTTCCTTACTCAGCACTGCTGCTGAAATCGAGATCTTGGCCTGGCTGAAGGGAGATAACTGCCTTCTTCCAGTCATTACGCTTGCCCAGACCGCGAGCAGTGCGCTTGCTCTTACCCAAAACATTCAGGGTAGTAACACGCTCTACTTTCACGCTGAACAGGCTTTCGACGGCCTTCTTGATTTCCAGCTTGGTTGCATCAGTAGCAACCTTGAAAACGAACTGGCCTTTCTTGTCTGCCAGAACCGTAGCCTTCTCGGAAACGTGCGGGCCAAGCAGAACTTTAAATACGCGTTCCTGGTTCATCCCAGCAGCTCCTCGAATTTCTTCACGGCCGACACGGTGATCAACACCTTGTCGTATGCGATCAGACTAACTGGATCGGAACCTTGCACATCACGTACATCTACGTGCGGCAGGTTGCGAGCAGCCAGGTACAGGTTCTGATCAACAGCGTCCGACACGATCAAAACGTCGGTCAGGCTCATGTTGTTCAGCTTGCCCAGCAGGTCTTTGGTTTTCGGCGTTTCAACAGCGAAATCCTGAACCACGACCAGACGATCAGTACGCACCAACTCAGCAAGGATGGAACGCATTGCTGCGCGATACATCTTCTTGTTCAGCTTCTGGGAGTGATCCTGAGGACGAGCTGCGAAAGTGGTACCGCCGCCACGCCAGATTGGGCTACGGATAGTACCAGCACGAGCACGGCCAGTACCTTTCTGACGCCATGGGCGCTTGCCGCCACCGGAAACATCGGAACGGGTCTTTTGCTGCTTGCTACCTTGACGGCCGCCAGCCATGTAGGCCACGACTGCTTGGTGAACCAGCGTCTCGTTGAATTCGCCGCCAAATGTCAGTTCGGAAACTTCGATCGCTTGAGCGTCATTTACATTTAATTGCATGTCAGCTTCCCCTTAACCGCGAGCCTTGGCTGCTGGACGTACAACCAAGTTGCCGCCAGTAGCGCCAGGAACAGCGCCCTTGACCAACAACAGATTGCGTTCAGCGTCCACGCGCACTACTTCGAGGGACTGCACGGTCACGCGCTCAGCGCCCATATGACCGGACATTTTTTTGCCCTTGAATACACGACCAGGAGTCTGGCACTGGCCGATAGAGCCTGGAACGCGGTGGGATACGGAGTTACCGTGGGTGTTATCTTGCCCGCGGAAGTTCCAACGCTTGATCGTACCCTGGAAGCCTTTACCTTTGGACTGACCGGTTACATCAACCAGTTGACCAGCGGCGAAGATTTCAGCGTTGATCAGATCGCCGGCCTGGTACTCGCCTTCTTCAAGGCGGAATTCCATTACGGTACGACCAGCGGCAACGTTCGCCTTGGCGAAGTGGCCAGCCTGAGCTGCTGTTACACGCGAAGCACGACGCTCGCCGACAGTGACTTGCACTGCACGATAGCCATCGGTCTCTTCAGTTTTGAACTGGGTGACGCGATTCGGCTCGATCTCAATGACCGTGACCGGAATGGAGACACCTTCTTCGGTGAAAATACGGGTCATACCGCATTTACGACCGACTACACCAATAGTCATGTTGTAAACCTCATGAGTGTACGGGGCTTTCACCCGCTATGGCCGCCCATTTCAGAGCGTTACACGACTAAGACCAAGTCTTAGCCGAGGCTGATCTGCACTTCCACACCGGCCGCAAGATCAAGCTTCATAAGTGCATCAACGGTTTTATCCGTTGGCTGGACGATATCCAGAACGCGCTTATGAGTACGGATCTCGTACTGGTCACGCGCGTCTTTGTTGACGTGCGGGGAGACCAGAACGGTGAACCGCTCTTTACGGGTAGGCAGTGGAATTGGACCACGCACTTGAGCACCAGTACGTTTCGCGGTTTCCACGATTTCCTGGGTGGATTGGTCGATCAGGCGATGGTCGAAAGCCTTCAACCTGATACGGATTTGCTGATTTTGCATTGGATTTCAGACTCCGGCTGCTATTCCCACCGGGCGCAATACGCCCGTTAAAAGGAGGCGCAATTCTATAGACGCCCCAGATAGGTGTCAACCCAATAAAAAAGCCCCCGCTGAGCGGGGGCTTTTTCAAAACATCAAAGCTGACTCGAAAAGAGCTTACTCGATGATTTTAGCTACAACACCAGCACCAACGGTACGGCCGCCTTCACGGATAGCGAAGCGCAGACCGTCTTCCATTGCGATGGTTTTGATCAGGGTAACAGTCATTTGAATGTTATCGCCTGGCATTACCATTTCAACGCCTTCTGGCAGTTCGCAGTTACCAGTCACGTCAGTAGTACGGAAGTAGAACTGTGGACGGTAGCCTTTGAAGAACGGAGTGTGACGACCGCCTTCTTCCTTGCTCAGAACGTAAACTTCTGCGGTGAACTTGGTGTGCGGCTTAACCGAACCTGGCTTAACCAGAACCTGGCCACGCTCAACGTCGTCACGCTTGGTACCACGCAGCAGAACGCCGCAGTTCTCGCCAGCACGACCTTCGTCGAGCAGTTTACGGAACATTTCAACACCGGTGCAGGTGGTGGTGGTGGTGTCACGCAGACCAACGATTTCCAGCGCATCTTGAACGCGAACGATACCGCGCTCGATACGACCAGTCACAACAGTACCACGACCCGAGATCGAGAATACGTCTTCGATTGGCATCAGGAATGGCTTGTCGATAGCACGCTCTGGCTCTGGGATGTAGGTATCCAGAGTTTCGACCAGCTTACGAACGGCAGTGGTACCCATTTCGTTGTCGTCTTTGCCTTCCAGCGCCATACGAGCAGAACCGATGATGATCGGAGTGTCGTCGCCTGGGAAGTCATAGGTGGACAGCAGGTCGCGAACTTCCATCTCAACCAGTTCCAGCAGCTCAGCGTCGTCTACCAGGTCAGCCTTGTTCAGGAAAACCACGATGTACGGAACGCCTACCTGACGGGACAGCAGGATGTGTTCACGAGTTTGCGGCATCGGACCATCAGCGGCCGAGCAAACCAGGATCGCGCCGTCCATCTGGGCAGCACCGGTGATCATGTTCTTCACGTAGTCAGCGTGACCTGGGCAGTCAACGTGAGCGTAGTGACGAATGTTCGAGTTGTACTCGACGTGCGCGGTGTTAATGGTGATACCGCGAGCTTTTTCTTCTGGTGCGCTGTCGATCTTGTCGAATTCAACTACGGCCGAACCGAAAACTTCGGAGCAGACGCGAGTCAGAGCAGCGGTCAGAGTGGTTTTACCGTGGTCAACGTGACCGATAGTGCCAACGTTGACGTGCGGTAGGGAACGATCAAATTTTTCTTTAGCCACGACAATTAACTCCTTGCCTAAAGGACTGAATCAGCCTTGTTTTTTGGTAACGGTTTCGACGATGTGCGACGGAGCCGTATTGTATTTTTTGAATTCCATAGAGTAGCTTGCGCGACCCTGGGACATCGAACGAACGTCGGTCGCATAACCGAACATCTCGCCCAACGGAACTTCAGCACGGATAACCTTACCGGAAACCGTATCTTCCATACCCAGAATCATGCCGCGACGACGGTTAAGGTCGCCCATCACGTCACCCATATAGTCTTCAGGCGTAACAACCTCTACCGCCATGATCGGCTCAAGCAACTCACCACCGCCCTTCTGGGCCAGTTGCTTGGTCGCCATGGAAGCAGCCACCTTAAACGCCATCTCGTTCGAGTCGACGTCGTGGTAAGAACCATCAAACACGGTAGCCTTCAGGCCGATCAGCGGATAGCCGGCAACAACACCGTTCTTCATCTGCTCTTCGATACCCTTCTGGATAGCCGGGATGTATTCCTTAGGAACCACACCACCCACTACTTCGTTCAGGAATTGCAGACCTTCCTGACCTTCGTCAGCAGGAGCAAAACGAATCCAGCAATGACCGAACTGGCCACGACCGCCGGACTGACGAACGAACTTGCCTTCGATTTCGCAGCTCTTCGTGATGCGCTCACGGTACGAAACTTGAGGCTTACCGATGTTGGCTTCGACGTTGAACTCACGGCGCATCCGGTCAACCAGGATGTCCAGGTGCAGCTCGCCCATGCCGGAGATGATCGTTTGACCAGTCTCTTCATCAGTTTTGACGCGGAAAGACGGGTCTTCCTGAGCAAGCTTGCCCAGAGCGATACCCATTTTTTCCTGGTCATCCTTGGTCTTAGGCTCAACGGCAACCGAAATAACCGGCTCCGGGAAGTCCATGCGAACCAGGATGATTGGCTTGTCAGCGTTGCACAAGGTTTCACCAGTGGTGACGTCCTTCATGCCGATCAGGGCCGCGATGTCACCAGCGCGTACTTCCTTGATCTCTTCACGGGCGTTTGCGTGCATTTGCACCATACGACCCACGCGCTCTTTCTTGCCTTTAACCGAGTTGATCACGCCGTCGCCGGAGGCCAACACGCCCGAGTAAACGCGGACGAAGGTCAAGGTACCCACGAATGGGTCGGTAGCGATCTTGAACGCCAGAGCCGAGAACGGCTCGTTGTCGTCTGCATGACGCTCCATCTGCTTTTCCTCGTCATCCGGGTCAGTACCCTTGATGGCAGGAATGTCGGTTGGAGCCGGCAGGTAGTCGATAACGGCGTCGAGAACCAGGGGAACGCCCTTGTTCTTGAAGGAAGAACCGCAAACAGCCAGGACGATTTCGCCAGCGATAGTACGCTGACGCAGAGCGGCCTTGATTTCCTCGATGGTGAGCTCTTCGCCCTCGAGGTACTTGTTCATCAGCTCTTCGCTGGCTTCGGCCGCAGCCTCAACCATGTTGCTGCGCCACTCTTCAGCCAGCTCCTGCAATTCAGCAGGGATAGCTTCGCGACGCGGAGTCATGCCCTTGTCAGCATCGCTCCAGTAAACCGCTTCCATGGTCATCAGATCGATCTGACCCTGGAAGTTGTCTTCGGAACCGATAGCCAACTGGATTGGCACCGGGGTGTGACCCAGACGCTGTTTGATCTGAGCGATCACGCGCAGGAAGTTAGCACCGGCACGGTCCATCTTGTTCACGTAAACGATACGTGGAACACCGTACTTGTTGGCTTGACGCCATACGGTTTCGGACTGAGGCTCAACGCCGGAAGTGCCGCAGAACACAACGACCGCGCCGTCGAGTACACGCAGGGAACGTTCAACTTCAATGGTGAAGTCTACGTGGCCCGGGGTGTCAATGACGTTGAAGCGGTATTGGTCTTTGTGCTGCTTAGCAGAACCCTGCCAGAAGGCGGTAATAGCAGCAGAAGTAATGGTAATACCACGCTCCTGCTCCTGAACCATCCAGTCTGTGGTCGCGGCGCCGTCATGCACCTCGCCCATTTTGTGACTTTTGCCAGTGTAAAAAAGGACGCGCTCGGTGGTGGTGGTTTTGCCAGCATCCACGTGAGCAACGATACCAATGTTACGGTAGCGATTAATCGGTGTTGTACGAGCCATAAAGCCCTCGCAAAATTAGTGACGCTAAAATTAGAAGCGGTAGTGCGAGAAAGCTTTGTTAGCTTCAGCCATACGGTGCACGTCTTCACGCTTCTTAACTGCAGCACCTTTACCTTCGGCAGCGTCCAACAGTTCGCCAGCCAAACGCAGAGCCATAGACTTCTCGCCGCGCTTACGGGCGAAGTCTACCAACCAGCGCATTGCCAGAGCGTTACGACGGGACGGACGAACTTCAACCGGAACCTGGTAAGTAGCACCGCCTACACGGCGCGACTTTACTTCGACCAGCGGAGCGATGGCGTCGAGAGCTTTCTCGAAGATTTCCAGGGGGTCGCTGTTCTTGCGCTCTTTAACCTTTTCCAGCGCGCCATAAACGATACGCTCGGCAACGGCTTTCTTGCCGCTTTCCATCACGTGGTTCATGAACTTGGCCAGGATTTGGCTTCCGTATTTTGGATCGTCAAGCACTTCGCGCTTGGCTGCTACGCGTCTTCTTGGCATGGATAAGCCCTCAAACGGTCTTCAGGTTCGCTCGGAATCTGTGCCCACTACGGGACGCCTCCGACCTTACTCTTATCGACTCAGAAAAATAGAAATCAGTTTTTTGCAGCAAGCGACCATTACTTCGGACGCTTGGTACCGTACTTCGAACGACCCTGGTTACGACCCTTGACGCCGGAAGTATCCAAAGAACCGCGAACGGTGTGGTAACGCACACCTGGCAAGTCTTTTACACGACCGCCACGGATCAGTACCACGCTGTGCTCTTGCAGGTTGTGACCTTCACCGCCGATGTACGAGGAAACCTCGAAACCGTTGGTCAGGCGCACACGGCATACTTTACGCAGTGCCGAGTTAGGTTTTTTCGGCGTGGTGGTGTACACACGGGTGCACACGCCACGACGTTGCGGGCAGTTCTGCAGCGCAGGCACGTCGGATTTCTCGACGATACGCTTACGCGGCTGACGTACCAGCTGGTTGATAGTTGCCATCTACTAGCTCCACTGTTGTCTTGCGACGCTATTGTCTTGCAAGAAAAGCAAAATGGCAGGAACGAATCCCCGCCAAATTTAGGGGTACAAGAGTCTAAAGAGGATCTTGTCCCCAGTCAAGGCAAGGCCCCGCCCTCCCCGCTCATCGAACCTCGACAATTTGTCTCGATACGATGAACGGAGCGACCAGGGCCTTACGCTCATTTACCGCAGAACTCAGTTACCGCTCGAGTTCAGCGCTTCGGTCAGTGCAGCTTCCACTTCACTGGCGCTCACGCGCAACGGTTTGTCTGCATCACGGCGACGCTTACGCTCGCTGTGATAAGCCAGACCGGTACCGGCCGGGATCAAGCGACCCACGACCACGTTTTCTTTCAGGCCGCGCAGATAGTCGCGCTTGCCGGTTACCGCCGCCTCGGTCAGTACGCGAGTGGTTTCCTGGAAGGAAGCCGCCGAGATGAACGATTCGGTGGACAACGACGCCTTGGTGATACCCAGCAGAACGCGAGTGAACTTGGAGACAAACTTGTCTTCGCTGCTCAAACGCTCGTTCTCTACCAGAACGTGAGTCAATTCCATCTGGTCGCCCTTGATGAAACTGGAATCGCCGGATTCAGCGATTTCAACCTTACGCAGCATCTGACGCAGGATGGTCTCGATGTGCTTATCGTTGATCTTCACACCTTGCAGACGGTAAACGTCCTGGATCTCGTTGACGATGTACTTGGCCAGCGCACTCACACCCAGCAAACGCAAGATGTCATGCGGATCGCTTGGACCGTCGGAGATAACTTCGCCGCGGTTCACTTGTTCGCCTTCGAAGACGTTCAGGTGACGCCACTTCGGAATCAGCTCTTCGTACGGATCACTACCGTCGTTCGGAGTGATAACCAGGCGGCGCTTGCCCTTGGTCTCTTTACCGAACGCGATGGTGCCGCTGACTTCAGCCAGAATCGACGCTTCTTTCGGACGACGAGCTTCGAACAAGTCGGCAACACGCGGCAGACCACCAGTGATGTCACGGGTCTTCGAAGTCTCTTGCGGAATACGAGCGATAACGTCGCCGATCGCGATTTTCGCACCGTCCGCCACACCGACCAGGGCGTTGGCAGGCAGGAAGTACTGAGCGATAACGTCAGTACCTGGCAGCAACAGATCCTTGCCGTTGTCGTCGACCATCTTCACAGCAGGACGAATGTCTTTACCGGCAGCTGGACGATCTTTGGCGTCGAGCACTTCAATGTTGGTCATACCGGTCAATTCGTCAGTCTGACGCTTGATCGTGATGCCTTCTTCCATGCCCACGTAGGTCACGGTACCTTTCATTTCGGTAACGATCGGGTGAGTGTGCGGATCCCACTTGGCCACGATTGCGCCAGCGTCGACCTTGTCACCTTCTTTAACCGAAATCACGGCACCGTACGGCAGCTTGTAGCGCTCGCGCTCACGACCGAAGTCATCAGCAATCGCCAGTTCACCGGAACGGGAAACAGCAACCAGGTGACCATCCACTCGCTCAACGTGCTTCAGGTTGTGCAGACGGACGGTACCCCCATTCTTCACCTGAACGCTGTCAGCTGCGGAGGTCCGGCTTGCCGCACCACCGATGTGGAACGTACGCATCGTCAGCTGGGTACCCGGCTCACCGATGGATTGGGCCGCGATAACGCCGACCGCTTCACCGATGTTCACCTGGTGACCACGAGCCAAGTCACGGCCGTAGCACTTGGCGCAAATGCCGTAGCGGGTTTCGCAGCTGATCGGCGAACGCACGATCACTTCGTCGATGCTGTTCAGCTCGATGAACTCAACCCACTTCTCGTCTACCAGGGTGCCGGCAGGAACGATGACGTCCTCGGTACCTGGCTTGAATACGTCACGGGCAATAACACGACCCAATACGCGCTCACCCAACGGCTCTACAACGTCACCGCCTTCAATGTGCGGAGTCATCAGCAAGCCGTGCTCAGTGCCGCAATCGATCTCGGTTACAACCAGATCCTGCGCTACGTCTACGAGACGACGAGTCAGGTAACCGGAGTTCGCAGTTTTCAACGCAGTATCCGCCAGACCTTTACGAGCACCGTGAGTGGAGATGAAGTACTGAAGTACGCTCAAACCTTCACGGAAGTTCGCAGTAATCGGCGTTTCGATGATGGAACCGTCCGGCTTGGCCATCAGGCCACGCATACCGGCGAGCTGACGGATCTGCGCAGCAGAACCCCGCGCGCCCGAGTCGGCCATCATGTACATCGAGTTGAAAGATTCCTGGTCGACTTCGACACCATGACGGTCGATGACCTTCTCTTTCGAGAGGTTGGCCATCATCGCCTTGGAAACTTCGTCGTTCGCCTTGGACCAAAGGTCGATCACTTTGTTGTACTTCTCGCCCTGGGTTACCAGGCCGGAGGCGTACTGACTTTCGATCTCTTTCACTTCGTCGGTAGCAGTACCGATGATGCGCGCTTTTTCATCCGGGATAACGAAGTCGTTAACACCGATGGAAACGCCGGAAATGGTCGAATAAGCAAAACCGGTGTACATCAATTGGTCAGCAAAGATCACGGTCTCTTTCAGACCAACCACGCGGTAGC
The DNA here is from genome assembly GCF_059424605.1 of Pseudomonas sp. GW101-3H06. Classification (NCBI taxonomy): domain Bacteria; kingdom Pseudomonadati; phylum Pseudomonadota; class Gammaproteobacteria; order Pseudomonadales; family Pseudomonadaceae; genus Pseudomonas; species Pseudomonas sp. GW101-3H06. The sequence goes on from NZ_JBWKZO010000001.1 coordinate 5,804,384, forward strand.
ACTGGTTAATCAGCTTGGAGATCGCTTTTTTCTTCATCGGCAAGTTGACGACGTCGAAGGACAGCCCCTTTGGCACAACCTGGAACAACAGCGCACGGCCGACAGTGGTGTCGACGATACGGGTGTTGGTCACGCTGCCGCCGTCACGATCGTTGACGGTTTCGTTGATCCGCACTTTGACTTTCGCGTGCAGTGCGGCTTCGCCGGCACGGAACACACGGTCAACTTCCTGCAGATCCGCGAACACACGACCTTCGCCCTTGGCGTTGATCGCTTCACGAGTCATGTAGTAAAGGCCCAATACAACGTCCTGCGACGGAACGATGATCGGCTCACCGTTGGCTGGCGACAGAATGTTGTTGGTCGACATCATCAACGCACGCGCTTCCAACTGGGCTTCCAGTGTCAGCGGTACGTGCACGGCCATTTGGTCGCCGTCGAAGTCGGCGTTGTACGCGGCGCAGACCAGAGGATGCAGCTGGATAGCCTTACCTTCGATCAGTACCGGTTCAAACGCCTGGATACCCAGACGGTGAAGGGTCGGCGCACGGTTGAGAAGAACCGGGTGTTCGCGAATCACTTCAGCGAGAACGTCCCAGACCTCCGGCAGCTCGCGCTCGACCATCTTCTTGGCAGCTTTGATGGTGGTAGCGAGACCACGCATTTCCAGCTTGCCGAAAATGAACGGCTTGAACAGCTCGAGAGCCATTTTCTTCGGCAGACCGCACTGGTGCAGACGCAGGGTCGGACCTACGGTAATTACCGAACGACCGGAGTAGTCAACACGCTTACCGAGCAAGTTCTGACGGAAACGACCTTGCTTACCCTTGATCATGTCAGCCAGGGATTTCAGAGGACGCTTGTTCGAACCGGTGATAGCGCGGCCACGACGACCGTTGTCGAGCAGTGCATCGACGGCTTCCTGCAACATACGCTTTTCGTTGCGCACGATGATGTCCGGAGCGGACAGATCCAGAAGGCGCTTCAAACGGTTGTTACGGTTGATCACTCGACGATACAGATCGTTGAGGTCGGAAGTCGCGAAGCGACCGCCATCCAGCGGGACCAGTGGACGCAGGTCTGGCGGCAGAACCGGCAGAACGGTCAGCACCATCCACTCTGGCAGGTTGCCGGAACCCTGGAAGGCTTCCATCAACTTCAGACGCTTGGACAGCTTCTTGATTTTGGTTTCGGAGTTGGTTTGCGGAATTTCTTCACGCAGACGACCAATCTCGTGCTCCAGGTCGATAGCGTGCAGCAGTTCGCGGACGGCTTCGGCACCCATACGGGCATCGAAATCGTCGCCGAACTCTTCCAGCGCTTCGAAGTACTGCTCGTCGTTGAGCAACTGACCTTTCTCAAGGGTGGTCATGCCTGGATCGATAACGACATAGCTCTCGAAGTAGAGAACGCGCTCGATATCACGCAGGGTCATGTCCATCAGCAAGCCGATACGGGACGGCAGCGATTTCAGGAACCAGATGTGGGCAACCGGCGAAGCCAGTTCGATGTGCGCCATGCGCTCACGACGAACTTTTGCCAGCGCAACTTCAACGCCGCACTTCTCGCAGATCACACCACGGTGCTTCAAGCGCTTGTACTTACCGCACAGGCACTCGTAATCCTTTACCGGGCCAAAGATCTTGGCGCAGAACAGACCGTCACGCTCAGGTTTGAACGTACGGTAGTTGATGGTTTCCGGCTTTTTAACTTCGCCGAACGACCACGAACGGATCATCTCAGGCGATGCCAATCCAATACGGATGGCGTCGAACTCTTCGACTTGACCCTGGTTTTTCAGCAAATTCAGTAGGTCTTTCAAGGCCTTTCCTCCTGGCGGAGCAGAGAGCGGGCTATCCTGCCCCGCTCTCGATTCGCGTCACGTGTTATTCGGTTTCCAGATCGATATCGATGCCGAGGGAACGAATTTCCTTGATCAACACGTTGAAGGACTCGGGCATGCCCGGCTCCATACGGTGATCGCCGTCCACGATGTTTTTGTACATCTTGGTCCGGCCGTTCACATCGTCCGACTTCACTGTGAGCATTTCTTGCAGAGTGTATGCAGCACCGTATGCTTCCAGTGCCCAGACCTCCATCTCCCCGAAACGCTGACCACCGAACTGCGCCTTACCACCCAGCGGCTGCTGGGTAACCAGGCTGTACGAACCGGTAGAACGAGCGTGCATCTTGTCGTCTACCAAGTGGTTCAGCTTCAGCATGTACATGTAGCCAACGGTAACCGGGCGCTCGAACTTGTTGCCGGTACGGCCGTCGGTCAGCTGCATCTGGCCGCTTTCTGGCAGGTCTGCCAGTTTCAGCATGGCCTTGATTTCGCTTTCCTTGGCACCGTCGAACACCGGAGTGGCCATCGGTACGCCGCCGCGCAGGTTTTGAGCCAGATCCAGGATTTCCTGGTCGGAGAAGTCATCGAGGCTTTCCTGACGACCGCCGATCTCGTTATAGATCTCGTGCAGGAACTTACGCAGCTCGGCAACCTTACGCTGCTCTTCAACCATGCGATTGATCTTCTCGCCCAGACCTTTGGCCGCGAGGCCCAGGTGGGTTTCAAGGATCTGACCGACGTTCATACGCGAAGGTACGCCCAACGGGTTGAGGACGACGTCGACCGGGGTGCCATTGGCATCGTGCGGCATGTCTTCAACCGGCATGATCACGGAGACCACACCCTTGTTACCGTGACGACCGGCCATCTTGTCGCCCGGCTGGATGCGACGACGGATTGCCAGGTAAACCTTGACGATTTTCAGCACACCTGGAGCCAGGTCATCGCCCTGCTGCAGTTTGCGCTTCTTGTCTTCGAACTTGTCGTCCAGCAGACGGCGGCGATCAACGATGTAGGCCTGAGCCTTCTCGAGCTGCTCATTCAGAGCATCTTCAGCCATGCGCAGTTTGAACCACTGGCCATGCTCAAGACCGTCGAGCACTTCGTCGGTGATCTCCTGACCTTTCTTCAGACCGGCGCCGCCTTCGGCTTTGTGGCCGACCAGAGCGGAACGCAGACGTTCGAAAGTTGCGCCTTCGACGATACGGAACTCTTCGTTCAGGTCCTTGCGGATCTCGTCGAGCTGGGACTTCTCGATCGACAGGGCACGAGCATCACGCTCAACACCGTCGCGGGTGAAGACCTGTACGTCGATGACAGTACCCTTGGTACCGGTAGGTACACGCAGGGAGGTATCTTTAACGTCGCTGGCTTTTTCACCGAAGATCGCACGCAGCAGTTTCTCTTCCGGGGTCAGTTGGGTCTCGCCTTTCGGAGTGACCTTACCAACCAGGATGTCGCCCGCGCCAACTTCAGCACCTACGTAAACGATACCGGCTTCGTCCAGTTTGTTCAGTGCAGCTTCACCCACGTTCGGGATGTCTGCAGTGATTTCCTCTGGCCCAAGCTTGGTGTCACGCGCCACACAGGTCAGTTCCTGAATGTGGATCGTAGTGAAACGGTCTTCCTGAACAACACGCTCGGACAGGCAGATGGAGTCTTCGAAGTTGAAGCCGTTCCATGCCATGAACGCGATGCGCATGTTCTGACCCAGAGCCAGTTCACCCATGTCGGTGGACGGACCGTCAGCCATGATGTCGCTGCGCTGAACCCGATCACCTTTACGCACCAGCGGACGCTGGTTGATGCAAGTGTTCTGGTTCGAGCGGGTGTATTTGGTCAGGTTGTAGATGTCGACGCCAGCTTCGCCGGTTTCAACTTCGTCATCAGCAACACGAACCACGATACGGCTGGCGTCGACAGAGTCGATCACGCCGCCACGACGAGCCACGACGCAAACGCCGGAGTCACGGGCTACGTTACGCTCCATGCCGGTACCTACCAGCGGCTTGTCAGCGCGCAGGGTTGGTACAGCTTGACGCTGCATGTTCGAACCCATCAACGCACGGTTGGCGTCGTCGTGCTCGAGGAACGGAATCAGCGACGCAGCAACCGAAACTACTTGCTTCGGTGATACGTCCATCAAGGTGACGTCTTCCGGCGCCTTGACGGTGAATTCGTTCAAGTGACGAACAGCTACCAGCTCATCGATCAGGACTTTCTTGTCGTTCATCGTGGCCGAGGCCTGAGCGATCACGTGATCGGCTTCTTCGATGGCGGACAGGAACACGATCTCGTCGGTGACCAAGGCGTCTTTCACCACACGGTACGGGCTCTCGAGGAAACCGTACTGGTTTGTGCGCGCATAAGCGGCCAGGGAGTTGATCAGACCGATGTTCGGACCTTCCGGCGTTTCAATCGGGCATACACGACCGTAGTGAGTCGGGTGTACGTCACGTACTTCGAAGCCGGCACGCTCACGAGTCAGACCGCCAGGGCCGAGTGCAGAAACACGACGCTTGTGGGTGATCTCGGACAGCGGGTTGTTCTGGTCCATGAACTGGGACAGCTGGCTGGAACCGAAGAACTCCTTAACCGCCGCAGCCACTGGCTTGGCGTTAATCAGGTCTTGCGGCATCAGGCCTTCGCTTTCAGCCATCGACAGACGCTCTTTGACCGCACGCTCAACACGCACCAGGCCCACGCGGAACTGGTTCTCGGCCATTTCGCCCACACAGCGAACACGACGGTTACCCAGGTGGTCGATGTCATCGACGATGCCTTTACCGTTACGGATGTCGACCAGAGTCTTCAGTACCGCGACGATATCTTCCTTGCACAGCACGCCCGAACCTTCGATCTCGGTACGACCGATACGACGGTTGAACTTCATCCGGCCAACCGCAGACAGGTCGTAGCGCTCAGGGCTGAAGAACAGGTTGTTGAACAGGGTTTCGGCCGCGTCCTTGGTTGGCGGCTCGCCAGGACGCATCATGCGATAGATCTCGACCAGCGCTTCCAGTTGGTTGCTGGTGGAGTCGATCTTCAGCGTATCGGAGACGAACGGGCCGCAGTCGATATCGTTGGTGTACAGAGTTTCGATGCGAACAACGCCGGCCTTGGCGATTTTCGCCAGGATCTCGGTGCTCAGCTCGGTATTGCACTCTGCCAGGATTTCGCCGGTTGCCGGATGCACGATGACCTTGGCGGTAGTGCGACCCAGGACGTAGTCCAGAGGCACTTCCAGCTCTTTGATCCCGGCTTTTTCCAGCTGGTTGATGTGGCGAGCAGTGATACGACGACCTTGCTCGACAATAACCTTGCCTTTGTCATCCTGGATATCCAGGACCGCGATTTCACCGCGCAGGCGCTGAGGCACCAGCTCCAGGCTCAGGCTCTCGCCTTTCACGTGGAATACGTTGGTGGTGTAGAACGCGTCCAGCACTTCTTCAGTGGTATAGCCGAGCGCACGCAGCAGTACCGATGCAGGCAGCTTGCGACGACGGTCGATACGCACGAACACGCAGTCTTTCGGGTCGAACTCGAAGTCCAGCCACGAACCGCGGTAAGGAATGATGCGCGCGGAGTACAGCAGTTTACCGGAGCTGTGCGTCTTGCCACGGTCGTGGTCGAAGAACACGCCCGGGGAACGGTGCAGCTGGGAAACGATTACACGCTCGGTACCGTTGATTACAAAGGTACCGTTCTCGGTCATCAGGGGAATTTCACCCATGTAGACTTCTTGCTCTTTGATGTCCTTGATCGCTTTGTTCGACGATTCTTTGTCGAAAATGATCAGTCGCACTTTTACCCGCAAAGGTACGGCGTAAGTTACACCGCGCAATACGCATTCTTTGACATCAAATGCCGGTTCGCCCAGGCGATAACCGACGTACTCCAGCGCAGCATTGCCGGAGTAGCTGATGATCGGGAAAACGGATTTGAAGGCCGCATGCAGGCCCACGTCGCGGAACTGATCTTTAGTCGCTCCCGCTTGCAAGAATTCACGATACGAATCCAGCTGGATGGCCAGGAGGTAAGGCACATCCATGACGTCCGGCAACTTGCTAAAGTCCTTGCGGATACGTTTTTTCTCAGTATATGAGTAAGCCATCAGCGTTCCCCAGCTTGGTCACCTGCTTGTTTGGCCCCTCCCGACGGGAGCGACCAGAAAATCGTGCAAACCCCATGGTTTGCGCCACCGCATCGGGTGGTTACAGCTCGCTATCGGCCCGACCCAGTCGGCTGCCAATAACGGAAAAAGGCCGGTGGCAAGAGCCACCAGCCATCAGCCTTTCGCTTAACGCTCGGGCTGGAAACGCAAAGTCGATGCTTACTTCAGCTCGACTTTAGCGCCTGCTTCTTCCAGAGCTGCTTTGGCTTTGTCAGCTGCGTCTTTGGCAACAGCTTCCAGAACCATGGCAGGTGCGCCGTCAACTACAGCCTTGGCTTCTTTCAGGCCCAGACCGGTCAGTTCACGTACAGCCTTGATCACGTTAACTTTCTTCTCGCCAGCTTCGGTCAGCATGACGTTGAATTCGGTTTGCTCTTCAGCAACTGCAGCAGCAACAGCTGGACCAGCCGATGCAGCAGCAGCGGTAACGCCGAATTTTTCTTCGAAAGCTTTGATCAGCTCAACAACTTCCATTACGGACATGTTGCCAACTGCTTCAAGGATATCGTTCTGAGAGATAGACATGAATCTAATTCCTGATATTGGGGACGGCCTACGCGACCATCGAAAAAAACAAAAAACGCGAGAAGTTGACGAGCCTTAGGCTGCAGCAGCTTCTTTCTGGTCGCGAATTGCCGCCAGAGTACGAGCCAACTTGCTGGTAGCGCCTTGAATCACGCTCATCAGCTGAGAAATTGCTTCGTCACGGGTCGGCAGAGTTGCCAGTACGTCGATTTGGTTAGCTGCGAGGAACTTGCCCTCGAACGCAGCTGCCTTGATCTCGAACTTATCCTGACCCTTTGAGAACTCCTTGAAGATCCGGGCAGCAGCGCCTGGATGTTCTTTGGAGAACGCAATCAGGGTAGGGCCAGTGAACACGTCGTTGAGGACACTGAATTCAGTGTCAGCAACAGCGCGCTTGAGCAGGGTGTTACGTACAACACGTACGTAAACGCCAGCTTCACGAGCCTCTTTACGGAGTCCGGTCATCGCGCCTACTGTTACGCCACGGGCATCAGCCACGACAGCGGACAGAGCGACTTTGGCAGCCTCGTTGACTTCAGCGACGATGGCCTTCTTGTCTTCGAGTTTAATTGCCACGGGTTTAACTCCTGCTTGATACCGTTTCATCCAGTCGAAACCGGATGTCGTTTTGGTGTCTGATTCGGTAAGGAACCGGGAGCACCATCTGCGTAGGCTTGAGGTTTAAGACTTACGTCGCCTACGGTCTTGGATAGCCCCCGCCAGGCAGGGACCCCAATCTTTCAAATTGGCGCAATTGCTTGCACCAACTCTTGTCTTACGCGTCCAGCGAGCTCTGGTCGATAACCAGACCTGGGCCCATGGTGGTGCTCAGGGTAACGCGCTTGACGTAGATGCCTTTCGAAGAAGCTGGCTTGATACGCTTCAGGTCGGCGATCAGAGCTTCGACGTTTTCCTTCAGCTTGACGGCATCGAAGCCGATCTTGCCAACGGAAGTGTGGATGATGCCGTTTTTGTCGGTACGATAACGAACCTGACCAGCCTTGGCGTTTTTAACCGCGGTAGCTACGTCTGGAGTTACGGTGCCGACTTTAGGGTTAGGCATCAGACCACGTGGACCGAGGATCTGACCCAGTTGACCTACAACGCGCATGGCATCCGGGGATGCGATCACTACGTCATAGTTCAGGTCGCCGCCTTTCATTTCGGCAGCCAGGTCGTCCATACCTACGCGGTCAGCGCCGGCAGCTAGAGCGGCTTCAGCAGCTGGACCCTGGGTGAACACAGCAACACGAACGGTCTTGCCAGTGCCGTGTGGCAGCACAGTAGCGCTACGAACAACCTGGTCGGATTTACGTGGGTCAACACCCAGGTTCACAGCAACGTCGAACGACTCGCTGAACTTGACAGTCGACAGCTCGGCCAACAGTGCAGCGGCGTCTACAATGTTGTAGGCCTTGCCTGCTTCGATTCTGCCGGCGATAGCCTTTTGACGCTTGGTCAGCTTAGCCATTACACACCCTCCACGTTAAGGCCCATGCTACGAGCAGAACCGGCGATGGTACGCACGGCTGCTTCCATATCAGCTGCAGTCAGATCCGCGTTTTTGGTTTTCGCGATTTCTTCCAGCTGAGCACGGGTTACGGTGCCAACCTTAACGGTGTTCGGACGAGCGGAACCGCTGGTCAGACCGGCCGCCTTCTTCAGCAGAACCGAAGCAGGGGTGGATTTGGTTTCAAACGTGAAGCTACGGTCGCTGTAAACAGTGATGATCACTGGAGTCGGCAGACCTGGCTCAAGACCCTGAGTACGGGCGTTGAAAGCCTTGCAGAACTCCATGATGTTCACGCCGTGCTGACCCAGAGCAGGGCCAACAGGTGGGCTTGGGTTAGCCTGAGCGGCCTTCACTTGCAGCTTGATGTAAGCGGTAATCTTCTTGGCCATGAGGCACTCCAATTACGGGTTCAAACGCCTCGAAAGGCTCCCCGGTTACTTGCGCGTTTATCCCAGTGACGACAAAACCCCACAGCCTAAGGCTGCGGGGTTGGGATGCTTGCTCAGCTAGACTTTTTCGACCTGGCTGAACTCCAACTCTACCGGAGTAGAGCGACCGAAAATGAGCACCGCCACTTGGATCCGGCTCTTCTCGTAGTTAACTTCTTCGACAACGCCGTTAAAATCGGCGAATGGTCCGTCGTTGACGCGTACGGTTTCACCCGGCTCGAACAACGTCTTCGGCTTCGGCTTATCGCTACCATCAGCGACGCGACGCAGAATAGCTTCTGCTTCTTTATCGGTGATCGGTGCAGGTTTATCAGCAGTACCGCCGATGAAACCCATCACCCGAGGAGTATCCTTGACCAAGTGCCAAGTACCCTCATTCATATCCATCTGGACCAGCACATAACCCGGGAAGAATTTGCGCTCGCTTTTGCGTTTCTGGCCATTACGCATTTCAACCACTTCTTCAGTGGGAACCAGAATCTCGCCAAAGCCATCTTCCATGCCAGCCAGCTTTACGCGCTCAATCAGCGAGCGCATGACATGCTTCTCGTAACCGGAGTAAGCATGCACAACATACCAACGCTTAGCCACGGGACACCCTTAGCCGACGATCAAGGAAACAAGCCAGCCTAGCAGGGAATCAAGCCCCCACAACAGCAACGCCATAACCAGGACAACAGCCACAACAATCAACGTGGTCTGCGTGGTTTCTTGGCGAGTCGGCCATACGACTTTACGAATCTCGGTGCGCGCTTCCTTAACCAGTACAAAGAAAGACTTGCCCTTAACCGTCTGCAGGCCTACAAAGGCAGCTACAGCAGCAATCACAAGCAAAGCGAGCACGCGGTACAGGATCGGCGAAGCAGAGTAATACTGATTGCCAACAACGCCAACAACCACCAAAGCAACTACTAATAGCCACTTGAGCAGATCGAAGCGAGAACCTTGAGCTTCAGCTTTAGGAGTCATCTATGAAGATCCTGTGAAAAGAAAGCCAGACACACTTGGTGAATCTGGCAGGTCAGGAGGGAATCGAACCCCCAACCTACGGTTTTGGAGACCGTCGCTCTGCCAATTGAGCTACTGACCTAAAACAAAATCAGGCCGACCATTATGCCGGCCTGAAGAAGACTTTACAACAATTTACTCAATGACCTTGGCACGGCATTACCACCGAAGCGCGCAACCGCCCTCACGAACAACATAGCGCAACCACAAGCCATTAAAACAAAGGCAGATATTTTCATATCTGCCTTGTTATATGGAGCTCTTGAGCGGATTTGAACCGCTGACCTCACCCTTACCAAGGGTGTGCTCTACCAACTGAGCTACAAGAGCGAAACACTGTGCAAAACCTGCAAACTTGGAGCGGGTAGCGGGAATCGAACCCGCATCATCAGCTTGGAAGGCTGAGGTTCTACCACTAAACTATACCCGCGAGGCTTGCAGCTCTCGCTAAAAATGGTGGAGGGGGAAGGATTCGAACCTTCGAAGTCGTAGACGTCAGATTTACAGTCTGATCCCTTTGGCCGCTCGGGAACCCCTCCTAAGCGAGCCGGCATTCTATATCATGCCAGCCTTCTGTCAAGCATTTTCTCATTAAAAACCTGAGGTTAGCTGCGTTGACCTCGCTACACACTGCTTACCCTTTTAGGTCTTCACTGTGGAGCGGGCGCCATTCTATGCAAACTATTCGGCGGGTGCAACCCCCTCGCAAGGCATTATTTTATGTTTTAACTCATTGAATTCCCTAGAAAGGTTTAGCAGCTGCAGGTCATCAAGCCAACGCCTGCTTTCCGGGGCTATCCGCACCCAGTAAACTGCGGACTCGGCGCTACCCTTGGGCAGCGTCTGGAACTTGACATCCATCCCGCTCAACCTGCGCTCAAGCCCTTGAGTAATATCCTGACGTGCAAAGCCACCCACATATAGACATCCCGCATCCGATTGAGGCGCCTTTGCCTTATCTTTTGTAGAGACTGTTGCCTCACTCAGCAGACGAATATCCTGCTGGGATCCCCGATACAAACTCAAGGGCGTTACATCCTTTGCACGCAGAGGAGCCTCCTGTTGATGCCAGATGTAATAAAACACATTGAGAACAAGCAGCAGCAGAAACAACCAACGCATAAAGACCTCAGGGCAAAGGGCACGCCATAGCCAAGCCGACAAACACCAGATCCGGAACCACCCTGGCATAAGGCACGATCTCCGAAACCTGAGCCGCATCCCCTCCCGTAAGGAACACCGTGAACTCCTTGCCCCAATAGCTACGCGCCAATTCAAGCTGAGTCAGCACAAACCCTCTGAGCATCAGCAGGCAGCCGCGCTCGACCGCCTCAACAGTCGTGCGACCCGGAAGGAGGTTTTCCAAAGCACGCTCGGCAGCAAGATCACCGTAACGAATCTTACGGGTATGAGTACGAAGCTGATTGCGCATCAACGGCATCCCAGGACATATGAACCCACCGAGATGCTCACCATCAGCAGCTACGAAGTCAGCGGTAACAGCCGTACCAAAATCCAGCACAAGGCACGCGCCGGCGGCCAGATGAAACCCTCCGAGCAAAGCAAGCCAGCGATCAAGCCCTAGTCGCTCAAACTCCTCATAGCCATTACGAACACCAGACATTTCACGCGCCGGAGACGCACATACCACAGAAATATCGAACACCTCCTTCAACAGAGAGATCAATGCACTGGTTTCCTCGGCAGTCCTGACACTGACCAATCGGCAAGACCTGAGGGGGGAACCCTCGAGCTCTTTCAAGTCTTCGAGCAACACGAGGTCTGAATCGACAACCCCCTCCCCCACCACTTGCCTGGCACCCGCATCAAGCACTCGCCACTTGATAAAACTGTTTCCGCAGTCGAGCTCAAGAATCATTACGCAACCTCAGACTCAGCTCACCGCCACTGAAGACTTTTTCCACACCATCCACCTTCAATCGCAAGGCGCCCTGGCTATCGATACCCAATACTTCGCCATTTATTTGGTTAACACCAGCAATCAACGTCACGGCACGCCCCTGCCACAGATGATTTTGCTCCCACTCAGCCCGGACAGCTGAAAATCCGCCAACCTGGTGCCGCTCCAGATACTTCTGCAACACCAACCCAATCTTCGCAACCAGGCGATTGCGATCAAACATCCGGCCCGACTCGAGACGCATGGACGTCCATTGCTGATCAACCTCATCGGTCATCTGCATATTTACATTTATACCGACACCCAACACCACATGACACACATCAGCCGGATCCCCAACCAACTCCAGCAAAATTCCGGCAATTTTCTTCTGGCCAACCAGGACGTCGTTTGGCCATTTCAAGCCCACCCCCGGAACACCAAACTCGCGCAAGGCCTGCATGACGGCAAGTCCTACAACAAGACTCAACCCCTCCAGCTGCCGCATCCCACCCTCGATACGCAACACCAAGCTGTAATAGATGTTTTCTGCAAATGGACTCACCCACTTCCGCCCTCGCCGCCCTCGGCCAGCAGTCTGCCGCTCGGCAAGGACCAGGAAGGGCGCAGCTTGAAGCCGCTCGATGGAGCGCAGAGCCTCAGCATTCGTGGAATCGATTGAGTCAAAGACCAGGACAGGCCAGCTACAAGAGGGTGCCAACCGCCCGATCTCCAAAGGGTCGAGTAGCGTCAGCGGTGCAGCCAACTGATAACCGCGCCCTCGCACCTTATGAATAGATAGCCCCAACTCAGCCTCCAACTGCTGAAGCTGTTTCCATACGGCACTTCGACTAACACCCAAGGCAGCGCCCAGCGCTTGACCCGAATGGAATCGGCCATCTTTAAGAAGCTTTAACAACGTCAGCATGCAAGTCTCGCCTCACAATGAGGCCCGCATGATATCCACGCCCCGAGCCGTTGCATAGAAACCTGGCGAGGCTGTTTTCCTGCGGACAAAACAAAACCCCTACCTGCATACGCAGATAGGGGTTTCGGAATTTAATCTTGACGATGACCTACTCTCACATGGGGAAACCCCACACTACCATCGGCGATGCATCGTTTCACTTCTGAGTTCGGGATGGGATCAGGTGGTTCCAATGCTCTATGGTCGTCAAGAAATTCTTGAGCTGACGCGTCTTGCGACGTTCCAGCGAATTGGGTATGCGATAGTTTGTGTGTTGGCGAACTTTCGGTTCATTGCGTCTTCACACACCGCAATCTGGTCTCTTTCGTCTTTTCAACTCGGAGCATCAAATTGCTTGGGTGTTATATGGTCAAGCCTCACGGGCAATTAGTATCGGTTAGCTCAACGCCTCACAGCGCTTACACACCCGACCTATCAACGTCGTAGTCTTCGACGGCCCTTCAGGGAGCTCAAGGCTCCAGTGAGATCTCATCTTGAGGCTAGTTTCCCGCTTAGATGCTTTCAGCGGTTATCTATTCCGAACATAGCTACCCGGCAATGCCACTGGCGTGACAACCGGAACACCAGAGGTTCGTCCACTCCGGTCCTCTCGTACTAGGAGCAGCCCCTCTCAAATCTCAAACGTCCACGGCAGATAGGGACCGAACTGTCTCACGACGTTCTAAACCCAGCTCGCGTACCACTTTAAATGGCGAACAGCCATACCCTTGGGACCGGCTTCAGCCCCAGGATGTGATGAGCCGACATCGAGGTGCCAAACACCGCCGTCGATATGAACTCTTGGGCGGTATCAGCCTGTTATCCCCGGAGTACCTTTTATCCGTTGAGCGATGGCCCTTCCATACAGAACCACCGGATCACTAAGACCTACTTTCGTACCTGCTCGACGTGTCTGTCTCGCAGTCAAGCGCGCTTTTGCCTTTATACTCTACGACCGATTTCCGACCGGTCTGAGCGCACCTTCGTACTCCTCCGTTACTCTTTAGGAGGAGACCGCCCCAGTCAAACTACCCACCATACACTGTCCTCGATCCGGATAACGGACCTGAGTTAGAACCTCAAAGTTGCCAGGGTGGTATTTCAAGGATGGCTCCACGCGAACTGGCGTCCACGCTTCAAAGCCTCCCACCTATCCTACACAAGCAAATTCAAAGTCCAGTGCAAAGCTATAGTAAAGGTTCACGGGGTCTTTCCGTCTAGCCGCGGATACACTGCATCTTCACAGCGATTTCAATTTCACTGAGTCTCGGGTGGAGACAGCGCCGCCATCGTTACGCCATTCGTGCAGGTCGGAACTTACCCGACAAGGAATTTCGCTACCTTAGGACCGTTATAGTTACGGCCGCCGTTTACCGGGGCTTCGATCAAGAGCTTCGCGTTAGCTAACCCCATCAATTAACCTTCCGGCACCGGGCAGGCGTCACACCCTATACGTCCACTTTCGTGTTTGCAGAGTGCTGTGTTTTTAATAAACAGTCGCAGCGGCCTGGTATCTTCGACCGGCGTGGGCTTACGCAGCAAGTGCTTCACCCTCACCGGCGCACCTTCTCCCGAAGTTACGGTGCCATTTTGCCTAGTTCCTTCACCCGAGTTCTCTCAAGCGCCTTGGTATTCTCTACCCAACCACCTGTGTCGGTTTGGGGTACGGTTCCTGGTTATCTGAAGCTTAGAAGCTTTTCTTGGAAGCATGGCATCAACCACTTCGTCACCTGAAAGGTAACTCGTCATCAGCTCTCGGCCTTGAAACCCCGGATTTACCTAAGATTTCAGCCTACCACCTTAAACTTGGACAACCAACGCCAAGCTGGCCTAGCCTTCTCCGTCCCTCCATCGCAATAACCAGAAGTACAGGAATATTAACCTGTTTTCCATCGACTACGCTTTTCAGCCTCGCCTTAGGGACCGACTAACCCTGCGTCGATTAACGTTGCGCAGGAAACCTTGGTCTTTCGGCGTGGGTGTTTTTCACACCCATTGTCGTTACTCATGTCAGCATTCGCACTTCTGATACCTCCAGCAAGCTTCTCAACTCACCTTCACAGGCTTACAGAACGCTCCTCTACCGCATCATCCGAAGATGATACCCGTAGCTTCGGTGTATGGTTTGAGCCCCGTTACATCTTCCGCGCAGGCCGACTCGACTAGTGAGCTATTACGCTTTCTTTAAAGGGTGGCTGCTTCTAAGCCAACCTCCTAGCTGTCTAAGCCTTCCCACATCGTTTCCCACTTAACCATAACTTTGGGACCTTAGCTGACGGTCTGGGTTGTTTCCCTTTTCACGACGGACGTTAGCACCCGCCGTGTGTCTCCCATGCTCGGCACTTGTAGGTATTCGGAGTTTGCATCGGTTTGGTAAGTCGGGATGACCCCCTAGCCGAAACAGTGCTCTACCCCCTACAGTGATACATGAGGCGCTACCTAAATAGCTTTCGAGGAGAACCAGCTATCTCCGAGCTTGATTAGCCTTTCACTCCGATCCACAGGTCATCCGCTAACTTTTCAACGGTAGTCGGTTCGGTCCTCCAGTCAGTGTTACCTAACCTTCAACCTGCCCATGGATAGATCGCCCGGTTTCGGGTCTATTCCCAGCGACTAGACGCCCTATTAAGACTCGCTTTCGCTACGCCTCCCCTATTCGGTTAAGCTCGCCACTGAAAATAAGTCGCTGACCCATTATACAAAAGGTACGCAGTCACCTAACAAAGTAGGCTCCCACTGCTTGTACGCATACGGTTTCAGGATCTATTTCACTCCCCTCTCCGGGGTTCTTTTCGCCTTTCCCTCACGGTACTAGTTCACTATCGGTCAGTCAGTAGTATTTAGCCTTGGAGGATGGTCCCCCCATATTCAGACAAAGTTTCTCGTGCTCCGTCCTACTCGATTTCATTGATAAGAGATTTTCGCGTACAGGGCTATCACCCACTATGGCCGCACTTTCCAGAGCGTTCCGCTAATCTCAAATCAACTTAAGGGCTAGTCCCCGTTCGCTCGCCACTACTAAGGGAATCTCGGTTGATTTCTTTTCCTCAGGGTACTTAGATGTTTCAGTTCCCCTGGTTCGCCTCTTGCACCTATGTATTCAGTACAAGATAACCATCTTATGATGGCTGGGTTCCCCCATTCAGACATCTCCGGATCAAAGTCTGTTTGCCGACTCCCCGAAGCTTTTCGCAGGCTACCACGTCTTTCATCGCCTCTGACTGCCAAGGCATCCACCGTATGCGCTTCTTCACTTGACCATATAACCCCAAGCAATCTGGTTATACTGTGAAGACGACATTCGCCGAAAATTCGCGATTAAACTCACAAATTTTACCTTAGCCTGATCCGTTACCAGTGAAAGTAACGTTCAGTCTATCTTTCTATCACATACCCAAATTTTTAAAGAACGATCTAATCAAAAGACTAGAAATCAATATTCACACCGGAATACTCATTTCTAAACTCTCAAACTTTCGAAGCAGTTTATGGTGGAGCCAAGCGGGATCGAACCGCTGACCTCCTGCGTGCAAGGCAGGCGCTCTCCCAGCTGAGCTATGGCCCCATACAAAATTGGTGGGTCTGGGCAGATTCGAACTGCCGACCTCACCCTTATCAGGGGTGCGCTCTAACCAACTGAGCTACAGACCCAATTTCGAGCTTGTAACTGTTAGCGTGAGCTATCAGCTTGGAGCTTAAAGCTGCTTCTATCGTCTTCTTCAATGAATCAAGCAATTCGTGTGGGAGCTCATGGTGCAGCTGAGTCGTCGATTAAGGAGGTGATCCAGCCGCAGGTTCCCCTACGGCTACCTTGTTACGACTTCACCCCAGTCATGAATCACACCGTGGTAACCGTCCCCCCGAAGGTTAGACTAGCTACTTCTGGTGCAACCCACTCCCATGGTGTGACGGGCGGTGTGTACAAGGCCCGGGAACGTATTCACCGCGACATTCTGATTCGCGATTACTAGCGATTCCGACTTCACGCAGTCGAGTTGCAGACTGCGATCCGGACTACGATCGGTTTTATGGGATTAGCTCCACCTCGCGGCTTGGCAACCCTCTGTACCGACCATTGTAGCACGTGTGTAGCCCAGGCCGTAAGGGCCATGATGACTTGACGTCATCCCCACCTTCCTCCGGTTTGTCACCGGCAGTCTCCTTAGAGTGCCCACCATTACGTGCTGGTAACTAAGGACAAGGGTTGCGCTCGTTACGGGACTTAACCCAACATCTCACGACACGAGCTGACGACAGCCATGCAGCACCTGTCTCAATGTTCCCGAAGGCACCAATCCATCTCTGGAAAGTTCATTGGATGTCAAGGCCTGGTAAGGTTCTTCGCGTTGCTTCGAATTAAACCACATGCTCCACCGCTTGTGCGGGCCCCCGTCAATTCATTTGAGTTTTAACCTTGCGGCCGTACTCCCCAGGCGGTCAACTTAATGCGTTAGCTGCGCCACTAAGAGCTCAAGGCTCCCAACGGCTAGTTGACATCGTTTACGGCGTGGACTACCAGGGTATCTAATCCTGTTTGCTCCCCACGCTTTCGCACCTCAGTGTCAGTATCAGTCCAGGTGGTCGCCTTCGCCACTGGTGTTCCTTCCTATATCTACGCATTTCACCGCTACACAGGAAATTCCACCACCCTCTACCATACTCTAGCTTGTCAGTTTTGAATGCAGTTCCCAGGTTGAGCCCGGGGCTTTCACATCCAACTTAACAAACCACCTACGCGCGCTTTACGCCCAGTAATTCCGATTAACGCTTGCACCCTCTGTATTACCGCGGCTGCTGGCACAGAGTTAGCCGGTGCTTATTCTGTCGGTAACGTCAAAATTGCAGAGTATTAATCTACAACCCTTCCTCCCAACTTAAAGTGCTTTACAATCCGAAGACCTTCTTCACACACGCGGCATGGCTGGATCAGGCTTTCGCCCATTGTCCAATATTCCCCACTGCTGCCTCCCGTAGGAGTCTGGACCGTGTCTCAGTTCCAGTGTGACTGATCATCCTCTCAGACCAGTTACGGATCGTCGCCTTGGTGAGCCATTACCTCACCAACTAGCTAATCCGACCTAGGCTCATCTGATAGCGCAAGGCCCGAAGGTCCCCTGCTTTCTCCCGTAGGACGTATGCGGTATTAGCGTTCCTTTCGAAACGTTGTCCCCCACTACCAGGCAGATTCCTAGGCATTACTCACCCGTCCGCCGCTGAATCAGAGAGCAAGCTCCCTTCATCCGCTCGACTTGCATGTGTTAGGCCTGCCGCCAGCGTTCAATCTGAGCCATGATCAAACTCTTCAGTTCAAACATCTTTGGGTTTTGAGAAAACCCTAAACTTGGCTCAGCAATCGTTGGTTACATCTTTGATTTCTCGCGGAGTAACTTGTGATGCTGATAATCTGTTGACTAGCAGTCTGATACCACAAGCACCCACACGAATTGCTTGATTCAGTTGTTAAAGAGCGGTTGGTTAAGAGCTTTCGTCTCAACCGAGGCGCGCATTCTACAGCAGCCTCATTTGCTGTCAAGCGGTTATTTCAGAAGTTTTCAAGGTTTTCCTTAACAACTTCAACCACTTGCGCTTTCGATCTCTCGTCAGCGGGAGGCGAATTCTACAGCGTTACTCGCTGCTGTCAACACCTCTTTTTCAACTTCCTTTCAGCTTCGATGACCTGAAGCAACCTGCTGCCGAAAACTGCGTAACTCATTGTTTACCAAGGAGTTTTTCGTTTCGACTGCGCCGGAAGTGGGGCGAATTATAGGCTTCTAAAATTCGCCGTCAACCCTTTATTTCAGGTTTATTCGGATTTGAGCGTAATACGCGCAAATGCTTTCTTCCCCGCCTGGCAAACATGGGTCGCGCCAAGCACATATATAAAGGAGCGATCAACAACCTCGCCATCTATACGCACACCACCAGAACCAAGGAGGTCCCGCGCAACAGCAGAATTCTTCACCAGACCCGCCTTGTTAAGAACGGCAGCGATCGGCATATCTTCGGCGGCAGTCAATTCGATCTCGGGCAAATCATCCGGCAACTCGCCATCCTTCATACGATTACCCGCCGCACGGTGCGCATTGGCCGCAGCCTCTTCACCGTGAAAGCGCGCAACAATCTCTTCAGCAAGTTTAATCTTGATGTCACGCGGATTGGCACCCGCCTCTACGTCAGCACGGAAAGCATTGATCTCATCCATGGAGCGGAAGCTGAGCAACTCGAAGTAACGCCACATCAGAGCATCAGGAATAGAAACCAGCTTGCCATACATCACGCCTGGCGCTTCCTGGATACCTACATAGTTGCCCAGGGATTTGGACATCTTCTTCACACCATCCAGACCTTCGAGCAATGGCATGGTCAGAATGCATTGAGCCTCCTGACCATAACCGCGCTGCAGCTCACGCCCCATCAGCAGGTTGAACTTCTGATCGGTACCGCCCAACTCGACATCAGCACGCAAGGCGACCGAGTCATACCCCTGAACCAGCGGATAGAGGAACTCGTGAATGGCAATGGGCTGATTGGTCGTGTAGCGCTTATCGAAGTCATCGCGCTCAAGCATACGCGCGACGGTGTACTGCGAAGTCAGGCGAATGAAATCGGCCGGCCCCATCTGATCCATCCAGGTGGAGTTGAATGCCACTTCGGTCTTGGCTGGATCGAGAATCTTGAAGACCTGGGTCTTGTAGGTCTCCGCGTTCTCGAGAACCTGTTCACGAGTCAGCGGAGGCCGTGTCGCACTCTTGCCGCTCGGATCGCCGATCATTCCGGTGAAGTCGCCAATCAGGAAGATCACCTGGTGACCCAACTCCTGGAACTGGCGCAGCTTATTAATAAGCACCGTGTGACCCAGATGCAAATCCGGCGCAGTCGGATCGAAGCCTGCCTTAATACGCAGCGGCTGGCCGCGCTTGAGCTTTTCAATCAGCTCGGACTCGACCAACAATTCTTCCGCACCACGTTTGATCAGCGCTAGCTGCTCTTCAACCGACTTCATAACAGACCCGCAAGGCTCAGATTCAAAGGGAACCAACCATACAAGAACGCGCGTCAAATACAAGGTTTGCCCGGCGCACGGACGCCAATCCGTGAACAGAGAGTCCGCGAGCTTGCTTAAGAGATGATTTGGTTATATTTTATACAGTTATTTCATCTTCATCATGTCATTCATCTTTTCCAATTCATCTTTTTCAAAGTCAAAATTACCTATGACCAAAGAATCGTCTAAAGCGCCACCGCTTTACCCGAAGACCCACCTGCTCGCAGCAAGTGGCATCGCCGCTCTTCTGAGCCTGGCGCTTCTGGTGTTTCCTTCCAGTGATGTCGAAGCAAAAAAGACGACCCTGAGTCTTGAACTGGAAAGCCCCGCTGAACAACTGACACAAGATCAAGACGCTGCCGAGGCCGTCCAAGCCACAAATGAGCCAGCAACTTCTCCATTCGCCCAGATTGAAAACAGCGCGCAAGACACTCAGGAAACCGCCCAAGCTGCACCCGCACCGGTCGTCGAAGAAAAGAAGGCGCCAAACCACAGGGAAGTGATCGTCGCCAAGGGCGATACCCTCTCAACTCTGTTCGAGAAGGTTGGTCTTCCGGCCACGTCGGTGCGTGAAGTGCTGGCCAGCGACAAGCAGGCCAAGCAATTCAGCCAACTCAAGCACGGACAGAAACTCGAATTCGAACTGAACCCGGATGGCCAGCTGACCAACCTTCACAGCAAGGTCAGCGATCTCGAAACCATCACCCTGACCAAGAACGACAAGGGCTATACGTTCAACCGCATCACTGCCAAGCCAACCGTGCGCTCCGCCTATGTTCATGGCGTGATCAACAGCTCGCTGTCGCAGTCTGCCGCTCGCGCCGGTCTGTCCCATAGCCTGACCATGGACATGGCCAGTGTGTTTGGCTATGACGTCGACTTCGCCCAGGACATTCGTCAGGGTGACGAGTTCGACGTTATCTACGAACAGAAAGTCGTCAACGGCAAAGCCGTTGGCAATGGCCCGATCCTGTCCGCGCGCTTCACCAACCGCGGCAAGACTTACACCGCCGTGCGTTACACCAATAAACAAGGCAACAGCAGCTATTACACCGCTGACGGCAACAGTATGCGCAAGGCGTTCATCCGTACCCCGGTAGACTTCGCCCGTATCAGCTCGAAGTTCTCCATGGGTCGCAAGCACCCGATCCTGAACAAGATCCGCGCCCATAAAGGCGTCGACTATGCAGCCCCGCGCGGCACGCCAATCAAGGCCGCCGGCGATGGCAAAGTATTGCTGGCCGGCCGCCGCGGCGGTTACGGCAACACCGTGATCATCCAGCATGGCAATACTTACCGAACCCTGTACGGCCACATGCAGGGTTTTGCCAAAGGCGTCCAGACGGGCAGCAATGTCAAACAGGGGCAGGTGATTGGCTACATCGGCACCACCGGGTTGTCTACCGGCCCGCACCTGCACTACGAGTTCCAGGTCAATGGCGTGCACGTCGACCCGCTGGGTCAGAAAGTGGCAATGGCTGATCCGATCTCAAAAGCAGAACGTGCACGTTTCCTCGCGCAGAGCCAACCGTTGATGGCTCGCATGGACCAAGAGAAAGCCACTCAACTGGCTTCGAGTAAACGCTAAGCCATGGCGCTCTATATAGGTGTGATGTCCGGAACCAGCCTTGATGGCCTGGACATTGCGCTGATCGAGCTCGCCCCGGCGATCAAACTGATCGCCACGCATTACATCCCCATGCCTGAATCCCTGCGCACTGAGCTGCTTGGCTTGTGCGCCAGCGGCCCGGACGAGATTGCCCGCTCCGCCATTGCCCAACAGAGCTGGGTAAAACTGGCCGCACAGGGCATTCACACGCTACTTGCTCAACAGCACCTCAAACCTGACGACATTCGCGCGATTGGCAGTCACGGGCAGACCATTCGCCACGAACCGGCACGCGGCTTCACGGTGCAGATCGGCAACCCGGCACTGCTGACCGAACTGACAGGTATCACCGTCGTCGGCGACTTCCGCAGTCGCGACGTAGCTGCAGGCGGACAAGGCGCGCCGCTGGTTCCTGCCTTTCATGAAGCCTTGTTCGAAGAGCGTGCCGGCAACCGAGCCGTACTGAACGTCGGCGGCTTCAGCAACCTCAGCCTCATAGAGCCTGGCAAACCCGTGGCCGGCTTCGACTGCGGCCCAGGGAATGTGCTGCTGGATGCGTGGATACACCAGCAACGCGGCGATAACTTTGACCGCGATGGCCAGTGGGCCGCCAGTGGCAAGGTTGAACCGGTACTGCTAAAGGCGTTGCTCAGCGATTCGTTTTTCGTGACCAAAGGCCCGAAAAGTACCGGTCGTGAAGTGTTCAACCTGCCGTGGTTGATGCAACACCTGGCAACGCTGCCAACTTTCGCCGCAGAAAATGTGCAGGCAACGCTGCTTGAGCTCACCGCACTGACCATCGTCGAGTCACTGCAAAGCGCCCAATCGGATACCCAGGAGCTGCTGGTCTGCGGCGGCGGCGCGCATAACGCCACACTGATGAATCGCCTCGCCGGCCTGTTGCCGAAGGCAAAAGTCAGCAGCACATCCGCATACGGTGTAGATCCGGACTGGGTCGAAGCCATGGCCTTTGCCTGGCTGGCCCACTGCTGCCTCGAGGGTATCGCAGCCAATCGCCCGAGCGTCACCGGCGCCCGAGGCTTGCGCGTATTGGGCGCAATCTATCCCGCATAAACGTCAGACAGCAAAACGCCGCAGGGCCGTGAGGCCATGCGGCGTTTTAATGATACGGTCGCGCTGATCAGATCGAGAACGATGAGCCACAGCCACAGGTAGTGGTCGCGTTCGGGTTCTTGATGACGAAACGCGAACCTTCCAGACCTTCCTGGTAATCCACCTCGGCACCTGCCAGATACTGGAAGCTCATCGGATCGACAACCAGACTCACGCCTTCGCGCTCGACGATAGTGTCGTCATCGGCCACTTCTTCATCGAAGGTGAAGCCATACTGAAAACCTGAACAACCGCCGCCCGTAACGAATACGCGCAGCTTCAAGCGATCATTCCCCTCTTCATCGACCAGGCTCTTCACCTTGTGCGCGGCACCGTGTGTGAATTGCAAAGCCGTGGGGGTGAAGGATTCGACGCTCATGCTGACTATCTCCCGGCGTTACGCCGCCATAATGCGTGATGACGCGCATTATCCGCTTGTCCTAGAAAATCGGTCAACTATTGTTATGGTATATCAACCATCTCAATCGTCAGCCCTGAATGCAAAAAGGCCCGTTCAACGGGCCTTTTTACTTTGAGTGGTAAAGCCTTATGGCAACATGCCTGCATGGGAAAGACCCAGACGCTCATCCAGCCCGAACAGGATGTTCATGTTCTGTACCGCCTGGCCCGATGCACCTTTGACCAGGTTGTCGATCACCGACAACACCACCACCAGATCACCGTCCTGTGGACGATGCACCGCGATACGGCAAACGTTGGCACCACGCACGCTGCGGGTTTCCGGATGGCTGCCGGCCGGCATGACATCGACGAACGGTTCGTTGGCATAACGCTTTTCGAACAACGCCTGCAGATCTACCGAACGATCCACCACGGTAGCGTAAAGCGTCGAGTGAATGCCACGGATCATCGGCGTCAGGTGTGGAACGAAGGTCAGGCCAACGTCCTTGCCCGCTGCACGACGCAGACCCTGACGGATTTCCGGCAAATGACGGTGCCCTTTGACGGCGTATGCCTTCATGCTTTCCGACGTCTCAGAGTACAACGAACCTACAGCTGCGCCGCGACCTGCACCGCTGACGCCGGATTTGCAGTCGGCGATCAGGCGCGAGGCATCGGCCAGCCCCGCTTCAAGCAGTGGCAGGAAACCCAACTGCGTAGCGGTCGGGTAGCAACCTGGCACAGCGATCAGGCGTGCCTGTTTGATCTGCTCGCGATTGACTTCCGGCAGGCCATAGACCGCCTCCTCCAACAGTTCCGGTGCGCCATGCGGCTGGCCGTACCATTTGGCCCACTCATCGGCATCTTGCAGACGGAAGTCCGCAGACAGGTCGATGACCTTGGTCCCGGCCGCCAGCAACTCACCTGCCAAGGCGTGTGCAACACCGTGAGGCGTTGCGAAGAACACCACGTCGCAGGCACCCAAAGTCTTGATGTCCGGAACGCTGAACGCCAGGCCGTCGTAATGGCCTCGCAGGTTCGGGTACATATCGGCCACGGCCAGGCCGGCCTCGGATCGGGAAGTGATGACCACCACTTCTGCTTGCGGATGCTGTGCCAACAGACGCAGCAGTTCGACACCGGTGTAACCCGTGCCGCCGACGATACCGACCTTGACCATAAACCTGCCCTCAACGAACCCACTGGAAAGCCGTCGATAATAGGGGCCGCGCGCGCCTGCGACAACCTGCAAGGTGACGTGCGGAGCGTCAAGCCTCTACTATCCGGGCTACCGTGAACCTGGGAACAACTAAAAATGCTTTATCTATGGCTCAAAGCTTTTCACATCATCAGCATCGTGTGCTGGTTTGCAGGCCTGTTTTATCTGCCGCGCCTGTTCGTTTACCACGCTCAAAGCGAAGATACCGTCAGCAAGGAGCGCTTCAGCATCATGGAGCGCAAGCTGTATCGCGGCATCATGGGTCCGGCGATGATCGCTACACTGATTTTCGGTGGCTGGCTGATCAGTCTTAATCCGGGCGCTTATTTCAGTCAGGGGGGCTGGATGCACGCCAAGCTGACCCTCGTGGTGTTGCTGATCGGCTATCACCACATGTGCGGCGCCCAGGTAAAGCGTTTTGCCCGTGGCGAAAACACCCGCAGCCATGTCTTTTATCGCTGGTTCAATGAAGTGCCTGTTCTGATATTGCTGGCAGTCGTAATTCTGGTCGTCGTTCGGCCGTTCTAAATCCAATAGGTATAACTCACCGGGGTACTTCCAATGGCACTGCCCGCTCTGCTCGAACAACGTTTGCATCTGCCCGTGGTTGCGGCGCCAATGTTCCTGATTTCCAATCCGCAACTGGTACTCGCTTGCTGCCGCAATGGCGTGGTTGGCAGCTTTCCAGCACTGAACCAGCGCGAGAGTAGCGGTTTCAAGGCTTGGCTGGAGGAAATCGAAGCAGGCTTGGCAACACTGGAGAACCCCGCGCCGTACGCGGTGAACCTGATCGTCCACAACAGCAACCCACGACTGCAGGCGGACCTGGAAATCTGCATCGAGCACAAAGTGCCGATCGTGATCACCAGCCTCGGAGCCGTGAAAGAGGTGGTCGATGCAGTCCACAGCTATGGCGGCCTGGTATTCCATGATGTGACGACGCGACGCCATGCGGAGAAAGCGGCCGAGGCCGGCGTGGATGGCTTGATCGCTGTCGCTGCGGGTGCCGGCGGGCATGCCGGGACCTGGAGTCCGTTTTCGCTGATCGCCGAGATCCGCCAGTTCTTCGACAAGACTTTGCTGTTGGCTGGCTGCCTAAACCACGGTCACGAAATTCTCGCCGCGCAACTGCTCGGTGCGGACCTCGCCTACTTCGGCACGCGATTTATCGGTACCACCGAGAGTCATGCGCCTGAGGCCTACAAAGAAATGTTGCTGACTTCCAGAGCCGCCGACATCATCCATACTCCCGCCGTGTCGGGCGTACCAGCGAGTTTCATGCGCCAGAGCCTGGAGGCTGCCGGTTTCGACATGGCCGCGCTGCAAAACAAGGGCGAAGTCAATTTCGGCTCGAAGCTCAAGCCGTTGAGCGACGAAGCCAAGGCCTGGAAAACCGTTTGGTCGGCGGGCCAGGGTGTCGGTGAAATCGATGATCTGCCTAGCGTCGATCAACTGGTGGCGCGTCTCGACGCCGAGTACCGCAAGGCATTGGAACACGCGGCGCAACTGCCCAAGCGCTGGCCGCGCTGAAAGAAACCCGGGCCAGCGACGCCAGGCTGGCCTTACACTCACCGCTTCAACACGCGCGACAAGGATGCCTCGGCCATGAGTGAACCCCGTTACAAGATCGTTTTCGACGGTGCTCTACAGCCCGGTGTCGAAATCACCACGGCCAAGCTCAACCTGGCCGGTCTGTTCAAGAGCGATGTCACCGCTATCGAGCGCCTGTTCAGTGGTCGCGCCGTCGCACTCAAACGCGATTTGTCTCACAGTGATGCACAAACTTATCTACAGGCGCTGAGCAAAACCGGCATTGACGCCCGGATCGAAACCGAGACGCCGATCGAGTTGAAACTGTCGGACGTTCATGAACACGTCGATACCACACAGGAACCCGATTCCCCCTATGCGCCGCCCCGGGCCAACGTCGGCGACAACCTTCCCGAATTCGCCACACTCAAGCCGTTCAGCGTCGAAGGGCGGATAGGCCGCCTGCGTTTTCTGGCCTGGACCCTGGTCCTTAGCCTGGTGACCTTGCCCATCGTGGGCGTGTTCGCACTCATCGGCCTCGGATTGGTCAGTGGCGACTCCACCACAGGCCTGATCATCGGCGGTATCTTTGCGTTTTTCCTGTTCCTCGCGTTCGTGATTGTCAGCATTCTGTTCAGCGTTCAGCGCCTGCACGATATCGGCTGGTCAGGCTGGCTCTGGTTGCTGAACCTCGTACCCTTCGTGGGCAGTTTCTTCCCACTGGTGATCATGGTCGTGCCAGGCAACACTGGAGCCAACCGTTATGGCCCGCCTCCCCCACCCAACAGCACAGCGGTGAAAGTGCTGTGTTCATTGTGGATTGTATTCATCGGTCTGTTTTTCGTCGGCGCTATGCTCGGCGGAATCTCCGCGATCCAGCAAGAATACGAAAGCAGCCTGGAAAGCAGCTACGAAAGTGGCTCGGTGATCACCGATGAAATCGACATTGAGACCGAAACACCCGCAATTTCAACGGACGATGCAGCCGAAGCAGCCCGCCCCCCTGTAGACTCTGCGCAAGAATGAACAGCGCTTCCGGCTCGTGACACCTGCGTCGCGGCGCGAAGCTGTTGCGATGGAGAACTGAATGACCCGTTACGCTCTGATCACCGGCGCTTCCAGCGGCATCGGCCTGGCCATGGCCGAAGCGCTGGCCCGGCGCGGCCGTAGTCTGATTTTGGTGGCCCGACAACGTGATCAGCTGGAAAGTATTGCGCTCGAACTGACTCAGCGGTTTGGCGTGGAAGTGTTGTTCCGTGCCTGCGACCTGGGTGAGCCGCTGCGGCTGTCCGGTTTTTTGCTGGAGCTCGAGGAAGGTGACCGGCAGATCGACCTGCTGGTCAACTGCGCCGGTATTGGTACCTGCGGACCGTTTCTGGCCCAGGACTGGATGACCGAGCAGGATCTGATTGAAGTAAACATTCTCGCGCTCACTCGCCTGTGCCATGCCATCGGCAACAGCATGGCGCTGCAGGGCGGCGGGCAGATCCTGAACGTCGCCTCGGTCGCAGCCTTTCATCCCGGCCCGTGGATGAGCACTTATTACGCGAGCAAGGCGTATGTGCTGCACTTTTCCGAAGGATTGCGCGTCGAGCTGAAAAAATGTGCGGTCAAGGTCTCGGTGCTCTGCCCCGGCCCGACTCGCACGGCGTTTTTCCGCACCGCGCAGTTGAACGCGGACAAGCTGGCCGACAGCAAGATGATGATGAGCCCGGAGGAAGTCGCGCTCTATACCGTTCGAGCCCTGGAGAAAAATCGCGCAATCATTATTCCCGGTCGGTGCAACCGCTGGTTTGCCGCCCTGCCCCGGTTCGGTTCGCGATGGCTGATCCGGACAATCACCGGCATGGTCAACAAGGCTTACTGCCCGCGCTGAACGGTCCTACGGTAAAACACTGGGCTGGTGCATTCCCCATGGGTACACTCAGGCCAGCTCAAACAACGGAGAAACAGCTGTGGATACTCTGTTCACCAAGATCATCAACCGGGAAATCCCGGCGAAGATCATTTACGAGGACGACCAGGTACTGGCCTTCCACGACATCGCCCCACAGGCCCCGGTGCACTTTCTGGTGGTACCGAAAAAGCCGGTGCGCACCTTGAATGACCTCACTGAGGACGACAAGGCATTGGCTGGACATATTCTGTTCACCGCCCAGCGCCTGGCCCTGGAACTGGGTTGCGAAGAAGGCTTCCGTGTAGTCATGAACTGCAATGACCTGGGGGGACAGACCGTGTATCACATTCATATGCATGTTCTGGGTCAGCGCCAAATGCACTGGCCGCCGGGCTGATTGCAACAAACCTTGTGGGAGCGGCGCACCGCTGCTTCCACAAATGCATCACAGCATTGTCATGGCAACTGCAGCACAATGACCCCGCGCAAACCTTCCCCGGCCGATTGGGTTAAACTGGCCGCCGAGATTACTCCGGAGGTCAGCATGACTACCCAACGTCACTACTCGCCGATTGACCGCCTTCTGCTGCAAGCCGATGCCGCGATGCGTACCTTGTTGCCCTTCAGTGGCCAGCCGTACCGTCCATCGCCCGCCATCGTGCAGCCGGACGCAAAAATGAGCGACGAAGACACCCGCCACGTTGCCGGCCTGATGCGCATCAACCATACCGGCGAAGTCTGCGCCCAGGCGCTGTACCAGGGGCAGGCCCTGACCGCGAAGTTGCCGCAAGTGCGTGAAGCCATGGAACACGCCGCCGAAGAAGAAATCGACCATTTGGTCTGGTGCGAGCAACGCATCAAGCAGTTGGGCAGCCACACCAGCATTCTCAATCCACTGTTCTACGGAATGTCGTTCGGGATTGGCGCGGTCGCGGGACTGATCAGCGACAAAGTCAGCCTGGGTTTCGTCGCGGCGACGGAAGATCAGGTGTGCAAACACCTGAACGAACACCTTGAGCAGCTACCGGCGGAGGATGAAAAGTCCCGGGCGATTCTTGAACAGATGCGCATTGATGAAGAGCAGCATGCCGAAAGCGCGCTGGAGGCTGGCGGTTTCCGCTTTCCTGCGCCGGTGAAGTTCGGGATGAGCTTGATGGCGAAGGTGATGACCAAGAGTACGTATCGGATCTGAGCATTGCAGCGCCAGTGCGCTCCTCGTCGGGGCCAGTCCGCTCCCACAGTTTTTATTAAAGACATGAAAAAGGCGACTACCGTGAGGTAGCCGCCTTTTTTTGTGTTCGAAGATCTTAGTTCGGCATGTTGCGCGCGTAAAAGATTTCGAGCATTTCGTGTTTCACACGCTCGGTAACCTGAGCGCGTTGTTCAGGTGACAGGTTGCTGGTGGCATCACCGAACAGGTAGTTATCAAGCTCAAAGTTCTTCAGCAGCATTTTGGTGTGGAACAGGTTTTCCTGGTACACGTTCACGTCGGTCATCTGGTACGCGTCGCGGGTGTCTTCGGAAAGGTAGTTCTGAATCGAATTGATCTCGTGGTCGATGAAGTGCTTCTTGCCTTCAACGTCACGGGTAAAGCCGCGCACACGATAATCCACGGTCACGATGTCCGAATCGAACTGGTGAATCAGGAAGTTGAGCGCTTTGAGCGGTGAAATGACCCCGCACGTCGATACGTCGATATCCACACGGAAGGTGGCAATACCGTCATCCGGATGGATTTCCGGGTAGGTGTGCACCGTGATGTGGCTCTTGTCGAGGTGGGCCAGGATGATCTCGGGCAACGGACCCGGGGATTCTTCGATCTGACTGTCGGTCGGGGTGACCGGCTCTTCAGAGATCAGAATCGTGACGCTGGCGCCCTGCGGTTCGTAGTCCTGACTGGCGATGTTCAGGATGTTGGCACCAATGATATCGACAACTTCTGTGAGGATCTGCGTCAGGCGCTTGGCGTTGTACTCTTTATTGATGTACTCGACGTAAGCCTGTTGGTCTTGCGGGGTTTCCGCGTAGCAGATGTCATAGATGTTGAAGCTCAAGGTCTTTGTCAGGTTATTGAACCCGTGGAGCTTGAGTTTGCTTTTCACCGTTAAAAACTCTCTATGTATTGCGGCCCTGCCGCGTGATCAAGCATGCCCGTCAGATGCGAACGACGCACCTGCGTAGGACGGTTAACACCTCTTCGCGATGGCGATTTTGGTTGTCTGTTCGGGTATGCGGCCTGTCGGCTGACAGGCCGCCACCCTGAAAAAAGTGGCGCATTATGCAGACGTCAGCAGGGGATCGCCAGAGTCTGCACAGACTTTATGATAGTTGAATGTCGATTCAGCCAAGCTCGATGATTTCGTAGTCGTGGGTGATCTCGACACCCGCAGCGCCCAGCATGATCGACGCCGAGCAATACTTCTCGGCGGACAGCTCAATGGCGCGCTTGACCTGGGCTTCTTTCAGCCCGCGGCCCTTGACCACGAAGTGCATGTGGATCTTGGTAAATACTTTCGGATCTTCGGTTGCGCGCTCGGCTTCGAGAAAGGCTTCGCAGCTCTCCACCGCCTGGCGGGATTTCTTGAGGATGCTGACCACGTCGAAATTGCTGCAACCGCCAACACCCAGCAGGAGCATTTCCATCGGCCGGACACCCAGGTTACGACCGCCTGCATCGGGCGGACCGTCCATGACCACGACATGACCGCTGCCGGATTCGCCGAGGAACATGGCTTCGCCAGCCCATTGGATGCGTGCCTTCATCGCCAAGACTCCACTGTCTAAAAAAGGGTCGCCAGCTTAGCACAGGCCCCGTGATTGACCGCGCTCGCCTTCCTAGGACATAACGATCTGCCTTGTAGGTAAATTCTCGAATATCGCAGGAAGTGTCTGTTAAGCTGACGCCAAATCGCTGGCGTATAGCCATCTTCGCCGGTGTTTCCGCAATTCCTAAAAGAACCACATATCCGTGCAGTCATTTCGGGATACAACCATGGTTGCTATTGCCCCCACACCCAAGATCAAGAACCTCGACAAGCTGTTGATGCATTGCCAGCGCCGTCGCTATCTGGCCAAGAGCAACATCATCTGTGCCGGCGACCGCTCGGAAACGCTGTTCTTCATCATTAAAGGTTCGGTCACGATTCTGATCGAGGATGACGATGGTCGGGAAATGATCATCGCCTACCTGAACGCCGGGGACTTTTTTGGCGAACTGGGCCTGTTTGAACAAGCAGGCCAGGAACAGGAACGCAGCGCCTGGGTTCGCGCCAAGGCCGAATGCGAAGTCGCGGAAATCAGCTATGCGAAATTCCGCGAGTTGTCGCAGCAGGATCCAGACATTCTTTACGTGTTAAGCGGACAAATCGCACAACGCCTGCGTAACACCACTCGCAAGGTCGGTGACCTGGCGTTTTTCGACGTAACCGGTCGTGTTGCTCGCTGCCTACTGGAACTGTGCAAGCAGCCGGATGCGATGACTCACCCCGACGGCATGCAGATCAAGGTGACTCGTCAGGAAATCGGGAGGATTGTCGGTTGTTCGCGGGAGATGGTCGGTCGCGTGCTCAAGGATCTGGAGGAACGCAACCTGGTGGATGTCAAAGGCAAGACCATGGTGGTCTTCGGTACCCGTTAAGTTCTCGAGCCTAGGCGTCGAACATCTGTGCCAGCATTTGCCGGAAGAGTTCGTCGAGACGTACCAGCGCACTTGGCGCCGTGAACTTCTCATGCAGGGCGATATGACTCTCGGCACGCACCCGTTGCTCCAGACCGCAAGCCTCGTTAAAGCGATTGACCGCCGCAACCATCGATTCGCGCTCGTTATCCAGCAGCATTGCACCATGTACCAGCCCGACCGGACGCTGACCGCCCTGACTCTGCCGCCAGCGCTGGGCGGTGCCCACCATCTTGCGCCCATCCAGATTAACGTTGAAACGTCCATCGCAAAACGCGCCGTCGATTTCGCCAAGAGATGAAGTGCCACCCAGTTCATCCAGCAACTGACAGATCGGATCGCACAGGCGTCGGTAGCCAGATTCGATGCGGTTAAGATCGCCTTCGCTGCGCGGTGGCGCGTAAACCAGCGCGATATTGAGGGTCGAGGCCGATTGTGGCACCGGCTCGCCGCCGGTTTCGCGTAACAGCACAGGCCAGCCCGCCGCTGCCGAAACCTCGCATGCTGCCTCGAAACCCGGTAACCGATTCAAACGGCGCGGCATGACCAGCGCCCGATCACTCGGTTGCCAGAACAGCAGGCCGAATTCCGAGTCGCCGGCACAGACTGTTGCCAACAGATCCTGTTCGGCTTGAAGTCCGGTTTCGATGGTCAGGGAGAGAGCTGAGGTCATAAGGTTTTCCGTAGGACTTGAAGCCTGTGGTGCATCTTATGCCGCCTTCACGAGTAGGCTCGCTCCCACAAGGGATCTGCTGATACCAGAGATCTACTGTGGGAGCGGGCTTGCTCGCGAAAGGGTCGACTCGGTCGATGAGCAATCAGTCGAGGGTCGAACCGCTGACAGGAATGCCACGCTCAGGGAAGAACAATCGCTGCAATTCAGTACCCGGGCTCTCGGCACGCATGAAAGCTTCGCCCACCAGAAACGCGTAAACGTCGCTGATTTCCATCAATTCGACATCGGCGCGATTGAGGATGCCGCTTTCGGTGATCACCAGGCGGTCGCGCGGGATACGCGGCAACAGATCCAGAGTGGTTTCCAGGCTGACCTCGAAGGTGTGCAGGTTGCGATTGTTCACGCCAACCAATGGCGTGTCGAGGGTTTTCAAGGCCCGCTCCAGTTCGTCGCCATCGTGGACTTCCACCAGCACATCGAGGCCGACGCTTTTTGCTACCGACGCCAGCTCGGCCATTTTCACGTCATCCAGAGCGGAGACGATCAACAGCACGCAGTCGGCGCCCAAGGCACGGGCCTCGACGATCTGGTATGGATCGATCATGAAGTCCTTGCGGATTACCGGCAGATTGCATGCCGCGCGGGCCTGCTGCAGGTACGCGTCGGCGCCCTGGAAGTAATCGATATCGGTCAGTACGGACAAACAGGTCGCACCGCCCTTCTCGTAGCTTTTGGCGATGTCGGCGGGAACGAAGTTCTCGCGAATCACGCCTTTGCTCGGCGAAGCTTTCTTGATCTCGGCAATGACTGCCGGCTGTTTCAGCTTGGCCTGAGCCAGCAACGCCTGGGCAAAACCACGGGGTGCATCGGCCGCCTTGGCCAGACTTTCCAGCTCGGCGAGGCTTACACGAGCGCTACGCTCGGCAACTTCCTCGACCTTGCGTGCCAGAATGTTCTCCAGAACCGTCGGTACACTCATCCCTCATTCTCCACTTTGAATACCGCGGTAAAGGCACCCAGTTCTTCGAGTTTTTCCCGAGCCAGACCGGTGTGCAGGGCGTCGTGCGCAAGCTCCACGCCTTGTTTCAAACTATTGGCCAGGTCAGCGGCGTACAGCGCCGCCCCGGCATTGAGCACAATCATTTCGGCGGCTTTCTGGCCGTTCTCGGTTTTGCGCTTGCCCAGCGCATCACGGATCAGCGCCAGCGAGGCCTCCGGGCCATCCACCGACAGACCGTGCAGGCTCTGGCTCTTCATGCCCAGATCTTCTGGTTCGACCCAGTACTCGGTGATCTGATCATCCTTGAGTTCGGCGACAAAGGTCGGCGCCGCCAGGCTGAATTCATCCAGACCGTCTTTCGAATGCACCACCAGCACATGCTTGCTGCCAAGACGTTGCAGGACTTCGGCCAATGGCCGGCACAACGCCTGGTTGAACACGCCCACCACCTGATGTTTCACGCCAGCCGGATTCGTAAGCGGGCCGAGCATGTTGAACAGGGTTCGCAGGCCGAGGTCGCGGCGCGGGCCGGCAGCGTATTTCATGGCCTTGTGATGGGTCTGGGCAAACATGAACCCGATGCCGACGTTGTCGATGCAACGCGCCACCTGAACAGGCGTCAGGTTGAGGTAGATCCCGGCAGCTTCGAGTAAATCGGCACTGCCGCTCTTGCCCGACACCGCACGGTTACCGTGCTTGGCCACGGTGCATCCTGCCGCTGCCACGACAAAAGAAGACGCGGTCGAAACGTTGAAAATGTTGGCACCATCACCGCCAGTGCCGACCACATCCACCACGCCGTCCAGGGTCTTGAGTTCGACCTTGTCCGCCAGCTCGCGCATCACCGACACGGCACCGACGATCTCATCGATGCTTTCGCTCTTCATGCGCATGGCCATCATGAACGCACCGATCTGCGCGTCCGTGCATTGCCCGGTCATGATTTCGCGCATCACATCGCGCATTTCTTCAGTGGTGAGATCGAGCTGGTCAACGATACGGCTCAGGGCTGTTTTGATATTCATGAAAAGTCCTTAGCGCGTGCCGCCGGTTTGTTTGAGGAAGTTCGCGAACAGTTCGTGGCCTTGTTCGGTGAGGATCGACTCGGGGTGAAATTGCACCCCCTCAATGTTCAGGCTTTTATGGCGCAGGCCCATGATCTCGTCGACCGAACCGTCTTCGTGCCGAGTCCACGCGGTCAGTTCAAGGCAGTCGGGCAGGGTTTCGCGCTTAACGATCAATGAATGATAGCGGGTAACCGTCAGCGGATTGTTCAGGCCTTCGAACACGCCCTTGTCCTCGTGGAACACCGGGCTGGTCTTGCCGTGCATGACCTGACGGGCACGGACCACATCACCGCCAAAGGCCTGGCCGATGGACTGGTGACCGAGGCAGACACCCAGAATCGGCAGTTTGCCGCCAAAGTGTTTGATCACCTCAATCGAGACGCCGGCTTCGGTCGGGGTGCAAGGGCCAGGAGACACAACGATGCGCTCAGGGTTGAGGGCTTCGATTTCGGCAATGGTGAGTTCATCGTTGCGCACGACTTTGACCTGGGAGCCGAGCTCACCAAGGTACTGCACAACGTTGTAGGTAAAGGAGTCGTAGTTATCGATCATCAGCAACATGGCGTTAAGAACCTCTTGAATTCACTGACTTTAATACAGCCTTCGAATGATTGACCCGCAGCGTCCTGCACTTTGTCGGTCGCTGAAATCGCGCAGCAAAGCGGTGCGTCTTACGGGCAAAGAAGGCAAAGCGGTAAAGATCCGGCAGGGCCGGCAGAAGGATTCAGGCGCGCCAACGCCAGCGGGCGTGTGCCTTGATGACTTGATCCAGTAGTTTGCTGACGATCAACACGGGGAAGGTCTCATTTATACGTCTTGGCACAGTAACTTAGCTGGGCGGAGCGTGCAATATGGCGCGATCGAACCTTATGTAACATTCGGCGGGTTCGCGCCGAATGGCATCTGGTTCTATAGTTTTTGCCACTGTCGTTTCGCTCATTAAAACAATAAACAAACGGACTTGCTCATGATCAGACAGACGCTGTATGCACCACTTGCCGGCTGCTTGCTTGCCATGGCCTGCACTCAAGCAATCGCGGCGCCCAACCCCTATTCGAAGTTTATCGTCTTCGGCGACAGCCTCAACGATGCAGGGCAGTTTACCGACGCCGGTGGCCCTCCCGGCGCTACCCTGCGCTTCACCAACCGTACCGGACCGACTTATCAGGACGGCAGTGGCGAAGTTTACTCCGCAAACTCCACCCAACTGCTGGGTGCACGACTCGGTTTTTCACCAGACCAGACCGCCGCTTCAACCTCGGCCGCGCGTGCTTCCCAGGGCTTGCCTGATGGCAATAACTGGGCCGTTGGTGGTTATCGCACCGACCAGATCCTCGACTCGATCACCACCGCATCCGCCACCGGTGAGCGCACCCGTGCGGGCTATCTGCCGACCAATAACTTTCGCGCCGATCCGAACGCGCTGTATTACCTCTCCGGGGGTGGTAATGACTTTCTTCAGGGGCGCGTTCAAAGTGGCGCTCAGGCAAACGCCGCCGCGGACCGACTGGCAAACAGTGCTCAGGTTCTGCAAACCGCCGGCGCCCGATACATCATGGTCTGGCTGCTGCCTGACCTGGGTTTGACGCCAGCGATCAACGGCACGCCTCTGCAGACGCCCTCGTCACAGCTGAGCGCAGCCTTCAACCGGCAATTGGTCACGCGACTGGCAGGGATCGATGCCGAAATCATCCCGCTGAATATTCCACTGCTGTTGCAGGAAACCTTCGCCGATCCAGCGCGATTCGGTTTTGCTACCGGCCAGAATCTGACTGCCACTTGTTTCAGTGGTGATAGTTGCACCGAAAACGCTACTTATGGCATCAACAGCGCTACTCCGGATCCGAGCAAGTTGATTTATAACGATGGGGTGCATCCGACCGAAGCCGGGCAAAAGCTGGTGTCCGATTACGCCTATTCATTACTCGCTGCGCCCTGGGAGCTGACGCTGCTGCCGGAAATGGCCCACGCCACGCTACGCGCGCATCAGGATGAACTGCGCAGCCAATGGCAATCCGACTGGGAGAACTGGCAGGCGGTCGGCCAGTGGCGTGCCATCGTGGCCGGGGGTGGCCAGCATCTCGATGTGGACCATCAAAGCAGCGGTGCCGATGCCGATGGCAACGGCTACAGCTTGAACATTGGCGGCAGCTATCGCCTCAATGAAGCCTGGCGCGTAGGTGTGGCGGCAGGCTTCTATCGTCAGAGTCTGGAGGCGGGCAGTAACGATTCCGACTACAAACTCAACAGCTACCTGGCCACCCTATTCGCCCAGTTCCAGCAAAACCGGTGGTGGGCCGATGCCGCATTGACCGGCGGCAAACTGGACTACGACAACCTCAAGCGCAAATTCGACCTGGGTGCGAGCGAGGGAGCGGAAAAAGGCGACACCGATGGCTACCTTTGGGCGTTCAGCACACGCGTTGGTTACGACATTGCGCAGCCCGGCAGTGAGTGGCACCTGTCACCATTCATCAGTGCCGATTACGCAAAAGTGGAAGTCGACGGCTACTCGGAAAATGACAACCGCTCCACGGCATTGACCTTTGATGACCAGAAGCGCGATTCGAAACGTCTCGGCGCCGGGTTGCAGGGTAAGTATCAGATCACCCCGCAGACCCAAGTGTTTGGCGAATATGCCTACGAGCGCGAGTATGAAGATGACGTGCAGAAGGTGAACATCGCCCTAAATAGTTTGCCGTCCCTCGACTTCACGCTTGATGGCTATACCCCACAGAGTCATTTGAATCGCGTGAGCCTGGGGGTCAGCCACAAGCTGACGACCGATCTTGCGCTACGTGGCGGGTACACCTTTCGCAAGGATGATGACTTTACCCAGCAAGGGATTTCCGTTGGAGTCGCGCTGGACTTTTGATCAAGCAAACAGCAAATATGAAAAACGCGGCGCCTTTACGGGCGCCGCGTTTTTTTTATGCAGGTAAAGCCATTGTGGGAGCGAGCCTGCTCGCGAAAGCGGTGGATCAGGCTAAATCAATGTTGGCTGTGCCAGCCCCTTCGGGAGCTGGCTCGCTCCCACAGGGTTAATGGCGAATTCAGGCGGCCGGGGTTTGTTCAGCCAGGGCAACCGCACGGAACATTGCGCGACGCTTGTTCAGGGTTTCTTCCCATTCCAGCGCCGGCACCGAGTCGGCGACGATGCCACCACCGGCCTGCACATGCAGTTCGCCGTTCTTGATCACCGCCGTGCGGATCGCAATGGCAGTGTCCATGTTTCCGTTCCAGGCGAAGTAGCCGACGGCACCACCGTAGACACCGCGTTTGACCGGTTCCAACTCATCGATGATTTCCATTGCGCGAATTTTCGGTGCGCCGGATAACGTACCCGCCGGCAGAATCGCCCGCAATGCGTCCATTGCCGTCAGGCCGGCCTTCAACTGGCCAGTGACGTTGGACACGATGTGCATCACATTGGAATAGCGCTCGATGACCATCTTCTCGGTGAGTTTCACCGAACCGACCTCGGACACTCGACCGGTATCGTTGCGGCCCAGATCGATCAGCATCAGGTGCTCGGCGATTTCCTTGGCGTCCGACAGCAGGTCTTTTTCCAGCTCCAGATCAGCCTCTTCGTTGGCTCCACGTGGGCGGGTGCCGGCAATCGGACGCACAGTGATCAAGTTGTCCTCGACCCGCACCAGCACTTCCGGCGAACTGCCAACGACGTGGAAGTCGCCAAAGTTGAAGAAGTACATGTAAGGCGTCGGGTTGAAGCAGCGCAGCGCGCGGTACAGGTCGATCGGGGCAGCCTTGAAGTCGATCGACATGCGCTGGGACGGCACCACTTGCATGCAGTCACCGGCCAGGATGTATTCCTTGATGGTGTCGACGGCTTTTTCGTAATCGTCCTGGGTAAAGCTGGAGCGGAACACCGGATCAGCCGCTTGCTGCTTGCTGAAATCCAGGCCACGGCGCGGGGTGATCGGCTGGCGGAGTTTTTCCAGCAGTTCTTCCAGGCGCGCACGACCTTGTTCGAAAGCATCTTCCTGCGCCGGGTCGGCCAGGACGATCGCATGCATCTTGCCAGCGAGGTTGTCGAACACCACCACCGCGTCGGAAACCATCAGCAGAATGTCCGGCACGCCCAATGGGTCCGGATTCGGGCATTTACCCAGACGCTTTTCCACATAGCGCACGCAGTCGTAACCGAAGTAACCCACCAGGCCACCGTTGAAACGCGGCAGGCCGGCGATGGTCGGCACGTTGTAGCGGGCCTTGAAAGCTTCGACGAAGGCCAGCGGATCTTCGACGTCATGGCTTTCGGTTTCGACGCCGTCGACGGTCACGCTGACGTGATGATCATGAACCCGCAGCACAGTACGGCACGGCAGGCCG
The DNA here is from genome assembly GCF_059424605.1 of Pseudomonas sp. GW101-3H06. Classification (NCBI taxonomy): domain Bacteria; kingdom Pseudomonadati; phylum Pseudomonadota; class Gammaproteobacteria; order Pseudomonadales; family Pseudomonadaceae; genus Pseudomonas; species Pseudomonas sp. GW101-3H06. The sequence continues at coordinate 5,842,353 of NZ_JBWKZO010000001.1, forward strand.
ATGATCGAGTACCGGCCCCATTTTTCGCCGCCCTGTACCGATTCCAGCAGGTAAGAGTTGGGCTCGTCGGCCAGTTTCAGGTAGATCGACAGCGGCGTGTCGAAATCGGCCAGGGTTTCGCAGGCAAGCGGGATGCGGTTGTAGCCGGCAGCGGCCAAACGCAGGAATTCTTCGCGGATCATGATGTGCCTCGTGGCTTGAGGGTCTGACAGTCAGGTATGCAAACGCGCCGGGGTAACCGGCCAGGAACAAGTCAGGCGCGCCAACGCCAGCGGGCCAGGGCCTTGATGACTTTCATCCAGAGTTTGCGAGTGACCACCACGATGGCGTTTCCAGAAGGGGGTTGGACAGCGTCGGGCAACGTTATCTCAGCGGCCGGATCCAGGCAACCGGGAATTAGTTTGCGCAGATCATCGATAACCAGCGTTGGCGACTCTTCGGCAATCGGCCGCCCATGGTTGTAGCCGTAACTCAACGCCACGCACTTGACCCCCGCCGCTTTCGCCGCCAGCACATCGCTGCGCGAATCGCCGACGAACAAGGATTGCGAGGCCGGGATGTTGGTCATCTTCATCACGAAAAACAGCGCGGCCGGGTCCGGTTTTTTCTGTGGCAGGGTATCGCCGCCGATGATCAGGCGGAAATAGCGACCGATCTTCATCTGATCCAGCAGCGGTGCGACGAAGCGCTCGGGCTTGTTGGTGATCAGCGCCATCTCGACACCCTGCTTGTGCAGCCACTTCAGGGTGTCGCGCACGCCGGGATAGACCACGGTCAGCTCATGGCTTTCGCCATACGCCTGCATGAAAATCTCCAATGCTCTTTCGGCCTCGGTGTCATCGACCGCCGAATGGTCGAGACCACCGGCCAGCGCACGGCGAACCAGCACCGGCGCACCATTGCCTACCCACTCGCGAACCGATTCGATACCGGCGGGTGCACGGCCGAGCTTGAGCAGCATGTTATCCACAGCCGCTGCGAGGTCCGGGACCGAGTCGATCAAGGTGCCATCCAGATCGAACATCACCAGCCTTGGCAGACTTCCCGGGAACAGCTGCTCGAAACCACTCATGGGCGAGCCAGCGCCAGTTCGGAGCGCATCTTCTCGATCACTTCCTGGTAGTTCGGGGCATTGAAGATCGCCGAGCCGGCGACAAAGGTGTCGGCACCCGCCGTAGCGATTTCACGAATGTTGTTCACGTTCACGCCGCCATCGATTTCCAGGCGGATGTCGCGACCGGACGCATCGATCAAGGCCCGCGCTTCGCGCAGCTTGTCGAGCGTGCCGGGAATGAACTTCTGCCCGCCGAAGCCCGGGTTGACGCTCATCAGCAGGATCATGTCGACCTTGTCCATCACGTACTTGAGCACGTCCAGCGGCGTTGCCGGGTTGAACACCAGGCCCGACTTGCAGCCGCCTTCGCGAATAAGTTGCAGGGAACGGTCAACGTGCTGCGTGGCTTCCGGGTGGAAGGTGATGTAGGTCGCGCCGGCCTCGATGAAATCACCGACGATGCGGTCCACCGGGCTGACCATCAGGTGCGCGTCGATCGGCGCGGTTACGCCGTACTTGCGCAGCGCCGCACACACCATCGGGCCGATGGTCAGGTTTGGAACGTAGTGGTTGTCCATGACATCGAAGTGCACGAAGTCGGCGCCGGCGGCCAGGACGTTGTCCACTTCTTCGCCCAGGCGGGCAAAGTCGGCGGAGAGAATCGACGGAGCAATTACGAAGGGCTGCATGACGCACCTTTTCTGAGCTAAATCACGATGGCGCGCATTGTATACCTCATGCTTTGACCCGCGCACCGTGAGCGCGATGATTGGGCTTTGCCATCAGTCTCAACGGCAGAGGTTCTAATAAGCCGCGCGGTAGATCTTCTCGATATCGACGGCACTGAGTTTGCGCGGATTGTTGCGCATCAGACGCTCGATCCCCGCGGCTTCAACGGCCATGGCCGGGATGGCGTCCTCCGGCACCCCGAAACTGCGCAACCCTGGGGGGATTTCCACGGCGGCGCACAACGTGCTCATGGCCTCCACGGCTTTATCGGCCGCCTCGCTAACACTCAGATGAGTGGTCTTCACCCCCATGGCTTCGGCAATATCCTGCATGCGTTCGATGCAAGCCATCTTGTTCCAGGTCATGACATAGGGCAGTAATAAAGCGTTGCTCACCCCATGGGAAATGTTGAAACGCCCCCCCAGCGGATATGCCAGCGCATGCACCGCGCCGACCCCGGCATTGCCGAACGCCATGCCGGCCATCAGGCTGGCCGTGGCCATGTCCTCACGGGCCTGCAGGTTGGACGGGTTGGCGTAGGCCTTGGGTAAAGCCTTGGCGATCAGCTTGATCGCGCCAATGGCCAGGGCGTCGGTTATCGGCGAGGCGTTGACCGACAGGTAAGATTCGATGGCATGCACCAACGCGTCGACGCCACTGGCGGCGGTGACACTGCGCGGGCAGGTCAGGGTCATTTGCGGGCTGACCAGTGCCACATCCGGTAACAGGTAGTCACTGACGATCCCCCTCTTCAACTGCGCGACCTTGTCGGAGAGGATCGCCACGTTGGTCACTTCAGAACCGGTGCCGGCAGTGGTTGGAATCGCGATCAGCGGCGGGCCCTTGCGCGGAACCTGGTCGATGCCGAACAAATCCTCCAGCGCCCCGTGGTATCCGGCATAGGCGGCAACGCTCTTGGCGATATCGATGGCACTGCCGCCGCCCAGACCGATCAACCCGTCGTGCCCGCCCTCACGGTAAACCCGCATGCAATCTTCGACGATGGCGATTTCCGGATCCGGCAGTACCCGGTCAAAGATCTCGTAGCTGCGCTCCCCGAGCTGCGCCAGTGCCAGCTCGACCGTGCCGGACTTGACCAGGGCGGCGTCGGTGACGATCAGCGGATTGTCGATGTCCAGACGGGTCAGCTCCGTCGCCAGTTGCTCGATAGCCCCTGCGCCGGTGATCAGTTTGTGGGCAATTTTGAAAGAAGAAAGACTCATGTGCGCAGCCTCTTATAGGTAGGGGAGCTGGGCACAATAGTAGCTGGGGATTTGTGGTTCGCCGGTATTCAGGTCATGAATGAACTGAAGGTCCGCTGGAGCCCCCCCTGTGGGAGCGAGCCGGTTCGCTAAGACGGTTGAACATTCGACATTCGAGTCGACTGACACTCCGCTTTATCGAGCAGGCTCGCTCCGACAGTTGATCGGTGTGTAGCGTTAGACCTGCGCGGTACGCAGTTTCTCGCTACGGCCACGCAGCCATTCCAGCGTCAGCAACAGAATCACCGAGAAGGCGATCAGAAGCGTCGCCGCGGCAGCAATGGTTGGGCTGAGGTTTTCGCGGATACCGCTGAACATCTGCCGTGGCAGGGTTGCTTGCTCTGGGCCGGCGAGGAACAGCGTCACCACCACCTCATCGAACGAAGTGGCGAAGGCGAACAACGCTCCGGAGATCACACCGGGAGCAATCAGCGGCAAGGTGACTCGACGGAATGTGGTCAGCGGCGAGGCACCGAGACTTGCAGCAGCACGCACCAGATTGTAGTTAAAGCCCTGCAAGGTCGCCGACACCGTGATGATCACGAACGGCACACCCAGCACCGCATGCACCACAATCAGCGAGAAGAAGCTGTTGCCCAGGCCCAAGGGGGCAAAGAACAGATAGCTGGCCACACCGATGATCACCACCGGCACCACCATCGGTGAAATCACCAACGCCATGACCAGCGCCTTGCCCGGGAAATCGCCGCGGGTCAGGCCAATCGCTGCCAATGTTCCAAACACCATGGCCAGCACCGTGGCCGCCGGGGCAACGATGATGCTGTTCTTCAGTGCCCGCATCCACTCCGCCGACGCGAAGAAGTCGTGGTACCACTGCAACGAGAAGCCTTGCAGCGGGTACACCAGGAAACTGCCGGAGTTGAACGACAGCGGAATGATCACCAGTACCGGCAGGATCAGGAACAACAGAATCAGGCCGCAGAGAATCCGCAAGCTGTAGAACCACACCCGCTCGATGGGCGACATATAAGGACTCAGCATTTCATTCTCCCCTTAGCTCAGGCGCAGGCGGCTCGCGCCCACCAGCCAGCTGTAAATCAGATAAAGCACCACGGTCGCCAGGAGCAGCAGCCCGCCCAGCGCGGTCGCCATGCCCCAGTTGATGCTGGTGTTGGTGTAGAAGGCGACGAAATAGCTGACCATCTGATCGTTCGGGCTACCCAGCAATGCCGGGGTGATGTAGTAGCCGATGGCGAGGATGAACACCAACAGACAACCGGCGCCGACACCGGCATAGGTTTGCGGGAAGTACACCCGCCAGAAACTGGCGAATGGGTGGCAGCCCAGGGATATCGCTGCACGCATGTAGGTCGGCGAGATGCCTTTCATCACGCTGTAGATCGGCAGGATCATGAACGGCAGCAGGATGTGCACCATGGAGATGTAGACCCCGATGCGGTTGAACACCAGCTCCACCGGTTTATCGATGATGCCCAGGGCCATCAGGCCGCTGTTGATCAAGCCACCCGATTGCAGCAGAACGATCCATGCCGCGACTCGCACCAGGATCGACGTCCAGAACGGCAACAGCACCAGAATCATCAGCAAGTTGCTTTGCCGCGACGGCAGGTTCGCCAGCAGGTAAGCCAATGGATAGGCCAGCACCAGGCAGATCACGGTAATGATCAGGCCCATCCAGAAGGTGCGGGCAAAGATGTCGAGGTAGATCGCCTGGTCGGGTGTGGCCGGCGCGAGCTCGCCGAGGTCGTCGATGCGGTGATCGACGGCGGCCAGGAGGTAATACGGTGTGATGCTGCTGGTGTTACGGCGCACCGCTTGCCAGTAGGCCGGGTCGCCCCAGCGCTCGTCGAGACCTTCCAGCGCTTCTTTATAAGAAGTCGGTTCGGTGGCGAATGGCAAGGCACGGGCAGTTTTGGTCAGCAGGCTGCGGTAGCCGGCCAACTCCATGTTCAAGCGTTTGGACAAATCGCCCAAGGTCTGATTCTTGCGGGCTTCAGCCAAATCTTCGCTGGCAGCCTTGTAAACCGGTTCAGCGGGCAGGCCGCGACCATCCCAGCTGGCGATGGCCGCCACGGTGCGTGGCATGCCGCCGACTACTTCCGGGTTTCCGACGCTTTTGTAGAGCAGCGCCACGATCGGCACCAGGAACACCAGCAACAGAAACAGCACCAGCGGCGCGATCAAGGCCTGGGCCTTCCAGCGGTTGACCCGCTCGGCGTGCTTGAGCCGCTGCTTCAAGGTGGGGTCAGTGCCCGCGTTCACGGGAATGGCGATGGCCATGGCGTACTCCGGAAATCTTTGATCAATCGATAATGTGGGAGCGAGCTTGCTCGCGAATGCGTCTTCAAATTCAACATTGATGCTGACTGATACACCGCTTTCGCGAGCTGGCTCGCTCCCACAGGAGGGCGAGCCCTCTGGTTACTTGGCAGCCCAGGAATTGAAGCGCTGTTCCAGTTGCTCACCGTTATCAGCCCAGAAGCTGACGTCGATCTGCACCTGGTTGGCGATGTTTTCCGGGGTGGTCGGCATGTCTTTGAGGACATCCTTGGCCAGCAACGGTACGGCTTGGGTGTTGGCCGGACCGTAGGCGATGTTTTCCGAATAGGTCTTCTGCTGCTGAGGCTGCACCGAGAACGCGATGAACTTCTTCGCTGCTTCAGCGCGCGCTTTATCCAGACCTTTCGGGATGGCCCATGCGTCGAAGTCGTAGATACCGCCGTTCCATACCACTTTCAGGTTGCTTTCTTTCTGTACGGCAGCGATTCGACCGTTGTAGGCCGAACTCATGACCACGTCACCGGAAGCGAGGTATTGCGGCGGTTGTGCGCCGGCTTCCCACCATTGAATGCTTGGCTTGAGTTCATCCAGTTTCTTGAACGCGCGGTCCTGACCGTCCTTGCCGGCCAGCACTTTGTAGACGTCTTTAGGCGCAACGCCGTCAGCCATCAGTGCGAATTCCAGGGTGTACTTGGCGCCTTTACGCAGGCCGCGCTTACCCGGGAATTGCTTGGTATCCCAGAAATCCGCCCAGCTGGTCGGTGCGGTTTTCAGCTTGTCGGCGTTGTAGGCCAGCACGGTCGACCACACGAAGAAGCCCACGCCGCATGGCTGAATAGCGCCTTTGACGTAGTCTTCGGTTTTGCCGAACAGCGCAGGATCGAGTTGCTCGAACATGTCTTCGTCGCAACCGCGGGACAGTTCTGGCGATTCAACCTCCACCAGATCCCAGGACACGCTCTTGGTGTCGACCATGGCTTTGACCTTGGCCATCTCACCGTTGTACTCGCCTGCCACGATTTTGCCGTTACCTGCCGCTTCCCACGGTGCATAGAAGGCCTTGACCTGCGCGGCCTTGTTCGCCCCGCCAAAGGACACCACGGTCAGGTCCGGGCCAGCGGCCATAGCGCTCGCTGCCCCCATCATGCCCAGTGCCAGAGCGGTGAATTTCAGGGATCTCAACATTTATTGTTCTCTCCACGTGCAGGGTTGGTGTTGTTGAAGCAGGGGGCGATCAATGCGCCTCTAGAAGTGGGTCGAGCGCACGAACGTGCTCGACCTGCCAGCCAAGCGGTACCACATCACCCACCGCCAGCCCGGGATCGAGCTCGGCAATCGGTTGCTTCACGAAGAAGTCGGTCTTGCCACAGACTTCCAGGCGAACCCGGACGTGGTCGCCCAGATAGATGAATTCCGCCACCCGTCCCGAGAAGCGGTTGATGCAAGACTCGCTGGAACCATTGAGGCTCACGCGCTCCGGGCGAATGGACAAGGTCACCGGTTCACCGGTCTTGCCGACATTCACGGCCAGCGCTTCAACTTTTTCACCACGCCCCAGCTCCACCACGCAGCGATCGCCGGTCTGACTGTGCAGACGGCCATTGAGACGGTTGTTTTCACCGATGAAGTTGGCGACAAAGGTGTTTTTCGGCTCTTCATACAGGGTGCGCGGCGGCGCGATTTGCTGAATTTCGCCTTGATGGAAGACCGCTACCCGATCGGACATGGTCAGGGCTTCGCCCTGGTCGTGGGTCACGTAGACCACGGTCACGCCCAGACGCTGGTGCAGGTGTTTGATTTCCATCTGCATGTGTTCACGCAATTGCTTGTCGAGTGCGCCGAGGGGTTCGTCCATCAGCACCAGTTGCGGTTCGAACACCAATGCGCGAGCCAGGGCGACACGCTGTTGCTGACCGCCGGACAGCTGCGCCGGATAACGCTGAGCAAAGGCGTCAAGCTGCACCATGCTCAATACCCGCTTGACCTTGTCGCTGACGTCACTCTTGTTCAAGCCGCGCACGGTCAGCGGGAACGCCAGGTTCTCGGCCACGGTCATGTGCGGGAACAATGCGTAGTTCTGGAACACCATGCCGATGTCACGCTTGTGCGGCGGCACGTTGTTGATAGAGCGCCCGGCCAGCAGGATTTCGCCCGCAGTCGGGGTTTCGAAACCGGCGAGCATCATCAGGCTGGTGGTCTTGCCGGAGCCGGACGGCCCGAGCAAGGTAAGGAATTCGCCTTTGCGAATGTCCAGGTTGAGGTCTTTGACGATCAGGTTCTCGCCGTCGTAGCTCTTCTGCACTCCACGAAAGCTGACCAGAACATCATTGGCCCCTGCGCTTGAATCGACCTGGCTCATACCCACACCTTTGTTGTTGATAACTGCTGTGGACTAAGCCTAGTGGACGCCGGGGACCGCGCAAATCGGGACGCAGGAGAGAATCGCCTCAGCCGGATGGAAGGTTGGGGGTAGGGATTGCCCTACAAGGATGGCGGGATTTGGTAAATGCAGCGGCAAACGGATAGCCGAAAGCTGCAGGAATGAGCAAAAGCGGTCGGAAAGAACTGTCGTTATTGGATAAGTCTGTTATCGCCAACGATGCGGGGAGCCCTGCTCGCTCCCACAATGATCGATGATCTTTCAGAGAAGCTTGTGCTCCATCGCGTACTTCACCAGTTCAGCCAATGAGGTGATGTTGAGCTTCTGCATCAACCGCGCCTTGTGGGTGCTGATGGTCTTGCTGCTCAAGGCCAATTGCTGGGCGATGTCGTTGACATTGGCGCCCTGGGCCAGGCGTTCAAACACGGAAAACTCACGTTCCGAGAGCAAAGAATGCAATGGCCGTGAATCGGTCAGGCCGACTTCGAAAACCATGCGGTCCGCCAGGTCCGGGTCGATATAACGCCCGCCCGCCGCAACTCTGCGGATGGCAGTCAACAGCAGGGCCGGATCGCTGTCCTTGGTCGCGTAGCCGGCAGCGCCGACCTTCAAGGCCCGGGCCGCCATCTGCGCCTCGTCGTGCATCGACAACACCAGGATCACCGGCGGGTTGTTCAACGCGCGGATCCGCGGAATTGCCTCCAGGCCGTTCACCCCGGGCATGGAAATATCGAGCAACACCACTTCGCAGGGCACATGCCGCAAGGTCTCAAGCAACTGCTCACCATTGCTCGCCTCCCCCACCACAAGCAAATCCTTGGCCAGGCCGATCAATTGCTTGATGCCTTCACGCACGATGGTGTGGTCTTCGGCTACCAGTACACGGATCACGTTCTTCTCCAGATTCAAGATCATTCGCGAGCAGGCTCGCGAAGGCGTCAGACCAGACAACACATTGTTTCAGGCCTCATCCAACGGCACTCGCACGATCAGTGTCGTGCCCTCACCGGGCTCACTCTCAAGTGACAGCTCACCGCCCATGATCAACACCCGCTCGCGCATGCCGACGACCCCGAAGGATGTCTGCCTACCAGCGGTTGCGACAAATCCTACGCCATCATCGCTAACCGTCAGACACAGCTCGTCGTCTTCAAGGGCCAGCGTCAGTTCCACAGTATGCGCCTGGGCGTGACGCATGACATTGGTCAGCGCTTCCTGAAGGATTCGAAACAGGCCAATCGCCTTGGCATCGCTGAGTACCGGCAAATTGTCCGGCACCTGCACCAGGCACGGAATCTGCGTACGCGCTTCGAAGCGGCGGGCCTGCCACTCGATGGCCGATGCAATGCCGGCATCGAGAATCGGCGGACGTAACGCCGTCGCCACATCACGCACCAACTGGAACAGCTGGGCGATCAAGCGCTTCATGCTGTTCAAGCGTTCGTGCAACCCGGGATCGAGTTGCGCGTAAGCCAGTTCGCACATGGACGTTTCCAGCTTGAGCACGGTCAGCATCTGCCCCAGTTCGTCGTGAACTTCCCGGGCAATGCGGGCCTTTTCCTCTTCGCGCACGCTTTCCAGGTGTGCGGACAACTCCCGCAGTTGCTCCCGGGAGCTGGCCAATTCCAGTTCGATGCGTTTGCTTTCGCTGATGTCCCAGACAATTCCGTCCCAGACGTAGGCACCGTCCTCAAGCTGCCGGGTAATCGCCTTGATTTCCGCCCAGCGTTGCTCCCCTTGGCGCGTGAGAATTCGCCCTTGCCACGACCAGTCGCTGTCAGTGTCCAGCGCATGATCCTGAGTCTGGTGATAACTGGCCTTGTCGTCCGGATGCACCACGCTGCGCAGGCCTTTGTCACGGTGGGCCAAGGTGGCCGGCGAATAACCCACCAGACTTTCACTGCCCTCACTGATGTAGGCAAAGTCGATCTGGCCTGTCACCGGCGCCCGCTCCAGGCGAAAGACCAGTCCGGGAACATTCGCCGCGATTCCTTGCAGCCGAGCCTCGCTTTCCTGCAAAGCGGCCAGGGCGCGACGGCGTTCAGTGACGTCGGTGAGGTAGACCACCAGATACTCGCCATCGCGAAAACGCAGGAAGCTCAGCGAGACGTCCGTCGGCAGGATACTGCCATCGGCTCGCAAGCAATTGGTTTCGAAGCTTTGGGGCGACTCGTCGCTGGCCCGGGCGCGTTTCCACAGGTTCAACCAGCGATCCATGTGCAGGCCAGGCTCGAAGTCGATCAAAGGCCGGTCGATGATCCCGCCCGGTGGATACCCCAGCATGGTTTCGGCGGCACGATTGGCATAGCGCACGTGACTGTCCCAGTTGACCCAAAGGATGCCGACGGTACTCTGGTCGATGGAAAACTGCGTGAGTCGTAACGCCTCCTCGCTGGCGGCACGCAAGGCAATGTCTTCCTGCGCCGCCGCCAGTCGCTGCTCCAGACTGTGCTGTTGGCGGCGCTGCCAGAGCACGATGGCCATGCTGCAAAGCGCCAGTACCAACAGCAGCAGGCAGAGGTTTTGCCAGAATCCTGGAGATTCAGTGAGTTTTGGGTACTTGGGTTGCAGCCACTGGTTGTGAAGGGTTTCCAGATCCTTGGCCGGAATAGCTCGCAACGCGCTTTCGACGATACCCGCCAGCTCCGGTTTGTCGCGCCGGGTAGCCACCCTCAGCAATTGCGGCAAGCCGATGTCGCCCACTACCACCAATCCGGCGAACTCCGGCTCGATAGAGAGTCGCCCCAGCTGCGCCTCATCGACCACCGCGTAACCGGCTTGCTGACTCAACAAGAGTTGCAACGCCTGACGCTCCATCGGAACGCCCTGGAGATTCAGGTGTGGATAGTTGCCGCGCAGGTAATCGGCGGTGACACTGGGCATGCGCACGGCGACACGGGTCTGGCTGTCGAGTTTTTCCAACTCCACCGTCCCGGTGCTTTTCTGGTCGCTGACCACCAGTTGCGGCACCCGCATATACGGATCGGAGAACTGCCACAGACGCAATCCGCCGGGGGTCTGGGTCAGCCCGGGCGCGATGTCGATTTCACCTGCGCGCGCCGCCGCTTCCAATTGTTCAACGTCGGGAAAGTTGCGCCAGCTCAGCTCGACCTTAAGCGCCCTGGCCAGCCATTTCATCAGCTCGACGTTGGCCCCTGATAACCGCTGCAGGCGGCGATCGTATTGCGCGTAGGGCGCTTGCAATACCAGCCCCACTCGCAGCTCGCTTTGCTGCGCCAGCCACTGCTGTTGTTCGGGCGACAAGACGGCAACATGCGCCGGGGGCGCGGCCGCCGCCCAGCCCATCAAGGGAAACCACAAACAGCCGATAACCCACAGGCAGCGAAAACGCATCATCGAACTCTCACACACTGACAAATACTGACCAACCCATTAGGCTGCCGGAATCACTTCTGGCCTGGAATATCCGATGCCCCCTGTCTACCGCCTGGCACTGCCAGCATTGTGCCTGTCGCTGATTCTGCCATGGGCTTTTTCCGTTGAGGCTGCCGACCCGGCACCTGCCCCGGCTGAAGCCACAGAAAAGGCCGCCGAAGAAAAACCGGTGGAACGTCAGCCGCTGCCTGAGCGTAGTCAGGAAGAAGCAGCAGCACTTGAGCGAAAAATCCCGGCCCAGCAACAGCAACAACTGCAGGCGGGCAGCGACAGCTTCCTGGCCTTGTGGAAGCCGGCCAACACCGCCGAGCCCAAAGGCGCGGTCATTATCATCCCGGGCGCTGGCGAAACCGCTGACTGGCCGCAAGCAATCGGTCCGTTGCGGCGCAATTTGCCGAACGCCGAATGGAGCAGCCTGAGTATCACCTTGCCGGACTTGCAAAGCGATGCCATAGCACCACGCGTTGTCGAATTGCCGCCTGTGCCCAAAACGCCGGATGTCGGCAGCAAGGACTCAACCACCGCCGCCCCCATTGAACAGGCCGCCGGCGGCGAAGCAGACGTGGTCGACAAGCCCGTCGCCGAAACCAGCGAAGAACAGTCGAAAGCAGACGCTGAGCGGATCTTTGCCCGTCTCGACTCAGCCATCGCGTTCGCCGAACAGCAAAGCGCTCGCAGCATCGTCGTACTGGGGCATGGCACCGGCGCATATTGGGCCGCGCGCTACCTGAGCGAAAGGCAGCCGCCGCAAGTCGAGCGGTTCCTCATGGTTGCCGCACAGACACCCACTCAGGCAAAACCGGAATTGGACGAACTCGCGCCAAGCCTCAAGCTGCCAACCGCAGACATTTTCTATATGGACAAACCGCTGGATCGCAACGCGGCGCTGGCCCGCTTGCAAGCCAGTAAACGCTTGAAAACCTCGGCATTCAGCCAGGTATCGCTCAAGGCGTTGCCGGGTGACGACAAGGCACAGCAGGAGCAGTTGGTTCGCCGGGTGCGGGGTTGGCTGAATCCGCAGGGTACGGCGGACTGATAGACCGGGTCGCCCCATTCGCGAGCAGGCTCGCTCCCACATTCGATCTTCTGACACTGGAGATCAAATGTGGGAGCGGGCTTGCTCGCGAAAGCGATATCACAGATGACACAAATCTATCCTGCTAACGAAAGTCCCGCCGCTGACGAATCAACGTATAGGCACTATGCAATTCCCGGGTCTTCTCGGTTGCCTCCCGCACCTGGGACGCCGTCGCCCCACTGCCGGCAATTTTGTCCGGATGATGACGACTGAGCAGACGCCGATAGGCGCGCTTGATCTGCGACGGCTCACTGGTTGCGGACACACCCAACAGGCGCAGTGCGTCCTGATAAGTCACGGCATTGCTGACCTGTGGACGCTTATGCGGCTCATAGTCCGTCGCCAACGCCTGCACCTGATGCGGCGTCCAGCCCAGCCATTTGCCCCACTGAGCGATCAGTTCTCGCTCACTGGTGCCTGCCCGGCCATCGGCCCAAACCATCCGCCAACAGGCACGCAACACCCCTTCGGCCGCATGGGGCTGGGCACTCAGGCGACGCAAGTAGCCGCGTAACCGGTCGTTGCCCGACTTGCCGCGATTGAACGCGGCAATCGCCCGACGCTGAGCCGGCTCGTTCATCTCCAACGCGCGCATTTCCTGACGCGCCTGCTGGATATGACCATCAACCACTCGCCCGTCGCACTTGGCCAAACGCCCCAGCAAGACGAACAGCAATTCATCGTTGCGCAGTACAGGGCGACCACCGAGTTTTTCACGCAGATGCGCCCAGCTTTGCAAGTGCAGGCGTCGATCCAGCGCCTGTCCCAACAAGGCACCGAGCATGGCCCCCGGAATGCTGGCAATGGCAAAACCCGCTCCGGCTCCGATCAGAGTCCCTGGCCACAACATGTCAGCGTCTCGCTTCGATCAGGGCTTGCGCTTCAGCCAGGCGCTCGTGAGTGCCGACGTCGACCCACTGCCCGTTCAAGCGCTCACCGGACACCTGTCCGTTCGCCATTGCAGTGCGCAGCAACGGTGCCAGCTTGAAAGCCCCGGCAGAGCACCCTTCGAACAGCTGAGGATGCAGCACGGCGATGCCGCTGTACGTCAGGTTGGCGGCGCCGGGGGCACCGTCAGTGACCTGGCCGTCGATCAACTGGAAATCCCCGGTCGGGTGATGGGCCGGGTTGCTGGCCAGCACCAGATGAGCAAGGCCGACAATCGGCTGATGCAGCACACTGAAATCGTAATCGGTCCAGATGTCGCCATTGACCACGACAAAAGCCTCATCGCCCAGCAACGGCAACGCACGGAAAATCCCGCCGCCGGTTTCCAGTGGCTCCCCTTCCGGCGAATACCGGATGCTTACGCCATAGCGCGAACCATCACCCAGATAGTCCTCGATCTGCTGACCGAGCCAGGCATGGTTGATCACGATCTCGGTAAACCCGGCATCGGCCAGCGCGCGCAGGTGGTATTCGATCAGCGGGACCCCGCCGGCACGTACCAGCGGTTTTGGCGTGGTCAGCGTCAGCGGGCGCATGCGCTCGCCTTTGCCCGCCGCCAGAATCATCGCCTTCATGCCTTCACCCCGGCCCGCAGGCTGGCCAGTAACACATCCAGTTCCGCCAGTTCAGGACGGCGTGCGATCACGGCTTCTATGTAAGCAAAGAAGCGTGGCACATCGCTCAGATAGCGCGGCTTGCCATCGCGATGGCAGATGCGGGCGAAAATGCCGATCACTTTCAGGTGACGCTGCACGCCCATCAGGTCACTGGCGCGCAGAAAGTCTTCGAAATCCGGCTGCACCGGAATATCCAGCGCCGCGGCCTGCTGCCAATAACTTTCCAGCCAGCCGCGTACGCGTTCTTCTGGCCAGCTGAGGAATGCATCCTTGAACAGGCAGGTCACGTCGTAGGTCACCGGGCCATACACCGCATCCTGGAAATCCAGCACACCGGGATTCGGCTGGCTGAGCATCAGGTTGCGCGGCATGTAGTCGCGGTGTACCAGGACCTTCGGTTGGGCCAGGGCACTGTCGATCAGCAGATCGCTGACCTGTTGCCAGAGCACTTGCTGCGCCGCATCAAACTCGATGCCCAGCTCACGCTTCACATACCACTCGGGAAACAGTTCCAGTTCCCGGCGCAGCAGTGCCACGTCATAGCTCGGCAGCGGTGCAACCATCGGCAACTGCTGAAAAGCCAATAGCGCTTGCAGGGCATCGTTGAACAAATCATCGGCGTTTTCGCTGTCGATCACGTCCAGATACGTCTTGTTGCCCAGGTCATTGAGCAAAAGAAAACCACGCTCGAGATCTTCGGCATAAATTTTCGGCACATTTATTCCGGATTTCGCCAGTAAAAAAGCGATATCCACGAAAGGTTTGCAGTTTTCCTGCGGGGGCGGTGCATCCATGACGATGAAACTTTTATCTGCGCCCTCCCACCGAAAATAGCGCCGAAAACTCGCGTCGCTACTGGCCGCAGTCAATGTGGCCGGGGGTATGGCACCCCAACCCTGTTCTGCAAAAAGGATCGCCAATTGTTCATCGAGCCAAACTTTCAGGTGTTGCAAACGTACATCTTGGTCAGGCATTGCAAGGGTCTCCGACGGCGCTAGCCGTCAAGCGGGTCATGCTTTATTATCCAGCATCTTTTTCAGACCATCGAGAGGCGTGCGGCCCACACCGCGGGCAGATGGCACGCAGGAAGCCCGGACTAATAAGATGGCATTGAAATCCCCCGCGTTTCGTAAAAAATTTCCGTTGTTGGTAACCGGCAGTCTGCTGGCCTTGCAACCACTCGCCACTTCCTTCGTGGTCGCCGCGGAACAGTATGACTGCTCAGTCTCTGCTTCGGGTGCCTGGGACTGTGCGCCTAAAAAACCGGCGGCAGCCTTGCCTCCGCGTCCCGTCCATGACGGTAGCGCAGTCAGCGCTACCGGCGAGGCTGCGGCACAGGATGGTTCCAGTGAAGCCACTGGCGCCAAGCCCGTGCTGGTTACCGAGTCCAAGGGTCGCGGTCTGAAGTCCCGTAGCGAAGACTACAGCCACCTCGACTGGGTTCCCCGCGAACAACTCACTGCAGCACAGCTGGCCGAAACCGGTCCCTACTGCTCCGGTTCCTATATCGAACCGATTCGTCCTGGCATGAATGACAAGACGAGCAAAAGTGACGCGCCCACCTTTATCGGCGCAAAAGCCTCTCGCTATAAGCAGGATGAGCAAGTCGCTACCCTGGCCGGTGACGTGGTCATGCGCCAGGGCAGCATGCAGGTCGAAGCCGACGAAGCCAACCTTTACCAGGCCGAGAGCCGTGGCGAACTGGCCGGCAACGTGCGCATCCGTGACAACGGTGCGCTGATCGTCGGCGACCATGCCGACGTGCAGCTCGACACCGGTGAAGCCAAGGTCGATAACGCTGAATACGTGATGCACAAATCCCGTATCCGCGGTAACGCGCTGTACGCCAAACGCGCCGAGAACGCGATCATCCGCCTCAAGGACGGTACGTACACCACATGCGAACCGAACAGCAACGCCTGGCAGCTCAAGGGTAATAACATCACCCTGAACCCGGCCACCGGCTTCGGTACCGCGACCAACGTGACCCTGCGGGTCAAGGATTTCCCGGTCCTGTACACGCCGTACATTTACTTCCCGATCGACGACCGCCGTCAGTCCGGTTTCCTGCCGCCGACCATCGGCAGCGGCAGCGATACTGGCTTCCTGCTCGTCACGCCGTACTACTTCAACCTGGCACCGAACTACGATGCCACGTTGTATCCGCGCTACATGAGCAAGCGCGGCCTGTTGATGGAAGGCGAATTCCGCTACCTGACCAAATCCACCGAGGGTCAGTTCGGCGCCGCTTACCTCAACGACGAAGACAACGAGCGCGAACTGCAGAGCGACTACGACAAAACGCGCTACATGTACAACTGGCAACACAAGGGCGGCCTCGATTCGCGCGTCTTCACGCAAGTCGACTACACCAAGATCAGCGATCCTTACTACTTCCAGGACCTGCAGACCGACCAGATCGGTGTGACAAGCTCCGACTACGTGAACCAGCAAGGTTCTGTCAGCTATCGCGGCGACAGCTACACCGCTCGCATCAACGCCCAGGCTTATCAACTGGCGACCGTGTCGAACATCACACCGTATGACCGCTTGCCGCAGATCACTTTCGATGGTGCCCTGCCATATCATCCAAGCGGCCTGGACTTCACGTACAACACTGAAATCGTACGATTCGACCGCGACCTGAGAAACGGCAGCTTTACCGATGAAGACGGTAACGTCGAGCCGCGCCTGGATACCAACGTTCAAGGCCTGGCGCGCGCCAACGGTGATCGCCTCAACCTTGCACCGGCCGTCGCCCTGCCGCTGGAGTGGACTTATGGCTTCCTGAAGCCAAAACTCAAGTACCAGTACACGCAGTATGACCTGGACCTGGACAGCATTGGCAAAGCTCAGATTGACGCGATGACTCCTGAACAGAGAAAGCTCAATGGCGACTTTGGCAGCAGCCAGAGCCGTGGCGTGCCGATCGCCAGCATCGACAGCGGCCTGTATTTCGACCGCAACACCCAATGGTTTGGCAAGAACTATCGCCAGACCCTTGAGCCACGCCTGTTCTATCTCTATGTGCCCGAGAAGGATCAGGAAGACATTCCGGTGTTCGACACCAGCGAATACACCTTCAACTATGCGTCGCTGTTCCGCGATAACCGCTTCTCCGGCTCCGACCGTGTCGGCGACGAGAACAAACTGTCGCTGGGCGTGACCAGCCGCTGGATCGAAGACAACGGTTTCGAGCGTCAACGCATCAGCGTCGGCCAGGCTTTGTACTTCAAGGATCGCGAAGTCCAACTGCCGGGTATCGATGCCAAGACCCGCGAAGACGCGCACTCCGACGTATCCCCTTATGCGCTGGAATACGAATACCGCTGGAACCGCGATTGGCGCGCGACCGCCGATTACAACTGGGACCCGGACAGCCGCAGCCCTCGCTCGGGCAGCGCGATGTTCCACTACCAGCCTGAAGACAATCCGAACAAGGTCATCAACGCCGGCTATCGCTATCGTAATGACCAGATCCGCTACGACCAGAACACCGGTCAATGGCAAGTGGGCGGCGGTGACTACGGCGTTCCCGGCCAGCCTGGCTACGTGAAGGATTACTACAAGATCCAACAGCACGACTTCTCGGTAATCTGGCCGATCGTGCCGCAATGGAACGCCATCAGCCGTTGGCAGTACGACTACAACCGCAACCGTACGCTGGAAGCCTTCGGTGGTTTCGAGTACGACAGCTGCTGCTGGAAACTGCGCCTGATCAACCGTTACTGGGTTTCCTATGACGAATTCAGTCAGGAAGCACCGCAAAACGAAAAAGGCGACCATGGCGTCTTCCTCCAAATTGTTCTGAAGGGACTCGGCGGCCTCACCGGCGCCAAGGTAGAGAGCTTCCTCGACAAAGGCATCCAAGGTTATCGTGAACGTGAAGACCAAGCTTTCTGATTGTCTGCGCCCGCTGTTGCTGGGCGCGCTGTTCCTGGGTACCGCGGCCAACGCCGCGGTACAGTCCATCGATAAAGTGGTGGCCATCGTCGACAACGACGTGGTCATGCAGAGCCAACTGGACCAGCGCGTTCATGAAGTTCAGCAAACCATCGCCAAGCGCGGTACTGCCGTGCCGCCGGCCAGCGTACTGGAGCAACAGGTGCTTGAACGCCTGATCGTCGAGAACCTGCAACTGCAGATCGGCGAACGCTCCGGCATCCGCATTACCGATGAAGAACTGAACCAGGCTGTCGGCACCATCGCCCAGCGCAACAACATGACGGTCGATCAGTTCCGCCAGGCCCTGACTCGTGACGGCCTGTCTTATGACGACGCACGTGACCAGATCCGTCGCGAGATGGTTATCAGCCGTGTGCGCCAGCGCCGAGTGGCCGAGCGCATCCAGGTGTCCGAGCAGGAGGTGAAAAACTTCCTGGCGTCCGACCTTGGCAAGATGCAACTGTCCGAAGAGTTCCGCCTGGCCAACATCCTGATTCCTACGCCGGAAAGCGCCAACTCCGACGCCATTCAGAATGCCGCCAAACAGGCTGACGCGGTTTACCAGCAGCTCAAGCAAGGCGCCGACTTCGGTCAGTTGGCCATCGCCAGGTCCGCCAGCGAAACGGCACTGGAAGGTGGTGACATGGGCTGGCGTAAAGCCGCTCAGCTGCCACCGCCGTTCGATCGCCTGCTGAGCACCATGGCCATCGGTGATATCACCCAGCCAATGCGTACGCCAGGTGGTTTCATCATCCTGAAGCTCACCGACAAGCGTGGTGGTCAAGCCCAGGTACGTGACGAAGTGCATGTACGGCATATCCTGGTCAAGCCGAGCCCGATCCGCGACGAAGCAAAGACCAAGGCGCTGGCTGAATCGCTCTACACCCGTATCGAAGCGGGCGAAGACTTCGGTGAGCTGGCGAAAAGCTTCTCGGAAGATCCCGGTTCTGCCCTCAACGGCGGCGACCTGAACTGGATCGATCCGAACGCATTGGTTCCGGAGTTCCGCGAAGTGATGGCCAATACCCCGCAAGGTCAGCTGTCCAAACCGTTCCAGACGCAATATGGCTGGCACGTTCTGGAAGTCCTTGGCCGTCGCGCCACCGACAGCACCAACCAGGCTCGCGAGCAACAAGCGATGACCGTACTGCGCAACCGCAAATACGACGAAGAGCTGCAAACCTGGCTGCGTCAGATCCGTGACGAAGCGTACGTAGAAATCAAACTCCCTGGCGCCGACCAGGCAGCGCAGTGAAACCCCAACGTTTCGCGCTGACACCCGGCGAACCGGCCGGCATAGGTCCCGACCTGTGCCTGCTGCTCGCCTCGCAAGCCCAGCCACATCCCCTGATCGCCATTACCAGCTGCGACCTGCTCCTTGAGCGGGCTGTGCAGCTGGGTGTGGCGGTCGACTTGCTGCCGGTTACACCGGACAACTGGCCGGACGTACCCGCACCCGCCAACAGCCTGTATGTCTGGGATACACCGCTGAACGCCACCGTAGTCGCCGGGCAACTGGACAAAGCCAATGCTGCTTTCGTTCTGGAAACCCTGACTCGCGCCGGCCAAGGCTGCCTGGACGGAGACTTTGCCGGGATGATCACTGCCCCGGTGCATAAGGGTGTGATCAATGAATCCGGTATCGCCTTCTCCGGGCACACGGAATTTCTCGCCGACCTGACCCATACCGCGCAAGTCGTGATGATGCTGGCCACTCATGGATTGCGCGTAGCACTGGTTACCACCCACTTGCCCCTGCGCGAAATTGCCGATGCGATTACGCCAGAGCGCCTGGAGCGGGTCACGCGAATCCTGCACACCGACCTGCAGGAAAAATTCGGCATCGCCCAGCCACGCATCCTGGTGTGCGGACTCAACCCCCATGCCGGCGAAGGCGGACACCTGGGCCATGAAGAAATCGATATCATCGAACCCACATTAGAGCGCCTGCGCGGCGAAGGCATGGACCTGCGTGGTCCCCTGCCCGCTGACACTCTGTTTACCCCCAAATATCTGGAGCACTGCGATGCAGTGCTGGCGATGTACCACGACCAGGGCCTGCCCGTGCTGAAGTACAAAGGCTTCGGCGCAGCAGTCAACGTGACCCTTGGCTTGCCGATCATCCGCACTTCGGTCGACCACGGCACCGCTCTCGATCTGGCCGGCAGCGGCAAAATCGACACCGGCAGCCTGAAAGTCGCCCTGGAAACCGCCTACCAGATGGCCGAGACCCGTTTATGACTGAGCAATACCAACACCGTGCGCGCAAGCGCTTCGGCCAGAACTTTCTGCACGATGCCGGCGTTATCGATCGCATCCTGCGCTCCATCCATGCCAAACCCGACGACCGGATGCTGGAGATCGGCCCGGGCCAGGGTGCGTTAACTAAAGGCCTGCTCAATAGCGGCGCCCAGCTCGACGTAGTGGAGCTCGACAAGGACCTGGTCCCGATCCTCAATCAGCAATTTGCCGGCAGGGACAACTTCAACCTGCATCAGGGTGATGCGCTGAAGTTCGACTTCAATAGCCTGAACGCCGCGCCGAACAGCCTGCGCGTGGTCGGCAACCTGCCGTACAACATCTCTACACCGCTGATTTTTCACCTGCTGCACAACGCCCACCTGATTCGCGACATGCACTTCATGCTGCAAAAGGAAGTGGTCGAGCGTCTGGCGGCAGGGCCTGGCGGCGGTGACTGGGGCCGATTGTCGATCATGGTCCAGTACCATTGCCGGGTTGAGCATCTGTTCAACGTCGGCCCGGGCGCGTTCAACCCTCCGCCGAAAGTCGATTCGGCCATCGTGCGCCTGGTGCCTCACGCCGTGTTGCCGCACCCGGCCAAGGACCACCGCCTGCTGGAGCGCGTCGTACGCGAAGCCTTCAACCAGCGCCGCAAGACCTTGCGCAATACCCTCAAGCTGCTGCTGAGCAACGCCGAAATCGAAGCCGCCGGCGTCGACGGCAGTTTGCGTCCCGAGCAACTCGATCTGGCCGCCTTTGTGCGCCTGGCAGACAAACTCAGCGAACACCCCCTGCACAAGCCTGCTGACGCCTGAGAGAATCCAAGCGTTATCGGGTAGGACACCAGCGCCCATGTCTGGTTTACTACCCGATACTTGGCCTAGACTGAACTTCATCAGCTACGCCCCGCGTCCCGCTTCGTTTTTAAGGCCTCTTGCATGTCCGATCCTCGTTATCAGGTCGACGTCAGCGTCGTCACCCGCTATCTGGCAGAACAATCGCAACCCGAACACGACCGCTTTGCCTTCGCCTACACCATCACCGTACAAAACAATGGCCTGATACCGGCCAAACTGTTGTCACGGCACTGGGTGATCACCGATGGCGACGGACATGTCGAAGAGGTTCGCGGTGCGGGCGTGGTTGGCCAGCAACCGCTGATCGAGGCAGGCAAGAGCCACACCTACAGCAGCGGCACGGTCATGACCACCAAGGTGGGCACCATGCAAGGCAGCTATCAAATGATTGCCGACGACGGCCAGCAATTCGACGCCATCATTGCGCCATTCCGTCTCGCGGTACCGGGAGCCTTGCACTGATGGCGACGTATGCCGTCGGCGATCTGCAGGGCTGCCTGGAGGCCCTGCAATGCCTGCTCAAACGAGTGGCGTTCGATCCCGCAAAAGATCGCCTGTGGCTGGTCGGCGATCTGGTCAACCGCGGTCCGCAATCGCTCGATACCTTGCGCTTCCTCTATAGCATCCGCGAATCGCTGGTTTGCGTACTCGGCAACCACGACCTGCACCTATTGGCCGCCGGGAAGAACATCGAACGCCTGAAGAAAGCCGACACCCTGCGCGAAATCATCGAAGCACCGGATCGCGCGGAGTTATTGGAATGGCTGCGCCAGCAAAAGCTCATGCATTACGATGAGCAGCGCAATGTCGCGCTGGTGCATGCCGGGATCCCGCCGCAGTGGTCACTGCGAAAAGCCCTGAAGTGCGCCGCCGAGGTTGAGACCGCCCTGCGCGACGACAACCTGTTTGCGCCCTACCTTGACGGCATGTACGGCAACGATCCGGCAAAGTGGGACAATGACCTTAAAGGCGTGACGCGACTGCGGGTGATCACCAACTATTTCACCCGGATGCGTTTCTGTACGGCCGAAGGCAAGCTTGACCTCAAGAGCAAGGAAGGTCTCGACAGCGCGCCGCCGGGATACAAGCCCTGGTTCCTGCATAAGGAACGCAAGACCAAGGACCTGAAAATCATCTTTGGCCACTGGGCCGCACTGGAAGGCAAAGTCCTTGAACCAGGTATTTCGGCCCTCGATACCGGCTGCGTCTGGGGGGGTGCCTTGACCCTGATGAATGTCGACAACGGCGAGCGCCTGTCCTGCAAATGCGACGAGCATGGCCATGCCACCAAACCTCCAGCCCCTCTACTCAACTCCGAACCATCGTCAGCCAGCGCCCCGCGCTAGACTGCGCTTTCAGCCGAGCCACAGGAGCCCGCCATGAGCGAATTCAAACGTATCCCCCCTGAACAGGCCCATGCCCTGCGCGAACAAGGCGCGGTAGTGGTCGATATCCGTGATCCTGCCACCTATGCCGCCCTGCACATCAGTGGCTCGAAGCATCTGGACAATCATTCGATCTCGGATTTCATCCGCGCTGCCGACCTGGACGCACCGACCGTTGTGGTCTGCTACCACGGTAACTCCAGCCAGAGCGCTGCCGCTTACCTGATCAGCCAAGGCTTCTCCGACGTCTACAGCATGGATGGCGGTTTTGAGCTGTGGCGTACGACTTTTCCTTCGGAAACGGCGAAAAGCTCTTCCGAATAATTTTTTTGTAACGCGCAAGCCCCCGGCATGCGCGGGCTAGCGCGGTGGCAGACGAACGGTCTGCCACAACTAATTACGTATCTCGCCTTTACCTGCCAAATTCCCAACTATCCTTAAGCGCAGGCCATCCAAAACAGGGGAGAGCCGGTACACCGGCGCGCGGATCATCGGGAGTAGCTTTCGGAGTCGTCAGCTCCGAGAGAGTTCTGGGGGGTAAACAGCAACTGCCTGTTCGGTTGCTGCCAGCATCGACTGAGTGATCCGGCGTCGGCTCCACGTATCGAGCGAGGTGACGTCATGAGTATCTTTAGCCACTTCCAACAACGTTTCGAGTCCACACGCCAGGAAGAACTCACGCTGCAAGAGTATCTGGAACTGTGC
This sequence comes from Pseudomonas sp. GW101-3H06, assembly GCF_059424605.1. Lineage (NCBI taxonomy): Bacteria > Pseudomonadati > Pseudomonadota > Gammaproteobacteria > Pseudomonadales > Pseudomonadaceae > Pseudomonas > Pseudomonas sp. GW101-3H06. The sequence continues at coordinate 5,865,212 of NZ_JBWKZO010000001.1, forward strand.
AAACAGGACCGTAGCGCCTACGTTTCCGCCGCAGAGCGTCTGCTCCTGGCCATCGGTGAACCGGAGCTACTCGACACCTCGACCAACTCGAGGCTGTCGCGAATCTTTTCCAACAAGGTGATCCGCCGTTATCCGGCCTTTGAAGACTTCCACGGGATGGAAGAATGCATCGACCAGATCGTGTCGTATTTCCGCCACGCCGCCCAGGGTCTGGAAGAGAAGAAACAGATCCTCTATCTGCTTGGCCCCGTCGGTGGTGGTAAATCGTCCCTGGCCGAAAAGCTCAAGCAACTGATGGAAAAAGTGCCCTTCTATGCGATCAAGGGATCGCCGGTTTTCGAATCGCCTCTGGGGCTGTTCAACGCCACTGAAGATGGCGCAATCCTCGAGGAAGACTTCGGCATTCCAAGGCGTTACCTCAATACCATCATGTCGCCCTGGGCAACCAAGCGTCTGGCTGAATTCGGTGGCGACATCAGTCAGTTCCGCGTGGTCAAACTGTATCCGTCGATCCTCAACCAGATCGCCGTGGCCAAAACCGAGCCGGGAGATGAAAACAACCAGGACATCTCGGCACTGGTGGGCAAGGTCGATATCCGCAAACTGGAAGAATTCCCGCAGAACGACGCCGACGCCTACAGCTACTCGGGTGCACTGTGCCGGGCCAACCAGGGCCTGATGGAATTCGTCGAAATGTTCAAGGCGCCGATCAAGGTGCTGCACCCATTGCTGACCGCCACCCAGGAAGGCAACTACAACAGTACCGAAGGCCTGGGTGCGATTCCGTTTACCGGGATCCTGCTGGCCCACTCCAACGAATCGGAATGGCATACCTTCCGTAACAACAAGAACAACGAAGCGTTCATCGACCGGATCTACATCGTCAAGGTGCCTTACTGCCTGCGGGTCAGCGACGAAGTGAAGATCTACGACAAACTGCTGTTCAACAGTTCGCTGGCAAAAGCCCATTGCGCACCCGACACCTTGAAGATGCTCGCTCAGTTCACCGTGCTTTCTCGCCTGAAGGAACCGGAAAACTCCAATATCTATTCCAAGATGCGCGTGTACGACGGCGAAAATCTCAAGGACACCGATCCGAAGGCCAAGTCGATCCAGGAATACCGCGACAATGCCGGGGTCGACGAAGGCATGAACGGCCTGTCGACACGCTTCGCGTTCAAGATCCTGTCGAAGGTCTTCAACTTCGATCCGCACGAAATCGCCGCTAACCCGGTGCACTTGCTCTACGTGCTGGAACAGCAGATCGAACAGGAACAATTCCAGGCTGAAACCCGCGAGCGCTACTTGCGCTTCCTCAAGGAGTACCTGGCGCCGCGTTATATCGAATTCATCGGCAAGGAAATCCAGACTGCCTACCTCGAGTCTTACAGCGAGTATGGCCAGAACATCTTCGACCGCTATGTGCTGTATGCGGACTTCTGGATCCAGGACCAGGAATATCGCGACCCGGAAACCGGCGAAATCCTCAACCGTGTGGCACTGAACGAGGAACTGGAAAAAATCGAAAAACCGGCCGGCATCAGCAATCCGAAGGACTTCCGCAACGAAATCGTCAACTTCGTATTGCGTGCCCGCGCCAACAACAACGGCAAGAACCCGACCTGGCTCAGCTACGAAAAACTGCGGGTGGTTATCGAGAAGAAAATGTTCTCCAACACCGAGGACCTGCTGCCGGTCATCAGCTTCAATGCCAAGGCCAGCAAAGAAGACCAGCAAAAACACAACGACTTCGTCACACGGATGGTCGAGCGGGGCTACACCGACAAACAGGTACGACTGCTGTCCGAGTGGTATCTGCGGGTCAGAAAATCGCAGTAACCCGCCACCGGCAAGACCGGTTGTCGTCAGCCCGAGGCCTGTTTGCACTTTTTCTGCTACACAGGCCTCAGGAAGGTGTTCGAAAGTCGGTAGCGAGGTTCAGGCAGTAACCACGGCGCTTGGGGGAGCGTGTACATCCCTTGGCACTCGGCGTGCTGCTTGATGGCTTGCCCCTTTCAGGACAGCTTCTAAGGAGCAGTCATGAGCTATGTGATCGACCGACGTCTCAATGGCAAGAACAAGAGCACGGTAAACCGTCAGCGGTTTCTGCGGCGTTACCGTGATCACATCAAAAAGGCTGTCGAAGAGGCGGTCAGCCGGCGTTCCATAACCGATATGGAACACGGCGAGCAAATCAGCATTCCCGGCCGCGACATCGACGAGCCGGTGCTTCACCATGGCCGCGGAGGCAAGCAAACCGTGGTGCACCCCGGCAACAAGGAGTTCACCAGCGGCGAACACATAGCCCGCCCACCGGGAGGCGGCGGTGGCCGTGGGCCTGGCAAGGCCGGTAATTCGGGCGAAGGGATGGATGAATTCGTCTTCCAGATCACTCAGGAAGAATTCCTCGAATTCATGTTCGAAGATCTTGAGCTGCCAAACCTGGTCAAGCGCAACCTGACCGGCACCGATACCTTCAAGACTGTACGCGCGGGGATCAGCAACGAGGGCAACCCGTCGCGGATCAATATCATCCGCACCCTGCGTTCAGCCCATGCACGGCGGATCGCCCTGTCAGGCAGCAGTCGGGCTAAACTGCGGGACGCCAAGGAAGAACTTCTGCGATTGAAGCAGGAAGAACCGGACAATTTCGGCGATATCCAGGAACTCGAAGCGGAAATCGAAAAACTCAGCGCGCGCATTCATCGTGTACCGTTTCTTGATACCTTCGATCTCAAATACAACCTGCTCATCAAGCAGCCCAACCCCAGTTCGAAGGCGGTGATGTTCTGCCTGATGGACGTATCCGGCTCCATGACCCAGGCAACCAAGGATATCGCCAAGCGCTTTTTCATCCTGTTGTACCTGTTTCTCAAGCGTAACTACGACAAGATCGACGTTGTGTTCATCCGCCACCACACCAGCGCCCGCGAAGTAGACGAGGAAGAATTCTTCTATTCCCGCGAAACCGGCGGAACCATCGTGTCCAGCGCCTTGAAGCTGATGCAGGAGATCATGGCCGAGCGCTATCCAGCCAACGAATGGAACATCTACGCCGCCCAGGCCTCCGACGGCGATAACTGGAACGATGACTCGCCGATTTGCCGCGACATTCTGATCAACCAGATCATGCCGTTTGTGCAGTACTACACTTACGTTGAGATAACCCCACGCGAACATCAGGCCCTGTGGTTCGAGTACGAGCGCATCGCCGAAGCCTTTTCTGACACTTTTGCCCAGCAACAACTGGTCTCGGCCGGAGATATCTACCCGGTCTTCCGTGAACTCTTCCAGCGCAGGTTAGTGACATGACCGCCAAAGAGCAGAAGCGCCAACCCATTTCCACCGGCTCCGAATGGACTTTCGAGCTGATCCAGGCCTACGACCGCGAAATCAGTCGTCTCGCGGCCCGCTATGCGCTCGACACTTACCCCAACCAGATTGAAGTGATCACCGCTGAACAGATGATGGACGCTTACGCCTCCGTCGGCATGCCGCTGGGTTATCACCATTGGTCCTATGGCAAACACTTCCTCAGCACGGAGAAATCCTACACCCGCGGCCAGATGGGGCTGGCCTACGAGATCGTCATCAACTCAGACCCGTGCATCGCCTATCTGATGGAGGAAAACACCATCTGCATGCAGGCGCTGGTCGTGGCGCATGCCTGCTATGGGCACAACAGCTTTTTCAAGGGCAATTACCTGTTCCGAACCTGGACCGATGCCAGCTCGATCATCGATTACCTGGTGTTCGCCAAGCAGTACATCATGCAATGTGAAGAGCGCCATGGCATCGACGCGGTCGAGGACCTTCTCGATTCATGCCACGCCCTGATGAACTACGGGGTCGACCGTTACAAACGGCCTTATCCGATTTCCGCCGAAGAGGAACGTCGCCGGCAGAAGGACCGGGAAGAACACCTGCAGAAACAGATCAACGATTTGTGGCGGACCATTCCAAAAGGCGCGGACAAGTACAGCGACAAGGACAATGCGCGCTTCCCCGCCGAACCGCAGGAAAACATCCTCTATTTCATCGAAAAACACGCGCCGCTGCTGGAGCCGTGGCAGAGGGAAATCGTGCGGATCGTGCGCAAGATCGCCCAGTATTTTTATCCACAGCGCCAGACCCAGGTCATGAACGAAGGCTGGGCAACGTTCTGGCATTACACGCTGATGAACGACCTGTATGACGAAGGCCTCGTCACCGATGGCTTCATGATGGAGTTTCTGACCTCCCATACCAGCGTTGTCTTTCAGCCTGGGTTCGACAGCCCCTATTACAGTGGAATCAACCCTTACACTTTGGGGTTTGCCATGTACCGCGACATACGTCGCATGTGCGAAGAACCTACGGAAGAAGATCGTCGCTGGTTCCCGGAAATTGCCGGTACCGACTGGCTGTCGACCATCAAGTTCGCCATGAGCAGCTTCAAGGATGAGAGCTTCATCCTGCAGTACCTGTCACCTAAAGTGATCCGCGACCTGAAGTTGTTCAGCATTCTCGACGACGACCAAAAGGATGATCTACTGGTTCCGGCGATTCATGACGAGGGCGGCTACCGGATCATCCGTGAAACCCTGGCCGCCCAGTACAACCTGGGCAATCGCGAACCCAACATACAGATCTACAGCATCGACCGCCGTGGCGACCGCTCCCTGACTCTGCGCCATCAGCAACACGACCGCAAACCGCTGGGGGATTCCACCGAGGAAGTACTCAAACACCTGCACCGCCTGTGGGGCTTCGACATTCATCTGGAGACCCTGCAAGGGGATCAGGTGATGAAAACCCACCATGTCCCCCCCAGGAGCGAACACAGCGAAGGTGATTACGGGCGGCTGGACTTGGCCGTCATCCATCTTTGAGCCTGCTTGTGCCTCCGAAAGCCCGACGCAACGGTTATCCTGTCGAGCTAACGGAGGTATTTTATGCGGATCTATAAAGTTGGCGGTGCGGTACGTGATCGCCTGCTGGGCATTCCAGTCACTGACATTGACCGGGTCGTGGTCGGCGCCACCACTGAAGAAATGCTCTCCCGGGGCTTTCGCCCGGTTGGCGCAGACTTCCCGGTGTTTCTTCACCCAAAGACCGGTGAGGAATACGCCCTTGCCCGGACTGAACGCAAAAGCGGACGCGGGTATGGCGGCTTCACTTTTCACGCCAGCCCCGAAGTGACGCTTGAAGAAGACCTGATCCGCCGCGACCTGACGATCAACGCCATGGCCGAGGACGATCATCAGAACCTGACCGACCCTTATCACGGCCAGCGCGACCTTGAAGCGCGCATACTTCGTCATGTTTCCCCTGCATTCGCCGAAGATCCGCTCAGGGTTCTGCGCGTTGCCCGCTTTGCGGCGCGTTATGCCGAACTGGGCTTCACTGTCGCCCCGGAAACACTGGACCTGATGCGCCAACTCAGCGAATCAGGCGAGCTTGAAGCCCTGACGGCGGAACGCAGCTGGAAAGAAATTTCCCGCGCACTGATGGAAAGCCAGCCACAGGTTTTCATCGAAGTGTTGCGCGCGTGCGGGGCGCTCAAGGTGTTGATGCCGGAAATCGACGCGTTGTTTGGGGTTCCTCAACCCGAGACTCACCATCCGGAAATCGACACCGGCGCACACACTCTCAGCGTCCTGGAGCAGGCTGCAAAGCACAATCAGCCGCTGACGGTGCGCTGGGCTTGCCTGCTGCATGACCTGGGCAAAGGACTGACGCCGGAGGAAGAGTGGCCACGGCACATTGCCCACGAGTTCAAGGGTCTCAAGCTGATCAAAGCGGTCAATGAGCGCTTCAAGGTACCCAGGGATTGCCAGGAACTGGCGCTGCTGGTGGGCGAATATCACACCCACGGCCACCGAGCCCTGGAACTGAAGCCATCGACTCTGCTGGAATTGTTGCAAAGCTTCGACGTTTACCGTCGCCCCCAACGGTTCGAGGAGTTCATTGCGGCGTGCGAGATGGACGCCCGTGGACGCAAAGGCCTGGAACACAGAAGTTATCCACAGGCGGATTACCTGCGCGGAGCGGCGACGGCGGCTCGTAGCGTTGCGGTTCAGCCATTGCTGGAGAAGGGACTCAAAGGTCCGGAGCTGGGCGAGGCGATCAAGCGTGAAAGACTCAGAGCGTTGAAGGCTTACAAGGAAGCGGCGTCGATTTGAAAGACTTCGCGAGCAGGCTCGCTCCCACAGGGTTAGCGTAAATCTGTGGGAGCCTGCTCGCGAAGACCTCAGTCAGGTCACAACAAATTCGAAGGCGTCAGTTGCTGACCACGCCACTCAAACGCCACCGGCGCCAACACCTGATCAATCTGCGCTTCACTCCACAGTGTCGCAAAGCTTTTGCCCACACCTGGATGCACCCGATCCGGCGCGATCAGCGACAGCGGCCACAACACGAAGGCATTTTTCAGAATTTCGGCTCGCGGCAGAATCAAGCCATCAAAGCTGCCCACCAGATCACCGAACAACAACACATCGATGTCCAGCGGCAAACCCTTGCGGTCTGGCGCATAGCGACCATTGTCGGCTTCGATGAATTTCAGCCGGCGATCCAGTTCCATCAATGGCAAATCGGTGAAGGCCGACACCACGAAATTGAAAAACGGTCCGCTCTTGATCCCTACCGCCTGGCTTTCGAAGACCGGCGAACAATGGATATCCACGAGAAAACCCGCCAAGGCGTCCAGACCGGCCCGCAAATGGGATTCGCGCTCGATATTGCTACCGAGTCCGAGATACACCTGAGTCAGCGACATCCGCGCTCGATCTCCACGCCCACGCCGCCGGTAGCGGCAGGAACAGCACCCGGCTTGGTCAGCTTGAGGCGCATCCAGGTGATCTTGAACTCGCTCATCAGTACTTCAACCAGTCGCTCGGCGAACGTCTCGACCAACTGGAACTGTGCCTGTTCGGCAAAGGCCTGGATACGCGACGAAACGCTCGCGTAATCGAGTGCCAGGGTCAGGTCGTCGCCGGCTGCCGCCGGACGGTTATCCCAAGCGAAACTCAGATCAAGACGCAAGCATTGTCGGATGCCTCGCTCCCAGTCGTAGGCACCGATCACGGTGTCGACTTCCAGGCCCTCGATAAACACTCTGTCCAAGCACTTTTCTCCGCTACACGACAAGGGCGCATTGCGCCGTTAGAATCAGGGCGTCCTCGCCCCGGAATAGTTAGCATGTTTTGGTTATTGGCGATCCTCGCCTACCTGCTCGGCTCTCTGTCCTTTGCCATTTTGCTCAGCCGCCTGACCGGTAACCCCGATCCGCGAATGAGTGGCTCGGGCAATGCCGGCGCCACCAACATGTTGCGTCTGGCGGGCAAGAAACTTGCCATCCTGACCTTGCTCGGCGACCTCTGCAAAGGCCTGCTGCCTGTGCTGATCGCCGGCGTTGCAGGCCTTTCGCTACAAGATCAGGCCTGGATCGGCGTCTGCGCCGTCATCGGACACCTGTTCCCATTGTACTTTCGCTTTCGCGGAGGCAAAGGTGTCGCCACCGCTGCCGGAATGTTATTGGGCCTGTATCCGCCCGCAGCGCTGCTGGCGGTATGCGCCTGGTTGCTGACGTTCTACCTGACCCGAACCAGCTCGCTGGCCGCGCTCATCGCCACGCCATTGACCCTGCCGCTGCTGGCTTGGCAAGAACCGGCTGCGCTGCTACCCATGAGTATGCTCACGGCATTGATCGTCTGGCGCCATCGCGGCAATCTACGCGACCTGTTTGCCGGGCGCGAACGGCATTTTTAGATGCCGGCCATGAGCAACACTCATCACAACGCCGAGAGCTGCTCCATCGGCCAGCGTGCCTGCACACTGATCGCCAGGCTTTCCTGCTGACCAGCCTGCAAGCGCTGGCAACCAGCGAAGGCAATCATTGCACCGTTATCGGTACAGAATTGCGGGCGGGCATAAAAAACATCGCCCTTCATGTCGCCGAGCATTTTTTCCAAAGAAGCGCGCAATGCCTTATTGGCGCTCACGCCGCCAGCAATCACCAGCCGCTTCATGCCTGCAGCCTTGAGGGCACGCTTGCACTTGATGGTCAAAGTCTCCACCACGGCCTGCTGGAACGCCAGCGAGATGTCGCAACGGGCTTGCTCGCTGTCGTCCCCGGCGCTCACGCACTGCTGCCAGGTATTCAAGGCGAAGGTTTTCAAACCGCTGAAGCTGAAATCCAGTCCAGGACGGTCACACATCGGACGCGGGAAAACGAAGCGCCCTGCAACCCCTTGTTCCGCCAGGCGAGCGATTTCCGGGCCACCCGGATAATTGAGCCCCATCATCTTGGCGGTCTTGTCGAAGGCCTCGCCCGCGGCGTCGTCCAGAGTCTCACCCAGAAGCGTGTATTGACCGATTCCGTCGACCTGCACCAACTGCGTATGACCGCCGGACACCAACAAAGCGACGAACGGAAATTCCGGTGGTTGCGACTCCAGCATGGGTGCCAGCAGGTGACCTTCCATATGATGCACGCCCAGCGCTGGAATGCCCCAGGCAAAGGCCAGCGCCTGCGCACAGGAAGCGCCCACCAGCAATGCCCCTACCAGGCCGGGACCGGCGGTGTAAGCGATGGCGTCGATCTCGGTTGGCACACAGTCGGCTTCGGCCAACACCTGACGAATCAAGGGCAGCATGCGCTTGACGTGGTCACGCGAGGCCAGCTCCGGCACCACACCGCCGTAGGCGCGGTGCAGGTCGATCTGACTGAACAGCGCGTCGGCCAGCAGGCCCCGCTCACTGTCGTATAGTGCGACGCCGGTTTCGTCGCAGGAGGTTTCTAATCCCAGTACTAGCATGGGTTTGCGCCTTGTTTAGGCTGAATTCGAAGGCGCGCATAATAGTCGCCGCGCGATGCCCCGACCAGCGGTTTTCGATCAGAGGCTTTGCATTCCGAGCGTTGAGGGGTTAACATCCGCAACCCTTAAAAACCGACGTCTTCAAGTGCTCTTTTGCCGCGAGGATGTTGACCCCGGTAATGAATGAAGGTAGCTCTGGATGCCAGCCGTCAAAGTAAAAGAGAACGAACCCTTCGACGTAGCTCTGCGTCGTTTCAAGCGCTCCTGCGAAAAAGCCGGTGTACTGGCTGAAGTTCGTAGCCGCGAATTTTACGAGAAGCCAACTTCTGAGCGTAAGCGCAAAGCAGCAGCCGCTGTTAAGCGTCACGCTAAGAAAGTTCAGCGCGAACAGCGCCGCGCCGTTCGTCTGTACTAATACACAGACGTTCGTAGCAAGCTTCTGCCAAGCCCGGCCCTCAGCCGGGCTTATGGCATTTGCGTAAAACGCTTGATGCTTCACCGTCGAAGCCGCAGACGCGACAGAGACGAATCTGCTTCACCGCGTCAGACCTGGCTCTTTTGCCAGCGGTGCACGTCTTTTCTGACGAGCCTTTCAAGGCTACTGACGAGCACACCCACTGATTCCTCTCACGACGATCAGCCCGAGGCACCTCTAGCGTGCCAAATTATGAGCTATCCGAGACCAATGACTGGTCGCAGACGGACTCAGCGCAACACTTTCAAAGTGTCGAATACTGAATGTTATTAACGTCAGTGGATTTTCGGCAGATACACTTCCCGACAGCGATTACGCACACGACACTGGTCGAGCCGCACACCTTGCGCGCCTCACACAACGACCCGCGCTCGGCAGCACCTCGTTTCGGGTTACTTTCAGCGCAGATGACGAGAACGCCATGGCCGGGCTAATTCCCCAGAGCTTCATTGACGACCTTCTGAACCGCACCGACATCGTCGATGTGGTCAGCTCTCGCCTGCAACTGAAAAAAGCCGGCAAGAACCACACCGCCTGCTGCCCGTTTCACAAAGAGAAAACCCCGTCCTTCAGCGTCAGCCCTGACAAACAGTTCTACTACTGCTTCGGCTGCGGCGCTGGCGGCAATGCCCTCGGCTTCATCATGGATCACGACAACCTGGACTTTCCCCAGGCTGTCGAAGAACTGGCCAAGGCCGCCGGCATGGAAATTCCCCGGGAAGAAAGCGGCCGATCGCACAAACCCCGACAGCCGACTGACTCACCGCTGTACCCGCTGCTCACGGCCGCCGCCGACTTCTACCGCCAGGCGCTCAAAAGCCATCCCCAGCGCAAGGCCGCCGTCGATTACCTCAAGGGTCGCGGCTTAACCGGTGAAATCGCCCGTGATTTCGGCCTCGGCTTTGCGCCACCAGGCTGGGACAACCTGTACAAGCACCTGAGCAGCGACACCCTTCAACAGAAAGCCATGATCGACGCCGGCCTATTGGTGGAAAATGCCGAGACCGGCAAGCGCTATGACCGCTTCCGTGACCGCGTGATGTTCCCGATCCGCGACAGCCGCGGCCGGATCATCGCCTTCGGCGGCCGGGTATTGGGTGACGATAAGCCCAAATACCTGAACTCTCCGGAAACCCCGGTATTCCATAAGGGCCAGGAACTCTACGGCCTGTTCGAAGCCCGCAAGAACAACCGCAACCTCGATGAAATCATCGTGGTTGAAGGCTATATGGACGTGATCGCCCTTGCTCAACAGGGCCTGCGCAACGCCGTGGCCACCCTCGGCACCGCCACCAGCGAAGAACACTTGAAGCGCCTGTTCCGCGTGGTGCCCAGCGTCTTATTCTGCTTTGATGGTGACCAGGCTGGCCGCAATGCCGCCTGGAGAGCCCTGGAAGCAACGCTGTCGAGCTTGCAGGATGGCCGTCGGGCACGCTTTCTGTTCCTGCCCGAAGGTGAAGACCCGGACACCCTGATCCGCTCCGAAGGTACCGACGCTTTCCGAGCACGCATCAACCAGCACGCTCAGCCATTGGCGGACTACTTCTTCCAGCAACTGACCGAAGAAGCCGATCCGCGCTCCCTCGAAGGCAAGGCCCATATGGCCACCCTCGCGGCACCGCTGATCGACAAGGTCCCAGGCGCCAATCTGCGCACCCTGATGCGTCAACGCTTGCTGGAAATCACCGGCTTGAGCGGCGAGGCGGTCAGCCAATTGGTTCACAGCGCGCCTCAAGACGCGCCGCCAGCCTATGACCCGGGTATGGATTACGACGCCATGCCGGACTATTCAGACTTCCATCAACCCCAGGAGGCCTACGCGCCCCAGCAGGAATGGACGCCGAAGAAGCCCGGTGCCGGCGGCAAAAAATGGGACAAGAAACCGTGGAGCAAAAACGGCAAGCGCGGTGATCGCGATGAATCCTATGCTCCACGCACGCCAGTGGCGGTAGAAGCCCCGACGCTTATCGCGTTGCGAACGCTTATCCACCACCCACAACTGGCCGGCAAGGTTGAGAGTGCCGATCATTTTGCCAACGAGAGCAACACGTACGCTCAGGTACTAATCGCCTTGATCGAGGCCGTGCAGAAAAATCCTAAGCTAAACTCTATTCAGTTGATGGCCCGTTGGCACGGCACAGAGCAAGGTCGCCTATTGAGAGCACTCGCAGAAAAGGAGTGGCTAATTGACGGCGACAACCTTGAACAACAGTTTTTAGACACCATTACTAGATTATCCGCGGGTCAGCACACGCAGACCCTCGACGAACTCATCAAGAAAGCAAGGCAGCCGGGATTGTCGGCTGAAGAGCAAATTCAGATAGCAAAACAGATGCGCGACCTCTTAAAACAGAATGTTTCCGCATCAAACCCGACCTCAACTGGCGCGTGAGGTCATAGCTCAGGTATAATCCTCGGCTTGTTTTTTGCCCGCCAAGACCTTCAGTGGATAGGGTGTTATGTCCGGAAAAGCGCAACAGCAGTCTCGTATTATTGAGTTGATCAAACTGGGCCGTGAGCAGAAGTATCTGACTTACGCCGAGGTCAACGACCACCTGCCCGAGGATATTTCAGATCCAGAGCAGGTGGAAGACATCATCCGCATGATTAACGACATGGGGATCCCCGTACACGAGAGTGCTCCGGATGCGGACGCCCTTATGCTGGCCGACGCCGATACCGACGAGGCCGCTGCGGAAGAAGCAGCCGCTGCGTTGGCGGCGGTGGAGACCGATATCGGTCGCACCACTGACCCGGTGCGCATGTACATGCGCGAAATGGGTACGGTCGAGCTTCTGACTCGTGAAGGCGAAATCGAAATCGCCAAGCGTATCGAAGAAGGCATCCGTGAAGTGATGAGCGCCATTGCGCACTTCCCTGGCACGGTTGACCATATTCTCTCCGAGTACACTCGCGTCACCACCGAAGGTGGTCGCCTGTCCGACGTCCTGAGCGGTTATATCGACCCGGACGATGGCATTGCGCCGCCTGCGGCAGAAGTGCCGCCGCCGATCGATGCGAAGGCCGCGAAAGCGGATGACGACTCCGACGACGAAGACGCCGAAGCCTCGGATGACGAAGAAGAAGCCGAAAGCGGTCCGGATCCGATCATCGCCGCACAGCGTTTTGGCGCTGTGGCCGATCAGATGGAAATCACCCGCAAGGCCCTGAAGAAGCACGGTCGTCACAACAAGGCAGCGATTGCCGAGTTGTTGGCACTGGCCGAGCTGTTCATGCCGATCAAACTGGTGCCGAAGCAATTCGAAGGCCTGGTCGAGCGTGTTCGCAGTGCTTTGGACCGTCTGCGTCAACAAGAGCGTGCAATCATGCAGCTCTGCGTTCGTGATGCACGCATGCCGCGTGCCGACTTCCTGCGCCAGTTCCCGGGCAATGAAATCGACGAAAGCTGGAGCGACGCACTGGCCAAGGGCAAGACCAAATACGCTGAAGCCATTGGTCGCCTGCAACCGGACATCATTCGTTGCCAGCAGAAGCTGACCGCGCTGGAAACCGAAACCGGTTTGACCATCGCCGAGATCAAGGACATCAACCGTCGCATGTCGATCGGTGAGGCCAAGGCCCGCCGCGCGAAGAAGGAGATGGTTGAAGCGAACTTGCGTCTGGTGATCTCCATCGCCAAGAAGTACACCAACCGTGGCCTGCAATTCCTCGACCTGATCCAGGAAGGCAACATTGGTTTGATGAAAGCGGTAGACAAGTTCGAATACCGCCGCGGCTACAAATTCTCGACTTATGCCACCTGGTGGATCCGTCAGGCGATCACTCGCTCGATCGCCGACCAGGCCCGCACCATCCGTATTCCGGTGCACATGATCGAGACGATCAACAAGCTCAACCGTATTTCCCGTCAGATGTTGCAGGAAATGGGTCGCGAACCGACGCCGGAAGAGCTGGGCGAACGCATGGAAATGCCTGAGGACAAGATCCGCAAGGTATTGAAGATCGCTAAAGAGCCGATCTCCATGGAAACCCCGATCGGTGATGACGAAGACTCCCATCTGGGTGACTTCATCGAAGACTCGACCATGCAGTCGCCAATCGATGTTGCTACCGTTGAGAGCCTTAAAGAAGCGACTCGCGAAGTGCTGTCCGGCCTCACTGCCCGTGAAGCCAAGGTACTGCGCATGCGCTTCGGTATCGACATGAATACTGACCACACCCTTGAGGAGGTTGGTAAGCAGTTCGACGTGACCCGTGAGCGGATTCGTCAGATCGAAGCCAAGGCGCTGCGCAAGCTGCGCCACCCGACGAGAAGCGAGCATTTGCGCTCCTTCCTGGACGAGTGATCACAAAACCCCCGGCCCAGGCCGGGGGTTTTGTTTTATGCAGATTTTAATCCCCCGCCATACCCCTCCCGTCGATTTGCCCGTCTACACTCGAATCATTCCCCGAGCCATAACGAGACCGTTATGCCCAGACTGCCGACCGTGTTTTTTTTGCTGTCGCTGATGACCTGGACCGCAACGGCTGGCGCGCTGACTCTGACCGACGAAGAACGTAGCTGGCTTGCGGCCCACCCGGACTTGCGCCTGGGTGTCGATGCGTCCTGGCCCCCCTTTGAGTTTCGTGACGATCAGGGCCGTTACCAGGGACTTGCTGCAGACTATATCGACCTGATTCGCCAGCGATTGGCGGTCAAACTCACGCCCATCGAACCCGTCAGTTGGTCGGTTGTGCTGGAGCAGGCCAAGCAAGGCAAGCTGGACTTGCTGCCTGGCATCATGTCGACACCTGAACGACAGGCTTATCTGTCGTTTACCCGCCCCTATCTGGACTTCCCGATTGTCATCCTGGCTCATGTCGGCGGCCCTCAACCGCGCAAGCTCCAAGACCTTTACGGGCTGAAAATCGCCGTGGTGGAAAATTATGCGCCCCATGAACTGCTGCGCACCCACCATCCCGACCTGAATCTGGTGGCCATGCCCAACGTCAGCTCGGCCCTGCAGGCGCTGGCAACAGATGAAGTGGATGCCGTGGTGGGTGATCTGGCTTCCAGCGTCTGGAGTTTGCGCCAGCTCAAGCTGGATGGGCTATATGTCAGCGGCGAAACGCCGTATCGCTATCAATTGGCCATGGGCGTGCCGCGAGACAACAAGATGCTGGCCGGCATCCTGGACAAAGTCCTGGCGGACATGACCCCGACCGAAATCAGCACAATCCAGGAACAATGGGTCGGTAACGTCCTCGACCACCGGACTTTCTGGTCCGATCTGCTGGTCTATGGCCTTCCAGGATTGCTGCTGCTGATCACGGTGCTGGCAGCAGTGATCCGCATCAACCGCCGGCTGAGTTCGGAAATTGCCCGCCGGGTTGATCTGGAGCAGGAGCTGCGCAGTAGCGAATATCACTACCGCGGGCTGGTAGAAAGCCTCTCGGCCATCGCCTGGGAAGCGCGGATTAGCGACTTCACTTACAGCTACGTGTCACCCCACGCCGAGGATCTGCTCGGTTACCCCCTGTCCCACTGGCTGATTCCAGGCTTCTGGCGCAACATCATTCACCCCGCCGACCTCACCCGCGCACAGAGCTTTTGCGATCACGAAGTGCTGGCCGGACGCGACCACAGCCTCGATTATCGGGTTATCACTGCTGACGGGCGCTGCTTGTGGGTCCGCGATATCGTCAGCCTGATCGAACACGGCCATGAACCGGTGATGCGCGGGCTGATGATCGATATCAGTGAAACCAAGCGCACCGAAGAAGCACTTCGTCTGTCGGAACAGAAATTTGCTTCGGTATTCCAGCAATGCCCGGACATTCTGGTCATTGCGCGGCTCTCCGACGGTTGCCTGCTGGAGGTTAACGAAGCATTCGAAGAACAGATCGGCCTCAAGGCCGAGGACGTTATCGGCCAGACCGCCACCGACCTCAACATCTGGGGCATTCCCGGCGTGGGGCCCGGCTTGTTGCAACGCTTGCAGGCCGGCAGCATCCGCAACCTCGAGATGCCCTTTCGCCGCAGCAATGGTCAGGTGTTTACCGGCCTGATCTCGGCCGAACCCTTCGACCTCGATACAACCCCGGCACTGGTGGTGGTCGTACGCGACATCACCCAGCTCAAGGAAACCCAACAGCAGCTGCAAACCTCCGAAGAGAAATTCGCCAAAGCCTTCCACGCCTCCCCGGATGGCTTGCTGCTGTCACGGCAAAGTGATGGCTTGCTGTTGGAAGTCAACGAAGGTTTCAGCCGTATCACTGGTTTCAACAGTGCGATGTCCGTGGATCGCTCGGCTCTGGATCTGGGGATCTGGGTCAACCTCAACGAACGCAAGCAGATGCTTGACCTGTTGCATCGCGACGGCTTTGTCCGCGACTTCAGTTGCCATATCCGCCGCAGCGACGGGCAGATCCGCCTCTGTGAGGTATCCAGTCGCCCACTGCCGATCGGCGACGAGGACTGCATGCTGACCATCGCCCGGGATATCACCGAGCGCCATCTGATGCAGGAAAAACTGCAACAGGCCGCCACTGTGTTCGAGAGCACCGCCGAAGGCGTATTGATCACCGACACCCAGCAGCACATCAGCGCCGTCAACCGCGCATTTACCGAAATCACCGGGTACAGCGAAAGCGAAGCACTGGGCCATACCCCGCGTTTACTTGCCTCGGGCCTGCATGACAGCGCGTTCTACGCCGCCATGTGGCATCAATTGACCGCCGAAGGGCACTGGCAAGGCGAGATCTCCAACCGGCGCAAAAATGGCGAGCTTTACCCGAGTTGGCTGACCATCAGCGCAGTGCGTAACCGGGACAAATTCATCACCCACTTCGTGGCAGTGTTCGCCGACATTTCCAGCCTCAAACACGCCCAGGCCAAACTCGACTACCAGGCTCACCACGACCCACTGACCGGCCTGCCCAACCGCACGCTGTTCGAAAGTCGCTTGCAGACCGCACTCAATACCCAGAGAGAAGTCGGTGGCCAGGGCGCAGTGCTGTTCCTGGACCTGGACCGGTTCAAACACATCAACGACAGCCTCGGCCACCCGGTCGGCGACCTGTTGCTCAAGGGAATTGCCGTGCGCCTCAAGGAGCAGTTGCGCGACATCGACACCGTGGCACGCCTGGGCGGCGACGAGTTCATCATCCTGTTGCCCGGCCTGCAGCAACCCAGCGATGCCGACAACATCGCCACCAAGCTGCTCAATTGCTTCACCGCACCTTTCCAGGCTGGGGAGCATGAGTTCTTTATCAGTTCCAGCATCGGCACCAGCCTTTATCCGCAGGATGGTTGCGATGTGGCCACGCTGATCAAGAACGCCGATGCGGCAATGTATCGCTCCAAAGCCAAAGGCCGTAACCGGGTCGAAAGCTACACCTGCGACCTCACCGCGCAAGCCAGTGAACGCATAGCACTGGAGCATGAACTGCGACGCGCCATCGAGCGCAATGAACTCTACCTGTGCTACCAACCGAAGATCAGCCTCGACGACTATCGCCTGGTCGGTGCCGAGGCACTGATTCGCTGGCGCCACCCGACCTTTGGCGACGTACCACCGGAGCACTTCATTTCCCTGGCCGAAGAAAACGGCATGATCCTGCAAATCGGTGACTGGGTGCTTGAGACCGCCTGCCGGCAACTACACGAGTGGAACAAAACCTACGTGGGCCTCGGCCCGCTGTCGGTCAACCTCGCGGGCGCTCAGCTGCGTCAACCGAACCTGCTCGGGCGCATCGAACAATTGCTCAAGGACTACCGCCTCAAACCCGGGCTCTTGCAGCTGGAAATCACTGAAAACTTCATCATGAGCCAGGCGGAAGAAGCGCTGGCCGTGTTGCATCAACTCAAGCAGCTGGGTGTACAACTGGCTATCGACGACTTCGGCACGGGCTATTCGTCTTTGAGCTACCTCAAGCGCCTGCCCTTGGACATTCTCAAGATCGACCAATCGTTCGTTCGCGGATTGCCGGATGATCCCCACGACGCCGCCATCGTGCGCGCCATCATCGCGCTCGGCCGCAGCATGCAATTCACCGTGATTGCCGAAGGCGTCGAAACCCAGGCACAGCAAAAATTTCTGGCCTTCGAGGGTTGTGAGCAGATCCAGGGTTACATCGTCAGCCTGCCCTTGCCCCCCGACGAATTCGCCGCGACGTTTCTTCGTACAGCCGTATTGGATTTTTCGGATAGCACAGCCGCGAAACCGTCGCTATAATCCGCGACCTACTGGGGCCTATAGCTCAGTTGGTTAGAGCAGAGGACTCATAATCCTTTGGTCCACGGTTCAAGTCCGTGTGGGCCCACCAACTCCAAAGCCGCGCATTGCGCGGCTTTGCTCTGTCTGAAGCATAATAATACGAATGGAGCCGAAGCCCAGCGGCTGGCAAAGTGTCCAAAAACTGTCCACCACTTATGCGAAACTCTGCCGTAGTTGTTGCCTAAATCGCTCGAATGCAGTTATGAAAGATGCAGGATGCTGCCCTTTCCGAAAGCTCTGGTTCGACGACAACAGATGCTGCATCTCTGCTTGAGTTCTGTTCAAAGCATCTCCTACTCCAATCGGCCCCATGACCTCTGGACCAATTTTTTCGCTGATATGGTGGGAAATGCTGAACCGCCCCCCTCCTGTCTTTTTACTGTCCTCTTCAATCTCATTGAACAGTTCAGCCAAAGATCCCGCGGGCTTACCTTTCAACCACTCAGTAAGTGTTAGCAAGTCTTTTAATGTCATATAAATAACATCCTGCAGCTGTACTGGAAGGCACCCATATTTTTCGTTAAGCGCTCGCTCAAAGCCTTCCTTTATATAATGAGCGACGTACTCACCACCGTATATATGAAATTCATCCAAAGTCACAACTACAATACGCGCCTTCTTAGACTTAAACTTTTCTGTCGCAGCCAACTTAAAGGCAGTCTCTTGCCCTTGCTCAATACCTTTAATAAAGCTTTCTTTCAAAAGCTCGGACAACAAACTCGGATCGTAAGCGCACCTCATCAAAACGGACGGAGTTATAGCTTTCGACTCAAAGACAAACACATCATCTTTATCAACAACTACGTAATCTGCAATCTTCCCTATTTTTATCGGAATGACTTTATTCAACTCAGGTATTGAATACACGTCCATAGATGTCACCCTCAACCGCTCACCAATGTACGCCTCTACATCAAGACCAAATTTCGAATAAAACTCCGGACACCCCTTCAGAACGTCCATGGCTATACTTCTGAGTCCAGAGACGCATAAACCAGCATTGAAAATCACTAGCCCATCATTTTCGACAATGATCGGTTTATTTTTAAACGGAGTTTCCTGATACAACTCCGCTGAATTGCAGTCTTTGACCGCATACTCTTGCAGATACTCCGGAAGCTGATTAAAGGGTACTGACACAAGCTTTAAAAAACCGACCAGTACCTGGTCACTTATTGCAGGAGACAGATGTGAATAGAACGTCGACATACTCCACTTAACTACACTATTTGCGTCTTTATTACCGACTACCGCTAAAAGATAATTTGCAACCTTGTAGTAATCTATGAGCGTAATACCAACCTTTTCAACAAAAAGCTTATTATTGAAATCGAAAGACCTTTCAAGTAGCACGCGCTGTAGGACCACATGACGCCAGGTATCTATAACTGGAACTTGATACCATAATTGCTGTATAACCATTGCCCGCATCATCAACATGAAAACTTCAGGCGAAATATCCAATAACTTTGTTGACAAGCTATAAATTCTATTCGCAACCCTTAAAAAATCATCTTTATTCATTTCAAGAGGACCGTCTTTCTCTAGGAGCGAAAGCTTCAAGAGAAACATCACAATCCACGGCATATGGTTCAGACTGCGACCCTGATCAAGATAGTTCAGCCCACAGTTAAAGACAGAAAAATGGGAGTATCGGGACAACTCCGTTTTAATACTAGTCAGCTCTCTTGTATATGAAGGCACTATCAAGTTCCATCTCCTTTTGCTTTCCTAGCTGTAACGCTTACCAGAGGGTTCAAGTGCACCACATTGGCCATGTGCCCCGGGCTAAAATGTGCATACTTTTGGGTCATAGCCAAGGTCGCATGCCCCAGTACCTTTTGGAGCGTGATGATATCGCCGCCGTTCATCATGTAGTGGCTAGCAAATGTGTGGCGCAGAACGTGTGTCAATTGCCCCGCCGGCAACACTAAATCGATTGCATCAACTGCCCGTCGGAAGACTTCGTAAGAAGGTTGAAACGGTAGTGCTTTCTGTAGGCGCTTGTACAACTCCTCAGAGATTGGAATCGTTCTGTTCTTGCTGGACTTGGTCTTGCTGTAATGGATCAGCTTGTTACGCACTTGCCGTGGTTGCAGACTTTCCGCCTCCCCCCATCGTGCTCCGGTTGCTAAACATACTTCGGCGATCAGCAAGGCATTGCCGTCGAGTGAGGCAAGGTATGTCAACAGAACATCGATTTGCTCATCCAGCAGATAAGCCATCTCCGCTTCGTCGAACTTTAACCCCCGAACATTGGCCAATGGGTTTGGCAAACTCCACTCACTCAACCTCTCCAGCTCGTTGAACACCGCACGCAAATAGGCCAGCTCATGGTTCAACATATTCGCGCTCACAGGGCGCCCTGGCTTGCCTTCCTTTGTGTACCTGGAATGTTTCCCTTCGGCACGTTCCGCACGGTACTGGGCAAAATGGGAAGAATTGAACGCTACCGCCTTCGGATTTCCCATCCGCTCGACCATATTCAGCAGCAGCTCTTTACGCTGATCTCCGGTCTTCAAGGTTTGGCCATGCAACGTATGCCAGAGCTCCACCAGGTCTTTCAACCTGCGAGTGTCTGCTTTGCCCTTCTTTTCGAACTCGCCCCTGACCCCGTCACCCATTATTCGGCGCTCGAACGCCAAGGCTTCGTTCTTGGTGCGAAACATTTTGCGGATCCGACCGCCATCGCTTCCTTCCGGTCGACAGTCCACCTTGTAGCGACCGTCTGCGGTTTGCTTGATCGACATGGCTACTCCGGGCTGATCTGACCAGCATCAGGGGCGGTCTCATCAATCAGCAGCCACAGCGCGTACTTCTTGAAGTTCGGGTGACTGGCAATTTTTTGCATAGCCAGAAAACTGACTTCGGTACGCAATCCCAATTCGTATTTTTTGTAACTGCTTAGGCTCAGCCCTGTCGATTCGCACAGCTCCATCTGAGTCATTCCCTCCTTGAATCGCATCACCTTTAATTTTTCCGCAAGTTCCACCCGATATCCCCTTGACAAGGTTCCATACGGGTACCTAGCATAGTACCCGAACGTGTACTTTCTTCCGCAATATACCTAGAGAGGTTATCAGAATGCAGATCACCATCGACACGCCATACGTGACCATCAGCGAGCTTGTCAGGCGCTCCGGGCAGTCCGATTCAGCCATCAGGAGAGAAATAGAGCTGGGCAACTTCTTGATCCGTCCAAAAGCGGAAGGGTCAAAGTCCGCCGTTCTAGTAAATATGATCCACCTCGCCGTCGAGGCCGCGGAACAAGCTGAGCGGATTCGTTCCAGCGACAAAAAGAAAGTCGGAGCCCGTTAATGCAGGCGCGAAGAAAACTCGACCAAAAAGTCTTCGACGACATCTACCTGAACGAAGTCGTCGAAGCCCTGAAAACAGACCCTGAACTGGGCTTCGAAAGCATCAATGACAAGTCCATGCAAAAAGGCAAATGCCCCAACTGCGGTCAACGCAGGCTGTTCATCAGCGTGATCAAGCCCTACGTCCTTAAATGCAACCGCGAAAACGAGTGCAAATTTGAGGAGAAAACCCGCGAGCGCTACCGGCACCTGTTCGAAAACCTCAGCGAGCGCTTTCCCAAAACTCCGGAGAACCCCAACGCCACGGCCGACGCCTACCTGCAGCGCAACCGTGGATTCGACATCAGCCAAATGAAGGGCTGGTATACCCAAGGCCGGCGCAAGCTCAAGAACAAAGAATGGGCCGACACCGTGCGGTTTCCGCTTTGCGACGGCTACTGGGAACGCCTGATCGACGCCACGGCAGTCGCCGCGAACGACGATGACAAAGCAGGCATCAAGTACGGCATGAGCTACAAGGGCAACGGCTGGATTCCGCCCGGCATGACGATCGACAGGAATGATCGCATCTACATCGTCGAAGGTATCTTTCACGCTATTGCGCTGCACCAGGCCGGCTTCAAGGCGATCGCCTCAATCAGCTGCGTGAACTTCCCGTGGAGCATACTGGAGGCCCACAAAGGCAAGTCCATCACCTGGGTCATCGCCCTGGATGACGATGAGGCCGGCCGCAAATACATCCCCAAATACCTGCGCCAGATCCGCGAACAAAAAGAAATCGGCTGGGTCGCCCTCGCCGGTGAGCGCGACTGGGACGACGTCTACCGCGACGGTCAATTGGACCCGGTGTTCATGGCCGAGGCCGAATACCAGGGCCGGCTGTTCACGGCTGAAAACACCACCAAATTGGCTTACCTGATGTACTTGCGTCGGCCTGCAGCATTTTTCCTGATGGAGTTTCGCAATCGGTTGTTCTCGGCCAAGGTCAACCAGAGCGAACTCACCACCGACCTGGGCGAGGAAAAGCTCGACGGCAACCGCGAGACCTTCAGCAAACACGTAAAAATCAAACAGGTGGCCAACTGCATTCCCAATCTGGAGTACTTGGAAAAGGACATCGTCACCAGCGAGCAGCGCTACTTCTTCGACTTCAAGTTTCCGGACAAGAGCCGCAGCTGCAAGGCACCGCTCGCCCCCAATGCCATCACCGACCCACGAGGGTTCGCCCGCTCTCTGCTCGAGCACACACCAGGAGGAAACTTCGAAGGCGGTGAAGCGGTGCTGGCCATGCTCAAGGCAAAATGGCTCAACGACGAAAATCGGGCGGTGCGAACCGTGCGCAGCCTGCCCTTTGTGGGTTACGACGAAAGCTGTGGCCTCTACTGCTATCCCACCTTCGGCTTTCACCAGGGCAAGGAGCTTCCGGTCAACAGCCACGGCTTTATTGAAATCAACGGCAATGGCGTCAAAACCACCCTTTCCAACTTCACGCTGGAACGCGGTCAGGACTTTGATCCGGAATGGTTTAAAGACTTCCTCGCCGTCAACGGGCTGAACGGTTTGGCCATCCTGAGCTGGTGGACCGCGACCTATTTTGTTCAGCAGATCGGCGCAAAGCAGGCGTCCTTTCCCTTTTTGGAGTTCACTGGAAAACCCGGGGCCGGCAAGTCCACCTTGCTGCGTTTCCTGTGGCGGCTTACCGGTCGTGAAAATTACGAAGGGATACAACCCAGCGGTGCGGGTGCCAGTGCAATCGGCTTGTCACGATCCTTCGCCGATGTCAGCAACCTACCCGTAATCCTGATCGAGTCGGACAAGGAATCCACCGATAGCCAGGGGCGCAAAGTCACAGTGCAGTTCAACTGGGACGAACTGAAAAGGCTCTTTGACTACCACGCGACCCTCAGGGTTACCGGCGCCAAAACTACCGGTAACGAAACACGCAGTACATTCTGGCGAGGCGCCTTGGGCATTTCGCAAAACAACAGCGTGGACAGTTCGGAAGCAACCCTCTCACGCATCGTGGAGCTGCACGCCACGAAGGACCATCACACACCGGCCCTGAAGCCACTCGCCGACCGACTGAAAAGCATGGATGCCAGAGCCCTGGGCGGCTACCTGCGCCGTTGCCTGGCATTCGAACAGGAGTGGCTGACCCGCTACTTCGATGCCTTCCCGCGTTTTGAACAGCGTCTGCAAGCCGTTGCCGCGATTACTGAGGCACGCATCGTCACTTGCCACGCCCAGGTCTTGGCAGCCGCCTACGCCACTCAGGCGCTGTTCCCGGACTGGACGGACGCCGACATGGAAAACCTGGCCAAGCATCTGGAGCAGCGGGCAATCGCTCGCCAGCAACGCTGCCGATCGGAGCACCCCGACGCGGCCACGTTCTGGCAGATCTACCACTACCTCAATGAGCGGGTGGTGAAGATCAGTGACAGCGAGGGTGACCGGGAGGAGATTCACGAAACCCTGAACCACAGCGCCGAGCGAGGCGTAGTCGCCATCAACATCGAGCACTTTCAGGAGGCCTGTCGAAAAGCCAGTCAGGAAGTTCTCACTCGGGCACAACTGCAACGCGCCCTTCCCCAAAGCACCACTTACAAGTTCCTGGAAACCCGAAAGGCCTACTCCCGGATTGAGCGTCGAACCATCAACTGCTGGCTTTTCAAAAAAGTCTGAAATCCAACTGATTTACAACGAGTTTGATCCTTGGATGAGTGTCGCCTGCGTTTTACCTAAGAGTTTGCGCGTTGCCCCATAAGTCATCTGTAATTTTTGAACTATTAGGTAATTAATAAGTGAAAACAGCAACTTATAAAAATTCATCACTGGAATGTCAGTGGAAGACGCTGAACTATTTTTCATTCCAGCAACATTCCATTTTCAGCCTTCTAACCGAAATCCGCTGCAAGCCTTTAAATACAAGGGCTACAGCGATATGCCCACAGCTCAATAGTTCAGCGCATTCCACTAGCACTGAACTACTTTTTCGGCCAGCTAAACCCCGTAAAAACAAGGACTTCAGCCCTGCAAATACAGCAATAGTTCAAAAATTCCAGACACAGAAAGCCCTACGCGCAACACATCTAACGCGAGACAACCCATGCCCGAACTTTCACCCCAGGAAGTCCACCGGCGGGACTGCCTCGCCCGCCATTTACTTCACCGCTGGTCCCGACAAGAAATCGTCGATTGGCTCAACGACCCGAAGAAAACCGACCGCTTTCGCGAAGACATGCGCGAGCGACTGAACACCCAGCGACACACCATCAAACCTCAATGAAAAGGAGTTTCACCATGCGAGTAAACGTCATCAAAGGCGACCGATGCACCGGCAAAACCACCCAGTTACAAGCCATCCAAGAGGAGCTGAAAGCCCAAGGGATCGAAGTGCCGATCATCATTGGCGAACGCTTCACCACGCCGTACTTCCTCAACCTGATCAGCGACCAGGTGTTGGCCGGGGCAACTCATTTTCTGGCCGACGATTGCACTCAGTTCCAAATCAAGGCCGTCCAGGATCTGGTCGCGCAAGGCAGGAACGCCAGATTGCCCATCACTTTCATTGCACACCTGGTGCGCCAGGCTTAAGCCCCAGCAAGGAGAAGCGCCATGAATCTCTACTACTGCGCGAACACCTTACCCGGGGAATTCTGCCTACCAACGCAGTACGTCGATCGTTGCAGCTCAGAAGACCTCGCCGAGCTGGCCGCGGCCGATCACTGGCGAGATCACCCGAACGACATCCCGGCACTCATCACCGTGGTGCACCTGCACGACGTGGACGGTCACGACCTGGGATTGTTTGAAGTGCGTTGTGAACAACGCCCGGTATTCACGGCAAGCCCATTGCGGCAAGCCTGAAAGAGACGGTGTCGAGGAGTTCGCACCTCCCCGACACCCACTACCACCAAGGAGCAAAACTGATGAAAGCAGAACACCGCAGCAGCAGCGACAGCAAGGATATCACCCTGCTGATGAAGGGTGGGACCAGCGGTTTCAAACCGTCTCGACCACTGCTGGCCACTGCCGTGATCGGTACCGCACTGATCGGATACCTGGTTCACAAAACCCCGGATGCACGGTCGCATCTGGAAAACCTGGTCAACATGGCCCACAACATGGGCGATCTGAGCGAGCGTGATGCAGCAGTCGTCACTGAGCTGTTGATTGCCGCCGACTGCCCGATACCCCTTACGCCAAAGTGAAAACCCCTTACTTTTACTCACTGGCCGCCGGCATCCAGACCATGGACAGCCTGGCCCAAGTGTTTGGGATTGCCGATTTCATCTGGCACCAACAGGGCGACGGCGAAGTGTATGTCGGCAGTTGGGCCGACAGTTTCTGGGGCAGCAAACAGCCGCTGCAACTGCCCGCCGAGCTGTTCGACAACTACCAGGGCACCGCAGCGCCTGGCAAGTTGAACTCAACCCGGTCAACCGGGCTGTGCTTGCCGATCGATTTCCCCATGCACAGCAGTTTGAAGACGTGCGCCAGTGCGGCGCTCACAACCTCAGCCCCGTCGATGTCCTCACCGCCGGATTCCCCTGCCAGGACATCAGCGTCGCCGGCTGCCGGGAAAGCAACCGAGACAGCCGCGGACTGCGCGGCGAACGCAGCGGCCTTTTCTGGGAGGTCATACGAATCCTCAAAGAGATTCAACCTCGCTGGGTGGTCCTTGAGAACGTCGTTAACCTGCTCGCTGTCAACGATAGCTGTGACTTTGAAACAGTCATCCGGGCCCTTGCGGACTGCGGGTATGTGGGATTTTGGCGAGTGCTTAATGCTCAATATTTCGGAGTCCCCCAGCAGCGTCGTCGCGTATTCCTGGTCGCAGGTTATCGACGAATGCCCCCCTTCGAGTTCCTGGCTGACGCCGCGCCAGTGGACGCAATACCTCCAGCGTCTCGCTCGATCAGCTGGCCACGCGCCGCGGATGCCTGGGCTGCCAATACTCTATTGGCAAACAAAGCCGGCTCCCAAATCACTATGGGCTGTACCACTTTCGTCGCTCACCCGCACGGATGGGATCAGATGGCTGAGCGGCAGCGAGCGTCTGAGGATGATGGGTTTTGCCTCGGACTGGATGCGGCCAACCTTGCGGAGGCTTTCGCTGCCGGAAACGCCGTTGTTACGCAGGTGGCGGAGTGGGTTGGGCGGGGGTTGATCGACGCGATCTGAATCGCGCTCCGTACGGATGATGTCCGTACGGAGCTTGACAAAACACTTGGCGTACGGGTATCATCCGTACAGCTAGCAAGAATATAATCAAACGAAAGCACGAGAATTAGATTCCACATCAATGAGAGGGGTATGCATGGCGATTAAAAGGCCCAACCGGGCCATAAATAGAAAGTGAGATCAACTAAACTTAAAAGGAAATAAACCTGCAAGAAAACCAACGGTGCTAACCAAATGACTACTTTAGAAGAAACACTTAAATCTACGAAAAGCGCACGACTTGAAATTAAAACAACTGACTTCGCCAAGGAACTTATAAAAAGAGCCGCAACACTTCAAGGATTAGACATGACGTCTTTTATAATTGCATCAGCTTTTGAAAAAGCAGAAGCAGTTATAGAAAGCCACAAAAGAATTGAAGCTTCAGAACGAGCATTTGCTCGTATACAAAAGATCCTCCTAGAGGATGAAACCGCTGCGCCTTCAGAAGCGCTGCTTAGACTAATGAGAGGAAAACATGAAAACCGAAGAGACGCCAACATGTGAAATTGACCGCAACCTGCTTGTCAATTGCGATAAATACAAGTACCTCAAAACATTTAGTTGCGGGGTTAGCGTAATCGATTCGTACTATAAGAGCAGCCTCAAGCGTGCTCTGAAACACGAGAACGTCAGTGCCATTGGTGCCATCAACCCTGCCTTGGAAGTCGTAGGGTTCTGCACACTGACCGTGTCTGATATCGAAAGGGCACTGGCCCAGAACGGCATTGATGACACCAATTTGCCTTTGCGTATCCCCGTTATACGGTTGGTGATGATCGGGGTTGACGGGATGTATCAGGGTTGGGGCATAGGCCAAAAACTCCTGATGGAAGCGTTCAAGCAAGCGGCTCGGGTTCACCAGGAAATCCCGATCAAGGGGATCTACTTGGATGCTGCCCCCAATGCCGTCTCATTTTATGAGGAGCTTGGGTTTAAGATCATTGACGAGCCTGATGCGAATCAAAGCACGCCAATGCTGATCGGAATCAAAGTGATCCTGAAGGCTATTGCAGCCTCGTAGCGTCAACACTTGATTCGCCTGCACAGATAAGCGCAGGCTTGCCTATGTCGCTATCAATGTAACTCTGTTGGCCAGAATTCCATTGATAGCGAAGCCAAGCAATATCTTCTGTGTGACCTTTCATATCGAGAGGTCACTCAGTCTTATCTGGATTCCATGCGCAATGCAGATTCCAGGACAGCTCCACTTCACTGTCTATTTACAAGCACAAGTTATGGGCAATTTCCAAGATGTGAAGTAATCAAAGATCGAACCTACGCATTACCATCAGATTTCCATCGAAAAATCTCCCCCAGCTCACGTGCAGCGTCAATAGCGCGGAGCCTCTGTACAACTGCAAACTCTCCGCTGGCACCCGTTCTTTCTAGCCAGGCGCCGATCAACAGATAGGTTTCGTCGTAGCGAGCAATGGCCTCACTGACCGAATCAACGCGAATTTCGTAGCGCCTGTTCACTTCGAAGGATAGGACGTAGGGCATGAGAAAATCCTTTTCGTATGCCTTGGGGCACCACGCCGTAGATGAACCTATTTTTATCAAAAGCTCTGCTGGAGACATGTTGGACCACCACAGCACAGCCCCGCAACCTACTCGCGCACCAGAAAATCCCCCAAATAACAAAACGCCCCAACGGAACGCACTTTTCCCCCTCCCGCCGACGGGCTCTGTGTAATTTTTTGTGCAAAACATACGGGTGGTGCAATCGGTGCTACAGCCCTTGCCCATAGCGGGCCACCAGGGTGCACGAGCAATTTCATAAATTGCTAGATTTTGTAATGAAATGAAGAAACCCTACGCTACTCTCAAAAGACACCACCCAAGTGTCCGGATGCCGAAGTCCGCGATTCACAAGGGGTTCTGGAAGAAAAGTTCGTATTTTTGTGGGTTTTCGGTTTCTGATCACTTCCCCCCACGTCAAAAATTTAAGAACCTCCAACCAGTGTTTTCAGGGGCCGTTTTCTCAAAAATTGACACAGCTTCCGACACACGAAGGCGAACACATGTACATTTTCATCGATGAATCCGGAACCTTTACCTACACGCCAGACCCCGATTCGTGGAGCTCAATCTGCGCCATTGCCATCCCAGATGATGCGATCGGGGCTGCCGAGGAAGCCCTGCATATTTTCAAACAAGAGAACGGGCGCGCTCCAACAGACGAATTGAAGCTTGGAAAAGGCACGGATGAGATGAGCTTCTTCCGGCTACTTAATCGTTTGGAGAGGTTGAACTGCACGCTATTCGGCCTTGCGTCCGATGCATATCTGAACACCCCCGAGGCAGTCAACGCCCACAAAAATACTAGCGCTCAGATGCTTCTCCAGCACATCGACAAGATGGTTCATCAATCCGGGCGGGAGAGCGTTCAGAACGCCGCCGATCTGGTGCAAAAGCTGCCAGACCAGCTTCATGTTCAGTTCATTTGCCAGATAAGGCTCATGCACTTTGTTGTTTGGCAGGCGATCAACTACTACGCGCAACGTACCCCAGAGACCCTGTCCTCATTTGTTTGGCGGGTGGATCAGAAAGACCCAGCGAGGAAAACGGAATACGAAAAGGTTTTTGAAAGCCTCAGCCCGGGTTACTTGCAGACCCTGTCTTTGAAGGACCCCATGCCGAAGATCATGGGCGTTGACTATAGCTATATGGCCAAGTACGAGTTTGCAGCTGACGATAGACCCACCTACCTCAAAGAGGAATACGGCATCGACGTCGACTTGGACAGCTCGCTTAATATCCAGAAACTGATAAGGGACGATATTCAGTTTGTTGACTCAAAAGACGACTTCGGAATTCAGTTGGCTGACCTTCTATCCGCGGGATTAAGGCGCTGCCTCAGACACGGATTTAAGGATAATTTGAGGGCGGCAGCTTTCCTTGGGCGGCTGATGATTCAGCGCGGCCGTGGTAGGCACCCACTGTTGCTCCTATCGCTCGGAGAGGAAAAAGCAGTAGATAGGCGGACAGAGAAAACAATCAGAATGATGGAGCGGCAGCAAAGGCCAATGCTCAAGCGAGGCCTCATAGATGCGCTGAAAAGTGTCCAAAAAGTGTCCACCGTCACTGAGAACACTTAGGAAATATGGGAACATATACTTAGAAAGCTGCCTTGATGCTAGCAACACCCTGTAAACACGCGTTGCTTTTTTGGGCTCATAATCCTTTGGTCCACGGTTCAAGTCCGTGTGGGCCCACCAAACAAGAAAGCCGCGCAATGCGCGGCTTTTTCGTGTCTGACTGCTCAGTTGGCAAAATTCTCGATCTTTACCTGTCCCTCGGGAAAGGTCGCGATGATTTCCAGTTCGCCGCCCATGGCACGGATGTAATTGCGCAACGTGCTGATGTACATGTCGGTACGCCGCTCCATCTTGGAGATTGCCGCCTGGTTTACATGCAATGTCTTGGCCAGCGTGGCCTGACTCAGTTCCTGCGCCTTACGCAACTCATGCAAGGGCATTTCTTTCAGGTGCTGTTGGAATAGCCGCTCTGCGTTAGCTCGAGATTCCGGCGTCATGCGAGCTTGAAGTTCAGAAAATTTCTTAGCCATCGTTGCGGCCCTCTTTACGCAGTGTTTCCAAATGTTCGCCATACAACTTGTCCGCCAGCGGGACATGCTCGTCATACCAACGGCCCTGACCGGTTTTGTTCCCTCCGATCAAAAGTAGAGCGCATCGACGTGGATCAAATGCATACAGCACACGATAAGGTCGCCCCGCATGCTGGACCCTAAGCTCTCGGAGATTGCCAAATCGAGAGCATTTGATGTCACTGCTGTGGGGAAAACGTAGCCCTGGCCCGAAGAACTCCAGCAAATCGACGCTGGCCGAAACCGAGGCCTGTTCTTGCGCATCCAGCCCCTCCCACCAGACTCCAAACTGGTCGGTGTACTCAATATCCCAGCCCATACAATATGCCACCCAAGGAATATGATCTCAAGGGAATAACTTTATGAGCTTGAGCGGCTACCCGACCACGCTTGGTACTTCCCAAAATTGTTAATGACCGTTTCCAGCACCTGATCGTTGAGCCTTGGCCCCCACTTGATTGATGGTTCATGGGAGATCATTGAGGCGTTTGAAATGTTGTCAGGAAGCGTCAATCACAAGCTTTTTGCGTGTTTTCCGCTTAAACATTGTTTACTTTAGGTGTCGCAATATCGGATGACGCCGTAGGGTCTTGTAGGCAAATTCCGAATCTTGCTTTTGGGCACTTTGCCGCCTTGTTGCGCTTTTCTTCGACGGGATAGTCTCCGGACGTCGCTGACCATTCAGCGAACGGGCTTGGAAACCCGTCGAACCGTAACGCAACTGCAATCTTGTGTCATGGCAGCTGTGCGTGGGACGCCTTAGGGCGTGCCGGTTCCTCGGTTCCCGGTTTTCCAACCTGCGTACAGCTGCCACCTATTCGCTTGGAAACGAACGTGGCAGCTCCTCGAACCTTGGAGTGCCACCATGACTAAAATAGATACATCCGCAATTTCAGAACTCAAGACCGTCGGCTTCACACCCTTCCTGTATCTCTCTGACCAACCTTTGTTCCACGTCTGCCGCGACGTCCCCATCGCCGATGCCCTGGCCCAAGCCTCTGACCTGCTGTTCCTCGCCAAATCCCTGACCGTGGATGCCGCCTACGCCCAAGACTCCGACCGGCACGCGTGGGCAGCACACTATCTGACGACGATGAGCAAAGCGGTGGTTGATGATGTGGTGAAGGTGCTGACGCGTCGGCCAATCAGGTGAAGAACTTGTAGGAGCGAGCTTGCTCGCGAAAAAAAACCAAGGGCACCGCTAGAATCTGGTTTACGCGTTTTCGTTCACGACCTTCGCGAGCGAGCTCGTTCCTACAGAGGGGCCAACCGCTCAAGCATTTCCCGCGTTAACACGACCTCATAGGTATCCGCGGGCCTGCCCCACTGCTCCACGAGTACCATGCGGTCGACCAGTGCTTCTCCGAGTCCGGCAATCGTCTCAGCCAATGACTCGACGATACTTTGGGTGCGCAGCCACAGACGATCGTTGATCGCCTTCAGTTCGGCCGTAACGCGCTCGCACGCCGCCGGATCAGTATCGGGATAGGTGATGTTGCGCAGCAGTTGCCGCAATTCCCTGATCTTTGCGTCATCCCGTTCCGCGCCGAATGCACCATTGAGGATGGCGACCGCTTGCGACTTATCAACACGTTTCGCGCGCACATGTGCCGAAGGCAATGTCTGCGCCATGGCGCCCGCGAAGAGGATCATCATCCGGGCTTGCAGGTATTCCCTCATGGCTTCCATTGACGAAATGGGTCGCACCAGGCTGATGGAGGCGCCGCCCTTGTGCCTCAGGTCCATGGTCACTGTCAGGGTCACGCCGCTCGTATCGAATCCAAGCGTCCTGGCCACGACGTAATGGCCCATTTCGTGATGGGCGATCTGCAAGGCATGTTCGCGCACTGCTGCCGGCATCTTCTTCATTGCCATCGCGTCGGCTCTCCCGTTCGACTACGCGTGACTGTAGCTTCGCTGAAGTTTCACACAGAAAAAAGCCGCGCAATCGCGCGGCTTTTTCATACCTGCATCTCAGCCCTTAATTGGGCAAAGCGTAGGCAATCACATAGTCCCCGCGATCCGACGACTGACGCGCACCGCCCACTGTCAGCAGGATGTACTGCTTGCCGGTTTCCGGCGATACGTAGGTCATCGGCCCGGACTGGCTTCCCACCGGCAAACGCGACTTCCAGATTTCGTTGCCGTTGCCGGTATCAAAGGCGCGCAGATAGAAGTCCTGGGTGCCGGCGAAGAACAGCAGGCCGGACTGGGTGGCCAGGGAGGCGCCGAGGGTCGGCATGCCGATCGGGATCGGCAGGTGCATGCGGATGCCCAGCGGGCCGGTGTCCTGTACCGTACCGACTGGGACTTGCCACATCAGTTTGTGGGTCTTGAGGTCGATGGCGGACATGGTGCCGAACGGTGGTTTCTGGCACGGAATGCCGACCGCCGAGAGGAAGCGCTCGCGCATGGCGCCGAACGGCGTGCCTTCCTGCGGCACCACGCCCATTTCGATACCGCTGGCACCGGCACCGATCTTGTCGCGCGGGATCATGTAGTTGGCCAGGCCCAGGCGCATGTCGTTGACGAACATGTAATTCGTGTTCGGATCAACCGAGACGCTGCCCCAGTTCATGCCCCCCAGGGAGCCCGGGAATTGCAGAGCGCGGTCCATGCCCGGTGGGGTGTAGACGCCTTCGTGACGCATGCCCTTGAACTGGATGCGGCACATTAACTGGTCGAATGGCGTGGCGCCCCACATGTCGGCTTCGGTCAGGGTTTTATTGCCGATTGACGGCATGTCCACCGAGAACGGCTGGGTTGGCGCGTAGCGTTCGCCGGGCACATGGCCTTGCGGCACCGGACGCTCTTCGACACGGGCGATGGGCACGCCGGTTTCGCGGTTGAGCAGGAAAATCTCGCCTTGCTTGGTGACTTGCGCCAGGGCCGGCTGCATGACGCCCTTGTCGTCCGGCACGTCGTACAGCAGCGGTTGGGCTGGCAGGTCGAAGTCCCACAGGTCGTGGTGAGTGGTCTGGAAGTGCCAGCGCACCTGACCGGTCTTCACATCGAGGGCGACGATGGACGAACTCCATTTGTCATCGAACTCGGTGCGCTGACCGCCGAAGAAATCCGGTGTGGCGTTGCCGGTCGGCAAGTAGACCAGACCGAGCTTGGCGTCGTAGGACATGGCCGACCATACGTTCGGCGTACCACGGGTATACGTCTCGCCCGCCGGAGGGCGTTTGGTGGTGTTCGGGTTGCCCGGATCCCACGCCCACACCAGTTCACCGCTACGCACGTCGTAGGCACGCACCACACCTGGCGGTTCGCCGGTGGAGTAGTTATCGGCCACGCGGCCACCGACGACCACCACATCCCCTGCGACCAGCGGAGTCGAGGTTTGCTGGTAGTAACCGGGCTTCACTTCGCCCATGTCGGTGGTCAGATCAACAGTGCCTTTGTTGCCGAACTCTTCACACGGTTTGCCGGTTTCGGTATTGATGGCGATCAAACGCGCATCGCCGGTCGGCAGAAACAGACGTTTCGTACAGGCTGCGGGCTGATTGTCCGAAGAAACCGGGGTTTCGGAATAACCCAGACCGCGGCAACGCTGCCAATTAGGCGCGGTGCCTTGCGGGTCGAACTTCCAGCGCTGGGCGCCGGTGTCGGCGTCCAGGGCGAAGACTTTGCCGTAGGCGGTGCAGGTGTAGACCGTGTCGCCGATTTGCAGCGGGGTGTTCTGGTCTTCGGCACCGGCACCGGTGCTTTGCGGGATGTCGCCAGTACGGAAGGTCCAGGCCACCTGCAATTTGTCGATGTTGCCCTTGTTGATCTGGTCCAGCGCGGCAAAGCGATTGCCGGCGGTGGTGTTGCCCCAGTGCGCCCAGTCTTTTTGCTCGGTCCCCGGTGCAACCGGCGTTACCGTGGGTTCAGTGGTGGCCTTGACCACGTGAGTTGGCACGAACATGTAGGCCATCGTTGCGACGACACCGACACCCAGAATGCCTGCGAGACCATAGGCGCCACGGCCCGCCGTCGCGCCCGAAGCGCGGACCAGTGTCGGGTAGATCAATGCGACGACCAGACCGATCACGGCGAACGTCAGCACACGCGAAACCAGCGGCCAGTATTCGAAACCGGCATCCCATACCGCCCAGATCGCCGTCAGAATCAGTGCCAGGCCATACAGCCAGGCGCCCTGTGGTTTGCGGCGGGCGATCATCAGCCCGGAAACCAGCATCGCCAGGCCCATCAGCAGGAAATACCAGCTGCCGCCCAACACGATCAGATAACCACCGCCACCGACCAGGCCGAGCCCGATCAGTGCGATCAGGACACCCAGCCCCGCCAGCAACCATTTGCTGCCGGCGGCAGCCCCAGAATTATTCATGTCGGAATTTTTCCCCATTTGTGACAAGGGGCGGAATAATGTACTACCTAGTTACTTATGGCAATTTGTCGCAGGCAAAAATGGCACGAACGGTCGTGAAACCAGATCACGCATCCGTTGCGCGGGATGAGCCTGTAACATGCTCATCCACCGATCCATACCGCTGGAGATGCTCCATTGCCTGACACTCGCCCGCCCGTTCTTGACGAAATCGACCGCCAGTTGATTGCCGCCCTGCAGATCAATGCCCGCGAAAGCGTGGCCATGCTCGCCCGGCAACTGGGCATCGCCCGCACCACGGTGACATCGCGCTTGGCGCGGTTGGAGAAAGCCAAAGTGATCACCGGCTATGGCGTTCGACTTGGCCAGCGAGTGGTGGATGGTGGATTACAGGCATACGTCGGGATCACGGTGCAGCCACGCTCCGGCAAGGAGGTGTTGCGCCGACTCAGTGCCATGGCCCAGGTGCAGCAGTTATGTGCTGTGAGTGGCGAATTTGATTATGTGGCGTGGTTGCGCACGGACTCGCCGGAACAGCTGGATCAGTTGCTGGATCAGATAGGCAGTGTGGATGGGGTGGAGAAGACGACGACGTCGATCATTTTGAGTAGCAAGATTGATCGGGGGCAGCCGGTTTAGACGTGGTCAGTGTGGGAGCGGGCTTGCTCGCTCCCACATTTGAGCATTGTGCATCTTTACCTCGTCATATTGATTAAACAATTAGCAAAACGACGACACTTTGCGTCTTATTAACGTGTTCCACGCTCTCTAGAATGGCTGCCATCTTTTCCTATACTCAGACGCGCACTCCCCGTCGGGTCGCCAGCAAGGTCAGCCATGAACAAGAACAATCGCCATCCCGCAGACGGTAAAAAACCAATCACCATTTTTGGTCCGGACTTTCCTTTCGCCTTCGACGACTGGATCGAGCACCCGGCCGGCCTGGGCAGCATTCCCGAGCACAATCACGGTGCCGAAGTGGCGATTGTCGGCGCCGGTATCGCTGGGCTGGTGGCCGCATACGAACTGATGAAGCTCGGCCTCAAGCCGGTGGTCTATGAAGCTTCGAAGCTGGGCGGTCGTCTTCGCTCCCAGGCGTTCAACGGCACCGATGGCATCGTCGCCGAGTTGGGCGGCATGCGTTTTCCGGTGTCCTCCACCGCGTTCTATCACTACGTCGACAAGCTGGGTCTTGAGACCAAGCCCTTCCCCAACCCGCTGACGCCAGCCTCCGGCAGCACCGTCATCGATCTGGAAGGTAAAACCCATTACGCGCAGAAACTGGCGGATCTTCCTGCATTGTTCCAGGAAGTGGCTGACGCCTGGGCCGACGCCCTGGAAGCCGGCTCGCAGTTCTCCGATATCCAGCAAGCGATCCGGGACCGCGACGTACCGCGCCTCAAGGAATTGTGGAACACCCTCGTGCCACTGTGGGACGACCGCACCTTCTACGACTTCGTCGCCACCTCCAAAGCCTTCGCCAAATTGTCGTTCCATCACCGCGAAGTGTTCGGCCAGGTCGGTTTCGGCACCGGTGGCTGGGACTCCGACTTCCCCAATTCGATGCTGGAAATTTTCCGCGTGGTGATGACCAACTGCGACGATCACCAGCACCTGGTGGTCGGTGGCGTGGAACAAGTCCCGCAAGGCATCTGGCGCCATGCACCGGAACGTTGCGTACATTGGCCACAAGGCACCAGCCTCAAGTCGTTACACAGCGGCGCTCCACGCTCCGGCGTGAAAAAAATCGCCCACGCACCGGGTGGCCGCTTTGCGGTCACCGACAACAACGGTGATACCCGCGAATACGCTGCGGTGCTGACCACTTGCCAGAGCTGGCTGCTGACCACGCAGATCGAATGTGAAGAAACCCTGTTCTCGCAAAAGATGTGGATGGCCCTGGACCGCACCCGCTACATGCAGTCGTCGAAAACTTTCGTGATGGTCGACCGTCCGTTCTGGAAGGACAAGGATCCGGAAACCGGCCGTGACCTGATGAGCATGACCCTCACCGATCGCCTGACCCGTGGCACTTACCTGTTCGATAACGGCGACGACAAGCCTGGGGTGATCTGCCTGTCTTACTCCTGGATGAGCGATGCGTTGAAGATGCTCCCGCACCCGGTGGAGAAACGCGTGAAACTGGCGCTGGATGCGCTGAAGAAGATCTACCCGAAAGTCGACATCGCTGCGCGGATCATCGGCGATCCGATCACCGTTTCATGGGAAGCCGACCCGCATTTCCTCGGTGCCTTCAAAGGTGCCCTGCCCGGCCACTATCGCTACAACCAGCGCATGTACGCGCACTTCATGCAGGACGAGATGCCAGCGGAACAACGCGGGATTTTCATTGCCGGCGACGACGTTTCGTGGACACCCGCCTGGGTCGAGGGTGCGGTGCAAACGTCGCTCAACGCGGTGTGGGGCATCATGAAACATTTCGGTGGTGCCACACATAAAGAGAACCCGGGCCCGGGTGATGTGTTCAAAGAGATAGGCCCTATCGCCCTTCCCGAGTAAGAGGAACCCCCGATGCGTGTAGCCCTTTACCAATGTCCACCGCTGCCTCTGGATGTCGCCGGCAACCTGCAACGTCTGCAGCAGCTGGCACAGGAAGCCAAAGGCGCCGATTTGCTCGTGCTGCCGGAGATGTTCCTGACCGGTTACAACATCGGCGTCGATGCCGTCAGTGTGCTGGCGGAGGTGCACAACGGTGAGTCGGCACAGCAGGTTGCGCGCATCGCCCGATCCGCCGGGATCGCCATTTTGTATGGCTATCCCGAACGCACCGAGGACGGCCAAATCTACAACGCCGTGCAGTTGATTGACGCCCAGGGCGAACGCGTCTGCAACTACCGCAAGACCCACCTGTTCGGTGATCTTGACCGTTCGATGTTCAGCCCCGGCACCGACGAGTTCCCGGTGGTTGAACTCAACGGCTGGAAACTCGGCTTCCTGATCTGCTACGACCTGGAGTTTCCGGAGAATGCCCGACGCCTGGCCCTCGAGGGCGCCGAGCTGATTCTGGCACCGACGGCCAACATGATTCCCTTTGATTTCGTAGCTGACGTCACCGTCCGCTCCCGCGCCTTCGAAAACCAGTGCTACGTGGCCTACGCCAACTACTGCGGACAAGAAGGCGATATCCACTATTGCGGCCAGAGCAGCATCGCCGCGCCGGATGGCAGTCGCATCGCCCAGGCCGGCCTTGATGAAGCCTTGATTGTCGGCGAGCTGGATCGTCAGTTGATGGTCGACTCCCGCGCCGCCAATCGCTACCTCATTGATCGCCGTCCCGAGCTTTACGGCGCGCTCAACAAGCGCTAATCCGCTAGCATTGGCACTTCACTGTTCTGGAAGTGCCCATGCCTGCGCTGAATCCCCCTCGCCCCCACACTGAAACCCTGGCCAACGGTCTGCGGGTAACGCTGCGTCATGTGCCTGATCTGAAGCGCGCCGCTGCTGCGTTGCGGGTCGCCGTCGGCAGTCATGATGTTCCGTTGGCGTGGCCTGGCCTGGCGCACTTTCTGGAGCATCTGCTGTTTTTGGGGACCCAACGTTTTCCTGCAGGCCAAGGGCTGATGGCCTACGTCCAGGGTCATGGCGGGCAGGTGAATGCACGCACCTGCGAGCGCACCACCGATTACTTTTTCGAATTACCGCCTCAGGCTTTCAGCGGCGGGCTGGAGCGTCTGTCAGACATGCTCGCCCATCCACGTATGAATACGGATGATCAGCAACGGGAACGGGAAGTTCTGCAGGCGGAGTATGTTGCCTGGTCCCAGGATGCGACGGCCCAACAGCAGTTTTCGCTGTTCGATGGGCTTTCTGACATTCATCCTCTGCGGGGGTTTCACGCTGGCAATCGCGACAGCCTGCCGGTTGAGCAACCTGAGTTTCAACAAGCGCTGAAGGATTTTTATCAACGGTTTTATCAGACCGGGCAGATGACGTTGAGCCTGGCGGGCCCTCAACCACTCGAAGAACTGAAGGCGCTGGCCCAAGGGTTCGCCGATGCCATTCCCGAGGGCAAAAGAGCGCCGCAACACGCACCTGCACCGCTGATGAATGCTACGAACAGAAGTTATCAACAGATGAACGAACGGCGCCTGGACCTGCTGTTCACGTTCGAAGCGCTGCCCGCGTCATCCCCTGAAGCCCTGGCGTTCCTGTGTCATTGGCTGAACGTAGCGAAACCCGGTGGGCTGCTGGCTGAACTGCAAATACGCGGGCTGGCCCAACAGTTGAAAGCAGCTCCGCTGTATCAATTCGCCGGGCAAGCCCTGCTGCACATCGAACTCACGCTAAACAGCAATGCGCAGCCAACAGCGATCCGCGAACAGCTATTGGATTGGCTGGGCTTTTTCGCCCGGCAAGACTGGAGTGAGTTGCGCAACGAATACTCCGTTCTGCTCCTGCGCCAGCAGCAAGTCAGCGGCGCCTTGCAACTGGCGCGACTGGACAGCGAACAGCGTGAAGCCGGGTTATCCGAAAACGGCGTGACGGCGCTCAAGGAAATCCTCCGACAAATCGGTGCTGTGGATAACTTCACCGGCCAATGGCAACTGCCGGCGCCCAACCCGTTTTTGCGCTCCGAAACGCCAACGCCCAACGCCGGGTTGATTCGCGGCCAGACCAGCGCCCACCGTGGCCTGCGCACGTTTGCCCAGGATCGCTCACGCAGCCGCCGCGAACGTTCGCCGATGCAATTCAGCCAGGCGTTGCCGGATAACAGTGCTGAAGGTGCGCTGTATCTGCGTTGGCGCCTGGACGCGGCACCTTGCAGCAGTCTCCAGTCCCGCCTGGAAAATAATCTGCAACCGTTACGCGAAGAAGCCCGGCAGGCGGGTGTGGACTTTTCGTTCAGCGCATCGGGCAATGAATGGCTGCTGAAGATGATCGGACTTCAGGAGCCGATGCCCACTGTCCTGGAACATGTACTGAAAACGCTGGCAAACCCTGATGAGGTTTTCCCACAGGACGAACCGGCGACCGTTGCGTTGATGCCGATTCGACAACTGCTCAAGGCGTTGCCCGCTCACTGCCTTGAGCCCACCGCGCAATCGAATGACATGCAGCAACTCTGGTCGAGTGCCCGTTGGGACGGTCTGGCGATGGGCTTCGGCGCCCAGGCCCAAGCGGCAATGGGCCTGCCACTGAGCCGAATACCCGGCACACCGGACAATCGGCTGACACCACCGCCAACGATTCGCTCGCAATACCTCTGGAGCCAGATCGACACCGGCTCCAGCGAACACGCGTTATTGCTGTTTTGCCCGACCGCATCCACGGACATCGCCGACGACGCAGCCTGGCGCTTGCTTGCTCACCTCACTCAGACGCCCTTTTACCAGCGCCTGCGCGTGGAGTTGCAGCTCGGCTACGCGGTGTTCAGTGCACTGCGCCAGATGCACGGACAAACCGGACTGCTGTTCGGCGTGCAGTCACCCAGCATCGCACCGTCGGATCTGTTGCAACACATCGAGCAGTTCCTGAATGAATTGCCAGAAATGATTCACGGCATCGATGACGCTCGTTTCGTCACGCTGCGCCAAGCGCTGATCGATCAATTCTGCGCTGACGCATTACCCAATGCCCAAGCCGCCGAACTGCTCTGGCAGGGCAAGGTGGCCAACCGTTCGTCGGAATATTTGGTGCAACTGACCGAAGCGATTCGGCTGTTGGATCAACCTGCGCTGATCGCCGCCACACGACGCCTGATTCAAGCCGAAGGCGGTTGGCGCTGCTTGTCCAGCGGGCCGTGCCCTGACTCGCCTTGGCAAGTGGCAAAATGATCATTACCGAGGCTGCAATTAACTTTCTCGAACATTTGCAGCCAATTCTTTTGAAATTTTAAGTAACATAGCTGCCTAACTATCTGCCCCCTCTTGCCGGAGGTGGTCTATATGTATGAATGCCACCAGTCCCATCACTTGAAGGAACGCCACCATGTCTTGGACAAAACCTGCTTACACCGACCTGCGTATCGGCTTTGAAGTCACCATGTACTTCGCCAGCCGCTAATCTCTGCCTTGGCAGACATGCAGCACGACGCCTCGGTTATGCCGAGGCGTTTTATTTTCAGCGTTACTTTTAATTTCCGCGTTGCAATGATGGAGCATCCATGCTTGTCCAGATTCTAGGTTCCGCCGCCGGCGGCGGTTTCCCCCAGTGGAACTGCAACTGCGTGAACTGCGCCGGTTTTCGCAACGGCAGCCTGCAGGCCAAGGCGCGAACCCAGTCGTCTATCGCGATCTCCGATGACGGCGTGAATTGGGTGCTGTGCAATACCTCACCGGACATCCGCGCCCAACTCCAGAGCTTCGCCCCGATGCAACCGGGCCGCGCGCTGCGCGACACCGGCATCGGCGCAATCATCCTGATGGACAGCCAGATCGACCACACTACCGGCCTGCTCATGCTGCGTGAAGGTTGCCCGCATCAGGTCTGGTGCACCGACATGGTCCACGAAGACCTGAGCACCGGGTTCCCGCTGTTCAATATGCTGACTCACTGGAACGGCGGTCTGAGCTGGAACCGCATCGAACTGGACCAGAGCTTCAACATCCCGGCCTGCCCTAACCTGCTTTTCACTCCGCTGCCACTGCGTAGTGCCGCACCACCCTACTCGCCGCACCGCTTCGACCCCCATCCGGGCGACAACATCGGCCTGATCGTCGAAGACCTGAACACCGGCGGTAAACTGTTCTACGCGCCAGGCTTGGGCAAGGTCGATGCGTCGTTGCTGGAGATCATGGCCGGCAGCGATTGCCTGCTGGTGGACGGTACGCTGTGGGACGACGACGAAATGCAGCGACGCGGCGTCGGCACCCGCACCGGTCGGGAAATGGGCCACCTGGCGCAGAACGGCCCGGGCGGCATGCTCGAAGTGCTGGAGCAACTGCCCGATCAGCGCAAGGTGCTCATCCACATCAACAACACCAACCCGATTCTTGATGAGGATTCGCCGGAACGCGCGGAGCTGGATCGACGCAATGTTGAAGTGGCGTATGACGGCATGAGTCTTGTGCTGTAGGAATTAAGACCGCTGCGCGGTCATTCGCGAGCAGGCTCGCTCCCACAGGAGAATGCGATCAACTGTGGGAGCGAGACTGCTCGCGAAGAGGCCAGTCCAGACACCAAAGATTTTCACGGTTGTTCCCCGGAGACCCGCAATGACCGACACCCCATTGTCCCCCGCCGAATTCGAAGCCGCCCTGCGCGCCAAAGGCGCCTATTACCACATTCACCACCCCTACCACGTGGCGATGTACGAAGGCCGGGCAACCCGCGAGCAGATCCAGGGCTGGGTCGCCAACCGCTTTTACTATCAGGTGAACATCCCGCTCAAAGATGCCGCGATCCTGGCCAACTGCCCGGACCGCGAGATCCGCCGCGAGTGGATTCAGCGTCTGCTCGACCACGACGGCGCCCCCGGCGAAGACGGCGGCATCGAAGCCTGGCTGCGTCTGGGCCAGGCAGTCGGCCTCGACCCCGATCAGCTGCGCTCCCAGGAACTGGTGCTACCCGGCGTGCGTTTCGCTGTTGACGCCTACGTCAACTTCGCCCGCCGCGCCAGCTGGCAGGAAGCGGCCAGCAGCTCGCTGACCGAACTGTTCGCACCGCAGATCCACCAGTCGCGTCTGGACAGCTGGCCGCAGCATTACCCGTGGATCGACCCGGCCGGCTACGAGTATTTCCGCACGCGCCTGGGCCAGGCGCGCCGTGATGTCGAACACGGCCTGGCGATCACTTTGCAGCACTACACAACGCGGGAAGGCCAGGAGCGCATGCTGGAAATTCTCCAGTTCAAACTGGACATTCTTTGGAGCATGCTCGATGCCATGAGCATGGCCTACGAACTCAATCGCCCGCCCTATCACAGCGTGACCGGGCAACGGGTCTGGCACAAAGGAATCACCTTATGAGTTTCGATCGCAGCAAGACTCCAACCTGGCGTCCCGGCTACCGCTTCCAGTACGAACCGGCGCAAAAAGGCCATGTGCTGCTGTACCCGGAAGGCATGATTAAACTCAATGAAAGCGCCGCGTTGATCGGTGGCCTGATTGATGGCGAGCGGGACGTTGCAGCGATCATCGCCGAACTCGACAAACAGTTCCCCGGCGTGCCCGAGCTCGGTGACGATATCGAGCAATTCATGGAGGTCGCCCGTGCTCAGCACTGGATCGAACTTGCCTGATAACGCGTCAGACAAGTTACCGCCCAAACCGGAAATCGGCCTGCCGCTATGGCTGCTGGCCGAGCTGACCTACCGCTGCCCGCTGCAATGCCCATACTGTTCCAACCCGCTGGATTTCGCCGAACAAGGCAAAGAGCTGACCACTGAACAGTGGATCAAAGTGTTCCGCGAAGCGAGGGAAATGGGTGCGGCGCAGTTGGGCTTTTCCGGGGGGGAACCGCTGGTGCGCCAGGACCTCGACGAGCTGATCGCCGAGGCACGCAAGCTGGGGTTCTATACCAACCTGATCACCTCCGGCATCGGCCTGACCGAGCAGAAAATCAGCGACTTCAAGAAGGCAGGCCTCGATCACATCCAGATCAGTTTCCAGGCCAGCGACGAGCAAGTGAACAACCTGCTCGCCGGTTCGAAAAAGGCCTTCGCGCAGAAGCTGGAAATGGCCCGCGCGGTAAAGGCCCACGGCTATCCGATGGTGCTGAATTTCGTTACCCATCGGCACAACATCGACAAAATCGACCGCATCATCGAGCTGTGCATTGCCTTGGAGGCGGACTTCGTCGAACTTGCGACCTGCCAGTTCTACGGTTGGGCGCAGCTCAATCGCGTGGGGCTGTTGCCGACCCGGGAACAACTGGTCCGTGCCGAACGCATCACCAATCAATACCGCGCCAGACTGGAAGCCGAAGGGCATCCGTGCAAGCTGATTTTTGTCACGCCGGACTATTATGAAGAACGCCCCAAAGCCTGCATGAATGGCTGGGGCAGTATTTTCCTGACCGTCACGCCGGACGGAACGGCGCTGCCGTGTCACGGTGCCCGACAGATGCCGGTGCAATTTCCCAACGTGCGCGACCACAGCATGCAGCACATCTGGTACGACTCGTTCGGCTTCAACCGTTTTCGCGGTTACGACTGGATGCCCGAGCCGTGCCGCTCCTGCGACGAGAAGGAAAAAGACTTCGGTGGCTGTCGCTGCCAGGCGTTCATGCTCACGGGTGACGCGAGCAATGCCGACCCGGTGTGCAGCAAATCGCATCATCACGGCGTGATCCTCAGGGCCCGCGAAGAGGCTGAGCACGCGACCCAGACCATTGAACAACTGGCCTTTCGCAATGAACGAAACTCACGCCTCATCGCCAAAAGCTGAACCCTTCAGCGCCGCCAAAGCCGTTGCAGCGGGCATCGATTTTGCCGAATTGCTGGTCGGTCAACAGGGCTTGTTCTGGAACGAATACCGCCCGGAGGACGCCGCCTGCCGCATCTGGCATTGGCGCAATGGCGCAGCGAACTGCCTGACGCCACCGGGTTTCAGCGTGCGCAGTCGGGTGTACGAATACGGTGGTGGTGCGTTTTGTCTGACGGACGATGGGGTGGTTTTCGTCAACGAGGCCGACCAGCAGCTGTATCACCAATCGCTAAAGGGCGAGGCACCCGAGGTGCTGACATCCGGCATCTGCCGCTACGGCGACTTGCAGTACGCCAAGGGTCAGGTGCTGGCAGTTGAAGAAAACCGCGACCGACACCGCCTGGTGGCAATCGATCTGGTCGACCGCCAGCGCCATTTGCTGGCCGAAGGCGCCGACTTCTACGCCGCCCCGACCCTCAGTCCTGATGCGCGGCGTCTGGCGTGGATCGAGTGGAGTCGCCCGGATCAGCCCTGGACCGCGACCCGTTTGATGGTTGCCGAACGCCAGGGCGATGGTGAATTTGGACCGGCCCGCTGCGTGGCCGGTGATGAAGCTGAAGAATCCCTGCAACAACCTCGGTTTGATAGCAGCGGCCGATTGCTGTGCCTGACGGATCGTGGCGGTTACTGGCAGCCTTGGGGCGAGTCGGCAAACGGTCTGATCCCATTGCCGAGCGCTGCGGCCGATCATGGCCCTGCCCCTTGGCAACTTGGCG
Source organism: Pseudomonas sp. GW101-3H06 (assembly GCF_059424605.1). Classification (NCBI taxonomy): domain Bacteria; kingdom Pseudomonadati; phylum Pseudomonadota; class Gammaproteobacteria; order Pseudomonadales; family Pseudomonadaceae; genus Pseudomonas; species Pseudomonas sp. GW101-3H06. Next base: position 5,909,295 of record NZ_JBWKZO010000001.1, read on the forward strand.
GCTGCACTTGGTTACCGCTGGGCAAGGACCATTATCTGGCGAGTTGGACCGAAGGCGGTTTTGGTCGATTGGGCGTTTGCGGGGTCAGCTGTGAAGCGTTCACGGGCGACTACAGCCGCTTTCGCAGTCTCGCCCTGGATGAGCAATTCATTTATTGCATCGCGGCCTCGCCGGTCAGCTCCTCGGCGGTGATTGCCATCGAGCGCCAGACCCGCCAGGTCAAGGTGCTGGCCGGCGGCATCGCACCTTTGCCCGCCGAGCAGATCAGCCACCCGCAAACCTTGCGCTATCCAAGCGGATCGGGCGAGGCCCACGGTTTCTTCTACCCGGCGATGAATGGCGAAGCAAAACCGCCACTGGTGGTGTTCATCCACGGCGGACCGACATCCGCGTGCTACCCGATGCTCGATCCGCGCATTCAGTACTGGGCCCAGCGCGGTTTCGCCGTGGCCGACCTCAACTACCGTGGCAGCAGCGGCTATGGTCGGGCCTACCGCCAGGCCCTGCATTTGAGTTGGGGTGACGTCGATGTTGAAGACGCCTGCGCGGTGGTCAGACATCTCGCCGAACGCGGATTGATTGATGGTGCCAAGGCGTTCATTCGCGGCGGCAGCGCCGGTGGTTACACCACACTTTGCGCGCTGGCCTTCCACGACGTGTTCCGGGCCGGCGCCAGTCTTTATGGGGTCAGCGATCCCGTCGCTTTGGGTCGGGCGACACACAAGTTCGAGGGCGACTACCTGGATTGGCTGATCGGCGATCCCGTGCAGGACGCCGAGCGCTACGCCGCAAGAACGCCGTTGTTGCATGCGGGCAACATCCGCGTACCGATGATCTTCTTTCAGGGGGAACTGGATGCCGTGGTCGTGCCACAGCAAACCCGCGACATGGTCGAGGCGTTGCAAAACAACGGCATTCTGGTCGAGGCTCATTACTACGCGGACGAACGCCACGGCTTTCGCAAGGCCGGCAACCAGGCCCATGCGCTGGAGCAGGAATGGTTGTTTTATCGGCGGGTGATGGATCTTGAAGGCTGAGGTCTGTGCTCAAAGCGGAAATTGCGTCCTCCCGTTCGCGAGCAGGCTCGCTCCCACAGGATCTGCGGTGCACGCAAAACCCTGTGGGAGCGAGCCTGCTCGCGAAAGCAATCTACCAGGCCATGCAAGACTCAGCGCTTGGCGATGATATACACCGCATGCACGATCCCCGGGATGTAACCGCACAGGGTCAACAGAATATTCAGCCAGAACGCCCCCCCGAAGCCTACTTGCAGAAACACACCCAACGGCGGCAACAGAATGGCGATGATGATGCGAATAAAATCCATGGGGTCAGCTCCTGATTGAAGTCGGCTCGTGCGAACCATACATGCAATCGACCTGTGCCGTTGGTCAGGGTTCACATCAATACTTCGTGGTACCCGCTCATCAAGGGTGAATCACGCGGACAAAAAAACGCCCCACGCCAAAAAAATCAGGCGAAGGGCGTGCGTTATACCGCGAGACGGTTCAGGAATTTTGTGCCGGGAACGTCCCGACTCAGACGGCAATCCCCTTGCGGCACTGCACTTGTGCGGTGCGTACTCGGGAGAAGGCGCGGGCCAGGCGCAGCAGCATTTCGTCGATGTTGCCTTTGCTGACAGTCAAAGCGGGGGTAAAGCGCAGACAGTCGGGTTGTGGGGCATCGAGCAGCAAGCCTTCGTACAACGCCGCTTTGACCACGTCGTCGGCGCAATCGTCGGAAAGGGTCAGGCCCCAGAGCAGCCCTTGGCCGCGCAATTCGCCGTGACCATATCGATGGGACAAGCGCTGCAGACCTTCTCGCAGGTGCTGGGCGGTTTCCCCGACATGCTCGAGAAATCCTTTGTCCTGCATATTGTCGAGCACGGCCAGGCCCGCCGCGGTCATCAGCGCATTGCCATGGTGGGTACCGCTCATTTCGCCGGTGTCGAAACAGCAGGCCCTCCCCCGCGCCAGCAGGGCCGCCAGAGGCACGCCACCACCCAGCCCTTTGCCGAGCACCACGATATCGGCCCGGACGCCGTAGGATTGTTCGGCGAGCAAGGTACCGCAGCGACCGATGCCGGTTTGCACTTCGTCGAGGATCAACAGGATGCCGAGTTCTCGGCAGAGGCGCTCGACGCCTTTGAGGTAATGCGCCGTGGCCGGAATCACCCCGGCCTCGCTCTGGATCGGCTCGAGCATGATCGCTACCGTCTGCTCATCCACGGCCGAGTGCAGCGCCGGAAGATCATTGAACGGCACATGGTTGAAGCCCGGAAGCTGCGGCTCGAATCGGTTGATCAGCGTCGAACTGTCCGACGCCGGAATCGTCCCCAAACTACGGCCATGACACCCCTTGCTGGCAACGATGATTCGCGAAGCGCCACCGCGATGTTGTTGACCCCATTTGCGCGCCAGTTTGATCGCTGCTTCACAGGCTTCGCTGCCGGTGTTGAGCAGATACGCTTGGTCGCTGCCGGTGCCGGTACACAAGTGCTCGGCGAGGTTGAGCATGCCGCGATTGTGCAAGCCGAAACCGGGATTGATCAGTGTCTGAGCCTGCGCCGCTATCGCGTTGATCAACGCCTTGGGGCTGTGGCCGAGGCTGTTGGCCCCGCCGCCCTGGGAAAAATCCAGATAGGCGCGGTCATCGCTGTCCCACAGCCATGAGCCCTGGCCGCGTACAAAAACCTGCTGCGGCCGCGCGACACTGGGCATCAGACACTCGCTGGAAAGGTTGTCGCTACTGGACGGGAAAGATGCGTTCGTCACCAGATCATCAAGACTCGGCAAATGACGGCGCAGGCTGAACAAATTCATTCGTTCAACCCTCGCTTGAGGTTTTTTGCATTACCTATGTAAACACCATCGAAGCAAACGGTATTCATCGTGTTCTGTGGCCCTGTAAGCCTTGTGAATACCGGTAGACTAGGCTCAGACAAGGCGTTGAGCCATTTCGATTTCCGAGCATTTTCGATAAGTATTACTTATGGATTTCAAGCAACTGCGTTATTTCGTCGCGGTCTATGAAGAAGGCCATGTAGGCCGCGCCGCCGAGCGACTGTCCATCTCCCAACCGGCGCTGTCCCAGCAGATCCGCCACCTCGAGCAGATCCTCGATGTGAGTCTGTTCGAGCGCAGCAGCAAACGCCTGCTGCCGACACTCGCGGCCCACACGCTGTACAACCACGCCCTGCCCTTGCTCGACGGTCTGCAACGGGCACGCGAAGCGCTAGGCAATTTCAAGGGGCAAGCGCTGCGTACGCTGGCCATCGGTGTCTTGCAGACCGTGCATACCAGCCTGGTGCCGCAGATGCTCGAACGGGTACGCAGGGAGCAACCGCATCTGGTGGTGCAGATCTATGAACTGACGGGCCTGGAAATCGAGCGACGACTGCTCAATGGGTCACTGGATATCGGCATCAGTTACTTGCCGCCCCGCCAACCGGGGCTGCATGGCGTCATGTTGTACGAAGATGAACTGACCCTTGTGATCCCGGCTGAGCATCCATTGCGGGAATTCAAGAAAGTGTCCATGAGCCAGGCCGCTGAATTGCCCATGCTGCTCCTGGGTGAAGAGTTTCAGGTGCGGCAAATCTGGCAGGCGCAATTGGCAAACCTGGGACGCCGGCCACAGGTGCAAGCCGAACTGAATAACATGGCCGGGATTCTCGATAGCCTGCCGCACACGCAGTTGGCGACGGTGTTGCCGGGGCGTTCACAAAAGGCGCATGGCAATAAGGATTTGCTGTGGAAACCCCTGACCGAACCACGCGTGCCACTGAAAGTCGGATTGGTGTGTCGCGATGTGCAACGGCAACAGGCCTCGTTGGCGTTGCTGCGGACATTGCTTGAAGAGGTGATGAGTCGGCCGGATGAACGGGACGGCCTGAGCTGAATACTTTTTCGCAGGCATAAGAAAACCCCGCCGAAGCGGGGCTTTGCAGACTGTTTCCCTGACATCCATTTCACTCCGCCGTCCTGGCAGAATCCTACGTGTCCGTGTTGTTGCTTTGCGCTTCCTGCGCGACGTCCATGAGAAGTAGATTAGCTGTGGATCCAATCTGCTTCTATGGGAGAAAAGCAGCACGTCATGTAAGAGAATGCTTACATGACGTTACATTGTCAGAACTGTGCCGCATCCAGCAGAAACAGCGACTCGCTGCCAGCTTTCACCGAGGCGCTCAACGAGTGAATTCGCGGCAACAGACGAGCGAAATAGAACCGCGCCGTGCCCAGTTTGCTCGCATAGAAATCGCCCTGCGCTTCCTTGCCCAAAGCTGCCTTGGCCATCAGTGCCCACATGTAGGCATAGGCCACGTAACCGAAGGTTTGCAGGTACTCCACCGAAGCGGCGCCGATTTCGTTCGGATTGGCTTTCGCCCGGTCCAGCAACCAGGCCGTCAGTTCGTCGAGGGTGGTCACGGCATCGTTCAACGGCTTGGTGAACTCCACCAGGTCAGGGCTGGCAGTCGCCGTGAAGTGGCGAATCTCGTCTGCGAACAGGTTGTAGAACGCTCCGCCGCTGCCGACGATCTTGCGCCCCACCAGATCCAGCGCCTGAATGCCGTTGGTGCCTTCGTAGATCTGGGTGATGCGCACGTCACGCACCAATTGTTCCTGGCCCCATTCGCGGATGTAGCCGTGGCCGCCGAACACTTGCTGGCCGTGCACGGTGGTTTCCAGGCCAAGATCGGTCAGGAACGCCTTGGCCACCGGGGTCAGCAGCGCCACCAGATCTTCCGCACGTTTGCGCGTGGTGGCGTCTTCGCTGAACTTGGCGGTGTCCAGTTGCATCGCCACGTAGGTCGAGAAAGCACGACCGCCTTCGTTGGAAGCTTTCATGGTCAGCAACATGCGACGCACGTCCGGGTGGACGATGATCGGGTCGGCCACCTTGTCCTTGTTCTGCGCACCAGTCGGCGAACGGCTTTGCAGGCGGTCACGGGCATATTCGACGGCGTTCTGGTAGGAGCGCTCGCCGCTGGCCAGGCCCTGGATGCCGACGCCCAGACGCTCGTAGTTCATCATGGTGAACATCGCCGCCAAGCCTTTGTTCGGCTCACCGACCAGATAACCCACGGCTTCGTCGAAGTTCATCACGCAGGTCGCGGACGCCTGGATGCCCATCTTGTGTTCGATTGAACCGCAATTGGCCGGGTTGCGCGCGCCCAGGCTGCCGTCGGCATTGACCAGGAATTTGGGCACCAGGAACAGCGAAATGCCTTTCGGCCCCGCCGGCGCGTCCGGCAGCTTGGCCAGCACCAGGTGGATGATGTTTTCGGTGAGGTCGTGCTCGCCGCCGGTGATGAAAATCTTGGTGCCGCTGACCTTGTAGGAACCGTCGGCCTGAGGTTCGGCCTTGGTGCGGATGATCCCCAGGTCGGTGCCGGCATGCGGCTCGGTCAGGCACATGGAGCCTGCCCAGACCCCGGCGTACATGTTCGGCAGATAGGCGGCTTTCAGTTCTTCGCTGGCGTGGGCATTGATCGACAGGCAAGCCCCGGCGGTCAACATCGGGTACAGGCCGAACGACAGACTGGCGGAGTTGACCATCTCTTCGACCTGGGCCGAAACCGCCTTGGGCATGCCCATGCCGCCGTAGGCCGGATCACCGCCCACGCCGACCCAACCGCCTTCAGCGTAAGTCTGATAGGCCTGTGGGAAACCGGCCGGGGTGGTGACAGCACCGTCCGACCAGTGGCAACCTTCTTCGTCAGCCGCGCGGCTCAGGGGCGCAATGCTTTTGCTGGTGACCTTGCCGGCTTCTTCGAGAATGGCTTCGACCGTTTCAGCGTCAACGGTATCGGCCAGCGCCGGCAACTCGGCCCAGAGTTTGGCGACCTCGAAAACTTCATTGAGGACGAAGCGCATATCGCGCAGGGGCGCTTTGTAGTCAGCCATGGCAAACCTCGCAAGATCTAATACAAGTTATTCACAGGGAGAGTGTTTTGAATGGGTCCGAGTGTAACCCAACAACGTTTGCGACACATAGGGTCAGCACATGACCGCTTTGTAATTTTTGGTCATCGCCATGTGCGAGGATTGAGAGGGATGAAACGGTAGGAGCGAGCTCGCTCGCGAAAAACCTGAGGGTGCCACTGGTGTCAGGATTTACACGTTATCGTTCACGACCATCGCGAGCTCGCTCCTACAAAGGGCTGGCGTCAGAGCGCAAATAACTCCGCCGGCAGCTGCATCAGGCAGTCACTCCCCGCCTCGATCGCCGTCCGATGAGCGGCAGTACGCGGCAACAATCGCTTGAAGTAAAACTCGCTGGTCGCCAGTTTCGCCCGGCAGAAATCGGCATGGCCTTCACCCGTTTCTAGCTGTGCCTGCGCCACCAACGCCATGCGTAACCACAGGTAGCCGAGGACGATATAGCCGCTGTACATCAGGTAATCCACCGACGCAGCACCGACTTCATCCGGGTTTTTCATCGCCGCCATGCCTACCCGGGTCGTCAACTCACCCCATTGCTGATTCAGCTCATTGAGTTGAGCCACATAGCTGGCCAGTTGAGGATGCCCGGCGTTCGCCGCACAAAACTTGTGAACGATTCTGGTGAAGCCACGCAGCAGTTTGCCCTGGCTGCCGAGGACTTTGCGCCCAAGCAGGTCCAGCGCCTGGATGCCGTTGGTGCCTTCATAGATCGGTGCGATGCGGCAATCGCGCACCAGTTGCTCCATCCCCCACTCGCGGATAAAGCCATGGCCACCAAACACCTGCATCCCGTGGTTGGTCACTTCCAGGCCGGTTTCGGTCATGAAGGCCTTGCAGATCGGCGTCAGGAACGCCAGAAGGTCTTCGGCATCCTGACGCGCCGTTTCATCCGCACCCAGGTGCGCGGCGTCCAGCAACTGCGCAGTGAAGTAGGTCAGTGCGCGGTTGCCTTCGTTGAAGGCCTTCATGGTCAGCAACATCCGGCGTACGTCGGGATGCACGATGATCGGGTCGGCCACTTTTTCCGGGGCTTCAGGGCCGGTCAACGCGCGCATCTGCAAACGCTCATGGGCATACTTGATCGCGCCCTGGAAGCTCGCCTCGCCCAGACACAAGCCCTGCATGCCAGTACCCAGCCGCGCGTGGTTCATCATGGTGAACATGCAGTTCAGGCCCTTGTTCGCTTCACCGATCAAAAAGCCCTTGGCCTCGTCGAAATTCAGCACGCAAGTGGCCGAAGCCTTGATGCCCATTTTGTGTTCGATGGAGCCGCAAGACACACCATTGCGCTCTCCTGCTTCGCCCGCGGCATCGGGCAGGAACTTGGGCACGATAAACAGCGAAATGCCTTTGGTCCCGGCCGGTGCATCCGGCAATTTCGCCAACACCAGGTGAATGATGTTGTCGCTCATGTCGTGTTCACCGGCCGAGATGAAAATCTTGCTGCCGGAGATGGCATAGCTGCCGTCGGCCTGGGGTACGGCGCGGGTCTTGATGATGCCCAGGTCGGTGCCGCAATGGGCTTCGGTCAGGCACATGGTGCCGGTCCACTGACCGGCGGTGAGTTTGCTCAGATAGGTCTGTTTCTGTTCTTCGGTGCCGTGGGCGTGGATCGCCGACATGGCGCCATGGGTCAGGCCGGGGTACATGCCCCACGACGTATTGCTGGAAGCCACCATTTCGCTGATGACCAGTCCCAGAGAGCTGGGCAAACCCTGGCCACCGTAGGCCGGATCGGCCGCCAGGCCATGCCAGCCACCTTCCACGTATTGTGCGAAAGCCTGCTTGAAGCCTTTGGGCGTCGTCACCACGCCATTGTCGAAATGGCAGCCCTCTTCGTCGCCGCTGCGATTGAGGGGCGACAGCACGTTCTCACAGAATTTCGCGCCTTCCTCAAGGATCGCATTGATCATGTCCGGGCTGGCGTCATTGGCCCCCAGCGCCGCGTAGTTGCTGTGAAAGTCGAAGACGTGGTCGATCAGAAAGCGCATGTCGCGCAGGGGAGCTTTGTACTCAGGCATGGTCGTTTCTCCGGCGGCAGATTTGTTCAACCTACTGCTGGCAACCTTGCCTCACAATCACAGTCCAGACGCTGAATGCGCCATCATCACTCAACCGTAGCGGCGTCCATGCGCACGGCGCCACGGCGGTTCTGCCCGAATGCCATCACGCAGTTACGCCCGGCGCCCTTGGCACTGTAGAGCGCCTGGTCGGCGGACTTAAGCACTTCTTCAGGGGTGCGTTGCTCAACCCGTTCAGCGACGCCGATACTGACGGTGACCGACACGCTCGAAGCGGTGGAACCGGAGCGACGCTGGCGCCCCTGATTATCATCCTGCGGACGGCTGTCCTGATTGCGCAGATGGATGTTGTAGGTGGCGATGGATTCGCGGATCACTTCCAGGTGCGGCATGCACTCTTCAAGAGTCTTGCCTGCAAACACCAAGGCAAATTCTTCACCCCCGTAGCGATACGCCTTACCGCCGCCACCGATTTTCGACAATTTACTGGCCACCAGTCGCAACACTTGGTCGCCGACATCGTGGCCGTGGGTGTCGTTGAATTTCTTGAAGTGATCGACATCGCTCATCGCAAGCACATAGTTGCGTCCCAGACGCTGCATGCGTTCGTTCAGTGCGCGGCGGCCCGGCAGACCGGTCAGCTCGTCGCGGAAGGCCATTTGATAAGCCTCATGGGCCACGGCGGCGGCGATCATCAACATCACCTGGCTGCACATGATGTTCAAGGTGAACGGCAGAATGAAAGTTTTCGGCAACATCCAGAACAGCCCGAGCAAGCCCACCAGTTGTGCGGCGTGGAGCGGCCTCGGGTTGCGCCAGTACTGCCAGGCCAGCAGCACAAACGACGCGATGAACACCGGATACGACAGCTGGATCAGGCTCATCCAGGCGCCGTGCAAGGCCGGCCAACGGATCTCTGACAGCCACATCAGCAACGCCTGTGGATAGCTCTTCTCCAACCCCAACGCCACGCTGCCCACCGCCAACAACACGGCAAAACGCGCCACCATGTCCTGGAACAGATGTGTTCGCTCCTGCCACGCAGCGAATACCCCAAACATCAACGGCAGCAACAGGCAGCACAAATGAAAGACCACCGCGGCGTCTTCGCGCACTTTGCCGTTGTCGCGGTAGTAGTCAGTCTGGGTGTCGAGCAGGAAGTAGGCGATGTACACCGTGACCATCAGAAACAGTTCACGTTGACGTCGGTAAACCGCGCAATAAGCACCGCCGAGCAGCAGCACCAGGGTTGGCAGTACGTTGAACAGCGAGGTGAAGAAGACGTTCAGGTCCTTGACGTACGCAGCCGCAAGCCCCGCCAGCAACAGCAGCAACGACGGCAGGAAATGACTCAAACGCACAGCGGAAGAACGCGGCAAGGGTAAAGCTCCGACCGTCATAGCAAGTTGATGGCATTGTGCCTGCAATGCAGGTTAATACGCACACACATTCTGACCAAGGTCACATGGCCATCATTGTTAACGGCAGAAGCACGGACTTACTGAGCAATTGGACGAGGTTTTTTTCGGCAGTTCGTAACCGGAGCATCGGGTTGCACTTCAGTCATAAGCCATGCCCGACAGGTGGCCATTGAACATTCTTCAAGCAAAAAAAAACCGCTGATCCCGAAGGACCAGCGGTTTCTTGAAGAACTGCGTTAAGGCTTAGTAACCCAGCGCGAAGTCTTCTTCTTTCATGTCCATCAGGTTGTTGGCGCCCGACAGCATGGTTGCAACGTGAGTGCGGGTACGCGGCAGGATGCGCTGGAAGTAGAAGCGCGCAGTCTGCAGCTTGGCGGTGTAGAACGCCTCCTCGGAAGTGCCGGCAGCCAGTTTCTCGGCCGCCAGGCGCGCCATGTCGGCCCAGAAGTAGGCCAGGCAGGCGTAACCGGAGTACATCAGGTAATCCACCGACGCCGCGCCGACTTCTTCGCGATCCTTCATGGCAGCCATACCGACCTTCATGGTCAGCTCGCCCCATTCCTTGTTCAGTGCAGCCAACGGTGCAACGAACTCTTTGACCGCTTCGTTACCTTCGTTGGTCTGGCAGAACTTGTGCACGATCTTGGTGAAACCTTTGAGGGCTTCGCCTTGAGTCATCAGTACTTTACGACCCAGCAGGTCGAGTGCCTGGATGCCGGTGGTGCCTTCGTACAGCATGGAAATGCGGCTGTCGCGCACGTTCTGCTCCATGCCCCACTCGGCGATGAAACCGTGGCCGCCATAGATCTGCACGCCGTGGTTAGCCGACTCGAAACCGACTTCGGTCATGAAGGCTTTGGCGATTGGGGTCATGAACGCCAGCAGTGCGTCGGCTTTCTTTTTCTCTTCTTCGTCCACGCCGTACTTGACGATGTCGACTTGCTTGGCGGTGAAGTAAACCATTGCGCGGTTGCCTTCGGCGAACGCCTTCATGGTCAACAGCATGCGGCGTACGTCAGGGTGCACGATGATCGGGTCGGCAGCTTTGTCCGGCGCTTTAGGGCCAGTCAGCGAGCGCATTTGCAGGCGATCGCGAGCGTATTTCAGGCCGCCCTGGAAGCCGACTTCAGCATGGGCCAGGCCTTGCAGCGCGGTACCCAGACGTGCGGTGTTCATGAAGGTGAACATGCAGTTCAGGCCTTTGTTCGCCGGGCCGATCAGGAAACCGGTGGCCGCGTCGAAGTTCATCACGCAGGTGGCGTTGCCGTGAATGCCCATCTTGTGTTCCAGGGAACCACAGGACACCGCGTTACGTGCACCGATCGAACCGTCTGCGTTCGGCAGGAACTTTGGCACGATGAACAGGGAAATACCTTTGGTACCGGCCGGTGCATCCGGCAGGCGGGCCAACACGATGTGGACGATGTTGTCGGCCATGTCGTGCTCACCGGCCGAGATGAAGATCTTGGTGCCGGAGACTTTGTAGGAACCATCAGCCTGAGGCTCGGCCTTGGTGCGCAGCATGCCCAGGTCGGTACCGCAGTGAGGTTCGGTCAGGCACATGGTCCCGGTCCATTCGCCGGACACCAGTTTTGTCAGGTAAGCCTCTTGCTGCTCAGGCGTGCCGTGCTCGGAGATGGTGTTCATCGCGCCATGCGACAGGCCCGGGTACATGCCCCACGACCAGTTGGATTCGCCCACCATTTCGCTGATGGCCAGACCCAGGGATTCCGGCAGGCCTTGGCCGCCGTGCTCGACGTCGTGAGCCAGGCTTGGCCAGCCGCCTTCGACGAATTGTTTGTACGCTTCCTTGAAGCCTGTCGGGGTTTTAACGCCGGACTCGCTCCAGGTGCAGCCTTCAAGGTCGCCCACACGGTTCAGCGGAGCCAGTACCTGCTCACAAAACTTGGCGCCTTCTTCGAGAATGGCGTCAACCATGTCCGGAGTTGCGTCCGCGCAAGCCGGAAGGCTCTGATAGTGCGCTTCGTAGCCGAGCAGTTCGTCACGAACGAAGCGAATATCACGCAAGGGGGCCTTGTAGTCAGGCATAGCGATAAACCTCTGCTGATGTAACCGGGAATGAACGACCGCGTGGATGTGTTGTGGCGGTCAAACAGTTGTTTGAAACATACGTTTACGCCAAAAGCTTGTCAAGCGCCGATCATTTGCCATTCGTCATCACCCCATCGCCACACCAACGCACACGGCACCGCAACGGCGCTCGACGAGCTACACGCAGTGTAGGAAAGAATAGTTTGCAGAGAAGGACTTACGCAGAAAAACGCCGCGAATGATCGCGGCGTCGGCGTTACGGGTTCACAAGCGTCAGGCGAAGGTATCGATCAACGTACCGAGCACTTCATCGGATGCCTTGGCGACTTTCACACCCAGTTCCACCTGAAATTTACCCTGGGCCATCTCCACCATGCTGCTGGCCAGGTCCGATTGCTGGCTGCGATCGACCGACCGCAGGCGATCGACCTGAACATCGGAGGACTGGCTGGTGACCGAACGCTCGATCGTATTATTGGCGATCTGCCCGGCGGCTAGATCGACACGGTTCTGCCCTGTCTGAATAGTGCTCAGACCGGCGTAAAAAGCGGTGCTTCCTGAGATTTCCATGGGAGAACTCGTCCTTTCAAAGGATCAACAGCGGACATTGAAGCAGACGCGTGAGCAAAACACCCGACAAAAACACTAATGGCACAGTGCCTTGTCATAGACAAAGCCCACACCTTCAGTCCAGCAAATCCAGCTGAAGATGCTCCGCCACCGCTTCGGCCGTGACCACCTTGAGTTTCGGCACCCGTCCAAGGCACGGTGCCGGGATCCGTTCGGCAAGCGTCGCCAGGTTTTCTTCCAGCCGCGACGTCTTGGCATCGATGATATTGGCCACCCACCCCGCCAGTTGCAAACCGTCCTGGGCGATGGCCTCGGCGGTCAGTAACGCATGGTTGATGCACCCCAGACGCACGCCGACCACCAGAATCACCGGCAGCCCCAGCGCCATCGCCAGGTCGGACAGATTGTCCTGATCCGCCAGCGGCACGCGCCAGCCACCGGCGCCTTCGATCAAGGTGAAGTCGGCTCGCATGTCGAGAATCTGCTGCATCGGCATCAACAGCGACTGCACCGTCAATGCCACACCCGCCTCGCGTGCCGCCAGATGCGGAGCGATGGGCGGTTCGAAGGCAAACGGATTGACCTGCTGATACGTCAACGGCACCGAGCATTCCGCCAGCAGCGCCAAGGCATCGGCGTTGCGCAAGCCCTTGGGCGTGACATCGCAACCGGAGGCGACCGGTTTACCCGCCGCCGTGCTCAGGCCCGAAGACCGTGCGGCGTAGAGCAAACCGGCGGCCACCGTGGTTTTGCCGACATCGGTGTCGGTGCCGGTGATGAAATAGGCTGCACTCATAAGGGTTTCTCCATAACGGCGTACACCACTTGATAAGTCGCCGGCAGGCCCTGGGCCTGACGAAATTGCTCATAGGCCTCGATCAATCCCAGAATCCGCGCCCGACCGGTCAATCCGCCCGGCCGACCAGGGTTGAGGTTGTGCGCGCCCAGCGCCTTGAGCTCGTGGGTCAAGCTGCGCACATCCGGGTAGTACAGCACGTGGGGACGGGTTTGCAGACTGATCGGCTGCAAACCGCTGGCCGCGCATAACTGCTGATAAACCGTGAACTCGCGGAAGCGGTTGACGTGCACCATGCCATCCACCTGCCGCCAACTGTCACGCAGTTCTAACAAAGTCCCCACGCACAGACTAGCAAACGCGAATATTCCGCCAGGCTTCAGCACGCGATAAGCCTCGCTGAGTACCGAAGCGAAGTCCGCGCACCACTGCACCGCCAGGCTGGAATAGATCAGGTCGCAGGTCGAGTCGCGCAGTGGAAGACACTCGGCATCGCCGGCGATGAAGTGCGTGGCACCGCCTAATGGTCGGGCGTGCTTGAGCATGCCTTCGGCGATGTCCAACGCCACGCCGTGCCCCGCCGGGAACCGCTCACCCAGCGCGCGACTGAAATGCCCGGTGCCGCAGCCCAAGTCGAGCCAGCGCGCCGGCACGAAATCGTCCGGCAAACGGCTCAGCAGCTGGCTGCCGACATCACGCTGCAATTCGGCCACGCTGTCATAACTCTCCGCAGCACGGGAGAACGAAGCCGCTACCTGGCGTTTGTCAGGCAACCCCCCAGGTGGGGTGGGAAGGGATAAATCAGTCATCGCCGCACTCATGCAAAAAGGCCTGGATCGCCCCCGCCACGCCGTGGGGATCTTCCAGAAGAAACGCGTGGCTGGCCTGTTCGATCAGGCCGATTTCGACATCGGGCAGCAACGTCAGCAAATCGCCCGCCGCTTCGGCAGGCACCAGGCCGTCGAGGCCGGCGAACAGATGCAACTGCGGTCCGCGAAAAGCCTGCAAGGCTTGCCGGGTATCCAGTTGCGCGAGCACTTCCAGGCCGCTCATCAACACGGGCGCTGCGCTATGTGGCGCACCACCGAGCAACAACCGAGACAACCCGCGCGGGTCTTCGGCGCCTTGTGCGCAGAGCAACGAAAAGCGTTTCAAGGTCATGCGCGGGTCGGCGATGCAGCTCGCCAGAAACGCATCGAAGGTTTCCCCGGGCATCGCACTTGGCCACTGTTCATGACTAACAAAAGAAGGATTGCTCGCCAGCGTAAACAAGCCGCAGCACCGATCACCGCGACGCGCCGCCAACTGCGACGCAAGCATGCCGCCCAGTGACCAACCGCCGAGCCAGGTGTCCTGAGGGATCGTCGAGTCGAGTTCATCGAGCCATTCCTCAGGATCGCTCGACTGCAGTTCCGGCAATGGCTCGATTTCCACCCGCAGGTGCTCGTCCAGGCCTTGCAGGGCCGCGGCCAAGGGTTCCAGCGGCGAAATTCCGAGGCCCCAGCCGGGCAGCAGAATCAGTCGGTCACGCATCGCTTGGCTCCGGTCCAAGTTGTTTAAAACAATCGGCCAGTCCCTCTAACAATAGCTGCACCTGCGCTTCACTGTGGGCGGCGGTCAGGGTCACACGCAGGCGGGCGCTGCCGGCGGGCACGGTCGGCGGGCGGATCGCGGTCACCATCAAGCCGCGTTCGCGCAGCATCTGCGACAAGCGCACCGCGCGCCCGGCGTCGCCAATCATGATCGGCTGGATCGGCGTGGAGCTGTCCATCAATTCCAGGCCGATCTGCTCGGCGCCCTGGCGGAACTGACGGATCAACGTCTGTAGATGCTCACGACGCCAATGCTCGCTGCGCAGCAGTTCCAGGCTTTTCAACGTGGCACAGGCCAGGGCGGGCGGTTGGCTGGTGGTGTAGATGTAGGGCCGGGCGAACTGGATCAGGCTCTCGATCAGCTCTTCGCTGCCGGCGACAAACGCCCCCGCCGTGCCGAACGCCTTGCCGAGGGTGCCGACCAGCACCGGCACGTCATCCATGCTCAATCCGAAATGCTCGACGATGCCGCCGCCATTCGCGCCCAGCGGGCCGAAACCGTGAGCATCGTCGACCATCAGCCATGCCCCCTTGGCCTTGGCTTCCCGGGCCAATGCCGGCAGATCGGCGATGTCGCCATCCATGCTGAACACACCATCAGTGACCACCAGCGTATTGCCGGTGGCTTTCTCAAGACGTGCGGCCAGGCTCGCCGCATCGTTGTGCAGGTAGCGATTGAAACGCGCCCCGGACAACAGCCCGGCATCCAGCAGCGACGCGTGGTTAAGCCGATCTTCGAGCACCGTATCACCCTGCCCCACCAACGCCGTGACCGCGCCAAGGTTGGCCATGTAACCGGTAGTGAACAGCAAGGCGCGCGGGCGCCCGGTCAGATCGGCCAGGGCTTCTTCCAGCGCGTGATGCGGCCCGCTGTGGCCGATCACCAGATGCGAAGCGCCGCCACCAACACCCCATTTCGAAGCACCCGCGCGCCAGGCTTCGATCACTTGCGGGTGATTGGCCAGGCCCAGGTAGTCGTTGTTGCAGAACGCCAGCAATGGCTGGCCATCGACAACTACCTCAGGGCCTTGCGGGCTTTCGAGCAGCGGGCGTTGGCGGTATAGGTTTTCGGCACGACGGGCAGCCAGGCGTGCGGCGAGATCGAAAGACATGCAGGCCTCGTCTATCCAGTGACACAAGTCCACTGTGGGAGCGAGCCTGCTCGCGAAGAGGGCCTCACCGTCAACAAAAATGTCGATAGTCAGATCCCATTCGCGGGCAGGCTCGCTCCCACAGGGTTTTACATTTCAATCAGGTCAATGGCGGACGATTCAAACGGCAGCGTTGTAAAACTGCTCGCTGTTCTTCTGCTCCACCAGCGCCTGCTCGATGGCAGCCTGATGCACTTCGTCGGCGTGCTCTTCGCGCGCTTCCGGCAGGATCCCTAAGCGCCCGAACAGTTGCATGTCCTTGTCGGCCTGTGGGTTGGCGGTGGTCAGCAGTTTTTCGCCGTAGAAAATCGAGTTGGCGCCAGCCAGGAACGCCAGGGCCTGCATCTGCTCGTTCATGGCTTCGCGGCCGGCGGACAGGCGCACATGGGATTTAGGCATCAGGATCCGGGCGACGGCGAGCATACGGATGAAGTCAAACGGGTCGACATCGTCGGCATTTTCCAGTGGCGTACCGGCGACTTTCACCAGCATGTTGATCGGCACCGACTCCGGATGCTCCGGCAGGTTGGCCAACTGGATCAGCAGGTTGGCGCGGTCGTCGAGGGACTCACCCATGCCGAGGATGCCACCGGAGCAGATCTTCATTCCGGAATCACGCACATATGCCAAGGTTTGCAGGCGTTCGGCGTAGGTGCGGGTGGTGATGATGCTGCCGTAGAACTCCGGCGAGGTGTCGAGGTTGTGGTTGTAGTAGTCGAGGCCAGCCTTGGCCAGCGCTTCGGTCTGGTCCTGATCCAGGCGACCAAGGGTCATGCAGGTTTCCAGACCCAAGGCCTTTACGCCTTCGACCATCTTCAGCACATACGGCATGTCCTTGGCCGACGGGTGCTTCCACGCCGCACCCATGCAGAAACGGGTCGAACCGATGGCCTTGGCGCGGGCGGCCTCCTCGAGGACCTTCTGCACCTCCATCAGCTTTTCTTTTTCCAGGCCGGTGTTGTAGTGACCGGACTGCGGACAATATTTGCAATCTTCCGGGCAGGCACCGGTCTTGATCGACAACAGGGTCGACACCTGGACGCGGTTGGCGTCGAAATGCGCGCGGTGCACGGTCTGCGCCTGAAACAGCAAGTCATTGAATGGTTGAACGAAGAGTGCTTTGACTTCGGCCAAAGACCAGTCATGACGCAGGGTTGCAGAGGTGCTGGCGCTCATGGGCGTTACCTTTATTTTAAGCCGTACAAGGTTTTATGCTGGGCAAACGCCTGCGGGACGGAATACCCACAGGCGCCACACGGATGTTCGGCATATTTAAGGAAGAGCGATGCGCTGTCAACCACAACACAATGAACAGGTTTACATCTGGTTAAAAAACAAACAATTCTGTTTGCTTTGCGACGAAGCCGCCGATGGTGATACGCCCCTTTGCATGGCCTGCGAAACGGAGCTTCCCTGGCTCGGCGATCACTGTCAGACCTGCGCCCTGCCGTTACCCGCAGCTGGCCTGACCTGTGGCCAGTGCCTGAAACAGCCGCCGGCTTTCGAAAACGTCATTGCCCCCTGGAGCTACAATTTTCCGATAGACAGCCTGATCACCCGCTTCAAACACAGCGCGAAGTGGCCCTTTGGCCACCTGCTGGCCGAGCTGCTCGTCCAAGCCGTGCAACATCGCTTCGAAGATGAACTGCCGCGTCCCGACTTGTTGGTGCCAGTGCCGCTTGCCACCCGCAGGCTGCGCCAACGGGGGTTCAATCAGGCGGCGATGCTGGCTCGCTGGCTCAGCAGCCGCCTCGATTTGCCCTGTGATGAACGCCTGCTGCTGAGAACTCAGGACACCAGCGCGCAACAAGTGCTGAACGCCAACGACCGGCGGCGAAACCTGCGTAACGTTTTTGCTCTGGCACCTGGTGCAGCAGTCGTAGGACGTCACCTGGCACTGATAGACGACGTGCTGACCACCGGCGCCACGGCCCAGGCCCTGGCTCGCCTGCTGGTGGATGCAGGCGCCACGCGAGTCGATGTGTATTGCCTGGCTCGCACCCCAAAACCTGGCGAAACGGTTTGACCTGAAAACCCATTACCCTGTGGGAGCGAGCCTGCTCGCGAGGGCGGTGTGCCAGCAGCCGTGATTTCGTCTGACACGACCTCTTCGCGAGCAGGCTCGCTCCCACAAGGACCGTGGCTCGACTTGACTCCCAGGCTCTCAGCCGCCAACGTCCCCTCCATCGTCACAGATCGAAGCGCTCTGCCATGTCCCTGCCCACATTGTTGTCCCAACACCTTGTCCGTCGGCCGCAGCGAATCGCCCTGCTGCAACACATTGCCGAACAGGGCTCGATCACCCGAGCGGCGAAAAGCGCGGGCCTGAGCTACAAGGCTGCCTGGGATGCCATCGATGAGCTCAACAACCTGGCGCAGAAGCCATTGGTGGAGCGCAGCGTCGGCGGCAAGGGTGGTGGCGGCGCCAAACTGTCCAGCGAAGGCGAGCGGGTTTTGCGCCTGTATCAAAAGCTGCAAGCCTTGCAGGCCCAGGTACTGGAAGCCGCCGAGCAAGCCAGCGACCTCGACCTGCTCAGCCGTTTGATGCTGCGCACCAGCGCGCGCAATCAATTGCACGGCAAGGTTGCCGCCATCGAAACCCAAGGCCACAACGACAGGGTTCGCCTTGAATTGGCCGAAGGCTTGAACATCGACGCACAAATCACCCACGACAGCACCCTGCGCCTGGAGCTGCAACCCGGCACCGAAGTGGTGGCCCTGATCAAGGCCGGCTGGCTTGAATTGCTCGGCGCCGACTACGTCGCAACGCCCGGACACAATTGCCTCAAAGGCACGATCGAGGAAATTCTCGACGCCGAAGACGGCCCCAGTGAAGTGCGCATCGCCCTGCCCAACGGCCAGACACTTTGCGCTCTGGCCGATCCCGAACACCTGCAATCGCGGCGCTTGGCCACGGGAGAAACGGTGAGCGTGCAGTTTTCGCCGTCCAACGTGCTACTGGGTACGCCGTTGTAAACGCGCTGCAACAAAACCGTCATCACCCATCATTAAGGTGACTGCAAAAACCGCAGGGAGCCTGATGTGAGCCTATTGGAAGAACACCAAACCACCGACCTCGAACAAATGGTCGGCCTCAGCCGCCGTGGATTCATCAGCGCAGGAGCCCTGTGCGGCGCCGCGATGTTTCTGGGCGGCAACTTGTTGAGTCGCAGCGTGCTGGCAGCCAGTGTCAATGCCGGCACCAGCCAATTGCTGGGTTTCGACAGCATTCCCGCGGCCACCGCCGACAGCATCAGCCTGCCGCCAGGCTACAAATCCTCGGTGCTGATCAGTTGGGGTCAACCCTTGCACAAGAACGGCCCGGCCTTCGACCCGAGCGGCCATGGCAGCGCCGGGCAGCAGGAAGTGCAGTTCGGTGATCACAACGACGGCATGAGCCTGTTCGCCTTTCCCGACGACCCCAACCGGGCGCTGATGGCGATCAACAACGAGTACACCAACTACCGCTACCTCTACCCCCACGGCGGCATGCCGCAATCGGCCGAAGAGGTACACAAGGCATTGGCCGCCGAAGGCGTGGCGGTCATCGAAGTGCAGCGCAAAAACGGTCACTGGCAATTCGTCCAGGATTCGCGCTACAACCGTCGCATCCACGGTAACTCCCCGATCAGCCTGAGCGGTCCGGCCGCTGGCCACGAGCTGCTGAAAACCAGCGCCGACCCACACGGCAAGACTGTTCTCGGCACCTTCCAGAACTGCGCCAACGGCAAAACACCCTGGGGCACTTATCTGACCTGCGAAGAGAACTTCACCGATTGTTTCGGCAGCACCCAGGCCGAGCAGAAGTTCGACGCAGCACAGAAGCGCTATGGCGCGGTGGCGACCAGGAAAGAGATCAACTGGCATCAGCACGATGCGCGCTTTGACCTGGCGAAAAACCCCAACGAACTCAACCGCCACGGCTGGATCGTGGAGATCGATCCATTCGATCCGCAATCGACCCCGGTCAAGCGTACGGCGCTGGGTCGCTTCAAACATGAAAACGCCGCCCTGGCCGAAACCAATGACGGCCATGCCGTGGTGTACATGGGCGACGATGAGCGCGGCGAATTCATCTACAAGTTCGTCAGCCGCGACAAAATCAATCACAAAACCCCCAAGGCCAACCGCGACTTGCTCGACCACGGCACCTTGTACGTGGCGCGTTTCGACGCCGGCGACAACAATGCCGATCACCCGAAAGGCCAGGGTGAATGGATCGAACTGACCCACGGCAAAAACGGCATCGATGCCGGCAGCGGTTTCGCCGATCAGGCGCAAGTGCTGATCAACGTGCGCCTGGCGGCCAGCGTGGTGAAAGCCACGCGCATGGATCGCCCGGAATGGATCGTGGTGAGTCCCAAGGACGGTCAGGTCTACTGCACGTTGACCAACAACGCCAAGCGCGGTGAAGACGGGCAACCGGCGGGCGGTCCGAATCCGCGGGAAAAAAACGTTTACGGGCAAATCCTGCGCTGGCGCACCGACCGCGACGATCACGGTTCGAAAAGTTTTTCCTGGGACCTGTTCGTGGTCGCCGGCAATCCGCAAGTGCACGCCGGCACACCGAAGGGCGGCTCATCGAACATCACGCCGCAGAACATGTTCAACAGCCCGGACGGGTTGGCTTTCGATGACGCCGGGCGGTTGTGGATACAAACCGACGGCGATGCCAGCAATGCCGGGGATTTCGCCGGCATGGGCAACAACCAGATGCTCTGCGCCGACCCGGTGACCGGCGAAATTCGCCGTTTCATGGTTGGACCGATTGGTTGCGAAGTGACGGGCATCAGCTTCTCGCCGGACCAGAAGACCCTGTTTGTGGGGATCCAGCATCCAGGCGAATTCGGCGGTTCGACCTTCCCCGAGCACTTGCCCAACGGCAAGCCGCGCTCTTCGGTCATTGCCATTACCCGTGAAGACGGCGGGATCATCGGCGCCTGATAAGTCCACATCGCGGGCAAGCCCGCTCCCACAGGTCCTGTGCCGATTTCCACATGGCGCATATCCTGTGGGAGCGGGATTGCCCGCGATGCCGTCAGTCCAGACGCCCCACATCTCAAGCCTAAACACTAAAGTCGGCTCGTCTGCGCTACCATGCCTGGCCGGACGCAGCAGCCTGCTGCGCGCAGGAGTCAGCATGGCCCACCCGTTTGAAACCCTCACCCCAGATCTCGTTCTCGATGCCGTAGAAAGCATCGGTTTCTTGAGCGATGCGCGCATTCTGGCGCTCAACAGCTACGAAAACCGTGTCTATCAGGTCGGCATCGAAGACTCCGAGCCGCTGATCGCCAAGTTTTACCGCCCGCAGCGCTGGACCAACGAAGCGATTCTGGAAGAACACCAGTTCACCTTCGAACTCACCGAAGTCGAGGTGCCGGTGGTTGCGCCGTTGATCCACAAGGGTGAAACCCTGCACGAACACAACGGCTTCCGTTTCACCCTGTTCCCCCGCCGTGGCGGCCGCGCGCCAGAGCCCGGCAACCTCGATCAGCTGTATCGGTTGGGGCAACTGCTCGGTCGTCTGCACGCGGTCGGTGCGACCAAACCGTTCGAGCACCGCGAAGCACTGGCAGTCAAAAACTTCGGTCATGACTCGCTGACGACCTTGCTCGAAGGTAATTTCATACCGCGCAGTTTGCTGCCGGCCTACGAGTCCGTAGCCCGCGACCTGCTCAAGCGTGTGGAAGATGCCTACAGCAACACGCCGCACCAAAACATCCGCATGCACGGCGATTGCCACCCCGGCAACATGATGTGCCGCGACGAGATGTTCCACATCGTCGACCTCGACGACTGCCGCATGGGTCCGGCCGTACAGGACATCTGGATGATGCTGGCCGGCAACCGTCAGGAATGCATGGGACAATTGTCGGAATTGATGGATGGCTACAACGAGTTCCACGACTTCGACCCCCGGGAACTGGCGCTGATCGAACCGTTGCGCGCCCTGCGCCTGATGCACTACAGCGCGTGGCTGGCCCGGCGCTGGGATGACCCGGCCTTCCCACGCAGCTTTCCGTGGTTCGGCACCGAGCGGTATTGGGGTGATCAGGTGTTGGCGTTGCGTGAGCAATTGGCGGCACTCAACGAAGAACCACTCAAACTTTTCTGATTCACCCAGATTCAATGTGGGAGCGAGCCTGCTCGCGAATACGCTGGCACATCCAGCACATCTGTGGCTGGCACACCGCTTTCGCGAGCAGGCTCGCTCCCACAGGTTGTCAGTGCGCACCATTCCAGCAGGACATTAGCAACCAAACCTCCTTACAATCCCTTCTTTGTTAGCTGCCTAAGCAAGGATTCTGCATGCAAGCTGCCAACCCGCGTCGCGGGTACATTCTGGGTCTGAGTGCCTACATCATCTGGGGGCTTTTCCCGCTCTATTTCAAAGCCATCGCCAGCGTGCCCGCCGTGGAGATCATCATTCACCGTGTGCTGTGGTCGGCACTGTTTGGCGCCTTGTTGCTGCTGGTCTGGAAGCACCCGGGCTGGTGGCGCGAATTGCGGGAAAACCCACGACGGCTGGCGATCCTGGCCCTCAGCGGCACGCTGATTGCGGCTAACTGGCTCACTTATGTGTGGTCGGTGAACAACGGGCGCATGCTCGAAGCCAGTCTCGGCTACTACATCAATCCGCTGGTGAACGTGCTGCTGGGCATGCTGATCCTCGGCGAACGGCTGCGACGCATGCAGTGGATTGCCGTGGGCCTGGCGACCATCGGTGTGGCACAACAGGTGTGGCAGGTCGGCAGCCTGCCGTGGGTATCACTGGTGCTGGCCCTGACCTTCGGTTTCTATGGACTGATCCGCAAGCAAGCGCCGGTCAAGGCACTGCCAGGACTGGTGGTGGAAACCTGGATGCTGGTACCGATTGCCGTCGCCTGGTTGCTATTCAACCCGGCCGCCAGCAGCGCCCAGGCCGAATTCTGGACCACGTCCGAAGCCTGGTGGCTGGTGGCGGCCGGGCCGGTGACGCTGGTGCCGCTGGTGTGTTTCAACGCTGCTGCCCGGCATTTGCCCTACACAACCCTCGGCTTTCTCCAGTATCTGGCACCGACCCTGGTATTGCTGCAAGCCGTGTTGCTGTTTGGCGAGCACTTGTCGTCGAGCACGCTGCTGGCGTTCATCTTTATCTGGGCCGGTCTGGCGGTTTACAGCGTTGATGCGTGGATAAGTCTGCGCCGCCGAAACTGATCAAAAAACGCACAACCTCTTGCAGGCCACGTTTGACGTGGCCTGCAAGGTTCCTTCCCAAGGTTATCCACAGCGTGATCCCCGGCGTTTGTGCGCAAGTCACTGAATGCTGGCGATTTTTTGATCAAACCCTGCCAAGCCACGGCGGATGCGGCCTGGCGGGCTGTCTCTACAGGTTATCCACAGGCCGGTGCACGTTTAACTTGGATAACCCATCAGGATTCACTGCGCAGCACCAACTCCACCATCAGATCATCGGCCAGAGTTTCCAGCCGCGATTGCAGCACATCCAGTGACAGCGTCAACGGCACCGCAAGAATCGCTTCGGCGTGAAACAGTGGCTCGCTGCTCATCGGCGCCGGTCGCACCTCAGTCACAAGCCGTTCCAGGTTGACGCCCTGCTCGCTCAGCAATCGCGTGATATCGCGCACGATCCCCGGCCGATCATTGCCCACCAGTTCCATGGCGATGGGTTTCCAGGTGCACGATTGCTCGATGCTGCTTTCGGCGATCAATACCCGGATGCCTTGGGTAGACAAGCCTTTCAAGGCATCCACCAGCGCGTCGTAGGCTTCGGCTGGTACGCCCACCCGAAGAATCCCGGCAAATTGCCCGGCCATGCGCGACATGCGGCTCTCCAGCCAGTTGCCGCCGTGCTCGGCAATGCATTGGGCAATGCGCTCGACCTGCCCAGGCTTGTCCGGAGCGAACACTGTGAGTACGAGGTGGTCCATGGCGCAGCCCTCTGGTCGTGATTTTTGTTATGGAAAATTCAAGTATAGGCAAGGGTTAAACCTGCTCGCGAATGGACACGCTGATAACCTGCCAACTACAAATCGTGTACAACTTTTTATATTTAACTGGAACAATCTCATACTTTTTTGAGAACATCCCGATCCCCAGCGTGACTGCAATGCGTCATGGGGTCGCAGAACGACGTAATTAGTCTAATTTTCACAAGCGCAATTCATCATGTAGTATGCCGCAGCGCGCACTACATAACGTTGGATCGATGTCTGCCTCAGGCGCAGTCGCATCCCTGAAAGCCCCGTCAGCAAGGCCTCAACGCCGTTGATTGGTCCCACCCAGCCGTCAGAAATGGCATGCACTGGTCGCAGGGTTTGTGGTTTAAATGCCAAAGGCTTCATTGTTAAATTGAAGAGCTGAAAAGCGAAATAGCTGAGCAGAGTGAGGCAAGCAATGACTGAACACGTTCAAGTCGGTGGCCTGCAGGTCGCCAAAGTCCTGTTCGACTTCGTGAACAACGAAGCCATTCCCGGAACCGGCCTCACCGCCGATCAGTTCTGGGCCGGTGCCGACAAGGTCATTCATGACCTGGCGCCGAAGAACAAAGCCCTACTCGCCAAACGCGATGATTTCCAGGCTCGTATCGATGGCTGGCACCAGTCTCGTGCCGGTCAGGCCCACGACGCCGTGGCCTATAAAGCCTTCCTGCAAGACATCGGTTATCTGCTGCCAGAAGCGGCCGATTTCCAGGCGACGACGCAAAACGTCGATGAAGAAATCGCCCGCATGGCCGGTCCACAACTGGTGGTGCCGGTGATGAACGCCCGTTTCGCCCTCAATGCTTCGAACGCCCGCTGGGGTTCGCTGTACGATGCGCTCTACGGCACCGACGCCATCAGCGAAGCCGATGGCGCGGAAAAAGGCAAAGGCTACAACAAGGTTCGCGGCGACAAGGTCATCGCCTTCGCGCGCGCTTTCCTCGATGAGGCGGCGCCACTGGCGGCTGGTTCACACGTCGATTCCACCGCCTACAAAATCGTTGACGGCAAACTGGTGGTCGCCCTCAAAGGCGGCAGCAACACCGGCTTGCGCAACGACGCTCAGCTCATTGGCTTCCAGGGCGACGCTTCGGCACCGACCGCGATCCTGCTGAAACACAACGGCCTGCATTTCGAAATCCAGGTCGATGCCAGCACACCGGTCGGCCAGACCGATGCTGCCGGCGTCAAAGACGTCCTGATGGAAGCCGCGCTGACCACCATCATGGACTGCGAAGACTCCGTCGCCGCCGTCGACGCCGATGACAAAGTGGTGATTTACCGCAATTGGCTCGGCCTGATGAAAGGCGATCTGTCGGAAGAAGTCGCCAAGGGCGGCAAGACCTTTACCCGCACCATGAACGCTGACCGCACCTACACTGCGGTCGACGGCAGCCCATTGAGCCTGCACGGTCGCTCGCTGTTGTTCGTGCGCAACGTCGGTCACCTGATGACCATCGACGCGATTCTCGACAAAGACGGCAACGAAGTACCGGAAGGCATTCTCGACGGCTTGGTGACTTGCCTGGCGGCCGTGCATAACCTCAACGGCAATACGTCGCGCAAAAACACCCGCACCGGCTCGGTCTACATCGTGAAGCCGAAAATGCACGGGCCTGAAGAAGCCGCGTTCACCAATGAACTGTTTGGCCGTATCGAAGATGTATTGCGCCTGCCGCGCAACACCCTCAAAGTCGGGATCATGGACGAGGAGCGTCGCACAACGGTCAACCTCAAGGCCTGCATCAAGGCGGCGAGCGAGCGTGTGGTGTTCATCAACACCGGTTTCCTCGACCGCACCGGCGATGAAATCCACACCTCCATGGAAGCCGGCCCGATGGTGCGCAAGGCGGACATGAAGGCGGAAAAATGGATCGGCGCCTACGAGAACTCCAACGTCGATATCGGTTTGAGCACCGGCCTGCAAGGTCGTGCGCAGATCGGCAAGGGCATGTGGGCCATGCCTGATTTGATGGCAGCGATGCTGGAACAGAAAATCGCTCACCCGCTGGCCGGTGCCAATACCGCTTGGGTGCCATCGCCGACCGCCGCCACGCTGCACGCACTGCACTACCACAAGGTCGACGTATTCGCCCGCCAAGCCGAACTGGCCAAACGTGCCCATGCGTCGGTGGACGACATCCTGACCATCCCGCTGGCAGTCAATCCGCAGTGGACCGCCGAACAGATCAAGAATGAACTGGACAACAATGCCCAGGGCATCCTCGGTTATGTGGTGCGCTGGATCGACCAGGGCGTCGGCTGTTCGAAAGTGCCGGACATCAATGACGTCGGCCTGATGGAAGACCGTGCCACGCTGCGTATTTCCAGCCAGCACATCGCCAACTGGCTGCGTCACGGCATCGTCACCGAAGAGCAAGTGATGGAAAGCCTCAAGCGCATGGCGCCGGTGGTTGACCGTCAGAACGCCAACGACCCGCTGTATCGCCCGCTGGCACCGAACTTCGACAGCAACATCGCCTTCCAGGCGGCGGTCGAACTGGTGATCGAAGGCACCAAGCAGCCGAACGGCTACACCGAGCCGGTTCTGCACCGTCGTCGTCGCGAGTTCAAGGCTGCCAATGGCCTGTAACTGAGCGCTGATGCCGGACATGAAAAAGCCCTGATCTTTCGATCAGGGCTTTTTTGTTCACCGCGATTTCGGTGGTGAAGGTATTCCTGTGGCAAGCGAGCTTGCTCGCGCTCGGCTGCGAAGCAGTCGTAAAGTCAGCGAATGGGATTTGACTGGTAAACCGCAAAGGGCCGCTTCGCGCCCCAGCGGGAGCAAGCTCCTTCGCCACAAAAGCCCTCGATCCTACAAATCCATTCCCAACTCATGCTTGACCAACCCCAACAATTTGCCGGAATCGATGGGCTTGAGCAGAAAATCCACCACGCTCAAATGCATCGCAGCGATGGCGTCTTTCACGTCGGCGTCACCCGAGACGATGATGATCGGCATCGCCGCCCGTACCGACTCCCGCACTTGACGGATCAGATCCAGACCATCGATATGCCCCATCCGCAGATCGGTGATCACCAGGCCGATCGAGGGTTTCTCTTCGAGCATCTTGAGCGCGGTTTCACCGCTGGCTGCCGTCATGCAACGAATGCCGTCCAGCGCCAGAATCTCTGACAGCAGCTCTCGGGCGTCCTTGTCGTCATCAACGATCAGCACCCGCTGCGGCGGCAGGTCGGGTTCCAGCATGACGGCACTGAGCGCTTCGCGCTCGGCGTCACTCAAAATATCGTGGTCGGACATGGCGCTCTCTACATGTTCAATTCAATTCCCTGACACAGTGTGTGAGACATCACTAAGCAGAGCTTCAATGTGCACTTCGTCGGATACTTTTCCAATAGCAGAATAGAGCGATTTATCGCGCCGTTGCGTAAGGTTTTTCCGACATTCCATCACACTATTTGCCTACCTAGACTTACGTCCAATGGGCACCCTGACCGCAGGGGTCGACCATGGGTGAGTCATCCGACAACAACAAATCCAAAAAAGACTGCGGTAATGGTTATGAGTAAAGCGGACGCCTTCACACAGGCAGGGAAAACCGCGGTGTTGCAGAACATCCAGGGCACTTTGCAATTCCTTCAGCGCTTCCCGCCCTTCAATCAGATGGAACACGCCCACCTGGCGTACCTGGTCGAGCAATGTCAGCTGCGTTTTTATGGCCCCGGCGAGAGCATCATCAAGCCCGCCGATGGCCCGGTTGAGCACTTTTATGTCGTCAAGCAAGGTCGGGTGGTGGGCGAGCGTCCACATTCGGCCAAAGGCGGTACCGAAACCACCTTCGAAATCACCACCGGCGAATGCTTCCCTCTCGCCGCGCTGCTCGGTGAACGTGCGACCCGCACCGAACACCTGGCCGCCGAAGACACCTTTTGCCTTCAGCTCAATAAGCTGGCGTTCATCAAGCTATTCGCCATTTCCCACACCTTTCGCGACTTTGCCCTACGCGGCGTGAGCAGCCTGCTGGATCAGGTCAACCAGCAAGTCCAGCAAAAAGCCGTGGAAACCCTCGGCACCCAATATTCGCTCAACACTCGCCTGGGGGAGTTGGCCATGCGCCATCCGGTGACGTGCCGACCGGACACGCCGTTACGTGAAGCCGTGACCCTGATGCACGAGCAGCAGGTCGGCAGCATCGTGGTGGTCGATGAACACAAGGCGCCACTGGGGATTTTCACCTTGCGTGATTTACGCCAGGTGGTGGCGAACGGCACCGGTGATTTCACCGAGGCCATCGAGCGGCATATGACCCGGTCGCCGTTTTACCTGACCCCGGATCACAGCGCGTTTGATGCAGCGATTGCCATGACCGAGCGACATATCGCCCACGTCTGCCTGGTCAAGGATCAGCGCTTGTGCGGCGTGGTCTCTGAACGGGATCTGTTTTCCCTGCAACGAGTTGACCTGGTGCACCTGGCCCGCACCATTCGCAATGCCCCCCGCGTGGAAAACCTGGTAGCGCTGCGTGGCGAGATCGGCCAGTTAGTGGAGCGCATGTTGGCCCACGGTGCGTCTTCGACGCAGATCACCCACATCATTACCCTGCTCAACGACCACACCGTGTGCCGGGTGATCGAACTGACCCTGGCCGAAAAAGGCGACCCCGGCGTGCCGTTCAGCTGGCTGTGTTTCGGCAGCGAAGGTCGTCGCGAGCAGACGCTGCACACCGATCAGGACAACGGCATTCTGTTCGAAGCCCGGGACGCGGCCCATGCAGCGGAAATCCGTGGCAAATTGCTGCCCATAGCGCACCAGATCAACCACAGCCTGGCGCTGTGCGGCTTCACACTGTGCAAGGGCAACATCATGGCCGGCAATCCCGAGCTGTGTCTGTCCCGGGTCGAATGGGCACGTCGCTTTGCCGCGTTTATCCGCGAGGCGACGCCGGAAAACTTGCTGGGTTCGAGCATCTATTTCGATTTGCGCGTGGTCTGGGGCAGCGAGCAAGGCTGTGAGCAGTTGCGTCGCGGGATTCTCGATCAGGTCGGCGACAACCGCCTGTTTCAGCGCATGATGGCCGAGAACGCATTGCGCAATCGCCCCCCCGTAGGCCGTTTCCGTGAGTTCGTGCTGGCGCGCAAGAATGGCGAGAAAGCCACCCTGGACCTGAAGATCCAGGGCCTGACGCCCTTTGTCGACGGCGCCCGACTGCTGGCCCTGGCCCATGGCATCGAGACCAACAATACCCTGGAGCGTTTTCGCCAACTGGTGGATAAAGAGGTCATCGAGCCGCTGGATGGCGCGGCGTACGAAGAGGCTTATCACTTCATCCAGCAAACCCGCATGCAGCAACATCAAATACAAACCCGGGAGAATCTGCCGTACTCCAACCGGGTCGATCCCGACAGCCTCAATCATCTGGATCGGCGAATCCTGCGTGAATCCCTGCGCCAGGCGCAACGCCTGCAAAGCAGCCTGGCCCTGCGGTACCAACTATGAGCCTGTTTTCGTGGCTGCGTCCCGCCACCCCGATCTTGTCCGGGGAACTGCAACAGCGCCTGCAACGCTTGCCGGTGGCGACCGCACTGCAAGAATGCAGCCTGCGTGAACAACGCTGGGTTGTGCTCGATCTGGAAACCACCGGACTGAACCTGAACAAGGACCGGGTGCTGTCGATCGGCGCGGTGGTCATCGAAGACGGTGCGATCGATTTCAGTCAGCAGTTCGAACGCACCCTGCAATGCGCCGAGCTCAAACTCAGCCCCAGTGTGCTGATTCACGGCCTTGGCCCCAGTGCGATTGCCGCTGGCAGCGACCCGGCACTGGCGTTGCTCGAATTCATGGAGTTTGTCGGCGACAGCCCGTTGCTGGCCTTTCATGCGCCGTTTGATCAGCACATGCTCGGGCGCGCCCTGAAAGACCACCTGGGCTACAAGTTGCAGCATGCTTTTCTGGATGTGGCTGATATTGCGCCGTTGCTATGCCCGCAGGCCAGCATCCGCGAGGCGGGGCTGGATGAGTGGATCGACTGGTTCAAGCTGGAAGTCTTCGAGCGCCACAACGCCAGCGCCGATGCTCTGGCCACCGCCGAACTGGCGCTGATCCTGTTCAGCCGGGCACGGCAGCAGCAGATCCACAGTCCGTTGAATTTGCAGCAGCGGTTGGCTCAGTGGAAACGGCGGCAGCAGACGCCGTCCTTCTGAATCCTCAGCGCCTTCATTGACATCTTCGCGAGCAGGTTCGCTCCCACAGGATATCCACCGCCCTGTCGGAGCGAGCCTGCTCGCGAAGAACGATTAGGCGGTCCAACTGCCTGCCTCCCCTCAAAGGCCACCCGACCAGCGCCAATTGCGCACCTTCCTTACCTCTGCCACAATCGCGAACAATTCTCGTTAGTTAACACTTCCCAATCGGTGATGCTGCGTGTCGTCAGTCCCAAGCCCTCAAAGTGAGCTCGTCGGTGCGTTGTATCGCGACCACCGTGGTTGGCTATTGGCCTGGCTTCGTCGCAATGTCGCCTGCCCGCAACGGGCCGAAGACCTGAGCCAGGACACCTTTGTGCGGTTGCTGGGTCGTGAAGAACTCAAAGAGCCCCGCGAGCCGCGGGCGTTTCTGGTGGCGATTGCCAAGGGCCTGCTGTTCGACTATTTCCGCCGCGCCGCGCTGGAGCAGGCCTACCTCACCGAACTGATGCTGATTCCCGAAGCCGAGCAGCCATCGGTGGAAGCGCAGCAAATGATCCTCGAAGACCTGAAAAACATCGATCACCTGCTCGGCAAGCTGTCGAGCAAGGCCCGGGCGGCGTTTCTCTACAACCGACTCGACGGCCTGGGCCACGCGCAAATCGCCGAGCGCCTCGGTGTGTCGGTGCCCCGCGTGCGCCAGTACCTGGCCCAAGGCATCCGTCAGTGCTACGTCGCGTTGTACGGGGAGCCAACATGAGCCCGGTCAGTTCCAAACCGGTATCGGCACAGGTCCTGGATGCGGCGATTGCCTGGCAATTGTCGCTGGATTCGGCCAACCCGGTGGAGCGCGAAGAATTTGCCAAATGGCATGCCGCCCACGAGGAGCATGCGCGGGCCTGGCGTCAGTTGGGCATGCTCGATCAACGCTTCAGCGTCGCCAGCGGCCCGGCCCGCACCGCCCTGCTGCAATCGCGCGAAGGCATTCGCCGACGGGTGCGCAGGCTCGGCAGTGGCCTGGCCAGTGTCGTCGCGGTGATCGGCCTGGTGTTGTTTGCCGGTGAGCACTATCTGCCGGTCGACTATTGGCTGGCCGACCAACGCACCGCCACCGGCGAGCAACGTACGATTCGTCTGACCGACGGCACGCTGATCAATCTCAACACCCACAGTGCCGTGGACGTGCGCTTCGATGAACAGCAGCGGCTGATCGTCCTGCAGGAAGGGGAAATCCTTGTCGAGACCGGTCATGGCGACACCCGGCCGTTCATCGTCGAAACCCGTGAAGGCAGCATGCGCGCGCTGGGTACGCGGTTCCTGGTCAAGCGCGAAGAACAAGGCACGCGCCTGAGCGTGTTGCAGTCCGCGGTGGCTGCTCATCCGCAAGCGAGTACTGACGAGCAGATTCTGCGCGAAGGCCAGCAAGTGCTGATCCGCAACGACGGCCTGGGACCGGTTGCCGCGCTCAACCAAGGCGCCGATGCCTGGACCCGCGGCATGTTGGTGGTGGACAACGCACGCCTGGAAGACCTGGTGCATGAACTCGCTCGCTATCGCCAGGGACATTTGGGAGTTGCCCCGGATGTGGCCGACCTGCGGATCACCGGCAGCTTTCCGCTCAAAGACACTGACCTGGCCTTGAGCGCTCTGCTGCCGACCTTGCCGGTGCAGATCGAACAGCGTACGCCGTGGTGGGTGACGGTGGTGGCGAAGACTGAGGTCAAGCCCTGACAGGTGTTGCGCCTGACGGACCGTCTTCGCGAGCAGGCTCGCTCCCACAGAGAACCACCACCCCTGTGGGAGCGAGCCTGCTCGCGAATGGCCCATCGGCTTCATCGCAATTGAAATCTAAATTATTTTCATCCAGCCCTATCACTTTTTGATTTTCGTTCGGCACGTAGGCAATTGAGAAGTATTCACTTTCAGGAGCCGCTGTATGTCCCGTTCGCTAGACACCTTGTTGCGCCCCAGTTTGCTGGCGGTTGCCATTGCCCTTTGCACCCCTTTGGCCAGCAGCCAACTGATCGCCGCTGAACAGGCATCCAGCATTCGCGCCTACAACTTGCCGGCCGCGCCATTGGCCAGCACCCTGAACCAGATCGCCAGCCAGGCCGGTCTGGCACTGTCGTTGAATCCATCGCTGGCCGCGGGCAAGACGTCCGCCCCGGTCAAAGGCCAGTTCGATGCCGCCGGCGCCCTGCAAGAAGCCTTGCGCGGTACCGGCCTGCAGCTGGAGCAGAGCGGCGGCACCTACACCCTGGTAGCTGTACCCGAAGGCGCGATGGCCCTGCCGGCCACCAGCGTGATCGGCGTGGAAAACACCGAAAGCGCCTGGGGCCCGGTAGAAGGGTATGTGGCCAAGCGCACCGCCGCCGGCACCAAGACTGACACTGCACTGGTCGAAGTCCCCCGTTCGATCTCGATTGCCACCCGCGAACAAATGGACGACCGCAACGTACACAGCCTCGACGACGCCGTGCGCTACATGCCCGGCATCACTGCCAGCAGCTATGGCAGCGACACCCGTGCAGACTGGATACGTGTGCGCGGCTTCGAACCGACCCAGTTCCTCGATGGTCTGCCCCTGCCAAAAGGTGTGTACGCCAACCCGAAACAGGAAACCTGGAACCTCGACCGCCTCGCCCTGCTGCGTGGCCCGGCCTCGTCGATCTACGGCCAGACCCCGCCAGGCGGTCTGCTGGACATGGTCAGCCGTCGTCCCGGCGCTGAATCGAGCAATGAAATCCAGCTGCAATACGGCAGCGACAATCATCGCCAGATCAACTTCGCCAGCACCGGCAAGATCGACGATGAAGGTCAATTCCTTTACAGCCTCAGCGGCGTGGTGCGCGACAGCGGCACCCAGATCGACCACGTCGACAACAAGCGCTACAACATTGCGCCGAGCGTGACCTGGAACATCGACGAAGACACCAAATTCACCTTGCTCACGCAATTCACCCGTGACGATACCGGCATCACCAGCCAGTTCCTGCCGATCCAGGGCACCAAGATCAACATGCCGTTCGGCGATGTTTCCCACCACAAGAACCTGGGCGACCCGGACTGGGAATACTACGACCGCACCTACTACGCGCTGGGCTACGCCTTCGAGCATCGCCTCAACGATGTCTGGCAGTTCCGCCAGAACCTGCGCTATACCAAGTCCGACCTGTCCTTCCAGGGCATCACCGTCGGCGCGTACCCGTTCACCCTGGTCGACGATGAAGGCAACGTAGGCCGTTCGACCACCAGCGTCGACGAAGACATCAGCCAGTTCGCCGTGGACAACAACTTCCAGGCCGACTTCGATACGGGCGAAATTCGTCACACCCTGCTGATCGGTCTCGATCATCAGCGCAGCAATACCAACTACACCTCGATTTTCGGCAGTGCTCCGCCCACCAACGTCAACAACCCGATTTATGGTCAACCCATCGTTCGTCCACCGCGCTCGTCGGCGTTCTATGACTACGATCAGAAGACCTACCAGACCGGCCTGTACATTCAGGACCAGATGGCCCTCGACCGTTGGCGCCTGACCCTGGGCGGGCGCGAAGACTGGGTTCACACCGGCACCAAGTTCTTCAACAAGGGCGATGCCACCAACACCGAGCGCGACACCAACTTCAGCGGCAACGCAGCGATCAGCTACGTGTTCGATAACGGCTTCGTCCCGTACCTGTCGTATGCCGAATCGTTCCAGCCGACCAGCAACGCCACGGCCTCGCCGACCGATTCGTTCAAGCCGACCGAAGGCGAGCAATGGGAGCTGGGCATCAAGTACCAGCCACCGGGCAGCAACACGTTGCTGAGCGCCGCAGTGTATGACCTGACCCAGAAAAACGTCTCCGTCACCACCACCAACTCGGATAACGTCTCGATCACCAGCCAGACCGGTGAAGTGAAAGTCAAAGGCCTGGAACTGGAAGCAGTGTCCGACGTGACCGAGAACCTCAAGGTCATCGCCGCTTACACCCTGGCCAAATCGGAAGTGCAAAAAGGCGATTTCAAAGGCAATCGCCTGCAATTGATGCCTAACCAACAGGCTTCGCTGTGGGCCGACT
This sequence comes from Pseudomonas sp. GW101-3H06, assembly GCF_059424605.1. Lineage (NCBI taxonomy): Bacteria > Pseudomonadati > Pseudomonadota > Gammaproteobacteria > Pseudomonadales > Pseudomonadaceae > Pseudomonas > Pseudomonas sp. GW101-3H06. Next base: position 5,943,033 of record NZ_JBWKZO010000001.1, read on the forward strand.
ACACCTGGCACAACGGCGTGCTGGACGGTTTTGGCATCGGCGCCGGCGCGCGTTACACCGGCAATACCTACGGCGACCAGGGCAATACCTGGCTGGGCAAGGCTGACGCCTACACCGTGTTCGATGCCGCGGTCCATTACGACCTGGGTCGTCTGGATAACAGCCTCAAAGGTGCCTCACTGGCATTGAACGCGACCAACCTGTTCGACAAGGACTACATCTCCACCTGCGACGGTTTCTATTGCTACTACGGCGACCAACGCAGTGTCGTGGCCAGTGCCACCTACAAGTGGTAACGGCTTGAACTGACACGCCCAGTACCCAGGCCGTCCATCAAGGGCGGCTTTGGTATTTCTGAAGGTCATGAAATGAAAAGTAAAACAATTCGTCGCTGGTCCTTCGTCCACACCTGGACCAGCCTGATCTGCACCGTGTTTTTGCTGTTGCTGGCACTGACCGGCCTGCCGCTGATCTTCCATCACGAGATCGACCACTTGCTGGGCGATGCCGCCGAGTTGAAGCAAATGCCGGCGGACACCCCGCAATTGAATCTGCAGCAGCTTGTGCTGGCCGCTGAAAAGCATCGTCCTGGCGACGTCATGCAGTATTTCGGTTTCGACGAAGACGAGCCCAATGCCGCGATCGCGATCATGGCGCCCACCGCCGGCACCGAACCGAACTCGTCCCACACCTTCATGCTCGACGCCCGAACCGGCGAAGCGCTGGAGATGCCGTCGGCCAATGGCGGCTTCATGATGGTCATGCTGCGCCTGCACGTGGACATGTTCGCAGGGCTGCCGGGCAAGCTGTTGCTGGCGTTCATGGGCCTGCTGTTCGTGATCGCGATCGTGTCCGGCACCGTGCTGTACCTGCCGTTCATGCGCCGCCTGAAATTCGCCACTGTGCGCCAGGACAAATCCACCCGCCTGCGCTGGCTCGACCTGCACAACCTGATCGGCGTGGTGACCTTGACCTGGGCTTTGGTGGTCGGCGTGACCGGCGTCATCAGTGCCTGCGCCGACCTGCTCATCGCCGCGTGGCGCAATGACAGCCTCAGTGCCATGGTCGCACCGTATCGCGATGCGCCGCCGCTGACGCAACTGGCGCCCGCCACGCGTTTGCTCGACATCGCCAGGGAGGTTGCGCCGGGCATGCAGCCCGACTTCATCGCGTTTCCCGGCACGCGTTTTTCCAGCGAGCACCATTACGCGGTGTTCATGAAAGGCAGCACGCACCTGACCTCGCACTTGCTGACGCCCGTGTTGATCGACGCCAGCACCCTGCAAGTCACCGCCGTGGCGGAGCGCCCGTGGTACATGGACGCCATGGGCATGTCGCAGCCACTGCATTTCGGTGACTACGGCGGCATGCCGATGCAAATCCTCTGGGCGACCCTGGATGTGCTGACGATCATTGTGCTCGGCAGCGGCGTTTACCTGTGGGTGGTACGGCGCAAGGCGGCGAAAGCCGTGCTGGAAAAAGCGGAGAGCGTGGCATGAAACCCCGGCAGTCAAACTTCTGGAAGGTCTTCGGCACGCCCACCGTCATCGCTCTGTTCAGCGCAGCGGGGTTGTTCGCCGCCTTGCTCGGCGACGGTGTGTGGGATGCCTTGAGTTGGCTCGGGTTGGGCATACCCGCCGTCCTCGCCTTGCGCGGCCTCCTGCAACGCCACTGAACACAGATAACCCTGTGGGAGCGAGCCTGCTCGCGAATGCGCTTTGTCATCCAGCATTGATGGAGACTGACACGCCCTTTTCGCGAGCAGGCTCGCTCCCACAAGGGATATTGAGCTATCCCCTCAACGCGCTATGCTGCCTCGACTCACCGCCACCGACCGAGACGCCGCCATGTCCGCCCCGAGCATGACCCTGTACCACAACCCGCTCTCCCCCTTCGTTCGCAAAGTCATGGTGCTGCTGCACGAAACCGGCCAACAGGACCGTGTGGCCCTGCAGAACTGTGTACTCACCCCAGTCGACCCAGACCAAACGCTGATCGACGACAACCCCCTGAGCAAGATACCGGCCCTGCGCCTGGCCGACGGCAGCGTCATCCACGACAGCCGCGTGATCCTCGACTACCTCGACCACCAGCACGTCGGCAATCCGCTGATTCCCCGCGAAGGCTCCGCCCGCTGGCGGCGCCTGACCCTGGCCTCGATGGCCGACGGGATCATGGATGCAGCCGTGCTGGTGCGCTACGAAGTCGCCCTGCGCGCCCCGGAAAAACACTGGGACGCCTGGCTCGACGGCCAACGCGACAAAATCCGCCGCGCCGTGGCGCTGCTGGAAAAAGATGCGATTGCCGAACTGACCAGCCACTTCGACGTGGCGGCGATCAGCGTGGCTTGTGCGTTGGGGTACCTGGACCTGCGCCATCCCGACCTGGACTGGCGCACAGCGAATCCGCAATTGGCGGCGTGGTATTTCGAGGTGAGTCAGCGGCCTTCGATGTTGGCGACGAGGCCGAAGATTTGAAATCTACGAGAGCAAAGGACTAGCAGTTCTGATAGTAGGCAAAGGCTGAAGAAGCTCCGACACTGAGACCGCGCCGTTTTGAATCAGTGTTCGGAGATCATCCAATGCCTACGCAAGCTTCCATAACAATCTTGTTAGCAACCGATCATTCGGGCTCGGTGTTGAATGCCGTCGACACAACCAAGAATAATTCCATTGCTTACACTCCCTACGGTGATAGTCCAACGGACGGAGGCCAGCAAAGTCAACTTCGATTTAATGGCGTATTTCTGGAGTCAACGACAGGTTGTTATTTACTGGGTAATGGTTATCGAATGTACAACCCGAGATTAATGCGTTTTTTGAGCCCGGATGGATGGAGTCCGTTCAGGGCGGGGTGGTTGAATGCCTATGCTTATTGTGGAGGAGACCCGAGGAATCGATACGATTCGGACGGACACGCATTTCGCTCTCGCCTCTGGCGCCCAAACAGATTTGGCACGTTTAAACCACTACCTAAACTCAATTCCGCAAGTAGCGTATCGACGCCTGCTTCAATAAACGAGGGCTCTATCATTTACGATGTTGCCGGATCAAACATTAGTGAGAAAAGTTTCTCGTCCGGTTACGCATCCATCAAATCATATAAGAGTGTCGACGGTACCCCGCAACCACCTACGCGTTCTCCTCCCGAAAGCTTGAGGCAAGTTTCTCTTTCTGACATAGGCCCTTCCAATTCACGGCGTGGGGTTAACCCAATGCATGAGCTGATATACGGGGTTACATACCACAGAGAGGCTTATCCGAGTCAACCACTGTCTGTGGATAAATGGGTAGAATCGACTCTCAACGTTATTCCTGATGAGCCATTCAAAGCCTCTGGGCGAATGCCCGCGCCTAGGGCCGGATCAAAAAAAAACCTGGTTCGGCAGGTCGAAGGCATACGAGAACAAATGAGCGCTAAGGTTGTACGCGACCGAAAAAATCCATCTCGAGACTCTCTTGGAGGTTAAAACATTAAACTTCAAGTATGAGATGGACGAGGTGGAAACAATCTGGCGATCAAAACCGCCAGTTGTTTCCCCAGCACCCTGTCCTCCCGCAACCCCACCGACCGGCTCATTCCACCCCTCCAATATCAAACTCCAGTGGCTTGGCCACCTTCTGCCCAGCCCTATACCAATCCAGCTTGCGCGTCAGCACCATGAACGCACCCAGCACTCCGAACAGCAACAACGACCCCATCAACAGCGCGTAGTCCTCGGCACTCAACAAGCCATAAAGCAGCCCGTACAACGCCGCCAGCCCCGCCGAAAAACTCAAGCCATGGCGCACGCTGCGCAGCACGTGGCAGACATAGAACCCGATCAACAACACACAACCGCTAGCCGACAGCAAATACGCCAAGGCAAAACCGATGTGCTCGGACAACGACAGCAACAACAGATAGAAGAACGCCAGCGCCACACCCACCAACGCGTATTGCACCGGGTGCACCGCCAGGCTTTTCAGCACTTCGAACAGGAAGAAACCGGCGAAGGTCAGGACGATGAACAGCAGCGCATATTTGATGGCGCGATCACTTTTCAGGTACTGGTCCACGGGGTCAATGAAGCTCACGCCAAAGCTGCGGCCATAAAACGCCTCGCAACTGCTGCGGGCGACGCAACCGTTCAAGGCTTCTTGCAGGTTGGTGGAGAAAAACGAGGTCTGCCAGTTGGCGGTGAAGCCTTGATCGGTGATTTCACGCTGGGCCGGCAGGTAGTTGCCGATGAAGCTCGGATGCGGCCAGTTGGCGGTCAGCGAGACATTGCTGGTCTTGCCCACCGGCAGGATTTGCAACTGGCCAGTGCCCTGCAGCTTCAGGTCGAAAGCGAAAGCCAGTTCGGTGGCCTGTTTCGCCTCCAGGGCCGGCAGCGTCACATGGACACCCTCGCCCAGCCAGCCGACCTGACTGCCCGGAACGAAGTCCAGTTTCTGGTCGTTCAGTTCGAGTTTCAAGGCGTTTTCGATGCCGCGAATGTCGCTGATGCCGACCGCAAGAAACGGCTGGTCGAATTGATAGTCGGCGAAATCTTCCTTGATGCCCAGTTGCGTCGGCAGCGAAAAATGCCCGCTGATGCGGTTGTCGGCATGGAACAGCCGCGCCTGATAAATCCCCCGGGAACGCAGTTCGGTCTGGACCTGGCCGTCGAGTTCAAAGCGCTCCGGCAGGAAATACAACCGGCCGCGCTCCTCGCCAACATCCTGAGAGCGCTGGTTGGTTTTTTCGTTGAGCTTCCAGGTGCGCACCACTTTGCGGTACGGCACCACCATCAACGGCCCGCTCAATTGCTGGCTGTAGCTGGAGCTGCGGGCGATGTCTTCGAGCACGCCATCGCGCAGTTTCTGGCGGTCCTGGATCACGCCATTGATCATCAACAGCGGGATCAGCAATAACAGAATCAGTAGGGCGATGGCCCCGAGTTTCAAGGTCAAATTTCGGTTCATGGGACTCTCCCTGTTTTGGATGGGGAGAGTCTGGGATGGCTGTGTGGGGGTTTTATGGGGGGAATATGGAGATTGTGTGGAGACTGGACCGGCCCCTTCGCGAGCAGGCTCGCTCCCACAGGGGATCTTCGGTGCGGCATAGATCCTTTGTGGGAGCGAGCCTGCTCGCGAATGCAGCGACTCGGTGCTAAGCCAGGCGCAACCTGACTTCAACCCCGCCTGCAACATTGCCGATACTCATCTCCCCTCCATGCAACTTGATCACTTCTTCGACAAAGTTAAGTCCCAACCCGGTGCTTTTGCGCCCACTGTCCGGCCGGGGCAGTGAGTAGAAGCGCTCGGTCAATCGCGGCAATGCATAGTCGGGAATCGCCTCGGCCTGATTGAACAGTGTGAACTCAATCTGCTCGCCCATCCGTTCGGCGCTGAACCGCAGTACACCCTTGGCCGGGGTGAAATCCAGCGCATTCTCCAGCAGATTGCCCAGCGCCTGACGCAACAGAAAAGGTTCGCCGATCAACGTCACGGTTGATGGAATCCTTTGTTCCACACGCAGTGCCTTGCCTTCGATACGCGCCGCCTGAGCGTTCAGCAATTCATCCATCAACGCCGCCAAGGGCACTTCTAGCCGCTCCTCCAGCCCTTGCCGCTGTTCAACCTGCGCCAGGTTCAACAACCGCTCGATCAGCTGCTGCATACGCGCGCTTTCGTTGTCGATGTTGCCGACAAAACGCTGCCGTTGATCCAACGGCATCTCACCTTGCAGCAACTCCGCCGCACCGCGAATCGCCGCCAGCGGACTCTTCAATTCATGGGTCAAGGTGTGCACATAGCGCTCGACGTAAGCCTTGCCTTCCAACTGCGTGCGCATCTGCTCCACCGCCGTCGCCAATTGTTCCAGCTCACCGCCGCGATAGTGCGGCACCTCGACCCGTTGCCCCTCACTCACGGCCTGGGCATAAGCGGTCAATCGCCGCAGCGCCCGGCTCAGCCACCAGGACAGCAAGGCGCCGAACAGCACGCCGAGGCCGATCAACCCGGCGCCATAAGCCAGCAATCGGCGCTCGGTACGATCCACATAGGGCTGCAACGAGCTGTTGGGTTTGGCCACCGTGACCACGCCGATGATCCGCCCGTTATCGCGAATCGGTGCGCCGACATGCATCACCGATGAGCTTGCATCGTCAGGGTCGCTACGGCTGGAGCGAGCGCCGTACTGACCACGCAGAGTCAGATACACATCGTTCCAGCGCGAGTAATCCTGGCCGACCGCCGCGCCGCTGGAATCGAGCACCACGATGCCCTTGGCGTCGGTGACGTAGATACGATGGTTGACTTGGTTCTTCGACAAACCCCAGATATTCGCCTTCGGCTGCCGCTCACCGAAGGCCTTGAGCAGTTCCGGCCAGCGGTTCTGATTAAGGGTGCCGGCCTTGAAATCGTCGCGCAGGATCTCGGCCATCAGGTTGGCGGTATCAACCAGGGTTTCCTCGGTGGACTGGCGCACTCCAGGGCGAATTTCTTCCATCACGGTGTTGAGCACGAAGTAGCCGGTCAGGCCGATGAACAGCACATAGACCAGGAAAATCCGCATCCCCAACGGCATCAGCTGTGCCCCGGGTTGTAGCTGTAGCCGAGGCCGCGATGGGTCTGGATCGGCTCGGCATCGGCCTTCACCAGGCGCAGTTTGGCGCGCACGCTTTTGATGTGGCTGTCGATGCTGCGCTCGTAACCGGCATCGGCGGCCACGCCCAGCGCATCAAGCAATTGCTCGCGACTGAACACGCGTTCGGGCTGCTCCAGCAGACATTGCAGCAGGCGGAACTCATGACGTGTGAGAGTCAGCAGCTGACCGCGATAGCTGATCTGCACCCGCTCGCTGTCGATGCGAAACAGTGTTGACGCCGACTCTTCTATCGCACGCGGGGCCATGCGTTTGAGAATCGCCCGGACCCGCGCCGCCACTTCCCGGGGGCTGAACGGCTTGACCACGTAATCGTCGGCACCGATCTCCAGACCCACCACACGGTCGATTTCGCCATCGCGAGCACTGAGAAACATCACCGGCACATCACTGAAACGCCGCAGTTGCTTGCAGGTTTCAAAACCGCTGATATCCGGCAGGCCGATGTCGAGGATGATCAGATCCGCCGGCGTCTGTTGCTGATACTCCAGCGCAGTCGCGCCAAGGCTCAGCCAGGTGGTGGTGAACCCCTCGCCTTGCAAGGCAAAAATCAGGGTGTCGGCAATCGCCGCTTCGTCTTCGACAATCAGGATATGAGGCATGGCGTCCGAGCCCGTCAGGTGAGTGGGCGAACGGTGAACCAAGGGGGAATCGGCGTCAATCGGCAAGGGTAAATCAGTGGCGTGGTCTGTAGGACCTAGCAGTTGTGATAGTAGGCAAAGGCCGAAAAAGGACTGAGTCTGATACCCCTTACTTGGAATCTGGCGCAGGGATTAACCAATGCCTACTCATTCATTCAAAACAATCCTGCTGGCAACCGATCAACAACGTTCGGTGTTGAATGCTCTCCACGGGAATCAACCCCATCCCATCGCTTACACACCCTATGGTCATCGCCCACGGGAAAACGGCGGGTGCAACTTGCTTGGATTTAATGGCGAACTGCCTGACGCGCAGACTGGGCATTATCATTTGGGGAATGGGTATCGGGAGTTCAATCCGGTGTTGATGCGGTTTAACAGCACGGATAGTTGGAGTCCGTTTGGGAAGGGGGGGTTGAATGCGTATGCGTATTGTGGAGGGGATCCGGTTAATCGGTCAGATCCAACAGGCCATATGTGGAAGGACTTTAAATCTTTTCTTCGTGAAAATGTCAGGGTAGGCGCGGCCAAGCCCCCGAAGACCACATCAAAAAATGGTGCCCGTAGCAACCCCAATGCGTCGAGATCGGCGGGTGCCTCTAGGCCGCACCAGTTGCCTTCCAAAAAGCCCAGTGCCGAATTCGAATCAAAAGCCACAGCCAAGACACAAGAATCACAGACAGCTTCAACGGGACAGCAAACTAGCATTAGAAACCTTGATGCTTCCGACATCACAAAAAACCGATTGTTGAATCGCCGAACGAAATCACTGGGCCACATTTCAGAAGACTTCAATGAATACTTGGACGGGTTCTATTTTTCAAAACAAGTTGGCCCAGATGGCGGCTTTCTCACTTCCAAATTCGCCGCGATTCCAACAAGTACACACGCAAGGCTATACGCTGCAATGGCTTCAGAGTTTTTAGCGCTTCCAACCCAGGAAATACAAAAAATAATTAGAACAGGAGGTCAAAAATAAGTGGATTGATTAACAATCCGGCTTATCCGCCGTAAACCGTCTCGCCGGATTCACCGCCGCCCCAAACTCGCGCAACGCCTTCGCACCGATCAGCAGCGGATAATTGAAACTGCTGCGGTCAGTCAGGTTCACCTCAACCGTGCGCTTGACGTTACCCAGGCACAACTCCAGATCAACCACCGGCCGCTTGGTAGGCGCGGCCACGTCTTCATCCTCGTCTTCTTCGGAGCGGGTCTTGATCTTGCTGATTCGCGCAATCTTGTGTTCGTACACCTTGTTGCTCGCATCCTTGGTAGCCAGACGGAAACGCACCCAATCCTCGCCATCGCGGGTGAAGGTTTCGATGTCCTTGGCCGACAGTGACGCGGTCAAAGCGCCGGTGTCCATTTTGGCCTTGAGCACTTCACCGCCGATTTCCGGCAGCGCAATGTATTCGTAACGCCCGTAGAGGGTCGGCTCGGCGGCCAGGGCCGGCAGGGCGATGAGCGACAGCAGTGCGAGAAGGGATTTCACGTGATCGTTGTCCTTGAAAGATGGGCAGCGGAATTTTAGACAACCCGCCAGCTATTCGTTCGTTCTTCTGCTCGCGAAGAGGCCGGCACAGTCACCCGAGTATCTGAACCCGATAGCGTTACTCCAGCCTACCGCCGCAAAGGTGAAACATTCGTCATCCGCCGATTTGGCCTGCCGCCCGAAGCTGCTTATCATGGCGCGCCCACACGCTTTCAAGAGTTGCCTATGCGCCGCCTGCTCACCGGCTGTTTCGTCACCCTGCTGCTGTTGCTCAACACGTTGGTCCTGTTCGGGCCGTTGATGGTGTTTGCCCTGCTCAAGCTGGTCCTGCCCGGTCGTTTTCGCGATTACGCGTCATGGGCGGTGATGTGGATTGCCGAGACCTGGGCCGAGATCGACAAACTGATCTTCCGCCTGTGCATCCCCACTCAGTGGGACATTCGTGGCGGTGACGATCTCCGCACCGACACCTCATACCTGGTGATCAGCAATCATCAATCCTGGGTCGATATTCCAGCGCTGATCCAGACGCTGAACCGGCGCACGCCGTTCTTCAAATTCTTCCTCAAGAAAGAACTGATCTGGGTGCCGTTCCTGGGTCTGGCATGGTGGGCACTGGATTACCCGTTCATGAAGCGCTACACCAAGGCCTTTCTGGCGAAGAACCCGGAGCTGGCCGGCAAGGATCTGGAGATCACCAAACAGGCCTGCGAATTGTTCAAGCGTCAGCCAGTCACCGTGGTCAATTACCTGGAAGGCACTCGCTACACCAGCGCCAAAAGCGTGCAGCAGCAATCACCGTTCACCCACCTGCTCAGGCCCAAGGCGGGCGGTGTGGCATTCGTGCTGGCCGCGATGGGCGAACAACTGGATGCGATTCTCGACGTCACGGTGGTCTATCCACAGCAAGCGATTCCGGGTTTCTGGGACTTGATCAGCGGCAACGTGCCGAGGGTCATCATCGACATCAAGACCCGCGAACTCGACCCGGCACTGTGGCAGGGCGATTATGAAAACGATCCGCTGTTTCGTGAGCAGGTCCAGAACTGGGTCAACCAGCTCTGGACCGAGAAAGACCGGCGCATCGACGCCTTGCGCACCGAAAGCCGCTGATCAGCTGTCGGTGTCAATTCCAGAGCCCGTGCCCCAGATGCCGCCCAGACTCTGCAGCAGCGAACCACCGACGCCTTGTTGACCGAGGTATTGCAGGATCACCGGGGCAAACAGGCCAACCATGCCGCTGTCCATGCCCAGGGTACTGAAGGCGTTGTTCAGGTCGTCGGTGCTTTTAACGTTGCCCAACGCGTTATTCAGCCCGGCCACCTGGCCGGTAGCCCCGAGTAATCCGGCGAGAGCGCCCAGCTCCCCGCCACCGGACAAAATGTCGAGGCCCGGCACGCTTTTGGCCAGCTCCGAGTAGTCGGTCGAACTCAACTGGTTCTTCGCCAATCCGAGCATCGCCCCGGCACCGCCGAAAGCTTGCTGCGGGGTCACGTTCAACTGGCTAAGAGCGCCCAGCAGGTCTGCGGTCTCTGAAGTCGGCGCAGCCTGCGTGGCGGCGTTTTCACCTTGCATCCCGGAAATGGCATTGGCCGCATCGCCCAGGCTGAACTGGGCAAACACCGGGCTGGCCGCCAGGGTCATGAGCGATGCCAGGGCAAAACCGCGTAAAATCTTCATTCGGACATCCTCTTGTGCCATGAAAAACGCCCGGTTGATGGGCGCAAAGCTGCCGGTTTGACCGGGGATGCGTGGGCATGTTCCTGGGTGCAGTGGGCATTTTCTAACCTACTTACGAGCGGGAGGCGGCGAACCTATCAGTTCTGCTAGTAGGCAGTGTTGAAGGATTGCGCCACAGTGAAATTCTTATCCGATCGTCCGCTCAGAGAACTCTGATTATGCAACCGAACCTCAAGTCCCTCTGTAGTTACCGCTACGACGCACTTGATCGACTGGTCGGTTGCACCCCCCTAGCGGAATCCAGCACCCAACGTTTTTACATGAAAGATCGTCTGGCTACTGAGATTCAAGGCGTGGAGCAGCGTTCGATCATGCAACACGAAGAGCGACTACTGGCGCAGCAACAGCATAAGAGCGGCTTTGCGATAGAGACATCTCTGCTCGCCACTGACCAACAGCGTTCGGTATTGAATGTGTCTGATGCGATACGATCCAACTCTCTCGCCTACACACCCTACGGTCATCACACATTAGATAATGGTTTGCTCAGCCTGCTCGGCTTCAACGGCGAACGGCTAGATCCGGTGACAAGGCGTTATTTGTTGGGAAATGGTTATCGGGCATATAACCCGAAACTGATGCGTTTTAATAGCCCGGATAGTTGGAGCCCGTTCGGGAAGGGCGGGCTGAACGCGTATGCGTATTGCGACGGGTGTCCGGTAAACCGTCAGGATCCGACAGGGCATAGTTGGGCCACAATAAAATTAAAACTAAATACAATCTCTAAAATGAACAAACCAACCCCACCGAACAATGCTACACATGTACCTCGCAGTGGCCCCATGAAAAACATCCACAGGATAGGTGAGGGTGCCGTCAGCTTCGAGGATATTTACAAAGGAAACCGACGTCTAAACTTCTTCGCTCACGGCAATAAACCATCTCCAGGTCAAAGTTCTAAAATAGGAGTCAATGGAGAGCTGTGGGATGCAGCGCGCCTTTACTCAGAGGCGCAGGCCCAAGGCATAGATTTCAAACAATTTGATAGCGTACGAATATTAGCCTGCTACTCGGGAAACGGTGGAGTTAATTCATTTGCAGCAAACATCAACAAACTCACCAATAAACCAACCAAAGGATATATAGGAACCGTTCAAAGCTGGCAAAATACATTTGACCCACGAGAACAGATAGATGCGTACTACGAAAAATTCAAAAAAAATGCAAACCAATTCTACAATGAAGATTACCCCGATATAAAATTATCCATTTTCAAACACAACCCATACATCCCAAAAACTCAGGCACGCGCCTACTTCAAACACAACTTTCTATCAGTCAGATTTCCCCAATAAAAAAGGGCGACAACAAGTCGCCCCACATATTGTAAAATTTGTTACGCCGCACTAAACAACTTATGCGGATCAATCACAAACTTCTTCGGCACGCCCGCATCAAACTCGCCATACCCCTCAGGCGCCTGATCCAGGCTGATCACCTGCACGCCCACCACTTCCGCGATGTTGATCCGGTCACATGATCGCCTGCATCTCCTGGCGGACGTACTTCTTCACCGGGGTCTGGCCGGTGTGGAAGCGATGAGGTCTGGCCGTCAATGCCTTGTGTAAACCCAGTATTCCTATCAGTTCTGCTAGTAGGCAGTATTCAGGGATTGCGCCACAGTGAAGTCTTGAATCGATGGCCATTCAGGGGAACTCAGCCCATGCAGCCCAAACTCCACACGCCACTCGTTAACTACCATTACGACGCACTGAATCGGCTGGTTGCCAGCACACCTTCGGCGCAAGCCACCGCCCAGCGCTTCTACCAGAAAAACCAGCTGATTACCGAGGTTCAGGGCGCTGTAAAACGTTCGATCATGCAGAGCGACGGTCAACCTCTGGCGCAGCAACAACGCCAGGGCAGTGCGGCGGTGGAGGCATCTCTGCTCGCGACCGATCTACAGGGGTCAGTGTTGAAGGTACTGGACGCGATTCAATCTCACCCCCTCGCCTACACACCCTACGGCCATCGCCCATTGGGGAACGGTTTGCTCAGCCTGCTCGGTTTCAACGCCGAGCGACCTGATCCGGTGACCGGCTGTTACTTGTTGGGGACTGGGCATCATCGGCCGTTCAATCCGGTGTTGATGCGGTTTATCTGTCTGGATAGTTGGAGTCCGTTTGGGGAGGGCGGGGTGAATGTATATGCGTATTGCGCGGGGGATCCAGTAAATCGGAAAGATCCAACGGGGCATAACTGGCTTTCGGTAATGCTCAAGTGGGTAAAGGACTTGGTGCCGAGCAAGGCAGCAAAAACCACCATCTCTGACATGCCCAATGAGATCATCGAAAAAATATTAGGGAATCTTGATGGAAATGACCTTGCAAACGTCGCCAAAACATCAAAACGAATGAATGACAACGTTAAAGCTCTATCAACTATAAACATGGTTAAGCTAATTAATAAAACTCCTGAAAGAGGACTTTTGCCCCTCGTAACTGATGTTGGACTCGGTCATACCCGAGGAGTAGCTCCCTCTGCAGCCGTAGCGTCCGGGACAACTATCGCAGATGCACAGAGGCATTTCCCATATCCGATGGTCGCAGTACGCCAAAATGGATCAATAACTTTTGGAAGTTTTCCCCAAGGCTCACATCCTCAGCTGAATTTTCCTGTTGCCGCATCAAGCATAAGAAGTGGGAACTGGTTCTGACCGTTTTAGGAACTTAACTCCGCTTCAGCATCGTTTGCCACCAAATTCAAAAAAGGGCGACATCAAGTCGCCCTTTTCAATTCATCTTCCTTTACGCCGCACTAAACAACTTATGCGGATCAATCACAAACTTTTTAGGCACGCCCGCATCAAACTCGCCATACCCTTCCGGCGCCTGATCCAGGCTGATCACCTGCACACCCACCACTTCCGCGATGTTGATCCGGTCACATGATCGCCTGCATCTCCTGGCGGACGTACTTCTTCACCGGGGTCTGGCCGGTGTGGAAGCGATGAGGTCTGGCCGTCAATGCCTTGTGTAAACCCAGTATTCCTATCAGTTCTGCTAGTAGGCAGCGGTCAGGGATTGCGCCACAGTGAAGCCTTGAACCGATGGCCATTCAGGGGAACTCAGCCCATGCAGCCCAAACTCCATACGCCACTCGTTAACTACCATTACGACGCACTGAATCGGCTGGTTGCCAGCACACCTTCGGCGCAAGCCACCGCCCAGCGCTTTTACCAGAAAAACCAGCTGGTTACTGAGGTTCAGGGCGCTGTAAAGCGTTCGATCATGCAGAGCGACGGTCAACCTCTGGCGCAGCAACAGCGCCAGAGCAGTGCAACTGTGGAGTCGTCTCTGCTCGCAACCGATCTGCAGAGGTCAGTGTTGAACGTACTGGACGCAATACAATCTCACCCCTTCGCCTACGCACCCTACGGCCATCGCCCATGGGGGAACGGTTTGCTCAGCCTGCTCGGCTTCAACGGCGAATGGCCTGATCCGGTCACCGGCTGTTACTTGTTGGGGACCGGGTTTCATCGGCCATTCAATCCGGTGTTGGGGCGCTTCATTTGCCCGGACAATAGGAGTCCATTTGGGGCGGGTGGATTGAATGCATACGCGTATTGCCTGGGGGATCCGGTGAATCGGAGTGACCCAAATGGACATTGGTCAATTAGCGGAATAATGCACTCGGTATGGAAATCTTTAGCCAGCCTTGGCAGGCACGCTGCCTCAAGGGTCATGGGAACTGGAAATGTGCCTGCGACTGGTGTAAATCGAGTGGCAAGAGTTGCCTCTATCGATGAGATTGGGTCGATCAGTGGAAGGCAACCCATCTCGATGCCTGCACCTATCAATACTTCGGCCCCATTGCGTCGTTCTTCCGAAGTATCTCTTTCTGACAGTTTTGAGTTTAAGGGCTTGGATGTAGTAGGGCCGGAGCGTCATCGTGCTGTTGTACGCCCAAATTTAGGACCTGAAGATTGGGCCGATCTCAATCTTGTCTTCAGCAACGCACCAAGCGATGCAACAACAAGTGAATTGATGAGAGTTCTCGACGAAATGCGCAATGTCAGAACCGGTCGTACGACTCTGCAAAATTCAACGACATTTCTGGAACAGTTTATTGGCCACTGAAACCTCTTTACACATCAGAAGCAAGAAGGTCACTTCACGTCGACCTTCTTGCTTGTAGCTCTTACGCCGCACTAAACAACTTATGCGGATCAATCACAAACTTCTTCGGCACGCCCGCATCAAACTCGCCATACCCCTCAGGCGCCTGATCCAGGCTGATCACCTGCACGCCCACCACTTCGGCGATGTTGATACGGTCCCACATGATCGCCTGCATCAGTTGGCGGTTGTACTTCATCACCGGGGTCTGGCCGGTGTGGAAGCTGTGGGATTTGGCCCAGCCCAGGCCGAAGCGGATGCTCAGGCTGCCCATTTTCGCGGCGGCGTCCACGGCACCTGGATCTTCGGTGACGTAGAGGCCCGGGATGCCGATTTTGCCGGCTACGCGTACCACGCCCATCAACGAGTTGAGTACGGTGGCCGGGGCTTCGTGCTTGACGCCGTCGTGACCGTGGCCGCGGGCTTCAAAGCCTACGGCGTCGATGGCGCAATCCACTTCCGGTTCACCCAGCAGCGCGGCGATTTGTTCGTGCAGTGGGGTGTCGAGGGACAGGTCGGCGATTTCAAAGCCCTGGGCCTTGGCGTGGGCCAGGCGCACGGTGTTGACGTCACCGACGATCACCACCGCTGCGCCCAACAGGCGAGCGGAAGCGGCAGCGGCCAGACCGACCGGGCCGGCACCCGCGATGTACACGGTGCTGCCTGGGCCGACACCGGCGGTCACTGCGCCGTGATAACCGGTCGGCAGGATGTCGGAAAGGCAGGTCAGGTCGCGGATTTTTGCCATCGCGCGATCGCGATCAGGCAGTTTGAGCAGGTTGAAGTCGGCGTACGGCACCATCGCGTATTCCGCCTGGCCGCCGGTCCAGTCGCCCATGTCGACATAACCATAAGCACCGCCCGGACGCGCCGGGTTGACGCTCAGGCACACGCCGGTGTGCATTTCCTTGCAGGAACGGCAGCGCCCGCAAGCCACGTTGAACGGTACGGACACCAGGTCGCCGATTTGCAGGTTTTCGACGTCGCGGCCCTTTTCGATCACTTCACCGGTGATTTCGTGACCCAGGACCAGGCCGGTTTGAGCGGTAGTACGACCGCGCACCATGTGCTGATCGGAACCACAGATGTTGGTGGACACCACACGCAGGATGACGGCGTGCTCAATCTTCCTGCCGCGCGGGTCCTGCATTTTCGGATAGTCGATTTTCTGTACTTCGACCTTGCCAGCGCCGAGATACACCACACCACGATTGCCAGACATGCTTTCACCTCGCTGTTGTTTTTATGTAGCGGTCGCGTCGCCGGGGAGTGGCGGCGCGTTGATTGCTCGGGTTATTGCCTGTGTCTTTTTGCGTTGTCTGTTATGGCCTCATCGCTAGCAGGCTAGCTCCCACCGTGGACCGGGTTGAACACAGGACTTGTGAACGACACAAAATCCTGTGGGAGCTAGCCTGCTGGCGATGGCGATCTAAAGAACGACCGTACGATTGGCGTTCAAAAACACTCTTCTCTCAATGTGATAACCCACGGCCCGGGCCAGGGTCAGGCCTTCGATGTCCCGCCCCTTGGCGATCAGATCTTCGGGGTAATGGCTGTGATCCACCACCTCGACCCCTTGGGCGATGATCGGCCCTTCATCCAGATCGTTGTTGATGTAGTGCGCCGTGGCGCCGACCAGTTTCACACCCTTGTTATAGGCCTGGTGATAGGGCTTGGCGCCCTTGAAACCCGGCAGCAGGGAGTGGTGGATGTTGATCGCCTTGCCGTCGAGTTTTCGGCATAGCTCCGGTGACAAGACCTGCATATAGCGGGCAAGGATCACCAGTTCGGCACCCGACTCTTCGATCACCTGCAACACCTGACGCTCCTGTGAAGGCTTGTCATTGGGGTCCAGCGGGAAGTGGTAGTACGGAATCTGGTGCCAGTCCGCCAGCGGCTTGAGGTCGGGGTGGTTGGAGACCACGGCGGCCACGTCCATGGACAACTGGCCGATACGCTGGCGGTAGAGCAAATCGTTGAGGCAGTGATCGGCCTTGGACACCATGATCACCACTTTCGGGCGGTGATGGGGCGGGGTCAGCTCGAAAATCATACCGAAAGCTTCCCCGCGCTCGGCAAGGCCTGCACGGAACGACTGCTCGTCGAAACCGTCGGGCTGGCGAAACTCCACACGAATGAAGAAACGCCCCGAGAGGCGGTCATCGAAGGAGTGGTGTTCGGTGACGTAGCAGCCCTGCTCGAACAGAAAGCGGGTCACCGCGTCCACCGTGCCGAGCACGCTGGGGCAGTCGGCGGTCAGAATCCATGTGTCTGGGGCGCGGCTCATAGTGCGGTGACTCCTGTAACAAATTCTGTGGTCACTGAGAACTTTGTGGCGAGGAAGCTTGCTCCCTCGCCACAAAAGCGGTCATGAACCGAGTTACGCCTGAACGCTAAGGCCGTACTCAGCCGATGCATCCTGCAACCACAACCACCAGTAGTCCGAGAAGCTGCGGCGGATCAGCAGTTCCCAGGTGTCTTCGGCGGTGTGGCGGATCATCAGTTGCGACTTGGCGAACACCGTGCCGACCGCCTTGCCCACCGGGAAGTTGTTGGGGTGCACGTCATAGCTGGTGGACTTCATCAGCACCTGGCGCACGTTCGGGCCGCTCAGTTCGAGGATCTGCTGGCCACCGCTGACGTTGACGATCTGAATGTGCAAATCGCCCAGCGCTTCACGCAGTTTTTTCTCGGCAGCGAATTCTTCGCCGGTCGGGACAATAAGCAGCCACTCATCCGGGCCCATCCATTGCAGGCTGGTTTCGCCTTTGACGATAACCGTCAGCGCGCCGGGCAATTCGATACCCAGGGCCTTGTGCACGCCCGCGGCGAACGCGGCATCGTGGCCATCGCCACGGATGGTCAGATGGCCGAGGAGTTTTTTCTCGCGCACGGTCACGCCGGCGTTCTTGCGACCCTTGCCCACCAGGCTGGCGAGGTCGGCATGATGCAGCGACGACTCGGCCTTGGCCCCGGTGGTTGGGCGTTGTTGGTAAACATTGGCTGCGGTCATAAAGCACCTTTCCTGAATTCTGTTGGTTTCTGTGGTGGCTGCACTGCCGTCATCGCCAGCAGGCTAGCTCCCACATTCAACCGCGTTCCCCTGTGGGAGCCAGCCTGCTGGCGATTGGTAGCCCGCCCGCAGATATCGAGGCCATTAAACGTTCTGGCGCTCGCCCTTCGGATCGAAGAACACCGAAGAAACGATTTCCGCCTCGATCACACTGCCGTCCGCCAGTGGCGCGAACACACGCTCGCCCATGCGGTTCAGGCCGCCCTTGACCACGCCCATGGCAAACGAATAGCCCAGGGAGTTGTGCAGGTAGCTGGAGGTCACGTGACCGACCATGGTCATCGGGATCGCCTGCTTGGTGTTGAACACCAGTTGCGCACCTTCCGGCAGCCACTTGTTCGGATCGATCGGCTTCAGGCCGACCAGTTGCTTACGTTGATCACGCACGCAGTCTTCACGGTTCATCCCGCGCCAGCCGATCCACGAGAACGGTTTGGTGCGGCCCACACACCAGCCCATGTTCAGGTCATCCGGGGTCATCGAGCTGTCAGTGTCCTGACCGACGATGATGAAGCCCTTCTCGGCCCGCAGGACGTGCATGGTTTCGGTGCCGTATGGCGTCAGGTTGTACTTCTTGCCGGCGTCGACGATTTTTTCCAGTACGCCCATGGCGTAGTCGGCTTGCACGTTGACTTCGTACGACAGTTCCCCGGTAAACGAAATCCGGAATATCCGCGCCGGCACACCGCCGACCAAGGCTTCTTTCCAGGTCATGAACGGGAAGGCTTCGTTGCTCAGGTCGGCGTCAGTGACTTCGCTGAGCAGCTTGCGGCTGTTCGGCCCGGACAGGGTCATGGTCGCCCAGTGATCCGTCACGGAAGTGAAGTACACTTTCAGGTCCGGCCATTCGGTCTGGTGGTACAGCTCCAGCCATTGCAGCACGCGGGCCGCGCCACCGGTGGTGGTGGTCATCACGAAATGGTTTTCGGCCAGGCATGCCGTCACGCCGTCGTCGAACACCATGCCGTCTTCTTTGCACATCAGGCCGTAACGGGCCTTGCCCACGTCGAGCTTGGTCCAGGCGTTGGTGTACACGCGGTTGAGGAACTCGCGGGTATCCGGACCCTGGATGTCGATCTTGCCCAGGGTCGAGGCGTCCAGCAGGCCGACGCTGTCGCGCACGGCCTTGCATTCGCGCTTGACCGCCGCGTGCATGTCTTCACCGCTTTTCGGGAAGTACCACGGACGTTTCCACTGGCCGACGTCTTCGAATTCGGCACCGTTTTTCAGGTGCCACTGATGCAGCGCGGTGTAACGCACCGGCTCGAAGATGTGCCCACAGTGGCGACCGGCCACGGCGCCGAAAGTGACCGGCGTGTAGTTCGGGCGGAACATGGTGGTGCCCATCTGCGGGATGGTCACGTTCAGCGAACGGGCGGCAATGGCCAGACCGTTGACGTTGCCAAGCTTGCCCTGATCGGTGCCGAAGCCCAGGGCGGTGTAGCGCTTGACGTGCTCGACCGACTCGAAGCCTTCGCGGGTCGCCAGTTCGATGGCGGCGGCGGTCACGTCGTTCTGCAGGTCGACGAATTGCTTCGGTGCCCGTGCGGTGTTCTTCTCATGCGGCACCTGGAACAGCGCCAGGGTCGGCTCTTCCAGACGGGCCAGGGCTTTGGGCAAGGTCGCTTCGACCGCACCGAAACCGGCTTCGCTGGCAGCGCGCACGCCCCCTTCAAACCCATCGGCCAGGGAATCGCCGAGGCCATAGACGCCATTGATGCCACCGACGCACACGCGTTTCTGCGGTGCTTCGCCCGGTACGAAACCGAGGATGTCTTCACGCCAGATCGGCTTGCCGCCCAGGTGCGAAGCCAGGTGAACCACCGGGCTGTAGCCGCCGGAACTGGCGACGATGTCGCAGTCGAGCCATTCGCCAGGGCTGGTGACTTTGTGTCCTTTCACATCGATCGCGGCAACGCGGGCAGCGGTCACGTGCTTGCTGCCACGGGCCTCGATCACGGCGCTGCCGGTGAGGATGCGAATGCCCTTGGCGCGCGCTTCTTCCACCAGCGCACCACGAGGGTTGCTGCGGGCGTCGGCGATGGCCACCACTTGCAGGCTGGCATCGAGCCAATCCAGGGCCACGCGATAGGCGTGGTCGTTGTTAGTCGAGAGCACGAGCTTCTTGCCCGGTGCCACGCCGTAGCGACGAACGTAAGTCGACACAGCGCCGGCCAGCATGTTGCCCGGCACGTCGTTGTTGCCGTAGACCAGCGGACGTTCATGGGCACCCGTGGCCAGCACCACGCGCTTGGCACGCACGCGGTGGATACGCTGACGTACCTGGCCGATCGGTGCGCGGTCGCCGAGGTGATCGGTCAGGCGCTCGTGAATGGTCAGGAAGTTATGGTCGTGGTAGCCGTTGACCGTGGCGCGCGGCAACAGCAGTACGTCCGGGGTGTTCTTCAGTTCTGCGATGACGCTGGCGACCCACTCCATGGCAGGCTTGCCGTCGAGGCTTTCGCGGGAGTCGAGCAGGCTGCCGCCGAACTCTTCCTGCTCATCGGCCAGGATCACCCGGGCACCGCTGCGCGCAGCGGCCAGTGCAGCCGCCAGACCGGCAGGGCCGGCGCCAACGATCAGCACGTCACAGTGCTGGTTCATGTAGTCGTAAGTGTCCGGATCGTTCTCGGTCGGCGAGCGGCCAAGACCTGCAGCCTTACGAATGTACTTCTCGTAAGTCATCCAGAACGATTGCGGGTACATGAAGGTTTTGTAGTAGAAACCCGGTGGCATCAGCTTGCCGCCGACCTTCCCGAGAATCCCCATCATGTCGTTGTTCACGCTCGGCCAGCCGTTGGTGCTGGTGGCGACCAGACCCTGGTACAGCGCCTGCTGCGTGGCACGTACGTTCGGGATTTGCGTGGCTTCGGTGGCGCCGATCTGCAGCACCGCGTTCGGCTCTTCGGCACCGGCGGCGAAGATCCCGCGCGGACGGGAATACTTGAAGCTGCGACCGATGATGTCGACGCCGTTGGCCAGCAGTGCAGCGGCCAGTGAGTCGCCTTCGAAGCCTTTGTAGCTCTGGCCGTTGAAGGTGAAACTCAGGACTTTGTTGCGGTCGATCCGTCCGCCGTTGGACAGGCGATTGATCTGGCTCATACCTTCTCTCCCAGAGCCGTGGTGGCCGCTTTCGGGCTATCGGTCTTGTCGGTGAATTGTGGCTTGGCGCCGATCTTGTAGGTTTCGAGAATCTCGTAGGTCACGGTGTCGCGAGTGACGTTGAAGTACTGGCGGCAACCGGCGACGTGATCCCACAGCTCGTGGTGCAGACCGCGAGGGTTGTCGCGGAAGAACATGTAGTCGCCCCACTCCTCGTCAGTGCAGCTGTTAGGGTCCAGTGGACGCGGGATGTGCGCCTGGCCGGATGCGTGGAATTCCTCTTCGGAGCGCAACTCGCCGCAGTGAGGACAGAAGATATGCAACATGGGGATTTCTCCTGTTAGTGGGCAACCGCAGCAGCGCCGTGTTCATCGATCAACGCACCGTTGTGGAAACGGTCGATGGAGAAAGGTGCGGCCAATGGGTGCATTTCACCCTTGGCCAGGCTTGCGGCAAATACGTTGCCCGAGCCAGGTGTGGCCTTGAAGCCGCCGGTACCCCAACCGCAGTTGAAGAACATGTTCGGCACCGGGGTTTTCGAAATGATCGGGCACGCATCCGGGGTGGTGTCGACGATGCCGCCCCACTGACGGTTCATACGTACTCTGGACAGGACCGGGAACATCTCGACGATGGCCTGGATGGTGTGTTCGATCACCGGGTACGAACCACGCTGGCCGTAGCCGTTGTAGCCGTCGATACCGGCGCCGATCACCAGGTCGCCCTTGTCGGACTGGCTGATGTAACCGTGCACGGCGTTGGACATGATCACACTGTCGATGATCGGCTTGATCGGCTCGGACACCAGCGCTTGCAGCGGGTGGGATTCGATCGGCAGACGGAAACCGGCGAGCTTGGCCATGTGCCCGGAGTTACCGGCAGTGACCACACCGACGCGCTTGGCACCGATGAAGCCCTTGTTGGTTTCCACGCCGATGCACACGCCGTTTTCCTTGCGGAAACCGATCACTTCGGTCTGCTGGATCAGGTCCACGCCCAGTGCGTCGGCGGCACGGGCAAAGCCCCAGGCCACGGCATCGTGCCGGGCCACGCCGCCGCGACGCTGGACGGTGGCGCCCATCACCGGGTAGCGGGTGTTCTTCGAGCAGTCGAGGTACGGAATCTCGTCAGCCACTTGCTTGGCATCGAGCAGCTCGCCATCCACGCCATTGAGGCGGTTGGCGCTGACCCGACGCTCGGAATCACGGATGTCCTGCAGGGTGTGGCACAGGTTGTAAACGCCGCGCTGGGAGAACATCACGTTGTAGTTCAGGTCCTGGGACAGGCCTTCCCACAGTTTCATCGCGTGTTCGTACAGGTGCGCCGACTCGTCCCACAGGTAGTTGGAGCGGACGATGGTGGTGTTGCGCGCGGTGTTACCGCCGCCCAGCCAACCTTTCTCGACCACGGCCACGTTGGTGATGCCGTGTTCCTTGGCCAGGTAGTAGGCGGTCGCCAGACCATGCCCGCCACCGCCGACGATGACCACGTCGTAGACCTTTTTCGGGGTCGGTGTGCGCCACATCCGCTGCCAGTTTTCATGGTGGCTGAGGGAGTGTTTGAAGAGGCCGAAGCCTGAGTAGCGTTGCATAGTCATTTACTCCAAAACCGCACTCAGCGATAAACCGGGAAGTCCGCGCACAGGGCCGATACTTGCTGGGCGACATTGGCTTCAACGTCGGCATCGCCGAGGTTGTCGAGGATGTCGCAGATCCAGCCGGCCAGCGTGACGCACTGGGTAACCTTGAAGCCGCGAGTGGTCACCGCCGGTGTGCCGATGCGCAGGCCGGAGGTCACGAACGGCGACTGCGGATCGTTCGGGACAGCGTTCTTGTTCACGGTGATGTGGGCACGACCGAGTGCTGCATCCGCCTCTTTGCCGGTCAGGCCCTGACGGATCAGGCTGACCAGGAACAGATGGTTATCGGTACCGCCGGACACTACATCGTAGCCGCGTTTGATAAAGACGCCGGCCATGGCCTGGGCGTTGTCGATCACTTGCTGCTGGTAAGCCTTGAAGCCAGGCTCCAGCGCTTCCTTGAAGCACACCGCCTTACCGGCGATCACGTGCATCAGCGGGCCGCCCTGAGCGCCGGGGAATACTGCGGCGTTGAGCTTCTTCTCGATCTCTTCGTTGGCCTTGGCCAGGATCAGACCGCCACGTGGACCGCGCAGGGTCTTGTGGGTGGTGGTGGTGACCACGTCGGCGTAAGGCAGCGGGTTCGGGTAAAGACCGGCGGCGACCAGACCGGCCACGTGCGCCATGTCGACGAACAGCAGCGCACCGACTTTGTCAGCGATCTGACGGAAGCGCGGGAAGTCGAGAGTCTTGGAGTAGGCCGAGAAACCGGCAACGATCATTTTCGGCTTGTGCTCGACCGCCAGGCGCTCGACTTCGTCGTAATCGATCAGGCCGGTGTTGGTGTCGATACCGTACTGCACGGCGTTGTACAGCTTGCCCGAGGACGACACCTTGGCGCCATGGGTCAGGTGACCGCCGTGGGCCAGGCTCATGCCGAGGATGGTATCGCCGGCTTGCAGCAGGGCCAGGTACACGGCGCTGTTGGCCGAGGAACCGGAGTGCGGCTGCACGTTGGCGTAATCGGCGCCAAACAGTTGCTTGGCGCGTTCAATGGCCAGGGCTTCAACCTTGTCCACATGCTCGCAGCCACCGTAGTAGCGCTTGCCCGGGTAGCCTTCGGCGTACTTGTTGGTCAGGCCGCTGCCCTGCGCTTCCATCACGCGCTTGCTGGTGTAGTTCTCCGACGCGATCAGCTCGATGTGATCTTCCTGACGTTGCTCCTCGGCATTCATCGCCGCCAGCAGTGCATCGTCGTAACCCTGGATCTTGTCTTGCTTGCTGAACATCGCGTCTCTCCCAGCGGCATCTGTGCGCCATTCGTCTCGGTAAGGCACTGGTGTTTCGGCAGTGCCCTTTGATAGCGATGGTATGACTGGCTTGGCGCGGTCAAATGCCTATGGGCGCCACGCAAAGGTGCGTTTACGACATGGCGGGAAATGGCAAGCCGCACACAATCGGTGAACCCGCCGCAATCCCCTGTGGGAGCGAGCCTGCTCGCGAAGGCGATGCGTCAGCAACATTGATGTCGCCTGGCACTCCCTCTTCGCGAGCAGGCTCGCTCCCACAGGGTTTGCATTCAGTTCCCGCGGTTATGCCAGAACCTGTCGCAATGCCAGCAGCACAAGGAAATGCGCGGGGTACAGGGCATACGCCCAGCGCCGCATCGGGGGTGGTTTTGCGTCTTGAGCGTGTCGCAACAGGAACAGCCCCAGCCATGGCGCAATCAGACAAGTGGCAACCGCCGCCATCGCCACGCCATTACCCAATCGAACGGAGTAATACAGCACCTGCAATTGATTGGCCGCCAGGCAGACCACCCCCGGCAGCAGTGCGAAAACCCAGGGTCGCCGGATGGCCAGCAGCATCGCCAGCGGTAATAACACGCCGAAGAACCCGAACATCAGTCGCTCCGGGAACATCGCCGCCAGTGCGAGTGCACCGCCGGCCAGCAGACGCGCTGGCAGAACCCGGTCCTGCCAGCCCCGCACTACCAGCAGGCCGAGTGCCAGCGTGGGCAATACATTCAAGGTGTCGGGATTGGGAATGTACATCCGGTAGGGAACTTCACTCACCGCGCTGAACAGCAGCAACCAGCCCAGATAGCGCCACTGCCTACCTGTCGTCATCGCCGACGCCCGCGCCAGATTGGCCGCCATCGCCAGGCAAAACCACGGGAACGCCAGGCGGCCCGGCACATACAGCCAATCGGCGGAATAACCGACATATCGCAGGTGATCGAGCAGCATGCTCAGCAATGCCAGCCACTTGAGCAGATCCAGTGCACCGTCCCGTTGACTCACGTGCATAATTGCCCGGCATCCTTGTAATGTTCTGACAGTGACATCCCGTGCGCTCCCCGGACGATCTTCGGTAAAGTGCGCACCCTCATTGACCACGAGACGCTTCACCATAGGCGTCTCGACCACGGAAGCAGGCCATGACCGATAAGAGCCAACAATTCGCCAGCGACAACTATTCCGGCATTTGCCCTGAAGCCTGGGCTGCCATGGAGCAGGCCAACCATGGCCATCAGCGCGCCTACGGCGACGACGAATGGACCGCCCGCGCGTCCGACGATTTCCGCAAACTGTTTGAAACCGACTGCGAAGTGTTCTTCGCCTTCAACGGTACCGCCGCCAACTCGCTGGCCCTGTCCTCGCTGTGCCAGAGTTACCACAGCGTGATCTGCTCGGAAACCGCCCACGTCGAAACCGACGAATGCGGCGCGCCGGAATTTTTCTCCAACGGCTCGAAACTGCTGATTGCCCGCACCGAAAACGGCAAGCTGACCCCGGAATCGATCCGCGAAATCGCCCTCAAGCGCCAGGACATTCACTACCCGAAACCGCGCGTCGTGACCCTGACCCAGGCCACCGAAGTCGGCAGCGTCTACACCCCGGACGAAATTCGCGCCATCAGCGCCACCTGCAAAGAGCTGGGCCTGAACCTGCACATGGACGGCGCGCGCTTCTCCAACGCTTGCGCGTTCCTCGGCTGCTCGCCCGCCGACCTGACCTGGAAGGCCGGTGTGGACGTGCTGTGCTTCGGCGGCACAAAAAACGGCATGGCCGTGGGCGAGGCGATCCTGTTCTTCAACCACAAACTGGCCGAAGACTTCGACTACCGCTGCAAACAAGCCGGGCAACTGGCGTCGAAAATGCGCTTCCTGTCCGCACCCTGGGTCGGGATTCTTGAAAACGACGCCTGGCTCAAATACGCCCGCCACGCCAACCACTGCGCGCAGTTGCTGGCCGAACTGGTCAGCGACATCCAGGGCGTGGAGCTGATGTTCCCGGTGCAGGCCAACGGCGTTTTCCTGCAACTGTCGGAACCGGCCATCACCGCCCTGACGGCCAAGGGCTGGCGTTTCTACACGTTCATCGGCAACGGCGGCGCGCGCTTCATGTGCTCGTGGGATACCGAGGAAGAGCGTGTGCGCGAGCTGGCCCGAGACATCCGCGAAGTGATGTCCCACTAATTATCCAGAACTAATGCAATCACTGTGGGAGCGAGCCTGCTCGCGAAGGCGTCCTGACATTCAACATTGATGTTGACTGCTCCAACGCTTTCGCTAGCAGGCTCGCTCCCACCAAAAGTCAAACCAATCGCCCCTGATCGTTCGCCCCTGAAGTCTTGGTCTACATTGTCTGACGAGCCGTACAGACAATAACAATCAGGAGCGTACGCATGTCATTGCAAGGCAAAACCCTGTTCATCACCGGCGCCAGCCGTGGCATTGGCCGAGAGATCGCGCTACGCGCCGCGCGTGACGGCGCCAATATCGTGATTGCCGCAAAGAGTGCCGAACCGCATCCAAAGCTTCCGGGCACCATTTATAGCGTGGCCAAGGAAGTCGAGGCCGCAGGTGGCAAGGCGTTGGCGCTGCAGGTGGATGTGCGCGATGAAGTTGCCGTGCATCAAGCCTTGGCCCAGGCCAACGAACATTTCGGCGGTATCGATGCGCTGGTGAACAACGCCGGGGCAATCAAACTGACCGGAGTTCAACACCTCGAGCTCAAGCGCTTCGATCTGATGCACCAGATCAACACCCGCGCCGTGCTGCTGTGCAGCCAGGCCGCACTGCCCTACCTGAAGCAGTCCAAGGGGCACATTCTCAACCTGTCGCCACCGCTGAACCTGGCCGTCAAATGGTTCGCCCAATACAGCCCCTATACCGTGACCAAATACGGCATGAGCATGCTGACGCTGGGCATGAGCGAGGAGTTCAGGAATTACGGCATCAGCGTCAACTCGCTGTGGCCGCAGACGATGATTGCCACCGCTGCGATCGAGTTTCAGCTGGGGTCACGGGAGTCGTTCAAACATGCACGCACGCCTGCGATCATGGCGGATGCCGCCCACGTGATATTGAGCAGCACCGAGCGCAGCCTGACCGGGCGGTTGCTGATTGATGAAGCAGTTCTGCGGGAAAACGGCACCACCGAATTCGAACACTATCGGTTTGCACCGGGCACCATCGATACACTGATGCCGGATTTGTTTGTGGATTAAAACACCGATCATTGTGGGAGCGAGCCTGTTCGCTCCCACAAGGGCTATTCCACAAACAGGTTAATACTCGATCCGCACATCGCCCTTCGGCACGCTGCAGCACGACAGGATGTACCCTTCGGCCTCGTCTTCCTCGGTGATCCCGCCGTTGTGCTCCATCTCCACTTCGCCGCCCAGCTTCAACACCTTGCAGGTGCCGCAGATGCCCATGCCGCACGCCTTGGGTATCAACAAACCGGCCTTGGCTGCGGCTGCGTGAACAGTCTCGCCGGGGGCTACGCGAATGCTTTTGCCGGACGCGGTGAACTCCACCTGATGCAAGTCCGCCGCGTCCACTTCCGGTGCCTCGGCCGCTTGTTCGGCGTGTTCTTCGGCGTCGGCACGCGCCTCGGGCGGGGTCGCTCCGAAGGATTCTTCGTGGTAGCGCTTCATGTCGAAGCCAGCGTTTTCCAGCAAGCGCTTGACCGCGGTCATGTACGGGGTCGGGCCGCAGCAGAAGACTTCCCGCTCAAGGAAGTCCGGCACCATCAGTTCCAGCATTTTGTGGTTCAGGTAACCGCGATAACCGGCCCAGGGCTCGCCCATCCCATGCTTCTCGCAGATCAGGTGCAGGCTGAAGTTATCGATCCGCGACGCCATGTGCTCCAGTTCGCGGTGATAGATGATGTCTTTCGGCGAACGGGCGCTGTGGATAAACGTCATATCCACATTGCCGTTGGTGTCGTAGAACCAGCGCGCCATGGACATGCAGGGCGTGATGCCCACGCCGCCGCTGAGGTACAGCACCTTGGGGCTCGGGAAATCGATGGCGTTGAACAGCCCGACCGGGCCGTGCACCGCCAGTTCGTAGCCTTCATGCAGGGTGTCATGCAACCAGTTCGAGACCTTGCCGCCCGGTACGCGCTTGATGGTCACCGAGAAGCTGTACGGTACCGATGGCGAGCTGGAAATGGTGTACGAACGCATGATCGGCTGGCCTTCGATCTCCAGCTCCAGGGTGACGAACTGCCCCGGCTTGAAGAAGAACATGATCGGCTGATCGGCCATGAAGCAAAAGGTGCGCACATCCCAGGTTTCCTGGATGACTTTGACGCAACGGACGATGTGCCGACCATTGGCCCAGGTCTGGGTGGTTACCGGGTTCAGGAAGTTGTTGGACATGCTGATCTCCACGGCCGACTGTCGGCCTTCATGTTGGCGATTCTGCGTATAGCGCGAACCACCCATTTACCTATCTGCGACATTCACATGCTTATCGCGACCAGCCCGCAACTACCGGGGCTTGCGCGTCGGGAACAGATTGCATCATGTCGCCCATGGATAAGGTTCTGGCCAGCGCCGGCCCCACACTCGCCCCATACCAAGACACAATCTTTACACCTTGCGTAGCAACCCTTAGCAGTACACCGATTAGCCACTTTTCGCCGGCCACGCAGATGGCCTTGAGGATTAAACGATGGACGTCACTACTACCCTGAGCTTGGGCGATCCGCTGGAACCCGCACGCAAGGCCACCGCCCAGATGCTGCAAGAGCGCGAACGCACGTTCTCGCTGCCGCAGCCGTTTTACTCTGACGAGCGCCTGTTTGATATCGACATGCAGGAGATTTTCCAGAAGGAGTGGTTGATCGCCGGCATGACCTGCGAGATCCCGACCAAGGGCAACTACCTGACGCTGCAAATCGGCAAGAACCCGATCATCGTGATCCGTGGCGCCGAAGGCGTGGTGCATGCATTCCATAACGTCTGCCGTCACCGTGGCTCGCGCCTGTGCACCAGCGACAAGGGCAAGGTCGCCAAACTGGTTTGTCACTACCACCAGTGGACCTACGAGCTTGACGGTCGCCTGTTGTTCGCCGGCACCGAGATGGGCGACGACTTCGATATGAAGCAGTACGGCCTCAAGCCGGTGAATGTGAAGACCGCTGGCGGCTACATCTTCGTCAGCCTCGCGGAAAATCCGCCGGCCATCGATGACTTCCTGTCGACGCTCAGCCATTACATGGAACCGTACGACATGGAGAACACCAAGGTGGCGATCACCACCACCTTGATGGAAAAGGCCAACTGGAAACTGGTGCTGGAAAACAACCGCGAGTGCTACCACTGCAACGCGTCGCACCCGGAACTGCTCAAAACCCTGCTTGAATGGGACGACGTCACCGACCCGCGCGCCGACCAGGCGTTCAAGGACCACGTTGCCGCCTCCGCCGCTGCCTGGGAAGCCGAGAAGATCCCTTACGCCCACGCCAGCTTCGGCCTGCGCAACCGTATCGTGCGCATGCCGCTGCTCAAGGGCACCGTGTCGATGACCATGGACGGCAAGCAGGGCTGCGCCAAACTCATGGGCCGCATCAAAAACCCGGACCTGGGCTCGATGCGCATCCTGCACCTGCCGCACTCCTGGAACCACTGCATGGGCGACCACATCATCGTGTTCACCGTGTGGCCGATCAGCGCCCAGGAAACCATGGTCACCACCAAGTGGATCGTCCACAAGGACGCCGTCGAAGGCGTGGACTACGACGTGGAGCGCATGCGCCAGGTCTGGGATGCCACCAACGACCAGGACCGTCGCCTGGCCGAAGAGAACCAGCGCGGCATCAACTCCACCGCTTACCAGCCAGGGCCTTACTCCAAGACCTATGAGTTTGGTGTGGTGAACTTTGTGGATTGGTACAGCGAGCGCCTGCTGAGCAACCTGGGGGCGGAGCCTGCACCCTACCTCAAAGGGGTTCCGGTTCAAGGCTAAGTTCAAAAGCTTCGCGAGCAGGCTCCTCCCACAGATTCCTTGTGGGAGCGAGCCTGCTCGCGAAAGCGCCCCCTCTCACAACACATTCCCCCTGACACCCCCCCGCCGCTTCAGAACTGTACGAAATATGACCTATTCCGTTCAGAGCTATACCGCCCGCGCCTCCCAGCCTTCCGCAAACAAGTTATCCACATCTCCACCCACAGCAAATGGGGACAACTGTGGAAGGGCTGCAAAATTCCTCCACAGAAACCGAAGAAAATCCGTGACTTATTCAAAAGCAGGGTTTTCAACAGCGACCGATCATTTATTGACCAACTCGCTGGACAGCAAGTAAATCGTGGCTTGTAGAGGATGGCGAACACCTTATCCACAGAAGCGCCAACAGACTTTGGGGGCAACTTCTCCACCGCTGTGGAAAACCGCTGTGAGCCGCGAAAAATACGGGCTGGCGCAAGGTTTAACGGTGGAAATCACGTAAATGATCATTTTTTAACCAGAAGCCTGAAGCCCTCGTTTTATATGGCCTGTAGCGGTAAGCGAACATCTTATCCACAGAAGAGCCAACAGAGATTGGGGGCAAGTCTTGCACTTATCCTGTGAAAAAACCCATGAAAAACCGGAGCTTAGGCTGGTTATTTTTTGAACTGAGGGCTACAACCCCCGATTAACCTGGCCTGCAGCAATGGGCAAACACCTTATCCACAGCTCCGCCAACAGGCATTGTGGGTAAACACATCAAAACCGCCCGTACTTATCCAATCTTGTTCAAACACGATCGCCCCGCCTCGATATCCAGATGCAGCACAAAATCATCGAATGCACGCCACCCCATCAAAATCGACGGTACATAGCGGCCAAGCACCCACGACGGTGGAATAGTGAAGTCCGGGTAGTATTTGTAGGTGGTTGCCAGGGTGGTGCCCGGCAATTTCAGGACACCCTTGAACGTTTGATAGCGCTGCTTTTCGTCAACATTCAAGGGCCAGTTGCCGGCGCTATGAACATTGACCTGATCCCCCGGTGAAGCCGACGTCAGGTAATCGACGTTACCGGTGTCGACAATCGCCTGCGTGGCGCGGGAATCCAGCCGTGCAGCGATAACCAGTCGCTGGTTGATATCCAGGCGGCTATACACAATCGGCGATTCACAGCGGGCGGGCGGTGCGGAATTGAGTTCGAGGGTTTTACGGGTGATTTTAAGCCGCCCCAGCTTGCTGATCAGGTCCAGTCCCAGCAAGTTGTCCCGATCGCTGACAAACACCAGCACGTTCCTGAATTCGCTGCCGCCTACCTTGATGGCGTCGAGTATGCCCAGTCGGGCGGACAGATCCCGCTCGCCATAAAACGTGCTGTAGGCATACTGGGAGTCGGTCAACAACCTGATCCCCATCAGCTTCGCGGTGTCTTGATTGACCCGGGTTTGCGGCGCACCGGTATCGAGAACGAAACGTGCCGAGTGACCGTTGACCGCATCGACATCGATGAACGGCAACACCTCTTGGGCAATGAAATAGTCGCTGGAATACGGATGAATTCTGAGCACCTCGCGGCGCGAGGTTCTTTTCACCGTGAAATCGCCGGTTGTCTTCAGGGTTGATAGCGACTGAGCGCCGAACATTGAAAACAATGCTTTGAGCTCCGGATCGGCCTCAATGGCCCGAGCGTGCTTGCGCTTGATCGCCCGGTAGTAATCCGGCAACTGATTGGCGGCCTTGACCTCGAACATGCGGGCGACCACCGATACTGAACAGTCCAGGCTCTTGCTGGCCTCCAGCACGCGGTCGCAGCGCTGGCGCATTTGCGCAAGGGAGGCTTTGCGCCCCTGATCGGACTCCAGCCATTGATAGAAGTCCTGCTCGGGCTCGTGGCGACGCTCAGGCGTGTTCATCCGGGCACCCTCCACCGATCCCGCAGAAACGGCCGTAACCCATGCGAGAAGCAGCAACAGCGTTACAGGCTTCATGGCCAACCCATTCATAAAAACCAGGTTTTATGATTTGCGCTGAACCTCTCAAAACTCCGTAACAGCGTGCTGCACCCTGACCAGCGCACAGTAAAATGTAGCTCAGTCTGAGGGGTGGAACGCTCTCCTAAAGGTCAGGGTTGGCCCTTAGGGCCGATACATCAGATAGGCCTCACCCGTCACCCGAATCATTGGATGCGGCGCGATCGTGCAGGTATCGACGATACGAAAACCATGGCGCTCATAGAAACGCCGGGCACCGGTGTTGGCGGCATAGTCGATCAGGCTCAGACCATTGAGCCCGAGCTGGTTGGCACGGTCGTAGGCATACGCCAGGAACACCTTGCCCAGCCCCTGGTTACGCCAACCCTCATGCAGCGCCAGGCTGGAAATGTAGAGGGTGTCGGGGATTTCCATCGTGGCGTAAGGCGCCAATACCGGATCGGTCACCGGCGCTGCGAATGGATCGTGGCGCATCACATAACTGTGCATCATGCCCACGACCTGCCCGTGTGCCTCGGCGATCAGGCAGTTCTGCCAGGAGAAGTCCACATCGTCACGGGCGTAGCGCAGGGCGCCGACGTCGAGCAGATCCTGGCCGGGTTCGGCAATCTGGCTCCAGATGTAATCTGCAGCGCCTTCGGATGAAATCTGGAACAACCGCGCAATCTCTCGCGCATCAGCGCGCACTGCCGAACGAAATTCAACTGCCATTGTTTTCCCATCAATTAGGTGACACGACACCCTGTGGGAGCGAGCCTGCTCGCGAATTGCGGTGGGTCAGTCAAATTGAATGCTGAATGACACGCCCCCTTCGCGAGCAGGCTCGCTCCCACATCGGATCTGGGTGATTGTTGGTCAGCGAACCACGCCTTCTTCGATCAGCAACTTGAGGATCGCTTCAGCCCCAGATTGCGCCGTAACGCCCTTGAGCACTTGTCCCCCACCGCCACTGGCTTTCGCCGTCGCGGCTTTCATACGATCAGCGCCACTTTTGGCCTTAATCACTTTCAAGCGTTTAGGCCGTGGTTTGGCCGGTTGCAGAGTGGCGACCGCCAGCAGTTCATCGTCGATGACCTCCACTTCATCGGCCTGCAACACCCCGCGCCGCGCCGGACCGTAGGCGCTCTGCCGTGGCTTGGGCGCAGCGTTATCCACAGTCGCCAGAAACGGCAGGCGCACCTTCAGCCGACGACGCTGGCCACGAGGCAAGGCTTGCAGCACCAGCGCCGAGCCACCGTCGATGGACTCGACCTGCGCCAGCCCCACCACCAGCGGCCAGCCCAGGCCTTCGGCCAACAGGAACGGCAACATGCCCGAGCCCTCACCGGTTTCCGCCTGGCTGCCGGTCAACACCACTTGGGCGCCGGCATCGCGCAAATACGCGGTCAGCGCCGGCAGCGCATCGGCGCCTTCCGGTTGTTCCAGCACATGGAGTTGTTCCAGGCCCATACCCAGATAAGCGCGCAGCGCTGGCTCGGCAACGTCACCGGCGTGCAGCACCTGCAAGTTATCCCCAGCCAGTTGCAGACCCAGCTCCACCGCCCGCGCATCTTGTTCCGCGCGACGGGGTCGACCGGACGTCGGATGGGCGCCGATGGACACCAGGCTGATGATTTTCGTGCTCATAACCCTTTCCTTCCCTTAAGCCGCATCGCGCTTGGCGTCGTTGCGGTAAGCCGCTACCGCGTCGATCAAGGCCCGAAGAATCTCGGCGCTCTCGCCGATCACCGACAGGTCGGCCCGTTTGATCATGTCGCAGCCTGGGTCGAGGTTGATCGCCACCACCTTGTCGCAGGCACCGATGCCTTGCAGGTGCTGGATCGCCCCCGAAATCCCCACCGCCACGTAAACCCGTGCGGTGACCCAGGTACCGGACGCGCCAACCTGGCGGTCACGTGCCATGAAGCCATCGTCCACCGCCACCCGGGATGCCCCTTCGGTGGCGCCGAGCGCGGCAGCCGTCTGGTGGAATAGATCCCAGTCCTTGACGCCGTTGCCCCCGGAGAAGATGAATTCGGCCTCGGCCATGGGAATCGCTGCCGGGTCCACTGCCACCGCGCCCAAATCCTCGATGCGCGACAAGCTGCGCGCGACGGCTGTGGATAACTCCATTGGCAAGGCTTCATGACGGGTTTCGCTGACCGGCTCGGCGCATTCGACGGCGGCCAGAATCAAGCGTGCGACCGGGCGCGCCAGGTCTTGCAAGCCAGCACCGGCACGGCCGATGCACTCCTGATCCTTGACTTGCCAGACCCGCGTGGCCGGGCGCTCGCCCAGGGCGGCGGCAAAGCGCCGACCCAATTCACCACCACCGCTGCGGCTGTCCGGCAGCAGCCAGTGACGCGGGCTGAACTGGTTATCCACAGCCCGCAGGCCCTGGACCCGTTGTTCCGGTGCATAACCGCTGAACTCGTCGCCTTCGAGCACCAGCAAGCGATCGACGCCGGCGGTGGCAAACGCGCTTTCCTTGTGTTCGCCGAAGACCACGGCCAGGACCGCGCCGTCCTTGCCGGCCAATTGATGGGCCAGGCCCAGCACGTCCTTGTCGTGGCTGCTCAAGCGACCACCGACCATGTCCGGCGCCACGCAGATGTAGAACGCCGGCGCTGGCACTTGATGCAGCGGCAATTGCACTTCAACGGCCGCCGAGCGCTTGGCCGACCCGCCCTGTTGCGCGCCGCTGCGGTCGATACGTTTGATCCCGTTCGGCCCGATGAAGCCAATGCCATGGGGATTCTTGCGGATGACGCCGTTCGGCCCCATCCAGCTGTGTTGCGCCGGTTGCATGGCCGCGTGCAGCGGGTGCAGGCGGTTACGGGCGATCCATTCGGCGCGGGGGTCGCGGCGGATAATGTCGCTCATCAGTGCACCTCCGCAGGTTCACGTTTGGCCGGGGTGGACGACTTTGGGGCCTGGTCCTCCAGCAGCGCGTCAGCCACCAGTTCGGCGATGTCCTTGATCAACGGTCGTGGTTCGACCACGCCTTCAAGCATCGCGGTGCACTGCGGACAACCCACGGCCACCAGTTCGGCACCGGTCTCGCGGATGTCTTCCATGCGCATGTCGGGAATCCGTTGTTTGCCCGGAATGTCGGTGATTGGCGCACCGCCGCCACCGCCGCAGCAGCGCGAGCGGAAACCGGAGCGTTGCATTTCCCTGACCTCGATGCCGAGGGCACGCAGTACCTGACGCGGCGCCTCGTATTCGCCGTTGTAGCGGCCGAGGTAGCACGGGTCGTGATACGTCACGCTGTCGCCCTTGTGCTGGCCGAGGTTCAACGCGCCAGCCTCGATGATTTCCGCCATGTAGGTGCTGTGGTGCTGCACCAGGTAGTTGCCGTCGAAGGCGCCGTATTCGTTTTTCAGCACGTGGAAGCTGTGCGGGTCACAGGTCACGATGCGGTTGAAGCTGTACTTGGCCAGGGTCTGGATGTTGCGTTTGGCCAGCAACTGGAAGGTCGCTTCGTCGCCCAGGCGACGGGCCACGTCACCGCTGTCGCGTTCTTCGAGGCCGAGCACGGCGAAGTCGACTTTCGCGGCCTTGAGCACTTTGACGAAGGCACGCAAGGTGCGCTGGTTGCGCATGTCGAAAGCACCGTCGCCGACCCAGAACAGCACGTCGACGGATTTCTTCTCGCTCATCAGGTTGAGGTTCAAGTCCGCCGCCCAGTTCATCCGCCCGCCCGGCGCAAAGCCGCCCGGGTTGTCGGTGGCGATCAGGTTTTCCAGGACTTCGGCGCCCTTGTTCGGGGTCGCGCCTTTTTCCAGGGTCAGATGACGACGCATGTCGACGATGGCATCGACGTGCTCGATCATCATCGGGCATTCCTCGACGCAGGCGCGGCAGGTGGTGCACGACCACAGGGTTTCGGCATCCACCAGACCGTTGACGATCGGTTGATGCGGGTTGCCGGCGTGTTCGCCAATTGGCTTGCCCGGATAAGGGCTACCGGCAAACTTGGCATCGGTGCCACCGGCCAGGCCGACGACCATGTCCTGAATCAGTTTTTTCGGGTTCAGCGGCTGACCGGCGGCGAACGCCGGGCACGCGGCTTCGCACTTGCCGCACTGCACGCAAGCGTCGAAGCCGAGGAGTTGGTTCCAAGTGAAGTCCTTGGGTTTTTCCACGCCCAGCGGGGCGGCCGGGTCATTCAGGTCCAAGGGTTTCAGCCCGGTGGAACGACCACCGCCAAAGCGTTCGGCGCGGCGGTGCCAGGCCAGGTGCAGGGCACCGGCGAAGGCGTGCTTCATCGGCCCGCCCCAGGTCATGCCGAAGAACAGTTCCGACACGCCCCACAACACGCCGACGCCAAGGATTACGGCCAACAGCCAGCCGCCGAAGTTTTCCGGCAGGATGCCTGCCACCGGCAGGGTCACCAGGAAGAACGATACCGAGAACGCCATCAGGCTTTTCGGCAGGCGCATCCACGGGCCTTTCGACAGGCGCGAAGGTGGGTTGCGCCGACGCAAGTACACGAAGATTGCGCCGACGAACATCACCGCCGACATCAACAGCAGCGCATAACCGAGGAAGCGGTTATGCAGACCGAAACCATGCACCAGAATCGCCAGCACGATGGACGCGACCGCGCCGCCGGCCGTGGCGACGTGGGTGTTGGCAATGTATTTATCCCGCGCCACCACATGGTGCAAGTCGACCATGTAGCGCTTGGGCATGGCGAAAAGGCCGCCGATCAGGTCGACCTTCGAGGCACGGCCCCGGCGCCACATAGCCACCCGCCGCAACGCGCCCAGAACCGCGAGGCCCAGGGCAGCGAACAACAGGATTGGAAGAAGGGTGTTCAACATGGTGGAGCTCCCGCCAGTACAACTTGGAGAATCTTGGTCGGCGACGTCTGTGGGAGCGAGCCTGCTCGCGAAAGCGGTGGGTCAGTCGACATCAACATCGGCAGACAGATTGCATTCGCGAGCAGGCTCGCTCCCACAGGGCTTACTGCAAGCCGTTAGAAATCCTTGCACAACCGCAACGCGTCGTAGATCGCCGCGTGTACGTTACGCTGGGCCACGCAGTCGCCGATGCGGAACAGCAGGTAGCCATCACCGCTCTGTTCCAGGCATGGCTGCGGCTTGATCGCGAACAAGGCTTCGACGTCGATCTGGCCTTTGTTGCGCGAGCCTTCCTTCAGCGCGTAGTAAATCTCTTCGTCCGGGCGCACGCCGTTTTCCACGACCACCTGGTCCACCACCCGCTCCTCCTTGGCGCCGGTGTATTCGTTTTCCAGTACCGCCACCAGCTTGTCGCCTTCGCGGTATACCTTCTCCAGCATCATGTCCCCGGTCATGATCACTTCTTTGGGGTACATGCTGCGGTAGTAAGTCGGGAACGATGTACCGCCAATCGCCACGCCTGGCTTGATGTCGTCGGTGACGATCTCGACCTGGCTGCCTTTGTCAGCGATGAAGTCCGCGGTCGACATGCCGGTGAATTCGCAAATGGTGTCGTAGACCAGCACGTTCTTGCCCGGTGCCACCTTGCCATCGAGGATGTCCCAGCTGCTGACCACCAGGCCTTCAGCCGCACCCCAGTGTTCGTTCTGCTCGATGAACGGGTGGCCGCCAACGGCGAGTACCACCACATCCGGACGCAGGTCCATGATGGTCGGTACGTCTGCCGCGGTGCCCAGGCGCAGGTCGACCTTCAACCGTGCCAGTTCCAGCTGATACCAGCGGGTGATACCGGCGATCTGGTCACGCTGCGGCGCTTTCGACGCCGTGGTGATCTGCCCGCCGATGAATTCCTTTTTCTCGAACAGGGTCACATCGTGGCCACGTTCGGCGGCTACACGGGCGGCTTCCATCCCCGCAGGACCGGCACCGACCACCACCACCTTGCGCTTCACGCCGGTGGTCTTTTCGATGATGTGCGGCAGGCCCATGTATTCACGGGAGGTTGCCGCGTTCTGGATGCACAACACATCCAGGCCTTGATACTGACGGTCGATGCAGTAGTTGGCGCCGACGCATTGTTTGATCTGGTCGACCTGCCCCATCTTGATCTTGGCGATCAGGTGCGGGTCGGCGATGTGCGCGCGGGTCATGCCGACCATGTCGACGTAACCGCCCTCCAGGATACGGGTGGCCTGGTTCGGGTCCTTGATGTTCTGCGCGTGCAGCACCGGTACCTTGACCACTTCCTTGATGCCGGCGGCCAGGTGCAGGAACGGCTCCGGCGGGTAACTCATGTTCGGAATCACGTTGGCCAGGGTGTTGTGGGTGTCGCAACCCGAGCCCACGACGCCGATGAAATCCAGCATCCCAGTGTTGTCGTAATACTGGGCGATCTGCTTCATGTCCTCGTGGGACAGACCATCGGGGTGGAACTCGTCACCGCAGATCCGCATGCCCACGCAGAAATCGTCGCCGACCTCGGCACGCACGGCTTTCAAGACTTCCAGACCGAACTTCATGCGGCCTTCGAAGCTGCCGCCCCATTCGTCGGTACGCTTGTTGACCCGCGGGCTCCAGAACTGGTCGATCATGTGCTGGTGCACGGCCGACAGTTCGACACCGTCCAGGCCGCCGGCCTTGGCGCGGCGTGCCGCTTGCGCGTAATTACCGATCACCCGCCAGATTTCTTCCGGCTCGATGGTTTTGCACGTAGCACGGTGCACCGGCTCGCGCACGCCGGACGGCGACATCAGCGTCGGCCAGTTGAAACCGTCCCACCGGGAGCGACGGCCCATGTGGGTAATCTGAATCATGATCTTGGCGCCGTGCTTGTGCATGGCGTCGGCCAGATTCTGGAAGTGCGGAATGATGCGGTCGGTGGAGAGGTTGACCGAACTCCACCACTCCTGCGGGCTGTCGATGGCCACCACGGACGAGCCGCCGCAAATCGCCAGGCCGATCCCGCCCTTGGCCTTCTCTTCGTAATACTTGACGTACCGGTCGGTGGTCATGCCGCCGTCGGTCGCGTAGACCTCGGCGTGCGCGGTGCTGAGCACGCGGTTACGGATGGTCAGTTTGCCGATCTGGATCGGCTGGAACATTGCTTCGAAAGCCATGGCGGGTTCCTCAACTTACAACGGCTTGACGATGAACAAGCCGTCTTCGTGGCCCTCTTCGGAGCCACCATAGACTTGCTCGGCCACGGTGCGGATCTTGCTGCCGCGAGCGGCGAGGATCTGGTCCATCGCCCCGGCAAACCAGCCAGTGAACATGTAATCGACCTTGCGTCCGACCTTGCCGTACACGTAGACGAATGCAGAGTGTTCGAGCTTGACGCTGGCAGTACCTTTGTCCAAATCGATGTCCTGGATCTTGAACAGCCCCCAGCCGCGCTGGGACAGGCGCTTCATGTAGTGTTCGAACACCGCAACGCCTTCCAGGCCATGGCATTCGGCTTCTTTTTCACACCAGTGCCAGGCGGATTTGTAGCCGGCCTTGTAGAGGATCTCGGCGTAGGCTTCAGCGCCCAGCACTTCCTCGATACCCATGTGGTTGTTGACGAAGAAATGGCGCGGCACGTACAGCATTGGCAGGGCGTCGGAGGTCCAGACACCGGTTTCGCTGTCGACTTCGATAGGCAATTGCGGGGCGATCTTGGCCATGGAAACTTAACTCCAGAAAAATTCGTGGTCGGTGCTTAGCAAAGCTTTCGCTTTGCTCTTATAAAAAAGCCGTATGAATGACTTTGGAGCCGTAGCGAGCACGTCGAGAGCAAGGAAGGACCGGAGCGACAAGCGAGACAGTACGGGACGTACGGCGAGTTTGGCGCGAGGACCTGACGCAGCTATCGGCGAGCGGAGTAGGCTCCAGAGTTATTCATTCGCCCCAGACGTCCTTTAGGACGTTCACCCAGTTCTCGCCCATGATCTTGCGCACCACGCGCTCGGAATGGCCGCGCTTGAGCAAGGTTTCGGTCAGGTTCGGGAACTCGCCCACGGTGCGGATGCCCAGCGGGTTGATGATCTTGCCGAAGCTGGTCAGACGGCGGGCGTAGCCCTTGTCGTGGGTCAGGTATTCGAAGAAGTCCTGGCCATGACCCTGGGTGAAGTCGGTGCCGATGCCGATCGAGTCTTCGCCGACGATGTTCAACGTGTATTCGATGGCTTCGGCGTAATCGTCGATGGTCGAATCGATGCCCTTGGCCAGGAACGGCGCGAACATGGTCACGCCGACGAAACCGCCGTGGTCAGCAATAAACTTAAGCTCTTCATCGGACTTGTTGCGCGGGTGCTCTTTGAGGCCCGACGGCAGGCAGTGGGAGTAGCAGACCGGTTTCTTCGATTCGAGGATGACTTCCTCGGATGTCTTGGAACCGACGTGGGACAGGTCGCACATGACGCCGACACGGTTCATTTCCGCGACGATTTCACGTCCGAAGCCCGACAGGCCGCCATCGCGCTCGTAGCAACCGGTACCCACCAGGTTCTGGGTGTTGTAGCACATCTGCACGATACCGACGCCGAGCTGCTTGAACACCTCGACATAGCCGATCTGGTCTTCGAAGGCATGGGCATTCTGGAAGCCGAAGAGAATGCCGGTCTTGCCTTGCTCTTTGGCTTTACGGATATCGGCGGTGGTGCGCACCGGAATCACCAGGTCGCTGTTCTCGCGGATCAGTTTCTGGCTGGCGGCGATGTTGTTGACGGTGGCCTGGAAGCCCTCCCACACCGATACGGTGCAGTTGGCTGCGGTCAGACCGCCCTTGCGCATGTCTTCAAACAGCTCGCGGTTCCACTTGGCAATAATCAGCCCGTCGATAACGATGCTGTCGGCGTGCAATTCGGCTGGGCTCATCAGGCTGTCCCCTTATTAGCGATTCATGCGCCGAATCGTCTGCCGGCGCTTTGGGGCCAGCATATGCCTGAGGACCGGGGCAGCCGGGTGCAAAAACGACAGGGGGTTTGCCGAAAGCGTCAATCCGCGACAAAGGGTCGTCGCCAGGCACAATCCACGACCTGTTCAAGGCCGCCCGCATGGGCCAGAATTCGCCGCATCATAAGAGTGCTTCACTGGATGCTTTACTCGAATAGGGGTGGTGACGTAAATGAAATCGATCTTCCTGGCTTTGGCACTGATTGCGACCGGCGTACACGCAGCGGAAGAATCCGACGACAACCCCTGCGACAAGGTCGAAAATGACGTCCAGACCCTGGAATGCTCCGCCTTCAGCAAAACCACCGCCGAAGACCTGCTGAGCGAAAACTACAAAAGCCTGAACGATCGACTGCAGTCGCTCTACGGCAAAAACCCGTCGCAACTGGCCGACATCACCGCCAAGCTCAAGGCATCCCAGCAGCAATGGCTGAAAACCCGCGACGCCGACTGCGCCGTCGAAGCCTTCCCGGCCACGACCGGCAGCAAAGCCTTCACCATTGCGCAAAATGATTGCGTGGCGCGGATCAGTGATGAGCGGTCGGAGTTTCTGGAGTCGATTGGGCAGGAGTAAATGAACACTTCACTCAATTGAGCGGTAGGCTGCACGCCTTCACCTAAAAGGGATTCACCATGAAAATCTGCGGCATCGAAATCAAAGGCAGCGAAGCAATCATTGCCGTGGCCGCCCTTGATGGTTCGGCTCTGAGCCACGTCGCGCTCGCCACCAAGAAAATCACCCTGGACGATGACGACGAGGCCGCCAACGTCAAAGTGTTTGCCGCTCAGGTGGCGTCGTTTGTTCGCGAGAATTCGATAGATCGGATCGCGATCAAAAAGCGCAGCAAAAAAGGCGAATTCGCCGGTGGGCCGACCACGTTCAAGATCGAGGGGGTTTTCCAGCTGCTGGAAAATTGCGAGGTGACGCTGCTGTCGCCGCAGACGATCAATGCGCAGGCCAAGAAGCACGGTTTTGAGCTGCCGGGGACGCTGAACAAGTATCAGCATGAGGCTTACAAGGCGGCCTGTTCGGCACTCCTGAAAAAGTAACCCCTTCTTCCAGACAAAGCAGATCAACTGTGGGAGCGAGCCTGCTCGCGAAGGCGTCAAGTCAGCCGACATCATCATTGACTGATCCACCGCTTTCGCGAGCAGGCTCGCTCCCACAGGTTTCTCGGGGTTTTATGCTTTCGCGGTACGGCGATCTTCCCTCGGGCACCGCTCGAACTTCGCTCGATAGCTGCGGGTGAAATACGACGGCGATTCAAAGCCGCAGGCAATACTCACTTCCAGCACACTCATATCGGTCTGACGCAACAACTGCTGCGCCTTTTCCAACCTCAGCCGCAGGTAGAAATTGCTTGGCGTGTCGTTCAGATGCAGGCGAAACAGCCGTTCAAGCTGCCTGCGCGTCACTTTGATCGATTCCGCCAGTTCCAGCGTGCTCAGCGGCGGTTCACTGTGCTGCTCCATCTCGCCGATCACTTGCACCAATTTCTTGTTACTGATGCCGTAGCGCGTGGCGACTTCCATGCGTTGGTGGTCTTTGCGCGGGCGGATGCGGCCCAGCACGAACTGCTCGCTGACCTGGATCGCCAGTTCCGGGCCATGGGCCTGGGCGATCAGATCCAGCATTAAATCGATCGATGCGGTGCCGCCGGCGGAAGTGATGCGTCGACGGTCAATCTCGAACAGTTCCTGGGTGACGCTGAGCTGCGGATAGGACTCCTTGAAGGCATCGATGGCTTCCCAGTGCAGGGTCAGGCGATGGCCATCGAGCAGACCGGCTTGGGCCAGGATGAAACTGCCGGTGTCGATGGCGCCGAGGGTCACGCCTTCGTTGTCCAGACGACGCAGCCAGTGCTCCAGGGCCGGGGTGGTGAACTTCAGCGGTTCGAAGCCGGCGACCACCAACAGCGTCGCGCCTTTCTTCAGCGGCTCCAGCGCCGCATCGGCATTGACCGACATGCCGTTACTGGCCAGCACCGCCCCGCCATCGGCACTCAATACATGCCAGCGATAAAGCTCGCCGCGAAAGCGATTGGCAACCCGCAGCGGCTCGATGGCCGAGATAAATCCAATGGCCGAGAAACCCGGCATCAACAAGAAATAGAAATCCTGGGACATGGAGTGCACTCGGGCAGGTAACGAAAAGCCGGGTAGCGTGAGGACGTTGATACGCCACTTGCAACTGGCATTCAAGAGGGCAGGTCGCTGCAGTGCAAGAGTCGGTCGCCGCAGTGCGCTTTCATGGCTGATTTGCTGCGTAACGTGACATCACCGGCGCACAAAGACGACCGGGCCCACAATAACGAAACTGCCGAGGAATCCTGAGATGAAACGACTGATCAGCAGCTGTGTTCTTGCACTCAGCGGTACCGCTTTGCTGAACGCCAGTGTCATGGCAGCCGAACCCGCGTCGTGCCAGAACGTGCGCATGGGCGTAGTGAACTGGACCGACGTTATCGCCACCAGTGCAATGACCCAGGTATTGCTCGACGGCCTCGGCTACAACACCAAACAAACCAGCGCCTCCCAGCAAATCATCTTCGCCGGCATCCGCGATCAGCGCCTGGACCTGTTTCTGGGTTACTGGAACCCGCTGATGACCCAGACCATCACCCCGTTCGTCGACGCCAATCAGGTCAAAGTGCTTGAAGCACCCAGCCTCAAAGACGCCCGCGCCACCCTCGCCGTTCCGACCTACCTCGCCGACAAGGGTCTGAAGACCTTCGCCGACATTGCCAAGTTCGAAAAAGAGCTGGGCGGCAAGATCTACGGCATCGAGCCTGGTTCGGGCGCCAACACCCAGATCAAGGCGATGATCGCCAAGAACCAGTTTGGCCTCGGCAAATTCCAACTGGTCGAATCCAGCGAGGCCGGCATGCTCGCCGCGGTGGATCGCGCAGTGCGCCGCAAGGAAGCCGTGGTGTTCTTCGGCTGGGCGCCGCACCCGATGAACGTCAACGTGCAGATGACTTACCTCACCGGCAGTGAAGACGCCCTCGGCCCGAACGAGGGCATGGCCACAGTCTGGACCGTCACCGCGCCGAAGTACTCCGAGCAATGCCCGAACATTGGTCGACTGCTGAGCAACCTGACATTCACCGCCGAAGACGAGAGCCGGATGATGCAGCCGTTGCTGGATCACAAGGACGCCTTCGAATCGGCCCGACAGTGGCTCAAGGATCACCCGCAAGACAAGCAGCGCTGGCTTGACGGCGTGACCACCTTCGACGGCAAGCCCGCGGCTGAAAACCTGAAGCTCACCAGCAAGTAACCCTCAATCGAACCACCGATTCGCAGCCCGACCGGGCTGCGAACGGGATCACTACGCCTGCAAGGAACCAAAAAATGAACCACGACGTCATCATCACCTGCGCACTCACCGGTGCTGGCGACACGACCGCCAAGAGCCCACACGTGCCGGTCACCCCGAAACAAATCGCTGCCGCTGCCGTAGAGGCCGCCAAGGCCGGCGCCACCGTGGTTCACTGCCACGTTCGCGACCCACAAACCGGCAAGTTCAGCCGCGACGTGGCGCTGTACCGCGAAGTGATGGAGCGCATCCGCGAAGCCGACGTCGACATCATCGTCAACCTCACCGCCGGCATGGGCGGCGACCTGGAAATCGGCGCGGGCGAGAACCCGATGGAGTTCGGCCCGAACACTGATCTGGTCGGCCCGCTGACCCGGCTGGCCCACGTCGAAGAGCTGCTGCCGGAAATCTGCACCCTCGATTGCGGCACCCTTAACTTCGGCGATGGCGACACCATTTACGTGTCCACTCCAGCGCAGTTGCGTGCCGGTGCCAAACGCATTCAAGAGCTGGGCGTGAAAGCCGAGCTGGAAATCTTCGACACCGGTCACCTGTGGTTCGCCAAGCAGATGATCAAGGAAGGCCTGCTCGACAACCCGCTGTTCCAGCTGTGCCTGGGCATCCCGTGGGGCGCCCCGGCTGACACCACCACCATGAAAGCCATGGTCGACAACCTGCCGGCCGATGCGGTCTGGGCCGGCTTCGGCATCGGTCGCATGCAAATGCCGATGGCCGCGCAGGCCGTGCTGCTCGGCGGCAACGTGCGTGTCGGGCTGGAAGACAACCTGTGGCTGGACAAGGGCGTTCTGGCCACCAACGGCCAACTGGTCGAACGCGCCGGCGAAATCCTCAGCCGCCTTGGTGCCCGGGTGCTCACCCCGGCTGAAGGCCGCAAGAAAAT
Source organism: Pseudomonas sp. GW101-3H06 (assembly GCF_059424605.1). Taxonomy (NCBI): domain Bacteria; kingdom Pseudomonadati; phylum Pseudomonadota; class Gammaproteobacteria; order Pseudomonadales; family Pseudomonadaceae; genus Pseudomonas; species Pseudomonas sp. GW101-3H06. The sequence continues at coordinate 5,987,704 of NZ_JBWKZO010000001.1, forward strand.
GGGCCTGAAACAGCGCGGCTAATTTGAACATGCACCTCACCCTGTGGGAGCGAGCCTGCTCGCGAAGAGGCCGTCACAGCCGACATTTCAGTCGACTGACACACCGCTTTCGCGAGCAGGCTCGCTCCCACAAGGACATCACCGAATCCTTTAGGAAATCACCATGAGCTTTATCACCGAAATCAAAACCTTCGCAGCCCTGGGCAGCGGCGTCATCGGCAGTGGCTGGGTATCCCGCGCCCTCGCCCACGGTCTCGATGTGGTGGCCTGGGACCCGGCGCCCGGTGCCGAAGCCGCCCTGCGCAAACGCGTCGCCAACGCCTGGGGCGCACTGGAGAAACAAGGCCTGGCGCCGGGTGCCTCGCAGGATCGCCTGCGCTTTGTCACCACCATCGAAGAATGTGTTCGCGACGCCGATTTCATCCAGGAAAGCGCCCCTGAACGTCTTGAACTGAAACTGGAGCTGCACAGCAAAATCAGCGCCGCAGCCAAGCCCAATGCCTTGATCGGCTCCAGTACTTCAGGCCTGTTGCCGAGCGAGTTCTACGAGAGCTCGACGCACCCGGAACGCTGCGTGGTCGGGCACCCGTTCAACCCGGTTTATCTGCTGCCTCTGGTGGAAGTGGTCGGCGGCAAGAACACCGCCCCGGAAGCCGTGCAGGCGGCGATGAACGTCTACGAATCCCTCGGCATGCGCCCGCTGCATGTACGCAAGGAAGTGCCGGGATTCATCGCCGACCGTTTGCTCGAAGCGCTGTGGCGCGAGGCGTTGCACCTGGTCAACGACGGTGTGGCGACCACCGGTGAAATCGACGACGCCATCCGTTTTGGCGCCGGTCTGCGCTGGTCGTTCATGGGCACGTTCCTGACCTACACCCTGGCCGGTGGCGACGCCGGCATGCGTCACTTCATGGCACAGTTCGGCCCGGCCCTGCAGTTGCCGTGGACCTACCTGCCGGCGCCGGAACTGACCGACAAACTGATCGACGATGTGGTGGACGGCACCAGCGATCAGTTGGGTAAACACAGCATTTCGGCGCTGGAGCGCTATCGTGATGACTGCCTGCTGGCGGTGCTGGAGGCGGTAAAGACCACCAAAGAGAAGCATGGGATGGCCTTCAGCGAATAAGCGACGAGCAGGACCGGCCCCATCGCCAGCAGGCTGGCTCCCACAGGGGAATGCATTCCAATGTGGGAGCCAGCCTGCTGGCGAAAGCGGCGCAGCCACCATCAATGTTGGAAAGAAATCATGCCCACTCTCACCACCTACCAAACCCGCATCATTCCCGACTGGGTCGACTACAACGGCCACCTGCGCGACGCGTTCTACCTGCTGATCTTCAGCTATGCCACCGATGCGCTGATGGATCGCCTGGGCATGGACAGCAACAACCGCGAAGCCAGCGGCAACTCGCTGTTCACCCTGGAACTGCACCTGAACTACCTGCACGAAGTGAAGCTCGATGCCGAAGTCCAAGTGCATACGCAGATCATCGCCCACGACAGCAAACGCTTGCACCTCTACCACAGCCTGCATCTGGTGGGTGACGCGAAAGAGCTGGCGGGCAACGAACAAATGCTGCTGCATGTCGACCTCGCCGGACCAAGTTCCACACCGTTCAGCGAAGTGACCCTGGGCAAACTGCAAGCCATCGTCGCTGAACAGACCGACCTGCCAACCCCCGCCTACGTTGGCCGAGTGATCGCATTACCGCCAAAAAAATAACAAGGAGATCGCATGAACACCGCCGCTGCTTTTGCCGACTTCCGTACTTATCCGTTGATCAGCGCGCTGAAAGGCGTGCAGGCGATGGCGGACCGTGTTTTGGTGAAGTGGGCCGACCACCGCGTCAGCCCCTTCCATCATCAATGGCTACGGGACAACTGCCCGTGCCCGCACTGCGTCTACACGGTGACCCGCGAGCAAGTGCTGGAAATCGTCGATGTCCCGGAAAACCTGCTATTGGCCGACACCCGCATCGACGCTGAGGGTTGCCTCTGCGTCCAATGGCAAGACGGCCACCACAGCCGCTTCGACCCTGGCTGGTTGCGTGCCCACGCCTACGATGACGAATCCCGCGCCGAGCGCCTGGCAGGCAAGCCAAAAGCCAGCCTTTGGCATAGCGATTTGCAGTTGCCGGTGTTCGAGTATCGAGCGCTGATGAACGACAACAATGCCCTGTTGCAATGGCTGCTGGCCGTGCGGGACACCGGCCTGACCCAAGTGCGTGGCGTGCCCACCGAACCCGGCTCATTGAAGCTGATCGCGCAGCGCATTTCCTTCATCCGCGAGAGCAATTTCGGCGTGCTGTTCAACGTGCAATCCAAGGCCGATGCCGACAGCAACGCCTACACCGCTTTCAACCTGCCTTTGCACAGCGATTTGCCGACCCGGGAGTTGCAACCGGGACTGCAATTCCTGCATTGCCTGGTCAATGACGCTGAGGGAGGCGAGAGTATTTTTGTCGACGGTTTTGCCATCGCCGACGCCTTGCGCCGGGAGGACCCTGAGTCATTCAAAAGTCTCTGCCAGATCCCTGTGGAATTTCGCAACAAAGACCGCCATAGCGACTACCGTTGCCTCGCACCGATCATCGCCCTGGACGCCTTGGGACAAGTGTCGGAAATCCGCATGGCGAATTTTCTGCGCGGGCCGTTCGATGCGTCGGTGGAACAGATGCCCAGTCTCTATCGCGCCTATCGCCGCTTTATCGCGATGACCCGCGAGCCCCGGTTCAGGTTGATGCAAAGGCTCAACCCCGGCGAGCTCTGGTGCTTCGACAACCGCCGCACCCTCCACGCCCGCAACGCCTTCGATCCCGCTACCGGTGCGCGGCATTTCCAGGGGTGTTATGTCGATCGGGATGAATTGTTATCACGCATTTTGGTATTGCAAAGGTAAACCGCGTCATCGTTCTTCGCGGGCAGGTTTTACGCGGTCCTAGTGGGAGCGAGCCTGCTCGCGAAGGCGTCACTCCAGACACCCGATACGTCCCTGATTCACCGACAAAAAAAGCCCCGATCAAGCCGTGACAGGATCGAGGCAATAGGTACTGTTGAGGAGCTGCCGTGCGAGGGTGACCAAACCTTCGTGAAGCGAGCTGAGTCCAGTGTGCCGACTCCTCTCGCGGGTAAATAGCCCGAAAACGACGCTTTCATAGCCAATGCGGCCATTGCGACAAATCGCCCTTGCCGCCACCCTGCCCCCCTACCAGAATCGAGCCACGACTCCATTCCCAGAAGAAGGATTTGCGTCATGATGCACGCCGATTTGATTGATCAGGAAGACTTGTTGGGCCAGCTCAAGGCATTGGGCTTTCAAGTGCCGAACGGTGCCACAGCCGAGCAGGCTTGCGAGTGTGCGGTGCGAGGTTTGAACAACGAACGGGCCATCGTGCTGCGCACCATGGTCAAGCAGATGTACACCAGCAGCGCGACCATCCTGCCAGCTGTGCGCCAGGCTATCGACAAGCAATTGCTGCCGGCATTGGCCGAATACCAACAAAGCCACGTCGCCCGATAAAACGCTTTCGCGAGCAGGCTCGCTCCCACAGCTGACCGGGTTCCAACAGCGGAATGCGGTCAAATGTGGGAGCGAGCCTGCTCGCGAAGGGTGCGACTCGGTTTTAGAGTCTTACGCTAGCGAAAGTCGACTCATTGCGCGCCTGGCTCAGCGCCGACAACGGCCCGGACAACGGCGACAGCACCAGGGCTTGCGGCAGCGGCATCATCGCCACTTGCTGCGTGGTGTTGGAACCTACGCGCTCGTCACGCGGCGGAATGCCGAAGTATTCGCGGTAGCACTTGGAGAAGTGCGGCGTGGATACAAAACCACACACAGACGCCACTTCGATGATCGACATCGGCGTCTGCTTGAGCAGCTGCCGCGCGCGGATCAGGCGCAGCTTCAGGTAGTAACGCGAAGGCGAGCAGTGCAAGTACTTCTGGAACAGCCGCTCCAGCTGACGACGGGACACGGCGACATACACCGCCAGTTCGTCCAGATCGATCGGCTCTTCGAGATTGGCCTCCATCAGCGCGACGATTTCCTGCAACTTCGGCTGGTTGGTACCGAGCATGTGCTTGAGCGGCACGCGCTGGTGATCCTGTTCGTTGCGGATGCGCTCGTAGACGAACATCTCCGAGATCGCGGCGGACAGTTCACGGCCATGATCACGGCTGATCAGGTGCAGCATCATGTCCAGCGGCGCGGTGCCACCGGAACTGGTGAAACGGTTACGGTCGAGGGTGAACAGGCGGGTACTCATGGCCACCCGCGGGAAGGCTTCCTGCATCGCCGCCAGGCATTCCCAGTGCACGCTGCAATCGAAACCGTCCAGCAGGCCGGCGCAGGCCAGGGCCCAGCTGCCGGTGCAGACCGCACCCAGGCGACGGGACTGGCGCGCCTGGCTTTGCAGCCATGAAACGTGTTCACGGGTAACAGTGCGCTGGATACCGATGCCGCCGCAGACAATCACGGTGTCCATCGGAGGGGCTTTGTGCATGGAGGCGTCGGGGGTGATCTGCAGGCCGTCACTGGCCCAGACTTGACCGCCATCGACGGTGAGGGTCGTCCAGCGATACAGCTCGCGGCCAGACAACTGGTTGGCCATGCGCAGGGGTTCGACTGCGGAGGCCAGGGAAATCAGCGTGAAATTGTCCAGCAGCAGAAAGCCGATGGATTGAGGCGCACGGTTCTGGGGTTGGGCCCCGGAGTTGAACGTCGTCATCGCGGTATCTCCTCACACAAAGCGGGTGATGGCCTCAGGCGGAGGCTCTTGTTATTGCCATCGTTCTCGCGTGGGAGACGGGCTTTGTAATGACAGAGCAATTGCCATGCCTAAATTTGAATGTGCGTTCAATAACTCCTAAAAACGACGTCGGAATGTGTCTATATATGACGCGCGGCGAGCAGGGGTTATAAGTGCCATCAGTGGCGACAAGCGCTCTGCCCCGTTGCGTGTGAGCAAATCGGTAGCACTTGTGGGAACAGGGCTGCGAGCAGCCCGGAAAGAGTGTCACCGCAGGCACGGGTGACGGGCGGTCAGGGAACCCATGATACCTCACCGCCGGTAAGGCTATTTATCTGTTAGCGACGCGCCAAAAGGTGGCGCGGTTTGGATCGAGTGTTCAGTTTACGCGCAGTTTTGACTGGTCTGACGTCTTCGCGAGCAGGCTCGCTCCCACATTTGACCGCATACCCCTGTGGGAGCGAGCCTGCTCGCGAATGGGCCAACCCGGTATCAGCACTCCACCGCGCTAACCGCCAACCCACCCCGCGATGTCTCCTTATATTTGTCATGCATATCGGCACCGGTATCACGCATGGTGCGGATCACCCGATCCAGCGAGATAAAGTGCTGGCCATCGCCGCGCAATGCCATCTGCGCCGCATTGATCGCTTTCACCGCGGCAATCGCGTTGCGCTCGATACACGGCACTTGCACCAGACCGCCCACCGGATCGCACGTCAGCCCCAGGTTATGTTCCAGGCCGATTTCCGCCGCGTTGCACAGTTGCTCCGGGGTGGCGCCGAGGATTTCCGCCAGCCCCGCCGCCGCCATGGCGCAGGCCGAGCCGACTTCGCCCTGGCAACCGACTTCGGCACCGGAGATCGAAGCGTTCTTTTTGCACAGAATCCCCACCGACGCCGCACCGAGGAAGTAGTCGACGACGTTGGCGTCGGTCACGTCCTCGCTGAACTTCATAAAGTAGTGCAACACCGCGGGTATGATCCCCGCCGCGCCATTGGTCGGCGCCGTGACCATGCGCCCGCCGGCGGCGTTTTCTTCGTTGACCGCCAGGGCGAACAGGTTGACCCACTCCATGGCGCTGAGGGTCGAGCCGATCACGTTGGGCTTATTCAACTCCTGCAAGCTGCGATGCAGTTTGGCCGCACGCCGGCGTACATTCAGGCCACCGGGCAGGATGCCTTCGTGCCTGAGGCCGTGATCGACGCAATCCTGCATGGCGCGCCAGAGCTTCATCAGGCCGCTGCGGATTTCCTCTTCGCTGCGCCAGACCTTCTCGTTGGCCATCATGAGTTCGGCTACGCGCAAGTTGTGCTTCTTGCACAGCTCCAACAACTCCGCGGCTGAGGAAAAATCATAGGGCAATACGGTGCGGTCAAGGTCGACCACCCCGCTGGAGGCCTGGGCCTCGTCGACGACAAAACCGCCGCCGACCGAATAGTAGGTGTCGCGATGCAACTCGCCGTCATTGCCTTCGACAATCAAGGTCATGGCATTGGGATGGAACGGCAGGTTTTCGTCGATCAGGCGCATGTCCCGATCCCATATGAACGGCACCGACAAGCGACCGTCGAGCAACAGCGTGTCGGTTTCGCGCAGGGTGGCGATGCGGATGCCGATTTGCGACGGATCGATCGCATCCGGCCACTCGCCCATCAGGCCCATGATCACCGCGTTGTCGCTACCGTGGCCGATGCCGGTGGCCGACAACGAACCATAGAGCTGAACTTCGACTCTGCGTACCTGCTCCAGCAGACCCCGCTCACGCAAACCTTGTACAAACAAAGCCGCCGCCCGCATGGGGCCCACGGTGTGCGAACTGGAAGGGCCGATGCCGATTTTGAACAGGTCGAAAACACTGATAGCCATTACTGCCGAACTCCTGGATGAGCCAACTCCAGGCGCAAAAACGCCCGGTGGCGGAGCTGCTACGCTCAAGCTGCAATCCGCCGAGATGACTGCATCATCAGGCTTTTGTCATGTCGTTCGACGTCTCTAACCGACGCACTCATGTCCACTAACGCCGTGGGCGTTTTACGCCATGTTTTCGGCGTTTTTTTGCGATGCAGAGGGAGAAATGGGGCTGAAAAAATCTGTAAACGACGTCACTGACACTGGATGCGACCATCCCTGTACTGGTTACGACGCACCCTGTAGGCGTCAGATTTTCACTGGTACATGATCATATCGACTCGATTGCAAGGCGCCGTGGTAGAGCTGTCTCCAAAACGCCATCCAACCGCAACTCTATAAGTGCGGTGGTCCAGTCGGAACACTGCCAAAAAAAACACCAAGGAGTCCATCCATGAAAGGTTCCCCGTCGTTGTTGTTGGCCGCCATGCTTAGTCTGCCGGTTCTGGCGCAAGCCGCCGAACCGGCCCAATGCAGCACCGTAAACTTCTCCGATGTCGGCTGGACCGACATCACCGCAACGACCGCCACCACCAGCGTCGTGCTCAACGCTTTGGGCTACAAGACCAAGACCACCATGATTTCCGTGCCAGTAACCTACAAGTCACTGGCCGACGGCAAGAATATGGACGTGTTCCTCGGCAACTGGATGCCGACCATGGAAAACGACATCAAGGCCTACCGCGATGCCGGTACCGTGGAAACCGTGCGCACCAACCTCAAGGGCGCCAAGTACACCCTCGCCGTACCGCAGGCGCTGTACGACAAGGGGCTGCATGACTTCGCCGACATCGCCAAATTCAAGAAAGAACTCGACGGCAAGATCTACGGCATCGAGCCGGGCAACGACGGCAACCGCCTGATCCAGAGCATGATCGACAAGAACGCCTTCGGCCTCAAGGACGCCGGCTTCAAGGTCGTCGAGTCCAGCGAAGCGGGGATGCTTTCCCAGGTCGACCGTGCACAGAAACGCGACACCGCCGTGGTCTTCCTCGGCTGGGCGCCGCATCCGATGAACAAGCGCTTCAAGATTCAATACCTGACCGGCGGCGACGATTTCTTTGGCCCGGATTTCGGTGCCGCCACCGTGGCAACCAACACCCGCAAGGGTTACGCCGAGGAATGCAGCAACGTTGGCCAGCTACTGAAAAACCTGGAGTTCACTGTCGACATGGAAAGCGAACTGATGGGCAACATCCTGGACGACAAGATGAAGCCTGACGCGGCCGCCAAGGCCTGGTTGAAAAAGAATCCACAGGTGCTCGATACCTGGCTCGCTGGCGTGACCACCATTGACGGTAAACCAGGCCTGGAGGCCGTGAAAGCCAAGCTTAACCAGTAATCGCTTATGCCGGACGGCTCCGGCCGTCCGGGCTGTTTATTTCCTTGCATGCGGACGTTCACTACCATGCTGATTGATCAGAAAATCCCTTTAGGCCAGCACATTGCGAGCTTTGTCGAATGGTTGACGCAACACGGCGCCAACACCTTCGACGCCATTGCCGTGACGCTGGAAACGATGATCCACGGCGTGACTTTCGCGCTGACCTGGTTCAACCCGCTGGTCTTGATCGGCCTTATCGCCCTCCTGGCCCACTTGATCCAGCGCAAATGGGGGTTGACCGCCTTTGTTGTCGCCTCCTTTCTGCTGATCCTCAACCTGGGGTACTGGCAGGAAACCATGGAGACCCTCGCCCAGGTGCTGTTCGCCACCCTGGTCTGCGTGGTCATCGGTGTGCCGCTGGGCATCGTCGCCGCGCACAAGCCGATGTTCTACACTGTAATGCGTCCGGTACTCGATCTGATGCAGACCGTACCGACCTTCGTTTACCTCATTCCTACCCTGACCCTCTTCGGGCTGGGTGTGGTGCCAGGCCTGATCTCCACGGTGGTGTTCGCCATTGCCGCACCGATCCGCCTGACCTACCTGGGCATCCGCGATGTCCCACAAGAATTGATGGACGCCGGCAAAGCCTTCGGCTGCTCGCGTCGTCAACTGCTGACACGGATTGAACTGCCCCACGCCATGCCGAGCATCGCGGCCGGCATCACCCAGTGCATCATGCTGTCGCTGTCGATGGTGGTGATCGCGGCACTGGTGGGCGCCGATGGATTGGGCAAACCGGTGGTCAACGCACTGAACACTGCTGATATCGCCCTGGGCTTCGAAGCGGGCCTGGCGATCGTACTGCTGGCGATCATGCTCGACCGTATCTGCAAACAACCCGAAGCCAAAGTAGGGGGTGACGCATGAGCATAATTCGCTTCGAAGACGTCGACGTGATCTTCACCAAAGATCCGCGCGAAGCACTGAAACTTCTCGATCAAGGCTTGACCCGCAGCGAGATCCTGAAAAAAACCGGGCAGATCGTTGGCGTCGAAAAGGCCAGCCTGGATATCGAAAAAGGTGAAATCTGCGTGCTGATGGGCCTTTCCGGCTCCGGCAAATCCAGCCTGCTGCGTTGCATCAACGGCCTCAACACCGTCAGCCGCGGCAAGCTGTTCGTCGAGCACGAAGGCAAGCAGATCAACATTGCGTCCTGCACGGCCGCCGAACTGAAAATGATGCGCACCAAGCGCATTGCAATGGTGTTCCAGAAGTTTGCCCTGATGCCTTGGCTGACGGTGCGCGAGAACATCAGTTTCGGCCTCGAAATGCAGGGTCGGCCGGAGAAGGAACGCAAAAAGCTGGTCGATGAAAAGCTCGAACTGGTGGGGCTGACCCAATGGCGCAACAAGAAACCCGATGAGCTGTCCGGGGGCATGCAACAGCGTGTAGGCCTGGCCCGTGCGCTGGCGATGGACGCCGACATTCTGCTGATGGACGAACCGTTCTCGGCCCTCGACCCACTGATCCGCCAGGGCCTGCAGGATGAACTGCTGGAACTGCAACGCAAGCTGAGCAAAACCATCGTGTTCGTGAGCCACGACCTCGATGAAGCCCTGAAGCTCGGCAGCCGTATCGCGATCATGAAAGACGGCCGGATCATCCAGTACAGCAAGCCTGAAGAAATCGTCCTCAACCCGGCGGACGACTACGTGCGCACCTTCGTGGCCCACACCAACCCGCTGAACGTCCTGTGCGGCCGCAGCCTGATGCGCACCCTGGACAACTGCAAGCGCATCAACGGTTCGGTCTGCCTGGATCCGGGCGGCGATTCGTGGCTCGACCTGGCAGAAGGCAACACCATCAAGGGCGCACGCCAGAACGGCTCGGTGCTGGACCTGCAGAACTGGGTACCGGGACAAGCGGTTGAAGGCCTGGGTCGTCGACCTACCCTGGTGGATTCGAGCATCGGCATGCGCGACGCGCTGCAGATCCGCTACCAGACCGGCAACAAGCTTGTACTGCACGACAACAACCATGTGGTCGGGATTCTCGGCGACAGCGAGCTATACCACGCACTGCTCGGCAAGAACCTGGGGTAAGGCAACAGACACAAAAACGCCGCGAGAGGATCGCGGCGTTTTTGTTTATGGGGATAGCGGGCGATGCTGTATTGAAGTTGAAACCCCCATCGCCAGCAGGCTGGCTCCCACAAGGGAATGCTTTCGAATGTGGGAGCCAGCCTGCTGGCGATGGGGCCGACGCAGTGTTTCAGACAGAAACACCGCGCCACTTACAACTTAGCTATACACCCGGCCAAGGAGCTGCCGATGGCTTTCGAACTGATCGAGCACGTCACGGGTGATCTGATCCTGGGTGAAGCCCATCAAGTCGTAGTCCTGGCTGCCGTTGTGCAGGTACACCTCGGCGCGGTAGTAACGCTGGCGCGCCTCATCGGATTGAGCCGATTCGGTTGGCGTGGCCAGGTAACCGTCCAGGCTGACTTCGTAGACAAACGGGTTGCCCTCTTCCATCTCGATCCGCAGGCCCATGCAACGCTTGGACTTGCCTAGCAACGTTTGTACATCCAGGCCTTGAGCGCGCATTTGCACGGCGGCATCTTCCAGCGCCGGCGTTACATGCTTGTCCATGAAGCGCTGTACCACCGACTGGCTCGGTTGCAGGTCCAGTTGAGTCAGACGTTCGGTGAAACCACGGCGACCGCGTGCCGCCAGCTCCGCTTGTTCCTGTTCGATCTGCACGTCCTGGCGCATGGCCTTGTGCAAGCCGAACATAAAGAACACCAGCACCACCGAGAACGGCAGACCCGCCAGCACCACCATGGTTTGCATGGCTTCGAAGTTACCGGCGAACAGCAGACCAATGGTCACCAGGGTGATCACTGCCGACCAGAAAATCCGCAACCAGTGCGGGGCGTCTTCGTCGACGTTACCGCCCTTGCACGACAGGTTGGCCATCATCACCGCGCCGGAATCCGCCGGTGTCAGGAACAACACGAAACCAACGAAAATCGAGACGCCGATCACCACTTTCGACGCCGGGTAGTGCTCAAGCAACTGATAGATCGCCATGGACGGCTGTTCCAGCGCCGTCTTGCCGAGTTCCACCGCCCCGTGGTTCATCACCAGGTCCAGGGCCGAGTTGCCGAAGATCGACAGCCACGCCAGAGTGAAACCCAACGGAATCAGCAGTACACCCGCCACCAGCTCACGCACGGTGCGACCACGGGAAATACGCGCGATGAACATGCCCACGAATGGCGCCCAGGAAATCCACCAGGCCCAGTAGAACAGAGTCCACAGGCCCAACCAGCGGTCGGACTTCTCACTGTCGCCTTCGTACACATAGAGGTCGAAAGTCTTCAGCACCACACCGTTCAGGTAATCACCGATGTTCTGCACGAAGCCGTTGAGCAGGTGCAGGGTCGGGCCGAACAGCAGCACGAAAATCAGCAGGCCGCTGAACAGCACGATGTTCAGGTTGGACAGGCGGCGAATGCCGTTTTCCACACCCGACACGGCAGCAATGGTCGCCACGGTGCTCATCACGATGATCACGATCAGCAGGTTGGTGTTGCTGTGTTCCATGCCGAACAGGTTCTCAAGGCCCGACGACACTTGCAGCGAACCAATCCCCAGGTTGGTCACCAGACCCAGTAGGGTCACGAACATACCGAACCCGTCCACCGCGTGACCGGCCGCGCCCTTGACCCAACGCTCGCCCGCCAGCGGGTACAGTGCCGAACGCAACGCCAGTGGTTGGTTGTGACGATAGGCAAAGTAAGCCACGGCCAAGCCGACCAGCGCGTAGATCGCCCAGCCATGCAGGCCCCAGTGCAGGAACGTCAGCTGAACCGCCTGACGTGCCGCCAGGTTGCTGCCGGCCGTGCCTTCCGGCGGGTTGAAGTAGTGATCCAGCGGCTCGGACGCGCCGAAATACAGCAACGAGATGCCGATACCCGACGAGAACAGCATCCCCGCCCAGGCGCCGTAGCTGAAGTCCGGGGTGTCGTCCTTACTGCCCAGTTTCAGTTTGCCGTAGGACGAAAACGCCAGGCCGACGACAAAGATCAGGTAGGCGGCAATCACCACCATGTAGTACCAGCCGAAGCTGCGGGACAACCAGGCTTGAGCCGTTCCGAGCATTCTGCCCGCCTCTTGCGGGGCGATGATCAGAATGGCGGTCAACAACAGAATCAACGCGGTAGAGGTGTAGAACACCCAACCGTTGACCGTCACCTTCTCCGGTGGGGTCTTTATAAGCGAGGCAGAACTCATTGCACAGATGCTCCAGGCAGTGCGAGTGAAGAACGCAAGGCAACACGGAACCCGACCAATCGGTTAGTGGGCAGCCGACCAGTGGGTGATATAAAGACAGCCCGAAAAAAGCCCGAAGCCCGGGAGCGCCAGTGCGCAGGGGTTTCGAGCGATTTGGGATGTCGTTTTTCCGCCAACTACACGTAGGAAAAACCTGTAGGCAGCGACGATTTGTCGCAGATCTTATTCTTTGTTGATTGAACGTTCAATCAAAACAAAATAGACTGGCCCTCAATCCGATAGACGTTTTGCGTCTGCCGGAAGGCCCAAGGAGATGTGCAAGATGCCCAAGGTCGGTATGCAACCCATTCGCCGCCAGCAATTGATCGAAGCCACTTTGCTGGCCGTCGACCAGGTCGGAATGGGGGACGCCAGCATTGCGCTGATCGCCCGTTTGGCCGGTGTCTCGAATGGCATCATCAGTCACTATTTTCAGGACAAGAACGGCCTGATTGCTGCCACGGCGCAGTATCTGATGAGCGTCCTGAGCGAGAACGTCACCGTGCGCCGTCAGGCGCTGAAGGACAACAGCCCGCGGGCGCACCTTCAGGTGATTATCGAAGGCAACTTCGACGCCAGCCAGGTCAATGGCCCGGCAATGAAAACCTGGTTGGCCTTCTGGGCCACCAGCATGCATCACCCGTCTTTGCACAGGTTGCAGCGGATCAACGATCACCGTCTGTATTCCAACCTGTGCTGCCAGTTCCGCCGCGTTCTGCCGCTCGACGATGCGCGCAGTGCAGCCCGTGGCCTGGCAGCCCTCATTGACGGTTTGTGGCTGCGCGGTGCGCTGTCGGGAGACGCTTTCGACACCGAGCAGGCGCACCGGATCGCTTACGAATACATGGATCTACAACTGGCCAAGCAGGTGAGTTAGAGCACACAGAACGCTCAACCCCTGAACCGAGCCAATAACCAATGCACTTGCGAGGACACTATGGCCCGTTTCGAACTGCAAAAACTCTACATCGATGGCGCATACACCGACGCTGGCAGCGACGCCACGTTCGAAGCCATCAACCCGGCTAACGGTGAAGTCCTCGCAAAAGTACAACGTGCGACTAAGGAAGACGTCGAGCGCGCCGTCGTCAGCGCCGAAAAGGGCCAGAAGATCTGGGCCGCCATGACCGCCATGGAGCGTTCGCGCATCCTGCGTCGCGCCGTGGACATCCTGCGCGAGCGCAACGACGAACTGGCGGCCCTGGAAACCCTGGACACCGGCAAGGCTTACTCCGAAACCCGTTACGTCGACATCGTCACCGGCGCCGACGTGCTGGAGTATTACGCAGGCCTGGTGCCAGCCATCGAAGGCGAGCAGATTCCGCTGCGCACCACGTCCTTCGTCTACACCCGTCGTGAGCCGCTGGGTGTCGTGGCCGGTATCGGCGCGTGGAACTACCCGATCCAGATCGCCTTGTGGAAATCCGCACCAGCCCTGGCGGCCGGCAACGCAATGATCTTCAAGCCAAGCGAAGTCACTTCGCTGACCACCCTGAAACTGGCCGAAATCTACACCGAAGCCGGCGTTCCAGCAGGCGTGTTCAACGTCCTGACCGGCAGCGGCCGCGAAGTCGGCACCTGGCTGACCGAGCACCCGCGCATCGAGAAAGTCTCGTTCACCGGCGGCACTGACACCGGCAAGAAAGTCATGGCCAGCGCTTCGAGCTCTTCGCTCAAAGACGTGACCATGGAACTGGGCGGCAAATCCCCGCTGATCATCTGCGACGACGCCGACCTCGACCGCGCCGCCGACACCGCGATGATGGCCAACTTCTACAGTTCCGGCCAGGTTTGCACCAACGGTACCCGCGTGTTCGTACCGGCCCATCTGAAAGCCGCATTCGAAGCCAAGATCGTTGAGCGCGTAGCGCGCATCCGCATCGGTAACCCGCAAGACGAAAACACCAACTTCGGTCCATTGGTCAGCTTCGCCCACATGGAAAGCGTGCTGGGCTACATCGCCAAGGGCAAAGAAGAAGGTGCACGCCTACTGTGCGGCGGTGAGCGCCTGACCGACGGCGAATTCGCCAAGGGCGCGTTCGTTGCGCCGACCGTGTTCACCGACTGCACCGACGACATGACCATCGTGCGTGAAGAAATCTTCGGCCCGGTGATGGCGATCCTCACTTACGAAACCGAAGAAGAAGTGATCCGCCGCGCCAACGACACCGACTTCGGCCTGGCCGCCGGTATCGTCACCAAGGACCTGAACCGCGCCCACCGCGTGATTCATCAGCTCGAAGCCGGTATCTGCTGGATCAACGCCTGGGGCGAATCCGACGCCAAGATGCCGGTCGGCGGCTACAAGCAGTCGGGTGTTGGCCGTGAGAACGGGATCAGCTCGCTGAACAACTTCACCCGCATCAAATCGGTACAGGTCGAGCTGGGCGACTACGCCTCGGTGTTCTAAGGCGACATTCGTTTTGCCTGCGAGGCCGTCTTCGCGAGCAGGCTCGCTCCCACAGGAGTACGCACTCCAATGTGGGAGCCAGCCTGCTGGCGATTGAGTGCAAAGCACTCATCAGGACTGACCTGAACCAACTTCAAAGAGGGTGCATTCAATGTCCCAAGAATTCGACTACATCATCATCGGTGCCGGCTCGGCCGGTAACACCCTGGCGACCCGTCTGACTGAAGACGAAGGCGTCACCGTCCTGCTGCTCGAAGCGGGCGGCCCGGACTACCGCATGGACTTCCGCACGCAGATGCCTGCCGCGCTGGCGTTCCCGCTGCAGGGCCGTCGCTACAACTGGGCCTACGAAACCGATCCGGAGCCACACATGGACGGTCGCCGCATGGAATGCGGTCGCGGCAAGGGCCTGGGTGGCTCCTCGCTGATCAACGGCATGTGCTACATCCGTGGCAACGCCATGGACTACGACGGTTGGGCCAAGCTGCCCGGCCTGGAAGACTGGACTTATCTGGACTGCTTGCCGTATTTCCGCAAAGCGGAAACCCGTGATATCGGCCCGAACGATTACCACGGTGGCGACGGCCCGGTCAGCGTGACCACCCCTAAAGCCGGCAACAACCCGTTGTTCCACGCCATGGTGGAAGCCGGCGTGCAGGCCGGTTACCCGCGCACCGAAGACCTCAACGGTTACCAGCAAGAAGGTTTCGGTCCGATGGACCGCACCGTGACGCCCAAAGGCCGTCGCGCTTCCACTGCTCGCGGCTACCTGGACGTGGCCAAGAAGCGTTCGACCCTGACCATCGTCACCCACGCCCTGACTGACAAAATCCTGTTTGAAGGCAAGCGTGCGGTCGGCGTGCGTTACCTGGTCGGCGCGGCTGAAGAGCGCGTTGAAGTCAAAGCACGCAAGGAAGTCCTGCTGTGCTCCGGCGCCATCGCTTCGCCGCAGATCCTGCAACGCTCCGGCGTCGGCCCTGCCGAGCTGCTGAACAAGCTCGACATTCCAGTGGTCCACGACTTGCCGGGCGTGGGTGAAAACCTGCAGGACCACCTTGAGTTGTACCTGCAATACGCTTGCACCCAACCGGTCTCGCTGTACCCGTCGCTGCTCCTGCACAACCAGCCGGCCATCGGTGCCGAGTGGTTGTTCAACGGCACCGGCATCGGCGCCAGCAACCAGTTCGAAGCCGGCGGTTTCATTCGTACCCGTCCGGAATTCGAATGGCCGAACATCCAGTACCACTTCCTGCCGGTGGCGATTAACTACAACGGCAGTAACGGTGTGAAAGAACACGGTTTCCAGGCGCACATGGGCTCCATGCGTTCGCCGAGCCGTGGTCGCATCCAGGTCAAGTCCAAGGACCCGCGCCAGCACCCGAGCATCCTGTTCAACTACATGGCCACCGAGCAGGATTGGCAGGAATTCCGTGACGGCATTCGCCTGACCCGTGAAATCATGCAGCAACCTGCACTGGACGCCTTCCGTGGCCGCGAAATCAGCCCGGGCATCGAAGTGCAAACCGATGAGCAACTGGACAAGTTCATCCGCGAGCACGCCGAAACCGCATTCCACCCGTCCTGCTCATGCAAGATGGGCACCGACGAGATGGCCGTGGTTGATGGCGAAGGTCGCGTGCATGGCATGCAAGGCCTGCGCGTGGTCGATGCCTCGATCATGCCGATCATCACCACCGGCAACCTGAATGCGCCGACGATCATGATGGCCGAGAAAATCGCCGACAAGATCCGTGGCCGCCAGCCATTGCCGCGCAGCAAGGCCGCCTATTATGTGGCCGGTGATGCACCGGTGAAGGGCAAGCCGTTGCGCGAAGTGCCTCAGACCGCGTAACTCTGTTACTCCGCATCACGGCTATTCGCGAGCAGGCTCGCTCCCACATTGGATCTGTGAACAACTCAGGTCTTTTGTGGGAGCGAGCCTGCTCGCGAAGAGGCCTTATGAAACAACACACCTCGACCTGACTCACCCAGTCAAACCTTCCTGCACCGCCCCCCTCCTTGATCCCATCCCCCCGCAGGCCTACTCTAGCGCCACGCAAACGATTCACCCTCCCCTCGCAACATCGATGCGCCACACCAAGGAGGTTCCCGAATGTTCGATTTCCACCCCCAGCTCAAGCAGCGCTTCGCTGCCTTGCGCACGGGCGCTGAATTCTTTTCCCTGCGTTATGTGCGCGAGTCCGGCCAGTACCTGTCGGTGCGCAAGAACGTGGCGGAACCGCCGAGCCTGCGCCGTGACGAAGGCGCGATGCTGACCGTACGGGTCAACGGCGTCGAAGCCTATGCCGCCACCAATGACCTGTCGCAACAGGGCTTGCAGGCCGCCCTCGAACGCGCCGAACAGCAGGCCCGTCGACTCAAGCCCCACGCCTTGCTGGACCTGCGCGAACAAACCGTGTCCAGCGACCGCGCCGATTACTTCTCGCCAAACCTCGACCAGCCGTTCCCGTCCCTGAGCGATTGCTATCAACTGCTCGG
Source organism: Pseudomonas sp. GW101-3H06 (assembly GCF_059424605.1). Taxonomy (NCBI): domain Bacteria; kingdom Pseudomonadati; phylum Pseudomonadota; class Gammaproteobacteria; order Pseudomonadales; family Pseudomonadaceae; genus Pseudomonas; species Pseudomonas sp. GW101-3H06. Next base: position 6,004,939 of record NZ_JBWKZO010000001.1, read on the forward strand.
TGCCGAATCCGCCTCCGTGCCCAAGGACGAACGCCTGGTGAACTGGCAGGTGAGCATCGGCATCACCCATGTCGAGCAGATCTACCTCAATACCGCAGGCGCCGAACTGCGCCAGGCTCAGCGCTTCGTCTATCCCGGCCTGGAAGTCACTGCCTACGACGGCAGCGATAGCCAGACCCGCACCTTGGGCCGCGAGAACTTCGGCCAACAGGGCGGCTTTGATGTGATCAGTCGCTGCGGCCTGTTCGGTGCCGGCCCGAAAATCGCCGATCAGGCGCTGCAATTGCTGTTGGCGCCGAACACCCCACAAGGCCCGCGCGACCTGCTGCTGATGCCCGACCAGATGATGCTGCAGATCCACGAATCGATCGGCCACCCGCTGGAACTGGACCGCATCCTCGGCGACGAGCGCAATTACGCCGGCACCAGTTTTGTCAAAGCCAAAGACTTCGGCAGCCTGCAGTACGGTTCGAAACTGCTCAACGTGACCTTCGACCCGGACATTCCCGAACAGCTCGCCAGCTACGGCCATGACGACGACGGCACCGCCGCCAGCAAACAGTTCCTGATCCGCGAAGGCCTGTTGTTGCGACCATTGGGCGGAGCGCTGTCGCAATTTCGCGCAGGCCTGGACGGCGTCGCCAACAGCCGCGCCTGCGGTTGGAACCGTCCGCCGATCGATCGCATGGCCAACCTCAACATCGAGCCGGGCGATCAACCGCTGGAACAACTGATCGGCAACATCGAACACGGCATCCTGATGAGCACCAACCGCTCCTGGTCCATCGACGATGCGCGCAACAAGTTCCAGTTCGGTTGCGAATGGGGCCAATTGATCGAGAACGGCGAACTCAAGGGCGTGGTGAAGAACCCGAATTACCGGGCGATTTCCGCGCAGTTCTGGAAGAGCCTCAGCGCTGTCGGCGATGCCGCCACCGTCAAGGTCCTCGGCACCCCGAACTGTGGCAAGGGCGAACCGAACCAGGTGATCCGCGTCGGCCATGCGTCACCAGCCTGTGTGTTCAGCAACGTTGATGTGTTTGGGGGAGACGCCTGATGAGTACGTCAAAAGCTCAGAGCGAGTCGTTCAAGGCCTTGGTCAACGGCTTGCGCGAAGCCTTGCAGGAGCCTGAACAGTTCACCCTCGGCTACGCTGCCGAATCGTCGGCCTTCGTGCGTTTCAACCACGCCAAGGTGCGTCAGGCCGGGCAGGTTCAGCAGGCGAGCCTGAGTCTGAAACTGATCAACGATGGCCGTCACGCCGACCTCGACATCACCCTGTCCGGCGATCCGCAGGTGGACCGACAACGTCTGGCCGAAGGCCTGCAACAATTGCGCGAAACCCTGCCGCTGCTGCCGCAAGATCCCTATCTGCTGCTCAACTACAACGGTTGGCAGAGCAAGAATGTTCAAGAGCATCCACTGCCGGATACCGAGCAAGTCGTCGCCCAAATCGCCCGCGCCGCCGAGGGCCTGGACCTGGTCGGTTTCTACGCGGCAGGTCCCATCAGCCGTGGTTTCGCCAGTTCCGCCGGGGCATTCGGCTGGCATCAGGCCAACAGCTTCAACTTCGACTTCAGCCTGTTCCATGAAAACGGCCAGGCCGTGAAGGCCAGCTACGCGGGGCACGACTGGAGCAGCGAAGGTTTCGCCAAGCGCTTCCAGCAGGCCCGCGAGCAGCTTGACTACCTGGGGCGACCAACGCGCACCCTGGCGCCGGGTCAATACCGCGCTTACCTGGCGCCGGCCGCGCTGGAAGAAATCATGGGTATGCTGTGCTGGGGTGGTTTCTCGGCGCAGTCGATTGCCAGCAAGAGCAGCCCGTTGCAGAAGCTCTATGGGGGTGATCAAAGCTTCAGCCCGCTGGTGTCGCTGGATGAAAAAGTCAGTGGTTCGTTGAGCCCGGCGTTCTCCGACGAAGGCTATCCGCGCAGTGATCTCAAGTTGATTGTCGAAGGCAGGGCCGGCGCGCAACTGGTCGGCTCACGCAGCGCCGCCGAGTATGGCCTGACCGCCAACGGCGCCAGCGGCGGGGAATCGCCGAGCGCCTTGAACATGCAGGCCGGAACCCTGGCAGAGGCAGACATCCTCAAGCAGCTGGGAACGGGCCTGTATATCAGCAATCTGTGGTACCTGAACTTCTCGGATCAGCCGGCGGCCCGCCTGACCGGCATGACCCGGTTCGCGACCTTTTGGGTCGAGAACGGCGAGATCCAGGCACCGGTCAGCACCATGCGCTTCGATGACAGTGCCTACAGTTTGCTGGGTTCGCAGCTGCAGGCGCTGACCGCTGAACGCGAGTTGCTGCTGTCGGCCAGCACCTACAGCCAGCGGGCGACGGCTTCGGCATTGTTGCCGGGGGCGCTGGTCAGCCGACTCACGTTGACCCTTTAAAAGCTTCGCGAGCAGGCTCGCTCCCACATGGACGGTCAATACCCTGTGGGAGCAAGCCTGTTCGCGAAGAAGCCACCACGGACTCCCTGATTCACACTGACAAGAGGTCCCATGCCCAACCGCCCGCCTCTCGACCCTGTCACCGCCCGCTGGGTGCCGTGGGTCGTCGCCATTGCCTTCTTCATGCAGTCCCTGGACGGGACCATCCTCAACACCGCCCTGCCGGCCATGGCCGCTGACCTGGCGGAAGACCCGCTGCGCATGCAGGGCGTGATCATCGGCTACATGCTCACGGTCGCGTTGCTGATCCCTGCTTCAGGCTGGATCGCCGACCGTTTCGGCACCCGGAAAATCTTCTTCGGCGCCATTCTGCTGTTCAGCCTCGGCTCACTGCTTTGCGCCATGTCGAACAGCCTGACCCTGCTGATCGGCGCCCGGGTGATCCAGGGGCTGGGCGGCGCGTTGATGCTGCCGGTCGGGCGGCTGGTGGTACTGCGCGCCTACCCGCGGTCGGAGCTGGTGCGCATCATGGGTTTCATCACCATCCCCGGCCTGCTTGGCCCGTTGATTGGCCCGACCATGGGCGGCTGGATGGTCGAATACCTGACCTGGCACTGGATCTTCCTGATCAACCTGCCGGTGGGGGTAATCGGTTGCTACGCTGTGTGGAAATACATCCCCGACCTGCGCGGCTCTGAACGCACCCGTTTCGATAGCCTTGGCTTTGTGCTGTTCGGGGCGGCGATGATCCTGATCACCGTCGCCATGGAAGGCCTGGGCGAACTGCATTTACCGCACCTGCGGGTGATGTTGCTGCTGTTCGGCGGCATGGCTTGCCTGGCGGCCTACTGGTTGCGCGCTGGGCATATCGACAACCCGTTGTTCGCACCGTCGCTGTTCAAGACCCGGACCTTCGCCGTCGGCATCCTCGGCAACCTGTTCGCCCGACTCGGCAGCGGCGCCCTGCCCTTTCTGGTGCCGTTGCTGCTGCAAGTGGCGCTGGGTTATTCACCGTCACAGGCCGGGATGAGCATGCTGCCGCTGGCCGCGGCGGCGATGATCGCCAAGTGGGTGGCACGACCGCTGATCGAGCGCCTGGGCTACCGCATCGTCCTGACCGGCAACACCCTGGCGCTGGGCATCATGCTGGCGAGCATGGGCCTGGTCAGCGAGCAGACGCCGTACTGGCTGCTGCTGTGCCTGCTGGCGATCCTCGGGGCGATCAACTCCTTGCAGTTCACCGCGATGAATACCGTGACCCTGATCGACCTCGACGACGCCAGCGCCAGCAGCGGCAACAGTTTGCTGTCGGTGGTGGCGCAGTTGTCGCTGAGCCTGGGGGTTGCATGCGCGGGCGCGCTGCTTGGCGGCTTCACGGCGGAGATCGGAAATGATGGCGTGGACACGGTTTTAGGCGCGTTCCAGCTGACGTTTGTGACCGTTGGCATCATGGCAATGCTCGCTGCGACGATCTTTTCCCAGCTATCAAAGGAAGACGGACGGCGCGTCAAACGTCCGGAAGAGCACATCGAACCTTAGGGCGAATGGCCATCGGGCTGGTACACTGCGCGACATTTTGTTTTGCAGGCCAGTCCCGTGACCACCATCGCCACCGCTTTTAATACTTTGCCGCTGTCCGCCGCCATGCTGGCTAACCTCGACTCCCTCGGTTATGCCCAGATGACGCCGATTCAGGCGCAAAGCTTGCCGGTGATCCTCAAGGGGATGGACTTGATCGCCCAGGCCAAGACCGGCAGCGGCAAGACCGCCGCCTTCGGTATCGGCCTGTTGAACCCGATCAACCCGCGCTATTTCGGTTGCCAGGCGCTGATCCTGTGCCCGACCCGCGAGCTGGCCGACCAGGTCGCCAAGGAAATCCGTCGCCTGGCCCGTGCCGAAGACAACATCAAGGTCCTGACCCTGTGTGGCGGCGTTTCCCTCGGCCCACAGATCGCTTCGCTGGAACATGGCGCGCACATCATCGTCGGCACCCCGGGACGCATCCAGCAGCACTTGCGCAAGGGTTCGCTGGTGCTCCATGGCCTGAACACACTGATCCTCGACGAAGCCGACCGCATGCTCGACATGGGTTTCTACGACTCCATCGAAGAAATCATCATGCAGGCCCCGGAACGTCGCCAGACCCTGCTGTTCTCGGCCACTTACCCGGTGGGCATCAAGCAGTTGGCCTCGAAATTCATGCGCAACCCGCAGCAAGTAAAGGCTGAGGCGTTCCACGACGACACCCAGATCGAGCAGCGCTTCTACGAGATCTCCCCGGAAGAGCGCATGAGCGCGGTGACCAAGGTCCTCGGCCACTTCCGTCCAGCGTCCACCGTGGCCTTCTGCTTCACCAAGCAGCAGGTCCAGGAAACCGTCGATCACCTGACCGCCAAAGGCATTTCCGCCGTCGGCCTGCACGGCGATCTGGAACAGCGTGACCGCGACCAGGTGCTGGCGATGTTCGCCAACCGCAGTACGTCGGTACTGGTGGCCACCGACGTCGCGGCGCGCGGCCTGGACATTGATTCCCTGGATATGGTGATCAACGTCGAATTGGCCCGCGACTCGGAAATCCACATCCACCGCGTCGGCCGTACCGGTCGCGCCGGCGAGAAAGGCATCGCTATCAGCCTGGTCGCGCCGTCCGAGGCGCAGCGTGCACAAGCCATCGAACAATTGCAGAAGACGCCATTGACTTGGGATCAGGTGGACAACCTCACCTCCAAGGGCGGCGGCCCGCTGCTGCCGCAGATGAGCACCCTGTGCATCGCTGCCGGCCGCAAGGACAAGGTTCGTCCGGGTGACATCCTTGGCGCACTGACCGGTGATGCCGGGATCCCGGGTGCCCAGGTCGGCAAGATCGCGATTTTCGATTTCCAGGCCTACGTGGCCGTGGAACGAGGCGTCGCCAAGCAGGCCCTGCAGCGCCTGAACGACGGCAAGATCAAGGGCCGGTCATTGCGCGTGCGTATTTTGTAAGCGATCTTCCAACCTACGAAGATCCCCTGTGGGAGCGAGCCTGCTCGCGAATGCAATCTGTCAGTTGGCCCATGGTTGACTGACACACCGCTTTCGCGAGCAGGCTCGCTCCCACAGTTTGTTTTGTGGTGAACACTGAGAGGACACCGTTTTGCGCTCTACCGAAGTCGTGATCATTGGCGCTGGCGCCGCAGGGTTGATGTGTGCGCTGACCGCCGCCGGGCGCGGGCGCAAGGTGCTGCTGCTCGACCACGCCAACAAGGCTGGCAAGAAAATCCTGATGTCGGGCGGTGGTCGCTGCAATTTCACCAACATGTACACCGAACCGGGCAATTTCCTCTCGCAGAACGCGCATTTCTGTAAATCCGCCCTGGCCCGCTACACCCAGTGGGACTTCATCGGCATGGTCGCCAAGCACGGCGTGCCGTACCACGAGAAAAAGCTCGGCCAGTTGTTCTGCGATAACAAATCCAGCGACATCCTCGAAATGCTCCTCGATGAGTGCAATCAGGTCGGCGTCAGCCTGCACCTGGACACCTCGATCCAGACCATCGAAAAGCTTGAGAAAGGCTATTTGCTGGATACCACGATGGGGCAAATTACCTGCGAGTCCCTGGTGATCGCCACCGGTGGCCTGTCGATTCCGACCCTGGGCGCCACCGGCTTCGGCTATCAGGTAGCCAAGCAGTTTGGTCACGAACTGCTGCCGACCCGCGCCGGCCTGGTGCCGTTCACCATCACCGATCAGCTCAAGGCGCTATGCACCGAACTGTCCGGCACATCGGTGGATTGCCTGGTCAGCTGCAACGACCAGAGTTTTCGCGAGAACATCCTGTTCACCCACCGCGGCCTCAGCGGCCCGGCGATTTTGCAGATTTCCTCGTTCTGGGAATCAGGCGACACAGTCGAAATCAACCTGCTGCCAGACCATGACGTGCCTGCCTGGCTGCAACAACAGCAAGCCGAACGCCCCAACAGCGAACTGAAAACCCTGCTCGGTGAAATCTTCACCAAGAAGATGGCCAACCTGCTGGCGGATAGCTGGTTTGTCTCCAAACCGATGAAGCAATACACCCACGCGGAACTGGCGGACATCGCCGAAAAACTGGCGAGCTGGAAAGTCGTGCCGGCCGGTACCGAAGGCTACCGCACCGCCGAAGTGACCCTGGGCGGGGTGAATACCAACGAGGTGTCATCCAAGACCATGGAATCGCTGAAAAGCCCTGGCTTGTACTTCATCGGCGAAGTGCTGGACGTGACCGGGCATCTGGGCGGGTTCAATTTCCAGTGGGCGTGGGCTTCGGGCTACGCAGCTGCGCAATACGTCTGACTTGAGGCTGCACACAAATTAAATGTGGGGTGTTCGGTAAAGGAACAGATTTTGCTGTCGGATGTGATCGCCGCCATTGCGTCGGCGTCATTACTGGCTCAATTTAGCGGCATCGCCTCGGAAGGCCTTCGCATTTCATGTCATCGACCTCGTTCAGTCAGTCTCTACGCCGCCTTTGGGCGCTGGATAAATTCAGCTACAGCGTGCGGGTGTTCATCGCCCTGACCGGCACCATGGCGCTGTGTTGGTATCAGGATGAAATGGGACTGCTGATCCCGTTGTTCCTGGGGATTATCGCCAGCGCCCTGGCCGAGACCGACGACAGTTGGCAGGGCCGCCTCAATGCGCTGGCCGTGACGCTGGTGTGTTTCCTGGTCGCCGCACTGTCGGTCGAACTGCTGTTCCCCTACCCCATCTTTTTCATCATCGCCTTCGCCCTCGCCGCCTTCTGCCTGACCATGCTCGGCGCCTTGGGCGAACGCTATGGCGCGATTGCCTCGGCGACGCTGATTCTGTCGGTCTACACCATGATCGGCGTGGACCAGCGCGGCGGCGCGGTGACCGATGTCTGGCATGAGCCGGTGCTGTTGGTGGCCGGTGCGGCCTGGTACGGCCTGCTCTCGGTGTTGTGGCAGGCGCTATTTTCCAATCAGCCCGTGCAGCAGAGTCTGGCGCGGTTGTTCCGTGAGCTGGGTTTCTACCTGAAGCTGAAGTCGTCGCTGTTCGAGCCGATCCGGCAGATGGACGTGGAGGCGCGGAGGCTGGAGCTGGCCCAGCAGAACGGTCGCGTGGTCGCCGCACTCAACGCGGCCAAGGAGATCATTCTCCACCGCGTGGGCAACGGTCGCCCGGGCTCGAAAGTCAGCCGTTACCTGAAGCTGTACTTCCTCGCCCAGGACATCCACGAGCGCGCCAGTTCCTCGCACTACCCTTACAACGCCCTGGCCGAGGCGTTTTTCCACAGCGACGTACTGTTCCGCTGCCAGCGCCTGTTGCGTCAGCAAGGGAAAGCCTGCCGGGCGCTGGCCGAGTCGATCCAGATGCGCCAGCCGTTCGTCTATGACGCCAGCTTTGCCGAAGCCCTGAGCGATCTGCACGCTTCCCTTGAACACCTGCGCATCCAGAGCAACCCGAACTGGCGCGGTTTGCTGCGTTCGTTGCGAGCGCTGGCGGCGAATCTTGGCACCCTCGACCGCTTGCTCAGCGACGCCAGCAACCCCGATGCCCTCGCCGACGCCACCGACAGCAGCCTGCTCGACCGCTCGCCGCGCAACCTCAAGGACGTCTGGGTACGCCTGCGCACGCAGCTGACGCCGACGTCGCTGCTGTTCCGCCATGCCCTGCGCTTGCCCCTGGCCTTGAGCATCGGCTACGCGATGGTGCATTTGATCCACCCGTCCCAGGGCTACTGGATCATCCTGACAACGCTCTTTGTCTGCCAACCGAACTACGGCGCCACACGGCGCAAGCTCGGTCAACGGATCATCGGCACGGCCATCGGCCTGACCCTGGCCTGGGCGCTGTTCGACTTGTTCCCCAACCCGCTGATTCAGTCATGCTTCGCGATTGCCGCCGGGGTGGTGTTCTTTACCAACCGCACCACCCGCTACACCCTGGCGACGGCAGCGATCACCCTGCTGGTGCTGTTCTGCTTCAACCAGGTGGGCGATGGTTACGGGCTGCTCCTGCCACGGCTGTTCGATACCCTGCTTGGCAGCCTGATCGCGGGTCTGGCGGTATTCCTGTTCCTGCCGGACTGGCAGGGTCGGCGCCTGAACAAAGTGCTGGCCAACACTCTGACCTGCAACAGCATTTACCTGCGCCAGATCATGCAACAATACGCTGCCGGCAAGAGCGACGACCTGGCCTATCGCCTGGCCCGGCGCAACGCGCACAACGCCGATGCGGCGCTGTCGACCACCTTGGCCAACATGCTGATGGAACCGGGACATTTCCGTAAGGAAGCGGATGTGGGGTTCCGTTTTCTGGTGCTCTCGCACACGCTGCTCAGTTACTTGTCAGGCCTGGGCGCGCACCGGGAAACCCTGCTGCCGTCGGATGTACGTGAGCATTTGATCCAGGGTGCCGGCGTGAAACTGGCAGCCAGCATCGACGAAATCGCTCAGGGGCTGGCCAGCAAAACCGCCATTGCGATTCAGAGTGATGAGGAAGAAGCGCTGGCCAACGAGCTTGAGCAAATGCCCGATGAGATCGATGAAGGCCAGCGGCTGGTGCAGACGCAACTGGCACTGATCTGTCGGCAACTGGGGCCGTTGCGGACCCTGGCGGCGCATTTGATCAAGGACACGAGCGAGGATTGAGACTGGCGTGTCGGATCTGGCGCCTTCGCGAGCCCGCTCGCGAAGGCGCCATCAGCAACGGAGCAAACTCTGGATCAGCCCACTCACATCCCATGCTGCTTCATCAACCGCTCATAACTCCCATCCGCCTTCATCCTGGCAATCTCCCGGTCAAAACCGGCGACGATCTGCTCATGTTTGGGATTCTTCAGGCTGACCAGAATATGCAGGCTGTTCTCGCTCAGCGGCTTGGGCAGGAATTCCACGGCATTGCGCACCTTGGCGGACTCACGGGCCAGGTAATAACGCGCAACGTATTCATCTTCCAGGGTCAGCTTGACCCGGTCGGCGGCAACCATTCGCACGGCCATGGCGAAGCTGTGTACGGGAACCTTCTGCAACGACGCATCGTCATCGAACGCCGGCGAATAGGCGTAACCGCGCACCACCGCAACCGGGTAGGTGTGCAGTTGCTGCAGATTGTTGAATTCGATCGGCGCGTCTTTACGCTTGATAAAGCGCACACGGTTGACCAGATACTCGCTGGAAAACTGGCCGAGCCTGGTGCGCTCGTCGGTGTACCAGGCATTGACCAGCACGTCGTATCGCCCCTCGCCCACACCGAGCAACGCCCGCGCCCAGGGCACCTGCTCGAAATCACTGGCATAACCGGCCCGCGCCAGCGCGGTACTGACAATATCGGTGGCCAGGCCACCATTGACCAGCGTGGCATCGGTAAAGGGCGGCCAGGCATCGGCCACCAGGCGCAGCTTTTCCGCCGCCGCGTCCTGAATGAGCAACAGCAATCCAATCAAAGCAAAGGCTCGATGCAATCGCGGCATGCTAGAAAATCCTTAGCGGGCGGGCTGCCCGACGTGTTTTCAGCTAAAACTCCAAGCCCCTTACCGGCACACCCAGGCACTAAACGTTAGCTCATTGAAGCCAGCACATCGCTTGATTCCAGATTACACAAAGAAGACACAGGCGCGCGAAATGAATGATGGCATTTTGGTCTTTGTCACAGATTTCTCTGCCATAAAGACATCCATCGCCAGGGCGCTTACCATCACAGGGACGTTTTCAAGGAATCAGGACATGACAATCGAATGGGTCTGCAAACACCACAGCGATCTGGGCAAGGAGCAGCTGTACGCCATTTTGCAGTTGCGTGCCGAGGTGTTCGTCGTCGAACAGAAATGCGTCTATCAGGACATCGATGGCCAGGATCTGGAAGGCGACACTTGCCATTTGATGGCCTGGGACGGGGATCGATTGGTGGCGTACCTGCGCTTGCTCGATCCCGAGCTACAGGGTGGCGACGTGGTGATCGGCCGGGTAATCATTGCACCACAGGCACGTGGCACCGGGCTGGGGCATGAGTTGATGGCACAGGCGCTGAAACAAGCGGAGAAATACTGGCCCGACATGCCGATCTATCTCTCGGCCCAGGCACATTTGCAGGGGTACTACGGGCGGTACGGGTTTGAGGTGGCGGGTGAAGAGTTCGTCGAGGATGGTATTGCGCACATCGGGATGCGTCGCTCGTAAGGCCCTCTTCGCGAGCAGGCTCGCTCCCACATTGGAATGCATTTCAACTGTAGGAGCGAGTCTGCTCGCGAAGGCGTCAGATCAATCACTACAACACTCAGGGATATTCAAGCACCGCCTTGATCTGCCGAAGATTACGCTCGATCCACCCCCGATCAATCGCCCCCCAGCCACGAATCCGGTAGCGCCCGGCGTGATTTCGCGCGCCCTCTTCCTGTTCGAACTCACAAACGATATCCAGATCCGCCAGCGCGGCGATGGTGTCCTGAGCCGTGCGCCGCGGCATTCCGGTGACCTCGGTCAATGCCGGAACACTGCTGGCCAGACCGCTGTCGATCAGGTACGCCACATACAAACGACGATAGAAGCTGCTCTTGGTCTTGCTTACGTCCATTTATGCTCCTCGAAAGATGACATATCCCGCCAGGTCAGGTACACCCGCACATCGAACTCCACCTGGTGATAACCCGGCAGCATGTGTTCGCACAACTTGTAGAACGCCTTGTTGTGATCCGACTCCTTGAAATGCGCCAACTCGTGAACAACGATCATTTTCAGAAACTCGGAGGGCGCCTCCTTGAACAGCGAGGCGATGCGGATTTCCTTCTTGGCCTTGAGTTTGCCGCCCTGCACCCGTGAGATCGTGGTGTGCAGGCCAAGGGCGCGGTGGGTCAGGTCCAGGCGGTTGTCGAACAACACCTTGTCGATGGCCGGGGCGTTACGCAGGTATTCCTGCTTGAGTTCCAGGGCGTAGGTATACAACGCCTTGTCACTCTGCACCCCGTGCTTTTGCGGGTAGCGCTTGCTCAAGTAGTCACCCAGCCGACCGTCGTCGATCAGTTGGCGTACCTGATCCTGCAACGAAGCGGGATAGGCCTGGAGGTATTTCAACACGGTCATCGCAACGGCAACACAAGTGACGAAAAGATGAGCAGTGTAGCGAATTCAGCGGGTCAGCGCGCTCCAGTCGAAGGGCTGCACGAAGTGACCGGTGTCCTCGGCCATCATCGGCCGCGCAACCAGAAACCCCTGCACATACTCACAGCCATTGGCTAGCAGCCATTCATATTGCGCCATGGTTTCCACGCCTTCGGCGATCACCAGCATGTCGTACTGTTTGCACAGCTCAATCACATTGCGCACCAGCGCTGCGTCCCGTGAAGACTCAGGCAGCCGGGCGATCAAATGACGGTCGAGCTTGAGCGTATCCAGTTCCAGATCGCGCAAATGCGCCAGCGAACACTGCCCGGAACCGAAATCGTCCAGCGCCACCCTGATGCCCAGGTTACGCAGCAAACGCAGTTGCTTGCGGGTTTCTTCCGGGTTTTGCGTCAAGGCTTCTTCCGTGACCTCTACTTCAAGATGACGGGGCTGCAAGCCATGGCGCTCCAGTACCTGGCGCAATTCGGTGACCAGATTGGGCATGGCGAACTGGGTGCCGCTCAAACTGACGCCCAACACCAGATCCTCGGCAAACAGTGCTTCCCAGGCTTTACGCTGTCCGGCGCCACGCTGGTAAATCCAGCTGCCCAGGCGACTGATCAATCGTGCCTCTTCCAGCAACGGTAAAAACAGTCCCGGCGGCACATCACCGACGCTCGGGTGCTGCCAACGCAACAAGGCTTCGAAGCCGCGGATCTGTCCCCCGGCGATGGCCACCTGCGGTTGATAGACCAGATTGAAATCGCGGTTCTCGATGGCCGTACGCACGCTTTGTTCAAGCATCAGCCGCGAGCGCGCCCGACCATTCATTTCATGATCGTAGAAACGATATTGCTGGCGACCGGCGCGCTTGGCCTCGTACATCGCGATGTCGGATGCCCGCAGCAATCCGTCCAGATTGGCCCCGCAATCCGGGTACGTGGCGATGCCGATGCTGGCACCCAAGGCGATATCCAGACCGTCGATTTGCTGACAGATCGAGACTCGCTCGATCAATTTCTCGGCAATCTTGGCCGCTTGCTCGGGGAATTCCAGGTCCAGCAATGCGGTGAATTCATCACCGCCTATACGCGCCAGAATGTCGAAGGGCCGCAGGCAAGCCTTCAACTGCTCGGACACCCAGCGCAACACCCGATCACCGGCATCGTGACCGAGGGAATCATTGACCCGTTTGAAGCCGTCCAGGTCGAGGTACAAGAGCACCCAGGCACTGTCGGTGCGCTCGCCACGCAGCAAAAGATTTTCCACGGTCTGGTAAAAACCACGTCGGTTGAGCAGCCCGGTCAGCGGGTCGGTGACCGCCTGAAATTCGAGTTGCTGATGCAGGTGGCGCACTACCGACATATCCAGCACCGTGACCACCATGGCGTGCTGCTCGGCAGGCAAAGGCGCACAGGACAGCGCCACCGGCACCAACTGACCGGGCGCGGTGCGCAGCGACGCATCATGCAAACGCAGGGTTTCACCGCGTTTGTAACCGGCCAACAAGTCCGAAGTGGCCCAGTTCGGGATGTGCGGCTTTTGCAGGAAATCCAGAAACGCCCGACCTTGAAGTTCTTGCACCGTGGCATTGAGCAGGCGCGACATCGCCGGGTTGGCAAAGCGGATCTGACCGCCTTCGTCGACCACCAAAATACCCTCGGCGGCGTTGTCCAGCACCGAAGCATTGAAGGCGCGAGCGACCTCCAGGTCATGACTCAGACGCTGCAAGGCCCGGCGATTGCGCTGGTGTTCCAGCAGCGCCTGGACCTTGGGCTTGAGAATTTGCGGGTCAAACGGTTTGAACAGGTAATCCACGGCGCCACTGGCATAGCCCTTGATCACCGCGTCCTGGGACTGCTCATTGGCGGTCAGGAAAATGATCGGCGTCAGCCGGGTCCGCTGACTGCCACGCATCAGGCGCGCCACTTCAAAACCGTCCATGCCCGGCATCTGCACATCCAGCAGCACCAGGTCGATATCGTGCTCAAGCAACAGACTGAGTGCTTCGAAACCCGAAGCAGCGGTCATGACCTGCCAGTCCTGGCGCTGCAACAACGCGCGCATGCTGATCAGGTTTTCCGGGTAATCGTCGACAATTAATAACGTAGAACGGCCTTCAGCTGGCGGGGATTGCGCGCATTCCATGCTGCTTCTCTTTGTTCAGGACGTCAGGCCGGCCTCTCGTGAAAACCGGACAAATTTTAATACTTCACTCTAGACCTGGATCCATTAAAGCAGAAGGTGTCAGTACGCCATCATTTAACCAATAGGTTCGTTTGCCGACTAACGGTCATGCCTGAAGACCACTAAAACCGGGAGAGATGGCCTTTTAACAGGATTTTGACGTCACCCATTTGTCAGGCAGGCATTAACAAAATAGCCTTCTAGGCTTATAAAGACCGCCCTAAAAGGTCCGTGCTAGAGCTTCTGGTACGTTCGTGCTGTAAAAATTCGTGGAAGCTTTGCCTATGATCGACCTCGCAACCTGGAACCTCAGCGTTCCTGTCGGCAGCCCGCCATACACCGTAGAAACCTCCAAACTGGTGAACGGCTTCAAGGATCAATACTTCCACTCCGACACCGGCACATTATTTTTCTGGTCCCCGGTGACCGGTACCCGAACCGAAAATGCCAAATATCCCCGCACTGAACTGCGGGAAACCTACAGCAACGGCACCCTGAAAAACTGGTACTACCCGGACGCCGACAATTACCTGCGCGCTACCCTGGCAGTCAACCAGGTGCCAAGCTCGGGCAAGATCGTCATCGGTCAGATCCACGCCTATCAAAGCCAGAAGCCCATGGTGAAAGTGGAGTATCAATACAAGACAACCACCGAGACCGGCAACATCGTCGCCAAAGTACGCATGCACCCCGATGACGACACCGGCCGGGTCATCACCATCGCCACTGGCGTGAAACTGGACCGCGAGTTCTCCTACCTCATCCACCTGAGCCCCGGCGGCGCGCTGGGCATCAGTGCCGCGGGTTACCAGTGGGACACCATCATCAGCGCGAAATGGCGCGACAAGCCGTTGTACTTCAAGGCCGGGGTGTATGTGCAGGACAACACCGGGTACACCAGTGAAGGCGGGAAAGTGACGTTCAGCAAGCTGGATATTGATCACGATAAGTAACCCCGAAGTACCGGTGCCCCTGTGGGAGCGAGCGGGTTCGCTCCCACAATGACCGCGTCGACCCTGAACGATCACCCATAAAAAAACCCGCATTTCTGCGGGTTTTTTGTGGAGCTGGAACGCTCAGGGCTTAGTTGACCTTGGCGTTCAACTCACCTTTCAGGTAACGCTGGAACATCGCTTCCAGAGAGATCGGCTTGATCTTCGAAGCGTTGCCCGCGGTGCCGAAGGCTTCGTAGCGTGCAATGCACACGTCGCGCATGGCGGTCACGGTGGCGCCGAAGAATTTACGTGGGTCGAATTCGCTCGGGTTGGTGGCCATCAGGACTGCTCATACCATTTCATTAAACCCGTATCTGGCGAATCGTTTATGGTCCCGTGCCTCTGAAGTCCATTAATTAGAGGACCGCATAAGTTCGAGGCGCACTAACGGCGACTACCCGCAGCGGTGTCCGAGGCGTTGCAGGGGCCGGAGCTGGGGAAGGCGGTACCGGGACGCTGGATTGAACCACTCTAAGATTCCACATTCCTGGCGTAACGCCTTTAGCACGTAAATCAGAATCCATCTCCTCCCTCTTAAATATACCTTGCTGATTTTGAAGGACCATAAAAAGATCGCGGGGCTCAAGTTCAAAAGTCAATATCAGCATAGACACAGGATTAGCACCGAGACTATCCAGATAAACATCAATCATATCACCCACCCTGGTACAACGTGGGAGGTGATATAAAAAATTGAACCATTTTGGGCCTTGAGGTTGCTCTAGATGCGCAGGTACGCTAACCACCGGAACTCCGGCTGGGACCAAAATGTAGGCCAGTGGCGTATATACCCTGGACAAGGTCGTAGCCGCAGGAGGAAATGGCACATGCGGAAGAATTGGAGTAACGTTCATTTCAGCCCCTTAGTTCATAGAATGCCGATTTAAGGTTTCCTTTCAGACCTGCTTTGCACAGCTCAACCCTATCAAGCGTTCGCGCGCCAGGCACCTGTTATATATGACAGCCCCCCATATTAATTTGCTATAAAGGCGTAGAAAAACAGAACAAAAGAAAATGGGATGAACAACAAAGGGGACAAACAATAATGGGTGCCCCCTTTTAATCACATCTTGCGGATCGTTTACGGTCTCGTGCCTCAGAAACCCATCACTTAGACAACGTTATAAGTTTGAGCCGGAGTAACGGCAACTACCCGCGACGCTGTCTGAGGACCTGGGGTGGACGGGGCAGGGGCAAGCGGTATAGGGAGGCTTTTTTGAACCACTATAGCGTCCCACATTCCTGGGGTAATGCCTTTAGCACTTAAATCAGAACTCATCTCCCCCCTCTTAAATATACCCCGATGATTTTGAAGGGCCACAAAAAGATCGTAGGGCTCAAGTCTAAAAGTAAAAATCAGTACAGACACGGGATTAGGACCGGAATTATTCACGAGATAAACTTCAAGCTCATCACCTGCCCTGGTACAGGTTGGAAGGAGATATGCCAATTCTAACCAATCGGGGCTTAGAGATTGCTCTAACTGCACAGCTACGCTCGCCTGCGGAGCTCCGGATGGAAACAAGGTGGCGGGTGTTGGTAAAAATACAGTGCTCAAAGTCGTAGCCGCAAGGGGAAATGGCACATGCGCAGGGGTTGCAGTAAATTTCATTTAAAACTCCTTATATCACATCAACTTATCGGACAGACCAACTTACCAAGTGAATCCTCTGCGAAACCAAACTAGCATCCCCTCATGCTCTAAACACCTGTAATAAATAACAGTTCTTTATAAAATCTTGCGATATACCTTATAACCTATAAAAATCAGAATCACTCATTATCCAAGAACAGCAAGATGGGCGCCCCCTTTTAATCCAAAGAATCCAAATTAAATACACGCTCTGCGACTTAGACTATTGTCCTTCACTACTTCTTGATAGGATCGCACGAAACAAACAGCTTATCCAAAAGCCAACAAGTAAATTTCACTATAAAAATCTGTTTTTATTCCAAAATAATCAAACAACCTGTTAGAAATAACAGTACCCAACAAGCACAACCCAATCCAATAATTGATTCGTCAGCATTCTAGTGATTATCAAGCGGTCGGAGGAGCAACACCTGGCTCCGAGGAGCAGCAAAACAAAAGCAGGTTCAAACATTAACCAAGACAAGAAACTTAAATATACCGTTAGCTTCGCCTGATTAATCACGCAGAAACCCAAGATAAGGAAACCATCATGGCTACACCAACCACCCCACCACTCATGATTTTGCCAGCGCTCATGTCTACAGCCATAGTGCCCCCTGGCGCACCAGGTAACAACCTACCTGCAGGTGTCGGTAAAATCCCACCGCCTTGGAATCAAGCCAGCGGAACGCGGTTCATATTGCCGGGCGACCCAAACATTGTCCCTAACAGTACAGTGAGAATAGAGGCGGAGATTATCATGAGCCCTACCGGAACCCCTTCTCCCCCCCCCACCAAAATCTATTATCACCCCCCTCTTGGGCAAGCAGGTTTACCGATAAATCCTAATCAAACCTTAACGTTCAATTTACCCTGGTATATAGCGAAGACCGGTGTGGGAGTCATCAGCCCCGACCCTGTTTTTGAAATTCGCTATGCAATAACTACTGCCAGTGGTTATGAGTATGGATATGGCAAATCCATATTTACATGTTGGCTCCCTTAAAGCTCAAGACTTAAAAGGGAATGGTTTAGTTGTTCGGATAAATTATATCTCATCCAGAAACGCTCCCTTCTTTCTTCTATGAAACATATGAATCGCCAGGAGAAGCATAATGGATCTAAGTGATTTTCTCGAAAAACTCCAACGTCCTGACTATAATAATGGAGCGTTCTTAATGCCAGTGGAAGATGTTATGCCGATAACTGGCCGTAGAGTTGCGGTGAAGGGAAAATTAGAACGTGGCACAATCAACGTCAATGAGCAAGTAGAAATTGTTGGAATGGGGAGTACTAAAAAGGTCATATGCACCAACATCAAAATAACCCCTAATCCTAATAGTAAATTTAAAGGTCCAGACACCTTAGAAATATCGTTGGACGATGTTGATCCAAACGATATTAAGCGCGGCCAAGTTCTGGCTAAACCAGGCACCATTAAGGCATACAAAAAGTTCAAGGCCAACATCTACAAACTGCGTCCAGAAGAAGGTGGTGAACCAACTCCACTCCAACATCGTATTAATATGGAATTTCAGCTGCGCACCACCGATATAACTGGGATCGTGATATTGCCAGTGGGAACTGAGATAGTGATGCCAGGTGACAACATCCAAGTCGGTGTCGAACTAGTTTTACCTATCGCGTTTGAAGTGGGTCAGAGATTCGCTATCAGAGAAGGAGGACGTAATATCGCGATAGGCGCTGTGACCACGCTCCTTGAGTAATCCGTCACCAGATCAAAACACCTCACCCGAGTGACGGTAATGCACAAATTAAAAGCACTAACAATTCGACTTACCCCCCATAAATAGGGAGCAAATCAAATGACCCAATCAATAGGATCCATTAAGTTTTATCAAGGCAGTGCTATTGAGCTTTTAGTACGTAACTCAGACGGCACTAGAAAAGTTCTCACAGGAAAAGTAGGCGATATAGATGAACCCAACAACAGACTTTCCATAGAGACCGGGGTTGGACCGCTCTTCCGCTGGGCAGATCTGTCCGCAATTGCGCTTGTAAAAGTATCACCAGATTTTAAGGAGTACGCAACCTTGGAACTTCCAGGAAGTGACTTAAAATACGACACTGAAAATCAACAAATTCAATTTGCAAAGGGTGACGCGCTTTCATTTTCTACGAACGTAAGTATTTCTAATAATACTGGACATCTTGACCACTCTAAAGCCATTCTTTCTTTATATGGAGGTGACCGCAAGAAATCTCCCTGTGGACTTGAGCTTGCTATCAGTACTTTAGGTGTTGCCGCCTGTTATTTATTTTCTGATGAGCCAGTACACGGCCGATGATTAGCCAAAAAGAAGAATCCACTCTTCACGCCTAAAAAGCCCGCATCACTGCGGGTTTTTTTAACCCTGGAGGCCTAATTCACCTTTGCGTTCAACTCCCCCTTCAAATACCGCTGGAATATCGCCTCCAGCGAGATCGGCTTGATCTTCGAAGCATTACCGACCCTACCGAATTACTCATAACGCACAATATACACATCACGCATCGCCGTCATGGTCACGCCGACTCTTCATCCGGTACACCGCCACGCTCTCTCATGTCACTGACGTAGGGATAGCCAGCGCGCGCCCTCTTCCAGCGCACTTCGTTATTAGCAGTATTTTTTAATTTAGAAAACTACTTAAAACCTGTAAAAACTGACAGTAGACACTTTCTCCTGGAACACAACACAATTCAATTGAAACAAAATGCACTGTCTGCAGGAAAAATAGCCAAGCCCAACCTGATTACATTCAAACTGCAAAAGGAAAACGACATGCCCGTCAAGCAGAATCAACTACCAACGCCACTGCCGACAAGCTCATCAATCCCACTTGTAACAGCACTTGGGCCTCCCGTTGCACTCTCCCCTCCCGGTGTATCAAAAGTTGCATTGTCACCTATACTGGACTCATCGAATCGCGTTGTTCATTGCTATCTTCCAGCAGTTACCAGAGCAGGCGATAATCTTGAAGTTCATTTGGTAAACCCGAGCCAATCCTGGAGCCTTCACAAGGCGTTACTGGACACCAAGCTACTGTCGACCATATTTAATGATCAAAAAGGAGTTTATATGTGGTATGGGCTTTGGGATGCGATTGTCAAAGCACAAATTCAACCAGGATCCTATGACATTATGTGGACGCAAACATCCGCTACGAATGTACTGGTGAGCGTCTCTTCCAGGTTGAACGTTACCGTTTTTTAATAACAAACACGCGATGAGCCCCCATCAGCAAACTACTTCTTGGGAATCGCCGCGTAGAGAATCAATCTGTGGCGACAACTTAGGCAATCGTTTTGTGGTCGCTAAACATTGTCAAATCAACTCAATCAATTGCTGACGTTCAAGCGCCTTATATCAGATCGCGCGCTGGTGTTAATTCGCAGGCTAAGAAAAACCGCCTCTCGGCGGTTTTTTATGCAACTCAAACGCTTAAGTTCTTAGTTAACCTTAGCGTTCAATTCACCCTTCAAATACCGCTGGAACATCGCTTCCAGAGAGATCGGCTTGATCTTCGAAGCGTTGCCCGCGGTGCCGAAGGCTTCGTAGCGTGCAATGCACACGTCGCGCATGGCGGTCACGGTGGCGCCGAAGAATTTACGTGGGTCGAATTCGCTCGGGTTGGTGGCCATCAGGCGACGCATCGCACCGGTGGACGCCAGGCGCAGGTCGGTGTCGATGTTGACCTTGCGCACGCCGTGCTTGATGCCTTCGACGATTTCTTCAACCGGTACGCCGTAGGTCTCTTTGATGTCGCCGCCGTACTGGTTGATGATCGCCAGCCATTCTTGCGGAACCGAAGACGAACCGTGCATCACCAGGTGAGTGTTCGGAATGCGCTTGTGGATTTCCTTGATGCGGTCGATCGCCAGTACGTCGCCGGTAGGCGGCTTGGTGAACTTGTAAGCGCCGTGGCTGGTGCCGATGGCGATGGCCAGGGCATCGACCTGAGTGCGCTTGACGAAGTCAGCGGCTTCTTCCGGGTCGGTCAGCATCTGGCTGTGATCCAGAACGCCTTCAGCACCGATACCGTCTTCTTCACCGGCCATGCCGGTTTCCAGCGAACCCAGGCAACCCAGTTCGCCTTCTACCGAAACACCACAGGCGTGAGCCATGGCCACGGTTTGTTGGGTAACGCGCACGTTGTAGTCGTAGTCGGTCGGGGTCTTGCCGTCTTCGCCCAGGGAACCGTCCATCATCACCGAGCTGAAGCCCAGTTGAATGGAGCGCTGGCAGACGTCAGGGCTGGTGCCGTGGTCCTGGTGCATGCACACCGGGATGTGCGGGAATTCTTCGATTGCCGCCAGGATCAGGTGACGCAGGAACGGCGCACCGGCGTATTTGCGAGCACCGGCCGAAGCCTGGACGATCACCGGGGAGTCAGTCTTGTCAGCGGCTTCCATGATGGCGCGCATCTGCTCAAGGTTGTTGACGTTGAAGGCTGGAACGCCGTAGCCGAACTCGGCTGCGTGGTCCAGCATCTGGCGCATGCTGATAAGTGCCATTGTGTGTGTCTCTCCCGGTTGAGGGTCGTTAATCGTGCCAGCCTGCCGTAGCGGCGGCGGCTATTCAAGTTATTGCAGATCGGGGGTTGAGCCCGGGCTGCGAATTGGGTGTTTATTGCCAACATCTCATGAACGACATTAGGTCCGTGTCGTGTCAGTTATTGCGCTTTACAACCGCGGCCAATCAAATCATTGGTGGCGACCCAGTAAACCAGGCCTTCCTCACCTTTTACGTGAAACGCCAGCATGTCGTTGCTGTACAGCGCACCCGACGCACCCGGCTCCTGCTTCAAACGGTAGACCTGATCGGCGCCGCCCAGACGTACATCGACTTCCTTGCGGCTGTCGTCGGTGTAGCGCCAGAGCACTTTGGCCTGGCTATCGCAGGTCCAGGTAGTCCAGTTGTCGGTCGCAGCGGACGACTGGAACGGGTTCAAGTTAGTGCATCCGGCGAGCAAAGCCAGCGCCGTAATGGCGATAAAACCTTTCATCCGTGTTCCTCGGCCGACAGCACACGCCGCCGGCCCTGGGTAAAGAGTCAGACCCGTCAAGGACACCCATGTTCCTTGGCGGGGGTCTGTGTCTCGTATTTGTCCAGGCCGTCAGGCCCGGAACGCTTGTTGAGCACCGGATTGGTTTCCGCCTGCCAGTCGGCCTGGTAGCAGCCATTCTGTGGTGCAGCCGGCGCAGGCTCCGGCGTGGCTTTCGGGTGACTCCCGCAAGCCGCCAGCGAACCCGCGACGATCAACAGCGCTAACGTCTTGACCATGTAAACACTCCCTTGCCTGGCCAAACGGGCGGCCTCAGGCCTTGGCCCGGGTTTCCAGGACTTCGACGGCTGGCAGCACTTTGCCTTCAACGAATTCGAGGAACGCGCCGCCACCGGTGGAAATGTAGGAAATTTGCTCGCCAACGCCATATTTGTCGATGGCTGCCAGGGTGTCGCCACCGCCAGCGATGGAGAACGCCGCGCTGTCCGCAATGGCTTGGGCCAGTACTTTGGTGCCGTTGCCGAACTGGTCGAATTCGAACACGCCGACCGGGCCGTTCCACAGGATGGTTTTCGACGATTTCAGCAGTTCGGCAAAGTTCGCTGCGGTCTGAGGACCGATGTCCAGGATCATGTCGTCGGCAGCGACGTCAGCGATCAGTTTCACGGTGGCCGCTGCGTTTTCGGCGAATTCCTTGGCAACCACCACGTCCACTGGCAACGGAACGCTGACCTTGGCGGCGATGGCACGAGCGGTGTCCAGCAGGTCTGGCTCGTACAGGGATTTGCCGACAGGGTGACCGGCAGCCGCCAGGAAGGTGTTGGCAATGCCGCCGCCGACGATCAACTGGTCGCAGATCTGGCTCAGGCTATTCAGCACGTCGAGCTTGGTCGAGACCTTCGAACCGGCAACGATGGCCGCCATCGGCTTGGCCGGCGCGCCCAGTGCCTTACCCAGCGCGTCAAGTTCGGCGGCCAGCAGCGGGCCAGCAGCAGCGACCTTGGCGAACTTGGCTATACCATGCGTCGAACCCTCGGCGCGGTGTGCCGTGCCGAAGGCGTCCATCACGAACACGTCGCACAGGGCGGCGTATTGCTTGGCCAGTTCATCGGCGTTCTTTTTCTCACCCTTGTTGAAGCGCACGTTTTCGAACAGCACGATGTCGCCGGCTTTCACGTCGACGCCGCCCAGGTAATCGGCTACCAACGGCACTTCACGCCCCAAAGCCTTGCTCAGGTAGTCGGCGACTGGCTTGAGGCTGTTCTCGGCGGAGAATTCGCCTTCGGTCGGACGGCCAAGGTGCGAGCAAACCATCACTGCCGCGCCTTTTTCCAGGGCCAGCTTGATGGTCGGCAGCGAAGCCAGGATTCGCGCATCGCTGGTGACTACACCGTCCTTGACTGGGACGTTGAGGTCTTCGCGGATCAGTACGCGCTTACCTTGCAGATCGAGGTCGGACATCTTCAACACGGTCATGGGTCGCATTTCCTGGGTTACTGATTTAGAGAGCAGTTGTTGGAGTCGCTGTTTGCAGATAGTGCTCTGCAACATCCAGCATTCTGTTGGCAAAACCCCATTCGTTGTCGAACCAGGCCAGGATGTTCACCAGCCGAGGGCCGGAAACGCGGGTCTGACTGGCATCGACGATCGCCGAATGCGGGTCGTGGTTAAAGTCACAGCTTGCATGGGGTAGCTCGGTATAGGCCAGAAGGCCTTTGAGCGGGCCGCTGGTGGCAGCCTCGCGCAGGATCCGGTTGACCTCAGTGGCGTCGGTGTCACTCACCGTCTGCATCGTAATATCGAGACAAGACACGTTCACCGTCGGCACACGTACGGCTTTGGCCTGAATTCGCCCGGCAAGTTCCGGCAACAGGCGTTCGATGCCGCGCGCCAGACCGGTGGACACCGGAATCACCGACTGGAACGCCGAACGGGTACGACGCAGATCTTCATGGTGATAGGCGTCGATCACCGGCTGATCGTTCATGGCCGAGTGAATGGTGGTGATCGATACGTACTCCAGGCCGATAGCCTGGTCCAGCAAGCGCAACAGCGGCACGCCGCAGTTGGTGGTGCAGGAGGCGTTGGACACCAACAGTTCATCGCCGGTCAGGCAATCCTGGTTCACGCCGTAGACGATGGTGGCGTCGACATCCGACTCGCTGGCCATCGGCTGGGAAAACAGCACGCGCGGCGCGCCGGCGTCGAGAAAGCGCCGGCCGTCCGCACGGGTGTGGTAAGCACCAGAGCATTCCAGCACCAGATCGACGCCCAGCGACGCCCAATCGATGCCTTCGGGGGTGGTACTGCGCAGGACTTTCACGCAGTTGCCATTGATATGCAGACAATCACCGTCGACCTTCACCTCACCGGGAAAACGCCCGTGGGTGGAGTCGAAGCGTGTCAGGTATTCGATGCTGGCCATGTCGGCCAGATCGTTGATCGCGACA
Organism: Pseudomonas sp. GW101-3H06; assembly: GCF_059424605.1. Classification (NCBI taxonomy): domain Bacteria; kingdom Pseudomonadati; phylum Pseudomonadota; class Gammaproteobacteria; order Pseudomonadales; family Pseudomonadaceae; genus Pseudomonas; species Pseudomonas sp. GW101-3H06. Next base: position 6,028,688 of record NZ_JBWKZO010000001.1, read on the forward strand.
ATTTCAAACCCGGCCTTCTCGCCTCGTTCGAACAACGCACGCAAGACGCAACGACCAATCCGGCCGTAGCCGTTGAGTGCAACTTTGTAAGGACGCGGTTGAGGCATGGGGGTTCTCGATTACCTGGGTGAAACCGTGATTGCAGCGTTGCCTGAACCACCGCTTTCGCGAGCAGGCTCGCTCCCACATGGGCGATGTAGATCCCGGTGGGAGCGAGCCTGCTCGCGAAGACGGCGGCTCAGACGCCGCGTCTTTCGGATCAGTCTTCCAGCAGCTCTTCAGCCTGACCCAGGATGTTTTCCAGGGTGAAGCCGAACTCTTCGAACAAGGCAGGCGCAGGCGCCGACTCGCCGTAGGTGGTCATGCCGATCACGCGACCTTCCAGGCCGACGTACTTGTACCAGTAGTCGGCGTGGGAAGCTTCGATGGCGATACGGGCGCTGACCTGCAACGGCAGGACCGATTGCTTGTAGCCGGCATCCTGGGCATCGAACACGCTGGTGCAAGGCATGGAAACCACACGCACCTTTCGGCCTTGCTCGGTGAGTTTTTCGAAGGCCTGAACGGCCAGGCCGACTTCCGAACCGGTGGCGATCAGGATCAGCTCAGGCTCGCCGGCGCAGTCCTTCAACACGTAGCCGCCACGGTTGATGTCGGCGATCTGCAGGGCGTTGCGGGTTTGGTGCTGCAGGTTCTGACGCGAGAAGATCAGGGCCGAAGGGCCGTCTTTACGCTCCAGCGCATACTTCCAGGACACCGCCGATTCAACGGCGTCGGCCGGGCGCCAGGTGTCGAGGTTCGGCGTGCAGCGCAGGCTGGCCAGTTGCTCGATTGGCTGGTGAGTCGGGCCGTCTTCGCCCAGACCGATGGAGTCGTGGGTGTAGACGTGGATTACACGCTGCTTCATCAGGGCCGACATGCGCACGGCGTTGCGGGCGTATTCCATGAACATCAGGAAGGTCGCGCCGTAAGGCACCAGGCCACCGTGCAGGGCAACGCCGTTCATGATCGCGGTCATGCCGAACTCGCGCACACCGTAGTACATGTAATTGCCGCTGGCGTCTTCAGCGGTGACGCCTTTGCAGCCTTTCCACAGGGTCAGGTTGGAACCGGCCAGGTCAGCCGAACCGCCAAGGAACTCAGGCAACAGCGGGCCGAACGCGTTCAGGGCATTCTGGCTGGCTTTACGGCTGGCGATGGTTTCGCCCTTGGCGGCAACTTCGGCGATATAGGCATCGGCCTTCTCGCTGAAGTCAGCCGGCAGTTCGCCGCTCAGACGACGGATCAGCTCGTTGGCTTCTGTCGGGAAAGCAGCGGAGTAGGCGGCGAAACGCTGATCCCATTCGGCTTCAACGGCGCGACCGGCTTCCTTGGCATCCCACTCGGCATAGATGTCCGCCGGAATTTCGAAAGGACCGTGGTTCCACTTCAGCGCAGCGCGGGTCAGGGCGATTTCCGCGTCACCCAGCGGGGCACCGTGGCAATCTTCCTTGCCTTGCTTGTTCGGCGAGCCGAAGCCGATGGTGGTCTTGCAGCAGATCAGGGTTGGCTGATCGCTTTTACGAGCGGTATCGATCGCGATCTTGATCTCTTCCGGGTCGTGACCGTCGACATTGCGGATCACTTGCCAGTTGTAGGATTCGAAACGCTTGGGCGTGTCATCGGTGAACCAGCCTTCGACTTCGCCGTCGATGGAGATGCCGTTGTCGTCGTAGAAGGCGATCAGCTTGCCCAGGCCCAGGGTGCCGGCCAGGGAAGCGACTTCATGGGAAATGCCTTCCATCATGCAGCCATCACCCAGGAACACGTAGGTGTGGTGATCGACAATGTTGTGGCCAGGACGGTTGAATTGCGCCGCCATGACTTTTTCAGCCAGGGCAAAACCCACGGCGTTGGCCAGGCCCTGGCCCAGTGGACCGGTGGTGGTTTCAACACCCGGGGTGTAGCCGAGTTCCGGGTGACCCGGGGTGCGGCTGTGCAGCTGGCGGAACTGCTTCAGGTCTTCGATCGACAGGTCGTAACCGGTCAGGTGCAGCAGCGAGTAGATCAGCATCGAGCCATGACCGTTGGACAGCACGAAGCGGTCACGGTCGGCGAACGATGGATTGCTCGGGTTGTGCTTGAGGTAGTCGCGCCAAAGCACTTCGGCAATATCCGCCATACCCATAGGGGCACCGGGGTGGCCGCTGTTGGCTTTTTGCACGGCATCCATGCTGAGGGCACGAATGGCGTTGGCACGCTCACGACGGCTAGGCATCGCTGTTCTCCTGCGGGTTCTGAATCGAGAGTGAATAAAACGAAACGGAAAAAAGGCGAGCATTTTCCCTCACCGGGCCGCCTCGGGGCAATGACAGATAGTCATCTGAAGGCGTTTTTCCAATCGATAACGACGGTTTCGGCTGGTGAAACCTTTCCGCCACTCGTTTGTTGACTGAAGCTAACGTTAAGAAGTGCCATCTATCGAGCAATATCAAAACTTTTTGATATTGCTCTTGCGGTGCTTCCGGCGCATGACTAGACTGCCGGCCTTATGAATTTACGTGTGCCCTCCATTCGCCATGACGATTGCGATGAGTTGGCGGCCTTGTGCAAGGCCGCTGGCGATCCTTTGCGGCTGAATGTTTTGCGCGCGCTGGCCAACGATTCGTTTGGCGTGCTTGAGCTGGCGCAGATCTTCGGTATCGGCCAGTCCGGCATGAGCCATCACCTCAAGGTATTGGCCCAGGCCGACCTGGTAGCGACCCGCCGTGAAGGCAACGCGATTTTCTACCGTCGCGCCCTGCCCCACACTGAAATGCTGGGCGGCAAACTGCACACGGCCTTGCTCGATGAAGTGGACGAGTTGACCCTGCCTGCCGATGTGCAGTCGCGGATCGCTCAGGTCCACGGGCAAAGGGCGGCGGCCAGCCAGGACTTTTTCTCACGGGTCGCGGAGAAGTTTCGCGCCCAGCAAGATTTGATCGCCGGCCTGCCGCAATACCGCGATAGCGTGGTGGCCTTGCTCGACAAACTGAGTTTCAGCGAAGGTGCCACAGCCATCGAGGTCGGCCCCGGAGACGGTGCTTTTCTACCGGAACTGGCGCGCCGCTTCACCCAGGTCACGGCACTGGACAACAGCCAGGCGATGCTCGAACTGGCGCGCCAGGTGTGCGAGCGCCAGATGCTGACCAACGTCAGCCTGCAGCTGGCCGATGCCTTGAACGGCGTGAGCCTCAAGGCCGATTGCGTTGTATTGAACATGGTGCTGCACCACTTCGCCGCGCCGGCCGATGCGCTCAAGCACATGGCCAATTTGCTGCAACCAGGCGGTAGCCTGTTAGTGACAGAGTTATGTAGCCACAACCAGAGTTGGGCCAAGGAGGCCTGCGGTGATCTCTGGCTGGGGTTTGAACAGGACGACCTGGCCCGTTGGGCCACCGCTGCGGGACTCGATCCCGGGGAAAGCCTCTATGTAGGCTTACGTAATGGTTTCCAGATTCAGGTCCGCCATTTTCAGCGGCCGGCTGGCGACACTCACCATCGGTAATTTCAGGAAAAAATCGAGATGAGCGAATACTCCCTTTTCACCTCCGAGTCCGTGTCTGAAGGGCATCCGGACAAAATCGCCGACCAGATTTCTGATGCGGTACTGGACGCCATCATTGCTGAAGACAAGTTCGCCCGAGTGGCGTGCGAGACTCTGGTGAAAACGGGCGTGGCAATCATCGCCGGCGAAGTCACCACCTCGGCCTGGGTTGACCTGGAGCAGATCGTTCGTGACGTCATCACCGACATCGGCTACACCAGCTCCAACGTCGGCTTCGACGGTGCGACCTGCGGCGTGATGAACATCATCGGCAAGCAGTCCCCTGACATCAACCAGGGTGTCGACCGCGCCAAGCCTGAAGATCAGGGTGCCGGCGACCAGGGCCTGATGTTCGGCTACGCCAGCAACGAAACCGACGTGCTGATGCCAGCGCCGATCACCTTCTCGCACCAGCTTGTGCAAAGGCAAGCTGAAGCCCGTAAATCCGGCCTGCTGCCTTGGCTGCGTCCAGACGCCAAGTCGCAAGTAACCTGCCGTTACGAAAACGGCAAGGTTGTCGGTATCGACGCCGTTGTTCTGTCGACCCAGCACAACCCGGAAGTGTCGTACAACGACCTGCGCGAAGGCGTAATGGAGCTGATCGTCAAGCACGTGCTGCCTGCCGAGCTGCTGACCAAGGACACCCAGTTCCACATCAACCCGACCGGCCAGTTCATCATCGGCGGCCCGGTGGGTGACTGCGGTCTGACCGGTCGCAAGATCATCGTCGACAGCTATGGCGGCATGGCCCGTCACGGCGGTGGCGCGTTCTCCGGTAAAGATCCATCGAAGGTTGACCGTTCGGCTGCCTACGCCGGTCGTTACGTGGCGAAAAACATCGTCGCCGCCGGCCTGGCCGAGCGTTGCGAGATTCAGGTGTCCTACGCCATCGGCGTCGCCCAGCCGACTTCGATCTCGTTGAACACCTTCGGCACCGGCAAGATCAGCGATGACAAGATCGTCAAGCTGGTCCGCGAAGTGTTCGACTTGCGTCCATACGCGATCACCAAGATGCTCGACCTGCTGCACCCGATGTACCAGGAAACCGCAGCGTACGGCCACTTCGGTCGTACTCCGGCAACCAAGACTGTGGGTGACGATACTTTCACCACCTTCACCTGGGAAAAAACCGACCGCGCCGACGCCCTGCGTTCTGCCGCCGGCCTGTAAGCCTTTTCCGGCTGTACCAAGAGCCCCGCACGGTTTTGCCGTGCGGGGCTTTTTATTGCCTTGCATTCGAGACCACATCGCCCCCTTCGCGAGCAGGCTCGCGAAGGAGCCAGTCCAGACAACAAAACATTCGGCAAAACACCCACCCTTCAAGCCAGCCAGTACTCGCCTAGCCTTCAGGCACCCCAATGAGCAAGGACGCTCGCGATGCCCGTCACCCTGCGCCTGTTTTTCACTTGCCTGCTGACCCTCTCCAGCCTGAACGCCAACGCCACCCCATGCCCTGACTGGCCACCCGAACGCGCCTCGAACGAAGTCGCTGCACTGCAAAAACAGATCGACCTCTGGGACGATAGCTATCACCGCGAAGGAAAATCCCTGGTCACCGATGAACTCTATGACCAGTCCCGCGCGCGCCTCGCCCAGTGGCACCAATGCTTCAATCGCGGCTCACCCACAAATCCACTGCGCACCGCGCGCGGCACGATTGCCCACCCCATCGCCCACACCGGCCTGGAAAAACTCCACGACGATCAAGCCGTCGAACGCTGGCTGCGTGATCGTACGGACGTCTGGGCCCAACCCAAGGTCGACGGCGTTGCCGTGACTTTGATCTATTGCCAGGGCCTGCTGACCCAGGCGATCAGTCGTGGCGATGGTTCACATGGCCAGGACTGGACGACTTCGGCACGTCAGATTGCAGCCATCCCCCAACACCTCTCGCAACCCCTGGACCTGTTGGTGCAAGGCGAACTCTACTGGCGCCTGGACGGGCATGTGCAGGCTCGGGACGGCAGCCTCAATGCCCGTGCCACGGTCGCTGGCTTGATGGCCCGCAAAGCATTAACTGCGCAGCAGGCAATCGGGATAGGCCTGTTCGTCTGGGACTGGCCGCAAGGTCCGGTGAGTTTGCCGGAGCGCGTCGCGATGCTGGATGCACTGGGGTTTCCAGGCACCACGGCATACAGCCAACCGATCAGCCCATTGGCCGATGCACAGCGCTGGCGCGAGCACTGGTATCGCTCGCCCCTGCCATTTACCAGCGATGGCATCGTCCTGCGCCAGGGAAACCGACCACCCGCCGAACGCTGGCAAGCCAAACCGCCTTACTGGATCGTTGCCTGGAAATACCCTTTCGCCCAGGCACTGGCGCAAGTACGCAAGGTTCACTTCAAGATCGGCCGGACCGGGCGGATCACCCCGGTACTGGAGCTGACGCCGGTGATGCTCGATGACCGGCAAATCAAGCGTGTCAGTGTGAGCTCCTTGCAACGCTGGCAATTTCTGGACATTCGGCCCGGTGACCAGGTCGCCATCAGCTTGGCCGGCCTGACCATTCCCAGACTGGATGGCGTGGTGCTGCGCAGCACCGAGCGAGCGGAACTGAACGTGCCGCTGGCAACGGACTTTCATTCGCTAAGCTGCTGGCAACCGACACCGGGATGCGAGGGTCAATTCCTCGCCCGCCTGACCTGGCTCAGTGGCAAACAGGGCCTGGCTTTGTCCCATGTCGGCCCTGGCACCTGGGAAAAGCTTCTTGAATCAGGCCGCCTGAAAGGTCTGCTCGATTGGTTGACCCTCGATGCTCAAGAGCTTGCTAACATTGATGGTTTCGGTAAGCGCAGTGCCGCGCGACTTTCGAGCAGTTTCGACAGTGCCCGGCAACGACCATTCACCCGTTGGCTCAAAGCCCTGGGCATGCCACCGACAGGCCAGGCACATCTCGTTGATTCATGGCAGGCGCTGGCGAATCGAAACACCGAACAATGGCAGGCCGAATCCGGGATCGGCCCGGGACGCGCAGCGCAGCTGAGCGCGTTTTTCCGCGACCCGCAGGTCCTGGCCTTGAGTGAAGCATTACGGGCGGCAGGGATTGACGGCTTTTAACGACCGCCAATGCCTTGGCACCCGGGAACCCTCTAGTACCGATGAGCTCAAACAAGCCATCGCTGCATCGTCACGATTGCCTTTTCACATGGAGCTTTTATGAAATTTCTTTCACCGCTCGCCCTGTTGGCCCTTTGCAGCGTGATGGCCGCCCCGTTGATGGCGGCCGAAGATGCACCGGAACTGACCGGCTGCGCCGCCAAGAAACAAGGCATCATCAATCAGATCGAACTGGCCAAGTCCCGAGCTAATGCTGAACAGCAGGCAGGACTGGAAAAAGCCCTCAGCGAAGTCACCGCGAACTGCACGGACGCCTCGCTGAAGAAGGAACGGGAAAACAAGGTGCTCGACGCCAAGCACGAAGTCAGCAAGCGTCAGTCCGACCTCGACAAGGCCATGAAAAAAGGCGATCCCGAGAGGATCGACAAGCGCAAAGAGAAGCTCGCCGAATCCCGCAAGCAATTGCAGGAAGCGGTCGACGAGTTGGATAAGTAAGAAACGGTAAAAAACGTGGATCGTTGGCGTTGCCAGATCCGTCTTCGCGAGCAGGCTCGCTTCCACAGGGGAATGCGATTAACTGTGCGAGCCTGCTCGCGAAGGCGTCAGACCCGGCACCGCCAATTAATGATCCCGAAACTCTTTATGACACGCACTACAGGCGTCTTCGACTTTCTGCACCGCCGGCCCCAGGTTGCTGGCCTTATAGGGCTGAACCTGGCTGGCGATCACCAGTTCGCCGGTAGCGGCTTCAAGGGTGCGGGCCATTTCCTGAAAACGCTCCTGCTGTTGCCAGACATCGCTTTTGGCACTGGTATGGTCTTCTTCACGCACCTGCGGGAAATGCTTCCATGGTTCACGGGACAACGCGTCAAGTTTTACCGCGCCGTCAGCGAACTTTGGGCCATCGAACGGAATACGGCCACGCAACATGCCACCCAGGTCCTCGCCGGTCTTGAGCATTTGCTTGAAAATGGCCTTGCGCTGACCAAGTGGCGAATTAGGATCGACACCGCCGCAGGCGGACAACGCCAGGCAGGCCAGCAATACAACAGTAAGTCTTTTAAGAGTCATGTCGGCTTCAGGTCACGGGAAACGGCGGCCAGTATCCTCGCGTCATCGGCAAACACCAATAGCCCTATTATCAATACGGGTTGCACGAGCGCATGGAGCACTCAGGCAACCGGCAAAGGAATCACTCCATGAACAGCCGTATCAAGGCATGGCGACGCAGCCTGGCCTGGACCCTGCCATTGGTGGCCCTGCTCGCAGGCTGCACCGGTGGTGACAAACAACAACCGAAAACCCACGCCTTGGCCACCTACTCCAGTGCCACGTGGGAGGCGCTGCCGGCAGTTTCCGACAATGACCTGGTTGCTGGCTTCGGCTCGTGGCGCAGCGCCTGTACACGACTCAAGGCCGACCCGGTCTGGGGTACCACCTGCGCAGCAGCCGCCAACGTGCCGCAAACCGCCAGCGAGATTCGTGGCTTTCTCAAGCAGAACCTCGACGTCTATGGCCTGCGGGCCGCCAATGACAACCCCAACGGTTTGATCACCGGTTACTACGAACCGGTCTACCCCGGCAGCCTGACCCAGACGGCAACGGCGAACATCCCGGTGTATGGCGTGCCCGAAGACATGATCATCGTTGCCCTGGACAGCATCTACCCGGAACTAAAAGGCAAACGCCTGCGCGGCCGGCTCGAAGGTCGCGTCCTCAAGCCATACGACGATGCGGCAACGATTGAAACCAAAGGGGTCAAGGCGCCGGTGGTGGCCTGGCTGACTGATCCGATGAACCTGCAGTTCCTGCAGATCCAGGGTTCGGGTCGTATCCAGCTCGACAGCGGTCGCCAGTTGCGCATCGCTTACGCCGACCAGAATGGCCACCCGTATCGGCCGATCGGACGCTGGCTGGTGGAGCAAGGCGAACTGAAGAAAGAGGACGTGACGATGGGCACGATCAGCGCTTGGGCCAAGGCCAATCCGTCGCGCATTCCGGAACTGCTCGGCAGCAATCCAAGTTATGTGTTTTTCACCCGTAACCCCGACAGCAACGAAGGGCCTCGCGGCTCGTTGAATGTGCCATTGACCGCGGGTTACAGCGCAGCGGTGGATCGCAAGGTCATTCCGCTGGGCAGCCTGTTGTGGCTATCCACCACCAAACCGGACGGCACCGCATTGGTTCGACCGGTGGCGGCGCAGGACACGGGTGGCGCAATTGCCGGCGAGGTTCGCGCAGATCTGTTCTGGGGCACGGGCGATGCGGCCGGGCAACTGGCCGGGGACATGAAGCAACAGGGGCAGATCTGGATGCTGTGGCCTAAGGGTGCGGCACTGCCGCAAGTTCCGCAGGTGGCTGATGCAGAGAAGACCAAACCCTGATTCAAGCGTTGGCCATTAGATAGCTTTCGCGAGCAGGCTCGCTCCCACAAGGATCTTCAGTGAACACAAATCCTGTGCATGAAGAAATCCAACTGTGGGAGCGAGCTTGCTCGCGAAGGGGCCTGAATTGGCAACGAAGGTTCAGGCTGATACAACGAAAAACGCCACAATCAACCCCATCCCCACAAACCACATCAACGACCGCAATGTCGCCAGATCCGTTAGATAAAAAATGATGTACAGCAGCCGGCTGGTGATGAACAACACCGACAGCACGTTGATCGTCACCAATTCCGCATTACCGGCCAGGTGAGCCACGATCACCGCCGCAGCGAACGCCGGGGTCACTTCAAAGCTGTTCAGTTGCGCCGCATTTGCGCGCCTGCCCAATCCTTCCAGCGAATCGAGAAAACCCCGGGGGTCATGGTTGTGCCTCAACCTGAACCCGCCGCTGATCTTGGCCACACCCACACACACATACGGCAGGAAAATCGCAATCAAAATGCACCACAGAGCAACCGTCATAAAGCAGTCCCTTCTTCACGTTACAGAGCAGTCAGAATTTCATCACCAGCATGCCGATCAGCACCAGACTACAGGCCAGTAGCCGTGGCCTGCCAAAAGGCTCTTTCAGGTAACGCATGCCGAACAGCACCACCAGAATCACACTGATCTCGCGCAACGCCGCCGCCTCGGCAATCGAGCCCAGCTGCATGGCCCACAGCACCAAAGCGTAGCTGAACAACACGCAGAACCCGACCGCCAGCCCCAAACGCCACTGCTCACGCCAGAACAACCTGAACGCCGGCCGCTTTCGCACCCAGGCCAGCAACGGGAATGGCCAGGCGCTGAGTAGCGTCACCCAGACCAGATAGTCCAGCGGATGCGACCAGCGCCGCAGCGCCTGACCGTCGATGTAGGTGTAGCAACCGATGCACAGGCCGATCAGCGCCACCACCGGCAACATCGACCAGGGCAGGCGCGCCCCGCCTCCACCCTGCCAAAGCAGACACAGCATGCCAAGCGGGATCAGCAGAATCCCGAAGATCTGCTGATGGGTCAGCGCTTCTCCGGCGAAGATCAGCGTCAGCGCCAGCACCACCAAGGGTGACAACCCGCGCATCAACGGATAGACCAGCCCAAGGTCACCGACCCGGTAGGCTTGGATCAATAGATAGCGATAGAGCAACTCGAACGCTGCGGAAGCCAAAATCCAGGACCAGATTTCCACAGGCGGCAGTTCCACAAAAGGCAGCATCAATGCGACAAAAAGCATCGCCACGCTGTCCATGCAGGCGACCACCAACAAGCGTTCAGCGCTGAATTTGATCAGGGTATTCCACGCCGCGTGCAACAGCGCCGCCACCAACACCAGAGCCGTCGCAAGCACGGCACACTCCTTTTGTTGTCTGAATTGATTCGCGATATATCAGCAGCTGTTTATACTGCAAGCGACCACGCCGCACTCAGTTGCGCACAGACTAATTCCAATAACATTCGCCCCTGCCCGCTCTCATCGAGAACGGTCTTCGGCATGCGTATGCCTGATCACAGCGTCAAGACTACCGACAGAGACCTTGCGCATGCCACTCGCTTTGTTTGCCCTCGCTGTTGCCGCATTCGGCATCGGCACCACTGAATTCGTCATCATGGGTCTGCTGCCCGACGTTGCCCGCGACCTCGCGGTAAGCATTCCCCATGCCGGTCTGTTGATCACCGGTTACGCATTGGGCGTCGTGTTCGGTGCACCGATCCTCGCGGTCGGCACCGCCAACATGCCGCGCAAAGCCACATTGCTGGGCATGACGCTGATGTTCATCCTCGGCAACATGCTCTGCGCCCTGGCCCCGAACTACGCCACGCTCATGGCCGCCCGAGTGGTGACCGCGCTGTGCCACGGAGCGTTTTTCGGCATCGGCTCGGTGGTCGCCGCCGGGCTGGTGGCGCCGAACAAACGGGCTCAGGCGATTGCGATGATGTTCACCGGCCTGACCCTGGCCAACGTGCTGGGCGTGCCGCTGGGCACCGCACTTGGGCAATACGCCGGCTGGCGTTCGACGTTCTGGGCGGTGTCGGTGATCGGCGTGATCGCCGCCATCGCGCAATGGATCTGGTTGCCGAAGGACATTGCGATGGACAAGGCCAACCTCGCCAGCGAGTTCAAGGTTTTGGGCAAGGTCAACGTGCTGCTGGCACTGGGCATGAGCGTGCTGGCCTCGACCAGCCTGTTCAGCGTATTCACCTACATCGCGCCGATCCTGCAGGACATCACCGGTGTCAGCCCCCATGGCGTGACGATCATGCTGCTGTTGTTCGGGGTGGGTTTGACGGCGGGCAGCATGCTAGGTGGCCGCCTGGCCGACAGTCGCTTGTTGCCGTCGCTGGTTGGTATGGCGTTGGCCGTGGCGCTGGTTTTGGCCGCCTTCAGCCAGACCAGCCACTCCGTCATCCCGGCTGCGATTACCCTGGTATTGTGGGGGATCTTCGCTTTCGCGCTGTGCCCGATCCTGCAATTGCTAATCATCGATCAAGCCCACGAAGCGCCTAACCTGGGGTCGACCTTGAACCAGAGCGCTTTTAACCTCGGCAATGCGGCGGGAGCATGGATTGGCGGCCTGGTGGTGGCCAGCGGCGCGGACCTGGCGGACTTGCCATGGACGGGCGCTCTGGTCAGCGGGCTGACGGTACTGACCGCGCTGTTCTTCATTTACCTGCAACGACGCCGGGCCATTGCGGTGAACGTGCCAGGCTGATCACTTTTCGCTTTTCTGCGGCCCTGGCTCTTCGGTGCGGCTCGCCGTTTCTTTCGGCGGGCCGCTTTCACTGCGGATCTGCGCGTGACTGATCAGGGCAAAGATAAAGCTGCCACCGACAATGTTCCCCACCAGCGTGGGCCCTGCGAATACCAGCCAAAAATCCTGCCACGGCAACTCACCGGCAAACACCAGGTATGAAACCTCCACCGAGCCGACCACGATGTGGGTGAAATCTCCCAGCGCCATAAAGTAGGTGATGAGGATGATGATCCACATCTTTGCGCTCTCCATGGACGGAATCATCCAAACCATGGTGGCGATCATCCAGCCGGAGACGATGCCTTTGGCGAACATTTTGCTGGCATCGTTCTCCATGACCTTGCGACCGATGTCGAGGAAGGCCACATCGGTCTTGCTGTCGAAAATCGGCAGCTCCAGCATCACGTAAGCCACCAGGATGGTGCCGCACAGGTTGCCGACCAGCACCACGGACCACAGTCGCAACAAACGACCGAAATTCCACAAAGTGGGCTTGCTCATGATCGGCAGCACGGCCGTCAGGGTGTTCTCGGTGAACAGTTGCTGGCGACCCAGGATCACCGCGAGAAATCCGGCGCAGTAGCCGAAACTGGCAATCACCTTGAAGCCTTCGTCATCCGGCAAGCGGGAGTTGAGCAACCCCATGGCCATCAACGAAAGCCCCATGGTCAGGCCGGCAGCCAGCGCCGACCACCACAACGCTGCAACGCTGCGTTCAAGTTCCTTATCGCCCTGGGTACGGATGATTTCGTGCAGCACCGCCGCGCGCGGTGGCTGGTTCTTTTCGACCTCGTGCTGTTCGTGAGCCGAGAGCTCGGGGGTCTTGCCGTCTTTATGAGTGTCCATGGAGCTCCTGAACCGCTGGCGTGCGATGTAGTTACGACCCGCGCGGATCACACCTGTTCAGTAGCCCGATCAATCTCCGTTTCCCCGCTCGCGAAGGGGCCGCCACCGTATTCATTGAACGGCGTCATCATCCTTGAACTGATCTTTGACGTACTTGATCTCGGTCCGGCCGTGCGGTGCAGGCAAACCGTCTTCGCCCAGGTTGACGAAGACCATCTTCTCCACCGTCAGGATGCTTTTGCGGGTGATTTTGTTGCGCACTTCGCAAGTCAGGGTGATCGAGGTGCGGCCGAACTCGGTGGCGGTGATGCCCAGTTCGATAATGTCGCCCTGACGGGAAGCGCTGACGAAGTTGATTTCGGAAATGTACTTGGTGACGACGCGCTGGTTACCCAACTGAACGATGGCGTAGATCGCCGCTTCTTCGTCGATCCAGCGAAGAAGACTGCCGCCAAACAGCGTGCCGTTGGGGTTGAGGTCTTCGGGTTTGACCCATTTGCGGGTGTGGAAATTCATGTTCACTCCTTTGCGTCTTGCCCAATGATGGACGGTATCTTGGCAGACCCCGGGCCAGAGCTCTATTCGGCATCTTCTATAGCCACTATTACCGTTCGCACATTGACCGACAGAAACCCTTTGGAAGATCAGCATAGCCCGCTATAATCGCCCCCGTTTCAAAACGGTAACTTCAACTTGATACCGTTTTCCCGCCACCTGTCCGAGGGGCGCTGCAGCAGGCTAGACCTGTCAGGCTCGGATGGGGCGTTGCCGGGCCTTGATCGGTCCGACACTAAACGCACAACGGCGCCCATTCGCATACATTACGAATGGAGGCTCTTCATGAGCGCTGTTATCACGCCTGCAGATTTCACCGATTACAAAGTCGCCGACATGTCCCTGGCTGCCTGGGGTCGTCGCGAAACCATCATCGCCGAATCCGAAATGCCGGCCCTGATGGGTCTGCGCCGCAAGTACTCCGAAGAGCAACCGCTCAAGGGCGCGAAGATCCTCGGCTGCATCCACATGACCATCCAGACTGCCGTGCTGATCGAAACCCTGGTTGCCCTGGGTGCCGAAGTACGCTGGTCGTCCTGCAACATTTTCTCGACTCAAGACCAGGCCGCCGCATCCATCGCCGCTGCCGGCATTCCGGTTTTCGCCTGGAAAGGTGAAACCGAAGAAGAGTACGAGTGGTGCCTGGAGCAAACCATCCTCAAGGATGGCGCGCCTTGGGATGCCAACATGATCCTCGACGACGGCGGCGACCTGACCGAATTGCTGCACAAGAAGTACCCGCAGGTACTGGACCGCGTTCACGGCGTGACCGAAGAAACCACCACTGGCGTGCACCGCCTGCTGGACATGCTGGCCAAGGGCGAGCTGAAAATCCCGGCCATCAACGTCAACGACTCGGTAACCAAGAGCAAGAACGACAACAAGTACGGCTGCCGTCATAGCCTGAACGATGCGATCAAGCGCGGTACCGACCACCTGCTGTCCGGCAAGCAAGCGCTGGTCATCGGTTACGGTGACGTGGGCAAGGGCTCTGCTCAGTCCCTGCGTCAGGAAGGCATGATCGTTAAAGTCTCCGAAGTCGACCCGATCTGCGCCATGCAAGCCTGCATGGACGGCTTCGAACTGGTTTCGCCGTTCATCGACGGTATCAACACCGGTACCGAAGAAAGCATCGACAAAGCGCTGCTGGGCAAGATCGACCTGATCGTGACCACCACCGGTAACGTCAATGTTTGCGACGCAAACATGCTCAAGGCCCTGAAGAAGCGCGCTGTTGTCTGCAACATCGGTCACTTCGACAACGAAATCGACACCGCTTTCATGCGCAAGAACTGGGCATGGGAAGAAGTCAAGCCACAGGTTCACAAGATCCATCGTACCGGTCCTGGCGCATTCGATGCCCAGAACGACGACTACCTGATCCTGCTGGCCGAAGGCCGTCTGGTTAACCTGGGCAACGCCACTGGCCACCCAAGCCGCATCATGGACGGTTCGTTCGCCAACCAGGTTCTGGCGCAGATCTTCCTGTTCGGCCAGAAGTACGCCGACCTGTCGCCAGCCCAGAAAGCCGAGCGCCTGACCGTTGAAGTACTGCCGAAGAAACTCGACGAAGAAGTGGCCCTGGAAATGGTCCGCGGTTTCGGCGGCGTTGTGACTCAACTGACCAAGACCCAGGCCGACTACATCGGCGTGACCGTCGAAGGCCCGTTCAAGCCGCACGCTTACCGCTACTGATCAGACCTGCAGCCTGCTCCCCCTTGTGGGAGCGGGCTTGCTCGCGAAGGCGACTTATCATTCAACATTAATGTTGCCTGACCCACCGCTTTCGCGAGCAAGCCTGCTCCCACATCGGGAAGTGCAAGCCTCACAGGCTCACGCGTTTTCAAGGGTATAACCATGTCCCAAGATCGTCGCTACAGCTTCGAGTTCTTCCCTACGAAGACCGATGCTGGGCATGAAAAGCTGCTCGCCACTGCTCGTCAGCTGGCCACCTACAACCCCGACTTCTTCTCCTGCACCTATGGTGCTGGCGGTTCGACCCGTGATCGCACCCTCAACACCGTGCTGCAGCTCGAAAGCGAAGTGAAAATCCCTGCCGCACCGCACTTGTCTTGCGTGGGCGATAGCAAGGACGACTTGCGCGGCCTGCTGGCCGAGTACAAAGCGGCCGGCATCAAGCGCATCGTTGCCCTGCGCGGCGACTTGCCGTCGGGCATGGGCATGGCCAGTGGTGAGTTGCGCCACGCCAATGACCTGGTCGAATTCATTCGTGAAGAGACTGGCAATCATTTCCACATCGAAGTCGCCGCCTACCCGGAAATGCATCCGCAAGCGCGTAACTTCGAAGACGATATCGCCAACTTCGTGCGCAAGGCCAACGCCGGCGCCGACAGCGCGATCACCCAGTACTTCTTCAATGCCGACAGCTACTTCTACTTTGTCGACCGCGTGCGGGCGCTGGGCGTGAACCTCCCGATCGTGCCGGGCATCATGCCGATCACCAACTACAGCAAACTGGCACGCTTCTCCGACGCCTGCGGTGCGGAAATCCCGCGCTGGATCCGCAAGCAACTGGAAGCGTACGGCGACGACACCCAAAGCATTCAGCGTTTCGGCGAGCAAGTCATCACCGAGATGTGTGATCGATTGCTGCAAGGTGGCGCGCCAGGATTGCACTTCTACACACTGAATCAGGCCGAAGCGAGCCTGGCGGTGTGGAACAACCTGAAGTTGCCGCGTTAAAAATCGTCAAAGAAAGATCAAAAGATCGCAGCCTGCGACAGCTCCTACATTGGAATGTGAAGTTTCTGTAGGAGCTGTCGCAGGTTGCGATTTTTTGTTCTCACATGCACTTTTATTGTGCGCAAAGACACGGAGATAGAGCATCTGCAGCCAGTTTCTGGCTCTTTCCCATTTCTCGTCGTAATCTCAGCCCATGCCTTTGATCACGCAGTTAATCGCCGTGTTTGTCTTCACTTGCCTGAGCTTTGCCGCTCGGGGCGAGAAATTGCGCATTGTCACAGAACCGTGGGCTCCTTACGTGTATGAGGAAAACGGCAAATCCCTGGGCCTGGACTACGAAACCACGGCGATTGTCTTCAAGCGCCTGGGCATCGAAGTGGAGTGGCAGTTCCTGCCATGGAAACGTTGTCTGTCGATGCTCGAAACGGGTCAGGCTGATGGGGCGCTGGACATTTTTCACAGCGATGAGCGCGACGCGACCCTGCTCTACCCCAGCGAACCGCT
The DNA here is from genome assembly GCF_059424605.1 of Pseudomonas sp. GW101-3H06. Taxonomy (NCBI): domain Bacteria; kingdom Pseudomonadati; phylum Pseudomonadota; class Gammaproteobacteria; order Pseudomonadales; family Pseudomonadaceae; genus Pseudomonas; species Pseudomonas sp. GW101-3H06. The sequence goes on from NZ_JBWKZO010000001.1 coordinate 6,045,097, forward strand.
CTCGGAAGTCCAGTTCGTGATGTTCTATGCCAATGAACGACCACACCCGTTCCGCACCCTCGACGAACTTCGCGGCCTGACTATCGGCACCTCGCCGGGTTACCTCTACAGCAAGGATTTCAGCGAGTCGACGCTGTTCACCCGCGAGCCGGCGCCCAGCCATGAAGCCAACTTCGGAAAGCTGGTGCGCGGACGGATCGACCTGCTGATCACCGACCGCCGTGTCGGCCAGCATCTGCTCGACGAGCTGAACATCCGCGACAGGATTACCGAAAACCCCACGATCATCAGCCAGCAGAGTCAATTTCTGGCGGTGCGGCGCAATGCCGGTATGGATTTGCTGGTGCAGCGCTTCGGTGCCGAGCTCAAGCGCTTCAAGCGCGAACCGGCCTATGCCGAGCTGAGCGCCCGCTACGGTGCTGCACCGACAAATGCAGCGGGTGCCGCAAGTGTCAGCGCCACCCGTACAAAAACCGTTGAGCAGCAGGAAAGCGGCGCGCAGTGATTGCTCTGTTATACTCCGGCCTTCCCGCCAGGCTCACGCCCGGACGCCCGGAATCGTTCAAGGCATCTCGACCCCGCTACAGCGCAGCTTTTCAGCCCGCGCGAGCGCTCCAGACGAGCCTTCGAGACCCGGCAGGACCGGACGGGATAGCGTCCTCTTAAACGCCATTCGCGCCAGGCAAGACTCCCATTGGGCCAAGCCCTAACTAAAACAGGATTACTCATGTCCTTTGCTTCCCTCGGTCTCTCCGAGGCTTTAGTCCGCGCTATCGAAGATGCGGGCTATACCGAGCCTACTCCGGTGCAACAGCGGGCCATTCCCGCCGTGTTGCAAGGTCGCGACCTGATGGTCGCGGCGCAGACAGGTACTGGTAAAACCGGCGGTTTCGCCCTTCCGATCCTGGAGCGGTTGTTCCCCAACGGTCACCCGGACAAATCCCAGCGTCACGGCCCGCGCCAACCGCGTGTATTGGTCCTGACTCCCACTCGCGAACTCGCCGCACAAGTGCACGAAAGCTTCAAGGTCTATGCCCGTGACCTGAAATTCGTCAGCGCCTGCATCTTCGGCGGCGTCGGCATGAACCCGCAGGTTCAGGCCATGTCCCGCGGCGTTGACGTGCTGGTGGCCTGCCCTGGCCGTCTGCTCGATCTCGCCGGCCAAGGCAGCGTCGACCTGTCCCACGTGGAAATCCTCGTACTGGACGAAGCCGACCGCATGCTCGACATGGGCTTTGTCCATGACGTGAAGAAAGTCCTGGCACGCCTGCCGGCCAAACGGCAGAACCTGCTGTTCTCGGCGACGTTCTCCAAAGACATCACCGACCTCGCCGGCAAACTGCTGCACAACCCGGAACGCATCGAAGTCACGCCGCCGAACACCACGGTCGAGCGTATCGAACAGCGCGTGTTCCGCCTGCCCGCCAGCCACAAGCGTGCGCTGCTGGCGCATCTGATCACCGCTGGCGCCTGGGAACAGGTGCTGGTGTTCACCCGCACCAAGCACGGCGCCAACCGCCTGGCCGAGTACCTGGACAAGCACGGCCTGAGCGCTGTCGCGATCCACGGCAACAAGAGCCAGAACGCCCGTACCAAAGCCCTGGCCGACTTCAAGGCAGGCAGTGTGCGCATCCTGGTCGCCACCGACATCGCCGCCCGCGGCCTGGACATCGACCAGTTGCCACACGTGGTCAACTTCGAACTGCCGAACGTTGATGAGGACTATGTGCACCGCATCGGCCGTACCGGCCGTGCCGGTCGTTCGGGCGAGGCGATCTCGCTGGTGGCCCCGGACGAAGAAAAACTGCTGAAAAGCATCGAGCGCATGACCAAGCAGAAAATCGCCGATGGCGACCTGATGGGCTTCGATGCCAGCGCCGTGGAAGCTGAAAAACCGGAAGCCCGCGAACGTCCGGATATGCGCAACCCGCGCAACCCACGTGGCCCGCGCGGCGATGGTCCGAACGGCAGCGGTGGCGGTCGTAAAGACAAGGGCAAGGACAAGGGCAAGGAAAAACCTGCCGCCTCCGGTCGCGGCGAACGCCCGGCACGTGAACAGAAGCCGCGCGAAGGCACTCCGGCCCGTGAACAGCGTCAACCGAGCCAGCCGCCTCGCGCCGCTGCCGACCGTGCACCGGACGAGTTCCTGGACGACGATATCGATAACTTCGGTAACCGCGTCGACTACGTGCCACAACAGAAGCCGGCCCATGGCCGTGGCCGCCGTCCGGGAGCTGCGGCACAAGGTACAGCTGCCGGTTCGGGCGCTCCACGTGGCGGCAAGCCACAGGGTCGTCAGAACGGTCCGCGCAACAGCGATGGCGCCAGCACCGGTACGCCGCCAGCCAAACGCAGCGGCCCACGCAACGGTGCGCCACGTGACGGCCAGGCCCGTCGCGAAGACACGCGCAATCGCCGTCCGGCCCGTGACGATCAGTCCCGTTCGGAACCGGCCGTGCAGAACCCGCGCGGCCCGGCGCCGAAGATCATGCACAAGGAGTCCAAGGCCGACCGCTTCCCGACACCTGAGCAGCTGGATCAACTGCCAAGCCGCCCTCGCGGCGAAAAACCGGCGTTGCTGACCCGCAATCGTTGAGTTATCGCCGAAATGAAAAATGCCCTGGGCTCGAAAGACCCGGGGCATTATGGCAAATGAGAAACCCTGTGGGAGCGAGCCTGCTCGCGAAAGCGGTCTATCCGTCATTTCCAAGTTGACTCATACCGCCGTCTTCGCGAGCAGGCTCGCTCCCACAGGGATTGTTGGTACCGGCAGAGATGTTGTACGGCAATAAAAAACGCCCGCGCTCGTGAGAGCAGCGGGCGTTTTTGTGTCAGGCGCGAAAATTACTTCGCTTTGACACCTTCAAAGGTTACGTACATATCAACTGCATCGGACGATGGACCGAGGTCTTTCTGCTTGCCGAAATCGGAACGCTTGAGGCTGAACGTGCCTTCAAAACCTGCACGGTAGCCGCCCCATGGATCCTTGCCTTCACCCAGGAAAGTGGCCTTGACCACGATTGGCTTGGTCACGCCTGCGATGGTCAGGTCACCGGCCACGTCGGCAGTGTCTTTGCCAGCGGCGTTTTTACCGGTGGGTTTGACGCTGGTGGACACGAAAGTGGCTTTGCCAAACTTGCCTGCGTTCAGGAAGTCGCCGCTGGCGATGTGTTTGTCGCGCTCAGCGTTGTTGGTGAACACGCTGGCAGTGTTCACATTGAACTCGATCTTGCTGGCTTCAGGCTTGGCGGCGTCAAAGCTGAACTTGCCGTCGATGTCCTTGAAAGTACCGGTGATGTAGCTGTAGCCCAAGTGACTGATCTTGAAGTCGACGAAGGCGTGCTGGCCTTCCTTGTCGACCACGTAGTCAGCGGCCATAGCGTTACCGGCGGACAACAGTGCGGAACCGATTGCCAGGGCGGCCAGAGTCTTTTTCAACATACTTTGTTTTCCTTTGAGTCGAGGTTGAACTTCAGGCTTTGCGACCCAGCATTCGCTTGAGGGTCACATCGCGATCGAAAAAGTGGTGCTTCAATGCTGCCAACGCATGGAGGCCGGAAAAAATGACCAGCACCCACGCCAGGTAGAGGTGAATCACGCCAGCGGTATCTGCCTGGTCCGGTAGTCCGGATACCAGGGCAGGGACTTCAAACAGGCCAAACACCGGTATCCCGACACCTTCGGCGGTAGAAATCAGGTAACCGGCAATCATCACAGCGAACAGACTGAGATACAGGAAGCCATGGCCGAAATGGGCGCCGAGGCGCGTCATACGGCTGTAGCTGGTCAGGGTGGGCGGCGGCGGACTGATGAAACGCCACAGCACACGCAGCAACATAAACGCCAGCAATATCAGCCCGATGCTCTTGTGGATATCCGGTGCGTCCTTGCGCCAGACGCTGTAGTAATCGAGACCGACCATCCACAAGCCCAACGCAAACAGACCATAGACTGCCAGCGCCACGCCCCAATGCAGGAACATGCTGACCAAGCCATAGCGGGAAGTAGAGTTACGTAGCTGCATTGCCCAAATCCTGTGAGAAGTGCGACCAAGACTAAAGAGTTATCTATCGAATTAAAGCGGAAAATTTTGCTTTGAAATATCGAGAAATACGATCAAGAGTCTGAAATGGGTGGGTTAAGGAAAGATTAAAGGCCAAAGTCTGGCAGAGGGTGAGTGCAGGGCTGGAAATTTTTGCCGCCTGTCCAGGCCCCTTCGCGAGCAGGCTCGCTCCCACAGTGGATCGATGGGGAGCTCGGTTTTCCTGTTCGCATCCACCCCTTGTGGGAGCGAGCCTGCTCGCGAAAGCGATAGATCAGCAGCAGATGTTTTTTGACAGGCGATAAATATGTACGGCCACTTCCCTTTTTAAACTTGATTGAATGAGCACTCAATAACTCTCACTGATCAAGGTGAAGAATATGGCTATTACTTATACCCCATTTCAAGCAAGTGGCACCTCAGTGCTACCTCCCAATCAAACGATGTCTCCGGGGCAGTATTTAATATCAGGGAGCGGTCGATTTCGATTGCTATTGCAAGCAGATGGTAACTTGGTTATTACGGATAATGGCGCTGTAGTATGGATTGCAGATGGCAACCAGATTTATAGCAGAACCTTGTACCCGAAAAAAATGCGTGAGCCGCTAATGTTTGTGATCAGCAACAATGGCTTTCTTTATGATCCGTCTCGGAGACGTTTATGGATTGCTGAAAGCACCCACAGCACTGATAAATCGCTGTGGTACAACACTTGTATGGTTATACAGGATGACGGGAATCTGGTCATTTACGACCAGCGCACGGGAAATCTGTGCTGGGCTCGCTCTGGATTCGTCCCTGGTCGTATTCCAAAGGCGAAGGAAAGATTCACCCGAGTGCTACCGGACGGCAAAGAGATTTATGAATGGAAATTTTCACTTGGTCCTCTCTAATCATGATTAATGACTTATGCACTCAAGAGCTTTTGAAGACGGGAGGTGGATTTAAGCAATCAGGGTCATACGGATTAATATCGCACTTATAGGCCAGTTCATGACCAGGTCCTTTAGGAAAGAAATGGCCATTTTCACAACCAGAGGCCGTTATCAATATCATTACTGCCACTAGTGCTTTCATACGCTCTCCAGTTTTTAAAGAGCATAGTATTTAAGCTCAGGCGCTACCTATCATTTGCTTCTGATTATTTTGTGGGAAACATCTGACCCACCGCTAAATTCTGCAGGGCGGCAATCTATGAGCAAAAAAAAGCGCGACCCTCGGGCCGCGCTTTTCTACGCCTGAACGCTACTGAGCCTTGGTCTCAGTCGCCGCTGCTGGCTTCTTCGCCACTTCAGTCTTTTTCGCCGGGGCCTTGGCCGGGGCTTTTTTCGCCTCGGTCTTGGCTGCCGGCTTCTTCACCGGGGTTTTAGCCGGCGCCTTCTTGGCCGGCTCGGCCTTCACCGGCGCCGCTGGCTTCGGCGCTTCGACCGGTGCCGGCGCGGCGACTGGCGCCGGAGCAGGTACCGGGGCTGGCGGAGCAACAGGCTCAGGCGCCTTGACCGGTTCCGGCTTCTTGTCGTCGTCCGAGCCACCGAACAGGTTGCTGAAGAAGTTGCCCTTCTTCGCCGCCACGGCGCCGGCTGCAGCGGCGGCAGCCACTGGAACGGCCTTCGCCGGTTCGAACGACTTGCCGGCTGCCAGGTCTTCGACCTGACTGGCCGCGCGCTGACCGGTGCGCAACGCACCTTCCAGGGTGCCCGGGTACAAGGTGTCGGTGTGCTCGCCGGCAAAGGCTACACGCTGAACCGGACGTTCCCACAGACGCCAGTACTTGCTGATCTGGCCCGGGCCGAAGGCCAGGTAGGCGCCGCCCATCGAAGGATCGTTGCTGTAGCGACGGATTTCATAGCCGGTGAACGAACCGCGCGCCTGCGGATAAAACGCGTGCAGGCGAATCAGTACCTGGTCGGCAATCTGCTTGTCACCAAAGGCCTGCATGACCCGGGCGTTGTCGCCGGACAGGTTGATCACCACGTTGGCGCCGCCCTTGAGGGCCGGTTCGACCCACAACATGCCCAGCCCGGTGTTGCTGTAGATCTCACCGGACATCCGCGCCTTGCTTTCCCACACCGGCGTCTTGAACTTCAGCATGATCTGGTCGCGCCAGCCGTAGTTGGTGCCCTTGATCGCGGCCAGGTGCTGGGCGTCGAGCGCCGGCGTCATCTGAATTTTGTTCAAGGCACGCAACGGCACGGCCAGCACCACGTAGTCGGCCTGATAACCGACGCTGCCGACCTTGACGGTGACGCCGTCCTTGTCCTGAGTGATGGAAGAGACCGGGGCACTGGTCTTGATGGTTTTCAGCTGTTTAACGAAAGCCTGGGCCAGTACCGGGCTGCCACCGACCAGACGCGAAGCACGCAGGTCACGGTCGGCCACACCACGGTAAACGCGGCTCTGTTGCGCGAAATACAGCAGCGACAGGCGCGACGGTTCGTCATAACGGGTACGGATCTGCTGATTCACCAGCTGTCGGGCAGTGGGCGGCAGGCTCAGGCGATCAAGCCAGTTGGACACGTTGATCTGGTCCAGGGCATGCAGCGTGCTGTTGGCGGACGGGTTCTGCGGGTCTTCGATCGAGCGCGCCAGGTCGTCCACGGTCTTTTCGTAGCGCTTGAGCGCTTCGGCGGTCGCCGGCTCCTTGGTGGCCAGATCGGCTGCGGTGTAATACACGCCGTCGATCAGATAGCCGGGCGTGCGTACGAACTCAGGGGCCGGTGTGGTGCTCAGCTTGAAGGTCGATACGTACTTGTTCAGGACCGGTTGGGTTTTATCATTGCCGATCCACTCACTGGTGGCCATGCCGGAGCGGCCGCCCAAGCTCGGCTTGGCCTCCAGCAGAGTGACCTTCCAGCCTTTGTTCTGCAGCTCATAAGCGGCCGTGAGGCCAGCGACCCCGCCACCAATCACGATCGCGGTTTTATCTTTGGCCAGCGCAGACACGCTGAACAGCCCCAACATCACCAACGCACAGGCGCGCAGCCAACCGACAGACATTCAGCGAACTCCGGAAAGACAGGAAAAATAGCGGTTTTTCGAGCCAGACGGCTCAAGAACCGCGAAGAATACGTCAGCCTTCAGACGCCCGCCAGCAACGTCTACCTGCCTATACAAAGTAGCTCATTCGATACAATGGGTTGTCCCCGTGCGATGCATTGCATAGGCTTGCGCGACTGTATGTCCGCGTGTGTCACGGACAGCCTCGAGGAGACTGAAGATGGGCCTGAATAAACAGTGGATGGAACGCGATCTCGCGGTGTTGTGGCATCCCTGCACCCAGATGAAAGACCACGAGCAACTGCCGCTGATCCCGATCAAGCGCGGGGAAGGCGTCTGGCTGGAGGACTTCGAAGGCAAGCGCTACCTCGACGCGGTCAGTTCCTGGTGGGTCAACGTGTTCGGCCACGCCAACCCGCGGATCAACCAGCGCATCAAGGATCAGGTCGATCAGCTGGAGCATGTGATCCTGGCCGGTTTCAGCCATCAACCGGTGATCGAGTTGTCCGAGCGTCTGGTGAAGATGACGCCGGAAGGCCTGACCCGGTGCTTCTACGCCGATAACGGCTCGTCCTGCATCGAAGTCGCGCTGAAAATGAGCTTTCACTATTGGCTCAACCGCGGCCAGCCGAACAAGAAGCGCTTCGTCACCCTGACCAACAGCTACCACGGCGAAACCATGGCGGCGATGTCGGTGGGCGACGTGCCGTTGTTCACCGAAACCTACAAGGCCCTGCTGCTCGACACCATCAAGGTGCCAAGCCCCGATTGCTACCTGCGTCCCGAGGGCATGAGCTGGGAAGAGCACTCGCGCAACATGTTCGCGGCGATGGAGCAAACCCTGGCGCAGAACCATGACAGCGTGGCGGCGGTGATCGTCGAGCCGTTGATCCAGGGCGCCGGCGGCATGCGCATGTACCACCCGGTGTATCTCAAGCTGTTGCGCGAAGCCTGCGACCGCTATGGCGTGCACCTGATCCACGATGAAATCGCCGTGGGATTCGGCCGCACCGGGACGATGTTCGCCTGCGAGCAGGCCGGCATCCGTCCGGATTTCCTCTGCCTGTCCAAGGCGCTGACTGGCGGTTATCTGCCGCTGGCCGCGTGCCTGACCACTGACGAGGTCTACAGCGCTTTCTACGACGACTACCCGACCCTGCGTGCCTTCCTGCACTCCCACAGCTACACCGGCAATCCGCTGGCGTGTGCGGCCGCACTGGCGACGCTGGACATCTTCGAAGAAGACAATGTCATCGAGAGCAACAAGGCCCTGGCGCAGCGCATGGCCTCCTCCACCGCACACCTGGTGGACCACCCGAACGTCAGCGAAGTGCGCCAGACCGGCATGGTGCTGGCCATCGAGATGGTCAAGGACAAGGCCACAAAAGAGGCTTATCCATGGCAGGAACGTCGCGGCTTGAAGGTATTTCAGCACGCCCTGGAGCGCGGCGCCTTGCTTCGACCGTTGGGCAGCGTGGTGTATTTCCTGCCACCGTACGTAATCACCCCGGAGCAGATCGACTTTCTGGCCGAGGTCGCCAGCGAAGGCATCGACATCGCCACTCGCGACGGCATCAGCGTGGCGGTGCCGAAGGACTTCCATCCCGGCTTCCGTGATCCGGGCTGATTGATTTCACCTAAGCTTTCACAGCGTCTGGAATGACCTCTTCGCGAGCAGGCTCGCTCCCACAGAGAACTCGGTCAACTGTGGGAGCGAGCCTGCTCGCGAAAGCGTCGCCATGACCTATACATGAATTACAGAGACCCAACATGAGACTGTCCCGCTTCTTCATCGACGCCCCCCTGAGTACGGGCGAACACGAATTGCCCGAAGCCCAGGCCCATTACATCGGTCGCGTACTGCGCATGGCCGAGGGCGATGCGTTGCAACTGTTCGACGGCTCAGGTCATGAGTTCCGAGCCACGCTGGTGGAAGTCGGCAAAAAACGCGTGGTCGTGCAGATCGATGAGCAGTTCACCGGCCAGGTGGAATCACCACTGCAGATTCATCTTGGCCAAGGCCTTTCCCGCGGAGAGCGCATGGACTGGGCGATTCAGAAAGCCACCGAATTGGGCGTCAGCGAAATCACCCCGATTTTCAGCGAGCGCTGCGAAGTCCGGCTCAAGGACGAACGCGCCGATAAACGCCTGCTGCATTGGCGCCAGGTGGCGATCAGCGCGTGTGAACAATGCGGGCGTTCCAGGGTGCCGGTGATTCATCCGCCGATGCTGTTGGGCGACTGGTTGAAACAGACCGAAGCGCAGCTGAAGCTGGTGCTGCACCCGGTGGCCGAGCCATTGGTCAGTCATGCCAGGCCTTCGACCCTGGCGTTCCTGATTGGTCCCGAAGGTGGGTTGTCTGATGCGGAGGTCGATCAGGCTCGGTCTGCCGGTTTTCACGCTGCCAGACTTGGGCCGCGGGTGTTGCGAACAGAGACGGCTCCTGTTGTTGCATTGGCGGTGGCCCAGCAGTTATGGGGTGATTTCTAGGGCCCTTTCGTGAGCAGGCTCGCTCCCACAGTGGAACGCATTCCAAAGTGGGAGCGAGCCTGCTCGCGAATGGCCGCGACGCGGTCTTCAAGACATTAAAAAACTACTGCACCGGATCACTCACCGGTTTGGCAATGATCGCCTTGAGCTCGCTGGTCATCGGAAATTCCAGGTTCAGGCCTTTCGGTGGAATCGGTTGTTCGAACCAGCGCTGATAGATACCGTTGATCTCGCCCGAGCTATACAGATCACCCAACACCCCGTTAACCAGCGCCAGGAATTGCGGGTCGTCCTTGCGCACCATGCAACTGTAGATTTCCCGCGACTGCTCCTCCCCGACCACCACCCACTTATGCGGATCGTGGGCCTTGGCGCGCTCACCGTAGAGCAGTGCATCATCCATGTAGAACGCCGCCGCGCGACCCGATTGCAGCATCTGGAACGCTTCGCCGTGATCCTTGGCGCTGATCACGAACATATCGATCTTGTTATCGACGTTGTAGCTTTTCAGAAACCGCTCGTTGGTGGTGCCCGCGGTGGTGACCACGTTCTTGCCGCGCAAGTCGGCGAAGCGCTTGATGCCACTGTCCCTGGCCGTCAGCAGCTGGCCTTTGACGTAGATGAAGCCATAGGAAAACGCCACTTGCTTCTGGCGCTCGGCGGTCACGCCGGTGGAGCCGCACTCCAGGTCCACGGTGCCGTTCTGCACCAGGGGAATGCGGGTTTGCGAGGTCACCAGGTTGTACTTCACCTTGAGATCCGGCAGTGCCAGTTGTTGCTGGATGCGCTCGACAATCTTGCCCGCCAGATCCACCGAATAGCCCATCGGCTTGCCCGTGTGATCGCCCACGTAAGAGAACGGCACCGACGCATCGCGATAGCCCAGGGTGATGCTGTTGGCACTGGCGATCTTGCTTAATGTGCCGGTCAGGGGCGTTTCATTGGCCTGGACCTGGCCACCAAGCAATAGACCAAGGGTGCAGCCGAGCAACGTGATTTTTTGCATTGTTATTCTCCGTTGTGGGTTGTGCTTTCAGATTCAGGCGGTCCGGTGATTGAAACCGTTCAGATCGATGGAAGCCGTGCGCTGGCCGATCAGCTCGCTGAGCAAGCGACCGCTGCCGCACGCCAGGGTAAAGCCGAGCGCACCATGGCCGAGATTGAGCCACAAGTTGCGATAAGCCGTGGCTCCGAGCAACGGCACACCACTGGGCGTCGCCGGACGCATGCCGGCCCATGCCACGGCGGCCTCATAGTCTGCGGCATCGGGAAAGGTATCGCGTACCTGGCGCTTGATCAGGGCCAGGCGCTCGGGATCGATGGCAGGGTCGAAGCCGACGATGTCGACCATCGCGGCCACCCGTAACTGTTCGCCGATGCGGGCGTAAACGATTTTGCGATCGTAATCGGTGATGCTCACGTCCGGTGCCCGGTGTCCGCTGCCGATGGGCACGGTCAGGCTGTAGCCCTTCAGCGGATAAAGCGGCAGGTGCAGGCCGGGCAATGCCAACAGTGGACTGCGGTGGCCCGCGGCAATGACCAGTTGGTCAACGGCCATTATTTCCTCGCCCAGTTCGATGGCATTGACGCTGCCGTTGGCGTGGCGAATCCCGGTCACTGCCTGACCGAGACGAAACTCGCAACGACCGGACGCCTTCAACCGTGCGGCCAACTGCTGACAGAACCCATGGCAATCGCCGACCTCTTCGTCCGGGGTGTAAATCGCGCCGACAAAGGGGGTATCGACCAGCGCGGGTTCAAGCGCTGCACACTCGATCGCCGACAATACTTGCTGCTGCGGATCGGCCAGTTTTTTGCGCGCATGCTCGAAGCTGCCGGCGGTGCGAAAGGCCACCAGTTTGCCGTTGCGCCGCCATTGGAAACCGGCCAGCCCATCGTCCTCGCGCCAGCTTTTCAATGTGCTCTGGCTCAACAGCGCAAGACGCAACAGGTGCCCGGCGTTCTCTCGGTTGACCGAGCTTCGACAGGCAGCAAGGAATGATGCCATCCAGCGCCACTGCACCGGGTCCAGGCGTGGGCGCAGCTTCAGGGGCGAATCGCCACGCAGCATCCAGCCGATGGCTTGCAGCGGCACACCGGCGTCAGCCAGCGGCGCAACATAGCGGTAGGAGAGCTGGCCGCCATTGGCAAAACTGGTTTCGCTGCCCAGCGAGTCCCGGGCCTCGACCACCGTCACCTCGAAGCCGTCGCGCACCAGCGCATAGGCCGTTGCCAGACCAATCACGCCGCCGCCGATGATGCACACACGCTGAGCCATGTCCGTCCTTAATACCGTAGTGAAGACGAAGCCGAGGTTAGAGCCGGATGACAGGCGGTGGACAATGAATAAAGATACCTGACCCATAAACAAAGGTTATGGACTTGCCATGCGTCTTCGCCACATCGAGATTTTCCAGGCTATCCGCCAAACCGGTTCGATCAGCGCGGCCGCGCAATTGCTGCACGTCTCGCAACCGGCGGTGACCAAGGTGCTGCAGCATGCCGAGCAGCAGTTGGGTTTCCCGTTGTTCTTGCGGGTACGCGGCAAGCTGCAGGCGACGCCGGAAGCCTTGGAGCTGGAGCGCGAAGTCGACAAGGTCAGCGAAAGCCTGCAAGGCGTGCGACGCCTGGCCCAGAGCCTGCGCCGCCAGCCGGGCCACAGCCTGCGCATCGGCGCCACCCCGGCGCTGGCCCTGTCATTGCTGCCGCCGGCCATTCACGAATGGACCGGGCGCTACCCGGACATCGCCTGCGAACTGTCCAGTGCCCATAGCCGCGAACTGGTGCAGAACCTGCTGATGCGCGAAGTGGATGTCGCCCTGACCTTGCAGCGGCCGGATCATCCCGGATTGAAGGCTCAGACCCTGGCGTCGGGGGTGCTGGTGGCGTTGGCGCCGAGGGGTTATTGGTCGAACGAGGACGTCGGCCAACCGCTGCCGTTGATGGCCCTGGCCGGTGAGCCCTTGATTGGCCTGTCCAGCGCCGACCCGTTGGCCGCCCGGCTCGACAGCTACCTCGAAGCGGTTGAACCGCCGCCCCGAGTGCGTATCGCCGTGCAGACTTATTCTTTGGCGCGGGCGATGGTGGAGTCCGGTGCCGGGCTGGCGGTGATCGACCCGTTCACGGCACTCGGTGCGTCATCTGCCGCGACGACAATTCGCCCCTTGGCGCCACCGCTGCCCATCACCCTGTACGCAGTGACCCGCGCCGCCGAACCGCCACCCCATACCTTGAACGACCTGCTGCAAATCTTCAGCCGACGGGCCCAGGCACAACTCGATCGCCTGATCCCGCCCCCCTCTTGAATCCAGTAAATACCCCTTGTGGGAGTGAGCCTGCTCGCGAATGCGGTGGATCAGCCAACGATGATGTGGGCTGAACTGACGCCTTCGCGAGCAGGCTCGCTCCCACAGGTTAAAGTCACAGTGCGATTCAAAGGACATAAAACAAAATCGCGACAAAGTGCAGCAAACTCCCGGCAATCACGAACAAATGCCAGATCCCATGGGCATGCCGCAGGCGGTGATCCAAAGCAAAAAAGATGATACCCACGGTGTAAAACACACCACCCAACGCCAACCAGGCAAACCCGGCACCGCCCAATGCCGCCAGCAACGGCTTGACCGCCACCAGCACGATCCAGCCCATCACCGCATAAATCACGATCGACAGAATCCGCGCTTCCGAACGCGGTTTAATCTCTTGCAGGATGCCGATCAGCGCCAGCCCCCAGACGATCCCGAACAGCGTCCACCCCCAAGGCCCGCGCAGGGTCACCAGGCAGAACGGCGTGTAGCTGCCGGCGATCAACAGGTAGATGGAAAAGTGATCGACCTTCTGCATGATCGCTTTCTTGCGCCCGCGCACGCTGTGATAAACGGTCGATGCGCTGTACAACACCAGCAAGGTAAAGGCGTAAATCGCCATGCTGACGATCTTCCACGGACTGCCATCAAGGCTGGCGACAACAATCAGCCACACCCCGCCGACAAACGCCGCCACCGCCCCGACCAAATGCGTCCAGGCGTTCAATCGTTCTCCGTGATACATCGCTTGCCTACCCCTCGAAAATCGTTACCGCAACGCACAAGGCTCAGGCCTCAAGCGTAAAAGCGCAATGTTTCAGAACACAACAACCCCCGCATGCGTGCACAATCGGGTCATTCCAAAAAGAGTCCACCCCATGCTGATCGACGAAGAGTTGACCCTTAAAAAACTCGAGGTGTTCCTGGCTTTCATGCGCACCGGCAATCTGGCCCGGGCCGCCGCCGAGTTGCAGACCAGCAATGTCAGCGTGCATCGGGCGATCCACTCCTTGGAAAGCGCCCTGCGCTGTCCGTTGTTCAAGCACGAAGGCCGCAACCTGACACCGCTGGAAAGCGCCTATGTGTTGGAGGAACGGGCGCAGAAGCTGATTCAGGATGTACTCGAAAGCGTACGTCTGACCCGCGAGGCTGCTGGTTTTTCCGCCGAGCGCTTCAAGCTGGGCTCGCTGTATTCGCTGACGGTGAAGACCGTACCGCAATTGATCATGGGCCTGAAAATCCGTCGCAGCGAGCTCAACATCGATCTGATTCTCGGCTCGAACTTCGACCTGTTGTACAAGCTCAAGAACATGGAGGTCGATGCGATTCTGGTGTCACTGGACGACAGCATCAACGATCCGGACCTGGAGCACATCCCGCTGTTTTCCGACGATATCTTCCTGGCCACGCCGGCGGATTCCAAATTTGCTCAACGCTCTGAAGTCGACCTGGCCGAAGTCCGCGACGAAACCTTCATCACCTTGACCCAGGGCTTCGCCACCCATCAGGACGGCAATCGGGTGTTCAGCCAGGCGGGGTTCGAGCCGAAGGTGGCGATGCAGGTCAACGACATCTTCACCCTGCTGAGCATGGTCAGCTCGGGGGTAGGATATGCGTTGTTGCCGGGGCGGATTGCGGCGGTGTACGAGAACCGGGTGAAACTGATCCCGTTGCAGGAAAAGTATCGATTGCAGCAGCACATTGGCGTGGTGTTTCTCAAAGCCAAGGAACGCGACCCAAACCTGCTGGCGTTGCTGGCGGAGTGCCGGATGTATGCCAATCGCCAGGCCTGAAACCGAGTCGCCCCATTCGCGAGCAGGCTCGCTCCCACATTGGAATGCAATCCCCTGTGGGAGCGAGCCTGCTCGCGAAAGCGTCAGCCCATTCAACAATGATCCAACAGTTAACCGACAATCCCGCGAACAATGAAGTACAACAACGATGGCCCCAACAAGCACCCAAGCCCGGTATGGAAAGTCGCGGTCAACGCGCCATAAGGCACCAGTCGCCGATCCGTCGCCGCCAGCCCCGCCGTCACACCGCTGACCGTCCCGGCCAATCCGCCAAACACCATCGCCGAACGCGGATTGTCCAGGCCCATCCAGCGTGCTGCCATTGGCGTGCCGACCATCACCAGAATCGCCTTGATCAACCCCGTGGCAATCGACAACGCCATCACGTCCGAGGTCGCGCCAATCGCCGCGCCCGTTACCGGGCCGACGATGTAGGTCACTGCGCCTGCGCCAATGGTGGTCATGCTCACCGCATCGCGATAGCCGAACGCCCAGGCCATGCACGCACCGACAATGAACGGCAGGACAGTGCCCAGCAACAGCGCGATCACGCCGATCAACCCGGCCTTTTTCGCTTCGGTGGCCTGCACTTCGAACGCCGTGGCGACGATGGCGAAGTCCCGTAGCATGGCGCCACCCATCAGGCCGATGCCGGAGAACAACGTCAGGTCCGCCAGGCCTTTTTGTCCGCCGGTCATCGTGCCGCCGACCCAGGCCAGCACCAGGCCAATGACAATGGCAATCGCCGAGCCGTGAATCCGCCCGAACGTCAGGCGCTTCGAAAGAATCACCGACACCCACATGATCACACCCACGAAAGCGAACGCGGTGATCAAGCCGTTATGCTCCAGGCCTTTCTCGATGAGATCCCACATATCAGCGACCTCCTGCCGGTGCGCCAACCGACGTTATTTCCGTCGGCTCGTCGGGCAAGGGTTCGCCCTTGTGGGTCCGGCTGATCAAGGCAATGGTGCAACCGCAGACCACCACCGAACCGATGGCCGCGAGCACTGCAACAGGGCCGCCGTGCAGGGCTGTGACCACGTTCTGTTGCGCCGCCATGGCGACCACCACCGGAATGTACATGGCGCCCCAGAAGCCGACGCCCATCTCGCAATCCCGGGTCATGCCGCCGCGTTTTTGCATCCACAACCGCGCGCAGATCAGCAGGATCATCGCGATCCCGACCCCGCCGACGTTGGATTTCACGCCCAGCAACACGCCGAGCATGTCACCCATGATCACCCCTGCCAGCGTACAGATCGCCAGCAGCGCCACACCGTAAATAATCATTGTTGTCGTCCTCAAAGTGCATCGTCGAATGTTGTTTTTGTTGTTCGAAGGCTTGAGTGATCTAGGGTTGGCGGTTTCCCTCCTCACGCAACAGCGCCTGCAGGGTATCGAGCCGGGCACCGTCGAAAGCAATCACGGTGCCCTGTTCGAACACCCGGCGCGCCAGCCCGGTCAGCACCGCACCGGGCGGCAGTTCGATCTGTAGACGTACGCCGCGCTCGTAGGCGCTTTGTACGGTGCCGCGCCAATCCACCACGCGGCACATGTTGAAAGCCAGGTCGTCGCGCAAGGCTTCGATGTGGGTGACGGGCCGGGCACGGCTGCCACTCAAGTAACCCAGCGATGGTGTTTTCAATTGCACCTTGGCGAAGGCCTCGGCCAGCATTTTTGCTGGTGCCTCCAACAGCGGGCAGTGTGAAGGCACGCTCACCGCCAGACGTTTGGCCATTGCGGCACCACGATCTTTCGCCAATCCGGCCACCGCTTTCATCGCGCCATCGCCGCCGGCAATCACCACCTGGTTATCGGCGTTGATGTTGGCCAGGTACACCGGCGAATCATCGCTGTGGACCCGCGCCAGCAAGCCCTCCACCGTCGCCAGATCCAGACCGATGATCGCGGTCATGCCATAGCCCCGTGGATACGCCTGCTGCATCAATTCACCGCGCAGGCTGACCAGATGCAGCGCATCGCTGAAGCTCAAGGCGCCGGCCACCACCGCCGCCGGATAGGCACCGATGGACAACCCGGCGACGTAATCCGCCGGCAGCGCCAACTGCCGCGAAGCCGCCACGCCAGCGATCAACAGGCAAAGCTGTACCGCCCTTGTCGATTGCAACGCCTCGGCAGAATCCAGCAGCGATACGTCTTCGCCGAGCACATCACTCGCCTCGCCGAGAAATTCCCGTGGCACACGCTGGAGCATGCCCGGCTGCTGCGCGCCCTGACCGGGGAATACCAGCAAGCTGCTCATGCCGCTTGCTCCTGTGGGTTCCACGGATCCATGACCAGACAGGCTTGAGTGGCGTTTTTGAGCAGTACCCGATTAGAAGAACCGGCCCATTCGCGTAATGCCACCGCGCCAAATGGGGTCTGCAACTGCATGTCCACCACACACGCCGCCACCTTGAGCATCGTCACCAGTTCCCGTGCCTCAGTACGGGTCAACGGCTGTGGCGTGCGCAGAATCAGGTCGAGATCACTGCCCTCGTGCAAGGCCGTAAATCCACTGGCCAGCTCAAATCCGGTACTGCCGCTGATACCCCATGTCCAACCGCAGTCGTCGAGCAGCGGACGCAATTGCTTGAGTGCCCGAGTGACCGGCAAGTCCCGATCGATATCGACATGACAAAGTTGCTCCGGCTGCACCCGACGCGAAACCGAAGCGATCGCCATCGACGCCGCATAACGCTGCTCACGCAATCGCCCACGCACGCCAACCGCCACCTGCCCCGCTTCCGACACCGCGCGGCGCACCACCACCGGCTGCCCGGCGCCGAGCGATTCGACCGCCCACGCAGGCGCATCCGCTGGCAACTGCCCCGGGGGCATGCCCCAGAGCAGGTCGTGGGCCATGAACGCGTTCACCACTGCTCTCTCAACAGCTGACGAACATGGCTCGATGCCGCGCGATTGCTCGCACCCAGACGGCTGCTCAGGTCATGACCTTTCTCGGCAACATCGTCGATGGCCTGAACCAGGCACTCAGTCACCCGGCTCACATCGGCGCTCGTGGGCTGTTCGATCTGTTCCACCGCCAGGGTTTCCCAGAGCAAACCAAGGCTGGCATAGCTGTCGATGTCATAGGCCATCGGCGGCACACTGGCGGCCAAAGCTTCCAGTTCTTCGACACTGCGCAACGTCACCCGCGCCGCCGAGGCCTTGCCCATGGCATGCACCATCACACCCGGATCACGCAGGGCGATCAGCCGGTTGGCCTGATAGCCGTGAGCGAGAAACGCACCGGACATCGCCTTGCCCACCAGCAAACCGATCACCGCATGCCCGACCAGGCGCGCGCGGGCATAACTGTCCGCCGCGCCGGCCAACGCTTGATGAATCCCAAGGGCTTCTTCGCGACGACCGTATGCCTGGCTCGGCACATCGACGATGGCGATCAGCGCGCGTTTGTGCGGCGTGCCCCGATCAGCCGAGATGACTTCATCCACAGCCTTGGCCAGACCCCAGCCTTCGAGCAAACCGACCTCACCGTTGCGGGCGCGGGCGAAACGGTTGTCGGGATCGGCCACCACGGCGATGAACCGCACGGGTTGCTCACCCACAAAGCCATCGGCCACTTTCAGTGAAGCCGGCAAACCACCCACCGGCTTGCCATCGGCATTCAAGGCGTTGAACCAGTTCAAGCCCCTGAGGGAATACGCACTCATGAGCGCTCTCCTTGATACAAGTCGCGAACCGTAGCCGGCTCGATTTGCGGTTCGGCATCCAGACGCGCCAGCCGTTGCAGGTACAGTTCGGCCTGGCCGCTACGCTGCTGCACCGGCAAACCTTGCTGGAGCAATTCACCGACCTGCTGACGGATCTGCGCCACGTCATCTTCGGCGTAACGATCCACCAATCCCGTGGCAAAGCGCTGCTCGCCACCGGTCAGGCTCCAGATGAAGGGACGGTCGCGGGAGTCATATTCCTCAAGCCCGGCTTCCTGTTCGATCACCTGCGGACCGTTCAGGCCCAGCCGTGCTTCCTGAGTCACCAGCAAATAGCTGCACAACCCGGCGGCAATCGACATGCCGCCGAAGCAACCGACACTGCCGGCCACCACACCGATCACCGGCTGGTACTGACGCAGATCGACAATCGCCGCATGGATATCGGCAATCGCTGCCAGGCCAAGATTCGCTTCCTGCAAACGTACTCCGCCGGTCTCCAGCAGCAGCACGGCCCGGGTCGGGATGCCCTTGCGGTTATCTTCGGCCGCCAGTTCCAGTGCGCCGGCGATTTTCGCCCCACCGACTTCACCGAGACTGCCGCCCTGGAACGCACCTTCGATAGCCGCGATGACCACCGGCAAGCCGTCGAGGTTGCCCTTGGCGATCACCACGCCGTCATCGGCTTGCGGCACCACGCCCTGTCGCACCAGCCAAGGCGACATGACCCGCTGAAACGGATCGATCAACTCGCGAAAGGTGCCAGCATCGAGCAAGGCTTTCGCCCGTTGCCGGGCGCCGAGTTCGACAAAGCTGTGCTTGTTGAGAAGTGCGGCACTGTCAGTCATGGCCGATCTCCTCGAAGCCCTGTTCCAGACGCAGGCGCACCACGCCGGGGGTGGCGCCGAAATCGTGGATATCAATGTCCATCGCCGACGGTGTCTGGCCGTCGAACATCCGCGCAAACAGATGCTGCCAGCGCTGTTCGCTGCCGTTGACCGAGGTCTGCACGGTGATGGTCAGCTTGCCGGGTTGACCCGGCTGGATCAGCACTTCCAGATCGCCCGAACCGACACAGCCCACCAGCGTGCGACCGCGTGGCGGCTGCCCGGCGGGGAATTCAAAGGATAAGGTTTCCATCAATAGGCTCCCTGGGTAATGCCGTCGAAAGACTCGATTCGGTCGATGAACAGGCAGGCGGCGAGCAGGTCGGCAGCGCCACCGGGCGAGGCATTCAATGCGATTAATTGTTGGTCCAGCTCATGCAAACGACGACGGCCGGCGAGGCTGGCACTGCCGCCCGCGTCGAGCACCGCCTGCGCGCCGAGCTGCATGGTGTGCAGGCCCTCTTCCCCGGCGCGGTACAGCACGCAGGTATCGGACAGGTCAGTCATGATCGCCAGCAGTGCATCGAGCCGGGCGTTCTGCTCGCCATGGCCGGCAGCACGGCTGCGCAGGAGTTGCGGCAGCGCGCGCTGGGTCACGGCCGGGAAGCCGAGTTGCGCTTCTTCACGGGCACCGCGCGCACCGTAGCGTTGGGCAACTTGCACACCGTGGCTGAGCGGACGTGGCATATAGCGGTCATCCAGCAAGGCCAGGCGTGCGGCGCGCAGCGTGATGGAGCCGGCAGCGCTGGATTCAGGTTCAAGGGCAACCGCAGCGACCAACAGGCCCAAAGCCCAGATGGCGCCACGGTGGGTGTTCACCCCGCTGGTGGTGGCGAGCATCGCTTGTTCGCCCTCACGACCGATCAGGCCAATGGCTTCACGCAGCGGCAAACCGATCTCGCCAATATCGATAGCGGCTTCAGCCATTTCCTTGAACGCCGGCCACAGGGCCAGCGCCGAGGCGTGCATCAGCCCAAGGTGCAAATCGGTGTGCGCGCCATTGCCGCGACGGTCGACCAGTGCCGGTTTCGGCGACAGGTCCGCTTCGTCGATCAGCGCGTCCACCGCCAGGTCCGCCAGGCGTTCGGCCAGGCTCAGGGTTTTCGGTTGCAGGTTGAATGCGTGCATTACCAGCTCCTGAATTTGGCGGGCGGGTTGTAGAGGCCACCGGACCACTCCACCAGATCGGCCACGCTTTTGGCGGCGAGCAATTCGCGGGTGGCGTCGGTGCGGCGGATGCCGAGGTCTTCGGGCAAGGCGATCAAGCCTTCGCGGCGCATGCGCGCGGTGTCTTTCGGGTTGTGGCGCAAGCCGATCGCGGTCACCCCGGCGACGGCGGCGATCATCGCCTGGCGTTCTTCCAGCGAACGCGCCTTGTACAGGTAGGCGATGCCTTCTTCGGTCAGCAGGTGGGTGACGTCGTCGCCGTAGACCATGATCGGTGCCAGCGGCATGCCGCTTTTCTTCGCCACTTCGATAGCATCGAGGGTTTCGACGAAAGTCGGTTTGCCGCCCTCCTGGAAGGTCTCGACCATTTGCACCACAAGCTTCTTGCCGCGCTCGAGCATCGGCTCGGCCACGTCGGTGTGGCGCATGTCGAGCCAGGCCGGCGTGCCGTGACGACGACCGCGCGGGTCATGCCCCATGTTCGGCGCCCCGCCGAAACCGGCCAGGCGCCCACGGGTCACGGTCGAGGAATGGCCATCGCCATCGACTTGCAGGGTGGCACCGATGAACAGGTCCACTGCGTACTGCCCGGCGAGTTGACTGAACATCCGGTTGGAGCGCAAGGAGCCATCACGCCCGGTGAAGAACACGTCAGGACGGGCGGCGATGTAGCTTTCCATCCCCAGCTCGGTGCCGAAGCAATGCACGCTTTCGACCCAACCGCTTTCAATCGCCGGGATCAACGTCGGATGCGGATTGAGGGTCCAGTTACGGCAGATCTTGCCCTTCAGGCCAAGGGATTCGCCGTAGGTGGGCAGGATCAGTTCGATGGCGGCGGTGTTGAATCCGATACCGTGGTTCAGGGACTGCACGTTGTGTTTTTCGTAGATCCCGCGAATCGCCATCATCGCCATCAGCACATGCACCGGCTTGATGTGCCTGGGGTCGCGGGTGAACAGCGGCTCGATGTAGAACGGCTTGTCGGCCACCACCACGAAATCGACCCAGGAGGCGGGAATGTCGACGCGAGGCAGGTCGCTGACGTCATCCACCAACTGGTTGACCTGGACGATGACGATGCCGTCACTGAAAGCCGCCGGTTCGATCAATGCTGGAGTGTCTTCAGTGCTGGGCCCGGTGTAGATGTTGCCGGCACGGTCGGCCATGAAACCGGCCGAGAGCACGACGTTGGGAATCAGGTCCACCACCAGCCGCGCATAGAGCTCGATGTAGGTGTGGATCGCGCCGATTTCCAGCAGGCCGTCTTCGAGCAACTGACTGATGCGCAGGCTTTGGGTGCCGGCGAAGGAGAAGTCGAGCTTGCGGGCGATGCCGCGTTCGAACAGATCGAGATGCTCGGAACGGCCGACGCTGGGCATGATCATGTGCAGGTCGTGCAGCTTTGCCGGATCGGCCTTGGCCAGGGAGCGGGACAGGAAGTCCGCCTGCTTCTGGTTATTGCCCTCCAGCACCACACGGTCGCCAGGCAGGATCAACGCCTCCAGCGCCGCCACGATCTTGTCGGTGGGCAACACCACACCATCGGCAAGGCCCTTGACCAACGCCAGACGCCGCTGCTTCTCGCTGCGCCGCCGCGTCCATCGCGAGTCGGGGGATATTGTTGTTGTCATGACCACTCCACGGGTTCGCTGTCGTGGGGGTCACAGTAGGAGGGTTGGGTGGGGGCATCAATCAAGCTGGGTGGTGGATTGTTACGCTCAAGTTAATGGTTGTCCGGACTGACGCCTTCGCGAGCAGGCTCGCTCTCACAGTGGATCGGCGGTGTACACAAAACCTGTGGGAGCGAGCCTGCTCGCGAAGAGGCCAGAAAAGGCTCCGAGAATTTGAGCCATCATGGAATATCACAACTCGCCCATCAGTTCCTGAACTCGAATCTGAAGCTGCGCAGCGCTTTCCAGCAACTGCGCCAACAACGCCTCATCTTCATCCATATACCCTTCGTACTCCGCCAGGTTTCGCCGCTCATGGCAGAGGGCGAACAATCGAACCTGTACTTTGCTGACGTCGGCGGTATGGACCAGGCACTGGAATACCAGATAGCGCTTGTCCGAGCGAAAACCACTCAAGCGTAAAGCAGTCAGCGCAATATCATGGGCAGCGTTGTAAGCCAGATCGAATCGGCTCGCGAAGGAAAGTGATTGGGTTTGCGCATCCTTGAGTCGATCCATTGCCGAACGCATCAAGCCTTCGCACTCCTTGCGATCCGGCGGCTCGGCCTTCAGTCCATCACTACGTAGCAGGTTCTCCAGATTCTCGTTGCTGCCCATCCTTGGACTCCAAAGGGTTTTCACCCATCAGGTTGATCTTGTCCTGCTGCGCTACCCGCATGACGAAGCTGTTTTCGGCCGCCAGTTTTGCGGCCCAGTCTTCGGGGGTGTAGAGCGTCGGGTTGAGGGTGCGGCTCAGGTGCTCTTCCAGAGGCAGTAGCCGCTCCATCACTTCACTGTAGTGCAGACCTTCACCGATCAGCATGAGGTCAATGTCACTGGATGCGTTCGCCTGATTCTTGGCAATGGACCCGTAGACAAATGCCCATGCGAGTTGTTCGGCGAAGGGTTGCAGTGCGTCGATTAAAGGTTCGGCGATACCGAAGGTTTTGCGGGTGATCCCCAACAGTTCGGCATATATCGGACAGTCGGGATTGGCCTGATAGTGGGTCTGATTACCCAGCCGAGTCATGATCAGAATCCCCGCCCGTTGCAGACGATCCAGTTCGCGCATGAGGCTGCCTTTGCCTACTTGGGCCCAGCGGGCAATTTCGTTGGCGTAAAAGCTTCGGTCGGGTTTACCGAACAAAAGGCCCAGCACCTTTTGCTGGGTGGCGGTGAACAAGGCTTCACTCAGCGATAGTTTATTCACGGCAACGACCTATCAGTCCCAAAAAGGGAACGATAGGTCCCTTTTTGGGAATCTTCAACTTGAGATTTTTGTTTAAAAGCTTGTCCGTAGGGACGGTGTGAGGCTACGCAATCTGACGTCGCGACCTACAACAATGCCGGAGCCCGCTGACTGGTGGGGTTTTGCGGTGATCTTTATTGTTGTGGGTGTCGCTGCAAATTCAGCGACCGGGACTGGAAACCCGAGGAGTAGATGAAGCAAGACCGCCTTTCATAACGTATGCTTTCGCACCTTTGATGCGTGCACTCCGTTATGGCGGCTGTGCGCGGGAGACCTTCGGGTCTGCCGGGTTTGCCTTCATTTGCCCCGGATTTCCAGCCTGCGTACAGCTGCCACCCCTCGCCTGGAAATCGAGTGGAGCAGCTAACACTCATCAAAAATGAAGGTGCTCTATGTTCAAAGTTACTCCCAATCCCCCAGAATCCGACACCGATCCCCTCGAAGCCGAGAAACTCAAGGAAGCCGCCGACCGCGCCTTCTCCCACTACTTCCCGCCTCCCGACGAAAAACCGGCCAAGCGCCAAAAATTCCAGCTCTTCACCGTTTCTCCCGAGATCGGTACCGAAGCGCTTCTGGCCAACGCCTCCGAAGATCTGCTGTCCATCAGTGCCATTGCGGCCGATCTGGCGGACGATGTGGAAGGTTCGCGGCGCTCGGTGGCCTTGGCGCTCAGCAGAATGGCCGATGGGGTGCATTTATTGGTGGAGCGGGCGCTGGATCAGCATGAGGTGTTGGCTGAGGCCAAGGTTTAGCAGGCAGGTCTCTGGTGAATTTCAGGCCGCCTTCGCGAGCAGGCTCGCTCCCACATTTGAAATACATTCCCCTGTGGGAGCGAGCCTGCTCGCGAAGGGGCCCGTCAGACTAGCCCGGCATTCACCAACAACTCCTCCAGCGCTATCAAATCCGGCACCTTGGCCACCTGATCTGCCACCTGCACCGCCGCTTTTTCCAGCGAGCACAACGGCACATCCACATAGCTCAACTGGCTGTCGAGCTTGTAGGAACGTGGTATCCCCTGCACCAGCATCGCAATGAATTTCAGGTCGGGACGACCTCCCAGCGCATTGAGGATGATGATTCGCGCGCGCTCGCCGATGACGATTTTATTGCCGCACGCCGATTCGAAACTGAGCAAGGGAATCTGCCGGTTGCGCCAGGTGACGCGCCCCAGGTACCACGGCGGTGTATCGAGGTCGAACGCCGCGGGCTGGTAGTCGATCAGCTCGGCGACGGCGACGTTGGGCAGGATCAGGTTGCGGTCGGCCAGGGGCAGCAGCAGGCCGGTGAGGTTGATGCTGCGCTGGTTGATACGCTGCTCAAGCATGGGTTTTGCTCCACAGGGCAATGCTTTCGAGCAGTACCGATTCCTGGTACGGCTTGCCGAGGTAGTCGTTGACGCCGATGGCCATGGCCCGGTCGCGGTGTTTCTGGCCGGTGCGGGAGGTGATCATGATGATCGGCAGGTGCCGCAGACGTTCGTCGTTGCGCACTTGTGTCGCCACTTCGAAGCCGTCCATGCGTGGCATTTCGATGTCCAGCAGCATGATGTCCGGCATGTGCTCTTCGAGCAGCAGCATAGCGTCGACGCCGTCCTTGGCCGTCAGCACATTCATGCCGTGGCGTTCGAGCAGACGGCTGGTGACCTTGCGCACCGTGACCGAGTCATCGACCACCATCACCAGCAACGGCCGCTGTGGTTCGACCTCGGCCTCGTGACTCGCCGGGCGCTGCGGCACATGGGCTTGCAGGGCGCGAATCGGCGCCAGCAAATCCAGAATCAGCACCACCCGGCCATCCCCCAGAATCGTTGCCCCGGAGACGCCCTGCACCGCCGCGAACTGCGGGCCGAGACTCTTGACCACGATCTCGCGGGTGCCGGCCATGGCGTCCACCTGCACCGCGACATGACGCTCGTTGCATTGCACCAGCAGCACCGGCAACGGCAGGCTTTGCCCCAACAGTTTTGGCCGGGGGCTGGTTTTCAGCAGCTCGCCCAGATAGCACAGCTCATAGCGTTGCCCGGCGTATTCATAGGTCGGCGGATCGAGGCGAAAATGCCCTTCGAGCTCGTTGGGCAACACGCGGACGATGCCGTCGATGGTGTTCAGCGGGATCGCGTATTGATCCTCGCCACATTGCACCATCAATGCCCGGTTGACCGACACGGTAAACGGCAGGCGGATGCGGAAATGCACGCCCTGCCCGGCCACAGAGTCGATGCTCATGGTGCCGCCCAGTTGCCGTACCTCTTCGTGGACCACGTCCATGCCCACGCCACGCCCGGAAATCTGGGTGATTTTCTCGGCGGTGGAAAACCCAGGCTGCAGGATGAACTGCAACACGTCGCGGTCGCTGATTTCAGTGCCCGGATCGAGCAAGCCACGCTTGATGGCCTTGCGTCGCACCGCGTCCAGCGGCACGCCGGCACCGTCATCGCGGATGTCGAAAATGATGTCGCCGCCTTCGCGCGACAGATCAAGGGTGATGCGCCCCTGCGCCGGTTTACCCGCCGCGATACGCGCCTCGGCGGACTCCAGACCATGGTCCACGGCGTTGCGCAGCATGTGCTCCAGCGGTGCCGCCATGCGTTCGAGCACGTTGCGATCCATTTCGCCTTCGGCGTTGCCGACGATGAACTCGACGTCTTTGCCCAACTCCTCGGACACCTGGCGAACAATGCGCTTCAAGCGCGGCAACATCCTTTCGAAGGGCACCATGCGCGTTCGCATCAGGCCTTCCTGCAACTCAGTGTTGATGCGCCCCTGTTGCTGCAGCAGGTTTTCCGCATCCTGGTTGCGCCGCTCGAGGGTTTCCTTGAGATCAAGCAAGTCGGAGGCGGATTCGAACAGGGCACGGGACAGTTGCTGCAACTGCGAGTGCCGATCCATCTCCAACGGGTCGAATTCTTCGTAACCCAGGCGTTCGGCGTCGACTTGCTGGCGGCTGAGGATCCGGCCCTGGGTTTCCGTGTCGAGGCGACGCAACTGATCGCGCATACGCTCGATGGTGGTTTCCATTTCGTTCAAGGCTGTTTGGGCATCGCTGACTTGCTGTTCGATCCGGCCGCGGAAGATCGACGTTTCGCCCGCCAGGTTGACCAGGTCGTCGAGCAGTTCCGCCGAGACCTTGACCATGTCCGCACCGGCGTCCTGTTGCAGCAGCGGCGTCTCGGCTTTTATCGCAGCAGGCAGCGCGACCGGTGCCGGGATTTCAGGGACCGCCGGATGGCTGAAATTCCTGATCGCATCAAGCAATCGGTCCGCCGGCGGCAACGGTTCCCCCGCACGGGCCGCGTCGAGCATTTGCGCCAGCCGGTCATGGCTGCGTTGCAACAATTCAAACAACGTGGCCGTGGGTTTCAGTACGCCGGTGGATAAACCTTCGTAGAGGAATTCCAGCTCATGGGCCAGATCGCCGATCGGGGTGATTTCCACCATGCGCGCACCACCCTTGAGGGTGTGCAGGTCGCGCAGCAGGGTTTCCACGTCCTGGCGGTTCGAAGGCTCGGCCTGCCATCGCACCAGCGCCGCGCCGGAACTCTCGATGATGTCGAAGCCTTCCTCGAGGAAGATATCCAGCAACTCGCTGTCATGATGAGTCGTGTCGTTGCCGGCCTCTGGCGCGATCACGTCGGTGTGGCCCGCGTGACCCTGGCGAAAGGCGCGAATCGCTTCGACCAGTTCATCGGGATCGCCCAACGGCTGATGGCGCTGCAGCTGCTCAAGCATTTGCGCCAAGCGCTCATGGCTGTGCTGGAGCAACTGCGCCAGCACTTCGCTGTAGCTGTAGCGGCGATCGACCAGACCTTCGTACAGGCTTTCCAGCTCATGGGCCAAGTCACCGACCGGCGCGACCTCGGCCATCCGCGCACCGCCCTTGAGGGTGTGCAAGTCGCGTTGCAGGGACGACAACGGTGAAGGGTTCTGCGGCTCGCCTAACCAGCGTTGCAGGGCCTGATGGGCGCTGTCGAGGATATCCACGGCTTCTTCGAGGAAGATCGACACGATTTCATCATCGAGCTCGACTGCGCGATCCATTGCAGGAGCGAGTCTGCTCGCGATGGACTCACCGGCACCGCGTTTATCCAATGACAACGCGTCATCGTTAACGTCCTTCGCGAGCAGGCTCGCTCCCACAGGGGAAGGTGTGTTTTCAAGTTCCGCGGTGGCCTCACCGAGGTCGCGGATGCTCAGGGTGCGGCTGCCGTCGCTGCGGATCAGGCCCATGGCCGATGGATCAAGACTCTGATCGAGCAAGCCGTGCAGGGCACGAATGCGCTCCGGGCGCGGGCTGACTTCCTGGCCGGCGGCCAGTTCGTCGAGCATGTTGATCAGTGCTTCGTGGGCACTTTGCGCCTCGTGGAAAAATGTCTCGCTGACGGCCAGGCTGCTTTCTTCTACGGCACCGTAGAGGTCGAGCAGGGCTTCGCAGAGTTCGTCCACCGGATGCAGATCGGCCAGGTGCGCGCCCTCGCCGAGGGTGGTCAATTCGTCCAGCAGCGCGCTGAGCTCCTGGCGCTCGCCGGGGTGTTGCTGCCAGCGCTGTAACAGACTTTCAGCGTCCAGCAGGATGTCCATGCCCTGGGACAGGAAGTTGTTGATCAACTGCGAATCACGCTTGATCCGCGGACCGCTGCTGGGTGCATTCAAGAGGCCTTGCAGCCGCTCGGCCAGCAACGCCCGGGCCTGCTCGATCAACGCATGGGCGCTGGGAATTTCGGCCAGGGGATCGGTCTTGAGCTGGCGCAAGCCAAGGCGGAACAAGCCCTCGGCTTCCATCAGCACGTCAACTTCGTCCAGGTCCAGGGCGATCAGGTGGGCCTTGTATTCCCGGGCCAGTTGATCCAGCGGTGCGGCGAGTTCGACAATCGGCAAGACCCCGGCCATCGAGGCGCTGCCCTTGAGGGTGTGCAAGGCGCGAAGCAACTCGTCACTGGCCTGCAAGGGCAGGTGTTCGGCGGCCTGATCGAGAAAGCGGTTGAGGCTGGCCAAATGGGTTTCGGCCTCTTTGCGGAAGATCTCCAGCAACAATGGATCGAGCGCCGCGACGTCTTGCGTGTCTTCGTCGGATGCCGGCTCATCACCTTTGGCCAAGGCATGGGCACGGGCGGCCAATTGATCGACATCATTGCGCTGGCGTTGGGCATTGTCGGCAAATTCTGTGACCAGTTCCGGTAACAGCGCCAGTACGTCACCCAGCAATTGCTGCACCGCCGCACCCGGCGCCACGCTGTGTTCCAGTACGCGGTTGAGCAGGTTTTCCACCGCCCAGGCCAGCTCACCCAACACCAGCGCGCGGACCATCCGGCCACTGCCCTTGAGGGTGTGGAAAGCGCGACGCACCTCCCCCAAATCCGAGGTGTACTCAGGGTTGGCCGACCAGCGCGGCAAGTACTCGCGAAGAATTTCCAGCACCTCGTCGGTTTCTTCGAGGAACACTTCCCGCAGTTCGTCGTCCACCGGTTCCTCACCGGCGGGCGGTGGCAACAGGCTGCCCGGCGTGGTCAATGCGGGCGGGTTGAGGGCGGATACCGGGCTGGCCAGCACATCGGCCAAAGTCTGGACGACCGACTGCGCATCCCGTTCCTGCATTTGTTGCATGACCTGCGCTTCGCTCGGACTCAGCACATCCTCAAGCACTGGCACCTGTTGTTCGCTGGTCTTTTCGTTAGGAAAGAAGCCGAGGGAGGCCAGGCTTTTTTCCGCGATGTCGAGTAACTGTTCACCGGGGGCTTCGGGGTCGTCGTTGAGACGTTCGAGGTAGTACTCAAGACTGGCGATGACGTCGGCCAGGCTGTCCAGTTCCTGCCAGCCGGGCTGGCCAGGGTCGATCATCAAGTGTTCGCGGATGAAGTGATTGCAGGTTTCGATCAGGCCCGCCGCACGGCTCAACGGGATCATCGCCAGGGCGCCACGGACCTGGGTCAGCAAGGCCGGCAGTGCCTGCAAATGCTGACGGTCCCAGTCAGCGTCGATGTAATCGACGATCATGTCCTTGGCCTCTTGCAGGCAGATGCGCGCTTCTTTGATCACGATCTGATGGATCTGCGTCAGGTCGGTGGTCGGCAGTCGGCTTTCTTCCTGGCTTTCGGGCTCTACGGTGCCCACCATACCGGCCAGGGTCGCTTCGACGTAGAGCAAGGCCCCGGCGACGTCCATGAGGATCGCGTCATCGGGGGCGCGCTGGCCCTGGGCCAGGCTCAGTACCACGGCCAGTTGATCGATGATCACCTTGCGCGGCTGGCCGAATCCCAGCACCGCCAGGGTGTCGGCGATTTGCCGCAGCGGCGCCAACAGACTGTCGAGGTCCGAGGCGTGTTGCCGGTCGCTGCGCACGAACAGGTCCAGGCGCTCCTTGACTCGCACCAGCTCTTCACAGAGCGCCGCCAATACCGAGCGCATGGCGTCGCGGTCGGGACCGGCCAGCCGCGCGCGTTCTTCATCGACCATCGCGCTGTCAGGCAGCGCGTCATCCAGTCCGTAACGATCTTTCATGGTCAGCATCTGCCCGATGGGGTGTTCGGCTTTGGCAATGTAGAACAGCAAACTCTTGAGCAGCTCCGGCGGCGCCGGTTGATTGATCGCGGGCATGCCCTGTTCGAGCAGGCGCTTGAGTTCTTTGTCGGCGTCCTTGAACAGGCTGCGCAAGGCCGGGCTATTGGCGATCGCGCCGCCACGCATGCCGTCTACCAGCGCCGAAGCGACCTGCCACAACGGGCTCAAGGGTGCATTGCCGCACAAGCTTTCCAGGCGTGAAAACACCTTGGCCAGATACCCGAGGTGGGTGTCGTCATCCTGCTCGCGCAGCAATCCGACCAGCGCCATTTGCAGCATCTGCCGCAACTTGCGAAGTACATTCGGCAGTTCCGCCGGTTCCAGCAGCGCCAGGGACTCGGCGTCCAGGGGTGGCAGGTCCGGCCACTGCGGGCTGAACAGACTGGTTTCCGACAACAGGCTTTCACCACGGGCGCTGCGCAGGTCGTTGATCAACGGCAGCACCACCAGCGGCAAGTCGCGACGGGCGCCTTGAACCCGGTCGAGGTAGATCGGCAGTTGCCCCAGGGCTTGCAGCATCAGGTGCAGCGCTTCGTCACGATGACTGACGCGATTGTGTTGCAAGGCGGCGGTCAATTGCTCCATTTCTTCGGCGAGCAGGGCTGCGCCGTAGAATTCGACCATCTGCAAACTGCCGTGAACCTGATGGATGCACGCCAGGCAATCGCTCAGGGCGTGCGTCGCCTGCGGATCATCAAGCAGGGTTTCGATCGCGTGATGAGCCTGCTTCAGCGTTTCGGCAATCTCGCCTTTGACCCATTCGAGGGCCACATAGTCGTGCCGATCACCCATAACCACTCCACTACCCACTTCAGTCAAATTGCATGCGCCCGCAGGCGGTTCAAACTTTGTCGGTCACCTGTGTTTTGGTGGCCGGCAAGGTGAAACCGGACACCGACCGCCGCAGCTGGCTGGCCATTTTTGCCAGGTTGCCGATGCTCTCGGCGGTGGCGGTGGAACCGGACGAGGTCTGCGTGGTGATCTGCTGGATCACGTTCATCGTCAGGGAAATCTGACCGGCAGACGACGTCTGTTGCTGTGCGGCGTTGGAAATGCTCTGGATCAGCGCCGCCAGGGTTTTGGAAACCCCTTCGATTTCTTCCAGGGCCACACCCGCATCGTGCGCCAGACGTGCGCCGCGCACCACTTCGGTGGTGGTCTGTTCCATGGAGATGACCGCTTCGTTGGTGTCGGTCTGGATCGCCCGCACCAGGGTTTCGATCTGCCGGGTGGCGGCCGAAGAGCGCTCCGCCAGCCGTTGCACCTCGTCGGCGACCACCGCGAAACCACGCCCGGCATCCCCAGCCATGGACGCCTGGATCGCCGCATTGAGCGCGAGAATGTTGGTCTGATCGGCAATGTCATCGATCAGGCTGACAATGTCGCCGATTTCCTGGGAAGACTCGCCAAGACGCTTGATCCGCTTGGCAGTGTCCTGAATCTGTTCGCGAATATTGTCCATGCCGTGGATGGTGTTGTGCACCACCTCGTTGCCCTTGTTGGCGATTTCCACCGAGCGCTCAGCCACTGCCGAGGATTCGGCGGCATTGGCCGACACCTGATCGATGGATTCGGCCATGTCGTTGATCGCGGTGGAGGCTTCGGAAATCTGCTGCGCCTGATGCTCCGAAGCCTGCGCCAGGTGCATGGCGGTGGCCTGGGTTTCCTGCACTGCGGCGGCGACCTGGCCGGCCGTCAGGTTAATGGTCGCCACGAGATCGCGCAGCTGGTCCACGGAATAGTTGATCGAATCGGCGATGGTACCGGTGAAGTCCTCGGTCACCGAGGCGGTCACGGTCAGGTCACCGTCGGCCAGGTCTTCGATTTCGTCGAGCAGTCGCATGATTGCATTCTGGTTGCGCTCGTTCTTCTCGGCGGTTTCCCGCAGCTGGCGGTTGGTTTCGCGGACCATCACCAGACCGATGAGGATGATCGACATCAATGCCGCCAGACCCAGCACATAGCCGCCAATGGTGTCGGTGTTGCGCCCGCTGGCAAGGTTTTCGAAACCTCCGGCCAGGTGCGAGGCTTCGTCAAGCAGGGTCTGCGACAGGCTGAAAATATTGGTGGCCGACTCGCGGACCTTGAACAGCTCCGGCGAGGTTTCGAGGATTTCATCCACCGAGCCGGAGACGAACTCGAACAGCTCGGAAATCTCCATCAAGCGCGCCCGCGCATCACGGTCTTCGACCTGGCTGACCCGCAGCGCCACATTGCCCTGGAGCATGCCGTTGAGCACCTGGCCGAACCGCGCCGCATCGCGACCGAAGACGTCGGCCGCCTGCTGCGAGTTTTCGTCGCCGGACAGCACCGTGTTCACCGCGCCCAGAATGCGTTCGGCCAGCAGTGATTGACGCTGGGCCATCGCCACCTGGGCAGCCGGTGCGCCCCGCTGCAGGAGGATCTCCACCACTTTCTCGTATTCGACCTGCAACTGCGGCACGGTTTCGGCCAGTGTCGCGGCCACTTGATGCAGCGACAGCACGGTCTGCTCGCTGGAAAGAATGGCGTCGGTGTTTTTCAGCAGGCGCTCCCAGTCCATCTGCACCGCGCGCATTTCCGGGCGCACGACCGCTGGTGCCGGCGGCAGGCCGGTGGATGGGTCGCCTTTTTTCAGATAGCTCCAGCGTTGGGCAAAATCATTGCGCGCATCGCTGAGCAGCTTGAACGCCGCGGCCTTGCCGGCGGCGGCTTCGGTGGCGTTCTTGGCAATGCGCTGGGACAAGACGCGCAGCTCGCCGGCGTGACCGATGTACTGTTTGTCGTATGTGGCCTGGGTGTTGAGGTACGCGAAATTGGCGAACAACAGCATGATGAAGATGATCAGCGCGATAAACAGCGCGATGATCTGCGAACGACTGCGCGACCCTTCCATTGGCTTGCCTGTTTTAGCTTTTATCATCGGTCTTCGCCTGTTAATCCACACCGTTCAAACCTTGCCGAAAAACCCTGTGGGAGCGGGCTTGCTCGCGAAT
The DNA here is from genome assembly GCF_059424605.1 of Pseudomonas sp. GW101-3H06. Classification (NCBI taxonomy): domain Bacteria; kingdom Pseudomonadati; phylum Pseudomonadota; class Gammaproteobacteria; order Pseudomonadales; family Pseudomonadaceae; genus Pseudomonas; species Pseudomonas sp. GW101-3H06. Next base: position 6,077,906 of record NZ_JBWKZO010000001.1, read on the forward strand.
GCGGGGTGTCATTCAGCAATGATGTTGACTGACACTTCGCATTCGCGAACAAGCCCGCTCCCGCAAAGGGTCCATGTTTACAGCGCGATGTTCATGAAGCCTTGGGACCTCGCCAGCGCAAACGGGCTGAACACCCGCCATGTCTGATCACGCTGAAAGCACCCTTCGACAAATGCCGACATCGGCCCCTGCACGACATCTGCCGGCACAGGCTGCAGGCTGTCCTGGGCGAAATGCTGGAGGCCGAACACTTCATCGACCATCAGCCCGGCAAACACTTCTTGATGCTCCACCACCAACACCCGCCGCTGCCTGCGCGCTGTCGACAGTTCATGGCCCAGGAAGCCACCAAGATCCATGATCGGCAGCAAGCGCCCGCGCAGGTTGGCCACGCCCTTGACCCAGGACTTGACGCCCGGCACCTGGGTAAAGCGTGGCTCATGAAGCACTTCACTGACTTCGCCCATGGGCGCGACGTACCAGTGCTCGCCCAGGCGAAAACCGATGCCGCTCCAGCTGTCCTGCCGGGCCGGCTGGGAAGGCAAGTCCGCCGCCAGCAGACGACAGCGCTGGTCGATCTGCAGCAGCAGCTCAAAGGCCGTCAGCGACTCGGTCATGGCCGGACAATCAACCCGGCAGCACGTTGTTCAGGGTTCTGATCAAGGTCTCTTCGTCAACTGGCTTGGTCAGATAGTCCTTGGCACCCTGGCGCGTGCCCCAGACCTTGTCGGTTTCCTGATCCTTGGTGGTGATGATGATCACCGGGATGTGCCCGGTTTCCGGATCTTTGGTCAGCTGGCGGGTTGCCTGGAACCCGTTGAGGCCGGGCATGACGATGTCCATCAGCACCGCATCGGGTTTTTCCAGGCGGGCCAGGGCCACGCCGTCGGCGCCGTTTTCGGCTTTCAATACTTCATGACCGTGTTTTTCCAACATGCCGGTCAGTTTGTACATTTCAGTCGGCGAATCATCGACGATCAGAATACGTGCCATGGTCTTCCCCATTCTTGTCGACACAAGGCCCGTTGGCCGAGCATCACTTCTGGTGTCTTACTGCGGCAAAACGGCGGCGAAGCCCGGAACATGGGCCTGGATCGCGTTCAGCAGTTCTTCCTTGCTGAAAGGCTTGGTCAAAAACTGGTCGGAGCCGACGATGCGCCCCTTGGCCTTGTCGAACAGCCCGTCCTTGGACGACAGCATAATCACTGGTGTGGACTTGAACGCACTGTTGTTCTTGATTAAAGCGCAGGTCTGATAGCCATCCAGACGCGGCATCATGATGTCGACGAAGATGATACCGGGGTGATTGTCTGCAATCTTGGCCAGGGCATCGAAACCGTCGATGGCCGTGATGACCTCACACCCCACGTTCTTGAGCAGCGTTTCGGCGGTACGGCGAATCGTCTTCGAATCATCGATCACCATGACCTTCAAGGCGCTGGGTTGCTGTTCCATAATTGCTCTACCGTCGCCTTTACGAATCTATTTGTCCATTTGCAGTGGGTCGAGGGCCCCAAACCCTTGATGCTCAAGGGCCAGCACAACATGGCAGCCTTTTTAGCACAGTCTCCAATGCCAATCTATCGGCCGACCTTCGAGGTGGTTTTTCCTTGACCGCAAACCCACGCAGCGCCACTCTGACGCCACTTTTTTCATACCACTGCGGTAGCCATTTTTCGAGGAAAACCCAATGAGCGTTCGCGTCGGGATTGTCATGGACCCTATCGCCAGCATCTCCTATAAAAAGGATAGCTCGCTGGCCATGCTGCTGGCCGCGCAGAAGCGTGGCTGGGAACTGTTCTACATGGAACAGCGCGACCTGTACCAGGCCGAAGGCCAGGCCCGGGCGCGGATGCGCCCGCTGAAAGTGTTTGCCAACCCGGAAAAATGGTTCGAACTGGGCACCGAAAACGACGCGCTGCTGAGCGATCTGGACGTGATTCTGATGCGCAAGGATCCGCCGTTCGACATGGAGTTCGTCTATTCCACCTATTTGCTGGAACAGGCAGAAAACGCCGGCGTACTGGTGGTCAACAAGCCGCAGAGCCTGCGCGACTGCAACGAGAAACTGTTCGCCACGCTGTTCCCGCAGTGCACGCCGCCGACCATCGTCAGCCGCCGTCCGGATGTGCTGCGCGAATTCGCCGACCATCACGGTGACGTGATCCTCAAGCCGCTGGACGGCATGGGTGGCTCCTCGATTTTCCGCCACACCGCGGGACATCCGAACCTGTCGGTGATTCTCGAAACACTGACGCTGCATGGTCAGCAGCAGATCATGATTCAGGGCTACCTGCCGGCCATCGTCGATGGCGACAAACGCATTCTGATGATCGATGGCGAACCGGTGGACTACTGCCTGGCGCGTATTCCCGCCGCTGGCGAAACCCGTGGCAACCTCGCCGCTGGCGGCCGTGGCGAAGCACGTCCGCTGACCGAGAAAGATCGCTGGATTGCCGCGCAAGTCGGTCCGACGCTGCGGGAAAAAGGCCTGCTGTTCGTCGGCCTCGACGTGATCGGCGAGCACCTGACGGAAATCAACGTCACCAGCCCGACCTGCATCCGCGAGATCGACAATGCGTTCGGCACCGATATCGGCGCAATGCTGATGGATGCCATCGATCAGAAGCTCAAGGCACGTTGATTAGCCAAACCAACATTGCGTTATCATGCGCGGCCTGTGAAAACGCGATGTTGGTTTCCTTGTCATGACCCTCCCGTCCGATCTGCCCCCCGAACTCGCCCATAGCGGCGTGCGCCCGGCCGATCGCCTCGGTTTTACCCTGTTTCTGGCGGCGCTGGTGCACCTGGCGTTGCTGTTGGGCGTCGGTTTTACGGTGGTCGAACCCCAGCAAATCAGCAAAACCCTGGAAATCACCCTCGCCACGTTCAAAAGCGAAAAGAAGCCGGAAAAGGCCGATTTTCTTGCTCAAGAGAATCAGCAAGGCAGCGGCACCCTGGATAAAAAGGCCATCCCCAAGACCACCGAGGTCGCGCCTTTCCAGGACAACAAGGTGCAGAAAGTCACGCCACCACCGGCAGCCAAGCCTGAAGTGCAGGAAACGGCGCCCAAGGCGGCCGTGACCACCGTCGCGCCGAAGCCGAAAAAAGCCGCCACAAAAACCGAAGAACCCAAGCCCGTCACCAAACCTGCAGTGGCCGCGCCGACGTTCGATGCTGAACAGCTATCGAGCGACATCGCCAGCCTGGAAGCGGAGCTGGCCAATGAACAGCAACTCTACGCCAAGCGCCCGCGCATCCACCGCCTGAGCGCCGCTTCGACCATGCGCGACAAGGGCGCCTGGTATAAAGACGAATGGCGCAAGAAGGTCGAGCGCATCGGCAACCTGAATTACCCCGACGAAGCACGGCGCAAACAGATCTACGGCAACTTGCGCCTGATGGTGTCGATCAACCGTGACGGCTCGCTGTATGAGGTGCTGGTACTGGAATCCTCCGGGCAACCGCTGCTGGATCAGGCGGCGCAGCGCATCGTGCGCCTGGCGGCGCCATTCGCACCCTTTACCGGGGATTTGTCGGATATCGACCGCCTGGAGATCATCCGCACCTGGAAATTTGCACGCGGGGATCGCCTCTCAAGCAATTGATCCCCGCAAATCCCCTGCGGGAGCGGGCCTGCTCGCGAATACGGTCGATCATTCAACTTTGATGTCGACTGACACAACGCCTTCGCGAGCAAGCCCGCTCCCACATTTGATCTGTGCCGACTGCCAAATTGAGGCATCCCCAGCTTGTCAGTTTGCCCCTCCGACGCCACACTAGCGCTCATGAAAAACGTCAGCCCCAGCTACCTCAAGCATCACTTCCTGATCGCCATGCCTCACATGGTCGACCCGAACTTTGCGCACACCTTGACCTACATCGTCGAGCACACGGCCAATGGTGCCATGGGGCTGGTGGTCAACCGCCCGCAGGACCTGAACCTGGCCGATATCCTCGAGCAATTGCGCCCCAATATCGAACCGCCGGTCCTCTGCCAGCATGTGCCGATCTTCATCGGCGGGCCGGTTCAGACCGATCGCGGCTTTGTTCTGCATCCGTCGGGCAAGACCTTTCAGGCGACCGTTGATCTGGAAGGTGACTTGTCCTTGTCGACCTCCCAGGACGTATTGTTCGCCATCGCCGATGGCGTCGGCCCGGCAAAAAGCCTGATTGCCCTCGGCTACGCCGGTTGGGAAGCCGGCCAGCTGGAAGCCGAACTGGCCCAGAACGCCTGGCTGACCTGCCCGTTCGACGCCAACATCCTGTTCAACACCAGCAGCGAACTGCGCCTGGAAGCGGCGGCCAAGCACCTGGGTGTCAACCTCAGCCTGCTCACCAGTCAGGCGGGTCACGCCTGATGGGCCTGCGCCTGATTCTGGGTTTTGACTACGGCACCAAACAGATCGGCGTCGCGGTCGGCCAGGTGATTACCGGCCAGGCCCGCGAGCTGTGCACCTTGAAAGCGCAGAACGGCATTCCCGACTGGGATCAGGTCGAAGCGCTGATCAAAGAATGGAAGCCCGATGCCGTGGTGGTCGGCCTGCCGCTGAACATGGATGGCACGCCCAGCGACATGTGCGTGCGTGCGGAAAAATTCGCCCGCCGCCTGAACGGCCGCTTCAACCTGCCCTTCTACACCCACGATGAGCGCCTGACCACTTTCGAAGCCAAGGGCGAACGCCTGGCCCGTGGCGGGCAGAAAGGCAGCTACCGCGACAACCCGGTCGACGCCATCGCCGCCGCCTTGCTGCTGCAAGGCTGGCTCGACGAAAACAGCGCGCTGTTCGAATCCTGACGTCACTAATCCTGAAGAACCGCCAAGCGTCTCTTTATAGCTGCAACCCGAGCCCTCTCAAGCGACACCCGTCTCGGGCCCAAGAAGGAGCAATCATGAGCCTGCCAAATCCAGCCGAACTGATCAGCCAGATGGCGATCCAGCTTGAAGCCTACCTGGCCAAACGCGGCATCAGCGAACCGCGCTACATCGGTATTCGTACCGGCGGCGTATGGGTCGCCCAAGCCTTGCTCAAAGAGATGGGCAACAATGAGCCCCTCGGCACGCTCGACGTTTCCTTTTACCGCGACGACTTCAGCCAGAACGGCCTGCACCCACAAGTGCGTCCCTCAGCCCTGCCGTTCGAAATCGAAGGCCAACACCTGGTGCTGATCGACGACGTGTTGATGAGCGGCCGGACCATTCGCGCCGCCATGAACGAACTCTTCGACTACGGCCGCCCGGCCAGCGTGACACTGGTGTGCCTGCTGGACCTGGACGCCGGCGAGCTGCCGATCCGCCCGAACGTGCTGGGCGCGACCCTGTCTCTGGCGGCCCACGAACGGGTGAAGCTGTCCGGCCCGGAGCTTGCGCTCGAACTGCAAGACCTCGCCCTTTAATTCGCCCTATTGAGAGTCCCCCTTGCGATGACGCCTCTAGAAACCAAGCGCCCGCTGCAGCTCAATGATCAGGGCCAGCTGCGCCACTTCCTCTCGCTCGACGGTTTGCGCCGCGAGTTGCTGACGGAAATCCTCGACACCGCCGACTCCTTCCTTGAAGTCGGCGCCCGGGCAGTCAAAAAGGTCCCGTTGTTGCGCGGCAAAACCGTGTGCAACGTGTTCTTCGAGAACTCCACCCGCACCCGCACGACCTTCGAACTGGCGGCCCAGCGCCTGTCGGCGGACGTGATCACCCTGAACGTGTCGACATCGTCGGCAAGCAAGGGCGAAACCCTGCTCGACACCCTGCGCAACCTGGAAGCCATGGCCGCCGATATGTTCGTCGTGCGTCACGGTGATTCCGGCGCCGCGCACTTCATCGCCGAACACGTTTGCCCGCAAGTGGCGATCATCAACGGCGGCGACGGCCGTCACGCCCACCCGACCCAGGGCATGCTCGACATGCTCACCATCCGCCGGCACAAGGGCGGTTTCGAAAACCTCTCGGTGGCCATCGTCGGCGACATCCTGCATTCGCGGGTGGCGCGCTCGAACATGCTGGCGCTGAAAACCCTGGGTTGCCCGGACATCCGCGTCATCGCGCCGAAAACCCTGTTGCCGATCGGCATCGAGCAGTACGGCGTGAAGGTCTACACCGACATGACCGAAGGCCTGAAAGACGTCGACGTGGTGATCATGCTGCGTCTTCAGCGTGAGCGCATGACCGGCGGCCTGCTGCCCAGCGAAGGCGAGTTCTACCGCCTGTTCGGCCTGACCACCGCGCGCCTGGCCGGCGCCAAGCCCGATGCCATCGTCATGCACCCGGGACCGATCAACCGTGGCGTGGAAATTGAGTCGGCGGTGGCCGACGGCCCGCACTCGGTGATCCTCAACCAGGTGACCTACGGCATCGCGATTCGCATGGCCGTTTTGTCCATGGCCATGAGCGGGCAGACTGCGCAGCGCCAATTCGAGCAGGAGAACCTTCAGTGAAGCTCAGCATCCTCGGCGCCCGCGTCATCGATCCGGCCAGCGGCCTGGATCAAGTCACCGATATCCATATTGAAGCCTGCAAGATCGTCGCCATCGGCGCCGCGCCCGCCGGCTTTGTCGCCGTCGACACCCTCGACGCCAAAGGGCTGGTGGCTGCCCCTGGCCTGGTCGACCTCAACGTCGCCCTGCGCGAACCGGGCTACAGCCGCAAAGGCTCGATCGCCAGCGAAACCCGTGCCGCCGCGGCCGGTGGCATCACCAGCCTGTGCTGCCCGCCGAAAACCAAACCGGTCCTGGATACTTCGGCGGTGGCCGAATTGATCCTCGACCGCGCCCGCGAAGCCGGCAATACCAAAGTGTTCCCGATCGGCGCGCTGAGCAAAGGTCTGGACGGCGAACAGCTGGCCGAACTGGTCGCCCTGCGCGATGCCGGTTGCGTGGCCTTCGGCAACGGCCTGGAGAGTTTCCGCAACACCCGTACCCTGTGCCGGGCGCTGGACTACGCGGCCACCTTCGACCTGACGGTGATTTTCAACTCCCAGGATCACGACCTCGCTGAAGGCGGTCTGGCCCATGAAGGCCCGACCGCGAGCTTCCTCGGCCTGCCGGGCATTCCGGAAACCGCCGAAACCGTGGCCCTGGCCCGGGATCTGCTGCTGGTTGAACAAACCGGCGTGCGCGCGCACTTCAGCCAGCTCACCAGCGCACGCGGCGTGGCCCTGATCGCCCAGGCACAGGCCCGTGGCTTGAAGGTCACGGCCGACGTGGCGCTGTATCAGCTGATCCTCACCGACGAAGCCCTGATCGACTTCAGCAGCCTGTATCACGTCCAGCCGCCGCTGCGTACCCGCGCCGACCGCGACGGTCTGCGTGAAGCGGTTAAATCGGGCGTGGTTTCGGCCATCTCCAGCCATCATCAACCCCACGAGCGAGACGCTAAACTGGCGCCATTCGGTGCCACCGAGCCTGGGATCAGCAGCGTTGAATTGCTGCTGCCATTGGCGATGACGCTGGTGGAAGATGGTTTGTTGGACTTGCCGACGTTGCTGGCACGTTTGAGCGCCGGCCCTGCCGAGGCGTTGCGCCTGCCGGCCGGCAAACTGGCGGTGGGTGGGGCGGCGGATATCGTGCTGTTCGATCCTGCGGCTTCGACCGTGGCCGGTGAGACCTGGCTGTCCAAGGGCGAGAACTGCCCGTTCATAGGCCACACTCTGCCGGGCGTGGTGCGCTATACCCTGGTGGACGGCCGGATCAGCCACCAGGCGTAAGACCGCATTGCCTGCATTCGCGAGCAGGCTCGCTCCCACAGGATTCAGGTAATCCCTGTGGGAGCTGGGTTGTCGGGTCGCAGCACCGCAGCGATGGCGTCTTAGTAGGCGCCTCTTTTCTGAGCGTTACGCAGGGAAACCTGATCATTGAGCGTCCAGAAGTCATACAACACTCCCAGGAAGAACAGCCCGCCGGTCAGCAGGTACACCAATCCGCTGATCCATTTCCCCTGATACATCCGGTGTATGCCGAATACCCCGAGAAACGTCAGCAGAATCCACGCAACGTTGTATTCGATCGGCCCGGCGGTGAACCGCAGGTCCGCTTCGCGGTCCATGGCCGGGATCAGGAACAAGTCGATCAACCAGCCAATCCCCAGCAATCCGAAGGTAAAGAACCAGATCGTCCCGGTCACCGGCTTGCCGTAATAGAAGCGGTGAGCACCGGTAAAACCGAAAATCCACAGCAAGTAACCGATCACTTTGCTGTGTGTGTCTTGGTGCGGGACGGGCGGTTGATAGGTGTTCATGGAGGACCTCGATTCACACGATAGATAAATATTCTTTAAATCTTTGTGACTTTTTTACGAGCAGCCGACGTATGGCAACTGCTACTGTCCCTTCCGCCAAACCCTTATGGCGCCTGACTTCTGTCGGACAATTGCGTCAATTTACCGCTTATTTGGTTCCGTTAGACCCCGATGGAATCGACAAACGGCCTCGGAATGCCAAAAAAAGCTGTTATAAAGTTGCGCGCTAACCCATACGAGCCTTGCCTAATGCGTCCATTTTTCAAGACATGGCTAACCATTTGCCTATTATTGCCACTGGCCGCCCACGCCACCAATCGTGAGCAACGTCTTCCGAACGTTAATGGTTACACCCCAAAATCCCATGCTTCGGCTCCTTCGAGCAAAAGCAAGAAATCGCTCAAGAGCGCTCCTCAGCTGATCAGCAAGAGCAGCCTGGTTCCGCCAATGGGAACCAAGGAAAGCAGCAACGTCCTGAGCCGCGCCGTCAACGTCCTCGGTACGCCTTACCGTTGGGGCGGCAGCAGCCCAAGCAAAGGTTTCGACTGCAGCGGCCTGGTGAAATACGCGTTCAATGACGCCTCGTTTGACCTGCCACGCACATCCAACGCCATGGCCAGCGGTCATGGCGAGAAAGTCGATCGCAAGGACCTCAAGCCGGGCGATCTGATTTTCTTCAACCTCAAGAGCCGTCGAGTCAATCACGTTGCCATCTACCTGGGCAACGACCGCTTCATCCACGCGCCTCGCCGTGGCAAGTCGGTGACCATCGATACCTTGAAGAAACCGTATTGGGAAAAGAACTACGTGGTTGCCAAACGGGTTCTGCCGAAAGAACCGAAAGCGTTGCAGGTTGTTCAGCGCTGATTTCAGCGTTTTGAATCCTCTTCGGACATAACGCCCTCTTCGCGAGCAGGCTCGCTCCCACAGTGGCATGCATTTCACTGAGGGAGCGAGCCTGCTCGCGAAGGCGTCCTTGAAACCACCGCACCCCCCTCAGAAATTATCCGGCGACCGCGCCTTCTCCCGAGCCAGCTCACGACTGACCACCCCCCGGGCAACCAAATCCTTCAAGCCCATATCCAGCGTCTGCATCCCCAACGACCCGCCCGCCTGAATCGATGAGTACATCTGCGCCACCTTGTCTTCGCGGATCAGGTTACGGATCGCCGACGTACCCAGCATGATTTCGTGGGCAGCTATACGCCCGCCACCGATTTTCTTGACCAGCGTCTGCGACACCACCGCCAGCAACGATTCCGAGAGCATCGAGCGCACCATGGATTTCTCGTCCCCCGGAAACACGTCGACGATCCGGTCGATGGTTTTCGCCGCCGATGTGGTGTGCAGCGTACCGAACACCAAATGACCGGTTTCGGCGGCGGTCAGTGCCAGGCGAATGGTCTCCAGGTCGCGCATCTCGCCCACCAGAATCACATCCGGGTCCTCGCGCAGGGCCGAGCGCAGGGCAGTGGCGAAGCTGCGGGTATCGCGGTGGACTTCGCGCTGATTGATCAGGCATTTGCGCGACTCGTGAACGAACTCGATCGGATCTTCGATGGTGAGGATGTGGTGATGACGATGGTTGTTCAGGTAGTCGATCATCGCCGCCAATGTGGTGGATTTACCGGAACCGGTCGGCCCGGTCACCAGCACCAGACCCCGAGGCGCGTCGGTCATCTTGCGGAACACGTCGCCCATGCCCAGTTCATCCATGCTCAGGACCCTGGACGGGATCGTGCGGAACACTGCGCCGGCACCGCGGCTCTGATTGAACGCGTTGACCCGGAAACGCGCGACACCGGGCACGTCGAAGGAAAAGTCGGTTTCCAGATGCTTTTCGAAGTCCACCCGCTGGGTGTCGCTCATGATGTCGTAGATCAGTGCCTGCACTTCCTTGTGGTCCAGGGGCGGCAGATTGATTCGCCGCACATCGCCATCGACTCGGATCATCGGTGGCAGGCCGGCGGACAGATGCAGATCGGATGCGCCCTGTTTTGCGCTGAAGGCCAGCAGTTCAGTGATATCCATAGCGCTCCCCAATTCCAGTAGAATGCCGCGAACCTTCAGACCGCTGGCACCCTTTGATGTCCACCATAGCAGACAACATTGAACTGGTTAGTTCGCGCATACATGCCGCAACACTCGCCGCCAATCGTGACGAAAACAGCGTCCAATTGCTGGCCGTGAGCAAGACCAAACCCGCCCAGGACCTGCGCGAAGCCTATGCTGCCGGCCTGCGTGACTTTGGTGAAAACTACCTGCAGGAGGCTCTGGGCAAACAGCTCGAATTGGCCGACTTGCCCTTGATCTGGCACTTCATCGGCCCCATTCAGTCGAACAAGACTCGTGCCATCGCCGAGCACTTCGACTGGGTGCATTCCGTGGATCGTCTGAAAATCGCACAGCGTCTGTCCGAACAACGTCCCGCCGAACTGCCGCCATTGAACATTTGCATCCAGGTCAACGTCAGCGGTGAAGCCAGCAAGTCCGGCTGCAGCCCGGCCGACCTGCCGGCTCTGGCCAACGCTATCAACACCCTGCCACGCCTGAAATTGCGCGGGTTGATGGCCATTCCCGAGCCAACGGAAGATCGCGCCGCCCAGGATGCCGCTTTTGCTGCCGTGCAAAGCCTGCAAGCCAGCCTCAATCTACCGCTCGACACACTTTCCATGGGCATGAGCCACGATCTCGAATCGGCCATCGCCCAGGGTGCCACTTGGGTCCGTATCGGCACGGCTTTATTCGGTGCCCGCGACTACGGCCAGCCTTAAATACTTTCTTTATAAGGACCTGACATGAGCAAGACGCGTATTGCCTTTATCGGTGCCGGCAACATGGCCGCCAGCCTGATCGGCGGCCTGCGGGCCAAAGGTCTGGACGCCGCGCAGATCCGCGCCAGCGATCCGGGTGAAGAAACCCGAGCCCGCGTGAGCGCCGAACACGGTATTGAGGTGTTCGCCGATAACGCCCAAGCCATTGAAGGCGCCGATGTGGTCGTGCTGGCGGTCAAACCCCAGGCGATGAAAGCCGTCTGCGAAGCCATCCGCCCAAGCCTGAAACCTGGGCAACTGGTGGTTTCGATCGCGGCCGGCATCACCTGCGCCAGCATGAACAACTGGCTCGGCGCTCAGCCGATCGTGCGCTGCATGCCCAACACCCCCGCACTGCTACGTCAGGGTGTGAGCGGTTTGTTTGCCACCGCTGAGGTCTCCGTCGAACAACGTCAGCAGGCGCAAGACCTGCTGTCAGCCGTTGGCATCGCGCTGTGGTTGAACGAAGAGCAGCAACTGGACGCGGTCACCGCCGTTTCCGGTTCCGGCCCTGCGTACTTCTTCCTGCTGATCGAAGCCATGACCGCCGCCGGCGTGAAGCTCGGCCTGCCGGCGGACATCGCCGCCCGACTGACCGTGCAAACCGCCCTGGGCGCCGCGCACATGGCCGTGGCCAGCGACGTCGACGCCGCTGAGTTGCGTCGTCGCGTCACTTCGCCCGCGGGCACTACGGAAGCAGCCATCAAGTCGTTCCAGGCCGATGGCTTCGAAGCACTGGTCGAAAAAGCACTCGGCGCCGCCGCGCACCGCTCCGCCGAGATGGCTGAGCAACTCGGTCGCTAATCAGCACTTAAAAAAGGAATCAATAATGCTCGGACTCAATGACGCTGCCATTTTTGTGATTCAAACCCTGGGCAGCCTGTATCTGCTGATCGTGTTGTTGCGCTTCATCCTGCAATTGGTGCGGGCGAACTTCTACAACCCGCTCTGCCAGTTCGCCGTGAAGGCTACCCAACCACTGCTCAAGCCACTGCGCCGGGTCATCCCGAGCATGTTCGGCCTGGACATGTCTTCGCTGGTATTGGCGCTGCTGGTGCAGATGGCACTGTTCGCGGTCATCCTGCTGCTCAGAGGCTACGACATCGATCTGCTGTTACTGGCGCCATGGGCGCTGATCGGTATCTTCGCGCTGTTTTTGAAGATCCTGTTCTGGGCGATGATCATCAGCGTGATCCTGTCCTGGGTTGCTCCGGGTAGCCATAACCCGGGTGCGGAACTGGTCCAGCAGATTTCTGAACCGGTACTCGCGCCGTTTCGCCGGATCATTCCGAACCTGGGCGGCCTCGACATCTCGCCGATCTTCGCGTTTATCGCCCTGCAATTGCTGCAAAGCTGGCTGATTCCGCGCCTGGCGTACTACGCGCTGATGCCCAAGGAACTGTTCGGCCTGATCTGATTCTGGCTAACCGCGTCATCGTTCTTCGCGAGCAGGCTCGCTCCCACATGGGAATGCATCCCCCTGTGGGAGCGAGCCTGCTCGCGAATGGCACACCTCGGTCTTCCCGGGAAAAAACAGGCCCGGCCTTTGCTTGCCGCTAACCCCAGCGGTCTTTAGACTTACGCCTCATTTCAACGAGAGCAGGGTCGATGCCAGCTGCCTTCCCCCCCGATTCTGTTGGTCTGGTGACGCCGCAAACGGCGCACTTCAGTGAACCCCTGGCGTTGGCCTGCGGTCGTTCGCTCGCGGCCTATGACCTGATTTACGAAACCTACGGCACGCTGAACGCCACGGCGAGCAATGCCGTGCTGATCTGCCACGCCTTGTCCGGCCACCACCACGCAGCCGGTTTCCACAGCCCCGACGACCGCAAGCCCGGTTGGTGGGACAGCTGCATCGGCCCCGGCAAGCCCATCGACACCAACAAGTTCTTTGTCGTCAGCCTGAACAACCTCGGCGGCTGCAACGGCTCCACCGGCCCGAGCAGCACCAACCCGGAAACCGGCAAGCCATTCGGCGCCGACTTCCCGGTGCTGACCGTGGAAGACTGGGTGCACAGCCAGGCGCGCCTGGCGGACCGGCTCGGCATCGGCCAATGGGCCGCTGTCATCGGCGGCAGCCTGGGCGGCATGCAGGCGTTGCAGTGGACCATTACTTACCCGGACCGTGTGCGCCATTGCCTGGCCATCGCCTCGGCACCCAAGCTGTCGGCGCAGAACATCGCTTTCAACGAAGTGGCGCGCCAGGCGATCCTCACCGACCCCGACTTCCACGGCGGTTCGTTCCAGGAGCAAGGCGTAATCCCCAAGCGCGGGCTGATGCTCGCGCGGATGGTCGGGCACATCACTTACCTGTCCGACGACTCCATGGGCGAGAAATTCGGTCGCGGCCTCAAAAGCGAGAAGCTCAACTACGACTTCCACAGCGTCGAGTTCCAGGTCGAAAGCTACCTGCGCTATCAGGGTGAAGAGTTCTCCGGGCGTTTCGACGCCAACACTTACCTGCTGATGACCAAGGCCCTGGACTATTTCGACCCGGCAGCCAGCTTCGACGATGACCTGGCCAAGACCTTCGCCAATGCCACCGCCAAGTTCTGCGTGATGTCGTTCACCACCGACTGGCGCTTCTCCCCGGCGCGTTCACGGGAACTGGTGGACGCGTTGATGGCGGCGCGCAAGGACGTCTGCTACCTGGAAATCGACGCACCGCAAGGCCACGACGCCTTCCTGATTCCGATCCCGCGTTACTTGCAGGCGTTCGGCAATTACATGAACCGCATTACGTTTTGAGGAAGACATGAGAGCCGATCTGGAAATCATCCAGGAATGGATCCCCGCCGGCAGCCGCGTGCTCGACCTCGGTTGCGGCGACGGCGAACTGCTGACCTGGCTGCGCGACAACAAGCAAGTCACCGGTTACGGCCTGGAAAACGACGCGGACAACATCGCCGAGTGCGTGGCCAAGGGCATCAACGTCATCGAGCAGGACCTGGACAAGGGCCTGGGCAACTTCGCCAGCAACAGTTTCGACATCGTGGTCATGACCCAGGCGCTGCAAGCGGTGCACTACCCGGACAAGATCCTCGACGAAATGCTGCGGGTGGGCCGCCAGTGCATCATCACGTTCCCGAATTTCGGTCACTGGCGCTGCCGCTGGTACCTGGCCAGCAAGGGCCGGATGCCGGTTTCCGAGTTTCTGCCGTATACCTGGTACAACACGCCGAACATCCACTTCTGCACCTTCGCCGACTTTGAAGCCTTGTGCCGCGAACGTGAAGCGAAGGTCATTGATCGGCTTGCCGTGGATCAACAGCATCGGCACGGGTGGGCCAGCAAGCTATGGCCTAATCTGTTAGGTGAGATCGGCATTTACCGCGTCAGCAGCCCGGGGCTTGCAGACCACAAGGTCGCGGTCTGAACACCTTTATTCGAGGAGAACGATCATGGGTCGTCTAGCGCTGTTTCTACTCACCGCCTGCCTGAGCGTCACGGCCATGGCCGCTGATGCGATCAAAGGTGATCGCAAGGAAGTCTTTGGCGACACGACGGTGCACTACAACACCTTCAACTCCACCTTCCTGACGCCGGACATCGCCAAGGCCGCGGAACTCACCCGCAGCAAGAATCAGGGCGTGATCAACATTTCGGTGCTCAAGGACGGCAAGCCGCAGATGGCCCAGGTCAGCGGCACAGTCAAAGACCTCACCAGCCAAAGCGTGAACCTGAAATTCAAACAGATCACCGAGCAAGGCGCGATCTACTATATCGCCCAGTTCCCGATACCCCAGCAGGAAACCCGCACCTTCGACATCAAGGTGCAGACCGGTGACAAAATCAACACCATCAACTTCAACCAAGAGCTTTTTCCCGGCGAATGATCAACTTCACGCAACTCGTACTCGCCAGCCATAACGCCGGCAAACTCAAGGAGCTCCAGGCCATGCTCGGCGAATCGGTGCAACTGCGCTCGATCGGCGAGTTCAGCAGCGTGGAGCCTGAAGAAACCGGCCTGTCGTTCGTCGAGAACGCCATCCTCAAGGCCCGCAATGCCGCGCGCATTTCCGGCCTGCCGGCACTGGCTGACGATTCGGGGTTGGCGGTGGACTTCCTGGGCGGCGCACCGGGCATCTACTCGGCGCGTTATGCCGACGGCAAGGGCGATGCAGCCAACAACGCCAAACTGCTCGATGTGTTGAAGGACGTACCGCAAGCCGAACGCGGCGCGCAGTTCGTCTGCGTGCTGGCGCTGGTGCGGCATGCCGACGACCCACTGCCGATTCTCTGCGAAGGCCTGTGGCACGGGCGTATTCTGACCCAGGCCAGCGGCGAGCACGGTTTTGGCTACGACCCGTTGTTCTGGGTCCCGGAGCGGGATTGCTCCAGCGCCGAGCTAAGCCCGAGCGACAAGAACCAGATCAGTCACCGCGCCCGTGCAATGGATCTGCTGCGCCAGCGTCTGGGCTTGAAATGACCATTGAATCATCCGCGCCGCCGCTGATCTTCGGCGGCGCGCAAATGCCTCGGGCGGCCTTGCCAGTGCTGCCGCCCCTGGCGCTGTACATCCACATCCCGTGGTGCGTGCGCAAATGCCCTTATTGCGATTTCAACTCCCACACCGCCAGCCCCGTGCTGCCGGAAGAAGAGTACGTGGACGCGCTGCTGGCCGACCTCGATCTGGACCTGCACGCCGTCTACGGTCGCGAGTTGAGTTCGATCTTCTTCGGTGGCGGCACGCCTAGTCTGTTCAGTGCCGAGGCATTGGGCCGTTTGCTCAAGGGGGTCGAGCAGCGCATCCGGTTTGCCAGCGACATCGAAATCACCCTGGAAGCCAATCCGGGGACATTCGAACAAGAGAAATTCGTCGCCTACCGTGCGCTGGGGATCAATCGCCTGTCGATCGGCATCCAGAGTTTTCAGCAAGAGAAACTCAAAGCACTGGGACGGATTCACAATGGCGACGAAGCGGTGCGAGCCGCCGGCATGGCGCGCCAGGCCGGGTTCGATAACTTCAACCTGGACTTGATGCACGGTTTGCCCGATCAATCCCTGGACGATGCGCTGAGCGATCTGCGCCAGGCCATCGCCCTGAAGCCGACCCATTTGTCCTGGTACCAGCTGACCCTGGAGCCGAACACAGTGTTCTGGAACCAGCCGCCGACGCTGCCGGAAGACGACATGCTATGGGACATTCAGGAAGCGGGTCAGGCGCTGCTCGCCGAACACGGTTACGCCCAATATGAAGTCTCGGCCTATGCCCAGCCCGGACGTCCGGCACGGCATAACCTCAATTACTGGAGCTTTGGCGATTTCATCGGCATCGGCGCCGGTGCCCACGGCAAGCTCAGCCATCCGGACGGGCGCATCATCCGCACCTGGAAAACCCGGCTGCCGAAAGACTACCTGAACCCTGCAAAACGCTTTCAGGCTGGCGAGAAAACACTGACCAATGATGAAATGCCGTTCGAGTTCCTGATGAACGCCCTGCGCCTGACCGCGGGAGTCGAATCGCGCTTGTATCAGGAACGTACCGGGATGTCCCTGGAAAGCCTTGCCCAAGGGCGCCGTGAAGCCGAACAAAGTGGCCTGTTGCAGGTCGAACCGTCACGTCTGGCGGCCACCGAGCGCGGACAGCTATTTCTCAACGACTTGCTGCAGAATTTTCTGACATAAGGAAATCGAATGGACTTGGTACTCGACCTGCTCGCCACCGTCTCTCGCTGGAGCCGCAGCAATCTCTCGGAAATTGCCCTGGCCCTGGTGGGCTGCCTGCTGGTGCTGTTCGGTGCGGACTTCAAAGGCTGGGTCGAGCAACGCCTGGGCAGCATCGCCGGCGCCTTGCGCGTTCCGCTGATGGCCCTGCTGTGCATGATCGGCAGCGGTGCCGCGTTGATCTATGCCACACCGTGGATCGTCAAGGGCTTGAGCCAGTTCAACAACTACAGCCTGGCGCCGGTGTTGTTGGTGGTGTTGGTGCTCATCGGCGTCGTCGCCGACCGCCGCTGATCTCAGCGACGCCCTAAAACAACTGTGGGAGCAAGCCTGCTCGCGAATACGGTCTGACAGTCAACGAAGATGTTGAATGTTATGACGCTTTCGCGAGCAGGCTCGCTCCCACAGTTTTTATTGCGGTGTGGCTTAGGACTGTTTTTCGAACTTCAAATCCCACACCCCATGCCCAAGCCGTTCACCGCGGCGTTCGAACTTGGTAATCGGGCGCTCGGCCGGGCGTGGCACGCACTTACCGTCTTCGGCCAGGTTTCGATAACCCGGTGCGACGTTCATCACTTCCAGCATGTATTCGGCATACGGCTCCCAGTCGGTGGCCATGTGCAGAATGCCGCCTACCTTCAACTTGCTGCGCACCAGCTCAGCGAACGACGCCTGAACGATGCGACGCTTGTGGTGACGGCTCTTGTGCCAAGGGTCCGGGAAAAACAGCATCAGACGATCGAGGCTGTTGTCGGCTACGCAGCGGTTAAGCACTTCGATCGCGTCGCAATCGTACACCCGCAGGTTGGTCAGGCCCTGGGTCAGCACACCATTGAGCAGCGCACCAACCCCCGGACGGTGCACTTCCACGCCGATGAAATCCTGCTCCGGCGCAGCGGCGGCCATTTCCAGCAGCGAATGGCCCATGCCGAAACCGATTTCCAGCGAGCGCGGTGCCGAGCGGCCAAATACCTGGTCGAAGTCCACCGGCGCGTCGGCCAGGGGCAACACGAACAAGGGCGCGCCCTGCTCCAGGCCACGTTGCTGGCCTTCGGTCATGCGCCCGGCGCGCATCACAAAACTCTTGATGCGGCGGTGTTGGCGCTCGTCGCCTTCTTCCGTCTGGATTGGCGTGTCTTTCGATTCAGTCATCAATGGCTCTTACTTGATCAGACCATCCAGCGGCGAAGAAGCGCTGGCATAGAGTTTTTTCGGCATACGGCCGGCGAGGTACGCCAGGCGACCGGCAACAATGGCGTGCTTCATGGCTTCGGCCATCATGATCGGTTGCTGCGCGTGAGCGATGGCCGAGTTCATCAGCACCGCGTCACAGCCCAGCTCCATGGAGATGGTGGCGTCGGAAGCTGTGCCGACACCAGCATCCACCAGCACCGGGATTTTCGCTTCTTCGAGGATGATCTGCAGGTTGTACGGGTTGCAGATCCCCAGGCCCGAGCCAATCAGTCCGGCCAGCGGCATCACCGCGATACAGCCGATTTCCGCCAGTTGCCGGGCGATGATCGGGTCATCGCTGGTGTAGACCATCACGTCGAAGCCTTCCTTGACCAGCGATTCGGCGGCCTTGAGGGTTTCGATCACGTTGGGGAACAGGGTTTTCTGATCCGCCAGCACTTCCAGCTTCACCAGATTGTGGCCATCGAGCAGCTCACGGGCCAAGCGGCAGGTGCGCACGGCTTCGATGGCGTCGTAGCAACCGGCAGTGTTTGGCAGGAAGGTGTAGCGATCCGGCGAGAGGAAATCCAGCAGGTTCGGTTCGCCCTGATTCTGGCCGAGGTTGGTGCGGCGCACGGCAAACGTGACAATCTCGGCACCCGAGGCTTCGATGGCCAGGCGGGTTTCTTCCATGTCGCGGTACTTGCCGGTACCTACCAGCAAACGCGACTGGTAAGTACGACCGGCCAGGACGAAAGGCTTGTCGTTACGAACGATGCTCATGGGAAATCCTCTGTAGGAGTGAGGGTCTTGCAGAATTCTCGGCCCATGCGGGCCTGACGGCTAGCCGCCGCCGATGGCGTGCACGACTTCGACGTTATCGCCGTCATTGAGTGTGGTATCGGCATGCTGGCTGCGTGGGACGATATCCAGATTGAGTTCAACCGCCACCCGGCGTCCGGTCAGGTCCAGACGGGTCAGCAGGGCCGCAACGGTTTCACCGTCGGGCAGTTCAAAGGATTCGCCGTTCAACTGAATGCGCATGCCGGATGCCGCCATCATTTTTAGGGGCTGGCATTCTAGCCCGATCAGTCAGGCCGACCCAAGCCATTCGTCACGAAATGGACCGCGTGGTCAGCTCAACCGCCAGGCGGCAAGCCCCAAACAGAGCCAGCCCACCAGAAACGCCAGACCGCCGAAGGGCGTGATGATGCCGAGCTTGCTGACGCCCGTCAGCGTAAGCACGTACAGGCTGCCGGAGAACAGCAGGATGCCGATGGCAAAGGACGCGCCGGCCCAGGTGACCAGCCGACCGGGAATCTGTGTGGCCAACAGCGCCACACCCAACAGCGCCAGGGTGTGCACCAGCTGATAAGTGACGCCGGTATGAAAAATCGCCAGGTATTCAGGTGTCAGACGGCTTTTCAGTCCGTGGGCGGCAAAGGCCCCAAGGCCGACACCTGTAAAGCCAAAGAAAGCGGCCAGCATCAGAAAGCCACGCAGCATGAAGAACTCCAGTCAGACGCAATCAACAGGGTCTGTATAATGGCCCGCTCAACGGGTTCGGCCAAGCCATCTCTATGCTGCGTTTATATTTCCGTCGTTTCACGAAGGCCGTGCTCTGGTTCATGGGCGGCAGCGTATTGCTGGTGCTGATCTTTCGCGTGGTGCCACCACCGGGGACGGCGCTGATGGTCGAGCGCAAGATCGAATCCTGGTTCAACGGCGAGCCCATCGACCTGCAACGCACCTGGAAGCCTTGGGAGGAAATCTCCGACGACCTGAAAGTCGCGGTGATTGCTGGCGAGGACCAGAAATTCCCCGAACACTGGGGGTTCGACGTCAATGCGATCAAGGCGGCACTGGCCCACAACGAACTCGGCGGCTCGATTCGCGGCGCCAGTACCCTCAGCCAGCAGGTTTCGAAAAACCTGTTCCTGTGGTCCGGCCGCAGCTGGTTGCGCAAAGGCCTGGAAGCCTGGTTTACCGCCTTGATCGAAGTATTCTGGCCCAAGCAGCGGATTCTCGAGGTGTACCTCAACAGCGTCGAGTGGGATGAAGGGGTGTTTGGCGCAGAAGCGGCGGCCAGGCATCACTTCGGCGTAAGCGCGGGCAAACTGTCCCGCCAACAGGCCAGCTTGCTGGCGGCAGTGCTGCCGAACCCGCGAGTGTGGAGCGCCAGCCATCCGACCTCTTACGTTGCGCGGCGTGCAGGCTGGATACGGCGGCAAATGAGCCAGCTCGGTGGTGACAGCTATCTGGCGGGGCTCAACGATTCGCGTCGAGCACCATGGTCTCAATAATCGATCACAAATTTCCAGACACTGAAGATCCCCTGTGAGAGGCCAGAAACAAAAAAGCCCCGATCAATGACCGGGGCGTTTTTTATTGCCTTCGCGCAGGTTAGGCGGCGATCGACACCTTGAGCTTGTTCATCGCACTCTTTTCGAGCTGGCGAATACGCTCGGCCGACACGTTGTACTTCTGCGCCAGGTCGTGCAGCGTGGCCTTTTCTTCTGCCAGCCAGCGCTGGTAGAGGATGTCACGGCTGCGGTCGTCCAGCACTTCAAGCGCTTCGTGCAGGTTGTGGTTGGAGTTGTCGCTCCAGTCGGCGTCTTCCAGTTGACGGGCCGGGTCATACCGGTGGTCTTCCAGATAGTTGGCCGGCGATTGGAAAGCGCTGTCGTCGTCGGCTTCGGCAGCCGGATCGAAGGCCATGTCATGGCCGGTCAGGCGACTTTCCATCTCGCGCACTTCCCGCGGTTCCACGCCGAGGCTTTCCGCCACGCGATGGACTTCCTCGTTGTTCAGCCAGGCCAGACGCTTCTTCTGGCTGCGCAGGTTGAAGAACAGCTTGCGCTGCGCCTTGGTGGTCGCGACTTTCACGATCCGCCAGTTACGCAGGATGAACTCGTGGATTTCAGCCTTGATCCAGTGCACGGCAAAGGACACCAGGCGTACGCCCATTTCCGGGTTGAAGCGCTTCACGGCCTTCATCAGACCGACGTTACCTTCCTGGATCAGGTCAGCCTGAGCCAGACCGTAGCCGGAATAGCTACGGGCGATATGTACGACAAAACGCAGGTGGGCAAGCACCATCTGCCGAGCTGCCTCAAGATCCTGCTCATAATAGAGACTCTCGGCCAGTTCACGCTCCTGCTCCGGCGTCAGCAATGGAATGCTGTTCACCGTGTGCACATAGGCCTCTAGGTTCGCACCCGGGACCAGAGCATATGCAGGCTGCAAAGAATTGGTCATACGAAAAAACCTCCGACTTACATAACTCGTGCAGTTCAGCACTGCGAAAATTGACCGGGAACCGTAGGGCAAGTTCCCATAAACGCTGAAAGGTCAATACGAGCAAAATGATATTACTTTGGCGCAAGCTCCCTCAGGTGGCGTGCGACTGCAATCCATGCACCGATATACCCCAACAGCACCGCGCCAAGCAAGAGAGACAGACCGTCGGCTGACGGCACGCCGGCCAGCGCAAAATCGCTGCCGTACAAACCGGCCAGCCCGACCACCGCGTCGTTCAGCCAGTTCAAGCCGAACGCCAGCACGCCCCAGGAAAGAATCCCCGCACCAAAGCCATAAAGCGCGCCCATATAAAGGAAGGGCCTGCGCACATAACTGTCAGTGCCGCCGACGAGTTTAATCACTTCTATCTCTGTGCGGCGGTTTTCAATATGAAGACGAATGGTATTGCCTATCACCAAAAGTAATGCAGAAACCAGAAGCACGGTCAGACCGAAGACGAAACGGTCACCCAGCTTGAGGATCGCTGCCAGACGCTCGACCCAGACTAGATCAAGCTGCGCCTGTTGTACCCTGGGCAACTCGGAAAGTTTTTGTCTTAATGCTTCAAGCGTCGACTTGTCGACTTCCTTCGGCGTCACCAGCACTACGCCGGGCAGCGGGTTTTCCGGCAGCTCCTTGAGCGCTTCCCCCAGACCGGATTGCTGCTGGAACTCTTCCAGCGCCTGATCGCGACCGACGTACTCGGCTTCCGCCACACCAGGCATACCCTTGATCTGCTCGCGCAACGCCTCGCCGTCCGACGAGCTGGCTTCGAGCTGCAGGTACAGGGAAATCTGCGCCGCACGCTGCCATGAACCACCCAGACGCTCGACGTTACTTAGCAAAAGTGACAGCCCCATGGGCAAGCTCAGGGCCACCGCCATCACCATGCAGGTGAAAAAACTGCCGATAGGTTGCTTGCCCAGTCGACGCAAACTGTCCAGCAGGCTGGCGCGATGGCTTTCGACCCAGGCACGGAACAGCGTGGCAAAGTCCGGTCCATCGTCATCGTCGTGCTTTTTCTTCTGTGGCTGCGGATCCGCTGCTTTTGGAGCCACGCGTTCGGAAACCTTTGGACTGCGTGTCGCACTCATACGCCGGCCTCCCCGTCGCCGATCAATCGACCGCGTTGCAAGGTCAGCATGCGGTGACGCATGCGCGCGATCAGGGCCAGGTCGTGACTGGCGATCAGCACGCTGGTGCCCAGACGGTTGATATCTTCGAACACACCCATGATTTCCGCCGCCAGGCGCGGGTCGAGGTTACCTGTCGGTTCGTCCGCCAGCAGCAAGGCCGGGCGGTGAACGATAGCGCGGGCGATGCCGACGCGCTGTTGCTGACCCGTGGACAAATCACCGGGATACAGATCGGTCTTGTCCGACAGCGCCACGCGCTCCAGGGCCGAATCCACACGCTTGGCGACCTCGGCCTTGGACAGGCCAAGAATCTGCAACGGCAGCGCGACGTTGTTGAATACGGTGCGATCGAACAGCAACTGGTGGTTCTGGAACACCACGCCGATCTGCCGACGCAAAAATGGAATCTGCGCGTTGCTGATGGTGCTCAAGTCTTGCCCGGCGAGCAGCAGCTTGCCGCTGGTTGGTCGCTCCATGGCCAGCAATAGCCGCAACAAGGTGCTTTTACCGGCGCCGGAATGGCCAGTGACAAACAGAAACTCGCCACGACGGACTCGAAAGCTCAGCTCATGCAAGCCGACGTGACCGTTCGGGTAGCGTTTACCGACCTGTTCGAAACGAATCATGAACGCTCCCGCTCGGCAAACAGTGCCTGGACAAAGGGTTCAGCTTCAAAAGTGCGCAAATCGTCGATGCCTTCACCGACGCCGATATAGCGAATCGGCAGGCCAAACTGCTTGGCCAGGGCGAAAATAACCCCGCCCTTGGCGGTGCCATCGAGCTTGGTCAGCGCCAGGCCGGTCAGTTCGACGGTCTGGTTGAATTGCTTGGCCTGGTTGATGGCGTTCTGGCCGGTGCCGGCGTCGAGTACCAGCAACACTTCGTGCGGCGCGTCGGCGTCGAGCTTGCCGATCACCCGGCGAACCTTTTTCAGCTCTTCCATCAGGTTGTCTTTGGTATGCAGGCGACCGGCGGTGTCGGCGATCAACACATCGATGCCGCGTGCCTTGGCGGCCTGCACGGCGTCGAAGATCACCGAAGCCGAATCGGCACCGGTGTGTTGGGCAATGACCGGGATCTTGTTGCGCTCGCCCCAGACCTGCAGTTGCTCGACCGCCGCCGCGCGGAAGGTGTCACCGGCGGCGAGCATGACTTTCTTGCCTTCCAGCTGCAGCTTCTTCGCCAGCTTGCCGATAGTGGTGGTCTTGCCGGCACCGTTGACGCCGACGACGAGAATCACGAACGGTTTGTTCTGCGAGACGATTTTCAGCGGTTGCTCGACGGGTTTGAGCATCGCCGACAGCTCGCCCTGCAAGGACTTGTACAGCGCATCGGAATCGGCCAGCTCTTTACGTGCGACCTTCTGGGTCAGGCGCTGGATGATCACCGAAGTAGCCTCCACACCGACATCGGCGGTCAGCAGACGGGTTTCGAGGTCATCCAGCAACTCATCATCGATGGCTTTCTTGCCCAGGAACAGGCTGGCCATGCCTTCGCCAATGCTGGCGCTGGTCTTGGACAGACCTTGCTTGAGACGGGCGAAGAAACCGGCCTTGGTTTCTTCGGTGCGCACAGGCTCGGGCAGGGTTTCAACGGGAGCTGCCGGTACGGCGGCCACAGGAGCGACGATAGGTGCAGGTGCAGGCTCTGGCGCTTGAACAATCGGCGCAACCGGCGGAACGAATGCGGGAGCGGCAGGTTCAGGCGTCGCCAGCGCGACCGGAGCAACAACCGGCTCAACAACGGGTACCTGAAGCGGCTCGGAAACCTGCGCAGTCGGCGCAGGAATCGGCGGCGTCACATGTGGCACCTGCTCATCTTCAACCAGGGCAACCGCCTCTTCCGCCACCGGTAAGGTCAGCCAGGGTTCGGCGACCGGGGTCAGCGGTAACTCGGCGGTGACGTCGTTTACAGGCTCGGCGGCGGGCTGTGGCTCCGGCTCGGCGATCGGCAACACAACCGGCGCAGGCGTTGCTTCTATTACCGGCGCGGGCGTTGGCTCAGGAAGTGGCTGTGGCTGTTCGACGACGGGTTCCTGCGGCTTTTTGCGCAGCCATCCGAACAGGCTTTTTTTCTCGCCAGCCGCAGCTGGGGTCTTCTTGTCGTCGTTGGAACCAAACATGGAGGACGGCTATCTCACGGTAGCGACGCGCCAACGGGCGCCCCGGCAAATAAATATTCGATGCAGAACAGACTGCGATTGATCCAGCTTGTTCACGCGCAACATTTTGTCGAGGTGCGAACGGCACCTCAAGGAATCGATTTCTCATAGGACTAAAGCAGCAAAATCGGCGAAAAAGCGGAAATCAGTTGATAAATATCCACCTTCCGTCGAAAACCCATGCAACCTGATCAAGCATAAAGGCCTGATAGGCGTGGCCGCCGCTAAAACGGATCAGTATCCTAGCACCCTCTCGCCCGCTGACGCTAAGAACAAGCGGGCAGCCCAACAGGTTTAAAAACGAATGAATGCTCTAGCCCGCCGCGCCGCAGGCCTGCTGCTCGGCACAGTTTGTCTGCCACTCTCGGCCTTGGCCGCCGACCCACAACCCACCCACGAATTCACCCTCGACAATGGCTTGAAGGTTGTCGTGCGCGAAGATCATCGTGCGCCCGTGGTGGTTTCCCAGGTCTGGTATAAAGTGGGCTCCAGTTACGAGACGCCAGGGCAGACCGGCTTGTCCCACGCCCTGGAACACATGATGTTCAAGGGCAGCGAAAAAGTCGGTCCTGGCGAAGCGTCGCTGATCCTGCGCGACCTGGGTGCCGAAGAAAACGCCTTCACCAGCGACGATTTCACCGCGTATTACCAGGTGCTGGCCCGCGACCGCCTGGGGGTCGCCTTTGAGCTGGAAGCCGACCGCATGGCCAGCCTGCGCCTGCCGCCCGACGAATTCGCCCGAGAGATCGAAGTCATCAAGGAAGAACGTCGCCTGCGTACCGACGACAAACCGATGGCCAAGGCTTACGAACGCTTCAAGGCGATGGCTTACCCCGCCAGCGGCTACCACACGCCGACCATCGGCTGGATGGCCGATCTTGACCGCATGAAGGTCGAAGAGCTGCGTCGCTGGTATGAATCCTGGTACGTACCGAACAACGCTACCCTGGTGGTGGTCGGCGACGTGACCCCGGACGAAGTCAGAACCTTGGCCCAGCGTTACTTCGGCCCGATCGCCAAGCGTGACGTACCGTCGGCGAAGATTCCGCTGGAACTGGCCGAACCCGGGGAACGCAAGATCACTTTGCACGTCAAGACCCAATTGCCCAGCCTGATGCTGGCGTTCAACGTGCCGAGCATTACCACCGCCGAAGACAAGCGCTCGGTGAATGCCTTGCGCCTGATCTCGGCCCTGCTTGACGGCGGCTACAGCGCACGCATCCCGACGCAACTGGAGCGCGGTGAAGAACTGGTGTCCGGCGGCTCGTCGAGTTACGACGCCTACACCCGTGGCGATAGCCTGTTCACCCTGTCGGCAACGCCCAACAGCCAGAAAAACAAAACCATCGACCAGGCTGAAGCCGGTTTGTGGAAGTTGCTTGAGCAGTTGAAAACCACCGCACCATCCACTGAAGAACTGGAACGCGTACGCGCACAGGTCATCGCCGGCCTGGTTTTCGAACGCGACTCGATCACCAGCCAGGCCACAGCCATCGGCCAACTGGAGACCGTCGGCCTGTCCTGGAAGCTGATGGACACCGAGCTCGCCGAGCTGGAAAGCGTGACCCCGGAAGACATCCAGAAAGCCGCCAAGCTGTATTTCACCCGCGAACGTCTCAGCGTCGCCCATGTACTGCCGGAGGAGACGACTCATGAGTGAACATAAAAAACCGCGCCTGGCCCTGCTAGGCCTGATCGCCGTGGCCCTGATCGGCTCAGCTGCGTTCTATTTCTCCAGGACCGATGAGTCCGTTGCCAGCGAAGCACTGGACAAGGCCAAGGCCAGCCAGAAGCTGCAATCGCTGACTGAACTCAACGGCAAGGCGCCGAGCCACCGCAAACTCGACGTGCAGACCTGGAGCACCACCGAAGGCGCCAAGGTGCTGTTCGTCGAAGCCCGTGAGCTGCCAATGTTCGACATGCGCCTGATCTTTGCCGCCGGCAGCAGCCAGGACGGCGACGCCCCTGGGCTGGCGCTACTGACCAACGCCATGCTCAACGAAGGCGTGGCCGGTAAAGATGTCAGCGCCATCGCCCAGGGCTTCGAAGGCCTGGGCGCCGATTTCGGCAACGGTGCCTACAAAGACATGGCTGTTGCGTCCCTGCGCAGCCTCAGCGCCGCGGACAAGCGTGAACCGGCCTTGAAGTTGTTCGCCGAAGTCGTCGGCAAACCGACCTTCCCCGCCGATTCGTTTACCCGTATCAAAAACCAGATGCTGGCCGGCTTCGAATACCAGAAACAGAATCCCGGCAAACTGGCCAGCCTTGAACTGATGAACCGCTTGTATGGCGATCATCCGTACGCCCATGCCAGCGATGGCACGGCGAAAACCGTTCCCGCCGTCACCCTCGCCCAGCTGCGTGCGTTCCATGAGAAAGCCTATGCGGCGGGCAACGTGGTGATCGCGCTGGTCGGCGACTTGTCCCGTGCCGAAGCCGAAGCCATTGCCGCGCAGGTATCCGCCGCCCTGCCGAAAGGGCCGGCCCTGCCGAAAATCGCGCAACCAGGCGAACCCAAGGCCAGCATTGGCCATATCGAGTTCCCGTCCAAGCAGACCAACCTGATGCTCGCGCAATTGGGTATCGACCGGGATGACCCGGACTACGCGGCACTGTCCATGGGTAACCAGATCCTCGGTGGGGGTGGCTTCGGTACCCGACTGATGAGCGAAGTGCGCGAGAAACGTGGGTTAGCTTATGGCGTGTACTCGGGCTTCTCCCCGATGCAGGCGCGCGGCCCGTTCATGATCAACCTGCAGACCCGCGCCGAAATGAGCGAAGGCACCTTGAAACTGGTGCAGGACGTCCTCGCCGATTACCTCAAGACCGGCCCGACCCAAAAAGAACTGGACGATGCCAAACGCGAACTGGCTGGCAGCTTCCCGCTGTCCACCGCGAGCAACGCTGATATCGTCGGTCAGTTGGGTGCGATTGGCTTCTATAATCTGCCGTTGAGCCATCTGGAAGACTTCATGCAGCAGTCCCAGGGCCTGACCGTGGAGCAAGTCAGGGCCGCACTGAACAAACACCTGAGCACGGACAAAATGGTCATCGTCAGCGCTGGCCCGACCGTGCCGCAAAAGCCGTTACCGGCCCCTACTGATAAACCTGCCGAGCAACCGCTCGGGGTTCCGGAGCATTAATGGCCACCTCTCGCCCGAAAAAACCGGTTCACAACGTGCATAACGGCGTGAACCAACTGCGCATCATCGGCGGCCAATGGCGCAGCCGTAAACTGAGCTTCCCCGATGCCCCGGGCCTGCGCCCGACGCCGGACCGGGTGCGTGAAACTCTGTTCAATTGGCTCGCGCCCTACGTTCCCGGTGCCAAGGTGTTCGATCCGTTCACCGGCAGTGGCGCACTGTTTCTCGAAGCGTTGTCCCGTGGCGCTGCCATGGGTCAGGCACTGGATGCCAGCAGCCTTGCAGTGTCCAGCCTCAAGGAGCACCTGGGCACGCTGCGCTGCACCACTGGCCAAGTGCAGACCGCCGACGCCCTGCGCTACCTGGAAACCCAGACGGCAACGGCTTATGACCTGGTGTTCCTCGACCCGCCGTTCAACCAGAACCTGCTGCCGGCCGTTTGCAAGTTGCTCGAAGAGCGCCAGTGGCTGGCCGAAGATGCCTGGGTCTACACCGAGAGCGAAACCGCGCCGTCGACACTCGGCCTGCCGGGCAACTGGCGCCTGCACCGGGAGCAAAAATCCGGCCGGGTCTACTATTCTTTGTGGCAACGCATGGCAGAGATCGCTGGTTAATCGACCAGCCTGAACAAGGCGCATACCTCCATGCAGATATGCGCCACTGCTTCGAGAGCAATCGTGCACCCTCCGTCAGAACGCTTTACCCCCGCCCTCGGCCTCGGCAATCCGCACTTGCAAACCTTGTGGGGACCGCTGTGGCGCAAAACCACCCATATCCAACGCGAACGTGAACGCTTGTGGCTTGAGGACGGTGATTTCCTCGACCTCGATTGGCATGGCCCGCACAGCGTCGATACACCCTTGGTGCTGGTCTTGCACGGACTGACCGGTTCGTCTAATTCACCTTACGTGGCCGGGATGCAAAAAGCGCTGGGCAACCGGGGCTGGGCCAGCGTCGCGCTGAACTGGCGTGGCTGTTCCGGCGAACCGAATCTTTTGCCACGCAGCTACCATTCCGGCGCCAGCGAAGACCTGGCCGAAACCATCAGGCACCTGCGGGCCAAACGGCCTCTCGCACCGCTGTATGCGGTGGGTTATTCCCTGGGTGGCAATGTGCTGCTCAAGCACTTGGGCGAGACCGGCAGTAACAGCGGCGTGCTCGGCGCGGTGGCGGTGTCCGTGCCGTTTCGCCTGGATCAATGCGCCGACCGGATCGGCCAGGGCTTTTCCAAGGTCTATCAGGCGCATTTCATGCGCGAGATGCTGGCCTACATCAAGAACAAGCAGCGCCAATTCCAGCATGACGGGCGCGAGGATGGCCTGGCGGCACTGGCGGCGCTGGGCTCGCTGGAAAACATGCGCACGTTCTGGGATTTCGATGGTCGGGTGACCGCGCCGCTGAACGGATTCGTCGATGCCGAGGAT
The DNA here is from genome assembly GCF_059424605.1 of Pseudomonas sp. GW101-3H06. Taxonomy (NCBI): domain Bacteria; kingdom Pseudomonadati; phylum Pseudomonadota; class Gammaproteobacteria; order Pseudomonadales; family Pseudomonadaceae; genus Pseudomonas; species Pseudomonas sp. GW101-3H06. The sequence goes on from NZ_JBWKZO010000001.1 coordinate 6,106,950, forward strand.
TACTATCGTCGCGCGTCGAGCCGTTACTTCCTCGGGGAAATTCGTACGCCGACCCTGGTTATTCAGGCCGCTGACGATCCCTTTGTCTTTCCCCACAGCCTGCCGCAGGCGGATGAGTTATCTGCTTGCACTCAGTTCGAACTGCAGGCCAAAGGCGGACATGTCGGGTTTGTCGACGGCTCAGTCAGGCAGCCGGGCTACTACCTGGAGCGGCGCATTCCTCAATGGCTGGCCACCGTGGGACGCGAATAATACATGGACGTCGATCAGGGCGAATCGATTCACTTCTGGCAAACAGTGCCGTTGGCCGGGGTCGAATTGTTGTCGGCACGCTACATTGAACACCGTTTCGCACCCCATGTGCACGACGGCTTTGTGATCGGCATGATCATGGCCGGCGCCCAGCGTTACCGCTATCGCGGCGCTGAACATCTGGCGGGCAGCGGCACGCTGGTGTTGATCAATCCCGACGAACTGCACACCGGCCACAAGGGCACGGAGGACGGTTGGCTGTATCGAGCGTTTTATCCGGACAGCGGGCAAATTCTGTCACTGCTGGCCGAACTCGAACTGCCGACTCAGCACCTACCGGCCTTTGGTGCCACGCTGTATCGCGACCCGGACCTGGTGAACGGTTTCTGCCAATTGCATCGCTTGCTGGAAAGCCCGTCCACCGCCTTGCAACAGCAGACGGCCTGGCGAGAGCTGATGCTGTCACTGTTGCAGCGTCATGCGGCCGTTGCGGATGCCGGACAACCGGGCAAGGAACACCGCGCGGTGACGCTGGCCAAGGAGTTGCTGCACGCGCGGCTGGCGGCACCGCCTTCGCTGGAGGAACTGGCGGCGGCAGTCAATCTGTCACCCTTTCATTTCGCCCGAGTGTTCCGCCGCGCCACCGGCATGCCGCCGCACACCTGGCTGATGCAACAGCGCATCGCCCGCGCGCGCGGGTTGTTGCAAGGCGGGTGTTTACCGTTGGAAGTGGCGACACAATTGGGTTTTGCCGACCAGAGCCATTTGAGCCGGCAGTTCAAGCAGGTGTATGGGGTGGGGCCGGGGGCGTATCGCAGTGCGCGGCAATCACTGACTAGACATCTCTAATGTGGGAGCGAGCCTGCTCGCTCCCACAGGGGATCAGTGTTTACTCGCCGGTGGCGATCCCACGCGCAGGATCATTGATCCACTCACTCCAGGATCCGGCATACAGCGAACCTAACGGGTAACCCGCCAGGCACAGGGCAAACAGGTTGTGACACGCCGTCACGCCGGACCCGCAATACGCCACCAGATCATCCGGAGAACGATCACCCAGTTTCGCGGCAAATCGCTGCTTGAGCTGATCGGCCGGCAGGAAACGCCCGTCGCTGCCCAAGTTGTCGGTGAAGGCCGCGCATTGCGCACCGGGAATGTGCCCGGCGATTGGGTCGATCGGCTCGACTTCGCCTTTGAAGCGCGGCAAAGCGCGGGCGTCTAGCAAGGTCAGCTCGGGCTTGTCGAGTCGTTTGAGCAACTGCTCGGCGCTGAGCAACAACGAAGCATCCGGGGTGCCGGTAAAGGTGCCGCGAGTGATTGACGGCGGATCAAGGCTCAAGGGCAGACCGGCCGCATGCCAGGCCTTGAGCCCGCCATCGAGGATGAACACACCGTCACGCTTGCCCAGCCAGGCCAGCAACCACCAGGCCCGTGCCGCGTAGGCACCCGGGCCGTCGTCGTACAAAACCACTTCACTGTCGCTGTTGACGCCCCAGGCTCGCAGGCGCTCGATCAGGTCGGCCGGCTCGGGCAATGGATGACGCCCGGTCACGCCCTTTTCAACTTTCCCGCTGAGATCACGCTCAAGATCGGCAAAACTCGACCCGGCGATGTGGCCTTCGGCATAGCTGCGTTGACCGTAATCCGGGTCTTCGAGGGCAAAACGACAATCCAGAATCACCAGCCCCGGTTGCTCCTTTTTCAGGTCCAACGCTTGCGGGCTGATCAATTGCGCAATGGGCATAACGGGCTCCTGTTTAAACCGGGTTTGATCCTACTGCACTTTTCAACTCACGTCGGTTAACTCGCGGTTTCTTCCAGCGCCTGGGCCAGCGGGACATAAAATTCTTCGAACAACGTGTTGACCGCCTCGCGCGCTTGATCCGTGACGAACCCGGCCTCTAGCACCAGCACCTGGTAGACACCGCGCTTGATCGCCTGCTCGCTGAGGTGGCTGGAGTTTTCCCGCGTAGTGCACAAAAAGCGCACCCAGGAGGTAAGGATGATCCAGGCGTTGATCGTCAGGGATTCGATCTGCACCCGATCCATCTTCAGGATGCCAGCTTCGACGAAGCCTTCGTAGATGTGTGTGCCCTGAATCACGCAGCGCTGGGAAAAACGTCGATAGCGGGCGGCCAGTTCCGGATCGCTGTCGAGCAAGTGCTCAAGATCGCGATGCAAAAAGCGGTATCGCCACATCGCTGACAGCAATTCCTTGAGGTAGAAGCGCTTGTCTTCCACTGTGGCGGCTCGGCCCTGGGGCGGGCGCAAGAAGCTGTCCACCAGGCTTTCATACTCGCCGAACAATACAGAGATGATCGCCTGCTTGTTGGGGAAGTGGTAGTACAGGTTGCCCGGGGAAATTTCCATGTGGGCAGCAATGTGGTTGGTGCTGACGCTGCGCTCGCCCTGCTGATTGAACAGCTCGAGGCTGTTCTGCACGATGCGCTCGCTGGTTTTTATCCGTGGGGCCATGGCTTGAGCTTAAATTCAGAGTGCGTTGACGGGCATCTTACGACCTATCCGGACATGGATAAAACAAAGCTGTGTAAGGATGCCATTTGACTTTATAGAGTATAGACTCTAAAAAGTGCCTCATTACAATAAAACCGGTGCCGACCATGACTGCCGAAATTTCCTACCTGCAAGACCTGCAGCGTCCTCTGGATGAACTCCAGGCCCTGTTTGACGCACAGCGCACCGCCTATGCCGCCAACCCCACGCCGCCTGCCGCCCAGCGCCAGCAATGGCTCAAGGCGCTGCGTGATTTGTTGAACAGCGAGCGCCAGGCTCTGATCGATGTGATCAGCCAGGACTTCAGCCATCGCAGCGCTGATGAAACCTTGCTCGCCGAGCTGATGCCCAGCCTGCACGGCATCCATTACGCCAGTCGGCACCTCAAGGGCTGGATGCGTCCGTCACGGCGCAAGGTCGGCGTGGCTTTCCAGCCGGCCTCGGCCAAAGTGGTTTATCAGCCGTTGGGCGTGGTCGGCGTGATCGTGCCGTGGAACTACCCGTTGTACCTGGCCATCGGGCCTTTGGTCGGTGCCTTGTCGGCAGGCAACCGGGTGATGCTCAAGCTCAGCGAATCGACCCCTGCCACCGGTGTGCTGCTCAAGGAACTGCTGGGGCGAATCTTTCCCGAAGACCTGGTTTGCGTAGTACTGGGCGAGGCTGATATCGGCGTGGCGTTTTCGAGGCTGCGTTTCGATCACTTGCTGTTCACCGGAGCCACCAGCATTGGCAAACACATCATGCGCGCGGCGGCGGAAAACCTGACGCCGGTCACCCTGGAACTGGGCGGCAAGTCCCCCGCCATCGTATCCGCCGATGTTCCGCTCAAAGATGCCGCCGAGCGCATTGCTTTCGGCAAGACGCTCAATGCGGGGCAAACCTGCGTGGCCCCGGACTATGTGTTGGTGCCGGAAGATCGTGTCGGTGCGTTCGTCGAGGCCTATCGTCAGGCGGTGCGTGGCTTTTATCCCACGCTGGCCGACAACCCGGACTACACCGCAATCATCAATGACCGACAACTGGCACGACTCAACGCCTACCTCAGCGACGCCACCAGCAAGGGCGCGCTGCTGATCCCGCTGTTCGAACAAGGCCAGGGACGCCGCATGGGACATAGCCTGCTGCTCAACGTCAGCGACGATATGACCGTGATGCAGGATGAAATCTTCGGCCCGCTGCTGCCAATCGTGCCGTACAAGGACCTGGATCAGGCGTTTGCCTACATCAATCAGCGCCCTCGCCCACTGGCGCTGTATTACTTCGGTTACGACAAACGCGAGCAAAACCGCGTGCTGCACGAAACCCATTCCGGTGGCGTATGCCTGAACGACACCCTGCTGCACGTCGCCCAGGATGACATGCCCTTCGGCGGCATCGGCGCTTCGGGAATGGGCCATTACCACGGCCACGAGGGGTTCCTGACTTTCAGCAAGGCCAAGGGCGTGCTGATCAAACAGCGCTTCAACGCGGCGAAACTGATTTACCCACCGTACGGCAAATCCATCCAGAAACTGATCCAGAAGCTGTTCATCCGCTAACGCTCAACGCCATCGGGTAAAAACAATAATGAGCCCAAGCCTGTCCGATTCCCCCGCGCTGTCACGGCGCGGCCTGCTCAAATTCAGCCTGGGCGCCAGTGCCTTTCTCGCCACCGCCGGGTTGGGGGCCAGTCTCAGCGGCTGCTCGTCGAACATCCCGGCCAGCGGTTTTTCGGCGTTGCGCAGTGGCGACCTGCTGTTTTTGCGTGCACTGATTCCGGTGATGCTTGAGGGTGCCGTGTCTGTTCAACAGATGCCCGACGCTGCCGAAGGCACTTTGAAAAGCCTGGACTTCAACCTCGATCACTTGTCGCCGGAAATGCTCAAGCTGACCCGTCAGTTGTTCGATGTGCTGGGAATGACTGTGACTCGGGGCCCGCTGACCGGCATCTGGGGCAGTTGGGAAAACGCCAGCAGTGATGAGATCCGGCATTTTCTCGATCGCTGGGAAAATAGTTCTCTGAGCCTGTTCCGCATGGGTCACAGCTCATTACTGCAACTGGTGATGATGGCCTGGTATGGGCGCAAGGAGTCTTGGGCGCAATGCGGGTATCCCGGACCGCCCACCGTTTAAAACCCTGTCGCCCCTTCGCGAGCGGGCTCGCTCCCACAAAAAGCGATGCGATCCCTTATGGGAGCTAGCCTGCTGGCGAAGTCAGCCGAATGAACAGCGCTCATTCAAACCATAACAACAAGAGAACCTGAAGATGCCCGTACCCGACCCGTTCCGCGAAGGCATGGCCCGTGGCTGGAAAACCCATGACGGCTCCCGACTGACCCAGGACCTGATCCTCGAAGCGGATGTGGCAATCATCGGCAGCGGCGCCGGTGGCGGGACCACGGCCGAAATCCTCAGCGCTGCCGGGTACAAGGTGCTGCTGATCGAAGAAGGCCCGCTCAAGACCAGCGGTGACTTCAAGCTGCTCGAAGACCAGGCCTACGCCAGCCTCTATCAGGAAGGCATCGGCCGAATGAGCAAGGATGGAGCGATCACCATCCTCCAGGGACGGGCGGTGGGCGGTACCACGTTGATCAACTGGACTTCCAGTTTCCGCACCCCCGAACCGACCCTGGAGCACTGGGCCAAAGAACACAATGTGAAGGGTCACAGTACGGCTGAAATGGCCCCGTGGTTCGAGAAAATGGAGCAACGCCTGGGCATCGCGCCGTGGATGGTTCCACCCAACGCCAACAACGATGTGATCCGCAAGGGCTGTGAAAAGCTCGGCTACAGCTGGCACGTGATCCCGCGCAATGTGCGCGGCTGCTGGAACATCGGTTACTGCGGCATGGGCTGCCCGACCAACGCCAAGCAATCGATGCTGGTCACCACCATTCCCGCCACCCTGGAAAAGGGTGGCGAGTTGCTGTACCTGGCCCGCGCCGAAAAAATCATGATCTCCGGCGACAAGGTCACTGGACTGCAATGCGTGGCGATGGACGAACGCTGTGTTGAGCCCACTGGCCGTAGCATTACGGTCAAAGCCCGGCATTACGTGCTGGCCGGCGGCGGGATCAACAGCCCGGCGCTGCTATTGCGCTCCAACGCGCCTGATCCCCACCAACGGCTGGGCAAACGGACCTTTCTGCATGTGGTGAACATGTCCGCAGGGCTGTTCGACGAGGTGATCAACCCGTTTTACGGGGCGCCGCAGTCGATCTATTCCGACCACTTCCAATGGCTGGACGGCACCACCGGCAAGATGGGCTACAAATTGGAGGTTCCACCGCTGCACCCCGCGCTGGCGGCGACGCTGCTCGGCGGTTTCGGCCAGGAGAATGCGCAGCACATGGCCGCCCTGCCGCACACCCACGCCATGCTCGCGCTGCTGCGCGATGGTTTCCACCCGGACAGCCCCGGCGGCAGTGTCGAACTGCGCGGGGACGGAACGCCGGTGCTCGATTACCAGGTTTCACCCTATGTCTGGGAGGGCCTGCGCCGGGCGTTCCACAGCATGGCCGAGATCCAGTTCGCCGGTGGCGCCAAAGCCGTGATGCCCATGCACGCTGATGCGCACTATGTAAAAAGCCTTGGCGAAGCGCGCAAATTGATTGATGGACTCAGCCTGGAGCTGTTTCGCACGCGGCTGGGCAGCGCCCATGTGATGGGCGGTTGTGCCATGGGCGAAGACCCGAAAACCGCCGTGACCGACAGCCTAGGCCGGCATCATCAACTGGGTAATCTGTCGATCCACGACGGCTCGCTGTTCCCCACCAGCATTGGCGCAAACCCGCAATTATCGGTGTATGGTCTGACGGCGCAACTGGCCACTTCTCTGGCTGAACGTTTAAAAACCCCATGAAAACGACGAACATTCTCATCGTCTATAGTGCTTTCTTACCCAACAGGCGACTTGGCCGACCGGTAATGCTGCGATACCATCCGACTCCCCAACGCACTCCCGCCAGGACGACGCGATGAACCGAGTGTTGTACCCAGGTACCTTCGACCCTATTACCAAGGGCCATGGCGATCTGGTCGAACGCGCCGCGCGCCTGTTCGATCACGTGATCATTGCTGTCGCCGCCAGCCCGAAGAAAAACCCGTTGTTTCCTCTGGAACAACGTGTGGAGCTGGCCCGCGAGGTCACCAAACATTTGCCGAACGTTGAAGTCGTCGGCTTCTCCACACTGCTGGCGCATTTCGCCAAAGAGCAGAACGCCAACGTGTTCCTGCGTGGTTTGCGCGCGGTTTCGGACTTCGAGTACGAGTTCCAGTTGGCCAACATGAACCGGCAACTGGCCCCGGATGTGGAAAGTCTGTTTCTAACCCCATCCGAACGTTATTCGTTCATTTCCTCGACGCTGGTCCGTGAAATTGCAGCCCTGGGTGGTGATATCACCAAGTTTGTCCACCCAGCGGTCGCCGACGCCCTGACCCTGCGATTCAAGAAGTAACCACCGCTTAATCGGCGCCCGCGTGCACTGCGGGCGCCAATGCGGCACAATTACGCGCATTGATTTATTGCGCCCGGGCTTGCCGCCCCGGCTGGAGTTAGCATGTCCCTGATCATCACCGACGATTGCATCAACTGCGACGTCTGCGAACCCGAGTGCCCGAACGCCGCCATTTCCCAAGGCGAAGAGATCTATGTGATCGATCCGAACCTGTGCACACAGTGCGTCGGCCACTACGATGAACCGCAGTGCCAGCAGGTCTGCCCGGTGGATTGCATTCCGCTGGACGAAGCCCATCCGGAGACTGAAGAGCAGTTGATGGAGAAGTACCGGAAGATTACCGGCAAGGCTTGAGTCTTCAATTACCTGTGCCGACGCCTTCGCCGGATCGACCACCAGCGCCTGCCCCGCGTCACCCACTCCACCGCCAAACGCGGTAAAGGGTAGCGACACCACAAACGCTCCCAGAACACTGACTATAGACCGTCGGCGTTTCAGCTCTGGCAGCGCGGGCAAAAGACGCTGGCGCGCTGCCCGAGTTTCACTTCGCGCAATTGCGCACCGCAGACCTTGCAGTGCTCGGCGCCTCGGCCGTACACGAACAGCTCCTGCTGGAAATAGCCAGGCTGACCATCACCCCCGATAAAGTCCCGCAACGTGGTACCACCGCGCTCGATGGCGGCGGCCAGGATGCGTTTGATCTCGATCGCCAGCTTCAGATATCGAGTCCGGGAAATGCTCTTGGCCTCCCGCCGCGGGTCGATACCAGCGGCGAACAGCGCTTCGGTCGCGTAGATATTGCCGACGCCGACCACCACCGCGTTGTCCATGATGAACGGCTTGACCGCCATCGAACGCCCGCGAGACAGCTGGAACAAGCGTTCGCCGTCGAACAGGTCGGTCAGCGGCTCCGGCCCCAGGCGAATCAACAGTTCATGATTGAGCGGGTCGAGACTCCAGAGCATCGCGCCAAACCGACGTGGGTCGGTGTATCGCAAGGCCAGGCCCGACTCCAGTTCGATGTCCACATGCTCGTGCTTGGCCGCCGGCAGGCCGACTTCCACCAGACGCAAATTCCCCGACATGCCCAAATGGCTGATCAAGGTGCCGACTTCAGCATTGATCAGCAGGTACTTGGCGCGCCGCTCCACCAGCACGATGCGCTGGCCGGACAGGCGCACATCAAGATCTTCGGGAATCGGCCAACGCAGGCGGCGATCGCGCACGATCACCCGGCTGACGCGCTGCCCCTCCAGGTGTGGGGCAATGCCACGGCGGGTGGTTTCGACTTCTGGCAGTTCAGGCATGGAGGTCGCGGATCGTCTGTTTGAGGGTCTCGAAATCGTAATCCGAGAGGCCGACGTAATCGAGCACCAGATGCGCGATGCTGTTCCATTCATGGTCTTCGGTCTGGTTGCCCAGCACCCGGTAGGACGCACAAATGTGCTCGGCCATCTTCAGGATCGCCAACAGGTTTTTCAGCGAACTGTTGCGCGACGACTCATCGCTGAAGATCGCCAGGGCATTGTGGTGATTGGCGATCGCAGCCGTGACGTGGTCCGGCAGGCGCCAGGATTTGGCCGTGTAATAGCCGACCACCGCGTGGTTGGTGTTGAACGCCTGGTTTTCGGTGTCCACCACCCGACAATCGGGACCGGCGTTGGCGTAGGCCTGTTCCAGCACCGTCATGTATTCGGGAAAACGCTGGAGCATCAGCGGCACGCCACAGTCGTGGAACAGACCCAGGGCGTACGCTTCGTCGCCGGCCTGGACCCCGATGCGCTTGGCCAGGGTCAGGCAGGTCATCGCGACGTCCTGCGCGGTGTCCCAGAAACGGTTCAAGGTGACGATGGTTTCGTCGTTCATCTCACCCTTGATCGACTGCGCGTTGATCAGGTTGATGATCGAGCGGCTGCCCAGCAGATTCACCGCGCGCTGGATCGAGGCGATCTTGTTGGTCAAACCGTAATACGGCGAGTTGACGATTTTCAGCAAGGCACCGGAGAGACCCGGGTCCTGGGAAATCAGCTTCGCGATCACGTCCAGATCCGGGTCTGGCATGTACTGCTCCATCTGCAGATCCACCATGATCTGCGGTTGGGCCGGCACACTGATACCTTGCAGGGATTGCTGGATTTGTTCGGGAGTCAACTCTTGGGACATAGGTACGCACTCTGGGCCAGGCGCAGATTCTAGCTTCTAAAAATTGGATCCGACACCTTGGCCGGTCCATCGGCTGAAGTTTCATCTAACCCCGGGCTTGATCCACCGCATGTCTATCCGCCGCGCCGTGGCCTTGTGCAACACGCTATACTCCCGCTCTTTTTTCCGGAGCGACGTCATGTCCCTGCCTAGCCTGCGCCTCAAAGCCAACGCCGACCGCCGTCTGCGCAACGGTCATTTGTGGGTCTATAGCAACGAAATCGATGTAGCGGCGACCCCTTTGCACGGTTTCAAGGCCGGCGATCAGGCGATCCTCGAAGCCGCCGGCGGCAAGCCGCTGGGCATCGTCGCCATGAGCCCGAACAACCTCATCTGCGCCCGCCTGCTGTCGCGCGACATCAAGTTGCCGCTGGACAAGTCGCTGCTGGTGCATCGCCTGAACGTGGCCCTGTCGCTGCGCGATCGCCTGTTCGACAAGCCGTTCTATCGCCTGGTCTACGGCGATTCCGACCTGCTGCCGGGTCTGGTGGTCGATCGTTTCGGCGACATTCTGGTGGTGCAGATCGCCTCGGCGACCATGGAAGCCCACAAGGACGACGTGATCGCGGCGCTGACCCAGGTGCTCAAGCCGAGCGGCATTCTGTTCAAGAACGACTCTGCGGCCCGTGACGCCGAAGGCCTGAACCGCTACGTCGAAACCGTGTTCGGCCTGGTGCCGGAATGGGTGGCACTGGAAGAGAACGGCGTGAAGTTCGAAGCACCGGTCATTCAGGGCCAGAAAACCGGCTGGTTCTACGACCACCGCATGAACCGCGCACGCCTGGCACCGTATGCCAAGGGCAAGCGCGTACTGGACCTGTACAGCTACATCGGCGGCTGGGGCGTGCAAGCGGCGGCGTTCGGCGCCAGCGAAGTGTTCTGCGTCGACGCATCGGCCTTCGCCCTCGACGGCGTCGAGCGCAACGCCGCGCTGAACGGTTTCGCCGAGAAAATGACCTGCATCGAAGGCGACGTATTCGAAGCCCTCAAAGAGCTCAAAGCCAGCGAAGAACGTTTCGACGTGATCGTGGCCGACCCACCGGCGTTCATCAAACGCAAAAAAGACATGAAAAACGGCGAAGGCGCCTACCGCCGCCTGAACGAGCAAGCCATGCGCCTGCTGACCAAGGACGGCATCCTGTTCAGCGCCTCCTGCTCGATGCACCTGCCGGAAGACGACCTGCAGAACATCCTGCTGACCAGCGCCCGTCATCTGGACCGCAACATCCAGATGCTGGAACGTGGCGGCCAGGGCCCGGATCATCCGGTGCATCCGGCGATTGCAGAGACACGCTACATCAAGAGCATTACTTGTCGGTTGCTGCCTAACAGCTAACCGCTATCTGATTGCGGGAGCGAGTCAGCTCGTTCCCGCAACAGATTCAGAACAGTCCCACACTTGCTGCATTGACTTCCCTGTTCATCAAGTCGACTCTCGACCCCCCTCACGGATCGAGAGCGTTGTTGATGAACCCTTCCACGCACGCCGCGAAAAAATCGTCGCTCATCCTGCTGTTGATGACCATGACGCTACTGGGCGTTTTTCCGCTGGACGTCGTACTTCCTTCCTTTCCCGCTCTCTCTGACTACTACCAGACATCACCGTCCGACATTACCCTGTCCGTCAGTTTATTTGCCATTGGCCTGGCGTTGTCCGTGCTGCTGATCGGACCGTTTTCCGACCTGTGGGGACGCAAGAGACTGCTGCTCGGCGGTATCGCCATCGCTGCGATTGGCGCCGCGGGCTGCCTGGTTTCCAGCGAATACAGCTGGTTTCTGTTCTTTCGGGTCATCCAGGCAGTGGGGTGCGGATCCTTTGCGTTGTCACAGGCGCTGATTCAGGATTTGTTCGTCGGCAGGGAACAGGAGCGAATCAGGATCTGGATGACGACCGGCAGCGGGGTGTTCATTTCCATATCGCCGCTACTTGGCACCTGGCTGCAAATGCATCTGGGCTGGCAAGGCAGCTTTTATGTCTTTATGGCGTTGGCGGCCATTGTCTGGATAAGGGCCAGTGCCCTGCTCAAGGAAACTTCGCGCAGTCGCAATATGTCGTCCGGCGGCTTTTTCAGTGCCTACTGGCGGTTGTGTTCCGATTTTAGCTTCATGGGTTACTGGCTGATTTCGGCCCTGGCTTTTGCCTGTCATTTTTCATTCATCGTCATATCGCCCATCATTTTCATGGAGCGTCTGGGGCTCTCATCATACGAATTCGCCTGGGCATTGTTGCTGTATGGCGTGGCTTATGTGTTCGGCGGGATAGTCGCCAGCGCGCTGCATCGGCGTCTGCAGGCCAATACGCAGATTATTGTCGGCCTGGGGCTGATCGCACTGTCGGGGCTGGTCATGCTGTGGCTGGCGAATCAATTCGGTCTCACTGCCGCTGCGGTGCTGATTCCCATGCTCATTTGTACGGCCGGCACCACCATTGCCAGGCCTATCGCCAACTCCAAAGCCATGACCCTCTATCCACATGATGGCGGTACGTCCTCCTCGGTCGGCGGCCTAATGATCTTCATCTGCGGAGGTGTGATTAGCGCCGTGATCAATTTCGCCTCAGAGAACCTGACTACCGCGCTGGCCTTGTGTTTCCTTATCTTGAGCGCAGCGGGTCTTGGCTTGAACACATTGATCATGCAGCGGAGTCTGGCGGCGAAAGTGAGCTGATACCTGCCAGTCGTCATCCCACACGCTTCGTCAACACTGGATCAACACTTCCCGGCATTCCCTCCAGCCGCCAGCCGTGTAGAATCGCGACATTCATCGCCAGTCATCCCCCGGCGGGTTTATGAGCTCAAGCTGAAGCGCGCGGCGATCCCGCAAAGTTATCGGCAGCTTCCGGACACACGGCCATTTCCGGGTGATCCAGACGTCAATAGAAGCTCACTTCCCTTTTGATACCTGATTAGCCGCCCGGAGTGCTTCATGCCTGATTACCGCTCGAAAACATCCACCCATGGCCGCAACATGGCCGGCGCCCGCGCACTGTGGCGCGCCACGGGGATGAAAGATGACGACTTCAAAAAGCCGATCATCGCCATTGCCAACTCCTTCACCCAGTTCGTACCGGGCCACGTCCACCTCAAGGACCTGGGCCAACTGGTCGCCCGCGAGATCGAACGCGCCGGCGGTGTGGCAAAAGAATTCAACACCATCGCGGTCGATGACGGCATCGCCATGGGCCACGACGGCATGCTGTATTCGCTGCCGAGCCGCGAGATCATCGCCGACTCCGTCGAGTACATGGTCAACGCCCATTGCGCCGACGCCATTGTCTGCATCTCCAACTGCGACAAGATCACCCCGGGCATGCTGATGGCTGCCCTGCGCCTGAACATTCCGGTGATCTTCGTTTCCGGCGGCCCGATGGAAGCCGGCAAGACCAAACTGGCCAGCCACGGTCTCGACCTGGTCGACGCCATGGTGATCGCCGCCGACTCCAGCGCTTCTGACGAGAAGGTTGCCGAGTACGAGCGCAGCGCCTGCCCGACCTGCGGTTCGTGTTCCGGCATGTTCACCGCCAACTCGATGAACTGCCTGGTCGAAGCCCTGGGCCTGGCCTTGCCGGGCAACGGTTCGACCCTGGCCACCCACAGCGACCGCGAACAGCTGTTCCTGCAGGCCGGTCGCACCATCGTCGAGCTGTGCAAGCGTTACTACGGCGAAAACGACCAGTCGGTACTGCCGCGCAACATCGCCAACTTCCAGGCGTTCGAAAACGCCATGACCCTGGACATCGCCATGGGCGGTTCCACCAACACCATCCTGCACTTGCTGGCCGCCGCCCAGGAAGCCGAGATCGATTTCGACCTGCGCGACATCGACCGCCTTTCGCGCAACGTGCCGCAACTGTGCAAGGTCGCGCCGAACATCCAGAAGTACCACATGGAAGACGTGCACCGTGCCGGCGGGATCTTCAGCATCCTCGGCTCCCTGGCCCGTGGCGGCCTGCTGCACACCCAGTTGCCGACCGTGCACAGCCGCAGCATGGAAGAAGCCATCGCCAAATGGGACATCACCCAGACCGACGACGAAGCGGTGCATCACTTCTTCAAGGCCGGCCCTGCGGGCATCCCGACCCAAACCGCGTTCAGCCAGTCGACCCGTTGGGAAACCCTGGACGACGACCGTGAAAACGGCTGCATCCGCAGTGTCGAGCACGCCTACTCGCAAGAAGGCGGCCTGGCCGTTCTCTACGGCAACATCGCCCTGGACGGCTGCGTGGTGAAAACCGCCGGCGTCGACGAGTCGATCCACGTGTTCGAAGGCAACGCCAAGATCTTCGAAAGCCAGGACAGCGCCGTGCGCGGGATCCTCGCCGACGAAGTGAAAGAAGGCGACATCGTCATCATTCGCTACGAAGGCCCGAAAGGCGGCCCGGGCATGCAGGAAATGCTCTATCCGACTTCGTACCTGAAATCCAAAGGCCTGGGCAAAGCCTGCGCCCTGCTCACCGACGGTCGTTTCTCCGGCGGCACCTCGGGCCTGTCCATCGGCCACGCTTCGCCTGAAGCCGCTGCCGGTGGCGCGATTGGCCTGGTGCAGGACGGCGACAAAGTGCTGATCGACATTCCGAACCGCTCGATCAACCTGTTGATCAGCGACGAAGAACTGGCCGCGCGCCGCGTCGAGCAGGACAAGAAAGGCTGGAAGCCGGTGGAAGTGCGCCCACGTAAAGTGACCACTGCCCTGAAAGCCTACGCCCTGCTGGCGACCAGTGCTGACAAGGGTGCTGTGCGTAACAAGGCGATGCTTGACGGGCTTTGATGCTTAACTGTTGAACAAAAAATACCCCGCCAAGTGCGGGGTATTTTTTTGCCCGGTAGAAATCTCCCAAATGCTGAAGATCAACTGTGGGAGCGAGCCTGCTCGCGAAAGCGGTGTGTCATTCAACATCAGTGCTGAATGTGACGCCCCCTTCGCGAGCAGGCTCGCTCCCACAGGTTTTACTGAATATCTTCAGGTTTTACGATCACCCAATTCTTGTCCGCCGTCACCGGCAGCCCTTCCTTGGCCTGGGCCGCGGCGTTCTTGGCCATCATGCCGTTGATCTGGGTCATGTACTTGTCCTTGCGGTTGACCCACAGGTGGATGCCGCCCTTGGCCACGTCGACACCGTGGAACAGCATGTAGCCGTCACTGGTCGGGGTGTCGCCACCGACGAGGACCGGTTTTTTCCATTCATCGATGTAGGTCAGGATCGCGGCATGCTTGCCGGCCATCCAGGTCGCCGGAGTCCACAGGTACGGGGTCAGTTCCAGGCCGAGGTTGGCCTTCTGGTCATACTTGCCGGCGGTGATCTGCTTGCGCGCGGTGGTCAGTTCGCCAGTCTTTTGGTCCTTGAGCAGCAATGACACGCCGATCACGTTCTGCGGTTTGACGTTGTAGCCGTACTTCGGATCGGCCGCGACCATGCGCACCAGTTCTTCAGAGGCGGCGGTCATCACGTAGACCTCGATGCCGTTCTCCATCAGCTTGTTGTACAGCTCTTGCTGGCCAGTGAAGATTTTCGGTGGGTTGACGTCGAGCTTCTTGACCACATCGCCTTCGTAGTAAGTGGCCGGCACCGGTTTACCGGAAGCCATCAACTCATCGACATAGCCCTTGAGTTCCTTGAGCGTGAAGCCGGAAAACACCTGGGCGACCCATGGATAGCAAACCATGTCGTCGAGTTCGCAGAGGCGGTAGTAGTAGCTGAACAGGCTTTCCTTATGGTCGGCGGTGTCCTTGAACGGCATCAGTTTCAGGGAGGGGTCGAGTTTGTCGCGGGTGATCAGGCCCTTGTTCTCCATGAACGGCAGCAACGACTCTTCGAGGTCGTAGCGGTAACTGGTGTTGTCCATATCGAACACCGCGTAGTTACCTTTGTTGGCGTTGGCGGCGATCATCGCGTCCAGCGCCTTGGCCTGATCGGCAGGCCAGTGTTTCAGATCCGTGGCGAGTACCTGGCCGGCAAGGCCCAGGCAAAGAGCTGCAGCCAGTAATTTCGGTGCTAACTTCATCGACTTTCTCCCTGAGTGAAAGACATCGACGCTAACAAATAAGTGTGACAGTCCTCGTCCGTCAGCGACCGCCAACGTGCCTATCGCGCCAGCCGTATTCCCAAAAGCGACACACGCTTATTCCAAAAACGACAGTTTCAAGACGTTTTCGATATTAATTCATTGGAAATCAAGCTGTTAGGCTTGCCGGTTCGCAGCTGCCCCGCAAGGCAGTTGGCATATGTCTAATGGGAGTTCCAATGAATCTGCCGCTGATTCTCAACTTGCTGGTGTTCCTCGCTTTGCTCTTCGTCCTGGCGCAAACCCGCCAGACTACATTTAGCCTGGCAAAAAAGGTCCTGCTCGCACTGGTGCTGGGCGTGGTGTTCGGTGTGTCGCTGCACACTGTTTACGGCACCGGCAATCCGGTGCTCAAAGCCTCGATCGGCTGGTTCGATCTGGTGGGTAACGGTTATGTACAGCTGCTGCAAATGATCGTCATCCCGCTGGTGTTCGCCTCGATCCTCAGTGCCGTGGCACGTCTGCACAGCGCCTCGTCGCTGGGCAAGATCAGCTTCCTGACCATCGGCACGTTGCTGTTCACCACGTCCATCGCGGCGCTGATCGGCATCGGCCTGACCAACCTGTTCGGCCTGACCGCCGAAGGCCTGGTGGCCGGCACCCAGGAAATGGCGCGTCTGCAAACCATTCAGACTGACTATGCGGGCAAGGTCGCAGACCTGAATGTGCCGCAATTGCTGCTGTCGTTCATTCCGCAAAACCCGTTCGCCGATCTGGCGCGGGCCAAACCGACGTCGATCATCAGCGTGGTGATCTTCGCCGCCTTCCTCGGCATCGCGGCTCTGCAACTGCTCAAGGATGACGTGGAAAAAGGTCAGAAAGTGATCAACGCCATCGACACCCTGCAAGCCTGGGTGATGCGCCTGGTGCGCTTGGTGATGAAGCTGACCCCCTACGGCGTCTTGGCGCTGATGACCAAAGTGGTCGCGGGTTCCAACCTGCAGGACATCATCAAGCTCGGCAGTTTCGTGGTGGTTTCCTACATCGGCCTTGGCCTGATGTTTGTCGTCCATGGCCTGCTGGTGTCGGCTGCGGGGATCAATCCGCTGCGCTTCTTCCGCAAGATCTGGCCGGTGCTGACATTTGCTTTCACCAGCCGGTCGAGCGCGGCGACGATCCCGTTGAGCATTGAAGCGCAGACCCGTCGTTTGGGTATTGCGCAGTCCGTCGCCAGCTTCGCCGCATCGTTCGGCGCGACCATTGGCCAGAACGGTTGTGCCGGTCTGTACCCGGCGATGTTGGCGGTAATGGTGGCGCCGACCGTGGGCATCAATCCACTGGACCCGCTGTGGATCGCGACGCTGGTGGCGATTGTGACCTTGAGTTCGGCGGGTGTGGCCGGGGTAGGCGGCGGTGCGACCTTCGCCGCCCTGATCGTGTTGCCGGCGATGGGTTTGCCGGTTTCACTCGTGGCGTTGCTCATCTCGGTCGAGCCGTTGATCGATATGGGGCGTACGGCGCTGAACGTCAGTGGTTCGATCACGGCCGGTGCGATTACCAGCCAGGTGATGCAGCAGACGGATAAAGCGCTGCTGGAGGCGGATGAGCATTCGGCGTTGGCGCACGCTTAAATTCTTTAGCGTCTGATCTGGCCTCATCGCCAGCAGGCTGGCTTCCACAGGGATTTTGGGTGTTCACACAATCTGTGTTTCAGCTCAAACCCACTGTGGGAGCCAGCCTGCTGGCGATGCTTTTAGGCTTTTTCCCAGACTTCGAAGTTGTACGCCGGTTTGTCATCTACTGCCGGATTCTCGATGTTGGAAACCAGCTTCCATTCCTTCAAATCAAACTCCGGAAACCACGCATCCCCTTCCGGGCTCAACGCCACGCGCGTCAAATACAACCGATCAGCCTGCGCCAGCCCCTGCGCATACAACTGCGCCCCGCCAATCAGCATCAGCTCATCGACACCCTGCTCTTTCGCCCATTGCTCGGCGCGAACCACGGCGGCTTCCAGCGACGGATAAACCTCCGCGCCTTCCAGCACCAGATCCGCCTGACGGCTGACCACGATGTTCAAGCGACCCGGCAACGGACGACCGAGGGAATCCCAGGTCTTGCGCCCCATGATGATCGGCTTGCCCAGGGTAGTGGCCTTGAAGTATTTGAAGTCCCCCGGCAAGTGCCAGGGCATGCTGTTGTCGATGCCGATCACACGGTTTTCACCGAGGGCTGCGATCAAGCTGAGGGGGAGTGATTTAGTCATGCCGGCGAGGATACCAGAGCCTCGCTTACCCCGATAAGCGCCACAGCGGTTATGCTCACAGCTCAATTAAGCGACGGGATGCCGCGTGACTGAACTGAATAACCTCTGGCTGACAGAAACCATTCGCCTGCGCGAAGAACATGCAGGTCCCCTGGAAGACCTGGAAGCCAATCGCCTGGCCCGCAGCGCGGGCGGCGACCTGCCGACACGCATTCAACGCCGGGCCCTGTGGCTGGCCGAACGGGATGGTTTGGGCGACGCGCTCAAGCACTGGCTACAAGGGGCACGACTGGCGTTGATCGTACTGGCGGTGCTAGCCGTGGTCAGCGGCACCGGCCTGGCGTTTGCCGCGCTGGGCGATGGGCAGACACCGGTGAATGTGTTCTGGGCTTTGGGGAGTCTGCTCGGGCTCAATCTGATTTTGCTGCTGAGCTGGGCGATAGGTCTGGTGTTTGCCGGCGAGCACGGCGCCAGCCTTGGACGCCTGTGGTTATGGCTCAGCGAAAAGCTCGCCCGCGACGCCAAGGCCGCACAGTTGGCGCCTGCCCTGCTCTTGTTGTTGCAACGACAGAAACTCAATCGGTGGGCCATCGGCGCACTGGTCAACGGTTTATGGTTGCTGGCCATGCTCAGTGCGCTGGTGATGCTGCTGACCCTGATGGCCACCCGGCGCTACGGTTTCGTCTGGGAAACGACCCTGCTGGGTGCGAACACCTTTATCACCATGACCCAAGGCCTCGGCGCCCTGCCGGCAGCGCTCGGTTTCAGCGTACCGACCGAAGAAATGATCCGTGCCAGTGGCGATGCCGCGCTGAACATCGAAAGCGCCCGCCAGGCCTGGGCTGCCTGGCTGGTCGGTGTGCTGCTGGTCTTTGGCGTTATACCGCGACTGCTGCTGGCGGTGTTTTGCCTGTGGCGTTGGAAAAGCGGTCAAGCAAAGCTGCATCTGGATTTGAACCTGCCCGGTTATGCGCAGTTGCGTGAGCGTCTGATGCCCACCAGCGAACGCCTGGGTATTAGCGATGAAGCGCCTGCGCAACTGCATCGGGTTCAAAGCGGCGTCAGCGACCAACAAAGCGACGGCGCATTGCTGGTGGCCATCGAGCTGGATGACCAACGCCCATGGCCGCCGCAATTGCCGAAGAATGTGAGCAACGCCGGCATTCTCGACAGCCGTGAATCGCGACACAAACTCCTCGAACAGCTCAGCCGTTTCCCCCCGGCCCGCCTGGCCATCGCTTGCGATCCACAGCGTTCGCCAGATCGCGGCAGCCTGGCGCTGATCGCCGAACTGGCCCGTAGCGCCAGCGCCACTCGCGTATGGCTGCTGCAACCGCCGCCCGGCGAAGCGCTGGATGCCGACCGCCTTGGTGATTGGCATGCAGCACTGCAACAGTTGGAGCTGCCGTTTGCCGATTGTGCGCCGCTGAGTTGGCTGGAGACGGGTCATGACTAATATCAGAAGCGGGCCTCTCAAACTCGCCGTGGTCGGCCACACCAACGTCGGCAAAACCTCGTTGCTGCGAACCCTGACCCGGGATGTCGGCTTCGGCGAAGTCTCCCATCGTCCCAGCACCACGCGCCATGTCGAGGGTGCGCGCTTGTCGGTGGACGGCGAACCCTTGCTCGACTTGTTCGACACACCCGGCCTGGAAGACGCCATCGCCCTGCTCGATTACCTCGAACGCCTGGAGCGCCCCGGCGAACGCCTCGACGGCCCGGCGCGACTGACGCGATTCCTGGAAGGCAGTGAAGCGCGGCAGCGTTTCGAACAGGAAGCCAAAGTACTGCGACAGCTGCTGACCTGCGATGCCGGCCTCTACGTGATCGACGCCCGCGAACCGGTGCTGGCCAAGTACCGCGACGAACTGGAAGTGCTGGCTGGGTGTGGCAAGCCGCTGCTGCCGGTGCTGAATTTCGTCAGCAGCGCCAATCACCGCGAACCGGCGTGGCGTGAAGCACTGGCGCGCCTGGGCCTGCATGCGTTGGTGCGATTCGACAGCGTCGCGCCGCCGGAGGATGGCGAGCGCCGACTCTATGAAAGCCTCGCACTTCTGTTGGAACATGCTCGTCCACAACTTGAGCGGTTGATTGCCGATCAACAGGCTCAACGCCTGGCCCGCCAACAAAGTGCGGCGCGTCTGATAGCCGAATTATTGATCGATTGCGCCGCCTGCCGTCGCAGCGTGGTCAGCGAGGCCGAGCAGGAGCAGCAAGCCATTGGCGACCTGCGCAAAGCCGTTCGCCAACGGGAGCAGCGTTGCGTCGAAGCCCTGCTCAAGCTCTATGCCTTCCGCCCACAAGACGCGGCGGCCAGCGACTTGCCGCTGCTCGACGGCCGTTGGGGCGATGACCTGTTCAACCCCGAAACCCTCAAGCAACTGGGCGTGCGGGTCGGCGGCGGGATCGCGGCTGGCGCGGCAGCCGGGGCTGGAGTCGACTTGCTGGTCGGTGGCATTACGCTTGGCGCCGCCGCACTGGCCGGGGCCATCGCCGGTGGCGCCCTGCAAACCGCGCGCAGTTATGGCAGCCGGTTGTTGGGCAAGATCAAAGGCCAGCGTGAACTGACTGTCGATGATCAGGTGCTGCGGCTGCTGGCGCTACGCCAGCGGCAACTGCTGCAAGCGCTGGACGCCCGTGGGCACGCGGCGATAGACAGCATCCAGGTGGCCACGCCCCAGGACAAATCCTGGCGCGAAGGCAAGTTGCCCGAAGCCCTGAACAAGGCGCGCGCGCATCCGCAGTGGTCGTCGCTCAATACGCATGCGAAGTTGAATCAGGCGGAGCGGCAGGAGCAGATTGAAGCATTGGCGCAGCAACTGTAGGGGCGGCGTTGTATGGGCCGGCCCCTTCGCGAGCGGGCTCGCGAAGGCCGCACCTCGGTCCAGCAATGCTATGCATCCAGCAGACGCGCCGCTTTTTCCTTCAAGATGCCAAGATCAATGACCGGCACATGCATCTCCTTGGCCTGCTCATCCCACTGCCGCATGCGCAGACTGACTTCGCACAGCGGGTCCTGTTCGAAGGCCGCAGCTTCGGCAGCCGTCATCACCCCACCCTGATACGCCAACGTCCGGCGGCTGGCCTCGCTCAAACGCTCGTGATACCCCGGCTCCCTGAGCGTCAGGTAGCGCTTGGCCTGAACGTGATACTCCACCAAACGCGCCATGCGCTCGCTGAAACCAGCGCTGCGCAGGTAATCGGCGCCCAGCCGTTCATGGCTGACCACACCAAAGCCGCCCATGTTCTCGGCACCTTCAGCGCAGATATGCCCGATGTCGTGGAAAAACGCGGCGAGCACCACTTCGTCATCGAAGCCTTCGGCCATCGCACACTGCGCGGCCTGGGACATGTGTTCGATCTGCGACACCGGTTCACCGATGTAATCGCTGTCGCCGAAGCGTTCGTACAGGGCGAACACCTTAGCGACCACCTGTTCGTTGTGGTTCATCAGAAATCTCTCGATGAAGTGGGATTTGCGTTGAATGGTAGACCGCTTTCGCGAACAGGCTCGCTCCCCCAGGTGACCACATCCCCCTGTGGGAGCGGGCCCGCGAAGAGGCCCGATCAGGCACTGAAGATCTTACTTAGCCGCCACTTTCTCGGACTTGCCGTCATAGCGCTTGCGCCACTCGGCCAGGATTTCGTCGCGGTTCTTCGACGCCCAGGCAAAGTCGTTCTTGATCAAACGCTGCTCATAGTCAGCCGGCAATTCGGTCTGTGGCTTGGCGATACCCGGTTGGGCGAGCACAGCGAAGTTCTGTTTGTACAACTCCATTGCCTCAGGACTGGCCGAGAAGTCCGCGAGCTTCTTTGCGGCGTCTTCATGGGGTGTGCCTTTGATCACGGCAGTCGCTTCGATCTCCCAGCCCAGCCCTTCTTTCGGCAGGATGATGTCCAGCGGCGCGCCCTGGCGCTTCAGTTGTACAGCCGGGTATTCAAAGGAAATACCAATCGGGAATTCACCCGCCGCTGCCAGTTTGCAGGGTTTGGAGCCGGAGTGAACATACTGGCCGATGTTCTGGTGCAGGTCGTCCATGTACTGCCAGCCCTGCTTCTCGCCGAAGGTCTGCAACCAGGCGCTGACGTCGAGGAAACCGGTACCGGACGAGGCTGGGTTAGGCATGACGATCTTGCCTTTGTACTCAGGCTTGGTCAGGTCTTGCCAGCTCACAGGTTTGGTCAGGCCTTGCTTTTCGGCTTCGACGGTATTGAAGCAAATGGTCGCGGCCCACACATCCATGCCGACCCACGCCGGCGGGTTGGCGGCATCGCGGTAGTTGCCGCCGATTTTGCCCAGGTCCTTAGGTGCATAGCTTTGCAGCATGCCTTGCTGGTCGAGGATGGCCAGGCTTGAAGCCGCTAAGCCCCATACGGCGTCGGCTTGTGGGCGGTCTTTTTCGGCGAGCAATTTGGCGGTGATGATGCCGGTGGAGTCGCGCACCCATTTGATCTCGACGTCCGGGTTGGCTTTTTCGAAGGCCTGCTTGTAGGTCTTGAGTTGCTCGGCTTCGAGGGCGGTGTACACCGTCAACTCGGTGTTCGCCGCAAAGGCGTTCAGGCTGAAAGCGGTGAGGACAGCAGCGGCCAGGGCCATAGGCTTGAACATGATCTTTTCCTGTTTTTGAGTTGAGGGGGTTTGTACGGAGTCAATGACCGGGCGTGGTCTGTCGCCAAGCCTGTGAGCGGCGCAGCAGGCCACGCGAAGCCCAGGCCAGCAGCAGGGACACGCCTGCCGAGGTGAATAGAATCAGGGTCGACATCGCCGCCGCGCCGCCGACGTTGCCGGCGTCGTCCATGTTCAGTACCGCCACCGCCGCGAGGATGGTGTCGGGGCTGTAAAGGAAGATCGCTGCCGAGACGGTGGTCATGGCAGAAACGAACAGATAGCGCACGATGTCCAGCAGCGCCGGCAGGCAAATCGGCACGGTGACCCGCAGGTAATGCCGGTAAAGCGGCGCCTTTAGCGACAGCGCGGCTGCTTCGAACTCGGCGTCGAGCTGGCGCAATGCGGTGGTCGCGGTCATTTGCGCGGTGGTCAAATAGTGAGCAATGGTGCAGACAACCAGCAGGGTCATGGTCCCGTAGAGCACGTGTAGCGGATTGCTGGTGAGGTTGAAGAAGAAGACATAACCCAGGCCAAGCACCAGACCCGGTACCGCCATCGGTACGAAACTGAGCATGCGCAGCGTCAGATTCAGTCCCCGCTGGCCCTTGGTTTTTTCCATCAGGTAGGCACCGGTGAAGATCAGCACACTGCCGATCAGCGCCGTGCACAACGCCATCTTCACGCTGTTGCCGTAGGCCAGCCAGCCACCGCCCGCCGTGTCGTTGAACTGGTAGTGGTTCAAAGACAACGACAGGTTGTATGGCCAGAATTTCACCAGCGACGAGAACACTGCCATGCCGAACACCATCAGCAACGCAGCGCAAATCAGCAGCACGATGACCAGGTAACAGCCGTCACGCAGCTTCGACGGCGCCGGTTTGAAAACTTGCGCCCGACCGCTCATGGAATCGCCATGACGGCGACGCAACCAGGCGTCGACGCCGAAGCTGCACAGCGCCGGCAGCAGCAACACCATGCCGATCAAGGCACCTCGACCGAATTGCTGTTGACCGACCACAGCTTTGTAGGCTTCCAGCGCCAGCACTTGATAGTCGCCACCGACCACCACGGGCACGCCGAAGTCGGTAATGGTCAAGGTGAACACCAGGCAGAACGCGGCGAATACTGCCTGGCGCGTCGCCGGCCAGGTGATGCTGCGAAACGCTTTAACCGGACCGGCGCCCATGCTGGACGCGGCATCGAACAGACGCGCATCCGCCAGGGCCAGGGCTGACAGCAGAATCATCAACGCGTGTGGGAAGGTGTAGATGACCTCCCCCAGCACAATGCCCCAGAAGCCGTAGATATTGTCCGAGAGCAACCCACGCAGCATGCCCTGGTTGCCAAACAGATAAACCAGCGCAATGCCCGGCAGCATCGATGGCGCCATCAGTGGCAGCAACGAGATCCCGCGCCAGATGCCTTTGCCCGGAATCAGCGTGCGTTGCAGGGCGTAGGCAAACAGGTAGGCCAGCGGAACGACAATGGCCGCAACGCTGAGAGAAACCTTGAGGCTGTTACCCAGCAGCCAGTGGAAGTTGGCACTGGTCATCAATTCCCGCGCCGCCAGCCAGCCACCGCCCTGCCCGGCTTCGGAACTGAAGCCGCGCCAGAAGATGGCCAGCAACGGCATCAATACAGCGACGCCAAGCAACACCAGCAACAGGACTTTGCCGCCGACCACAAACAACCGATCACCGATCTCGGCACGAGAGACTGGCCGCACCTGCTTGCGCGGCAGCGGCAGCGCGATGTTCGCGCTCATCAGGCAAACACCTGCAGGCTGCGCGGTGGCAAGGCAACCATGATCTGCTGCGCACCGAGACGCGGCATGGCGTCCGGTGCCAGTTCGGCCAGCAAAGCGTGACCCGGCAGTTGATCGAGCTCGAAGCTCATGCGGCAGCGGTTGCCGAGGAAGGTGATTTCACGAACCTTGGCCGGGAACAGGTTTTCTTCGTGTACCACAGGGTTGACGTTGATGGCTTCGGGACGGCAGAACAAACGGCCCGAGGCGGTCTTGGCGCTGCCCTCGGCCAGGCGCAGGTTCATCCCACCGACCCGGGCGTGACTGTCGCTGCCGCTGTGGAATGGCAACCAGTTGCCCTGGCCGACGAACTCCGCCACGAATGGCGTCGCCGGGCGGTTATAGATTTCCTGCGGCGTGGCGTATTGCTCGACCTTGCCGTTGTTCATCACAGCGATGCGGTCCGCCATCAACATGGCCTCGTCCTGATTGTGGGTGACCATCAGGGTGGTGACGCCGAGCTCCCGTTGCAGTTGACGCAGTTCGGTACACAGGTGCTCACGGACACGGGCGTCGAGGGCCGACATCGGTTCATCCAGCAGCAACAACGACGGCGCCGGTGCCAAGGCCCGTGCCAGCGCGACCCGTTGCTGCTGACCACCGGACAATTGGCCTGGGTACTTTTTCTCACTGCCGCTCAGGCCGACCAGTTCGAGCATCTGCCCGACGCGCTGACGCACTTCATCGCGCCCCCTGCCGGCCAGGCCGTAGGCGATGTTCGCTTCGACAGTGAGATTGGGAAACAGCGCGTAGGACTGAAACAGAATGCCGTAGTCCCGAGCTTGTGGGGCCAGGTGGGAAACGTCGCGGTCGCCCAGGTACAACTCGCCGCGGTCCTGCCGTTCAAGACCAGCGATGCAACGCAACAACGTGGTTTTGCCACAACCGGACGGCCCGAGCAGACAGACCAGCTCACCGGCCGTCACGTCGAGGGACACGTTATCCAGTGCGGTGAAGGCACCGAAACGCTTGTGCACGCCGCGCACTGTCATTGGCGCGCCGGGGTTGGTCAGGGCAGTGGCGATCGAGTTGTTCATGGACGGACCTCATCTGGCAGATGAAAGCCATCCTAGGGTTGCAATGCGTCCGTCATATGGCAGTGAGGCAAAATCGGCCGATAGTGGTATTCGCGGATTTTGGTTAAATGATGCGCTGTCTGCTCGCGAAGGCGCCGGTACAGCCAACGCAGATCTCAGGCCGGGGACATTTCCTGCGCCACCCCCAAAAACGCCGCTGGTAACCGCGCGTTTTTGCGCTCCTTGAGGCAATACAAATACTCCGGCAGCAAGGGCGCATTCTCGATGGTAAGCACCCGCAACTGTGGATCGTGGGGCACTTCCTGGCGGGCGATGAGGCTGATGCCGATGTTGCGCAGCACCGCTTCGCGGATTGACTCGCGGCTGCCGATCTCCAGCAATGGCCCGACACCCACTCCGGCGCCGGCCAGCAACTCTTCGGTCAAGCGCCGGGTGGTCGAGCCCGGTTCGCGCATCAACAAGGTGTGTCCGGCCAGCGCGCTGAGCGGCACGTGGTCGTGGAACGCCAACGGATGGTTGCGATGCACCGCCAGCACCAGCGGATCGCGGCCGAGTACCCGTCGAATCAACCGCGCATCCTCCAGCAACTGCGACGACGCCGCGACATCGACCCGGTATTCCTCCAGCGCTTCGAGCACCTGCTGGGAGTTGCCGATTTCCACCGACACCGCCACCTGCGGCAGACGCTCGCGAAAGGTTTTCACCAGATCGAGGATGTAATACGGCGCCGTGGCGGCGATGCGCAATGTACCTTGAACCTGGCCGCTGTTACGCAGGAAAAACTCGATGTCGGCTTCCTGCTGCATCAACGCCTTGACCATCGGCAGCAGGCGCGCCCCTTCTTCGCTGACGCTGAGACGGCGCCCGCCACGGTAGAACAGTTCCACCGAGTACTGGCTTTCGAGGTTGCGAATCTGAGTCGTCACCGTCGGCTGGCTCAGGCCGAGCTTTTTCGCTGCCAGGGTAATGCTGCCCAGGCGGGCAACCATGTAAAACGCCTTCAGCTCGGCACTCAGCACAACCATCCCTCTTCTATTTGCGCAGCAGGCGCAAACCGTTGAACACCACCAACAGGCTCACGCCCATGTCGGCAAACACTGCCATCCACATGGTAGCGAGCCCGGCGAAGGTTACCCCAAGAAAGATCGCCTTGATGATCAATGCCAGGGCGATGTTCTGTTTGAGGATGCTCGAGGTCTGCCGCGACAGACGGATGAAGGTTGGGATTTTGCGGAGATCGTCGTCCATCAGGGCGACATCGGCGGTCTCGATGGCGGTATCGGTGCCGGCAGCGGCCATGGCGAAACCAATCTGCGAACGCGCCAGCGCCGGGGCGTCGTTGATGCCGTCGCCGACCATCCCGACGTGATGGCCCTGTGCATAAAGCGCTTCGATGGCTTGCAGCTTATCGGTCGGAAGCAAGTCACCCTGTGCCTGGTCGATGCCGACCTGCGCGGCAATCGCCTGCGCGGTGTGGACATTATCGCCGGTCAGCATCAGGGTTTTGACGCCCAGCTCGTGCAGTTGCTGGATCGCTTCGCGGCTGGACGCCTTCACCGTGTCCGCCACGGCGAACAGCGCCAACGGGCCGTACTGGTCGAGCAACAGCACCACCGACTTGCCCTGTTTTTCCAGGGCGAACAGCTTGTCTTCCAGCGCCGGCGAGCACAGACCCAGGTCTTCGACCAAGCGATGGTTGCCCAAGTGGTAGAGCTTGCCGTTAATCTCGCCGCGCACCCCGCGCCCGCCCAGGGCCTCGAAGTTATCCACAGCCAGCGGCGCCGATTGTTTATCCACAACCTCGTTGGCGATGGCCCGCGACACCGGGTGATCCGAACGAGCGGCCAACGCCGCGGCAATCACCGGGGCCAATGCATCGGCGGTGGGATCGAGCGAAAGGTAATCGGTCTGCACCGGCTTGCCATGGGTAAGGGTGCCGGTCTTGTCCAGGGCCAGGTAATCGAGCTTGTAGCCGCCTTCCAGATAAACGCCGCCCTTTACCAGAATGCCCTTGCGCGCCGCCGCCGCGAGGCCGCTGACGATGGTCACCGGAGTGGAGATCACCAAGGCACAGGGGCAGGCGACGACCAACAACACCAGGGCGCGGTAGATCCAGTCAAACCACAGTGCATTCATGAACAGCGGCGGAATCATCGCCACCGCCAGGGCCAGGAGGAACACCGCCGGGGTGTAGATTTTCGAGAAACTGTCGACGAATCTCTGAGTCGGCGCTCGCGCGCCCTGGGCTTGTTCAACGGCGTGGATGATCCGCGCCAGGGTCGAATGGTTCGCCGCGGCGGTCACGGCATATTCCAGTGAACCGGCCTGATTGATCGTGCCGGCGAACACTTTGTCGCCAACGGTTTTCTCCACCGGCAGGCTTTCACCGGTAATCGGCGCCTGATCGATGGTCGAATTGCCCACCAACACCTCGCCATCCAGGCCGATTCGCTCGCCGGGTCGCACCCGTACCCGCGCACCAAGGTCGATGGCTTTCACGTCTTGCGCGGCCCAACTACCGTCGGCCTGCAGCACCGTCGCCTGTTCCGGGGTCATCTGCATCAGGCCGCTGATGGCGTTGCGTGCGCGATCCAGGGATTTGGCTTCGATCAACTCGGCCACGGTGAACAGGAACATCACCATCGCTGCTTCTGGCCACTGCCCGATCAAGATCGCCCCCGTCACCGCGATGCTCATCAGCGCGTTGATGTTCAGGTTGAGGTTCTTCAGGGCGATCCAGCCCTTTTTATAGGTGCCAAGGCCGCCACTGAGGATTGAGATCAAAGCGATAACCGCGACTACCCAGTTCGGCGCGGCGCTGGTGAAGTGGATCACTTCCGCCACCAGAGCACCGGCGCCGGACAGTGCCAACGGCCACCAGGGCTTTTTCCCCGGTGTCGTTGCCGGTGCTTCGGCGCCCTGCTCCAGCGGCTCGGCCTGCATGCCAAGGGACTTGATGGCGTCGATGATCGGCGCGGTACTCGTCAGGTTGTGCGTGACACCCAGCACCCGATTAATCAGATTGAACTCCAGCTGCTGCACACCGGTCAGTTTTCCTAACTTGTTCTGAATCAGCGTTTGCTCGGTGGGGCAGTCCATCGCTTCGATGCGGAAACTGCTCAGCCGCGCATCGGCACTGGGCGCCTCGCTCAACTGGATCAGCGCGGGCGCTGCGACTTTCGACGAACAGCAAGTATCACCATGGCCACCCTGTACATGAGGCTTCACGGGTTTGAATGTGCTGCAGCAAGCATCTTCGGGTTTGTGGGTGTGCAGGGAATCGCTCATGGGTTTCGTCCATAAAAGTGCCTGTTGCCAAGTAAAGACCCTGTAGCCACTATAGGGTCAAGCACCCTTTTTGGAGATCGTCGTCATGAAGATCGGAGAGCTGGCGAAACTCACGGATTGTGCGGTTGAAACAATCCGCTATTACGAACGCGAAAACCTGCTGCCGGAACCGGCACGCAGCGATGGCAACTATCGTGTCTACACCCAGGCCCACGCCGAGCGCCTGACCTTCATCCGCAACTGCCGCACCCTCGACATGACCCTCGAAGAAATCCGCAGCCTGCTGGCCTTTCGCGACAGCCCGCAGGACCAGTGCGAAAGCGTCAACGCGCTGATCGACGAGCACATCCATCACGTCAAGGCGCGGATCGATGGGTTGCTGGCGCTCCAGACCCAACTGCTCGACCTGCGCCAACGCTGCAGCGAAGGACCGGATATCGATCAATGCGGGATTTTGCAGCGACTGGAAGTGAGTGGCGGGGTTGTTGCGACCGAGGTGGAGCATTCCCATGTGGGCCGCAGCCACGGCCACTGAGAGCACTATAAAACCACTGTGGGAGCAAGCCTGCTCGCTCCCACAGGTTTTACGATTTGTCTTCAGACCGCCATCGGCGCCGTCATCGGCGCATGGTGCTCGTAGCCTTCCAGCGAAAAATCGCTCGGCTCGACCCGTTCCAGCCACTCAGGCTGATAATCACCAGTCTTGGCAAACTCCGGCACACGGTCGGAAATCTTCAGTTTCGGCATCGGGAACGGCTCGCGCTTAAGCTGTTCGTTGAGCATGTCCAGGTGGTTTTCGTAGACGTGGGCGTCGCCGATGAAATAGGTGAACCAGCGCGGCGTGTAACCGGTCAGGCGACCGATCAGGCTCAACAGCGCGGCGCCTTCGGTGAGGTTGAACGGCGTGCCCAGGCCCAGGTCGTTGGAGCGGATGTAGAGCGTTAAAGAGATCTCTTTGGTCTCGACATTCGGGTGGAACTGGTACAGCAAGTGGCACGGCGGCAGGGCCATTTCATCGAGTTGGGCGACGTTCCAGCCGTGGAACAGGATGCGGCGGCTGCCCGGGTCCTTGATGATGGTGTCGACGCACTGGCGAACCTGATCGATGGCCTTGTACAGCACCACGTAGGCCTGGCCGTTTTCCTCGCCTTCGGCGATCTGACGGTAGCCTTGCTTCAGGGTCTGTTCGATGGCGGCCGGGTTGCTGACCGGAATCTGCTTGTACGCTGGCCATTTGCGCCATTGCACGCCGTAGATTTCGCCGAGGTCGTCTTCGCCCTGACGGAACGGGTTGGCCAGCCACTGGGCGTTTTCGTTGGCGTTCTGGTCCCAGACCTTGCAGCCCAGCGCACGGAACTCGGCAGCGTTGTTCACGCCACGCAGAAAACCGCACATCTCGCCGATGGCCGATTTGAAGGCCATCTTGCGCGTGGTGATCGCCGGGAAACCTTCCTGCAGGTCATAACGCAGCATCGCGCCAGGAAAGCTGATGGTATTCACGCCGGTGCGGTTGGCTTGTTTGGTGCCGTTCTTGATGACGTGGGCGACCAGTTCGAGATATTGCTTCATGAGTTACCTGTGTCCTTGAACCCGCAGCCATCGCTGCGGGGTTCGAATTTATACGGCTGCCGCTGGAGTGGCCGGAGCGCGGTGATACGCCAGCCAGATCAGGAACAGACCACCGACGATCATCGGCACGCACAAGACCTGACCCATGGTCAGCCAGTTCCAGGCCAGATAGCCCAGTTGCGCGTCCGGCACGCGGACGAATTCGACGATGAAACGGAAAATGCCATAGAACAGCGCGAACATGCCCGACACCGCCATGGTTGGCCGAGGTTTGCGCGAGAACAGCCACAGGATCAGAAACAGCGCCACGCCTTCCAGTGCAAACTGATACAGCTGCGACGGGTGACGCGGCAACTGCGCCGGGTCGCTGAACGGCGGGAAAATCATCGCCCATGGCACGTCGGTCGCCTTGCCCCACAGCTCTGCATTGATGAAGTTGCCGATGCGCCCGGCGCCCAGGCCGATCGGCACCATCGGTGCAACGAAGTCCATCAGCTGGAAGAACGACTTGTTGTTCTTCTTGCCGAACCAGAGCGCTGCCAGCATCACGCCGATGAAGCCGCCGTGGAATGACATGCCGCCCTTCCACACTTCAAATATCAGCGTCGGGTTGGCCAGGTAGGCATGCAGATCGTAGAACAGCACATACCCCAGGCGCCCACCGACGATTACCCCCATCGACATCCAGAACACCATGTCGGAGAGTTTTTCCTTGGTCCAGGTCGGGTCGAAGCGGTTCAACCGGCGTGACGCCAGCCACCAGGCGCCGCCGATGCCGATCAGGTACATCAAGCCGTACCAGTGAATTTTCAGCGGACCAATGGCCAGGGCCACCGGGTCGATCTGCGGGTAAGGCAGCATTGCGACTCCTTATTAGCGTTCAAATCTTCAAATTCCCGGGCGACGCTGTCACCTCAGGATTAAGCCAGGATTGCGCCGCGCGTCAGAGCAGATGCTTTAGGCTAGAAAGCTCAGACCAACGCAGAACAGCAAAGCCGCAAACAGTCTTTTCAGCAACTTTGGCGACAAATTGTGTGCCAGTCGCGCACCGAAGCGGGCAAAGACCATGCTGGTCAGGGCAATGCCCAGCACTGCCGGCAAATAAACAAAACCGAGACTATGGGCCGGCAACAGGGGATCGTGCCAGCCTAGAATCATGAAACTTAATGCACTTGCCAACGCGATCGGCAGGCCGCACGCCGACGAGGTCGCCACCGCCTGTTGCATCGGCACGCTGCGCCAGGTCAGGAACGGCACAGTCAGCGAACCACCGCCAATCCCGAAAATCGCCGAGGCCCAACCGATCACGCTACCGGCCACGGTCAGCCCGACTTTACCCGGTACGGTTCGACTGGACCGGGGTTTGAGGTCCAGCGCCAGCTGCGCGGCGATCACCAGGGCGAACACACCGATGATCTTTTGCAGGTTGGGTCCGGAAATCGCTTCGGCGGTCAGGGCGCCGAATCCGGCACCGATCAGAATGCCGGCGGTCATCCACACGAATATCGGCCAGCGCACGGCGCCACGGCGATGGTGCTCGCGCACGGCGTTGACCGAGGTAAAGATGATCGTCGCCAGTGATGTACCGACCGCGAGGTGCGTCAGGATCGACGGATCGAAACCTTGCGCCTTGAAACTGAATACCAGCACCGGGACGATAATGATCCCGCCACCGACCCCGAACAGCCCGGCCAGCACGCCTGCGCAGGCGCCTAGCGCCAGATAGAGCAGAAATTCCATGGTGCATCCCCAAAACCGGAGCGGCATGGTAACGGATGCATGGCCTCCGGCTCCACTGGATGACGATGGATACCCGCCCCCTGACTGCGTAGAGTGGGTAAAAAAACACACAAGGACCACCTTATGTGCCTGATTGTTTTCGCCTGGCGACCGGGTCATGCCCAGCCGCTGATCGTGGCGGCCAACCGCGACGAGTTCTATGCCCGCCCCAGCCTGCCGCTGGCGCCATGGCCCGAAGCA
The DNA here is from genome assembly GCF_059424605.1 of Pseudomonas sp. GW101-3H06. NCBI lineage: Bacteria > Pseudomonadati > Pseudomonadota > Gammaproteobacteria > Pseudomonadales > Pseudomonadaceae > Pseudomonas > Pseudomonas sp. GW101-3H06. The sequence goes on from NZ_JBWKZO010000001.1 coordinate 6,138,909, forward strand.
CCACAGGTGCACGCCGGGCGCGACCTGGAGGCCGGGGGCACCTGGCTCGGCGTCAGCGCCAAAGGGCGGTTTGCCGCACTGACCAACATCCGCGATCCCCATCGCCCCCCAGGGCGCAAATCCCGGGGTGAACTGGTGGCACGCTTCCTCACTGGTGAAATACCGATCGATGACTATTTAGCCGACGTTGTCGCACGTTCACCGGAATACAGCGGATTTAACCTGCTGGTTGGAAATTCCCATGAGCTCTGGCACTTCAATGCCCGGGAATCGGAAGCCGTGACGCTGCCTCCCGGGGTTTATGGGCTGTCGAACGCCGGGCTGGATACGCCATGGCCAAAACTGCTCAAGGCCAAGGCCGCATTGAACGAAGTGCTGGACGATCCGCACCCTCAGGCACTGTTGGCGTTGCTCAGCGATGCCCAGCAAGCACCGTTTACCGATCTGCCGGACACCGGCGTGGGGCTGGCCACCGAGACGCTGCTGTCGAGCGTGTTCATTGCCAGCCAGAGTTATGGGACTCGGGCAAGTACGGCGTTGATTGTGCAGGCGGACGGCACGCTGCAAATGGTTGAAAGAAGTTTCGGGCCGTATGGCGGGCATCTTGGGGAAGTGGAGATTCTGCTTTAGATCGTTGCTGTCAGCTCGGACTTCTTCGCGAGCAGGCTCGCTCCCACAGGAGTTCTCGATCGGTCACAAAATTTGTGTTCACTCGAGATCCCTGTGGGAGCGAGCCTGCTCGCGAATAGGGCGCCGCAGGGTTAGTGAGGCTTGATCGCCGCCGGATTGATCATCCGCGCCAACCCGAGGTTCTTCAGCGCCAGTTGCAGCGAGCTGTGGATCACTTGCGGGTTGTCGATGGTCATTAGCTCAGCCAGTAATTCCCTGGCCTTGCTCAGATTGATCTGGCGCAACATCCACTTCACTTTCGGCAAGTTGGTGGCGTTCATCGACAAGCTGTCGAAACCCATCGCCATCAACAGCACGGCCGCCGCCGGATCACCGGCCATCTCGCCGCAGATACTCACCGGCTTGCCTTCGGCATGGGCGTCACGCACCACGGTTTGCAGGGCTTGCAGCACCGCCGGGTGCAGGTAGTCGTAGAGGTCGGCCACCCGCGGGTTGTTCCGGTCCACGGCCAGTAGATACTGGGTCAGGTCATTGGAGCCGACCGACAGGAAGTCCACCTGCCGCGCCAGTTCCTTGGTCTGATACACCGCCGCCGGAATCTCGATCATCACGCCAATCGGCGGCATCGGCACGTCGCAGCCTTCGTCGCGCACTTCACCCCAGGCCCGGTGGATCAGGTGCAGGGCTTCTTCCAGTTCATGGGTGCCGGAGATCATCGGCAGCAGAATCCGCAGGTTGTTCAGGCCTTCACTGGCCTTGAGCATGGCACGGGTCTGCACCAGGAAGATTTCCGGGTGGTCCAGGGTCACGCGTATGCCGCGCCAGCCGAGGAACGGGTTGTCTTCCTTGATCGGGAAGTACGACAGCGACTTGTCGCCGCCGATGTCCAGGGTACGCATGGTCACCGGTTGCGGGTGGAACGCGGCGAGTTGCTCCCGGTAGATCGCCAGTTGTTCCTTTTCACTCGGGAAACGCTGATTGATCATGAACGGCACTTCGGTGCGGTACAGGCCGACACCTTCGGCGCCGCGCTTCTGTGCCCGCGCCACGTCCGCCAGCAGGCCGGTGTTGACCCACAACGGCATGCGATGCCCATCGACCGTGATGCAGGGCAGATCGCGCAGCGCATCGAGCCCCAGGGCCAGTTGTTTTTCTTCCTCGACGATTTCGGCGAACTGCTTGCGCAGCACGTCGCTCGGGTTGGTATAGACCTCGCCGTGGTAGCCGTCGACGATCATCTGGATGCCGTCGACCTTGGAGTACGGCAGGTCGACCAGGCCCATCACCGTCGGAATGCCCATGGCGCGTGCCAGGATCGCCACGTGGGAGTTGCCGGAACCGAGTACCGAAACCAGACCGGCCAGCTTGCCTTCCGGCACCTCGCCAAGCATCGCCGGCGTCAGCTCTTCGCTGACCAGAATAGTGTTGTCGGGGTAGACCAGGGTTTGCTGACGCTCTTCCTGCAAATAAGCGAGCAGGCGACGCCCCAGGTCCTTGACGTCCGACGCACGCTCACGCAGATAGGCGTCGTCCATCAGTTCGAAACGGTTGACGTGATCGGTGACCACCTGGCGCAAGGCGCCTTGCGCCCACTGCCCGGTCTTGATCACAGTGGTCACTTCGCTGCCCAACGCCTCGTCGGCGAGCATCATCAGGTAGACGTCAAACAGGGCGCGCTCTTCGGGGCGCAATTGCGTGGCGAGCTTGGCGGACAGGGTGCGCATGTCAGCGCGCACACCTTCGATCGCGGTCTTGAACAACCCGAGTTCGGCTTCAATGTCGCTGATGGTCTTGTCGGGAACCACATCCAGGTCGGCCGGTGGCAGCATGACCACTGCGGTGCCGACCGCCGCACCCGGTGACCCTGGCACGCCGACGAACTTGGCTTCTTGAATCCCTTTGCCCTGACGGCCCAGGCCACGGATCGAACCGGTGGCCTCGGCGTGGGCGATTACCCCGGCGAGTTGCGCGCTCATGGTCACGAGGAAGGCCTCTTCACCTTCATCGAACTGGCGGCGTTCTTTCTGCTGAATGACCAACACGCCGACGACGCGACGGTGGTGGATGATCGGCGCCCCGAGGAACGAGGCGTAGCGCTCTTCGCCGGTTTCGGCAAAGTAGCGGTAGCGCGGGTGATCCGCGGCGTTTTCGAGGTTCAGGGGTTCTTCACGCGTGCCGACCAGGCCGACCAGACCTTCATTGGGGGCCATGCTGACCTTGCCGATCGAGCGCTTGTTCAAGCCCTCGGTGGCCATCAGCACGAAACGGTTGGTCTCGGGATCGAGCAGGTAGACCGAGCAGACCTGGCTGCCCATGGCCTCTTTGACGCGCAACACAATAATCCCCAACGCCGCCTTGAGATCCTTGGCGGAGTTAACTTCCTGGACGATCTTGCGCAGCGTATTGAGCATGGCTCGGGGTCGAACTCCGTCGTCAGTCGCGCGCTAAAAGGCGCGGGGCAAGCTCTTTGAGAGCGCGGCGATACACCTCGCGCTTGAATGTCACCACCTGGCCCAACGGATACCAATAGCTGACCCAGCGCCAGCCATCGAATTCCGGTTTACCGGTCAAATCCATCCGCACCCGCTGCTCGTTGGAGATCAGGCGCAGGAGAAACCATTTCTGTTTCTGGCCGATGCACAGCGGTTGGCTGTGGGTCCTGACCAGACGTTGCGGCAAACGATAGCGCAACCAGCCCCGGGTGCAGGCGAGTATTTCAACATCTTCGCGCTCCAGGCCCACTTCTTCGTTCAACTCGCGGTACAAGGCGTCTTCCGGCGTCTCCTGGGGGTTGATCCCGCCTTGAGGAAACTGCCAGGCATCTTGATTGATTCGGCGAGCCCATAGCACCTGGCCAGCATCATTCGTAAGAATGATCCCGACATTAGGACGGAAACCATCGGGGTCGATCACGGCAACAACCTCGCAAACGCATGTCGCCGCATTGTTCCACAAAGGTTGTGAGGGCAGCAACGCGCCGGACTACGTTATGTGCACTCTTGTGAAAAGTCCGTATTCTGGATGCCTCTCTACAGACTTTTCAGCGAGTAACTGCAATGCGGCTGGCTTTATTCGACTTGGACAACACCCTTCTGGGCGGCGACAGCGACCACGCCTGGGGCGACTATCTTTGTGAGCGCGGCTTCCTCGACGCCGTTGCTTACAAGGCGCGCAACGACGAGTTCTATCAGGATTACCTGGCTGGCAAGCTGGATAACGACGCCTACCTGAACTTCTGCCTGCAAGTGCTTGGCCGTACCGAAATGGCCACGCTGGACCAATGGCACAACGAGTTCATGCGCGATTGCATCGACCAACTCATGCTGCCCAAAGCCTTCGAACTGCTGGCCCAACACCGCGATGCTGGCGACAAACTGGTGATCATCACGGCGACCAACCGCTTCGTTACAGGTCCCATTGCCGAGCGCCTGGGCGTCGACACCCTGATCGCCACTGAATGCGAAATGATCGATGGCCGCTACACCGGGCGCAGCACCGATGTGCCGTGCTTCCGTGAAGGCAAGGTGACGCGGTTGAATCGTTGGCTGGAAGAGACAGGGCACAACCTGGAAGACAGTTACTTCTACAGCGACTCGATGAATGACTTGCCGCTGCTGGAACAGGTGACGAATCCGATTGCGGTTGATCCGGATCCGAATCTGCGCGCCGAAGCCGAGAAGCGCGGCTGGCCGGTAATTTCGTTGCGCGATTGAAATCGCTTTCGCGAGCAGGCTCGCTTCCACAGTGGATGTGTGATCATCACAAACTTCCCTGTGGGAGCGAGCCTGCTCGCGAATGGGGCAACTTGGTTTGAAGAGTTAAACCGGTTTAGCGCCCATCAACCCTGCAATCGCGACGAAGCAGACAAAGCTGAACAACGCCAAGGCAAAAGTAAATTTGCCCACGCCACCCGGCGTCTTGCGCACTTTGTTCAGCCGCACCAGCAACCAGAACCACGCCAGCGCCGCCACGGTGTAGAGCACGCTCGACGCCAGCAGCCAGGCCTGCCCCAGCGGCCAGCCCACCAGGTGCACCATCCACCAGCCAGTAAACGGCATGCTCAGCAGCGCCAGCCCCATCAATAGCCAGACGAACACTCGCGGCGATTGCAGGGTGCGGCTTGCCGCCGTTGCATCGCCATTACGCCGGGTTCGCCACACCCAGATCCCCAAGCCCAGCGCACACAGCAGCACCACCACCGTCGCCACCATGTGCGCCACTTTCAGGGCCGTTAACGTTTCCATGGTTCGATTTCCTTATGCCGTGCTCATCAGCGTAGCCGTTCAGCCAAGAAACAGCTGATAGGCCGGGTTGTCGCTTTCATCCCAGTACGGGTAGCCGATTTCTTCCAGCGCCGCCGGCACCAGGTGGCGTTCGTCGTGAGGCACTTGCAGGCCCGCGACCACGCGGCCATCCGCCGCACCATGATTGCGGTAGTGGAACATCGAGATGTTCCAGCGCCCCCCCAGCTTGTTGAGGAAGTTGAACAGCGCTCCCGGACGCTCCGGGAATTCGAAACGCAGGATCACTTCATCCACCACATGCGCCGCGCGACCGCCGACCATGTGACGGATGTGCAATTTGGCCAGTTCGTTGTCAGTCAGGTCGACTACCGGGAAGCCCTGCTCACCGAGGCTGGCGATCAATGCACTGCGCGGGTCCGTGTCGGGGTGCGTCTGCACGCCAACGAAGATGTGCGCTTCGCTGCCGGTGTTGTAGCGGTAGTTGAATTCAGTGATCTGGCGCTTGCCGATGGCTTCGCAGAATGCCTTGAAGCTACCCGGTTTTTCGGGAATGGTCACGGCAATGATGGCTTCGCGGCCTTCGCCGAGTTCGGCGCGCTCGGCCACATGACGCAGGCGATCGAAGTTGACGTTGGCGCCGGAATCGATGGCCACAAACGTGTGGCCGGTCACGCCACGCTGCTCCACGTACTTCTTGATCCCGGCCACGCCCAGGGCGCCGGCAGGTTCGGTGATCGAGCGGGTATCGTCGTAGATGTCCTTGATCGCCGCACAGATCTCGTCGGTGCTGACAGTGATGACTTCATCGACATGATCTTTGCAGATATCGAACGTATGCTGGCCGATCTGGGCCACCGCCACGCCGTCGGCGAAGATACCCACGGTCGGCAGCACCACGCGCTCGCCCGCGGCCATGGCCGCTTGCAGGCAATTGGAATCGTCCGGCTCGACACCGATGATCTTGATATCCGGACGCAGGTATTTGACGTACGCCGCGATGCCGGCAATCAAGCCGCCGCCGCCCACCGGGACGAAAATAGCGTCCAGGCGTCCCGGATGCTGACGCAGAATCTCCATGGCCACCGTGCCCTGCCCGGCAATAGTATGGGGATCGTCATAGGGGTGAATGTAGACGTAGCCTTTTTCGTCGACCAGTTTCAGCGAGTAGGCCAGGGCCTCGGGAAACGAATCACCGTGCAGCACCACTTTGCCACCGCGCGAACGCACGCCTTCAACCTTGATCTCGGGGGTGGTCTTGGGCATGACGATGGTCGCTTTCACACCCAATACCTTCGCCGCCAGGGCCAGGCCTTGCGCATGGTTGCCGGCTGAAGCCGTAACCACGCCACGGGCGCGCTCTTCATCGCTCAATTGGGTCAGCTTGTTGTAGGCGCCGCGAATCTTGAACGAGAACACCGGCTGCAAGTCTTCACGCTTGAGCCAAATCTCGTTGCCCAGCCGCTCGGAGAGCTGACGGGCAGTCTGCAATGGGGTTTCTACGGCAACGTCATAAACGCGCGAGGTGAGGATCTTTTTGACGTACTGTTCAAGCATCGGAAAGCATCACTGAGCGGGTTGGGCAGGACCACGGAGTCTAACCCGGCTTTTGGGCGGGCGACCACACGAATCAAGAGGTTTTAGCTCGACATGGAGCTATAATGCCGGCCTTTCCGTTCTTACCTTGCCCGCTTCCGGAGCCCGCATGACCCAGGATCAACTCAAACAGGCAGTGGCTCAGGCCGCCGTCGACTTCATCCTTCCGAAACTCGACGACAAGAGCATCGTCGGGGTCGGCACCGGCTCCACTGCCAACTGCTTCATCGATGCCCTGGCGCAACACAAGGGTGCCTTCGATGGCGCGGTCGCCAGTTCCGAGGCCACCGCTGCCCGCCTCAAGGGCCATGGCATTCCGGTGTACGAACTCAACACGGTCAGCGACCTGGAGTTCTACGTCGATGGCGCCGATGAAAGCGACGAGCACCTGAACCTGATCAAGGGCGGCGGCGCGGCCCTGACCCGCGAGAAGATTGTCGCGGCCGTGGCCAAGACTTTCATCTGCATCGCCGACGCCAGCAAACTGGTGCCGGTACTTGGCGCGTTCCCGCTGCCGGTGGAAGTGATTCCGATGGCCCGCAGTCACGTGGCCCGCCAACTGGTGAAGCTCGGCGGCGACCCGGTCTACCGTGAAGGCGTGCTGACCGACAACGGCAACATCATCCTTGATGTTTACAACCTGCAAATCACCAACCCGGTGGAGCTGGAGACACAGATCAATGCGATCGTCGGCGTGGTCACCAACGGCTTGTTCGCGGCGCGCCCGGCGGATCTGTTGTTGCTGGGGACCAGTGAAGGTGTGAAGACCCTGCGCGCCGAGTAAGCCAGGCACGCCGATAAACCTGTGGGAGCGAGCCTGCTCGCGAACGGGTCCTGTCAGTCGATAGAGATGTTGACTGGCAGACCGCTTTGGCGAGCAGGCTCGCTCCCACAGTTGTTTTTTGGGGGGGGGTCAGGGTTGTGCTGGCTTCTTGAAGACGTAGAACAGATTCGGCTCACTCACCAGGTACATCGTGCCGTCGTCATCCATGGCGATCCCTTCCGCTTGCGGCACGGTCTTTTGCAGCCCCTGACGTCCCTTGCTCAGCGACATGGTGCTCAGCGGTCGCCCGTCCACATCCAGCTCCAGAATCAGCCGCGACTCGTCGGACAGTGCCATCAAGTGCCCGCTACGTTCGTCATATTGCAGGCTCGACAGATCGCGCACGAACATCCCGGCGTCCCGCCTGGGATTGTTCACAACGTGTACCGCGTAGGATTTTTCCGGATTGAAATGCGGAAAGCCGTGCACTTCGTAGATCAGCATTGGGTCACGCTCTTTGGCGACAAACAGGCGTTTGCCCACCGAATCGTAAGCCAGACCTTCAAAACCTTTGTTGCCTGCCATGTGCACACCAAGGGTCATCTGTTCAGCATCGGCGGAATCGAGAAAAGTGGTGTCCGGCTCCAGATGGATCTTGATCAGCCGCTGTTCGCGCTCATCCGTAATCACGTAGGTATCGGCACTGATAAATTCCACCGCTTCCGGATCGCCGAAACCGACCAGCGCGATGCGGCGCACAATCTTGCCATCAAGGGAAAGCTCGATCAGCTCGGCGTTCTTGTTGGTGACGGTAAACAGGCTTTTGCGCACCGGATCGTAAGTCAGCGCTGAAACATCGTCGTCCAGCCCTTCAATGACCTGCCCCTCCACCACCACCCGGTACTGGTCCAGGCCGATAGACTGGGTGCTCATCGGCTGCCACAGCGTGCGCAGGTTGAACCAGCCACGCTCGAACAGACGCAGGTGCTGGCCGAACGCGATCAACACAAACAATGCGATCATCGAGACGATGAGAATCAGCGGCTTGGGGCGGGCAAATCGGCGCATTGGGGGCAGGCTCGGAATCAAAACAGGCGGATGAAATATCACGACTGGCTGAATTAAAGCTTAATGGCCACTTGCCCGCTCCTACAATCGAGCGCCGAAAGTCCTACAAGATCGGTTCAGCGCTGTTTTTCGAAGCGATAAAACAGGTTTGGCTCGCTCACGATGTAGAGCGTACCGGCTTCGTCCAGGGCCACGCCCTCTGCACGGGGAATGGTCTTTTTCAGGCCATTGAAGCCTCGCAGCAGGGTCATGAAACTGACTTGCTCTCCCTTCTCGTCCAATTCCAGCAGCAAGTGGGAATCGGCTGACAGGACCAGTGTGTGGCCGGTTCGAGGGTCGATCGCCAAGGCTGACAGATTGCGCAAGTCCAGCTCGTTACTGGCGAGCTTCTGTTTATCGCCAATCAGCGTCTGACCATCGCTCTTCCATGTAAACAGCGCCGGTGGACGCTCCTCACCCAGCAGCAACTGTTGATTGCGCGAGTCCCAGGCAATGGCTTCAAACGCCTTGTTCTGGTTTTCCGAAACGCCCAGGTCGCACTTCGGGAAATTGGCGACGTTCAGCTCACGGGTATCGGCATTGACCTTGACGACGGTTAGCAAGTGGTCACGTTCATCGACAATCGCCAGCAGACCGTTGCCCAACACGGTCACCCCTTCAGGATTGCTCCAGCCCACCAGAGGAATCTTGCGCAGCACATCACCCTGCAATGTCAGCTCGACCAGGAACGGTTTATTGCCCATCACCGAATACAGGGTTTTGCTCTGAGGATCGTAGGCCAGGTCAGACGCTTCATCCTTTTCCATGCCCGGCAGCGGTTTGGCATCAATCACCACCTGATAGTCCGGCAGCCAGACACTCTCCTGGCGCTCAGAGGGGCTTTCAAAACTCTCTTGCAGCCATAGTGCACCCCGGTCATCCCAATGCATGGCAAACGCGAGTCCGTAGGCAGCGGCAACCACCAGCAAAAGCCAGACATACCAACGCAGGGCAAAGCGCGAACGGCGAGCGGTTTCAAGCGAAGGTAGCGGTTGGGTGGCCATCGGCGAATGCATCCAGAAATTCAGGCTATGGGTAATAGCACAATTGGGATCGGCTCAGACGCCGAAAGCCCGGAAATTATCCAGATGGGATGTGAAAAAAACGGGAAATGGCGGGAAAGCCCTTTGGGACAATCACAAAAACCAATGTGGGAGCGAACCGGCTCCGGGCGGCGTTCCGACGAAGAGGCAGGCACATCCAACATTGATGTTGAACGACAGACCACTTTCGCGAGCAGGCTCGCTCCCACAGGCTTATGCGGTGTTCAGGTCAGCGGACGCTGCTGGTGAAACTGCTGACGCCTGGGAGCTCCAGGACAATTTCATCCCCGACATTCAACGGGCCGACGCCAACTGGCGTACCGGTCAGGATCACATCACCGGCCTGTAGCGAGAAGCAGCCGGCCATGTGCTGGATCATTGGCACGATCGGGTTGAGCATGGCGCTGCTATTGCCATCCTGACGAACTTCGCCGTTGATGGTCAGGCGGATGCCGATGTCGGTCAGGTCTGCGAATGTGCTGCCGGACACGAACGGAGCAATCACCGCCGCGCCGTCGAAGGACTTGGCGATTTCCCAGGGCAGGCCCTTGGATTTCAGTTCGGCCTGCTTGTCGCGCAGGGTCAGATCCAATGCCGGGGCGAAACCGGAGATGGCGTCGAGCACTTCCTCACGACTCGGCCGGGTCGACAATGGCTTGCCGATCAGCACCGCGATTTCCGCTTCGTAATGCACCGAACCACGCTCGGTCGGAATGCTGAAACCACCCTCCAGTGGAACGACGCAGCTGCCGGGCTTGATGAACAGCAACGGCTCGGTAGGCACCGGATTGTCCAGCTCCTTGGCGTGTTCGGCGTAGTTACGGCCGATGCACACCACTTTCCCCAGCGGGAAGTGAATACGCGTGCCGTCGACATACTGGTGCTGATAGCTCATGGACCGACTCCTGTTCGTAACGCTTAAATTCGAAAGTCAAACAGCAAAAATCTTGCCCGGGTTCATGATGCCGTTCGGGTCGAACACCGCTTTGACGGCTTTCATGTACTCGATCTCAACCGGGGAGCGGCTGTAGGTCAAGTAATCACGCTTTGTCATGCCCACGCCGTGTTCGGCGGAAATCGAACCGTTGTACTTCTCGACGGTTTCGAACACCCACTTGTTGACGGTGGCGCACTTGGCGAAGAACTCGTCCTTGCTCAGGTTATCCGGCTTGAGAATGTTCAAGTGCAGGTTGCCGTCGCCGATGTGGCCGAACCAGACGATTTCGAAGTCGGGGTAGTGTTCGCCGACGATCGCGTCGATTTCCTTGAGGAACGCCGGCACTTTCGACACGGTGACCGAGATGTCGTTCTTGTACGGCGTCCAGTGGGAAATGGTTTCGGAGATGTATTCGCGCAGCTTCCACAGGTTCTGCAGTTGGGTCTCACTCTGGCTCATCACGCCATCCAGCACCCAGCCTTGCTCTACGCAGTGTTCGAACGTTTCGAGGGCGTGATTGGCCACGTCTTCGGTGGTCGCTTCGAATTCCAGCAGCGCGTAGAACGGGCAATCGGTTTCGAACGGTGCCGGCACGTCGCCGCGCGCCAGGACCTTGGCCAAGGCTTTGTCGGAGAAAAATTCGAAGGCGGTCAGGTCGAGTTTGCTCTGGAACGCGTGCAGCACCGGCATGATCGAGTCGAAATCGGCAGTACCCAGAACCATCGCTGTGAGGTTTTTCGGGGCGCGATCCAGTCGCATGGTGGCTTCAACCACAAAGCCGAGGGTGCCTTCGGCGCCAATGAACAGCTGACGCATGTCGTAGCCGGTGGCGTTTTTGATCAGGTCGCGGTTCAGTTCCAGCACGTCACCCTTGCCGGTGACCACTTTCATGCCGGCAACCCAGTTGCGGGTCATGCCATAGCGAATAACCTTGATCCCGCCGGCATTGGTGCCGATATTGCCACCAATCTGGCTCGATCCTGCCGAAGCGAAGTCCACCGGGTAGTACAGGCCCTTTTCCTCGGCCACGTTCTGCAAATGCTCTGTGACCACCCCTGGCTGACAAACGGCCGTGCGGTCGGTCAGGTTCACGTCGAGGATCTGATTCATGTAGTCGAAGGACACGACCACTTCGCCATTGGCTGCCACTGCGGCGGCCGATAGTCCGGTGCGACCGCCCGATGGCACCAGCGCTACCTTGTGTTTATTGGCCCACAGGACAATGGCCTGGACTTGTTCGGTGGTCTTCGGGAACACAATGGCGGTCGGAGCCGGGGCGAAATGCTTGGTCCAATCCTTACCGTAAGCGTTCAGGGAGTCGGCATCGGTCAGTACCTTGCCAGGCTCAACCAAGGTCTTCAGCTCATCAATCAGGGCAGGATTGGTCATCGACAGAACTCTCGAACAATTCATGGTCATCCTGAGAACGCTTCACGTCGCAGGAATGAGTGTTTAGCGGGGCGCATATGCTAGCATACCGACCCCGCAGCATAGTGCCCAACGGCTATTCTGCGGCGACGGCTGTCACGCCGCTCGGGTCAGCGTCTGTTGACCATTTCCTGCCATTTTTCTCCGGGATACAGGTTTACGCAGATGAGCAAGACTTCTCTCGATAAGAGCAAGATCAAGTTCCTTCTTCTCGAAGGCGTCCACCAATCGGCTGTCGACGTCCTCAAGGCGGCGGGCTACACCAGCATCGAGTACCTCACAGGTTCTCTGCCGGAAGCCCAGCTCAAGGAAAAGATCGCTGATGCTCACTTCATCGGCATTCGTTCGCGCACTCAACTGACCGAAGAGATCTTCGATCACGCGAAGAAGCTGGTGGCTGTCGGTTGTTTCTGCATCGGCACCAACCAGGTCGACCTGGACGCGGCACGCGAGCGCGGTATCGCCGTGTTCAACGCCCCGTACTCCAACACCCGCTCCGTTGCCGAGCTGGTGCTGGCCGAAGCGATCCTGTTGCTGCGCGGCATCCCTGAGAAGAACGCTTCCTGCCACCGTGGCGGCTGGATCAAGAGCGCGGCCAATTCCTTCGAAATCCGCGGCAAGAAGCTGGGCATCGTCGGTTACGGCTCGATCGGCACTCAACTGTCGGTCCTGGCTGAAGGCCTGGGCATGCAGGTTTACTTCTACGACACCGTGACCAAGCTGCCACTGGGTAACGCCACCCAGGTCGGCAACCTGCACGAACTGCTCGGCATGTCCGACATCGTGACCCTGCACGTTCCGGAAACCGCTGCCACCCAGTGGATGATCGGCGAGAAGGAGATCCGCGCCATCAAGAAGGGCGGCATCCTGATCAACGCCGCCCGCGGCACCGTGGTCGAGCTGGACCACCTGGCGGCTGCCATCAAGGACAAACACCTGATCGGCGCGGCCATCGACGTATTCCCGGTGGAGCCACGCTCCAACGACGAAGAGTTCGAAAGCCCGCTGCGTGGCCTGGACAACGTGATCCTGACCCCGCACATCGGTGGTTCCACCGCCGAGGCGCAAGCCAACATCGGCCTGGAAGTGGCCGAGAAGCTGGTCAAGTACAGCGACAATGGTACTTCGGTATCGTCCGTGAACTTCCCGGAAGTGGCCCTGCCGGCTCACCCTGGCAAGCACCGCCTGCTGCACATCCACGAGAACATCCCGGGCGTGATGAGCGAGATCAACAAGGTCTTCGCCGAAAACGGCATCAACATCTCCGGCCAGTTCCTGCAGACCAACGAGAAAGTCGGCTACGTGGTGATCGACGTAGACGCCGAATACTCGGACCTGGCACAACAGAAGCTGCAACACGTCAACGGCACCATCCGTAGTCGCGTACTGTTCTAAGAGCGGCTGCAGGCGACAAACTTCAAGCGGCAAGTTGAGTTTGCTTTTGCTTTAACTTGCGGCTTACAGCTTGAAGCTTGCAGCTGAAAAAAAGGGAGCCCCTCGGGGCTCCCTTTTTTATTTAACGTTGACCGTGATTTTCTCGGAAACAATCGGTGGATCGAACGAGCCGTGATTTTTGTCGCCCAGTATCAGTTGCAGCGTGTGCTTGCCCGGTGTCAGTGTGACTTCAGCCTGGGTTTGTGCCTTGCCGAAGTGCACGTGATTGGCATCGGCCGGGATCGTCTGCCCGGCGCCAGGCAACTCGTCAACGTCAATCAGCAAATGATGATGCCCGGTGTTCTTGGTGGCATCACCCGCCGGCGCCAGCGCAATATTCTCGACAGCGAATTTGACCATGAAGGTCTGTGGAACCGTGCCGCCGTCCTTGGGAGAAACGATGGACACTTCAGCACCCTTGGGTGCCGGCGTAGCCGCACTGGCCAATACCGAAACACCCATCAGCAGGCCAGCCAAAGCAGCACGTGACATAAAGGTTTTCATTCTCTTCTCCAGTTTTTCCGTAAAATTCGCGTGACCATCACAACTTCATGGTCAATCGTTGTCGAAGGCACTCGACAACCATAGCAAAGCGAGCCTGAACCAGAGCATCGCAAATAATGAATTCAAGGAGTGACCATGCGCTTTCTGCCTGGCCTGATCTGCCTGCTACCCCTTCTGAGCCCTTTGGCCCATGCCGAACTGATTGACGACGTAAACGACCGCGGCGAATTGCGCATTGCCCTTGAGGCTAATACCCCACCGTTCAATTTCAAGGAAGACGGCAATCTTGCAGGCTTCGAAGTCGAATTGGGTCAGATGCTGGCCAACGAACTGGATGTACGCGCCGACTTTGTCATCACGGACGCCACCGATCTGCTGACCGGTGTCGAAAGCGGCAAATACGACATCGCCATCAATCACATTGCACAGACCCCGGCGCTTCAGGATCGTTTCGACTTCAGCGAGCCTTATATTCGAGCCGATGCGCAATTGATCGCGCAAAAAGACGAAGAGCCGCGTTCAATTCTGCTGGTGCAGTCGCTGACGGAAGAAAAGCCGAAAGCCGCCACGACGGTGAACCTGGCGATTCCGTTTCAGAAGGGTAACCCGGCGTTTCATGTCAGCCTGGAAAACGCGTTGCAGCGGATCAAGGCGGATGGGCGGCTTGAGGCGCTGGAGAAGAAGTGGTTCGGGGCGGATTCGGGTCTGGCACCAAAACCCTGAAGGCAATGGAGATCAACTGTGGGAGCAAGCCCGCCCCCACATTTTGTTTTGTGTTGGGTGTTAGTCCTGCGCAGCAACAGCTATCGCCGCTTCGGCCAACTCCAGTTCGCTGAAGACTTGAACGCCATTGCGCTTGAGCAACGCCGCCGTCACCCCTTCGCCACTGACCTTCACCCCGCTGAACGTACCGTCATAGGTCAGCAGATTACCGCAGGACGGGCTGTTGGCCTTGAGTATGGCAATGCGGATGCCGTGCTTTCGCACCAGCTCCAGCGCTTGATAAGCCCCGGACAGAAACTGCGCACTGACATCCTCGCCCTCGGCCGTCATGACCGAGGCCTCACCCTCCAGCACTTGCGCGCCCTGCCCACCCGGAATTTCCGCAGCCGCCCGGGGCGTCGGCAAACCACCGGCGACTTCCGGGCACAGCGGCACGACCCGACCCTCATCAAGCCACCGCTGAAGCGGGTCGAATGGCCCGCTGGCCCCGCCGTCGTAGCGTACGCGGTGGCCCAACAGACAGCGGCTTACCAGAATTTTCTGCATGTTCAGAACGGCTCATTGCCCCGACGCCGGAACCAGCCTGTCAATGACAGCCGCTCACGGGTCGCGGGCAGGACTTCATGGGGGACCTCACCCGACAGGAACACCACCAGGCATCCACCGGTCGGTACCACATCGTATTGCGCGCCTTCATCCAGGTACATGCGCAACTGACCGCCGTGCTCGGGCAGCCAGGCGTCGTTGAGGTAGACCACCGCTGACACCATGCGCCGATCGTCATCACGAAAGCGGTCGACATGCTTGAGGTAAAACGCACCGGGCGGGTACAGCGCGAAATGGCTTTCGAAATCTTCCAGGCCCAGGAACAGACCACGGTTCATCGCCTCGCGCAGACTGTCCATCAATCGCAGATAGCCGTCGCACGCCTCGGCCTGGCCGGGTTCGATCCACTGGATATGATCGCCGCGAATCCCCTCGCGAATCTCCGAGGAAGGCCCGCGCCCCACCGCTGCCGGAGCCAGTTCGCCCTCAGCAGCACGTTTACGGCACTCAGCCGCCAGCGCCCGGGTCAAATCCAGAGGCAGGAAAATATTTTGCTGCGACCAGCCATTGGCAGCCAGGTCATCGACGATTCGTAACAGCAGTGGGTGATCAGAAGATATTCGCATGGCGCGCATAGTATTCCTGCGCCTGAAAATCCGACAGAGCCACGCAGCGGGTTGATACGAATTCTCGACAAGACCGTATGCCACACGGAGAATAGTCGCCTGCTGACAGGAGTCCCTATGCGCCGTTTGCTTTTCTCCCTGCTGATGTTCTGCGTTTTGCCCGCCTGGGCAGACGGCCACGACCAGTTGTACAAGGTCGCCGGCTGGCCGGAACAACGCGCGCATTTCAACGACGCCCTTTCAGCCGCGCAAAAACGCTACGAAAGCAGCCTGCCACCGGCAGTGTTCCAGGCCCTGGTCAACAACAGCAACCAGCGCTTTGACCCCAAGGCCGTAGACCAACGCGCCGAAGCTCAGTTACGCAAGAATCTCGCTGATCCAAAGCCTGCCCTGGCGTTCTTTCAATCCCCGCTGGGCAAGAAAATCGTCGCCGCCGAATTGCTCGCGACCCGCCGCGATCAACTGGCGAAAAACGCCAAGGGCTTGCCGAAAATGCAAGCCAGCGACAGCCGCCTGCTGATCATCGGCCACCTGGCCCAGGCGCTGCCTGCGCGCGAGGCCGGTGCCGAAGTCAGCCTGGCGATTGCCGGCGTCGCCGCCGACAGCTTGAGTTCGATGATCCCCGGCCTGCTCGGTGCGGGTCAGGCCCAAGGCATGCTGAACGGGCAGCGTCAGCGCTTGATGGACCAGATCGGCAGCGACCTGAACAACACCTTGCTGTACGTCTATCGCGACCTGTCGGATGAAGAGCTGGAAGAATTCGCCACTTTTGCCGAGTCGGCAGAAGGCAAGGCGTATTACCAGGCGGCGCTGGCGGCGATTCGGGCGGGGTTGGCGGTGGGGCAGAGTACTTCGAGTCTCACCCAGTAATTGGTCGTCAGATTAATCGCTTTCGCGAGCAGGCTCGCTCCCACGGTTGACCGCATCCTCCTGCTCGCGAAGAGGCCAACAGCGTCTGCTAAAGGTTCCTGCCCTTGATCCGCTTGCTCAAAAACCCGAAATACTCCCCTCGTAACACCAATGCCTCATTCGCCAGGTGATGCCGTGCCTCGGGCAACATCAAGACCTGAGGCCGGTCGAATTTCGCACGCAGCACCTCAAGGTTGTGCTGCCAATCCACGGTCATGTCCGCCTGCCCCTGCACAATTAACGGTCGCCGGGGACTGGCCGGTGCGGCTTCGACGCGCTTGATCCAGCGCGCCAATGCTCCCACCCACGCCGTCGGCAATCGTAGCGGCTGCAATGGATCGGCTTGCAGGAAAGGCAGAAAGTCCGGGTCGCTGGAGTTTTCGCTGAAGCGTCGGGCAATGGCTTTGACGAAAGGCTTGAGCAGGTAGTAGCTCAGTTGCGACCAGCCCCACGCTCGTGGCCGCACCAGCGGTGCCAACAGAATCACCTGACCCTGGGCCGGACTGCTCGCCCCCGCATTGAGCACATGGTCGATCACGATCGCACCTCCGGTACTCTGCCCGCACAGGTGCCACGGTTGCGGCAGATCGAGGGACCGCGCTTCGGCAAACAGCCCTTGCAAGGTGTCCTGATACTCGGCGAAATCCTTGATGCTCGCCCGCTCGCCGCTGGACAGTCCATGGCCCGGCAAGTCGCAGGCAATCACCGCAAAGCCCTGCTCCAGCGCCCACTCGATGACGTGTCGGTAGAGCCCGGTGTGATCGTAGAAGCCGTGGAAGACAAACAACGTCGCCTTCACCCGTTCCGGCCACCAGACCTGGCTGACCACTTCATAACCGTCGACCTGAAAACGCCCCAGGCCACTGCGTACGTTGCGCGAAGAAAAATCCAATCCGTAAAACCGCTGATAGGCCTGTGCCTCCGCTGACAGTGGCTGCCCTTCGGCCAATGGCCGCAGGCTGGCGCGCAGATGATCAGGGTTGAAGGTGACAGACATGGGCGATTCCAGAGCGTTAAACCGACTTAATGGACCTGCGATATTCATCTGTCGCGGCAAGCATGGCAAGCTAGCGGCCCTTCGAGGATTGAACCCATGCGATCGCCCTTGCGCGCCACCCTGTTTGCCAGCCTGCTCGCCCTGATGTGCGCCGGCGTGCTGTGGGCGGCTTACGACTGGTTCCAGGGCCGCTACCTGCGCGCATTCAGCGAACATACGGCCGTGTTCTCCGGTGACCCGCTGCGCCTGCCCGATACGCTTGCCGGGCCCGGCGCCATCCGTCTCGTCCACTTCTGGGACCCGGCCTGCCCTTGCAACGTCGGCAATCAGCAACACCTCAGTGAGTTGGTCGAACAGTACGGGCCACAAGGCGTCGAGTTCTACTCGGTGCAAAAACCTGGTAGCCACGGCCAGTTGCCGAGTACCTTGAGCAACCTGAAAAGCCTCACTGTCCTGCCCGGTTCCGAGCAGATCCCCGCCAGCCCTGCCGTGGCGATCTGGGATCGCAGCGGCAAACTGGCGTACTTCGGCCCGTACAGCGAAGGCCTGACCTGCAATTCCAGCAACAGTTTTATCGAACCGATCCTGCAAGCGTTAAACGAAGGTCGCGCGGTGAGTGCCACGCACACACTGGCGGTGGGGTGTTACTGCCCGTGGCCTGTCGACCCTGCGAAGTAGTAAAAACGTTGCAATACGAATCCCTCCTACGGGCGATGGGCCAATTCGGTGAGCCGTGTTAAACAGTGGCACCAGGGAACTGAAGCCGCTCATAACAACAAGGAGTCACCATGAAACGCAGCCTGACCGCTCTCGGCTCGTTGATCGTCACCCTCGCCGCCGTTGGTGGCTGGTACGTCTACAGCAAGCAGCCGACACGCCAGGGCATGGTGGAACTGCAACACCTGCAAGGTTCGGTCACTGTGCGCTACGACGAGCGCGGCATCCCGCACATCCGCGCCGAAAACGAACCCGACCTGTACCGCGCGCTCGGCTACGTCCACGCCCAGGACCGGCTGTTCCAGATGGAAGTGCTGCGTCGCCTGGCCCGTGGCGAACTGGCCGAGGTACTCGGCCCCAAACTGCTGGACACCGACAAACTGATGCGCAGCCTGCGCATTCGCGAACGCGCCGAAACCTACCTGGCAAATCTGGACAAACAATCGCCCGCCTTCATCGCCATGCAAGCTTATCTGGATGGCATCAACCAGTATCAGGACAGCCACGCAAGACCCGTGGAGTTCGACGTGCTGGGCATTCAGAAGCGCCCGTTCACCGCCCAGGACACCATCAGCATCGCCGGCTACATGGCCTACAGTTTTGCCGCAGCGTTTCGTACCGAACCATTGCTGACCTTCGTGCGTGATCAACTGGGTGTCGACTACCTGAGCGTGTTCGATCTCGACTGGCAGCCCAAGGGCGTGTTGACGGACCGCACGGCACCGACGCTGGCCAGCGCCGACTGGAAGGACCTCAACGCCCTCGCCCGCCTGAGCGAACAGGCATTGGCCGACAACGGCCTGCCACAGTTCGAGGGCAGCAACGCCTGGGCCGTTTCCGGTAGCCGTACCAAAAGTGGCAAGCCACTGCTGGCGGGTGACCCGCACATTCGCTTCTCCGCGCCCTCGGTGTGGTACGAGGCGCAGCTCTCGGCACCGGGCTTCGAACTCTACGGTCACTATCAGGCCTTGATGCCGTTCGCCTCGCTGGGCATGAACCGCGACTTCGGCTGGAGCATCACCATGTTCCAGAACGATGATCTCGACCTGATTGCCGAGAAGGTCAACCCGGACAATCCTAATCAGGTCTGGTACCGGGGCAAGTGGGTGGACATGGTGAGCAGCGAGCAGCAGATCGCGGTCAAGGGCCAGGTTCCCGTCACCCTGGTGTTGCGTCAGTCACCCCACGGCCCGATCGTCAACGATGCGCTGGGCAACAGCGTCGGCAAAACGCCGATTGCCATGTGGTGGGGTTTTCTCGAAAGCCAGAACCCGATACTTGAAGGCTTCTACCAGCTCAACCGCGCCGACACCCTGGCCAAGGCGCGCAGCGCTGCCGCGAAAGTCCAGGCGCCCGGCCTGAACATCGTCTGGGCCAACGCCAAGGGTGATATCGGCTGGTGGGCGGCCGCGCAATTGCCGAAACGCCCTGCCGGTGTACGTCCGTGGTTCATACTGGACGGCAGCAGCGCTGAAGCGGACAAGGACGGCTTCTACCCCTTCAGCGCCAACCCCCAGGAAGAGAACCCGGCACGGGGTTATATCGTCTCGGCCAACTTCCAGCCTGTGTCGTCGGTGGGTATAGACATTCCCGGCTATTACAACCTGGCCGACCGTGGCCAGCAGCTCGATCATCAGCTCGGCGACAAGAGCATCAAGTGGGATCTGGAATCCAGCCAGAAGCTGCAACTGGGCACCACCACCGCCTATGGCCCGCGTCTGTTGGCGCCGCTGCTGCCGGTGTTGCGCAGCGTGGTGAGCGATCCTGCCGAGCTGAAACTGGTGGAGCAACTGGCCCAGTGGAAAGGCGATTACCCCCTCGATTCCACCAGCGCCACGGTGTTCAACCAGTTGCTGTTCAACCTGGCGGACGCGGCGATGCGCGATGAATTGGGCAACGATTTCTTCGAGACACTGCTCTCGACCCGGGTGATCGATGCAGCGCTGCCGCGCTTGGCGGCAAATGCAGATTCACCGTGGTGGGACAACCGCAGTACCCTCGCCAAGGAAACCCGCGCCGATACGGTCAAGGTGGCGTGGCAGGCCAGCATCACCCACCTCAAGGCCACGCTTGGTGCGGACTTCGCGCAATGGCAGTGGGGCAAGGCGCACACCCTGACCCACGCTCATCCATTGGGCCAGCAGAAACCGCTGGACCGCCTCTTCAACGTCGGTCCGTTCGCTGCTCCCGGCACTCATGAAGTACCAAACAACCTGTCGGCCAAGATCGGCCCTGCTCCCTGGCCAGTGACTTACGGCCCGTCGACCCGGCGCCTGATCGACTTCGCCGACCCGGCCCACAGTTTGACCGTCAACCCGGTCGGCCAGAGCGGCGTGCTGTTCGACCGTCACTATGACGATCAGGCCGAAGCGTACATCGAAGGGGTTTACTACCAGGCGCATCTCAATGATGAAGAGGTGACGGCGAATACGCGCAATACGTTGAAGTTGTTGCCGGCGCGGTCAGCTCAGTAAATTTGTACTGGCTGGAATGACCTCATCGCCAGCAGGCTGGCGATGAGACCCTCAAGAACTACGCATATTCATGCCTCAAACCATCGCCGCAAAATTCAGCCGGAACTGCTGCGGCGTCACCCCCAGCCTGCGATTGAACACGCTGCGCATGTGCTGGGCATCGCGGAAACCGCATTGGTACGCCACTGTCTTGAGCGGCGCGCTCGTGCTTTCCAGCAGTACTCGCGCCGCATCCACCCTTGCCCGTTCGACGAACTCGGCCGGGGTGATTTTCGCTTCCTTGGCGAACACCCGGGAAAAGTTGCGCGGGCTCATGTTGGCGGCGTTGGCCAGGTCGGCGATGGTCAGGTCACCGGTCAGGTTGGCCAACACGTAGTGCTGGACCATCGCCACGGCCGAAGTCGGCTCGGCGTGGGGCGTGAGAAACGGGCTGAACTGTGACTGGCCACCCGAGCGCTGGGTGAACACTACCAGCCGCTTGGCCACGTTCAACGCCACGTCCGGGCCGTGATCGCGACCCAGCAGGTACAACGACAGGTCGATCCCTGCCGTGACCCCAGCCGAGGTGTAGAGCTCGGCATCCTGCACATACAAGCGATCAGCCTCGACCTGCGTTGACGGGCATAACGCCGCCAACGCCGCCGCATCGCCCCAATGGGTGGTCACCGTTCGCCCCTGCAGCAATCCCGCACGGGCGAGCATGAATGCGCCATTGCAGATCGAACCAAAGCGCTGCGCCCGTGCACAGGCATCGCGCAGCCAGGCATGGAACGCGCCGCCGAAATCCATGAACGGTAACTGCGGCCCGCCGGCGACCAGCAGGAGGTCATAGGCCTGCAAGGCTTCGCTGTAATGCCGGTGGGCGTTCAGCGCCAGACCGTTGGAGCACGCCATCACCCCGTGCTCCACGCCAATCACTTCCAGCCGATAGTGGTCCTCGGGCGCAAGGAAGCGATTGGCTTCGCAAAACACATCCATGGGACCGGTGACATCCAGCGACTGGACGCCGGCGAACACCACGATGGCGACGGTTTTGTGCATGGTTCGAAACGCCTCAACGGAGCTGGATCAACACTTACCTGTGGGAGCGAGCCTTCGCGAAGAACGATGACGCGAACTGCGCAGAAAACCGTGTTGCTCCTTTCGCGAACAGGCTCGCTCCCACACCGTAGCCAATATGCACGGTGGAAGCGAGGCTGGCGCGATATGCATGCTCATTGGCCGGGATCGCAGCCATGGATCGATTGTCCGGTTGGGAGGGCACGAACAGACTGGACACCTCAGCGCCGCCACGGCGTTTACCCCGAGGAAACTCCCATGAGCACCACCATCGCCGGTATCAAAATCCCCGACAGCGCATTGGCCAGAGCCACCACCGAATACATCCGCGACATCGAATCCGACCTGCTCTACCACCACTCGCGCCGGGTGTTTCTGTTCGGTGCGTTGAGCGGCGAGCGCAAGCAACTGGCCTACAATCCGGAGCTGCTGTACGTCGGTGCGATGTTCCATGACCTGGGCCTGGTGGAAGGTCACCGCAGCGACAACGAGCGTTTCGAAGTCGATGGCGCCAACGCAGCGGCGGCGTTCCTCAAGTCTTACCGGTTGAGCGATGACGATATCGAGCAGGTCTGGCTGTCGATTGCCCTGCATACCACGCCGGGTGTACCGCAGCACTTGCGGCCGACCGTGGCGCTGGTGACCGCTGGTGTCGAAATGGATGTGCTGGGCATGGACTACGCGGCGTTTTCCACGGTGCAGCGCGAAGCGGTGGTGCATGCGCATCCACGGGGTGAAGGATTCAAGGAGTGCATCATCTGCGCCTTCGCCGATGGCTTGCGTCATCGTCCGCAGACCACATTCGGCAACGTGAAGACCGATGTGTTGATGGATCAGGAGCCGGGATTCAAGCCGATGAACTTTGTCGAGGTCATCCGCCAATCTCCGTGGGCTGCATAAACCAAATGTGGGTTAGGGTTGGCCACCCAATGGTGGTCAACCCAACTTGAGACTCAAGCCGCTTCCGGCGCCTGCGCGCGACGCACGTCCGGTTGTTTCCAGGAGTCGGCAGCGCTTTCTTCGATGGCTTGCTGGATCGCACGCTTGCGCGCTTCTTCGGCGCGGCGGCTGAAGAACCAGACCAGGAAGGTCATCAGCGACACCGCCAGCAAAATCAGGCTGGCCACGGCGTTGATCTCTGGCTTCACGCCCAGGCGCACCGCCGAGAACACTTCCATCGGCAGCGTCGTGGAGCCCGGACCCGACACGAAGCTGGCCAACACCAGGTCATCCAGGGATAGCGCAAAGGACATCATGCCGCCGGCCCCCAGGGATGGCGCGATCATCGGGATGGTGATCAGGAAGAACACCTTCCACGGCCGTGCACCGAGGTCCATGGCCGCTTCTTCGATGGACAGGTCCAGCTCACGCAAGCGCGCCGACACCACCACCGCCACATACGCGGCACAGAACGTGGTGTGGGCGATCCAGATCGTCACGATGCCGCGCTCCTGCGGCCAGCCGATCATCTGCGCCATGGCCACGAACAGCAGCAACAGCGACAGACCGGTGATCACTTCCGGCATTACCAATGGCGCGGTGACCAGGCCACCGAACAGCGTACGGCCCTTGAAGTGGGTGATCCGGGTCAGCACGAACGCGGCCAGGGTGCCCAGCGCCACGGCGGCCACCGCCGTGTAGCAGGCAATTTCCAGCGAGCGCACCACCGAACCCATCAGCTGCGTGTTGTCCATCAGGCCGACGTACCACTTGATCGACCAGCCGCCCCAGACCGTCACCAGTTTCGAGGCGTTGAACGAGTAGATCACCAGGATCAGCATCGGCAGATAGATAAACAGCAGACCCAGTACCAGCATCAGGCTGGAGAAACGGAAGCGCTTCATTCTTTACCCTCCATTTCCTTGGCCTGACTGCGGTTGAACAGGATGATCGGCACAATCAGGATTGCCAGCATCACCACCGCCAGGGCAGACGCCACCGGCCAGTCACGGTTGTTGAAGAACTCTTGCCAGAGCACCTTACCGATCATCAGGGTTTCCGGACCGCCCAACAGTTCAGGGATCACGAACTCACCTACCACCGGGATGAACACCAGCATGCAGCCGGCGATGATGCCGTTTTTCGACAGCGGCACAGTGATTTTCCAGAAGCTGTTGAAGGTACTCGAACCCAGGTCCGATGCGGCTTCCAGCAGGCTGGTGTCGTGTTTCACCAGGTTGGCGTACAGCGGCAGGATCATGAACGGCAGGTAGGAATAAACCACGCCGATATACACGGCGAGGTTGGTGTTGAGAATCTGCAGCGGCTCGCTGATCCAGCCCATGGTCATCAGGAAGCCATTGAGCAGGCCGTTGTTGCTGAGGATGCCCATCCAGGCGTAGACGCGGATCAGGATCGCGGTCCAGGTCGGCATCATGATCAGCAGCACCAGCACCGTTTGCAGCTCTTTGCGGGCGCTGGCGATGGCATAGGCCATCGGGTAGCCGATCAGCAGGCAGAGGATGGTGCTGAAAAACGCCATCTTCAACGAGCCCAGGTAAGCGGCGATGTACAGCTCATCGTCGCCCAGAATCGCGTAGTTGCCCAGGTTCAGCAGCACCTGCAGTTTCTGTTCGGCGTAGCTGTAGATTTCGGTGTACGGCGGAATGGCCACGTCGGCTTCGGCGAAGCTGATCTTCAGAACGATGAAGAACGGCAACATGAAGAACAGGAACAGCCAGATGAAGGGAACCCCGATGACCAGCTGACGGCCACCGGGAATTATTCGATTGAGGCGGCGTTTGAATTTGCGCATGTTCATGAGCGAAGCACCACGCCGCTATCGTCTTCCCACCACACGTAGACCTGGTCACCCCAGGTCGGACGCGCGCCACGGCGTTCCGCGTTGGCGACGAAGGACTGGACGATCTTGCCGCTCGGCAGTTCGACGTAGAACACCGAGTGCCCGCCCAGGTAGGCGATGTCGTGCACCTTGCCGCTGGACCAGTTGTATTCGCAGGTCGGCATGTCCGGCGTCACCAGCAGTTTTTCCGGGCGGATCGCATAGGTTACGGACTTGTCCTGCACCGAGGTGCTGATGCCGTGGCCGACGTAGATCTGGCGGTCGAGGTCCTTGCAAGTGATGATCGCATGACCTTCGGCATCGTCGATCACTTCGCCATCAAAGATGTTCACGTTGCCGATGAATTCGCAGACCAGACGGCTGGTCGGTGTTTCGTAGATGTCGATCGGGCTGCCGATCTGGGCGATCCAGCCCAGGTGCATGATCGCGATGCGCTCGGCCATGGTCATGGCCTCTTCCTGGTCGTGGGTCACCATGACGCAGGTCACGCCCACGCGCTCGATGATCTCTACCAGCTCCAGCTGCATTTGCGAACGCAGCTTCTTGTCCAGCGCGCCCATCGGCTCGTCGAGCAGCAGCAACTTCGGCCGTTTGGCCAGCGAGCGGGCCAGGGCCACACGCTGACGCTGGCCGCCGGACAACTGATGCGGCTTGCGCTTGGCGTACTGGGTCATCTGCACCAGCTTGAGCATATCGGCCACCCGCGCATCGATTTCAGCGGCGGGCAGCTTGTCCTGCTTGAGGCCGAAGGCGATGTTCTGCGCCACGGTCATGTGCGGGAACAAGGCATAGGACTGGAACATCATGTTGATCGGCCGCTCGTAGGGCGGCATGTCGGTGATGTCTACGCCATCAAGGAAGATCCGTCCTTCGGTCGGTCGCTCGAAGCCGGCGAGCATGCGCAGCAAGGTGGATTTGCCCGATCCCGAACCGCCGAGCAAAGCGAAAATCTCGCCCTTCTTGATTTCCAGGGACACATCGTCCACGGCAATCGTCTCGTCGAACTTCTTCGTGACCCGGTCGATTTTGACCAGCACCTGTTTAGGTGACTGGTCGCCCTCGAGGGCTTTCTTATAGGCGCCGGAGGCAACTGCCATTTACGAAACTCCCAAAAAAAGAGTGCAGTTCGCTCAAGGTGAGCCAACCTTGGATAGTTTGAGCCTTGAAGCTATTTACCCGACTTGACCTTGGTCCAGCTGCGGGTCATCAAGCGTTGTATGTTGGGTGGCAGCTCGATGGACACGTAAGTCTTGTCGAGCACGGCTTGCGGTGGATAAACCGCTTCGTCGGTGCGAATGGACTGTTCCATCAGTGAGTCCGACCCGGGGTTAGGGTTGGCGTAGCCGACGTAATCACTGACCTGGGCGATCACCTCAGGTTTCAGCAAATAGTTGATGAACGCGTGCGCCTCTTTCACGTTGGCCGAGTCCTTTGGAATCGCCAGCATGTCGAACCACAGCGCGCCGCCTTCCTTGGGAATCGAATATTCGATGTTCACGCCCTTCTTCGCTTCAGTCGCGCGATTACGGGCCTGGAACATGTCGCCGGAGAAACCGATGGCCACGCAGATATCACCATTGGCCAGATCCGCGATGTACTTGGACGAGTGGAAGTAAGTTACGTAAGGCCGCACTGCCAGCAACTTGGCTTCGGCCTTTTTGTAGTCTTCAGGATTCGTGCTGTTGGCGTTCAGGCCCATGTAATTGAGGATCGCGGGCATCATTTCATCGGCGGAATCGAGGAACGCCACACCGCAGCTTTGCAGCTTCTTGATGTTCTCCGGTTCGAACACCACCGCCCAGGAGTCGATCTTGTCGACGCCCAGTACCGCCTTGACCTTGTCGACGTTGTAACCGATGCCATTGGTGCCCCACAGATACGGCACGGCGTACAGGTTACCCGGATCGTTCTGTTCCAGGCGCTTGAGCAGTACAGGGTCGAGGTTCTTGTAGTTCGGCAATTGAGACTTGTCGAGCTTCTGGAAAGCACCGGCCTTGATCTGCTTGCCAAGGAAGTGGTTGGACGGCACGACCACGTCGTAACCGGTACGCCCGGCCAGCAACTTGCCTTCCAGGGTTTCGTTGGAATCGAACACGTCATAGACCGGCTTGATACCGGTCTCTTTCTGAAAATCGGCCAGAGTGGTCTCGCCGATGTAATCGGACCAGTTATAAATATGCACGGTGCCGGCGGCCTGGACACTGGCGGCAAGCGTCAGTCCGGCGCCGAACAGCATGGCATTGCGCAACAAAGAAGAAATAGGCAAGTGGAGGTCCTCTAAAATTAGTTGGGCCCAAGTTGCCCCGTGTTACATGACAGCCATGGCTGCCTGACAACAAAACCGGCGCGCAACTTACCCTCGAAAAACCGTTCCAGCAAAACTTTCTGTCATTTAATTAATCCTGTTGCCGCCGCCGCGCTGACGACGACAACAGGTTGTTGCCTCAAACGGGATTATTTACCCGATTTGATTTTGGTCCAGCTGCGAGTCAGGATCCGCTGGGTCGCGGCCGGCAAGTCGGCAATCGCGTACAGCTTGGCGAGCACGTCCGCCGGCGGGTAGATGCCTGGGTCGGCGGTGATTTCTTTTTCGACCAGAGGCGTGGCCGCCGCGTTACCGTTCGGGAAGCGTACGGCGTTGGTGATTTCAGCCATGATTTCCGGCTTCTGCAGGAAGGTCATGAACTTGTAGGCGCCTTCGACGTTTTCGGCATCTTTAGGGATAGCGACCATGTCGTAGAAACTGCCGGCACCTTCTTTCGGAATGTTGTAGCTGACTTTCACCTTGTCGCCGGCTTCGGCGGCACGCGCCTTGGCCTGGTAGATGTCACCGGAGTAACCCACGGCCACGCAGATGTTGCCGTTAGCCAGGTCGGAGATGTACTTGGACGAGTGGAAGTAGCCAATCGAAGGACGGATCTTCAGGAACAGCGCTTCGGCTTCGGCCAGTTGTTTCTTGTCCTGGCTGTCGGTTGGATAGCCCAGGTAGTGCAACGCCACCGGAATCATCTCGGTTGGCGAGTCGAGGAAACTGATACCGCACGATTTCAACTTCGCGGCGTTTTCAGGTTTGAACAGCAGGTCCCAGGAGTTGGTCGGTGCATCGGCACCCAGTGCAGCCTTGACCTTCTCGGCGTTGAAACCAATGCCGATCGAACCCCACATGTACGGGAAGGCGTGTTCGTTGCCCGGGTCGCTGACCGATACGGCCTTGAGCAGGTCGGTGTTCAGGTTTTTCCAGTTAGGCAGCTTGGACTTGTCCAGCTTCTGGTAGACGCCGGCCTTGATCTGCTTGGCCAGGAAGTTGTTCGACGGTACGACGATGTCATAACCGGACTTGCCTGCCAGCAATTTGGCTTCGAGCGTTTCGTTACTGTCGAAGACGTCGTAAACGACTTTGATGCCAGATTCCGTTTCGAATTTCTTGATGGTATCCGGAGCGATGTAGTCGGACCAGTTATAGACGTGCAACACCTTGTCGTCCGCCTGAACCGCACCCGCCATAATGCCCATCAGGGACATGGCGAGGAGTGTCTTGCCAGCAAGCTTTTTTCCTAATGCCTTCATGCGTTAATGCTCCAAATTTTTCTTTTTTGAACCACTTTGTTCAGCGGCCGAACCCGGACAACTGGAACCGCGGCTAGTCTGGCAAGATCAGAGGCGGTCTTTCAAGGAAAGGCCGCCCTTTATGACTGCCCGAGCGAAAGTTTCATGCTTCCGCTCAGAGCCTAGCACTTAGCCCTTCAATGCACTGAGCGTCAGGTCCAGGCACTTGCGTGCCTTGGTCACCAGCTCATCGATTTCCGCCGGTGTAATCACCAGCGGTGGCGCGATGATCATGGTGTCCCCCACGGCACGCATGATCAGCCCGTTATCGAAGCAGAACTGCCGGCAGATCATGCCGACGCCCTTGCCTTCGTAGCGCTTGCGTGTGGCCTTGTCCTGAACCAGTTCAATGGCCCCCAACAGACCCACCCCACGAACTTCGCCCACCAACGGGTGATCGTTCAGTTCCCGCAGGCGTTTCTGCAAATACGGTGCCGTTTCTGCCTTGACGCGCTCGACAATTTTTTCGTCGCGCAGGATACGGATGTTTTCCAGGCCCACAGCCGCCGCCACCGGGTGTCCGGAATAGGTGAAACCGTGGTTGAAGTCACCGCCTTCATTGAGCACGTCGACCACTTCATCACGCACGATCAGGCCACCCATCGGGATGTAGCCGGAGGTCAGGCCTTTGGCGATGGTCATCATGTCGGGCTTGAGGTCGTAGAAATCGCTACCGAACCACTCACCGGTACGACCGAAACCACAAATCACTTCGTCAGCCACGAACAGGATGTCGTACTTGGCGAGGATTTCCTTGATGCGCGGCCAGTAGCTGTCTGGCGGAATGATCACGCCACCGGCGCCCTGGATCGGCTCGGCAATAAAGGCACCGACGTTATCAACGCCGATTTCCAGGATTTTCTCTTCCAGTTGATTGGCCGCCCAGACACCGAATTCTTCCGGGGTCATGTTGCCGCCTTCGGCAAACCAATAAGGCTGGGCAATATGGACAATGCCCGGGATCGGCAAGTCGCCCTGTTCGTGCATGTAGGTCATGCCGCCCAGACTCGCGCCGGCCACGGTGGAACCGTGATAGCCGTTCTTGCGGCTGATGATGACTTTCTTCTTCGGCTGGCCCTTGATCGCCCAGTAGTGACGAACCATACGCAGCATGGTGTCGTTGCCTTCGGAACCGGAGCCGGTGAAGAACACGTGATTCATGCCTTCTGGCGCGATGTCGGCGATGGCCTTGGCCAATTCCAGCACCGGCGGGTGGGCGGTCTGGAAAAACAGGTTGTAATACGGCAGCTCGCGCATTTGCTTGCTGGCGGCATCGGCCAGCTCATCACGACCGTAACCGATCGCCACACACCACAGGCCGGCCATACCGTCGAGGATCTTGTTGCCTTCGCTGTCCCACAGGTAGACGCCCTTGGCGTTGGTGATGATCCGCGGGCCTTTCTCTTTCAGCTGTTTGAAGTCGCTGAACGGGGCCAGGTGGTGATCGCTGCTCAGGGTTTGCCATTCACGGGTTTGCGGATTGTTGCTGGTCATTACGAATCTCCTAAAAAATCCAGGTGAGAGCGCCGCCAGGCAACGGCAGCGCCCGGCGCATCAGACGGCAAACAGCAGGAACTCCCGTTCCCACGAGCTGATGACGCGCTTGAAGTTTTCATGCTCGGCTCGCTTGACCGCGACGTAGCCAGTGATGAAATTTTTGCCCAGGTACTTCTCGATGGTGGCGCTGTTTTCCATGCGTTCCAGCGCATCCTCGATGGTCAGTGGCAGGCGCAGGTTGCGGCGTTCATAGCCACGCCCCACCACCGGCGCACTCGGGTTCAGGCCTTCGACCATGCCGATGTAACCGCAGAGCAGGCTCGCGGCGATCGCCAGGTACGGATTGGCATCGGCACCCGGCAGGCGGTTTTCCACCCGACGGTTTTGCGGTCCGGCATCCGGCACCCGCAAGCCCACGGTGCGGTTTTCTTCGCCCCATTCCACGTTCACCGGTGCCGAGGTGTCCGGCAGGAAGCGGCGGAACGAGTTGACGTTGGGTGCAAACAGCGGCAGCAGCTCGGGAATCAGTTTCTGCAGACCGCCGATATGCTGCAGGAACAACTGGCTCATGGTCCCGTCTTCATTGGAGAAGATGTTCTTGCCGGTTTCGATGTCGATGATGCTCTGGTGCAAGTGCATCGCACTGCCCGGCTCGCCGGTCATGGGCTTGGCCATGAAGGTCGCCGCCACGTCGTGCTTGAGCGCGGCTTCGCGCATGGTGCGTTTGAACACCAGAATCTGGTCGGCCAGGGACAGGGCATCACCGTGACGGAAGTTGATTTCCATCTGAGCCGTGCCGTCCTCGTGGATCAGCGTGTCGAGGTCCAGCTCCTGCAATTCACACCAATCGTAGACATCTTCGAACAGCGGATCGAATTCGTTCGCCGCTTCGATGGAGAACGACTGGCGACCGATTTCCGGGCGCCCGGAGCGGCCGATCGGTGGTTGCAATGGATAGTCCGGGTCGTCACTGCGCTTGGTCAGGTAGAACTCCATTTCCGGCGCCACGATCGGCTGCCAGCCCTTGTCGGCATAGAGTTTCAGGACTTTCTTGAGCACGTTGCGCGGCGACAGCTCGATCGGGTTGCCTTGCTTGTCGTAGGTATCGTGGATGACGATGGCGGTCGGCTCGATGGCCCATGGCACCGGGTACACGGCGTTCTGGTCGGGACGGCAGATCATGTCGATGTCGGCCGGGTCGAGCAGTTCGTAATAGATGTCGTCTTCGACGTAATCGCCGGTCACGGTCTGCAACAGCACGCTTTCTGGCAGACGCATGCCTTTTTCGGCGATGAATTTGTTGGTCGGCGAAATCTTGCCCCGGGTAATCCCGGTCAAGTCGGCGATCATGCATTCGACTTCTGTGATCTTGTGGTCTTTCAACCAATCGGTGAGCTGGTCGAGGTTGTTACTCATAAATGCCTCTAGGCTTTGAGTTTCCCGACCCTTGCGAGTCAGGCGATGTTTGACGCGTCGGCGTCGCGTTGAAATACGTGTATGGCAAAGGCTATCGTGATTTTCTGGACACCCCGGTCAACAACGGGCGTGCAGAATCGCGAGCGGTACCCTGCACGAAGGGCGAGCCGCTATTGTGAATAGGTTCTATATTGAATGGAGTAACCGTAATGGGTGTGCCATCGAGGCCGTCCAGAATAACGGACGGGGAGGCTCGATCCGCCAGGGAAGCGAGGATCACCGACAGGTCCGAAGCCTCTGGAGCCTCAACGCTGAAGCAGATATCGCCACTGATGTGATAAGCATGCAGACCGTTCTGCCTGGAGCAGTCGGTGACGCCGATTAACGGCAGGCGAGACATGAAGCACCCCGGTATTATTGCTGTTATGGGTTTGATTCGAGCTTAGCCTTGTTCATTTTTTTACACAACACCCCCGTAAAAAATACAACACGGTCTGCTCAAGCCTGCGGGTGTCGCGTCCCCCATGGATAAAAAAACGCCCCAAACTGCCCCATAAATGCCGTCACGGCGCTTTTTTAGGGCAAAAAAGGCCTCGCTTGACTTCGGCAGGCCGTTCGGGTTGACTGGAATCTGAAAAGATCAATGATTGATATTTTTAACAACAAAGGTGTTGCATCATGTCGGTACCCCCGCGTGCCGTTCAGCTTAACGAAGCGAACGCGTTCCTTAAGGAACATCCTGAGGTTCTGTACGTTGACCTTCTGATTGCGGATATGAATGGTGTGGTGCGCGGCAAGCGCATCGAACGCACCAGCCTCCACAAGGTTTACGAGAAAGGCATCAACCTGCCGGCCTCTCTATTTGCTCTGGATATCAATGGCTCGACGGTGGAAAGCACCGGCTTGGGCCTGGACATCGGTGATGCTGACCGAATCTGCTATCCAATCCCCGATACCCTGTGCAATGAACCCTGGCAGAAGCGCCCGACCGCGCAACTGTTGATGACCATGCACGAACTCGAAGGCGAGCCGTTCTTCGCCGACCCGCGCGAAGTGCTGGCCAATGTCGTGCGCAAGTTCGACGAAATGGGCCTGACCATCTGCGCCGCGTTCGAACTGGAGTTCTACCTGATCGACCAGGAGAACGTGAACGGTCGTCCGCAGCCGCCTCGTTCGCCGGTTTCCGGTAAACGCCCGCACTCGACCCAGGTCTACCTGATCGACGACCTCGACGAATACGTCGACTGCCTCCAGGACATTCTGGAAGGCGCGAAAGAGCAAGGCATCCCGGCCGACGCCATCGTCAAGGAAAGTGCCCCGGCGCAGTTCGAAGTGAACCTGCACCATGTGGCCGACCCGATCAAGGCCTGCGACTACGCGGTCCTGCTCAAGCGTCTGATCAAGAACATCGCCTACGACCATGAGATGGACACCACCTTCATGGCCAAGCCTTACCCAGGCCAGGCGGGTAACGGTCTGCACGTCCATATCTCGATTCTCGACAAAGACGGCAAGAATATTTTTGCCAGTGAGGATCCCGAGCAGAACGCCGCGCTGCGTCACGCGATCGGCGGTGTGCTCGAGACCCTACCGGCGCAGATGGCTTTTCTCTGCCCGAACGTCAACTCCTACCGTCGTTTCGGCGCGCAGTTCTACGTACCGAACTCTCCATGCTGGGGCCTGGACAACCGCACCGTGGCGATTCGCGTGCCGACCGGCTCCGCCGATGCCGTACGTATCGAACACCGTGTCGCCGGCGCCGATGCCAACCCGTACCTGCTGATGGCTTCGGTCCTGGCGGGCGTGCACCACGGTCTGGTCAACAAGATCGAACCGAGCGCTCCGGTGGAAGGCAACAGCTACGAGCAGAACGAGCAAAGCCTGCCGAACAACCTGCGCGATGCCTTGCGTGAGCTGGACGACAGCGAAGTCATGGCCAAGTACATCGATCCGAAATACATCGATATCTTCGTCGCGTGCAAAGAGAGTGAGCTGGAGGAGTTCGAACACTCCATCTCCGACCTTGAGTACAACTGGTACCTGCATACCGTTTAAGCGGTTGTAGCGAAAAAACGCCGTTGGCTGATAAGGCCTGCGGCGTTTTTTTATGGCCGCCTGCGGCGGATCGCGGGCAAGCCCGCTCCCACAGTTAATCTCCAGTGGACTTGATTTCCGAGTACACCGGCAACCCCCTGTGGGAGCGAGCCTGCTCGTGAAGGCATCCTGGCAGACAACGAAGTGACCTGCTCGTACAATGCCCGCTGCCCCGCAGGAGACTCCAATGACGCGCACCGCCACCGTTCGCAAACCCCGTGCACGCAGCCAGGCCCGGATCGACTCGATACTCGATGCGGCGCGCACGCTGCTGGCGGCCGAAGGCGTGGCCAGTCTGTCGATCTACAGTGTCGCCGAGCGCGCCGAGATTCCGCCCTCTTCCGTCTATCACTTTTTTGCCAGCGTCCCGGCCCTGCTCGAAGCACTGACGGCCGACGTCCACGCGGCGTTCCGTGCCTGTCTGCAAGCGCCCATCGACCACCACGCCTTGGGCGGCTGGCGTGATCTGTCGCGATTGGTGGAACAACGCATGCTGGCGATCTACAGCGAAGACGCCGCCGCCCGCCAACTGATCCTCGCCCAGCATGGCCTCACCGAAGTCACCCAGGCCGATCGCCAGCACGACATCGAACTGGGCGACCTGATGCACAAGCTGTTCGATCACCACTTCGAGCTACCGAAATTGCCGAACGACGTCGATGTGTTTGCCCTGGCCATGGAGCTCGGCGACCGGGTATATGCACGCTCGGTGCAGCAACACGGGCAGATCACGGCGCGCATGGCCGAGGAAGGGATGCGGGTGTTTGATGCGTATCTGGGGCTGTATTTGCCGCCCTACTTGCCGAAGCGCGTTATCCCCGCCTGACTTTTTATTGGCTTCACTGGCTTCTTCGCGAGCAGGCTCGCCCTCACAGGGGAATGCATTCCATTTGTGGGAGCGAGCCTGCTCGCGAAGGCCACACCACCGAGCCGACTGATTCACGCGCATAAAAAACCCCGAAGGGCTCAAACCCTTCGGGGTTGTCGTTTACGCACCGTCTTACAACTTGGCGATCGACACCTCGGTGGATTTCACGAACGCGATCACTTCACTGCCCACGGCCAGTTCCAGCTCTTTTACCGAGCGGGTGGTGATCACGGAGGTGACGATGCCGGAAGCGGTCTGCACATCGATTTCCGACAGCACGTCACCGAGGACGATTTCCTTGATGGAGCCTTTGAATTGGTTGCGGACGTTGATGGCTTTGATAGTCATGATGTTGATTCCTGTCGTGGATAAGGCTTGAGTTATTGAGCCCAACGCAACTGCGTAGGCAAGGGTGAAACAGGTTCCGGTTCCGGCGGTTGTCCGGGCAGTGACAGCACGCGATTGAGGACTTCGGTTTCCAGCGCCGCCAGCCGATGGGAACCGCGGACCCGAGGGCGCGGCAGTTCCACGTGCAGGTCGAGGCCGACTTCGCCGTCTTCGATCAGGATCACCCTGTCGGCAATCGCCACCGCTTCACTGACGTCGTGGGTCACCAGCAACACAGTGAAGCCGTGCTGCTGCCAGAGCCGTTCAATCAGTTGCTGCATTTCGATACGAGTCAGGGCATCCAACGCGCCCAAGGGCTCATCGAGTAACAGCAGGCGCGGTTGATGGATCAACGCACGGGCCAGCGCCACACGCTGCTTCTGCCCACCGGACAAGGCCGCCGGCCACTCGTTGGCACGGTCCGCCAGACCGACCGCTTCCAGGGCTTGCAGTGCCTTTGGTCGCCAGTTGCCCTTGAGCCCGAGGCCGACGTTATCGATGATCTTTTTCCACGGCAGCAGACGCGCTTCCTGGAACATCAACCGGGTGTCTTCCCGCGCCTCACTCAGCGGTGCGGAACCGGCCAGCAACTCACCACCCGTAGGCTGATCGAGACCGGCCAACAAGCGCAGCAAGGTGCTTTTACCGCAACCGCTACGACCAACCACCGCGACGAATTGGCCCGCCGGAATATGCAGGTCGATCTCGCGCAACACCTGCCGCGAACCGAAGATTTTTTGCAATTTGCGCACTGCCAGCGGTATCCCGCGCAGCAGGCGTGGAGGTTGCTGAGCCGTCATGCGGCACCTCCTTTAACGACTTGATAGGCCGGGTGCCAACGCAGCCACACACGCTCAAGTCCACGGGCCGCGAGATCGGCGAGCTTGCCGAGCACCGCGTACATCAGAATCGCCAGCACCACCACGTCGGTCTGCAAGAATTCCCGGGCATTCATCGCCAGATAACCGATGCCGGATCTGGCGGAAATGGTTTCCGCGACGATCAGCGTCAACCACATGAAGCCCAGGGCGAAGCGCACACCGACCAGAATCGAAGGCAGCGCACCCGGCAGGATCACTTGGCGGAACAGACTGAAGCCGGACAAACCGTAACTGCGGGACATCTCCACCAGCGCCGGGTCGACGTTGCGGATGCCGTGATAGGTGTTGAGGTAGATCGGGAACAACGTGCCCAGCGCCACCAGGAAAACCTTCGCCGACTCGTCGATGCCGAACCACAGGATCACCAGTGGAATCAGCGCCAGGTGCGGCACGTTGCGGATCATTTGCACCGAACTGTCGAGCAAGCGTTCTCCCCATTTCGACAGGCCGGTGATAAAGCCCAGGGTCAGGCCGAGGCCGCCGCCGATGGCAAAGCCCAGCGCCGCACGCCAGCCGCTGATGGCCAGATGCGTCCAGATTTCACCGCTGCGCACCAGGCTTACACCGGCTTCGATCACGGCAATGGGCGCCGGCAGAATCCGCGTGGACAACCAGCCCGCCGACACAGACAACTGCCATACCGCCAACAGCAATACCGGCAACGCCCAGGGCGCGAGGCTGTGGATGATTTTCTTCATGGCGCGCCTCAGCTCTGGGACGCGGCTTTGGGAAGAATATCGTTGGCCACCATCTCGCCAAACGGGCTGACGTAGCCGGCGCTTTTCGGCAACTCGGGACGTTCGATATCCAGGTGCGGGAACAGCAGCTCCGCGACGCGATATGACTCTTCCAGGTGTGGATAACCGGAGAAGATAAAGGTGTCGATGCCCAGGTCCGCGTACTCCTTCACGCGAGCGGCCACGGTCGGACCATCGCCCACCAGCGCCGTACCGGCACCGCCACGCACCAGACCGACACCGGCCCACAGGTTGGGGCTGACTTCCAGGTTGTCGCGACTGCCGCCGTGCAGCGCGGCCATGCGTTGCTGGCCGACCGAATCGAAACGCGCCAGCGAAGCCTGGGCGCGCGCAATGGTGTCGTCGTCCAGGTGGGAGATCAGGCGATCCGCCGCTTGCCAGGCTTCAGCATTGGTTTCACGAACGATCACATGCAGACGAATACCGAAGCGAACGGTGCGCCCGAGCTTCGTGGCTTTGGCCCGCACCTGCTCGATTTTTTCCGCCACGGCCGCCGGTGGTTCGCCCCAGGTCAGGACCATTTCCACCTGCTCTGCCGCCAAGTCCTGCGCCGCTTCGGAGGAACCGCCGAAGTACAGCGGCGGACGCGGCTGCTGGATCGGCGGATAAAGCAGCTTGGCGCCCTTCACGCTGATGTGCTGACCGTCGTAATCGACGGTTTCGCCTTCCAGCACCCGACGCCAGATACGGGTGAACTCCACCGAGGCCTGATAGCGCTCCTCATGAGTCAGGAAGAGGCCATCACCGGCCAATTCTTCCGGATCACCACCCGTTACCAGGTTGAACAATGCTCGCCCGCCAGACAACCGATCCAGCGTCGCCGCCTGACGCGCGGCCACCGTCGGGGAAATGATCCCGGGGCGCAGGGCGACAAGGAATTTCAAACGCTGGGTCACCGTAATCAGCGATGCCGCTACCAGCCACGAGTCTTCGCAGGAACGACCGGTAGGAATCAGCACCCCACCGAAGCCCAGGCGATCAGCCGCTTGCGCGACCTGTTGCAGGTAACCGTGGTCAACGGCGCGAGCGCCTTCGGCGGTGCCAAGGTAATGGCCGTCGCCGTGGGTAGGCAGGAACCAGAAGATATTGAGGCTCATGGAGTGGTCTCCTTGGGGAATCGAGTGACTGGGCTTTGGTTACTGAGGCGTGGTTACTGAGCTTTGGCAACGGCCACCGGCGGCGTCCAGATCACGTCTTTGATGCTCAACGGCTTCGGAATCAGCTTGAGCTGATAGAAGCTGTCGGCGATTTTCTGTTGGGCGGAGACCACTTCCGGGGTGAGGAACAACGCGCCGTAGCCCTGGCGTTTCACCGAGGTCAGGGTGATGTCCGCCGGCAAGCCGAGCAGTGGTGAAACCTGTTGGGTCACGTCTTCAGGATTGGCCTTGGACCATTCGCCAACCGCACGCACTTCTTCCACGAGGGTCTTGATCACCTCAGGATTTTTCTGTGCGTAAGGCTTGGTCGCCAGGTAGAACTGATGGTTATCCACGATGCCTTGACCATCGCGCAGGGTGCGCGCTTGCAGTTGCTGTTCGGCGGCAGCCTGGTACGGGTCCCAGATCACCCAGGCGTCGACGCTGCCACGCTCGAATGCGGCGCGCGCATCGGCCGGCGGCAAGAACACGGTCTGGATATCGGTGTATTTGAGACCGGCGTCTTCCAGTGCGCGAACCAGCAGGTAGTGCACGTTGGAGCCTTTGTTCAGGACGACTTTCTTGCCCTTGAGCTCGGCCACCGATTTGATCGGCGAGCCTTTCGGCACCAGGATCGCTTCGCTGTGGGGTGCTGGTGGTTCGTAGGCGACGTAGAGCAGATCGGCGCCTGCCGCTTGAGCGAACACTGGCGGTGTTTCGCCGGTCACGCCGAAGTCGACGGAGCCGACGTTCAGGCCTTCGAGCAGTTGCGGGCCGCCGGGGAATTCAGTCCATTGCACGTCCACACCTTGGGCGGCGAGGCGTTTTTCCAGGGTGCCTTTGGCTTTGAGCAGCACCAGGGTGCCGTATTTCTGATAGCCGATGCGTAACGTCTCGGCCTGAGCTTGGGTAATGGCGCCGAAGGTGACAGCCGCAGCAAACAGAGCGACCAGACCACGACGCAAAATGACAGGGCGCATGGCGCTCTCCTTTTTGCTGTTGGGTGTTGGCTGCACCTGCTTGCCCGTTGGCGGGCGAGTAAGGCCAGTACATCAA
Organism: Pseudomonas sp. GW101-3H06; assembly: GCF_059424605.1. Lineage (NCBI taxonomy): Bacteria > Pseudomonadati > Pseudomonadota > Gammaproteobacteria > Pseudomonadales > Pseudomonadaceae > Pseudomonas > Pseudomonas sp. GW101-3H06. The sequence goes on from NZ_JBWKZO010000001.1 coordinate 6,177,145, forward strand.
TTTTGGGTGGGGCTTATTTTCGGTGAAACTCAAATGCTCCAGCGAGCACTCAACAAACGATCATTCAACAGATTCGGATCGAGCGGCTTGGGCCGTTGCGCCATGGCACTCAAAAACAATTCCAGCGATTCATTCAGCCGCTCTTCCAGTTCGGGAGCCAACTGCGCCTGGGCGCTGCCTTCGCCATAAGCAATCTGGCTGTCGACCGCGAAAATCCCCTGTAGCAGTTCCTGGGCTTTCAACGCCGACAACACTGGCTTGAGTGCGTAATCCACCGCCAGCATGTGGGCGATGCTGCCTCCCGTCGCCATTGGTAGAACCACTTTGTGCGCCAGAGCGCGCTCGGGCAGCAGGTCCAGCACGGTTTTCAACGCACCGGAAAAAGAGGCTTTGTAGACCGGGGTGGCGATCAGCAGGCCATCGGCGTTTTCAATCTGTTGCAGGAGATCGATCACCTTCGGGCTGTCGAAGCGCGCGTGCAGCAAGTCTTCGGCCGGGAAGTCCCGCACCTGGTAACTCACCACTTCCACGCCTTGCCCTTGCAACCAACGTTGGGAGCGCTCCAGCAGCACCCCGGAACGGGAGCGTTGGCTGGGACTGCCACCGAGTGAGACGACCAGCATTCAGACAATTCCTTGAACGGTGTTGGCGATTCGCGGTTTGCGATCTCGCTTCGATGGAGTGACCTTAACAGCTCATTTATATATCCATAAATCATATTTATTCATTTGGTTATGCATTTAAGAGATATGCCAGTCAGGTTTTACCAGACAAAAAAAGGCCGTCGAAACGGCCTGAAATCCCCTGCTTCATGGATTCAATTCACCTTGAAACTTGCGGCGCCTGGTCCATCGTCTTCGCGAGCAGGCTCGCTCCCACAGTTGACCGCGGCATCCGCCACACCATAAGGCTCAATGACTCAACGGTTTGGTTGCGGCGTCAGGCGCAGGTAAGGCTTGACGGCGCGATACCCCTTGGGAAAGCGCTGCTTGATGTCTTCTTCATCCTTGAGCGACGGCACGATGACCACCTCATCACCGTCCTGCCAGTTGGCCGGGGTGGCCACCTTGTAGTTGTCGGTGAGCTGCAGCGAGTCGATCACCCGCAGGATCTCGTGGAAGTTGCGGCCGGTGCTCGCCGGGTAGGTGATGGTCAGCCGCACCTTCTTGTTCGGGTCGATTACAAACAGCGAGCGCACAGTCAGGGTGTCGTTGGCGTTGGGATGGATCAGGTCGTAGAGGTCCGAGACCTTGCGGTCGGCGTCGTCGAGGATCGGGAAATTAACGACGGTGTTCTGGGTTTCGTTGATATCTTCGATCCAGCGGTGGTGCGAATCCACCGGGTCGACAGATAGCGCAATGGCCTTGACCCCACGCTTGGCGAATTCATCTTTCAATTTGGCCGTGAAGCCGAGCTCGGTGGTGCACACCGGCGTGAAGTCCGCCGGATGGGAAAACAGCACGCCCCAGCTATCGCCCAGCCACTGATGGAAACGGATGGTGCCGGCGCTGGAATCCTGTTCGAAGTCGGGGGCGATATCGCCCAGTCTGATGCTCATGCTGCTGCTCCTTGATGAGTGCGGGTTGAGCTCAACTGTGCCTACGTTTTTTATCTATTAAAAAGAATAAATATCGATTTATTTAGACCAAATAGAAATATTAAAGATCTGTTCACTGGACGTGACTTCACATCCCGTTGAACATCGGCCACAAGGTTCGAGAAGGCCTTGAGTTGCTGCAAAAGAGGGGGAACTTCAAGGCGGGTTTACGGGGGTGAGCCCGGCTTTTTTTTGCATCGTTACCCCACTGTGGGAGCGAGCCTGCTCGCGAAAGCGTCGTATCAGCCGCACATCAGCTGAATGACACACTGCTTCGCGAGCAGGCTCGCTCCCACAGTATTACAACAGCGGAATCGAGTAGCTGACGATCAGGCGGTTTTCGTCCTGCGAGCGAGTGTTTGGCAGGTCGGTACGCCACATGGCGTTTCTCCACTGCAGGCCGAGGTTCTTCAGCGGGCCCGACTGGACGACGTAGCCCACGGTCAGGTCGCGTTCCCACTCGGAAGCACCGTTAGCTGCTTGTCGACCGGCCGCGTTGACGGTATCGATATCATCACCGCGCAGGTAGATCACGCCCGCCGTCAGGCCAGGAACGCCGACTTTGGCGAAGTCGAACGAGTAGCGTGCTTGCCAGGTTTTCTCGCCGGCACGGGCGAACTTCTGGATTTGCATGTCAGTAATGATGTAGGCCGACGAGCCATCACCCTGGTTCAGAAACGGGAAGTCGCTGCTGCCGTTGCTGACCTGATAACCACCACCGAAGGTGTGACCTTCAACGGTGTACAGGAACAGGCCGCTGTACAGGTTGTTGTCGACCTTGCCTTTACCGCTAGGCGCGCCGTTGTAGTTACCGTTACTGAAGTAGGCGGAAGTGTTGGCATTAGCCCCATCGTCGGAGCTGTTGAAGTAACGCAAGTCAGACTTCAGCACGCCCGGGCCAATCGCCCAACTGTGCACCAGGCCCAGGAAGTGCTGCTTGTAGAACTCCTCCAGGTTGCCGTAGTAATACTGGGCCGTCAGGTCCTTGGTGATTTTATAGTCACCACCGGCGTAGATGAACTTGTTGCTATTGGCTACGCGTGCGTTCGCACCGCCGATAGACAGCTGTTCATTGTTGCTGGAGTTACGACCTTTGACGTGCTCAATCTGGCCACCGATCAGCGTCAGGTCTTTGATATCGCCCGAGGTGATCTGGCCACCCTGGAAGGTTTGTGGCAGCAGACGACCGTCGTTGGTCACGATCACCGGCAGTTTCGGCTGCAAAGTACCGAGCTTCAGCTCAGTCTGGGAAATCTTGGCCTTGGCTGTCAGGCCCAGGCTGGAGAAGTTATCAACTGCTTCGCCGTTGGATTTGCTTGGGAATACAGTACCGCCGTAAGAAGTCGAAGTCGCGCCGTTGGTGCCGCCGCCCGAATCCAGACGCACGCCCAGCAGACCGATCGCATCAACACCAAAGCCGACAGTGCCTTGGGTGTAGCCGGAAGTGAAACGCAGATCGAAACCCTGGCCCCATTCTTCGTTCTTGTTCGGCTCGGCACTCCCGTCACGGAAGTCCTGGTTGATGTAGAAGTTACGCAGCCCCAAAGTAGCCTTGCTGTCTTCGATGAAACCGGCGGCACTTGCTTGCTGCGCCAGAACCCCTACGGCCACAGCCATGGCCAGAGTGGACTTGTTCATGTGTTTCGCTCCTATCGTTTCTAATTTTTTATATTGCTGGTCCGGGGTCGAACGCCCTGGATCCTTGAATTTGGGCCGCGCAGGATACCTGTTCATAAATCTAAAAAGAATCAGCGAATCGTTATTCATATCGTAATGGAATATGAGTTCGCAGCAGTTGCCTGAGCCGGGACATCGGTATCGGCTCAAAAACCCATTCCTGAAGTGTTATTTATTGGAGGACTGAAGCAGGTAGCGCGGGGCCTGATGTGTCAGGTGGGCCTACTGTAGGTGTTCAGGATAAAATCTAAAAAGAATAAAAAATCATCAGCATCGATATTTATGGAATAAGAAAATCGACCCGAAAAAAAGCCTCGTCCGCGGACGAGGCTTTTTTGCTACAGCTTATTTGAAGGCGTAGGTGTAGTTGAAGATCAGACGGGTCTGATCCTTGTCGGGCAGGCCGGCTGCGTCGCCACGGTAGACGCCATGACGCACCGTTGCGCCCAGGCCTTTGAGCGTGCCCTGCTGGATGGTGTAGTCCACCCGCATGTCGCGCTCCCACTCGGACGCATCGCTGCCACCGGTGGCGGACTTGATGTTTTCGCCTTTCAGGTAAGCCACGGACGCTTTCAGACCTGGCACACCCGCGGCCGCGAAGTCGTAAGTGTATTGGCCGAAGGTGGTGTTTTCACCGGCACGAACAAAGCCATTGATCATGGCATCGGTGAACAGGTAGAAGCTGGTACCACCGTTGCCCTCAGGGCGACCGTTGCTATCAACTACGTTGCCCTGGTTCAAGTAAACGAAGCCGCCGTCATCGTTGACGCGTTGATGACCGAGCAGGAAGGCGTTGCCACCCAGGGTGTAGGTGAACATGGCGCTCCAGGTCTTGTTATCGACCTCGCCCGGGGTCTTGGCGAAACCACCGTTGTTGTTGAAACGATAACCGGCGTCACCGTTCTTGCCGTCGGAACTGCTGTCGAAGTAGCGAACATCGGTCTTGAAAGACTGATTGGCACTGATCGGGTAAACGTGCACCAGGCCGAGGAAGTTCTGCTTGTAGTAGTCTTCCAGGTTCGCGTAGTAGTACTGCAGCATCAGGTCTTTGGTGACCTTCCAGTCAGCACCGGCGTAACGGAACTTGTTGCTCTCCTCGGTACCGCCAGCCACAGCCAGGCCAGTGGAGTTCGACGAGGCGCGACCGGCCGAATGCTCCAACTGACCGACGTTGAAGGTGACGTTGTCGATTTCCTTGGAGGTGATGGTGCCGCCTTCAAAGGTCTGTGGCAGCAGACGGCTGTCGTTCGCTACCAGGATCGGCATGTTTGGCTGCAGAGCGCTACCGTAGTGGGCTTCGGTCTTCGAGAAGCGTGCCTTGACGTTCCCCCCCACACGGCTCCACTCGTGCACTGCCGAACCGTCAGTGTCGCTTGGGAAGAAGGTGTTGGCGTCCGGGTGGTGTCCCTTGCCACCGTCCAGATGGATACCCACCAGTGCCTGGGCGTCGAAACCGAAACCGACGACACCCTGAGTGAATCCAGACAGGTAATCGAATTTGAAGCCCTGAGCGGTCTCGCGCTGATCTGCGCCACCGTCACGGTTATCGTCGTTGTAATACATGGTGCGCGAACTGATGGAAGCCTTGCTGTCTTCGATGAAACCCGCGGCGCCTGCCTGCTGCGCCAAAACCCCTACGGCCACGGCCAGGGCCAAGGTGGACTTGTTCATTGTTAAGCTCCTCTCGTCTCTAATTCTTGTAGTCCTGGTCCCGGGTCCATTGCCCGAAATCCTAAGATGCGCGATTAGCGCCGGACGGTGACTCACAAGTCAATCGTAACCATGTGTGTCTACGACCATAGTCTAATACCCAGATTTTTGGTCCATGCAGGGTCATGAGTTCGTCATGAACCTGAAAAGAATGGATGGATTCTTTTCTCATACCGTTTAGGAATTAAGCTCTCCCTCCGGCGATTGCCCAGAATAGAGCGGCGGTTGATTAGCTAATTCCTAAAGGGTATTCAACAAACGGTCTATAGATCGATCCGGCTTTGACACAAACCTGCAACAATTGCTGTCGAAATGGCCAACGCCCTGCCGACCAAACGCGCACTATCCAGCCCATTTGTTACAGTTTATGTATCGGCGATTTTATTTTTCGGAGGACTTGCAGGAACGAGCTTGCTCGCTCCTGCAGTGAGTGGGGCGATCAGAGGGCTTTTTCGAAGATCTTCGAGTTACGCTGATAGTTGTACAGCGACGCCCGCGCTGACGGCAGGCGTTCGACGCTGCTCGGCGCGAACCCACGCTCGCGGAACCAATGGGCCGTGCGAGTGGTAAGGACAAACAAGGTTTTCAATCCCTGAGCCCGGGCGCGGGTTTCGATGCGTTCCAGCAGTTCATCGCCGCGACCGCCATGACGGTACTCCGGGTTCACCGCCAGACACGCCAGCTCACCGGCATCCGAATCGGCAATCTGATACAACGCCGCACAGGCGATGATCATGCCTTCACGCTCGACCACGCTGAACTGCTCGATCTCGCGCTCCAGCACTTCACGGGAACGCCGCACCAGAATGCCCTGCTCTTCCAGCGGGCTGATCAAATCCAGCAATCCACCGACGTCTTCAATGGCCGCTTCGCGCACCACTTCGAACTGTTCCTGGGCCACCAGCGTACCGCCACCGTCGCGGGTGAACAGTTCGGTCAGCAGCGCGCCATCCTCGGCATAGCTGACGATGTGGCTGCGGGCCACGCCGCCCCGGCAGGCTTCAGCCGCGGCATCGAGCAGCTCCGCCTGATAGTTGCTGCCCAGACGTTGCAGATGCGCTGGCACCTGTTGCGGACGCAACTCACGCACCAGTCGCCCGTGTTCATCGATCAAGCCTTCTTCAGCACCGAACAGCAGCAGTTTGTCCGCGCCCAGGTCGATGGCGGCGCGGGTGGCGACGTCTTCACAGGCGAGGTTGAAGATTTCGCCGGTCGGCGAGTAACCCAATGGCGACAGCAGCACGATGGAACGCTCGTCCAGCAGGCGGTTGATGCCCTTGCGGTCGACCCGGCGCACTTCGCCGGTGTGGTGATAGTCGACGCCTTCAAGCACACCGATCGGTCGTGCGGTCACCAGGTTTCCGCTGGCCACCCGCAGGCGCGAGCCCTGCATGGGTGAGGAAGCCATGTCCATCGACAGCCGTGCTTCAATGGCGATGCGCAGTTGGCCAACGGCGTCGATCACGCACTCCAGGGTCGCGGCATCGGTGATGCGCATACCGTGGTGGTAATGCGGGGTCAGACCACGGGCGGCAAGACGCGCTTCGATTTGCGGACGGGAGCCGTGTACCAGCACCAGCCGCACACCCAGGCTGTGCAAAAGCACCAGGTCATGGACGATATTGCCGAAGTTGGAGTGCTCAACACCGTCGCCGGGAAGCATGACGACAAAGGTGCAATCGCGGTGGGCGTTGATGTAAGGCGAAGCGTGACGAAGCCAATTGACGTATTCGGGCATGAACCTGGGCCTGTAATAAATAGCAGCCGAAAAAAGGGCGAAACAGAAAACGCACAGCGGGCTGATGGTTATCGTCGGAACAGGCTTGGCGACACGCGCGCTCTCCTCATGAATACGGGTTGGGATACCGGCAATTTATACGGCCTTTTGGGCCAGGCACAAACCCTGTGCAAGCGAGCAGGCTCGCGCCCACATTGATCGCAATCAACTCACCGGTGCCGGTGTCAGGCAGTAATGTTCAATCAACTGACGTAATAGATGCACCGTAGGCTGCAAACGTGACATTTCGAGGAATTCCCCCGGTTGGTGGGCGCAGGCGATATCGCCAGGGCCGAGCACCAGTGTTTCACAGCCAAGTCGCTGAAGATAAGGCGCTTCGGTGCCGAACGCCACCGCTTCGGCACGATGGCCGGTCAGCTTTTCGGCGATTCGCACCAGCTCCGCGTCCTCGGCCTGCTCGAACGGCGGCACTTCGGGGAACAGAGGCGCGTAATCGATCTTGACCTGATGCCGCTCGGCGACCGGCCTGAGCCTCTGCAAAATCTCCGCACGTAGCGCCTTGGGGTCCATGCCCGGCAAGGGTCGCAGGTCGAATTCGAGCGAACACTGGCCGCAGATGCGGTTCGGGTTGTCGCCACCATGGATGCAACCGAGATTCAGGGTCGGGGTCGGCACGCTGAACTGCGGGTTGCGAAATTCACGCTGCCACAGCAAGCGCAAGCCGCGCAGTTCGCCGATGGCATCGTGCATGGCCTCCAGGGCGCTATGGCCCAGGCGAGGGTCTGAGGAATGACCGCTCTGCCCAAGGATATTGATGCGCTCCATCATGATGCCCTTGTGCATGCGGATCGGTTTGAGTCCGGTCGGTTCGCCGATCACCGCTGCCCGTCCCAAAGGGCGCCCCGCTTCAGCCAGCGCCCGGGCACCGGACATCGAGCTTTCTTCATCACAGGTGGCAAGGATCAACAACGGCTGTTTGAACGGTTGATCAAGCAGCGGCTTCACCGCTTCGATGGCCAGGGCGAAAAAGCCCTTCATGTCGCAACTGCCCAGGCCGACCCAACGGCCGTCGACTTCGGTGAGCTTCAGCGGATCGGTCTGCCACAGCGCGCCATCGAACGGCACTGTGTCGCTATGACCGGCGAGCACCAGACCACCGGGGCCGCTGCCGAAACTGGCCAGCAGATTGAATTTGCCGGGGCTGACCTGCTGGATGTCGCAAGCAAATCCAAGGTCGCCGAGCCAGGCAGCCAGCAGGTCGATCACCGGACGATTGGATTGATCGAGACTCGCCTGGGTGCAACTGACGGACGGTGCAGCGATCAGTGCAGCGAACTGATCTTTCATGGATGGCAAAGGCATCGCTGGCTCCAACTCCCGAATTGAAGTCCATCATAGAGCCATCCAATGACAGGAATAAACCGTTGCGGCACGCAGCGCCGATCAGTCCTGTACACTGCACAGCCTTGGCAGCCACACATTCCCCCCGGCTGCGCTCCCGATCCTGGATTTTCCGGCCATGCAGAAAGAAACCGAAATCAAACTCCGCGTCAGCCGCGAAACCCTCGCCGCCCTGCGCGAGCACCCGTTACTGAAAAAACGCAACAAAAGTGGCTGGGAAAGCCGTGAGTTGATGAACCAGTACTTCGACACGCCCGAACGCGACCTGGCCCGCGCCAAGGTGGCCCTGCGCCTGCGCAAAGATGGCGATGCCGTGATTCAGACCCTCAAAACCCGTGGCCAGAGCGTCGCCGGTCTGTCCGAGCGCAACGAGTACGAATGGCACCTGCCCAAAGCCAAGCTTGATGTGAAGAAACTCGACGGCGAATGCTGGCCCGAAGCGCTGGCCGAACTGGACAAGAAAACCCTGAAGCCGATTTTCACCACCGATTTCGTGCGCGAATACGCCGAGATCGCCTGGGGTCGCGGCAAGTCCAAAGTGGTCATCGAAGCCGCGCTGGACCTGGGCCAGGTGATCGTCGGCAAGCAGAAAGAAGAAATCTGCGAACTGGAACTGGAATTGCGCGAAGGCGAACCGGCCGCGCTGCTGGAACTGGCCGCTGAACTGGCCGCGACCCTGCCACTGATGCCGTGTGACATCAGCAAGGCCGAACGCGGTTATCGTTTGCACGACGCCAGCAGCTACTCGTTGAGCTTGCCGGCACCGCAACTCAGCGCCGAAACGCCGCTGGACGACGCCTTCGCCGCTCTGTGCTGGCATTTGCTGGCCAGCAGTCAGCGTCTGGCCGAGCAGTATCGCTTCAACGGCCACTGGCGATTGCTGCAAGACTGGGTGGAAAACCTCGCCGAGTTGCGTGCACTGGTCAGCAGCCTCGGCCAAGCCGCGCCGCGTCAATCGACTCACGACCTGCGCGCCGCACTGGATGCCTTGCTGGAAGACTGGCGCCCGCTGGTCCAGGCTGGCATGGATGATGAAGACGTGCGTAAAGCCGCGCCGGAACAGTTCCTCGAAGAACTCGAAGACCCGCGCTGGGGCCTGTTCTCCCTGAGTACTTCACGCTGGTTGCTGGCCCGCACCTGGACCGCCGACCGTAACACCCGTGGCAATCGCCAGGGCGGCGCGCAGTTGGGCAGTTGGTTGCCGCGACTGTTGGGCGAAGAAGCCAACTCGCTGCAATTGCAGCGCTACCAGCAACAACCGGAAGACCTGGCCGAGCAACTGCCGCGTATCGAACGTATCCAGGCCTGGCTGCACCACGCGCGCAACGTGCTGGAAATCCCGGAAATGGATCGCCTGTATGGCGAGCTGAATAAACTGGCGCAACTGGCCAACGAACCGATCACCGACGAAGCCCTGGATGCGCGCAAGCAGCAGGCGATTGCGGTGTATCAGAATCGAGCCTGGAAGACTTTGCTGCGCCTGTAAGGACGCCTTCGCGGGCAAGCCCGCTCCCACATTGGATTTGTGTACGACACAGATCCAATGTGGGAACGGGCTTGCTCGCGAAGAGGCCAGCACATTCACCACAAAACCTCAGACCGGCAAACTCGTCGTGGACTTGATCTCTGACAAAGCCACGATCGAGTTGACTTCCTGAATCCCCGGCACCATCGACAGCTTCTCGAAGAAGAAACGCTCATACGCCTCGATGTCCGCCGCGACGATCCGCAACATGAAATCCACCGCCCCCATCAATACGTAACACTCCAGCACCTCGGGAAACCCACGAATCGCCTCGGTGAATTCGGTGAAGTTCGAGCGCCCGTGGGCGTTGAGTTTGACCTGCGCGAAAATCTGCGTGTTCAGGCCGATTTTCTTGCGGTCGAGCAGGGTCACCTGGGCGCGAATGATCCCTTCCTCTTTCATCCGCTGGATCCGCCGCCAGCAGGGCGACTGCGAAAGTCCCACCTGCTCGGCGATCTGCGCACTGGAAAGCGATGCGTCCTCCTGAAGCAACGCCAGGATCTTGCGGTCGTAGCCGTCCAGTTCGCTTTGCATAGAAAAACCTTTTATTGATGATTTTATGAATTATTCTATTCGAGTTGGCTGCCATTGAGCCCATCATAGATAAGAAATACCCGCCACCGAATGTAAAAATTTCTCCATTGATGATGGAGAACAACCATGCCGCACCTGGAAGCCCTGAACACCCGCGCCGATGTCTGGAATGTCAGTAGCGTGCACTCGCGCGTGCGCTACCAATTACTGGCCGAAGCCGAGCCCGACCTGCTGTGCCGCGCGCTCAACCTGTTTGCCTTGCAGTTCTTGACGCCGGATGAGGTGCATGTGCTGCGCCAGGATGACTTGCTGGCCATCGAGGTGGTCATCGACGGGTTGAGCTGGCACCGTGCCCAAGTGATCGCAGAAAAACTTCGCAACCTGATCAGCGTCTGCTCGGTGGATCTGCAAAGTGCCGACCCTGCCTGGGTTAACGCCGCTCAGGCAACCGGCTGAAAAAAACCGATACGGCTTCGTCGGGTAGTGGCCCAACGGTCTGTGGCGCCACGACTATCCTTTGCGCACTGTTGTTCATAAGGAGCCCGCATGTCCGTTCAACTCGCCATTCAGGACCGCTGGCTGGATCTCAATGATGTGCTGCGTGAGCTGGTCGCCCAGGGCTTCATCAGCCAGGACTCGGCCGAACAGGCGCTCAATGCCCGTCGCCGCCACGCCGCTCATGGCCAGATGCACCCCCTGGAATTCATCGCCAACCAACAGCTGAACGACCTCAGCCGCCCCGGCAAGCACCTGGACCTGGAAAACCTGACCCTGTGGTTGTCCCAACAGGCGGGCCAGCCTTACCTGCGTATAGACCCGCTGAAAATCAACGTCGCAGCCGTGACACCGCTGATGTCCTACGCCTTCGCCCAACGCCACAAGATTCTCGCGGTCTCCATCGACCGCGACGCCGTGACGGTGGCGAGCGCCCAGCCCTACGTCAATGGCTGGGAAGCCGACTTGACGCACGTACTCAAACTGCCGATCAAGCGTGTAGTGGCCAACCCGGCGGATATCCAGCGTTTCAGCGTTGAGTTCTTCCGCCTGGCCAAATCGGTCACGGGGGCGAGCAACGCCGATCAGCAGACCAGCACCCTGGGCAATTTCGAACAGTTGCTCAATCTCGGCGCCAGCGATCAGGAGCCGGATGCCAACGATGCGCATATCGTCAACATCGTCGACTGGCTGTTCCAGTACGCCTTCCAGCAGCGCGCCAGCGATATCCACATTGAACCCCGGCGTGAACAAGGCACGGTGCGCTTTCGCATCGACGGCGTGTTGCACAACGTCTACCAGTTCCCGCCGCAAGTCACCATGGCCATCGTCAGCCGCCTCAAAAGCCTGGGGCGGATGAACGTCGCGGAGAAACGCAAACCCCAGGATGGCCGGGTAAAAACCAAGACCCCGGACGGCGGCGAAGTGGAGCTGCGGCTGTCGACCCTACCGACTGCCTTCGGCGAAAAAATGGTCATGCGGATCTTCGACCCGGAGGTGTTGCTCAAGGACTTCGATCAGCTGGGGTTTTCAGCCGATGACCTGCGGCGCTGGCAGGACATGACCCGTCAGCCCAACGGCATCATTCTGGTCACCGGGCCGACCGGTTCCGGCAAGACCACCACGCTGTACACCACACTGAAGAAACTGGCGACGCCGGAGGTCAACCTCTGCACCATCGAAGACCCGATTGAAATGGTCGAGCCGGCGTTCAACCAGATGCAGGTCCAGCACAACATCGACCTGACCTTCGCTTCCGGGGTGCGCGCACTGATGCGACAAGACCCGGACATCATCATGATCGGCGAGATCCGCGACCTCGAAACCGCCGAGATGGCAATCCAGGCCGCCCTCACCGGGCACCTGGTGCTGTCGACGCTGCACACCAACGATGCACCGAGCGCCATCAGCCGCCTGTTGGAACTGGGCGTGCCGCATTACCTGATCAAGGCCACGGTGCTCGGGGTCATGGCCCAGCGGCTGGTGCGAACCTTGTGCCCCCACTGCAAGGCTGCGAACACCCTGGGGGAAGAAGACTGGCAAACACTGACCCGGCCCTGGCAAGCCCCCCTGCCCACCCACGCACAACGCGCCATCGGCTGCCCGGAGTGTCGCGACACCGGCTATCACGGCCGCGCCGGGGTGTACGAAATCATGCAATTGACCGACGGTCTGAAAGCGCTGATCAGTCCCGACACCGATTTGCTGGCGGTGCGGCGTCAGGCGTTCAAGGAAGGCATGCGCAGCTTGCGCCTGTCGGGCGCACAGAAGGTGGCGGCCGGCTTGACCACCGTCGAGGAGGTCCTGCGCGTGACGCCGCAGAGCGAGCAGAAGTAGGTAAGGGGCAATGGAACTCGATTGGGGGAATCGCTATCAAAGGCGGTAGTTTATCCAGTGGAGTTACCTTATATGCGTCTCAAACTTGCTGTCGCTACCATCGCCCTGTTGTCCCTGCCTGTCGGTTCGGCGATGGCTGATAGCTTTTGGCGTAACGTTCTTACTTCCGGTGCAACCACCGGTTCGACCTACCTGACCTTCAAGGATCAAAAGCTGATCGTTGCAGCCCAGGACGATGCCGGCAGCTTCGTCGCCAGTGACGGCGGCATTCGCGGCCCATATCTGGAAGCCGCGATGCAGAAAGTCCGCGCCGACAACCCGGGCCTGCAGGCCACGGACATGGAGTTGGCGAACGCGATTTTGGCGAAGAACGCCGTGGCTTCGGAATAAGCTTGCAGCCAAACAGAAAATGCCGCTCACTTGAGCGGCATTTTTATTGGCATACAGAACTCCCCTGTGGGAGCGAGCAGGCTCGCACACAGGGGTTATACGCCGCCAGAAGGTCTCAGCGGTACTCATCCAGCGGCACACAGGCACAAAACAGATTCCGGTCTCCATACACATTGTCCACCCGGTTCACCGCCGGCCAGTACTTGTGGGCCTTGGTGTGAGCATCCGGCGTCACACCTTGTTCGATGCTATAGGGACGCTCCCAAATCCCGGTGATATCGGCCAAGGTATGCGGCGCTCGTTTGAGCGGGTTGTCCTCGGCCGGCCAGTTGCCGTTCTGTACCTCGGTGATTTCCGCGCGGATGCGCAGCATTGCGCCGATGAAACGGTCCAGCTCCGCCTTCGATTCACTTTCGGTCGGTTCGATCATCAGCGTGCCCGGCACGGGGAACGACATGGTCGGTGCATGGAAGCCATAGTCCATCAGGCGCTTGGCGACGTCTTCCTCGCTGATACCGGTCAACGTCTTGAGCGGTCGCAAGTCCAGAATGCATTCATGGGCCACCCGCTCGTTGCGCCCGGTGTAGAGCACCGGGAACGCCCCGGACAAATGCCGCGCCAGGTAATTCGCGGCGAGGATCGCCACTTCGCTGGCATCGGCCAGTTGCGGCCCCATCATGGCGATGTACATCCAACTGATCGGCAAAATGCTCGCGCTGCCCCAAGGCGCGGCACTGACGGCACCGTTCTGCGCCAACGGCCCCTCGATCGGCACCACCGGGTGATTGGCGACGAACGGCGCCAGGTGCGCACGTACGCCAATCGGGCCCATGCCCGGTCCGCCACCGCCATGGGGAATGCAGAAGGTCTTGTGCAAGTTCATGTGGGACACATCGGCACCAATGTCCGCCGGCCGCGCCAGCCCTACCTGGGCATTGAGGTTGGCACCGTCCATGTAGACCTGGCCGCCATGGCTGTGGATAACTTCGCAGATCTCGCTGATGCCTTCCTCGTACACGCCGTGGGTCGACGGATAGGTCGCCATCAGGCAGGAGAGCTTGTCGCCGGCTTCCGCGGCCTTTTCTTTCAGGTCATCCAGGTCGACGTTGCCTGCTTCGTCACATTCGACAATCACCACACGCATCCCGGCCATCTGCGCCGAGGCCGGGTTGGTGCCGTGGGCTGAAGACGGGATCAGGCAGACATCCCGCCCGCCCTGCTGACGGCTCTCATGATATTTGCGGATTGCCAGCAGCCCCGCGTACTCGCCCTGGGCACCGGAATTGGGCTGCATGCAGATTGCATCGAAACCAGTGATCGCGCAGAGCCAGCGCTCCAGCTCTTCGATCATTAAGGAATAACCCACCGCCTGCTCTTTAGGTGCGAACGGATGCAGATTGGCGAACTGCGGCCAGGTAATCGGAATCATCTCGCTGGTGGCATTGAGTTTCATGGTGCAAGAGCCCAGCGGGATCATCGACTGATTGAGCGCAAGGTCCTTGTTTTCCAGCTGCTTGAGGTAGCGCAGCATCTCGGTTTCGCTGTGGTGGGCATTGAACACCGGATGGCGCAGATAGGGTGTGGTTCTTTGCAAAGGGCTCGGGATACCGGGAGCCAGCGCCTCGGCATCGAGTTCATCGACGCTTAGCCCATGATCGGCGCCCAGGAATACATCGAACAGCTTGGCTACGGTGGATTCGTCGCAGGTTTCGTCAAGGCTCAAGCCCAATTGCCCGCGCCCCAGAATGCGCAAATTGATCTGCGCGGCCTGGGCGCTTTCGATGATCGCGGTCTGGGTGCCGCCGACTTCCAGGGTCAGGGTATCGAAGAAATGCCGGTTGAGGCGCGTGATGCCCTTGCGCTCAAGGCCTGCGGCGAGGATGCAGGTCAGTCGGTGGACGCGCTGGGCAATGCGTTTGAGCCCTTCCGGGCCGTGGTAGACCGCATAGAAACTGGCGATATTGGCCAGCAGTACTTGCGCGGTACAGATGTTCGAGTTGGCCTTTTCACGACGAATATGTTGCTCACGGGTTTGCAGGGCCATGCGCAGGGCAACGTTGCCGCGAGCATCTTTCGACACGCCGATGATCCGCCCGGGAATTGCCCGTTTGAACTCGTCGCGGCTGGCAAAAAAAGCCGCGTGCGGCCCGCCATAGCCCATGGGCACGCCGAAACGCTGGGAAGAGCCAAACACCACGTCAGCGCCCAATTCCCCAGGCGGCGTCAACAGCAGCAGGCTCAGCAGATCCACCGCCACACAGGCCAGCGCCTGCTGGGCGTGCAGATGATCGATCAACGGACGCAGGTCACGGATCTCGCCATGGGTGTCGGGATATTGCAGCAGCGCGCCGAATACCTGGTGCTGCTTCAAGTTATCCACAGCGTCGATGATCAACTCGAAGCCGAAGCCTTCGGCGCGGGTCTGCACCACGGAAATGGTCTGTGGATGGCAGTTTTGATCGACAAAGAACACATTGCTTTTCGACTTGGCCACCCGTTTGGCCAGGGCCATGGCTTCCGCCGCCGCGGTGGCTTCATCCAGCAGCGAGGCATTGGCCAGTTCCAGCCCGGTCAGGTCGATGGTCAATTGCTGGAAATTCAGTAGTGCTTC
Source organism: Pseudomonas sp. GW101-3H06 (assembly GCF_059424605.1). Lineage (NCBI taxonomy): Bacteria > Pseudomonadati > Pseudomonadota > Gammaproteobacteria > Pseudomonadales > Pseudomonadaceae > Pseudomonas > Pseudomonas sp. GW101-3H06. The sequence goes on from NZ_JBWKZO010000001.1 coordinate 6,192,659, forward strand.
GAGCCGCCCTTGGGCGATTTCCGGTTGATAGGGCGTGTACGCGGTGTACCAACCAGGATTTTCCAGCACGTTTCGAAGGATGACAGCTGGCGTGAGTGTGCCGTGATACCCCATGCCGATCAGGCTGGTCCAGACCTGGTTCTGTTCGGCGTAGCCTCGAAGCTTGGCCAACGCAGCCTCTTCGTCGAGGGCCGGCGGTAAATCCAGCGCCCGGTTCAGGCGAATCCCCGGTGGCACTGTCTGCTCGATCAGTTCAACCCGGCTGCCGAGGCCGAGACTGTCGAGCATGGCCTGCTGCTCGGCGGCATCCGGCCCGAGGTGGCGGCGAAGAAAGGCATTGGGGTCGTGTAACTGGCTCAAGGACGGCAACTGGGACATGACGGGCTCTCTCTTGACTGGCGCTCAACGTCGATGCAACACGGTCAAACCAGCATAGCAGTCGATGCCGACAGCGAACCTCTGGCAGAGCCTACTGACCCTTGTGGGACATTGGGCAGGCAACAAAAAGCCCCGACGGATCGGGGCTTGGGGATGACGCTAATGGCTTACTCGCCGATGGCGGCCTTGTAACCGGCTGCATCGAGCAGTTTTTCCAGTTCGGCGGTATTGCTTGGCTTGAGCTTGAAGATCCACGCGCCATAGGGGTCGGAGTTCAGCAGCTCAGGCGAAGCACTCAGGTCTTCGTTGATCGCAATCACTTCACCGGACACCGGGGCATAGATGTCGGACGCCGCTTTAACCGACTCCACCACACCGGATTGATCGCCGGCAGCGAAGACTTTTCCAACTTCGGTCAGTTCGACGAACACCACATCACCCAGCGCTTCCTGCGCGTGATCGCTGATGCCCACGGTGACGGTGCCATCGGCTTCCAGGCGGGCCCATTCGTGACTTTCGGCAAAACGCAGGTCGGCAGGGATATCGCTCATGTTCTGTGTCCTCAAGGATATTGTCAGCGGTGATTGCCGCCAGAAAAGGTTAGATCAAGGTTTTGCCATGGCGTACGAAGGTCGGTTTGACCACTCGGACCGGGTACCACTTGCCACGGATTTCCACTTCCGCGCGGTCGGCCGTTGCCATCGGCACGCGCGCCAGTGCAATCGACTTGCTAAGCGTAGGAGAGAAACTACCACTGGTGATCTCTCCTTCGCCAACATCGGCGATACGGACCACTTGATGAGCGCGCAATACCCCACGCTCTTCAAGGACCAGACCGACCAGTTTGTGCTGTACGCCAGCGCTGCGTTCGGCTTCCAGCGCGGTTCGCCCGATGAACTGGCGAGCGGCCGGTTCCCAGGCAATGCTCCAGGCCATGTTGGAGGCCAGCGGTGAAACGTCTTGATGAATATCCCGGCCATACAGGTTCATGCCGGCCTCGACCCGCAAGGTATCCCGCGCGCCCAGGCCGATCGGAGAGATACCCGCCCCCACCAGATCGTTGAAAAACCCCGGCGCCTGATCGGCCGGCAGGATGATTTCCAGACCGTCTTCACCGGTGTAACCGGTGCGCGCGATGAACCAGTCACCATCGGGCTGTCCTTCGAAGGGTTTGAGCAGCTGGATCAGGTTGCCGCGGGACTGGGTCACCAATTCAGCAACCTTCTGCCGGGCGTGAGGGCCTTGAATCGCCAGCATCGCCAACTCGGAACGTTCGCTGAGCTGCACATCGAAGCCGTCAAGATGGGCCTGCATCCAGGCCATGTCCTGATCGCGGGTTGAAGCATTGACCACCAGACGATAACCGTCATCGAGGCGGTAGACGATCATGTCGTCGACGATGCCGCCGCGCTCGTTGAGCATGGTGCTGTACAACGCGCGGCCGGAGCTGTGCAGGCGCTCGACGTCATTGGCCAGCAAATGCTGCAACCAGGCCTTGGCCTGGGGGCCGTCGACATCGATAACGGTCATGTGGGATACATCGAAAACACCGCAATCACGGCGCACCTCATGGTGCTCCTCGACCTGCGATCCGTAATGCAGAGGCATATCCCAACCGCCAAAATCGACCATCTTCGCGCCGAGGGCGAGATGAAGGTCATACAGAGGCGTACGCTGTCCCATGGGTTTCTCCTTCCGGGCGTGGCGAAGGTGCGGGCGAGTGCTGTATCGAGTGAAAGCCTTGAAACAAAAGGCCTACAGCCGACTTCTACTGCCTTGTCTGTCAGACAGACCGCACCGAATGCCGCGCATTGTAGCCGCAAGGTGTAGGACTGACACCTAGCTGTTTTGATGGGCCGAACGTCGAATCAATCCGATGACCGGTAGCAGTCCGACCAAAACCAGGGTCAGTGCCGGCAAAGACGCCCTCGCCCACTCGCCCTCACTGGTCATTTCGAAGATCCGCACGGCCAGTGTGTCCCAGCCAAACGGGCGCATCAGCAGGGTTGCGGGCATTTCCTTGAGCACATCGACGAACACCAGCAGCGCTGCGCTCAACGAGCCGGGCAGCAACAAGGGCAGATACACTTTGAAAAACAGTCGTGGCCCGCTGACGCCAAGGCTACGTGCCGCTTCGGGCAAAGATGGCCGTATACGCGCCAGACTGCTCTCCAGCGGCCCGTAAGCCACGGCGATGAATCGTACCAGGTAGGCCAGCAGCAGCGCCGACAGACTGCCCAGCAGCAGTGGTTTGCCGGCGCCACCGAGCCAGCCGGAGAGCGGGATCACCAGTTCGCGGTCCAGGTAACTGAACGCCAGCATGATCGATACCGCCAGCACTGAACCGGGCAAGGCGTAGCCAAGATTGGCCAGGCTGACCCCGGCGCGGATCCCTTGGGTCGGCGCCAGGCGCCGGGCAAATGCCAATATCAGCGCAACACCAACGGTGATCAACGCAGCCATCGCGCCCAGGTACAGGGTGTGGAGAATCAAGCCGTTGTAACGCTCATCCAGATCGAAGCGCCCACGTTGCCAGAACCACGCCAACAGTTGCAGCACCGGAATGACAAAGGCGCAGGCGAACACCAGAGCGCACCACCCCGTGGCCAACAACGCTTTGATGCCATGCAAGTGGTACAACGCCTTGACCCGTGGCCGTTCATTGCTCGCCCGATTGGCCCCGCGCGCTCGCCGCTCGCCGTACAGCACCACCATCACCACCAGCAATAACAGGCTGGCCAGTTGTGCAGCGGTGGAAAGGCTGAAAAACCCGTACCAGGTCTTGTAGATCGCGGTAGTGAACGTGTCGAAGTTGAACACCGACACCGCGCCAAAATCCGCCAGGGTTTCCATCAGCGCCAACGCCACGCCAGCGCCGATGGCGGGACGCGCCATGGGCATGGCCACCCGCCAGAATGCCTGCCATGGCGATTGCCCCAGCACTCGCGCGGCCTCCATCAGGCCTTTGCCCTGAGCGAGGAACGCGGTACGCGCCAGCAGGTAAACGTACGGATAGAACACCAGCACCAGAACCAGAATCACCCCGCCCGTGGAACGCACGCGCGGCAAACGCAGGTTTGTGCCGAACCACTCGCGCAACAGGGTTTGCACGGGACCGGAAAAATCCAGCAAACCGACGAAAACGAACGCCAGTACGTAGGCCGGAATTGCAAAGGGCAGCATCAAGGCCCAATCCAGCCAACGCCTGCCGGGGAATTCACAGAGGCTGGTGAGCCAGGCCAGGCTTACACCGAGGATCGTCACCCCCACACCGACGCCAACCACCAGGGTCAGGGTGTTACCCAGCAGACGCGGCATCTGCGTGTCCCACAGGTGGGACCAGATCTGTTGATCGATGGATTGCCAGGAAAGCAGCAACACACTCAGTGGCAGCAGGACCAGCGCAGCGATGGCGAAGACCAAGGGGTACCAGCGGCGTTGTGCAGGGTGGGCCACGGGTTGGGTTCTCTACTATCTAATGGATGAGATCGACACTGTAGGAGCGTCGACCGGCCGCTCCTACAGTGTCAGAGGCGCGCCACAAAAAAACAAACGCCCCGCATAAGCGGGGCGCAGTATATCGGGCAACTCAGTTCCAGCCAGCTCGATCCATCATGCGAATCGCTTCGGCCTGGCGCTTGCCCGCGACTTCGACAGGCAGGGTGTCGGCTACGAACTTGCCCCAGGCCGCGACTTCGGCAGATGGCTGAACGGCAGGGTTGGCCGGGAACTCCTGGTTCACGTCAGCGAAGATTTTCTGCGCTTGAGGCGTGGTCATCCATTCCACCAGAGCCTTGGCCGCTTCCGGGTGCGGCGCGTGTTTGGTCAGACCGATGCCCGAAAGGTTGACGTGCACGCCACGATCCGCCTGGTTCGGCCAGAACAGCTTCACCGGCAGGTCAGGCTTCTGCTTGTGCAGGCGGCCGTAGTAGTAAGTGTTGACGATGCCGACATCACACTGACCGGCACTGATGGCCTCCAGTACCGCAACGTCGTCGGAGAACACGTCAGTGGACAGGTTGTTGACCCAGCCCTTGAGGATCTTCTCGGTTTTCTCGGCGCCATGGACTTCGATCATGGTGGCGGTCAGGGACTGGTTGTAGACCTTCTTCGCCGTGCGCAGGCACAGGCGACCTTCCCAGTTCTTGTCGGCCAGCGCTTCGTAAGTGGTCAGCTCACCCGGCTTCACCCGGTCAGTGGAGTAGGCAATGGTCCGTGCCCGCAGGCTCAGGCCGGTCCAGGCGTGAGAGGCGGCACGGTACTGCACCGGGATGTTGGCATCGATGGTTTTCGAGGTGAAGGGCTGGAGGATGCCCATTTGCTCGGCTTGCCAGAGGTTACCGGCATCGACAGTCAGCAACAGGTCAGCGGTGGCGTTCTCGCCCTCGGCCTTGATCCGCTGCATCAGCGGCGCTTCCTTGTCGGTGATGAACTTCACCTGCACACCGGTTTTAGCGGTGTAGGCATCGAAGACCGGTTTGATCAGCTCGTCGATACGCGAGGAGTAGACCACCACCTCGTCGGCGGCCTGGGCGGCGGTGCTGCCGATCAGAGTCAGGGCCAGTGCGGTCAGTAGACGCTTCGGTGCCAACATGGGAGCGCTCTCTCGATTGAAAAATTGAGAACAAATGATAAGGACTCACATTTGCCTTCTCAATCGAACAGTTTGTGGAGGCGTTACCAGATGTTGCACAACCAGAGCTGGGGGGTGAATGTGCCCCGCCTTCGCGAGCAAGCTCGCCCACAGTTGAAATGCACTCCATGGTGGGAGCGAGCCTGCTCGCGAAGAGGCCATCAGCGTCAAAGAGAATCTCAGGCCTTGGCAAGTGCCGGCAAATCCCCGGTCAACCCCAGCGCCTCACGCACGAACAACGACTTGGCCTCGGGCATCCGGTCGACTATTTTCAATCCGGTATTACGCAACCAGCGCACCGGCAACGGATCAGCCTGGAACAAGCGCTCGAAACCTTCCATCGCCGCCATCAGGGCCAGGTTGTGAGGCATGCGTCGACGCTCGTAACGGCTGAGCACCTTCACATCCGCCAGACGCTCACCGCGGGCGGCCGCCTGCTGCAGCACCTCGGCCAATACGGCAGCATCGAGGAACCCGAGATTCACGCCCTGCCCGGCCAACGGGTGAATGGTGTGCGCCGCATCGCCGATCAGCGCCAGGCCTTCAGCCACGTAACGCTTGGCATGACGCTGACGTAGCGGCACACACAGGCGCGGGTCAGCGTTGAGTACGCTGCCCAGCTGTCCTTCGAAGGCTCGCTCCAGCTCGCGACAAAAACCTTCGTCATCCAGTGCCATCAGGCGTTCGGCTTCGCCTGGCGTGGTCGACCAGACGATCGAACACCAATCCTGCCGGCCATCACGCGCCAGCGGCAGGAACGCCAACGGGCCGTTATCGGTAAAGCGTTGCCAGGCGGTCATTTGATGGGGTTTCGAGCAGCGCACGCTGGTGACGATGGCGTGGTGCAGATAATCCCACTCCCGTGTCGCGACGCCGGTCAGGCGCCGAACCGCTGAGTTGGCACCATCCGCCGCGATCACCAGGGGCGCGCGCAAGGTGCGGCCATCGGCCAGGGTCAGCAGCCAGTCATCGCCGGAGCGGCGCATTTGTTCCAGGCGTGCGTTGGCGAGCAGGCCAAGATCGCAGTCGTGCAAGCGGTCGAGCAAGGCATCCTGTACCACCCGATTCTCGACAATGTGGCCCAGTACATCAGCGTGGACACTGCCCGCCGAAAAGTGGATATGCCCGGTGCCGCTGCCATCCCAGACCTGCATGTCGCTGTATGGGCTGCTGCGTCGACCGGCAATACCGTCCCAGACCCCAAGGCGTTCGAGAATCCGCTGACTGGCGATGGACAAGGCACTCACCCGGGGTTCAAACGGCGCCTGGGCATCAAACGGCTTGACGCTCAAGGGGCTGCCGTCCAGCAGCAGGACTTCCAGCCCACTGTCCTGCAACGCCAGCGCCAGGGCGCTGCCGACCATTCCGGCCCCGACAATCAGCAGATCTGCGCGCATTTCCATGCTTTAAGCCTGTCTCGCTTGCGGCTTGAGCCGCACGTAAAGGGTTTTTCCGCCACGCGCCACCCGGTTGCCGGCGCCGTCGTGAATATCGACCTGCAATTGCGGCAGGTATTTTTGGCCATCGGCCGTCTGCCGAAGGATCGTCGGGCTAAACATCAGGACGCGTACCCAGCCCCATGGCCTGTCGGGCGAACCAGCGCTTGGCTGGCGGCAATAGATCGAGGCCAAGCAGACCGAGATTGCGCCCCAGCGAAACCAATGGCTGCGTGCTGCCGAACAAACGCGTGACCTGATCGGAAAAGCCGACGGTCAGGTTCTGATCCAGGCGCTGGTGTTCGCGATAGGCCTGCAAGGTCGCGAAGTCCCCCAGTGCCTGTTCGCTGGCGAGCAGCGCATCGGCCAGCGCCTGGGCATCGCGCAGGGACAGGTTGAAACCCTGACCGGCAATCGGGTGCAGGCTGTGAGCGGCGTTGCCGAGAATCGCCAGATGCGGTCGCACCTGCTCTTCGGCCTCCACCAGCGACAGCGGATAAAGGTGCCGGGCGCCGACCTGCTTCAATGTGCCGAGGCGATAGCCGAACACACCCTGCAACTCACTGAGGAAATCGCGTTCATCGAGGGCGGCCAGGCGTTGTGCGTCCATTCCCAGGCGAGTCCAGACCAAGGCACAGCGATTGTCCGGCAGCGGCAGCAAGGCCATCGGGCCATCGTCGGTGAACCGCTCGAAGGCCATGCCGTTATGGGCTTCGCTCGGGGTGATGTTGGCGATCAGCGCGCTCTGGTTGTAGGGACGCGTCTTGATGCCGATGCCCAGCTGCTCGCGAAGGTTGGAACGGCCGCCGTCGGCGAGTACCGCCAGATCGCAATCCAGTGTGGTTTCGTCATTGAGCGTCAGGCGATAGCCGTCGGTGAGCGGCTCCATGCGCGTGACTTCCGCCGGGCAGCGCCAACTGATCACGTCCTTGTCCAAGCCTTGCCACAGACATTGGCCAAGCCACGCGTTTTCCACCACATAACCCAGCGCCGGGACGCCTTCTTCCATCGCCGACAGCCGCGCCGTGGAAAAACGTCCCCGGTCGGAAACGTGAATCTGCTTGATCGGTTCGGCACGGCGGGAGATCTCCTGCCAGACGCCCAACCGCTGATAAATCTGTCGCGCGCCAAAGGACAATGCCGTGGAACGCGCGTCGTAGCTCGGCTGGTACGTGTCGCCGGGTGCGAACGGCTCGATCAGCACGATCTTCCAGCCGCGGGCCTTGGCCCCGGCCTGCAACGCCATCGCCAGGCTGGCGCCCACCAGGCCGCCGCCGATAATCGCCAGATTGACCCGATTCATGCCGCTTGTGTCCGTGCTTGCGCCATCAAGGCCTCGATCTCCGCGACTGTTTTCGGTACGCCTTTGGTGAGGATTTCACAACCGCTTTTGGTGACCACGACATCGTCCTCAATGCGCACACCAATGCCGCGCCATTTCTTCGCAACGTGCTTGTTGTCCGGTGCAATGTAGATCCCCGGCTCCACGGTCAGGGCCATGCCGACTTCCAGCACGCGCCATTCGCCGCCGACCTTGTACTCGCCCACGTCATGTACATCCATGCCCAACCAGTGCCCGGCGCGGTGCATGTAAAACGCTTTGTAGGCTTCGCCGGCGATCAACTCGTCGACGTCGCCTTGCAACAGTCCCAACTCAACCAGACCGCCGGTTATCACCCGAACCGTCGCCTCGTGGGCCTGATTCCAGTGTTTGTTCGGAGCGATTTCGGCAAATGCGGCTTCCTGGGCAGCCAGCACCAGTTCGTAGATCGCTTTCTGCTCCGCGGAATACTTGCCATTGACCGGCCAGGTACGGGTGATGTCACTGGCGTAACAGTCAATCTCGCAGCCGGCGTCGATCAACACCAGGTCCCCGTCCTTGAGCACGGCGTCATTCTGCTGGTAATGCAGGATGCAACTATTACGCCCTGCCGCGACGATCGAGCCATAGGCCGGCATCTTCGCCCCGCCCTTGCGGAACTCGTAATCGAGCTCGGCTTCCAGGCTGTACTCGTGCAAACCGGCACGGCTGGCCTGCATTGCGCGCACGTGGGCCTGGGCGGAAATCCGTGCGGCCTCGCGCATCACTTTCACTTCTGCCGCCGATTTATACAGGCGCATGTCGTGAAGCAGATGATCCAGGGCAACGAATTCGTTCGGTGGCTGGGCACCGAGGTTCGCCTTGGAGCGGATCACGTTGATCCAGTCCATCAGGTGGCGGTCGAATTCCGGGTTGCTGCCCATGGCCGAATACACCCGGTCACGGCCTTCGATCAAGCCGGGCAGGATGTCGTCGATGTCCGTGATCGGGAAAGCGTCATCGGCGCCGAAATCGCGAATCGCGCCTTCCTGGCCGGCACGCAGGCCGTCCCACAGCTCCCGCTCGGCGTTGCGCTCGCGGCAGAACAAAATGTATTCGCCGTGCAGACGCCCCGGCATCAAGACCAGCACGGCCTGGGGCTCGGGGAAACCGCTGAGGTACTGGAAGTCACTGTCCTGACGGTAGACGTGTTCGACGTCACGGTTGCGAATGGCCACCGCGGCGGCGGGAAGGATAGCGATGCTGTTGGGTTCCATCTGCGCCATCAGGGCCTTGCGGCGACGGCTGTATTCCGCTTTCGGGATATGGATCATGGGCAGATGGCGTTCCCTGTCTTCGATTAGTGCAACGACGGCTTGGCAGCCGCCGGTTCGTTCGCTTTCCTGGTTTCGGAGAACAGCAGCAGCGGCGCGACGCGCAGGTATTCCATGACTTCCATATAGTCGGTTTCGCCGTCTTCGGACTCTTCCAGAGCGTCCTGGACCTGGGAAATGGCGGCCAGATCCTGCAACACTTCGGTGGCCTCGGTGCTCAGCATGCTGCTGTCACGGCAGTTCAGACCGAAACCGCTGAGGAAGCCCTGGCACCATTGACCCAGCGCCACGGCGCGTTCGGCCAGCGGGGCGTCGTCGGTCGGCAGCAACAGGACGACGGTCACGTCTTCGCCGGTGAGTTCGCCCTTGACCATCTCTTGCAGGCCGATCAGGGCAGCGCGAACGCTGTCCTGTGGCTCGCTTTCGAGCAACTCGGCGGCGTCGATCAACCAGCCCTCGGCATCGAAACCGGCGCCGGCGCAGCTGCGGCCGAGCAACAGGCCGTGCAGTTCGGCAGGCGAGACAGGATGACCGCTGGAAGTCAGCAGGGTGGCGAAGGCTTGGTACGGAGAATTCTGAATGGGCATGGGCAGCTAGGCGCCAGACGGCGCTATGTCTAGAATGAAGGCCTTGTATCCTACATCGACAGACTCGCCAAGACTATTAAAGGCTGTCCGCCAGCTACCCCGTCAGACAAACTCAGTGGACAAAATGGAAGACACCGACCTGCAAGCGCTGATGGCCAGACTCGAACTGCTGATTACGCGAGTCGAGCAACTTAAGAGTCAAAACGCACTCTTACTAGCTCAGGAAAAGACCTGGCGCGAGGAACGCGCTCACCTCATTGAAAAAAACGAAATCGCCCGGCGTAAGGTCGAATCGATGATTTCGCGCCTCAAGGCCCTGGAGCAAGACTCATGAGTTCAAGCAATAGCGTCACCGTGCAGATCCTCGACAAAGAATATTCGATCATCTGCCCCCAGGAAGAACGCAGCAACCTGGTGAGCGCCGCCCGTTACCTGGACGGCAAAATGCGCGAAATCCGCAGCAGCGGCAAAGTCATCGGCGCCGACCGCATCGCCGTCATGGCCGCGTTGAACATCACCCACGACTTGCTGCACAAGGAAGAACGCCCGGATATCCAGGCCAGCGGCTCGACCCGCGAGCAGGTACGCGACCTGCTCGATCGCGTCGATCTGGTGCTCGCCACCGATCCGGACGTCACCAAAGGCTGATTCGCGCTACCGCTTGCGGTATACTCTTTTCACTCCCTGGGGTGCTTGCCAGTTGACGACGTCCCTGAGCCGATTTGCTATACCCTGGAGGTCGCACGTTGGGCTGGTGTGCATGTCCGCTAGACGGAAAGCCTTAAAGCCTACTGCGTCTTCCACCTTGAACTCTCGGGTTCAAGGGCTAAGTCGACAGCGGCACATTCGGGGAGCCTGATTCCAGCCGATGCCGGTTTTTATACCGGCATCGGCTTTTTTACGGGTACGCTTCATGTATCTGTACTACTGAAGCCGGAATTCATGAACGAACCTGCGCTGCTTCCCCGCCCGCAACTTCGACGCATGCTGCGCAAGGCCCGCCGCGCCCTGACACCCAGTCAGCAGCGCCAGGCGGCTCGCGGGCTGTACAAGCAATTGGCCCAGCAACCGCTGTTTCGCCGCGCCAAACACATCTCCCTTTATCTGCCCACCGACGGTGAAATCGATCCACGCCTGCTGCTGCGTGCCGCCCAGCGTCGGGGCAAGGCCACCTATCTGCCGGTACTCAGCGCCTGGCCGCGAACCAAGATGGTGTTCCAGCGCATCCGGCCCGGCGAAAAACTCACACCCAACCGTTTTCGCATTCTCGAACCCAGGCACAACCTTGCCCGGCAACGTAAAGTCTGGGCGTTGGATCTGGTGTTGTTACCGTTGGTGGGTTTTGATGATGTCGGCGGGCGCCTGGGCATGGGCGGCGGTTTCTATGATCGAAGCCTGGCCTACCTGGCGCGCCGAAATGACTGGCGCAAGCCGACGCTGCTGGGGCTGGCCCATGAATGTCAGAAGGTGGGGCGACTGGCTCAGGCGAGCTGGGATGTGCCGTTGCACGGAACGGTAACGGACAAGGCCTGGTACGGCGCACGCTAGACGCCACTACCCTCAGTGGCGTCGAAAAAACAGGATCAGCGCTTGAAGGCTGTCGACTGTTGCTGCAACGCCGAGACCTCGATTGGCGCATCGGTCTTGTTGCTCCACAGGCTTTGGGCATAGCCAGTGGTCACGACGCCAAGGCCGAACAAAATAACCAAAATCCATAGTAAATCCGGTTTGCGTTTCATCGATTGCCCCCCAAAGGCATATCAACACGATGACAGCAGCGGTTTCCGTTTGTAGGCCGTGCAGCAGCGTCAAGCTTTAAAGGCCGGCATTTTGCGACAACGTGAACCGGCACGCAAATGCTGGCGTCAACCGACTGTCGGTTTGTCATAAAATTGCCGAACAACCTGTCCACACACCTCGCAAGGAGCCAAACCATGGCCTATTGGCTGATGAAATCCGAGCCCGACGAACTCTCGATCAAAGGTCTGGAAAAACTCGGCAAAGCGCGCTGGGACGGGGTTCGCAACTATCAGGCGCGGAATTTTCTACGGTCCATGGCAGTGGGGGACGAGTTCTTCTTCTATCACTCCAGTTGCCCCGAGCCGGGCATCGCCGGGATCGGCAAGATTGTCGAAGCCGCGTATCCAGACCCGACAGCGCTGGAGCCTGAAAGCCATTACTACGATCCGAAGGCCACCGCAGAGAAAAATGCCTGGAGCGCGATTGATGTCGCGCATGTGGAGACGTTTTCCAGGGTGTTGAAGCTGGATTATCTAAAACAGCAAGCGGCGCTGGCCGAAATGCCACTGGTACAGAAAGGCTCGCGGTTGTCAGTGATGCCGGTAACCACCGAGCAATGGGCGGCGGTGCTTGGTCTGCGCTAAATAATGCACGACCCGGTCACTCAGGCTTACCTTGCTATCCGGTCAGGCTTGGCCCTCAGTTGACTATCATCAATGTGCTCAAGCGAGTTCCTGCCAAACTGGGACGCTATAGACGCAGGATGCCGACATGTCGACGCACAGCCGTTCTTCGCTTTTCTTCGTTTTTTTACTGGGGGCTGTGCTGTTGGCCGCCGGAGGGTTCGGTTATTGGCGGTCGACCGTCAACCGGCTGCCCGAAGGGTTGCATGTCGGCAATGGTCGACTTGAAGCCACTGAGGTGCAGATCGCCAGCAAAACACCTGGTCGATTGGCTGAAGTGTTGGTGGACGAAGGCGACAAGGTAACCCAGGGTCAATTGTTGGCCCGCATGGACACCCGAACCCTCGAAGCCCAGCGCAACCAGGCTGAAGCCGAAGTGATACGCGCCCGGGAAAATCTTTCCGCAGCCCAGGCCAATGTGAAACTGCGCCAGAGCGAGCAACTGCTTGCCCAGCAAGAGCTCAAACGCTCCCAGGCGTTGTTCAATCGAGGTTTCGCCAGCGGCCAGATCATCGACCAACAGCAGTCACGCTTCGACACCGCCAATGCGGCTGTTACTGCGGCCCGCGCCCAGGTGTCCGCCGTCGGCGCCGCCATTGGCGCGGCACAGGCGCAAGTGGCTCAGTTAAACAGCGAAATCGACGACAGCAGTTTGCGGGCGCCCATCGACGGGATCATTCAGCTTCGCATGGCCGAACCCGGAGAAGTACTCGGTGCCGGAGGGCGAGTGTTACTGCTGATTGACCCGAACGACCAATACATGAACCTCTATCTTTCCGCATCCATCGCCGGACGCCTGGCGGTCGGTGATGAAGCGCGGATCCTGCTGGACGCCCTGCCCGACCAGCCGCTGCCGGCAAAAATCAGTTTCGTGGCGGCCAAGTCGCAGTTCACGCCCAAAGAAGTCGAGACCCGCGACGAACGTCAGAAGCTGGTGTTTCGGGTCAAGCTACACCTGACCCACCCCAGCGCCGTGCCCCAGGCTAAACCGGGGATGCCCGGCAATGGCTACGTGCGCACCGCTCCCATTGACTGGCCGGCCAATCTTCAATGACCGGCCTGGCACTGCATGCCACTCGCCTTCAGCACCGCTATGGCGAACGGCATGCATTGACCGACATCACGCTCAGTCTACCCACCGGTACCCGGTGTGGATTGATTGGCCCGGATGGCGCCGGCAAATCCAGTTTGCTGGGATTGATCGCTGGTGTGAAAACGCTACAGGAAGGCCAACTGGAAGTGCTCGGTGGCTCGATCCAGGAACGGCGGCACCGCAACAGCCTCTACTCGCGGATCGCGTTCATGCCTCAAGGCCTGGGTGGCAACCTCTACCCTGACCTGTCGATCCGCGAAAACATTCACTTCTTCGCCACACTGTTCGGGCTGTCCAGGGCACAAAGCAATCAGCGCATGCACAGCCTGCTGCTGGCCACTGATCTACTGCGATTTGCCGAGCGCCCGGCCGGCAAGCTGTCGGGCGGAATGAAACAGAAGCTCGGCCTCTGTTGCGCACTGATCCATGAACCGGACCTGTTGATCCTCGATGAACCGACCACCGGTGTGGATCCCTTGTCCCGACGGCATTTCTGGGAGTTGATAGATGACGTCCGGCGCCAACGCCCGCAACTGACACTACTGGTCGCCACTGCGTACATGGAAGAGGCCGAACAATTCGAACACTGCCTGATGCTCGATGGCGGCAAGCTGATCGCCGCCGGGTTGAGCCACGAGCTGCGGGCGGTAACCCCCAGCGGCAAGCTCGATCAAGCCTTCACCCACTTTCAGGGCGACACCGGCCATGACCACCAGCCGCTAGTGATCCCTTCCCGAACCAACGCTACTGCCGACATCGCTATCCAAGCCCATGACCTGACCCTGCGCTTCGGTGATTTCACGGCAGTGGACAAGGTCAGCTTCGCCATCGGCCGCGGAGAGATCTTCGGGTTTCTGGGTTCCAACGGTTGCGGCAAGACCACTACCATGAAAGTGCTTACAGGGTTGATCCCGGCCAGCGAAGGCAGCGCCACGCTGTTGGGTAACCCGGTGAACGCCAAGGATCTGGCCACCCGCAAGCGCGTCGGCTTCATGTCTCAGAGTTTCTCGCTCTATGGCGAACTCAGCGTGCGGCAGAACCTGGACTTGCATGCGAGACTGTTCGATCTACCCCAGGCCGACAGTGCGCGGCGCATCGATGAACTGATCCAGCGCTTCAGCCTCGCCAGCGTCGCCCATCAGCCGTCCGGTGCATTGCCACTGGGTCTGCGCCAACGGTTATCCCTGGCGGTGGCCGTGCTGCATCGCCCGGAAGTGCTGATCCTCGACGAACCCACCTCCGGCGTCGACCCGGCGGCGCGGGACGATTTCTGGCGACTGCTGATCGAGCTGTCCCGTGAACAGGGCGTGACGATCTTCCTGTCCACCCACTTCATGAACGAAGCCCAGCGTTGCGATCGCATCTCATTGATGCACGCAGGCAAAGTACTGGCCTGTGACACCCCGTCGGTGCTGCAACAGCAGTTCGGCGGCCAGACACTTGAGGCCGCGTTCGTCACCTGCCTGGAACAGGCCCAGAGCCCGGTCGAACCCGCGGCGCCACCAACACCCGCCGACACGACGCTCGCCCCCACCCCATCGATGGTTGACCGCCGCTTCAGTGTCGGGCGGCTGCGCGCACTGGCGAGCCGTGAAGGCAAGGAACTGCTGCGCGATAGAGTACGCCTGGCCTTCGCACTGCTCGGGGCGATGCTCATGATGGTGATTTTCGGCTACGGCATTTCCCTGGACGTGGAAAAACTCGCCTTCGCGGTCTACGACCAGGACCAGACCCCGCAAAGCCGGGTGTATTTGGAGGCCTTTCGCGGTTCCCGTTACTTCGAGGAGCAGCCCCCGATAGTCGATCCGGCGCAGCTGCATCGACGATTGCAGCGCTCGGAAATCAAACTGGCGCTGGAGATCCCTCCCGGATTTGGCCGGGATCTGTTCGCCGGTCGCCAACCCACGGTGGCGGCCTGGCTCGACGGCGGGATGCCGTTTCGCGCAGAAACCAGCCGCAATTATGTAGAAGCGGTACACCAGGCCAACCTGGAGCAATTGGCGGATCAGTCCAGTCCCGTGCCGCCCCGGCAAGCGCCAGCCAAACTCGAAACCCGCTTCCGCTACAACCAGGATGTGGTCAGCGTCAACGCCATTGGCCCCGGAGTGATGGCACTGATCCTGGCATTCATCCCGGCCATGCTGACGGCGCTGGGCATCGTGCGGGAGAAGGAACTGGGCTCGATCACCAACTTCTACGCCACACCGCTGACCCGCATGGAGTTCCTGTTAGGCAAACAAGTCCCGTATCTGGCCGTCAGTCTGATCAACCTTGCCGTGCTGACAGCCATGAATCGCTGGCTGTTCGGCGTCCCCTTCAAGGGCAGCGCATTGACCCTGGCCTTCGGCGGATTGCTCTACGTGCTGGCGACCACCAGCATGGGCCTGTTGATTTCGGCATTCACCCGAACCCAGATCGCCGCGATTCTCGGCACCATGATCATCACCAGCCTGCCGACCATTCAGTTTTCCGGCTTGATCGTGCCGCGGTCGTCCCTCGACGGTGCGGCCGCGGTCATGGGGATGCTGTTTCCGGCAGGCTATTTTCTCGATATCGCTGTCGGCACCTTTACCAAGGCCTTGGATATCCGGCAGTTGTGGCCACAGTGCCTGGCACTGTTCGGATTCTTTCTCGGGTTCACCGGGCTCAGCCTGGCCATGCTGAAAAAGCAGGAGGTCTGATGCACAAGCTTGCGCACATCCTGCGACTCGGCCTCAAGGAACTTACAAGCCTGCGACATGACAGTGTGTTGCTGCTGTTCCTGTTTTACGCCTTTACAGTGGCGATCTACATGCCGGCCGCAGGCTCGGTGATCGGCGTGCACAACGCCAGCGTGGCCATGGTCGATGAAGATCACAGCCCCCTGTCACGCCAACTGGCCCAGGTCTTGCGGCCACCGGAATTCCAACCACCGGTGCCGCTGCCTTACGATCAATTGGACGAGGTGCTGGACAGCGGGCGGTACACCTTTGTGATCAATGTGCCCGTCAATTTTCAGGCCGATCTATTAGGTGGCCACCAGCCGGCCGTGCAGGTCAACGTTGACGCCACCGCCATGAGCCAGGCGTTCATGGGTGCAGGCTATATCGGGAGGATTTTCCAGCGCGAGTTGCTGACCTACAGCGGCCAGGGCGATGCCGCGAGCCAGACACCCGTGCTGCTGACGACACGAGCGTTGTTCAATACCAACCTGGAGGGGGGCTGGTTCCTGGCGGTGATTCAGATCGTCAACAACATCACGATCCTGGCCATCATCCTGACGGGTACAGCACTGCTGCGTGAACGCGAGCACGGCACCCTCGACCATTTGCTGGTACTGCCGCTGACGGCACTGGAAATCATGCTGGCGAAAGTCTGGAGCAATATGCTGGTGGTGGTGCTGTGCACCTGGGTGTCGCTGGAAGTGATTGTCAAAGGCGCCCTTGGCGTGCCGCTGGCCGGCTCCATGGGCTTTTTCCTGCTGGTAACGGCGGTTTATCTGTTCGCCAGCACGGCGCTGGGAATCTTCCTCGCGACCCTCGCTCGCTCGACACCGCAGTTCGGCTTGTTGGCGATTCCGGTGATTATCCCGATGTTGCTGCTTTCCGGGGGCAGTACGCCCCTCGACAGCATGCCGCAATGGCTGCAATGGGTGATGCAGGGCTCGCCATCGACACACTTCGTCAGCCTCAGCGCCGCGATACTGTTTCGCGACGCTGGCATCGATGTCGTCTGGCCGGACTTGCTGGCATTAAGCGCCATCGGCCTGCTGTTCTTTACCATTGCGCTGATGCGGTTTCGCAAGAGCCTGGCGTCCTGAGGACTGAGTCGCAGTCTCTATGAGGGCAGGCTAGCTCGCGATGAGGCCCACCCGGACAGCAAAAGGCTTATTGAATGATCAGGTTGTTGAACAACAGATCCTCAACCACCGGTTTGCCGGTCTCATCATTCATGACTTGCTGGGTCTGCTTCAGCGCTTCCTGACGCAGCTTCTCCTTGGCCTCGACGTTGTTCATCGTCTCGGTGGTCTGCTGGGCAAACAGCGCCACCAGCTGATTACGAATCAACGGCTCGTTGGCCTTGACCGCCTTGGTCGCCTCGTCGCCCGTCACACGCAACGCCACATCGGCCTTGTAGACCTTGAGTTTTGGCGAGCCATCCAACCCATAGTTGCCCACGAACGGCGGGCTCAGGGTGATGTAATTGACCTTCGGGGCTTCACCTTCTTTGGCTTCTTCGGCCACCGCTGCCACAGGCAGGGACAGGGCCAGCATCAACATGATCCACGCTTTCACAATTCACTCCTTATCCGGTTTGCGGCCTAGCATAACGACCCGTCGTTCAAGCACAAGCTTATGGCTGACTATCAGGGTCGGGCATGCTCGTTGACCCGTTGACTCACACACCTACACTTATCGGCCATCACTCCCAAAGGAATAGCCCTGATGAAAGCCGTGCTGTGCAAAGCCTTCGGCCCTGCCGAATCGCTGGTGCTGGAAGACGTCGCCAGTCCTGTCGCGAAGAAGAACGAAATCCTGCTGGACGTGCACGCCGCCGGGGTGAATTTCCCGGACACGCTGATCATCGAGGGCAAGTACCAGTTCAAACCGCCCTTCCCGTTTTCCCCGGGCGGCGAAGCGGCCGGCGTGGTCAGCGCAGTGGGCGAAAAAGTCAGCCACCTGAAAGTCGGCGACCGGGTCATGGCCCTGACGGGCTGGGGCAGCTTTGCCGAACAGGTCGCAGTGCCGGGCTACAACGTGCTGCCGATCCCGCCGTCCATGGACTTCAATACCGCCGCCGCCTTCAGCATGACCTACGGCACCTCGATGCACGCGCTCAAGCAGCGCGGCAACCTGCAACCCGGTGAAACCCTGCTGGTACTTGGCGCCTCTGGTGGTGTCGGCCTTGCGGCGGTGGAAATCGGCAAAGCCATGGGTGCCCGGGTGATCGCCGCCGCCAGCAGCGCCGAAAAACTGGCGGTGGCCAAGGCTGCAGGTGCCGATGAACTGATCAACTACAGCGAAACCAGCCTCAAGGATGAAATCAAGCGCCTGACCGATGGCCAGGGCGCCGACGTGATCTACGATCCGGTGGGCGGCGACCTGTTCGACCAGGCCATCCGCGCCATCGCCTGGAACGGCCGCCTGCTGGTGGTCGGCTTCGCCAGTGGCCGCATTCCCGAACTCCCGGTCAACCTCGCCCTGCTTAAAGGCGCAGCCGTGCTCGGCGTATTCTGGGGCTCGTTTGCCCAGCGTCAGCCGCAGGACAACGCGGCGAACTTCCAGCAATTGTTTGGCTGGTTTGCCGAAGGCAAATTGAAGCCGTTGGTGTCGCAGGTGTATCCGCTGAGTGATGCCGCACAAGCCATCAATGATCTTGGCCAGCGCAAGGCGGTGGGTAAGGTGGTGGTGCAGGTTCGCTGACGCCCCCAAAATCGGTCTGGACAGCCGCTGATACTGTCCAGACCGGACAAAACTAAAGCAACTTGCGAATCTCCTCCGGCAAAAACCTCACATACCTGGAAACCGGACTATTCAGGCACTCCCTGACAATAACCGGCACTTTTCTGTTCATTCTGGCTATCAGCGCCAGCCGCCGCTCGTTAGGCAACGTTGTCGAAGAAAAGGCGTTCGATAGATAAGCACGGGTGTAATAGAACGCAGGGGTATCAGCCCAGGCGTGTTCCGGGGTGTTAACGGTGATTTCGTTGAGTTCGCGACATTTCAACGCCTTGAGCCATTCATTGAGGTGAATCGGCAACGCTGAATCGAACCCGAAGATCATCGGCGCAATCACTTCCTGCTCGGCTGGCTTGTCCCCCTCGATCGTCCAGGGCTTGAACCGCCACTGACCTACCGCAACCCGGGTCGCCTCGGCCAGATCAGGGTGGTCGCTTTGCAAAATGCTCACTTTGCTGACTGAACCATCGGCATGGACCACAAACCTGGCCCGGACATTGCCGATGATCCCGGCCCGTTGCAGCGCTGGCGGGTAGATCGGCTTGGGGTTGTATTCCGGTATCAGGAACACCTCGCCCGCTCTGCTTTCAACAGACAACACCAGCAACAGCACCACACAAACCACCCACCGCATAACGCTCCCCTTCGCACCTGAATTGCCAGACCTGGCAGCAGGAAAAAGGGTAAAGATTGAAGGCTTTGGGCTGAAGGTCATGGCTTCCGGTAGCCATGCAGGACATTTCTCAAAAACTTGCCCTACGCCGGAAACGTCAGGCGTCTCATTGCGGCACCAGGTAACCCTTCCTACACCGTCTTTCATTTATGTCTGAGCGACATGTTCATAAAGGAACGCTCGACTTCCAACATTTCCGCTATTTCGTCGATGAGACCCAGTGCTATTTTCGGTAACGAAACTGTAATATTCGCATCCGCAGTCAAAACAAGAAAACTGGAGCTTTTGAATGTTTGCTTTCTTTCGTCCTGCCGCACATCAGGCTCCACTGCCTGAAGAAAAAATAGACAGCACCTACCGACGCCTGCGCTGGCAGATCTTCGCCGGTATCTTCATCGGTTACGCCGGTTATTACCTGCTGCGAAAAAACTTCTCCCTGGCCATGCCTTACCTGATCGAAGAGGGTTACACCCGCGGTGAGCTGGGCGTGGCGTTGTCGGCGATCGCCATTGCCTACGGCTTGTCCAAGTTCCTGATGGGCATTGTTTCCGACCGTTCCAACCCGCGCTTCTTCCTGCCGTTCGGCCTGATGGTCTCGGCTGCAGTCATGTTCATTTTCGGTTTTACGCATTGGGCGACGTCCAGCGTGACCATCATGTTCGTCCTGCTGTTTATCAATGGCTGGGCGCAAGGCATGGGCTGGCCGCCGAGTGGGCGGACCATGGTGCACTGGTGGTCGCAGAAGGAACGCGGCGGCGTAGTGTCGCTGTGGAACGTGGCACACAACGTTGGCGGCGGCTTGATCGGCCCGCTGTTCCTGATCGGCATGGGCCTGTTCAACGACTGGCACGCGGCGTTCTACGTGCCGGCGGCGGTGGCCATGGCGGTCGCGGTGTTTGCCTTCATCACCATGCGCGACACCCCGCAATCGGTCGGCCTGCCGCCGATCGAGAAGTACAAGAATGACTACCCGGAAGGCTACGACGCCAGCCACGAAGAAGAATTCAGCGCCAAGGAAATCTTCGTCAAATACGTGCTGCGCAACAAAATGCTCTGGTACATCGCCCTGGCCAACGTCTTTGTCTACCTTTTGCGCTATGGCGTACTGGACTGGGCACCGACCTACCTCAAGGAAGCCAAGGGCTTCACCGTGGACAAGACGTCGTGGGCGTACTTCTTCTACGAGTGGGCCGGTATTCCGGGCACGTTGCTGTGCGGCTGGATGTCGGACAAGATCTTCCGTGGCAACCGTGGCCTGACCGGTATGGTGTTCATGGCGCTGGTGACCGTGGCGACACTGGTGTACTGGCTCAACCCGGCCGGCAACCCGACGGTCGACATGATCGCGCTGGTTTCCATCGGTTTCCTGATCTATGGCCCGGTGATGCTGATCGGCCTGCAAGCGCTGGAACTGGCACCGAAGAAAGCCGCCGGTACGGCTGCCGGCTTCACCGGTCTGTTCGGCTACCTGGGTGGTTCGGTCGCGGCCAGTGCAGCGATGGGCTACACCGTGGACCATTTCGGCTGGGACGGCGGTTTCGTTCTGTTGATCGGTGCCTGCCTGCTGGCAATGGCTTTCCTTGCGCCAACGCTGTGGCACAAGCAAGTTGCCAGTCAGAGCCGCGAAGCGATCGCCTGATCAACCTTAGATTTGCAGCGCTTGAGCCGCGCCTCCAGATTTCGGTCTGGCATGGCGTGGCTTCGCAGGGCGTGGGCGGTCTGCTCGACATAATCGCGAGTGGTGCCGTAACGCCCGCAAGCGTTTTCGAACACGTGGCTCAACACGTGATCCGGCAAGTTGCCTGCGTAGCTGGGCAGGTGCCGCTCCAGAACAAATCCCAAGGCCTGAACCTGATTGCCGTCTTCAAGCCGGCAGTTGAGCCAGTGCGGGCGGTAGGATGGAAAAGGCATCTCGCGCTTCCACAGCGCATACAACGAAGCGTCCAGTTGTTCTTCCGGCAAGCGATAGGCGAATCCGCTGCAAGAGCCGCCGCGATCCAGGCCGAACACCAGCCCGGGCATTTCCGGGGTGCCGCGATGTTCGTGGGACCACAGGTACAAACCGCGATGGTAGCCATGCACACGCCCGCGCACTCGCTCGACCGCTGTGCACTCCGGGCGCCAGATCAGCGATCCGTAAGCGAATAGCCACACCGGCCCGCCCTTGTGGCGCGCCATGGTCGATTGCATCGAGCTGAGCAATTGTTCATGGGTGAGCTGCGGCCCCAGGTCGAGCCGCGGCGGGTAAGCCAGGTTCAAAATCGAAGATTCAATGGCGCTCATGGCGAATAGCGTTCAGCTCCCCGCGAATAAACAGTTACTAAATAGAACGCACCGCTACAGCAATAAGGCACATACGTTTTCAAGTAATTGAAGTGCCTTGGCAAGACTCTTAATTAATTACATGAATAACATATAACCTACCGATATTTATCTTATTTTATAAATACCGATAGGCTATATAGGGAGTTATAACAGATGAGCGCGGCTCAAGAGCGCGGCGCGTACGCAAACACATCGGCGCGCATCTGGTGCGCATCCATCCCCGCCTCGACCAGCGCATCCAGCGTGCCGTAGACCATCGCCGGCGAACCGCTGGCATACACGTGCAAGGCCTTGAGGTCGGTAAAGTCTTCGCATACCGCTTCATGCAACATGCCGCAACGCCCTTTCCAGACGCATTGATCGCTGACGACTTTGTGCAGGAACAAATTGGGCAGTTTCAGCCACTCATCCCAATGTTCGACTTCATAGAAGTCTTCAGGGCGACGCACGCCCCAATACAGATGAACCGGATGTTTGAAGCCGGTCGCGCGGCAATGTTCGATCAGGCCATGAATCTGGCCCATGCCGGTGCCCGCGGCGATCAACACCAATGGACCGTCCGGCAACTCGGCCAGGTGTGCATCACCGAACGGCATGTCGATTCGCACCAGGGTGTCTCGCTGCAGCTGCTTGATCAAATTTTGTGCACTGGCCTCGCGCGCCAGCACGTGTATTTCCAGGTCACGCCCGCCCGAAGGCGCCGAGGCCAGGGAAAAGGACGATTTTTCGCCGTTCTCCCGGTGGATCATCAGGTACTGTCCGGCGTGGTAGCGTGGCGGCTTGCCGGCCGGCGCCCGCAGCCGCACCCGCCAGGTATCACCACCGACCTCGGTGCAACTGGTGACCTGACACGACAGACTGCGCACCGGCAATTCTCCCAGCGCGAGCACGCCATCCCACAACACGATGCAGTCTTCCAGCGGCTCTGCTATGCAAGTGTAGAACTCGCCATGGTCACGCACATGCCCGGCCTGTTCGACACTGCCTTCGACCAGCAACGCGGCGCACACGTGGCAATTGCCGTTGCGACAGCTTTGCGGACATTCATAGCCCAGACGCCGTGCGCCATCGAGAATCCGCTCGCCGGGCAAGATATCCAGCACTGCTCCGGAGGGCTGCAAGGTTACACGCATCAATCTATTCCTAACTGATTCCAGATGGCATCGATCCGCTGGGTCACGGCGTCGTCCTTGACGATCACCCGACCCCATTCGCGCGTGGTTTCGCCGGGCCACTTATGCGTGGCATCGAGGCCCATCTTCGAGCCCAGGCCGGAGACCGGCGAGGCGAAGTCGAGGTAGTCGATCGGCGTGTTCTCGATCATTACCGTGTCGCGCTTGGGGTCCATGCGCGTGGTGATGGCCCAGATCACATCGTTCCAGTCCCGCGCGTTGATATCGTCATCAGTGACGATAACGAACTTGGTGTACATGAACTGTCGCAAAAACGACCAGACACCGAGCATTACCCGCTTGGCATGCCCCGGATACGACTTCTTCATGGTCACGACGGCCATACGGTACGAACAGCCTTCGGGCGGCAGGTAGAAGTCGGTGATTTCCGGAAACTGCTTCTGCAGGATGGGCACGAACACTTCGTTGAGCGCCACGCCGAGAATGGCCGGCTCATCCGGTGGTCGCCCCGTATAGGTGCTGTGATAAATCGGCTTGATGCGATGGGTAATGCGCTCGACCGTGAACACCGGGAAGCTGTCGACTTCATTGTAGTAACCGGTGTGGTCGCCGTACGGACCTTCATCGGCCATCTCGCCCGGGTGGATCACACCTTCAAGGATGATCTCGGCGGTGGCCGGTACTTGCAGGTCGTTGCCGCGACATTTCACCAGTTCGGTGCGATTACCACGCAGCAAACCGGCGAAGGCGTATTCGGAGAGGCTGTCCGGCACCGGGGTGACGGCCCCAAGAATGGTCGCGGGATCGGCACCCAGCGCCACGGAGACCGGGAACGGCTGGCCGGGATGCTTCTCGCACCACTCGCGGTAATCCAGCGCACCACCACGATGGCTCAGCCAGCGCATGATGACTTTGTTGCGGCCAATCACCTGCTGCCGGTAGATGCCCAGGTTCTGGCGGTCCTTGTTCGGCCCCTTGGTGACGGTCAGCCCCCAGGTGATCAGCGGCGCGACGTCGCCCGGCCAGCAGGTCTGCACCGGCAACTTCGCCAAATCGACGTCGTCGCCTTCGATGACTACTTCCTGACAGATCGCGTCTTTGACGACTTTGGGCGCCATCGAGATGATCTTGCGGAAGATCGGCAGCTTGGACCAGGCGTCTTTGAGGCCCTTCGGCGGCTCGGGCTCCTTGAGGAACGCCAGCAACTTGCCGATCTCGCGCAGCTCGCTGACCGCTTCGGCGCCCATGCCCAATGCAACACGCTCGGGGGTACCGAACAGGTTGCCGAGAACGGGGATGTCAAAACCGGTGGGTTTCTCGAAAAGCAGGGCCGGACCCTTGGCGCGCAAGGTGCGATCGCAGACCTCGGTCATTTCGAGTACTGGGGACACCGGAACCTGGATGCGCTTGAGTTCACCGCGCTTTTCCAGCCCGCTGATAAAGTCGCGCAAGTCGCGATACTGCATGCGTGAGCCTCGTGTTGGCCGTGGCGTTCGGGGGCAGGCAGTTTAGCGCCGAACCCCGCGGTTCAGAACAACGAACTGCCAGATCATCAAAATTCAGATAGCAAAAAGCCGGGTTTCCCCGGCTTCTGGCTGGACTATCGACTTACTTGCGCTTCATCGACAGGAAGAACTCATCGTTGGTCTTGGTCGTTTTCAGCTTGTCGACCAGGAATTCGATGGCAGCGACTTCGTCCATCGGGTGCAGCAGCTTGCGCAGAATCCACATGCGCTGCAACTCGTCGTCGGCAGTCAGCAACTCTTCACGGCGGGTGCCGGAACGGTTGATGTTGATGGCCGGGAAGACGCGTTTTTCAGCGATGCGGCGATCCAGAGGCAGCTCCATGTTGCCGGTGCCTTTGAATTCCTCGTAGATCACTTCGTCCATCTTCGAGCCGGTTTCAACCAGCGCGGTGGCGATAATGGTCAGCGAGCCGCCTTCTTCGATGTTCCGCGCTGCGCCGAAGAAACGCTTCGGTTTTTCCAGGGCGTGGGCATCGACACCACCGGTCAGTACCTTGCCGGAGCTCGGGATCACGGTGTTGTAGGCACGGGCCAGACGGGTGATGGAGTCGAGCAGGATCACCACGTCCTTCTTGTGTTCAACCAGGCGCTTGGCCTTCTCGATCACCATTTCGGCAACCTGCACGTGGCGGGTTGGCGGCTCGTCGAACGTCGAGGCAACCACTTCGCCGCGCACGGTGCGCTGCATTTCGGTTACTTCTTCCGGACGCTCGTCGATCAGCAGCACGATCAGATGAACTTCAGGGTTGTTACGCGCAATGTTCGCGGCGATGTTCTGCAGCATGATCGTCTTGCCCGCTTTCGGCGGTGCAACGATCAGACCGCGCTGGCCTTTGCCGATCGGGGCGCACAGGTCGATCACTCGACCGGTCAAGTCTTCGGTGGAACCGTTGCCGGCTTCCATCTTCATGCGCACGGTCGGGAACAGCGGGGTCAGGTTCTCGAAGAGAATCTTGTTTTTCGCGTTTTCCGGACGGTCGAAGTTGATTGTGTCGACCTTGAGCAGCGCGAAATAACGCTCGCCTTCCTTTGGAGGGCGGATCTTGCCAACGATGGTGTCACCGGTGCGCAAGTTGAAGCGGCGGATCTGGCTCGGCGAGACGTAGATATCGTCCGGGCCGGCGAGATAGGAAGCGTCAGCGGAGCGCAGGAAGCCGAAGCCGTCCTGGAGAATCTCCAGCACGCCATCACCGGAGATTTCCTCGCCGCTTTTCGCGTGCTTCTTGAGCAGGGAGAAAATCACGTCCTGCTTGCGCGAACGGGCCATATTTTCTATGCCCATCTGTTCGGCCAATTCGAGCAGTTCGGTAATCGGCTTTTGCTTGAGTTCAGTCAGATTCATATAGGAATGACGTAATCATTTATGGAGGGGGGAAATTAAGCTTTTGGCTTAATGAGGCCGCGCCGCGGAGAAGGCGACAGGATCGCGTACTTATTCGAAAAGGAGAGCGTCGGCGACGGCTAGCAGGGGGCAATGGAGAAACCAGTGCGGGGCCGAATGTATCACCTGAGTTTCGGAGCGTCTAGCCCTCAATAACGAAAAGGCCCCGCTAATTGCGGGGCCTTTTGGTTGACAGGTTACAACGACGCTTAGATGTTGGCGTCGAGGAACGCCGCCAGTTGCGACTTCGACAGTGCGCCGACCTTGGTCGCTTCAACGTTGCCGTTCTTGAACAGCATCAGGGTCGGGATACCACGCACGCCATGCTTGGCCGGGGTTTCCTGGTTTTCGTCGATGTTCAGTTTGGCAACGGTCAGCTTGCCTTTGTAGGTCTCGGCAATCTCGTCCAGAACAGGAGCGATCATTTTGCAAGGGCCGCACCACTCAGCCCAGTAGTCGACCAGTACAGCGCCTTCAGCCTTGAGTACGTCGGCCTCGAAGCTAGCGTCGCTAACGTGTTTGATAAGATCGCTGCTCATGGAATTCTCCAGGGTTGTAAGCAAAAAAACGTGGCCCATCATAGCTGCCCTTCCCGTGTTCAGGAAGCCGCAGTTGATTGAGTCTCGCTATGGTGGTCCATGAGTTTGGGTATAGCCCAGGTCACGCCGTGGCGGGAGCGACGAAGGCGATTCCAGTGCGCAGCGCCGCATTGCGTACGTGTTCGTGCATGGCCTTCTGCGCAGCGCCAGAGGCCCGGCGAGCCAGTGCGCGAAGGATTTTGCGGTGTTCCTGCCATGTTTCCATGGCCCTTTCAGCCCGGATGAACGGTAGCTTCTGGCTTTCCAGGAAGATGTCGGCGCTGGCGGTCAGGATGCTCAGCATCGCCTGATTGCCGCTGGCCAGCAAAATGCGCCGGTGGAATTCGAAGTCCAGGCGCGCCGCGGCTTCGAAGTCGCCAGCCTTCAGTTCGCCACGCATGGCGGCGACATTGTCTTCCAGCGCATCGAGCTCATCGGTGCTCAACGTCACGGCAGCCAACCCCGCGGCAAACCCCTCCAGTGCATAGCGCAACTGGAAAATATCCAACGGCGACGCCTGCGCCGCGAACGGCCAACCGGGTGTCGCCTCGCCTCGCGGCAGATCCACCGGCGACTGCACGAAAACACCTTTGCCCGGCTGGATGCTGATGACGCCCAGCGCACTGAGCGACGACAACGCCTCGCGCAACGACGCCCGACTGACCCCCAATTGCAGCGCCAGGTCCCGTTGCGAGGGCAAGGCATCGCCCGGGCCGAAGCCTTGCTCGGTGATCAGCTTGCGGATGGCTTGCAGCGCCACTTCAGGTACGGCGCGGGAGATCGAGTTCATGGTTTTCCAGACGAGCCAGGCCAATGTGCGGTCAGTTGTAAAGCTATTCGCGGCGTCCGGCAAGTCGTGCCCCATGGGGGTTCGGTGGTCGCTGTCGATGCGCTATCGAAGTGCGAAATTAGACCTGACTGTTCAGACCAGTAAGACCGAACAAAGCCTTTGAAACCGGGGCCTGCCGAGCTCTTTCCCACAGATTGGCATGGCCCGTGCTCTGTCGAATCGCAGAAATCACTCCTCGCCGATTCGGAGATTTGCCATGACCCAGCGTTACAGCGCCCTCCTCGCTGCCCTGTTTGCCAGCCTGATGCTGAGCCAGGCACCCGCCCACGCCGACGGTCTGGAGGATGTGGTCAACCGCGGCGTCCTCAAGGTCGCCGTGCCTCAGGATTTCCCGCCCTTCGGTTCGGTCGGCCCGGACATGAAGCCCCGCGGCCTGGACATCGATACCGCGAAACTGCTGGCTGACCAGCTCAAGGTCAAACTTGAACTGACCCCGGTCAACAGCACCAACCGCATCCCGTTCCTCACCACCGGCAAGGTCGACCTGGTGATCTCCAGCCTGGGCAAGAACCCCGAGCGGGAAAAAGTCATCGACTTCTCCCGGGCCTACGCTCCGTTCTACCTCGCCGTGTTCGGCCCGCCAGACGCCGACGTAAAAAGCCTGGACGACCTCAAGGGCAAAACCATCAGCGTCACTCGCGGCGCCATCGAAGACATTGAGCTGACCAAGGTCGCCCCCGAGGGCGTAACCATCAAGCGCTTCGAAGACAACAACTCGACTATCGCCGCTTACCTGGCCGGCCAGGTTGATCTGATCGCCAGCGGCAACGTGGTGATGGTCGCGATCAGCGAGAAAAGCCCCAAACGCGTGCCGGCGCTGAAAGTGAAGCTCAAGGATTCGCCGGTCTACGTGGGCGTGAACAAGAACGAGCCGGCGTTGCTGGACAAGGTCAACCAGATCCTCGTCAGCGCCAAAAGCGATGGCGCGCTGGAGAAAAATGCCCTGACCTGGTTGAAAGAACCGCTGCCGGCCGACCTTTGATTCGGCGCGCTGGAGACACGCTATGGCTTATCAGTTCGATTTCTTGCCCGTGGTGCACAATACCGACCTGCTGTTGCGCGGAGCGCTGTTCACCCTTGAGCTGACGGCCATCGGCGCAGTGCTGGGGGTGGGCCTGGGCATCGTCGGGGCGCTGGTGCGGGCGTGGAACATTCGCCCGTTCGCCGGAGTTTTCGCGGTGTACGTGGAATTGATCCGCAACACACCGTTTCTGGTGCAGTTGTTTTTCATCTTTTTCGGCCTGCCGTCCCTGGGCGTGCAGATCTCCGAATGGCAGGCAGCGGTGCTGGCAATGGTGATCAACCTGGGGGCTTATTCCACAGAAATCATCCGCGCCGGCATTCAGGCGATCCCCCGAGGCCAACTGGAGGCCGCCGCGGCTTTGGCGATGACGCGCTTCGAAGCCTTCCGCCATGTGGTGCTGCTGCCCGCGCTGGGCAAGGTCTGGCCGGCCCTGAGCAGCCAGATCATCATCGTCATGCTCGGCTCGGCGGTGTGTTCGCAGATCGCCACCGAAGAGTTGAGCTTCGCCGCCAACTTCATTCAATCGCGCAACTTCCGCGCCTTTGAAACCTACGCCCTGACCACACTGCTCTACCTGTGCATGGCCCTGCTTATCCGCCAATTGCTGAACTGGATCGGCCAGCGTTTCATAGCGAGGAGCAGCCGATGAGCGATTTCACCTTCTGGGACATCGTGCGCAATTTGCTCACGGGCTTGCAGTGGACGCTGGCGCTGTCGTTGGTGGCATTCATCGGCGGCGGGCTGATCGGTTTGCTGATCATGGTCATGCGCATCTCGAAAAAATCCCTGCCTCGCAGCTTCGCGCGCACTTACATCGAACTGTTCCAGGGCACTCCGCTGTTGATGCAGTTGTTCCTGGTGTTCTTCGGCGTGGCGCTGGCCGGGATGGAGATTTCGCCGTGGATGGCGGCGGCGATCGCTTTGACGCTGTTCACCAGCGCATATCTGGCGGAGATCTGGCGCGGTTGCGTCGAGTCGATCCCCAACGGCCAGTGGGAGGCCTCGTCGAGCCTGGCGCTGAACCCGCTGGAGCAACTGCGCTACGTGATCCTGCCGCAGGCCTTGCGTATCGCGGTGGCGCCGACCGTAGGATTCTCGGTGCAAGTGGTCAAAGGCACCGCCGTGACCTCGATCATCGGCTTCACCGAATTGACCAAGACCGGCGGCATGCTCGCCAACGCGACGTTCGAACCCTTCATGGTCTACGGCCTCGTGGCCCTCGGTTACTTCCTGCTCTGTTACCCCCTATCCCTCAGTGCGCGCTACCTGGAAAGGAGACTGCATGCCTCTGCTTAGAATTTCCGCCCTGCATAAGTACTACGGCGATCATCATGTGCTCAAAGGCATCGACCTGAGCGTCGAGGAAGGCCAGGTGGTAGCGATCATCGGACGAAGCGGCTCGGGCAAGTCGACCTTGCTGCGCACGCTCAACGGCCTGGAATCGATCAACGACGGCGTCATCGAGGTCGACGGCGAATACCTCGATGCCGCCCGCGCCGACCTGCGCAGCCTGCGGCAGAAAGTCGGGATGGTGTTCCAGCAGTTCAATCTGTTCCCGCACCTGACGGTGGGCGAGAACGTGATGCTCGCGCCACAAGTGGTGCAGAAAGTCCCGAAAGCCCAGGCCGCCGAACGGGCACGGCAGATGCTGGAGCGGGTTGGCCTGGGCGAGAAGTTCGATGCCTTCCCCGACCGATTGTCCGGTGGGCAGCAACAGCGCGTGGCGATTGCCCGGGCCCTGGCAATGTCGCCGAAAGTGTTGCTGTGCGATGAAATCACCTCGGCCCTGGACCCGGAACTGGTCAACGAAGTGCTGAGCGTGGTGCGGCAACTGGCCAAGGAAGGTATGACATTGATCATGGTCACCCATGAAATGCGCTTTGCCCGGGAGGTTGGGGATAAGTTGGTGTTCATGCATCAAGGGCTGGTGCATGAGGTGGGGGATCCGAAAGTGTTGTTTGCCAACCCGCAGACGACGGAGTTGGCGAACTTCATTGGGACAGTGGAAGCGGCTGTCTGAAAGATCTTCAGTGGCTGTAAGGCCGCCTTCGCGGGCAAGCCCGCGAAGAGGCCAGCGTCAGCACCGCAAATCTGCCCCGCGGTAAAAGATCGCACCTTCGGCAGCTCCTACGCGTTGGCGCCAGCCTTTGATCGTGGCACGATGTCGAGGTTAACGACCGAGACCCCCTGACCATGCCGCAATCCCAAGCCAAGAATCTGTCCCTGATCGCCGCAATCGACCTGGGCTCCAACAGCTTTCACATGGTCGTGGCCAAGGCCCAGAACGGTGAAATCCGTATTCTCGAGCGTCTCGGGGAGAAGGTTCAGCTGGCCGCCGGCATCAACGAAGAGCGCCAGCTCAGCGAAGAATCCATGCAGCGCGGGCTCGATTGCCTGAAGCGCTTCGCCCAACTGATCAACGGTATGCCCCTGGGCGCCGTGCGGATCGTCGGCACCAACGCCCTGCGTGAAGCCCGCAACCGCGCCGAATTCATCCGCCGCGCCGAAGAAATCCTCGGCCACCCGGTCGAAGTCATCTCCGGTCGAGAAGAAGCGCGCCTGATCTACCTCGGTGTGTCCCACACCCTCGCCGACACCCCTGGCAAGCGCCTGGTGGCCGACATTGGCGGCGGCAGTACCGAGTTCATCATCGGCCAGCGCTTTGAACCACTGCTGCGCGAAAGCCTGCAAATGGGCTGCGTGAGCTTCACCCAACGCTACTTCAAGGACGGCAAGATCACCCCGGCACGCTATGCCCAGGCATACACGGCGGCCCGCCTGGAGATCATGAGCATCGAACACGCCCTGCACCGCCTGACCTGGGATGAAGCCATCGGCTCCTCGGGCACCATTCGCGCCATCGGTCTGGCGCTGAAGGCTGGCGGTCATGGTGCCGGCGAAGTGAATGCCGAAGGGCTGGCCTGGCTCAAGCGCAAGCTGATCAAACTTGGCGATGTCGAAAAAATCGACTTCGAAGGCATCAAGCCTGACCGCCGGGCGATTTTCCCGGCGGGCCTGGCGATTCTCGAAGCCATCTTCGACGCCCTCGAACTGCAACGCATGGACCACTGCGAAGGTGCACTGCGCGAAGGCGTGCTCTACGACCTGCTGGGCCGCCATCACCATGAAGACGTGCGTGAACGCACCCTCAGCTCGCTGATGGAGCGTTACCACGTCGACCTGGAACAAGCCGCCCGGGTGGAACGCAAAGCCCTGCATGCCTTCGATCAGGTGGCCAAGGATTGGGATCTGGAAGATGAAGACGGTGTCTGGCGCGAACGTCTGGGCTGGGCGGCCAAGGTCCATGAAGTGGGCCTGGACATCGCTCACTATCAGTACCACAAGCACGGCGCCTACCTGATCGAGCACTCGGACCTCGCCGGCTTCTCCCGTGAAGACCAGCTGATGCTCGCGCTGCTTGTGCGTGGCCACCGCCGCAACATTCCCAAGGACAAGTTCGCCGAATTCGACGAAGACGGCATCAAGCTGATTCGCCTGTGCGTGTTGCTGCGCTTCGCGATCCTGTTCCACCACATCCGCGGCACCCAGCAAATGCCCCAGGTGGAACTGAACGCCCATGGCAACAGCCTGGAAGTGGTGTTCCCGGAAAACTGGCTGGACGAGAACCAACTGACCCAGGCCGACTTCGCCAACGAAGCGGAATGGCTCACTCGTGTCGATATCGTGCTGAACGTGCGCTGAAACTGAAAAAGGCCTTCTGCGGAAGGCCTTTTTTGTGCGTGCGATTCATGAGGGAGCGAGCCTGCTTGCTCCCTCAGGTTCCTGGCGTCAGCGAACGGTGAGGATCGGACTACCCAACCGCTCCAGCAAAGTAGCCTGGGCACTGCGCGGGTTCTGGTTGCCGGTCGGCGTGTTGCGGATGTAGCGACCGTCTGACTGCAAGGTCCAGCTGTGGGTGTTATCGGTGAGATACAGCTCCAGCTCCTTCTTGACCCGCATGATCAGCTTCTTGCCTTCCACCGGGAAGCAAGTCTCGACGCGTTTGTCGAGGTTGCGCTCCATCCAGTCGGCGCTGGAAAGGAACATCTGCTCCTCGCCGCCATTGAGGAAGTAGAAGACCCGAGTGTGTTCCAGGAAGCGACCGATGATCGAGCGCACATGGATGTTGTGGGAAACCCCGGCAATGCCCGGCCGCAGGCAGCACATGCCACGCACCACGAGGTCAATGCGCACGCCTGACTGACTGGCCTTGTACAACGCACGAATGATCTTCGGATCGGTCAGCGAGTTGAATTTGGCAATGATGTGCGCCGGCTTGCCGTCGAGGGCGAACTGGGTCTCGCGGGCAATCATGTCGAGCATGCCCTTCTTCAGGGTGAACGGCGCGTGCAGCAGCTTTTTCATGCGCAGCGTCTTGCCCATGCCGATCAACTGGCTGAACAGTTTGCCGACGTCTTCGCACAAGGCGTCATCGGACGTCAGCAGGCTGTAGTCGGTGTACAGACGGGCGTTGCCGGCGTGGTAGTTGCCTGTGCCCAAATGCGCGTACCGCACAATCTCACCGGCCTCGCGACGCAGGATCAGCATCATCTTGGCGTGGGTCTTGAAGCCGACCACGCCGTAGATCACCACTGCACCGGCCGCTTGCAGACGGCTGGCCAGTTGCAGGTTGGACTCCTCATCGAACCGCGCGCGCAATTCGATCACCGCGGTGACTTCCTTGCCGTTTCGCGCCGCATCCACCAGCGCATCGACGATTTCCGAGTTGGCGCCGGAGCGGTACAGGGTCTGGCGCACCGCCAGAACGTGTGGGTCCTTGGCGGCCTGGCGCAGCAGGTCGACCACCGGGGTGAACGACTCGAATGGGTGCAGCAGCAGGATGTCCTGCTTGCTGATCACGCTGAAAATGTTTTCGCTGTTCTGTAGCAGTTTCGGGATCTGCGGGGTGAACGGCGTGTATTGCAGCTCGCGCTGGCTGTCCAGGCCGGTGATGCTGAACAGCCGCGTCAGGTTCACCGGGCCGTTGACCTGATACAGCTCGGTCTCGCTCAGGTTGAATTGCTTGAGCAGATAATCCGACAGGTGCTTCGGGCACGTGTCGGCCACTTCCAGACGCACCGCGTCGCCATAGCGACGGGAGAACAACTCGCCGCGCAGGGCGCGGGCCAGGTCTTCGACGTCCTCGGAATCCAGCGCCAGGTCGGCGTTTCGGGTCAGGCGGAACTGGTAGCAGCCTTTTACCTTCATGCCCTGGAACAGGTCGTCGGCGTGAGCATGGATCATCGACGACAGGAACACGTAGTTGTCGCCAGCGCCGCCGACTTCTTCCGGCACTTTGATGATCCGCGGCAGCAAGCGCGGCGCCGGGATAATCGCCAGACCGGAATCGCGACCGAAGGCATCGATGCCCTCGAGCTCGACGATGAAGTTCAGGCTCTTGTTCACCAGCAGCGGGAACGGGTGCGTCGGGTCCAGGCCGATCGGGGTGATGATCGGGGCGATTTCATCGCGGAAATACCGGCGGACCCAGGTTTTGAGCTTGGTCGTCCAATGGCGGCGACGGATGAAGCGGACCTGATGTTTTTCCAGCTCCGGCAACAGAATATCGTTGAGGATCGCGTATTGACGGTCAACGTGACCGTGCACCAATTCGCTGATGCGGGCCAGTGCCTGGTGCGGTTGCAGGCCATCGGCGCCGGCCTGTTCGCGGGCGAAGGTGATCTGCTTCTTGAGGCCGGCGACACGAATCTCGAAGAACTCGTCCAGGTTGCTGGAGAAAATCAGCAGGAACTTCAAGCGTTCCAGCAACGGGTAGGACTCGTCCAGTGCCTGTTCCAGCACGCGGATGTTGAACTGCAGTTGCGAGAGCTCGCGATGGATGTACAGGCTGCTGTCATCCAGGCCGGGAATGGCAATCGCCGGCGCCGCCAGCGCGGGTTCGGTCACCACCGCGGGTGGAGCAGGCTCCAGCTCCGGCGGGGTTTCGACGACTTGCTCGACCACGGGTTGAGCGTCTTGTACGGCAACTTCAGTGAGTCCTTCGGTATTCATCGAATGTTCCTGGGAGGGCTATTTCTGCTCTCGTAACAATTGAGCTGCACGAACGGCAAAGTAGGTCAGGATGCCATCAGCGCCTGCACGTTTAAAAGCGGTCAGGGATTCGAGGATAACCCCTTCGCTCAACCAGCCATTCTGGATCGCCGCCATGTGCATGGCGTATTCGCCGCTGACTTGATAAACAAAAGTCGGCACTTTGAATTCTTCTTTGACCCGGCAGAGGATGTCCAGATACGGCATGCCTGGCTTGACCATGACCATGTCCGCACCTTCTGACAAGTCAGCCGCCACTTCGTGCAAGGCTTCGTTGCTGTTGGCCGGGTCCATCTGATAGGAGGCCTTGTTGGCCTTGCCCAGGTTCAGTGCCGAACCGACCGCATCGCGGAACGGGCCGTAATAGGCACTGGCGTACTTCGCCGAGTAAGCCATGATCCGCACGTTGACGTGACCGGCCAATTCGAGGGCTTCACGGATCGCCTGGATGCGGCCATCCATCATGTCCGACGGCGCAACGACCTGAGCGCCGGCTTCGGCATGGGACAGGGCTTGTTTGACCAGCGCGTCGACGGTGATGTCGTTCTGCACATAGCCTTCTTCGTCGAGAATGCCGTCCTGTCCGTGGGTGGTGAACGGGTCCAGCGCGACGTCGGTGATCACCCCCAGCTCAGGAAACTGCGCGCGCAGGGCACGGGTGGCACGCTGGGCAATACCCTCGGGGTTCCAGGCTTCGGCGGCGTCCAGCGACTTGAGCTCCGGCGGCGTGACCGGGAACAGCGCCAGCGCCGGAATCCCCAGCTCGACCCACTTGGCCGCTTCTTCCAGCAACAGATCGATGGTCAGGCGTTCGACACCCGGCATCGAAGCCACCGCTTCACGGCGGTTTTCACCGTCGAGCACGAAAACCGGCAGGATCAGGTCATCGACAGTCAACACATTTTCACGGACCAGCCGACGCGAGAAATCGTCACGACGGTTGCGACGCAGACGGGTTGCAGGGAACAAACGGTGGGCAGGGGTAAAACTCACGGCAGACTCCTGAGCCCGCGCAGACGGGCGAGCGTGACAGTTATAAGCGGCCATTATGACGAACACATTACAGTTGTGCGCACCCTGTGACACGTAGCCGCATTCCATTGTCCTTGTAGGAAATGTTCACGTCGAGACACATTTGGACACTTTCCTGAATGTGTACGAAGGGTTAGGCTGCGCGTTCATTTCGCCAGCACCCAGACAATGCTCCAACAATTTCTGCATGACTTCGGCTATTTTGCCCTGTTTCTCGGCACGTTCTTCGAAGGCGAAACCATTCTGGTGCTCGCAGGCTTCCTCGCGTTCCGTGGATACATGGACATCAACCTGGTGGTGGTCGTGGCGTTCTTCGGCAGTTATGCCGGCGATCAGCTGTGGTACTTCCTGGGACGCAAGCACGGGCGCAAGCTGCTGGCGCGCAAACCCCGCTGGCAACTGATGGGTGATCGGGCGCTGGAACATATCCGCAAGCACCCGGACATCTGGGTCTTGAGCTTCCGCTTTGTCTATGGCCTGCGTACGGTAATGCCGGTGGCGATCGGTCTGTCAGGCTATCCACCGGGCCGTTATCTGCTGCTCAACGGCATTGGCGCGGCGATCTGGGCCACTGCGCTGGCCGCGGCGGCCTACCACTTCGGCGCGGTACTCGAAGGCATGCTCGGCAGCATCAAGAAGTACGAACTGTGGGTGCTCGGCGGCCTGCTGGTCCTGGGCCTGGGCCTGTGGCTTCGCCGACGCTTCAAGAATGCGCGTCTGGCCAAACAGGTCTATGCCGATGAACAGGCCCTGAAAGCTGAACGCGCCAGTACTGGCGATCCTAAGACGCCAGCCGAGTAAAACGGTTTCTACAGCAATAGAGACCGATAGCACTGAGCAGGCTGTAACTGAGCAGGCCGACCCAGCCCACCGCGCTGGCCGGCCATAGCCCCACCACCGGCGCCAGCCACACCAGCGGCACATTCGCCGCCAGTCGCAGCAGCTCCAGCTTCAACGCCCACGGGCGATTCTCCAGGGCCACGCCCAGCACGAACAAACCCAGCGCCAACGCGCCCCAGCCCAGCACCAGCGCGGAAGTCGACAGCTGTGGTTCCAGATTCATCAAGTAGCTGCCCAGCGCGATGTAAACGCAGAACTGCAACGCCACGTACCACAGCTGACGGCCATCCAGTGGTACCTCGAATTTGCGGAACTGACTCAAGTCCGGTTTGCTCATCGGGTACTTGGCCGCCACATCCGCCGGTCGCCAGCCGGTGCGCATGAACCAGATCCGCAGCTTGTCCCAGGTGCTTTCGGCACGCCGCGCATCCGCCCACAACTGCGCGTAGAACTGCACGTTCGCCCATAACGGATTCCAGCTTGCCAGTGGGGTGGTCACGCCGAAAATCACTGGCTCGTTGTCGTCCTCTTCCTGGAACGAGCCGAACAGACGGTCCCAAATAATGAACACCCCGCCGTAGTTGCGATCCATGTAGAGAGCGTTCTGTGCGTGGTGGGCCCGATGATTGGATGGCGTGACAAAGAACCACTCGAACCAGCCGAGCTTGGGAATGTGCCGGGTATGCACCCAGAACTGGTACAGCAGGTTCAGCGCGGCGACACTGATGAACACCGCCAATGGCACGCCGGCCACGGCCATCGGCAGGTAGAAGATCCAGCTCAACAGAAACCCGGTGCTGGTCTGGCGCAGGGCGGTGGAAAGGTTGTAATCCTCGCTCTGGTGATGCACCAAATGCGCGGCCCAGAGGATGTTGCGCTCGTGGCCCATGCGGTGCAGCCAGTAGTAGCAAAAATCATAAAAGACAAAGGCGAACAGCCAGACCCACACACTATCAGCCGAGAGCTCGAACAGCGCCAGGTGCTTGAGGGCAAAAGCGTAGGTCACCAGACCCACCCCTTTGGTCAGCAGGCCCGTGGTGGTCGACAACACCCCGGTGCTGATGCTGTTGATCGCATCCGCCACCCGATAGTTGCTGACCCCGCGCCAGCGGTCGGCCAGCAGCTCGACGGCAATCAGCACAAAGAAAAACGGCACCGCATACAAAATGAAGTCCATGACGCGCCCTGATCGGAATCTGTAGGACAGATCCTATGTTTAGCCGCGAATTAACCCTATGGCAACGAGTGACAAATTAGTGGACATTTAACGCCATGAATCTGGAGAAAAGCCCATGAGCAAAAAAGTTGCAGTGATCCTTTCCGGTTGTGGTGTGTACGACGGCGCCGAGATCTACGAAAGCGTGATTACCCTGCTGCGCCTGGACCAGCGCGGCGCGCAGGTGCAGTGTTTCGCACCGAATATCGCGCAGCTGCATGTGATCAATCACCTGACCGGCGAAGAAATGCCCGAGTCGCGCAACGTGTTGGTGGAGTCGGCGCGCATTGCCCGCGGCGAGATCAAGGACATCCGCGAAGCTGACGCTGAAGAATTCGATGCCCTGATCATTCCCGGCGGTTTCGGATCGGCCAAGAACCTCTCCAACTTCGCCGTCGAAGGCACCGGCTGCACCGTGCAACCGGATGTCCTGGCCTTGACCGAAGCCTTTGCCGAGGCCGGCAAACCGGTTGGCCTGATCTGCATCTCGCCGGCCCTGGCGGCGAAGATCTACGGTCCGGGCGTGACCTGCACCATCGGTAATGACGCCGACACTGCAGCTGCGTTGAACAAGATGGGCGCCACTCACAAAGAGTGTGGGGTGAGCGACATCGTCGAAGACAAGGCGCGCAAACTGGTGAGCACCCCGGCGTATATGCTGGCTCAATCGATCAGTGAAGCCGCGTCAGGCATCAATAAACTGGTCGACCGCGTACTCGAATTGACCCACGAAAACGACGCCTGACACTAATCTAATGTGGGAGCGAGCAAACCCGCTCCCACAGGGTTCTTGGCATAGCTCAGGGTTTGCGGTTCAGCCTGGTCAAAATCCGATCCAGCGCATTGGCAAACGCCTGCTTCTCACGCTCGCCAAACGGCGCCGGTCCGCCACTCATCTGCCCTTGTTCTCGCAAGTCGGTGAACAGGTTGCGCACCGCCAGCCGGTCGCCCATGTTCTGCGCATCGAACTCCTTGCCCCGGGGATCCAACGCCGCAACGCCCTTTTTCACCAGGCGGTCGGCCAGCGGCACATCGCTGCAGATCACCAACTCACCGGGCACGGCGTGTTCCACCAGGTAGTCGTCGGCGGCATCCGGTCCGCTCGGCACCACGATCAGCTTTACCAGCGCCAGGCCCGGTTTGCTCTGCGGCTGGCCGGCCACCAGCACCACTTCGAACTGGCGCTTGAGGGCGAATTTCACCACCAGATCCTTGGCCGCCCGGGGGCAGGCGTCGGCATCGATCCAGACACGCATCAGGTCTTCCTCTCTAAAAAGCTTCGCAAGCAGGCTCGTCCCCACAAGTTATACACAATCCCGTGGGAGCGAGCCTGCTCGCGAATGTGAGCGAAGCGAATGCTGTTAAGCCGTCACCCGCTGCTTCTCGGCCACACGACTGCGGCCATACAGCACAATGATCGCAAGGATCGCCACCGCCTGAGCACTCAGCGAATAAGCATCCGCATGTATCCCCAGCCAGTCGAAATCAAAGAACGGCACCGGTCGTGTTCCGAAGATCCCGGCTTCCTGCAGCGCCTTCACGCCATGCCCGGCGAACACCACCGACAATGCGCACAGCAGACCGGCGTTGATGCTGAAGAACAACGTCAACGGCAGTTTCGCCGAGCCGCGCAGGATCACCCACGCCAACCCCACCAACAGCACCAGCGCCGTCGCACCGCCGGCCAGCACCGCGTCGTGGCCCGCAGGACCAGCCTGCAACCACAGAGTCTCGTAGAACAGAATCACTTCAAACAGCTCGCGATACACCGAGAAGAACGCCAGGATCGCAAAACCGAAACGCCCACCGCCGCCCACCAGGCTGCTCTTGATGTAATCCTGCCAGGCCGCGGCATGGCGACGGTCGTGCATCCACACGCCCAGCCACAGCACCATGACGCTGGCGAACAACGCCGTCGCGCCTTCCAGCAATTCACGCTGAGAACCACTGACGTCGATTACATAGGCTGCCAACGCCCAGGTCCCCAGGCCGGCCAACAGCGCCAGGCCCCAACCGACGTTGACACTGCGCACCGCCGATTGCTGGCCGGTGTTGCGCAGGAAGGCGAGGATCGCCGCCAGCACCAGAATCGCTTCCAGCCCTTCGCGCAACAGAATCAACAGGCCGGAAATGTAGCTCAGGGACCAGCTCAAACCATCGCTGCCCAACAGACTGGCAGAGGTCTTCAATTTAACCTTGGCCGCCTCCAGACGCTGCTCGACCTGCTCCAGCGGCAAACCGTCCTGCAACGACTGACGGTAGGCCATCAGTGACTTTTCCGTGTCCTTGCGCACGTTGGCGTCAACGTTATCCAGAGAGCTTTCGACCAGTTCGAAGCCTTCCAGGTACGCCGCCACCGACAAGTCATACGCCTGATCGTGGTCACCGGCACGGTAGGCTGCAACGCTCTTGTCCAGGGTCGCCGCTGTGTAGTCGAGCAACTGCGCCGGGCCACGCTTGACCTGTGGCGGCTGCGCCCGTTGCGCGCGGAAGGTCGCCGCGGCTTGTGGGCCATCGGCGGCCTGTACTTCGGCCGGAGTCTGACGGGCCAGATCGGCAATGTTGTAGACCTTGTCGTTGCTGGCGGTCGCCGGATCGGCGCTGAAGCTGGCGATGTAAGTGGCCAGGTCCCAACGCTGGCGATCGTCCAGTTGATCGGCGAAGGCTGGCATGTCGGTGCCTTCAACTCCGAGGCCCAGGGTGTTGTAGATCGCGTAGAGGCTCAAGTGATCCAGGCGCGCGTGATCGCGCAGGTTGGCCGGAGGCGGTGTCAGTCCGACGCCCGCCGGGCCATCACCCGCCCCGGCATCGCCGTGGCACACTGAACAGTGCTGTGCGTACAGCGGTGCGCCCCGGGTCGGGTCCGGGGTAATGATCGGCGCCTGGCTGACTTCATAGGCCACGGCCAGTTTTGCACCCAGTTGCCGCGCCTGACGGGCAACATCTACGCCATCCTGACGCGCAGCGATCGCATTGCGCAGCGTGTTGATGCCCTTTTCCAGACCGGCCTTCTCAGGGTTGGCCGGCATGGCGGCCACCATGCCTTGCAGCGCCTGGACGAATTCCAGCTGCTCGCGGTACTCGGACTCGTTGACGACCTTGCCTGCTTGCACCGCTTGCGGGTAATCCGCGCCGATATAGTCGAGTAAATGCAGGGCTTGCGGAGCGCCTTCCACCGTGTCGGCCAGCAGCTTGAAACTGCATAAGGCAAAGACAGGCACCATCAGCCAGGCCAGGAATCGGGACGGGGCAATCATGAATGAATCTCAATTGGAAACACGAAGTAACATATTGTTCACTCCCAATGACTTTCACTCAAGCTTTGTTGTGGATTGCGTATCACTCCCGCCTTCCAGGCGAACCACTAAAGCGCCAGTGGATCATCGAATGACGAGTTATCACTGCATCGTCCCAAGGATTTTGATGCCACCCGGAGGGTGGACGAGTCGGTGCAGATCTATAACAACGAGCAACCGCATCTGTCGCTGAAATACAAAACGCCCGATGCGGCGCATCGGGCGTTTTGAGAGTGACACAGGTACAAACCTGTTTCAGGATCAGACACTGAAGGTTTACACCGCGGCTTTGCGCAGGGTCGCCATGAAGGCCGCCGCGCCAATGAACAGCCCGGCAAACGTGCGGTTCATGCGTTTTTGCTGCTTGGGCGTACGCAACAGTCGCAGCACCTTGGAGGCCAGCCCGGTGTAGCCGGCCATAACGATCAGATCGACGAAGATCATGGTCACGCCGATGATTACATACTGGATCAGCAGGGGGGCGTGCGGGTCGATGAACTGCGGCAACACCGCAAGCATGAAGATCAGGGCCTTCGGGTTGCTGATGTTCACCAGAAAGCCACGGAAAACCAGGGCTATCGGCTTGCCGATCTGGCGGATGGCCGCGTCATCGCTCATGTCGCTGGGCAGCGCTCGCCATTGCTTGATCGCAAGATAGACCAGGTACGCCACACCGAACCATTTGATTGCATAGAAAGCGGTGGCCGACGCCGTGAGAATCGCCCCCACACCGGCACCGACAATGGCAATTTGTACTGCTAGGCCCAATTGC
Source organism: Pseudomonas sp. GW101-3H06 (assembly GCF_059424605.1). Taxonomy (NCBI): domain Bacteria; kingdom Pseudomonadati; phylum Pseudomonadota; class Gammaproteobacteria; order Pseudomonadales; family Pseudomonadaceae; genus Pseudomonas; species Pseudomonas sp. GW101-3H06. Next base: position 6,233,978 of record NZ_JBWKZO010000001.1, read on the forward strand.
AGGCCCAACGCGTTCCAGTAACCACGCCAGAAACCGTATTGCAGACCGCTGGACATCGACGCAATGGCGCCGGCGCCAGGAGACAAACTGATCACCCAACAGGCGGCAAAGAACGCCAGCCATGTTTGAAGCTCCATTGGACACCTCGACTCAGACTCGTGACAGACATCTAAGCTAATGCGGCTTTGGGCGGATGACTATCATTTTTTTTGCCGGATGTTGCGGTTGCCGAGCAATGCTGCCGGCTTGAGGGTCTCTTCGCGAGCAGGCTCGCGAAAGCGGTGTGCCAGACGCCAGAAGGCTTACTTTTCGAACCCGCTCGAAGGAAACACATCAGTTCCACGCCAACGCCGCACCGAGCGCTGGAAGAACAGACTGTTAGGCACTTGCACCATGGCACTGCCGGTCCCGAGCTCTTCGGCCTCGATCAGCGTGGTGTACAGCAGGTTGATCGCCACGACCCGGCCTTTCACGCCAGGCTTGTCGGTGGTGTCCACCAATTCGACCACATCGCCGAGGCGGAACGGGCCGACGGTAAAAATCAGGATCGCGCAGAGCAAATTGGAGAGCACGCTCCACATGGCGAAAAACGCCACCGCAGCGACCGCGACAAACCCGGATAATGCCGTCCAGAGCACCGTGGCTGACACTCCGAGGCGTTCCAGCACGAAAATCAGCGCGCTGCCCATGATCAGCCAACGCAGACCGCCGCGCAGCGGCATCAGCAATTGCGGCGGAAACGGGTAGCGCTCGCCCAGTCGGGTCAGGCACTTGGCGACAAAACGCTGGGCTATGTAACCGGCCAGCAGAATCAGCAGGATTTGCACGCCGAGCCAGATCGGCTCGGCCCACATCGGCGGCAGCGGCAACTTGAAGGCGTCCATCAGGACAGCGCCTCCAACTCCGCCTGCATGCTTTCCAGCAGTTCCAGGGCTTGCATCCAGGCCTCTTCCAGTTCTGCCTCACGCACCTTCAACCTGGCCTGTTCGGCCAGCAGATCACGCAACTCGTTCTTGCGCGCCGGTTCGTAGATATCGCTGTCGCCGAGGCTGACATCGATTTTCGCCAGCTTCTCGTGCAGCTTGCCCAGTTCGGCCTCAAGCTTTTCCGCTTCGCGCTTGTGGGGAGCCAGTTGCTGGCGCAGAGCAGCCGCAGCCTGGCGCTGGGCCTTCTTGTCGGTCTTGTCCGGGTTGACCGGGGTGTTGCTGACCGGCGCATTGCGCTGACGGTAGTCCACCAGCCAACGGGTGTAGTCTTCGAGGTCGCCGTCGAACTCTTCGACCTTGCCGTCCGCCACCAGGAAGAAGTTATCGGTGGTGCTTTTGAGCAGGTGACGGTCGTGGGAGACCACCAGAACCGCACCGCTGAACTCCTGCAGGGCCATGGTCAACGCCAGGCGCATTTCCAGGTCCAGGTGGTTGGTCGGCTCGTCGAGCAGCAACAGGTTCGGTCGGTCCCAGGCGATCAACGCCAGCGCCAGTCGCGCCTTCTCGCCACCGGAGAAATTCAACACCGGTTCGTCGATCCGCGCACCACGGAAGTCGAAACCGCCGAGGAAGTCGCGCAAGGTCTGTTCGCGCTCGGTCGGCGCCAGTCGCTGCAAGTGCAGCAGCGGACTGGCCTTAGCATCCAGGGAGTCGAGCTGATGCTGGGCGAAGTAGCCCACCACGGTGTTCTCGCCACGGGTCAAACGGCCCGCCAGCGGCTCCAGCTCACCCGCAAGGTTCTTGATCAGGGTCGATTTACCGGCACCGTTGGGACCGAGCAACCCGATTCGCGCGCCGGGGGTCAGTTGCAGCTTGACCTTCTCCAACACGGTTTTATCGCCGTAGCCCAGGCGGGCATCGGACAGGTCAATCAACGGGCTGGAAATTTTCTGCGATTCGCGAAAGACGAAATCGAACGGCGAATCGACGTGGGCCGCGGTCAGTTCTTCCATCCGCTCCAGCGCCTTGATCCGGCTCTGGGCCTGACGGGCCTTGGTTGCCTGGGCCTTGAAGCGGGCGATGTAGCTTTCCATGTGCGCACGTTGCGCCTGCTGCTTCTCGTAGGCTTGCTGTTGCTGGGCCAGGCGTTCGGCGCGGGCACGCTCGAAAGCACTGTAGCCACCGCGATACAGGGTAATCTTGCGCTGATCGACGTGGGCCACGTGATCGACCACGGCATCGAGGAAGTCGCGATCGTGGGAGATCAGCATCAAGGTGCCGGGATAGCTCTTGAGCCATTCTTCGAGCCAGATGATGGCGTCGAGGTCCAAGTGGTTGGTCGGCTCATCGAGCAGCAGCAGGTCGGAGGGACACATCAAGGCTTGCGCCAGGTTCAGACGCATCCGCCAGCCACCGGAGAAATCTCCGACCTGGCGATCCATTTGCTCGTTGGTGAACCCCAGGCCGGCCAGCAGCTTGCGCGCACGAGCGTCAGCAGTATAGCCATCGGCGCTATCGAGCTCCGAGTGCAGACGGGCTTGTGCGGCACCGTCATGGGCCGCTTCGGCAGCCGCCAGGTCGCGTTGCACCTGACGCAGGCGCAGGTCGCCATCGAGCACGTAGTCGACCGCCAGGCGTTCGAGGGTGTCGACCTCCTGGCGCATGTGGGCGATACGCCAGTCGGCCGGCAGGAAGCAGTCGCCCGAATCCGGGTGCAGTTCACCCCGAAGCAAGGCGAACAGGCTCGATTTGCCGGCACCGTTGGCACCGATAAGGCCGGCTTTCTGGCCGGCGTGCAGGGTCAGCTCGGCGTCTTCTAGCAGACGTTGCGGGCCACGCTGTAAAGTCAGGTTCTGAAGTCGAATCATAATGGCGGCGGAGTCTACCAGCTTCGCTCGCAACTGGCGCGAGTAGCACTATGTCCTCTGACCTGTGGAGCTTTTCCCTGGCCCTTTACGCCCGTCCGGGTGTCGAACAGGCGTGTCTGCACTTGCAATCGGCGGGTGTCAATGTGTGCCTGCTGTTGTGCGGGGCATGGCTGGATCAGCGGGGAGTCGCCTGCAATGATCAACGCTTGCTGCAACTTCGCAGCCTGATTAAGCCTTGGGACGCCGATGTCGTGAAGCCGTTACGCGCTTTACGCACGCAATGGAAATCCGCTGCAACAAGCGATGCCGAGCTGCACTCGCTGCGCGAACAAGTGAAAGCCTTGGAACTGGAAGCCGAACGGCATCTGTTGTTGCGATTGGAGCGAGCGGCACAGGATTGGCCGCAGCATGAAGTGAGCGATCAATCGGCCTGGCTGGAAGGTGTGGCAGTGAACGTCACCCCCTCGGTCCGCGACGCGCTGCATGAGCTGCGCGTCGCGGTGACCGGCACTTAGGAAGCGCTGGTTGGGGTGGTGGCGGAGTTCGACGGAGCGACTGGCGTTGGCGCAGAGGTGGCTGTCGAAGTGGTTGGTGTTGGTGCAGCCGCAGGAGCAGCCGAAGCAGATGGCGCTGGCGTCGCTGGCTTGGCAGCAGGCGCTGGGGTCGGCTTGGCGGCAGTGGCCGGTTTTTTCACAGCAGGTTTTGCAGCCGGTTTTGCGACTGGTTTTGCAGCCGGTTTTGCAGCGGCAGGTTTCGCGGCAGCAGGTTTTGCAGCAGTCGCTGGCTTGGCGGCTGGTTTCGCTGCGGCAGGTCTTGCGGCAGTGGCTGACTTGGCGGCCGCAGGTTTTGCAGCAGCCGTTTTCGCAGCCGGTTTAGCGGCTGTTTTTGCAGCTGGCTTGGCAACGGCTTTAGCCGCGACAGGTTTTGCGGCTGGCTTGGCTGCAGGTTTCGCAGCGGCGCTTTTCGCAGCGGGTTTTGCGGCTGGTTTTGCAGCGGCGCTTTTCGCAGCAGCAGTTCTTGCAGCTGGTTTTGCAGCAGCTGGTTTAGCAGCAGTTCTTGCAGCCGATTTTGCAGCAGCTGGTTTAGCAGCAGCTGGCTTGGCGGCCGGTTTGGCGGCGGCAGTTCTGGCAGCTGGTTTTGCAGCGCTGGCAGCAACCGGTTTTTTCGCCACAGGTTTTGCTGCGGCTTTCACCGGCGCTTTGACGACCGGTTTGGCGGCAGACTTGGCCGGAGCTTTTGCAGCAACCGGCTTGGTAGCGGCTTTCTTGGCAGGAGCCGCAGCAGGCTTGGCCGCACGCAGGGACAATGCCTTGCCGACAGCCTCTTGTACACGACCGACACCCTGGGCCAGTTTCAGGCTTTCTTGAGCGTCGCGCTTGAGCTGCAGGATGTAGGCGCGAGTGTCCGACTGACGCTCCTTGAGGGCATCAAGCAGGTCTTCGAGCTGCTTCACTCCGTCCTTGGCCTTGGCTTGTGCCTTGGCCTTTCCGGCAGCTGCAGCGTCCTGCAATTTGGTGCGGGATTTGTGCAATTTTTCCTGCGCTTTTCCGCGTTGCTTTTCCAGCTTGGCGAGCAGTTTTTCAGCATCAGCCAAGGCTTCGGAACAAGCGGTTTCCAGATGCTCGAGCAAACTGCCCGAGAGTTGTTGGAGTAAGTGCAACGGGGTATTTACAGGCTTCTTGGTGGCCGACATGGTTTACCTCCTGGCTGACGTGGGTGCGGCTCATACTAGACCTCTGCTGCTACCGCCGCTAGGGCATCTTGACAGTATCCAAAGCGTTGCGTTGCAACGGATCGAAAATGTTCGGCGCTTGAACAAAAGCAGTTCACCGTTGGACGCATTCTCACTGGCATAATCGCCCGCATCTCAGGTCGGAGAGTGCCTATGTCGCGCTACCTTTTTTTATCGCTGTGCGTGATTTTTTCCGCGGCCCAGGCTGCTGAAAAAACCCAGGAAAATGACGCTCACGATCTCGCTTACAGCCTGGGTGCGAGCCTCGGTGAACGCTTGCGTCAGGAGGTTCCCGACCTTCAACTCAAAGCGCTGGTCGAAGGTCTGCAGCAAGCTTATCAAGGCAAACCCCTGGCCCTGAAAGATGAGCAGATCGAACAGATCCTGACCGAGCACGAAGCCCGGATTGCCATGCAAACACCTGCACCGCAAAACGAACTCGCTCTGGAAAACGAGCAACGTTTTCTCGCCGGGGAAAAAGCCAAACCCGGTGTTCGTGAACTGGACGATGGGATCCTGCTGACAGAGTTGACACCGGGGACTGGCGCCAAGGCGGGACCAAACGGAAAGGTGCAGGTGCTTTATGTCGGACGCCTGCCCGACGGCACAGTATTCGACCAGAACAATCAGCCACAGTGGTTCAGTCTCGATAGCGTGATCAATGGTTGGCGCATCGCGCTGCAAAACATGCCGGTCGGTGCCAAATGGCGCCTGGTGATTCCATCGGCACAAGCCTATGGCGCCGACGGTGCCGGTGACCTGATCGCGCCATTCACGCCGCTGGTGTTTGAGGTCGAATTACGCGGCGTCACCAGCTGATCGCGCAAATGAAAAACGGCGCGCCTTGGCGCACCGTTTCGGGGTCTTGCGGTGAACGATTCAGGCCTGGACCGAATCGGTTTCCTTGTGAGCGGTGTGCAGCACTTCGATCAAGCAGTCTTCCAGTTCGAAGCGTTCGTGCAACAGGCCGCCAAGCTCCTTGAACTTCTCCGCGACACACTTTCCTTCATCGCATAGATCGTTGAACGCGAGGAGTTTCTCGGTGATGACGTCGATGCGAGGGTAGAGGGTCTCGGCGAGTTCCAGACCACGTTTGTCGTTGAAGGCCTTGGCCTCCCCCGTCAGCTGTTCATAGATTTCGAAGTGGCCGGCAGACACGTAATCGACCAGCACGCCGCAGAACTCCAGCAAAGGCTTGCGGTTATCGCCCAGAGCCTCAGGCTTTGCGCCGAGTGCGTCATAGGCCCCGATCAGTTCTCGACGCTCCTGCAACCAGCGATCGATCAGCAGATGTACTCCACCCCAACGTTCCTGAGCATTCTGACAACTTTCGAGCATGGCGTTCTCTCTTCCCTTGTGGGTCATGCTGCTCTACATCCGTCGTACTCCTGATGATCAAGAGTCGCCCAGGCAGAGCGTCATCGAGCAACATAAATCCAATGACACGTGCGGGCCAGATTATGCCCGCACGACGGTGGCTTCAAGGTACGCAGGCGATAAAGTTCATACAAGTGTTTAATCGCCCGCCAGGACCCCGGGCGACGAGTCGCCGCCGAGCGGTCTGCGCACGTTGATCCAGATAAGGTGCAACAGCTGATAAACACTCAGAATCGACATCGCAACGAAGAACAACAAACTCCACTCCGGGATGCTCAAGTCGAACAGCGTCCAGGAGATCTGCCCGCAATCGATGGTGCCTTGGAATATCTGCTGCACAACACAGACCCACGGCGTACTGGCGAACAGCTCAACCAGGTTGGGTGCACAGGTTGATAGCTGATGCACCGGATCGCTTTGCAAGAGCACTTGCCGCCACGCCGTGACCGTACCTGCCAGACTGCATAGCAGGCTGAGCAGCCAATAGAGAGAGGAACCGAGACGACCAGGCCCCTGCACGGCGGCCATCAGGCAGACACCTGTCAGCAGCGCCAGACAAATTCGCTGCAACAGGCATAAACCGCAAGGCTTGAGGCCGACCGAATACTCCAGATAGTAGGACACGCCCAGAACCAGGGCGCCCGCAACGAAAACCGTGAAGAACAAGGAGCGTGTGCAGGCCAAAGACATGGCTTTTCCATAGCAATAAGGACCGACGGCTACGGTAGAGGAAAGCGCGCCGGCGTTACAAGACGGGCTGACAAGGACAGTTCAACAGGGGTGTAGGGAATTCCCGACAGCATCTGGAGGATCAGGCGTAGTCCTTTGTAGGATTCTGCTGAAGAAGCAATCAGACGTAAAAAAATCCAACGTTGAAGTGCATCCGTTGTGGCATGAGGGCCGCTTTGCAGCCCAGCGGGACTGTGCGGCGCTTCGACAAGCGCCCTCGCCACAAGGTCATCGGTTGAAGCTCGGACTTAATCAAGCGCGAACGGGTACCGGCAACGGCGCTGCCAGCAAGCGCTCATCGAGCAATCCCAACCCTTCCTGGAACAGCTGATTGCTACGCTCGGTGTCACCCATCTGCGCCAGCAGCCGCGCCAGTTCGGCACAGGCTTCCGGATTGCGCTGCACGCGCAGACTGCTTTCCAGATAGTCCCGGGCCTTGCCCCACAGACTGCTTTGCAGGCACAGGCGCCCCAGCGTCAGCAGCAAGCTCGGGTCGGCGGGATGATCCTTGAGCCAGCTTTCGGCAAGCTGCAACTGGCGAGCCGGATCACTGCCACGAACCAGCCCGTAGAGACGCGCCAGGTGACTGTCATAGCTGCGCTTTAGCGCGGTGCGCAAGACTTCCTCGGCCTCGACCTGCGCCCCCAGTTGCCGTAGCTGCTCGGCATAGGCCAGCACCAATGGCGGCTCCTGCCGCTGAGCCGCAGTCAGCTGCTGCCAGGCACGGTTGAGCGACTGCAAACCGACGGTCCCGTCCGCTTCCTGATGTGCCGCCAGGGAAAGATTCTTGCCCCAGGCACGGCGTTCCAGCTCGGCCAGTTCCGCCGGCGGCAGGACTTTGTCCTTGCGCAGTTCCGGCAACAGGCGAATCACTGCCGACCAGTCGCCCCGTTGCTGGTGCAGGCGCTGCAACTGGCGCAGGGTCTGTGCGTTATGAGGGTGGCGCTCGTGCATGGCTTGCAGAGTCGTCAGGGCACCTTCGGTATCGCCTCGGTCGGTCTGCAATTGCGCGTGGTTCAGGGCGATTGCCAACTCGGCCTGCGGCTGACGCTCCAGCGCACGTTCCAGCAGGCTGTCACTCTCTTCGTAATGCCCTTGTTCGTTCGCTGCACGGGCAGCGCCGAGGTAATAAAGCAGCGGCTGACGCTCGGCTTCCGCAGCACGATGCAGATGACGTTGGGCACTGGCCCAGCGACCCTCGGCCAAGTCCAGCTGACCATGTTCGATCGCCACCTGTACCCGGCGACTGCGGTTGCGCCGTGACCACGGATTGACCACACCGCCGGACGTCGTCACCAACTCGATCAACGCCTTGATGCCCCAGAACACTAGCCAGAGTACGGCGACCAGCGCCAGTGTCGCCCACAGGCTCGACTCGAAGCGAAAGCTTTTATAGGCAATCAACACGTAACCGGAATGCTCGGCAATCGCCAACCCCAGCGCCGCCGCGGCGGCAATGGCCAGAAACACGATCACATACAGGCGCTTCATGGCGTGGCCTCCTGTGCGGCGTTCGCAGCAGGCTTGGCCAGCGGTTTGATCGAGTCTTCGGCGTTGACATTGCGCCGCTCCAGATACCCTTGAACCGCGCTCAGCGTACCGGTCAGATCCGGAGTTACCACCGTGACAGGCTGCTTGCTCAGCTCGGCCACCTGTTCAAGCATCACTTTGCTCTGCGGGTTGTCCGGGTTGAAGTTGCCCTTGAGCACGTCCCGTGCCTCGTCCAGCGCCTGGCTGTAAACCGCCGCCTGGCCATTGAGCGCAGCCCATTGCGCCTGCTCCAGTGCCAGACTCAGTGCCAGACGCACTTGGCTCAGGCTCTGCCCGGCGAGCAACGGACGGACATTTTTATCGGCGTTGAAATCGATACGGATGTAGCGCGAGATCTGATCCCACCATTGCGCCCAGCGGCTGGCGCCGTCGCCGTCGGCGGTCAGGCCCAGCAGGGATTCGCCACGGTCCTTGTACTCGGGGGCCAGCTCGGTGAGACCGACCACCTGATCGCGCAGCGCACCCAGGCGCAGGAACAGCCCGGTGCGATCCGGCTGTTCGGTGCTGCGCAAGGCCACCAGGGTTTTCGCCACCTGTTCGCGAGCGGCGAAGGCACCGGGGTCATTTTGTTCGCGGAGAATTTCGTCGGCACCCTGGACCAGGGCCTGGGCACTGCTGATGTCCTGCAACGCAGACAGGCGCAGGCTGGCCAGACGCAGTAAGTGCTCGGCTTCAGCCAGGCGCCAGTCCTTGCGGCTGGCCCCGAGGACGGTTTCCAGACGCTGATTGAGTCGCTGCTGATCGCCCTGCAGTTGAACCACCAGACGACTGCGCTCTTCCAGTACATCGGCGCCGGGCAATTGTTCCAGGCGCGCGCTAAGGCGCTGCTCATTGAGTTTCAGGCTTTGCGCCTCGTCGCTCAACGCTTGCACCTGTCTCAAGTGCTGCTGATTGGTCGCTTGCAGATGACGCACCTGCCAGGCACCCCAACCACCTACCGCGACACCGGCAGCACCCAGCAGCAGCGCGACGATTGCCAGCCCATTGCCTCGGCGCTGTACCGCATCACGTGGCGGCGGCACTTCATCAACAGGAGCATCGGCTGGTGCATCGAGCACTGGCCGGACGTCATCTTTAGGCAAGGCTGTTTCGCTCACGTATCCATCCTTTGCATTAGAGAACGGGCACGGGATGCTCCCGTAGCGCCGTTAGCAAAGCCGCGGCGCTGGCGCCACGGCAATCCACAACTGTCAGGGCCCCGGCGGCACGTGCCAGCTCGGCGACCCTGGGGCTTGGTACAAACAACGGCATCCGCGCCAACTGCGGCCAGGCATCGCCAGCCAATTGATGCAGGTGCTCAAAACCCTGTCCACTGCTGACCACCAGCGCATTCAGGCGTTCCGCTTCGATCAGTTCCGACAGCGCTGCCGGCGGGTATGGCGGCAGCTCGCGGCGGTACAACTCCAGATACTCGACACTAGCACCTCGCTCTCGCAAGCGCTCAGCCAGCCACTCGCGACCACCCTCCCCGCGCAGGATCAGCACACGCGGATCAGGCCGCGCGACAGCCTCGCGCAAATTCGCCAGCTCAAGCAAGGCTTCGCTGTCATCGCCTTCCTCCGGGAAGCTCACGTCCAAGCCGCGATCCTGAAGAATCTGCGCCGTCGCCGCGCCGACGCTGAACCACTTCACGCGCGGTGTTTGCGAGCAATACCGGTCGAGCAGTTCGATGCCGATCCGTGCGGCGGGCTTGCTGACCACGATCAAGGCACAATAGCGATCCAGGCCTCGGATCACGTCACGCATTGTGTCAGAGGCGGGGATCGGCACGATGTCCAAAAGCGGCAAGCTGCTACTGAAAATCCCCTGTTCGGCCAAGAGACCACTCAGCACCGCCGACTCATCCGCCGGACGCGTCAGTAGCAGGCGCCAGCCTGTCACTCGTGACCCGCCTCGCCATAGACCGCTTTCAGAATGTCAGCGGCACCTTGGCTCAACAGGTCTTCGGCCACGCGCACACCCAGGGCTTCGGCATCGCCACGCGGCGCACGTGCCTGGGCGCTGAGCAACAGACCGCCACTTGGATCACCCACCAGGCCACGCAACCAGACCTGCTCGCCCTCAAGCACGGCGTAGCAGGCGATCGGCACTTGGCAGCCGCCATTCAAGTGTTTGTTAAGGGCACGTTCGGCGGTCACACGGGTGGCGGTGTCCTGGTGATGCAGTGGTGCCAGCAACGCGTGGATTTCACTGTCAGCACTGCGGCACTCGATCCCCACCGCGCCCTGGCCACCGGCCGGCAGACTGTCGTCGACACTGATGGCCGAGGTGATGCGATCCTCAAATCCCAGCCGGATCAAACCGGCGGACGCGAGGATAATAGCGTCGTATTCGCCGGCATCGAGCTTGGCCAGGCGCGTATTGACGTTGCCGCGCAGGAAACGAATTTCCAGGTCCGGACGACGAGTCAGCAACTGGGCCTGACGGCGCAGGCTAGAGGTACCGACGATGCTGCCGGGCGGCAACGCCTCAAGGCTGGCATAGGTATTGGAGACGAATGCATCACGCGGGTCTTCGCGCTCGCAGATACAGAACAGGCCCAGGCCTTGCGGGAAGTCCATCGGCACGTCTTTCATGGAGTGCACGGCGATATCGGCTTCGTTTTCCAGCAGCGCGGTTTCCAGTTCTTTGACGAACAGGCCCTTGCCGCCGATTTTCGACAACGGCGAGTCGAGCAGCTTGTCGCCACGACTGACCATCGGGACCAGCGTCACGAGCAGGCCCGGATGAGCCTCTTCCAGACGGGCTTTGACGTATTCGGCCTGCCACAGGGCGAGAGCACTTTTGCGGGTGGCGATGCGGATCTGGCGAGAGGACATGGATCAATCCGTACTGAATAGATACGGCAGATAATAACAGCTCAGCCAAATCCACTTTGACTTGTATCAGAAACTACTCGGCCTCCCTGGCCCCGGATCTCCGGCAATCGGGTGTGAAATCCGCCTGTGATCAGCGAATCAAAGCTGTTGCATCATTTTCCGTACGCCGGCCACATGGCGCCTACTGACAATCAATGCATCGCCGTTCAGGCCTTTGAGGAACAGCTGGAAATGCCCCAGAGGCGTTCGTTGCAAGCGCTCGATGCGCTCGCGCGCGACCAATGCATTGCGGTGGATGCGCACGAAACGGTCACCAAATTCGTCTTCGAGGGCCTTGAGCGGTTCATCAAGCAACACTTCGCCGGCTTCGTGGCGCAAGGTCACGTATTTGTGATCGGCGATAAAATAGACCACCTGATCCAGCGGAATCAGCTCGATCCCCTTTCGGGTGCGGGCGCTGATATGGCTGCGAGGGCCACTGCCACTTTCGGCGGCCGGACGGGTCAGGGCCGAGAGTTGGACGCGATTGGGGCGTTCGGCTTTTTTTAATGCGTCATGTAAATGTTCAGTTCTCACCGGTTTCACCAGATAACCTACGGCGCTGGCCTGTAAGGCTTCCACGGCAAATTCATCGGAACCTGTGCAGAACACCACGGCGGGTGGGGTTTCGCGCTCGCACAATCGCGCGGCCACTTGCAGGCCGTCGAGGCCTGGCATGCGAATATCGAGCAGAACGATATCCGGCTTGTGGCTGTCGATCAGTGCCAGTGCTTCTTCGCCGTTCGTGGCGCTTGGCTCCAGGACACTGTATCCCTCGAGATCACCAACCATTCGGCTCAGGCGCTCGCGGGCAAGGGGGTCGTCATCAACGATCAGGACATTCATATTGCGCTGGATTCCTGCGTGAGTCTCGCACAAGGATAGCGTAGACAGGTGAAGTGACGTCCGTCACCGCGATCCACGCTAAGACTAGCGCGAGCGTCAAAAAGTGCCGCTGGTCCGACGGCTAAATTTTCATCTGCCGGGCGATTGGCGGCCCAGGCCCGCATTGGCGACACATCGCCACAGGGTTTGCTGATACGCAATATGAACACCCCTCTTCTTATAGTCAGCGTGTGCACCGAGAAGTGCGCTGATCCTACTGTCCAACTGTAGACGGTTGCCGGGACGTTATTGCTCAATTGAAAAATATTGTGCAATTCCCTCAAGACTTGCCCAGCGCATGGCTTACAGCCTGAAAAAACCAGTCGACCAGTGTCAGCGACAGGCTTGGCAACCCTGTTATTATCCGCGGCAGCTTTAACGCCATCTTTCTTCAGCCGATACGAGCGAATTCATGAGCACTGACAAGACCAATCAGTCCTGGGGCGGCCGCTTCAGTGAACCCGTCGACGCCTTCGTCGCCCGCTTCACCGCCTCCGTCACCTTCGACCAGCGCCTGTATCGCCACGACATCATGGGCTCGATCGCCCACGCCACCATGCTGGCCAAGGTCGGCGTGCTGACCGATGCCGAGCGCGACAGCATCACCGATGGCCTGAAGACCATCCAGGGTGAAATCGAGGCTGGCCAGTTCGACTGGCGCGTCGACCTCGAAGACGTGCACATGAACATCGAGGCGCGCCTGACCGACCGCATCGGCGTAACCGGTAAAAAGCTACACACCGGCCGCAGCCGCAACGACCAGGTCGCCACCGACATCCGCCTGTGGCTGCGCGACGAGATCGACCTGATCCTGGGCGAAATCACCCGTCTGCAAAAAGGCTTGCTGGAGCAGGCCGAGCGTGAAGCCGCCAGCATCATGCCTGGCTTCACCCACCTGCAAACCGCGCAGCCGGTGACCTTCGGGCACCACATGCTGGCCTGGTTCGAAATGCTCAGCCGCGACTATGAACGCCTGGTCGACTGCCGCAAGCGCACCAACCGCATGCCACTGGGCAGCGCCGCATTGGCCGGCACCACCTACCCGATCGACCGCGAATACACCGCCCAACTGCTGGGCTTCGACGCGGTCGGCGGCAACTCTCTGGACAACGTGTCCGATCGCGACTTCGCCATCGAATTCTGCTCGGCTGCGAGCATCGCGATGATGCACCTGTCGCGCTTCTCCGAGGAACTGGTGCTTTGGACCAGTGCGCAGTTCCAGTTCATCGATCTGCCGGACCGCTTCTGCACCGGCAGCTCGATCATGCCGCAAAAGAAAAACCCGGACGTTCCGGAGCTGGTGCGCGGCAAGACCGGTCGTGTGTTCGGTGCGCTGATGGGCCTGCTGACCCTGATGAAAGGCCAGCCGCTGGCCTACAACAAGGACAACCAGGAAGACAAGGAACCGCTGTTCGACGCCGCCGATACCCTGCGCGACTCGTTGCGGGCCTTTGCCGACATGATCCCGGCGATCAAGCCCAAGCACGCCATGATGCGCGAAGCGGCGCTGCGCGGTTTCTCCACCGCCACCGACCTGGCCGACTACCTGGTGCGTCGCGGCCTGCCATTCCGTGACTGCCACGAAATCGTCGGCCATGCCGTGAAGTACGGTGTGGAAACCGGCAAGGACCTGGCGGAAATGAGCCTGGAAGAACTGCGCAAGTTCAGCGACCAGATCGATCAGGACGTGTTCGCCGTGCTGACACTGGAAGGTTCGGTCAATGCCCGCAACCACATCGGCGGTACGGCTCCAGTACAAGTGAAGGCTGCTGTAGCACGCGGCCAGGCTTTACTCGCAAGCCGCTAAAAGCTTCGCGAGCAGGCTCGCTCCCACAGGGTTAGATGTGTAGACACAATCCAATGTGGGAGCAAGCCGGCTCGCGAAGACTGACTTCAAAATGCTGTAAGACTCTACTTCTTGGACGCGACCATCGCCATGAACGCTGGCATCGCCGCTTCCCGATCCGCCGCAATCCGTTGGACATTTGCGTTGTCCCCCAGACGATCCAGCAATTCCCTGGCTGCGGGCAGCTCCGCCAACAGATCGATATCAAACAGCTTCTTCGCCACCCCACAGGCCAGCGGCACGCTATACAGAAAGTACAGATCCGCCACGCTCAGACTGTCGCCCGCCACGTAAGGGCTGAACTTGCCGTGCCGACCCAGGGATGCAATCCCCAGCAGCAGCTCGGCTTTGGTTTTTTCCTTGATCGCATCCGGTAGCGTCATGCCGAAAAACGCTTCGGAATAACAGGCGCGAGCCGGCAGTTCGATATACAGCTCGATCTCCTTGGCCAGCGCCAACACCTGCGCCCGCTCAAAGGGATCACCCGGCAGCAGTGGTGTGCCTTTCTGGCTTTGCTCGAGGTACTCGAGGATCACGCTGGTTTCATTGATGAAACCTTGCTCGACGCCCAGCACCGGTACTTTGCCACGGGGGCTGATCGCCAGCGCCTCGGGAGTCTGGCCGGCATAAAACGGCACTTCTTCGAATGGCAGTCCTTTTTCCAGTAACGCCAGCTTGACCATGTTGTAGTAGTTGCTGACAGAAAATCCATAAAGCTTGAGCATCACAAAGCCTCCAGGCCATGCAGGGGTTGGCAGTGCCTGTTATAGAACCTCGGGGGCATTCTCGCCAGCAGCATCACAGCCCTGAATGCAGGTAAACTGGCCACCTTTCCTAGAGGAGCCTGCCATGAGCGAGCCAACCCCCGGCACCAGCCAAGACGACATCGACGAAGAAGAGTTCGCCGAGAACACGCTGATCGAAGCCATCGAAAACCAGATCGAAAGCGAAAACCCGCCAGCGGCGAAGGCGACGTTCAACAAGCTGACGCTGGTGGGTTATGAGCGCGAGGAAATCCTCAACTTGATGGCCCACGTATTAGCGGTAGAAATCGACGCGATCCTCGAAGAAGACCGCGCGTTCAACACCGAATGGTACGAAGCTGCGCTGCGTGCACTGCCAGAGTTGCCGCCGGAAAAGAACTAACCCCCGCCCTTCTGCAGGAGCGAACTCGCTCGCGAAAAACCCGAAAGCGTCACTGTGCAGCTGGTTTTACGCGTAATCGTTCAAGACCATCGCGAGCAGAGCTCGCTCCTACAGAAAACCACCCCGACTCCGGGGAATGCATCCCGTGGCGAAAAAAGGCTGTCGCGAGCACTGGACATGCCGCACCGGCGGGTTCACCTTAGGGGCGCTGTCGTCCAATTCCTAGAAAGTCTGGAGTCCTTATGTCGCTTACCCCTGAGTTGGTTGCCGAACTGGAAATCCTCGCACTCTTCAACCTGGACAGTTCCCAGGAAGGCCTGAAAATTCATCAGACCGCTGCCCCGAAAGCCATTGCCGCCGCCCAACGCCTGTACGAAAAAGAACTGATTGACCAGCCCGATGGTGGTTATCTGACCAGCCTGGGACGTGATGCCGCGCAAAGTGTGCAAACCGTGCTCACTATTTTGAAAGCCGAAGAAACAGCCTGAATTCCACCGCATCGCCCACGGAAACCCCTGCTGCGGGATTTCCGCGGGCAACCTCTGCAGCCCGGCGTCGCCTTGCGGTATAAATCTGACGCCAGAAAAACAAAATCAGCTTAAATGTCCCAGGACTGAGGCGCTAAACTGCCTTCACCCGAGAGCCCCACGTCCGAGCCCTGCGAGCCGGTTTGAGCTGACATGACCCGCAACCATGAAATCCGCCCCGATCTGGACGAGGGAATTGACCGCAAGGTTCTCAGCCAGCTGCGCGCACGTTTTCTAAAACTCAACGAAGGCCGCATGGCGCGCGCCCTGGAGGGTTTGTCGACCCGCCAGCAAGGGGTGCTCAACCTTCTGCCGTTGTTTTTCCACGTCAATCATCCGCTGTTGCCGGGGTATGTTTCAGGCAGCACACCGGCCGGGCTGTCGAATTTCGAACCCGACGCCAACGTCCTTGCCGAAGCCCAACGCCTGACCCGCTCGTTTTCCTATAAACCACGCCACGGCAGCAACCCGCCACGACCGATTCACGGACTGTTCCTGATGGGCAGCCTCGGCACCCTCGCCCAGGCCGACCAGAGCGACATGGATGTGTGGGTGTGCCACAGCTCGGATTTGAGCGAGAACGAACTCGGCGAACTGCGCAAGAAATGTCAGTTGCTTGAGGCGTGGGCTGCCAGCCAGGGCGCCGAGGCGCACTTCTTCCTGATCGACCCGGCGCGTTTCGTGCGGGGCGAACGCGATAACCAGCTCAGCTCCGAAAACTGCGGTACCACCCAGCATTATCTGCTGCTCGATGAGTTCTATCGCACCGCGATCTGGCTGGCCGGACGTACGCCGATCTGGTGGCTGGTACCGGTCTATGAAGAAGCGAGTTACGACCGCTACATCCACACGTTGCTGTCAAAGCGCTTTATCCGCGCCGACGAAACCCTCGACCTGGGACCGCTGGCGTTCATTCCGCCCGGCGAGTTCATCGGCGCCGGTCTTTGGCAACTGTTCAAGGGCATCGAGTCGCCTTACAAATCGGTCCTCAAGTTGCTGCTGACCGAGGTGTACGCCAGCGAACACCCGAGGGTCCAGTGCCTGAGCCTGCGCTTCAAGCAAGCCGTGTTTGCCAACCGGCTTGACCTCGATGAACTGGACCCTTACGTGGTGGTTTACCGGCGCATTGAGGAATACCTCATCGCCCGCAACGAGCCCGAACGCCTGGAGCTGGTGCGGCGCGCGCTGTATCTGAAGGTCAATCGCAAGCTCACCGGCAGCAGCAGCCGTACCCAGGGCTGGCAACGCACACTACTCGAGCGTCTGGCCCACGAATGGCGATGGGACCAACGCCAGTTGGCCCTGCTCGACAGCCGGAGCCAGTGGAAAGTCCGTCAGGTCAGCTCCGAGCGCCGAGCCCTGGTCAACGAGCTGAATTACAGTTATCGCTTCCTGACCCAGTTCGCCCGCAACGAACAAACCGTCAGCCTGATCAACAAGCGCGACCTCAGCGTACTGGGTCGACGACTCTACGCGGCCTTCGAGCGCAAGGCGGACAAGGTCGAGTTCATCAACCCGGGCATCGCCCCGGATCTGGCCGAAGACACCCTGACGCTGGTGCACGCAGTAAACAAGAAAGAACCGGGGCAATCTCAGTGGGGCCTGTACAACGGCAGCCTGACCGCTCTTGAGTGGGAGCATTTCGCCCCGATCAAGCGCAGCCGCCAATTGCTCGAACTGCTCACCTGGTGCCACCGCAACGGTGTGATCGACAGCAGCACCCGCCTGGCCTTGCACCCCGGCGGTAGCGACCTGAGCGAATTCGAGCTGTTCAACCTGCTCGGCAGCCTGCAACAGACCATTGCCCTGCCTCTGCCGACCGTCGCTGAAGAGCCCTTGCTGCGGGCCAGCGTGCCCGGCGAAGTGCTGATTCTGGTGAACGTCGGTGTCGATCCGCTCAAGCATCACCGCGATCTGAACATCCTGATGACCACCGAGCGCACCGACTCCCTGAGTTACGCAGGGGTTCGGGAAAACCTGGTGCTGACCCTGGACCAGGTCACGCTCAACAGCTGGAACGAAGTATTGGTCAGCCGCTTCGACGGCCCTCACGCCCTGCTCGATTGCCTGCGCGACTACCTCAACAACTTGCCGGAAGGCCGGCGGCAACCCCGATTGCGCGTGCGCTGCTTCTGCCACAACCGTGCGCAGTTCATCGCCCAGCGCGTCGAGGACATCCTCGACACGGCGCAGAACCTGCTGCTTAGCAAACTCAATCATCGTTACTTGATTCAGGTCCAGCAGCATTACCACGTACTTGAGCTGGTGCCCGGCCAGGTCAGGCACGTCGCCCTCGCCACGCTGTCGGCGCTCTACGATTACCTGAGCGAGGACCTGACCCGCTACAGCCCGCTGCACCTGGACTCGATGGCACTCGAAGACCACGACCTCGCGCTGCTCCTGCCCATGGGCCAGCCGGATTGCATTCAGGTGTTCTACCGCATCAACGAAGACCAGACCGATTTGTACGTGCTGGATGAATTCAATGCCTTGTGGCAGCAACGCTTGCCATGGCACGACGAGCAAAGCCTGCTGGTGCCGCTGCAACGATTCCTGCTGTCGATCCAGTACCGGCGCGAGGCCTTGCTGCCGATGGACGCCACTCAACCCCGGAGCCTTGAGAGCCTGTATTACCAGATCCTGCCATCAAGTACAGGCCGAGCGCGCCGGATCGAAGCCCGTCCGGCACCGCAAACACCCGTCAACAAACCGTTCTATGACGTACAGGCGATCGTCGGCAAAGCCGCGCCGGGCAAGGCGTACGTCACCTTGTACTGTAATCAGCGGGAGTTTTCAGAGCTGGAGCATGGCGACCAACTGTTCAGTGTGGTCGCCCGGGAGATCGTCGAGCAGCGCCGCGAGACCGAGCGCTACCGCTGTTACATCACCGATCTGGACCTGTCGGGCCTGCTCGGTGATGGTCATGGCTCAAGCAATCTGTATCTGCGTTACAAGGCCGATCTGGAGCGCGCATTGAACGAGGCGCTCGGGCAGGTCTGATCGGGTCGTTACTCCGGAAAGTCGCCACCGTTGGCCGGCTGCGACTCGACTTCCAGCAAGGTCAGTTTCAGGGTCTTGCCGCCCGGTGCCGGCCAATCAATGTGCTGTCCGACCTTCAGACCGAGCAGCGCACTGCCCACTGGCGCCAGAATGGAAATCTTGCCTTCGTCGGCATTGGCATCCTTGGGGTAAACCAGGGTCAGGTGATAGTCCTTGCCGCTGATCTCTTCACGGCAGTGAACGCGGGAATTCATGGTCACGACATCGGCGGGCACTTCATCGTGGCCGACCACCGTGTCGGCCCGATCCAGCTCGGTTTGCAGCGCAATAACGCCCGGCAGGGTTTCATCCAGGCTGTCGATCAGACGCTCCAGACGCTGGACGTCCAGACGGGTAAGGGTGATGGAAGGTGCGGTCATGATCAGGGCAGACTCCTTTCTTCTGCACGAAAAAAGCAAAACCCCGCCAGAAAAAGGCGGGGTTTTCACGAGCCTCGATGGGTTGAGGCTTATCTGGACACTATCACAGCTCAAAAAATATACAAGCCGAGGGCAGGCACGGTGCCGACAGGAGGGCGTTATGAAGTGGCGTATAGAAATCACTGTGGGAGCGAGCCTGCTCGCGAACAGGGTGTATCAGTCGACAACTGCTTGACTGACAAACCGTATTCGCGAGCAGGCTCGCTTGCACACAGAGATAGCGTCAGACGCAGGATTTGCGCTGAAGCGCCTGCGCGCAAATCACCCGTCGCCGTTCATCATCCGCCGAGCGCCACTCACGGATATCTTCGACATGGCGGAAACAACCGAGACAGACTTTCTGTTCGTCCAACCGACACACACCGCTGCACGGCGATGGCACCGCCGGGCTGACATTGCTGTACAGCGGCTTGGGCGGACGAGCGAGCGCAGGCTGGGTCACGGTCTCACAGACCTTCGAAATCGAATTCGACACCGGCCTGCTGCTTGACGATGCGCTCAAGCATTTCGCCCAACTGCTCTTCACTCTTGTCGCACATCCAGCGTTCGCTCTCTTCGTCGTAATCGAAGTGGAAGCCGCCGGACACCGCCGCCAGCCACAACTGCCGCAACGGCTCCTGACGGCTGAAGATCAACTGAGTGCCGTTTTCGAACTTGACGGTCAGCACACCGGCCGAACTCTCCAGATCGATATCCAGGTCGCTGTCATCAAAGATGTCCTCCAGGGTTTGCTGGGTGGCATCGACCAGATCGTGGAAACGGGCTTCGGACAAACTCATTACGGCAACCTCAAAAAGTGTCTGATCAGGCTCAAGCGCCGCAAGATACGGGCGCTGCTTGCCGAATGCAAAGGATTACGATTTGTGGGAGCGAGCCTGCTCGCGAAGAGGCTGGCACATCCAACAGCATAGTTGGTTGGCCCACCGCTTTCGCGAGCAGGCTCGTTCCCACAGGGATTGCATGATACCGACAGGCATCTTGCAAGGCCCGCCGGACGGGAGCCGCATCGCATAGGCAAGCTGCCGGGTGGCCGGTATACTCCGGCGCAATTAATGCATTTTCAAGGATTTCGCCATGAAGCGCCTGATCTCTTCCCTTGCTGCGCTCGTCGCGGTTGCTTGCCTGGTGTCGGCCTGTGGTCAAAAAGGCCCGCTGTATCTGCCCGATCCCGACCAGGACCCTGCAGAGCAGGCCCAGTCCTCGCAAAAGCAGCCTGCTTCCAAGGCGCACAAGCACGACGTCTACCAATAAGGGAACCTCATGGACGCTTTTAACTACCGTGACGGTGAACTGTTCGCGGAAGGTGTTGCCCTGTCTGCCATCGCCGATCGCTTTGGTACACCGACCTATGTTTATTCCCGTGCCCACATCGAAGCCCAATACCTGGCTTACGCCGATGCGCTGGCCGGCATGCCGCACCTGGTCTGCTTCGCGGTCAAGGCCAACTCCAACCTGGGTGTACTGAATGTTTTGGCGCGTCTGGGCGCCGGTTTCGACATCGTTTCCCGTGGCGAACTGGAGCGCGTACTGGCCGCTGGTGGCAGCGCCGACAAGATCGTGTTCTCCGGCGTCGGCAAGACCCGTGACGACATGCGCCGCGCCCTGGAAGTCGGCGTACACTGCTTTAACGTCGAATCCACCGATGAGCTCGAACGCCTGCAAGTGGTTGCTGCAGAGCTTGGCGTCCGTGCGCCGATCTCGTTGCGCGTGAACCCGGACGTCGATGCCGGCACTCACCCGTACATTTCCACCGGTCTCAAAGAGAACAAGTTCGGCATCGCCATCGCCGACGCCGAAGACGTGTACGTGCGTGCCGCACAGCTGCCGAACCTGGAAGTGGTCGGTGTCGATTGCCATATCGGCTCGCAACTGACCACCCTGCCGCCGTTCATCGACGCCCTCGACCGCTTGCTGGGCCTGGTCGACCGCCTCGGCGATTGTGGCATCTACCTGCGTCACATCGACCTCGGTGGCGGTCTGGGCGTACGTTATCGCGATGAAGAGCCGCCATTGGCCGGTGACTACATCAAAGCCGTGCGCGAGCGTCTCGACGGTCGCGATCTGGCGCTGGTGTTCGAGCCGGGCCGCTTCATCGTGGCCAACGCGGGCGTGCTGCTGACGCAGGTCGAGTACCTCAAGCACACCGAGCACAAAGACTTCGCCATCGTCGATGCGGCCATGAACGACCTGATCCGCCCGGCGTTGTATCAGGCCTGGATGGACGTCACCGCCGTGCGCCCGCGCAGCACCCCTGCCCGCGCCTACGACATCGTCGGCCCGATCTGCGAAACCGGCGACTTCCTGGCCAAAGAGCGTGAACTGGCCCTGGAAGAAGGCGATCTGCTGGCTGTGCATTCAGCCGGCGCCTACGGGTTTGTCATGAGTTCCAACTACAACACCCGCGGTCGCGCCGCCGAAGTGTTGGTGGACGGTGATCAGGCATTTGAAGTGCGTCGCCGTGAGACGGTAGCCGAGTTGTTTGCTGGCGAAAGCCTGCTGCCGGAGTAAAACCATGCTGCTGCGTTTCACCAAGATGCACGGCCTGGGCAATGACTTCATGGTCCTCGACCTGGTCAGCCAGCACGCGCACATTCTGCCCAAGCACGCCAAGTTGTGGGGCGATCGGCATACCGGTATCGGTTTCGACCAGCTGCTGATCGTCGAAGCGCCAAGCAACCCGGACGTGGATTTCCGCTATCGGATCTTCAACTCCGATGGCTCCGAAGTGGAACAGTGCGGTAACGGTGCACGCTGCTTCGCCCGTTTTGTGCTCGACAAGCGCCTGACCGCAAAGCGGCAGATCCGTGTCGAAACCAAAAGTGGCATCATCGAACTGGATGTTCGCAACGACGGGCAGATTAGCGTCAACATGGGCGCCCCGCGCCTGGTGCCGGCGGATATACCATTCCAGGCGCCGGAGCAGGCCCTGAGCTATCAGCTCGACGTCGATGGCACACCGGTCGAGTTGGCTGCGGTGTCCATGGGCAATCCCCATGCCGTACTGCGTGTCAGCGACATCAACAACGCACCGGTGCATGAACTGGGGCCGAAAATCGAACATCACCCGCGCTTTCCAGCACGGGTCAATGTCGGCTTTCTCCAGGTCATCGACCGGGGCCGCGCGCAATTGCGCGTCTGGGAACGCGGAGCCGGGGAAACCCAGGCCTGCGGTACCGGCGCCTGCGCCGCCGCAGTGGCCGCGATCAGCCAGGGGTGGATGGATTCGCCGCTATTGATCGACCTGCCTGGCGGGCGCCTGTCCATTGAATGGGCAGGCCCTGGCCAACCGGTCATGATGACCGGCCCGGCAGTGCGCGTATACGAAGGACAAGTGCGTCTTTGAGTGAGCCGAAGCCATGACCGATAAGCCTCAGGTACCCGCCCGACAGCCCGACGAATCAGCGTCCGAAAGCCTGGAGGCGGCGGCGATTGCCGCGTACCTGGAGGCTCATCCGGATTTCTTCGTCGAGCACGAAGAACTGCTGCCGGCCTTGCGTATTCCCCACCGACGCGGCGATACCGTGTCTCTGGTCGAACGGCAGATGACCATTCTGCGTGACCGCAATATCGAGTTGCGCCACCGCCTTTCGCACTTGATGGACGTGGCCCGTGACAACGACCGCCTCTTCGACAAGACCCGCCGCCTGATTCTCGCGCTGATGGACGCCAGCACCCTGGAAGACGTGGTGATGTGTGTCGAAGACAGCCTGCGCCAGGACTTCCAGGTGCCCTTCGTCAGTCTCATCCTGCTCGGCGACAATGCCATGCCGGTCGGCCGCTGGGTCACCCACGCCGAAGCACAAGTGGCCATTGGCGGCTTGTTGCAGGAAGACAAGAGCGTCAGCGGCAGCTTGCGCGAGCACGAACTGGACTTCCTGTTCGGAGAAGAACAGCGCAAGCAGATCGGCTCCACCGCCGTCGTCGCCATCACCCACCAGGGCATCCACGGCATCCTGGCCATCGCCAGCCGTGATCCGCAGCACTACAAAAGCTCGGTTGGCACGCTTTTCCTGAGCTACATCGCCGAAGTCATGGGCCGCGTGCTGCCACGGATCAACAGCTCCCTGCGCTCGGTACGCTGATCATGGAACGGCAACTGGACGCTTACTGCGAACACCTGCGCAGTGAGCGGCAGGTGTCGCCGCACACGCTGTCGGCCTATCGCCGTGACCTCGACAAGGTGCTGGGCTGGTGCGTCAAGCAGAACATCGGCAGCTGGGCCGCCCTGGACATCCAGCGCCTGCGCAGCCTGATTGCCCGCCTGCATGCCCAAGGCCAATCCTCCCGCAGCCTGGCGCGGCTGCTGTCGGCGGTGCGCGGGCTCTATCATTATCTGAACCGCGAAGGTCTTTGCGACCACGATCCGGCCAACGGCCTGGCACCGCCCAAGGGTGAACGCCGTCTGCCCAAAACCCTCGACACCGACCGCGCTCTGCAACTGCTTGAAGGTGGGGTCGAAGATGACTTTCTGGCGCGCCGGGATCAGGCAATTCTTGAACTCTTCTACTCCTCCGGGTTGCGGCTGTCGGAGCTGACCGGGCTGAATCTCGATCAGCTTGATTTGGCCGATGGCATGGTCCAGGTGCTCGGTAAAGGCAGCAAGACCCGACTGTTGCCGGTGGGCAAGCAGGCCCGCCAGGCGCTGGAACTGTGGCTGCCCTTGCGGGCACTGGCCAACCCGGCGGACGATGCTGTGTTCGTCAGCCAGCAAGGGCGACGCCTGGGGCCGCGGGCCATTCAGCTGCGGGTTAAAGCGGCGGGTGAGCGCGAACTGGGGCAAAACCTGCACCCGCACATGTTGCGGCACTCTTTTGCCAGCCATTTGCTGGAGTCCTCCCAAGACCTGCGGGCGGTGCAGGAACTGCTCGGGCACTCAGATATCAAGACCACGCAGATTTATACCCATTTGGACTTCCAGCACCTGGCCACCGTTTACGACAGCGCCCATCCACGGGCCAAACGCATTAAAGGCGATGATTCATGACGATCCAACTGATCACCTTCGACCTCGATGACACCCTGTGGGACACCGCCCCGGTGATCGTCAGTGCCGAAGCCGTATTGCGTGAATGGCTGACCGCACATGCGCCCAACCTGGGCGCCGTTCCGGTGGAGCATCTGTGGAGTATTCGCGAACGCATCCTGAGCAACGAACCGAGCCTCAAGCACCGTATCAGCGCTCTGCGCCGGCGTGTGTTGTTCCACGCACTGGAAGAAGCCGGTTACACCCACGCCGAAGCGTCGGACCTGGCCGACCAGAGTTTCGAAGTGTTCCTGCATGCCCGGCATCAGCTGGAAATCTTCCCGGAGGTGCAACCGACCCTGGAGGTGCTGGCCAACCACTACGCCCTCGGCGTGGTCACCAATGGCAATGCCGATGTACGTCGGCTTGGGCTGGCGGACTACTTCAAGTTTGCGTTGTGCGCCGAAGACATCGGCATCGCCAAACCCGATGCGCGACTGTTCCATGAGGCATTGCAACGCGGCGGTGCAACCCCTGAGACTGCAGTGCATATCGGTGATCATCCGGGTGACGATATTGCCGGCGCCCAACAAGCGGGGCTGCGGGCGATCTGGTTCAACCCCTCGGGCAAAACCTGGGAAACCGAGCGCTTGCCGGATGCCGAGATCCGCAGCCTGACCGAACTGCCGGCGTTGTTGGCGTTGTGGAATGCATCGTCAACCTGACCCAATACCTGTGGGAGCGAGCCTGCTCGCGAAAGCGGAGTGTCAATCGAAACAGATGTAACTGGCCTGACGCCTTCGCGAGCGGGCTCGCTCCCACAGGGGGTGTGCCCAGTTAGAGAATTTTGTTTCAGGCATGAAAAAGCCCGCAGCGACGGCGGGCTTTTTCAGCAAGCGCGCGAAGCAGGCTCAGATAGGCCGGCTGCCGTACTTGTTGTCAGGCTTCTTGGGCGGATCGGCGACCACGTTGGCCTCCACTTCCTGCACCTTGCCGCCACGAGCCAGGAACTCTTCCATGGCCTTGGCCAGGGCGTCACGTTCCTTGTTCTTGGCTTCGACACTCGGCAGCTCATCGACCGATACCGCTGCCTTGGCCTTGCCTTTGGCGGTCGGAACGGGGGCATCACCACCGTCGTCTTCAGCGACGTCTTCGGCCGCTGCTTCCAGACCTTCTTCGGTTTCGTCGTCGTCGCCTACTTCGAGGTCGTCGTTTTCCAGATCATCGTCGCTCATGTTCTACCTCATGACTTGCGAAAAGCAGATTAGTTATAGCCCAGCTTTGCCCTCTGTCGAAGGTTGCCGGAAAAATTCAATAACCGCTGGTGACCAGCGGTTCATGCCTCTTCACCGTGCACGGTGGCGAGGACTTTACGAGCACCGCCAAAATCACGGTGCTCGCCCAGGTAAACGCCTTGCCAGGTCCCTAACGCCAGTCTGCCCGCCGAAATCGGCAAACTGAGCTGACAGCCAAGCACGCTGGCCTTGAAGTGCGCCGGGAGGTCGTCCAGGCCTTCGTCGTTATGCTCATAGCCGTCTGTTCCTTGTGGGATCAGACGATTGAAAAATCGTTCGAAGTCGCGACGTACCGCCGGATCGGCGTTCTCGTTGATGGTCAACGACGCCGAGGTATGCTGCAGCCACAAATGCAACAGACCAACCCGGCATGCCTTGAGTTCAGGCAGGCCGGCGAGTAACTCGTCCGTTACCAGATGAAAGCCCCGGGGCCTCGCCCGCAGGGTTATCAGAGTCTGTTGCCACATACAGTTCTCCGCACGTTCGGGGCGCATTCTAGCGTGCTCTGGGAAAAAACAAAGGCCCTAATAATCCTTCAATCGTGTAAGCCTTCGACGGCACAAAAACACGCGTCGTAAACGTTCACAAAGCTGTAAGAAAAAACCTTTCAGCCGCCCTTTCAATGATAAATCGCGGACAAAAAAATGCCCGGCAAGCCGGGCAAATTTTTTCATGCGCGTGCTTACAAGTTGTAGCCGCGTTCGTTGTGAAGTGCCAGATCGATGCCGACCGACTCTTCTTCTTCAGTGATGCGCAGGCCCATGACAGCATCCAGGACCTTGAGGATGATGTAAGTGATGATCGCGGTGTAGATCACCGTGAAGCCCACGCCTTTGCATTGAATCCAGACTTGTGCGGCGATGTCGGTCACGGTGCCGAAGCCACCCAGGGACGGAGCGGCGAATACACCGGTCAGGATCGCGCCGAGAATACCGCCGATACCATGCACACCGAAGGCGTCCAGGGAGTCGTCATAACCCATTTTGCGTTTCAGGGTGGTGGCGCAGAAGAAGCACACCACGCCTGCGGCCAGGCCGATCACCAGGGCGCCCATCGGGCCTACAGTGCCAGCGGCTGGAGTGATGGCGACCAGGCCGGCAACCACACCCGAGGCGATGCCCAGTGCGCTTGGTTTACCGTGAGTGATCCACTCGGCGAACATCCAGCCCAGGGCCGCTGCGGCGGTTGCAATCTGGGTGACCAGCATCGCCATGCCGGCAGTGCCGTTGGCGGCCGCGGCGGAGCCGGCGTTGAAGCCGAACCAGCCGATCCACAGCATGGCGGCGCCCATCAGGGTGTAACCGAGGTTGTGTGGAGCCATCGGGGTGGTCGGGAAACCTTTACGCTTGCCCAGTACCAGGCAGGCGATCAGACCGGCCACACCGGCATTGATGTGCACCACGGTGCCGCCAGCGAAGTCCAGCACGCCCCAGTCCCACATCAGGCCGCCGTTGCCGGACCAGACCATGTGCGCAATCGGCGCATAAACCAGGGTGAACCAGATGCCCATGAACACCAGCATCGCGGAGAATTTCATGCGCTCGGCGAAAGCACCGACGATCAGCGCCGGGGTGATGATGGCAAAGGTCATCTGGAAGGTGATGAACACCGCTTCAGGGAACAGCGCCGCCGGGCCGGTCAGGCTCGATGGCGTGACACCGGCCAGGAATGCCTTGCCCATGCCACCGAAGAAGGAATTGAAGTTGACGACGCCCTGCTCCATGCCGGTGGTGTCGAACGCGATGCTGTAGCCATAAATAACCCACAGGACGCTGATCAGACCGGTAATGGCGAAGCACTGCATCATCACGGAAAGAATGTTTTTCGACCGAACCATGCCGCCGTAGAACAGCGCGAGGCCGGGAATGGTCATGAACAGCACGAGAGCTGTCGAGGTCAACATCCAGGCGGTATCGCCGGAGTTGAGGACTGGGGCCGCCACTTCGTCTGCCGCCATGGCCAGGCCGGGCATTACGAGGGACAACAGGGCTCCTAGCCCTGCGATTTTACGCAGAGTCATATTGTTTTCTCCTGGGGCGTTGGGTTTGTGGCGGCTTAGATTGCGTCGGTATCGGTTTCGCCGGTACGGATGCGAATCGCCTGTTCCAGATTGACCACGAAGATCTTGCCGTCACCGATCTTGCCGGTGTTGGCGGCCTTGGTTATCGCCTCGATAACCCGGTCGAGATCCTTGTCGTCAATGGCGACATCAATCTTCACCTTTGGCAGGAAATCGACCACGTACTCCGCGCCGCGATACAGCTCGGTGTGACCCTTCTGCCGACCGAAGCCTTTGACTTCAGTGACGGTAATGCCCTGCACGCCGATCTCGGACAACGACTCGCGCACGTCGTCCAACTTGAACGGCTTGATGATGGCAGTGACTAGCTTCATGAAAACTCTCTCCCGAATTGGTGGACTTGCCCCAGGAAAACAAACCCGTCTCAAGTCTAAGCGCAGTGCCTGGCTTTGTAACGCATCGTCGGCCTTACCCGCCCGTCCGACGCCAGCTAACCGCTCCTTGCCAAACGCTCCCCGCGTTTCGCTCGGCGCACTGCATTCGTCACGGTGACTGCATCAGTGCATGGGTCACTACCGTCTAAGCAGAAAGCTTGCCATCTCCACAAAACTCACTGTTTTCAAGCCTTTACCGGTTGATGGCCGCCACTTCGCCACAACACTCGGCACGTTACGCACAACAACGGTGCGACACCGTCCATCCGCATGCGCGAAAAGCGTGCATCCTTTGCCCGCGAAATTGACTATAGACACTGCGTGATACACTGCCCGCCATTGTTACCAGGACTTTTCCCCATGCTCGCGCCCAAAGACTTCCTCGACGCCCTGACCGGCACCGCCTCCCGCCTCTTCAGCGGTGACACGCCACTGCCGAAAGCCGAAATCGAAAGCCAGTTCAAGGCCCTGCTGCAAAGCGCCTTCAGCAAACTGGACCTGGTGAGCCGGGAAGAATTCGATAGTCAGATGGTTGTCTTGGCACGCACTCGCGCCCGCCTGGAGGCGCTTGAGACAAAGGTGGCGGAAATGGAGGCAAAGCTGAACCCACCCACCGAATAACACCGCATAGCCCACTTTGAAACCCAATCCACTGTGGGAGCGAGCCTGCTCGCGATTAGGTCGGAACGACCTTCAGATTCATCTGTAGGAATTGCCGCAGGCTGCGATCTTTCGATCTCAAGCCCCGCAATAATCCCGGCAACGTCCTACAAAGTTCTCATCCGCCGTCCGATTGCGCCGCGATGCTCCGGTTTCTAAGCTCACCCTCAGCTGAATGTTCAGCACTGGGTTTGGCGACCTGGAAGCTTAAGGAGCATGACGACCATCGACGCAAGTCATGGCGGTTGTGCGTGGGAGACCTCCGGGTCTGCCGGGTTCCTTTTGCTCCGGTTCGCCAACCCGCGTACAACTGCCACCCAATTGTTTGGCGACAATTGCCGGCAGCCCTTATAAGCAAGAGGCGCTGTATCAATGAATCGAGACGATGCATACCTAATTCCGTCTGTCTTCACCCGCCACAAACTCCACCTCCACGCCCTACTCATCCAAAACCAACCCTGGTTCAGCGCCCGCGACCTGGGCCGCCTACTGCGCCTCTTATTCAAATTTTTCGCGAGCAAGCTCGCTCCTGCAGGCGACATTGGTGGGGCTCGCTCCGCCCGCAAGCTGTCACCGACGCCGTTCAACTATCTCGGCACGGCCCTACAAAAAGCATCTTTCCCGCCTGATTTATCAGTCCACGCCCTTTTCTTTACGCTTTTCGCCGTGTTCGATCTCACTCCCATGCACAGGAAGTGTTAATGACTCACAAAAAGCGAAGAGCCACCTGAATAGCGTTTTTTGTCTGCCCGCCCAACGATAACTCGCAACATCCTGCGAAAATTCACCTCCCCTCCCGCCACGCGAAATTCTCACCTCCTGTCTACCCTTCAAAAACCGCAGGAAGCGGCCCCCATCACCTCAAGGAACGACCATGTCCCTCTCCATCGTCCACAGCCGCGCCCAGATTGGCGTGGATGCGCCCGCTGTCACTGTTGAAGTTCATCTGGCCAATGGCTTGCCATCGCTGACCATGGTCGGGCTGCCCGAGGCGGCGGTGAAGGAAAGCAAGGACCGGGTGCGCAGTGCGATCATCAACTCGGGACTGCAGTTTCCGCCACGGCGCATCACCCTGAATCTGGCGCCCGCGGATTTGCCCAAGGATGGCGGGCGCTTCGATCTGGCGATCGCCTTGGGGATTCTCTCGGCGAGCGTGCAGGTGCCGACGCTGACGCTCGATGATGTGGAGTGCCTGGGAGAGTTGGCGTTGTCTGGCGCAGTCCGTGCCGTACGCGGTGTATTGCCGGCGGCTTTGGCGGCGCGCAAGGCCGGACGCTCGTTGGTGGTGCCGCGGGCCAATGCCGAGGAAGCGTGCCTGGCATCGGGCTTGAAAGTGATTGCGGTGGATCATTTGCTGGAGGCTGTCGCGCATTTCAATGGGCATACGCGGATCGAGCCTTATGTTTCCAATGGTTTGCTCTACGCCAGCAAACCCTATCCTGATTTGAATGAAGTGCAGGGACAGCTGGCGGCCAAGCGAGCGCTGTTGCTTGCCGCGGCGGGGGCACACAACCTGTTGCTCAGCGGGCCGCCGGGAACCGGTAAGACGCTGTTGGCGAGCCGTCTGCCCGGGCTCCTGCCGCCACTTGCCGAAAGCGAGGCACTGGAGGTAGCAGCCATTCAATCGGTCACCAGTTGCGTACCGCTGAGCCATTGGCCGCAGCGGCCATTTCGCCAGCCTCATCACTCTGCCTCAGGCCCGGCACTGGTGGGTGGCGGCTCGAAGCCTCAGCCTGGCGAAATCACCCTCGCCCACCATGGCGTTTTGTTCCTCGACGAGCTTCCGGAGTTCGAACGCAGGGTGCTTGAGGTTTTAAGAGAGCCGCTGGAATCCGGGCATATCGTGATTTCCCGGGCGAAAGATCGCGTGCGGTTCCCGGCACGCTTCCAGTTGGTGGCGGCGATGAACCCGTGCCCCTGTGGATACCTTGGCGACCCCACGGGTCGCTGCTCGTGTACACCGGACATGGTGCAGCGCTATCGCAACAAGCTGTCGGGCCCGCTGCTCGACCGGATCGACCTGCACCTGACCGTGGCACGTGAGGCCACGGCGCTCAATCCAACCGTGAAACCGGGAGAGGACAGCGCCAGCGCTGCATTGATAGTGGCCGAGGCACGCGAGCGCCAGCAGAAGCGTCAGGGCTGTGCCAATGCCTTTCTTGATCTACCGGGGCTGCGTGAGCACTGCAAGTTATCCACAGTCGATGAAAACTGGCTGGAAACCGCTTGTGAACGTCTGAACCTCTCCCTGCGTTCAGCACATCGGCTGCTCAAGGTGGCGCGCACGCTGGCGGACCTTGAACAAGCCGACGCAATCAAACGCGAACATTTGGCCGAGGCGCTGCGATATCGGCCGACAACGCTCTAGCCGGTGTCACCCCTTGGTCAGATCAACCAATGGCGTCTGCCGCACCTCAGTCTCCCGCCCCCCCTGAATCTCGCTCACCTGTTTCAAGGCCTTATCCACAGCCGCTTTATCCGCCAGCAAGCTGTAGCGGATGCGGAACTGCTTGTGTTCCTTCGGCCCGATTGTCGGTACCAGGTTCAGTGGCCGCTGATAACGGCGGTTGTAGGAAAAACTTGTTCCCGGTTCCAGCCCCGTGACATAGCCCTGGCCTTGGGTATCGGTGTTTTTCCACAGGGAGAACACGGGCAGTGTCTGAGTGTTGAAGCCGACCGAAACGCCCAGGCTGCCGGCCTTGTCATGCAACACGGTCAACGTATCGCCCTGGGCATCGGCATACGGCACCACGTTGTACACCGTCTCGTCGTAGTCCCTGGTCGGTGCACGGTAGGTTTGCCAGTCCGACAGATCGCCTTGGGCTTTGTCGTTGAACGGTGACACCTGTTTTACTGGCGCAGCGAATCGGGCGCCCTGTTCCAGAAACGGCGTGCTGAAGTTGCTGTGATACAGCGCCTGGTATTCCTTCGGATAGTCACCGTTGTTGGTCAGGATGTCGTTGAGAGCGAAGGTTACGCTGCCGGGCTCGGTGACCAGTTCGGTCGCTACGGCGAAGTCGACTTTCTTGAACGCCTGTTCTTTCAATTCGCCGCGCAAGGTGATGGCGTACGGTGGTTTTTCATCGATGTGCAGGGTGACTTTGCTCGCAGGAATGTTGGCCGCCCGACCGTGCAGGGTCAGCAGTTCGCCGTTGTCGACGCCGGGGTGACCGACCCATTCGTAGCCGCAACGGGTGACCAGCTCATTGAAACCTTCCAGCCAGCCCAGGCCACCGCGGCCATTGAGTTCGATGAAGGACGGATTGACCACTTCATTGACCGGCGAATCCCAGCCCATGCGCACACCACCGACCGACGCCTGCAGCACGTTCATCCCGCGAGTCGGCACCACCGAGAGTTTCATTGTGCCGTTATCGATGTCGACGATGCTGACGCCCTCTTGCCGACCGCCGTGCAAGGTACGAAGTGTCACGGAGAAGGGTTGGTCGGTTTTCACACCGAGTTGCTGGCTGGTGATCTGCCAGTTTTGCGCGGCTTTGTCGCTGTCGAGCAGGACGTAATCCCAAGCCATGGCGTGGGAGGCGGATAGCGCGCCAAGGACAACGAGGAGTTTGAGCGAGGTCATGGGGGAAGCCTTTCTTGGAGTTGTGCAATTTTTATAGCGCTGATGAAACGATTCAGCAAGCCTAAAAAGCCCACGCCCCAGCCTTCCCCAACCAATTAAAATTGACCTTATGCAACCTCCGCACGCTTGCGTTAGTCTCATAAGGTTTGAACCTCCTGCAGATTGACGGCGATATCATCATGACATTAAGGTCGCCCGCTAATTGCAGGAGCAAGTACAGACATATTTGTCTGTCATTTTTGCGCAACGGATCGTATGGAGTTTGAATGCGCGGGGCACTATTACGCAGCGGCAAGAGCGGGTCATTCACAGCCCTCGGCGAAACAGGACAACCGGTCTACCGGGCAGCCCTGCAATTGCGCGAAGCCATTCGCCGCAAGAACCCCGATTTGGTCGATCATCTGGCCATTCCTCAAAGCGATGAACTGGGCAACCAGATCGATTGGTACAGCGCCCTCGACGGCGATGTGATTCCGTGGAGCAGCGCGACCGAAGAAGAACGCGCCCCTGCCCGCCGCCAGCTTGAAGCTCTGAAGACTGCGCTCGAAGAATTGAGCCAGCGTTTCCTGGGTACTGACTCCGCCGAACCGCAGCAGGGCGACAAAGCCGTGTTCGGCAAGCTACTCAAGCGCGTGATTCATTTCCCTGACGAGAATTTCGTCTACCTGGTGCAAGGCAAACCGGTGCTGACCTTTTGGGGTTTCGAGCATGCCGGTACCGGCAATCGCGATCCCCTGCACTGCCTTTATCAGGTCCCGCCCGCGTTCACGCTGCCACCCGTGGTCGAGCCGCCTCTTGTTGCCCCCCCTATGCCGGTGGTTGCCCGTCCATGGTGGCGTCGTTGGTGGTGGCTGTTGCTGCTGCCGCTTCTGCTGCTGCTTTTGTGGCTGTTGCTCGGCCTGCGAGGGTGCGTCCCGATTCCATTGGTGGCAGTAGATTTGCTGCCTGAGGGCGTTGTGCCGGTAGAAAAACAACTGGAAGAGCCGCCGCTGACCGGTAATGTCACGACGATCAATGGCGTCCCGGTGACAGGCACCGTTATAGGCTCAACCACTGGAACCGGCACCGCCGTAACCGGAACGCAGGGTGTGGAAACGCCGGTCGTCGAGGGTAACGAGGCTGACATGGCACCCGCCGACTTGACCCAAGATCCGGCCATTGACCCGGCAGCTGAAAACAAAACTGCGCCACCCGAAACCAAAACTGAGCCTCCCGAAAGCAAAACCGCGCCGCCGGATGTCACATCGCCCGAAGCAGAAAAATCCACCGCCGCAAAACCCGGCCCTCCCCTGAGCATCCCGCCAGACGCCGCCGACGGTGCCGCCAGGTTTCTCGATGGTCAGTACAGCGCAGGCGCCGGGATTCAGGACCGCCGAACCGGCAAACCGCTGCGTCTGGAATACCAGCTCAAGGACGGTAAGGGCCAAGTCACCGTGCACCAGGCCGACGGTTCGAAATGCAGCGGGCCGGTGAGCGCTACTATGAAGGGTGGCAGCCTGGCCATCGACAGCCAGGGCCAGGCCGTTTGCGCCGATGGCAGCACTTACGAGATGCCCAAGGTCAACTGCCGCAAAGGGGCGACCACGATCGCGGACTGCACCGGCGGTTACGGAAAAGAACAATTCCCCATGTCCATGCGGCAAGTGGCCGAATAAGACGGAATAACCCGACATGTTGCCTGAAGTCACTCAATTCGAAGACACCGTCACGCTGGTCAGCGACACCGGCATCCAGTTCATGGATTTCGCCCTGCGCCTGGACCCCCGCAAGGAGCCGGCAGGCGAGTTTGCACCGATGATCAGCGGGCTGATCTGCCGCCTGGCGTATAACGAAGAGAAAGACTTCTTTTTCTACGAGCCCGAACCGGAAAAGGTCGAAAAAGCCAAACCTGCGTTCAGCGTCGACATGAAAAGCAGCCTCGATTTGCTCGACGGTATCTGGCTGCCG
Source organism: Pseudomonas sp. GW101-3H06 (assembly GCF_059424605.1). Classification (NCBI taxonomy): domain Bacteria; kingdom Pseudomonadati; phylum Pseudomonadota; class Gammaproteobacteria; order Pseudomonadales; family Pseudomonadaceae; genus Pseudomonas; species Pseudomonas sp. GW101-3H06. The sequence continues at coordinate 6,267,807 of NZ_JBWKZO010000001.1, forward strand.
ATCCCGTTTTTCCGCTTCATGCCGCCACATCGCTTCGATGAAGGTCCAACCAACTGGTCGCGCATGCGCTTGGTGAAACTGGCAACTCCCGACATCGACGGTAACACCCACCGACTGACGATGGCGTTCGACAGCCGTGTGATGCCCAAGCGTGACGGCACTGCCTATCTGGCGCCAAACGAAGAAGACATCAGCTCCGGCGTGTCTTTCAAACTGGCCATCAAGGCTAGCGAAACCCGCTGGTTTCTGGCTCAGCCGTGGGTCAACGAGTGGCTGCTGGAAGTGTTCAATGAGGGCAATGCCCACCGTTCTCGCGCAGAGCTGGACATCGATATCCGCGCCAACTATCACTTGGCGCACTACCTCAATTTGCTCAGCCTGTTGAGCAAACCGTCAACCGCCCAGCAGTCGAAGGCCCGAGCGAAAGTTGAAATCCCCGAGCTGAAAGTAGTTGCCAACGACAGCAATGGCCTGGTCAAACCGATTCCGGTGGACCTGGTGCTGGACGTCGGCAACTCGCGCACTTGCGGCATCCTGATCGAAAACCACGGTCAGGCCGGCTCCGGGCTGAAGCAGAACTACGTGCTGGAACTGCGCGACCTGATCACCCCCGAACACACCTATAACCAGCCTTTCGAAAGCCGCGTGGAGTTCGCCCAGGCGTACTTCGGCAAGGACCACTGTTCGGTCAAGAGCGGTCGTCACGATGCGTTCCAATGGGCGACGATTGCCCGTGTCGGCAATGAGGCCAGTCGCCTGGCCAGTCGTCGTCGCGGTACCGAAGGCTCCACGGGTTTGTCCAGCCCGAAACGCTATCTTTGGGACGAAAACGCCTATGGTCACGGCTGGCGTTTCAACTGCTCGTACATCAAGACCGACAACGAGCCGTACGCCACCGCCTCGCCGTTCTCCCATCTGATCAACGAAACCGGCGAGGCGCTATACAGCCTCGAAGAAGACGATCGCCTGCCGGTGTTCATGCCCCGTTATTCGCGCAGCTCGCTAATGACCTTCATGCTCGCCGAAGTACTGGCCCAGGCGCTGTCGCAAATCAACAGCCCGGCCCAGCGCTCCCGCCAGGGTCACACCCGCGTGCCGCGCCAGCTCAACAGCATTACCCTGACCGTGCCGCCGGGCATGCCACAGGCCGAGCGCAGCATCCTCAACGAACGCATGCTGCAAGCCATCGGCCTGGTATGGAAAAGCCTCGGCTGGCACGCCGGCGAGGAAGATCCACATCAGGATGAGGCCGTCAGCCCGCGCACCCCGATCCCGAGTATCCGCGTGGAATGGGACGAAGCGTCCTGCGGTCAGTTGGTTTACCTGTACACCGAGGTCAACGAGAACTTCGCCGGTCATCCGGAAGAGTTTTTTGACACCATCGCCCGGCCGGACAAGGCCGACCGCGAACGCATCACCCTCGCAACCATCGACATCGGCGGAGGCACTACCGACCTGGTGATCACTGACTATCGCCTCGACCGCGCGGGCAATACCGGCAGCGGCAGCAACGTGCACATCGTGCCCGAGCAGCGTTTTCGCGATGGCTTCAAAGTGGCCGGCGACGACATCCTGCTGGACGTGATCCAGGACTTCATCCTGCCGAGTTTCGAACAAGCCTTGCAGAACGCCGGCGTGAAGGCGCCGAACTCACTGATGTCACGGCTGTGTGGCGATGAATCGGTCAGCGCCCAGGACATGATCCTGCGTCAGCAATTGAACCTCCAGGTGTTCGCCCCGCTGGGCCTGGCGCTGCTCAAGGCGTACGAGCATTACGATCCGCAGGTCCCGCAAGAAGTCATCCCGCAAAGCTACCGCCATTTGCTCGGTGACAACGCCATCAGCCAGACCGTGCTCGACTACGTCAATGCCGCCGTGCGTCGCGATGTCGGCGGCCAGAGCGGTTTCGACCTGTATGCCGCGCCAATCAGCTTCGACCTGCAAAAGCTCCACGCCGCGTTCCTCAACGACCAGATAAATATCACCAAGGTCCTTGGTGCGCTGTGTGAAGTGGTTGCGCATTACCCGTGTGATGTCTTGCTGCTGACTGGCCGCCCCTCGCGCCTGCCCGGCATCCAGGCGTTCATTCGCAAGCTGTTGCCGCTGCCGCCCGGACGCATTCTGGCGCTGCAAAACTACCGCACCGGCGGCTGGTATCCGTTTCACAAGAACGGCCGGATCGACGACCCGAAAAGTACCGCCTCGGTCGGCGCCATGCTCTGCCTGTTGTGCGCCAACCACAGCGTGCCGAACTTCTACTTCCGGGCATCGGCGCTCAAACCGTATTCGACGGTCAAGCACATCGGCGTCATCGACCTGAACAATGTGATCAAGGATGCCGACGTGCTGTACCGCGACATCCAGTCCGAAGATTACAAAATCAAGCTACCGGTAATTGGCGTTGGCGACGCCGCCGACACGCCACAGCTGGAAATGCGCGGCGACCTGCGCCTGGGTTTCCGCCAGTTGGCCGCTGAACGCTGGGCCGCTTCGCCGTTGTATACCTTGCGGTTCACCAAGGCGGGTCGGGAGAAGTTTTCCCGGGCAATCGGTGAAAACGGCAGCGCGCCGCTGCTCAAGGTGCGGTTTGAGGTCAAACCGGCGGACAAATACACCCGCAGGCAGGATCTGGTCAGCGACCGCCTCTCGGTTCGCGACATCGAATCCAACAGCAACAACGTCAACTTCAACCCGCGCAGCGACCTCGAGCTGGAACTCAACACCATGCTCGACGCCGGCCTGAGCGAGACCAAGTACTGGCTCGACAGTGGAAGTGTGAAACGCAAATGAATGACCTGACCCCCGATCAAACTCAGCTCTCTGCCAGTTGGGCCGCTGTTTATGAAGGCGCCGGTCAGGCGCTGGACTGGATTGACCAGACGCGCGGCAATGCGCCGCGCCTGGACAGCGAAGCGGAAAACCTGAACATCCGGCTGCACCGCGCCCGCAACCTGGCTCAAAGCCTCGGGCGCGTGGCCTGTACGCCGATGACCATTGGTTTTTTCGGCTTGTCCCAGGCCGGCAAGTCCTACCTGATTTCGGCCCTTGCCGCCGGTCAGAACGGCAAGCTGGAAACCGAGTTCGGCGACCATCGCCTGGACTTCATCAAGCACATCAACCCGGTGGGTGGCGGCAAGGAGGCCACCGGCCTGGTAACGCGCTTCAGCCGTCGGGCGACGATAAGTCAGGACAATGACTTCCCGGTAGAGCTCTCGCTGTTCAAGGAAATCGAGCTGGCGAAGATTCTCGCCAACGCCTGGTTCAAGGATTTCGACCTTGAACGGATTTCCTACGAGATCGACGAAGAGCGCATCCAGCGCGTGCTCAAACCGTTCGAAGGCCGCGAAACCGGCCCGCTGCAAACAGGGGTCAATGCTGACGATCTGGTGTCGCTGTGGGATTACCTGCGCGACAACTTCCGTAACTCGGTGAAGAAGCTTGAGCACCTGTATTGGCCCAGAGCGTTGCAATTGGCGCCACGCCTGAATTTCCAGGAACGGGCCGAACTGTTTTCGATTCTCTGGGGTGAGCAAAGTGAGTTGACGCGCGTGTACCAGCAACTGGCTGGCACGCTGCACAAGCTGGGTCTGCCCGACACCGTGTTCGCACCGTTGAAGGCCTTGGTGAGTTTCGAAAACGACACCTACAGCCAGCGCGACAGCATCATGAACGTCGACATCCTCGAACGCTTCGGCAGCCCGCTGGACTTGCCGATCGATGTTCGACCGCTGGTTGGCGATCGTCTGCAAAACAGTCAGGCAATTGCGGTCGCGCAACTGGCGGCACTGACCGCCGAAATGACGTTCCGCCTGGTAGAAGCCCCCCTGGATGACATCGTCAATCAGGTCGATCTACTGGACTTCCCCGGTTATCGTGGGCGCCAGAAACTGCACGAGATCGCCGATTCCAACGACCCGCAATCCACCACCAAGGACAACTCCGTCTCCCAACTGATTCTGCGTGGCAAGGTCGCCTACCTGTTCGAACGCTACACCGACAACCAGGAAATGAACGCGCTGGTGGTCTGCACAAGCTCGACCAAGCAGAGCGACGTCAACGACGTGGGGCCGGTGCTGACCCGCTGGATCGAAAAAACCCAGGGCGCCGACTCGGCTGCTCGCAGCAAGCGCGACACCGGCCTGATCTGGGCGCTGACCATGCTGGACCTGCGCATTACCAACTCCCTGAGCCTGACACCTGATCAGTACGACGAGAGCTGGAACGGCATGGTCAAGCTGACCATGCTGGAGCGTTTCGGCAGCCTGAGCTGGATGAACGACTGGGCCGGCACACCATTCCAGAACACCTACCTGGTACGCAAACCGCGTATGGACGCGGCATTCATCGGGCAGGACGCGACCGGTGCGGAAACCGGTCTCAATGCCATTTATCAGGAACGTGTCAACGCGCTGGGCTCCAGCTTCGCCAGCAACGCTCTGGTGTGCAAACACATCAAAAACCCGGTCAACGCCTGGACAGAAATGCTGCGCCACGATGACGGTGGCATCAGCCACTTCAGCAGCAGTTTCAAAGGCGTGGCCAATATCGAATTCAAATTGCAGCGTATCCGCGAGCAATTGAGTGAGTGCCTCGAAGGCCTGACCACTCACGGCCTGAGCACCTGGTACCACGCTGACGACGATGGCGCTGCAGCCGCCAAAAAAGCCAAGGCGCAAATGATTCTGACGGGTCTGGGTCGCCGGCCGGCGGTACTTGGCGAATTGATCGATCAACTCGACATGCCCAGCGAAGAGGTGCGCGACCTGTACCTCAGCGGCGTGTACGAGACCGATGACGAGCCGGCCGTGAACCAAGAACCGGTCGCCCCGACACCGAGCCAGAGCCTCTACGGAAACGACGCCGGATTCAATTTCGATTTCAGTGACGACCTGAGCCACGACGCGCCAGTCAACAGCAAAGCCGGTACCTCGGCGCCCGAACTGCAAAGCAACGAGCACCGATTTGCCAAAGCGGCCTTCAAGGCCTGGATCGCGCACCTGCGTGAACTGACCACCCGGCAAAGCCTGCTCAACCTGCTGGGGCTGGAAAAGGCCTTGCTGGAAGCGGTGGTCGATGAATTGATCACCGCCGGCTATCGCCAGGACTTGCCGGGGCAACTGAGCCGCGCCGTCCTCAAGCGAGCACAAAGTGGCGCGCGGCGCGATCAACTGGTCGAGCGCCAGGTACTGGAAGTGCAACGTGTGCTGCGCGATTTCGTGTCCTGGTTCGGCTACCTCCACAAGCCGGTGAACGAGCGCCCGAATAGCCGCGCCGGAGCCAAGGCGCCTTTATTTTCGTTCTACGCCGACATTGGCCCGGGGCAAGTGCCCGTGCTGCCGGCACAACCGGCCAATCAGGCACAGCTGTATCTCGGCGACTGGCTTTCCGGCCTGGCCTACATCACGCAGGACAATGCCGGCCATGGGGCCGGACGTGAAATCACCCCTGAACAAAACGAACGGCTGGGCCAAGTGCTCACAGCCTTCGCAGCGAGATAAGCAATGCCAATTCGTGTCGACCTGCTCGCATTAGAGCCCAATGTGCCTGGCCAGGCCCGCCTCACTGTGAAGAAATGGCAGGGTAGCGAGCAACAGCTAGAGTTTTCCATTCAGCGCAACCAGGATGGTTTTTACCTTCAGGACCAAAAGGCGTGGAGCAACAATCCATTCTGGTTCAAGGTCTCGCATTTCAACCCCACGGCCAATGGCGAAGCGATGGAAACGCAGGTCGGTCCGGACGTGATCGACCCGCTGCTGGAAGGCGGTGCCAACTCGCAATTCCAGATCGAACTGCGCGAACAGAGCCACGGTCATGCCGATAAAGGCGTGGTTCGCCCAGGCGTTGGTTTGCTGCCGTCCACGGCCGGCGGCCAGACACGCTCGACTTATGGCGGTGCCGAACTGACGGCGCCGAGCGCACCGGCACCGGAGATTCCGCAGATCCCGCCGATGCCTGAACTGACCCTGTCCACCATCGAACCAGAAGTGGAGTTGGAGTCGGTGCTCACCGAGCCCGCCTACGCACCGCCTCCGGCACCGGTGAAAAAAAGCAACAAAGGCCTGATCGGTCTGTTGATTGTGGTGTTGCTGCTGGCGGCGGGCGCCGGATTCTGGATCTACAAACGCACCCCGGCCCCTGCGGTTGCAGCCACGCCCGTCGCACCCGCCGGCGCCGACGCTCAAGCCTGCACCCTCGACAGCATGAACAGCCTGCCCGAACTGACCTTCGTCCAGACCTGCATCAAGGCGGCACCCGACAGTGCCAAATTGCTGGAGATCATCAACCAGGCCAAGGCCAGCAAGCACTGCGGTGTCGCCCAGCGCCTGTACGCCAACCGTGCCCAGGCCGGTGACGCGCTGATCGCCAACGCCTATGCCCGCGAATACGACCCCAAATATCTGAAGGCCAGCGAGTGCTTCCCGGCCGCGGACAACGCCACCGCCGCCTACTGGTATGAAACCATCCTCACCCAGGACCCGAACAACGCCGAAGCCAAGCAGCGCTTCGAGGAGTTGCAGAAGTGATGCGTTCGCCCCTGAGTCGATTCCTGCTGAGCGGTGCCGCATTACTCGCGCTGTGCATCAGCCCGCTGTGCCAGGCCGATGACAAACCGCTGATCCAGGCCGGTAAAAAGACCCTGTTCCAACGCGTGCTGACCACGCCGGGCTGCAAAGTCAGCCCGACGGCGGGCGGTGCGGCAGGCGACGCACAACCAGTCTTCAGCCGCTTTTATGTGTACGAGCGCGCCCAAGCGAATAACGCCGAGTGGCTGAAAGTCGGCCCCGACAGCTACGGCAAAACCATTGGCTGGCTGCCTGCCAGCTGCACCACCGACTGGAAGATGCAGCTGACGCTGGCCTTCACCAACCCGGCCAACCGCGACCGACTGCTGTTTTTCAAGGACCGTGCCACCGTCGAGGGCATTCTTGATGCACCGGACCCGGTCAGCAAAGTCGCGCCGCTGCGGGCCACGCTGAAAAAGGGCCAGCAAGCACCGGGTGTACTGGCTGAAGAACCTGAATACTTCGTCGACCTGCAAAAGCAGTTCTACCTGCTGCCGGTGCTCAGCGGCGAAGAAGTCATGACCGAAAGCGGTTTCCGCACGCGCCTGCTCAATGTCGCCTCCGTCAGCAAGCCGGATGACAAGAACGTGAAGGGTGGTGCTGCAAACAACGCGGCCAGCGCCAAGGAAGCCGAAGAGAAGAAGGCCAACCAGCTGAAGGAATTCAGCGCGGCCGTGGTATTTGTCATCGACTCGACGATCTCGATGGACCCCTACATCGACCGCACCCGCGAGGCGATCCGCAAGGTTTACCAGAAGATCGAAGCTCAGAATCTCGGTAAGCAGGTCAAGTTCGGCCTGGTGGCTTTCCGCTCCAACACCCAAGCGGTACCGGGGCTGGAATACACCACCAAGATGTACGCCGACCCGACGCAGGTGAAAGACAGCGCCGACTTTTTCGCCAGGATCGCCGACCTCAAACAGGCCACCGTGTCGAGCAGCAGCTTCGATGAGGACTCGTTTGCCGGCGTCATGGAGAGCATCGACAAAGTCGACTGGAACCAGTTCGGCGCACGCTACGTGGTGCTGATCACCGATGCGGGCGCCATCGAAGGCGACGACAAGCTGTCGAAGACCGGTTTGAACGCCGCGCAAGTGCGTATCGAAGCCGCCAACCCGGGCGTGGCGATTTACACCCTGCACCTGAAAACCCCGGCCGGAACCAAGGACCACGCCAAGGCCGAGGCGCAGTACAAGGACCTGTCGACCTACCCGGGCACCAACACTTCGCTGTACTACCCGGTGAACGCTGGCGATGTTCAGGAATTCGGGCGCAAGGTCGACGCACTGGCCGGGGCGATTACTACACAGGTCAAAGCTGCCTACATGGGAGAAGACGCCATTGGCAGTGCGGCGAATGCCAAGCAGGACCCGGCCGAGAAAAAGATGCTCGAAGACGCGGCGCTGATCGGCCACGCCATGCAACTCGCCTATCTGGGCGAGAAGACCAACAGCAAAGCGCCGCCCGTGTTCAAGGCATGGATCACCGACCGCGACCTGATCAAGCAAAATATCCCGACCACCGACGTACGGGTGCTGCTGACCAAGTCACAGCTCAGCGACTTGAGCGACGTGATGAAGCAGATTCTCGATGCCGCCAACGAAGGCCTGATTTCGCCGACGGACATGTTCAACCGCCTGCGCTCGGTGGCGGCGACCATGGGCGCCGATCCCAATCAGCTCAAACAGAACAGCAACGCCAAACTGGCGGACATGGGCGTCCTCGGTGAATACCTCGAAGACCTGCCCTATCAGAGTGAAGTGCTGAACCTGGATGAAGAGACCTGGAAGAGCTGGGATGGTCTGGCGCAAGAAAAATTCATCCGCACGCTGAACACCAAACTGCGGCATTACCAGCGTTACAACGCCGATGTAGATCGCTGGGTAGCTTTGGCCAAAGACAGCGATGCGCGGGACAACGTCTACCCCGTGCCACTGGAAATGATGCCTTAAAGAGACGCCAATGCTCGATATCAAGAACCTGCTGGTGCGCCGTGGTGAAGGCGCACACGCCCATCACGTGCGACTGCCGCACTTGCAGGTCGGCGCCGGGGAGATCCTCGCCATCACCGGCGAGAGCGGCAGTGGCAAAAGCACGTTGCTCGAAGCCATCGGCCTGTTGCTCGCGCCGGTGGAGCTCGAGTGCTTTCGGCTGGGTCCGACGCACGCTCAGGATATCGCCCAACTGCTGGCCACTGACAACCAGCCGGCTCTTGCAGCGGTGCGTTCACGGCATTTGGGATTCATTTTGCAGAGTGGCGGCTTGCTGCCGTTCCTGAGCGTGCGGGACAACATCAGCCTGCCGCGCCGTTTGCTCGGGATGCCCGCAAAAAGCGATCACATCGACCACGCCGTTGACGTGTTGCGCCTGCAAGGGTTGCTGGACAAACAACCTCAGGCGTTGTCGATCGGTGAACGCCAACGTGTTGCCTGCGTTCGGGCAATTGCCCATGAACCGCTGCTGCTGTTGGCCGACGAGCCGACCGCCGCACTCGACCCTCACGGTGCCCGGCGTTTGTTCGAGTTGCTCCTGAGCCTGGTGTCGAGCATGGGCCTGAGTGCGCTCGTTGTATCCCATGACTGGGCTTTGTTGAAGGATTTCGGCTTGCCGCGACTCGGCGCCACCAGCCATCAGGGGGAGACTCTGTTTGAACCGATGGACTGATCGCTTGCGCCTGCTGGGCTCACTGGCGCTGCAAGACCTCTGGCACGACCGCAAGGTCTCGCTGTGCATCGCCGCCTCCCTGGTGGCGGTGATCGCGCCGTTGTTGTTGCTGTTCGGGCTCAAACACGGGGTGGTCAGCCAGCTGCAGGGCGAACTGCTGCGCGACCCGCGCAATCTTGAAGTGAAGATGCTCAGCAACGGCAACTACGACACTGCCTGGATCGAGCGTTTGCGCCAGCGCCCCGAGACCGGTTTTGCCCTCGGACAGACCCGCTCGCTCAATACCCAGGCTGATCTGCTGATCGGCATGCAACGGTTTGTCGAAGGCGCGGAAATCATCGCCACCGAGCCCGGCGATCCCCAACTGAACCTGGCGTCACTCAACCCCGTCGGCAATCAAGTGATCCTCAGCGCCAGCGCAGCGCAACGCTTGCAGGCCAAGGCAGGCGACAACGTGCAGCTGCGGGCCTTGCGCCGTCTGGAAGGTGTCAATGAACGCGGCGAGATGACGCTGACGGTACTGACCGTGCTCGACGGTGCCCGCTTTGGTCGCGCTGCCGGGTTTGTCGCCCCGCCGCTGCTGCTGGATCTGGAGCGTTTTCGCGACGGCTATCAGGTCAGTGAGTTCGGTGTGACCACCGGTAAACCTCAGGGTAATTTACAACCGCTGTATGCCCGCGCCCGCGTATATGCACGCGACATCGATCAGGTTGCATCACTGGAGCACTGGCTCAACGAACAACACATCGAAACGTCGAGTCGACTGGCCGATATCGACAACGTCAAAGCCATCAACCATGTGCTGGGGTTGATCTTCGGTGTGATCGCCGCGGCGGCACTGATCGGCTGCGTGGCATCAATGGTCGGCGCGTTCCTGGCCAACATCGATCGTAAACGCAAAAGCCTGGCAGTCCTGCGTCTGCTGGGTTTCAAACGCAGGTCCGTTGGCGGTTTCGTGGTTCTGCAAGCGCTGGTGCTGAGCCTGACCGGCTACATTGGCGGGCTGGGGTTTTATGCCGTGGGCAGTCATTTGTTCGACTACCTGCTCGGCAGCAGCAAAACCACCGGCACCTTCGCTTGTCACATCACTGTTTGGCATGGCCTGGCCGCCCTGCTCCTGACCTTCTTGGTCGCTGCACTGGTGGCCATGATCGGCGCCCTGAGAGCCATCAAAATCCAACCTGCGGAGAGTCTGCGTGAGCTATAAACGTTTTGGCTTGCTGTTGCCCCTGAGCCTCGGCTACTTGCTCGACGCCTCGGCGGCGGGCTGGGAAGAGAAGTATTACAACCCGATGCCCGAGGCTGGCGACGTCGTGCTGCCGATGCCCTGCGAAGGTTCGATGGTATTTCGCAAGGTATTCATTCCGGTCGCCGGTCCGCTGGATGACTACCCCATCAACATCGGTCAGGACGGCGCGGAATACGGCTATGTCGAACAGACTCGCCCGACCTTTATTGCCGGCAGTTTCACCGGGGCCAAGAACGACAAATCCCGTTACTACCTGATGGCCAAGTACGAGATGAGTCAACTGCAATACGCCGCGCTGACCGAAGCAACCTGCCCCACCGCCGCCACCAAAATGCGCTTGCCGCAAACGGCGGTGAGCTGGGTGCAAGCCATCGAGGCCGCCGACAAGTACAACCTGTGGCTGCGCAAAAACGCCGCCGGCAAGCTGCCCAGGGAAGACGGCGCGCAAGGCTTTCTGCGCCTGCCAACCGAAGTCGAGTGGGAGTTCGCCGCACGTGGCGGGCTGGAAGTCAGTGCTGCTGAATTCCGCGACACGCACTACCCGATGCCAGAAGGCATCAACGCCTACGAGTGGTTTAGCGGAGCGCAATCGTCCAACGGCAAAGTGCAATTGACCGGTCTGCAAAAGCCCAACCCGCTGGGCCTGCATGACATGCTCGGTAACGTCGACGAAATGATGTTCGAGCCGTTTCGCCTGAACAAACTCGACCGCCAGCACGGTCAGGCCGGTGGCTACGTCGTTCGTGGCGGAAACTACCTGACCGCACAGGCCGACCTTCGTACTGCATTACGCAAGGAAGAACCGTATTACAATGCCGAAGGCCAGGTGAAAAACAAGACCACCGGCCTGCGACTGGTGCTGGTCTCCCCGACCCTCACCTCTCGCGAACGAGTCGCCAGCATCGAAAGCAGCTGGAAGAAACTCGGTACCGGCAGCAAGGAAACCGAATCCGCCGACAAAGGCACCGTGCAATCGCTGAGCAACCTCGCCTCGGGCGTCGAAGACAAAGTACTCAAGGAAAAGCTCCAGACCCTGGAGAACCAGCTGCGCGCCAGCAACCAGCAGCAGGAAGAAACCCGCGACCAGGCGATCCGCGCCAGCCTCAACCTGGGTGCGTTCCTGTGCACCAAGATGCTCGACGACGGCCAGTACGTGGACTTCCTGCAAAAAAACTACAAGCTCAACTGTGAAAGCGCAGACAAAGATGCCAGTTGCGACATGCGTAAAGGCAAGCTCGACGAGCAAAAGGATCGCCTGCACAAACTCAGCCGTTACTACGCCAGCAGCCTGGTGGAATCGGCTACCTTGTACGGCCAGCCACTGCTTGAAACGCAAGTCCCGGTGATGGAAGAAATCATCACCCGCAACAAACAGCTGCAAGACCTCAAACCTTACCTGCGCACGCACTGGGCCAATCAGAAAGCGTTCCTGCAAAAGCAGAAAATCGACACTGTAGCCTGGCTGACCAGCTGCAAAACCGTCACTCAATAACAACGCGTCAACACCGTTACGTAGGAGTTTCACCATGTCGCGCAGCCTTTGGACTCGCTTCAAGCTACAGATCGCATTCGTAGTCGCCAGCAGCCTGCTGTTGACCGGTTGCGCCAACACCGGCAGCTCCATGCTCGGCGAAGGCGAAGGCGACGGTGCCGACCCGCGCCTGACCCAGGGCAATGACGCAGAGTTCTTCAGCAAGTCCGGATACCAGGCCTGCGCCGTCGGCGCCGGTGTCGGCATCCTCGCTTGCGCGCTGTCCAACAGCAGCAACAAAACCGTGTGCGTCATCGCCGCCGGTATTACCGCGTGTGGCGTGGCCATGGGCGCGAACTATTACCTGGATCAACGTCGCGCCGAATACGCCGACACCGCCACCCGCTTGGCGAAGATGAACAGCGACGTCGAACAGGACACGCAGAACGTGATCGCCCGGACTGAGACCGCCCAGCAAGTGATCAATGATGACCATGCGCAAATTGCCCAGATCAAAAAGGACATCGCCAACAAGAAAGTCGACAAGAGCAGGGCTCAGGCGCAAATCGCCGGGATTGACTCGGACATCGCACGCCTGCGCAAAGACCTTGCCAACATGCGTACCAAGGTCACCGAGTACAGAAAAGTGGCAGACGCCGAGCGTTCACAAGGCACCAGCGCCGAGATCCGACAGGTGGACATGAACATTCAGAGAATGAACCAGAAAGTCGTCAGCCTGCAGAAGGAAGTCGACGCTCTGTACAGCCAACGCTCCGCAATCACCCTGGGTTAAGCACATGACGCTACGACAACTGATGGTCATCACTGCCATCCTGGCCCTGAGCGGTTGCGCGACCCAGCCTGGCGAATGCGATGCAACCAATCGCGACAGCAGCCTGCTGACCAAGATGAACTGCGACTACTCCGGTGGTTACAGCGATCAGGTCAAGCAGAAGGAACAGGCCCTGAGCGAGTCCCGACAGCAAAACGCAATGTTCCGTCAGGTGTACGAGAACATTCAGGCCCAGCAGCTCAGCACCAAGACCGATCTGGCCAGCCAGCAGAAATCCCAGGCGGCGCTGAATCAGTCCCTGGCGCAACTGCTGACCTCGCTCAAGGCTCGGCGCGGCAATGAGGCCCAGGTGCAGAAGCAGATTGCCGACCTCGAGAAGCAGCTCAAGGCTTCGCAAGCGGCGCCAACGGCCAAATCAACACCCGCGACACTGGCGGCCAAGCAGCAAGAGCTGAAAACGTTGCAGAAGAAGGTCAATCAGCTGCAATTCAGCCTCGGCTACGAAGAGTAACTTTTCACCCCGCAAGCGTCCCGATGGATGCCTGCACTTTTTCAGGAATCGTCGTCATGCAGCGGGTCATCAGGGATGCGCAAGCCAGATCGGAGGAGATGAGTGCGCTGCAAGCCAAAGTCGCCCTCATCCAGAAACACTTTCCACCGACCGTCGCCAGTCTGTTTGCCATCCCGCGGATGGGCAGCGGCGACGTAATCGAATGGTGGACCGAACTGGGTGGTCAACCCACGCCTTATGCCGATCTCAACGAGGACGCGCAACGACGTTTGCTGGAAACCTATGAAGTACGCCAGACGTCCCTCGGCCAGCTGGCGGATGAATTGCAACAACGCGGTCAACCGACGGTAGCGGATGACCTGCGCAGCCTGCTCGGCACGCCTGAGCTGGATAAACTCTACAGCCTCAATGGTGAGCCATTGGTGGTGCGGTGGAACCAGCGCCCGCCCAAACCGATCGTGCCGCCGGTGATTCCGGTGGCGCCGGTCGTAGCGCCGTCGCGGCGGGGCTGGTGGCTCGCGGCGGCCTTGCTCGCGCTGCTGTTGCTGCTTCTGGCGCTCTGGCTCTGGTGGTTCCTGCACCGTGAGCCGGTTGTCGTGGTTCCGCCTGTAGCGCCGGTGGTTACGCCAGTTGAGAAGCCGGTTGAGAAGCCGGTTGAGCCTGTTCCCGCACCTGTCGTGGAACCGGAACCGAAACCTGTTCCGGCACCAGAACCCACGCCAGAACCGGTACCGGAACCCAAGCCGGTCCCGCCACCCAAACCGGCACCCGCACCCGCACCCGTACCGGAACCCAAGCCGACCCCGCCACCCAAACCGGTTCCACCACCAAAACCGGAAGTAGCGGCCCCGCCACCAGCCCCGCCACCAGCCCCGACGCTGGACAACTTCGCATGCCGTAAAAATGCGCCTAAGGCAGAGATCCCGCAGTTCGTAGTGGTGCTCGACACCTCGGGTTCGATGAACTTGAACATCAGGTCAGTGAAAGCCGACGAGGACTGGTTCTTCGGTAGTGACCTCAACAAGCTCCTGGACCCGAACCGCACCATGCGGCTCACCGCCAAACCCAGCCGCATGGACGTCGCCAAGGATTCGCTGGCTGGCATGATCAACGGGCTGGATCCGAAGATCGACACACGCCTGATCACCTTCGCCGGCTGCGAAAGAACACCGGACCGGGGTGTGTTCAAGTTCGGCGACCGTCCGCGGCTGATCAACGGGATTCGAGGTCTGGTTCCCGACGACGGCACACCGCTGGCCGACAGCCTGGCCCACGCGGCGAGTACCGTCGACGGGCGCAATAACGATGCGGTGATCGTGATGTTTGTCGACGGAGAAGACGGTTGCGGGCAGGACGTTTGCGCGGTATCCCGTCGAATCGCCAGGGAACAACCGCGCCTGCGGGTCAACGTGGTGAAAATCGGTTCTGGCGGCCCGTCACGCTGCATCGCTGAGAACACCGGTGGCCGGGTTTACAACAGCACCAATGCGGCTGAGTTGGGTAACCTGTTGAAACAGGCAAGCAAGGAAGTCTCCAGCAATGCCAAGTGCGATTAGCCGGGCAACAATGCTGAATTGAGGTGCCCCCCCATTCGCGAGCAGGCTCGCACAGAATTTGTGTCGTCTACACGATTGTTCGACGACACAGGTACCCTATGGGAGCGAGCTTGCCCGCGATAACTGTTTCAAAGGCACCTCAACGAAACCGGTCAACCTCGGACCGCAAATCCGCTGCCAGCTTCTCCAGTTCCCTGGCGGTGACGGCCAGGTTGGACACCACCTCCCGCTGCTCGCTGTTAGCCAGGGCGATGCTCTGCAGGTTGCTGCTGAGCAAGGTCGCGGTGCTGCTCTGTTCCTGGGTGGCAGTGGTGATGGCGGCGAACTGCTGTCCGGCCGAGCGGCTTTGCTCGTCGATCCGTGCCAGTGCCGCAGCGACGTTGGCGTTGCGTGACAAGCCTTCCTGCATCAGCACATTGCCCTGCTCCATGGTGCTGATGGCGTTGCCGGTCTCTTGCTGGATGCTCTGGATCATCCCGGAAATTTCATCGGTGGCTTCACGGGTGCGAGAGGCGAGGTTGCGCACTTCATCGGCCACCACGGCAAAACCACGACCCTGCTCGCCGGCACGGGCCGCTTCGATCGCGGCGTTGAGCGCCAGCAGGTTGGTCTGATCGGCGATCGACGTAATCACACCGACGATGCCACCGATTTCCTGGGAACGCTGACCCAGGGTATTGATCACCGTTGCAGTGCTGTTCAATGCACCGGCGATTTGCTCCAGCGACGACGACGCTTCATCCATTGACGTGCGACCAATCTGCGTTTGCTGGGCGTTTTCCTGAGCCAGACGCTGGGTGCTGCCCATGTTGTCGGCAATGTTCAACGAGGTTGCGCTGAACTCTTCCACGGCCCCGGCCATGCTGGTGATTTCGCCCGACTGCTGTTCCATCCCTTCGTAGGCGCCACCGGACAAACCGGACAGGGCCTGAGCGCGGCGGTTGACCTCCATCGAAGCATTGCGGATGTGCTCGACCATGGTCGACAACGCCTGGCTCATCTGGTTGAAGGCGCGCGCCAGCTGACCGATCTCGTCGTTGCTCGACACACTCAGACGCACGCTCAGATCACCGGCACCCAAGGCTTCGGCCTGGCGCACCAGATCCGCCAGCGGCGCGAGTTTGCTGCGCAACAGCCAGACCGCCGAACCCACCGCCAGCAACATCGCCAGCAAACTGCCGATGGCCAGCTGGAAACCGACACTCCAGGTCACGGCGCTGATTTCGGTTTTCGGCATGCTCGCCACCACCGACCACGGCCCGCCTTCGAACGGTACGGCCACGCTATAAAATTCTTCGGACTTGTCGCTCCAGAAATCGCCCTTGCCCGGCGTTTTCGCCAGTTCGACAATTGCCGGCACCGCTTGGTCCAGCGCCTGTACACCTGCGATTGGCACAAGCCATTTGTTTTGCTCATCCAAAAGCGCCAGGGAGCCAGTCTGGCCGATGCGGAAGCGTTTGAGGTTTTCGAACTGCGCCTTCTGTGCGTCGGTGTAATCGAATCCTACATACAACACGGCTATGACCTTACCGCTGCTGTCGCGTACGGGGGTGTACTGCGACATGTAGAAGCGTTCAAACAGCAAGGATCGACCCACGTAGCTCTGCCCCGCCATCAAACGGGCGTATGCCGGATTCGCGTGATCCAGAACAGTGCCAATGGCACGATTACCGTCTTGTTTGCTGACATTTGTACTGACGCGAATGAAGTCTTCGCCGCTGCGCACGAACACCGTCGCCACGCCCGCGGTCATCTGCTTGAACTCGTCCACTTCCTTGAAGTTGTTGTTAAGCACTTCACTGCCCAGGTGCAAGCCCGGCGTCTGGATACCCGCCACGGCCACCGGTTCATCCGGGTGCACGCTCAGCCCTCCACTGAAGCGCTTCTCGAACAGTCCGGCCAGCCGCTGGGTACTTTCACGCAACGTGCCGTGAAACGTGCTCAGTTGATCGGCCAGCAACCTGGCCTCACTGGCCAGATGCTCTTCGCGGGTGGCGAGGTTGGCGGTGTCCAGCGAACGCAGGGCGAACAAGGTACTGCCGGTGATGACGATCGCCAGAATCACGGCGAGCGCAAGACCAAGCTGTGAGGCTATCCGGGCACGAGGTTGAGACATGACAGCTCCTGGCCGAGCCGCCGGATCGTCCTGATCGCAGCAAACACTCAGCAAAAATTTCTAATAATGGGAAAAACATCGAACCTGCACGAAGGCTCCATGTGCAGATTTTCGGCGGCGCGCAGCAATACTTGAGCAAACAACCGGGATATAGCCAAAGGCCGCTATTGCAGCGGCTTCATCGATTCAGCTCAGATGCACCACATCCGGCAATTCCATGGCCCGGACTTCACTTTGCAGAAAGTCGCTGAGCCGGCGCATGCGCTCACCGCCCGGCCGGGTTTTCGGCCAGACCAGGTAGTATTTCTCACCGCTGGCAACGGCCGTCGGCCACGGCAAGCTCAACCGTCCCTGGGCCACATCCTCCGCCACCATCAGCAAATCGCCCATGGATACGCCGTAGCCCCGGGCGGCCGCGATCATGCCCAGCTCCAGCGTGTCGAACACTTGCCCCCCCTTGAGTGACACCTGATCGGCCAGGCCCATGCGCTCCAGCCAATTGCGCCAGTCGCGGCGGTCCGGTGTCGGGTGCAACAGCTCAGTATTGGCCAGACGCGTGACGTCCCAAGGCTGATCGCTCGGCAGGTTGGGCGCGCCCACCGGGATCAATTCCTCCGGAAACAGGTAACTCGCCTCCCAGTCCGGCGGAAAATGCCCGCTGCTCAGCAACACCGCGCAATCGAACGGTTCATCGTTGAAGTCCACCGAATCGACATCCATCCAGGCGCTGGTCAATTGCACCTCGTTACCCGGCTGCAAATGGCGGAAGCGACTCAGGCGCGCCAGCAACCAGCGCATGGTCAGGGTCGACGGAGCTTTCATGCGCAGGATGTCGTCTTCGGCGCGCAGGGTATTACAGGCGCGCTCCAGGGCGGTGAAGCCCTCGCGGATCCCCGGCAACAACAAGCGGGCCGATTCGGTCAGCTGCAGGTGGCGACCACTGCGGTGAAACAAGCGGCAGGCAAAATGCTCTTCGAGGGTACGAATATGCCGGCTGACCGCACTTTGAGTGATCGACAGCTCTTCGGCGGCACGGGTGAACGAACTGTGTCGTGCCGCCGCTTCGAATGCGCGCAGGGCATACAAGGGAGGAAGACGACGTGACATTGGAAAAGCTCCTACACCGGGATGAGGCCACCCTAGCAGAAACTCGCCAGCATGAGTTTGAATCATGCTACCCATCCTTTTTATCCCTTTGTGTAAAGCCCGCAGAGCGCCGAGAATCAACGTTTTACTGTTCACTTTGACAATCGAGCGTGATGATCATGCAGCATCCAGCGCGTATTGAACTCTGGGCCATCCTGCGGCTGGCGGGGCCGTTGATTGCCTCGCAGTTGGCGCACATGCTGATGGTCCTCACCGACACTTTGATGATGGCGCGCCTGAGTCCCGAGGCTCTGGCCGGTGGCAGCCTGGGCGCGGCGAGCTATTCGTTCGTGGCGTTCTTCTGCATCGGCGTGATTGCGGCGGTTGGCACTCTGGTGTCGATCCGTCAGGGTGCGGGCGATACTCTCGGGGCTGCCCGACTGGTCCAGGCCGGGTTGTGGCTGGCATGGTTGATGGCACTGGGCGCCGGGCTACTGCTGTGGAACCTCAAGCCGGTTTTGCTGCTGTTCGGCCAGACCGAAAGCAACGTGCAGGCGGCCGGGCAGTTCCTGGTATTTCTGCCTTTCGCCCTGCCCGGCTACCTGAGCTTCATGGCCTTGCGTGGCTTCACCAGCGCCATCGGCCGCGCGACGCCGGTGATGGTCATCAGCCTGGGCGGAACGGTGGCCAACTTCCTGCTCAACTACGCGTTGATCACCGGCATGTTCGGCTTGCCGAAACTGGGCTTGATGGGCATCGGCCTGGTCACCGCGATCGTGGCCAACCTCATGGCCCTGGCGCTGGCGTGGCACATACGTCGGCATCCGGCTTACGACGCCTATCCGCTGCGTCAAGGGTTGCTGCGACTCAACCGGCAGTACCTGAAGGAGCTGTGGCGCCTTGGCCTGCCGATTGGCGGCACCTACGCCGTGGAAGTCGGGTTGTTCGCGTTTGCAGCACTGTGCATGGGCACCATGGGCAGTACGCAATTGGCGGCGCACCAGATTGCCCTGCAAATCGTTTCGGTGGCGTTCATGGTGCCGGCGGGGATTTCCTATGCGATCACCATGCGCATCGGCCAGCATTACGGTGCCGGGCAACTGCTGGATGCACGACTGGCTGGACGGGTCGGCCTCGCCTTCGGCGCAGCGGCGATGCTGTGCTTTGCGATGGTGTTCTGGCTGCTGCCGAATCAGTTGATCGGTCTGTTTCTCGATCACAACGACCCGGCCTTCCGCGACGTTATCAATCTGGCGGTGAGCCTGCTGGCGGTCGCGGCGTGGTTCGAGCTGTTCGACGGCACGCAGACCATCGCCATGGGCTGCATTCGTGGACTCAAGGACGCCAAGACCACGTTCCTGGTCGGTCTGGGTTGCTATTGGCTGATTGGCGCGCCTGCCGCATGGTGGATGGCGTTCCACTTGAACTGGGGGCCGACGGGCGTCTGGTGGGGCCTGGCGCTGGGACTGGCGTTCGCGGCGGTGGGTTTGACGTTGGCGTTTGAGTGGAAGATGAAGCGGATGATTCGGCGGGAGCCTTCATCATCAGCTGCCTTCCAGGTCGCCCAGCCTGACTGAGGTCTAATGTGGGAGCGGGCTTGCTCGCGAAGAGGCCGTGTCAGTCTGCATTGATGTCGACTGACACACCGAATTCGCAAGCAAGCCCGCCCCCACAATGGGTCCGTGTTAAACCATCCCTTCCAGCGGCGCCTGTTGGCTGCCATCGAAACTCAGATACTCCACCAGCTCGGCCAGCGCCAACGGCTTGCTGATCAGATACCCCTGCACCTGATCGCAATCAAACCCGCGCAACAGATCCAGTTGCTCCGGCGTTTCCACGCCTTCGGCAACGACTTCCAGGTTGAGGTTGTGCGCCAGGTTGATCATCGCGTGCACCAGCTTGCGGTTCTCTTCCCGTTGCTCCATGCCGCCGACAAAGCTCTTGTCGATCTTCAACAAGGTGATCGGCAGGCTGTTGAGGTGCACGAAGGACGAGAACCCGGTGCCGAAATCGTCGAGGGAGAAGCGCACGCCCAGACGCCCGAGGGCATCCATGGTCTGCTTGACCAGATCGCTGCGGCGCATCACCGCTGTTTCCGTCAGTTCGAATTCCAGCCATTGCGCCTCGACGCCGCGCTCGGCAATCAGCCGGCTCAGGGTCGACAGCAATTGGCTGTCCTGGAACTGGCGGAACGACAGGTTGATCGCCATGTGCAGCGGCGGCAAACCGCATTCGCGTAAGGCCTGCATATCGCGCAAGGCCCGGGAAATCACCCAGTAACCGAGCGGCACGATCAAACCGCTTTGCTCGGCCAGTGGAACGAATTCGCTCGGTGGCAGCAAGCCACGCTCGGCATGGCGCCAACGCACCAGGGCTTCGAGGCCGACGATTTGCCCGTCCTCGAGATTCAGTCGTGGCTGGTAATGCAGTTCCAGCTCATCACGGCGCAACGCGCGGCGTAGCTCGGTTTCCAGGTCGGCGATGCTGCGGGCATTGCGGTTGATGCGTTCGTTGAAGATGTGAAAGGTGCAGCCCTGCGTGCTCTTGGCTTGCTGCATGGCGATGTGCGCGTGCCACATCAACGGGTCGGCCCCCGCCTGGGCGCGGGCGTGGGCAATGCCGAGGCTGGAGCCGATCAACAGGCTTTCGCCATCGACCCAATAAGGTTCGGCCAAGGCTTCGGTGATGCGCTCGGCCATCCATTCGGCGCGCTGCGGGGCGCGGCGGGTGTCGATCAGCAAGGCGAATTCGTCACTGCCCAGCCGTGCCAGCTGGTCGCCAGCCTCCAGTTGGCTCTTGAGCCGCGCCACGACTTGCAGGATCAGGCGATCGCCGGCCTGGTGGCCGAGGGCATCGTTGGCGTGGCGGAAGTTGTCGAGATCGAGGTGGCCCAGCGCCAGGCCACGGCCCTCATTTTCTGCCAGGCGAGCCGTCAGCAGCGTCTGGAAGCCCTGGCGGTTGGCGATGCCGGTCAGCGGGTCTTGCTCGGCCAGGCGCTGCAGCGTGGTTTCCAGCACGCCGCGCTCACGCACATGACGCAGGCAACGGCGCAGCATGCCGGTATCGAGGTGATCGCGCACCAGCCAGTCGCTTACGCCGTCGGGCGGGGTCAGCGGCTCATGTTCAAGCAGCAACACCGTCGGCAGACAGCAACGGCCCGGCGCCGGCTGAAGAGCCGGGATCGTCAACAACACCGCACTGCGGTTGTCATCGAACAGACTGCTGACCGACTCCCAACTCGGCGCGCTGATGAGCACGGCCGAGCTCCCCATCGGAGCCAGACACTCGCGCAACAACGCTGCCCACGCTGGCTCTTCGGCCAGTAGCAGCAAACGCAAGGGTTCGACAGGCGTAGACAAGCTAGCTCCCTAGACTCTGCAAAGATGTAGGCGACGGGCATTATGCCGCGCCAATAACCAATGACCAATGACATCGGTTATCAAACGTGGCCTTTGTAACCGGAATTACGAACATTAGACGCAAATCCGTTGCGCATCCTGCGTGAAAGTAACAAAAGCGGCAATTAGAGATCGCGTTGTACGTCACAAGTCGGAGAGAGCAGCACAAATTGCTGAGCCTGTTAAAATGCCGGCCCATTTCGTGACTGACCCCTGAATTTACCT
>NZ_JBWKZO010000002.1:0-413676 GCF_059424605.1 Pseudomonas sp. GW101-3H06
ATGCGTGACTTGATGGCAGAACTTAAAGAACTGCGTCTGCATGGCATGGCGCAGGCTTGGGAAGAACTGGCGGCCCAGGGAGAAGCTTCGACGGCATCCTCGAAATGGCTGCTTGAGCATCTGCTCCAACAGGAGCAGGCAGATCGCGCCGTGCGCTCTGTGAATCATCAGATGAACATGGCAAAGCTCCCCATGCACCGTGATTTAGCTGGCTTTGACTTCAGCGCTTCCAGCGCTGATGCCCGTCTGGTCAAGGAATTATCCAGCCTTGAGTTTACGGAGACTGCGCAAAATGTCGTGTTGATCGGTGGGCCTGGAACCGGAAAAACACACCTGGCCAGTGCCTTGGCCGTGTCCGGAATCACCACTCATAACAAACGAGTACGGTTCTTCTCCACGGTCGATCTGGTCAACCTGCTGGAGCGTGAAAAGTACGATGGCAAGGCAGGCCGAATCGCCCAGGGACTGCTTCGGACAGACCTGGTGATACTCGATGAACTTGGGTATTTGCCCTTCAGTCAGAGTGGTGGCGCGCTGTTATTTCACCTGCTTTCAAAACTGTACGAGCACACCAGCGTGGTCATCACCACCAACCTCAGCTTCTCGGAGTGGTCGAGTGTGTTTGGCGACGCCAAGATGACCACAGCGTTGCTGGATCGGCTGACACACCACTGCCACATCGTCGAAACGGGCAACGAGTCCTACCGCCTGCAACACAGCACCTTGGCCGCCCAGACAAAGATCAAATCGCGTGAACGAAAGCGCAAGGACGAAGATGGTATCGAGGACGATGAGCCGTTTTGATCTGCACCGTAAACACCCTTCCGCATGCCTGCATGCGGTGGGGCCCGATGCGTCTTCAATCAAGACACTACTGCTAAGCTTATCCACAATTGCTGGGACAAAAATCAGCAATCCGCCCTGGGTCAATTTTCAATCGGCAGGGTGGGTCAGTTTTCAATCAGCGCCAACAGCCTCACACGCGCTGGAGCCGTATGACAAATACCCCAGGATTGGCCCAATGACAAAGCCAATACAGATTGCGAAAAGAACGGCGTGACCACGGTGGAGGCTAAATGCATCTTCATGATCAGAAACCACATCGGCCCCTACGCTACCTCTCCCACTCCGTTTTTCGTCGTGCTCGAGTAGCTCACCATTTGCGGGTTGAATCTTTGACTCAAGCAGTCTTGAGATATCGCTCAGGATCGCAGCAAGACCATCGATGGACTTCACGATGCTCTTGATACTGCGAGCAGGTTCATTTTTCCGAACAAAGATGGTCATAAATCGTCGTCTTGTCTGCACACCGTTCATAGCTACTCCTCGGCCATTTGGAATGCATAGACGGTAAACACAATCAACCCCAAACAGCGGCCTATTTGGTACCAATCACGGGTTCGATACACGATCTGTACTATGAGATTTCTCGATAAGGTTGCGACAAAAGCTCCGTTGGTTATCGAAGCACTGGTTTCACGCCCCTAGCCAGACATTCAGAAAATGAGCGTTATCGGACGATGACGATACTGATCTGGTCCAAGCCGGCTCCACGGTTCCTGCACTCACCGAGCAATCACAACTTTCAAAGAAGCTGACTTATGACTGATCACGAAAAACTCACCGATAGCATTACGACAGACCATGGAACTCAGAAGTCGAATGATCTACAAAGCTTCGCGGAAGCAGTAGCGGAAAGGGATCAATCACTTGTCGGCGAAACGCAGATGACGTGGCTGTCGCCTCTTCTGATCGAGGAGGAGGAAGGCTTCAATGAGCGCGACTACAACCTTCCGCACACCATCGCGCATATTGAGATGCTTGCCAAAGCATGGGCCCAAAGCGCCCAGATGAAACCAATCGAAGTACAGGTCGTTGATGGCCGATGCTTCGTTCGAGATGGGCATTGCCGCCTGCGAGGAGCCCGCTTGGCAATCAGCCGGGGGGCTATGATCAAACGCATACCCGTGATCGAGCTCAAAGGAAACAACCAACTCGCTAGCGTTCGAATTCTGACCTCGAATGAGCAACTCAAACTGACAATTATGCAACGGGCCAGAATCTACCAGCGGTTGCGCAGTTGGAACTGGGATGACCATCAGATAGCCGAGCACATAGGTAGGACCTCTACCCATGTGCGGGAGACCCTTCGCCTTCTTTCACTGCCGGCGCAGATTCAAACCCTTCTCGAACAAGACGTAATAAAGCCACACCTCGCGTTGGACCTCTACCGCAAATACGGTGATGAGAGCGTTGAGATCATCATGAGCTCCTATCGTAAGCGCCAGGAAGAGATTGAGGGTGCGGTCCCACTACAGCTGGCCATTGATCAAAGTTCCAATACCGATGCTGGCGATTTTCGGCATGCAGCTCCAACCAAGGCCGGCAAGGAGGAATCTGAGTCACTGCAAGATGGGCAGAATGCAGCTCAGGTGGCGCCAGCGATACCGAGAAAACAGATCAAACTGACGAGTAAAAACATCGCCGTACCTACCAGGCGAATAGGCAAAAAACTGGTTACCAACATGACATCCTCTATGACGGGGATTTCGCAAATCATGCGCAAGACGGCTGTGATTGACCCAAAGGGCGGCACCGTTGCAGTGGCCATTCCAGTCGAACTGTACGAACAGTTCCTCCTAGTTTCAGATGAAGCTGCGCGGCATCGAAAAGAGGAGCCTAAAAGCTCTGCAGGCGATCAGGAGAAACAAGAAAACTTGAGCCTTGCGAGTTGATTCGCTAATTCAAAAAAAAAACGCCCTTTTGAGGGCGTTTTTCATTGGTAGCATGGGACAGCCACCTTGTATCACTCATCGTCGTCGAAGTTATAACTGCCTGGAGCCAGGTTCTCGAACCGGGTGTATTTACCGATGAAGGCTAGGCGGATAAAGCCGATCGGACCGTTCCGCTGTTTGCCTATGATGATTTCGGCAATCCCTTTGTGCTCTGTTTCCGGGTGATACACCTCGTCGCGGTACACGAACATGATCACGTCAGCGTCCTGCTCGATTGCTCCAGACTCTCGTAAGTCGGAGTTCACCGGCCGCTTGTTCGGTCGTTGCTCCAATGAACGGTTGAGCTGGGACAACGCCACTACCGGGCAATTGAATTCCTTGGCCAGGGCTTTAAGGGATCGGGAGATCTCGGAAATTTCGTTGGTCCGACTGTCGCCGCTAGAACCTGGAATCTGCATCAACTGCAGGTAGTCGATCATGATCAGGCCGACTTCTCCGTGTTCACGGACCAGACGCCGGGTGCGGGCGCGCATTTCCGACGGGCTGATGCCCGCGGTATCGTCAATGAACAGCTTGCGATTGTTTAGGAGATTGACCGCCGACGTAAGCCGCGGCCAGTCGTCGTCCTCCAGTTGGCCAGAGCGGACCTTGGTCTGGTCGATGCGACCGAGGGATGACAGCATACGCATGATCAGTGACTCGCCTGGCATCTCCAGCGAGTAAACCAGCACAGCTTTCTCACTACGCAGCACTGCGTTTTCCACCAGGTTCATCGCAAAGGTGGTTTTACCCATGGACGGACGACCAGCAACAATGATCAGGTCAGACGGCTGAAGGCCGCTGGTCTTTTCGTCGAGATCGGTGTAGCCCGTCGACAGTCCTGTGATAGCACTCTCGGTGTTGAATAGGGTGTCGATACGATCAATGGCTTTGGTCAGTAGCTCATTAACATTTACCGGACCACCGGTTTTTGGACGAGCCTCTGCAATCTGGAAAATCTGTCGTTCCGCCTCATCAAGGATTTCTTCGGCGGTACGACCTTCGGGGTTGAAAGCGCTGTCTGCAATTTCGGTGCTGATACCGATCAGCTGGCGCAAAGTCGCACGCTGGCGAACAATCTGCGCATAGGCCTTGATGTTGGCAACGGACGGGGTGTTCTTAGCGAGTTCAGCAAGGTATGCCAAGCCTCCTACTTGCGAAATTTGACCTTCCTTGTCCAATTGTTCAGACAGGGTTACGACGTCGATCGGCAAGTTCTGATCGGCAAGCTTGGCGATCGCTCGGAAGATTAGGCGGTGATCATGACGATAGAAATCACCATCGGAGACTTGATCGAGTACGCGCTCCCATGCGTTGTTGTCCAGCATCAGACCACCGAGTACAGACTGTTCTGCCTCAATAGAGTGAGGCGGAACCTTTAACGATGAGGTCTGAAGGTCGAACTGGGAAGAGTCAGTAATTTCATTCATGAGCGTCTTCTACTTTAACGAGTTGGAGGCTTTCGTTGACGGTAAGTGAGATTCACGTTCTGAGCTATGGAGTACGCCGTCTAGCTCTTGATGTCTTACTCCGACGTTCTTTCTCTGTCTTCACAGCAGTCGCAACGACATGTGCGTTTACACGTCCAAGCCTTGGGTTTCTAATAACCTGCGGCACGCCCATCTCTGCATCAGTAAAATCGTGCGAGCCAGGCTTGAGGTGCTCAAATCGGGTATATCGACCATCAAAGCCCAATCTGACGAAGCCAATGGGGCCTTCACGCTGCTTCCCAATAATGATCTCCGCTGTCCCTTTGAATCTGGAGTCAGGGTTGTAGACTTCATCCCTGTAAACGAACAGGATTACATCGGCGTCCTGCTCAATCGCGCCAGACTCACGCAAGTCAGAATTAATCGGCCGCTTGTTGGGGCGCTGCTCCAACGAACGGTTGAGTTGGGATAGCGCCACAACTGGGCAGTCGAATTCTTTAGCCAACGCCTTCAGCGAACGCGAGATCTCGGAGATTTCGTTAGTTCTATTGAACCCACCTGCTCCTGGCACCCGCATGAGTTGCAAGTAATCAACCATTATCAGCCCGATTTCACCGTGCACGCGGCGGATTCGCCTCGTTCTTGATCTCATCTCAGAGGGGCTAAGGTTGGCCGTATCGTCGATAAATATACGGTCATGCTGATTAATAATTTCCGCCGCACTGACCAGCTTGGGCCAATCCTCATCTAGCAACTGGCCAGACCTGACTCGTGACTGCTCTATGCCGCCGATGGAGGAGATCATGCGGCTAACCAGCGTGTCTCCTGGCATCTCAAGCGAATACACCACGACAACCTTCGCTGATCGTTGTATTGCGCTTTCCACGATGTTCATCGCAAAGGATGTTTTGCCCATCGACGGTCTTCCGGCAACGATTACAAGATCAGCAGGCCGAAGATAATTGAGGCGCTTATCCAGATCCTCAAATCCGGTGGAAAGACCAACAGCCTCCCCACCAGATTGATTCAACGTGTTAATTGTATTTACAGCTTTACTGAGGAGCTGCTCCAGTCGAACCGGTCCCCCCTCCTTCGGCCGCGTACCTGACACAGCCAAAATCGCTTGCTCCGCCTGATGTACTAGATCGTCAGAAGACTTACCTTGTGGTCTGAGTGCGCTCTCTTCGATGTCATCACATGCCTTAATGATGCTTCGAAGTTTTGCGCGTTCGCTGATTACACGCGCGTAAGAGACGATATTGGCAACAGACGTAGTATTTTCATACAAATCGCTCAGGTAGCTGGGACCGCCGGCGTCCTCCAGGTGACCGTTCGTTTCAAGAACGTCGTGTAGTGTTACCACGTCCATCGCTGCACCTGACTCAGCCAGGAACTCGAGAGCCTTGAATATCAGCCTATGATCACCACGAAAGAAATCATCTCCGGCCAGATAACCTGAAACCCTCACCCAAGATTGATTGTCACGCAGCAGCCCGCCCAAAACTGCCTGTTCTGCCTCAACAGAATGCGGTGGCTCCTGATTGGATAACCCGACAGCTTCGGATGGGGTGAATAGGAGGTCGTTCAAGCGGTTGGCCTTGGTAAGTTGAGTCTTGTTGGATGGTTGATCAGGGCACGGCCCGGAAGATTAGCACGGCAGAAGATCAACAACCCGCCAGAACCCAGACCAACAGTCGGGGGCAAACTCGCACCCTAGAAGCCATAGAGCTACCGGATCTTCCTACCCACTGGGCAGTTAAGTCGTTTAGCGCAGCCGATGCATGACGCGGCATTTGGGTGCGTTGGACGCGCCCTCAGCCCTTCTGAACGCAGAAACCAATAACGATTCCAAAGGCTGATGATTTGACTGCTGTTCAGTAGCTGTACTGGCTTGTACTCAGTACCTCGGGGAGTCACACAGCGAACAAATCCAGTAGCGGAAACAGGGTAGTTCACACCAAACAGTGCAGTGGACTGACGTGCCAGAATGAATGCATAGACACTCAACTGAATCACGTCCTTCATGTACACCCGTGCAATTTTTCGCCGCTTTGTATCGACGGCAATCAGCCAACCACGGGCAAGGAACACTTGATCCCCACGGCCATGCAAAGGGACGGGGATTTCAGTCGATAAATTGCGTTCAGACAGCACTACCTGCGCACCACGCAGTTGCTCTGGTAACGCCTCTCTCCAAGTACCTATCCCGTTGCTCATCCTGTCACCTTACCCACTTCTTATATCCAAACTATCAGCCTTTGGTGATTTGCAAGCCCAAAGCTACGAACATGGAAAATTGCATTTTTGCAGACCTGTGCGAAGGTAGTTTTGAAAACGATTCAATGAATGAGGTGAGTGATGGCAGAACGAAAAGGACGGCTCCATCCGCATTCCGTTTCGGCAACAGAGCTTTCCAAGCTTGGACACTGTGAGCTGATGGTGGCGTTAAATATTCAGGATGACGGAAACAGAGATAGTGCTGAGGCAGCACACAAAGGCAACCAGGAACATGATCGTTTCCATCTCCGTGCAGTACTGAATGCGGGTTCAGCAGCAGAGGTTGAACGTCTACATCGGTAACGGGGTTGGGATCGAATAGCCGCCCCGTTCACCTAACGTCTTGGCATTGTGGTCTCAATCAATAGGAGACCCGCCATAGTGTTTGATCTGGTCGTTGTAGAGTCGCCAAAAAAGGCGAAAACAATTGGAAAATACCTCGGTGAGAACTTCAAGGTAGCGGCTTCAGCTGGACATATTCGTGATCTTCCGACACGGGAGATGGGTGTCGAAGCACCTCACTTTCGCCCCCAATATGAGGTGTACGACGAAAAGAAGAAAACCGTTGGCTGGTTAAAAAAACTAGCGCAGGAGGCCCGATCCGTTTATCTCGCTACCGACCTTGATCGCGAAGGTGAAGCGATCGCCTGGCACCTTCTTGAGGTGCTCAAGCCAAAGCATCACAAAAGAATGGTTTTTAACGAGATCACAAAAAAAGCACTACTGGCCGCGATCGAAAACGCAGGCCAAATTGACATGGCAAAGGTCGCAGCCCAAGAGGCAAGACGCGTTAGCGATCGAATTGTCGGTTACACGGTCTCTCCCCTTCTTACAGAACTGACTTCAGCTCCTACCCACCTTTCCGCTGGCCGAGTGCAAAGCTCTGCCCTCCTTTTAGTGGTTGAGCGGGAGGAGGCTATCCGGGCATTCAAGTCAGTTGACTATTACAAGTTGTCTGTAGGATTCCCTTGGCCAGGGAAAGAGGAAGGCTGGAAAGCCCAATGGTTACATAAGCCGTTTCAACAGGCATCGCAAGTAGCGGTTACTGAGGTTTTCACTCAGCTTGATGTTGTACGCGGACTCGAGGATGCAATCAAAAAGCTACCCGTCTTCATGGTTTATAAGGTTGAGTCGAAAGAGGCACTTCGAAATGCCCCTCCTCCATATACAACCTCGACCCTTCAACAAGCGGCAAGTAACTCCTTAGGAATGGAAGTCGACGACACCATGAAGCGTGCACAGTCGCTTTTTGAAGCCGGTCTGATCACCTACCACAGGACTGACAGCGTCAACCTTTCCGAGGAGGCCACGACGGTAATCAGGGAGTGGCTGACCTCAAACAAATATCCAGTACCAGACAAGCCGAATAAATGGTCATCAAAAGCTGATGCTCAAGAGGCTCACGAAGCAATTCGACCTTCAGATGTGGCAAATCTGGAAGCAGGTGAATTTCCAGCCGACAGCCCAGAGGGAAAGCTATACAAGCTTATTTGGCAGAGAACGATGGCCAGCCAAATGCTCCCAGCCAGATACAACGCCAAAAAGATTCTTTTACTCTCCGCAGTGAAAGTCGCAGACCAACACCTCCAATTTTTAGCCACCGGCAGAACACTTACGTCGCCTGGTTGGTTAGCACTAACCCCCGAAGATGCCGCCGTCGAGGTTGGTGAGGATGATAATGAAGAGGCGAATGCTCTCCCAGAGATCGCTGAAAACGCGCGACTTCAATGCAAGGAGCTCAGTGTTACGCAGTCTGCTACCAAGCCGCCGCCGAGGTTTACTGACGCCTCACTGGTAAAAGCACTGGAATCACACGGGATAGGCAGACCGTCGACTTATGCCTCCACCATGGCCACGTTGTTTAAACGGTCCTACATAAGCAAGGAAGGTAGAAAGCTATTCGCCACCGAGCTTGGCATGGGAATCATCGGCCTTACACGAGGGCGCTTCAGCTTTGTGTCCCTTGATTTCACTCGCATGATGGAGGGTGCCCTCGACCAAATTGCGCAAGGCCAAGCCTCCTACATCGGGGTAGTTGCCTATCAGCACGATTTGCTCCTTAAGGAGGTCGCCCGAATCAAGGCCGATCCCACGATTACAGCCCTCGCCCAAGAAAAGCGGCTTTTGATGTTCGGTCCTCAACAGACCTGCCCTATCTGCAAAGTAGGCGAAATGAGACGGCGCGGCTCCTCCACAAATGGGTTTTGGGGTTGCTCAAACTATCCCACCTGTACAGCTACATGTGGTGAAACAAAGTCTCGAGGAAAAGCACCTGCACCAGACTTGGCCTCTATTAGACTCAAAAGCACAGGCTCGGAAGCATCCAGCAAAGCTGAGCTGGTCAAGTCGGATGAGAAATGCCCAAAGTGCAAAAAGAACCATTTAGCCTTAAGAAACAGTAACAACGGACCATTCTGGAGCTGTCTCGGGTATCCGAAGTGCAAATTCTCCACGAACGATGACGGCGGCAAGCCCGCTGTCGGTTCTGGGAAATAATCGTGATTCGCCCCATTTCAAGGGGCGAATACATGAAACAGCGGCAGCCGAAGATTTGATAATCCGCACCACGAATGGATCATCGGAAAAAAGTTATGTGCATCGACGCCGCGATTGCGGTTGCCAGCTATTCATCTGCCAATCACAGACTTCCAATTGAGATTGGTATCGCCACGGGACATAACACGCTCAATATCGTAATCAGGCGGGTTCCTGGCCAAATTGAACTTCATGAAGAGCACGAGGAGGCAGTCGGCCTCAGCTCCATCGAAATGGATGCTGTAGGCCTTTCAGCCGAAAAGGCCTGTGACCTCATAAATGAGTTTCTGGTCGGCGGCATCGTCGGTTGCAGAGACTCAAGGGAGAAAGAGGCCCTCGAGTGCCTTTTCCAGCTGGCCAAGCAAGAAAAGGAATTCCAACTCCATGAGCTTGGTAGCTTCAACATCATTGCGCCAGCGTGTGAGGACAAGTCTTGTGTCGAGATGGAAGCCAGGATGCTGGTCTTCATGGCTAAACAACATCGCTCAAGGAGCCAGACATGCTTCGTAGCCACGGCCTAACTGGTGAAGTACGAGAACAGCTGCAGAGACTTGTTGATTTAACCGCTGCACTTGAGCGAACCCAGACGAAGATTCTGTACGGGCATCAGCCCACACCCGATGACTACCAGATGCTTGGCGAGGGTCGACGTGAGTTCGGCGACTTACTGTCAGCTTTTGAACTACTCCCGCCGACGTCGAAGAGCTAGTTGCATACGTAAGAACGTAGGTTATTAGTAGTTCAACACTCAACAGACGCCCTCAATTCACAAGGGGCGTCGCTCATACCGAAAGGATCGGAAACAATGCTCATACTCTCCCGCCGCGTTGGCGAAACCATCTGCATCGGCGATGACATCAAGGTCACCGTATTGGCTGTTAGCGGTAACCAGGTACGAATCGGCATCAACGCAAAACGTGACACCCCAGTCCACCGTGAGGAGATCTATCAACGAATTCAGTCCGGGACGGGTTACCAGGACAAAATTTCTGCGTAACATGTACTGAACACTCAAGCCGGCCATGCGCCGGCTTTTCTATTTTTGCTGACCGCAAAAATACTCGTCGCAGCAATATCCGTGTAAGGGCGGTAAAATCGCTGAGACACGCAAGCGTCACGCCCTTTTTTCTGTTGCGAGAAATCTACTATGAGTAAAGACCTGACTGAAGAGGAGATGCGCCAAGCGCTCTTTGGCAGTAGCCAGAACAGTCAACCGTCACAGAGCGAAAAACCGGCGCCGGTTGTCATTCCTCCGGCAAAGCCAGCTCAGAAAGCCAAACCTACCGCAAAGCCGCTCTCCCCCAAATTAAGGGTCACACTGCACGTATCGAGAGAGTATGAAGGCCAGATTGACGTGTTCGTCCATGACGCGAACACCATCAGTACCTTCGTTGCTGAGCAAGAGGCAAAGAACGAGGCCAAAAAGAAGAAATATAAGTACTTTGAAGTGGTGTCGACAAAACCCATCTAGTCAACTATCCATTCGCTTGCGTCGTCCGAGGGACGTCCTAGGCGCGTTCGGCCTCACCACCGTCTATGAAGTTTATTTGCCTATGGCACACATAACCAATGATCAAAATTGAACTCTACAAAGACGTAGTACCCGAGCCCTTGGCGCAGCAAATCATCCGCATGGCGGTTCTGTATACAACAGAATTGGGAACAGATGCCTGCCCACCTGACCATCCGCTCTATGTGATCTCCCAGATCTATCTGGGATTTGAATTTCACGCGTATCTTAGTGCGATTGGCCATCCAGGCGGTGGAAACGGAGAGCTGCTTGTCGCCTTCTATGATGAACATCCAGATACTGCTATTGGTTTCCTTCTGTACATGCCAATCACAGACTCAGTGGATTCCTGTGGGGTTAATTACGGGGCTGTCCGTGAAGCATCCCGCGGCCGTGGCATTTTCACGGCTCTCATGCGAAAAATGCTTTCTCGATATCCGTTAGCTTCTCTGTCTTGCTTCGTGGAAAGTGTGCCCCTGTATGAAAGACTTGGATTCAGAGTCGAGGTCGGGCGTAGCACCCAGGTACAGATGACCACCGACCCGAACCCAGGCGACCAGACAATGACGGTCATAGACCTTTCCCGACTCCAGGGACATCCTGTAGTTATCCAAGCGCACGAAGATGCACTAGCTAAACATGGCCATGCGGCGATTGCTAAGGCTAACAATGAGGCAAGTGAACGCGTTGATTCACTTTTCAGAAAAGCTGAGACTTTCGTAAAAGACCGTCTGCTGAACTCACCGACCGCCTAAGGTTCGAGCAGCTGCTAGACGCTCCTCAAGCGCCCTGGCTAAGGGCGTACCACACTGCACGAGAATATCTACAACGGCTGTCAGATCCGCACTCTCTAGCGCATCAGGCGAAGCTGGAGGCAAAAGGAAGGCCTTATCAATCCAGTGACATATCCGGCGCCCAATCGCATGCCCGATCCAAAACTCGGAATTTACACCCTGCTCACGCCACCATGCTCGAACTGCAGTTGTCAGGTAGGCCATTTGACTCACCTGAGGCGACACTTCTAAAAATCCTAAAAAAGCCTGAGTGACGTACGTAGAACCAGGCGCTTGCTCAACTAGATGAGTGAGCAAAGGTAGAAGCAAATTCGCTTGCTCCACCTTCGCAGCCGGAACATAACAAATTGGCCCTTTACCAAGTCTCTGTTGCCCCATAAACATCGAGGCAACCACCCCGGCAATGTGCATGGCTATACCCATTGATCGAGATGAAGCAACGTGATGCCAAGACACGGTATCAATCAATCGTCGACAAAGAGATTCACGAATTGAGACTGCGGTATGGTTCCCTACTAAGCCCTTATCCAGCCATAAGCGATCCAAAGTATGTAGTTGTGCTTCAGCTGCATCAAAGAAGCGCTCCTCGGGAAGAGATGCAAGGTATCCATAAACGAACTCTTCCATTCCAGCGCCCCCATCTGAAACCCCAACGGCAAGCGCAGCTGAGAAAAAGGCATCATTCCACTCATACACGAGCTCACCCGGTTCTTCGTCCGCGTCGATGCCCACGCCGTTAGCGCTAGCGGTCCATGGCCAACAATGGCGTACCAACTCTGCGAGCATGTCTGGACAATCTTCATGCCAAAGTTCATTTGCTAAATTGATCCATTGAGCCGCCTCCGCGGCCTCCAACGCGAATTCAGGAGATGGTTGAATTGAACGAACGCGTTTACGAGGCACCTTCTCCACGCAGATTGAGTGCTTCTCCTTGGGAGGATTAGGATCAGGCAAAACAGACCAGCTTGGCTCAGTGCCTTCTCCCCTTAGCCATCGATGCTCGGCCGATACAGCACTTTTCAACCTTTCACGTTCAGCCCTTTTACGAGCAGCTGTCCTTTCCCGCTCGCGCTCACGATAGTCCTCGATGCGGTCGAAATCGTCGTCATGGTGACGCACGGCATATACAGAAGACGCAAGGCCTAATCGAATGAACGACCGCGTGAGTTGGGGATCCACGCTCCGTGCCGCTACCGACTCGGCAAGCATCACTGAAGCCATTCCCGTCTGTCGTTTAGCTGCCAACTGAAGCAGCCACTGCAAACATTCACTGCCTAGGTTTTCACGGCAAACCCCGAGTAAACCAACAGCCGCGATGGCAGAAGTGTTGAATTGCAACTGAGGCACGTGCGCAGTTTCTGCGGGCTCAACCTTTGCAACGTCTATCAAAATTCTCACCGCCCAATCTCGGTGAGCGTCCCTCAATTTTTGATCACCATCCCTCATGACCAAGGCCGCAACGATGACTCGAGTTCTCTCATCCCACTCTTGGTCATCGCTGTCTAAACTTTCGTTCGCCGGCTGAAACTCATATCTCGCCCATCTAACACATCGCTCGAGAAGCACTTGCGAGCTATGGGTTCCGAGCATGGCCCTCATCATTTCGAAACGAATCGTCGCTTCGTCATAACTGATTTGTGCCTTTGTTTGGATCTCCGCGGTAAGCCTGGCCTCGAGTTCTGGCGGAATGTATTCGTACAGCGTTTGGCCAGATCCATCCGCCTTGCCCGCCTGGTAATTCGCCATATCAAGTCGATTTAGTGCACACATCGCAGCAAATCGAGCGTCCGTCACGTTGGCGTTGTCAGAGTTCGGGAGTCCAAATCGAGCTACCTCTGCTTGCAAAGAATGATGCATAGCTTCGCGAATCTCAGCTGGCCCGTGAACGCCATAGTCTTCAAGCACTGAGTCGACTGTCGTACGGCGAGAAGGTCGGCGGACTAAATCTTCAAGTCTAGCTTCGCCCACAGGCTCCGGATGAACCCAAGAATCTACCGGCTTATCCCCGGCTAGAATGTCATGTGCAAAGCGCTCACGATCCATTGCCAGTAATGAAGCTGATGCAGCAAATGGCCATAGACTTGCTCTGCTTTTTGGCCAATGTGAAAGCATGACATCGACCGCCACCAGTGTGACCGCGGCAGGTGAACCATCAGGCCCCAAGATATCTTCGATTACCAGGTCCATCGATTCATCACGTTCAACCCGAATGTGTGACCACGCTTCCAACGCCATAAGGGCGGATGCGGCAACGTAGGATCCATCAGAACGCGACCACAGATATGACTGACACCAAGGAAATAGTCGCACCCCCTTAAGCAGGGGGACCTCAATATGGTTTTCTCCTGGATCACGACCGTATGTTTTCCGATAGATCGCGTGAGAAACCACACCGCGAATCAGTCTTAAGCCGTGTTCCCTATTTGCTAGCAGCAAGCTTAAAAACGGTGCCCGTGCAGGAGACGCTGGAAAATACTCGTTATCCCATCCAGAAAAAGCTCTCTCGCTTAACGGATGAAGGTCATCATCGTCCTTGTCCTTTTCGGTCAATAACTTCAGGAACAAATCAGCCAAAGCCTCAGGTGCAGCTATGGCGGCAGTTCCAATGAACGGGATCAAGCGGCGGAAAACAACGTGCCGATATGGGTGATCGCTCAACTCACGAAAGTAGGATTCCGCATCTTGAGGACAAAGCTTGCACCACATGAGAAAGCTACTCCGAAGATCGTTCTCCTGAGCAGTTGTCATTGATAGTGAGATGGTTCCTTTCGGAGAGGCATCACTTGAATGGCTCCCCCTCGAATGATGCTTTGCTTCGACCAAGACCAACCACTCGTAAAGCCGGTGTACGAGCAACGGCGACAAGTCGTCATATCCTGCAAACGCACTACACCAACGACTATAGAGGTCAATAAATTGGGGAACGGCAGCTGTAGGCAATCGATCCACAAGTGCGAGCGACCAAACGATAAGATTCAGCCAGGCCGGCCCCCGTGGAAGAACAAAATCATCTGTTAATTTGCTGACGTCAGCACCGGCCTTAGCAAAAAGAGGCGCTGCAGATTGGGAGTCGATCGTGATAGTCGCCCGTACCAAATCTGAAAGCGCTCCAGCATTTCCTGCAGCCAGCGTACGTGCACATCGGTTCAAAATCTCATCAGACATTTCTGAACGAACAAGCGATAACAAGACCGCACGCTTCCACGAACCATGACAGCCTGGTGCGCTAACTCGCTCAAGCAAAACACGCCAGGCGGTATCGTCGGATTCGAGTTCAGCATGTAGCCGTGCAGCGAACTCCACCCCCCGAACAAGGCGCACAGGAACGGGGAGATTCAGAGACAGGTCAGAGAGTCGATCTGGCTCATCATGTAACAGGCATCCGAGAGCCCAATCACGAAGAACGTCGTGCGTTGGCTCTACGCGAACCGCGCTGACAATGCGAAGGGAGCCACTCCCGACAAGGGTTTCTATTGCTTTAGAGGATGAGGCTCTGGAATCCATCGGGCCGGAAGTTGCCAATGAATGCTCTGCCATGGAATACAACAGACGACACCGATCTGTGCGATTTGCGGAGTCCGCAGAGTCTCCGGTGATCCACCATTGCCACGCCATCCTCGCTTCGCTGAAAGCCGTTGTGGATTCCGCTGTACCCGCTCGCGCCAGCCGATCCAAACGATAGGGATTTCGTACTAATTTCTCAGCTGGGTGGCCATGGCGAAGCAGTGAGGCAAGCGCAGGATCAGCCATCCTTAGGATTTCGACCTCATCGTTGCTCAGCTCGTTTACGGTCAATGGACCAGTTTCACCAAGCTCTTCAACCGCCTTCGCTGGCAGCCACTCGCGCGCATCTGAATCAAAATCTGACCGCGCGGTGACCACAACTTTAACGCCCGAAACCTGTGCTGCTGCACGTATCAAATCCACGACAGTCGCTTTTTGTCCTGAATCCTCAAAACGATCGATACCGTCGATAAACAGCATCCCGCCGCCGTCCCCAGCCAAATCGATCAGGAATTCACGTGCAGATACCTCACACCCAAGTGTAGTTGCCATGGCTGGCCAACCACCGCCAGGTACACGGTTCGGTGCGACAACAACAACACGGGACTCAACGCCGATACGCATTGCGAGATCTTTGAGTACGCCTGATTTGCCAACACCACCGGCGCCCCGTATTTCTAGGTACCTACCGCGTTCAAGCGCTGACAGCGCTTCCATGACCGATCCAGTACGGTCAATCGCCACACCATGAACATCAGTTCTAATGGTATCTAATGCATTCTCAACGATCTCGGATAGACGCTCACGGGCGACATACAACTGACGTGATCCAGCAAGACGGTACCCTAGGGCGCTTCCAAGGCGCGTTCGAAGGGACTG
The DNA here is from genome assembly GCF_059424605.1 of Pseudomonas sp. GW101-3H06. Taxonomy (NCBI): domain Bacteria; kingdom Pseudomonadati; phylum Pseudomonadota; class Gammaproteobacteria; order Pseudomonadales; family Pseudomonadaceae; genus Pseudomonas; species Pseudomonas sp. GW101-3H06. Next base: position 15,704 of record NZ_JBWKZO010000002.1, read on the forward strand.
TGAGTCCAAATCCCCGCCAGCGGCGTCAACCTCCAATGCAATTTGCTTCAGGGAGTCCCAAAGGTCGCCAGCTCGATGAATATCTTGAGGTGAAAGTTGCAACGCACATCGATCACGAGCTAGTAACTCACAGATTGAACCGGCCTGCTCTAGGTCAAAGGCCAACACCTGAAAGCGTGAAAGAAGAAACAAAACATCCTCATCTTCGTGCGATGCGCCAGCAGTCTGCATGTGGCCACGAAACGCACTCACGAAATCCCTCATCGCCTGATGTGCTGCACCAGACTGATTTAGTCGGATGAAGAAATCGTTTGAGTTCTGATAGTTTCGAGCCCACTTAAGGACCTCTTGGATATGTTGCTCAATTTTGGTTGAGGTACGCGCAACCGCCACGGCAAGCTCATAGCGCGTGGATTTGAACGAGGGCTTGATCGCAGACCGACAGGCCAGAGCCACAACGTCTGCAAAGGTCTTGTCGCCTGCAGTGAAAACGAGCGTGCGTTTAGCCTGCAGCTCGAGGGTCGCTACGTTGCCTTGGCGGTCGAGCCCCGTGATGATGACGTCATCCATCGGATGGCCTAGAGCGGCACGCTGGAAGGCAACACGGGTAACTACGACGCCTGGTAACCCGCGGGCCTCACCGCCTGAAAGCAGCGGGAGAAGATACTGCGCACCTACATGGGCCTCGAGGACAGCTCCTGAGGGTCCCGCTGCAGCTGGGCTTACGACCGTATCCTTATCTGCAGCCCGACGTGGCTTACGTGAGTTTCCACCTTTTGGTGAACTAGCTGTCTTGGCGGGTTGCTTTGACTGTTTTGACGAAGGGCCGGAGGGGGGGCTTTCAGACATTGGTATGTTCGCCTGTCGCGGTTCAGTCGCCTAGCGCCTGGTGACAGCTCCATATGGCACGCGACAGGGTAAAAATGGAGATTATCTCGCCTCGGGTGAAAGTGTATACCCGCGACGTTTAACAGCCCCTTCCCCCGTCTCGTTAGCCCTCCTAGGAACCGCCCAGTTTTATTAGGTGCTTGGTGCGAAGCGGGCCAGCACTTTCGGTACCCCAGTCTGGAAAATGCGGACGAGTCCAATGGAATCAACTGCCAGGCCTTCGTTCCCCTCTTCCAAATCGATACCGATTTGAGAACCTTGAGCAACCCAACTTTTGAGTGGTCCGCAGACGGATTGGACAGTGAACACGGCCCCTTCCCTTTCACACGCTGCCTGAACGTAGCAGTCAACGTGCCATCTGCCTCGGACTCCGCAAACCATCGCCATATGTAAAACGGTACCGTTCACCAGGATATAACCCTGAGATTCGTATCCAGGAAATGCGGTCGTATCAATACAAAATGACCAGCACGTTCCGTTCATCTGGTCAGGGAATTGCCGATGTCTGAGTGCACGAAAAATTGAGTTCGACCTGTTGTCGAAAGGGATGACTTGCCTTCCCCACAACTCAGCAAGTCGACGCCTGAACATGTCCCTCTTAAGAGCCGTATCAGAGTATGAAGCAGCCCAGATCGCGAACCCAAACACTAGGGCCAGAAGTCCAGCGAGGAATGAGAACCCTACGACCATCTCCAGTAGGTTGGTGCCAGTGCTTAAGCTCCGCAGCAAGCTAAAGGTGACACCAGATCCGACAAGCAGCAGCCCGCCGGGGAGTAGATGGTTAGCTAGACGTACAAGGGCTATCTTCATTTACGCCTCCTTTGTTCCGGTAGTTTTGAATCCAACGAGCACCGGCCTGGTAGCCCACTGTTAGGTCCATGCTTCCGGCAGCGAGCCGAAGAAGCTCTGTCGTTGTTTCAGTAGCCTCAGGACCGTCGATAAACTGAGCAACTTTGATCCATTTGGCAGCTTCTCTTAAATCATCAAGTGCCCTTGAGCTGGAAATGATGGTGACCACAAGGTCGGCAGCTGATTTGGGGACGCCACGCATTGCAGCCGCGGATAGAAAGGAACGAGCACGATCCAAATCCCTTGCCAGCATTCCGTTGCCAAAGAGATACATCCGTCCCACCCTGCTAGCCGCTATCGGATCACCCGAGCAAGCTAGCGCTTTAAGCTCTGCCAATGACACCCCTGCACCGTCTTCATCTCCTTGTGAAAGTGAAGAAGCGATGTGCGCCTCCAACTCCATCGCAGAAGATGAGGTTGATTCAGCAGCGGCAAAATTGGCGAACAGCGCCAGCAAGATAATTACAGACCTCATCGGCATCCCAACTTTTCTCAGACTGCATAAATCTAAGGGATGAGGAAAAGATTCTGTGGCGGATCCGCCCCCAAAAATTGGACAAACTAACCTCGATCAACCCGGCCCGTTTCGCAATCAATTGTCACAGGTGGCTGAGGAGACTTCCCTGGTTCGAATGTGGTTGAGATGGATACTGAACCACGGTTATTGGCGCCGGCCGGTTCGCTCAATCTTCTTATAAGGCCCGGCATTCCGACCAAGGCACTGGGCAGAATCTGCAGCAGCAGAGTACTTAGCGATGCAATGCAACAAATCATCGTCACAGCTTCAGTTGCCATATCAAGCCCTGTGCACACCCAGGCAAATATTTTTGCTTGGACCACACTGAATATCGGCGCCGCAGGCACCGACGCTGGTACCTCAATCTGTGAAATCAGCCCAAATGTTGTGAGCACCGACAGGACGCAGACTCCACCCCTAAAAGCCAATTTAAGGTCGGAAACCGACGGTACCGCGTGCAAGCCGATTGCAAGCGCCAAGAGCCCCGTTCCGCATCCAACCCACTCCCCACTTACGAGCGCGCCTAGTGTGGCACTCCAGGCCGCATTGATACCCAATTCATATGGGGTCGATGCGTTCGTAAAAGGCACATCAATTTCAGAGGATGTCGTAGGTAACAGAAAGGAAATTATTGAATACCCCATCACTACGGGAGCAATGCCCTGTACGAGCAACCCAAACATGTGAACCAATGAGTTTGGATTGTAGGCGAACTGGACGTACCCCAGGAGCCCCGTATGAGGGTTAGGCGAATACAGTTTCACCTTCAGTACTCTCATCCCGAAGACAACACAGGCAATGAAATGGGATAGCTCATGCAAAGGGGTACCGATCACCCCTGTCAGTGCATGCAGATGAAATGACCTCTTTACCAGCACCTTGGTGGAAACTCGCTGAAGGCAAATCACCCCTGCAGGAATTAGGTGAAGCAGTAGGAACTGCACCCCAAGCCAGATCAAACTTTGCTGTTCAGCCAATCCAAGTCACCCATGATGTCAATTTTTCAAGATCCTAGGCTGAGTTTTGGAGGGCGATTGCTCTTTCAGTCCCGCTAAGAGGGTCGGTCTACCGCATGCAGCGTTTTGCCGCTTGGTAAATTGGGGTCAATTACCCGAGGGAATCACGTAGCCATGGCATTCAGTTGGACAGACGAGCAAGAGGCAATTTTCGCCTGCAAGGAAATCCGTTTGCGCGTCCGTGCGTTCGCCGGCGCTTCGAAAACCACCTCTTTGGTTGAGTACACCAAAAGGCACTCAAGGCGTCGTTTTCTGTACCTATCTTACAATCGAAGCATTGCTGATGAGGCAACGGGGAAATTCCCGAGGAATGTAGACTGTTTTTCAACGCACCAAGTGGCATACAAGGCGGTGGCGGCGAAATACAAACACAAACTTGGTGAGAATTTAAGGCCATCCGACGTAAAACGTGTCCTGAATCTTGATGACTGGAACCTAGTCCGCGCTGCAATTGGAACAGTCACCAACTTCCTCAACAGTACTATCGAGGTTATTCACGAAGACCACTTGCCACAACTGAACGGCCGCCCCGTCTCTCAAATGAGTCCATCTTTTGTCGACGCTGTATTTCAATGCTCGCAAGAGCTATGGAATCGAATGTTAGATCCTGATGATTTAGAAATACCGATGCTCCACGACGGATATTTAAAGCTCTATTTCCTCAGCAAACCTGACTTGAGCCTCAAGTACGATGGTGTTCTTGCTGACGAAGCCCAAGATCTCAATGGTATTACTCTTGGGTTGGCAAAATCTCAGTCATGCCAGGTAATTCTTGTTGGTGACACGCACCAACAACTGTATTCGTTCAGAGGTAGCGACAATGCCCTCTCGGATCCTGACCTAGACACAGCAGTCGATTTATATCTGACGAAATCATTTCGCTTTGGCCCAGCCGTTGCAACGATCGCTAACATCCTTCTGAGCTACAAGGGCGAGACCAATAAGGTGGTTGGTGCAGGATATCCGACCAAGGTCAAAGCAGTCCTAGATAGCGATGCTGTGCGTCCAGCTCTCCTGCACCGAACAGTGATGGGCGTCATAATGTCAGCGCTTGAATTAACATCAAAAAACAAAAAGATTTTTTGGGTTGGGAAAATAGACTCTTACAAAATCTCAGACATCGAGGATCTTTACTGGTTAAGCGAAGGTAATACGAGCAAAATCAAGTCCAAGAGATTATTGAAAGAGTTTAAGAACTGGGACGACTACGTGTCAGTTGCGGAGGCCAGTAAGGACCGTGATATGGCGCGAGCAATAAAGATTGTCACTTCTTATGATCGCCTGGACGAAGCTTTAGCGCAAATTCGGAAGCTCACAGTAAAAGACGAACGATCTGCTGATGTAATACTTTCTACGGCCCACAGGTCCAAAGGTTTGGAGTTCGACTATGTCAGCCTGGAGGAGGACTTCCCCGACCCCCTTGACCCGGAGATGTCCGAAAGCTCACGCGACGATGAAATCAACTTGCTTTATGTTGCTGCTACTCGGGCGAAGATCTGTTTAGCCGTCAACTCCATCATCATAGGCATGATGCGGGATTATGAGAGGCGACGGAAAATCAATATTCAAATGGCCGGGAACTGAAATCAGCTATCGTGGGACTTTAGATTGGCGGGGACAGATCCCAGTCGAGATCGCAGACTGTGCAAGTCACATCCCCTACCAAGACTCTTAACGGTGCAGAGGACCTCAATTTGTGCATCAAGCTTCGCTAGGCACAATCCACGGCCGTGCGCGACCAAGCGATAACCATGGATAGCGAGAAGCTCCTGTAAATCCTCCCAGCTAGTCGATTGAGCAATCAACTCAATAACGCCGGCTTTTGCCTCATCAGTCAACTCCCCATCGAGTGGCGGGATGACACTCAGATCCTCTCGCGGGTCGATACTCATCATCAGGTTCTGTGGGAGGATCCTGACCGGCGATTGACGTGAAACTGCAGCTATTATTTCGTACAGTCCATGGATAGCGAATAGCGCACAGCACCCCAAAAGCCCATAACCAATCCATTCTGTAACATTCGCTGCATCACCGGACATGCGCACTGAGGCGTATCGCACCAGGATCTGAAAAGACGCGGCTCCAAGAGCGATAGGGAAAAATACGCCACCTACAACGCTTGGAGAAGATAAAATCGAAGAGGACGACAAACCAGGTCTCCTGTTACGGATTAAGGCACAGCCCCCTCCACAGGGGCTGTACCAAAGGCTTACTTGGAGACAGGACTGGCGCCGTTCGACGGCTGTGAACCTGGTGCAGTGGGGACGGTGGGAAGTTTGGCATCTACCGAGGGAGCAGCATCAGCGCGGGAGCCATATCCAAGAATTTTCTGCGAGACGACATCACCGCCATCAACCGGCTGACCTTGTTCTTTCTGAGCCTGGGCCTGAGCTTCCGCTTTCTCCCCGACCATCATTTTCTTCATGATCGAAATGAATGCACTGATTGGCTGCGCCCCTGAAACGAACTCTTTCTCGCCGGTGAGATTGTCGATGATGACGGTGGCCGGCGTGCCTGTCGCGCCAATTTTCTCTCCCATACGCATGTGCTCGGCGATGCGGTCTTTGTAATTGTCGCTGCTCATGCACTGGGCAAATTTGACTTTGTCGCCGCCAAGCCATTTGACGATGTCAGGCATGTCCTTCACACCACCACCATTGCCTGCAGATTTATCGAAGATCTGGTCGAGGAAAACCCAGAAGCCACGGTTACCTTTCTGTTCGGCGAAACATTCAGCTGCTTTGGCATCGTCAGTGGCAGCTGGGTTGTGAAAGCTCAACGGTAGATGACGCCACTGCCAATTGACGGCGCCATTGGAGCGATCAACGATCTCCTTGAGGTTGGGGTGAAGTTTCTTGCAGAAAGGACACTCCATGTCGGAAAACTCGGCCAGGGTGAATCGTGCTTTCAACTCACCGTATACGCGCGCGTCATTCGGCACCTCGTCCGCGGCAGCTGAGAACTTCGCGAATTGCGCTTTCGAATACTCCTCGATCTCCGCCTTTTCACGCATGGAGGCCGCGGTTTCCATTTTGCTGGTCAGGTATTGTTCCCCCCAGACGTTGAGTGCTGCGTAGCTGACAGCCTGGCTGAGAGCAACAGCGGTTAGAACAGTTGGAATAAACGTTTTGAGGCGAAGAGTCATGGCGATTCCTGAAGTGGTAGCACTGCAGGAAACATTAAGAGGATTGTCTAGCAGGAAGGGGCCAATCAGCCCCTCATAATGGGCGCAATCACCGGCTGGAGATAAGCCGCAAAGCAGGAGCTATGTGGAGGATTGGCGCATGGAATTGAATAGCCTGTCGAGCGTGGCTTGGCTCTGTAATTAGCTGGCCATTCATTGCCAATAAACATGCGAGGACTGGTCCTCTTCCACCGTCAAGAGATGCGCCCTCAGCCTTGTAGCGGGCCACTAATTCATGCAGAGACGCATCGTTCCACTTGTTACCGGGGAGTTCCTGATAGCGAGCGCTAAGCAGCGTCAGACGATCCTCAAACGTTGTGTAGTGATCCAGTTGCTCCAGCAACTCATAAAAGGCGGTTCCATAGCTACTGAGGGTCGATGCCAGAGCCCCCATCCTCACTCGGTAGTAGGTGGCTTGGTCCTGATAGGAGCGGTAAAGGAAAATGTCATTTCGGCTCAGCCCTCTTCCGCCGCCTTTAGCATCCAGGATCCCGAGGTTGCGTTCACATTCACGAAGACGGCTTTCCTCGCGACCAAAACGCGAAAGTACGGATCGAGCTTCCTTCCGTTTCAAGAAAAACAAGCTGCGAAGTGATTTATAGGTTTTCAAGGGCTGCATCTCATTTTCCTTTGGGTGGGTCAAACCTAGCACCTGGACGACCTATGGCTTCGTTAATCAGCCCCAGCCATAGGTGCAGTCCGGCCATGCGCGATTGGTGGTTTAGGCAATTCGTTGTGACTGATGGCGAGCAAGACGCTCCTGGCGCTCTTGTTCCTCTACCGATAAACGAGCTTCCGGTAGGAGTAGCATTCGGGCTAAACCAATCTCAGCTCCTGAAATCTCACAGAACCCGAACAAGTCGTCCTGGGAAATTCGCCGTGCAGCTTCCTGAAGGGCTTTAATACGCTGGGTGTCGCGCTGAATCTCTACAGCTACACGTTGCCGAAGCTCTTCAAGCGTTGCAGTGTCGGTAGGATCGGAAAACGACTCGACACGCTCGAGCTCTGGCTTCTTCGCCTCAATTCGGGCTCGAATCGCCTCTACCAATTGCCCAACAAGTGACGCAAAGAAAATACGTTGGTCTTTGTTCATGTAACTCGACGCCGGCATCGCCAGCAATTCACTCTTAGTCACATTTGCCTCCAGCAGTTATTTGAATCTCCATCATCCATGCAGAGCCAGAACTGCAAGTACCCTTCTCACCTTGCCTTTCGGCCTCCCTCTCACTCACTGATGGCGCTCACCGAAAGTTTCTTTTGAGTCTGTTTCACACCATATGGGAAGAAATGCCCCCCACCTCACGTCAGTGGTCTATCCGTTTCTTTTCTGAGGTCGTAAACCCAAAGGCCTGAATGCATTTCTGAAGGCAAAAAAAAGCCGGCGACAAAGCCGGCTTTTCTGTTGGGCATTTACTGAAGACTATGCACATCCCTCAGCGTTGATACGATCGCGGCTGTCTGAGGTGCCGTCACAGAGTAATTAGCCTCAATGGCGTCAGCGAACTGATCGAAACTGAAGCGGTGAACGGTTGGTGTGCCGTCCTTTAGTAAATGGCCGTAGCTACGCATGGCCAGGGTCACAAGCTGAGCCTGTTCGTTTGTTGCGCGGTATGTGTCCACACCGAGTACTTGGCGGCATGCAATTAGAGGTTTCATGGTTACTCCATAATCAGGAGCGAGACCACACCCAAACGGGAGTAGCCCCGCTCGGGTCATTTAAGGTTTACGAGATTGCTCGGCAAAATCCGAGGGTTCAGTTTTTACTGCGATCCAGGCCCTTACCTACTCGAGCAATGCCCCAGAGGATCGCCAAAGCGGCAAGTACGAGGAAGGCCATCAGCGACCAGAAAAACTGCGGATCGTATTGGTATGAGCCACCGAACATGGCGATGATGTAGAGCAAAATTTCCATAAGGACTCCAAGCGTTGGAGACCCATGCCCCAGAAGGGGAATGAGGTCCCCTGGTGGGTTGAAAGATTGCTTGAATTAGCAGAGCTCAGGTCAAGCTGTACCTGCCCCGAAGGGATCAGCCAAAGGCCGAGTGAGAGATGATGGTACACAATGGCTGGGGCCAATCCAATACCGGCCCCACTCCAGAAATAGCTCTGCAATCAGTAGGCGCCAACTGGCCCGCTTTTCTGATCGGGAAGGTAAAAAGCAGTACCCTCTGGGAGATTTCTCGAAAGAGCCGAGGCTACTTCAGCGGCCGATACATTGCCGTTATCCAAGAACAGGACCTTGTCCATGACTGAGGTCGTTTCACTGTTGATTGGAATGGCAACAATGCGAGCCGCGTATCCTCCCCGGTCGGCCGGCGCATACCCATCAGAAGCAAGTACCCCACGACGCCCCAAGAAAACCTTGGCTGTCTTGACACCAGCTTCGGTCTCTATTGATCCCGTGCGGAACTGACCATTTTGGACATTGATGGTTTTCGTTACGTTGGTGACTGCAGACGCAAACATCGCATTCATTTTCTTCGAACAATTTGAGACGGCGTCCGTAACACTATCCGTTTGATCTGCATGCTCGAAGCACACAAGAAATCCGAGGTTTACGCGAGGATCATACTTTGGAGAACCGGCTACCAAACTGAGGGCCATGCCAGCGGCCCCCATATTCCCGCCAATGGCATTCAAGCCAATTGCCTCGATGTCCTTACCAGTTCGACCAGCTGGTGTGGCGACCGATGAGATGTATTTTTTCGTTTGTTCGGCCGTCGCCGTGTGGAGCTGGTTTGCTGTGTATGACCCAGCTGGTGCAACTTTAAGCGAGGGCATTCCCAACACACTGAACACCTTATCCACCGGAGTAGCATCAGCGCGGAATTGCAAAGGCGTGGCATTTGCGTGCTTGAGTGTTACCACCTCAGAGTCACGAAACTCATATTCAACACCAGCCACAGGCGCGGAACCCACACCTTCAGACTGGGCCTTGCTTACACGGTCGTGCATAGCGCAACCCGCCGTTGATGCGATAGCCACCGCAAGCGCCATTCCAAGGTAATTCATCAATCCCCTCTCCTCTAGGTTTCAATCCGAATGATGCTCAAATCATTCCATAGTGCGTTCTAACTGCAAGGTTACATCGGCATCCTTTTAGATGGTAATTGGCACCGTTTTGCATCTCGAATAGCGCCCTTTATGTGCATTGATGGAGGCATGCTCAATGGAAGCACATTCAGTAACATGCAACGTCACAAAGGGAATGGAAATGAAGGTCATTCGAACCGATCGCTTGTCAAAATTGCTCAGCCCAGATCGGCTTGCATTGTTGGTTTACGGGTTGTACGCCGCTGGCTTTATTGTCGGGATTACTGCCGTCGTAGGTGCTGTCATCGCCCACATGAACCTTCGCTGCCAGGATGAGGTTTGGCGAACTCATTTCCGCCGCCAGGTGCAGGTTTGTTGGTGGAGCATTGTCTGGCTTTTGCTGGGGGGTATAACAATCAAATTTGGAGTTGGTTACCTAGTCTTGCTGGCCTGGTTCGCGTGGGTCTGCTTCCAGATTGGTTCTGGCCTGAACAACCTCAGGAAAAACCTACCGGCATAAAAAAACCCCGATCACTCGGGGTTTTTTCTCGCGCATCAGAACACGTTTAGATTGTTTGCTCTCTTACGACTCCACGCGAAGAACCCCCACTGCGTTTTCCAGCTGGATGACCAAGCTCAATCCACATGCACTGGTACCCACTGCTGAACTGCTGACATACCGGAACGATTCGCGCTGGAGCGGTATAAAGCTTTGCGTCCGGATCTTCCACTCGTGAATTGCCGGCGCAGCCGCCAAGTGCAAGAGACAAAAGCAATAACAACGTTATTTTCATGAGGAGCTCCAAAAGTTAACGAGCTCCTCCCCAAAGCGGGGTATGAGCCCGCAAGGGTTTCGAGATGCTGCACCGCAGCTGGTTCGGCCTGATGGCCATTGAATAACGAGCACATGCTCGCCAAACAAATCAAAAACTCAGTTCTGAGCCGAATGGCTCAACGCTAAACCTCTAGTCATAGCGCTCGCACGAATCATCAGGCACACCTGAATGATCCACCCTTGGGTATTCCCCTCCGCCTTCAACGTCACCGAACCATCGCAGAAAACGGCTTTGAAAGCTCCGTCAGCATTGCGGATCCGGCGGTGGGAGATTGAACCCTCGACCATGTCCTGGAGCTCAGCTTTTAGACCTGCCACCGCAGCGGCCGTTTGGGTGGTGCCATACACCCCGTTGCCAATAAAGAATCGAAGATCAACCCGATTCGTATCCGCGCTGTCAGTCTGAATGGTCAGATCGGATCGTCGAACCTCGCATGACAGATACCGCGTATTACTCCCCTCACCGACGCTAAAGGATTTCGTGCTATGAGCCTGATGATGCTGATGAGCAGCCTTAAAAAACAACCGAATTGGATTGAGCAAATCCATTGCCGAATCAGCGAACTCTGGCCAACTAGCCTCATAACCGTGATTACTACTGAACATTCATTCTCATCCAAGAGGTGGCAAGACCAGTTAGCTCCACAAGGGAAAGAGGCTCAGTTTCCCCGCGGTTTTGACTGAGCCATGTTAAAAACTCTGGAATCTGTGTGGCCCCCGAATTAGAAGAGTGCTGGGGCAACATAGGAGCTATGGAAGTCGACCTCAAAAAAGGTTCAACCGCAGCCCTTACAAGCTTGGTGTATAGGTCACTTTTCGGTGCGAGTTCAGGCTGCAAAGTAAGGACGCTTCGAATCAAATGGGTTACCTGGTCAAGGTCGCCAGCACCATTACCCTCATTTGATTCGCCGGCTAGACTTGGATCGATGTCGGGGCTGGTTAGGGCCTCCAGGCTCTGCAAAGCGGCAACGATGAGCTCTGCATAAGCAGCACCGAGCACCGTGTTGCGGCATCGCATTATAGGCTCAGTACCTGCAAATAACGCTGGTGCTCCACCACTCAGTTCTCCAACAACCAAGTTCAGGGTAGGCACCGTTCTCATCATTTCGCGAAGCGCAATGTGACTCTGATTCATGGTGGATCTCCTTGTACGTACGTCCATTGAACAGGAGAATTTGAAGATGCAAGAAAACATGACATTCCGGGTCACGATCATTAGAACTGGAGGAGCTAGTCTGACATTTGATGAACGTGCTCCGGGGAGTGTTTGCCCCCTTTTCTGGTCAACCGCACAGCGCTCTCATGGCTGATTGTCCGTCGCCGGCGCACAACCCATATCAACCACTGGAGACCTCTCATGTCCCTAATCAATGAATACCGCAGCACAGAAGAAAACATTAAGGAGTTGCAACGCCGCCTGGACGAACTTTCCAGCGATGAACGACTGAAAGCGGAGCTCGAATTCGAAAGAAAACTTAGGGATCTGATGGGACAGTACAATAAAAGTCTACGTGACATAATTCTGCTGCTTGACCCACAGGCTTTAAAGCGCCCTGGCGCCAAGCCTGTCGCTCAGCGGCGGCAGCGTGTCGTGAAGGTCTACAAAAACCCACACACAGGCGAAACTGTTCAGACCAAAGGCGGCAACCACAAAATTCTCAAAAGCTGGAAGGAAAAGCACGGCGCCGGCGAAGTCGACAAATGGCTTCAAGCCTAAAGCACGGACCTGCATTGAGGCCCACTTCGGGCCTTAATTTTGCCCTAGTGTCAGACTTCACGGGTAGAAAGGGTCACATGTTGCTAATCCGCATTTGGGATGGCATTATTCAGCCTCTTCTTCTGGTGCCTGTTCACCAGTACGGCGTAAGCCTAGCTGCTTGCAGCAATTCTTAATGCTTCACCCTTCCAGAATTTTGTCCAATCTCCAGTTCACCTGCGAGATCAGACGCCACTTGATTTTAGACGTCCAGAAGGCTGCCACTGTCCATAAAGCTGGGGTTCACACTTTTGTGTGAATCCTGTTCAGAAGATTCTTCTTCTGGACGGCGAGGTCAGCAGTCGGTGCCTCGGATGATCCTATCCAAAAAACAACTGCAGTCGCATGATGGTATGAGAGTCGGTTACATGGAAAGCGAAAGCCCACCAAAGGACCGATTCGCCTCCACCCTGCACTGCAGGGTTTTTCCAGGAAACTGGCATATCAGGCTAAGACAAATCCTCACTTCGGTGACGGAGAAAAAACCCGACCTCTTGAGGTCGGGTTTTTTTTTGGGAAATCCCTTCCGTCCACACGCCCTGTAAAAGGTTGCCATGCGAATCGCATTTGACACATCCTTCAACCACACAACCGACGTGAAAAATCATCGTGGCAGAAAATCAAAAGACTGGCTCATCTACATGCAGGGCAGAATTTTCTCCTGAAACAAGAATAGCTTTAGCAGCTGGTGCTGGGCATACCTGTAGCTACGAACTATGCCTAGAACCCACAACAATGGCCGTTACCAAGAAAAAAAAAGATGGCACGCCTACTGACCAGCTTAGGTCTGGGGGAATCGGAGTCGCAGCTCACATATATGGTGCCACTCAAACTGGATGCCCTAGACCTTCGAGCAAAACACCAGACGAACTAAGCGACATCAAAAACGGGATTTGGGTATGCCACACCCATGGGACGTTAATAGATCAACATGAAAAGGCCTACTCTGCAGAGTATTTGATGCTATGCAAAGAAGTACGCACCTTCGCCCATACATTTAGCATGACTTCCGCTGACATACGTAGTGTCTTAAAGCTGGTACCTCCACGCACATACGAAAAAATTGTTTGGAAATATTCCTCAGAGCTAACTAACTCGATTAAAGACATCGAGCGCGAAGTTATGGCCGAAGCAGGAAGACAACTATCACTAGACTCTCTCACCTCGTATACCCAGGCCCCGTCACCGCCACCAAGATTTAAGCAGACATCACTAAGCATCTTTGCCAGCGAGGACGCTAAAACGCCGTCAACCGTCAACGTTGAGACGACCAAAAAAGCATCAGATTCAACCATAGCAGAGCTAATCAAAAGCTGGTCACGAGAAGAAGAACTCATTACTGATAAAAACATATCTATAACAATTGAAGATCTTCATGCCGTCATTTCAGCGAAAAATCCTGTTACCGGAACTATTGCCGCTGAGCGAGTACCAGTCTCAGGAAGAATGCTAATAAACGTAATTCAAGCCGGCGACCTTGAAGGCTCGCCTCGCTACCATGTGTTTGCATGGATGAGAGGGGCCTCTCCGGTTGCCTTTAATTGGAATTTAGTGTTTGGCGTAAAAGGCGAAAACGCCTCATCATTTAGACGAAACAAAGAGTATGCGAACCTAACGACTTATTCCGACTCGTCAATACGCGATGCAAGACAGGCTGAAGCCCTTCTTGAGAAACTGGTTATGGGGTGGAAACCAGTTGGATTCTTCGGGCTTCACAGCTTAAATTTCAGTCGTGAAACATTTCAAAGCTCTTACTTTGAAATTGATCAAATCCCAAATCTTGACATTTTAAAGAAGATGCATAGAAACGCTCTAAGAACTATCTACCCACTGAACATACTTGATAAATTTGGCCGCTTTATAGACGTATCTGATGCATTCTACGACGAAAACTTAACCGACGACATGATCGATGCTGCTTTTGAAGAGCTCAATGATGCTTCGGAAGGCGACGCACTACCATCAAAATTTCGATCGACCACGTGCGTCGAAACAGACACATGGGAGTTATGCTTGGTTTTCAGAACTTATATTAATGGTTTTTCCTTGGGATTCAGAAGAATACCAAAACAAACAAGATTTGATCTCTACTAAAGGGACTATATACACGGTTTTATGCCGCACATTGAATTACTGGCGGACCTGAGTCCGCCGTCGCATAAATTATTCTTGATTATTTACTCGAACTAAATCTTTCGACGCCACAGTAATCAAACTGCAATAGAACAGCCAGCCACAGATGCTCATCAGTAACAAGGCGACCCCCAACCAACTCGACGTGGCATCAAGCATACGTGCTGAAGCCTGCAGGCAGACGCCCCCAAGAACTAGCAAACGCATCGGGCCCAGGCAAAACTTTTCGCTTTTAGTCAGCGATGACTGAATTTTGGAGGCCTCATTCCACGTTAACCGGCGCGAAATCACCGCAGCAATTAGGAAGGGCTCCAAGCGTCCCCCCATGACCACGAAGAGGGGCATCAGCCCTAACTGCTGCTCAACCGCTGTGGTGTACAAAATGACGAGCAGCGTACGCTTCTCAGGATCGAGCAGCTCCATAGGGAAAGCGGTTCTGGGCAAGACACCGGTCTTCCAAGCCATCGCATCAGCACCAATCATCGCCACGAGCGCGATGAGGTTTAAAACACCCCCGATAACGAGGGCCAAGGGCGTTGCGATTCTGAAAAATCTTCGCCATGGAGATCCTGGGCCAATGCTGCTTCGGACAACGGCACCGCCAGGTAGCATTCCGCACTTCCAAGCACATAACGCTACTAGGACAAATACAAGCGGACTAGCCAAACTAAACAGATGGAATGCTGCCTTGCCGACCACCAGAAGCAAAGTGATCGCCACTACAGCTGCAAAAAACGTCAGTGCAAAGAAATAGGGAAGCACCCTAACCGCAGCTGGAATTGCTTCAGCGATCCAGCCTGGCCATCTGCCAAAATTTAGCGCTGGTCCAGCCAATTGAGATTGATCAATGGTTGCCAAAAATCGGTTTCCTTCACGAAGCCCAGCGACTGCCGGTGCGTTACTCAGACCCCCAGGTCTTGATCCTAGGCATGGCATAACTATCGGAGGCTACAACGGACTCTTTAATCTGCAAGGTGATTTCGCAAGTTATTGCGGACCTTGCATTATTGGATATTGAGGCATTTTGAGAATTCTGATCGTTAGGAATTCAATCATGCAATCCAACATTACGCCTCAACCCTACACCGTACTGGAGCTCACACCACAGGCTCTTTTTGACATCTATGGTACCTACTGCCACACATTCGAGCAGACTGTTCTGACCGCTATGCGACACCTCCTACAGGATCAGTACACAGACGGCGCTTACGAGCTTCGTAAGTATCCAAACGGCTCTATGGCGCTGGTTCTCCCAACGCTCGATCAGGTCAGCGCATCCTTCGGCATGACTGAAGAATCAATCACCCTCGAGGGTGCGTCGATTGCTGCAAACCTGATAGCCATAGGTCAGCTAATGGTTGTTGCAGACGAACGCGAGGATGAATCCAACAAGCTGATCCAGTACAACCAATACTATGGCCTAAAGGACGCATTGAAGGGGCAGGTCAATTTTATTATCGACACCACCCAACCTGATGGTTACCGCAGCCTAACAGATGACGAAATAGCCACACTTAAAACAGCTGCCCAGCGCCATCCTGACGAAGAGGCAATCCGTAATTTGGTCGACTGAAGTAGAAACTCGATTACCCTTCCTTGGTACCAATCAAGGAACCCAGGTAGGTTGGTCGGCGTAGCCTCAAGCATGTCAAATCGCTTGAGGTCACTATCGTGCTGACAAGGCAAACAATAGCTACCGGCTTGGGGATTGGATCGCTTTTACTCATCGGCTTCAGTGCAGCGGTCAGCAACGGTCTCCTGGCCGCCGCAATTCCTACGGAACTGATCGGACTATCAGGGCAAAAGAATGGATGCGACGCAAATCTGGAATCAGTTTCTCAGATGTCGCTCGCAGAGATTCATCCGCCTGACAGAACTCTGATTCACGACGCGAACGCCGGCGCGTACTGCAATGAAGCATCACCCAGACATAACACGCTATAAAAAAAAGCCCGCCCCTGAAAAAGGGACGGGCTTTTTTTTGCGCGCGGGTCGGCTCCTTTAGGAGGCAATCACCAATAATTGAGATTCACCCAGGTGCTCCTTTGAGTGTTGCAGCCTGGTAAGCCGAGTTTCCTCGGACATAAACATCCATTGAGTACCGACGGCATCAGCCAACGCACCAATCGCGTCAACCAATCCCCAGTAGCTTAATGAAACCGCAGTACCTGCAAAAACAGACGCAAACTCTCGCAACTTAAGCATGAAGGCCACCGGATTTTTTGAATCCAGGAAGCGAGTTAGAACAGCGTTTGTTCCTGCTTGCAACATCGTGCCGTGCCGACCGACAAACTGGCGACCGGCCTCAACACAGGCGGTCATCAGGTGGTCGACTTCATCTTGATGCTCACGAACGAATTGCGAGGATTGTTCGGTTTGGTCGGGTAGTTTTCTCATGGGTTCACTCCAAAAAAAGGAGGACCCATCCCCAAAGGGGAAGAGATCCCCCAAGGGTTAGAAAAGGTGCTGCAAGGAGCAGCTTCAAAGCCCAGCGAACATACGCCAGGACAGAAACACGATTAAATCACTACTTCTCCTCAGGGGGAATAGTCTTATCCGCCGTGGCGTCCGCCACAACGCTACACAGAGGCTTTCCCTCATCATCTGACAGTCGTACCAGGCGAGGTGCCTTTTCCCCTTCCATGACGCTCCAGAGGCACCCAAGGCGATCCTGCAAGATAGCCCCACGGCCGATTGGCATAGAAATACTCTCTAGCCGCTCCAGCATCTGTTGCGATTTGATATCTACTTCGCTCGCATAGCTCGCCAGTGGCAACCCACACACAGCAAGCAAAAGAAACTTTTGAACTGCGCTACGCAATGCTGCACCAGTGCCAGTCATTCTGGGTCT
The DNA here is from genome assembly GCF_059424605.1 of Pseudomonas sp. GW101-3H06. Classification (NCBI taxonomy): domain Bacteria; kingdom Pseudomonadati; phylum Pseudomonadota; class Gammaproteobacteria; order Pseudomonadales; family Pseudomonadaceae; genus Pseudomonas; species Pseudomonas sp. GW101-3H06. Next base: position 32,766 of record NZ_JBWKZO010000002.1, read on the forward strand.
CCCCTTTCATTTTCAGTTGAACAAGCATCGTTTTGGTAGGTGTGACCCACGCCAACGCGTCTTCCCTAAGGCGCAACTTTGTCGCGCTGGGCTTCCAAAAAATTTCGTCGATGCCCAACACAACTTTTGTCGCAACCGATGCAACGAAATCCTGTGGGAAGTGAGTCGGGCTCTGCGAGGCTGCGACGAGCATGAGACCGAACTTACGCGCCTCTTTTGCGATCGTGTTGATGATGTTGTCTTCACTTTCATCCGCGAACACATGCGCCTCGTCCAGGATGATCACGTCTCGAATCCGATCCTGTGGCCCGCGCTCAACGGCCGCCAGGAAGATCTCCTCCAAACGAAACAGAACAAATAATTTTCTTTCCGTCATCGAGAGCGCCTGAAGGTGGTAGCGCCAGACAGGATTTGATTCGTGGAATGGAGGTTGTACGGATTTGAAAATACCGATGGCATCCAGATTCTGAAGCCGATCGACCACTGACTTCAGTACGTCTGTACTGTCGTACTTCATCAGCGATGTCAACTCTCTGCCGGTAGTAATAGCCTCAACATACGTCGTGAATGAATCGATAGCCTTCGCCTTGGCCTTATCCAGGTCGACCTTCGCTGCTTCATCTTCGAAATTGGCTTCACCTTTGCGTAGCGCCTGAATGGCCTTTTTCCGATAGGCCGCTGCAGATCGGTTCGCAACCTCCAGGTAGCTAACTGCTTCAGCACTTGTTCCTAAAAACGACTGCTGATGAATGTTCTGAGCCATCCGCAGCACATCCTTGATGCAGGGATGTGTCCGCGCCATGAGCTTAGGTGGCCATCTCGTGATAGCGCCTTGGTACTGATCTTGCGCAACGTACCACGAATACAGCGGTCCACCGCTCCAGCGAGCCCCGAGGGCCTTTGCCTCATCCTTCTCCCCTTTCGGGACATCAATGAACAACCTATCTTCGTGGCCGTCGGTCATGATGACCGCAGTCTCCTCCTCGACCACCCAGGTCGAAGGATCATCCTGTTTGAATCCATACTGGGCATATACGTCGAGCAGAAGGTTACGTAGACAAGCCTCCTGCTTCGTTCCCATAGCCCTCATGCTTCGCTCTATTGTCGAAATGAAAGCTTGCACGCGCTTGCGAATACCACCGAAGTGAGGATCGGGATTTACTCGTAATGGATTTAACCCCCAGTTCGAACGCTCACTAAAGCGAACCTCTGAGGCGCCTGGTATTTCAAGGTCCCCGTGAATATCAAACACGTGAATGCGCGGGACTGATGAGCCAGACGTTTGGAGCATGTGCGAGATCATTTTCCGGAGTAGAAAAGTCTTACCTGCACCACTCATTCCTACCAGGAGCGTATGGCCGTTAACCAGTTTCTCCGAGTCCCAAATGACCTGGACTTGATTATGCTTTTTTAGCTCAAGGGCATTGAGGCCGAACCGTATCTGCATCTGATGAGTGCCTTATAAATCCCGCGACCTGGTCAAGCAGGCCTGTATGAGGCAACTCTATTCAGCTCTCGCCATCGTTTGGGGTGTGTCTGCCCCTTGGAACGGGCCCAAATACAATCCTACGCCGCGGAAACCAACCTCAGCCCTTGTTTCTGCCTCGCAATCCGGATCAGCGCCTGCTTCAAGGGTTCGCCGCTCGAGGACGACAACGAAATTGATTCACGCAGATCGTTTGAAGACCGTTCCATGGTTGGGGATGGTGTTCTCAGCACCGCTGTCGCGGAGGCTTGAATCAAATCGCGAAACGCGGCAGTGGTCAGCTCAAACTGTGGATCAAGCAACACCTGATCGCTCCATTCGACATCAAGACAGAGTTTGATTGCTAAGACTTCCTGCCAGTCGTCCATAAGTGACATTACTGCGAACGGATGCACCAGCAAGCTTTCGCCGGCGGTATTCCATAGGGCATGGTTCCCTGCGCGACTCAAGGCCGCGATGAGACATTCCTCAACCTCGTGTTGCGAGACAGAGATAATCTCCATCGAGATAGAGGTCGCGATTAGTTCAAGGTACGGGCTAACGTTCAGTAGTGGCATTCGTCTCTCCTTTGCACCTATCAACACTACATCCCATGTCTTAAATGCAACGTTTTGCCGCCAATTTCACCGCCAACTAACCACCTGAGTCAGCAGCTGCTTTTGCTGCGTCCAGCAGAGCTGGCGCGAGTGTCGCAACGTCACGACGATCAAGCATTACCTCAACGCATGAGTTGCCATCAGTTACCTTGAGAGCAATCTCGCCATCCACATGAGCGACATCAACAACACCTTTAGTTTGGGTCACGCTATGCGAAACGATCCGAACCCCATGAAAGGAATCCTGAGCAGCGGTAACGCTTCGATTGGCTGTAGGGAGCAGGAGAAAGGACCGGGTTTCTGTCGGTAATGAATCGAATGCGACCTCATAAACACCGAACCGCTCACGAATTTTCCAACCTTGATTCTCACCGTGCATGATGATGAAGGTGACGTCGTTGCCCATGCCTGGCAGCCCTGTCAGATCTCGCATGGGCAACCAGAGTCCTTCAGAAAGATCGAGTTGGTACTCCATTTTTCGATCAGTCCACCGACGCTCGACTTTGCGACGCGAAGGTATAGCCACACCTTGGTCATCATATCTTTCCGGCCAGATTGCTTGGGGGGTAATACCTAGGCATGTCGCCACCAACGCTTGAAGCGAAGGTGACCGAGCACTTCCCAAGTTATCCAAAGCTGATCGAGGAACGCCGATATGTGAAGCGAGAGTACCCAAGACAAACCCGCGGTTTCGAAGTTCGGATTTTACCCATGTGAGCCTGGAAGGCTCCTCTGCAGGGATCGACGTAATATCGACCGCCATCAAAGATTTTTCTTCCACCATGGTGATGAAGAGTGGCTTTGGCTCCTCTGTCTCAGGAAGCGCAAACAAGCCAGGCATGAGCTCTTCAACTTGTGCCTGCATTTCTTGAGACCAAGACACGTCGTATCGCTCAGGGAAAAGAATCTTCTCTGAGACGCCAAGGGCTTTGCCAATTTCCGCTTGAGCAGCGGGGTAATGTTTTTTGCCGGCTGAGGCTATCCCCGTAACGCCACTTTTCTTGGAAAGAGAGGTCAGCGAATGCCCCTGTTTTTTCAGCGCCACCTTAATTGCATGCCACCTGAATGCGAGGGGAATTTCAGGATATTTTTCGGTCGTCATACCAAACACCTTTGGGGTTTGGATTGACGCTCTCATGGTTTCTCGAACATGCAAGGCAGCCACCAACAGACAAGTTACCGTCTCTTTAAGCCTCCTGCTTTTAACGGGGAATTCCTAGCCCGGAAAAGATACAGGACGTTTAGAGTCGTTGAAAGCAAGTCTAGGACGCTGATTTACCCTCGACTCGTTCTCGCTTTGCGCGCCAAAAACTCATCACCCAAACACCGACAAGGCAAAGAGAAATGAATCCTGCTACACCGGCGTACATCAATCGTTGATTAAAAAATGCCTGGCCAGCGTCGACCCCAGACACACAAATCAGGATCGCGATAATGCCCATGCTAGGTGTGTACCGACCACTTGAGGTTCTCAAATTCCTGAATCGGGCACCGGCGCCGACCAGTTGCGAGCGAGCTGCTCCAACCTGCTCTCTTAGGTTCTCCAGGCTTCTGTCATCCATGCCCGTTACGGACAGCGGAATTAGATACAAGGCATCTGCGATATGGCTTATTTGGCGCTGACGGCGAACCGGCTGCGACCGAATAAACGCAAGGCCCTCATGAAGGATCTGCAAAGCCTCCTCCTGCAGAAATGCGCGCTCATCATCCACTGAAATCGAATTCATTATGATGTCAGCGCTGATTCCTTCTGGGTCTTTTACGTCGTGTCGCCGAAGTACTTCAACCAGTTCCTCTTGGTCGACGCTGCAGTACCGAACAAGGTACCCACCAGATCGGCCAGGCGCCACAAAGCCTCCAAGCACCTCATGATTCGACTGATGGCTGGGATTGGCATTACCACTTGGATAAATGGCTTTGAGACCTAGAACGCTAAGATCGTTGAACAGTGATTCTATGTGCACAGTTTTCGCTCCATGGTTTCCCGCTAGCATCTCAACTCCGGGGCTCACAATGCTGGTGATCTGGCACTGAGAATGGAGCAGATCTGGTCAGACTTGCAGTTTTGCTATTTCGATGAAAATCGTTGCAAATCAAAACTCGAGTCAGACTATGAACGTACCAGACCACCCGTGGACCACCGCCTTTCACTCAGGAATGACGAGTTTTTCTGACTTTCGAGCAATAGCTCAACTAGGTATGCCAGTAGGCGTGGTAGCGACCCTTTTGACGCTGGCGCAACTACACCTCGCCATTCCAAAGCATCTAGACCAGGGGGGAATGGCCTTTGTCGACAGCGGCGCCTTCACCGCCTTCCAGAAGAAGCAGGAGATGGACTGGGGCAAAGTCATTAGCGCCTACGAGACGATTGCGACAAACACCATTCAGCCGGCCAATCTAAGCGTCGTAGCGCCGGACGTAATTGGTGACCAGGTGGAAACGAGAAGGCTCTGGGTGCTTTACGCAGACTCAATACGGAAATGGGTTGATATGGGCGTTCGAGTCATTATTCCGCTTCAGGTTGGTGAGATGAGCGGCGGTGATCTTTTTGAAGAAGCTTGCGCGATTCTGGGTACGCGAAAACTCGCCTGCGGCATTCCGTCCAACGCCGCGGCCATGAGTCATGCAGATTGCTCGACAATACGAAATAGTGATTTTCACATCCTCGGTCGAGTGCGAATGACAGATGAGCTACGACTAAAAGTATCCGCCATTCTCGCTTCGAATCCGGGAGCCAACCTAACCTCTGATGCAAACTGGCTTAGGGCTAGAACTGCAAAAATCTGCAGGATCCGAGCACATTTACCTGCATTCACTGGCGACTTTGAAAGCCGAAGAATGCGTGCAGTTCAAGCTCTCCTAACGACTGAGGGGTACCCGCAAACAAGGCATACCTTACCCCTTAATCAGGCAGTCTGCTAATTCCCATCATGGGACCCACACCCAGCATCTGTCTATATTTCAACGAGTTGGACTGGCTCCCCTGCCAGTCCTTTATATTCCAATGCTCGTGCAATTCCAGCTGGAGTTGGATATCGCATCCAAATAACAGATTCGCCTGCATGAAGCCTGTGTGTCATGCCGGTTGCCTTATAGGCCCCGTCCAGGCCTGCAAGACGCTGCTCCGCATCGGTAAATGCCCTGATCGGCTTAGACGGCTCAATCAATAATGATAGATGCTCACCCCCGTCATCAGCATCCTTCAATCGTTCAAGCGCTGGATTCGCTCCAAAAAAACTTGTGACGCCTTGAATTGTGCACTGGCTCAATGAGACACAAACACCCACCAATACCGTTAAAAAATTCCTCATGACTCCTGAGCTCCCTGCTATAGCCGCTGAAACGTGAATGTAAGGACCAAATCACAACGTTCCTGCACACTCCTTGAGGGTGGGACTTTTTGAGCTGGCGGATTCATTGCGTTCACGGGCGTCCTGTCTACGCATCTCGACGATTGCCAAGTAGCCTGCAGCCGCGCACATAGCTAACCCGGCCGCCAGCAACTCAAAGACGATTGAAACGCTCACGAATGATCCAAGCGACGTCTGCAGCGACCCGATGCTCAGTGTTGAGCTAAAGCCCAGCGTCGTTGCGACAGCGAGCCAGGACAGATAGCAAATCAAAAGGACCAGTTTGATTAAGCGCGGAGACCATCGATAAATCGCGATGCTGGAAATAACAGCCAGAACAATCGCGACCGCATCGATGAGAAGAGGCCGATGACCACCTGGTAAGGAGACAAATAACAATCCGGCATTCAGCGATGCCCCAGTGGTAAGTGTGATGAGCCGCATAGCTTCCTCGAGTACCGTTGAGAGGCTCAATGATCGGCTTGCGCAAGTAAGAAGGGAGTTTAATCGGGCCCAGAAGTGAGCCCGGACAGGCATGAAGCGAACTGATTATGGAGTAAGCGTTTCAATCAATGAACAGCCTTCGCCCTTTGCTGGCGACGGTGTGGGCTCCGGTATCAATCGGGGGACTTTCAGTTCTCGACTTAGACGACTCAGAAAGAGTCTGCAGAGGTGCAGGTTGGCGAATCTCCCTGTCAGGGGGATTTAGCAAGCGCTGCTCTTCACGCAACCTCGCCACGAGAGACTCCTGCATTGTTGGCCCATCGATACGCCGTCTACGCGATGCGCGCTCCTCGAAGACACCAACGAGAACAACCCCAAGACAAACCAATATCAAAAACCCTACCCCGGTATTTAAGATGATCGAGGCACTTGCTACGCCGGCTTTGTCTTCTTCAGTGGGTCGCGCTACCGCAATGCTTTCGATACCGGATCGTCGAACCGTATCCCCATTAAAGCGTGCGCCATAGAGAATCTCTAAGGTTCCACCCTTCTCACGCATTTCCAGGATTCGTGCATCCTTTCCTGCAAGCAAATGAATAGCTTTTTCAGCTGGATAGGCCTCACCGGTAACCATTCCACCCATAAACGAGTTGAGACCCTCGGTATCAGGCACCCGACACCAACTGGCACCGCGGTACCGACCAGGGCAAATTTCTATTTGGGTCTTACCATCCACAATGACCTTTCGCCACTGATCGCGGCTAAGCAAAATTGATTCTTTAATCCCAAGTGACCCATTGAATCCACTGCTTTCAGCGCCCTCAGTAATAAGTGCGCCTTCGTTTTGGTCGCTGGAAGATAGGGCGTACGCCTGCCCTCCCAAGCCAAGGAATAGGAGGATTACAAGAGAAAATCGGCTAGAGAACTTCACGGTGCCACCCCGCCCTTTTGGTGCGATTGAGTGAAACGTCCCATGCTGTAAATTTTCTCTTTTTCGAACTTTATTGCCTGCTCCCGGCAATCGAAAGGGCCAAATGTCACGCTGTCAATGCGCACATTCCATTGACACTTCCATCGCCTGGTCCAGACGGCAACCATAGAGGTGTCAGAGAAAAATCTTCTCAGCACCGTGAATACCTTCTGCAGGAGCAACGCTCTCGGAACAACATGTGACACACGCTCCTTAAGGAATGAGTCGACCTGCAGTCCGACTAGGCTTACCTCGTCAGCGAATCCGACGACCACGCCATCACGGATTACAATCCTGCGCTTATGGGGGAGAGATTTATTCAAGAGGTGATCTCTGTTGAAAGAATCTTAGTAACCGATCTGAAGGGCGCCGCAGCCAGGCAGCGGAGTTACCTCGAACTGCCTGACCGCCGCCAAGTGGACGTCAGTAAGTCACTGCCTGGGTTTGTGACTCGGACGTGGCAAAGTCGTACTCCGGCTTTGTTTGTACCTCATTCACCTCACTGCCATCCGGCCGAATACGCTTTTCAAGATCTTCACACGCGCGACCTTGAAAGCCCTGAAAATCAGCACTCACATTTCCGCCTTTGATGCTCACGACTACACGCTTCACCACACCACCTCCTCGGCCACAACCTCAAGAGATCCATCGGTCTGAGCCACGATCGACACGTTGTAATTTTCCGCTTCCAATTGCTTGGCGTAGTGATAGGCCAAGTAGCGGTCCACAATTTGCGTACTCACGGATTTAGTCCAGTCACCGGACGAACCGTAGTTCTCGACAAACTGATTGAAAACGCCGTTTTCAAGGTTGAACCCAAGGCGATGCTTGGAGTTTGATGGATCAACTAATACCAACTGGTACCGCTCGGAAGTGAGCCCTACGCCAATTCGGTATAGCTGCTCGTTTTGGTAGAGGTTACCCAGGCCTGATAAGGCCTTCATAAGAACGTCGATGTCCGTGTAGGACACTGCGACTTTTGCTCTGACAATATGACTCACTGCAATCTCCTAATATCAATCGACGGTCAGTTGGCGAACGTTGTGTAGCGGCTCGCTTCGATCTTGGGTATTGGCTCTGTAGAAGCCCTGATCGCCCAATTTACGAATTGAGTCGATATCAGCCTTTCTTGTCTCGCTGGCAGGACTGATATCTCCCAAAGCATCAAGGAGATTCTCTTGGTTTAACTGAGTATCCATCGACAACGCGAGATATTGAGCATCGACCACGGCCTGCTCGATTTCAGCACCGGTATAGCCAGTACTCGCAATCAACAGATCGTCCATCTTGAAGTGGTGAACATCGACACCTGCTTTCTTCAAGTGAATCTGGAAGATTGCTACGCGTTCATCCTTGCTGGGCAGATCTATAAAAAAACAGCGATCCCAGCGCCCAGCGCGCATAAGCTCAGGGGGTAAGGCGCTGATTCTGTTGGCCGACGCGACAATAAAGACTTTGCCCTTTCGCTCCTGAAGCCAATACAGGAAAGCACCGAGCAAACGACGCGATACCTCGTGGTCTCCTTCACCTTGTGAAAAGGCTTTGTCGATTTCGTCCATGAGAACGGTAACGGGCGCAATCTGGTCGATTGTCTGAAGCGCACGAATGAATTTGCCCTCAGTCTCACCCAGGTACTTCGAGTAGAAACGGCTCATGTCGAGACGAACAAGTGTTGTTCCGAACACACCCGCAGCGGCCTTAGCCATTAGCGTTTTACCACCACCTGGAACACCCGCCAGCAGCACCCCTTTTAAAGGCAAGTCCTTATCCCAACCTGCCTTTCGGATATTGAGGAATGACTTCAGTGGCTCAAGCCCACCAACAGTTTCAATGTTGATCGGCTCCAAAACATCTAGACCCACATCACGCAGAATATGGCCCTTCTCACGCCGAATCTCTGACAGGTAGTCAAGCGCCTTGTGTTTGCGATAAGCCGAAAGAATGAACACATTTCGCATTTGTGTGTGGCTCAAGCCCATGGCGTGGTTAGCAATCACAACCCGCTCGCGCTCATCAAAAATGGTCGGCACTTGGGAAGATTTGCCAATCGATCGCTCGACGTCTCGTTCGGCGCTCATCAGAACTTCAATTATTTCGGCCTGATCCATGGCTGGCAGATCGATGTGATAAACGAACTCCTCGGCCAAGGAGTCGCGACCGGCAATAACGTAGGTAATGCCGTGTTGCTCAAGAGCGGCCAGGGACGCTTTCAAGCTGGGAAGGGTTTCGGCATTTAGACGCTGTCGGTCAAAAAAATACTGGTCAAAAATAACGGCGCCACGGCTATCTTTGGGTGCTTCTCCTGCGACCTTGGCGATATAACCTGGGTCTGGCACCTGTTTGAAAGGCATTGCTAAGAAATGCTTTTTCAGCTCAGTTGCTGCTGCAGAGATGACTTGAGCGGCCCTGGCCAACTCAAAGGTTTCGATTGCAACGACCGGAAATGCCAGCTTCAGTGGCGTATTTATACGGTCGTTCAAGGCTTCATTCTTGGACATGGCAATCCCTTACGATTTCGACAAATTCATGGAATTAGTGTTTCACGAAGGAGCGCGCCGGCCTTGCCCTATTGGCGCCACGAACTGGGGCAAATAGGCTCAACAATCGCTGCATTCGAGTGAAAGCGTGGCCGGTATCAGATGCCGGCCAGGAGGAGCTTCCACAATCTATCTTCCGGGGATTTGCGAAAATGCAAGGTTGATCAGGAAAATGACCTGTCAATCAAGGTGTAGTTTTCGGCTGCCAGCTTCGCCGCTTTCGGAACCAGGCACCGATGTCGGCTGCTCCACGGTCGTGGAGGCAAGGACAGAGCGGTGATCTTCCGCACCTGCTATTGGAGCCTGCAGTACAGGCGGCGCTATGACTGGAGCTCTCGGTGCTGCATCGTTGATCTGCCCGGACGAGCTTCCAGGATTCATCGCTCTCACAATCTGAAGAATTACCATGAGGATCACTAGCCCGAAGGTGTAAGGCATTATCTTGAACATCTGATCCATCATACTATCTAGGTTGTCAGCTGCGCTGTTCAAGCTGCCGGCCGCATGAGAGAACTGAGGCAGGATGAGCAAGCTCAGGCCGCTTAGCGTTAGCAGCGTATGAAGGGATACATTGCGCATTTGATTCATTGATTTTCTCCTGGTGGGGATGATGCAATTCTCCCCAGACCAAGCGCACTTCAGATCCGGATCTGCTCCCCAAAACGGGGCCAATCTCTGGTAATACGCCACAAAAAAGCCGCCCCAAGGACGGCTACAGTGACAAGTAGTTTTCTAAGTGGATGCGGCTTCCTCAGCTACGACTGCACCTCGCTTGTAATCCTTCAGGATGGGTTTGAGCAACGCCGCAGCTTCGATCGCGTCATTCGCAACACGCTCATTTCGAGCCAACCAATACCCAAACACTGATGCCTTGCCCAGCGGATTGGTTGCTGTTTCGCGCCCCCGAATGAGTGCTTCGAGATCCCAACCAAGTGAGTAGGTGCCATAGGTATGTTTATCAACGTCGACCCAAAAGTTAGCGGAGTCGATTTTAAACATCATCGTCAGCACCTGAAGAGTGAGTGCCGCCAGCGGGTCGCTTTCGGATTCTGAGGCCATTCGCTTCATCACTGGGCCCAACTTACGCAATTGAGCGATACGAACCCTGTTGCCCCACGATATGAGACTTGGAGAGTGGGAAACCAGCTTGGGGAGATCGACCTTATAAAAACCGGGCTCAGATTGTTCAAACCACACTCGAATCACACCAGCGCACTCTGGGCAGAGCGAGTTAGCTGCGTATCGATTTTCCTCGGCCTGCCCTTTGCGACCCGAATAGTGAAAAACGTGCATACCCACATGCCCACAGATTCTCTGAGCAGGGGAATGGTGATGGTTCTTTGCCATTGAATCGTCCTCGACAATTAATGACCCCATCATCCTCACGATCTTGAAAGTGCAAGCCCTGAAAGAATCTTTTCAATCCTGCTAACTCACAGTACGGGCGCTCGCGTGCTTGGCCAAGCTGGCTACCAGCATCTGGATCAGAACAAGCCATAAGAACAACATCAGTTGGGCATTCGAGCTTGCATTGCCGTTGGTTTCGCTCTGTTGCGGGACGGGATTAGGAATTGCTCATTGCTCGAGCGTGGGAAATGGCACGAGCAATTGGGGTTGATTATGGCCTTGCGTTTAAGGCGACCAGTGAGACGCTGGCCTCATAACGAATACCGAGGAAACCCAAGATGGGCAAACACATTAACAGCACCAAACTCACAGAGACTCTAACGCTCTCGGAGTGCAGCGACGGATTCTGGCTATATGACAAGACTCGCGGCATGAATCTAAGTATGCGCGCCAAGACAACACAGGATGCCTTCGTAGAGTGCATTTCCTACTACCAAACACGACTCGCCGAAGTGGAAAGTGAACACCGTGAATTGACTGCCAAGGTTGGCGCCTTTGTGAGTCAGTTTGTGGAAGGCGATGACGCTTAGTGATCGTTCACCAGATTCCCCTAAAGCCCCTGCCCCCAACAGCTGGAGCCGAGCTACGTAGAAGCAAGCCACTTTCGACATTTGATCGAGCAAGAAAACAACGCATGGAAATGTAATTTCGTACTACGTGCGGCGCCGTCTCCAGTCGTGACCCGCTTGCAGAGCAGTCGCCCCCATAAGCCCGCTCATGCGGGCTTTTTTTGCGGCTATTTCCATACTCTCGCATTTATTTCAAAAGCCGGCGCCATCCCTATTGCTACTGCCTTGACGGCGTCCAAAGCCCCAATAGCTTGAGAAGCGCGCGAACGGCGCCGTCAGCCTTCTGGTCACTTGAACTAGGAGAGGTAACATCACGGAATGTAGAACAAAGCGACGAATCCCGCCGAAGCAACCTGAGCACTGTCTGATTAGCATCGGGTGTTTCTTGCTTGAGGTCGTATCCATGCCGCTCGGAAATGTACCTGGCCACTGCAGCGCTGCGAGAGCGACCTGCCTGACAGTTCACGACGATATCGAGCCCGGTCGAAGCTAATCGATCCACCAATGACCTTACTGAGTCAGCCTGAGGCGGCAAAAGGTAGTCCTGAAATGAAACAGGAAACTTTGCGCCAAACATGAGGATCCGCGTCTCGTCGTACTCTCCATCAACGAAATACTCGAAAGCTACGCTAGCCCACCGCGATTGGACGATTTGGGCCTGATCGTCCTCACCGTCTGAAATCGAAACCAGATGCGTCGGCGCCATCGGACAATGCGTTTCTACATCTCTTCGCCCCATGAATCGAACTGTAGGCATTTGGGCTCTCCCCCTAGGTTGGTAAGAGAATCATGTGGCCTAGCACCATTTGGATGTTCGCAATCCGGCCCAATTTTCGGGCGAGTTGGGGAGACTTGCATATTCACGTCTTCGTGCAGGATTCGTTTGCATCCATAACGAAAAGGTTCGAGAACATGAGCTTGCAAACCTCCTCCACACTTCCGGCCAAAGAAGCGGCCGACATCAACAAAGAGCAGTGGCATCAGGCATACCAAAGTGCGCGTATTGAGATACGCCGCAACCCCGAACCTGACGCCACAAACCGAGGTATCAAATGGACGGCCTTGCTAATCATCAGTAATGGGCGAGCTCAATCCATTGATCCGCTCACCACTCCCATTTCGCAACGACTTGCGGCATCACGTTTAGTTAAGTCTGAGGATTCAAACCTCTGCAGGGTATCCAATCGACATTCCTCCGGTGATGACCAGGCGGACAATGTCGAATCCATCCTCCATGGCTAGGGGAGACAAATTCTCGAATGTTGAGCCAGATGAAAGGCACTTTCTGAACGGCTCAGTACCCACCCCATTTTTTTAATGAGCATTAACTTTATGCCCGTACGACACGCGATAGTTCACCTGATCGAAAAGAAACCAGACGGTTCCCCGGCAATCCTGCACTCATCAAGCACTGAGTTGACCGAATCAAGTGCTCTTGACCAGTTGATGTCGGGCCTGAACGAAAGCTACAACACCAAACAGGGGAAGGCTTGGGGATTTTTCCATCCAGAGTCTGGAGCCCACCCTCTTAGTGGTTGGCTCAAAGATTACCTCGGCGAGGGCAAGACCTTCACAGAGCTCAGCCTGATTGCTGTTGAGCATCTGCAGCAGCTCATGGAGGAAAGCAACCTCACTTCCGGTGGGCATGTCGTATTCGCACACTATCAACAAGGGTTGACTGAGTATCTGACGATCGCGCTTGTTCACCATAGCGAAGGCGTGGCGGTCAGTGAAAGCCTTGAAGTCATCCCGTCTCGGCATCTTGATCTTAGCCAGCTACACCTGGCAGCGCGGATCAATCTTTCGGAATGGCAAAACAACAAAAACTCAAAACAATACATTTCGTTCATCAAAGGGAAGAACGGCAAGAAACTGTCTGACTACTTCCGCGATTTTATTGGTTGCCAGGAGGGTGTCGACGGGCCAGGCGAAACCCGGACCCTACTCAAAGCTTTCAGCGACTTCGTGGAGAGCGAGGACCTACCGGAGGAAACGACCAGATTTATGACAAACACCCTAGTCGACTACGCTGCGAGCCAGTCAAAACTGGGGGAACCCATTGGCCTGGAAGAATTGTCCGAGTTGATTGACTCAGAACATCCAAAGGCTTTTTACGATCACATACGAAATAAAGACTACGGCCTGTCGCCAGAAATTCCTGCCGACAAAAAAACGCTCAATCAATTCCGTCGTTTCACGGGCCGCGCCGAGGGTCTGTCCATCAGCTTTGAAGCGCATTTGCTGGGCAACAAAGTGGTTTATGACGAGACCAGCGGTCAACTGACGATTACTGGCCTGCCAACTCAACTCAAGGATCAAATAAAACGCCAGTCGATGTAATCCGAGCCCCCCCATATGCGGTCTCTACGGCCGCATTTCGAAATGCCCGCTTATCACACGGCCATATCAAGCTCTCAAGATTTTCGTGCCCTCACAGTTGCGATTGCTCTCAATCCTTTGGCTTGCTGACGCCCTCCTTGCGCGATAGCTGACAGAAATCAGAGCCCATTTCTAGGGGCGAATTGCCCGCACAAGCCATGCGGCACTTGGTAATTTCGGGTCAAATCAAATTACTCTGTATTGCACCGGGGCAATAAATGGATAGATATCATGAACTTGTAAGGACGTTATTTGGATTCCGATCCTATCGATCATTGTTGAAGGCAGTTCAAATGATTGCTCTGGGATGGATCACGATCCTTAGCTTATCTTCGCCCGTCGCTTTAGCGGATAGTGGGGGTAACATGACGTACACCTATCGCCAAACGACGGCATGCCCAGCCGGTCAGGTCGGGTCTGTCAACTGGATATGTAAGCAAGGCGGGCCTTATCCAGGTGAGGCATGCAACAGTAAGTATGGTCTTAGATCGCCCTACGATCCTTACTGGGGTCAATATTGGTCCGTCGAATCCAGCTCATGTGTGGCTGCAGCGTATTACGTGTCGACACAGACCGAAACCCAGTGGCTAACCTGCCCCGCAAGCACTCCAAGCGGTAGCATCAATCAAACCCGAACTTATGAACTGTGGTCTGACGGCAGCGCCCGTAATTACTCTGGCTTCACTGTGCACAACAGCTGCTACAACATCACACCAACTGCTGGCAATTTTACTCTCACAACTGACGAGGATGTCACAGGTTCCGCGGCCTTTGCTATTTCGGACGATGGCCCAGGACCATATACTTTTCAGATCCTCTCGGCTCCCGCCAACGGCACCGCTAGCGTAAGTGGGAACACGCTGATATTCGTCCCTAACCCAAATTGGAACGGTACGACCTCGCTTACATATCGTGTCATGGACGGCGCCGGCGCCTGGTCCGGTGCAGGTACAGCGACGATAGTCGTTCGTCCAGTCAACGATGCTCCAGTGGCCTATGCGAAAACCCTGGTCACAGACGAGGACACGACAGGCACCGTAACGCTTACCGCAACAGATATTGACTCACCAGTACCTACGGTTTTTCAAGTCGTTACTCCCTCACCAAATGGCACTGCAATTATCACAGGATCGACCCTCTCCTTTAGCCCGAACCTAAACTGGAACGGGACCACCACACTGACTTATCGGGCGCAGGATAGCGCTGGTGCATGGTCAGCACCGGTGACCGTCACAATCACCGTTAATCCAGTAAACGATGTGCCCACGCTGACCAGCACGACGCTGACTATTAGAACCAAGGAGTCGACTCCAATTACCGTTCGCACGACAGTTTCGCATTAAAGACGAGCGCTAATTGCTTCGCTGATAGAAGAACCTTTCAAGAAAACCTCCTGCCCACATGGCGTTACCTCCTGTGGGCAGGTACCGTTCCAGCCCTTGCACTTCGACAATTCATGAAACGATCTTCCCAAACAGCACTGGGAAAGAGACATGTCTGATAACTCCTCCTCCCCGACCACAGCAGTGGCCGCGGTTGAACCTACCATTGAACGCATCGAACGATTCCAGTCGCTACAAGCCGGCCAATTCTGGCGAGCGAAAGACGCCATCCCTGAAATGGCAATCAAGGAGCGGGATGTTCACCTTCTTCAATCGATTCGTTGGGTCGATAACTCTCCCCACACGATCATCATTCGAGCCCACCCATCCAAATACGACACCCAGGTTCGAGTCGAAATCCCCAACGCTGAAGGAAACATCACCAGTCGCTACATCACCTGCAAAGAGCATCCGTTCCTGCTCGCAGAATTCCTCGCAAAATTCGAATTCGAGCCCGACCACCAGCAAGTCAGAGCTGATGAGATCAAGCGAATTCAGGGCCGAGTAACAGAGCTTCAGAACGACCTAATGGAAGCTCAGGCGGATCCACAGATACTCAATGCTATCGTCGATGAGCGCATGGCAGCAGATCGCGCCAAAGAAACCTCAAGCGAGACCGCCAGCGAACAAACCATGGTGATTTCGGCCAGCGAGGAGCGGTCGCTGGCCGGTGTAGCTACCGGTAGCGTCGCTGCCGCGATCGGCAGTGGAATTACCCCAGAAAAAATCCAAGCCTTGAAATCGGTGGCCGCTCGTGAGCACAAGGTAGCGACCATAAAATCAGATTGGATTCAGGCCAAGACCACCGAGATTGCTGCCACCGTTAAGGCGATGACACCCTACTTTCAAGAAACAGCCGCCGCAGCGCTTGCCCAAACAGAAGATGTGCGCGCCTACGTGGCCAGCCTGATAGAAGGGATCGAGTCATTGGACCTCTACACAGGAAAAGGCGTTTCTGTGCAGACCATTTGTACTGGTAGGTCCGCTGACAGTCACATTCCCCTGAGCATCGTTCAACGAAAGTTGATGATAGACGAGGAGCTGGCCATCTATGTCGATCTGGACGAATGGTTTGATTTCAGCAACGAAGATCTCTTCTTTAAGGCGCTAACCGAACACGAAGCGTTGGTGAAGCAGGTTTTTCCTACCGAACGCTGCATTCTGGTGATGGCCACCAGTCGGCGAGCCATCGATTATGGAAACGCGGCGACGAACCTCAGTCGCAACCTGGAAAACCGAAAAGTGTTCCTCCTGGTGCGTGATGGCGAGAACCTCCATAGGATCTGGTCACCCATTGAGTCCCATCTGGGCGCCAGCCGGCTCTTCCCATCCAAGGACGACCAGAACAACATTTTCAAGGGTGTTGACGGGTCCGATATCAAATTCCAGGACGTGGCATACACATCGCACCTCAAGGCTCATGAAAACTTCGCCCTGCACTACAAACGTTTCCTGCTAATGATCTGTGGCCTGGATCATCGTCTAGGTCTGTTTGGTAAGTTCTATGACGGAGAGCAGTCTCTCGAGTTCATGACGCAACCCTTTCAAGACCGGTGGCTCAAGTTCATCCACGACGACGATGGCGCGGGCATGCTTCCAACGCAGAAACGTAAGCCCTTGCATACGTGGATCAGCGAGAAAAACGCATATCTTAAATCCGGCTCCCGCGTGTTATGCAACTGGCATACAGTGATGAATCCCCATACTGCACCGGGCGCATGTAGGAAAGAGGATCACCGCCATAGTGGTTTCTCATTCAGGTTTCAGCCTACCGAGCGGATAGGCCTACGCTTTGCCGCCCGCGGGGGAGACTCTCTGCACGTGTTTGTAAACGTGCAGGGTTATGGTCGAAGAAAGGAGCGTGAATTCAGCACCAAGGTCACGCTCAGTGCATTCCGACCTGGATATTGGAGTCATGCAGAACTGCCCTTCCTCGTACTGGACGCCGTTACTCCCGAGGAGCTTCATTGGTACATTCATGATCGAGATAGCCGCGAAGATCATGTCGAATATGTCCGATTCTTCAAGCATGCACTGAAGCACCTAGAAGCCGAGAGAGCACGGGAGGCAGCTACCCGCGAAAAAATGCGCATGGCGTTGCTGGAAGGAGGATTGGCGACCGCGACAGAAGCCTCAGTCATCGTTGACCAAGCTGTGGTGGCATGGAGATCCGTTAATCGAGGAAAGGAACTGCCGACTTTCGAGGGAGCCAAACTGGGCCCTGTTTGGAAAACCCTTCTCGATCAGATGTACCTTCTCGCCGGCGCCGGCCAAGAATTGGCCAGCTCTGTTCGAAGCCACTATGAGGCACTCGAATATGAGGTTCTACGAATTACAGTCACAGGCACCAGCAAATGCCATGTTTACCTGAGTCCGAAACCGCAAGAACAGGACAATCGCTTGGAGCGGCACGCGTGGGTCCATCGTATCGTGTTGGAGCAGGATCACGAAAAACTCGTTGAGAGGGATCGCAGCTGGGAAGCCTTACGCTCCCAGGACGCCTCGGAGACTGAGCTCTACCAGTCCGACAGCGTTAAAAATTGGCTGGCAAAATCTGTATTCGAATCATTTGAGGCGAAACAACGACTGATGACAGTCTGCGAGGATTACTCAAGCGTTCTGGCGATGCTGCAGGGTAAACAAGCAATCAGTGCTGATCAGCACTGGGACCTCTTCGAGCAATGGATTGATGTGAGGGAGAAACTCTCAACTAGCCAGGTCGTAGATCCAAGCATTTCGGTCCCCTTTGGCCTGAAGTATCAGCGTGACCAAAATGTGAGTTTTTTCTGTGTGACCACGTCGGCTGCTTATGCCCTCCTTCACCGCCTCGCCCCCAACGAGCACGTGAAAGACAGAATGAAAGCCAAATTCCTCAGCACGTACAAACACGCTCATCAGGCACTGTCATGCTATCGCGATGCCATAAACGAGGATCCATCGTGGTACCTCGGCTACCGGGATGTAACGCCAAAGCGAAACGAATCAATCTTGACTGGCCGTCTGTACAAAGGAGACTTTTCACCTTCTATATCCGTTAACAATTTGCTCACCTATCACTTCAGTTCCTGGGCCGAAGGCGATGGCAAAGAGTCAAAATACTGGATTGCGGGCAACGCAGTATTTCCAGGTGCTCGTGAGTCTCTTGATGATTGTCTTGGATTGTCACTTCCAGAAAATTTTGATCCGGTGAACCTTGTCGAGGTCACGGCAGAGGATAACGGCAAACCAGTAAAGAACGGCCATTGGTTCGACGTTGCCCCAGTCAAAATTTCACTGCAAATGCGTGATGCCAGCCCTATTAAGGCATCACAATTTTCGTATAAGCGCATGCAGTTCGCCTCACCAGCGGAAGCCCACGAACACATTCGCGCTAGAGCTCGCACTCTTGGCCGGAAGGCCATTCCTGAGGCTGAAGTCAAAGACGTTCTACCGTCACCAGATGGGGTCGAACGGTGGTTCACAGTAGATGGGAAAAACTAGACCTACTTTTGGGGTGTCGTCGAAACACTCTAGAAGTACGATCCGGTCAGTCAAACCACGGTGAAATAGGAGACTGCTGCATGAACGTTGCGAACGCCGATACAAATGAACAAACGCTGAGGGAGCTCTCGGTGACATTACTAGGCAAAATTGTCCAGGAGATCGCCAATTCAGAAATTCAAGATGAGAGGCATGCCAAGCTGCAGCAGGCAAAAGGTATGGCCAGGGCATATCGTGAACTTCAGGTCGTGCCCGCAAAGCTGACCTTTTCGTTCGAAGGCCACATCGAAAGGGTTTACCGCCGCCTGGATGCCCCGCAGCACGCACCTGCATCTGAGCTCGAATGGTAACAGTGCGTGGGGCCGACAGCCCCTTGCGCTTTTGGTATCACCGGTATCGTGATCAGTGATTACCAAAGGCAAGAGCTTCCAATGGAAAACCTGAACGAACTGAAAATACTCGATTTCCGCACTGCCCGAACCGGGACCTTGGTTCGGCGCAGTGCGCACTTTCTTCAAGACCGTTGTGGACAAGCAAAGACCCAACTCGGGGTGATAACTGGATTCGCAGTCTTCGAGGATAAAAAGAAAGCTCCCATCGTTTGGCCCATTGTCTTCTGGGAGGGGAATGCATCTGAAAGCACCACGCATCCCGCGCTCATCTCACCGTTCCGCGCTCACACTCTGCCCACTATCAGCATGTTCGAATAGTCTGCTACCTCATTGCCTATACGTTGACCACTCCCCCTCCTGTTGGTCGCGCACCTCAACTTCGTGCTGTACGACAGGGAAATCTATGCCCTCCAGCGGGCCCAATGTGGCGCCTAGGATTCTTTTTGGAAAGCATCATTGGACCATCTACTAAACATTGAGGTCTGCGATGTCTACCAAAGAAACGGAACACCAGGTGCTTGGCGAATTGGTTGCCGACCTGATCAAAGAGCGAAGAGCAACCCGCCGTATGCGCTACATCAAATACGGACTATTTGCCGTCATCGCTGTTGCCCTGGATATCGCAGTGTTCTCCTCCGCCACCGGACAATTCGGCGGCGATGATTCAAAAGACAAAGAAATCACTGCCGCAGTTAACGTTTACGGTGAAATTTCTGAAGGAGGGCAAGCAAGTGCTGAGGTGATCAAGAAAGGCCTACGCCAAGCGCTTGAGGATAAACGCACGAAGGCGGTTGTCCTGCGAATCAACTCGCCAGGTGGCAGTCCAGTGCAGGCAGGGGAGGTTTACGACGAAATTAAGCGTCAACGCGAGCTACACAAGGACACGAAGATCTACGCTGTCATCAGTGATCTGGGGGCCTCTGGCGCCTACTACATCGCAAGCGCTGCAGATGAGATCTACGCCAACAAATCCAGTTTGGTCGGCTCGATTGGTGTGACTGCGGCTTCGTTCGGCTACGTTGATCTAATGCGTACACTGGGGGTGGAGCGCCGTGCTTACACGTCTGGCGAACATAAGGCCTTCCTCGATCCGTTCCAACCTCAAAATCAAGAAGAGGCCGCATTCTGGTCGAACGTGCTGAAGACCACGCATGCACAATTCATCAAGGCGGTAGTGGACGGCCGCGGACCAAAGCTCAAGAGCAGCGAGCACCCTGAGCTCTTCTCTGGCCTCATCTGGTCGGGCGAACAAGCTCTGCAGCTTGGTCTCGTCGATCGCTTAGCTGACGTGGATTACGTTGCTCGTGAAGTGGTTGGAGCAAGCCATGTTGTCGATTTCACTGCCAAAGAAAATCCGTTCGATCGTTTCGCAAAAAAAATCGGCGCTTCAGTAGCTGAGCACGTTTCGATGACCATGGGATTCAGCGGTCCCAACCTTCGGTAAAAACTCCTGGTCGAACAAGAGCCGGCGCTTACGCCGGCTTTTTCGTTTACGCCCCTACCCCATAGTCACCTTGCTGAAAAAGTTCTGCTTTTCCCTCCCAAGCTCTCGCCGATGAACAAGCGACGGGTTGCGCTTTTGAGAATCTCCGGATGATCGGCGGTATGTCCATTCGCCTTCCCTCATCAGATCACCGGTAGAGACCATGAGCGCTTTCAACAAAACCTTTCCCACCATTGATTACAAGACCCAGTACCAGCTTGGCCTTAATGAGTCAGATTACTGGCTGATCGTAGATCTCTTCTGCGGTGGAGGCGGCGGTTCTACCGGTCTGGAAATGGGTTTGGGGCGCCGGGTAGATATCTGCGTCAACCATGACGAGGCGGCCATCTCGCTCCACACTGCCAACCATCCATACGCCACTCACTACCAAACCGATGTATGGGGTGTTGACCCAGTAATGGCCTGCGGAGGAAGGACTACTGGCTGGCTCCACGCTTCGCCTGACTGTACTCATTTCTCTCAAGCTGCAGGTGGCCAACCTAGATCCAAGGAGATACGCGATTTGCCATGGGTAGTCGTGAAGTGGGCAGGCAAAGTGAGGCCGTTGGTCATCAGCGCAGAAAACGTGAAACAGATTTTGGGTTGGACCAATCTGGTTGCCAAGCGCTGCGCTCAAACAGGCCGTGTTGTTAAACTTGATGGTTCAATTGCAGCACCGGGAGAAGTGGTTCCTCGGAAAGAGCAGTACCTGATTCCCGATAGTGGTAAACCCACTGGTAACGCCCTACATCGGCGTAAGCAAAGCCGCAAATATCGCCGTCACGGGTCCCCGGTTAATCGCACCTGGAATCACTTTATTCGAAGCCTGAAAGCGCTGGGTTACAACGTTGATTGGCGGGTTTCTCGTGCCTGTGATGATGGGGCCCCTACCATTCGCGAGCGCATGTTCCTAATCGCACGATGTGATGGTCATCCTATTGAATGGCCCGAGGCATCTCACGCAAAGCATCCGAAAAAAGGACAGTTGCCCTATCGCACCGCCGCAGAATGCATCGATTGGAGCAATCTAGGCCAAAGCATCTGGGGACGTAAGCGCCCTCTGGTGAAGTCCACCAATGTCCGGATCGCCACCGGCATCGAACGCTTCGTTGTAAATGGACGGCCTTTCATTCTCCCTGCTACCCATCAGGGGAGCGTGCGCCTTCACGATGTTGACGAACCTATGCGGACTGTCACTGGCGCAAACCGCGGGGAATTGATGGTTGGTACTCCGATCATTGCCCCATTTCTCACAGAGCATGCCAACGCATCTCAGCAAAGAAACATGTCGGCAGAAGAACCCCTTCGGACGATCTGTGCCCAAGTCAAAGGGGGGCACTTCTCTGTCGTGGCCCCTATCCTGGTGCAGGCAAATGGCGGCAAAAACACCACCCCTGCTCACCCCGTTTTCGCGCCATTCAGCACCATCACCGGCTCCGGCAGCCAACAGCAGTTGGTAACGGCAAAGCTGGACAGCCATGACTTCCAAAACCAGCAGTTCAACAATGACCAGATCAACGCTGCGCTGCGCGTCGCTGACTTCATGCTTGAGCATGGTACACGCGGACCTGAATCAACAGTTCTTACCGTTGAGGAGAGGCTCGATCTGGTTACGGTATTCGTTGACGGCGTCCGGTACCTAATCGTTGATGTATGCCTACGCATGCTCGATGCTCGCGAGCTATACCGAGCGCAGGGCTTCCCTGAAAACTACATCATCGACCGCGGCCACGATGGTCGGAAGCTGAACAAAACTCAGATGTGTAAGATGGTCGGCAATAGCGTATCGCCATTGCAGTTGGCAAGGATCGCAGAATTTAACGACCCGTGGAAATCACGTCAGCAGGCGATGCTCGCTGCATAGACAGGAGACTCAAATGAACGAGGTGGTAGAGCTGAGCAGAGATGAACTCTTTGCCCTTTCCGTGCGGTTTCGAGAGGCAGTCGAGAAAGTCCTGAGTGAACTACCTCGAGTCCCCAGCAACCTTGATCGTTTTCCGAATGGCTGCTGCGGTCAACTTTCGTGGATGCTAGGACAAATCCTCAATGACCAGTTTGACGACCGAGTACTTTACGTATGCGCCAATCATTGCGAGGGAAACGGAAGTCACGGTTGGCTACGATGTAGAAATATCGTGATCGACGTGACAGGTGATCAGTTCACTGGCAGGCCAGCTGTCTACGCTGACGTGCCAGACTCCTGGTTTGACCAGTGGGAAATCGATGAGCCTTTGGTTGGCCCAGCGTCATACGAAATGGGCTACGACCTGGATGCTGACAGGGTTTATGAAAGAGTCTGCACCCTCCTAAATAATTAGAAATTTTGCGCTGGGGCGCTGGGCGATTCATGTTGACGATCATTCAGTAGCTCGGCACATGGGGCATTACAGCTCAACGTTAGCCGTGCCTACTGGAGTCAACTGATGCACCCCTTGCAGCGCATCAGAACCACAAATGCCGAAGTCTATTGGCTATACCGACTTGCACTCCCCAGAATCGCAGGGGAACGGTAAGCCATATTGAACGATCGCGGTACCAAGGTTTTCTTCCTATTTGTGTTCATTGGCGATGACTTGCTGAGCCGCAGCCCGAAACCTCGCGAGCTCCTGGCGCTGCGTCGACAGTCGCGCTTTCACCTCGTCAATTTGCAAAAGCGTAAACGGACTCTTGAGCAGTGCTACCCCTGGCATCGTACTGGGCAGCCTCGAGGTCAACGCAGCCACGAAGCGGGCGCGTTTAGGCGCATACCAAGCTGCATAGTTCTCACCATTCAAACCACTCTTGCCTTGCTCGCGGTAGATCGACTTCGAATCACCTACGGCAACGTCCACCATCTTGTGGCACTCCAGCGACTCGTAAACGTAGCACCCCAGTCGAACATCTCCGGTCAGAAGCCCTTGTCGTAGCGCAGCAACCTCGGAGGTTCCTAGGATGACGCAACAACCAAACAGCACGCATAAAGCACTCATCGCCAAATTCCGATTGACCAGTTGCAACAGCGCGAATACCAACATCAGTCCCCCGACCATCATCCCGTGCCATTGGGCACCAACACGTGGTGACAGGAACGAAACATCCCACATTTCAGTTTCTGATACGGGTATCTCAAGTGCTAACCAGACTCCAGAAATTACACACGCAACAAGGTACAGAATGGTGAGGAACAGTAGGCCGGCAACAGCCATCCCCACCTTTGATTCCGTCGGCGGTGTCTTGGAAGCAACAGCTGTGTTGGGCGAAATAATATTTGAGCTCATGGGCTGCTCCTATTGGTGGGAAGGAGCGTTCATTTTCTGCCCATGTGCCTTAAAGGAATGCCAAGTTGGACCCGTGATTAGGTGTGGATTACTTACCGCCTCGGGTTGTCCGATGGGCGCGACCATGCACCTTAACGAGCCGTCTTGGACTTGGAGTAAAGGAGCCAGTTCTTCACAGAAAATCAAGCCCGCAGGCCTGGCCGCTGCTGCAGTGGATCAAATCGGAGAATCAACAAACTTTTCCAATGATGCTCAATTAGGTGTCCTATTCAAATGAAGCACCCGCCGTAGTCCTGCATGTTGATAATGCTTTCATCATCTGGATGTGATTCGACATCTAAAGTCATTGACCTACCGCCGACCCCTGCCCCCTTCCCCATCGAGGTGAGTTCACCAGCGCTGCGCACTTTAAAGCCTTCCAGCGGACCGGCCATGAGAGCGCTCGCCACCTCTTCGTGAACCAGGTTATTGGGGAACAACACCGGATAAGCGACCGAAAAGCCCCCTTCGTCATCACGGATGAACATCACATATTTCATGCGACCTGAGCCTCTTCTGTCTCTGCAGCATTCTTACTAGCATTTTGAGAGGCCTTCTCCTCCGCTTTCTTGGCCTTCTCCTCAGCTGCCTTTTCTTTTCTCTCGATTTCGTCGAGCAGGCCCTGCAGAAGCAACCGATTTTTCTCACTCAATTGCTCGAACGCCGGATCCTTCGAAATGTTCTTGGCAGCTTCGTACAAGGGCTTTGACTGGCTTTTCACGACCTTGTCCAGTCGGCCACCTGGAATGTCTGCCTTGGTGACCTTTTTCTTGCCTTTCTTGACTGAGGTCGCCAGGCCTTCCTGCAAAATCTTCACAGCATCACCGCGATGTTTGCGCATCACTTCCAGCGCCAACCCGACAGAGACTTCGCCCTTCTGAAGCATTTCAATAATGGAGAGAGGCGCGGCAACCACTTCGAGTAGTTGTTCGACATAGACCGGGCCAAAATGAAGCCGCTCGCCAATTCGCTCTGCCGACCACCCATAACTGAGAAGACGCTTTGCTACCAAGGCTGTTTCGAAGGTACTTAGACGACGGCCTTCGTTGTTGGCCACCAGACCAGCAACAATGTCCTCAAGGCCGATCCCCTTTGTCGGAAGGGTCACAACCGGAAAGTTAGTAATCGGCGCCCCTTCGCTCAATGCGAGCTTTAGAGCCTCGATACGGCAGTGACCGTCGCTGACGTAAGCAACAGACCCTCCCTCTTCCTCAACGATGAAGACCTCAATCGGCTTGCTCGACTTGAAGCCGATTTGCTTCATGCTGTCGGCGAGCTCCCGGATGTGCTGGTCCAGACCAGCGTCTCTGACTCGAACGTTGAGCCCCTCCATTACACGCAGCTTGCTGAGCTCGGATACCGCCGGCATCCACAAATCACGCGACTTGGCCCCCATGCCTTTCTCCATCGCGCCCTTGATAGAGCCGAAAAGAAAGTCGACGCGCAGTTCGCTTGGTGGGATATCGGCCTGGGTGAGCTCGAAAGATTGCTCCGGCATTTGAGTCTGAGTCATGGCTGGTCTCTCATTCCTAAGATTATGGATGTGGGCGTCATCGCCTCTCATGTGACCCATAGTAAGGAAGCTCGTGATAATGCAACCCCTGCATTGAGCCGCAGTTTGGGCTCAATCCAACACAGTTCAGTGCAGACAGCCCATTGTGGGCTGGCGGCATCAGACACACCGGGTCAATTACCGAAAGGTCGCCGAAGGTGCATCGTTATAAGAGCTGACTATGGGGTAAGCCAGCCAAAAGATTCTTTTGAGTGGGGATCGTCCCATTTGCAGGTACGGACCAACTATTTGCATGCCGCGCATTTTGAGAGAATCAGCTCCTCATTTTTGACGCCACAGAGCCCCCCCTCCCATGCTCTACATGCTTTCCTGCTTGGTAATTTCCTTGTCCTGCCTTTTCGGACTGTTCAGCCATATGAACCGGCTGATTGAGCACGCCCAAAATAATGGGACCTCACGCCCCTCCCCTCTGACGACTCTTATCCTGGGCTTGATGCTTTTCGCGACGAGTGCACCGATAGCGCTGACAATTCTCTCCGACCAAACGATGACTTTGGATGCAAGTTACGGACGACTCTCAGTGCATCTTTTGGCAATGGGCGGCGCCTCGGCAGTCGGCTGGGGTGTTTGGAAGCTCTATTTAGCCTTCAAGGTTCAGAGTGCTGGCTTCTGGAGTGCCGGGCACATCATTTTGCTGATGACTGCTGGCGGCGTCTGCTTGATGTCGGCAGTTGAACATTTATCGTTCTATCGCAGTAGCTCAGATGGTTGGGCAAACCTCGAGCTCATCAAGGAGATTTCGCCGATTTCAGACATGGCAAACTGCGATGCTTCGATCGTCCTGGTACGAAACAGCGATACCGGAGCAATGGAGTATCGGTGCCCAACGATCATGATTGTTAACCGTCATTCCTCTCAACCATTTGTGCCCTGGCCGGACTACACCGAGGGGAGCAGCCAGCAACTCGGCGATGCCATTCGAGATATCAAATCCCAAGCGACTGTGCCTGACCAATAGAACTCCACCAGCGTCAACTCTCAATGTCCCAGCTCACCGCTGGGATTTCTTACGGTCCGAACCGGTCATCTTCCGCTTATATAGCTACCATAATCTCCGGAACGGACATCAGAGGGCCACTTAAAGATTGCTCGATGACGGCCGATAACAGTAAATGCCTTCTACTAAGCATCAAAAAAATAAAGGCATATATTTAAATGTAATCCCGACTTGAGCGGGGTTGCATATTGTAAGACGGGATTTAAATTAGTTTCGTAAGCAGCGCCTAACAAGCTGCGAAGCTAAGAATCACCTTAAAGGAGCTACATGGATGAAAAACAAAGTAACGATCGCCCTGGCACTTCTCATCAGTGTTGCAGCATGCGGTGCTTCCGCAGGAACCGGAGGCAACGGCAGCGGCAACCCAAAGAACGACGCAGGCCATCCTACCAAGGAACCTATCGCCCATTACATTTGGAAAGAAGGCAAGCTCGTACCAAACCCAGAGCGCTCGGAAAACACGGCTAAGCCTGTCGAACAACAATCGGCAAGCATTGATGTAGAGAAACCTTAAATACTTCAAATGAATAAAGCAGCTTCGGCTGCTTTTTTCACATCACTGAATAAGGATTATTGCGCGTTAGTCGCCAGTGTTTTAATTAGTTGCCATTGGGCTGTGCGATAGGTTGATAAGGAGTAACCAATGCAGAATAAGCGCTACCCGCTGTTGATTGAAGGGCAAAAATATTCCCCACAAGATCAATGGCAAGAAGCGTTCGCACCTCACGTGGAAGAGCTGAGCGAAGCCTTGGGCTTTGTGGAAGCTCGTTGCCTATGCCTTGAAGACAGCCACCTGGCGCCAAGCATAATGATCAGGCGACGGCCAGAGCGCTCAGGCTATGCGTACATTCGTGCCCCAGGCACCGGTAATCTTCATGCCCCAAGTTGCGTCTTTCATTCTCCGCATCAAAACCTCAACGGCCTTAATAGTTACAACTCAAATGCAATGAAAGAAACGCTGGAGGGAACTATTTGCATCAACCTCAGAAAAAAACTAAAACAATCTCCTGATGCGACTCATCAGTTGTTTGATGATGCAGAGCAGTCAAAATTAAGAGCTTTCGGTTTAAAGGGGATCCTCCACCTCATTTGGTCAGAGTCGCGGCTCAACTTATGGTTCGACAATGTTAAATGCCAACGACGCCTTGGGATGGTCAATTTAGCGATCAGGCAGGTTGCGGCTCGAATTATCAGCCAAGACACCCCTCTTGACAGAAATTTACTTTTACACGCTCCAATAGGAAGCCAACAGGAGCAACTCAACAACGACGTAATCAACTCGTCACTAGCAATCAACAGCAAGACTTTACTGATTGCGCCACTAAGGCCATACAACTCGAAAAAATATGATTCAAATGTATCAAAACTTCCAGTAGTTGGAAATTTCGGTTTCTCGGCGATTTTTATTGGTACACAGCACTGGGAGCACTTCGTGAAAGAGTATCCAAACGAAGTTAAACTTTGGAAAGAGGGGCACACTGTAATTGCGCTCGCGCGCCTTGCAACGAAAAACAACGGGACTTTTAATATCGCGCAGGTTCGAGATCTGGCGTTGATGGCTGTAAGCGAAGCGTGGATACCTATCACCTCACGTTCCGATCTGGCAAACGAGTCAGCTCTCAGAGCTGAGCGCGTGAGTTTTATCAAACCTCTACGATACGACGCCCCTATCGACCTAGAAATACCGGATTTCCTTATGGGGTTGTGCCGAGATAAAGGAAATTTAGGACATTCGTTCTGTAAGCCATTGTAATTTCTGTATTTTTTATTGATTAGATTTTCTGCTTAAGCCAATGCCCAAAGAGCTGTCATTCCGTATCTAGCTATGGCTTGCGCCGCAGTAACGAGCCCGCCGCGTTCTCCTCGAAGGCTCTCGCCTCTTCGATATAGCCGTGGACGGTGCCGTCGTGCCGCCAGCCACCCTGCCGTTTAATTTCCAGAAAATCCGCCCCAGCCCGATGGGCGCTGGTGGCCAGTCCACGGCGCAGACTGTGGCTGCTCATCTCGGGCACATACGACAGCCCTGCTGCTTCGGCCCGGGTCGCCAAGATGGTATTCACGCTACCCTCGTGCAGCGCCACCTCGCCGAGTACTCCCCAGCGACTGATGCGCCGGAACAGTGGCCCCTGCTCGATCTGAGCAGCATCCAACCAGCACCGTAGGGCCCTCGCTGGGCAGCAGACGCTGTCGCCGTACGGGATTGCCTTATCCAGTCCTTCTCCACCCTGATCGGTTTTGGAGCGCGGCAGCGTGATCTGCAGTCCCTCCCGCTCCCACTGAAGATTTTCCACCTCCAGCGTGACCAGTTCGCTGCGCCGGAACGCGCCGAAGTACCCCACCTGTAGCAGCGCGCTGTCACGCCGGGCGGCGAGCCCTTCGAGGGTGTCCAGGTGCGCCACGATGCGTTCAAGATCCTCCAGCAGCAAGGCCTTGGCTTTTTGTCGAGGCCGCCCGTGGACTCGCTCAATCCCGCGCAAGGTCTTGCGCACCGTGGCGCTGGCTGCTGGGTCGGGAAAGCCCTGATAGCGGTGCCATTGCGACAGTGCGGTGAGGCGCAGCGCCAAAGTGCGTGGATTCAGCACGTCCGCGAAGGCCAGCAGGTAGCGAATCAGCGCCACTTGATCACACGGCAGCACGCCGCCCCAGGCCTGAAAGTGGCGGACGGCCGAGCGGTAGGTGCGCCGGGTGTTGTCGGTGGTCGCAGCCGCGAGAAAGCGTTGATGTTGCTGGGTCAACTGCTCGGGGGTGGTGAGCGTACCGGGGGTACGCGCCGACGCCGCCGCTTCGTCGAGCAGTACCGAGGGGGCTGCTTTGTCGTGATTGCTGGCCGTCATCGCGAAGCGCCTGTTGAGGCCGTGTGTACTGCGGAGTATAGGAGCGAACGTCGACCGTGACGACGTAACTCGCGATAACTGAGCTTATCGTGGGTGAGTTGGCAGTCTCGCCGGGCTTAACTATTCTGTACTTAAATCGAGGTATTACGTTGTCCATAATACGGTACGAAAAAATCCGAGGTGTGCATGGCCCGTTCCGGCGTCCTTTATGTGCATGTCGCCCATGCGGCGGCCCGGCTCGTGGCCGAGGGCCACATCCCGACGATCGACGGTATCCGCGCGGATTTGGGCGGGACCGGTAGCAAAAGCACGATTGCCCCCTTGTTAAAACGCTGGAAAGCCGCGCACCCAGGCACGGTGGCACAGGCCGAACTCGGACTTCCGGCCGAACTGGTCCTGGCGGTGAAAGGTGTGTACGAAAAAGTTCAGGCGGAGGCGGCCCTGCAAGTCGAGCAGGCGGAGCAGCTGCATCAGGCAGCCGCCGCCGCGTTGCAGGAGCAGTTGCAGCAAGCGTTCGTGGAGCACGACGCGTTACTCACCGCTCAGGAGCAGCAGGCCCAAGTGCTGGCAGTCGCCATTACGCGCAGCCAAGGGCTGGCTGAAACCGTGCAGCGTCAGGAGGTGGTCTTGGCCAGCCTGGGCAGTGAAAAGCTCGGCCTCGAACAGCGCTTGACTGACCGCGCCTGCGAGGTGGCCTCACCGACCCAACAACTGCAGCAAGCACGGGTGCAGTTTGAGCATTACCAGGTATCGGTTGCTCAGCAATGCGCCGATGAGCGCCAGAGCGCTGAACAGCGCCACCAGCGTCTGGAACACGAACTGGCTGAACTCCGGCAACATCTGCTCGTTCAGCAAACCCAGCTGGGTGAACTGCAGGCACAGGAGCAGCATCAGTCGCAAGACATCGAACACTTACAGAGCACCCTGCTCACGGCCCAGGAAGCGCTCACCCAAAGCCGCAGCGCGCATGAGCATGTGGCACTTCAACTCACTGAGTTGAAGCAGATGCATCAGGCACTGGAACAGCACCATGGTCATGGCACGCAGTCTTTGGCTGAGGCGCAGACGAACCTGGCCGTGATCGAGCGAGAGCGAAGCCTGCTGGCGGAGCGCTTAACTCAAACTGAAACCCAATTGACCGAGTTGACCACAGAAAAACAGCTCCTCCAGCAAGACAAAGCGGTGTTATCCAGTCAACTCGCGGAGTTCAGGACGCTGACGCTGAGCCCACCTAGGGGATTTTGAGGTTCTGGACGACCAGGGCATCGCCAAGGAAGACTATTTACTCAGCCTTGGCGCAGCCGGAGTCGTTGCTATTGGCAACGGCAACAATGATTGTCACATGCTAGACAGAGCGGCTCTGGCGATCGCGGTCATTGGCGGGGAAGGCGCTGCAATGAGCACACTGACCAAGGCAGATATGGTCGTGCAAAGCATCCAGGTGGCCCTCGACCTGTTGTTAGAACCGCGCCGCATCGTCGCGAGCCTCAGGACATGAGTTCGATAGCAACGCTGCGGGAGCCCACTGCTCTCACTCAACGAATGAATGCCTTGCGTCCGGTGAAGCAACGGAAAATCTGCCGTCCGAGTAAGGGAAAGTCCAGGCTTCGCTCACATAATGGCCAGATAGACCAAGAGCAAAGCTCCCAGAATTGCGGTGATGACATTGATGCTCGGCCCCGAGTTGACGCTGTAGCCCTGCGGAATTTCAACAGGTTTGAGCGTCTTGATCACCTTTCGATATTGCCAAGATGACCAGCATGCAACCCATGACCCTAGCAATAGAAAACCTAACCCGATCCAAAAAGAAAAGCGCGTCTCTGGGCCTTCCCGAGGTACCGGGCTGCAACAAATGCAGCAGCAGCCCCGATCGTTCAATCACAAAGCCAAATGCCATGAGTGAAAGACTGGTTCGATTCCAGGCCAGCAATGTTCTTTCGGCAGCAAAAAAACTCTAGGATCATTGAGGTCAGACATTCAATATTTCCAGGCTAAAAAGCATGTTGAATTACGCTCTATACAATTGCATTCGTGGTTAACCGAATGTTGACCGATTTAACGTAGAGGCGCGGACTTCAAAGCGGTGCCTTTGTTTATATACAGCCTGGCCCCATAGCGCCAACCGACTGACGGCAGTGGCCCTCGACGTGCTGTTTCCTTTCAGGGGGGAACCAGAAAAAATAGTTCACGCGCAAGGATGTCGCCGTGAATTATAAAAAATTATTAATAACAAATGGTTGCGAGTGAAGTGAGTTAATTTCCCCCTTATCTCGGCATAACCCCCTGATGACTTGACTCAACCTCCGCACAATTTCCCATAACGCGGCCCCCCCTTTCAAGAGCGGTCACACTAACTCAGCGTGTTTGTGTAGTCGCCGTTACCAAATATATGCCATGGCGTTCACTTGAAAGTACTGTGCAGTTATTAATTTCATGAGTTCATGTTGATAAGCGGCAATGGAAAAGTAGCTAGCATGTCTACTCCACCAATTTTCCCCAGTTTACGATATGTTCTATGTTACTGTTGCAACAGATAAGTATTCGACCTGACATTTACCCGCACAAATACATATCTTTTTTTGTAACAAACCAGCCTTGAATGTCTCTAAATAACAGAAATGCGGTAATGCTAATTGATTGTATAAATTCAAGAGTGAGAGGAGGTTCCGACAACGCAGGCATCTCCGCCCTAGGCACAGGGACGTGCCAACCAATTTTGTAGCGTGCGCTTAAGCCAAACCCAATAACTTGTACTACATATAGGAAGATAGTGAATGGCCGTTTTTTTTAGCATATGGTGCAAACCAGCTATTTTAAGTGGGGCAGCTTGGGTCGCACTGGCTGTCGGTACAGTGCTCAATCTTATTAACCAAAGCGATGCAATTTGGAACAACCAAAATATTTCCTGGTGGAATTTTCTGCTAAATTACGCTGTACCCTTTACAGTATCGAGTTACAGTGCGGCTCGACACGAACAAAAAGCACGATCAAAAAGCCGTCTATAATTCATAGTAGAATTTTAAGGTTACACACATGCTCCGTTCTATGTAGATAGCATTGAGCAAATGGACGGGGACTATCGGCCTGAAGTAAACAGCAGTTTTTAACGGCCTCGCTGTTTGAGATTTAAAAATGCCGACTTAATCGAAAGTCAGACCTTTCCTCCTCTCAATGCGCTGTTTTTTGCGGAGTAGCGCCTTTTCAGGGCTCATTGTCCGCGTCACAGGCACGCCTCGCCTGCATTCAACAGCCGTTTTCGCATCATCCACAGGCTCGACAAGGAAAGCAGTGTGGTCTGCTGCGGGGTATTTTTAACCAAGCCTCGGAAGCGGACTTTCGTATAACAAAACTGGCGCTTGATCACCAGGAATGGATGCGCACCTTGGCCTGGACTTGAGCTTTCGCGTATTCGATTTTGCGTCGCATACGACCTGTTAGGTTCCTTTTTCACGCGTCTTATAGCTGCTGGGCCGCGCTGCAATCGACCAGTTCATCTAGCGATGTTGATGCTCCACACGCCTCTCTACGCCGGTGTAACTGGCATCGCCAGAGACGTAAGTTTCCTCGCCGTGCTACAACTGATTGACCTGTGTAACGTGCGCCACATTCGCCGCCGTACCCACCAGGTTATGTACCAAGTCGGATTCGGCCTCGACACCGATGTGCACTTTCAACCCGAAGAAATACATTTTTCATTCGTCTGATGCATTTAGGGGACGCGTTTGCCGTCCTTGTTCTTGGTCGAACTTGGCGCATGAATGATCGTCGCATCGACTACAGTACTTTGGCGTAGCAGCAAACCGCGGTCGCCCAAAGAGCCGTTGATGACCTGCAAAATCATGTTGGCCAGTTCATGCTTTTCCAACAATCGGCGGAAGTTGAAGATCTCGGTTTCATCCGGAATCCGATCCAAATGAAGCTGGGCAAACTGGCGCAGAATCGCGGTTTCATAGAGGGCCTCTTCCCTCGCCGGGTCGCTGTAGCCGAACCAGCTTTGCATCAGATGATGCCTGCAACATGAGCATCAACGGATACGCCGGACGACCGCCTTCACCCTTCAGATAATGCGGTTCGATCAACGCAATCAGGCCTTTCCAGGGCACGATCTGATCCATTTCAATCAGGAAACGCTAGCGGCGCGCCTGCTTACGTTTGCCCGCGCATTAGGCTTGACACAGCGAAGTTTGTGACGCACCCAGCCGTCCAGCTCCCCAAGTGGCCGCTTGCTCTGACTTAGCTTGAAATAGCCTGCCCAACCACGCAGTACAGGTTTATTCGCTCGATGACAGTCGCCATCTTGCAGCCCCGTAATCGACGCAGCAGGTCTCTGAGCCGGTCACGAAAGCGACCCAGACTCATAGTCGCCACTCTCAGACTCGGCTGTTGATGCCAGCTCATCCCATAACCCAGATAGCCGCAGACCCAAGGTCGTGCCACGCGGCTCTTTTCCCGGTTCAGCGTCAGTTTCAATCGCTGCCTCAGGAACCGCTCGACGCCTGCCATCACGCGCTCTCCAGCACGATGACTGTGCACATAAATGATCACATCATTGGAATAACGCACAAAGCGATGGCCCCGACGCTCCAGCTCGCAGTCGAGTTCGTTGAACAGGATGTTCGACAGCAACGGCAAGAGGATGCCTCCCTGCGGGGTTCTGGCATGGCTGGGGAATAGCTGCTTTTGGTAGACATAACCAGCCCGGAGCCATTTCTGCAAAATCGCCTTATCCATGGGGATGTTGGCGATCAACCAGTCATGGCTGATATTGTCGAAACAGCCTTGAATGTCGCCCTCTAACACCCACTCCGCGTTTGCTTTTCGTGACAGCACACCAAAGCACTGTGCGGCGGCATCCGCAGTTGAACGTTCCGGCCTGAATCCATAAGAGTTCGGATCGGCGGTGGTTTCCGCTATTGGTTCCAGAGCCAGCAAATGAAGCGCCTGCATGGCTCGGCATTTCATCGCGGGAATTCCGAGAGGTCTAGTCTTGCCATTTTTCTTCGGAATGAGGACTCTCCGAAGCGGAAGCGGCGAGTAGCCTCGTCGCTTCAATGACGCTATCGCACCGAGCTTGGCTCTCGGTGTATTCCAAGTGACCTTGTCCACACCGGGGGTATTTTTGCCTTTGTTTTCAGACACTCGTTTCACGGCTAAAGCTTTGCCGCTAAACGAGTGAGTCAGCTGCCATTGCAAGGCTCTCGCTTTGTTATGCCTGCCGTCTTGTACAGCCTTCACAATACGCGCTTGCAGCCCTCTGACACGACGTTGTGCGGCGATCCAATCGATGCCGTCCCACGACGTGCCGGATGGTGCACACGCCAATGCTGCTGCGTTCATTTGCTCTCCTTCCGTTGAAAGGGTTCTACATACTCTCTTGTGAGGAGAGACCATGAGGACGTCTGCCCGCTTTCGCGTGAAGTGATGTTTCAACTTCTATCCAACCCATTACAGGATGGCGTTCGCTTTTTCCTCGTTCCTTCGCCCGCACCGCCATGAGAGTTTTTACAAACGGCTTTCCCTGACGGGAGCGATACGGGATTTCCACGTTCCGCCTACTGAAGTGCGTCGGGTTAGGTGCCTGCTATCGACCGGGAGGCATGTGGGTCACGAGTGCGCAGTCGAAAGACGCAATTCCCACCTCCATTACCGTTTTGGTTCGAGCGTGTAAGCCATTTCCGCTCGCTCAACTTAACGATCGTTGCGCAGATTCACATGCGTTCACCATACCGACTATCTAGCCCTTGTCCGGCTATGGCTGCCAGAAGGGTACGCCTCTCACGATTGATACCCCGCACCTTGCGGTGCCTCGTTCCGTTGTCGAAGGCGCTCTTGATTCAGCCTTCTAGATTCACCCGGTGACACGGGTGGTTCCCGCAGAGGGGAACAACTTCATTAAGCGACTTCGTGTCGCACCTCGCACCAGTTGTTATCAATGGGTACGGCCCCGTCATCAAGGTAGCGCGACAGCGCTGCCCAGCGTTTCAGGCTGTAATCCAGCGCTCTACTGATAGCCGAACCTTCGGGCACTAGATCGCGCTGGGCGATCATCCAGGTATGCAGCATATCCATCACCGGCACGGCTTTTTCTTGCCGTATTCGACGGCGTAACTCCGGTTCCAGGCCGCGGACTTCACTCTCGACTTCGTACAGCAACTGAATGTAGCGCAGGGCTTGCTCGGCGAGCGTGCTCTTGTTGGTGGCGTGTAGTTCGAAGAACTTGCGCCGCGCATGGGCCATGCAGCCGATCTCGGTGACGCCGAGTTCAAAGCTGGCCTTGTAGCCGCCATTATGTTTTGCAACTCATAACGCGGGTTATGTTGCGGCGGGAGTTATGTTGTGATGGTAAAAGGCGCCGCCTCCAATCGGGAGGTCGGCGCAAAAAGTGGCACATAAATTCATGCTACAACCCTCGCATGAACGCCATGAGAGACGCTGAATTCGGTCGCAGGCGCACAGCCTCAGGCACATTTGTGACGTCCAAACATGCAAGAGCCTTGGCCTTCATTTCGAGATCGACTTCCGCGTAGATGTGGGTCGTGTCTAGGGAGACATGCCCGAGCCAAGCCCGAATTGTATTGATATCGACCCCGGCTCTTAACAGGTGAACGGCAGTCGTGTGTCGAATAGTGTGCGGGCTGATGCGCTTGCCTTGCATGGAATCAACCCGCTTGCCGGCTGCTCGTCCATACACCGACACAACGCGATGTATGCCGAATCGAGTCATAGGATTCCCGGCACGACCTATGAATACGCGATCCTCTGTTCTGCGTTCGACGATGAGTGCCCGCAGCGCGGTAGCTGTTACTGGCCACAGGGGGCATACGCGCCATTTGTTTCACTTACCCAGAATGCGCACGGAGGGTGAAGTCCCAAGTTGCAAATTACCAACGCTGAGGCAGGCAGCTTCGTCAGCGCGGGCGCCGGTGTTATATAGGAAAAGCAAAATCGCATAGTCCCGTGCACCCTGGCTCGTAGCCCGATTAGGTGCCCGGAGCAGAGCTTCTACTTCTGGTTTGTCGAGGTAGTTGATGACTGCCTGGGTAGTTTTTTTGAACGGGATAGAACGGATCTCTGTGCACCACGCCAAATGCTCTGGCGATCGCATAGCAATGAAACGCCCTAATGAATGAATCGCGCAGAGCCGCTGGTTGCGCGTGACGATGCCACAACCGCGCTCGTGTTCGACGTGTACAAGGAATGCACGCACGATGGCGGACGATATGTCGAGCACCGACAAATGGTCGATTGCCACCGAGGCTCTTCGACTGACAAATGGAAGCAGGAGCGTCAGCGTGTCGCGGTAACTGATCTGAGTGTTGTGGGAAAGGTTACGCTCGGCGACCAGATACTCCAACAAGAAGCGACGTACCCATGCCCCGAGGAGATTTCGGTCATTCATGATCAATCTCCTGGCCTGAATAAATGGCAAATCGGCGACTCGCTTCGTGCAACAGTTCGGGAGTCATACGCAGATAGCGCTGGGTCGACCTTATGTCGACATGCCCCAGATACGTTGCCAATTGCGGCAATAGCCGCTGTACGTCCTTACCGGCGCGATACCATCCCAGTACACGATGAACGGCGGCTGTATGCCGCAGATCATGGAGGCGCGGAGGCCGTAGTTCGCCAGTCGGGCGAGCAATACCGGCAGCCAAACGAACGCGTTGGAACAGAGTTATGACGTATTGGTAGTTCAGACGATGGCCAGTACGAGTGCACAGCAGGGTAGAGTCTTGGCCTAGTGGAAGTGCTAGCGCGCAACGTTGTCGTAGATAGACTCGCAGTTTCGATGCCAGTCTGGGCCCAATCGGCACCAGTCTTGTCTTATAAAACTTTGTGTCACGAACGGTGATGATTCGCTGCTCGAGGTCGACGTCACAGAGGTTTAGTCTGATTGCCTCTCCGACGCGCAACCCGGCACCGTAAAGGATCAGCAAGAGGGTTCTGTATGTCGCAGCTTGAAGGCGACTGAGCGAGGTACTCAGTATGACGGTGGCATCTAACAGGTGCTGTATTTCTGTGGTGGCATAGACATAGGGAGTCTGTGCCGGTGGAAGTTGTGGTGGTCGTTCCGGCAGGGGCGAGATCGTTGTGTGGCCACGTGCGATTGCGAAGCGATAAAAACTAACAAGTAATCCTCGCTTCGTCTTCCACGTAGCGCTCAGCTCACCGTGCCCGTGCAGAAATACGGCTACTGCCTCTGGAGTAACTTCGGGGAGCGGCAGGTTTCCAGTCTCACGTGCAAACTGACGCAGCACTCTGACACTGCTATTCAGGCCCACGCCTTGGGCACGACGGACAGCCACGTAGGCATTGACTACGTCCAAGGTTCTCATAGCAGGTCTCCCAGGTCGAAGTCACCGACTTCACGTAACGAGACCAGATCAACCTTGGTGTACGTCATTGTCGCCGATGTACTGCGGTGGCCAAGGTGGTCGCCAATCTCCTTGAGGCTCAGCCCATTGGCGAGCAGCCTGGCCGCGCATGCATGTCGAAGCGCACGCGGCCCCAAATGTGCAGCTTGTATGTTGAGCAGACGCAATCTGCCGCTGACGATGTTGTATAAACCAGCAGCGGAGATGGGGATTCGCGGCGCCCGAGTTCGGATGAATATCTCAGGGTGCAGTACCTTCGGACGCACTGTGTCGACATATTGCGCTAATGCCTCAGCCACTGTGAACGCCAATGGGTAAACCTGTGGCTGACGGCGCTTCAATCGCCAAATACGCAATTGGCCAGCAGCCCAGTCGATCTGATCCAACCGGAGTGCGGCAACTTCTCCCCGGCGTAAACCGTAGACGGCAAAAAGCATCAGGATGGCTCGATCGCGCACATCGCGTTCAGAGCTTGAATTTGTAGTTGCGAGTACTCGCTGAACATCCTCCCAGCTCAGTGCATAGGGAAGTGACTCTAGGGCGTAATGTCGCGGGGCGTGGATCGAGTCGGCCAATGCACTGCTGCATGCTCCCTGCGTTGCCGCGTAGCGCAGGAATACCCGCAACATTGTTGCGACGTGCCCTGCCGAAATTCGCGACCACCGTTGCGCACCGTAGGTGATGAAGTAGGCATCAATATCCTCGGGCCTAAGCGTCGAAAATCTGCGGCCTGTGTTGAAGCACCAGCGCAAAAAGGTTGCCGCTCGACTGCGCCATTGACTAATGGTACATGGTGTCAAGCCGCGTTCATCCCGCATCCACGAGACGAAAAGCTCAAGATTCTCCTCGAATGGAATCGTCTCCGTTGGCTCTTGCCACCAGCCCAGGAACTTAAACCAAGGTCTTGCGGTGTTTATCAACGTCGTAGCAGTTGCAGGAGAATTGGCCGGCAATGGCCCTTCGTGAATGATCTGGTGCAGCCGTGACGAATTGATTGCATTGATGTCGCTTGGCTGCACCCGCTCGGCAATCCAAAGCAAGCAGCACGCCTTCAAGTAAAGGGAGGCATGCGTACAGCCCTGCTCAGCACAGTGTTGTAGGTATCGCTCGCGTTCAGCGGCCAGCGATCCGGCACGATGGCGTTTACAGGCAGCGTTTGAAGAATAGATATTCTCGAACATGGCTGACACTCCAGGTGAGGTCTACCAAGGCGCTGCAATTTATGTTGCGTCAATCGCCTATCGACAACAGAGAAACTGCCTATTCGCCCGGTCGGGATCACATAACTCAGGCCGCAACATAACCAGCGAAATCATCACAGACCAGCTTGCCCTTCCAGTCTTGCAGGAAGTTGCGAGCATGCTCACCGGCGCGGCTGGGGCTGAAGTCGTAAACGACAGTGGCTGTTTCGCAGAACTGGCTGGTGGCGTAGGCCCAGACATAAGAACGGTGAGTTTTCTTCGAGCCCGGAGCGAGCATTTGTACCGGTGTTTCGTCGGCGTGGATGACCTGCTGCCCGAGTACCACGTCGCGCAGCGCATCGACCAGAGGCTGCAACTGAACGCCAGTCGCGCCAACCCATTGGGCCAAGGTGGAACGTGGAATTGCCAAGCCAGCTCGACCAAAAATCGACTCTTGGCGGTAAAGCGGCAGATGGTCGGCAAACTTGGCGATCATGACGTGGGCAAGTAGCCCGGCAGTCGGGATGCCCTTATCGATGACCTGCGCCGGAACCGGCGCCTGGATCAGTGTTTCGCAGTCATCACAGACCCATTTACCTCGGACATGGCGCTCGACCGTAAAAACGCCAAGCGTGTAGTCCAGTTTTTCGCTGACGTCTTCACCGATACGCTTGAGTGCACAGCCACATGGGCAATGAGTGTTGTCCGGTTCGTGATGGATCAGCGTGCGTGGGAACTCCGGCGGCAACGCCGTGCGCTTAGGCTTTTGCTTTTTCTCGGTCGCAGGTGGAGCTGTTTGCAATGCCTGAAGCTCAGCCTCAATCGCCGCGATATCGGTATCGATCAGGTCATCGAGCAAGCTGGCCTGGGCCGGATTCAACTGCTCGCTACACTTGGCAAACTTCAAACGCTTGAGCTGTGCAATCTCGTGGCTCAGTTTCTCGATCACCGTTTGGTCGCGGTGGATCTTCTTACCCATGGTGTCGACTTGCGACAGCAACTGCGCTGCCAGGACACGCAGTTGGTCAGGGGACATTTGGTCAAGATTGGGCGAAGGAGTCATGCCCCGAATTTTGCCAGAGCAGGCAGTTCGCGGCGATAGACCGATAGGCTAATGGCAGCCGTTAAAGCAGTGTGATCGCGCCGCCGGAGCCCGCGCGTTGCCATGGCAGGCCCAGCACCAGGGCCTGAAGTTGCTCGGCATCCAACTCGAGTTCAGAGCCTTGTCGAATGCCTGGCCAGTGAAATTTACCTTGATTCAATCGGCGAGCCGCCAACCAGACCCCGAAGCCGTCATGCACCAGAACTTTCATGCGCGTGGCTCGGCGGTTGGCGAACAGATAAGCACAGTGCGGCTTCGCCGCACCGAACACCGCGATCACTCTGGCTAACGCGGTCTCGGTGCCTGCGCGCATGTCCATCGGCTCGGTGGCGAGCCAGATGGAGTCGATGCGGATCATTGGGCGAGTCCACGGATGAATCGGGCGCACCCTTCGGGATCGGAAGTTGGCCACGTCACCGTGAGCGTTTGCTGGCCGAGCAGTAATTCAATGATCGCCAACGCTTCGGTCTTTCGTTTTGGTTCTACTTTCAGAGGAATGAAAGCTGGCAGCGCGACTGCCTGCTGGTCACGATAAAGCGGTATCCACCGGCGAACGACATTGGCGTTGATGCCGTGCCTCATCGCAATAGCCGCCACGGAGACACCGGGCTGTTCGCACTCTTGGACGACTTGGGTTTTGAAGGCTTTCGGGTAGGACTTACGTTGGCGCATGGCGATCCTGACGTTAAGGGTAATTGCGTCGCTTAATATGCGGACACAATCGCCCTTATCGGCCGGGCTCGGAAGGTGTGTTCACCGGCCCCTTACAATTTTGGGGCGTGTCTCACTTGCTGACTCAACTCAACGCCATCGAAGTCTTGAAGATTTAGCGGGGCTACTTGGTCAGCCAGAATCAAGGCAAGCATTAGAATAGTAAAACCTACTAATACGGGGAATGAGCCACACCAGAAGACGATGCGTCGGTGGCGCTGGCGCTGGTATGCATTCATTTTGACAGCCCCTTTCTCAAACCACCGTATCTCTCCGATTTAAGAAATACGATGGTCAATCCAAGAGATATTACCTGACTACGACGGCCCCTACGAGGGTGCTGCTGCGGCGTAGAACTATAACACCACCAATCGCAGCCAGGATCGAACCGATCAATACCCCGACTTTGACTTCATCAATCAAATGAGCTGATCCGGCGAATGCCTGGTTGCCAATGAACAGGTTCATGGTGAAACCAATGCCGCCCAACAACGCTGCGACATAGAGCTGCGTCCAGGTGCTCCCTTCCGCCAACTTGGCCAGCCCCAGACGAATGGCCAGAGCAGCCAGTAGGAAAATACCGACCTGCTTGCCCACCAACAGCTCCAGAGCTACGCCCAGTGGAACCGGATCGACCAGGTTCTCCATGGAAATACCGGTCAATGAAGCGCCCGCGTTGGCGAAGCCAAAAATCGGAACCACTGCGAACGCTACCCACATGTGCAGCTTTTCTTTGAGTAACAGCAGCGGAGACCGCGCTTCTTCTGGCCTGCCCATGGGGATGCACAGCGCCACGGTGACACCTGCCAGCGTTGCATGCACGCCCGATGTAGAAAGAAGAACGACAACACGCCCCCGACCAGGAGATAGGGGAACAGCCGTCTTACACCCAGTCGATTCAGTGCGATCAGAATGACCAGGGTCGCGAGCGAGGCCAGCAACATCGGCATGTAGTATCAGGTCATTACCAAACAGAGCTGGTTGGTCAGTTTGACCTGAAGTAAGCCTGAGCTGATCGCTAACACCACGCCGACGCAAGAGTTGGCTACTCTCTGTCGCAGAGATCATTGCTGCTCGCTTACACCGTGGGTGTTTAGACTATTAATAACCCTCAGCATCCGGCTGGAGGCCGCTCCCCCAATTTTGGAGCAGTAAAGCAGACGTTGTACCGATTATGCTCATTGTGATCGGTGTCTTATACGTGATTCGAGAGCACTTCAACCACGTTTGTCCGTATTTGCCCTGTCTGATTCTGCTTATCTGTCCATTAAAGCATTTTTTGGTCATGGCGATCAGGCAGCAACCAACAAGGACGAAAAAGGGGAATAGCCATGCCAGCCACACCGAGCAACCACGACCACCGTCACGCCCATGCTACCTCACCCAATGACGGTGATCTGCGTGACCCGGTGTGCGGCATGGCTGTTACACCCCCATTCAAGTATGGCGAGCTCTATAACGGACAGACTTATCAATTTTGTAGCCTGAAATGCCAAGATAAGTTTAGAGCAGATCCTGAGCGCTACAGTGGTACTCATCCGATAGCAGAACCGAACGTCACCGCTCCAGAGCCTGCGGTACAAGCGGCCACTGAGTTCACCTGTCCTATGCACCCGGAAATACGCCAGCCCGGTCCCGGTAATTGCCCTAAATGTGGCATGACATTAGAACCGGTCATGCCCGCACTCGATGAAGATGAAAACCCCGAGCTCCGGGAGTTCACCCGCCGTTTTTGGTGGTCGATGCCACTAACCGTGATAGTGACCGTGCTCGCTATGGCGGGACACTCGTTACAACTCTTCCATGGTTCGATCCAGAACTGGATCGAGCTAGCGTTGGCGACACCGGTGACCTTATGGGCAGGTTGGCCTTTTTTTGTAAGGGGCATAGCATCTGTTGGAAATCGCAGTCCAAACATGTGGACTCTTATTGGTTTGGGTACCGCCGCAGCCTATCTTTACAGCGTCGTGGCAACGTTATTTCCTCAAAGTTTCCCCACCACCTTCATGCAAAATGGACGCATCGGCGTCTACTTCGAAGCTGCGGCGGTCATCATCTCGCTTACTTTGCTTGGGCAGATTCTTGAGCTCAAAGCCCGATCGCAAACCTCCGCCGCCATTAAGTCCCTCCTCGGCCTATCTCCCAAGACAGCACGCAGGATCAACGCCGATGGCCAGGAGGAAGACATTCCTCTCACCCATGTTCACTTGGGTGACCATTTGCGGGTCAGACCAGGTGAAAAGGTGCCAGTTGATGGCTCAGTACTGGAGGGTGAAAGTGCAGTGGATGAATCCATGCTCACTGGCGAGCCTGTGCCGGTAATGAAAAGAGCTGGAAATAGCTTGATCGGCGCCACGCTCAATACCCATGGCAGCTTGGTAATGGAGGCGCAGAAGGTCGGCGCCGAGACCATACTTTCACAGATCGTACAAATGGTCGCTCGGGCTCAACGCTCCAAAGCACCAATGCAACGAATGGCCGACTCGATTGCCGGCTACTTTGTGATGGGTGTTATCACGATTGCGATACTGACACTCATAGGCTGGGGGCTCTTCGGCCCGGAACCCAGCTGGGTCTTTGGTCTAATTAATGCTGTCGCCGTGCTGATCATCGCTTGCCCCTGTGCATTGGGTCTTGCGACGCCCATGTCAATCATGGTTTCGACGGGTAAAGCAGCCAGCATGGGGGTGCTATTCAGGGATGCCAGCGCCATCGAAAACCTTTGCAAGATCGACACATTGATTGTCGATAAGACAGGCACCCTTACAGAGGGGCGGCCGGTGTTTCACAGCGTGGAGGCCACACCTAATTTCAACCCCAGCGATGTTCTTCAACTAGCAGCCAGCCTTGATCAAGGCAGCGAACATCCCCTGGCTCATGCCATCGTCGATCACGCCCGAACCGAGAACATTGCGCTCACCAAGCCTGAATCCTTTGACTCTGGTTCAGGTATTGGGGTCAGTGGCCTGGTTGATGGCAAGAAGATTCAGCTAGGCAATACCGCGTTGATGGGAGCCGCCGGCGTGAGTACCAAGGCCTTACAAGACCGTGCAGAGTTGTTACGCCTTGAAGGCATCAGCATTATCTATCTCGCTGTTGACGGGGTATTGGCAGGGTTACTGGCGGTGTCAGACCCGATAAAACCGACCTCCAAAGAAGCAGTCACCAAGCTCAAGGCTGATGACATTAAAATCATCATGGCTACTGGAGATGGGCTCACCACCGCTCGAGCTGTCGCCAGGGTAATGGGTATTGAAGAGGTTCATGGTGAAGTAAAACCTCAGGACAAGGAACGCTTGGTCGCTGACCTCCAGCAATACGGCCGGAAGGTTGCCATGGCTGGCGACGGAATCAACGACGCACCGGCCCTGGCGCGAGCAGATGTGGGCATCGCCATGGGGACAGGGACTGACGTTGCGATGAATAGCGCGCAACTCACGCTGGTAAAAGGCGACCTGATGGGAATTCTACGAGCACGGGCACTTTCAGTTGCAACAGTAAAAAACATGCGGCAAAACTTGGGTTTCGCCTTTCTTTACAACTCGATGGGTATTCCCCTCGCCGCAGGTCTGCTCTACCCACTGACGGGACATCTCCTGTCGCCAATGATCGCCGCCATAGCCATGAGCATCAGTTCTGCATCTGTAGTTTTCAATGCATTGAGACTGAGGAATACCCGAATAGATTGAGCTTCATCGATGCTCGTAGCCAAAAATAGATAACTCTTAACCTTGCTGTTGTGTAAGCGTTAATTGTTTAAGCCAATCAAGCACTGATCCGAAAGAGGATGGCGGGCAGACGTGACCGTGTCCGACTACTCGACAATCATATCCGGTCACTGGCAATTGGACGTCACTATGTACGGTCTGCAATTATACTGTGTTAATGGCGGCCCTGATGATGCTGATCCCGTCGGTAGTTTCAACGGACATGATCCGTAAGCCTATCTGAAGGCATCCTCACGTTGCTGCAAACGCAAAAAATCGTATGCGTCCGGCCAAGTCATCTACCCGGCCCCGCAAAGCCAGGACATGGTGTGCACTTAAATTTAAGTGGACACCAGTTCTAGCCTTTTAAGCGGGTATTTCATGCAGCCGACACGCCGTTCGTATTCCAAATCCTTCAAGGCCCGGGTCATTCAAGAGTGTGTCCAACCCGGCGCTTCGATTGCCAGCGTTGCCCTTAGCC
Source organism: Pseudomonas sp. GW101-3H06 (assembly GCF_059424605.1). NCBI lineage: Bacteria > Pseudomonadati > Pseudomonadota > Gammaproteobacteria > Pseudomonadales > Pseudomonadaceae > Pseudomonas > Pseudomonas sp. GW101-3H06. The sequence continues at coordinate 77,498 of NZ_JBWKZO010000002.1, forward strand.
ATAGCCTCAACGCGAACCTCGTCCACAAATGGATTCGGGTGCAAGCGCAGAAAAGCACGGCGCTCCAACCTGCATTCATCCCGTTGCCTATACACGAAACAGCCCACGGATCCTCAGCGAATATCAGCATTGAGATTCTGCACCCGCGCGGCACCGTCAAAGTGAACTGGCCAACCGATAATGCTGCTGCCTGTGCCGCATTCCTTCGAGACCTTTTGCGATGATCCGCATCGACGCCATCTGGCTTGCCACCGAGCCCATGGACATGCGCGCCGGAACTGAAACGGCGCTGGCCAGAGTGATCGCGGTGTTCGGTGCGGCGAAGCCGCACTGCGCCTATCTGTTTACCAATCGCCGTGCGACTCGGGTCAAAGTGCTGGTACACGATGGGATTGGCGTCTGGCTGGCGGCACGTCGCTTGAACCAAGGTAAATTCCATTGGCCAGGTGTTCGGCAAGGCAGTGAATTGCAGTTGGATACAGAGCAACTTCAGGCCCTGTTGCTTGGCCTGCCTTGGCAACGGGTTGGCGCTGGCGGTGCAATCACGGTGCTTTAGAAACTGTAATTAGCATCTTGGTTTGCTGTCGCAGACGGTCTGCTTTGGTAAAATCCAAGGCATGACTTCCTCGCCTAATCTCGATCAAATGACTCCCGACCAACTGCGTGCATTCGCTGCGCAATTGCTGTCGCAAGTCGAGACCATGGGCAAGAAGATCAACCGCGATCAAACGGTGATCGAGAAGCTGACCCACGAGATCGCACAGCTCAAGCGTTTGAAGTTTGCCAAGCGCAGCGAGCAGATGAGTCCTGATCAGGCCAGCCTGCTTGATGACCTAATCGATACTGATATCGCGGCGATTGAGGCCGAGCTTCAGGCGTTGCAAATAGCACCAGCAGCGACCGAGGAAAAGCAAAAGCCCAAGCGCACGGCATTCCCGGCAGAGTTCCCACGCACGTTGATCCATCACGAGCCGGACAACACTCACTGCCCATGCGGCTGCGCACTGAAGCGCATCGGTGAAGATGTCAGTGAAAAGCTGGACTACACGCCGGGTGTGTTTACCGTTGAGCGCCATGTTCGTGGCAAGTGGGTTTGCGATGACTGCGAAACGCTGATCCAGGCGCCGGTGCCGGCGCAGGTCATCGACAAGGGCATCCCGACGGCCGGGTTACTTGCTCACGTCATGATTGCGAAGTTCGCTGACCATCTTCCGCTTTACCGTCAGGAATCGATTTTTGGTCGTGCCGGCTTGGCGATTCCACGCTCCACGCTGGCTCAGTGGGTTGGCATGACAGGCGTGCAGTTGCAGCCCTTGGTCGATGCCTTGCGGGACGTAGTGATCGGGCAACAGGTCATGCACGCGGATGAAACACCCGTGCAAATGCTTGCTCCAGGCTCGAAAAAAACTCACCGATCTTATGTTTGGGCGTACGCCACCAGCCAGTTCTGCGAGACAGCCGCTGTTGTCTACGACTTCAGCCCCAGCCGCGCCGGCGAGCATGCTCGTAACTTCCTGCAAGGCTGGAAAGGCAAGTTGGTCTGCGATGATTTTGGCGGTTACAAGGCCAGCTTCGAACTCGGCGTGACCGAGATCGGCTGCATGGCCCATGCCCGGCGCAAGTTCTTCGAGTTGCACGCAACCAACAAGAGCCAGATCGCCGAGCAGGCCCTGCGCTACATCCAGCTGTTGTACGAAGTCGAGAGCGAAGTGCGCGACCTGGAGCCGAATTTAAGGCGCCGAATACGGCAAGAAAAAGCCGTACCGGTGATGGATAGGTTGCATGCCTGGATGATCGCGCAGCGTGATGTTGTGCCCGAAGGGTCGGCTATAAGCAGAGCACTCGATTACAGCCTCAAACGCTGGGCAGCGCTGTCGCGCTACCTCGATGACGGGGCGGTTCCCATTGATAATAATTGGGCGGAGAACCAGATCCGGCCATGGGCTCTTGGACGCAAGAACTGGCTCTTCGCCGGGTCACTACGCAGCGGAAAACGGGCTGCGGCGATCATGAGTTTGATCCAGTCAGCACGGCTGAATGGCCATGATCCGTACGCCTATCTAAAGGATGTTCTCACGCGCCTGCCGACGCAGCGGGCGAGTGAAATTGAGCAGTTGCTTCCGCATAAGTGGCAGCCGGTTTAATCACGCAAGACGTGATGCCCGGACGCATACAAAAAATCAGTCGAGTAGACGAGTTGTTGCCACATAAGAGGCAGCCGACGTAATAACGCAGAGTAGCTTCGCCGCTCGCGTACCATTAGTTAAAGTAATCAGAACAAATGCATCTCAGCGTGAGTATGCGCCTGAAGTGAATCCGGCACACCAGATGACTCTAAACCTCCGGCCTCTAGCCAGCTTATAGTCTGTGCGTAAGCCCTCTGAAGCAGAAGCTCTGTTTGATTGAAGTCAAATACAGAAACACCTAGTGGGCACAGTGGAGCCACTACATGAATATTGGCACGTGAAGAGAAAAGTTCTATATCACGTACCAACTGTCGCATGCTCATCAGGTTTATGCTGTGTAAAGCTAACGCAACCAGGCCAATTGGTGGTTTGATACACGCACAACCAAAGCCTGTTGGCACTACAATGACCCGAGTCGCACCCAGCCCTATAGCACTTGCGATGGGTGTGTTACTTGCCACTCCACCGTCTATCAATAGCTTATCTGCGATCTGTACATAAGGAAATACCAATGGAATCGCAGCGCTGGCAAGTAACGCAAATTCGACATCACCACTGGACAAAAGGACTTCAGCGCCACTGAGCAAATCGGTGGTTACTATATGCAGTGGTAGCTGGGTATTTTCTATGAGTTTTACGGGTAGTGCCCGAGCTACCAATCGCTTCAATGCTGAAGGCTCAATCAGATAGCCTCGATGAGTGATCAGCGCAGTTAGGGTGTCCAGCATTGAAAGTGGAAATATATCTGTTCTTCGCAAACCGCGCCAGATATCGGCGAGCTCGGCTATACCTTCTTCAGTTGGTTTAGAAGCAAAATATGCGCCATTGATAGCGCCAACTGAGGCACCTACAACCATGTCGAACGATATTTTTGCTTCTACTAGCGCCCGGAGCATACCTACCTGAACAGCCCCTAAGCTGCCGCCTCCGGCGAGAACGAGTGCAGTTTTATTGTTTTTCATGCGGATACTCCATGTCATTTCAACTCGATTGATTTAACGACCAATCGTATTCAAGAAAGTCTAGTTGAATGCCTTGCTCTATTCGCTCCCGAACCGAAGGTTCATCAGTCAACAATTGGTCATTGAGACTCAGAAATTTTTCTAGAGACCCCCACTTACCCGCGAAGTCTTGACCATACCAATCAAATATTTTGGAAAGCTCCAATCTGCCGGTCTTGGGATTGAATCTGTTTCGGGTCCGGTCGCTGAGAAACCGTCTCTGTCCGTCCGCAAGTTGTGTGTCCAGTTGATTTGCATTAAATGCCTCATTACGAAGCGCAGGGCAGCCTATGGAAGCGCAATTTACCGCGAAATGAATACGAGGATCGTTATACACACCAGGTCGTCGGATCAAAGAATGTTCAAGATAGTCGAGACTTATGGTTTGCCCCAGAAGGGGAATAAACGCCTGACTCCATGGGCTCTGGAAGATACTACCAACATCCTTGATCGATTTGACTGGGTAGTGTTCGAGAACCAATTTAACGGTGAAAGCGTTGTACGCATTAAGAAGGAAAGCTAACTGTTGATATTTACTCCAGGCATCAAATTCTTGCCGGCTGACCGTTGACAGTTCATCTAAGAAATCTGTGAGGTCTTTTTCATCTCGCTTGAAGCCAGAGTAATCGACCTCGCTGGCAAGTCCGCCACGAACCCAGTGGACGTTATTCTGAAGCAATGTGTTCCATCTTAAATTTCGGTGGTCGTATGTTGTTTGTGCATGTGTCAGACCGCTAACACAAAGCAAAAACCCAATCATTAGATAGCGCATTATTTTACCTTTGAGGAAGTTGACGCTAACTTTTTTTAGCATAGAATTTGGCTAGACGAACTGCAGGAATACCTAATGCAAAACCGAGAGCGAGCACTCGGTTTTTTAGTGATCGACGCCACCAACCGTCGCGCTGCCAGCGACGAGGATTGACTAATAAACCTTGACTGACTTTATCGACTCTACCTAAACCTCGAAGTCCTTTGATGAGAGGGACCTCTTCGAACAATGGCCAGGAGGCATGTTGTCCCGCCGCCAAGTAAGCTGATCGTCGAACGAAAATACCTTGGTCACCATAGGGAACTCCGAACGTATTTCGCAAGTTGATTAGATACTCAAGCAGACGTCCTTGCCACTCAGGCTTGCCTGCAAAGCGAAAAGCAAAATAGCCCCCCATTGCACCATTCTGTAGAGCGATTCTTATATTGCCGATAGGATCACCAGTGAGCTTAGCATCAGCATGCAAGAACCACAGCAATTCAGATTCCGCCAAACTTGCACCGAAACGCAGTTGAAGCCCACGATTAGGTTGAGATGAAACCCATGTTGCATTGTGGTTCCGGCAGATTTCTCGACAGAGCTCACTATTTCCAGAATCGACGACTATCACCTGCAACTCAGTGAGACTTGTGAAAGAGCACTCAGCTAGTTCGGTGAGCAGTCTTGGAAGCTCCAGTTCATCATGCAAGCAAGGGATCACCACACTGAGGCGATTGTGGTTAGTCACAAAGTGCTCCTTTAAGGTCAGAAATCGCTTCAATCAATCGCAATCTTGCGGGACGCAAATCAAACTTTAAACTTGAGCGTAATATATCGAAGTCTATTGCTTCATCAATGTCGAAGCATTCACCGATACACACAACAGAGTGACCGTTATCTAGACAGGTGCTTCGAAGTGCACCTCCTAAACTCGCAGTACTCCACGGTAGATTTACTAGGCTTGGCCACGGTTTGGATGAGGCCATAAGCACAACACCTCCATCACGAGCGTTGATTAACACTGTATCGTGCTCACAGAGCGCGTTGAGCACATTTTGATAGTCTGTCAGCGTGATTGCCGGCGAATCACTACCAATGAAAATTAAACACTCATGGCTTTGAGTTCGAAGTGTCTGGTCAAGGGTATTTAATCGTTCACCGAGATTTCCTTGAGCTTGGGGTATGCATTGAGCAAAAGGTGCCCTCGATTTTGCCCAGCCGAGATGATCGGCATGATCAGGTGCAATTATGGTATTACCAGGCCATTGATACAGATCTTCAACACCACAGTCGAGCAAGCACTCAGCGACCACGTACGCACGCTCTATGCCTATCTGGGCTGCAAGCCGTTGCTTACCGAAACCTAGGGAGGGTCGCTTACAAACCAGCACCAGCGTTGGCGTCGGTGTAGGAGCCTGCTCGAAAAAGCTATGGGTCATACAGATCTCCGTCGTTTACGTTGAACAAAAAAGCCTCCATTCAACCCAGTATGGAGCGCGGCTATCTACATCAGATAGAAAAGGTTTGAAAATGTTACGGCCACAGTAAAAATTTCCGCTCTCTCCCCTCCCTCGCGCAGCTCAGTATGCTCTAAGGGCGGCTTACGGTCCTGCATCTTGTGAAAATGATAATGTCCGATTCAGAAGGACAAGAGCTAAAGACTGGCAGCAGATTCATCTCGCAATTTCGGCTGCACTAACATTGTAAGTGATTAACAGGTTGCCGCATTGCTGCACGCAAGGAGATCAGCCTAAATATCAACCTGAAATCGTGCTAATACACCAGTAAAGCAATAACGCGCAGCACCTGTCATAGCAGAATGAATATGTTGATGATTAATTAGCGAAAAACTATAACCATTAATTTACCCATCACGCGAACGCTGTATTGAGACCCTAAAGAATGGACAGTTCGGAAGTGCAATCTAGAAACATGATTAATTCAAACCCCAACACTACTAAAAGTCGAAAGAGAGTTAGTCTCAGTAACTCTAAAAAATAATGCACAACAAGCGAAATCTGTATACTGCTTGCGGGTCCACGTAGGTGGCCACCCACGCAGACGCACTATTGCGGCATCACCACGCAGGAGGTTTAGATTATACACACTTATTTTCCGCATCAATGTCATTGCTTGAAGCCTCCAAACTCAGTCGTCAGGCTTGCGGACAGACTTCAGTATGGAGTCTGTATCGACATATTCGTCATCGATAGAGATTTTTTTAAGTGTGTTTGAGGTTAACTCTAGCTGTTTTATATAAATGCGGCAGCGTGCACACATACTTAAATGCATAAGTACCCCGAGACGCGTTTTAAAGGTTAGTCGATGATCAATAATATCTGAGCCAAGTTCTGACATTTCGCGACACGTCAACATGTCCCTTCCTCCTCAAAGTGCTCAAGCATTGTATGCATTCGTTGTCGTCCACGGTGTAACAACACACGAATATTACCCTCTGCAAGACCCAATGAATGAGCAATTTCATTAAACTCAAGTCCTGCAAGCTCTCGCATCATGACTACCGATTGCTGATCACTTGGAAGCTTGTGCAAGTGCTTACGAATACATTCTTGCAACTCAGCTTCCGTAAGGATCTCCTCTGGCGTCTCATGGTGCCATTGCGATGGAGGCGTGCTCCAGGCCCCGTCTTCAGTGAAGCGTTGAGTTATAGGGGAACCAGGATCTACTCCCCAACTGTCTAGAGAAACCTCACGACTGTACTTGCGACGCATCGCTCTAGCCTCATTGAGCGCAATTCTCGCTAGCCACGTACGAAACGCCGATCTACCTTCAAATTTTTCAACAGCTGCAAAAGCTTTGATCCATGTCTCCTGAGCCACGTCATCAGCCAGATCACGACCGACCAAAGGGACCGTCATGGCAATCAAAAAACGATGATGAGCTTTGATTGCCGTCTCACACGCCGCTGGGTCTCCACGCTTTAAGCGTTGGATCATTTCCTGTTCGTCGTCCATCTCACTCTCCTAGTCATGGCGGTGCCAAGCATAGTGGCCAAATGAGCTACAGGACAATGCCCTCATCAATTGAGTGTTCCGAGGCAGGGTTTGTTACAGGTCATTTCTAAGGTTATAGAAATAACGGCATTAGCTGTAACGACGAGCTCGGCGCGTCATCCTATTCATGACAGTCACATCCGAAGGAGGATGACGTCATGAAAACGTATACAGGCTCCCTGAGACTTCTAACCATCGGGTTGATCATCGCGACAGGTGCTATGGCCCTTCAAACCCTGAGCGAACATCAACGCCAAGTCGCCGCTCAACACAGTCTTGCAGAGGGAGGTAGCGATCGATTGCTTGAGCAGCGCACAAAGGTCGCCGAGGGCGGTAGTGATCGGCTGCTTGAACGGCGTGAGAAAGTCGCTGAGGGCGGTAGTGACCGATTGCTTGAACGGCGTGAGAAAGTCGCTGAGGGTGGTAGTGACCGATTGCTTGAGCAGCGCGCGAAGATCGCCGAGGGCGGCAGCGATCGTCTGTTAGAGCGACGCCAACAACTATTCGAACGGCCACCAACAGAACTGGCGAGCTCCGCAAACCCGCAGACTTTAGTGGGGTGAGTAGCTTCCAGCGCTTAACCAATAGCCACTGCAGTGATAGGCATGTCAGCCCCTCATTCCAGCTGTAATCTAACACGCAGTGGCCATACAACAAGGCGTTTGTTTTGATAAAAAGACACAGGACATGCGAAGAATATTAATTTAATCCGAATTAATTACTCATCGGGGGATTTTCTTAGTCGGAATTAACGGACTATTTGGTGGTGTTTTGTCTTCCCTGTCGCGACGGCAGTCAGAAATTCTTGCACCTATGCTAGCAAATTTTTATTGAACCAGGCATGGCCCGTTAGGGGCTGTAATTTATTTCTCGTTTTTTTTGTAACAACAAACCAGCAGAATCATCTGACTAGCTGTGAGTGGCAACGAATGTCATTGCACCTAATTAGATTTTTGCCCGTCAGGAGAAACACAATGAAAAAATTTCAAGAATCCACGGTATCTCTGAAAATCGCCAAGCCTTTGGCTGCAATGGTATCTGCGGCAGTGCTTGCCGCATCCCTCGCTGGTCCAGTGATGGCTGCTACCCCTTGTAATCCTTGCGCGGCAAAAGCTCCCGCGGCAGCCATGGCAAATCCTTGTGCTGCAAAAAAACCGTGTGCTGCAAGCATGAAAACCACTAAAAACCCTTGTGCTGGTAAGAACCCATGCGCGGCAAAAAATCCGTGCGCAGCCAATCCTTGCGCCGCTAAGGCTCCTTGTGCAGCGAAGAAAAAATAACTTCGAGATAGAGGTTCAATAAGGGCATTCCTGCTCCGCGTCAAAGAAGCATTCGAGCATTTGACGTGCAATACAACTTGTCACACCGACATGGCCCGTATTCGAATACGGGCCATGTACGATATGACTTGGCGTCAATATTTTCTGTTATAAGCTTTTAGTAGAGTATTTTATTGGCTCGAAAAAATGGAAATTATCTCCGAGTACTCAACTAGACACCTTCAGCATAAAGCCGAATTTTTTCTGTCTTAAGATCACCCTGCCCGACAGTGCGACAATGGCCAGGTCTCGTCTGAACTTGAGACCTATTTAGTAAGCTACCGAGCTAATTGAGCATTTTGCACCAAAAAGATCAGCTCGCGAAACCTACTTGATCATTCCTTATAACCGACGATTCAGGAATTCGACTCAAAAGCCTCGCCAGGGTCGCTCACCCGACTAGGACGCTAAGCAACGTTTGATCCGTCGCAGCTAAACTCAGCCGCGATCGGTCGGCCGTCGTCTTGCCAGCGGTGGCTAATGACTTACCCTGATGATACTCATGCCACAATTAAGAATTTCTGCTTGTAACAAACCGCAGCTTGAGATCTCTAAAGCGCATAGGGCAAATAGTATAAGCAAATCACCGTAACCCAATCCTGACCTAAAGGAACTGACTCATGAATAAGACAATGACCTCCGCTACCTTGGCCTTGGCGTTGAGCGCCGCTTTAGCCGCTGCTGCAATGCCGACCATCGCCCACGCCGCTGACGGTGAAAAGTGTTTCGGTGTAGCCCTTAAAGGAAAGAATGATTGCAAGGCTGGCGCGGGCACGTCCTGTGCGGGAACCTCGAAAATCAACTATCAGGGTAATTCTTGGTCCATGGTACCCAAGGGGACTTGCGAACAAACGGCATCGCCCACTTCTCCAACTGGCTTTGGTCAATATCAGGAGTTCAAGGAAAAGAAAGCCTGATTAGTAATTAAACGGTCGCGGAGCGTTCCTATGATTCAATCTCCTAGCGATAGACTGTGCCTGGTGGATGCTGCCCATACAGCTTCCACCAGGCTGCCATGCCGTGCCGGTATCGGCTTGAAGCCTGAACACTTTCGCGAGGTAATTTCAGAGCAACCAGACTTAGGTTTCTTTGAGATCCATGCCGAAAATTACATGGTCGCAGGCGGGCCATTTCACCATTACCTGGAAATAATTCGATCGCGCTATCCACTGTCTATCCACGGCGTAGGTCTATCCATTGGTGGGCAAGCCCCACTTGATGAAGAACACCTCTCTCGGTTGGCCATACTGCTAAATCGCTACCAGCCAGAAGCATTCTCCGAACATCTCGCTTGGTCCAGTCATGGCGGCACGTACCTCAACGACCTGCTACCACTACCCTACACAGCGCTCAGTCTCTCGCACGTGTGTGAGCAGATAGACCGTGTGCAAGAGCGCTTGGGGCGGCCTATGTTGCTCGAAAACCCGGCCACTTACGTTCAGTACACAGCCTCGACCATGACCGAAAGTGAGTTTATAAACCAAGTCATACGTCGTACTGGCTGCGGGCTCTTGCTCGATGTCAACAATGTACATGTATCCAGCGTCAATCACGGAGGTGATGCACGAGAGTACATCTTAGGTTTGCCTCTCGACGCAGTGGGTGAAATTCACTTGGCAGGGTTTGCTGAGGAGGTAGACACGAAAGGAGCGCCGCTGCTAATTGACAATCATGGCGCGCCGATTGCGAAAGTTGTGTGGGAACTCTATGCATTTACCTTGGGGTTGACTGGCCCGAAACCGACCTTGATCGAACGCGACAATGATATCCCTGAATTAAGGGTGTTACTGAGCGAAGCTCAACAAGCCGACGCAATCACTCGGCGGCTATTTCCGGCCCTGCCATCCCCTACAGAGCCAAAGAAGGCATCTGTATGAGCGCTCACGATGATTTTGCTGAAAGCTTAATGCAGGAAGCGGCCGTTTGCCCGTCAGGCTTAACTACCTGGAACGGCTCTGACCCGTCCCAGCGTTTTGCGGTTTACAGAAATAACGTCATTGTTTCCCTAATCGATGCTTTGGCCGATACCTTCCCCGTCACCCAAGCACTCGTCGGAGAGGCGTTTTTCCGCGCTATGGCTGGTCAGTTCGTGCGCGCCCATCCTCCCCGCTCACCAGTACTAACCTTGTACGGTGACTTGTTCCCTAGCTACGTGTGTGACTTTGCACCAGCTTCCGCGCTGCCTTATCTGGGAGATCTTGCACGCCTAGAAGTAGGCTATGTACAGACCTACCACGCAGCTGAGGAGGGGTCTTTAGCGATATCAGAACTGTCTAAGTTGTTAAGCAATGAAATGACCCTGTCACAGGTGCGTTTCACTCTGCATCCATCTATCAATGTAGTGCGTTCGCGATATGCCGTGGTTTCTCTCTGGGCGGCCCATCAAGATCTGTCGCCGGAGAACACCTTAGGGAGCATACACCCGGATGTTTCTGAAGCAGCCATGCTAATTCGTCAAGATTTAGATGTAGTAGTTGTCCGCATAGAACACGGTGCTGCGGAGTTCATCGAAAATTTGCACCGCGGTGCTGTCTTCGCTGATGCGGTTTCTACGGACGTCCCTTTTAACCTTGAGACGACATTGGCGCTGATGCTCCGCTACGGTGCCATCATTCGTTACAATATTTAGGAATAGTTCTCAATGCATGAAGCCCGCGTAGTGAAACTGATCAAATGGTTTATTGAGCAATTTGAGCGTACGCCTTATTGGTTGATCGCCTTGCTAGGACGCTTTTCTATTGCGGCCATTTTCTGGAAATCTGGAGAGACCAAAGTGCAAGGCCTAGCTCTCGACATAGTATCTGGAGAGTTTCAATTCGGGCTGCCAAGATTGGCTGAGTCGGCGGTGCTTTTGTTTAAAGAAGAGTATCGACTACCGTTGATTGCTCCCGAATCGGCGGCCATCATGGCGGCTTTTGCGGAGCATTTCTTCCCATTAATGATCTTAATTGGCTTAGCCACGCGTTTTTCCGCTCTGGCCTTGTTGATCATGACGCTGACTATCCAGCTGTTGGTCTATCCGGATGCGTACCCTACCCATGGTGTATGGGCCACGGTGCTGTTGCTGTTGCTGGCGAAAGGTCCTGGTGCTGTTGCTCTGGATCACTTCATTGCACGGAAATTCAGCCGATAAATGCCGCAAGGAAGTGCACCAGCCTCATGGAGCGACAACGACATGCATAAAGAAACACTGCGATGAGCATTCGACAACGCCTGACGATCAGCTATGCCATCGTCCTCATATTTCTTTTGGCCATCGTCCTCATCAGTCTGCAACGTTTCGACCTGCAGGCTCAGAGCATGCACGACGTGGTCGAAGGGGATGCCGCGCGTGCCGAGCAGGCCTCAGCCATCAACCTGCACGCTGAAACGGCTGCTAGTCGCTTACTTTTGCTCTTCGTCCTTGAAGACCGCGAACAGCGTACCGCCATCTATCAGGAGATCGACGCGCAGAACACCGAGATCGATCAAGCGCTGCGGGGATTTCGCGCATTGATGACCGAACCTGAGTCGCAGGCTATGCTCGCCCGCCTGGAAAGCCTGCGCAAGGACTACGAAATGCACTTCAGTGCCACTGTAGAGGAGCTGGAAGTGGGCGAGCGAGCCTCGGCCGTGCAGCTTATGACGGGGCCGACCCGCAGCGCACTCAATGCACTGTTGACGCAAACGACGGCAATGGCGGAGCAGCAACAACTGTCCATGCACGCACGCCAGACATTGGCAATGCAGGCATCCGAACGCTCAATCCAGTTGGTGCTCGCCCTGGGCTTCAGCGCGTTGATCGCAGGTCTGCTGATGGCCATTTATATGACCCGCAGTATCACTCAACCTTTGGATCGCGCGCGAATGGTGGCAGACCGGATTGCCGTTGGCGACCTCAGACACACGATCGACAATGCCGGCAACGATGAAATCGGCAAACTGTTGGCAGGCATGCGCAGCATGAGCGGGCGCCTGCGCACGTTGATCGGCTCGATCCTGAGCAGCGCAGCAAATGTAGACTCGGCGGCCGAGCAACTGCAGGTCCCAGCAGCCAAGGTCAAAGTGGACTCGGCACTGCAGAGCGAACTGGCGGGGTCTATCGATCGCTCCATCGGCCAGTTATCCCAAGGTATCGGCACGATGGCGGGCAACGTTTTGACCGCCCGCAACCAAGCCCTCAAGGCCCGTGATCTGGCGCAGGAAGGTGCTCAAGCCATCACCGTGGTTGCCGCGGAAATCGCCCAGATCGCCACGGCCGTCGACGGCTCGGCCCAATCGGTCGCCAGGCTCGGTCTGAGCGCCAAAGAAGTCGCAGGAGCGGTCAGCCTGATCCGCCAAATCGCCGATCAAACTAACCTCCTGGCGCTGAATGCCTCTATCGAAGCAGCAAGGGCCGGCGAGAGTGGTCGAGGCTTCGCGGTCGTCGCCGATGAAGTGCGTACTCTGGCCAATCGCACCGCGGATGTCACCGGAGAGATTGACCGAGTGATGACATTGATCAATCAACAGACCCAGAATGCGGCCCGTGATATCGACGCGGGCAAGCGCGGTATGGAGCACGGCATGGACTTGATACAGAGCATTGCCGTCCCGCTGGAGGCGTTACAGATCGATGCCCAGGATTCCCTCGACAACCTTGAACAACTGACTGAACTGGCGGCTGACCAGTCCCGGGAAAGCGAGGCGATTGCTGGCAACGTGCGCACCATCGTCGAGATGGCCAGGACCAACAAACAGGCTACCGATCAGCTTGCAACGGTCACCGACGAACTCTTGCAAACAGCCGCAAAATTACAGTCCTCGGTTGCCGCCTTTCGCCTGTAGTCGGGCGCAAGGAAGCCCTGCTTAGTAAGGAGGCACACCAGCATGATCGGCTTCACCCTGAAGCGATTCGCCCAGTTCGCCTCAATCCGCAACCGCTTGATCCTGGCGTTCTCCGCACTGCTCGGGCTTTTGCTGGCCCTCTCGGTGATGACCTCACATCGCCTCGAGACACTGGGCGCCAGCATGCACGAGTTCGTCGATCAGCCCGCCCGACTCGTCCTACTCGCCGAGCGCGCGAACCAGCACTCGCAATACGCCGCCATCCAGCTTCTGCGCCTTTTGCAAACCCCCGACCGGGATCAACGAATCCCTCTTTATGCGCAGATGGACGCGGCCATGACGGCATCGGATGCTGCAATTGCCAGCCTTGCGCATGCGGACAGTCGGGCCTACTCGCAATCTCAAATCGCCCAGGCTACCGAGTTGCGTCAACGCTATGGTGTCTTGTTTCAGGAGACGGTCGAGCTTATCGAAATCCAAGGCCTGACTCAGGCTCAAGCGCACTTTGAACTGTACACAGCCCCTGCACTGAATGCGCTACTGGATGTCACATTGCGCCTGACGGAGCGTCAACAAACACTGATGAACCTGGAGGTTGAGCATTTTGAGCAGTCCGCCACTGCCACACGCCTGCAAATAGTCGCGATTACGGCCAGCGCGCTGGTACTCGGCGCTCTGCTGGCCTTGTTGATCTCGCGCTCCATCGTCATACCCATAGGTGAAGCGGTCGCCGTGGCAGAAACAATCGCCGCGGGCAATTACAACGAGAACATTCCTCGCGGTAGAGGCCCGGAAATGCAGGTATTGCTGCGAGCGCTGGCGTTGATGCGCAAAAACATCGTGATCCACGAGGAACGGATAACCCGCCTGGCCTATGTTGATAGCTTGACCGACCTACCCAACAGGGCACATTTCATGGAGGCGCTTGCCACGGCCAGCGCAGGTGAACATGGCGCCCTGATAATCCTCAATATCGATCGCTTCGCACCAATTAACAATGCCCTAGGTCATGCAGTGGGCGACCGTATGCTTAGTGAAATAGCCGCCCGCCTGCTCGCCTGCGTTGCCGCGTCCCACCTGGTTGCTCGACTTGGCGGTGATGAGTTCGTCATTCTGTACGAAGGCAGCGATAAATCCGCCATTTCCGGGTACATACAGATGATTCTGGACGCGCTACGCAGGCCGATGCGGCTCGATGGCCAGCGACTGGATATCGACGTAAGCCTGGGCGTAGTGTTTTATCCAGACGATGGTAATGACCCCACCGCCTTGCTCAGGCGCGCCGACCTGGCAATCAAGGCGGCCAAACGCCGGCACGACAGTTATGCATTTGCCGCGGAATTCGAAGACGTGGTGCAGCATGAGCAACTCACGTTACTCGGCGAGATGCGCGATGCCCTGATGCGAAATGAATTCGTCATTTATTACCAGCCAAAATTGAATCTTGCCAACGCTCGCATCAGCGGGGTTGAAGCACTGTTACGCTGGCAACATCCGATCAGGGGGCTGATTACACCTGATCTGTTTATCCCGTTTGCAGAGCAAACCGGCTTCATTCGCGAGATCACGCCCTGGCTGATTCGTGAGGTGGTTGGCCACGCCACGCAGTGGCGGCGCGACGGATTAGAGATCGTGGCCTCGGTCAACATATCAGCACTCGACCTGCTTAACCCAGCACTCATCAATAAGGTACAACAGCTGCTAATCCAGACGTCCTTACCAGCTGAAATGCTCTGTCTCGAAATCACTGAAAGCGCCCTGATGGACGACCCCGAACTGGCACACACGCACCTGCTCGCCCTCGCTCGGCTGGGCGTCAAGCTTTCGATTGACGACTATGGTGCCGGCAATGCCTCACTGTCCTATGTAAGAACGCTGCCGGTCCATGAACTGAAGATCGATCGATCCTTCATCACCCAGGTTGACCAACAACGAAAAAGTGCCGCTATCGTGCGTTCGACCATCGTGCTGTGCCGTGAGCTCGGCTTATCGGTTGTCGCCGAAGGCGTCGAAACAGCCAGCGAACTGGATTGGCTGAAGATCAATCACTGTGATCTGGTACAAGGGTTTGGCATCTGCCGCCCGATGCCGGTGCACGAGCTATATGGCTGGCTGGAAATTACCCACGCGGGGTCTCAGGAACGGTAGCTGGCAGGTCGGAGATACAGGTAGAGAGCGACAGCAAGACATTCTAGTGTTCTGTCTAAGAAAAAACGTTCTCTTTACGCTGTGATGCCATCGCCTCTCGTGCACGCTGGATCTTGCTCAATATCTCTTCCCCTTTTGCACTCCAGCCGTATCGGCTCGGCAGAGCATTTTGTAACGCTAAGAACGTAGTAACGGAGCTGGCTAGTTCACGTATCGAACTGAAGCTACCGTCACGCAAGAAAACGGTGATATCTCGGAAGAAGCGTTCACACAACCGGCAAAGCACAACGAACTTCCCGACACTATCCTCACCGGGACCAGGCTGAAAATCATCCCGCTGGATTGCGCTGAGCCCAATATCGCACAGGCGCTGATTGACCAGATCAGCCGGCTACTGCCGCGCATCAAGATCACCGAACTGCTGATGAACTTGGATGAATTGACGGGCTTCACCCGTCACTTCTCGCACCTGAAGGATGGCGCACAGGCGAAAGACCGGACGCTACTGCTAACGGCGATCCCGAGCGATGCCAGCAACCTCGGCCCGATCAAGGTGGCCGAGTCGAGTCCGAGCATAACCTACGCCAAGCTGTCCTGGTTGCAAGCCTGGCGCATCCGTGACGAAACCTACCCGACGGCCCAGGCCCTACAGCAGGAGAAAGCGCTCCGCGCTGCCGACCCGGGCTGACAGAACATCGCCTCGGCATGCGCGTACGATGCCGCTGCACAGTCCGCGTAGCAACGTCTCCAGCCCCCCGAGGATGGACGGTATGCGCAGTAACCTCCAGGTACAGCGCGTACGCCACCAGCGTCCCCATTTAGCGCGATGTTGGCATCTGTTGATCGCTGGGACCCTGGTCGTGTTGGCGACAGCGATGCGGCAGAGCAGGATGTGCGCCGTCTGCGTTAGGGCAATACCGATGCTGTGCACCTCATCGAGCCAGCGCAACGCCTTGACCCGTGCGGGCCCACTGACTATCACCGGGCCGGAGCGCTTTTATTCCAGCGGGGGAGCTATGGTGCCTTCGGCCACTACCAACGGATCGTGGAGGCGCTGCGGCCGTGGTGAGCCAGAGCTGCCGGCAACCTTCCGCACGGCCGTTCCCACCGTTGATAGCCTAGTCCTGATAGTAAGGGGCAAGTGCCGCCGATGGAATCACATGTTTAGAGCCCGCTTGCAAGCAAGAACATAAAGCAGAAATATCCTCTTGAAGGGCCATCGCCTCGTCCCAGATGCTGTCGATATCGCTGGTAGCTACGGTAAGAGGCAAGCCCTCCGTTACGGTCATGGCCATGGCATACAGACGCAAGAGGTTGTCCCGAATGCTGCCGACCCCTCCTATTTCGGCCAGGCAGGCATCCAGCCGGTCCACCACGTCAAGCAATTGAGAGGGCTCATAGCTCTCGCGCAGGGAATCTAGTGCCTGGGAATCAACTTCCCCATAGGGTGTCACTCGAAACGAAGCGGGCGGGATGTGCATCAGTTCGTCTCCTCAACAGTGCTAGTGGGTATCTGCTGCCCACGAACTGAACCCGCCGCCTGCTGGGAAATGGAGTCCTTGATCCAGGGTTCCGGCGGGCGCTTGAGTTTCAGGTTGAACTCACCAAAGCGTTTGACGTTGCTGGTCAGGTAGGGACTCAGGAAGGATACGTCCTCATCGGTAAACTGCCAGCCATCACGGGCGAGCTTCTGCAGGATGCGCATCATGTCGACGGTGTTTTGCAGAATCACCGAGGAGGCGACCATATCGTTGTAGCGCAGGCGCTTCTGCTGCTCATTCGGATCGTTCTCGGCGATGACATCGCCGCCGAAGGACCGCCACTTCGAGAAGCCGTTGTAGGACTCGATTTTGTTGGTGTTGGCGGTCACCTCCTGGCGCAACTCACGGCTGCCGATCCAGTTGATCAGGAAGATCGTGCGGATCACGCTGCCCAGTGCCTGCGCGGCGTGGTAGAGCTTGTTGCGCCGGCTGTAGGAGCCGAGTTTGCGTAGCAACATTGGCGAGGAAATCTTGCCGGCCTGGATGGACAGCGCCACCTGCATCAGGTCCTGCCAGTGGGTTTCGGTCAGGTGCCAGTCGGCGGTGTCGGTGAATAGGCGGTTGATGTGCTTGTATGAGACACCTCGATCCGGCCGGCACATCACCAGGTCGCGCCAGTTACGGATGCGCGGCATCAGGTTGATGCCCAACAGGTGGGTGAAGGCGAACACCGTGGCCGACTGGCCCTGGGTGTCGGAGTAGACTGTATCGACCTCAACACTATGATCCGCCTTCAGCAGCCCCTCAATGACATATATAGCTTCCCAGATGCCCGGCGGAATGAAGTGCTGGAATAACGCGATGTAGTTGTTGGCGACGTGCCGGTACGCCACGGCGCCCATTTTTCGATAGCGGAAATGGTAGCCGGCCAGCAGGTTGTCGTCGTAGAAGTCGAACTGGGCGCCATCCGCGGCCACCGCCTTGTCCTGCTTCTCCAGTGACAGGTGACGGCGGTTGGTGTACGACAGCATGTGCGGCGTGACATTGCGGGCTAGGTGGCGAGCTGCTTGGTTGGGGCCCAAGTGCAGCCCAGGGCGAAAATCGTCATCAGGTAGCGTCCGGCCGGTTCCTTGAGCTTCGGCTCATTGCCGGTCATGGGCCCGAAATGCCGGGTGAACTGAATCCAGTGCTCAATGTTGGCCATGATGTCGAGCACATGCCTGGCCGGCATGCGTTGGGTAATGGCGGTCTGCAGTGAAATGGCCGAGGGCGGGATATCGCGTGCCATCACCCGTCGCAGCACCGGCTCGCCGCCGTCGTTGATCGAGACATCACCGCGGCGGGACGGGAACTTGTCATCCAACTGCTGCGCGGTCTCTTCCAGTTGGGCCTTGAACGTGGCAACAAAGTCCTTGGCGCTACTCGGCAGACCAACCTTTTCGCAGTACGCCGGTAGACGAGCGAGACATTCCTCCCAGGGCAGTAGTTGCTTTCGGTAGTCCGCGAAAGACTCCGAGCCAATGACACACAGGTCACCTGATCGCAGCTCACTGGCCAGGTGAGAGAAGACACCGACCTCCAGGTAGCGCCGGTTGGTAGCAGGCCCCTCACTGGCCGAGCGACGCACGACCTTCGCCCAGCGATCGGACGCGAACGACAAGTCGACATGGTCATCAATCCACTCACGGGGCAGATTCTCGTTGTCCTGAACGAGCTCCAGAGCCTGGATCAGCGAGCGATCCTGCGTGGTGGGTTCCAGTTGGAGGATATGGCTGAGCCGGAACAGGAGCGAACGGTGGGATTTGAAGTGCTGCCAGATCAGCGGAAGGTCGTTGTTACCGCCGGTAGCCTGCACCTCGGCACAGGTTTCTCGCAGGCGATCATGATTGCCGTCGGGTGAGAGGTATTCCCGGATCAGACTGCCGGCCTCCTGATTGTCCGGCTCCTGAGCCAGAATCTCCAGTACGCCATCCAGCGTGGCCACGAACTGTTCAAGTTTCCTCCTGCCTGAGCTGGATCTGTTCCGGTTCTTCCTTGGCACGCTTGTATATGGTGGAAAGCCGCCGAACGAACATCTCTGCCAAGTGATCTCGGGTACGAACCTGCATGCGGTAGATCAGGGCCAGCACCAAGGTGTAGCGCTTCGGCAGGGAGCAACCTTTCAGCTCCGCGACGTCCTACGCTGCGGCCTGGGCGGCAAAATGACGGATCTTGGAATCCACGATGCCATCGAAGATGACGTCCAATTCGCCGAATGCTTCGAGCCAGGTCAGGTGGTCGATCAGCACCTCCAGATGCTTGCGGGACGGTTTCTTTGGCGTTTGCTTCAAGGCGTTGAAGTCGCTTTGGCGACGACCGAAATCGGTGTCAAGAAGCTCTCTTAGACGGTAGATCACATCAATCGGGGCTCTATCGACGACACAATTGAAAATTTTTTCCTGGAGAGCAACTTGCGCATCTTCAGCCGCCTCATTGAGCGTCGAATAGGTAGGCAGTTCGTAGCCTCGCTCAAGCAGCACGCCAATCAGGACATTGACGACGTCAACACGTTAATCAAGGACCACTACCGCTTCGTGGGCAGTTTCCTCTGCGATTTTTAGGGCATCGCTCCCATAAAACGGGGTGATCTGTAGATATTGACGGATAGCTGTCTGATGACGATACAGGGTTCGGAGGTTCGCATAGCGAGGAACTATGCGTACCCCGTATCAGTGCATCCTGTTCAGGATCGCTCGCAAAATGCTCTTGGGCCTTGATGTAGGCCTCGATTTGAGGCGTCCGCAGCTTACTGTTGCCTAAAATGTTAACGGCAGTGTCGGTAAAGTAATTCATGAAAAACTCTCTGGCGTTTTTCGAGCATCCACGCCAAAACCGCCGCTCGGACGAGCAGCATGCACTTGTGCAGATTGCGATAGAAAGAGAACTGTCGGCAGCAACGAAGCTGGGGCGGGCATCGAAATATCCTTATTTCTGAATCAGCTGGATCAACCAAGGTGGTCTAGAGGGCTGAACACGCTTTTTTATCATAATAGCCGAATGATATTGCTCAAGGTGCCTGAAATTTTCGAGCCTCTTCATGCTGACACTACGCCCGCCACACGCATGTCTGGTAACGCAGGTGCAGCGGCAAAGACACTAAGGAAAATCCCGCTCTCGGTGCGCCCGTCCAGGCTTCGCTCACGCTGGCCAGGTCGCCGAACTCAAACTAAATGGACTCATCCTCCGAAGCTTTCAGATGAAACAGCCCCTTGACCTTGGTCTGGAGCGTTTTCGCGATGGCCTGCTCTTCTTCAAGAGTTGTGCCCGCCTCAAGATGCATGGTTATTCTGCCATGTGTACTTGGGCTGCCTGGCACTTTGACCGGCTCACAAACAATGGAGACCGGTGCTTCGTCCAACGCGTGTTCGGTGGGTGCGAGCTCCCTGACGATGTATTGGTAAACGGCGGAGATTGGCTGCTATGTGATGGTGTCCCGTCAACCTGAGGATGGCGCAGAGTTTTCTCCTTAACGGAAGGCTGTCGGCTAAACAGCCGACGGACCACTGCCGGCAGTAGGTCCTCCGCCAACAAAACGGGACCAAATTCGGCGGCCGCCGCGCCGTGCAACCGGCCACCCGCAGCGGCGCTGGAAAAGGCGGTCACTGCTTGGACAAACAGGCCCAGAATAATTCCACCCAAGACGTCACCCGAGCCGGCGGTGGCCAGTGTTGAAGGCGCGTTGGCGTTGATCCGAGTGGTATTACTCCCAATGCATTTTGACTCGGATGCCGACGCCATTTTGACCCACCCCAGCAGTCTGAAAGCGAAACTCAACAACGAGTTCGGGGTTCGAAACTGTGTCAATCGGATTAGACCCGCCCGACGAACGGGCTTATTTATCACGTTGAGACGGTATCGCAATGGGGGCAGCTTCCTGACTCTTCAATTCTGATAAGTGCTCCACCTCCTGGTTCAGATTTTCGTCGTCGATCTCTCGCGGGCTTACGGGGGCGATCCGGTCGGCGAGCGCTAAGGCTAGGACCAGCACTATAAATCCAAGTATCACGGGGAATGACCCCCGCCAAAATATTATGCGTCGGCGGCGTTGGTGTGTGTTCATTTGTCACCACCGTACAGCTGGATAGCTGGTGTAAAGCGAGACTGCCTCGCTGAATGACCTTATGGGAAAAGTAGCTACTGCTCTTCGCGATAGCCAACCGCCTGGCGTTTCGTTTCCGACTTGCGCCTCAAAATACTCCCTCTACACTGACGTCAGCTGAAGGATCAGCCCCCTGTGTGTGAAAAAACAGCCCGCCCATGCGGGCTTTTCATTCATGGGTTATGACTCCCCCTTCAAACCCTTCCATTGTATGAGTACAGATCGAACATCTCTTGGTAGCTCGTGCTCGGTATCCTACCACTCGACCATCAAGGAATAGCTTCCGTTTCAGATTCATAAAGAAATGCAGTCCATGCCTCAAATGCCTGCTTTTGTCGTTTAACAGCTTCGCTCCAAGGGTCGCCAGTAACTCTCCCTGCTGATACCAGCATCATCTCTTGGTTTGTAGCAGCATCGAGCCCTACCAAAAGATGGTGAGACTTGAATCGAAAATCATCGATATTGATCATGAAGTAATCGCTCCAAGATAGGATAGACCCGACACTACGAGTCGCTATGTCCTACGTGTCAGTGTGGCACCAAGCTATTGACTTTGTGCGTTGAGAGGACAGTTGGTGACTCTAAAAGGGTAGCGGTAGGGGTTCAAGCAGGTAACTGCCATCCCTACCGCGACCTCTAAAAGGACTGACATTAACCGATTTTTAGCGGCGCCCATCACCTACGCCAGCCCGATCTAGTCGCGGGGTCATCCTTGATCAAATCAGCAGTGGTGCTGGGACGTTCCCGGAAAACTAACTGTAAACGCTAGTCGAAAGATTTAGCGGATCTGTTGCATCGATCGATTGAATATGCACTCCTAAGAAGCACAGAGCTCTGTGCTAGTTACGCTGGCTTGCTCCGATTTAATTGGTCAACGCTGCAACCTACACTGCGCCAATGAGTATCGGATCCAATACGACACGGCGTATTCAATCTGGGTAGCTGCTCGTAAAAATTTTACGCAAAATTTACGGGTTATTGAGGTTGAGCATTCGATACTGCGCGCCGCTAATTTGGCAGGTTACTTTTATGTCCCTCGCAGCAATGCAGCTTATCGGCTTCATCTTAGGCATTTTTCTGATCACGCTGGCTGTGAGCATGGTTATTCCCATGATCACGCTCGTGGCCTATGAGCGCAGCGACGACCTGTCAGCTTTTCTCTGGTCGAGTTTAATTACCTTCATCTGTGGCCTCCTGTTGATCCTACGGGGACGCCCAGATACTGCCCAGCTTCGTCCAAGGGATATGTACCTACTGGCAGTTGGGTAGTGGTGTGTTCCTTCGCTGCGTTGTCAATGGTGTTCATCAGTCACATCAGCTACACCGACGCTTTCTTTGAAACGATGTCTGGTATCACAACCACGGGATCAACTGTTCTGAGTGGTTTGGATACAGCTTCACCGGGATTACTGATCTGGCGCTCGATGCTTCACTGGCTGGGCGGGATCGGCTTCATTGGCATGGCTGTAGCGATCCTTCCACTGTTGCGAGTGGGTGGCATGCGTCTTTTCCAGACAGAGTCCTCAGACTGGTCGGAGAAAGTGACGCCACGTTCCCATGTGGCAGCCAAGTACATCCTCTTTCTCTATCTAGGGCTCACCGGTGCCGGAGCACTGGCACTCTGGGTCGCCGGGATGACGCCGTTTGAAGCGGTCAATCACGCAATGTCGTTGATCTCTACTGGGGGATTCTCAACATCGGACGCTTCACTTGGGCATTGGACACGGCCAGCGATTCACTGGGTAGCTGTGGCCATCATGATTCTGGGTAGCTTGCCCTTTACTTTGTACGTCACAACATTACGCGGTCATCGGCGTGCGGTACTGAAGGATCAGCAGGTACGCGGATTTCTTGGATTCTTGATTGTCACCTGGCTGGCTGTGGGTACATGGCTATACTTTCACAGCGACTACGGATGGTGGGATGCGTTTCGTATCGTGGCAGTCAATGTAACCTCGGTTGTCACGACCATCGGAGTCGCGGTTGGCGATTACACCTTATGGGGCAGCTTCGCTGTCTTGCTCTTTTTCTACCTGACCTTCGTCGGTGGATGCTCAGGCTCGACGGCTGGTGGCCTTAAAATCTTCCGCTTCCAAGTGGCTGCCACCCTACTCGTGAGTAGTTTGAAGCAACTGATCCATCCTCGAGCGGTGATCCAGAAGAAATACAATGGTCATCCCATTGACGAAGAGATCTTGCGCTCACTTTTGACCTTCTCATTTTTCTTCACCATCACCATTGCCATAATCGCCTTGGGGCTGGCGCTGATCGGGCTGGATTGGACGACGGCTTTGAGTGGCGCCGCTACTGCGGTTTGCAATGTCGGGCCGGGCCTGGGTACGATCATTGGGCCGGCCGGTAATTTCTCATCGTTACCTGACTCCGCGAAATGGTTACTGACCATTGGCATGCTACTGGGACGGCTGGAAATCCTTACTGTGTTGGTGCTCGTAACTCCAGTTTTTTGGAGATATTGACCGTTCTTACTATTGGGCTGTTTACACAGTGCTGACTGGCTAAGGCCACTTTCAAAAGGGTATGGATGACTAAGATTGAAATATCACTTAGCATTCGGAAAGTGCATTTCGCGCAATCTCACACCTTAAGGACGCTATCCATGTCTCGTTTGGCTGAATTTCGCAAGCTTGAACAACAACTCGCCGAACAGCTCGCAGAGCTCGAGTCAATGAAAAGCGATTCAGGCTTGAAGCAAGAAATGGAGTTTGAAAGCAAGCTCCGCGCACTGCTGGGTGAGTATGGCTTTAGTCTTCGGAACGTCATCAACCTGCTTGATCCTCAGGCAAGTCATCGGTCCCCAGTCACTGCCGCACCGAAAGTATTCCGTAAAGCGCGCAACGTGAAGATTTACAAGAACCCGAATACTGGTGAACTGATCGAAACCAAGGGCGGTAATCACCGGGAACTGAAAGAATGGAAAACAGAGTTCGGTGCAACCGTTGTTGAGTCGTGGCGTACTCAGTAAGATCGTTTTATACAAAGGGCCCTGCATGGGCCCTTTTTTTGGCCTAGGGAACCATGGCTCGGCGAGCCCTATGGGAGCTTCTGTCGCTATGCAGTCTAGAGAAGGTACCTATTTGGTAACTTGCCGCTCGTGTGACGTGAGCGCGACGGGACATCACATTCTCGGCTAGAAGTAGCTGGACTGGTCGTGGTTGAAGCAGACTGGACATGCAGCCGTCCACTGTTTTTCAGCTCTCAACTACAGTGATAAGTCCTTTTGGCTAGGACATATGGTTGTGAACCTATCAATCTCTCGGTCAAGGGGCATTTTTGATTTGAATTTTAGGTCTTTGACCTTTTGTATTTCACAAGGGTTATGAAGTGGGGTAGGTATGAGATTTTTTGACTGGCTGTTCAAAAATAAAACTGAATACCAGTCCCGCGTAGGTGCGCCCGCAGCCAAGGCTCAGACGATTGACCTGGGCAGGATTTTGATGACTGTCAATTCACTCAACTATCGCGGCCTCTACCATTTTTCCAAGTCGAAAAGCTGGGCTCTCTCATGGAGAGATTGGGACCCAATCTCTAGCAAGGGGGGGCAACGCGACAGTGGGCTTGGAGAGTACGTTTTAGTCGACGTTTCACGTGATATTGTATCCGCGCATGGAAAAATGCCTCGTCCCAACAACGGTTCTATTGCTGATAATGGCTCGTTCAGTCTGGAAGATTGGCATTTCGGAAGCGCACTTTCAGGAACCTTCAGAGTCTTCGATAGCAATGGCGTCCCTGTCGTAACCAAAGAGTTGACGGCCAATATTCTTGATAGCGGTATTTCAAGAAATGGCAAACTCGCGTTCTGCATAACGGCCAACAGCCCGACAGATCACGCCAATAAGCTCTTCCTGTTCGATCTGGGAACTGGCACAGAGCTGTTCTCCATCACGCCACGAACGGCTGGCACGGATAGCTATAGTTTCGATGAGGAAGGGACACTCCTGATTGTCGATGTTATGGGGGTGGGTAAATACAGGTACGACAAGAACGGTGTTTTTCTCGATGCCGATAAGCTAGATGGAGCGAACCTATGCTCATCACAGTACGACCGGATCATTCTCGCTGCTGACAGGATCCTGGGAGAGCCTGGCCTCTCGGAAGCAGGTGTTCGCACGGTTCTGAAAGCCATAACTCGTGCCAGGTCCATAGGCGCCGATGCCAACCCTTCGTGGAAGCCAATGGCATTGAAGGCTCAAGGTCTAGCGCACGAAATACTGGGCCAGCACCTTGAAGCTATTCAAGTATATGAAGAAGCTATCACCCTGAATCCAAAAATAGGGGTGAAGCGTAAACTAGATGCGCTTAAGAAAATGGTGGGTTAAACAGGTCTCACACTCCGATCAGACGCGATCACGCCTTGATGACTCGCTGTACTGGATCTTTCGGTTACAGCGTATGGGCAGTGTGGTGACTTATAAGTACTGAATTGATCTTGGATTCGTAGACACATGTGATTGATCGCTTTTGACAGATCGTCACTAAGGAGCATGCTAGTCAGTAGCAATGCAATTACGCAGTCACTCGTCAATCCCGTTCAATTCGCAATACTCCTCCCAGTCCATTTCTACCATTTCTACCATTTCTGCCACTTCTCGATGAAACTCTAGGGTCAGACTTTTGAGTTCTTCAGGAGACTCCGAAATCAGTGTAAGCGTTAGCTCCCACACCTCGATCCCCAAACGTGTTGCCTCTTGCTCAAACGCTGACTCGATGCACAATTTTCTTTCGTTCAGACTCAGCCTCTGGACCGCATCATTGAGTGATGAGTTGCCGTTGAGGAATTTCGCGAGCGCTAGCTCTGTTCGTATATCATCTGAGTTCATCAGCTTCTCCAGCACATCCTTCTGGGTATTTTTGCCTCGGTGTAACAGGGTATCGGCCATGGTTCGGCAATTTCGGTCTCGTCAAGACTGCCGAGGTTCATTTTAGTAAAAAACAGATGCATCTGTATCCCACCAACGCTTTCACCAACTGCCAGGCTCACCCTCCTGTAGCGCAATCAATGGCCGACTTCCGAGCTTCTTGACCGTAATCGTACAGATCCAGTCTTCCGATGATGGTGCCCACAGAAATTGGCGGGCTCCGGTTGGAGTAAATGACTTATCCGGTTAGTCTTGCACGCACCACAGTGACGAACTACAACTGGAACCACTCGGGTGATAAAACCGCTATTGCTGTTACGCCGTCGTTTTGCCTCGATCCGTTGGCGTACACGAGTGACACTCTGGGCAGCCGCAACGGTCGCAGGCCTTCTTGTGGTGATGTTCGCCCGACTGGCCGACCTAGCGCTGACGCAATTTGCCCAACAGACTGCTGAGCGGCCATGGTTGCCCTTTGTTTACACACCTCTGATTGGCATGCTGGTGGTGTGGATGACCACTCGTTTTTTTGTGGGCTCACAGGGCAGTGGGATCCCTCAAGTGATCGCCGCCACGCGCTTGGCTCACCAAGGGAAGCCCGTCGAAAAACTGGTATCGCTGCGAATCGCCTTCGCAAAGATAGGTCTTGGCACCCTGGCGCTGACCGGCGGATTTTCAGCTGGGCGCGAAGGCCCTTCAGTGCAAGTCGCCGCCTCGATCATGCATTTCTTTCACCGCTATTTACCTAATGCCCGAATCATCCGCAGCGAAGACCTCATTCTCGCTGGCGGCGCTGCGGGCATTGCCGCAGCGTTCAACACTCCGCTGGCCGGCGTTGCATTTGCGGTCGAAGAATTGGGCCGCAAGTTGGAAACCCGTACCAGTGGGGTCTTGCTCAGTACGATCATATTGTCAGGGATGGTCGCGATTGCTTTGCAGGGTAACTACAACTATTTCGGTCATTTTGATGTTCAAGACATTCACCTCGATATCATTGCCCCGGTGCTTGTCACCGGTATTGGCTGCGGGCTCCTAGGTGGGTTGTTCAGCCGGATGTTGCTGTGGCCCCAGCGACATCATCGATTTGTTGTCTGGCAATGGCGACGTATGCACCCTGTCTGGTTCGCTGGCGCTTGCGGATTGATTGTGGCCATTCTCGGTTGGCTCAGCGCAGGGATGTCATTTGGCAGCGGTTACGGCATCACCTCCCAGGTCATCGTGTCCGATGTCAGCCTGCCATGGCATGCGCCGATCACGCGTTTTCTGGCGACCGTAGTGACTTACTTTTCCGGGATCCCCGGTGGCATTTTTGCCCCATCTCTGGCGGTAGGCGCTGCTGTTGGGGCAAATGCCGCCGAACTTTTCGGTCTAGCTGCTCAGCCGGTCATTGCCTTGTGCATGGCCGGGTTCCTCGCTGCAGTCACACAGTCGCCCATCACGTCCGCAATCATCGTGATGGAGATGATCGACAGCCACGGGATGGTGATCAGTCTCATGGCTGTCGCGCTCATTGCCAAAGCGGTCAGTGCAAGGATGGGACCCGAGTTATATCAGCAGTTGGCTCGCGGTTTTTTGCAGGCCTCGGAAAGTAGTACAACTTCGCGAAAATCAGACTGATCTACCGCATCAGTTGTCGAGCCATTGCGCATAGCGTCAGTTTGTCCTCCTCCAATGTCAGTGCAAGGTTCGCGCGCTTGACTAGTAGATCTGCATGCCTGGTACAGGCACCGCCAAACATATCAGGGTGTATGTGCGAGAGACTGACAAGGGCCTTCATCAAACGGAGGTCCACTTCGAGCAAGCCCGCGCCGTCTCGAGCTATGGGCGCGAAAAAGTCATCGAATAGGTCATCTACCATCAGACTGCGCAGGTAAACCTGCTCGCAATCTTCATCGATTTTTGCCGTATGACTTTGTGGCACGCCCCAACAGGTTAGGCTTCTAACCCCACGGCCAATGACGTCAATTGCCGTTCCAGGGTCGTTGACTGCTGGCGATAGCGCGCGTGAAGCAATTTCGGACAGCACCGACAGCCCGAACCGTGGATCGTGCTCAAACGTTCGACGCACGCCGATGGTCAGGGCTGCCAGGATCTTTTCGCTGCTGGAGTGCAAAGCGTCTGCGTACTCCTTGTTCAAACTCACGGGTCGAGCGATCGGCATGCCCAGATGGACAAAGGTTCCCGGAAGGACGTCCAGGAAGATCTTTATTTCGCAGGCTTTGGCGATGGCGCCTAATGCGTGTACATCAATATGCTGGACATACCCGGTTTGATGACTTGAGATTATTTGCGCCGTGGGTGGAATCATCCACTAGGATGGGTAAGCAGCACCGCCCAAATGAGGCCATTGGATTCTGTTTTCTATGGCATTTATGGTTGCCTGTTCGACACGATCAATGGTTTCGCCCACCCGGCCGAGCTTGGACAGGTGATCGATCCAGCGTAAAAGCGTGTAAACAATCAGAATCACGACGGCAATGGTCACCGCAAATAGAAGAACCCTTCCTTGCGTGCCGTAAGCCCCGGTGCTCAAAGCGATAATACCTACCAGGCTGAACAGAAATGATCCGATGAAGGTGGCGAGTGCGTTTTGAGTCGTGGTGTCCTCCATCACCTGCGTAGTGGCACGAGGCGTTACGCCACTGCTGGCTGCACCGTAGGCGGTCACCATTGTGCTTAGCGAAAAAGTCGTCACTGCTAGCATGCTCGAAGCGATGATGCCCAAGATTTTGTCGACGGCATCGGCTCCGATGCGGGTGGGTAATGATTCGGGAATGTAGTCCTTGAAGGCAACGGCGAGTAACGCAGTTGCTATTCCCAGCAAAGAAAACAGACTCGCTCTGAACCACAGCCGTTTGGTCAATTGGTGTAGCACCCAGCGCCAGCGAGCGATCATTTTTAATATCCTTGATAGTGACGTGATCGGTCAGTAGTTTCGGATTTGCGTCAACAAAGGAGGAGAGGTAATTACCCTTGGTGGAGTATTCTTGGCAGACGAAGGTTCATTTCAGTAGTTTGGCTTGGTCATTTACATCCTGCTTGTTAGCTCCTTATCATCCGGCTGGGTGCGTTGCTGCATACGGCACAGCGCAGGTTAAAGCTCAAACGTTGGTCGGGCCGCCAGCGGAGAGTTAATGTGTCTGATAAAAACTCGGCGCCCTCCTCTATTCCCCGTCCTCAGGTTTTGACCACTCGCGCACTGGCCGCAATAGAACGGTTTTCACATATCGAAGCGGTTAGCGGCATCGTCTTGCTGCTCGCTGCTATGGTTGCGCTCATCTGGGCCAACAGCCCGCTTGCTGATTCTTATGATCACTTTTGGAACACCCAACTCACCTTAGGTTTAGGCGAGTTTACGGTCTCGTGTTCGCTGCATTTTTTGGTCAATGATGGGCTGATGGCTATTTTCTTTCTCGTGGTCGGAGCTGAGATACGCCAGGAAATCAATGACGGTGCGCTTGCGAATCTGAAGTTGGCGACGTTACCCCTTGGCGCGGCGTTAGGTGGCGTCATGATGCCGGCGATTATTTACATGGCGTTCAACCAGGGTACCGAAGCCAGTACAGGGTGGGCTGTGCCAACCGCCACCGACATTGCGTTTGCTGTCGGGGTTCTCGCACTGTTAGGAAAGTCGATTCCGGGTGGTATTCGCGTGCTGCTGCTGGCCCTCGCCATCATCGACGACATTGTCGCCATCTTGATCATTGCCGTTTTCTATACCGCGAGCTTGGATTACCTGGGGTTAGTGGTGGCGATGAGCGGATTGGCTCTGGTGTTGCTTTTTCAGAGAATGGGCATTGGCAAGGCCTATGCGTACATACTGCCTGGCGCCATTGTATGGTTTGGTCTCCTGAAAACCGGTGTTCATCCCACACTGGCGGGCGTAATTCTCGGCCTGATGACACCGGTAAACTCCAAGCCCGCAACGGAACGACCACTGGATACAATTGGGCGAAGTTTCCATGAGCTGATGGATCGTTTCTCCCATTCCTCCAACAGTCCGCAGGAGGTCGCCAAGCCGCTGAAGCAACTTCAGCAAGCACAGAGAGAAATATTGCCTCCGGTGCAGCGGGTTCAGGTAGGACTGCACCCATGGGTAGCGTTTGGTGTCATGCCGCTCTTCGCTTTGGCCAATGCGGGTGTCGGCCTTGAAGGCATCAATCTGGACGATGATGTCTCTCGGAATGTCTTCATGGGTGTGGTATCAGCGCTTGTGCTCGGCAAGCCGCTCGGAATCGTTCTTGCGAGCGTCGCCCTCGTCAAGCTCAACGTCTGCAAGCTGCCTGAAGGTGTGACATGGAGTGGTATCGGACTGGTGGGTTTGTTGGCCGGTATCGGATTTACGATGTCCATCTTTATCTCATCGTTGGCGTTTTCTGATCCTGCGTTACTTTCTTCGGCAAAACTCAGTGTTCTTGCGGCTTCAGCAGTGGCTGCAATCACCGGATTGATCTGGGGGAAAATGAAGTTCTGACGATAGGCTCTCGGATCAACGTCCGATGGTGTGAATTTCGACGGCGCCTTGGCTTAATAGCCAGGGCGCCGTGTCGATTTACAGTTCGCTCAAATTCCTACTCATTTCCCGGTAGAGTTTACCGGCTACTAATCTGGACGGTGATGCTCTTCCCGAATGCCGAGCTAATGGTCACCGTCGGATTGGACGATGGGCCGCTGCCAGTGGTAGTCACCGATACTCGCCAACGCGCCCCGGTGCCGGTCGGTGTGAGGATCGCGTTGCCGAGGTTGAGCGGGCCGGCAGTGGTGGTTGCGGTGACCGTCAGTGTGTTGCCGGTGCCGCGTGACGTGGTCCCCGCCAGGTCCCAGGTGTAGCGATTGTTGCAGCGCGCCGTCACGGTCGCACTGGTTACCACCAGGTCTTCGTTGACCGCCGCCCCTGTGACCGCCACGGAGACCGTTGCCGGTTCCGAGATCGCGTTCTTGGCGTCGCTCGCCTGATAGGTGAAGGTCGCGGTGAACGGCGCCGTTACAGAGGCCGGTGGCGTGTAGATCACGCGTACTCCGTCAGTGCTGGCTGTGCCCTGACCGGAGTCAGGCTGGGCCAGGCCCACCACTTTGAGCGGCACGTTGCCGTCCGGGTCGGTGTCGTTGGCCAGAACGTTGATGCTCACCGGTTGGCCATTGCTGCTGGTGGCACTGTCGGCGTTGGCAATCGGTTTCTTGTTCTGGCCTTTGTTGTCGTCATCGTCGTCATCATTACCGTTGCCATCGCCATTACGGAAGGTCGGCAGTGCGGCGGAGTTGACGTAGGTGACACCGTCCCAACCGGGTAGAGGCGTTGGCATCAACTGGAACTGCCCCGGATGCTCGATATCCCAACGCAACAGCAAGGAGGTGTAAGGCTGCACGATCATTTGCATAAACTTGCCCACCACTGGGTCGCCTTTGTCCCATTCCGGCCCTTTACTGCCCTGTTTGATCACCGCCTTGTACTTCTCGGACAGCACGTCCGCCAGGCTCAAGGCGTTCTTCTCCGGCCCCTTGCCGGTCTTGTGTTCCATCAGATTGACGAAATACAGCTTGTCGCCGGTCTTGATCCCGTTTTTCGCGAAGTTGACGATGATGTCGAAGCGTTCGGCGATGCCCTGGGTGGGCAGGATCGCGTTGTGGTTCTGCTTATCGCCATCACCGTCCAGGTCCATGCTGCCGTCGAACGGCACGGCGTGTTCCATGAGGTTGCCATCGTTGCCGATCATGTGAAATGGCACGCGGTTGTAGGAAACGCCGGACCCCGACGGCCCGGGAAACTCGCCACCGTTGCCTGCAATTTCACGCACGAGGGCAATCCTGAAGTAGCGCGACACCGAGCCGTTGAGAATGCGGAAACGGTAACTGCGCGCGCGTACTTTTAGACGTGGCTGGAACTGCCAGTTGACCAAGATCTGGTCGCCGAGAAAACCGTCGGAGTTGAACGGGTTGAACCACAATTGGCCGTTGGCGTCCCAGGCCTTGTCGGCGACCACCAGGTTGACGTCGTAGTCGCGGTTGCCCCACGGCAACGCCGAGCCGCTGGGCAGGCGCAGGTTGACGCCCTCTTCGATCGCTTCGTTACCGCGATCCAGGGCGCTGTAGTAGTTCATCATCACCGCGTTGCCCTTGTAGACGTTCTGCGCGGTGAAATCGAGCATGTGGTCGTGGAACCAGTGAGTGCTCATAGTTTCGCGCCAGTCGCCACGAATCTTGATCGTGCCGTTGTCGCAAGTCTTGAGGCCGGGGCTGGCGTCGTTGACGAATAGTTTCTCGCCCGGTGCGCAAGGGAACGCCGCGCGCGGGTCCTGGGCCGTAGTGTTGATGGTGTCATAGCCGGCCAGTTGCAGCGGCCAGCGATAGTCGTAGTACTGCCCCGGAAAGAAAAACGCATTGGTGTAGCCGTCGCTTTCGGCCGGGGAGTGGCCATTGTGTTCGTGGGTGCTGATGGTGTGCAGGCCGAAACCCATGTTGGCCGACGGATCGATCGGCAAGGCGTTGTAGTGCCGCATCAACACCGGCTGGCCATACCGCACCATCAGCAGTTTTGGCGGAAAGGTGCCGTCGAAGATCCACAGTGCATTGTGATTCTGAACCGGCATACTGGGATGGAATCGGGTGTCGATGCCTTTGGTCGTGCCCGTCGTGGTCGGGATGTCCGAGGTCTGGTAGTAGAGGCCGCCGGGGCCGAACTCACCGACGGCGTAGTTGTGCAGTTGCCAACGATCGCGCATGCCGCCGTTGAGCTTGGCGCCTGCTTGCACGGTTTTGAAGGCGACCTGTGGATAGAACTCGTTCCATCGTTGATGCGACCAGCCTTTTCCCAGTGGCCGGCCCTCGGCGGGCGAACCCACCGGATGGCGGTTGAGGAAGGTTTCGATTTGCGCCTTCCACGGGTTGCGGTCAAGCACATTGGAGAACTGAGACGGAAACGGGGACAGCCCGGGCTGGCGCATGAAGGCTTCCAATGCCGAACTCGAAGGGCCGCTGCGGGCGATATTGTCCGGGTCTTGCTGCGGCAATGGGCCGACGGTGGGTACTGGGTATGTCAGTGGTGGTGCAGGCAGGGTCGGATCGAGTTTTTCCGTACCGAACTCCTCGAAAAGCAGCAATTGCTGAGTGTAAGGCTGGGCGCCGAACAACGGGCTGGGCTTGCCGTTGGTATCTGACGATGGTCGAGAGTCTGAAGCTCGCCGTGCAGACCTTCCGCAAGGACGTGAAACAACTGTCATGCCGCGCGGGTTAGCGCGAAGGAGAATGCGATGAACGGTTGCACCAGTTCTGGGCTCACGACGACGGACGGTGTCTGCGTCCATGTCGTGTGGACTATGCGCTGCAAGGCCATTTATTCAAGTGAAAATGCAGGGTTGGCCATAGCCGTAATGAGGTCTGGCGCAAACTAACGGACCATTCCTAACGAGGTTGTTGTCCCGTCCTTGAGATTGCGAGTCGCTTCTCCGTCTGGTGTTAGCGGAAAACCCTTAAGTAACTATACTCGACCTGATACCTAACAGGGGATGTAGACCAAGATGGTTGCCTTGATATGTCCCTGTGAGTGTTTTTGGATAATCGCGGATTTCCAGCATGAACTTTTTTTGTACTTGGCGAACCGTTTTGCCTAGTCGCCCCCTCCTAGTAACTGAAGCTAGCGGATGCTGGCTCAATGTCGGCAGCCACCCGGCTGCTCCCTTATATCCGGAGAAATGAAATGTCGAATCGTATGTTGTCTGCCGCTGTAGCCACGGCTTTCGTCGCCGCTATTGGCGCCTTCGCCACCCCAGGTTTTGCTGCCGACATGAGCAAAGCTGACATGGAAAAGATGATGCAGGAGAACCAGGCCAAGAGCATGGCAATGATGAAGACTGGTAAGTACGAGAAGTGTTACGGAGTCGCCCAAAAGGGTCACAATGATTGCTTCGCCGGTGCCGGAACGAGCTGCGCAGGCACCAGCAACGTCGATTACCAGGGTAATGCCTGGAAGCTCGTCGCCAAGGGCACCTGCACGACGATCTCAACGCCTGCAGGCAACGGCAGCCTCACGGCCAAGACTTCCTGACACCGGCTTCCGAGTTGGTGGGTGGTGGCCATCTCGCCCCACCCATCTGCCCGCGCGAGAGAGGATCAAACATGAGTGTTCACCATTCTGCAGATGCCACCGGGCGAGGAATCCCAGCACGTGCGGGCGTCGGCCTCAAAGCCGATCACTATCGCGTCATCATTGAGACTCGGCCCAATATTGGCTTCTTTGAAGTCCATGCGGAAAACTACATGGGGGCCGGTGGTCCACCTCATCGCTATCTGACGGCGATCCGCGAACACTACCCGCTGTCGTTGCATGGGGTGGGGCTGTCGATCGGGGCGGACAGACCACTCGACCGGGAGCATCTGAAACGCCTCAAAGCGCTTATCGGACGGTACGACCCCGGCCTTTTTTCTGAACATCTCGCATGGTCCACGCATGGAACCAGCTACCTCGGCGATCTCCTGCCGGTGCCTTACACAAATGAAGCGCTGACCCGTGTTTGCGAACACATAGATGACGTGCAAACGTCGCTTGGTCGGCAAATGCTACTGGAGAATCCCTCGACCTATCTCGCCTTCGCTGAAAGCACCTGGTCGGAGGTCGATTTTATCGGTGAGGTGGTGCGCCGCACGGGCTGCGGTCTCCTCCTCGACGTCAACAATGTTCATGTCGCGGCGACCAATCAACAGTGGGACCCGCTCGCGTACATCGAGTCCTACCCCCTCGCTCACGTTCAGGAAATCCACCTTGCTGGTCATGCACAGGAGGTTGACGAGAAGGGGCGGCCCCTGCTGATCGATACCCACGACCGTAGTGTGGACGCGATCGTCTGGGGCCTGTACCGGCACGCAATTGATCGCCTGGCGCCGGTGCCAACGCTGATCGAATGGGATGCAAACGTGCCCGACTGGCCTCAGCTCCGCGCCGAGGCCGAGCGAGCCGAGACGATCATGTACGACGTTTATTTGCAGGAGGAGCACCATGCCATCGCTGTCTGCTAGGCTCGATGACTTCGGCTCGGCGCTGCTAGATCCCGCTCGTGCAGTGCCCGATGGTCTGGTTGGCCCCGACGGAAAGCCGAGCGCCAGACGCTTCTCCGTTTACAGGAACAATGTCGTCGTGGGGCTGAGCGAAGCGCTGCGGGCAAGTTTTCCCTGTGTTGCAAGGCTTGTGGGCGACGAGTTTTTTGCAGCGATGGCACGCATCTTTGTGGCCATAAAGCCTCCTACCTCGCCGATTCTGCTCCACTACGGGGCCGAGTTTCCGAGTTTTGTTGAGTCTTTCAATCCCGCTGCATCCGTGCCCTATCTCGCCGATGTCGCGCGCATCGAGCGCGCTGCGACCGAGGCCTACCACGCCCGCGACGAAATCCCCTTGGCTCCCGCCGCGCTGGCGGCCGTACCACACAACAAGTCGCCATCTTTGCGGCTCAGACTTCATCCCTCGCTTCGGATAATGCGCTCAGAGTTTCCGGCGTTCACGATCTGGCGAATGAATACTGCGGGTGGAACACCAGGGCCGGTTGACCTTTCGGAGAGTCAGGACACGCTGGTTCTGCGCTCCGATGCAGAGGTGGACGTTCGCAGCATGTCCCCTGGGAGTTATGAGTTCTTGGTCGCGCTCGAGAGTGGCCTGACGTTATCGCAAGCCATGGCGAATGCTTTCACCGCGGACGCCCATTTCGATCTGTCCGAAAACTTGCAGGAATTGATCCAGATGGGTGCCTTTGTCGGCTTCGATCTGAGCGGTGAGGAGGGTAATGATGAGTGATACGCGAAGGGTACCGCGATGGGATTGCGTTCCAAAGGTGGTTAATTCCGTGCTCCAGTGGCTGTCAAAGGCAGCATTCATTGTCGCACCACTCTTGCTTAGGGTTGCGCTGGCGCTACCTTTCTTCAAGTCCGGGCTGACCAAATGGGATGGTTTCCTGTCACTGTCCCCGACGGCGGGTTTCCTGTTCCAGGAAGAATTCAAGCTCCATGTCTTCGGACAGATTTATGACCTTCCCGCCCCGGACTCGCTCGCCTTCGCAAGCGGCACTGCTGAGATTGTTTTCCCCATCCTGTTAGTCCTCGGCCTTGCTACGCGATTCAGTGCCCTGGGGCTTCTCGGCATGACGGCAGTGATCCAACTCATTGTGCCGGACGGGTGGGCGAACTTCCATCTGCCGTGGGCGACCATGGCTGTTGCCCTGATCGCCATCGGACCAGGGCGTCTTTCACTCGATCATTTCCTCGGTGAATTTCTCGGCATCTCTCATCCATCCTCGAAGTAGAAAACCGATACTCCATGACGGAAGAAAATTAGACACCTCAGAAGCACAACAATGTTCCCCTTTACGGCTGGATCACCTCATGACCTCAACACAGCATGCCATTCAGGTATTGGTGAGCGAGAGGATCGCTGGCCCTAGTGAAGAGTTCACAGGCCGGACCACTGTCCAGCACACAGCCGCATCCGTCGCGCACCCAGCACACTGCGACGTGATCGGCTAGTCGTCGCGCCTGAGCCAGGTTGTGGGTCACCATCAGGAAGGTGTAACGACCTTTCAGGTCCTCAATAAGTCCTTCAACCGTCGCGCTGGCAATATGGTCCAGAGCACTGCACGGCTCGTCCAACAGCAGTACGCGCGGCTCCAATGCCAGAGCCCGGGCAAAGCACAGACGCTGCTGCTGTCCCCCAGACAACCCCAAGGCGGGCTTGTCCAGTCGGCCACGCACCTCGCTCCACAGCCCAGTGGACTGTAGTGCCTGTTCCATCCGCCTGTGCAATTCAACCTTTTCACGCACCCCGTGTTCGCGCAGGGCAAACAGAATGTTCTCGGCAATGCTCAGGGGGAACGGATTGGGCTGCTGGAACACCATACCGACCTGTCGGCGCAGCCGCTGGACATCCACCTTGCCACCCAGCACATCCTGACCGTCAATCAGCACACGGCCGCTGAGTCGGGCTCCAGGCACCAGGTCGCTCATGCGGTTGACAGCCGAAAGCAGGCTACTCTTGCCACAGCCACTGGGGCCGACCACGGCCATCAGCTCGCCGGGCGCCACCTCAAGGGAGGCGTTAAGCAGTGCACCATGCTCGCCATAGTGCACGCTGAGGTCCTGGATACTAAGTGCAGGAGGCTGACTCATGGGCTTATCTCGCGAAGGTTAAGGGCCGCCTGCCGATCCACCAGGCAGACAGTTGGATAATCAGACCGAACCCAAGCAGTACCAGGGCCGTGGCTGCCGAAGCTGGGCTGCCGCCCGAGACGTTCATGGCCAGATCGTAGATATGCACGGCTAGGGTGCGACCAGAGTCGAACAAACTTTCCGGCCAACGCATCACGTAGCCGGCGGTAAACAGCAGCACGGCAGTTTTCGCAAGGGCGCGACCGGCACTCAGCACAAGCGCAGCGGAAATTCCAGGCGCAGCGAAAGGCAACAGGATACGGTGTATGTAACCGACCCTTGAGATCGCCAGCGCTGCGGCTGCCTGACGGTAGCTGTGCGGACAATCGCGCAAGGCCTGCTCGCAGCCGCGGATAAATAATGGCAGCACCATAAAAGCAAGAGTGCTGCCACCGGCCAGTAATGAATAACCCCATCCGAGTTCAACCACGAACAAGCGGTGGCCGAACAGACCGAACACCACCGACGGTACAGCGCCAAGTCCATCCAACGCCCATTGCAGCGTCAGGTTGAGACGGCTGTCGGGACGCATTTGCTCCACCAGGAACAGGGCTGTGCCCAGACCCAGCGGCACCACCAGCCCCAGGCAGATGAACAGCACCCACGCGGTGGAGAAGATGATTGGTCCGATGCCGCCGCTGCGCCCGATTGCGCTGATACGTACCCCCGGTACGCTCACCACCCCCGCACAGTTGGCAGAGCAACATCAGCGCTTTCTTGCGGCCGCGACCGCCGACAATACCCGGCGTACCTACCGCTCAGCCATCCGCCACTTTCAGGTCTGGGGTGGCGCGCTGCCGTGCGATGAGGCGGTGGTGATTCGCTACCTGCTGTCCTTCGCGCAAAAGCTGAATTCGCGCACCGTGGCCCTACGCCTGATGGCGCTGTCGCTGTCGCAATGGCACTGTTATCAGGGGTTTCCTGACCTGGCAGCCAGCGCCACCGTACGCAAAACCTTGCGTGGCATTGAGCGGGTGCACGGGCGGCCGCAGCAAAAGGCCAAAGCCTTACTGTTGGAGGATCTCGAACTCATTGTGGCGTACTTGAATACGCTCGAAGGGCTATCAGCATTGCGTGACAGCGCATTGCTCCAGGTGGGCTACTCCGGGCATTCAGCTTGCCACTCACCGCTCTCGTCCTCAGTCTAATTCCACCGCAAGACACAAGCGGGAAGGTCTCCAGATCACGCTGCCGCGCTCCAAAACCGATCAAGAGGGCGAGGGGCTGAACAAGGCGATCCCCTACGGCGACGGCCTCTGCTGTCCAGCGAAGGCATTGCGGTGCTGGCTGGATGTCGCTCAGATCGAACAGGGACCGCTGTTCCGGCGTATCAGCCGCTGGGGCAGCGTCGGCGATGTGGCGCTGCACGAGAGGAGTGTCAACGCTATCCTGACAGCCCGTGCTCAAGAGGCGGGGGTGCTGTACGCACCCAAAATGAGCAGCCACAGCCTGCGCCGAGGGCTGGCCACCAGCGCCCACCGAGCTGGGGCGGATTTCCTCGAGATCAAACGCCAGGGTGGCTGGCGGCACGATGGCACCGTACACGCCTATATCGAGGAGGCTAGAGCCTTCGAAGAAAACGCCGCTGGCTCGTTATTACGACGTAAACCATCGACCTAGCCCCAAGTTCTGAATCCGAATTTCGAAAAAAACAGTTAAAAACATAATGTTACAGGTCTAATGTCCTAATTTTCCCTTATCTCGGCATGACCCCCTTATCGCCGACGGTGACAGGTACCGACCGGTGAAAATCTGCAGCTAGCCCAAAAAAGAAACCCGGTCCTAAGACCGGGTTTTTTGTCTACGTTACAAAGTTAAATGTATGAAGGGCAGCAGACCAACGCAGAATCCCAGGATCCCAAGTACCCCGCCCGTAATCCCTAAACGAATGGAGATACGAACGTTCAGGTCAGGGTGAAACCAAAACCACTTATAGATTTCCGCGGAGGATGCCCGCTTCAACTCCAGCTCGACTTGATCATTAAAGCGGACGCCCAGGACGTCGATCGCATCGTAATCGAGTGCTACAGCATTTTTAGTAATGGATATTCCACCAGGAGTGCCCATCACATACCTTAAGACGCTGGCACCATTTGCTCTGTTGCATATCACCACCGGCTCACGACGGAAAAATCTGCTTCGATCTTTTCGTTTCGAGTCGATGTTGCGGTTGTGTAGTCGAACAATGGAGTTTTGAAGCCCACTGTCCTCTGATGGCAGCCGAACCACGGTTAAGATTTTCATAATCACACCAGCCGGCCGGAAATACCTGTGAGGGCGTAGTGCGTGAAGATGCTTGTAGGGCGAAATGTGTGCGCAAACCACATCACTTGGCCCCCCTCCCCCTCAAAAACCCACCCACCAGATGAGGTTCGGTGATGTAGAGCATCTTCAAGAGACAAGAACCCACAAAAGCATGGTTTATTCGACATAGGTTGTACCTCCAGTTCACCGAGGCACCCCCACCCCACCGGGAGAGAGCGCCCGGTAGGCTTTAATCCAGCTCATGGCTGGTATCTGATCGCAGTCACTCACCTTGAAGGTAAGGCCGCGTACTTGAAGTGCTGACCAGGGTCAGCTCCCACAGAACGACAATCAATTGCTGTTCTGAATGGACGATAAAGTAGCTCTTCGCATCATGGGATTCAAGACATCAAACAAGTATCCGAATCACATTTGATGGTTGCAATTTTGAAGATAGTGAGACGGTAGGGACACACATTATTGTTTGCCCCAGGAGCCGACATGACTCACCAACACGGAGACCAGAAGTCCCTGCACGCCGTTTCGCATGAGGTCTTCCACCCCATCGAGGGCGATCTTGTTGACCCGTCCGAGAGATTCTTCGCACCGGTGCAGGCCGACCTTGTCGACAGGCTCCTTGGTGAGTACACAGCAACTCTCAACAACATGAATAGCGTTGTGGACTTCATGAGTGGACAAGACTTCCGATCCACACTTCACTATTTCATTGAGGGGAATTCGTTAGAACCTGGTCAAAGCGCGTCTGTATCGTCAGGTGGGCTTTTCAGCCTGGAAGGCGCTGTGGCATACCTGAACAGCACCTACTGGACCAAAGCACTTGCACTTACTGACGTATATGAGGCGATGCCCAAAGCAAGAAGGGATGAATGGGACAATCAGATCAAGAGTCGTCAGGCACCTGATTTTGAAGAGACGACTGTCCGTTCCACTCTAAATGCGCTGCTGTCTGATCGAACAAAGTTTTTTGCCGAACAAGTCGATGGAATTTTTAGAGCGTTGAGCGGTGATCACGTCACCAACAAGCCTGAGGGCTTTACAAAAATATTCATTATTAACCACATGCTCTATAAAGATGGCGGTATCAATTATGAGAATGCAGGATACATCCATGACCTTCGCTGTGTTATCGCGAAGTTCATGGGGCGATCCGCCCCACGATATGGCACGTCCGGGCCTCTCCTAGAAGCGATGCAGCGGGATTACGGAACCTGGCACATCGTTGATGGTGGGGCTTTGCGTATGCGCCTCTACAAACGCGGTACGGTTCACTGCGAAGTAAACCCGGATCTTGCGTGGTCGCTTAACAGCCTACTGGCTACTCTGTACCCAACTGCTATTCCTCCAAAATTTCGCACTAGGCCTAAGAACCCGCACAAAGAATTTCAGCTGATCGGCAAACCGTTGCCCTTTGAAGTAATCCACCTTCTTGCCGATATGGTCCATCCAGGTCGAGTTGGCAGGGATGAAATTACAGCGAACCCATACGCCTTAAGGTTTAAAAACTTCGATAAAAACGAGGCCAAAAAAGGCGCTGAGAACGTTCTCCACATGCTGGGCGGGGTTCGAATGAATATCAACGCCTTCATCTGGTATGAGTTCGATTACGACCCTAGATCGGCTCTGGATCGGATCATCATCAGTGGCTGCGTTCCGGATCAAAAATCGCATCAGTTTTACCCGACTCCAGACACTATGTCCGATGAAGCCGTTGAAATGGCCGACATTCAGGATGACGATGAAATTCTCGAGCCATCTGCCGGGCAAGGCGGAATCGCGTGCAAACTTCCAAAGTCTCAGACTACATGCGTCGAAATATCGTCATTGCATTGTCAGATACTGCGAGCGAAAGGGTTCAATACCGTAGAGGGTGATTTCCTCAAGTGGGCAGCAAGTACGACAAGGCGCTTTAGCTGCGTGATCATGAACCCACCGTTTTCGGATGGCCGCGCCCTCGCCCATCTACAGGCCGCCTCAGAACTTTTAATCGCCAGCGGTCGATTGGTCGCCATTCTTCCCGCAAGCCTGAAAAATAAGAACGTGCTGCCTGGTTGGACGCTTGAGTGGTCGAAGGTTTACTCAAACGAGTTTGATGGCACTGGAGTGTCAGTTGTTATGGTTAAAGCCATCCGAAGCGTCCACTAATCCGTCCGCCGAGACAACAGCACTGAGCTCGGCTGGAGCCCCCCTTGCGGCTGGAAATAAATTTGACACCTACAAAAACAGCGTGCGACATTTGTCCACGTTTTATGGAACGTGGACACGTAGAGGGCGGGTTATTTTGAAAGGTCAAGACATTTTACTGCTGTACAAAATGGCGAGCCTTCACGCGCAGGAAGAAGTGTCGCCAACAGGTCGCCAAACCGTGGCCTGGGGTGGCATTTCCTTCATTGACCTACTGCCGGATGATTATAGCCCCGAACCAACATTCATCACTTCCCCTCCGTCTGACGAAGCCAATGTCGACATAGGAGCTGCCGTCGCGCGAATCATCGATGCGGATTCGTTCAAATGGCAGGGTTGGGACGATGATGATATTGGCCAGACAAAGACTGTGGCGGAATGGAAAGATCGCTACACCCTAAGGGCACTCGCTGAATCCTTAGGCCTGAGCAAAAGTGAAATCTCAAACTCAATCGTTCGGTGTCGAGAGGCAGGGCTTGTAACGAACGACTATGAAACCTCCCTGCCCAAGGTGAATCGCCCTGCTCTTTTGAAGATCACTGAGCACGCCCTGAAGTACTTCTTCCCAGTAAAGCCTGGCGCCCTAGTAAGGGGGATTCCAACTGGCTTCGCATCTCCTGTGCTCACTAGGCACCTCAAAAGCGCAGGAGAAATTATCCATGTCTGGCCCGACCCTCAAGGAAAGGAGCGAGGCCAAGCAATCGAGCCTATCTACAAGACCGTTCCAGAAGCTGTAAAGAACGATCGCACCCTGTACCACTACTTAGCCCTAGTAGACTCCATCAGGCTGGGCGGGCCACGCGAAACCAGCGTTGCAATTCAACTCCTAAAGAAAGGTATGGGCCTTTGAGCATCGCCTCAGATCACAACTACGAAATGTTGAGCGCCGTCGCTGAAGGATTAGGCGACGAGCTTTTGAATGAGGTCGCCTTCGTAGGCGGCTCCACAACCTGGCTTCTTTGCACTGACGACATTGTGCTGGACGACATCCGCAGCACTGATGACGTTGACCTTGTGATCGAGCTTGGTGGCATAGCTGACTGGCAAAGACTTACAGAGCGCTTGGCGGCACAGGGTTTCAAGATTACCGCTGAGCACAGTGATGTGACGTGCAGGTTCAAGTTCAACGACGTCATTGTCGATGTGATGCCATCAGTAAAGGAGATCCTTGGGTACGAAAACAGATGGTTTGTGGATGGTTTAGCGAACGCAGAAACCATTACGCTTCCCAGCGGGATTGCGATCAAAATTTTCAAACCAACGTATTTTGTCGCGACAAAGCTCGAAGCATTCAAAGGTCGCGGCGAAGGCGATGCCTACCATAAAGATGTCGAAGATATCGTTCTGGTGGTGGACGGTCGAGAGAGCCTGCTTGAGGAGGTTACACAGGCTGATCAGGAGTTGCGAACGTATATCGCGGCCGGTATTGCCGGACTGCTGGCGCTCAACTCTCTTCAATACGTGATTGAAAGTTCGCATTCAGTCAGCGCAAATCCTGGTCGAGGCCAGATTATTTTTCAGCGTCTAAAACAGTTGAGCAACGTCAAATGATCCGGTACTCAACAAGGACCGTTAAGGGTCAGGATCGCGACGAAAATCGGGATCGCGTCGGGGCGGCATTTGATGGCGTTCGAGGTATTTTTGTCGTCGTCGATGGCACCTCCAAGCCCGGCAGCGGGCAATTGGCCCAGGCATTGGTCGATCAGATTTTCACAGGGTATCAGGCACGAATCGAAAATGGTGTTTCTGACTCGGGTCATGACCAGGTCGAGACACTGCTAAAGGATGTGCTCCAGGACGCACACTCCTCACTCTTCTCGGGCGGAGTCACAGGATCGGCAAGTTATCTCGTCGCAGTGGTTTCCGGTGAACTGCTTACCGTTGCATATGAAGGTGACTGTAGCGCAGGCGTAACGTCCCACACTGACCCCATCGCTTGGATCACTGCACCACACTGCCTCGCCAACTGGAGGCGTGATCGCAGTCATAGACAGCTGGCAACAGACAAAGGTCGGCACCAAATCAGCCGCAGTTTCAAAGCACGGAAGAAGCCAGATCCAGAATTCGTCACAAGAGCGGCCATCGCGGGTGAAACGCTGGTGTTTGCAACTGACGGTTTCTGGGCTGATTTGAGCGATGCAGCGCAAATTCAACTGCTTGGGCTCGATGCTCCCGATCCCACCCATGTCGATGACGACGTCACCTGGATAGTGGTGCAAATATGAAATATCCGAGAACGTTGCGAGGGACAGCGAACGGCTCCGTATCGACGGAAACATTGCTTCAATACGCCAAATACTTGGCCAGTGAGATTGTAACAATAACCAATGGGAATCGAACTTACACCGCCAGCATCATCGAGAACTGGCGATATCTTGATGGAGATTTCGAATTCACTTTTACGGAAGGGGCGCTTGAGTTCATTCAGGAGACAGACGACCCTCGGGGTGACATCGTCAAGGTGCTGTTCGCTGAGGTTGAATCTAAATAGCGCAACTGCCCATGCAAACTTCTAATAGTCTAAAGGTTATTTCCGCACACAGAAAAGCCCCCGCACTAAAAATACGGGGGCTCAGTATTATTGGTAACGCGTTAGTACCCTACTTGGAAACGACGGCCTGAATACCATCGTGACGATCTTCAGCACGTTTTGGATTAGGCACAAGTTTGCCATCTTTCCAAACATAGCGAGCCACAGCTTCCTTGGTAGGGTGGCCGGCGTCGTTCTTTGGATTACCGCTGCCATTGCCGCCATTACCTGCATTGGCGCCGGTTGCAGCGAACAGAGCGACGATTGCGAAACCTAATACAGTTTTTTTGATACCCATCGTTAAATCTCCTTGCGGCACTACGGCCAAATAATTACTTAGTTCTGCAAAGTCACATTTGCTTTGCTTACGAAACTAAATTAACCCCTAAGCGCCGACATGCAACGCCATACAAATCGTTTTTTTTCAAAAAAGCACAACTTTTTCAATGTTCTAAACGGACACTGATATTTCTTAATAATGCTTCTAAAGATCCCCCACATAAGACGGTCCACCAGTTCATGCCTGAACACTATAAAATTAAGTCAGGATCTATCACCCACGTGCGACCCTTACTAATAACGGCCGGCGGTCTCTTATGAAGGGCATAGACAAAATGACGAGTCGTGATTTTCCCACTTAGATAATGTGACAGAGCGCTAATCACATAACGCATTTATCCCTCCTTTGGACCTCATTCAGCACGAGCCCACAAGGCTGGTGAGCTGGCTTGAAAAGATTCTTTTGGTACGAG
The DNA here is from genome assembly GCF_059424605.1 of Pseudomonas sp. GW101-3H06. Lineage (NCBI taxonomy): Bacteria > Pseudomonadati > Pseudomonadota > Gammaproteobacteria > Pseudomonadales > Pseudomonadaceae > Pseudomonas > Pseudomonas sp. GW101-3H06. Next base: position 122,125 of record NZ_JBWKZO010000002.1, read on the forward strand.
GAATAGAACCTCATCACCTAACCCTGACCGAGCAGATGCTGCGTCGCTCCCATCAAAAGCGAGTTGCATCGACGACCCAGCAAATCGGCAAGGATTTCAGCATCATTCGCCGCATCCACACAGTCACGATCCAGCGCGGACTTGAGGGCGCTTTTCAGCCATTCACTTACCGCCGGCGATTCAATCAATTTAGCTAAGGCTGACTCGACAAAGACAGGACCTTCAACCTTCCCTTCTACCTGCCGGAGTTGATTGTCCAAAGCGTCTTTCAAGAGAATGCAGCGCTGTTTCTGCTGCTCGCTCTCCTCCTCGGCCAGAAGTCGGAGTTCATGAGGCGTCAGGCCAGACGTACGCTGCAGGGTGACCACGATGTCGCCACCAACCGGATACATTGCACTATCAAAGCTGAGCTGAATGTAATTCTCAGGATCACTCTCATACAACTGCTGCCCGAGCAGTTCTGAAAGAAGGTGCGCGGCTCCGCCTGCCACCTTCGTAATCGGACTCCCGTAGGTTCGAACAAACTCAACCATCTGGCAGGCACTCACCATCTGTTGGCCAAGAAGTGTCCGAAGCTGAATGGTCTCCGCAAGCAAATCCTTGTAGGAGGGCAAATCGGAGTCGCTGGCTGGAGAGACGGCCGGTATGGAGTCACTGGTAGGCATAGGGAAACCTCTTCGGGTGGAAGAATGAGGCTATCCCCTACCGCCCTCCTGCCAGGTGGGTATTAGCCCCCGAATAGGGGCATGATTTAGAAGGATCAGAAATGTTTTTCGATTAAAGTCCGTTGCACACTAAATAGCCCGTCGATGCGGGCTTCAGTAGTCCGCAACGAAGAAATTTTCGGGTCATAACGTAAATGGAGAGAACAATGTTCAAGCCAAGCAACCCATTCACCCTGCCTGAGCTGGCAGAGCAAGAATCAATCTTTCCTCCGTCGATTCTGAAATCAGCTTGCACACTTGCGGCCCACTACATTGCGGCCCGTGAACGTAGCGATGTTGAAGCCGCTTCACGGATTGACGGCGATATAGGCGCCTTACTGAACGAAGAGTTCGACATGGAACAGTACAACGAACGAGGCCAGTTCAGGGCGCGTTTCATGGTGATGATTCACGATTGTAACGCTGCTTTTGGTCGGCTGGATTACAACCACACGCATTGGGCCTACGACACTTCTCGGGTGTAAGGGGGAACGGATATGAACAATTCTGAGGGCATGTTTGGAGTGTTCCTAATAATTGCGGCTCTGCTCACATTATTGATCTACCAGGGAGTTTATTGGCTGGCCTATCAAATCAATTGGTGGTTAGGCGCGTCGGGTTTTGAATCGCAAAGTCTGCAATTCAAACATGCATGTGTTGTCGTATCTTTTTTTCTAGCTATTGGCTTAATGAAGTTATGCATTTGGGTCCAGTCACTCCCAGCAGATCCATCGTATGGAGACCGTGACCGGCCGTAGAAAAGCCCGCCGAACCATCAGGAAGCCGTCGCGGCATTCGCAGCAATGTATCGAGACTATAAAAGCGATTGTGCGCCAGGCATTCAGGCGCGTCTAAGCCGCTCGGCACACGCGGGGCGAGGCAATCACTCCCTCATCTGACAGTTGCATATATCGGCTCTCGCACGCCGCAAGTCTAAATAATCCTGAATGGAAAACATCGGCGATTGCGACGACCTCACACCATAGGCTTTGAGGATTGGGAGAACGGCATCAGGTAGCGGGAGCACACGCCGACATTGCCCATAACGTAGACTATAAATCCTACATGGCCAGGAACGATGAATCATCAGATCTGAGGCATCCGGATAGGGTGTGGCTGCAACCATGGTCTGCATCGGCCGTCTATGCGCCTTAAACAGCGCTACGCGATTCTTCCCTTCCGTTGCTACGATCAGCGGCAATGAGCCTATCTGGCATGAACGCGGTGCAAATAGGTTCCCCAGCATTTCGCGGCATGCATATTCATCAGACCGGTCCATTGTCTGTTGGACGGCCATATCAGAACGCTCATCGTCTGTGTAGTAATTGAATGTTCCCGAGACAATCAACCGACAGTCGATTGTCATTGGCCGTGCCTTGCTGCCACTAAACAGGACGTCAGAAAATGGAATCGTCAGCTCTACAAATTTGCTGGGGAATGTAGCTGTCCACCCACGCTCGGGTACTGTCCATCCCTGCACCCTACGTTTAATCCGATCGAACCATCCACCAGGAATATAGGCTCTACCCTCGACATCAAACCGATCCTTCGAAGCAACAAATTCCGCCACTGCACTACTTAAAGCATCGCTCAGGACCTTCTCCTGCTCATATGGTATTCGCGCCATCGACGACCTCTCACAGTTCCCCCTCCCGGCATGCACTTTGCCTGATATTGATACTGACTGGCAGCCTGGCTGGCCAAAGAAAAAGCGCCAAAGCGGTACCGTTACGTTTCACCCTTTGCCACCGCGTGAAATCTTGATTTTTTTCATTGAGCCAAGCCGAACACGCAGTGGTGGCCAAGAGTCTTGCTGCCCACCAGCGTCCCCACATTTTTGGCACATGCTTCGAGAACCACGCATTCATAAGAAATCCCTCCTCTGTAGCTACTGTCGCAATTCGACTGCGTGCGCATGCCAACGAACGCCATGAATGCCATGTTCAACCTGAATTAAATCGTGCAAGAAGCCATTCCGCCCCTATAGAGGGTATCGCTGACCCTCACCAGGTATCGCGGGTAGGTAGAAGTACCAACTTCAGCTGGCTCAAGGCTTAGTTGCCTTAGCCAGTCATGCTCCCAGTTGCTTAATTTTATGCCTCAGGCATGATTGCCGTGAGCGTACGCCAACGCTTGCACGCCCACCTGGGCGAAGGCCGGATCAGGCCATGGCTTCAAAAACTTCCTTCGAAGCATTGCCTATCGGTAATGCGCCTTGTGGGCGTGGCGCTAAAGCCGAGCAGGAGATTGCTTTGTCCAACGAAACCCGATTCCCATCCGGCGCAACTATTGATCAAGTCAAGAAGGACGCCAAAAAGCTCGCCAAGGCTCAAGGTATTCCACTCCACCAAGCTCAGGATGCAGCAGCGCTTAAGCATGGCCTTGCCCTGCCTTGGAACCGAGTAAACGAGTGGCTGGCCGGCCAGAGTAGATCTGCTATCGCCAGCTTCACGCTGCCTCTTGATAATGGTGAAACCAAGACCGTCAACTTGACCTCCGAACAACCTCTCGTAATTGTTTGTGGGTGGGTCGGTTGCGGTAAATCGACGACGGCCCTTGTTCTCGCCGGCCAGGCCATGGCCACGACCAATGCCAGATTGTTTTTCCTCACATCAAAACCCGTTGGCTGGCCACCTGCAGTTTGGGATTCCCTTTACCGGGATTTCCCTGGTCGGTGCCTTGAAGTCGGTGATGTCCATAATTTCGATCTAGCTCAAATTAACCCCACGGCCGGCGACATCGTAATACTTGATGAGCGCTACCAAGGGGCGCGAAATCAAAGCCTTCAACGTCTAATTGAGCAGGCTAGATTATGGAAAGTTGGCCTTTTCGTCTGCAAGCAAGGCGGACCATCAGATATGGAGTTTGAGCTCACGAAATCTCACTATCCGGATCGTGGCATTCCACTGATAGTCGAAGGTAAAGGAGGGTTCATTCGCCATGGCGAACATGCCACTTTCACGGCGACTGGATTCGAACAAGCCAAGGCTTCTGGGCAACCAGACCGTACATCCTGGACTGGAAAATTCACCATCACAGTGTCCAAACCCAGCGTTCTTGCAAAAACGTAAGTCCTGGGAGAATGCCTCGCATGTAACCCCATCCGGATCACTGCGATGCACCTTTGCGAATCTCATACTACTGACACTGTCATCACCGCGGCGGCAACGAGAAATAGGTTGCCCCTACCTCCTCTCCATCCAAGTGGTGATGTCGTAGGCGAACTGCTCTCTGCGGTTGATGATGGGTGGTTCGAGTTACCTAAAGGCAGAAATCGGTGCTACACCCACAGGCAGTTTTCCCGGATATCAACTCTCGTCCAATCACTACCTGAGGTTGTCCAAGTACAGCAAAGATCCCGCACGTGGTGTGCGGCAAAACGAGTGGAACTCGGAGAGCGCTTTAGCTTTTTCTTCGGACTGCCCAACACTTTTCCCGACATCGTCCAACGAGCGACCTCCATTCCCTACGGAGGCCCGCGGCGACCTCGCGAATTCAGAGCGGGAACGTTCCAGGCAGTGAATCTTCTTCACTGCCTCCAAGATGCAATTTCAGCGGCCGCCCAACTAAACGATCTGATGGACGCACTGGACGCGCCAGACATGTTCAATCGCAATTCGAAAATAGAGTGTCAGGTTGCTCGCCTGCGCAAACATGGCCAGATGCATTACCTCGACAAATACATCTACGCCCTGCGTGGTAAGTTTCTTTGGAAGGAAGATCAGCAGTGGCTGCGCGATGTAAAGGAAGGTCGTATTTCAATGACTGACTTTGACGATCGCGTTGCTGCTAGGGAAGCGCGGAACGAACAAGCCAGCGTTTTGCATTGGAGGTCTGTCTACGCGTTGACACAGCAGTTGGCTGACTTCTTTGAGGGTGCAGGAACATACCACCACGGCACACTCACGAGGCGACTTAGAGAGCAATTTGGCAGACGAATAAAGCTTTTGCGCGAATCAGCATCCTGCGGCTCTGGATTTGTGCTCGAACTCGAAGACGGGCCGATAATTGGCAGCGGGAAAAAAATTGATGAAGGTTTTGTGTTTGTAAATTTTGTCATCGCCCTTGCGGGTGAGCTCGAGTCAGCTTCACCAGATGTCCACTCCTACTTCTCGGCTGTAGAGAGGGCATCGGAACGATCGACTGCGGTTGCATCGACACTGCGACGGGTTGTCCGGCGTATAGATACGCTTGAGCATCAGAGCGCTCGCTGTTAACTGAAGCGCCCACCAGGTTTCGGCAGTACTCGCGATTTGTTCATCACGCAGCCGTTGGACGCTGGGGGCGATTCAGTTAGCAGGACCCCAAGCCAGCTAAGCTTGGCTCATACGCGCTCACTTAACTTCAGTGGAAAGACGAATCCAATCTGACGCTGGGTTCTGGATTGCACAGTTTCCTGTCTCGCCTTGAAACCCCGGAAACTTAACAATTCCCAGGGAAGGATTCGTTTGGTAAAACTTGCCCAGACCGCATGGCCCGAAATCGACAGTGATGTCTTCCAGAGGCCGATCGTAGCTCATCGGCCTACTCGAGGGAGTGAGTGCGCCTTTGGCGATCTGGGCCTTGCCATTGACGTCCACACTGGCCATCTCAAAAGTCTTCTGCCCGTCCTGATCATAGATCTGAACGTAGTTGCCTTGCGTGGAGGGGAATTCAACACGACGGTGATCACTGGCTTCGCTTGCGTTGGCCAAGAGGGCGAGCGAGAGGGACAAAGACCCGAGTACGAAATGCATCTGCTTCATTGGTATTTCCTGGTGAGTGCGCTGACGACGGGATGTGAAAGCGCGTTAACTCATAAGATGGGGGCGACCTGGAGATATATCCAGTGGTTTGGAGATAATAATTTCCGATTGCAGTACCAGCTGACGTTTCCGAAATAGTTGCGACATCTGACTGTCGAAAGCCTCAATTGGCGGCTACACATTTTCGAAAGACCTGCGACTGCTGATGGCAATTCTTGCGACTGGCCTAACTCCTGTCGGTAATAGCTGCGACTCATGTGGAACTGTCCGTGAAGACCAGGGCGGGCCGGTGGTTAGAGCTCTCACACATCTCACCCTCTGCGCACTCAGGATCAAGCATAATTTCAATGCAACCCTGACAGTGAAGCCGACGGAAGCCCTACCATGTTGCGCTCAACTCTCGCAGGTCAATGCATACCTGCAAGATCGATTTCATCAGTTTTTGAACGACTAATTGCTCCTTTGAAAGGGGCAGTCTTTAGGCTTGCTTTTATTCTTCTCATGAGAAGATTGCGAAGGTTAGTCGATGAAGTTCGGTGCGTTGAACGCACTGGTGAATAACCGCCTTGGCTCTTTTCCCCACGACGGCAAACCAGTTGTCGCCGCCGAGCAGTAGGCCGAATACCAGGTGTGAGAGGAAATACCGAACAGCCCAACAGGGATGAATTGGAGATTGGTCTGGAGTACCGATTGCCTGCGATGGCCATGCCGCCAGATGGAAATCAAACGTCAGGCTGCTCTACCAATGCTGCAACGAACCAAAGGAATAATAGGTGAAACGAAACCCAATGGATGAGGCGATTTCCGCTCTCAAGGTTGCTCCGATTCAGACGCTAGGCATGTGCGTTAGCGCGATAGCCGCACTGTACCTGTTTTCTAATGATTCAAAGTGGTTCGGCACCACAGGGCTGGTCGCGTTGATCTTCACGGGGCTGGTCTGGATGGCTACACCGTACATTATCCAGGAAGCGAACAACCGCGCCAAAGCACGTCATCGCTATCCGTACTGAGTCCGAGGAAAACGCACCAGGTACACCCAAGTCACCCTGTCCACCACCAGCTCCACGAACAACGGAAATCGAAATGGCAACCAAGGATTTTGAATTCACAGTAGGTAAGGGCCATACGGTCTGGGCCGAGAAGTCCCACTATCCCGACCTGATTCGTCTGGTGATCCCAAAGGATCAAGCTCTTGAGCTGGCTCAAAAGATTCTGCGCGAGCTTCAGCACGTAAAGACCGATCAAACCCACTTGGGCGAAATCGCGCTTTTCGGCCAGCTTGAAGAATTTGACGACGAGTAAGCAGAAAACGCTCAGCTGCACCCTCAAGCCCGCATCGTGCGGGCTGAGGTCGTAGGAGAGGAACACTTCGTTCCCTCGAATCCGGAATACGACGATGAACAGTAATGAAATGAAGTTTCGGACGTTGGACGGCGCGAGCGTCACGCTGAATCCAACAGCAGAACTCGTGGAGCCTTTGACTCTAGATGATCCCGAGCGCGAACCCGGCACCGGTCAATTGGAAACCGGCAACCTGCTTCGCAAGGATGTCGAGAAGCTGATTCGCGAGTTCAGTGGTGAACCTGCGAAAGCTGCTTTGGCCATCTGCGTGATGCTCGATGATCATTTGGATCTTGCAGAAAACGGCTGGTTCGACAACGACGAAGTAGTCCAAGACGCAATCATTGCCGCAGATCCGCAAGACGACTGAGATGGTAGAGGTAATGAACACCATGAAACGACATTTGTCGCCGCCCCCAGTGATGCTGCCAACCCAACACCCCCTGCTATTGCTGCCCCTGATGCTCGCTATGCTCGCCGGTTGCAGCAAGCCAGTGCACACCGAAACAGGCACCGAGCCAGGTACAGCGGCAGCAGCAAAAGAACTGGCACCTAAATTCCTGTTGCAGATGTTCACCTTGGTTGATGAGCCGGTCATCGACGGTGAAACAGCAACCGTCAACGCAGTGATCTTGAACCAAAAGTGCGTGCTGACAATGCAGCGCACAAAAGAAACACCCTATGGCTGGTTGGTAAGCAAACAATCGTGTCTGACTACGAATCTCTCAACGCAAGGTGCGAACAGTCCAATCGTCACCGGTAAGGGTGCCCAAGTAGTCATCCATACGGACAAATAAGGGAAAAGTCGCTGAACATCCAGCCCGCCCAAATCGCGGGCTTTTTTTGTCGCAGCTATTTCCGAAATTTCGCATTTATTTCGGCAGCCGACACCTGCCCTACCCAGTGCGCGTTGGAACTTCGCACGTTCACTCTCAGAGGATGGTGAGAAGCGCGGCGAAGACTCAATCGCCACCAGGTGTTGCAAGCCGCCCTTTTAAATCACTATCACCTGCTCAGGATCCTTCTGCTCACTCCATTGGTGGGTCCGACTATCACGTGTCGTAAGCTCCGGTACGCGCGAGCAATCGAAGTAATTGAGTCCATTTTCATGGGCCAACGGCAAGTCGAGATGCTCACCAGGTAACGTGGACAGAATTCCGATCATTTCACGAGCTGTAACGACCGTACAGCGTGGCTCCTGCTCATTTAGTGTCTGTAAGGGATTCTCGATGCCAAAGCGCTTTCCTGCATTCTGAGCCGCGGTAGAGATTCGTGTTCGAAGGACTTCCTCTTCTGCAATTGATACTGCACCGTCCTCATGAAGAGATCCCGCCAACAGCCCTGCGCCAAGGATGCATTCGTACATGTCCTCCTCGGTCGCAGCTGCAGATAACGCACTCATAAAGTTTTCAAGCAATCTGAAATCATCAGATCGGTCGATACATTTTTTGGTCGAAAACCACTGCCGGCGGGCGGTTTCAGCTTTGCTGACCAGATCAGATCGGGTATCAGGCAGTACAAATCCCAGGTCCGTAATCGCTCGGATGTAGCCCTTGAGCTCACTTAGATGCTGATCTGCCTCAGCGGTGGTATCACAGCCTTCCATGTCCTTGATCACACCGAGCACGGCGGCCATCACCATTTCACTGTGTTCGCTCATCAAGACTCTCCCCTAATCGTACTGTCCGCAGATCGTTGCTGACGATTGCCCCTTAACGATAGTAACCGTAAGCGACGTTTCACAAGCTATCGGATGACAACTTGTCGAAATGAGAGAACGCGCCAGCACCATGAAGCTTGTCCTACGCCCAGCTCAGCTTCGTGCAATGGCTTGCATTTTTTTTCGTCCAGATACCGTGGAGGGAATCAATCAACTCCTAGGCCATCATGATGCAACTAATCGCCACTTCCCTCTTCCAGGACGCGACACCGGTGACCACCCCAGTGAAGGAGCCTTCATTTGACGAAAAAGTGGTCAACGCTGTGGAGGTGATTAAGAGCCTGATCCGCGCAGGCAAGCGGGTCGTTGCGGCTACATCCTTTGGAAAAGATAGTTCTGTGGTTTTGGCCCTCACCCTTAGAGCAATGGAAGAGCTCAAAGCTGAAGGTGTAGAAGTACCTGAGCTTCACGTTTTGAATTCTGACACGCTCATCGAAAACCCGGTGGTTCATGCATTCAGCAAGCAGGAAATTCGATCCCTGAAGGCCTACGCCGAGAGAAAAGGCCTTCCTGTGCGCATGTGGGTGTGTAGTCCCAACCTCAGTGAAAACTGGTTAATTTCACTGATCGGCGGCCGAACTGTTGCATCGATGCCTGGCAACTCGGCCAAGTGCACTATTCAAATGAAAAAGTCACCGATGGATCGCACCAAACGGCAAATAAAATCGATCATCAAGCAAGAGTTGGGGTCTGCTTTTTCAGATGACTCGATCGTAACCTTGATCGGTACCCGCCGTGACGAATCGGCGGTTCGCGGTCGCAACATGGCCTCCCGCGGCGAGAGCGCAATAGTCCCCGTGAACACAGCAAAAGAGGGGGAAAAGGCCAGCTGGATTTTGAGCCCGATCGCTGACTTCACCACCATGGATGTCTTCACATTTCTTGGGCGGGTTACGAACGGCCGAATCGAAACTTACTCGGATTTCTGCCAGCTGACTCAGGTGTATCGCGACTCTTCAGGCGACTGTATGGTCAACATTTTCATGCGAGACGGCGCGGCAGAACGTAAAACGTCGTGCGGTGCAAGGCATGGGTGTTGGATGTGCTTGCGGGTGAGCTCTGACAAAAGCATGGAAAACATGCTTGCTCAGGAGGACGGAAAATACTCTTGGATGGCGCCCCTTTCCTCCTTTCGAAATTATCTCAAGGCACGGCACTACGACCCAAGTGCTAGAAACTGGCTTGCACGTTCCGTCAACGCTGATGACGGCACAATCAAAATTGCGGCGAACGCGTATGCCCCAGATTTCTGCCTCGAGCTTCTACGCTATGCCCTGACCATTGATGCCAACGAGATTGAATGGGCGATGCAAAATCAAACGTCGCCCCGGTTCAACTTGCTTGGTATGAAAGAGGTTCTCGCGATTGATCTTCTGTGGGCTCGTCATAGCTACCAGCGCCCATTCACAGCCCTAGCTGAGTACAAGGCCATCTTCGAAAATGGGAAGCGCTACAGCATCCCAGAGGAGTACACAGAGTTTCTGCGTTCCGATCTGGACATCTCCCGTTCCGTCGAGCTGCCTTTCGTTGACTCTGAATTCCACGGAATATTTGAAGGCCTTCGCTCTGTTGACGATGAGCTTTCTTGCCAGTCCGTCATTTCTAAAAAAGGTGTTTACTACACCAACGTCAACGAAACAAATGAGTTCGAGCTCGATGATGAATCAGTGCATTTTGTGGACAACGCTAATCTAGTGTCATTTTCGCTGCTCGCCTGACCAACACTGCTCGTCTTTTGTTTTCAGCATCATCCTATTTTTTTTTAAGAGTCGCATTTACCTCGGCGACAGATCAGAGGCCATCATGAAAGCATATCTGGATCTCCTAACCGACGTGATCACCAATGGTGTGGTCAAAGGTGATCGAACTGGTACGGGCACGAAGGCGGTCTTCGCTCGACAGTTCCGCCACAATCTTGCCGACGGCTTCCCATTGCTCACGACCAAAAAGCTCCATTTCAAAAGCATTGCCAACGAGTTGATTTGGATGCTCAGTGGCAGTACCAATGTGAAATGGCTCAAAGAAAACGGCGTCAGCATCTGGGATGAGTGGGCGACGGAGGATGGTGATCTGGGCCCGGTATACGGTAAGCAGTGGACTGCTTGGCCAACGAAGGATGGCCGTACCATCAACCAGATTGACTATATGGTTGAAACCCTCAAGACAAATCCGAATAGCCGACGAATCCTCTTCCATGGGTGGAATGTCGAGTACCTTCCTGATGAGCGCCAAAGCCCGCAGGAAAACGCGCGCAATGGGCTACAGGCTCTTCCGCCCTGTCATCTCCTCTACCAGGCCTTTGTGCATGAGCGGCACCTGTCCATGCAGCTCTACATCCGCAGTTCCGACGTGTTCCTTGGTTTGCCCTACAACACGGCTGCGCTGGCGCTACTGACGCATATGCTCGCCCAACAGTGCGATCTGATCCCTCATGAGATTATCGTGACGACTGGTGACACTCATGCTTACTCCAACCATATGGAGCAGATCCAGGAGCAGTTGAGCAGGACACCAAAGAAACTTCCCCAGCTTAAAATCCTGAAGCGTCCTGAGTCTATCTACGACTATAAGTTCGAGGACTTTGAGGTGGTCGGGTATGAGCCGTATCCGAGCATTAAGGCCCCTGTGGCAATTTGATGGCAAAATACTGAGCGGTTTATATTTTATGAAATTGCAAGGGAATGTGGCGATGGATGAGCTGAAGGTAGAGGACAAGACGAAGTATTTGCTTGAAGTCCTAAAAAGGATTGATGGCTATGTCATGTCCACGAATGCCAAGTGTGCAATCATAATTTCTTACGCGGCGGCAGTAATTGCTTGGGTTTCGGTAAATCTCAATAAACTTGTCTCAGACGCCCAGTCACCACCGTTGCTAATCTTGATAACTATCGGAATTGTTGGTGTGATCGGCTCGTCCATCATTTGTCTTTGGATGGCTGTAAAGGTCATTTTGCCAATCACCACGAGCTCGGTCGAAAAGGATGTTGGTGAGTCAGTGATTTTTTATGGTGATATAGCCTCGACCCAGAAGGGGGCCGGAGGTTACGAAAACAAGGTGACGTCCTTGGCTTCCGATACCTTCCTGCAAGATTTGTCACAGCAGGTATTCACGCTGGCAAAGATAGCAAATATTAAATTTGGGATTCTGAAAAGACTCACGCTTGTTTTGTTGTACGGGAATTTTATTTCGATTGCCGTGCTCATGATTGGACTGCTAATGAATTCGCTCGTTCAGAGGTGCGCATTGTGAGTACTGCGTCAAAAGATGCCTTCCGCAGCATCATCAATAAAGCTCGTTCGAAGCCAATGATGAAGTCTAGTCACGTCGTCATGGACGGCATCGTGATGAATGAGAGTCGGAGCCTACCCAGGGTTGGAGAGGTGCATGAGCACGCTTTGCAGACTCGTATCCGACCGCAGTTTGGTAAGGGGGATATCAACCGGACTGTAATTGGTTGTCATCCGGATTTTAAGCATCTGGAGGGGACGGCTGATGTTGAATACCATCACGTCTGCTCTTTGTTCTTGGATATTAAGAACTCCACGCGGTTGTCCTTCATTTACACGCTGGAGGAGGTGTCATGGATCAAAAATTCCATACTCAAGGCCGCGTCGGAGGTTGTTCGTAGCCTTGATGGATATGTCCATCGATTCATGGGGGATGCAGTCCTCGCCTTCTTCGGGAACCATACCGACACAGAGGATGACACGATCGCTAACGCTTTAAATTGCGCTGCGGTGCTAGAGTCGCTAATGGTGGGGACTATTATTCCTGTCCTCGTCGAGGAGGGGTATGAAGCCAGAGATCTCGGGTTCCGGATCGGGTTAGATTATGGTTCAAATCAGGAGGTTTTGTGGGCCTCCTACGGCTACAGCGAAGTCTGCGAGGTAACGCCGACGTCATTCTATGTGGACGTGGCCGCTAAGCTCCAAGCAATGGCTCGAAAAAATTGCGCGATGTTAGGTGATAACTTACTTTCGAAAATTGATTTTCCGACTGCCTTTGTCGACAAAAAAGTTAGGATGGAGAATGGTGAGTCGGTCGAAGTAAATTACCTGGATAAGATTTATACCGATAGAGATGGCAATAAAAAATTCTATAAAGTGAGAGAGCTGAACAATCGAAAGTATCGTGATCTCTTGCCTTTTGATCCTTCAGAAAAGGCGACTTTTGATGGTTCTCGAGCAGTAGGTCAGCCTCATATTTCTTACAAGTGCTATGTAGATTTAAACGGTCAGCTTGAGGAATATCGCTCGGTCTCTCGATTTCTCCCTAAGTTTTCCAGTCTTCAGTTTCGGCTGGTAATCCAGCGGGGTGCTGAAGCCGCGCTACGCTTTCCCTTGGTAGCTTCATTTACCAAGTATAACCATGGGCATGAGGCTGCAACTGAAACATCTGCAGGAATTTATCCAAAGGGCACGTACAATTTTCTGATGAAGAGTCAGCCTGGTCTAAATTCCTTCTATGCCGGAGAGCGTTTCGATCTACCAGAATCCACCAAATATAGAGGATTGCATTGCATGGAAGTCGAGGTGAAGGATTCGTTAGGGGTCGTAGTCTTTCGAGATACTATCGGCGTATACATTTGTTGAAAGTTTTTAGCTTTGAAGCGACTACCCTGCCTGATGGAGAGATAAAATGACGAGGCCAAATGCACGTGTGCGATCGCTGATACAGACTCGAGATTTTTTAATTGACCTATCAGGTAATAATTTAGTTCCGGAATCCGTGCGTCTTAGCGCTTTTCAGTTATTAAGGCAATATCCCACTCCAAGTGAAATTTTGATAGCCGAAAAGTTTTACGACGGCAAAGCTTCGACCCCGGTCGAGCGCTGAGTCTGTCGCAGGTGAGGCATTCGGCAGGTTGCTGACCCTTCTTACCGATTTTTGCTAACGGTAGTAGAAAGAAATGGCGTCGCTTTCGCTTGCGAAAGGGTATCGCATTAGTGCGTAGTTCACGCTAGTGTAAACTCACGATAGAATTTACTCAGGGTGGTTAAAAGGATCTCTTGATCGCACCCAATTCAGCCGCATAGCTGAAAACGAGCTAGTTCGTCCATGACGAATAGATAGCGACCCATTCCATCGCCCTAGAGCTAATCAGAGGGGACTCGCTACTGGAGAAATTCGTCATGCTGATAGAATCGTACTAGCTACTCATAACATCCCCCTGAGAATTGGCATGAATCCAGAACTAACTGAAGAAGAGATGCGCCGGGCGCTTTTCGGTGCTGGCGAGCAGGTTGCGCAGGGCAGTGCGTCTCCAGTGCAAAAGCCTCTTCCGGATACCGTGATCACGCAGTCGGCAAAGGTGGCAAAGAAAAAGAAGGTCGCGAAAGCATATACACCTAGGCTGAGAGTCATGCTTCGAGTGGGGAATGAATTTGAAGGCAAAACGCACGAGATGTTCCATGAGGCTGATACGTTGAGTACCCTCCTAGCTGAGCAGCAAGCGACTAGGGTGGCTAGGAAAAAATTCCGGTTTGTGGAAGTGGTTTCGATCAAGTCGATGTAGGTGGATTTTCACGAGGCTGGCGGGCTAGGTGTTCAAATGAATTCATTTGGTGGCTAACCCGAACGGCATTTCTGGACAGGCCCCGGCCTGAAGTCACTGGCGGTAAATGGCCGATAGCCGTAAGTAAAGAAATATTGTCTTTATGGCTATATTTAGCACTTAAAGGAAACATTTCTTTTCCTTACTGCTGGCATTTTTGGACAAAGATGAAGCGCGGGACAACAATCGCACGTGCGACCATGAACCGTCACCGTTCAGCTTTGACCAACGCGCCTCGTATTCTCACCGGCAGAAACGCCCCAAAGGCCTAGGATATTGAGAGACGGTTTTATCCACCCTTTTTACCCAGCCTCCAGCACACTTTTTTTTCGTCGCCGAACCCTGCCTTCAAGCAAATTATGAATTTTTGCATAATTGCGCATAAAACCAACGATCTAGATTTTTCTGCTAATTACGAGGCGTGAATGGCAAAATTAATCTAAAAGACCTAGCCGTTAAACTATTCTGGTATTCGCCTTTTTGCTATTGCTTCACGTATTCAACCAATGCTCTGGCTACAGCAGCTTGTTTGGCCTATTTCATTGCCCTTCATGGCGGGCAGCAGTCGGTTAACAGCAGACGGTCGTGATCGGCAGAGAACGGCCAGGAGCGGACGGTGGACACAGTGATGACAAATGGGTAGCGTCATCGATGCTGCCTTCGAATCTTGAGGGCAGCAGGGCTTGCCGTCACCCGTGTCGTGTTTCTCTCTGGGCGATGTCGCGTTTGCCGCGACCACCTCTAGAGCTTATCCGACACGCCATCGCGATAAGAAACGCGACAGGGCATGTCGCCTAATAGTAGTTAGCCACCCCAACAGCCTACATTGCCCGGGACCTTAATAAGAATCTTTAAGGGAAAGTAACAAAATGGCCTTTACCGAACCTAACTTACACTCTCGAAACCTTAAGTTCATCTCAATGATGTTCATCGTGTATTGGGCATTAGGGCTCGCGCCCGCCGGTGATTCTATTCGACTGATATTTATTAATTACGAAATCACAAATCCAGCCGCACTCACCTGGATTGCCCACACTATCCTTTTATACTTCGCTTGGCGCTTTTATCTGAGCTCAAGAAATATGATCAAGCATGGTGTTATTAAAACAATTAACACCAGCCTAGGCGGAAAGCAAGAGTCCTTGCTCTACAAACTACTAGAGAAACGCGCTAGACAAGACTATGTAAATAACCAAAAAGACAGATTTCAGAAAGAACGAGATGATTATGCGCTAGAAAAAGGCATAAACACATACAACAACATTGACTTTGCCACCGTCCCACAAGAGTTGAAGTACGAATACGGGCAATTATGCTTGAGCTATCAAGCTTACTACAGGGAGCCGCGCTTGCCAGGAAATGACTTCAGAGGCTACACAATAAAATACAGATGGTTTCACTGGCTATGGTTTAAGGCCTGGAAAATAATTGAATTTCTAATAGGGAAAGAAGAAACTCCCGACTATTTAATACCATGGGTTCTTTTCTTGTTCGCGCTCCTAACGAGCGCTTTCAATGTTTTAGGGGTTACTGCCCGAAGTATACCGTGGTAGCGGCGACTAACAATGCGCTCAAACCGTTCGCTTCGCTCACTGGGACCGGCTAAAGCCGGCCCCTTAGCTTAATCGTTATGTGAGTATCCAAGAAATTAGATTACTCCCAGAAAAGGAATTCCATGATCAGCCTTAAGCAAAACTGCACCACCATCAACTTCAACAATATGGAGAAGACAAAAGAGAACTTCACTTTTCTCATGTACGGAACCATCGAAAAAGACAGAATCGATCAGGAGATTCAGCGTAACCAAGAAATGGTTGACGGCGGGTATGTTACAACCAACCAAATTCAGGATCAGCTTGATTATTTAAAGAGGCTTAAAGCTGACCCGAACTATCAAAACGGAAGCTTGCCTCGGGGAATTGAAAAAATAATTCTTCAGATTATGGAAAGCTATACATTTTGGCATTCCATAAATGAAGTTGATGCAGAATTTTTTCTAACTCAAGATAACTACATCCATAACCTAATAAATGTGAGCATTACATTTATGGTTAGCTGTGAACTAGCGAAGCTATTCAATAACAAGTCAGGCGACTTTTCATTGAATAATATTTGGAATCATGACGTCGATGAAATCAAAAAAGCCAAAATAGCAAGCGAAGATGAAATTGATTATATAACTGAACAATTTGCTCGAAATGAATCTACCAGAAACCAAGCAATAAAACGCTTCTTGGATTTTCGCAATAAGTCAGTTGCACACAATGAAAATAATACAGGCATGCAATGGTCAGATTTCGTAAGCACTATTAATTTTGTTAGCAGAGTCTGGGGTATTATCGATGAATATTACAGCCCGAACTGCTTTCCAAGGCCAATTCAACTATCAGATCAGCTCTATACACCACTGCAGCCGCATTTTACATTGCCACAGATTAAGCAAATGAAGGAGGCAAGATTAAAGCTCATGGGAGATATGTTCAAAGCCGCTTCAACTAATCTAGTAACCGGAGCTCAGGACAACATCAAACCATTTGGTGACTTAAAAATTACGGTAAAGATCGAATCAACAACGAAAGTAATTGGTTAGCAGCGCGCACACTGCAACATCACATAACAAGCCGCTCAACCACGCTCACTTCGTTCGTTGGACTCGCAAAAGCTGCGCTTTTGCTCGCCGGTTAGCCTAATCGTTAGGCGCCTCGTAACAGATGCCGCAAGGAGGCTCACTGTGAACAGATGGAACATCCCGGACTGGCTCGAACAAGAGGTGTTGGCGCGAGATACTGCCTGTGTTTACTGCGGCGTGGTTTTTTTGCTTCCGGCCCAAACTCGCGGCACCACGCCCTCTTGGGAACACATCATCAACGACGCCAGAATCGTTACCCGCGAAAACATCGCCAGGTGCTGCATGTCCTGCAATGCGAGCAAAGGAGCCAAGGAGCTAAAGGTGTGGCTTCAGTCAAAGTACTGCAGGCGTAAAGGCATACACGAAGAATCTGTTACTCAGCTTGTGCGAAATGCACTATCAAGTCCCGAAATCGATGCGAGCGCCTAACCCTTCAATCGAGAGGACGTTATGAATGTCTGCAAAGGGTCAATTTCGGTCAGTCGCGACAGGCAGAAATCGACCCAGGCTGTGTGAAAACGTTTTAGAGCGAGTTTGGCAGTCAGAACCGCAACGAAAATCGCGCGCCTACGCAAATTTCAGGTCTACTGACTAACCAAACGCTGCCAGATTTTATGTAGCAACGCAGACTTCAAAACGATACATGCGTTTTCACACAGCCTGGACCCATTGCGGACGCTGACTAACGTTGTGATTGAGAGGCTGGCCGGAAGCTGGCGAAGCCAGCTTTTGGACAGTCCCACTCGAAGCGTTTGTTAGGCAAGGCAAACAGTTTATTTACAACTGAATTGAACTTCGGCACCAGCATACGAAGAGTAGGGGTTATATGGTTTCGCAGCGGAGCTTTGTACAGAAAGCACCTTACCTTGTTTTTTACAAAACGCAGCAGCCTCTTTTAGTATCTCTACCTTCACTGAGCTACCGTTATAGGCCATCGCATCCTCCTTTTCATAAACGTAGTTGCCTCCGCCAAGGTCAACGATTCCAGAGTTCGTCGCGCAGCCGGACAACGCGAGCAGAACAACTGTAGAGATAACGATTCGCATATTTCTCCCTCAAAAATTTAATGGCCTAACTTTAAGTAGACGACACATCTGGTGTAACCACTGGTTCATCTATAATTTTCAAACAGATCTGCGTATGACTGCCAGAGCGCTGAATAGCACTGCCAGTCGGTGGCCCCGCTCGAAACCTTCAATTGAATGCTGGTTTTTTCTCCCATCGATAGGGGCTTCATGAGAATATCGTTAGCAAGGTCGAAGTAGTTCAGAAGCTTGTCATCAGTTGCATTTCTAGGAGTGGGATAGCGGCCAGACCACACAAGAGCTGCCTCGTAGAAAGCCATAAGGCGCTTACGCTCGTCATCCATTTCAACGCCCAGAACTTCATGCAGTTTCACGAAGGAATGTGTCTCGACCTTTTGCGGTAGTGTGCCTCGTCTGACAAGAACGGCTTTGATAATGACTTCGAGAGAAAGCCCGCAAAGCATGTGATAGACGGACCAGCATGCTACCCCCATGCGGTAGCCAGGTGCGTAGCCCAATTCCTCTGCGATGGCCGCGTCTTGCGACCCCATGGAGTGCCACAAAACGCCGGCAGACGCCTTCAAGTCAGCTGCGCGGTTTCGCCAGTGATTAGGGTGGCTTCTGTCTTCTGTGAGGCTTGGGCGGCTCGCGAGCCAGCCTTCGTAATCTTCTTCCATGTACGCAGCCCTGATCATAAGATTGCTCAGAATCTCACGGCGCGGGCGCGTGGGCAATGCGCCATCACCTAGGTAAGCGCCCCCACTCTCCCGCCGTATCCCCGAATCGGGGTGCGGGGGAAACTACCGGCACGTATTGTCCCCTTCCATCTGGCCATTGATCTCCATCCAGCACAGACACCAGCCGGTCACACGCTGTCGGCTGCGTCACCGCGCTAAGGTCGTCGAAGCGGAGTCTGAGTTTTAGGCGGAAGAGCCAGCAGACGCTGGCTGGGTACGACCGTCGGCTTTTGGCCGTTTTCTGCCTCTCGCAACGGGCAGAAAACGGCCCAGAGTGTGTAAAAACACTTCGCCAAAATTGAAGTGTGCGCGTCTACGTTAAATCTGAAATTTGTCGGCATGTCAGCAGATGTGGATTTTGCGTAGAAGCGCGATTTTCAGTCCGGTTTTGAGTACCTGTCGCGCTGAAAAACGTTTTTACACAGCCTCGGCCATGAGCGGTCATTCGCGATAGACCGCTTCCGGTGGATAACAGTAAGCGTCCGCCCTTCGCGCTGTTGTGGTTTCTGCTTTCTCATGCCCATGTACCCAACGCTATATCAGTTTGAGCTCCGACGAACATCTCACCCAACACACCCTGCGCCCCTGGCGCCCCAAGCTTTTATTAGCCACCAGCGGCCAACGCTTCTTCATCCCCTTCAGGCGGAGGTTCACCAGGCAGCCCTTCGTCCTGATCTCGCAAAGCGATACTTGCAAGGCAGCGCTCTATGAAGTGGAGTTCCTCATCCAGTTCGGCGGCACGTTTTTCCAACGCCTCCAATGCGGCCTGCCGCTCCTGCTGCACCGTCGGCGGTGCCTTGGCAAAACTTGGCATTTTCTTTCGGTTCCACTCAATCTTGGCGTTGAGTTCCGCTAGGAATTTCTGCCCGGACTTCTTCTTTCTCGCCGTAAACAGCTGGCACTCCAGCAGACGAATTGCATCATAGATCCTGACAATTTCCTTGCTGGTCTTTGAGTGGACGAAATTCAGGCTTCCCTCGTCGAAGGCATGATGTTCCTGGTTTTGCCCTCGCCAGTTCACAAGGTCATTCTTGATAAAATCAAAGTGTGTCAGGTCATAGTTGATGTGAGGCTCGATGAGGGTAAACGTCTTCTCAAGACTGATCTGAAGGAACATATTGTTCTTCACGCTCAGCTTTCCAAACTGAGCAGTTATAGAAAGGCCCTTCTCGATACAAAACTCAAGCACCATAGACTCGAACCAGATACGGCAATACACCAACGCCTGGCGCACGTCGTAAACTGATAGTGCCATATGGACTTTCTTCTGAAAGCCCGCTGAATAATCAATGACCACAATGCCTTTATTTGTGTAGGTCAAGACATTGCTGGCAATGTTATCGGCTTGGGTATGGCGATCGGCAATGATGCAAAATCGCTCCCAGAAGAGGCGATCATGAGTCGTCACCACCATTTGGACTCGACTCAGATAAGGGTCATCAAAAAAAAGATCAATGATGTTCGACCGGTGATCACTGTCAATGGCATTGACCACGTCATCGAACACAATCAGTGGATAATTATTTTTTTGAGCCATCGCGAGCAATAACGACAGCCCCAGAGCTCTCAGGTGCCCCTCGCTTAGCACTGCAAAGGCGTCGAGAGTGGAACCATTGACATCAGTTATTTTGATTCTGTAGGCGTTGCCATCTTTCTCGAAGTTTAGCGACTGGATCTGCTCATGCTCCTCATCATGATTATTGATCGACCTGTAGTATTCAGCAGCTTTAGCTTCGATGCCTGTAATTCGTGACTTTTCCAGTCCTAACTTAAAGTCCTGCAGATCACGATAAAGATTGGCGTACTCAGCCTCTAGATGGTGCAGCAGGTGGTTGAAGTGACTGTTATCAGTGGCATCGTTCAGCAGCGCCTCTCTTTTCCTTGAGAGATCCTCCATTTTATCGTTGACGACCTCGAAGCTGTTTTCAAGCGCCCTTTTTTGATTGAAGAGCTGTTCGAGCGTTTCGCGTACCTGCTTCAATCCGGCAGCTTCGCTTTCAAGACGCGTGGCTTGTGCTTCTGCCTGAGTCACTTCCTCATGCTTGATATGGCAAGCATGAAGATAAGCCTCTATAGCCGAGGACTGACTCATATGCACCGTGACGAACAGCCCAAGGACGCTCGCACCGACCTCGGCCCGGTCAGTTGCCGAATGAAAATTGCCGAGTTCAGTGCTCAGCGCATCCATAGGCACATCGCACGGCACGCCTGCTTGCGAGTTTGATTTTACGGTGGCTACGGCTGTGGCGACTGCCGCCGCTAGGCGCGCTATGCGGGTTTCGTTTCGGCGTTTTGATTGTCTGAGTTGCTCCAAGGTGCTCAGCTCTTGAAGTTCATGCCGTGCACGCTCAAATGGATTCTCAGCAACTCGATCCAGCGGAGTCAGACAGGCCGGACAGGTATCACCTGAGCTATCAGGCTCAATCGCTTGCAGGGCGAGATAAATTGCCTGGTAATTGACGTCGCTGGCCCGCTTAATGAATTCGGCTTCGATTGAGGCTTTCCGGGACAGCAGGCGCTCGGCGATGGCTCGGATACGCGTAGCTTGCCGGAGGGTAAAAACTACCGGCGCTTGAGCGACACGCAGCCGCTCCGCTTTTCGTATCCTGGACTCAGTCAGCTTCGACAGTCTGCGCGTCCTGAATGGCACGTCGTAATCTTGATCAGTCCGCAACCCCAACAGCTGGCACACCTTCGCTACACATGACTTGAGATCAGCACCGTGCGTTCGCCGCTGAAAGGCGAATTTTGATCGGTTGTGCTCCAAGTCTGCGAGTTCATCTGCTCGATCAGCACGCCTGTAGTCCTTGAGCACAAAACTTTCAGGGCGAACAAAGCGCGAGATGACCTCTTGTAGCTCCTCTAAACCGAACAACGTGGCCACGACATCGCCCTCGGCACTGCCCGTGTCCTTGGAGCCCAGCAGCGAAAATTCCTGAAGCCGGTTGCGGTCGATGAAGCAGCTAGACCATGTCAGACTTTGTGTGACTTTGGCTTTATTCGTACCCATGAGCGTTAGCACGGGCCGGTTGGAACCGCGCGCGATGTACTGCTTGATCTTGGTCTTACGTCGGAGCGCCTCTTTGATCGTTCCGGTTGCGCCAATTTCCAGCGCCTCGCATAAAGATGACTTACCCCCGCCATTTGGGGCGAAGAAGATATTCTTGAGCTTGCTGAAGCGAAGCGTAGTTCCTTTATCATCAGCGCCAAACTCGCCGAATCCCCGGAAATTTTTTACCCGCAGATAGTCGATTGGACTTAGGGCAGAGGGCGCGACCGCATCCAGTTCCGGCCTGTTGTCGAGCACTTTTTTGAAGCGCGCAGCTGCACGCTGGTAATCACGGCCTAGCAATGCGTCAGCCGCTGTCGAGATATGGTTTTTGATGTGGTCAGAGTAGCGCCCCTTACCCTGATAGGCCTTGTACATACACCAGAGCAGC
Organism: Pseudomonas sp. GW101-3H06; assembly: GCF_059424605.1. NCBI lineage: Bacteria > Pseudomonadati > Pseudomonadota > Gammaproteobacteria > Pseudomonadales > Pseudomonadaceae > Pseudomonas > Pseudomonas sp. GW101-3H06. The sequence continues at coordinate 144,021 of NZ_JBWKZO010000002.1, forward strand.
ACGAGATAGGCGTCCGAGCGCCCTTCAAGATTCTGTCTGGCGAAACTCAAAAGGTACTGACTCATCGGGCCTCCTCCATGATGCGAGCCAGCGTAGCCGGACTGAAACCAGAAAGCCATCATCGGGAGCTTAGTGCCAAGGACGCCCAGTTACCTTGCCACTGCGCGTCTCGCCTGAAGCAGTTGTTTTGCCTGATTCACCTCCGTGTGTCTTGCCGCCAAGGCGTATGCTTCCGGGCATCACGCCTTGCGTGATTAAACAGGTTGCCACTTATGCGATAGCAACTAATCGATCTCACTCGCCCGCTGTCGGCAGGCGCGTGAACACGTCCTTCAAATAAGCATATGGATCATGCCCATTCAGTCGCAGACTGGATCAAACCCATGATCGCCGCTGCCTGTTTACCGCTGCGCAGCGATCCGGCGAAGAGCCAACTCTTACGCCCCAGAGCTATGGATGGCCTTGGGTATCGGACTTTGCAGTCTGTCGGTGGCCATTGCGCTCAAGGCTGTTGGTGGTTGCCGGCACGGGCAGGCCATAACTGAATGATCTTCATATGAACGCAGGAAGTGATCAACGTGCGTTTAAGGATGGTTGCTGTTGTATGTGCTGACCGGCCGTTTCTTGCCAATTTCGCAGAAAAAAAATTAGGTGAAACAGCTCTGTATCGAATGTCTTCATCGTGTCGAAAACAGGCAGTGGTGACAAAGCCCACTATGGGCCGGAGGCAGAGATTGCCCCGAGGTATCTTTCGGCGAAAAGCGGACCCAGGTGCCGCAACCGGCCAAAAAAGTCATTTTGATATCGGGAGAGATGAGACGAACAGACCCGCACGACAGCCGCTCGGATCGTACAGCTGCATTCCCATCGCGACTGTTTTGAAGGAACTGTGCGGCGAAGGATTCGAGTCTTTCAAACATCTACCCCCACCGAGGAAGTCAGACGAAATACTCTATAGCCGTTATCATGCAGCCCATCTTCGCCCGGACCTATATGGCCGATTTTTCATTTTTTACTGCGCAATTTATCTGCGTCGAATTTAGGGAATAGTCCATGACGGATCAAAAGGGTGCCAAACAGACCGCCGGCAGTCTCGCTGAACAGGCGCTCCACCAGGCCCGTGCCCGTTATGTGCCAAACGAGGCATCCGCCAGCGCAGAACCTGTGCCTCTGAAGAAAAAGTCGGGACGTAAAGCCGTCGTCAACCCAACCAGCAGCACCCTGCAGGATATGCAGAAAACCCTCTGGGCCACCGCTGACAAGCTGCGCGCCAACATGGACGCCGCCGAGTATAAGCACATCGTCCTCGGCCTGATCTTCCTCAAGTATATTTCCGACAGCTTCGCCGGCCGCCGCGCCGAGCTGGAACGTCGTTTTGCCGATGCCGGCGATGACTACTACCTGGGCAGTGAGGACGCCGAACTGCTGGCCAGCGAGCTGGAAGAGCGCGACTACTACAAAGAAGTGAATGTGTTCTGGGTACCGGAAGTGGCGCGCTGGGAGTCGCTGCGCGCCGCCGCCAAACAGGTCGACATCGGCAAACGCATCGACGAGGCCTTGGCCGCCATCGAAGTGGAAAACCCGCGCCTGAAAAACATCCTCGACAAGCGCTACGCCCGTGCTCAGCTACCCGACGGCAAGCTCGGCGAACTGGTCGATCTGATTTCCGTCATTGGCTTTGGTGGCGATGCTAACCAGGCCCGCGACCTGCTCGGCCAGGTCTATGAATACTTCCTCGGCCAGTTCGCCAGCGCCGAAGGCAAGAAAGGCGGGCAGTTCTACACCCCAGCCAGCATCGTCAAGACCCTGGTCGCGGTGCTCAACCCGCACCATGGCCAGGTCTACGATCCCTGCTGTGGCTCCGGCGGAATGTTTGTGCAGTCGGAAAAATTCATCGAAGCCCATGGCGGTAAGCTCGGCGATGTGTCGATCTACGGCCAGGAGTCCAACCCGACCACCTGGCGCTTGGCCGCGATGAACCTGGCGATTCGTGGTATCGACTTCAACCTCGGCCGTGAACCGGCTGACACCTTTATCCGTAACCAACACAGCGATCTGCGCGCCGATTTCGTCCTAGCCAACCCGCCGTTCAATATCAGCGACTGGTGGCACGGCAGCCTCGAAGGCGACCCGCGCTGGGTCTACGGCACACCGCCGCAAGGCAATGCCAACTACGCCTGGCTGCAGCACATGCTGTTTCACCTCAAGTCCAGCGGCCGCGCCGGCATCGTCCTGGCCAACGGTTCTATGAGCTCCAGCCAGAACACTGAAGGCGATATTCGCCGCGCCATGGTCGAAGCGGATGTGGTGGAAGTGATGGTCGCGTTGCCCGGCCAGTTATTCTTCAACACGCAGATCCCGGCCTGCTTGTGGTTTTTGACGAAACAGAAAGCCGCCCGCCCATGCGAAGTGCTGTTTATCGACGCCCGTAAACTGGGTACGAATGTCAGTCGCGTGCAGATCGAGCTGCTCGACAGCGACATCGATCGAATTGCGCAAACCGTCGCCAACTGGCGCGGGGTTCCGCTGGATGTCGGCGGTGAGATTGCCGAATACTCTGACGTCCCTGGCTTCTGCCGCAGCGTACTCCTCGCAGAAATAGCCGAGCACGGCCATGTGTTGACTCCGGGGCGTTATGTTGGTGCCGAAGCGATCGAGGATGATGATGAAGCCTTTGCCGACAAGATGCAGAACCTCACGGCTCTGTTAGGGGAGCAGTTGGCCAAGGGCGCAGAGCTCGACCAGTTGATCCGGCAGAAACTGGGGGAGCTGGGCTATGAGTTCTGAGTGGCGAAAAATGACGTTTGGCGATTTCGTTGCTATCCAACGTGGCCATGATCTACCAGATCAAGATCGAAAGTCAGGTTCAGTCCCTATTCTCGGCTCATTCGGCATCACGGGCTATCACGATACTGTCAAAGCCAAGGGCCCCGGCGTGACAATTGGTCGAAGTGGCGCATCGTTTGGCGTGGCGGCATACTCGGATCAGGATTACTGGCCGTTGAATACTGCGCTGTACGTCACCGACTTTAAGGGAAACCATCCGAAGTTTGTCTTCTACTTTATGAAGGCATTCGATTTTTCGGGGTTTAACTCTGGTAGCGCCCAACCATCTCTAAATAGAAATAACCTGTACCCAGTAGCTATTCGTGTACCTTTGCCGAGCGAGCAAAGGGCGATGGCTGAGATGCTCGGTGCCCTTGACGATCGCATCACCCTGCTTCGCGAAACCAACGCCACCCTGGAAGCCATCGCCCAGGTGTTGTTCAAGTCCTGGTTCGTCAATTTCGACCCGGTGCGTGCCAAAGCGGAAGGGCTCGAACCAGAAGGCATGGACGCGGCCACCGCCGCGCTGTTTCCCGACAGTTTAGAAGAGTCCGAGCTAGGGTTGGTGCCGAAGGGCTGGGCTACACGACCTATCTACGATATGGCTTCTTACATCAATGGAGCAGCTTACAAAGCATTTGAGCCCAATGCGGAGCGTCGCGGTCTTCCAATCATCAAGATTGCGGAGCTGAAGGCTGGAGTTACCTCGCAAACGGCTTTTTCAGACATTGTCATGCCGGATAAGTACGTAATTAAAACAGGGGACATACTTTTCTCGTGGTCTGGTAATCCAGATACATCCATTGACACTTTCGTCTGGGGGCATGATCCGGCATTGCTCAATCAGCACATTTTTCGTGTTTTGCCACATATTCCCAGTGAGCGCTCATTTGTTCTCCAAACGCTCAGGAACCTAAAGCCAGTATTTGCTGAACTCGCGCGGAACAAACAGACAACAGGGCTTGGTCATGTAACCGTGGCCGACCTGAAACGACTCCATGTTGTTAATCCACCGGCATCGGTGATTGAGCAGTTCAATAATTTTGCCGAAACTATTCATCAGATGATTTTTGGTAATGAACAACAAGCCCAAACCCTCGCTCAGCTCCGTGACACTCTGCTACCGCGGCTGATCTCCGGCCAGCTGCGCCTGCCGGAATCGAAAGCCTCCATCGAAAATATGTTGTCGGAGGCTGTCTGATATGGCTCTGAACCTGCGTCAACGTTTCATCGAGCGCCTGCAGAACCTGCCAGATACCCAGCAGACCGCTCGCGAAATGGCACAATGGATATTCGAGCAGTTTCCTGCCGAATGTGCGGTCAAGAAAGCGGGCAGTGCCAGTTACATCCAGACTGACAATGACTTGGTACAGCAACTGGTGGCGGAAATTTCTGGTTCACGCCCGCGCTGGCAGCAGATGCACCCTCAACTGAAAACGACGGAAGGAAGGCCACGTCACTATTACTGGTCGGACATGGATGCCAACGATGAGGTGGCGGCAGCCGAAGGAGTAACACTCGTACCGTCAGACCTGCCTGAACCCTCGCCGTTGCGTGAGCATGCGCTCTATCCGATTCTGGCGGAATACCTGCTGACTGATGAGCAGCGGGTGTACGCCATGCGGATCAACGAAAAACGTTCATCCAACCGTGCTGGCAGCGGTGGCAACGAATGGTTGCATCCGGACCTGGTAGGCCTAGAAGACCTGACTACCGACTGGACGCTAGACTTGCGTGACTGCGTCCGCGTGTCGGGCGAGCGTCGAGCTCGACTGTGGTCGTTCGAGGTCAAGCTGCTGCTCAATCGCTCCAATGCACGCAAGAGTTTTTTCCAGGCCGTGTCCAACTCCTCCTGGGCACATTTCGGCTACCTGGTGGCAGCCACGGTGGAGGGCGACGGTACGCTCAAAGAGTTACGCATGCTGGCAGCAGCTCATGGTATTGGTGTGATTCAGCTCGACGTACAGAGCCCCACGGAAAGCCAGATTCTGATCCCAGCTCGCGAACGCAGCGAAATCGATTGGGATATGTGTAACCGACTGACTGAAGAGAATGGCGACTTCACCGAGTTCATCGGCAGAATACGTCGCTTCCACCAGACCGGCGAAGTGTCGGCCAGAGAGTGGGTGGCCAGCGAATGATGACACTCAAGTTAATGCATGATGGATTGGCAGGCGGTCCTGAGCCCAAAACTGGCTGGTGAGTTGAACACAGGAAGTGAAGCGGAATGACCGAAGACCAATTAGAAAAGGAAACCCTCGGCTGGCTGACGGAGGTGGGCTATACCCACCTGTATGGGCCGGATATCGCTCATGATGGAGAATGTCCTGAGCGCGATCATTATCGTCGAGTGGTCTTGGTTGAGCGCCTGCGTAGCGCCATAGCCAAGCTCAATCCCAAGGTACCACTGGCCGCGCGCGAAGATGCGCTTAAGCAGGTACTCGAGCTGGGCCTGCCCGTACAGCTATCGGCCAACCGCCTGTTCCATCGTCTATTGGTCAGCGGTGTTCCGGTGCTGTACCAAAAAGACGGCGAAACGCGGGGAGACTTCGTTCGCTTGATCGATTGGGTCGAGGTGAAAGCTAACGATTGGATGGCCATCAATCAGTTCAGCATCTTGGGGCCGAAACACACCCGACGTCCGGACATTGTCCTATTCGTCAACGGCCTGCCGCTGGTGTTGCTGGAGCTGAAGAACCCGGCCGATGTGAAGGCCGACCTAGGGAAAGCCTTCGACCAAATCCAGACCTATAAAGAACAGATCCCGGATCTGTTCCAATACAACGAAATCCTGGTGATTTCCGATGGCAGCGAAGCCCGCATGGGCTCGTTGTCGGCTGATGCCGAACGCTTCATGAACTGGCGCACCATCGACGGCGAGGATCTCGATCCGTTGGGTCAATTCAACGAACTGGAGACCCTAGTGCGCGGTGCTTTGGCGCCGAAGATGCTGCTAGATTACCTGCGCTACTTCGTGTTGTTCGAGGATGACGGTCGCTTGGTAAAGAAGATTGCCGGCTATCACCAGTTCCACGCCGTGCGCGCCGCCATTCAACAGGTGGTTAGCGCTTCGCGTCCCGGTGGGACGCATAAGGGAGGGGTTGTCTGGCACACCCAGGGGTCGGGCAAGAGCATAACCATGACCTGTTTCGCTGCCCGTGTGATGCAGGAAGTGGCGATGGAGAATCCGACCATCGTCGTGATCACAGATCGCAACGACCTGGATGGCCAGTTGTTCGGGGTCTTCTCGCTATCCCAGGATCTGTTGCGCGAACAACCCGTCCAGGTGGAGTCACGGGGTGACTTGCGCAGCAAACTGGCGAACCGGCCGAGTGGCGGCATCGTCTTCGCCACAATCCAGAAGTTCATGCCGGGGGTGGATGAAGACACCTTTCCGGTGCTGTCCGAGCGCGCGAACATCGTGGTCATCGCCGATGAAGCGCACCGTACCCAGTATGGCTTTGGCGCGGAGCTGAAAACCTCGGAGGGTACACAGTCCGGCGAGAGCCAAACCCGTTACCAGGTGGGCTATGCCCAGCACCTGCGCGATGCACTGCCGAACGCCACTTTTGTGGCTTTTACCGGCACTCCGGTGTCCAGCGAAGACCGCGATACCCGTTCGGTGTTTGGTGAATACATTCACGTCTATGACATGCAGCAGGCCACCGAAGACGGTGCGACCGTCGCCATCTATTACGAATCACGGCTGGCCAAGTTGTCCTTGAAAGACAGCGAGCTATCCACGATCGACGATCAGGTCGATGAACTGGCCGAAGATGAAGAGGACGACCACCAGTCGCGGCTGAAAAGCCGTTGGGCCGCACTGGAAAAGGTGGTCGGGGCCGAGCCGCGGATTCAAAGCGTGGCGGCCGACCTGGTCACACACTTTGAGGAGCGTAATCAGGGGCTGGTAAGCATGGGGCAGATGCCCGGCAAGGCCATGGTGGTGGCCATGAGCCGGGAGATCTGTGTGCACCTGTACAACGAGATCATTGCCCTGCGCCCGGAGTGGCACGACGAAGATCCGGAGAAAGGCGCGATCAAAGTCATCATGACCGGCAGCGCTTCGGACAAGGCTTTGTTGCGACAGCACATCTATTCTGGCCAGCTTAAAAAGCGCCTAGAAAAACGCTTCAAGGATCCGCTCGATCCGCTCAAGCTGGTGATCGTCCGTGACATGTGGCTGACCGGCTTCGATGCGCCCTGCGTCCATACCCTGTACGTGGACAAGCCCATGAAGGGCCATAACCTGATGCAGGCCATTGCTCGAGTCAACCGCGTGTTCAAGGACAAGCAGGGCGGCCTGGTAGTGGACTACATTGGTATCGCCAATGAGCTGAAAGCCGCGCTCAAGGAGTACACCGGCAGCAAGGGCAAAGGCCGACCGACCGTGGATGCTCATGAAGTCTACTCAGTGTTGGAGGAGAAACTCGACGTTTTGCGCAGCCTGCTGCATGGCTTCGACTACAACGATTTTCTCACTGGCGGGCACAAGCTGCTAGCCGGGGCCGCCAACCATGTATTGGGCTTGGAAGATGGTAAGAAGCGCTTTGCGGACACCGCGCTGGCCATGAGCAAGGCCTTCACCCTGTGCTGTACCTTGGATGAAGCCAAAGCCGTCCGCGAGGAAGTGGCATTTTTCCAGGCGATCAAGGTGATATTGATCAAACGTGAAGTCAGCCAGCAGAAAAAAACCGATGAAGAACGCGAGTTGGTCATTCGCCAAATCATCGGCAATGCCGTGGTCTCTGGCGACGTGGTGGACATCTTCGAGGCGGTGGGCCTGGAAAAGCCCAATATCGGCCTGCTCGACGACACATTTCTCGCCGAGGTACGCAATCTTCCAGAAAAGAACTTGGCGGTCGAGCTGTTGGAGCGTTTGCTCGAAGGCGAAATCAAGAGCCGTTACAGCACTAACCTGGCCCAGGAAAAGAAATTCTCCGAGTTACTGGCCAATGTGATCAAACGCTATCAAAACCGCTCCATCGAAACCGCCCAGGTCATCGAAGAGCTGATCGAAATGGCCAAGAAATTCGCCGCTGCCAGCCAACGTGGCGATGCTCTAGGGCTCAATGATGACGAGCTGGCATTTTACGATGCCTTGGCCAACAACGAGGCTTCGGTGCGGGAGCTAGGCGACGAGATCCTGGCCAAAATTGCCCATGAACTGACCGCTAGCCTGCGAGCCAACGTGAGTGTCGATTGGAGCAGCCGTGAAAGCGTGCGGGCCAAGCTGCGCATCTTGGTGCGGCGAATTCTGCGCAAGTACAAGTATCCGCCGGATCAAGCAGAGGAAGCGGCCCAGCTGATACTCAATCAAGCAGAGACGCTTTGTGAGGCGTGGCTATATGCGGCTTAAGCTCCGCGAGCCTGTCAGCGAGACAGATTTACGGACCATAGCCAATGAATACAGAGATCTTGGCCTGTCGCATAAACGGAAAGGCTATGGCAAAAAATTCTCCGAGTAATCTAAAAAAAAAACGTGGCCGGCCTCGGTTAGAGACGCTGTTCGCTCGGTATGAAATACAGATCATAAGCTGGGATTTTAGCTGGTCGTTCTACCTATCCAGGCCTACGGACCGGTGGCAAGGGAAGAGCCACTTTAAGGAGATGGCCACCTTGACCTTGGAGGGGCGTGTTACTGATCCAGAGGAATTCAAATATCCAGAAGCACGTTTGCGTTTGGTCGCCGATCCATGGCTGGATACCTTGGTAGAGCAACCAGCGGCCATCGGCTCGCTACACATCAATGACAAACAGTTGACGGGCTATGTGTGTATTCCCAGCCATCAAATGCCCATGCTGGTGAGCGCAGCAAATCGATTGTTATTTATCGAGCTCAATGGAACACCGTTGCGGTATCGCAAAGCTCTAATCAGAGATCTCCATTTGAGCACGGCTCCTGAATAACTGACTCCCTCCGAATTTGGTTCCACCTATCCAGGCCGATTCCATCGCTGCGACGATTATAGAGCTGCTTGGTACGGGTCAACGATGGGAAACCATCGATTCCACAATCGGTAGAGCCGCACGAAAGAGTCTGCGATCAATTCAGCGATACTCAGGGCCTGGCGGTAGAAGTGACGCTGGATCACACTCCAAGCTTTCAGCTATCTGAAATAGCTTTTCTACGGTGATATTCACCTCACCACGCTCGATGCGACCAACGTAGCTGCGATCAATCCTGCAGACCAAGGCGAAGACGTCTTGGGATAGCCCCTTGGCTTTCCTTTGCGCTCGTATTTTTAGACCCAACTCTTTTGCCAGATCTCTCATAACTGCCTCGTACCCTACGAGGCGAAACTATCCTTGGTTTGCGGACTAGTCGGCCACGGACTATAATCCGTATTTTGTTCTAGCATTTCTGTGGGGCCTGCATGAAACCGGATTTATTCACTTTCGACAGGCATCTATTTGACCTGCTTCGCCACTCCAAACTGCAATTCACAACCCGTGAGCTTCGCGATGCCTATGCTCAAATACTCGTTCCCGGCACCTTCAGTCTCAGTGATCTGAGGAGGTATGTTTACGAGCACATTCGAAAGATGGTTCGGGTACATTGGGCTGTGAAGGATGCGGAGCGTCGCCCGCGCGACCAGGTCTACCACTTACTTGCGTTCCCCGACCATCTCAATCTCCACCTTGTAGAGGACGGGTTTGAGGCTATATACGATTCCGCTGCCACGGATGAGCAACGGCTCTCTATCGCTACCTCTTCCACTGATCCGTTGGAAGTTGCGAAATTGCACCCCACTTGACCACCCATTTGCATTCCATTTGACCAGGCGTTTGCATCCGACCTGACCACATAATTGCATTGGTTGTGACCAATGAAATCTATCCGTGCCCCTTCCCACCTTGCTGAATTGCGCCGGTTGCCACCGACGCGGCAGCAGCTAAAAGAAGATGCACCAAACAGACTCGACAAAGACTGCACTGATTCCGCTTGGCTAGGCGTTGATGTTGGTCTGGCCGATGTCATCACCGAAGATCACGAGAATGTTGGATTTTTCGGCTGCCCCGGCAATTGCAAAGATCGCCATGACCGAGGTCGTCACCAGGGCGAGTTTCGATAACCACTTGCGTATAGGGGTCATCTGGCTTGCTCCTTTGCTCGCTGGGGTTTGGGGAGCAACGGAACAGAAAGCGCACGTAAGCCCTACCATCTTCTCTCAGCACCATAATCTAGGCTCACTTCAACTTCCTCCTTGATTCCGTACTTAACTACGGAGATAGAGTCGACTCGTGGGTAGAAAACCCGAGAGGAGGCTGTTATGAAATACCTAAGACTACTGCTGATAGTTGGTTCGACTCTGCTGTCATCCATCCTATGGGCCGAGGGCGGGAGCGATCGTGCGATTGAGCGGGCCGCTTCTATGCACGACAAGGCGGCCTTGGTGGTGAAGATTGAGCAACGAGGGGCCACGGCGGCTAGCCGTGTCGAAGAGCAGCCCGCCTGTTCACCTGCAAGGTAGGACATGAGCGACCGCTGCACGCTCCGCTCGACCAGACTCAGCGTGAGTCTGTCCTGATAAGGCGCGAGCGTAAATGTCAGATTACCCATCTGTGGCCTCTGCAAGTGCTCCTTTGGCCATTCAGCGGCGCTCATTGAGCGCCGCTTTTTTTTAAGCTCCAGCCGACAAACAGGGGCGCCTTACGGAACTGCTGATCGTAGGTCAGCGCGGCTCTTTGTTCCTATGCAGCGAAACGATCAGCGGACAGGAAACAGTCCCGTGGCTCGCACAACAGTCGTGAACCAGTTGCTCCAAAACTGACTCGATCCGTCGCAGATCCGCGAGCTTGCCACGCACGTCCTCGAGCTTCTGCTCGGCGAGCACGCGCGCTTCATCACAGTGAGCGCCGTCATCCAACCTCAACAGCCCGGCCACTTCTTCGAGGCTAAAGCCCAGCCGTTGCGCGGATTTTACGAATTTCACCCGTGAGACATCCGCCTCGCCGTAGCGGCGAATGCTGCCGTAGGGCTTGTCCGGTTCGGGCAACAGCGCCTTGCGTTGATAGAACCGGATGGTTTCCACGTTGACCCCGGCCGCTTTGGCGAAAGCGCCGATGGTCAGGCTTTCCAAATTGTTTTTCATACCGCTTGACTCCGTACATGACTACGGGATTAACCTTAAACCATCGATCAAATGCTCGAAAGGAGAAATGCATGTCTGAACCATCAAACGGGCGCGCCCCTCTTGTCGCTGGGGTGCTTGCAGCGATTCTCGCCTCGACTTGCTGTCTTGGGCCCTTGGTACTGATCGCCGTGGGATTCAGCGGGGCCTGGATCGGCAACCTGACCGTGCTGGAACCTTACCGACCGGTCTTTATCGGCGGGGCGTTGATCGCGCTGTTTTTTGCCTACCGGCGCATTTTTCGACCACCACAAGCTTGTAAGCCGGGCGAAGCCTGCGCCGTGCCCCAGGTACGCACCACCTACAAGCTGCTCTTCTGGGTGGTTGCGGCATTGACGCTGATCGCGCTCAGCTTCCCTTACATCCTTCCCTTGTTCTACTGATCAGGAGTTCACCATGAGAAAACTGCTTGCATCCTTAGCCCTCGCCACTCTCGTCGCCACACCTGTTTGGGCGGCCATCCAGACCGTTACCCTGTCGGTGCCCGGCATGACCTGTGCTGCCTGCCCGATTACGGTGAAGAAGGCGCTGACCAAGGTCGATGGCGTGACCAAGGCTGAAGTGAATTTCGAGAACCGCGAAGCCGTCGTCACCTTCGACGATACCAAGACTAATGCCCCGGCGCTGACCAAGGCGACCGAGGACGCCGGCTATCCGTCCAGCGTCAAGCAATAGGAGGGAGTTCTGATGGCAAATCCTCTCAATCTGTTCACTCGTCTCGGTGACAAAGCCGGATCCGTCGGCGTGCTGATTTCTGCAATGGGCTGCGCCATGTGTTTTCCCGCCCTTGCTAGCCTGGGGGCCGCGATCGGACTGGGCTTTTTGAGCCAGTGGGAAGGCCTGTTCATCACCACGCTGCTGCCCCTGTTTGCTGGACTGGCTCTGCTCGTTAATGCCCTTGGCTGGCTCAATCATCGGCAGTGGCGACGGACTGCGCTCGGCCTGATCGGTCCTGCCCTGGTGCTGGCAGCGGTATTTTTTATGCGAGCGTACGGCTGGCGGAGCGGCTGGCTGCTCTATATCGGCCTAGCCGTCATGTTTGGGGTGTCGATATGGGATCTGGTGTCGCCCGCTCAGCGCCGTTGCGGGCCTGATTCCTGTCCGACTCCGCAGAAACAGTGATACCGAAAAGTGATCCATTTGAAGGAGTAACGCTATGACTGAATTGCAAATCGTTGGCATGACCTGCGCATCCTGTGTCGAGCATGTGAAAGAGGCCTTGGAGAAGATCCCCGGCGTGCATCGGGCGGATGTTTCCTACGCCAGCGGGAAGGCCGAGCTGAAGGTCGACGAGAGCGTAAGCCGTGAACAAATGCAGGCCGCCGTCGAGGCCCTGGGGTATCGAGCGGCGTTCGAAGATGCCACGGCACCAGTCCGTCCCGTCCTGCTCGACAAGGCACGGGGCTGGCTGAGCGGTAGCACTGACGCCGGGAAAGAGGGTGACAGGCTCCACGTCGCGGTCATCGGCAGCGGTGGCGCCGCCATGGCGGCCGCGCTCAAGGCGGTGGAAGGCGGTGCGCGCGTCACCCTGATCGAGCGCGGCATCATCGGCGGCACCTGCGTCAACGTGGGCTGCGTGCCCTCCAAGATCATGATTCGCGCCGCGCATGTGGCCCATCTGCGCCGCGAGAGTCCGTTCGATGGCGGATTGTCCGCCACGACGCCGACGGTCCTGCGCGAACGGCTGCTCGCGCAGCAACAAGACCGTGTCAACGAACTGCGCCACGCCAAATACGAAGGCATTCTGGAGAGCACCCCAGCCATCAGCGTGCTGCGTGGCACCGCGCGTTTCCAGGACGGCCACACGCTCAGCGTGGAACTGGCCGAGGGTGGCGAGCGCATCGTAGCCTTCGACCGCTGCCTGGTTGCCACCGGCGCAAGCGCGGCCGTTCCGCCGATTCCAGGGCTGAAAGACACGCCGTACTGGACCTCAGACCAGGCACTGGCGAGCGACACAATCCCTAAGCGGCTCGCCGTGATCGGCGCCTCCGTAGTGGCGGTGGAACTGGCGCAGGCTTTCGCCCGGCTGGGTAGCGAGGTCACGATCCTGGCACGCAGTGCGATGTTCTTCCACGAAGACCCGGCCATCGGCGTGGCGGTGACGGAGGCCTTCCGTATGGAGGGCATCGAAGTGCTGGAGCAAACGCAAGCCAGCCAGGTGTCCCACACCAACGGCGAGTTCGTACTGACCACCAACCATGGTGAGTTACGTGCTGACCAACTGCTCATTGCCACCGGGCGCTTGCCGAACACCCAGGGCATGAATCTGGACGGCGCCGGCGTGAAGCTGGACGAGCGCGGTGGAATCCAGATCGATCAGGGCATGCGCACCAGCGCAGCGGATATCTATGCGGCCGGTGACTGCACCGACCAGCCACAGTTCGTCTATGTGGCGGCGGCGGCTGGCACCCGTGCGGCAATCAACATGACCGGCGGCGAGGCAACGCTCAATCTCGACGTCATGCCGGCCGTGGTGTTCACCGATCCGCAAGTGGCCACCGTAGGTTACAGCGAAGCCGAAGCGCGCCGCGCCGGCCTCGAAACCGACAGCCGCACCTTGACCCTGGACAACGTGCCACGCGCGCTGGCCAACTTCGATACGCGGGGTTTCATCAAGTTGGTCGCCGAAGTGGGCTCCGGCCGACTACTGGGCGTGCAGGCTGTGGCCCCGGAAGCGGGCGAACTGATCCAGACGGCGGTGCTCGCCATCCGCAACCGTATGACAGTGCAGGAACTGGCTGACCAGTTGTTCCCCTACCTGACGATGGTCGAGGGTCTGAAACTCGCCGCACAGACCTTTAACAAGGACGTCAAACAATTGTCCTGCTGCGCAGGGTAATGAGAGAGCGAGGTTGAAACATGAGCAACACGGCAGACGATCTCGGTAGGTGCGACAGCCTACGCAAGACATGGCAGATGATCAGCTTCTGGGGACTGCCTGCCGTCGTGTCCAGGCTGCTACTGGCTCTGGGTGCAACACCGTTACTCATCTGGCTACCTGAGCGCCTGGCTGGAAGGAAATATCTGAGCGCCCCAGTTTGCGGTGAAGACCGGGAGTGTCGGTAATGAATGTCTACAGCATATCCAGATTGGCCAAGGAGGCGGGCGTCAGCGTCCATATAGTCCGCGATTATGTGCTGCGCGGCTTGCTGCATCCCGCGCGACGCACGGAAAGCGGTTACGGCATTTTTGATGAGCAGTCCCTGGCGCGGCTGTGCTTTGTGCGTGCCGCCTTCGAGTCCGGTATCGGGCTCGACGAATTGGCGCGGCTCTGTCGAGCGCTCGATGCAGACGATAGTACCGATGTGATCGGGTGTATAGACCGCTTGCTAGGGCAAATCGCGACACGGTTGGCAGCTTTAGCCGCAGTGAAAACGGAGTTGGTCGGGCTGACCCATCGCGCCGTCGAAGGTCACGCCCATGCGTAATACCAACCAATCCGAATCAATCAAGATACCCCGCTGGCGCGCCTACACGTGGGGTGTGCTTGCCGCGCTCACTTGCCCCTGCCATTTGCCGGTGCTGGCATTGCTGCTTTCGGGGACTGCGGCCGGGGCCTTCGTCAGCGAACATTGGAGCCTCGCTGCGCTCGTGCTGGCGGTTCTCTTCATCCTTTTCCTGAGAGCGGCATTACGGGCCTTTCGAGTGCGGCAGTGACCATCTCAGACACTGCGCAGTCTTCGCTGCCGAGTTGCGGCAGGCTTGGGAGCGTTGGGAATTTTTGCTGCACCACCAACCGCAGGTCGATCTGCGCACAGGTTCGATCACAGGTGCGCAAGCGTTACTAGGTTTTCTTGGACGATGGAGGAACCCCATCATGAACGCAAACGACACCCCCACCATCAGCTGCTGCGAATGTTGCAAGGAAATTTCCCTTGACGCCGCGCTTACGCCGGAAGGTACCGAGTACGTCGTGCACTTCTGTGGCCTGGAGTGCTATCAGCGTTTCATGTCTCGCGCGGATAAGAGAGCGGCATCCGAGGCTGATCCCCCCGGCACACCAAAGGTAAGTACCCGTCACGACAACTAATTCGCGTTGCCTCTGGAAAGTGGCTCTGGTTAATTGCAGAAAGCGTGAGCCCATTGAAATTAAATGCAAGCTCGCTCGTAGCTAATGTGAGCCCGGGGGCTTCGTCAGTCGCGGTTAATCTGAGCTGGAAATGGTATCGATTGCGAACCCGGCCGATTTCAAACGCGAGCCGTTACACCAATCTGACGATGGTCGAGGGCCTGAAGCTCGCCGCGCAAACCTTCACCAAGGATGTGACACAGCTATCCTGCTGCGCCGGATAAACAGCAATGAAATAGGACAGGAACCATGGAAACCACGCTGTACATCACCAAAATCGTTGAAAGCCTCTCGTCTGCCAATAGCACAGATGATTTCGCGGACCTCTTCGTTGCTCTTCTTCGCCAGATTGCCTTGGGAAGGCCAGTTTCACGAGAGACACTTGGAGCCGCGCTCGGTTGGTCTACCGAAAGAGTCGCGGCGGCACTTGACCAGATACCCGGCGCTGAGAACGACGAGGAGGGGAACATCGTCGGCTATGGCTTGACGCTGCGCAAGACGCCTCATGCCTTCGAAATCGATGGCCGACGCCTCTACACCTGGTGTGCGCTGGACTCCTTGATGTTCCCCGCGGTAATTGGCAAGGAGGCGCTCGTGCTTTCGCGCTGCCCCGCGACAGGGGCGCCAGTGTCGCTCATCGTGACACCGGATCAAGTCAGCCATATTGAGCCTGCGGAAGCAGTGGTATCGCTGCTGCTGCCGGATGAATCGTCCGACATCCGCTGCTCCTTTTGCTGCCATGTGCATTTTTTCGCTTCTGCCGCTGTGGCCGACAAGTGGATGTCGCAACACGGCGAGACGGTGATTGTTGTGAGTGTTGAGGAAGCATTTCGTCTGGGGCACGCGATCGGTTGCAAATTGTTAGGTCCTGCCGGACCAGCCCCATCGTGAATGTCTACACCATATGCAGATTGGCCGAGGACGCGCGTGTCAGCGTCCACATAGTCCGCGATTATGTGCTGCGTGGCTTGCTGCATCCCGCGCAGCGCACGGAAAGCGGTTACGGTATTTTCGATGCACAGTCGCTGGCTCGGCTGCGCTTCGTGCGCACGGCCTTTGAGGCTGGCATCGATCTGAGGGAGTTGGCGCGGTGGTGTCAGGCGCTAGACGGTGGGGGCGGCGACATCGATGAGTGTCGGGCGCATCTGCGTTCGTTGATCGCGGCGCGACGCGAAACCCTGGTGGCACTGGACCGGCAACTGGCGGCCGGGCTTCCTCACGCTGAACAGGAAAGCCGCCATGCGTAGCCCTGCCAGTTCGCGCCCAGCACACCGCTGGCGGGCTTACGCCTAAGGAGTGCTGGCCGTGCTCACCTGTCCTTGTCATCTGCCGGTGCTCTTCATTGTGTTGGCTGGCACGACCGCCGGCGCTTTCCTCTGCGCACATTGGGGCATCGTCGCAGTGGCGCTGATCACCGTATTCAGCGTTTCTGTTGTGTTGACCTGGCGTGCTGTACGTCCAGAGGACTCATGAACGTCGAGGCTTCTTCGGCGCATACCGCACTGGTCTTGTGTGGGGGTGGCGCACGAGGTGCGATGCAAGTTGGCTTCTATCAAGCAATCATCGAACTGGGATTGTCGTTCGATCTGGTGGTAGGGAGTTCGGTAGGGGCTTTGAACGGCACCCTGATCGCAGCCGGCATGCCGCCGGCTGAGCTGGCGCAGCTATGGCGAGGCCTGCGAAAACCTGATGTCGTTTCCTGGAACTGGCGGGGATTACTAGGCGAAACAGGTGGTTTTTATACATTCGCCCCGCTACGACGCCTTCTCCATGAGGTGCTGCTCATCAGGTGCTTTGAGGAGCTCAAGCATCCGCTGGTCATCACGACCACCAATCTGCAGACCGGTCAGCCTTGCTATCACGAAGGGCACGGTGACCTGATCGAACCGATAATTGCCAGTATGAGCTTGCCCGGTGCTTTCCCGCCGATTTGGATCGCGGGGAATCAGCATGTGGATGGCGGTGTAGCCGATAACGTGCCGTTCGATAAGGCACTGGATCGCGGTGCTCACGAGATACTGATGATCTCATGCACCTGTTGTCCACGGGATTCGACTGCGCTGGTTTCGCCGCTGAAGATACTGCTACGCAGCTTCATGATTGCCCTAGACACCAAATACCTGTGCAGTTTGCAACAGCACAGGACGCGAGGAATCGGCATACAGCTTGTACGCCCGCACTTTCAGCAACCAGTCGGGTTGCTCGACTTTAATCAAACCGATGCATTGATCGAAGTGGGATACAGAGAAACACTTGCGGCATTCCGCAATCTACGCTCGAACCGTGTGCCTCCCGCATCGCCACTCCCTTAAAGAGTACCGTGCGTATCCAACAGCTGGAAAAGCACTCGGAGACCCTTGAGGGCCAACTGAAAGAGGAGCACCAGGCATCTCAGCAGGCCCAGCAACAGCTATAACAGGCTCAAGTTGAGAATGCACGACTGCTACAGGCCAAGCAGGATCTGGACACTCGCCTAGCGGATCGTGACGAGCAGATCCGCTCACTGGAGGAAAAACACCAGCATGCTCGTGATTCACTCGAGCACTTCCGGCGCACAAGCAAGGATCAGCGTGAGCAGGAGCAGCGCCGGCACGAAGCGCAGGTTCAGCAGCTGCAAATGGAGGCGCGGCAGCTGCAGCAGACGTTGATCGTCAAACAAGATGACATCACCCAGTTCAACCGAGATAACGAGCGCCTGCTCACTGAAGCCCGACTACTGCTGAAGGGACAGGCGACTCAGCAAGATCGGTTGGAGCGACAGACTGGCGAGCTTGCAGTGCTGAAACGTCAGCGGGCCCAATCACAAACAGCCAGGAACACCCTACAGGGGAGCGCCTCGACGCTTTGCAGTCGGAGAGCGCCGAGCTACACAAAACCGTTTCGACGCAGAGCCAACGCGCACAAAGCTTACAGATAAGCCTTGCCGAGGCTACGACAGCCGTTGAAACTGCTGCGCCAATACGGTCATGACGTTAGGTGAATGCGAGTGGTTGAGGCGGCGACAGAACATCATTATTACTGGTGCGACCGGTACCGGGAAGACCTGGCTAGCATGTGCCTTTGGAAACCAAGCCTGCCGGCTTGGGTCACACACGGTTTACCGTACGGCGACGAAGCTGTTCGAGGAAATATCCCTGTCGTACGCGGACCACTCGCTCCCGAAACTTCGCCGGCAACTGATCCGGGCAGAACTCTTGATCATTGATGACCTTGGAATCGGCGGGATCGATGCACAGCTTGGCCCCTTTCTCCTCGATGTCATTGATCAGCAGTCACAAAACGGCTCCTTGCTCATTACCAGCCAGTACCCAAAAGAGAAGTGGTACGACTTGTTCGCTGACCCAACGATAGCGGACGCGATTCTTGACCGTATCGTCCACAAATCTCACGTCATTCAACTTAAGGGCGAGTCGATGCGTAAGGTCAAAAGTCGTAAGCGGTGATGTTCCTGATACGGTGACGGCTAGATATGAGACACGACATCGAGTGGCTGGGTGGTCAAACGCAATGCAACTGGTCAAGTCGAGTGCAAACGCCTGGTCAGATGCTATGCAACCGGTTGTTTTACCTAAATTAATTGCGCTTATTGAGGCAGCACCCACCAGGATTGACATCCTGAGTTTTGGCCTTAATAGTGCGTTACCGCCCTCCTGGAGACCGTCCGGAGGCGACATCTACCAGCGCCGAGTGTCGCTATGCCTAACCCTGTTCTTTCCGAGCTGCTCGTTCAAGTTACTGATCTCGTAGAGCGCGGAGGACTTCTACTCTCGGCAGAGTGGAGTCGTCCAGGTGGGCCGCATGGTCACGGGGACAAAGCAGACGTTGATGCCGAAATCGAACGCATTTTACGGCACGAACTACTCAGTTTGTTCGCCTGTGATTTCTGGAGTGAAGAGACGGGGTATGCCCTAACAGGACATGCTTGGTGCTGGGTTGTATGCGCAAGTGACTCCCGAAGGCATTCCTGATTCCGTTGATTGGGCAGAGGGCATGCCCTATCTGATTCGCAATGGTCGTGCTGCGTACTCGTATGTCGCAGATGAAGAGCTATCGAGCGAGAGCACGGTAATGGTCAGCGCCGCAGCTGTGGACAAGGCGGAGCTCAATCGAGAGCTGTGTGCTCCAGGAGACTTCCATCCAATGCCCTCCATTGCTTACAGGTTGGCAAGAGTCGCTGCGGGAGATGGGATTTGCGGCATTTCTCTTTACGCAGTTTCGGCTCATGAAGTTGTGGCCGGACATGCTCTATTGAGAGGTGCAGGAGGTGTTTTTTTAGATGAAAACGGAGCAGATATACGCTACGTGACAGACGCGGAAATGAGGACTGTTTCGCAACGCTGCTTCGGTGGATCACCTTCAGCGTGCCGCGAATTGCTGACCCATGACTGGGATCGAATCATCACCGACCTCTAATATTCCAGGTCGCAAACCCGAGCAGGAATTATCAGAATGGATCAGGCCCCGGCTCCACACCTGTGAACGTAATCTCCAATGGTTCACCATCGCGTTGCCATGCCAGTTGGTAGATCAGCCATTGGTATTCTCCCTCGCGGCGATCCGCCACAAGCAACAAGGTCCATCCCGCCCTCAGCAATCGATTGGCGTTTTCTTCGCTACGAGTGCTGATCAATCTCTTCGTCTGGTCGATGCCCACGATAAATGATCCTTCATCGGCCATGGTCAGGAAGATCGATTTGAAGGATTCTGTGTTGGCTTTTTCAGTTGACGCCAACCCCGGCAGAGTGTGCTCTTCAGCCCACGTAAGGGCGCCGAATACAAACCCCTACTTGCTCCAACTGCTTTCATAACTCCCCACCGAACGAGCTCGAATCCCCATCGGTCATTGCGCGATCCTCAAATGTGCCCACTGACCTCAGATTACGCCGAGACAAATTCCTGTGCCAGCCCGCTCATCCACGGTTGGCAGATCAGTTCAGCTACTCGTGGTCAGGTCGGATGCAAACGCCTGGTCAAATGGAATGCAAATGGGTGGTCAAGTCGATGCAATTACACAGAAGTCATCCGAAACCCTCAAGATCATCTCGAGAAGCTGCTAAAGGAAATCCGCCTCGATTTCCTCTCATCAGTAGGAGAAGTAGAGCGTTACAAACAACTATTCGATGAAATGCCAGAATTAAGAAGTCGAATGCAGAAAAACTATGTTGAAGCTCGGGACCGCAGCTCACGCCTCTTAGGTCACCTACGTGCAGTCGAACGAACGCTAGAGACGTTTGCCTCAGCATGAGAGCTTTCTTGAGAACCTGGCAGTCCCAGTGCATTTCCTTGGCCTTAGAGCATTACAATCAATCGCCCCATTTTTTTTGCCAAGCGACTCCCGGCGCGGGAAAAACCAGAATGGCAGCCGAGCTTGCAAAACAATTGTTAGGCAAGGGGCTGATAGATTTGATCCTTTGCTTTGCTCCGTCATGCCAGGTCGTAGATGGTTTTGAAGTAACCTTCTCTAGCGTTTTAGGTCGGCGAATGGACGGGTTGATAGGCGCAATCGGATCGGCATGCACCTATCAAGCTATGGAGTACCAAAGTGAATCATTTTGGAGGCTTTTTGATGACTATCGCGTCTTCGTTGTCTTCGATGAGATCCATCATTGTGCAGGCCACGATGTTCTGTTGAGCAATGCGTGGGGCCAACAAATTCTTCAGCGCATACAGGACCGCGCCGCTTTCACGCTCGCACTTTCAGGCACGCCATGGCGCTCTGATCATAAAGCCATAGCCTTGGCACGTTACTCCACGCCGGAAGGAAATCTCATATGCGACTATCGATATGGGCTGAGGGAAGCGATCTCTGATAGTGTCTGCCGCTCGCCCCGTATCACCGTTCTGGATAACCAGATGGTTAGGCTCACAGAGGCGTTGGATAGTGAAAATACGGTCACGCTGTTTTCTAACATAGCGCAACTGCTGGGAGAGTCTCCGGTTACTTACGAGGATCTGCTTCGCCATAATGATATTTTACACCAGTTAATTGGACTTGGTTGTGAAAAGCTGGACGAGATTCGGGTTATGAAGCCGGATGCGGCAGGGTTAATCGTAGCCACGAGCATTACACATGCCGCACAGATCGCTAAGACACTCGAGGTCATGGGCCAGACTTGCACGGTTGTCACAAACAAAACTCCTGATGCTCAGCAGGTAATTAACGATTTCAGAAAAAGTGATGAAAGATGGATCGTAGCAGTTGGGATGATTAGCGAAGGAACTGATATTCCTAGACTTCAAGTGTGCTGTCATCTAAGTCGTATCCGTACAGAGCTTCACTATCGGCAGGTTCTTGGGCGCATTCTTAGACGCACTGGAAACGACGATAATCAAGCATGGCTTTTCGTGCTAGCAGAGCCGGCGCTTCAACGATTCTCTGAAAGAGTTGCCGATGATCTTCCGGACGACTATTCAGTCTTGCGACATGTTCAGACATCGGCTAATGACCAAGTTCTGACTGGGGTGCCATGTACTGATAACGACTGGGCTATTGATGCGCCTGGGGATTTTCTGTCAAGAATAGATCCTGTTATTGATATAGGTGTTGGCATTAATATTGCTGATGCTGAGTCGAAAATTACGCCTGCCTATCATCTCAGCTTTTCTGAGAATTATCGAAAGCAACTGCTTAGCGTTTACTGAATAATTCGGAGCAAGCAAGGGGGGATGAGCTGGTAACTAACTTTCCCGAGGTTTCCAACAGTACCTATAGCGCCCTGTACACGAATGGACACTTTCACGAAAAATAAGCGCCTAAATATTTACAGTTATTCGGGGTGGCGGTGACGTAAAGAACGCAGTTTGTATTACTGGTTTTTATAATCAATCAATCCACGATCTAAAAACTCTTGTAGTATTGTCTTGACGAATGTTGCAGCGTCGGGTAGGTCTTTATATTTTTTTGATTTTAAAAGATGTGGTAGTTCATTGAGCTCCTGTAATACCGCATCCGCAGCCTGCAGTGCATCTATGGCATTGTCGATGCTTTCCCACATATCCATCGATGCCCATGCTATCGCAACATACGGCCAAAGCGAGTTTGGATCTGCGTGACCAGTTTTCAGTGATATACGTTTCAAGAGTGCAAAAATTGCGCTTTCGGTCAGCATGTCACGGGTCGCACCCGAAGTCGACATGAACTCCCTGAGTGCAACTATCACTTCACGTGTGATAAACCGGTGTCTGAACATGGACATGCAAACGCGATGCTCGTTGAGCCCTGATACCGTTTTCAGGCGATAAAATTCCTTTGTTAGAGACGTGACCTTCAAAGGAGAAAGATCCGCGGTCAACAGCAACGCATCAAGATTCTTGATAATCCCTTTATTATTCAGAAGATTAATATACGAACATCTCGCGCGAAGATATCTGGAAAAACGAAGAGCATCAGTAGTCGTAAGAGGCAGTGTCCGAATGACAGGTTTATCTCTGCGACGTTTCATCGTAGGTAGCTGTACCTTTCTTGTTTTGAGAGGGTCGGTATTATCTGCAACGGAACACTCGACAAGCTCACTTGGTCGTAACCCGAATCGCTTGAGCATCCAAATGCTGAAAGTACGGCGCTCGTACAGATACTCTGAAAAAATATTCTGCTCAGGAGACTCTTGTCTATGGCAAGATCCGATATGATTCTCAAGAATAGAAATAGTAGAATCAGAAATAGGGAACTTTTCACTTTCAGGTACGGATTTCGGCGGCATGCATTCATGTTCGATATGGGAACGTCTCGTTTTATGATCGTTAGCTATTTTGATGTTTATTGCTGCACTACTACTAGCCTCACCAATTAGCATGAAGCCATCAGGTAGGGTGGTATTGGTTTGCACCCAATTGAGAAACATAAAGCACCTCTGTAAAATACCTCTGACCGTATTGTTATTACGGTTTCGTTTGCCAGTTTGATCTCGGGTTAAAAGCCTGTCTGTTAATTCGAACATGCTATCATTGGTAAGGTCCAAGAAATTTAGTTTGTTGTCGTGACAATATCTAACTAAAAATGAAATTTGAGAAGCATAAGTCCCTACCGTATTGCCCGTAGTGGTCTTAGCGATATGAGATAGCCATTCGTTCACCAAAAAACACGGCTTGCCATTGGGCCAAAACACCAACGAATAATGTTTTAATTTCATTGTAATCGACTTAATTACTGGTCCGCTCGAGTAGTTTCGATGCGTCTCGACATGGTTATAGTTTATAAAAATTTTCATGATTTTTGCGCTCTTACAATTTTGAGCTCTGGCTTGGACAATTCGTGGGATCTGAGCCTTTCCAATTGACAGTTTGCTTTTGCTATTAATCGGACTAATTTTTGTTCGTCGATCGTGTCGGTTAAATTCGACTGTTTGCGGAAAATTTCGAGCTGTTTTAATAGCCAAGAAAAATGTAAGTAACATTCATTTGCCATGAGATGTGCTATTTTCAGTTGTTGCAAGAGGGTGTGTGCTGATAAGTCAAAAGGGTTGTGGGGTTCGTTATTGAGTGCATTCAGCTTGGCATGTGCTGATTTCGTCAGTTCAATGAAGACTAGCCAGCCATTCTTCTCAAGAGTGGGAGTGATTATCCTATGGCAGTTATTTTTCAAACTGTTTAAAGAAATAGATGTAAACTCACCCTCTAAGGAAAATTTGCAAAAATTTCTCATGTTTGATAGGTGTGGCATAAACTTTGTATCGCATATTTTTCCTGAGGTTATTCGTTCTAGCCAGGATTTTCGATTTATAATATTTTGATTAGTTAATTTGGTCATGGTGCTCTCCAAAGATCACCGCTATCTCATACTGATCTATTGTATCGCCCGAATGAGATGAGACTAAAACCGGCTTTATACTAAAAGCGCCAGACGACTTTAAATCGGTCAGGTAGCGGAAATATTCTCTTTCTGGAACACTTTCAATATGGTCTACATTAAAGTTTTCACAAACTTTTCTATAAAGCGCGCTGAGTCCGGGGTTTTCTTTTTCGTTAATAAGTCCCGATTCCAATTTTATTAGTCGGTCATCAATATATTCTGCCTCAATTTGTGAGATTTCATCTCCCATGATATCAGTCACTATATACTCTGCAGTGTGTAGAGTAGAGGAATGACCGGCTATGAATCGTGCGGCTTCAAGGCTGCTCAGGCTGCCATGCCAATATAATGTGATAATAAATAGCTTGCGAAGTTCATGTGTGCGGGCGTACCAGCGACGACCATGCTCGTCAATTGGGGATTCCACAACGTCGCAAAAGATATCCAGGTAAATGTTGACTGAATTGGTGTTTGCATCTTTCTCAGGTAATCCCCACTGCAACCCTATGGGTAGATAAAAAAGTTTATCGCTGCTACTTGGTGTAATGCCGAAAATCCGGCCAGTCTCATTGCCTAGTTTTTGTAATAAACGTACTGTTCTCGCCGCTACTTCTGGAATAGGAGATTCTGCCTGCTGGTTGTGCCCTAATTTTCCAGATTTCCCCAGAGAATGCCGTAGCCAATAGCTAACTTCTGTTGAATCAAACAATGTGGCGGTAAAAATGCATTTTCTGGGAAGTTCTCTGACCTCCTGATAGCGAGATGGCTTCAAGAATGCGAGCAGGTATGCCGCAGCGCCCAAGAGCGCGTGCAATAATCGTTTCAGTGAGGTTGGTACATTCCTGTGGCCGTTTTTTGTATTTCGGTGGGTGATAGGTAACTCTTTGTATGCTTGGTAATGATCATCACTGAACTCAGCGCATGCTGCGTCTAGCGCTGCGTTAAGCTTATTGGAACGATAATAAAACGAGTCTTCCTTGTAACTGTTCGAGTTCCTGTATCGCTCTGAGCGCTCGGTGAAAGAAATACATACGTTTACGATATAGTCTCCGTACTGAAGTATCCATTTCATCGCTTTATCGAGTAAGTATAAGCCAGTGCCAATTGGCATCAAGTTATGATGAGACCGTGCTTTTGTACTGCTAACGAATGGCTGTGCGAGCTTTTGTATGTCAAGTGTCGAAGGGGCTCCTATAGAAGCTTGTACTTTTGATATATTAGCTAGTAGAAATGTTAAGCGTTGCATGTGAGATATATATGTATGATGTGATGCGTGATTTGTGAGGCATTCGGAGAGTAATGGGCAGTTTTGGCTAGGAAACAGAGTGTGCCTTTGGAAAGTCAGCAGCAAAGTTGGATGAATAAGAGTTGGCTCGAACTGCCTAAGAAAGGTGCTAAATCTATACGATCTATTAAGCACTGACTCAGGAATATGTGTGATCGACGCTAGCCAGGAGCGAGAAACTAGTTCGGTTTTTTCAGCACCATAAAAAGTTCTGTATCCATCATTAGTGCGGATCGCAGCTGTGATGTTTTCGATAATGGAGACAGGTAAATTGTTCAGAGCTATATTCTTAACCGCTTTGTCAGAAATATTCGCTAATCGGAAGAGATGACCAGCAATTTGGCCCGTTGCATCAAATATCTCTGCCCAACTATCACGTGAGAGCTGTTCAAAAAAATAGCTAATAATGTCCTCGTTTAGGTTTTCGAATCCTCTATCATCGAAAAAAAGCTCTTCATCGTTGTTTTTTATCCACCACATGAAGCGCATAGCCCAAGTGGTGCTTGATTTCCAAGTTTGAGGACCTTGTATTGTCTGTAACACACCTTGTCGTAGAGCGAAAGACCAAGCCTGAATCAGATTTAGTAAACGTTCGTTGACTGGTGAGAGGAGATTTGTCCCATCCGGAAGAAACAGATCAAAGTTAACGTCCATGGTATTTCTCCATTGGCCGTTGCTGAATCGTTCTTTTCCTCCGTTTTTCGTGATCCAAATAGGACTTCCCTGCTCGCCCTCGAGAAGCCAGTCAGCTTTCATTTGCTGAGATACCGATGGCCTTAGCGCATCGGCTCTAGATATAAGAGCCTCTAATATAGCTTCATCAGATGCGCTTGAAAGAATCTTGCTTTTGCTAGGCATGTCAATAGTTAATTCTAG
The DNA here is from genome assembly GCF_059424605.1 of Pseudomonas sp. GW101-3H06. Taxonomy (NCBI): domain Bacteria; kingdom Pseudomonadati; phylum Pseudomonadota; class Gammaproteobacteria; order Pseudomonadales; family Pseudomonadaceae; genus Pseudomonas; species Pseudomonas sp. GW101-3H06. The sequence goes on from NZ_JBWKZO010000002.1 coordinate 170,000, forward strand.
TTTTATTCTGAAGCAATGCTAGCGCTTCAAAGTGCATTGTTTTGAAGTCAGTAAAACTATCTCCTTGGATCTTAGTCCGAATGGCGGAATCGACTGTCGACAGATCAGTATGGTCAAAAACATCTCTTATAAGATAAGCAAGGGAACAAATTGCGTGCTCAGGTACAGAAGACTTTTTTAGATTGGTATTGTCTTCCGTGAATGAGTAAATGGCATAAAGAGAATTTGCAGAAAGCTTGAGCAGCATCCCCTGCGATATCTCTCGTGGCGTCGTGCCAATTATTGGTCCCAACCGACTTTCTATCAAATCTCCTAAAGGATCTCCCGTTTTTGACTCATTTACAACTGATCGGACAAACTGTAGTAACTGTTTTTCATCTTTGAAGTCTGAAGCCTCCAATAGCCAAGGCGATTTATATGCAGCTAGTAAAATAAGGACCTGTTGATATCTGCGAATTGTTCGTTCATTCCATTTTCGTATCAACCATGCAGGAAGATAGCTACGCAAGACAACAGCCGGAGTGTTGCAGAGGCAATTTGCCATAGCCTCTACGGATCCTTTTTTTAGCCAGGCAATGAGTCCCAGAGAATTCCTGATCTTACCTAGACTGATAGTGTCCTTGGAAAATGAAACCTCAACGTACCTACTAATGATTTCATAGAGTGAAAGCTGCAACGGAGAGTTCATTAAGCCAATCACGTTTGTAGCTGCACCAAATCCGTTCTGGGTTGCGGTTAAAAATAAACGGCGGTGAGCGAGTCCCAAACTTTTTAAACCAATACGTATTTCTTTTGTTGCTTCCAATACATCTTGGATTAACGATAACGAATTTTCCGTTAATGTAGCATTGACACGTTTCCCTGCACGGGGTTTACTCGAACTGAGAATTTGACGTTTGTTTTTGTTCGCGCTGTATAGAAAATATTTTCCTCGGCTACTGGTGATGTCTGCATTTACAATTGACATGGGTGTCAGTCCGGGATGTTCGGATATCAGGAGAGTTGCTATGCATGCGCAGTCCCTCGCGTGTAATAGGCCAAGTAACTTTGCAAGAAATTCTTGTCGAGAGATATCAAGAAGTACATCCTGAGGGCGAACCTCATCGATCTTTTGCTCTAGAATCTGGTAGATGCGGTTTTCTGATACATTAATATTTGCAAAGAAGGAGCTTCGGGCAATGTCGCGAAAGCTTATGTTTAAGCTTAAAGGGTTGGGACCGGTCAGAATGTGCGTGAGATATTTGAGCAACCATGCCATTCCTCTGTCTGTGTTGATCAAGTGCTTAGTTTCACCGGTTTCAGTTTTGTAAAGGTAGTGGCCAATTTTTATCTGAGCCAGAAACTCATCATCAGATACCTCAGAAGCTATTGTTTTTCCAAGTTCGTGGTAACTTTTGATGTTTTTCCAATATGCTCTGGCGCCGTCCTGAATTACTTTAATCCTAGCGATTATGGTGGACTCCAACTTTTCGAAAAAATCGTGGCTATCTAGCGCATAGGTGATGTCGACGCAATACGCGGGGCTATCCCGAGATTCGAACTCGCTTGGATCTGTTATGCTTTCGCCAACCACATAGTTTTTAGACTCACTTGTTGCTGAGTAGATGCCGCTATTAATTTTCGCTCTCGGTATTATCACTGAGTTCGGAATTATTCCATCAAGTTTTAGCGTTAATAATAGTGAGCTACAATTTGACCAAGAGTTCATGCGCGTTTTCAATGAGGCTTCGCTATAAGACATATCCGTTAGAAAGAACTCAAAGAAGTCGCAGACCCAAGTCTGCCAGTTTTGGCATGATTGTAGAGTTAGTGATTTTTTTTCAACAAATCATATTGCGGCTTTCAACCCAATTGAGCTTGTACGAATGGTTGAGATCGGTTGCCCAGCGATAGTTCGTAACCATGCGGATACTAATATTTGCAGGTCATTGTTAGAGATGAGGTTGGAGAATCCTATTTTTAACGTCGTGCTCCCAGTTCGCATGTATGGATCCGAGAAAATAATCGAAACATCCGTTTCGCTTCGCTGGTACGAATTTTTAGGGGAGTGGTCCATTTGAGCAACCTCGCATACGGCGCTGGTTCGAGAGGTCAACCGTTTTATGGCATAGAAATGTTAGGGATAGACCATTGACCACGGAGCCGCAAGGTCGGTGTCAATAAAACAGGTATCAAAAAAATAGGTTTTGAATATAACCTTCAGTATTCATTCAGGATTTTTTTGCCACATTTGATACTGTCCGGAAAAGTGCCATTTATTCTATGAATTCGAGCTCGATCGGGCGCTTGAATACTACGGTCCCCACACGGACGTTTACCCCTCCCAGGCCGTGCACTACCTTCTTCGGTTTGGTGTCGTGTCCATCAAAAAAGGCGGGCACTCTGAGTGGGACAGAATGCTGAGAATTGGTAACCAGCTTCATCGTTTAGGGCTTCGAAATATTCTCAACGATCCGGATGCACTGATCGAAAAACTGCTCCACCAATCCCATGATCCGCGCTCACAAAACAGCCTGGGGGTTAGCACCTCTCGCTTATCCCCCCTGAAGGATCATGGACAGTTGCAGTTCAGTTTTTAACTCAGCTTTACGACCGACCGGTTTGCCCCTACTGGAGGTTCAGACTGAAGGCAATCAATAACGCCCTCGTGAGAGAGTTCTCAGATCGGCTCAGACCAGTTACCAGTGCATTCGGGTACCAACAGCTATTTAAACTGCCACCAGGACGAACATGCTCAATACCTTCATAACCTCCGCCGGCGAGACTATTACCCTTGACCTGAATCAAGCAGGTCACACCCTCATCACCGGTACCTCTGGAAAAGGAAAATCGATCTTTACGGAGCGGGCAAAACGGGAGGCTCGCGCTGCCGGCCGCTTATTCGTCGACGTGAAGGCATATCGCGATGAGAAGGGCTCGGGATTAGGGCCATACGAGTACGAGATTGCCAGGCGCCACTCTGAGGGGCTTGCAGGCCTTCTTCCAAGAGCTCTTCGAAAGAAGCGCTACACGATTTCCTCGCCTGTCGCATATACCGATGCACCTAGCCGGCGGAGCAAGCATCTGGTCAGAACCACGAATGGGGCCGTACTGAGCCGTGAGCTCGTACACCAAGCGAAGGAACAGCTCGAGTCGATATCCGGTATTCGGCTCAATCAGCCACAGCTCTTAGAACTCATGAGTGAAAATGGCATCGACAAAACACTGGCTGAATTCGATGAAGCAGAGACGCAGATCCGCGAAATGTTGGCTGATGCCTTGGCTAGGAAATTGGTAGGCCGGCCATGGCCAACCCATGGCGATGAGTCGGACGCCGGCGACTTCAATATCCACCTCGAGCGAGCGGCCCAAAATTACGGATACACCGCCCACAGCCGCTAGATAACTCGTAGGAGTTCGACATGTCCTGGGCAGACGCAGCGGCGCCGGTCGTCGCGGAAGTGATTCGTAACGTAGGCCGGAGTGACATGAAGGCTCTGCGTAAGGCATTGGTCGATGCCTACCCTTGGGGGGAGAGAGAACGCACTCCTTACAAGGCCTGGCTAAGCGAGATTCGCCGTCAGCTGGGTCATCCGCTGAATGCTCCGAAGGCCGACCCAAAGAACAAGCAAGCTGACATGTTTAATCAGCGTTAGGAGGAAAGATGGCTCGCCGCCGCCAACCCTTCACCCCATGCAAGTTATACATCGACGGCGCTGACGGCCTGAGCGCTGGCGACTACATCGTTACGTCCGGTGGATCGGCCTATCTGGTGCAGGCAACACGGATCAGCCCAAGCAAGCCTCAACGACTGTATCTCGACTGCCTTCGTTGGCCGCCGGAACAGATCCCAACGGATGCCAGGTGTTATCAGCTCAACTGGTATCGCCGGTGAAATAGACCGGAATCGTCGCTCAGCGGGCCCCCACGCCTCACCTTCAAAACGCGAGGCCGTCGCCGTAGGAGATGGCCACTTTCGGCCCACAGAATCGAGTAAGAAAGTGTATGACACTGAAAATTTGGCTGTTTTGCATCCTGGTCAGCTTAGGCGGGTTCATCGGGTTTCTGTTGCTGGAGATTCAATCGGCAATGTTATGGAAGGCGGCGGGAAGCAGAGCCCTTTGCGTCTTCATGGGGGCGTCCATAACCGCGTTCTACTTCACTCGCCCTGGCTATCTTGCGAAGCTTACAAGGAGATCACCATGAAATACGACTATCCAGAATATCCATCTGTTGCCGCGACCGTAGAGCCTTCGCGCTACATGGATGCCATTGAGGCTCTGCACGGCGTCCGCCAGGTCTTTTGTGATGGGGAAACCATCCTGTTGCCGGAGTTCGAGGAACAGGCAATTGAGATGCTTCGTTCCCGCTTCAACGCTTCCACTGTCTACGGACAGGCTAAAGCATTCGAATTTGCGACGAAGGCTCGCAAAGCGGGTGTGCCTGTTGAGCTGTTGCGGCTCGGACACGCAGTCCATAACTGCACCGGCCAAGATGCAGAGGAAATGGTTCGTGCAGCAATTGAGCAGCCGAGCGTGACGCTCCTATCCTGGACGTCACTCTACCTCTCAAGCATGTTGCCCAACTGACTCACTAAAAGATCCTGACGAGCTCGATTCGCATGGCCTGATGCCGGCGGCTATCGCGCGCAGCACTCTTCCTCAGTTAGCACGAAATTGAACGGAGTTTGGTGAGCAGTCATGAAAAAGGCCCGGCGATGATCGACCGGGCCTTTTTTATAAACATTGCCCCATTGACTCGAGGGGCGGTCGGGCTTGCCTGGACTCTCCCGTTTCCGAGACGCTACGTTCCCGCAGCGGACCCTCAATGAGGGTGGAGGTGGTTAGCCCGTGCCGTTCCCAACGCATAGCGCCAGTACTCAGTGGAGAAAACCCCAAGTCCATCTAACCTGCAGACGTTTTGCGAACTCTCTCATCCCTGGAGTTCGGGGCACCTTCTGCGGACCCCCACGGCGGTGACGCTTATCGCCGCGGACGTATCTCTACGTCGCCACACTGAGTAGTGGCCACTATTTGGTCGTCTAGGATCATGTCGACGCCAGGCTAGCTTTAGCTTCTGCGGCGTCTCTTTGATTTGTATTCTCCATGAATGTCCCAGGTTGCAACCCTAAGCAGGAAATCTCCGAATGCCGTGTTGAGGCTCTGGCTCACCTGCAGAGCAACGCTTCAAGTTTCATATTCCGTTGGTTCTGGATTGATGAGGTAGTGTTCATTGTCAATTATGCGGGCGAAATCACCCGCCTCGCTGGCTTCAGAGTCGACCGCAAGCTCCTCGATTAGGGGATAACGATGTTGCCTATCTGGCAGCAACGCTATTGCCAATGCCGACGCCTCGGGGCTAAAAACCGATAGCTGCGCTGCCAACCAGAACCAGCCAGTTTCGCTTTCAGAGGTGATCGGTGAACCATAGCCATCACGCTTGGGAAGCACGAGATAGGCTGCTTCAGGGACTAGAGAGACCTCGATTGGACGCAGGTACCCATCACCATAGGGATCAAGCCAGCCGTCCCCACCGAGCGTATTGATGATCTGCTGTTCTACTCTGCGCGGCGACTGTGTCTTGGTGTAGAACCGGTGGTAGGTGGACATTCCGCAATTCCTTGTGGTGCCTACTCTGGGGCTAGGCATTCTCTAAACTGCATTGGTAGAGCGCTCACCGACTGTCCCCTGTCATCGACTCGCTTGGGCGACGAGCGCTCTACCGATACAGCCTAGAAATCGAAACTAGCAAACCGATATGACTGAGGGTCAATGCACAAACAAACCTCACCCTATTCGTTCAGGATGAGATTCAGTTGATTCGCTTCTCATTTGCCCTCGCTATTCAGTGTCCTTTCACGCTTTTTCAGGGCGATAAGAAATGCATCGCGGGGGAGTTCTGGCGAAATTTCGACGTTATCTTGCGTCCACTGCTCATAACTCGGGCAAGAGTTGTCGCCAATGCAATCAACCGACTCACGAATGTACTGACAGCGGTGAAGATCCAAATTGCTCGCGTCAGTATTCGCCGCGTCATGATCATTTCCGGTCGGCAACTGACTCACCCGATACAAGGCATCACAGGTCCCTGCTATCAGGGATGCCGAGAGTTGTCGCACCTGCACGTTTGCTGCCTGGTCCTGGGCGAAAGCTTGCGTGGCAAGCAGCGACAGAATACACAACGGGTAGCTGAAGAATGATTTCATGTTTCACATGTTCCCATGATCGTGCCAGGCGCCTATCGGGCCCCTAGCGTTATGCATAGAATTTTTTTTCAATCTCGCGATTGGCAACGGTACCAAGGACAGCAAAGACCAATCCGATCGCTCCAAGTCCACCCATCACGCCATCACCCAGATAAACGCCGGCTGTGATCTCGACTATCGCGACAATTTTAACGATCAGCATGATCTTCTCTCAAAGGAAATCGAGGTTGTACACCAGCCTTAAATGGAGGCTGGCCCACTCGAATACTTTGCAAGGATGGCCATGATCTCGATCATCCGCAGCATGCTACAAGAATCGGAGACAGCCTCATCTCGTAGCGCCTCCAACCAGGACAAGACGTGCTGGTTTTGCTTCATGGTCCCACTTCTCCCTGACCTTCAGCCATTGACGTGATCCGGCTATTCGGTAAAGTTTTTCCAGTTAGGTGCAAAGTTTTTCCGATTTCTGCGAACTGAAGTCAAAATGCTTTGGCTTGTTGGTCAATGGAAACGCATTGCCCCTTCACCTTATTCAGATCCCGACGCGTTATTTCTCGCCCTTCGCGATTCGCATCCAAAAGAATCTTTTTCGCGCAACTGGACTCAGCAGTTACAGACTGAATTTCGGGAACGGTTGCGGCTCCCCAATCGGTGGCGATTTGGTTTTTGAGTAAAACCAAAATCAGCAGGGCCATGCCAGCCAACCCGATGATGGTGATTTTTTTCATTTGGTGACCTTTCTGCCGTCGGACAGCTGACGATCGCTGTGGTTGTTCTCTGTTGACGCTTTGGTGTATCGCTCGGCCAAAGCTTGAAAACATGATCACCTGCCTGGGCGATCTTGAAGGATCGCTTCTGGCCCAGTTAGGGGTACCGATCTCATCCGATCTTGAGCTTGGAGTGGACGTCACAAATGAAAAAGGGCGACCGCTGGCCGCCCTCAATCAAATGAACGTGAATCTAGCCCCGCAGACGCCAAGCTAGAGTGTGACCATTAGACGAACGTGCCGATCTCGTAGCCGTCACGGCCTTCATCGAAATCGGACCGATCCAGGTCGGGGTATTCGGACATAGCAAAATCATATGCTGCGTCCAGATCATCCGCAGCGACTGTCCAGAGGGTGGCGGAATCCCAACCATTGGCCAACAAGCTGACGTGGAACAGTTTTGCGCCCTTGCCGATTGTGGCCGCGGACAGGTTTAGCAATAAAGACATCAGAAGCACCTCAGATGAAGAGCGACCGCCTAAAAGGAGGTCGCTTGAATAGGGCGTTTAGAGCGCAACCAGCTGGTAACCGGTTGTATCCGCTCCCCTTTTCTTCTTCAACTGAGCGACGATTTCCTCAGCCGTAGGATTTGTCATCCACATAATGAGTTGATAGTCATCTCCCCTGGTAGGGTGTACCCAAGTCGTAACGCGATGAGTGCACCCCTTAGCCTTGTACTTCGCATCATCCTTCTTCAGTTTTGCCTGATATTTCTTCTCAAAACCGTCGAACTCTTCATTCAGTTTTTTCATGAAGCAATGCTCGCACTCACCGTCGCGATTCGTGCGGCAGGATGACGGGTCAAACGCCGGCTTCTGACAGGTTTTACAAGGCATTACCTGGACGGTCTCCAGAAGGGACTTGCAGTCATCCTCTGTAGCGTCCTTGATCGCTATATCCTTGTTCTGGACGATGGTGTCACCACCACCGTTCGGCAAACGCACCGTTATCTGCAAAGGACTACCGTACATGAAGCAGCACGGACTGACTTCGGCAGTCAGCTCTACGTCGCCACGCATTGCGGTGAATTTATGGGCTGGAGTAAGCATGGTGTAGCTCCTGTGTAAATTCGCGGAGCTACCCCCAAGCGGGATAGCACCCGCGTGGGTTAAGTGAATTGCTTTGGGTTGGGGTCAGTACGGTTTAGAGAACAATCAACTTGTAGTCGTTTGTAACCGTGCTTTTCTTCTTCTTCAACTGAGCGACGATGTCCGCATCAGACGGATTCACCATCCAAATGATCATCTGGTAATCATCGCCGCTAGCAGGGTGTACCCAGGCCATTACGCGATGAGTGAAACCCTTTGCTTTGTGCTTAGCATCATCCTTGACCAGCTTTTCCTGAAAATCCTTTTCCGACTTGTTGAACTTGGCCATGGCCTTGTCGAGAAAGCACGTTTCGCATTCACCATCACGAGTGGTACCGCATGTAGCCGGATCAAACGCAGGTTTTTGGCAATTTTTGCACGGCACAACTCCGACCGTTTCCAGAAGAGCATGGCAATCCTCTTCTGTAGCATCTTTGATCGGAATCTCTTTTTTCAGGACGTACGTTCTACCGCGATCAGGCAAGTAAACCGTGATTTGTAAACCACTGCCGTACATAAAACAGCATGGGCTGACTTCGGCAGTCAGTTCCACGTCGCCACGCATTGCGGTGAATTTTTGGTCTGGAGTAAGCATGGTGTAGCTCCTGTGTGAAACCTGCGGAGCTACCCCAAGCGGAATGGCATCCCGCAAGGGTTAGTGAGGTGCTGCTGGAGCAGCTTTGGTGGCAGAATTACTGCCATTCAAACAGGCCGGAACATCCGATCTGAAAGAAACTTTTGAGTGGTGCCATAGGGCGATGGCCGGAGTATATCCTGGTGATGGAAACTGGCAACCCCAGCCCGATCCAGCCAGAATCATGTTCAGACATTGAACCGCCACAAGTGTTGTTTCGGTCTTGGCAAATCGCCCACCTGCAAAGGAGTCTGAACATGAGCAATCCCCCCCTTACCGTCACTCTCGACCCGATGCTCCTCGACAGCCTGGAAGCCTTTGTACGAACCCAAGCGGCGTACATGGGATTGCCTCAATCAGCCTTACATGAACATGAGGGCCGTAAGCTCGCAGGCCAGGGAGCCCAGGCTGCTGTGGCGGTAACCCAAGCTTTGCTCAAAACGTTGCCCGCAGCGGGATTGGGCTCACTGGGTGAAGCGCTGGCCGAGTTGAGTGCGGCTCGTTCTTAATGTCTGCCGCCATCTAGGAAAATGCCATGTCACCTCAAACGGATTTGATCGATGACCAGCCTGCTGCCCTTGACCCGAGGCAGACTACGCGAATTGAGGCTGTCCATCGGGGCTTCCTCTATCAGCACCTATACGCCGTTGGCTGCCTTCTGCTTGCAGAAAAGTACGAGGTCACCTCTGTTTCTGTGGAGCGCGACGAAGATATCGAGCTTCAGCATGCGGGGCGGACGTACATCCAGGTTAAGACGCGGATCAAACCGATCATACCAAGTGACATTGTTGGAGCACTTGAGCGCTTCGATACGTTGCGCACAGACCATGAATGCGGCCTTAGGCGTGGTAAAGCCCAGTTTTTCGTTGTGATGAACCAACCCCCTGGCCCCGTGCTGCTTCAAGCTATCAACTCCGGCCAAATGTCTGAGGATGTGAATTTCATTTGGCCTGGCTTTGATGCTCACGTAATGCCGGCATTACCTCCAGCATGGAGCGGCATTGATCAAGCAGCTGAGTGGTGCGCCCAACTCGCAGCAAAATTACCCTACTCCTTAATCTCGCCCGAATCACTTGTGTGGAAGCTGGCAGGTTGCGTGCAACTGGCGTCCAGCGGCTCAACACCCTATTTGAACCATACCTTCAAAAGCGATGATCTGAAGGCTTTGTTCGAGCAGCTGATAGTTAAAATGCAGGCGTTTCCTGCCCCACCAGCAGTGTATCGCCCGCAACGAAATGAGCCGTCATTAGACCAACCTGAAAGGGTCAGAATCATCTGTGCCTTTTCGGGCTCCGGGAAAACATCTTGGGCTTCAGAGTCGGCCATGCACTCCACAAGCACTTGTGCCTACTACGATGTAGGGGATCTGCCCGGACCTGCAATTGCCTCTTCACTCGTCCGAGAGCTTGCGCCACTTGTGCTAGATGCTGAGAGTCCTGAAATCAGAAAGGTGCTTGCCTTAGGCAGTACAGGAAACGAATCCCTACAGGTGCTAGATGAGTACATTGGTCGTCACAACATACCGGCTTTGGTGGTGTTGGATAACGCTCACCGTGTGCCTTCGGAAAGTCTTCGCACTTTGATAGAAAGTACCAGGAATTTGAAACTAGTCCTGCTCTCCCATCCCGGCCCAACCATGCATGAGATAGCCGCTTTACTTGGGTTAACTCAAGAAACCCTCTTGGGGTGGGATGTTGATTCGATCGCTGCAGAGGCTCAGCACCTTGGCGTTCAGGGTAGCGCCGGCACGTTCAAAAACCTCAACGCGCTGACGGCTGGTTTACCCCTCTATGTACAAAGCGCCCTCAGGCTCTCCAAGACGCATTACAGAGGTGACCTTGCGAAGCTTTGCTTAGAGGTGTCAGAACAAAGCAACGTCGCCGAGACAGCTCAAGAGATCATCCTCTCGAAGGTATTCAACTCACTTTCAGATCCTTCACGCAACGCGCTATCTGTTTGGAGTCTGGTAGACGTGGGGATGACCAAAGGTGAGGTCTGCAATCTGCTGCAAGCAAGCGTCGGCATGACCAACCAGCAATCGTTGGTACTGCTTAGATTGTTGCGTGCTCAGGGGATCGTCCAAGCTATTGATGCCGATCAGCTGAAGATACATGACTCACTGAGACTCTTAGGCCGTAGACATTTGCATACGCTTGCCCGAGCAGTCACACAGGATGCTTTGCAACATCTCAGGACCATGTTGTTTAGGTACCTGGCTGTTCGACGCAATCCATCGCGTTTAGCTACCCTAATTTCAGTCTTGCTTCAGTTGGAGGATGTGGAAGCCATCATAGGCTTTGCTGGAGAAGAGTTATTTCACGAGATGGGGCCCAGCATGGAGTTTATGTCGTACCTGGACCAAATCGCGATCTCACCTCAGGTAGAACCTACCCAGCGATTTTGGGCACTAGATGGCTTGATTTTCTCCGATGTAAAAAACGGACGACACGATAAGCTGACTGAGCGCTTCGATCAGATGCGCCGACTAATCGAAGATTACGCTCTAGATAGTGAAATCCAAGCGACTTACTACATGAAGCTGATGCTGCATCATGCTCAGTTTGGTCGTGCTGACTTGGCCCATGAAGCCCTTTCCCAGGTGAGAGATCTGCTCCCTGACAAGCCAATTCAACGGCGAGTCCTTCAGTACAACGCCGCAACCTCATTTTGTCAGCTGGGCAACCTCGAGGACTCGCTTCAAATGCTGGAGCCAGTCATTGAGGAATATTTCGCAGTGTTGGGCTTCAACCTCCCGGATATTGCCGCCCTCCCTCCAGAGCAGATCTGGGAGCGAACCTCCGGGCACCGCCATGCTGGCGACAACATCAAACGCCTCGCTGATGCGTTAGAGCTGCGCGCAAAGCTCTGTACCGATCTGGAACCGGATCAATTGATTTACAGGTTTAGCGCCTTGAATTTGTATGAAATGGTTGGCGCTATCGACTCACAGATTCGAGTGGGCCAAGACTTAGCTGACGACATGTCGGCACGAGGCCGTTTCGATGAAGCAAAGCAAGTGATCGAGAGACTACTCCTACCCTTACTGGCTGAGCACGGCATGGTAGATCAAGCTATCGGCGTCAGGAGCCAATACGCCGTGTTCTTGGCATATTGCGAAGAGTTTGATGCCGCTGATGCGGAGATGGCCAGGCTAATGCCCTATTCGGCCGGATTCACCAGAAGACAACGCGAGGAAATTCAGGAGCAACTGAAGATCATCCATAACTGCAAGGTGCGATACGTATGTCGACTTGAGGGAGTACTTCCGACCATTGTGGAGGATGGATCGGCGGATTGTCCTTGCGGCTCCGGAAAAACCTTTTCGGAGTGTCATGGCGCCCTCTCTTGACCGCATTTGTTTACGATCCAGGAGAGCGGCACATTTCCTCTGCCACGGAAGAGTGTCGGAGCAGGAGTGGGTGAATAACCCGGCGTACCGGGTCTGTGTGACTTCTATAGTCCTTCGCCAAGGTAAAGACGGTGAGTCGATTCTATCTGTTCGATCAGATTGTCATCCGTCATACCGGCGACATCGGCGAATTCGCGCCAGCGACGGACTGCCTCAACAACCTCCTTAACCACCTTTCGGCCATCCAGGTTTGTAATCAGCTTCGCGACGGCGAGTAGATCCTTAAGCTCAAAGTTGTCTCGCTTCCCGTTCAGAGACATTTGATGTTGCGATACCCAAGGAGAGTCGGGCCTGTAGGACCAGCACATGTCATATGCCGGAGTGAGCCTCCACACACCATCTCTCCAAAGCTGAAACCCAATGTTTTTTGTGTGATCGTCCTGGTTGCGTGCCACGATGTTAAAAACTGCACGCCGGAACAGCTCTACTTGATCTTCTCGGGGTAGACCCAAATCTCTGCAGACCTGTAAAGCTTGCTCGTAGCTGTATGCACCAGGCAGCGTGTAATCAGCACTGTCCATCGCACATAGCGTCTGAATATGAACCTTGTCTCCGTCATCTAGACGATCAAACCGTTTCGTCATGAAATGGGCGCGAGGGCCTTCTATGTGGAGACGACACTCAGTCATCTTTACGCCGGCTGCCAGCGTCATCAGGTGGTAGGCGTATTCAACACGTCCGAATCCTGCAGGATCCCCTAACGTGCTTGCCCCGTTGGAGACGTCGAATTTGAACAGCCAGTAGGTGTACCCCTCGGGCGCTTCAATTTGCCCAGAGCATATGGCTCCAGTTTCTTCATTGATCGCTATGATTGCTTTCGGACGCTGCCCACCAGCGGAAGAACCTACCTGAAACAAATGCTTGAGGGCTTGATCCTCTTCTTCAGATTTAATTTCCAAATGAAGATCATCGAACTGCGTTTGGCGCTCTTCAAGGATCCGCCCGGCGAGGTCGACAAGCGACTCCAATTGCAGCTGTTCGACCTTGTCGATTGCCCGGTCCAGCGCCGGCCGAAACTCCAGTGCCCCCATTCCCCGTTGCCCCACATACAACAGACGTTCTACAGGTGAAAATGAACGAGGATCGCGGCCCTTTTGTGCTAGCCACGCGTCAATGACAGCGTTACCGAAAGCATCGGGAAGAGAATCGGACAGACATGGGGGAAGTCCCTTGAATGCTACAGGGTTGAGGCCTGGGTAAGCATAGACTTCATCAGGCTCAGCCCGCATCGTCAGCGGGGCAATCTCCAACCCGATTTCACAAAACTCGGGATCGAACTCGAATGTGCCTGTGGCAGGGATTTGGTTTTCGTCCCAGAGCACTACGCCAACGCGGGTTTCCCACATCCAAACTTCAGCAACCTTAGCCACGGCTTCTCCTTGGTATCAGTAAGTTAGGGGTCTGTCCTTCCAACTTACCTGTCGTTACGCCACCGTTGACTTTGGTCGCGATGGTTCTTGATTTGACTTGCGACGCGCCGACCGCTCGAACTCTCGTTGTTTTCCCGGTTTTGGCAACCGCCAGCGGGCTTACTCGTGGGGCCGCTAGTAGGTTCATCAGAAGCTCCAAGCAGTTCAGCTCTCGAAGGACGGCGATGAGGACCTGGATAGTCCCCTTCCCTTTCTCAAGCTTCTGTATGGTGGGGGTACTTACACCAACAGCCTCGGCCAAATCGTCCTGCTTGATATCCTTACGCAGGCGACGCTCTCGAATAGCATTACCCAGCTGATCGGCAATCGCTTCGTCGCTTAATCGTTGAATTCGCATAAGGTAAACCTTTCTTTGCTTTACCCTCTCCCAACTGCTGGAAGAGAAAGAATTGTTTTCTTAACGGAAACCATATCAGCAAAATCTCAATACGCACGCTAAGCAAACATTTTTTTGTATGACCCCGGTGAATCTGGAGACTAGACAAAAATTTCTTTTCCTTAGGTATCCTCTCACAAATTTAAGAGACGAGAGGTCCTTTCAGATGTAATGCCCCCCCTTAACTCAAAAAGTGGAGGCCGGCCCACCACCACTACTGAAATCCGTTTCGGCGCCGATCAAAGCTGCCGCGAACATGTCGCGGTCTACCAGCAGTGCAACCCCCTCTTTTGATTTTGGGTCGAATCTGCAGATTCTCCAGAACCCATGATCCTCACCAAAATCGATAAATACTGGCTTCGTCGAATGCCATCTTTGAAACAGCTTGCTCCTACCGGACCATCTGAACCGCGCCATGGCATTCTCATTCACCCCGCTTCGAGAGTTCGAAAAATTCACACAGTCGAATTCATTTTTCGAGCCGTCGATAACCCACACCATCCGCTGATAAAACCGCTCGCGAGCGGCGACCTCCGCGGGCTCAATAGTCGATCGCTGAAACTCAACTACTACTCCGTGACCAGTACGAACGTCGGCTATGTGCTTCTCGCCCGAAAGCTCATCTCTTAGGATCACTTCTTGCCAGCTTTCGTGAAAACGATCCTTCCAACGCCGGTGCCATTCCGTTTCGGCTTCCCACCAGTGATCACAGTTTGTAAGAGACCGGTGAGACCAGTGCCAGACCACGTGTGCTCCACATTTTGAGATTACTTCCCCCCCACACGAACGGCAGACGCCGCGAACCTTAGGCTGCGCCTCGGCCCTAACGCCATGAACGTTTGCGTATCGCATCAGCTCAATCCTTCGTAAATGCGGAGCCGAAATGCCAGCCCCTCTACTTAACCCTAAATATCAGCTTTCCACGGCGTAGTCCCGCGCCAGTTTCGTAGCACAGTCCAAGGTTGGAATGGGCAGTGGCAAATCCCTGTTCGGCATCCTTGCGGTACCAGGTAACAGCGATGGGAAACGCCGTATCGCGATGGGTTACTTGTCCTTCAAAAAGTCAAAGATCGAAACGGTGGTTATTTCCTGACTTTCGTCGAAAACATGTATGGGACTACCCACATCGCTGGTTAAGTCGGTTGCGGCTGTGATCTGAACGCACGACTCATTCATCTGAACTGCACCTCGCTTCAGCAAGCGATCAAAGAATGACTGTGTGAGGTCAGTGATAAAAAGCTCGTAATCGAACGATGCACCAACGTCGTGGATCGCTTTGATAGTCCGCTTCCCCAACCGCGAACGTTTCATGCAGTCAGGCATGAAGATATTCGGTATTTGAATTTCCCTGAGGTCGTGGAGGAACACTATTCTCAACACCAAAATTGACTGGGGCCTGCGCCCCTCCTCGACATCCTTCTCCCGCGCATTGAGCTCCAGCTTCATGCGATGCCGATCATCTGCATAAGACGGCGTGTATCGGAATGTGTGATTGACGCTCAGCTCGTCATCCAGAAGCTCCTGGATGGATTCCTGCACGCGCCGCTCAACTTCTCTTCTCTTCAAGGTTAGATCCTTCAATCATGAGGGTATTTTTGAGAACGGCCCGAAGCGCTCCAAGCAGCTTTCATGACCGTATACGCCACCGAGGTAAGCGCCGGTATACAACTCACCGTTATCGCGCTTATACACGCGCCTGGACTGCGCGATAAAAGTCTCTTTCATTGCGCCACCGCACTCCTCGCAGTCGCCGAGTTGATCGCCAGGACGCCGAGCAGGCCTTAAGGTCATGATGATGGTGCCGGTGAATGTGCCCAAGGTCTACTCCGTGATCGATTCGATGGAAATGAACGTAGGGAAGAGAATCCGCGCCTGCAGCTGCTCAAATGACTCACCATCCCATCGCCCTTCGTCGGCGAGGAAGGCATTGCCATCAAAGTCGTAGAGCGAATCGAATTCAAGAGTACCGTCGAGCTTAAGCGGGGCGCCGTACACCTCCCCTCCCTCCATGACCGCGGCGTTCCCATCAGCGATTATCAGGGCCTTGCCGGGATTGGCTTGGAGCAACTGGCGATATTTCTCCAGCACTTCCTTGAAAGTCATTGTCTGGCGCATGTTTTCCCCGTAGTCGCCTAATTTCAGGACCGGCGAGCTGCCATGTCCACGGGGATTTTTTCATAGCGATTCAGAATGCAAGCACCATCAAGGGTCTGTCTCCGACCTTGCGTTTTCTTGACTGATGAGAAGATCGTTTTGAACGTCGCGATTCAATTGGCGACTCCCACTGCACTAGTGATTGCAGGCATCACTTCTCAATCTAGGAACTCGTCATGAAGCTGTATCTAGAGGGTCACAACGTTAAGCGTGGGTACGCGGTGAGCGTTCAATTCACCGAATGTCAAATCAGCGCTATGGCTCCCCAGACAGCATTGATTGAACCAGACGGGCCAGTTCGTTTCTACCGCGATCGTCGCTATGCAGACCGAGTGATTGAGCGCTTCAACCGCCGCTTCGCAACCAGGAAGTAAAATCCATGAGTGTTCAATTACCTATGTTGTTCGGCGAGGAAGTGGGTACTCGAGCTTTCTGGGAAGATGAAGTCGACCAGCTGATTGAGGCCGGTGCACTGTTTGTGGCGAACCACTCAGGCGGCAAGGATTCACAGGTTCAACTGATCCGCCTACTGGAGCGCGTTCCAGCGCCACAGCTGCTCGTAGTTCACGCTTCGCTTGGTGCAATGGAGTGGCCTGGAGCCATGGAGTTGGCGCGTGATCAAGCCGCCGGCGCTGAGCTGCCTTTTATCGTGGCCAAGGCTGCCAAGACGCTACTTGAAATGGTTGAGCGCCGGTTTGAGAGTCGCCCCGAAGTTCCAAGTTGGCCATCAGCCGCAACCCGCCAATGCACCAGTGACTTGAAGCGAGGCCCAATCCAGCGTGAAGTACGGCGCTACGCCAAAGCTAACGGATTCAAGACCATCGTGAACTGCCTAGGGCTGCGTGCTCAGGAGTCGCCTGGCCGGGCCAAACGCGCAGCGTTCAGCCGCATGGGTATAAGCAATTCCGTGCATACGTGGTTTGAATGGCTGCCGATACACGACATGAAAGCGACCGAGGTTTTTGATGCCATTGCGGAAGCTGGCCAGGAGCCGCACTACGCGTATGCCTTAGGAAATGACCGGCTGAGCTGCGTGTTTTGCATAATGGCTTCCAAGGCAGATTTACGAAATGGTCGCGTTGAGCGTCCTGACCTGTTTAAACAGTACGTGGACCTGGAACACCGCACGGGTTACACCATGCACATGAATCGCATACCGCTTGTTGAGCTAACCGCTTAACCCACCCCACTACCAAGCTCCCGCCCACCAAATGCCGGTTTCATACGCTGTTGCTGGCCGCGTATTTCGACATACCGTATCACTCGTTCGAAAGAGGGGTGGGTGGGCTTGGAAACCTAGCTTGTAGCCGTCTCAATCATGCCGGGAGTCGTCATCATTTCGATGCCACGGACTGAACAGATCGTCCCACTCGTCATCATGCTTCTGAAATTTGTAGCTAAACCCAGACTCACTTCTGCCCGTGAAAAGGTTGAAGAAGAGCACCATGGGTATCGAAGCACTGACTATTATGAGAAGAGCAAGGGCGAAGGCCCAGCCTGGGAAATGCTTCTGGGCGTATGCTGCAAATACTGCACTCCCCACTGCCAAGACTATGCTGCCCAGCCCCTTACCGACTTGCTTTACAGCGCCCCTAACCATGCCGGTTGCCTTTGAGTGGTTTTCTAAGGGCCATATCCACCTGAAATACCGGACGGCGCCAAACGGGCGTATGGCTCACCCTACGTCATCCGGACAAATCGGATGGTAGTTCCATCAACTTCAATTGGTACACCGGCCATGGCGCCTTCCCATTGGGCAGACTCCGGGCTTAGGCCACATGCGTCTAGAAAATCGTGGACCTCTTGCAATGTCGCTTTACGATTGCCTTCAAGCCCACCGCGGATAATGGTGAACTGGTCGGAAAGCGATGGTTGCGCCTTGTTTAAAAACACCTCAGTAGCGGTCTGTCCAACAATGTTGGCCGCATGCAAGCGGGCAATAGCATCGTTCTGAACGCGAAGCAGCGTGGTTCCCAGCAAATGCGCACCCGGCTCCTCGATAAGCTCCGCCTCGAGCAACGCAACAACAAAGCCTTGGGCCAGAAGGACTGCGTCACGCACGCCGCCTTCGGTTTTTTCTCCATGAATGTGATTAAGCTGGCTGAACCAGCTAGTCTGGACGCGATCACTCAGACGAGGCAATTCAATAGGCCACATGGCCTGCAATGCTTTGAGAGGCATTTGACGTTCCTTTTGGCGAGGGCGCGAGTGCCGCGCCCTAACTGTTCTTGGGCTTTAACGAACTTGGCGTGGTGCGCCTGGAGAAGGGTGGCGCTTACTCGGCAGGACGGACCTGGGCGTTACAAGTGAGGATGTTTCCCTTCGGTTGAAATCGGCAATCGCCCTTTCCTACCGAGACAGTAATTTCCTTGCCACCAACGCCAACTGCAAAGGGTGTGATCTGAACATCATCAACAGGATTGAGCATTCCGGGAAGACCCACAAAATAGCCAATACCTGCCAGAACTACGCCGATAACTGACTTCTGCCAATCTTCAATCGGGAGTGCAATAACCAGTAGCCCCGCGCAGGTGCAAGCCAGCACCGCCGCGATCGTCCAGTTCCACTGCACTCCGATACACAACCCCCACACTGACACGAGAATGAGGACAATAAACGCAGCGAACCATACAAAAAGCTGTTTAGCATCCGCAGGACGTTTTTTATCAGAAGCAACCGATGACGATGTCATTTAAATTCCTTGATTTGTGGTTATTCTCAGGTCCGTGAGGCTAAGAAATTGACCAGTTTTTGATTTGATATCAGAGATCTGCCGAGACGAATCTTGGCGCCCCTATGCCCCTTCCTGCTGCACATCCGTATTACTTCGTCGAAGCTGTCGACGTTTCACCCAAAAGCTCCCCCAGACACCAATGCCGGCGAAGAAGATGGCCACAACGGTCAACCCTGCTACAGCTGGGGTTCCTCCAACCATGTGCCAATCATCTGAGTTGTACATCAGGGGCCATTCACCAGGAGGTAGCTCAAAGGTCACTGGCAGCTCTGGCCTTGGTGTAACGGTCCAGGTGCCACCTAAATTTCCCTCAACTCGACCCACAACACGACAGTGGCCCTCCTGCACAGGAATTTGGAGGTACTGGCAAATCTCTGTTTGTTTCACAAACACAGTCGCGCTATCGATAACCTGCATCGAAAAACCAATCTTTGTGGCGACCCAAAAAACAAGCACCTGCCAAGTGATGGAGATTATGAAATTGAACATTTGAATTTCCTGATTTTACGCAACGGCGGAAATTTGAACGCTTAGCGCTGTACGGTGAATGCCTTTGCGGTGCCGCCTAAAGCAACATTCCCGTCACAGTGCCGCCCCGGATCCGGAAGCTGCTTGATAACCACCTCTGCTATTCCATCGGCACCGCTGCTGAAAGCCTTAACCTTCAGTCCTGTGAGGACGTAATTTTCATCGGCGCCGGTGAGCACACTATCGCTGCCGCATGTGGCGCTCATTACCGCTCTCACGGCAAGGGAGTTCGGTGGTACAACCTGGTAAACCTTGACCGTTTCAACAGCGTGCTTCTGTTTTTCAAGTGCCGCGACGTACGCCGGCGAGTCCAGAGGGTTAGTCGATGGTTCAGAGCTGCAGCCCGCGGCAAAGCCGCAGATCATGAGAGACAAAACTTTTACTGTGTTGCGCATTGGGAGCTCATCGATAACGGATAGAAAGTGGAGGAACAAAGTTCGCGAGCCATCAAAGCGGCCTTGTCGTACTTGCGTAGCCGGGGAACTTTGAATGTCGGGAATTGGACCAATGGATCAATTCGGTGAGTGCAGTCGCCGATACTGGTCATACGTCGCCCCGCCTAAGGCGGTAAATGTCATAAGCTGGGAGCCGGAGGCATCGTGATTAATCACGACCAGGCCTTTACGCTCCAGCCCCTTAGCGGCGCGTGACTCGCCTCGCTCAATGGGAAGTGAGGTACCCGCTTTGGGCTCAGGATAAATATGCTCGATGATCGAGTTAAATAAACCCTGCTCACCAGGCGATAGAGCAATGGCTTGCGGGCACACCGTGGCGTCATTCATTTTAGCGATCTGCCGAGGCGCGCGGGTTTGCTGGATTTTTAGTTAAAACGGTTGCTGGTATTTTCCTAACCAGAATCCCCGACCGCTGGCCACAATCAGAGGGTGCAACAGCGTTTGCAACGACGCGACCATCCTTCATGGTGATTTCGAGAGTTCGGCCCTCGGTATCTATGGCCGTCACTGAGTGACCAACAGTCAACGCAGCAACTGCACGGCTATGGCCATTCAGCAACTCCAAACCCGCGTCCTTGATCTGATTCAAAACATCCATTTTAACGCTCCTCAGAAATCAGTCTGGCCATTCACTGCATGCCTGGCCTGTTACCCGAACTGGAGATTCATTTTTGCATAACTCGACCAGATGCAAGAGAGTGGCGATCTTCAACACTCTTCCCGGCCGGCTCTAAATGCACGCTCGATCTGGGGGTTGAGCCAGAACCCCGGCCGGCCTCGAAAAAGCTCCGCGCCGGAGCGAATGTACTCAAGATTGATCTCCCCCGACATCCACGCACGGTTATTAAGCTCCGCAGCCAGCGACGTCATTCCCCGACCAGAAAACGGATCGACGACCAAATCTCCCTCCTCTGTCAGAAACTTGATCAGAAACTCCGGCACGCTGTACGGCTGACCTGCACCATGAGTTGGTAACCCAAGCTCGATTGCTGCTTTGCGGTACCGGGAGCCATGAGCACAACGGTGGCCCCTGGTGATGATGTTGTTTGGAATACGGCCAGGTGTCGGCGTACCAAAGCTGCCGACCTTGAGGCGGTAGGCGCCATCTCCGTAATTGGTTTCCCGGTTCTCACCGCCAGCCTGCATTAACTTCAAATGGCGCTCCGAGTGAGGTTCGAGAACGCGACGGTTATCGGATTTCACCTTCAATGGATTTCGCGCGAACCACAGCAACGGCTCCCAAGAGACCTGAAGCTGCTGGCGCGTACGACTGCACCATTGCATGGGGCCAGGCATCTTTGATGGGTTTTCCCATAACGATCCATCAGCCACATTGGATTGAAGCGATCGCAGATCTCCAGTGTCAATCGCTCAACGTAGGTCGAGCGCGCAGGAGAGTTTGCATGAAATACGTCGTTGCTCACGTTCAGAACTAGGGACGCGTCCTCTGCCATCGCTTCGATGACAGGCTCCAGCGTGTCGCAAATGAAGTCAACAATTTCCCTTTCGTCAGGGTTTCCATAGGCCCGCGGCCGACGCAAAGCATACGGAGGAGACGAATACACGAGCGTTACCGGCACGTGTAATTTCTTGAAAATATCGCCTGATGGCCCCCATACCGCTATGCCCAAATCGGTACGAAATCCCAGAAGCTTTACCCCTGATTTTGCAGCATGGAGGTCGCGCTTCGCCGCCTGAGTCAGCCGCCATACACCACGTTCACCCTTGACCCTTTCCAGAATCCCTTGTTGCTTAAGATCCTGTTGCCTGAACCGAATTGCCCGTCGGGCAACGCTATGTTTTTCACCACTCTTGCCAACTGGCACGCGCTCATCAATCACAGAAAGAGGCACACCGGTTTTCTGCGAAACACGCTTGTAAAGCTCGGCATTACTGATAGCGGCATCCGGGGTTGTCTGGTAAATGCTGAAGATCTGGTCAAGACCGAACAGATCGCCCTGGCCAGGTGACAACTGACGTTTTGCTCGAGTTGGTTTCATCGAAAAAATCTCTCAACGTCTCACTCAGAATCGGTACGTAGGCTGCTGGGCTTGCTTGGTATTCACCTGCAGCCGGCGTTCGACATTCGCCGGGACCGCCTCGACCTCGCGGGCTACAACGATCGGGGAAATCGACCTGATCTCATAAACCTTTACGGCGCCGGCGCCGGCGCCAACAACGAGCACCAAATCCTGCTCGCCGCGGAGATCATTTGAGTGTTTGGTTTCCAGATGATAAATGCCAGGTTCCAGCTCAATACGCGAAATGTCTTGTGGCCTGCTCGCCGTCTCATTTTCGATCTTTGTATTTTCATTCTGCGCGAATTCAGCACTCGCTCTATGGGTGTGCTCGTACAACTCGGATACCTCGACGCGGGCACCGACGGCGACTGACTGATTTTTCGATGCAGGTTCAGCCGACGCCCATCCACTGCCCAGAGTGAAAACAAGGAACGCTGAAACCGCAAGAGTATGGATTTGGGTGAACATATTTCGATCCTGGCTGGAGTTGGCCGCAACCGACCGGTTACGACTCAGGCTACCTGCGTTTAAAGAAGTGCAAGTGGGCTATTGGCCACTCATTCCGGGATCATTTGCCCTGAAGGCGAGAGCTGATTATGGGGTAATAAACAGACTGCAGCAGAAGATGCGATGGAGCGCATCTAGCAGCGCATTACGGCAGTTCATCGCACACGTACGGCTCAACCAATGAGGCTCCGACGTCAGTAGCTCCGAACGCATATCTGATCCCTTGCAGGGGGCAGTCTTGGGTATGGGTTGAGGCTAGGGATGAGATTATTTGTCCGCTTATCAGCCGAAACTCAACCAGGACTAGCTGTTGAAGCTAGCACTCGACCGACAACGATTTGCTCCAGGAATCACCAATGCAGTTACTGTCAGAAAAGCTAGAGAAACGCTACAAAAACTGGCTCATGGCCTTTCGTGTTACTCAGACGCTTCACATCACCAACACAGGTTTGTTTCTCTTGAACCTGTTTACTGAATGGAAATCAGCCTACCGATTCGTCTACGGCGATACCATTTGGCCGGCAGTAGGTATCGCACTGGTGCTCACACTGCTTTTGTCTAAAGCATTTCACGCTTCGCATTTTTACTATGCGCTTCTGGCCGAGAGCGACAGCCAGCCACAGTAAATGACACTGCACCTACAAGCCCGCGTCCGTAGGGAGAACCACGAATGCAACTGCGTTTTTTTGAAGAGGTAGAGTTTCAAACCGATCTCACTTCCTATGGCGTCGGTCGGGTCATTGCCGTTTATCCAACCACTGATGAAGTTAAGGTTCTCGACGAAGACGGCGTTGAATGGACCGGGCCGACCGATCTGGTTTCACCCATCAATGAATAGATGCCTTCCGCGGAGGGGATGCAACCGCACCACCGTTTCAGTGCCTTCAGCGTCGTCTGAATGGGGTCCATAAGGGAACAGATTGGATATCGATCACTGAAAAGGGGGGGCCGCGAAGACACACACGCGCACCACCGACGGCACGCCATCTATACTATTTCCACTCTCACGTGGGACTTACAAACGAATGGCCATAGAGCCTTTTTTGACTGTAGGGAAAGCTCGAGACGGCGAGCTCGTCAGCATCGACACTCAGAACAGTGGTTTATGCGACCTCGTTTGCCCTTTCTGTTCGAGGGCACTGGTCGCCGTGCGCGGCCAAGTGAGGATCCACCATTTCCGGCATGACGGCAGTACCTGCAGAGAATCCAAGCGTCCCCTATCTTTGATACCCGGATGGGATCATTTCAACCTTTCGCTTCCGGCTAGCGTCGTTGACGAATTGTTTTACCAAACCAGCAAGTCGTATTTCCCCTCCTACTTAGATCGAAAACCTTCACTCATGCTTGGGCGAATGGAGCGATATGGACTGATCGAGCATGGGTATAGGGGACACTGGCAGCTGACTGATACTGCTCAAGTGGTAACAGGGATGTTGTCGCTGAGTAAGTTTGATCCGTGGCTACGCAAGCGCCTTCAGGAGCGACTTTGCGAGAAACGCGGGCTGGTAGCTGCGGGGCAACTCCATCCCGCGCATTATCAGGTGGAAGCATCCAGGCAGGAGCAAATCCTATCTGCCACCCTTTATCTATTCGAGCTGGTCTCCGCAGACGGAGCCACGTTTTATAAAATCGGCCGGACACTGAGAAACGTTGAGCAAAGATTGGCTGAGGTGAGTCGAGATATGAAGCTGATGCTCCACGTCCCCATCCAAGGAAAGATCCTCAAGGCGATTGAAGGCGCCGGCCACATTGAGAAATACACCCTCTGGAAATACCGCGCTTCGCTACTAGCAATAGGACGATACCAAGAGTACCTGCAGCTGATGCCCGGAGATCTTCGCGGACTCAAGAGCGAGCTAACGCGCTTCGAGAATAGCCGCGATGCCTTCAATGAGTCAGAGGTTGTCATCGCATCGGGTAAATGGACCAATGAGGGTCGTGTGCCAGGGCCCACTCGGGACCCTGGCTAATCAATCATGCACCGTGAAGAAGGGAATCTTATCCAACGAACTCGGAGGTCAAGCTGTCAGAACGCCTGGCATACACTACGATCGGGCACGATCTCACCGATATTCTGCTTCTGGGCACATACAGCAACATCCACTCCGTATGGAAGCTGTATATGTGCGACGTCACCAAAAGCTACCTCGATCCTCTTCGTAACCTGCTGGCTGACCTGCAATGCCTGTATGTCAGCAGGTACCTCCTGCTTAATTTCCTGACCGTTTACGACGTGCGTGTAGGTGCGGCCAACCTGGTAGTTCAGGTTGATTGCCACTGTTGCTGCAGTTGGACTCGAAGAAATGATTTCAGCTGAGCCGTCGACGACTCCAAAACCCAATGAGCAGGCAGTGCGCGATTGGTTACAAGCACGCACTTCCATGGCTGGAAAACTGAGAGGGGTTGCCCCTCTGGATGTCTCTCGGACATCCCAGCTACCCCCTGTACCGCGCGACTGCTGACCGAACAGGTCAGGCCCGTACGCGGACACAGTCACAACGGCTGACTCCTTCTCGATGGACTTTCCACCGGCACAACCAGCAACCACTACAAAAGCAAGCAAAGACGCGCATCGAACAACTGCATGCATAGAGAAAACCCCGTAAAAATTTACTGCGCTGCCCTGAATGTCCAGCGCTCTAAAACAAAATATCGGACTCAATCAGCAATTTCATTCCAACTGGGGTGCATTTCCAGCAAAAAAAACCCGGTCTATGACCGGGTCCAGTTCGTGAAAATTGTACCTTTCATCAGCATCCTGTCGACTATGGAACAGAAGCGTCATCGTTCGCTTGCTCGGGGGTCAGCAGCAACGCTCTTTCACTCTCGATATCCAGCAACGCACGTGCACCGGCTTCGCTCATGCCACTTTCCGGAAGGTGTCCCAAGTTTAAAAGCGCAGACAGCCTGGCATCAGCATTGAGGAACTCCAAATCACAACCGCACTCCGTCACTCGCTCCTCTGGTGGAGTAGCTAGCAAATTTTGCAACGTGGCCAAATGGACGCGGGTTTCTTGAATTATCGCGTGTTCTAGTCGAGTCATCCTAGCTTCCTTATGAGGATGGGGGGTTCGCATGATCACCAAAAAGATTGTTTTAGCGCTATCAGAAATGTCTGGCGAGCGCGTCGGACATTTCGCTTTAGCGTCCAGCCATGACAGTGCGTTCAGTTGGCCGAGCCTCGACATGCATATGTCCAAGCCATTTATAGCTGTCGTCCACACCACGCCGCCAGACTTTACGCTCGGGCCAACGCCAATAGGCTACTTCTCGAGGAGCACCCAGTTTAAGCCAACACACGCGGCTTCCCGGAGTCAAAAGCACATGTGATGCATCCTCAGGGGCAGTAGACCAATCCGCGACCGGCTTTGAAGGAAGCTGAACACTAATCGCAAATACCGCAACAGGCTCTTCTCCAAAATGCGCATGGGTAATGGTGGTCTCTCTATACCCTTGCCAGGGTAACGATAGGCGCCGCGCAAGATCCTCACGCTTGGGATACCCCTTAGTCAGCACAACGGCGTCATAGCTACGCCCTTCCAGGCGCTTACGCCAGTAAGGCGTAACGAGGCGGTACTCCTCCTGTTTCTCGCCTGCCATGATCGCGTCAAAATATTCGCCCTTTAGGGCCAGCGTAAGGGTGGACATCGGTTATTCCTGTCGATCAGATTGTGTCTAGGGAGAGTGTTTGCTGGGGACTTACTCCGGTCGGTCGGACCGTGTCAAAGCCCAAGGTCACAGCGTTTTTTTCCTCAATCCAAAATCGCTCACGTTCGGTGATAAACCTGACAGCGTCCGTGCAGTTCTCTGGAAAATCGATTACTTCAATCACGGAAAAATCAAAGTCAGTGATCGGGGTGGACTTGATAATTTCGTGAAATTTACTTTCTCCAGGGTACGTCACGTGCTGCCACCAACGCAGCGTAAACGGTTGCGTGGTCTGACCTACGTACACCCTCCCGGTTGAAATTTGCCGCACCTGGTAGATGACCGCCGGCACTTTCCCCTCCACGACAAGCTTGAGGTCACGAATATCACGCGCCTTTCCAGCGGTGGCGCATCTTGCTGAGCAGTAGTCAGCACCACTGTTGTCTGAGTAGGGATCGTTGTATTTGTCGATCGGTCGAAATTTAGCCCCGCACTCTTTGCACTGCGTTTCCCGGAACCGCCTGAGGATGTATTCATCACTAGGATCAATCTCCGATATCCGTAAAAGATAGTGATGCTCATCGAGGTCTTTTTTCAGGACCCGCACCGGGAACTGGCGGCCTTACTCCTCCTCAATAATTTCCTTTGCCTTTTTCCTGTCTGCGGCGGTGACAAGGCCGCTGAAGGCCGGTGGAAATGCCCATTCCGACTCACCGTCGTATTCGGACGTCTTACGTGCTTTGATCTGGTAGTAATAATCAGGCATGCGACGTTCCTCCGATGGCGCTTTGATGATGGGTACCAAGCTTTCGCAAGCAGTAGTAGCAAGTCACCTCTGCCTTGTTGAACGTCACCAACCGCATGTAGCCGCAAAGGGTCCCCCGCTCGCCACGGCTGTAGTGATTTCGCGAGATATCAACGGGCATACCCCGCTCTGCATCAGGACAGAAAAAATGAATCTTTCGCGGTCTCATGGTCGGTCACCCTCCTCACCGGCCGCGTGCACGTTTTAGGTCGACGAGTGTCCTTGTCGTACAGGGTGAAAAGCGCTTCATGGCGTAGCTCGATGAAGCGAACCAATTGAATGTTGTCCGAGCAAACTATTCGGTACCGCCTGCCGAACTTGTCGAGATCATCGTTTTCTTGATCGCAACTCATCGCCAGGCCGTATTGGTCGACTACGGCTGACGTCGGTACCGATGAAATTTCGAAAAAATATCGAACACCCTTCACACAGGTCCAGCTGACGCTGTGTCTGCTGTCTGCATATGCTGTCGGGAGTTGCCGAGGCGGCAGGGGCTTGGGGGTCACTATGATGTAGACGGCGCATGCTGACCCGAGGATAACGATCAGCCACTTGAGAAGGCTCAGCGCCTGTTTGAGTTTACTGGGTGTTGTTCTAGGGGGCATTGGAGAGCTCTCTTAGGCATCAATCTCTGGACGATGCCCAATTTTCTCACCCTACCCTAAAGCGCAACCCTTCAATCAACACCCAAGTAGGGGCAAACGGACAGGGAGAACCGATGCGAATACTGGCATCGATCACGCGCGTTTAACGATATCGTTGCAAGTCTCAGAAGTGGCGTGAGTTCGACCGCTTCTGTGCCAGCTCTCAGTCGTTCCGGAGCTCACGTAATAGCCAACACATTCAAAATCGTTCCGTGTCGATGCACGATCGACACCTACGCGCTCTCCGCCGCGGGTGAGATATTCCCCCGGACCATCAATGACCACTTCTAGTGAGATTAAGGGGACGAAATATGCGCTCATGATGGTGTAGCTCCGCTGACTTATGGTTTGGGAAATGGCGGACACCGAATCCCAACTCGATACAGGAAGTCTCTCAGATCACCGCAAAGCGCAAGCCCCACACCCACTATGAATGGGGGCAAAAAAGATCACCGAGGATTGGCACGACGAGCAAGTTCAATCGACCAACGTCCGGGTTCCACGGCATGCAGGAAAGTTAAGACAGCCCAAGAAAACATTGTTAGAAATGCCCTGATTGTTTGATCGAGAGAAACGAGGCGTCATTCCACCGCCACAGCGTGGGCATAGTTGTTTGGTCTTTTCCATTAGCATGGATTGATCCCCATCCAGCTCTTGATTTCCCCCTTGTACAGCAGTGACATCACCTAATACAGCAGCCGACGTACCGCTAATGGTTGGCGGGTTCTGCTCACCTGCAGGCACTTGCCCGAACCACTCAATAAGGCGGTTTCCGTCGATTAGGCGAACGCTTGTTCCCTTTGCGAATTTCCAAGCATCCTTGGTGAATACACCGGAGGTAACAACGTACCCCCCTGCCGCCCCTCGAGCGGACATAACGCCATAGAGTTCGCGCACGACCTGGACGCTCACCTTTTCTGCGCGCCATTGCTTGCATTGGACCAGGAACAACTCGCCTCCGCGGCGCAACTCAATATCGATACCACCATCAGCTCCCTTCGCCGTTTCGTTGACCGAATATCCCTGCCTGCGGAGAGCTTCACCTACCATCCGCTCGAATTGATCCCAAGTCAGATCGCGGATTAGAACGCCAGGTTGGGAGGACCGGGAGATGCTTCTAAATTTTCGCGCGCGGATCGTTCTTTGAATCCATCCCAAAATCCCGCCCAATAGAAAAATTGGCGGAATAACAAACTGTCCTATAAATGCGGCTAGCCGAAGAATGTAAAAGCCGACTGCTTCAGCGAGATGGCCTACTGGCACGACTCCCATGGTCGGCAATTCAGATCCGCCGTAGTAACGCAGCGTTGCGAATGAGCCGCCAGCGATCAATAAATTCGCCCAAAGAGGGATCTTCATCGCTATCTTCAGAAGATCATCGAGTGTCGAGGTCCTGCGCCGACGTGCCATATAGTGCTCCGCGATTGAAAATTCCATTTTGGGGGAACGCTGAGAGCCCGAAATGCCGATTGGTCCCTGCCCAGGTACCCATATAAAACTTATCGTCTAGCTGCGACTGGCATTTCCGTGACCTTCGGCCTTGTAATTCTGCGTGTGCTCTTCGGCAGTACTAAACTTGATCCACACCGTATTCGCGGGAGTGGATCATGAGTGACGCATACACCTACCCATCCCTTCAGGTCACGCTTGGGGTATCGACGCTGCACTACATCGCCATGGTGGAAAGTCTTCGGGCGGAAGTGGGTCGACTCCGCAGTGAGCGATCCGACATTTGTTTGAAAACCTTGTCCGAAAACCGCGGCCCGACCGGAGACGAGGCCGCTCGGGTGCGGGTACTCAACAGCGAGTTGGTCGGCAGGGAGCCGGAGCTGTTGGTGATCTTGGAATGTCTCTACACAGCGCTACGGGATGACATGGAGCTGGCCAAGCCGCATCCGTAGCAAAGGGGATCTCCTTTCAGCGTCCGCTGAAATTTCCGTGACCTTTTGGCGACCTTAGGAATCCACAGACTAATACCCCCCCGCGAATGAGTCAGTGCGATGGCTTCATCCAAAGTCTTGCCTTGCCCTGAGCGTATCAAGCCGCAATTGCTAACCATGTCCAGCCGTCCCCCATCTGGGGATGACTGGTTGTATGAAATAAAATTTTATGGCTACCGGCTGATGGTGCGTATCAATGAGGGTCACGTCACCCTGTTCACTAAAAATGGCTTTGACTGGACCGAACGTATGCCGTTGCTTGCCAGGGAGCTGCTGGCGTTGCCCGTCCGCTCGGCGTGGATCGATGGCGAAGTCATCGTTCAGGATGAAGACGGTCGACCGCTGTTTGCGTCTTTGCAATCAGCGTTCAGCAGCGGCAAAACCGATTCGCTGTGCCTGTTTGCCTTTGACCTGATGTTTGAAAATGGCCGCGACTTGCGTTCATTGCCCATCGAGCAACGTCGGTCGCGCCTGAGCAAATTACTCAACCGGGTTGACCTGGAACGTGTGCGGTTGTCCCACACCTTGGACGTCGACCCCCGCGACCTGATGCACAACATTTGTGCTTTGCAGATGGAGGGTATCGTCTGCAAAAGAGCGGGTAGTCCCTACACTTCCGAACGCGACGGAAATTGGGTCAAAGTAAAATGTTCGCCACGCCAGGAATTCATCATCCTTGGCTATACCCGTGCGGCGGGTGGCATCGGCTCATTGCTGATCGGCCTGCACAATGACAGGGGGCAATTGGTCTATGCCGGTCGCGTGCGCTCCGGTTTTGACAGCCGCACGCTCAAACACCTGCGCACAGCGTTGACGCCGCTTGAACAAGCTGACGCATCACTACCCGTACCGCCAAAACTGGCCAAGGGAATTACCGTCGCTTGGGTACAACCCCAGCTCGTTTGTGAGGTGAAGTACACCGAAATCACCCCTGCGGGAAAGGTTCGACACGCTGTTTTTTTAGGGTTGCGCGAGGACAAACCGGCGTCTGAAATCAATCTTGAAACGGATGCTCACGACTCGCCGTGAATACAGTGAGTCGGTGCGTATCAGGAGGTCACTGTGTACGAAGTCGCCTTTACTAGTCGAGATGCCTGTGCACGCTGTAGAACTGGACTGTTCTTGAACTGCCAATTGCTCCTTTTGGGGGGACAGACTGCGGGTTTGCAACATTTCTCGTCATGAGATGATTACATCTACCGAGCGGCTTGAGGTGACCTCACAGACCCGAGTCAGCTCTAGGATCAGGCATAGAGGTTAGAAGGAGCATATCTCCAATGAAGCGCCCGACTCACAAGGAGTTTCTCTGGTCGTATGGATTCTGCGGGGCATTGGGCTCCGGCTTAGTGTTGTATTGGCTGCTGGGCTATGAGGGTGATTCTCTTGCTGAAACCATCGCGGCAAGTGCAATTAGCTTTCTGGCCGGCTTGTGCATCCTTCAAGTTGGCGTGGCCGCCATAATTGTTGAGCTCGGCCGGCGTTACTCTGATTCGTCGTTTACCGTTGTTCGGCGTCTCGCTGGCATTGTCCCCAATTGGAGTCGCCGCACCGACCAGGACAAGTCGCGCAATTAATCAAGGAAATGGACCAAATGCGGGCTAAGCCCGTTAAAGATGGGTGCTTTGGGCTCCCCTGGACCGAGCAGGAAACGATCAATGAGCGAACTTATCGAAGCGCTTCGCGCTACAGCCACCCGGTGGCGAGCAGGCAACCTAGAACACCATGGCGGCGTAGTACTGGTATGGCAAGGTTCAGTTTACGGCTGGAAGAATTCATTGCGTGACGCGAGTCACGAACGACCTGGCGCGTATGCCATTGACGACGCTGGCCACGTCTTTGTTGCGGAAGGCGGCGACGACTACAACGGCGCTAAATGCTGGGTCGTAACTGATCCGGACAACGATCAGCAACAAACCGAAGCCGACCGCATCGCTGGACAATTCGAAACGCTCCGTGACCAGGCTGTCGCGGCGGAATACAGAAACGATCTGAGCGACGATGAAGTTGCCGAGTTGCGGACACAAATGGCGGTGCTATCGAGCCAGTACTTCAACCTCACCGGCGAAGCCCTGAAGTAACAAGGAAAAATCATGTCTGATGGCAAAAACACGAAAATTGAACAACCGCGGGTATTGTTCGTCGACGAGATGGGCAGCTACTTTGGGGGCCAAAACGATCACCTGAAGGAAGCCCTGCGCGTGATTGATGGCGTACCCAACGCTAAATACCTGGTCAGAGATGGGTTGGTTTTCGTATTCGACAAACTGGTACAGCTGGTGAAAGAGCGCCAGAGCGATCAGTCAGATACGCCCGTGGCCGAGTTGGCCTGCAATTTGGTCGACGAGGCTACCGTTTCGGCCAAAGAGGCTGTCGAGGCCTGGGGCGTAGTACCAGTTCCTTACGAAATGAAAACCGTCGCTGGTAGAGACATTGCCCCGATGGGGGCGCCAGCGAATAGTCTCCTGGTCCGTCATCGGCCTTTCAATGCCCACCTGCCGGGGTCTTACCAGAACGAAAAAGACGTGCAAGCTGCGTTCGCCAATATTCTGGTAGGTGGCATTCAGCCTGGCAGCGGTGATTTCACCTATCGTGGACAGCCAATGACGCTGTGTGAGCCCCTCGATCTGACGCTGCTGCCGGCGCGACCAGTAACCCGTGAAGGTTTGGAGCCGGCGAGCTGGTTCTACACCGAGTTGGGTAGCATCACCTACGAGCCCGGATTTGAGCCGGTCTCGGAGGTGATGTTCAATCGTGTGAAGGAATTGGAAACGGACTGGCGTGACGATATCGCCCGTGCAGCTACACACGCTCAAAACCGAGTTGACGATATGTGGACTCAAACGGCAGATCTGCGCATCGGAACGCTGAACGACCCATCTGATGAGGTTCCGGAGTACGGCCTGGAAGACTTCGCAGAGCTGCGATCGTACTACCCCGAGCTGTCCATGCTGTCGGACGGCTCTCTCTACTCATTATTCGATGTATTCCAGATGGAGTGTCGGTTCATCAATGGGTGGTCGGCAAACCGTGACAATGACTTTCTGTTTTATCTGCTTGGTAAGGTAGTGGATCGCGAGAACGATCACGAGTCAGCGAAAGACGTCGGGGAATGGGTTGCTGATGCCTTGTTGCACGGAGACACCCTGGACGCGGCTCTGGGGTTCGGTCGTGATGCCACTCGGTATAACCAAGCAATTGGCAAGCTTGCGCACCGCGTAGCCTCAGCCATGCGATTCCTGGCTGAGGACAAGAAGGCAACTGATCTTCGTGGGCACGCCATCACGACAATGGGGGACGCATTCCGGATCGGCAGGAAATTCAATGCCACGGTGATGGTTGCAGAGCAAAAGCTGCCACTCTGATCTCACCGGCGAAATTCAACTGCAGCACTAGCCCCGCCAGTCGGGGCTATGTCACATCTGGGGGGACGGTTTTCGCGCCCACGTTGAGGGAAGGCCGCTGCGCCATTAATCTGGGCACATCTTTGACCATGATGCAGTAAGCAGGACATTCCGATTATGCCGACCTCCAACACCCCGTTAGTTCTGTACGTGTACCGCTGCACCGCATGTGGCCATGCAGGGGAGTTGCACCTGCCTGAATCTTCGCCAGAGGTGACTACAGCGTGCTCCGCTTGCGGGGCCGAAGTGCGGGCAGAGTGGGACGGTGGCGTAGAGTTAACCACCAACGAGCCCGAGTAACAGGCAAGCCGTTCATTCCACCCAAAGTTCGCAATTAGGAGTGTCCTAGCCGGCGGTTGCTACCAATCGATCGGCCGGATACTGACTCAGAAAACCCATCGTGCTGCTGACTGACGCATCCAACCACTCGTCAAACTGTGCGGGGGAAAGGATTGTCACCATCCGCTTTTCGTCGCCTGGTTTGTGGAAATTTTCCATGAGCCGGTGCCCGGAGGCGTTCACAGTCAGCATCGTGAAACTCCAGCAACTCCAGCCTTCTCCTTTCATTGGATCCTCCGGACGCCTCCACTCCCAGAGTCCAGCAATCCCCATGAGTTCGCCGTCTGCGCGGGCGATCCGCGTCGAGATAGCCTTTCCGGTACGCCAGTCAGTCTCGAAAATGCATTGTGCTGGAATGATGCATCGCTGACCTTTTTTCCAAGCGTTTCTAAACGATGGTTTCTCCGCGGCGGTCTCACTGCGCGCGTTATACGTGGACCGAGCCAGCGATGCGGACTTCGCCCAAAAAGGAAGTAGACCGAAAGTGCCTGCCGATACTTCGTAGCGAGGCACTGCGTCATCCTGGGCGTCGGCATGAGGGTGACGTCGTACAAACGCGCCTGGTGTAGCCAGGCCAGAGATCCGTGACGTAGTCGCCCTCAGGCTGCGCACCGAATGCGATCGCCAACTGCCGTGGTTCTGGTGCGTGAAAGTGGCTGCACATGTCTAACCCCCATTCTCAATTGGGCGTCCATAACCGACTGGGGACGCCTTCATGTGTTGGAATCCATTTCCGGACATTGGTTCTGCCCGCGGGACGACACGCCCCTCCTGCCCTACCCTCCCGCTTAGGCACCTCAGGGAGATGCAGCTGCAGGCGCAGAGGTGAACGCAGTCGTTTTCGCATGAGCTTCGTTCACAAATGCCGTGATGTACTCAATAACCCGCGGTTTGAGTCGTGAGTAGTGCGTACCGAGATCCTCAAGAGGTTCGCGCTCGATCCAGGCAGGAAAGGCCGTGGCCAATTTTTTATCGACAACTGAACTGTTGTGTTTGACGCAGTTGTTAATCATCCGCAGCTCATTGGCTGCGTCATAACCAGCCAAACTCGGGCAATCGATCACCCCAGACTTGCCTGCAATCAGGTCCTGCTTTTTTGCGGGAGCTAGACCTGGAAATGTTCCCCTCAGAACCTTGCTGATCTGGATTTCTACCAAACGGTGAAGGCCGACGATTGAAAGCTCCTCTCCGAGGCTTCTAACCTCCTGAGCCTGGTGGTAGTCATCCTCGAGAGATGACACAAAGCCCTCAAAATCCTGCTCGTGCTCGAAATCACTAGCGGACACACCTCCATAGGAATCCCTGAGGGATTGCTCTTGGGCGGAAATGGAACGGTAGAAATGATCGCGGAACTCGTCGAGCACGTCTGTATTGAAGCTCAAATGCATCAGCTTCATTAGGGGCCCAAGGCCTTGGTTTTTCTTGAACATGAAAAATCGTCCCCGACTCACTCTATGTGAATGCCCGACTCATAGACCAGGCGTAACGGGGACGATCATAAACAACTTGGGGAGGTGTGGCAGCTTAGGTATCTCGGACAAGCACGTGTTAAGGCACCGGCAACCGATCAGCGTATTCGCCGTCGACGTTCTGCAGCTCCTCTGCCTGCGCATTCACGCTGGAGGAATCGGTACCTATCGCACCAGGGCAGCCTCAAATGCCGCCGATACAATTTGGTTCCCTTTACAGCTTGCTGGCACCGCCCCTTCAAATGGTTACATGAAACGCAGGGTAGGCGGTCAGCTGGGCTCACCAAACTTGAGAATATCCTCTCACCCTATTTGGGATATGCAATGGGGGCGACAAACCAGCTCTCTCACAGGTGAGTAAGCACGAGGACTCCATTGCCTAAACGCACTGTACCTTTCGGTTCACTGCGGGACTTGCGAATATGCGCGCGTGATACCAAATGGAATTTCCACGCTCAACCTGGACATGCACTTGAAACTCCAATACGAACTGCAGCTAAGCGCCTCTCGAAATGCCGTGTGGATACATGCCAGCGATGGTTCGACGGTTGGCCGCTTTGGGAGGATGGGCATCGACCTTCACAACACCGTGACCGAACAGATGGCTGGCGCCTCCGAGTGCCGCCTTTGCACCCACGGACAGCCCAGAATAGAAGATTGGGAACTGTTTCGTGCTAAGGCCCTTGAGTGGTGGGGACTGGCGGTACCAGTTGATGCGTTCGATAAAAACTTTCTAAACACGTCTGCATAGTCCCGCGGTACACCAGCTAGGCCTGCTCAAATTTTGGCCGTGTATCAGCTGTAATTGGACAGGCTGCAAAGCTGGCCGTTGGCACCCGCCTCTCATTTCCACAATCGGCCACACACGGTTGATCCATGTTTGTCCAAACGGGACGACATGCTTACCCCATAGTCAGTTTATGATCGCTTATCGCTCTTAACTGACTATGGGGTAAGAACAGATGTCTGTATCAGAGCGCTACAACCCTCGCGACTTGACTGGAACGCACCCACAACACACCAGGCATCGGCGCCGGCGACCTGATGCGCCGGTTGGCTTTCAACCTTTGGTTTCGTCCCGCAAATTGCGCGGCCCCACAAAACGCATCACCACCAAACTCGCAAGCATTCCAACCGCACTGCCGAGCAGCAGCCAAGCGCCAGGAGCGATTGCGGGGCTGTCCGCGAGCAGACCCAACCCGCCTGCAAATGCAGCACAACCAACAGACCTGAAGAACGGCTTGGTCTTCAACCGAAGAGGAGTGAGCTCGTCAACTCCTCGCTCGACTTCCTCCGCACCGGCTGCGGTCTGTTGTCTGATCGACTCGTTGAGCTCAATCAGGTCTAGCGTCCGCTCGTCTTCCGCTGTCGTATTCTGCTCTCGGTGTAAGCGCCGCTCGTAAACTGCATTCCGGACTATCAACTCATTAGGCAGTCCTGGTACGGAATTCCATTGGCATGTTTTGACGCCATAAGCGCTGAGAAATCGAGTAGAGACATGCGGTCGTTTTAGTATTTGAAGATATCGCTGATCAAGCACAACGACCCACTCATCCCTTTCATCACTGGGCGCGACGATCATCATCCGCTCCGCGGCGGGGTATTTTGCTTCACTGACCCAGGCAGCAATTGATGGCTGCTCGTGCCTTCGCATCAACGCGACACGGTGCTTGCCTTCGTGCGCAAAGAAAATCCCCAGTGCGGGATACCAGATATACAGCACATCATCCGGTGTGCAGAAGTCACTCTTGTATTTGGTGATCCTTTTCCAGACCTCATTGTCACTGACGTCCTCAGGAAATCCCCCAATGTTGGAGCCGACGACGTAGCGAGGATCCACGTAAGCACGCAAGGCCCGCTGTTGCAGGTCCTGCTCCCAATTCAAGAAAGGCAAAATCAGCCGCATAAAGTCGCTTGGCCAATATGCACACGTATTACCGCGTGCCGAGGCCATCCAGTCATCCTGAAGAGCCTGGCTCGGTCCACCTTTGGAGAGCCTGTCTAACGTGATTTTCAGATCACACAAATTTCGGACTTCCCGCTCAAGGGCGTCCGGTACCGTCGATTGCAACAAGTTCAGCGGTTCATCATTCTTCACGCACATGCCGCCTCACATACCATGCCGACTTTCGAGCTCGGGGCACGCAGTCCTTTCGGTGGGTCGAAGGAAAAACGCTTTCAGGACTGGTCCCGCGTCCGTAACGGATTGTCACCTTGGCTCCTTGATTGGTAGTCCGAATTTGACTCGCGGATTCGGGATCGTTGGCGTCTGTTCGTGACGCTGCCGCAGGCTATAGGTTCACTGTTCGAATAATACGGTTAGCGCCTGGCAATAGTCGTCCGACCTATCACCATACGTAACTTACCCCTTAATCAGGTTGATATCCCGATTTTCAGCGATCGGCTTCGCACCGCTTCGCGGGTCGTTTCCCTTGCCATTTTTTCCCTGCGCTAGCGCCTTTCGGCGCGTGGAATTTGTGGCGAGTGCCCTTCAGTGTATGCTGCGCCTATATACTGTACATTCATACAGGCACCATATGAACGATATCGCCATCCTCGGGCGCGTCCGCCTCGAAATTCCCGACGCGACAATCCCCTACTTCACGTCGACGCTGAGTTGCGGCTTTCCCTCTCCTGCAGAGGATCTGATCGAGGAAATGAGCTCGCTAGACGGACTCGCCATCTCGAACCCACCGGCAACCTACCTGGTGCGATGCGCCGGCGACTCCATGATTGATGCGGGCATCTATGAGGGAGACGTCATTGTCGTCGACAGATCCAAAAAGGCTGTCAACCGATCGATCATCGTTGCTGTCTTTGAGGGTGAGTTCATCTGTAAGAGATTAATTTTTAGCGCCGGTAGCGTTCTCCTATGCCCTGAAAATAATAATTATTCTCCAATTGTCATTAAAGACATCGAAAGCTTAGTGGTCTGGGGTGTCTGTACTTTCAATCTGCATAAGCTATCCACGATATGAACCGGAAGGCGTTCATACTTATTGATGCCGACAATTTTTACTGCTCCTGTGAAAGAGTTTGGCGGCCAGAACTCTGGAATAAACCAGTGGTCGTCGCTGGAAGTGGTGATGGTTGTGTTATTGCTCGTAGCCCTGAGGCCAAATCTCTCGGAATCAAGATGTCCGCCCCAGTACATCTAGTCCGGGAAGAACATTGGCGCTCTGGACTTGTTATCTGTTCCGCAAACTTTCCCCTCTATGGTGACTTGTCCTCAAGGATGATGCGCACTATCGCGACCCTTGTGCCAGCCTTGACCGTCTACTCGACGAGGCTTTTTGTTTATGCGATGGGATGAGTGATGACCAGTTACACCAGGTGGCTGTGCAGATCCGCGCAAGGGTCTTGGCATGGTGCGGGCTTGGTACTGGCGCTGGAATTGGTCCTACTCCCACCCTGGCAAAGCTCGCCTCCTACGCTGCCAAGCGTGTGACGAAAACCGGGCTGGTCAACCTAATGCAACCCGAAGACCGGCTCATGATGCTCCACCTTGCGCCCGTCTCTGAGGTTTGGGGAATTGGACCATCCGTAACTGAGAAGCTCCGTCTGATGGGGATAAACACCGCGGCGCAATTCGCTCAGCTCCCGCGTCACGTTGTTGAACGAGAGTTTCCTGTCACTGTCCTGAGGACCCAGCTAGAGCTCAATGGCATCTGTGCCGTCCCTCTGACTGGAAACGACGGAGTACGTGACATGATCAACGTCTCCCGCAGCTTCACTGCGAGAATTGAGTCGGAGGAAGAGCTGGTTGCTGCGACGGTGGATTTTGCCGCTCGGGCTTCGGCGAAACTGAGGAAACAAGGTTCGGTGGCATCCGCCATGCGGGTCTATGCGCGAACAAGCCCCTTTGACAGTAAGCAAGCACCATACGCTAAAACGGTGACCGTTCCTTTCTCTCAGCCGGTGGCTGATGCTCGGGTTTTCGCTCGCAGCGCCGGACAAGCCGCACGATCAATTTACAGGCCTGGCGTTCGTTTTTCTAAGGTGGGGATTCTGCTCATGGGGCTGCAGTCAGCAACGGAAATGCACCAGCAGGACATGTTCGGATATGACGCTGGCGCGGAGGAGAGAGTAATGGGGGCAATGGATCTGATAAATGCCAAATACGGTCGAGGTACCGTAAAGCTTGGACGTTCGATTCTGTCGGCCGAAGCAGAAAGCCGCGGCAAAAACATCAGCCCCGCTTTCTCGTGCCGGATATCAGATTTGAAATTGGTTTACTGACAGGAACTGCTGCGCACTACTGCAAGCAGCAAGCTGCTTGTCCCTGTCCATTTCCCTTCGGGCTGCGACCTCAGTCCTTCTTGCTGAACACAAGAGCAAGGTGGTTCCGCTGAGGTGCAGTCTTACCCCACGCCTCCTCGATACGTTTCTTCGCGTGGACTTGTGCCGGCATTAATGGCTGGTGACCGTGTTCCAGACATTCTAGCGCGGTGCCTTGACCTGCCTCCTCCAGATAGCGGTACGGCTCTTCTATGAACGTCGCGAAAGGGACGCTCGTTATCCGGCTTACCCTGGCTTCACAGTAAATGTCTGCCCATAGGTTTAACTCGTTACGACCTATGGTGATTTGGGTGCCAGCATCGCCTTCGTTGGACATATGGTTTCCTTATGGTTTGAGATGGCCAAAGCCTACAACAGGTCAGCGAAATGCAACCCTAGATAGGAGGGTTGGCATTGACCCTACGCTGCAACTCGAGCAGCTGCTTACGCGCCTTCATGTTCATGACCAAAGCCTCCCGAAGCATTGCGAATTTTGGCTCGTATTGGTGAAACAACTGCTGAAGCCAATAGTCCGCTTTTCTGATAACCGCGTTCGGATTGTATGTGTAGCCATCCCCTTTTCTGATCACCTCCTGCCGCTGCCTCTTACCACCTCCAGGCTTGTCGGAAAAAATAATTCGCGTCCATACGATAGACACCGAGCCTTCCCTGTTTGTCTTCACCTGAACGCTCCGATAGAGAAGCTTGCCCTCGTCCTTGGCGTCCTGGATGAATGCATCTTTCAACCGGAGCGCTTCGGTTCTGAGCTGGTCATGGATTGCATCGCACTCCTTAATCATCGGCAGGTAACGGGCACTCAGCTCACCGCGAATAGCAGCGCCAGTGATAGGTTCGATCATTTCACTACCCTTATAAGAGAAATCCAGCTCCCCACATTTCCCTTATTAGGGTCGACATCAAACAGCGCCGAGCAACAAGGGAAAGGAGGTACATGCACTATTACGATTTCCTTCATCACATTTCCCTTATAAAGGAAATTCAAATGAATAAAATAAAAATGTAAGCAAATCGTATCGTCATTTCTTTTATAAGGGAAATACAGATCAGTGCGTGAATTCCAAGCGGCCAAGGTCAAACCACCCGGTTTTCAGAAGTCGGCGGTGCATTTCGAACGATTTTTTGACTTCCCAGCCATGGGGGCGAATTGGGGGGTTGCATATCTGGAATCGATGGCAGGATTTGAACGTAGGACGTTTGTAGACCGTTTGTTGTTTGCCGGATTGCCGACGTCATTGCGTAAACGTTTTTTGAAACCCATCGAGAGATGTCGATCGTCGACCGATTGTCGACCGATTGCCATAACGACTTTTCAGAGTATTTAACCCAAGCAAGGCGCTAAGGAGCACCATGGCCACTAAACAGAAAGGCACCCAACCATTTGTCGTGGGATTGGATATCGGATACTCGAACGTCAAGCGCGTTTCTGGCTATGCCGACGATAACGATCCCGAAGTCGTCGTTCGTCCAGCACAAGCGGCCCCCATGAGCAGCCTCAATGGCAATTCGACGCTTAAGGAAGGTGAGCACTTCGTGCACGTCAATAACGTGCCATGGGTTGGATTTGTTAGCCCTGGTCGGGCAGGGGTAAAACGAGAGCTTCATGCTGATTACCCTGCGACAGACTTGTACAGAGCACTGTTTAACGCATCCATCAGCGACGCCTGCAAGGATGGCCGGACTGAAATCGATCACCTCATCACTGGCCTACCTGTAAATCAATCACGCAACCCAGACCTGGTTGAGCGGCTGACCAAGCAGCTCACGGGAACTCACGTGGTCGCACCTAAACGCGAAATCACCGTGCACAAAGTCACCGTGCTGCCTCAACCGGTGGGCATTCTCAACCACATTTATGCATACCATCCTGACGCCGAAATTTTGGATGAGTCTGTCGTTCTCGTCCTCGATCCGGGCTTCTTCTCTGTAGATTGGGTAGTTTTCCGCCGCGGGGACATTGTGCGGGATTCATCGGACTCCTCTATGGATGCGATGAGTGCACTCCTTGATGCCGTTAACGCCGAAATTGCCAAAGACTTCGGAGGTAACGGTCCAGGGCGAGACAAAATCGAAATCGCCCTGCAGAGCGGCAAGCAATACGTTTACTTGTATGGTGACGCCGTTGAGCTTGCCCCCTACATCCAGCGAGCATCCGCAGTCGTCGCACCGAAAGCGCTTCTCAACATGAAGCAGCAAATGCGCTTTCTCGAAGGCGAGGCAATTGACTATGTGCTGTCCGGCGGGGGCGGCGGCGAGTACTACCTTGACGCTGCAAAGGACGTATTTCCACGCTCTAAGGTGTTATCACCTCCTGCGCCAGTTGCCCCAGTGGCCTCTGTTGCCTATGGCTACTTCCTGCAACATCAGTAAGGGGTAGGTGATGAGTGAGATGGATGATGACGAGTCGACCCTCAAAACGCTTGTGAAGCTCACTGCGGAGTCAAAGCTTCTGTACCAGGACCTTCAGACCACACCTAAAATGCGAAGGGCCCGACGCCTCATCTATCTCGCTCAGATGGGCTTGATGGCTGAAAAAAGCATGGAGGCTGGGCATTCGCCCATAGGGCAAGGTTCTTCGGTTCAGGCTGGCCCTTCAGTAACAACCCCTGAAAAGGTCGCGGCTAATACAGGCATTACATCACTCGACAAGGGGATGATTTCTAACGAAGGAGTCCCCAACCTTGTCGCAAACCCACCAGAAAAGCTGGTGGAAGCACAGACTCAAGAGAGCGATCTGCAACCTGCATCCAGTAAAACCGCAGCCGGACCTGACGCCCCTGCCCTCCCTGCCGAAAGGGTCGTAAGCGTTGACGCAGAGCCTTCCCAGCCCAGCGTGCCAGAAACGCTGGGAGCTGTTCGGAAAAGGCGAGCGCCCGGATGGTCGGCCGACTTGACCAAAACAACATAAAAAAAGGCCCGCAAGTTATTGCGGGCCTTTTTTTATAAATGTGAAATATTTGTGAATTAAAGTGCGCTTAACGAAACTTTACAAACCAGTTTCCCAATAACAATTGTATCGGGACTCTTAAGGTCGCCTGTTTCCGGCGTAACCGATACTGTTGTGCCCATGATATTTGGATTGGTAGAGGTAAGTGCAAAACCTGTGATTACAGGAGAAACCTGACGAATAAGTACTGAATTACGCATTGCAATAAGAAAAACACCTTCGTCAAGTGAATTTCTTGTTATGTCTACAAGCACAATATCATTCCTGCCAACTACTCCTGCCATGGCGTCAGTATTTACCGATACCGCTCTCGTTCTGTCAGGTGTCAGACCGTACTCAGACAATAATCGAAGTGGAATAGGCAGCGTCTTCATCACCGGATCCACACCACCTTCAGCGGGAGCATGTGGTATGAAATTCAACGTATAAGCTAAGTTTTCCGGGGTTTGTACCAATAAAGATACAGCATCTCCGGTTTCAGGTACGTCGGATCCAGTGCTGAGATACTCGACTGTTGTTTCTAATGCTCGGGCAAGAACGATCAATCGTTCTCTAGGGCAAGATGTTCCCTTATAGAGCATATTTTTCACCGTCGATTCCGCCTCCTCAATAAAATGAGCCAGCTTCGTCGCTGAAAGATCCTTCCTCTTCATCAGCTCCTGCACTCGACTAACGAAAGCCTCATGAGTTACGGCTTCAGGTGAATACTGCATTTGTGAGCGGTCCTCGACTATTGCGACCCTGGTGTCACTTCCGACGATGTAAGACTTCGTAGGATTAGGTGTAGATCAGCGTACGCAAAAGGGAAATTTATCATTTATAGGCGGGTCAATTTACACCTATTCATAGGTTCAGATCAAAACAGAAATTCTCATCTCAGCCGGGGTAGATTTACCTGATGTCAGTGTCAGATTAAGTAATATCATTTTGACGTCACAATAGTGGCCTTTAAGGGCTATGGATCCAAAAACCGTACCTTTTTTAGGGAAAACCTTAGTAGTTCCCCTGAAATATAAGGTTTTTCCTACCGTCCGTCCGAAAAATTGACGTCATTTACACTAAATCAGGGTCAGATCGTGATGAACCATCTTGAAACATCCTGAACCACGAGTAGAATGCGCCGCATGAACAGCGTCACATTTACACAGCGGACGGGGTCAGATTGCGATGGAATGGTTCAACAAAAAGCTGATAACAGCTGTCCTTACCGGGATTGTTTGTCAGCACGCCGCGGCTTTCAGTCTGAAA
Organism: Pseudomonas sp. GW101-3H06; assembly: GCF_059424605.1. Classification (NCBI taxonomy): domain Bacteria; kingdom Pseudomonadati; phylum Pseudomonadota; class Gammaproteobacteria; order Pseudomonadales; family Pseudomonadaceae; genus Pseudomonas; species Pseudomonas sp. GW101-3H06. Next base: position 213,024 of record NZ_JBWKZO010000002.1, read on the forward strand.
GGGACCGTTTGGGAGCAGGAGGCCAACCGTCAATGCAAGGTTGACCCTAAGCTCCTCTATGCGTTTGCAATCGTTGAATCAAAGAAATACGCCAAGGACATGGTCACTCCGAACCCTTACGCCCTGAACATTTCTGAAAAACCCTACCATCCAGCATCCAAAACTGAAGCTGCAACGCTTCTGACAAATGCTTTGACTAAGACTCGATCCGTTGCCGTCGGTGCGATGCAGGTCAGTCTTCGATGGAATGGTCATCGTGTGGCAGATCCGAGTGAGCTTCTAGATCTGCGCACTAACGTTCGTGTCGGCACCGAAATTCTCTGCGAATTTCTGAAAGATGCCCACGGTGATCTGCCACTCGTACTGGGTCGGTACCACACACCTAATAAAGACTTGGAAACCGTCGCCCGTGACTATGGCCGCAGCGTAATTGCTGTGTGGCGCAACCTGATAGTCCTGGAACAAGAAGGTGCCAAATGATGGACGCATTTGCTCTTGACCTCACCCTACGTCTTGCCAAGGAATGGGCTGTCACCAACGACCCAGCGTTTAGCCGTTACTTCGATCTATCTCCGGTCGACCGCTTGTGGATCGTCAATGCCACCGATTCAGACCTTTCTGAAATATCAGCGATACCCACTTCGATCTTGTTTGTAAACGTCGGCGATTTAGGCGCTCAAGCCCCGGTATTCCGCACTCCCTCCCCTGCTGTAACAGCGATCAGCCAAATCCTAGGTGCCATCGCGGATGATCTAAAGACGCGGGGCCGAGTGGCTCGAATCAATTGGGGGATCAACAGCGAGGATAAAGCCGACTGGCTGACGAAAAGCACCATGAAGGACAGGATGCTGCTTGCAGATCAAGGGCGCGTAACCTTCTCGGCGCGAACCCCATTCAGCAAAATTCAGGTCGGTTTTCCGGATAGCAATGTGCGGATTGCCAATGTCATGCGGATTTTGTCAGGAGGCCGCCGAAGTGAATAAACAACACCTAGCGATACGCCTTCTCAAAGCCGGCATGAGTTCAGTGTTGGTAAGTATTCAAACGGGTCTCACTCCTGACCAGGTTCTGATGCCTGTTACGCAAAAAATACGCTCTATCCGAGATGTAAGCACAGCTGGATCGCTTCCTAACCTTGAAGAGATCCTGAGCGATGCAACTAAGGCTGCAGATGGCGCAGCCTTGCTCCTGCTCTACACATCGAAGGCTGTCGACTGGCAAATACAGATCGACATTGATGCCCTGGTTAACGCGCATGAGGCTTATCTTCGCGAGTACATGGCCAGTGTTGGGGCTAACGCCCCCTCCCCTCTTTCACTTGATGAGGCGTGGATTCTCACTCGAGAGCTCAGGTCCACCAGCGAAGTATCTCTACATAACAAATTAATCTGCAGCATTATGAAAGGGCATTGAAATGGACGAATCACTTGCCAAAACCCTCGTTCACGTAGGGTTCCGTTCCGCAATCATCCGAATCAACACTGGCATGACTCGTAAGCAGGTCACAAGCCTACGTAAGCGTGAAGGCATTGTTGGTCCCTCCGAATCCGGCCCCCTTCCTAATGCAGAGAGTCTCCTCGCCAAAAAGGAGGCAACACTAGAGGCAAGCCTTTTCATGCTGGCCTACTTGATCACAGCCAAATCGCCGAGAACAACGATCGACGTCGAAGCTGTTATGGCTGCTCACTCACAGTACTACGACTGCCATGCGGCACTCCGTAATGGCCAACTCGACTTAGAAAACGTTCTTGAGATCGATGACGCGTGGGTTATTGCCCGTGACTATCGCTCCAAAGAAGTAACCATGCGGTCTTGCAGCACCTGCCACATTGAATTTGTGGTCAGCATTAATCGTCCTAAACATTGCTGCCCCCTATGCGATGGTGTCCAGGTACGTGACCGCTTCCATTGCGATCACGCTGATCGAGCTGTCTCTAAGCGGTCTGTTGCGGAGTTGATCGAGCTATCCCGGAAAGTTACCCAGTGGGGAAATTGGGGGTACTCCCCTTCAGAAATTCAGAAGGAATTGGGAATCACGCAAAAGGAATTTGATGCTTGCCTAAAACTCCAAGGCTTAACCGATCCGCAGCTTCAAGGTGTGCTCGACAAGTACACAAGCGGTGACTCTCTTGTTAAGGCACTATTGAAAGACTCCCGTTCGCGGCCTGTGCCTTCTAAGGTGCTGTAAATCCATGCATGCGCCAACTGAGGAGCAGGCAGCATTTAGGAAGGCCGCAGTGGAGCTCCTAGACGCTCCGCGAGGTGTTATCAAATCAACCGCTGGCGCAGGTTGTGGAAAAACCACCGCATTAAAAGGGGCAGCTTTAGACTGCCGTAAAGCCGGCGCAAGCCGGCTTCTTGTTTTGGCATTCAGTAAAAACCTGGTCACAGACCTACAGGCTACATTCGGTGACGTTGCGTCGGTGCGAACATTCAATAGCCTGGCATTTGAATGGGCACGCAATAGCATCAATGGGCGTAACGTCGGTCAGATTTACCCTGCGCATGTCATTGAAGCCTTTGATTTAAAAAGTAAAAAGCTACCAATTGATCACGTTCACTTTGCAAAGGTGATCATTGGTGTGCTTTCAAATTACTGTTACAGCAGCAACCGCGAGATCAGCCGTCATCACATCCCTTCCTGGGTTCAGGATCCTGTCGTGGTTGAGCTTGCCGCAAAATATGCTCAGGTTCTTTTCAATGCCTTGAGGCCTGGCGCCAAAACCCGTTTAAACCTCCCCCATGACGTGTATGTTAAAGCCTGGCAACTCGACGGATGTAATGGGCTATCTGCATTCGATCAGGTCTACATGGACGAAGCAAACGACGCCACAGACGTCATGCTTTCCTGTCTCGCATTCGCACGCCGTGCCTGCTATGTGGGTGACGCAGGGCAACAAATCTTTTCGTTTCGAGGATCAAAAGATGCAATGCTCAAGGTTCCAGGTCGGCAATACCCACTAACCCTCTCATTCAGGTTCGGCCCACAAATAGCGAATCTCGCAAATGAAATTCTCTCGAAAAAGTCCACCCCTCCCCCAATCACGCTACGTGGAATGGCCGGTAAAGCAGGCCGCGTAGGACCGGTGCCCGCAAAGGAACCACATACCCGGTTGTTTCGCACTAATACGGGTGTTATCCGTGACGCCCTGGCTCTTGGGGATATGAGCGAGTCCTACGCTATTACGGGAGACACAAGTGACATACGGGAGAAAATCAATTCGACGTATGCCCTGATGAGGAACTCGTCAAAGGACGCAAGGCATCCTGCTTATGCCTTCTTCAAAACACATGACGATCTAGCGCAGTGGGCCGCGAGCAACCCACTATCTGAGATTGGTCTGATTTATGATCTAGCTAGAGATTACTCGGAAAGGGAGCGCGACCTGGACAAGATACTTTCGAATCGGCACCCCCCGAGTAATCCTCGAATTCAGTTAATGACCTGCATAAGGGCAAAGGGGCGAGAGTTCAACAACGTCATCGTCAGAGATGATTTCCGAACACGATCGGCCAGCGCTTTCAGACCACCCTCCCCCACACATCTGGATGATGAACTTAATCTACTCTACGTCGCTGTCACACGAGCAAGGTACTGCGTTGAGCTGCAGCCCGAGCTTTAACCAGAATCTTACAGAAAGCCCTCCGGGGCTTTTTTTTGGCGGGCATACAAGAGTGCGCTCTTTCGTAATTCCCACTATGGGAATTTTAGAGTTGGACATTTGTAGTCTGATTGTCGACCTAAAGTAGCTCCTTTGTTTCGGAGCTTCATGAGCATGAAATCCGTCATCACGATTGCCGACCGATAGTCGATCGTTTGTCGTCCGCTTGTGCCCTCCCAACTACATCAGCAAATTAAATCGGATCCGACTTAATTCCTGATAATCGCGCCGAACCTTCAACGTAAGCGGATGACTGCGTGTTAGCGACAGCCCCTGCCTTACCCCAAAGTCAGCTACAGTATTAGAGTGGATGTTCTTTAGTAGCGTCCCGCTCGACCTTCACCCTATCATTTAATGAGCGACTACTAACAATTCCCACTATGGGAATAATGACTGGTTAAGCCACATCAAAACGTACCAGGACCATCGAGCGTTGTAAGCTACCACCGTTGGATCTCTAATGCGGAATCTGAAGCTGCTATCAAATTGCGAACAGTCAAATCAAACGGATCGCGCAGCCGAGAATCAAACGGCAGAATTTCAGTCTTCCATGCGTTGCACCCCCACCTGCTGATTACATTAAATGCTTCACATCAACCATCGGGTAACCCCCAACATTTAGCTCCTGGTCGCTTGGATGCAATCAGAACTGGTGATCGTATATACACATTCGAGATTCGATTCCACACTCTTAGGCTTAGCCTCTTTTCGCATTACGAGATGACCCGACCAGGCCTACATCAGTCAGTGTCAGTTATGATATTTCCTAATTGGGATTCTCAATCGATCCACCAGGAACATTCAACCGCGACACGGCTTCCCAGCCAGCTCTAGATGCGTATTTCGTTATGGGACTTTTCCTGATAGGAACTTAACAGACGGTCCGGCCGGATCTTGATGCCGTCTCATTTGGAGCGCGACCATGCGTCCAGTTCGTGGCACCGCACCCGTCGGGATCCAAACACCCACGCATAGGCACACATTCCCACTATGGGACTTTTCCCGCTTACCGGACCTTAGGACCGCCTCATTTGGAGCGCGACCATGCGTCCAGTTCGTGGCACCGCACCCGTCGGGATCCAAACACCCACGCATAGGCACACATTCCCACTATGGGACTTTCCCCGCTGACCGGACCTTAGGACCGCCTCAGTTGGAGCGAGATCTTGCGTCCAGTACGTGGCACCGAACCCCGGCGGAATCCAAGGACTCACGCATAGGCACACATTCCCACTATGGGACTTTCCCCGCTGACCGGACCTTAGGACCGCCTCAGTTGGAGCGAGATCTTGCGTCCAGTACGTGGCACCGAACCCCGGCGGAATCCAAGGACTCACGCATAGGCACACATTTCCACTATGGGACTTTCCCCGCTGACCGGACCTTAGGACCGCCTCAGTTGGAGCGAGATCTTGCGTCCAGTACGTGGCACCGAACCCCGGCGGAATCCAAGGACTCACGCATAGGCACACATTCCCACTATAGGACTTTTCCCGAGTATTGAACCTCACCAGATTTGCCGACTGGACCTAAGACCGTCTCAGTTGGAGTGAGACCATGCGCCCAGTACGTGGCACCGAACCCGGCGGGATCCAATGACTCACGTATAGGCACACATTCCCACCATGAGAATTTTCTCCCTAGGAGGCCAATCGGCGCTCTGGTCTGGGCACAACACCAGCACAGAAAGAGCAGGGCAGACATCCCAGACCACCTTTCCACTAATCCAAAAGTTACACAATGCCGCGTGTAATGCCGGCTAGTCAGGCCTACACCCACATTCCCACTATGGGACTTTTCTCGACTTAAAAGGATTTGCCTTATTAATCTGGACGGATCGGACAACACCAATGCCTTCATTAAGAGAACTGAAATCACAGAGTCTGACTCTCCGTCCAACCCAAAAGACGGGTGAGCAGGGGTCAACACCGCTATAGCCAAGCCCCTAATTCCCACTATGGGACTTTCCTTTGAACGAAACCTGTCCCGAGCATCAGACGTATGAGAGTTAAATCACAGGCGTCTTGATTTAAAAAATTCCCATTATGGGAATTTTGTGAGGATTTCCGGTCGTGGAATGAAGAAAGGATGCTGCGACTAGAAAAAATAATGGGGGTCAAAAACAGACGAAAGGGCGGTAAAAAAATTAGAGATGTTGCATAATCCAACACAAGATGTAAGACATACCGAGTACTACATCGACCTATTAGGAGCTCTCATGGCCGCACCAAAAGCCAAAACTGCAGAAATCGAAACAGTCATTATTGCAATCGCCAACCACAAAGGCGGGGTAACGAAAACGACGACTGCAATCAATTTGGCCGATAACCTGGCAAAGCTCGACGAGAATTGCACAGTAGTGCTTATTGATATGGATCCTCAGGCTAACGCATCGCAACACATTGGCGTTGCACACCCGGCAAAAGTCCAACATAACTTGGCCGAGTTAATGCTTAATCCAACGGCAAACATTGCAGCGTTCATCTTTGATGAAACTCACGTAGAGGGCGTAAGTCTCATCTACGGATCGATGAGTCTGGAAAACGTTCCAGACATCATCCGACACGAAGCCGCACGACCAAATGAAGTTTTGAAGGAAAGAATTAAACCGCTGATTGGCAAAGCTAATTACATCATTCTCGATTGCCCGCCTAATTTAGGGCTGCTAACTATGAACGCCCTGGCCGCGGCAACTCACTACATTATTCCAGTAGAGTCCGGCGCGAGTTACGGTTTGTATGGTCTTGCAGACCTCCAGTCCAGAATCACAAAGGTTAAACAGATCAACCCTGATTTGACTTTTCTAGGAGCTCTTCTTGCTAAACACGACAAGCGGATGACTCTCTGCCAAGAGACTGAAAATGATGCAGTTATTCTATTTGGAAGCGTAGTACCTGTTTATATATCGCCAACTACAAGAGTTAACCAATCAATTGCAAGAAAACAAACGGTTGGTGATTTCGACAAAAACAACAAGGTAGCTAAGCAATATGCCGAGCTAGCCGTTTATGTTGCTAAAGAAACAAAAGGGAAGGGGCTTAAAGCATGAGCCAGACACAAAAAAATCCCACATCGAAACCAGCTGCAAAACCACCAGCAAAACCAGCCTCTAAAGTCGCTGGCAAAACTGAGTCGACAACGCCTCGGAGACGGCAAGGGCTCGGTGCAACGTTGGCTGGATCACTTGTTGCAGGCATGCAAGAGCATCAAGCAGCAATTGAAGAAGCTGGGGACAGCCAAACAATGGTATGGACCGCCCGACCAATTGATCTAACGAGCATTGACCCAAATCCATACCAGCCACGGATACGCTTCATAGGAATTGAAGAGCTAGCGCAGCTGATTGATGAGCAGGGGCTTCAGCAGCCAATCACCGTTCGTCCATACGGCAATAGATATCAGATCGTATCTGGGGAGCGCCGTGTACGCGCCCACAGGCACCTTGGAAAGACAGTTATTCTTGCTCATGTGAAGAACATCACAGAAGAAGAAATGTCGGCTCTGGCGCTAGCAGAGAACCTTGGTCGAGAGGATTTAACAGACTTTGAGCTTGCTCGATCGTTGTTGAAACACAAGAGTAAGTTTGGCAGTAGTGTTGGCACACACGCTGAGTTCGGCCTAACTAAAACTGTCTATTATCGGTTAATGGCTTTTGAAAACTTGCCAGAAGCTGTTAATACACTTCTGGAGAAAAAACCAGAGCTGATTTCTGGGTTGACAGCTGAGAACACCGTAAAGGTAATAAAGAAGCGTGTTGAAGAAGGTATTGAAGCTGATCAGATACATAAAGCGCTGATCTCTATCGTACAAAAAGCAATCACGAGTAATACTCCGCTAAAAAACCTAGCAAGCACACTTGAAGCTAAATTTAACCAAAGCGCTTTGAAAATCACGCCACAAGCAATTGAATCGAACGGCGTAACTATGGGGCAGGTTAAGACCACTAAGACACACTTCGAACTGAAATTAAAACGTACCTCTTTTACTGAAGAGCAACTGAAGCAGATCGAAGAATTCGTCAAAAATCTGAAAACTGCCTAATAGGTCCCAATGTGAGCACTGAGAAACCAGACGAGCCCAGAACTCCTGATCTCTTCAAAAGCGAAGAAACAAGCGAAGGAAAAAATGCTTCTTCCAAAAGAAAGCCTGGGGATGGTCTTCGTGCAGCAAAAGAAAGAGCTGCTGCAGTTCAAAAAGAAGCTCAAAAAACAGCAGAAATCCGTCTGAAGGCCTGGGGAGAGGAGGTCAGAGAAGCACCTAACGAGGCTTTACGAAGTGCGCTATTCACGGCAAGGAACCGTAATACTCCTCGAGAGCAGATGAAAAATATTGAGGTCGTGTCCTACGGCAACTCAAGGCTGATCTACAGCGGCGAAGAGCTTAGGCAAGATGATTTAGACGTTTGGTTCCAAGTAGTTCACTTGGCCAGGGAAGCAGAGCTCGGCCACCCGATCTGCTTTAGCCCACTGGCCATGAAAAAAGATCTGAAAATGCCATACGGTAAAAAACACACCGAACGGCTTAAAAATATCCTGACCAGGCTCAAAGCAACCGCGGTTGCAATTCATTCTGAGCGACTGGGGCGCGGGGTGGTTCTTTCTCTAATTAGGAAATTCGAATACAGCGATGACCTGGAAGAAGACAACACCGGCAGGGACCTAAGCTGGGTGATCGAACTTGAACCTGAAATTGCAAAGCTTTTTGGCGGTGGCTTTTACAGTACCAGGATTGAATGGGAGCAACGGCTTTCCCTAAAAGGTAACCTCGCCAAATGGATGCACGGATTTTATGCCTCACATTCAGAACCATACGATCTCAAGGTAGAAACGCTCATAAAGAGTGCCGGTTCGAGAGTCTCATCGATCGGTAAGGCACGCCAAATGATTCGCGAAGCTCTCGATGAGCTCAAAAGATCAGGATTTCTTCTGGAAGGATCGATCGACGCAAAGGATAAGGTCGTGGTGAAGCGACGAAAGAACACAACATCAGACCCCGCATAAGCGGGGTTTTTTTTGCTCTCAAAATGGAAAATGACTGATTAAGGCGTAAGACGGACTTCAGGAAAACACGAGATGCACGACGCTATTCCACAGCGTAGACACCGAATTATGGGGTAACGGTGACAAAAACGAAGGCCATGGCGATTAAACTGATTAAGGGGTAAAGAAGCAAACGCCACCACACACGGTACGGCAGGGGAGGGCATAGGTTTGAAAATCACACAAAAATGAACGCAAGCCACGTTTTACGCGGCCCACAGGAGGGTGCAGATAGGGATAATAGGGGAGGGGAGGATCAGTATGATCTTGGACTTTTTACCCCAAAATCAGGGTAGAAAAGCCTGAAGATCCGCTGATACGCGCGTCAACAAAGGCTAGGATAAAACCCTTATAAATCAACAACTTGACAACCATTACTCCATAGTCAGAAACCATACCTCTAAGTCAGCTAGCCTTACCCCATAATCAGAAACAGACCTGTATTAGCTTTTTCCCTTATAAATCAACGGTTTAGGAGACATATCTAAAGTAATAAAAAGGCTGAAATGCAGGCTTACCTCATGATCAGGTACATTTACCTCATAGTGAGGTATGAATACCTCATGATCAGGTATCAAAACCTCATAGTGAGGTAAGAGGTAAACTGTTGAAAGCCTTATAAATCAAGGGCTTCAGCCACATTCTTATGCCCTATAACCGCTCTTAACCGCTCTATAACCGCTTTTAACCCCAAAGGTGGTTTTTCTGTTTATAAAGCTTTGAAAACAAAAGCTATTGAAGACCGTGAAGCAGCCGACCTGTTGTACCACGTAGAAGCAGAAGACACGTCTGAGTGTCAGCACCCGTCTGGCGAGAAAGGACCTTCATCCCAATCACTCCTAAGTGAAAAACTTTGTCTGCAGAAATTGGAATGCTGTGACCAACCTGACCCTCAGTCACGCGAAGGTACAAGATTCCTTTCTCCGGCTGATTAGCCAGGGAGAGAGATTTGTTTTTTTTCGAACCATGATTTCTGAAATCAAACGTAGGAGTGATACCAAGCACCGCGCACATGAACTGAGGCATCTCGCGGTCAGTCACCTGGATAGAAATTTTACTCTCCCAATCAAACGTATCCCTCGAGGGGACACGACCAGCAATATCAACGGCAAGAACGAAGACGCCACCACGGTTGGCCACGATCTCAAATTTTGCCGACGCCGAAGCACCATAAACATGAAAGCCATCAACAAGTTTCTCAGTCACTGAACACCTCAACATTTCTTACGCAAGCAGGGTAGGGCAGGTACGGGCCGCAGCAGACACTGAAAGATTCTTTCCTGCTGTCAGGCGCTGGACCTAGCCCAAATCTGAAAAGACCACAGCGTCATGTGTCTCGGATCATCAGACACTAGGATTTGAAGCAAAGGCTCACTCAAGCAATGAACCAGGAAGCATTACGGCACCAGCACCTGATGAAAGCAGAGCTGTGCAACATGGTCACCAGAGACATCAGTGCCTAATGAACGAATTTACATGACAGCGTGAACAAGCAAGAGCGAAAGCCCACAAGCAGCATTTGTTTACATATGCGCAGTCGGTCAATGTCAGGACGTACTGACAAAAGACACCAAAGGAGTTTTCATGCGTCAACAATTCTGAATACCGCAGTTAAAGCGACGCAGCCGTTCTCAATGGGAACGTTGGCTTAAATATATTTGGCACACCCGATCAACAAGGGACAGGCAGCAATAATCATGGACCCAATCTTAGGCCGCACAAAAAGACCAGGTCGGCCGGCAAGATCGCTGGGCAGTCAATCGCAGAGCAGTCTCAAAACTCATATTAAGCCGACCGATGCCGGTAAAAAACTTAGGAAGAGAAGCAATGATGAAGGCCAGGAATTTAGGGCAAGCTGCTACAGATACCTGGTAGGGCACCGATTAAGGGCAATAACGTGGACAGAGAAATGTATGATTTCACCAGGTAGCACAATCTCAATTGGATCTACCTGCAGATCCGCCTGAAGTTAAGACGACTCCAGTGTGAAGTTGGACGTCGGGCGTTATCTTTCGCCGCTATGGCGAATTGCATCTAGGTAACGAACGCAAGCAAAAACGCGATCAAACCTCGAACCTCGCCAACCTTGGTGCTGCAAATGCAAATGCAAATGCAAATGCAGTTGCAGCAGCCCAGCCCAAGGTTCTCCTCAGAATCGACAATCGGTCGACAATCGAAAATCAGCGCATTCAGAAGACGAAAGTCGTCCGGATGCCTCTAATCTATACCACCCCTGCACTATAAAAACGCTAGAAATACCCATCCTCCCCTCCTACGAACCCTGAAAGACCGCCAAGCCCTTCCTCTGAGCCCCATAGACCAACGTTAGTGCAGGCATGCGCGGGGTAACCCTACCCCCGTGCCTGATCGGCCCGCGTAGCGCGCGATGGAAGGTAGACGGAATGTCAAAAGGATGAAGAAAGGAAGGTAAAGCCGGCAGCCCCAGTGGGGGAGTGCGGGTGTACAGGGAAAGTAGGGGGTGAAAAAGGCACACCGCTATGCAGGGGTGGTATAATTGTGCAAACACCATGGAGGCAACCGTATGTACGAAGACGTCGAACGGGCTTACCAGCAGCTAGTGAGAGCTGTCACACGCTTCAACGCGACATGGCCATCTCTCGTTGTCCGAGGCAAGGTATGGCGCCTACCTGTGCTGCAGGAGCAACGAACCCCCGACATCATTGACGTGTCGGAGGTTGCTGATGAAGAAATCATCGAGGTCACACTGGAAGCAATCGGCACGTTCGAACGTGATCTTGGCCAAGCACCAGGAACAGTGATGCGACTGCCAGGCTATTTCCAACTGAGCGAATCGGTTTTGCCGTTCGCACTGGAAATCAACGTTGCCAAGAAAAAAGTGCTCGACGCGATCGAGGCAGTACGAGTCGCGCAAAACCTAACACCCGAGATGCGACCGCGAATTATGCGTAGGGCGCTCGGTCCTGGTTTCAGCACAAAGCAATTGCAGAGAACACTCCATGCATTTGACGGAGCTCCGCGGCGGATATCATTCACGTGGGCTGGCCACACCACCGGAAACGAAAAGATTTCGGTGGCAAAGATTCGGCTTCAGCTAATCAACGAATCAGAAGCACGAGCAGCGAGTGAAGAAATTCCTGTCCATGAAACGCCAGAGTACCTCGACCTGCGGGCGATAAATCACCTTGCAGATACCGAGGTGCTGATCAAGCATAAAAACGTAGCTCCGCATCCTAGGTGCACTATCTGGTTTGGTGAAAAAGGCGAGCGGTGGGATGCGACCATTAAAGCGAATCTGCCAGTATTCGTTCTCGCCGGCGAAATTGAAATGAAGCTCAGCCAGTTGAAATCATTCAACAAGGCAGCAAGAGGCGAGAAGCGACGCGACGTCAAAACGAGAGACGAGGTATGGCCGCAGCGGGATATCTACATGCCAACAGCGGGTGGCCAACCCCCTGTCCAGGAGAAGCATGAGGTCGACGACCAGGTGCCCTCAACGTATCGGTTAAGCGGCGTGATTTACCAGCGACAATAAGGTTGCAGTTAGGCGGGCTAGGGTAGGATCTAAGTAAGTCGAAAGGAGAATTTCATGAAAGCAATCATCGCTGCCGAAACGAAACGAGCAGAATCACTGATCGAAGGGTTCATGGGTCTTCCACCGGAAACTGTGGACTTGGCCACCTTCAATGCCGCCATGCTCAAACAGGCCCCGAAGGAATTCGTTAAGGCAGTCGAAGCAATACAGCTGATCTCCGAAAAAGCTGCCCCAAGCCAGCGTGATGCGGCCTTTGCCATCAACGTAGTTGATTTGATGTCCGAGTATGCGCAGCGCCCTAAGATGTCTCCTGCAATCGAACCACTTTGGAAAGTTGAACATCTGGTGCGTGAGTCAGGTATGGGTTGGACTCTCCGGCATCTGCTTGCAGTAGCGCTTTCATTTGGTGGCCTCATCGCCGGCGCCAGCCAGGATATGTCGGTGAATGCACAGGCCTATGCATACCTTGCACTGATTTTCGCTGTTGGGTCGGGAGCCCTGCATCTGACCCATGGAAGAGACCCAGAGGTAAAGGTGCCACTGTTTGTCGTTGGTAGTTTGATTGGTTTCTGCCTTCTGACCGCTAAATTCAGCGCAGCTGTAGGATTTCTTGCGTTGCTAGCCGTCTCGGTAATTTTCATGCTGTCGAGCCTGATTGGCCTCATGAGTGGAGCGACAAACAAATCGAGTACTTACGAACCACAAATGCCTCAGCAGGTAGATTACAACCCTTATGTAATCACTGAGGGAAACGAAATGTCGGAGCCCATGAGACAGCTCAAATAAAAAAACCGGCCATTGGCCGGTTTTTTTTGCTGCGATGTGAGCCTTTACTGACCCGAGCGCGGGATATTTAAACTCATGCGATCTGTTACCGAATCGCGATCGTTTAACGTACGAATATCCGCGAGCTGTGCTCCTGATCCGTTATCGTGCAAGCCAGCTTGAATCAGCTGCTGGTACATGCCATCACGCAAGTCATGGTCCATACCAACCGACTCCGCGTAAGCATCCCAGTGATCTTTGGAGTTGTCACCGAAGCCACCAACACGCGCAGTTGCAAAGACTTCAGCTTGCGCGTCATTCAACCCCAGGTGCCGGCCCTCCTCAAGGTAATCCTCCCTGTTACCTCGCATTCCGAGGGTGCTACCAATGTTATTGGTGATACCGGCAATTCCCCCGCCGGAGGACTCACCAAAGTCATGCACGTCCTTGGCCAGACCTCGAATGCGACTCTCCGCCTGATCAGCTGCAGGTTTCATAGCTGATTGCCCGTACACCTGTGCGTCGTTTTCCACCACCGGCTGCATACGTTGGTACTCACCACCTGGGTTGGAATTATGGATCGCAGCTGCTTTCCTTCCCGCGAATGATGAATTGAAGCTTGACGTATCAACGGAGTGGCCAGCACGCTGCGTTTCTCCCTCAAGGTTGCCAGTGGCAGGAGCCCGAAGATTCGCATAGCGATCGTAATCAACAGCTGGACCGTCAAGCGACGAAAAATCGCCATGCTTTGCAAGTGTCATAAGTGCTGCAGCAGCGTCAGCTCGACGAGGATCAAGCATTGTGTTGCTCAACTGTCGCTGATGCTCCTGGAACTCTTCACCGTACTTGTTCATCGCATCAGATACGACCGCACCATCGCGACCTTCACCAACAACCTTACCGGCCCAGGAATCCAATTTAAAATTCTCACTGTAGCCGGCGGACCGTACAAAGGATTCAGCTTGTTGAAACGCCTTTTGATCGGATAGCGTTTGCTGAGCTGCTTTAGAAAGGCTCTCCTGATCTGATTTCGAGACACCAGCTCTCTCGGAATGGTCAAAATTTTGAGCGAGATTGTAACCCTGTGTACGGTTTAAAGAGTTGGCAATTCTCTCGCCAAGAACGGCCTTTACAGCATTGTTAACGTTCTCAGAGCTGTTCATGTTGTCAGATCTGGACGACTGACTGGTATTGGATGCATCCACACCACCGCTAACGCCCACTCCAGCACTTCCTCCAGTTCCGCCTGGAGCTTCGGCCTTAGCACTCAGCCCCGCGGTACCAGAGGCACCGCCACGCAAAGCCACACTGGCAATACCGGCCTCAATTTGAGTTGAGGAGTACCCTTGCTGCCGTAACTGATCGATACCGGCTTGAAAGCCAGCATCGCTATTCATACCAAAGGAGCTTTGCAAACCACGGCCAACTGCCGCCTGGTCACCGATGCTGTTTGAACTGTCCAGTTGACGGCCATATGCGCTGGTAAGTTGTTTCGAGAAGCTTTCAGCGGAAGCTTCGGCACGAGTGCGCGTGCTGGAGAGCCCCTCGCTCATCATTGAGCCAACCGAAATATCGCCACGTTGATTTTCTGAACCATTAATACGCAAACCTTTGTCGTAATCACTGGTAGCAAAAGGAGTCGTCTGAAGTCCTGCTGCAGGTGTGATGACGTCGGGAGAAGCAATTTTTTCGTTGATCTGATCAGAACCATTCATACGCCCGGCGATACCAGATGCAGCGATGGCGGTTCCCGAAACAAGGAACAAGCAGATTGCTGGCACTGACGATGCCATCAGGCCTGCAACGCCAACAGCTTGCTCAAGGGCAGGCTGCATTTGCTTCAGCATCTCAAAAGATACAGCCGCACCGCCCACGTCAAATGACGAGGTATTCAACAACCCCTGCATCACCGATGCGGTGGAGGACACAGTGTATAAATTCACGATGGACAGCGCCGGCATCCACAGCACCATCCATGCAAGCAGCATCATGTACTTGCCGATCAGGCTAATGCCAAAACCACCCATAGCAATTAAGAACGCCATTAGGGGGGTGATCGCATAGATCAACCCTTCAAAGAACGTCATAAAGGGCCGAACATACTTCGTGAACATCGTACCTTCTGCTGCCCACTGAGTGTTTTGCTGAGCTTGGGCCTGGCTCATCATCACCGCATAACTACCCTGAAGATCCTCAACCGCCTTTTGACCAGGTGCTTGAGTGAAAATCGGGTAAAGGATGGAAGCCATCGTGAACGCACGGGCGTCCATCGAGGAAAGGTTCAAAGCATAAAGAGAATCACCGATCCGCGTAGTGACCTCATCGCCACTCACAACCTTTCCTGGACGCTGGAAGCCGGCTGTAGCCACTTCCTCCATCACATTGTCAGCTGAAGAATTGGTAGCAGAGACCAAAGCGGTGTGAGCATCTGAACAGCTCAACGTCCGGCCGCCGGCGGTACCATCAAAAATTTGTGTGTAGTAGACGTTGCTGGAGAATTTCGCTGATTGCATTGGATCGTTGCTACGCGCGACATTCGCATAAACCGTCATGTCGTCTCCCATGCCGGCGAGAGTGCATTCGCGAAAGTAATTGGACCATGATGAAAGTAGGTCCTGATTTACGGTACCACCGTTTGTGAATGCAGGTATCGACATCAGATTGCCCGTAACCGACCGAACTCTCATGAGAGTCTCGATTGGGTCAGCGAAACCATAATTTGTCATGGAAGGTGTAGAGAACGCCTGCTCCATGAGGTGAGTAATGTTGTAGCCAACGTTGGAGATGGTCGAGCCAACCATCAGCGGCCCTAACGGGACATTATCTACGACCGTGACAGTGCCATCGTAAACGTCTTCAATAATGGCGCGTCCGGACGGACCATACATTGCGAGATAAAGGATTAAGCAAACGCCAACCTGGTGGAATGGAATCGCTTGATTCTTATAAACAGCCTGGAAACCAAGAAAAAGCGCGCCAATCAAAAAACCAATTTTGGCCAAAGACTCAACATCCCCGGTGCCGCAGATCATGGCCACGGCATTCAAGACCTCTTCAAGATAGGAGGCTGAACCTACCGAATATATAGTGAACTCCATTACTGAGCCCTCACAGAACGGTTGCCCATCGTCGAAATAAAGTTCGGAGGCGGGATAACTTCCATGCGGACGGTCCAATCCTTATACATGTCATTATCGTTACCGTATTTGGCTTGAAGTGCCAGATGCTCTGAGGTTAAACGATCACGGGCATCGACAATGAAATCTCGACTCTTCTCGCCTAACTGATCAACCATTTTCCCCCGCTGAAGCACAGATTCAGCAGTATTAATGTAGGAGGATGTAAGCGAGTAAGCCCCTTCCAAAGCAAGCATTTTGGCGTGCGCGGCCACAAAACCTTTTGCCATCGACTCACTTCGCTGAGCAATACGTTGGATCATCGCGGAAAAGCCGGCTTTCTGCAGTGCGCTAATGACTGCTACTTCATCAGCATTAAATGAACCAACATTCGTTGCCCACTTGTAAACGATACCGGGGGAGTTCGAATTACCATTGAATGACTTAACGATCTTTTCAGCTAGACCATCGAATGCAATTTGCTGGCTCTTTATCTCCATACATGCAGCTTCATCTGCCGAACAGTCGTAGATCGACACTTGTTCTTCTTTTTTACCTTCTACAATATCCTGTAGTGTGATACCCGTGGGACCAAAATACTGAGTCTCAGGAACTTTCCCCTTACCGTCTTCAGAGTCAGTCAGCGACTTAATAATCACGGTGCCCGTAAAAGACATGATCATTTCATCGGTCTGTCTTGAACCGTAAGTGAAGAAACTTCTTGCACCATACTGCTCCATGGAGCACCAAAGAACGTTACCGATATCTTCGCAGGACTTGAAATGGCCGGCATCATTTTGCTGTTCTTTTGGTGACTTCGAAGTCAGGCTGCCAGGCATAAGAGATGCAAAAGCATCGCCCACACCAGAAGTAACGTTGATGTTGGCAGCGCGCATTGTCTCCTTGGAGGTAAAAGAGCTGAATGCGTCAGTTACCAAACCTTGCGCTAGTTGGCAGGAGTTAGACATCAAACTGTTGATGTCCTGCATAACCTCCTGAAGATTCTGAATAACGTTATGAACCGTAGGCCCCATAGCATTCAGTGCAAGCTTGAATGCGTAGCCAGATGCAACGCCGACAGCGTTCGACGCAACAGATCGAAGCGATTGAACGAATTGCTGTGCATTGATAAACGAGAAAGACCCCGCAAACATATCGATCCCACCACAACCTGCCTGAAATGACGGTGGTCTGAACGAGACAATGGGTGTGGTTGAGATCTTATTGCGAACTCGTAAGGAGCCCCCTGTGATGACGCCTCGTGTGGCAGTCTCATAAGCACCAGCGTCGGTAACGTTCGACATCGAATCAAACATCGAATCGAGTTGAGACTGTATATCCGCGTGTGCACCAAGCGGCGCTAAACCCAATAGCGCTGCAAGGATTAAGGTATTACTCTTCAGTCTCATTGTGAGGCTCCCCATCAATAGCCTTGCGTGCCAATTTCTTTTTCATTTCTTCGACGAATTTTTCAGGATTATTCAGAAGATCTTCGTTAATGCCATCGTTATCATCCAGTGATAGAAGACCGTTATCGAAGAAGGGCTGTGTGCTATCAAACGTATTTTTATCAATAAGACCTGTATCGCGCGCAGCAATTAATATCCGATTAAACAATACGTCTAGCGTAATTGCACCATAGCCGACTATTTCAGTCTTGTTAGGAGGAATAGCAAGCGCTAAAGCCGGAGTTTGGAACACTTCGAGTTTTTTAGACTGGCCGTCGTCGATGCGGTAATCAGGAAAAGCGTTGTTATCTAAAGGCTTACCATCCACCGAGACTGGGATAATATTGATTCCAGTGGACGTTGTCAGCGATTGCAAGACACTGGCTTGTTCAGCACAGAGAATGCAGTTCGATTTAAAGAAGAAAAATAGCCCAACCTTGTTACCAAGACTTCGAAGTACTTTGTCTTTATTTGATGTAACTTCCCGGTTTAGAGCATTTGCTGCATAAGTTGCAACTGGACGTCGACTATCCTCATCCAGGAATGGATCCTTCATGATTACTCTCGACGATGCTTCAGAGAACTGTGAAGCTTTGTCCATCATGACGCGCTGCAAATAATAATATGCCTGAACGTTAGCATCGGTCGGGTTATCAATTGCTCGATCACGATAGACAGGGAGATTTTTCTTAATCCACGCCACGCTGAAAACCTCCGGACCTTTTGGCGCAGGAGGTTCTTGTTTTTCCGGCTCTTTCTCTGGAACGGGGGCAGGCGGAGGAGGTGGTGGAGGCTTTATGGGCTCCTCAGGAATCTCCTCTGGAGGATCTTTGTACCAAAACCAGCCTTCTGCCTTGCCCTTATAAAAGTTTTCACTTCCCGCTGATGGCAGAGAAGGTTCTTCTTGAGTATCCGCATTAACGGAATTAGCAATCGAAATTAACAGAGCCGAAGCTAATGCTAGTGAAACCCGCATATTCAACTTCCTTGCCCAAGGTAAGTGGCGACAGCAGCAGTTCCATATACCCAGAATCTGCCCTTTTTTTTGCGTGCTGGGTTGATCACCTTCACCCACGCCAGGTGTTGATATTGAGCATTGCCAATTTTTTTCCTGAAGTAATTTTCGGAATAATTAAGCTCGCGAGAAACCTGTTCGCTCGTCATGTAATCGCCGTAGAGGCCAGACAAGCGCTTAAGGGTTTCTTCAAGAAGTTTTTCGTAGTTTATGGCCACAACCGCAGCTGAGGACTGCTGTCCATGGTCAGACGTGAGTTGAAGCATCGCAGCACCGCATTGTTGATCTGATGCCTTAATGCTATTGACCGAGCTCCTTTGATGGAGGCCAATTGGCCCCCTGCTGGGGTACGGAACGAGTCAGGTCTTTGTTGTCTACGTTACTGTGTACGCTTTGATACTGGACCAGTCCTGCCACAATCAGGCTCAGGGTTGGGCTAAAAATTGGGAATTGGACATTTATCGTCTACGTTATATCGATCAGAGGCGATTTCTAACTAAAAAGATGGTGAGACGCGTCTCCAGGCTCAGCCAGATGAGATAGACTCTAAATTTAATGTCTACGTTATGCAGGAAAGGCGAGATGGCCAAATCGAAGGTAGTGGAGGCCGAAATCGTAGCTGAGCACGATCGCATGGACGGCGGTACCGACATGTTAGTGAAGTGCACCTTGATAGATTCTCAAATCAAGTGGCTTGCTTACCGATCGACAATCGATTCTGCATGCGTAGTCCATCAGCGAATTAAGCGAGATCAGGGGAGGAGGGGGACATGCCTCAATACCAAGCCTGCACCTGTTCCTGTCGAAAGCATTGAAAGGAAAAGAACCTTTCGATCAACGACCCGAACAGCTCTGACAACCGCCACGTATGCCTTCAAAGCTGAATACTCAGACGCCCTCACTGATTATCTTCTTCTGAAAGGTGACGATGAATATGCGCGACAACACATCGTCAACCTTAAAAGGGTATGGCGCATCCACGAGCTATTGTGGCCTAAAGAAAAAGGCCATGACGGTGGCAGATTCCTAGCTCGTCTTTCCTGCAGCAGGAATGACAGTTATGGCTTTGCAACCACACAGTTTGTCCTGGAGGCAGCCCCGTTTGGCCAGATTGGCCTTCGGAGTCTGGATCCCCGGGGTTACTCACCAGAACCTGAATATGACAAGAAAATAATCGATGGGATTTCTAATGCTCTGCTGAAAGACAATCAACGCATTCTTTCAATGCTCTTGGTTGACCTCGAACGGGGAATTGAAAACGCCAGGGACGCACAAATTGTGTTCGACCGACGGCGGAAAGAACTCGGTGACGGATTTACGTATTTCGACCTGCAACGGCCAAACTCAGTGCGACAAAAGGGCGGTGATCATGAAGCCCGATTGGAGGTTGTCCATTCCTACGATGGACGACTAGCGCAAGCATTCCTGATGAAAAACGACGAGTTCTGGTTCGTTCTACTCGTCACGCGCAATGTTTTTGGCAAGGAAAAGATGGCCAAGATCACAGGGGGCAACGGGCATTACAAGGAGGTTGTATTCACCACTCCTATTAAAACTGCGCGACGTTTACTTGGCCTGGCATCATCAGAGCAGACCGAAGCAGAAGCGAGAATTGAGCTGCAAAAAACGGTTGATCGTGATTTCCAACGATTGCTGACCGATCACAGCTCAAGGGCTTTAATCACCATCTGCGAAATTGCCGAATTAGATAGCGGTGGTGCTGCAGCCTTCTACTCGGTCCTGCCATCAACGCCAATGAGTTTACCGGCTAACTGCCCGCGGCCGATCTATCGCATCAAGGTTCTACAACCTAAAGACTCCAAAGATGGCACCAAGAAGCTCTACAGCCTCACGACCCTTCCATCAGGCAGAGATTCATCCGCATTCAATGGAAAGGCATCTACCGATTTCCTTACTTTTTTGCGGGATGCAATCACTCCAAGTCGCTACAGCGAAGCCATTAAATACCTTCAGGACAACGTGCTCCATGATGACCCTGGATACCACGAACTGGACGAAGCTTGCAGTGCGTGGAGCATTCTCACTGCCGGCCGTACGTCGACAGCAATTGACGGCTTGGTATGCCCGGTGGGAGCACCAGTTCTTGAGCGCCTTGGTCAAATAGCTGTTGATCGAGAACTTAACAAAATTCGACAAGGTATCGAGGATGGCTACTGGGAGAAGGGATATCTTGAAGAGTTCATCGCCAAGTTAGAAAAACAGAAAATCCTCCCACCAGAAATTAATGAATGTGTTGAGTTCCACACAAAGCAGCACACCCGTAACGTTGACAATATTTTATCCCTCCCTCCGACAATCAAGAAGCGAGGTCGGCCCCCAAAGGCTTGGGACAGCGATGAAGCGAAAGCAATTGCTCGGCGGGAGGCGAAAGCCCAGTGGGCTAGAGATGCTCGAGAGGCTGGTAAGCTCAAAGAACCAAAAGAACGAGTCGCAGCTAGACAAGCACAGTGGCGCAAACGTAATGCAGACCACGAAGAGTAGCCAACGGGCGCACGGGCGCATCAGCCATTTTTATTAGTACCAGTCGATAAGGATTCTCAATGTTTGTTGGGCCCGACCAGTATCAGGACTGTATTCGCTCTATGGTTGCTAGCGAGGACCGGTTGGATGTCGCCGTGGCATTTTGGGGGAGGGGAGCCGATGAGTTAATTCATCCCAAGCGGGATAAACCACTCCGTATTGTTTGCAATCTCAGAAGTGGCGGAACAAACCCCGCGGTTATCAAAAAGCTTGTCGCTCGCGCAAAAAAAATAGAACACGTACAGATCCTTCAGTGCGATCGCCTTCACGCGAAAGTAATCGTTGGGCCATCCCAGGCAATCATCGGATCAGCGAACCTATCAGCCAACGGCTTAGGTTTTGAAGGGTCTGAACTCTCCAAATGGCTGGAAGCAGCAATCCACACCACCGAAGAATCGGAGGTCGGTTCAGCGCAGAAATGGTTTGAACAGCTTTGGTCATCGAGAGATACACGAGAAATAACCGACCAAGACCTGGTAGACGCAGCAGAGGCATATAAGAAGAATCGTAACGGTCGCCCGGACTACGGAAAAAAGGGGCCTTTCTCTTTTACCAATTATTCGATCTCAGACCTCGAGGGACGCGATGCATTTGCGCTGCTATATACGTCGAGGCCTGGACCTGAGGCGGATGCTCGTAAGGACCAACACGACAAACAGGAACACCTTGAACATGCAAACACAGCTAGTGATGGGGAGGGGACCGAACGGTGGGCATTTGAGACATGGCCCGACTCTCTCGACACCACAGACAAGAATGAGTACCTGTGCGTTTTTTGGGACGATCGAAAGCGTCTAAGGGTCGACGGCGCGTGCCGCATGACAGATACAAAACTGAAATTCATCTACGAAGAGGATGGAAGCGATGGCTGGGTGGATCTAGCAAAGCCTGCGGCCACGCTGCTCGGACGCCGGCTTACAACCGGTGATTGCAGGAGGCTTACTACGGAAATCAGGCCAAGATTTGAGGCCATCTGGAATGCATCAGAGATGCTGGATGAGGACGCCAGGAGAATTCACCTTTCCATCCTTCTAAGCATTCTTCAATCTGAGAACACATGAGCAAGCCTACGGATTAGCAGCTGTATTAACTCAACCAAAGATGTTTAGTTGAGTTATTTCAATAAGTTACATTGATTGAAGGCGGGTGACGAAAAAAGCAGCCAACTACCAGAAGAACTGGTAACCGGCTCTTTGTTACACCAATCAGCTTGCCTCTTTACAGCAAGCCAACTCTATTGCGTCGTAACTGTCCCGCTTCACAGCGCCCAGTGAGGGCCAAGTGATTGGGTGCGAGCTGGTCACACAGCGAGCGCAAATTCTCCCCACGACTCAACGTCAGACTCATTTGGGGCTATGCCGAGATAACGGAAAATTACGACATTAATTATGTAACATTATGATTTTGCTAGGGAATCTCCGAACAAGTCTTCAACTGTGCTGAAATACGCCTGACAACCTGATCCGAGCTGCCCATGAGCCAGATGAGCTTTTCCGATTTCGAATACGCCGGAAAACGTAAGCAGACACGCCGCGAACGCTTCCTCGCCGAGATGGATCAGGTCGTGCCCTGGACAGGCCTGCTGGGGCTGATCGAGCCGTTCTACCCCAAGGCCGGCGGTGGCCGTAAACCGTATCCGCTGGAAACCATGCTGCGCATCCATCTGTTGCAGAACTGGTTCTCCCTGAGCGATCCGGCCATGGAAGAAGCGCTCTACGAAATCACGCCCATGCGCCAATTCGCACGCCTGACGTTGAGCGCGCCGATCCCGGAAGACACTACGATCATGAACTTCCGGCACTTGCTGGAGAAGCATCAACTCGCACCTGCGATCCTCGCGGTCATCAACGGTTATGTACAAGAAAACGGCCTGTCGCTGCGTCAAGGCACTATCGTCGATGCCACCATTATTCATGCCCCCTGTTCCACCAAGAACGAGGAAGGCAAGCGCGATCCCGAGATACATCAGACCAAGAATGTATGGTCAGCCCGCCTCCTGCAACCCAGCTTTGATAAACGGTAAAGCATGCTTGCGCTAATGTATCCGGGCTCATGGTGAGCACAGTGATTAGCGCTCGGCCCTTGATGAGAAGTCGCTCCCCACTGTCCTTGATAAAGGCACCAGCTGCAAAAAAGCTATCTTGGTCTTCAGGATTTCAGTCGGGATGTCTGCCGTTTATCGTCATCATCACTGTCGTCGCAAAAGCCGGTAGTCACTCAGTTGGATCAAGCCATTTGTTGAACGTTGTAGCTCCCACCTCGGGCTAAGACAGCCCAGACGATTCTTGCCATTTTGTGGGCCAGCGCACAGGCGACCTTGTTTGGCGGCTTACGCGCCAAAAGGTTTCTCACCCAGGCCCCGAGGGCATCGTTTCGCTTTTCAATTCGGATCATCAAGGCGTGAGCGCCTTGCACCAGAAGGCAGCGCAGATACTTGTCGCCGCGCTTGCTGATGCCGAGCAAGCTCGTCTTGCCGCCGGTTGAATATTGTCGAGGTACCAACCCGAGTGAGGCGGCAAAGTCGCGTGAGCTTTTGTACGTCGAAGCGTCGCCAACGTCGGCCACCAGCGCGCTCGCGGTGAGAGGGCCGATGCCGGGGATGCTCAACAGGCGTATGCCTGCGGCGTCCTCAGACAATTGCTGCTTGATCTCGACATCGATCGCCTTGATATCTCTCGTCAGGCGTTGAATATCGAGCAACATTCGCTCAACCGCATTACACAGTCGAATCGGCAGCTCATGGCGCTCCATTAACGCGGGCACCTGTTCCAGAGCAGCATTCCCAATGGGGAAAATGATGCCAAACTCCAGCAGAAAGCCGTGCACCTGGTTGATGATTCGCGTGCGATTATCCACCCAAGACTTGCGCAGCTTGTGCTCAGTCGACAGGATCTGCTGCTCAAGGGTCTTTACCGCAACCGAGCGGGTTCTGGGGCGCGACGCGGCTTCGCAGATGGCCTCTGCATCGATAAAATCATTCTTGTTGCCGGTGACGTAGGCCTTCACATGCTGCGCTGCAATTAACTGCACGCGATGGCCTAAGCCTTCGATCTGCCTAGCCA
The DNA here is from genome assembly GCF_059424605.1 of Pseudomonas sp. GW101-3H06. Taxonomy (NCBI): domain Bacteria; kingdom Pseudomonadati; phylum Pseudomonadota; class Gammaproteobacteria; order Pseudomonadales; family Pseudomonadaceae; genus Pseudomonas; species Pseudomonas sp. GW101-3H06. The sequence continues at coordinate 237,186 of NZ_JBWKZO010000002.1, forward strand.
GCCACTGCGAACCGCCGCAGGACTCCATGGCAATTTTGCAGTTCGGCAACTGCGCCAGATACGGCAATAACTGGCTGCGATTTAGTTTCTTGCGCAAGAGCTGATTTCCTCTGCCGTCCTGGCCATGCAGGTGAAAGGTGTTCTTGCCGATGTCGATACCCAGAAGCGTCAACGTACTCATGAGAGATCCTCCTTCGGTAAAGAGAGAAACCCGGTAAGTCTAGACTCACCGGATTTCTCGAACCGGGCTGACCATCTCATTAAGGTAATCAGTATTTCTTCGGGAGTGCGACCTGAAAGTCGCATGGGTTTCTGTTCCGCAGGTTAACGCCCGACGGAACCGATTGTTCCACCAATCGTTCCCTACCCAGACAGGCGTAGCCGGTAACAGCTGGGTCTGAAGCTCTGGGGACAATGTAACCGCCGATATTCACGGTAGGTCGAACCGCGAGGCAAGACCGAATCTGCCAGCATCAAGGCGGAGAGGTGCTAGGGATGAACAGGTACGGCTAACACACGTGAACCTCATATAAACGTCGTCAAAATAGCCAAGCCAAAGATGCTGACAGGCTTGAACCAAAAGGTATGCGGACAGGTAGGGGGTCTTACCAATACCCCCTCGTGGATGTGGTGCCGCCGGCGAAATCGAGGAGCCCGACCCGTTCGGAAATCCATGTGGAACAGGGTAAGCCCGTAGCGCTGCCGGTTTCGGCAGGTGAGCTGTAAAGCAAGCTGTTGGTGCTGCGGGTAAAGGAATGTGGAAAAAGCGAAGGTCGCCCTGTAATGGGGCGAATACAGGTTGAAAGATCATCTGGCGCGAAAGCGAGCAGACTTCCACAAGGTCTTCCATGGCGAAATAACCTGATCAATCGTTGTACGGAGGAAAGCAGATGGTAGTGCTCACATCCCATGCACAAGCAGCGGCGGGCACGGGTGCATCTTCGAACTTCGATTCGATCTGGCCCCTATCCTGGTGCCAAATCGAATCGCAAGTGAAACGACTCCAGGTACGTATCGCCAAGGCAACACGAGAAGGAAGATGGGGCAAGGTGCAAGCCTTGCAGCGGCTGCTGACTCGCTCGTACAACGGCAAGATGTTGGCCGTGAAACGAGTGACGGAGAATAGAGGCAAGAGAACACCGGGCGTTGACGGCAAGATCTGGTCAACCCCTGTGGCCAAATCGAAGGGAGTACAAGCGTTACAGCACCGAGGCTATTGCCCTCAACCGCTGAGACGTATCTACATACCCAAAAGTAATGGCAAGAAGCGCCCGCTGGGAATTCCAACGATGCGGGATCGCGCCATGCAGGCGCTGTGGAAACTGGCACTTGAGCCGGTGGCAGAAACGCGTGCGGATCCAAATTCGTATGGGTTTCGGCCACAGCGATCCACGGCCGATGCAATCGCACATTGCTTCAATGCACTGGCGAAACGCAGTTCGGCGCAATGGGTACTTGAGGGTGACATACGAGGCTGTTTTGACAATATCAGCCACGATTGGCTGCTCGCCAACATACCCATGGAGAAAGTGGTTCTGCATAAGTGGCTTCGAGCCGGGTATGTCGATCAGGGAGCCTTGTTCGCAACGGGGGCAGGAACCCCGCAAGGGGGAATCATCTCCCCGATACTTGCGAATTGGACGTTGGATGGGCTGGAGCATGTTGTCCACACAAGCGTGGCTTCGACGGACCGAAAGCGACAGCCATTCAAGATACACGTCGTTAGATATGCCGATGACTTCATCATCACGGGAACTTCGAAGGCTATCCTGCAACATCAGGTTCGACCTGCAATTGAGGCATTCCTGAAAGAGCGCGGCTTGGAACTCTCTGATGAAAAGACTCACATAACGCACATCTCGCAAGGCTTCGATTTTCTGGGCCTGAACGTACGTAAGTACGCCGGCAAGCTACTCATCACTCCGGCTCGCAAGAGTGTGAAAGCGCTTCTGGATAAGGTCCGGGAAATCACAAACGGAAACAAGGCGGCGACGCAAGCTAACTTGATCCTGGTCCTGAACCCGGTGATCCGGGGGTGGGCCATGTATCATCGCCATGTTGTCGCCGCCAAGCGTTTCGCGTGGATCGACCACCAGATTTGGCGAGTGTTATGGCGCTGGGCTGTCCGCCGGCATGCCATGAAAAGTGCCCATTGGGTAAAACAACGATACTTTCGTGTAGTGGGTCAACGGCACTGGATTTTCGCCAGCAAGGAAAAAGTACGTGGCATGAGTCAACCCGCTTGGCTTTTTGCCACCGCCAGTGTTTCGATTGTTCGGCATATCAAAATATGCAGTGCAGCGAACCCGTTCGACCCGGCATGGACGTCTTACCTTGAGCGCCGAAGAGCGCATCGTCAGGTAGCCCGGTCTCACTCAGGCTGCTGGAAGGCTTGAGCCGTATGAGGGGTGACTCTCAAGTACGGTTCTTAGGGGAGGCAGGAGTGGTAACACTCCTGCTTTACCCGACTGAAGGCCCATATTGGCGCCGATGCAGAGTCGGGATTGGTTCATCACGTCCATGGCACCGCCGCCGATGTGGCCGATGTCACACAGGTCGCCGAGCTACTGCATGGCGAAGAAAACGCGGTGTATGCGGACGCTGGATACACCGGTGTCGAGAAGCGTGAAGAGCATGAAAATCGTGAAGTGATCTGGCAAATCGCAGCGCGCCGCAGCACCTATTCCAAGTTGAATAAACGCAGCCTGCTGTCAAAGCCAAGCCCAAGATCGAGTACTGCAAAGCTCAGACACGGGCCAAGGTTGAGCATCGTTTCGGGTGATCAAGCGGCAGTTTGGTTACGTTAAAGTGCGCTTTCGTGGACTGATGAAAAACACAGCTCAGTTGACCACGCTGTTCGCCCTGTCAAACCTGTGGATGGCTCGAAAACAGCTGATGGGTATGGGCGAGTTGCGTGCTTAACACGGAAGACCAGACGAAATAGCCCTCAATACACGAAGCATCGGTCGTTTTTTGGCAAATAGCGGTGCGTCCCGAGGAAATTTCGACTTGCCGCCGCCGTTCGGCAAGTTGATCGGAGCATCCCTAGGATTTAAATATTTTTCTGTGTTGCCTTTCCTCGTTCGAAGTTAAGCCGTCTATACTGAAGCTTTTGCTTTTTATTGAGGGACGAACTCCATGGCCTCTCTGGAGCGGCCTGATAGTTCAAGTGCTTCACATCAGCCGAAGTATTTAAATCTAAATGATGATCTGATAGCTGATCTGCTATGCAAAATTCCTTGTTAAAGCTGCTGGCGAGCGGGCTGTGCTTTGAGCTAGAAAACGGCCGGGTCAAAAAATACCTGGCCATGATTCTCTCGTTCAAAATCTCCAAGAGAACCTGTAACGAATTGGCGATGGATTCATCTGACTCCTTGTAAATGACAGAAAAAGCCGTTGCTTTTTCTAGGATGGCTTACGTCGGGGAGTCACCATGAGCACGTTTCAGATATCCCAAAAAGCTCTCAACGCAACCATACCGCTGGCTTCAATGGCGTCCGCGGCAGTACTGACTATGGCCCTCGCTGAGCCGATAATGGCGGCCTCGAATGCAGCAAAGCCACCTTCAACCGAACTTTCCACACTATACACAGCGCAGAATGGTTACGCAGCCAACAAATATGCTGTGACACCCCCTTCACAGGGCACAAACCCTTGTGCAGCGACAAATCCATGTATTGCTAAAGCTTATCCTTGTTCCGCACAGGAAGTTAAACGGCCTGCTAACTACAAGCCCTATCAAGGCAATGAAAGTGAGCTTGTAACATTGGGGTCAAAACTGTTCAAAGACAAACTTCTGAGTAGCAACGGTCTCTCCTGCGACACCTGTCATCAGGGCCTAAATATGTTCCAGCCTTCCTTCTCCCGACCATATCCCCATGAAGTGATCATGAGTAAAAATCAGTTTGGGATGTCTCACGTGTTTCTAGATGAGATGATACAAGTCTGTATGGTGGCCCCTATGGCAGCTGCTCCACTCGAATGGGAGTCCAAAGAGTTAGCTGCATTGGTGGCATACATAGAAACATTACAGCGGCAATTTAAGCCAAATCCTCCTGCGGCAAAGAGTCCTTAGGCCAAAAATGGATCTCTAGTCGAGCAATCACATCGTAGATACCAGATTCAGAGGCGTAGCCTTTCGTAACCACTATTCTCAGGATTAAAAGATGAACGACCAGCCCACAGGATTCAGTTCGGCATTAGCTGAGTTACCTATCCCCATCGTGCAAGTCGGTTCGATTTCACAGGCATCGCGTCATGAGATGCTTTCAGCCTCCAAGGTCATTGTCGATTGTCAGCGAGCACTAAGTAAAGCCGGTTTCAACGTGGTGGGGGAGGTGATTAAGGGGCATGAAGGTTTTTTCGAGATGAACCATTATCCAGACGGTGATGTGTTCGATCAGGAGAGCCACGCTCAATACTACTACCACGCCCATCGAGAGGGTGGCCTTGAGCATGGACATTTCCATACCTTTATGCGTGCACAGGGCATCGCTTCAGGCGTGACCCCCATGGACTATCCTCAGGCCAGCGAAGAGTGGCCGCGAGGCGACCAAGCGATTGCTCATCTGATTGCAATCTCGATGGATCCATGGGGGCTACCAATTGGACTTTTTGCTTGCAACCGCTGGGTGACAGGTGAAACTTGGTACTCTTCAACCGACACGATCAATATGCTGAAAGATTTTTCAGTAGATCATGCTTATCCGTCCTGGCCGACCAACCTCTGGCTGACCTCAATGCTGAGACTGTTTCGTCCACAGATTGAGGCGCTATTGACCCATCGCGATATGGTGGTAGGAGCGTGGCAGCATATGCATCCAGAACACGATGCCCTAGAAGATCGAACATTGGAGATTACAGGTTATCTGAGCATCTCCGTCGAGGAGTGGGTCAGCGCACTGCAAGCCTAGCGCTGAGCGGTTTGAACTGCAGTTGTTTTGGCGATACTCGTGCCAACATATTTCACTATGTATATGAGTTTCAACGATGAAAATCTTATTTGTCTGCACCGCCAACAGTTGTCGCAGTATCCTCTCCGAAGCCATCTTTAATAGTGTCGCCCCCTCTGGAATGCAAGCGTTCAGTGCGGGCAGCCATCCTTCCGGCTTAATTCATCCGCAGAGTCTAAAGGCGCTTAAACGCGAGGGGATCATCGCCGAAGAGTTGTTCAGTAAGTCAATCGAAATTCACCGTTTTCTTGATCCCGATTTCGTCATTACTGTATGCGACAAAGCGGCTGCAGAGGCTTGTCCAATCGTGTTTGGTACTGCGATAAAAGCCCATTGGGGGCTGGCAGATCCATCCGACATTAGCGGATCACCGGATCAAATCAACGATGCATTCGATGCGACCGTAGCGCACATCAAAAAACGAGTAAACTTGTTCATGGCGATACCGCACAAACAACTTAACCGAGAGCAACTCATGGCTGAGATGACGCTGATCGGCTGCCTATGAGGTTTTTGATCGTATAAAGATGCTTTGCCCACGAAACCAATTTTCGATTGTTCTGCTATCCGGCACAGCATGACAATTGCTTGACGTCCTTTGTGAAGGTCTGTGCACAGAGCTTGAGTCCCTCAACCATTGTCAAATATGGGAACAATAGCTCAGCCAGGTCGTTCGCCGTCATCCGGTTACGAATGGCCAGCACGGCGGTCTGAATCAACTCGCCCGCTTCTGGCGCCACGGTTTGAACTCCAATCAGTCGCCGAGAGCTTGCCTCAACCACCAGTTTGATGAAGCCGCGGGTGTCAAAGTTAGCGAGCGCACGAGGCACATTGTCCAGGCTCAGGGTACGGCTGTCGGTTTCGATATTTTGTGCATGGGCTTCGGCTTCGGTCAGGCCGAGGTTGCTCGGCGCGAAGGGGTCAGCGACATGTCATTGGCCAACTGGCGCAGAAAGGCCAGCTCTGAAGGAAACGCAGTGCCCGAGAACATCCCATCGGCCCAGAACTGGACAGCCGAAACCCAGTTTGCGGTCGTCCTTGAAGCCGCCGGCTTGTCCGAAATTGAGCTGGGTGAATACTGCCGCCGTAAAGGCCTGTACCCGGAACAAATCAAGGCGTGGCGGTAAGCCTGCATCAACGGCCAGAAGGCAGACAAAGCCCAGCAAAAAGACGATCGCGAACAAGCCCGTAAGGACAAGAAACGCATCCAGGAACTTGAGCGCGAACTGCGCCGTAAAGATAAGGCGCTGGCTGAAACCGCTGCGTTGCTGGTGCTACGAAAAAAGCTCAACGATTACTGGGGGATCGACAACGAGGACAACTGACGGCCTTGCCGGAACGGCAGTTACTGGTGAGCTGGTTAAGTGAAGCCATCGCGGTTGGAGCCCGAAAGCTCAGGGCCTGCCAGGAAGTCGGCCTCTCACTCAGAACCTTGCAACGATGGACCGAAACCGAGGCTGTTCAGGCTGACGCCCGAACAACCACCGTGCGACCAACGCCGCGCAATGCATTGAGCGAGGTCGAACGGCAAGCGATCATGAACCTGTGCAACAGCCCGGCCTACGCCCATTTGCCGCCCAGCCAGATCGTACCGAGGTTGGCCGACCAACAGCGCTATCTGGCGTCGGAAGCGACGTTTTATCGGGTACTGCGTGCGGCGGGCCAACAACAGCATCGTGGTCGTAGCCAGCGCCCCAGGCGCCACGCCACGCCGACGACTCACGCAGCCAAAGGTCCCAACCAGGTGTGGTCGTGGGACATCACGTACCTTCCCTCGCCAGTGCGTGGTAAGTATTACTACCTGTACTTGATCGAGGATATTTACAGCCGCAAGGCCGTGGGCTGGGAGGTTTACGAAGAAGAAAGCGGCGAGAAGGCGGCTGCGCTACTGCAACGTAGCGTGATCGGCGAGCAGTGTTTGCACGAGCCACTGGTGTTGCACTCGGACAATGGTGCACCGATGAAATCGCTGACGCTGTTGAGCAAAATGCATGACCTGGGAATCACGCCGTCCCGTGGCCGACCGCGCGTGAGCAATGACAACCCGTACTCGGAATCACTGTTCCGGACGTTGAAATACTGCCCGCAATGGCCAGCAGAGGGCTTTGCCAGCCTGGACGCCGCACGAGGTTGGGTAAGGGATTTTATGCGTTGGTATAACCACGAGCACCGGCATAGCCGGATCCGCTTCGTGACACAGGCAGAACGGCACCAAAGGCAGGATCAGCAGATCCTGGCTCGGCGTCATGAGCTGTACGAACAAGCCCGGGAGAAAAACCCTGAACGCTGGTCTGGACGAACGCGAAACTGGGAGCCAATAGGAACGGTGATGCTGAACCCGGATCGGGAGCAGCAGGTCGAGAAAAGGGCGGCATAGTTAGACGGTTGACGCGACAAGTACCTTGAAAAACGCCGGTCCTCGTTCGCCTTGGTCAACTTCTGGACGCTGGTTTTGGCATCGTCGAAAGTGACAATGGCCTCATACTTGTCGAAACTCACGTCGGTCTTGCTTACACCCTCGACTTTCGAGATGGCTTTTTTGACCGTGATTGGACAGGCTGCGCAGGTCATGCCTGGTATGGACAGCGGGACGGTTTGATTGGTGGCCAACACGGGGGCAACGACGGCGACGAGAGCCTGGGAGGCAAACAGTTTTTCCATGGTGAACTCCTGATTAGTAAAAAAATGGCATGACATAGGGAAAACTAAGCGCGACTAAGACCAACACGGCCACGATCCAGAAAATGAGCCGGTAGAGGGTGCACACCTGCGGATTGCGCAGACCTCATCTGGACTACCGGCTGCGGCCGGTCGGAAGATGCGACGCCAGGCAAAGAACAGCGCCACCAACGTCGCGCCGATGAAGATTGGTCGATACGGCTCCAACACCGTCAGGTTGCCGATCCATGCTCCGCTGATTCCCAAAGCGACCAGGACTAGCGGCCCAAGGCAACAGGTAGAGGCGAGGACGGCGGCCAGCCAGCCGGCGAAGAACGCTCCGCGCCCGTTTTGTGGTTCAGACATGCGTTTGTCCTTTTGAATTTGGAATGGATAGCGTAACCTTACTTCCGTAGTTATGTACGGAGTTAGGCGATATGCAAACCATTTTTGAGAATCTGACCATTGGCGTTTTTGCCAAGGCGGGCGGGGTCAACGTGGAGACCATCCGGTTCTATCAGCGTAAGGGCCTGCTACCGGAGCCAGATAAGCCTTACGGCAGCATTCGCCGGTATGGCGAGGCAGATGTGACGCGGGTGCGGTTTGTGAAATCAGCTCAGCGGTTGGGCTTTAGTTTGGACGAGATCGCAGAGCTGCTGCGGCTGGACGATGGCACTCACTGCGAAGAAGCCAGCAACCTGGCTGAACACAAGCTCAAGGACGTTCGCGAGAAGATGGCCGACTTGGCACGCATGGAGTCGGTGCTGTCCGAACTTGTGTGCGCCTGCCATCTACGGCAGGGAAATGTCTCCTGCCCGTTGATCGCGTCGCTACAGGGTGATGCAAGCCCGGCTATGCCTTAACGTACGATTTTCCCGGTATCGGGAGCAAACCCCTTGTTGGAGAAATTCCGCCGGTTTGAGCTTATAACCCCCATTTGGGTTGACGATTTTCTACGCACCAGCAATCGGCGCATTTATGCGGTCGGCGATGTTTGCCTGGAGCACAAGTTTACCCATACTGCCGAGGCATCGGCGCGGATCGCGGTCCGTAATGCGCCGTTTCCCGGCCGCCAACGGCTGAGTGCATTGACCATACCCTGGTGCGCCTACACCGATCGGGCCATTGCCGACAACGAGGAGGCCAGTTTCGTCAAGATCTATGTCCACGAACGTAGCGACCGCATCCTCGGTGCGACGATAGTTGCCCGGCATGCCGGCGACATGATCAACGAGATCACCCTGGCGCTGGTTGCCAGGGTCGGTCTGCGTACGCTGGCCCGCGTCATCCACGACTATCCGACCCAGGCCGATGCGATCAAACAGGCCGCGGACGCCTAAACCGCACGCGTCTGACCCCGCTGCTACGGTCATTGCAGCGGCGCTGGTAGCAGCGCTGACAATTCTGTCGACATGTCGGCGCGCATGGCCAGTTCACCGACGCTCCAACTGCTCATGCGAGCTCCTTGCACCGCGACTTGCCCAAGATCGTGTTGTCGCCGCATCCCGGGTTCGCACTGCCGGCACTCATCGCTCAGGGCCCCGCGATGGTTCCTGAGCTCCGGTCGGTGCATCGGATATGGCATCGACAATTCGACCATCGATGACTTGGACCACACGATCGACTTCCTTGATCAAGCGGTGATCGTGGGTGACCACTAGCACGGCCGCATGTTGTTCGTTGGTCACCTGCCGCAAAAGACGCATGACATTCAACGCGCGTTCCGTATCCAGGCTGGCCGTGGGCTCATCGGCGAGGATGATTTTAGGGTTGTTGGCCAGCGCGCGGGCGATGGCCACTCGTTGCTGCTCGCCGCCGGACAGCTGGTTGGGATGCAGGTCGGCGCGGTCGGCGATGTCGAGATAGCCCAGCAACTCCCGCACCCGCGCTTCGGCATGCTGGCCGCGAACCCCCGCCAGATGCAGGGGCAGCAGGACGTTTTGACTCACGGTCAGGAACGGGATCAAGTTGGGCGACTGGAAAATGAATCCGATCTTCTCGCGCCGCAGTCGTGCCAGATCCGGCTGCTTGCCGTCATAAATGTTTTCCCCGTCGATCCGCAGGCTTCCGCCGGTCGGCGTGGTAACCAGCCCGAGGATGGTCAGCAGCGTCGTCTTGCCCGAACCGCTGGGACCCATGATCGCCCACAGGTCGCCCGGCCGCACGGCCAATTCGACGCCCTTGAGTGCCTCCACCTGGGTAGGGCCGCGCCCGTAGACCATCGACAGATTTTCGGCGTGGATGGCGTAGTTGGCAGTCATGCTCAGCCTCCCCCCAGCACACTGCGCGGATCGACATGCATCGCCCGGCGCACGGCAAGCACGCTGGCAAGCACGACGACGATCACCATTGCCACCAGCATCTGGGCGATATCGCCATAGGTGGCGAGCACGCGCCGCGGAAAGTACGGCTCGATCAGCAGCTCCAGGGCGCTGCCGACCAGGGTGCCCACGAGGCCCATGAACAAGGCCTCCTGCAGGATCATGCGATACACCACGCCGCTGGGCGCACCGAGCAGCTTGAGCATGGCGATCTCATGTAGTTTGTCCAGCGTGAACGTGTAGGTGATCAGTCCGATGACGATGCCCGCGATCAGCACCAGGATGTCGCGGAACAGCGCCAGCTGAAACAGGATCAGGCGGTTGGAGCCCATCAGCTGCAGGTTCACCGCCTGCGACGCAGTGTAGACCTGCAGGTGCTGCCAGTGGGTGATCCGTTGCGCGACTTTTTGCGCCGATGCGCCGGGTACCAGCTTGACCGCGATTGCGTTGATGAAACGTGTGCTTGTGGCCATGGCGGCCGCCGTGGTCGCTAGTGGTGCGGCCAGCCGCGGCTGGGTGGCAGCCAGCTCCGTGAACGGCTGCGCAACCGAGGGACGTTGACTGCGCAACAGGTTGGGGTCCTGCTGGAAAATGATGTTCTGCGCGTCCACCAGCGTGGTGTAGATCACTGGGTCCGCGGTGAAACCCACCATGTTTTTGGTCAGCCCCACTACCGTGTAGTCAAAGTTGCCCAGGCGCATCCTCTGCCCGAGCTGGAAACCGGTCTTGACGTCAGCCACGATCTCGTAATGACTGGACTCGATGCCGCGGCCGGCTACGATCACCGGCGGCCCGCCTATTTTTCCGCGCTGGTAGCCGATCACGATGAATCGCTGCAGTTTCGGCATGGCCATCCAGCCGGGCTCGACCATGCTGGCGGTGTTGAGCAGTGCGTTGATGTACATGAACTTCATCAGCCGGGTAGGGTGGGGCATCACTTCCACGTGTTCCCACGCCGTCGCCAACGGACTCGCCTGTGCCACGCCGGGGATCGCCTCGATCGCGTGATAGACCTGCTGCGGCAGGCGAGATGTCTCGACAAACGGCCCGAGCGTCCCTCCTTGCGGGTGGGCACCATAGGCCTGTACCACCCACAGGTCCGCCCCCGTCTCGTTGATGATGGTGGCCGAGTCGAGGATGACGCCGCGGATGATGCCGCCGATTGCCATCACCACCATGATCAGCAGCGACACGCCGAGCGTGGAGCTGAAGAACTTAAAGCGGTGGTAGCTGATGTCGCGAAGTGCAAGATTCACGGTGCCATCCCCATCCCCATCCCCATCCCCATCCCCATGCCCATCGACATCGCGGCCTTGACCGGCTCGGGACGTATCGTTTCACCGGGCCTCAGCCCCATCGGCATCAGCACCACGCGATCGCCGGCATGGAGATCGTCACCGACGACCGCCACCTTTGACGACCGCGCGCTGCGCGCCAGCACGGTCACACGCACGCGGTGAAGTGTGTGGTCGGCGCCAACCACCCATACGAACAGATCGTTGCCCATCGGCATCAGCGCCATCTGCGACACCACCAGTGCATCTTTCGCTTCGCCGGTGCGGATGTAGACGTTGGCCCACTGGCCGAGCTGGAATTGGTCGGCCGGGATGCTGAAGCTCACTTCCACCACGGTTTCTTCGGTCGCCGCATCTGCGCGGGGGCGGATGCGCAGCACGTGCCCCGGCAACGGCTGGCGCTCGCGGCCGCGCAGGATGACCGTCGCCACCTCACCTTTGCGGATGCGTCCGGCGACATTCTGGTCGACAAAGGTATCCACGTAGATCAGATGGGTGTCGGCGATCGTGAACATCGGTTGGCCAGCGACCACGGAGGCCCCCGGCACCACCCAGCGCTGGGTGACTATGCCGTCCGACAGAGAGGGGATGCCGGCCAGCGACAGTTCGTATGTCGCCTTGCCGAGCTCCGCCGCGGCGACGCGCGCAGCACTTTGCGCCACGGCGTTGCGCTCGCGGTATTGCTGCGCTTCCTCGACACCGACGGAACCGGAGGCCACAAGTTGTTTCTCCCGGGTCCATTCGCGCTGGCGTTGCTCGGCGTTGATGCGGGCAGCGTCCAGCCGCGCCTGGGCGACCTCGACCTGATGGCGCAGACCATCCTGGTCGAGCGTGGCGAGGATCTGGTTCTTGCTGACGCTGTCGCCCTCCGCGACGAAGACTTGCTCCACCCGTCCGGTGATTTTCGAGGCAATATTGGCCAGCGCATCGGCCGTCACCGTTCCGGAGCCTTTCACTTCGTCGACGACATTGCCGCGCTGCACGGTGGCCACCGAAACGCTAGGGGGTTGCATCACAGTCAGTCGCAGCAGCAACCCGAAGGCGACCAGCACCAGCAGCACGATCCCGATTCGCAAGGCACGGCGAGCACCCTGGCGCGGTCTTTTGCCGTGCGCAGTTCGCATCGATCCGAAAACGGTGCGGATTTTTTGGACAAGAGGTTTCATTGGCGTATTCACTGGTTCGGTTCGAGGGTGCGTCGACGATCAGGCACGGCGGATGATGAGGGTTGGCGTGTCGGGTTGGCGCGTTGGTCGGGGGCGCCGGCATCGCGCCACCATCCGCCACCCAGGGCCACGAACAGCTGGGCGCTGTCCAGGTAACGTTGCGCCCTGACCTGGACATACGACACGCGCTGCTGCTGATCACGGCGTTCGGCATCGAGCAGGGGCAGCCGGCCGGTCTTGCCCAGTGCGTAACGGCGTTGCGCCAGATGCAAGGAGTCGTCGGTGGCGTCCAGCGCCTGGCGCTCGGCCTGTACCCGTTCGGCATCGTGGCCGAGCGAACGCAGCAGGTCGGCCACCTGGCCAAGTCCGGTCAGCACGGTCTGCCGGTACAGCGCCAGCTCGGCGTGGAACTGATCGATCGCTGCCCGCTTCTGCGCGGTCAGCGCACCGCCATGAAAAATCGGTGCAGTGATACCGCCGAACAGCGTCCAGACCAGGTTGGAACCGCCGCCCAGCGAGCTGGTGGCAAGCGCCGCCGTGCCGACCGACGCAGATAAGGTGAAGCTCGGATACATCTGCGCGTCGGCAACGCCGACCGCCGCACTGGCGGCGTGCAACCGGGCCTCGGCGGCGAGAATGTCGGGGCGGCGCTCAGCCAGCGCCGAAGGCAGCCCGACCGGCAGCTCGGCCGGCAGCGTGAAATCGGCCAGGTCGAAGTCCGGCGGCGAGAACGAGGCTGGCGCCACACCGACCAAGATGGCGAGCGCGTCCTGCGCCACGGCCACCTCTTGCCGCATCGGCGGCAGAAGGGCACGGTCATTCGCGAGCTGAGCCCGGACGGTCAATACGTCATCCCGGGCCAGCTTGCCATCGGTGTATTTCTGCCGCACCAGCGCGAGGGTTTTTTCGTCGGCGGCGACGGTGGCGTCGAGCGCCGCGATCTGCTGCCGGGCCGCCGCGATGGTGAGCGTCTGATGGACGACATTGCCGGTGACGGCCAGTTGCGCCGCTGCCAGTTGATACGCCTGGTTCTGCGCCAACGCCTGCTGCTGTTCCACCCGCCGACCGGTGAGGCCGAACACGTCGGGGGTGAAACTTGCGGTGGCGCCGGCCGAGTAGAGGCTGTAGGTCGGCAGATCATGGTTGGGCCGAATACCCAGGGCAAACGGCGGCCCCTTTTGCCGCTCGGCCGAAGCGGAAGCATCGATCTGCGGGGCATAGGCCCCGCGTGCTTCGGCCACCACCTGTTGCGACTGCAGCAGTCGGGCCTGGGCCGCCGCGATGGTAGGACTGTTGGCAATCGCCTGGCGCACCAGACGGTCCAGTGGTGGCGAGCGGAACAGTTGCCACCAGGCGGCCGGAATTGCCTGCTCGACGCTGACCCGCTGCGCGGGCTCGCCGGCATCCGGCTGCAGATGCGGCGCGGTCGCTGCCGACGTATAGGCCGCCGCCTGCGGCGGATCGGGGTGCACGAAATTCGGTCCCACCGTGCATCCCCCCAAGGCCGTGGCCAGAACGAGGGCCGTCAGGCGCAAAGGTTTGGCGGGATGTCGCCGGGACAGATTGCTGTACGTGGTCACTGGAAGTGGGGTCTGATGATCGATTGCAAGGCACTTGCTGGTACGTTCTATCACAACGTCACCTTGCGCAGGCGCAACGCATTGCTCACCACCGACACCGAGCTCAGGCTCATGGCCAATGCGGCCACCATGGGTGACAGCGTGATGCCCAGTACCGGATACAGCACACCGGCCGCCAGCGGTACGCCGACCGCGTTGTAGATGAAGGCGAAGAACAGGTTCTGGTGGATGTTGCGCACGGTGGCACGGGACAACGAGCGTGCCCGCGCAATGGCACCCAGATCGCCCTTGATCAGAGTCACCTGCGCGCTTTCCATCGCCACGTCGGTGCCGCTGCCCATTGCGATGCCCACGTCCGCCGCCGCCAACGCGGGCGCGTCGTTGATGCCGTCGCCGGCCATCGCCACGCGGCGGCCCTCGCTCTTCAGCCGGGTCACCACCGATGCCTTGTCGGCGGGTGTCACATCGGCATGCACCTCGTCGATGCCCAGTTGGCGCGCCACCGCACTCGCCGTGGTCGCGTTGTCGCCGGTCAGCATCACCAGGCGCAGGCCGTCGGCATGCAGCGCCGCAATCGCTTTCGCCGTGCCCGGTTTGATCCGGTCGGCGACCGCGATCAAGCCGGCCAGCACCCCGTCGACGGCGAGAAACATCACCGTAGCGCCGTCGCCGCGCAGCGCTTCGGCCTGTTGCGTGGCCTTGTCGTCGGCGTTGATCTTGAGTTCGTCGAGCAGTCGCGCATTGCCCAGCGCCACCAGGCGGCCGTCGACACGGCCCTGCACGCCGCGACCGGTCAGGGTGCGGAAATCCTCCACCGTGGGCGGCGTTTCGCCGTCGAGGGCATTGACGATCGCTCGCGCCAGAGGATGCTCGCTGGGCTGCTCCAACGCGCCAGCCAGCAGCAGCAGGCGTTCGCGCGGCAGTTCGCCTAGCGGCAGCAGTTCGGTCAGCGCCGGCTTGCCTTCGGTCAGCGTGCCGGTCTTGTCCAGCACCAGGGTGTCGATGTCGCGCAGCGCCTCGATCGCGCTGGCATCCTTGAACAACACGCCGTTCTGCGCACCGCGGCCGCTGGCCACCATGATCGAGATCGGCGTGGCCAGCCCCAGCGCGCACGGGCAGGCGATGATCAGCACCGACACCGCCGCGATCAACGCATGCGTCAGCTTCGGATCTGGACCGAGCCAGGCCCAGCCCGCGAACGCCAGTATGGAACAGGCGAACACCGCCGGCACGAACCACGCCGCAACGCGATCGGCCACCCGCTGCAGCGGCGCGCGGCTGCGCTGCGCCTTGGCCACCAGCGCCACGATCTGCGCCAGCATCGTCTCGCCGCCGACTTTTTCCGCACGCATGGTCAACGCGCCGTCCTGATTCACGGTGCCGCCGGTCACCGGCTCGCCCTTGGTCTTGCTCACCGGCATCGGCTCGCCGGTGAGCATCGATTCGTCGACATGGCTCTCGCCGTCGAGCACCACGCCATCGACCGGCACCTTTTCGCCGGGGCGAACGCGCAGGGAATCACCCGCATGCACCTCAGCCAGTGGCACGTCGCTCTCGCTGCCGTCGTCGGCCAGCCGATGCGCGGTCTTCGGCGCCAGCCCCAGCAGCGCCTTCAGCGCGGCACCGGTACGGCGGCGCGCGCGCAGCTCCAGAAAGTCGCCCAACGTGACCAGGGTGACGATCACCGCAGCGGTTTCAAAATACACGCCGACCTGGCCGTGCACGTCGCGAAAGCTGGCCGGAAAGATCCCCGGCAGCACAAATGCCACCACGCTGTAGAGCCAAGCCACGCCGGTCCCCACGCCGATCAGCGTGTACATGTTCGGCCGCCAAGGCCTGAGCGAATTCCAGCCGCGCTGGAAAAACGGCGCCCCGCCCCACAGCACCATCGCCGTCCCCAGCACCGCCTCGACCCAGTGGGTTATCCCATCCCATGGTGACGGCAGCTGCCAGCCGAATAGGTGCGGTCCCATCGCCAGCAGGAACACCGGCAGCGTGAGGGCCACCAGCAGCCAAAAGCGGCGGGTCATGGCGCGCACTTCGCCGCCGTCGTTTTCGTCCTCTCTGGGCAGCATTGGCTCCAGCGCCATGCCGCACTTGGGGCACTCGCCGGGTCCGACCTGCTGGATCTCCGGGTGCATCGGGCAGGTGTAGATCGCCCCCGGGGCCGCGTGACCTTCGAGCCAGGCCAGTGGTTCGGCTATGAATTTGTCGCTGCACCGCTGCCCACAGAAGTAGTAAGTGTGACCGGCATGTTCAACATGCTGCTTGGCGGTGTGCGGGTCCACCGTCATCCCGCAGACCGGATCCTTCTCTTGGGTGAGGCTTGCTGCGGCATGATCGGGCGTCGCGACCGTCTCGCCGGCGCAGCAGCTACCCGCCGCAATCTGCTTGCCGGAAGCCACCAGATACGATGCCGGTGCCGCCTCGAACTTCGTCTTGCAACCGACGGAGCAGAAATGGAACGTCTGCCCGTCGTGCATGCTGACGTGTTTTGCGGTCGCCGGATTCACCTGCATCCCACACACCGGATCGATCGCCATCGCGTCCGCCGACTGGCTGGCACCCTGGCAACAGGCTATCGGTTCGCTCATGACGACATCTCCTCATGGGTTAGCACCCGCAAGCTCGGGCAATGGTCGGGTGCGCCGTGGCCGGGACAGGACTCCACCCGTTGTGCAAGCCCATCGCACACACGCTGCAACTCGGCAATGCGGGCATTCAGCGCCACCAGCCAAAGCTGTGCGCGCTGCTTCACTGCAGCCACCCCCTTCTGGTGGTTATGCGGGAGCGTGAGCAGATCGAGAATCTCCTTCAGGGTGAGGCTCGGATTTATGGCCCGGCGGTTAAAGCGCAGCTGCGCGATCGCTCCATCCCCACAACTTCGATAGTTTGAGGCACGTCGCGGTGGCTTGGGCAACAGCCCCAAGCGTTCGTAATAACGAATCGTGTTGATCGCCACGCCAACGCGCTTGGCGACGGCACCGATGGTGAGTGGAGCAGTTTGTGTGTTCATGCCGCGAGTCTGGGCCTTTGACCAAGGTCAGAGTCAAGGGCCTTGCGGCGCGAAAATTTCATAGCGCTCGCGAAAGCATCACGAAGCGAGTGTCACCCCGCCCGAACGGGCGACCATCCATGACAATCGCCGGGCTTTGAGTCCGGGGTGGCAGCGCACCTCCATGACGCGTCAATGTGCCAGCTTCGCTTTTGCGGTCGTTCACGGGATGTCTGCACCACCCGGGGCCTCGGGCCGCGCATTGATCGGATAGCTGTTCACCGGCCCGCGCGTCGGTTGCCACAGCATGCGGTCAAGGCGCAGCTCACGTGGATCGCGGAACTGGTTGATGCCGATGGTCATGCCGGCATGGCCGTCGCGCGGCTGTGCACGATAAGTGCCGAACAGCCGGTCCCACCACGACAGGTTGAAGCCGAAGTTGGAGTTGGTTTCATCCGGGTGCCACGAATGGTGCACGCGATGCATGTCCGGCGTGACCAGCAGCCAGCGCAGAACCGCGTCCAACCGCCGAGGCAGACGCGCGTTGGCGTGGTTGAACATGGCAGTGGCATTCAACAGCACCTCGAAGAGCAGCACCGCGATCGCCGGCGCACCCAGCGCGACGATAACGCCCAGCTTGAGCATTAGCGACAGCACAATCTCCAACGGGTGGAAGCGCGTCCCGGTGGTCAGGTCAAACTCGAGATCGGTGTGATGCATTCGGTGCAGCCGCCACAGCAGTGGCACCGCATGAAAAATCACGTGTTGCAGATAGATGGCCAGGTCTAGCAGCAGAATCGACGCCACCACCGCGAGCAAGCCCGACACGTCCAGCGCATGGAACGCTCCCCAGCCGTGGGCATCGGCATACAGCGTCACGCCGACAGCGGCGGTGGGGAATATCAGTCGCACCAGTACGCTGTCCAGCACGCCAATGCCGAGGTTGGGGGGCCAGCGCTGCCAGCGACCAATGGATTGGCGCCGCTTGGGTGCGAGTACTTCCCACAGCGCCATCACGGCGAAGATGCCGGTAAAGGCACCCAGGCGTATCGCGGACTCGTAGGTGAGCAGGAATGACGTCACGGTCGAATGTTCCGGTTTGGAGAGACCCTGAGGCTACGCTTCGACATCATAGCAACCCCTGCAAACAGCTCAACGGTGTACGACGATACTCATTCCGGTATCGACAGCTTCATTCCATGGTGCCGCCGCCATCTGGCGACGTGCAAAATCGCGCCCCGCGATACCTGTCGGGATGAAGTCCAGATCCTTGAGGCGATCATCATCTTCCCGTGCGGGCGCCTGCAGCGAAATGACGTGCATCAACGTCCCGCGGTTCAGCGACAACAAGTCCCTCACGGCAGGCTTTCCGATATGGCTCTCCGGCAGCAGGTTACCCAACTGGCGCACAACATGGCGCAGGTGATGGCTCACCCGGTTTTTTGGCGGACGCGCAGCGCCGCCTATCACCCCGAGGTGCTGCTCAGTTTGCTGGACTATGACTATGCCATCGGCACCTTTTCCAACCGCAAGATTGAACGCGCCGTTTACGACTCGCTCGCCTTTTTCTACCTCGCAGCCGGCAGCCACCCCGATCACGACACTCTGGCCAGCTTCCGCCGACTGCGCTGTGCGTGAGCGACCTCGTTGTCGCCAAGTTTTGCGGTTGCAATGGCGCGTAGCTGTTCTTGCGCGGCTACGCATTTGTCGCATCCCTGCGCGGCAATGAGTTCGATCTTGACACTCATCGGGCCGCCTCGGCGAGACTGTTTTCCAGCGCCACCAGGATGGGACAGTTGTCGGTCACTGCCTCGCCGCCTTCGCAGCCCTGTATCAATTCATCGAGGGCGCACGATATGGCCTGCAAGGCTAGCAGTTTGTGCTCGATACGCAGCTTCTTCTCGATGCCTAGACTGCGCACGTCCTCGCAAAAGGCGCTACCGGTCTGCTTCAACGTCAGAAGCTCGTGAATATCCGACAACGTGAATCCGCAGTGTTGGGCATGTTTGATGAAGCGGATACGACGCACGGCTTCATTGTTGTATAGACGGTAGCCCGCAGCGGTTTTCGATGCGGGTGTGATCAGGCGTGCTTTTCGTAGTAGCGCAGCGTATCCGGACTAACTCCCGCCAGCGCGGCTACTTTACCGATGGTGTACATGGCTTTCTCCAATTGGTTAGCGACAATACAAACCCTGGAGTACGCACCATGGTCAAGGCTTTGCCGGAGTCCACTTTTCAATTCGGTTATTGGCGAAATCGACCGCGAATATCGTTCCGTCGCTGGCTGCGGCAACCGCGATGGCGTGCTCGAACTGACCCGGGCCGCTGCCTTTTCCGCCGAAGCTCGTCAAAAACCTGCCTTCCGCGGAGAATTTTTGAATTCGATGATTGTAGAAGTCGGCCGCAAAAACATTACCTTGCTGATCGACGGTCACGCCGGTCACGGTTGCGAACCAGCCGTTGAAGGGGCCGAAAATGTTCATGGCGAACGGGCCGCCCCACTTGCCCAATGACGACCCGTCAGGTCCAAAGGACTGTATCCGATCATTGTAGCCGTCGGCCGTGTAGAGGGTGCCGTTGGGGCCGAAAGCGACGTCCGTGGGATAGTTGAACTCGCCGCCCCGGGTGCCTATCTTGCCGGTCGTTCCCCATTGGCGCACGAAGCCGCCGTTGGCCGTAAGCTGCTGGATGCGCTGATTGTAGAAATCGGCCACTACTATATCGCCGTCACGCGCTACCGCTACCCCGCCAGGCGCATTGAATTCTCCGGGGCCGCTACCGGACTTGCCAATCAGGCGCCTGGACTGGCCGTCGAGGCTGAAAACCTGAATCCTGTCATTGAAGTATTCGGCCACGTAAAGCTCACCCTGGTGGATAGTCAGATTCATCGGGCGGTCGAGCTGGCCCGGTTTCTTCCCGGGCGTCCCGAATTGGCGTTTGAAATGGCCGTCACGATCGAAGACCTGGATGCGGCCATTCCGCGAGTCGGCAACAAACACTTCGTCGGCGGTGACGGCGATTCCGGTCGGATCGTTGAACTGGCCGGGCGCGCCGCCTTTCTCGCCCCACGCCGTCACAAAGGTGTAGGGCGGCTCCTTGGCCGACGGCACAAAGGCCAGCCAACCGGCAGCGAGTAGCGCTGCCGATGCGATCACGATATTTTTAGCCCATTTGGCTGCCGATCGAAATTGCATGGTTTGGTCTCAGAAGTTGACGCGAAAGCCGGTGGTGAAAACGTAATCGTTCTTCAGCGCCGTGCCGTTGAGATGCTGGCTGGCGGGAATCTGAACGCCGGCCTCGACTATCCATTTTTGGGTCACGTATTGCAGTCCGGGTGTGATGAACAGCGTGGTGCCCCCCGAATTCGGGTCGTCGGCTCCGCCGCTGCGATCCCGGGCCGAATGCACGAGATTGGCTTCGAGCACTCCATACAGAAAAGCGGGAACACCCGCGCCCAGGCTGCGCGGCCACAGCCGGTACTGGAATGAGGTGTCGAGGCTGGCGACATTACCAGCTTGAAAGCCGTTGGCGTCGGTGTTGGCCTTGTAACTCACCTGGCTGTCGATCTCGAAATCCAGCGTCTGATAGGTGAGCACAGCGCCACCGAGCACATCCCATGAACCGGAACCAAGTTGGACCGGCGGAGGCAAGCGCCCCACACCGTCGCGGGCATTATCCTCACCAGTTGGTGCCTTCACGCCCAGGAACGGTGCGATACGGAAAGTTTTCCCCTGTGCGTTGAATTCATAGGCGGTGTAGCGGCCAAACACCGTGAGATCGCCAACGCCCGATTTCTGCCGGGATAGATCCTGCCCGCCCTTGCTCATGTCCAGACGCTTGTCGAACCAGGGCAGCATGCCGAACAGCGCGAAGTCCCGCGTCACGCCATAGCCCAGCACCGATACCAGGGCGCTTGCTTCCATGTCGTGCCCAGCCGGCGTCGGGTCGTCGGCGCTCTTCATGAAGACAAACTGCTCGCGCAGGACGTAGCCACCTTCGCGCACTGGCAGCGCCGTGTTGAAGGTGATCGGCGCGCTCCATGCGGTTCCAGCCGTTAGGCAAAACGTCGCCAACCCTGTCTTCAGCACGACCTTCATTTCGTCTGTTCCGCCGGGGCGGATTGAACCGGTTCGAGTTTGCGTAGACTGAAACCGGCAGCTTTTACCGCCAGTTTAGCTGCGGCCTCGTTGAGCGGTGCGCCGTTCTTCATGGTGACGGTCACAGTGCCGTCCTTGATGTTGGTTTCAAGACTTTCGACGCCTTCGACGGCGTTCAGTTTTTTCTCGATGCCATAGGCGCAGAACGGACAGGACAGGCCGTCTACGTACAACCGGTAGGTGGGCGGTGCGGCCAGTACGCCGGTTGCCATCAGGGCGATGGTCAATGTGAGAAACATACGCTGTGTTGATGCTCTGAAATTCATGATATCTCCCGTCATTTAAAGTCAATAGGGACATAAGAACGATAACCCTTGGAGTAAGCACCAAGGTCAAGCGTTTATCCAAAGAAATTACTGGCGCGCGGCATCCGGGGAGCGGCCGTAACCCTTCCCGTGCATGCTGTCTAGGCTTGACCGAGGTCCGCGGCGCGAAGCGCCTGCTCTTCGACGCCAGCGTCTGAACAACAACACGAAGCCAACTGGCCGTTTATGGCGACTGCTGGCACCGAGCGGACACCCAGATCATGGGCACGTTTCGCCACATTGATGTCGTTCATATCGAGAGTTGAGAGATCACACGAACTGCATGCGATGTGATTGTCGAATTCGATGGCGGTTTGGCAGGCGGGACAGCCCGCGTTAAAAACTTCGACTTTGCGTTTGGTAGTCGTGATATTTCTCCAGGTTAATGAGGTAACGGTGCGCGAGAACGAACAACCATACAGGCTGTGTGAAAACCTCCGGCGCTGGTTGAAACCTTGAAAAGAGGTCCAAAAAACGCATTTCTATTTAAAATCCAGGTCTGAACCTAGCAATGAATTACAGATTTCACGTAGACGCGCGGACTTCAGTTTCGGTCAGCCCGATCTCCAAATAATCGGCGGCACTTGACCATCGAAATCTGCTCCGACTTGGCGTGCGGATACATTGACGGCCAGACGGAACGGCCTCCATTGCAGAGGTAGCCAGTCGTGCATCTGGCGACAGGCTTCGTGTAGCAGCCATGTGCCAATTTCCGGCATCAAACCGGGCGATTCCACCACGGGCAGGAACTGACCCGGCAGTAACAAGCCGAGACTTGGGTGCCGCCAGCGCACCAGTGCTTCCGCGCCGGCAATCTTGTCTCTGGGCAGATCGACAATCGGCTGGTAATGCAGCTAAAGCTGCCCGCACACAACCACCTACGCCAGTTGCGCCGTAGTCCATTCGGCGTGTGGGATATCGCTCATGATCGCCCCATGAAGACTCGTAGCAGTCGTGCCACGGACAGGACAAACAAACCGGTCAGTGCGAGTGCCGCGATACCCCAGTGTTCACCAATGAAGGCGCCGGCTGTCGTACCAGCCAGAACAATGGCGAAAATGGGTAGATGGCAGGGGCACGATAGAACCGCAAGCACACCCCATAGGTGAGCGGTGATTGGCTTACCTGCTCCATCGGGCAAATGCTCGGGATTGTTCATGTCAAAACCGCTGTTTCATGTGCCATTTCGCTCGACTGCTCTACCAACTGCGCATCCAGGCCAGCGGGCGCCTGACAGCGGCACTCAACAAGCTTGCGTATGTCAACAAGCTGCACTGTCGCAGCCTTCCTATTTTCGGTGTCCATCGCACGGAACAGCGCATTAGCATGTCCAGGCCGATACCAGCCTCAAAGGAGGATTGCACGAAACGCAAGCGCCGCAAGGCTGTCTTGTCGAACAGACAATGTCCGCCGAAGTTCGTGCTAACGGTAGCAGCAACCTGCGCAGCATGTAATTGCGCACGATATGCACACTAACGCCCGCGCCATGTGCTAAGCGGGGAACTGTATAAGTGCTCACTGAACACCTCCTTTTCCTCAACCCGCGCAACAGGACAGTTGTTTCACATCCTTGCTGAAGGTCTGTGCGGCGAGCTTTAGCCCCTCGACCATCGTCAGGTAGGGAAACAACTGGTCAGCCAATTCCTGCACCGTCATGCGGTTACGTATGGCCAGCACCGCCGTCTGGATCAGCTCGCCCGCGTCCGGGGCTACCGCCTGGACGCCGATGAGCCGTCCGCTACTTTCTTCGATGACCAGCTTGATAAAACCGCGTGTGTCGAAGTTGGCGAGCGCACGAGGCACGTTGTCGAGTGTCAGCGTACGGCTATCGGTCTCGATGTTTTGTGCATGCGCTTCGGCCTCGGTCAGGCCCACAGTAGCAACTTGCGGATCGGTGAACACCACCGCTGGCATTGCGCCCAGATTGAGGGCAACATCCCCGCCTGTCATGTTGATGGCCGCGCGGGTGCCGGCGGCCGCTGCGACATAAACAAATTGCGGCTGGTCAGTACAGTCGCCAGCAGCATAAATGTGTGGCGTACTGGTGCGCATGCCTTTGTCGATGGCAATGCTGCCCTGCGCATTGACAGCCACGCCCGCCGTTTCCAGCGCCAGGCGGCGTGTATTTGGTGTCCGGCCGGTAGCGACCAACAGCTTGTCGGCATGTACTTCGCCGTGTTCCGTGGTGAGCACGAATTCATTGTCTGAATACGCTACATTGCGGGCCTGTGTGTGTTCCAGTACTTCGATGCCCTCGGCACGGAAGGCGGCTGTGACAGCCTCGCCGATTGCCGGGTCTTCGCGGAAGAACAGCGTGCTGCGGGCCAGGATCGTGACCTGACTGCCTAGCCGGGCAAAGGCTTGCGCCAGTTCCAACGCCACCACCGACGAGCCGATCACGGCCAGGCGTTCGGGAATGGTGTCGCTGACCAACGCCTCGGTGGAGGTCCAGTACGGCGTGTCTTTCAGGCCGGGGATCGGCGGAATGGCTGGACTGGCGCCGGTGGCGATCAGGCAGCGGTCGAATGCCACTGTACGCTCACCGCCTTCGGTCATATGTACAACGAGGTGTTGGCTATCCTTGAAGCGGGCTGCGCCGCGCAGTACGGTGATGCTCGGATTACTTACCAGGATGCCTTCATACTTGGCGTGCCGCAGTTCATCGACGCGCGCCTGCTGCTGGGCCAGCAGCTTGCTGCGGTCAATCACCGGCACAGTCGCCGCGATGCCGCCGTCGAATGGGCTTTCGCGGCGCACATGGGCGATGTGGGCGGCACGGATCATGATCTTGGACGGCACGCAGCCGATATTGACGCAAGTGCCGCCGATGGTACCGCGCTCGATCAGCGTGACCATCGCGCCTTGCTCGACGGCCTTCAGCGCCGCTCCCATAGCGCCACCGCCGCTACCGATGATGGCAATGTGTAAACCGCTCCCGGGCTTGTCGGTTGCCGGAATCTTGCCGGAGTCGCGTTTATTGGACCCCTCATCGAAAGCGGCCCGATAACCCAGCGCTGCGATAGTTACCAGCATCTGGTCGCGACTGGCGCCAGTGTCAGCCAGTACCTGCGCCTTGCTCTCGGGATAGGACACCAAGGCATGGCTTACGCCGGGAAGTTTTTCCAAAGCGTCCTTGACGTGCGTGGCGCAGGACATGCAGGTCATCCCGTCTATAGTTATTGCAATCATTTTTTTCCTCTTATTCCACTTGGTGGGCAGCAAGCATCGGCTTTGCGTTTGCGCCGGACTGCGTAAATGGTCAAACCGATGAATACTAAAAGGGCGGGCATCAGTACGTAGTCCAGATATCCGGTGAGGGCGGACAAGCCGACAACACCGAGCAAAATAACCAGAATCGGGGTAAAGCAGCACAGCGCTACCAGCACCGCGCCAACCACGCCGACACGCATCAGTGTTTTCGGATTTTGCATGATCAGTTCTTGAGTGTGGATGGATAGCCGGCGTTTTCGGTTGCCTTCATCAGTGCCTGGACACTGGTCTTGGCGTCGTCAAAGGTCACCGTAGCTTCACGCTTGTCAAAAATCACGTCGGTCTTGCTGACGCCATCTACTTTCGAGATGGCTTTTTTGACCGTGATCGGACAGGCAGCGCAAGTCATGCCAGGCACGGATAGCGTGACGGTTTGGGTGGCGGCCAACACCGGAGCGACAACGGCGACGAGAGCGAGGGCGGCAAACAGTTTTTTCATGGTGAACTCCTGATTAGTAAAAAAATGGCACAACATAGGGAAAACCGAGCGCGACCAAGACCAACGCGACAACGATCCAGAAAATGAGCTTATAGGTGGTCCGCACCTGCGGAATTGCGCACACCTCGCCCGGCTTGCATGCCTGTACTGGCCGGAAAATGCGCCGCCAGGCGAAGAACAACGCCACGAGCGCAGCACCGATGAAGAGCGGACGGTACGGTTCGAGCACCGTCAGGTTGCCGATCCAGGCCCCGCTGAATCCCAGTGCGATCAGAACCAACGGCCCAAGACAGCAAGTCGAGGCGAGAATCGCCGC
The DNA here is from genome assembly GCF_059424605.1 of Pseudomonas sp. GW101-3H06. Classification (NCBI taxonomy): domain Bacteria; kingdom Pseudomonadati; phylum Pseudomonadota; class Gammaproteobacteria; order Pseudomonadales; family Pseudomonadaceae; genus Pseudomonas; species Pseudomonas sp. GW101-3H06. The sequence goes on from NZ_JBWKZO010000002.1 coordinate 262,642, forward strand.
CAGCCCCCCGGCGACAAGAGGGGCGCGCCCGTTTGATGGTTCAGACATGCATTTCTCCTTTCGAGCATTTGATCGATGGGTTAAGGTTAATCCCGTAGTCAGGTACGGAATCAAGCAGCATCAAACACAATTTGGAGAACCTGACCATCGGCAATTTCGCCAAGGCAGCCGGGGTCAATGTGGAGACCATCCAGCTCTATCAGCGCAAGGAACTGCTGCCGGAACCAGACAAGCCCTATGGCGAGGCGGATGTAACGCGGGTGCGCTTCGTGAAATCGGCCCAGCGGCGGGGTTTCATTCTGGATGAAATCGCCGAGCTACTGCGGCTAGATGACGGAACACATTGCGAGGAAGCTGGTAGCTTGGCGGAACACATGCTTAAGGACGTGCGCGAGAAAATGGCCGACTTGACGCGCATGGAGGCCGTGCTGTCTGAACTGGTGTGCGCCTGCCATGCGCGAAAGGGGAACGTGTCCTGCCCGCTCATTGCGTCACTACAAGACGGAACGAAGCTCACGGTGTCGGCGCGGGGGGAGTCACGGGTTGACTACGCCTTAGCGTGCTTTATTTTCCGAATTCTGAGACAACCCCAATAAGCCTTACGCCAGCATTCGCCGTTATGGAGGCGCGGATGTAGCGCGGTTACGATTCGTAAAGTCAGCGCAGCGTATAGGCTTCAGCCTGGACGAGATTGCTGGATTACTGCGACTGGAGGACGGTACTCACTGCGAGGAAGCCAGCCACCTGACAGAGCACAGGCTTAAAGACGTGCGAGAGAAGATGGCAGACTTGAAACGTATGGAGGCTGCCCTATCTGAGCTTGTGCGTGCTTGCCACTCGAGGGAGGGGAACATTTCCTGCCCGCTTGTTGCCTCGTTACAGGGTGGAGCGCTTCTCGCCGCGCCGACTATGCCATAGCGAATGGCTTTTTCGAGTACTGAGTGCATGCCCAGATTGGCGGACAGCTGCATAGACTTCATGCCTACGTCGCGTTTGTTGGTTCTGGCAGGTACCGACACGGCTCAATTGGACTGGGTGAAAGGATCCGCTAGATCAGGTTCTAGCTAATCCTTTCACTTCAACCATCTCGGATTTACAGTCAGTTCAACGTTTCAGGTGGCGACGACGTAAAAGATGAAAGGCCGCCGGAATAACGAACAGGGACAATAGTGGCGCGGTGATCATGCCGCCGACCATGGGGGCGGCAATTCTGCTCATCACTTCGCTGCCGGTACCGCTACCCAGGAGGATGGGTAGCAAGCCGGCAATGATCACGGCCACTGTCATGGCCTTGGGTCGAACCCGCTGCACCGCGCCTTCGCGAACCGCATCGATTAGCCCACGCTCAGTGTTGTCACCAAGCTCTTCACGTTCGGCCCAGGCGTTCTTCAGATAGATCAGCATGATCACGCCAAATTCGGCAGACACACCGGCCAAGGCGATAAAGCCGACACCGGTGGCCACTGACAAATTGTATCCCAGCAGATAGAGGAACCATGCCCCGCCAGTCAGTGCGAACGGTAAGGTAGCCATGATCAGCAAGGCCTCGTCGAAGCGGGCGAGCGTCAGGTAAAGCAGTACGAAAATGATCAGTAGCGTCGCTGGCACCACCAGCTTGAGCCTTGCATTGGCCCGTTCGAGAAACTCGAACTGACCCGAGTAGCTCAGGCTCATGCCTGGCTGCAACTTGACTTGTTCACTGACGACCCGGCGCAGGTCGGCGACCACTGAGGCAATATCCCGACCACGCACGTCGATGTACACCCAGCCAGAAGGTCGAGCGTTTTCGCTCTTGAGCATCGGCGGGCCGTCGCTGACCTTGATCTTCGCCACCGTGCCGAGGGTGATCTGGCTCCCCAAGGGGGTGTAGATCGGCAGCTGCTCCAGGGCGCCGAGCGAGTCACGCCACTCGCGGGGGTAACGCACATTGATCGGGAAGCGGGCGAGCCCTTCAATGGTCTCCCCGATGTTTTCGCCGCCAATAGCCCCTGCCACGATCGACTGCACATCGGCAATATTCAGTCCGTAGCGGGCGGCCGCCTTGCGGTCGATATCCACGTCGATATAGCGGCCACCGGTCAGTCGCTCGGCCAGGGCCGAACTGACCCCGGGTACGTCCTTAGCCGCGCGTTCGACAGCCTGAGTAGCCGCATCGATCTCCGTCAGGTTGGTGCCGGCAATTTTCACCCCAATCGGGCTCTTGATCCCGGTGGCGAGCATGTCGATACGGTTGCGGATTGGCGGTATCCAGATGTTGGTTAATCCAGGGACACGTACCACCCGATCCAACTCTTCCACAAGCTTTTCCTGGGTCATTCCTGGGCGCCACTGCTCGCGCGGCTTGAATTGAATGGTGGTCTCGAACATCTCCAGCGGTGCCGGATCGGTGGCAGTTTCGGCGCGGCCAGCTTTACCAAAGACGTGCTCGACTTCGGGCACCGTCTTGATCAGGCGGTCGGTCTGCTGCAGCAGCTGCGCCGCTTTCTGCGCTGACAACCCCGGTAGGGCCGAAGGCATATAGAGCAGATCGCCCTCGTCCAGCGCAGGGAGGAACTCGCCACCCAAGCGAGAGATCGGCCATAGCGCGCTGAGAAAGACCAGTAGCGCCACCAGCATGGTGATTTTGGGCCGACGCAGCACCGCGTCCAGGGCCGGTTGATAGATCCTGATCAGCCAACGGTTCAACGGGTTTTGTTGTTCATTGGGAATACGCCCGCGAATCCAGTACCCCATCAGTACCGGCACCAGGGTCACCGACAGTCCGGCCGCCGCAGCCATGGCGTAGGTCTTGGTGAAGGCGAGGGGACCAAACAGGCGGCCCTCTTGAGCCTCCAGGGTGAACACCGGAATGAACGACAGGGTGATGATCAACAGACAGAAAAACAGCGCCGGCCCCACCTCAGTCGCCGCTTCGGTCATCACCTGCCAATGATGTTCGCCCTTCAGCTCTTCCCCCGGATGGGCCGCGTGCCAGGCCTCGACCTTCTTGTGGGCGTTTTCGATCATTACCACGGCGGCGTCGACCATGGCGCCGATGGCGATAGCAATCCCTCCCAGCGACATGATGTTGGCGTTGATCCCTTGATGACGCATGACGATGAAGGCAATCAGCACCCCAACCGGCAGCGAGATAATGGCCACCAGGGATGAGCGCAGGTGCCAGAGGAATATCCCGCAGACCAACGCGACGACGATGAACTCCTCGAGCAGTTTGTGGCTGAGATTTTCCACGGCGCGATCGATCAGCTTGCTGCGGTCGTAGGTGGTGACGATTTCCACCCCCGCCGGCAGACTGCTTTTCAAGTCGTCGAGTTTGGCCTTGACCGCCGCAATGGTCTCGCGAGCGTTCTTGCCGCTGCGCAGAATCACCACGCCACCGACGGTCTCGCCTTCGCCGTCGAGTTCGGTGATGCCGCGACGCATTTCCGGCCCCAACTGGATCGTTGCCACATCGCCAAGGGTCACCGGCACGCCACCGGCACCGAGCTTGAGTGGAATCGCGCGAAAGTCATTGAGGGTCTTCAGGTAGCCTGAGGCGCGGACCATGAATTCAGTCTCCGCCATCTCCAGCACGGCGCCACCGGTTTCCTGATTGGCCTTGCCAATCGCCTCGGTCACCTCCGACTGCGTGATGCCCAGGCTGGCCAACTTCAGCGGATCGAGCTGCACCTGATACTGCTTGACCATGCCACCAACGGTGGCTACTTCCGCCACGTTCGGTAGGGTTTTGAGCTCGAACTTGAGAAACCAGTCCTGAAGTGCGCGCAGTTGTGCCAGATCATGTCCACCGGTGCGATCCACCAAGGCGTATTGATAGATCCAGCCTACTCCAGTGGCATCCGGTCCCAAGGCCGGTTTGGCCGTAGCTGGCAGGCGGCTTTGTACCTGACTCAGATACTCCAGCACTCGTGAGCGGGCCCAATACAAATCGGTACCGTCTTCGAACAGCACGTAAACGAAGCTGTCGCCGAAGAAGGAGTAACCGCGTACGGTTTTGGCCCCCGGTACCGAGAGCATGGTGGTCGCCAGGGGATAGGTCACCTGGTTCTCGACAATTTGCGGCGCTTGCCCCGCGTAGGGGGTGCGGATGATCACCTGAACATCGGAGAGGTCCGGCAGTGCATCGATGGGAGTGGTCTGAACCGACCAGACGCCCCAGACCGTGACGAACAGCGTGGCCAGTAGTACCAGGAAGCGGTTGGCCACTGACCAGCGGATAAGGGCGGCGATCATGGCTGGCCCCCTAGTTTTTCCAGACGCTCGACTCGCAAACCATCGTCGGTTTGACTGACTGATACACGAACCTTGTCGCCCGCCTTGAGTCCTTGCATGAGTGCAGGGTCCGCCAATGGGAAGGTCATGGTCATGCCAGGCATGCCCAGCGTCTTGAACGGCCCATGAGCGAGGGTCACGTCTTTGCTATTGATCTGTACGACTTGCCCATCCGCCTCATGAAAGGCTGAGGCTGTTGCGGGAGGTGGTGGCATTTCCAGCGTTCGCGCGACGATGCCCTTGAGGCTGGCCTCGGAGTCGAGCAGGAACTGTCCAGAGGAGACCACTTGCTGGCCTTCCTCCAGACCGTTCAATACCACCGTTTTTCCTTCGTTTTCCTGCCCGAGTTGCACCTCTACGGGTCGGTAGCGACCAGCGTCTTCGGCGAGCATCACCAGGACGCGTCGGCCGGTGCGAATGACGGCCTCGCTCGGCACCCACAACACGCTTTGCTCGGTTGAACGATTCAAGCGCACCTGCGCCGTCATACCCGGTCTGAGTTGCCCATCAGGGTTGGCGAGTTCGACCCGCACACGAACGGTGCGGCTGTCCGGATTGGTTTCGGGAAGAATCGTGCTGACCACGCCTCCGAGCACAGTCCCAGGGAAGGCTGGCAGGCGTGCTTCGACCGTTTGACCGAGGACGATCGATCCCGTCTCCGACTCTGGAACGGCCACGGCTAGCCAGACGCTACTCAAGCCATTGACTCGAGCCAGAGTCTCGCCTCCCGCCACGGTCATACCCGTACGTACATCCAACTCTTGCAGCACACCGCTAATGGGGCTGGTGAGGGTCAGGTTAGGCTGAATCTTGCCGCTGCGTTCTACCTGGGTAATCAGCGCCGCCGGCATCCCGGTGAGGTGCAACCGTTGGCGTGCTGCCACCAACAAGTCAGCATCACCATGACGTTTAAGTGCAAGGAATTCTTCCTGGGCTGCAGCCCATTCCGGTACCAGGATATCCGCCAATGGCGCATTGGCTTTCAGCATATCGCCGGGAGCATGGGCATAGACCCGCTCCACAAAACCCGCAGTACGCGCCTGAATCACGGCGACATCCCGTTCGTTGAACGCCAGCACGCCGACCACGTCCAGGCTGGAAGCGAGGACTCCACGGGTGACTGTCGCCAGGCGCAGGCCGAGATTCTGAGTCAGACTTGGATCAATGCTGATGGCTGCGCCATTCGTTGCAGCGTCAGCGTATTGCGGCACGAGTTGCATGTCCATGAAGGGCGATTTGCCCGGCTTATCGAATTTCTGCTGCGGCTTCATCGGGTCGTACCAATACAGCACCTTGCGTTGGTCTTGTGTCTTGGGACTCTGCTCGGCGAGCGCATCAGGCATTGCGCTCATACGCTGCTGAGCGAACCAGTAGCCGCCTGCAACCCCTAGGGCGACCGACAAGCCAGTCAACACAGCCGCTTTCCATATTCGAGTGCTCATAGGCTGGTTTCCCCGTAATTGAAATACAAGCGCGCATTGGTCAGGGCTCGCTGCTCTTCGATGTCGACTTGTTTGAGTCGGACCTCGATGAGTTCACGTCGAGCTGCGACGACAGCCGTCAGGTTGCCTTTCCCTGCGCGGTAACTGGCCATGGTCAGTCCGACCTTTTCTTTGGCCAGGGGTACCAGGCTTTCCTGACTGCGGCGCACGGCGCGATTCAGGCGTTCGTATTCGGCCAAGTCCTCCTCCAGTTGCTGGGTTTTCTCACGCACAGTGACTTCACGCTCAGCCTCCAATTGGTTCAGTTCAGCGTGTTTGGCAGCGATCTTGGGATTTTGACGGGAGTCGGGAAACAGTGGCAGATCGAAACTGAACTGCACGCTGACCATGTCACCGAACTGACGGCCACGGTGTTGGTAATCGAGTTCCCAACTCCAGTCGGATTGCTTTTCCGCCTCGGCTTCACGCACCTTGGCTTGCGCCTCGCGAGTCATCGGCACAAAGGCCGCCAGCGCGGGGTGATGTTGCAGTTTGCGGGTGTAACCAGAGGTCTCGACGGGCCATTGCGGCAAGCCACCAGTTGGTTCGTCGTTGGCCGCCGGCCCAATCCAGCGCTTAAGCCCAGCCCGGGCTTGAGCACGCAGGCGGATTAGGTCGTCCTGTTGATCCGCTAATTGAGCCGCCTCCTGCTTGGGTGTCACTGCATCGGCAGGTTGGGCACGACCACCGGCGATCTGTGCCCGAATGGTTTCGGTCAACAAACGATTTTCTTTGTAAAAGTCCTGGAACAGGACCTCTTTACGTTCGATGGAATAGCTGCTGATCCAGGCCAGTGCCGTGGCCTGACGGACGTTCAAGCGCTCGACACGACCTTCGGCCGCTGCTCGATCGACGGCGGCATCAGCGACCTCGATACGTGCTTTGCGTTTGTCACGATTGGGTACTTCTTGCCTAACTCCAACCGATTGCTGGGTCATGAAGTCCTGGTCAATAGTCCAACGATTCGGACCGCCAATGGGGTAGTTCTGTACGCCCAGCAGCAGTTTGGGATCGGGTAGTTCGCCGGCTGGAATGGCTGCATTACTGGCGGCTTGCAGTTTGGCGGCTTGGGCGGTCAGCGATGGAGCATTGCTTTCGGCCAGTCGCAAGGCTTCATCGAGTGTTAGAGGGGCGGCGAGACTCGGCAGTGCGAGTACGCTTGCCGCCAGGGCAGCCACGACGGGCCACCCTGTGCAATAGCGTTTGGGATTCATACTCACGATTCCTGTGATGTTTCACTGCGCGCTTCATTAGATATGCGCGCAGATATGCCATCCCACTAGCGTGGAATGGAACTCGGTGTGGTACAGGAATCAGGTACGAGGAGGTCGCCAAACTGCAAGCGGGGTTCTGGCGGGTAAGAAATCGTTGAATAATTGAGCGTCAATACGGGTTGGTACTGTGGGCGGTGTTCTTATGATCAGTACTTGCAGCATGCAGCCGGTCTTGCATTCCTGGCCGGGTTTGCAGGGGTTTCCATGGTCAGAGCGGTTACCCTCGTCTTGACAACAATTGTGGGCTTTGTCGCCGATGCTTGGCGCACCTGCTGCCTTCATCGGGCAAAGCTCTGTGGCCGCAGCAAGCCCCGCAATCCCGTTGAAGGGAAGGGCAATGCAAAGCAGAAGGCAGATACCGAGCCGAGCAAGTGTTTTCATATCAATGCCAAGGTTATTGGGAGGCGAACATAGGCATAGCACCACGTCGTCAAGTCATCCACAGTAGCAGCACTGGGACCTTACGCTACGAATAGCAATATTTCGAGGTCCAAATGAGGCATCCACTTTCAGCAGCAAAACCATGAGCCATTTTGACTTGACCTAGCAAGAAAGTGATCAAGTGCTCCGGTAGTGCCTCACCTGGGTTGAGCGTTGATTGTTCACATAGATGACTTTCAGTGCGTGTTGTTACATCTCAACAAATTCAGCAAGTGATTTGCACGCCTACGACAGCGGAGCTCCGCTGGACGCTCAGCGTCAAAAGCATTGCTATGGTGCACGCTTGCGTCCTTACATCGGTGGAGAAATTGACTAGTGAAAGCCGCAGCAGGGTATAGCGCGGAACCTAAGTGCTCATACACCTTGGAAAAATTGACTTTATCCTTCCTGACTTGGTGTTTGGGGCTCACTTCCTATAGCGAACCGAATAGTCCATAATCCACCCATGAATCGTGGACGCCCAAGAATTTTTAACCCTGAATATGTGCTAGAAAGCGCAATGCAGCTTTTTTGGCGCAAAGGTTATGAAGCGACCAGCCTGCAAGATCTACTGCAAGCTACTGGGCTGTCGAAAAGTAGTCTCTACGATAGTTTTGGTAACAAGCAGAGTTTGTTTGAAGCTGCATTTACCCGTTACTTCGATATGCGAGCTGTCTTGATGCGTGAGGAGCTGGGCAGGGCTGCCAGCCCCTTGGCTTTCATTCGCAACTGTTTGAACTCGGTTCTTGAGGACGTAGCCCCTGGATACGGGCCGCGTGGATGCATGCTCGTGAACGTCGCAAACGAGTTTTCGACCAATGACCCATCTGTAGAAAAGCTAATATTTCTTGCAACTCGCCGTTTTCGCGAAGTCTTCGTTGAAGCTTTCGAACAAGCCAAAATAAGTGGCGAGGTATCCCAGTCTAAAGACCCCGCGTCACTTGCCCTTTTTATGCATTGTGCGATGAGTGGTTTGCGTACTCAGGTCAAATCCGGGATTGCTCGGAAAGAAATTCTTACAGTTATTGAAATAATCATGGCGAATTTCTGATATTTTTTTGCCTATAATTGGACTGATCGGTTCGTATATGACCGCATCAGCGTCACTACTGAGGATCTCCAGATGACTCCAACAATCGCTTTCGATGTCTACGGAACGTTGATCAACACAAAATCCGTAGAGAGAGCCTTGGGATTGCTGGCTGGCCAAAAATCTGTGGTTATCTCGGAGCTTTGGAGACAGAAGCAGTTGGAATACAGCTTTCGACGAGGACTGATGCGCGATTATCAGGACTTCTCTGTTTGTACGCATGACGCCCTTCTGTTCGCTTGTGAGAGCCATGGTGTGACGCTTAGCACCTCAGAGCAGGAGCAGGCGATGCATGCCTATACAGAGCTGGAGGCTTTCGATGACGTGAAAGGCGGGCTGGCTGACTTGCAAAGCTCAAAGCTCCGACTGTTTGCTTTCTCCAACGGCAGTCGAACTGCCATCGACGCCCTCTTGCGGTATGCAACGCTACGAGAGAGCTTTATTGATGTATTGAGCGTTGAGGACGTGCGGTCCTTCAAGCCGGACCCAATTGTATATGAACACCTCGTCAAACAATGTGAGGTGCCCGCAGGAGAGGTTTGGCTGGTCTCCAGCAATCCTTTCGACGTCATTGGGGCCGCTAACTACGGTTTGCGTACCGCTTGGCTACGTCGCGATCCAACGGTGATTTTTGATCCTTGGGGTGTGGTGCCTGATCTGGTTCTAGGAGGGTTTGACGATATCGCTAGCAAAATACAAGCGGCTAGTTTGTAACGCAGGCCTGTCTTGAGTCTCAAACTCAGAAGCTCCCAAGAGTAACCCTTGCTATGCACGCGACCTTACCTCTCCTGAACGCTCTAGATTTCCCGTCAATACGCCGAGGTCAGCTAGAAGCCCTGCAGGTCAATCTTACCTATTTGTGTAACCAACGCTGCTTGCATTGTCATGTCAACGCCGGGCCAACACGCACTGAAGCCATGACCGATGAAAGTCTCGTGTTGCTGCACCAGGTTATTGATGCACATCCGGTTCATACGCTCGACCTAACGGGTGGAGCGCCTGAAATGCATCCGCGCTTCAGGGAGATTGTCATCCATGCGCGGCGCGAAGGTTTACGTGTAATTGATCGCTGCAATCTGACGATTTTGAGTGAGCCGGGTTATGAGGATCTAGCCGACTTCCTAGCGCAACAGCGGGTTGAAGTCAGTGCATCCTTGCCATGCTACTCACGGGGAAACGTCGACAAACAACGCGGTGACGGCGTTTTCGATGCCAGCATTGAGGGGCTTAAAAAACTCAATGCCTTGGGGTACGGCATCGACGGCAGTGGTCTTACCTTGAACTTGGTTTACAACCCGCAAGGCCCAAATCTTCCCCCACCTCAGGCGCAGCTTGAAGCAGACTACAAAGTCCATCTGGCCGAGGACTTTGGTATTCACTTCAACCACCTACTCACCATTACCAACCAACCGATTGCCCGCTTTGGCAGCACCCTGGTGAGTAAAGGTCAATTCAACAGCTACATGCAATTGTTGCGTGACAGCTACCGCCCAGAGAATCTCGAAGCCGTAATGTGCCGCAGCCTGGTCAGTGTCGACTGGCAGGGTTATCTATATGACTGCGACTTCAATCAGATGCTCGAACTACCACTGTCAGACCTGATCGGTCGCGATCGACCTCATTTGCGTGATTTGCTCAATGCCCAAAGTTTAGAAGGTAATCCGATTGTTACTCGAGATCATTGCTACGCCTGTACCGCAGGTCAAGGTTCAAGTTGTACTGGCGCACTCAAGGACTAGGGATGATCTTAATGGAGACGAATAGCTTACTGGGTGTGTTCTTTTGGGGTTTTTTGGTGGTCTATGGCGTGATTATGATCGCCCTGTCACCACGCGCAGTAACCGTAGGAGGCTTTTTTCACGGAGAAGATGCAAAAGGTCGCAGTGCAGCGCCCTGGCTGCTGACCTCCAGCATTTTCATTAGCTGGATTTTTGCAAAATCAGTGACCAATGCTGCCAATCTGGGGGCCAGTTATGGTCTGGTGGGTGGTCTGGCGTATGCGACCTACTGGCTATCAATTCCTCTGGCCGGATTCGTCATCTTTCGATTACGCCGACGTTTTGGCGCTACCAGCCTTGTGAGCTTTTTGACTAGTCACTATGGGCGGGCGGCGGCTCTCGCGTTTACAGCCGCGATTTTGATACGCCTGTTCAATGAGGTGTGGAGTAATACGGCGGTAGTAGGGGGGTACTATGGAGAGTCCGGCAGTCTGTCGTTCATTGCTGCGGCCTTATTGTTCACCGCAGTGACCCTGGCCTACAGCCTGCGTGGCGGTCTACGCAGCTCAATCGTGACCGATGCAGCGCAAGCAGCAATTTTTTTAATAGCACTGATCTGGGTACTCGGGTTGGTGTTGCCACAACACAGTGCAATCGAACTGGCCAGTACCAGTCATTGGGCACTCGATTCGGGTGTGGATCTGCTGCTTGTCGCCGGATTACAGGTGTTCAGTTATCCGTTCCACGACCCAGTACTAACAGATCGCGGTTTTATCAGTGAAGAGAAAACCATGCGCCGCTCCTTTGTAATCGCCGGCGTGTTGGGTTTTTTCTCGATCCTCGCCTTCAGCTTGATTGGGGTTCACGCCAGCCTGGTTCATATCGCTGTATCGGACAACGTGCCGGCAGCACTGGCGAAATCTATGGGTGTAGTGGCCCTGCTGGTGATGACAGTGGTGATGGTCTCTGCGGCGGGATCTACCTTGGACTCGACCTTCTCCAGTTTGGCCAAGTTGGCTGGGCGTGAATTGCCAGCACTAGCCGGACATGACCTAGGGCGGAAGGCTATCGGCGCTGGAATGGCGGCGATGGTGGTTTTTGCCGTACTAGGCAACATACCGATGATGGCCGGTACCGATATTCTTAAGGCAACCACCATCAGTGGAACGATGGTGATAGGGCTTGCTCCCGTTTTCATCCTTCATGGTTTGGTGCGCCCAACTTGGTTGAGTTTTCACTTGAGCTTCTGGATTGGCATGGCATTGGGTGTATCACTCGTCCTTGGCTGGGTACCGGAAAGCTGGGCCATTGGTGAGGGTAAATATGCCTTGCTTCTTGGCGCCAATCTTTACGGCTTAATGCTGTGCACCCTGGGCTACCTGTTGCCTGGGTTAATTCCTCAACCTGAGAACTGTTAGGAGATTGCTATGTTGTTGCTGATGCCTCGTCAACCAGTGCCGTCTTTGAATGTATCACTTGTGCCGGAAGGGCAATGGACCCTCAATGCTGAACCCCCTGCGAATTTTACGTTATTGGTGTTCTACAGAGGGCTGCATTGCCCGCTTTGCCGTAAGTCTCTGCAAGAGCTCAACGGGCATGTGGGAAGTTTTGCCGAAAAGGGTGTTCAAGTCATTGCTCTCTCTAGTGACAGCCGGGAGCGCGCCGAGAAAACGCAAGAGATTTGGACGATCAATAACGTACGCCTAGGCTACGGCTTGAGCATTGAGGAGGCTAGACGCTGGGGTCTATACATTTCAAAAGCTACACCAGGTTCCGATGAGCCCGCGCTGTTCTCGGAGCCCGGGGTATATCTGATCCGCCCCAATGGCACCTTGTACATGGCCTCAATCAATACCATGCCTTTCGCTCGCCCTCATTTCGATGAAATTCTTGGAGCAGTCGATTACATCATTGCCAAAGATTATCCGGCGCGTGGCGAGGCCTGAAAATGACTTTGCGTCCTGGTCGCGATTGCCCGTTGGATTACCGGCTATCTTCGGCGGCATTCAGTGGTGAGACACAGCTGAGTTGCCAGAGCCTCTACGTAGTAGGAGGACTTTACGGCAATCTCCAGGCGTTGGATGCGCTTGAACAGTTGTTACTGCAGGAGCCGGGTGCGCAAGCTGTATTCAACGGTGACGCGCATTGGTTTGATCGCGATCAGCAACTTTTCCTCGAGATAGAAGAACGGCTCATTAAGCACTTACCCCTGCGCGGGAATGTTGAAACCGAGCTCGGACGTAGTGGGGATAATGGCGCTGGCTGTGGCTGCGCTTATCCTGACAGCGTTGCGGAACACACTGTTGACTGGTCCAACGCTATACATCGTACTTTGCGTACAACGCTCATGGGCTTGCCTGGGCTCCGCGAGCAAATGGCAAGCAGGCCGGCCTACGCGTTGGTGAACGTAAATGGTCATCGTATAGCCATTACTCATGGGGATGAGCAATCTCTGGCTGGTTGGCAGTGTTCGCGTGAGGCCTTACAAAACGCCTCTCGCCGTCGACAACTGGCTACCTGGATGACCGAACAACGGGTCTCGGTACTTGCGACTAGCCACACATGCACACCGGCTGCACTGAAGATGGCAGAGGGCGTTGTAATCAACAACGGCGCAGCCGGTATGCCCAATTTTGCCGGTACGCATTATGGCTTGGTCAGTCGAATCGCGAACTCTCAACATCCGTTGGCGATATATAGAACGCAGTTAAATGACCTATTTGTGGAAGCAATACCATTGGTCTATGACCAGACAAACTTTCTCCTCGACTTCAGCCGACAGTGGCCATCAGAAAGCCCCGCAGCTTATTCATATTGGAACCGTCTGATCGAAGGGCCCAGCGGCACGCCTCATTCGGCGCTGCTGCACGGATTTCATCTATGCCAATCCAACCCTCTACAGGATGCCTGTCTCCCATGAATGTTCGTAAGCTACTAGTACTGGCAGTGATCTTTGGCTTGATAGCCAGCTTTTTTGCCCTTGATCTTGGTGAATATCTCAATCTATCGACCCTTAAGGCCCAACAAGCTGCGTTGAACGCCCAGGTTGAGGCCAATCCTTTTTTAATTGGGGGGATATTCTTTCTACTGTATGTCGTCGTCACCGCACTCTCACTACCCGGCGCAGTTTTGATGACCTTGGTCGCAGGGGCATTGTTCGGTTTGCTTGGCGGCACCTTACTGGTGTCGTTCGCTTCGACTCTGGGGGCAACCTTGGCCATGCTTATCAGCCGGTTCCTGTTGCGCGATTGGGTGCAAGCAAAATTTAGTCGCCGCTTGGCGGGTATCGACAAGGGCATTGAGCGCGAAGGGGCTTCCTATCTATTCGCTTTACGCTTGGTACCAGTATTTCCGTTTTTTTTGATCAACTTGGCCATGGGCCTGACTAAATTATCAGCTTCTTCCTTTTGGTGGATCAGTCAGCTAGGCATGCTACCGGGCACATTAGTCTTCGTGAATGCGGGACGAGAATTGGGACAACTGGAGTCTCTAGCTGGGATTCTGTCACCGGGATTGCTTGGTGCTTTTGTGCTGCTAGGTCTATTGCCGATTCTATCGCGAAGGCTGCTTGGCTTTTTCAAGGCTCGCCAGGTCTATTCAGGGTGGGTCAAGCCCAAGTTTTTTGATCGAAATCTAGTGGTGATTGGTGCCGGTTCGGGCGGTTTGGTATCGGCTTATATAGCCGCGGCGGTAAAGGCCAAGGTAACCCTTATCGAGAAAAACAAAATGGGTGGAGACTGCTTAAACACAGGCTGTGTTCCCTCAAAAGCGTTGATTCGCTCGGCCAAGTTAGCCAATGAGCTAAAGAAGGCGGAGCAATTGGGTTTCAAAAACGTCAGTGGCGAGGTGGATTTCGCCGCAGTTATGCAGCGTGTTCAGCGAGTGGTATCAGAGGTGGAGCCCCATGACTCCATCGAGCGCTATACCGGGCTCGGTGTTGAGGTTGTGGAGGGTAAGGCGAAGATAACCTCACCATGGACAGTCGAAGTCAATGGCCAAACCTTGAACACGAGGTCCATTGTCATCGCTACAGGCGCACGGCCGCTTGTGCCTAGAATTCCAGGTATCGAATTGGTGGAGCCGCTTACCTCTGACAATATTTGGGATCTGCGCGAGCGTCCTAAGCGGCTGCTAGTTCTCGGTGGTGGGCCGATTGGTTGTGAGCTGGCGCAGGCATTCCAGCGCCTAGGGTGTGCTGTTACTCAGGTTGAAATGGTCGAACGCCTCCTTATTCGTGAAGATATCGAAGCCAGCGAAGCGGTGATGGCTAGCCTGCGCGGTGACGGTGTTGATTTACGTCTCCAACACAAAGCTGTGCGATTTGAGTTGGCCAATGGTCAGCGACAACTCGTATGTAGCAACTTGGTTGATGGTGAAGAGGTGCTGTTACCTTTCGACGAGGTACTGCTGGCCTTGGGGCGGGTCGCTAACGTAAAAGGCTTTGGCGCTGAGGAGCTGCAGCTCGAGGTACGCGCCAACGGCACATTGGAGACCGACGAATATTTGGCTACGCGCTTCCCAAACATCTTTGCCGTAGGAGATGTTACTGGCCCCTATCAGTTTACCCATACCTCGGCGCATCAGGCATGGTATGCCGCCGTAAATGGTCTATTTAGTGGTTTTAAAAGGTTTAAGGTGGATTACCGAGTGATTCCGTGGGCCACCTTTACTGATCCTGAGGTGGCGCGTGTAGGTCTCAACGAATTGGATGCTAAAGCTCAAGGCATTGCCTATGAGGTTACTCGCTATGGACTTGACGATCTCGATCGCGCCATCGCTGATGAGGCCGCACATGGTTACGTCAAGGTGCTAACAGAGCCAGGCAAAGATCGTATCCTCGGCGTGACCATAGTTGGTGAACATGCCGGTGACCTAATCACCGAATATGTAGCGGCGATGAAGCATGGTTACGGGCTTAACAAAATCCTCAGCACCATCCATATCTATCCCACACTAGCTGAAGCTAACAAGTATGCGGCGGGTGAATGGAAGAGGGCGCACGCCCCCCAACGAGCATTGCGCTGGTTGGGCAAGTTTCATCAATGGCGTCTAGGTCGAAGTCAACGTCCGGCTGAGACACTGGCCCCGAGCGACAAAATCTCGTGAGCAATAAATTCGATTTGTTGCTCGCGGGAGCGGGTCATGCGCACCTCGGTGTTCTGCGTTTGTGGGCAGGCGATAAACCTCCCGGTGGACGGATAGGTTTAATTTCTCCCGATCAACACGCTTGGTATTCCGGCATGCTTCCGGGCTTGTTAACCGGTCGCTACAAAACTGATCAGTGCCGTATTGACTTGCAACCTCTTTGTCAGGCAGCAGGTATTGAGTTTATAAGCTCTGCCGTTACATCACTCCAACCAGAAGCTAATTTACTTCACCTAGATACCGGTGAAACGCTACAAAGTGAATGGATTTCACTAAACTTAGGCTCATTACCTAGACCTCCGGAATCGGAGGATGCAGGCATGGAGTTGCTACCAGTTAAGCCATTTTCTAGCTTTATCTCACGCTGGGAGCAATGGCAAAAGAAACCTCAGAGACTTGCGATATTAGGAGGTGGTGCCGCCGGGGTAGAGCTGGCTCTAGCACTAGCTCGAACAGTGCCATCGCTAGCGCTTTTTAGCGCCGCGAATATTTTGGCGGGACATGCACCTGCTTTGCGTGGTGCTGCAATTAGGCATCTACATCAACTGGGTGTTGAGCTCCACGAGCGCTGCCCGGTCGACCGAATTCTAGGAGGGGCACTCATATCCAAAGGTGAAATTGTTTGGAGAGGTGTAAGACTGATCCTTACCACTGGCGCTAGCCCGTTAGGGTGGCTTTGCGAGTCTGGTCTTAGCTGTAATGAACAGGGATTCATCCAGGTGTCGCCCACACTGCAGAGTGTTTCTCACCCACAAATTTTTGCAGCAGGTGATTGCGCCAACCTTGTTGACACCCCACGAAATGGTGTCTATGCAGTCCGACAAGGACCTGTTTTGGCTGCCAACCTGGCGTCTGCGCTTAAAGGGGAGCTATTTACCAACTACGTTCCGCAACGAATTGCGCTAGCCTTGCTATCCGACGGTGAGGGAGGAGCGATGATGAGTTGGGCGGGATTTATTGCAGAAGGATCTTTTATAGGAAAGTGGAAAGACTATTTGGATCGAAGGTTCATGACTCGTCATAGAGCCAGCAAACAATGACGCATGTATTCAGGCGCCTATTACTATGACCTAGACCAAATTCCGGTATAGGTGTGAAACGGAAAAATAACGTTATGAAAAATTGGACCCTGCTGTTTTTAAGAATCTCACTTGGTTGGTTACTCGTTATCTGGGGGGCAGATAAGATTTTCAACCTGGAGCATAGCAAGGCAGTCGCGAGCAAGTTTTATTTTGGGGTCCTGACGTTAGATTCAGCCCTTCAGGTGGCTGGGGCGCTACAAATACTGGTCGGGCTGTTGGTGGTTTGGGGTTTGGCACGGCGCTGGACCTACCCCGTACAACTTT
Source organism: Pseudomonas sp. GW101-3H06 (assembly GCF_059424605.1). Taxonomy (NCBI): domain Bacteria; kingdom Pseudomonadati; phylum Pseudomonadota; class Gammaproteobacteria; order Pseudomonadales; family Pseudomonadaceae; genus Pseudomonas; species Pseudomonas sp. GW101-3H06. The sequence goes on from NZ_JBWKZO010000002.1 coordinate 279,388, forward strand.
TGTTAAACGCGGCCTCGCTCTTTGCCGTTATGAAGTCTGTTGTTGATCCGTGGGGTTGGATGTATGAGGGCAGCAATGTACTTTTCTATCCTTCTTTGATTATATTTGCTGGCAGCCTCGTGCTTATAGCATTTCGGGATCAGGATCGATTGGCACTGGATACCTTTCGACGTGGAGATTCATCGAGACATTGAAGTTGCTCTCTACAGAGAGGTCGTCGTCATCTAAACAGTATCTTAGGGGTTGTGTTGAGAGAAGCTCTAAATAAGTTGGCGCTGATACAGGTCAAACTGTAAAGATTATTTGCATTGTCAATTTTAAGGTTTTCACTCTGGACTGGGTGAAAAATAGGGGTCGCTCCTCGTTCTCCGACTTTAGGCCGTATTTATACGGCCTTTTTTTTAAATTGAAAATGATGTGTCAAACCAAAAAACCTCATAAATACACCGGGTTGCATCAAGTGGTGCACAGTTTGTAAATGCAATTTAAGAAATGTATGCCATCCCTGGCGCATTTTTTGAAATCGCACTTTAAAGACAACTATCTAACCGTTGCTCTACTCATTGACGCGCCGCAAATAACACAATAAGTTCGTCGAATTAAACACGCTGCGCGCTTGTAGCAGAGCGCTATTTCACATCACTTTCCAAGTGCTGAGCTTACCTGTTGCAATGGGATAAAGGTATAGATACCTGTGCCGGAATTCGATATTTTGGCGCCATGAAGTTTCATTGCGTCTGTAATAGAGTCGCGTGAAAGTTGAAAGCACCAGTTGGACTCGGAGGGAGGAATAATCGACTGTCCCAGAACCTGCTCTATCGCTGCGGCGAAAGATGGCATATCTGGTAAGTAGGTAGCGAAACCATCGCCTTTCAACGCAGTCGTGCAGATACCCAATTGAGTACAAATCGCTTCCTTGGTAATGATTTCGTCCCGGTCCGCCTGTCGGGATTGCTCGATCAGAGTCGCTAACTCAGAATCGACCAGCTTGCCACCAATAATCAAATCTGGCCCTGCCTCCCATGAATGCGGAGGGCAGTCTTTTGTAACTGGTCGCAATGGGATGTGAGGATTAATTTCCATTGGATAAATTCGGCACACCAACGGGCGACGCTCATAAATGTTACACATATTATCTGAATTCAAATTTCGACATGGGCCGGCATTGTACGCAGCGAATGTAATCGCAATATAAGCTCTGGCTTCACCACTTGAGACCAGAAGGGAGCGACTGCGTGCGTGGTTCAATTGATGTTCTGGTATGCCATAACCATTTTCAAGAAACGCTTCTACCAATATGATTACTGCCCCTCCATCTGTCGCCCATCGTTTAGATTCGTTAAGCGTCAATGGAACATGGTGATCATTGCAGCATTTACCACATCCAACACATGAATATTGTATGTCCATCAGCAGGTTGTCCACTCGGTTGTTATTGTTTGATATTGTCGTGACTGGATTGGGAACAGTATCTTGGTACATCCAAATCTGCTCGAAAAATAGTGTTCCTTGGCGATAATGAACCGCTTCTCATATCGCAGCATTTAACCGGCTTTTAACATGCTAAGAAGCTGAGCTCCACCAACAAGATAGATTATAGCTGCAGTGACTCAAGAGTTACATCAGGAGATTGAATAGAGTGCTAAATTCTTAATAAAAAGCGATTGATTAATGGCGTGAGGTCAAATTTTTCGGTCGCTAGTTTAAGTACAATATCGCGGTAAAGAAATGCATCGAGCAGTGTTAATATATGATGCTTATCATCGATTGTTAAATGCGCGTCTTGCACGAAACTACTGGTGATAGCAAAATGTTTGGACAACCCACTTTAACAGAAATATTTAAACGGTAATAAATTAATAGCAGGGTTCTAGTTGGGAGCGGTCACCTTAAGGTGCTTTGTAGACAGGGCGTAGCAATATCTCCATGAGGGAGTCATTGGCACTTTAAATAAAATGAGTCTGTCGCCAGTTATATTGAAAATTGCAGAGGAAGTGGCGTCTATAACTGAACTATATAAATTTAGAGGTAATATCGTTTGATGTGACGAGGTATAAGTCGTGCACGCTAATCATCATAGCTTCGGAAAAAATGCCGGGCAGCTGAAACGTTTAATGTCTCTTCAAGGTTAGATTCCTTTGTTGCGCCTCACTTACTTATTGCTTGATCCATTCATTTGGTGTGCAACCTATTTTACGGAAAAAAGCTCGAGTCAAAGCGCTAGCGCTACCATAACCGACATCGTAAGCAACCTGCTTAAGAGGCAATCCTCTCATCAAAAGTCTCTGCGCAATCATGACGCGCCATGAGGCAAGATAATCAGCAGGAGTGTCACCTGTAACCAGGCGAAAGTGATAGGAAAAACGAGCGCGGGACATCCCCGCAAGCAATGCCATAGAACTTATATCCCACTCGTGAGCAGGATTATTGTGCACGGCAATGAGCGTTTTGGCTAATCGGATATCTGACAATCCCGCCAATGTACCAGCATGCGTTAATCCCTGTTCGACACAATAGCGAAGTAATAAAATCATCAGTACTTCACAAAGGTGATCCATTACAGCTTGTCTTCCACTACGCATAGAAAGAGACTCTTCGAACATCATGTTGATTACGCTATCAGCTCCAGGGAGGACACTAATTTCGATCATTAGTATATTGGGAAGTGAGTCTATTATGGGGTTCGCTCGGCCACCATCAAATTGAACTGTCCCACAAATAATATCAGCTCCCGCGGACTCATCTGCTTGTAAGCGATGGGGCTCAGGTCGCGGCAAGAACAATAAAGTTGGATTAATCACATCAATCACGTCTACTTGAGCGCCAATCAGCTTGACTGGCCCGCGCTTCACCAGATGAACATGACCTCGCGAAGGTATCGCCTGAAAGGATTGCTCCCCACAAATTGTACCGGAATAAAAAACTCCAGCATGCAAGGAGAACTGGTCCAGCAAATGCGTCAGTCTGTCCATGAGATCTTAATCGATACGAATGGTGCATATTATGATACGTTTGGTTGCCATGCGTATCAAGCAGAGATGTAGTCTATCGATAGTCGTCTGACGCTGATTTTTCATCAATAACCAGCGAAAGCGACATAATTCTAGTGACTCTGGAGGTCCACATGAAAGCGTTTATTCATATCTCACGACGTAATATCATCGCTTCTACTGCAGTGCTGATGGTTGCAGCGATGGTATCAATCTCGATACCCTTGACTGCTAATGCTTATGATGAACAGTCTACGAGTGCGATGAATGTCGACAGCAATGGCATCGCACTTCAAGGATACGACCCGGTCTCATACTTCACTCCTGGAGGGCCGAAGCTCGGCACATCAAATTTCATTGATGTTAACGAAGGAACAACCTATCGATTTGCTAACGCCGATAATCGAGACGCTTTCAAGAAAAATCCAGAAAAGTACAAACCTGCTTTCGGTGGTTTCTGTGCAATGGGCGTCGTATTCGGGAAAAAACTGGATGTAAATCCGCAGTTGTGGCGCGTTGTGGATGGAAAACTATACCTGAATGTACATAAAGAAGCCCAAGCCCGCTGGTTAGACGATGTCCCCGGCAATATAAACAAGGCCAACTTGAACTGGCCCAACATCAGAGACCTAACACCGGCAGCATTATAACCGTAAGGCCAAATTCCACTCACAACTTAGGACGTCAGGGTCGGACTGCAATGATTTTGACATGAGGGCAGATTATAATCTGCCCTCATCGCACAAGAATATTTCAAAAGAGGCTTTTAATATATTAGCACTTGTATCGACTAATCCTCTTTTCGAGAATCTCTGATAATAATGTTTTGTCCGCTTATCAAAGTTTAAGGTAAGTCATGAATGAATCTCTGGTCGCATTAATGGCGATATGATACTAGCTTCATTTCTCGACTGCTTCGTACTTTCCTTATCGAATGGGTTCTGAGCGGCTCTCAGCGAACGCTGCCCCCCCAAACTCTGGTTGAGAATCTACCTCCTTTAGAGATCAATTGGCGGATCAAGAAAAAGACTTTGTAACAAATCTGGAGTCGACTCATCAGTACCGGGAGCAGTACTCAACGGCACACCAGGATTTTGACCTGGTTGCAAACGGAGTGACTCGCCGCTCCTAACGTTTTGAATCACGGTCACAGAGGAATCACATGCGCGAATCTGTTCAGAATTATTATGGCAAAGTCCTGCAAAGCAACGAGGACCTGAAAACCAGCGCATGCTGTGATGTCTCCGATGTACCCACATGGCTTAAGCAGTTTTTAGCAAATATCCATCCAGAGGTCAGCGCTCGCTACTACGGCTGTGGTCTGGTTGCTCCCGCATTGTTGGAGGGCTGTCGAGTACTTGATCTCGGCAGTGGTTCAGGTCGTGACTGTTATGTCTTGGCGCAGGTGGTGGGGGAAAACGGTGCGGTGGTTGGGGTCGATATGACAACCGAACAATTAGCTGTAGCCAAAGAATACCTCGATTATCATACAGAGCAGTTCGGGTTTTCCAATGTGCGGTTTCTCGAAGGTTACATCGAGGACCTTGGTGCGCTTGGGCTAGCTGATGCCGAATTTGACGTAATTGTCTCCAACTGCGTAATCAACCTTTCCCCAGACAAGGATAGTGTGTTGAGTGAGGCTTATCGCTTGCTCAAACCGGGTGGTGAGTTGTATTTCTCTGACATCTACGCTGATCGTCGTTTACCGGAATCACTCCGTCAGGATGAAGTGTTATATGGCGAATGTTTAGGCGGGGCGATGTACTGGAACGATTTTGAGAATCTGGCTCGTCGATACGGATTTAATGACCCGCGGCTGGTCGAAGATCGGCCAATTGAGATCACTGATGCCACTCTGGCAGAAAAACTCGGTGACGTTCGCTTCTTCTCAGCCACCTACCGGTTGTTCAAACTTGATAATTTGGAATTGGCCTGCGAGGACTACGGCCAGGCAGTAATCTATCAAGGCAGTATCCCAGGTGCACCTGCAGCGTTCGTATTAGACAAGCATCACCGTTTTGAAACTGGTCGTATCTTTCCTGTCTGTGGTAATTCCTGGCGAATGCTGCAGGACACCCGATTTAATTCGCATTTTCAGTTCATTGGTACCTTCAACAAGCACTTTGGAATGTTCGAAGGCTGCGGCAGGGGGCTGCCATTTGAAAAGCAGCTCACAAGCACCCCCGTTGCAGCCACTTGCTGCTAAGGATCGGTGATGACGATGTCAAAATTATCTATATGCTTAACGCTTATCGCCGCTGCCTTGTTGGCGGGCTGCGGGAAAGAGCCGACACAGACCATCACTCTCTCGGGCTCCAGCACTATCGCACCGTTGATGGTCGATATAGGAAAACGTTTTGAAGCAGGCCACCCAGGCATACGTGTAGACGTTCAGGCTGGGGGGACATCTCGCGGAATCCAAGATGCGCGTTCCGGGTTGGCGGCGATTGGCATGGCATCACGCTCGCTAGACACTAATGAAAGTGACCTAACACCGTATTTGATTGCAAAAGACGGTATTGCAATGATCGTACATCGTGACAATCCGCTAAACGACATAAGCAGCGAACAGGTTGTCAATCTTTATACCCGGAAGACTGTAAACTGGAGTGAGCTTGGTGCTACACCTGGCCCTGTTGTGCTTGTACATAAAGCGGAAGGGCGCTCAACCTTGGAGTTGTTTCTCAAACATTTTAAACTGAACAATGATGATATCAAGCCCGACCTCGTTATTGGTGACAATCAACAGGGTATCAAGTCGGTAGCTGGCAATCCGCTAGCAATTGGATATGTCTCTATTGGCAGTGCGGAATATGAGTCTCAGCATGGAGTCGCGATAAAACTGTTGTCCTTGGACGGAAAGCAGGCTTCGACGGAGGCTTTATTAGATGGTCGTTACCCATTGAAGCGTGACCTAAATCTGGTGATACGGGGGAATCCAAGTGCCAATGTGAAAGCCTTGCTTGAATTTTCCCAATCTTCGGAGGTTGCCGATCTTGTCGCTGAACATTACTTCATCACTGCGACCAAGCGCTGACCGGTTTTTGCGAAGTGCAAGTCTTCTCTGTGCTCTAACTGCGGCGAGCCTGTTGTTGTTGATCCTGCTATTTCTGACTCAGGCCAGCTGGCCTCTACTTCAAGACCCGGCTAGATTGATGAGTACTAATTGGCGACCCTCAAGCGGTGAGTTCGGCTTACAAGCCATGTTAGGGGCATCGTTGCTTAGTAGTGTGCTGGCCTTATTACTAGCAGTCCCCACAGGTTTGTTGGTCAGTCTGTGGATGGTCTTCTATGCGCCTGCTTATCTTGCTCGACCATACAGCGCAATGATCGGCTTGATGGCCAGTATTCCCTCGGTGGTTTACGGTTTATGGGGTTTGGTTGTGTTGGTACCGCTGCTCAACCAATGGATACCTCCTGGTGCGAGCTTGCTGGCAGCAGGTTTGGTGTTGGCCCTGATGATTCTACCGCTGCTGGTTGTGCAAGCAGATACGACGTTACGTGTGGCCGCCACTCGGCATATGGCTCCTGCATTGAGCCTGGGTGTCTCACAGTGGTCGGTGATTCGCCGGGTCTTGATACCGGCCTCATGGCCTCGGCTATGGCCCTCCATACTTCTGCAACTCGGACGTGCACTTGGTGAAACCATGGCGGTGATGATGGTCGCAGGTAATGTTGTGCAATGGCCGATGACGCCCTTCGAGCCGGTACGAACGCTGACTGCGAACATCGCTCTGGAGATGAGCTATGCAACAGGTTCGCACTTGGAGGCTTTATATGTAAGCGGGCTGCTGTTGCTAATTCTGGCATTACTGTTGATGGGCCTAGCGCGGATTTATGGGAGCAGGACATGAGCAATTCGGAGCTCTGGCGTGGTCGAGCTCTCGGTCTGCTCGCACTGTTGGTTATGGTTGCTCCGCTCAGTTTGTTGATCTCGGTGTTCGGAGAAGGGTTACAAAGCTTGAGTTGGAGCTTTCTGATTGATGAACCGCTGCAAGCGGGGAGAGCAGGGGGAATTGGGCCAATCATTTTATCGACTGCACTGGTGCTTCTGATTTGTATGAGCTTGGCCTTGCCATTGGGGCTGGGGGCTGCGTTGTTCCTTGCTCAAGAGGTTCGTCCCGACAGCCGACTTAACTTATTTTTACAATGGGCGCTTGATGGCTTGGGTGCAGTGCCATCGGTGGTATTCGGGTTGTTCGGTTACCGTGTATTCGTGGTGGAGTTCGGGTGGGGATATTCGCTACTGGCCGGTGGATGTACGTTGGCTTGCATGATTTTACCGCTGTTTATCCGGGGGACCGAACAAGCATTGCGCGATTGTCCAAACTCCTACAACCAGGCCGCCGCGGGGCTCGCCATCTCTCGCTTTGGTTACTTGCGACGTATCCTCTTACCAGTCGCGGCTCCTGGTATCGCCGGCGCTCTAGTACTCAGTGCCGGGCGCGCATTAGCCGAAACCGCCGTGCTGTTGTTTACCGCAGGATATGTGATGCGTTGGCCAGAGAGCGTGTTTGATTCGGGCCGTACGCTTGCTGTGCATATTTACGACTTGGCTATGAATGTTTCTGGTGGTGGACCGTCCTCAGGTGCCACAGCGTTGGTATTGCTTAGCTTTGCCATAGCTATTCAACTACTGGCTTGGCGCATCGGTAAAAAAACTTTCAGCCGCGAGACAAAAAAATGATTAACTCTGAAACATCCCCCCCAGCTCTCAGCATTCAATCTCTAAGCGTACGATACGCCAATCATACAGCCCTGCAGGATGCCAGTTTAGAGGTGGCATCAGGTGAGCTGATGGCCGTAGTGGGTCCCAGTGGTTGCGGTAAAAGTAGCATGCTCTCAGCAGTCAATCGCATGACCGACTTAATTCCAGGCGCTCGGGTGAGCGGAAGTGTGCTGATCGATGACAAGGATGTACTGGCGGGAAAGATGGACGTTCAACAGTTACGTCGTCAAGTCGGCATGGTATTCCAGCAACCCAATCCATTCCCGCTGAGCATCGCCGAAAATATACTGTTTGCGTTACGTGAGCATGGTGTGCGGAACAAGGCGGATCTGGAGCAACGGATGGAACAGGCACTCACAGCCACGGGCCTTTGGGACGAAGTTAAAGATCGTCTACAAATGCCGGCTTTGGGGCTTTCCGGAGGTCAACAGCAGAGATTATGTTTCGCCCGGGCCTTGGCTTTACAACCGCGCGTGTTGTTGCTCGACGAGCCGTGTAGCGCATTGGACCCTATCGCCAGTGCTACGGTCGAGCGTCTGATTGCGAGCCTTAAGGGGCGTTACACTCTGCTCATGGTGACTCATAACCTGGCTCAGGCTCGACGTTTGGCTGATCACCTTTCTGTCTGCTGGGTAAGAGATGGGTGTGGCTGTGTGCTTGATAGCGGGCCGACTCTGGATTTATTCGAGAATGAGCGGCATCCATTGGCGTATCAATATCTGAACGGGGTGCTTTGCTAGGTAGACTTTCCAATCCTCACTTCAACAACATCTGCACCTACGAGGTCGCAATAAACAGATTTGCCATGTGTGAGGCCAGTTTCGTAGAAAAAAAATCATCAGATGTAACAAAAGCTACTCTCACGCATCAGGAATGGGAGAGCTGTGATTGACACTGGCTCTCAGGCTCGATGAATACTCTGAGAAATCAGTATTAACGTCGAATTATAAAGCCAATTTGGCTTTCAGCAACGGAAGTGAATTCGATACTGAATTTGAGTTTCGGGTTATTCAAAAATACGGAGAGAATGTCTATGCATTATATATTGAGAGGGTTGGTAGCAGGATTCGTGGCGACACTTGTTTTATCAATGCTGATGTTTGTTAAGCAGATGATGGGCGTGATGCCTGAGTTGAACCCAATCGCTATGATCGTGAGCATGCTTGGAGTCACAAGTGTGTTTGTCGGATGGCTTATGCATTTCATGATAGGTACTGTCATGTGGGGGATCTTATTCTCTCTGTTACGCAGCCGGATACCAAGTGGAGATACTCTCAGCGGTATTTGGTTTGGGGTCGGGGCATGGGTATTGATGATGGTGGTTGTGATGCCTATGGCAGGGGCAGGTTTATTCGGCCTAAACATCGGTGTTATGGCCCCAGTCATGACTCTAATGCTACACATTATCTTTGGTGCCGCCCTTGGTGCTGTATACGGAAAGCTGGGTGGCCACTGCACTCCATAAACTCAGTGCAATCGAGAGTTCTCCATAATTGATATCGAGGTAAAACCATGAGGTACGCCATCAGAAGCATGTTGATTTTGGCCATATTTGTTTCAGCTGGGTGCTCTTCACTTTCGGAAATTAATGCCAGAGGGCAAGCACTCTACCAAGCTGATCCTGAGAGCTATGATGAAATGCCAAATTCTAACGCCAGGTATTTTGAACTCAACCCCCAATATAACGCTCAAGGTTCTTAGTCAGGCTCGCAGTACAATATGACTCGACTGGGCATTCTTTGTCGGTACGTGAATGTCCATGATACTATGATCTAAAGGGGGATAAGGGTATTCCGTTTGTTACGATAGTTTTCTTCATTCATGAAAGGTATCGTAGTAAGAGTACGTAGATGGGCGCTACGGTTTCTGAATTGAGCCCGAAGCCCATCTGCGCAAAAAACAACAACCTTTTTGCTTGTCAAGCTATCAATGTACTGTTTGAAAAACAATATACGCGGGGTGTCCGTAAACGCTCGACTGACGCCCTCTGTGTGACACCAATTGTTTCTGGAGTTGATGTAGCGGCTGACTAGGTATGACCTTCATTCGGTATAGAAACCCATTATGGTTGCTTAACTGCATGATTGTAATTTCAAAAATAATACGCGTTTTTTTTGAATCTGGAATAAATGCCACGCCAACGACGCGGATATATCGCGATTTGGGCTTGAGTGCTCGGCGCGTGCAATGTTGCGCAAGTAATAATCCTTAAAAGGAGAATGATATGAGTATTAACTTCGAAAAGGCCGTTGGGTCCGCTGAAAGAGCGTTGACTTATCGAAGTCAAAGAGCTGAGGTGCTGAGCAATAATATCGCTAACGCTGATACCCCTGACTTTAAAGCCCGTGACCTAGACTTTTCTGCGGTGTTGACGGACCAGGTAAAACGCGCCACGCCGACTCGGTTTTCTTTACAAACAACCAACTCAAGACATATTGCTGCAAACGAGTCCGCGGCTGGGATTTATGGGGTGGGGTTACTGTACAGGACACCGAATCAACCATCTCTTGACCAAAACACTGTTGATCAACAGGTTGAGATCGCAAAATATACAGAAAACGCAATTCACTTCGACGCGGCTTTCACTAGGTTGAATGGAGCGTTTAAAGGTTTGCTTAGAGTTCTTCGGGGGGATTAATAGGCGGAATAGTTAACACCCCATTCTCTCCCTGAAAATGCTACTCGATGTAAGTAGGGCTTTAATCTAATCAGATGTGCTAGGGTCACGTTAAATCATAAAATTGTTTGGAGTGGCTCGCTCTTTATTATCCTCAAACAACCCAAAATTTTAGGCTCAACGACAAAACTTTGCCTTGAGCACTGCTTCAGTTCAACCCAGTTCATCAATAAGTCACAAAGTTTGGCGGTATGAGCTCGGTGGCAATAAGAGTGTAGGATGATAACTACAGTCTCAAAAAACATGCTTGCCGAGAGGCAACTTTATGTCGTAGTCATCGCAGGAAGCGAAGACATAAAGTAGTTATCTGTCGCTAACATGCACGCCTGCTAACGAGAAACTTCGAGATCGCAAGCCGTCTGATACCGGCCGTGCGTAACCAGTGTAAATGAGGTTTCGGCTTATGATTCCTTTATCTGCGTCATGTAAGACCTATCGCTGATAGTTATAATAGTTTCTAACGACTTTATCACGAGCTAGAGTTAAATTCTCGGATTGAGCCGCACGAGCGAATCATGTATTAGAATTCTGAGCCCCTGGCAGCTCTTGAAGCGATCCACTAATATCGGCTGATGGATTTCATGCATATTCAATCAGCCACGAATGCATGTTTTGGACGTTTAATGTTGTTGATGATGACTTAAAGCTTAATGCCTGTAGTATGAAAATATATCTCTGGCTGCCGGTCGCAGTGTGTGTTGTTGGCGCTGAATCTGCTAGTTGAGTTGCGTGATGAAATACCAAGTCATCCGCAGGCCTTAGGCACTCCACAACAAAGTTTAAATTATGGGCTGAAAATGGTGTGTCTGCCTGGAAATATTCAGTCCAGCAACCCGCAATAATGTGCACGTCTGAGTTTATGTCAAAATAGTGTGTCATGTCTAGCAGGCGCACAGTCTGCTTAATCGATAGCCGAAACTGCAAGACTACGGCTTTAACTAGGCACGCATCCAGATCCAACTTCACGATGCATAAACGCGACACGTGCAACATCCTCATCCTGGGGCGTCCGCGCCTACCATTAATGTCCGAGTACAATAGAGTGATCTGTGCTTTCAGATGGACCTTGGGCATAAGTTGATTAATTGCTGTTGAGTAACCATTAGATCGTTAAATTTTCCGGCGCACTCCGCATCCTAAGATGTCTTCTTTATCTGTTAAGGTGTTCGATGAATTTAAATGATACGAGTCCAAATTGGGAGCAAGACATGAACAAATCAACGTGCTCTTAGTTTAATTAATATCCCGTCGGCGGCCTTGGCATCCGCCGCGTCATGGGTCACTAGTATCGTTGGCACCCCGTAATCGCGTAAATGGTCAAACACCAGCGACCTCATTTCAGCCCTCAGTATCGCATCGAGCTTCGAGAAGGGCTCATCCAATAATACCGCGCGGGGACGTGACAGCAGCAAGCGAACCAGAGCAACTCGAGCGCGCTGACCGCCAGACAGGGTCTCAGGATCCCTCATGCCAAACCCTTCAAGCCCGACCTCTGCCAGGGCCTCGTTAACCTCGCGATCAACTTCCCGCCCCCCGCCGCGAATACCAAATCGGACATTGCCAGCAACCGACAGATGCGGGAACAGTAGGGGGTCCTGAAACAACAGACCAACACCCGAACGTTCAGCCGGTACGCCAGTAATATCGTGACCATCGAGAATCACCTGCCCGGCGGCCTGAAACTCTGCAGGCAGAAACCCTGCAATAAATGCAAGAAGTGAGGATTTTCCTGAACCCGAGGGGCCCATCACCGTCAAGGACTCTCCCGGCCCGATGGTTTGGTTCAGGCTTAGCAATGTCTGCCCGAGTATACTGAGTTTGATATTTCTCAGCTCAAGGTGATGTTTCAAATTCATGCTCCTTGCATGCCTTTCCGGCGGCGCCAGAGAAGTTTGGGAATCAGCATGGCGAATAGGAAACCCAGCAACGGTACCATCGCCTGCACTAGCCCCCACACGCCAATCAGCCGGCGATCTCCGCCCGATGATAGGGCGACGGCTTCGGTAGTGATTGTTACGATACGACCTCCGCCCAGAAGCTGGGTGGGCAGATACTGGCTGGCGCTGATGGCAACCCCAAGGGCAAAGGCCATCAAGATCGGCCGCAATAACAACGGCACCCGAATGCGCCAGAAAATGCCGGCCTGTGAGCTACCAAGTGAACGGGCGATCCAGGCCCAACGAGGATCCAACTGCCGATAGGACTCTGACAGCGTTAGGTAAATGTAGGGTAGTACGAACAACAAATGTCCCCAGACAACCACCGGTAGAGAGGGGCCGTAACCGGCCATCTCGCTCAACACGGTAATACCCGAGAGAAACCCCACTTGAGGAATAAGCAGCGGAAGGTAGAGCAAGCACAATGCTCGAGTGGCCGGCTTGTTCTGTCGCTGTTCCTGTTCAAGCGCCGCAAGCACCAGAAGCATGGCAATAGAAGCCGCCAACCCAGCCACCACAAGCGTCGTAACTAGCGGACGCTCGATCGTCGGTAACGCCGCTAGCCAGTGGCTAAGCGTAAAATTCGCCGGCCAGGACGATGGGAATCGCCAGAATCCGGCGACCGAGTTCACAAATAGGGCCAGCAAACCCAAGCCTGACAACGAGATCGCCATCACCATACCGGATCGCCCGGTTACCCTAATCAACCGGTCACCACCGCGTCTACCACCGCGCCTGATCCAGGCAAGGAACAATCGCGCAACAGTGATCTCCAGAGCCCACCAGGTCACAAGCGTCATGCCGGTAACCAGTAACTGCAACAAGGCACCTGCTGCTGCCAGAAACCGGTAAGACAAGTCCGGATCGTTGAACCATTGCACCACCTGTACACTCAACGTCGAGGGTAGATTGGGACCAAGAATCATGGCCACATCCACCGTAGACGTGGCAAATGCCAGCACTGCATATACCGGCAGGCGGACTAGCTGATACAGGCCAGGAGCCACCACCTTGAGCCAAGCTATTCGCGGGTGGTAGCCCAACGACCGCGCCAACATGACTTTCTGTTGGGCGTTAAGCTGCGGCAAAGCAGCCAAACTGACCAACAGCAGAAACGGAATTTCCTTGATCGCTAGCCCGGCAATCAGTGAGAGACCAAAAGGATCATTGACCACCATGATATCGGGTGGCCGTTCAAATCCGGTTAGCCAAGGCGAGAACCCGCGCAGGAGTAGCCCCGAGGGCGCAATTAGGAAGGCAAAGCCAAAGGCTGCCGCGGCATGGGGAACTGATAACAAGGGCGACATTAAGCGATTTACCCAGCGATCGAAGCGGGTCGGGCTGAAGGTGGCGAGAAAGGCAAACACCACTATCAACGCCAATGCGGTGGTGGCCAGTCCAGTCGCGAAGCTAACCCCTATGGAACGGCTGATTCCGGGTGTATGCCATAACCGTTGCCAGGGTTCGAGGGAAATGGCATCGCCTCCCAGTAGCGGGAGATAGCCAAACGCCGGAGGTATGATTAAGATCATCCCCCCAGCAATCGGCAATATCAGTACCGCAATAATCAGCCAGGATATGTAACGAAGCATCAGTGCGCCATGTACCGTTCTTGCCAGGCTTGCTCCAGCGCTTCTATCCAGCTCGGATGCAGTTCGCCAACAACCTGCTGCAGGCCTTGTGTCGTCACACCACCAACAGGGTTTGGCAGCGCATCAAATCGGGCCCGGTCCTCGGAAGACAGCTTGTCCATAGCCAGCACTGTGATACTTCCCCAGTTCTCCGGATTCTGCTTATGTGCCTGAGCCTCGGGAGACATCAGGAAATTGGCTACCACCATCGCCCCAGCCTTGTGACTGGCATTAAACGGTATGGCCAGGAAACTGACGTTGCCAATGGTGCCGCCTTTCAACACATACGTGCGGACGGTTGATGGCAACTCACTATTGGCAATCGCCGAGGCAGCCTCATTCGGGTTGAATGAAAACGCCAGGCTCAGGACTCCGTCCGCCATCATACGACGCAGCGCTGGGCCGTTATCGGGAAAGGTCCTGCCTGAGCGCCAGAGGTATGGGTGCAGGGCATCGAGAAATGACCATAGCGGCGCCGTCACCTCTTCAAAATTGGCCTCTTCCACCGGTTTATACAAGGCGTCACGGTTATCGGACAATTCCAGCAGAGCCTGCTTCAGGAAGGTCGTACCCAGAAATTGTGGCGGCTTGGGGTACGAAAATTCACCAGGGTTGGTTTTTGCCCATTTGAGCAACTCCGGCATGGACGTGGGAGGATTTTCCGTTAGGGACTTATCGTAATAGAACACCACCTGGGCCTTGCTCCAGGGTGCTTCATAGCCTTCCACCGGGACGGTAAAATCTGTGGTCATCTCAGGGTTGTTTTCCGGATCCGTAAGCGGGAAGTTCGGTAGCTTGCCAACCCAGGGACCATGCAACAGGCCGGCTCGCTTCAGGGTGGCGAAATTCTCCCCGTTGATCCAGATCAAATCCACCGCACCGTTGGTCGTGTTACCCGCCTGCTGCTCGGCAATCACGCGCGAAACGGCCTCGGAGGTATCTGAGAGTTTCACATGGACCAGTTTAATGCCGTAAAGGTTTTCCACCTTCTCGGCGGCCCAGCGTATGTAGTTGTTGGTACGTGACTCACCACCCCAGGCGTTAAAGTAAACGATCTGGCCTTTGGCTTCTTCAACGATGCCGTTCCAGTTCTCGCTAATGCCTGTCTGGGCAAACGTTTGAGTAGATAGTGCCAAGCCAATAGCCAGTATAACCGCCTTCATCACAGGCTCCCTGTTAAGATACGTCGGAAAAGTCAGATCAAAAATATGTCTGTCAGGTATCAATATCGGTTATCGTAAAACCAGGCTAACCGACGCAGCTCGTCATGAATGGATTTGGAGTGTGCAGACTCATGATATGGCGATCAGACCATGCCGGTTTGCCCGTCGCTGATTACGGATTTCATCCAGTATCGGACCTAATACTTGGGTGAAATAGCGATCGCAGCCAATACACAGGTTCTGATAATCCGCGCCATCCGGCATGGTTGTGCGAGAGGCTTCGAAGAAATCCGCTGTAGTCCAGCCTTCAGTCAAACCCATACGTTCGGGCTTGCCGGCATTGATGGCCTCCATAGCGGGGTGACCAGCGAGGCTGTCGAGGATCTCGTATAGCGGCTCTTCGATCAGGTTTCCCAACGGAGACGCCGTTTTCAGGCAGCACGGATAAACATCACCCGTAGGGTCAATTGAAACTTCCGATCCCGATCGACCGTATTCCAGGAAGTTCAGCCCACCGGACCAGGCATTGCAGAAGTTGTCGGTCAGGTTCGCTTTCGACAGACTGTTCTCCCAGGCCCGACCCCGGGGCCAAAGCTTGCCGATCCAGGCATCATCAGTGGCACCGAAAGCACTGTAGACTGGGCCTTTCTCGTCCATCCATCCGCGTTCGTCAGCACGCAGTCCCGAGGGACGTATCCCAGCCGCCTCGAACTCTCGCTTGAGTTGGTCTAGCAACGACACTTTGCCTTCACCTGCCATACCGACGTGATAATCATCTAGGCCAGATACTGAGATCATCCAGACGTCAAGATTCAGCAATTCACGGATGATTTTCGGTGTTAACAGATCGCCCGTGGTCTGAACCACCACATTGACGCCACCCTTTTCACGATAACGCTCACGCAGACGTTCAAGGGCGGGATACAAAATGCGCTCTCGAACCGGCTCAGTCAGCACATCACCACCGGACAAAATGATTCGGCTACGCCGCTGTGGCACAGTACCGTCGGGGAGCGGGTTGCGCCAATCTTCGTAGCTCATGCGTTCGGGGAAATTATTGATGATTCTAGGCATGTTTCGCTCTGCCTCACTGATGACAGCCTCCAGTTCATCTCTAACATAGGGACGAAAGCGGCTTTCGTAGCAATGCTTGCAACGGCGATGGCAGTGCCAGCACAGAACATAATAAATCGATTCCAAAGCGGCTCTCCTCAGCGAGTTGTCTGATATTTTTCTGACCTACAATCAATTGAGATGGATGGCTTCTTTGTTTGTTACACAAAATCTTGACTGAATTTCCTAGCTGAACTTGATCAATCCGATAGCCGATTATTTCTCAATTAATCTCAGCGTTTCACTTTTTGGCAAGGGTCAGCACACACCGACCCAAGGACATCGGAAGCTTCGAATGCGTATTGGCCGCAATTCCGCTGTCCTCTATCCTGAGTTCCTGTGCTGCACCAGTGATCAACACGTTTTACTTTGACACTTGCCTACCAGGGGAGGCGTCCATACCATCTGAGAAAGGTTTCCGAGTCTGGTGAAATATCCCCGTCCCACAAAGTGAGCGGTTGAGTCCCAATGAAACAAATCTCCTTCGCTGATGGTGAGTACGAAGGCAAGCGTAAGCAAACCCGCCGTGAGCGCTTCCTTATAGCAATGGATAAGGTCGTGCCCTGGAAGGTGAAGGAGGTCGCACGGCGTATCCATTGATGGCTATGTTGCGAGTGCATCTGATGCAGATGCTGGTTCGGCCACAACGACCCGGCAATGGAGGAGTCACTGTATAAAACGACGATTATACGCCAGTTTGAGGGGTTGAGCCTGGAGCGCATTCCCGACGAAACCACGCCCCTCAACTTTCGCCGTCTGCTGGATAACAACCATCTTGTCGAGGCATTCTGGAAGTCATTAACGACTGTCTGGGGGATCGGGGGGGGCTGACGCTTCGTCAAGGCACTATCGTTGGCGCAACGATCATTCACGCGTCGACTTCGACCAAGAGTAAAGAGGGCGCGATTCCGAGATGCATCAGACCAAGAATGTATGGTCAGCCCATCCTCTACAACCCAGCTTGATGAACGGTAAAAAATGCTTTCGCTAATGTCTCCGAGCTCATGGTAAGCACGGTCATTAGCGCTCGGCCCTTGATGAAATGTCGCTCCCAAGTGTCCTTGATAAAGGGATCAACTGCGAAAGAGCTATCTTGGTCTTCAGGTTTTTTAATTCAAAGTGGCCGCCTCTACAGGGCGGTGAAAAACGCTTGCCCGTAGCGCCCTATTGGCAACGCGAAACAGACTGGCTTTACAGTGGGTCTTGCGGCAAATGATCCGCAAGCCCCAGCAGGCTGTGCAAGGTGATTGGCGGTTCAATGCCCCACGGATCGAAAACCGCGCCTAGATCGCGCTGCAACCAGGCGGCGCGCAAGCCACTGTGGGCTGCGCCCAGCACATCGAAAGGGTTGCTCGAAACCAGCCAGATTTGACTGGCTGGCAGCGCGCACTGCTGCGCCAGGTGTGCGTAAACCTTGGGGTCGGGCTTGAACGACTGAACGTCTTCCACGCTGACCACTTGCTGGAAAAAACCACTTAAGCCTGCGCGCTGCAGCAGCCCTGTCACCGCCGCTCGACTGCCATTGGAAAAGGCATGCAGGGGCACCCCCGCATCGACCAGTTGGCCCAGGCCAGCGGCTACATCCGCGAAGGCGGGCAGCTCTGCGTAGCTGCCCAGAACTCGCCGTTGCGCCTGAGCGTCCAGCTTGACGTCGTGCGTCTGGCAGGCAAACAGCAGTGCGTCGCGGGTGCAAATTGAAAAGTCTTGATAGTCCTGCATCAAACCGCGCCGAAAGCTGTACTCCAGTTGTTTGTTGCGCCATAGCGCACAAATGGCTGGGGCTTTTTCACCCACCTGTTCGCTAAGAACAGTCAACACGCCATCGGTGTCGATCAGGGTGCCGTAAATATCGAAGGCTATGGCTCTGTTCATGCGTAGTTCCTCGCCATCAGGATTGAATAATTTAATTCAAGTGCTCGTTAGTTCATGTTCATCACTTGGGATATAGCCGCTTTTCCGCCCTGAGTTCAGGCACTTAAACCAGCGCTATGAGCTTATTCGTCAACCCAGGAATTGATTGATACGGTCGGCGATTTCATCTGGTTTTTCATCGATCAACCAGTGTCCGGCGTCCTTGATCCAGGCCAGTTCCGCATCTGGGATTGCGTCGGTCAATTTTTGCGCATATTCCGGTTTCTGGAAGGGATCTTGGTCGCCCCAGATCACCAGTGTGTGATGTACGAGGTTTCCAAGCGCTTGGGCAATTGACTGGGTGTATTCGCTGTTCAAGCGTCTAAGATTACGAAAAAAAGCCCGCTTGCCATCTTCGCTTGCCCATGGTTCCAGATAAATGTTGATCAATTCATCGGTCATCACGGCTTTGTTGTGAACGCCCTGCGGCATAAAGCGACGCATCATGGCGACAAACTCATCCAGGCTCATCGCCTCTTCCGCGCCGGGCTCGATTAACGGTTTGAACTCGGGAATAGGCCATGAATCGAAACAAACACTGTCCATTAAAACCAGCTTGCGAATTTTCTCTGGATAATTCACTGCTATCAGTTGTGCAATGCCGCCGCCAATATCATGGGCGACCACGTCAGCTCTACGCACACCCAGGGCATTCATGAACTTGACGATCATACGGCTTTGGGCATTGATGGAGACATCGGCGTTTTTTGGTTTTTCGGATTGGCCATAATTGAGCAAGTCTAGAGCGATGACGCGATGGCGAGTCGCAAGTTTAGGCATTACTGATTGCCACATCAGGCTGTTGGTTGGTATCCCGTGAATCAAGATGACTGGACTGCCTTCGCCTTGCTCGCGGAAGGCAATTTTATGACCGTCAATATAGGTATGGTTTTCGCTGATCTGGCTAATCATGTAGACCTCCTCTAGTGAGTATTCTGAAACGTCACACGGTCGCCACGCCCCCGGCTTAGCCACCTTTGGCTAGCCAGCGAACAGCAGAATCGGTTGTTCACTGCCGCTGGCTAAAAATTGAGACAACGCCACAGCTGCGGCTGTAGACCCTATGCGCTCAGAAGGCTATTAATCCAAACAGGCTTTATTTTTGCACCTTCTTCCACTCGAACTGCATAAAGGGCTTATCAATCGGTGTTTTGGCGATGTGGTTGATGTAATTGCTCATGATTTTCTGCGACACCCCAAGAATGACTTCCAGCACATGATGCTGCTCGTAGCCGGCAGCATAGAAGGCCTCCAGGTCGGCATCGGCGACTTCACCACGGTTGCGCACCACAGCTAGGGTGAAGCTGCGCAGTGCTTCCAGGCGGTCGTTGGGTAACGGGGTTTCGTCGCGCAAGGCATTGGTCACTTCGTCCGATACCTTCATCGATTTGGCGATGCCGGTATGCGCAGGTACACAGTAATGACAGCCGTGTTCCACATTGATGCTCTGCCACACCACGGTTTTTTCATCCGCGTCGAAACTGGTGTTTAGGAACAGCGCATGCAGCTTTTTATAGGCGTCCAGCACCCCCGGGGCCTCGGCCATTACGGCATGCAGGCCCGGGATCATGCCAAAGGACTTCATGGAATCGTCCAGCAGTGGCTTGGCCGCTTCGGGTGCTGAAGACTGATCGTGCAGTTTGAAACTCTTCATGAAAATCGTCTCTCGATGTATTGAACGAGTGTATTGAGCCATTGCTCGATAACGCATTCAGGCTAGCTATATTTGAGCGATCATTCAAGCTATAATTGAACGATCATTCAGATTGAATCGATTCAGGCTCCGCCGGAATCGATTGCACCATGCGAGCAGTAATCCATGTCTAGAGTCGCAAAATATGATCGCGATACCGCGCTCGATCGGGCTGTCCGGTTGTTTTGGGAGCGCGGTTATTTCGCCTCATCAATGAAGCATATTGAACAGGCTCTGGACATGCGCCCCGGCAGCCTCTACGCCACCTTCGGCAGTAAAAGTGGCCTGTTTGCCGAAGCGTTGGAGGTCTATGCAGACCAGGCAAGGGAAGATCTACAGCGCCAGATTGATGCGCATCCCTCTGTGTTGGCAGCGCTCAAAGCCTATTTTCAGTCGTTGGCTAGCGCCTGTACGGCCACCTGCGCGCCGCCGGCTAGGGCCTGCATGATCATCAAAACCCTGCTGGAAGTCGGCGCCCAAGAGCCAGAACTGCAGCTCAAGGTCAATGCGCTGCTGGATGCCGTCGAGCAAAAAATCAGTGTTCTTCTTGAACTCGCACAACAGCGCGGGGAGCTGCGCCCCGCAGTGGATTGCACCCGCTTGGCGCGTTTGCTTCAAGCCCAAATCATCGGCTTGCGTGCCTTTGCCCAGCGTCAGACGCCCGCCCAGCATGTGTGGGAACTTGCCGAGGATATGGCTGCTCTGCTGGATCAGTATGCGCAGCGGCCCGATGCAAACGTTCATCTGGTTCATTGAATGCAATCGGTTGGTTATTGCGTTTAAAGGGCGGGGCATCGCCGTCTAGCGTTAGTAAACCCTTCCTTCCTTCAGCGCAGGGGAGGGGAGGATCGATCTGGACATTGCCTCCAAAGTCAGGGGGCGAGGACATGCTTCAAGCTGCCGCCGATAATCGGGCGAAGGGTCGGGTAGTTCTGGTCTCTATTTGGCACGCACAGCTTGGTTTCGCCGGTATCACGGATGCGCGGAGCGAAGCGAAAGCCCAGCAGGTACATCAGAGCGAAGACATGATCGGTGAAGCTGGCCGTGCCGTTGTAGTGTTCCTCGATCCGCAGATCGGATCCGTGATATAGCCGCCCGTCGACCACATAAGTGGAATCATGCACGCCGGTATTTACCACATGGGTGCCGAACGGCGCGTATGGTCGGAGATGCTGGTGTAGAACCACAGTCCCGACTCGCTACCTTACTTCGGGTTGACGTGGCCTGTGCTCCGGCACGGCCACTAGCGCGCAAGCGTTGGCTATCAGAGCATAAGGTGTGGCGGCGAAGGCTTGGCGGAATTGGCTGTTAACCACCTCGGCCTGGGCCGTCGGGTAGGTTTCGTCACGGATGCGCCAGGCTTGCAACCAGGACACCTTGGCGTAGGTTGTGCTCAGACTCGACTCAGCCACCTTGATCAGGCCGAGGTTGATGGCATCGCTCGGGATCGCCGTTAGCAGTAGCGTCCGGTCTTTCGCCTATGCGCCATGCTTCAGGCGCGAGAAGTGGCGGGTGACGCTCGTCAATTCATTCAAGTTCTCAGCAGTTCGGTGATCTTGACGCGCGGCAGTAGCCGGCTGATCTGGTGAATCAGCGCCTATGCGATGAATGCTTCTTCCGAGATATCACCGTTTTCTTGCGTGACGGCAGCTTCTGTTCGATACGTGAACTAGCCTGCTCCATTATTACGTTCTTAGCGTTACACAATGCTCTGCCGAGCCGATACGGCTGGAGTGCAAAAGTTGAAGAGATCTTGAGCAAGATCCAGCGGGCACGAGAGGCGATGGCATCACAGCGTAAAGAGAACATTTTTTCTTAGACAGAACACTAGAGTGTCTTGCTGTCGCTCTCCACCTGTATCTCCGACCTGCCAGCTACCGTTCCTGAGGCCCCGCGTGGGTAATTTCCAGCCAGCCATATAGCTCGTGCACCGGCATTGGGCGGCCGATACCAAACCCTTGTACCAGATCACAGTGATTGATCTTCAGCCAATCCAGTTCGCTGGCTGTTTCGACGCCTTCGGCGACAACCGATAAGCCGAGCTCACGGCACAGCACGATGGTCGAACGCACGATAGCGGCACTTTTTCGTTGTTGGTCAACCTGGGTGATGAAGGATCGATCGATCTTCAGTTCATGGACCGGCAGCGTTCTTACATAGGACAGTGAGGCATTGCCGGCACCATAGTCGTCAATCGAAAGCTTGACGCCCAGCCGAGCGAGGGCGAGCAGGTGCGTGTGTGCCAGTTCGGGGTCGTCCATCAGGGCGCTTTCAGTGATTTCGAGACAGAGCATTTCAGCTGGTAAGGACGTCTGGATTAGCAGCTGTTGTACCTTATTGATGAGTGCTGGGTTAAGCAGGTCGAGTGCTGATATGTTGACCGAGGCCACGATCTCTAATCCGTCGCGCCGCCACTGCGTGGCGTGGCCAACCACCTCACGAATCAGCCAGGGCGTGATCTCGCGAATGAAGCCGGTTTGCTCTGCAAACGGGATAAACAGATCAGGTGTAATCAGCCCCCTGATCGGATGTTGCCAGCGTAACAGTGCTTCAACCCCGCTGATGCGAGCGTTGGCAAGATTCAATTTTGGCTGGTAATAAATGACGAATTCATTTCGCATCAGGGCATCGCGCATCTCGCCGAGTAACGTGAGTTGCTCATGCTGCACCACGTCTTCGAATTCCGCGGCAAATGCATAACTGTCGTGCCGGCGTTTGGCCGCCTTGATTGCCAGGTCGGCGCGCCTGAGCAAGGCGGTGGGGTCATTACCATCGTCTGGATAAAACACTACGCCCAGGCTTACGTCGATATCCAGTCGCTGGCCATCGAGCCGCATCGGCCTGCGTAGCGCGTCCAGAATCATCTGTATGTACCCGGAAATGGCGGATTTATCGCTGCCTTCGTACAGAATGACGAACTCATCACCGCCAAGTCGAGCAACCAGGTGGGACGCGGCAACGCAGGCGAGCAGGCGGGCGGCTATTTCACTAAGCATACGGTCGCCCACTGCATGACCTAGGGCATTGTTAATTGGTGCGAAGCGATCGATATTGAGGATTATCAGGGCGCCATGTTCACCTGCGCTGGCCGTGGCAAGCGCCTCCATGAAATGTGCCCTGTTGGGTAGGTCGGTCAAGCTATCAACATAGGCCAGGCGGGTTATCCGTTCCTCGTGGATCACGATGTTTTTGCGCATCAACGCCAGCGCTCGCAGCAATACCTGCATTTCCGGGCCTCTACCGCGAGGAATGTTCTCGTTGTAATTGCCCGCGGCGATTGTTTCTGCCACGGCGACCGCTTCACCTATGGGTATGACGATGGAGCGCGAGATCAACAAGGCCAGCAGAGCGCCGAGTACCAGCGCGCTGGCCGTAATCGCGACTATTTGCAGGCGTGTGGCAGTGGCGGACTGCTCAAAATGCTCAACCTCCAGGTTCATCAGTGTTTGTTGACGCTCCGTCAGGCGCAATGTGACATCCAGTAGCGCATTCAGTGCAGGGGCTGTGTACAGTTCAAAGTGCGCTTGAGCCTGAGTCAGGCCTTGGATTTCGATAAGCTCGACCGTCTCCTGAAACAAGACACCATAGCGTTGACGCAACTCGGTAGCCTGGGCGATTTGAGATTGCGAGTAGGCCCGACTGTCCGCATGCGCAAGGCTGGCAATTGCAGCATCCGATGCCGTCATGGCCGCGTCCATCTGCGCATAAAGAGGGATTCGTTGATCCCGGTCGGGGGTTTGCAAAAGGCGCAGAAGCTGGATGGCGGCGTATTGCGAGTGCTGGTTCGCGCGCTCGGCGAGTAGGACGAGTCGGGCGGGCTGATCGACGAACTCGTGCATGCTGGCGCCCAGTGTCTCGAGGCGATGTGAGGTCATCACCGAGAGGGCCAGCAAAAGCCCGAGCAGTGCGGAGAACGCCAGGATCAAGCGGTTGCGGATTGAGGCGAACTGGGCGAATCGCTTCAGGGTGAAGCCGATCATGCTGGTGTGCCTCCTTACTAAGCAGGGCTTCCTTGCGCCCGACTACAGGCGAAAGGCGGCAACCGAGGACTGTAATTTTGCGGCTGTTTGCAAGAGTTCGTCGGTGACCGTTGCAAGCTGATCGGTAGCCTGTTTGTTGGTCCTGGCCATCTCGACGATGGTGCGCACGTTGCCAGCAATCGCCTCGCTTTCCCGGGACTGGTCAGCCGCCAGTTCAGTCAGTTGTTCAAGGTTGTCGAGGGAATCCTGGGCATCGATCTGTAACGCCTCCAGCGGGACGGCAATGCTCTGTATCAAGTCCATGCCGTGCTCCATACCGCGCTTGCCCGCGTCGATATCACGGGCCGCATTCTGGGTCTGTTGATTGATCAATGTCATCACTCGGTCAATCTCTCCGGTGACATCCGCGGTGCGATTGGCCAGAGTACGCACTTCATCGGCGACGACCGCGAAGCCTCGACCACTCTCGCCGGCCCTTGCTGCTTCGATAGAGGCATTCAGCGCCAGGAGGTTAGTTTGATCGGCGATTTGGCGGATCAGGCTGACCGCTCCTGCGACTTCTTTGGCGCTCAGACCGAGCCTGGCGACCGATTGGGCCGAGCCGTCGACGGCCGTGGCGATCTGGGCGATTTCCGCGGCAACCACGGTGATGGCTTGAGCACCTTCCTGCGCCAGATCACGGGCCTTGAGGGCTTGGTTGCGGGCGGTCAAAACGTTGCCCGCCATCGTGCCGATACCTTGGGATAACTGGCCGATGGAGCGATCGATAGACCCCGCCAGTTCGCTCTGCAGTGCCGAGTCCACTTTGACCTTGGCTGCTGGGACCTGCAGTTGCTCGGCCGCCGAGTCTACATTTGCTGCGCTGCTCAGGATCGAGCCGATCAACGTGCGCAGGCGCCCGCTCATGCTGCGCATGCCTGCCAACAGTTTGCCGATTTCATCGTTGCCGGCATTGTCGATCGTGTGTCTGAGGTCGCCAACGGCAATCCGGTCTGCCACCATTCGCGCGCGATCCAAAGGTTGAGTGATACTGCGGGTCATATAAATGGCCATCAGCAGACCTGCGATCAACGCGCTGAAGCCCAGGGCGAGCACCAACTGGATTGAGCGTTCGGATGCCTGCATTGCCAATGTCTGGCGTGCGTGCATGGACAGTTGTTGCTGCTCCGCCATTGCCGTCGTTTGCGTCAACAGTGCATTGAGTGCGCTGCGGGTCGGCCCCGTCATAAGCTGCACGGCCGAGGCTCGCTCGCCCACTTCCAGCTCCTCTACAGTGGCACTGAAGTGCATTTCGTAGTCCTTGCGCAGGCTTTCCAGGCGGGCGAGCATAGCCTGCGACTCAGGTTCGGTCATCAATGCGCGAAATCCCCGCAGCGCTTGATCGATCTCGGTGTTCTGCGCGTCGATCTCCTGATAGATGGCGGTACGCTGTTCGCGGTCTTCAAGGACGAAGAGCAAAAGTAAGCGACTAGCAGCCGTTTCAGCGTGCAGGTTGATGGCTGAGGCCTGCTCGGCACGCGCGGCATCCCCTTCGACCACGTCGTGCATGCTCTGAGCCTGCAGGTCGAAACGTTGCAGACTGATGAGGACGATGGCCAAAAGAAATATGAGGACGATGGCATAGCTGATCGTCAGGCGTTGTCGAATGCTCATCGCAGTGTTTCTTTATGCATGTCGTTGTCGCTCCATGAGGCTGGTGCACTTCCTTGCGGCATTTATCGGCTGAATTTCCGTGCAATGAAGTGATCCAGAGCAACAGCACCAGGACCTTTCGCCAGCAACAGCAACAGCACCGTGGCCCATACACCATGGGTAGGGTACGCATCCGGATAGACCAACAGCTGGATAGTCAGCGTCATGATCAACAAGGCCAGAGCGGAAAAACGCGTGGCTAAGCCAATTAAGATCATTAATGGGAAGAAATGCTCCGCAAAAGCCGCCATGATGGCCGCCGATTCGGGAGCAATCAACGGTAGTCGATACTCTTCTTTAAACAAAAGCACCGCCGACTCAGCCAATCTTGGCAGCCCGAATTGAAACTCTCCAGATACTATGTCGAGAGCTAGGCCTTGCACTTTGGTCTCTCCAGATTTCCAGAAAATGGCCGCAATAGAAAAGCGTCCTAGCAAGGCGATCAACCAATAAGGCGTACGCTCAAATTGCTCAATAAACCATTTGATCAGTTTCACTACGCGGGCTTCATGCATTGAGAACTATTCCTAAATATTGTAACGAATGATGGCACCGTAGCGGAGCATCAGCGCCAATGTCGTCTCAAGGTTAAAAGGGACGTCCGTAGAAACCGCATCAGCGAAGACAGCACCGCGGTGCAAATTTTCGATGAACTCCGCAGCACCGTGTTCTATGCGGACAACTACTACATCTAAATCTTGACGAATTAGCATGGCTGCTTCAGAAACATCCGGGTGTATGCTCCCTAAGGTGTTCTCCGGCGACAGATCTTGATGGGCCGCCCAGAGAGAAACCACGGCATATCGCGAACGCACTACATTGATAGATGGATGCAGAGTGAAACGCACCTGTGACAGGGTCATTTCATTGCTTAACAACTTAGACAGTTCTGATATCGCTAAAGACCCCTCCTCAGCTGCGTGGTAGGTCTGTACATAGCCTACTTCTAGGCGTGCAAGATCTCCCAGATAAGGCAGCGCGGAAGCTGGTGCAAAGTCACACACGTAGCTAGGGAACAAGTCACCGTACAAGGTTAGTACTGGTGAGCGGGGAGGATGGGCGCGCACGAACTGACCAGCCATAGCGCGGAAAAACGCCTCTCCGACGAGTGCTTGGGTGACGGGGAAGGTATCGGCCAAAGCATCGATTAGGGAAACAATGACGTTATTTCTGTAAACCGCAAAACGCTGGGACGGGTCAGAGCCGTTCCAGGTAGTTAAGCCTGACGGGCAAACGGCCGCTTCCTGCATTAAGCTTTCAGCAAAATCATCGTGAGCGCTCATACAGATGCCTTCTTTGGCTCTGTAGGGGATGGCAGGGCCGGAAATAGCCGCCGAGTGATTGCGTCGGCTTGTTGAGCTTCGCTCAGTAACACCCTTAATTCAGGGATATCATTGTCGCGTTCGATCAAGGTCGGTTTCGGGCCAGTCAACCCCAAGGTAAATGCATAGAGTTCCCACACAACTTTCGCAATCGGCGCGCCATGATTGTCAATTAGCAGCGGCGCTCCTTTCGTGTCTACCTCCTCAGCAAACCCTGCCAAGTGAATTTCACCCACTGCGTCGAGAGGCAAACCTAAGATGTACTCTCGTGCATCACCTCCGTGATTGACGCTGGATACATGTACATTGTTGACATCGAGCAAGAGCCCGCAGCCAGTACGACGTATGACTTGGTTTATAAACTCACTTTCGGTCATGGTCGAGGCTGTGTACTGAACGTAAGTGGCCGGGTTTTCGAGCAACATAGGCCGCCCCAAGCGCTCTTGCACACGGTCTATCTGCTCACACACGTGCGAGAGACTGAGCGCTGTGTAGGGTAGTGGTAGCAGGTCGTTGAGGTACGTGCCGCCATGACTGGACCAAGCGAGATGTTCGGAGAATGCTTCTGGCTGGTAGCGATTTAGCAGTATGGCCAACCGAGAGAGGTGTTCTTCATCAAGTGGGGCTTGCCCACCAATGGATAGACCTACGCCGTGGATAGACAGTGGATAGCGCGATCGAATTATTTCCAGGTAATGGTGAAATGGCCCGCCTGCGACCATGTAATTTTCGGCATGGATCTCAAAGAAACCTAAGTCTGGTTGCTCTGAAATTACCTCGCGAAAGTGTTCAGGCTTCAAGCCGATACCGGCACGGCATGGCAGCCTGGTGGAAGCTGTATGGGCAGCATCCACCAGGCACAGTCTATCGCTAGGAGATTGAATCATAGGAACGCTCCGCGACCGTTTAATTACTAATCAGGCTTTCTTTTCCTTGAACTCCTGATATTGACCAAAGCCAGTTGGAGAAGTGGGCGATGCCGTTTGTTCGCAAGTCCCCTTGGGTACCATGGACCAAGAATTACCCTGATAGTTGATTTTCGAGGTTCCCGCACAGGACGTGCCCGCGCCAGCCTTGCAATCATTCTTTCCTTTAAGGGCTACACCGAAACACTTTTCACCGTCAGCGGCGTGGGCGATGGTCGGCATTGCAGCAGCGGCTAAAGCGGCGCTCAACGCCAAGGCCAAGGTAGCGGAGGTCATTGTCTTATTCATGAGTCAGTTCCTTTAGGTCAGGATTGGGTTACGGTGATTTGCTTATACTATTTGCCCTATGCGCTTTAGAGATCTCAAGCTGCGGTTTGTTACAAGCAGAAATTCTTAATTGTGGCATGAGTATCATCAGGGTAAGTCATTAGCCACCGCTGGCAAGACGACCGCCGACCGCGGCCGAATTTAGCTACGACGGATCAAACGTTGCTTAGCATCCTGGTCGGTTGAGCGGCCTTAACGAGGCTTTTGGGGCGGACTCCTGAATCGTCGGCTATCTGGAATGATCAAGTAGGTTTCGCGAGCTGACCTTTTTGGCGCAAGATGCTCAATTAGCTCGGTAGCTTACTAAATAGGCCTCAAGTTCAGACGAAACCTAGCCATTGTCGCACTGTCGGGCAGGGTGATCTTAAGACAAACAATTCGGATTTATGCTAAAGGCGTCTAGTTGAGTATTCGGAGATAAGTTCTATTTTTGCGAGCCAACAAAATACTCTATTAAAAGCTTATAACAGAAAATATTGACGCCAAGTCATATGGTACATGGCCCGTATTCGAATACGGGCCATGTAGGTGTGATAAGTTGTATTGCACGTCAAATGCTCGAGTACTTCTTTGACGCGGAGCAGGAATGCCCTTATTGAATCTCTATCTCCAGCTTATTTTTTCTTGGCCGCACAAGGAGCCTTGGCGGCGCACGGATTGGCTGCGCACGGATTTTTTGCTGCGCATGGGTTCTTGCTAGCGCAGGGGTTTTTAGTGGTTTTCTTGCTTGCTGCACACGGATTTTTTGCAGCACAAGGATTTGCCATGGCTGCCGCAGGAGCTTTTGCCGCGCAAGGATTACAAGGGGTAGCAGCCATCACGGGACCAGCGAGGGATGCGGCAAGCACCGCCGCAGATACCATTGCAGCCAAAGGCTTGGCGATTTTCAGAGATGCCGTGGATGCTTGAAATTTTTTCATTGTGTTTCTCCTGATGGGTAAAAATCTAAATAGGTGCAATGACATTCGTTGCCACTCACAGGTAGTCAGATGATTCAGCTGGTTTGTTGTTACAAAAAACGAAAAATAAATTTAGGCGCCAACGGCCTATGCCAGGCCCAGTAAAAATTTACTAGCGTAGGTGCAAGTACACCTGATCGTCGTCACGACAGGAAAGACAAAACGTCACCAAGTAGTCCGTTCAGTCCGACCAAGACAATTCCCGACGAGTAATTAATTCGGATTAAATAAATATTCTCCGCATGTCCTGTGTCTTTTTATCAGAGCAAACGCCTTATTGTATGGCCACTGCGTGTTAGATTACAGCTGGAATGAGGGGCTGACATGCCTATCACTGCAGTGGCTATTGGTTAAGCGCTGGAAGCTACTCACCCCACTAAAGTCTGCGGGTTTGCGGAGCTCGCCAGTTCTGTTGGTGGCCGTTCGAATAGTTGTTGGCGTCGCTCTAACAGACGATCGCTGCCGCCCTCGGCGATCTTCGCGCGCTGCTCAAGCAATCGGTCACTACCACCCTCAGCGACTTTCTCACGCCGTTCAAGCAATCGGTCACTACCACCCTCAGCGACTTTCTCACGCCGTTCAAGCAATCGGTCACTACCGCCCTCAGCGACTTTCTCACGCCGTTCAAGCAATCGGTCACTACCGCCCTCAGCGACTTTCTCACGCCGTTCAAGCAGCCGATCACTGCCGCCCTCGGCGACCTTTGTGCGCTGCTTGAGCAATCGATCGCTACCTCCCTCTGCAAGACTGTGTTGAGCGGCGACTTGGCGTTGATGTTCGCTCAGGGTTTGAAGGGCCATAGCACCTGTCGCGATGATCAACCCGATGGTTAAAAGTCTCAGGGAGCCTGTATACGTTTTCATGACGTCATCCTCCTTCGGATGTGACTGTCATGAATAGGATGACGCGCCGAGCTCGTCGTTACAGCTAATGCAGTTATTTCTATAACCTTAGAAATGACCTGTAACAAACCCTGCCTCGGAACACTCAATTGATGAGGGCACTGTCCTGTAGCTCATTTGGCCACTATGCTTGGCACCGCCATGACTAGGAGAGTGAGATGGACGACGAACAGGAAATGATCCAACGCTTAAAGCGTGGAGACCCAGCGGCGTGTGAGACGGCAATCAAAGCTCATCATCGTTTTTTGATTGCCATGACGGTCCCTTTGGTCGGTCGTGATCTGGCTGATGACGTGGCTCAGGAGACATGGATCAAAGCTTTTGCAGCTGTTGAAAAATTTGAAGGTAGATCGGCGTTTCGTACGTGGCTAGCGAGAATTGCGCTCAATGAGGCTAGAGCGATGCGTCGCAAGTACAGTCGTGAGGTTTCTCTAGACAGTTGGGGAGTAGATCCTGGTTCCCCTATAACTCAACGCTTCACTGAAGACGGGGCCTGGAGCACGCCTCCATCGCAATGGCACCATGAGACGCCAGAGGAGATCCTTACGGAAGCTGAGTTGCAAGAATGTATTCGTAAGCACTTGCACAAGCTTCCAAGTGATCAGCAATCGGTAGTCATGATGCGAGAGCTTGCAGGACTTGAGTTTAATGAAATTGCTCATTCATTGGGTCTTGCAGAGGGTAATATTCGTGTGTTGTTACACCGTGGACGACAACGAATGCATACAATGCTTGAGCACTTTGAGGAGGAAGGGACATGTTGACGTGTCGCGAAATGTCAGAACTTGGCTCAGATATTATTGATCATCGACTAAACTTTAAAACGCGTCTCGGGGTACTTATGCATTTAAGTATGTGTGTGCGCTGCCGCAATTATATAAAACAGCTACAGCTAACCTCAAACACACTTAAAAAAATCTCTATCGATGACGAATATGTCGATACAGACTCCATACTGAAGTCTGTCCGCAAGCCTGACGACTGAGTTTGGAGGCTTTAAGCAATGACATTGATGCGGAAAATAAGTGTGTATAATCTAAACCTCCTGCGTGGTGATGCCGCAATAGTGCGTCTGCGTGGGTGGCCACCTACGTGGACCCGCAAGCAGTATACAGATTTCGCTTGTCGTGCATTATTTTTTAGAGTTACTGAGACTAACTCTCTTTCGACTTTTAGTAGTGCTGGGGTTTGAATTAATCATGTTTCTAGATTGCACTTCCGAACTGTCCATTCTTTAGGGTCTCAATACAGCGTTCGCGTGATGGGTAAATTAATGGTTATAGTTTTTCCGCTAATTAATCATCAACATATTCATTCTGCTATGACAGGTGCTGCGCGTTATTGCTTTACTGGTGTATTAGCACGATTTCAGGTTGATATTTAGGCTGATCTCCTTGCGTGCAGCAATGCGGCAACCTGTTAATCACTTACAATGTTAGTGCAGCCGAAATTGCGAGATGAATCTGCTGCCAGTCTTTAGCTCTTGTCCTTCTGAATCGGACATTATCATTTTCACAAGATGCAGGACCGTAAGCCACCCTTAGAGAATACTGAGCTGCGCGAGGGAGGGGAGAGAGCGGAAATTTTTACTGTGGCCGTAACATTTTCAAACCTTTTCTATCTGTGTAGATAGCCGCGCTCCATACTGGGTTGAATGGAGGCTTTTTTGTTCAACGTAAACGACGGAGATCTGTATGACCCATAGCTTTTTCGAGCAGGCTCCTACACCGACGCCAACGCTGGTGCTGGT
Source organism: Pseudomonas sp. GW101-3H06 (assembly GCF_059424605.1). Classification (NCBI taxonomy): domain Bacteria; kingdom Pseudomonadati; phylum Pseudomonadota; class Gammaproteobacteria; order Pseudomonadales; family Pseudomonadaceae; genus Pseudomonas; species Pseudomonas sp. GW101-3H06. The sequence goes on from NZ_JBWKZO010000002.1 coordinate 311,090, forward strand.
TTGTAAGCGACCCTCCCTAGGTTTCGGTAAGCAACGGCTTGCAGCCCAGATAGGCATAGAGCGTGCGTACGAGGTCGCTGAGTGCTTGCTCGACTGTGGTGTTGAAGATCTGTATCAATGGCCTGGTAATACCATAATTGCACCTGATCATGCCGATCATCTCGGCTGGGCAAAATCGAGGGCACCTTTTGCTCAATGCATACCCCAAGCTCAAGGAAATCTCGGTGAACGATTAAATACCCTTGACCAGACACTTCGAACTCAAAGCCATGAGTGTTTAATTTTCATTGGTAGTGATTCGCCGGCAATCACGCCGACAGACTATCAAAATGTGCTCAACGCGCTCTGTGAGCACGATACAGTGTTAATCAACGCTCGTGATGGAGGTGTTGTGCTTATGGCCTCATCCAAACCGTGGCCAAGCCTAGTAAATCTACCGTGGAGTACTGCGAGTTTAGGAGGTGCGCTTCGAAGCACCTGTCTAGATAACGGTCACTCTGTTGTGTGTATCGGTGAATGCTTCGACATTGATGAAGCAATAGACTTCGACATATTACGCTCAAGTTTAAAGTTTGATTTGCGTCCCGCAAGATTGCGATTGATTGAAGCGATTTCTGATCTTAAAGGAGCACTTTGTGACTAGCCACTATCGCCTCAGCGTGGTGATCCCTTGCTTGCATGATGAACTGGAGCTTCCAAGACTGCTCACCGAACTAGCTGAGTGCTCTTTCACAAGTTTCACTGAGTTGCAGGTGATAGTCGTCGATTCTGGAAATAGTGAGCTCTGTCGAGAAATCTGCCGGAACCACAATGCAACATGGGTTTCATCTCAACCTAATCGTGGGCTTCAACTGCGTTTCGGTGCAAGTCTGGCGGAATCTGAATTGCTGTGGTTCTTGCATGCTGATGCTAAGCTCACTGGTGATCCTATCGGCAATATAAGAATCGCTCTACAGAATGGTGCAGTGGGGGGCTATTTTGCTTTTCGCTTTGCAGGCAAGCCTGAGTGGCAAGGACGTCTGCTTGAGTATCTAATCAACTTGCGAAATACGTTCGGAGTTCCCTATGGTGACCAAGGTATTTTCGTTCGACGATCAGCTTACTTGGCGGCGGGACAACATGCCTCCTGGCCATTGTTCGAAGAGGTCCCTCTCATCAAAGGACTTCGAGGTTTAGGTAGAGTCGATAAAGTCAGTCAAGGTTTATTAGTCAATCCTCGTCGCTGGCAGCGCGACGGTTGGTGGCGTCGATCACTAAAAAACCGAGTGCTCGCTCTCGGTTTTGCATTAGGTATTCCTGCAGTTCGTCTAGCCAAATTCTATGCTAAAAAAAGTTAGCGTCAACTTCCTCAAAGGTAAAATAATGCGCTATCTAATGATTGGGTTTTTGCTTTGTGTTAGCGGTCTGACACATGCACAAACAACATACGACCACCGAAATTTAACATGGAACACATTGCTTCAGAATAACGTCCACTGGGTTCGTGGCGGACTTGCCAGCGAGGTCGATTACTCTGGCTTCAAGCGAGATGAAAAAGACCTCACAGATTTCTTAGATGAACTGTCAACGGTCAGGCGGCAAGAATTTGATGCCTGGAGTAAATATCAACAGTTAGCTTTCCTTCTTAATGCGTACAACGCTTTCACCGTTAAATTGGTTCTCGAACACTACCCAGTCAAATCGATCAAGGATGTTGGTAGTATCTTCCAGAGCCCATGGAGTCGGGCGTTTATTCCCCTTCTGGGGCAAACCATAAGTCTCGACTATCTTGAACACTCTTTGATCCGACGACCTGGTGTGTATAACGATCCTCGTATTCATTTCGCGGTAAATTGCGCTTCCATAGGCTGCCCTGCGCTTCGTAATGAAGCATTTAATGCAAACCAACTGGACACACAACTTGCGGACGGACAGAGACGGTTTCTCAGCGACCGGACCCGAAACAGATTCAATCCCAAGACCGGCAGATTGGAGCTTTCCAAAATATTTGATTGGTATGGTCAAGACTTCGCGGGTAAGTGGGGGTCTCTAGAAAAATTCCTGAGCCTCAATGACCAATTGTTGACTGATGAACCTTCGGTTCGGGAGCGAATAGAGCAAGGCATTCAACTAGACTTTCTTGAATACGACTGGTCGTTAAATCAATCGAGTTGAAATGACATGGAGTATCCGCATGAAAAACAATAAAACTGCACTCGTTCTCGCCGGAGGCGGCAGCCTAGGGGCTGTTCAGGTAGGTATGCTCCGGGCGCTAGTAGAAGCAAAAATATCGTTCGACATGGTTGTAGGTGCCTCAGTTGGCGCTATCAATGGCGCATATTTTGCTTCCAAACCAACTGAAGAAGGTATAGCCGAGCTCGCCGATATCTGGCGCGGCTTGCGAAGAACAGATATATTTCCACTTTCAATGCTGGACACCCTAACTGCGCTGATCACTCATCGAGGCTATCTGCTTGAGCCTTCAGCATTGAAGCGATTGGTAGCTCGGGCACTACCCGTAAAACTCATAGAAAATACCCAGCTACCACTACATATAGTAACCACCGATTTGCTCAGTGGCGCTGAAGTCCTTTTATCCAGTGGTGATGTCGAATTGGCGTTACTTGCCAGCGCTGCGATTCCATTGGTATTTCCTTATGTACAGATCGCAGATAAGCTATTGATAGACGGTGGAGTGGCAAGTAACACACCAATCGCAAGTGCTATAGGGCTGGGTGCGACTCGGGTCATTGTAGTACCAACAGGCTTTGGTTGTGCGTGTATCAAACCACCAATTGGCCTGGTTGCGTTAGCTTTACACAGCATAAACCTGATGAGCATGCGACAGTTGGTACGTGATATAGAACTTTTCTCTTCACGTGCCAATATTCATGTAGTGGCTCCACTGTGCCCACTAGGTGTTTCTGTGTTTGACTTCAATCAAACAGAGCTTCTGCTTCAGAGGGCTTACGCACAGACTATAAGCTGGCTAGAGTCCGGAGGCTTAGAGTCATCTGGTGTGCCGGATTCACTTCAGGCGCATACTCACGCTGAGATGCATTTGTTCTGATTACTTTAACTAATGGTACGCGAGCGGCGAAGCTACTCTGCGTGATTACGTCGGCTGCCACTTATGTGGCAATAACTCGTCTACTCGACTGATTTTCTGCGCTGGCAGCAACGTGAGGATGCCTTCAGATAGGCTTACGGATCATGTCCGTTGAAACTACCGACGGGATCAGCCTCATCAGGGCCGCCATTAACACAGTATAATTGCAGACTGTACATAGTGACGTCCAATTGCCCGCGACCGGATATGATTGTCGAGTAGTCGGACACGGTCACGTCTGCCCGCCATCCTCTTTCGGATCAGCGCTTGATTGGCTTAAACAATTAACGCTTACACAACGGCAAGGTTAAGAGTTATCTATTTTTGGCTACGAGCATCGATGAAACTCAATCTATTCGGGTATTCCTCAGTCTCAATGCATTGAAAACTACAGATGCAGAGCTGATGCTCATGGCTATGGCGGCGATCATTGGCGACATGAGATGTCCCGTCAGTGGGTAGAGCAGACCTGCGGCGAGGGGAATACCCATCGAGTTGTAAAGAAAGGCGAAACCCAAGTTTTACCGCGTGTTGTTTACTGTTGCAACTGAAAGTGCCCGTGCTCGTAGAATTTCCATCAGGTCGCCTTTTACCAGCGTGAGTTGCGCGCTATTCATCGCAACGTCAGTCACTGTCCCCATGGAGATGCCCACACCTGATCGCGCCAGGGCTGGTGCGTCGTTGATTCCGTCGCCAGCCATGGCATCCTTCCGGCCGTTTTGGGGTGTGTTGGTCGGACGCTTACCAAAAACCTGGTGCGCAGTGTGGTGTCAAAAACGACTACAATCAGCCAGGCCTCCTTCACGATCTGACTCCTTAGGGCACTATTTACACATCAAGACTTTGTATTTCGTGGCAGGCACCTGCCAAGCCATCCAAGACTATGTGCGGCTTAATTCCCCAAGGATCAAATTGCGCCGCTGAGTCACGATTAACCCAGGCACATTTCAAGCCCGAAAACATTGCTCCCAAGACATCAAAGGTGTTGCTTGAAACCAAACAGATTTCTGCCGAGGGCAGCGCACACACGTCGACCAGATGATCATAAACTTCTGGCGCGGGTTTGAAGGAGCGCACCGACTCTACGCTTACAATCTCCGTGAAGTAATCGAGAATATTTGCGTGCTGTAGCAGCCGCTCGACGGCTTGCTTGCTACCATTTGAAAATGCGTACAGACGCAAGCCACTGCCTACCATTTCCTCCAACGCGCTGCTTACATCAGCGAATGCATCAAGCTCAGAGTAGGTGTTCATGAGCACCTGGATCTCAGCATCGTCCAGTTCAATCTGCTGCTCACGACAGGCGAAGATCAATGCTTCGCGAGTACATACAGAGAAGTCGCAATAATCCCGCATTAAACCTCTGCGAAAGCTGTACTCCAATTGTTTCTGTCGCCAAGTCTTCGCCACATCTACAGCTTTCTCACCAACCACTTGGGTCAACTGGCCTAGTACAGCCTGAGTGTCGATTAACGTTCCGTAGATATCGAATGCAACTGCCTTGATCATCGTGGTAATCCGTCTTGAGTTAATTAAGAACCGATCAGTCCATAATTAATTAAATTTAAGCCCAGCGCTCCATCACCAGATCGATCACCGTAAGCAGCTCTTGATGCGAGAGCCCAGATTTGGTTTGGGTGCGCAGACCATTCATTACGCAATGCATTAAGAGGGCAAGCTCTTCCGGCGTCTTATCAGCAGATATTTCACCGCTCTCTTGGGCTCGCTCAAAGGCTAACTCGAACACTCGACGGAATCGCTTGGAAGCCAGGATCACCAGGCGATGTACCGCCGGGTCGGAAGATGAAAATTCGTTGGCTACGTTTACGAGCATACAGCCACGGGGGCTGTCTCGCGAAGCATCCTCGAGCACGGACATCAGGCATTCTCGAATGAATTCGAGCGCGTACTCGGACTCGTCAAGGCGCTCACGCATAAACCTTGCCCGTCCCTCGAAATATCGAGTGAATGCAGTCTCGAATAGACTCTGTTTGTTACCGAAGCTTTCATAAAGACTACTTTTGGAAAGACCAGTAGCTTCAAGCAGATCCTGCAGGCTCGTGGCGTCATAGCCTCGACTCCAGAAAAGCTCCATGGCATTTTCCAGTACAAGTTCAGGGTCAAAGATTCTGGGGCGTCCGCGATTCATGCGGCCATTATCGACTGATCGGATTTTTTCAAAGCCCGACCGGGTAAGGCTGCTGACGACACAGCGGAATCCATCCCTTTAGCCCCTGAAACTGGTGCGAGCATCATTCCACAGGATTGGTTTCTCGGGAGAAATTGACTTGTGAACCGATCAGTCCCAAAATAAAAAGTGACCCTCAGTAAATTTTTCCAGAAGTCTTGGGACACTCGGAGCCACAACCGAGCCACATTAAGGACTGATCAGTCCGCAAACAGAGGAGCTCATAATGCTCAGCGAATACAAAATTTCTCTCCCGTCGCTTACTCCTGAATCTACCGAAGGTCATGGCCGGGATGTACTGACTAAGGCAAAAGCACAGACAGGGTTTATCCCTAACATGTATGCACGCATGGCTAACTCACCAGGTTTGCTCGAAACCTACCTGCAAGGCTATGCAGCCTTTAGAAAAGAATCAGGGTTCTCCTCGGAAGAACAAGAAGTCATCTTCTTGATCATCAGCCGCGAGAACGGATGTGAATACTGTATGGCTGCTCATAGCACCTTGGCAGACGTCATGTCAGGCGTGGCCCCAGAGGTGACTGACGCAATTCGTAATGGCACACCAATCAGTGATTTCAAGCTTGCCGCTTTAGCCGAATTTACCAGCGTAATGTTCCAGACCCGTGGCCTACCAACTGAAGAGTCAGTTCAGTCGTTTTTGAAGGCCGGCTTCAGCGAGCGGCACATCCTCGAAATCGTTCTCGCGTTGGCCGTGAAGACCCTCAGCAATTACTCCAATCACCTCATTCATACACCCCTAGATGAAAAGTTTGCAGCCCGCGCCTGGACGCAGAACTGATTTCAACCTGTCATGCCGGTTGAGCGCTTCCAGGTTGCGTTTTAGCGCTCACTGATTTGGTTGCGAGAAATGCGTGTTCGCGCAAGAAACATAGAACACAGGATTACTCAAATGCTGCCCATTTTTTCAAATTATGAGAGATAGACCAAAGATGAAAAGTATTCGATCTGTTTTTAATTTTCTAATGGCTGCATTGCTGGTCGCTTCCCCATTAGCATTCGCAAGCCAGAAAACAAAAGCTTCGGAAGCAGATGTAAAAGTTATTTTTTTTGATGTAAATGAAACCCTTCTAGATCTTCATCCTCTACAAAAAACAGTCGGAGATGCGCTTGGTGGCAGGCCTGACTTGTTGAGCATTTGGTTTTCGACGATGCTGCATTATTCATTAGTAGAGACATCAGTTAATCAATACCATGACTTTGGTCAGATTGGTGCCGCAGCACTAATGATGGTTGCTCAATCGAATGGATTGACTGTTACTCAAGACCAGGCCAAGAAAGCTATCGCCCCTATCACTAGCCTTCCGGCGCATCCTGATGTTCGCACTGGATTAGAAACGCTAAAGAAGAAAGGCTACAAATTAGTGGCCTTGACAAACTCGTCACGTTCCACCGTAGAGAAACAACTGAAAAACGCAGGATTGTACGATTTGTTTGACGAGTATTTGAGTGGTGAAGCTGTGCACAGTTATAAGCCAAATCTAAAGGTCTATGATTGGGCAATGCAAAAAATTGGAGTAAACGGCATGGAATCCTTGTTAGTCGCTGCACATGGCTGGGATGTAGCCGGCGCTAAGGAGGCAGGCATGAAAACAGCATTCGTAGCACGAGCTGGACAGGCAATCTATCCATTAGCGAAATCACCTGATTACATAGTAAATGACTTGGTTGAGCTCTCGAATTTACTGCCGAAGCGTTAAGCCAAAAATTGCTTGCTGACGTTAATTGCCAGCGGGCTTTAAATTATTGAGGTTGAGTGGAGCATCATTCTTACTTGTTGCGTACTCCACTCACCGCACTTTTAAAACCGCTTATTGCATAGCATTTATACATTTCCGTTTTTTGGTTTTCACCCCGTCCCCCTAAGCATTACGCCACTAAAAAACCAAACAAAAACGAACTTATAAGACTTCAAGGCAAGGTCTATTGTTAATCACCAATTTATTTTGTCTTGACGGTTTTTTCAAATTGGCCGTAAAGTGTGTTGAAGTCGGCTAGCTCGAATGGACAACCAGTCAATCGACCAAGCAGCCTTCAGGTCGCTCAGTATACAACTGCACATCCAAAATTAGCGCCTCCCCTTAGCTGTGAAAGGTGCGACTATTCTATTGAAGGATTATATATGACCGTTTACGCAATTATAGGTGGTTCTGGGCTAGCCGACTTGGAAGACCTTAGAAATAGAAAGTCTATATCAATCAATACTCCTTACGGTGAGCCGTCTGGTGATATTTATATAGGCGACTATGGAGATCGGGAGGTTATGTTTTTGTCGCGCCATGGCGAGCAACATCGCTATGCGCCCCATCAAGTTAACTACAGAGCTAACGTTTGGGCCCTTAAGCAGGCCGGAGCAGATTCAATTCTCGCCTTCAACGCTGTTGGTGGGATTAATCATGCAATGGGAGCTGGTAAATTTTGTGTTCCTCACGACCTAATTGACTATACATACTGCCGTCAGCAGACGTTCTTTGATAAAGATCTAGAAAAAGTCACTCATATTGATTTCAGCAAACCTTATACTGATGAGTTGCGTATTAGGCTGATTACTGCATTGGAGGCTGAGGGTTTTGATTTCAGTGCACGAGGTGTTTATGGCTGCACGCAAGGCCCTCGCCTAGAGACAGCTGCGGAAATAATCCGAATGGAGCGTGACGGCTGTGACATTGTAGGTATGACCGGAATGCCAGAAGCGGCACTGGCTCGTGAGTTAGAACTCGAATATGCATGTTTAGCGTTGGTTGTTAACCCAGCTGCGGGGAAATCTTCGTCTGCGATTTCTATGGCGGAGATTGAGTCGGTGTTGCGAGTAGGAGTGAGCAATGCCAAGGCTGTTTTGGTTAGGCTCCTTGGCTCTGACCTTCGTTGATCGCTTCTTCGGTACACCTTTGTTTTGCTCGGCCAACAAAGGTTAGCCCCATATAGGTTGACCGCTGAAGGTGATCCTTTGGACGTCCTGGTTATTTGCTTTTGCCCGATATCGCCTGGCGTTGTCGTTCGTAGTCGTCCTGTCGGCGTGATGTATATGACAGACGAAGCCGGTGCTGACGCCAAGGTGATCGCAATGCCTCATGACAAACTGAGCTCCATGTACAGCAACGTGAAGGAGTGCTCCTGAATCTCGTGAACGAGCCGGTGCTGGGGCGTAGTTGAACAAGCTGGAAGCTGATTTCGCCTGTGACAATAATCGTTACAGGCTATTTGGACAGCCGCACCGGTAAACGTCGGATGTTAAAATATTCTCTTTAGATCGAAGCGCAAGGACACTGATGACCGACAATAGAACTCCTGCAGAAACCCCAAGAGCAGCTGCAATTTTAGCTCGCTTCCTGTCGTCGGAATCCGCTGGCGGTCTTGTGCTGATGGGCGCAGCACTCGCGGCACTGATTGTGGCCAATTCACCTCTCTCTCAAGGTTATTTTGCAGCCTTGCACAGTGTCTGGCTGGGTATGTCTGTGGAGCATTGGGTCAACGATGGCCTGATGGCGATCTTCTTCCTAATGGTCGGACTTGAGATCAAAAGAGAGGTTCTGGCAGGCGGGCTCTCCACTTGGGGCCAGCGCGCTTTGCCTGGATTTGGCGCTCTAGGCGGCATGGTTGTGCCTGCGCTGATCTACATCGCAATCAACTGGGGTAACTCTGAGACCTTGAAGGGGTGGGCTATCCCAGCCGCTACCGACATTGCATTCGCCCTTGGCGTCTTGTCGTTGCTGGGTAAGCGAGTCCCGACTTCTTTGAAGGTTTTCCTCGCCGCTTTGGCGATCATCGACGACCTGGGTGCTGTGGTCATCATCGCCTTTTTCTACACGACTGGTCTTTCCATGCCGATGTTGCTGGCATCGCTTGCAACCCTGGCCATTCTGATCGCAATGAATCGATTGGGCGTCAGACGATTGCTCCCATATCTGCTGGTCGGTGGTGTGCTGTGGTTCTTCGTGCTGCAATCGGGAGTGCACGCCACCCTTGCGGGTGTCGCTGTAGCGCTCTGCGTTCCAATGGGCAAGCCTGAAGAGGAAGCCCGGTCTCCACTGCTGTTCCTGGAGGAAAAGCTGCACATGTGGGTAGCGTTCGCTGTGGTGCCGATTTTTGGCTTCGCCAATGCGGGGGTTTCACTGGCCGGTATTTCCATGGAGAACCTAGTCGATCCGGTTCCGCTGGGTGTTGCGCTCGGCTTGTTGGTGGGCAAGCAAGTCGGTATTTTCCTATTAGCTGCTCTGGCCATTCGCATGGGCTTGGCCAAGCTACCGGAAGGGAGCAATTGGGCACAGCTTTACGGCGTTGCGCTCTTGTGTGGCATCGGCTTCACCATGAGCCTGTTCATCGGGAACCTGGCGTTTGCAGGATCAGCTCACCTGATTGACGAAGTAAAAGTGGGTGTGTTGATTGGTTCGACCCTGGCTGCAATCGGTGGTGTCCTGATTTTGCGACGCAGCGCTGTTCCTGCCGCTGCGCCCGCCACGATTTCCAGTTAAGCGTAAGCAAGACGGCCACAGAATTTCTCCCTGATCGAAATCCTGTGGCTGGAACATCGATTGGCGAAGTTTGGTCATCGTGCTTTACGCCAAAAGCTACCGGAGTCTCCTCTTAACCGCGAATCGTCATCAACAACTCGGATGCGACTTTTTTCAGCATGAAAGTTTCGCGCTGAATTGACTGCCCCATCGATGACTCCTGACGCTGCATCACGGCTTCATTGTGCGTTATGGCCTCATGCAGGTTGATCCAGACAGGCCGCATTCCATTTGCGATTTCGTGACTTTCCATTCTGACTGGCTCTAGCTGGGAGGCCACTTCGGATAGATAAAAGTGCGAAGTCATGTGCATCAGATCGTATTGCGGCTTCCAGTAGGGCCGGTACTCTTCGATATAGCCATAGTGCTGGAGCACCTTAATCTCACGGGCACCCGTCTCTTCCTCAAGCTCACGCTTCAGGCCTGTGACAATGTCCTCGTCGGCATCAAGACCGCCGCCAGGGAAGCTAAAGTCGTTATAGCGCTCAGTGAACAGCAACAGGATCTGTTCGTCCCGCAACACGATGCCGCGTGCGGCATGGCGGCGAAACACCCTGCCTTGTTTGGATTTCAGCTCTGGATGAATAATTTCGGTTATGAGTTGCATGCTGTCTCGTTACGACTCGATCAGGTAATCATCGTCTAGGGTAACCACAGTATTTCTGAGGTTTGGAAATACTGTGGTCGGGGACGCTATCTCAGCGAAGCAGCAACACAGGCATGGTGGCTGTTCGAAGCATTGTCGTAGTCGTGCTGCCTACCAGAAACTGTCGGATGCGTGAGTGCCCATAAGCGCCCATGACGAGAAGATCAATTGCGTGCTCTGCCTGATAAGCGTGAAGTGCCAACTCCACCTCTCCTTGGCGGATCTCTGCATGGACTACAAAGCCTGAAGTTAGAAGCATGCTTCTGGCTTTATCGAGCGCCTCTCGATTATCTCCTGAGTCTGTTCCAACCATAACCAGGTGAATGGGTAACCCTTCGCAAAGCTGGCTGGCGGCAAGCATCTCAACTGTTTTGTACGATGTTGGGCTGCCGTCAAATGCGAGCATTACCTTTTCAGGTCTTTTGTAGCTGCCTGCTGTGATCAAAATTGGACGGTGAATTGTGCGTACGACAGCTTCAATTTGGCTGCCGAGGCTGTGAGCACGGCGTGTGCTGTCTTCACCCACTCGTCCAATGACCAACAGTCGAATCTCCTTCTCAAGCTCGCTCAGGCTTTCTACTAGATGGCCATGGCGTTGCTTCAATTCAGGAAAAGCTGCGCCGGCGATGACCGTTCGCTCCCTGGCCTTCTCGAGCGTGTGCTGTCCTTGCTCCAGAGCAAGCCTGGCGCGCTGGGCATCTAACGTAGCCAGTTCCTCGAGCAGGTGCTCTCGACTTCCAAGACCAATATTTCCGCTCAGGTCTGCTGCTGCTGGGTATTTCTCTTCATCCAATACATGCAGCAAGGTAAGAGGCGCACCTAACTGTTGCGCCGCCCATGCTGCGTAGTCGCAGACCGCCAGTGAGGACTGTGAGTTATCAATGCATGCCATTACGTGGGTCATTGTTGATCTCCTTAGTGGCTCATGAGCTTGTCGATGGCGTCAGGTTTGTCATGCACGCCAAAGCGGTCAACGATTGTGGCGCTGGCCTCATTCAGGCCCAGCACTTCAACCTCTGCACCCTCTCGACGGAATTTAATGACTACCTTGTCCAGTGCAGCAACGGCAGTGATATCCCAGAAATGCGCTTGGGTCAGGTCGATGGTGACTTTCTTGACCGCTTCTTTGAAGTCGAAAACATTGGTGAACTTGTCGGCGGAGCTGAAGAACACCTGGCCCACAACGCGGTAAGTGCGATGAGACTCTGCCTTTTCAAGACTGCTTTTGGTATCGAGGTAATGTCCGACTTTGTTTGCAAAGAACAGTGACGCCAGCAGCACACCGACCAATACACCGTAGGCCAAGTTATGCGTTGCCACGACCACCACAACAGTCGCGACCATGACGATGTTGGTCGACAGTGGGTGCTCTTTGAGATTGCGCAGGGAATCCCAGCTGAAGGTGCCGATGGACACCATGATCATCACGGCAACCAAGGCCGCCATCGGGATCTTGGAGAGCCATTCGCCCAGGAACACGACCATCAGCAGCAAGAAGATGCCCGCGCATAAAGTTGAGAGGCGAGTACGACCGCCGGACTTCACGTTGATGATCGACTGGCCAATCATGGCGCAGCCCGCCATGCCACCGAGCATCCCGGCTGCGATGTTTGCAACGCCCTGGCCCTTACACTCGCGGTTTTTGTTGCTGGTGGTATCGGTCAGATCATCGACAATGGTCGCGGTCATCATGGACTCAAGCAGGCCTACAACTGCCAGAGCCGCTGAGTACGGGAAGATGATGCGCAGGGTTTCAAAGTTGAGCGGGACTTCAGGCCAGAGGAAAATCGGCAGCGTGTCCGGCAGTTGGCCCATGTCGCCCACGGTGCGGATATCGAGTCCCAGGTACATCGCGATAGCGGTCAGGGTCAGGATGCACACCAGCGGCGAGGGAATCAGCTTGCCGATCTTCGGCACATACGGAAACAGGTAGATGATTCCGAGACCCGCAGCGGTCATGGCGTAGACGTGCCAGGTGACATTTGTGAGTTCAGGCAACTGCGCCATGAAAATCAGAATCGCCAATGCATTCACGAACCCGGTGACCACTGAGCGTGACACGAAGCGCATCAACGAGCCCAGCTTGAGATATCCAGCAAGTATCTGAAGAACCCCACAGAGCAAGGTTGCAGCCAGCAGATACTGGAGCCCGTGATCTTTTACCAAGGTAACCATGAGCAGTGCCATGGCACCGGTAGCCGCCGAGATCATGCCAGGGCGACCGCCGATGAAGGCAATCACGGCACAGATACAGAAGGATGCGTAGAGGCCGACTTTGGGGTCGACGCCGGCAATGATGGAAAAGGCGATGGCTTCCGGGATCAGCGCGAGCGCGACCACGATACCCGCGAGCACGTCCCCACGGACGTTGGAAAACCACGTTTGACTAAGTTTTTGCAGCATAGAAATATCCAAGGCAATGCACCGCACGCACACCAGACAAATGGCGAGCGCATCGATACGAATTCAAACTGTGAGGATTATTTGACTGTGTGCTTTGGGTGTAAGAACCGGGCATACAGCAGTACGCACCGCGAGCGAAACAGGCGGGTGCGAGGTGTTGCGAGGGGGCGTAGCGCTAAGGCGGCGTAGGCTGCCAGTAGATCGTTTGGAGTACAGTCATGCTGATGTTCCTGTAGCTCAAGGGGTAAGGCTGAGGGGGAAGTATACAGTCAAGCTGTCGTCGATTGCGACCTGCTACCTTGCTTTGGGCGGATTGCTTTGAGAAATTCCTTTTGGCAATATCAGCCACCTGCGCTTCTTTTGTCAGTTCTCCATCCCTCTCAGTTGGGAACTGCGTAGTTGAGAAGCGCAGGTAAAAACCCGGCCAAGTCAGGCTGTGTGAAAACCTAGCAATCTGCTGGCCGGTTGAAGAAAATGCCCGTATCGCAAGATACGGGCATTTTTCTTATGCGCTATATCCAAGGTGAAAACCGCTCCCAGAGCGCTCTGTTTCCACTCTCGCTAGACGAACTCATTCCCGATGACCATCTGGTTCGGGTGATCGAAGCCTATGTTTCGCTTCTGGACTTTGAGCTGCTGGGCTTCGACAAAGCCAGGCCCAAGGCCACGGGACGCCCTTCGTATGATCCCGCCGACCTGCTCAAACTCTACCTCTACGGCTATTTTCAGCGCATCCGCTCGTCGCGGCGGCTCGAGGCAGAGTGTCAGCGCAACGTTGAAGTCATGTGGCTGCTTGGCCGGCTGGCCCCTGATTTCAAAACCATCGCTGATTTTCGGCGCGATAACAGCGCTGCGTTCACCGCAACCTGCCGCGCCTTTGTTCGGTTTTGCCGAAATGCCGGTCTGATTGCCGGCGAGTTGGTGGCCATCGATGGCAGCAAGTTTCAGGCGGTTGCCTCAAGTCGCAAACACCTGACACCGAAAAAGCTCAAGCAGCGAGAAGCGGTGCTCGATAAGCGAATTGCGCGTTATCTGGCACAACTTGATGAAGCAGATCGTGGCGAGGATGGGGAATCGATTGATCGTTCAGCGGTGCAAGCCGCGCTTCAAGAGTTGCAGGTAAAAAAGGCCAATAACCAGACCTGTCAGGTGCTGATGGAGGCTCAAGGTCTGGTTCAACACGTCGTGGGCGAGCCCGAGGCCCAGAAGATGCGAACGGCGTCCGGCCCGCTCGTGGCTTACAACATTCAAAGTGCTGTAGATGCCAAACATTGTCTGATTCTGCACCACGAAGTCACTCAGGAAGGCACCGACAATCGCCAGCTCGATCCGATGGCCAAAGCGGCCAAAGAGGAGCTGCACCAATCCGAACTCTGCGTCACAGCGGATGCGGGCTACTCCAATGGCGCCCAGTTTCAGAGCTGTGAAGATGCCGGCATCACGGCGTTTGTGCCCCCGAATCGGTCCATCAACACCACCGGTGGCGACGAACAATACTTTGATCGAACCGAATTCATTTATGACACGGACAACGATCAATATCAGTGCCCCGCCGGCAACCAACTGACACTCAAACAACTGAGCAAGGGCGACCGGATCTATCAGGCGGCTATCAGCGACTGCCGAAGTTGTCCGCTCAAAAGCCGCTGCACCAAGGCCGAACGCCGGTATCTGACGCGCCATGCCCACGAAGCGGCATTTGAGCGAATGGAGCTGCGGATGAAGGCCCATCCCGAAATGATGGTCAATCGCCGATCCATCGTCGAGCATCCCTTCGGCAACCTGAAGCAATGGATCTTCGGCAATGGCCGGTTTTTGCTGCGCCAGTTACAGGGTACTCGCGCAGAAATGGCTCTTGCGGTACAGGCCTACAACTTGAAAAGAGCTATCCAGGTGCTGGGAGCGCAAAAACTGATGGAACTGATGGGCTAAGAGGCCCTTTCATTATTCAGATTTCAGATTTCAGATTTCAGATTTCAGATTTCAGAAAAGCAAAATGCCCCGACAAGTCGGGGCATTTGCTTTTAGCCGGCGCAGATTGCGTTTTCACACAGCCTGCAAGTGCCGGGTTTTTTATTTGCCGGTCAAATTTTGATCAGTATGATTCGAGGAGGTTTTGTGAGCGAATGAAGGCGAGCTCGCTTCTGCCACATAACAGGCGAACCTTGATTGACTGATTGCCCGTAGAAATTTTACGCAAAATTTACGGGGCTTGGAGGTTGAGCATCCGATACTGCGCGGCGCTAATTTGGCAGGCTACTTTTATGTCCCTCGCAGCAATGCGGCTTATCGGCTTCATCTTAGGCATTTTCCTGATCACGCTGGCTGTTAGCATGGCTATTCCCATGATCACGCTGGTGGCCTATGAGCGCAGCGACGATCTGTCAGCCTTTCTCTGGTCGAGTTTGATAACCTTCATCTGTGGCCTCCTGCTAATCATGCGAGGGCGCCCAGATACTGGCCAGCTTCGTCCGAGGGATATGTACCTGCTGACTACCGGTAGTTGGGTGGTGGTGTGCACCTTCGCAGCGTTGCCAATGGTGTTCATCAGCGACATCAGCTACACCGATGCGTTCTCTGAAACGATGTCTGGCATCACAACCACCGGCTGAACTGTCCTGAGCGGATTGGCTACAGCCTCTCCTGGGTTGTTGATCTGGCGCTCGATGCTGCACTGGCTGGGTGGTATCGGCTTCATCGGCATGGCTGTGGCGATCCTTCCACTATTGCGAGTGGGTGGCATGCGTCTTTTCCAGACAGAGTCCTCAGACTGGTCGGAAAAAGTGACGCCGCGCTCCCATGTGGCCGCTAAGTACATTCTCTTTCTCTATCTGGGACTTACTGGCATCGGGGCTCTGGCACTCTGGATAGCGGGAATGACGCCGCTTGAGGCGGTCAATCACGCAATGTCGTTGATCTCTACTGGAGGATTCTCAACGTCGGACGCGTCACTTGGTCACTGGGCGCAACCCGCGATTCACTGGGTAGCTGTGGTCATCATGATTCTGGGGAGCTTGCCCTTTACGTTGTACGTCGCGACATTGCGCGGCAATCGGCGTGCGCTGATCAAGGATCATCAGGTACGCGGATTCGTGGGGTTCTTGATCGTCACCTGGTTAGCGGTGGGTACGTGGCTTTGTTTTCACAGCGACTACGGATGGTGGGATGCGTTTCGTATCGTAGCAGTCAATGTGACCTCAGTCGTCACGACCACCGGAGTTGCAGTGGGTGATTACACGCTATGGGGCAGTTTTGCCGTTCTGTTGTTCTTCTATCTGACCTTTGTCGGCGGATGCTCAGGTTCGACGGCTGGAGGCCTTAAAATCTTCCGCTTTCAGGTTGCTGCCGCCCTACTCGTGAGTAGTCTGAAGCAGTTGATCCATCCTCGAGCAGTGATCCAGAAGAAGTACAACGGCCACCCCATTGACGAAGAGATCTTGCACTCGCTTTTGACCTTCTCGTTTTTCTTCACCATCACTATTGCCGTAATCGCCTTGGGGCTGGCTCTCATCGGCCTGGATTGGACGACTGCGTTGAGTGGCGCCGCCACTGCGGTGTGTAACGTTGGGCCAGGCTTGGGCACGATCATCGGGCCTGCAGGTAACTTCTCATCATTGCCTGATACTGCCAAATGGCTTCTGACCGTTGGAATGCTACTAGGGAGGCTGGAAATCCTAACGGTACTGGTGCTCGTAACTCCAGTTTTCTGGAGATATTGACCCTCACAACTATTGAGCGGTTTCACCCACTTTGTCGGAGCTCCGTAGGCGAGTTT
Source organism: Pseudomonas sp. GW101-3H06 (assembly GCF_059424605.1). Taxonomy (NCBI): domain Bacteria; kingdom Pseudomonadati; phylum Pseudomonadota; class Gammaproteobacteria; order Pseudomonadales; family Pseudomonadaceae; genus Pseudomonas; species Pseudomonas sp. GW101-3H06. Next base: position 327,719 of record NZ_JBWKZO010000002.1, read on the forward strand.
AAAAGAGGCATGCGTGACGAAAATCAAATCATCACTTAGCATGAGGAATGTGCATTCCGTGCCGTCCTAAACCTTAAGGAAAGTTTCCCATGTCTCGTTTGGCTGAATTTCGCAAGCTTGAACAACAACTGGCCGAACAGCTCGCAGAGCTCGAGTCTATGAAAAGTGATTCTGGCCTCAAAGCCGAAATGGAATTTGAGAGCAAACTCCGCGCGTTGCTGGGTGAGTACGGCTACAGTCTACAAAACGTCATCAGCCTGCTTGACCCTCATGCAGGTCGTCGCTCGCCAGTCGCTGCCGCACCGAAAACAGTCCGTAAGGCGCGCGACGTTAAGATTTACAAGAACCCGAATTCGGGTGAGCTGATTGAAACAAAGGGTGGTAACCACCGTCATCTGAAAGAATGGAAAGCCGAGTTTGGTGCAGACATTGTCGAGTCGTGGCGCATTCAGTAAGTTCGTTTTGGTTACCAAGGGGCCTGCATGGGCCCTTTTATGTTGGTGCGCCAGGCATGGCGCATAGCGCCGTAACTGGCGCTGTTCAGTTCATTATGGTGATGAGTCGGAGGACTTGGAGGTGGAAGTCCTCTACACGCCCGGCATGTGGAAGTATTAGCCAGAGGCAAGGGTGCCGCGGGTGACTGCGAATCTGAAGGAAGCCCGAGGCAAAATGCTGGCCTGACGAACAGGAAGCGGATAGAGGCGGCACAGCGGGGTGAGATGGCAATGCTCATCAAAGCCCAATACTTGCACGGAACGCTACGACGTATATCCGACAGGCATAAGCAGGAAGGTCACGCGAATTACCCTGGGAGATCTGTACGCTTGCCATTGTGCTACCGAGCGTCGTGAGGCGACGGGATGAGCGTGCAAAAGTCAGCCGAGGCCGTAGTAAGTGGTGAATAACCACGCCACCAAGGGCCGAACAGGTTATGCCGCCAGTAGGCGCCAGAGTCTCGTCGAATGCTGAACCGCAGAATATTCTCCAAGAGAAGACTGTTACCTCAAGTCCCGGACGGTATCCGAGGATGACGGCTGATAGGGCGCAAGCATCGACGGCGTCTGTGACGTGGACGAACGCGGAGCCGGACACGCTGATGGAGCGGGTGCTTGCACCGGCCAACCTCAAGCGTGCGCATCAACGCGTGGTCAGCAACAAGGGAGGGGTGCCGATGGTATGACAGTCGACCAGTTGGCGGGCTACGTGAAACAGTATTGGCCGATCTTCAAGACTCGGTTGCTGGCCGGTGAGTACCACCCGCAAGGTGTGCGCGCCGTCGACATCCCCAAACCCAAGCGCGGAACCCGTCAGTTGGGTATCCCTAATGTGATGGATCGCCTGATCCAGTAGGCTTCGCTGCAACAGCTCACGCCGATCTTTGACCCGCTGTTCTCGGACTATAGCTCAAGCGACCACCAAGCCCTCGAAACAGCCCGTGCCCATGTGGTGGCGGGTCACCGCTGGTGCGTGGAACTTGATCTGGAAAAGCTCTTTTATCGAGTCAACCACGATGTGCTGACGGCCCATGTGCAGCCCCAGGCCGAAGATAAGCGGGTACTCAAGCTGATCCGTCGCTATCTCGAGGCCGGAGTGATGTCGGGCGGGATCGCCAGTCGACGGCAGGAAGGGACGCCGCAAAGCGGCCCGCTCTTGCCGTTGCTGTCGAACATCCTGTTCAACGAACTCGACTGCGAGCTGGAGCGTCGGGGCCATCGCTTTGTGCGTTATGCCAATGATGTGATCATTTATGTGCACAGTCATCGTGCTGGAGAGCGCGTGATGGCAGGCGTCGAGCGGTTCCTGAGGCAGCGTTTGAAACTGACGCTGAACCGGGAAAAGAGCCGCGTGGCACGACCTTGGGTCTGCGGCTATCTGGGTTATGGGATGAGCTGGCATCAACAGCCGAGTCTGAGAGTGGCGACTATGAGTCTGGGTCGCTTTCGTGACCGGCTCAGAGGGCTGCTGCGTCGATTACGGGGCTGCAAGATGGCGACTGTCATCAAGCGAATAAACCTGTACTGCGTGGTTGGGCAGGCTATTTCAAGCTAAGTCAGAGCAAGCGGCCACTTGGGGAGCTGGACGGCTGGGTGCGTCACAAACTTCTTGTTGGAAAAGCATGAACTGGCCAACGTGATTTTGCAGGGATGTGTCAAGCCTAATACGCGGGCAAACGTAAGCAGACGCGCCGCTAGCGTTTCCTGATTGAAATGGATCAGATCGTGCCCTGGAAAGGCCTGATTGCGTTGATCGAACCGCATTATCTGAAGGGTGAAGGCGGTCGTCCGGCGTATCCGTTGATGCTCATGTTGCAGGCATCATCTGATGCAAAGCTGGTTCGGCTACAGCGACCCGGCGAGGGAAGAGGCCCTCTATGAAACCGCGATTCTGTGCCAGTTTGCCCAGCTTCATTTGGATCGGATTCCGGATGAAACCGAGATCTTCAACTTCCGCCGATCATCAACGGCTCTTTGGGCGACCGCGGTTTACTGCTACGCCAAAGTACTGTGGTCGATGCGACGATCATTCATGCGCCAAGTTCGACCAAGAACAAGGACGGCAAACGCGTCCCCTAAATGCATCAGACGAATGAAAAATGTATTTCTTCGGGTTGAAAGTGCACATCGGTGTCGAGGCCGAATCCGACTTGGTACATAACCTGGTGGGTACGGCGGCGAATGTGGCGCACGTTACACAGGTCAATCAGATGTTGCACGGCGAGGAAACTTACGTCTCTGGCGATGCCAGTTACACCGGCGTAGAGAGGCGTGAAAAAAGGAACCTAACAGGTCGTATGCGACGCAAAATCGAATACGCGAAAGCTCAAGTCCAGGCCAAGGTGCGCATCCATTCCTGGTGATCAAGCGCCAGTTTTGTTATACGAAAGTCTGCTTCCGAGGCTTGGTTAAAAATACCCCGCAGCAGACCACACTGCTTTCCTTGTCGAGCCTGTGGATGATGCGAAAACGGCTGTTGAATGCAGGCGAGGCGTGCCTGTGACGCGGACAATGAGCCCTGAAAAAGCGCTACTCCGCAAAAAAACAGCGCATTGAGAGGAGGAAAGGTCTGATTTTCGATTAAGTCGGTATTTTTAAATCTCAAACAGCGAGGCCGTTAAAAACTGCTGTTTACTTCAGACCGATAGTCTCCGTCCATTTGCTCAATGCTATCTACATAGAACGGAGCATGTGTGTAACCTTAAAATTCTACTATGAATTATAGACGGCTTTTTGATCGTGCTTTTTGTTCGTGTCGAGCCGCACTGTAACTCGATACTGTAAAGGGTACAGCGTAATTTAGCAGAAAATTCCACCAGGAAATATTTTGGTTGTTCCAAATTGCATCGCTTTGGTTAATAAGATTGAGCACTGTACCGACAGCCAGTGCGACCCAAGCTGCCCCACTTAAAATAGCTGGTTTGCACCATATGCTAAAAAAAACGGCCATTCACTATCTTCCTATATTTAGTACAAGTTATTGGGTTTGGCTTAAGCGCACGCTACAAAATTGGTTGGCACGTCCCTGTGCCTAGGGCGGAGATGCCTGCGTTGTCGGAACCTCCTCTCACTCTTGAATTTATACAATCAATTAGCATTACCGCATTTCTGTTATTTAGAGACATTCAAGGCTGGCTTGTTACAAAAAAAGATATGTATTTGTGCGGGCAAATGTCAGATCGAATACTTATCTGTTGCAACAGCGGCATAGAACATATCGTAAACTGGGGAAAATTGGTGGAGTAGACATGCTAGCTACTTGTCCATTGCCGCTTATCAACATGAACTCATGAAATTAATAACTGCACAGTACTTTCAAGTGAACGCCATGGCATATATTTGGTAACGGCGACTACACAAACACGCTGAGTTAGTGTGACCGCTCTTGAAAGGGGGGGGCCGCGTTATGGGAAATTGTGCGGAGGTTGAGTCAAGTCATCAGTACTCGCCGGTAGGGAGACTGCGCCCTTAGCCTGTTGGTGCTGATTGAAAACTGACCCATCGGTCGGTTTTCAATCAGCGCCGACAAACTATCTTCAGTTCTGCAACAGGGGACGTTGCTGGCGAAGAACGGTAGCGATGGTCGTCTCTAACTGATCCAGCGTGTAAGGCTTATGCAGATAAATCGTCGAGGGCGGAATCACCTGCTCATCGATGAGATAACCAGAGGTGAGAATCGAAGGAATCGATGGCAATTGTTCTTTTGCCAGGCGAATGAATTCAGCTCCCTGGATTCCTCCAGAAGGCCCCTGTTCTGCGATGATCAGGGTGCAATCACCTTTGATATTTATGAGGTGGGTCAGCGCTGAGGAAGCATTGTCGAAAGTCGCTGATGAAAAACCAATCTCAGCCAGTGTTTCCTCCAAAAGCATCCGCACTACCGGTTCGTCCTCAATGACGATTACGTGTCCAGTGATAGGTAATAGCTCAGCCCAATTTACGCTCACTTGGAGGATTCCTTCTCCGGGTTACCCGTGGATTAAGGCCCAGTGTAAGCGCTTTTTAGCAACGGTATGGCAAAAGAGAGTTTTGGTAAGGCTGAAGATGGGAAGCTAACCAAAGGTGGAGTCCGGGCCAGCTTAGATTCATCTAGATCCTCGATGAAGAACCAAGCCGCTGGTGTTGGGCCGGCCGCAATTGGCCCAGAGTGTGTAAAAACGCCTTCGTGAACCCTTGCTATGATTTCTGAGGATTTCATTGCAGTGATCGCCCATGAAGCGCTTTATCCAAGGTGAACATCGAGGCCAAGGCAGCTTGCTTCCCGAGAGCCTCGACGACTACGTCAGCGATACCAATCCGGTGCGCGTAGTCGACGTCTTTGTCGACGAACTCGACCTGGTCAAGCTGGGTTTTGAAGGCGTCATTCCTGCCGATACTGGGCGGCCTGCTTACCACCCCGCGATCCTGTTGAAGATCTACATCTACGGCTATCTCAACCGCATTCAATCAAGCCGGCGCCTGGAGCGAGAAGCCCAGCGCAACATCGAGTTGATGTGGCTGACTGGTCGCTTGATGCCGGACTTCAAAACCATCGCCAATTTCCGCAAAGACAACGGCAAGGCCATCCGCGGTGTGTGCCGCCAATTTGTGGTGCTGTGCCAACAACTGGGGTTGTTTTCCGAAGCGCTCGTTGCCATCGACGGTAGCAAGTTCAAGGCGGTGAACAATCGAGACCGGAACTTCACCAGCGCCAAACTTCGACGGCGAATGGAGGACATTGAGTCCAGTATCAATCGCTATCTGACAGCACTTGATACCGCAGACCGTCAGGAACCTTCCGTAGCTCAGGCCAAAGCCGAACGCCTCCATGACAAGATCTCGGCCTTGAAAGCCAAGATGCAGGAGCTCAAGCAAATCGAGGTACAGCTAAACGAAACGCCGGATAAACAGATCTCCCTAACCGATCCTGATGCTCGCTCGATGAAGACGCGCGGAACAGGAATGGTCGGCTACAACGTCCAGACTGCAGTTGATGCGAAGCACCACCTGATCGTGGCGCACGAGGTGACGAATGATGGCGTTGATCGAGACCAACTGAGTTCGATGGCAAAGCACGCACGAGAGGCCATGGGTGTCGAAGAACTGTCAGTAGTCGCAGACAGAGGGTATTTCAAAGGCGAAGAAATACTGGCGTGCCATGAAGCGGGAATTACCGTTTTCGTGCCCAAGATACTGACGTCGGGAGCGACAGCGGCTGGTCGATTCGGCAAAGATGATTTCATCTATGACACCTCAACGAATGAATACCGATGCCCAGCCGGGCAAAGCTTGATCTGGCGTTACTCAACCGTCGAGAAGGGGTTAAAACTACATCGCTACTGGAGTTCGAACTGCCGGAATTGTGCCTTGAAGGAACGTTGCACGCCCAGCTCTGAGCGGCGAGTTAGCCGTTGGGAACATGAGTCGGTTGTCGAGGCGATGCAAAGTCGTCTTGATCAAGCACCAGAAATGATGCGGATCCGCCGCCAAACAGTGGAGCATCCCTTCGGCACACTGAAGTCCTGGATGGGGGCCACGCATTTCCTCACCAGAACCCTTACCCGGGTGAGCACGGAGATGAGCCTGCATGTGCTCGCCTACAACTTCAAACGCGTGCTGCGGCTGTTGGGCAGTGATGGCTTGATGGCGGCAATGAAGGCCTGAAGCCTTTTGAGCGGTGCGATAACCGCATCTAGCAGGTACCCGCTGGCACAAGTCCCGATCAATACAGCAACATTGATTTGGCTTGGATGAGGCCCCTGGAGACCTCCAGCGCAGCGAAAAACCACCGATTACCCAATCCTCTGCATCCAAAGTGTTTTTACACGCTCTGGGCCGTTTGACGTCACTCGGGATCGGCAACCAGTCCGGATGGCTGCGCTGTTTCGCCGACCCGATCAGATGTAGCAATACCTGGTCTAGCGCAAGTGATTTGGGTTTGAGTACAAAAGGACTCTTCGGGGCCTTTTGTTGGATGCGATGCAGTAATGCGGGAGAAAAATAGCTCAATCAGAGATGCCGGCAGTCAACATCTGTGAGTGCCAGGTTCACGCCCATACCCGAGGCAGTCAGTTGTGACGGGCGGAAAACAACCATGAGATGCCATTAACCTACTTCTAAGTTGACATGTCTGTGACAGTGTTCTGGCTGTGGTGGGAGTGTGCGGGCTACAAGCTCTCTACCTGTGGCGTCGGGGCTCGAACGGCGAGCCCCGCGAAGGATGCTCCAGCGTCTACGTAACGCAAGGCCGACTTCGCGTCTTTCCAGCCGACGTAACTCATCAGAGATTTGATGTCCCAGCCATTGGCTGAGGCCCAGGTGGCAAACCCGCGACGCAGCGAGTGGCTGGTGTACAGATCGCCAGACACCCCCGCACGATTAAAAAATCGCCGCAGCAGTGGAATCAGACTGTTGGCGTTGATGCCGCCGTCAGCCAGATTGCCCCAGCGATCCACCTTCCGGAACACGGGCCCACGCGCAATGCCGGCCACCGTGATCCAGTTGATGTAAGCCTGGACGGGGCACAGCTTCTTGAGCGCAGGCGTGTGGAATGTCGTTCCCAAGTGTTGTCGATCGCCCTTTGTGTGCGGCAGATAGAAGGTGATGCCGATTCCGGACTCCGCCTGGGTGTGCTCGACCTGCAGACGAGCCAATTCGTCACTTCGGAAACCCCGCCAGAAACCAATCAACACCAAGGCAATGTCTCGTCGATGCCTCATCACGCTTTTGTATTCGCCGCGCTCAGCCGCGAGAGCTGCCTCTCGCTCAAGCCAGCCTACCGCTTGCTCCAGGTGAAGTAGAAGGAGAGGGGCTGCCTGTTTTTCTTGGGTCGGATGCAAGGTCCGGATGCCCTTGATCATTTGCTTAACAGTCGGCGTTTTTGTGGGATCAGGGAATCCCTGAGTGATGTGCCACTGAGCCAACGCGGCCAGGCGCTGCTTCAGCGTGCTGATGGTGTGCTTGTCCGCGTATTCGGCGAGGTAGCGCACGATGCCATCGCCCGTCGTGGGGAGAAAGCCACCCCAAGTCACTTCGAAATGTTCCACCGCCGCACGGTAGCTGCGCCGGGTATTTTCCCGGGTGCCGGCCTTCAGGTAGCGATCCGCCTTGTTCATGTCAGTTCTACGCCAAACGTACTTTTTCAGGGCCAGAAAAGGCAAAAAATCGATCTACGATGTGATAACGCTCGATTATTTGATCATAGAAACTCAATTTTTGTGATTGATTTTTTACCTTAATGTAATATGTAAATACATATTACGTTTACACTACGAAATCGTAGGAGATGACATGGCACGGGGCGGTATTAACAAGGCAATCGTCCAGATAGCGCGGGATTCGCTGATCGCTCGAGGTGTAAATCCCAGCATCAACGCTGTGCGGGTCGAGCTTGGAAATACTGGCTCTATGACGACCATTGCCCGATATCTGGGTGAACTCGGGAAAGGAGATGCTCTCCCGATGGGGCGCCGAGAACGCTTGAGTGATGAACTCAGCGGTCTGGTTGGTCAGGTGTTGGATCGCCTGCTTGAAGAGGGCGCCGAAGAAGTGGCCGAAGCCCGAGCTGAGCTCGATCAGTACCGAGCGTCAGTCAATGAGCAACTTGCGCAAGCGCAAGCCGCTTTGGCGGAATTGCAACGCCAGCACGATAACCTTCAGGCAGCGCTCGACATCCAGGCCGGAGAGCTGAGTACGTGCCAAAGCAGTTTGCAGTCCGAGCTCACTCGCAACGCTCGCCTTAGCCAAAGCTGCGCTGACCTAGAAGTACGGGTACATGAGAAAGACGAGCAGGTTCGTTCCCTGGAAGAAAAGCACCTCCACTCCCGAGACGCATTGGAGCATTACCGAAATGCGGTCAAGGAACAGCGAGACCAGGAACAGCAACGACACGAAGGGCAGGTGCAGCAAGTTCAGGTTGAGCTGCGCCAACTCCAGCAGACGCTGATGGTTAAGCAGGACGAACTGACTCGACTCAACAGAGATAACGAGCGCTTGCTGAGTGAGGTTCGGCAGCAGGCCAAAGCGGCGGCGACACATGAAGATGCAGCGGTTCGGCTGGCCGGTGAAATTGCCGCCATGAAGACAGCAGTTGCCAAGGCTGACGGGGCGAAAGAAGCGCTTCAAGAACAACTTGGATTGTCGCGCGCGGAATCCAAGCTACTAGAGGAGGGCCTGTCACGGACAAATGTGCAATTGGCCGAAGCCCAAAGGCTGTCGGAGCAATATTTTGCCGAGCTCACGCAGTTACAGCAAACCACGGATCACCCTGACGCTGAAAACCAAAGCAAAACCGAATCGAAAACGAAAGCTCCAAAAAATAAAACCAAGGGAGAGTAAGATTCCCCCGTGATTTTGTTTTGAGTACAAGAAAGGGCCCCTTGAGCAAGTCGTTCGCTTAATTTTTTGAAGAACTCCAGCCATCGCCCCAGGACTTTTCGTTGTATTTTTGAAACGCACTGAGAAAGATGATGTGCATTCGATCAGCGCATTTTAATGCGACGTCACCCATCATTCATCATGTATTAGCGCATTATAATGCGCTGATCACCGGTTTCACCGTCCAATTGCCCGCTGATGGCGCCTGGCAAGACGCCTAAACCTAAAGTCCGAGAATCACTTGAGTCCTCGTGATGGAACCTGCATTACTGGTTACCTCAGCTTTGGCTTTGTTGCCAAAGACTTTCGCGGGCTTGGCGTCGGATCAGCTCAATGTAATTCAATTTGCGGCTCCTGGGTGACTAGCCCGTGTCTGCCAGTTTTAGCTGACGGTCGAAGTTGCTGGGGCCTTGGCGCAATATTCACGAAACGCCTTTATGCTGCGTTGGGTGATCGATATTGGCTTAATCATATAGGGTACGATACCTAACGTGCATTGCACCCGGGGTAAATGGCCGGGAAACACCACTCCATGGAGGGAACCGATGTCTGAGCAAACCCGTCACCTTTCGTTGTTTGAGGAAGACTATCTTCTCCGTGAACTGGGCCCGGTCGCGCACGTGCCGCAGGTGGCACTTACTGAACTTGTGGCCAACGCTTGGGACGCAGGTGCAAGCAAGGTCGATCTGTTTCTACCTAGCGAGCTTGGCGGCACCCTGACTGTGGTCGATGATGGCCATGGGATGTCTGCCCAGCAGTTCAGCAAACGTTGGATGACGCTTCGGTATAACCGCCTCAAGCACCAAAGTGCGAAGGTTGAATTCCCTAAGGGGAGGAGTTCAAAACTTCGGAAGGCCTATGGGCGTAATGGAGTGGGTCGACATGGTCTGCTATGTTTCGGTGATCAGTATCAGGTCGAAACATGGCGCGACGCCAAGCTCAGCACCTTCGTGGTGGGTACAGAGTCTGGGCCCAGTCCGTTTGTAGTGCGTTCAGAGGTGTTTGCCGAGCGTGAAGGGTCAGGCACGCGGCTGTCTGTTTCAGTCTCCCGCAAGCTGCCGGATGTCAAAGAAATCATCACGGTACTTGCAGCACGATTCATTCATGATCCGGGATTCCAGATCCGTGTAAATGGTACGCCTCTGACCCTGGCGAAACTTGAGCAGCATGCCCGCACGCACGCCCTGACACTGAGTGATGGCCGCACGGCAAAAGTAATCGTCATCGACTCCACACAGCAGAACCATTCGTCCATCCACCAAGGGGTGGCATTTTGGGTTGAGCACCGACTCGTTGGTAGCCCCTCGTGGGTCATCGGCCAGGTCGCGAACTTCGATGGGCGTACGAGGTTCGACAAACGCTACAAGGTTATCGTGGACACCCAGGGCTTTGAAGGTCATGTGACCCAAGACTGGAGAGGGTTTCAGTCAACGCCTGCCGTCAATGAGTTGTTCAAGGCCGCTGCGGACAGTATCAGTCGGGTGGCAGATGAGCTGGCAGCAGAAGTCGTGGAGGCAACCTCCGAAGATGCCCTAGTACAGAACCGTTCAGAGCTCAAATCCTTGGGTCATGGTGCTCAACTCGAAGTATCAGAGTTCACGAAAGCTGTCGCCCAGGCACACCCTATGGTGTCTCCAGAATTTCTTGCCACGGCGGTGAAAGTAGTCATCAACTTGGAGAAATCCAAGAGCGGGGCATCTTTGCTAAAAAAATGGCCAACCTGCCAGCTACCGATATTGAGGGCTTGGATTCCCTCTTGGCAGACTGGTCAGTTAAAGACGCATTGCGTGTGCTTGACGAGATTGATGGCCGGCTCTGCGTCATCGAGGCCATCGCCAGGCTGGCGGAAGATCCTGAGACGGATGAGCTTCACACCTTACACCCTCTGATCTTAAGATCCCGCTGGTTGTTTGGCCCCGAGTTCGAGTCGATGGAGTACTGCTCAAACATGACGTTGAAAAGCGTTGCGAAACAGCTCTGGAGGGATGGCGACGCCTCCTTTGTCAACGAGCGCAAGCGGCCTGACATCGTGGTGCTGCCAGATCGATCTACTGTGCAACTGGTGGGTATCGAGCATTTCGATCCTCAAGATGTATCTATCGCCCAGATGCAGAACATCCTTCTGATTGAGCTTAAGAAAGGCGGCTTCAAACTCAATCGGCAGGAGGTCAACCAGGCCGACGGGTACGTCCAAGACATCGCGTGCTCAGGCTACGTCAACGGCTCGCCGTTCATTACGGCCTGGGTCATCGGGCAGTCGATGGCTACCGGAGTTGGTACTTCCAAGACAGTAGGGGATGAGCCCCGTAAGTACGGGCAAGTCCGAGCTACCACTTATGGAGCTTTGGTGAGCACAGCCAACTTGCGGCTGATGCGGTTACGGAAAACCTTGGAAGACCGGTACGACAACATCAAAACGGACGCGCTCCTCGCAGGGCACGCTCGACCTGGTCGAATCCAATGCCGTTGAAGCAAACGACGTCGCAATCAGAGAAGCTGTATAACCTCTACCAGCTCGATAAACGTCCGTTTATCAATCAAGGAGTTTCCGTGCTACAAGCTGCGACCGGAAAGCTGTTCACAAATCGCGAAAACCCACGCCGACAAGAACTCAAAGGGGTGATTTACACGAACTTGGATCTCGGTGCTGTCGACCGGTTTAGCTCCAGGATCGGAACGCTGATCAACCTGGACACATCGCATACCCCAGCCGCATTGGGCTATGAAATGACCGAGTACATGGAAGCGGCTGACCCGGAACCAGGAGTCCTCGTTTCCCGCACGATGGGAGCCTACATCGACGATTTCGCTGACGTGACCTCCTTCAGTTTGCAGGTTATTTGCTCGCCAGATGTACACGTTGCCGAACGCTTACTGCGCCAGCGACTTCGACCAAGTGAGCGGCAGCCCAATGAACGGCTAGCGCGCTTTTATGATGCGTCAGTAAGGGCCACTCAGTTCGAGCTTCAGAGTTTCGAACAGTTTGCAGACCAATTGATCGGTTTGCAGCGCACCACCTACCTGGCGGCGATCCAGGCAATTAGAACGTATGTGGCCGCTGTCCACAGAATGAGCGATGACCTCAACCTGGCATACACCCTTTTAGTCATGTGCGTTGAGTCGTTAGCCCAGAAATTTGATGGCCACGAGCCGCAATGGACAGATATCCCCGATCAAAAGCGATCTGGGGTGGATGAGGCACTCACTGGGGTCAGCGAAGAACACTCGCAAAAGGTCAGGGACGCAGTGTTGGAAGTCATACATCCGCGCCTTGGTTTTCGCTTTGTACAGTTCATCCTCGCTCACCTGCCGGCGGACTACTTCTCGGTTCAGGCTGATGCCCAGAAGCATCCGATAGGGCGCCGTGATCTGAAAGCAGCACTGCAAAACCTCTACGGCGTCCGCTCCAGTTATGTCCACACACTCAAACCTTTGACCAAAGAGTTCCTCCACTTCGCCAGCCATAGAGAAACGTGTGAGGACGACGGGAAGCTCACCTTCACCTTCCAAGGGCTATTCCGCCTGGTAAGGGCGGTGATCATCGAGTTTGTCCGCAAGGCCACGAAGATCGAGCACGAGCCGAGCAACTACGAGTGGGACAATCCCCACCTCTTGACGCTGAGGCTCGACCCCTCGCTGTGGATCTACAATCCCCCAGGCTTTGACAGTCAAACATCGAGACGGTACCTCCAAGGCTTGGTAGAGCTGCTTGACCAATGCCTGGTTGATTTTCCCAACCGCAAACTCCATCGGCTCAATCATGTGGTCGAAAAGGGGTTGAGCATTCAGCCCCAAATGAGCGAAGCACAGAATGTGTCCTTTCTCGCCTTCTGGTATTTGTCCGACACCTACCTTAGGGGGGATCCAACTGGTAGAAAGCATTCGGCCAAAGAATTGGAGCTGTTGAACAAGCCGAGTGTCGATTCCCTTGTCACGCAGACATTGCTTGGCAGCGACTCAGAATGGACACCGGCTAACCACCAGCTCCAGCTAGATCGCTATTACACGCAACGCTACAAGAAAAATGGCATCAGGGTGCCCACGAATGTGGAAGCCTGCATGGCTCTTTCACTAGCCGAACGGCACAGGAGAGCCGGTGATTCGACCTCTGCCAATGCTGCACTATCTGCAGCAGCCGAAAACTTTCCGTACCTCATCCAGCTGCGTACATTGGTGGCTGAATTCGATCAGAACACCCCCATCGCCTGGCTTTCGATCATCTATCCACGCACCACCCTGCAGCGGGCTGACCTCGAATGCGTGGGGCTGTGATTGGCCATTGGGCGGTTTCCTAATGATGATCCGCTTTCACGCATCAGTGTTTATGCACACAGGTGGTGCCACTCGCGCAGCAGTGATGTTGCTTAGGAACGAACGCTGGCGCGTGGGTCGGCAAACTTCTGCCAATGATCATGGAGAACGCGATGGGTGACCCCTCCGCCGACCGAAAGCAGTTAAAAATGACTGTCTGCAATCCTTTCATTCCCCCTGCGGAATATCGCCAAGAGATGGTGCTTGCCTTGGAATGCATTGGGAAGCATCTCAGGCAGCGCGAACTTGAGGCGCTGGTGTACAAAAAGCTCCGCCTGGAAGATCCAGCGCCGGCGGAGTATCAGTATCTTCAGTCGGCGGTTGAACTCACCGTATGCGCTCACTACGCCCTAAATTTCCCCAGTGATTTCGTCTACGAAGACAGAGTGGTGCCACCTCGTGATGTCGACTGTTCATTTCGCAGCGAAGGGTACAAATTCAACGTCGAGGTGAAGTGTGCTGACTACACGACCAAGCATGAGATCGACTCGGGCAGCGAGTTCATCATCCGGGCGATAGGACGACTGTCAGGCTACAACGATGCAGTCGCTCAGCTTCAAGAGACCTTTTCCAGTGGTGGTAGCACCCTGCAGAAAGGGCTCCACATGGACAACAAGCTGAAAGACTATTTATATGATGCCCATGGGAAATTCCCTGGCGAGGCAGACCTAAGCCAGTACAACGTACTCGTCGTCGGATGCGATGATCCGTGGGACATGCAGCAGTGGGAAGGCTACCTGACTGCCCAGCAGGGGCTGTTCACCGAGGACTCTTTTGCGGATGTCACGCGCTACGGCAACGTCGATTTGGTCGTCCTGACCAATCTGTACCATCGCCACAAATCGGTCGCGGACAAAAACAAGCTAACGGGGCACTGGACGTTCTCCAATGCCTTTTGCCTTCTGTATGAAAATCCCAAATCCAAGAAGCCCAGACCGATGTTCTATGCCTTTTCCAGGACGCTACGTTTTTACAACAACGAAGTGATCGAACATAAGATGGAGGGCGATGCACCTGATTTTCTCAAGGAGCGCCTAGCTATTACCCATTATGTCGGGCAGGTGCTGTGGTCAAACGGGCAATACACCTTTCAACCCAAGTCTGGGAAGTCCCGGCAGGGTGGTAACGAGGCAGGCAAGACGGCCAGCTCGAAAGCGCAGCCTGGTACCGGATTATTGCCAGCCGGGTCGGCACTCGGTGAGTGAATTGGAACCTAATCAACGGATGGTTTGCAATGCAGCGAGCGCTGCAATGATGGAGCCACCTCGTGCGCACTTTGGAATACGCTCAGCCCACCGAGCAGATGAAACTGACGGACGTTATGGATCTGGACAGCGCGGCGCCCATCGAAATTGGCAGCTTCCTGACCCGCGAATTGTCTTTGGTCATACGGGACAGAGCGAAGCTGGCGTCGCGATTCCTACTAGATCGAGACATGCCCTGGCTAGTTTGCCAGCTGTGCGGCGCCGCGCTTTTGCTGGTTCGCAACCAGAATCGTTTTTTCCACTTCCGTCATCACCCGAGTATCGAAGGACTTATCAAGTGCGATATCTCTACCAAAGGTGAGGTGAGCTCAGCCCAGCCCAGCCCAGATCACTGCGATCAAGTACAACGCGCAAAAAGAGAGCCAGGCGCATATCTGGCTCAAAGGGTTCATTCGCGACAGCTTGATTGCCGACCGATCGTGCGGCGAGCCCCAGGTCGAGAAAGTCTGGAAAGGGCAGGCCGTTGCCGAACGTGCTACCTGGCGCAAGCCAGACGTACGAGTGGCCAGGGGCGATGAACGCATCGCGTTCGAGGTACAGCTGTCGACGACTTTCCTGACCGAGATTGTCGGGCGACGGGAGTTCTATCAGGCCAATGGTGGATCTATGATCTGGGTATTCCAGAATTTTGATCCCAGCTCAACCAAGACTGCAGAAGAAGACATTTTCTTCCTGAACCACCTCACTAATCAACACCTACCGATTCCAGGATGGCGCGGACGGCGTCGATATCCGGATGTCATCCATTCATTCAGAAAAGAGCAAAACCCACTCTGCGACGTTGATCCTGGAGACCTTCAGGAAGACCCACTTCATTCAAAAGCTCATGCCGTGGCTTGAGGGCCAAAAGGCCGCTGCCAAGAGACCCCAGGAAACCGCGAAGAAAGACATGATGCTGATGTACGTGGGGATGACCCGACCGACTCACATGCTGTGCCTGGCGATACGTCAGAGTTCATTGGGGGAGGGCGCTACTGGAGAGAAGCGCAGGACAGCGCTCAAAACAGCCGGATGGTCGATTGTGGAGCTGACAGCTCAGGCTCCGGTACCATAGGTACTTCGTTGCTCCCATTACGCGCGTGGAATAAACTCCTTTCACTATGAATGATGAAGAGCGGGCTGGATGGTTATTATCCAGCCCGCTCAAGCAGATTGGCGCTTGCGCGCCTCATGTTTCTGCTCGAGCTCTAAAGCTTTATCGAGATGGCACTGATCCGCAACAAACCGAGCCAGCTCACGGTTGAATGTCGCGACGAATTTCGCAGCGTGTAACAGCCCTTACTCTCTGATTCATCTTACCGCTGCACTTGCTGTTGCTTTGTCTTGGCAGTGGCCGCAAACTTAATCCGTGTTGTCTCAGCCATCGCCTCGCTAAAGACTTCGAGCTTCGTGCATTTTCGGGCATGCGTCTCTCTCAGGAGAGCGATGCGCTGTTGGTCAGTACACGCACCAAACCGCGATAGTGATTTGAATTCATGATTCACCCCCAAGTATCCACGACGTTGTGAATGGAAGCTTGATTCATGGACACTTCGCTTGGTGATTAGTTTTTACAGACGCCGACTGTCAAATCAATGTCGGACAGACGGATACGATCATGGACGAAACCCTGGCTTACTTGAAAGACCGCTACAAGGATGAACAGGCCCGGTTTGATCACTTCGAAAACAAATGCGCCAAGTTTTTAACCGCTGTTTCTGTCGTGATCGCTGCCCTGACAGCCCTCGTTAGCGCCAAGGGGAGGGTGCTCTTCACCCTTAATGGCCCCTCAGATTTTGTCGCATTGGGATGTTTTCTCGCAGCAGCACTCTGTGTGATTTGCTCGTGGGGACATGCTTTGAGCGCTTTGAGGATAAGGAACTGCCCAACACTGCCATACAGCCGTCAGACCATAGAATGGTTGAAAGACGCTGATTCTTCAGATCATCAGCAGCATGTCTACAACTGCTATATAGGCACGTTGGAAAAATTGAAGTCGGCCATCGACGAGAAATCCAAACCTCTAGATTTTGCCTACAACGAGATGGTCTACGCTGCCTGGGCGTTGTCGCTGTTGGCAGTAATCAGTATCACCAAGGAGCTATTTGCATGAGCAACGACCAGAAACCGAAGAATCAGGAAAACAAGACGCCACCGCCGCCCACCACTGAGTACCACCGACGCTCCGAAGAGCGACCGGTTAACCACAAAGACCAGATCGGTCGTCGTTGATTCTGGAATTCCAGATGAATCAGGGGCTGTGCGGCAGGGGATTGAGATTACGCAAATCGTCGTGCCATACGCCTCAACTGTTTCCCCTATCGGACAAGGCGCTGGCTGGTGGGGAGCCATATAACCGTCACCCCAAGCCAAGCAACTACTGATCTAGCATCGCTACCTGCCAGCGGCGTATTTTTACTTTGAGGATGAGGTAGGGGGGCTTCTGAATGTTCTGGTTGGGGCCGTTTGAACACAAATCAAAAAAAGAGCTGCTGGATCGGCTCAAAGACTATCTGCAAAACGCACCAATAGGCGTGATCACCAGCAAGCTCGCAGTCAAAAAATTGCACTTGCTGATAGCCATGCATCCGGAGGCGAGCAGGAAAATTGGAGTCGGAATCGACCACTTCAGGATCCAGAGAAATGCTCTAGGAGCGGGTAAGGGGATCAAATTTGTCCGTGTGGATGGCAGCGAAGATGGCTTTTCCTACAAGCGCTGCATCACCGGTGCCATCCAATCGCCGCATGGCAAAGTTTGCGAGGCACTGAGGTTTACTGTGCACTCTCAACTGATCGCATTTCGTGATGCGCTTGGTCTGCCTGTGAGGTGTGCAACGAGCGGAGTGATCATCACAGATCGAAAAAATTTGCACATTGATCACAGGGAGCCGTTCTGAGTATTGCTGGAGCGATTTTGCCACGATCGCCAGGTTGATCTAACGACTCTTGAAACGACCGGAAACGGAGAGAACCTCGCGTTGGTAGATCAAAAGGTATCTTCAGAATTTGAGGAGTACCACCAGCACAATCAAAACGAGAACTGTTTGACCACAAACAGCCCGACTGAGGATAGACACAAGCTCTCCCTGTTTGACCGCAAAGAAGGTGTAGAGCTTTTCGCTGAGACGCCGCTGCGTGCTTACGACCAGATCGGGCTGGATGAGGATAGGCTTGATGAAGAGCGTCGGCGCTTACCTCCACCTGTCATAACGGTTATGGTTGATGACAGAATACGGGGGGTAGGTAAACTGAAAATTTCAACTGGAAATCACGGTATGGGAGGTCTAGAAATTCTTGGAGAATCAGATGGTGCCGAACAAAATATTTTGACACTTCTGCCCTCATAAAACGGGTTTCGCAAGAGTGCCGGCACTGGCCACAAAAAAATAGATTTTGACAATTCTCAACCACCGTCACGAATCGCTGATCGACCCTCAACAATAGATTTTGACACTCCGATCTTCGAAGCTGTCGCGCCTCAAAGCTCGGCGTGATTTTCACCGGTGAGGATATCGGTCGTGAACTCAATCAGCATCTGTTTTGCATCGGCCAATGTTGGGCAGCCACCGGAAAGCCAGCTGGCCCATTTGCTCTGCGAATAGAATGCATACACTTCCTCAGCTTGCCCAAGGGAGAGGCTATAACCGTGCTCAGCAAACGCAGACTGAATATTCTCAGCAGTTTCAGGCACGCCTTCATAACCCCTGCACAAGTCAGGTCCGTATTCAGATACAGCGGCCAAAATGCGCTTCATGCCCTCTTCAAGGTCGCCACTTGCTTGGTCCGGCGATTTATCAATGTCTTTCATAGGGAACCTCTCATAAATCTGCACAGTGGCCTAATGAAGGCTCTTGGTGTCAGAATATTTTGTCTGTTGTCAAAATCTATTGTCTGAAACCATCAGAGTGAAAGAGCAACTAAAGTGCCTTTTCGACTAGCAGGTTTTCCTTGTTAGATAATGAGATTAGCGAAGCGGTTGCCTGCTAAATTAGTGGAATGAGCGCAGAGTGCCTACACTCCAAATTGTGTCATTGCGACGAAAGCTGCAGAGACCGCGCTATAGCTTTGGCCTCAGATCACTCTCGAAAAGGACGCCTGTAAGAATCTGTGCACTTGAGGCTAAAGCCTAAATTCATAGGATTACTCACACGGCGACGTATCATTTTTAACTGACAAAAATTTGCACTGCGGTATTTTTTTCAAAAAATCGCTTTTTCAACTGTCTTATGACACTCAACGAACGGCTAGCGCGGCAAAAACAAACCAAAACGTTAAAAAATCAATAGCTTAAAGAACACACGGCACATGGGTTGGCTGACGCATTTACGCCTACATACTCATTAACCAAACAAACCATAGCGTCAAGAACGAACAAGCGCGGACCAATACACAGATCTAGATCGCTAAGGTGTCGCGTTAATATCAACACGGTTCGGATCGGGGGAAGTGGATTGCTCGTAAGCCCCTGAATTTGCGGTGGCATTTTTGACTGACTGCTTTCGCATTTTTAGCTGTTCTCGACAGTGATAGGGGACGCCCCTACACATGTGTAATATTCGATAATGTCTAGAACCGTATTTTGCAGGCCTCTTAAAAAACGGGTAAAGTTTCCCAGTTTTTAACAAGATCCGAAGACGGAAAATTCATGGCCAACCTGATCCCTCTGTTTGAATCGCATGACCGATTCCTTGAGCTTAACCACAACAACCTATCTCAAGAACAACCTGTGGTCATCAGTTACCTGGAGTCCTTCCCGGCAGATCTCAACGCCATCGATGGCTACCGCGCAGTTAGAAGCTTCCTGCGCTCATACGAAGACAATTCGGCTACCTTCAATTCCTATCGTACCCACGTTGAGCGGTTGTTGCTCTGGACGCTTCTGGTTTGCAAAAAGCCGCTACTGGAAATGACCCGTCAGGATGGCGAACGCTTCATGGAGTTTTGCATAAAACCACCTTTAGATTGGATCGGCCCGGTGGTTAAGGCTCGATATCAGCGTGTCGGCGGACGCACTCCCAAACCCACTGACACTTTCACAGTAAACACTGAGTGGCGACCGTTCTTCCTGACAGTCAAAAAACCTGATCTCAAACTCGCCCAGGAGCAAAACAAAGAGCCTGAGGTAAAGCCTTATAGGATGAAACAGGACTCAATCGCACAAATCTTTGCCGTGTGCGGTAGTTTTTTTCAATGGGCAGCTGACGAAGGTCTCTCAAATAACGCCAACCCTATCCGCGCAATCAAACAAAAATCTAAGTATAAACAACGCGTTGTGGCCGACGAAAAAGCTAAGGCTTTGACCGTTTTGCAATGGAGTTTCGTCCTAGAGACAGCCAAATTACTTGCTGATCAAGCATCCGCCGAATCGCAAACAGAAGCCAAGGCCCAAGCAGCAGCCAAAGCGGAAATCGAAAAATTAAACGATAAGGATAGAAAGGCCCTTAAGACCAAACTAGAGCTTCTTGCGACCAAACAAAAGCATTACGAACGCACCCTTTTCATCATAGCTACCATCTATTCAATGTATCTCCGGGTTTCCGATATAGTTGGCAGGGACAACTGGCAACCCATGATGAGTGATTTTAGGAAGGATGATCATGGAAACTGGTGGTTTCACGTCATTGGCAAAGGCAACAAATCAGCAAAGATTAGTGTCAAGGACGAGTTCATCAACGTCTGGATGGCCCGCTACAGGGAATTCCTCAACCTTTCTCCTACACCGTCTCCTGATGATTCTGCTCCGCTCCTACAGTCCCTCAAAGGCCGTGTTGGTTTATCAGAGGGCCATATCAGGACCCTAGTACAGGAGGTCTTCGATTTCGCCCTGGAGCGCATGCGTGCGGATGGCTTTCCTGATGACGATATTAAGAACCTCCGTTCAGCATCGCTTCATTGGCTCCGTCACACATCTGCGACAGCCGATGCAAAAGTGCGTGACCACAAAGATCTCCAGGCCGATCTGCGCCACCAGAGCTTGGCCACTACAGTAGACACGTACTACAACAGCCGGGATGAGGAGCGACATCGCTCCAA
Organism: Pseudomonas sp. GW101-3H06; assembly: GCF_059424605.1. NCBI lineage: Bacteria > Pseudomonadati > Pseudomonadota > Gammaproteobacteria > Pseudomonadales > Pseudomonadaceae > Pseudomonas > Pseudomonas sp. GW101-3H06. Next base: position 348,156 of record NZ_JBWKZO010000002.1, read on the forward strand.
CAAATATCTTGTCATTGAAGACCGGTAATATTCCCGCCCCAAGCGATATACAGGACAGGCATCCTTGTCAGACTCGAATGAAATATTAAATCTTCTGGAGCAAGCAAAGATCGTTGCGCAGAAATATCGCGCCCTCACAGGGAAGCCTCTGGGTATCACAGGGGAAATTGCTGAGTTTGAAGCTGCGCGTCTTCTCGGGCTAACCCTAAGCGGTGCCCGCCAGTCAGGCTACGACGCCACTGAGGTGCGCTCAGGGGAAACCTGGAAGATCCAGATCAAAGGCCGGTGCGTGAAGCCCACTTCAGCTATGGGTCGCTTGGGGAGTATCGACGTTACGAAGGAATTTGATACGGTCATGTTGGTACTGTTGGATTTCAACTTCAACGCGATCGCTATCTATGAGGCGCAACGTGACAAGGTTCTTTCGAGGATCGCGGAGCCTGGTTCAAAGGCCCGCAACATCCGTGGCTCATTGGGAATTCAGCAGTTCAAGTCGATAGCAACACTTCGTTGGAAGCGGACAGAACCAGCCAAAACTGCTTGCGACTAGCCTCCAACGATTTGTGCCAAACTTCCGCCGGCGACACTCAAGCTAAAGAAGACCGAGCAACTCAGATCCGTGAATCTGCTTGCCTGTCTCCATACTCACGAATTCGTCAAGACGACCGATGAGGTTTGGCCCTTCAGGAGGCACATCGCGGCCGACGTGATGGACTGGAACACCAACCAACTGGACTGCAAGAGGAAGGCCACGGTCATCGTAGGTGATCTGCCTGCTCTGTAGTCGATATACCCCCCCATTGGAGATTCGCTGTACAAAGGAGCTCTCGGAAAAGCCTGCCGCGCATAGTGCTCGCTGTGAAATGTTCTGCAGAATCACTGGCTGCCCTATCAGGTAGTCAACTGCTAGCTGATCTCTATCAACTGATCCCTCGAAGAGTTCCTTCCCTGCTTCCCATGCCGTGGGGTCTGTGATTTTTAGCAGCGAGACTAGATCGTCCATAAACCGTTCAACGTGTTTCTTAAGCCTGTCCATTTGCTATTCCACTATGCCTGCCTTTGATACACCGTCAATGCGACGAGCGCGTCCTTGTTTTCTGTTGGTCGGACAACAATTTGCCAACCTGCTGAGTTGTTCAGGTACCGAACGCCATCTTGAGAGCTCCCATACCGCCGAGCCTTGTAACCAGCTTCCTTGTCTGGGAGCGGTGCCTCACGATCCGCATCACGCACCAGGCGGCTCAATCTGGCAAAAACATTCTCCTCCTTACACTCGCCATTGGTCTCGTCCAGGTACTCAACAGCGGAGTGATAAGTGAGGAAAACCTTGCCAAAAATTGGGTTATCAATTGAAGGCTGAGGTGGAGGCTCACCATTCCACTTGACGCTGATACCAGGATGATTTTGAGTCGTCCACTCCTCCCCCTTCTCCACCGATATCTCATTAAGTCCGAAGAACTGTGTGCGTAGCGAATACGCGAACTGATACAGCTCCTCCTTCGAACTGGTGACCAAGAGGAGGCGCTTTACAGCACCACGTGAAACGACGATTTTCAGATTTCGAGATGTACGCCCAGAGCCGGCTAGCTCCAGCCACACCAAGCAGCACCAGAGCCCGTAGATCTCAATAAAATCTAAAGTGTTCGGCCCGAAGTCACGGGTAACGTGGATCTCAACTGAGCGAAAGAACCGATCATCACCGTTAAACAGTACCTGGTAGACGCCTGGCTGATCAGTTGCTGATGTGCTGACTTTGACGACTTTAAAGGTCATGTAAATTCTCTGTTGGCCTTACTACAGGAGACCACGCTTATCAAACATTGCAATCATAATTCTACAGAGTACAGACGCTTGGCGGCGACCAATCGGCATAGGGGGCGGCCTTCATAGGCCGCTCCCCTGCCACACCACCCGGCATGCGGGTCCGCACCGGGCGGTTCGAGGGATTGAGGTCAGGAGAGACGTGGAAGTCCCAGGCGATCAAACCACGCGAGATTAAGCACCCAATTCAAGGCCCATCGACTGTTGTCCCACCAACGGCGGGTGTTACATGCCACTTTCTGGGCGACTTCTTTACTCGCACCCAAAGCCCGTAATTCACGATAAGTCGTCGTTCCCCGTTTCCATTGCTTGAGTTGAATCGCTCTGAGTCGGTGCCGCATCCATTTGTCCAATTCACGCCAGACGCCTGGTGTTTGCGACAACTTGAAGTAGGCTTTCCAACCGAGCAAATAAGGACGTAGGAGGTCGACGACCTGCTGCAAACTGCGGCCACATGAACGGCGAGTGAACTGCCGGATACGTTGCTTGAATTGCTTTTGTGCCTTCTGAGATACCGCACGTTTGACTTCGTCACGGGCGCACCAAAATGCATAACCCAGAAACTTGCGACCAAACGCACTGGCCACTGCGCTCTTGCTCTCGTTGACGCTCAAGTGCAGCTTTTCATACAGACGCCTCAGCAAGATCATCACCCGCTGCCCGGCTTTATGACTGCGAACATAAACGTTCGCGTCGTCGGCATAGCGCACGAAGCAATGACCTCGATGTTCAAGCTCCCGATCCACTTCGTCCAGCAGCACATTTGCCAGCAACGGTGACAGCGGACCGCCCTGCGGCGCCCCGCAGCGGCTTTTCTCGATTACGCCATTGATCAGCGTTCCCGCATCCAGGTACGCCCGGACCAGTCGAATAACCGCCCGATCCGCAATCCGTTTGCGTAGGCGATCAATCAAAATGTCGTGATCGACCCGGTCGAAGAACTTCTCCAGATCAACATCCACCACCACTTTGCGCCCCGAGGACACGTACCGCTGAGCCGCCAAAACGGCGTCCTGCGCGCAACGTCCCGGGCGAAAGCCGTAGCTGTGTTCACTGAAGGTTGGATCGAGGAGTGGCTGCAAGACTTGCAGCAGTGCTTGTTGAATCAGGCGGTCGGTGACCGTCGGAATGCCCAACTCGCGTTCACCGCCGTCAGGTTTGGGGATGACCACGCGTCTTACCGGACTGGGCCGGTAGACACCTGAAAGTAGCTGTTCACAAATCACTGGCCATTGAGTCAGCAAGGCTTCAGCAGTCTGTTCAATGTCCAGACCGTCAACTCCCGCTGCACCTCTATTGGCTTTGACCCGTTTCCACGCCCGTTTCAGGTTTTCTCTCGCAAGGGCCCGTTCCAGCAGCCTTTGCCCTGCGTTGTCGGATTCATCTTGCGGGCGATTGACCTCGTCGCTGGCGGGACTTCTCACGGTTTCACCGCTCGTTATCTCCATCCGCCCCGCGTTTGGCAGGCATCTGACTTCCGGTCGTTCGCATCAACATGGCCTACAACACTCTCTCTCGTTCGGCCCTTCGTCAAAAAAAAAAAGACTACTACGGCCTCTGCTGACTTCTCGCTCCGGCTCGCACCGTCGCCCTTTCAGGCACAAGGCGAGATCTCCCCAGGTAAGAACGCAATCCTTCCCCGCACAGCCGCCGGATTTACGCAGCCTGATCCTTGACCACAAGAGCTTCGCGATCTTTTGCTCGCTCGCCCTGATCGGCTTCGCCTTATATCCGGTTCTTGTCCATCGGCTCGCGGTTTCGATTCACGCTTCCTCCCCACACTCGGTCGCCCTCATGCAGTTGCGCTTCACTTCGTTCGCTGTGGTCAGCTTACGACGGGACTTTCACCCGCAAGATTGCGCCCATGCTGGGCGCACAAAAAAAGGGCCAGCATCAGCTGGCCCTTTTCATAGTTGAATCCGAAGCGCAGATCCGAGAGAGAATCTCGACTGCGGCGACGGCATATCGTCCCGTAACGGTGATAGTACCCTCCTCCAAGGATCTTGCATGATCCATGATGGCCCGACGTGTTGCTGGTACCCGAAACCGGCGAACCATCAACAAGCGGTAGTCTGCCGACCCTCCGATAAAATCGGGGGGCGGCGAAAAAGGACACAACTCACTACTACCAGGATCTGTTATGACTACCCTCGGATCGAAGTCGAAGCCCTGGCTCATGCCACCGCCCTCCTTCGCTTTGGAAAGCCCATACGGCCGAGCTGGATTAATACGTCATTCCAGTCGACAGATTTCTCACCATCAGCGATTGGCAGCGAAGGCATCATGATCTGAGCCTTGATACCTTTCTCCCACAGACGCCGTTTAAGCTCCGAGGCAGCCTCTTCACCGCGGCCCGACCTGTCTTTGTCAGCCCAGATCACCACCATCTTAGTGCTTGGTCCAGGTACGAAACTTTCAAGCAACGTCGCGTTAACGGTAGGAAACACATCGATTTCCTGATCCATTCCAGTTTCGATTGCCCAAGCAGTCTCTAGACCCTCACATACATGGACAATTTCTGCATCCATGTTCCCGATGATGATTCCGCCTCCCGTAACCAACCGGTCGGTGGGATACGAGCACATTTTTTTGGAGCTCTCCACAGATGCCTTCAAACCTTTATCGGTGAGAAAGTACCTATGAAGCGTGATAGGGACACCATCTCTGGTGACCTTTGCCACGATGCCGGGGAACTCGCCTTCAAAGGCGCCATCTTCGTTGTAGCTGGCCAACCTCGGATGAAACCTTACTACTCGTTCGGCACCTGGCTTGTCCCAGCAAAGTATCTTTCGACTTGCCAGGTATAGACGCGCCGGTTCTGCAGCCGGATGAGATAAAGGTATCGTCTCCTTCCACATCTGATTTAGCCGCGATCGAAGGTACAGATTTGAAGCTCGTTCTTTCTCCTCGAACTCTTTACGACGCGCATCAAGTTTGGACTGATTCTCGCGATTGATGCGCTCCTGCGCATTTTCGTCGTCGGTTGAGCGAATGCCCAACTCGTCTCCGACCAAAGCAACAGCGTCTGCGAAATCAATCTGCTTTATCCATTGGAGAAGTGCAAAACCGTCCGGAAAAAGACCGCACGTGTTGCACACACCGCCACCAGCATCAGCGAAAGCAATTTTCTTGTTCAGGAACCTGAAACCATCACCACCCCGACTTGGTTTTCCATGAACGGGGCACCGGACGTGACGGCCAGGCTTGTCGAATGCGCGACCATCGATGTCAGGACAAAGATTCCGAAGAATGATGTCCCAACCTCTTTGCTTCGCAGCATTGCGAACAACTTCGGCTTTTAAATTTCTCATCATGTACCTCCAGAAAAGCCCAACTCGGGACTTCCCAAAGCCTCCGACACGGGAGCTTGGGGAAGCCCCGAAGCCGGGGGATATGTGACTGGAGGTACTCCGCCCCTAGGGGGCCAAAGACCCCCATGGGATTGTTTTATACAGCTCTCCGCAATCGCGGTTTGAGAAGTTTCAAGTACGTTTCTCGAGCTTCGACTATTGCCTCACGCACCAAGGACCGGCTGTGTGAGCAAAGACCTGAGATTGATGAGTCCCTTGAGAACCCTTCAAAAACACTCATGGCCAGAGTTGAAATTTCTTCGCCATCATCGTCTAGCATCTCGATTCGGACCTCTAATCCGAGGGCTTCAATTTTTCCATCCAGGACATCCTGAATGACCAAATCGAGCTCATCGGTGGAGATTGCTTCACCAAAAATGTCATAGCGCTCATCTGAGAACTTATAGACTTCGACTCTGAAGTTTCGCCTCGAAAAGCGTCGAATCAGTTTTTCCTCACTCGGATAGGCCTCGATGATTTTGTAGCCCAGTGATGCGAGCTCACTGCCAGTATCGACAATGTCTGCCTCCAAAGCCTGAACCAGAGCGTGGAAAGCAACCCGCTGCGCTGCGCCACCCAACTCGTGTGCCTCAGTGAGCTCAACGCATTTAGCGTCATGGCTTAAGGAGGTGGATCGTTCATGGACATAACGACAACTACTGATCCGATTGATCGCAAGCTTTTCGTCAAGCTGGAGACCTTTCCAAATCTCCTCCGAGTACTGCGGTACCAGCCTCTTGGCCAGGGTCACAATATCAAGCTCGCCGGAAAAGCTCGCTCCGTCACCCTGGCAGCTACTTAGGGAATAACGGATGTCATCCGTTGGATACCCCTTCGCTTTTAGGTGACGAGTCATTGCTGTTTTGATTGCATGATTCATAGACATTGAAGGACTCCAGTAATGGAGGCTTCTCACCCCACCGGGGCAAAAAGCCCCTGATAGGGATGGTCAGTTTTATTTGTTGAGGCTGGAGAGAAAAGTCTCCCACTGCTGATTGCCGTGAGAAACAACCGCTCCGTCGTGAATTAGCAAACGTCGGCGACCGGTATACCCTCGATCGATCGCATATACCGTCTTATCAGCGGCGGCCGGATATCGACGCATGAGTCGAGACACCGCCAGATTTTGTCGAAGAGCGAAAGCTCGGCGAACAACTTTATCCCTTCCGCCACATCTCAATACCGCTTCAGCCTCGACTCCTCTTGTGAGGGCTTCGGCTTCACCAAAAGTAAGATTCATGGTTTCGCGTAGCAGCTCGATCAGCCTGGGAAATTGCTTCATTTTCCACCCACCTTGGGCTTCGAAGGTATTCCACACAAACTGCTCATCAGATCAACAAAGCGATCATCAGTGAGCGCATCAAGATGATGTCCAACCCGATTTATCGGATTGAGGACAATAGGCTGCTGTGGTTGCTTGGGCTTATCGCTCATGCAGAACCTCCAGTGCCAGGTTGGTGCAAGACAAGGTCAAAATGCTTTCGAGATGGCCTTGGCCACGTACATGCCGCAACACGGGTAGTCGTGGATTTTCAGAATTGATCATGAACACCTCCAGAGTGGAGATGACGTTCCTCCCCAATGAGGGAAGAACCCCATCGGGAACGGCTGATGCCGAGTGCTGACTACTAGGGTCAGCTGCCTATCAAGAAGAAGCCACAGGGCGTCTTCTGGAATCTACTTTCGCAACACTGGTTTGCGGAAATAGACTCAAGACCTTAGGGTCTATCGCTTCAGGGAAGCGGTAGACCCCGGCCCAGATCGGTTTCACATGATGTCGAAAACGAAGTCGACAATGATGATGATCAAATCGAACATGGTGCACCTCATATTCAAGATGCAGAGCCCACCCCTACAGGGGGTAAGACCCTGCAGGGTTGTGTAGCCCGAATGGGCAGTTAAGTGCTGCAAAGAATCGCGCAGCTTGCGGTATCTCCAATCGCACAAGCGAGAGGAAGAATCTTGCTTTGGAAAAACAGGTTTTCCAAAGCAATTCTGAAAAAGGATATGACGATTTGCCTGCCGGCATGAGAGGTGCTGAGTCAGCTGTGTTGAAATATAGCACCAGGTATTGAGAGAAGAAAGCGGGGGAAAATCCCCCGCCTCTATCACTTACGCACTCTTTCGAACGTCCACCATTTCAGCTTTCATTGCCCGGAGTAAATCCAAACTATAAAGCCTCAACGTAACCGTCCGAGCTACACCGCCTTGAAACTCAGACCTTAATCTCCTTCAACCATTGATTGACGCGCTCCCATTCAAAAACCGTTGGATCGAAGGTACCGCCATGCCACTCCATCATGTCTTCATGCTCTGGGTGGTTGGGGTCAGCCATCACTTCAAGGAAGTCGGCATAACCTGGCCCACCGCCGATGTCTTCCGGCGGGCAAGCATTGGCGCCGTCAATGCAATACGGCACCTGAGGACATGCCACAGCGGGTAATTTCTTTTCAACTTTGATTCGGTGATCCCAGCCATCGCCGAAGTCATAGAGGTAGCGAAACGTCTTTTTCCCGTTCAACGCTTTGATCAGGGTTTTGCGGGCATCGGAGTTCACGGGTGGGCCCCATCCATCGGGGTCGGGAGTGCCGTAATTCTCTCCGGCAATTTCAAATTCATGCAGATGCCCACCTTCCCAGCCCATCGCGAACTGGATCACTGTGTGCAATTTGCTCAAAGTAATGTTCTCGGGCACCGCCACGCGGCGCCAGATGGCAGGTTCGATCCATTTCAATTCAATGTGCAGTAGCAACAAATCAGGCTCGGGTTTTAGCAAGCGAACATTTTTGGCCATGGATCAGGCAGCCTCGCAGAACTCAGTAAGTGTGAGAGAAACGTTCCAGGGCAGCAGTTCGTCGACCCGATTGATCGGGTAGTCGGCGATGCGCTCCAGCACGTGTGTCAAATAGGCTTGCGGGTTCAGGTCGTTGAGCTTGGCTGAACCCACCAGGCTGTAAATCGCAGCCGCTCGTTCTCCGCCGGCATCGGAACCGGCAAACAGGTAGTTTTTGCGGCCCAGCGCGACGGCGCGCAGCGCCCGTTCGGCGGCGTTGTTGTCGATTTCGATTCGGCCGTCATCGCAGAAGCGCGTTAAAGCCTGCCACCGGTTGAGGGCATAGAGGATTGCACCGCCCAATGTCGATTTTTTCGACAGTTGAGCCAGCGTCTGGTTAAGCCACGCGTGCAGGTGCTCCAGCAGTGGACTCGCCCGACTTTGCCGAACCGTTTTTCTATGATCTGGCGGTTGTCCTCGGATCTCGCTTTCGATGGCATACAGGGCCGCAATCCGTTGCAGCGCCTCGCCAGCAAGTGGTGAAGCCTGGTCTGTGTAGACATCGTAAAACTTGCGGCGGACGTGAGCCCAGCAGGCGGCTTCCTGAATGGTGCCTGTAGCATACAGCTGAGCAAAACCGGCGTAGCCGTCAGCCTGCAAGATCCCGCTGAAGCCCTTGAGATGAGCACGGGGATGTTGCCCCTTGCGATCCGGCGAGTAGGCAAACCATACAGCCGCCGGCGTCGTGTAACCGGCAGGTCGGTCGTCCCGCACGTATGTCCATAGGCGAGCCGTTTTGGTTTTGCCGTTGCCCGGCGCAAGTACACCAATCGGCGTGTCGTCAGCATGGACTTTATGGCCGCTCATGACATGACGCTCAAGGGCGTTGATCAGCGGCCTGAGCAATTGACTGCTCTGGCCGACCCAGTCGGCCAGAGTTGAGCGCTCCAAATCCACGCCCTCACGGGCGTAGATCTCGCATTGTCGATACAGTGGCAAATGGTCAACAAACTTGGAGACCAGCACGTGGGCCAGTAGCCCAGGGCCTGCAAGGCCTCGGGCTATCGGGCGACTCGGCGCCGGTACCTGAGCGATGTGCTCGCAGCAGCGGCAAACCAGCTTCGGGCGAACATGGCGGATCACTTTGAAACGCGCTGGGACGTACTCCAGCACCTCAGACACATCCTCCCCCAAGTGGCGAAGTTTCCCACCACAACCAGAACACTGTGATTCGGGCTGATGGACGTGAATTTCGCGAGGCAGGTGTTCAGGTAATGGCTTGCGCCGAGAGACAGGGCGAGGTGGCGGTTCGGTTGGCGGCGTCAGTTCAGTCTGGCTGACTTGCAACTCTTCAAGACTCAGTTGGAGCTGATCGATCATCGCGTCCAGTTGCTCGGAGCTGCGACCAAACTGCATACGACGCAGCTTGGCGATCATCATTTTCAAACGCTCAATCTCTGCCCGCTGGGCAGAGACCAGAGCCTTCAAGGCTTGAAGATCGTTAGGCAGGGAGTCGGTCGCGAGAGTCATGACCGAATGTTACTTGGGATTTTTTCAGCGTGGCAAGTCAGACCGCGAGGACGGGTGCTGTACGAATTGGCCTGCGCCAATCAATGCCTTCCAACAGCATCGACAACTGCGCAGCCGTCAGCGACACGCTGCCGCTGGTTGCTTGCGGCCAGACGAAGCGTCCTTGTTCCAACCGTTTGCAAAACAGACACAACCCGTCGCCGTCCCACCATAGCAATTTGATCCGGTCACCGCGCCGTCCGCGAAAAGCAAAGATCTGACCGGAGAACGGATCGGCTTCAAGCTGAGTCTGCACCAATGCCGCCAACCCATCGAAGCCACGGCGCATGTCCGTGACACCGGCAGCGATCCAGATGCGGGTTCCAGCGGGCGGGGCAATCATCGCAGTAACTGCTGCAAGACGGCTTGCAGCGTCTGCGGATCTGGCGTGCCAGTGATGCGCAGCTTGGCTTTTCCCGCCTCAACAACGATCACGGAATGACACTCTGGCGGTGACTGAATGACTTGCGGTAAATCTATTGGCACCTCGATCACCTGGACAGGCAAAAGCGTTGCACTCTGGCTGACCGGGCCGAACAAGCCCTCTTGATATTGCTGCCGCCAGCGAAACACCAGGTTGGCATTGACGTCATGTTCGCGAGCGATCAACGACACGGAGGCGCCAGACTGGAACGTGGCTTCGACAACTTTGCGTTTGAACTCTGGCGGGAAGTTGGGGCGGCGACCGGGTCGACGGGCTGGGGCAATGATATCCAAGATAGCGTCCACTAAAAAATGATGGACACTATTTTTGCTAATTTTGGAGGCTCTCAGGAGTGGGTACTGGCCGGACGGTTACGCCTCAACTCGGATGCAGGAACATTACGACATTCCGCCGAGATCTGGTGAACCAACTCAATATGCTCACGGAGATGCTCCGTGGTAGTGATTCCGCGCTCACCGAGCCCTGCATCGATCTCCAGCTGAGAAATTCCAGCCAAAGTCGCCAGATAGTGAGGTCGATCTCTTCGATCCAGCAGAAGGGAATCTGCGAATCCCTCCTCCTCCCCGTTTGGGAACAACCGACGCTTACGCTGCTCGATGATTTCACGATAGTGTGAATACCGAAGCTGCAGATCTTCAGTCAGTTTGTGGACAGGTTCATAATGCATAGGGCCTCCAGCAGTTGATGCCGAGACCGCTCCCAATCGGGAGAGGCCCCGACTGGGTTTGCTGCAAATTGCAGCTGTAAATGCACCAAGGTGCAGTTTGTTACCAGGTTGCTTCCACAGCCTCGAACATCATATGAAGTCGAAGTAGCGGATGCGTGAGAAGCCATTCTCTGGATTCAGTGGTGTACTGGACAAGAAGGTTTACAAGGCGGCCGTGCTCATCGAGCTCAGCTTGCGTTGAAACCTTAACCAGACGCATCCGACATTGAATTGAAAGCAATGTTTGCCTCTCATCCATCGTTAGAGTGTCTTCTGCACTGCATTCAATTCCGTTGGACATCATGCGCGCAACTCGTCCAGGCAGGGACGCTGCAGCGGCATTCAAGCCTGCTGCTTCAAGCTGTTGAAAAATGTTCATAGGGACCTCCGGGAAAAGGAGATCTCATGCCCATAGGGGATAAGAACCCCCATGGGTGAATTGGCGAATGCCAAAGTGATTGCTACATAGAGCTGCAGCTGACTATCAGCCTAGAAAACGCATTGCTTCCAGGTGGGATTCAATATCGACATCCAACAGAAGTTGCCTGAAAAATGTCGATATTGAACCCATCGAATTAGATGAGTGAAGTAATCAAATGAGAATCGGCTGGCCTACAGGAGGCGACCACAAACGGGGTGGAACCCGATCGGGTGGGAAGAAAGTTGCCCCTCGAAGAGGGGCAGATTTGAGCTATCAGCGGTTCTTCTTTGCTTGCTGGCGTACAGCTTTTGCACCAACTACAGGTGCGAAGAAAATTGCCGGAGCAGCTTTCGCAGCAACGGCAAACTCAGCCGCAAAGCCTTTGACGAAGTCTACAAGGTATTTCCGAACCATGATGAGCTCCTCGCTACGTTCATGATTTGAGCATACTCCTTGAGACCACGTCAGACAATGCAATCAGGCCCGCTTTGGGGTGTCGCCACGTGGTCCGTTTCTTTCACGTAACTTGCGCCATTGCTGAACCACCCCTTGAATCGCTCCACGTGCGGGAGCGAAATAAATCGCCGGCGCTTCAAGAGCCGCTTTGGCAAACTCATCGAAGCTATCAACGATCCAACCTGTATTACTCGCCATCCTTCATCTCCTTAAACGCACTGAGCGCCGTAAAGGCTAAATGTGAAAGAAACAAAGCACAGTCGACCATTAGGATGGTGCGTTCCAGCACTGAAAGGACGCTGATCGTGAACTCATCAACGTGATATTCCTTAAGTGTGTGCACGAGCCAGCCGAGCGCAACCGCGGGTGTAGCCACGATAACGAAGATGCCGCTCCCGATGATCGAGTGCGCCGCGAAATGAGCCAAAGGCGCATACCACGGTTTCTTGTGCGGAGACGAATTGTTCTCCATAGGTACCTCCATAGAAGATGCAGGGAGGTCACCACCCCACAGGGATGGATGTCCCTGCGGATTTTGGAATGCTGATGAGAAAGTGCTCAGCTTCACTACTCAACCTGGTCACATGACCGGGCAGAAGATTCTTTGTTACCAGCTAAAACCACTTTGGAAATTGTTGAATTTCCAAAGTGGTTTCCGAATCAGCAGCCTAGGGCATGTGCCCTAGGATGCGATCAGATCCTGCCCTTGCGGAGAGGAAGTGCTGCAGTGCAATTGTGAGTTGGACCGCGGCGGATTTGAAGCAGGAAAGCCTAAGAGTCGAGTCTTGAAACACTATCCACCAGGTTGATGGTTGTGTTCCTCAACAGTACCCATAACGCTACAGCAGGTGCCCAGTAACCAATTGAAGATTGCTTGACGCCACGCTTGAAGCCACGGATGAAGTTATCCATTGGCGAATCCCTCTGTATTTCCTGTTTGTTTGGTAGGCGAGCTCGAGCCGCCTCATTGAGTCAGACTCAGCCACGCAGCTGTTTGCATGCCTTCCAGGTAGAAAAAAGCACCCACCAAGAAACGAACACGCAGTCCGCTACCAAAAGCAAAGATTCTATGAACCCGAGGAAGGGAACGAGATGTTTGCCAGCCTCAAAGCCACCGACCCAGTGGGTTACAACTGAGATCAGCAGACTAGCGAGAGCAAGTATTACGAAAAATACGATGCCCATTAGGATGTGGGCGAAGTACTCCCCCAACAATTCAAGTTTTTTCATGTGTTAACTCCAGAAATGGACGGAGCTAACACCCCAAACGGAGTGCCAAACCCCGTCGGTTGGTTTATGTGCTGATCAAGATGAACAGCTTTTCAGATCAGACGCACATTGGTCTGATTGAAACCGCTTGAGCAATTTGCCCTTGCCGAAGCGGTCTCTTCATCACCCCGGTTACCCGGAGTGATGTGAGATTCATTCTCTAGGCTGCGAGCCGATAGGTGCCTGGCGCAACACGCTCAAAAAATCGAGCGTCTTGGCAGACCTGGCGGATTTTCGCTTCCCAATGTTGATTGGCCCGTGTCTGAGCGTAAGGCGCAATCAGTTCATTTATTTCCCGCAGGTGCATCACTTTTCCGCCCTGCAGAATTCGCCTTACAGCAGCCCTCCAGGTGGTACCGATCATCGAGGACGCTCGACGATCAACCTTGGCCAGGAAGAGAAGAGAACTTTGATCCTTTCTGAAAACCAGCAGTTTTTCGTGAGCGATCCTGACGATATTCCCATAGGTTTTTTGATCAGATAAACAGTTGTGCTGAGTCTTGATAATCTCATCAATCAGCTTTCCTGGAGCCACCCGCTCGACCAACGAAGACAGGTTGTAATACTCCCCCTTTCTCCTCAAATTACCCATGAGGATTCCGTAGGTACCGCCCCGCTCCATCGAGTCGTGGATATTCATGATCGCAAGCTCTAGGGCCTCAACAAAGTCGTTCATGGCCATGCGGCTCATGTCCCATTTGTTTGGCTCTCCCCACATGTTTCCACTGTACGTGATCATGTCCAGGTAAGCCGGGTGCCAAAAACAGCTGTGTGCTTCCTCTCCAAGAAACTGACCGACATCGTCAAGGAGGAGATTGAACCCCTGGTGTAGGTCTGTTCCTTTGAAACGAAGCCCCAGTTCCTTGGCTACGTCTACGGACGTCCCACCGCCGATGCTTGGGTCAAAGGCTAAGCCTGCTTTGTTCCGGTGATAGGTCTCGAAGAAACCTCGGATGACGTGCCCACTGCAGTTGCCGCGGTACTTGTTATCACCCCAAGGTCCACGATTTGGAAAGGACAGGACAAAGGATTGAAATTTCATGGTTTGCACTCCGATTTAGGAGGGCACCACACCCAATGGGAGTGATACCCCCAAAGGGTTTTAGAAGTTGATTGAGAAATGCTGAATTGCTGTCAGCTAAGCGATCTGCAGTCGAGCAACGACTGCGAGAGGCAATTGCTTTCGCAAACCTTGCTTGGGAAAGAAATCGCGGGGATGGTGGTGTTCACAAGAGTGCTGATCATCCAGCTATGCAGATGAGGCTGAGCAGCCTCGGCGAAACTATACGACAAGAAATCGCGAGATGGTAGAGGCTTCACCCGCCCGAAAGGACAGGTGAAACCGGATCAAGCCGCCATAAAGCGATTGGGTGAGAAGACCCGTGCGTGGCCCCGCTCGTAGTAGTTGAGGAGAGTCTCAAAAGGCTCACCTCGCTCCTTCACACTACGAAAGCAGTGAGTGCCTGAGATTGGCGTATCACGAATCAACTCAATCACCTTTCCGTCATCAAGCTCCCAAAGAAAAATCGTACAGGACTCCGTCTTGGCCGTCCCACGTCGAGTCATTTTCCGATCGCCCATCATCCGGGCTGCAAGGAGTATTGGGTTCATGCATGGCACCTATGGTTAAGGCGGACATGCACCTCTGACGGGATGAATGCCCGTCAGGGTAAAAAAGGTCAGCTAGACCTCACGTAGTTAACGATGAATACCATCGCGAACGTGGTTACAGAGTTTGCTAGGCGAACTCTAGCGCTACCTGGGAGGGGGAAGGCTGACTGGTGATCGACTGCGGCACCTGATCTGCTTTATTCCCTACTTCCAGAATTACATCCCAATCTGTAACGCCATCCTTAGCAGTCTCCTGCCCAGGAAAATCAATCACGCCGGATGCAACCAGCTCGTTGAAAACGGGCTTTGGCTTTTGATGTGTCAGCGCCAGACCGAGGCTATATCCCACCGCCTCAAAGACCGGCCCAATAACAGACTGACCTAAGAGTTCATGCGCCGTTGTTTCTGAAAGCCCCTCAATAAGACTTTGGGGAACACCTTTCAAACGGGCATGCTCATGCGGCGTGAAGAGACGGGAGAGGGTCGAGTTCTCCGGGTGTTGAAGATGAGGATCAGTACTTCTCACCTTCTGATAACCCCGAGTCATCGTGCCCACTGATGTACTGTCATAGCTGATCAGCTGACGACGAAACCCCTTGCCATTGGCCTTATCGCGCTCCTCCTTGATAGCGAGGTACTCATACGCTTTCCAGCGGTCCGAACTCAGAGAAATATCGCTGTCAAGAATGTCAGCAACTGTCTGCGTTGTTTTCTTACCCTTCTCAGGGAAAGAAAAGTCCACATCAAGCCCCTTCGTAATGGCAACAAACACCATTCGCTCACGAGCCTCAAGAACGCCAAAATCCGTACCAACGAGAACCGTTTCGTACAGGTTGTAACCTCTTGAAGTCAGGGTGCTGCGAATCACTGCCATGCCGGCGGAGCTCGCATAATCCTTGACGTTTTCAATCAGAATTACTGCTGGATTGGAGGCTTTTGTAAAATCAAGGAAGTCGTTGAACAGCGTTCCTGCCGTATCGTGCTCTTCAGCATGCTTGATCTTATTTTTCGCCTTGCCGGACCGGCTGGCGCCCGTGCAGGGTACTCCACCGACGACCATCGACAATTGAGGAATGGCATTGCTCATGTCCAGGTCGCGAATGTCCGAGCAGACAGCGATTGAGTCAGCGCTCCATAGCTCTTGATTGTTGCGCAACGATGCATCCAAGTAGTCGCCATTAATCTCAACGCCTACCTGAATAAACGTTGCTACTCCGGCAGCTAACAGGCCTGAGTGCAACGCTTTATCGAGTACACCTCCGCCGTGGAAAAGCGAGCCACATGCCAATTTTTCCTTATTGGCCAGTTTCTGCTTAAGTCGCTCCACGCGCTCCCGAATCTTCATCTCAACATGCAGCGCTGAGATCGCGAGACGACCATTACGAATCACCACACGAACTTTCTCGCAGCCCTCATAGAAGGACTTGAGCAGCTCGGTGCGAATCTCCAATAGTGGGGTGATCAAACCGTTGCGCTCACGCTTGGAGACGGTCACAAGCCCCTCTTCAACCGAACCATCATCAACCGGCACCAGCTCGATGCGTTTTTGTGTTTCATCGCCTCGAACCAGGTACTTCGCACCGATCTTAATGCCAGCGTGAACCAGCTTTTGACCTTCCATCCAGACCCGAGCAACGCCGCTTCTGGATTCGCCAATTGTTACGTTCAAAATAGTCGTCATGGTGATACTCCGGTTATGCAGGAGCACCACCCCCAAGGGGATGATTGCCCCTGTGGGTTTTAAAGTGCTGACGATCGCCAGCTGTTTTTCTCGGCCGCTCACATGAGCAGTCGAAGAATCCTTGCGTATATCCTTTGCGTAGACAAAGGAAAGAATTCTTTCGTTGTTGCCGGCCCAAAAAGGGCCGGCACATTTAGGTTTTTTGATTGAGCAGCACGCTAAAATCTTCAGCCGTGGGAGGCCACACAAGGTCCTCAACAAGGCGATCGACATCTACATCACATAGGGACGTAACCTCATCCCCATTTGTGGCCAGGTCCTGCATTTCATCTGATCGATTAACGGGATCGCACATCCCCTTCTCTTGCCAAAAGCGCAAAGCCGCAATCAGGGTATGGCGAACCTCTTCATCACGGACGAAAATCGCCGGCGCTGCAGAACTCGTACTCTCAATACCACCGTCAGATTCATTCTGTGTGGCCAAATTCGAATCGGTTGTCATCTCACACTCCTAGAAATGGGAGGAGCAACGCCCCTAAGGGACGATGCCCTCAGGGGTCAGGCCAGAACAGCCAAGTCTTTCACGCTTTTCACGGCCTGAACTTCAGGCGTCACGTCCTTCACGGACTCGACAACTTGCCCGTTGGCGAACGAAAGCCTTAGCAGATCTAACGGTTCCTCAGACGTCACGTCATCCTGATGCAACTGATTCACAACAGTGATTTTGGTGATGTCCGGCAAGCCAAACGTCTGAACTTGTACTGGGTTTCCGTCATTGAGAATCACTAGGACCTGCGGTGCAAGGGCGTCCAGATTGGAGTGATTAGCCATAACCGCTCGCATGTATTCGTCGTGCACAACGTGGAACTCGCCGGCGGAATAGCCAAGGCAACCTTGGATATGAAGCCAAAGAGCACTCAAACGGGTGAAGCGACCAAAGTTTGCGACCCAGTAGTTCTTCAATCCCGCTTTGACGAGGAACATCAAACAAGCGGAAATATCTACGTCACCATCGATCACGCAACCCAGATGGGTTGCATTTACAGGAACCTGCGCTGAAAGAAGTCCAGCGCTGTAATCCCGAAACGATGCCTTGAAGGCCTCGAATAGGCTTCCAGCAATCGCCTCGGATGCATTCGGGATGTCCCCAACGCGCTTGGTTGCTGATAGAAAAACAATTGCCCGACCATCGTTGGTATGGGAAATCCAGGCGTGTAAGTTATTCATGATGCAGCTCCGTGATGGAGCAGAGCCATGTCCCCGGTGCGGGGTCATGAAACCCTGCAGGGTGATTGAAGTGCTGGTAACACCAGCTAGTTTTCTCTGACGCCTCAAGGCAACAGATAAATCCTTTCACCAAGCCAAGATTATTTGGCTTGGTCAAAGGACTGTTGGATGACGCGTGAGAAAGCCCGACAACCGGGCTATCTCACGCGAAGTATTTCTACATCACACCAGAGCTTTCAAACGAGAGGCCGGCCAATTTAGCGACATCGGCCTTGGACTGAAGCGGAATCCAGCCCTTCTCTACTTCGAATTTCCCGCCAACAAGAACCTGAAAGCTTCCACCTTCATACGGCCCATAGATCTTAGGGAATTTTACGATTTGTGAAACGTCACGCTGCCACTCAGCAAAAAGCCACTGATTGAAAGCCGCAACAAACTCGTTCGTGAGGAGCTCAGGTGGATAGCAAGTCACCATTCCAAGTTTTCCATTTACTTGCAATTCCCAGTCAGCCTCAGAAATTGTTGCGGGCTGAATGTACGGCTGGCGTTCAACACGGCACATGAGCCGTACACATTCGCCTACAGAGCGTCCATTTGGAATGGTAGCTTCATAGCTGAAAACGCCCTGGTAGCTGCTTACAAATCGAAATCCGTATTGGGTGTCGGTGATGCACGTCATGGTTTCTCTCCTGCGAAAGAGAGAGCCAAACCCAAGAGGGGCTTCGCTCCCTCGAGGGTGTTTTTTTGAATGGTGAGCTCATCAAACCAAAAGATTGATGAGGCCAATAGATTGAATCCGCGCCACGTCACGGCGCCCACCATTAATGACTCAGTGGTGTCCGTGGTGAGGAATCTTGGGTATTAATTTGAAGTGGATGCAGCTCTTGTCTAAGAGCTTCCCCTCACGGATGAGGTCCGCATGGGATGGGGTATTTGCTGGAAGTTCAGCTGAGAACAGTCGGTTCAAACCGAATGAAACCGCCAACGATTGTGCCTGGCGATCACATGCTGTGCAAGCCACCCGATAGCACACAAAAGTAGCCAAACCCAATGAAACAGGATTCGATACTCACTGAATATCAATCGTTGGGTCGATGGCCACGTCAGGAGGTATGCCGGCCAGGCCCCTTACCTCCTCAAAACTTTGTAATCGCCTCCACCCCGTCGGACTGTAGACAGCGCCCACATAGACCTTGAATCCCTCAGGGATAAATCCCTTAAAGCGTTCCGGCTGCTTTAGCATTTCACTTACTTGAGCTGACCACTCCTCGTATCGCAAGCGGTTGAACATCGCGATGAAGTCGGTAGTCAGCCTCGACGTTGCTGCGGTTACGAACCCGACGGCACCTTTCACCGAGCGCTCAAACGATTCCTTGGACAGGTTTGAATATTCGGGGTAGCGCTCCTTTGCAATTTGCACCGCTACTCGAAACTGCTCACCGGCGAAAGCACATTCGTAGGTATGCCGGCCTTGGTAAGACAGCAACCAATGAACGCTCGAACGGTGCGCTTGAGTGGATTTATTAAGCATAGGGTCATCTCCAGAAGGCAGCCCCCTCCCCCAACGGGAAAAAGGCCCGCAGGGGTTTAATCGGCTTATGCCGGTGCTGAGTATTCAGCTTTTCCTGTCAGTACACACTGACAAAAGAAAACATATTCCGGAGCGGTTTCATGCTCTGGGATATGCTCTCAAAACGCCCCCCCGACTAAGGGGGGGGCAGCTATACATTGAACGTCACTTTCCGGATTTCAGATACTCATCAATTGCCTTAAGCCCACGCGGGTCATCGGGCAAAAGCGCGTACCAGGAAAGATTGCCATACCGGTCAATCACCGCTTTATCAGCCAAAAGTATCTTTGAACAGAATGGGCTTCTGAAAACCGAGATCTGACCTTCGTACTGGATAGTCTCCTGCGAGTTACAGCCGCTCACTTAGAGGCCACCTTTGAGCTGGTGCGAACCCACCCCGCACCCTGCTGATAGACAACGGGCATCACCGTTGGGAAGGGGAGCAGAATTGAATCGCTGGGAGGAATATCCCCATAACGCTCAGGCTGGGTTGTAAGGCGCTGCACCCGCTCAACATGAGCCAAATGCCGCCACTCATTGAAAGCCAATACAAGCTCATCGGGCACGACTGTGTTGTCCATAAAGCTGATCGTGTCCCTTCGACCAATCACATCCCGAACAAACTCCTCGTCATTCAACCCAGAGAAGTACTCCCGCCGCCCCTCATAGGAATTGTCACCGACGACTAGCTTGAGTTGTTTTCCATCGATCCAGCAATCGTGCTCCCATGTCCCGTGGTACCGGAGGCCTTGTCTAAACCGAATATTGGGGTTTTGGTTAATAATTTTAGTCACTGCTTGCTCCTTGTTTGAAGCAAGAGCCCGCCCCGAGAGGGACAGAGCCCTGCTGGGTTATGTGTGATGCGTACCCCTTTAGTAAATCGGGGCACCGCGTTAAATGGCAGGTACTGAAAACTGTGTTTTCACACACTGATTCACGAAATTTATCTGCTCATCCGCGTTCAATCGGTCGAATCCAATTGTTAATTTGCGGCCGGCAACATCTCTAACAAGCGACATACCACCGAGATACACTGCTGTCGCTGGCATCCTGACGGTGAGAACAATTTCATCAGCACTATCGTCACCGGTGTCCTCAGTTGCGAGTTCAAGAGCTGAATGCTCGAGTCCAAAATGGCTCGCAAGTGCCTTAGCACCCTGGATTGTCGCCACCTCTGGTACGCCGTATTTGCTAGCGTTTGGGTACGACATATTCAGGTGAAGTGCCGATGCGCCAGCAACATGAGTGCGATCTATCAATACGCGACGCCCCGTAAGGGCGTGCACAGCTGCCCCTAGATCAGCATCCTGAAGGCCATCGGACGTGTCGACATCGAATGTTACTTCAACGGTACATTTCGACAGGTCCAGATCACCTTGGTGATTTAAGACATCTCGAGTTTCGAGACTCTCGACAAGCTCATCAAGGACATTCCCTAGATACAACCCCTTCCCGTGAATTACGGCAGCATGAACCGCAATACTAAGGATTTCTGAGATTGCAGCTGTGCTGAGCGCCGGCCTAATTTCACCATAGAGTTCGCCAAAGCGGTCTAGGGTGGATAGCGTCAGTTGAATCGTCACCTCGCCGGTTGTCACAAGTGGACGATCAAGTTCGCAGATTTGCATGCGAACCTGCTTGAGAAAGCCAGAGTCGACCACCGTTAGGCTGGTGTCACAACCAGCATCGTCGGCAGAGGATATGAGTCTTTCAGCGGCTTCCTGAAGGGACTCCAAAGCAGTCAGATATGTAAACAGCTCTGGGGGAACAGATATTCCCTGGCCACTGAGAACTGTGAGGTATTTTCGAACTGGATTCATGTTGGACATAGCGACTCCTAGAGAGTGAGGCCATACCCCCCCAAGCGGGAGTATGAAACCCCACTGGGTATTTAAATGCTGATATCAGCTACTCAAGCGTCGGAACATCCGAGCGCAATGAATCCTTTTTTGACAACGATAGGCTCTCGAAAAAGGACTCAGCCAGGGCCGCCGATTGGCGACCCTGGCTGAACTACTACTTATCCTGCGATGGCTCAGGTGCACGTTGATGAACCTTTGCTACCCAGGTGTTGCGCTCTACCCACTTCTTGACAGTGATAACAGATTGATCAGGCTGAACCTCATCAACCTCGACCTCGACAGGCTGCTTACCAACACACTTCAAGGAAATGCGATCACCACGCTTAATGCTGTGAAGATTCACAACACGCTCAAGGTCTATACCCCAAACGTAGTTATGTTGACCAAGGCGAACCAGGTACGACATTGATTCCTTCTGGTCAAACTTGTAACGATAGCGGCCGACCTGCCGAACCACACCCGTCTTAGCATTGGACCAGTCAATCCCCTCGGAATCGTCCACCAATTGCTGTTGAGGTTGATCAACCCGATCAGTACCGGCTACCGCTTTTATTGAGCTCCCGCCATTGCGAGGGGAGCTCATTGCCGAGGTAGGCTGGCCATCGAAGTCATCATCAATGCACAGATTCGCATAGTCATCCAGGGTGCCTAATGGAATCTCATCCAACAGATGATGACTTGCAGCTGGCATTGGATGATCAAGATCACCACTTGTAAAACGAGGAGCCGGCGGCATCTCATAACCCGCGAAGGGCCTACGAAGATTTGCCGGAAACGAGCGAATTGACTCACCCGCTGCCTTGAGAACCTCAAAACGCTTTAGAAAGTCCCTGCGACGTTCGCAGTTCATCTCCTGCTGTTGTGAAGCCATAGCTATGAACTCAGCTCTGGAGCGATTGTGAGCGGCTTCCTGATAGGGAAACAGTTCAATGCACAGAGGTTGAATGGTATGAGCTTGATTGAAACGCATGGGTCTTCTCCGGTTTGGGAGGAAGCTCCTCCCCAATGGGAAAGATCGCTTCCCATTGGGTTATAAAAATTATGCGGCCTGGTTAGGCCACTTGTTGAAGCTGATCAATCACTTTTTCACGACGGCAGAGATGAACAAGGGATTCGCGAAGCTCGTCCCCCCTTACTCCTGCAAAGTAAGCACAGACCATAAATGAAAATGGCCCAACACTTTCGCTCATGATCCACCCCCATCTGTCACGACGAGTCGCGACTGCTGCACGCTTGTCCAACAGGACATGGCATGCCTCATAAAGGAGCTTCTCTCGAAGCAAATCAATGTAGTCATCAGTCCATTCGAACTGCTCCAACTGATCCTCCGGCATAGCCAGGAGATCTAGGTAGAGCTGCTCAATGTCAGCGTTGGTAAGGATCTTTTTTGGGCGTCGGGTTTTCGGTAATTGCTTACCTAGCACCTGACGCCCCTCAGGGATGAATCCCTCTCCTAAAGCTAAAGCAAATTGCATGGTGGAACCTCCGGGTAGGAGGAGGCGCACCACCCCTACGGGGGTGATGAGCCCCCTAGGGTTTGCCGTTTTTATGCGGCTTGGATTAGTACCTGTTGTACCAGGTTATTCAGAGCGTTCCGTAACTGGCATAGGTCAGTAAGGAACTCCCAATGGTTGTCACCGAAAATATCCTGAAGCTTTCTGGTGTTCGCTGATCCAAAAGCGATAGCAAACACCTCGATTCCAGAAGCACGGCAACGATCAACCATGGTTCTTGCTGAGTCAGCATGATCCGGATCACCGTCGGTAATAACGATCATTACCTTCCGCTCACCTTTGGCTTTTAGAAGATCACCAGCGGCTGGCCACATTGCGTTAGACAATGGTGTTGACCCGCGGGGAACCTGCCCAAAACGGCCCTCGCGGAAAGCGTTGGCCAGGTTCTGACTATGCCGCTTCAGCACACCGACTGCGCTCTCACGACCGTGGTTCTTTGGAAAGATCATTGCTCCTGTGGTTACACCGGAAATACCTTCCAAAGCCGTCAAAATTGCAAAGGCACTTTCTTCGGCGATCTGTAGCGCAGATTTACGAGCGTTAATTACTGCCTCGCGCTCGGTATCTGATAGCACGTCAAGGTTTTCGTTCGGACCGACAATTTTCATCGACATCGAACTAGAGCCATCCAGAACTAACTGAATAGCGGCATTCGTCCGCTGCACAGGTTCTTGTCGCCGGAAGATCCGGTTTTCCCCAACCCGCACCCGTGCAAGACGACTGCCCTCGATTTTGCTGCCGCTACTTCTCAGACTTGCACGCGCGTTACGAGAACCTTGAATCAGACTGCTCATAACCTGGCGGAGCCCCATGGAAGCGGCCTGGCCATTTTTAAAGACGCGCATCGCCTGCAGCTCAGAACCGATTGGGTCTTTTATGACCAATGAAGGTACTGGCGTTTGATGATCTACAACCTTGGCAACCATGTCGGATGCCAAAGATGCGACATCAGAAATGGCATCTTTCAAGTCGTCATCGGATGCAGAAAGGATCTTCTGTTTCAAATTCTGACCATCAGAAACACCACTCGCAGGGCTTCCGGACTTAGCTGGATCGTCCTTATCATCCCCTTCATCTCCAGCGCCACAACCATTGCTTTTGGGTTGAGAGACTTGATCCTGATCGTTGCCATCTTGATCGGGTCCAGGTTCTCCACTTGATTGCTGTGGCGACTGGTTCTGCTGGGGTTGAGGCTGTTGAGGTTGAGTCGGCGGCTTCTGTTGATCCTCCTCCTCACCTAACACATCCAACATCCGGTGGGTTATTTGATAAACCGCCTCAGTATCAGGCAGATCGGCGACTTGGCTTAAAAGCCCAAGCACCTTCGTGCTCCTCCCGACACCGAAAACCTTCTTGAGCTCCGGTTCGATAATTGCCGCCTCAGCTAGCAAAGGTTGACTCAAAAGCCGAGCCCGACCAATGATCAAACATGCGTTCATCAAGAGTGTTGCTTCGTTCTGACCGCTAAAATCACGCCCTCCGGCAAGCACCTCCTTGACCATCACCGTAAGGGGATGAATCGTGGAAAAATGCTCAGCCATCATCCGTTTTTCAATCCGGATGTCCTCGAGCATGTTCATGAACCGAACGATGAACAGTGCTTCAGCCTCAGCCTTGTCATACACGGCATCGTCCGAGTACTTGATATGAGCAGATTCATGCGCTGTCCAACCTAGCGCGACGAGGATCATTGTCTGAGACTCATCGGTAAGCATTGGAAGATACAGAACCTTATTTTTGGTAGCGGGCTGATTTCCACCCCACACCACTGTCACGCCCAAATCATCGGTGTAGTAACGAGCGATGATTGGAAAAGCATTGTTCAAAGACTTTTGCATAGGCACCTCCAGAAAGTGGAGGCACTCCAACCCCAAAGGGGCTAGAGCGCCCCGAAAGGGTTGGTTTGATTAAAGGCAGAAATCCATGCTGTCGACCGCAAATGTATCGGCAGCCACCACGTGATCAAACACCTCATTGGAAACCACTTGAGGAGCTACATCATCAGCATTCGCCTTCTCCGCAGCGGCGTTGATCGCAGTGTTCTGAACCTCGTGAGCCAATGAAGCCAGCTCGTTTACGTTCAGGGTTGTCAGATCGGCGCCGGCCATAAGGTCAGCAAACGATGTTGCAGAGGTCTCAGCTACGAGAGCTGAATCCATCGCTCCAGCCAACACATCAAAGGCTGTTTCATCGTCCAGGATGTTGAAATCGGAGAAATCCGGAGTTGTGTCATCCGACAGTTGAAGTGTTGGATCAACGAATGCACCTGGTGCATCCGCATTCGACTTCTGGAAGAGCCCCGCCATTTTCAGGATTTTGGTCTCGTCAGACAAAGTAAGTATCAGGGACAACAAATCCTGAAAATCACTTCCCTTGTAAGGCCCCGATTTTGGAAGCTTACCGATCACATTGGTCATGTAGTCGGCAACCAACGAAACACCAGGGTTCAAAAAGGCCAGTGAAGACAGCTTTTTGTGCATTTTCAGCATCGAACTCACCGCCTTTCTGCTCACGGAGTCCTTACCAACAAAGCTGTTATCCAGTAGATCTTCAGCAGCATCAGCAATTTCTCGGAACAGTTGGCCGGAGAGACCATTGACCTCCTGAGCCAGACCTTTCGCAATGCTAGGGTTCGAGGTGTCAGGAGCAACGCGGCAGAGCGTGAAGCGAAAATTAAATTTATGGGCAACCACATCCTTTGGAGTTTTGGCACTCAATACTGCCGAACGCCATTGAGGGTTAGCCCATTTGTTGACCCAAGCATCGAAATTCGAATCGTAGGCCTTGATAAAGGCAATACGCTGATCTTCAAATTTGCGCTTAATGTCCTCAAGCTCAGCAGCAACCTCCGGTGCAACCTCATCTGGAAGACCGTAGCCCCCCAGAAAACGTACACCGTTAAGCTCAAGCAAACGAACTGCCCTACGCTTGAGATTTTCGAACTCTTTGAGCTCGTCTGAGTTGATGATTTTCTTACTTCCGAGGGAAGCAAGTTCAGAAGGAGGCAGGGTTACACCTGCTCCAAGATCCTCTGTACGAAGCTTCTTCCTGCCCGACCAAATGCTGACATTTAGGTCGACCAGCAGAAGCTTGCTGAGAGTATCGATTTCTTTTACGGGTGATGAAATTTGCATGAGATGCCTCCGGGTATAGAGGACGGTCTCGCCCCGACGGGGTAAGAACGCCCCGATGGGTTTTGATAGGAAATGCTGTTTTATAGTGAACAGCTATCACTTCACAAGGCCACTCACATAAGCGACCAGAGAACCTTCTTTGCTATAGCCCGACTATAGCAAAGGAGGCTCGAATGAGGGAGCCCTTACGGGCTCCCTTACTACCACTCGAATTGTGGCACGTCTTCATCCAGATACCCGTCTCGATCAAACCCCAAGTAGGTAACATTCTCCTCTGGAGAAATGCACCAATTGAGGATGTCTCGAAACTCGGTTGAAGCGCCGGATTCGATGATGCCTCGCACGGTCAATTCACCGATCGGAATTACAAAACCATAGCGAGTTTTAAGCACCACAGGGCCATTCCACCCTTCACAGTGAAATCGCTGAAAATGCCGCGCAGCGAGATGCTCAAGTAGCTCGGCATCGCTTTTCCGAAGGTGATTGGTGCAAAGCTCTACTGATTTGCAGGTTGGAAGATTCATTGATGCTCCGAGTTATTTAACGGAGCTCTCCCCAGCGGGAAGAGCCCCGCAAGGGTTAGAAACAAAAGTCTACTTCACCGGCTGCCTGCGAACCGAAATCCGCACTAGCCAAGCTAGATAGATCGATCGGACGAGGTAGCGCACCTAGCTCAACAAGAGCTTTGAC
Organism: Pseudomonas sp. GW101-3H06; assembly: GCF_059424605.1. Taxonomy (NCBI): domain Bacteria; kingdom Pseudomonadati; phylum Pseudomonadota; class Gammaproteobacteria; order Pseudomonadales; family Pseudomonadaceae; genus Pseudomonas; species Pseudomonas sp. GW101-3H06. Next base: position 374,255 of record NZ_JBWKZO010000002.1, read on the forward strand.
GCATGCATCGTATTGCCCTGGTTCCTGACCAACGATACTCAACAGATAAGCATCGACTTGTTTAGTGTCGCCGAAATTCAGAGCGGCGCCATCAGTATCTGACAGCGACAGAACCGGGTTTGAGTTACTAGCGTCGCCGAGGTGATGAGCAACAGCGACCAACAGAAGAACCAAGTTGCGGTCCTCAATGAGATCAAGCTCACCGGCGCCCACTGGGGTAAACATACGGTCGTGAAGATCTGATACAGCGCCCGCAAGACCAAGCACAGCAGCTACAGAGTCGAGACTCTGCAGTGCTTGCTTGATGGTTTCACGGGCCTGAACCTCACTTACAACAGAGAAGAACAGGCTCATTTTTCTACCCCTTAGCTAACCACTGGATCAGCGCCCCAAGCACTACCAAACTTGTCTTTAGCAATGGTATGGAGAACCAGACGCATCGCTTTGTCAGCACGGTTGCTCAGAGACTCACGCAATGCTTGAGCCAAAGGTGAAGCGAACGGGAACGAACCCGAATTAGCATTTGCAGCTTTGCTGTAGGTAATGCCCAAACGGGCCCACCGCAGCAGGGTACGAGTCGAGAAGGTCACCGTAATGCCCTGCTCACCAGGTTGGAGATCCATTTCTGGGTTGCCAACAAATTGTTTTCGTACCTGGTTAGCGATGTCGACCATGGTTTCCAAAATAGAGATATCTACAGTCGGCATTGTCGATTGAAGAATCGCCATCTCAGATGCCTTATCAATGTAGGGCACCTCAAGCAACCGAATACGATCCCACGACGCAAGGTTCTGCGAGAGGGTACCGTTGTAGAGCCCAGTCTCGTCACCTTGGCCGCGGGTATTCCCCGTGATGCAGAAACGGAAATTCGGGTGAGCGTGAATGATCTCCCCTCCGTTATCTGCAAGCACCAGGTACCCACCTTCAAGCACGGCATTCAAACCTGCGAAAACGGAGGGATCCAGTACGTCGGCTTCGTTCAGAAGGAATATTGCTCCTTCTTTCATCGCCAAGGCCAAAGGACCATAACGAAACACGGTGCGTTGATCACCAGTCACGGGATCACAATCGAGCCCCATCTGTCCGACAAGCTCAGGAATCTCCATACGGGAGTGAGCATCAATCGTACGAAATGGCCAATTCAAGCGAGCTGCGACTTGTGCAACGATTGAGGTTTTGCCAGCACCAGTAGGGCCAACAAGTCCCAACGCATCCCCACCAGGATTGACGAGGAAATTCATTACCGGCAACCGAAGTTCAGGGCGGAATAGGTAATGAGGGTTAACGCTTGGAACAATACCCATCAACTCATGATCGGGCGCAAAGCCTGGGGCTTTAACATCGCCTTGGGGACCTTGGATGCCGAACGACCTGAGAGGGATAATGGATTGAAGTTTCATGGTGTATCTCCGGTTTGGAGGGACACCACACCCCTACTGGGATGTGAGTGTCCCAGAGGGTTTAGATATTTTGCTGTTGAGCGAACAGCTGCGCTATCGTCCTTTGCCACATGGCAAGGAACAGATTCGAAAGACTCTGGTAAGGAAACCCTTACCGCAGCCTTCAGAAAGAATACAAGGGCCCGGGGGCCCCTGTTTCTATATGCAAAATGCCTGATCAGTCTCATCAAAGTCAACTGTCTGAAGAAGCTGCTCAAGCGGTGCTGTAGTGATCGGCGTCTGTGCATTCACCGTAATCCTGACCCTCTCCGAAGACGCGCCGCGGAAAGCATCAAGGCTCTCTGCAGGATAGTTTGGATGAAGCGAAGTGAATGCTTCCTTCCATCTCACATAACCCTGCTGGTTGTAACGACAAACTCTGACCCCTGAAGCCTCTGCAAGGAGGTAATCTCCCATCAAGCTGACAAAGCCCTGCTGGAGTTGCTCGCGTTCAGCCTTCAGTTCCTTGATACGTACCTCAAGTGATGCAAGCTCCGAGTCAAGCGCTGCCGCCTTGGTAGCGTGGCCTTCCCACTCAATCAAACCGCCCCCAGTAGGAGTAAAGTAATCACGTTCAGGATCCTTTTCTGGCTCCTTATCCGCGACGACACTAGCCCAAAAACCAAGCGATGCTTTCAGAATGAGTTGGATTGCTTGATCGCTTCGAGTGACCTCGAAAACGATTGGCTGATTGCGAGTATGGTAGAAGACAAGATAACCAAAATCAGCCCCTGATACGGCCAGCTGATGTTGAACCTGCCACCAGTACAGACGGTAATGCGATGACTCCTCGCCTTGCTCCGCAACCTCATTGAAATTCGAGTCAGCCAAGATTTTGATCTCAACCGGCCGCATCGTATCCAACTCCACCCCATCGAAGCTTGCCCGAAGCAAAGGATGAAGGGTTGACTCTCCACAGTACGGCATTAGCACCGTGTCGTATTTGTCCTGGAACCACGCTAACGCATGAGGCTCCAGCATGATTGCTAACCGGACCTGAGGGATCATCGATAGATCCAACGAAGCCACACGCCCTGTGAGCTCGGCCCACAAGCGCCAGCGAGTTTTGTTCGGATGATGACCAAGGATTACAGCTGCAGACGTCGCAGTGACTCCTTGTGCCCGCCAGGCATGCCATTCCGGCGTGCGTTGTCGCAAGTCCACAATTTTCATATTCACCTCCAGATTTTGGAGGGACCCAGCCCCAACGGGGAGGAATCCCCGTAAGGGTTGGGCTAGGCATTAGGCTGAAGCCTTCTGCCGCTCTTGATACTCAGCCTCCCCCCTCTTGAAGAGAGCGAAAGCTTCGGCTTGGAGATCGTCGCGGAGATGGGCCTGCGCCCACTCGGTAGCGGCATTCCAACTGCCATTTTTCATGGTTCGATCGTAAACGCTCTGAATCCGTTTTTTGATGACTTCAATAGGATCACCTCTTCCATCAGGTTTGGAGTTTTCCAGTGGAATACTAGGCCCTTGAGGTTGAGGATCAGCTGACTGCACTGTCGCACCATCAACATGTTTCGGAGCGTCTGCATCGACGACACCTTGCGGTGCCTCGTTTTGTTGGCCGTGCTCGTACACGTTTCCACTTAGATCGACCACATTAGGTGCATGGGAGGTTCCATGCATATCTCTTGCAGCAGTCGCTAGCGAAATCGGCCCAGTGCTGAATCCCTCATCGGCTTCCTCATTCAGGTAGCTAATAACGTTCTCAAGCACCGGACTGGTTTTAGGCCAGTACTTCGAAGCACTCTTGATTCCTGTCTTGATGGCCATCGGCTCAAAATGAGTTTCCCACGGACCACGCTTGCTGGGATCGGTATGCTGAAAGGCCTTTGAGAGCGATCGAGCGGAATACACATCCTCCGCACTAAGAGGGTCGACGACCAACCTGCCAGACGGCAGGTAAGCTTTGACGTATACCCCCCGAAAACTGCCACGATCTTTCTTGCTAAGAAAAGGATCGAAGACATGATCAGGCTCGGCTGTTGGGCCGTTGTAAATGAACCGATCACCGCTATAAACGGCTTCAGCAACCACCAGGTCAACAGCACGAGAATCCGTGGCGATTTTCATGAGACCGCGATACGAGACATCGGCAATTATCTTGCCCTGACGCGGAACCAAAAATGCGAGTCCGAGCGCAGGGTTGAGCGACAGACCAGATGATGCAATTTGCTGCATCGCCAGGTTAAAGCTCCACTCATTGCTGGCAGCCGTTTCGTACAAAGAAGGGTTAGACATCATCGCGTGATACGCAAATAACGCCTCTTGAGTGAAAACCATTCGGCTGTTGAGGGACGAGACGATTTTCTGAAAATCGTCTTTCGCCTTCAGGATAAGATCGTTAGCTTTCTCAGGCGTGAAGGCTGCCTTAGGACGAGCTACATATTGATTTCTTGACATTGGAACCTCCGGGTTAAAAGCGGAGGCGATCCCCATTCGGGGATTGCACCCCGCGTGGGTTTTATTGCATTTCATGAAGTGTCAAACACGTCTCCGAGCTATGAGCCCAACGAGGCAGTGTTCGATGTTTGGCCGGTTACAACTGGCTGTTAGTTACGCCTGACGCGATTCGGGTGTACCTCTAGAATCACCGCTTGGGCGGGAACCCAAAAGTTGAAGGGTACCGTGCATGTCGACGACAACCTCTGTCGTATAACGCTTGATACCGTCCTTCTCCCACTCACGTGTTTGAAGCTTGCCCTCGATGTAGACCTGAGAGCCTTTGACGACATATTCACCGGCAATTTCAGCGACTCGTCCGAAAAGACTCACACGATGCCACTCAGTTTTTTCAACCTTCTGACCAGTTTGCTTATCAGTCCACTGCTCAGATGTAGCCAGGCTGAGGTTAGTAACAGCATTCCCATTAGGAAGATATTTCACCTCGGGTACCTGGCCACTGGTACCAACCAAAATTACTTTGTTTACGCCACGAGCCATGAAGATCACTCCACGTTTTCGAGGCGTACCAACCCAACTGGGAAGGAATGCCCCAGAGGGGTTATTAGGGTGCTGGATAAAGCAGTCCAGCTTCTGCATCTGATGGGCCACAAGGACCACCAGAAATCCGTGAAGTGAGTTCGGAAGATTCTTTTCCATCGCAGCCGTGCAGTCGATGGAAAAGAAGCCTCAAGGGGGAGCCAGCTCCCCCCAGCCACAAATAGAGCTACATCGTTATCCCGATCTCCGCGGCTTCCGGAATAATGTTGTTGAACACAGCCCATCGCTTTAAATAGCGAATGTCGAGTACATCGGGTGACACCGTCTGAGCGATATTTTCTGGGACCTTTACGGTTCCATCGCTCACAAGAAGCTCCCGCAGCTCCATCAAGTAGATTGCTTGTAACTGATTCATGGTGGGGCTCCTCGCCAGGTGGTCCACCGAAACCCTCCAAGAAGGACTTTGGTGGACCACCTAACGGTGGCCCCTGCAGCACTACGCCCTCAAGAGGGCGCAGTCCATAACTTAACTTTGAAAGCTAAGTGTTTTGCCAAGACGCAGGTAAGCCGGCTCGTCGTAGACCGAGTAATCGATCCCCTTCGGAAGCCGGTTGATACGGGTGGCACCTCGCAGAGCGAAGATGTCACTTTTCTCAAGACCAAGCGTTGCTTGAGCTGCTTTAGCTGGAGCGGCCTTACTAGGCGACACCAGAGAAACATCAGTGGCTTCACGACCGATCGTAGGCTCCTGGCGAGGAGTTACTTTGCGACGACGTGTAAGCCAGAGATAACCAATAACCAAAGCAGCGACCAAAATGACTACAGGAAATGTATTCATTATGCGATCTCCCCATTCGCGCGCATACGCAGGGCAAAGTGAGTTGCTGAAGTGTTGGCAGATTGAACGACGCATACGACCAAAGATGCTGGCCGAGGAGCGAAGGTAAGCAGGTTGAGCTTAGCGAGAGAAGTTTTCATGGAGGCCTCCAAAAAAAAGAGCCTTCCATCCCTAAGGGGACAGAAAGCCCCTCTAGGGTTAGGTCATGACCGCGAATCGTGACCGGATGTGCTGGTAATAGGTGCCCAGCTTCACACAAAACCCGAAAGGCAGAGCCTTCGGGAACAACACTCAAGCAACATGCTTGGGCGAAGATTGAGCCGAGAATACCCCCACTCCATAGAGCTGTAAAGCATCAGCATCCGCTTCTGACCCCCCTATAGGGTCAGATTAAGAAAAAACGCTATCCGATGCCGAATAAGGTAAAGGCTCCCCCAACCCAAGGAGCCAAAAATGGCAAACGGAAACGATTTCAAGCCTCAAGGTAAATACTCGAGTGCAACGCTCACTTCCCAATACACCCTAAATACCGAGCATGCGCAGCGGGTGCATCGGCGCTGCTTCGAGGGCGCTGCGCGGGCACTCTTCACTATCGACGTTATCGCGAGAGCCCTGTCCCATGGCAACAAAGCTTTCAACTATTCAGAAGTCATGGCCGCTGTAGAAACATTACTGAGCGGCCTGGAGCGCGACGTAATCAATGAGCGCGATCGCTTCAAACATATCCTCGAGCAGAACAACAGCGCCGGCGTGACCGCGCGTTACGACAACGCCGCGGAATTCAGTTTCACCGTGTCGACACCTCTCATCATGCGCCTAGCGCAGATCATTCAAGCATTTGACCAGATGCTCATCGCCGCCCAGACCTGCTGGCTCATGTGCTTCCTGGACTCTGACAAGAACGATCTGGTCGCCAATGAAAGAATGCGGCAGCTGATGCGCGTGATCCGCAAGCTTCAACTGATGGCAACGGACGCGCGCAAGAAAGCCAAAAAAGACGTAAACGCCGATGCGATTGCCGCAAATCTCGGCGACGCCGCGGAAGAAAGCGAAGTGGATAAATTAACCGCTACTGCGATTGAAGAAGAAACCGCGGCGGCAAAAACAGCGGCGTAAAGCACCGAACAAAAAAAGGGGCCCTACCAGGCTGTGTGAAAACGCAATCTGCGCCGGCTAAAAGCAAATGCCCCGACTTGTCGGGGCATTTTGCTTTTCTGAAATCTGAAATCTGAAATCTGAAATCTGAATAATGAAAGGGCCTCTTAGCCCATCAGTTCCATCAGTTTTTGCGCTCCCAGCACCTGGATAGCTCTTTTCAAGTTGTAGGCCTGTACCGCAAGAGCCATTTCTGCGCGAGTACCCTGTAACTGGCGCAGCAAAAACCGGCCATTGCCGAAGATCCATTGCTTCAGGTTGCCGAAGGGATGCTCGACGATGGATCGGCGATTGACCATCATTTCGGGATGGGCCTTCATCCGCAGCTCCATTCGCTCAAATGCCGCTTCGTGGGCATGGCGCGTCAGATACCGGCGTTCGGCCTTGGTGCAGCGGCTTTTGAGCGGACAACTTCGGCAGTCGCTGATAGCCGCCTGATAGATCCGGTCGCCCTTGCTCAGTTGTTTGAGTGTCAGTTGGTTGCCGGCGGGGCACTGATATTGATCGTTGTCCGTGTCATAAATGAATTCGGTTCGATCAAAGTATTGTTCGTCGCCACCGGTGGTGTTGATGGACCGATTCGGGGGCACAAACGCCGTGATGCCGGCATCTTCACAGCTCTGAAACTGGGCGCCATTGGAGTAGCCCGCATCCGCTGTGACGCAGAGTTCGGATTGGTGCAGCTCCTCTTTGGCCGCTTTGGCCATCGGATCGAGCTGGCGATTGTCGGTGCCTTCCTGAGTGACTTCGTGGTGCAGAATCAGACAATGTTTGGCATCTACAGCACTTTGAATGTTGTAAGCCACGAGCGGGCCGGACGCCGTTCGCATCTTCTGGGCCTCGGGCTCGCCCACGACGTGTTGAACCAGACCTTGAGCCTCCATCAGCACCTGACAGGTCTGGTTATTGGCCTTTTTTACCTGCAACTCTTGAAGCGCGGCTTGCACCGCTGAACGATCAATCGATTCCCCATCCTCGCCACGATCTGCTTCATCAAGTTGTGCCAGATAACGCGCAATTCGCTTATCGAGCACCGCTTCTCGCTGCTTGAGCTTTTTCGGTGTCAGGTGTTTGCGACTTGAGGCAACCGCCTGAAACTTGCTGCCATCGATGGCCACCAACTCGCCGGCAATCAGACCGGCATTTCGGCAAAACCGAACAAAGGCGCGGCAGGTTGCGGTGAACGCAGCGCTGTTATCGCGCCGAAAATCAGCGATGGTTTTGAAATCAGGGGCCAGCCGGCCAAGCAGCCACATGACTTCAACGTTGCGCTGACACTCTGCCTCGAGCCGCCGCGACGAGCGGATGCGCTGAAAATAGCCGTAGAGGTAGAGTTTGAGCAGGTCGGCGGGATCATACGAAGGGCGTCCCGTGGCCTTGGGCCTGGCTTTGTCGAAGCCCAGCAGCTCAAAGTCCAGAAGCGAAACATAGGCTTCGATCACCCGAACCAGATGGTCATCGGGAATGAGTTCGTCTAGCGAGAGTGGAAACAGAGCGCTCTGGGAGCGGTTTTCACCTTGGATATAGCGCATAAGAAAAATGCCCGTATCTTGCGATACGGGCATTTTCTTCAACCGGCCAGCAGATTGCTAGGTTTTCACACAGCCTGCTACGGCCCCTTTTTTATTACTTATTGAAAGTGTCCCTTAAATTATCCTCTGCAGCCTTTCTCGTCTCAGAAAAGCTTTCATTTAGACCATCCAATCGCTCTGTATTTCGATTGAGAGTGTCGGTTCGACCTTCACCAATATTCAAAGCTGACCCCTTACCTGTCAAATTATCTAAATTAATTTTGTCGGCCGTAGGATAGAAATTAGTAACTTGAAGTAAGCCAATCCACTCTGAAATATCAATCTTACTCCAATCCAGCTTGGCTATCTGATCAACGCCTAGTGCTTCGCAGGATGGGTTTTCAGCATCACCCCATGTCATTCCGAGTTGTGGCCGCCCCTGCTCCTGAATGATGCGCCCTAAAGGCGAGTTGAAGCAGCAGTAAGACTCCCTTTTCTCAATACAACCAAATGGTGTTTTACTAGCGCAATAGCTGCCAACATAATGGCAAACTTTCGTTTCCTTCTTGGCTCCCAACTCAAACTCTTTAGGCTCACACTCCCATATTATTTTTACCAGAATATTAGCAATCTGATAAACCATATAAGCAATCATTACGACTGAAAGAACAGCTGCAAAACTCGAAGCCAAAGTAGCATTTGGAGCAGTAGTTACAGCACCTGTAGTAGGGTTGGTAGCAGCAAAAGCCTCGGTAGAGGGGCCATTGGCTGCGATTCCGCTTGCAAAAACCGCGTTTGCAGCCGCTGGCCCAAACGTATTCGCTGTCCAATTCGCGACATAGTTCATCATTTGTTGCTTAAAGCCTTCAATTACACCGAGTTGTGCTACATCAGTCACCGCAGCATTGGTAGCAGATGCAGCACTCCACGCTGAATCCCAACCACTGCCACTAGCCAACTCTTTTCCCAGAGTCCAGGCACTTGAAAGCGTAGGCGCGTTATCAATGATTCCGACTTTTTCAGTAAGCTGGATGGTGTTGTACGTGAGAGCAATGTAGTCCATGAGTGATACGCCGTCTGGGGCCTCGCAGCAGTCCACCCAGCCACCTACAGCCTTTTTGCACTCCATCATTTCGCCCTTGAACACTTTGCAAACATGATCTGATGTTGTGTCCTCAGGATTTTCACCGCAATCGAGATCATGTTCAGCAAACTGTGCAATTTGAAGGGCTGCGGCCGCATAACCAAACTCAGTAGACTTTTCATCGGTCGGATTGAAACACTCTTTCCCTAGGCAGCGAACTGGACCTGCACATTGATACGATGTCTTGGTATCGGTTGATGGAACTTGAACATCGTAGCCACAATCCCAAACCTCTTCAGTCACATAGCATTGCCCTGAGTCACCCTTTGCACCATCAACACATTTTTGAGAGATAAAGCCACATGTCTTATCAGCCTCGAATTTTGCACAGGTATTTAGGTTCATTCCTCCATTTACACAACCTGTGACTTTCGCCGATTGGAATAATTTATCAACACCTTGGACAGGGGAAGGCAACATAGCAGCATACATACTATCGCCAGGACAAACAGAGATTCCATTTAAAGGCAGGCAACCTGATGCTACGCCTTTAGTGACCTGAACTGCTCCGCCTTCAGTGCACTGACCAGATTGGATCTTATTGGCCGCGTCAATACAGAATTTAGGGCCATAAGACTCCGCGGCGATACGTACAGCCTTAAACCGGAACTCATGAGCGTAGAACCATCCTGGCGTTCCGCTGCCAGTATCCTTGATGTCGACGATCATTTTTAGACCGTTTTCACAAGACGGCATCTGAATAATATTAGTTGAGTCAACACCCAATGTTTTAGGTGCGTATTTATGACCAGTCCATAACCCAACAGAAGAGACAGCGATTTTTTGAGGCAGAGATCTACCATCCTCCCCTTTTGCCTTACATAGATAATCATAGTTAGCCTGATCGATACTGGCATCCGCCCGCAGACTGCTTGTTGTGTTCTGAGATGAACCACTTGAAAAGTCAACCACTACGCGATTCGTTTCGCCCGAACCAGGAGCATCCTCAACCGCAACCTTTGCAGCGAATGGGATTTCCATAACTTTCATATTATGATTTACGGAGCAAGTCCTATCAGTGTTTACAGGACATTGTTGCTGCCCTTGTGCATCGGTGTAGCACTCCATATCACCTTTATAAAAATTACATTGTGAGTTGATTGAAACTTCTTGGCAGAGAGGCGAAATCCCAGGCAAGGGCGGACCTTTGCCAAATGAACTTTCACAAACAGTAACACCGTCAATTTCTGCACATCCTGTTTCAGAAATGGCAGATATTTTCGTACACACGAATGAACCCTGACAGTAACCATCATTAATAGATGAGGCTACGTCAACAGCTTCTTGTGAATACCACTTTTCTTCGCTTACTGCCTTCAACGGATCGTAGATAACTCGCAACTTAGCGTAAGCCTCACCAGAACCAGCGACTGACGCTCGAATTTTGAATTCTTTTTTTCCCTTCTCTTTTAATAAAGAAGTCATGTTGACATTAGGAGCCGTCTCCCAAGACGTCCCTAGCTCACATGCACCAGCCGTTTCAGGTGGAAAGTTCTCGTTTGGGCCAGACCAGATTTTCGTGTTGGCAACCCATACCTGCATGTAGTCATCCCATTTTGCGTAGGTTAGACTCGCAGATTGAATTGCATCTGGGTTTACGACTTCAAAAGTCATTTTATTTTCGAAAATGGTGCAGTAACCCGACCAATAATTATCACCGACCTGACCTAACCAGATATCAATGCATCCCGGCCCGCAAGATTGAAAGTTTGTGGGACCATCGACATACTTAACAACGCCAGCTGTATAGTCGTGCTTAAGCGTGAATACTCCAGACTTATCCGCAACACGTTCGCACGTCTTCATGTCAGACACATGTTTAGACGTAGTGGTCTTTGTGGTTTCAGTTGTCTGTTTGCAATCAGCAAAGTCTTTATTAAATATGTCCTGATTGTCGATTGTCTTATCAGTGTTCGTCCAAAGTGGATCATTTTTAAGATCGGGCCGTTTAGTGCCAGAAGTGTCTTTCAACAGGCGGTAGGCATCACCGCTCATCGAGTTCTCACTTAATAAAGACGTATTAGCATTGGACCCTGCACTTAGGGTCCCTTCATCATTTCCATACAGACTTTTCAAGTCACCGGAATCAGACGTATCAGATACGCCTGGGAATAATTCAGACAGATTAATGGTTTGCTTCTGCCCCCCACTGCCAAAAGTGATCTCGGATGACGACGCAGTCGGCGCCGACCATGAATTCATCGCATCTTGAGCAGCTTTATTCCCGTCCGCTGCCGATGACGAAATGCTATCGGCCCAAGCAGGCACACAGATGGCGTACCCGTAGAAGAATAGTGTTACGGCCGCGGTGATCCTGGATAGAGAACGCATGTCAAAATCTCATAGTGTGTTACAGCAGTCATTCCACCGGAATAACATGTAAAGCGCGTCTTCCCCGACTTGGGGAATAACTCTGCCCTCACCCCCTTGCCAAGTCATCGGGTGAGAACCGATGTAATGCGCTTCCTTCGATTCTGCTCGAGGAAAGAACATGGCCATTTTGTATTGGGATTTTGGAACTGTGGGGAAGATTGAGCCCCTGCAGATGGTTTCATCCCCAATAGTTAAATGTGCAAGGCCGCGGCGGTGTTGGGTAGCAATCGTGCGCGCAGCAAGTAACGAAGTGGTTCGCCCAAAGTCGTTGGGTAAGGCAGTCCCAGCCATTGGGTAGATTTCTCCCCACGTCCCTGCACACCACCAGAGGGACGTTAGAGGCTCTTGACCAGCAACACCTAAGGCCGCGTCAGCTGTGCATGCAGCTTGTGCCAGTGGGTTTGCGACAGCAGCAGCCTCAGGGTTAACAAAGAATGCTAACTCGTCATTTGTCCAGACCGGGTCAATCTCCGTTAACTGAATGATATCGAAGTCAGCATAACCATCTGGAGAGCAGCGCTTGGGCATGTACATTTCCAGAATCGATAGCAGCGGGAACGCATAGTAATGGACGTTATAGAAAGAGAGTTTCTCCTTCGTAATCGTGTTGCCACCAACTGAATCGGATAATGTCCCCCACAGGCGCTTGTCGCCAATTGGCAAGGTAACACCACCCAATGCGAGCGAACACCCAGGCTTCCTAACAACTTCGATTAGCCGAGCAGGCTCCCACAATGAGTTGACAATACCAGGCTTCCATAAGCCAAGATTGTCCTCACACATGCAAATACTCTTCTTTGAAGCGCCTGACGGAGCATCACCAGGTGTGATGCTTACACCAGCAATACGTATAGGGAATAGACAAGCCCAACAAACATCAGTAAATAACTTACCGCTAAACAGCTCAGCATTTGGGCAGGACAAAGAATCAGTTACAGACTGATCAGATACCGATACTTGCGAATAAAGACACAGCAACAGAGAGACCAACAGGCCTAAACTACGAATGAACATAATTAATACTACCTTGAACTCTGTAACAGCGAAGGCATTTGATTAAGCACGCCTGGTTTAGAGAGCGCAAAGCCTTGTAGCGATGCACCATTTAGCGGCTTAAGCCAACCACTTAGAATTGAAACATCTTCTACCTTCTCTAAGATTAAACCTACATGGTTGGCCAAGCAGTAATCTCGAATTTCAGTCAGGAGCGTCAGATTTGCCGGCACCAACAACGCAGGGAGGTCAACCTTGCAGTAATCCCACTTATGTCCAACCAAACGTGCCATATTTGAGTTTTCCGATCCAAAGTCATCAATTGCAACTCTTAACCCCAAGGACCTAGCAAAGGATAACAATGAATCAAGGCTCTCAGACCCGTCAGAGTATTTCTCAGATATTTCGAGTACGATTTCCAACCCTAGCGAATAGACGCCAGCTAGAGACTTTATCAATGCATACGCATCAGAAGGTGACGATAATGTTTCTGAACTGATATTAATAAATAAAGGGCCCATACCGATTAATTCTGAAACATTTTCGGTGACTAGCGTTACTATCTCGCGATCCAATAGAATCCACTCACCTGGTTGCGAGTTCGCCATGAACTGTCCTGGTGAAAGCATTCGACCCGAGACTATGCGACGAGCCAACACCTCGTACCCTAGAACCTTACCGTTGGAAAAGTGAATTGATTGGAGCGCTAGCACTGTCACGGCAATGACTCTCCTGCAACTTCTTCAATATAAAAGCTTCTATCGGCCGCGGTAACTACTGAAGGCGTGAAATCGATAGAGAACCTCGTGCGCACATCATCCTTTAGGATGTATACGGCACGGCCTACTTTATTTTGCACTTCAGTAAATCCATCCCAACCTTTCTGGCGATCCATTTCTGACAAAATAATGACAACATTCTGCTTGTCACCGTAAGTTTCAATCTGCGCCTTCGCAAAGTTGATCTGTTTTTCATAACTAGGATCGATAATCACAAGACGCTGAGTAAAAGGACGAATGTCTAATGGGTTTATACGATCACCAGCTTTATGTATTAAAGATCCGTCGACGCCTGTGATGTCTTGTGGCACCACGACTGAAGGATCTAGCTTTCTGACTCTACTCGTTGTTGCAGGCGATAATTCTGCAAATACTTGATTAGACCAAAACCTCCTTAAAGCCTTATCTTTCAGCTCTGAAAAATTGACCTTGGCGAGTCGCTCCTTCAATACTTCAATTAGATCACGCTCGGCTATTCGCAGGCCGGGCCCAATTGCTTTTGGCTTTGGTACTTTATCTTTTTGGTACTGCTCATCCGCGGCTTGAACGGATGTTGTTCCTGAAACTACATATACAGTTTGTTTCCCTACAACTTTACGCACTTGCGGAACGGTTTCAATTTGCGACTCTTCGAAAAGCACGGGGTTTATAAGTACAGGTGTATTGGACTTCGTTTCCAAACTTAACCGTTGCACCTTTGCGAGCGCGTCTTGCAATGTTAGACCGTCAGGAATACCTCTAAAAACAAGCTCGACTTCTCTGTTATCGTGGTATTCCTTTATGAGATTCTTGATCTCCGCCTCACCAAGACTCCACGAAACGAATACCTGATAGGTCCTGTCGTGATCAACAGGCACGGGGTCGACTGAATTACTGTCTAACATCAGTGGTGTTTTGGCAAAACTGAGGTCTTCAGTTTTCAATACAAAATCTACTTGCTTGTCCGTATTAGTCTTTATTCCGTCCAGAACGTCTTTGAAATTCTCAATTGCTGCGCTCTCTTGAGCTGCAAAGTCTGTGCTCCCATAAGCCTGAGCGACAGAACAAATGACAGCCGCATAAATGAGTGCTGATCGTAGTCTTACCATATTGGGTAGGCTCTCCCGACCACGTCGGAACTTGAAACGTAGCCCCAATATCTCGAATCGAAACTATCTTGAGATGTGCCCATGAACCAAAGCATATTATCTGGAACTATCTCATCCCTTATATATCGGCTCTCTGGTTTACCTAGGCGATCTGCAAGCAGCAGACCTTTACCTCTGGTAGTACCATTCACAGCGATATTTTCCAGGCCTACTGTGACGCGATCGCCAGGTATACCGCGGACGTATTTGATGATCTTCGTACCATTCGCAAAAAATGGTTCCATCTGAGTCGACCGAAACGCGTATACCTTATCGCGATCAATTTTCGTATCATAACGATCAACAACAAAGACCCGCCAATCCAAGCACGTGTTCTTTTGTGGATCAATTCCAATTTCATATCGAGACGACAGGTAAAAAGCGGCACCAGCCATAGCAACTGACAGGGGCAAGGCTTTTAAAATGAATGTTAAATGCTTATTCACTTACCGCCCCCTCAGATACCTCAGTTTCATCACCATGTTCAATTAATGGAATCTCTAGCTCAGGTGGGTATGACACTAACGCTCGTGAGTCCATCACAACATAACCAGCAGCAGTCAATTTATTCGCGGACTCGCGAAGGTTATTATAACTTTCCTCAACCTCCGAATTCGAACCTCCGCTACCGTGCAAATTAACAACGTCATAATTCAGCACCGCGAATTGAGTAATTGAAGAATCGCCCTTAATAAAACTGTATGCTGCAATGGTTCCCAGCGAGCAAGCAACAGAAAGTGCTACGTTAAGAATTACTGACTTCATACTGATACCCCACGATCGCGCAATACGACATTGATCCCTTCGGCTGTATTCATGCCTTTGTTAACATAGACATTGATATCATGCACATCTTTAGGAGTAGTTGAGTAAAGAAGCTTAGAAAAGTTATCAACTGTCAAGCGTCCTACACCAGACCCTGACTCCGTCATAAAGAATATCTCAGAGTACTGACCACGGATCGTATGTACTGACTTGAGGATGCTGAATCCGCCATCGCTTAACGCAAGTCGGCCTTCTTTTTTAATGATATTGATTGCATCATCTTTCTGGCCCAGCAAGAAGGTGTTCGCTGAGTTTTCCGCGATAGCGCGACCAGTCGGACTAGCGTACAAATCGTTTACAGATTGTGTAATAGTAATTGCAGCGCCATTGTATTTACGGAAACGGCGATAACCGTGCTCGATAAACTTCGCGACATCACCTTCTGTAAGTAACGACCAAGCCTCATCGATTACTACAATTTTCTGCCGGTCTCGATCCCCCAGGAACATTGCCTGTTGAATTTGATAAATGAGCTGGAGCAGAACTACCTGCTGAAGATGCTTCCGCCCCTTTAGTTCCTCGAGTTCAAGTACAGTGAACGGGTTTTTGAAGTCAACGTTATTCTTGCCATTGAAGTACTTGCCGTACATCCCCTTGGACGTGAATGGGTAGAGTTGCTTACCGACATCCTGGATACGGCTGTCTTCATCGCCAAGCAATGATTGCTCGACGTCATCGACGCTCATGTCACGGCCTTTGACTTCCCAAACGTCATGAGTGTGCTTTCGCAGACCTGCAACTTGAAGGTCTTCAAGGGCCTTCGTAGGTGCAGCCATAGCGCACAGAAGTCCAATGAGGACGTCCTCCTCCTCAGAGTACTGTTGAACCAACTCAAAGGGATTCAGGCATATCGTGACGTCTGGCTTAAATTCAAGGAAGTCACCATTAAATGCTTTGGCCAGCTTCTCGTACGATCGACCAACGTCAATCACCCACACCTGAGCTCCAGCTGATCGATAGGCTGTGATCAAGTAGTTAGTTAAAAATGACTTCCCGCTACCCGACTGCGCAGCTACCGTGGCGTTGTAATTAGTTTCCGAGTCGAAAAGACAGTAGGACATCAACTGCCCGTTGCGAGACACAAACTGCATCATCGGGGAGCCAGTCCCCTTCCAATCCCCATAGATAGGTAGCAGTGGTAGGGCCTGAGTCACCGACATAGTTTTATATCGATAGCTCTCATTAATAGCATTTGCATCTGCGCCAAACGGAAGCGCGTTTAAGAATAAAGGCAGTACAAAATATTTGTCTTCCAGGAACGAAAACTGACGTATTCCCAGATAATTTCGGGCTTCTGATGATGCACGCACTAGGCGATCACGATCGTTAGCGAAAACGATAACCGTCATGTTGCATCGGACAATAGCCTCGCCTTCCTCAATCTCCTTAAACAGGTCATCCATACCCTGTTTTTTTGCACCAAGTTTTGGTACAAATTTTAGAAGAGGTCCGTAGGCCTGGTTGTTGGCCCACTGACGCTTGGTGTTCATTTTGTCTTTTGCTGCCTGTTGATCAGGAAAATATACAGTGAAGCTAATTATGCAATTTTCTCGAATCCCGTTGTTTCCGGTTAGCAAATCACCCAAATACCAAGCTGCAGAGCCCTGAACTACGCGACGAGGAAACTTTTTAACACTAAGGGTTTTTACCAAAGTGTTACCGATCTTTAGATGATCACTAAAAACTTCTAGAGTGCGATCATAATCCAAGACCTGTGTTTTAAGCGGCTTATCATCGTCCGCCTCCTGCGCCATTCGATCTCGCCAAGACGCATTTGGTCCTTGGTTCAAAATCGACGACATAATTTCCAAATATAGGTTTTGTGTTAAACCTATAGGGCAAAACCCAATGCTTTTAAATGTCGAGTCAAATTGAGCCCTGAGCTCGCTTATGATCTGAATTTCTTTTTCACTTGGCAAAGGTTCGGCAATTGGAAACTTAACAGTAATGATTGTGTGAATTTCACGTACCTTGATACCTGAATAATCATCAATCGGCTCAAGTGTGCCTTTGAACAGGTACGAAGCACGGCTTTTGATTGCTTGATGCGCAATGTCATCAGGAGAATGCATCCGCATTCTCAGCATCGAATTCACTTGATCGTTAATGTTTTGCGATGGAAATGATGAAAAATTAATCATCGTTCCGGCCGGCCATGCTTGTTTCATGACGCTTTTAAGTTGGTCGCCCTCTTTGCCATCACTTCCAGGCAGCGGGCGACACAAAAACGCGAACCCAGCCATGTTGTCATCCATAACGAAGTACTTCTTATCTTCGTCATAGGCAACTACGCTAAGTAGGTCTGCAAGTGGGAATTTAGCTTTTGGAAAAGTGCTCATTTTGCGGCTCCAATCAGCCAAGACTCGAGCGAACCTTTTGCATACCCTTGGCGTGTTAAACCATCGTCACGAATAATAAACGGGACGCCTTTAAGCCCAAACATTTGGGCTGTAATAATTCGTTTGCCGATTGCTGAGGTATCGCAATCTGCTCCACGGCTATCTATAACTCGCGGCTTTTGCAGTCCAACAGCAATCTCATAGGCTTGTTTCTGATCAGTTGCACAGTGCATCGATCGAACAATCTTGGAACTTTCTTCACCGAGTGCTGATAGCTCGACAATTTTAAATGTGTAGCCTTCTACTTTTTTGAGATCAGTTAGAAGTAAGCTGCATGCTGGGCATTGAGGGTCGGTAAAAATTATGACCTGTTTCTTTCCGCTCCCATATGTAAAGGGGCTCAGATCGTCAACGTTGAACTTAAGCTTCGCCACGTCGATATAGCGGAAAGCTTGATCGGCGTCATCGATCGAGGAAATTTCTTTTTGGCTCCAGGTGTCATACAAGCTCCCACGAAAAACAAATCTTCCGTTATCACTTACAAACGCGAGCTTTCCATTTTTGACGGCCGCAATCATTCCGTTTATTGGCAACGGCGTAGTTACGTTGTTTTCTTGGGCATTTGCAGTGCAATAGCTGCTTGCTGACGCGATGAGCAAAATTGCGCAGAAGATTCTTCGGAGCATGAGGACACCTCTTTTACGATGTCATCAGGCTATAGCTGCATACTTTGGGAGGGTGTCGAATCTGACCCTTCATTGGGGTCAAAAGAAAGGGCGCCTTTCGGCGCCCTGTGGTGTTACCAAACGACTGGCGCCGAGTCCTCAGCGGAGTCATCCGTCGCGTAGAGCAGGATCTTCGGAGCTTCAGGGTACGTTCTTTTTGAAATTGTGATCATCGACCCTCCCAACCCCTGCAGCTTGTCATTTACGTACCAGTTGTGACGGGCGATTCGGCCGTCAGGATCGACGCATTTCGCGGTGGCAGTCCACGCTGAACCACTCTCCTTGACCTGCAAATCGCAGGTAGGTTTTTGGTTCTGCTTCACATCGATAGACACCTCGCCAGTTCCTCCCTTGTTCATCTGCGACTGAACAGCCATGGCAATCTGATACTGACCTTCTGCAGGAAGGGTTGCGCGCGCATATCGAGAACCGCCGGTATCGATTTCTGTTCCGTTGAGGGTGTACGCCATGCTCGTAATCCGGTCTTTTGGATGTCCTCCAGTGATCTCCGGCCGGACCATGATGCCTAGTGGAGCACGTGCTGCGTTGTTATCTCCTGTCCACTTAAGCGTAATCGACCATGGTGGTGGCTCCTTGAAGGTCATGTTTTTTTCAACAAGGGTGTAATTACCACGTGCATCGTAAACATGCACTTTGAATGGAAACTCGCCTGGCTCATCAATGGTCAGTATCCGCAGTGCCATGTTGTCGTCTTTCACAACTGAATAACCGGGCATAGCAGGCATTTCCCAGTCGTAATAGACCCCCTCAACAGCTTTGAACTCACCGATGTTCCTTACTCGTAAACTCAGGTCGGCCGGCGCGTACTCTGCTGAGAACGTCGGTGAAATCGCCCAGGCCGGCCAATCGTAAATCCAGAAGGTGATTCGCTGCTGTGTTATGCCCTCCCCTCCACGATCACGGTACCCGTTGATCCATGCGCGATAGCTCAAATATGTACGTTGATCAGTGACATCTGAATCCACGGGCGTGTACTTAGCCTCTTGGCCAGGGACGATTGTCTTACCGTCCGGCATGATGAATTCACCATCCATGGTTAAATCCATGTTCGGGTACGGCATAAGCAGGTTTGCTACCCAAGTTGACTCTTTCCCTACCTCTGGACGACGTGGCCCGATCAGCTGCACTCTGGGTGGGCGCACCTTTCTGAATGCAACGCCTGAACGAATCGTCTTCCATACCCGAGGATCATCAGTCGGCGAGTCCTTGTACCTCATTCTCATGTAGACGTAGACACGTTCCTCGGTACTACGAGTAAACACAACGCTATCGCTCCCCGGCGTCCACGTGACACCACGGTCATAACTCCACTCGACATCGATATTAGAAAGATCAATTGGTTGTGCATTCACCTGCAGCACTCTGAAGCGAGCGTTTGCATCAAGAAACGTGTTACCTGCGCCTTTGAGTATGCCCTTGGGAATGTTGTAGGCAGCAATCTCGATTTCGTCAGTCATCGATTTTGCGCCAGAGTGTTTGTTCGTGAGCTCCGCGCGAATCTTGTATTTACCTTTGGCAAGAGTCAGAGCAATACGTTGTGGTGTGCGACTTTTATTTGGAATTTCAGTCCATGCACCACCTTCAGTGGATTGCTCCCAACGGACATTACCGAGGTCTTTGGTCCAAGCCCGATTGGTGACATCAGCGAACAGCGTTACCCTGAGTGGCGCTTCGCCTGTCAACCGCAGCGCTCGGATCGATCCATCTAGCGCTGCGCCGTTCAAAATTGCTAGTGACAGCGGCTGTGGCGATGTTCTGGTAACGGTGTACTCGGGAACGGGAGAGATGATCCGCGCCTCTGCGAAGACGCGAAGATTTTTACCAGCAAGTGCAGCGACGTCCAAAGCGAATGACGCATGACCGGCACCATCAGCTCTTACCCATGGAGCTACTTCCGTCACCGTATTCCAAGTCGGCTTCTGAATCAGACGAATCTCCCACGCCCCCATCGTTGACTCGTTGTAGGTCTTGGTTGAGTCGTATGCATCCCCAATCGCAACGTTGACCTCCAAGGCCTCAGTGGAAAGAATCTTCCCATTTTCGTTATCGATAATAGGAACAATGCTCTCGTCAGGGACCGCCAAAACGTCGACCACAGAGTGAGTGATCAAATCTGGTAGCAGTGTGTAGTTCACATCGACGAAGAGCGATCGCTTTTGCCATAGAGCGGTGTAAGGCGCTGTATAAATGCGGCGGTACACCGTCATGATGTCCCCAAAAGAAGGCGCAATTACCTCACTTTGAACCTTACCTTGATTGACGTTATTTTTGAGTTGCAGACGTGCACTCACGGAAGTCACCACGGCATCGCCGATGTAACCACCGGCCAGCGGTGATACCAATAACGTATCGTTTACCTTCGTCTTTGACGTATAGGTTACTTTCGGGAACGACGGCTCAATAACGTCAAAAGTGAATTTGTCCGTTCCAAGATCAATTTTTTTGCCCGACGGAGTGAAAACAGAAAGCTTCCACTGAATTTTGTTTTCGCCGAGCATCTGTGCGTTGCCAACCAGGTATGGCCGTTCCCAGTTGGGTCGAATGGTAAGGCCTGGAGAAATCTCCTCCCACTCGACTAAGCACAGAGGCTTAGTCGAATAAGACGAAGCAGCAGTCATTGCGCGGCGCTCGATTATCGTCAAATCACAAGCAGTTCCTGACTGCTGAACGAACTCAATATCCAGATCTTCGACTTTAAAATACGCTTTATCGAACGGGTATTTTGGCCCTATTTTCACTGTGGCTACTGGAGAGACAAAGGTCACCGTCTTTGAGTAGGTACCAAGGAGATACTTCTGGCCATCAGGTCCAACAATGTAGGAGGAGGCCTCGATTGGGTATGAGCCGACATCCGCGGCGGTGCCCTGCAAAGCCAACGTTGAATCGCTGGACAGGTCCTTGTACTCCGGCAATGGCTTTGTGAACTCAAGTAGACAAACAGGATTGTCGTAGGGGTTGGAGTTCTGGGCCGATAGCGTTCGGACCGTGTTCAGACAGACATTATTTCCCGGCTCGAATTGCGCTCGTACGGACTGCAGACCCAAAGGCACGCTATCCGCTGAAGTCTTTATCGCGCCCTGCAGAGACCATACCTCATATGGAATTGCAAAGGCTGAACCAGTCAGGTCGCCCCTAAACAGCAGCAGCCTCCCTTTGCCAGCCTCACCTGCAGTCAGGGCTGCGACAGCGGCACCCAAGCTATCAACGGTCACTCGATCAATAGGTAACCGAACTGCTTGACCTGGATCTAGTGGTTTGCGACCTACCTTCAGACCAAGGCCTGATGTTTTCTCTACAAACGCAATAACGTCTGTCCCAAGAGCCTGTATAGCCACAGGCTCTGTCACCATCAACCCTGGGCGACCGTCTGTTCTGTTGAACTCCTTAGTGATGGCAGGAGTGGACAAGCTATCCTTATCAATCTGTTCGATTGGCATCTGATCCACTACATCAGCGATGCTTTTGGGCATGAGCGCCACAGTAACGTTCACCGACTCCCCATCCTGATCCGTGACCTTGATGACGACTGAGGTCTGAGTACGACCGTCAGTCTTGAAGTTCATTTCGTCATTACCGTTGAACCATACATATCCATGCTCAGGCTGCGAAACGACCTCGAAGGTATGGGAACCCCAATCGTTGGCGTCAACAGCACTCAGCCGCTCCTTACCTCCTACCCCTTCGTAGAAATATACGGTCGTTGGCTTAAGCCCTGTAGGAGGCGTGTTCTTCCTTAGCACTGCCACCCGAGCTAGAGACTCAATATATTCGCCACCTGCGTCGACCACTCGGAACGCAAACGAATCATTGCCCACGTAGCTAGGGTTCGGCGTGTAGATGTAGCCATTTTGGCTGGCGAGTACGCTACCGTGCGAAGGTTGGCTTACAACTTCGTAGCTGAAGGAGTCCCAGACGTTCGGATCAACAACATCGGGCTTAAAAGCTGCCGATTTGGTGTTTTCAAAGGTGGTGATACTCAGCGCTGCACTCACTGGTTGCAGGTTGTTTTTGAGTACGTGAACGGCAACCGCACCGGAGACCTTCAAGCCGCCTAGATCAGTTGCCTCAACGATGAATGAATCATCTCCAATAAAATCTTTGGCTGGCGTAAAAATAAGCATATTGCCGGTCACAGCCACTGATCCGCTTGCAGGTTGGGTAACCACTTTCAAAAGGTGCTGGCCTTGGTCGTACAGATTCTTGTCTGTAATAACCGGGTAATACGGTGCTGCTGGTGTATTTTCGAGGCTTGTGATTGTTCCAACCAGACCCTCTGGCGCCAGGTTGTTCGGCACCACGGTCACAGTAGCCAACCCTATTACTGTTGATCCAGCTGCGTCTGTAGCTCTGATGAGGAAACTATCAGTCCCTGTCCAACCTTCACGAGGGCTGTAGCTGACTTTGCCTCCCGCAGCTACAGCAGCGCCTCCGACAGGTGTGCCGAGGACCTTAAAGGTAAATGTATCCGTGGGATTTGAATCAACCACCGTTGGAGCGCCGGACACAGGCGTCATCTCCGTGGTCTGCATATCAAGCGCGACCATTGTCGGCGGAAGGTTTTTAGCGATAACCGTGACGTTTGCCGTACCGATCACCTCAGCGCCAGCTAAATCACGAGCAATAAATTTGAACGACGTTTTACCTTGGAAACCGAACGGTGCGTTGTAAATGATCTTATTGCTAACGACCTCTGCGACACCTGTCATTGCTTGGATAGGCACAGTGAAAGTGTGCTGACCAGCGTCATACAAGTTTTTGTCCGTGACTGTCGGCGTTACAGCAGCTGATGCTTCACCTTCGTATGCGGTGAGATCAGCAGTCGCTGATGTTGGGGCATAGTTGGTTTTATCGACAATGACTACGCCGTCTTTAACCGCTGATTCCAAGCCGGCTGTATCCCGAACCTTGTATTTGAATGATCCAGGTCCGAAGTAACCTTCAACGGGGACAAAGGATACATTCATTCCGACCGCTGTGATTACCCCGACATTTGCCGGCGGTTGTTGCACGATGACAATAGCGTGGCTATCAGGCACGTCGGGATCGTAAGCAACAATCTGATCCGCCTGAACGTTAAACGTAATGGTCTGGCTCGCAGATACTGCGCCGGCGGTATCTGTTGCGTTCACCTTGGATGTCGCCGTTCCTACAAACCCAGTAGCAGGGGAAAAGGTAAGCACATTTTTTACAAGCGTCAGTGAACCAGCAGCGGGGGCTACCGATTGCGCGATAGCAAATGTTAGTGGCGAGTCATGGTTCGCATCTGTCGCAGTCAGCTCCACAGAAACAGGCGTCTCGATCGATGTCAAAGCATCAATGGCGTCTACAACAGGGGCTGCATTCACAGGTTGAACTTTGACTGTGATGAACCCCGTATCAGAGCTAAGGCCGAAAGAATCTTTGGCCGTGTACGCAATCACACGACTCCCCACGAATGATGGGGACAGGGTCACTGAAAGCTTTGAGCCGTTGAAAGAAAACGAACCAAAGGTCGCGTCATGGGGTGTTGTGCTGGATAAAGAAAAGGTGTCGACCTTGTCGGGATCTGTCACTGCAAGTATTACCGACGTCGATGCGCCCTGATTCATTGTCACCGTCGTGCTTTGTACGACAGGCTTGTCTGGAACCGGGTTGACGTTGATTGTCACTACCGCAGGCTTTGATGACGCGTTATTTGCGTCAATTGCCGTAACCAAGCATGTGGTTTGGCCGTTCCAGTCTTTCGCGGGCGTGAAAACGACGTAATTACCATCAATACCGCAACCACCAATTGATTTTGAGGG
This sequence comes from Pseudomonas sp. GW101-3H06, assembly GCF_059424605.1. Classification (NCBI taxonomy): domain Bacteria; kingdom Pseudomonadati; phylum Pseudomonadota; class Gammaproteobacteria; order Pseudomonadales; family Pseudomonadaceae; genus Pseudomonas; species Pseudomonas sp. GW101-3H06. Next base: position 398,253 of record NZ_JBWKZO010000002.1, read on the forward strand.
CTGGCCACCTACTGTGAACCGATACGGCGCTTGACCATCCTGGTCGGTAAAAATAATCGGCGCCCTGCCGGCGACGTCCTCGTCAGTGTTGATAGAAATTGCATCTACAACCGGAGCGTCGTTGACCGGCTGAATGACAACAGGAATGTCCGTGACGGGACTTTTTTCACCTGCGGCATCCATTGCAGTGATCTTGATTACGTCCTCACCATTCCAGTTGAGTTCAGGCGTGATTTTCAGGGAATGGCGGTCATCCGACACCGAAGCTACGACGTGCGACCCTTGAGCTTCGACAACAAGCTGATAGATGTCGACGCCATCAATATCCTTCACCACCGGCGTGAAGGTAAAAGGGATGTCTTCCGAACCGATTGCAGGATGAGGTATTACAATCGGCGGATCATTCATGAGGCTGGTGACGATGCGCACATTCGCCACATTGGAGTACACCCCGTGCTGATCCTTGCCTCGGTATGAAAATCCTGTGATACCGCTCCAACCTGGTAGGGGTATGAACGTTACTGTGGTGCCCTTAAGAAGGATTTGCCCTACATCCGAATCAGGCAAATTTTCAAGCTCAAATGAATCCGCTGTTACCCCAACGCCCTTCAATACGAGTGGAATTACGAGAGTTTTATCTTCATCATTCAGCACCTCCATGTCTTCAGCTACAGGCTGCGTTTGCTTGGGTTGAACGATAGTCTCTGCTAACACCCCTCCTACGCCAATAACCAGCGGGCCCGTGAATCCAGCCGGCAATGCTGCAGATCCGGAACAGGAAAACTCTTCCTTTGTACGAACACCCTCACACTTACCGAGCTGCGAACCTTTCGGCCCACCAACTGCGATCGGAAGACTAAAAGAGCCCGTCGAAGTGCAGTCGCTGCGCTTCAGTGAGTACGAGACAGTAACGGAACCGCCTTCGAAGGAAGCTATTGGGTTGATGACCAGCGACTCGCCGCTTTCAATACATTGAGAAGCAGCATTACCGGTCAGCGACCACGATAAGGCCAATGCTGAAAGCGCGAGAATTGCCTTTTTTTTCATCCCGTTCACATTCGAACTCCGATCCCGTTAAGAAAGCCCAAAAGCCGGCAAGGCCGGCTTTGGTTATTGCGTTTGAAACTAGATCTGGTGAGCCAGAGGTACGGCCGCGGTTACCAGCGAGTGAGTAGCTGGCAGAGTTGCAGTCATGATCGATTCGATGATGGTCGGAGTGTTGTAGAGACCGACGCCGCCACCGACACCCGTCGCGAAGCTCATGATCGACTGACGAACGATGCCGGAAACGATGCCTACGAGGACCATAGAGCCAGCTACAACTCGGCCCAACGTACCTTGCATCCAGTCGGTCAGCGTTACCCAGATGGAGTCGAAGCTGTCACCGCCGGTACCGGCCATAGCCTGGGTGGCCATGACAGTAACCATCAGTGCAACACCGAATTTCATAACGTCTTTTGCGCGACGTTTTTGGTTGTTGTTCATGCTCAGTTGCATGGGATGTCTCCTGCTTATTGCTTTTTGGGGGGGGTGTTAGTTTTGCGCCGTTGGCGGCACTGTTTTTCGCGACTCAAGTGGACGAATCGAGGCAGTAGGTTTTGGCGCCGGAGTACCGATCTCCCAGCGACGCGGCTCAATTTCTGTGTACATGTAACCTGGTACGTTCAGATCGCCCTTGTCGGACTCCCATGGGGCAACCCAAATACGCATCACTGTTGCCTGTGAACGAATAGGAATCGGATCACGGGCTGGTTTTGGAACGACGTAGCGCTCCCCAGCGGCAATATGCGGGCTCACCGCCGGCATAACCTCCTCGATCGTCTTACCCTCTTTAATAGCCTCGTCCTTTGCCGCCTGACGCTGCTCTACAACTTGACGAAAGTTCTCGTTTTCCGTCAGTTGGTAAACGTCACGTGCGGACATACAGGTAACGCCATCAGGCATGCCCTTACATGAGTAGTCCGACTGACCAATCTGAAGAAACGAGCAACCGCTCATTGCTGAAACAAAGCCAGCAGCAATAAGAAGGCGTGCGAAAGTGAACCGTGATTTAATTTTCATGGTTGAAGTATCCGTATTTGAATTTGTAGACAGGGGCTAATCTGCCCCTGTCCGGGGTCTGCGAAGTCAGCGCTTTGTTTGAAGCTTCAGCTGCACACCCTTCTTCACGACAAAGTCGATTTCACGAGCGGCGTCTACTTCAATGACTGGGTAGAGGTTCTCAGCCATTTCCAGGTAGAAATCGGCAATGCGCTCCAAGGCCTTGCCTGTACCGCCGATCGCTGCGCCTTGCATGGCTTGCGAGCTGAAGGCCTGTTCGTAAACAGGGCTTACCACTTTGCCAGAGCCGCCACTGCTGCCGGTGCCCGTAACGTTGATGCTTGGTACTTGGCGAACACTGAATGCTTCGCTCACACCTTGCATGAAGCCGGCCATGAGCGACCTGGCCAAGATCGCACCCTGTTTCGAAATCAGTCGACCACGAACGCCAGCTTTACCGTCCTCGCCAGAGGCATATGCATCCATGCCGGTTTCGATCACTGCGCCGTCATCGCGTACACAAGAAATCGTCTCGGCTCGCATGTATGCGCGCTCGGAGGAAAGGTCACCGAAGGCACTCGCAATCAGGAAACATTCACGCACATCCGCCCTGAAGCGGTTAGGCAGAACAGCCTCTTTCTTCACACGAAGCAGTACTGGGAAAGGATCTTTCCGAGCTCCACTACCGGTAGGCGCGTCGATACCAGTGATGATTGCACCTGACAGGATCGAGCCAGCAGGAAGGTAAACCTCCTCTTCCTTGTTCTTGTCTTTGCTTTCCTCAGGCTCAGTTGCGCCGATAGTGCTGATTGTGAGTCGCTCTTCTTTCTTTGGACTCTGCCCTGGCTTTACTGGATCTGCAGCAGGTGCTGGTGCATTGGCAAAAAAGGCACCGATGTTTTTGTTGGGATCAACGGCTGCATTGTTATATCGACGTTGAGCCAGTTGTTCAGCCTTGACTCGTTCTTCCTTCTCTTTAAGTACAGCCTCCTTTTCAGGCGGAGGTGCCTTATCTTGAGTTTCTTTTAGAGCTTGCTGCAGCCTTTCATTGTCAGCCTTAAGTGCTTCAGCTGTCTGAGTAGTCGAACTCAGCTGCGTCGAAACATCGGCAACCTGTTTTGATAGGTCTTTCAAACCATCGCGTAGCTCCTGCTGCTGCGTGGCCCCGTCAAGCAGTGTTTTCACGTTACGCGTCAAATCGTTGAGATTTTTCCCCTGTTGACGCTGTGTGGCATTCAACGCATCCAGACCGACCGCACGTGGATCACTGTCAGTTAACACGTTACCGATGGTTTGCTTACCACCAGACTTACGTTTCTCATTGCCGCCAATGGCACTGAGAGCAGTAACAATCGCCAGCACGACAACGATACACCCGCAAATGACAAGCACTCGCTTAGTGGTGGGGCTCAGGCGAGCCCAGTATGACTTGAGCATGTCCCCTCCTTAATTAAGCAAACTTGGGCGTGCAGACTCATCCGCCGGCGCTTCGCCGACTCTTGTGATGATGTAAACCTCGGTCTTGTCGCCAGGTTCAAGCATGTTTCGCGGCCATGCCGCGGACGCCGCTAGCATTGGATGCGTGCAAGATGTCTCATCAAACATTACTGGTACATTCAATGTATTTCGGACGACACCAACGAGCACTTTGAAGTTGTGCCCCATCATCAGTTGGGAGCGTGAAAAATCGAACTGAATTCCGTCCTGGTAACACGCTGGCAATGTATCGGTATTGGCCAGCTTGCCCATGGAGTAACCTTTTGGAATTCCACCCAATGCCAGCGCTCGCATGATCCCCTTGATGGATTCCATATAGGGCTGGCCCTCCTCCCACTTCTTCGCCTGGCCAGAGTACCGATAACCACCAGCCCCACTTAGGCCGCCAGCCTTGCCACTCGAACCAGCTGCCTGGCCGAGCACAAGATTTGCTTGAATTGGAGGAACCTTCTTGGGAGCCAGCGTCAAGCTAATAGCGACTGACTCATCTTCCTTGGGGGTGATGTACATTGTGATGGGAGTTTCATCGTTCGCCGTGACGTAGATGACGTTTTCCTTGATGGTGTAATCCTTTGGATTGGAGGTCGTTTGAACAATTGGCTTTTCAAACGGCGTCACAATCCGGTTCAAATGATTGATAGCCGCGGGAATGATAGTGTTCACCCCAGGTTGAACTACCACATCAACGAGAGACGCGACCATCTCAGCTGCCGCTTCTGGAGCAGCACTTTTTGCGACTGAAGCGGGTACTGCTTGTAAATCATTGGCCCGACCACCGCCGCTGACTTGCACTAAGTCCTGGGAGCCTTTTTTATCAGCCACGGGCTCCTTCTGCTTTGCACCGCTGGAAGCTTCCGATGTACTCGATGCTGGTGCTTTTGGCTGCGAAGGTTGGGCCCCTTTCTTGTCTTGAGCCTCGCTAATTGCTGCGCGAGCCGCGTTTTCGTCAGCCTCTTCGAGGCCATATTCCGCGGGATTGATTTGCGCGGGCGGCACCGCCTCGACGACTTGCTCCTGGCCTGTCGCCGCAGGCATCTGTGGGATTTTGAGTTCGCGAGCAGAAACCATTTGCGCGGTTGTAACCGCAGCCAACAGGATCGCAAATTTAATGGTTTTAGTTTTCATCGTTATTTCGATCCATACGCTTACGAGCTTCACCAGCCTTCTCCTCACGACGAATTACATCTTCTGTTCGTGGGGCACCCGAATACACGTCAACGAAGTAGAGTACTGGTTTATAGTTTTGAACGCGGAGATCAAGCTCGTAGGTTTTATTGTCCCGGACAGGTTTACCAGTAGGACCACTCATGACGGAACGGCCAACTACGTAGAACTTGTTCACCTTGTTCTTATCCCGAAGTACTTCTTTTGGCTCAAATGCAAGAACAACGCGATCCTGACGAATTTGTTGAACCTGGCTTTCAATTTTGTTGATGACATCCTGGTAGATATCAGCTGAAAGAAGTGGTTCAAGAGAATTTCGAATCATGCTTGCGGACTTAGGCTTTACATTGCCCAATCGATCGGCAATGTAAAGTGCCCAGCCCTCCACATAGGCATCCGAGGCACGACTTTCATCTACCCAGGCACGCTCAGCCAAACCTGGCGGCTGCATATCGATAACCGTGCTTTTATTGAGCCAACCAACAACAGATACAAAGTTAGTTGCTAGCAAAGCTGCAATAATAATTCGATGAAATTTGCTCTCATCGACAAGCTGACGATAAGATTTTCTTAAATTATCAATATTCATAGATGCCTCAGTGAAACTCCCGAATGAACGAGTTCGGTATCGTTCTGGCCTTGGCGCCTGTCATTCCAGTAAACCAGTAAATCATGTGAACCATGAAACCGTCGGGATGATCGTCACGATATTTACGATACCAGCGAGTTAATAAAAAACCGCCGATGGTGCATACAGCTGCGTAGCCGGTGAACATCCCAAAAACGAGACCAATCCCGATTGGCGCAATTTCGTCTGCCTGCCAAAAAAGCAAATGGGGTGGATCATCTACATACTGAGGAATATTAATAGGCTGCATTATTGTGATGCTCCACTGCTTTTTACTAGATTGGCCATAGCCTTCAAAATATCTTCAGGCGTCTTTGCACCGCTAAGAACGACTTGTTTATTGGTCGGGTTGTAGCGAACAACCGTAGTAGGCGTTTCTTTGATCCCAAGATCGATAGCCTCTTTAAAATCTGCTTTGATCTTGTTGTAAAAATGGCCTTCGTCTATGCACTTTGACAAGTCAGAACCTTTAAGCCCGATTTTGTCTGCGACCACGCTTAAAGGCTCGTTAGTTCCAGTGCCATTCGCCTGAGTCGAACTAAATATTGCGCCGGCCATCCGATAGAATGCGTCGTTACCACCCTGCGCTCCTGCACATTCAGCTGCGTAAGCCTCCTTCCTTGAGGCCTCACCATGAATAGGAACATGCTTAAAGATCACTGAGATATTTCCACGAGACCCGTCTGCTAGAGCCTTAGGCACAGGAAAAAACTGACTACAGAAAGGACATTCAAAATCGGAGTATTCGATCAGAGTAAATTGGGCTTTAGGATCACCGTAGCGACGCTCAATATCAGCAGGGTAGCTTTGAGGGGTTGTCTTGCTCGGCTGAGAAGTTTCTTTTCCGGAAATCAACGATTGAAGCCGTGCCTCCTCTAGGACCGCGTCCAAAGCATCACGCTGCAAAGCCCACGGCTTAACCTTTGCGAACGATCGATTGGTTTGCTCAGATAGACGAGCAGCCTCATCAACCTTCTTGTTTAACGCAAAAAATGCACCTGCGCTGGCAACCGTCAAGGTCGCCAGGCAGATGGACAAAACTGTGTTGGAGTTGAGCTTCATAGATACCTCACCGTATGTATAAATAGTGAGGCCTTCATGATCTGCGGGGTGGCTAATCTGACCCGGCAACGGGGTCAAAATACAGTTTTCCCATGGGATCTAGATTCGGTACAAGCGCTGAGCTAGAGGCGTTTCGGCAGGTTACCGATCAGCAAGCTGGAGGCTATGGGCATGAGCACAATAATGACGACCGGGATCACCATCGGCGGTATGGGTAGTGGCGCAATGAAGCTGATCATCAAGGACACGACGATGAATGATATGATTTTCGAGCTATATGTATTCAGGAACGGGGATGAGTGCTGAAACGTATATCGCTTAATGTTCCAAGTCATATACCCACCCAGCACCGATGGCGCCAGTATCACAAGCATGTAAGGTAACCACATTACTAGCAGTAAAAATCTGTAGTAAATATGGTACAACACCTTCGTTAATGCCTCTCCACGATTGGATAGAAATTTAAACCACAGATTGCCAAGATTTTCCCAAGCTTTAGATTTCTCACGCTCTTCAGCTGTAGGTACGAAAAGACTCCCTACCCACTTGTTAAGACCGTTGTCTAGGTGCAAGTGCATGTAAAGCGAATCGGTATCGCGAATAAGCTGCTCATGTTGAGGTTTACCCATGAGCGCCTCACCCCAGTCCTGCTCCTTAAGGATGGCTGTATCGATAAAACTGTTGGGCACAAGTACGACAATCAACAAAATTTCAATGCAGATAAATACAAGAGCAGCCCAAAGAGTTTTGGGCATCTTCTCTTCAACGTCAGCCATTGTCAGATCGCCTTGATGTCGCGCCAGACCTGGCCAATAGAAGAATCTTCTGGAAGCAGGAGACTCTCGATTCGATTACGAGCTACTACATTCGCATCGTTTTTTACCAGCCCATCCAAAAGTGCTTTTAATTCCAGGACAGCCTGCGTTGGCGCAGGGTCAAGAAGCAATAGCTCCGTGATACCTGACAGAAATGGCTCCAAAAACGCTTCGAGTCGATCGCGATCGCGACCACCCAAAGACTGCTGGTATGAAGCCAAAGATACTTTCAGCAACGAAACGCACTCTGGACTAGTAGATTCCCTACTCACCATTTTCATTGCTTCTGGAATAACCTGTACGGCGGTAGGCCAATCTGCATCAAGAATATTGAGCACCATGCGTGCTTTGTCATCTTTATCAAGTAGTCGTGTCACGCTATCATTTCGTAGTCGCACGATTAAGCTGCCTCTCTTACAAGCAGCCGAGCTTTTTCGACTGCTTTATCAAAAACTTTTGGTCGAGTTAGAACAGGAATTCTGCCCTTCTCAATTTGTCCGCCCGCCAAAATGGCAACAAATTCGAGGTTTGGTAATTGCCCAAATAGCTGGGCTGGAAACAACTCTCCCTCCTCATCCATTAACCGTTCGCCCACATTCAAAGAGTGCATATGAGGGTCATCTTTGGTTGAGTTGCCTTGTGTGCGCATAACGTACTTGTAGTACGTTTTAGGAATCTTATCTGCAATGTACTGCTGAGTATCCTGATCAGTGATACGAAGTGCGATTGTATGGTTAGTGTTACCGAGCACTTGTCTTGCTTTAGCTGGCGACCCCATTCGAGCTTCAAAGTCCGCAATCGTCTGAGTCGCAACATAAAGGCGCATCCCTGCCCCACGCCCTTTGTTGAGAAGTTGTACTAATTGATCATTTACTGTTTCTGCAGCCTCATCAACAAAGATGTTAACAGGGCGTCGTTTTAATTCTTCTGCATCACCGAAGTTATACCGCTGACCTGCCACCGCAGCCAGGTCAGCCAGGAAGATAGAGCCAATTGCTGAGCCGACCATGGAGTCGGACAGAGAGTCGAGCCCCATGTATAGGACTTCTGCGCCCTGGATAACTTTACTGGAGTCAGTAATTTCACGTTCGTCCTCTGGATCATCCATGTTAGGGGAAAGAATCGGCCCCATATGCCCAGAAGTAAGCATGTTCAGCACCGGCAGCAGGGACGCAATCATTTTGCCGAAGTGAGCCTTGTCGTGCTCAAACATTGAAAGCAAACCTTCAAGGTCCGAACTTGGTTGCAGCGGAACAATCTCCTCACGATAGAGTTTGAGAAGATTCTTGGCCTTCATCTCATCATTTTTCGCCGATGCCAAAGCACCACGCTGAAGAGCTTCATATAGTGGATGAACCTTTGAGCCGTATGCATTGATAGCTCGAATAACCAACGGTGCCAGGCCGCCTTCAAGGCAGCGGCGAAGCTCCACCAAGGTTGGCAATACTCCGCAAAGCAACAGGGCTTGGATAACGTTGTTAAGCGCCATCTGGGCAAATGCTTGGAACGGGTCACCGCCTTCAGATTTCATCAGTGCAGCGATGCGTGAGGCAACTTCCGTCGCCCGACCAAAGTTCTTGGTTGGGGAGATACGAACGCTCAATTCTGGGAACGCTGGGTGGAAGTACTTAAACCGCTCAGGGCGCCCTGCCAACTCGCAAGCGCGTTTGGCGTTCTCGGCCATCTCCTTATCGCCCTTCGGATCTAATATAATTACAGCTTCATTTCTAAGAACGGCCTGACTTATAAGTAAATCGAATAACCGGGTTTTTCCGGAACCTGTTGTACCCACAATTAAGGTATGGAGCGACGACAGGTCTTCCTGGAAACCAATAGGGCGATCAGGCTGTAGGGAAATCCCATGAATCCAAGGCGAGCCCATGTATCCATCAGGAATCTTGGGCATGATCTTGGTAATGTCCCGCTTAAGCAGTTCGAATACCTGCTGACCTTCCCTTTGAGTCCACTTAAACCCGGTGCCCAAGAACAATTTCCCGCGGTTCTCAAGCATCTGCTCAATGAGTTCATCCTGCCCCATCAAGACAACATCTTTTGCTCGTAGACCCTGACGGACTCGATAAAGATGGACAGCCGCTGGCACACGCCTTAGGGCGAATCCCCCCATCACAATCATGGAGAGATAAAACGGCTGAGATGGCAAGACGGTGTAAAAGTGGACTGCGCTTGTTGCCGCCATCCCAAGAACCCAGCCTCCTACCTCGAAAGCCTCAAAATTTGGCCTCCAAGGCATCTCATATGCCCACTCACTCATCTCTATCAATCCATCAATTCAATGACATGATTGTTCCTGACCATGAGGTATTGATGGGTCGCTATTAGCGCCCTCTTGAGGGTCGATTCATCTACCTGCAGGGCATTCGAGATTTCGCTCAACTTTCGAGGCTGGATACTTACGACTCGACGCCCGTTCATCTCGTGCTCTTTGCACAATGAGATTGCTGATTCAGCGACGTTGGCCAAGTATCTCGCCTCCTCACGATTACGAGCTGACGCCATGGAGTGTCTGTACTTGCCTTTTGTGAGGTACTCGAAGATCTCACCGAGGTAACTCGTGAGAAGTACCCCCTTAGGGTTCTTCCTATTCATCGTTCCGGTGAAGTCGTCCCACAGCCATCCGGCACGCTCCAGCTTAGGAATGTCATCAATGACAAAACCCTGACCTTCGAATGTGAAAAACGGTTTAAAGCTATTCATTGACACTGTCTTATCGAGGTTTTCCGCATACCACTTCAATGACCTAGCCAATTCCGGAGTGACTTCAAGGTATGCGTCAAATTCCTCTGCCAAAACTTGCGCACACGAATAATCCCCTCCGGTAGACGACAGTGGCTGTACTTCAACTGTAGCTGGGGGGTTAACAGGAGTGGCTGACAGCGGCTCGCGCGGTTTACGTGGCTGGCCTATACGGATCCCTGAAGAAACCTCAGAACCGCTTTGTACCTTAATCCCACCAGGGCCTGCCGTTGATCTACCACTGTTTTTCTGAGAACCATTGCTGCGTTTCCCCGTTTCTTTTTTTGGCAGATTTTCTGGCGCAGGCTGAACACGGTTCAGAAGCTTCAACTCTTGACCATTGCTTGGTTGAAACGATGTGACAGAAGTGCTGCCTTGCTCAGGTAGAGTCATTCCCTCCTGAAACAGTGGCTCATCGAAGACTGGCCAGTCGGCGTCACGATCTAAATCGGGACCGTCCCAAAGTCCCTCTGGTGGGGGTTCTAGAAGGACGCCGGCGCTTAAGTTGGGAAGATCGTACTCTTCTGTTAAAACACTAAAAGATTCTTCTTGGGGTGATAACTCGACGGTAGATGGATCATATTCATGGTTTGTGAGATCTGTAGGAGGAAGGTCAAAGCCTTCAGGCGAATCATGCAACGTTATGCCTACAGGATCTGTAAACCGCTCTACTCCCTTTGGCAGGTTCACTGTTAACGGTGAATCGGCGGGGATTTCTCCGATGAACTGAAGCGAAAGGTCCACGTTGAAGTTGTTGAAACCAAATTCATCGGAAAGAGCCAATTCAGGTGGAATCACCAGTTTTGAACTATCTGCATCCAGCTTCGTTTCTGTCCGCGGCAATTTGAACTCAACGGAAGCCACGCTAGGTTGTTGGGGCTCCTCGAAAACATCCTTATCGAGGTCTGGCTCAGAAGCCATGACGTGTTCTACATGCTTAATATCCGGACGCAAGGATCTATCAGGCAGAACCATGCCGGCCAGCTCAAGGACTTCGTCATCAATATCACCAAAGTCGTAAGTATATGCCCTGGCAGCATCGTCATTTGCCTCAGAGTCCTCACATTGCGATAGCAATTGATCAGTTGCTGGCGGATGGAAACCGATGCTGCCCTTATCGATCTGGTCGACAGGCTCATTGAAAGTTGGGTTAACGCCAGATGCAATATCACCCGATTCTAGCTTTTCACCGGGGACGGGTTGATCCTGTTCGAACCTAGTCTTTTTCTTGTGTTTCTTCGTCTGAGTTTGTCCCGTAGGCGCAATAAGTGGAGCTCCCCCCCCTCCGACACGAATACCCGATTCCGCGCCAGGAATCGCACCAGCTACAACGATCGAACCGTCCGGCTTCACGCCTGTGTTATCGGCGCCTTTTACCCTTATGGTCGTATCCGTTGCATCTTCGATAGCTACCAGGTGAACTGCGCCTGTTCGCGGCGTTTTTTGGCCTGATTGCGTTGGTCCTTTTGGGGACGCCTGCTTTATTGGAGCTGGTACCTCAGGTCTCGTACTCGGGGCCTGAACATGAGGCGGAGACTGTTGGAAGGACTGAGCAGCAGTTGGTTTCGGCGTCACGGCGCCGAACGGATCCTGCATACCGGCCGGGACAGAGAAATCAGGAGCTTTGAATTGCTGATGGACAATCTCCGCAGCTTGGGTCGCCGAGATGGCCTCCTCACTCGGCATTGTGAACATCGCGGTCATTGCACCATCAGCTGATAGCCCAGCAAGGTCAGAGGTGGACCCGTCAATTGCTGACACAGTCAATGGGAGACTTCCGACAGGATCCCCAGTAGCAGACGAACCAACGCTGAATTTCATTTCATGCTCATCATCTCCCACCGTACCTACTGCAGACGCAGGAAGCGGCTCGAAAGGAAATAGCAGCGTCGACGACGAAAGTTTTACGCATTTGAGCTTGATTGGCTTCGAGCGTCCGGCATTTAGAATGTCAGGCGCTACAGACCAATAAATCGAGCCTTCTGGCGAGCGTTCGATGATGTTGTGGTCGAGCAGCATCTCACCCAAGGCATCCGGGCTTCTTGGCACCGCCTTAATCCCTTTTTCCACCAATGACTCAGTGATATCGCGGACACCTTGCGCCCAAACGACAAACACGCCGTCGCCGAACACCCATACTCGCTGCCCGCTTTCATTGATCTTCCACGTACCAACACTTTTGAGAAGCCTCATCGCATCCACAACCAGGGATGCAACAGGAACACCAATCCCCATAGCAGACTGCCCAGAAGCATCTCCACCATATTTACGAAGATCCGCCTCCACAGAGCTTGAGTCTGCCTTGATAACAAGACCAGTAAGAAGCCGCTTTTCATCCTCGCACGCAATGGCGCTGATCATTTCAAAGTAGAGATCTTGGCCGGCCTCCATCAGCCATAGACGGAGATCCCTGTGCAGCAATCGCTCAACCATCGTCGTTGAGAGGTGCTTATGGATTTCGTGTCGATTGGGGTTCCAATGAATAAAGTATCGATCAACACCATGCTCTTCAGCCCACTCCGGAATCGTGTTGGCCACAGGGTGCCAGATCTTTTCTGCGGAGCCATCCGTGACACGCAGGTCGTAAAGCGGCTTACCAACATCATGAAGAAGAGCGGCCAGAACAGCGGCAACGTTCCAGCGGTCGCGCCGCTTGATGCGTTCAGCGGGATAGCGATCATGGTCAAAACTTGTCACTTGACATGAGTTGAGAGCATGAACGGCTGCCTCTAGGGAATGTGCAAGCAGACCACCCGGCCCTCTATGATGATGAGCCTGCGATGCAGGCAGCATGTGAACAAAGTCGGCGAAGGCGTCCAAAACAGGAAGGACTAGGCGATTGAATTCAGCAGGCGGCAGACCAATGCCACTGGCGATCTGTCGGACTTTTGAGGCCTGAGCATCCAAAAGTACGCGGCCAGGCACATTCGCCAACCATCCTTTTTGGAAAGGTGGATATCGCAGTGATGCCTCATCACCGGTTTTCAGATACTTCTGAATTTCAGGGGACCTGAGATCGAGTACTTGAATCTGGTTATCTGTGAGGCTGCCTGGCCGTTTTGATGCAGGCGTTTTCGCCTTGCCGAGGCCTAATAGCTTTTTGAGAAATTGCATTCCACTCTCCTGTTGCAATGCATTCTCCCCAGCCCAACCATTCCCTGTTGACCAATCCGAACCCATAAGGGGGACGGACTCGAATCCCTACGCTTAATGGCACCCATATGATCCCCAATACACAAACCGGGGGGCGCCATGCTCAAGACCAAATTCATTATCCTTGCGACAGCGGTTTTTCTATCCGCATGCTCTACGCATGAAAACCCATACGAAACTCAATCAGCAGCAACCACCACCTACGTGCCTGTTCGATTAGCACACGAGTTTTACAGCAGCTGGGGACACGACGGACGCGGTGGAGCGGCCTTAAGGAAGCCTGCCTATCAACACGTAATGGGCAGCGAAGAAATGGTCATGACTACGCACGGCAACTATGCTGATCTTCGCTCGGGGAACGGAGCCCCTCCTGGTGATAGCGTAATTGTGACTGCCCTCAACGGCGGTATGAACTCAGCGATCGATAAAGCCCTTACCGTCGCTCCAGAACGGCCAATAACCACAACCTCGATTCGGCCTCCCTTGCAAGCTACAGAGGCTGAATATCTGATTGCCTATCGTAAGTTCTGCAAGGGAGCTGGTTCGGAGCTGACAGAGCGCGAGTGGGAACTCGTTGCTCGCGGTGGTCCTAAAGGCATACCACCCTCATTACGAGGAAAATGCCTTCAGATGAAATGACCATAGAAAAACCCGCTCAATGAGCGGGTTTTTTTACATGCCAAAGAAGCTGAGAGTTGCCTCACTGTTGCCGCTGACCGAAAACTGACCCAGTAAAGGCTGTTCTGCCGACTGAAAACTGACCCAGGTGTTCAACTGCTTCTGCTCACTTTCCGAGCAGGAGAACACAGGGTGATCAGCATGGAAATGTTGGGAAAAATCCGGCGGATGTACTTCCGCGACAAGCTCTCGCTGCACCAGATAGCCAAGCGTACCGGGCTGTCGAGAAACACCATCCGAAAATGGGTCAGAGCGCCCGAAGCTACTCAGCCGGCGTACCAGCGGTGCGCGACCTTCAACAAACTCAGCCCTTTCCACGACACGCTGGAACAGGCGCTGAAAGCCGATTCGTTCCGGGCAAAGCACAATCGCAGAAGCGCCAAAGCACTTTTCGAGCAGATCAAGGCCGAGGGTTATGACGGCGGCTACAGCCAGCTCACGGCGTTTGTACGCTCGTGGCGAGGTGAACAAGGCAAGTCTTTACGCGCTTTTGTACCGCTGACGTTTGCGCTCGGTGAAGCTTTTCAATTTGACTGGAGCGAAGAAGGGCTGCTGATCGGAGGCCTGTTTCGACGCATCCAGGTCTCCCACATGAAGCTGTGCGCCAGTCGCGCATTCTGGTTGGTTGCGTACCCTAGCCAAGGTCACGAGATGCTATTCGATGCACATACACGCTCGTTCGGAGCGTTAGGTGGCGTGCCGCGTCGCGGCATCTACGACAACATGAAAACGGCTGTCGACAAGGTCAATAAAGGCAAGGGCCGCACGGTCAATGCCCGGTTTTCCGTGATGTGTGCGCACTACCTGTTCGATCCGGATTTCTGCAACGTAGCCTCTGGCTGGGAAAAGGGCATTGTCGAGAAGAACGTTCAAGACAGTCGACGACGCATTTGGCTTGACGCTCAAAACTGCATGTTCCACACCTTCGAGGAACTGAATGCCTGGCTCGGCCAACGCTGTCGTGCGCTCTGGAGCGAGCTGCTGCATCCGCAGTACAACGGACTTACGGTGGCGGAAGTTTTGGAGCTGGAGCGGGTCGAAATGATGCCGATGCCGACGGCCTTTGATGGCTACGTCGAGCGCACCGTACGTGTCTCCAGCACCTGCCTGATCAGCGTGGCGCGAAATCGCTATTCGGTGCCTTGTGAACGAGTCGGCCAGTGGGTCAGCAGCCGTCTTTACCCATCCCGGATCGTGGTCATCGCCGATGACGCAATGATTGCCAGCCACGAGCGCCTCTTTGATCGAGATCAGGTCAGTTTTGACTGGCAGCATTACATCCCACTCATCGAACGCAAGCCGGGTGCACTGCGCAATGGCGCACCGTTTGCCGATCTGCCCAATCCGTTGCGGCTTCTCAAACGGAGCCTGAGACGTCACAGCAACGGTGATCGAATCATGACGCAGGTGCTCGCTGCCGTGCCCATCGCCGGTCTCGACCCGGTGCTGGTAGCGGTAGAACTGGTGCTTGAGTCGGGAAGTCTGAGCGCCGATCACATCCTGAATGTTCTCGCCCGACTCACCGCTACAGCACCACCGCCTTCCGTAGAAACCAGCCTGCAACTCAAGGTGGCTCCCGTTGCCAACACGGCCCGATATGACCAACTCCGTACAACAGATGAGGAGAGCCGCA